>NZ_BBOJ01000055.1 GCF_000974445.1 Lentzea aerocolonigenes
GTGCGCCACGAGGCGCTTGATGTTCGAGTGAGGGTGAGAGGCCCTTGCCGTCTGGTCGTCGCAGCGGCTGGGTGAAGCTGGGAGCAGTCTGACCTGGGGAACGCCGGGGAGGGCGGGAAGCAGCTCTGACAACGCCGGGACGTGCCAGCACTGCCAGATGGTGCGGGTCCGGCTAGCGAGGCCCGAGGGTGCAGCGTGAGCGAACCAGTGGTTGACGCCCCGTAAGAGTGGAACCGGCTCCAATCTGGCGGATATGGGCCGGGGTGCAGTGCGCGGCTGTTGTTTCGTGAAACAGCCGACTCCATGGCCGTTTCTCATGGTCGGCGTGGAGGCCTCGCTGAAGGTCTGCGGCGTAGGCGTGGCGATGCTGCCGGGGTAGAGCTGGGTGCCTGCCGGGCTGATCGAACATCGAGTGAACGTGGGAACCATCCGTGGCCGCCCCGGCTTCAGGTATCCAGCCTGGAGGCTGGGGCAGGCTCGTTGCCGGCTGAGGGTCACCGGATGGGGCGGAGGTTCCGTAGTAGTCCGAGCACGCGAGAGGCGTGCACATGGCGAAGGGGACCAGTGATTCTGCAATCGGAGGATGCTGGAATGCCGGGAGGGCGCGGGTGAATACCCGTGAACCGGACGAGCTGACCCTGTTGAGGGCGGAGCGCCGGGTACTGGAGATCCAGGCCAAGTTGCACCGTTGGGCGGCCGAGGAACCTGGTCGCCGGTTCGATGATCTGTTCAATCTCGTGGTCGATCCCGCGTTCGTGCTGGTGGCGTGGGAAAGGGTGCGCGGCAACAAAGGCGCACGCACCGCTGGTGCGGACGGAGTGACCGTCGCCTGCATCCGTGACGGTCAGGGAGTCGAGGTGTTCCTCGACGCGCTGCGGTCGCAGGTGAAGGGCGGCGGTTTCCGTCCGGTTGCGGTGCGGGAGCGGATGATTCCCAAGCCCGGTGGCAGGTTGCGCCGGTTGGGCATCCCGACCGTGGCGGACCGGGTGGTGCAGGCGTCGTTGAAGCTGGTGCTGGAGCCCATCTTCGAGGCGGGTTTTCAGCCGTGCTCGTATGGGTTCCGGCCGAATCGTCGGGTGCAGGACGCGGTCGCGGAGACCCGGTACTTGGCTTCGCGCTCGTATGAGTGGGTGGTCGAGGGCGATATCGAGGCGTGTTTCGACACGATCGATCACGCGGCCTTGATGGACCGGGTGCGGGTTCGTGTTGGCGACAAGCGGGTTCTGGCTTTGGTGAAGGCGTTTCTCAAGGCTGGGATCCTGAGCCAGGACGGCGCGGTGCGTGACACCTGTGCCGGTACTCCGCAAGGAGGCATTCTGTCTCCGTTGCTGGCCAACATCGCTTTGTCGGTTCTGGACGACTACGTCGCCCAGGCCGCGGGCGGCCCGGCCACGCCGGGATGGCAGCGCACCATACGCCGACGCCGGGGCCAGGCCAACTACCGCTTGGTGCGGTACGCGGACGATTTCCTGGTGCTGGTGTCGGGCAGCCGTGAGCACGCTGAACAGTTGCGTGAGGTGGTGGCGGAGGTGCTGGCGCCGATGGGGTTATGCCTGTCGGCGTCCAAGACGATGATCACCCATATCGACGAGGGCTTCGATTTTCTGGGGTGGCGTATCCAGCGTCATCGGCAGAAGGGCAGCGATCGGCGCTACATCTACACCTATCCGTCCCGGCAATCGCTCAAGGCGATCATGGGCAAGGTGAAGAAGTTGTGTCGACAGGACATCAACCGGCCGCTTCCGGTCTTGCTGAGTCGGCTCAACCCGGCTCTGCGGGGTTGGTGCGCCTACTTCCAGCCGGGGGTGTCGAGTTCGACCTTCCACTGGCTGAGTCATCTCACCTGGCGGCAGGTCATTGGATGGATCCGACGCAAACACCGCCGGATCACGTGGAAGCAGCTCCGCCGACGTTATTGCGGCGGCGGATGGTGGCCGATCACAGCGCGGGGACGGCTGTTCGAACCGGGCCGGGTGTCCACTACTCGCTACCGGTATCGAGGAGCCCGTATTCCTACGCCCTGGGCGGCCATCGGATGAGGCGACCCGATCGTCCACACGGGAATCATGGAGAGCCCGGTGCTCAGTAATGGGCACGCCGGGTTCGGGAGGCGGCTCGGAGAAACCCACCAGCAGCAATGCTGACAGGGCGCTCCGAGTCGACCTCACC
>NZ_BBOJ01000054.1 GCF_000974445.1 Lentzea aerocolonigenes
CGCAGGTGGTGTCGTGGTCGGGGTCGCCTTTGGCGATCAGCCGGGGGCGCCGCCAGCTGGCCTGCTCCCGTAACCGCCGGTAGAAGGTGCGCAGGCTCATCTCGGGTCGCCGGGCGGCGCGCCAGAGTCGTGCGGTGGTCCAGGCTTTCGGCGCCTGGAGCAGGGTGTGGATGCGTTGCCCGAGCCGCGGGCTGCCCCGACGCGGGCGTCCGCTGCGCGGCCGGTCGGGTAGCCCGGCGATGCCGTCACGGGTGTGCCGGGCGATCCAGCGGCGCACGGTGACCGGCTCGTAGTGCAGGAGTTCGGCGATCTCGGGTGCGCTCATCCCGGATGCGGACAGCAGCACGATGACGATGCGAGCGGCGACTCGCCAGGGTCCGTGCAACGCGGTGACCAGCTCACGGTGCTGGGCAGGGGTCAAGTCGGCATAGACATGCGCGGGGCGCATACTGGTGGAGGCCTCGTCGTGCTGGTTCAGGTGTGGTAACCGAATCCAACCCGACGAGGCTCTTCACGTTCGCGGCAAGGTCAACTCACGCGAGTTACAGACACAACTTCTGGCAAGGCGCTTAGACCGAGTCCGCGCTTAGTCGACCGGTTCGACCGTGCGGCTGAGCCAGTTGAAGTACGCATCGGTTCCACCGAGCATTTCGACGGCAGTGATTTCCGGGTTGTCCCAAGGATGTTCGGACAGCAGGTGATCGCGCAGGGCAGGGTAGCGGGCCTTGGTGGTCTTCAGGATGGCTTGCCACTCCTGACCTTCGCCCAGCTCCCCGTGATGCCAGTAGACCGAGGTGATCGGGCCGACCACCTGAGCGCTGGCGGCATGGCGCGTGGTGACCGCCGATCGAGCGAGGCTCGCGGCGACTTCTTTGCTGTCGGCAACGACGGTCACCTGAAGGTAGTCAGACACGCGTCGCAGCATAGCTGCACTCGGTGTCGCTACTAGCAAACTACTAACGCGCAGGCCAGGAAGCCTGGACCGTCCAATGTGGACTCAATGACTGGTGCCGTTGGGGGTTCACATTGGGGTTCATACGGGGGTTCATCTTGGGGTTCACGTTAGAGCGCCACCCCCGCAGGGTGACGTTTGCCTACTCACGCATGACGTAAGGGGTTCCACTGGTATCCCAGACTCATGTACAGGAACGTCATGTGACCCACGTTCGCGCCGGGCGGCGCGACTGCCCTGTAGGGTCTCACCGATGACTACATGTTGATCTTGTTGGACCTTGGGGTTTGTGTTTATCTCACGGAGACTTGATCAAGATCAATCTCATGGCCGCTCCATTTCTTCATGGCTGGGCGTGGTTTCGATGAGTGCTGACCGGAAGCGGAGTTCCAGCACTTCTTGCTGTCGTGCATCACCCGTCGGCGAGGCGTTGGATGCTGGTGCTCAGCCAGGCCTGGAGATCAGCGGGGTCGCCGAGTTCGGAACGTAGGACCCGGTGGCGGGTCGAGACGCCGAGCACGAAGGCGTCGATCGCCGCGGCTCGACTGCGGGCGTCCGCGTCGTCCAGGCCGCTGTCGCGCAGGTAGCGGTGCAGCGGCTCCAGCGAGTTCGTGTCGAGGAAGGCGGCCAGCGCTTCCGCCGCCTCCGGGCGTTCGCCGGACGCGCGTTGCAGCACGAGCAGCGGATCCGCCTCGGGGACGCCGAACCAGCGCTGGACGATGCTGGCCGCGAGGCGCGAACCCAGCGCGGAACGGTCGCCGTCGAAAGAGTCCGCGACGGGGATCTCGACTTGGGTGGCCGCCAGGAAAAGGCCATCCTTACCGCCGAAGTAGCGCGTGATGAGGTTGGGCGACACGCCGGCCGCGTCGGCCACGCCTTTGACCGTGATCGCGGCGTATCCGTGCTGGGCGAACTGGCGTTGCGCGTGCTCCAGGATTCGCTGCCTGGTGGCGGCCGCATTTCGCAAAGTCATGTGTATCAGCATACACATCATGTGTATGCTGATACACATGAACGACGAGATGCGGGAAAGACTCCAGCGGACGCGGCGTGTCGCGACTCCGTGGAGTGACGACGGGACGCGCGGCATCAGCGGCACCCACCTCGATGAACTGCTCGAACGCTGGGCGAACGGGTATGACTGGGGCGAGCACGAGCGCCGCATCGGCGGGTTCCCCTGGGTGACGGTGCGGGCAGGCGACGCCGACCTGAGTGTCATCCACCAGCGGTCCGCGAATCCCGGCGCCCCGGTTGTCGTGTTGCTGCACGGCTGGCCGGACTCGGTGTTGCGGTTCGAGCGCGTCCTACCTTTGCTCGCGGACATGCACGTGGTGGTTCCCGCGCTGCCGGGCTTCCCGTTCGCGGCCCCGCTCACCATTCCCGGCATGTCGGTCAACCGGATCGTCGAGATCGTCGCGGACGCTCTCGACAAGCTTGGTTACTCGCGGTACACGGTGTCCGGTGGCGACGTGGGTGGCACCGTCGCGGAGATCCTCGCGGGCGAACACCCGGACCGGGTAGCTGCCCTGCACCTCACGAACGTCGCCCCGCAGCATGCGTTCACGGCGGACCCGGCGAAGCTCGCGCCCGACGCGGCGGCCTACCTCAGGCGAGCGGCGCAGTGGTTCCGGACCGAAGGCGGGTACATCGCGGAGCAGTCGACGCGGCCGAACACGCTCGCCGTCGCCCTCGGCGACTCACCCGCTGGCCTCGCGGCGTGGATCGTCGAAAAACTGGAGTCCTGGTCCGACGGTCCAGCCTTCACGCCGGACGAACTTCTCACCTGGGTCACCGCCTACTGGGTCACCGGCACGATCGGCACCTCTTTCGCCACCTACGTCGAACCAGTCACCATCCCCGACCGGATCGACACGCCTACCGTGCTGTCGGTGTTCCCGCACGACATCAAACCGGAGCCGCGAAGCTACGCTGAGGCGTTCCTGAACATCAGCGATTACGTGAAACACCCTACCGGTGGCCACTTCGCAGCCTGGGAACAGCCCGAGGCATACGCCGATGACGTACGCCGTGCGGTCAAGCTGGGCGGCTGAAACAGAGCTTGCGGATGCGCCACCGCCGCAACACCGCGCGTCCGGCACGGCCCACGGCGTGGCAGCGACACCGTGAACGTTCGTGGTCTCGGCACTAGCCTCGGGATTTCACCTGATCTGAGGTGACACGCCTCTGAATGCGCGGAAGTGCCTGTCCTGTAAGGAAAACTGGTGTTTGCGAAGACATCAGATACACCGAACAGGAAGGCACTCCGCAGGTGAAGCGTAGCGCAGGTCCGTGTCTGGTTCTTGATCCGGCTCGTGAGTCGCT
>NZ_BBOJ01000053.1:0-1424 GCF_000974445.1 Lentzea aerocolonigenes
GTTCTTCCAGAACCGCACAGTGGATGCGTAGCGTCTTTGTAACAAGTCCTCGGCCTATTAGTACCAGTCAGCTCCAACCGTTACCGGTCTTCCACCTCTGGCCTATCAACCCAGTGGTCTAGCTGGGGGCCTTAACTCACGAAGAGTGGGATACCTCATCTTGGAACGAGCTTCCCGCTTAGATGCCTTCAGCGGTTATCCCTTCCGAACGTAGCCAACCAGCAATGCTCTTGGCAGAACAACTGGCACACCAGCGGTCCGTCCGTCCCGGTCCTCTCGTACTAGGGACAGCCTTCCTCAAGTATCCTACGCGCGCGGCGGATAGGGACCGAACTGTCTCACGACGTTCTAAACCCAGCTCGCGTACCGCTTTAATGGGCGAACAGCCCAACCCTTGGGACCTACTCCAGCCCCAGGATGCGACGAGCCGACATCGAGGTGCCAAACCATGCCGTCGATATGGACTCTTGGGCAAGATCAGCCTGTTATCCCCGGGGTACCTTTTATCCGTTGAGCGACCACGCTTCCACAAGCCATGGCCGGATCACTAGTTCCGACTTTCGTCCCTGCTCGACCCGTCAGTCTCACAGTCAAGCTCCCTTGTGCACTTGCACTCAACACCTGATTGCCAACCAGGCTGAGGGAACCTTTGAGCGCCTCCGTTACTCTTTGGGAGGCAACCGCCCCAGTTAAACTACCCACCAGGCACTGTCCCTGATCCGGATCACGGACCGAGGTTAGACATCCAATACGACCAGAGTGGTATTTCAACGATGACTCCACCAGCACTGGCGTGCCAGCTTCACAGTCTCCCACCTATCCTACACAAGCCGAATCGAACACCAATACCAAGCTATAGTAAAGGTCCCGGGGTCTTTCCGTCCTGCCGCGCGTAACGAGCATCTTTACTCGTAATGCAATTTCGCCGGGCCTGCGGTTGAGACAGTCGAGAAGTCGTTACGCCATTCGTGCAGGTCGGAACTTACCCGACAAGGAATTTCGCTACCTTAGGATGGTTATAGTTACCACCGCCGTTTACTGGCGCTTAAGTTCTCAGCTTCGCCACAAAGTGACTAACCGGTCCCCTTAACGTTCCAGCACCGGGCAGGCGTCAGTCCATATACATCGTCTTGCGACTTCGCATGGACCTGTGTTTTTAGTAAACAGTCGCTTCTCGCTGGTCTCTGCGGCCGTCTCGCCCTAGCCCGCAAGAGGCTTCAAGCGCTACGGCCCCCCTTCTCCCGAAGTTACGGGGGCATTTTGCCGAGTTCCTTAACCACAGTTCGCCCGATCGCCTCGGTATTCTCTACCTGACCACCTGTGTCGGTTTGGGGTACGGGCCGCGTGAAAGCTCGCTAGAGGCTTTTCTCGGCAGCATGGGATCACTCTACTTCGCCTCAATCGGCTACGCATCACGTCTCAGG
>NZ_BBOJ01000053.1:1604-1944 GCF_000974445.1 Lentzea aerocolonigenes
ATCGCTTGACTACTACAAGTTCAGGTCCCGCGCTCCACAGTCAGCTAGGTCCCGAAGGACTTTCGCTGGTGCTTTGGGCGGTTAGTATCACAAGGTTCATCATGGGCGCGTTCACACGGGTACGGGAATATCAACCCGTTGTCCATCGACTACGCCTGTCGGCCTCGCCTTAGGTCCCGACTTACCCTGGGCGGATTAGCCTGGCCCAGGAACCCTTGGTCATCCGGCGGACGAGTTTCTCACTCGTCTTTCGCTACTCATGCCTGCATTCTCACTCGCATAGCGTCCACGGCTGGATTCCTCCGCCGCTTCAACCGCTACACGACGCTCCCCTACCCAT
>NZ_BBOJ01000053.1:2355-3161 GCF_000974445.1 Lentzea aerocolonigenes
TGACACAGCTTCGGCGGTGTGCTTAAGCCCCGCTACATTGTCGGCGCAGGACCACTTGACCAGTGAGCTATTACGCACTCTTTAAAGGGTGGCTGCTTCTAAGCCAACCTCCTGGCTGTCTGTGCGACCCCACATCCTTTCCCACTTAGCACACACTTAGGGGCCTTAGCTGGCGTTCTGGGCTGTTTCCCTCTCGACTACGAAGCTTATCCCCCGCAGTCTCACTGCCGCACTCTCACACCACGGTATTCGGAGTTTGGTTGATTTCGGTAAGCTTGTGGGCCCCCTAGACCATCCAGTGCTCTACCCCCGTGGTGAAACATACGACGCTGCACCTAAATGCATTTCGGGGAGAACCAGCTATCACGGTGTTTGATTGGCCTTTCACCCCTAACCACAGCTCATCCCCCAGGTTTTCAACCCTGGTGGGTTCGGGCCTCCACGCGGTCTTACCCGCGCTTCACCCTGGCCATGGCTAGATCACACCGCTTCGGGTCTAGACCACGCGACTAAACGCCCTATTCAGACTCGCTTTCGCTACGGCTACCCCACACGGGTTAACCTCGCCACGTAGCACTAACTCGCAGGCTCATTCTTCAAAAGGCACGCCGTCACCCCTAAAGGCTCCGACGGATTGTAGGC
This sequence comes from Lentzea aerocolonigenes, assembly GCF_000974445.1. Classification (GTDB taxonomy): domain Bacteria; phylum Actinomycetota; class Actinomycetes; order Mycobacteriales; family Pseudonocardiaceae; genus Lentzea; species Lentzea aerocolonigenes. Next base: position 2,998 of record NZ_BBOJ01000053.1, read on the forward strand.
ACACGGTTTCAGGTACTATTTCACTCCCCTCCCGGGGTACTTTTCATCTTTCCCTCACGGTACTAGTCCGCTATCGGTCACCAGGGAGTATTTAGGCTTAGCGGGTGGTCCCGCCAGATTCACAGCGAATTCCACGAGTACGCTGCTACTTGGGAACACTCTAA
>NZ_BBOJ01000052.1 GCF_000974445.1 Lentzea aerocolonigenes
AACTTAATTTGCCCTGCGGGTCGAGCGCCACAAGCGCTCCCCGCAGGGCGTTTTTGTGTTCTACGACGTGGTGCGGCGCCATTCGCTGGGAAGCACGCCGAAGGCGGTCCGGAACCGGCGGGTGAAGTGGGTCGGATCCTTGAAGCCGCAACGCCGGGCGACCCTCCCGATCGACAGGTGCCGGGAGCTGGGATGAGCCAACTCGGCCTTCGCCTTGGTCGAGTCTGCTGGAGATAATCACTTCCACGAGGGCCGCGCTCTCATCGAGCCGGCCTTCGCCGCCGCACCCGACGTGCGCGTTAGCTGGTTGCCGCTCGGCATCGGAACAGATCTGGCTGGGTGAGCGGGGTTCTCGCTAGCGTCGAGTCATGAGGATCGTCGCGTTGTTGTGCCTGCTGTTGTCCATCACGGCGGTACCGGCTCACGCTGCTGGGATCCGCTGCACACCACCGACCGTCACCACGTTCCACTCCGCTCCCACCTGGTACGAGAACCTGGAGTTCGACCGCGGCACGATCTGGCTCTCGAACCTGACCGGCAACGCCGTCGAGCAGTACCGCCTGGACGGCACCTTCCTGCGGTCGATCCCACTGCGCGCGCCCGGCGCCATCCGCAAAGGCCCGGACGGCCTCCTCTACGTCAACTTCGGCGATGACAGCCCGGAAACCCGCCCCTTGCCCTCCGGCGTGGTCCGCCTGACCCCCGAGCCAGAGGTGTGGATCGGCGGCGACACCCTGAGCTCCGCCAACGGCGCCGAGTTCGATGCCCGCGGCCACCTCCACGTCTCCGACCCCTTCACGGGCCTGTACGAGTTCGACCGCCGCGGCACCCTGGTCCGTCACCTGGACATCGCCTACCCCAACGGCATCGTGACCATCGGCAACACCGTCTTCACCAACATCGTCATCGACCCGCAGTCCGCCATCGTCCGCATCACCGGCAACCGCCAGACCCGCCTCGAACTGGGTGCACCCGACAAGGGCCTCGACGACCTCGCCGTCGGCCCGGACGGCAAGCTCTACGTCACCGCCTACACCAGCGGCGAGCTAATCAAGGTCGACCCGTGGACCGGTGCCCACTGCACCTTGTTGTCCGGCCTCAAGAACCCGACGGCGGCCCGCTTCCTGCCGGGTACTCCCACGATGTTCGTCACCCACGCCTCGGGTTCGGTCCTGAAGGTCCGCCTTTAGAACAGCCTGTTCGCCAGCACCGCAACCGCTTGCGCGTCGCAGTCGCGGAGCAGTTCGCGCAGGTTCGCCGCGGCTTTCCGGTCGGAGTAGGCGAAGCCGAGCTTGGCGATCGTCGCGCCCCACTGGACGTCGTCGTCGACGGCGTCGGCCAGGTCCTGCCAGCCGCCGCGGAGGCGGTGCAGGTAGGCGGGCCAGCGTGTCGCGATTTCGGCGACGGCGACCAGGTGGCAGGCTTCCCCGGCATCCGCGGTGTCGAGCACGCGCAGGTAGAACTGCCAGACGTTGAGGAGCCGTTTCTCCTCGCGCACAGACTGCTCTGGTTGTGCCCTGAGCCGGTGCCGCAGGTGTTCACGCACCTCCGGGTGGTGCTCGATGGCGATGTACTCGGGTTGGATCTGGATGAAGTCGTGGAGACCTTCATCGCCCCCGTCGCGGACGGTGGCCTGATCGTCCCCCTGCACGGCAACAGGCTCGTCGCCGTGCACCGGTCCGAGCTGGGCGAGGAGCACCTGGTCGACGTTGTCCGCGGTGGTGCGCGGCAGCCTGACCGGCAGCTGGACGAGCTTGCGCAGGAACGTCCACCCCGGACTCGGGTCGTCGGGGTGTGTGACGATCTTCGCGTCGGCGAGTTCGCGGTAGGCGTTGTCGACGTGCGCCGCGACCACTGTCGTGTCGAGACCCAGCACGAACCTCGTGGCGGGGAAGTCGTCCGACAGGAACACGTTGATCGCTTCGAACACCTGCGCCGTCGTGCGGGGAGTGCACCGGTCGAGGTCGTCGATCAGCACGATGAGCTCGTGGTGGCTCGCGGCGAGGTCCTTCACCAACGCTTCGACGTCGTGCTGCACGAGGTACAGGTAGCCGGCGCGGGCGTTGTAGTACGGGTCGCGGATCAACGGATCCGTTGTGGTGGCTGCGAAAGCGTTGCTGACGACAGGCCCGGCGAACAGCTCACCCGGCAGGAACGCCGACGCCCTGGCGAAGAAGTACCGCCACCCCGTGTGCAGGACACCAGCCGTGGTCAGCCCTACGGTCACCCACCACGCCCAACCGAGGTCGAGTTTGGAAAGCGCGTTCAGGACCGAGACGCCGAAACCCAGTCCGGCGAGCGTGAGGAACGGCGACAGGGTCCGCCGCCACAGCTGGCGCTGGAGGTGCCGGCGGTCCACCCGCACGGCGTTGCGGCGGAACCAGTAGCGCTCGCGGGTGTTCTGATGCGGCAACATCGCCGCTTCGGCGGCCTCGGCCACGGCCTTCGCGAGCCCCGCCCAGACCTGCTCGCTGGACTGGTGGCGCCACGGGTTGAACGACACCACGAGCGGCCTCGACAAGGGCTTGATCTTCGTGGGCTCGACCTTCGGCGGCTTTTTCGGCTGGGGGCGCCACAACAGGCGGTCCGCGGCGAACACGGTGAACCGGCGATCCTGAGCGACCTCGGCGGGCGGAGTGGTCAGGCCGTTCTTGACAAGTTCCAGCAGCGTGCTCTTGCCAGAACCCCAGGCGCCCTCCACCGTGATCACGGTCGGTGCGTCCTCATCACCCGGCTTCAGCATTTCTCGGAGCGCACGTACGAGCGAGCCGCGATCGAGCAGGTCCTCTCTGGCCACCCTGTCGCTGAATCCCCTGGTCGAGACGAGCCCGGTCAGGGGCTGCACCCGTAGCTTCGGATCCCAGATTCGCAGTCTGCCGGTCCGGCCTCCCGAGGCGATGCGGGGCCGTCTATCCGGTCCCAGGTAGACGGCCAGCACCGAAACCCGGGACGGCTGACTCTGACGGATCAACTCACCGGTGCGCAGGTTCCAGAACCGGATGGAGCCACCTTCGCTCCCGGACACCAGGAGCAGTTCACCTGCGACCGGGCATAACGCCAGCGTAGTGACAGGCGTGCTGTGTCCGGTTATGCGATGGATTTCGCGATCGTCTTGGCGGACGACGATGTCGATGTTGCTGGCCTCGGCCGTTAGGTTCGCGACCTGCAGACTCAGCTGTGGTCCCGCTGACCTCCACGGGAATCGGCCCGAATGCGGCTCACCGGTGTTTGCCTGTATGAACACGCGGGGGCGGTCGTCGAAGTTCACCATGATCACGGGGTTGCCTGGGCTCTCGAGGTGCACGGCAAGTCCGATGATGGGTGTGTTGAACTCAACGGTGTACTCGAGGTCCATGCCTGGTACGGCGGCTGAGGTCACGCATCCAAGGTCGGGAAAGGGCTGACTTTCGTTTCCGGGAAGTTTCTGTCTGGTCGGGGTAGTGCACTTTCGGCGTAACAGGGGTGAAGATGTGGACCATGGAACGCCGAGCCCGCACCTCAGGACTGCGCCGCAGCCGCACGGTCACCACGCCGAGGCTCGGTGAGCTGTTCAACGGCTATCTGAACCCCCAACGGCCGCACGCCGACGCCTACGACGAGATGTTCTCCACCGACAACGGGGTGCGTAGTGCCTACCGCGCGCTGTACGAGTCGGTCGCTCCGTCGCAGGTCAACGAGCTGAACGCGCGTAGCGAAGCCCTTGGCCGGGCGTTTGTCGACCAAGGGATCACGTTCAGTCTCAGTGGGCAGGAGCGGCCGTTCCCGCTCGACCTCATTCCTCGCATCATCACGGCGAGTGAGTGGGCGAAGCTCGAGCGCGGCATCGTGCAGCGCGTGCGGGCGTTGGAGATGTTCCTCGCGGACATCTACGGCGACGCTCAGATCGTCCGGGATGGAGTGTTGCCGCGGCGTCTCATTACGTCGTGTGACCACTTCCACCGGGAGGCGGCCGGCATCAACCCGCCCAACGGGGTGCGGATTCACGTGGCCGGGGTCGACCTCGTGCGGGACGAGCAAGGGACGTTCCGGGTTCTCGAGGACAACCTGCGGTGTCCGTCCGGGGTGAGTTACGTGATGGAGAACCGGCGGACGATGGCTCGGGTGTTCCCGGACCTGTTCGCGCGGCATCGCGTTCGTGCGGTCGGGGACTATGCGGTGCACCTGCTCAGGGCCCTCAGGAATGCTGCTGCGCCCAACGCTGCGGATCCGAACGTTGTTGTGCTCACGCCTGGGTTGGCCAACAGTGCGTACTTCGAGCACTCGCTCCTCGCGCGGCAGATGGGTGTGGAGTTGGTTGAGGGGCGGGATCTGTTCTGCCGCGACAACTTCGTTTACCTCCGCACGACTGAGGGGGAGCGCCAGGTCGATGTCATCTATCGGCGCATCGACGACGACTTCCTGGATCCGGTGCACTTCCGGCCTGACTCGGTGCTGGGGATCGCTGGGTTGTTGAACGCGGCTAGGGCGGGCAACGTCGTCGTCGCCAACGCGGTGGGGAACGGGGTGGCGGACGACAAGCTCGTCTACACCTACCTGCCGGAGATCGTGCAGTACTACCTCGGCGAGAAGCCCTTGCTGCCCAACGTCGACACGTTTCGGTGCTGGCTGCCCGACGAGCGGGCGCACGTGCTCGACAAGCTCGACGAGTTGGTGGTCAAGCCCGTCGAGGGGTCTGGCGGGTACGGGATCGTGTTCGGGCCGGACGCGTCGCCGAAGGAGCTCACCTCGCTGCGCAAGCGGATCAAGAGCAACCCTCGCGGGTGGATCGCGCAGCCCGTGGTGCAGCTGTCGACCGTGCCCACGAAGGTCGGGGACAAGCTGGCTCCGCGGCACGTTGACCTGCGGCCGTTCGCGGTCAACGACGGCAACTTCATCTTCGTGCTGCCTGGTGGGCTGACTCGGGTGGCGTTGCCGGAGGGGAGTTTGGTGGTCAACTCCTCGCAGGGTGGCGGGTCCAAGGACACGTGGGTGCTCGCGCCGAAGTCGTCCACTGTGGAGCGCGAGCTGGCCGAGCCGGGGCTGGCGGGGACGTCCGGCATGGAGTCCTCGGCGGCCGAGCAGGGGCCTGAGCTGACCACTTCCCAGCAACAGCAACAACAGCAGCAGTAGGGAGGCGCGCGAAGTGCTGGCACGCAACGCGGAGTCGCTGTACTGGATCGGCCGCTACGTCGAACGGGCGGACGACACGGCGCGCATTCTCGACGTCTCGGTCCACCAGCTGCTGGAGGACGCGACGGTGGATCCGGACGCCACGTCACGGCAGCTGCTGACCGTTCTGGGGATCAAGCCGCCGGTCGGGGCCGAGCAGTTCGACGTGTGGTCGCTGACGGAACTGGTGGCCTACAACAAGGACAACCCCAGCTCCATCGTGTCGTCGGTCAACAGCGCGCGCGAGAACACGCGTGGTGCGCGTGAGGTCGTGTCGACCGAAATGTGGGAGTGCCTTAACGCGATGTGGAACGCCGTCGCGGAGAGGCAGACCTACGCGCGCACGATGGGGCCGCACGCGTTCTTCTCGTTCGTGGAGGAGCGGGCGGCGATGTTCGCGGGGCTCGCGGACTCGACGATGTCGCGGGACGACGGGTGGCGCTTCTTAGTGCTCGGGCGGTCCGTTGAGCGCGTGGACATGATTGTGCGGCTGTTGCTTGCTCGTGTGGGGGACAGGGCGTCGTCTCCCGGATGGGTCACGGTGTTGCGTTCGGCCGGTGCGCACGACACGTACCTAAGGACGTATCGCGGCGCGTTGGACGCGTCGCGCGTGGTGCAGTTCCTGTTGTTGGACAGGCTGTTCCCGCGGTCGGTGTTCCACGCGCTGCGGCAGGCCGAGGCGTGTCTGGAACAGCTGGAGAACCAGCCGTCGGTGCGGGTCGGGGCACGAGCCGAGGCGCTGAGGTTGCTGGGCAAGGCGCGGAGTGAGCTGGAGTTCCTGCGGCCGCACGACTTGCTGGACGACCTGCCGAAGCGCCTTGCCGCACTGCAGAAAACGGTCCGTGACGTCGGTGAGGCCGTGTCGCAGCAGTACTTCCACGTGGCGCCGTGGGTCGCCTGGACGAACACCGAGGTGGGCTGACCATGAGCTGGCGCGTACGTGTCGTGCACACGACGGGTTATGTGTACGAGGCACCGGTTGTGCAGTCGTACAACGAAGCGCGGCTGACTCCGCGTGGCGACCGACGGCAGAACGTCGTCGTCTCGCGCGTTGAAACGAATCCGGCGACTCGCGCCTACCGGTATACCGACTACTGGGGAACTGAGGTCACGTCGTTCGACCTGCATGCACCCCACACGGAACTCAAGGTCGTTGCGTCGTCGGTGGTGGAGACGAGCTCGGAGATCGAACCGATCACCACTGGCACGTGGGCGGACATGCGCGAGGAGAACCTCGTTGACCGGTACACGGAGTTCCTGGAACCGACGCGGTACACGCCGCGCAACCGTGAGCTGCTGGCCAAGGCGCGCGAGCTGAAGAAGGGCAAGTCGCCGTCGGACGCCGTCCTGGCCGCTTCGCAGTGGGTGTGGGAGCAGCTGAAGTACCAGCCGGGGTCGACCGGGGTGCACAGCTCGGCCGTTGACGCGTGGCAGGAACGCAAGGGCGTGTGTCAGGACTTCGCACACCTGTCGTTGGTGTTGTTGCGCGGTATGGGGATACCGGCGCGCTATGTGTCCGGATACCTGCACACGAAGAAAGACGGCGCGCTGCGAGAGACGGTGCGTGGCGAGTCGCACGCGTGGATCGAGGCGTGGACCGGAGGATGGTGGGGGTACGACCCCACGAACGCGATGCCGGTCGGGCCGCGCCACGTGTGGGTCGCGCTCGGGCGGGACTACTCGGATGTGGCGCCGTTGAAGGGGATCTACTCGGGTGGGGCGGCGACGGCGTTGGAGGTGACGGTCGACATCACGCGCCTCGCCTAGGACGTTTTCACCCGAATGAGCACCTGGCTTGGCCTAGGGGCAACGCTTAGCGTCGACCTATGACTGTGATCACATCGACGGCGCACAGCAGGTCTTTGGGAGACGAGCTGCGTCGAATTCGGGAGACCTGCACCGATCTGGGCGGCGCCAAAATGGCTGTGCGGCTGGGCTGGCACCCGAGCAAGGTGACCAACATCGAGAAGGGGAAGGCGCGCGCCAGCGAGATCGACCTGGTGCAGTTCTTGACCGCTTGTGACAAGGACATCGACTTCTTCGAGGACTTCCGGCGCCGGTACCAGAACGCCTTTGAGGAGTACGTGGTGCAGGTGCACGATGACCTGCGCACGCTGGCGTTTGCCGAGTCCACTGCCAAAGTGATCACCAGTTACACCCCAGGCGGCGTGCCAGGACTGTTCCAGACACCGGAGTACGCCGACGCCTTGTACCGGCTGGGTGGATTCGTGGCCGAGGAGCGAATCCCGAACCTCGTGCGGTTCCGCGTGGAACGCCAGGCGATCCTGCGCCGACACCAGCCGCCGACTTGCTTGTTCTACGTACACGAA
>NZ_BBOJ01000051.1 GCF_000974445.1 Lentzea aerocolonigenes
CCGTAGGCGGCTGGCGGAGTACGTCAGCGGACTGCGGGAGGACTCCGATGACCCACGACCGGATCTGGCGTAAGAGCACGTTCAGCAGTGCCAACGGTTCAGGCGAATGCGTGGAGGTGTCACTCGCCCAGGACGCGCTGGTGAGGGACTCGAAGAACGCGGGCGGCGACGTGCTCGCGTTCTCGGCCCCTGCCTGGCGCGCGCTGGTCAGCTGGCTCGGCTGAGGAACGTCACTCCCGCCGCGAGCGTGGTGAGCCTGCGCTGGTCGTCCTCGGTGACCGGCAGGCCGCTGCGCCTGCTCAGCTCGGCCGCGTAGGCCTGGAAGTCGATGGAGTCGAGGTCGAGCTCCTCGCGCAGGTCCGCGTCGGCGGCGACGTCGCCGAGCTCCGCGTCCGGCGCGACGGTCAGCAGGGCGGCCTGGATCATGTCGCGGGCTTCGTCGGGTGTCATGGCTCCTCCGGTGTGGTCAGCAGTTTCTCGACGAACTCCAGGTAGCGGGCGCCGGTGTGCCCGTCGGTGGCGCGGTGGTCGGCCGACAGCGTCACGGTGACCACCGGACGCACGCCGAGCAGGCCGTCGACGGCCCAGGGGCGTTCGAGCACCTTGCCGACGCCGACGAGAGCGACCTGTGGTGGGTGGATCACGCCGAAGACCGACTCGACGCCCCGGTCGCCCAGGTTGGTGACCGTGATGGTTGCCTCGGTCAGCTCGCTGCCGCGCAGCCGTCCGCCGCGGGCGCGGGTGACGAGGTCGCGCACCCGGTCCATCATCTCGACCGGCCCGAGCGCCGTCGCGTCCACGATCACCGGGACGATCAGCCCGCCGCCGCGCAGCGAGACCGCCATCCCGAGCCGCACGCCCTCGCCGGGCTCGAACCCTTCGCTGTTCCAGAACCCGTTGAGCTGCGGCACCTTCTCCGCCGCACGTGCGCAGGCCCGCAGCACCAGGGCGACCGGGAGCACGCGGCGTTCCACCGGCAGGTCGCGGTTCAGCTCGGCCAGCCGCGCCATCGCGGTGGTCATGTCGATCGTGGTGCTCAGGTAGTAGTGCGGGATCTCGCGCTTCGACCGTGCCATCAGCCTCGCCGTGGCCTGCCGCGTGGCCGCGGTTCGGTCGACGACGGGCGCGGCCGGTTTCTCGACCCGCGGTGCGGGCTTCACCGCACGGACGTCGGCCGCGCGCACGGTGCCGTCGCGCGCCACGACCTGAGCGAGATCGACGCCGAGCTCCTTCGCGAGACGCCGGGCGTACGGCGACACTCTGGTGCGCACGGGCGACTCGGCCACCGCGCGCGGCCGGGCGGCCCGTTGCACGTCGGCACGGGTGATCGCGCCACCTCTGCCGGTGCCGCGGACTCCGGCCAGGTCTACGCCCAGCTCCGCGGCCTGCTTTCGCACCAGTGGCCCGACGACAGGAGGTCGCGACCTCGGGGGTGGCGCAGGTGCCGACGGCACGGCCGGAGCGGGTGCAGACGCCGCGGGTGCGGATGCGGGCGGTGCGGGTGAGGGCGGTGCGGATGCGGGCGGTGCGGGCGCGGGCGGTGCCGGTGCGGGCGCGGACGCCGCAGATGCGGACGGTGCGGCCGGAGCGGGCGCAGACGCCGAGAGTGCCGACGCCGCGGGTGCCGACGCCGCGGCCGGAGCGGGCGCCGACGGTTTCGCCGCCGCGGGCTTCGCTCTCGCGCCGTCCGCCGTCCCGATGGTGGCGAGCGGCGTGCCGACCGGTACCGCTTTGCCCGGCTGCACCAGGATGTCCTCGATCACGCCGCCCTCGAAGCACTCGACGTCGACCGCGGCCTTCGCGGTGTCCACGACCGCGACGACGTCACCTCGCGCCACGGTGTCCCCCGGCTTCACCAGCCACTCGATCACCGTGCCCTCGTCCATGTCGGCGCCGAGCGAGGGCATCCTGAACTCAGCCACCGCGCACCACCTCGCGGGCCGCGGCGGCGATCGACGCCGGTTGTGGCAGCGCCGCCTCCTCCAGGTGCTTCGCGTACGGGATCGGCACCTCCGCGCTGCACACCCGCCGGACCGGCGCGTCGAGCTCGTACAGCGCCTCCTCGGCGATGCGTGCGGCGATCTCGGCCGACAGGCTGCCGCTGCGCCAGCCCTCGTCCACGACCACCGCGCGATGCGTGCGCCGCACGGACTCCAGGAACGTGTCCGCGTCCAGCGGCCGCAGCGTGCGCAGGTCGATCACCTCGGCGTCGATGCCGTCCGCCGCGAGCTCGTCGGCCGCGGTCAGCGTCTTGGCGAGGCTGCCGCCGTAGGTGATGAGCGTGACGTCCGTGCCCGGCCTGCGCACCGCGGCACGGGTGAGGTCCACCGGGCCGGCGTCGTCGGCCAGCTCGCCGGAGAGGTTGTAGAGGGCGTTGTGCTCGAAGATCAGCACCGGGTCGGGGTCGCACAGCGCCGGCCACAGCATGCCGCGCGCGTCCTCGAGCGTCGCGGGTGCGAGCACCCGCAGGCCGGGGATGTGCGCGTACCAGCCTTCGAGGCTGTGAGAGTGCTGCGCGGCGAGCTGCCGTCCGGCGCCCGTGGTCATCCTGATCACGACGGGCACGGGGAACTGGCCGCCCGACATGTGCAGCAACGTGGCGGCGTTGTTGAGGATCTGGTCGAGCGCGAGCAGGCTGAAGTTGACCGTCATGACCTCGACGATCGGGCGCATCCCGTTGAGCGCCGCGCCGATGCCCGCGCCGACGAACGCCGACTCCGACAGAGGGGTGTCGCGGATCCGTTCCGGGCCGAACTCCTCCAGCAGACCGAGGCTGACGGCGTAGCAGCCGCCGTAGCTGCCGACGTCCTCGCCCATCAGGAACACGCGGTCGTCGCGGTTCATCGCGTCGCGGATCGCCTCCCGGAGGGCTTCGCGGTAGGTGGTCTTCACGGGCTCACCTCCGAGGTGACGAACCGGGTGAGGTCGGTGACCGGCTCGAGGTCGGCGGTCTCGGCGGTGGCCACGGCGTGGTCGATCTCCACCGACACCTCTGCCTCGATGGCCCCCAGTTCGTCGTCGGTGAACTCCGGCCGCATCACCTCGACGAGCCGGTCGATCGGGTCGAGGTGGCGCCACTGGGTCACTTCCGCCTTCTCCCGGTAACGCTCCGGGTCGTACATCGAGTGCGCGCGGAACCGGTACGTCCGCAGCTCCAGCAGGCACGGCCCGCCGCCCGCCCGGATCGACTCGGTGGCCCGACGGGCCGACTCCTTGACGGCGAGCACGTCCATGCCGTCCACCGACCAGGCCGCCAGTCCGTACGACGAGGCGCGCAGCGCGAGGTCACCGGCGGCGTGCTCCTTCGCGAACGCCGTGCCCATCGCGTACATGTTGTTCTCACAGCAGAACAACACCGGCAGCCGCCACAGCGCGGCGAGGTTCAGCACCTCGTGGAACTCGCCCTCGGCCGCAGCTCCCTCGCCGAAGAAGCACGCGACGACCCTGGGCTCGCCCCGCATCACGTGCGCCAGCGCGAGGCCGGCGGCCACGGGCAGTCCCCCGCCGACGATGGCGTTGCCGCCGAAGAACCGGTGGCTCGCGTCGAACAGGTGCATCGACCCGCCCCTGCCCCGGCTGCACCCGGTCACCTTGCCGAACATCTCGGCCATCACGGCGTCCATCGGCACGCCGCGGGCGAGCGCGTGCCCGTGGTCGCGGTAGGTGGACACGACCGCGTCCTGCGGGTCCAGTTCGGACACCACCCCGGCGGCGACCGCCTCCTCGCCCACGTACAGGTGCAGGAAACCGCGGATCTGTGCCGAGCTGTACAGCTCGGCACACCGCTCCTCGAACCGGCGGATGCGCACCATCTCGCGCAACAGGTCCAGGTGTTCTTTCACCGTCCCACCTCCAGTGTGGACGTGTCGCCTTCCGGCAGTCCCAGCTCGCGCGCCTTCAGCAGCCGGCGCATCACCTTTCCGCTGCGGGTGTGCGGCAGGTGCTGGTCGAACGCGATCTCCTTGGGTGCCACCGCACCCAGCCGCCTGCGACCGAACGCGATCAGCTCGGTGCGCAGCTCGTCGGTCGGTTCGTGGCCGGGGCGCAGAGTCACGAACGCCTTCACGACCTCGCCGACGACCGGGTCCGGTTTGCCGATCACACCGGCCTCGGCGACGGCCGCGTGTTCCATCAGCGCGCTCTCGACCTCGAACGGCCCGACCAGGTGGCCGGCGGACTTGATCACGTCGTCGGCCCGTCCGACGAACCAGTAGTAACCGTCGGGGTCGCGCCGGGCCAGGTCACCGGTGAGGTACCAGCCGTTCAGGAAGGACTTCGCGTAGCGCGCGTCGTCGTGCAGATAACCGCGGAACATCGACGGCCAGCCCGGCCGCAGCGCCAGCTCGCCGACCGCTTCCGGGTCGGTCACCTCCACGACGCGTTCGCCGTCGCCCGTCACGATCCCGGCCTCGACACCGGGCATCGGCAGTCCCATGGAACCCGGCCGGATGTCCTCCGCCGCGTAGTTGCTGATCATGATCGCGCCGGTCTCCGTCTGCCACCAGTTGTCGTGCACCGGCAGACCGAGCGCTTCCTGGCCCCACACCACGACTTCCGGGTTCAGCGGCTCACCGACGCTCGCGACGAACCGCAACGCCGAGAGGTCGTACCGCTTGGCCAGTTCGGCACCGGAGCGCATCAGCATGCGCAGCGCGGTCGGAGCGGTGTACCAGACCGTGACGTGTTCGTCCTGCAGCACCTCGTACCAGCCGTGCGCGTCGAAGTCCGACGCGTCCACGATCATCGTCACGCCGTGGGTGAGCGGGGCGATGATGCCGTAGGACGTTCCGGTCACCCAGCCTGGATCTGCCGTGCACCAGTACACGTCGTCGGTGTGCAGGTCGAGTGCGTACGCGGCGGTGACGTGATGTGCCAGCACGGCGCCGTGCACGTGCACCGCGCCTTTGGGCTTTCCGGTGGTGCCGCTGGTGAAGTGCAGCAGCGCCATGTCGTCCGGTGACGTCGGCGGGATGGTGAACTCGTCGCTCGCCAGCGCCATCTCCGCGGCGAACGACCGCGTACCGGGAGGCGGGTCACCGATCACCAGCACGTGTTCCAGGGCGGGCAACGACTCCCGCAGCTGCTCGACCCGCTTGCGGTACAGCTGCGGCGTGGTCACCAGCACCCGCACGTCGCCCAGACGCAGGCGTTCCCGCACGGGCTCCGGTCCGAACGCCGAGAACAGCGGCGCGTACACGCTCGTGTTCTTCACCGTGCCGATGGCGGTGACGTACAGCTCCGGCACCCGGCCGAGCAACGTCGCCACGCGATCGCCCTTGCCGATGCCGAGGCGCCGCAGCACGTTCGCGAACCTGTTGGTGGCACGACGGAGGTCGTCGTAGGTCAGCTCGGTGGCGTGCCCGCCGCGATCGCGGCAACGCATCGCGACCTTGTCGCGCAACGGACCGGCGGCGTGCCGGTCCACCGCCTCGTACGCGATGTTGAGCCCGCCGCCCGGCAACCCGGCGAGCTGCCGCCGGGCGCTGTCCCAGCTGAACTCCGCACGCGCCCGCGGGTAGTCGGCCAGGTTCGGCCTGACCGCCCCGGTGTGACGTTTCCTGATCGGCTCCCAACCCATGACTCAAGGCTGGAACGGCGGGGGCACGCGCAGCAGGGACGAAGGTCCCCGGTGTGAGCGCCGTTGGCATGCGTTCGATCCAGGCGCGCGTCCCCCGGGCTCGCGTCGGTTCTGGTGCGCGAGGGGATTTGGCCCCTGTCTCCGACCCGTTCCCACGAGCTGAGTGTGTTCGGTCCACGGCTCGACGTTCGCCGTCGCCGACGAGATCGTCCCGACGCTCGAGCAGTTCAGCTCAGTGCGGTGGGTGAAGATCCACGACCCGCAGGGGCGCACCGAACAGCCCACCGGGCAGAGCGACTCGATCCCGGAGTGCCTGGAGCCCTGAGCCTCACTCCAGGCGCCCGCTCAGCGGTTCGTCCTCCTCGCCGGCGCCGGGCCATCCGGTCTGGGCGGGGATCTCACCGGGGCTCGACCAGCTGGTGTCGAGCTCCTCTGCGAGCGCGTCGAAGATCGGTGTACCCGTCATGCCAGCCACCATGTGGCATGCCGTCGTCACGACGTAAGGGGCCGTTCTGGCCGTGTGAAGCGCAGTTTACGGACGAGAAACGCCTTTGCGACAGCATCGGCCACCACTACGACCGGCACCGCCGCCAGCGCCAGTCCCCACCCGAGGGCTGACGGCGCGGTCCCGCCGAGCAGGTGCGGAAGTGGTGGCACGAAGAGGAAGACCGCCAGCACGGCGAGCTCGAACACCACCGCCCACAGCAGCAACCTGTTGCCGCGCAACCCGACGCGCGGTACTGACCGGGTCGCGCTGCGGCACGCGTAGGCGTTCGCGAGCTGGCCGAGGACGATCGCGGCGAACGCGGTGCCGGACGCGGTCGCGAGCAACGCCGCGTCCGGTGTGGCGCCGACGTGCCAGCCGCCGGCCAGCAGCACCACGAGGAACGCGAGCATCGACATCACCGCCTCGGCCGGACCGAGCACGAGGAACACCCGGCGCAGCACTCCTCCGTCGATGAGCGACCCGGTGTGCAGGCGTCCGCGCATGGTGCGCTTGTTCGGCGGCTCCGCGCCCAGCGCGAGCGCGGGCAGCAGGTCGGTGCCGATGTCCAGCGCCAGCACCTGCAGAACGGTGATCGCGAGCGGGATCGAGCCGCCGGACAACGCCCACACCACGAACGGCGTGAGCTCGGCGACGTTGTCGGTGAGGTGGTAGGTCAGGAAGCGGCGGATGTTCGCGAACGTCGCACGGCCCAGCTCGACCGCGGCGACGATGGTGCCGAAGTGGTCGTCGAGGAGCACGAGGTCAGCGGCCTCGCGGGCCACGTCGGTGCCGGAAGCTCCCATCGCGACGCCGATGTCGGCCGCGCGCAACGCCGGGCCGTCGTTGACGCCGTCGCCCGTCATCGCGACCACGTGTCCTCTACGCTGCAACGCCGTGGCGATCCGGAGCTTGTCCTCCGGCGTGACGCGGGCGACCACGACGCCGTCCCTGTCGAGCAACGAGCCCAGCTCGTCCTGCTCGGCCGGCAGATCCTTGCCCTCCAGCACGAGACCGTCGGAACCCAGCAGACCGGTCTGCTCGGCGATGGCCCTCGCGGTGGCCGGGTGGTCACCGGTGATCATGGCGATGCGAATGCCCGCGGACCGGCACGACGCGATCGCGTCCGCCACGTCGTCGCGGGGAGGGTCCTGCAAACCCACCAGGCCGAGCAGTTCGAGGTCCCGTTCGGCTTCCTGCCAGGTCTGCCCGCCGCCTGCCCTGCGCGCCACCGCCAGCACCCGCAGCCCGCGCTGAGCCAGACCTGCCAGCGCCTCCTCGGCACCGGGCACGATCCCGCACAATGGAAGAACCGAGTCTGGTGCGCCGGTCACGTGCACGCCGTCGGAGTCCACAACGGACGATCGACGCCGCCTGGGGTCGAACGGAAACCGCACGGCGTCCTGCGAGGGTCCGTCGACGCCGAGACGTGCGGCGAGGACGTGCAGTGCGACCTCCATCGGGTCGCCGACGGGGAGCCACCTGTCGTCGTGGTGGCGTGCGTGGGCAGCAGGTGAACAACGCTTGGCGGTCGATGCCAGCGCGCGTACCTGTTCGACCGCCTCGGCACCACCGTTCACCGTGCCGGTCGGCTCGTACCCGTTGCCGTGCACGGTCACTTCGCCACGAGGCGTCCACACGCGCACGACCGACATCTCGTTGCGGGTCAACGTGCCGGTCTTGTCCGTGCAGATGAACGTCGTGGCGCCGAGCGTCTCCACCGCGTCGAGCCTGCGCACCAACGCCTTCCTGGCCGCCATGCTCTGCGCCGCCCGTGCCAGCGACAGCGTGACCGTCGGCAGCAGCCCTTCCGGCACGAGCGCGACCGTGACGCCGATCGCGAACAGGAAACCCTCAGCGATCGGCAGTCCCAGCAGCAACGCGGCACCGAAGAAAGCAGCACCCACGACGACCGCCATCACGGCGACCACCATCACGACCCTGTGCAGCTGCCCGGCGAGCGGACTGCGCGGCGGTTTCGCCTCCTGGGTCAGCGCGGCGATGCCCGCGAGCTTCGTGTGCGTGCCCGTCGCCACCACCAGCACCGACGCTTCGCCCTCGGCGACATAGGTGCCCGCGTAGACGTGTTGTCCCGCCTCAGGCCTGGCCGGAACGCTCTCGCCGGTCAACATCGACTCGTCGACGGCGAGCCCCGCCTCGGTCAGCACCTCGCCATCGGCGCAGACGCGCGCACCGGCCTCCAGCACCAGCTCGTCACCGACGACGAGGCCGGAAGCGTCGACCTGCTGGAGGTGACCGTCCCTGCGCACCGTGGCGCGCACCGGCATCAGGTCGCGCAACCGCTGCGCCGCGCGGTCGGCCCGGTACTCCTGAGCGAACGCGAAGACACCGTTCAGCACGACCACGACGACGATGGCCACCGCCAGCGCGGGCATTCCCGCGATCAGCGCGAGCACGGCCGCCACCCACAGCATCAGCGCGAAGAAGTGGACCAGCTGCTCCACCAACAGCAGCAACGGATGCCGCCGTCGCGCGACCGGCAGCGCGTTGGGCCCGTCGTCGTGCAGTCTCCTCGCCGCCTCGGCAGAGGACAGTCCCGTTGTCGCAACAGTCATGACTGCATCTCACCGGGACCGGCCCGGGACACCCAGGGCGTGACGTCCCACCGGATCGGGGACGATGTACCTCTGGCGCCAGCCGCGAGGGATCGATTCTGAGGACCTTGGCCACTGAACCGGACGATCGAGGACGGACCAGACTCGGATCATGTCCATCATCGCGGTCAGGATCGAGAAGCCCGACGACCTCAACGTCATCATCGGGCAGGCGCACTTCATCAAGTCAGTCGACGACCTGCACAACGCTCTCGCCGGCGCGAGCCCCCACCTCCGGTTCGGACTGGCGTTCTGCGAGGCCTCCGGGCCTCGGCTCGTCCGCCACTCCGGCAACGACCAGGACCTCGTCGAGCTCGCGATCAAGAACGCCAACGCCGTCGGAGCCGGTCACTCGTTCATCGTGTTCCTGCGCGAGGGCTACCCGGTCAACGTGCTCAACGCCATCAAGCAGGTGCCCGAGGTGTGCACGATCTTCTGCGCCACCGCCAACCCCGTGGACCTGCTCCTCGCGGGCACCGCGCAGGGCCGGGGCATCATCGGCGTGGTCGACGGCGGCGGACCGCTCGGCGTCGAGACGGCCGACGACCAGGCCTCGCGCGCCGACCTGCTGCATCGGATCGGCTACTAGGGCCTGTGTCGACGTCCGGTTCGATGAGAGCCGGACGTCGACACAGACCCTAGACCTGATCCGGATGTGCGAACGGGTCGGAGGGCTGCCACGCCACCGGGAGCACCACCTCCACACCGTCTCGTGCCCCGAGCACCGACAGCCGGCGCATCGTGACGTCGAGGTCGTCGGCCGGGCGGGGCAACGGACGCAGCGGCCTGTCCAGGGAGACGAAGAAGTCGTCCCAGTGCACCGGCACCACGCGGCGGGCCCCGGTCACGCCCACGACCTCGGCCCAGTACTCCTCGACGTACCGGGCAGGCTGCCGGCCCAGCGTGCCGACGCCCAGGTACACCACGTCCGCACGTCTGCCGTGCAGCGCGCCAGGCCGGAACCCGGCACTCGCGTGCACCAGAACCGTCCCGCTCGGGTGCGACACGAAGACCGCGTAGACGACGCCCGTGCGCCACTCCCGGCTCCTGCGGGGCGGCACCAGCGCGGCACCCACCTCGCCGGGATACCGATCGCCTGGACTGTGCCGGGACTCGACGAACGCCAGCTCGAACCGGCCGCAGCCGAGAACGTCGCCGTCCCCGACGACCCGCAGCCTCCGCTCGGGCACACCGAGCCCGCGGCCGATGTTCGCGGTGGACTCCGACCCGACGAGGTCCGCTCCGGTCAGCGAGGCCCACACCGGCGCGTCCAGCGCGTGGTCGTAGTGGGAGTGCGCGCAGACAACCGCGCCGATGGGCGGCCTGCCGAGCTGCTCGAACGCGGCGCCGACCACGCGCGGGTCCGGAGCGATCCTGCCGAACGCGACCCGTGCCAGACCCGGCCGCGTGACGAAGCCGTCGGTGAGCACCGCGGTGTGCCCGTCACTCAGCAACACCGAGCTCGTGCCCAGGAACCACGCGGTCACGTCACCGGTCCCGGCCGGCTGCACCGGGTAGCGCCCGAGATCCGGACGGCTCAACCACCACCTCACCGGCGAATCATCCCCGACCGGACGACCAAAGGCCCGCTGCGGGGCGGGACCCAGGGCCCTGTCCCCGCGCCACCGCCGACTCGACGCTGGAGGGCATGGACACCAACAGCTACATCGCGTTCCTGGTCATCAGCGCGCTGCTGGTGGTGATCGACGCTGTGGTCGTCACGGTCAGCGGCCGCAAGTACCTCAGCGACGACGACCATCCCGGCAGAAGCGCGGCGGCCAGCTGGCTCACCACCACGTTGTTCTCGCTGATCGTGCTGGGGCTCGTCGCACTGATCTCCACCGTCGACCTGCCGGTGGAGGGCTCGTTGCAGAAGCTCGTGACGAAGCTCGGCCTGGTGCTGCTCCTGCTGGCCGTGGCCCACGCGATCACCATGGCGGTCCTGACCCGTTACCGGGGAGAGGAACGCCAGGAGCACCTCGCCGAGGAGTTCGCGGAGCAGAGCCGGGAGCACGCGATGAAGCCCAGGGTGTCGCGATCGATCGAGCGCGACGAACCGTACTCGACGACGTAGGCGGGCGTGATGATCTCCCGAACACGCCGATCGGCCGCGGTGGGACTGCTGACCGTCCTGCTGTGTTTCGGCACGTCCGCCGGGCCGGTGCAGGCCGATGACCAGACACCGGTCCATTCCGTGGTCGCACCGGCGGACGTCCCGCGGCCCGCGTTGAGCGGCCTGCTCACGCTGCTCATCGGCGCCGGCCTGGCGCTGGTCGCACGGCGCGACCCCAACGGTCCCGGCTCGGGCAGGACCTAGGCCCCTCACGACGGGACGGCGGCGATGCGACGTTCGTGGGACAGCACACCGTCGAGGGAGAGCCGTGATCACGACCGAGCGCATCGAGGTGCACGGCGCCGTGCAGGGTGTCGGGTTCCGGCCGCACGTCCTGCGGCTCGCGACCGAACTCGGCGTCCGAGGGGACGTGCGCAACGTCGGCGGGCACGTCGTGATCACCGCGTGCGGGTCACCGGACACGCTCAGCGCGTTCCGGCGGGCCCTGCACGAGCGGGCGCCGCGCCACGCCCGGATCGACGACATCACCGTCAGCCCGCACGAGAACGTCGGGCACGCCGGGTTCGTCGTGCTGGGCAGCGGGTTCGCGGCCGGTCCGCGCTCGATCGTCCCCGACCTCGCGACCTGTGACACCTGCGTGGCGGAGCTGTTCGACCCCGGTGACCGGCGCTACCGGTACCCGTTCATCAACTGCACCGACTGCGGGCCGCGCGCGACGATCGTGGAGTCGTTGCCCTACGACCGGTCACGCACGTCGATGAGCGGTTTTCCCCTGTGCGCCTCGTGTTCGGCCGAGTACCACGATCCGGCCGACCGCCGCTTCCACGCGGAGCCGGTGGCCTGTCCGGACTGCGGGCCCCGGCTGCGGTGGGGGAAGGTCCTGGGCGGCGAAGCCCTGCACGCGGCGACCAGGGTGATCGCGGGCGGCGGGATCGTCGCGGTCAAGGGTCTCGGGGGCTACCAGCTGATCTGTGATGCCGCGGACTCCGACGCGGTCGCCCGGTTGCGCAAGCTCAAGCTCCGCCCGCGCAAGCCGTTGGCGGTGATGGTGCGCGGCGTCGCGGAAGCCCGTCTGTTCTCCGACGTGGACGACGAGGCGGCCGAGCTCCTGACGTCTCCCGCCGCCCCGATCGTCGTGTCGCCGTCGCGCGTCGGCGGTCTGGACGTCGGGCTCTTCCTCCCGTACAGCCCGTTGCACCACCTCCTGCTGCACGATCTCGCCCGTCCTCTCGTGGTGACCAGCGGCAACCGGTCCGGTGAGCCGATCGCGATCTGCGACGAGGAAGCGGAGGCGAAGCTCGGACCGGTGGTGGACGGCGTGCTGGCGCACAACAGGCCGATCCTCGCGCGCTACGACGATTCGGTGGTGCGCGCCGGGCGGATGGTGCGCAGGGCACGCGGGTTCGCCCCGGCCCCCTTGTCGTTGCCGGTGCCGTCACCGGCCCCGGTGCTGGCGCTGGGCGCACAGCTCAAGCACACCACGGCACTCGCGGTCGGCGACCGCGCGCTCGTCGGTCCGCACACCGGTGACCTCGAGAACGCACAGACCTTCGCGGCGTTCGAGCGCACGGTGGAGACCTTGTGCCGGTGGCAGGGCACCACGCCGGAGTACTGCGCGCACGACCTGCACCCCCGCTACCTGTCGACGCGGTACGCCGAGCGGTGGTCGCGCGAGCGCCGGATCCCGGTCCAGCACCACCACGCCCACGTCGCGGCGACCGCGGCGGAACACGGCGTCAGAGGCCAGTTCATCGGTGTCGCGTACGACGGTCTCGGGCTGGGCGACGACGGCACGTTGTGGGGTGGCGAGATCTTCCTGGCCACGTACCGGGACTACCGGCGGGTCGGCCGGTTCGGCCGCGCTCCGCTGCCCGGTGGTGAAGTCGCGGTGCGACGGCCCTCCCGCATGGCTCTCGGCTACCTGTACGGGGCCGAGGACTTCGGTGCACCGTCCATTCCGGACATCGGGAGGACGGCGGAAGCCGGTCTCGTGCGGAAGATGGTCGAGCGGCAGGTCAACAGCCCGCTCGCGTCCAGCGCGGGCAGGCTGTTCGACGCGGCCGCCGCGCTGCTCGGCCTGTGCGAGGACAACACCTACGAAGGCGAAGCGGCCGTTCTCCTGGAAGCCTCGGCCGGCGGCCACACCGGGCCGTCCTTCGAGTGGAAGCTCCACCAGCGGGACGGGATGTGGGTGTACGACCCCGTGCCGACCCTGCGCGACCTGGTCACGTGCGGTGACCCGGTCGGCGTGGCGGCGGCACGGTTCCACACCACGATCTGCGAGGTGACGGCGGCACTGGTGCGCGAGGTCGCGGGCGAGGTGCGGACCGTGTGCCTGGGCGGCGGGGTGTTCCAGAACCGCAGGCTCGTCGAGGCCGTGACCCGCGAGCTGGGCGGTTTCCGGGTGCTCGTCGGCGAGCGCGTGCCGGTCAACGACGGCGGGATCAGCTACGGACAGGCCGCCGTGGCGGCGGCCGTGCTGGCGGGAGGGGACTGCTGATGTGCCTGGGGATTCCGGGACGGATCGTGACGCTGGACGACGCCGAGCCCCGCTCGGGAACCGTCGACTTCGACGGGCTGCGCCGACCGGTCTGCCTCGCCTACACGCCGGAGGCCGAAGTCGGTGACTACGTGATCGTGCACGTCGGTTTCGCGATCACGCTCGTCGACGAGGAGGAAGCCGCCAGGACCCTCGCGGTGCTGCGCGCGATGCCGGACGCGATCGAGACGGAGCTCGGACCGTGAAGCATCTGCAGGAGTACCGCGATCCCGAGCTCGCCCGGCGTCTGCTGGCCGAGCTGCGAAGCACCGCGACCGCACCGTGGACGATCATGGAGGTCTGCGGCGGCCAGACGCACACGATCGTGCGGCAGGGCATCGACGAGCTGCTGCCAGCCGGCATCCGGATGATCCACGGCCCCGGCTGCCCGGTGTGCGTGACACCGCTGGAGGTCATCGACAGGGCGCTCGCGATCGCCGCCAGGCCGGACGTGATCTTCACGAGCTACGGCGACATGCTGCGAGTGCCCGGCACGTCCGGCGACCTGCTCTCGCTCAAGGCCCGCGGCGCGGACGTGCGGGTCGTCTACACGCCGCTCGACGCCGTCCGCGTCGCCCAGGACAACCCCGGCCGCGAAGTCGTGTTCCTGGCGGTCGGTTTCGAGACGACCGCGCCCGCCAACGCGATGGCCGTGCTGCACGCCGCGTCGACCGGCATCCCGAACTTCAGCGTGCTGGTGAGCCACGTGCTGGTACCTCCCGCGATCACCGCGCTGATGGACGACCCGGACACGCAGGTGCAGGCCTTTCTCGCTGCCGGTCACGTGTGCGCGGTCATGGGGTGGACCGAGTACGAGCCGATCGCCGAGAAGTACGGCGTTCCGGTCGTGGTGACCGGGTTCGAACCGCTCGACCTGCTCGAAGGCATCCTGATGGCGGTGCGGCAGCTCGAACAGGGCCGTGCGGAGGTCGAGAACCAGTACGCCCGCGCCGTGCGCCGGACCGGCAACACCGCCGCACAGGACGCGATGCGGCGCGTGTTCCGGGTGACCGACCGGACGTGGCGCGGCATCGGCCCGATCAAGGCCAGCGGTCTCGCCCTCAGCCCCGAGTTCGCCAGCTACGACGCCGAAACCAGGTTCGCCGTCGGTGATCTCGTGACACGCGAGTCGCCCGACTGCATCGCCGGTGACATCCTGCGCGGCACCCGCGTGCCGACCGACTGCGCCGCCTACGGGCGCACCTGCACCCCCAGAAACCCGTTGGGCGCACCGATGGTGTCCAGCGAAGGCACCTGCGCGGCGTTCTTCAACGCCGGTCGAACCCTGGAGCACCGATGACACTCTCCTGCCCCGTCCCGCGCGTGGAGACCGAACGCGTCCTGCTCGGGCACGGCTCCGGCGGCCAGCTCATGGCCGAGCTGCTCGCCGAGGTCATCACGCCGGAGCTGGGCCTCGCCGGACCGCTCGAGGACGCCGCGCTGATCGGGCTGGACCAGGTGTTCAGCACCGACAGCTACGTCGTGACACCGAGGTTCTTCCCCGGCGGTGACATCGGTTCGCTGGCCGTGCACGGCACCGTGAACGACCTGGCCATGCGCGGCGCTCGCCCGATCGCGCTCAGCCTCGCGTACATCATCGAGGAGGGCCTGCCGATCTCCGAGCTGCGCGACATCACGCACTCCGCCGCGGCCGCCGCCCGTGCCGTGGGCGTTCCGATCGTCACCGGCGACACGAAGGTGGTCGGACGAGGCGCCGCCGACGGCCTCTACATCACCACGACCGGGGTCGGCGTGCGGTTGCGCGACGCGTGGCCGTCGGCCGCGAGTGCCGCAGTCGGCGACATCGTGCTCGTGTCGGGCCCGATCGGCCGGCACGGCGTCTCGATCCTCAGCTCCCGCGAAGGCCTCGGATTCGAAGCCGACATCTCCTCCGACAGCCAGCCGCTCCACGAGCTCGTCGCCGCGATGATCGCGGCGGGCGGCGCGGACGTGCACGCGCTGCGAGACCCCACGCGTGGAGGGCTCGCGGGCTCGCTCAACGAGATCGCCGCGGCGTCCGAGGTGTGCGTGGAGATCGTCGAGTCCGCCGTACCCGTGCCGGCACCCGTCGCCGCCGCGTGCGACCTGCTCGGGCTCGATCCGTTCCACGTGGCCAACGAGGGATGTCTGGTGGCGTTCGTGGCGCCCGCTTCGGTCGACGCCGTGGTGGCAGCGATGCGCGACCTGCCGGAGGGGGCCGAAACCACGATCATCGGCGAGGTCACGCAGGGCGCACCTGGTCGCGTACTGGCTCACACCCTGGTCGGCTCGTCCCGCGTGGTCGACGTGCTGGTCGGCGAGCAACTCCCCCGCATCTGCTGACGATGAAGGGCTCCTTCAT
>NZ_BBOJ01000050.1 GCF_000974445.1 Lentzea aerocolonigenes
GAAGAACAAGCTGGCGGAGTACGTCAGCGGACTTCGAGAGGACCCTCATGACTGGCGAGCGGACCTGGCGTAAGAGCTCCTACAGCGCCGAGGACACCGAAAGCGACTGCGTGGAGGTCTCCCTGGCTCACAACGCCCTGGTCCGGGACTCGAAGAACGCGAGCGGCGACGTGCTCGCGTTCTCAGCCCCGGCCTGGCGCAACCTGGTCGGTTGGCTCGTTTCGCCGTGACTCGGCCTCCTGCCTGGCTATTCGCAGCAACGCGCCGGACACGCCGATCATCAGGAACGACATCCCGGTCGCCACGCTGAAGCTGAGCTGGTCGAACGTCGCGGCGCCCAGCGCGGACGTCAGCATCGCGCCCACCAGGCACACGGCGATCCCGCGAACGCTCGGGTCCTTCGACAGCGACCGGGCTCGCAGCGCCGCGTAGATGCCGCCGAGGAACAGCAGCACGTACGCCAGCAGGCCCAGGTAGCCGTTCTCGATCATCGTGAGCAGGTACTGGTTGTCGAGGATCGTGTACTTCGACGGCAGGAACGTGCCGAAGCCGCGGCCGAGCCACGGGTGTTTGGCGATCTCCAGCCACGCGCCGTCGTAGTCCTTGGTGCGGCCCTGGAACGACGGGTCGTCCTCGATGTTGGAGAACATCGACGTCACCGTGCCGAAGAGCCCGGGCACGACGGCTGAAGCGCCGCCCAGGAACACCGCGCCCACGCCGAGCAGCGGCAGGCCGCGGCGGCGGGGGAGCAGCACGCCGAGCACGATGCCCGTCACCACGAGGCCGATGATGGCCGTGCGGGACAGCGACAGGATCGCCATCAGGGCCAGCAGCGACAGCGCGGTCCACCAGCGGCCGACGGGTTCGCCGCGGTCCTTCGCCTGGAAGACGAAGTGCGCGGCGAACGGCACGCCCAGCACGCAGACCAAACCGAACTCGATCGGGTGGTTCACCGTGCCGGCCGGGCGGAAGAAGATCGACCTGGACTCCAGCGCCGAGTAGCCGTTGTCCTGCACGCGCAGGCCCGGCAGCGTGATGTACGAGGCGAGGTCGATGCCGGTGCCGAACTGGATCAGGCCGACGAACGCGCTGACCGTCAGGCACCCCACCATGATCCTGAGCACGCGGCTGAGGCGTTCGCCGCTGCGGACCGCGTCGCACACGAACACGGCGAGCGCGGACATCGCGACGATCCGGATCAGCGCCGAGTCCGACACCGACAGTTCGTCGGCGGGAAGGTAGCGGCGGGTGGCGATGGCGTACGTCGTCAGGTGCAGGATCACGTAGACCGCGAGCAGGGTGCGCACGGCGTTGCGGCCCTTGGCCATCGACAGGTGGTCGACGAGGTGCGCGGCCAGCCACAGCACCGCGAGGCACAGCGCCACGAACAACGCAGGCGGCAGCGTGATCGGGACGAACGCGATCGTGAACCTGGCGGGGACGACGAGCAGCGCCAGGATGTAGAAGATCAGCAGCGTGGCGCCGTCGGCACGCTGCTGGGTCAGTCTTCCTTGGTCGGCCATGCCGGGTTCGGTGGCTTGGGCGCTTGGATGATGACCGTCTTCTGGTGCGCGTTCGGGATGCCGTGGTTCGTCGGCGGCCGCTGCGGCATCGGCTGCTGCTGCGGCGGGGCGCCGTTGCCGTTGCTCTGCGGTGCGGGCCGGGCCGGTGCAGCGGCGGAGGGTGGGGGCGGCGGGGGAGTGTCCTTCTCGGACGGTCCTGCGCCGGACTCCTTGTCCTTGCGGCGTTTGGCCTTCAGCATGATCGAGTCGGCGGCGAACGTCGAGGCGATCGTGAGCAGCAGCAACACGACGGTGGCCGCGCCGACGTACCGGACCTTGCCGCCGATCTTGGCCGACGCGGTGGTCGGCTTCACCAGGATCTGCGCCGTGATGAACGTCTGCTCGGGGGCGTTCAGCGCCTTCTGCTGCGACGCGAGCTCGGCCACCGTCTTGTCGAGCACCTTGCCGACCAGACCCTCCGCCGCCTCGGGCGAGTCCGCCTCCGTGGAGATGAACAGCAGCGGGCCGCCGACCGGGCCGGTGTTCGCGGTGTAGGTCGCCGTGGACTTCTTGCCCGCCAGCTCTTCCGCCGTCTTCGGGTCGCCCAGCACCTGGGTGAGGATCTGCGCCGTGGTCGTGAGGCTGCCGTCGAACTGCAACAGCGGGTTGACCCTGACCACGTCCTCCGGCTTGGTCTTCTCCGAGTACTTGCCACCGGCCGCGGGGGAGGTGAGAACCAGCACGCCGCTCGACTCGTACCGCGTGGGCACGGTGATGTAGACGTACAGGGCGAGGACACCGGTGAGCAGCACTGCGGGCAGGGCGATGTACCACCGCCGCCGCAGCACTCGTACGGTTCCCCAGAAGTCCATCAAAATCCCCGCTCTGCGGCTCGGTCTTGCGAACCCAATGTTCGCAGGGTATCGCCTGCCTGGAAAATCGGAGTGAGCCGCCAACTGTTACAGCCGGTAGCAACGCGGCGATGAAGGAAAGGAATCCAGGAGGCAGCATGCGTGCAGGACGACTGACCGTGACCGTGGCGGCCATTCTCGTGGTCGTGGGCGGGACAGCGGCTTACGTCGTCTCGGCGGCCAACGACGCGAACACCCCGGCGGGCACCGCCGAGCAGGTGTCGCAGGCCCAGACCGGCGATCTGTTGTTCGTCGATCTCGCCGGTGGTCAGAACCGGGTCGAGAAGCTCGCCGAGGGCGGTGCGCGCACCCAGACCGACCTCGCCTGCCAGCGGTTCTTCACCGCCGTGAGCACGAGCGTGTGCCTGCGGCTGTCCGGTCCAGGCCCGTCCTACTCGGCCGAGGTCCGCCGGGACGGCAAGCAGGTCAAGTCCGTGGCGCTGCCCGGCATCCCGAGCAGGGCGAAGGTGTCCCGGTCCGGGAACGTGGTCTCGTGGACGAGTTTCGTCACGGGCGACTCGTACTCGGTGCCCGGCGGGTTCTCCACCCGGACGGGTTTCTACGACGTGCGGACCGGCGAGACCGTCGAGTCGCTCGAACACTTCACCGCCACTGTCGAGGGTTCCGTGCTCACAGCGCGTGACATCAACTACTGGGGCCTGACCGTCGGTGCGGACGACCGGACCTTCTACGCGACCCTCGCGAGCGGCGGCTTCACGTGGCTCGTGAAGGGCGATCTCGCGGCCAAGACCGTCACGTCCGTGCGCCGCGACGCCGAGTGCCCGTCGCTGTCGCCGGACGGCACGAAGGTCGCGTACAAGAAGCGCATCGGCCGCCTCGGTCCGTGGGACCTCGCGGTGCTCGACCTCGCGACCAACGAGGAGAAGCGGCTGCCCGGCACGGCGGGCATCGACGACCAGGCGACGTGGCTGGGCGAGTCCGAGCTCGCGTTCGCCGCGGTGCCCAAGGACGCCAAGCTGCCCGCGGTTCACGTCATTCCCGCGGACGGTTCGCAACCCGCGAAGGTCCTGATCCCGGACGCCACTTCGCCCTCTCCGGTGCCGTGAGGAACGCCGTCGCGAGTCACGTGGAGAGCTCGCGGCGGAGCACCTTCTCCAGCTCGTGTCCTGCCGCATCCCAGGAACGTCCCTCCACACTGGACGCGGCCGCGCGTGCGGTCGCGTCGAAGTCCGGCGTAGTGACCACTTCGGACAAAGCACGTGCCAGCGAGTGCGGGGTGGGTGCCGCGTACCGGACGTGGTCGTTGTCCAGGACTACGCGGTTGAAGTGCGCGTCGTTCACCACCGGGATGCATCCGGCGGCGAGCATCTCGTGCGGCACCAAAGAAACGTTCGTCATCGACAGCGACAACCCGGCGAAGCACCGGTTGTAGATGGCGTTGAGGTCGTCGGGCGTGACGAGGCCGTGGTCGTGGAACTGCGGCCCGAGCTGCCCGATCTTCTCGCCGTAGACGTGGATCTTGATGTCCGGGTGCTCCTCGGCGAAAACCTCCAGTGCGAGCACACCGAGCTCGAACGCGCGCCGCGGTGCCTTGCGCCGCGCGTAGAAGACGATGCCGTCGCGCTTCTCGTCGCCGAGCTTGTACCTGTCCGCGTCACAGCCGAAGTCGAAGTGGTCGGCGGGCATGCCGTGCTCGTCGCGGACCTTGTCGGCGAGGAACCGTCCGGCGGTGAAGCCGTGCATGCCCATCCGGTACGTGTTCTCCGCCAGCGCGTAGAGCCCGCCGGACGGGTAGAACCACGGCTCGTAGTCCTGCACGAGGTAGAACCTCTTGCCGGCACAAGGGTCGTTGAACGCCGGGTACGCCGTGATCCACGCCGTGGCGAACACCGCGTGCGCGTCCGCCATGCCGTCCGTGACGTCGTGGATCGGGCCCTTGAAGAACGGGAACGCTTCGCGGATGCCGGGTTCGAGGTCCGCGACGGCGTTGCCGAACGTCTCGTACAGGTACAGCCGGCACTCGTGGCCGAGCGACTCGAGGTGGCGGATGAGCCGGAACATCGTGGTGTGCCCACCGGACCCCTTGGACGGGGGAGTGGTGACCCAGTTGATCGTGAGCTTGCCCGTTTCCGGGATCGGCGGGATCACGACCGGTCTGTGGTTCTCCACATCGGCCTTGCGCACGTCCTCCAGCCGCACCGGCAGCTCTTCGCCCTCGGCACCCAGTCGGCGGGTAGCCGCCGTGAGCAACCGGACGCCGAGCTGCTTCGCCCCTTGCTCGCGGACGATCTTCGTGACCTGCCTGAGCCGTCTCATGACGCCTTCCTCCGCAGCACGCCAAGGATCTCGTGTCTCATCGGGAACACCACGGCCAGGTAGGCGAGACACGACAACGCGCCGCCCACGAGGATCTGCAGGAGTTCGCTGTCGATCACGTTCCTGATTCCGAGCACCACCGCGACCATCAGCACGCCCCCGAGGAACGGCCTGAGCAGCCGCGCACCCAGAGCGCCCGCCTTGACGCCGTATGGCTTGAACGCCACCAGGTACGCGGGCGTGATGACCAGCACCGCGACGATCACGTGCGCCGCCGCGACCCCTCTGATGCCGTCGAGGTGCGCGCCCAGCGCGAGCAACGGCACCAATGCCGCGAGCCACACCAGGTGGATCCACAGGATGGCCCGCGACCTGCCGGCGGACGCGAGGAAGTCGTACCCGAGTTCGAGCGCCACCCTGACCGCGCCCAGGAGGACCAGCAACGCCAGCGCGGCCGCCGCGGGAGCCCAGCGCTCGCCGTAGACGACCCGGATGAGCGGCTCGGCCAGCGCGGCCAGCAGCACGCACGCGGGCACCGTGACGAGCGCCAGCAGCCCGAGCGCGCGCCCGAACGACTTCTGGAACAGCTCGGGATCTTCCCGAACCTTCGAGAACGCGGCCAGCGACACGCTTCTGACCGGCGCGGAGAACGCCGCCACCGGCCAGCTCGCGAGGTTGAACGCCAGCAGGTAGAAGCCGAGCTGGACCGTGCCGAGCATCGCGCCGGCCACGATGTAGTCGACGTTCATCACGCCGAAGATCAGCAGACTCGACCCGGCGAGCGGCAGGCCGAACGCGAGGAGTTCCTTGGCCTGCTTCTGATTCCAGCCCGGCCGGAACCTGTCCTCGGTGAGCCAGAACATGATGACGGCCGCACTGAGGTTCTGCGCGATCCGTTGCCACGCGAGGCTCCACGCGCCGAAGCCCATGATCGCCAGCACGACGGCGACCGCCGTTCCCGCGAGGAAGGCGGCCGTGTCGGCGTAGAACTTGTGGTCCTGGCGGAAGTTGCGCTGCATCATCGCGCCCGGCACCGCCGTCGCGCCCGCGATGACGAGGGCGACGGACATGAGCTGGATGACGCCGGTGGCTTCCGGGGCGTCCATCGCGCCGGAGAACCAGGGCGCGCCGACGACGCAGATCAGCGCGAGGAGAGTGCCCGATGCCAGCGACAGGGTCGTGACGGTCGGTGCCATCTCCTCGACCGGGTCGTTGGTGCGGACGAGGGCCGCGCTGACACCGAGTTCGGAGACGCTCAGGACGATGTTGAGCACTACCAGGGCGACCGCGAAGACGCCGAACTGCTCGGGGGCGATCAGGCGGGCCAGGAGCACGCTGATGCCGACGGCGGCCAGGCGTTGGAGGAGGGAGTTGATGGCGCTCCAACGGATGGCGCTGGAGACGCGGCCTTCGAGCCCAGGGCCCGGAGTGGGCGTGTCGGTCGAGACTCGGTCCTCGGGGTCGCCCGCGGTCGCCACCTGGCCGGCCGTGTCGGACGAGCTGTTGCCGGGGGTCACCACTCGCCCCGCCCTTCCATCGACCCGCTGCCCGCCGTCACCAGTCGCCCCGGTCGGCTGTCCGCCGTCTCCTCGCGCCCCGGCTGTTCCCGCAGCCCGCTGTCCGCCGTCTCCTCGCGCCCCGGCTGTTCCCGCAGCCCGCTGTCCGCCGTCTCCTCGCGCCCCGGCTGTTCCCGCAGCCCGCTGTCCGCCGTCACCACGTGCCCCTGCTGGCCCCGAACCCCGCTGCCGGCCGTCACCACTCGCCCCGCCACTTCCAGCGCTGCGTCCCCACCCACAACTTCGCCCTCTTCACCGCGTGCGGCGCCAAGAACAACTGAGTCCGGCTCAAGAACCCAGGGCTGAACCGCTGCCTCCGCACCAACGCCCGGTACTCCGGCAGCTCCTCCAACGCGGAATACGTCTCCCGGGCGAAGTCCAGCAGCTCCTTCTCCGTGCCGTCCAACTGGTCCCGGTCGTGCAGCCGAACAGCACGCCACAACGCATCTCCGGCGATCGCCTTGCGCGCCAACGTCCCCAGCCGCGCCGGCAACCCGGGGTTCTCGGCCAGCACCAGGTCGAACACGTCCCGCCGCTGCTCCAGGTCGGCGAACACCGACTTGAACGTCGTGCGCATCATGGAGTTCTCGTGCACCCGGTAGTACGCGCCGGGCTTGCCGCTGACGTACCCGATGTCGGACACGGCCGCGATCCGCAGCCACATCTCCAGGTCGCCCGCGTGCGGCAGGTCGGCGCGGTAGCCGCCCACCTTCTGCTGGATCTTGGTGCGCACGACGACCTCCGGTGAGGAGATCACGTTGCGGCTGCTGCGGAAGCGGTTCTCGATCCACTCGTCGCCGCGCCAGACCCGTGATGTCGTCGGCAGCTCGAACACGCGAGGCAACGCGTTGTGGTCGTGGTAGTACACGACTCGGCCGTACACCATGCCCACGTCCGGGTTCTGCTCGAACACCGAGGCCGCGCGCTGCAACGCTCCGGGCGCCAGCAGGTCGTCCGCGGACAGCAGCACCGTGTAGTCGGCGCTCGCCCACTCCAGCAGGCCCTCGTTGTAGGTGGCGATGTGCCCCTTGTTCACCTCGTGCCGGCGGCCCTCGACGCGCTTGTCGGCGGCCATCAGCTCGGCCATCACCTCGGGTGTGTTGTCCGAGGACGTGTCGTCGATCACAAGCACCCGCACGTCCACGCCGGGCTGGTCGAGGACGCTGCGGACACAGGCCGGCAGGAAGTGGGCGTAGTTGTAACAGGGGATCACGACGTCCACTGTGGGAAGCGTTGGCACAACCTGGTTATCGGTTCTGTCCCGCTTTCGTTAGCCCCGCAACGTTTTGGGCCCATCGGACGATGTAGTGGTGACCGGAGTAAGGGGAGTCATGGACCACGTCATCCTGACGCGCTTCAACCTGCCGTCGAAGGGCGCCGAAAGTTACGTCCGGGCAAAGGAAGGATGGCTGACCGAGCGCGTTGCGCTGTTCGAGCGCTATTGCCTGCCATCCGTCGTCGCCCAGACGGACAAACGGACGCGGTGGCTCATCTACTTCGACCCCGAATCACCGAGTTGGCTCAAGGACAAAATCGCCGAACACGGTGACGCGTACACGCCCGTTTTCCGCGCGGAAGTCTCGCGGGAGGAGCTGAGGTCGGACATCCGGTCGCTGTACTCCGAGACCGGTGACGAGCTCATCACCACGAACCTCGACAACGACGACGGTCTCGCCACGGACTTCGTCGAACGTCTCTGCGCGGCTCCGCGCCCCACCACCACGGCGGCGTACTACCTGGTCAACGGCCTGATCAAGTCGCCGGGCGGGCTGTACCACCGGGTGGACCGGCACAACGCGTTCGTCTCGGTCCGCGAGACCTGGGACGAGCCGGTGACGTGCTGGGCGCACTGGCACAACCACATGCACCTGCACTTCCCGGTCGTCGAGCTCGGCGGCGCGCCGGGCTGGCTCCAGGTCGTGCACGGCGGCAACGTGTCGAACCGCACACGCGGCCGGTTGGTGTCTCCCGAGCCGTACAAGGCGTCGTTCGGCGACTCGCTCGACGACGTTGCTGAGCCCGGAGTTCGGGCCGTGGCGCAGGACCGTCTGGTGTCTCAGCCGGTGCGGTTCGTGCGCGACTCCGGACGCGTGGCGGCGAAGAACGCGGCGATGAAGGTCCTGGGCAAGGGCGGCTTCGAGGCCATCAAGCAGAAGCTGGCCGCTCGCGGTTGATTCCGTAACTGATGACCAGCGTCACGGTGAGTGCTACCAGCGCCACCGTGACGCCGGTTTCGAGACTCGAGTACTGCAAAAGCAGTCCAAAAGCGACGGACGAAACGAGACGGCCCAGCGCTTGTCCGGTTTGCACCACCGACAGCCCTGACGCCCGGAGCGACTCCGGCGCCGACTCGCTCACCTTGGCCGACAGCACACCGTCCGTCGCCGCGTAGAACAACCCGTGCAGCAGCAGCGCCGCGATCGCGACACCCTTGCCGCCCTCGGGGATGAACAGCAGCGCGTACACGCCCAGCAGCAGTCCGTGGCCGACGAGGAACATCCGCCAGCGGCCCATCCGGTCCGACAGCTTCCCGAGCGGCGCGGCGGCCGCGAGGAAGACGACCGCCGTGCCGAGCGGAAGCAGGGGCAGGAAGCCGAGCGAGATGTTCGTGGCCTTCTGCACCAGCACGTAGACGA
Source organism: Lentzea aerocolonigenes (assembly GCF_000974445.1). Lineage (GTDB taxonomy): Bacteria > Actinomycetota > Actinomycetes > Mycobacteriales > Pseudonocardiaceae > Lentzea > Lentzea aerocolonigenes. Next base: position 8,883 of record NZ_BBOJ01000050.1, read on the forward strand.
ACGCGTCCGAGATCGTCGCGAGCCCCAGCAGGCCGGCGGAGATGGTGGTCCGGCGGAACTGCCGGTCGGTGAGCAGCCCGAGTCCCGCCTTGAACGACGGCCGTGGCCCCTCGACCTTCTTGTCCGAGGGCCTCTCGCGCACGAACGAGACCAGCACGATCAGGCCGATGACCGCGAACGCCGCGGACACCGCGAAGATCGGCCCCGGCACCATGCCGATCTGGGCGAGCAGCAGGAACGTCACCAGCGGCCCGAGCAGCGCACCGAACGTGTCCATGCTCCGGTGCACGCCGAACGCCGCGCCCAGCCGGTCCTCCGGCGTGGCGAGCGAGATCATCGCGTCGCGCGGCGCGGTCCGGATGCCCTTGCCGGCGCGGTCGGCGGCCATCAGCGCGCCGATGCCGAACGGGGAAGCGCCGACCAGCGGGAAGAACACCTTGGTGGCGGCCGACAACCCGTACCCGGCCGCCGCGACGGCCTTGGGCCTGCGGAACTTGTCGGACACGGCACCGCCGACCAGCCGCAGCACCGCCGTGGCGCCCGTGTAGATGCCGTCCAGCAGGCCGAACTGCGCGTAGCCCAGCTGCAACGTGAAGAGCAGGTACACGGGCAGGAACGCGGTGATCATCTCTGCCGAGATGTCGGTGAGCAGGCTGACCGTGCCGAGCGCGAACACGGTGCCCGGCAACCGTTTGCGGAAGTCGGTCTTGGCGGGCCGGGACGAGGCGACGTACATGTGGCCTACCAGGTGAGGGTCTGGTGCCACACCTCGAGCGACAGCAGCGTCCAGATGCGCGGCTGCTCGTTGCGGTCACCGGAGTCGTGGTCGTCGAGCAGCGTGCGGACCGCCGCCCGGTCGAAGGTCTTGCCCACGAACGACGTGGGCCCGGTCAGCAGGTCGTATGCCATGTCACGCAGGCCGTCGCGGAACCAGGCGTCCAGCGGCACCTTGAAGCCCGACTTCGGGCGGTCCACGACGTCGGCCGGGAGGTGCTGGCGCGCGACCTCCTTGACGACCCACTTGGTCGTGCCGCCGCGCACCTTCACGTTGCTGGGCAACGAGAACGCGAGTTCGGCGACCCGGTGGTCGAGGAACGGCGGCCGCAGCTCCAGCGACGCGGCCATCGACATGCGGTCGCCGCGTTCCAGCAGGTTGTCCGCGAGCCAGGTGTGCGAGTCGGCGTAGAGCATGCGGCGCAACGCATCGCCGCGGCCGTTGACGTACGGCTCCAGCACCGAACGGGTCGCGGGCCCGCCCAGCAAAGCGGCCCGCTCGGCCACGGTGAACGGCGCGAACCAGCCGCGCATCCGTTCGGCGTACGAGGGTTCGGCGATCGCCCGCAACGCGATGCCCAGCCGGGCCTTCGAGGCGGGGAGCGCCTTCTCCAGGCGCCGCAACGCGAACGACGGCAGCATCCCGGCGAGGCGGGTGGCCTGGGCGAAGCGGTACTTCGGGTAGCCGCCGAAGAGCTCGTCGCTGCCCTCGCCGGACAGCACGACCTTCACGTCCCTGCGCGCGAGCTCGGCGAGCCGGAACACGGCCACGTCGGCGGGCTCGGACAGCGGCGCGTCCCGGTGCCAGGACAGCTTCGCCCAGCTGTCGCGGAAGTCGTCGGCCGTCACGATCACGTTGTGGTGCCTGCTGCCGACGATCCCGGCGACCTTCTCGGCCCAGTGCAGCTCGTCGACGCGCGGGTCGCCGAAGCCGGCGGAGAACGTGTGCAGCTCGGCATCACCCCGTTCGCGCGCCACCAGAGCGGTGATCAGCGAGGAGTCCACGCCGCCGGACAGGTACGCGCCGACGGGCACGTCCGCGACCAACGCGTCCCGCACCGACGCCGTCAGCGCCTCGTCGACCAGACGGACGGCTTCCTCCGGCGTGACCTGCCGGATCTCCGACTCGCGCGGCAGCTCCCAGTACGGCTCGGTGCGCACCGAACCGTCCGCGGAGACGACCAGGTGGTGCCCCTGCGGCACCTTCCGCACGCCCCGCACGAGCGTGTGCGGCGCGGGCACCGACCGGTGCGCCAGGTAGTCGTGCAGCGACTCGGTGTCGACCTCGGCCGAGCCGATCGCGGGCAGCAGCGCCTTGATCTCGGACGCGAACGCGAACATCCGCGCGTCCGCGTAGTAGTACAGCGGCAGGATGCCCAGCCGGTCGCGGAACAGGTGCGTCTCGCCGGACTTGGCGTCGTGGATCGCGTACGCGAACTGGCCACGCAGCTTCGACACGCCCGCGGCGCCGTGCTGTTCGTAGATCGCCAGCAGGACCTCGGTGTCGCCGCTGGTCTTGAACGGGTACGCGAGCGCGGTCCGGAGCTGCTTGTAGTTCAGGATCTCGCCGTTGAACGCGATCGTCGTGGTGCCCGACGCGCCCGCCATCGGCTGAGGCGAGCCGGCCAGGTCGATGATCGAGAGCCTGGTGTGGGCGAAGCCGATCGAGCCGTCGGCCCAGAAGCCGCTGTCGTCCGGGCCGCGGTGGTGCAGCCGCTTCGCCATCTCCGCGAGCAGCTCGGCGGAGACGGGAGTGCCGTCGAACCTTCTGACGCCTGCGATGCCACACATGGTCAGCGGTCCTCCGCGATCTGCATCAGCTCACGGGCACGGGAGTCCCACGACGCGGTCAGCACGGCCGCACGCCGCTCGGCCGGCGTCTTCAGGCCGCCGTCCTTGAGGGTCAGCCGGATCTGGTCGATGAACTCGGCCTCGCCGGACGCGATCCGGATGACGTCGGAGTAGCGCTCGACCTCGGGGAAGTCCGTGGACACCACGGCCAGGCCGAGGGCCAGGTACTCCTTCATCTTGATCGGGTTCGCGTGCTTGATCCAGTCGTTGTCGAGCCACGGCATCAGTGCCACGTCGAAACCCGAGCCGTAGCCGGGGATCTGCTCGTACGTGCGGAAGTCGAGCCAGTGCACGTTGGGGTACTTGGCGTAGCGCTCCATCGAGCAGGTGGCGTCACCGATCAGCACCACGGACGCCTCGGGGAACTCCTGCGCGACCTTCTCGATCAGGTCGAAGTCGACGAGGTAGTCGTCGAGGCTGCCGAAGAACCCGATGCGCGGCCCCGGAATCGACGCGATGTCCGCGGGCAGCTCGTCGCGGCGCGTGAAGTGGTCGACGTCCACGCCGTGGTCGAGGAAGTGCGCGCGCTCACCGGTCAGCGCGGACTCCTCGTCCTGGAGGGCGCGGCTGACGTAGAGCACGGTGTCCGAATTGGACAGCAGCTGGTTCTCCAGCGCGGCGATGGTGCCCTGGTCGGCCTCGGGGAACGCCGAGTGCCGGTCCGACCGGTTGAAGATCAGGCCCTTGTGCCGCATGGGCTTCACGACGTCCCACGCCGTGGGAATCGTGGCCACGACGACCGGGGTGCCCATCCGCAGGAAGAAGCACACCGCGCGAACCTGCGTGCGCACCAGGACGGAGTTCAGCTTGCGCAGCCACGGCTTGCCGTAGAACGGCAGGGGAGCGGGCGTCATCACGTAGAAGTTCGGCGTCTCCGGGATCGGCTGACGCACCAGCATCGCGACGCTCTTGGCCTTGCGCAGGATCCGGCGCAGGAACTGGGTGCTCTTGCCGGGTGAGGGCATCCGCAGGCCGATGCTGTTGACCAGCAACACCTTGCGGTGCTTCGCGACCCGGCGCAGCAGTTGGAAGTCCGAGTGCGCCCGGTTGTGGTACCACCAGTCCTGCGCGCTGAAGCACAGGTAGGCAGGTCCCTCCGAGGCCACTTCCTCCGGCCAGCGCCGCATCCCGAAAAGCCCCTTCAACGCCGTGCGGTGCTTCGGCGACCGCGCCCGCAGCCCCTCGTTCACCACCATCGCGAGCCACATGAAGAACGCGGCGAACCGCCCGTGCCGCTCGCGGTGCAGCCGGACCTTGTTCGCGGTGAGCATCGACCACAGCCACGCGTTCGTCGACACCTCGCCACCGATGTGCGTGACCGTCGCGCGCGGCTCGAACCAGACGCCGCCGGCGCGCAACATGTAGTCGGTTTCCTCCGAATAGAGGAAATACCGTTCGTCCAAAAGGCCGTGCTGCTCGATGACTTCCCTTTTGATCAGCCACGCGCAGCCCGTCGCCCAGTCCGCGGCGTGCGCACCCTGGTAGGCCTTGTCGTCGGTGACGGTCTCGCCGAGCCCGATCCGTCCGGCACGGCCACCGCCGATGAGGGCTTCCGCGAAGGCTTTGAGAGCGCTCGGCTTGCGGCGCAGCGAGTGGGACAGCGCGCCGCTCTCGTCGACCAGACGGGGCACGACGATCGGCCTGTCGGCGGCACGGAGCGTCTCGAGCGCTCCGGGGTGCAACCGGATGTCCGCGTTGAGCACGAGAACGTCGTAACCCTCTGCTGCCTTGATGCCCAGGTTCACGCCTGCCGCGAATCCCGCGTTGACGGGGTTGCGCACGATCTGGACGCCGGGACGAGTGGCGGCCGCCACAGTGCCGTCGGTGGAAGCGTTGTCGACGACCACGACCTTCGTGCCTTCCGGCAGCGAGTCCAGGCATCCCGCGATGACCTGTTCGCTCTGGTACGTGACGATGACCACCGCGACAGGTGACCGCTCCACAACCGCTCCTCGCACTCGGGCTTGTGCCCGCTACATCGAGCGATTTGGAACTCTCGTTACCTGGCGCCGTGACCGCTGACCTTCACCGCGTCTTTCGGCACCCAGCAGGACGCCTCGCGGCACCGGCCCCGCGCCCTCATATCGGGCATATGGGGGCGTGGGGCCGGTGCCGCGAGGCGTCCGTCTGGCCACCGAAACACGGGGCGAAGACCAGCGGTCACGGCGCCTGATCGAGGGAATCTGTAACCGTTTTGCCCTCGCGGACGAGAATAAGGCGTGACGTCATCGCCGCACGTGTTGATCATCGTGCAGAACCTCCCCGTGCCGCTGGACCGCCGGGTGTGGCTGGAATGCCGAGCCCTCACCGCCGCCGGGTACGAGGTTTCGGTGATCTGCCCCAAGGGACCGGGTGATCCCGCTTACCAACTCCTCGACGGAGTGCACCTGTACAAGTACGCTCCGCCGCCCCAGGCGGAAGGCGCGCTGGGCTACGCGTGGGAGTTCCTGTACTGCTGGGTGCGCACGGCGTTGCTGAGCGTGAAGGTCCGCGCCCGCAGGCGGTTCGACGTCATGCAGGCGTGCAACCCGCCGGACACCTACTGGGCGCTCGCCCTGCTGTGGCGGCTCGGCGGGGTCAAGTTCGTCTTCGACCACCACGACCTCAACCCCGAGGTCTTCCTGTCCCGCTTCGGTGAGCCGAAGGGCGTGGCGGGCAAGCTCCAGTACCGCATCCTCAAGTGGCTGGAGCGCCGGACGTTCCGGACGGCCAACCGGGTGACGTCGACCAACACCTCGTACCAGAAGATCGCGTGGACGCGCGGCTCCGTGCCGCCCGAGCACACCACCGTCGTGCGCTCCGGTCCGGACACGACCGTGATGCGGCCTGTCGAGGGCGTGGACGAGTTGCGACGCGGCGGCAAACACTTGGTGGCGTATCTGGGAATCATGGGGCCGCAGGACGGCGTCGACGGCGTCCTGGAAGTCGCACGGAGAGTTGTTTTCGACCGCGGCCGCACCGACGTCCGGTTCGCGCTGCTCGGCTTCGGCGACTGCCTCGAAGACCTGAAGAAGCAGGCCACGGCGTGGGGACTCGATCCGTACGTCGAGTTCACCGGACGTGTTGGGCCCGAACAGATCAGCCGTTACCTGTCGACTTCGTCCGTCGGACTGGGCCCGGACCCGTTGTCGCCTTTGAACGACGTGTCCACTATGAACAAGACCATGGAGTACATGGCCTACGCGCTGCCGGTCGTCTCGTACCGGCTGACGGAGACCGTGGTGTCGGCCGGCGACTGCGCCGTCTACGTCGAGCCGGGTGACGTCGAGGCGTTCACCACGTCGCTGCTCGACCTGCTCGACGACGCGGAACGCCGCAGCCGGCTCGGCTTCGAGGGCCGTCGCCGCTGCGAGGCGGAGCTCGACTGGCGCCCGCAGGCCGAGAACTACGTGGCGGTGTTCGACGGGCTCACCGGCTTCGTCTCGCGCGGCCCGTTCCCCGACGGCAGGCCCTCGCTGACGGCGGGCACCGACCAGTGGGGCAACAAGATGATCGACGTGAGCGACGACGCCGCGCTCCGCGCGTTCGCCGTGAACCGAACGGGAGAATGATGTTCGTCAGAAGGATCGCGGTCGTCGGCACCGGGTACGTCGGTCTGACCACGGGCGCCTGCCTCGCCTCCCTCGGCCACCGCGTCGTGTGCGCGGATGTCGACGCCTCGAAGGTCGAACGGCTCTCGCGCGGCGAGGTCGACATCCTCGAACCCCGGCTCGCCGAGCTGGTGTCCGAGGGCCTCGCGTCCGGCCGCCTGTCGTTCGTGCTCGGCGCCTCGGCCGCCGTGGCCGACGCCGAGGTCGTGTTCCTCTGCGTGCCGACCCCGATGGGCGTCGGCGGCATCGCGGACCTCCAGGCCGTCGAGTCCGTTGTGGACGAAACGCGCGACCTGCTGCCGTCCGGCTGTGTGATCGTGAACAAGTCGACAGTGCCGGTGGGCACGTCGATCCGCACGGCCGAGCTGCTGCGCCGGGACGACGTCGCCGTCGTGTCGAACCCCGAGTTCCTCCGCGAAGGCTCGGCAGTGCACGACTTCCTGAACCCCGACCGGATCGTCGTCGGCTGCGACCAGCAGGACGCTGCCGAGCGCGTGGCCGCCCTGTACGCCCGTCTGGGCGCGCCGACGGTCCTGACCGACGCCGCGTCGGCCGAGATGGTCAAGTACGCGGCGAACTGCTTCCTCGCGATGAAGCTCTCGTACGTCAACGCGGTGGCGGAGCTGTGCGAGCGGCTCGGCGCGAACATCACCGACGTCACCGAGGGCATGGGCTACGACAAGCGCATCGGTCAGGCGTTCCTGAACCCCGGCCCCGGCTGGGGTGGTTCGTGCCTGCCCAAGGACACGCACGCGCTGCTCCAGGTCGCCGACGCCGCCGACTTCGAGTTCCGGCTGCTGCGCGCCACGATCGACACGAACGAGCGCCAGCGCCTGCGGATGGTCGAGAAGATCAGGCTCGCGGTCACCGGCAAGCGCGGCGGGTCGCTGTCCCACGTGCGCCTCGGCCTGCTGGGCCTCACGTTCAAGGCGGGCACGGACGACCTGCGCGACTCGCCGGCGTTGGCGGTGGCGGCTCTGTTGAAGCAGGCCGGCGCCGAGCTCGTCGGTTACGACCCCGCGCTGACCGGTGGCACGGATCTCGGTTCGGTGTCCGTTGTGGACGATCCGTACCAGGCGGCCAAGGACGTCGACGCGCTGGTCGTGCTGACCGAGTGGCCGGACTTCCGCTCCCTGGACTGGGCACGCCTCGCGGAAACCGTGCGGCAGCCGGTGGTCGTCGACACCCGCAACATCCTGGACCCGGACGTCATTCGCCGCGCTGGCTTCACCTGCACGTCGCTGGGTCGATAGTCCATTTGGGACAGTCCAATTAGCTCAATGGTGTGACAGGGCGAGCGGCGTTCGTGTGCTAGCGCTTTGATTCCCGGCAACACCCGGCGGGACCAGCCCGCCGGGGTTCGTCGGGAGGTCCCACCGTGGCTGGACTCATGGACTTGGTCAACGGTCTCGTGCACCAGGCGAGCGGCCTGCTCGCTCAGGCGAGCGAACTCGCGCACGGCCTGCTCTCCATGTTGCCCCTCTAAGCACCTGGCCATAAGTCTTGTCCGAAACCTTCGGGTAGCCAGGGGCTGGTCCAGGGTGCGGCGGTGGTCAGGTTCTGTTCGGTGGTGCGGCCGCGGAAGTAGGCGTGTGCTTGGCGGACGCGGCCGGCCATCGTGGCGGGTGCGGTGTTGGCGATGTGGTGTTTGAGGCCGGCCCAGATGCGTTCGACGGGGTTGTCCTGCGGGCTGTATTTCGCGCCTTCGATCAGCATCAGGCGTGGGTGTTCGGTCAGCCAGCGGCGGGTGATTCCACTGTGGTGGGTGCCACCGTTGTCGCAGATGACGGCGACTACGGGTGCGTCGGGGTAGGCGTCGAGCAGGGTCTGCAGGAAGTAGCAGAACACGACCGAGACGTTCTTCACGGAGACGTGGTGGTGCCAGGTTCCGGTGGCGAGGTTGATCGCGCCGTGCAGGGTGCGGCGGATGTTGCTGCCGGGAGTGAGGATCTGGTGGCGCAGGCCGGTGGGCATCCAGCAGGACCGGACTCGTGGCAGCAGGTCGAGGTGGGTCTCGTCCTCGGCCAGCACGACCGATCCTGCCGGGAGTGCGGCGATACGGGCGG
>NZ_BBOJ01000049.1 GCF_000974445.1 Lentzea aerocolonigenes
AGATCCCCGCCAGCGCGGGCTGGCTGGTCGCTACCCGTGACGGCATCCGGGACCGCCGCGGCAAGGGCATCGCCACCGTCGCGGTCGCCCGCCGGCTGTGCACCCTGGTCTACTTCGGCCTGCGCGACGGGCACATCCGTGCCCTGGACCCCCAGACCACCACCACTGGTTCACCGGACACCACATCACCGGACGCCGCGGCATGAGCCGCGGGCCTGGTCGTGACCGGGGCGCGGATCGCCCGAAGTCTGACCCCCACCCTCTGGTGGCGTGGTCGTGGTCTTGATTGACCCCGCCCGGTCACGGTCGCACCCCACCACGCACACACCTGCGAATAGATGACCGGCAACCAGGCAACTGGTCTGCCACCGGGAACAGACCCGGCACGGTGAACGCGACCCCACACAAAGAGCCCTCCGGCAATTTCCGGCTCGAATAGCGTGACGCGTCCAGCGACGGCGTCAAGACCCTCCGGCCCCCTCCGGGGGCGGCCTACGGCCGATCTTGACCCCGCCCGCCGGACACGCCTGCCCGCACAGAGCCGAAAACCCCGAAAACCAGCCTCAGCACGGCACTTGACCGGCCCCGCTCCTTCATAGATGACTTCGGGGCCCTTGCGAGGCGCTGTGTCGGGCGGAAAAGGTCGGATGCTCCGCACCCGCCCGGTCCGAAAAGGCTAGCACCTCGCACCCAAAGTCAAGCCCCAATCGCAGTCGTGCGTGGTTGCGTTGGGTTGTTCGGCTCACCTCATTACCGGTTGCCTGCGTTCGCATTGCCCTGTCCGGCTCGGCTTCGCCATCGCTGGTTCACCCTATCGTGTGCGGCTTTGCCCGTTATTTGCTCGCGATCTTGCGGTAGATTAGAACACGTGATCGAAACCCGCCTCCTCTCCACTGACGAGCTGCTTCGCAGTCTCGTCGATGAGGTGACGGAAATTCGGGTTCGCGAGAATGCCGCGTTGCAGATCGTCGCCGAATTGGATCGGCGCGGAGCTGCGAGCGAGCTGGGCTACAAGGATTTGCCGAAGGTGTTGCGGCACGTTGTCCGCTGGGACACTCACGTCGCGAAGCGGTGGATCGACACTGCCGCTCTGCTGACCGGTGAGATCACGCCGACCGGCAGCGAACTCGCTCCTAAGCTTCCGGTGACCGCCTCGGCGGTGGCCGAGGGGGTGTTGTCGGTCGATCACGTGGCGGCGGTGGCTGCGGTGATGAAGACGGTGCCCGCCGAGCACGAGGCCATGGTGGTGGGGTACGCGCGTGACTTCGAGCCCGTCACGGTCCGCAAGCTTGGCAACAAGCTCGCCTACACCCTCCTGCAGAACGACCCGGAGCCTCGCGACCTCGAACCCGCGCCGCCGGGCAATCAGCACTTGATGCAGTGGAAGAACGGCATCCTGGAGATCCGGGCCAAGCTGGACAGGGTCACCGGCGCCAAGTACGAGGCGTTGCTGGATCCGCTGGCCAAGCCCCGCCCCGACACCGGGCAAGGCCCAGACGCGCGCAGCCGCTCCGAACGCGAGGGTGATGCGCTGGCTGATCTGGTCGACTTGATGCTGCGCGCCGACCAGCTGCCCGAACACGGCGGCGAACCCGTCACTCTCACGGTGACGATGCGGCACGAGGACCTCGCCAACCAGGTGGGCCAGGGCATGCTCGACAACGGCGAGCACATCCCCGCCGAGCAGGTGCGTCGCCTGGCCTGCAACGCGGGCATCATCCCGCTGCTGCTGGGCAGCCAGGGACAGCCGATGGACATCGGCCGCAAAACCCGCACCTTCCCGGCCGGAATCCGCCGCACCCTGGTCGCGAGGGATCGCGGCTGCGCGTTCCCCGGTTGCGGCAGGCCACCCAGACACTGCGACGCCCACCACATCCGACACTGGGCCAACGGAGGCAACACCTCCGTCGACAACGCCGTGCTGCTCTGCCGCCACCACCACACACTCATCCACCAGAGCAAGTGGAACGTCAAGCTGGTCAACGGCATCCCGACCTTCTACGCACCCGACTGGCTCGACCCGCTCCGCAAACCCAGACGCAACCCGATCAACATCGCCTGACCAGGCAGGCGATAGCGATACCGCCCGGTGACGACGAGGGCCCCGATGAACGCGGCCTGGCCGCGACGAGCAAGCAGATCACTGCTGCTTGGCTGATGGCTGGATCGGCTGCGGCCTTCTCCTCGTCGCGTCGGGCCATTCTGCCCCGCTTCGACAATTCCGCGACGGTACGGGCGGGACGCCGATGGCAATGTGGTCCCGGCGACGGGCAACGGCAAAGGTAAACCGTGATGGCGGTGGCATTGCCGAGCGCCCCACTAGCCGCGATGGCAAGGCACAACCGCCTCTCCAGCTGAACCGCCGTCAATGGCGAAGCCGAGCCCCCAACAACCGCGATGGCGAAGCCGAGCCGAATCGGGCAATGCGAACGCGGGCAAGCGGTAATGGGGTGAGCCGAACAACAAACACGACCACGCACGATTGCGATTGGGGCTTGACTTTGGGTGCGAGGTGCTATGCTGGTTGGATCGGCCGGGCTCCTTATGCCCGGCTTTTAAGGCCGATGTGCGCCTCGCAAGGGCCCCGAAGTCAAGCCCCAATCGCAATCGTCGCGAAGCGGCGATGAAATGACCCGGCTCGTCATACGACTCACGCGCCCACCAATGCAAGGCGACACGACCGGCAAAAGGTGACCGCCCCGCTGGAACCCGCGCCGAACCACCCAGGCCAACCCCGCGCCGACCCGCCCAACCTGACCCACCCAACCTGACCCGCGGACAGGGCTCGACAGCCGCACAGCACACTCAATAGCTTCAGTGCCTACTGAAGTTAATCTATCTCGGCGGCGATTGTCGGTGTGATGTGAAAGCCTGAAGGGGTGTCACGTGCTTCGCGGTCCCCGGCCGAGGCCTACGCCGAGTCACGGCGTCGTGCCGAACGGCCCAAGCTGACCGACTTCGGCTCCGTCATCTCGTTCGAGCTGGACCCGTTCCAGCGCCAGGCCTGCGAGGCCCTGGAGGACGGTCACGGAGTGCTCGTCTGCGCCCCCACCGGTGCCGGTAAGACCGTGGTGGGCGAGTTCGCTGTGCACCTGGCCCTCACCGAAGGCCGCAAGTGCTTCTACACGACGCCGATCAAGGCCCTGTCCAACCAGAAGTTCGCCGACCTCACCGCGCGGTACGGGGCGGAGAGCATCGGGCTGCTCACCGGTGACACGAGCGTCAACGGCAACGCGCCGGTTGTCGTCATGACCACCGAGGTGCTGCGGAACATGCTGTACTCGGGTTCGTCCACTCTGGACGGACTCGCGTACGTCGTGATGGACGAGGTGCACTACCTCGCCGACCGGTTTCGCGGGCCCGTGTGGGAAGAGGTCATCCTGCACCTGCCGGAGCACGTGCAGGTGGTTGGTCTGTCCGCGACGGTCAGCAACGCCGAGGAGTTCGGTGAGTGGCTGGTCGAGGTGCGCGGGGATACGGCGGTGGTCGTGGACGAGCACCGGCCCGTGCCGTTGTGGCAGCACATGCTGGTGGGCAACCAGATGCTCGACCTGTTCGAGGGCGACGAGACGCACGCGCGGATCAACGCTCAGGTGTTGCGCAAGACCGAGGAGTTGGCGCGGTACCACGTGCCGTTCAGCCGCGGGCGCAACCGCAACGCGAACAGCGCTCGGGCTGGGCGCAACTCCGGGTTCAAGCCGCCGAGCCGCATCGACATGATTCAGCGGCTCGACAACGCGAGTCTGTTGCCGGCGATCGTGTTCGTGTTCAGCCGGGCCGGGTGTGACGCGGCGGTCGCGCAGACCGCGCGGGCCGGGCTGCGGCTCAACACGCCGGAGGAGACCGAGCAGGTTCGGCGGATCATCGACGAGAAGACTCGGGACCTTCCCGAGGCCGACCTGATGGTGCTCGGGTTCTGGGAGTGGCGGGAGGCGCTGGAGCGCGGTATCGCGTCGCACCACGCCGGGTTGCTGCCGGCGTTCAAGGAGACCGTCGAGGAGCTGTTCGTCCGCGGGCTGGTCAAGGTCGTGTTCGCCACCGAGACGCTGGCGCTGGGCATCAACATGCCCGCGCGCACGGTCGTGCTCGAGAAGCTCGTGAAGTACAACGGTGAGGCGCACGTCGACCTCACGCCGGGCGAGTACACGCAGCTCACCGGTCGTGCGGGGCGTCGTGGCATCGACGTCGAGGGGCACGCGGTCGTCGTCTGGCAGCCGGGAATCGACCCCAAGGCGGTCGGCGGGCTCGCGTCCACGCGGACGTATCCGCTGCGGTCGTCGTTCCGGCCCGGCTACAACATGGCCGTCAACCTCGTGCACCAGCTCGGGGCCTCCGCCGCGCGCGAGATCCTGGAGCAGTCGTTCGCGCAGTTCCAGGCGGACCGGTCGGTGGTGGGGCTGGCGCGCCGCATCGAGCGCAACAAGGACGCGCTGGCGGGCTACTCCGAGTCGATGACGTGCCACCTCGGTGACTTCGCCGAGTACGCGGGGCTGCGGCGCAAGGTCGCGGACCGGGAGAAGCAGCTCGCGCGGCAGAACACGAACTCGCGCCGCATCGAGACGGCCAAGTCGCTCGAGACGCTGCGCAAGGGCGACATCATCGCGGTGCCGTCCGGGCGCCGGTCGGGGCTCGCCGTCGTCATCGACCCCGGCATCGAGCCGCTGGGGGAGGCGCGGCCGCTGGTCGTCACCGAGGACCGCTGGTCGGGCCGGTTGACGAGCGCGGACTTCCCGGCGCCGGTCGAGGTGCTCGGCCACGTCCGGCTGCCCCGGCAGGTGGACGTGCGGTCGCCCAAGTCGCGGCGCGACCTCGCCTCGACGATCCGCAACACCGGCATCACCGTGCCGTCGCGCGGCCGGAAGAAGACCACGGCGGACGACGACCCCGAGCTCGCGACGCTGCGGCGTGCCCTGCGCGCGCACCCGTGCCACGGCTGCGACCAGCGCGAGGACCACGCGCGGTGGGGCGAGCGGTACCACCGGTTGCTGGCGGAGACCGAGCAGCTGGAGCGCAAGGTCGCGGCGACCACGCACTCGCTGGCGCGGCAGTTCGACCGCATCCGGGCGTTGCTGCGCGAGCGCGGGTACCTCAGCGAAGCCGACGAGGTGACGCAGGACGGCAAGCGCCTGACCAGGCTCTACAGCGAGTCGGACCTGCTTGCCGCCGAGTGTCTGCGCCACGGCGTGTGGAAGGGCCTCAAGCCGGAGGAGCTCGCCGCCGTCGTGTCGTCGCTGGTCTACGAGGCGCGCCGGGACGGTCCCGTCGAGGCGCGGCTGCCGCAGGGGCCGGTGTCGGACGCGATGCTCAAGACCGTGCGGTTGTGGGCGGAGATCGAGGACGACGAGCGCCGACACAAGCTGGAGCGCATCACGCGTCAGCCGGATCCGGGCTTCGCGTGGCCGGTGTTCCGCTGGGCGCGCGGCGAGTCGCTGGAGAAGGTGCTCAGCGCGGCCGAGGCGGGCGGCAACGAGCTCGGCGCGGGCGACTTCGTGCGCTGGTGCCGGCAGGTGATCGACCTTTTGGACCAGATCCGTGAGGTGGTCGGCCGAGGCGACCCGGTCGGTTCGGCGGCTGCCAAGGCCGTCGACGCGCTGCGCCGCGGTGTTGTGGCGATGATGTGACATGAGCCTGACGAAGGTTTTGCGAGTCGGAGTAAAGACTGACGTCAACGGTGTGATTGGATTTCGCCGCAACGTCGTACACACGGAGGTCGACAGATGAGCAGCCCGTACGGACCGTCCGGAGGGAACGATCCGCAGCAGCCCTGGGGCCAGCCGCAGCAGCCGCAGCAGCCCTACGGTGGCGGTTTCCCTCCCGGCACCCCGTCCGGCGGCTTCCCGGCTCAGAACCCCTACGGCCCGCCGCAGCCCCAGCCGGGCCAGCAGCAGCCGTATCCGGGGTTCGACCCGTCGCAGCAGCAGACGCAGCAGTACGGCGTGCCGCAGCAGCCGCAGTCGAACCCGTACGGCCAGCCCGTGCAGGATCCCTACGGCCAGCAGACGCAGCAGTACCCCGGCCAGCAGCCGAACCCGTACGGGCAGCAGCCCGGCTACGGCCCGCCCGTGCCGCCGAAGAAGAAGTCGAGCGCGGCCATCTGGGTGGCCGCGGTGGTCGTCGTCCTGCTCGTCGGCGGCGTGCTGTTCACCGGTTTCGTGTCGCCGGCCTTCTTCAAGAAGAAGATCTTCGACAACACGGCCGTGCAGAACGGCATCGTCCAGATCCTCAAGGACGAGTACAAGATCTCCGACGTCGGCGCCGCGACCTGCAGCGGTGAGAACGAGGTCAAGCCCAACACCTCGTTCGAGTGCAAGGTCCAGGTCGGCGGCAAGGACAAGAAGGTCAAGATCGTCGTCAAGACCGAGGACGGCGAGTACGAGGTCGGTCAGCCCACCGGCTGATCACTTTCTCCGTTAACCTCCCTCAAGGGCTTCGTGACCTTGGGGGAGGTTTTCATGTCCGAGCAGCTCCGGTGGCTGGTGATCTGGGACGAGAACGACGCGATTCCTGCCGCTGTGGTCCGGGTGCACGGCGACGGCACCGAGGAGACGTTCAGCCGAGACCTGGTGTGGGAGCGCTCCGACCTGCGACATCGCACGCACATCCCGGTCCGGGAGGCCTCACCCGAGGAGGCCCAGGCGGCGATGAACGAGATGATCCGCCTGATGCGGTTGTGCGCGCGGCGCGACTGGGACGGCCCGTACCAGTACTACGGGATCTTCCGCCACGAGCGGGATTCGGTCGACCTGGAGAACGCCTACAAGATCGTCCGGCACTCGCGTGAGGACGGCCGCGACCCGCACGGAGCCAGCGGGCGCGCCGAGCAGTGGGACTTCGCGACCGAGGACGGCTGGTCCGACACCGACGTGCTGTGGCAGATCGGGCGCGCGAGCATCAACAGCGAGGCCGTGCCGATCACCCCGGCCGAGGCCGAACAGCTCATGGCGTCGATCCTGGAGAGGCGCCGGGCGTCCGGAAACTGAGGTGCGCCCGCGGTCGTGCTGCGACACGATCGCGAGCGTGACCGACATCCGCGTTCTCCACGACGAAGCGCAGTTCCGCGCGCACACCACCGTGTTCCGCCGCGCGATGCACATGGGTCCTCCGTCGGACGACGACTGGAAGGTCGTCCTGCCCTCCTACGAGCCCGAGCGGGCGCTGGCCGCGTTCGACGGCGACGAGATGATCGGGACGACCCAGTCGTACGGCTCCTCGTTGATGGTTCCCGGTGGGGCCGTCGTGCCGCATGCCGCCATCTCGCGCGTTGGCGTGCGCGCTGACTACACGCGCCGTGGTGTGCTCACCGCCCTGATGCGCGAGCAACTCTCGAAGTTGCCCGATCCAGTGGCGACGTTGCGTGCCTCGGAGGGCCGCATCTACGGCCGTTTCGGCTACGGGTTGGCCGGTCGCTGGCGGACGGTGGAGATCGACGCCAAACGTGCGGTGATCCCCGGCGCGATGACCGGCCGGGTGCGGATGCTCGGCCAGGACGAAGCCGACAAGCTGCTGCCGGAGCTGCACGAGTCCATCGGGCTGACGAGGCCGGGGCACATCGGGCGGTGGCAGGGCTGGTGGGTCAGGGCCCGCGACCGCAAGAGCAGCGCGGAGAACACGGTCACCGTCGTCCACAGTGGACCGGATGGTGACGACGGGTTCATCACCTACAAGGTGTCCACGGACAAGGACTGGAAGCACAAGATGTCCATCGAGGACTTCGTGTGCGCCAACGAGGACGCGTGGCGCGACCTGTGGATCTACGTGTCGCGAGTGGACCTCGTCGACCAGATCGAGGTCGACGTGGCGCTCGACGACCCGGTGTCGTGGCTCTTCGAAGACCCGCGCGTCGTGCACACCAAGGACATCTTCGACGAGATCTGGCTGAGGCTCGTCGACGTCCCGCGCATGCTCGCCGCCCGCACCTACGGCCCCGCGGAACCGGTCGTGATCGAGGTGCGCGACACGCTGCTGCCGGCCAACGACGGCCGCTACCGGGTGTCGCCGGACGGGGTCGAGCGCGTGGAGGACCAGCCCGACATCACGATCCCGGTGGACCTGCTCGGCGCGGTGTACTTCGGCGACACGACGTTCTCTCAGCTCGTTGCCACCAAACGGATCGAGGGAACCCGTCTGTCAGACGCGGACGCTTTGTTCGCGGTGCCGCGTAAGCCGTTCTGCGGGACGTTCTTCTAAGTCTTGCGGACCGCGCCGGTGAAGCCGGCGATGAACAGCGTCGCGAAGGCCCACGCCATCAGCCGGAGCACCCAGCCGGTGATGGTGAGGGCCTGTCCGGCGCCGGTGTTCGTGGCCTCGCACCGCGGACGAGCGGGCGTGCTGATCAACGGCGCGCCGAGCTCGAGGCCGACGGCGATCCGGTCGATCACGGGGCACGCGGTGGGCGCCGCTCCTGCCCGCACCTGGACCAGGCCGCTGCCGCCGAGCACGACCGCGAGCACCGCACCGGTGACGAGAACCGCGAAGAGACCCAGCAGCGCGCGCCACGGCTGGTAGCCGTAGCCGAGCACGAGGCCGGTGAAGCGGGCCCAGGCGCGTTCGGCGCGACCGGTCATGGCTCGGCTGATCTGGTCGCGGCGCTGAGCTATCAGGATGCGGCGGGCTTCGCGGTCATGCCCGGCTGCGCGGTAGGCCTCGGCGAGGTGCTGGTACGGCTGGGCCGCGTAGACAGGCGTGCTGTCGCGCAGCAGCCGGAGCCATTCGTCGATGCCGATGCCCAGCGGAAGGCCGCGGTACACGAGTCCGTTGACGCTGATGAGCGCCAGCGGGTCGGTCTCGTTGCGCAGTTCGGCGGGCTCGATCTCGCAGGTGCCGCCGACCTCGACGCTGCTCAGGTTGACCGCCGCCTCGACGCTGCCGCCGCTCGCCCGGAACGCCGTGAGCGCCAAATCCGTGTCGACTCGCAGACCGGCCGCGACGAGTGCCGGGCCGGTGTTGTTGCGCATGACCACGCCATCGCCCTGCCATCCGCCGAAGTGCGCGCCGGGCACCCGGAAGGCGCCTTCGTATCCGGCGCCGTGCGAGGTGAACGGCGCGTCGCAGAACACCCGGAGATCGACTCGCGAGCCGTCGGCGATCAGCGCGGGACCGGAGGCGTTGGCGAGCTTTCCGCCGCTGAGTTCCAGCAGGCCGCTGATGTGGGCCCCGATCAGGTTCACCGCCCCGGCGAGCGCCGTGTCCGCGGTGGCGTCGAATTCGTGGCGCAGCCGTGCGTCGCGTTCGACGTGGATTCCGTCGGCGTGCAGTGCGGGACCCGATTTGTTCACCAGCCGCGCACCGCTGCAGTCCAGGTTGCCGCTGATCCTCGCACCGACGAGGTTGACCGCGCCGGCGTCACCGGCGCCGGTTGCTTCGAATCCCTCACACAGCAGGACATCGCTCTTGCTGTGCAGAGTCGTGGCGACGAGCGCCGAGCTGGTGTCAGCACGCAGCCGTGCCCCGGTGCAGACCAGCACGCCGAGTCGTGCGCCGGACACGTCCACCGCGCAGTCGCCCGCCGCGCGCACGGTCGCTTCGCCGAGTCCGAGCACTTCCGCGGTGAGCCTGGTCGCGTCCAGTGCCGGTTCGGTCGGGTGTTCGAGCAGAGATCCGACCAGCAGCAGAGCCGCGAGGTGGGCGTCGCGGGCGACCACGCCCTCGTCGAGAAAGCAGTCGTACAGCTCCAGCGAGAGCGGGCTGCGGACGTTCTCCACGTCCAACCGGCCAGAGATGCGCGCACCCCGCAGGCGCACCCCGAGCGGATCGGGATCGGGTGCCAGACGGCCGCGCAGGATGTCGCGCAGCACCCACGCGCGGATCGTGCGCGCCTCGTCCCAGCCGCGCATCGCTTCCTCATCGACAGGTGAGTCACCCGCCAGGTCGAGCAGCTCCCCGCGCTCGACGTGCTCGACCAACGCCTGTTCCACCGGCCGCAGCGCATCCGTCACGTCTGCGGTGTCGTTGGGGGCGAAAAGACGTTACGCGCGCCGCTCCATCGCGTTCACCAGACGCGGCACCGAGCTGCCCAGGCCCCAGCGCTGCGTGAGCTCGCGCAGGCGCTCCGGGTCGGCGGGCTCGCGCGGCACGTCGTCGGAGCGGTCCAGGACGACCGGGGCGTCCAGGGCGGTGCGGACGACCACCGGTGCCACCGCGAGGTACTCCTCGGCGGCGATGAGGGCGTTGCGGGCCTTGGTCGTGAGCTTGCGGTCCATGGGGTCGGTGACGGCGGCGAGCACCGCGTCGAGGGAGCCGAACTCGGTGATCAGCTTCGCGGCGGTCTTCTCACCGATGCCCGCCACGCCCGGCAGGCCGTCGGAGGGGTCGCCGCGCAGCACGGCCATGTCGGCGTACGCGGAGCCCGCGTTGTCGACGGGCAGCGAGTACTTGGCCGCCAGTTCCTCCGGGCCGAGGACCTCGGCCTTGTTCCAGCCGCGGCCGACGTAGACGACGTGCACGGGCGTGGGCTCGAAGCGCACGACCTGGAACATGTCGCGGTCGCCCGTGACGACCTCGACGGGGGAGGTGGTCTCGCGGTGGGCGAGCGCGCCGATCACGTCGTCGGCCTCGTAGCCCGCCGCCTCGCCGGTGCAGATGCCGGCCGCGTCGAGCACGTCGAGGATGATCGGGATCTGCGGCGTGAGGGTGTCGGGGACCTCCTCCTCGCCGTCCACCGCGTCCTCGGCGACCCGGTGCGCCTTGTAGGACGGCAGCGCCTTCACCCGGAACTCCGGGCGCCAGTCGGCGTCGAGGCAGGCGACCAGCCGGGCCGCGCCGCGTTCGGTGATCACGCGGGCGATCGTGTCGACGAACCCGCGCACGGCGTTCACCGGCGTGCCGTCGGGCGCGGTCATCGAGTCCGGCAGCGCGTAGTACGACCGGAAGTAGAGGCTCGCGGAGTCGAGCAGCACCAGGGGAGAGCTCACGAGTGGACAAGCTACTAGGCTTCGCCTCATGGCAACGATCACCGGGCCCATCGACGTGTCCGCGCTGCGTGCGCGGCTTGACCGCGCCTCCACAGCCGCCGAGCAGGCGGGCGTCGACGCCCTGCTCATCTCGCCCGGCTCGGACCTGCGGTACCTGATCGGTGCCGGTGGCGACTCCTTCGAGCGCCTCACCTGCCTCGCGCTGCCCGTGGGCGGCACGCCGACGCTGGTCGTGCCGAAGCTGGAGCAGCCGGGGTACGCGGGCATCCCGACTGACGAGCTGGGCGTCGAGGTCGTCACCTGGGTCGACGGCGAGGACCCGTACGCGCTGGTCAAGGCCGCGATCAAGGGTGACAGGACGGCCGTGGCCGACATGATGCCCGCGCTGCACACCATCAAGCTCGGCAACGCGATCGGCGGACAGCAGAGCCTCGCCGGGCCGATCATCCGCGAGCTGCGCATGCGCAAGGACGCCAGTGAGATCGACGCGCTGCGCAAGGCCGGTCAGGCGATCGACCGGGTGCACGCGCGCATGGGCGAGTTCCTGCGTGTCGGCCGCACCGAACGTGAGGTCGCCAAGGACATCGCCGCGGCCATCGTCGAGGAAGGCCACACCCACGCCGACTTCGTGATCGTCGGCTCCGGACCCAACGGCGCCTCGCCGCACCACCGCGACTCCGACCGCGTCGTCGAGGCCGGTGACGTCGTCGTCATCGACATCGGCGGTCCGGTTGCCGAGGGCTACAACTCCGACTCGACCCGCGTCTACGTGATGGGCGAGCCGAAGCACGACGACGTCTGGGACACCTACGCCGTGCTCCAGGCCGCGCAGAAGGCCGCCGTCGAGGCCGTGCAGCCGGGCGTCACCTGCGAGCAGATCGACGCCGTGGCCCGCACGGTGATCGCCGACGCGGGCTTCGGCGAGTTCTTCGTCCACCGCACGGGCCACGGCATCGGCCTGGACGTGCACGAGGAGCCCTACATCGTCAGCGGCAACGCGCTGCCGCTCGAAGCGGGCATGGCGTTCAGCGTCGAGCCCGGCATCTACCTGCCCGGCCGCTGGGGCGCGCGCATCGAGGACATCGTCGTGGCCACCGAGAACGGCGTCGAGTCCTTCAACAACCGACCTCACGAACTGGTGGTGCTTTGACCCTCGAGCAGATCGACAGGGCGATACTGAAGGAACTCGCGTCGGACGGCCGGTGCAGCTTCACCGACCTCGCCGAGCGCGTGGGCCTGTCCGTCTCCGCCGTCCACCAGCGCGTGAAGCGGCTGGAGCAGCGCGGCATCGTGAAGGGCTACGCCGCTCGCCTGGACGGCGCGGAGATCGGCCTGCCGATGTCCGCGTTCATCTCGCTCTTCCCGATCAACCCCGCCGAGCCGGACGACTACCCGAAGCGGCTCGAGCACCTGTCGGAGATCGAAGCCTGCTACTCGGTGGCCGGTGACGCGTCGTACGTCCTGCGCGTGCGGGTCGCGTCACCGACGGCTCTGGAGGAGCTGCTGCAGAAGATCCGCGAGTCGGCGAACGTCTCGACGCGGACGACCGTGGTGCTGTCCACGCCGTACGAGGACCGCCCGCCCGCGGTCTGAGGCTTCAGTACCGGCGGTCGACCGCGATCCAGTTGGTCTCCCAGGTCGCGCCGCCGTCCGGCGAGAACGCCTGCTCGAACGTGGCCCGGTCCGCCCCCTGCCGGCGGACCAGGAAACGCACCTTGATCGGGCGTCCGCCGAGCTGGTCGTCGCCGTAGAACTCGCCGACGCCGTCGTGGAACCCGCCGTACACCGACGGGGTGAGCAGGCCGTCGCGGATGTTGACGAACGTGAGGCTCCAGCGCTTCGCCTGGGGTTCGTAGAGCCGCATGTTGAGCCCTTCGATCCGCCCGGCGGAGCCCGAGACCTTCAGCTCGACGACGTTCGCCCGCCGGTCGAGCAACGGGCGCACGACGGACGTGCCGGAGAAGGTCAGCCACTGGTCCTCGGTCTCGGACAACGGATCGGCGAGCACCCGCACGTCGGTGTGCCAGGTGCCGAGCTCCCAGTCGAAGTCGCGTTGGCCGTCCGTCAGGACATCGGCCGACGCGGCGGACCCGGTGAGCGTGAGAAAAGCGAGCAGTGCGGCCAGAATGCGCTTGTTCATGATTCGACTGTCTGACGAGGGGACGACCATGAACAAGAAGGCACCTGCAGGTAACCTCACGCGCCCCAACCCGCTGCCCGGCTGTCCGATGGCGGCGGCGTTCGCGGCGATCGGCGGCAAGTGGAAGCTGACCCTGGTGTACTGGCTCGCGCACGGCGAGTCCCACTTCGCCGGGCTGCGCCGCCGGGGCGCGCCGATCACGTCCAAGGTGCTGGCCGAGCAGCTGCGGGAGCTGGAGGCCGACGGGCTCGTCGAGCGCGTGGTGACCGGACCTGTCCCCGCACCCGTCATCTACCGCCTCACGCCTTACGGGACAACGGTTCTGCCCGTCGTGGAGGGTGTGCGGGTGTGGGGCGAGGCGCACCTGGAACGCACCCGCGGTGAGATCGCCGCGGACGAACCGATGGCCTGCGCCCGGCCGGTCAGCCTCGAACCTTCCCGTCTGCCAGCAGAAGCACCCGATCCGCGACCTCGTGCACAGCGTCGTGGTGCGTAGCGATCAGCACCGCCGTGCCGTCGTCGGCCACGCGCCGCAACAACCTCACGGCGGCGACCGCGCTGGCCGCGTCCAGGTGAGCCGTGGGCTCGTCCGCGAGCAACGCGGCAGGCTTCGCCACCACCGCACGAGCCAGCGCCGCCCGTTGCTGCTGCCCGAACGACACCTGCGCCGGATATCGCGCTCCCAGCGAGCCGATTCCCAGCTCTGCCAACAGCTCTGACACGCCGGTCACCTCGCGGCCCGCGAGTCGCAACGGCAGTGCGACGTTCTCCTCCAGCGTCAGCTCGGACGCGAGTCCCAGCGACTGCGGCAGCACCGCGCACGCCGACCACGAGGCGGGTCCCGGCAGGACCGAACCGCTGTCCGGGAAGTCGAAGCCGCACAACAACGACAGCAACGCCGTCTTGCCCGATCCGGACGGTCCGCTCAGCGTCACGAGCTCCCCGGCGGACACCGCGAGGTCGACGCCCCTCAGCACCGAGACGCCGCCGAACGTCCGGTGCACCCCCGACGCCTTGATCATGACGCGGCCAGCGGGATGCACAGGTCCGCCAACGCGACCAGCCGTGGATCGTGCGAGGCCACCACGGCGGGTACCGGCAACGACGACAGCGTCTCCAGCACGAGGTCGGCCGAGCGGACGTCCAGCTGTGAGGTCGGCTCGTCGGCCACCACCACGGAAGCCCCACGCGCCAAAGCACATCCGAACGCCAGCCGTTGTTGTTGCCCGCCGGACAGAGCACCGATCCGCCACGTGCCGGACCCGCCCAGCCCCAGGCGGTCCAGCAGGGACAAGTCGGTCGCCCCGGCGGCACGCAGGTTCTCGCCCACGGTCAGGTGCGCGATCAGGTTGTCCGCGGGGTTCTGGAAGACGACAGCGATCTCCTTGCGCCGCAACGACCTCAGCTCCGACCACGACATCGCCGACGTCGGCACCTCCCGTACGAACACCTCGCCCGTGGACGGCCGTTCGACCAGCGACAGCACCCGCAGCAACGTCGACTTCCCGGAACCGGAAGGGCCGGACAGCACGGTGAGGCCGGGCGCGATCGACAGCGTCATGTCCGACACGGCCCGCACCGAACCGTAGGACACCCCGACGCCACAAGCGCGGATCACCTGAGCAGCTCTCCCATCCGCGCGGTGCGGACACCGCGCAACGCGAGCCACGCCGCCGCAACGACGACGACCAGCCCGCCCGACACCATGGAACCCAGCAACGGCACCAGATCCGGCAGCACCGGCGCCGGTTTCAGCCACGGCGCCGGGTCCAGGCGCGGCACCGCCACCCCGGCGCTCAGGAACGAGGCCAGCGCGCCCACCAGCAGGGCCAGCAACGCCAGCGCGCCCACCTCCAGCAGGTGACTGGACCACAGCACGGACGGCCGCATGCCCATGCGCGTCGACAGCGCACCGGAAACGGCGTTCTGGCGCCGTCGCACCTCGATCGCGAGCAACAGCGCCACGGCGGCGACCACGGCCAGCACGAAGCCGATCGCGGTCACGAAGCCGAACGTCCACTCCACGGTCAGGAACGGCAGCCCGTCGAGGACGCGGGCGCGGTCGGCGACGTTCGTGTAGTGGATTCCCGCCGCCTGCAAGGAAGACGTCAGCGACGACAACGGCTGCGACGACCACAGGTGCCACGACCCGACCTGCTCGGCGGCGGGCACCGAGTCCTTCGGCACGACGTAGCCGCGCGTCCCGAGCTTCGGGAACGACGGCAGCCACGCCACCGGCTTGAGCAGCGGCAGGCCGGCGACCTGGGTCTCCTGGTTCGCCGCGCGGCCGATGCGCAACGCGGGCGCGATCTCGCCGGTGCGGCGCAGGTTCGACAGCAGCGACCGCACCTGCGCCGGGTCGTCCAGCACGGCCACGTCGGGGAACGTCGCCGGGTCCACGACGAGCGCCCCCGTGCTCACCCCGACGAGCGTTGTGTTGCCCTGCAACGACGACGGCAGCGCCACCTTGCCGAGCGCGATGTCCTGCGACACCTGCACCGAGCTGTTGGCACCGACGAACACCCCGGACTTCGAGTCCAGCGACGACTGCTGCGCGCCCGCCACCGCGCTGCCGACCGCGATCGTGCCGACCGCCAGCACACCCACGAGCACCACACCGGTCACGGGTCCCGCGGCCGCGGCCAGGCGGCGCAACGCCAGCTGCGCGGCCGGAACCCGCCACCACTGCACGCGGTGCGACCACCCGAGCGACCACCGCAGCAGCCGGGTCGCCAGCAGCGCCGCCGCCAGCACGACGAGCAACGGGAACGTCAGCGCGGCCACGTCGATCCGCGGCAGCTCGGCGCCCTTGGCCGCAGTGCCCAACCCGTTGCGGGACAGGCGAACCCACGCCAGCACGGCCAGCCCGGCGACGACGAGCTCCCACGGCACCACCGCGAGCCGCCACGTCCGCGCGCGCCGCTGGAACGTCCGGTGCACCCGCCAGGCCGCGACCAGCACGGTGACCGACAAGCTCAGCAGCACCACGAGCATCACGAATCCCAGTGCCACCCACAGCGTTCCCGGCGCCAGCACGACCCCAGGTCCGTACGCGGGCAACAACAACCGTGCGGCGAGCAGTCCGAGCATTCCGCCGATGACCAGCGGCAGCCCCAGTTCCAGCACGCCGCGCAGGCCCAGCGCGAGCGGACCAGCCCCGCGCACCCACAGCAGCCGCAGCTCGGAGTGGCGGCGCTGGGCCCACTGCACCGTCACCGTGCCCACCCCGGCGAGCCCGACCAGCACGCTGATGATCACCAACGGCAGCAGCGCGGACGAGACGTTGCCCTCTGCCGTCCGCGCCGCGGTGATGGCCCCGGCCAGCGGGTCCGACCGCGTCAACGGCAGGCCGAGCGAGGTCAGCAGCGCGTTTCCCTTGTCCCGCAGCGCTTCCGCGTCGGCCACCGTCGACGGGAGCTCGGTGGGGAACCGCAACGTCACCGTCGCACCGGACGAGAACTCCTGCGGCAGCAACGCGAGGTCGGAGGACTGCGACACCCAGATCACCGACGTGCTCTCACCGTCGCCGCCCAACGGGTTCGGTACGACGGTCTGCACCTCCGAACACCACCAGCCGGACACGGGATGCGCCAGATCGCTGTAGATCGCGCTCACGACCAGCGGCGAACCGGTCAGCCTGTCGCCGACCTTCACGTGCGCGGCGGTGGCGATCGTCTGCGGCACCCACAAGCCGGTGCCGCCACCCTCGACCGCCTTGAGGTGCGCCTGCGCGTCCGGCCGGTAGCCGAACCTGCCGTAGGTCGCGATGCCGGAGAAGTCGGGCCGCCCGATGCGCGTGTACGCGGCGCCCAGATCGCTGCGCGCGGCCATCGAGACGGCGGTGGACAGCGGCAGACCGTCCCCGTCCAGCGACGGGTGCACCGACTGAGGGCACATCCGGCTCTGCTGGTAGGCGAGCGCCGCGCTGCCCGCGGAGGAGGAGTGCAGCACGGCCGCGGCCACGACGAAGCCCAGCAGCAACGTCGTCACGATGCTCACCAGCAACGTGAGAGGGCTCGACAGCGCGGCCTTGGGGGCGGCTCTCCACGGCAACTGCACCAGCGCACGCTAACCGCCACCGCGACGTTTTGGGAGCCTTTAGGGGGTAACGGAACGCATGACGCCGAACCTGGCTCCGAATGGATCAACACCGACCGCGATCCGGCCGACTCCGCCCAGGTCGAAGGGCTCGTCGGCGAACTGTGCGGCCGCTGCGGCGTGATCCACATCGGCCATCGAAGTACGGCAGCCAGCAGGCGTCCGAATCCGCGACGATCGCGCCGAACAGCCGTCCGGCACTAG
>NZ_BBOJ01000048.1 GCF_000974445.1 Lentzea aerocolonigenes
CCATCAACAACACCCGTGACTTCAAGATCGGCAGACGGCTGACCAACCTGCCCGCACTGCGGCAGATCGGCTTCTCCGCCAACCGACGCCTGCTGCGCGTCCAACGACTCAGCCACGACCCGATCACCGGAGCCGACGCCTTCCACACCACCTGCGACCCGATCCTCACCCAGGCCGGCGACCGGATCCCCGGCCTGCGGTTCACCGACCCACGCGTCCACGCCCTGCTGCACACCCTGCTGGTCTTCCGGCTGCACCTGCACGGCTTCACCAACCGCGACCTGCGGCAGACCACCAGCGAACTGCTCGGCACAGCGCAGCCCATGACCACCACCCAAGCCAGCTACGACCTACGCCGGCTGCGGCACCACGGACTAATCGAACGCATCCCGCACACCCACCGCTACCGCGTCACCAACACCGGCCTGCACACCGCGATGTTCCTCACCCGCGCCCACGACAGACTCCTGCGCACCGGTCTCGCCCAGCTCACCAGCCCCCAGCCGACCCGGTTGCGCACAGCGGCCGACGCCTACGACAAAGCCGTCGACCAACTCGCCCACCAAGCCGGACTCGCCGCATAACCACCAGCAACCCCAGCTGATCAACCAAACTCGCCTCGATCTTCACGACTTCGGTCGGTCAAGCCCTCTAGCGCAGCACTTCCAGGGCCGCGGCGTGCACGCCCGGCGCGGCGGCGAGGTACTCGGTGCTGGTCAGCTCCCACGGCTTGCCGTCTAGATCGGTGACGACGCCGCCCGCCTCCTGCACGAGCAGCACACCGGACGCGTGCGCGCGCACGTTGTCGTACTGCCAGTGCAGATCCATCCGTCCGGCGGCGACCTGGGCGAGTTGATGCGTCACCGGCACGGAGATCCGGACGTACAGAGCCTCCTTCGCCATCGCGCTGTAGGAGGCGCCCATCCGGTCGGCGATCTCCGGTCCCTGGCCGGGCTGGGCCTGACCGGTGCCGGCCAGCGCGCCGTCCAGCGACGTCTTGCCGGAGACCCGCAACCGCACGCCGTTCAGGAACGCGCCACCGCCCTCGGTGGCCGTGAACATCTCGTCGAACAACGGGAAGTACACGACGGCCAGCACCGGGCGGCCGACGCGGACCAGGCTCACGCCGATGTTCCAGTCTGTCCATCCGCCCTGCGGCAACTGAGCGTATACGGTCCTGTACACTCGGTGAGTCGGTCCGGGACGGAACCAAGCCACGGACCGGTCTACCGCCGGGCTGGCGGGATGTCAGGTCTGTGGAGCTTGTGTAAGACCGATGGTCGGCACTCCGACCCTCGCCGTGAAAGCGGGTCGGCAACGGGCTGTGAAGCAGAAAGCTCAATCCGCGAGGGTTGAATCTCCCCGCTCCGGCTGGGAAAGAGGTCAAGCAAGCGGATCTGAATCTGCTGACCGTGCTGCTCGACGAGGACAGCGTGATGGGGGCGATAGGGGCGGCGCAGCGGCTGCACCTGTCGTCGCCCGCGGTCAGCCGCACGCTCGGGCGGATCAGGAAGGTGACCGGCGACGACATCCTGGTGCGGACCGGCCACACGATGACGCCGACGCCGTACGCATTGGGCATCCGGGAGGAGGTGCACCGGCTGGTGCGGCAGGCCAACGCCGTGCTCGCGCCGAGCCGGGAGCTCGACCTCGCCGAACTGGAGCGCACGTTCACGGTCCAGTGCCACGACGCGCTGGCCTCGTCGGTCGTGCCCGCGCTGGTCGGCAGGATCGCGGAGCAGGCACCCGGTGTGCGGCTGCGGGTGCTCGCCGAGCACTCCGCCGACACCGACGACCTGCGGCACGGGCGGGTCGACCTGGAGCTCGGCGGCGGCACGGCGGGCCTGCCCGAGTTCCGTTCCGAGACGCTCGGCACCGACCCGCTCGCGGTGGTCATGAGGCACGGACACCCGTGCGCGGAAGACCTGGACCTGCCCGCCTACGCGGCACATCCCCACGTGCTGGTCTCCCGGCGCGGCCGGCTCACCGCCCCGATCGACGACGTGCTGGCAGCACAAGGCCTGCGCCGCAAGGTGATCGCGACCGTGGCGACCGTCCACTCCGCACTGCGGATCGCGGCCACGAGCGATGCCCTGGTGACCACCACCGCGATCCTCTGCCGGCCGTTGGTCGAGGCGTTCGGGTTGGTCACCCGCCCGCTGCCGGTCGAGTCACCGGAGGCGCCGATCAACTGCAACTGGCACCAACGCTACGACTCTGACCTCGCCCACGCCTGGCTGCGCGACCAGGTGCGGACGACCGTGGTCGAGGTGCTAGCCCGGTAGCGGCAGGGCGACGGCGCCGGGGAAGCGCGGTTTCTCGGCCTCGTCGAGCATCAACGCGGCCACGGTTTCCCTGCTCACGACAGCGGTCAGGTCGAACGGCGGCGCGGCGTCCAGGCCGACGGTGCGCCGGGTGGGGCTTTCCGGGTCGTCGCTGAGCACCCCGGCGTGGAAGACGGTGCCACCGGCGGAAAGCACCGCGTTGTCCGCGGCGACCTTGTCCGGGATCCGGTCCCCCATGAACGTCCAGAGCACGCGCGCACCCTCGCCCGCAACCTCCGCGGACGCACCCGTGCCGTACGCGCCGAGCCAGATGATCCGTCGCGGCCCAGCGGCGACGACCGCCTTCGCACCGTCGAGGAGCACACCGGCGACCTCCGTGCCGAGACCGGACAGGACGACGGAGTCCTCGTCGACGACGGCGGCGATGCTCGCCGGGTCGGTCACGTCGCCCGCGACCTTGCGCACGTGCTCGACGGTGATGCGACTCGGATCGCGGGCGATCGCGGTGACGGTGTGGCCGCGCTCCACCGCCTTGCGGGCGAGGGCGAGACCGGTGCGACCGGAGGCCGCGAGAACGATGAGGTTCATGCCGAAAACGCTAGGGACGCCACCGATTAACATCAAGTGAAAGCTCGTCAACCGATGATTTACCCAGACGCAATCAGCCCTCTTCGCGCAGCTTCTCCAGCGCCGAAGCCAGATCCTGCGGGTACTCCGAGGTGAACGTGACCCACTGGCCGTCGGCCGGGTGGTGGAACCCGAGCTGGCGCGCGTGCAGCCACTGCCGCGTCACCCCGAGCCGCTTGGCCAGCGTCGGGTCGGCGCCGTAGGTCAGGTCGCCCACGCACGGGTGGTGCAGAGCCGAGAAGTGCACGCGGATCTGATGCGTGCGGCCGGTTTCGAGGTGCACCTCGACGAATGACGCCGCGCGGAAGGCCTCGATCACCTCGTAGTGCGTGATGGACGGCTTGCCGGAGTTCATCACGGCGAACTTGTAGTCGTGCTTGGGGTGCCGGTCGATCGGCGCGTCGATGGTGCCCTTGATCGGGTCCGGGTGGCCCTGGACGATCGCGTGGTAGACCTTGTCGACGGTCCGTTCCTTGAAGGCGTGCTTCAGGGCCGAGTACGCGGACTCGGACTTCGCGACGACCATCACGCCCGTGGTGCCGACGTCGAGCCGGTGCACGACGCCCTGACGTTCCGCGGCGCCGGACGTGGCGATCCGGTGACCGGCGGCGGCGAGCCCGCCCACCACGGTCGGCCCGGTCCAGCCAGGCGACGGGTGCACGGCGACACCCACCGGCTTGTCGACGACGATGATGTCGTCGTCCTCGTGGATCACGACCAGGCCCTCGACGGGAATCGCCTGGACGGTGATCGGCTGCGGCGGCGCCGGCAGCGTGATCTCGAGCATCGCGCCCGCGGTCAGCCGGTCGGACTTGCCGACGACACGGCCGTCGATCAGCACGTCGTCGGCGTCGGCGATGGCGGCCACGGCGGTGCGGGACAGACCCAGCAGCTTCGCGAGGCCGGCGTCGACGCGCATGCCGTCCAGACCGTCGGGAATCGGCAGCGTTCGGTATCCGCTCACGCGCGGGGCCTCGACCTTCTTCTCCTTGCAGAACCTGCTGAACCTATCAGGACCAGCTACTTCGGCTCCGTCACACCGTCGGACTCCACGGGCACCGGGTCGTCCTTGTGAATCGTCCCGTCGTAGTCGTGCCGCATGAGCGCGAGGACGATGATCGCCGCGCCCCCGCCGACGATCGCCATGTCGGCGATGTTGAACACCGGCCAGACGCGGCCGTACGGGTCGAAGAGCGACAGGAAGTCCACCACGTGACCGCGCATCGGCCCCGGTTCGCGGAAGAGGCGGTCCACCAGGTTGCCGACGGCGCCGCCCAGCACCAGGCCCAGGCCGACGGCCCAGCCCTGGGAGCGGAGGTTGCGCGAGATCCAGGCGATGAACCCGACGACTCCCAGCGCGATCAGCGCCAGGATCCACGTCATGCCCTCCGCCAGGCCGAACGCGGCACCGGGGTTGCGGACGAACGTCAGGTAGAGCACCCCGCCGAACAGCTTGATGGGCCCGGCGTCCTCGAGGAACGCCACGGACACGACCTTGGTGAGCACGTCCAGGGCGAGCACCCCACCCGCCAGCACCGCGAGCGTCTTGGTCTTCGGCTCCGGCAGCGATCCGGTGATCGAGAACTCCGGCTCGACGACATCCTCGCCGGAGTCCTTCCCGGCGGCTTCTTCCGAAGCCTTCTCCGCCCAGTCCTCGGTGGCCTCGTCCGGTGCCGCCGCGGCTTCCTCGACCGCTTCCGGCGCGCTGACCTGCTCTTCCGCAGGGTCGGCAGCAGCCTTCTCGGCGGCCTTGGACTCGTCACTCACCAGGTCATTGTCCACTACAGGGACTACGCGAGGAACGGCGGCAGGGTTCGGCCGTCGTCCTCCGGCACCCACCGGCCGTCACGCTGCGTGTAGGTCCACTTCGGCCCCTCGGTGACGAGAGTGCGCAGCGCGGCGACCAACCGGTCCACGTGCTCGACCGTCGTGCCGAGGCCGATCGACGCGCGCACGGCACGGTCCTCGTGCGATCCGACCTGCTTGACCAGGCGGCCCACGATCACGTGCGCGCAGAACGCGCCGTCCCGCACACCGATGCCGTACTCCGCGGACAGCGCCGCCGCGAGGAAGCCCGCGTCGAAGCCGGAGACCGTGAAGCTCACGACACCGACCTTGTCGACGTCGGTCAGGATCGACAGCTCGCGGAAACCGGGGATCGTGCGCAGGCCCTCGCGCAGACGCGTCAGCAGCTCCTGCTCGTGCGCGACCGTCTGCTCCCAGTGCCGCGACAGGATCTCGCAGGCCGCGGCGAGCGCGTGCACGCCGACGACGTTCGGGCTGCCGGCCTCGTGCCGCTCCGGCACCGCGGACCAGGCCACGCCGAGCCGGTCGCCGTGGTCGGTGACCTTCGACGTGGCACCGCCACCGACCAGGTACGGCTGGGCCTGCTGCAACCAGTCGGCGCGGCCGACCAGCACGCCGGCACCGAACGGCGCGTAGATCTTGTGACCGGAGAACGCGACGTAGTCGACGCCCAGCTCGCGGGCGTTGACCGGGCGGTGCGGGGCGAGCTGCGCGGCGTCGAGCGCGATCCGCGCGCCGTGCCGGCGGGCGACCTTCGCGAGCTCCGCGACCGGCCACAGCTCCCCCGTGACGTTGGACGCCCCGGTGACGATCACGAGCCGAGGGCCGACCGGGGCGGCGGCCAATGCCCGGTCCAGCGCGACAACAGCGGCGCCAGACGAAGACGGAGCGGGAATGCGCTGAACATTCGGACCGCGCCACGGCAGCAGCGCGGCGTGGTGCTCGCTGTCGAACAGGACGACCGCGGTGTTCTTGGGAACGCTGCGCGCCAACAGGTTCAGCGAGTCCGTGGTGTTGCGGGTGAAGACGACGGCGTCGGACGAGTGCGCCCCGATGAACCTGCGGATGCGGTCCCGTGCCTGCTCGTAGACGCGGGTCGACACCTGTGAGGCGAACCCGGCGCCGCGGTGCACGCTGGCGTACCAGGGCAGCAGCTCGTCGACGGCGTCGCGCACCTCCTGCAGACACGGCGCGCTCGCCGCGTGGTCGAGGTTGGCGTAGGTGACGCGCTCTCCGGTGACCAGTGGAACGCGCAGGTCAGCGCCGACGACAGCCGGAACCGCAGTGCTGGTGGTCTTGGTGATCGCGAGCGTCATCGAGCTGCCTCCGAGGCCAGGGGCCCCGTGTCGCGAAGGCCCGCGCTTGACCGGCGCCCCACGCGCCGGACCAGGTCCTCACCAAGGGCACCCCACCGCGGTTGGAGGGTTGCCGGCCAGCAAGCTTGGGCTTGACGCTGGCTCTCATGACCTGCCGACGACGTTAGCGGAGGGTCACCGAGCGCGTCGACACCCGATCACATCGTGAGAAGCCTCGGAGACCGACTATTCCCCGGTCTCGCCCTTCCAGCGGGCGTAGCGACCGGCGCGGTCCACGGCACGAACGCGCCGCTCAGCGGCCTCGCGCGCCTCTTCCGTGGTGACGATGAGCAACTGGTCCTCTGTCTGCAGCCGCGTCGTCGGTTGTGGCGTGAAACTCTTCCCGCCGCGCACCACGAGGCTCACCGTGGCACCGGTCGGCAGCCTCAGCTCGGACATGTACACGCCGTGCAGCTTCGACCCGCGCTGGATGTGCACCTGCAGCAGCTCGGCGCCCAGCTCGTCCAACGGCGAGGAGTCGACCTGCACCTCCTGCGGCTCCCCCGCGCGCACCAGGCCGAGGCGCCGCGCCAGGAACGGCAGCGTCGTGCCCTGCACCACCGTCAGCACGACGACCAGCACGAACACCGCGTCGACCAGCTCGCGCGCGCCCTGAACGCCCTGGATCAACGGGATCAGCGCGAACACGATCGGCACCGCACCGCGCAGGCCCGACCACGAGAGGAACGCCTGTTCCCGCCACGGCACCTTGAACGGCAGCGAGGCGACCACCACGGACAGCGGCCGTGCCACGAACGTCAGCACGACGCCCGCGATCAACGCGGGCACCAGCACGTCGAGCAGCCGCGACGGTGACGCGTAGAGGCCGAGTAAGACGAAGAGCCCGATCTGCGCCAGCCAGCCGAGGCCCTCCGCGAACGAGAGCGTGTCGGCGCGGTGCGGCAGGCGGGCGTTGCCGAGCACCAGCGCGGCCACGTAGGTGGCGAGGAACCCGGACGCGTGCGCGAGATCGCCCGCGGTGTAAGCGATCACGCACACCGCCACGGTGGCGAGCGGATACAGGCCGGTGGCGGGCAGCGCCGCACGTCTCAGCCCGGCGCCGCCGAGGTAGCCCAGCGCGACACCGATGAGCGCGCCCGCGGCGAGTTCGTAGACCACCAGCAGCGGTGCGGTCCACGAGATCCGGTCCGACGACGCCAGCAGCACGACGGCGAGGTAGACCGGCGCGTCGTTGAGGCCGGACTCCAGTTCGAGCGCCCCGGTGAGCCGCGCGCCGACGCCCAGCGACCGCAGCACGCTGAAGACCGCGGCCGCGTCGGTGGACGACAGCACCGCGCCCCACAGCAACGCCATCCGCCAGTCGAGGCCGAGCAGGAAGTGCAACGCCGTTCCCGTCACGGCGACGCTCACCGCAACGGCCACTGTGGACAGTGCCACGCCTAACCACAGCGAGGACTTCACGGCCTGCCAACGGGTCGTGAGCCCGCCCTCGCTCAGGATCAGCACGAGAGCCGCGATGCCGAGGGACTGGGTGAGGCCGGCGTCGTCGAACTTGATGCCGGCCACGGACTCGCCGAGCAACACGCCGATGCCGAGGTACAGCAACAGCGAGGGCAGGCCGAGTCGAGTCGACACGCGCACCGCGATCACCGAGATCAGCAGCACGGCCGCGCCGACGCCCAGAACGACCGTCACGTCACCCACCCGGACCATTCTCGTTGATCACCACCGAATTGGACGAATCCGACGCATCACAACAACCCGCCGTTCGCCCCTACCGGGCTCATGCGCACAGGAGCATGTTGATCAGTGGCTCAATCCAACCCTGCACTGGAGTTGAACCATGAGGATCCTGATCGCACTGGCGGCCGCCTTGATGGTGACCGGAACCACCGCAGCACAGGCAGCCGCTCCGGCGGCCCTGGCAGCACCGAACATCAACGTCGCGAACGTGCAAGCCCACCTCAACCAGTTCCAGTCGATCGCGAACGCCAACGGCGGCAACCGCGCTCACGGACGTCCGGGGTACCTGGCCTCGGTGAACTGGGTGAAGAGCAAGCTCGACGCGGCCGGCTTCACCACGCGCGTGCAGTCGTTCACCTACGGCGGCGCCACCGGCTACAACCTGATCGCGGACTACCCCGGCGGCGACGCGAACAACGTCGTCATGCTGGGCGGCCACCTCGACAGCGTCACCGCGGGCCCCGGCATCAACGACAACGGCACGGGCTCGGCGACGAACCTGGAGGTCGCCCTCCAGATGGCGGCCACCGGCTTCAAGCCGACCAAGCACGTGCGGTTCGGCTGGTGGGGCGCGGAGGAGCTCGGGCTGCGCGGCTCGAACGCCTACGTGGCCTCGCTGACCACCGCGGAGAAGTCGAAGATCAAGGCGTACCTGAACTTCGACATGACCGGCTCGCCGAACCCCGGCTACTTCGTCTACGACGGCGCCGACGGACAGCCCGCCGGTTCGGTGGAACTGCAGAAGCGACTGGAGGCGGGCTTCGCGACGCTGAACGTCCCGACCGAGCTGACCAGGGTCGGCGGCCGCTCCGACCACGCCGCGTTCGCACGGGCGGGCATCGCGACCGGCGGCACCTTCACCGGCGCCGAGCAGACCAAGACCGCGGCACAGGCACGGAAGTGGGGCGGTACGGCGGGTCAGGCCTTCGACCGCTGCTACCACCGTTCCTGCGACACCACGTCGAACATCAACACCACGGCGCTGGACCGCAACGCGGACGTGATCGCCTACGCGTTGTGGGCGACCGCCGCGTGATGCGCCGTTAGCACCTGCACGGCCTCGTCGAGCACCGGTTCGACGAGGCCGGGCAGCGTCGACCACATCTGGACCTGCCCCAGGTAGAGGCTGAACGCGATCAGCGCGCGCTTCTTCGCGTGCTCGCGGTCGAACCCGAGCTGCTCGAACAGCTCGGTCAGGTAGTCCAGGCGCCGTTGCGTGACGCGCTGGAGGACCGGCGCGATCACCTCGTGCTCGGCGCCCGCCTGCAACGCCATCTCCACCGACCCCTTGCGAGTGCGGTCGAGCACGGTGCTGAACAACGTCCTGAGCTTGTCGTGCGGGGTCGCCTCGGCCTCGACCAGCTCGATGACTTTCTCGGTGTGCTCCCGCTCCCACCGCTCGACCGTGGCCTTGAGCAGTGCTTCCCGGTTCGGGAAGTGGTGGTAGACGCTGCCTTTCGTGGCGCCGGCACGTGCAGCCAGCGGTTCGATCGCCACGGCGCCCAGCCCGCCTTCCGCCAACGCTCTCAGCGCTATCTCAGTCCAGTCGTCGCGATTCCTCCGCACCACGCTTCCATACGCTACCGTACGTTTCAGAACATACGGCAGCGTATGGAAGGGGTTCTAGTCATGATCAGAAACGTCCACGTCCGCGATCTCAGCGTGCCCGCGGGCCCGTTCGTCGAGCGGATCCAGGAGCTCTGGCCGCCCGCGTGGGGCAAGCAGGAGTTCGACCGCCCGCTCGGCGTCGGCGCGGACGGCGGCCACGGCCCGATCCGCTACCGCTGCACGGAGTTCACCCCCGGCGAGTCGATCAGCTTCGAGTTCACCGAGCTCACGGGCACGCACACGCTCTCGGCGTCGGGCACGGTCGTCCGGCACGAGCTCGTCGGCGACTTCGGCTTCGCGGCACGGCTGCGCTGGGCGCTGGTGATCCGCTGGCTGCACGACGCGTGCTTGGAGGACCTGTTCGACAACTTCGAGCGCGCAGCAGGACGCGAGCCCGCCGCACCGGCGCGGTGGTCACCTTGGGTGCGGCTGGTGCGGCGGGCGTTCGGCGCTGTGATGAAGCGTCAGGCGCAGCGCAGCTTCACAGGACCTTCGAAGTAGCGTCCTCCGAACACGTCACCGTTCTCCGCGAGCACGTCCGGGAACACGTCGGAGGGCAACGGGTCGACCCGGCCGTTCGCGCGACGCACGACGTTTCCCGAGATCAGGTCGCCCGCGCCGTTGGCGGCCGTGACGGCGCCACCGGGCAGGGTGCGGACGATCTCGCCTCGCAGGTTCCACTCGACCGAGATCCCCTGGTAGTCGCCCCGCACCATCGACGTCCCGAAGACGCGGCCGTTCCGGATCAAGCTCGGGGACACCTGGTCGTGGTCCTCGAGCGGCTGGAGTTCGACTCGCTCGCCGTCCGGGTTCCACACGTAACCCCGGTCGGGTCCCTCGTCGTCGGAGACGCCGATGACGTTGCCGTCGTCGTCGATCCCCTTGGGCCACCACGCCAGCCCGTCCTCGGTGTCTTCGAGCACCGTCGGCTCCGTGGACCCGGCAGGCCACACCACCAACGCTCCACCGGACCTGCCGACCACGTCGCCGCCGGCATTCATCGAGTGCACCGTCGTCGACCGGCGGCCGGGCAACGGCTCGAGCTTTTCACCACCACGCCACAGCCCGCTCCCACCACCACTGAGCAGCACACCTTCCCGGGTGATGTCGTAGACACCACGCTGTTCCTGGAAGGTCACCGTTTCCGGCACCTCCTGATGCCAGACCACGACCGACTCACCCCAGGTGGTCGAGGTCAGCCAGTCGCCGTCGCCGGCCAGAGGGCCGCTCGAGTGCTGACCGGCCGGAACCGGCAGGTCAGTCCTGATCCACTCGCACCCCGTGCCCGCTTGTGCGGCAGTGGGTGCGAACAACGCACCTGTGACCAACACCGCCGCGCCCACCGTGAGACGCCATCCCCCAGCAACCACGTGCCACCCCTCTCGAGAGAGATCAACCGTTCAGCTGGAGGTGTCCGCCTCGGCACGAGGTGTTGCATAAAAAAGGGCGGCGTGTGACGGGCGAACCCATCACACGCCGCCTTGTAGTGCCGTACTTACGCCTTGGCGACCGCGACCTTGACCTTCAGCCCGTCACCGACCGAGCCCTCGGAAGCGCCCTCACCGAACACCACCGACGACGTCAACGTCTCCGACTGCACGAACGGCAGGTGCGGCTCCACCGCGGAACGCACCGCGTCCGGAAGCTCCAGCGTCAGCGTGATCCGGTCGGACACGTCGAGCTGAGCGTCCTTGCGCGCCTGCTGCACCACGCGCACCAGGTCGCGCGCGACGCCCTCGGCCTCCAGCTCCGGCGTCACGACCGTGTCGAGCACGACCACGCCCGCACCACCGGGCAGCGCGGCCGTGGCAGCCGGATCCGTTGCCACCAGACGCTGTTCGTACTCACCCTCGAACAGCTCGACCCCCGCGGCCACCACGCGACCGTCCACTTCGGACCAGTCACCGGCCTTGACGGCCTTGATGACCTTCTGCACGTTCGGCCCGAGGCGCGGGCCGGCGGCGCGTGCGTTCACCACGAGCTGGAACTGGCCGTACGCGTCGACGTCGGTGGTCAGCGAGACCTCCTTGACGTTGACCTCGTCGCGCACGATCTCCGCGAAGTCCTCCAGCGTTCCGGCCACCGGGGACGCCACGGTCAGGCGCGCCAGCGGGAGTCGCACACGCAGCTTGTTGGCCTTGCGCAACGACAACGCCGTCGAGCACACGTCGCGCACCTCGTCCATCGCCGCCACGAGAGCGTCGTCGGCGGGCAGGTCCGACGCCGACGGGAAGTCCGTCAGGTGCACCGAACGCCCACCGGTCAACCCGCGCCACACGACCTCGGTCGTGTACGGCAGCAGCGGTGCCGCCACGCGCGTGACGACCTCCAGCACGGTGTGCAGGGTGTCGATCGCGTCCTGCTCGCCGTCCCAGAACCGCTGCCGCGACCGGCGCACGTACCAGTTCGTCAGCACCTCCAGGTACTCGCGCACCATCTGGCACGCACCGGAGATGTCGTAGACGTCCATCGCCGCCTGGACGTCGCGCACCAGGTCGTGCGTCTTCGCCAGCGCGTACCGGTCCAGCACGTTCTTCGAGTCGACGCGCCACGTGCCCTCACGCCCGGAAGCGTTGGAGTACAAGGCGAGGAAGTACCAGGAGTTCCACAACGGCAGCACCGCCTGGCGCACCGCGTCGCGGATGCCGCGCTCGGTCACCACCAGGTCGCCGCCGCGCAGGATCGGCGACGCCATGAGGAACCACCTCATCGCGTCCGAGCCGTCGCGGTCGAAGACCTCGTTGACGTCCGGGTAGTTCTTCAGCGACTTGGACATCTTCTGGCCGTCGTCACCGAGAACGATGCCGTGCGCCACGCAGTCGCGGAACGCGGGCCGGTCGAACAACGCCGTCGCGAGCACGTGCAGCGTGTAGAACCAGCCGCGCGTCTGCCCGTTGTACTCGACGATGAAGTCGCCGGGGTAGTGGTTCTCGAACCACTCCGCGTTCTCGAAGGGGTAGTGCACCTGCGCGAACGACATCGAGCCCGACTCGAACCAGCAGTCGAGCACGTCCGGGATGCGGCGCATCGTCGACTTGCCGCTCGGGTCGTCCGGGTTCGGGCGGGTCAGCTCGTCGATGAACGGCCGGTGCAGGTTGTCCGGGCGCACGCCGAAGTCCCGCTCCAGCTCGTCCAGCGACCCGTACACGTCCGTGCGGGGGAACTCGGGGTTGTCCGAGGTCCACACGGGCAGCGGCGAGCCCCAGTACCGGTTGCGCGAGATGTTCCAGTCGCGCGCGTTCTCGAGCCACTTGCCGAACTGGCCGTCCTTGATGTGGCCGGGCACCCAGTTGATCTGCTGGTTGAGCTCGACCATCCGGTCCTTGAACTGCGTCACGGCGACGAACCACGCCGACAGCGCGCGCTGGATCAGCGGGTTGTTGCACCGCCAGCAGTGCGGGTACGGGTGGTCGTAGGTCTCGTGCCGCAGCAACAGGCCGGCCTCGCGCAGGTCACGGATGATCTGCTTGTTCGCCTCGAACACGTGCACGCCCGCGTACGGGCCCGCTTCCGCGGTGAACTTGCCGTCCGGCCCGACCGGCACGACGACCTCGATGCCCGCCGCGTCCGTCACGACCTTGTCGTCCTCACCGAACGCCGGTGCGATGTGGACGATGCCGGTGCCGTCGTCGGTGGTCACGTAGTCCGCGGTCAGCACCTGGTGCGCGTTCTCGCGGCCCACGAAGAAGTCGAACGGCGGCAGGTACTTCTTGCCGACCAGGTCCGAGCCCTTGAAGCGCGCGACGACCTCGGGCTCCTCGCCCAGCTCACGCGCGTACGCGGCGACACGAGCCTCGGCCAGCAGGTACTTGTCACCATCGGAGCCGACCACGGTCACGTAGTCGACGTCCGGGTGCACGGCGGCGGCGAGGTTGCTCGGCAGCGTCCACGGCGTGGTCGTCCAGACCAGGGCCTTCTCACCGGACTCCAGGCGCAGCGCCACCGTGACGGCCGGGTCCTGCCGCTCGCGGTAGGCGTCGTCCATCTTGGTCTCGGTGTTGGACAGCGGCGTCTGGCAACGCCAGCAGTACCAGAGCACCCGGAAGCCCTCGTAGATCAAGCCCTTGTCCCACAAGGCCTTGAACGCCCACATGACGCTTTCCATGTAGTCGAGGTCGAGCGTCTTGTAGTCGTTGTCGAAGTCGACCCACCGGGCCTGGCGCGTCACGTAGTCGCGCCACTGGTCCGTGTACTGCAACACGGACGTGCGGCACGCCTCGTTGAACTTCTCGATGCCGAGCTCGTCGATCTCGTGCTTCTGCGTGATCCCGAGCTGCTTCTCGGCCTCGTACTCGGCGGGCATGCCGTGCGTGTCCCAGCCGAACCGGCGCTCGACGTGCTTGCCGCGCATGGTCTGGTAGCGCGGCACGACGTCCTTGACGTAGCCGGTCAGCAGGTGCCCGTAGTGCGGCAGACCGTTCGCGAACGGCGGGCCGTCGTAGAAGACGAACTCGTTGTCGCCGTTGTCGCCGGCCGGGTTGCGGTCGATGCTCGCCTGGAAGGTCTGGTCGTCCTTCCAGTACCCGAGCACGTCCTGCTCGAGGTTCGGAAAGGACGGCTGCGCCGGGACCTCGTTCGCTCCGGCCCTGGGGTAGGCCATCTCCACTGCTCCTCGCGGTCATGAAGGACACGCGAGGACGACCGCGCCGATGTGGCTCGACGGGCCGCGGTACCACCCCGCTTGCTCACCCGCGACGGGCGAGCCTCTCGTTCTTCGGCTGTGACGGGCCGGTCCCGTCCGGTTCTACTGAGGTTCGCTGAACCCGTTCTTCCGGAGGCTCCCCGGTGATGGCCGGATCGATGCCTGTGAGTACAGGGTACGGGTGCGCGCAAACCGTATGCTCGCCGGATGACGTTGACCATCGCGTTGTCGATCGTGCTGGCCCTGCTGTTCGCGGCCACGGGCGCGGGCAAGCTGTTCGGAGCGAAGACGTCACTCGAGGCACGTGACCACTTCCGGATGAGCGGGACGCTGTGGCGGACCATCGGCGCGCTGGAGTGGGCGGGCGCGGCAGGCCTGATCGTCGGCCTGGTCACCTGGGAGTGGGTCGCCCACGCGGCCACCGTCGGGCTCGGACTGCTGATGGTCGGCGCCACGGTCACCAGGCTCAGGTACGACTCGAAGCCGTCCGGCGTCGTCGTGGACCTGGTCCTGCTCGCGTTGCTGATCACCCTGCTGTTCCTGGACCGCTGAGTAGTTCCACTGATTCACGCCTCCCCGGTGCTGCGCCAGACTCGGCAGCACTTCGACATGGGGGGTTGAACATGCTTCGCGGCGTGTTGATGCTGGCGTCGATCGTGGCCATGTCCGCGGGTGTCGCCAGCGCGTCTGCTGATTCGTCCTTCGACTTCGTTTCTCAGGCCGGCGCTCAGCCCGTCGGCGAGCTCTCCGGACACCGGACCGGCGTGAAGGTCTGGGAGTTCGACGACGACCTGCTGCTCGACGGCCGCGGCTCCGGCGGCGACGTCCGCGTGCTGCTGCCAGGCGCGCGGGCGGAGACCGGCGTCCAGCAGTGCCAGATGGTGGTCATCTTCGGTGGCATCGGCTGTCAGGACCCGCAGGGCCGGCTCGAGGTCACGCACCTGGCCCGCAACTCGGACGGCCGCATCACCGAGTTCGACGGCTCGGTCGAGCACCACTGCGAGCGCAGCCAGGACAAGACCTTCACCGCCAAGATCCACTACGTCCTGGGGGACTCGTGATGATCCGCACCGCTCTGGCCACCGCCGCGCTGATGCTCGCCGCCACCGGCGTCGCTTCGGCCGAGCCGCTCCAGGAGTTCGTCTTCGACGCCGAGCCGCACGCCGCCCCGATCAACAACCGCGCGGGCCACTGGACGCCGCCGGGGCTGGAGCTCCGCGTCGGCTTCCGGCAGAACAACGCTCTCCGGGTGGCGGCCGAGTACGACAGCCTGCGGGACTACGTCGACCTGGAGCTGTCCCGTCCCGACGGCCAACCACTGACCGAGGGCACCGACACGGACGTGAAGGCGCAGGTCGTCAACCGCGGCCTGGGCTGCGTCGACCAGGCGGCCGACGTCACCGTCGAGAAGCTCGAACGCGCCGCCGACGGCTCGGTCGACACGTTCTACGGCGCGGTGGAACACCGCTGCCAGTACAGCAGCAGCCCGGACAACGCACTGCGCGTGAAGATCCGCTTCAGTCGCACGTAGAGAACGGGCTAGCCGCTGGTACGGCTTCTGCGCACCAGCACCGCGTCGGGCGTGCACACCGCGCACGGCGTGAACTGGAGCTGCCGTGCTTCCTGCACCGGGAGGCCCAGCGTGGGCCTCCCGGCGAGCCAGGAACACGAGCTCAGGTGGTACCGGGGCCGCTCGTCCAGCACCCGGACCTCGTCCACCAGATCGGCCACGACGAGCAGGTCCGCCGCGTCGGTGTCCTCTTCCGGTGGTTCCTCGTCAGCGGGCGGCGTATCGGCTTCTGCCGGAACCACTACCCGTTGATCATCAGCTACAGCCTGTTGATCTACACTCTGCGCGTCGGCAACGGGGTCCCCCGGCCGCCGTCGCCACCAGTCCCAAGCGAGGACCAGGGCGGCGAGCACGCTCGCGCCCACGGACGACCACGCCCAGATCGTGTTGGACGTGGTCAGCGCAGGCACGAGCAACCCGAGGGCTGCCAGCACCAGAAGTAGAACTACGAAGAGCACCTAGTGGACAGTAGTTCAGCCCGCTTCGGCGCGTGCGCCGAAGGAGTAGCCCTGGGAACGGCCCTCGGACGGAGCGGCCGGGCCGCGGTCCTGGAGGTCGCGCAGGGACGACTCGAGCATGGTCTTCAGTCGCGTGCGGTACTCGCGCTCGAACGTCTGCAGCTTGTCGATCTGCTTCTCGAGCGTGTTCTTCTCCTGGGTGATGTTGCCCATCACCTCAGCGTGCTTGCGCTGCGCGTCGCGGTCGAGCGCGGTGGCCTTCTCACGGGCCTGCCGCTCGAGCGTCTCGGCGCGCGTGCGCGCGTCGTTCAGCATGGTCTCGGCGCGGGTGCGCGCCTCGTTGACCATCGTGTCGGCCTTGGCACGAGCCTCGGACAGCAACTGCTC
Organism: Lentzea aerocolonigenes; assembly: GCF_000974445.1. Lineage (GTDB taxonomy): Bacteria > Actinomycetota > Actinomycetes > Mycobacteriales > Pseudonocardiaceae > Lentzea > Lentzea aerocolonigenes. The sequence continues at coordinate 16,443 of NZ_BBOJ01000048.1, forward strand.
GGACTTCGTGCGCGCCTCGGACAGCATGCCGTCCGCCTCGGCCTTGGCCTCGCCGGTCAGCCGGTCCGCCATCTCCTGGGCGAGACCCAGGACCTTCGCGGCCTGCACGTGGTGGTCACCGCCACCACCGGGGGACGTCTGCTCCATCACCGTGGGCGGCGGGACCGGCGCCAGGCGGCGCGGCTCCTCCACCGGCATACGGCTCGTCATGGGGCCGGAAGAAGCCTTCGCACGCGCGTCGTCGAGGTCGGCACGCGTGGTCTCGAGCTGCTGGTCGAGCTGCTCGACCTGCTGACGGAGATCGTTGTTCTCCTCGATCAAGCGGGCGAGTTCGCCCTCAACCAGGTCGAGGAACGCGTCCACCTCGTCCTCGTTGTAGCCCCGCTTGCCAATCGGCGGCTTGCTGAACGCGACGTTGTGCACGTCAGCGGGGGTCAACGGCATCGGATCACCTCTCGCACTCCTGGGCTGCGGTCATCCCCGGCTTCCCCGTCACGGCCTGGGATCTGCAACTTGCATCAAAATGATAACGAGCAGCCACAGCACAATAATCGATAGGTCCAGTCCGACGCCCCCGATCCGCACAGTCGGGATCACCCGACGCAGTGCGCGGACCGGTGGGTCGGTCACGGTGTACACGGTTTCCAGCGTCACGGCCACGCCGCCCGCGGGGCGCCACTCCCTCGCGAACGTCCGCACCAGTTCGACCACCACACGTGCGGTCAGGAACAGCGAGAACGCGAAGAGGACGTAGAAGATGACGAGACGGATCGGGTCCACGGGTCAACTCTAACCGTGGTTCCCGAACCCACCCTCCGCCAGCTTCCTGCGGTCCTCCGCCGTGACGTCAACGTTCGGCGGTGAGAGAAGGAACACCCTGCTGGTGATCTTGTCCATGGACCCGCGCAGAGCGAACGCGAGACCGGCCGAGAAGTCGACGAGACGCTTCGCGTCCGCGTCGTCCATGTCGGTCAGGTTCAAGATCACTGGAGTGCCGTCGCGGTAGTGCTCCCCGATCGTGCGCGCCTCGCTGTAGTTACGGGGGTGAAGCGTGGTGATGCGCGCCAACGGGTTGCCTGCCGGTTCCGCGACGGGACGCAGCCTGCTCACGGGCTCGCGCTGCGGCTCGACAGCCAGCGCACCGTGCACAGGTGCGTCAGCGGACCAGCGCCGCGTGCTCGAAGGGCTGCCGCCCCCGCGCCGCGACTCCGGCTCGTAGTCGTCCGAGTCGTCGATGTCGGTCCGGTACCCGGAGCCCTGGGGCTCCGACCGGCCCGGTGTGAACACACGGCTGCGCCGCGGATAGGGGTCGTAGTCGTCGGCCTCGGCCGCGTACTCGGACCGGTAGTCGCCGTAGCGGCCGCGGTCGTCGTCGTAGCCGGGGTCGTCTGCGTACTCGGCGGGGACCATCCCGAAGTAGGCCTTCAGCTTGTGCAGCGCGCTCATTCCAGCCCCTCCTCGGCGAGTTCCCCACTCTTAGGGACGGTGCGGACGGTCCCGAGGTTCCCGACAACCTACGGCGAGGTTAGTCGCCGGCTGCCGAGCAACGCCGTTCCGACACGCACACAGGTCGATCCGTGCGAGATGGCATCTTCCAGGTCCCCGCTCATTCCCGCTGACACACTGCGGACAGTGGGATGATCATCACGTAGCCCTGATACCACCGATGCCAACGCCTCAAACGCCTGCGATGGCTTCATCGTCAATGGCGCGACGGTCATCGCACCTCGAAGAATAAGATCACCCGAACGAGTGATCACGCCAGCCAGTTCCGGCACGTCCTCGACCGCGCACCCACCCCGCGACGTGTCCCCGTCGATGCTGACCTGCAACAACACGTCGAGCTTCTTCCCGTGCGCCCGCGCCGCCTTGGCCAACGCCTCAGCCAACCGGACGCTGTCCACCGAATCGACCTGATCGGCCCATTCGACGACGGACTTGGCCTTGTTCCGCTGCAATCGCCCGACCATGTGCCACCGAGCGTCTTCGAGATGTCTCAATTGGGCGACCTTGGCACTGGCCTCCTGATCGCGATTTTCGGCGAAGTTCCTCAACCCGAGTCCATAAAGGATCTCCACATCGCTCGCCGGCCAGGTTTTCGTCACCGCGAGCAACATCACGTCGCCCCGATCCCGCCCAGCAGCCTCACAAGCCTTCGCGATGCGCTCCTCGACCTCAGCGAGGTTCGCCCGAAGCTCGTCCTCCCGACTCACGGCTCGATCCAAACGACCGACGCGAGCCGCCCGGTAGGCGCCTCCCTGCGGTGACTGAAGAGATCCTTCTCCTCAAACGTGCACCGCGGATCCACCCCGATCTTCCCCACCCCCGCACTGGCGAGCTGGTTCCACAACCCGGCCCGCAAGTCCAACGCGGGCGTCCCCCGCCGCGACTTGGAAGCGCTACCAGGCAGGTGCTTCTCCACGTCCTTCTGCATCTCAGCAGGCACCTCGTAGCACTCACCACAAACAGCGGGCCCGAGCAGAACCTCGATCCGCTCGAGCTCGGCCCCCAGCCCCATCATCGCCTTGAGCGCCTCGACCACAACCCCGACACGCGCGCCGACACGCCCAGCGTGCACAGCACCGACAACCCCGGCCTCCTGATCCCCCAACAACACAGGCACGCAGTCGGCCGTCAACACCACAAGCCCGAGACCAGCCTGTTTCGTCACACATGCATCAGTGGCCTCAAGCGCCTCGCTCTGCGGCCCGTCAACCACCCCGACAGTCCGCCCGTGAACCTGCTCCATCCACACCAACCGATCGGGGCTGAGCCCAATCCCCTCAGCAAGGCGCCCCCGATTGGCCTCCACGGCCCCCGGTTCATCCCCAACGTGATCGCCGAGGTTGAAGGACGAATAGGGCCCCTTGGACACGCCACCGGCGCGGGTGGTGACAACACGACGAATGCGCACGCCTACACCCTAGTTCGCACCCGGCACACACCTCCGCAGCACGCGACGCGAAGCCAGCCCAAGCCCGATGGCGAAGCCGAGGCACCCCCAACCAAGCCCGATGGCGCAGCCGAGGCGCCCCACTCAAGCCCGATGGCGAAGACATCCCAGTTGCTGGGGGTGTCAAGCGGCGGCGGTGTTGGTGTTGGTGTGGTGGGCCCAGGCGGTGGTCTCGTTGTAGGTGGTGCGGGTTTTGAGGCAGCCGTGCAGGATGCCGACGAGGCGGTTGGCGAGTTGGCGTAAGGCCGCGTTGTGGCCGAGGCCGCGGGCGCGTTGCAGGTCGTAGTAGGCGCGGGCGCCGGATGAGACGCGTAAGGCGACGAAGGCCTGCATCATGAGCGCGTCGACGAGCCGGTCGTTGTGGACGTAACGGGTCCGCACGGTTTTCTTCTTGCCGGAGCGGATGGTCAGCGGGCTGGTGCCGGCAGCGTTCTTGCGGGCTTTCGCGCTGGCGTAGCGAGCGTGGTCGTCGCCGAACTCGGCGAGCACCCGAGCGCCGAGAACCGCGCCGATCCCTGGCTGGGACAGCACGATCTCAGCGTCCGGGTGCCGGCCAAAATGGGCCCCGACCTCGCCCTCCAGGACCCTGATCTGCTCGGCCAGAGCGGCCAGGATCGCCAGGGTGGCGCGGGTGGTCGCCGCGTAGGCGGCGGCCACCACCGCCGGCTGGCCCAGGTGCTCGGCGCGCAACGCGGCCTGGATCTCGGTGGCTTTGGCATCCAGATCGCGACGGCGGGCGCGTTGCAGCGCACTACGGATCTGTTTGAACGACAACCTCTTCGCGGCATCCGGGTCAGGGGCGCGGGCCAGCAGCTCCAGCGTGTCCGGCGCGTCCAGATCCGTGAAAGCCACCAGCGCGGCCGGGAAATAGTCACGCAACGCGTGCCGCAACCGCT
>NZ_BBOJ01000047.1 GCF_000974445.1 Lentzea aerocolonigenes
TACGACCCAAAGCGACCACCAACACAAGGCGGCCACACCAGCAGAAGGTGACCACCCCGCTGGAACCCGCGCCGAACCACCCAACCGGACCACACGGCCACCCCCTCCACCCTCGTAAACCCAACTAGGCTGGAGACCGTGGACGCACTGGATCCCATTGAGTCGGTCAACACGTTCATCGGCACAAAGGACGAGGGCAACACCTTCCCCGGCGCGTCCATGCCCTTCGGCAAGGCGCACTCCAGTCCGGTCGGCTCCCACTACGCCGGCTACCGCTACGACGACACGGTCATCCGCGGCTTCGGGCACTTCTTCCTGTCCGGTGCCGGGTGCTGGGAGCAGGGCGGTCTCGTACCGATCCTTCCCGTCACGCAGTTGCCGGCGAGTTTTGACCACAAGCGTTACGGCGCCAAGTACTCGCACGACGGGGAGATCGGCAAGCCCGGCTACTACAAGGTCAAGCTGGAGCGCGACATCACCGTCGAGTGCACGGCGACGACCAGGGCCGGGGTTGAGCGGTACACGTTCCCCAGCGGTGTCAACGCAACGCTTCTCGTCAACGTCGGCCAGGCCAACGACAAAGAGCCCGTGTCCGCCAGCTCTGTCAGGGTCGTCGACGATCGCACGATCACCGGAACCGTGGAGACGCAGGCGTTCTGCGGCGGCCGTCCTTATCTCACCTACTTCACCACGAGGTTCGACCGTCCGTTCAAAGAGTTCGGCACCTGGGGGCCCACCGGATCCAAGCCGGGGCAACGAGAGTCCGCGGGTGGTGCGGGCCTCAGGGGTGCCTGGGTGACCTTCGAACCGGGGCCCGTCACGGCGTACACCGCTTTGTCTCAAGTGGACGAACGGGGCGCCAAAGCCAACCTCGACGCCGAGACCAGCGGCAAGACGTTCGACGAACTCCGCAACGATGCCCAGGACGCGTGGCGCAAAGAGCTCTGCTGCATCGAGATCGAGACTGAGGACTGGGACGAGCGCGCGGTCTTCTACACCGCGCTGTACCACGTGTTGTTGCAGCCATGCACAGCCAGCGATGTCGACGGGCGGTACCGGGGCTTCGACAACCAGGTTCACCAGGCCGATGGCTGGACCTACTACGAGTACTTCTCGCTGTGGGACACGTATCGCGCGCACAACCAGCTTCTTGCGTTGCTTCGCACGGAGCGCAGCAAGGACATCGCGCGGAGCATCCTCGCGATTCACGAGCAGGGCGGCTGGCTTCCGCGCTGGGCGTACGCGAACCAGGAGACGAACTGCATGACCGGCGATCCGGTCACGCCGTTCCTCGTCGACCTCTGGCGGTTCGGGCACCTGAAGGGCTTCGAGGAGCAGGCCTACCAAGCACTCGTCCAGAACGTCGACGGTGTGCCGCCGCAGAGTTCGCGGTTCCAGGGGCGGTCCGGGAACCCGAACTACCTCGCCAACGGTTTCGTCCAGTACGACAAGCGTTTCCCCAAGAAGGGGCAGGACACCGATCCGCACCACGGGGCTTCGGCGACGCTCGAGTACGCGCTGGCCGACGCGACGCTCGCGATCATGGCCGAGGAGCTCGGGCACAAGGAGGACGCCGAACGTCTCAGGCGGCGCGGGCTCAACCACCGGGCGCTCTGGGACCACAGCGTCACCGACCGCGGGTTCACCGGGTTCCCGCGGCCCAAGCTCGCGGGCGGTGCGTGGCTCACGCCGTTCACGCCGCAGGGGCCCGAGGGGTTCCACGAAGGCACCGCGTGGCAGTACCAGTGGCTCGCGCAGCACGACGTGCCCGGCCTGATCACGGCGCTCGGCGGCAAGGCGGCGGCTGAGGCTCGGCTCGATGACTTCTTCGCCTTCGCGGACCTGCTGACCGATCCCGCGCGCACCGTGCGTGAGAAGTGGGTTGTCGGGCCGTACGACTACTACAACCAGTTCAGGTACAACCCGAACAACGAACCGGACCTGCACGCGCCGTGGATGTACGCGCTCATCGGCAAGCCGGAGAAGACGTCCGTGGTCGTCAGGGCCGCGCAGACGTTGTTCGTCAACGGGCCGGCGGGCGTCACGGGCAACGACGACCTCGGCACGATGTCCGCCTGGTACGTGTTCAGCGCGCTCGGGATGTACCCCGCGGTGCCGGGCACCGGTGAGTTCGTGCCGCACGCGCCCAGGTTCCGGCGTGCCGTGGTCCACCTGGAGAACGGCAAGGACATCGTGATCAAGGCGGAGGCCGCGGACGTCACGAAGACGCAGGTGGTGCAGCGGATTCGGAGTGGCTGGCTCGCGAAGTCACGTGATCGGATCGAGCTCGCGGAGCTGCGTTCGGGGACCACGCTCGAGGTCGACCTCCACACACTTTCCAATTGAGACGCTGAAACGGTCGTACGCTCCCCGGATGGGGATCTGCGCGAACTGCGGCACGGACTTCGCGTCCCTGCCTTCACGAGCGCGGTACTGCTCCAACGCGTGCCGTCAGCGCGCCTACCGCAGGAGGAACGCCGGTACGTCCACTGTGGTCGCCGAACTGCCCGGTCACGACGACGCGTTCGTGGGCAGGGAACGCGAGCTGGCCGAGCTGCTTTCGTTGCTGCGCAAGCACAGGCTGCTCACGCTCGTGGGGTCGGCGGGGATCGGGAAGACCCGGCTCGCGGTGGAGGTCGCCAGGCGGCACCGGCGGGTCGAGGTGCGCACGGTCGAGCTGGGCAGGTTGAGCCGTCCGGACCAGGTAGTGCAGGCGTTCGCCGAAGCCGTTGGGGTGTACCAGCACGCGGGTGTCGCCCTCAGGACGACGTTGCTCGCGGAGCTCGGCAGCCGGCGGATCCTGCTGCTCGTCGACAACTGCGAGCACCTGATCGAGGAGTGTTGTGCCGTGGTGGACGCGCTCCTGGCGCGCTGCCCGCACGTCCAGGTCCTCGCGACCAGCAGGGAAGCGCTGCGAGCGGTCGGTGAGGCTGTTTTCCCGCTGCACGGCATGGACGGCGACGCGGTCCGGCTGTTCACCGAACGCGCGGGCGTGCCGGGCGACCAGGACGCGATCGCGGCGATCTGCGCGCGGCTCGACGGCGTGCCGCTGGCGGTGGAACTCGCTGCGAAGGTTTCCGCCTCCGTGCCGCTGACGGAGCTCGCGAGCCGTCTCGACCACCGCCTGGACCTGCTCAGCGACGCGGGCGAACCGGCGCGGCACCAGAGCTTGCGCGCGGCCATCGCGTGGAGTCACGACCTGCTGACGCCGCAGGAGGAAGAGCTGTTCCGGCGGCTCGCGCTGCTGCCGGGCGGGTTCGGGCTGGAGATCGCCCAGGTGGTGCACGGCGGTCCGGTCATCGGTCTGCTCACGGCGTTGCAGGCGAAGTCGTTGGTGGTGCGGGAGAACGACGGCCGCTTCCGAATGCTCGAGTCGGTCCGCCTCTACGCGGAGGAACGCCTGCGCGAGCACAGCGAGTACGCCGTGGCCGCCGAACGGATCATCGAGTGGTTGTGCGGCAAGGGTGAACCCGGTGTCTCGTCGTCGATCCTCGCGCCGGAACAGGTCGAGGCGCTGCACCAGGAGTACGACAACGTGGCGTACGCCTTCGGGCATCTGGTGGCACCGCAGGACGAACGCAGGCTGATGCTCGCCACGATGGTGCTGAGGGTGTGCTTCGACCGCGGCTACTTCACCGAGGCGGGCGCGGTGCTGATGCAGGTGCTGCACCAGTCGGCCGCCGATGCCCGTTACCGGATCCTCGCGCTGGAGTACGCGTCGTTGCTGGCAGGGCACGAGGAACGGCACGAGGAAGCTGTCGAGCACGCCCTGGAGGCGATCAAGACAGCGGAGGCCGGCGGGCAGGACCACATCATGTGTCGCCTCCACCGGACGCTGTCGACCGCGTACGACGGTGCGGGCGACGTCGCGAACACCACGTGGGCGCTGCGTGAGTCGATCCGGCACGGCCGCCGCAACGGCAACGATGTCAGCGTGGCCGTGTCCAGTCACAACCTCGGCTGGAGGCTGCTCGTCCAGGGCGATGCCGAGGCCGCCGCCGTCCTGGTGGACGCCGCGTCACCTGTCCTGAAAGCCCATGCGCGGCAGGACGTCGTGGCGATCTCGGTGCACACGGCGGGCTGCATCGCGCTGGAACGGGGGGATGTGGCGACGGCCGGCGCGCGGTTCGCCGACAGCGCCCGGCTCTCCGCCTCGTCGCCACGCGCGGTGCTGGAGTCGATCGAGGGCAGGGGACTCGTCGCCGTGCTGTCCGGACGGCACGAGATCGGCGTGCGCCTTCTGGCCGCCTGTCAGCAGATGCGCACGTCCTGGGTCGTTCCGACCGAGGCGTGGTGGCGCGGGAAGATGGCCGCCGCACTGGACCTCGCCCGGGAAGCCCTGTCCCGCGCGGCTTTCACCAGAGCCCTGAGCGCCGGCCGGGCGATGGACGTCCGGCACGCCCTGGAAACCGCGCTGGACGAGGAGATCGTGCAGGACCCGGTGCTGAGCGACCGGCAACGCGTGGTCGTCGAGCTGGTGGCGCAGGGAATGACGAACGCGCAAGTGGCGGCGAAGCTCGGGATCTCCGACCGCACCGTGGAGTCCCACGTGCGCAACGTGAAGACGGCGTTAAGCCTCACGACGCGCGCCGAGCTGGTGACCTGGGCGCAGTCCAACTGAGACGTAACGCTGCGGTTCATCCGGATGACTTCGTGCCCCTCGGCGTTCATTGTTGACGCAACCAACCGAGGGGAGGGGGCGACGTGGAACCTTTCCGCCTGCTGCACCCCGACCTCGTGCCGCGGCGGCGTGAGTCGTTGCAGCACGCAGCGTCCACGCTCGTCCAGATGGGGTTGGACGACACGGTGCTCTCGGCGTCACCCGTGCACCAACGCCTCGCGCGCGTGGTGCTCGCGAGCAACAGCGTGATCGAGTGGACGCCCTGCCACGGCGTTCCGCACGCCTGCCACGACGAACGCTTCGGCGTCGAGCGTGTCGGCGGCGACCGCGGTGGCGTGTTCCTCTCCGGCCTCCTGATCGCCTACCTCGACGTGCTGGAGAACGCCGCCAGGGCAGGCACCTCGATCAGCGAGGACTCCTGGCGCACCCTGCTGTGGGCGCCCACCGCGCTCTTCGACCACGTGCTGCGCCGCCCCCAGGTCGGCATGACCGTGGTGACTCCCGGTCCTCGCACCGAGCACCTGCCGCACGAACGGGCCCGGGCGGGCCACCGCCTTCACCTCGCGCTGATGCAGGTGGTCCGGTTCGCGGTCAGCGGCGTGGTGCGGGCCGAGGACGACCGCACGCTGGTCGAGGACTGCGTCACGCTCGCGACCGCGTGCCTGCGTGCCGCGACGGTGGCGCTCGCGTTCGCCTCCGACGTGCGGCCGGCGAGCCGCGAGGCGCAGTCGCCGATCGGCGAGACTCCTGAGCACCGCTACCTCTGGCAGGTGATCGGCGAGGTGCGCGCCGCCGTCCCGCGGGCGAGGTTCGAACAGTTCGCCGCGGCACTGCGAAGGCTCGACGGCGTCGGCACCGCAAGTACGTTGCTGGTGGCGGGGAACTAGCTCGTTCGTCTCGACTTCGCTGCGACTTTCGTCGTTCCGCCACGACGATCACCCTGCGCTGACCTAACGTCCCCGCCATGACGGAGGAACGATCGGCTGTCGTGGTGCGGGACGTCCGCAAGAGCTACGGCGAGCTGAAAGCGGTGGACGGCGTCTCGTTCACCGTGGCCGAGGGGGAGTTCTTCGGCATCCTGGGGCCCAACGGCGCTGGGAAGACGACCACGCTGGAGATCATCGAGGGGCTGCGCGAGCCCGACGGCGGCGAGGTGCGGTTGCTCGGTGAGAGTCCGTGGCCGCGCAACGTGAAGTTGTTGCCGCGCATCGGTGTGCAGCTCCAGGCGTCGTCGTTCTTCGACAAGCTGACCGCGAAGGAACAGCTGCAGACGTTCGGCTCGCTCTACGGCGTGAACTCGACCAGGGCCGACGAGATGCTCGAACTGGTCGGCCTCACGGACAAGGCGAACGAGCAGGAGAACAAGCTCTCTGGCGGCCAGCGGCAGCGACTCTCGATCGCGTGCGCGCTGATGCACGACCCGGACATCGTCTTCCTGGACGAACCGACCGCCGCGCTGGACCCGCAGGCGCGCCGCAACCTCTGGGACGTGCTGCGCGCGATCCAGAAGCGCGGCAAGACCATCGTGTACACCACGCACTACCTCGACGAGGCCGAGATCCTCTGCGACCGCGTGGCCATCATGGACAACGGCAGGATCCTCGCGCTCGACCCGCCCGCGGTGCTGGTGCGCGGCCTGGACGCGCCGACCCACGTGACGCTGCAGAAGGGCGTGCTGTCCGTCGTGGACGCCACCGCGCTGGAAGGTGTGGAGGAGGCGCACGAGGACGAGGTGTCGCTGACGATCTCCACGCGCCGCCCGGCACCCGTGCTGTCCGCGCTGGCCGAACGGGGCGCGCTGGACGGCCTGCAGGTCCGCACGGCCACCCTCGAAGACGTGTTCCTCAACCTGACCGGGCGGGAGTACCGCGCATGACCGCGTTCAAGACGCTCTCGCTGGCGATGTTCAAAGGGTTCATCCGGGACAAGGTGACGCTGTTCTTCACCTTCCTGTTCCCGTTGATGTTCCTCATCATCTTCGGCCTGATCCTGCGCGACGTCGGCGCCGACAAGACGAAGATCGCGGTGGTCGGCGACGGCCCGGTCGTGTCGGCGTTGCGGGACAGCGGCGTGCTGGAGCTGGAGCCCTACAACGACGCCGATGCCGCGGTGCGGAAGGTGAAGGACGGCGACCTGCCCGCCGCGCTGATCGTGCGCGGCCAGCAGCTCGACGTGCGGTTCGCGCAGAGCGACCAGGTCAAGTCGGCGACCGTGCTGGGGATCATCAACGGGTTCGTGGACAAGGCGAACCTCGCCGCGACCGGTCAGCCGCCGCGCTTCACGTTCGCCGCGGAGAAGGTCGAGGACGCCTCGCTCAAGCCGATCCAGTACCTCACGCCGGGCATCCTGTCGTGGGGCATCGCGGTGTCCGCGGTGTTCGGTTCGGCGCTGACCCTCGTGTCGTGGCGGCGCAAGCAGGTGCTGCGGCGCATCCGGCTCGCGCCCGTCTCGGCGACCTCGGTGCTGTCGTCGCGGTTGCTGGTCAGTGCCGGCGTGGCGCTGGTGCAGGGCGGGGTCTTCGTCGGCGTCGCGTCGCTGCCGGTGTTCGGGCTGAAGCTGTCCGGGCAGTGGTGGCTCGCGATTCCGTTGCTGATGCTGGGAACCATCGCGTTCTTCGCGCTCGGCATGCTGGTCGGCGCGTTCGCGAAGACCGAGGAGGCGGCGTCGGCCGCGGCGAACATCGTCGTGCTGCCGATGGCGTTCCTGTCCGGCACGTTCTTCCCCGTCGACCAGGCGCCGGCGTGGTTGCAGACCGTGTCGAAGATCTTCCCGTTGCGGCACATGAACGACGGCATGCTCGACGTGCTGGTGCGGGGCAAGGGGATCGAGGCACTGGCGGTGCCGGCGGCGATCCTGACCGGTTTCGCTCTGGTCGTCGGGTTCCTCGCCTCACGCGTCTTCAAATGGGAGGAATAGGGCTGTGTTGATTTGTCGCGCTGCCGCGCGACGGAGGGTTCGTCCACAAGTCGGTCATCCGGCCGAATCGCTCGCACCGAATTGGGCTTCGCCGAATTCGGCACGAGCGGTTGACCGGACGACCGACACGAACCCTCGCCCTGGGTGCGTTGTGCTCCCTGTCACGGTTCATGATGGGGAGCCATGACGTTCTCCACCGCGGTTGGACGGTTCCGCATCTTCGCCCTGGCCGAGGCGATCTCCTGGGCCGGCCTGCTGCTCGGGATGTTCTTCAAGTACGTCGTCGTGCAGAACGAGATCGGCGTGAAGATCTTCGGCCCGATCCACGGCGTCATCTTCGTGGGCTTCGTGCTCGTCACGCTGATGGCGAAGGAGCCGCTGAAGTGGGACGGCCGCACGCTGCTCCTCGGCCTGCTGTCGAGCATCCCGCCGTTCGGCACGGTGATCTTCGAGCGCTGGGCTTCGAAGACCGGCCGCCTCAACGAGGCAGCGCCCGAACAGCTCTGAGCTCGGTCTCCGGATCGCCCTCGTGGTAGATGCGCTCGGAGGCCTCGATGTTGTCGAGGAACTCCTGGTACTTCACCGCGTTGTGCAGGCGTGAGGCGCGGCGGGCGACGTCGAGGGCTTCGAGCGGCCGGCTGTCCGGTCGCAGGGCCAGCCACGCCTCGCTCCACACCCGGCCGATCACCTCGCTCAGCTGCGGGTTGTACTCCGCGAGCCGGCAGGCGTCCAGCGCCGGGTGACCCCAGCACGCGTCGGACCAGTCGATCACCACGCCGCTGTCGCGCCAGTTGCCGGAGTGGAAGTCGCCGTGCGTCAACGTGTCCGGCAGCCCGAACGACGGCATCGGCACCGCGGTCGGCTGGAGCCGCGGCTCACCCGCGAGCGCGTGCTGCACCGCGACCCAGCGCGGCACGACCTTCTCGACCATCTCCTCGGTGAGGTGCCGGCAGCTGCCGCCCTCGGCGTGGCTGAGCAGCACCCGGTTCGGTGCGCTGGCGAGCACCTCGGGCACCAGGGTCGGGTCGTGCGCGGCGACCATCCTGATCACCGTGCCCTCGTCGGCGAAGAACGGCGGGACGGCCTTCAGCCACACGGGACCGTCCGCGGTGGGCAGCCGGTGCACGCTGGACAGGTTCCAGGTCCGGACCTGGACGGCCGGTCCGGTGCGGGTCACGACCGCGTCGGCCCACTCGACCAGCTCCGACGGACCGCCGAGCCGCGCCCACGGCAGCCTGTGCTCGGCGTCGGGTTCCGGTTCGCGGGCGGGCTTCAGGTGCGTGCGGTCGGGTTCGCCGTGCGCCTCGACGTGGTAGGTGACGACGCCGCCGAACGGGGCGTTGCCGCCCTCGACCGACACCAGGCGCAGCACGCTGGTCGGCACGCCGAGCAGGTCGCGCAGGACCGCGTTGACGGGCTCGACGTGGTTCCAGTCCTGGGTGCCGACGGGGATCGGGTCGGTGCGGCCGGCGAAACCGCTGGGGGCGCTGACGAGGGCGATGATCGACCGGTCCGGGCGTTCCCAGTGCATGGGCCCATCAGGCCACAGTGCGCGGCCGGTGCCCAAACGGTTTTTCAGTCCTCGAAGTCGCCGCTCGCCCTGCGGACCTTCGCCAGCAGTTCGGTGAGCTGCTCGGTCTGCCGGTCGGTGAGGCCCTTCAGACCCAGGTTCACCTCGACGACCGCCGCGGTCGCGTCCTCACGGCGCTTCAGACCGGCGTCGGTGATCTCGACGAGCGTGGTCCGGCGGTCCGTCGGGTGCGGGGTGCGGCGGACGAGACCGTCGCTCTCCAGCCTGTCGACGATGTTCGTCACGCTCGTGGGGTGCAGCTGGAGGCGTTCGCCCATCACCCGCATCGGCAGCGCGCCCTTGCGGGAGAAGTAGAGGAGCACCAACGCCTCGTAGCGCGCGAACGTGAGGCCGTGCGGCTTGAGGGCTGCGTCCACGGCGGACTGGATGATTTGCTGGACACGCATGACGCTCGTGACGGCGGCCATCGACGTGGAGGAACCCACCCGGTCGTCCCACAGCTCGGCCGCGCGGGCGATCGGATCGAACGGCAGCGGTGTCATGGGCATCGAAGCTACCAGTCAGTACCACCGATGGATCATCAGGAGGCACGTGTGCTTGTCGCGTTCAGCGTCGCTCCGTCCGGTTCGGACTCGTCGGGAAGCGTCGCCAAGGCCGTCGCCGAGGCCGTGCGGATCGTGCGGGAGTCCGGCCTGCCCAACGAGACGAACGCGATGTTCACCTTGATCGAGGGGGAGTGGGACGAGGTGATGGACGTGGTCAAGCGCGCGACAGAGGCGGTCCAGGCCGGTGCTCCGCGCGTGTCCCTCGTGCTCAAGGCGGACATCCGGCCCGGCTACACCGGTCAGCTGGCGGCCAAGGTGCAACGGATCGAGGAGCACCTCTCCGACCCGTCGTGAGGCCTCGGATGGCCGAACGCTCTACGCCGCCCCGGTGAGGGAACCCGTGCGCGGGCGTTCACTGGGTTAGCGTGTCGGGCGTGGACGCGAGGCAGCTGTGGTTGAGGTTCGAGCCCTACCACGACGTCACGTACTTCACGCCCGAATCCCGCGCCGCGACCGACGCGCTGGGCTGCAAGGGCGGCTGGATGGGCTACTTCGGCATGCGCGCGGCACCGCTGGGCGCGGCATCCCCGGAGCTGGTGACGGCCGTCTTCTACAACTTCGCCCCGCGCATGGTCTCGCGCGCACTGCCCGACGCCTGGGCGGTGGCGTCGCCTGCCGAGTACCTGCGCGTGCGGCTGGAGGGCGTGGACGCGGCGTTGCGCCGGATGCTGGGCTCCGTCGACACACCGGAGATCGCCGAGGCCGCGTCGCTGGCTCGGGCCGCGGCGCTGGCTGCTCCGCTGGCAGGACGTCCGCTGGCGGCCGCGAACCGCGCGCTGCCGTGGCCTGCTGAGCCTCATCTGGCCCTGTGGCACGCCTGCACGATCCTGCGCGAGGCCCGCGGTGACGGCCACGTGGCCGCCCTGGTCGCGCACGGAGTGGGTCCGTGCCAAGCGCTTGCGCTCTACGCCCGGGAACATTCCCTCGATCCGGCATACATGCGGGCCGCGCGTGGTTGGACAGTCGAGGAGTGGGAGGAAGCCGACGTTCCCGGCGACCTCGCCGCGGTGGAGCGCGCAACCGACGCTGCTGCTCTCGCGCCGTGGGAGGCCTTGGGCGCGTCTCGAACTTCGCGGTTCATCGACCTGATGACGCCGCTCGCTCTCCGCATCGCTTCGGCCAACGAGGCGATGCGCGTCAACCCGATGGCCCTGGACCCGGTCCGGGAACTAGCCGTGCCAGGATGGAACACGTGACAAGGCCTGATCCTCGCAAGACCGCCGCTCTGTCCGCCGCGCTCTCGGGCGCCGTCGATCTGGGTGCCCTGAAGGCACGCGCCGACGCCGCTCGCCAGGCCGCCGCCATGCCTGCTGCTCCGGCGGGTGGGCCGGCTGGGCCGGGTGGGCCCGACAACGGCTCCGCGCCGTGGATCGTGGACGTCACCGAGGCCTCGTTCCAGGCCGTGGTCGAGCAGTCCCTGCAGGTGCCCGTGGTGGTCCTGCTGGGGGCCTCGTACAGCCCGGAGTCGCAGCAGCTGGCTGCTTCGCTGACCCGGCTGGCGGGCTCGTCCGGTGGGTCCTGGATCTTGGCGCGGGTCGATCTGGAGCAGGCGCCTCGGATCGGGCAGGCGTTCGGGGTGCAGTCCGTGCCCACCACGGTCGCTGTTGCAGCTGGTCAGCCCATTGATGCGTTCGCCGGGCCCATTGCTGATGCCGAGTTGACGCAGTGGATCGCCCGATTGCTGGACGCCTTGCGGGATCGGTTGCCCGGGATTCGGGCCGGGGAGGCTCGGGCTGGGGTGCCGGTTGAAGAGGAAGTGGTTGAGGACCCTCGGATCGTTGCTGCTGAGGAGGCTTTTGAGCGCGGTGACTACGCGGCCGCTCAGGGGTACTACTCGCAGATCCTGGCTTCTGAGCCCGGCAACGAGCTGGCCAAGGAAGGGCTGGCGCAGGCCAAGTTCGCTGAACGTGCCGAGGCTGTTGACCCGACTGTGATCGACAAGGCCGATGGTGCGCCGGAGGACATCGACGCTCAGTTGGCCGCCGCGGATGCTCAGGTTGCGTTGCAGCAGGTCGACGAGGCTTTCAAGCGGCTTGTCGATGTGGTTCGGCGGGTTTACGGGGATGATCGGGATCGGGTTCGGCAGCACTTGGTCGGGCTGTTCGAGTTGTTCCCGGCCGATGATCCTCGGGTGGCCGCGGCTCGGCGGAACCTGGCTTCGGCGTTGTACTGATGACTCGGCCACTAGAAGGGTGCTCCTGAACTGCTTCGGTCGTGACCGCAGGCGAGTCACGTCCCTGCAGTCCAGGGCACCTTCTCAGCGTGTCGACGTCCGCCGGCACGGATTCCTCGTGCCGGCGGCGACCTAACGGCTAGCGTCGAGGCTTGGGTGAAGGCCCGCCGACGTATCTGTCACCGGCCGAGACGGATCTGGCTGTCACATTCGTTGCGGCGGGGGTTGATTCGAATGCGTAGGTCACCTCGTCGGCGCTGCGGTACATCACGACGACTTTCCCACCGCTCAGCACGACCATTGACGGCTCAGTGTCCGCCGGCCACGCGTTGCCGGTGCGGGAGTCGACCAGCTTGGTCCAGCCGGTGAACGGACCGTCCGTGCTCGATTGCTTGTTGGTGTAGATGTATCCGTCCGTGGCGCGAGCCGCGAGGGTGATCCGCCCGCCGCTGATCACCGCGGCAGGGGAGCCGTCAGTGCTGATCCCGTCGATCAGGGACCAGGTCGTGTCCAGGCCAGAAGCGGTGTCGCGCACCGTGTAGATCTTGCCGTCGGCCCGGCGCCCGAAGATCTGCACCTTGCCGTCGAGCTTGACCACACCGGCGGGCCTGCCCGTGATGGCGCCGGCGCTCACCGTTCGCACGTTCGTGAGTGCCCGGTTCACGTATCGGGAGGTGACGACGAAACCGGAGGCGTAGGTGACCAGAACCTCGAGGTCGTCAGCGTCACCGGCGGCAGGCAGGACCGTCACCTCGCCTGCCAGATTGGAGAAGCCGACTGGCGCCCACGGCCACACGTGGCCGTCCACTGTCTGTTGCTTGATGGTCTTCGTGGCGCCGGCGGTGGACCGGCCAGGGCGCTCGCGTCCGCGCTGAAGACGCACCCGGATGCGCTTACTCACACACAGTGGGAACTGCTTCAAGTGAATGCTGCTGGGATGATGGACAAGGTTGACTTCTACCGCTGGAACAACGATCTTGATGATTGGGCGTTGGTGAAATGACTGTCGAGGTCGTGCGAGGTTCTCTTCCCTCTGCCCTGAAGGGTAGGTTCAAGCCTTGGAGTATTGACGCGGGTCATAGCAAGGTACTTCTACGCGGCTTTCTTGCGGATTTTGAGAGCGAAGATCTGCCGCGAATCTTTGATGTTCTTTTCCAGGATGTATCGCGCATCTCTATCGCTGATCGATATGAGGGGCTGCACCTGGCTGTCGCAGAGAAAAGTGTAATGAGCCTGGAGGAGAGTCGGGTCGGGGCGGATTGGTCTGGCTCGAAAATGTTTATCCTGAGCCGTTTGGGTGATTGCGACTATATTGTTGCCGGATTTCTGTTCTGGGCAGAGGTGGCCGTTCGTGCGAACTCGCCAAGTCCTCTATTTGAAGAATCTCCAGCCCCGGGCTCCATCGTGGGCAAGATTTTCAAGGTGGGTTGAACCGCTACGGCGTGCTGATGCTGAGCTGCTGGTAGCTGCGCGACTGTGGTGAATGAATGGAACGTGGACTGGCGGCGACCTCGACGTGGGCGTGTTTGAGAATGTGGTCGAGAGTGGAGAAACCTACCTGATGGCTGGACGGTTGCAAGACGTGAACGTCTTGGGTGTGGCTCTTGCGGAGTTTCCAAGAAACGATTAATGGGTCGCTCGGTGGAGCTGGTCTTCAACTGGATTTTCCGTTCTGGGGTGCCACGGGCGGGCGCCGCTTGATCAAGCGGAACTCCATGAGCTTCGGCTTGCTGCCAGAGGCCTTGCGGACACCGAATGGGTCCTGATGTGGCCTGGCCGTGCTACGGCACGAAATCGGCTCAGTTCCGTTGAACTGCAGCCCGCAGCCGCCCTACGTATCCCCGGTCGAACTCTGAGAGTCCTGGAATGGAAGGCCTAGGAGCGGCGGCGCTCCAGTAGCACCGTGTCTCGCCATTGGCCGTGGTGCTGGGCGATTCGTTCCCTCACGCCAACAGTGCGGAAACCTGCCCTGTGGTGCAGGGCGATGCTTGCCCTGTTCTCCGGGAAGATCACGGCCTGCAGGGTCCACAGGCCGTCTGCGTCTGCTGCGGAGACCTGGTGGTGCAGCAGGGTTTTGCCCACGCCTCGGCCCTGGTGCGCGTCGCTCACGTAGATCGACGTCTCGGCCACGCCGGAGTAGCACTCGCGGGCCGAGACCGGGGTTGCGGCTGCCCAACCCGCGATGTCGCCGTCCAGCAGAGCGATCCAGCGGTGGTCCGGTAGCCACTTGGATTCGAGCGTGCGGCGGGAGGGGACCTCGGTTTCGAACGTCGCGTTGCCGGTGGCTATGCCCTCGCCGTAGATGCGGCGGACTTCCGGCCAGTCCGCGGCCGTCATGGGGCGGATGCTCACGCCGGAGACCGGGGCCACCGAACCCGTGCTGAGGGCGCCCATCACGGCGTCCGCGGCGTGGGGGAGGCCGGTGCAGCACGCCGGATTGACGGTGACGAGGGTGGTTGTGCCCTCGCGTTCCACGCGGACGAAGCCGACCTCAGCCAGTTTGCGGACGTGGTGGGAGCAGGTGGACTGGCTCACGCCCAGGAGGGCCGTCAGTTCGCCTACGGTCACCGCGCCGGGGGCCGAGGCCACGTGGTGGAGCAGGCGGACCCTGGTGGGGTCGGACAGGGTCGAGAACCACGAGGCGTAGGTCGCGGCTTCATCGGTCAGCACGGGGGAAGTATCGACGGGCGTCGATGCTGGAATCAACTTGAATACTTCTTCACGCAGGTGGAGGAACCTCGGAAGAAGCCGTCTCCGAAGGCTTCCACCCTGGCGAAGCCCGAGGGGACGGCTTTGCCGTTCACGTCCGCCGCGATGAGGCTGTCGTCTGCCAGGAGTTCGGCCACTGCCTCGTCGAGGTCTCCTGGGGAGAGGCGCAGGCCTGCGGCCGGGTCCGGGCGGTTGGTGAGGCCCGCCCAGGCTCCGGTCAGACAGGCGGTGCGTTGGCCTGCCGCGTCGTCGTCGAGTTTGAAGCCCGTGGCGTGCTGGATGGACAACGAGAAGCGGGAGGCGATCACGGCGAACGCCGCGAAGTCGCCGATGCCGCCCTTGGTGCCCTTTTTGGGTGGCGTGCCGATCTTCACCAGGGACGGGAGGTCGAGCTGGACCTCGTTCACCGCCGGGCAGTAGGAGGCGGGGGAGGTGGTTTGGGCGTCGTTGCAGGGCTTGATGCCTGCCCTGTCGAAGGACGGGAAGGCCGCGCCGCTCGACTTGTAGGCGTCGCGGAGGGACTCCTCCAGCGCCTTGAGGTACTTGTCCTGGTCGATCCTGGCGTTGCCGCGGCCCTGGCCCTGGTCCTTGTCGGACAGGTCGAAGGGGCGTTCGGTGATGCGCTTGGCGATCTCGGCCTCGTTGATCTCGGCGCAGCGGGCGGCGCCTCGGGTGAAGCCGAACTGGAAGGCCGAGACGCGGTCGAACGCGCTGCCGTGGGCTCCCTGCTTCTCGAAGGAGGTGCCCGCGGAGTCGCGGATGAAGAACATCGTCTGCAGGACCTGGTTCAGGCCCTCGCCGGTGGAGAGTTCGAAGTGTTTGGACTTGTTCTCGGCGATCCACCGCATGAAGACGCCGGTGTAGCAGTCAGCCTGCTGCTCCTTGACGATCGACGGGGTGTTGGCGCCGATGTTCGAGGCCGGGCCCAGCTTGTACTGGACGGCGTGGCCCATCTCGTGGGCCAGGACCGTCACCACGGCCATCGGGCCGAAGGCGTCCTTGAGCATCGGGAGGAGTTCGCCGCGGTCCCACGTGATGCTGTCGTCGAGCGCGCAGTAAAACGCGTTGGCCACGCCGGTGGTGTTGAGCTTGCAGACCTCGACCCCCTTGCCGTTGGAGTCGTAGGAGATGAACCGCTTCACGGGCTCGAAGGTCTTGCCCGCGAACGACTTGGGGATCTCGGCGGTCCAGAACTCCTGGACGTCGGCGAGGGTGTTGATCGCCAGGCGGTCCATCTCGCCGCCGTCGCCGTTCTCCACGCTGAGGTCTGCGTCCTGGACGCCCTGCTTCGGGCCGGAGGGGCCGTTGGAGATCTCCAGGCCGGCGACTTTCGTCGGGTCGGGGCGTTCGCCCTTCGGGTCGCCCTCGACCACGGAGGCGCAGGCGGTGAGCGCTGCGGTTGCGACCAAAGCGACGGCGATTCGTCCGATCCCCATGGGGGCGAACCCTACTAAGCGGCGTTCGGCCGTGTGCGCGAAGGACCAGGGCCAAACGTGAAACGTTCTCACCCTCCGGGGTGATTTCAAAACTGCGCGGACTCGTTTTCGTTGTCCTGCCTATGTTTCGAGCGCACAGTCGCCCTCGCAAGCCTTCGGTGTGGAAGGAGTAAGGCGGAATGGGTAGAACGCGCTGGGCACGGTTCGCAGGGGTGCTCGGTATCGGTGCAGTGGGTGTCGGTGCCCTCCTCTTCGGCATGTCCCAGGGAGCGCTGGCCGCCTCGTTCGCGGTGTCCGGCCAAGATTTCAAGGTGTCCGCGGACTACCTGGACGGCAAGGGATTCGTCCAGTTCGGCGGGATCGACGCGGGTGCCGGGCAGGTGCACGTCGTCGCGGTCAGCGGCTTCAAGACCGCCTCGTTGAACAAGTTCTGCCAGTCGGTGTTCGTCGCCAACATGCCGATCGTCGGCGACATCACGTTGAGGATCACCGCTGACGGCGTGGGCGGCATGTCCGCCGACAACCTGGTCGTCAACCTCACCGACCTGTCCGGTGACCTCGAGCTGGGCGCTCCCGACATCGGCATCGACGCGAGCAAGGTCAACAAGGGACCGGAGAACCTCAGGGGTCTGCCGGGCTCGTTCGGTCTGCAGGCCGACTCGGCGAAGATCACCGGTCTCAAGCAGACCGCGTGGTCGACGACGGCTCAGACCATCAGGTTCAAGGGCATGAACCTGTCGATCCGCCAGGGGAAGCAAGAGTGTTTCTGAGGGCCTGGCGCGCCTTCACCGCATGGCGACGTGGCCGGCCCTTCTGAGCCGGCCTGTTCGTGGCGGTCGGCGCCGTGATCATCCTGTCTCCGCCGTTCGCCACCCTGAAGTTCGGCGACATGGTCATCTCGATCAACACGCTCGGCGGCGTGTCCGCGTTGCTGATCGGCGCGGTGCTGCTCGTCTGCGCGGTGGCGTTGTGGGTGGCACCCCGGTTCCGGCTCGCGGCGGGCATCGTCACGGTGCTGCTGTCGCTGGTCGCGGTCGTGGTGTCCAACCTCGGCGGCTTCGTCGTCGGCACCCTCTCGTGCCTGCTCGGGGGTGCGCTCGCCGTGGCGTGGACGACCGAGCCCAAGAAGCCGAAGGCCGCGAAGCGCAACGACGGCGCCGAGCCCGAACAGACCCAGAGGGTTCAGCCCACATGATGCGAACGCCGCCGCTGGCCGCGGTGGCAGTGGTCGCGGTGCTGGCGTTGCAACCGCCGTCGAGCACCGAGCCTCCGCCTCCGTCGAGCAGCAGCTCACCGGCCCCGACGACGACGATCTCGGAGCCACCGCCCACCTCGAGCAGCAGTTCCACCCCACCGCCGACGTCGTCATCCGTGCAGGAGCCTCCGCCGAGCACGGTGCCGCCTTCGACGCCGGCGCCCCCGCCACCGGCCCCTGCCCCGGTGGCGGGCGGAGGGCGTGAATGGACCCTGACCGCCTCACGGCTGGAGCTCGGGGGCCTCAACTTCGCCGGGATCGTCGACACGGTGGTGAACGGTCAGGTCATCAAGGTCCTGAAGTTCACGACCACCGACATGAAGATCAAGGACTTGGTGCAGTCCGGTGAGATCTCGCCGGGGACGAAGCTGATCACGGCAGCACGGCCGGGCAGCACGTCCACGGTGTCGTCAGGCCGGATCGAGCTGTTCACGGTGCAGCTCAAGGGCAACCTGGACATCCTCGGGATCAAGATCCCGGTGGACTACTCGGCCGCCCACCCGCCACCGCTGAACGTGCCGTTCGCGGTCTTCACCGAGGTCACGGTCCGCAACACGGACCTCAGGGGCGGCACGCTGAAGATCCCCGGCGCGCGGATCTCGGTCGTGTCCGACCAGGCGCCGGTCGAACGGCGCTGACTCAGGCCCCGCACTTCTTCGCGCCTTCGAAGACACCCTCGCGGAACCGGGCGACGCGCTCGAAGCCCGGATCCACCGCGTTCGCTCCCTTGGCGTCACGGGCCGCGTAGTCGAAGCGCAGCAGCACGGTCACGGCCTCGTCGAAGTCACCCGGCGAGAGCCCGAAACCGTCCTGGCGCTGGAACACCGCGCCCGTGTACGCCCCGGCCAGGCACAGAGCGGCCGCGGAGGCGCCCTCGCCCTCCGTCGGCTTGCCCTGCACGGCCAGCTCGGCCAGCGCGTACCGGGTCGCGATCAACGTGCCGGTCGCGTAGTCGCCGAGCTCCTTGTGCAGGATCGGCAGCTCTTCGTTGGTGTCGATCTTGATGGTCTTGTCCGACGGGCAGTACGCGACCGGGCCCTGGTCACCGGAGCAGGTCGGTTCCTTCGGAGAGGACTCCGCACGCGGCGAGGACCAGGTCTTGCCCGCGGCCGTCGCCAGGCCCTTGAAGTACCCGTCGAGGTCGGGCGTCACGGACTCGAGCATCTCGGAGAACGGCAGGTTGCCGCCGTTGGCCCGGTCACGCGTGTTCGTGAACGCGCGCTGCGTGAACGTGCGGTTCTGGACCGACATCGCGGCGCAGAACTTGGCACCCTGCTCGTAGCCGTCCTGGAACGCCGCCACGCGGTCGAACGCGCTGCCGTGCGCCTGCTCGTCCTCCGGCGACGTGCCGACCGGGTCGCGGAACGTGATCAACGCGCCGAGCGCCTTGTCCAGGGCGTCCGTGCCGATGTCGAGGCGCTGCGACTTGCCGTCGGTGATGTTGCGCACGAACGCGCCCGCGAAGCAGTCGGCCTGGGCCTCGGTGAGGATCGTCGGGTACTTCTCGGGCTCGCGGCGCTCGGCCTCCGGCGTGATGCCCATGCGGTTCTGCACCGCGTGACCGATCTCGTGCGCGAGCACCACGACCACCGCGGCCTCGCCGAAGCGGTCCTGCAGCACCGGCAGCAGCGACGCGCGGTCCCAGGCGATGGCGTCGGCGGCCGGGCAGTAGAACGCGTTGCCCTCCACGTCGGCGGCCTTCTGCGTGCACGGTGGCGGCTTGGCCGTCGCGTCGGCCGTGTCCACCGAGTAGTACCCGCCGGTCAGCGGCTTCCACGGCTTGTTGAACGTCTGCTGGAACGAGGTCTTCCAGAAGTCGTCGATGTCGGTGAGGGCCGTCGCGGCCAGCTTGTCGATCGGGCCGTTGTCCGACCCGCGCACCTGGACGGTCTCGGTGGAGGCTTCCTTCTTCACCACCTTGGCGGCACGGGGACGCCCCGGGATCTGGGCGGTGCAGCCCACCGCGAGCAGGGCGGTGGCGACGATCAGCGCGATGCTCCGGTGCCGCATGGACCCATTGTGCCTGCCGGTCGGCTTGAGGGGCGTCCTACTCGTCGAACTCAGGCGCATACAGAGGCCAACGTGTGGCGGGCTGATCAGGTTCACCAGCCCGCCGGACGCCTCAGTCCGCCTCGCCCAGCACGCCGGGGACCTCGGGAACCAGCCACAGCACACCCGCGGGCGGCAGCTGCAGCACCGCGGAGTACGGCCGCCCGTGCCACGGCCTGGCCTCGGCCTCGACACCACCCATGTTGCCCACCCCGGACCCGCCGTAGTGCGCGGCGTCGGTGTTCACCAGCTCCTTCCACCGCCCACCGGCGGGCAGGCCCACGCGGTAGTCGTGGTGCGGCATGCCGGCGAAGTTCGCCACGCACGCCAGCGTCGAGCCGTCCTCACCGACGCGCAGGAACGACAGCACGTTGCCGCCGGCGTCGTTGGCGTCGATCCACTGGAACCCCTCGGGCGTGACGTCGTGCGAGAACAACGCCGCCGCCGTCTTGTACACCGAGTTCAGGTCCCGCATCAGCTTCTGGATGCCCTGGTGCAACGGCTCCTGCTCGACCAGGTGCCAGTCGAGCGACCGCGACTCCGACCACTCCTGCCGCTGCCCGAACTCACCGCCCATGAACAGCAGCTGCTTGCCCGGATGCGCCCACATGAACGCGAGCAGCGACCGCACGCCTGCGGCCTTGTTCCAGTCGTCACCCGGCATCCGGCCCCACAGCGAGCCCTTGCCGTGCACCACCTCGTCGTGCGACAGCGGCAGCACGAAGTTCTCGCTCCACGCGTAGACCAGCGAGAACGTCATCTCGTTGTGGTGGAACGACCGGTGGATCGGCTCACGCGACAGGTAGTGCAGCGTGTCGTGCATCCAGCCCATGTTCCACTTGAACCCGAACCCGAGCCCGCCCAGGTGCGTCGGCCGCGTGACGCCGGGCCACGCCGTCGACTCCTCGGCGATCATCACCACACCGGGGTGGCGGCGGTAGACGGTGGCGTTGAGCTCCTGCAGGAACCGCACCGCGTCGAGGTTCTCGCGCCCGCCGAACTCGTTCGGCAGCCACTGGCCCTCCGGCCGCGAGTAGTCGAGGTAGAGCATCGACGCGACGGCGTCCACCCGCAGGCCGTCGAGGTGGAACTCCTCGATCCAGTACAGCGCGTTGGCGACCAGGAAGTTGCGGACCTCGTTGCGCCCGAAGTCGAAGACGTACGTGCCCCAGTCGAGCTGCTCACCGCGGCGCGGGTCGGCGTGCTCGTACAGCGGCGTGCCGTCGAACTTCGCGAGCGCCCAGGCGTCCTTCGGGAAGTGCGCGGGCACCCAGTCGACCAGCACGCCGATGCCGCGCTGGTGCAGCGTGTCGACGAAGTACCGGAAGTCGTCCGGCGAGCCGAACCGCGAGGTCGGCGCGTAGTACGAGGTGACCTGGTAGCCCCACGAGCCGCCGAACGGGTGCTCCGCCACGGGAAGCATCTCGACGTGCGTGAAGCCCATGTCCTCGCAGTAGTCCGCGAGTTCCGTGGCCAGCTCCCGGTAGCCGAGACCCGGCTTCCACGAACCGAGGTGCACCTCGTAGATCGACATCGGCGCGTTGGCCCACTGCGTCGCCTCGCGCCGGGCCTCCCACTCCGCGTCGTTCCACTGGTACTCGGACCGCGTGACGACGGAAGCGGTCTGCGGCGGCGTCTCCGTGGCGAACGCCATCGGGTCGGCCTTCTCGTGCCACACGCCGTCCTGGCCGAGGATGCGGAACTTGTACCGCGACCCCACCGGGACGTTCGGCAGGAAGACCTCCCAGACACCACTGGAACCCATGGAGCGCAACGGGTTCGCGCGCCCGTCCCAGCCGTCGAAGTCACCCGTGACGCGCACACCGCGCGCGTTCGGCGCCCACACCGCGAACGAGACACCGGTGACGTCGCCGGTGATCGTTTCGTAGCAACGGACGTGCGCGCCCAGCACGTCCCAGAGCCGTTCGTGCCTGCCTTCACCGATCAGGTGCAGGTCCAGCTCGCCGACGGTGGGCAGCCACCGGTACGGGTCGTCGACCTCGACCGTGTGGTCGCCGTAGGACACCAGCAGCCGGTAGTCACCGGGAGCCTCGGGCAGCTCGCCCTCGAAGAGCGCGTCGGCGATGCGCGGCAGCTCGACCTGCTTGTCACCCCACGACACCGCCACCGAGGTCGCGCCGGGCCGCAACGCCCGTGCGATCACCTGATCGCCGACGGTGTGCACACCCAGCACCGAGTGCGGGTCGTGGTGCGCACCTGACAGGAGCCGGTCCAGGTCGGCCTTCACGGCTTATTCTCCTCCGCTGGTCATCCGGGCGATCGACGACAGCGGAACCGTCAACCACTCCGGCCTGTTGGCGTGCTCGTATGCGACCTCGTAGACCGCCTTGTCCAGCTCGAACGCGCGCAGCAGGTGCGTGTTGTCCCGCGGGTCGGCCGCCACCTCGGCGTAGCCGTCGCAGAACGCCGCCCGGTTGCGCTTCGTCCACTCCATCGCGCGGTAGGCGAGCTGGTCGTCGTCGGGCTGACCGATCAGCAGCTGCCGTGCCGCGTAGTCGAACGACCTCAGCATCCCCGCCACGTCGCGCAACGGCGACCGCAGCGCGTTGCGTTCGGCGACACCGGCGGCCGGCTCGCCCTCGAAGTCGATCAGCAGCCAGCCGTGCACGGTCCGCAGCACCTGACCGAGGTGCAGGTCGCCGTGGATGTGCTGGATCGGGATCGTCCCGATGTGGTGGCGGGCTTCGTCGAACGCGGCGCGCAGCGGTCCCTCGTACCGGGTCAGCTCCGGCACCGCTTCCAGCACGGTGTCGAGCCGCCGCTGCATGCCCGCGATGGCCTGGGTGATCGCGTCGTCGTCGGCGAGCCTCGTGCCCAGCGCCTCGGCGAGGTCGGCGTGCACCTTCGCCACGGCGTGCCCGAGCCGTTGGGCCTCACCGGCGAAGTCGCCGCCGACCTCGAACGCGTGCAGGTCGGCTTCCGCCATCAGGTCGCGCACCGAGGTCTTGGCCATGTCCCAGCCCTCGACCGCGTCCGGCAGGAACTCCTGCAGCATCGCGAGCGTCACCGGTTCGCCGTCGAGCTCGGTCGAGATCGAGCCGAGCGGCAGCGCGATGTGCTCGCAGCCGACGGACCGCAACGCCCGGTGCAGCACCAGGTCGCGGTTCTCGCCGCGGGAGAGCTTGCGGAAGATCTTGAGGATGTACTGCTGGCCGTAGATCAACGAGGTGTTCGACTGCTCGACGCCGATCGGCCGGCCGCGCAACGACGTGCGCAGCTCGACCCCCGGCTCGTGGGCGAACGTGATGCCGCCGACCTGTTCGCCGGCGGCGATCTTGGTCAGCAGCACGCCGTTCCGCTCCGGATCGGACGTGGCGTCGTAGCCGTCGGAGTGCTCGCTGATGATCAGCTGGTAGGCCTCGGTGCGGCCGGGCTGCTCGACCTCGACGATCGCGTGGGCGATGTCTTCCGCGAGCGGCGTCGTCCGCAGTGGACGGACGGCGGTGATCGGACGGTCCTTGCCTCCGAACCAGCGCAGGGTCGGGAGGACGTCGGGCAGGGTGGTGACCAGCTTGTCGGTGAGCTCGTCGGGGTCGATCACGCGCGATTCACCTCATTTCGCTGTCGTCGCCCGCCTCTACCAGCTGGAACCAGTAGAAACCGTGACCGGGAAGGGTCAGCAGGTAAGGGAGTTCCCCGATCGCGGGGAATTTGACACCTCCGGTGAGCTCCAGCGGCGTGTAGTCGCGGTGCTCGGAGAGGTCCAGCTCGACCGGTTGCGGGAAGCGTGACAGGTTGTTCACGCAGAGCACGATGTCCTCGCGCCCGTCCGGTCGCTTCCACAGCCGCTTGTAGGCGAGCACGCTGGGGTTCGAGCCGCCGAGCTCGCTGAAGTCGCCCTCGGCGAACGCGTGGTGCTGCTTGCGCACCTCGATCATGCGGCGGGTCCAGTTGAGCAGCGACGACGAGTTGTTGAGCTGCGCCTCGACGTTCAGGCCCTGGTAGCCGTACACCGGGTCCATGATCACCGGCAGGTAGATCCGGCCGGGGTCGCAGCTCGAAAAGCCCGCGTTGCGGTCCGGCGTCCACTGCATCGGCGTGCGCACGGCGTCGCGGTCGGCGAGCCAGATGTTGTCGCCCATGCCGATCTCGTCGCCGTAGTACAGAACCGGAGAGCCGGGCAGCGACAGCAGCAGCGCGGTGAACAGCTCGTGCTGGTTGCGGTCGTTCTCCAGCAACGGGGCCAAACGCCTGCGGATGCCGATGTTCGCCTTCATCCGCGGGTCCTTGGCGTACTCCGCGTACATGTAGTCACGTTCTTCGTCCGTGACCATTTCCAGCGTCAGCTCGTCGTGGTTGCGCAGGAAGATGCCCCACTGCGCGTTCTCGGGGATCGACGGCGTCTGCGCCAGGATCTCCGAGATCGGGAACCGCGACTCGCGCCGCACCGCCATGAAGATGCGCGGCATCAGCGGGAAGTGGAACGCCATGTGGCACTCGTCGCCGCCGATCTCCGGGTCACCGAAGTACTCGACCACGTCCGACGGCCACTGGTTCGCCTCCGCCAGCAGCACCCGGCCGGGGAACTCGTCGTCGACGACCTTGCGGCAGCGCTTGAGGAACTCGTGCGTGCGCGGCAGGTTCTCGCAGTTCGTGCCTTCCTCCTCGAAGAGGTACGGCACGGCGTCGAGGCGGAACCCGTCGATGCCGAGGTCGAGCCAGAACCGCAGGACGTCGAGCATCGCCTCCTGCACTTCCGGGTTCTCGTAGTTGAGGTCCGGCTGGTGGCTGAAGAAGCGGTGCCAGAAGAACTGTCCGCGCACCGGGTCGTACGTCCAGTTCGACGACTCCGTGTCGACGAAGATGATCCGCGCGTCGCTGTAGCGCGAGTCGTCGTCGCTCCACACGTAGTAGTCGCCGTACGGGCCCTCGGGGTTCTGCCGCGACTCCTGGAACCACGGGTGCGCGTCGGAGGTGTGGTTGAGGACCAGGTCGGTGATCACGCGGATCCCGCGCCGGTGCGCTTCCTCCAGCAGGTACACGAAGTCGTCGACGGTGCCGAACTCCGGCAGCACCGCGCGGAAGTCGCTGATGTCGTACCCGCCGTCGCGCAGCGGAGAGGCGTAGAACGGCGGCAGCCAGAGGCAGTCGACGCCGAGCCACTCCAGGTAGTCCAGCCGGGAGGCGAGTCCTCTGAGGTCACCCGTCCCGTCGCCGTTCGAGTCGCTGAACGCGCGCACCAGCACCTCGTAGAACACGGCGCCCTTGAACCAGCTCGGGTTCGCGGAGGCGGGCCGCGCGGACCTGAAGTCCTCGGCCTGAGGCTCGACGAGCATTCCCTGGGCGTCGATGGCTTCACCGGTGTGCGGGACGCCTTCCAGCCCCAGCGCCGCGTCCGGACGGGTGTCTTCGTTCATGATCTCCCACCTCGTCGGGGGTTGTTCTCGATGAAGGGCTCCTTCATCCACCTCAGGTCGATG
>NZ_BBOJ01000046.1 GCF_000974445.1 Lentzea aerocolonigenes
CATCCACCTCAAGTGGATGAAGGCGCCCTTCATCACGGGCTCAGCGGCCAGGTGTGCACGGGCTCGTTGGCGTGCATCAGATCCACGTAGGAGCGGAGCATGGCGCGGAGAGCGTCGGCGCGGTCCAGGCCGCTGTGGTCGTAGTGCCGGTGGAACTCGCGTGCCTGCCAGGTCGCGCCGTTCACGCCGGTGAGGCAGCGCTGTTCGATGACGCCCAGTAAACGGTCCCGCTCCGCCGAGTCGACGCCCCACCGGATGAGCCCTTCGTGCGCGAGCGGCAGCAACCGGCGCAGCACCAGCTCCACGACCGGCACGGTGCCCACGCCCGGCCAGTACATCTGCGCGTCCATGCCGTTGCGCGAGGCGGCGTTGAAGTTCTCCTCGGCGGCCTGGAAGCTCATCTGCGACCACAATGGACGTTCGTCCTCGGCCAGCGCCCGCACGAGTCCGAAGTAGAGGGCGCCGTTGGCGAGCGTGTCGACGATCGTGGGACCGGCGGGCAGGACGCGGTTCTCGACGCGCAGGTGCGGACGGTCGCGCACCACGTCGTACACCGGCCGGTTCCAGCGGTAGATGGTGCCGTTGTGCAGCTTCAGCTCGCTCAACGCCGGGGTGTCGCCGTGGTCGAGCACGGCGAGCGGGTCCTCCTCGTCGCAGATCGGCAGCAGCGCGGGGAAGTAGCGGACGTTCTCCTCGAACAGGTCGAAGATCGAGTTGATCCACCGCTCACCGAACCACACCCGCGGACGCACGCCCTGGGCCTTCAGCTCGTCGCCGCGAGTGTCGGTCGCCTGCTGGAACAACGCGATCCGCGTCTCGCGCCACAGCTCCTTGCCGAGGAAGAACGGCGAGTTCGCGCCGATCGCCACCTGCACGCCCGCGATGGCCTGGGCGGCGTTCCAGTAGGCGGGGAACTGCTCCGGCGACACCTGCAGGTGCAGCTGTGTGCTGGTGCAGGCCGCCTCGGGGACGATCGAGCTGGCGGTCAGGTGCAGCCGCTCCACGCCGTCGATGGAGATCTGGAGGTCCTCGCCGCGCGCGGCCAGCACCTGCTCGTTGAGCAGCGCGTACCGGGGGTTGCTCGACAGCTGGTCCGGCGTGACGTGCTTGCTGCGCAGGGTCGGCAGGATGCCGTTGATGACCATGTGCGCGCCGATCTCGCGCGCCTTCTCCTCGGCGGAGTTGAGGCTGCGCCGGACCGTCTCCTCGAACGACGTGATGCCGCCGCCCGCGAGCCGGCGCGGAGCCACGTTGATCTCGATGTTCCACTGGCCGAGCTCGGTCACGAAGTCCGGGTCGTCGATGACCTCGAGCGCCTCGTGGTTCTTCATCGCCGGGTCGCCGTGCTCGTCGATGAGGTTGATCTCGATCTCCAGGCCGGTCATCGGCCTCTCGAAGTCGAACCGCGCCTCACGCAGCATCCTGGCGAACACGTCCAGGCACCGCCGCACCTTCGTGCGGTACCGGGTGCGGTCCTCGCGCGTGAACTCGTGCTTCGCGACGTCCTCGCCCATGGCGGCCTCCCGCAGGTCGGGGGTTCAGCTCACCACTGTGCACCATGGTTGATCAATCCGACAGCCGTGTCTCTCGTTGCGGGACGGCGATGGCGGTGACGAGGACGTCTCCCTGCACGAGCCAGCGGCCGTCGAACCCGGCCACAGGGCTGTCCGGCAGCAGGATGCGCGAGTGGAACGTGCCGTCGGCGCTCAGCGTGATGTCGGCGTCCTCGAAGCCCAGCCACCGCCGCGTGACGGGGTACCACGCCTTGTAGGTGGACTCCTTCGCGCTGAACAGCAGCCGGTCCCAGCAGATCTTCGGGTCCTCGGCCTTCAGCCCTGGCATCCGGTCGAGCTCCGCCGGGATCGCGATGGCCCCGAGCACGCCGTCGGGGGCGGGGGCGTGCGGCTCGGCGTCGATGCCGATGGTCTGGAAGTCCCGCTGGTGCGCCAGTGCCGCGGCCCGGTATCCCGAGCAGTGCGTCAGGCTGCCGACGACGCCGTCCGGCCACAGCGGCTCGCGCTTCGGGCCGGGCAGGATCGCGGCCGGTTCGACGCCGAGCAGCCGCATGGCGTCGCGGGCGCACGCGCGGGCCGTGCCGAACTCGTTCCGGCGTTTGGGCACCGCGTTGCCGAGCAGCGCCTCCTCCTCGGGGAAGAGCTCGGCCGGCTGCTCGTCGTTGTACCGCTCCACCGCCGCGATGGGCGGGGGAAGTAGCTGTTCCAGCACTTATGACTCCCGCAGGACGTCGTGCAGCTTCACCTGTGTGGTGCCGCGCGGTTTCCACTCGCGCGGGTAGCCGAGCGAGACCTCGTCGAAGCGCACGCCGTCGTAGTGCGTCGTGCGGGGGATGTGCAGGTGGCCGTAGACCATCTCGACGGCGTTGAACCTGCGGTGCCAGTCGGCGGTCAGCGCCGTGCCGCACCAGAGCGCGAACTCCGGGTAGCGCAGCACGAACGTGGGGTCGCGCACCAGCGGGTAGTGGTTGATCAGCACGGTGGGGCCGCTGACCGCTTCCAGGCGTTCTTCGGTCTCCTGGACGCGGGCCTCGCACCAGGCCTCACGCGACGGGTACGGGTCGTGGTGCAGGAAGTACTCGTCCGTGCACACCACCCCGGCCTCGTGCGCGATGGCGAGCGCCGACTTCACGTCCGTGGCACCCTGTGGCCAAAAGGAGTAGTCGTAGCCGAGGAACAGTGGACAGACAGTGACCGGTCCCTGAGGGCCGGGGAACGTGACGTACGGATCCTCGGGGGTGATCACGCCCAGGCTGCGGCAGAGCTCCACGAGCTGCTTGTAGCGCATCTCGCCGCGAGCCTGGTTCGGGTCGTCCTTGGTGGTCCAGAGCTCGTGGTTGCCCGGTGACCAGATGAGCCGGCCGAACTTCGGGCGCAGCGTCGCGAGGGTCCACTCGATGTCCGCGAACTTCTCGCCGATGTCCCCGGCGATGATCAGCCAGTCGTCCGGGTCCGGCGGAGCGATCGCCTCAACCACCTGCCGGTTGTCCTGGTAGGAGACGTGCAGGTCGCTGGTGGCCAAAAGCTTCACAGTCGAACGGTACTTCGCGCGTCAACGACTCGATCATCATCGCCCAATCGGCCACTCGATAGTGGGACAAGTGCCACGACCGGTTATCCGTTCGTCGCAGACCGTGCACCACTCGTCTCAACAGGGCGAGCCGCGCACCGCCGTGGTACGTCCGCTCACCGCCTTTCATGGCCTACCTCCTTACCTGTTTTCTGAACACCTTCTTACTGTGAGCGCTGTCACCTGACGGAAAAGTCCTGGCGGAGGACCACACCATGACCGAGTCACAGTTCGCACGCACCCCGGACCCGCGCCTCGCGAGGCAGGTCCCGCCGCGTCAGGTGCCCCCACGAACCGTCCCGCCGCGTCAGGGCCAGGTCCCGGTCCGCTACGGCCAGCCGGTGGACCCGCGCCTGGCGGCGAACCCGTCGTTCCGCCGCACCGTCGGCGCCGAGATCACCCGCCACGCTCAGCAGCAGGCCTACGCAGTCCCGCAGCGCCGCACCACGGCCGAGGACACCGCCCTGGCCACCCTGCTCCGCTCCCGTCAGCGCGCCGAGTCCGCCCGCCAGGACGCGCGCCTCGCCGACGCCGCACCGCGCCAGGACGCCTGGATGCGCGCCGGCGCGTGGCCCGAGACCAGCGACCCCGGCCGCGGTGACGTCATCGACCAGCTCTCGGCGCGCCTCGTCTCGCCCAACCTGTGGGCCGTGGTCGAGCCGCTGATCCCGCCCGCCAAGGTCCGCCGCCAGGGCGGTGGCCGCGGCCGCGTGTGCAACCGTTCGGTGTTCACGGCGATCGTGTTCGTCCTGTCCTCCGGCTGCGCGTGGCGACACCTGCCCGCGTCGTTCGGCGTGACCGTGCCGACCGTGCACCGGCGGTTCCAGGAGTGGACCGACCTGGGCCTCTGGGTCCGGCTGCGGCGCGCGATGGCCGAGGGCGCGTGCGGCACCGACGAGCTCGACTGGGTCCGCG
This sequence comes from Lentzea aerocolonigenes, assembly GCF_000974445.1. Lineage (GTDB taxonomy): Bacteria > Actinomycetota > Actinomycetes > Mycobacteriales > Pseudonocardiaceae > Lentzea > Lentzea aerocolonigenes. The sequence continues at coordinate 4,000 of NZ_BBOJ01000046.1, forward strand.
CGGTGCTGGACGCGGCGGACCGTCGTGCCGCGAAGGCCGCCGGCTGAGGATTCTGGGGGTGCGCCGGGGCCACCACGAGGAAGGGTGGCCCCGGTGCCTCACATGCCGTTGATCCCCGCCTGGTACTTCGGCACCCGCACCGTGATCTTCGTGCCGAGCCCGCACGCCGTCTCCACCACGAGCCCGTACTCGTCGCCGTAGACCCGCCGCAGCCGCTCGTCGATGTTCCCGAGCCCGATCCCCGCCGACTCGTCGACCTGCCCGGCCAGCGTGCGCCGCAGCTTCTCCGGGTCCATCCCGATGCCGTCGTCCTCGATGGTGATCTGCGCTTCGGCACCGCTGTCGTTGGCGTAGATCTGGATGTGGCCGGGCTCGATCTTGCCCTCCATCCCGTGCCGCACGGCGTTCTCCACCAGCGGTTGCAGGCACAGGAACGGCACGGTCACCGGCAACACCTCCGGCGCCACCTGCAACGTCACCTTCAGCCGTTCGCCGAACCGCGCCCGTTCCAGCGCGAGGTACTGGTCGATCGACCGCAGCTCCTCGGCCAGCGTCGTGAAGTCGCCGTGCCGCCGGAACGAGTAGCGGGTGAAGTCCGCGAAGTCGAGCAGCAGCGTCCGTGCGCGCTCCGGGTTCGTGCGCACGTAGGAAGCGATGGCGGACAACGAGTTGTAGATGAAGTGCGGCGAGATCTGCGCGCGGAGGGCACGCACCTCGGCCTCCACCAGCCGGGTCCGCGACCGGTCCAGCTCCGCGAGCTCCAGCTGCCCGGCCGCCCACCGCGCCACCTGGTTCGTCGCGCGCACCAGGCCCGCCGACGCCTCCCGCGAGTACGCCGCCAGCGTGCCGACCACCCGCCCCTCGACGGTCAGCGGCGCCACCACCGCGCAGTTGATCGGGCAGTTCGGTTCGGTGCAGCCGATGTCGAACGCCTGGGTGCGCCCGGTGAGGAACACGTCCTCGGCCTGGGCCATGGCCTCGGCGGCGTGGTGCTCGGACACGCCTTCCCACGCCACGACCTCCGTCTCGTCGGTCAGCGCGAGAGCCGGGGTGTCGAGCAACGTCCGCAGGTGCCGCGCGGACTTCTTCGCCGCGTCGGGCACCAGGCCCGCGCGCAACGGCGGTGCCGCGGACCAGGCGGTGTGCAGGGTCTCGTAGGTGACGCGCTGGGCCTCGGTCGAGAGCGACTGCCTGCTGCGCGTGCCCCGCCACAGCACCAGCACGGCCGCTCCGCCCACGACCAGGATCGCGGCGGCGGTGAGGAAGTCCTGCATTTCACAACACCTCTAGCTTCGCTCGTCCGAGGCGCCCGCGCCGTCCAGCCCGAGGTTCTCGGGCGCGTGGAGCTTGACCATCGTGCGCTGCACGCCCGGTGGCACGTGCCGCTGGGTGAGCAGGGAGACGACGTACATGACCGTGAAGCCCAGCGGCACCGTCCACGCGGCAGGTCGCGAGAGCAGCACCTCGTACCAGGCGTCGCCGGTGTCGGTGAACATCGTGACGAGGCCGGCGGTCAGCGCGGGCACGCCGCCCGCGAGCATGCCCGCGATGGCACCGATCGTCGTGATCCGCGACGACCAGATGCCCAGCATCAGCAACGGGCACAACGAGGACGCCGCGACCGCGAACGCCAGCCCGACCATGTCCGCGACCGGCATCCCCGTCGCCACGAACGTCATCGCGAGCGGCACGAGGCCCGCGAGCATCGTGGAGATCCGGAACCCGCGCACGCCGCCGAGCCGCAGCACGTCCTGCGACAGCACACCCGCCAGCGACACGACCAGACCGGACGACGTCGACAGGAATGCCGCGAACGCGCCGCCCGCCACCAGCGCGCCGAGCAGCTGGCCGCCGATGCCCTCGATCATGCGGGTCGGCAGCACCAGCACCACGGCGTCGGTCTGGCCGGTCATCAGCAGCTCGGGCGTGTAGAGCCGGCCGAGAGCGCCGTACATCGGGGGCATCAGGTAGAAGACGGACAGCAACCCGAGCACGATCAACGTCGTGCGGCGCGCGGCCGTGCCGTTCGGGTTGGTGTAGAAGCGCACGATCACGTGCGGCAGGCCCATGGTGCCCAGGAACGTCGCGATGATGAGCGAATAGGCGCCGTACAACGGGAAGTCGGCGCCGCTGGACATCGGCAGCGACCACGTCTCGTTGGTGTTGTGGTCCATTGTGGACATGTGCGGCACGGGAGCGCCCTCGGGGAACGTGAACTCCGAGCCCTGCCCGATGCGGTGGTAGCCGTCGGTCAGCGTGAAGCCGACGTTCTCGACGCGCGTGCCGTCGATCTCGCCCGTGCCCTCGATGAAGATCGACTGCTCGGCGTGGATCACCGTCTGGTGGCTGAACGTGACCCTGGTCTCCGCCGGGAACACCGGGTACTTCGGCTCGGTCAGCGACTTCGCGCCGTGCACCTGCCACGCCACGATCAGGAACACGATCGGCACGGTGATCGCGGTGAGCTTGAGCCAGTACTGGAACGCCTGCACGAACGTGATCGACCGCATCCCGCCTGCCATCACGTTCACCGTCACGACGACCGTGACGACCAGCGCGCCCACCCAGTTCGGCGCGCCGGTCACCGTGTTCAGCGTCAGACCGGCGCCTTGCAGCTGCGGCAACAGGTACAGCCAGCCGATCGCGAGTGCCAGCACCGACGCGACCCCGCGCACGACCCGGGAGCGGAAGCGGGCTTCGGCGAAGTCCGGCAGCGTGTAGGCGCCGGACCGTCGCAACGGCGCCGCGACCATCGTCAGCAGCACCAGGTACCCCGCGGTGTAGCCGACGGGGAACCACAGCATGTCCGGCCCGTAGGCGAAGATCAGCCCGGCGATGCCGACGAACGACGCCGCCGAAAGGTACTCGCCGCCGATCGCGGAGGCGTTCCACCAAGGGGAGACCGTGCGCGAGGCGACGTAGAAGTCGGACGTGGTGCGGGAGACGCGCAGCCCGTAGGTCCCGACCAGGATCGCGCCCAGTGCGACGACCAGCACCGCCACGATGGCGTACCCACTCGTCATGGACGTTCGACCAGCTCCGCGAACTCGCGCTCACTGCGTTCGGCCTGCCGCACGTAGAACCAGCCGGCCAGCAGGAGCATCGGGAACGTCGCCACGCACAGCAGGAACCACGGCAGCCCGAGCCCGAGCACGCGGACCTTCCCGAGCTCCGGGTCGATCGCGAACAGCAGGGGCAGCACGCCGAGCGCCCCGCACGTCACCAGGCACACCGACAGACCCAGCCGCCGTTGCGCCCGGATCAGCGTCCGCATGTAGACGGCACCGAGCTCGCTCTGCTCGTTGATCTCGCGCGTGCCCGAGTACGGGCGCCGCGCGCGGGGTGCCCGCGTGCGCGGGCTCGTCACCACCACGCGCTGGGTCGGTTTCTGCGGTGGTGGTGGCGTGGTCACGACCCGAGCCCGTTCCTCGGTTGCACGGCACCGGCGGGCGCCGCACCGGACACGGGAGTCGGCCGGGCGCGCCGCACGAGCAGCTGCCGCAGGTGCCGCGCGTGCCGGCGGCTCACGGGCAGCACCGCGCCGCCGATCGTGACGCTCAGGTGCCCTTCCTCGAGCCGCAGCTCGTCGATGTGGCCGAGCGACACGAGGTGGCTGCGGTGGATGCGCACGAACCCCGCGCTGCGCCAGCGTTCCTCGAGCCCGTTCAACGCCGCGCGCACGAGCCCGCTGCCGGTCGCGGTGTGCAGGCGGGCGTAGTCGCCGTGCGCCTCCACGTACCGGATGTCGGCGAGGCGGATGAAGCGCGTGACGCCACCGAGCTCGACGGGGATGACCTCGTCACCCATCTCCGGCGGCGTCGCGTTGGCGGGCTGCGCGGGAGTGGGCGTGGTGGGCTCCGACGCGTTCTTGGAGTCCCAGACCTCGTGGACGATGCGGTGCACGGACTCGGCGAGCCGTTCGGGCCGCACCGGCTTGAGCAGGTAGTCGAGCGCCTTGAGCTCGAACGCCTCCACGGCGGGCTGCTGGTGCGCCGTCACGAACACCACGGGCGGCGGCTGAGCGAACCGCGAGAGCACGCGGGCGAGGTCGAGACCGTCCAGCCCCGGCATGCGGATGTCGAGGAACACCGCGTCCAACGGCTGCCCGGCGTCCATCGCGCGGTGCAACACCCGAAGCGCCTTCGTGGCGTCGGTGACCGCCTCGACGTGAGCAATGCGCGGATCGCAGCGCAACAGGTACACGAGGTCTTCCAGCGCGGGTGCCTCGTCGTCGACGGCGAGCACCCGGAGGGAGCGCTCGAGGCTGCCACGTCGATCCGGCCCCTCGCAGACGGGGCAGGGCAGACCTGAGGTCATTCGAGATCGAGTCCAAACTGTGTACGGCCGATCCTCACGTGGCGGCGATTAGACCACGCTCGGTCATCGCGCGCCTGGTGAGCCGAGGGCGTCGGATACGCGATCATGCCCCTTCACGGAGGGTGACCCGCCTCGGGGGTCTGGTAGCCCGAAGTGTGCACGGCCGTACCCCTTCCGCCCGCCGAGCCCGATCGGCCGCATCATCCGTCAGGCGGAGGACGTGCGGAAACCCGCCGAACGGGTGCGTCTCGGATGGCAGACGGAAACCGCCACGGCCGATCTGACGTCAGTGCTGGCGCACGGCCCTCGGCTGGGCCGCCAGGGCGTCACCGAGCGTGATCTCCAGCTCGATGAACGACTCCTCGGCCCGCCGCGCGGCCACGCTCACCGACGCGGCCGCAGCGGGCCCGACGAGCCGGCGTGTCGGCGCGCGCAACGCCTGGATGGCCTCGGACCACTGGTTCGAGAGCTTGGCGAGACTGCTCAACGCCGTGACGAGCTCGTCGGTGTTCTCGGGCGGCGACGCGATGATCTCCGCCAGCCGGTCGCGCAGCGCGTCCAGTGCCGGGTCCACTTCAATCCTCCCGTCGTGCGCGCCAGAGGGTGAGGACGAGTGCGAACATTTCCCCCACGGCGCAACACCATATCTCGACCGCTGAGGGCCGGCACAATGATGTTGCCGGACCTTCAGCACACGGTCAATCACGCGCGCATTCCGTCTCAACAGGTGCTCGTCTCAACTGGCGTGGCCTGTAGTTGAAACTGAAATTACCGCATTTCGCTGGTCGTGCCTGGTAGACCAGGTGGCGCCAGGGCTGTTGGGCCGAACCGATGTGTCGCGGGTCGCGTGAATCACGGCATTGAGTTCGGGGTGGAGCGACTTCTCGGCCGCGGCATTAACTCTTTTGCCGGAGTTCAGTCGTTCGGGTTCATACCGCGTTATCGAACGGTTCTCCTCGCGCCGGCCGGATCCTGTTCGACGCCGGCGCCCGCGTCGGGCGGTCACCTCTCGTTCGGCAGAGTCGATGGTCCCCTCGTTTGGGCACGTTCGGTTCTGCGGCTGAGAACCGCGGACGGAGGACGCTGATCGGAGCGTTCGGCTCGTGGCAGGAGGTGTCCCGGTGGCGTGGTTGGGGAAAAGACGACGGACGTCGCTCGTGATGAGCGCGGTCATGTGCGCTGCCGCAGGCTTCACGCCCGCACCCGCGCACGCGGTTCCGGCGATCGTCGACCTCGGCACCTTGCCGGGCGGCGGCTACAGCACGGCGGTCGCGATCAACGACCTCGGCGCGGTCGCGGGTTGGTCAGGTGCCGCGGACGGCCAGGCGCACGCCGTGCGGTGGGACCCGGCGGGAAGGATCGTCGACCTCGGCACGCTTCCAGGCGGCAGCTACAGCATCGCGATGGCGGTCAACAACGCGGGCGTGGTCGTGGGTCAGGCCGGCACCGCGAACGGAGACGTCCACGCGGTGCGCTGGGACAGGCGGGGACGCGTCAGTGATCTCGGGGCACTGCCCGGTCACTCTCGCAGCACGGCCGTCCAGATCAACGACGTGGGTGAGATCATCGGGCGATCGGCGGTCAACATCCGTTCCAACTCGCACGGCGTGCGCTGGGACAGCACCGGCCGGATCACCGATCTCGGCTACGAGAGCCGGGCCTACGCGATCAGCAACTCGGGGGTGGCGGCTGGTGACTCGTCCGCCAGAGAGCCTGTGACCTGGGACCGGAACGGTCGGACGACCACATTGGACAGTGGTGGTGGCACGGCCAGCGCCAATGCCGGGATCAACGAAGCGGGTGCGGTCGCCGGCATCGTGAGCAGACCCGACGCGACCTCTCACGCCGCGCGCTGGAACCGGCAAGGCGTCCTCACCGATCTCGGCTCCTTGCCAGGACAACGCGGCAGCTGGGCTGCGGGCATCAACAACGCCGGAACGGTCGTCGGCACCGCGGAGGCGGGGATCGCCGCCCACCACGCGGTGCGGTGGGACCGGCGCGGACGCATCACCGACCTCGGCACCCTCGGGGGCAACCCAGGGCCGTACCCGCCCAGCAGCCAGGCTGTCGCGATCAACGACGCGGGCGTCGTCATCGGTGCGGCGACGACGAACAGCGGGACCAACGCCGTCCGCTGGGACCGGCAGGGGCGGATCACCGACCTCGGCACGCTCGGCGGCAACTCGAGTTCGGCTTACGCGATCAACGCGGCGGGCTCTGCCGTCGGTGTGGCCTACACCGCCGATGGCACGTCGCACGCCGTGTTGTGGCGATCTCCGTAGGACCTCACACGCCGTCCTGTTCCGTGCCCACGACCTGCAGGCGCCGGTGGAGTTCTGACCGGCTAGAGGCGGCCGACGTCCGTGATCGTCACGGCCGCCTCGCCCAGCTCGTCCGACGCCGCCAGGTCGATCTCCGCGTTGAAGCCCCAGTCCTTGTCGCCCGCAGGGTCCTCGAAGATCTGCCGGCACACCCAGCGCTCGCGCTCCACGTTGATGATCAGGAACGCCGGGCCGCGCGCGTTCGGGCCCGCGCCGATGTCCGAGTGCTCCTCGAAGTACGGCTCCAGGGCGTCCATCCACTCCTTGGCCGTCCAGCCCGACTCGTGGTCGAGCTCGCCGAGCGAGTACCAGTCGCGCTTCGCGGCCAGTTCCACGCGGCGGAAGAGGGCGTTGCGGACCAGCACGCGGAACGCGCGGACGTTGCGCGTCACCGCCGGCGGCAGGTCGACGCGGACCTCCTGCTCGGGTGCGTCCGGGTTGGTGAGCTTCTCCCACTCGTCGATCAGCGACGAGTCGACCTGGCGGACGAGCTCGCCGAGCCACGAGACCAGGTCCTGCACCTCTTCGGTCTTGGCCTCTTCCGGGACCGTCTGCGACAGCGCCTTGTAGGCGTCGGCGAGGTAGCGCAGCACCAGGCCCTCGGAGCGCGCCAGGCCGTAGAAGGAGACGTACTCGGTGAACGTCATCGCGCGCTCGTACATGTCGCGCACGACGCCCTTGGGGGACAACGAGTAGTCGCCGACCCACGGGTGGCCGCGGCGGTAGGTCAGGAACGCGGCCTCCAGCAGCTCGCCCAGGGGCTTCGGGTACGTGACCTCGTCCAGCAGCTCCATGCGCTGGTCGTACTCGATGCCTTCGGCCTTCATCGCGCCGATCGCCTCGCCGCGCGCCTTGTGCTCCTGCGCGGAGAGGATCTGGCGTGGATCGTCCAAAGTGGACTCGATCACGGACAGCACGTCCAGCGCGTAGCCCGGTGCCTCGCGGTCCAGCAGCTCGATGGCGGCCAGCGCGAACGGCGACAGCGGCTGGTTCAGCGCGAAGTTGAACTGCAGGTCCATCGTCAGCCGGAAGTCGTCGCCCACGCGTTCCACCACGCCCGCCGCGACCAGCGCCCGGTACATCGCGAGCGCGCGCTTGATGTGCTTGAGCTGCTTCGGGCGGTCCTCGTGGTTGTCCTCCAGCAGGTGCCGCATCGCCTGGAACGCGCCACCGCCGGGGCGGCCGATCACGTTCAGCAGCATCGCGTGCGAGACCTGGAACGACGACGTCAGCGGCTCCGGTTCGGCGCCCACGAGCCGTTCGAACGTCGACTCGCTCCACGACACGAACCCGTCGGGTGCCTTCTTGCGCACGACCTTGCGGCGCTTCTTCAGGTCGTCGCCCGCCTTCGCCAGCGCCTTGATGTTCTCGACCTCGTGCTCGGGCGCCTGCACGACGACGGTGCCGACCGTGTCGTAGCCCGCGCGGCCCGCCCGGCCGGCGATCTGGTGGAACTCGCGCGCCTTCAGGATCCGGGTCCGCGTGCCGTCGTACTTCGACAGCGCGGTGAACACGACCGTGCGGATCGGCACGTTGATGCCGACGCCGAGGGTGTCCGTGCCGCAGATGACCTTCAGCAGACCGGCCTGGGCCAGCTGCTCGACCAGGCGGCGGTACTTGGGCAGCATGCCCGCGTGGTGCACGCCGATGCCGTGCCGCACCAGCCGCGACAGCGTCTTGCCGAAGCCGGACGAGAAGCGGAAGTTGCCGATCATGCCGGCGATCGCTTCCTTCTCCGGCTTCGAGCAGACGTTGACGCTCATCAGCGACTGCGCGCGCTCCAGCGCCGCGGCCTGGGTGAAGTGCACGACGTAGATCGGCGCCTCACGGCCGTGCAGCAGGTCTTCGATCGTCTCGTGCAACGGCGTGGAGACGTACTGGAAGTTCAACGGCACCGGACGCTGCGCCGACCGGACCACCGCCGTCGACCGGCCGGTGCGCCTGGTCAGGTCCTTCTCGAAGAACGTGACGTCGCCCAGCGTCGCCGACATCAGCAGGAACTGCGCCTGCGGCAGCTCGACCAGCGGCACCTGCCACGCCCAGCCGCGGTCGGGCTCGCTGTAGAAGTGGAACTCGTCCATCACGACCTGGCCGACGTCGGCCTCGGCGCCGTCGCGCAACGCGATGTTCGCGAGGATCTCCGCGGTGCAGCAGATGATGGGCGCCTGGTCGTTGACGCTGGCGTCACCGGTCATCATGCCGACGTTCTCCGGCCCGAACACGTCGCACAGCGCGAAGAACTTCTCCGAGACCAGAGCCTTGATCGGCGCGGTGTAGAAGCTGCGCTGGTTGCCGGCCATCGCGACGAGGTGGGCACCGATGGCCACCAGCGACTTGCCGGACCCCGTGGGCGTGCTGAGGATGACGTTGGCCCCGGAGACGAGTTCGATGACCGCCTCCTCCTGCGCCGGGTACAGCGCGAGGCCGCGTTCGGCGGCCCAGTGGGAGAAGGTGTCGAACAGTTCGTCTTCGTCGGCGATCGAGGTGAGCCGGTCCGTGAGTGCAGTCATCGCAGGTGAACTATAGGTGGTACGCGTATTCGGTGAACTCCCAGTCGGTCACGTACCGCTGGAACCGGGCCACCTCCTCCCACTTGAAGTCCACATAGGACCGCACGAAGTCCTTGCCCAGCACCTCGACCATCGCCGTGTCCTCCTCCAGGTAGGCGAGGGCGTCGGGGAGCGTGGCGGGCAGCGTCGGGGCCTTCGACGGGTCGTAGCCGTAGCCCGCGGACGGCCGCGGCGGCTCGATCCGGTCGCGAATGCCCAGGTAGGTGGCCGCGAGCAGGCCGGCGATGCCGAGGTAGGGGTTGGCGCTCGCGTCACCGAGCCGCAGCTCCAGGCGGGTGGTCTCGCCCCGCTCGGCCGGCACCCGCAGCATCGCGCTGCGGTTGTCGAGGCCCCAGTCGATCAGCCACGGCGCGAGCGAGTCCGGGCCGAACCGCTTGTACGAGTTGACCGTCGGGTTGAGCAGCGCGGCCAGCGCGGGGGCGTGCTTGAGGATGCCGCCGATCGCCCAGCGCGCCTCGTCGCTGAGCCCGTGCGAGGTGCCCGCCGCCTGGAACGCGTTGCGGCCGTCCTTCTCGTGGCACGAGAGGTGCAGGTGGAAGCCGGACCCGCCGCCGTCGTTGAACGGCTTGGCCATGAACGTCGCCAGCCGGCCTTCTCTCCTGGCCAGCTCCTTGACGCTCGTCTTGAACCGGAACGCGCGATCGGCCGCGTCCATGGCGGGCGAATGGACGAGGTTGATTTCGAACTGCCCGCCCGCGTACTCGTGGTTGCCGCCGGTGGTTTGCAGACCCGCCGAACTGAGTGTGCGAAGAGTTCTCAACAGATGACCGTCTGAATCGCCCCTGCGTCCGGTCGCATACACGTTGCCCGGCTCATCGCAGTAGGGGCGCCACCCGTTCGGGCGATCTTCGTCCGGTTCGCAGAGGAAATATTCCAACTCGGGACCGACGACCGGGGTGAGCCCGGTGGTCTCGAATATTTCCACCGCCCGGCGCAGCACCTGCCGCGGCGATTCGTCCACAGGTCTTTCGTCAGCGGGGCTCACCGCGTCGCCGATGCACCACGCCACGCCCGGCTCCCACGGAATCGGGAGGAGCGTGTCGAGGTCCGGCACCACGATGACGTCGGGCAGCCCGGCGTCGAGCACACCGCCGTTCTCGGCGGTCTTGCCACCGGGCGTGGTGTTGTAGACCGCCCGGCAGAACGACAGTCCGCGCTGCGTAACCGCAGGTAGATGCTGTACGAGGACGTCACGGCCCCGGTCGGTGCCGAGCAGGTCCGGAAAGACGACGCGCACCACGTCTATCCCGTCCTCGCCGAGTCTTGCCGCGAGTTCCCGTGTCACCTGTTCACCGACCACGTCGAACTACCTTTCCGGCACAGTGTGTCGCTGGCGCGGAGGGGATAACGTTGAGGCGCAAACGCTATCGACCCGTCCGTGGAGCAAAGACCACCTTTGGCCTCAGTCGGGTGCTCCACACTCATCGTCCACCACGGGGCAACAGTCCGTAACTGGACGGGTGACGACTGTCACGAGATCATGCACGATGTGGGATCGTGATCAAAGTGGTTGCGGACCGACTCGCACCACATCACAGACATAGTTCGGAACCGCAAGTATTGTGCCGGGAACACCTGAGCTCGAGCACGGGAGACTTTGAGTTGTCTGGTCACCACACGATTGCCGAGACCGAGAAGGCCGTCCAGGCCAAGCTCGGTGCGGTGCCGCTGCATCGCGAGCAGATGGCGGCGGTGTCGAACATCCACCGCGCCGCTACCGCGATCCGCCAGCACCTTGAGAACTCGGTGCTGCGCACCAGCGATCTGACCTGGACCGGCTTCGTCGTGCTCTGGGTCGTGTGGATCTGGGGCGAGATGGAGACGCGCTACGTGGCCGAGGAGGCCGGGATCTCCAAGGGCACCCTGACCGGCGTCGCCAAGACGCTGCAGTCACGGGGTCTCCTGGAGCGCCTCGGTCACCCGACCGACGGGCGTCTCGCGGTCCTTCGGCTCACCCCTGAGGGTGAAGAGCTGATGGCCGATCTCTTCCCCAAGTTCAACGAGGAAGAGGTGTTCGTCTCCGACCCGCTGGAGTCCTCGGAAGCGCAGTCGCTGGCCGAGATGCTCCGCCGCATGGTGACGCACCTCGAGGCCAACGGTGAGCAGCGCCGGTTGGACCTGCGCGGGGACACGCCGCTGCCGCCGCGCCGGTCCGGGCGGCGGGCCAAGCACGGCTGATGTTCAGCGCGGGTTGGGCGACTCACCGGGGGTGAGTCGCCCAATTCGGCGTTGCCGTCCCCGCTGCTTCGAAGTTCACGCGGGGGCCCCGCGTACCGTTTTGAGGGTACGAAGGGCCCCCGCGTGAGGCTCAGAGCAGGCTGAGAACTCGGGCGTGGAGGGTGTCGAGGTAGTCCTCCGACTCCGGCTTCATCAGCACGCTGCGCAGCACCCTCGCACCGTCCACATCGGCCTCCACCTGCGGGTGCCGCGCCGCGAACGCCGCCTTCGACGCCCGTGCCACGCTCAGGAAGATCGGGTCGACGGCGGCGTTCATGCCGGTCTCCATCACCCGGTGCGATGCCGCGTCCACGGCCGACAGGGTCAGCGGGCTGGTCCGCGGGAAGTACGTGACGATGTCGAGCTCGGGCTCCTGGTAGAGCTCCAGCTGCTCGGACTCGCGGATCATCGACGCCCACCGCACGGCCGCCCGCCGTCCGGCCGCCAGCACCTCGCCCAGGCCGTCTCGGGTCAACGGCAGCAACCGCAGCGTCAGCCAGAGGCCTGCCGCGGCCGCTCCGGCTCGGGAGCACTCCAGGCTGATCTCACCCAGGTGCAGTTCGTCGGACGTGAAGTACGTGTAGGGGGAGTCGTGGAGGTAGAAGCGGCCCACGGACGGATCGCGGAACAGGACTGCGCCACACCCGTACGGCTGTAGGCCGTGCTTGTGCGGGTCCACCACCACGGAGTCGCACGACGCGATGGCTTCCCACGGGGCGGCGTCGAGGTCTGTGCCCGCCAGCAACGTGAAGAAGCCGCCGTACGCTCCGTCGACGTGCACCCGCGCGTCGTAGCGGCGTGCTACGTCCAGTACGAGATGCACCGGTTCGATGGCACCCAATGCGGTAGTTCCCGGCGTGACTACGACCGTGCCGACCTTGCCGCCACGCAAAAGCTCTTCGAGGGCGTCCAGGTCCATACGTCCGCGGCCGTCCACGGGCACAGGGAAACCCTCGATTCCGAGGACGCCGCACATGCGTGAGTGCGTGTAGTGCGCCTCGGAGGAGTACGCGACGCCACGGTCCGGATGCAGCGAACGGGCGACGAACAACGCCTCCAGGTTGGCGATCGTGCCGCTGGAGGTGAGGTGGCCGAGGTGCTCGTCGCCGTACCCGAACATGTGCGCCAGGCCAGAGACGACCTCGCGCTCCATGGCGGCGGTCGCGGGACCGCCGTCCAGGGCGTGGTTGTTCGGGTTGATCAGCATCGCGGACAGGTAGCCCACCACCGCCGCCGGGTGTGGCGGCTTGAGCATCTGGCCGGCGTAGCGGGGGTGGAAGAACGGGTAGTTGTCGCGCAGGCGGTCCTGGAGCTCGGCCAGCGCCGAGCCGAAGACCGCCGGGTCGACCTGCAGTGACGAGTGGGGCGTGAAGGTGCCGTACTCGGCGGTCCACTTCTCGTGGTTGGCCAGCGCCTCGTTGAGCCAGTGCTGAAGGTCCACCGCACACCCCACCCGTCCTCCGCTGAATGTTCGAATTTGTACGTTACGGCAGACCCCAGCGGGAAGACGAGCCGTTCGAGGCCACGTCGCGTGGCGCTACGTCCGGGCGTGTGCCGCGGCGTGCGACCACGGCCGTTTGACCTCGGCGAAGCGGGATCTCGATCGCCGAACCTCGCGTCTTGTACTCCAGCCTGCGCCCCCAGCCGTCCAGCACGTCGATCTCTCCGGCGATCCCGTGCTCCAGGACCAGCGGCGAGCCCGCCTCCGAGTGGACCTGCACCCAGTCGGTGCGTCCGCCGGATCGAGACGCGTCGACCAAGAACGCGCCTTGCGTGCGCAACGACGAGATGGACGCGTCAGCCCAAGTGGACGACACGGACGGGAAGACGCGCACGACGTCGTTGTGCGACTGGACCATCATCTCCAGCACGGCCTGGCCGGACATGAGCGGCGACTCGATCGCGAGGTTGCCGCCCTCGCGGTAGAAGGAGTTCTCAGTCAGCACGGCGTTCGTGCCGACCTGCTTGCGGTCGAGGAAGTAGCGCAGGAACGACAGCGCCTCCTCCGGCCGTCCCATCGCCGACGCCATCGCGGACGCGGCGCCGTAGCTGTAGCCCGCCCACAGCTGCTGCCGCGAGACCCAGTGGTCGAAGGTCTTGGCGATCAGGTCGCGGTGCTCCGGCATGTCCCACGTCAGTTCGCGCAACGGGTAGAACCACAGCAGGTGCGAGAAGTGCCGGTGCGAGTCGTTGAGCGACACGTCCCGTCCGATCAACACGCCGTTCGGACCCTGGTGGTACGGCACGAGCCGATTGAGGATGTCGCGCCAACGGGCGTTCTCCTCTATAGACAGCAACGTGCGCACACCCCAGCGAATCAGCGAGAGGTCGTACGTCGTGTCCGTGGCGTTCGCATACTCCGGTGAGCGTGTCTCCGGCAGATGGAGCTTGCCGTCCGTTCCCTCGACGAGGAACCGCGCGTAGTAGTTGACCGCCTTCGTCAGGATCGGGAACAGAACGTCCTTCAGGATCTTCTTGTCCATCGTGTGGCGGTAGCCCAGCCACACGTTGTGGCAGGCCCACAGAAGATTGCCCGTATGGTCGTTCGGCGCGACTCCGGGCACACCGCAGTAGCGCGGCCCCGAGCGCAACGTGCGGTCGCCGGGGTGGCAGATCGCGTACGAGTTGCCGTCGCGGTAAGCCGGGTTCACGTTCAGCTCGAGGTTGTGCTCGAACCTCTTCAACGTCGTCGTCACCGCGTCGAGCTCGTGGTGGTTCGAGCCGTTGACCAGCGGATACGAGATCTGGACGTTGAGGTTCCACCACACGGCCGTCCAGCTGTTGCCCTGCTCGGGGAACCACGGCCCCCACTCGGTGATGACAGGCGCGTCGGCACGGGTGGCGGCGGCCATCTTGTAGAGCTGCAACCAGTAGAAACGCTGCACGAGCTTGTCCGGCACGGACACCAGCGACTTGGAGTAGTAGGCGTTCCACCAGCGACGGTGCTGCATCGTCAGCACCTCGAACGGGATCGACAACGCCTGGCGCACCTCGCGGATCGCGTCAGACGTGTGCGTGTCCGCAGGGTGTGTGTACGCCACGTGGGCGGCGAAACGGCCGTTGCGGGTCTGCCAGGCCGTTGTGTAGCCACCGCCCGCGTGCAGGGGCTGTGCTGCGTAGGAAACGCCATTGGCCGTGCCGAGTGTTGGGTCGGGATTGGCCGTGTAGTCGGCGGGCCTGCGGATCTGGCGGGTCGTCGACGACTGCAACGGCTGGAAACCCCAGGTCACCTCGCCCTTCACGGACGCCAGGAACGTGCTGCGCGAGTTGTGCACGAGCATCGTGAACGTGGCGCTGCCCTGGGTAGTGGTCACCGAGCCGGTGAGCTCGGCGTTCCACAGGTCGAGCGTCCAGTCGACGGCGGTGATCGCGCCGGCGAAGGCCAGGGTGAGGTACCCGATCGGCAGCCTGGACAGGCCGATCGCGGCCTCCCAGTGTTCGCGCTGGTCCTGCACCTCGGAGTGGCTGAGCACGAGCTTCAGCTCGTTCGGCGTCCGGCCCTCGTAGACCTGCACGCCCAGGAAACCGTTGGCGAGGAACGGGCTGTCGCCCCAGTTCTTCGGCAGTCTCCGCCACTCCATGCGCGCATCACGAACCACGTCTCGGTGGACGTTGTGACCCGATGTTTCCGGGAGCGCGGGAGCCGCGACCGAGGTGCCCGTGCCGAGCGCGGAAGCCCCTACGGCCGCGCCTGTCCCGTACAGAAAGGTTCTACGCGACAGCTCTGTCACTGTTCGTCCCTCCGTGCCGTGGCGGCGGCGAAAGGGATCTTACGCAGAATTCATCGGATGACTAGGGCGTCGCGGAAGGCGTTGGCCGCCTCCCGCTGGAGCTTGTCCTCGGTGCCGCGCGGCACCGAGCTTCGTCGACGCACCTGGTGTCCAGCTCGCGCTGCAGCGTGAACCACAGGCTCGCGCGGCGCGAAGACCTCGTTGTGACCACCAACTCGTACTTACCTGAAAATTGTTGTTGCACACAGCTGGCCATAGCCGCCACCCGGCAATTAGCGTGATCGCTCATGTCACCTGTTGCCATGCACATGAGCGACGGTCTGCTGAACGCGCCGGTGTCGATCGCCTTCCTCGCCGTCGCGGCGGTGGGCGTCGGCTTCGCGCTGGTCAAGGCTCGTGCTGACCTCGACGACCGCACGGCACCGATGGCGGGCCTGGTGGCCACGTTCATCTTCGCCGTCCAGATGATCAACTTCCCGATCCTGCCCGGCGCCTCCGGTCACCTGCTCGGCGGCGCGCTCGCGGCGATTCTGGTCGGCCCGTACGTCGGGGCCCTGTGCGTGACGATCGTCCTGGTGGTGCAGGCGTTGTTGTTCGCCGACGGCGGGCTCACCGCGATCGGCGCCAACGTCACGAACATGGCGCTGATCGGCACGGCGACCGGGTTCCTGGTCGCCGTGGCCCTGCGCAAGCTCGCCGAGCGCGGCAAGGGCGGGCTGGCCGCCGTCGCGTTCGTCTCGGCGTTCGTGAACACCGTGGTCGCCGCGACCGGTTTCATCGTCGAGTACGCGATCGGCGGCGTCGGGGGAGTGGAGATCGGCAAGGTCGCGCTGCTGATGTGGGGGCTGCACGCGCTGATCGGCATCGGTGAGGGCCTGATCACCGCCGTCACCGTCACGTCGGTCGCGGCGATCCGGCCCGACCTCGTCTACCTGCTCAAGGGCAACCGCAAGCCGCTGGAGGTGCGGTCGTGAAGAAGTTCTTCATCGGGTTCGCGGTGGTGTCCCTGCTGATCGCGGGCGTCCTGTCGTACTTCGCGTCCGGTGACCCCGACGGTCTGGACAAGACGGTCGAGGACACCGGCATCGCCGCGCACGCGCAGGAACACCCGTTCGCGGGCAGCACGTTCGCCGACTACGCGCTCGGCGGCGACGACAAGTTCACGGGTCTGGCCGGCGTGCTCGGCGTGATCGCGGTGCTGGCCGTGTCCTTCAGCCTGTTCTGGTTCCTGCGCAAGAAGACTCCCTCAACTGATTCGGCGGACCGGTGAGCGGCAGTCACGACGTCCTGCACCACGCCGGCGACTCGCCGGTGCACCGCCTCGCGCCCCACGTGAAGATCCTCGTCGCGTTCGGGGCGGTGCTGGGCGTCGTGGCCACCCCGCGCACCTGGTTCCCGGTCTTCGGCCTCTACCTGCTGGTGATCGTCGCGGTGTGGGCCGTCGCGCGGGTTCCCGCGCTGTGGTTCGTGAAGCGCGCGGTGATCGAGGTGCCGTTCGTGGTGCTGGCGTTCCTGCTGCCGATCTTCGGCACGGACCCGCGCACCGGCTTCCTCGGCCTCTCGGTGTCGGTCGAGGGGTCGTTGGCGGGCTGGAACATCCTCGCCAAGGGCACCCTGGGCGTCCTGGTCAGTCTCACGCTGGCGGCGACGACGGCGCCGGGCGACCTGCTCAAGGCGCTCCAGACGCTGAAGGTGCCCGCGCCGCTGATCATGATCGCCACGCTCATGCTCCGCTACGGCGAAGTCGTTGTGGGCGAAGCGAAACGCATGCGCGTCGCCCGCATCTCGCGGGGTGACGACCCGCGCTTCCTGTGGCAGGCGGGCGCCACCGCGAGGGCGGTCGGCACACTGTTCATCCGGTCCTACGAACGCGGAGAGAGGGTGCACCTCGCGATGGTGTCGCGCGGCTGGACGGGCAAGCCGGGAGGCTCCGCGGTGATCGTTCCGGAGACCCCTGCCGCTCCCGCCCTGGAGGTCTCGAAACTCGCCTTCGCCTACCCCGACGGCCACCAGGCCCTGTTCGGCGTCGACCTGCGTGTCGAGCGCGGTGAACGGGTCGCGGTGCTCGGCCCGAACGGCGCGGGCAAGACGACGTTCGCCCTGCACCTCAACGGAGTTCTCTCCGGCGGCTCGGGCACGGTGTCGGTCGCGGGCCTGGAGGTGACGAAGGCGAACCTCAAGGAGATCCGCCGCCGCGTCGGGCTCGTGTTCCAGGACCCGGACGACCAGCTGTTCTGCCCGACGGTCGGCGAGGACGTCGCGTTCGGCCCGCGCAACTTCGGTCTGTCCGATGTGGACGGCCGGGTGCAGAAGGCGTTGCGGTCCGTCGGCATGGAGCCGGTCGCGGACCGCTCACCGCTGCACCTGTCCGGAGGCCAGCGACGCCGGGTCGCGCTGGCCTCGGTGCTCGCCTGCGACCCCGAGATCCTCGTGCTGGACGAACCGTCCGCGAACCTCGAACCCGTCGCCCGCCGCGAGCTCGCCGAACTGCTGTTGTCGTTGGGGCGCACCATGTTGATGGTCACGCACGACCTGCCGTTCGCGTTGCAGATCTGCCCCCGCAGCGTGCTGATCGACGACGGCGTGGTCGTCGCGGACGGTCCCACCCGTGAGATCCTCGCCGACGCCGCGCTGCTCGCGCGGCACCGCCTCGAACTGCCCTACGGCTTCCGGCTCGACTGAAGCCCGCTCAGCACGATCTCCAGCAGCACCGCGGGGTTCCCTCCCTCGTGCAGGCTCTGCAGCATTCCCTTCATCAGCACCACGAGGTCGGTGGCGGTGACGTCGGCGCGCACCGTGCCCGCCTCCTGAGCGCGTTCGAGCAGCCCGCCGAGCGCCGCGTGGAGGGCCTTGCGCAGCTCGGGTGACACGGTGATCGCGTCGGACATGTCGCGCTTCACCGCCGCCTCGTCCGCCATCCGCCCGAGGAACGCGAACAACGCCTGCTTCGGGTCCTCCGCCGGTTCGGAGGCCGACGCGATCATGGCCGTCACCCGCGTCTCGGTGACGGCCTGGAACAGCGCCTGCTTCGTCGGGAAGTGGCGGTAGACCGTGCCGGGCCCGACCCCGGCCTTCGCCGCGATCTCGTCCAGCGGCACCTCGAAGCCCTGTTCCGCGAACAGTTCCCGTGCCGCGTCCATCACCTTCTCGCGGTTCCGCGCCGCATCGGCCCTCATCGTTGCCAACCGGGGCGAGCGTTCCGTATCGTCTTAACCGGGGTCACCGTTCCGATTCTAGAGATGGGGGCAGTACCGATGACACGCACGCCCGAAGAGATCGTCGAGCACGTTCGCCGGATGGTGGCGGGGGAGGAGACGCACGCCCAGTTCGCCGACCTCTTCGCCGAGGACGGGGTGATGGCGTACAAGTTCCCGACGCACTACCAGCCGGAGGAGATCAAGGGACGCGAGGAGATCCGCGCGTACTTCAACCAGGTC
Organism: Lentzea aerocolonigenes; assembly: GCF_000974445.1. GTDB lineage: Bacteria > Actinomycetota > Actinomycetes > Mycobacteriales > Pseudonocardiaceae > Lentzea > Lentzea aerocolonigenes. The sequence goes on from NZ_BBOJ01000046.1 coordinate 22,593, forward strand.
CGCGGCGCGTCGGTGCGGGAACGCATCGAGATCCAGAGCGTCGAGGCGAACTGCTGGCGCACCAACGACCCGTCCGTGGCGGTGTCCGAGATCGTGCACCGCGGCTGGTCGAAGGTGAAGCAGGACTACTACACGTTCACCGCGGTCGCGATCATCCACTTGCGCGACGGTGAGATCGTCCGCTACGACGACTACATGAACCCGCTGCTGCTCACCGAGTTGCTGGGAGTCTGATGCTCGACCTGCCCGCCTGGTGCGACGAGTGGCTGGGGAGCTCTCCGGCCGACGTGTTCTACGAGCGCGTGTCGATCTCCTCGGTCCACGGCGTGCGGCTGGCGGACGGGCGGGAGGTCTTCGTGAAGGCCCGCACGGACGACGGCCGCGCCACGTCGTGCCTGGCGGCGCAGACTTCGTTGGCGGAGCGCGGGTTTCCGTGCCCCCGTCCCCTCACGCCGGTTGTTGTCGTCGGCTCGTTGGCCGTGCACGCCGAAGAGTCTCTGGCGGGTGGGTCGATGCTCCGCGGCTCTTCGGCCGAGGTCGCTCGGCGCTACGCGGCGGTGTTCGCGCGGTCGACGGCTTTGCTGGCCGATGTGTCCGTTGTGCCGCCGGTGCCCGCTCCGCGCTGGGCTCGGTGGGACCACACGGATCCGGGGTTGTGGCCGGCGATCGACTTCCTGGACGCGCGGGACCAGAGCGTGGTGCCGTCGTTCGTGCTGGACGTGGCTTCACTGGTCCGCAAACGGTTGCTGGCCACCGATTTGCCGTGCGTGCTGGGGCATGCCGACTTCGAAGCGCAGAACCTGCGGTGGCGCGACGGCGAGGTGTGGGCCGTGCACGACTGGGACAGCCTGGCGTGGCAACCGGAAGCGGCACTCGTGGGCGCGGCTTCGGGGGCGTTCGCCAACGTGCCGCCGCCGTCGCTGGTGCCGGTCGAGAGCTCGGCGGCGTTCCTGGAGACGTACCAGGAGTCGCGCGGGCGCTCGTTCACCGCGGAGGAGCTGGAGATCGCGTGGGCGGCGAGCCTGTGGACCGCGGTGCACAACGCGCGCTGGGAGGCGTTGCACGGCGATCCTCCGGTGTCTCTTGCAGCCGTTCGTGAGCAGGCGGCCGAGCGCCTCCGCAGAGCGAACTGCGGCGTGTGACGCAACGCTGCGGCCTAACCGGCCACTTAGGGGTGATCCATCAACGAACTCCTGGAGAAGCTCCATGATCAGAACGTTGTTGTCCACCGCTGTCGCCGGAGTGGTCGCCTTCTCTGTCGCACCGGTCGCGAACGCCGCCGAAACGGCGCCGATCGACATCCGGATGACGCTCGACTCCCCCGGGATGCGCGAGTACGTCGACGCAGACGGAACGCACTGGTCGGGCAGGGGACTGTTCGACTTCTCGGTGCTGCTCACCGACGTCGGCTCCGAGAACGAGCAGGGAGTGACCATGTTCCTCTCCGTGCCGCCGGCACCGATGGACGTCCAGGCCTGGGGTGACGGCTGGTCGTGCGAAGACGCCGAGGGCGGCATCGACTGCCACCACCCCGACCTGGTCGTGCCGGGTGAGGCGTGGCCGGAACTGCACTTCCGGGCGTGGCCGAACGACTACATCAAGGACACGATCGACGTCTACGCCACGACAGGCGACTACGACCCGGCGCACGAAGGCGTCCACTACTTCAACGACACCAGCACCTGATCGCCAAGGGACAGTCGAACGCCAGGTGACAAGATTGTGCGGTGATCGATCTTGTCAGCGACTGGGTGTGGGGCTGGGCGTTGTCTCGAGGCACGCCTGAACCTGTGAGGGAGCCCGACGGCTACCGAATCGACGTCGGCCTGCCAGGGCACCGGGTGCGGTACGTACTGCCGCACCCGGGCTCGGCCGGCCCGCGTGCCGCCGGGCTCACCGAACCCGGCACGTGGCTGAAGGTCTGCGGCTCGGCGGACCACGTGCCGCTGAGTCCCAGGTGGACGGTCGGAGCCCCGGAGTACCTGATGTGCACCGGACTGGGGACGATCGCGGCCATCACCCCGCCGGACACCTACACCGTGGAACTGCACAGCACCGGCGACGTGCACGATGCCGTCGTCCGCGCGGCCGACGGCGAGTGCGCGGCGAAGGGACGGGTCGCGGTGCGCGGTCACGCCGCCGTCATCGACGTGGTGGAGACCGACCCCGCCCACCGCAGGCGAGGCCTCGGCAGCGTTGTGATGTCGGAGCTGACCCGCGCCGCCGCCGACCGTGGTGCGGTGCGTGCCGTGTTGGTCGCCACCGAGGCAGGACGGGCGCTGTACGAGAAGCTGGGGTGGCGCGTCGAGTCACCGATCACGGCAGCGCACCTGGCAGTCTGAGGTGTCGGCGCGGACGCGACCCGGCGGACCGGCGGGCGTCCGGAGCAGCTGCGAACCGTGGAGTTGACCTCGATGAACACCGACGGCGGTTTCGACGGCCTCTACGTGTGGGCGCAGTCCGCCTCCGACATGTTCACCGACGTCGAGGGCCGGGTCATCGACTTCGAGTACTTCCGTCCCTACTTCGACCAGGTCGGGCTCCCGCTCGAACTCGCGAAGTCCTGTTTGGTCGACGTCTTCGACAAAAACGCCCGCAAGCCGGCCTCGGATCCGTTCGTCAAGTTCGTTCCGCTGTCGGTGTTGACCAGGTACGAACGGCTGCCCTCCTACCACGAGGTCGCCGACGAGCTCGTGGATCACCGCGACGTCCCGGGCTTCGCGCTGCAGGGCCGGCTCTCGTGGTGGGGCGGGACGGACCTGTCCGCGTCGCCCTGCGTTTTCGTCTCACACCGGTGGCAGACCGAAGATCATCCGGACCCGACCGGCTCCGAGCTGCGCCGCATCGTCGAGCGGCTCGCCCCCGCGCGGAAACGTCGCTGGTTCGCCCGGTCTGCCGGCGAGATGTACCTGTGGATCGACTTCTGCTGCCTGCCCCAGCGCACCGGCGGGCCGCTCGCGCCGGGCGACGAGGAGGACTTCCGCGCGGGACTCGCCTCTCTCGCGGAGGTGGTGAAGAACTGCGACCTGCTGGTGCTCGACTCACCGGACTACCTCGACCGGGCCTGGTGCTACGCGGAGATCCTGGTCTGGCTCTGCAAGATCGCGGAGATTCACTTCACGCGCACGGACAGCCGGACGAACCTGTTCCGGACGGTGCAGACGAGGCACCTGGTGAAGGAGAGAGGTCGCCGCTCCGACACGCACCACCGAGACGTGAACGTGGTGACGAACCTCAGATTCCGCGGTTTCGCCGGCTCCGACGAGGACCTCCTCGCGATCTATCAGGCGGTCTACACCTACTGCAACAACATGGCCGACTCCGCGCAGTACCACATCGCGGGCGGCTCGAGGGGCTTCGACTACGAGTACCTGCCGACGGTGGTCAACTTCCTGTGCACCACGTGGTTGCTGCTGCGGGGCAAGCAGGCGGCCGATCCGGACGACATCCAGGTGTGCCTGCGCATCATCATCGAGGCGCTGAAGTTCTCGACCTAGCCGGCCGCCCGGCGCCGCCGTTCCGCCAGCACCGCCGCCAGGTACGGATGCGGATGCGTGTACTCGAACCGAGGTGACCGGATCGCCGCGCCCACGTCGTTCGCGAGCCGCACGCCCAGCTCGTACCGCGTCTTCTCGCCCAGCTCGTGGTAGCGGCTGAGGTACTGCCGCGACGCGAGCACCAGTTCGTCGGACAGCTGCGACAGGTCCAGGCCGCGCGCCCACTCCGCCAGCTGCGGCGGCATCTCGGCGAGCTCCACCTGGCCCTTGGGCACGCGGGTGTGGATCACGATCGTGCCCGCCAAGTAGTCGCCGACGCGCTTGCCCCTCGGCGAGAACAGCGACACGAACAACGCCACCGCGCCGCCCAGGCCCAGCGCCCAGAAGTCCACGAAGAACCCGCCGAGCGCGCGCACCAGGGCGTGCCGGAACCGGATGGCGCCGCCGTCGTCGCGCACGACCTTCAGGCCCATGACGAGCTTGCCCAGCGAACGGCCGCGGGACAACGACTCGACGGCCGTCGGGTAGCCAACGAGCACGAGTACCGACAACGACAGCGCCATGGCCGTCTGCAGCGCGTTGTCGAACCCGATCGGCACCAGCAGCGTCACGAGGAACAGCAGGCCGAACTGCACGACGACGTCGAACGCGAACGCCACCGCCCTGCTAGCGAGCTGAGCGACGCGCAGGTCCAGAACTACGGCTTCACCGGTGACGAGGTCCCCCACGCGGATAGTGTGACTCATCGTGGATCTGGACGTGTTCATCGATCGCCACCGCGAGTCGTGGCAGCGGCTCGAACTGCTGGTCAAGCGGTCGGGCCGGTTGAGCGGACCCGAGGCGGACGAGCTGATCGAGCTCTACCAGCGCGTCACGACGCACCTGTCGATCGTGCGCAGCCAGACCCCGGACCCCGCCACCGTCGAACGCCTGTCGTCCCTGGTCGCCCAGGCCCGCTCGGCGCTGACCGGCACGCACACCCCGGCGTGGCGCGTGGTCACCCGCTTCTTCACCCACCGCCTGCCCGCCGCGATCTACCTCGGCTGGCGCTGGTGGGTGCCGGCCGGCGTCGTGTTCTACCTCGTCACGGGCGTGCTGGCGGCCTGGATCGCCTCGAACCCGGACGTGCAGGCCACCATCGCCGCCCCGGACGACCTCCGCGAGATGACCAGGGCGGGCGGCGCCTACGAGTCCTACTACTCCAGCGACCCGGCAGGCTCGTTCGCGGCCAAGGTGTGGACGAACAACGCCTGGATCTCCGCCGCGTGCCTGCTGCTCGGCGTGCTGTTCGCGATCCCGCCGATCTACCTGCTCTTCATGAACGCGGTGAACGTCGCCGTCGGCATCGGCGTCATGTTCGGCGCCGGCCGGGGCTGGCTGTTCCTCGGCCTGCTCGCGCCGCACGGACTGCTGGAGCTGACGGCGGTGTTCGTGGCGGCGGGAATCGGGATGCGGCTGGGCTGGCAGGTGATCGACCCCGGCAAACGCACGCGCGCTCAAGCCCTCGCCGCTGAGGGGCGGTCGGTGGTGGCGGTGGCGCTCGGGCTGGTGGTCGTTCTGCTGGTTTCCGGTGTGCTGGAAGGGTTCGTGACGCCGTCCGGGTTGCCGACGTGGGCCCGCGTCGGGATCGGCGTGGTCGCCGAGGTGCTGTTCCTGCTGTACGTGTTCGTGGTGGGGCGGCGGGCGGCGGCGCAGGGGGAGACCGGGGACGTGGACGCGAGTGAGCGTGAGGACGTCGCGCCGGTCGCGGTTTGAGGCTGCAAAGCGGAGGAGGGGCCGCAGATGGGGGTGCGGAGGCGGCACTGTTCTCGTGGATGGACACCGCCGCCGCTGTCGCTGGCTCGTGGAGGTGCGGAGCGTGCCCGACGTGCGGCAGCTCCTCACAACACCAGGCTGCGGATGAGCTCGTTCGAGTCTTCGGAGCTCAACGCCTGCTGGTCGAGCGACTTCAAGATCTTGGTGTACCTGGCGATTGACGCCTTGTCTTCGAGGAAGAGGCTGTTGTGATCGCCGTCGGTGTAGACGACCGGTTCGAACTTCTCGTAGTTGAGCAGCACGAACGAACCCGCGGCACCGGCGTGGGCGCCGATGGCGATCGGCACGACCCGCACCGTGATGTACGGGCGCTGCGCCATTGCCAGGATCTGGAGCAGCTGGTCCTTCATCACATCCGTGCCACCGACCGGGAGTCGGAGTGCTT
>NZ_BBOJ01000045.1 GCF_000974445.1 Lentzea aerocolonigenes
ACGTCGGTGACCCACTTCGTGTCCGGAGCCTCGGCGCCGAACTCGCGGTTGAGCACGTTCTCGGCGACCGTGCCGGGCTGCCCGAGCCAGGACCGGTACCGCCGGGGCCGCCGCACTATGCAGACCAGACCCAGCGTGTTCATCAGCGTAAGCACGGTCTTCTTGGCCACCTGCCAGCCTTGGCGGGTCAGCACCGTGTGGATCCGCCGGTGCCCGTAGCGGCCCTTGGCCTGCTCGAACGCCTCCGTGATCGCCGCCTTGAGCTCGGCATGCGGATCGGGCCGGTCCAGGCGGGCCTGGTGGTAGAAGAACGTCGAGCGGGTCAGGCCGGCGACCGCCAGCAGCACCGGCAGCGGAAACTCAGCCTTGAGGGCGGCGATGATCTGGGTTTTCACCCTCGCCCCTGCTCCCTCAAGGCCCGCAATTTTTTCAGGTAGGCGACTTCCGCGGACAGCAGCAGGTTCTCCGCCCGCAACCGTTCCAGCTCACTGTCGGCAGGCGCGGACGCACCACCGGCAGGACGGCCCTTCCGCTTGGGCCGCAACGCTTCCTCGCCCTCACTGCGATACGCCCGAACCCAGGTCTCGACCAGCTTGGGCGAGGACAGACCGTGCTCGCGCGCCAGCTCGAGCGCCGTCGCCTCACCACTGACATACCGGCGCACGACCTCGAGCTTGAACTCGAACGTGAACGACGGCTTGCCCGGCTTCCTCATCAGCGCTCCCGCGCTCCGCAGCATCCAACGATCACGCAAGCGTCGCACCGCCGTCGGCGACACACCCAACCGGGTCGCCACAGCCTTCGCGCCATACCCGTTCTCGAACAACACGACAGCGGATGCCCGCTCCCGCTCAGACAACGAACTACCTGGATGCACCCCACCACTCCCCGGAGAGCCGGAACTGGATTCCCAGTCCAACTTCCGGGGAGCGGTTCAATGAAGGCGCCCTTCATCGACTAATCCAGGCGGGCTGTCAGGTCGCGGACGAGCGGGTCGGTGCCCGAAGGCTTGTTCTGGCGCCGCAGAGCTTCCGACAGGACCGACAGCACGTTCCCGACCTGGGCGTCGTCGGGCAGCAGCGATGCCGCCCGGCGCGCCTCGGCCTCCGCGCCCTCGGCGTCGTCGGCGCCCAGCAGCACCTGGGCCGCGCGCAGCACCACGAACACCCGCCAGTTCTCGTCGCCCAGCGACACCACCAGCGCCTCGGCGTCGCGGTAGTGCTTCATCGCCAGCGCGAACTCGCCCGCCTGGCCGTGCACCCACGCGCGGATCGCGGCGATCTCCGCCTGGCGTCGCGTGACCTCGCGCGGGTCGTCCAGCAACGGCAGCAGCGTTTCGGCCGCGTCGACGGCCGCGCGGGTTTCCACCACCTCGTTGTCGGGCAGGTTCGAGGCCAGCTCGATCAACGAGCCGATCGCCTCAGTGAGGTTGCCCTCCTGCTGCCACAACGCGGCGGCCGCGCGCCACGACGCCGTCGCCTCGTCGTGCTTGTCCAGGCGGCCCTGCACGGACGCGAGTGCGTCGAGCAGGAACGCCCTGCGCCCCACCTCCTCGGGCGGCAGCAGTTCCGACGCCTCACGCAGGTAGCGTTCGGCGGCGGGCAGTTCGCCCAGCTTTCGGCACACCTGACCGAGCCGGAACACGACCTGCAGCCGCAGGTCCTCCTGGCCGTCCTGAAGCAGCCGCAACGACTCCTCGAGCACCTCGGCGGCCTCGACGAACCGGTCCGTCTGCACGTACCCGCCGCTCAGCGCGAAGCAGAAGTGCGCGGTGTGGCCGGGGGAGAGGTGCACGCGCGAGATCGCCACGGCCTCGCGCAGGTCGCCCAGGCAGGCTCCCTCCTGGTCCAGCTCCTGGATCGACGCGACCTGGTACCAGCGCGCCTCCGCGGCTTCCGGCAGCGGGAACGCCGCCACGAACTCGCGTGACGTCGCCACGGCTTCAGGAACGCGGTGCAGCAGCGTCTCCAGCCGCAACCGCAGCCGGTAGCCCTCGAACCGGGCGTTCAACGGCAGGTCACCGGCCATGGCCGCCTGGACGTCCGCGTACGCGCCGTCGAGGTCCTGCTGACGCGCCCGGTGTTCCGCCGCCTCGACGGCCACCCGTCCGCGCAGCTCCGGAACGTCCAAAGAGGACGCCAGCGTGATCATCTCGGACGCCCGGTCGGGCGCGCCGGCGTCGTCCAGCAGCTCGGCCAGCGTCAGTGCCGCCACCGTCCGCGTGTATTCCGACGTCGCCTCGGCCAGGCACCGTTCGGCGAGCTCCAGGCCGCCTTCGAGCCCTGACGCGAGCCGTGCCTGGTAGCGCAGAGCCAGATCGGCGGGCAGCGCGGTCAGCATCTCCTCGAACGCCGCCGGGTCGAACGGGACCAGGCCCGTCGTCATCCGCCGGATGCCCGCGTGCGCGGCGAGATCGGGCGGCAGCAACGAGTCCATGTCCGCGGGCAGCGAGTCGAGCATGCGCCGCGCCTTCACGAAGTCGCCCTGCTCGTACAGCGTCACCATCGCCTCGGCGATCTCCACCGGGTCGCCGAACACGACCGGCTCCTGCGCGGGAGCGGCCACCGGCGCCGCCGGGACCGCCAGCTCGACGTGCGGGTAGTCGGCCTGCTCCAGCGACCTCGTGATCCGCTCGGTCCACGCCGGCGTGCCGTTGCGCTCGTCGAACGCCTTGGCGAGCTCCACCGCGCGCGCCGACAACCTGTCGAGCAACGCCGCCGCGGTGAGCGTGCCGACCGAAGGCACCTCGAAGACCACGTCGGGAGAAATCCGCTGCAGCAGCACGGAAGCGCATTCGGCGAACGACATCTCGTCGGCCGGCAGCTGGGTCGCGGTCACCTTGTGCAGCGACCGCCGCAGGATCTCCTCGCCGCGGGAGACGTTGCCCGTCAGCGCGCAGAACCGGATGTGCTCGTGCACGTACGAGGTGATCTCGTCGTCCTTGATCAACCGGTACGCGGTCGTGTGCGCGTGCGCGGCGCGTTCGGTGTCGCCGATCTCCAGCAACGGCCACAGCAGCGCGGACAGGATGCCCTGCGGCTGCGTGGTGCAGTTCGTGTTGCCCGACAGGCCTTCCCAGCCGTGCGCGGCGGCCTCCTGGTGCCGGCCGAGCCGTGCCAGCATCCAGACCTGCTCCTCGACCACGCACGCGTCGCAGTCCGCCATCGGACCGGACTCGGTCGCGAGGTAGCGCCCCAGGTGTTCGGCCAGACCCGTCATGTCACCGACGTGGTAGGCGTACTCGGCCCGCGCGCCGTGCACCGGCTGCACCGAGAAACCGAGGCGCCCGTAGCGGTCGGCGAGCTGGCCGATCACCGCCTGCAGCTGGTCCAGCGAGAACCGCGGGTCCCGGCGCAGCCCGGTCGCGATCCACTTGTGCGACCAGTTCAGCGAGTGGCGCTCGTAGTCGTTGAACGCCTCCGGGTCCTTCTCCTCAGCGGCCCGCGCCCACGCGAACGGCGCGAGCATGAGGTCGTAGCGCGCCAGGTAGTACGCCGAGTCGATCAGCGAGATCCGGCACGACACCCCGAGCGGCAGGTGCCCGAGCGCGTCGGACATGCGCGCCGCCCGTTCCAGCGCCTCGTGCTTCGGCATGCCGGTCGGCATGTTGTACGCCTCGAGGAACGCTCTTTCCGCGTCCTCCGCGGTGAAGTCGGCCATGTCACTTGCCCCCAACGGCGCGGTCCAGCAGTTCCAGGAACGAGCGGTTCAGCGCCGCCGTGTCCTTCGGTCGCATCGCCCGCCGAGCCTGCAGAACGGCGTGCACGTACAAGGATTCCAGTGTCAGCTCCACCAGCGCGGGGTCGTTCAGCCGCGCCAGCCGCTGCACGAGCGGGTTGCGGCAGTTGAGCACCAGCTGCTCCGGCCGCGAGGACCCGGAGCCGGCGGTCAGCTGCCCGAGCAGTTCCGCCCACAGCGGGTCGGTCGCCTCCTCGGCGGTCTGCTCGGTGTCGAGCTTGCGCTGCTGCTCCGCGTTGGTGATCAGCAGCGCGGGCAGCGAGACCGGGTCGAAGTCGCGGATCACCGCGTCGCAGTCGTGCCGGTCCAGGGCCGCCGCACCGTCGGACAGCCGCAGCCGCAACGCCGTCTCGATGTCCGGTTCCGGGTCCGCCAACGCCGCCAGCAGCTCCGTGGGAGCGACCCTGCGCGCGACGGACGCGCCGTCCAGCGCGCTCAGCCGGTTCAGCAGCTCCAGGTCGTAGGCGTAGCCGGCGTTCACCAGGCCGAGGCCCTGCGCGGCCGCGACCGGTGCGAGCTGGTGGAACTCGTCGACGTCCGGGATGTAGAGGATCGCGCCGTGCTTGCGCTTGAACTGCCGCAGCGGGACCGGGCCGTCGGTGGTCTCGAACGGCAGCCAGCGCTCGACCAGCCGCAGCATCTCGTCGTCCGACCGCGCCAGCGACTTGATCCCCAGGTGGTGCGCCGCCAGCAGCTCACCGGCGCGGCGCGGCTCGATCGCGTCCAGCCGGATCAGCCAGTCGCGGATCTGCTCGCCCAGCTCCTCGCGCACCGCCAGCAGCGTCTCGTCCTGGTACAGCGACTCCCGCGACGCCGTCGGCCGGATCGACGACGCGTCGACCACGCACCGCACGAAGTACGCCCAGTCCGGCAGCAGACCCTCGACGTTGTCGCCGACCAGCATCCGCTTCAGGTACACGCGGTGGGTCTGACGCGTGCCGGGGTGCACCCCGGACGGCAGCACGAACGCGACACCGGTCAGCCCGGCCGCCTCGACCTCGATCGGGATCGCCTCGAACGGGGTGAACCCGAAGATCTGCTCGCAGTACGCCGAAAGATCGGCTTCCTCGTCGTCCCAGGGACGTTCACCGCGGGTCACCGCAGCGCCGTCCAGCGTCACCACGGCCGGGAGCAGATCGCCGTAGTCGCTCACCAACGGCCGCACGACGTCCGCTTCGAGCCAGTGCTCGTTGCCTCGCGACGCGCTCAGCACCACCGTCGTGCCGACCGGCACAGCGTCCGCAGTGTCCACTTCGGACACTGAATAGTTTCCCGACGAATCGGCCTGCCAGCGCACCGCCGGACCACCGCGCGCGGACCGAGTGACAACAGTCACTGAAGAAGCCACCAGGAAGCACGACAGCATGCCGACGCCGAACTGACCGAGGAACCCCTCGCGGGCGAACCCCAGGTCATCGCGCTTGGACGTCCGCCCGAGCGTCGACAGCAGCTCGTGCACCTCGGTCTCGGTGAGGCCGACACCGGTGTCGGTGATCGTCAGCGCGGGGCCGCAGGTGATCGTGACCTCGGCCGGGCAGGACGGGTCGAGCTCGCGCCGTGCCGTGATCGCGTCGACGGCGTTCTGCAGCAGTTCGCGCACGTAGACGCGGGGACTGCTGTACAGGTGGTGGCTGAGCAGGTCGATGATGCCGCGCAGGTCGACGCGGAAGGTGTGCGACATGATGCCGTCCATCCTAGGGACGGACCAGGGGCCAGTGCCGCTCTTTAAAGGAACGTCCGGGAGCGGTCAAGAGCGCACCCACTAGGATCTGCCTGTTGATTACCAGATGTCCGCGACGGGAGCTGTACACCAACCATGTCCGGAGCCAACGACCCGTACGACCCGAAGCAGGTCGCGGCGCTGTCGGCCGAGCACCTCGACGCAGCCGTGCAGAAGGCGCGCGAGGCGTTCGCCGGAGCTGCCGACCTGGAGGCCCTGGCGGCGGTCAAGCCGGGCCACCTCGGTGACCGGTCGCCCGTGCTGCTGGCCCGCCGCGAGATCGGTGCACTGCCTCCCAAGGCGAAGGCCGAGGCCGGCAAGCGGGTGAACGAGGCGCAGTCCGCGATCAGGACCGCGTTCGACGAGCGCCACGCCGTGCTCCAGGTCGAACGCGACGAGCGGGTGCTGCGCGAGGAGTCCGTGGACGTCACGCTGCCGTGGGACCGCTTCCCGCGCGGCGCGCGCCACCCGATCACGACGCTCGCCGAGCGCATCGGTGACGTCTTCGTGGCCATGGGCTACGAGATCGCCGAGGGCCCCGAGCTCGAGACCGAGTGGTTCAACTTCGACGCGCTGAACTTCGGCAAGGACCACCCGGCCCGCTCGATGCAGGACACGTTCTACATCGCGCCGTCGGACAGCAGCCTCGTCCTGCGCACGCACACCTCGCCCGTGCAGGCCCGCACGCTGCTGGACCGCGAACTGCCGGTGTACGTCGTGTGCCCGGGGCGCACGTTCCGCACCGACGAGCTCGACGCGACCCACACCCCGGTGTTCCACCAGGTCGAGGGCCTCGCGGTCGACAAGGGCCTGACGATGGGCCACCTCAAGGGCACGCTGGACGCCTTCGCGCGCTCCATGTTCGGCGAGGACTCGAAGACCCGCCTGCGCCCGAGCTTCTTCCCGTTCACCGAACCGTCGGCCGAGGTCGACGTGTGGTTCCCGGAGAAGAAGGGCGGCGCGGGCTGGGTCGAGTGGGGCGGCTGCGGCATGGTCAACCCCAACGTCCTGCGCGCCTGCGGCGTCGACCCGGACGTGTACTCCGGCTTCGCGTTCGGCATGGGCCTGGAGCGCACGCTCCAGTTCCGCAACGGCCTGCCCGACATGCGCGACATGGTCGAGGGCGACGTCCGCTTCACCCAGCCATTCGGAACGGAGGCCTGATCCGGTGCGCATCCCGGTCAGCTGGCTGGTCGAACACCTCGGTTTCGACGAAGTCCCCACGCCCGACGAGCTCGCCGAGGCGTTCACCCGCATCGGCATCGAGGTCGAGGAGGTGAGCCCGCTCGGTCCCGTGACCGGCCCGATCGTCGCCGGTCGCGTCGTCGAGATCGAGGAGCTCACCGAGTTCAAGAAGCCGATCCGCCACTGCAAGGTCGAGGTCGGCCCCGAGCAGGTCAACGAGATCATCTGCGGCGCCACGAACTTCGTCGAGGGCGACTCGGTCGTCGTCGCGCTGCCCGGCGCCGTCCTGCCGGGTGACTTCACGATCTCCGAGCGCAAGACGTACGGCCGCATGTCGCAGGGCATGATCTGCGCCGCCGACGAGCTCGGCATCGGCGACGACCACTCCGGCATCCTCGTGCTGCCCACGGGCACCGCGCAGCCGGGTGACGACGCTCTCGAGCTGCTCGGCCTGAACGACAGCGTCATCGAGGTCGCGCCGACGCCGGACCGCGGCTACGCGTTCTCGGTCCGCGGCCTGGCCCGTGAGATCGCCTGCGCGTTGGACGTGCCGTTCGGCGACCCCGGTGTCGTCGAGATCCCCGAGGCCGAGGGCGAGGTGTGGCCGGTCCACATCGAGGACCGCACCGGCTGCTCGCGGTTCGTCGCCCGCCGGGTCACCGGTGTCGACCCGACCGCGCCCACGCCGTGGTGGATGCGCCGCAGGCTGATGCTCGCGGGCATGCGCTCGATCTCGCTGCCGGTCGACGTCACGAACTACGTGATGCTCGAACTGGGCCAGCCGCTGCACGCGTTCGACGCTGCTTCTCTCTCGGGCGCGCTCACGGTCCGTCGGGCTCACGCGGGCGAGAAGCTCACGACGCTGGACGACTCGGTGCGCGCGCTGGACCCCGACGACATCGTGATCGCGGACGACTCCGGCGTGATCTCGCTCGCCGGTGTCATGGGCGGCGCGTCCACGGAGGTCCAGGACACCTCCTCGGACATCCTGCTGGAGGCCGCGAACTGGGACCCGGCGTCCATCGCGCGCACGGTCCGCCGGCACAAGCTGCCGTCCGAGGCCGCCAAGCGCTTCGAGCGCACGGTCGACCCGGCGCTCGCCCCGGTGGCGCTGGAGCGGGCCGCGAAGCTGCTCAACCACTACGCCGAGGGCCAGATCAAGCCCGGCCGCACCGACGTCGGCGTGCCCGCGCTGCCCGCGCCGGTGTCGATGCCGATCGACCTGCCGGACCGCGTGGCGGGCGTCCGCTACGCGCGGGGCGTCACGGCCCGCCGCCTCGGCCAGATCGGCTGCCAGGTCTCCGTCACCACCTCGGACGACGGCCAGACGATCGTCACCGCCGTGCCGCCGACGTGGCGTGCCGACCTCGTGCAGCCCGCCGACCTGGTGGAGGAGGTGCTGCGGCTCGAGGGCTACGACACGATTCCCTCGGTCCTGCCGCCCGCCCCCGCCGGCCGCGGCCTGACCGAGCAGCAGCGCCGTCGCCGCACGGTGTGGCGCACGCTGGCCGAGGACGGTTTCGTCGAGGTGAAGCCGTTCCCGTTCATCGACCCGTCGGTGTTCGACGCGTTCGGGCTCGCCGAGGACGACGTCCGCCGCAACACGGTCGGCGTGCTGAACCCGTTGGAGGCGGACAAGAACGTCCTCGCCACCACGCTGCTGCCGGGCCTGCTGGAGACCCTCCAGCGCAACCTGGCCCGCGGGGCGAAGGACGTCGCGCTGTACAACATCGCCCAGGTGACGTTGCCGCGCGCGCAGCAGATCCCGGTGCCCGCTCTGGGGGTCGACCGCAGGCCCACCCAGGCCGAGGTCGCCTCGATGCTGGCCGCGCTGCCGCAGCAGCCGCTGCACGTCGCCGGTGTGCTCACGGGCCACCGCGAGCTGGCCGGTTGGTGGGGCAAGGGCCGCGTGGCCGAGTGGTCGGACGCCGTCGAGGCCGCCCGCCGCGTGGGCCAGGCGTACGGGGTGACGTTGCGCGTCGTCGCGTCGGACCTCCTGCCGTGGCACCCCGGCCGCTGCGCCGAGCTGCGCGTCGGTGACTGGCCCGTCGGCCACGCCGGTGAGCTGCACCCGAAGGTGATCGAGGCGCTGGGCCTGCCCAAGCGGACCGTGGCGTTCGAGCTCGACCTCGACGCGCTGCCGCTGGACGACCACCGCCCGGCCCCGATGGTGTCGGCGTACCCGCCGGTGCTGCTGGACGTCGCGCTCGTCGTGGACGCCTCCGTGCCGGTGCAGTCCGTGTCCGAGGTGCTCGGCGCGTCCGCGGGCGACCTGCTCGAGGACATCCGCCTGTTCGACGTGTACACGGGTGAGCAGGTGGGCGAGGGCAAGAAGTCGCTCGCGTACTCCTTGCGCTTCCGCGCGCCGGACCGCACCCTGACGGTCGAGGAGGCGACTTCGGCCCGAGACGCCGCTGTCGCCGCCGCCGGCGAACGTTTGGGCGCCGCACTCCGCGCCTGACCGGTTCTCACCTGGTGAAGCCCGAGATTCCACGCGAATCTCGGGCTTCGCCGCGTTGCGGGTGCCCTGCTCCGCGATCCGAACTCGACCTCGGTGTCGAGGCCTCCGGCGACGGGTGTCACTATGTACACAGTGTTGTCGCAACAGGGGTTCCAGGCCTCAGCCAGCTGCGTGGGCCGCCAGCTACAACCAGATCAATTGTTCATGAAAGTTCGCTCGATCGGTCGAATCCCGGCAGTCGGGATTTGGGATCAAATCAGCAGGTGGTAGCCCTGCGTAGCTGTCAAGGTGCCAAAAGTCCTTCATTACAGGGGGAAATCGGCGCCCGTCAGACGCTTGCGCAGTGCGTGAAGCTTCTCCAAGATTGGCGACGCGGCCCGCTGGGCCGAGGGGCGAAGCGATGAACCACCGGGCGAGTCTGGTCGCCGGTCCGGTGGGGAGCTAGAGGCGAACCCACCGCCTGGAGCAACAACTCTGGAGAGTTGCGCCATGCGTAGTTTGGGTCCGCGCCTTGAGATCGCCGTGTCGTTGACGATCCTCATGGTCGGCGCGGCCGTCGTGGCGGCCATGCACCTGACTTGGCCCGACCCGAAGACACCCGCGATGGCGTACTCCGTCAGCAGTGGCGAGTCCGGCATGCAGAAGCTGAAGCCGTTCGAGATCAACGACATCTCCGGCGCGGCCGTGGAGCTCAAGCCGGGCGCCGAGGGCGAGCGCAAGGTGCGGCTGTCCAACCCGAACTCCGTCGACATCATCGTCGAGAGCCTGTCCGCCATCCCGGGTCAGCCGCTCGACGCCACCCAGCAGCGCGTCGAGGGCTGCCCGTCCGGCGTGCTGACCGTGGTGCCGCTCAAGGACATCGTGGAGATCCCGGCCGGAGGCGCGGTCGAGGTCGTCATGAAGGTCCAGGTCGCGAAGGAAGTTCCGGCCGCCTGCGCCGAGCTCGTCTTCCCGCTCACGTACTCGGGTCGCGCGAAGCACGGCTGAGCACCACCCGAACCAGCCCCGTCCCGTCCCGCTGGCCAAAACCGGAGCCGGCGGACACTGGTTGGGCAGGTGCTCAGAGGTGTTTCAAAGCCTCCCTCCGTGACAACGGCGACAGCCCCGGACGAGCGTCCACGAACGCCCGCACCCACCCCGGCTCGGTCTTCGCGAACTCCCGCAGCGCCCACCCGATCCCCTTGCGCAGGAAGAAGTCGGGGTCGTCCGCGTTCGCGTCGATGGTCGCGGCCAGCAGCTCCACGTCGGTGGCGCCCTTCGACCCGAGCTGGCAGATGATCGACGTCCGGCGCCGCCACCTGTCCGCGTCGGCCGACCACTTCAGCATCAGCGGCCGCACGACGTCCGGCGTGGACCGCAGCAACGGTCCGACCCGCTTCGACGCGATCTCGTCCACGTAGTCCCACCACGCGCCGGTGACGATCATCTCGTCGAACCACGGCATCAGCTCGACCGACTGGAAGCGGCGGTCCCCGCTCACCGCCAGCGCCACGTACCGCTCCTCGCGGTAGGTCGCCTCCCGCCACAACGTCTGCACGGCGTCGAGCCACTCGTCGCGATCACTGGGCACCGGCAGCGACTTCAGCAACGCCACCCGCGCCGGTTTCTGCACGCCCAGGAACGGCATGTCGGACTTCATGTACGCCTGCATCTCCGGCGCCTTCACCGGATCCGCCAGCTCCCGCAAACCGGCCCGAACCGCTTCTGCGAATGTCACGGAACTCACCGTATACCCAGGTCGTACGGCTCAAAGGAGTACGACCGTTGAGATCGATGGCCCATTGCCGACGCAAATATCTCGGGAAACGCAATCATCACTTTGCCCGCGCGGGATTGTGAACAGAAACGATGCTTCCGCCGACTACCATTCGCATTCATGCGCGTGCTCATGGTTGTGGCGGCGCTCGTGCTCACCAGCATGGGTGCCACCAAGGCTGACACGGTGGACTACCTGGATCTACCGCTGTCCAACGGAAACGGGGAAGTGCGGGGTGGCGTTCACCCCGACCTGCCGTACGACAAGGCCGTGCTCGAAGCCGCGCTGAACCGGCACCGCACGAAAGGCGTGCCGCCGACGCGGTTCAAGGCGTTGCTGTGGCAGTACTGGATAGTCCGCGCCGCCGAGGACGCGGGCGTGCGGCTGTCCGAGTGGGACCCGCAGCGCAGCGCCGAGACCAACCGCGAGACCATCTTCGCGGTCTACGACTTCTACGCGAAGCTCTACACCCAGAACCCGGACACGTTGCGGTGGATGGGATTCGCCAACATCGGCGCCCCCGCGTTCGCCGCCGGCATGCTCGACTTCGGCACGCTGCCGGAGCTGCGCTGGTTCTCGTCGATGCTGATGTCCATGCAGAAGCACATCTTCATGGACCTCGGCGCGATGCACGCCGCCTACCTGCACGGTGGGATCAAGGCCGTGGAGGAGATGCGCGACGCGGGGATCATCGACGCCGACACCACCGCCGCGTGGGCGGATCCGGCGCAGGCGGTCATGGAGTTCTCGTCGCGCGAGCAGAACCTGGTGATCGCCGAGCAGTTCAACCGGATGCGTTCCCGGTTGCTGCCGCCCGGTGAGGTCGTCACGTACGCGATCACCGTGGCCGGCCCGATGCCGGTGCCGGGAGGCAAGACCCCCGCGCAGTACCGGCCGTTGTTCGGCGGCCCGCTGCCCGCGTTCAACTACGCGGACCGGGAAGCGCGCTGGGACTTCCTCAGCCACGACACGGTTCCCGCCTACGAACGGCTGTCCAAGGACACCGTGCACCGGATCGTGCAGCGACCGTTCGCGGACCGCGTCGCGGAGTACCGCGCCACGGCCCGCCTGCTCGACCTGATCATCCCGTTCGGGAGTGACGAGTCCCGGACCGGAGATCGCTGAGCACCGTCAGCCGGTCCTCGTCGACGATGCGGCGCGTGGTGACTCGGTCGGGGTAGCAGCGCATGAACATGTTGGTGAAGTGCGTGCCGTAGTGGATGACGTCGTCGCCGTGCGGATCGTCCAACGGCCGCACGACGGCCTCGAAGTTCGGCTCGTGGAAGTACGCCATGGTGAACCGTTCGCGGGTGTTCAGCAGCACCTTGTGCGGTGTGGACAGCAGCCTTCCGCCGGTGAGGAACTGCAGGACGTCGCCGGGGAACACCGTGAAGACGTGCGGCACGGGTTCGACGTAGGTCCAGCCGTCGGCCTCCTGGAAGCACCCGGCCGCCGACTCGTCGGGCAGCCAGTTGCGCGGCCGCTGTTCGCCCTCGATCGGCGGGCGGACGTAGAGGCCACCGACGTCGTCCTGGGCGGCGAGGACGAGCATGCCGTAGTCGGTGTGGGCACCGATTCCGCGGTCGACGGCGCCGGACCTGGTGGGGAAGCGCAGCACTCGCATGTGGTGCCAGCCGTCCGCGGTCAGCCTGGTGAACGCGTCGGCGTCGTGCCCGAAGCCGAGCGCTGTCAACACGAGGATCTTCTCGCCGGCCTCGCCGAGCACCGCCATGAACTCCCGCATGGCGTCCCGGTAGCGCTCATCGGGCCACGGCACGGGTCCGTGGCACGGCCATCTGCCGACGACGCGGGAGTCGTCGAGCGGAACGTCCTTGCAGACCGTGAAGATCTCCGAGTAGTCCGCGACGCCGTCGGTGACCTCCTCGCCGGACGCGATGTAACCGGCGTAGGTCAGGTCGCTCACGAACCGTGACTTCTCCTCGAGCGTCAAGTCGTGGAAGAACCTCCTGCTGGCGGCCATGGCCTCCTCGGTCTTCCGGTCCTGCACCGCGTCCGTCGCGATCTGCAGAATCCCGTCGGCCTGCCAGGCGGCGATCAGCTGGCGGCCGAGCTCGACGTCGTCGTCCGAACCGGTGACGGTCTCGGGCAGACGGAAGGTGCGTAGTTCGGTCATGGCCCAACGAACGCTGGTTCGGCGTCAGGGGTTCATTTTTCTTTCGGGGGTGGAATCGGATCCGTCTTAGTAGGCTGCTGGTCATGACGTCGTACGACTACGACCTGATCGTCATCGGCTCTGGTCCTGGCGGCCAGAAGGCGGCGATCGCGGGTGCGAAACTGGGCAAGCGCGTGGCGATCATCGACAAGCAGGAGATGGTCGGCGGCGTCTGCGCGAACACGGGCACCATCCCGTCGAAGACCTTGCGCGAAGCCGTCATGTACCTGACGGGCATGAGCCAGCGCGAGCTGTACGGCGCGAGCTACCGCGTGAAGCAGGACATCACGATCAGCGACCTGATGGCCCGCACGCAGCACGTGATCGGCCGCGAGGTCCAGGTCGTGCGGGCGCAGCTGCACCGCAACGGCATCGACCTGCTCAACGGCGTCGGCCGGTTCGTCGACCCGCACACCGTTGCGGTGGAAGGAAGTCACCGCGGCGACCACACGACGATCTCCGGTGAGTTCATCGTCGTCGCGACCGGTACGACGCCCGCGCGGCCGTCCGTGGTGGACTTCGACGAGGAGCGGATCCTCGACTCCGACGAGGTCTTCGCGCTCCAGGAGATCCCGTCGTCGCTGGTCGTGGTCGGCGCCGGTGTGATCGGCATCGAGTACGCGTCGATGTTCGCCGCGCTCGGGTGCCGCGTCACCGTCGTCGAGCAGCGCGAGAGGATGCTGGACTTCTGCGACCCGGAGATCGTGGAGTCGCTGAAGTTCCACCTGCGCGACCAGGCCGTCACGTTCCGGTTCGACGAGAAGGTCGTGGACGTCTCGGTGTCGGACTCGGGCACGATCACGACCCTGGCGTCGGGCAAGCGGATCCCCGCCGCCGCGGTCATGTACTCGGCCGGTCGGCAGGGCTGCACCGACAAGCTGGACCTCGCCGCCGCCGGTCTGGAAGCCGACCGCCGCGGCCGGTTGACCGTCGACGAGCACTACCGCACGCCGGTCGAGCACATCTACGCCGTCGGTGACGTGATCGGGTTCCCGGCGCTCGCCGCGACGTCGATGGACCAGGGCCGGCTGGCCGCGTACCACGCGTTCGGCGAGCCGGTGCACGACCTGACCGCGTTGCAGCCCATCGGCATCTACACGATTCCGGAGATCTCGTACTGCGGCGCGACGGAGACCGAGCTCACCTCGTCCGCGGTTCCTTACGAGGTGGGCATTTCGCGGTACCGGGAGCTCGCCCGCGGCCAGATCGTCGGTGACGCGTACGGCATGCTGAAGCTGCTGGTGTCCACTGTGGACCGCAAGATCCTCGGCGTGCACGTGTTCGGCACCGGCGCCACCGACCTCGTGCACATCGGTCAGGCCGTGATGGGTTGTGGTGGCACGGTCGACTACCTCGTCGACACGGTCTTCAACTACCCGACGCTGTCCGAGGCGTACAAGGTCGCCGCACTGGACGCGACGAACAAGATCCGCGCGCTGGACCGCTTCACGACCGGGTGAGCCCCGCGTCGTGGGCGATGATGGCGGCCTGCACGCGGTTGGCGCACTCCAGCTTGGGCAGGATCCGGCTGATGTGCGCCTTCACCGTGCCGGTCGCCATGTAGAGCTGTTCGCCGATCTCGGAGTTGGACAGTCCTTCGCCGACGAGCCTGAGCACGTTGCGTTCGGTCTCGGTGAGCGCGTCGATCTTGCGGCGCGCCTGCGAGCCGTCGCCGGGTGCGGTGAGGTGCTTCTCGATCAGGCGCTTGGTGATCTGCGGGGCGAGGATCGGTTCGCCCCGCGCCGCCTTGTGCACGGCGTTGATCAGCTCTCGCGGCGGGGTGTCCTTGAGCAGGAACCCCGTCGCGCCGACCTTGAGGGCCTGCGCCACGTAGGAGTCCTCGCCGAACGTCGTGAGCATGACGACGTTGGTGCCGCCCGCGATCTGCTCGGCCGCCTTGAGACCGTCGCCGCCGGGCATGCGGATGTCGAGCAACGCGACGTCGACGGAGTGCTGCAACGCGAGCTCGACGGCCTGCTTGCCGTCGCCCGCCTCGGCCACCACGGTGATCTCCGGGTCGTTCTCGAGGATCAGCCGGATGCCGGCGCGCATGAGTGTCTCGTCGTCGGCGATGAGGACTCGGATCACGCCCGGCACACTACGGCTTCTCCTGCTGCTTCGAGTGCAGCTTGCCGTCGCGGAAGCACAGCTTGTAGAGCAGTTCAGGGTCGTGCGACGTCCGGTACCGGTAGCACCCGTCCACGCCGAGCTGCCCGAGGCCGAACTGGTTCGTGACCTCCTCCTCGGGGGTGGCGCCCACACGCAGCGAGTCGAAGTACGGTGCGTTCATCTGCGTGGAGTTCAGCAACGCGAAGAGCAGCAGCACGATCAACGCCCCGGCGACCGGCAGCAGGGCCATCAGACCGAGGCAGCCCCCGCCCAGCACCCGCGGCACGGTCAGGATCTCCGCCGCGAGCGGTGGCGGCACCTCCCTGACCTCGGTGGCGGCCTGGACCGACGGGTGCAGCGGCACGTCCGCGGCCACCCGGAACCCGCCCTCGACCGGCTGGCCCGCGCTGAACGAACCGCCGAGCAGGCCGACGCGTTCCTCCAGACCGATCAGGCCGCGGCGCGCACCCCGGGCAGGCGGTCCGCTGGACGGTCCGTTCACCACCTGGATCCGCGCACGTCCACCCTGGACGCTGACCTGCACCCTGGTGCGGGCGTGCGGTGCGTGTTTGCGCACGTTGGTCAACGCCTCGCGGACCACCCGGTGAACGGCGCGCCTGGTGCGGGGGTCGGCGCCGTGCATGTCGTCGCCGGACCAGTCGAGCGACGCCGAGGAGCTCTTCACCAGTGCGGCGATGTCGGAACGGGTGCCGGTGTCCTCGTCGAGCGACTCGGGTTCGGGGTTCGTCCGCAGCACGCCGAGGATCTCGCGCAGCTCGGCCATCGCGAGCGACGACGTCGTGCGGATCAGCTCGGCCTGCTCGTGCAGCTGCGGTGCTTTGCGCGCGGTCGCCAGCTCGAGGGCCCCGGCGTGGATGGAGATCAGGCTGAGCCGGTGGCCGAGCATGTCGTGCATCTCGCCGGCGATGTGCGCGCGTTCCTCGGACCGAGCCGACGCGGCGGTCAGCGCGCGGGCGCGTTCCAGGTACTCGTTGCGCTCCTGCAACAGCCTCACCACCGGCCTGCGGCGGCCGAGCAACATGCCGGACACGGCCGGGAACAGCACGAAGAACGCCGTCCCGGCGAATCCGCCGACCAGGTTCTGCCACAACGGCTGGCTCTGGCCCACCACGAAGAGGCTGAAGCCGGTCTGCAGCACCATCGCCGCACCCAGCAGCGCCCACAGCCGGCCCCGGCGGGGGATGCGCCGGGACGCCGCGAAGACGACGAACGTGGTCGTCGCCTGGGCCCAGAGGTTGTTGACCGCGAAGAGCGGCGCGGTGAGCAGCAGCGCCCACGCCGGTTTTCGCGGCGCGAGCCAGATGAGCCCCGCGATCCACACGGCGGTGGCGATGGTCAGCAGCGGGTGCGGGGTCGGTGCCAGCGGCGCGATCAACGGCACCAGGCCGACCAGGAACGCGAGCGCGGGCCAGACGAACCTCATCGGCTCAGCTCCCTCTTCGCGGTCAGCACGCCGCCGCGGTCGAAGCACAGCTCGAAGTCGCGGCTGGAGTCGTTTCGGACGTGGTAGCGGAAGCACCCGGCGTTGTCCGACGGCACGCCGAAGCCGTGCGTCTCGGTGACCTCCTCCTCGTGCGAGACCGACACCTGGAACGCGTCGAACTCCTGCCGGGTCATCTCGCCCCGGCTGAAGATCGCGATGACGAGCAGAACGAACACGGTGCCGAGCGCAGGAACGACGGACAGGGTGGCGAGGCAGCCGCTGCCGATCGCGCGCGGCACGGTGAGGATCTCCGCGGTGATCGGTGGTGGCGCCTCGGCCACGGCACCCGCCGCACCCGCCTCCTCCTGCACGACCGGGTGCGACGGCAGGTCAGCCGCCACCCGGAACCCGCCGGCGAACGGCCCGGCGTCGAACGTCCCGCCGATCAGCGCGACCCGTTCCTCCAGCCCGATGAGCCCGCGCCGGGTGCCACCACCCCGGGGTTCACTGCTCTGGCCGTTGACCACCTCGACGTGCACGCGGTCGCCGACATGCACTGACACGCGCGTGCGGGCTGACGGCGCGTGCTTGTGCACGTTCGTGAGTGCCTCCCGCACGACCCGATGCACCGCCCTCCGCAACCGTGCGTCGGCATCGGCCAGATCATCACCCGACCAGTCCAGGTGGACGGACACGCCTGCAGCAGTAGAAGCGGCCACCAGCCGTTCGACGTCCGCGCGCGTACCGGCGTCCTCATCGGCGTCGGCCGAGCTTCCCAGGACGCCGAGGATCTCGCGCAGCTCCTCCATCGCGACCGCGGACGTCCTGCGGATCAACTCGACCTGTTCCCGCAGCTCCGGGGCCTGCTCGGCGGCGGAGCGCTCCAGCACGCCCGCGTGCGCGGTCAGCTGGCTGAGGCGGTGGCTGAGCATGTCGTGCATCTCGCTGGCGATGTGCGCGCGCGTGTCGGACCTCGCGGTGCTCGCGGTCAACACACGCGCGTGTTCCAAGTAGTCGTTGCGTTCCATCAGGACCTGCGTCAACGGCTTGCGCCGCCCGACGAGCGCTCCGGCCACGGCGGGGAAGGTCAGCAGGAACAGGACCGTGAACGCCGTCTCGAGGACGAACTCCGTCAGGCCGTCGGCTGCGCGCCACGCGTGCAGGCCGCCGAACCCGGCCTGGAGCACGGCCGTCCCGGTCACCACCGCCCACAGCTGCCGCGGTGAGCGGAGGCTGCGGCCCGCGCGGAAGATCACGAGCGAGGTCGGGGCGATCGCGAGCAGGTTGCCGGCCGCCTGCAGGGGAGCGGTGAGCAGGATCGCAGTCCGCGGCCACCGGGCACTCACGGGCACCAGCGCCCCCGCCCACACGGCGGAGGCGACGACGAGCCACCACTCGACCGGTCTGCCGAGCGGTGTCACCAGCGTCACCAGGGCCAACAGGAAGACGCAGACCGCCCACAGCCCGTCACGCAGCCTCACGTTCACGCTGATCATTCTGGTCAACGCGGCCACCGGCACCCAGCGCCAGGTGGCCGCGTCCGCACAGCCACCCGTCCACTTCTTGACGCACGCGGGGCCCTCTCGTGCGCCAGGAGAGTACGAAAGCTCCCCGCGTACTCAACTCGGTTGAGTGAGTTTGCATGACCGTGCATAATCATGCGCATGACAGTGAGGATCGCGGTCGCGGGCGCCAGCGGATACGCGGGTGGCGAGCTGCTCCGCCTGCTACTGGCTCATCCGGACGTCGAGATCGGCGCGCTGACGGCGAACAGCAGCGCCGGCGACCTGTTGCTCAAGCACCAGCCGCACCTCCTGCCGCTCGCGGACCGACGACTCCAAGACACCACAGCCGAGACCCTCAAAGGGCACGACGTGGTGTTCCTCGCACTTCCCCACGGTCACTCGGCTGAGCTCGCCGAGCAACTCGGGGACGACACCGTGGTGATCGACTGCGGCGCCGACCACCGGCTGACCAGCGCCGACGACTGGAAGCGGTGGTACGGCGGCGAGCACGCGGGCTCCTGGCCGTACGGGTTGCCGGAGCTTCCCAACCAGCGGGACAGGCTCGTGGGCGCACGCCGCGTCGCCGTTCCCGGCTGCTACCCGACGGTGTCCTCGCTAGCGCTGGCGCCCGCCGTCGACCTCATCGAGGACGAGGTCGTCATCGTCGCCGTGTCCGGCACGTCGGGCGCGGGCAAGTCGCTGAAGCCGAACCTGCTCGGGTCCGAGGTCATGGGCTCGGCCAGCGCGTACGGCGTCGGTGGCGCGCACCGCCACACCCCGGAGATCACCCAGAACCTGAGCGCGGCGGCCGGTCGTCCGATCAAGGTCAGCTTCACGCCGGTGCTCGCGCCGATGTCGCGCGGCATCCTCGCGACCTGCACTGCGACTCTCAAAGACACCGCAAACGTTCGCGAGGCCTACGAGAAGGCGTACGCGAACGAGCCGTTCGTGCACCTCCTGCCCGAAGGTTTCTGGCCGACGACGAACGCGGTTCTCGGTTCGAACGCTGTTCAGATGCAGGTCACCGTCGACGAGGACCTGGGCAGGCTCGTGGTCGTGGCCGCCGTCGACAACCTGGCCAAGGGCACGGCGGGTGCCGCTGTCCAGTGCATGAACCTCGCTCTCGGACTGCCGGAAACGGCAGGCCTCTCGACCGTTGGAGTCGCTCCGTGAACCGCACCAAGGGCGTCACCGGACCCCGGGGTTTCCGGGCCGCCGGGATCGCCGCCGGGATCAAGGAATCCGGTGCTCTCGACCTGACGCTCGTCGTGAACGACGGGCCCCAAGACGCCGCCGCCGGTGTCTTCACCACGAACAAGGTGAAGGCCGCGCCGGTGTTGTGGTCGCAGCAGGTGATCCAGTCGCGACGTCTCACCGCGGTCGTGCTCAACTCCGGCGGTGCCAACGCGTGCACCGGTCCCGAGGGCTTCCAGGACACCCACGCGACGGCGGAGAAGGTCGCCGAGGTGCTCGGCGTCGGCGCCGTCGACGTCGCGGTCTGCTCCACCGGCCTGATCGGTGAGCGCCTGCCGATGGACAAGGTCCTGACCGGCGTCGAGAACGTCGCGAAGGAGCTGGACTCGTCCGTCGAGGCCGGTCTCAACGCCGCCACCGGCGTGATGACCACCGACAGCCGTCCCAAGCAGTCGTGGAAGGCTTCGTCGCAGGGCTGGTCGGTCGGTGGGTTCGTGAAGGGCGCGGGCATGCTCGCACCGAACATGGCCACGATGCTGTCGGTCATCACGACCGACGCCAAGATCTCCGGCGAGCAGCTGGACCAGGCGTTGCGTCTCGCCACCGGCCGCACGTTCGACCGCCTCGACGTCGACGGTGGCACGTCCACCAACGACACCGTGCTGGTTTTGGCTTCCGGTGCCTCGGGTATCGAGCCAACGTTGGAGGACTTCGCGGCACTGCTGACCGAGGTCTCCGCCGACCTGGTCAAGCAGCTCCAGGGCGACGCCGAAGGTGTGACGAAGGAAATCAGCATCACCGTCAAGCAGGCCGCGACCGAGGCCGAGGCCGTCCACATCGGACGGACCGTCGCCGAGGACAACCTGGTCAAGACCGCGTTGTTCGGCAGCGACCCGAACTGGGGCCGCATCGCGATGGCCCTGGGCCGCGCGGACGCCGAGATCGACCCGGACGTGCTGCAGATCCTGATCAACGGCGTGTCGTTGTACCGCAACGGAACGCGCGACCGCGACCGGTCCGAAGCCGACCTGTCCGGCCGCGAGATCGAGATCGTCATCGACCTCAACGTCGGTGACGCCGAAGCCACCGTCCTGACCACGGACCTGTCCCACGACTACGTCGAAGAGAACAGCGCATACTCCTCATGAACGCACAAGAGAAGGCGGCGGTCCTCGTCGAGGCACTGCCATGGCTGGAGCGCTTCCGCGGCGCGCTCGTCGTCGTCAAGTACGGCGGCAACGCCATGGTCGACGACGAGCTGAAGAAGGCGTTCGCCGAGGACATGGTGTTCCTGCGGCTGTGCGGCCTGCGCCCGGTCGTCGTGCACGGCGGTGGCCCGCAGATCAAGTCGATGCTGGACCGGCTCGGCATCCACAGCGAGTTCCGCGGTGGCCTGCGCGTGACGACTCCCGAGGCCATGGACGTCGTGCGGATGGTTCTGGTCGGTCAGGTCGGACGTGAGCTCGTCGGCCTGATCAACCAGCACGGCCCGTACGCGGTCGGCATCTCCGGCGAGGACGCGCACCTGTTCACCGCCACGCGCCGTGGAGCGGTCGTGGACGGCGAGGAGGTCGACATCGGTCTCGTCGGCGACATCACCGAGGTCAACCCGGACGCGGTGCTCGACATCGTGCGTGCGGGCCGGATCCCCGTGGTGTCGTCGGTCGCGCCGGACATCAACGGTGTGCCGCACAACGTGAACGCGGACACCGCCGCGGGTGCGCTGGCGGTCGCTCTGGGCGCCGAGAAGCTCGTCGTGCTCACCGACGTCGAGGGTCTTTACGCGAACTGGCCGGACAAGTCCTCGCTGCTCAACCAGGTTCGCGCGGCGGAGCTCGAGAAGATGCTGCCGGACCTGGAAAGCGGCATGGTGCCGAAGATGGAGGCCTGTCTGCGCGCGGTGCGCGGCGGAGTTCCGCAGGCGCACGTGATCGACGGGCGGCTGGCCCACTCGGTGTTGCTCGAAGTCTTCACCTCCTCGGGTGTGGGCACGATGGTGTTGGGGGACAAATGACCACGCGCTGGCAACAGTCCATGATGGACAACTACGGCACGCCTCAGCTCGCTCTGGAGCGCGGTGAGGGCGCGTACGTCTGGGACACCGACGGAAACCGCTACCTGGACCTGTTGACCGGCATCGCGGTCAACGCCCTGGGCCACGCGCACCCGAAGATCGTCGAAGCGGTCACGAAGCAGATCTCCACGATCGGCCACACGTCGAACCTCTACGTGAACGAGCCCGCGCTGGCGCTGGCCGAACGGTTGCTCGACCTGTGCGGCGTGCCGGGCAAGGTGTTCTTCTGCAACTCCGGCGCCGAGGCCAACGAGGCGGCGCTGAAGATGTCCCGCCGCACCGGCCGCACCAAGGTCGTGGCGACGCTCGGCGGCTTCCACGGCCGCACCATGGGCGCGCTGTCGCTGACCGGCCAGGAAGGCAAGAAGACGCCGTTCGAGCCGCTCGTTCCCGGCGTCTCGCACATCCCGTTCGGTGACGTCGCCGCTCTCGAGGCCGCCATCGACGAAGACACCGCGGCGTTCATCGTCGAGCCGATCCAGGGCGAGATGGGCGTCGTCATGCCGCCCGAGGGTTATCTCCAGGAGGCGCGCCGGATCACGTCCGAG
The DNA here is from genome assembly GCF_000974445.1 of Lentzea aerocolonigenes. Classification (GTDB taxonomy): domain Bacteria; phylum Actinomycetota; class Actinomycetes; order Mycobacteriales; family Pseudonocardiaceae; genus Lentzea; species Lentzea aerocolonigenes. Next base: position 21,908 of record NZ_BBOJ01000045.1, read on the forward strand.
CACGGCGCGTTGTTCATCCTCGACGAGGTGCAGACCGGCATCGGCCGCCTCGGCACGTGGTTCGCGTTCCAGCAGGCCGGGATCGTGCCGGACGTCATGACCCTCGCGAAGGGCATCGGCGGTGGCCTGCCGCTCGGCGCGACCATCGGGTTCGGCGCGGCGGCGGAGTTGTTCCAGCCCGGACACCACGGCACCACGTTCGGCGGCAACCCGGTGTGCTGCGCGGCCGCCCTCGCGGTGCTCGACACGATCGCCGCGGAAGGCCTGCTCGAGCACGCCTCAGCCGTGGGCAAGGAGATCGCGGCCGGCGTGGAGGCGTTGCACCACCCGGCGATCTCCGGAGTGCGGGGAGCCGGTCTCCTGCTCGGCATCACGCTGCGCGAGGCGGTCTCGGCGAAGGCCGCGGCGGCCGCGCAGAAGGCCGGTTACCTGATCAACCCGATCCAGCCCGACGTCATCCGCCTGGCGCCGCCGCTGATCCTGGACGAATCCGACGCGCAGTCGTTCGTGGCCGCGCTGCCGACTTTCTTTGAGGAGCAGCAGTGACTTTGCGGCACTTCCTCCGCGACGACGACCTGACCACCGAGGAGCAGGCGGCCGTCCTCGACCTCGCGGACACCTACAAGGCGGACCGGTTCACCGCGAAGCCGTTGGCGGGCCCCAAGTCCGTCGCGGTGATCTTCGAGAAGAACTCGACGCGGACCCGGCTGTCGTTCGAGGTCGGCATCGCCCAGCTCGGCGGCAACCCCGTGATCATCGACGGCCGGTCGATGCAGCTGGGCCGCGAGGAGACGATCGAGGACACCTCGCGGATCCTGTCCGGGTACGTCGACGCCGTGGTGTGGCGGACGTTCGCACAGGCCCGCATGGAAGCGATGGCTTCCGTTTCGCGGATTCCCGTCGTGAACGCGCTGACCGACGAGTTCCACCCGTGCCAGGTGCTCGCGGACCTGCAGACGATCCGCCGCCGTTACGGCAAGCTGGCCGGACTGACGCTGACGTACCTGGGCGACGGCGCCAACAACATGTCGCACTCGCTGCTGCTGGGCGGTGCCACGGCGGGAATGCACATCCGCATCGGCGCGCCGGCGGGGTTCGTGCCGAACCCGCAGTTCCTGGAGGACGCCAAGAAGCGTGCCGCAGAGACCGGCGGCTCGGTGGCGTTGATCAGCGACCCGCGCGAGTCGGTGGACGGCGCGGACGTGCTGGTCACCGACACGTGGACGTCGATGGGCCAGGAGAACGACGGCAAGGACCGCGTCGGCCCGTTCCGCCCGTACCAGGTGAACTCGGACCTGCTGGCCGCGACCGGAAAGCCCGACTCGACCGTGCTGCACTGCCTGCCGGCGCACCGCGGCTGGGAGATCACCGACGAGGTGCTCGACGGTCCGCAGTCGCTGGTGTGGCAGGAGGCCGAGAACCGGCTGCACGCGCAGAAGGCGTTGCTCGTGTGGTTGCTGGAGCAGTCGTCATGACCCGCACCGCACGTCAGGGCCGCATCGTCGAGATGGTCAGCCAGCGTGCCGTCCGCAGCCAGTCGGAGCTCGCGAAACTGCTTGCGGCGGAAGGCATCGACGTCACGCAGGCCACGTTGTCGCGCGACCTCGACGAGCTCGGCGCGGTGAAGCTGCGCGGGCCTGACGGCGGTGCGCCGGTCTACGTGATCCCGGAGGACGGCAGCCCGGTGCGCGGCGTGCAGGGCGGGACGACGCGGCTCGTGCGGGTGCTCGGCGAGCTGCTGGTGTCGACCGACTTCTCGGGCAACCTGGCGGTGCTGCGGACTCCGCCCGGTGCCGCGCAGTTCCTGGCCTCGGCGCTGGACCGCGCGGCGTTGCACGAGGTCGTCGGCACGATCGCGGGTGACGACACGATCCTGGTCGTGGCCCGCGAGCCGATGACCGGCGCCGAGCTCGCCGACCGCATCACCGCGCTGGCCTCCGGTTCCGTCGATGAATGACCCCGTGCACGCGGTGCTGACCTTCGACGCCGGTGTGCCGGTGGCGGTCGACGGTGAGACGGTCTCGGTCGCCGAGGCCGTCCGCGAGCTCAACTTCCGCGCGGGCGTGGTCAGGTCCAGCCTGGGATCCGTCGCGGTGCGGGTGGCGCGGATGGCTTTGGCGACGGGTTCCGGCGAGGTCGACGTGGCGCTGCACGAGGGGCGCGTGGTCGGGCTCGTGGCCCGTTCGGAAGAATCGCTCTACGACTTCGCTAGCTGAGAGTTGCGTGCAATGAGTTCTTTGTGGGGTGGCCGGTTCGAGTCGGGACCGGCCGAGGCGATGGCCCGTCTGTCGCTGTCGACGCACTTCGACTGGCGTCTGGCGCCGTACGACATCGCCGGCTCGCGCGCGCACGCCCGTGTGCTGCACGCGGCAGGTCTCTTGTCTGATGAAGAGCTGGCCGGCATGCAGAAAGCGCTGGACGAGCTGCTCGCGGACGTCGAGTCGGGCGAGTTCACGCCGGTGCTGGAGGACGAGGACGTCCACACGGCGCTGGAGCGCGGCCTGATCGACCGCGCCGGTGCCGAGCTGGGTGGCAAGCTCCGCGCGGGCCGTTCCCGCAACGACCAGGTGGCGACGCTGTTCCGCATGTGGCTGCGCGACGCCGCCCGCCGGGTTTCCGCCGGCGTGCTGGACGTCGTGGACGCGCTCGCCGCGCAGTCGGAGACGAACTTCGGCGCGGTCATGCCCGGCCGCACGCACCTGCAGTCCGCCCAGCCCGTGCTGTTGTCGCACCACCTGCTGGCGCACGCGCACTCGCTGCTGCGGGACGTCGACCGGCTGCACGACTGGGACAAGCGCGCGGCGTTCTCCCCGTACGGCTCGGGCGCGCTGGCCGGGTCCTCGCTGGGCCTGGACCCCGCCAAGGTAGCCGCCGACCTGGGCTTCTACGCGCCGGTCGAGAACTCCATCGACGGCACCGCCTCCCGCGACTTCGCCGCCGAGATCGCGTTCGTGCTGGCGATGATCAGCGTGAACCTGTCGCGCATCGCCGAAGAGATCATCATCTGGACCACCGCCGAGTTCCGCTTCGCCGTCCTGGACGACGCGTGGTCGACGGGCAGCTCGATCATGCCGCAGAAGAAGAACCCGGACGTCGCCGAGCTCGCGCGCGGCAAGTCCGGTCGCCTGATCGGCAACCTCGCGGGGCTGCTGGCGACGCTGAAGGCCCAGCCGCTGGCGTACAACCGCGACCTGCAGGAGGACAAGGAGCCGCTGTTCGACTCGGTCGAGCAGCTGGAGCTCCTGCTGCCGGCCTTCGCGGGCATGGTCGCGACTCTCCGGTTCGACGTGGAACGCATGGCCTCGCTGGCTCCCGCCGGCTTCACGCTGGCGACCGACATCGCGGAATGGCTGGTGCGCCAAGGCGTTCCCTTCCGCGTCGCGCACGAGGCCGCGGGTGCCTGCGTTCGTGCGGCGGAGTCCCGCGGCGTCGGCCTGGAAGACCTGACCGACGACGAGTTCGCCGCGATCTCGCCCGCGCTGACCCCCGAGGTCCGTTCGGTGCTGACCGTCGAGGGCTCGATCGCGTCCAGGAACGCGCACGGCGGCACCGCACCTTCGCGAGTCCGCGAGCAGCTGGACGCGCTGGTGGCCCGCGCCGCGGCGGCCCGTGAGTTCTAGGCAGCTGACGGGGGAGGAGCTGGCGGTCGACCCGGTCGACGCGGCCCAGCTCCTCCTCGGCTCGTTCCTCGAAGCGGACGGCGTGCGCGTGCGCATCGTCGAGGTGGAGGCGTACCGGGGCGGCGACGACCCGGCGTCGCACTGCTATCGCGGCAAGACCCCGCGCAACGAGGTGATGTTCGGCCCGGCCGGCCACCTCTACGTCTACTTCGTCTACGGCATGCACTTCTGCGCCAACGTCGTGTCGCTGACCGACGGCGTGCCCGGTGCCGTGTTGTTGCGCGCGGGGGAGGTGGTCTCCGGTGAAGACATTGCCTTCTCTCGACGACCTGCTTCGCGCTCGGCGGCCGAACTGGCCAAAGGACCCGCACGGCTGTGCAAGGTCTTGGGGCTCGACCGCACGCAGAACGGGGTCGACCTGACGTCTGCCGACTCGCCCGTGCGCCTGTACGCGGGCGAACCCGCCGAGCAGGTGTTCTCGGGCCCGCGCGTCGGTGTCGCCGTGGCGATGGACGTGCCGTGGCGGTTCTGGGTCGACTCTCCGGCCGTGTCGACGTACAAGAGAGGCGGCAAGCGCCGCAGGTCAGCGTGAGAGCTCGTCCAGCGCGACCTTGAACCGCCGTTCCAGCTCGGGATCCACCTCGAACACCAGCGGCACGGTCATGTTGATCTGCTCACCGGCGGTCAGCCGTTCGACCAGGGTGTCCGCCACCCCGCGCAGGTCCTGCGCCACCGCGTGCATCGCCCGCAGCTGCTGGTCGGCGAACTGCGCGTGGATCCGCGCGGCCGTGCGGGTCTTGTCCTTCGCGTAGCTGGTCGCGTGGATCTCCCTGGCCCACTCCAGGATCTCGTCGAACGTCCGCACGAACAGCTCGCCGAGGTGCACGATCCGGCCGGGATCACCCGGCACGCCGGGTGCGCCGAACGCGGCCTCCTGCGTGGCCTCGGTGAACACCGTCTCCACCGCGACCTTGATGATCTCGCCCAGCAGCACGTTGCGATCGCGGATCAGGTCGATCCCGTTGCCGTGCTCGACGGTCCCGTTGCGCGGCGCGTACCGCAGGAAGTGCTCGCGGTACTTCGACTCCAGCTCCTCGAGCCCTTGCGACACAACGGTCACGTACAGCAGGTATTCCCACCCGCGCGGCTTCTCCCTGACCAGCGCCGCGACGGACTGCGGTGTGATCGGCGTAGTAGGAGTGAACGACGCACGGTGCTGCGCCAACTTCTGCGCAACGGCCTGTGCGATGACCTCGTCGCTGTGCACGCGCATGTCGAGGTACGCGATCGTGGGCAAGAGACCGGGCACGGGCGTGTCGTCGATGCGGATCGGCAGCACGTACTCGGTGTGGTCCTCCAGCGCGCGCGCCATCGCGGCACGGCTCTGAAGGCGCGTCCACTTCGAGACGTAGTGCTGGGAGCTGAACAGCAGCACGAACCTCGCACGGTGGCTGAACGTCTCGGAGAAGTACTCGATGCGGTCCTGCCCCCACATCTCGATCTCGCGGTCTTTGTCGTAGAAGACCTCGACACCCAGCGCCTTCAGGCGGTCGACGATCGGCAGCACCCGATCGCGGTCCTCTTCGGCGAACGACGGAGCGACGTCGAACTCGTACTCGGCCACCGGTCTAAAGTACGGCCTTCGACGTCCTGGGGGATCACGTGGAGAAGAAGCTGGCCGCGGTGGCCGCCGAACTGGTCGCGAGAACCGAACCGGGCTGGGACCACCTGACCCTGCGCGCCACCTCCGATTCCGGGTTCACGTCCAGACGGGTCACGTCCGGACCGTCGGAAAACGATGTGCGCGTGCGGCAACTGGAGTCGTTGGTCGCACTTGGTGCGGACGGCCCGGTCGTGTTCGAGATGAGGGTCGAGCCGGACGGAGCGTTCACCGCCCTCCTGACTGAAGGCATCCAACAGCAAGACAGCCTCCTACCGCCGACCTACAGCCTTGTGTTCGAACCGCGGCCACGGCAGTTGATCCCGCCGTACGAACGAACCGAGGTGACGTCGACCGGTCCGCTGGCCGCCGTCGAAGCCGAGCTCGGCGTGCCGCTGCCGGGCGAGGTGCACGAGCTGTATCTCAGCGGTGTCACCGAATTCGGTGACCACACCCTGCTGCCGGCGGACGAGATCCTGACCGTCCGGCGAGAACGGCTCGAGGACGAGGAGTCGTTCTTCTCGCACAGTTGTGATCATTGGGCGGAGCCGGTCCCGTACACCGGACCCCTGGATGCCGTGCAGCTCGTCGGTTTCCACCCGTTGTGGGTGCCGATCGTGCGGTACCCGTCCGGCGTGACGCTGTGCGTCGACCTCGCTCCCGGACCGCGTGGTCGCGTCGGTCAGGTGATCACGGCGTCTCTCAACTGCTACCCGTTGGAGCTCCTCGCCGAGTCGGTGACCGAGTGGCACCGGTCGCCCGTGCACCCGGAACGACCCGGGATGAGGGCCCACTACTCCGCCGAGGACTACGACATCGACGTGGTCGCGGAGGTGTCCCAGAGGTTCCAGACGCTGCGGGAGCTCGGTCTGCACGACCTCGGCGACGCCGATCTCGGCCCGCTCGCGAGCCTGACTGACCTGCGGGAGCTGACGGTGAGCGGAGGGCGCCTGCGACTCGGCGGCCTGGCGGGGCTTCCGTTGGAACGTCTCCACGTCACCGCGACCGAAACCGACATACCCGTGCTGGAACGCCTGACCTCTCTCACGGTCAGCGGTGCGCGCGTTGAGCTACCTGAGTTGCCGAAGCTGCGTGTGCTCGACGTGTCCGGCGCGGAGGTGGACGTCGAGTCGTTGCCGCAGGTGGATCACCTGACGCTGAACGCGGAGCAGTGGCGGCGGTGCGCCGTCCGTCCCGCCGCCGCGACGCTCACCGGCGAACGGTCGCTCGCCCAGGCCCTCGACTGGGCCGGGAGCCTGGGCGTCGTGTTGCCGCGGCGGGTCGTCAGCGGACGGCCGTAGTCCTGCGGTACCAGGCGCGCCGGTGGTCGACCGGCAGTGCCAGCCGGGTGATCAGGCTCGTCAGCAACATGCCGATGAGCAGCCACAGCACTGCGGCGAGGCTCTCGTTGAGCAGAACGGCGACCTTGGGGCTGTCCGGCGTGAACAGGCCGTCCAGGCCGAGGGTGATCCCGTTCGCCCAGCCGGCGACGAACTGGAAGAACCCGTTGGCCGAGTTCGCGTCGGCGACCACCAGGAAGACGTGCACCAACAGGACGATGGCGAACGTCCAGCACACGATGTCGATGACAGCGCAGACGGTGTGCACCGTCCGCACCTTGCGGTAGGTGTCGTCGCGCTCGACGACCTCCTCGACGACAGGTTCGTTCACGCGCGGCATGCGCTCAGTGGGCCGCCGCAACTCGTCACGTGGCTCCGTCATGCCAGCCGGTTACCCGTCCGCGTACCGGGTAGAAACCCGTTCGACCAGGTACGCGACAATGGCTGACGTGAGCGAGCACATCCTTGACGAACTCTCCTGGCGCGGCCTGATCGCGACGTCCACCGACCTCGACGCACTTCGGAAGGACCTGGACGCCGGCCCGCTCACGCTCTATTGCGGTTTCGACCCGACGGCGCCGTCGCTGCACGCCGGCAACCTGGTCCCGCTGCTCATGCTCAAGCGCTTCCAGATGGCGGGGCACCGGCCGATCGTGTTGGCGGGCGGAGCGACGGGCATGATCGGCGACCCGCGCGACACCGGTGAGCGCACGCTGAACCCGCTCGACACCATCGCCGAGTGGGCCGACCGGATCCGCGGTCAGCTGGAGCGGTTCGTCGAGTTCGACTCCTCGCCCACGGGCGCGATCGTCGAGAACAACCTGAACTGGACCGGCCAGGTCACCGCGCTCGAGTTCCTGCGCGACGTCGGCAAGCACTTCTCGATCAACGTCATGCTGTCCCGCGAGACGGTGAAGCGCCGCCTCGAGTCCGACGGCATGTCGTACACCGAGTTCAGCTACCTGCTGCTGCAGTCGAACGACTACCTGCAGCTGCACCGCCGCCACGGCACCTCGCTGCAGGTCGGTGGCTCCGACCAGTGGGGCAACATCGTCGGCGGTGTCGACCTCATCCGCAGGGTCGAGGGCAAGCAGGTCCACGCGCTGACGGCGCCGCTGGTCACCGACGCCGAGGGCCGCAAGTTCGGCAAGTCGACCGGTGGCGGCAGCGTGTGGCTCGACCCGGAGATGACCTCGCCGTACGCCTGGTACCAGTACTTCGTGAACGTCGGTGACGCCGACGTGCTCCGCTACCTGCGCCTGTTCACGTTCCTCACGCGTGAGGAACTGGACGAGCTCGAGAAGGAGACCGCGGAGAAGCCGCACCTGCGTGCCGCGCAGAAGCGTCTCGCGCAGGAGTTCACGGACCTGGTGCACGGGGAGCGCGCGACGCAGCAGGTGATCCTGGCGTCGGCGGCGCTGTTCGGCCGCGGCGAGCTGCGCGACCTGGACGCGTCGGTGCTGGAGGCCGCGCTGGCCGAGGCGCCGACCGGCAGGGTGCGGTTGGCGGACGAGCCCACGATCGTCGACCTGCTGATCGCGTCGGGCCTGGCCGACAGCCGGGGCGCCGCGCGCCGGACGGTGAACGAGGGCGGTGCCTACGTGAACAACGCGAAGGTGACCGACGAGGAGTGGAAGCCGGCCGCGTCGGACCTCCTCCACGGCAAGTGGCTGGTGCTCCGTCGCGGCAAGCGCAACAACGCGGGCATCCACGTGGAGCTCTGACCTGCGGTTTCTGGTCGTCGAAGGCCGCCTGTCCCACTCGGGACCGGCGGCCTTCGATCTTTCTTGGTGTGATCGCGGTCACAGTGTGTCGGGTTCTGCCCTGCGATAGCGTGGTCGCCGGGTCCTGTATGGGGCTGTTGACCTGCGGTTTCTTAATCGCAGGTGGCAGGGTTGCCCCCGATTTGACCCCCAGTTGGCGTGCGTGTAACTTTCTCTCTGCCAGCGCGGAACGGGCCGGGAACACCGGAACGGAGTGCGGCGGAGGTCACGAACCAAGCTTCCACGGACTGTGGTAGAGTGGGTGACCGCGAAACGATGAAGACCCAGCCGGTAGCTCTTCTGAGCTCAGAGGCCAAGGGCGTCGGAAGTTTCAAACCAAAAGCTTATGTACGACACAGCCTCGGATCGAGCCGCTGCATGGCGGATCGTGATGA
>NZ_BBOJ01000044.1 GCF_000974445.1 Lentzea aerocolonigenes
TTGGCGATCAGCCGGGGGCGCCGCCAGCTGGCCTGCTCCCGTAACCGCCGGTAGAAGGTGCGCAGGCTCATCTCGGGTCGCCGGGCGGCGCGCCAGAGTCGTGCGGTGGTCCAGGCTTTCGGCGCCTGGAGCAGGGTGTGGATGCGTTGCCCGAGCCGCGGGCTGCCCCGACGCGGGCGTCCGCTGCGCGGCCGGTCGGGTAGCCCGGCGATGCCGTCACGGGTGTGCCGGGCGATCCAGCGGCGCACGGTGACCGGCTCGTAGTGCAGGAGTTCGGCGATCTCGGGTGCGCTCATCCCGGATGCGGACAGCAGCACGATGACGATGCGAGCGGCGACTCGCCAGGGTCCGTGCAACGCGGTGACCAGCTCACGGTGCTGGGCAGGGGTCAAGTCGGCATAGACATGCGCGGGGCGCATACTGGTGGAGGCCTCGTCGTGCTGGTTCAGGTGTGGTAACCGAATCCAACCCGACGAGGCTCTTCACGTTCGCGGCAAGGTCAACTCACGCGAGTTACAGACACAACTTCTGGCAAGGCGCTTAGCGAGGCAGGTCCGGCCCGTGGGTCGTCACGCCCGCGAACAGGTCGGTCTCCGGCAACGGGGCGTTCGTCGTGTCGAGAGCGCGGAAGTAGTGCTCCTGCAAGGCGAACGCCCCGTGCACCTGCTGGCTGGCGTGACACTGCAACGCCTTGCGCTTCTCGTCGGCCACCTCGCTGATGTCGATCGTGGTGGAACCGTCCTTGGCCGTGAGGTAGAGCTTGGCCGGGATTCCCGTGCGGTACACGGCGAGCTTGGCCACCCGGATCACGTGCATGTGGTCGCGGTGCGAGCTGTAGTGCGTGACCACGACCTGAGGCTGGTAGTGCTCGATCAACGCGGCCAGCCGCCCGGCGGCGGTCTCCACGGGGATCGTGCAGAACCCGCCCTCCGGCACCTCGCCGGTGTGGCCGGAGTCGTGGTAGCCCAGCAGTTCCAGGTCCGAGATGCCCAGCGCGTCGCACGCGGCCTGCAACTCGGCCCTCCGGTGCGCGGCCACGGCCTTGGGGTGATGCCCGACCTCACCGGGCACCGCACCACTGGGCGCGTCGTCGAACTCGCCGTTGGTGCACGTGACCACCACGGTCCGAACGCCCTGTCTGGCGTAGTGCGCGAGCATGCCCCCGGTCGCCGTCGACTCGTCGCCCGGGTGGGCGTGAACGGCGAGCAGGGTTCTGGGTCCGGCTGACTGCACGCGGGCGACCGTACCCGGAAACTATTGTGCGGCCCGTGACCGACTTGCCGTCCGGCCTGAAGCCGCTCGAACTGGCCCACCACCTCCGCGCCCAGATCGCGCGGGGGCACTCCTACGCCCACTCCCGAAAGCACCGGTTCCGCTGGAAGTCCGTGGCGGTCCGGCTGACCACGTTGGTCCTTTCGGCCGCATCGACGATCATCCTCGGCCTGCAGAACCTGGACCCGTGGACAGGAACGGCCTTCTCGTTGGTGGCGGTGGTGACCGTGGTGTCGGCTTTGGAGCCTTTCTTCGCGTGGCGGTCGTTGTGGGTGCTGATGGAGGACGCGAGCTATCGGTTCCATCGGCTGGAGGACGACCTCTCCTACTACATCGCCTCGACGCCGGCCACGGAGATCGATCCCGAACGGGTGCATGAGATGTTCCAGCGCTACCAGGAGATCTGGGACTCGTTGAGCTCGAGCTGGCTCAAGTTCCGTGACAACGCGTGACTGTCAGACCCCGTCGCTACGGTTGCGGTCATGACTCCTGATCACCGGTTGACCCCCTTCCGCGACGAGGCGCTCGCGCAGGACATCCCGGCCGCCGACGTGGACCGCTGGCTGGCTCTGGCCCGTCCCTGCGCCACGCTGACACGTGGTGGGGACGGCCCGGTCGTGGGCGAGTTCGGCGGCCCGCTGCTGCTCCCGGCTGATGCCCCGGACCCCGAGCACCCGTACGTCGGCTGGGTCGACCTCGCCGCTCTGCCGCCGGGCGTGACGGACTTACCCCTGCCTGGGGATGGTCGCCTGCTGTTCTTCGCCTTCCCGCAGGTGGACGACGACTCGATGGGCAGCGTGGTGCACGTCCCGGCGGGTGCGGCCGTGGAGGAACGGGACAAGCTCGCCTGGGACGAGGGCGGCTGGGACGAGTACGAGGAGTTGGTGGAGGCGTTCCCGCAGGGCCCGCTGCGGCTGAAGGCCGACGTGTCGCTGCCCTGCCACGGCTCGCTCCCGCTGCCGGACGGGCGGCCGCTTCCCGGCCATCCGCGGTCGGAGGACCTCGCCTCGCTGTGGGAGGACGCCCGTGAGGACATCGCCCCGTTGGGGGAACTGCAGATCGGGGGCTACGCCGACGAGGAGGCGATCGAGTCCGACCCGGTCGTTCGTGCGGTGTCCGACGCTGTGCGGGCGGGGACGGCGAACGGGTGGGAGGTGTCGTCTGATGCCGCGGACTGGGTGTTGCTCGCGGACTGGCAGGTGGACGTGGACGACTACGAGGGAGCCACGGTGCACTGGGTGATGCAGCGGTCGGATCTTGCGGCGGGGAGGTTCGAGAGGGCGTTCGTCAGCGTGTTCCACAACCCGTGAGGCCGGTGGCGGGGAGTTGGAGGCAGGGCGCGGGGTCCACTTCGTGCCTGGCGCGAGGGTGCCGACCGGACAGTCGTCCTGCCGCGCTGCCCGCCAGGTGATCGATCCCGCGAGGGCTCAAGCTCCGTGGCCCTTCGGCTTGCCACCAGCGTCCTCCAGGACCGTCGACCAGGCCGCCTTCGCTCCCGCGGGGGATTCGGGAGCGAAGGCGGCCAGGTCACGGAGGGCGGGCTCGGCCCACTCCGGCGTCATGGTGAGTCTGGCTCACTCACGCGTCACGGCGGGCCTGGCCCACCCACGCGTCACGGTGAGCCCGCGGGCTTCCCCTTGGCGTCCGGCGCGTTGGCGTCCATCAGGTAGTTCTCCTGCCAAACCGCCCACTTGTACCCGACCCCGTTGGCGGTCACATAAGCCGCGCCCCACCCACTGCCGGTGAACCGGTTGTTGATGGACTTCATGTTCCGCCCGTACTGGTTCCCGTGGCTCGACTCCAGCCCGAGCTGGTAACCGCCGCCCTCCAGCAGGTTGCCCTCGACGGTGACGTTGTCGATGTCGTCGCCGTAGGTCTGGATGAACAGCGCGCCGGTGTCCTGGCCGGTCGAGCAGTCGATCCGGTTGTTGCGGAACGTCAGGGTGCGGCCGGCGTTCTTGTCCAGCGGGAAGTCGCGGACGGTGGCGCCGTCGTTGTGCGCGTCGCCGGCCGTGCGCAGACCGCGGACGTAGTTGCCCTCGGCCAGGCCGTTCAGGGTGCTGCCCGTGTTGTAGAAGCAGATGCCGGAACCCATGCCGGTGATGTAGTTGCGCTGCAGGGTGCCGACGCCGAGGAACGCGCACGACTTCGCGATCGTCGACGCGGACAGCTTGGAGCCGTCGATGTTCGAGTCGCGGATGGTCACCGGGGCGCCGGTGACCTGGCACGAGTTGCTGCCGCACGGGCCGTTGGTCGTGACCAGCGGGGCGGCCTCGTCCAGCTTGCCCGGGCGGATGCAGGACTTCTCGATGGTGATGTTGCCCGCGAACAGGACAAGAGCCTGCTCGATGCGCTTGCCCGAGATCACCGTGCCGGCGCCGGGGGCTGCGGGGCCGGTGTAGACGGGCAGGGAGTCGCAGTTCAGGCCGACCCCGGCCAGACCCGTGTTGGCCTGGGTGAGCTTCCAGCCCGGTGAACCGGCCGGCGCGGGGGTGCCGGGGTTGTTCGGCGGCTTCACGGGGCCGTTCGTGGCGGACGGTAGTGCGGAGCTGCTGGGGGCCGCCGAGCTGCTCGGGGCCGGGGAACTGCTGGACGTGCTGGTCGAGGTGGCGCTGGTGCTGTCCGCGATCGGTGTCGGTTGGGCCGCCTTCGTCGGGGAGCAGGCGGCCAACGCGATGACACCACCGGTCAGCAGTACGGCCAATCTCAGTTTCACGGCTGGATCTACCTCCACGCGCGTTCACGACGGGGGACCGTGAACTCGCTAATTGTGTCGTCGGCCGTTGCGGAATTTGTACGCACTCGTGCGACCGAGTTTTCGTACGGGGCCGTTGAACGCACAGCACACTGCACGGGACGACGTGAGGAGTCAAGCGGATCTCCTTGTGCCGCAACATCATCTTCCGTGCGGCCGGGAATACTCCATCCGTGTGAGCAGGCAGATCACGGTTTTATCACCGAGCCATTGGAAACCTTGATGTGTGAGATCAGCGACCTGTGAATGTCGCGCGGCCGGGACCGTCCGTGAGGAAGCTGTGCACGGCCCGTGGCAGATCTTCGGTCTCGAAGAGGGCGGACGCGATCGTCGTGACGTGAGCGTCGGCCTCCGGAACGCCGCCGTTCTCGAAATGGGCGAGGACCTGCTTGGTCGCGAAATGTGCCTGGGTCGGGCCGACGGCGAGCGACAGTGCGAACTGCTCGGCCGCCAGCGCGAAGCCCTCGTCCGGGAACACGCGGTTGACGACGTTCCAGCGCTCCAGCGTCAAAGCGTCGTAGAGGTCGCCGGTCATCACGAACTCCTTCGCGCGCCCGACGCCCGCGCGCGCCGCCAGGCGTTGCGTGCCGCCCATGGTCGGCGTCAGACCCACGACCTTCTCCACCAGCCCGAACCGCGCGCTCTCGGCCGCCACGATCAGGTCGCACGCCACCGCCAGCTCGAACGCCCAGGTCAGGCACAGGGCGTGGGCCGCGAAGACGGTCGGGATCGGCAGGGCGGCGAGGCGTTGGGGGAGCAGCAGCATGCGGTCGAACAGCTGCTGGGCCTCCTCGCGGTACTCCTGCGCGGCGAACAGCGACACGTCCACGCCGCCGCTCACGACCTTGCCCGTCGCGTTGACCAGCAACGCCCGCGCGTCGCCCAGCTCGTCCAGGGCCTCGTGGAACTCCGCGTCGAGGTCGAGCGAGTAGAGGTTGAGCGGCGGCGCGTCGATCGTGATGATCGCGAGCTCGTCCCGCCGGGTCAGGTGGATCTTCAACTTCTCACAACCAATCGCGGCGCTTGAACATCACGTACAGGAGGTAGGACACGCCGAAGATGCCCAGCGTGGACACCCAGAAGCCCCACGGGCTCGCGAAGCCGGGGTACGGCACGTTCATGCCGTAGTAGCCCGAGATCGCGGTCGGCACCGCGATGATCGCGGCCCAGCTGGTCACCTTCTTCATGATCGAGTTGAGCCGGTTGCCCTGCACGACGACTTCGGCCTCGCGCAGGTTCACGACCAGCTCGCGCATCGACTCGGTCAGCTCGGCCGTGAACAGCGCGTGGTCCTTGACGTCCAGGTAGTACGGCTTCATCACGTCGTCCACCAGCTCGTGGTCGCGGTGCAGAAGCGACCCCAGCACCTCGCGCATCGGCAGCGCGACCCGCCGCAGCTGCACCAGGGCGCGGCGCAGCTGCAACGCCTTGCGACCCACGTGCGGCTTCTCCGCGTAGATCCGGTCCTCGAGGGCCTCGATGTCGTCGTCGAGCTGCTGGGCCGCGGTGTAGTGGCCGTCCACGACGTCGTCGAGCAGGCCGTGCAGCAGGAACCCGATCCCGCTCTCCGCCAGCGCCGGCGCGGCGTCCCAGCGGCGCAGCACCCCGGCCAGGTCGTAGTCCTCGCTCTCGCGCACCGTCACGAGCGCGTTGCGGGCCACGAAGACGTCGACCTCGCACGTCTTGATCTCGTGCCCGGAGTAGCGGACCGCGTAGACGCTGAGGAACAGGTGGGTGGGGTAGCGGTCGACCTTGGGGCGCTGCCGTTCGGAGAAGGCGTCCTCGATCGCGAGCTCGTGCAGTCCCAGCTCGTCGCGCAGCAGACCAGTCTCGTCCTGAGACGGCGCGCACAGGTCGAACCACACGATCGCGGACGGATCTTGGAGGTGGTTCGCGACGTCGGCGACCGGGAAGTCCTGGTCCACCAGTTCGCCGTTGCGGTACAAGCGGGTCCGGCCCATGGGTGACAACGATACGTAGATCTACTCAGATGTGAGGTTCCAGCCCGAGTTCCCGCTACCCTCGATCCGGTGAAGGTGGACCAACCACAACGCATAGGCGACTACCTGCTCCTGGGCAGGCTTGGTCGTGGTGCCATGGGAACGGTCTACCTGGGACAAGGCAGCGACGGACGGCAGGTCGCCGTCAAGGTCGCCCGCGCGGAGCTCGCCGACGACCCGAAGTTCCGCGAGCGGTTCCGCCGCGAGGTGCAGATGGCTCGCGCGGTCGGCAGCGCCGGCACCGCGGCCGTGGTGGACGCGGACACGCGCGCGGCGCGGCCGTGGATGGCGACGGAGTACGTGCCCGGCCCGACGCTGCAGGAAGCCATCGAACGGCACGGCCCGCTGCCCGAGCACCACCTGCGCCGGCTGGCGGAGGGCCTCGCGGAGGCGTTGACCGCGATCCACCGGGCGGGTCTCGTGCACCGCGACCTCAAGCCGTCGAACGTGCTGCTCGGCGCCGACGGCCCGCGCGTGATCGACTTCGGCATCTCGCGCGCGATGGAGCACACCGCGCTCACCGAGACCGGCATGGTCTTCGGCACGCCGGGCTTCCTCTCGCCGGAGCAGATCACCGGCCAGGAGGTCGCGCCGCCGTCGGACGTCTTCGCGCTCGGCGCGGTGCTGGTCTACGCGGCGACGGGCAAGGGCCCGTTCGGCGAGGGCCCGACCGCGACGCTGCTGTACCGGGCCGCACACGGCGAACCGGACCTCGACGGCGTGCCGAAGCCGCTGCGCCCGCTGGTGCAGAAGTGCATGCACCGCGACCCGGCCAAGCGCCCGGACCCGGCCGAGGTGACCCGCATGATCGCGCAGGTCGTCACGCCGAAGCCACCGACCACCAAGCTGCCCGCGCCGATGACGCCCGCCGCCGCGACGTTCTCGACGTCGCGGATCGTGCCCACGGCGTGGGGCGTGCTGAACCTCGCCGCGGCCCTGCTCGCCGCCGCGATCGCCGACCCCGCCGCGAAGGCCAACGGCGCCACGCAGCTGCTGGCGCTGGCCGCGTTCTGCGTGCTGGTCGTGCGCGCCGTGCGGTTCTTCGGCGCCGCGGCCCGGCGCAAGGTCGTCGTCGAGATCAGCCGCGAGGGCATCGCCACGACCCGCAACGGCAAGTTCCACCAGTACTGGTGGTACGAGCTCGCACGGGTGCGCGTGGTGCCGCACAAGAAACGGCCGTGGGTCGTCGTCTGGCTGAAGGACCCGGCGCCACGCCGCTTCTTCGGGGCGCATCACGGCGGTGTGCGGGTGTTCCCGATCGCCCACGAACGGACCAGACGGCGGCGCGAGCGCGAGGTCGCCGAGCTGCGCGCCGCTCTGGCCTGGTACCTGCCGCGGTCCTACGACGGCCGTTGATCGCCGATCAGTTCGGGCTCCTGTCGGTCCACTCGTTGGTGACGTCGACCGTCATCGACGCCGTGCCGTCGGGCAGCGGGCTGCCCGCGGGCTTGTCCTGCACGGATCCGGTGACCCGCCCGGTCGCCGGATCGATGGTGAACGAGGTCCTGGCACCGTCGGCCCACACCTTGCCGTTCTCCCAGTGGATCCCTGGCGTGGCGGCCAGCTCGCGGTAGGTCGCGGCCAGCTCCTCGTTGGTCGTGAACGGCGACAGCAACCTGCTCGAGGCCGCCTCCATCCGCTGCGCGGGATCCACGGGCAACGGCAGCGCGAGGCTCGTCTCCTTGCACGGCGTGGCCGAGCAGAACGTGCCCCACAGGCGCGGGCCGTTGTCGCCCATCTGCGCGAGGCGTTCGATCGACTCCTGCAGACCCGCGACCGGCCGCGAGCGCCCGGTGAACTTGCGGTAGATGACGACCACTCCGCCATTGGTGGAGGGGACCCACACGTTGATCTCGAACTCGAGGGCGGTGGCACCGAAGGCGACCTTCGCCTCCACCTGGTTGACGGTGATCGTCTGCCAGATCACGTACTTGAGGTGCCGGTACTTCGCGGTCGGCTTCTCGGCCAGCTCGAGGATCGTCGCGGCCTCCTGCAACGAGGTCGCCGGGGTGACCGGCATCGTCGCTGGCGCGTCGCGGTGCGCGGGCCGCAGCAGCACCACGAGCCCGGTGATCATCACCACCGCGACGACCGCGGCGGCGATGCCGACCCAGTTGCGCGAGGGTCGTCGTTTCGGGGCCTCGGTGAAGAGCTGTTCGCGCAGCCGGGCCAGGCGAACGTCGTCGCTGCCCCGCACGGGGTACAGCTCGGCGATGTCGTCGTCCAGCAGGTCACGCATTGCGGAGCTCCAGTTCCTTGAGCTTGGTGCGCAGGCGGTGCAGCCGGGACCGCGCGGTGGCGGGATTCATGCCGAGTGCTTCGGCCGCCTCCTGTTTGGTGAGGCCGGCCAGCGACACGAGCAGCAACAGATCGCGGTCGACGTCCGGCATCCTGGCCAGCTCACCGGCGATCAGCCGCAGGTGCGCGCGGGCGTCGACGCGGGTGACCACCGTGTGCTCCAACGACTCGGCGACACTGAGATCCACCCCGTACCGCTCGGCGGTGCGCAACAGGCGCAACTCGCGTTTGGCGTGGCCGCGCAACAGGTTCGTCGCGATGCCGTAGAGCCAGCCGACGACACTTCCCCTCTCGGGGTCGTAACTCTCCTTGCCGCGCATGGCGGCCAGGAACGTCTCGCTGACGAGGTCGTCGGCCACGTCGACGCCCACCCGGCGCGCCAGATATCGGTGCAGCGGATGGGCGTGCTCGTCGAACAGCTCCGCGAACATCACGCCCCCAGTTGGCTTCTCGCGGCACGGGTGTTGCAGTGACGTGGGTCACAGTCGGACCAGGCGGATGTCCCTCGAACAACTCGTAGAGCCACCAACTCTGCACGCACGGCACGGGTTTCGCCGTCCGCCGGCTCGAGAAGACTCTGAAGAGGCTAACGCCCCCTCCTCCTTTCGCGATGTCGGAGAAAAGGTCGGGATGACGCGCGCCAGGAGGCATTGAACATGCGGTTGCGTCCACTGGTGATGGCATCTGCCGTCACCGCGGCACTGGTGGTGACCCCGGCCTCGGCGGCTCCCGCCGGTCGGGTTCTGGGTTACGTCGCCAACAACGGCGGCGGGGTGTCGGTGATCGACACGGCCACGAACGCGGTGTCCGAGACGATCTCCGATGGTGATGGCAGCACGCCGTACATGGCAGCGGTCGCCTTCGACGGAACCCGCGGCTACGTGACGAACACCGTGCAGAACACGTTGACGATCATCGACACGCCGACCAACACGGTCGACAAGTCCGTACCCGTCGGGAGCCATCCGGCTGGTGTGGCGGTCGCGCCCGGTGGCGGTTTCGTCTACGTCACCAACTACGGGGACGGCACCGTCTCCGTGGTCGACACGGCCACGTTGACGGTCACCGCGACCATCAACGTCGGTTCGAACCCCGACGGCATCGTCGTCACGAAGGACGGCAAGGGCGTCTACGTCACGCACGACGTCGTCGGTCCGAGCACCGTCTCGGTCATCGACACCACGGCCAACGCGGTCGTCGCCGACATCCCGGTGGGCAGCACTTCCACCGCGATCGCGGCGTCCGCCGACGGCACCCGGATTTACGTGGTGAACAAGGGTTCCGACAACATCTCCGCCATCGACGTCGCCACGCGCGCCGTGGTCGGCACCGCCGCCGTCGGCTTCACGCCGCACGGCATCGCGTTGCTGCCCAACGGAACGCGTGCGTACGTGACGAACAGCGAGTTCGACTCGGTGTCCGTCGTGGACCTGGCGGCGATGGTGGAAACGCAGAAGATCTTCGTGGGTGACCGTCCGATCGGCGTGGCCCTCACGCCGGACGGTGCGAGCGCCTACGTCACGAACTTCAACAGCAACACGGTGTCGGTCATCGACACGGCGTCCAACACGGTCACCGGCTCCATCGCGGTCGGCCAGCGCCCGGTGGGCATCGCGGTCAACTTCGTGCCGCCCGCCGCGTCGAAGCTCGTGGCGGGGAGTGCTCAGCTGCAGGTGCGGCTCCTCGGCTTCACGGTCCGCTCGCTCGACGCGACGCTGACCGAGAAGCACACCGGGGCGCCGGTCGCCGGTCAGCAGATCGTGTTCCGCACGGTGAAGGGCAACCCGCTGTGCACCGCGACCACCAACTCGTACGGCAAGGCCACCTGCGACGCGAACGTGTCGTTGCTGGTCGGGCTGTCGACGCTGCTGCAGGGCTACACGGCCTCGTACGCGGGCAACAACGAGCACGGTGGCGCTTCGGCGCACGGGATCATCACCCTGCTGTAGGCAGTATCTGTCACGGTTGTTACATCCCTTGACTCGGACGAAATGCCCGGCATAGCGTCCGGGTCGAGGGATGTCCTCCGGTGACCGCCGCCCCGGATCACGAGGGGAGTGTCCGTGGCGGTCAAAACGCTGGTCGTGGCCGTGCTGGCAGCCGGCCTGGTCGTGCCACCCGCACAGGCGGGGACGAACGGCCCGCAGGCGGTCGTCAGCAGTTCGGGCGGAACGATCACCCTGGCGGTGACGCACAAGGGCAAGACGATCGTGCAGCCGTCGCCGGTCGGGATCACCACCGAGCGCGCCGACCTGTCATCCGGTCTGACACTCGTCGGCAAGTCGCGCAGAGCGATCTTCGAGCACTACCGCACCACGTCCGGCAAGAAGCGCGACCGGGTCGTGCGCGCCACCGAGACGACGTACAGATTCACCTCTGGCGCGAACAGGCTCGACCTCGTCGTGCGGGAGTCCGCCGACGGTGTCGCGTACCGGTACGAACTGCCGCAGGACACAGGTGCCGTCACCGGCGAGGCTTCCGCGTTCGTGCTTCCTGCCGACGCGACGGCGTGGCTCGCGAAGTTCCGGCGCGACTACGAGAACCCGTTCCTGCGCATGACGGCGGGGACCGCCGAGCAGGCCGAGTACATGCACCCCGCGCTGTTCGACGTCGGGGGCACCTACGCGCTGATCACCGAGTCCGATGTGGACGGACGGTACTCCGGCGGCCACCTCGTGCACACCGGCGGCGGCAGGTACCAGGTGAAGCTCTGGGACGAGAAGGTGTCCGGGGCGCGGAAGACGCCGTGGCGCACCATGATCGTGGGCTCACTGGCCACCGTCGTGAAGTCGACGCTGGTGGACGACCTGGCGCCGCCGTCCCGCATCGGGGACACGTCGTGGATCAAGCCCGGTCCGGCGGTCTGGACGTGGCTCGCCGGTGGCCGCACGGCCCAGCAGGACCTGGCGAAGCAGAAGGAGTTCGTCGACTACGCGGCCGCGCGCGGATGGCCCTACGTCGTGGTCGACGCTGGCTGGTACGACGACCCGAACTGGCGGCAGACGAGCTTCATCCCCGAGCTGGTGAGGTACGCGAAGGCGCGCAACGTCGGCATCCACACGTGGGTGCGGTTCAGCAGCGTCGACACGCCGGAGAAGCGCGCGGACTACCTTCCGTGGTTGCAGCGGTGGGGCGTGCGGGGCCTGAAGATCGACTTCATGGACTCCGACGGCCAGGAGCGCTACCGCTGGTACGACGAGATCCTGCCCGAGACCGCGCGCATGCACTTCCTCGTCAACTTCCACGGCGCCACGCTGCCGCACGGCGTCCACCGCACCTGGCCGCACGTCATGACGACCGAGGCCGTGCACGGCGCGGAGAAGTCCAGCGGCCTCACCACGAGCCACATCACCGCGTTGCCGTTCACCCGGAACGTGGTGGGAGGCATGGACTACACGCCCGGTGGCTTCCACCGCGCCCGTGCCAACACCGACGGCGGCGAGCTCGCGCTGTCCGTGCTGTACGAGTCCGGGATCCAGAACCTCGCGGGACGGCCGGACTCCTACGACGCCAGGCCGCTCGCGCGCTGGTTCCTGGAGCAGGCGCCGACGGCGTGGGACGAGACGCGGCTGTTGTCGGGCCGTCCTGGCGAGGACGTCGTGATGGCGCGGCGCGACGGCGACCGCTGGTTCGTCGGCGGCGCGATCGCGGGCGAGGCGCGGACTCTGGACCTGCCCGCGCTCGGCGGGGGCCGCTGGCTGGTCGAGATCGTGCGCGACGGTGCCGCCGGTCTGGTCAAGGAAACCCAGGTCACGGACCAGAAGCTGACCATCCCGGTCGCGAAGGACGGCGGGTTCGCGGCGATCGTCTGCCGTCCGGTGCGCGACACCTGCGCACGGTCCACCGGCGCGATCCCGTCCACGACGGTCGTGGTTTCTCCCGAACAGGTGTCGGTGCAGCCGGGGCAGACGTTCGAGATGAGCGGCACGTTCACCAACACCTCGGACCGGTCGCTGTACGGCGTGACCTTCGCGCCGCGCGTGCCGTCCGGCTGGAGCGCGTCCCGTGCGGTCCGCGCGTTCCGGGTCGCGCCGGGGGAGTCGGTGAACGGCCGCTGGACGGTGACGGTCGGCGCGAACCCGGTGGCAGGGCTGAACGATGTGCCCGCGGTGGCGCGGTTCTCCGGCGTCGAAGCCGAGAAGGCCACGCGCACGCACGTGTGGAAACCGTTGCCCGCCGGGCAGTTCTACGTTCCCGGCAACGATCTCTCGGTCGAGGGCAGGACGTTGACGACCGGTGGCGTGCGGTTCGGCAAAGGGATCGGCACGACGCCTGCGGACAAGACCTTCGAGATCGGGACGTGCACGAGGTTCGACGCCACCGTCGGGGTGGACGACGAGGTCGACGGCCGCGTGGACCGCGCGGCCGGCGTCGGCGGCACGGTGACGTTCGTGGTGGTCGGGGACGGTCGCGTGCTGTACGAGAGCCCGTTACGGAAGTCCGTCGACCCGGCGCTGCCGGTCAGCGTGGACGTCGGCGGGGTGAGGTCGCTGACGTTGCGCGTGACCGACGGCGGTGACGGCACCAGCCTCGACAACGCGGTGTGGGGTGACGCGCGACTGGTCTGCTGAATTGCGCGGCATCGATTCTTCGACACTTTTTCGTCGAATGCGCGCGTCGATTCGCTGAGTCGTGATTCGACGCTCTCCCAACGGTTTCGCGCGCTTGACGCTGTCGAGAAGACCGCCATAGGGTGCCAAAAGGCGCGCATACCAGGCAAAAAGTTTCGAAAACGAGGTCTGATGAAGCCGGCTCGTCTGATCATGACGTTGTTCACCGCCCTGACGTTGTCGATGCCGTTGGCGTCGACGGCCTCGGCCGCACCGGAAGCGAGCGGCCACCACCACACGTTGCGCGCGGCAGCTCCCAAGGGTTTCCACATCGGCAGCGCGGTCGCCGGTGGCGGTCACCACGAGAACCAGCCCTACCCCGACCCCTTCACCTCCGACCGGCCGTACCGCAAGGTGCTCGCCGCCGAGTTCAGCTCGGTGTCGGCGGAGAACCAGATGAAGTGGGAGTACATCCACCCCGAGCGCAACCGGTACAACTTCGGCACGGCGGACGCGATCGTGCGGTTCGCCCAGCAGAACCGGCAGGTCGTCCGCGGCCACACCC
The DNA here is from genome assembly GCF_000974445.1 of Lentzea aerocolonigenes. Taxonomy (GTDB): domain Bacteria; phylum Actinomycetota; class Actinomycetes; order Mycobacteriales; family Pseudonocardiaceae; genus Lentzea; species Lentzea aerocolonigenes. The sequence goes on from NZ_BBOJ01000044.1 coordinate 13,441, forward strand.
TGTTGTGGCACAGCCAGAACCCGGAGTGGCTCGAGAAGGGCCAGTTCACCAAGGACGAGCTGCGCGCGATCCTGCGCGAGCACATCACGACCGTGGTCGGGCGCTACGCGGGCAAGATCCAGCAGTGGGACGTGGCCAACGAGATCTTCACCGACGCGGGTGCGCTGCGGACCGCGGACAACATCTGGATCCGCGAGCTCGGTCCCGGCATCATCGCGGACGCGTTCCGGTGGGCGCACCGGGCCGACCCGAAGGCGAAGCTGTTCTTCAACGACTACAACGTCGAAAGCGTCAACGCGAAGAGCGACGCGTACTACGCGCTGATCAAGGACCTGCGTGCGGCCGGCGTGCCCGTGCACGGCTTCTCCGCCCAGGGACACCTCAGCCTGGACTACGGCTTCCCGGACGACCTGGAGCGCAACCTGAAGCGGTTCGCCGGCCTCGGCCTGCAGACCGCGCTCACCGAGGTCGACGTGCGGATGACCCTGCCCGCGAGCGGCGTGCCGACGGAGGCCCAGCTGCGCCAGCAGGCCGACTACTACCAGCGCATGCTCACCGCGTGCCTGAACGTCAGCTCCTGCCGGTCGTTCACGATCTGGGGCTTCGTCGACAAGTACTCGTGGGTGCCTGTGTTCTTCCAGGGCCAGGGCGCGGCCACGGTGATGTGGGACGACTTCAGCCGCAAGCCCGCGTACCACGCCTTGCGGTCGACCCTGGCCGAACGCAGGTAGTTCCGCTCGGGATGAACGGCGCGTGGACAAAGGCGCCGTTCATCCCGAGCTAAGCCGCCGCTGAGAGGTCGAGGCGAGCCGCGGCCGCGAAGGCCTCGCAGGACAACCGTGACGCGACGCCGTGGACGACCTGCCACCCGGCGGGCACCCGCAGCACCGCCGGCCAGATCGAGTACTGGCCCGTTGGGCTGACCAGCACCAGGAACATGGTGTGAGCCTGAGCGAACGGGGAAGTCATGACCTCAGGGTGACCTGGGACACCTAGGGGCGCGCTGTTCCCCCACTCGAGCTCACCGGCTTTCCGATCCGGGCGCTCGTGTGATTACGTGGCGGAGTGACTGTGGAACAGGTGGTACTCCTCGCTGAGGACGGTTCGGCCATCGGCGTCGAGGACAAAGCCGTCGTGCACCACGCGGACACCCCGCTGCACCTGGCGTTTTCCAGCTACGTCTTCGACTCGGCCGGCCGGATCGTGCTCACCCGGCGCGCGTTGCACAAGAAGACGTTCCCCGGCGTGTGGACGAACACCTGCTGCGGTCACCCCCTCCCGGACGAGGACATGGCACAGGCCGTGCTGCGGCGTCTGCAGGACGAGCTCGGCATGAAGTGCTCCGAGCCCGAACTGCTGCTGCCGCGGTTCCGCTACCGCGCCGAGATGGCCGGCGTCGTCGAGAACGAGATGTGTCCGGTGTTCCGGGTGCTCTGCGACGACGAGCCCACGCCGAACCCGGACGAGGTCGATTCCACCGAGCGGGTGGCGTGGGCGGAGTTCGCTTCGAGCGTGCTGGACGGCACCCGCGAGATCTCGCCGTGGGCGAAGCTCCAGGTCGCCGAGCTCGTGAAGCTGGGGCCCGATCCGCTCCAGTGGCCTGTCGCGGACCGGGCCGGGCTGCCCAGCGCCGTCAGGCTGGGGTCACCACTCCAGTGAGCCACCGTTCTGGTACTCGATGACGCGGGTCTCGAAGAAGTTCTTCTCCTTCTTCAGGTCCATCATCTCCGACATCCACGGGAACGGGTTCTCCGTCGGCTCCCACACCGGCTCCAGGCCGAGCTGGGCGCAGCGCCGGTTCGTGATGAACCGCATGTACTGCTCGCACAGCTCGGAGTTGAGGCCGAGGATGCCGGTGGGCATCGTGTCCCGGCCGTAGGCGATCTCCAGCTCGCAGCCCTCCGCGAGCATGGTGCGCACCTCCTTCTGGAACACGTCGTTCCACAGGTGCGGGTTCTCGATCTTGATCTGGTTGATCGCGTCGATGCCGAAGTTCAGGTGGATCGACTCGTCGCGCAGGATGTACTGGTACTGCTCGGCGATGCCGACCATCTTGTTGCGCCGTCCGAGCGACAGGATCTGCGCGAACCCGGTGTAGAACCACATGCCCTCGAAGACCACGTAGAACGCGACGAGGTCCTTGAGGAACGCCTGGTCGCGATCCGGCGTGCCCGTCCGGAACTCCGGGTCCTCCAGGTGCTGCGTGAACTGCAACGCCCACGCGGCCTTGTCCGTGATCGACGGGATCTCCCGGTACATGTTGAACAGCTCGCCCTCGTCCAGGCCGAGCGAGGTGCAGATGTACTGGAACGTGTGGGTGTGCACGGCCTCCTCGAAGGCCTGGCGCAGCAGGTACTGGCGGCACTCGGGGTTGGTGAGGTGCCGGTACACCGCGAGCACGATGTTGTTGGCCACCAACGACTCGCTGGTCGCGAAGAAGCCGAGGTTCCGCTTGATCATGCGGCGTTCCTCGTCGGTGAGCCCGTCGGCGGACTTCCACAGGCTGATGTCGGCCTGCATCGAGACCTCGGTCGGCATCCAGTGGTTGTTGCAGCCGTTGAGGTACTTCTCCCACGCCCAGTGGTACTTGAGCGGCAGCAGCTGGTTGACGTCGGCGCGGCAGTTGATCATCGCCTTGTCGTCGACGGAGACGCGCCCGGCGCCCGATTCGATGTTCGTCACTGGCAGGCCTCGCAGTCGGGTTCGGTGATGGAGCAGGCGGTGGGGGAGACGGCGTTGAGCTTGCCGTCGGTGCCCTGCAACGTGGACTTCTCCACGTGCGTGGCGCTCTGCGTGCGCAGGTAGTAGGTGGTCTTGAGGCCGCGCACCCAGGCCAGCTGGTACAGCTCGTCGAGCTTGCGGCCGCTCGGCTGCGCGAGGTAGAGGTTCAGCGACTGCGCCTGGTCGATCCACTTCTGCCGGCGCGCGCCCGCCTCGATCAGCCACGAGCTGTCGACCTCGAACGCCGTGGCGTACAACGCCTTCAGGTACGGGGGCACCCGGTCGATCGGGCCGAGGCTGCCGTCGTGCAGCTTCAGGTCCGAGATCATCTGCTCGTCCCACAGCTTGCGCTGCTTGAGCGCCCGCACCAGGTCCGGGTTGATGACCGTGAAGTCGCCGGACATGTTCGACTTCACGTAGAGGTTGCGGTACAACGGCTCGATCGACTGGTTCACGCCGGTGATGTTCGCGATGGTCGCGGTCGGCGCGATGGCCATGACGTTCGAGTTCCGCATGCCCTTGCGGACCTTCTCGCGGACCGCGTCCCAGTCCATCGTGGACTCGCGGTTCTGGTCGAGCTCGCCGGGACCGCGGTTCTGGGCCAGGATCCCGATGGAGTCGATCGGCAGGATTCCGTTGCTCCACAACGAACCCTCGAACGACTGGTACGCACCGCGTTCCTGCGCCAGGTCGGCGCTGGCGGAGATCGCGTAGTAGCTGATCTCCTCCATGCTGCGGTCGGCGAACTCGACGGCCTCCGCGCTGGCCATCGCCGTGCCGAGCGTGAACAGCGCGTCCTGGAAGCCCATCAGGCCCAGCCCCACCGGGCGGTGCTTGAGGTTGGAGTTCCGCGCCTCGGGGATCGTGTAGTAGTTCACGTCGATCACGTTGTCGAGCATGCGAACCGCGGTGCGCACGGTCTTTTCGAGCCGTGCGTGGTCGATGCCGTCGGCCGTGACGTGCCGCGCGAGGTTGACGCTGCCGAGGTTGCACACGGCGACCTCGTCGGTCGTGGTGTTCAGGGTGATCTCGGTGCAGAGGTTGCTGGAGTGCACGACACCGCTGTGCTGCTGCGGCGAACGCAGGTTGCACGGGTCCTTGAACGTGATCCACGGGTGGCCGGTCTCGAACAGCATGGTCAGCATGCGCCGCCACAGGTCGACGGCGGGGATGCGGCGGAAGACCTTGATCTCGCCGTTGTCGGCCTTCTCCTCGTACGCGCGGTACTTCCGTGCGAAGTCGTCGCCGAACGCGTCGTGCAGGTCCGGCACCTCGTCGGGCGAGAACAGCGTCCACTGGCCGTTCGCGCGCACCCGGCGGACGAACTCGTCCGGCACCCAGTTCGCCGTGTTCATGTCGTGGGTGCGGCGTCGCTCGTCGCCGGTGTTCTTGCGCAGGTCGAGGAACTCCTCGACGTCGATGTGCCAGGTTTCGAGGTACGCGCAGACAGCGCCCTTCCGCTTCCCTCCCTGGTTGACCGCGACCGCAGTGTCGTTGGCGATCTTCAGGAACGGCACGACGCCCTGCGACTTGCCGTTGGTGCCGTTGATGTGTGCGCCGATCCCGCGCACGGGGGTCCAGTCGTTGCCCAGGCCGCCGGCGAACTTGCTGAGCAGCGCGTTGTTGCTGATGCCGTGGAAGATCCCGGCGAGGTCGTCCTCCACGGTGGTGAGGAAGCACGACGACAGCTGCGGGCGGGTGGTGCCCGAGTTGAACAGCGTCGGTGTCGAGCACATGAAGTCGAACGACGAGAGCAGCTCGTAGAACTCGATCGCGCGGGCGTCGCGGTCGTCCTCCTGGAGCGCGAGGCCCATGGCGACGCGCAGGAAGAACGCCTGCGGCAGCTCGTAGCGGCGGCCGTCGTGGTGCAGGAAGTAGCGGTCGTACAGCGTCTGCATGCCCAGGAACTGGAAGTTCAGGTCGCGTTCCGGCTTCAGCGCGGCGCCGAGACGAACCAGGTCGAAGTCCGCGAGGCGCGGGTCGAGCTGGCCCAGCTCGATGCCGTGGCGGACGAACGCGGCGAAGTACGACGGGTAGCGCTCGGTCATCTCGGCGTGCGACAACGGCACCCCACACGCCTCGGTGCGCAGCTTGTCCAGCAGCAACCGGGCGCTGACGCGGGAGTAGTCCGGGTCGAGCTCGACCATCGCGCGGGCGGCCATGATCGGCGCCAGCGCGAGCTCGGCGTCGGTGATGCCGTCGTACAGATTTCGCTTGGTCTCAGCCAGAACCGCCTCCGCCGACGCGTTGGGCAGGTCGGCACACGCTTCATGGATGACCACTGAAAGGCGGTCGGGCACGCTCTCTCCTCGCGAGCAAGGCTCGAAGGAATGCGCGCGCGCCACTGAGGGCACACAGCTGCCCTCCCTCGAGGCACCGTGTCGTGCGCGCAGGCTTGCGCGCACACCGGTGGCAGGTCTTCGGACTCGTGGGCGCCTTGCGTGCTCCTACCGGCCGTCGCTTCCCAGGGGTCACCCAGTGCTTCGTTGACGGCTTTCGTTCCCACTCACCGCTGCGGGGCAGTCCCGGACTCTCACCGGGTTCCCTCTTGCCTCATCGGCCCGGTGCTCCGGGCCGGTGAACCACCAGCGCGGCAGATACTACATGTGGTGGTGGGGTCTGGATCACCACCCAACATGGGCGTGTCGTGGTCTAGGGTGATCAACGTGGGTGATCTTCGGCCGCGCGTCGTCATCGGTGCTCTCGTCAGCGCGGGGCTCGCTTCGGCGTCCCTTCTCACCGGCGCCGCGGCGCCCGTGACGACCGGCGTCCTGGCCGTGTCGGCGGTGGCGGTGATGATCACCACCCGGCGATCAGGGCCACCCCGAGAGCGGTCATCACGGCGGCGATCAGGCCGTCCAGCACCCGCCACGCGCGGGGCTTCGCGAACAGAGGGCTGAGCAGCCGGGCGCCGAACCCGAGCGCGACGAACCACGTGACGCTCGCGGTGACCGCGCCGACCCCGAACAGCCACCGGCCGGCCGCGATCGAGCCGAGCAGCAGCAGCGTGTCCAGGTAGACGTGCGGGTTGAGCCACGTCAGCGCGAGCGCGGTGAGCACGGGCCTGCCGGTTCCCGTTGCCTCGACGTTCATCGACTGGGGTTTGAACGCTCGACGTGCCGCCAGAAACCCGTACCCCAGCAGGAAAACGCCGCCGACGACCGCCGCGACCGTGATCGCCTGCGGGAAGGCCTTCACCACCGCGCCGAACCCGGCGACGCCCACCGCGACGAGGATCGCGTCCGACACGGCGCACACGGCGACGACCTTCGCGACGGCCTGGCGCCGAAGTCCTTGGCGCAGCACGAAAGCGTTCTGCGCGCCGATCGCGACGATCAGGGTCATCATGGTGCCGAAGCCGAGCAGCAGGTCAGTCACACCGTTGACGGTATGGACGCCGTCTTGATGAGACCAGCTAAAGATTCTTACGTACCATTAGCGCTTGTGATGGACCTCGACCTGGTGCGCACGCTGCTCGCGGTCGTCGACGCGGGCACGTTCGACGCCGCCGCGACCGCGCTGCACGTCACGCCTTCGGCTGTCTCCCAACGCATCAAGGCGCTGGAGCAGCGCACCGGCCGTGTGCTGCTGGTGCGTGCCCGCCCGGTGCGGCTGACGCCGTCGGGGGAGGTGATCGTCCGCTACGGTCGGCAACTGCTCGCCCTCGACCAGGACCTGGACACCGCCCTGGGCTCGGACGCCGTGGTGAGGGTGCCGATCGCGGTGAACGCCGACTCGCTCGCCACGTGGTTCCTCCCCGCCCTGCAACGGGTCCCGTCGTCGTTGAAGATCGCGTTCGACCTGCACCGCGAGGACCAGGACCACACGACGGCGTTGCTGCGGCAAGGTCTGGTGATGGCCGCCGTGACGTCCTCCCGCGAGCCGGTGGCGGGCTGCTCGGTGCGACGGCTCGGCCACATCCGTTACGCCGCAATGGCATCGCAGTCCTTTGTGGACCGCTTCGCCGACGGCCCGCCGAAGTCGTGGCTGCCGGACGCACCGGTCGTGGTCTTCGACCGCAACGACGACCTCCAGGACCGCTTCGTGCGCACGCTGACCCGCGGCCGCGGCGCCTCGGAACACCGCCACCACGTGCCGTCGTCCGAGGTGTACGTGCGGGCGATCGTGGCGGGCCTGGGCTGGGGCATGGTGCCCCCGCAGCAGCTGCAGGAGGGCCTGGTCGACCTGGCACCGGGCCGCACGGTGTCCGTGCCGCTGTACTGGCAGCAGTGGAAGCTCGACTCGCCGGCCCTGAACGCCGTCGCCGAAGCGGTGGAGGAAGAGGCCGCCGTCGCGCTGAGGTAGGAGCTCGAGGGCCGGTTCGCGACGCTGGACCGGTGGTGCCCGGAGTTCGACGTGGAGTGGCTCAGGGCGGTGAACCTGTCGGCTTCCTGAACCCAGGAACCCCGCGGGTGAACTCCGGCGTTGACCGATATGTGCTGATTCCTCGTCTGGCCGCCACCGGCGGCTCGCTCGCCGTCGTCGCCACGGTGGCCATGGTCGGTCTGCTCGACCTGACCGTCGGCCCGCTGCGCCGCACGATCAGCGAGTACGCGCTGGGTGACTACCGCCCGGTCTTCGACGTCGCCGTGCTCCTGCTGGCCGCCGGTTCCCTCGCCATCCTCGTCGCCCTCGTCCACAAGGGGCTGGCCAGGTGGCGGTCCGCCGGCTCGATCGCGCTGGTCCTGTGGTCAGTGGGCCTGCTGCTCGTGGTGGCGTTCCCGAAGACCAACTGGGCCATGGGCACCAACGAGGTCAGCGGCAGCATCCACCGGTTCGGCAGCATGCTCGCGTTCGTCAGCCTGCCCGTCGCGATCATCGCGCTGGCGCGACCGTGGCTGAAGGACCACGTGTGGGGCCGACACGCCAGGTGGACGATGGCGTCCGGTCTGTTGAGCGTTGTCGCTTTCATGCCGGTCCTCTACGCCATTGTGATGGGTGTGGCCTCGGACGTTCGGTGGTGGCGCGTGTTCCCGTTGGGCTACATCGAGAGGATCTTGCTCATCGCGGAGGTCGGCGCCGTGCTGGTGGTCGGGCTGTGGGCGATCGCGGCCAGTAGGGTTGCGCCATGGCGAGTTGGGGAGACCTCGCGGACTACGTCCGCGCCGAGTACGACGTCATCCACGACGACGGTGAGGAGCTGAGGGTCCTCTTCACGTTCGGGGACGACGACGAGGGCGACGACGATCGCACACAGGTCGTGATCATCGTCCGGGAAGTCCTCGACAAGATGCACGAGTGGGTGCAGATCGCCTCGCCGTGCGGCCTCGCGAAGGACGTGAACCTGCGCGAGGTGCTGGAGGAGGTCGGCAGGTCGACCGTCGCGTGCGGCCTCGCGATCATGGGCGAGCACGTCGTGGTCCGGCACTCACTGCCGCTGGTGGACCTCGACATCCACGAGTTCACCGACCCGCTCCAGCTCCTGGCGGGGACGGCGGACATGCTGGAGGAGCAGTTCTGGGGAGGCGACGGCTACTGAGCACGGGCCCGCGGTCGGCGAGGTTGGCGCGGGACCTGCGACCTCCTCGCGGAGCTGCTGAACCGTGTCCTGCGACTCAGTGAGCACAACGCGAACCTAGGTTAGGCTCTCCTAATGTGAGAGCGATGACGGTGCAGGTTCGGGCCGGCCTGGGCGTGGGACGCCTGGCCGCCGCCATGGATTCCCTGGTGGAACTGCATCCCGAACTGTGTCGTTCCGGCTTCGTCCACCACGAGGTGACCGACCCCGTCGCCGCCACCCCCGCTGCCCTCGCGGAGGCGGAGGCGGGGCTCGACCTGCGGACCGGTGTCCTGATGCAGACGGTGTGGCTGGACGCCGGGCCCGAGCGGTCCGGGCGGATCGTGCTGGTGCTGCACGACATCGTCGCCGACCGGTTGCCGCGGATCCTGCCGTGGCTGGTGCACGCCTGGAGGCAGCCGGCCCTGGTCAGCTAGGGCAGATGGGCCGGTACGCCGCGCCGGGAACGTGCTTCTCCCACTCGGACGGCGTGATCTCGTCTCCCGCGTTCGCGCAGATCGTGCGGACGACACGGTCGGGATCGGTGTCCCAGAGCTGGATGTTGCCGTTGGCGGTCGCGAGGGTCTGGCCGTCGGGGCTGAACTGCAGCTTCCACGTGGTCGGTTTCGGCGTGGGGAGGATCGCCGTCGTGCGCGGCCGTTCTCGGTCGGCGACGTTCCACAGCCAGGTCTGGCCGGCCCCGCCGCCGGTGAGCACCGACCCGTCCGCGTTGAACATCAGGGCGTGGATGTAGCCGTCGGGGCCGGTGATCGGGCGGCCGAGCGGCGCGGGGGCGGAGGGTGTCTCGATGTCCCACAGCCGCACGGTGCCGTCCGCGACGCCGACGGCCAGGGTGCGGCTGTCAGGACTGATCGCGAGCGAACGCACGTCGTCCGCGGCCGCCGGGAAGGGTTCGCCGATCGCGGTGGGGTGCCGGGGATCGCTCACGTCCCACAGCGCGATGTCTCCGTCCTGCCCGGTGGCGACGAGCAGCCGGTCGTTCGCGCTGAACTCGGCGGCGAAGACGTAGCCGATGCCGGGGTCGAGGACGATCGGCGCCGGGACGTTCCGCGCGTCGGTCAGGTCCCACAGGCGCATGCTGCGGTCCTCGCTGGTGCTCACGAGCAGGTCGCCGCGGCGGTTGAACGTGACGTGCTTGATCAGCGCGGTGTGGCCGGTCAGCCGCAGGGGTTGTCGCTGTAGGTCGGTGATGTCCCACAGCAGCACGGTGTTCCCGGCCCTGCTCGCGGCCGCGACGGTGCGCCCGTCCGGGCTGATGGAGACGGTGCCGACCAGGCGGTCGGTGCCGGATGGCGCGCTCAGCGCCGGACCGACCGGTGTGGGCCGGTTCCGGTCCGTCACGTCGTAGAGCTGCAGGTCCGTGCCGCCGCCGACCAGCAGGGGACGGTGGGGGTGGAAGTCCAGCCCGGTGACCTGGCGGTGTGCCGTGGAGATCTGCGGGCCGGGCACGAGCCACCGGCGCGCGATGCCGTCGGCGCCGTTCGTGTACAGCACCCGGTCGTGCTCGCGGAACGCGACGTATGTGACCGGTTCGGCGTGGGGGAGGTCGAGCAGCAGCGCGCGGCGGGAGAGGTCCCAGACCTGCACGCTGTTGGCGGCGCTGGCCGCGGCCAGTGTTCTGCCGTCCGCGCTGAACGCGATCGCGTTGATCCAGCCGGACTCCCTGGCGAGCTGTCCCGTGAACGCCGGACCGGTGTCGGTCGTGGTCCACAGCCGGACGACGCCGTCGTTGCTGCCGGCGGCGAGCGTCGTGCCGTCCGGGCTGAAGGAGACGACGTTGACCCGGCTCGGCACCTCCAGGGGAGAACCGACCGGCTGCGGGCGTTGCCGGTCGGTGATGTCCCAGACGCGCACGGCCCGGCCCGCGTCCGCGACCGCCAGCAGGTTCCCGGCGGGTGCGAAGACGACCGACTGCACGTCGCCCGCCGCTCCGGTGAGCGGTGCGCCGATCGGGAAAGGACGTTCGTGGACGTCCCACAGCTGCACGGTCTTGTCACGCCCTGCGGCGGCCAGGACGGTGCCGTCGGGGCTGAACGCCACGGCGAGGACGTCGTCGCGCGCTCCGGTGAGCGGTCCGCCGACGGGCTTCGGGTGCGCTGGATCGGAGACGTCCCACAGCCGCACGGTTCTGTCTGCCGAGCCCGTGGCCACCGTGGTGCCGTCCGGGGAGAACGCCACCGCGTAGATCGGCGCGGTGTGCCCGGTCAGCGGCGGCCCCAGCAGCACCGGCCGGTTTCGCAGGTCCCACAACAACAGTGCGGTGTCGGACCGCACAGCTCCTCCGGCGGCCAGCAGAGTTCCGGCGGGGTTGACGGCGACGGCCTGCAGCGCGCCGCCTGGGCGCACCACGCGGGTGACCCCGGGGCTTCCGGACACGGCGAGCACGCTGGACCTCGCCTCGACCGTCGGCGCCATGCGGTACGCCGCCACCGCCAGCTGCGCGGCGAGCGCGGGATCGCTGTCGCGCAACCGGTTGGCCGTGCCCGCGATCTGCCGGGAGAGTGCCAGGTTGCGTTCACGCTCGGCCGTCGCGCGCTGCTGCACCGAGTAGCCACCGGCCGCCACCGCCACGAGCAGCAGGACACCCAGCGCCGCGGCCAGCACACGCAGTCGGCGCGTTCTGCGTTGCTCGCGCAGGCGTTCGGCCCTGCCGGCCTCGACGCTGGCGTCGACGAACTGCTGCTCCAGCTGGTTGAGCTCGTGGTCCTGGCCGCCGATCCAGTCGAGCGCCGCCTCGAGCCGCACCCCGCGGTAGAGGGCGTCGGGGTCGTGTCCGGAGTCCTGCCACTGCCGGGCGGCCTCGGTGAGCCGATGGTGCAGCCGGTGCCCGGACCGGTCCGTGTCGATCCACTGCCGCAACCGGGGCCAGGCCCGCAACAGCGCCTCGTGGCTGATCTCCACGCCGTCCGCGTCCGCCGTGACCAACCGGCGGTCGACGAAGCGTCCCAGCACCTCACGCGCCCGGTCGTCGGTCAGTTCGTCCAGCGGAACCCGCCGACGAGTGTCGGGAGAGTTGTCGCCCACGTGCACCAGCCGCAGGAACAACCGCCGCACCAGAGCACGGTCGGCGTCGCCGAGATCGGTGAAGACGGCGTCCGCGGTCTGCGCGATGGCGCGGTGGATTCCGCCCGTCGCCACGTAGTCCGCGATGGTCATCGTCCGCTCGGCGTGCTCCCACGTGGCCAGCAACGCGTGCGACAGCAGGGGAAGCGCGCTCGCCGCGTCACCGTCCGCGGGTGCGAGATCGCGCAGCAGCACGTGCGTGAGCCCGTCTTCGAACTCCATGCCCGCGACGCGAGCGGGCTCGGTGATGGCCTGCCGCAGCTCGTCCTCGGTCATCGGCCCGACCGTGACCTGGTTGTCCTGCAAGGCCTGCGCGAGCACCGACAGCTTGAGCGCGTCCGGGTAGAAGTCGGCGCGCAGACCCGCGACCACGCGCATCCCGTCCTGGGACAGCGTCTGGATCTCGGCCAGAAACGCGTCCCGCTCCTCGGCGTCGGCGCAGACGGTGAAGATCTCCTCGAACTGGTCGACGACGAGCAGTCCGCGCCGGGTGGCGTCCTCGGCCACGTCCAGTTCGGCCAGCGCCGCGAGGGGATGCGGCCCCGGCGTGATCAGCACGGTGTGCCAGTCCACGCCCAACGTGGCCACGAGACCGGCGCGCAACACCGAGGACTTCCCCGAACCCGATGGACCGACGACCATCAGCGGGTTTGACGAACCGTTGGTGACGCGACGCACGAGCGTTTCGGTGAGCTGCTTTCGCCCGAAGAACCACTCGGCGTGCTCCGGCTGGAACGGTTCGAGCCCGCGATAGGGCGCTTCCGGCCCCTTCTGCCCCAACGGCCGCCGCAGTCGGAGCCAACAGTCGACCCATTCCTGCATTTCGGCGCCCTCGGTTACGCCGCACGTCGCAAGAAGGCGTTGGAACATGGCTTTCTGGGTCAGCGTGGGAAGGTGTCTTCCGGTGCACCAGCCGCTGATCGTGCCCGAGGGGACGTCGGCTTTCCTGGCCAGGTCCCGGACGGTCAGACCGGCGGATTCCCTCCGAATTGTCAACGCGTGGCCGAAGTCCCTTTTGGTCGTCACGGCTGAGGGAGCTGGGCCGTTCTCGCCACTCACGTGGGTCTCCTGGCGCAACCGTAGGGACTTTTCGGTCGAATGGTCTTCGCGTGGCTGTATTGACTTGTGCGGACTTGTTCTGACGCCTTCTGCGGTCACCTTAGGAGTGCTGAACTCGCCCCGGCAAGAGGATGGCGTTCACCGAAGTCTTGAAAGGATGGAAAACGCACATGAGAAAGATGGTCACGGCAATTTTCGCGATGGTCCTGTTGGGAATGACCGTGTTGCTGCCGAATTCGGTGAGCGCCGCACCGGCCGGAATCGGTCCGATGGAGGCCACGGGCTGCAACGGCAACGTCTGCATGTTCCTGTCGACGCCGTCCGGTGGTCGTGTGTACATCCAGGCCTGGGCGCGCAACACCAGCTTCGAAGGGAACTTCGACCTCGTCGGGCCGGGCGGCCTCTACCGGCACGGTGACACGAAGCGGTGGTACGCCGGGTCCCACCCCAACCGCCAGGAGTGGGACGTGCCTGCCGTGGTCGGCAAGTACTGCGTGTCGGGCTGGGAGAACGGGCAGCGCATCGGCTACCCGTGCCTGAGCATCCGGTGACGGGGGAGTCCGCATGTCCAAGCGACTGACGCGACTCGCGGGACTGCTCGCCCTGCTGCCCGTGTTCGCTCTCGGTCCCGTGCCGGCGACCGCGTCGGCGGCACCCGGCCCGTGCCTCGACAACGGGGTGGATGGAGTGGTCACTGGCAGCCCGGCCAATGTCCTCCTGCCATCGGCGTCCGGCACCTACACCACGACGAAGCGATGCCGGGACATCAACTTCATCCTCCGCTCCAGCAGCGGGGACGAGCGCTTCCAGGCAAACATCCGCGTCTGCTTCGTCAGAGCGGGTTATTGCCAAAGCGCCTGGAAGTACTACTACGACGACGAGAACAACGGTTGGATGGTCATCGCCTCAAACGTCAAGGACGGTACGACCTTCCGGCTTGAGTTCCAGTTCTACGAGCCGACCTTCGGATCGACTTACTGGACTTCGATCGCGTTCTAGCGCAGGCGATCGTCTCGCCACGACGCGCCCGTGAGATCGGACTTCTCCGCGGGCTGGGCGTCAGCCGATGCCCAGCCCGCCGACGACCTCCACCTTCTGCCCGGTGAACTCCCCGGTCAGCATCGGCATCGCCTCCGCGATCGCCGCCTTCGTCTCCGGCAGCTGCAACGAGTCGGCGTGGTGCCGCGCCGACTCCCACACCTCGCTGACCCAGATCTTGTCCTCGTCCTCGGGGTCGAGCCCCACCGCGTAGACCCGGCAGCCGGCCTCGCGCAGGCCTGCCTGGCCTCGGGTCAGGATCGCCACCACGTCGTCGCGGTGGCCGGGCTTGGTCCTCATCGAGCCGATGTAGCCGAACGCCATGCGGCGATCCTATTTCCGCGCGACGAACACGTACTCCTTGCCGGGGCGGTCCGGCGCGTCCAGGACGTCCACGACGGTGAAGCCGCAGTGGACCAGGCTCGCCTCCACCTCGGCGCGCGACCGGAACCGCAGCGTCGTGTCCGACGCGACCTCCGACCCGTCCGGGAAGCGGTACGTGTGGCGGAAGGACACGAACGGCAGGTTCACGCCGAGCAGTTCGAGTTGCTCGCGCACGCCGACCAGCACCCGCGGCTTCGCCCGCGCCCAGTCCTCCCAGGCCCTTCGCTCGGGTCGCCGGGTCTCGAACACGAAGTGCCCGCCGGGGCGCAGCGCACCGCGCACGCCTCGGAGCGTGGCCTCCCAGTCGTCACCGAGGAACACCTGCGCCACGTTCCCGGTCATCGTCGCGAGGTCGACCGACAGCGGGGGCAGGGAGGTCGCGTCCCCGTGCAGCCAGGTGACGCGGGAGTCCTTGGCCCGCGCGATCTCCAGGGACGCCGCGGCCGGGTCCACCCCGACGACCTCGAGGCCGGACGAGGCCAGCAGCACCGCCAGGGACCCCGTGCCGCACCCGACGTCGAGCACGCGGGACGCCTTCAGCTCGGCGGCGATCCCGAGGTACAGGTCCAGGTCCACGCGCGGGCCGTCGAAGGCGTCGTAGATCCGGGCCAACCGCGGGTCGGCGAAAATCGCATCAGGCATGCCACATCGTAGTTGCGCGGCGCAGAACGGTGCCGGGGAATTCGGAGGCAGACGGACGCATCGCGGTGCCGCCCCCACGTCCTCGTCCTGGATGTACGGGGCGGTGCACTACTCGCCGACGTTCTGGGTCGCGCCAACAGGTCCGGCGACGTACGGCATCAGCAACTCGATGACCTCGCGATCGGGCCGTCCGTTCAGCTCCTCCTCCGCGACCCGGCGTGCGATTCCGGCGAGGAAGTCGGCCACCTGCACGCGCGCGTCGTGCTGCGAGTCCACCAGCGTCAGGCTTTCCAGGCGTGGCGCGAGTTCCTTCAGCTGTCGGATCCGCCCGTCGGTCAACGACAGCTGCTGGTCGTGCACGATCGACACCGGCCCGTCCCACTGCGCCACGGCCCGCAGGATCGCCGGGAACAACGGGTCGAGCGTCCCGCGCGGGCCGCGGGCGCGCAGCAGGTCGTTGTAGTGCTCCAGAGGTTCCGACACGGCACCGAACTCCGCGCGCACCCGTGCGGCCAGGAAGCGCCGCTTGTCCACGAGCTGCACGCGGGCGCGACCCGCCAGCGGCCCGTCAGGCCCGAGGAACCACAGCAGCACCCAGCGGTTCTTCGCGCGCAGCAGGTGGTTCGCCTTGTACTCCAGCGCGGGCGACTTGATCATCGAACGCAACGTCTCGACGCACGAGGACGCTTCGTCCAGCGACATCCGGACACCCGCGTGCGCGAAGACCGCCGTGACGCCGCCGACGAGCTTCTCGCCCTCGGAACCCGACTCGTCGCACGCGATCTCCATCAGGACATCCGGAACACGGGACCACGGGCGCGGAACGGCAGGTGCGCGCCCGCCGGGATGAGGAAGGCGTGCTCGCGCCGGACCCGCAGCACGTCGCACGCGCCGTCGGTGATGACCAGGATCGGCCCGGACGATGGGAAGTCGGGCGCGCGTTCGAGCAGGTCGATTCCGGGCTGCAGCACCGTGCCGCCGCGCCCGCGCACCCTCACCCTGCCCGCGATGTCCTCGACGGGCACGTATCCGGCGTCGTATGCCATCGCATCACAGAAGACCACGCGCGCGGCCGGCACGTCGCGGGCCGCCGCATAGGAAGCGATCGCGCCCAGAGCCTTGCCCAGCAGCTTGGGATCCATCGAGCCGGAGGTGTCCAGCACGACCCCGAAGGTCGGTCGCGACGACAAGGTCTCCGGCCGCACCCAGCCCGGCCGTGGAATGTCCGGAGTGGACGCCTGGCGGCGCGACGCACGGGCGTAGGTGCGCCGTTTTTCCAGCGCCGGAACGAACTCCTCGAACCAGCGCGCCAGCTGCGCGTCCCACGACAGCGGCGGGTGCTCCAGCGCGCGGATCTCCTCGACCAGCCCGGCGGGCAGCAGGCCGCGGGACGACGTGTGGTAGCTCAGCCCGGTCAGCAGCGCCCGCCGGTAGAACTCGTCGAGGTCCGTGATGTCCGCCGGCCCGCGCAGCGGCTCGCCGAGCAGGTCGCCCTGACGGCCCCGCAACGTCAGCAGCTTCCGGTACCGCCGCAGGTCCACGGCGATCCGGTCGTACACCGACTCCGCCGACAACCCGCGCAACGACGGGTCGTGCAGCACGCCCTCCGGTGCCGCGCCCACTCCCATCTCGACCAGCCAGCCGTTGACGACGAAGTCCGCGGCGACGTTCCAGAGGTGCGGATCGCGGCCGCCGACCCGGTCGCAGTGGCGCAGCGCCGCGTGCAACATCTCGTGCGCCAGCACGAAACGCCACTCCTGCCGGGACAGCCCGGCGAGCGGGTTCACGTAGATCTCCGCCGAGGCCGTGGAGACCGCCGCGATCGCGATGTCCCAGCCCCGTGCCAGTTCCGCGTCCGCCACCACTGTCATCGCCGACGCCAGCGCGCCCAGCAACGGGTAGGACGACACGAACCAGCCCAGCGCGAGATCCCACTCGGTGCGAGCCGGACGCGAATCGGTCAACGACGAACGCGCGCCGCCGGCCACGTCGATCGCGGCCACGGCGGCGTTGGAAAGTCCTGCGGCGAACCGTTGCGCCCACTTCTCCGGGTCTTTCGACGCACCACCGCGCACGCACGTGCCCGGCTCCCACGACGACGGGCGGCTGCCGAACTTCAGCGCGGGCTGGAAGTCCAGCACGTCGTCACAGGAGTCGGTGCCGAAACCCAGGTGCAGCAGGCAGTGCGCGAACACCCACGCCCACTCGTCCTCGCTCGCCTTCCGCTGCGGATGGGCGAGCAGCGTGCCGTCCAGCGAGATGTCGGCCCACGCGTGCTCGGACTGCCGCCGCAGGTAGCCGCCGAGCGCCGCGAACAGCGGATGGTTGTGCACCCGCCGATCCGCCGCCGCGAACGCCTCCGCGGCGGGATCTGCGCGCGCACGACGGCTCATGCGCGCGCAGCGACCAGACGCGGCAGATCGCGCGTCACCTCGACGAGGAACCACGCGGGCAGCACGGGATTGCCGTCGTCGTCGGCGGCGATCACCATCTGCGCGATCTCCAACGACAGTTCGGCCAGCTCCAGCAGCAACGCCTTGCCGCGGTGCGCGAGCTGCTTGCCCGCCGCCGGTGCGTGAGCCTTGTCGTGCGGCAGTTCCTTGACCAGACGCGCGCGGAACGCCTCGGCCAGGAAGTACAGCAGGTCGCGGTCGGCGGGAGCGGACGGCCAGCGGGCGTCCCCGCGCAGCACGGCCTCCAGGCCGTACGCGTGCCGCACGGTCTTCACGTACGCCTTGAACATCGACGCGTGGTTCGCGGTGACCGTGCCGAACGCCAGCACCCCGAGCAGCTCCTCGGAGATGTCCTCGCCGAACGAGTGCAGCGCGTCGGACAGCATGTGCCAGCCGCGCGGCGTGGAGAACGTCTCCTCGACCTTGGGCGCCGCGCTCCACAGGTGGTCCGGGCGCTGGGTCAGGTACTCGAGCACCCACGGGTGGATGCCGTTCTCGCGCGCCCACGCCAGCCAGTCGCGCGACGACGCGGTGAGGTGCACGTGCACCATGCGGTTCACGAGTGCGGACGCCATCGGGCGCGCCAGGGCGTTGTCGACCGCGCGGTTGCCCGCACCGATCACGATCGAGCCCTTCGGCAGCTCGTAGGAGCCGATCCGGCGGTCGAGGATCAGCGAGTAGAACGCCTTCTGCACCTCGGGGCTGCTCGCGTTCAGTTCGTCGAGGAACAGGCAGTACGGGTCGTGCCGCGCGATCGTTTCCGGCGGCGCGAACCGGGATCGGCCCCCGACCAGTTCCGGAACTCCGATCAGGTCCTCCGGCGCGAGTTGGGTGCCCAGCAGCGTGACGCACTCCAGGCCCAGCTCTGCGGCGAACTCCCGGACGAGCGAGGACTTGCCGATGCCCGGTGCTCCCCAGAGGAAGACCGGTCGGACGACGGCGACGTGCAGCAGCACCTCCGGAAGCTGTGCTGGTGTCACGGTGACTGTGGATCGCATCGCAGGTGAGGATGCCCGACCGGCCCAGTTCCGGTCGCGCGAATTTGTTGACAGGACCAGTGGTCCAGTGCTGTGATGCAACACACAACAGATAGGAAACCTTCTTAACTAAATCGCCGCCGCGCCCTGCTGTTCCCTCACACAGGAGGCACCTGTGGCCAGATCCCTGTTCCTGGTCCTACCCGCAGCACTAGCGCTCGCCGTCCCTGCTGTCGCGGTCGCCGCCCCCGTCCAGTACCAGGCGGAGAACGCGACCATCGCGAACGGGTTGGTGGAGTCCAACCACGCCGGCTTCACCGGCACGGGCTTCGTCAACTACGACAACGAGGTCGGCAGCTCCGTCGAGTTCACCGTGACCTCGCCGAGCGCGGGCCAGGCGACGCTCACGTTCCGGTTCGCCAACGGCACCACGGCCAACCGCCCGATGGACATCTCGGTGAACGGCTCGCTGGCGGCGGACGAGCTCTCGTTCCCCGGCACCGGCGCGTGGACCACCTGGCAGACCCGCACCACCACGGTGAACCTCACCGCGGGCACCAACACCATCAAGACGGTCGCCACCACGTCCAACGGCGGCCCGAACCTCGACCGGCTCGACGTCGAACCACCGTCCGGCACTCCGGACACGGTCGCCCCGTCGACGCCGGGCAACCTGCGCTCCACGGCGCAGACCGCGTCGTCGATCACGCTGGCGTGGGACGCGTCCACGGACAACGTGGGCGTGACCGGGTACGTGCTGTCCAACGGGCAGACCGCGACCGGCACCACGCACACCGTCACGGGCCTCACTCCGGACACCTCGTACACCTTCACCGTGCAGGCGCGTGACGCGGCGGGGAACCTGTCCGGCGCGTCCAACTCGATCACCGTGAAGACCACGCCGGGAACTCCCGGTGGCACCAGGCCGCACGACATCAACGGCCTGCTGCGTGTGTGCGGCGTCCAGCTGTGCAACCAGTACGGCAAGCCGATCCAGCTGCGCGGCATGAGCACGCACGGCATCCAGTGGTACCACCAGTGCGCCAAGTCCCAGTGGTGGGACGCGCTGGTGAACGACTGGAACGCGGACTTCATCCGCGTCGCCATGTACATCCAGGAGGACGGGTACGAGACCGACCCGCGCAAGTTCACCGACATGATGCACGGCTACATCGAGGAAGCCACGCGCCGCGGCATCTACGTCCTCGTCGACTGGCACCAGCTCTCGCCGGGCGACCCGAACTACAACCTGTCCCGCGCCAAGACGTTCTTCACCGAGATCGCCCAGCGGCACAAGGACAAGACCAACATCATCTACGACATCGCCAACGAGCCGAACGGCGTGTCGTGGGCGAAGGTCAAGTCCTACGCGGAACAGATGATCCCGGTCATCCGCAACATCGACCCGGACAGCCTCATCGTCTCGGGCACCCACGGCTGGTCGACCTTCGGCCACTCCGACGGCGAGGACCCGTCGGTGGTGCTGAACAACAGGGTCAACGCGACCAACTTCATGTACTCGTTCCACTTCTACGCGGCCTCGCACAAGGACGCCTACCTCAGCGTCCTCGACCGGGTGTCGAGCCAGGTCCCGGTGTTCGTGACCGAGTACGGCACGCAGACGTCGTCCGGTGGCGGGTCGAACGACTTCACGATGTCGCAGAAGTACCTGGATCTGATGGCCCAGAAGAAGATCTCCTGGGCCAACTGGAACTACTCCGACGACGGTCTGTCCGGCGCGGTCTTCAAGACCGGCACCTGCTCCGGCACCACGTTCGCCGGAACCGGCGTCCTGAAGCCGGCGGGCGTCTGGGTGCGTGAACGCATCCGCACCCCGGACAACTTCCCGACCAGCTAGCGGTCGATGAAGGGCGCCTTCATTGAACCGCTCCCCGGAAGTTGGACTGGGAATCCAGTTCCGGCTCTCCGGGGAGTGGTGGGGTGCATCCAGGTAGTTCGTTGTCTGAGCGGGAGCGGGCATCCGCTGTCGTGTTGTTCGAGAACGGGTATGGCGCGAAGGCTGTGGCGACCCGGTTGGGTGTGTCGCCGACGGCGGTGCGACGCTTGCGTGATCGTTGGATGCTGCGGAGCGCGGGAGCGCTGATGAGGAAGCCGGGCAAGCCGTCGTTCACGTTCGAGTTCAAGCTCGAGGTCGTGCGCCGGTATGTCAGTGGTGAGGCGACGGCGCTCGAGCTGGCGCGCGAGCACGGTCTGTCCTCGCCCAAGCTGGTCGAGACCTGGGGTCGGGCGTATCGCAGTGAGGGCGAGGAAGCGTTGCGGCCCAAGCGGAAGGGCCGTCCTGCCGGTGGTGCGTCCGCGCCTGCCGACAGTGAGCTGGAACGGTTGCGGGCGGAGAACCTGCTGCTGTCCGCGGAAGTCGCCTACCTGAAAAAATTGCGGGCCTTGAGGGAGCAGGGGCGAGGGTGAAAACCCAGATCATCGCCGCCCTCAAGGCTGAGTTTCCGCTGCCGGTGCTGCTGGCGGTCGCCGGCCTGACCCGCTCGACGTTCTTCTATCACCAGGCCCGCCTGGACCGGCCCGATCCGCATGCCGAGCTCAAGGCGGCGATCACGGAGGCGTTCGAGCAGGCCAAGGGCC
>NZ_BBOJ01000043.1 GCF_000974445.1 Lentzea aerocolonigenes
TCATGGATGTAGAACACGCAATCCGGCCGATCGTGCCGCCGCAAGATCGCCTGGCGGTCCATCCGAGCCTGCACGAGCGCTGGGATCTGCTCTTCGACGGTCATCCCGGCCGCTCGGCAGAGGCACTCGGCGTACCTGGCTGTTTGCAGGAGACCTGGCACGGTGAGCGTGTTGTAACTGAAGATCTTCGTGGCGGTCGACTCTGCCATCGCAACGGTGCGCAGATTGCCGGGCAGCTGCACGATGTATTCGTCGAACGCGTTGCGGTAGCGCCGTTTGAAGTCCTCGAAGAAGTCGATGTCCTTGCCGCACATCGTCAGGAACTGGACCAGGTCGATCTCGCTGGGCCGCGCCTTGCCGTGCTCGATGGTCGAGACCTTGCTGGGGTCCCAGCCGAGCTGGGCGGCCACCTGGGCGCCTTTGAGGTCGGTGCAGGTTTCGCGCAGCCGGCGCAGTTCGTCACCTAGATCCCGGCTGTACGCGGTGGATGGAGTGCTTTGCGACATCCACCGAAGCTATGACTTGGATCAGGTCCACGATACGGGCTCGTTCGGGTGAAAACGCTGACGCAGGGGTCCCCCCGAGCTGGGAACCCCTGCGTCATAACGTACTCAGCCGGTCTGACAGAAAATCGCCGTCAGACGAGCGGTCACTTGTGCGCGTCCAGCAGCTCGTGCGTCAGCTGGATCTTCGCCCGCGACTTCGGCTCAGCCGTCACCGACAAGGTCTTCGCGGCAGCCGCAGCCGAGTCACGTCCGGGTGCCTGCGCCGGCTTGCCCTTCGTGAACAGCCACGTCTGGAACAGCTCGTCGAGCTGCTGCCCCGACACCCGCTCCGCCAGCGCGATGAACTCCTCGATCGTGGCGTCCGAGTACTTCTTCTCGGCCGTCCACGTGCGAAGGATCTCGAAGAACTTCTCGTCGCCCACGGCCACGCGCAGGGCGTGCACGGCCAGCGCGCCGCGGTCGTAGACAGCGCCGTCGAACACCTTCGAGGCACCAGGGTCGCCGGGCAGAACGTCCCAGAACGGGCTGTCGGCCGGGTACAGGTCGTAGGTGAAGTCGGCGTTCTCCTGTGCCGTGCCCTCACCGATGTGCTCGGACCAGAGGAACTCCATGTAGGAGGCGAAGCCCTCGTTCAGCCAGATGTCGCGCCAGTGGTGGACCGACACCGAGTCGCCGAACCACTGGTGGCCGAGCTCGTGGGCGACGACGTAGGTGTTGGCGCCGCGGCGGAAGAAGGCCGTGTCGTAGGTCGGGCGGGTCTGGTTCTCCAGCGCGTAGCCGAGGTCGGGGGTGACCACGCCGCCCTGTGCCTCGAACGGGTACGGGCCGACGTTCTCCGTCAGGAACTCGATGACCTCGGGCGTGCGCTCGATGCTGGCCTTGGCGGCGTCGGCGTTGTCGCCGAGGCGCTCGGAGTACGCGTTGACCGAAGGCTGGCCGGAGGGCGTGGTCGACTGGCGGATCTCGAACTGGCCGATCGTCAGGAACGTCAGGTACGTCGCCTGCGGCTTGGTGCTGCGCCAGTTCCAGCGGGTCCAGCCGTTGATCTGGCGGGTCTGGCCGACGAACGTGCCGTTCGAGATAGCCTCGACGCCGTTCGGGACGGCGACGTTGACGTCGAAGGTGGCCTTGTCGGTCGGGTGGTCGTTCGACGGGAACCACCAGGAGGCGATTTCCGGCTCACCGATGGCCAGGGCGCCGTCGGTGGTCTTGGTCCACGCCGTGAAGCCGTTGCGGTCCTTCACCGCGGACGGCGTGTCGGCGTAGGTGACGACGATCGTGAGGTTCTGGCCCTTCCGCACGCCACCGCGCGGCGTGAGGATCAGCTCGCCGTCGTCGGAGACGAACGAGGCCGGCACGTTGTTCACCCGGACCGACTTCACCTTGAGCAGGAAGTCCAGGTTGAACTGCGTCAGGTCCTCGGTGGCCTTCGCCAGGATCGTCGTCGTGCCCGACAGCTGGTCGCCGTCCGGGTTGTAGTTGAGCCTGATGTCGTAGTGGGAGACGTCGTATCCGCCGTTGCCGTACCCCGGGAAGTACGGGTCACCGGCGCCAGGTGCACCCGGAGACGCGGCCAGCGCCGTCCCCGCGAAGAGCGTCATCGCGGCCGCGGACGCCACCGCGGCCGTCGCCTTGGATCTGATCGACATGCGCGGGACGCTATCCACACGTTTGCGGCACGAACCACCGACTTACGTATGTTTCCTATCTGCTGAAAACCGTTGACACAGTCGACTTGAGACGTTGGTGCAACACGCGCAGTTCGTCACGTTTTGCCTGCACTTCGACCACTTGGAGGCCCTCGGGTGACGCAAGTGCGCTACGGAACTCCTCCTGGCCGTCCACTGTGGAGTGCGAAATTCGGTAGCCCGCGCACAAAGCGGTCAGATCCGCGCCGTGCGGCGTTCCGAAAATCCTCTCGAAACTGCGGCCGTACTCCGGGGCGCCCTGTTCCAGCAACGAAAAGATCCCGCCGCCGTCGTCGTTGAGCACGACGATCGTCAGGTCCGGTACGCGGTCGGCCAGCAGGCCGTTGCTGTCGTGCAGGAACGTCAGGTCGCCCATCAACGCGTAGGCGGGCCCCTGGTGGTTCAGGGCGAGCCCGATGGCCGTGGACACGCTCCCGTCGATGCCCGCGGCACCGCGGTTCGCGTGCACGGTGATGTCCGGACGCCGCTCGCCTGCGAAGTCGACGTCGCGGATCGGGTTGGACGAGCCGACGAACAGCAACGAGCCCGAGGGCATCGCCTGGGTGAGGTCGCGCGCGACGTGCAGGCCGGTCGGCCACGGCTCGGCGTCCAGGAGTTCGTCGACGGCGGCGCTGACGTTCTTGACCGCGCTCTGCCACGCCTGGAGCCACTCGGCGTCGTGCTCGGACGGTTGGGGCAGCCAGGTCGACGCGCGGGTGGCGGTGAACTGCGTGTCCGGCCAGAAAGCCTGGTCACCGACGGCGTGGACGATCTCGGTGTCCTTCAGCAACGCCTGCTGCCCCCTGGACAGCGTCACGCGGCCGACGACGAGCACCGCGTCCGGCCGCAGGTGCTCGGGCAGGCCCGCGTTGAGCAGCAACGTGCCGTGCCGCAGGCCGTTCGGTGCGGTCGGCTCTGCGATCACCGGCCAGCCGAGCTCTGCCGCCCTGCGGAGGCGTTCCGGACGGTCGTCGCCGAGCAGCACCAGCGTGCGCGCGGGCAGCTCGGACGGGCGGGTCTCGACGGTGACCGTGCGGTCGGTCGCGGTCCACGGGCCACCGCGGGCGGACACCGGCCACGCGTCGTCGGAGGGCGTGAGCGGCGGGCGGAACGGCACGTTGACGTGCGACGGGCCGTCGGTGGCGATGGCGCGGCAGACCAGCGAACGCGTGGTGGGCTCGTCGGCACCCTCCGGCATGTGCAACGTCGGGATGCCGAGGAGGTCGTGCTGGTTGATCGTCTGGCTCGCCCCGGCGCGGTAGAGGTCGACCGGGCGGTCGGCGGTGAGCGCGATCAACGGCACGTTCGTCAGCTGCGCCTCGATGACGGCCGGGTGCAGGTTCGCGACCGCGGTGCCGCTGGTGCACGTCACGACGGCGGGCGTGCCCGTCTTGGCGAGGCCGAGCGCGAGGAACCCCGCGCTGCGCTCGTCGATCCGCACGTGCACCGTGAGCAGGCCCTCCTGTTCGGCCTGGTGCAGTGCGAACGACAGCGGGGCGTTGCGCGAACCTGGGGAGAGCACGACGTGGCGGACGCCGTTGCGGACCAGTTCGTCGACGATCACCCTCGCCTGCGTCGTGGACGGATTCATACCGCCTAGAGTCTCAGATCGTGGCAGACCAGGAGCTCTTCGACCCGTCGCTGTGGAAGTCCGTCGAGGGCTTCGACTTCACCGACATCACCTACCACCGCGCCATCGACCAGGGCACGGTGCGCATCGCGTTCAACCGGCCCGAGGTGCGCAACGCGTTCCGGCCGCACACCGTGGACGAGCTGTACCGCGCGCTCGACCACGCGCGCATGTCGTCCGACGTCGGCTGTGTGCTGCTGACCGGCAACGGCCCCAGCCCCAAGGACGGTGGCTGGGCCTTCTGCAGTGGTGGTGACCAGCGCATTCGTGGCCGCAGCGGCTACCAGTACGCGTCCGGCGAGACCGCGGACACCGTGGACCCGGCGCGGGCGGGACGGCTGCACATCCTGGAGTGCCAGCGCCTGATCAGGTTCATGCCGAAGGTCGTCATCGCGGTCGTGAACGGCTGGGCCGCGGGTGGCGGGCACAGCCTGCACGTCGTGTGCGACCTCACGCTCGCGAGCGAGGAGCACGGGAAGTTCAAGCAGACCGATGCGGACGTCGGCTCGTTCGACGGTGGCTACGGGTCGGCCTACCTCGCGCGGCAGGTCGGGCAGAAGTTCGCGCGCGAGATCTTCTTCCTCGGCCGCACCTACTCCGCCGAGGAGATGCACAGGATGGGCGCGGTCAACGCCGTCGTACCGCACGCGGAGCTGGAGACCACGGCGCTGCAGTGGGCGCGCGAGATCAACGGCAAGTCGCCGACCGCCCAGCGGATGCTCAAGTACGCGTTCAACCTGATCGATGACGGACTGGTGGGACAGCAGCTGTTCGCCGGTGAGACGACCCGGCTCGCGTACATGACCGACGAGGCCGTCGAGGGCCGGGACGCCTTCCTGGAGAAGCGCGACCCCGACTGGTCGAACTACCCGTACTACTTCTGATGATCGACGAGCTGCGCGCCGCGCTCAGCGGCGGAGAACCGCTGGTCGAGGGCCCGCTCGACGGCTGGGAGAAGCGGGCCGTGCTCGGCGTGCCCACCTCCGGGTCGACGGGCGAGCCGAAGACCGTGCTGCTCGACGCCGCGGCCCTCACCACCTCGGCGGAGGCCACCCACGAGCGGCTCGGCGGGCCCGGGACGTGGCTGCTGGCGCTGCCCACCAGCCACATCGCCGGGGTCCAGGTCCTGGTGCGGTCGATCGTCGCCGGCACCACGCCCGGCGTGCTCGACATGTCGAAGGGCTTCCGGGCCATGGGCTTCGCACAGGCCGCACGGCCGGTGCTCGCCCAGCCCGGACGCCACTACACCGCGCTGGTGCCCACGCAGCTCTCCCGGCTCGTCGTGGGTGAGGGCCCGGGCCTCGAGTCGTTGCGGCAGTTCGACGGCGTGCTGATCGGCGGCGCAGCCACCCCGCCGAAGCTCCTCCAGCAGGCGCGCGCGCTCGGCGTGCAGGTCGTCACCACGTACGGCATGAGCGAAACGGCCGGTGGGTGTGTGTACGACGGTGAGCCGCTTCGAGACGTACGCGTGCGCACCGACGACGTGATCGAGATCAGCGGACCGGTGCTGGCGCTGGGCTACCGCGGCAACCCCGAGCCGTTCGGCGAGTGGTTCCGCACCGGTGATCTCGGGCGGCTGCGGGACCGGCGGCTGGAGGTGCTGGGCCGCGCCGACGACGTGATCGTGACGGGCGGCGAGAAGGTGCCTCCGGTGCTGGTGGAACGGGCCCTGTCGACCGTCGAGGGCGTGCTGGAGGCGTGCGTCGTGGGCGTGCCGGACGACGAGTGGGGCCAGGTCGTGGCCGCGGTCGTCGTTGCTCGCGGGGTGGAGCCTTCCGTGGACGAACTGAAGGCCGCCGTCGCGGACGCCGTGGGGAGGGAGGCGGCGCCGAAGCTGGTGCGATTCGTGTCCGAGCTGCCGTTGCGGGGACCGGGCAAAGTCGACAGAACGGCTGTAGCGGACCTATTTAGGTGAACCTTTACCGCTGAGGACGACTCTCCCCGCGAAGCGCGCGGACCCCACCGCGCGCGTTGGCGATGGGGGTTTTCTCATGCGCTACCTGTTACCGCTGGTCGTCGGAGCCACGTTGGTGGTCGGACTGGCCTCTCCCGCCCAGGCGGCCGGCAACGAGTGGTCCGCCGACCTCAGCGGCCACGCCGTCACCTGGGGCGGTTCTCCCCGGACGGGCCTGATCGAACTCGGGTCGCACAGACTCGCTCAGCCCGCCAACGCGGTCACGGCGGCGGTGACCGGCGACGGCGTGGTCGACGTGCGCGGTCTGCGTCCGGACGGTCAGTGGACCGAGTGGCTCCAGGCGCCGGCCACGTTGCCGGTGACCACCTCGACCGTCCAGACGCGCGTGGTTCTCAGCGATGGCAAGGCGTCGCACGTGAAGCTGTCGGCTTCCAGCGTGCCCGCGGCTTCGGAGGACGTTTCCGTTGCTGCTGCTGGACGTTCGTACCGGGTGTACGCGACGCGTGAGGGTCTTGTCGGTGGCACGACGGCGAACGGGCACACGATCCGTTCGCGCGACCACTTCGTGGCGTTGCCGTCGCGGCGTGGCCTGGCGCCCAACAACTCCGGCAGCTACAGCGTGCAGATCTGCGCGTCGAACGGCCGTTGCGAGTGGGCGCCGGTCTGGGACGTCGGCCCGTGGAACACCAAGGACGACTACTGGAACCCGTCCTCGACGCGCGAGATGTGGAAGGACCTGCCGCAGGGCAAGCCGGAAGCGCAGGCCGCGTACGAGAACAACTACAACGGCGGCAAGGACCAGTACGGGCGTGAGGTGGCGAACCCCGCCGGCATCGACCTGGCCGACGGCACGTTCTGGGACGGCCTCAAGCTGACCACGAACTCCTGGGTGACCGTGACCTACCTGTGGACCGGCTCCGGTCCTGTGGGGACGGTGCGCACCTCCGCCGCCAACGGCACGGTGAACGTCCGCAGCGGCGCGAACTCCGACACGTCGCAGGTGGGTCTGGCCGCGAACCACGCCCAGGTCAGGGTCACGTGCCAGCTCACGGGCGAGTCGGTGACGGGTACGCAGGGCACCTCGAACGTCTGGTACCGCATCGCGTCCGGCAAGCACATCGCCAAGGCCTACGTGGCGGGCGTCTCCGGAGCGACCAGCTGCTGATAGGCCCGTTGGCGGGTCCTCAGTGGTCATGGCGGAGGATGGAGGCATGGCCTCAGTCGTCCAGTGGATCCAGGGGACCCGCCCCCGCACCCTGCCGAACTCGATCGCACCCGTGATCGTGGGCGCGGCGGCGGCACACCACATCGACGAGTTCAAGCCCGTCTACACGGCGTTCGCCCTGCTCGTCTCGGTGGCGTTGCAGATCGGCGTGAACTACGCCAACGACTACTCCGACGGCATCCGCGGCACCGACGACAACCGGGTGGGGCCGTTCCGCCTGACCGGTTCCGGTGCGGCCGAGCCCTCCAAGGTGCGGCTGGCGGCGTTCATTTCGCTCGGCATCGGCGCGCTGGCGGGACTCGCGCTGGTGGCGCTGTCCGGGTACTGGTGGATGATCGCGTTCGGCGCGGTGTGCATCGCCGGGGCGTGGTTCTACACCGGAGGCAAGCGCCCGTACGGCTACGCGGGCCTCGGCGAGATCGCGGTGTTCCTCTTCTTCGGCCCGGCCGCGGTGCTGGGCACGCTGTACGTGCAGACCGGTGAGATCACCGGGATCGGCATCGGCGCGTCCATCGCGATGGGGTCGATCTCGGCCGCGGTGCTGGTGGCGAACAACCTGCGCGACATCCCCACGGATGCCGTGTCGGGCAAGCGGACCCTGGCCGTCGTGCTGGGCGACAAGGACACCCGCCGGCTGTACCTGGCGCTGGTGGCCGTGCCGTTCCTGATCGCTCTCGGCATGACCGTGCGGGTGCCCTACGCGTTGCTGGGGTTCCTCGCGGCACCGGTGCTGCTGCCCGCAGTGCGCCGGGTGGTCGCCGGGCGTGGCGGCCGCGACCTGATCCCGGTGCTGCAGTTCACCGGGATCGCGATGCTGGCCTGGGCGGTCCTGGTCAGCGCCGGTCTGTTCCTCGACTGAGGCCCTGGGCTACCAGGCGTCTTCGGTGAACTGCGTCGGCTCGTCGTCCTCGGTGCGCGCGGGCCGGCGCGGCGGTGGTGGCGGGGCCGCCTCGCCCTTGATCAGCTCGTCGAGCCTCGCGCGGTCGGCCTCCAGGGCCTGACGCACCAGCGGATCGTGGCTGGCCTCGCCGGTGAGGACCTGCCGCCAGCTCAGGCCCGCGCCGCGCGCGATGCGGTCGGCGAGCTGGCGCATCGCCGGTGAGGCGTCGCTGGACTTGGCGAACTGCATGACCCTGCGGATGTCCTCAGTGGACGGTTCCCTGGCCTTGAGCCCCTGCTGGGCGGACCGCATCGCGCGGTCCGTCTCGGCGACGGCGTTCGTCAGGAAGTCCTCCGCCGCGAGGATGTCCGGTGTCCGCCAGGCCGTCATCACCACTTGTCCTCCGCGAAGATGTCGGGGTCGTTCTCGTCACCGTCGTCGCCCCGGCCTCTGCGCGGACCCTGCGCGTTCATGATCTCGTCGGCGGTCATGCCCTCCTGAAGCATCTGGAACGCCTGCTTCATCTTCTTGACGTTCTCCTGCTGCATGGCCTGCACGTCGGGGTCCTGGGCGGCCTTGCCGGAGACGACGTCCTCCCACGAGAACTCGCCCGCGTCCACCTTGCGCTTCAACGCTTTCAGCGCTTCCGGCGCGTCCTTCTCCTGCGCCGCGCGTTCGACCTGCTGGGCGATCGCCTTGAAGTCGACGGGCGGGATCGGCGGCAGCGGCGTGTCCTTGAGGCGGTTCGCGAGGTCCTGCGCCTCCTTGAACCGCGCGTCGACCTGGGCCTCCGCCGCGCGCAGCTCCGGCGTCTTCCAGCTGTCGTTCGGGGTGGTCATCTGCTAGTTCTCCCTGCCGAAGAGACCGCGCTGGATCGGCCTCGCCTCGCCGCGGATGTCGCTCACCTCGGCGCGTTGGGCGAGGGTGCGCCACTGCCGGAAGTCTACTTCGGACAGACCGAGCTGCTGGGCCGTTTCGTAGTTCTCACCGACGAAGTGCAGCACGGCCTGGTCGCCCAGGACGCCGATGATCTCGAACTCGGCTCCCCGGTACGTGCAGAGCGTGCGGACGAGCTGGAGGTCCTCGACGACCGCGTCCGGCACCTCGAGGAACCCCTCAGCGAAGTCCGGCGGTGTGGGCTGACCGGCCAGCGGGTGCAGCAGGACAGAGCCGGGCGTGGTCCCGAAGTCGACGTCGAAGTCCTGGCCGCGGTACCTGCCGATCAGTCCACGACGGACGGTCGGCCGCAGCGGAACCGGTGCCTGCCAGTACCTTCCGGGCCCGAAGCCGACGTCACCGGTGGGGATCCAGCCGGTCTGGCGGTTGACGTACTTGCCGACGCTGCGCCCCTCGCCGTTCGGCTCGAACCGCCACAGCTCGGTGCCCGCGGGGAGCTCGGCGAGCTCCATGACGTACTCGGGGATCGGCTGCGAGCTCGGGGTGTAGCCGGTGCCGGTGAACGGCAGCGGGTAGACGCGCGTCGTGCCCATCTTCTGCGCGCCTTCGAGCGTCGGCCCGCCGAAGCTCGTGTCGAAGATCTCCGTGGTGTGGGCGAGGAAACGCAGCAGGTACTGCGTGCCCTTCGGCCAGTCGGCGACCTTGTCGACGCCGAACGCCTCGGCGAACTGATCCGACGTGCCCTGCGGGAAGTCCTGCCCGCGCGTGACGAACCCGGCGGCGCGGTGCGGCTCGAACTTGCCCGGCACGACGACGTTGCCCAGGTAGAGCTGCGCGATCGCGGGGTGCACGATCTTCTGCAGGATCGTCTCCGGCCCGATGCCGGCCGCCTTGCGCACGGCCTGTGGGGTGCTCATGCCGGGTTGTTCTCCTTCCACCGCGCCAGGAAGTCGGTGCGGTCGACCTGCACGTCTGCGAGCTCGTCGACGTCGAGCGTGGCGTGGTAACCGTTGTACTGGTCGCCTTCGAGACCGTTCTCCGCCGCCCAGACGTACTCGCCGCCCGCGTACCCGGCCTCCGCCTCGCCGTTGTCGATTTTGACGACGTTGAACGGCTGCCCGCGCCAAGTAGCGGTGCAGGTCTCGCGGTACCAGGCGTCGAGTTCCGTGACGGCAACCGTCTTGAGCTCACGGTTGCCGTACGTCTGGAAGCCTTCTTGGTTCGCGTAGGTGACGCCTGGAACCTTGCGGATCCAGACGTGGTCCGGGCCTTCCGCACCCGCGAAGAACACCTCGCCGCGGTACTCGGCCATCTCCTGGGAGTACTGGGTCATGGAATCTTCGTCCAGCCACCGAACTTGCGGTCGTACACGGCGTGCAGTTTCTCAGTTCCGTCCGCGTTGACCTGCCAGATCTCGGCACGATCCGGCAACGGCGTGCCACCGTCGACACGCCACTCGGGCACACCGCCCATCGTGTACCCGGTGCCGGTGAAGGGGTCGTACCCGTCGTAGACCTTGGACGAGCCGCCCGCCGCCGCCATCTGCTTCTGGCTGGCCTCGTAGTGCGCCTGCTCCTGCGGCGACGCGTAGTCCGCCACGTCCTTCTTCGGCCCGCCGAACGGCACGTTGTGCGCATCGGCGTTCTGGTCCGTGACCTCGTACCGCAGCTGCATGGCCGACGGCGCGCCGTCCGGGATCGGCGTCCAGCCCTTGCCCTTGTCGTCGAGGGCGAGCCCGTCCCGCAGCCCGGCCGGCGTGTTGATGTCGACGACGTCCTGCCCACGTGCGACAGAACCGCCCAACTGCCCCTGCCAGGTCTCCTGCTTGCTGCCCGCAGCGTGCGGGGTGTCGGGCAGATAGGTGCTGAGCGCTTGCTGGTTCAACGCCTTGGTGACGATGTCGCCGGTGCCGACCTTGATCTGGTTGCGGACGTCGGCCACGTGCTGGGCCTCGGCCGCGCTGAGGTCGGTGGAGAGCTTCTGGCTGAGCTCGACGTACCGGTCCCTGTCAGCCTGGTTGGGCAGGATCTGCTCGAGCTGGTGCTGGTAACCCTGCCCCTGCGCAGCCATGGCCGCGGCGTCGAAGTGCCCCTTGAGGTCGGGCCCGCTGGGGGCGGGGTTGCTGTTGCCGCCGTCGCCGTCGCCGGTGTGGCCCGGGGATGCGTCGTCGGTCTGCAGCTTGGGGTCGGTGTCGTGGGCAGGCGGGGCGTCGTGGTCGGGCTGGGGGTCGTGGGGTTTGACGTCGTCGGCGCCGCTGGTGTCGGTGTCGTGGGGCTTGTCGGTGTCGGCTCCGTCGTGCGGCTTGGTGTCGCCGTCGTGCGGCTTCGTGTCGGTGTCGTGAGGCTTCGCGTCGCCGTCATGGGGCTTCGTGTCGGTGTCGTGAGGCTTCGCGTCGTGGGACTGGCCGTCGGTGTGGGGCTTGTCGGCGGCGTCGTGCGGCTTGGTGGCGTCGTGGGGCTGGCCGTCCGCGTCGTGCGGCTTGGTGCCGGAGTCGTGCGGGGTCGTGTCGTGGGGGCGCGGGCCGGACGGGTCGTGCGGCGTCGTGCCGCCTGAACCGCTGGGCGTCGAGTGGTCCGGGCTCGGGTGTCCGGGCAGGCCACCGCCGGAGCTCGGCGACGGGTGCCCGGGAGGCGAGGGAAGTCCTCCGCCGGCGCTCGGGGATGGGTGTCCGGGAGGCGAAGGCAGACCGCCGCCGGTACTCGGGGACGGGTGTCCCGGAGGCGACGGGAGGCCGCCGCCCGTGGAGGGAGCGGGGGCCGTTGCCGTGCCGGAGCTTGCGCTGGGGTGTTCGGGAGGCGTGGGCAGGCTGCCGGAACCACCAGGCGTCGGGTGCGCGCCAGGGCCTGACGGGTGAGCGCCGGAGTTCGGAGGAGTCGGCAGACCACCGCCGGCGCCACCCGGATGCGTGCCGCCGGAACCTGGGGTCGGGTGCGAACCAGCAGAACCCGGAGTCGGGTGCGTGCCAGCAGAACCCGGAGTCGAGTGCGCGCCACCCGGATGCGTACCGCCGACGCCCGGCGTCGGGTGCGAACCGGCAGAGCCCGGAGTCGGGTGCGTGCCCGCGCCCGACCCGTGGCTACCGGTACCCGAGGGTGAGGTCGGCAGGCCACCAGGCCTCGCCCCTCCCGAGGCCGGCGTCTGGCCGGGCGCGGTCGGGAGGCCCGACGCGCCGTGTCCGGGAGGCGTGGGCAGACCGGTCGGGGGCTTTGCCTGCCCGGACGGGGTGCCTGCGCTCGGGAAGGCCGGGACGCCGGAGCCGCCCGGACGTGAGCCCGAGCTCCGAGTCTGATCGCCGCCTCCACCGGGAGCCATGGGAGCGCCCATCGGCATCGCGCCGCCCATGGGCGTCTGGGAGTGGGTCGGCGGGGCCGCGGTGGGAGCTGCGCCTGCCGCGTGAGTCGTGTCCAGGCGCGGCGGGGTGCCTGCGGGGGCGCCGCCGGAGCCTGCGTGACCGGTCGGGACGCCGGCAGGCGCGTGACCACCGGTAGGCACGCCACCGGTCGGCACGCCACCGCCACCACCACCGCCGCCACCCGAACCCACCGACGGCGGCGCCGACACGGCAGGGCCCCCGACCGCCGCGGCGTGCGTGGCAGGGGCGTCGGAGCCGTGCAGAGTCGGGGGCGCCGACACCGGAGCACCGCCCGGAGCCACGGACGTGACCGCGGCCGCCTTGGTGCCGTCGTCAGGCGAACCCGGCGGCGTGTAGACCTCGCGGACCTTCGAGCCGATGTCGTGGCCGCGGTCGGCGATCTCGGTCGCGGAGTCCTTGATGGACGTCATGTCGTCGTGGATGTCGTTGACCGCGTTGCGGACGTCACGACCGGCCTCGGCCACCTCCTGGGTGGCGTTCATGGCCTCGGCGAGGGTGTCGGCGTCCTTCAGCTTGCCGATGGCCGAGAACACGCGGCCGACGGCGTCGAAGAGCGCCTTCACGTCCGAGATGAGCTTCTGGACCGTGTCGATGATGTCCATCACGCGCCGGTAGATCTGGTACGCGTTCCAGACCATCTCGGCTGCCTTGATCCAGCCCGCCAGCGGGATCCAGACGGTGGCGGCGGCTTCCAGCAGCTTGTTGACCAGGTAGTCGAGCAGCCGCGCGGCCTGCTTGCCCAGGGCCTCGGCGCCCGAGGCGACCGTGTCGAAGCCCTTGGCGATCAGCTGGGCCACGCCCATCTCGGCGAGCAGGCCGGCCTTCCAGCCCAGGGCGATGTACTTCTCGTGGGCACGTGCGGCGTCGCCGTCCCAGTGGCCGCGCACCTTGCCCACGGCGTCGGTGAGGTTGTACGAGACGTCGTTCATCGCGTTGCCGACCATGCGCCACGCGTCGCCGTCGGCGCGGATCTTCGTCCAGTCACCGGTGATCGGCGTGATGATCGTGGCGACCAGCGACTCGCCGGTGACCGCCTCGAACACCCAGTTGACGGCCTGCACGCCCCAGCCCTGGTCCTGCAGGACGTCGTTGAGCGAGGCTCTGTCGATCTCCGGCTGCTTCAGGGACGCCACGACCGGGCGCGGGTCCGAGTAGGAGGTGGTCACTTGAGCAGCCCCCCGAAGATCACCATCTGCGCCCGGTCCACGTCCTCGTAGACCTGAGCCGTCGCGTCCACCGCCGAAGCCGTGCCCTCCAGCTTCGACTTGCCGTAGTCGAGCGTCTCGTCGAACAGCGCGCGCACGACGTCCACGCCCGGCTGGAGCAACGAGAGCAGGCCCGTGAAGCCGCCCTTGTCGCACGCCGTGGCGTGGACGTACTTGCGGATCGTCTCGAACTCTTGGGCTTCGGTGCGCAGGTACTCGGCGTACGCGCGCAGCTCGGCCGCGTCGGTGAACAGCGACGACACAGCGTCCCCCCTGCGGACTCAGGTGCTCAGGTCACGCTGTGACGCAGAACTCTCGTCACCAGTTCCCCGTGCGGTGGAAGTTGTTCAGGCGTTCGAGACACGGATCGAGATCCATGTCCTGTGCAGCTACCCATGAGTCGTCGTAATAGGTGTTCGCGTAACGCTCGCCGCCGTCACAGAGCAGAGTCACCACGCTGCCGCGGGTGCGAGACTGCCGCATCTCGGCCACGATCTGGAACGCTCCCCACAGATTCGTACCGGTGGAACCGCCGACCCGCCGCCCGAGCAGGTCCTCCACGTACCGGATGGTCGCCACGGACGCCGCGTCCGGCACCTTGATCATGCGGTCGATCACCTGACCGATGAACGACGGCTCCACCCGCGGCCGCCCGATGCCCTCGATCCGCGAGCCACGCGTGCCCACCAGGTCGGGGTTGCCGTCCCGCCACGCGTCGAAGAACACCGAGTGCTCGGGGTCGACGACGGCCAGACGGGTGGTCAGCTTCTGGTAGTGGATGTACCGGCCGACGGTGGCCGACGTGCCGCCCGTGCCCGCCCCGACGACCACCCAGTCCGGTTCCGGCGACGGTTCGAGCTTCATCTGGTCGAAGATCGACTCGGCGATGTTGTTGTTGCCCCGCCAGTCGGTCGCGCGCTCGGCGTGCGTGAACTGGTCCATGAAGTGGCCGCCGAGCTCGGTGGCCAGCCGCCGCGACTCGTCGTAGATCGCCGACGGCTCGTCGACGAAGTGGCACCTGCCACCCTGCCGCTCGATCAGCGAGACCTTCTCCGCCGAGGTCGAGCGGGGCATCACCGCGATGAACGGCAGCCCCAGCAGCCGCGCGAAGTAGGCCTCCGACACCGCCGTGGAGCCGGAGGAGGCCTCGATCACGGGCGTGCCGCCGGTGATCCAGCCGTTGCAGATCGCGTAGAGGAACAACGACCGCGCCAGCCGGTGCTTCAACGAGCCCGTGGGGTGCGTCGACTCGTCCTTCAGGTAGAGGTCGATGCCCCAGTCGAGCGGCAGCGGGTAGCGCAGCAGGTGCGTGTCCGCGCTGCGGTTGGCGTCCGCCTCGATGATCTTGACGGCTTCGCACACCCAGTGCCTGGTCCTGCTGCAACAACGGTCAACGGAGGTACTCACAGCGGCACGATAGCCGCGCAAACGGCCTAAGCCTGAGTGACAGGACCTTCGTCACCACGCAGTTCGGACCGGAGCTTGTCCCGCTCGGCCTTGCGTGCCGCCTGGTGTTCGTTCAGGCCGGCCGCGACGCGCTGCCGCAGCCCCTTGAAGATGAACAACGACGCGGGCAGCGCCACGACCACGCCGACCGCGAGCGCGGGCAGCAAAGGAACGTTGAACAACATGAGTGCGCCCGTCACCACCGCGACGAGACCGAGGCGGGCGAGAACGTAGAGCGTCACATCACGAGCCAGCACCCGTTCAGGTTACGTCGCCCGCTTCGTCACCGGTGTTCGGGCGCCCCTCGAACCGCGTGGACAGCACCACGGTCGTGCGCGTGCGGGCCACGCCGTGGATGCGCCGCAGCCGCCCGAGCGAGCGCTCCAGGTCGTCCACGGTCGCCACCCTGACCTTCACGATGAACGACTCGTCGCCCGCCACCCGGTAACAGGACTCGACCTCGACGAGCTCGCTCAACGCGTCCGCGACCTCGTTGTCGTCCGCGATGTCGGTGGGGTGGATGCCGATCAGCGCGGTGACGCCCAGGCCGACCGCGCTGGGGTCGACGACCGCGTGGTACCCGACGATCACACCGCTGGCCTCGAGCTTCCCGACCCGCTCGTGCACGGCGGAGGCGGACAGGCCGACCTGCCTGCCGAGGTCGGCGTACGTGGCCCGTCCGTTGGCGCGCAGTGCGGCGATGATCTGTCGATCAAGAGCATCCACCCGCGACACCTTAGTCCTGAGAGTACGCGGGGAGCTTTCGTACTCCAGGAGAGGACGCGGGGGCCCCGCGTACAGCGAACCATGTCCGAATCGCGCCGGTCGTCCCTTACTACCTCTTTACCAAAAAACAAGCGTTCGAGTACCTGATGGGTCAGATGCCACGATCGGACCGGAACGTCTGATCTGAGGAGGACGAGTGACTGCAGCCACCGAGCGGCTCTTGACGCCTGGGGAAGTCGCCAATCTGTTCCGGGTCGACCCGAAGACCGTGACCCGATGGGCCACTGCAGGTCGCATCGGCTCGATTCGCACCCCTGGAGGACATCGCAGGTTCCGTGAGACCGAGGTGAAGGCTCTGCTTTCGGAGCTGACGACCGAGGCGACTGAACCCGTCCGCCACTGAAACCGTAGTAATCCCTGTGCCGCGGGTAATCTCGTGGCAAAGGGAGGTGGCGACCAGATGATCTACCTGCTGGCGGTGATCGGTGCGCTCACCGTGGCTGTGCTCGTGTGGCGAGCGTTCGCCCCGCAGCATTCGGAGTACACCCCGGGCCGCAAGGTGATCGCCCCTGACGACGACCCGGAGTTCCTGCGCAAGCTCGACGAGCAGCGCAAACGCGACGAGTGACCGGAAAAGGGGCCCTGTCCTCAGGGCCCCTTTCGCCGTACGCGTCTCAGTTGTGCGGGAAGTCGTCCGCCACGACTGCGGCGAGTTCCAGCAACGCCAGCCGGGTCTCCGGCGCGAGCTGGTCCAGCGCGATCTCGGCGCCCTCTTCGAGGTGCTCGTCGAACGGCAGGCGGACCACGGCGCGGCACCGCTGCTGGAAGTGCGCCGCGAGCTTGTCTAGGTCGACCTTGCCCGACTTCGGGCGAACCGAGTTGATCACGCACACGGACTTCGCGACCAGATCGCGGTAGCCGTGCGCCTCCAGCCAGTCGAGCGTGGCCGCCGACGTCTGCGCGCCGTCGACCGAGCCGGACGACACGAGCACCAGCGAGTCGGCCTCGTCCAGCACGCCCTTCATCGCGGAGTGCATGAGTCCGGTCCCGCAGTCGGTCAGGACGATGTTGTAGAAGTGCTCCAGCAACGCCACCGTGCGGCGGTAGTCGTCCTCGCTGAACGCCTCCGACACGGCCGGGTCCTGCTCGGACGCCAGCACCTCGAGCCGCGCCGGCGACTGCGACGTGTACGCGCGGACGTCGCTGTACTTCGTGATCCGCGGGGCGTCGCGCAGCAGGTGCCGCACGGTCGCCGTGGTCTCCCTCGGGATCTTCAACGCCAGCGTGCCGCGGTCGGGGTTCGCGTCGACGGCGATCACCCGGTCACCGCGCAGCGACGAGAACGTCGAACCCAGCGTCGTGGTCGTGGTGGTCTTGCCGACGCCGCCCTTGAGCGACAGCATCGCAATCTTGTAGCACCCGCGCAACGGCTGGTTGATCCGCGCGATCAGCTCGCGCCGGCGCACGTCGGCAGGGCTCTCGCCGAGGTTGACGGCACCGCCGGTGATCGAGTGCAGCGACTTGCGCCAGCCCGACGTCGGCGGACGCTTCTCCTTCTTGATCAGCTGCTGCGACGAGACTTCCTGCGCGTGCGAGCGGTACGGCTGCTGCGGGAAGTTGTTGGGGAACGAGGAGCCGGCGAACTGGCCGTACTGGCTCGTGTTGTGGGGGCCGGACTGGCCGCCACCGACCGGATGAGCACCCGATTGGCCGCCGCCCACCTGGTACGGGCCGGACGCTCCGTCCACCGCGTACGAGCCGGACGTGGAGCCGGGCACGGGGTAAGGACCGGACGCGTTGCCGGGAACCTGGTACGGGCCGGAGGCGTTGCCGGGCACCTGGTAGGGGCCTGACTGGTTGCCGCCCACGTGGTACGGGCCTGATGGGCCGCCGCTGACGTGCTGCGGACCGGACTGCTGCGGGTCGAGGTAGGCCGTCTGCGGGTCGACGTACTGCGGGCCGGAGCCCTGTTCCTCACCCGGTGGTTGCCATGTCACCGCTGTGGCCCTCCCTGAGCAAGGAGGATCGAGACCTCCCCGACCCCCAGGTTGCGACGGTACGCAACCAGCACCGGTTCCATCGACCTGGGGGCTTAACTCGTTAGAGACCCGCGTACGAATGCAACCCGGTAGTGACCAAGTTGATGAAGAACAGGTTGAACACGTTCAACGCGAAGCCGACGACGTTGATCCAGGCGGCCCCACGGCCACGCCAACCGGCCGTCGCGCGCGCGTGCAGATACGCCGCGTAGACCACCCACGAGACGAACGCCACCGTCTCCTTGGGGTCCCAGCCCCAGAAGCGGCCCCACGCGGCCTCGGCCCAGATCGCGCCGAGGATGATGCCCGCGGTGAACAGCGGGAACGCGATCACGGTGGTCCGGTACGACATGCGGTCCAGCACGTCGGCGGACGGCAGCTTGGGGAAGCGGTCGGCCTTGCTGTCCTTGAGCAGGTAGAGGATCGACGTCACACCCGGAATCAGCAGCACGCCGGACGAGATCGAGATCACCGAGACGTGGATCACGAGCCAGTACGAGCGCAACGCCGGCTGGACGGGCGCGGACTCGGCGTAGAGGACCGTGCCGCCGAGGAACAGCAGCACGAGGATCGGCGTCAGCACGAACGCGCCGAGGCGGCGGATCGGGAACTTCGCCATCAGCACGATCCACGTCACCACCGCGGCGAGGCACAGCAGCGACATGTACTCGTACATGTTGCCCCAGGGCGCCCGGCCCGCGGACAGGCCGCGCATCACCAGCGAACCCAGGTGCAGCAGCGCGCCGAGCACCGTCAGCGCGGCGCCCATGCGGCCGATGCGCTCGGTCCGCGACAGCTCGCTCTTCGGCTCGTCGGTGAGGATGCCCGGGATCGGCGCACCGGCCCCGACCAGCGCCTTCTTGCGCGGCGCACGGGCGAACGCCTGCTCCACGGCGTAGAGCATGATCGCGAAGAGGTAGACGCCCAGCGCGCTGCGGTACAGCCAGTCGCTGTAGGTCGCGAGGGTCTCGTCAACCGGCATCAGGACTTCTCCTCGTTCAGCACCGCGCGGGCCAGCCGCGTGAACTCCTCGCCGTATCCTGCCTGGTCAGTGCGGGCCAGCCCGCCGACCTCGACCAACGTACGCCCGTCGTCCCGAGGGGTCGCACGCACCCACACCCTGCGGCGCTTGACGGTCAGCGAGACCCCGAGGCCGAGGATGATCAGGATGGCGAACACCAGCACGTACCCCTGTGTCGGGTCGTGCGAGACCTGCAACGACACCCAGTCGTTCACGGAGTCGAACCGCACCTTGGTGCCGTCGTCGAGCGCGATCTCCTCACCCAGCGCGAGGTTCTTGCGCGCGACCTTCTGCAACCGGCCCTGCTCGACCATGTTCATGTCGATCGAGAAGATCGACTGGCCGCGGCCGTCGTCCACGCCGAGATCACCGCGGTACACGTCGACGGCGACCATCGGGTTGTTCAGGGCGGGGTACTTCGAGTTCAGGATGCCGCCGTGCAGCAACGGCGTCGGCGCGAGCAGCCCGGTGACCGCGATCTGGTTCTTGCGCCGCTGCTCGGAGTCCGTCACGCCCGGCGGGTCGAACTTCGTCGCGCCCTCGGACGCCAGCGTGCGCTGGTCGGCAGGCAGCCACTGGATGCCCTGCGTGCGCTTCTCGCCGTTGGGGAACGTCACCGTGAACGTCGGCGTGTACCCGTGCCCGAGCAGGTAGACGCGGTCGCCGTCGGTCCGCAGCGGGTGGTTGACCTGGAGGTTGTACGGCTTCCAGGTGTTGGTCTGAAGATCTTCGCCCGACTGGTACCGGATGTCCGCCTGGTAGCCGACGGGCTGGCCGTTCTCGAGGTACTCGGCGGAGAACTTGCCGATCTCGACGCAGAACGGCGTGAGGTCCGTGCCGTCGATCCGCAGCCCCGGCCGGAACGAGTCGTAGTTGAAGATGCCGCCGTTGCAGAACTGCCCGCCGTCGGCCTGCACGATGACCTGGCCCTCGTAGCTGAACATCTTGCCCAGCGCGAACGACACCAGCAGACCCAGCAACGCGAAGTGGAAGACCAGGTTGCCGGTCTCGCGCAGGTACCCGCGCTCGGCGCTGACCGTGCCCTCGCCGGTCTCCATCCGCCACCCGCGCATCGCCTTCTTCGCCCGAGCGACGGCCTCCTCCGGCGTCACGTCGAGCTCGGCCTGCACGTGGTGCGGCATGCGGGAGAGGTTGCGCGGCGTCAGCACGGGCTTCGCGCGCATCTGCTTGAAGTACTCCCACGTGCGGGGCAGAAGACACCCGACGAGAGAGGTGAACAGCAACAGGTAGATCGCGGCGAACCACGGCGTGGCGTACACCTCGAAGAACCCGAGCTTGAGCAGCAGGTCGCCCCACCACCCGTGCTGGGCGACGTACTCGTCGACCTTCGACGCGTTCAACGACAGCTGCGGCAGCAACGCCCCCGGCATCGCCGCGAGCGCCAACAGGAACAGCAGGGTCAGCGCGGTCCTCATCGAGGTGAGCCCGCGCCACGTGTTGCGAAGGAAGGCGATCACTAGAGAGGCAGCCTCACGACGTCGACGAACGAGTAGCGCAGCCACCCGACGAACTCACCCCAGAGCCCGGTGACCAGTGCGACGCCCACCAGGATCAGCAACACACCACCGAACACCTGCACCTGCCGCGCGTGCGAGCGCAGCCACTTGGTGACGCCCAACGCCCACCGCGCCCCGAGCGCGAGCACCACGAACGGCAACCCGAGCCCCAGGCAGTACGCCAGCACCAGCACGGCCCCGCGCACAGTCGACGACCCGACCTCGGTGCTCCGGGCAACAGCCAGCACCCCGGCCAACGTCGGCCCGAGACAAGGCGTCCACCCGAGCGCGAACACGGCCCCGAGCACGGGCGCCCCGAACACCCCGGCCCGAGGCCTGGCGTGGAACCGCACATCCTTCTGCAGCGCGGGCACGAGTCCGAGGAACACCAGCCCCATCAGGATCGTGACGACGCCACCGATCCGCTGGAACAGCTCAGCGTTGAGGAACAAGGCATCCGAAGCGCCGAGGATCGCCATCGACGCCAGCGCGAAGACCACGGTGAACCCGAGCACGAACAGCAACGAGGCCCCAGCCACCCGCCACCGCCCCGCCGCAGCGGGTTCCTCGGCCTCCACCCGAGGCGCCTCGGCCCCCACCAGCCCAGCGAGATAGGCCAGATATCCGGGCACCAGCGGCACCACGCAGGGCGACGCGAAAGAGATAAATCCAGCGAGCAAAGCAACCCCGGTGGCCAGCAGCAACGGCCCGGAGATCGCCAGATCGGTGGGGTTCACACACCTCAGAGTAGGTAGTTGCCCGGATCACGTGAGCACCGGCATCACTTTTGACGCCGTCCTCACCAGCCCAGAACTACCTACCATTGCCTCTTGTGAGTGACATCACGGTTGCTTAGCGTCAGCGCATGCATCTTCCCCGGCTGCTCCTCCCAGCGCTGACGCTCACAGCGCTGGCCCTGTTCGCCCAGGTACCAGCCGGCAGCACCGCCCCGGCCATGGAATGGCGCGAGGTCTTCAACGAAGACGGCACCATCACCCAGGCCCTGACCCCGAAGGCTCCAGCCGAGACCACGACCTTCCGCGCCCTGGCCGCGGCCGAGGTCACCAAGATCCACGGCGACCGCGACCCGGCAGACGCCTTCGACCTGGTCTTCGTAGGCGACGGCTACACAGCGGACGACCTGGCGACCTACACCGCCAACGTGAAGAGCAAGTGGGACGAACTCTCCGCGGTGGAGCCCTTCGCGTCCTACAAGGACTACTTCAACGTCTGGCAGGTCAACGTGATCTCCACCGAGTCCGGAGTGGACCACGATCCGACCAGGGGCATCCTCAAGGACACCGCGCTGGACATGGGCTTCTGGTGCCAGGGCCGAGACGCGAACACAGAACGCCTCCTCTGCGTCAACGAAACGAAGGCCAAGGAGTACGCGGCCCAAGCCCCGCAAGCAGACCAGGTGATCGCCCTCGGCAACACCACCAAGTACGGCGGCGCAGGCGGCTCGGTGGCCACCGCCTCGGGCTCCAACGCCCAAGCGGGCCAGATCGCCATCCACGAGCTGGGCCACTCGATCGGCGGCCTGGCCGACGAGTACGACTACCCGTACCTCACCTACACGGGCACAGAACCGCGCGAGAAGAACGTGACCAAGGACCCCACCGGCGCCAAGTGGGGCGAATACCTGGGCAAACCTTCTCCAGACGGAGGCGTGATCGCCCCGCTGGAAGGCGCCAGGTACTACAAGAACGGCCTGTACCGCCCAACGGACAACTCGATCATGCGAACCCTGGGCAAGCAGTTCAACTCGATCGGCAGGGACGAAATGATCAAGGCCTTCAAGGCCAAGATCCCCTCGCTCACCACCCCCGCCGTTCGCTGACCGCACGCGGGGACCTCCCGTGCGCCAGGAGTGCACGAAAGCTCCCCGCGTGCACGTCATGCTTGCGGACGCGGGGCCCCCGCGTTCCCCAGAAGGTTACGCGGGGCCCCCGCGTAACTTTTGGAACCACTCGAACGGGTTACTCCTTGGCCAGGTCGTCCAGGACGGGCTGGACGTCGGAGGCCAGCACCGGCACCAGGAACGCCGCCGCCACCTTGTGGTTCTTGTCCACGACGAACGTCGACGGCACGGTGTTGGCCGGAACACCCTTGAAAACGTTGATGAAACTGCGCGACGAAGCGTCGTAGATGGACGGATAGGTCAGCGACCGGTCCTTCATGAAGTCCCGCGGATGGTCCTTCGAGGTTTCCTTGACGTCCACCCCGAGCACCTGAGTCCCGGCTTCAAAAATCTTCTGCATCTCGGGCGCCTCGGTCCGGCAAGGCCCGCACCAGGCCCCCCAGACGTTGATCACGACGGGCTTGCCCGCGAAGTCCGAGAGCTTGACCGTCTTGCCCTCTTCAAGCAGGGACTCGCCTTCGAGCCCCTTGAGCTCCTTGCGCTCAGACGGCGCGTACCGGATCTTGACCTGCCCTCCGGGCGCGACGAGGTAGAACTCGCCCGCCCCGATCTGAGCAGCGTCCTTACCCGTAGAACACCCTGCAAGCAAAAGCACCAGCACCAGCAACCGCTTCATGCGCCGGTCACCCGAGGGTTGGTGACGCCGACAGGTTCCGAATAGGCGATCCGCACCAGCTGCTCTCCCTCGAAAATCAAGGAAGTCAATGAGGCGAGCGAACACTCACGACGACGAGGGTCGTGCCACATCCGCTTCCCCTCGAGGAACCGCCGCACCGTCCAAATGGGCAACTGATGCGAAACACAAACCGCCTCATGCCCTTCAGCGGCAGCCCGAGCCTTCTGCACCGCCCCCAACATCCGATGAGCGATCTCGATGTACGGCTCACCCCAAGACGGCTTGAACGGGTTGACCAACTTCGGCCAGTGCTGAGGGGACCTCAAAGCCCCGTCCCCCACAGCGACCTTCAACCCTTCGAACTGGTTGTCAGCCTCGATCAGCCGATCATCAGTGGCCAACTCCAACCGGTGCGAGTCAGCAATCGGAGAAGCGGTCTGCTGCGCCCGTTCCAACGGCGAAGCCACCACGTGCACGATGTCGTGGTCGGCAAGATGCTCGGCCACGGTCAATGCCTGCTTCTGCCCCCGCTCGGACAGCCGGAAACCGGGGATGCGGCCGTA
The DNA here is from genome assembly GCF_000974445.1 of Lentzea aerocolonigenes. GTDB lineage: Bacteria > Actinomycetota > Actinomycetes > Mycobacteriales > Pseudonocardiaceae > Lentzea > Lentzea aerocolonigenes. The sequence goes on from NZ_BBOJ01000043.1 coordinate 23,169, forward strand.
CAGGATGCCTGTCGGGTTGTGCACCTCACCGTGGCGGAGCAGGTGGACGACGGTGCGGGTCACTTGCGGGCCTCCTTGGCGGCACGGGCCGCGTGCGGCAGCGCGTCTGCGATCACGGCGAACTCCTCTTCACCCATGGCGGCGTTGACGAACCACGCCTCGAACGCCGACGGCGGGGCGTACACGCCTCGTTCCAGCAGCGCGTGGAAGAACGGCGGGAAGCGCCACGTCTCGCACGCCTGCGCGCCCGCGTAGTCCTTCACCTCCGAAGAACCGAAGAACACGCTCACCAGGTTCCCCGCGAACTGCACGCGGTGCTCGACACCTGCCTCGGTCAGGGCCGCCGTGAACAGCGCGCCCAGGCGCGTCGCGTTGCGGTCGAGGGCTTGGTAGACCTCCTCGTCCGCCGCGCGCAGCGTCGCGAGGCCCGCCGCCACCGCCACGGGGTTACCGGACAGCGTGCCCGCCTGGTAGACCGGGCCGGACGGCGCGAGGCGGGCCATCACGTCCGCGCGGCCGCCGAATGCCGCCGCCGGCAGGCCGCCGGACATGACCTTGCCGAACGTGTAGAGGTCGCCGCGGACGCGTTCCAGGCCGAACCAGCCCGCGCGGGAGACGCGGAAGCCGGTCATGACCTCGTCCATGATCAGCAGGGCGCCCTCGGCGTCGCAGATCTCCCGCAGGGTCGCGTTGAAGTCGGCACCCGGCGCGACCGCGCCCATGTTGCCCGCCGCGGCCTCGGTGATGATGCAGGCGATCTCGCCGGGGTTGTCGGCGAACGCCTTCCGCACGGCCTCGACGTCGTTGTACGGCAGCACGATCGTGTCCGCGGCCTGCGCGCCGGTGACGCCGGGCGAGGTCGGCAGGCCCAGCGTCGCGACGCCGGAACCGGCCTGGGCCAGCAGCGCGTCGACGTGACCGTGGTAGCAGCCGGCGAACTTGATGACCTTGCGCCGCTCGGTGAAACCGCGCGCGAGACGGATCGCGCTCATCGTGGCCTCGGTGCCCGAGTTGACCAGGCGGACCTGGCGGACCGGCTCGACGCGGTCGATCAGCTCGGCCGCGAGCTCGATCTCACCCTCGGTCGGCGTGCCGAACGAGAGCCCGGACGCCGCGGCCTTCTGCACGGCGGAGACCACGGACGGGTGGGCGTGCCCGAGGATCATCGGGCCCCAGGAGGCCACCAGGTCGACGTACCGGTTGCCGTCCGCGTCCCACAGGTGCGGGCCCTCGCCGCGCACCATGAAGCGCGGGGTGCCGCCAACGGAGTGGAACGCCCGCACCGGAGAGTTGACCCCGCCGGGGGTCAGCGCCGACGCGCGCTCGAACAGGGCCTGGGATCGACTGGCAGTCACGTGCCCCAGTCTCACACGTCGGCTTCCGCGGCTTTCTGCGGCCGGGTGCGCAGGGCCAGCACGACCTGCCGCACCGCGTCGAGTCCGAGGATCACTGCCAGCGTGACCGCGCCGACGGCGGTGCCCAGCCAGTTGCCGTGGTAGCGCGTGGAGATCAACGCCTCACGGCCCTCGAGCGGGTAGGCGAGCCGCACGACACCGCGGTTCCAGCACCACACGGCGACGATCGCGAGCAGGACGATCGCGACGACCTCGCCGGCGGCGATGAACCACCGCTTGGGCTGGTGCAGGCTGGGGCCGGCGTGCGGCGCCTCTTCGGGCTCTTCCACGACGGTCTCCGGCTCGGTCACAGCCTCTGTCACGTCGCTCACCCTCTCACGACCCTGCGCAGACCCGCGAGCAAGGCTTCCGGATCGCGTGCCCATCCCAGCACCACCGTGCCGTCGAGCAACCGCAACGGCACCGCCGTCGTCCCCTTGGGCACCGACCAGCCACCGCCGAGCACCCGCGCACCGGTCGGCGCACCGACGTCGCGGCAGGCCTCGATCATCGCGACCGGCAGCTTCTCCCGCCCGAACTGGGCTTCCTCGGCCGTCAACGTGACGCTGCCGGTCTTCACCCGCCCGTACACCCACAGCACCGCGCCGAGCGTGAGCCCGAGCCCCACGATCGTCCACAGCCCGACGGACGCGGGCCCGGTGATGAGCTCGACCAGGTACCCGGCGACGGCGAACGCGGGTCCCCACAGAAGCGGCCACCAGCTGCTGCCGGACTCCCGGTACAGCACTACCGCACGAACTTGTTCGAGGCGGGCAGGAACTGCAGCACCACCGCGGCAACGGTCAGCCCCATCACGACGATGCAGATGGCCACGCTCGCCTGCCACACCTGCGCACCCAGCGCGATGAACATGATCGCGATCATCGACATGAACCCGAGTGCGCCGAGCACCGTGAGCAGGATCCGCGCCCAGTTGTGCCCGTTGCGCAGCACGACCGCGAACGCGATGTACGGCGAGGCGGCCACGAGCATGGCGAAGCCGAACATCAGCGCCATGGCCCGCACGCCGAACTCGCCGACCTGACGCTCCTGCTCGGAGACGGACGCGTTGCCCTGGTTGAGGAAGTACTCGGTGTTGCCGAGCAACATCACCGGCAGCACCGCGACGGACAGCACCGCACCCGCGATCCAGATCCACATCGCGGCGGTGATCGTGGCGGGCCGCGACGGCGCCAGCTCCTGCGGCAGCACGGGCGCGAGCGGTGCCATCGAGAAGCTCGCCTGGCCGACGTGACTCACCTGGTAGTGCCCGGGAGTCTCCGCGGGCGGCGCCGGGTAGTGCCCCGCCGGGTTCTGCCACTGCACGTGGTCGGGGTTCTGCGGATCGGTCACGGCTCACGCACCTCCGCCACCCACTGTGCCGCAGCGCGCTGCCACGTGAACACGATTGCGGCACAGATGAGCAGCAGTGTGACCAGGTTCGCCGCGCTGACCCCGAGGAACAGGATCCAGATCATGTGCACGACCGCGACGACCGACAACGCGATCCGCGCCCAGTTCTTGTGGCGCAGGAACGTCCGGGTCAGCCAGGCGTAGGCCGCGGCGAAGAGCACCGCGATCGCGGTCAGCGTCAGCAGGAAACCCGTGACCTGCCCGGACGACCACTTGGTGAGCTCCTGCACCTGACCGCGCTGGAACCACAGTCCCGCGGTCGTGAACAGGACGAAGACGGCGATCGCGAGCCAGAGACCGACCGCGATGCGGACCGTCCTGGGCGTCTCCTTCACGTCAGCTGCTCGCGTTCGCTCAGGTACTCGGTCGACTGCCGGAAGTAGAAGAGCACGAGACCCGCCATGGCGATGAGCGCCGGGGTGATCGCGTACCCGTTGCCGATCATCTGGAAGAACAGGTTGAGCAGCACCGTGATCATCAGGCCGGTGCGGCTCTTCTTGGTGCCCGCCTTGACCTTGACGGCGAACCACACGGCGAGCGCGGCCAGCACGACGGAGACCACCAGCACGACGACGAGCGTCACCGTCGCCGAGGACTCGATCATCTCCGGGGTCAGCGCGGGGTCGGTGGTCCTGCTCTTGACCGCGTCGACCAGGGCCTGCTTGTTGGAGAGCTGGTAGACCGCGGCGAGCACCCAGAGGGCCGCACCGGCGACCACGAGCCAGTAGCCCGCGGTGATGGTGCCGGGGGTGGTGCCCGATTCCTTCGGAGACGTCACGGTCGCGAACTTAGGACGGCGGGAAGGCGCTGTCCACCGTGACGCGCGTCCTGAAGTGCGCGGACGGCCGGTGCGGAGATCGCGAACGACACTAAGTCCACGACGACGTGGAGGCGTTCGACGGCGCCCCGGCCACGCCGCGCCTCCCGAAGTGCCCGGACACCCGGTACATCAGCACGATCGCCGCCGCCTCCAGCACCGTCGTCACGAACGCGACCCCCAGGTCGACCGGACGCATCTCGACCCCGAGCTGCGCGGCCAGCCCGCTGAAGAACGCCACGAGCCGGAACAGTCCGAACGCGACGGACGCGGCACCCAGCACCGTCAGCACGATCCGGGCCCAGTTGCGGCCGCGCGCCATCGTGTTCGCCAGCCGCGTGTACGCGACCAGGAACGCGACGGCGATCAGCAGGCCGAACATGACGCCGCCGTTCACGCCGGCGTCGATCTGGTCCTGGCCGAGCTCCGGGTTCTGCCTGCGCGCCTCGGCCACGAGCGTCTCGCGGTCGAAGAGCTGTGCGACGAACCGCACCATGCCGATGCTCGCGCTGGTGATCCACAGCCAGCGCGAGACGTCGATCAGCTTCGGTACCGGGGTCAGCGGTCGAGCCACCGCGCCGCTTCCACGGCCCAGTACGTGAGGACGATGTCCGCGCCGGCACGCCGGATCGAGGTGAGCGACTCGAGGATCGAGCGCTCGCGGTCGATCCAGCCGTTGCGGGCGGCGGCCTCGATCATCGCGTACTCACCGGAGATCTGGTACGCCGCAACGGGAACGTCCGACACCTCGGCGACGGAACGCAGCACGTCCAGGTACAGCAGCGCCGGCTTGACCATGACCATGTCCGCGCCCTCGGCGAGGTCCAGCTGCACCTCGCGCATCGCCTCGCGGGCGTTCGCGGGGTCCTGCTGGTAGGTCTTGCGGTCGCCGGCGAGCTGCGACTCCACGGCCTCGCGGAACGGGCCGTAGAACGCCGAGGCGTACTTGACCGCGTAGGCGAGGATGCCGGTGTCGGTGAAGCCCGCGACGTCCAGGGCGTTGCGGATGAAGGCGATCTGGCCGTCCATCATGCCGCTCGGGCCGACGACGTGGGCGCCGGCGCGGGCCTGGGCCACCGCCAGCTCGCCGTAGGCCTCGAGGGTCGCGTCGTTGTCCACGGTGCCATCGGCGGCGAGCACGCCGCAGTGGCCGTGGTCGGTGAACTCGTCGAGGCAGCAGTCCGACATCAGCACGGTGCTGTCGCCGAGCTCCGCCCGCAGGTCGCCCAGCGCGGCGTTGAGGATGCCGTCCGGGTCGGTGCCGGCGGAACCGACGGCGTCGCGCTCGGCGGGGACGCCGAACAGCATGATGCCGCCGACGCCCGCCTGCACGGCCTCGACCGCGGCCTTCCGCAACGAGTCACGCGTGTGCTGGAGAACGCCGGGCATGCTCGCGATCTCGGCGGGCGCGTTCAGGCCTTCCTTGACGAACATCGGCAGCACGAGCTGCCTCGGGCGCACCTCGGTCTCGGAGACCAGGCGGCGCATGGCGGGCGTCGTGCGCAGTCGCCTCGGCCGGTGAAGTGGGTACATCGTCTGACTCCCTGACGGAGAGAGTCGAAGGGGCCACCCAAAAACTTCTTGAGTGGCCCCGACGGCTTCAGTTTGATTCTAGCTGCGGCGCAGACGCTTGGTCTTGCGCGGAGGAGGCAGCGCTCCCTCGGCGCGCAACCGGGCGGCGTGGGCGGCCAGCGCGTCGACCAGCGCGGGCACGTTCGCCTCCTCCGGCTGCACGTCGACCCGGAGGCCGAACTCCCGCGCCGTCTCGGCGGTCTGCGGGCCGATGCACGCGACGAGCGTGCGGGCGTGCGGCTTGCCCGCGATGCCGACCAGGTTCCGCACGGTCGACGACGAGGTGAAGCACACCGCGTCGAAGCCACCGGACTTGATCATCTCGCGGGTGTCGGCGGGCGGCGGGGCCGCACGCACGGTGCGGTACGCCGTCACGTCGTCGATCTCCCAGCCACGCTCACGAAGGCCGGCGGCCAGCGTCTCGGTGGCGATGTCGGCCCGCGGCAGCAGCACGCGGTCGACCGGGTCCAGGATGTCGTCGTAGGGCGGGAAGTCGTTGAGGAGACCCTCGGACGACTGCTCACCGGACGGCACGAGCTCGGGGATGATGCCGAACGAGCGCACCTTCGCGGCCGTGGCCTCGCCGACGCAGGCGATCTTCACGCCGGAGAACGCACGGGCGTCCAGACCGAACTCGCGGAACTTCTCCCACACCGCGCGGACGGCGTTGGTCGAGGTGAAGACGACCCACTGGTAGCGGCCGTCGACCAGGCCCTTGACCGAACGCTCCATCTGCGCGGGGCTGCGCGGCGGCTCGACCGAGATCGTCGGCACCTCGACGGCGATCGCGCCGTGCGAGTGCAGACGCTCGCTCATCGCGCCGGCCTGCTCCTTGGTCCGCGGGACCAGCACGCGCCAGCCGTACAGCGCCCGCGACTCCCACCAGGAGAGCTTCGAGCGAGCGGCGGCGGCGGCACCGACCGTGACGACCAGCGGGCCGTTCAGCTCACCGGCGTCCGCGGCCACGGAGGCCAGCGTCGTGTCGATGGTGCGCTGCTGGAAGCCGGTGCCCTCGGCGGTCACGGCGACCGGGGTCTGCGGCGCGAGGCCGTTCTCGACCAGGTTCGACGCGGCCTCTGCCAGGTGCGAACCGGTCGCGTGCAGCACGAGCGTGCCGGGCGAGGCGGCGAGGCCCGCCCAGTCCGTCACGGCGCGCACGTCGACCTCGGTGTGCACGCCGCCGAGCGCGACACCCGCGTAGGCGGGGACCGCGGTGCCCGAGGGCACGCCGGGAACGACGTCGAACGGGATCGTCGACTTCGCGACGGCCTGCGCTTCCTTCACGACCGAGTCGAGCGTCAGCGGGTCACCGGCGACGAGACGGACGACGGTCGCACCGTTCTTCGCCTCGTTCACCAGGTCCTTGGCCACGTCGGCGGACTCACCGACAGCGGGGCGGACCTCGACTCCCTCGGCCACGGTCGCGAGGACGTCCGACGGGACGTCCGGGTCGGTCACCACGAGTTCAGCCCTGGTGAGCAAGTCGTGGGCCCGGACCGTGAGCAGCCCGGTGTCGCCGGGGCCGGAGCCCACGAAGGCGATGCGTCCGGGGGTCTTGCGTGCGCGGGTCATCAGGGCACTCCCCATCGATTACGCCTCTGGGCCGCTGAGAACCGCGGCCCCGAGGTCGAGCAACTCGGCGGCCAGCGCCCGGCCGAGTCCCTCAGCTTCGGTCAAGTCACCGGTGGCGGACGCCCGGAGGAGATCGTTCTCCGGCGTCGCAGCGACCCCGCGCAGGGAAAGCCGGTACACGACCTTGCCCTCGTCGTCGAGGTCTTCCACCACATCGGCCAGCGCGCCGACCGGCGCGCTGCAGCCCGCCTCGAGCGCGGCCAGCATGGCGCGCTCCGCGGTCACAGCGGCCCGGCTGGCCGAATCGTCCAGAGTGGACTGGATCAGGTGCTCGGCGTCGACGTCGTCGACCCGGCACTCGACTGCCAACGCGCCCTGTGCGGGCGCGGGAAGCATCTGGATGGGCTCCAGCGTCTCGGTGATCTCGTCAGCGCGACCGAGGCGCGCGATGCCGGCACGGGCCAGCACGACGGCGTCGAGCTCTCCACTGCGGACCTTGCCGATGCGCGTGTCCACGTTGCCGCGCAACGGAACGATGTTCAGCCCGAGACCCAAGGCCTCCAGCTGGGCCGCGCGGCGGGGAGATCCGGTGCCCACAGTGGACCCCGGCAGCAGCTCGCCGAGCGTGAGACCGTCGCGCGCCACGAGCGCGTCGCGCGGGTCCTCGCGCTGGGGCACAGCCGCGAGCACCAGACGCGAGTCCGGCGCCGTCGGGAGGTCCTTGTAGGAGTGGACGGCGACGTCGATCTCACCGTTCGCGAGCGCGTCGCGCAGCGCGGACGTGAAGACGCCGATGCCGATCTGCGCGATCGGGGCGTCGGACAGGTCACCCGGCGTCTTGATGACGACGATCTCGACCTGAGCTCCGGCCGCCTTGAGCGCCTCGGCCACGGTCCCCGTCTGGGCGAGCGCCAGCGCGCTGCCACGGGTACCGATCCGTAGGGTGCGGGTCACCGCGTTTCACCATCCACAGGAGCTTGCTTGGTCTGACTGACAACCCCAGGCGTCTGGGGGTCGAGCCCGAACAGTTCGCGGAGAGCCTCCGCGTAGCCGGTACCACCAGGTGCGGAGGCGAGCTCCTTCACCCGGACGGTCGGCGTGTGCAGGAGCTTGTCTACAACGCGGCGCACCGTCTTGGCCAATTCACCGCGTGTCGCGGCGTCCAGTTCGGGAAGTCGCGAATCAAGACGGAGGAGCTCGGCGTCGACCACCTCGGCCGCGCGCTTGCGCAGGGCCGTGACGGTCGGCGTGACCTCGGCGGAGCGCTGGCCTGCGAGGTACGCCTTCACCTCGTCGGCGACCAGCTGCGCGGCGAGCCGCGCGTCCTGGCCGGAGGGCGCGTCCGAGAGACGCCGCTGCAGCGTTTCCAGGTCCACCACACGAACGTTCGGCAGTTCCGCCGCGGCCGGGTCGACGTCCTTGGGCAGGCCCAGGTCGCACATCACCAGCGGACGCGAACGCTTGCTGATCATGTCCGCGCGCACGACCGTGTCGACCGACCCGGTGCACGCGAAGACGATGTCCGCGAGATCGATTTCGGCACCCAGCGCGGTGAGGTCGACAGCCGTCGCGGGGACGCCTTCCGCCTTCAGCGACGTGGCGAGACGCACACCGTTGGCCTGCGTCCGGTTCGCGATGACGACCTCGCCGACGCCCGCCCTGCGCAGGTGCGCGGCGGCCAACCCGCCCATCGCACCGGCGCCGACGAGCAGCGCCCGCTTGCCGACGAGCGTGCCGAGCTGGGCCTCCGCGTCACCGAGCGCCTCGGACACGACCGACGCGCCCGCGTGGTCGATGCCGGTCTCGGCGTGCACGCGCTTGCCGACGCGCAACGCGTTCTGGGTGAGCTCGTGGACGGTCCTGCCGACGGTGCCCGCCTCGTCCGCCGCCGCGTACGCACCGCGCAGCTGGCCGAGGATCTGGGACTCGCCGACGACCATCGAGTCGAGGCCCGCCGCGACGGAGAACAGGTGCTCCACGGCAGCGGCGGCGTAATGCACGTAAAAGTGCTCGTAGAGCGACTGCGGGTCGACCTGGGCGTGCTGCGCGAGGACCTCGACGACCTCGGACATGCCGCCGTGGAACGACTCGACGACGGCGTAGACCTCGACCCTGTTGCAGGTCGACAGGACCATCGCCTCGGAGACGCTGGGGGCGGCGAGCAGCTGGCCGAGGACCTTGGGCAGGTTCGGCTCGGCCACGGTGACGCGTTCCAGGACCGGGACTGGGGCGGTGCGGTGCGACAGACCGACTACGAGCACACTCATGCACTCACCACGTCTGCCGGAGCCGTCTGGCTCACGCTCACGGGCGAATCACCATCCCGTCCACACCGAGTCCGTTGTTGCCGTTCGAGACGCTGGCAGCCTCGTCCGCACGTCGAGCAACGTGGAACGACAGGATCTGCATCTCGACCGCCAAGTCAACCTTGCGCACCTCGACGTTGTCTGGAACCTGAAGGACAACCGGTGCGAAGTTCAGAATGCACTGGACGCCCGCAGATACCAAACGGTCGCAAACCGACTGAGCCGCCGGCGGCGGCGTCGCGATGACGCCGATCGACACCTCGCGTTCGAGGCAGACCGCGGTGATCTCGTCGATGTGGTTGACAGGTATGCCCCCAACAGGCACTCCGATGAGATCGGCGTCCACGTCGAAGAGGGCGGTGACCGGGAAGCCGCGGCCGGGGAAGCCGCCGTAGTTGGCCAGAGCGTGACCAAGGTTACCGATGCCCACGACGGCCACGGAGTGGTTGCGGGTGAGGCCGAGGATGCGCTCGATGTGGCTCACGAGGACCTCGACGTCGTACCCGACGCCCCTCGTGCCGTACGAGCCGATGTAGCTCAGGTCCTTGCGGAGCTTCGCCGCGTTGACGCCCGCGGCCTGGCTGAGCTCCTCGCTCGAGACCGCGGTCACGCCCTGGTCGGCCATGCCGGACAGCACGCGGAGGTACACGGCGAGCCTGGCCACCGCCGCCTCGGGGATCGCACGGGCGCGCTCCCTGTCGGCAGGCTCCAGAGGGGTGGCGGTCGTCTCACCTTCGCCCCGCTGTGATGCCACGCTCTCCGACCTCCGGGTGTGCTTCACCGCAGAGACCCCGCGGCGTTGGTGATACCCACACCGTACCGCTTGTGAACGCATGCACAAAGTCGGCCGAACCGGGTCACGGCGCTGGTCACAGGGCGTGACCAGCGCTTCGTCAGTTCATGATCACTACGGGGTGAGGCGCTACTCGACGGTGAAGGTGACCGAGTGCCAGCCCGTCGCACCGTCGGGAACCGGGTCCAGGCGCGCCTGGTCCTGGGTGTAGCCGGACTTGTCGGTGGCCCGGCACTCGACCGTGTGACTGCCCGGCCGCAGGTCCATCTCGATCCGCCACATCCGCCAGGTGCTGTCGCTGACGTCGGCCCCGAGCTGGGCCTCCTGCCACGGCCCTCCGTCGGCCCTGACCTCGACCTTGGCCACGCCCTTGGGCTGCGCCCACGCGGTTCCCGCCACGACGGTCCTGCCCTGGACCTTGCCCATGCGTCTGGGCCGGTCGATCCGCGACATCGTCTTGATCGGCGCCCGCGCGGCCCAGCCCCGCGGGATCCAGTAGCCCTGCTCCTTCGCGAACGTGGTGACGTTGAGGTCGGTGACCCACTTCGTCGCGGAGACGTAGCCGTACAGACCCGGCACCACGAGCCGTGCGGGGAACCCGTGCTCGGCGGGCAGCGGCTGACCGTTCATGCCGATGGCGATCAGCCCGCGTTCGAGGACGTGGTCGAGCGGGCTGCCGGCCGTGAACCCGTCGTCGCTGGTGCTGAACAGCTGGTCGGCGCCCGCCTTCACGCCGGCCTCCCGCAGCACGTCGCCGATCCTGATGCCGACGAAGTTGGCGTTCGAGATGTACGGCCCGCCGACCTCGTTGGAGACGCAGGTCAGCGTGATGGTCTCCTCCACGAGGTCCCGGTTCCGGATCTCCTCGAACGTGAGCACCATCGGCCGCTCGACCATCCCGTGGACCCGCAGCGCCCACTCCTCGGCCCGGATGCGCGGCACGCTCAGCGCGGTGTCGATCCGGTAGAAGTCGTCGCCGCTGGTGATGAAGCTCGGCGTCCCGTCCTTGACGAAGTCCGCGCCGACCGGGACCTCGGGCGCCTTCGTCTTCGGCGTGAGGTCGCCGATGGCCCGGCGCGAGCCCTCGACGTCGGTCCGGTTGCCCAGCAGCTGACCCCCGACGCCCGCCGCGACCGCCAGCCCGGCCGTGACCAGGAAGTCGCGCCGGGAGCCGTCCTCCTCGGTCTGCTGGTGCAGGCGGCGGAAGACCCAGAGGCCGGCGGCGATGCTGGCGACGGGTGCGAGGAGGGCGAGCTGGCCGACGTCCGGCCTGGTCAGGACAGCGGCGATGCCCACGAGCCCCAGCACGACCGCCACCACCGACCCCGGTGTGGGGCTGTTCCTGCTGGCCAGACCGGCCGCGATCCCGATGCCCGCGAGGACCAGCGCCATGCCGGTGAGCAGCACGGCCTTGTCGTACGTGCCGAACGCGGTGACCGCGAAGTCCTTCAGCCACGACGGCGTGAGGTCGATCGCGGCGTTGCCCACCGCGAGGTACGGCGAGGCGCTCAGCCCCACGAACGCCGCCACCAGGTGCCCCGCCGCGAGGGCGGCGACGATCGCGAGCAGTCCGGTGAGCGCGGCCTTGGCGGGCTTCATGCCTCTCATTCGACACCCGCACGGCCCTGGTTCGCTCGGGCCGTAAGGGCCCGGTAAGCACCTGCGCCGCCCGAGACTCACCGCACGCGGGGCCCTTTCGTGCGCACATGGTGAACGAAAGCTCCCCGCGTGCACTCGGCAGCTACGCGGAGAGCGCCGCCCGAGCCTGACGGCACACGGGGACCCTTCGTACCTTCCTGGAGTACGAAAGCTCCCCGCGTACTTTGAAACAGCTACGCGGAGAGCGCCGCCCGCAGGCGGTCCTCCTCCACCTTCCAGTACCCGTGCTCGGCCCCGTCGACGAGGAACACCGGCACCCGGTCGCCGTACTCGGCGCGCAGCTCCGGGTCGCTGTCGACGTCCTCGACGGACCAGGTGGCGCCGAGGTCCGCGCAGATCCGCTCGATCTCCACGGCCGCCTCCTCGCAGGCGTGGCACGAGACCCGGCTCATCAACGTCACGTGGTGGCTCATGCCCGTCATGCTCCCAGCGGCTTGCGCAGCACGGCGCGCGCCAGCTTGCCGGTCGGCGAGTGCGGCAGGGCCGGGGCGAACTCCACCGACGTCGGCACCTTGAACTTGGCCAGCCGCGCGGCGCAGTGGGCCACGACCTCCTCCGAGGTCAGCTGCTGCCCGTCGCGCAGCACGAGGACGACCTTCACCGACTCGCCGGTCTTCTCGTCCGGCACGCCGACGGCCGCGGCCTCCAGCACCTCGGGCATCTCGCAGAGGACCTGCTCGACCTCGTGCGGGTAGACGTTGAACCCGTTCACGATGATCAGGTCGCCCGCGCGGTCCACCAGGTGCAGGTCGCCGTCGGCGTCGATGAAGCCGACGTCGCCCGTGCGGAACCAGCCGGAGGAGTCCGGGCCGTGGGCGCCGTCGGGCCAGTAGCCGCTGAAGAGGTTGTCGCCCTTCGCGGAGACCAGCCCGGTGCCGGGCTCGTCCTCGTCGATGTCGAGCACCGAGCCGTCCGTGTCGACCAGGCGGATCTCGACGCCCGGCAGCGCCTGCCCGACCGAACCGGGCTTGGGCACGCCGCCGACCAGCGTGGACGTCAGCACGGGGCCGGTCTCGGTGAGGCCGTAGCCCTCGTAGATCGGGATGCCGATCGCGCCCCGCATCTCCGCGATGACCCCGCCGGGCAGCGGCGCGGCGCCGGAGGTGAACAGGCGGACGGTGGCGAGCTTCTCGCGCAGCACCTCGACCGGGTTCGCGAGCAGCGCCCGGTACATGGGCGGCACGCCGACCATCGTCGTGACGCGGTGCTCCTCGATGACGTCCAGCGCGTTCGCGGCCTCGAAGCGCTCCAGCAGGATCGCCGTGGCGCCCGCGCCCGCGACCTGCAGCAGGCCGGGGCCGAGGCCGTATACGTGGAACAACGGCAGCGCGAGCAGCACCCGGTCGCCCGCCGTCACCGGTGCCGGCCGCAACGAGGCGCACTGGGCGACGTTCGCGAGCAGCGCGCGGTGGGACAGCATCGCGCCGCGCGGCACCCCGGACGTGCCGGAGGTGTAGCCGAGCACCGCGAGGTCCTCGCCGCCGCGGACGGCCTCGAACGGCTCGGCGGTGGCCGTGACGTCCGGAACGTCCAGGACCTGGGCGTCGGAGCCCTCACCGTCACCGATCAGCAGGCCGGCGCCGGAGTCGGCGAGGATGCGCTGGAGCTCACGCGGCGGGTTGCCGGGGCCGGTGGGCACCACCACACCGCCCGCGCGGAGAATTCCGAACACAGCGACCACGAACTCGGGACTGGTTGGCAGCCGCACCGCCACTCGGTCGCCAGGTTCGAGACCGGAATCGGCCAAACGGCGGGCGAAAGCGTCGACCGCGCCGTCGATGGTTTCCCACGTGAGGCTCTTTCCGCTCGTCACGTCGACCAACGCGACGTGGCTGGGTCCCCGCTGTGCCGAAGCACGGACCAGATCTGAGACATTGCGAGCGGAAGTCAACATGGCCTCCTCATGAACAACTGGACGCTTCGAGCAGTCTTCCACGCGTGACGAGCGTCATGAAGCCGCGGTTGGTACGTCTCCACATCGCGACCCGTCCACTACCTACTACGGAGTAACCACACGTATGCTGCCGCCACGGCGACTCTGTGGAGGTGCCGCCAGCCGATGACTGCAAGGGCACGACCGACCACGATCAGGACCACCCGGGGCATGACGGGAGGTCAGCACGACAACACCGGCGACGAGCCGTGGCAGCTCGTCAAGGCCGCCCAGGAGGGTGACACCGACGCGTTCGGCGTGCTCTACGACCAGTACGTCGACATGGTGTTCCGTTATGTCCTCTTCCGGGTGGGTGGCGACCGCGCGTTCGCGGAGGACGTGACGAGCGAGACGTTCCTGCGCGCGCTGCGGAGCATCGGCTCGGTCAGCTACCAGGGCCGGGACGTGGGTGCGTGGTTCGTGACGATCGCCCGCAACATCGTGTTCGACCACGTGAAGTCCAGCCGGTACCGGCTCGAGGTCACGACGGCCGAGCTCCAGGACAACCGCGAGGAGACGAGCGGCCCTGAGCAGGAGGTCATGACCGAGGCGACCAACGCGGAGCTGCTCCGGTGCGTTTCCCAGTTGGGTGACGACCAGCAGGAGTGCATCCGGCTGAGGTTCATCGAAGGCAAGTCGGTGTCCGAGGTGGCGGAGCTGATGGACCGCAACGAGGGCGCCGTGAAGGCCCTGCAACACCGGGCCGTGAGGCGGCTCGCACAGATCCTCCCGTCGTGGTTGCGGTGATCGCGATCGCAGACGCGTAACCCAAAGCAGATCAACTTCGTTACTCGGGCTGAGATGGACGGCAAGGGAAGAACACCGCGGTGGCGGCAGACGGAGCACGAGCGATTCGCCCGTGCCGTTGAAGGCGGCCCTCAACCGGTGGGCGGCGACGACTTCGCGGAGGACCTCGCGATAGTCGAGCTCCTCCGGCGCATGGACGTGGGCCCCGACGCCGAGACCCGCGAGCGCATGAAACAGCGCGTCCTCACCGCACCTCCACCCGAGAAGCCCCTGGCGCTCTCGTCGGTAAGACGCGTGGGAGCGCGCGCACGGTTGGCAGTCGCGGCAGCCGCGGTCCTCTGCCTGCTGATGTCGCTCGGAGGCATGAGTGTGCTGCTCAGCCGTGACGCGCTCCCGGGAGACCCGCTCTACGGCATCAAGCGCACCACCGAGAACGCCTCCCTCGGCCTGACCTTCGACGACGAGTCCCGAGCCCTCAAGCACCTCGAGTTCGCCGCCTCCAGGGTCACGGAGATGGAAACCCTGGCAGACCGCGACTCGACGTCAGCGGCTCAACTCACAGCCCTGAACGACCTGGACACGGACGCAGCCGAAGGCTCACGCCAACTGACCGCCTACGCGACGACGTCCGACAAGACGGCCCTCCCGGCCCTCCGCGACTGGGCCCTGGCCCAGTACGTGAAGCTGGGCACCCTGCGCCCCCGCCTGCCAGCAGACGCAGGCGCCCACGCCGACACGACGATGTGGCTCCTCGCGAGCATCGCCCAACGAGCCCACGACCTGTCAGCCCGCACCAACTGCACCACCGTGACCAGCGGCAACAGCGACACCCTCGGCCCCCTCCCGGCCAAGGGCGAGTGCGCGGCAGCCACCACGGACCCGAACTCCTCCTCGAACCGCACCCCCACCCCGCCCCAACCGACGCAGCCCGGCCAACCGGCCCAGTCAGGCGCCCCGAAGCCGTCAACCGAGCCGAGCGTGTCCCTGCTCCCGAACCCGTCGGCCCCGAAGAACCCGACCTCGGGCACCCAAGCCCCCCAGCCGTCGGGCAAGCCGGAAATCACCATCCCGCTCCCCCTGCCGCTCCCGAGCATCAGCCTCCCGCTGCTCCCGGGAATCAGCTTCGGCTGAGTCGACCCCGTCCTCACGGACCTGATCGCTAGGCTTGTGACATGGCAGGCAAGCGTGACGTGGAGAGCGACCGGCTGGCCGAACTAGCCGGCGAGGCATCGGCAGAGGCGGCGATCCAAGCTGCCGCAATGGCGCCAGAGCTCGAAGCGTCGCTGTCGGTCCCCCCAGACCTGACCGCCGCAGCCTTCTTCGACGTGGACAACACGATGATGATGGGCGCCTCGATCTTCCACTTCGCCCGAGGCCTGGCAGCCCGCAAGTACTTCTCGTCCAGCGACCTCGCAGGCTTCGTCTGGCAGCAGCTGAAGTTCCGAGTAGGCGGCCGAGAAGACCCGGAATCCGTCAAGGCCTCCCGCGAACAGGCCCTCTCCTTCGTAGCGGGCCGCAGCGTCGCCGAACTCGTCTCCCTGGGCGAGGAGATCTACGACGAGCTGATGGCCGACCGCATCTGGAAGGGCACCCAAGCCCTGGCCCAAATGCACCTGGACGCAGGCCAACGAGTCTGGCTGGTGACCGCCACTCCCGTAGAGCTCGCCCAAATCATCGCCAGGCGCCTCGGCCTGACCGGCGCCCTGGGCACGGTCTCCGAATCAGAAGACGGCGTCTACACCGGCCGCCTGGTGGGCGACCTCCTCCACGGCAAGGCCAAGGCCCAGGCAGTCCGCTCCCTGGCTGCCAAGGAGGGCCTGGACCTGCGGCGCTGCACGGCCTACTCGGACTCGTCGAACGACGTCCCGATGCTCTCAGTGGTGGGCACAGCAGTAGCGGTGAACCCGGACTCACAACTGCGAGAAATCTCCCGCAGAAAAGGCTGGGAAATCCGAGACTTCAGGACGGGCAGAAAAGCAGCAAAGATCGGCGTCCCGTCAGTCCTGGGCGCAGGCGCCCTGGCGGGAGCAGTAGCAGCCACCCTGGCATACCGCCGCAGGGTGAAATAAGCCCGAGGCCGAAGGCGAGGCACGCGAAGCCGAAGCCGAGCAAGCTTTCACGTGCGGTTCCGGTGGGTTGGTCCCGTCACGAGTCGTGCCACAGCTCTCGCCACCTCCTGGTACGGCTTGTGACGGGACCAACCCACCCGAACCGCACGCCTACGCAGCAGCAAGCCGCCCAAAGCACCAGGCGTGCCATCAACCCGCAGGCGGCGCTGGCC
>NZ_BBOJ01000042.1 GCF_000974445.1 Lentzea aerocolonigenes
CGGTACCGCCGGGGCCGCCGCACTATGCAGACCAGACCCAGCGTGTTCATCAGCGTAAGCACGGTCTTCTTGGCCACCTGCCAGCCTTGGCGGGTCAGCACCGTGTGGATCCGCCGGTGCCCGTAGCGGCCCTTGGCCTGCTCGAACGCCTCCGTGATCGCCGCCTTGAGCTCGGCATGCGGATCGGGCCGGTCCAGGCGGGCCTGGTGGTAGAAGAACGTCGAGCGGGTCAGGCCGGCGACCGCCAGCAGCACCGGCAGCGGAAACTCAGCCTTGAGGGCGGCGATGATCTGGGTTTTCACCCTCGCCCCTGCTCCCTCAAGGCCCGCAATTTTTTCAGGTAGGCGACTTCCGCGGACAGCAGCAGGTTCTCCGCCCGCAACCGTTCCAGCTCACTGTCGGCAGGCGCGGACGCACCACCGGCAGGACGGCCCTTCCGCTTGGGCCGCAACGCTTCCTCGCCCTCACTGCGATACGCCCGAACCCAGGTCTCGACCAGCTTGGGCGAGGACAGACCGTGCTCGCGCGCCAGCTCGAGCGCCGTCGCCTCACCACTGACATACCGGCGCACGACCTCGAGCTTGAACTCGAACGTGAACGACGGCTTGCCCGGCTTCCTCATCAGCGCTCCCGCGCTCCGCAGCATCCAACGATCACGCAAGCGTCGCACCGCCGTCGGCGACACACCCAACCGGGTCGCCACAGCCTTCGCGCCATACCCGTTCTCGAACAACACGACAGCGGATGCCCGCTCCCGCTCAGACAACGAACTACCTGGATGCACCCCACCACTCCCCGGAGAGCCGGAACTGGATTCCCAGTCCAACTTCCGGGGAGCGGTTCACATCCACGTGAGGTGGATGAAGGAGCCCTTCATCGTCGAAGCGGTCAGTCCTGCTGGACGTCGATCTGAACCTTGCGCTCCTCCGGCGGTGCGGCGATCGGCACGCGGACCTCGAGAATGCCCTTCTTGTACTCGGCGGAGATCTTCGAGGTGTCCGCGCCCGAGGGCAGCGACACGGTCCGGCTGAACGAGCCGTAGCGGAACTCGGAACGGTGCTGGTCCTTCTTCGTCTCCTCCCGCTGGGCGGTGATGGTGAGGGTGCCGTCGGTCGCGCTCACGTCGATGTCTTTCGCAGCGTCCAGACCCGGCAACTCCGCGCGGAGCACGTAAGCGCCCTCCTCGACGAAGTCCTCGATGTGCATCGGATGCCGGGTCCCGAACGGCCACGTGGCGTCGAACATCTCCCACAGGTCGGGAAGCAGCGAGCTTGCCGGACGGCGAGCCAGCGAGGTCATGTCATCTCCTTTCCTGTTGCGCTCCAACACTTCCAGCCCACCACCGGACGCACCGCGAGGACAGGGACCGAAGCGCCTCACCGGATGGGCCCTTGGTCACTGGGGGCGGGCTTGCCCTGCCGTGACGATGGGAGACGACTCAGGAGGTGGCGGACATGCAGGTCGTGCTGGACCTCGACGGTCTCGACGCGCTCATCGGCGTGCTGAGGCAGGACGGCCGCGTGGTCGTCGGCCCGGTCCTGCGGGACGACGCGATCACGTTGGCAGAGCTGGGTTCCGCCGCGGACCTGCCGAGCGGGTGGGGCGTCGGGACAGGTCCCGGCCACTACCGGGTACGCCGTCGCCAGGACACCGCGGTCTTCGGCCATTCGGCCGGTCCGCAGTCGTGGAAGAGGTTCCTGCACCCGCCCCGCCGAGCCTTGATCTCCAGTGACCCCGCGGGATTCCACCCCGTCGAGGACAACGCGCCGGACTACGCGTTCCTCGGTGTGCGGCCCTGCGACCTGGCCGCGATCACCAAGCTGCGGCAGATCGTCGGCGGCAGAGCGCCTTTCGTGGTCGCCGCCCAGTGCACGGAGCCCGGCGAGGTGTGCTTCTGCGCCTCGATGGGCTGCGGACCTGCCGCCGGCTCCGGCTACGACATCGCGCTGACGGAACGGATCGACTCCACCGGTCACCGGTTCCTCGCCACCTCCGGCACCGGTGAAGGCGCCGAGGTCCTCGCTCGTGTGCCCGCCCGTGCCGCGTCACCGGACGACGTCGCGCTCGCCGAGCAGGACGTCGAGGCCGCCGCGAACCGCATGGGCCGGGCGATGCCCGAACTGGACCTGCGCGACCTCCTCGCCCGCAACCGGGACTCCGCGCACTGGGAGGCAGTGGCCGAACGGTGCCTCACCTGTGGCAACTGCACCATGGTCTGCCCCACCTGCTTCTGCGTCTCCGTCGAGGACACCACCGATCTCGACGGGAACGCGGAACGCTCCCAGCGCTGGGCGTCGTGCTTCGAGATCGACTTCTCCTACCTCCACGGCGGCGCGGTGCGCACGTCCGGTGCCTCGCGCTACCGCCAGTGGATGACCCACAAACTCGGCACGTGGCACGACCAGTTCGGCACGTCCGGCTGCGTCGGCTGTGGACGGTGCATCGCGTGGTGCCCGGCCGGGATCGACATCACCGAGGAAGCGGCAGCTCTGGCGGGAAGTGAACAACCATGACCACTCCCATGACCGATCTCGACGCACTTCCCCTCCTCACGCGACTGTCACACACGCAGCGCGCGGCGATCGCGGGAGTCAGCCGGATCGAGACCTACGAAGCCGGCACCCGGCTGTTCGACGAAGGAGGGCTCGCCGACCAGTGCTGGGTGGTGCTGACCGGGTGCGTCGTGATCGACACGGTGGTGCCCCCGCGCGGCAAGGTCGCCCTGCAGAGCATCGGACCCGGTGAACTCCTCGGCTGGTCGTGGCTCGTGCCGCCGTACCGCTGGCACTTCGGCGCCACCGCGGTGACCTCGACGCGAGCGGCTGTCGTGGACACCGGGGCGTTGCGCGTGCTCGCCGACGAGGACCCCGCGCTCGGCTACCAGCTCTCCCTGATCCTGATCGACGCACTGCTGAACCGGTTGCAGGCCACCCGGATCCGGCTGCTCGACCTCTACCGGAACCCCGCATGACGACCTGGACGCCGACGCCCTACCAGGTCGTGACACGCACCGTAGAGACACACGACTCGGTGACCCTGGTGCTGCGGCCGGTCGCCGAGTCGTTGCCCGCGTTCAGTCCTGGCCAGTTCGCGATGCTCTACGCGCACGGCATCGGCGAGGTGCCCATCTCCATCAGCGGGATCCCGGGCGACGGCACGCTCGTGCACACGATCCGCGCTGTCGGCGCGGTGAGCCGGGCGCTGCACGACGCCGGACCCGGCACGGTGATCGGGGTCCGAGGCCCGTTCGGCACGGCGTGGCAACTCGACGGCGCGGAGGACCTGCTCGTGGTCGCGGGCGGCATCGGCCTCGCGCCACTGCGTCCCGTGCTCGGCCACCCGGCCAAGCGCACGGTGCTCGTCGCGGGCGCGCGAACCCGGCAGGACCTGCTGTACCAGGACGAGCTCGCGGGACTGTCCGATGTGGACGTGGTGCTCACCGTCGACCACGGAGACCACGACTGGCACGGCCGCGTCGGCTTCGTCACCGAACCACTCGCGTCGATCCCGCTCGACCCCGACCGCACCACCGCGCTGTTGTGCGGCCCTGAGCCGATGATGCGGTTCTGCGCCAGGACGTTGCTCGGCCGGGGCGTGCGCGCCGAGCGGATCCAGGTGTCGTTGGAGCGCAACATGCAGTGCGGCATCGGACTGTGCGGGCACTGTCAGCTCGGGCCGCTGCTGCTGTGCCGCGACGGCCCGGTCACCGGCTATCCGACGGCCGAACCGCTGTTGCTGGCGAAGGAGTTGTGATGCCGAGCATCGCCGTCTGGAAGTTCACCTCGTGCGACGGCTGCCAGCTCACCCTGCTGGACTGCAAGGACGAGCTGCTGCCGTTGACCGAACGCGTCCACATCGCCCACTTCCTGGAGGCCACGAGCGTCAGCGAGCCCGGCCCCTACGACATCTCGATCGTCGAGGGATCCGTGACCACGCCGGAAGAGGCCGAGCGGATCCGCTGGATCAGGGAGCAGTCGGGGGTGCTGGTCGTCGTCGGCGCGTGCGCGACTTCAGGCGGCATCCAGGCGTTGCGGAACTTCGCCGACGTCGACGAGTTCCGCTCGATCGTCTACGCCCGCCCCGAGCACATCGCGACGCTGGGCACCTCCACGCCCGTCTCCGCGCACGTCGCGGTGGACCACGAACTGCGCGGCTGTCCCATCGACAAGGGGCAACTGCTGGAGGTGCTCACGGCGTTGCTGGCGGGGAGAAAGCCGGATCTGCCCGACACGAGCGTGTGCACGGAGTGCAAGCGGCGTGGCCTCACCTGCGTGATGGTCGCGCACGGCACACCGTGTCTCGGCCCCGTGACGCACGCCGGCTGCGGCGCGTTGTGTCCTGCGGTCGACCGGGGCTGTTACGGCTGCTTCGGTCCGATGAACCAGCCCAACGTGCCCGCGCTCGTGCCGTTGCTGCGGCGCAGCGGCATGGGCGACGACGAGCTGCACCTGGTGTTCCGCACCTTCAACGCCAACGCGGAGTGGACTTGACTTCCTCCCCCTCGTGAATGAGGGGGATTCCTACGGCTCGCGCCGCGGGGTTTTCTGCTTCGTAGCCGACTGCCCGCCCGGAGGGTTCCGTTGAGGTCTTACACCGGCTCCACAGACTGTCACCGCCAGCCCGGCGGCCAGAATGTTGCGTGCCGCGTTCACGTCCCGATCATGGGACGCGCCGCAGCCACAGGTCCACGTGCGCAGGTGCAGCGGCATCTCAGCCGCGAGGGCGCCGCAGGCCGAGCAGAGCTTGGACGACGGGAACCAGCGATCGATCGCGATCACGTTCCGCCCGTGCCAGCTCGCCTTGTATTCCAGAAACTGGCGGAACTGCCGCCAGCCCGCGTCGTTGATGGCGCGGGCGAGGCGGTGGTTGCCGACCATGTTCGACACCGCGAGATCCTCGATCACGAGAGTTTGGGTTTCACGCACGAGCCGAGTAGTGATCTTGTGCAGGTAGTCGGTGCGTCGGTCGGCGATCCGGGCGTGCACACGGGCCACCTTGACGCGGGCCTTGTTCCGGTTGTTGCTGCCTTTCTGCTTGCGGCACAACGTCCGCTGCGCCTTCGCCAATGCCGTGCGGTCCCGCCGTTCGTGCCGGGGATTGCCGATCTTCTCCCCGGTCGAGAGCACCAGCAGGTGATCAAGACCCACATCGATCCCCACCACCGCATCCGTGGCGGGCAACGGCGTCACGCTCGGGTCTTCGCACAGCAGGGAGACGAACCAGCGTCCCGCCGAGTCCCGGGACACGGTCACCGTCGACGGTGTTGCCCCTTCGGGCAGGGGCCGCGACCAGCGGATGTCCAGCGGCTCGGCCATCTTCGCCAGCGTCAACGTCCCGTCGAGCCAGCGGAACGCCGACCGCGTGTACTCCGCGCTGGCGCGCGACTTCTTCCGCGACTTGAACCGCGGAAACCGCGCACGCCTCGCCCAGAAATGGCCGAACGCCGTCTGCAGATGCCGCAACGCCTGCTGCAACGGCACCGCCGACACCTCCGCCAGGAACGCGAGTTCCTCGGTGCGCTTCCACGCGGTCAGCAACGCGGACGTGGCCTCGTACCCGACCCGCTCCCCGCGCAGGGCCCACGCCTCGCTGCGAGCCTGCAACGCCAGGTTGTACACCTTGCGGACACACCCGAACGTGCGCGACAACTCCGCCGCCTGCGCCTCCGTCGGATAGAAGCGGTACCGGAACGCCCGCTTCACAGGTTCCGACAACACGCGTCACACCCTACCGACCCGGATCACGAACCCGCGGCCGGGATATCACACGAGCACGACGAATCAGCCTGGACGGCTGATCGCCGCACCCCGCCCTGCTCCGCAGCAGGTTCGTTTCCTCCCCGGCCTCAAGACTGGGGTATCCACGAAAGGAGGCCGCGATGACCCATCGCGCGAACCGAACGCTGCAGGTCGCCGGCCTGGCCAGGGTCGAGGGCGAGGGCGCGCTGCACGTGCGCACCGTCGACGGTGAGGTCGACCGCGTCGAGCTGAACATCTACGAACCACCGCGGTTCTTCGAGGCGTTCCTGCGTGGCAGGGACTTCCGCGAACCTCCCGACATCACCGCACGGATCTGCGGCATCTGCCCGGTGGCCTATCAGATGAGCGCGTGCCTCGCGATCGAGGACGCGTGCGGCGTGCGGGTCGACGGTCAGCTGCGAGCGTTGCGCAGGCTGCTGTACTGCGGTGAGTGGATCTCCAGCCACACCCTGCACATCCACCTGCTGCACGCGCCGGACTTCCTCGGCTTCCCCGACGGCATCGCCATGGCGGGCGCGCACCGGGCGATCGTCGAACGCGGGCTGGCGCTGAAGAAGGCCGGCAACCAGATCATGGACCTGGTCGGCGGACGGGCGATCCACCCGGTCAACGTCCGCGTCGGCGGGTTCTACCGGGTGCCCACGCCCGAGGAGCTGCGGCCGCTCGCCAAGACGTTGCACCAGGCGCTGTACGACGCGCTGGGCACCCTGGAGTGGGTGGCCGGGTTCGACTTCCCCGACCTCGAGGTGCCGCACGACCTGCTGGCGTTGCGAGACGTCGAGGGCTACCCGCTCGATCGCGGCGAGCCCTGCGTCAGCAACGGTCTCGCCTTCCCGACTGCCGAGTTCGGCCGCCACGTCGTCGAACACCAGGTGGCGCACTCGACGGCACTGCACGCGCGGCTGGACGACCGGATGTTCCTGGTCGGCCCGCTCGCCAGGTACAGCCTCAACTCCGACCGCCTCTCCCCCGTCGCACGGGAGGCAGCCGACGCGGCCGGGCTCGGTCCGGTGTGCCGCAACCCGTTCCGCAGCATCGTCGTGCGGGCCGTCGAGGTCGTGTACGCGGTCGAGGAAGCCCTGCGGATCATCGAGTCGTACGAGCGGCCGGACTCGCCCGCGGTCGAGGTGAACCCGCGTGCCGGCGTCGGGCACGGCATCACGGAGGCACCGCGCGGCCTGCTGTACCACCGGTACGAGCTCGATCAGGCGGGCCGGATCCTCAGCGCCGACATCGTGCCGCCCACGTCCCAGAACCAGTCCGCGATCGAGGCGGACGTGACCCAGGTGGTCCACTCTCACCAGCACCTCGACGACCACGCGCTGCAGTCGTTGTGCGAACAGACGATCCGCAACTACGACCCGTGCATCTCCTGCTCCGCGCACTTCCTCGACTTCACCAGGGAGCGAACGTGAGCGTGGTGGTGATCGGGGTGGGCAACGAGTTCCGCCGCGACGACGGAGTGGGTCCCGCCGTGGCTCGCGCGCTGGCCGCGTCCGGGATCCGCGCGGAGATCAGCGACGGCGACCCGGTCCGGCTGATGGAGGCGTGGGACGGGGCCGAGGTCGTCGTGATCGTCGACGCGGTCCGGTGCACGCCGTCGGTGCCCGGCCGCTGGCACCGCACCACCCTGCCGCACAGCATTCCCGCCGCGAGCTCCCACGGCTTCGGTGTTCCCGAGGCCGTGGAGCTCGCCGAGGCACTCGACCGCCGCCCGCAGCAGCTGGTGATCTACGCCGTGGAGGTGGCAGACGTCGGTTTCGGAACGTCGCTGAGCCCTGCTGTGGAAGCCGCGGTGGTTCCGCTGACCGCGGCGGTGCTGACCGAGGTGACCACCGAATTCCCAATGCCAGGTCATTGATTTCCGGCGTTGCCCCAGGCCGGGACAGATGTGTCCCACAATTCCCAGATCTGTCCGTTTGCGCTGGTCAAGGCGGCCACAAATGGGAGTTCCACGGTCGTTGCCCGAACGTTAGTATCCGGCCGACGCGTTTCCGTCCGCCACCTGTGACACGCGTCGGACAAGTCGTCACCCGACTGAAATTCACGCCCGATCGATTGGGAGAGTGATCACGCTGAGGACCTCGGCGCACCCCGCCTTCCTCCACCAGGGCTGCTTCTACGGCAGCGACGCGGAGTTTCTCGCGATGGCAGTCCCCTTCGTCCTGGGTGGACTGCGCAGCGACGAACCCGTACTGGTGGCCACGACTCCGGCGAACCTGGAACTCCTGCACGCCGAGATCGGTCAGGAGGCCGAGGTCGACTACGTGGAGCGGGAGCACCTCGGGCTGAGACCGCCGCAGCGGGCCACGGCCATCCACCGCTACTGGAGCCGCCACCACTCCCCGGCCACGTCCCGTGCGGTGCGGGTGCTGTCCGAACCGGAGTGGACCGACAGGCCCGCCCGCGAGGTGTCGGCGTGGCAGCGCATGGAGGCGGCGCTCAACGTCGTGCTGGCCGACACCCAGATCTGGATGATCTGCCCGTACGACACCAGAACAACCAGTCCGCACATCGTCGACGACGCCCGCCGGACCCATCCCGAATGCGTGGTGGGACACCGGGTCGAGCCCTCCTCGCTGTTCATGCGGCCGGAGGAGTTCGCACGGTCGCACGTGGAACCGATGCCACCGGCGGCCGCCGAAGGGCTCTTCCGGTTCGAGGGCGACCTGACCGCCGTGCGCCGGTACGCGCTCAGGGCGGCCGCCCGCCTGCTGCGGTCCGACGACGCCGCGGCGGGCATGTTCGGCATCGCCGTGGGTGAGGCTGTCGAGTACCTCGACAGCCAGGGGGTCGAGCGGGCCGCGGTGTGGCTGCGGCCCGCCGCGGGCCGCATCGTGTGCACGCTGCACAGCGACGAGCCGCTCGCCTGCGTGCCGACCTTCCTCGGCTACCGGCCGCCCGACGTGGTGCGCGAGCCGGGTGACGGCCTGTGGCTCACCAACCAGATCTGCGAGTGGCTCGACGTGACCTCGGACGCGTCCGGCTGCACCATCGAGCTGGCGATGCCCGGCGACTCGGGCGGCGAGATGAAGCGCGCCGAGAGGCAGCGGCTCGCGTTCGGCGCCTGAGCGGTCACGGAACCCAGCCGCGGACGAGGTCGGTCCACACCTCGAAGCCGGTGCCCCCGGTGGCGGACAACCGGATCAGCGCGGCACGCGGGTTGACCCGGTCCAGGTGCCCGGCGAAGGCGTCCACGTCGAAGTCCAGGTGCGGCAACAGATCTGTCTTGTTGAGCACGACCACGTCCGCCGCGGCGAACATGTGCGGGTACTTCAGCGGTTTGTTCTCGCCCTCGGTGACCGACGCGACCACCACGCGGTGCCGCTCGCCCAGGTCGAACAGCGCCGGGCACACCAGGTTGCCGACGTTCTCGACGAAGACCACCGAGTGCGCCGGCGGTGCCAGGTCGTCCAGTGCGGCTGCCACCACGCCCGCGTCGAGGTGGCAGCCCGCGCCGGTGTTCACCTGGACCGCCCGGCACCCGGTCGCGCGGATCCGCTCGGCGTCGAAGGACGTCTCCTGGTCGCCTTCGACCACCGACACGACCGGATCCCCGCCGAGGTCGCGGATCGTGCGCTCCAGCAGGGTCGTCTTGCCGGAGCCCGGTGAGCTCATCAGGTTCACCGCGAGGACGTCCCGCTGCGCGAGCCACTCCCGGTTGCGGTGGGCGAGGTCGTCGTTGCGGGCGAGCACCCGTTGCTCCAACGGGATGGTCACCGAGTTCGCGGAGCAGCCGCAGGTGCCGCACACGGAACGCTCACCTCCACTGATCTGATGCGCAGTTCGTTGCCGGACAGGACTTCCGCGTGCGCGCTGCCGCAGGCAGGACACAGGACGATCAGGGAGTCGGCCTCGTACTCGGTGGCGCAGTCGCGGCACAGGACGCGGCCGGGCGGTTCCGCGATCTCGAGCCGGGCACCCGCCACCGTCGTGCCCTCGGCCACCAGGTCGAAGCAGAACCGGACCGCGTCGGCGACCACGCCGGAGAGCTTGCCGATCTCCAGCCGCACCACGGTGACCCTCTTGTCCCCCAAGCGTTCGGCGATCGCCGCGACGACCTCCTGGGTGATCGACACCTCGTGCATTCAGCAGATCCTCGGCAGCGGGTCGCCGACCAGCACGTCGCAGATCCTGGTGCCGCCGAACCCGGTGCGCAGCAGCACCAGACCGGGCGGATCGGCGGCGACGCGTCCGATCACCGCCGCGCCCGCACCGAGTGGATGGCCTCGCAGCGCGGCGAGAGCGCGATCCGTCTCGGCCCCGTCCACCACGGCGACGAACCGGCCCTCACAGGCCACGTACAACGGGTCGATGCCCAGCAGCTCGGCCGCTCCCCGCACCTCCGGCCGGACGGGAACCGCGTCCTCGTCCACGACCACCGCGACCTCCGCCGCCCTGGCGATCTCGTTCAGCACGGTCGCGACACCGCCGCGCGTGGCGTCGCGCATCATCCGCACACCGGAAGTGGCCGTCAGCAAGGCGTCCACGACCCCGTGCAGCGGCGCGGTGTCGGAGACCAGACCTTCCGCCTCGATCCCGAGATCGCCGCGCGCCAGCATGATCGTCACGCCGTGGTCGCCGATCGGCCCGGACACGATCAACGCGTCACCCGGCCGCACACCGGACGTGCCCAGCCGCCAGGGGTGCTCGACCACCCCCACCCCGGCGGTGTTGATGTAGCAGCCGTCGCCCTTGCCGCGCTCGACGACCTTGGTGTCGCCGGCGACGACGAGCACGCCGGCGGCCTCGGCGGCGGCCGCCATCGAGGCGGCGATGCTTTCGAGGTCGGCGACCGGAAGTCCTTCCTCCAGGATGAAACCTGCCGTCAGGTAGAGCGGCCGGGCACCGGAGACGGCGAGGTCGTTCACCGTGCCGTTCACCGCCAGGTCGCCGATGTCACCGCCGGGGAAGAACAACGGGGTGACCACGAACGAGTCGGTGCTGAGTGCCAGCCGGGAGCACCCGATCTCCAGCTCGGCCGCGTCGGTCAGCGGTTCGAGCCTCGGGTTGCGGAACTCCTCCAGGAAGACGGCGTCGATCAGCGTGCTGGTCGCCTTGCCGCCCGCGCCGTGCGCGAGGGTGATCCGTTCCTCCTTGACCCCGGCCCGGCGCCTGCGAGCCCGCTCGATGCGGTCCAGCACCTGTTGTTCCCTGTCGTTCATCGCACACTCGCTTCCCGCACGCGGGCTCGGGTGAACCGGCCGAAGTTGTAGTAGGCGGCGCAGGCACCCTCCGGCGACACCATGCACGTGCCGATCGGGGTCTCCGGGGTGCAGGCGGTGCCGAACACCTTGCACTCCCACGGTTTCAGCACACCTTTGAGCACCTCGCCGCACTGGCAGGACTTCGGGTCCGCGACCCGCACACCGGGAAGGTCGAACAGGCGCTCCGCGTCGAAGCGGGCGTACTCCTCGCGCAGCCGCAGGGCGGAGTGCGAGATGAACCCGAGACCGCGCCACTCGAAGTACGGCCGCAGCTCCATCACCTCGGTGATCACCTTGAGCGCCGTCGGGTTCCCCTGCCACGGAACGACTCTCGCGTACTGGTTCTCGACCTCGGCGCGCCCGTCGCGCACCTGGAGCATGAGCTGGTAGATCGACTGCAGCACGTCCAACGGCTCGAAGCCAGCCACCACGAGCGGTTTCCCGTAGTCCCGCACGATGAACCGGTACGGCTCGCAGCCGATCACCGTGGACACGTGACCAGGCCCCAGGAAACCGTCCAGCCGCTGGTCCGGCGAGTCCAGGATCGCCTTGATCGCCGGGAGGATCGTGACGTGGTTGCAGAAGACCGAGAAGTTCTCCAGCCCCTCCTTCGCCGCCCTCAGCACGGTCATCGCCGTGGACGGCGCGGTGGTCTCGAACCCGATCGCCATGAACACGACCCGCACGTCCGGCCGTTCCCGCGCGATCTTCAGCGCGTCCAGCGGCGAGTAGACCATCCGGATGTTCGTGCCCTCGGCGTTGGAGTCGAAGAAGTTCCCGCCGCCGCCGGGAACCCGCATCATGTCGCCGAACGACGTCATCAGCACACCGGGCTGGCGCGCGATGTGGATCGCGTCGTCCACGCGTCCCATCGGGATAACGCAGACCGGACAGCCGGGACCGTGCACCAGCGTGATGTTCTCCGGCAGGTAGTCCTCGATGCCGTGCTTGTAGATGGTGTGCGTGTGGCCGCCGCAGACCTCCATGAACTTGTACTCGCGGCCCGGCCCGCACAGGCGGGCGATCTCCGCCGCCAGGGCTCTGGCCTTGTCCGCGTCGCGATATTCGTCGACGAACCGCATGTCGCGCACCTTCTGGTCGGTTCGGGCTAGTCGATCTGGGAATCCCGCAGCGCGTCCATCTCGTCCTGGTACGCCTTGCCGAGGGTCTCCAGGAACTCGAGCGCCGACCGGGCCTCCTCCTCGTCGATCTTCGACATCGCGAAGCCGACGTGGATCAGCACCCAGTCACCGCAGCTGACGCCCTCGTCGGCGAGCAGACCGATGTTGATCGTGCGCCGGACGCCGCTGACGTCCACCTTCGCGAGGTCCGGGTGGTCCTCCTGGATCTCGACGACCTCTCCCGGTATGCCCAGGCACATCCGGTCACCTGCCGTGGTTCACGACGAGGTCGACCACCGCGCCGGCCGCGGTGCCGACGGCCCGCTCGACCGCCGGGCTCAGCCCCATCCGGTGGTCGAGCACCTCGGGTTCGCAGCCGACCAGCACCACTCTCCGCGGCTCGTTGCCGAGCCACGCCACCAGGTTCAGCACCACGTCCGGTTGCATCCCGTGCGCGTCCAGGCAGGGCTCTCCGCGGACCGACGTGTCGAGCTCGACCACGTGCACGGTGCCCGCCTCGTCTCCGCGCTCGGTGGCGTCGACCAGGATCGTGAGCTCGCGGTCGGCACCGGCCAGGTCGTAGGCGAGGTGCAACCCGCGCACGCCGTAGTCGGCGACCCGCACCCACTCCGGCAGCGGCACACCGGCCAGACGCCTGACCACCTCGACACCGAAGCCGTCGTCGCCGAGGAACACGTTGCCGATCCCGGCGACCAGCACCCGCTCGGTCACAGCGGTTCCACCTCCTCCGGAGCGAAGTAGCGGTAGAGGCCGCACTCGTCCAGCAGGTCTGCGGCTTCGTCGTCGTCGAGCGTCACGGCCAGGTGCCAGGCGCCGTCCACATCGGACAGGACCCGGCGGACCTCGGCCACGCGGCCGGTGAGGAACATGTCCTGGGCGTCGGCGGCGCGGGAAGGGCGCAGGCGGACCTTGGAGCCCTTGCCGACCTCGGTTCCGCCGACGAGCACGTGGTCGGGGCCTTCGCTGTCACAGTCCGCGGCCGGGTTTGCCGGCTCGATGAGCGGCGAGGGCACAGCGCCCGCGCCCGCCTCCGGAAGATCCGCCGCGGACGACAGCGCCCCCACACCCGGCTCCTCGCGGCGCATCGTGCCGTGCAACGCCTCCAGCGACGCCGCGGGCAACCCCTCCACCCGGTCCAGCAGCTCGGCCGCCCGCGCGTCCGTCGCCCGCACCTGCCGCTTCTCCTCGTCGGTCAGCGTCATCGTGCGCAGGGTCAGCAGTTCGTCGATCTCCGTGCCGTCGAACAGGTCGCCGTGGCTCTGCGCGGCGATCTGCGGGTGGTCGTAGAGGATGATCGGCGCGCACAGCACGGTGTCGCTGCGGCCCGGGCCGCCCATCAGCACCGGCCAGGTGCGCTCGTTGCGGCAGTCCGCCACCGCCTGCGCCGCCCACTCCGGTGGGTCGATGAGCGAGATGAAGGATCCCTCGGACACCGAGAGCAGCGTGTGGGCGGCGATCAACGCGTGGTGCACGGCGGCGCCGCGGTCCGCGTCCGGCTGTGACCACGGGGAGGTGTTCACGACGTCCAGCCGCAGCCGCACCAGGCCTGGCGGCACGACGTCCGCGTGCACGGTCACCGCGCCCGAGAGCACGGATCGGCGGCGCACCAGCCGGATTCCGCCGGCGATCGGCTCGACGTCCTGGCCGCCGGCGATCTCGAACGGGAAGCTGCCGGCGCTGCCCAGCGGCAGCTCCACGTCGACCTCGCGCTCCACCGCCTCGTCCCACGTCGTGTACTCGCGTCCCGCCACCACCGCCGACGGCACCGCCCGGTCGTCGACCTCCACGACACGGGCCTGCAGTTGCAGGAACCTCAGGCGAACCTGCAACACGGCGTCGTGGCCGGGTACGACGAGCAGTTCGGCGTGCGAGTCCGGGTGTTCGCCGCCGGTGGTGAACGACGGAGGCATCAGCACGCCCCACTGCCACCGCAGCCGGTTCTTGGGCGCGGACGCGCGGTACGGGTAGAGCAGGTAGCCCTCGTACAGGACGGCGTCCGCGATCGCCTTCGCCAGGTCTCTCACAGCAGCTCCAGGGTGAGCTCCCACAGCACGTGGTAGAGCGTCGTCTGCGTCTCCTGGATCCGGTGCACCGACGACGAAGGCACGACGAAGAGGTGGTCGATGTCGCGCGAAGCCGCCATCGCGCCACCGTCACCACCAGCGAACCCGACGGTCAGCAGGCCGCGCCGGCGGGCCTCGGCGAAGGCCGGTCCCAGGTTGGCGGAGCTGCCGCTGGTCGACAGGCCGACCGCGATGTCGCCGGTGCGCCCGAACGTCGCGATCTGCCGGGAGAACACCACGTCGAACCCGACGTCGTTGGACAACGCGGTGATCACGGCGATGTCGTTGGTCAGCCCGATCGCGGGCAGCGGGTGCGCCGCGCTCACGAACAGGCTCGCGAGGTCCTGGGCGTCCGTCGAGCTGCCGCCGTTGCCGAACGCGAGAAGCCTGCCACCGCGGGCGAACCGCTCCGCCATCGCCTCGGCGCAGTCCGCGAGCCGGGCGGAGTCCGCCTCGAACACCCTGTCCCGCAGGGCGATCGCGTCCCTGATCTTCTCCCTGGTGGACTCGGCCACCTGAGCAAGGGTGTCCACTTCGGACCGCTGGTCGGACAGGAACGGGTACAGCGCCTCCATCATCGGGACACCACCGCGATCGCCTCACCGGCGTGCAGCAGCACCACGTCGCCGACCTGTGCGGTCACCAGTGCGACGCTCACCTCCTGGAAGCAGCCGTTCTCCGCCCAGACCACCGCCATGTCCTCGTCGAGCAACCGCACCACCGTGCCCGGTGCGGCGAGGTCCGCGCACGTGATGCAGACGTCCTCGCGGCACACAGGTTTCTCGTCGCTCACACCGCACCTTCCAGGAACACGTGCGTCAGCTCCCACAGCAGGTGGTAGGCGGTCACGTGGATCTCCTTGACCACCAACGGATCCGTCGACGCGGTCGCCAGCACGTGGTCGGCCTCCAGCCGGCCTCCGCCTCCACCGGCCAGCGCGACGGTCAGCAGGCCGCGCTCGCGTGCCACCGCCAGTCCGCGCAGGACGTTCTCGCACTCGCCGTCCGCGGACAGGCCGAGTGCGATGTCGGAGGGTTCACCGAGGCAGCGGACCTGGTGCGCGAAGGTTTCGGCGAACCCCTCGCGCACGGCGACACCGGTGAGCGTGGCGACGTCCGAGGTGAGGGAAACGGCGGGCAGCGCGCGTTTGCCCACGATCACCGGGTGGACGAACTCCACGGCGACGTGCTGGGCGTCGGTGCTCGGACCGCCGTTGCCGAAGACGACGAGCTTGCCTCCCGCCCGGAACCGCTCGGCCATCCGCAGGCAGACGCGCGCGATCTCCTCGGCGTGCCCGGCGAGCTCTTCCAATGGGACCGCGCGCCGCCGTGACAATTCGTAGAAGCGGTCGGAACGGTCAGTAGCCGGAGCTTTTCCCACGTGCTCTTCTTCACCTCGAAACCGATTTTCCACAATCCAGGCCGGTTGTTTACTTCACGTCCGGTACCACGCGCAAGGGCAGCGATTCCCGGCGACGGCGAAACTCACCGGTCTGGCCGAATCGAATTCGACGGTCAGCGAAACGGCATGTCGCCGAACTGGTCCTGAACGCGCCGCAGCTCGCGCAGGCGGGGCTCGGTCTCGCCGCCGGCCCAGCGGCTGACGGTCTTCACGGAGACGCCGAGCTGCCTCGCCGCGGCCTCCCGCGTCAGCCCCTCGCGGCGCAGGACCTCCGTGATCCACTCGGCGAAGCTGGACGGCAGTGCGACCGGATCCTGCGAAACGGACACTTCTGACCTGCCTGAAGTCGACTCCTCCGGGTGACGGCCAACCGGGTGAAGGAGTTCGGCCGACCCCGGCAGCACGTCGAACTCGACCTTGTCGGGGTAGGTCCGGCACGAAACGTGAATCCTCCCGGCCGGCCCCGCGGCGGCCAGCAGCACCTCCATGATCGTCCTGTTCAGCTCGCGGGCGTCGTCGTCGGACAGCGGTGCGTCCGCCATGCACCTGCGCATGAAGTCCTGTATTTCCGGAACGGCGGAGGGCCGCGCCGCGAACACCCTCGTGAGCACCACGACGGGAAAGATCTCGATCGACTCAGGCACGCAAACCGCCCTTCCGCGACCTCGATGCTAACGCCGCGACAGCATTGTCCGGTGCGCCGACAGTTCAGTCTTGCGACAGGAACGAGGAAAGGTCTAGCGTTGCGGCTCCCCGACCGCCCCCGAAGCACGAAAAATTGAGCTTCGCGCGTTCCGGCACTATTTCACCAGGAGGTGTCCGGCGATGACCAGGGCCGAGCAACCGCCCGGCACCCCGGCACAGGCCCAGGTCGAACCCGAACCCGTGGTGCACGTCCTCTGGATGAACGGCGGCCTCGGCTGCGACGGCGACTCGGTCGCCCTCACCGCCGCCACGCAGCCCAGCATCGAGGAGATCGTCCTCGGCGGCCTGCCAGGACTCCCCCGCGTCGCGATGCACTGGCCGCTGCTCGACTTCGAGTGCGGCCCGAGCGGCGGAGCGGACAGCTTCATCGAGTGGTGGCACCGGGCCGACCGCGGTGAGCTCGAGCCCTTCGTGCTGGTCGTCGAGGGCTCGGTGCCGGACGAGCGGAACAAGGAAACCGGGTTCTGGTGCGGCTTCGGCACCGATCGCGCGACCGGCCAGCCCATCACCACCACCGAGTGGCTGGACCGGCTGGCGCCCAAGGCGACCGCGGTCCTCGCCGTCGGCACGTGCGCGGGCTACGGCGGCATCCACGCCATGGAGGGCAACCCGACCGGCGCGATGGGTGTGCCCGACCACCTCGGCTGGGACTGGAAGTCCAAGGACGGCATCCCGATCGTGGTCGTGCCCGGCTGCCCAGTGCAGCCGGACAACCTCTCCGAGACCATCCTGCACCTGCTCTACCAGGTCGCGGGCAACGCGCCGATGATCGACCTCGACGAGGCGCTGCGCCCCAGGTGGTTGTTCGAGACCACCGTGCACGAGGGCTGCGACCGGGCCGGCTACTACGAGCAGGACGACTTCGCCCAGCGGCCCGGCTCGCCGAAGTGCCTCGTGAAGCTCGGGTGCTGGGGTCAGGTGGTCCGGTGCAACGTGCCCAAGCGCGGCTGGATCAACGGCATCGGCGGTTGTCCCAACGTGGGCGGCATCTGCATCGCCTGCACCATGCCTGGTTTCCCCGACAAGTTCATGCCGTTCATGGAGCACCCGCTCGGCGGCACCACCCCCGCGCCGGCCAGAACCCTGACCGGCACCGCCATCCGCGTCCTGCGGGACGTCAGAACGAAGGCAGTGAGCCCGGTACCGCGATGACCGCCAAGAACCACGATCTCGTCGAGATGACCTGGGACCCGATCACCAGGATCGTCGGAAGTCTCGGCATCCACACCAGGATCGACTGGGCAGCACGGCGGGTGGTCGAGTGCTACAGCACCTCGTCGATCTTCCGCGGCTACAGCGTCTTCATGAAGGGCAAGGATCCGCGCGACGCGCACTTCATCACCAGCCGCATCTGCGGCATCTGCGGGGACAACCACGCGACGTGTTCGGTCTACGCGCAGAACATGGCGTACGGCGCCAAGCCTCCGCACCTCGCGGAGTGGATCATCAATCTGGGCGAGTCCGCGGAGTACCTCTTCGACCACAACATCTTCCAGGAGAACCTGGTCGGTGTGGACTACTGCGAGAAGATGGTCCGCGAGACCAACCCCGGGGTGCTGGAGCTGGCGAACCGCACCGAGGCGCCGCACGCCGGTGTGCACGGCTACCGCACCATCGGCGACATCATGCGCTCGCTCAACCCGCTCGAGGGCGAGTTCTACCGCGAGGCGCTGCAGATCTCCCGGCAGGCCAGGGAGATGTTCTGCCTGATGGAGGGCAGGCACGTGCATCCGTCCACTTTGTACCCCGGCGGGGTCGGCACGGTGGCCACGCTGCAGCTGTTCACCGATTACCTCACCCGGCTGATGCGGTACGTGGAGTTCATGAAGAAGGTCGTGCCGATGCACGACGACCTGTTCGACTTCGTCTACACCGCCCTGCCCGGCTACGAGGAGGTCGGCAGGCGGCGGGTCCTGCTCGCGTGCTGGGGTGGTCTCAACGATCCGGAGCACTGCGACTTCACCTACCGCAACATGGCCTCGTGGGGCCGGAAGATGTTCATCACGCCGGGAATCGTCGTCGACGGGAAGCTCGTCACGACCGACCTCGTGGACATCAACCTGGGCATGCGGATCCTTCTCGGCTCGTCGTTCTACGACGACTGGGAGGGCATGGACAGGTTCGTGACGCACGACGACCTCGGCAACCCGGTCGACGCGCGGCACCCGTGGAACCAGCACACGATTCCCAGGCCCGGCAAGCGGGACTTCGGCGACAGGTACTCGTGGACGATGTCGCCGCGGTGGTTCGACGGCGAACAGCACCTCCCGCTCGACACCGGTGGCGGGCCGCTCGCGAGGCTGTGGACGACCGCGCTCGCCGGCCTCGTGCGCACCGACCACGTCGAGGCGACCGGTCACAGCGTGCGCATCACGTTGCCGCGCACCATGACCCGGCCGGAGGCGACGTTCGAGTGGCGGATCCCCCGCTGGAGCAACGCCATCGAGCGCAACCGCGCCCGCACCTACTTCCAGGCCTACATCGCCGCGCTGGCGCTGCACTTCTGCGACCGCGCGCTCGCCGAGGTCCGCGGCGGGCGCACGGACACGTGGTCGGAGTTCACGGTGCCCGACGACGCGTTCAGCTGCGGGTTCACCGAGGCGGTGCGCGGCGGGCTCTCGCACCACATGGTGATCCGCGACGGCCGGATCGCGAACTACCAGCCGTACCCGCCGACACCGTGGAACGCGAGCGTGCGCGACAGCTTCGGCACACCCGGCCCGTTCGAGGACGCGGTGCAGAACACCCCCATCTTCGAGGAGAATACCAGGGAGAACTTCAAGGGCATCGACATCATGCGGGCGGTGCGCAGCTTCGACCCGTGCATGCCCTGCGGCGTCCACATGTCCATCGGCGCCGGGACGACGCTGACCAAGATCCACACGCCGCACGCGTTCGGTGGTGCGCCGTGACGGACGACGTGGAGAGCGCGGGCGAGAAGGTCGAGGAGCTGCTCGCCACCCTGCGCTCGGGTGAGGACCGGGAGGTCGCGGAAGACCTCGTGCGGGTGCTGATGGACCTGTACGGCGACGGCCTCGCGCGCATCGTCGCGGTGCTGCGCGAGCACGACGCGACGTTGCTCAGGACGATCGCCGCGGACGATCTCGTGGCGAGCCTGCTCATGGTGCACGACCTGCACCCGGACGACCCGGACAGCCGGATCCGCCGCGCGCTCGCTGCGTTCGACGCGGTCGAGTACCTCGGCATCGACGACAGCGGGGTCGTGCGGTTGCGGCTGCGCGGTGGTTGTCGTTCCAGCGCACAGGCCGTGGTCGAAAGGGCGGTGCTCGACGCCGCGCCCGAGGTCGTCTCGGTCGAGATCACCACCGCCGGCCCGCTCCTGCAGATCGGGATGAGGCCACCACCGGGGTGGAGCGTGGCGTCGTGAGCCCTCACCGCCTGCGCCGTTTCACCGGCACACCGCACTTCCTGCGCGAACAGCGCGCCGCACGGATGGAACAGCTGGAGCGGTGCGAGCTGTGCGGCACCCCGGTCGCTTCGCGGCACGGGCACGTGGTCGACGTCCAGCGCCGCGCGCTCATGTGCTCCTGCCGCGCGTGCTTCCTCCTGTTCACCCGGCACAAGGATCACCGAACGCGCTATCGCGCCGTACCTGAGCGCTACCTCCGGGACCCGGAACACCCGGTGACCGCCGCGCAGTGGGAGGTGCTGGACATCCCGGTGGGCACCGCGTTCCTGCTCCGCACGAGCACCGGCGTCACCGTGTTCCACCCCAGTCCCGCGGGTGCCACCGAACGCCCGCTCGACACCGGCGTGTGGAACCGGCTGGCCGTGGCGCACCCGCTGCTGACGATGGCCGAGCCGGACGTGGAGGCGATCCTGTTCCGCCGCACCGAGAAGGGCGCCGACTGCTTCCTGGTGCCGGTCGACGTCTGCTACCGGCTGGTCGGCACGATCCGGCTGTACTGGACCGGCCTCGACGGCGGCGAACAGCTGCGGGAGCACATCGAGGCGCTGTTCGCGGAGATCAGGGACAAGGCACGACCATGAACTCACTGCACTTCGAATGCGTTGACGCACAGGCCAACCCGTACGCCGCCGTGCCCGCCATCACGCTGCGCCTGCGGATCAGCCAGGGCGGCGACGAACCGGTCGACGCCGTGGCGTTGCGCTGCCAGATCCGCATCGAGCCGCACCGCAGGCGCTACTCCGCGGACGAGGCCCGGCGCCTGGTCGACCTGTTCGGCGACACCGGCCGGTGGGCGCGCACGCTCAAGCCGGTGTCGCTGGCGACGGTGCCGGCGATGGTGCCGGGCTTCACCGGCAGCACTGTCGTCGATCTCGACGTGCCGTGCTCGTACGACCTCGAGGTCGCGTCCACGAAGTACTTCAACGCACTGGACCAGGGTTCGATCCCGCTGCTGTTGTTGTTCAGCGGCACGGTGTTCGGCCGTCACGACGGCAGGCTGCGCGTCCGCCAGGTGCCGTGGAGCAACGAGGAGTCCTTCGCACTCCCGGTGGAGGTGTGGCGCAGGACCGTCGACTACCACTTCCCCGGCAGCGCGTGGCTGCGGCTGCGCCAGGACACGATGGACGAGCTGCAGCGCTTCCGGTCCGAGCACGCGTTCACGACCTGGGACGACGCCGTGGCCGCGTTGCTCGCCGAGGTGCGGGCGCAGGACCGGTGAGCGCCCGCGTCGGCCGGAGCCTCCGCGTCGCCGGTGTCGTGCAGGGCGTCGGGTTCCGCCCGTTCGTGCACCGGCTGGCCTCCCGGCTGCGGCTGAGCGGGCAGGTCGGCAACGACGTCGAAGGCGTGTTCATCGAGATCGAGGGCACGCCGGAGAACGTGGCGGAGTTCCTGGCCGTTCTGTGCAGGGACGCTCCCCCGCGAGCCCGGATCGACCGCGTGCAGGTGTCCGAACGCCCCGCCCGCGGCACGACGGGCTTCCGGATCAGCACCAGCCGCGCCGGCCCACAGCCGTCCGCGCTCGTGCCCGCGGACGTCGGCACGTGCGCGGACTGCCTGCGCGAGCTGTTCGACCCGGCCGACCGCCGCTACCGGTACCCGTTCGTCAACTGCGCCCACTGCGGCCCGCGGTACACCATCGTGCGCGCCGTGCCGTACGACCGGGCGCGGACGACCATGGCGCGGTTCCCGATGTGCGCGGACTGCCGGACGGAGTACACCGACGCCACCAACCGGCGCTTCCACGCCGAACCGATCTGCTGCCCCGGCTGCGGGCCCCGTCTCGTGCTCGGCGACAGCCCGGATCCGCTCGGTGAGGCCGTCGCACGGCTCGCCGAAGGACAGGTGCTGGCGGTCAAAGGGCTCGGCGGCTTCCACCTCGCCGTGCTCGCCGCGCATCCCGCGGCCGCGGCCGTGCTGCGCGCCCGCAAACGCCGCCCGGACAAGCCTTTCGCGGTGATGGTCGCCGATCTGCGCCAGGCCGCCGAGCTGTGCGAGGTCGACGACGCCGAGGCTCTCCGCGATCCGCGCGGCCCGATCGTGCTGCTGCCCCGCCGGGCAGGCGCACCGGTGTCCGAAGCGGTCGCTCCCGGGACGAACGAACTGGGCCTGCTGCTGCCGTACACGCCGTTGCACCACCTGCTGTTGCGCGAGCTGGGTGAACCGATCGTGCTCACCAGTGGGAACGTCTCGGACGAACCGATCGCCCACCGTCACGCGCGCTCACTCGGCGAGGTGGCCGACGCCGTGCTGACCCACGACCGCCCGATCCGTTCTCCCGCCGACGACTCGGTGGTGCGTGGAGGCCGCGTGCTGCGTCGTGCCAGGGGGTTCGCGCCCGAACCCGTCAGCCTGCCCGTGCGCACTCCGCTGCCGATTCTCGCCTGTGGCGCGGAGCTGAAGAACACGTTCTGCCTCGTGCGGGACGAGCGCGCGTTCCTGTCGCCCCACCTCGGCGACCTGAGCGACCACGCGACGTTCACCCGCTTCGCCAGGACCGTCGAGCACTTCGGGCGGCTGTTCGGCATCACGCCGCGGGTCGTGGCCCACGACCTGCACCCCGACTACCGCTCCACGAGGTACGCCACCGACCTCGTCGGCGTCGACCTGGTGGGTGTGCAGCACCACCACGCGCACGCAGCGTCCTGCCTGGCCGAGAACGACGAGGAGGGGCCGGTCATCGCGGTCGTGTTCGACGGCACGGGCTACGGGCCGGACGGCACGATCTGGGGCGGGGAGTTCCTGGTCGC
This sequence comes from Lentzea aerocolonigenes, assembly GCF_000974445.1. Classification (GTDB taxonomy): domain Bacteria; phylum Actinomycetota; class Actinomycetes; order Mycobacteriales; family Pseudonocardiaceae; genus Lentzea; species Lentzea aerocolonigenes. Next base: position 22,455 of record NZ_BBOJ01000042.1, read on the forward strand.
CGACCTCGCCGGCTATCGGCGCATCGGGCACCTGAAACCGGTGCCGATGCCCGGTGGCGCGACCGCGATCAGACAGCCCTGGCGGATGGCCGCGGCGTACCTCCCGGAGGTGCGGCTTCCGGTGGCGCGGCGCAACGAGTCGCGCTGGGAACCCGTGGTCGCGATGGCGCGCAACGGGGTGAACGCACCGCTCACGTCCAGCGCGGGCAGGCTGTTCGACGCTGCGGCCGCGCTGCTGGACGTGCGGGACGTGATCACCTACGAGGGCCAGGCCGCCGTCGAGCTGGAGCAGCGCGCGGATCCGTCCACTTCGGACGGCTACCGGGCCGGGACCGAAGGCCTGGTCGTGTGCGGTGAAGATCTGCTGCGAGCCCTCGTCGCCGACCTGTGCGCGGGCGTCGATCCGGGCGTGGTCGCCGCCCGGTTCCACAACGGCGTCGCCGACGCGATCGTGGCCTGCTGCACAGCGGCGCGGGAGGAGACCGGACTGACCTCGGTCGCGTTGTCCGGCGGGGTGTTCCAGAACGCCCTGCTGCTGCGCCGCACCGTCGACGGACTGCGGCGTTCGGGGTTCCGGGTGCTCACGCACCGCCGGGTGCCCCCGAACGACGGCGGCATCAGCCTGGGGCAGGCCGCCGTCGCCGCGGCCCTCGTCAGTTGTGCATCCTGAGCAGCCGGCTGTGGAGCTGGTCGTGCACGGCGTCCACCGCCTCCTCGTACGTGGGCGCCTCCGCCTTCGCGACGACCGGGGTGCCGTTGACGTCGAGGTTGGCGTGCACGGTGATCGTGCGCGGCCCGTTCGGGGTGAGCCGGACGTGGGCGAACTCGGTCGGCTCCGGCGCGTAGCGGGCCAGGGGGCTGATCTTGTCGTGGGCGTACTGCCTGGCCTCGGCCGCGATCCGGCCGTCCAGCTCGACCACGACGTTGCCGATCTCCGTCGCGCCTGCGTGCTTCATGGTGAACCTCCATGCGAAGTGACACCCGCACTTTCACCCGTGTCGATCTCTCCTCGACAGGTCCGAAAGAGCCGGTTTCGGCGGGACCTGGGTCCCTGCCGGAAGAGCTCGTCGGCGGCACCTGCGGACCCCGTCAGACGACATCGCGACCCCGCGAACCGATGACGAGCAGCCACGACAGCGGTGTCGCGGACACGGAGACCGCTGAACGAGGACTGGTCCCTGGTGCGGGAGGACCTGAGGCCCTGTCCCGCCACCGCGGCCCGGCCGACGCTGGCAGGAGGAAATCGACCTCCAGGAGCGGTGATGAAGATCGACGAGCTGATCACGAAGACGAAGGACTCCCTCGAGGCGAGGAAGGTCTACGCCGAGCCGTACGAGAAGGACGGGATCACCGTGATCGCCGCCGCCACCCTCTCCGGCGGATCGGGCGGTGGCACGGGACGGGACGAGAAGGGCCAGGAGGGCGAGGGCGGCGGCTTCGGCCTCAACGCGAAGCCCACCGGGGCGTTCGTCATCACTGACGGCAAGGTCCGCTGGGAGCCGGCGGTCGACGTGAACAAGCTGGTCGCCACCGCGGGTGCGGTCGCCATCGCCGCGCTCTTCGTGGCGGTGCGCATCGTCAAGTTGAAGGCGCAGCCGCGATGAAGACGAAACTGTGGTTGCTCCTCCTGGCTGTCGCGGTGCTCGTCACCGCCTGCGCGGCCGGACCGAACGTGGTGTCCCACGTGGACGGTGTGCAGCCGGCCGGGTTCTGGAAGGGCCTCTGGCACGGGTTCATCTACCCGGTCACGTTCATCATCTCGCTGTTCAACGACAACGTGAACATCTACGAGGTGCGCAACAACGGGAACTGGTACGACTTCGGCTTCGTCGCCGGGATCGGGCTGCTGCACACCGTCTTCGGCGGGCACAGGCACGTGTCGAGGCGGCGCCGCAAGGCGTCGGCGACGGCATAGGCCGAAAACCTGATCCGTCCTCAGTGGACGATTCGTTCGCAGTCGGCACCAGGGACGAAAGACCCTGCGCGGCGAGCGGCCCGCGCGGGCACGCTGAGCCGCACCCCACCCGAGGAGCCAATCATGAACTCCCCTTCCCGGATCGTCGTCGGTGTCGACGGGTCGCCTGCCGCGAAGGCCGCACTCGTCTGGGCCGTTCAGGAAGCCAAGCGCACCAACGCGTCCGTGCTCGCCTTGTCCGTCTGCCAGCTGAGCCAGTCGTCCGGCCCGTTCGCCGACACGCACCGCAACGAGCTCGCGGCCGCGGTCGACGCCCTCGGCCTGACGGCGGACGGTGTCCGGATCGACCAGGACGTGCCGTTCGGCCAGCCCGGCCCCACGCTCGTCGCGTTCTCGCAGGACGCTGCTCTTCTGGTGGTCGGCGACCACGGCTACGACAAGGCCGGAGTGCTGGTCATGAGCGCCGTCACCAGCTACTGCCTGAGGCACGCCCGCTGCCCGGTGGTCGCCGTCCCGCTGGAAGGAGCGCACCATGACGGTCCTCTCATGCTCCGGCCTGAGACGCCGGTTCGATGACGTCGTGGCCGTGGACGACGTGTCGTTCACGATCGCGGAAGGCGAGACCTACGGCCTGCTCGGTCCCAACGGCGCGGGCAAGACGACCACGATCTCGATGATCACCGGCGTGCTCGAACGCGACGCGGGCGAGGTGTTCGTCGACGGCATCGCGATGTCGACGCACGCCATCGCCGCCAAACGCCTCGTCGGCTACGTGCCGCAGGAACTCGCTCTGTACCCGGACCTCACCGGCCGGGAGAACCTGCGGTTCTTCGCGAACCTCTACGGCGCCGGCCGCGAACGGGTCGACCACGTCCTCGACGTGGTCGGCCTGACCGAGCGAGCCGGCGATCTCGCCCGCGAGTACTCCGGGGGGATGAAGCGACGGCTCAACGTCGCGATCGGGCTGCTGCACGAGCCCCGGTTGCTGGTGCTCGACGAACCCACGGCCGGGGTCGATCCGCAGAGCCGCAACCAGATCATCGAGAACGTCCGCGAGCTGGCCGCCCAGGGCATGGCAATTCTCTACACCACGCACTACATGGAGGAGGCCGAGCGGTTGTGCGACCGGGTCGGTGTCATCGACTCCGGCCACCTGATCGCCGAGGGCACCCGCCGCGAACTCGTCGAGCGGCTCGGCGAACGCGACCGCATCTCGCTGCTGCTCGACGGAGATCTCGGCCACGCCACCGCCGTGCTCGGGGCGATCGCGAACGTGCGCGGTGTGGCGCCGCACGGACAGGGACTCGAGCTCGTGGTCGACGACGCGCGGGAATGCCTGCCCGCTGTCCTCGCGGCGATCTCCACCAACGGTGTCGTGGTGCGGTCGGTCGAGGTGACCGAACCGAACCTGGAGACCGTGTTCCTGCACCTGACCGGCAAAGCGCTGCGGGAGTGAGCCATGCGCCACGCACTGCTGATCGCGGCACGCGACCTGCGTGAGCGGGCCCGTGACCGCACGGCCTACGTGCTCGCGATCGTCCTGCCCCTCGGGCTCGCCGGCGTGTTCACGTTGATCCTCGGCAACATCAGCGGCGACAGCCAGCTCTTCACCTACGCCGTCGCGGACGCCGACCGCGGTGTGGTCGCCCGTGCGTTCACCGACGACGTGCTGCGGAAGGCTGCGGCCTCCGGTGCGATCGCGCTGCGCACCGTCTCGTCCGAGCAGGAGGCCAGAACGCTGGTGGACGACGGCACGGCCACCGCCGCGTTCCTGCTGCCCGCCGGGCTGACCGAGGACGTGCAGGCGGGGCGCGCCGCGCGGATCGAGGTCGTCGGCAACGTCGACGCGCCGACCGGTACCGACGTCGCGCGGTCGCTGGCCCAGGCCTACACCGACCGGCTCGGCGCGGTCCGCACCGCTGTCGCCGCGACCGTCCACTCAGGAGTGTCGACACCGCCCGCCGAACTCGCCGCCGCCGCGGCCGCAGTGCTCCCGCAAGCCGTGGTCGACGAGGACACCACCGGCCGCAGACAGCTCGACGCGAAGACCCAGTACGCGGCGGGCATGGCGGTGTTCTTCCTGTTCTTCGCGGTGCAGCCGGGAGTGACCGGACTGCTCGACGAACGCCGCAACGGCACGCTCGCGCGGCTGCTGGCCGCACCCGTGCGCCGCTCGTCGATCCTCACCGGCAAACTGCTGACCAGCGTCGTCGTCGGCGTGGTGAGCATGACGGTCCTCGTGGTGGCGAGCTCCCTGCTGATGGGCGCGCGGTGGGGCCATCCCGCCGGCGTCGCCGCGCTGGTCCTGTCCGGTGTGCTGGCCGCGACCGGAGCGATGGCGGTGGTCGCCGCCATCGCGAAGACGTCGGAACAGGCGGGCGGCTGGCAGGCGATCGTCGCGATCGTGCTCGGTGCGCTCGGCGGCGCGTTCTTCCCGGTGACGCAGGCGGGTGGCGTGCTGGAAAAGCTCAGCCTGCTGGCGCCGCACCGGTGGTTCCTGCGCGGGCTCGCGGATCTCGCGGGCGGAGGTGTCGCCGCGGTCCTCCCGTCGGTGGCGGCCATGACCGCGTTCGCGGCGGTGACGGGGGCGATCGCGCTGCTGCTGTTCCGGAAGGTGGTGCGACCGTGAAGGTCCTCTCGATCGGCTGGATCAACGTGCACCGCGCGCTGCGCGACCGCACCGGGTTGTTCTTCCTCGTCGCGCTGCCGCTGATGCTGGTGTTCGTCATCGGCGCGGCGTTCGGTGGCGCGACGACACCGGTGGTCGGTGTGGTGGGCGACGCCGGCGCACTGAGTGCCGAACCCGCGGTGCAGGTGCGGAACTTCCCGGACGAGTCAGCCCTGCGCACGGCGGTGGAGCACGGCGAGATCAGCGCCGGACTCGTGCGGACGAACGGCGACACCCCTCGCCTCCTCGTCCGCGCCGACCGGACGGGGCAGCAGCTCCGGATGCTCGTGACCACCTCGCTCACCCGTGAGGCCAACCGGATCGCGGCGGGCGAGTTCGTCTCCGCGCACACCGGGCTGGACCGCACCACCGCTCTGTCCGTCGTGGACTCGGTGCGAGTGGCGCCGGTCGAGGTGCGGGTGAGCACCGCCGGCCGGGTGCTGTTCCCGGAGGGCTACTCCGGGTTCGACCTCGGTGCGTCGAACCAGCTGATCGTGTTCACGTTCCTCAACGCGCTCACCACAGCCGCCTACCTCGTGGAGACCCGCCGGCTCGGCGTCACCCGCCGCATGCTCGCCACACCGACGTCCGCACGGGTGATCGTGGCCGGCGAGGCACTGGGCCGGGTCGCGATCGCCCTGCTGCAAGGTCTGATCGTGCTCGTCGGGTCGGCGTTGCTGTTCGGCGTGCGCTGGGGTGATCCGTTCGGTGCTGCCGCGCTGCTGTGCGCCTTCGCGCTCGTCTCGGGCGGCGCCGGACTGCTGCTCGGGGCGGTCTGCCGCACTCAGCAGCAGACGACGGGTGCCGGCATCCTGCTGGGGCTGAGCCTCGCCGCGTTCGGCGGGTGCATGGTGCCGCTCGAGTTCTTCAGTCCCGTGCTGCGGAAAGTGGCGTTCGCGACGCCGCACGGCTGGGCCAACGACGGCTTCTCCACACTCACCAGGCGCGGCGGGGACCTGTTCACCGTCGCACCGCACCTGGCCGTGCTGGTGGGGTTCGCGGCCGTCCTGTTCAGCCTTGGTGCGTGGACGCTGCGTCGCGCCGTGACGCGGTGAGCAGTTCAGCGAACGCCTTGTGCAGCGCCTCGGCCAGCACGTCCACGTCGGAGGTGCTGGCGCGATCGGCGGTGATGCCGATCGCCACCCTGTCGGTGTAGGACAGCACCGCGATGCCCGTCCTGATCCGAATCGCGATCGGAACGTACGGCAGGATCTCCACGATCCGCCGGCCCAGCACCCGCAACGGCTTGCGCGGGCCCGGCACGTTCGTGGTCACGGTGACGATGCTGCGCTGGGGCATCATGGCCCCGAGCCGGACGCTCCACGCGAGCGGCGCGAACGGCTCGTGCCTCGCGAGCTGGACGAGAGCGTTCCCCGTCTCGGCCTGGTGCCCTCGCTTGGCGTCGGCGAAGCGCTCGTGCACCAGCGAAAGCGCCTCCACCGCGGTCCCGGCGTCGACCGGCAGGAACGCGAGCCGGAGACTGATCTGGTTGTCCAGCCGCCGATCACCGCGGACCGACACCGGCACCATCGTCCGGATGCTGTGCGGGGACGGCCGTTCGCCGCGTTCCAGCAGAAGCGCCCGGTACGCCTGCGTGACCGCGGCCAGCACCACGTCGTTCACCGTCACCCCGAACGTGCGGGCGATCTCCTTCGCCTCGGGCAACGAGGCTCGGACCACCCGGTAGAGGCGAGGCGAGCCGATCTGCCCGAAGAGTGACGACGGGCGCACCGGCAGCAACGACAGCGCGAGCGACAACACGCCGCCGGCCAGCGCCAGCGGTGCGCGAACGACGTTGGACAGCAGAGAGAACAGGCTCGTGGACGGATCTTCGCCAGGAGGCTCCGGTGCGGGCGCGTCGCCGTACATGACGTCGTACATCATCGTGCCGCTCACGCCGTCCGCCATGCAGTGGTGCACCTTGGCCAGGACGGCCCACCGCCCCTCGGCGAGGCCCTCCACGACCCAGTACTCCCACAGCGGCCGGTCGCGGTCGAGCCGCTGCCCCATGATCCGGGCGACCAGGGCGCACAGCTCCGCGTCGCCACCCGGTGCGGGCAAGGCGGTGCGTCGCACGTGATAGGTGAGGTCGAACGACGGATCATCCTGCCAAGCCGGTGTGCTCAGGTCCAACGGTGTGCGCACGAGCTTCTGCCGGGCACGGGGCAGCACCGGCAACTTCGCCCGCATCAGCGCGAGGAACTCGGCGTGGCTCGGCACCGGTCCCTCGACCACCGCCACCGAGGCGATCGCCAGCGAGGCGTGCGGATCGGCGTCCTCCACCTCGAGGAAGGCAGCGTCCAACGGGCTGAGCTGGTCCATTCCCCCAGTGCAGCACCAACGGGTTCCGCCGCCCACGGCCCTGCGTCCCACCGCTCGCGAGCCCTTCGGCCCTGCCCGCGCGGGCAGTGCTCGATCACGCTGAGGACAGGACGTACCAGGCGACGAGCACGCCGCCGGAGTTCGTCGCGAGATGCACCAGTGCGGGAGCGAGCACACCACGGCCGGTGTGCCGCCACCACAGCAGCACGACACCGGCGACCGCGGCGGCCAGCACGGCGACCGACGAGACGAGGACCAACGACGCACTGCCGAACACCGCGCTCACCGCGGCGTTGTGCGTCAACGCCAGTGAGGGAAGCACGTGCCACAGCCCGAAGAGCGCCGACGCCCCGAGCACCGGCCCCCAGCGCCAGCGGTCGCCACCGCCGAGCAGCGCGGGCAGCACGCCGCGGAACGCGATCTCCTCCAGCAGCACGGTGCCCAGCGGGATGCGGATCAGCGCCACCCACAGCACGGAACTCACGGCGAGGTCGGGCATCCGCCCGTCGTGGAAGAACGACCTCAGTGCCGGGACCACGAGAGCGATGCCGAAGCCGAGCGCGATCACGCCGAGGCCCGCCAGGCCGAAGAGACCGGCCCGGCGCAGGTGTGCACGATCCAGCCCGATCGCCGCGGCACGCAGACCCGACCAGCGGGCGAGTCCGACGAGCGCGCCCGCGGTGACGAGGCCGCACAGCGGATAGGCCCATCCGGGCAGGACGCGGTTCGCGAGCGTGGTGGCCAGGACGAGCAACAGGACAGCGGCGGTCAGCGCCGCGGCGCGACGACTCATGATGACTCCAGTATGCGCCCGCGCGACGAGTACCTGGACTGGCTGCGGGCGACGAGCCTCGTCGTGGTCGTCCTGTGGCACTGGGCTTTCACGATTCTGCGCTGGACACCGACGGGTCCGGTCCCCACCAGTCCGCTCGGTTTCTGGTCCGGAGTGTGGATTCTCACGTGGCTGCTCCAGGTCCTGCCGATGTTCTTCTACGTCGGCGGCTGCGTGCACAGCAGCTCGTGGGCTCGTGACCGCAAGCAGGGTGTCGGCCACTACGTGTGGCGTCACGTCCGCCACCTGCTCGTTCCAGCGTTGTTGCTCGTGCTCACCTGGGTGGTGCTCGGAGCGGTGTCCTGGGCGATCTTCGGGCTTTCCTGGATCCGCGGTGTGGTGCTGCTGGTCGTGAGTCCGCTGTGGTTCCTCGGGGTCTACGTCGTGCTCATCGCGCTCGTGCCGGTGAGCTCGTGGCTGCACCGCCGGTTCGACGTGCTCGTGCCCGTCTGGCTCGGCGGGATCGCGATGGTCGTCGACGTGCTGCGGTTCCGCTACGACCTGCCGTGGATCGGCTGGGTGAACATGCTCGTCGTGTGGTGGCTCGCCCACCAGGCCGGTTTCTTCCACCACCGGCTGACCCGGCGCACGGGATGGGCGTTGTTCTTCTGCGGCCTGTTCGGCCTCGCCGGGCTGGTGTTCTCCGGGCTGTACCCGGGATCGATGGTCGGGGTGCCCGGCGACCGGCTGTCCAACATCGGCCCGCCGACGTTCGTGATCGTGGCGTTGCTGGTGTTCCAGATCGGTTTCGCGGTGGTGACCCGTCCACTCGTCGAGCGTGTCCTGGACGGCACGGTCGCGCGACGGGTGGTGGCGGTGGTCAGCTCGATCGCGCTGCCGCTGTTCCTCTTCCACAGCACGGGGATGGCGCTCGCCAGGGTGTCCGGGTTCCTCCTGCTCGGCGGTCAGATCTCCGACGACCGCGCTCCTGACCTCATCTGGTGGCTGCAGCGTCCGCTCGCCGTGGTGGTGCCGCTGCTGTTCACCCTGCCCGTGATCGTCCTTTTCGGACTGAGGAGGCGCACGTGAGCTCACGAACCATCCCCACCTGGCGCAAACTCGCCTGGGCGGCCTGGCGTGCCCCGTCGGACCCCCAGTTCTACGGCGAGCTTGACCTCGACGCGACCGCGTTGCTCGCCTACGTCGACCACGTCCGTGAGACGAGTGGTACGCGTGTGACGATCACGCATCTCATCGGGCGCGCGGTGGCCCACGGACTCGTGCAGGTACCCGAACTGCGGGTGCGCGTGGCGTTCGGGCGGGAGTACGAGCGCGAGACCGCCGACGTCTTCTTCATCACCTCTGTCGAGAACGGCAAGGAGCTCAGCGGCGTGAAGATCACCGACGTCGAGCACAAGTCCGCGGTCGACGTCGCCGACGAGCTGACCCGCAGGCACGCCGCGATCGTCTCGGGCGCCGATCCGGAGTTCGGCAGGAGCAAGGCGTTGCTCGGATGGCTGCCGATCTGGCTGTTGCGCCCGGTGATGAGGTGCGGGGCGTGGCTCACCACGGCGCTCAACCTCGACCTGAAAGCGCTCGGCATGCCGCGCCAGGCCTTCGGCGGGGCCATGGTGACCTCGGTGGGGATGTGGGGTGTGCGGCGGGCGTTCTCGCCGCTGGCGGCGTACTACCGGATGCCGGTCCTGGTGCTGGTGGGCGCGGTGGAACAGCGGCCGGTGGTCGTCGACGGCGAAGTGGTGGCCCGGCCGGTGCTGGGGGTCACGGCGACCTTCGACCACCGCTACGTCGACGGGTCACAGGCGGTGCGGTTCGCGGCGGCGGCGCGGGAGTACTGCGCCGACCCCCGCGCCTTCGAACCGGTGTGACCGTCAGCTCTGCACTGCGACGACCGTGCCCGGATCACCCGGCGCGGTGGAAGTGCACGCGCAGGTTCGTGGTCTCGCCGCTCGGGGAGGTCGGCGTGGAGGTCGGCGCCGCCGGTTCCGTTCGGTCGCCGCGCAACCTGACCAGCACGACGACGAGATCCAGGACAACGGTGGTGGCGGCGACCGCGGCGATGACGATCCGCGTTCGTCTGGTCATGTCACGCCACTGCCAACGAGCGCAGCACCTGGAAACCGGACGCGGTCAGGACAGCCGGCGACGGACTGCCGAACGCCGCTTCACTCACAGGACGGAACAACCCGCCCGTGAACAGCTCGACCGTGGCGGTGAAGTCACACCACAGACCATCGACGCTCAGGCTCGGGGTGCGCCCGCACACCAGCTCGCCACGTCCGTCCGCGATCGCCTGCAGCATCGCCCGGTGCCTCGCCGTGTAGCCGTTGGTCGTCATGTCGCTCCCCTTTCCTCCGCGTTTCCGGCAACTGAGGTGAGCCTGCTCTTCACCGCGGACGTGATGCAGAACACAAGGTGACCACGAGTCCGGGACCATTGCCGCGGACGGGACAGACCTCGGTCTCTGCTCCCGGCCCCGGCCGGGTCGGGACGCTGGTCCCATGAACACCGGACTGCCTTCGATTCCGCTCGGGCGGGTGCGTGGCATCGTGGTCGGCGCTCACTGGTCGACGCTCGTGGCGGTCATCGTGATCGCGCAGGTCGTCGCGATGTCCGTGCTTCCGCAGGCGGCACCGGGCCACGCCACGGTCGTCTACTGGATCGCGGGCGTGCTGTCCGCACTCGCGTTCATGCTGTCGTTGCTGGCTCACGAGCTCGCACACGCGCTCGCCGCGCAACGGTTCGGCGTCGGCGTCGACCGCATCGACCTGTGGCTGCTCGGTGGCGTGTCGCGGCTGTCGTCCTCGCCGCGCAGCCCGAGAGCCGCGTTCCTGATCGCCGTGGCGGGTCCTGCCACGAGTGTGGTCGTCGCGGTCCTCGCGGGCGCCGCCGGCACCGGGCTCGCGTCGTGGGGCGCACCCGCGCTCATCAGCTCTCCTCTGCTGTGGCTGGCCATCACCAACGGCGTGCTGGCCGTGTTCAACCTGGTGCCCGCCGCACCGCTGGACGGCGGCCGCGTGCTCGCCGCAGCCGTGTGGTGGCGCACGGGCGACGAACATCGCGGCACGAAGACGGCGGCCTTGGCGGGCCGGGCGTTCGGCCTGGCGCTGGTCGCGTTCGGGCTCATGCAGGTCTTCGCCGGCGCGCTGTCCGGACTGTGGCTGGTGCTGCTCGGTGCGTACCTGGTCGTGAGCAGCGCCGCGGAACAGTCCGCGAACGAGATGAAGCACCGGCTCGGCGGCGTGCGCGTGCGTGACGTCATGATCCCGGACCCTCCGATCGCGCCGGGCTGGTGGACCGTGGGGACGTTCCTGGCCGGCCTCGCCACCGGCCCGCACCGGCTCGTGTTCCCGGTGGTGTCGTTCGACGGTGCCGTCGTGGGGTCCGTCGGCCTCGCGGAGCTCGTCCGCGTGCCCGACCCGCTCAACACCAGGATCAGTGACGTGTGCCGCGCTCCCTCCGTGGAGACCGTCACGTCCCCGGACGAAAAGCTGCTCGACGTCCTCGGCAAGGCGCCGCTCAGACAAGGGCGGGATCTCGTGCTCGTCCTGCGCGACGAGCACCTCGTGGGCGTCATCGGACCCGAGGACGTGGCCTGGGCGCTGGAACTTTCCCGCAGCGCGCCGCTCACCCGTCACGGGGTGACGTCCTGAGGTCCGCGGCAGTGGCCGACGGCCCCGCACACGTGACCGAAGGTCACTGCCCTGCGGCCTCACGCAGGGAGACCGTTGTGGTGGAAGGGAGACCAACCATGTCCATCGAACAGAAGCCCGAGACCCGCCTGCGTGGCGACGCACTCGTGGAGAGGGCCAAGCAGCTCATCCACGAGGGCAACTTCCGGCGGCTGATCATCAAGAACGACAAGGGACACACGGTGATGGAGGTCCCGGTCACCGCGGGTGTGGTGGCCGCGATCGCCGCGCCCGTCGTCACGGCCGTCGGTGCCATCGCCGCGCTCGCGAGCGACTGGACCATCGAGGTCGAACGCCAGGGAGAGCAGCCGTGAAACCCGTGCGGCTGTGGATCGGGCTGGTGCTGCTCGCGCTCGGCGTGTTCGGCATCCTCGACGCCGTCGGCGTGCTCGACTCCGGTCCGGTCATCGCGGACTGGTGGCCGGCCGCGGTGGTCGTGCTCGGCCTCGTCGCCATGATCGCGGAACGGCGGGTGTCGCTCGGGCCGGTCGTGATCGTCGTGCTCGGCCTCGTGCTGCTCGCGGGCACCCTCGACTGGACGAGCGGGGACCTCCTGGTGCCCACGCTGCTCGCCGGGGTGGGGGTCGCGGTGCTCATCGGCCTGCGGCGGCACCACGGGACTCGTACGCCCATCGCGATGTTCGGCGGTGCCAGCACGAAGGAGCGGTCGAAGCACCTGCGGCACGCCGACGTGTCGGCCATCTTCGGAGGCGCCACGCTCGACCTCCGGGAGGCGCACATCGACAAGGACGCGGACATCGACGCGTTCGCGCTCTTCGGCGGAGTCGACGTCCTCGTGCCCGAGGGCTGGCGCGTCTCGGTCGGCGGGCTGCCGTTCATGGGCGGCATCGACGACAAGACGAGCAACGACGAGCGCGAACTCCCCGATGACGCGCCGGTGCTGACCGTGAACGGCACGGCGCTGTTCGGTGCCGTCGTGGTCGCGAACCAACCGAAACCATGACCGACCGCGCCGGTGGAGCCGGGCGGAATCGCCGCACTGGTGCTGCCGGCGCTCGTGCACGTCTGCTGGCGGGCGCGGCAACGGTGGCCGCCTGACTGTTGCCTGCGGTGTCCTGACTCCGCCGGCGTCGAGTACCGCGGAGAGTGCTTGCGGCTGCACCCGTTGACCGTCATCGTCGCAGTCGCGACCGGTGTGGTGCCGGGGGGCGTTGTTCGCCGTCCCGGTCGTGTTGACCGCACGGGAGATCTGGCATCGAGAGGGTGGTGACCATGGCGCTGACCGCGCGGCAGAAGGAGACGCTGCACGAGCTGACGACGCGCGGAGTGCTGTCGGCTGAACAGGAAAGCACGGTGATCGCGGCGCTCGAGGACACCCGCGCACCGTCGCGTCTCGCCGATCGCATCGCCGAGATCGCCGCGTACCTCGGCGGCGGGCTGGTGCTCGGAGGTGCCGCACTGGTGCTCGGAGTCTCCTGGGAGGACCTGACCAGGCCGGCGAAGGTCGCGGTGCTCGGCGGGGCCACCGCGGCGCTGATCGTCGCCGCTCTCGTCGTGGCGGGCGGACTGTCTGCGGTGCGGACGGTCTCGCACCGCAGGCGGCGTGTGGTGAGCACGCTCTTCTCGCTCGCCGCCGTGACGGCCGCGTTCACCGCCGGCACGGCGGTGAGTTCACACGAGGTCGTGGTGGGGGCGACGACGGGTCTGGTCGTGGCGGCCGCCGCGTACGTCCTGGTCACCACCGCACTGGCCTACTTGACGTTGGCAGCGGCGGCGATCGGCGCGGTTCTCGCGTGGGTCACCGAGCTGGTGCCCGACAGCGTGCTTCCCGGCGCCGCGGCGTTGTTCGCACTCGGCGTCATCGGCATGTTCCTGTCCGTTGTGGACGTTCTGCGGCCCACCCAGCTCGCGCTCGCCGTCGGTGCCGCCACAGCCCTCTTCGGTGCGCAGCAACCGTTGGGCGGCCATGCGCCGGTGGCCTACGCGCTCACCGCCTGCCTCGCGCTCGTCTGCTTCGCCACCTACTTCGGGGTGCGTTCGACGGTTCTGCTCGTGGCGGGCGTGGTGGCCACGACGATCGTCGTGCCGGAAGTGGTGTGGGACCTCACCGATGGCGCCGTGGGCGGGGGCGTGCTGCTCCTCGTGGCCGGTGCGGTGTTGCTCGCCACCAGCCTGGGCAGCACGTGGATGCGCCGCACGCGCTGAGATTTGGCCACTTGGGAGACCAACCCGCACCGCAAGAGACTGCTGGCATGGACAACTGGCGAAGATCAGTGGTGCCCGCTCTCCTCGCGACCGCGGGCTTGGTGCTCTGGCCGATCGGCACCGCCTCCGCGCAGCCGCCGCCCACCTGCAACGGCCTGGCCGCGACGCAGGTCGGGACGAACGGTGACGACGTGTTGTTCGGCACCAACGGTCCGGACGTGTTCGTGACCCTCGGCGGCGACGACGTCGTGTTCGGTCTCAACGGAAACGACACGGCATGCCTGGGGGCCGGTGCCGACGAGTTCTTCGGTGGCAACGGAAACGACTGGGCCAGCGGAGAGGCGGGGGCCGACACCCTCAACGGTGAAGCGGGCAACGACACGCTTCTCGGTGGCGAAGGTCCGGACCGCCTCGACGGTGCAGCCGGCAACGACATCCTCAACGGCGGTGCGGCCGCAGACATCATCGAGGGCGGTCCGGGCGACGACACCGTCAACGCCGGTGCAGGTGCCGACTCCGTCAACGGTGGCGACGGCGCCGACACCCTCAACGGTCAGAACGGCGCGGACCGGATGAACGGCGGCAACGGCAACGACCGTCTCAACGGCGGTGCGGGCGTCGACGACCTCGACGGCGGCGCCGGGAACGACGTCCTCAACGGTGACGCGGGCAACGACACGCTCACCGACCCGTCCGGGCTGGACGTCGGGGACGGTGGAGCCGGTCAGGCAGATCGCTGCGACTCGCGCTTCGAGTCGCTGTCCAACTGCGAGATCATCTTCTGAGAGGTGGACTCCGCCTCGTGCCACGCCTGTGTGGCCGTGTTCGCGTCACTCCACGACCACGGCCACATCCGGACGGATCCGCCGGCGACTACGTCACCGAGGGCGTCGTGTCGTCGCGCCGGGACTGACTGGCGGTGAGCGCGGCCACCAGCATCAGGACCAGTCCCAGCACCGCCAGCACGCCGCCACCGACGATCAGGCCGATCGACACCGGCCGCAGCGCGGGCACTTCGGCCTGTGCCGCGAGACGGGTGTCGACGACTCGCGAGCCGTCGGAGTTCAGCACGACAGCGGTCCAGTTGCCCTGGTCGGCCCGCCAGGTCACCTCGCCGGTACCGGAGGCCGCCCAGAACGTCTGCGCGGCGGGGTCAGCGGGCATGCCGCCGCCGCGGTGCACGTAGCTCACCCGCGACTGGGCCATGGTCACCTCGTCGTGCTCCACATCGGACAGATAACGCGTGACGTCGTCCGTCCTGGCGATGCCGATGAACACGTCGTTGTCCGCCTTCACCCGGACCTCGCCGAGCCAGCTGTCCGCGAGTCCCCAGTCCGCGTCCGTCCACCGCAGTTCCACCGTGCCGAACTCCAGTGCGTAACCCGTGCCGTGGAACGACTCCGCGCGGGTGCTGAGGAACCCGGCCGCGTCGCGTTGCGTCGAGTCGGCCCAGAGCCCGAACCCGCCCGTGCCGCCGATCGCGGCACCGGTGATCAGCAGCAGTGCCCCGATCACCACCGAGATCACGCGCCCCGGCGTCCAGCCGGGATGTCCGGGTGCGGGAGCGGGTGGCGCCTGGTCGATCGTCGTCGTGCCCGGTTCGTCGCCGCCGGAGTCGAACCGGAACGGTGGATAGGCGTCCGTCATCAGTCCGGCGTAGGCGGCCACGCGCAGCGCCCAGCGGTCCATGCCGAGCACGAAGTCGAACAGGCTCTTCGGATACTTGCCGGTGAAGAGCAGTGCCACGCCCGCGAAGACGACCAGCAGGCTGATCAGGCCGCCGCCGGTGTTGCGGATCGTCTCACCCGCCTGGTAGGTGACGTACGTGCCACCGCCGACGAAGAACCCGACGATCAGGTAGTGCGGAATGGCGAGCAGCCACCACTTCACCAGGACCAGCCCGCGGGACAGGTGTTCCGGGTAGGCGATGTCGAGCGTCGCCGGGTAGTCCGGCTCGGCGCCGAGGCTGAACGGCGGGTAGCGGTCGGTCGCCAGCGCGCCGTAGGTGTAGTAGGCGACGCGCCACGACCAGCGCAGCACGCCGACGTTGAAGTCGAACAACGCGCGCGGATAGCGACCGGTGAACAGGATCGCGAAGAACGCGACCACGCTGAACACCGCGAACCCCAGCCACAGGAACGCGAGCACCAGGTAGTGCGGAATCGCGAGGAACCACTTCACCAGCCACAACCACCGGCTCAGGCCGGGGTCGAGCCGCGCGTGCACGTGCACCGGATAACCGGCGGCAGCAGTGGTCATCATTGCCTCCCTGCGTTTCCTCGCCCGGCAGGTGCTCGTTCGGCGGGATCCCCCTCGTCACCCGAGTCGACCCGGATCTCGACCGCCGGCGGCTGCCGGAGCGTGTTGTGGACGGTGCAGTGGTCCGCGACCGCCTGCAACGCTGCTTTCTGTTGCGGCGTCAGCGAAGTCTTGACTTGAACGGTGACGCGGATCTCGGCCACGCGGGCCGGCCGGTCGGTCGCCATCTCGTACTCGGCGTGCACGACGTGCCCGGCGTCCGAGAGCTCGTGCCGGCGCAGGTACGCCCCGGAGTAGTGGGCGACGCACGTCGCGAGCGACACCACGAACAGCTCGATCGGCGACGGCCCGCGGTCGCTGTCCGGTTGGTCGGTGTGCAGTTCGTGAGCACGGAGCCGCACGACGAACTCGTCGCCGCGGACGTGCTCGACGGTGAGGCGGTGCAGTCCCGGGCTCATGACGACTCCTTGATCACGACGACGGGGCAGACGGCGTGGTGCACGCAGTAGGCGCTCACCGAACCCAGGAGCAGTTCGACCGCCGCGCTGTGCCCCCGGTTGCCCACGACGAGCATTCGCGCGCCCCGGGACATCTCGACGAGCAGCTTCTTCACGTCGCCCTCGATGAGGATCCGCCGCACGACCACGTCGTCGAGGTCCGCCGTCGCCGCGTCGAGCACGGACCGGTTCGCCGCCTCGATGCTCGCCGGGTCCAGCCCGGAGACGGCAGGCCCGGGCGACATCATCACGCCGTAGTCCATGTGCCACACGGAGACGGCGTCGATCGGGCAGTCGTGCTGACGTGCTTCCTCGGCGGCCCAGCGAAGTGCCGCCGCACCGGCCGCCGACCCGTCGACGCCGACCACGATCGGCCGAGGTTCGTCATCGCTCATGTACTTCAGCGTCGCGGGAGGCACGCGTGCCGGTCAGTGGCCCGGGGCCCGCCCCGCACGGGACCTTCGTCCTCAGGACGCGACCTGCGTCCCGCGCACGCCGGGCACCGTGCGCACGAGAGCCTCGACCACCTTGCGCTCGGCCACGTCCGCGAACGGTCCGGACACGCTGACCTCGCCGTCGTGCACCGCCACCGTCCACCGTGGACTGCCGCTGTACGACCGCAACGCCGCGTCGACCCGCGCCGCGACCACCGCGTCGGCCGGGGTCAGGATGCGCAGCAGGTCACTGCGGCTCACCACCCCTACGAGCAGTTGCCCGTCCGACACGATCGGAAGGCACCGCAGCCTCTGCGACAACATGGTCGTGGCCAGCTCCTCCGGTGTCGCCGACATCGGCGCGCTGATCACGGACTTGCGCATCACCCGCGCCACCGGACTGTTCGCGGTTTCCGGCGTCATACCCGCCATCAGCAGGTCGGCGCCGGACACGATGCCCACCAGGCCACCTTCTTCGTCCACCACGGGCAGGGCCGAGAACCCGCGGTCGCCCAGCACGGCACTCGCCTCGCGGACCGTGGTGGCCGGGCTGACCACGACCACCGGGCTGGTCATCACATCTGCAGCGTTCATACCGCTCAGCTTCGATCGCCGGGGTTGGCCCGGGCAGTGCGGTTGGCCACCACGTGGCGGTGACGTAGGTCCCTGCCGTCACCTCACCGGGCGGACGATCGCCAAAGGACACGGTGCGTGGTGCACGAGCGCCTGGCTCGTCGAGCCGATCAGCATGCCCGTGAACCCGCCGTGGCCGCGGCTGCCCACGACCAGCAGCTGCGCCTGGGCCGCGTACCGCAGCAGCGCCCGCGCCGGCCGGTCCCGCAGCACCACGCGCTGCACGTCCACGTCCGGGTACTTCTCCTGCCACCCGGCCAGCCGCTGCGCGAGCAGCCTGCGTTCGTCCTCCTCCACCTGTGCCCAGTCGACGGCCATGCGCGAGACGTTGTACGCGCTGTCGACGGTGAAGTCCTGCGAGGTCATCACCGCGACCAGCACCGCACCGCGGACCGAGGCCTCGTCGAACGCGAACGCCAGCGCCGCCTCGCTCGTCGGTGAACCGTCCACGCCGACGACGACCGGACCGTGCGGTGTCTCCGTCCCGCGCACCACGACCACCGGGCTGTGCGCGTGCGCCGCCAACGCCACCGCCGTGGAACCGACGAGCAGTCCGGTGACGGTGCCGAGCCCCCGCGAACCGGCCACCACGAGCCGGGCCTTCCTCGACTCCTCGATGAGCAGACCCGCCGCGCCGCAGCACAGGATCTCCGTCGTGACCTCAACGTCCGGGGCGGTCGCACGGGCAGCCGCCGTCGCCTCGGTCAGCCAGTCGCGAACCTGCTGCTCGATCGCGTGCCGCACCTCGGCGCTGGTCACCAGGATTTCCGGGTAGTCGCTGGTGGGCAGCATGAAGCCGTGCACCAGCCGCAGCGGCACGTGGTGCCGGGCGCATTCGGCCGCGGCCCAGCTGACCGCGCCGAGCGCGGAAGCGGAGCCGTCGACGCCCACCACGATCGGCGCGGAAGGAGATTTCGGCCTGTCACCACGGGAAGTTCCTCGCATGCGACTCACGATTCGCTCCGCGGCGCGGCCTGGGCAGGGCGGACGTGCCCACCCCACCCAGGCCTTTCGCCCCTGCTCCGCACCTGCACCGGGCCGCGAGTCTCGAACCGTCGCCGTCAACCGCAGTCACGGCCCCGGGGAGCGTTCGATGCACTGGTACAACGGCAACTCAGCCGGCTTGGAAGGGTTCGCGGCGGCCGTTCTGATGCTGCTGCTGTGGGCTGCTCTCACCGTCGCGGCCACGATCATCGTGGTGTGGTGGCACGAGACGCATCACCGGCA
>NZ_BBOJ01000041.1 GCF_000974445.1 Lentzea aerocolonigenes
GTTCGGTCTCGGGTAGCTGGGCCAGCGCCAGATCGACCGCCTCGATGTGGTCGCGGGCGTTCCAGGGGGAGGCGTTGCCCGGCCGCAACTGGGCGAGCAGGGTCTCCCCGGTGCCGTGCTCGCCGTGATCGACGAACGCGCACATCGGCGCGAACCCGAAACCCCGTTTGTGGGTGCCGGTGGCGTGTTGTTTGTCCGAGTGCGCGGTCACCAGTGTCGCGTCGATGTCCACGATCACCAGTCCGCCGTCACGGGTCCCAGCTCGCCCGGCCAGTGGCCGCCGCCGCGCCCATACCGCCGCCCGTGCCTGGGCACGAGCGGCGCGGATCGCCGCCAGCGACGCGCCGATGTCGGCGGCGAGTGTGCTGACCAGCCGTGACACCGTCGGGTCGCTGGCCACAGGGCCGAACAGCCCCGGCTGGGCGCGCACGAGGGCGAGATCGGCCAGGCAGTCTCCGCCCAGCGCGACCGCGATCGCGACATCGCAGAGGATCTTGCCCGGATCATGCGTGGCACGCCGGCCCCGCCACGGCGTCAGCGCGCCCGATAACGCCCGCTGCGCCCCGGACAGCCGCAGGGTCTGCCGCAGCAACACCGCGCCCGCCGACGACACCAACGACTCACGAGCCGGATCAAGAACCAGACACGGACCTGCGCTACGCTTCACCTGCGGAGTGCCTTCCTGTTCGGTGTATCTGATGTCTTCGCAAACACCAGTTTTCCTTACAGGACAGGCACTTCCGCGCATTCAGAGGCGTGTCACCTCAGATCAGGTGAAATCCCGAGGCTAGGCCACGGTGCGGGTGGCCGTCCAGTACTCATCGCTGGGGAAGGTGTCCTCGGGCGTCCCCGCGATCCACGGCACCCCGGTCGCGATGCCGCCGCGGCGCTCCGACGCGATGTGGGACACCAGGTGCCGGGCGTCGTCCGCGACGCCACAGAACCGGCCAGAGCCCCAGGTGTGCTGCCAGGGCAGTCCGATGAAGTAGAGCCCAGGGCAGCTGGTGACACCGCGCTCGTGCGTGGGGTAACCGCGCCCGTCGAAGACGGGGACGTCGATCCAGCGGTGGTCGCGGCCGAAACCCGTGCTCCACACCACCGAGGTGATCCCGGACAGGTCCAGTTCGGACGGTTGGGTGTCCGGCGTCCACACCGGCTCGTACCTGGCCTCGGCGGGCGCGTCGACACCGCGGGCGAGGACGTGGGCGTCGATCGAGTCCTTGATCCCCTCCGACACCGCGTCGGCGTGGTCGAGGTTCTTGATCAGGTCTGGCGCGAACCTCGCGAGGCCGTCGCGGATGTCGGTGAGCCTGCCGTAGAGCCGCATCCCGTCACGGGCGAACGCCCGCAGATCGATGTCGCGGCCACCATCGCGACCGGTGACGTAGTGGTTCGCCCGCAACCGCACCGCGTCGGCGTCCTCGAACTCGTCGATGCCACGCCGGTAGTACCCCATGTCCTCCAGCCACGCCACCACGTCGCGCCCCCGGTAGGACCGCGCGACCCGCGGTGCGCTGCCCACCGCCAGATGCACCTGCCGGCCGGCCAGGTGCAGGTCCTCGGCGATCTGGCAGCCGGACTGCCCCGTACCGACGACGAGCACCTCACCCGGTGGCAACGCCTCGGGATTGCGGTACTCGGAGGAGTGCAGCTGCACCACGTCCGCGGGCACGCGCTCGGCGATCCTCGGCTTGAGCGGCACCTGGTACGGCCCGGTGGCCAGCACGACGTGATCAGCGGTGAGCTCGCCGTGCGTCGTGGACACCCGGAAGCCGCCGCCTTCACGGCGCCGGAGCCGGACCGCCGTCACGCCTTCGACGAGCGGGCAGTCGAAGGACGTCACGTAGTCCTCGAGGTAGCGCACGATCTCGTCGCGGACCATGAACCCGTCGGGATCGCTTCCCCGGTAAGGAAAACCGGGCAACTGGCACTGCCAGTTCGGGGTCACCAGGCAGAAGGAGTCCCACCGCCGGTTCCGCCACTCGCCACCGGGACGATCGCGCTCCAGCACGACGTGGTCGATACCCGCGAGGTTCAGGCAGTAGCTGGTGGACAGCCCGGCCTGCCCTCCGCCCACGACGACCACCGTGCGGTGAACCCCGTCCAGGTCGGTGCTCATCGCTCGAACCCCTCGACCACGATCCTGGCCTGCTGGTCGGCGAACTCGGCCGCCTTCAGCTCGATGTCGACCAGCTGCGCCTCCGCCTGGGCACACCCGAACCCGTGGATCTCGCGCACCCGTTCCGATGCCTCCGTCAGCGCTTTCCTGCTCAACGCGACGAATTCCACCAAAGGATAGGAGCCGCCCGCACGGAAGTACTCCTCGACAACGGTCGAAGGCGAATAGCATCTGTTAACCGAGTCGTCCGGCCAGCGCACGCGGAACAGAACTTCAGGCACGGTTGCCTCCCCGCAGTCCGTTGATGACACGGACAAGTTCAACCGTGAATCATTTCCGTTCCGTTTCATCCGGAACATCGCCGGGTTACGCGTCCTGGGCTTTGTTACAGATGCCTATGTGCGTTGGGCGCAGCTCGATCGTGAGGTTCCGCGATTTTTCCCTGACTCAACAAAGAGGCAAGTCGTTGACACAACCGATACAGGAACATGACGCCGACGACACAGAAGATGGTTAACTGAAATCTGTTTCCCCGATGGTCAGATCTTTTCGAAAACGCCCGCCAGGGCCTGTCCGCCACCGATGCACATGGTCTCCAGCCCGTAGCGGACGTCGCGGCGCACCACCTCCCTGGCGAGCGTGGCCGGCACGCGCGCACCGGCCGGCGGTCGATCTGGATGCCGGACGCGGTGGCGGGAAGTCCGGTGTCCAGCGCGGCCACCCGGCCGATCGCGGGTGCGCGTCTCACCCGCGCGAAACCCGGCGCCGGTTCCCACCTCTGACGATCATCGCTACGGCCTTGTGCGTGCCGAAAGCGCATCCATGCAGGTCAAGCGACACAGCGATACTCGGGGACGACTCCGCCGGGACGGCGACGCCATCGGACACACGAACCGCCCACAATGGACTTTTGGGGCAGTCCGCCCCGCCGGCGCCGAAAGTTTGGGCGCCTCTGAAGCGGTCCACATCGAACCGATCTCATGGGCGTCCCGTAATCCCGGGGGTGAGCAGAACAGTGGCGGCCGCAACTCTTGTCGTGGTCGCGTGTTTGTCTGCGTGTTCCGAATCGGCGGCGCCTCAGGACTCGTTCGGCGACTCCGAGGAGATCCGGACGGTCACGCCGACCTGGATCAGCGATCTGCGGATCGTCGGCGACAGCAGCGACGACGAGTCCTGCTCGTGGTCCGCGAGCTATCCCGCGGTTCCGGGCGCCGACGCCCTCACGGCCACCCTGCGCTCAGCCGTGGAAACCCGCCTGCCCGTCTTCGGGCGCAGTGAGAACAGAGGCTGTTCGGGCGAGACCGCGAATCTGGACGTCGACATCGACTTCGAGTTCCTCGCCGCCGCGGGCGACGTCATCGGGGTCCAGCTCACCACCTTCGACTACAGCGGCGCGGGTGACGGCATCAGCTCCGCCTCGTACTGGTTCGACGGCCGCACTCGCCAGTCGGTCCCCTCGACCGCGCTCATCGCCGAGGACGCGACCGACCGGTTGGTCACGGCGTTCGCGAAGGCGTTGTCCGGCAAGGCAGGCGTGCAGGGCGACGGCCTGAAGGACGCTCTCGGGTCTGAGTTCCGCGCTGGGAAACTGAACGACCTGTCCTTCACCACGGGCGGCGCGCTGGTGGCCGACCTCGACCGAGGCACCGCCGCCGTGCCACCCGCGGGCCGGGTGCGGGCGGTGATCCCCGCGGCGGAGGCGACGGCGTTGCTCTCCGACCTCGGCCGCCGCGCCCAGGAGCAGGCCGTCAGGCCGACGAACCGGCTGACCATCGGGGACACGCCCGCGCCACCACCACCTCCTGCGCCTACCAGCCCGGTCACCCCTCCGCCCGCGGCCGAGGTGAACTGCCAGGAGGTCAAGTGCGTCGCGCTGACGTTCGACGACGGCCCAGGCCCGTTCACCGCGCAACTCCTCGACACGCTGGCCCAGCACGACGCTCGCGCCACGTTCTTCGTCGTCGGGCAGAACGCCACCTACAACGCCGCCCTGGTGCGCAGAGTGGCCGAAGCCGGGCACGAGATCGGCAACCACAGCTGGTCGCACCCCGACCTGACCAAGCAGACCGAGGAGCAGATCCGCGAGCAGCTGTCGCGCACCGAACAGGCCGTGAAGACCGCGACCGGCCACGCCCCGACGCTCGTCCGGCCGCCCTACGGAGCCATGAACGACAAGGTGCGTGCCAACGCCGGCAAGCCGCTCGTCCTGTGGAGTGTGGACACCGAGGACTGGAAGTTCCACGACAGCGCCAAAGTCGCCCAGACCGTCATCAGCACCGTCAAGCCCGGCGACATCGTCCTGATCCACGACATCCACCAGACGTCAGTGGCCGCCGTGCCCGCGATCCTCAACGCCCTGAAGGAACGCGACTACCACTTCGTGACGACCAGCCAGCTCTTCGGCACGACGCCGCTGGCCGCGGGCACCACCTACAGCTCGAACCCGGCCGCGGCCGACCGCTCCTGAAAGGTCGTCATTCGCGCCCTCGGACGATCGTCGGTTCGCCATCGGCGTCGAGGTCCGGCACCACCGGATCGCCGGGGCAGGCTCCGCGACCGGTTGGCGACCCTCGACACGTCCGCGCGGGCGCTGCTGCTCAGCCGGCGAGTTCCGCTCGCGATCCACGCTCGGCGGACACACCGCTCATCGAGCTCACGTGCTTCGGACGCGCAAGCCGTCGAACGCCACGGTGGCCACGGTTTCGGCGAGGTCGGCACTGGTGAGGCCGCCCTGGGGCCGGTACCACTCGATGATCGAGTTGACCATGCCGAACAGGAGGCGGGTGATCATGGCCGGGTGGACGTCGGCCCGCAGGTCGCCTTCCGCCGCGGCCTGCGCGACGAGGTCGGTGACGACGTGGTCGAACTCGCGGCGGCGGGCGAGGGCGTTGCGCTCGGTTTCGGTGTTGCCGCGGACCCGCAGGAGGAGCGTGACGAAGGGCAGTTCGTCGATCAGGACGGTGATGCTGCCGCGGACCAGGTGTTCGAGGCGGTCGATGGCGCGGCCGCCTACCGGTTCGAGTTTGGTCACCTCGGCGAACAGGCCGTCGAGTGCGCGGTCGACAGCAAGGCTGAGCAGGGCTTCCTTGCTGGGCACGTGGTGGTAGATCGCGGACTTGGCGACGCCCAGGCGGGTGGCGAGGTCCTGGATGCTGGTGCCGTCGTAGCCGCGCTCGTAGAACAGCTCGGCGGCCGCCTTCAGCAGGGTTTCCAGGTCGTAGCCCGGTCGTCCGCGGCGGCGCGCCTTGCCGTTCTCCGTGGTGGTCATGCCGTGCAGTGTCCCAAACGGCGTCAGCCCCGCCCGCGTGCTGTCACCATTGGTAGAAGCCCTTCCCCGACTTGCGGCCCAGCTGCCCGGCTCTGACCTTGTCCCGCAGCAACCGCGGTGGGGCGAAGCGGGGCCCGAGCTCACGTTCGAGGTGCTCCGCGATGGCGAGCCGCACGTCCAGGCCGACGAGGTCGGTGGTGCGCAGCGGTCCGATCGGGTGCCGGTAGCCGAGGGTCATCGCGCGGTCGATGTCCTCGGCGGACGCGACGCCCTCCTCCAGCATGCGCATCGCTTCCAGGGCGATCGCGACGCCGAGGCGGCTGCTGGCGAAGCCCGGCGAGTCCCGCACGGTGATCGCGCGCTTGCCGAGGCAGCGCACCCACTCCCGGGCCTGCCCGACCAGTCCCGGCGCGGTGCGAGCGCCGACCACTACCTCGACCAGGTCGCTCGCCGGGACCGGGTTGAAGAAGTGAAGGCCGACGAGAACGGACGGGTTCGGGAGCGCGGAGGCGAGGTCGTCGATCGACAACGAGCTGGTGTTGGTGCCGATGACGGCCGCGGGGGCGAACCGGGCGATCGTGGCGAGCACCCGGTACTTCAGGTCGGCGAGCTCGGGCACGGCCTCGACCACGAGCGACGCCGAGGCGAGCGAGGACGGGTCCGTGGTGACCGAGATGCCACCGGCGACCTCGATGCCCTTCTCGGCTGCCTTGGCCAGGGTCTTCTCGACGCGCACACGCGCGTCGGAAGCGGCCGCTCGGGTCTCGACGATGGTGACGGTGCTACCGGCCACGGCGAACGCGTGCGCGATGCCGGCACCCATGCGGCCGCCACCGTAAACACCGACGGAAACGGGGAAGGTCGTCACGGGCGCTCCAGCAGCAATGCCGAGCCCTGGCCGACGCCGACGCACATCGTGGCCAGGCCACGCCGGTCACCTGCCCGCTCCAGCCTGCCCAGCAGCGTGATGACGATCCGCGTGCCCGAGCAGCCGAGCGGGTGACCCAGCGCGATCGCACCACCGTCGGAGTTCACGATCCCGGGGTCCAGGCCGAGGTCGCGGATGCAGGCGAGCGACTGGGAGGCGAAGGCCTCGTTCAGCTCGACGGCGTCCACATCGGACAACGACCACCCCGCCCGGTCGAGCACCTTCCGCGTCGCGGGAACAGGTCCGATGCCCATGATCTCGGGAGCGACGCCGACACTCGCCCCCGCGACGATCCGGGCTCGCGGCTGCAGTCCGTGTGCCGCCGCATACCGTTCACTCACCACGATGACAGCGGCCGCGCCGTCGTTGAGCGGGCTGGAGTTGCCCGCGGTGATCACGCCACCGGGGCCGTGGACCGGCCGCAGACCGGCGAGCTTGGCCAGGCTGGTGTCGGCGCGCGGTCCCTCGTCCTCCGCCACCTCGCCGACCGGCACGATCTCGGCGGCGAACCGGCCGTTCTTCTGCGCGTCGACGGCGCGCTGGTGCGACAGCAGCGCGAACTCGTCGAGCTCCTCACGGGTCAGCTTCCACTGCTGGGCGACGCGTTCGCCGGTCTGCGGCATCGACGCCGTGGTGTCCGCGTCGAACGCCGGGTTGGTGAAGCGCCAGCCGATCGAGGTGTCGAAGGACGCGCCGGGACGGGCGAACGCCTTGCTCGGCTTCTCGGTCACCCACGGCGCGCGCGTCATCGACTCGACGCCGCCGGCGATCACCACGTCCGCGTCACCGGCGGCGATCATCTGCCTGGCGGTCGCGAGCGCGGTCATCCCGGAGGCGCACAGGCGGTTGACGGTGAAGCCCGGCACGGTGTCCGGCAGCCCGGCGAGCAGGCCCGCCATGCGGGCCACGTTGCGGTTATCCTCCCCCGCCTGGTTCGCCGCGCCGAAGACGATCTCGTCCACGTCCGCCGGGTCGATGCCCGTGCGTTCGACGGCCGTGCGCACGACGAGCGCGGCGAGGTCGTCCGGACGGGACTTGGCGAGGGCGCCGCCGTAGCGGCCGATCGGCGTGCGCACGCCGTCGAGGACGAATGCCTCGTGCATGGAACTCCTCAAGTCTCAGGCGTCGAAGTCGACGATCACGGTGTCGCTGATGGGGAAGGTCTGGCAGGTCAGCACGAAGTCGCGAGCGACCTCGTCGGGTTCGAGCGCGTAGTTGCGGACCATGTCGGCCTTGCCGTCGCGGATCCGCGCCCGGCAGGTGCCGCACACACCGCCCTTGCAGGCGAACGGCACATCGCCGCGCACCTGCTGGGCGGAGTCGAGGATCGTGCGGTCGCGACGCATCGACGTGGTGGTCGTCCGGCCGTCCAGCACGACGGTGACCTCGCTGGTGTCGCCCTCGACGGCGTTCTCGACGTGCCGCAACCGAGGCGGCGGCAGGTCCACGTAGAAGAGTTCGAAGTGGACTTTCTCCGGCGGAACTCCCAGCGAGGCAAGCACTTCGCGGGCTCCGGTGAGCATCTCGAACGGCCCGCACAGCCACACGTGGTCCATCTCCGCGACGGGCACGAGCCGGGTGAGCAGTTGCCGCAACCGGTCGGCGTCGAGCCTGCCGGAGAACAGCTCGACGTCCCGTGGCTCGCGCGACAACACGTGCACGAGGTCGAACCGGGTGTTGTGCGCGTTCTTCAGGTCTGCGAGCTCTTCCGCGAACATCACCGTGTTCGTGGTCCGGTTGCCGTAGAGCAACGTCACGCGCGCGTCCGGGTTGTCCAGAACGGTCGAAGCGATCGAGAGCATCGGCGTGATGCCCGAGCCCGCCGCGATGCACAGGTGACGACCGCCCTCGGCCGGGTCGGCGCGGAAGCTGCCGGACGGCGCCTGCACCTCCACGGAGTCTCCTGGCCGGACGTCGCGCACCAGCCAGCTGGAGAACAGACCGCCGGGGATCTCCCGCACGCCGATCCGCGGCGGCGAGCCGACCGGCGCGCAGATCGAGTAGGTCCTGCGGTGCTCGACGCCGTCCACGACCCGGCGCACCGTGAGCGACTGCCC
The DNA here is from genome assembly GCF_000974445.1 of Lentzea aerocolonigenes. Classification (GTDB taxonomy): domain Bacteria; phylum Actinomycetota; class Actinomycetes; order Mycobacteriales; family Pseudonocardiaceae; genus Lentzea; species Lentzea aerocolonigenes. The sequence continues at coordinate 8,373 of NZ_BBOJ01000041.1, forward strand.
GGCCGCGAACGAGAACACCTCGCGGAGGTCGTCCGGCACGGCGAAGGTGATCGCCGCGGCGTCGTCGGTGACCCGGTCGACCGCCGACACGGCCAGCGGGCGGAAAGCCATGTCAGATCTCCTTCACGTGGTCGAAGGGCTCGAGGCACGCGCGGCACCGGTACAGGGCCTTGCACGCGGTCGAACCGAACTCCGAGGTGAGCTCGACGTCCTCGGAATCGCAACGGGGACAACGATTCGCGCGCCTGACCGGCCCCAGCGAGAGCAGCACCGGACCATCGCGCCGCGGTGCGGGCCCTGGCGGTGAGATGCCGGCGTCGGCGAGGGCCGTCCTCCCCGCGGGGGTGATCCAGTCGGTCGTCCAGGCAGGCTGCAGCGCGATCTTGACCTCGACGTCCGCGAAGCCCTCGGAGCGCAACGTCCGCACGAGGTCGTCGCGCATCGTCGCCATCGCCGGGCAGCCGGAGTAGGTGGGCGTGATCGACACGACGACCCCGCCCAGCGCTGACACTTCGACGTCGCGCAGCACACCGAGATCCGCCAGCGTCAGCATCGGCAGTTCCGGATCGACCACCGTGGCGGCCACGGCACGGGCACGTTCCAGCACGGTCACCACAGCCCCCTCGGGTGTGCCCTGGCGACGCTCTGCATCTCCGCCAGGAGGTCCGTCAACGCCTCGGTGTGCACGCACTCGCGACCGAGACCACGAGCCGGTGCGACTTCGGGCCTGGACACGTCAGCGGCCGCGAACACCTGGTCCAGCACGACTTCCACGCCGGCGGGCGCATCGAGCTCCGGCCAGAACGCCCACAGCCCGTCGAGGGCGTCGAGCACCCGCCGGCGGGACTCGGCGGTGCCGCGGGCGAGCGTGACGAACCAGCGGGCCGCGAAGTCGCGGTGGTACGCGAGTTCCTTGCGGCCCTTCGCGGCGACGGCGGCGAGCACCGCGTCCGGGTGCGCCGCCATCGACTCGAACTCCGCCAGCCGACAGGTGCTCAGCAGCAGCAACCGGGTGATCGCCTCCGCGAAGTCGCCGTTGGGCAGCTCGGCCATGGTCACGTTGCGGAACTCCGCCGGAGAGCGGAAGAAGGCCAGTGCGTCCTCCGCGGGCACCGGCGAGTCGTCCGGCAACGCCGGTACCACGGACGGGTCAGCGGCCGCGGCCCGCGCCAGGAGCAGCCGCGCCTGGCCGAGCAGGTCCAGCGCGACGTTCGCGAGCGCGATGTCCTCCTCGAGGTCTGGTGCGCGGCTGCACCACTCTGAAAGTCGTTGGGAGAGCACGAGAGCGTCGTCACCGAGCATCAGGCAGTACCGCGCGAGTGAAGCCGGGTCGACACCGTCCGGGACGGTCGTGTCCACGCCGGCCAGCGGGTCCTCGAAGTCGGTGCCGAACGCCCAGTGCGCGTCGTTCCCGAGCAGGTCGTCGCTGATCATCAGGCCTCACAGGTGGGGAACGTGCGCGGGGATGTCGTAGAACGTGGGGTGCCGGTAGACCTTGTCCCCGCTCGGCGCGAACATCGGGTCCTTCTCGTCGGGACTGGACGCGGTGATCTCGCACGCGCGCACGACCCAGATGGACACTCCTTCGTTGCGCCGGGTGTAAACGTCCCGTGCGTGCATCAGGGCGAACCTGTCGTCGGGTGCGTGCAGCGATCCGACGTGCACGTGGTTGAGGCCGCGCTTGCCGCGCAAGAACACCTCGTAGAGCGGCCATTCGCTCATCGCGCACCCTCCTCGGCGAACGCCACCGCCGCGTCCCGCACCCAGGCGCCGTCCTCGTGGGCCCTGCGCCGGCGATCGAGCCGCTCGGCGTTGCACGGGCCGTTCCCCTCGACCACGGCCCAGAACTCGTCCCAATCCGGCTCGCCGAAGTCGTGCGCCCGCCGCTCGGAGTTCCACCTCAGTTCCGGGTCGGGCAGCGTCACCCCGAGCGCACGGGCCTGCGGGACGGTCATGTCGACGAACTTCTGCCGCAGCTCGTCGTTGGTGTTGCGCTTGATGCCCCAGGCCATGGACTGCCCGGTGTGCGGCGAGGCGTCGTCGGGCGGGCCGAACATCATCAGCGCGGGCCACCAGAACCGGTCGACGGACTCCTGCACCATCGCCCGCTGCTCCTCCGTGCCGCGCATCATCGTCATCAGCAGCTCGTAACCCTGCCGCTGGTGGAACGACTCCTCCTTGCAGATGCGGATCATCGCCCGGCCGTAGGGACCGAAGGAGGTGCGGCACAACGGCACCTGGTTGCAGATCGCGGCACCGTCGACGAGCCAGCCGATCGTGCCGACGTCGGCGTAGGACGGCGTCGGGTAGTTGAAGATCGACGAGTACTTCTGCTTGCCGCTCAACAGCTTCTCGGTCAACTCGCGCCGCGCCGTGCCGAGCGTCTCGCACGCCGAGTACAGGTAGAGCCCGTGTCCCGCCTCGTCCTGCACCTTGGCGAGCAGGATCGCCTTGCGCCGCAACGAGGGCGCCCGCGAGATCCAGTTGCCCTCCGGTTGCATGCCGATGATCTCGGAATGCGCGTGCTGGGCGATCTGTCTGATCAGCGTCTTGCGGTAGGCCTCTGGCATCCAGTCTCGCGGCTCGATCCGGTCGCCCCGCGCGACGGTCGCCTCGAAGTGCTCCGCGAGCTCCGTTTCCGTGACGGTCATCGCGCCTCTCTCGATTTACTGACCGAACGTTCTGTATTACCGTGACACACGGAGCACGGCCTTCGCAAGGGAGAGGAATCTGTGACAGTGACTGCACTTCTGGAGAGTTACGCCTCGGGCCGATGGTTCCGCGCACACGCCGACGGTGAACCACTGCTCGACGCGGCGACCGGCGAGGAGGTCGCCCGCGTGTCCAGTCAAGGCCTGGACCTGAGCGCCATGGTCGAGCACGCCAAACGCGTTGGCGGCCCGGCGATCCGCGAGCTGACGTTCCACCAGCGCGCCGCGCTGATCAAGGAACTGGCCAAGCACCTCAGCGCGCACAAGGACGCCCTGTACGAACTGTCGTTCCGCACCGGCGCCACCAAACGCGACTCGCTCGTCGACGTCGACGGCGGGATCGGCACGCTGTTCAGCTTCGCGAGCAAGGGAGTGCGCGAGCTGCCGAACGACACCGTCGTGCTGGACGGCGGTCTCGAACGCCTCGGCCGCGAGGGCACGTTCCTCGGCCAGCACCTCTACACCTCGCGCCCCGGTGTCGCGGTGCAGATCAACGCCTTCAACTTCCCGGTGTGGGGCATGCTCGAGAAGCTCGCGCCGGCGTTCCTCGCCGGGTTGCCGAGCATCGTCAAGCCCGCCAGCCAGGGCGCCTACCTCGCCGAGGCCGTCGTGCGGCAGATCATCGAGTCCGGGATCCTGCCGGAAGGATCGCTGCAGTTGTTGTGCGGCAGCCCGCGCGGCCTGCTCGACGTGCTGGACGAGCAGGATTCCGTTGCCTTCACCGGATCCGCGCACACCGCGGGCATCCTGCGCAGCCACCCGAACGTGCAGCACGGCGGCGTTCGTCTTGGCGTGGAGGCCGACTCGCTCAACTGCTCGATCCTCGGGCCCGACGTGCGGGCAGGCGATCCCGAGTTCGACCTGTTCGTCAAGGGCGTCGTCACCGAGATGACGGTGAAGGCCGGTCAGAAGTGCACCGCGATCCGGCGGACGATCGTGCCGGAGTCCATTGCGGACAGTGTGGTGGACGCGATCTCCGCGCGCCTGGCCAGGATCACGGTGGGAAACCCGGCCGACGAGACCGTGCGGATGGGCGCGTTGGCGTCGCTCGACCAACGGCAGGAGGTGCGCAAGGCGATCGCGTCCCTGCGCAACTCCGCCGAGATCGTGTTCGGTGACCCGGACGACGTGCAGCTGGTGGACGCCGACGCCGACCGCGGCGCCTTCCTCTCCCCCGTGCTGCTGCGCGCCCGCGCCGGTGCCGCCGAACCGCACGACGTCGAGCCCTTCGGCCCGGTCAGCACCGTGCTCACCTATCGCACCACGACCGAGGCGATCGAGCTGGCGGCACGGGGCAAGGGCAGCCTCGTCGGCTCGCTCGTGACGCACGATCCCGGCGTCGCACGACAGGTGGTGCTGGGAGTGGCACCGTGGCACGGCCGGATCCTGGTGCTCGACCGCGACGACGCCGCCGAGTCGACCGGCCACGGGTCGCCGTTGCCGATGCTGGTGCACGGTGGACCCGGCCGCGCCGGTGGCGGCGAGGAGCTCGGCGGTGTGCGGGGCGTGCTGCACCACATGCAGCGCACCGCGGTGCAGGCGTCGCCGGACATGCTGACCGCGATCACCGGACGCTGGACCCCGGGGTCTCGTCGCGTGGTCGACGAGGTGCACCCGTTCCGCAAGTCGTTGGCGGAACTGAAGATCGGTGACACCGTCGAGTCGGCGAGCCGGCAGGTGACCCTCGCGGACATCGACCACTTCGCCGAGTTCACCGGTGACACGTTCTACGCGCACACCGATCCCGAAGCGGCGGCGGCGAATCCGTTGTTCGGCGGGATCGTGGCGCACGGCTATCTGGTGGTGTCGCTGGCGGCCGGGCTGTTCGTCGAGCCGAACCCCGGACCGGTGCTCGCCAACTTCGGCGTGGACCATCTGCGGTTCCTCACTCCGGTGAAGGCCGGCGACACGATCGCCGTGCGGCTGACGGTCAAGCAGATCACTCCGCGCACCAACGCCGAGTACGGCGAAGTGCGGTGGGACGCCGTGGTGACGAACCAGGACAACGACCCGGTCGCCACCTACGACGTGCTGACGCTGGTCGCCAAGCGATAGGGCACGGCCTGCTCGCCCGCCGGCTGATCACCCCCGTGGGACGATGAGCCGGTGAGCGAGCAGGCACCTCGGCGCGGGCGGTGGAAAGCGCCCTACAACCTCGAGCGGCTGCTGGAGGTCGCGGTGCGGGTGTTCACCGAACGCGGTTACGACGGCACCAGCCTCCAGCACCTCACGCAGGCGTCGGGGTTGTCGCGTTCCTCGATCTACCACCACGTCGAGAGCAAGGAACAACTCCTGCGGCTCGGCCTGGAACGCGCGCTGGAACCGTTGATGGCGAGCACGACCGAGGACGGTGCGACGTCAGGACGCGCGCTCGACCGGCTCACCTACCTGATCAAGCGCAACGTCGAGATTCTCGCGGCCGAACTGCCGTACGTCCGGTTGCTGCTGAGCGTGCACGGCAACACCGAGACCGAACGGTGGGCGCTGGAGCAGCGCCGCACGTTCGACAAGTTCGTCGCCGGTGTCGTGCAGGAGGCGATCGACGACGGCGACGTGCGCGGCGACCTCGACGCTCGCACCACCGCCCGGCTGATCTTCGGCACGATCAACTCGCTGGCCGAGTGGTACCGGCCGGCCCGCGGACGCGAGCCGGCCGGCCAGATCTGCTCGATGATCCTGCACGGCATCCAGACCTGAGCTACAGGTCCGCCATCGCCGACTTCGGCGCCTCGATGCAGTCGGCGACGAACCGGAGGAAGCCGCCCGCCGTGCCGCCGTCGCAGACGCGGTGGTCGAACACGAGCGAGAGCTGCACGATGTGCCGCACCGCGATCTCTCCTCCGACCACCCACGGCCGGGGCAGGATCCGCCCCATCCCGAGGATCGCGACCTCGGGGTGGTTGATGATCGCGGCACTGCCGTCGACCCCGAGCACCCCGTAGTTGTTCAGGGTGAACGAGCCCGAGCTGAGTTCGGCGGCGGTCGCGGTTCCTTCGCGCGCGGCGGCGGTGAGCCTGCGGATCTCGGCGTCGAGGCCGCGCATGCTCAGGCGGTGCGCGTCCTTGATCGCCGGGACCACGAGGCCGCGGTCGGTCTGCGCGGCGAGGCCGAGGTTGACGCCGTCGAGGTGGGTGATCTCGCCGCGTTCGGTGTCGACCCGGGAGTTCAGCTCCGGGAAGCGGGCGAGGCCCGCCACCACGAACCTGGCGACCATCGCGAGGATTCCCGGTGCCGCACCGGTTTCCTTCAGCTCGGCGCGGAGGTCGAGCAGTGCCGTCGCATCGACGTCCACCCACGTCGTCGCTTCCGGGATCTCGGTGCGGCTGCGGGTCAGGGTCGTCGTGACGGCCTTGCGCATGCCCGTCAGCGGCACTCGGGTGCGGATCGGCAGGCCGGTGCGCTGGTCCACGTCACTCACGACCGCCACTGGCTGCGGCACGGCGACAGGCTCGGGTGCGGCAGCTGCTTCGACGTCGCGGCGCATGATCAGACCGTCGGGCCCGGTGCCGGTCAGCGAGGTGAGGTCGACGCCCTTGTCACGGGCGAGGCGGCGCACGATCGGTGACTGCACGGCGGGTCGTTCCCCGTTCCGGGTCTGCCTCGTGGGCGCGGAACGGGGAACGGCCCTTCTCCGGCGGCGGCGAGACGCGTCCGCCCCCGAAGTTCCGTAGCCGATCAGGACGTTGCCCGAACCGGCACGTTCTTCCTCTACATAGGACTCCGCAGCGGAAGTCCCCGCCTCGACCGTGATCAACGGCGAGCCGACCTGGAGGGTGGCGCCTTCCTCGCCGTGCAGCTGTGCGATCACACCGCCGAACGGCGAGGGCACCTCGACCATCGCCTTGGCCGTCTCGACCTCGGCGACGGGCTCGTCCACCGCGACGGGGTCACCGGTCTTGACGAGCCACCGGATCAGCACGGCCTCGGTGAGGCCCTCGCCGAGGTCGGGCAGGTCGAACACCTGGGTGCTCATGCGACTTCGTCCTCCCACTGCAGCGTGTCGACGGCGTCGAGGATCCGGTCCACGCCGGGCAGGAAGTGGTGCTCCAGCTTCGGTGGCGGATAGGGCACGTCGAACCCGGTGACCCGGCGAACCGGCGCTTCGAGGTGGTGGAAGCAGCGTTCCCCCACCCGTGCCGCGATCTCCGAGGCGACCGAGGCGAATCCCGGTGCCTCGGCGACCACGACCGCCCTGCCGGTCCTGCGGACCTCGGCGCACACGGTCTCGTCGTCGAACGGGACGATGGAGCGCAGGTCGACCACGCCCAGGTCCCTGCCTTCGGTCGCGGCCTGCTCGGCGGCGGCCAGGGCGACCGGCACGGACGGGCCGTAGGCGATCAACGTGGCGTCCCTGCCCGGTCGCCGGACCACCGCCCGGCCGATCGGCGGCACGGGCACCGACACGTCGACTTCTTCCTTGGCGAAGTAGTGCTTCTTGGGTTCCAGGAAGACCACCGGGTCGGAGCCGGCGATCGCCGCGCGCAGCAGGCCGTAGGCGTCGGCGTTGGTGGCCGGTGCGACAACGGTCAGGCCCGGGGTGTGCGCGTAGTAGGCCTCGGACGAGTCGCAGTGGTGCTCCACGCCGCCGATCCCGCCGGCGTAGGGAATGCGGATCACGATCGGCAGCCGCACCTTGCCGCGCGTGCGGTTGCCCAGCTTCGCGACGTGGCTGACGATCTGCTCGAACGCGGGGTACGCGAAGGCGTCGAACTGCATCTCGACGACCGGGCGCATGCCGTTCATGGCCATGCCCACCGCCATGCCGACGATCCCGGACTCCGCGAGCGGGGTGTCGAACACCCGGCTCTCGCCGAACTCCTGGTGCAGCCCGTCGGTCACGCGGAACACCCCGCCGAGCTGGGCGACGTCCTCACCGAACACCACGACCGAGTCGTCCTCGGCGATGGCGTCGCGCAGTGCGGTGTTGATCGCCTGCGCCATGGTCATCTTCGGGGCGCTCATCAGGCTTCCTCGAGTTCGAGCTCGGCCCGCAGCGTCGCGCGCTGTTCCGCCAGCTGTGGGGTGGGTGTGGAGTACACGTGGGCGAACAGGTCCTCGGGATCGGCGACCGTCTCGGCGCCGACTCCGGCCCGGACCGCCGCCGCCATCTCCTCCGCGGCCGCGGCGATTTTCTTCTCGCGGTCGTCGTCGAGCGCACCGACCGCCGTCAGGTAGGTGCGAACGCGCAGCAGCGGATCACGCGGAAGCCACTCGGTGACCTCGTCGTCGGCCCGGTAGCGGGTGGCGTCGTCGGCGTTGGTGTGGGACTCGATGCGGTAGGTGTCCGCCTCGACCAACGTCGGCCCCTCCCCCGCGCGAGCCCGTGCGACGGCCTCGCCGAGCACCTTTTCCAACGCCGGCAGGTCGTTGCCGTCCACCCGGAAACCCGGCATGCCGTAGCCGATCGCCTTGACCGCGAGCGACGGCGCGACCGACTGACGGGCCAAAGGCACCGAGATCGCGTACTTGTTGTTCTGCACGAAGAACACCACCGGCGCACGGAACACGGCGGCGAAGTTGCAGGCCTCGTGGAAGTCGCCCTCGCTGGTCGCGCCGTCACCGCACAACGCCATGACCACCGTGTCCTCACCCTTGAGCCGAGCCGCGTGCGCGACGCCGACGGCGTGCAACAGCTGCGTGGCGAGCGGCGTGGCCTGAGGCGCGACCTTGTGCTCGTTCGGGTCGTATCCGCAGTGCCAGTCGCCGCGCAACAAGGTGAGCACCTCGACCGGGTCCACTCCCCGCGCGGCGATCGCGGCCGTGTCCCGGTAGGTCGGGAACAGCCAGTCGCCCTCCGCCAGCACTGACGCGCACGCGACCTGGCAGGCCTCCTGCCCGCGAGAGGACGGATACACGGCCAACCGGCCCTGACGGACCAGCGCCCCGCACTGCTCGTTCAGCCTGCGAGCGAACACGAGTTTGCGGTACCCCTCGGCCAGCGCCTCGGCGTCGGGCGCCGGCGCTCCCCTGACCAGGCGGCCGGTCTCGTCGAGCAACCGGGCCGGGGTGATGGCCGCCTTGAGCTGACCGGCACTCAATCCACACCTCCACGTGGCTTTACAGTTGTCACGAATATTGCCTAGATTGACGGTCATTCGGCCAGGTCCCAGAAGCGGTGCGAGACGATTGACTTGTCTGCACGATTCAGCAGATCCGATTGGCTCGATGCGCCGCACTTTTGACCCCGGGAGCGAGACACGTGGACACGGAACTGGACGAGATCGACCGCCGGATCCTGCGCGAACTGGAGTCGGACGGACGGTTGTCCGGCCGAGCCCTGGCCGAACGCGTGACGATCTCGCGCGCGAACGCCTACGCCCGGTTCGAGCGTCTCGTGGCGGACGGGGTGATCACCGGTTTCACCGCGCGGGTCGACCCGCTGAAGGTCGGGTTGACCACGTCGGCCTACGTGGCGATGACGGTGCGGCAGAACAACTGGCGCGATCTGCAGGCCGCGCTGCGGGCGATCCCGGAGGTGCGGCACATGGCGCTGGTGGGCGGCGAGTTCGACGTGATGCTGCTCGTCAGGTCGGAGGACAACAACGCGTTGCGCCGTGTCGTCCTCGAACAACTGCAGACCATTCCCGGAGTGCTGTCGACCAAGACGTTCCTGATCTTCGAAGACGCCGAGAACTGACCCTTGAACCCCCAACGATCGATCGGCTCCCCGAGCCGGACGGAGGATGTGGCGCATGACCGTGCGAACCCGTGCTGACCTGGCTTCCCTGCCCGCCTACGTGCCCGGCAGGACCATTCCCGGCGCCATCAAGCTCGCGAGCAACGAGGTGTCCGCCGGGCCGCTGCCCAGCGTCGTCAAGGCGATCGCCGAAGCAGCCACCGGTATCAACAGGTACCCCGACTCCGGCTGCGTCGAACTCACCGGCAGGCTCGCCGACAAGCTCGGCGTCCCCACAGACCACCTCGCGATCGGCTGCGGCTCGGTGACCCTGTGCCAGCAGCTCGTCCAGGCGACCTGCGCCGAGAACGACGAGGTGCTGTTCGCGTGGCGCTCGTTCGAGGCCTACCCGATCGTCGTGCACGTCGCGGGCGCCAAGCAGGTCCGCGTGCCACTGACGTCGGAGCACGGGCACGACCTGGACGCGATGGCCGCGGCGATCACGCCCAACACCCGCATGGTGTTCGTGTGCAACCCGAACAACCCCACGGGCACCGCGCTGCGCACCGAAGAGATCGAGGCGTTCATCGCCCGCGTGCCCTCCGACGTGCTCGTCGTGATCGACGAGGCCTACAAGGAATTCGTCGACGACACCCACATCCCCGACGGCGTCGAACTCGCCAAGCAGCAGTGGGCCGCCGGTCGGGACAACGTCGCGGTGCTGCGCACGTTCTCCAAGGCCTACGGCCTCGCCGGCCTGCGCATCGGCTACGCGGTCGCCCAGCCGCACGTCGCCGAGGCACTGCGCAAGGTCTACGTGCCGTTCTCCGTCAACGCCCTCGCCCAGGTCGCCGCCATGGCCTCACTGGACGCCGAGGACGAGCTGATGGTCCGCTGCCGCGCGATCGTCGCCGAACGCACCCGCGTCCGCGGTGAACTGCTCGCGATGGGCTACGACATCCCGCCGACCCAAGCCAACTTCGTGTGGCTGCCACTGGGCGAACGCACCACCGCGTTCAACGAACACTGCCTGGCACACAAGGTCGTCGTGCGCGCATTCGCAGGCGAAGGCGCCCGCGTGACCATCGGCGAGCCCGAGGAGAACGACGCCTTCCTCGCGGCAGCACGCGCGTTCACTTCATGAGCAGCTGAACGATGGCCGCGACCTACCGAGGTCGCGGCCTCTCCTTCGGATCAGCCGGCCGAGAGCGATCTCGAAGGGTGTGCGCCGGGTCAGCGGTAGCGCGGCGCCCTGGCGGCCTTGCGCCGGTCGAGCGTCTGCAGCAGCGGCATGGTGCGGAACGGGATGATCGCCGAGAGCACGACGATGCTGTCGGAACGGGAGACGAAGCGGGAGCGGCCGATCTCGATCAACGCCTCCTGCAACCCCTGGTGCGACTGGGCCGCGACCCGGCACAGGACGTCGCTGGTACCGGTGGTGGCGTACGCCTCGAGCACACCGGGGATCGCGGCCAGGTCCTCGGCCACCTTGTCGAGCTCGCCCTGGACGGTCTGCAGCTGGACGAAGCACTGCACCGCGAAGCCCGCGGCCGTCAGGTCGATGTGCGGCTGGTAGCCGGCGATCACGCCGGCCTCCTCGAGCTTGCGCAGCCTGGCCTGCACGGTCGCCCTCGCGACGTGGATGCGGCGTGCCGTCTCGAGCACACCGATCTGCGGATGCTCGGCGAGCGACTCCAGGAGGGCGAAGTCGATGTCGTCGAGCTGAGCGGCCTCGCTCATGGCGCCCCTTGCTAGACAATTTGCATAGTTGCGACGGGGTTCGTCTGTACGAGAGTAGCAGCATGAGCGTCGTTCTTTGACGATATTGCCCAGCTTCTCGCAGTCCCCGCATGCTCCGTGACCAGACCACACCGGCCCGCCGAGCACCTGCTGGAGGAAGCGACATGACCGTCGAAGACACCCTGACCGCGGAGGAGAAGCTCGCCGGCCTCGACGCCGAGCAGCTCAGGCAGCTGGTCGGCCTCGTCGACCACGACGAGACCCAGGACCAGTTCCCGGTCAGCGGCTGGGACTCCATCGTGTTCGTCGTCGGCAACGCCACTCAGGCCGCGAGCTACTACCAGGCGACCTGGGGCATGGAGCTGGTCGCCTACTCCGGCCCGGAGAACGGCAACCGCGACCACAAGGCGTTCGTGCTCAAGTCGGGCTCGATCCGCTTCGTTCTCAAGGGTGCTGTCCACCCGGACAGCCCGCTGGTCGCCCACCAGGCGAAGCACGGCGACGGCGTCGTCGACATCTCTCTCGAGGTGCCCGACGTGGACAAGTGCATCGCCCAGGCGAAGAAGGCCGGAGCCACTGTCCTCGAGGAGCCGCACGACCTGACCGACGAGCACGGCACCGTCCGCGTCGCCGCGATCGCGACGTACGGCGAGACTCGGCACACGCTCGTCCAGCGCGTCGTCGGCGGTGTCCGCTACGACGGCCCCCATCTCCCCGGCTACCAGCCGGCGTCGAGCACGTTCGTGAAGCGCGAGGGTGCGCCGAAGCGTCTCTTCCAGGCTCTCGACCACATCGTCGGCAACGTCGAGCTCGGGAAGATGGACGAGTGGGTGGGCTTCTACAACCGGGTCATGGGCTTCGTGAACATGGCGGAGTTCATCGGTGACGACATCGCCACCGACTACTCCGCACTGATGTCGAAGGTGGTCGCCAACGGCAACCACCGGGTGAAGTTCCCGCTCAACGAGCCGGCCGTCGCGAAGAAGAAGTCGCAGATCGACGAATACCTCGAGTTCCACCGCGGCCCCGGCGCCCAGCACCTGGCGCTCGCGACCAACGACATCCTGCGCACCGTCGACGAGCTGCGCAAAGCCGGCGTCGACTTCCTCGACACCCCCGACGCCTACTACGACGACCCCGAGCTGCGCGCCCGCATCGGTCACGTCCGGGTGCCGGTCGAGGAGCTGAAGAAGCGCGGCATCCTGGTCGACCGCGACGAGGACGGTTACCTGCTGCAGATCTTCACCAAGCCGCTCGGTGACCGGCCGACGGTCTTCTTCGAGCTGATCGAGCGCCACGGGTCGTTGGGCTTCGGCAAGGGCAACTTCAAGGCCCTCTTCGAGTCCATCGAGCGCGAGCAGGATCGCCGTGGCAACCTCTGACGAGCTGGTCCGCGCCCTGGTCGACGACGCAGGGCTGTTCCCGCCGGAGGAGCTCGGCATGGCCGCCGCCGTCGCCCGTCACCGGGCAGACCAGGCAACCGCGAGTCCGGTGCTGACGAACCGCTTCGTGTGCCCGGTCGTCCGGTTCGCCGAGCTGCGGGAGCACCTGACCGACCGGGACCGGATCGAGCTGATCGCCCTCGGACCGGCCACCTGGACGACCTGCCGGGAGATCGAGGCGGTGCTGGACGACCCGCGCCTGGTGCTGCGCGGGTTCGAGACCGCCCTGCCCGCCGGGGCGGCCGAACGCGAGGAGGCGCTCGCCGTGGCCGACGCGCTCGCCGCCGGGGTCCCGGGCCTCGAGGTCCACGTCGAGGTCGGCGTCCGCCCGGTGCACGGGGCCGACCTCGACCTGCTGGCCCTGCACGGCCACCGGGCGAAGGTCCGCTGTGGCGGCGTACGGCGTGAGATGTTCCCGTCCGCGGCCGAGCTGGCCGCGTTCCTCGTCGCCGCCGCCGAGCGGGGTCTTCCGTTCAAGGCCACCGCCGGGCTGCACCACGCGATCACCCACACCGACGGCACGACCGGTTTCGACCACTTCGGCTTTCTCGACCTGGTCGCGGGGACAGCCCTCGCGGTCACCGGCGCACCTGTCGCCGAGGTCGAGGCGACTCTGCTGGAGCGCGATCCCGCAGCGGTCGTCGAGGCCACCGCGGGCCTGCCCGCGGACACCGCCCGCGAGGTGCGGGACCTGTTCCGCTCCTTCGGCTCCTGCAGCACCAGCGAGCCCGTCGACGACCTGGCCGCGCTGGGTCTCGCCGTCACCGCCTTCCGGCACTGAACCTGAGGAACACGCGATGACTTCGTACCTGTCCGGCTTCGGCAACGGCTTCGAGACCGAGGCCCTTCCCGGTGCCCTCCCGGTCGGCCGCAACTCGCCGCAGCGATGCGCCTACGGGTTGTACGCCGAGCAGCTGAGCGGCTCGCCGTTCACCGCCCCTCGAGCCAGCAACGAGCGTTCCTGGCTCTACCGGATCCGTCCGAGCGTCGCCCACTGGGGTGAGTTCAGCCTCGTGCCGACCGAGGCGGGCAGCCCCACGGAGGCCGTGAAGCACTGGCGCTCGGCCCCGGACGACGCCCCCAAGGTGCCGATCGCGCAAATGCGCTGGGACCCGCACCCACTGCCGGACACCGTGCGGACCACGTTCATCACCGGCATCCGCACGATCACGACCGGCGGTGACGTCGAGGCGCAGACGGGCTTCGCGAACAGCGTCTACACGATCACCGACTCGATGGTCGACGAGTACTTCTACAACGGCGACGCCGAGATGCTCTTCGTCCTCGAGCACAACGCGGTCCGGTTCTGCACCGAGTTCGGCGTCATCGACGCGGAACCCGGAGAGATCGTGGTCGTCCCCCGCGGCGTGAAGCTGCGCGTCGAGGTGCCGGAAGGTCCCGCCCGCGGCTACCTCTGCGAGAACTACGGCGGCGCCTTCACGTTGCCCGAGCGCGGCCCGATCGGCGCGAACTGCCTGGCCAACCCGCGCGACTTCCTCACGCCCGTCGCGGCGTTCGAGGACCGCGAGGTGCCCTCGACGCTCTACGTGAAGTGGGGCGGTGACCTGTGGCGGACGACGCTCGGTCACTCACCGCTCGACGTGGTCGCCTGGCACGGCAACTACGCGCCGTACAAGTACGACGTGCGACGGTTCTCGCCGGTGGGCCCGCTGCTCTTCGACCACGCGGACCCCTCGATCTTCACCGTGCTCACCTCGCCGAGCGAGACGCCGGGCACCGCCAACATCGACTTCGTCTGCTTCCCCGAGCGCTGGATGGTGGCCGAGGACACCTTCCGCCCGCCGTGGTACCACATGAACATCATGAGCGAGTTCATGGGACTCGTGTACGGCGTCTACGACGCCAAGCCCGGCGGCGGGTTCGCACCGGGTGGCATCAGCCTCCACAACTGCATGATGCCGCACGGCCCGGATGCCAAGGCGTTCGAAGCCGGCAGCACGGAGGAGATGAAGCCGGTCAAGCAGGAGGGCACTCTCGCCTTCATGTTCGAGACCCGCTTCCCCCAGCGGGTCACGGCGTACGCGGCGGAGTCACCGCAGCGCCAGCACGACTACGCGAACTGCTGGAGCGGTCTGGTCAAGCGCTTCACCCCGGAGCAGCCGTGAGCGCCCCGGCCGACCTCGACGTGACGCACGACCCGAGCCTGCGCAGCTGGGTCGCGTCGGCGGGTGAGGAGAGCGACTTCCCGCTGCAGAACCTGCCGTTCGGTGTGGTCGCACCTCGCGCGGGCGGAGCACCGCGCGGTGTCGTGCGGATCGGCGACGACGTGCTCGACCTGTCCGGGCTCGCCGGCGCGGGCCTGCTCGAGGACGAGGCGCTGGCTGCCGCAGAGGCCGCGGGCGAGCAGTCCCTCAACGCTCTCTTCGCGCTGGGCGCCGGTCCGCGGCGAGCCCTGCGGACGGCACTGCACGCGCTGCTCGTCGAGGGGTCCCCGGCTCAGGAGCAGGTCGCGGCGCTGCTCACTCCGGTGGCCGACGTCGACGTCCTGCTGCCGAGCACGATCGGCGACTACACCGACTTCTACGTCGGCATCCAGCACGCGGTCAACGTCGGCTCGATCTTCCGGCCCGACAACCCGTTGCTGCCCAACTACAAGTGGGTGCCGATCGGCTACCACGGCCGGGCGTCCAGCATCGGCGTCAGCGGCGGCACCGTCGTGCGGCCGTTCGGCCAGACGAAGCGGCCCGACGCCGACGTGCCGGCGCTCGTCCCGACCCAGCGGCTCGACCTCGAGCTGGAGCTCGGGATCTGGATCGGCCGGGGCAACGAGCTCGGCGAGCCGGTCGCCCTCGACGACGCCGAGGACCACGTCGCCGGCTTCTGCCTGCTCAACGACTGGAGCGCGCGCGACGTCCAGGCCTGGGAGTACCAGCCGCTGGGCCCGTTCCTGGCGAAGAGCTTCGCCTCGACCGTCTCGGCCTGGGTGGTGACCCCCGAGGCACTGGCGCCGTACCGGACGGGGTGGGACCGTCCCGCCGCCGACCCCGCCCCACTGCCGCACCTCGACTCCGAGGCGCACCGCGCGAGCTGCGGCTTCGACATCGACCTCGAGGTCCACCTGGTCACCGCGCGGATGCGGGCGGCGGGCGAGGAGCCCGTGCTCGTCAGCTCCTCGTCGACACGGCACATGTACTGGTCGGTGGCGCAGATGATCACCCATCACACCAGCAACGGCTGCAACCTGCGGCCCGGCGACCTGTTCGGCAGCGGCACGATCTCCGGTCCGACGCCGGGGTCGGAGGGCAGCTTCCTCGAGCTCACCCGTGGCGGAACCGAGCCCTTCACCCTGCCCAACGGCGAGAAACGGACCTTCCTGCTCGACGGCGACGAGGTCGTCCTGCGCGCTCGCGCCCACCGCGAGGGCGCTGCCCCGATCGGCTTCGGCGAGTGCCGGGCCGCCATCTCTCCCGCTCCCGGAGGTGCGCGGTGATCGACAAGGTGCTCCACGACGCGGCCGCGGCGGTGGCGGACATCCCGTCCGGCGCGAGCATCGCGGTCGGCGGCTTCGGGCTGTGCGGCATCCCGTCCGCGCTCATCGAGGCCCTGCTGGACCACGGTGCCGCCGACCTCGAGGTGGTCTCCAACAACTGCGGCGTCGACGACTGGGGCCTCGGCCGGCTGCTGCAGGCCGGCCGGCTGCGGCGCGTGGTGTCGTCGTACGTCGGCGAGAACAAGGAGTTCGCCCGCCAGTACCTCGCCGGAGAACTCGAGGTGGAGCTCACGCCGCAGGGCACGCTCGCCGAACGGATGCGCGCGGGCGGCTCCGGCATCCCCGCGTTCTTCACCGCGACCGGCGCCGGCACGCAGGTGGCCGAGGGCGGCATCCCGTGGAAGTACGACGCCGAGGGCGAGGTGGCCGTGAGTTCCCCGGCCAAGGAGACCAGGCGGTTCACGGCCGACGGCCGCGAGCGCGAGTACGTCCTGGAACAGGCGATCATCGCCGACTTCGCCCTCGTCCGCGCCAGCAAGGGCGACCGTCACGGCAACCTCGTCTTCCGGCAGGCCGCGCGCAACTTCAACCCGCTCGCGGCGATGTGCGGACGCATCACGATCGCCGAGGTCGAGGAGCTCGTCGACCCCGGCGACCTCGACCCCGACCAGATTCACACCCCTGGCGTCTTCGTCCAGCGCGTCGTCGCGCTCTCGCCGGAGGCCGCCGCCGACAAGCGCATCGAGAAGAGGACGGTCCGTTGAGCTGGACCAGGGAGCAGATGGCCGCACGCGCCGCGGCCGAACTCGAGGACGGCGAGTACGTCAACCTCGGCATCGGGCTGCCGACCCTCGTGCCGAACCACGTACCGGAGGGCGTCGAGCTGGTCCTGCAGTCGGAGAACGGCATCCTCGGCGTCGGGCCCTACCCCGACGAGGAGCACGTCGACGCGGACCTCGTCAACGCCGGCAAGGAGACGGTCACGGTGCGTCCGGGCGCGAGCTTCTTCGACTCCGCCACGTCGTTCGGCATGATCCGCGGTGGCAAGATCGACAGCGCCGTCCTCGGCGCCATGCAGGTCTCGGCGACCGGCGACATCGCCAACTGGATGATCCCCGGCAAGATGGTCAAGGGCATGGGCGGCGCGATGGATCTGGTCCACGGCGCCCGCAAGATCATCGTCCTCATGGAGCACGTCGCCAGGGACGGGTCGTTCAAGATCGTGAACGAGTGCGGCCTCCCACTGACCGGCAGGGCCGTCGTCCAGCGGATCATCACCGACCTCTGCGTCCTGGACGTGACCGCCGACGGGCTGCGGCTGGTCGAGTTGGCACCAGGGGTCACCGAGGCCGAGGTCCACGCGAAGACGGAGCCCGCCCTGCGCTGACGGCCGCTGAACGACCGTGCCGTACCGCAGGGGGCCACGAAGCGGGCGCCTCAAGTCAGAACCGCGGTTCAGCGCATGAGCCAGGGTGGATCGCGCCCGCCCGCTCGCCACCAGAACCTCATCGGCGCGCTGGTGGGGGGAGTCAGCCCCAGCCGCACGGCGTGGCCGGCGGACCTGTCGTCAGGGCGACCCGAGGTAGAGCGGAGTGGGGCCGGCGAGCGCGTTCATCGCGGCGAGCGAGCGGGTGGCGCGTTCGACGACGATCTCCAGCGAGGCCCCGATGTGCTCGTGCAGCAGGCGGTGCGCGGTCTCCAGCTGGCCCTCTGCCACCCGTTCGGCGATCTCGATGTGCTCGTCGATCGAGGTTTCGATGCGGCCGGTGATCATGAAGTCGTACATGCGGACGCGCCGGATGCGGCGGGTCACGTCCGCCAGCACCGCGACGAGCTCGGCGTTGCCGGACGAGGCGAGCAGCGCGGTGTGGAAGCGTTCGTCCTCGAGCACGAACTCCGGTGACGGCTCGGGCGGGGCGGCCCTGAGCGCGTACCAGTGCTCCAGTTCGGCGCCCAGCGCGTCGACGTCGTGCCGCACCTGCGGGTTCTCGATGCTGCGGCTGATCCCGCGCAGCTCGACCGCGATGCGCACCTCGTAGATGTCGCGGACGCGGGCCATGCTCGGCACGACGACCGAGTAACCCCACTCCTCACGGGCGAGCAGGCCGTCGCCCACGAGCCGGGTCAGGGCGTCGCGCACCGGCGTGCGCGACACCCCGAACCGCTTGGACAGGCGTGGTTCGGTCAGCCGTTCGGTGGGACCGATCCGCCCAGCCAGCACCTCGTCGCGCAGCTCCAGGTACACGCGCTCGCGGAGCGAGGTCGGGGCATGGGCGTTGGTCTCGTTCATGGGCACTGTGTAGCTGTCTCAGATGGCCATCGCAGCGCGAACGTCGGTGAGCGCTGTCTCTCCACCGGAACCGGACGAGGTGACCCGGCCGGACGCGAGCACGTAGTACGAGTGCGCGGCCGACAACGCGAAGCCCACGTGCTGTTCCACCAGCAGCACGGACAGGTCTCCGCGCCTGGTCAGGCCGAGGATGATCTCCTCGATCTCGGCGACCACCGACGGCTGGATGCCCTCGGTGGGTTCGTCGAGGATCAGCACCCGCGGCTGGGCGACCAGCGCGCGGGCGATCGCGAGCTGCTGGCGTTGCCCGCCGGAGAGCAGGCCCGCGCGGCGGCCGAGCAGCCCCCGCAGCGCCGGGAAGAGGTCCAGGGCCTCGTCGATCAACGCCCCGCCGCGCGGGCGTCCGTCGGCGACCACGCGCAGGTTCTCCATCGCGGTCATCTGCCCGAACGACTGCTGTCCCTGCGGCACGTACCCCAGACCGCGCGCGACCCGCTTGTGCGGCGCGAGCGCGGTGACGTCCTCTCCGTCGAGGAGCACCCGCCCCGACCGTGCGGGCAGGGTGCCGACCGCCGCCCGCAACAGCGTGGTCTTGCCCGCGCCGTTGTGGCCCATGATCGCGGTGACACCACCGGCCGGTACCTCGACGGTGACGCCGTGCACCACGGAGGTCCGCCCGTAGGCGACCTCCACGTCGACGAGTTGCAGCATCTACGCCCCCTCCCCCAGCACGGCCTCGGCGACGGCCTTCGAGTGCTCGCCCGGACCGAGGTAGACCTCCTGCACCCGCGGATCGGCCTGCACCTGCGCGACCGACCCCTCCGCGAGCACCTTCCCGGCGTGCAGCACGGTCACGGACGTGGCGAAGGCCCGCATGAAGTCCATGTCGTGCTCGACCACGACGACGGTCAGATCGGCGGCGATGCGTTGCAGCAGCCGCCCCGTCTCATCCTTCTCCTCGGCGCTCATACCGGCCACCGGCTCGTCGAGCATGATCAGCCGGGCGTCCTGCACCAGCACCATGCCGATCTCCAGCCACTGCTTCTGACCGTGCGACAACGTGCCGGCGAGGGCGTCCGCGAGGTCGGTGAGCCCGATCGTGTCCATCGCCTTGACGACGACTTCCGGCAGACTCGTGCGGCGCCGGGCCAGCGTGAGCAGACCACGACGCGCGCCGGCCGCGATGTCGAGGTTCTGCGCCACCGTGAGTTCCTCGAACACGGTGGCGGTCTGGAACGTGCGGCCCACGCCGAGCCGGGCGATGCGGTGCACCTTGCGGCCGACGAGGTTCTCCCCCGCCCACCGCGCCGTGCCGGTGGCGGGCACCAGTCCGGACACCGCGTCGATCAGCGTGGTCTTGCCCGCACCGTTGGGACCGATGAGGAAGCGCAGGTCGCCCGGCAGCACCGACATGTTCACGCGGTCCACCGCCACGAACCCGTCGAAGCTCACGGTCAGGTCGGTCAGTTCCAGGTAGTCGACGTTCATCGCGAGCTCCCCGAGAGCGACGGGACTCCAGCCGAATCGGCGGTGCGGGAGGGCCGCTGCCGTTCCCGCCATCCGCGCACGATCGGCCGCAGCGACGCGAGCCCGCCCGGCAGGAACGCCACGACCAGCATGAACAGCAGGCCCTGCGCGTAGGTCCAGCCCGACGGGAAGCGTTCCGACAGCGACGTCTGGGCCCAGGCCACGGCGATCGCGCCGAGCACCGGCCCGAGCAACGTGGTGCGGCCGCCGATCGCGACACCGATGAGCAGCCCGATCGACGGGACGATGCCGACGTCGTTGGGCGACACGATGCCCACGATCGGCACGAACAACGCCCCGGCCACCCCCGCCATCACCGCGGCGACGGCGTAGGCGAACGTCTTGATCGCCGCCGGGTCGTACCCGAGGAACCGCACCCGTTCCTCCGCGTCACGGCACGCCACGAGCAGCTCGCCGTAGCGGCTCACCATCAGCTGGCGCGCCACCGCGACCATCGCGAGCAGGGCGACCACGGCGATGACGTAGAGGGTCATCCGGTTCGCCGGGTCGCGCAGCGAGAACCCGAAGAACCCCTTGAAGTTGTTGAGACCCGTCGATCCACCGGTGCTGCGCGGGTTGCCGATCAGCAGGATCGCGAACGCCGCCGCGAGCGCCTGCGACAGGATCGCGAAGTACGCGCCGCGCACCCTGCGCCGGAACGTCGCGAGTCCCAGGAGGACCGCCACCGCCGCCGGCACCACCACGATCGCGATGAGCGTGACCGCGCCGGACCGGAACGGCTCCCACCAGGCGGGGACGCCGTCCGAGGAGATCAGTGCCATGAAGTCGGGCACGCCGGTGCTCGGCGGGGCGTCGGCCAGTTTCAGGTGCATCGCCATGATGTAGGCGCCGAGCCCGAAGAACACGCCCTGCCCGAGCACGAGCATCCCGCCACGCCCCCACGCCAGGCCGATGCCGACCGCGACCATGGCGTAGCAGAGGTACTTGCCCAGCAACCCGAGCCGGAACGACGAGAGCAACGCCGGTGCCACGACGAGCAGCAGGACCGCTGCGACGGCGAACCCGGCTGCCACCGCCCACCTGCTGCTGAGGAACGACTTGAGGTTCATACGAG
Organism: Lentzea aerocolonigenes; assembly: GCF_000974445.1. Classification (GTDB taxonomy): domain Bacteria; phylum Actinomycetota; class Actinomycetes; order Mycobacteriales; family Pseudonocardiaceae; genus Lentzea; species Lentzea aerocolonigenes. The sequence continues at coordinate 29,225 of NZ_BBOJ01000041.1, forward strand.
ACTCCGGGTCCGCACGACGAAGATGCCCTGGGGGCGTGCCTGGAGGAACGCCACGATGAGCACCAGCACCACGACCTTGGCGATCGACGCGGTGGTGGAGTACTCGATCCACGACTGCGCCACGCCGAGCACGAACGCCGCGATCACCGCGCCCTTGATCTGGCCGACCCCGCCGACCACGACCACGAGGAAGGCGTCGACGATGTAGTTGGTGCCGAGGTTCGACGAGATCGAGCCCATCAACGTGAGCGCCACCCCGGCGACCCCCGCCAGCCCCGAACCGACGAAGAACGTGATGCGGTCGGTGCGCCGGGTGGAGATGCCCGAGCTCTCCGCGAGCGACCGGTTCTGCACCGTGGCACGGATCCGGCGGCCCAGCGGGGTGAACGCGAGCAACGCCGACAGCACGACCACCGCCACGATCGCGAGCGCCAGGATGAACAACCGGGTCTTCGGGAACGCGACCCCGAAGACCTGCACCGGACCGGACAGCCACCCCGGAGCGGCGACGTCGACCCCGGCGGTGCCGAACACGTCGCGGGCGAGTTGTTGCAGCACCAGAGAAACACCGAAGGTGACCAGCAACGTGTCAAGTGGACGGTGGTACATCCGTCGCAGCAGCAACGCTTCCAGGGCGAGACCGAGCAGGCCGCCCACCACGAAGGCCGCGGGCAGCGACACCAGCAGCGACGACCCGGCGTCGCCGAGCAGGTTCTGCACGACGAACGCGGTGTAGGCGCCGGCCATGATGAACTCGCCGTGCGCCATGTTGATGACGCCCATCTGCCCGAACGTCAAGGCGAGGCCCAGTGCGGCCAGCAGGAGGATCGACCCTCCCGACAGGCCGTTGAACAGCTGGCTCAGCAGGATTTCCACGACATGCCTCCGTGAGATCGGAGCGGCGGGTCACCGGCCGGGTGGTCCCCGGCCGGTGACGGAGTGCGGATGCTCAGCCGGACAGGCCGGTGGCCCAGGGGTAGGACTTGAGGTAGGGGTCCGGCTCGATCGGCTTGCCCGAGGTCCAGTCGGTGTAGATCAGGCCGTCCTGGCCGATCTTGCCGATCAGCGCGGTCTTGGCGATGTGGTGGTTCTCCCCGTTGACCGTCACCTTTCCTTCGGGAGCGTCGAAGCTGACCCCGCCCGCGGCCTTCTGGATGTCCGCCACCGCGAAGGACTTCGCCTTCTCGACCATGCCCTTCCACAGGTACAACGAGGTGTAGGCGGCCTCCATCGGGTCGGAGGTGACCTTCGCCGGCCCGTAGGCGGCCTTGAAGTCGGCGACGAACTTCTTGTTCTGCGCGCTGTCGATGGTCTGGTAGTAGTTCCACGCCACCGGCTGGCCGACGATGTTGCCGACGCCGATGCCGCCGACCTCCTCCTCGGCGATCGACACCGACAGCACCGGCATCGCCTCCGCCGTCAGGCCCGCGTTCTTGTACTCCTTGAAGAACGCCACGTTCGAGTCGCCGTTGAGGGTGTTGAACACCGCGTCCGCGTCGGCCGCCTTGACCTTCGAGACGATGGTGGAGAAGTCGGTGTGCCCGAGCGGCGCGTACTCCTCGCCCTTGACCTCGATGCCGTTCGCCTTCGCGTACGCCTTGATGATCTTGTTGGCGGTCTGCGGGAAGACGTAGTCGCTGCCCACCAGGAAGAGGCTCTTGGCGCCCTTCTCCTTGAGGTAGTCGAGCGCCGGCACGATCTGCTGGTTGGTGGTGGCGCCGGTGTAGAAGATGTTCTTCGACGACTCCAGGCCCTCGTACTGCACCGGGTAGAACAGCAGGGCGTTGTTGGACTCGAAGACCGGCAGCATCGCCTTGCGCGACGACGAGGTCCAGCCGCCGAACACCGCGGCCACGCAGTCACCGCGGATCAGCTTCTCGGCCTTCTCCGCGAACTTCGTCGGCTCGGACGCGCCGTCCTCGGCAACGATCGCGAGCTGCTTCCCCGCGACACCGCCGGAAGCGTTGATCTGGTCGGCCGCGAGCTTCAGCGAGTTGTAGACGGTGTTCTCGCTGATCGCCATCGTGCCTGAACGCGAGTTGAGGAAACCGATCTTGACCGACGACCCCGAGGTGTCGACGCAGGCCGCACCTGCCCCACCGGCCGCCGGGTCGTCGGACACACGAGCACCGCAGCCGACGAGCAGTCCCATCGCCGACACCGTTGCCACGGCGACCAAGCGCCGGGCTAGTGAGATGTTCATCCGCAATGCGCCTTTCACGAAGGCCGAGGCAGCGCGGAGCTCGTCGAAAGCCGCCTCTGAGCTGCTGGATACAGGCCTGTATCCAGGGCCGGAACGCTACGTACACGATGTTGCGGCGGTGGCTGCGCGCGGTTACGGCGTCGTAGCCGAACGGCCCGGCCAGGCCTGGGCGGCGTGATCCGCCGGAAACATCAGGTCGTGAGCACCGCACGAGTCGAGGCGAGCGCGATGTGTGTTGTGCTCCGGGGTCACTGACGACCCCAGCCGCACGCGAGGGTCCTGGCCGCATCGCGTTGCGCGCCGTCCTGCCGATGCCGTTGGCGCGGGTGCCTGGCGTGTCACCATTGCTCCCCGGTTGATCGAGAAGGAGTCACCGTGACGAACCTGCCAGGGCTGAACGCGTGGCGTTTCCTCGCCTTCGGTGTGGTCGTGGGGCTGCGGGCACTGGGCCTGCTGGTCCGGATGGCGCTGCCGCACCCGCCCCGCGTCCTGGAGGCCGTCGGCCAGCTCGCCGCGAACGAACGCGACCGCGTCGGCCGGTACCTGGCGACCCCGGTCCCGCTACCGTCCACAGAGGACAGTGCCACGACCGTTCGCCGGGACGTCCGGTGGCTCGTGCTGCAGGCCACCACCGGAATCCTGGCAGGGCTGCTGCCGGTGGGGTCGGTGACCGGCGTGGTGCAGAACGTGCTCATCGCCGCGTTCTGGCCGTTCGTCCCCGAGGTCACCTCCACGTTGGGCCTGCCGGTGCGGTCGTGGAGCGACGCGGCCCTCACGCTGGCCACGGCCGCCGCGTACGGCCTGATGGGCGCCCTGTTGGTACCGCCTCTGGGCCGGTGGTACGCGAAAGTCAGCGCCGCCCGGCTGGCGCCGCCGGTGCAGTCGCTCGCCGAACGCCTCGCCGAGGTCACGGCGACACGGGCGGCCGCGTTGGACGCGCACGGCATCGAGCTGCAGCGCATCGAACGCAGCCTGCACGACGGCACCCAGAACCGCCTTGTCGCGGTGGTGATGCAGCTGGGACTGGTGGAACGAGCCCTCATGCGCGATCCCGCCGCGGCGTTGCCCTCGGTGCTCGCCGCCCAGAACGCGGCCACCGACGCGCTCGCCGAACTGCGCCAGGTGGTGCGCAGCATCTATCCGGCGGTGCTGGCCGAACGGGGTCTTTCGGAGGCGGTGGCCTCGCTGGCGGCGCAGTGCGCGATCCCGTGCACACTCGACGAACATCCGCTGCCACGGGCACCTGCGGCGGTGGAGGCGGCGGCCTACTTCGTCGTGGCCGAGGCGTTGACCAACGCCGTGAAGCACAGCGGAGCCGACCGGATCATCGTGAGCCTGCGCGGCGAGGACGGCGCACTCGTCGTGGAGGTCACCGACAACGGCCACGGCGGCGCCGATGACGGCCAGGGCACCGGCCTGCGCGGAATCCACCACCGGATCGCCGCGTTCGACGGCACGACCAAGATCGACAGCCCTTCGGGTGGCCCCACCGTCGTGCGGGTGGCGATTCCCGCGGGACCATGAGCGTGGGCATTTCGGGAAGGCCTCACCCACCCACTCCGTGCCGACCTGCGAGCCGCGGTCGAGGCCCGCGCGCAGTGGCCAGGCCTCACCGCCTCGCTGCTGGTCCACCTCGGGCCTGATGGGTCAGCGCCTGCGGTAGTGGGCGATCAAGCCGGCACCGCACAGGAGGGTGAGCACACCGAAGGTGATGCTGACGAAGCTGCCGGGACCTGCGATCGACGTCCCCGCGTTGCAGATCGCGCTCACCACGAGGGCGGTCCACAGCAGAAAACGTTGGCGTTGCTTGCTTGCGTTCGTCGCGATGTTCGTCATGCCGCAAACGCTAGTGAACAGGTGCTGTCCCGAAGATCCCCTCAGCTGCCGTGTGCGAGGTGGAGCAGGCTCCACCTTCGTGGCGCGGATGTTCAAGCTTGGCCCGTTGTCGGCCGTGCACCGGCGCTCATCTCCAGGCGTCTGGAGTTCCTGTCTTCTGAGTCTCAGGTCGCAGACTGTCTTCCCGTGCCTGCGAAAGGCCGATGCGCACGCTCACTAATGAGTAACCCACGGAGCCGAAACGATCAAGGGACTCATCCCTCCAGTAGGCGCCTTCACGTCGCCCACAGACTGTGTTAGCGTTCACATAACAGCGTGTGCCGACTCGTGTGCGGATCGGATCGGTCGCCGTTGCGCTGTTCGTGCTCGCCGTCAACGATGATGGGGTCCGCATGCGCAGTCCAGCACGCTTTCGACGTCGACAGAAAGCCTCTTCTCGGCGTAGTCGACTGATTCGCGCCATCGGCCTGGCGGTGACAGCCCCGCTACACGGCCATGCGCGACGCGCTGGCCAACACCCCCTACAGCGTCTGCAACTGACGCCAGGACAGCGTGCGGACCTGGGGCGCTGGTGTCGGCAACAGCTGGCGCACCACCGGTGACAGCGCGGATACCAAGGTGATCATCTGGTCCTGCGACGGCCAGACCAACCAGCAGAGGCCGCGCAACCCCGACGGCTCGATCACCGGTGTCCAGTCAGGACTCTGCCTCGACGTCACCGGGGGCCGGCTGTGGACGTGCAACGGCGGCAGCAACCAGCGATGGACGCTCGGACAGGAGTTGCGTGATGGACCTGCCCATCGACCGCAGGCGTTTCCTCACCGCCGCCGCGCTGACCGGGGCCGCGGCCCTGCCCGGTGGACGGCGTTCCGGTACCGCGGCGGCGGCCGTGCCGTCGCAGATCGCCCTGCCCGAGCGGGGTGTCCACGACACCAGTCCGGCCACGTCCTGGACGGACGGTTTCCTCACCGGCAACGGTGAGTACGGCGCCACGCTGTACGGAGCGCCGACGCTGGAGAAGGTGATCTTCAACTACCACCGCCTCGTGCTGCCGAACGGGTCCCGATCGCTGGTGCCGCCGGTGATTTCGGGACGTCTGCAGAGTGTCCGGGACAAGGCGCTCGCCGGTGACTACGCCGGCGCGAACCGGGACTTCGCGGCAGGCTGGTCGCTGCGCTGGACCCAGACCTACCACCCGGCGTACGAGCTGCGGATCGCCACTCCGGACATGACCACGGCCAACGACTACGGCCGCGTGACCGACTTCCGCACCGGCGAGGTCAGCACCAGCTGGACCGACGGCAACGGCACGTGGACCCGCCGAGCGTTCGTCTCCCGCACTGACCGGGTGATCGTCCACGAACTGACGCCGGCGCCCGGCCGGACGATCGACGCGACCCTGAGCGTGTACACCGCGTTGGACGGAGTGCCCGGCAACGTGGGCTTCGCGACCCGGGCCGCGGTCAGCAACGGTTCCGGCTACCTGAACCTGCGCGGCACGTATCCCGCCGGGCAGGGCGCGTTCGGCTACGAGGGCGTCACGCGCGTTGTCGCGACCGGAGGCACGGTCTCCGCCAGCGGGGCCACGATCGTCGTGTCCAGGGCGACGCGGCTGCTGCTGCTCACCAAGCTCGACCGGTACGAGACGCCGAACGCGTGGGACTCCCAGCCGCTGCACGCGGCGCTGGCCGCGGTCGACACCGACTACACCGCGCTGCGTGCACGGCACACCGCGGTCCACACCGCCTGGTACGACCGCTCGCGGCTGGACCTCAACGTCCCCGCCGCCGACCGGGGCCTGTCGGTCAGCCAGCTGATCGCCAGGCAGAACAACAACAAGAGCGTCATCGACATCGCGCTGCTGGAGCGTCTCTACGACTCGGGGCGGTACCTGTTCATCAGCTCCAGCGGGATCCTGCCGCCGCGGCTGACGGGGATCTGGACCGGCACGTGGACCGGCGCCTGGGCCGACGACTTCACCACCGACGCCAACATCAACCTCCAGGTCGCCGGCGGCAACATCCTGGACACCCCCGAAGCCATGCAGGGCTACTTCACCCTCGTCCTCGGTCAACTCGCCCAGTGGCGCACCAACGCGCGGAACCTCTACGGCGCCCGTGGTTTCCTCGCCCCGTCCCGCACCGACGGCGAGTACGGGCACATGCTGCACTTCGATGCCGGCTTCCCCGGCCAGACCTGGACCGGCGGCGCCGACTGGCTGCTCTACCCGCTCGTCGAGTACTGGGAGGTCACCGGCGACCAGGCGTTCCTGCGGGACAAGCTGGGGCCCGCGCTCATGGAACTGGCGCTCTTCTACGAGGACTTCCTGACCCGGACCGACGCGAGCGGCAAAGTCGTGTTCGTACCGTCGTTCTCGATGGAGAACGCGCCCGGCAACACCCGCGTGTTGTTCGCCGTCAACGCGACCGGCGACATCATGGCCGGCAAGCACGCGCTCCAGGCCGCCATCGCCGCGGCCAACGCGCTCGGCGTGGAGCAGGGCAGCGGCCAGGGCGTGCAGCGCTGGACGGCGTTGCTCGGGAAACTGCCCGCGTACCGGATCAACGGGGACAACGCCCTGGCGGAGTGGTCCTGGCCGAGCCTGAACGACAACTACAACCACCGGCACGTCCACCACCTGTACGGGGCCTGGCCACTGCACGAGATCACTCCCGAGACCCGGCCCGACCTGGTCGCACCCGCGTTGCGGGCACTGGAGCTGCGCGGCGACGAGAACCTCTCCGCCCACGGGAGCCTGCACCGGGCGCTGGCCGCCACCCGGCTCAAGGACGGCGGGAAGGTCTACGCCAACCTCCGCAAGATCATCGGCAACAACATGGTCTTCCGGTCGCTGATGACCTCGCACAACCCGAACCTGGAGACCTACAACGCCGACGCCGCCCACGCGATCCCCGGTGTGCTGGCCGAGGCGTTGCTCTACTCCCGGCCCGGCGTGCTGGAGATCCTCCCGGCCCTGCCCGGCCAACTGGCCAAGGGCTCCATCACCGGTGTGCGGGCGCGTGGCCAGATCCGGGTCCACCACCTCGGCTGGGACCTGTCCGCCCGCACGGCCACGCTGTCCGTGACGTCGGCGATCGACCAGGACGTCACGCTGATCAGCCGCCGCGGCATGACGTCCGTGACCACCTCCGCGCCCGTCACCGCGTCGCCGCTCGGGCCGCACGCCAGGGTCCTGTCCCTGACGGCAGGCCGGCTGGTCGATGTCACCGTCGCGCTGCAGGCCGGGTACGTGCGACTGGTCAACCGGCGCAGCGGCAAGGTTCTCGACGTCACCGGAAGCGGAACGGCCGACGGTGTCAAGGTCGTCCAGTGGACCTCGTCCGGCGGTGCCAACCAGCAGTGGCAGCTCCTGTCCAATCCGGACGGTTCAGTCCGCCTGGTGAACCGCAACAGCGGCCGGCTGCTCGAGAGCCCGAGCGGAGCCGCCCAGGGCACCCAGCTGGACCAGTGGCAGGACACCAACAGCGACAACCAGTGGTGGAAGCTCACCGGCACCGGTGACGGCTACTACCGGCTCGTCAACGTGCGCACGGGTCTGTGCGCGGACGTGGACGGCGGCTCGGCGAGCGACGGCGCCCGCGTGATCGGGTGGCCCACCAACACGGGCACCAACCAGCAGTGGCAGGTCGTCGAAGGATGACCCGACATCGCCCTGGTTTCTCCCTGCTTCTCGAAACAGCCGCGGAGCTCGATGCCGTGAACTGAGCACGCTTGTCCGCGTGCTGAAACGACATTCGAACGCCGGCTTGTCCGGCTTTCCTTCCTCGTTCGATGGATCGTCCTGCTCGTCCGGGGCGTCGGTACCCTCGTTGCCAGAAGCAAAGTCGTGCTCAGGACGAGGAGTCTCTCGGTGGATGCTGATGCCGCTCACGCACCGCCCGCCGCCTACCGGCCGGGCTACGAGCTGGTGGCGGAGCGGATCCTGCAGCTCATCGCGGAGCTGGAGTTGCGTCCCGGCGATCGCATGCCGACCGAGAACGAGCTCGCCCGGCGGATGGGGACCAGCCGGACCGTGGTCCGGGAGGCGGTGAAGATTCTTTCGGCGCTCGGCAGGGTGCACGCGCACAAGGGGCGCGGGCTCTACGTGGCCGACGACGACGGCATGCTGGGATCGTCTCGGTGGGGTGGCTTCTTCCTGCCGACCAACCTCGACCACGTCTACATGCTCTTCGAGTTCCGCCGGGTCCAGGAGACAGCGGCCGCGAGGATCGCGGCCACCCGCGCGACGCCTGCCGAGCTGCGCGCCATCGAGATCGCCGCCGAGCTGTGCCGGGAAGGGCACGTCACCGGGCAGGCGGCGTTGTTCGAGCGCGGCGACGACGACTTCCACCTGGGCATCGCGGCCGCGTCACACAACCAGTTCCTCCTCGCGGCGGTGCGCCAGGCGCGCCGCTTGCAGCGCCAGTCCAACGTCATCGGGCGGAACGGCGCGGTCGGCAGTCACACCGCGGAGGCGGTGGAGGAGCACGCCGCGATCTACCGGGCCATCCGCGAGGGGAACGAGGACGCTGCCGCCGCGGCCGCCGCCGTGCACGTCGACAGGACCCTCGAGGAGTACCGGCGGGAGATTCAGCGCCGCGTGTTCGGGTGACCGCCTGCTCAGGACCGACGTCTCGGTCAGCCCGGACGGAGCCACCCGAGCTCGGCGGCGAGCACGCCGAGCTGGAACCGCGACTGCACGCCGAGCAACGCCTGCAGGCGGGCGATGCGCCGGTACAGGGTGCGCAGGCTGACACCGAGTTCGCGGGCGATCGCGGGATCGGTCGCACCCGTTCGCATGAGCCTCAGCAGGCGCTGGGTCGCCGCCGTGGGCTCCTCGGCCACCACCACGGCGTAATCCCGGTTCGGGTGCGCCTCGGTCGGGGAGCTGATCATCGGCTGAGCTCCTCCACTGGAATCCCCTGCAGTTCGAGCAGGAGAGCACGGACTTCGGTCGCGGTGATCCTGCCGGTGTGCTCGACCGCTCGCGGTGCCACCGGATCCGAGCACAACAGCACCGGCCCGTCCGCCGCCCGGTCGGGCAGCCTGCCGTGCGTACCGCGCACGCACGAAGGGTTCAGCGGCACGACGTTCATCGTGTATCTCAGCCCGAGCTTCTTGCGGGCCAGGTTCATCCCGGCTCTGGCCTTGGCGAGCGGGTCGGCCGGGTCGAAGAACAGTTCCGCGGGGTCGTAGCCGGGTTTGCGGTGGATGTCCACGCCACGGGCGAAGTCCGGCGCGCGCTGGTCGTCGGTCCAGTAGTAGTAGGTGAACCAGGCGTCCGGCTCGGCCACCGCCACCAGTTCACCGGACCGCTCGTGGTCCAGCCCGACGGACGCCTGCGCGGCCCGGTCGTACAGCACGTCGACACCGGGAAGGTCCGCGAGGACCGCCCTCGTCCTCGGGACGTCGGCGGGATCGGCGACGTACACGTGCGCGATCTGGTGGTCGGCCACCGCGAAGGCCCGTGACGTCCACGGATCCAGGTACTCCATGCCCGCCTGGGCGTAGACCTCGAGCAGGCCCGCGGCTCGCAACGCCCGGTTGATGTCGACCGGGCGGCGCGCGTCGGTGATGCCGTACTCCGACAACGCCACGACGGTGGCGTCCGACGCGTCGGCCAGCAGAGGCGCCAGCGCCCGGTCGACGTCTGCCGCCGCCTTGACCGCCTGCGGTGAGGACGGTCCGAACCGCTGCAGGTCGTAGTCCAGGTGTGGCACGTAGACCAGCAACAGGTCGGGCCGCTTCTCGGCGAGGACCTTCCGCGCGGCGCCGATGATCCACTCGCTCGACGCCAGTGCCGCCGTGGGCCCCCAGTACTGGAAGAGCGGGAACTCGCCCAGGGCTGCGGTGAGTTCGTCGTGCAGGCCGGGTGGGCGGACGTAGCAGTCCGGCGACTTGCGCCCGTCCGCGTGGTAGATCGGCCGAGGGGTCACGGTGATGTCGGTCGAGGCTCCCATCGCGTACCACCAGCAGATGTTGGCGGCGGTGTAGCCGGGACGGGCGCGCCGCGCGGTCTCCCAGAGCTTCTCACCGCCGACGAGGCGGTTGTGCTGACGCCACAGGTGAATCTCGCCCAGGTCGCGGAAGTACCAGCCGTTGCCGACGATCCCGTGCTGTGCCGGGGTGAGGCCGGTGAGCAGCGTGGCCTGCGCGCTGCACGTCACGGCGGGCAGCACCGTGCCGAGTTCCGCCTGCCAGCCCAGCCGGGACAGATTGGGCATGTGTTTCAGGAGCGCCGGGGTCATGCCGACGACGTTGAGGACCACCAACGGTTTCACGCCGCCACCCCCGTCCGCAGGTGCCGCGCCGCCCAGCGCAGTTCCGCCGCGATGCCGTCGGCGAGATCGCCCGCACCCGGCAGCACGGTCCAGGTGTAGGTCTCCACTTCGACGTGGGTGCCGGGATCCACCGCCGCCACCGCGGCCACGAGCACGTCGGTGGTCGACGTGAGCGGTGCGGGCGGAACAGCGTGCAGCGGCACGTGGAAGTGCACGCGCCACGGGTGCTCGGCGGGCAGGGTCTCGAACGCGTCCGGAAGGTCGTCCGCCGCCAGGACACCGTCTGGGGTGTTCTCCCGGACCTGGTGCAGGTAGCGGGGTTCGCTGTACGCGGCGACCGCCCTCCTGCCCGCCGCGGTACCCGGTTCCGCCACCTCCAGCGCCGCCGACGCCTGCACCTTCACCACGTCCAGCCCCGCCGCGCGGATCGACGCGACGGTCTCGGCCGGATCGGCGAACGACACCGCGAGGTGACAGGTGTCCAGGCAGATCCCGATGTGGCCGGGATCGACGCGGCCGGCCAGCCAGCCGACCGCGTCGGCGACGGTGTCCAGCACGCAGCCCGGTTCCGGCTCGACGGCCAGCATGATCGGCCTGCCGTGCCGGTGGGTCTCGGCGCGCAGGGACAGCGTGAGCTCGGCGAGAGCCTCAGCGGCACGGTCGTCGTCGCGGCCCGTCCACGGCTCCCGCCAGGCCAGCGGCAGGGTGGAGATGCTGCCGTAGGAAGCGGAATCGGGGAGCAGCTCGGCCAGCACGGCCGCGCAGTCCACTGTGTACTGAAGGCGGCGGGGATCGGTCCACGTCGGGAAGTACACCGCGTGCTTGACCACCTCGTCGTGGAAGTCGCCGTACGGGAACGCGTTGAGCGTCGAGACCGTCAGTCCTCTGCTCGCCAGCTCGGCACGGAACTGCCGCCGTGCGGTGCCGTCCTCCGCGAGTCCTCGTGCGACCGGCGCGGGCAGCCACAGCCCCAACGGGAGCGTGTCCGCCTCCAGCGCCTCCCGCACCCGGACCGCGTACCGGTCGAGCTGGGTCAGGATGCCCGCGAGGTCGGGAGCCGGGTGGACGTTGGTGCAGTAGGCGATCACCGTTCACCCCGCAGCACCGAGCTGCCGGTGGCCGCGTCGACCGCGCCCGCCGCCACCGCTTCGAGCGCCAGCCTGCCGCTCTGGCCGTAGAACTCGACCGGGTTGCGCCACAACACGGTGTCCACATCGGACTCTTCGAAACCGGCGTCCAGCATCGCCAGCCCGGTCTTGCGGGTCTTCAGCGGATCGGACCGGCCCCAGTCGGCGGCGGAGTTGACCAGCATCCGCTCGGTGCCATACTCGGCGAGCAGCGCCACCATCCGCTCCTCGTCCATCTTGGTGTCCGGGTAGACGGAGAACCCCATCCAGCAGCCCGCGTCCGCCACCATCTTCACGGTGGTCTCGTTGAGGTGGTCGACCAGGACGCGGTGCGGTGCCAGGCCGGACTCGCGGACCACGTCCAGCGTCCGCTGCGTGCCCGCCTGCTTGTCGCGGTGCGGGGTGTGCACGAGGACCGGCAGGTCGTGCCGCAGCGCGAGCTCCAGCTGGCGCGCGAACGCGTCGTCCTCCTCCGGCGTCATCGAGTCGTATCCGACCTCGCCGACCGCGACCACGCCGTCCTTGGCCAAGTAGCGCGGCAGGACGTCCAGCACCTCGGCACACCGGGGGTCGTTGGCCTCCTTGGGGTTCAGGGCGAGCGCGCAGTGGTGTGCGATGCCGAACTGGGCGGCGCGGAACCGCTCCCACCCGAGCAGGCTGTCGAAGTAGTCGACGAACGACCCGACGTTCGTCCGCGGCTGGCCGAGCCAGAACGCGGGCTCGACCAGCGCTCGCACGCCGGCGTCGCGCATGGCCTCGTAGTCGTCGGTGGTGCGGGACGTCATGTGGATGTGCGGGTCGAAGATGCGCATCACGATGCCTTTCCGAGCAGGGCGAGAGCGTCGGCGGGCACCGGACGGCCGGCCGCGCGGCGTTCGTCGGCGAACGCGGCCACCATGCGCAGCAGCTCCGCGTCCGAGTGCCGGTCGAGACCGTCGACCACGGTCAGCGGGATGCCCATGAACAGGCACTTGAGCACACCGTGCCGCCACGCGTGCCGGCCGAGGTGCCGGGTGGCGAACGGGCCGAGCGCCGCCGCGACCAGGTCGGTCTCGTTGCTGCGCAAGGCGTCCTCGACCAACGCGACCCCGGCTGCCGGAGCACGGTCGCCCATCTCGGCCAGTCCGCGCAGGACACCTCGCCGTTCCGCGGAGGTGCCGTACCGGTAGAGCCTCGTGACGCCGTCGACCGGATCGTCGGACACGTCGGCGAACGCGGTCAGCAGGCGGACCCGTGCGGCGTCCTGTCCCGCTCCCACCGCCCTTCCCGCCGCGGGGAAGAGGGTGTCGATCACGCCGGGGTCGGCGCGGACCGCCCGTTCCGCGTCGGCCAGCCACCGCGCCGCGCGCAACGCTCGCAGTGCCCGCGCCGCCACGTCCGGTGCGGCGTGGCTGTGCCGTGGCAGCTCCACCGCGGCGACGCCGGTGTAGCCGATGTCCGTCAGCGCGGCGAGCGTGGCGGGCAGGTCCAGTTGTCCCTCACCGAACTCCAGGTGCTCGTGCACTCGCGGCAGCATGTCGTCGAGCTGCACGTTGACGAGAAGGTCGCCCGCCTGCCTGATGCACGCCGCCGCGTCCTGCGGCTCGACCGCGACGCAGTGCCCGACGTCGAGGGTGATCCGCAGCAGGTCCGGGTTCCCGAGCTCGGCTCGCAGCCGCAGTGCCTGGTCGAGCCGTTCCACGACCATGCCCGGCTCCGGCTCCAGTCCTATCGGGACGGACGGCCCGCTCTCCAGCACCGCGGCGACGCCCGACTTCAGGTGATCCCAGGCGTCCGCCGATCCCACTCCGGACCAGAACGACACGCAGTCCGCGCCGAGGGCCACCGCGATCTGCTTGGCACGCATCAGGAAATCGATCCGCACCTCCTGGTCCGAGCTGACCAGGGTCGGGTGGTGCTTGCGGCGCGGGTCGAGCAGGTACCGCGCGCCGGTCTCCACGACGACGCGCAGCCCCAGTTCGTGCAGGCGAGCGGCCAGCCGGTCGGTCTGCTTGACGACGTCGGCGGCGAACGGGTCCAGGTGGTGGTGGTCGAGGGTGAGCGCCACCGCGGTGTAGCCGAGATCGGCGATCACGGCGAGCGCGTCGTCGAGCCGGTGGTTGGCGAACCCGTTGGTGCCGTAGCCGAGGTCGAACGTCATGTCGGACTCACCTTCCTGCTCAACGCACGAGCCAGCGGCAGCACGAGCGGCAGCGCGGCGCCGTGCTCGGCCAGCGCGGACTGGAGCAGCACCATGCCGTGGATGCCCTCCTTCGTCGCGGCGCGGACGGACTCGGCCGACGGCTGCCGGACCACCTGCCACTGCGCGCGCCCCACCGTGACCGCGTAGCCCAGCGCCCCCACGATCCCGGTGAACCGCCGGGTGGACGCGCCGGCCGCGACCGCCGTCAGCACCGTGCCCGCCAGCACCGCTTTCGCCGTGCGGGGCGACGTGCCGTGCACCTCGCCTCGCGACAACACCGTCACACCGAGGGTGTGCGCGGCCATCAGTCCTGCGGGCAGGACGGCCCGGCCGCCCAGCAGGACGTCGAACGCCCGGCAGGCGGCCATGGCGAACGGCCCGGCGGGCGTGGCCTTCAGCACGGTGTCGTAGGCCCACACCGCCGAAGCGAGCGGCAGTGCGTTGCGCCCGGCCGCCGCGGCGAGACCGACACCGAGCGCGGTGAGTCCGGCCGCGGTGGCCAGGGCCGCCTCCGGGCTGATCCGGCCGGACGGGATCGGCCGTTCCGGCCGTTCGGCCGCGTCCAGGTCGCGGTCGGCCCAGTCGTTGAGCGCCATTCCCGCCCAGTACAACGACACGGACGCCAGCGGTAGCAACAAGCGCTTGCCCCGCAACGGTTTTCCTGCCCCGACCAGCGTGTCGCCCAGCACCGTGAGCGCCGCCGGCGCCCGCACCAGGTCCACGTACGCCTTCAACATCCCGGGCTACTTCCAGGGCGCCGGGTAGCCGGGCATGCCCTCACAGCCGCACATGGCGTAGTGCAGCGGTGGCATGTCCTGCTTGATGAAGTCCTTCAACGTGTCCTGGGTGACCTTCGGCTGCGGCAGCACCCATTCCCGCGGCACCTGCTTGCCGCCGAGCACGCGCAGGGCGGCGATGACCGGCGTGCGCCACTGGTAGGTCGGATAGGTCGGGGCGACCGCGGTCATCTTCTCGTCGGCCCACATCCGCAGGAAGTCCTGCTGGTCCTCCCCCACGAACGGCGGGATCGCCGCGCCGGCGTCCTGGAAGGCCTCCACGGCCGCGACCGCAGTGGCGCCCGCGTCCATCCAGACGCCGTCGATCTTGCCTTCGCGCTGGATGTACTCGTTGACGATGCTCTTGGTCTTGGCCGCGTCACCGTTGGTGAACTCGACCCCCACCACCTTCACCTGGCTGCCGGAGAAGATCTGGTCCGCCGCCGCCCAGCGCTGCTCCAGGACGTCCACGCCGGGCAGGATGCGCAAGGCGAGGACCTTGCCACCCGGCTTCACCTTGTCCTTGAGGAACTCGGCCCCGTCCGCACCGAACGCGAACCCGCCGATCGGGTGGATGAACGTCACCGGGCAACTGGTCTTGACACCTCGGTCGAAGACGATCACGGGCACGCCCGTCGCGCAGGCGGCCTCGACGGCCGGGGTGAGCGTGGCGGTCGTGTTCGGCGAGACGACCAGCGCGCTGCACCCCTGCGACGCGAGCGACTGGATGTCACTGATCTGCTTGTCGTCCTTGGCCTCCGCGTCGAGCACGGTGAACTTGGTGATCTCCGGGTGCAGCTTCACCTCCTCCTTCATGGTCTTGAAGCCGACCTGCCGCCACGGGTTGTCCACCGAGGCGTTGGAGAAGCAGAGGTGGTAGCCGCCGCCCGGCTTGGCGTACTTGGCCGTGTCGGCCAGTTGCGGTTCGAGCGCCTGTTCCCAGGGCTTCGCGGCACCGTCCTGCGAGTCCAGTCCGACCGCCTTCGCCGTGCGGAACCGGAGCTGGCGCTCGAACTCGGACTGGTCGAAGAACTCCGACTTCGCCTTGGCGGACTCGGAAGTGCCGCCGGGGGCCTGCGTGGCGGGAAGGTCGCTGGAACAGCCGGCCAGCGTGAGAGCGCCCGCCAGGGCCGCGGCGGACCATTTCCTGTTCATTGAGCTGCTCCTCGGCTTCTTCGACGGGGTACAGGCAGGGGTCAGACGGTGTCGAGAACGGGCCGGCGCAGCATCCGCCGCAGACCGGCTCCGTGAGCGGCGTAGGCCACGGCCGCGATGATGATCACGCCCTGCACGGCGGACTCGAGCGCGCCGGAGACACCGAGCAGGTTCAACAGGGAGAAGAGCGCTTCGAGCGACAGCGCGCCCGCGGCCGCGGCGACCACCGAACCGCGGCCACCGCCGAGCAGGACACCGCCGAGCACCACCGCGGTGATCGCACGGAACTCCAGGCCGTCACCGACCTGCGCCGACACTCCCGCGAACCCGGCGAGCAGGATCGCGGCGACCGACGCGAGCAGCGCGGACAGCACGAACGCGAGCAGGCGCAGCCGATCCACCCCGCCGCCCGCGAGCCGGACCACGTTCTCGTTGTCCCCCAACGCGAGCAGCAGGCGTCCGGTACCGCCGCGCATGAACCACACCGCCGCGACGACCACGACCAGCAGAACGATCACCGACCACGGCAGCTGGCCGAGGACCGGAACCTCGGCGCTGCCCCGGCCGAGGACGCGGAACGACGGGGACAGCGCGCCGCGCGGTGCTCCGCCCGACCACAGGAACACCGCGCCGTCGAGCACCAGCAGCATTCCCAGGGTCACGATGAACGACGGCACCAGCAGTTTCGTCGTGATCAGCCCGTTGACCAGGCCGACGAGGATTCCGCAGCCCAGCAGCAACGCGATCACCCACCAGGTGTTCGCGTCGTCACCGTCGACCAGCCGGGCGGCGACGACCACCTCGGCCGTGACCAGCGAGCCGACGGAGAGGTCGAAACCACCGGACACGATCACGAAGTACTGCCCGACGGCCAGCACCACGAGCGGTGCCGCACGTTTGAGCAGCGCGAGGTAGCCGCTGGGCTCGGCGTACGCGGGACCTGCGAACGCCAGTGCCACCAGCAGTACCAGCAGCACGACCAGCACGGGCCCGGTGCCGCCGGTCAGGCGTGGCCGCGCCCTCATGCCGACCGCCCGGCAGTCCGGCGGCGGGCGTACAGCGCCACCGCCGCGATGAGCACGACGCCGCGCACGACGTCCTTGAAGAAGGAGTCCAGCTCGAGGTCGTCGAAGATCGTGTCCAATGTGGACAGTATTAGCACTCCTCCGATGGTGCCGGCCACACCACCGCGCCCGCCCGCCAGGGCCGTGCCGCCGAGCACTACGGCGGCGATCGACTCCAGGTCGTACCCGGCGTCGGTGCCGACGTACGGGGCGCCCGAACCCAGCCGCCCGGCCAGGAACACCCCGGCGAGCCCGGCCATGACCGCGCACAGCACGTGCGCGGTGACGATCGTCCGCCCGGTGCGCACGCCGGACAGCCGGGCCACGTCGACATCCCCGCCGACCGCGTACATGTGGTAGCCGGTGCGGGTGCGCCGCAGGTACCACCACGCCGCCGCCGCGAGCAGCAACATCAGCAGCGCCGCCACCGGAACCGGCCCGATCCGGTCGTAGCCGATGTGCTGGAACGCGCGCGGCACGGTGCCCGCCGGGCCGGTGTAGTTGTGCTCCAGGTAGCCGCGCAGCACCAGCGCGACGCCCAGGGTGGCGATGAACGCGTTGGCCTTCAGCACGGTGATCACCAGTCCGTTGACCAGTCCCACCACCGCCGCGACCGCCAGCGCCGCCAGCACACCCGGCACGATCATCGCCGTGCTGCCCGCCATCGTCTCGGCGGCCACCAGCGAACACAGGCCGACCAGGTAGGCCACCGACAGGTCGAGGGAACCGGTGACGATCACCAGGGTCTGTCCGATCGCGACCAGTCCGAGCACCGTGCCGCGCGTCAGGATGTTGAGAACGCCGCCGTGATCGAGGAGGACACCTCCGTGAAGGCCCACCAGCACACTGCCGATCACCAGGAGCACGGCCAGCGCGAGGTACACGACCACGACCGGGGTGATCACGAACGTTCTCGCCCGCGCCGGTGCCCCGCTGCGCCGGCGGACCTGCTCGCGCACGGCGCTCACGCCGCCGCCCCGTGCCCGGTGGCCAGTGCCATCACGGTTTCCTCGTCGGCACCGGCGGGCAGTTCACCGGCCAGAGCTCCTTCGCGCATGACGAGGATCCGGTCGCTCATGCCGATCAACTCGGGCAGCTCCGAGGAGATCATGAGGATCGCCATCCCGTCGTCCGCCAGTTCGCGCAGCAACCGGTACAGGGCCTGCTTCGCGCCGACGTCGACGCCCCGGGTCGGCTCGTCCACGATCAGCACGCGCGGCCGCACGGCGAGCCACTTGCCCAGCACCACCTTCTGCTGGTTGCCGCCGGAGAGGTAGCGCACCTCCTGGTGCGGCGAGCGCGCGACGACGGCGACCGACCCCAGCAGCCGCGCCAGGTCGGCCTTGTGCCGTGCCTCCGCGCCGCGGCAAGCCGCACGCCGGACGAGCAAGGTGTTGTCCCGCACCGACTGCCGCAGCGCCAGGCCCTCGCCCTTGCGGTCCTCGGTGACGTACCCGATGCCCTTGCGGACGGCCGTCCGCGGACCGGTGAGGCGGGTCGGCACGCCGTCGAGTTCCACGGTGCCGGTCGTGAACGGCTCGACGCCCCAGATCGCCCGCGCGATCGCGGAACGACCGGAGCCCTGCAACCCGGCGACGCCCACGATCTCGCCGGTTCGCACGTCGAACGTCAGGTTCCGCACCCGCTCGTTTCCCGCTCCCCGCAACGCGATCCGCACCGCACCGGGGACGCCCGTGCGTTCGGGGTACAGCGCTTCCAGCGGACGGCCGACCATGTGCCGCACGACCTGATCGGTGTCCAGATCGGCGGTCGGCGCACAGGTGACGAACGCGCCGTCCTTCAGCACCGTGATCCGTTCGCTGAGGTCGAACACTTCACGCATCCGGTGCGACACGTAGAGAATCGCGATCCCGCGATCCCGAAGTCTGCGCACCAGGCCGTACAGCAGCTCGACCTCGTTGTCCGCCAACGCTGCGGTGGGTTCGTCCATCGCGAGGACCGTGGCGTCCGCCGACAGCGCCTTGACGATCTCCACCACCTGCTTGCGGGCCACGGACAACCGGGCCACCTCGGTGCCGGGCTCGATGCCGTCCTCTCCCAGCCAGTCGAGCAGTCGCCGGGTCTCCGTCTCCATCGCGCGCCGGTCCACCTGACCGCGCCGCACCGGTTCCCGGCCCAGGAAGACGTTCTCGGCCACCGTGCGGTGCTCGAGCAGGGTGAACTCCTGGTGGATGATCGCGATGCCCGCCGCCTGCGCGTCGCGCGGCGCGGCGAACGAGACCTCCTCGTCGCGCACCACGATCCGTCCGGCGTCCGGCCGGTGGACGCCGGCCAGCACCTTCAGCAGCGTCGACTTGCCCGCGCCGTTCTCCCCCACCAGCGCATGCACCTCTCCCGCGCGCAACGAGAGATCGACGCCGCGCAGCACCGGTACGCCGAAGAAGCTCTTCTCGATGCCTTCCAGCCGCACGACGGCCACGGGGTGTTCCGCCCCCGGTGTTGCGTGGGTCACAGCCATGAGGCGAACGTAGGGCGGCTATTGGCGACTGTCAATCAAAAGTTGGCGCTTCTCTGCCAGATAACACATGTCTTACGGATGAACGTCACCATTACTCGGTGTTCCCTGGTTCACTGGGGCCCGTGCCGGACGTACCTTGGGCTCCTGCGGCGTCTCCTGGGCAGCTGCTGCGGCTGCTGCTCGACGGAGTGCCGCGCACACGTGCCGAACTGGCGAACCAGACAGGCCTGACCCGCGCCGCGGTCCGAACCAGGCTGGACGCACTGCAGAACGCGGGGTTCCTCACCGATCGCGGCATCAGGGTGTCGACCGGCGGCAGACCCGCGGGCCGGCTGGCGTTCAACGCGGCCGCCCGCTCCGTCCTGGCCGCCGACGTCGGCGCCACGCACGCGACCGTCGCCGTGACCGACCTCGCCGGAGGCCCGCTGGCCGTGCGCCGGCTCGGCCTCGACATCGCCGACGGGCCGGAGCCCGTGCTGGCGCGCCTGACCGAGACCTGGAGGGAACTGGTCGCCGACGCCGGCGTGTCCTCCGTGTCGCCGGCCGGTGTCGGCATCGGCCTGCCCGGCCCGGTCGAACACTCGTCGGGCAAGCCCAACCACCCGCCGATCATGCCCGCCTGGGACGGCTTCGACGTGCCGGCGCACGTCCGCGCCGAGTTCGACGTGCCCGTGCTGGTGGACAACGAGGTCAACCTGATGGCGCTGGGCGAGCACGCGCACTCGTTCCCCGGCACCGACAACATGATCGTCGTGAAGGTGGCGACCGGGATCGGCTCGGGTTTCATCAGCAACGGCGTCCTGCACCGCGGTGCGGTCGGCGCGGCGGGCGACCTCGGCCACATCCAGGCACCGGGCAGCGACGACGCCGCGTGCAGCTGCGGCAACACCGGATGTCTGGAGGCCGTCGCCAGCGGCTCCGCGATCGCGGCCCGGTTGCGCGCCAAGGGGGTGGAGGCCCACACCAGCGCCGACGTCGTCGCGCTGGTCCGCGCGGGCAACGTCGAAGCCGGCCAGGCGATCCGGCAGGCCGGCCGCACCATCGGCGAGGTGCTCGCCGCCTGCGTCAGCATGGTCAACCCCTCGCTGATCGTCGTCGGCGGCGACCTCGCCGCGGCGGGTGAGATGCTGCTGGCCGGAGTGCGGGAGGCGGTCTACCGCCGTTCGCTGCCACTGGCCACGGAGAACCTGCGCATCGTGCCGTCCCGCGCGGGCGAGGTGGCAGGCGTGCTCGGGGCGGCCGCCATGGTGGTCCACCACGTCCTTTCACCCGGCATCGTGGACCAGCAACTGGGCTAAGGGATGAAGGGCGCCTTCACCCACGTGAGGTCGATGTGAACCGCTCCCCGGAAGTTGGACTGGGAATCCAGTTCCGGCTCTCCGGGGAGTGGTGGGGTGCATCCAGGTAGTTCGTTGTCTGAGCGGGAGCGGGCATCCGCTGTCGTGTTGTTCGAGAACGGGTATGGCGCGAAGGCTGTGGCGACCCGGTTGGGTGTGTCGCCGACGGCGGTGCGACGCTTGCGTGATCGTTGGATGCTGCGGAGCGCGGGAGCGCTGATGAGGAAGCCGGGCAAGCCGTCGTTCACGTTCGAGTTCAAGCTCGAGGTCGTGCGCCGGTATGTCAGTGGTGAGGCGACGGCGCTCGAGCTGGCGCGCGAGCACGGTCTGTCCTCGCCCAAGCTGGTCGAGACCTGGGGTCGGGCGTATCGCAGTGAGGGCGAGGAAGCGTTGCGGCCCAAGCGGAAGGGCCGTCCTGCCGGTGGTGCGTCCGCGCCTGCCGACAGTGAGCTGGAACGGTTGCGGGCGGAGAACCTGCTGCTGTCCGCGGAAGTCGCCTACCTGAAAAAATTGCGGGCCTTGAGGGAGCAGGGGCGAGGGTGAAAACCCAGATCATCGCCGCCCTCAAGGCTGAGTTTCCGCTGTCGGTGCTGCTGGCGGTCGCCGGCCTGACCCGCTCGACGTTCTTCTATCACCAGGCCCGCCTGGACCGGCCCGATCCGCATGCCGAGCTCAAGGCGGCGATCACGGAGGCGTTCGAGCAGGCCAAGGGCCGCTACGGGCACCGGCGGATCCACACGGTGCTGACCCGCCAAGGCTGGCAGGTGGCCAAGAAGACCGTGC
>NZ_BBOJ01000040.1 GCF_000974445.1 Lentzea aerocolonigenes
CAGGCCAACTACCGCTTGGTGCGGTACGCGGACGATTTCCTGGTGCTGGTGTCGGGCAGCCGTGAGCACGCTGAACAGTTGCGTGAGGTGGTGGCGGAGGTGCTGGCGCCGATGGGGTTATGCCTGTCGGCGTCCAAGACGATGATCACCCATATCGACGAGGGCTTCGATTTTCTGGGGTGGCGTATCCAGCGTCATCGGCAGAAGGGCAGCGATCGGCGCTACATCTACACCTATCCGTCCCGGCAATCGCTCAAGGCGATCATGGGCAAGGTGAAGAAGTTGTGTCGACAGGACATCAACCGGCCGCTTCCGGTCTTGCTGAGTCGGCTCAACCCGGCTCTGCGGGGTTGGTGCGCCTACTTCCAGCCGGGGGTGTCGAGTTCGACCTTCCACTGGCTGAGTCATCTCACCTGGCGGCAGGTCATTGGATGGATCCGACGCAAACACCGCCGGATCACGTGGAAGCAGCTCCGCCGACGTTATTGCGGCGGCGGATGGTGGCCGATCACAGCGCGGGGACGGCTGTTCGAACCGGGCCGGGTGTCCACTACTCGCTACCGGTATCGAGGAGCCCGTATTCCTACGCCCTGGGCGGCCATCGGATGAGGCGACCCGATCGTCCACACGGGAATCATGGAGAGCCCGGTGCTCAGTAATGGGCACGCCGGGTTCGGGAGGCGGCTCGGAGAAACCCACCAGCAGCAATGCTGACAGGGCGCTCCGAGTCGACCTCACCTTGCCCTGAGGATTCGCGTGGGCGATGCGCGGATCATGGAGGAGCAGTACCTGCGCATGCTCTTCCACACGCACATCCTCCGCATCATTCCCATGTCGGCGGGCGCGGCTGTAGCCACGAGGTCGTCGCGCATGTTGTTCAGCTTCGAGAAGCACACGCCCTTGGCGTACAGCGAGACCGACGTGGCTCAGGTGTTCGCGCACGACGGCAAGGCCATTGCGAACAGTCGGGAGTTCTTCAAGTGGTTGGAGGCGCGAGCATTGGATGAGGGACAATCGCGAAGCCTGCTGGCGAACTACGTCAGCGGACTGCGAGAGGACTCTCATGACCCCGGAGCGGACCTGGCGTAAGAGCACCTACAGCGGGGACACGGCGAGTGGCTCGTGCGTCGAGGTGTCGCTCGCGGCACCCGTCACCCCTTACGCGCTCGACTCCGCCGCGGCGCTCGTGCGTGACTCGAAGAACACTCGCGGTCACGTTCTGGCCTTCTCCGGCTCCGCCTGGGCGGCGTTCGTGGCGAGCGTCGCCTGATCGGCTCAGCAAAAGTTTGGGCGGCGTTCACCGTGTGAGCTGCGCCGCTCAGCGCGCCATCGGAAGTTTCGTCAGCGTGAACGCGTTATCCTCGGTACTCGCGAGACCCGAGGAGCGTGGGGTTGAGTCAAGACACCGAACCCGCTGCGACGGTTGTTCAACCGTCGGCTACCCGGCGCGTGCGCGCCCGCCTTGCGCGGCGCATCACCGCCCAACGTGCGGCCCCGGTGAAGCAGGTCCTCGAACCTCTCGCCGCCGTGCACCGTGACCTCCATCCCAAGGCCGATCTGGCGCTTCTGCAGCACGCATATGACGTTGCCGAGGAGAAGCACCGCCCGCAGCGCCGCAAGTCCGGCGATCCGTACATCACCCACCCGCTCGCCGTGGCGACGATCCTCGCCGAGCTGGGCATGGACACCACGACGCTGGTGGCCGCGCTGCTGCACGACACCGTGGAAGACACCGACTACTCGCTCAACCAGCTCAAGGAAGACTTCGGTGAGGAAGTCGCCCGGCTGGTCGACGGCGTCACGAAGCTCGACAAGGTCAAGCTGGGGGCAGCGGCCGAGGCCGAGACCATTCGCAAGATGGTCATCGCGATGGCGAAGGACCCTCGGGTTCTGGTCATCAAACTGGCCGACCGGCTGCACAACATGCGCACCATGCGGTTCCTGCCGCCGGAGAAGCAGGCCCGCAAGGCCCGTGAGACGCTCGAAGTGCTCGCACCGCTGGCCCACCGGCTGGGCATGGCGACCGTCAAGTGGGAGCTGGAGGACCTCGCGTTCGCGATCCTCCAGCCGAAGAAGTACGACGAGATCGTCCGCCTGGTCGCGAAGCGTGCACCGAGTCGCGACACGTATCTGCGGACGGTTGTCGAGGAGCTCAACACGCAGCTCGAGGCCGCGCGGATCGTCGCGAAGGTCGAGGGCAGGCCGAAGCACTACTACTCGATCAACCAGAAGATGATCGTGCGCGGCCGGGACTTCGACGACATCCACGACCTCGTGGGTGTCCGGATCCTGGTCGACGAGGTGCGTGACTGCTACGCGGCCATGGGTGTGGTCCACGCGGCCTGGCAGCCGATGCCGGGGCGGTTCAAGGACTACATCGCGCAGCCGCGGTTCGGCGTGTACCAGTCGCTGCACACGACCGTCATCGGTCCCGACGGCAAGCCTCTCGAGGTGCAGATCCGCACACACGAGATGCACCAGCGGGCCGAGTACGGCATCGCGGCGCACTGGCGCTACAAGGAGACCAAGGGCACGCACAACGGCAAGTCCGTCGAGATCGACGAGATGGCGTGGATGCGCCAGCTCCTCGACTGGCAGCGGGAAGCCGCGGACCCCGGTGAGTTCCTCGAAGGGCTGCGCTGGGACCTCGCCGCGCGCGAGATCTTCGTGTTCACGCCGAAGGGCGACGTCGAGACGCTGCCGACGGGGTCCACGCCCGTCGACTTCGCCTACGCCGTCCACACCGAGGTCGGGCACCGCTGCATCGGTGCGCGCGTCAACGGTCGTCTGGTCGCTCTCGAACGCAAGCTCGAGAACGGCGAGGTCGTCGAGATCTTCACCTCCAAGGCGGAGGGCGCGGGTCCGTCCCGCGACTGGTTGAGCTTCGTCGCGTCACCGCGCGCCAAGGCGAAGATCAAGCAGTGGTTCGCCAAGGAGCGCAAGGAAGAGGCGATCGAGCAGGGCAAGGACGCGATCACCAAGGAGGTCCGCCGCGTCGGGCTGCCGATCCAGCGTCTGGTCAGCGTCGACTCGATGCAGGCCCTGGCCAAGGAACTGCACTACCCGGACATGAGCGCGCTGTACGCGGCGGTGGGCGAGGGCCACACGAGCGCCCGCCACGTCGTGCAACGGCTCGTCGCGCAGCTCGGCGGTGTCGACCACGCCGAGGAGGAACTGGCCGACCGCGCCACCCCGTCCACGGTCACCAGGCGCCGCCCCACGGGCGACGCCGGCGTGATCGTCAAGGAGGCGGGCGACGTGTGGGTGAAGCTCGCCCGCTGCTGCACTCCGGTGCCGGGCGACGACATCCTCGGCTTCGTCACGCGCGGCGGCGGCGTGTCCGTGCACCGCACCGACTGCACGAACGCGGACGAGCTGCTGAAGTCGCCGGAACGTCTCCTCGACGTCGAGTGGGCGCCGTCGGCCTCCAGCGTCTTCCTGGTCGCGATCCAGGTGGAGGCGCTCGACCGGCACCGCCTGCTCTCGGACGTCACGAAGGTGCTGGCCGACGAGCGCGTGAACATCCTGTCGGCGTCGGTGACGACGTCGCGGGACCGCGTGGCCGTCAGCCGGTTCTCGTTCGAGATGGGCGACCCGAAGCACCTCGGGCACGTCCTGAAGGCGGTGCGCAGCGTGGAGGGCGTCTACGACGTCTACCGCGTCACGTCGGCGTCGTAGTCACTGGGGCAAGACGCGAAACAGCCCCCGGAGCGGGCAGCTCCGGGGGCTGTTCTCTGTGAAGAGTTAGTTCGCGACCAGCGCCGACTTGATGTCGACCGGCGTCTTGGGCTTGCCGTCACCCTGACCCGGCTGCTGCGAGATCGTGCCGGTCTTCGCGACCTCGTCGATCTTCTTCAGCGAGTCCTGGTCGACCGTGCCGAAGATCGTGTACTTCGGCTGCAGGTTCGCGCCGTCGCCGTAGACGATGAAGAACTGCGAACCGTTGGTGTCCGGGCCCGAGTTCGCCATGGCGAGCACGCCGCGGCCGTAGGTCAGCTCCGGGTAGACCTCGTCCTTGAACGAGTAGCCGGGGCCGCCCATGCCGTTGCCGCCGGGGTCGCCGCACTGGAGCACCTGGATGCCGGTCACCACGAGGCGGTGGCACGTGGTGTTGTCGAAGTACTTCTGCTTGGCCAGCGAGATGAAGTTGTTCACCGTGCACGGGGCCAGCGACCGGTCGAGGTTGAACTTCAGGTCGCCGATCGAGGTGCCGAGCGTGACGCCGACGGTGCCGGTCGCCGGCTGCTCGCCGTTCGCGGGCGGCGTGTTCTCCTTGGCCGCCGGCTCCTGGCCCTTCGTGTATTCACAGTTCACCTTTTCCGGCAACGCCTGCGGGCGCTTCGGAATCTGGTGCATCTCGGTGGGGATCTTCTCCGCCTTGTCCACCGACTCCTGCTGCGGAGTCTCTGATGCGGCGGCGTCACCGTTGCCGAAGTCGTGGGTCGCGAGCCACCACACACCACCTCCGACGAGCGCAACAACGACGACCGTCGAGACGACGGCGATGATACGACGCTTCTTGGCCCGCTCCTGGCGGTAGACCATCTGACGCTCAAGCTTGCGCTTGGCTGCCGCGCGTCGCTGCTCGTTGGTGGGCACGTGCTCCCTCCCCAGGGACTCATGCGAATAGGGCGGACGGCTCGGGAGTCTAGGGCCTGCGCATATGGCCTTTGTGTAGTGGTTAGGCTGAAGGGGATTAGGGAGGTCATTTTCGTGCTCGTGATCGGGTTCCCGACCGGTGCGCTCCAGGCGAACTGCTTCGTCCTGGCGGCCGGTGAGGGCGAGCCCTGCGTGATCATCGATCCCGGTCAGGACGCGGTCGAGCCGATCGAGCAGGCGTTGCGCAAGCACCGGCTCGCACCGGTCGCCGTGCTGCTCACGCACGGGCACTTCGACCACACGTTCTCCGTCACGCCCGTGTGCGACGGCAACGACATCCCCGCCTACATCCACCCGGACGACGTCGAGATGCTGTCCGACCCGCTCAAGGGCGTCAGCCGCGAGTCGGCCGTGTTCTTCGGGGGCAACCTGGAGATGCGGGAGCCGAACGAGGTCCGGGAGCTGAAGGACGGCACCGACCTCGACCTCGCCGGGTTGAAGATCACCGTCGACCACACGCCGGGCCATACCGGCGGGTCGGTGATGTTCCGCTCCGGCGTGCAGGAAGGCGGTCGCCTGGTGATCTCGGGTGACACGCTCTTCGCCGGTTCGATCGGACGCACCGACCTGCCCGGCGGTGACCACTCACGCATGTTGTCGTCTCTGCAGAACAAGGTCTTGACCTTGCCCGACGACACGGTGGTGCTGCCCGGCCACGGACAGACGACGACCATTGGCCGCGAGCGCGCGACGAACCCGTACCTGCTCCAGCTGCAGGACGCTGTTCCCGACGCGCAGGCCGCCCCGCACCGAGGACTTTGAGAGACGTGTTTTCCGCACCCAAAGGCGTTCCCGACTACATCCCGCCGACGTCCGCCGCGTTCCTGCACGTCCGGTCGACGCTGACCCGTGCCGCCGAGCTCGCGGGCTACGCCTACATCGAGCTGCCCGTCTTCGAGGACACGGCGTTGTTCTCCCGCGGTGTCGGTGAGTCGACCGACGTCGTCACCAAGGAGATGTACACCTTCCTCGACCGCGGCGACCGGTCCATCACGCTGCGCCCCGAGGGCACCGCGGGCGTGATGCGGGCCGTGATCGAGCACAGCCTCGACCGCGGCTCGCTGCCGGTGAAGCTCTTCTACGCGGGCCAGTTCTTCCGCGCCGAGGCCCCGCAGGCCGGCCGGTACCGGCAGTTCCACCAGGTCGGCATCGAGGCGATCGGCGTCGACGATCCCGCGCTCGACGCCGAGGTCATCGCGGTCGGCGACGCCGGGTTCCGCGCGCTGGGCCTGACCGGGTACCGCCTGGAGATCACCTCGCTGGGCGACGCGAACTGCCGTCCCGCGTACCGGGAGAAGCTCCAGGCGTTCCTGGCGAAGCTGCCGCTCGACGAGGCGACCCGCCAGCGCGCCGAGCTGAACCCGCTGCGCGTGCTCGACGACAAGCGCCCCGAGGTGCGCGAGATGGTCGCCGAGGCGCCGCTGATGGTGGACCACCTGTGCGACGAGTGCCGCGCGCACTACGAGCTCGTGAAGGGCTACCTGACCGAGCTGGGCGTGAAGTTCGTCGAGAACCCGCGCATGGTCCGCGGCCTCGACTACTACACGAAGACGACGTTCGAGTTCGTCCACGACGGCTTGGGCGCGCAGTCCGGCATCGGCGGTGGCGGCCGTTACGACGGCCTGATGGCCCAGCTGGGCGGCCAGGAGCTGTCCGGTGTGGGCTTCGGTCTCGGCGTCGACCGCGCGCTGCTCGCGGCGCAGGCGGAGGGCGTGCTGCCCGAGCTCGGCCGCGTCGACGTGATCGGCGTGCCGCTGGGTGAGGCCGCGCGGGCCCGGCTGGTCGCGATCGCCGGCGAGCTGCGTGCCGCCGGGGTGCGGACGGACCTCGTCTACGGCGGCCGGTCGATGAAGGCGGGCTTCAAGGCGGCCGACAAGTCGGGCGCGAAGCTCGCTCTCGTGCTGGGCGAGCGCGACCTGGAGGCCGGCAACATCGGCGTGAAGACCCTCGCGACCGGCGAGCAGATCACCGTGCCGCTCGCGGACGTGATCTCCGCGGTGCGCGACGCGCTGAAGGCGAGCGAGCTGGTGGCCGCGGTGCCGGGTGGCGCCGAGGCGCTGGCGTCGGACCTGGGTGGCGCGGTGGCCGAGGCGGTGCGGGAGACCCCGTGAGCGACGACAAGCTCGTTCTCGACCTGCTGGACCAGGCGACGGTCCGCAAGCGTGCGCGGATGGTGGCGATCGGCGGCCTCATGGTCGCCCTCGCCTTCGGTGCGGTCATCGGGTTCTTCGGCGGCCGCTGGGCGGGCATCATCGCGTTCCTGATCGTGTCCCTGCCGGTGATCCTGCTGGCGCTGTCCGAGGCCCGCCGCACGGTGTGGCTGGAGGGCACGACCGTGTACGTCCGCGCGTTCGGCACGCGCCAGGTCGACCTGGCCACCGCCGACGCGCTCGACCTCCTGGTGACCGACCTGCGCGGCGCCAGGACCGTCGGGCTGTTCGTGCGCGGCGGCAAGAAGGCGATCAACGTCGCGTTGTCGATGTACGCGGGCACCGGTGGCCGTGAGCTGGGCATCTACCAGCTGCGCAGGCTGGCCGACGCGTTGGCGGCGCGGGGCGACACGCCCGGCCTGGTGTTCTCGGAGCTGCTCGTGGCCCAGCTGCGGGCCGAGGCGCGCGGGCTGGCCGCGGCCGACCGTCCGCTGTACCGGCTCGGGTCGCTCGCGCCGGCGGGCCGCATGGCGCAGAAGCTCCATCCGGACGCCGTGTCGAAGTTCGTGACGTCGCTGGACTGAGTGTGCTGGGCAAGCCGCCTACGTGCCCCAGAGGCCCGAGGGCGGCGCGGGGGACAGGGTCGCGGTCGCGTCGGTGGTGACCGGTGCGCCACCGATGAACTTCGTCAGCCCCGTGCCGTGCTCGACCCGCCCCGGGAACGGATCCCCGGCGGTCGCCCGCGTCAGCTGCTGCATCGGCAGGCCCGTGTGCGACGCCAGGATCACGAAGTTGCCGAACCTGCGGCCGCGGAACACGCCTGGTTCGGCGAGCACGCAGACGTGTTCGAACACCGAGCGCACGGTCGCGCACTGGGCTCGTGCGAACTGCAGGCCGTTGCCGTCGCCGATGTTCGCCGCGTAGATCCCGTCTTCCGCCAGCGCCGCGGACGCCTGCCGCACGTACTCGACCGACGTCAGGTGCGCGGGCGTGCGGGCGCCGGCGAAGCAGTCGCTCACGATCAGGTCGAACGAGCCGGGGCGGGCCTTCACCAGCACCGCGCGGGCGTCACCGGTGGTGATCCTCACCCGAGCCGGTGGCGGGAGCTCGCGGCGGAGGAACGCGATCAGCCCGGCGTCGATCTCGGCCACCTGCTGAGACGCACGGGGCAGGAGATGTGCCACGTAGCGCGCTAGCGTGAGAGCGCCACCACCGAGGTGGAGAACACGCGAGGGCGCGGTGAGGTCGACGATGTGACCCAGGCGGCGGACGTACTCGAACTCGAGGTAGGTCGGGTCGTCCAGGTCCACATGCGACTGTGGGGTTCCGTTGACCCGCAACGTCCACGAGTTCCGTCCACCCAGGTCGGGCACCAGCTCCGCGACACCTGAGTCGATCGACTCGGTGATCGCCTCGGTGTCGGGCCGCTGTCTTCCCACTGCTCTATTGTCTCATCGGGCGTGTCAGTCCAGAGGAGGACCTACGTGCAGGTTATCGCCAACATCCTGATCGCCCTCGTGGCGTTGATTCACCTCTACATCGTGGTGCTGGAGATGTTCCTCTGGACGACACCACGTGGCCAGAAGGCGTTCAACCTGACGCCGGAGTTCGCCCAGGAGACCAAGACGCTCGCCGGGAACCAGGGCCTCTACAACGGCTTCCTCGCGGCCGGCCTGATCTACGCGCTGATCCGGCAGGACTTCGGCGCGTCGGTGCTCTTCACGGTGTTCGTGATCGTGGCGGGCGTCTACGGCACGTTCACGGCGAGCCGGAAGATCTTCTTCGTGCAGGTGGTGCCTGGCGTGCTGGCGCTGCTCTTCGTGCTCTTGGCGCGCTAGGGCGTTCCCACGGCCCCTTGTCGGGGTCGTAGCCGATGAAGAGGTCGCCCTCGATCCGTGCGGGCCGCGGCTTCTCGGTCTTCGGCTCGGGCTTCGGGCGCTTCACGGTCTTCGGTTCCGGCTCCGTCGGCTCCGGAGGCGTCTCGGCAGCGGGAACCTCCTGGCGCACCGCGACGAGCGCGGCCAGGGCGGTGGTCACCGGGACCGCCGCCACCAGGCCGATGCTGCCGACCAGGGTGCGCACGATCTCCTGCGCGATCTGCTGTGCGGTCAACACCTCGCCCAACGACCGCCCGGCCAGCGAGATCGCCAGCAGCAACGGCAGCGCGGCGCCCGCGTAGGCCATCACGAGCGTGTTCACCACGGACGACATGTGGTCGCGCCCGATGCGCGAGCCCGCCGCGAAGAGCTCCCGCCACGTCAGCTTGTCGTTGGCGCGGCGGAGCTCCCACACCGCACTGGTCTGGGTGACCGTCACGTCGTCGAGGACGCCCAGCGCGCCGATGAGCGTGCCGGCGAGCAGCAGCCCGCGCGTGTCGATGTCGGTGCCGAGCAGGGTGACGAGGTTGACCGTGTCCTCGTCGAGGCCGGTCAGCTTCGACACCACCGAGAACAACGCGCCCAGCACTCCGATCAGCGCGAGGCTGACCAGCGTCCCGAGCACCGCCGTCGACGTTCTCGCGGACACGCCGTGCGTCAGGTACAGCACCACGAACATGATCAGTCCGGCGCCGACCACCGCCACCAGCAGCGGGTTCTCGCCCGCGAGGATCGACGGCATGATGAACAGCGCCAGCACCGCGAAGCTCAGCAGCAACGCGCCGAGCGCCGCGAGACCCTGCCACCGCCCGAGCAGCAGCACGGCACCCGCGAACAACAGCGCCAGCACGAAGAGCGACCAGCCGCGCTGGAAGTCGACGATCTGGTACGACTCGGCGGCCTGCGGCTGACTGCCCGAATAGGACAGCACGACCTCGTCGCCGACCTGGAAGTGCGGTGCGCCTGGGCCTTGCGGGCTCGGGATCGTGACGCTCTGCCCGCTCGCGTCGCCGTCGGTCATCCGCACGGTGATCGCGATGCACTTGTCGCCGCAGTTCGCCTGCAAGCCGGTGATGACCGCCTCGACCGGCTTCTGGTGCAGGCCGATCGCGGCGCCGGTCTTCTGCTCGTGCCCGAACGGGTAGAGCAGTGCCGCGCCGACGATTGTGGCCAGCGCCAACGGCACCAGCAGCCACATCAGCAACGTGCGCACGCGCTGCGACGCGGGTTCCGCTGGTTGTGCGTGGCTATGCCCGTGACCGTGACCCACGCGTGACATCCTGCCCCATCAGGTGTTCGATCGCGGTGACGGCCGTCGCGAACCTGTTCTCCGTCACCTTCAGCCACGGCACGCCGCGCTGCGTGAGCTCGCGTTCGAAGAGGCCCGTCATCCACTCGCGCAGGTGTTCGCCGTCACGCCAGCCGTCCTGTTCGAACGGAACGCCCGCGTGGTCGGTGAGCAGGTAGAGGTCCGGTTCGGTGCCGGTGAAGAGGTTCGGGCGGAAACCGAGGTAACGCTCTCCCCAGACGGTGGCGGCGAACGCGTCGTTGTCCGCGATGACCAGTGGTGCGGTCTCGGCCCGGATGCGGCGTTCCTGTTCGCGCGCCACGTCTTCGAAGTCGCCGAGCGTCCACACCAGACGGTCCGGAGTGGCGTCCGGGTCGAACGACAGCGCGGCGCGCAGCTTGAGTTCGGTGTGCTCGCGGCCGTACTCGGGGATCCACGGTGCCCGGAAGTGGTCCGCGAGCCGGCGCGACAACGTCGTCGTGCCGGTGCTCTCGGCACCGACGACCACCACCTTGCGGCCGAGGCCGCGCTGGGTCGCGGGCGCGAGGTGGTGCCAGTTCGCGAGCGGGTCGGTCCGCACCGCCGTGCCGGAGACGGGGTGCGTGATCCGGTCGAGGTCGACGAGCACGTGGTGCGCGCCGAGCCGTCGTGCGAGCTCGTCGCCGTACTTCTCGCTGGAGAACACGACGTCGACCCCGGCCTTCTCCGGCTCCCCGTCGGCGATCGCGCGTCTGGCCAGCACCGCCTTGGTCAGTTCGACGTGCAGGCGCCAGATCTCGTCGGAGTCGAAGTCCATCGGGTGGTCGTCGAGGTCGCCGATGATCCGGATGCCCGGCGCGGTGTGGGTCTCGGTGAGCCAGCGGACGCGGTGTGCGAGCGGGATGGTCTCGCTGGAGGCCGCGAGGACCGTGACCGTGGTGCGTTCGCTGCGGGCGGCCGCGGTCTCGATGAGGTGGTGGTGCCCGTTGTGCGGCGGGTAGAACTTGCCGAGCACCAGCGCGTGGCCGAACTCCTTCACGCCGCCACCTCGTCCTTGACGTCCTTGGTCCAGCTGCGCAGGCCGATCACGCAGAGCACCATGAACCCCACGTACAACACAGCCGTCAGGTACAGCTCCTTGTACGCGTAGAGCGGCACGTAGATGACGTCCGCGGCGATCCACAGCCACCAGGACTCGACCTTCTTGCGCGCCTGGCCCCACGTCGCCAGCAGCGACAGCACCGTCGTGATCGAGTCCCAGAACGGGACGGTGGACGGGCTGAAGGAGACGAGGACCCAGTGCAGCAGCGCCGTTGCCAGCACGCCGGCGACCGCGAGCCAGAGCCACTGCCGGGTGGTCGTGCGGCTGACGCGCAGAACGCTGTGCTGCTCGCCGCCGCGCAGCCACGCCCACCAGCCGTAGAGGGCCAGCACGATGTAGACGACCTGGAGGCCGGAGTCGGCGTACAGGCCGCTGCCCCAGAACAGCACCAGGAAGGCGATGTTGTTGGCGATGCCGATGGGCCAGTTCCACGGGTTCTGCCGGGCGACCAGCCACACGCAGAGTGCGCCGGTGACGAAGCCTGCTACCTCAACGGGTGACACCTGGCCTCCTTGACCGCTGTTCGAACATGTGTTCGAATCGATGGTGTGCGATGGGACGGACAGAAACTCGAGGCAGAGCCGCAGCAGGCACTACCGGGGCTACCGGGACTGGTGCGCAGCGTACGAACTCCTGAGTTCGCGGACGTGGTGTTCCACGAGGTCCGCGCCAAATCCGTGCTCAACGGGGTACCGGGTTCGTCGCTGCCCTTCTCGTGGACCGTGAACCCGTACCGGGGCTGCTCACACGCCTGCACCTACTGCATGGCCGGTGACACCCCGATCCTCATGGGCGACGGCCGCACCAAACCGTTGTCGCAGTTGCGGGAGGGCGATGAGATCTACGGCACCGAGCTCGTCGGCAACTACCGGCGCTACAAGCTCACGACCGTTCTCGCGCACTGGGAGACGCGCAAGGAGGCGTACCGGCTGACGCTGGAGGACGGCACCTCGGTGGTCGCGTCCGGTGATCATCGCTTCCTGACCGACCGCGGGTGGAAGCACGTGACTGGCGAGACGGCCGGCACCGGCCGCCGTCCACACCTCACGACCGGCAACAAGCTGATGGGCACGGGGGCTTTCGTCGAGCAGCCGACCGTGACCGACGACTACCGCCGCGGCTACCTGCGCGGCATGGTCGACGACGAGAACGAGTTCCGGATCCCGTTGGCCGACATAGAGGCCATGGACCGCACACAGGAGTACCTCGACTACTTCGGTGTGCGAGAGGGGAGTGGATTTCTGCACCAAGTGCGCGACCTCGCGCACTGGCAGATAGCCCCGAACCCCGACTGGCTCAAGGGATTCCTGGCCGGCGCGTTCGACTACCTGGGGACCTGCTCGCGCAGCATCCTGCGGCTGTCGTCGCGCAACGCCACCGTCATCGAGGCGATCGTGCTGGCGTTGAAGCACTTCCACTTCGACTTCGCGATCGAGGAGCTGCGCCGCCGCCGCGGTGTGCGGGTCGTGCGGCTGCGCGGTGGTCTGCGCGAGAACCTGCGGTTCTTCCACACCGTCGACCCGGCGATCACGCGCAAGCGGGACATCGACGGCGTGGCGATCAAGTCGCAGCAGCCGTTGGGCGTCGTGTCCGTCGAACCGCTCGGCGAGATGACGTTGTACGACATCACGACCGGTACTTCGGACTTCATCGCGAACGGCGTGGTGTCGCACAACTGCTTCGCGCGCAAGACGCACACGTACCTGGATCTGGACTCCGGCAAGGACTTCGACAGCCAGCTGATCGTCAAGGTCAACGCGGGGGAGGTGCTGTCGCGTCAGCTGCGGTCTCCCCGCTGGAAGCAGGAGCACGTCGCGCTGGGCACGAACACCGACCCGTACCAGCGGGCGGAGGGGCGGTACGCCTTGATGCCAGGGATCATCGAGGCCCTGACCGCCTCCCGCACGCCCTTCTCGATCCTCACCAAGGGCACGTTGCTGGCCCGCGACCTGCCGCTGCTGACCGCGGCGGCCGAGGTCGTGCCGGTCGGGATCGCGGTGTCGCTCGCGTTGATGGACCGCGATCTGCACCGGTCGCTGGAGCCGGGCACGCCGACGCCCGCCGCTCGCCTCGACCTGGTGCGCAAGGTGCGGGAGGCGGGGTTGCCGTGCGGGGTGTTCGTGGCGCCCGTGCTGCCGGAGCTGACGGATTCGGTGGAGCAGCTGGACTTCCTGCTGGAGCAGATCGCGGACGCCGGCGCCACCGGTGTGACCGTGCTGCCGCTGCACCTGCGTCCTGGTGCGCGGGAGTGGTTCGCGGCCTGGCTGCGCCGTGAGCACCCGGACCTGGTCGAGACCTACCGGCACCTGTACGGCAACGGGTCCTATGTGGACAAGCGGTACCGGAAGTGGTTGACCGCGCGGGTGGTTCCGTTGATCGAGAAGCACGGGCTGGCACCACGCGGCCGTTCCACCGACGCCGTCACCGGTGTGCCCGGCGACGACGACGGCGTGTGGCCCGACGGCAGCCTGCCGGTGGGTGTGCCGGCGCCACGCGTGGACCAGGAACAGCTCACGCTGCTCTGAAATCGCTCTTGTTGAGCACTGCGGTAGGCACCCTCTTCCCCGGGGTGTCCTTCACCGCTTCGGTCACTCGGCCCAGCCGCCCTGGACCATCGTCTGGAACTTCCACTCGCCGCCGACCTTCACGAGCAGGTCGCCGTAGCGGACCGTGATCCCGTTGATCGTGCCGTCGGTGATCACGAAGACCAGGTTGTCGTTGATGAAGTGCGGCGTCCTGGTGGACTCCATCTGCACGTCACCTCCGAGTTGAGCCCCCATCTCCTCGAGGAACCTCTCCCGGTCCCACGACGTCGCCGAACCGTCGGTGACGGTGTTGATCGGGAACAGCGCCATGTCGGCCATCTTTTCGACCTCGCCCTTGACCGCGAGCTCGTCCCACCGTGCGAACCACTGCATGACCTCGTCGTACGACATACCGTACATCGTACGGAGTCGGGCGCGGTGCGTCGAGGCGGATTTCCGTGCGGGGTCTAGGCACGGTCTAGGCGGGCAGGGTGCCGACCACTGCGGTGGTGTCTTCGCTGGTCACGAGGTTGGCTTCGAAACCGGCGGAGGTGAAGGTGTGGAGTGCTTCGGGTGCCTGGCGCGCGCTGGTCTCGCTCATCAGGGTGCCGCCGGGGCGCAGCCAGCTCGCCGCCTGGGCGGCCACGCGGCGCATGACCTCGAGGCCGTCCGTGCCGCCGTCCAGAGCGATCCGTGCCTCGTGGTCGCGTGCTTCGGACGGCATGAACTCGATGTCGCCGGTGGGCACGTACGGCACGTTGGCGACCACGACGTCGATGTGACCTCGTAGGTGCGTGGGCAGTGCATCGAACAGATCGCCCTCGTAGACGTTCGTGAGGTTCTTACGCGCGCACGCCACGGCCATGGGGTCGATGTCGGCCGCGTACACCGTTGCGTTCGGCAGTCTGTGTTGCAGCACCGTGCCCACCGCGCCGGATCCGCAGCACATGTCGACGACCACGCCGGGCTTCAGCTCGGTGGCGAGGTCGACCAGGAGCTCGGTGCGGTGACGGGGCACGAACACGCCCTTGGTGATCGTGATGCGCTGGCCGCAGAACTCGGCCCAGCCCACCACGTGCTCCAGCGGCAGCCCTGCGACTCGTTGCGCGACCAGCTCGTCGAGGTGCTGCGGGCTGGTGGCGGCTTCTTCGAGCAGGGCGGCCTCGTCCTCGGCGAACACGCAGCCCGCGGCCCTGAGTTGATCGACGATGCTCATCGCACCGGACGGTAGCAGTCACTCGGGCGGGTGAAGTCTGTCCGGATCCACGCCTGGCAGCGCCTGTTAGGTGTCCGGAAATCATGGTCATCTTCGCCCCCGCAATTAGGAAGGGGCGGGCGGGCGGCGGCGTGGCGGCTTCCGGGTGGCGGTTCGGGTGGCGGTTCGGGAGGCGGTTCGGGAGGCGGTTCGGGTGGCTCGGCATTTACAAGCAGTCTTGACTGTTTGTTTGTGGGCCGGAACACTCGGGGCGTGGAAACGAGGCAGCGTCAGGCCGACCGCACCCGCGAGACGAAGCGGAAGCTCATGGAGGCGACCGTCGAGTGCCTGGTGGAGCGCGGCTGGTCCGGCACGACGACGACCGAGGTGGCCGAGCGGGCGGGCGTGTCGAGAGGCGCGCAGCTGCACCACTTCAGGACCCGCGGCGAGCTGGTGGCCTCGGCCGTGGAGTACGTGGGCGCGGAGAGCGTCGAGGTGCTCAAGCGGCGGGCGCAGATCGCGGAGAAGAGCACGCACGCGGTGGTGGAGCTGATCGCGGACTTCCACGCGAGCGACCTGTTCACCGCCGCGCTGGAGCTGTGGGTCGCCGCGCGCACGGACCCGGAGCTGCGCGAACAGGTGCTGGAACTGCAGGCGCGGCTCGGGCGCGAGGTGTACGGCCTGGCGCTGGAACTGCTCGACGTCGACGACGCGAAGCCCGGGGTCAAGGACGCGGTGCAGGCGACGCTCGACCTGGTGCGCGGCCTGGCGCTCGCGAACCAGCTCGCCGACGACGGCAAGCGCCGCGCCCACGTCGTGCGCTACTGGGCGAAGATGCTGGAGGAGCAGCTGTGATCACGGAACTGCTGGCCGATCTCGACGCCGAGTCGCGGGACCTCGACGAGCTGGTGGCCGGAGCGCCGGACTGGACGCTGGCGACCCCTGCCGAGGGGTGGACGATCGGGCACCAGATCGGCCATCTCATGTGGACGGACAAGGCGGCGATCCTCGCCATCGCCGATCCCGAGGCGTTCCGGGCGCAGCCGCTGACCGCGGACCTCGTGGACCGCACCGCGGCGGAGGCGGCGGCGCTGCCGGACCTGCTGGAGTTGTGGCGTGCCAGCCGGTCTGCGCTGCACGAGCACCTGGCGGGGGCTCACGGCAAGATCGTGTGGTTCGGGCCGCCGATGAGCCCGGCGTCGATGGCCACCGCCCGGTTGATGGAGACGTGGGCGCACGGGCAGGACGTCGCCGACGCGCTCGGGGTGGTGCGGGAGCCGACGGCGCGGATCAGGCACGTGTGTCACATCGGGGTGCGGACGATGGGGTTCGCATTCCTGCTCAACGGGTTGGCGGTGCCGGAGGCCGAGGTCCGGGTCGAGCTGACCGGGCCGGGTGGCGAGTCGTGGACGTGGGGGCCCGAGGGCGCGGAGAACCGGGTTTCGGGGCCGGCGCTGGACTTCTCGTGGCTGGTGACGCAGCGGCGCAACCGCAAGGAGCTCGCGGTCGAGGCCGTGGGGCCGGTGGCGGAGGCTTGGGTGCCGATCGCGCAGGCGTTCGCGGGGCCGCCTGGGGGTGGCCGGTGAGCGGGGGATCGGTGGCGTGGGCCGGGGCGTGGCCGGTGAGCGGGAGATCGATGGTGTGGGCCGGGACGTGGCCGGTGAGCGAGCGATCGGCGGCGTGGGCCGGGATGTGGCCGGTGAGCGGGAGATCGATGGTGTGGGCCGGGACGTGGCCGGTGAGCGAGCGATCGGCGGCGTGGGCCGAGACGTGGTCAGTGAGCGGGGAATCGGTGGCGTGGCCGGGAGGCGAGCGGTGATCAGGGTCGGCAACGCCTCGGGTTTCTACGGGGATCGGCTCTCGGCGATGCGCGAGCAGCTGGAGGGTGGGCACCTCGACGTCCTCACCGGGGACTACCTCGCCGAGCTCACCATGCTCATCCTCGGCCGTGACCGCATGAAGGACTCCGGACTCGGCTACGCCAAGACGTTCCTGCGGCAGATGGAGGACTGCCTGGCGCTGGCGCTCGACCGGGGCGTCAAGATCGTGGTGAACGCCGGCGGTCTCAACCCCGAGGGACTCGCTCGCAGGCTCAGCGAGCTGAACCCCGCGGGGCTGGCCGGCAAGGTCGGGTACGTCACCGGCGACGACCTCAAGAGCCGGTTCCCCGAGGCGTTGACCGCCAACGCCTACCTCGGCGCGTGGGAGATCGCGGACTGCCTCAGCCAAGGGGCGCAGGTCGTGGTCACCGGGCGCGTCACGGACGCGAGTCTCGTGGTGGGGCCCGCCGCGGCGCATTTCGGGTGGGCGCGCGACGACTGGGATCGGCTGGCCGGGGCCACCGTCGCGGGGCACGTGCTCGAGTGCGGGACGCAGGCCACGGGTGGGAACTACTCGTTCTTCACCGAGATCGACGCGACCCGGCCCGGGTTTCCGATCGCGGAGATCGACGCGGACGGGTCGGCTGTGATCACCAAGCACGACGGCACGGGTGGCGCGGTCACGATCGACACCGTCACGGCGCAGCTCTTGTACGAGATCGGGGCGCCGGAGTACCTCGGGCCGGACGTCACCACGCACTTCGACACGATCCGGCTCGAAGAGCACGAGCGCGGGGTCAGGATCAGCGGCACCAGGGGCAGCCCGCCGCCGGACACGCTCAAGGTGTGCCTGAACACGTTGGGCGGCTTCAGGAACGCCACGACGTTCGTCCTCACCGGACTCGACGTCGAAGCGAAAGCCGACCTGGTCAGGAAGCAGCTCCGGCAAGCCGTCGGGGACGACGGGCTGACCTGGACGCTCGCGCGGACCGACCAGCCGGACGCGGGTACCGAAGAGCAGGCCAGCGCGCTGCTGCACGTAACGATCAAGACCGCGGACCCCAAGCGTGCCAAGGGGTTCAGCAGGGCCGCGATCGAACTGGCGCTGGCCAGTTATCCCGGCTTCCACGTCACGGCACCGCCGGCGGACGGGACACCGTTCGGGGTTTACCGAGCTGCGTACGTGAATCGTGACGAGGTCAGTGCGAAGGCGGTGTTGCTGTGAAGAGGCCGCTGGGAACGATCGCCGGTGCGCGCAGCGGCGACAAGGGCGGGGACGCGAACCTCGGCGTCTGGGTGCGCACCGACGAGGCCTACGAGTGGCTCAACCGGTTCCTCACCACCGAGAAGC
Source organism: Lentzea aerocolonigenes (assembly GCF_000974445.1). Taxonomy (GTDB): domain Bacteria; phylum Actinomycetota; class Actinomycetes; order Mycobacteriales; family Pseudonocardiaceae; genus Lentzea; species Lentzea aerocolonigenes. Next base: position 17,947 of record NZ_BBOJ01000040.1, read on the forward strand.
TCAAGGAGTTGCTGCCGGAGGCGAGCGAGGTCAGCCGGTACGAGCTGAAGAACCTCAGGGCGCTCAACTTCGTGCTGCACGGACTGCTCGGAGACGGCGTGGCGAGCAGCACGCGGTTCGACCCGCAGGCGAAGGCGTTGGGCGAGTGGTTGCGCAGCAGGGAAGTCGAGATCCCGGAGGAGCTCCTGTGATCACCAAGGACCTGTACGAGCGGAAAGAGTTCAGGCAGCTCGTGAAGGACTTCACGCGCAACGAGATCGTGCCGCACCTGGACGAGTGGGAGCGCCAGGGCGAGGTTCCGCGCGAGCTGCACAAGAAGGCGGCGGAGCTCGACCTGCTGGGCATCGGGTTCGAGCACGGTGACCTGCTCGACTCGGTCGTGCTCACCGAGGAGATCATCCAAAGTGGAGGGTCGTCGGGGGTGATGGCGGCGTTGTTCACGCTCGGCATCGCGATCCCGCACATCTGGCAGAGCGGCAACCAGGACCTGATCGAACGGTTCGCGAAGCCCGCTATCCGGGGCGAGAAGATCGGCAGCCTGGCCGTCACCGAGCCTGGCGCCGGATCGGACGTCGCCGGCATCCGCACCAAAGCCGTGAAAGAAGGCGACCACTACATCGTCAACGGCACCAAGACGTTCATCACGTCCGGCTGCCGGGCCGACTTCGTCACGACGGCCGTCCGGACCGGCGAGAAGGGGCACAAAGGCATCTCGCTGCTGGTGATCGAGGACGGGTTCACGCGCCGCAAGCTCGACAAGATGGGCTGGCACTGCAGCGACACCGCCGAACTGCACTTCGACGACGTCCACGTGCCCGCGAAGAACCTGGTGGGAGAAGAGAACCAGGGTTTCGCGCTGATCATGCGGCAGTTCCAGGTCGAGCGGATCACCATGGCCGTCGAGGCGTACGCGACGGCGCAACGGGCGCTGGACCTGACCGTCGAGTGGACCCGCAACCGCGAGACGTTCGGCAAGCCGCTCATCAAGAACCAGGTGGTGAGCCACAAGCTCGCCGAGATGGCGCAGAAGATCGACCTGGCGCGGACCTACACCCGCGAGGTCGCCGCCAGGGTCAACCGGAACGAAGAGTGCGTCACCGAGGTCTGCTTCGCCAAGAACGCCGCTGTCCAGGCGTGCGGCGAGGTCGTGGACGCGGCGGTGCAGCTGCACGGCGGCATGGGGTACATGCGGGAGTCCGAAGTGGAGCGTCACTACCGGGACGCCCGCATCCTCGGCATCGGGGGCGGCGCGAGCGAAGTGATGACCGAGCTCGCGGCACGACGATTGGGGTTCGCCTGATGGGCAACAGGGAGGCGCTGCTCGCGAAGATCGCGCAGCTGGACGCCGAGCACGCGAAAGCGCTCGCGGGAGGTGGGCCGAAGTACGTCGAGCGGCACCACAGGCGCGGCAAGCTCCTGGCCAGGGAAAGGGTCGAGCTGCTGATCGACGAGGACAGCCCGTTCCTGGAGCTGTCGCCGCTCGCCGCGTGGGGCACGGACTTCCCCGTCGGGGCGAGCGTCGTCACCGGCATCGGGCGGATCGAGGGCGTCGAGTGCGTGATCGTCGCGAACGATCCGACCGTGCGCGGTGGCGCGTCGAACCCGTACACGTTGAAGAAGTCGCTGCGAGCCAACGACATCGCGTTGCAGAACCGGTTGCCGCTGGTCAGCCTCGTCGAGTCCGGCGGGGCCGATCTGCCGACGCAGAGCGAGATCTTCATCCCCGGCGGCCGGGCGTTCCGCGACCTGACGCGCCTCAGCGCGGCGGGCATTCCGACGATCACAGCGGTGTTCGGCAACGCGACGGCCGGCGGTGCGTACGTGCCGGGCATGTCCGACTACGTGATCATGATCAAGGAACGGTCGAAGGTGTTCCTGGGCGGTCCGCCGCTGGTCAAGATGGCCACCGGGGAGGACTCGGACGACGAGTCGCTGGGCGGCGCGACCATGCACGGTGCCACGTCCGGGCTCGCGGACTTCGTGGCGGAGGACGAGACCGACGCGATCCGGCTCGCGCGCAGGGTCGTCGCCAGGCTGAACTGGCGCAAGCAGGGCCCCGAGCCGCACGCGGCAGAAGAGCCGCTCTTCGACGCCGACAGCATCCTGGACATCGTCTCCGAGGACCAGCGGGTGCCGTTCGACCCGCGTGACATCATCGCACGGCTCGTCGACGGATCGAAGTTCGACGAGTTCAAACCGTTGTACGGCAACAGCCTCGTCACCGGGTGGGCCAGGATCCACGGCTACCCGGTCGGCATCCTCGCCAACGCGCGCGGCGTGCTGTTCAGCGAGGAGTCGCAGAAGGCCACGCAGTTCATCCAGCTCGCCAACCAGAGCGACACCCCGCTGGTCTTCCTGCAGAACACCACGGGCTACATGGTCGGCGCCCAGTACGAGCAGGGCGGCATCGTCAAGCACGGCTCGATGATGATCAACGCGGTGTCCAACAGCCGGGTGCCGCACCTGACGATCACGATGGGCGCGTCGTACGGCGCGGGCAACTACGGCATGTGCGGCAGGGCGTACGACCCGCGGTTCCTGTTCACCTGGCCCAACGCCAAGTCGGCCGTGATGGGACCCGCGCAGCTCGCGGGTGTGCTCTCGATCGTCGGACGGCAGGCCGCGATGGCGAAGGGGCAGGAGTACAACGAGGAGCACGACGCCGCCATGCGCAAGATGGTCGAGGCGCAGATCGAGGAGCAGTCGCTGGCGCCGTTCCTGTCCGGGAAGCTCTACGACGACGGCGTGATCGATCCGCGCGACACCAGGACCGTGCTCGCCCTCTGCCTCTCCGCCGTCCACAGCGGACCGATCAAGGGCGCCGACGGCTTCGGCGTCTTCCGGATGTGATGACCACAGTGATCAAGACACTCCTGATCGCCAACCGCGGCGAGATCGCCCGCCGGATCATCCGCACCTGTCAGGCCAACGGAATCCGCACGGTCGCGGTGTTCTCCGACCCGGACACCGCCGCCCCGCACGTCCGGGAGGCCGACTTCGCGGTCAACCTGCCGGGGGCGGCACCGGCCGAGACCTACCTCCGCGCCGACCTGCTCGTCGAGGCGGCGGTCAAAGCCGGTGCGGACGCCGTTCACCCCGGTTACGGGTTCCTCAGCGAGAACGCCGACTTCGCGCGCAAGGTGCAGGCCGCCGGACTGACCTGGGTAGGGCCGGAGCCGGACTCCATCGAGGCGATGGGCTCCAAGGTCGCCGCGAAGAAGCGGATGGCGGCCGCCGGCGTGCCGACGCTGCCCGAGCTCGACCCGGAGACCGTCACCGAGTTCCCCGTGCTGATCAAGGCTTCCGCCGGTGGCGGTGGACGCGGCATGCGGATCGTGCGCGAGCACGAGGAGTTCGCCGACGCTCTGGCCAGCGCACGACGCGAGGCCGAGTCGGCGTTCGGTGACCCGACGGTGTTCTGCGAGCCGCTGCTGGAGCACGCGCGGCACGTCGAGGTGCAGATCCTCGCGGACGCGCACGGCACGGTGTGGGCGCTCGGCGAACGCGAGTGCTCGATCCAGCGCCGGCACCAGAAGATCGTCGAGGAGTCGCCGAGCCCGGCGGTCACCGACGACGTGCGCAAGCGTTTGTTCGCGGCGGCGACGGCGGCGGCCGAGTCGATCGGGTACGTGGGCGCGGGCACTGTCGAGTTCATGCTGAAGGGCGAGGACTTCCACTTCCTGGAGGTCAACACGCGCCTCCAGGTCGAGCACCCGGTCACCGAACTCGTGTACGGCGTCGACCTCGTCGACTGGCAGCTGCGGATCGCGGAAGGCGCTCGGTTGCCGCGAGAGGCACCGGAACCGCGCGGGCACGCCATCGAGGTCCGCCTCTACGCCGAGGACCCCGACCACGACTGGCGTCCGGCGAGCGGCACCCTGCACCGGTTCCACGTGCCCGGTGACGTCCGGCTCGACAGCGGTGTCGAGGACGGCTCGGTGGTCTCGGTCCACTACGACCCCATGCTGGCCAAGGTGATCGCGTACGCGCCGACCAGGGCCGGAGCGGCCCGCAAGCTCGCGACGGCGCTGGAGAACGCCCGGATCCACGGCCTGGTCACGAACCGCGCGCTGCTCGTGGACATCCTTCAGAACGACGCTTTCCTCAACGGGGACACGCACACCGGGTTCCTCGCCGAGCACGACTTCACCAGGACCGTTGACCCGCAACCGTTTGCGCTGGCTGCGGCACTCGCCCAGGCGGCCGGTCGCAGGATCGGGAACCTGCCGCTCGGCTGGCGGAACGTGCGCTCGCAGCAGCCGAAGGCGAAGTTCCTGTTCGGGGACAGCGAGATCGAGGTCGAGTACGACCCGAAGCAGGCCACATCCGGTGTGATCACACTGGACCTGGACGGCGTGCGCACCCCGTTCCACGTCGCCACGTACGGCGATCTGGTCGAGGTCGACTCGCCGCGCGGGTCCGTCTCGCTGAGGGTCGTGCCGCGCTTCCCCGAACCGGAGACCAAGCTCGCGCCGGGCGCCACCGTCGCCCCGATGCCCGGCACGGTCGTCCGCGTCAGCGTCGGGCAGGGCGACCGGGTCGAAGCAGGCGCGGAACTGCTGGTGCTGGAAGCCATGAAGATGGAACACCGCGTGCTCGCGACCAGCGCTGGCACCGTCACCGAACTTCTCGTCGAACAGTCTCAGCAGGTCAACGTCGGAGACGTCCTGGCCGTAGTGGAGGAATCGTGAGCTTCGTCGAGTCAGAAGAGCGGATCGCGCTGCGCAAGGCCGTCTCCGAGTTCGGTGCGAAGTACGGCCACGACTACTTCATCGCCAAGGCCAGGGCGGGGGAGAAGACCACCGAGCTGTGGGAGGAGGCCGGCAAGCTCGGCTACCTCGGTGTCGCCGTGCCGGAGGAGTACGGCGGCGGTGGCGGTGGCATCGGTGACCTCGCCGCGGTGTGCGAGGAGCTGGCGGCAGCGGGATGTCCGTTGCTGCTCATGGTGGTCTCACCGGCCATCTGCGCCACGGTGATCGCCCGGTTCGGCACGGAGGAGCAGAAGTCCAAGTGGCTGCCCGGTTTCGCGGACGGCACGCTGAAGATGGCGTTCGCGATCACCGAACCGGACGCGGGATCCAACTCGCACAAGCTCAGGACGAACGTCCGCCGCGACGGTGACGACTGGGTCCTCAAGGGCACCAAGACCTACATCTCCGGCATCGACGAGGTCGACGCCGTGCTCGTGGTCGCCATCCAGCAGACCGGACCGGTGCTCGTGGTCGTCCCGACGAGCGCCGAAGGCTTCACCTGGCACCAGATCGGCATGGACCTGGTCGCGCCGGAGAAGCAGTTCACGCTGTTCTTCGACGACGTGCGGCTGCCGTCGGACGCCGTCGTCGGATCACCGGACCAGGGGCTGCTCCAGGTCTTCGCCGGCCTCAACCCCGAACGGATCATGGGCGCGAGCATGGCGACCGGCTCGGCGCGCCTCGCGGTCAGCAAGGCCGTCACGTACGCCCAGCAGCGCACCGTCTGGGGCAGCCCGATCGGGTCGCACCAGGGCCTCGCGCACCCGCTGGCGAAGATCCACATCGAGATCGAGCTGGCCAGGCTGATGACGCAGAAGGCGGCCGCGCTCTACGACTCCGGTCGCGACAAGGAGGCCGGTGAGGCCGCGAACATGGCCAAGTACGCGGCGGGCGAGGCCATCGCGGCGGCCGTCGACCAGGCGATCCAGACCTACGGCGGCAACGGGCTGACCGCCGAGTTCGGCCTCGCGTCGATGCTCGGCATGTCCCGGATGGCCCGGATCGCGCCCGTCAGCAGGGAGATGGTGCTCAACTTCGTCGCGCAGAACAGCCTGAAGCTGCCCCGCTCGTACTGACACACTGCGGGGCATGGGGACCTTCAAGAACGCGGACGGGCTCGGTCTCGCCTACCACGGCGAGGCCGACGACCCGTTGATCTGCCTGCCCGGCGGGCCGATGCAGGCGTCGTCCTACCTGGGTGGCCTGCCGCTCGACAACATCGTGAGGCTCGACCTGCGCGGCACCGGCGACTCGGAGAAGGCCGGCTACTACCGCGTGGACCGTCAGGTCCACGACGTGCAAGCGTTGCGGCGGCACCTGGGACTCGACCGGATCAGCCTGCTCGGCCACTCGGCGGGAGGCACTCTCGCCGTCCTGTACGCCCTGCGATTTCCGCAGCACGTCAAGGAACTGGTGCTCGTCGCACCCAGTCCGCGCGTGGTCGGCATCGACGTGAGCGACGACGATCGCCGCGAAGTCGCCCTGCGGCGCAGTGGCGAGCCCTGGTACGCCGAGGCGATCAAGGGGTTCGAGGAGATCTGGGCGGGCAACGTGACGCCGGAGGCGTTCGCGAAGATCAGCCCGTTCTGGCACGGCCGCTGGGACGACGCGGCGCGGGCGCTGGACGACCACCCCCGCAACCACGAGGCCGCCCTCGAGTTCTACGCCGGCGGCGCGTTCGACCCGCAACGGGTCCGCGCGAAGCTCAAGAACCTCGACGTGCCAACGGTTCTGATCGCGGGCGAGGTCGACGTCGCGTTACCGCCCCGGCGCGCGCAGGAGTTCGCGGACCTGATCCCACGCGCGCGGCTCGTCGTGCAGCCCGGCGCCGGTCACTTCCCCTGGGTGGACGACCCGGAGGCGTTCGCGGCCGCGGTCCAGCGCATCCCGTAGAGGCCGGGCCCGAAGTCCAGCGCGGCGGCGTGCGCGTAACCCCAGGCGTCCACCGGGGCCGGGCGTGCGCCGCCGAACATTTCCGTTCCCGCCGGGCCCGACGCGAATTGCTCGCAGGAAGCGGGCGGGGACCCGGCCGGGAATTTGATCTCCAGGACGTAGTCGTGCACCCGTTCGGCGAACCGGCGGAAATGCGTGTGCTCGACCGTCGGGTGTGGATAGATCAATTCGTACTCGATCGCGATCGAGGTGCCGGCGGCCAGTGGTTCGTCGAACAACAGCTCCGCGACGAGGACGCCGTTCGTGCGCTCGCGGGCGACCCGGCCGACCCGGCAGGACCGCACGGCGGTCAGCGCGGGCTGCGCCGATCCCGTTTCCTGGCACAGGATCCAGCGGTCCACATTGGCCGTCCTCGCCTGCATGACCTGGCGTGACCGGACGCCGCGCACACCGCCGCAGGGCGCGACGTCGACCCGGTCGTGCTGCGCGGTCAGCACCAGCCCCGAGCTGTCCCACTGCGCCCGTGCCGACAGCTCCCGCCTGCGGGAACGCCCGCGCGGCCGTGGTGGGCCGAGAAGCCGGGACAGGGCGTTCTCCTGGAGCCCGAGCACGTCCTCGAGGTGGGCGAGCGCCCTCATCGACTCCGGTCGCTCGGGTCTGCGCCTGCCCGACTGCCAGTAGCTCAGCGCCGTCACGCTGATCGGCGCGCCGCGCATCCGCAACCGGTGCTGCAGCCGTTCCAGGCTGAGACCTCTCAGCTGGATCGCGACCCGCAACGCGTCCGCGAACGGACCCGTCACCAACAGGTCGGCGAGCTCCTCGCGGGGTGGGTAAATCGTGAGCATCACGCCTCCGTTTCACGGAGTCAAGATCGGAAGGCTATCGGCAGCAAAGGGAAGGCGGTACAGCCGATCGGCGGTTTTGCGCCGGTTCGAAACCCGGAAAGTTCAGATCTCGGGCCTATTACGCCGCCAATAGTCCCCTTCGGGTTCCTGAGCATCCCTGCGACGAACAGGACAACACAATGCGCAAGACAGCAATCCTGCTGGGCTCGGCGGTCATGGTCGCCGCCTTCGCGGCACCCGCTTCCGCCGCCGTGGGCGAGATCCGCACCTTCGAGGGCGCGAACAACATCCCCGGCAGCTTCGTCGTGAAGCTGAAGGACGACCGGATCACCGCGAGTGCCGCGACTCTCGGTGCCCGGTTCGGCGGCCAGATCGGGTACGTCTACGACACCGTGTTCAAGGGCTTCTCGGTCAAGATGTCCGACGCCCAGGCCCGCAGACTCGCGGCCGATCCGTCCGTCGAGTACGTGGAACGCGACCAGGTCCTCAGCATCCAGGCCACGCAGACGAACCCGCCGTCGTGGGGTCTGGACCGGATCGACCAGCGCAACCTGCCGCTCGACCAGCGCTACACCTACAACACCACCGGTTCCGGCGTGAACGCCTACGTCATCGACACCGGTGTCCGCATCAGCCACCAGACGTTCGGCGGCCGCGCCAAGAACGGCTACGACTTCGTCGACAACGACGCCGTCGCGCAGGACGGCAACGGGCACGGCACGCACGTCGCCGGCACCATCGCCGGTTCCCAGTACGGCGTGGCGAAGGCGGCGAACATCATCGCCGTGCGCGTGCTGAACAACCAGGGCTCCGGCACGCTCGCCGGTGTCAACGCGGGCATCAACTGGGTGGCCGCGAACCACGTCAAGCCCGCGGTGGCGAACATGTCGCTCGGCGGCAGCGCGAACTCCTCGCTCGACAGCGCCGTCGCCGGTGCGATCACGCGTGGTGTCACGTTCGCGGTGGCGGCGGGCAACTCCAACGCCAACGCCAACACCTTCTCCCCGGCCCGCGTGGCGACCGCGATCACCGTGGGGTCGACCGACCGCACCGACGCGCGTTCCTCGTTCTCCAACTTCGGCGCCGTCGTCGACGTCTTCGCGCCCGGCCGTGACATCACGTCGGCGTGGAACACCAGTGACACCGCCACGAACACCATCTCCGGCACCTCGATGGCGACGCCGCACGTCGCCGGCGTGGTGGCTCGGTACCTGCAGGGCAACTTCAACGTGACGCCCGCGCAGGTGGAGTCCGCGATCAAGTCCAACGCCACCAACGGCAAGGTGACCAACCCCGGCGCCGGCACGACGACCAGGCTCCTGTACTGGCCGCCGACCAGCTGATCGGCATCATCGATGTGCGGCCCCGGCTCCTGCGAGCCGGGGCTGTTTTCCCTGCGAAGAAAGGAAATCCGCACGTGAGAGCCCTGCTGGCAGTCGCCGCCCTGGCGGCAGCGGTCGTGGTCGCCCCGGCGTCCGCGGCCACGTCCTCGTACATCGTGGTGATGAAGGACGGCGCGGTGTCGTCGTTCAGCGGTGCCGTGGAGCACCGGTACACCAGTGTTGTCAACGGTTTCAGCGCGCGGCTGACCGCCGCACAGCTGCGTGCGCTGAAAGCCGACCCGAACGTGTCCCGTGTGGAACGGGACGGGATCGTGCACGCGAACAGCACGCAGCTCGACCCGCCGTGGGGGCTGGACCGGATCGACCAGCGCGCGTTGCCGTTGGACAAGAAGTACTCCTACACGAGCACCGGTCTCGGCGTGAACATCTACGTGCTCGACACAGGCATCCGCGTGACGCACACGGACTTCGGCGGTCGCGCCAAGAACGGCTGGGACTTCGTCGACAACGACGCGGTCGCGCAGGACGGCAACGGCCACGGCACGCACGTCGCCGGCATCGCCGCGGGCACGAAGTACGGCGCCGCCAAGCGTGCCACCGTGTGGGCCGTCAAGGTGCTCGGCGACAGCGGCAGCGGCACGATCTCCGGTGTGATCGCGGGCATCGACTGGGTGACGAAGAACGCCGTGAAGCCCGCGGTGGCGAACATGTCGCTGGGCGGCAGCGCTTCCGCGACGCTGGACGACGCGGTGCGGCGTTCGATCGCGTCCGGCGTCTCGTACACGCTCGCGGCCGGTGGCAGCAACACCGACCCGAAGAACACTTCTCCGCAACGGGTCGCGGAGGCGATCTGCGTGGGTGCGTTGGCGCAGAACGACACGAAGTCGTCCTCGTCGAACTACGGCCCGCTGGTGGACATCTGGGCCGCGGGCGTCAGCGTTCCGTCCGCGTGGAACACCAACGACACGGCGACCAACACGCTGAGCGGTTCCTCGATGGCCGCACCGCACGCGGCCGGAGTCGCCGCGCGGTACCTGGAGTTCAACCGTGCGGCCACTCCCGCACAGGTCGAGCGCGCACTGGTTACCACGGGCACACCGGGCACGCCACCCGTCACTCGTATCCTTTACTGGCCGCCATCCCTGTGAAAGGTGAATTCTCAGGTGAGGCAAGAGCGTCTTAATCTTTAGGACACCCTTGGCAGGGACCGGATCGATCCATAACGTCGAAAGTGCTTCGTTCCCCTGCAAAGAACGGAATGCACACCATGACGCGAAAGATCCGGTTCCTGGCCGGTGCCGGCGCGGCGACCCTCGCCATGTCGGTCCTGATGATCCCCAACGCGTACGCGGCCGAGGGCGAGGTCCTGTCCCTCAACGCCCCGGAGAAGATCGCCGGCAGCTTCATCGTGAAGCTGAAGGAGGGCAAGGCGAACTCCCACTCCCTGGCTTCGCGGTTCGGCGCGACGATCGAGCGGGAGTACAGCACCTTCGGCGGCTTCAACGTGAAGCTCACGGAGAAGCAGGCCAAGCGACTGGCCGCGGACCCGTCCGTCGAGTTCGTCGAGGCCGACCAGGTCGTGCACGTACAGGCCACGCAGACGAACCCGCCTTCGTGGGGTCTCGACCGCATCGACCAGCGCAACCTGCCGCTGGACCAGAAGTACAGCTACACCTCGACCGGAGCGGGCGTCACGGCGTACGTCATCGACACCGGTGTGCGGATCAGCCACTCCACGTTCGGTGGTCGCGCTTCCAACGGACGTGACTTCGTGGACAACGACAACGTCGCCCAGGACGGCAACGGCCACGGCACGCACGTCGCGGGCACCATCGCGGGCTCGCAGTACGGCGTCGCGAAGGCCGCCAAGATCGTCGCCGTCCGCGTGCTCGACAACAACGGCTCCGGCACCCTCGCCGGTGTCGCGGCGGGCATCGACTGGGTCGGCGCGAACGCGGTCAAGCCGGCCGTCGCGAACATGTCGCTCGGCGGCAGCTCCAACGCCACGCTCGACACGGCCACGAGGAACGCCATCGCCAAGGGCGTGACCTTCGCGGTCGCGGCCGGCAACTCCAACGCCAACGCGTCCGGCTTCTCGCCGGCCCGCGTGGCCGAGGCGATCACGGTGGGCGCCACGACGAACACCGACGCCCGCGCGTCCTACTCGAACTACGGCTCGATCCTGGACATCTTCGCGCCGGGCAGCAACATCACGTCGGCGTGGAACACCTCCGACAGCGCCACCAACACCATCTCGGGCACGTCGATGGCGACCCCGCACGTGGCCGGTGCCGCGGCGAGGTACCTGTCGACCAACAAGACGGCCACGCCGGCTCAGGTCGCCTCGTACCTGATCGGGCAGTCGACGCCGTCGAAGGTGACGTCGCCGGGCACGGGCTCGCCGAACCGCCTGCTGTACCTCGCGCCGACCGCGTGAGCTAGCCAGTCGATGAAGGGCGCCTTCATCCACCTCAAGTGGATGAAGGCGCCCTTCATCGCGTTGTCAGAGGACCTGTTCGGCGACTGAGAGTGCCACGAGGTAGAGGGCGACCATCAGTGCGGCGCCGATCCACGGGAAGTAGGCGCGAGGCTCCCGCAGCGCCCGGAACCACGTCGCGAACGTCGCCGACAGCCCGATGACCACCGTGCCGACCGTCGCCATCATGAACGGCGCGTAGCACGTGCCGGTGCACGCGTTGACGGGCGTGAAGCCGAGTACGCCCAGGAACAGCACTCCGACGGCCACCACGAACATCACGAACATGCCGAAGACGGCCACCGGGATCCGCATGCCCGAACGCTAGCGAAAAGCCCTGCGTGAAATTCTGTCGGTGCCTCCAGCTAGCCTTGACGGCAAAGCTGACTTCGTCTACAAGGAGCCACCACCGTGTTGCGCACGCACGAGGCCGGATCACTCCGGGCCGAGCACGCCGGGCAGTCCGTCACCCTCACCGGGTGGGTCGCTCGCCGGCGTGATCACGGCGGTGTCATCTTCATCGACCTGCGCGACGCGTCCGGTGTGGCCCAGGTCGTCTTCCGCGAGGGCGAGATGGCCGAGCGCGCGCACCGCCTGCGCAGCGAGTACGTCATCAAGGTCACCGGCGACGTGAGCAAGCGTCCCGAGGGCAGCGAGAACCCCGACCTCGCCACCGGCGCCATCGAGGTCTACGTGAGCGACCTCGAGGTCCTCAACGAGGCCGCGCCGCTGCCGTTCCAGGTCGAGGCCGAGGGCGAGATCGGCGAGGAGGCCCGCCTCAAGCACCGCTACCTCGACCTGCGCCGCTCCGGCCCGGCCAAGGCCATCCGCCTGCGCAGCGAGGTCAGCCGGATCGCGCGCGAGGTTCTCCACGGTGAGAAGTTCGTCGAGGTCGAGACGCCGACGCTGACCCGCTCCACCCCTGAGGGCGCGCGTGACTTCCTGGTGCCGGCGCGGCTGCGTCCCGGCTCCTGGTACGCGCTGCCGCAGTCGCCGCAGCTGTTCAAGCAGCTGCTGATGGTCGGTGGCCTGGAGCGCTACTACCAGATCGCGCGCTGCTACCGGGACGAGGACTTCCGCGCGGACCGCCAGCCGGAGTTCACCCAGCTCGACATCGAGATGAGCTTCGTCGAGCAGGACGACGTCATCGCGCTGACCGAGAAGCTGCTCGCCGCCATCTGGAAGGAGACGAAGGACGTCGAGCTGCCGCTGCCGTTCCGCCGCATCTCCTACGCCGAGGCGATGGCGAAGTACGGCTCGGACAAGCCCGACCTGCGCTTCGACGTCGAGCTCACCGAGCTGACCGAGTACTTCAAGGACACGACGTTCCGCGTGTTCCAGGCGCCGTACGTCGGTGCCGTGGTCATGCCGGGTGGTGCCTCCCAGCCGCGCCGCACGCTCGACGGCTGGCAGGAGTTCGCCAAGCAGCGCGGCCACAAGGGCCTCGCGTACGTGCTGGTCCAGGAGGACGGCACGCTCGGCGGCCCGGTCGCCAAGAACCTCACCGACGCCGAGCGCGACGGCCTGGCCAAGGCGGTCGGCGCCAACCCCGGCGACTGCATCTTCTTCGCCGCGGGCGAGGCCCGTGACGCGCGCGCCCTGCTGGGTGCGGCCCGCGTCGAGATCGCGCACCGCGTCGGCCTGGTCGACGAGAACGCGTGGGCGTTCGCGTGGGTCGTCGACTTCCCGATGTTCGAGGCCGTCGACAAGCTCGAGGCCGGTGACGTCGCGGTCGGTGGCGGCAAGTGGACCGCGCTGCACCACGCGTTCACCTCGCCGACGCCGGAGTGGATCGACAACTTCGAGACCGACCCCGGCAACGCGCTGGCCTACGCCTACGACGTGATCCTCAACGGCAACGAGCTCGGCGGTGGCTCCATCCGTATCCACCGCGCGGACGTGCAGCAGCGCGCGTTCAACGTCATGGGCATCGGTGCCGAGGAGGCGCAGGAGAAGTTCGGCTTCCTGCTCGACGCGTTCAAGTTCGGCGCCCCGCCCCACGGCGGCATCGCGCTCGGCTGGGACCGCCTGTGCATGCTGCTCGCGGGCGTCGACTCGATCCGCGAGGTCATCGCGTTCCCGAAGAGCGGCGGAGGCTACGACCCGCTGACCGCGGCCCCGGCGCCGATCACCGCCCTGCAGCGCAAGGAAGCCGGCGTCGACGCCAAGCCCGACCAGAAGTAATGCTCAGGCTGCGGGTGGTCTGCCCGGCGGGGGAGTCCGAGGCCGCCCAGAAGATCCTCCGCGACCACGCAGGGGCCACCCACCTGGTGGTCCTGCGTGGCGCGGCGGTCGACCCCGAGGGCGACCTCATCACCGCCGACGTGGCGCGTGAGGCCGTCGACGAGATCGTCGTCGCGCTCTGCGACCTCTCCATCGACCACACCGGCGGCGTGACGATCGAAACGATCGACACGTCGCTGTCCGACGCCGCCGACCGCGCCGAGGAGAACGCGCCGGGCGAGGGCTCGGACGTGATCGTGTGGGAGGAGCTGATCTCGAAGTCGGGCGAGGAGTCCCGGCCGAGCGTCACCTTCCAGGCCTTCCTCACCATCGCGTGCCTGCTCGCGGCGGTGGGCGTCGCGACGAACTCGCCGGTGACGATCGTCGGCGCGATGGTCGTCGGGCCGGAGTTCGGCCCGCTCGCCGCCATCGCGGTGGGGCTCGTCGCGAAGCGGTGGGACCTGGTCAGACGGGCATCGATCGCGCTCGGCGTCGGGTTCCCGCTGGCCATGGTGATCACGTCCGTGCTGACCTGGCTCGGCGAGCTCGGCGGACTGTTCGACAAGACCGCGTTGATCAACGGGCACCAGGTCGACTTCGTCTACCAGTTCGGGCCGTTCTCGCTGATCGTCGCGTTGCTGGCGGGCGCGGCGGGCATGCTGTCGATGACGTCGGCGAAGTCCGCGGCACTGGTCGGTGTGTTCATCTCGGTCACCACGGTTCCGGCCGCCGGCTACGCCGCGCTGGCCGCAGTTCTCGGAGTGTGGGACAGAGTTGGCCCCGCCGTTGCCCAGTTGGGCATCAACTTGATCGGTATTGTCGCCGCCGCCGCGCTCGTTCTGTTGATCCGCAGGCGCCGGGCAACGGATGGTGTTTCCACACGTCCACTGTCCAAGGGGTGATCCGGAAACCGCGCGAGCCGTTATCAACGAGTGGTGGTAGTCGCAGCCTGGCCGCATTAGCGTCGGTCCGGCTCGAGGACATGGGGAGTAGGGTCGGAGGGGATGAGCGTGGAGATCACCGCGGGCCCTCCCGACACGACTTCACCGGAAATTGCGGACGCTGTCGGGGCGGCGGAGCGGGTACTGACCAGGCGACTGGGCGCACAGGTGCGCCTCGCGGACCCCGAGGCTCTCGGGGGTACCGGTCGTTCCGTCGTCATTCGCGTGAGAGTCGCTTCCTCGCCGTTCTCCATGCCCCGCACGCTCGTGGTGAAGCGCTATCCGGCTGGTTCCGGCGATCGCGACCCGTGGGCGCACGAGGCGGTCAGCCACCAGCTGTTGACGGCGCTTCCGGCAGAAGAGCGCGCTACGCCAGAGCTTTTCGCGCACGACGCGACGTCGCGTCTGGTCGTGCTGGAAGACCTGGGCCGTGCGCCGCGTCTGTCCGAGAAGCTGCATGCGAAAGACGCGCGCGCCGCGGAACGTGGTCTGCTGTCGTGGGCTCACGCCATGGGACGCCTGCACGCCACGACGGCGGGCCGTGACGCGGACTTCGACGCGTTGATGCGCCGAGCAGGTGCGCAGTGCTGCCAGGACCCGATCGCGGTCGACGTGCACGCGGCCATCGCGGGGTTACCGGCGCTGCTCGAGTCCACGTTGGCCGTTGAGACCTCTCCGCACGCCATCGAGTTCGCCGCCGAGGCCGCACGGGCGTTCAGCACCTCGCGGCGGCGTGCGTTCAGCCCGTCGACGTCCTGTCCGGACAACCACCTGGTCACCTCGCGCGGTGTCCGGTTCGTCGACTTCGAGGCCGGCTGCGTCCGCGACATCGTGTTCGACGCCGCGGCCCTGCGCGTGCCGTTCCCGTCGTGCTGGTGCGGCTGGGGCCTGCCGCCGGGCATGTCCGAGGCCATGGTCGCCGCGTGGCGGGCCGAGGTCGGGGCGGTGTGGCCCGAGATGGACGACGACACGGTGCTCTTACCGCGTCTGCTGGAAGCGCAGCTGCTTTGGGTGTGGCTCGCGACGTGGCGCGCGTTGTCCAAGCCGATGCCGAGCGTCGTCAACGCACCACCGCGCAGCGTCGTGCTGGCGGGCCGGTGGGTGCGGCTGCGGTCCGACGCGCTGATCCTCGGCGAGAAGACGGTCGCCTCCCACGCCGACGCGGTGGTCGGCGCACTGGTCGACCACTACGGCGCCGAGGTGCTCGAACTCCCGCTTTACCCAGCATTTCGCTGAACCGTTCCCGCACGGTCATTCCAGGATCACCGGGCAAGATGATCCTGAGTCGCGTGCTGGTGTTACTCGGTGACTCGACAGCGGTGGGGATCGGCGACCTCGTTCCCGGCGGCTGGCGCGGCTTCGGCCCGCTGCTCTCGTCCGCGTTCGAGGACAACGGCTACCGCAACTACGCCGTCTCCGGTGCCCGCCTCGCCGACGTCAGGCGCACCCAGCTGCCGCAGGCGCTGCGCGACGAGCCCCGCGCCGCCGTCGTCATCGCCGGTGTGAACGACACGCTGCGGTCGGACTTCTCCGTGCGGCGGATGCACGAGGACCTCGACCACATCTGCCGCGCGCTGACGGCCGCGGGCGCTTCCGTGGTCACCGTGCGGTTCCACGACCAGGGCCGCGTGTTCAAGCTGCCGGGCCGGTTGCGGCGGGTGCTCAAGGAGCGGATCGACGAGTTCAACCGCGTGATCGACGTCGTCGTCGCGCGGCACGGCGTGCGGTGCGTGGACCTGCACACGTTGCCCGGCGCGTACGAGCTGCAGACGTGGGCGGTCGACCGGCTGCACCCGTCCGAGCGCGGCCACCGGATGCTGGCGCGGGCGTTCGCGTCCGAGCTGCGCGCCCTCGGGCACCGGGTCGGCGACGTGAGCCTGGAGTGTTCCGGCGGGCGCGAGCTGACCGTGTGGCACCACGTCGCGTGGTTGCTTCTCAAGGGGATTCCGTGGCTGTGGCGGCGCGGGGCGGACCTGATCCCGCTGCTGTGGGAGGCGTCATCCGACGCGCAGCGAGACGGTGAACGTGGTCTCGCCTGGGACGCTCTGCACGGACACCTCGCCGTCGTGCGCGCCGACGACGGCGGCCACGATGGACAGCCCCAGCCCCGTGCTGCCGGCGGCGCGTGACCGCGAGCTGTCGCCGCGGGCGAACCGTTCGAAGACCTCCAGACCCTCCGGAATGCCCGGCCCGTCGTCGGTGACGGTGAGGTCGATCCGTCCGTTGTGGACGGTCAGGCCGGTGGTGACCGTCGTGCCGGGCGGGGTGTGCGTGCGGGCGTTCGACAGCAGGTTGCCGAGAACCTGGTGCAGCCGCTGGACATCGCCCTGGATCGTGACGGGGTCGGGCGGCACCGCGATCTTCCAGCTGTGGCCCGGTGCGGAGATCCGCGCGTCGCCGACCACGTCCAGCACGAGCTTCGTCAGGTCGACCTCCTCGCGTTCCAACGGGCGGCCGTCGTCGAGGCGGGCCAGCAGCAGCATGTCCTCGACCAGCGACGTCATCCGCACGGCCTCGGACTCGACGCGGCTCATGGCGTGCGCGATCTGCGGGCTCACGTCCTCCTCGGAGCGGCGGGTCAGCTCGGCGTAACCGCGGATGGCGGCGAGCGGCGTGCGCAGCTCGTGGGAGGCGTCCGCGACGAACCGGCGGACGCGGGTTTCGCTGTCGTGCCTGGCTTTCAGCGCGTCACCGACGTGGCCGAGCATGCGGTTGAACGCCAGCCCGACCTTGCCGACCTCCGTGTCGGGATCGGTGTCCGGCACGCGTTCGGCGAGCGCGACGTCACCTTGGTGCAGCGGCAGTTCGGAGACGCGGGTCGCGGTATCGGCCACGCGGTCGAGCGGCACGAGGCTGCGGCGGATGATCCTGCGGCCGACCAGGGCCGCCGCCGCCACGCCCGCCGCGGTGAGGGCGACCATGAGCCAGATCATCTGCCACACGACCTCGTCGACCGGGCCGGACGGCAGGCCCTTGATCCGCGACTGGTCCACGTTGACGCGGAAGTAGCCCTCGGCGCCCATGTCGACGGAGTGGGCACCGGGGCTGAGCCCGGTCAGCGCCGCGGTCTCCTGGGCGTTCATCACGCGCATCTTCTTGCGCGGCAGCTCGATGGTGCCCTTGACCTCCCCGTCGACGATCACCGCGTTGATCCCCGGTGCGCGCGCTCCCACCGGGGGCTGCACCAGGTCCTCGATCTGGCGGTCCAGGTCCTTGGTGAGGAACTCGTGCAGCGCGAACACCGCGACGACACCGGTGACGACCGTGAGCACCACCAGGACGGCGATCTGCCCGGCGATCAGCCTGGACCGCAGCGTCTTAGGACGAAGGCTTGAGGACATAGCCCGCGCCCCGCATCGTGTGGATCATCGGTGCGCGCCCGGCGTCGATCTTCTTGCGCAGGTAGGAGATGTAGAGCTCGACGATGTTCGCCTGCCCGCCGAAGTCGTAGCTCCACACCCGGTCGAGGATCTGCGCCTTGCTCAGCACGCGCCGCGGGTTGCTCATCAGGTACCGCAACAGCTCGAACTCCGTCGCGGTCAACGAGATCTGCTCACCACCACGCGTCACCTCGCGCGTGTCCTCGTTCAGGGCGAGATCGCCGACCACGAGCCGTGCGCCCGCATCCTCCTCCGTGACACCCGTGCGCCGCATGAGTGCACGCAACCGCAGCACGACCTCTTCGAGAGAGAACGGCTTCGTCACGTAGTCGTCGCCGCCCGCGGTGAGGCCCGCGATGCGGTCCTCCACGGCGTCGCGCGCGGTCAGGAACAGCACCGGCAGGTTCGGCTGCTCCGCCCGCATGCGCCGCAGCACCTCGAAACCGTCGAAGTCCGGCAGCATCACGTCCAGCACGACCGCGTCCGGGCGGAACTCCCGTGCGGTCGTGACGGCCGTGGAGCCGTCCAAGGCGGTGCGGACGTCCCACTTCTCCATGCGCAGCGCCATCGTCATCAGCTCGGCCAGAGTGGACTCGTCGTCCACCACGAGCACCCTCACCGGTTGCCCGTCAGGCCTGCGGAGCTCGGATTTCATCGTGCGCATGGCCTCCATGGTCGCTGGCGATCCTGTGTACCACCTGTGAGACCCGTCCACCGTTCGGGCGATTGGCGGTTACGTCAATTGTGAGGAGCTATGTTCGGTTTGAGGCCCGACGAGTTGACGGAGGTGAGCGGCCTGCGCACGTTCACGCTGACCGTCATGGGGTCCACCGACCTGCACGGCAACCTGTTCAACTGGGACTACTACCTCGACCGCGAGTTCGACGACTTCGCGCACAACGACGTCGGGCTCGCGAAGATCTCGACGCTGGTCTCGCAGGTGCGTGCGGACGTGGGGCGCCACAGGACGTTGTTGCTCGACGCCGGTGACACCATCCAGGGCACACCGCTCGCGTACTACTACGCGAAGGTCGAGCCCATCACGCGCACGCACGTGCACCCGATGGCGGCCGCGATGAACGCCATCGGCTACACCGCCGCGGCGCTGGGCAACCACGAGTTCAACTACGGGTTGCAGGTGCTGCGGACGTTCGAGCGGCAGCTGGAGTTCCCGCTGCTCGCGGCCAACGCCCTGGACGTGACCACCGGGCAGCCCGCGTTCCCGCCGTACGTGATCAAGACGGTGTGGCGCACGGGCGGCCCGCCGTTGCGGGTGGGGATCCTCGGGCTGACGAACCCCGGCATCGCGGTGTGGGACCGCGCCCACGTCGAGGGCGTGCTGACGTTTCCCGGTCTGGTGGAGCAGGCACTGCACTGGGTGCCGGAGGTGCGGTCGAAGTCCGACCTCGTGGTGATCGCGGCGCACTCCGGCGCGGACCTCTCGTCGTCGCTGGGCGACCAGGTGCCGTTCCCGGAGAACTGCGCCGAGCTGGTGGCCGAGACGGTGCCGGGGGTCGACGCGGTGCTGGTCGGGCACGCGCACGTGGAGATCCCGCAGCGGTTCGTGACGAACAAGGTCACCGGGCGGCCGGTGCTGCTGACCGAGCCGTTGTTCTGGGGCAAGCGGCTGTCGCTGATGGAGTTCGACCTGCGCTACGACCAGCGCTGGGAGCTGGTGGCGTCGCGCTCCGAGGTGCTGTCGTCGGCGTCGGTGGAGGAGGACCCGCGGATCGTGCGGCTGCTGCGGCACGACCACGCGAAGGTCGTGGACTACGTCAACGCGCGGATCGGCACGTGCGCCGGGGCGATGTCGGCGTCGCGCTCGCGGTTCGAGGACACGCCGGCGCTGCGGTTCATCAACCACGTGCAGGCGCTGGAGATCGCCAAGTCGACGTCGTTGCCCGTGGTGTCGTTGTGCGCGCCCTTCAACCGGGCGGCGGCGATCCCGGCGGGGGAGGTGTCCATCAGGGACGTCGCGGGGCTCTACATCTTCGACAACACCCTGGTGGGTGTGCGGCTGACCGGCGCGCAGCTGCGCGACTTCCTGGAGGAGTCGGCGCGGTACTTCCGGCAGGTGTCCGGGCCAGGGCCGTTCTCGGCGGCGGAGGTGTCCGCGGACGTGCCGGACTACAACTTCGACATCGCCTACGGCCTGACCGCGCCGCTGACCTACTCCATCGACATCGCGCAGCCGGTCGGCTCGCGGATCACCGGTTTGAAGTTCGGCGGTGAGCCCGTCGGGGACTCGTTCGAGTTCGCGGTGGCCGTGAACAACTACCGGCAGGCGGGCGGCGGCGACTTCCCGCACATCGCGTCCGCGCCCGTGCTGCACAACCAGCAGCAGGAGATCCGCCAGCTGCTGATCGACTGGGTCAAGGCGGCGGGCGTGCTGAACCCGGCCGACTTCACCGGGTCGGACTGGCGCCTCGTGGCCGCGGGCTCGACCGTCGAGGTAACCCCGAACGGGTGAATTCGGGCGTGTTGTCCAGGGTCTTCTGCTCCAGGTGGTGGCATGGAGTCGCCCGGATGAGATAGGTCAGGCGCGTGCAGTTGCTGCAACGCGTCTTCGTCGGCGCCCTCGTCGTGCCGGCGTTGCTCGCCACGGCGGGCCTCGCGGCCCATCCCGCGCCCGACGTGACGCCCGGCCACCTGGTGATCGCGGTGCGCTCGGCGGAGATCGTGCTGGCCGGCACCGCGGGAACGGCGGGCGAGCGCCAGGAGGTCGTGGACGCCGTGCGCGCGCTGACCGCGGCCCACCGGATCACCGACATGATCACCCCCGACGAGGGTGAACGCATGCCCGTCCCGCCGGACGTGGCCGCCGCACTGCTCGAGGCGGTGCTGGACCAGGGCGTCACCGACTTCACCGGCGTGGTCCACAAAGGACACCTGACCGCCTCGGCGCGCGTGGCGGACCCCGAACGCGCGGGCTCGCTGAGCGACGCCCTGCGCGCCGCCGCCCCGGGCCTGCGCGTCGACGAGGACTTCACGACTACGGGCTAGGAGCTGTTCGGTGTTCGGGTTCTTCTTCCAGATGTTCCTGCTGTGCGCGGGCGCGTTCCTGGCCGGCGTGCTGCTGACGTGGCTGACGATGAGGCCGCGGGACACCTCCCCCGAGGCGCCGCTGTCGATCATGGAGGAGCCGGTCGCGGCCGTGCCCACGATCAAGGCGAACTCGCGGACGATGATGTACCACACGCCGGAGTCGCCGTACTACAAGCGGATGAAGGGCGACGCGTTCTTCCACTCGCCGGAGGACGCGCGGAGGGCGGGCTACACGATGTGGACGCCGCGGCCGCGGGTGCCGGTGTCGTCGTCGTAAGCTCGGCCCGTGATTGCCGACGTGATCAAGCCCGGCCTCGACGTGCTCTTCTGCGGCATCAACCCCGGCCTCGTGTCGGAGGCGACCGGGCACCACTTCGCGCGGCCGGGAAACCGGTTCTGGCCCGCGCTGCATTTGTCCGGTTTCACCCCCAGGCGGTTCGCGCCCGCCGAACAGGAAGGCCTGCTCGAACTGGGGCTCGGCATCACCAACGTCGTCGCGCGGCCGAGTGCCAAGGCCGACGAATTAACAATTGACGAACTGAAAGCGGGCGGGGTCGAGCTCGCCGAAAAAGTCGAGCGGTATTCGCCTGGAGTTCTGGCGGTGCTGGGCGTGACGGTGTACCGGGCCGCCTTCGGGCGCAAGAAGGCGCAGGTCGGGCCGCAGCAGGACACGGTAGGTGGGGCTCGGGTGTGGTTGTTGCCCAATCCGAGCGGGTTGAACGCGCACTGGCAGCTGCCCGCGCTGGCCGAGGAGTTCGCGAGGCTCAAAGCGAGCCTGTAGAAATCGCAACAAAGGTTCACATTCATGCCCACTGAAAGTGGGCTGGACGGAGTGTTCTCTGGTCTGGTTGCATCCAGCTCTGCGTCCATTCGAGTGGCCCTCACCCCAAAGCGGAACCGGGTACGCCGGGCTGCGTCAGTATTTGGCAATACCGCGCAGAACTTGGTGAATCATCAACACTGGTGGGGGCGCAGTGGAGGTCAGGATTCTGGGGCCGGTCGAGCCGTCCGTGCCGCCGAAGCCCGCGCAGATCTTAGCCGTCTTGGCGGTCGAGTGCGGGAAGATCGTTCCGGTCGACCGGCTCATCGATCTCATCTGGGGTGAGGAGCCGCCGCCCCAGGCGCGGAAGTCGCTGCAGGTGCACATCTCCAGCCTGCGCAGGGCCGGGTTGCCGGTCGAGCACCGGGCCGCCGGGTACGTCCTCAACGCCGAACCCGAGGACGTCGACCTGCACGCGTTCCGCAGGCTGGTCGCGCAGGCGGGTGAGGAGACCGACCTCAAGGTCAAGGCCGAGGCGCTCGGGCAGGCGCTGCGGTTGTGGCGCGGCACGCCGGTGGTGTTCGCGCAGACGCTCGACGTGCAACGGCTCGCCGCCGCCGAGATGTGGGTGGACGCGGAGCTGGCGCTGGGGCGCCACGCCGAGCTCGTCGAGAGGCTCGGGGCGTTCGTGAGCGAGTACCCGCTGGCCGAACGGCTGCGCGGGCAGCTCATGACGGCGCTCGCCAGGGCCGGGCGGCGGGCCGACGCGATGCGCGTGTTCCGGGAGACGCGCAAGGTCCTCGTCGACGAGCTGGGTGTGGAGCCCGGCGAGCAGCTCCAGCAGCTCTACCGCGACGTCCTGGAGGGCGCGCGGGACAGCCGGCGCAACTACCTGCCGCGCGACGCCGGTGACTTCACCGGGCGCGACGGCGAGCTCGGGAGGCTGCTCGACAGCGACGGCGGCGTCTGGTGGATCGAAGGGCCCGCGGGGGTCGGCAAGTCGGCGCTGGCCGTGCACGCGGCGCACCGGCTGGCGGACCGGTACCCGGACGGGCAGCTGTTCGTCGACCTGCACTCGCCGTCTGGGGCGCTGGACGCGTTGCTGCGCGCGATGGACGTGCCGAGCGAGCGGATCCCGGAGTCCGCTGAGGAACGCGCGGCGCTGTGGCGGGCCACGGTCGGCGGGCGGCGCGTGGTGATCGTGCTGGACGGCGTCACGAGCGTGTCGCAGGTCAGGCCGCTGCTGCCCGGCAGTCCCGGCTGCCTGACGCTGATCACGAGTCGCAGCAGGCTGTCCGCGCTCGAAGGCGTGCGCCGGATCCCGCTGGACGTGCTGAGCGGCGACGAGGCCGTCACCCTCCTCAAGCGCATCCTCGGCGACGACCGGGTGGCGGACGAGCCGGACCAGGCCAGGGAGGTCGCGCGGCTGTGCGGGTACCTGCCGCTCGCGGTGCGGATCACCGGCGCGCGGCTGGCGGGACGGGCGCACTGGCCGGTCTCGAAGCTCGTCAGACGGCTCTCCGACGAGCGGTCGAGACTCGACGAGCTGGTCGCGGACGACCTCGCCGTGCGGTCCAGTCTGGAGCTGACGTACCGGGCGCTCGACGAGAACGTCCGCGGCGCCTACCGGATCTTCGGGTTCCTCGGGCTGCCCGAGGTACCGAGCTTCCTGTGGGCGCACCTGCTCGACGAGGACGTGCTCGACCAGCTCGTCGACGCACGGCTGCTCGACGTCATCGGCAGCGCGCGGTACCGGATGCACGAGCTGGTGCGGCTGCACGCCCGTGAGCTCGCGGAAGCCGAAGACCCGCAACACGAACGCGAGGACCTCGTCCGCAGGGCCGTGGTCGCCGCGCTGTCCACTGTGGACGGGCTCACCGAGCAGCTCTTCCTCGCCGTGCCGCGCATGCAGGACTCGCTGGGGATCGTGGCCTCCGCCGCGCGCCCGACCGACAAGGACGCCTGGTTCGCGCGCGAGGAGTCGCTGCTCGTCAAGCTCGTCGAACGCGCCGCGGAACTGGATCTCGCGGAGATGGCGTGCCAGCTCGCGGAGGTGCTGGTCTTCGCGTGGTTCGGGCTCAGAAACCGGTACGAGGCCTGGGAAAGAACGCACAGGGCGGCACTGGAAGCCGTGTGGCGGACCGGCGACCTGAGACTCGAGGCGGTGCTGCGGTGCAGTCTCGGGCAGATGCACTACAAGCGCGACAACCTGGCCGACGCGCGGTCGTGGTTCGACACCGCGAAGACGTTGTTCGTCAACCTGGGCGACAAGCGCGGTGAAGCCGTCGCGATGAACGGCATCGGCATGGTCTGCCGGGACGTCGGCGACTACCCGTGCGCGCTGGAGGCGTTGGGCAGGGCCCGCGAGCTGCTGGAGTCGCACGATCCCGAGGGGGTCGGGCACGCGCTGTACGGAATCGGCTCCATCAAACGAGAACTCGGCGACGACGAGGGGGCGTTCGACACGCTCGCGCACGCGGAGTCCGTGTACCGCGAGGCGCGCAGCAGGAGAGGTGAGGCGCTCGCCGCCCGCGGGATCGGGCTCGTGCACCGAGCCCGCGGCGAGCTGGACCTGGCGGAGGAGCACATCGTGCGCGCCCACGAGATGGTCGCGGGCACCGGTGACGAGCTGCTCGGCTGCTACACCGCCCAGGCGTGGGCGAAGGTATTGCTGCGCAAGGGTGTCCTCGACCCGGCGGAGGAGCTGATCCACACCGCGCTGAACGGCTGCCGCGACGTCGGCGACCGGTTCGGCGAGGCGCTCGTCCGCCGCACGCTGGGGGAGTGGCGGCTCGCGGCCGGCGACCACCCCGGTGCCCGCGTCGCGCTGACCGAGGTGCTCACGTGGTTCCACGACCTCGGCCTGCCGTTGTGGCGGGCGCGCACCCTCCGGGACCTCGGAGCGGTCCACGCCTGCACGGGGGACGTCGCAGGCGCGGACCGCTGCTGGGACGAGGCCGCGGGGATCTTCGCCCGGCTGGGCACCAGGGAGGTGGGGGAAGTGCGCACCTGGCACGCCCAGTGGGGCCTCGCGATCAGCTGATCAGCCGCTGATCTTCTTGTACTTCCACGGGGCGTAGCCACCGTCCTTGAGCGAAGCGATCGAGATGGACTCGTGGTCCATGTCGTCGCGGGTGTTGCCCTCTTCGTAGATCCACACGGAGGTGTGCGCGCTGTTGGCCCACTTCTCGAACAGCTTGACGTGACCGTTGCGCAGGATCATGTCACCCGGCTTGAGGTTGGCCCACGAGATCTTCGTGGCGACCTCGTCCAAAGTGGACGTGGTGCGGCTGGACGTCAGCTTCCACGCCATCGACACGAAGCCCGAGCAGTCCTGGCGGTACTTCTTGCCGTGGTTGACGTCCCACGTGTAGGCGCTCTGCGAGTACGGAACCTTGCGGTCCCACCAGTCCTTGGCCCGCTTCATGACCTCGGTGCGGGTGATCGTGCCGCCGTAGCCGGCAGCCGCCTGCTCCTGGGAGATGGGCGTCTCCTGCTCGGCGGGACCCTCGGGCATCGCGTGGGCGATGCCGGAGATGCCGGACAGCAGTCCGAGCGAGAGTGCGGTCGCCGCGACGGCGTGGCGAATGCGCATCGTTGTTGCTCCGATCGACTTGCCTCGTTGGTGACGACCGGAACTGTCCAGGGCAGCGCCAAAGATCGGCCAAAGGTCGATTTAGGCGTCTCTTTACCGGTGGTTCCTACCTTTTGCCGCACTTCGGTTTGGGCATAAGGAGAGAGCATGTTCGTTCGCACGATCGCTGCTGTGATCGCGATGTTCGCCGCTCTGCTGATGGGGGCGTCCGTCGCCTCGGCGGCGCCGGCCAAGTACACCCACGCGCAGGCGACGGCGCAGCTGAGCGCCGCCGGCATCTCGTGGACCTCGAGCGGTGGGTGCAGTGACCGCAACCGTCCGAACTGCACCTCGTTCGAGCAGATCAACCAGACGACCATCGCGGGAGCCAAGACGTTCAAGCGCGCGTCGGGCTGTGCGCTGACCATCACCGGCGGCACCGAGACGGGCCACGCGTCGGGCACCTACTCGCACTGGAACGGCTACAAGGTCGACTACCGGCTGTCGAGCTGCGTCACCAACTACATCACCGGGACCTTCACGTCCATCGGTGGCAACAAGTGGAAGTCGGCCGCGGGCAACATCTACTACCGCGAGTCGAACCACTGGGACGTCACGTACCACAGCGCCGGCTGACCCAACTCTGTTGCTGAAGCGCGGTGGGGCCGGTAGTAGTGGACGAGTGACCACACTCGGCGCTGTCTACCGGCCCCAGCTCCCGCCCGAGAACCTGCGTTCCGTCGTCCTCGCCGCCGAGGAGTCCGGTGTGGACTCCCTGTGGCTGTGGGAGGACTGCTTCCTGGAGAGCGGTATCGCCTGTGCCTCAGCGGCTCTGGCGTGGACGGAACGGTTGAAGGTCGGCGTCGGGCTGCTGCCGGTGCCGCTGCGCAACGTCGCGCTGACCGCGATGGAGGCGGCGACGCTGGACCGGTTGTTCCCCGGCCGCGTCACGATCGGCGTGGGCCACGGCGTGCAGGACTGGATGGGTCAGGTCGGCGCGCGGGCGTCGTCGCCGCTCACGCTCCTGCGCGAGTACACGCTCGCACTCAAGGCGCTCCTGGCCGGTGAGCGCGTCACCACGTCCGGCCGGTACGTGAACCTGACCGGTGTGGCGCTGGACTGGCCGCCCGCCGCGCCGATGCCGATCTACGTGGGCGGGCTCGGCATGAAGACCCTGGACCTCGCCGGAGAGGTCGGTGACGGCACGATCCTCGACGCCTCCGCCGATCTCGACCGGGTGCGGACGATCAGGTCGTCCCGCGAGCACCCCGTGATCGTCTACGTGGAGACGGACTCGCGCGACCGCGCGTTCGTCACGGATCTCGTCTCGTCGGTGGCCGAGGCGGGCGCTACCAGCGTGATCTTGCAGCAGTCGGCAACGAGCGAGGACCCCGAAGGGTTCGTTCGATTCGTCGGTTCACTCGATGGGGTGGGTGCATAGCGCGGTAGATAACGGCGGATACCTCCTTGCGATGGAACGGTCATGGGCCTTTCGTCGCTGTTCGGGGAGGTAGACATGCTCGGGCGCAAGAACCGCCGGATCGCTGAGCTGGAGCAGGCCGTCGAGGGCCTGCAGGAGCTTCTCGCTCGAATCGGTGACGCCCGAACAGCGCAGGACAACGCGCTGGAAGAGGTCGACCGCGCGGGCGCCGAGCTCGTCGCGTTGCGGCACCGGATCAAGAACGCCCGTGCCGAACTCCAGCCGTTGAAGGAAGAACTCACCTTCCAGCGCGCCGGTGTCTTCCGCACCGACGCCGCCGCGGACCACCAGGCCCAGCTCGACCTGATCCACGGCGAGATGAAGACGCTGATCAAGACCGGCGCCGCGGTCGAAGGTGGCGGGCAGGTCACCTACAACGGGTCGGACGCCACCGGGCGCCGGCTCGTCGAGGACTGGTCGGCGCTGATGCTCCGCTCGTACAACTGCGAGGCCGAGAACTGCCTGCGCATGTTGCGAGCCGGTGGCCTGGACGCCGCCCGCAGGCGGCTCGATCGCGCGGCGTCGGCGATCGAGCGGCTCAGCGGCACGTTCGCCCTCCGGATCTCGCCGCGCTACCAGGCGTTGCGGACCTACGAGCTGGAGCTCACCGCCGACCACCTGCAACGCAAGGCCGAAAGCCGCCGCACGCGCCGGATTGCCTCCTGACAGGCGGGGTACCTCCTGGGCGTGGCTGAGGTCTCTCTGAACGTCGAAGCGCCCGTTGACGCCGTGTGGGCCGTGCTCGCCGACGGCTGGTCGTACGCCGGTTGGGTGGTGGGCGCGTCGCACATCCGCGACGTCGACACCGGCTGGCCCAAGCCCGGCACGCGCATCCACCACAGCGTCGGGCCGTGGCCGCTCGTCATCCAGGACACCACCGAGGTGGTGCGCTGCGAGCCGTCGCGGCTGCTGGAGCTGGACGCCCGGCTGTGGCCCGCCGGGGCCGCGCGGATCACGTTCACGCTGGAGGACCGGGGGCAGCTCACGCACGTGCGCATGGCCGAACGCGTGGTGCGCGGTCCGTCGACGCTGCTGCCCGACGTCGTGCAGGACCTGCTGCTGACTCCGCGCAACCGGGAAACGTTGCAGCGCCTCAAAGCGCTGGCGAAGGGTCGTCAGTAGAGAGCGCGTTGTGCGCCCTGGACGAGTGCTTTGTACAGGCCGCCCGCCGCGCCCCAGCGCGCGAGTGCCGCCCGTGCCGCGTTCGCGCCCGCCGCGCCGTGCACGCCGCCGCCCGGCCACGCCGAGGAACCGGTGAGGTAGAGGCGGTCGAACGGGGTGTCCGCGCGGCCGAGACCGGGCACGGGCCGGAAGACCAGCTGCTGGTGGATGGCCGCCGTGCCGCCGTTGACCGAGCCGATGTCCGCCGGGCCCAGCACCGAACGCCCGACGATGCGGGAACGGAAGCCCGGCGCGCGTTCCTCGATCATCAGTTCCATGCGGTCGGCGCGGCGTTTCAGCCGGTCCGGCGTCCAGTTACCGCCCAGCGGCACGTGGGTGTACGCCCAGGCGGCCTCGGTTCCGGCGGGGGAGCGGGTCGGGTCGGTCGTCGTCATCTGGCCCAGGATCATGAACGGGTTGCGCGGCACCTTGCCGCACGCGAGCTCGTGCGCCACGCCGGCCAGGCCGTTGACGTCGCCGCCGAGGTGGATGGTGCCCGCCTGCGCGGCCTCGGGGTTGGTCCACGGGATCGGGCCGGACAGCGCCCAGTCGACCTTGATCGTGTCGCCGTCCCACTGGAACCGCTTCAGGTCCTCGACGAGCTTCGCCGGCAACGCGTCCGCGCCGATCAGGTCCAGGTAGAGCGACGGTGCGGTGACGTCGGCCAGGACTGCGCGGCGTGCGCGCACGACCGACCCATCAGCCAGACGCACGCCAACGGCGACACCGCGCGCGTGGAGCACGTCCGTCACCTTCGCGTTGGTCTCGACGCGCCCGCCGAACCTGCGGACGAGGGACGCGGCCAGCTCACCCGCGCCGCCGCGGGGCACCGGGTTGCCGACGTCCTGCCCGAGCATGGCCAGCAACCAGCCGAAACCCGCGCCACCGGCCTGGTCCGGGCCGAGGTCCGAGTGCATCGTGTTGCCCGCCAACAACACACGAGCGCCTTCACCGGCGAAGAGCTCCTCACCGAGCCGACGCACGGGCTGGGTCAGCAGTCGCGTCAACCGCAACGTGTCGCCGAGACCGAGCGTGCGCAGCAACGACAGGCCACCGCGCACGGGCGGGAAGGGGCGCAACAGCCCGTCCAGCACTCCGTCGCGGACCTGCCGCCAGCGTGCGTACTCGGCCTGCCAGGCCTCGGCGTCCGAGTGTGCGAACGCGCCGACGGACTTCGCGGTGACATCGACGTCACGAGAGAGGAGCGCGACTCGATCGTCTGGCAGCACATGCGCCAGCACGGCCGGTGCGTGCTCCCACTGCACGTCGAGGTTCAACGCGCCGATGACGGGCGAACCGAGGCCAAGGGGGTAGAACGCGCTGTAGACGTCGTTCGTGAATCCGGGCGCGGTCGTCTCGGCGGAGGCGACGGCGCCGCCGGGGGTGGCGCGCTGTTCGAGCACCAGCACGTCCCAGCCCGCGTCCGCCAGCAGCGTGGCGGCGACCAGGCCGTTCGGGCCTGAGCCGATGACGACCGCATCAACCTCGTTCACGCACGCCCTCCCATTGCCATGACGACCTCGCTCAGCACATCACGTGCGTCGTGTCCGGGCCACCATCCCAGATCTTCGTGGGCTCGGGTGGTCCGTACCAGGGGTGCCTGATCGGCCATCCGGACCCACTCCGGGGTGAGCGGCTGCAACCCGAGCTTCGACGTCGCCCCCGCCAGCTTCTCGATCACCGGATACGGCACGGGCAACCGGCCGGCGCCGACGCGTTCAGCGATCATGGGCGCCGTCAGCACCGGCTCGGAGGCGAGGTTGAAGGCGCCCAACGCCTTACGGCGCACTATCTCCACGATCGCGCGCGCCACGTCGTCGGAATGCACGAGCTGCAGACGCAGGCCGTCCCACAACGGGATCGGCAGCCACGGCAGCAACCGCGGTGGGAGCCAGCGGCCGAGCAGCCAGCGCCGCAGCTGTGCCGCGGCGGACGCCTGCCCGATGCCGCACGGCCTGATCACCGTGCACGGCAACGGGTAGCGGCTGATCATCTCCTCCAGTCGCACCTTGTGCGCGCTGTAGGAGCTGCCGGGGATGCCCGTCACCGGCCACGACTCGTCGACCCTGGACCAGCGCGCCGCCGGTGCGTAAGCGGCTACCGACGACGCGCAGACCAGGTGTCCGATCTCTTCTTTGACGCAGGCAGCGAGCACGTGCTCGCTGCCGTCGACGTTCGTCTCGCGGTTCGTCGGTTTGATCGCCCACGCGAGGTGCACCACGACGTCGGCACCGCGGATGGCATCCCGCAACGACGACAGCGCGCGCACGTCCACACCGACGTCCTCGAACTCGATGTGACGTCGTAACGCCGTGCCGACGTTGCCGGAGCCGCCGGTGACGACGATCTTCACCCGAGGACCTTGCGGATGGCGTCACGAGCCTTGTCCACGACGGCCACGACGGGGCCGAGCGCCAGGTTGGCGACCGGGCTCTCGACACCGGGGTGCGGGCGCGTCGGCGCGATCGCCTCGGCGGCCTCCACGGCCTTCGCCATGCGTTCGAGACGTTCCTGGTCGTGCACCTTGCGCAGCAGCGGGAACTCGGCCTGTTCCTCGTGGTCGGCGTGGGCGAGCACGTCGTCGCGCAGCTGCACGAGCAACGTGTCGAAGCCCTCGGCGTCGGGGCCCATGTCGTCCATCGTGCTGAGGAGTTCCTTCGCGCGGTGTTCTTCCGCGACCCGTGCGTCCACGATCGGCTCGCCGCCGTTCACACGTGCCACGGCGGGGTGCACGATCTCCTCCTCCGCCGTCTCGTGGATGGAGAGCAGCCGCACGAGCCGATGCCATGCGTCCTTGCGTTTGTCGCCGGTGGCGGTCTCGACCTCCGCGAAGAGCGTGCGGATGGTCGCGTGTTGCCGGTGCAGCAGCGTGATCACGTCATCAGCCATGCCGTCCGGATACCCGAAATGTGATCGACAACGCCGTATCTCATTTCGTTTGTTGCCGAAGAGCTAGCACACTCCGTAGTCGAACGGTAGTCACATGAACCCAACCGGGCTGTGTTCCGTACCACATAAGTAGGCATTGTGTTACCGATCAACTAATACTGAGCTACCGCTTAGTATGTTCGGCCCTGATCTTTCGACCAAGGACTGCTGCATGCCCTTCCGCCGCCGTGTACTGCCCACCGCCTTAGCGCTCACCGTCCTCGTGGCCGGCTGTGGCGCGAAGGAAGACCAGAAAGTCCAGGTCAAAACCGGACCGGGCGTCACCGACGACAAGATCTCGCTCGGCGTCCTCACCGACCTGACGGGGCCGTTCAAGGCGTCCGCGCTGACCCGCATGAAGGGCTACGAGCTCTACCTGAAGCAGATCAACGACCGCGGGGGCATCTGCGGGCGCAAGGTCGAGATCAAGCAGAAGGACCACGCGTACGACGTGCAGAAGGCGCTCGACGCCTACTTCGAGCTGGAGCCGCAGGTCCTGGGCCTGCTGGAGCTCGCGGGCACGCCGATGACCACGGCGATCGAGCCCGACATCATGCAGACCCGCACGCTGACCGCGCCCGCGTCGTGGTCCGCGTCGCTGCTCGGCAACCCGCACATGATGATCGTGGGCACCACCTACGACCTCGACGTCATCAACGGGCTCGACCACTACAAGCGCCGCGGTGTCATCAAGGAGGGCGACACCGTCGGTCACGTGTACGTCCAGGGCAGCTACGGCGACAACGCGGTCGAGGGCAGTCGGTTCGTCGGCCAGCAGTGGAACATGAAGATCGCCGAGCAGCCCATCGGGGAGACCACGGCCGACCTCGCCCAGCAGATCGGCGCGCTGAAGGCCCAGGGCGCCAAGGCGATCGTGCTGAGCACCGCTCCCGCCCAGACCGCCGCCGCGGTGGGCGTCGCCGCGGCGTTGAAGTGGGACGTGCCGTTCATGGTCAACGTCGTGGGCTACGACCCCGCGCTGCTGGACTCGCCGGTCGCCGCGGCCGTGGAGAAGCAGGTGTCCGTGGTGACGTCGGTGGCGCCGTTCGCCGGCACCCAGCCCGGTCCGCGCGAGGTGGCGGCGGCGTTCAGCAAGAACTACCCCAACGACAAGCCCGCGCTGTACGTCGACCACGGCTACACGGTCGCGAAGGTGTTCCTGTCGGTCGTCGAGAAGGCCTGCAAGAACGGTGACCTCACGCGGGACGGCGTGCTGAAGGCGTTCCACGACACCAACGGCCTGGACACCCAGGGCCTCACCGGCGCCCTGCACTACTCGCTGGTGGGCCGGCCCTCGTCCACCCAGTCGTACATCACCAAGGTCGACAAGTCGGCGCCCGGCGGTCTCACGACCGTCGAGGAGCTGTTCGAGTCCGAGCTGGTGAAGGCCAAGGGCACGCGCGCCAAG
Organism: Lentzea aerocolonigenes; assembly: GCF_000974445.1. Taxonomy (GTDB): domain Bacteria; phylum Actinomycetota; class Actinomycetes; order Mycobacteriales; family Pseudonocardiaceae; genus Lentzea; species Lentzea aerocolonigenes. The sequence goes on from NZ_BBOJ01000040.1 coordinate 50,155, forward strand.
TAGGACGCACGAGAAAGGGCCCCTCCCGCGGCGGAAGGGGCCCTTTCTCGTATCTGGCTACTTGCCGAAGCCGGCCTTGCGGAGCGCGTCCGCCATCGAGCCGCTCGCCGGTGGCGGCGAGTTGCGCTGCTGGCCACCGCGCTGCTGCCCACCACCGCGCTGAGGACGGCGGTCGCGGCCGCCACCGCCGCCCTGCTGCTTCGGAGCGGGCTTGCCCGGCTCGTCGGTCAGGCGCAGCGTCAGGCCGATCCGCTTGCGGGCCTCGTCGACCTCCAGCACCTTCACCCGCACCACGTCACCGGACTTCACGACGTCGCGCGGGTCCTTGACGTAGTTGTTGGACAGAGCGGAGATGTGCACGAGACCGTCCTGGTGCACGCCGATGTCCACGAACGCGCCGAACGCGGCCACGTTCGTCACGACACCCTCCAGCACCATGCCGGGCTTGAGGTCGGCGATCTTCTCGACGCCGTCCGCGAAGGTCGCCGTCTTGAACGCCGGGCGCGGGTCGCGACCGGGCTTCTCCAGCTCCTTCAGGATGTCCGTGACGGTCGGCAGGCCGAACTTCTCGTCGACGAACTTCTCCGGCCGCAGCTTCGTGAGCACCGCGGTGTTGCCGATCAGCTCGGCACCCGCCTCCTGCTGCATCTTCCGCACGACCGGGTACGCCTCGGGGTGCACGGAGGACGCGTCGAGCGGTTCGTCACCGCCGCGGATCTTGAGGAAGCCCGCGCACTGCTCGAACGCCTTCGGGCCCAGCCGCGCCACGTCCTTCAGGGCGGTGCGCGTCTTGAACGGACCGTTCTGGTCGCGGTGCAGCACGATGTTCTCCGCGAGACCGGCGGTGATGCCGGAGACGCGGGTCAGCAGCGGCACGGACGCGGTGTTGAGATCCACACCGACCGCGTTGACGCAGTCCTCGACCACCGCGTCGAGCGACCGCGACAGCTTCGACTCCGACAGGTCGTGCTGGTACTGGCCGACACCGATGGACTTCGGGTCGATCTTCACCAGCTCGGCCAGCGGGTCCTGCAGGCGCCGGGCGATCGACACCGCGCCGCGGATCGACACGTCGAGGCCGGGCAGTTCCGACGACGCGTAGGCCGACGCCGAGTAGACCGACGCGCCCGCCTCGGACACGACGATCTTGGTGAGCTTGAGCTCGGGGTGGCGCTTGATCAGGTCGGCGGCGAGCTTGTCGGTCTCGCGCGAGGCGGTGCCGTTGCCGATCGCGATCAGGTCGACGTTGTGCGCCTTGGCCAGCGCCGCGAGCTTCGCGATCGACTCGTCCCAGCGGTTCGCGGGCACGTGCGGCTGGATCACGCCGTGCGCCACGACCTTGCCGGTGGCGTCGACGACCGCGACCTTCACACCGGTGCGGTAGCCGGGGTCGAGGCCCATCGTGGCGCGCGTACCGGCCGGGGCGGCCAGCAGCAGGTCGCGCAGGTTCGAGGCGAAAACCTTCACGGCCTCGTCCTCGGCGAACGACCGCAGGCGTCCGCGCAGGTCGATGCCCAGGTGCACGAGGATCCGGGTCCGCCACGCCCAGCGCACGGTGTCGGTGAGCCACTTGTCGCCCGGCCGGCCGCGGTCGTCGATGCCGAAGCGGGCCGCGATGCGCACCTCGAACGACGACGGGCCGCCCTCCTCGTTCGGCTCCTCCGGCTCGAGGACGAGGTCGAGGACCTCCTCCTTCTCGCCCCGGAACAGCGCGAGGATGCGGTGCGACGGCAGCTTGGCGAAGGGCTCGTCGAACTCGAAGTAGTCGGCGAACTTGGCGCCCTCGGTCTCCTTGCCCTCGCGGACCTTGGAGACGACGCGGCCGCGCGTCCACATCTGCTCGCGCAGCTCGCCGATCAGGTCGCCGTCCTCGCCGAACCGCTCGACCAGGATGGCGCGCGCACCCTGCAGGGCGGCCGCCGCGTCGGCGACCTCCTTGGCCGGGTCGACGAACTTCGCGGCCTCTTCCTGCGGGTTCAGGTTCGGGTCACCCAGAAGTGCGTCGGCCAGCGGTTCGAGACCGGCTTCCTTCGCGATCTGGGCCTTCGTGCGGCGCTTCGGCTTGTACGGCAGGTAGAGGTCCTCGAGCCGCGCCTTGGAGTCGGCGGCGAGGATCTGCGCCTCCAGCGCCTCGTCGAGCTTGCCCTGCTCGCGGATCGAGGTGAGGACGGCCGCCCGGCGCTCCTCCAGCTCACGCAGGTAACCGAGCCGTTCTTCGAGCGTGCGCAGCTGCGCGTCGTCGAGACCGCCGGTCGCCTCCTTGCGGTATCGGGCGACGAACGGGACGGTCGCGCCACCGTCGAGCAGTTCGACAGCAGAGCTGACCTGGCCGGTGGCCACACCGAGCTCGTCAGCGATCTTCTGGTGGATGAGCGTTGTCACAGCGCGCCATTCTGCCCGTTGTCCGTTTCGACGTGGCACGGTGTCCTGGTGACCATCGCCGAGGTCGTCCCCTCACTGCTGTCGGGCCTGGAAGTTCCGGGTGCCGACAACACGTTGGACCTGCCGTCCGCACGGCGTGTCGTGCTGCTGCTCGTGGACGGGCTGGGACACCACCTGCTGCGTGAGCACGCCGAGCACGCCCCGTTCCTGTCGTCGCTGGCCGGCCGGGACATCTCCGTCGGGTTCCCGTCGTCGACGGCCACGAGCCTCGCCTCGGTCGGCACCGGGCTGCTGTCGGGCGAGCACGGCATCGTCGGCTACACGTTCGCGGTCGGGGACGAGGTGCTCAACTCGCTGACCTGGTCGCGCGCCGGCGATCACCACCACGACCTGCGCAAGACGCTCGTGCCCGAGGTCGTGCAGCCGCACCCGACGCTGTTCGAACGCGCGGCGGCGGCCGGGGTGGCGGTCAGCTCGGTCGCGCCCCGCGTCCACGCCGGCAGCGGCCTGACGCGGGCGGTGCTGCGCGGTTCGTGGTACCGCGGTGCCGTGGGCTTCGGCGACCTCGCGCTGGGCGCGGTCGCGGCGGTCCGGCAGGACCGTTCGTTCTGCTACGCCTACCACCCGGACCTCGACACGATCGGGCACTTCTACGGGCCGGGGTCCGAGGAGTGGTTGCTGCAGCTGGAGTTCGTGGACGCGCTCGCCGAACGCATCGCGGCGCGCCTGCCGTCCGGTGCGGTGCTGGTCGTGACGGCCGACCACGGCATGATCACCGCGGACGACCGGATCGACTTCGACACCGAACCCGTGCTGTGGGAGGGAGTTCGCGTGATCGCCGGTGAGCCTCGCGTGCGCTACCTGCACACCGAGAGCGACGAGGTGCTGGACGTGTGGCGGGAGTTCCTCGGCGACCGCGCGGACGTGCTGTCGCGGGAGGAAGCCGTGGCGGCGGGGTGGTTCGGCCCGGTCGGCCCGCTGGCCGTCGACCGCATCGGGGACGTCGTCGTGGCGATGAGGAAGTCCGCCGTGGTCGTGCGCAGCCAGGCCGAACCCGTGCTGAGCAAGCTGACCGGGATGCACGGCTCGCGGACCCCGCAGGAGCTCGCAATCCCGCTGCTCGTCCACTCGGCGCCTTAGCCTCGGGATTTCACCTGATCTGAGGTGACACGCCTCTGAATGCGCGGAAGTGCCTGTCCTGTAAGGAAAACTGGTGTTTGCGAAGACATCAGATACACCGAACAGGAAGGCACTCCGCAGGTGAAGCGTAGCGCAGGTCCGTGTCTGGTTCTTGATCCGGCTCGTGAGTCGTTGGTGTCGTCGGCGGGCGCGGTGTTGCTGCGGCAGACCCTGCGGCTGTCCGGGGCGCAGCGGGCGTTATCGGGCGCGCTGACGCCGTGGCGGGGCCGGCGTGCCACGCATGATCCGGGCAAGATCCTCTGCGATGTCGCGATCGCGGTCGCGCTGGGCGGAGACTGCCTGGCCGATCTCGCCCTCGTGCGCGCCCAGCCGGGGCTGTTCGGCCCTGTGGCCAGCGACCCGACGGTGTCACGGCTGGTCAGCACACTCGCCGCCGACATCGGCGCGTCGCTGGCGGCGATCCGCGCCGCTCGTGCCCAGGCACGGGCGGCGGTATGGGCGCGGCGGCGGCCACTGGCCGGGCGAGCTGGGACCCGTGACGGCGGACTGGTGATCGTGGACATCGACGCGACACTGGTGACCGCGCACTCGGACAAACAACACGCCACCGGCACCCACAAACGGGGTTTCGGGTTCGCGCCGATGTGCGCGTTCGTCGATCACGGCGAGCACGGCACCGGGGAGACCCTGCTCGCCCAGTTGCGGCCGGGCAACGCCTCCCCCTGGAACGCCCGCGACCACATCGAGGCGGTCGATCTGGCGCTGGCCCAGCTACCCGAGACCGAACGGGACCAGGTGCTCATCCGCGCCGACTCCGGCGGATGTTCCCAGGCGCTGCTGCACTATCTCACCGAGCTGGGCCTGGAGTACTCGATCGGGTTTCCCGCCCAGGACGGGGTCAAAGCG
>NZ_BBOJ01000039.1 GCF_000974445.1 Lentzea aerocolonigenes
CCGGGCTCACCCCGAAACACTACGAGTCCGACCGCACGGTGCGCCGTGGTCACATCACCAAGCAGGGCTCGCGTCTATTGCGGTGGGCGCTGGTCGAGGCGGCGCAGAAGATCCCCGCCAGCGCGGGCTGGCTGGTCGCTACCCGTGACGGCATCCGGGACCGCCGCGGCAAGGGCATCGCCACCGTCGCGGTCGCCCGCCGGCTGTGCACCCTGGTCTACTTCGGCCTGCGCGACGGGCACATCCGTGCCCTGGACCCCCAGACCACCACCACTGGTTCACCGGACACCACATCACCGGACGCCGCGGCATGAGCCGCGGGCCTGGTCGTGACCGGGGCGCGGATCGCCCGAAGTCTGACCCCCACCCTCTGGTGGCGTGGTCGTGGTCTTGATTGACCCCGCCCGGTCACGGTCGCACCCCACCACGCACACACCTGCGAATAGATGACCGGCAACCAGGCAACTGGTCTGCCACCGGGAACAGACCCGGCACGGTGAACGCGACCCCACACAAAGAGCCCTCCGGCAATTTCCGGCTCGAATAGCGTGACGCGTCCAGCGACGGCGTCAAGACCCTCCGGCCCCCTCCGGGGGCGGCCTACGGCCGATCTTGACCCCGCCCGCCGGACACGCCTGCCCGCACAGAGCCGAAAACCCCGAAAACCAGCCTCAGCACGGCACTTGACCGGCCCCGCTCCTTCATAGATGACTTCGGGGCCCTTGCGAGGCGCTGTGTCGGGCGGAAAAGGTCGGATGCTTCGCACCCGCCCGATCCGAAAAGGCTAGCACCTCGCTCCCAAAGTCAAGCCCCAATCGCAGTCGTGCGTGGTTGCGTTGGGTCGTTCGGCCCACCTCATTACCGCTTGCCTGCGTTCGCATTGCCCGATTCGGCTCGCTTCGCATCGCCGCTTGCCTTCGGCTTCGCGGGGTCCCATTGACTAGTTCACCCTATCGTGCGCGGCTTTTCCTGTTATTTGTTCGTGATCTTGCGGTAGGGTAGAACACGTGATCGAAACCCGCCTCCTCTCCACAGACGAGCTGCTCCGCAGTCTCGTCGACGAGGTGACGGAAATCCGGGTTCGTGAGAATGCCGCGTTGCAGATCGTCGCCGAATTGGATCGGCGCGGAGCCGCGAGCGAGCTCGGCTACAAGGATTTGCCGAAGGTGTTGCGGCACGTCGTCCGCTGGGACATTCACGTCGCCAAGCGGTGGATCGACAACGCCGCGCTGCTGACGAATGAGATCACCCCGACCGGTAGTGAGCTCGCCCCGGTGCTGCCGCTGACGGCGCAGGCGGTGGCCGAGGGCGCGTTGTCGATCGACCACGTCGCGGCAATCGCTGCGATCATGAAGACCGTGCCTGCCGAACACGAGACCACCGTGGTCGGCTACGCGCGAGACTTCGAGCCCGTCACAGTCCGCAAGCTCGGCAAGACACTCGCCTACAGCCTCTACCAGAACGACCCGGAGCCTCGTGACGCCGAGCCCGCGCCGCCGACCAACCAGCACTTGATGCAGTGGAAGAACGGGCGGCTGGAGATCCGGGCCAAGCTGGACAAGGTCACCGGTGCGAAGTACGAGGCACTGCTGGATCCGCTGGCCAAGCCCCGCCCCGACACCGGGCAAGGCCCAGACGAGCGCAGCCGCTCCGAACGCGAAGGCGACGCCCTCGCCGACCTGGTCGACCTGATGCTGCGCGCCGACCAGCTGCCCGAACACGGCGGCGAGCCGGTCACGCTGACCGTGACGATGCGGCACGAGGACCTCGTCGAGCAGGTCGGGCAGGGCATGCTCGACAACGGCGATCACATCCCGGCCGACCAGGTCCGCCAGCTGGCCTGCAATGCGGGCATCATCCCGCTGCTGCTGGGCAGCCAGGGCCAGCCGATGGACATCGGCCGCAAGACCCGCACCTTCCCAGCAGGAATCCGCCGGACCTTGGTCGCGAGGGACCGGGGCTGCGCGTTCCCGGGCTGCGGTAGACCGCCAAGACACTGCGACGCCCACCACATCCGACACTGGGCCAACGGCGGCAACACCTCCGTCGACAACGCCGTCCTGCTCTGCCGCCACCACCACACGCTCATCCACCAGAGCAAGTGGGAAGTCAGGCTGGTCAACGGGATGCCGACCTTCTACGCACCCGACTGGCTCGACCCACAGCAAAAGCCGAGACGCAACCCGATCAACATCGCCTGACCGCCGCCAGCCAGGCCCGGCGATGCTGCCTGGCCGAAGAGGAAAAGTATCCGATGGCGAATGGGCTACGACTTTCCCCTCGCCGCGTGGCCCATTCGTCGCGCGTCGAAAATCCGCAATGGCGAAGCCGAGCCGAACCTCCCACTACAACGCAGGCAATGGCGAAGCCGAGCACCCCCAACAACCGCGATGGCGAAGCCGAGCCGGACAGGGCAATGCGAACGCAGGAAACCGGTAATGACGGAAGCCGAACAACAAACGCAACCACGCACGCTTGCGATTGGGGCTTGACTTTGGGTGCGAGGTGCTATGCTGGTTGGATCGGCCGGGCTCCTTATGCCCGGCTTTTTAAGGCCGATGTGCGCCTCGCAAGGGCCCCGAAGTCAAGCCCCAATCGCAATCGTCGCGAAGCGGCGATGACGCAACCAAAGCTCGTCATATGGCCCGCTCAACCACCAACGCAAGGCGACCAGGCCTACAAAAGGCAACCAACCCCGCTGGAACCCGCGCCGACCCACCCAAACGCAACCCCAGAAACGCAAAACGGCCCCCAGCTCCCACAGGGAACCAGGGGCCGCCGCAAACACAAGGTCAGCCGACCAACGCACGCACCCGGCGCAGCACCTCGTCCTTGCCCAACGTCCGAGCCACGGCGTGCAGATCCGGGCTACGGGTAGAGCCAGTCAACGAGACGCGAATCAGCTGCGCCGCCTCCTTGATGGAGCCGGGGTAGGCGTCCGGGTTCTTCTTGTACTCCTTGGCGTTCGGCGCGAAGCCGTGCTTGCCCGCGAGTTCGCGGATCTGGCCGAACCACTCCTGGCCGTCTTCCAGGTCCGCGTAGCCGTCGGCGAAGTCCGCGGCGAACGCGGAGATCAGGTCTGGGGACAGGCCGCCCAGGCGCTCGTCGGTGCGGTCGGAGACCAGGGGGAAGAGCGACGGGAAGAAGAAGCCGTAGGCGGTGCGGAAGTCGGACCACTTGCGGAGGTCCTTGCGGGGGTTGGCCACTTCCGGGCCGCGCTCCACTTCCAGGGCTGCCAGGGCCGCGTCGCGCTCGTCGGACAGCACGGTGACCAGCTCCGGGTCGTACGAAGCCGCCCAGGCCGAGATGCGATCAATGATCTCGGAGCCGGACAGGGTGGCCACGTAGTCGGCGGCGATGTCTTCGAGCTTCACGAGGTCGACCAAGGGGCCGGCCACGCCGCACTCCGCCAGGGAGATCGGCGACGACAAGGCATCCGCGAGAGGAAGCTCGGCCAGGCGGGCGTTCACCAGGCCCCGCATGTAGTACTGGACTGCCTCGGCCGGGAAGCCCGCCTCGATGAAGAACTCGACGGAGGCCTCGGGGTCCTTGCGCTTCGAGAGCTTGCGGCGGGAACCGCCCTGCTGCTTCATCAGCGGGGCGATGTGGGCGTACTCGACGCGCTCGAAGCCCAGGGCGTCGAACAGCTGGAGGTGGGTCGGGACCGAGGAGATCCACTCCTCGCCGCGGATCACCAGGTTCACGCGCATCAGGTGGTCGTCCACGGCGTGCGCGAAGTGGTACGTGGGCAGGCGCGGGGACTGGTCGGAGGCCTTGAGGATCACCACGTCGTTGCGGTTGGCGTCGTGCTCCAGCGGGCCCCGGATCGCGTCCACGAACGAAGTGCGCTCCCCCGCCTTGCCCGGCGAGCGGAAGCGGACGACGTACGGGCGGCCCGCGGCCAGAGCCTCGGCGACGTCCTCGGCGGTCTTGTCGCGCCAGATCGCCCAACGGCCGTAGTAGCCGGTGGGGAGCTTGGTGGCCTGCTGGCGCGCGGTGATGTCCGCCAGCTCCTCCTTCGTGGCGAAGCAGAGGTAGGCCGCGCCGGAACGCAGGAGCTCGCGCACGTAGGTCAGGTAGATCTGCTCGCGCTGCGACTGGTGGTACGGGCCGTACGCGCCGACCGCGTCCGCCTCGTCGGGCTCGATGCCGAAGTACGCGAAGGCGCGGTTGAACTGGTCGACGGCGCCCTCGACCTCACGCGCCTGGTCGGTGTCCTCGACGCGCACGATGTACGAGCCGCCGGAGTGGGAGGCGATGTCGCGGTCGATCATGCCCACGTACAGGCCGCCGATGTGCAGGTACCCGGTCGGCGACGGGCCGAGGCGGGTGACCTTCGCGCCCTCCGGCAGTCCCCGAGGCGGGTACTGCTCCTCCCAGAACGACGGCTCGGGCAGGTCCGAGGGGAACAGGGCGTCGACGACGGCACGGTCGAGCATCGCTGAGGGTCTCCAAACCGGGGAAAGAAGTTCTCCCAGGTTATCAATGCTGGACGGCGGGGAACGCCACTGGGCATGAAGGCAGTCACTTGGCACGGCAAACGCGACGTCCGGGTCGACAGCGTGCCGGACCCGGTCCTCAAGGAGCCGGAGGACGTCATCGTCAAGATCACGTCCAGCGGCATCTGCGGGTCGGATCTGCACCTCTACGAGGTCCTCGGGCCGTTCCTCACCGAAGGCGACGTCCTCGGGCACGAGCCCATGGGGGTCGTCGAGGAGGTCGGCTCCCAGGTCACCGAACTCAAACCCGGTGATCGTGTGGTCATCCCGTTCAACGTCTCCTGCAACCACTGCTTCATGTGCTCGCAGGGCCTGCAGAGCCAGTGCGAGACCACCCAGGTCCGCGAGCACAACTCCGGCGCCGCGCTCTTCGGGTACACCAAGCTCTACGGCCAGGTCCCCGGCGGGCAGGCCGAGTACCTGAGGGTCCCGTTCGGCAACTCGCTCCCGATCAAGGTGCCGGACGGCCCGCCGGACGACAGGTTCGTGTACCTGAGCGACGTGCTGCCCACCGCGTGGCAGGCCGTCGAGTACGCGAACGTCAGGGAAGGAAACGTCGTCGCTGTCCTGGGGCTCGGGCCGATCGGCGACATGGCCTGCCGCGTCGCCCTGAACCGGGGCGCCAGGGCCATCGGCATCGACCTCGTGCCGGAACGTCTCGCGCGCGCCAAGGCCCGCGGGGTCGAGACCATCGACCTGCGCGGAGCCGGCAAGCACCTCACCGACGTCGTCAAGGACCTCACCGCCGGTCGCGGTCCGGACGCGGTGATCGACGCGGTCGGCATGGAGGCTCACGGCGCGCCAGTCGGCAAGATCGCCCAGCAGCTCACCGGGCTCCTGCCGGACACGATGGCGCAGAAGCTCATGAAGGAGGCGGGCGTCGACCGCCTCAAGGCCCTCTACAGCGCGATCGACCTCGTCCGCCGCGGCGGCACGGTCTCCATAGTCGGCGTCTACGGCGGCATGGCGGACCCGATGCCGATGCTGACGATGTTCGACAAGCAGATCCAGCTGCGGATGGGTCAGGCCAACGTGTGGCGCTGGGTGCCGGAGATCCTTCCGCTGCTCACGGACGACGATCCGCTCGGCGTCGACGACTTCGCCACGCACCGCCTGCCGCTCGAGGACGCGCCCAAGGCGTACGAGACGTTCCAGAAGAAGAACGACGGCATGGTCAAAGTGCTGCTCAAACCTTGATCGGCATATCCTGCCCCGCATGGCCAAGTACATGGACGTCCACCCGGTCAACCCGCAGAAGCGCGCCATCGACCAGGCCGTGCGGATCCTGCAGGAGGACGGCCTGATCGCGTACCCGACGGACTCCTGCTACGCGCTCGGCTGCCGCCTGGGCAACAAGGACGGCATCGACCGCATCCGCGAGATCCGCAAACTCGACGACAAGCACCACTTCACGCTGATGTGCGAGAACTTCGCGCAGCTCGGCCAGTTCGTGGTGGTGGACAACGCCGTGTTCCGCGCGATCAAGGCCTCCACGCCGGGCAACTACACGTTCATCCTGCCCGCGACGAAGGAGGTGCCGCGCCGCATGATGCATCCGAAGAAGAAGACGGTGGGCGCGCGCATCCCCGACCACGTCGTCACGCAGGCGCTGCTGGAGGCCATGGGCGAGCCGCTGCTCACGTCCACGCTGCTGCTGCCGGACGAGGCGGAGCCGCTCGTGCAGGGCTGGGAGATCAAGGAACGGCTGGACCACGTGGTGGACGCGGTGATCGACTCCGGGGAGTGCGGCACCACGCCCACCACGGTGGTGGACTTCTCCAGCGGCGAGGCCGAGATCATCCGCTACGGCGCGGGCGACCCGACCCGGTTCGAGTAACTCGCTCGGGTTCTCCGGGTCATCGCGGAGAACCGGCACCCCGATCTGGTGATTTCCGGTTGCGCGGCCGGCGTCAGGTCGACTCCTGGCTGAGCGGTCCGTTCGCCCGCGCTCTCGCCGCGGCGCGGCCGTGAGGTGCGGCGACGGCCGGAGCCACCGCCGCACCACCAGGACCTACGACACGACCAGCGCGTAGTCGGCGTCGGTCGCGGCCGTCTCGACGTGACCGTCCACGTTGACGTCGGTCGCGATCACCTCGATCGTCCAGGTGCCCGCCGCGGTCGACGAGAGCAGCACGTTCTCCACGGTGTCGACGGTGTTCGCGGTGCCGCCCGACGTGGAGAAGTTGCCGGCCAGCAGACCGTTGTTGCCCCAGTACACGGTGCCGTCCGGGGCGGTGACCTTCAACGTCAGGTCGTTGACCGCAGCCTTGGTCGCGGTCGGCGAACCGGCCGGGTCCGTGTACGCCAGCGTCGCGCGCAGCGGCTGGCCGGTGGACGTGAAGGTGTACTTGCGCGACTGACCGGTCGTGAGGAGATCGGTCTCGTTCACCAGCACTGGCAGCTTCCAGCCACCTGCCTTCGCCCGGTCGTACAGGTTGCGGACCGACGCGGTGCCCCAGCCCTGGTGCGTGCGCGTCTGGTCGTGCGTGGTGCCGACGAACGTGTACTGGTTGGCGGTGTTGATCAGCAACGCCTTCGCGGTCGCGGCGTGCGGGCGCGACGCGAACACGTCACGGCCCTTGCCGGGGCCGCCGTCGAACACGCCGTCGGCCCACATCTGGAACATCAGACCGGCGTTGCCGCAGGTGATCGGCGTGGCGCCGGACGTGCCGCCGAACGACGTGGTGTAGGCCGTGTCGCTGCCGGAGGTCGTGGTGTCGATGCGGTCGTAGTAGTTGGAGATCTCGGGCTTGATGCGGCCGTCGGCGGCGGGGCCGATCGACGCGCCGCCGTTCCACTTGTCGTCCGCGCGGTCGAGGGTGTTGTAGTGGTAGTGACCGCCGACCGACAGCACGTTCTTCGCCCACGCCTGGGGACGCGAGCGGGTGCTGCCGGCGTTGCTCTGCGACTGGCAGATCAGGATGTCGTGGTCGAACACGATGCGGTCCATCTGCGCCGAGATCGAGTTGTAGCCCGTGGTGAGCGAGTCGCCCCAGCTGTTCGACTGGAACACCGCGCGGTACCGCCCGGCAGGGTCGACGAGCTGTTTGGTGTGCGCGTACCGGTCGGGGACGGTGGTGGTGCCGTAGACGGCCATGATTCCCTGGCCCTCGGGCAGTACGCCGCGGTGCGCGGACGAGACGCCGGACGCGAAGATCTGCCCGTACGTCGACGTGCCGTGGGAGTTCTCGGTGATGGCCGTGTGCTGCACCGGCGGAAGGGCGCGGAACTCCTGGTGCGTCAGGCGGAATCCAGCGTCCATCACCTCGCCGCGCACGCCCTGGCCGCGGTAGCCGCCCGCGGTCTCGACGTAGTTGGCACCGGAGGACTCCCGTGAGATCGCCATGTCCGTCTCGGGCGCCGACACGGGGTCGATGGCGATCACGGCGGGCAGCTTCGCGACCTGCGCGACCTGACCGGCGTCCAAGGTGGCCATGATGTGCTCGCGACTGTCGGACACGACGTTGACCTTGCCGCCCAAGGACCTCACCTTGTCGGCGACGACCTTCTGGTCGCGGGTGTCCTGCTCGGCCAGCGTGATCAGGTAGTCGGACGAGCCGCCCAGCGCCGCGATCTGCGGTTGCGCCTGGAACGGGCGCACCTCGCGCACGTAGTTCAGCCGCGCGACGCGCGAGGTGCTCGTCATGCGTGCGATGTAGGTGCCGTCTTGGACGAACGCGCCGAGCCGCACGCCGAGCCCCTTGAGCTGGTGGCGGTGGGCGTCGGACAGCGTGGTGCGGAACTGCAGCAGGTAAGCGCTCTCAGCCGGAGCAGCGACGGCAGGAACGCCGCTGATCAGCGCGAACGCCGATAAGACTGACAATGTTGTGCGCAGCACGAATAGAACCTCCACATCGGCAGGGGATGGAGGCGACCGGAGGTCAGTCACCGCCCGTGATCAGGACGTTACCGTGAAACACCAGGTCAGGACATCAGTCGATCGGCGGTGATCATCTTGACGGGCGGTGTAGAACAATCCCTTTGGCGGCCGATATTCACATTCACCCGAATGGTGCATCCGGGGTAACGTCCGGTCAGGTATGCCCGACATGCCCGGCAAAGCATTTCCGCGCGGAGGACGGATGTCTGTCTCACCTGAGCAGCTGATGGAAGAACTGCGCACGTTGTGCCGGGGGCGCGGTGTGCAGACTCCGGGAATCGACTTGCACGTCGGCCCGGCGCTGCGCCAGGTGTGCGGCATCGTGGAGACCGACGGCGCGGAAGCCGTCAGAACGAAACTGAAGGACTGGGTGACGAACGCGGTGCGCGGTTTCCCGGTGGAGGTCCGCAACGCCGTTCTGGCACCGCTCGGACTGCACGAGGAAGCGCAGTTCCGGTTCCTCAACGAACGCATCGAGTGGCTCGCGAAGCAACAGGACCGCGGCGCGCGCACGGTGCGCAGGAGGATGGACGCCGGACTGCAGCGCCTCGTCGAGGTGGCACTGCAGCCGGTACCTTCGACGACGCACGCGGCGCCGTCGGAACTCTGGCACGTCAAGGAGTTCGACGCGCTGCTGAAGCTGGACGGCCCGACGCCCGCCTGCACGGAACGCCGGACCGTCGTGGCTGACACCGACGGTGTCAACGAGATCATCTGGTCGATCACGATCCCCGCCCCCACGCCCGACGGTGCACCGGGGGATCTGGACGTGGAGGTGTTGCACGGGGTGGAGCTCATCGGCCACGAGCGTCCGTCCCCGCGGCGCTTCCTGATGAAGCTGCGGTTGCCCCGACCCCTCAACGCAGGGCAAACACACCAGTTCGCACTGGAGGTGCGGGTACCGCGGGGACAATCGATGCGTCCGACCTACGTGTTCTGGCCGGAGCGGATGTGCGAGTCGTTCCGGTTGCGGGTGCGCTTCGACCGGGACGACCTGCCCGAATCGGTGTGGCGCGTCGAGGAGGCCCTGGCTCGCGACACCGACGACCTGACACCTTGGCCGAGAAAGCTGCCCGTCGACGAGATCGGCGAGATCGACGTGTCGTTCCCGCATCCTCGTCAGGGCCGCGGCTACGGCGTGCAGTGGATGCCACGCGGTGCCTAGTCGGGGTGGATCAGATGTTCATGCAGAAGTGCGGTTCCACGGCTGACACCTCCCTCTCGTGGTCAGGGAGAACCGCAGTCCGAAGTCGGGTCAGAACACCGATACCGTGAAGAAACTGCCGACCACGAATCCCAGGAAAAGGCAGATCGCGGCAACCTTCACAACGGTGGCGAGTGAGCAGATCATTCTCATCGAGAAATTCACCTTCTCATTCTGACTGGCGCTTCGGGCTGATGTTCTCGCCGATGCACCAAGAGTGACTTTTCGCCAGTCGAATGAGAACGGGTTTCCTGTTTCCTCTGAAAGGATGAAACTCTGGCCCCGCTGTTACTGGGCCGTGCGACGCAGGGCCATCACGAGCAACGCGTGGGAACTGCCGGCGTGCGGGAGCATGCCCTGACGGACGAGGTCGAGCGCGCGGCAGAACGGCATGGTGCGCACGCGCAGGTCGGACTCACCGGGCCCGAGATCGGGTTCGCCCTGGGTGAGGCCGGTGGCGAGGAAGATGTGGTCGACGTGGTTGCTCAGGCTGTCCGCGCCGTGGATCTGCCCCAGCCGCTCCCACTTCTCGGCGCGCAGCCCGGTCTCCTCCGCGAGCTCACGACGTGCCGCGGCCAGCGGATCGGCGTCCGTGTCGTCGACGGCACCACCGGGCAACCGCCACTCGGTGCCGCCGTGGGTGTAGATCCACTGCCTGGTCAGCACGACGTGGTCGTCGTCCTGGATCGCGAGGACCGTCACCGATCCCGGCGCCACCACGTGGGTGTAGGTGCCGTGTCCGCCATCCGGTCTTACGACGTCGTCCGCGCGCACCTCGAACCACGGGGACCGGTGCACCACGTTGGTCGCCAAGCGCTGCCAGACCATCACCACACCAGCCGCCTCGTCGGAGCGCGTCATCACCATGACTCACATGGAACCATCGCCGACCGCTTCAATCAGACCCAGTTGATCGTCAATCTCCGGCCAATTAATGGACATTCGGTATCCAGGAGTTTCAACGCGTAGACACTCCCCGAAGAGGGGGTGAAGCCGTTGTCGCCCACGTTCGCACAGGAGGTACGCCGCCTGCGCACGGAGCGCGGGCTCTCACTAAGCCAGATGGCCGGTCTCGTACCGTACAGCAAGGGGCACCTCAGCAAGATCGAGAACGGACAGGTGCACCCGAACCCCGAAATGGCCAGGATCTTCGACAGCGTGTTGCACGCGGACGGCCATCTGATCGAACTGGCGGACGCTCCGGTCCGGCCGATTCCGAGCGATCACACCGCACTGCTCACCTACGACTCGATGTTCGACAACCACCGCGCACTCGGCCACCGGCTCAGCCCGGAGGTGGTGCTCGTCAGCCTGCGTCCGCAGGTGGACGTCCTGAGTTCCATGGCCCGCTCCGCCGACGACCCCGGCCTCGGCCGCGGCCTGTGGCTGCTCGCCGCCCGGTACGCCGAGTACGCGGGCTGGATGGAGCAGGAACGCGGCGACGACGCGTCCGCCGCGGAGCTCACCAAACGCGCCGTCCAGTACGCGGCCAAGGGCGGTGACCTGGAGCTCGAGGCCTGGGCCCTGGTCCGCGCCGCGGAGTTCGCCCTGTACCGGGGAGACGCGCACCAGACGGTCCGGCTGGCCCGCAAGGCGGGCAAGTCCCGTTCGCCGGCGGTGAAAGCCGGTGCGGCACAACGGGAAGCGCAGGGCTACGCGCTGGCCGGCGCCGCGGGCCTCTGCCAGGAGGCACTGGACCGCGCGGACGAGCTCCAGCGGACTGTCGGCGAATCCCCTTACGGCTCAACGAGTCTGGTCGACCAGGTGGCCATCGCGCGCGCCTGGTCGTTCCACGACCTGGGCCGCCACGCCGAGGCCGCCGCGATCCTCGACACCCAGATGCCGCTGATCGCCCCGACCGCCCTGCGCGCCCGCACCCGCTTCGGCCTGCGCCGCGCACTGGCCCACGCGGAGGCGGGCGATGTCGACCACGCGTGCGAGCTGGTCACCGCGCTGGTGGACGACATCCGCCAGGTGCAGTCCGCGACGGTGCACATCGACCTGACCGCGTTCAGCAGGTTGCTGACCCGCCTGCGGCCGGCGGCGGGCCGCGAGGTGATGCGCGAGATCAACGAGATCCTGTTCGCGGGCTAACCCGCGGCACGGTTCTCGTTCTCCAGCGCCTCCGCCATCTGCGCCCACGCCTCGGCACAGCCGCGCGCCATCTCCGCCACCAGTTCACGGCAGTGCGAGGGCACCCCGGACGCGACCGCGGACCACTCCCCCGACGACACCGCGTGCGCCTCCAGCCACCGCAGCACCAGGCGGCCGTGCTCGGTGAACCGCAACGACGGGTCGCGCCGCAGGATCGGCAGGGTGGCGCCCGGCGCCCTGACGTCGGCACGGACCACCGGCACGGTCGTCCGCTCGGCGGTCCGCATCCGTTCCGGCACCGGATCCATCCCCGCGTTCAACCGCCGCCGCACGTCCCTGACCGTTCCCGGGGAGACCCCGGCGGCCCGTGCGATGTCGCGCAGGGAGGCGTCGGGCCGTTGCGAGATCAGCTGCCCTGCCAGGCGGCGCCCCGCGGCCGAGTTGACCGGGCGGACCTTGCCGTCCCGCCCCACCCGCACGGCCGCCTGCCCGCCCACGGCGCGGCGCAGCACACCGACGGACTTCGCGGCGAGCCCGGTCGACGCCGCGATGGCGCGGTCGGACCACTGCGGGTGCGACCGCAGCAACCTCCTGGCCGCCGCCTCGCGGTCGGCGGTCGAGAGCGTCGAGACGTTCAGCGACACGGACAGGCCGAAGACGTCCTCGGCGGGACCGTCGACGTACTCGACCTCGACGGAACGGCAGCCGCGCAGCACCGCGGCTTTCAGCCGGTGGTTGCCGTCCACGACCCTCATCGTGGCGCGGTGCACCACGATCGGTGACAGATGAGCGCCTGAAGACGCCAGCGAACGAACGAAGTCCTCGCTGCAGCCGGCCAGCCGCGGTGAATCCGCCGGCCGCAGCGTGGCGATGTCGACGAGCATGCGAAACCCAGCCCCCCAGGCCGTTTTGTCCGCGGAACCCCCAAAGTGTCCTCGGACGATCTGGGCAGGTTACCGCGAACGCCACTCGATCGCGGGACACACGTCCATCACCATGCGCAGTCCGGCGTCCTTCGCCCGCCGGTAGGCCTCGTCGTCCACCACTCCGAGCTGGAACCAGACCGCCTTCGCGCCGACGGAGATCGCCTCGTCCACGAACCGACCGGCCTCCTCCGAGCGGCGGAACACGTCGACCGCGTCGACCGCGAACGGGATGTCCGCGAGCGTGGCGTAGCCCTGCTCACCGTGCACGGTCTGCGCCGACGGGTGCACCGGCACGATCTTCTTGCCGCGCTGCTGGAGGAACCTGGCCACGCCGTGGGCCGCGCGGGACGGGTTGTCCGAGAGCCCGACGATGGCCCAGACCTGGCAGTTCTCGAGGATCCAGTCGACGTCTTCGCGCATGTCACCAGCCTAACCGCGCCCCACGTGATGTGATGGCGGTCACAATCCGGTCGAGCTCGTCGAAAGGTGGCGCCCCCGATCGACGCCTGGATAGAACGAACCGGACACACCACAGCTGAGGAGATCGAGATGCGGTTCATGGTCATCGTCAAGGCCACCCCGGAGACCGAGAACGGCGCGATGCCGACGACCGAGGAGCTCGCCGCCATGGGCAACTACAACGAGGAGCTGGTGAAGGCCGGTGTGATGCTCGCGGGCGACGGGCTCTACCCGAGTGCCAAGGGCGCGCGGGTCGCGTTCGACGCCAAGGGCGCCACGACGGTCATCGACGGCCCGTTCACCGAGGCGAAGGAACTGATCGCGGGGTTCTGGATCTGGGAGCTGCCGTCGCTGCAGGACGCCGTGGAGTGGCTGAAGAAGGCGCCGTTCCAGAGCGGTGAGGTGGAGATCCGGCAGGTCCACGGCCCCGAGGCGTTCGAGAGCATCGTCACGCCCGAGATCCAGGCGCAGGAGGACCGTCTCCGCGAGCAGATCTCCGCGCAGTCCCAGTGACGCGGGCCCGGTGACGCGGCTCAGCGGCCGCGGCGGGGCTTCGCGCGCTTGGCGGCCTGCTTCGGCTGCCGGGCCTTGGCGGCGCCCTGCCTCGGTTGCTGCTTGCGCGGTGACTGCGGCTTCTTCGCGGCCGGCTCCGGCGCCGGGCCGCGGGTGCTGTTGACCGTGCGGCCGCGGACCACACCGATCATGTGCTCGACCAGCTCGGGGTTCTCGTCCCGGATCGGGAACGAGAACGCCACGCGGGACTGGGGCGCGTCGGTCAGCGGCACGTACTTGAGGTCCTTGCGGTGGTGCAGCCGGGCCAGCGACTGCGGCACGACCAGCAGGCCGACGCCGGCGGCGACGAGCTCGATCGCGTCCGCCGTCGTCTCCGGACGTTCGACGGGCGCCTGACCGGGCCGGGCGTCCCACGCGAGCGGGTCGTCCAGAGGCTGCCACAGGACGTGGTCCTTCAAGTCCTCAAGGGACAGTTCCCCGGCCGCCGCGAACTCGTGGTCCTTCGGGAACACCACGACGGTGGTCTCGGTGTAGAGCGGGATCGCGTGCAGGTCCTCGCGGTCTCCCGGCAGCCGCAGCAACGCGGCGTCGGCCTCACCGGACCGCACCTTCCCGGCCGCTTCGGCCGCGGTCACCTGGAGGAGGTGCAGCGGGGTCTCGGGCAGGCGGTCCTGCCAGACTCGTGCCCACTTGGCCGGCGTCACACCTGGCACGTACGCGAGCGTGAACGATCCGGTCACGTGCTGAGGCTACCGGACGCTGCCGTTACTCTTTGCGCATGAAGTCGCAGCAGACCATGAAGCCCGCCACCGCCGCCAAGAAGCTCGGCGTGTACCTCGAGGCCACGCCCGAGGAGTTCCAGGCGGGTGTCGTGTCGCGCGACGAGCTGAACGAGCTGCAGGCGAACCCGCCGGAGTGGCTGCGGGACCTGCGCCGCAACGGCCCGCACCCCAAGCAGCTCATCGCGCAGAAGCTGGGCATCTCGACGTCGGGCCTGGTTCGCGCGGGCATCACCGAGGCGCTGACCACGGACCAGATCAACGCCATCAAGGACGAGAACCCGGACTGGCTGGTGCGCGAGCGCGCGACCTACAAGGAGTTCAAGGCCGAAGAGGCGCGGCTCGCGGAGAAGGCCAAGCTCGAAGAGGAGTGATCCGCGTTCGGGCTGAGGAAAGGCCCCGGAGCGGTTAGGTTGGCTCCATGGGCAAGTCCCCGGCTGTGGAGCTCGAGGTGGAGGACCGCGTCGTGCGGATCTCCAACCCCGACCGCGTCTACTTCCCCGCGCGCGGCGAGACGAAGCTGGATCTCGCGAACTACTACCTGTCCGTCGGTGACGGAATCGTCCGCGCGCTGCGGGACCGGCCGTGCATGCTGCACCGCTTCCCCGAGGGCGTGACCGGCGAGAAGGTGCACCAGAAAAGGCTTCCGCACGGCGCACCGCCGTGGGTGCGGACCGTGCGGGTGCACTTCCCGCGCTACAACCGTCACGCGGACGAGTTGCGCGTCACGCACGTCGCCGACGTGATCTGGGCCGTGCAGATGTCCACTGTGGAGTTCCACCCGTGGAACTCCCGTGCGGCGGACACCGAGAAGCCCGACGAGTGGCGCATCGACCTCGATCCCGGCCCGGACTGCACGTTCGACCGCGTGCGGCGGGTGGCCCTGGTGGCGCAGGAGGTGCTGGCCGAGCTCGGCGCGACCGGGTTCCCGAAGACGTCCGGCAGCAAGGGCCTGCACATCTACGTGCGGATCAAGCCGGACCACGGGTTCGCGGACGTGCGCAAGGCGGCGCTGGCGTTCGCGCACGAGGTCGAACGGCGCGCGCCCGACGACGTCGAGACCACGTGGTGGCGCAAGGACCGCGATCCGTCACTGGTCTTCGTGGACTACAACCAGAACGCGCGGGACCACACGATCGCGAGCGCCTACTCGGTGCGGGGTTTTCCCGAGGCCACGGTGTCGACGCCGATCCGGTGGGACGAGATTGCCGACGTGGACCCGCGCGAGTTCACCATCGCCACCGTGCCGAAGCGCTTCGCCGAGCTGGGCGACCTGCACGCCGGCATCGACGACGCCGTGTGGTCGATCGAGCCGCTGCTGGAGTGGGCCGCCCGAGACGAACTCGAGGTTCCCGGTGAACAGTGAGCAGATGAAGTTCTCGAGCCTCGACCAGCCGTTGTTCGGGGGCGCGGTCAAGGGCGATCTGGTGGAGTACCTGGACTTCGTCGCCGACCGGTTCGTGCCGGTGCTCGCGGGGCGGCCGCTGTCGGTGTGGAGGATCCTGCGCGGCCAGGACCCGTTCATGCAGAAGAACGTTCCCAAGTACACACCGGACTACGTGAAGACGGTCGAGGTCTGGGCGGAGGCGTCGCACCGGCAGATCAGGTACGCGTTGTGCGACGACAAGCAGACGCTGATGTGGTTCGCGAACCAGCGGGCCGTCGAGTACCACGTGCCGCTGTTCGTCAGTGATCATTCTGGGGACGGCCACCAGACCCACATGGTCCTGGACGTCGATCCGCCGGAGGGCGCGGAGTTCGACGTCGTCGTGAAGTCGGCGTTCCTGATCCGCGAGGCACTCGGTCAGGCCGGGCTGGAAGGCGCGGTGAAGACCAGCGGGGCCAAGGGTGTGCACATCTTCGTGCCGCTCGAGCGGCACGACCCCGACGACGTGGCCGCGGCGACGCGGGCCGTGGCGGCACGGGCGGAGCAGCTCGATCCCGACCTCGCCACGACCGCCTACATCAAGGCAGAACGCGGCGGGAAGGTGTTCCTCGACTCGACACGGGCCTGGGGCGCCACGGTCGTGGCCGCGTACAGCCCGCGGCTGCGGGAGGGTCTGCCGATCTCGTTCCCCGTGCCGTGGGAGTCGCTGAAGGACGTCACCCCGGCCGACTTCACGGTGCGGAGCAGGTTCGACGACGACCCGTGGACGTCGCTGATGCCGGCGCCTCAGCGGCTGCCGGAGGACCTGATCACGCAGGGGCACGGCATCCCGGTCGCCCGCGTCGTCGCCATGCACGAGGGCAAGCGGCGCAAACGCGAGAAGTCATGACGGGTCGGAACCGCGCAGCGCGGCCCACCACAGTCCCAGCGCGGCGGCGACCACCGACGCCGTGGCCCAGCCCGTGAAACCGGTGCCGTCGACGTAGGCCCAGAACAGGCCGACGAACGGCGCGGGCACCAGGAGCACCGCGTCGGTCCGCAGCTGGGTGAGCAGGCCGCGAGGCGCCCGCGTCTCGGGATCGGGCCGCGCGGGGTTGTCCAGCCGCCGACCGCGCGGGTGTCTGGTCACCGGCCGCCCGGACGGGTACACGGTCACGCCGTCGATCACGGCGACCCGCCCGCCCCGCAGCTCCACCTCCGCCGGCGACGGCAGCGTCACGAGCACCGGGTCGTAGTAGACGGGCAGCCAGTGCTCGACCGGTCCCTCGATCTCCAGCCACGACCGCACCATCAGGCCCGACTGCACCCGGATCCGCCGCACCGACGCGGTGACCGGCTCGGCCCGCGCCGCGCGCACCGACAGCAGCAGGCGCACCAGACCGGCGAAGAGCACGAGGAGCACCACCGCGACGGCGAACGTCACGCCGCCCAGCGCGCGATCGGTCTCCAGCACCAGGTCCGCGCCGCCGATCGCCGCACGGTCGGGATGCGCGGGATCGAACGCCACCTGCGCCTGCTTGCCCACGACCCGGTCGCCGTCCTGGTACGGGATGCGGGCGGTACCCGACGGGAAGCGCACCTCGACCGCGCCGTCGGCGTACGAGACCACGGACCCGATCTCGCGCCCGGTCAGGGAGGACAGCTGAGCACGGCCGTCCGAATAGGACAGCCAGCAGAACAGGCCCACGACGAAGCACACGAACACCACGACCGCCGTGGCGAAGACGCCGTGGCGCAGTGCACGAACCCGGGAACGCAACACGGAAAGCTCCAAGCAGAAGCGAACGGCCCGGCGGAGGACCCGCCGGGCCGTTCGGCACCTGACCGCACATCAGCTGGTGAAGCCCATGTGGATGTAGTCGTACGGACGGTTCGCGTACGCGACCGCGCCGAAGTTGGCCACGGTGTTGCGCACGCAGACGGCGCCAGGGGCCTGGTACAGCGGCAGCTGGTGGCCCAGCTCCCAGATCTTCTTGTCGGCCTCGTTCGCGAGCGCGATGCGCTTGGTCTTGTCCAGCTCACCGTTCGCCTGGTCGAGCAGCTTGTTGACCTCTTCGCTGCCGATGTGGCCGTAGTTCTGGTTGGTGCTGGCCGGATCGAGGTAGTAGATGCCCTTGCTGTCCGAGATCGGCGTCGCGGAGGACGTCCAGCGGAAGGCGGTCATGTCGAAGTTGCCGACGTTGATGTACTGCTTGAAGAAGTCGGCGACCGGCACGGCCTGGATGTCGATCTTGACGCCGATGTCCTTCAGCTGCGACTGCGTCAGCTTGGAGATCTGGTCCGAGACCGGGTTCGGCGTCGGGATGACGAGGCGGACGACGAGGTCCTTGCCGTCCTTCTTGCGGACGTCGCCCTCGAGCTTCCAGCCCAGTTCGTCGAGCTGCTTCTTCGCCGCTTCCTTGTCGAACGCCGCGATGGCCGAGTTGTCCTGGTAGCCCTCGGTGCCGATCAGGAAGTAGTGGTTGCCGACGACCTGCGGCGCGCCCTTGAGCATCTGGCCCAGCAGCGCCGTCGCGATCGCCTTGGTGTCGATGCCCTTCATCAGGGCGACGCGGACCTTCGGGTCCTTGAGGATCGAGGTGTCCGCACCGTTGAAGGTCAGGTGCGTGTAGTCCGCCGTGGCGGCCTGACGGATCACGGCGCCCGGCGTGGTCTTCGCGCGCTGGAAGTTGTCGACGCTGGAACCGATGTCGTACCAGTCGATCTGGCCGTTGGCGAACGCGTCCGCGGTCGCGGTGCGGTCGACCTGGCGGAACGTGATCGAGTCGAGCTTCGGCTTGTCACCCCACCAGTTGGAGTCGCGCACGACGGTCACGATCTTCGCGGTGCGGTCGATCGAGCCGATCTTGAACGGGCCGGCGGTGACCTTCGGCGCGTCCACCCAGCCCTTGTTGAACTCCTCGGGCGAGTCGAACATCGACTTCGGGTAGAGGGGCGAGAAGATGCCCTCCCACTCGGCGAACTTCTTCTTGAACGTCACCTTGACGTCCAGGTCGGTCGCGCCCTTCTCGACCTTCTCGATGTCCTCGTACCCGGTGGTCGTGGAGACCTCGTAGGCCTTGTTGGTGCCGTTGAGGGCCTTCCACATGGACTCGAAGTCCTGCCACGTGATCGGCTTGCCGTCCGACCACTTGGCCTTGGGGTTGATCTTGAACTCCAGGACCTGGGGGTCGGTCGAGGCTAGCTTCGCCTCTTCCAGGTAGTCCTTGTTGGGCTCGATCTTGGCGTCCGCCGACTGCTTGAACAGGCTCGGCATGAACGTGCGCATCATGTCGGCGCCATCACCGACCGTGCCGTCGAGCTGCCAGTTGTTCCAGTTGTCCGCCATCGTGGTGATCGGCCAGTTGAAGTTGCCGCCGTCCTTCACCTTGGACGCGTCCTGCGGATTGATGTCCGCCTGACCGACAGCCTGATCCGCTCCCTTGAGCCCGGTGTCGTTCTTGGCGGGCCCCCCACACGCGGTAAGCGTGAGGGCGACCGCGACCAGCGCGGCCGCTCCCACCTTGGTACGTCGACTCACTGCCGTGAACCTCCCTCGTGCCCGGACACCATGGCCGGGGACAACTGTCTGTTCGTGCTCGCAGGTCATCTCTGCCACTCCTGGCGACTCAGAGGACCTGACGGATCTGGGCGAAGTGGCAGGCGGCCTCGTGGTCGAGGGCCTGCACCTCGCGCGGCGGTTCGAGCTCGATGCACGTGCGCTGCTTCTCGGGAGGCAGCGAGGCGTGCAGGAAGCACCGGGTGCGGAACCGGCAGCCGGACGGCGGGTTCGCCGGGCTCGGCAGGTCGCCGGTGAGCAGGATCCGCTCCCGCTGACGTTCCTTCGCGGGGTCGGGAATCGGGATCGCCGACAGCAGCGCCTGCGTGTACGGGTGGCGCGGCGCCTCGAACACCGAGTCCACGTCGCCGATCTCGACGATCTTCCCGAGGTACATCACGGCCACCCGGTCCGCGATGTGGCGGACGACCGAGAGGTCGTGCGCCACGAACAGGTAGGCCAGTCCGAGGCTCGACTTCAGTTCCTCCAGCAGGTTGATGACACCGGCCTGGATGGAGACGTCGAGCGCGGACACCGGTTCGTCGAGCACGACGAGCTTCGGTTCCAGCGCGAGCGCCCGCGCGATGCCGATGCGCTGGCGCTGACCACCGGAGAACTCGCCGGGATACCGCGACAGCTGCTCGGGGCGCAGCCCGACGAGCCGCATCAGCTCGGGCACCCGCCGGTTGATCTCGTCCTTGCCGTAGCCGTGCACCTGCATCGGCTCCGCGATCACGTCGTGGATCGTCAGCCGCGGGTCCAGCGACGCCATCGGGTCCTGGAACACCACCGACATGTCGCGGCGGATCGCCTTGCGGCGCTTGGCGTCCAGCTCGGACACGTTCGTGCCGAGGACGGAGATCTCGCCGCCCATCGGCTTCTCCAGGCCGAGGATCTCCATCAGCGTCGTGGTCTTGCCGCAGCCCGACTCGCCGACGAGGCCGAGGGTCTCGCCCTCGCGGATGTCGAACGTGATGCCGTCCACGGCGTGCACGGTGCCGACGCGGCGCTTGAACACCACGCCCTTGTTGACCGGGTACTCCTTGACCAGCGCGTCGAGCCCGAGCACGACCCGGCGCTCCTCGCGCGGCACCTTGGCGATCTCGGCGGCCTCGACGACCTCGGCGCCGAAGATCTCCGCGGCCGCCTCGGCGCCCTCGGTGTCGGTCGCCGCGATCTCACCGGTGCGGATGCACGCGGCGTGGTGCTCGGCCGAGCCGTCCACGTTGATCAGCGGCGGTTCCGCGGTGTGGCACGCGTCGACGACCATCGGGCACCGCGGCGCGAACGGGCAGCCGGGCGGCAGGTCGGTCAGCGACGGCGGCTGGCCGGTGATCGGCACCAGCGCCTGCTTCTCGCCCACGTCGAGGCGCGGGATCGACCCGAGCAGGCCGAGCGTGTACGGCATGCGGGGCTGCGAGTAGATGTCGTCGACCTTGCCGGTCTCGACCGCGCGGCCCGCGTACATGACCATCAGCCGGTCCGCGAACCCGGCGACGACGCCGAGGTCGTGGGTGATGATCACGATGCCGGCGCCGGTGACCTCCTGCGCGGTCTCCAGCAACTGCAGCACCTGGGCCTGCACCGTCACGTCGAGCGCCGTGGTGGGCTCGTCGGCGATGATCAGGTCCGGGTCGTTGGCGATCGCCATCGCGATCACCGCGCGCTGCCGCATGCCGCCGGAGAACTCGTGCGGGAACGCCTTGGCGCGTTCGGCGGCGTTCGGGATGCCGACGAGGTCGAGCAGCTCGGCCGCGCGCTTGGCGGCGGCGGCCTTGGACACGGAGCCCTTGCGGTGCACCAGGATCGCCTCGGCGATCTGGTCGCCGACGGTGTAGACGGGCGTGAGCGCGGACAGCGGGTCCTGGAACACCATCGAGATGCGCCGGCCGCGGATCTTCGACAGCTCCGCGTCGCTGCGTCCGATGAGCTCACGGCCCTGGAACTTGATGGAACCGCTGATGCGCGCCGACGGCGGCAGCAGGCCCATGACGGCGAGCGACGACACGGACTTGCCGGAGCCGGACTCGCCGACGATGCCGAGCACCTCGCCGGGCGAGACCTCGTAGCTCAGCCCGCGCACGGCGTGCACGCGGCCCGCCTCGCTCGGGAACGACACCTGGAGGTCTTCGACCTGCAGAACCGGCCCTTCGACCACCGGGTCGGCCGGCGAGTCGAACAGGATCTCCGAACTGGTCATCAGGCGGCCTTCTCCTCGGTGTCCTTCTTCTCCCGCTTGCGCACGCGCGTGGAGGTGGGGTCGAGCGCGTCGCGGAGCCCGTCACCGACCCAGTTGACCGCCAGCACGAACACGACGAGGAAGCCCGCCGGGAACAGGAACAGCCACGGGAAGGTGGTCGCGGACTCGGCGGCCGTGCCGATCAGGGTGCCGAGCGAGACGTCGGGTTGCTGGACGCCGAACCCGAAGTAGCTCAACCCCGTCTCGGCGAGCACGGCCGACCCGACGTTGATGGTGGCGTCGATGATCAGCAGTGACGCCATGTTGGGCACGATGTGCTTGGCGATGATGGTGCGTGCGGGCTGGCCCATGAACTTGGCCGCCTTCACGAACTCGCGTTCCTTGAGCGTCAGCGTCATGCCGCGCACGATGCGGGCGGTGATCATCCACTGGAACGCGGCCAGCATGAAGACCAGCAGCCACCACGACTCGCCGCGGAACAGCGGGCTCAGGATGGCGATGATCAGGAACGACGGCAGCACGAGCAGCAGGTCGACGATCCACATGAGCGCGCGGTCGGCGGCGCCCAGGAAGTAGCCGGCGGTCGCACCGACGACGGCGGCCACCAGGGTCGAGATCAGCGCCACGAGCAGGCCGATGATCAGCGACTTCTGCAGTCCGCGCATGACCAGCGCGAACATGTCGGTACCGATCTTGTCGGTGCCGAAGACGTGGTCGGCGTAGGGCGGCTGCAGAAACGCGGTGTAGTCCTGCTGGTCGTAGCTCCACGGGCTGAGCAGCGGCCCGACGAACGCCATCAGGTACAGCACCACGATCACGCTCAGGCCGACCAGGGCGAGGCGGTTGCGCACGAAGCGGATCAGCACCAGGCGGCCGCGCGTCATCGCCTTGTCCGGTTCGGGCGCGGCGTCGACAGGGCTTCCGGAGGCGGCGCCGGAGGTTCCCGCGGAGTCGCCCTCGTTGAGGATCACGGTCACGTCGTCGTCACCTTGCCTAGTTCACACGGATTCGGGGGTCGAGCGCGGCGTACAGCACGTCGGCCAGCCAGCCGGAGAACAGCACGCACACCGCCACGAAGAGGGTCACCGTCGCGGTCACGTTCGTGTCCTGCGTCGAGATGCCCTCGATCAGCCAGTGCCCCATGCCGAACCAGTTGAAGATCCGTTCCGTGAACGTGCCGCCGACGACGAGCAGGCCGAAGCCGAACGCGAACAGCGTCGCCATCGGGATCAGCGCCGTGCGCAGACCGTGCTTGAACAACGCCTGGCGGCGGGTGAGGCCCTTGGCCTGCGCGGTGCGCAGGAAGTCGCTGCCGAGCACGTCGAGCATCGACGAGCGCTGGTAGCGGCTGTAGTAGGCGATCTGCCCGAGCGCGATCGTCAGCGTCGGCACGATCAGGTGCTGCAGGCGGTCCCAGAGGTGCTCGAACCAGGTGCCCTGGAAGTTCGGCGTCGTCTCACCGACGAACAGCAGCACGTTCGTGCCGACCGCGTCGTTGATGTCCTGCGCGCCGATCTTCAGCAGGTTGCCCAGCACGAAAACGGGCGTGGACAACAACACGAAGCTGAACAGGGTCGCGAAGTAGTCGCTGAACTTGTACTGCCTGATCGCGCTCACCACGCCGAGCAGCACGCCGAAACCGATGCCGAGGGTGATACCGAGCAGGAACAGCCGCAGGCTCACGCCGACGCGGCGGCCGAGCTCGTCGGTGATCGGGCGTTCGGTGATCGTGTGGCCGAAGTCGCCGCGCACCACACCGCTCATCCACGTCACGAACCGCTGCGGGATCGGCTGGTCGAGGTGCAGGTCTTTCCGTTTCGCCTCGATCGTGGCGGCCGGAGGGGGTGGTTTGCGTTGTTCCAGCACCCCGATCGGGTCAAAAGTGACGGAGGCCAACGTGAACGCCAGGAACGTCGCCACAAGGGCGAGCACCACGTAGTTGACCAACCGTCGCAACAGAAATCCGGCCACCCGTGTTCAGTCCTCTCCCCGGTGGTTGCGATGTCGGCGCACTGGATTGCAGTGGACGAGGTGCAAGAGATTAACCGCCGTTCCGGCGGACCGCCGCCCACCCCTGGCAATGTGCAGGGGACCGCAGACCTGGCCATAGTCACCCAGACGTGACAAAAAGGCCGGGCGAACTGCCACTTCAACAGTTGACGCTAATCCAATTGTGTGTCCAAGCGTGACCATTGTGCGGCCAGATCGCCGTATTAACCGTGAAGTTCTGTTGCGTCTCGGATGGATGTGACGCATACGGGTGAATGCAATCACCGGAAGATGTGGGACAAGCAGCGCAATGTGATCCAAAAACGGGCATCACGCTGCGGAGCGCCTTGTGCGTGCGCTGTTACTGCATCGATCAGGTGCAGGTCAGGCCTCCGTCCAGCGGACCGGCAGCTGGGCCACTCCACCGACCAGCTGTTCCGCCCGGAGGGTGAGCTGCGCCACTTCGACGGCCAGCCCGAACATTTCGAACCGCGTCACGAGAGCCGTGAAGATCTCCGTCAGTTCGACCCGCGCGAGTGGTGCACCGATGCAGAACCGCGGACCGTGACCGAAAGTCAGGTGCGGGTTCTGCTCGCGGGGCGTGAACGCCGCCGGGTCGGGGAAACGGGTCTCGTCGCGGTTGGCCTGCTCGACGCCGAGCAGGACCAGGTCGCCGGACGGGATGTGCACGCCGTCGATGTCGATGTCGGCCATGGCGTAGCGGGGCATGCCGATGTCGTCGCTGCGCCGCGAGGCCGGCGAGCGGTGCCGGAGGATCTCCTCGACGACGTCCCCGACGCTGTCCGGGTTCTTCCTGAGCGCGTCCCACTGGCCGGGGTGCAGGCTCAGCAGCATGACGCCGCGGTCGATCACCGCGACCGTCGTCTCGTGGCCCGCGAACAGCAGACCGGCGCTGAGCTGCGCGATCGTGTCCTCCTGTCCGGGCGGGGTGCCTTCGACGAGACGGGTGATGACGTCGTCGCCCGGCTCCTTCTTCTTCCGTTCGACGAGCTCACCGGTGTAGGCCCAGAGGTTCGCGAAGCCCTCCTGGGACTTCTTCGGGTTGTTGAGCGTGCTCATCGCCTCCGACCAGAGCCGGAACGTCTCGCGGTCGGAGAAGGGGACGCCGAGCAGCTCGCAGATCACGAGCACGGGCAGCTTGAACGACACGGCCTCGTGGAAGTCGGCCGGCTGGGGCTGCGCGACGAGCTCGTCGAGGAGGGTCTCGGCGAGGTGCCGCACGCGAGGGCGCAACCGTTCCATGTTCCTGGCGGAGAACGACGGCGCGAGCATCCTGCGCATCCACGTGTGGCGCTCGTTCTCCTCCTGCGCGGTGCCCTGGCGCGGGCGGCCGAGCACCGCCGAGTCGATGAACTTCGGCGCGTTGTCCGGGTCGACGTGGCTGCGGCCCAGCCTGCGGTCGGCGAGCAGCGTCCTGATCTGGTCGTAGTCCGTGACCAGCCAGGCCTGGTCACCCGCGGGTGTTGGTACGCGCTTGATCGTCATCGGTCCCCCCTAGATCCGTCGTATGCGACGCGTCGCATCCAACGTACCTTCTCGCCTAAACTTCGCGCCATGGTCGATGCCTTCCACGACGCGGAAACCGTGATGGCGCACTTGCGCGCGTTGCGACAGGAGTTGCTGACGACGTCGATGGAACCGGCGGGAGACCAGGCCCGCAGCGGGTTGACCGCGCCCCAGATCGGGCTGATCCGCTCGCTGGTGGTCGAGGGGTCGGCGACGGTGACGGAGCTGGCGCGGCGGCTGAGCCTGTCGCACTCCACCACGTCCGGGATCGTGGACCGGCTGCAGGCGCGCGGGCTCGTGACGCGGGAGGTCGACCCGTCCGACCGCCGTTACACGCGGGTGCAGGTCACCGAGCCGGTGCAGAACTACACGCGGGAGATCTCGGAGGGTCCGTACGCACGGCTGACGTGCGTGCTGGCCGAGGCCTCCCCCGCGGAACGCAAGGCCGTGCTGGACGGACTGGAGACGTTGCGGGCGTTGCTGGCTAGGTGACCTGCCACAGCCGGCCACCCGCGATCAGGAAGACCTGGTCGCCGGCCTTCTCCGCTGCCGTCACCTCGCCCTTCGGGCCGTTCGCCGGACGCTCTTCCTTCTCGGACACCGCCTTGACGCCGTCGTGGTCGACGAAGAGCGTCGGAACCCCGTTGACGGGAACGGGCGCGGCGAGCTTCGCGTCGTCGCCGACCGGGACCTCCGGGGTGGTCAGCTTCTTCCACTCCGGACCCGACCACCAGGCGAGCTTTCCCTTGCTGCGGCCGACGACGTGGCACGTGCCGTCCCAGCAGCGGGCGGCCAGCGCGGCGTCGCCGTCCGGGAGGGTCGCGGTGGTCCAGGTCGTGCCGTCGAACTGCCAGACGGCCGCGCTGACCGCGCCCTTCGCGATCTGCCAGCCGACGACGAGCGCGCCGTCGCCGTTCGGCGTGACCGCGAGCGGGAAGCGCAGGAGCTCCTGCGAGCTCTCCAGGACGGTGCCGGCCGACGGCTGACGGGTCCACGTCTCGGCGGCGTAGGTCCACACCGCGATGTCGAGCCCCGCCTTGTCGCTCTGCCAGGTACCGATGATCAACGGCCCCTGCTTCGTGCGGACCGGGCCGATCAGCTCGCCCGCGCCGTAGCCGCCGAACGTGCTGAACGCCTGCGTCTTCTCGGTGATCTGGCGGGTGTCACCGGTCCAGGCGCTCCACCGGACGTTGCCGTGCGCGCCGCCGCGTTCGCCACCGACACCGGTGATCGTGGTGCCGTCGGAGGTGATCCCGTACCAGTGCGCTTCCTTGCCGTACGGGGTGGTCGGGATCAGCTTGGAGTTGGCGAGGGCGCCGTTCTCGCCGCGCACGACCAGCTCCGGGTGATCGACCGGGCGGGTGCCGACCAGGAGCTGGTTGCCGTGGGTGGCGAGCGTTTCCGGAGTCGCCGAGAGGTCGACCGCGGCGAAGGTGGGCGAGTCGCCCCCGCCGGTCGGCGCGCAACCGGTGAGGACCAGCAAAACCGCGAGCGTCAGCCTCCGCATGCGGGAAAGTATGACCACATGCGCCCCGAGCCCGGTCAGGTTCTGCACTTCTCCGAAGATCCTTCGATCACCCGGTTCGTCCCGCACCTCGCGGCGACCGCGCAACAGCCCGGCGAGTACGTGTGGGCGGTGGACGCGAGCCGCTCCCCCGACTACTGGTTCCCCCGCCAGTGCCCGCGGGTGATGGCGTGGACGATCTCCGGTTCGTCCGACGGAGATCGCGACCGGATCATCGGTCCCGGCTGCGGGACTCGGGTGCACGCGGTCGAGTACGGGTGGCTGGAGCGCATGCGGACCGTGGAGCTCTACGCCTACCGGTTCGACGCGGCACCGTTCCGGCCGTTCGGCGAGGACGGGGACGGGCGCGGGGTGGCGATGGTGGCGACCGAACCGGTCGTGCCGCTCGGACCGGCGGAACGGGTCGGTGATCTCTTCGCGCTGCACGAGCAGGCGGGGATCGCGCTGCGGGTGCTGCCGACCCTGTGGCCGTTCTGGGACGAGGTCACCGGCAGCACTCTCGAGTGGAGCGGCATCAGGCTGAGGAACGCTCAGCCTCGCTGACTGGAATGATCAGCCGCCATGCGGGTGCTGCTGGTGGAGGACGACGAGCCGATCGCGGAATCGCTCACGCGCGGGCTGTCCCGGTACGGGTTCGAGGTCCGGTGGGTGCGCACGGGCGCGGAGGCGCTCGCCGACGACGACGAGGCCGCCATCGTGCTGGTCGACCTCGGGCTGCCCGACATGGACGGCCTGGACGTCTGCCGCGAACTGCGGGCCCGCGGTGACGTGCCGATCATCGTGATCAGCGCGCGGTCCGACGAGGTCGACCGGGTGGTCGGGCTGGAGATCGGCGCCGACGACTACGTCACCAAACCGTTCGGCGTGCGGGAGGTCGTCGCCCGGATGCGCGCGGTGCTGCGGCGCGTGCAGCCGGCCAGGTCCGAACCGGCGCAGGAGCGCGGGCGGGTGCTCATCGACCGGCGCGGGCGGCGCGTGCACCTCGACGGCGCCGAGCTGGAGCTGACGCCGAAGGAGTTCGACCTGCTCTCGTTCCTGGCCGAGGAGCCGGGCGCGGTGTTCACCCGCGAGCAGATCATGGAGGCCGTGTGGGACGAGAACTGGTTCGGTCCCACCAAGACGCTGGACGTGCACGTGGGGGTGCTGCGCCGCAAGCTCGGTGACGCGGCGTCCCTGGAGACCGTGCGGGGCGTGGGATTCCGGCTGGTGCTCACGTGATCCGCCAACTCGTCTGGAGCTACGTGCTGCTGGTCGCGGTGGCGATCGCGGCGTTCACCGTGCCGGTGGCGTTCACGCTGAACAACCAGCTCTACGGCGACGCCGAGAACACCGCGCGCCGCGAGGCCGACACCGCCGCGCTGCTGCTCGCCTCCGGTGACACCCGGTCGTTGAACGCGCTCGTCGACGCCTACGAACAGCAGACGCCCGGCAAGATCGACGTGCTCGGGCCGGAGGTGCCGCCCGGCAAGGTCTGGGACTCCGAGGGCCTGAAGCTCACCGTGCGGGCCGCACGGCCGGACGGCACGATCGCCGGCGCGATCCGGCTGTCCTATCCGGACGACCCGATCATCGACCGGCTCTGGTACATCTGGGGGTTCCGCGCCGCGCTGGCGGTCGGCGTACTGGTCGTGGCGGCGTTCCTCGGGCTGTGGCTCGCGCGGAGGGTCACCCGGCCGTTGCGCGAGCTGAACGCGATGGCGGGACGGCTGCGCGACGGCGACCTGACCGCGCGGGCCGAGGAGACCGGGCCGCCGGAGACCCGCACGCTCGCGCGGACGCTGAACACCGCCACCGAGACGATCGGCACGCTGGTCGGCTCGCAGCGGGCGTTCATCGGCGACGCCTCGCACCAGCTGCGCACGCCGCTGACCGCGTTGCGGCTCTCGCTCGACAACGTGGCCGACGGCGTCGACGACCCGCACGTGCGTGAGGACGTCGAGATGGCGACGGCCGAGGTCGTGCGGATGTCCCGGCTGGTCAACGGCCTGCTCGCGCTGGCACGGGCCGAGGCGAACGTCGCCCACCCCGAACCGGTGCAGGTGCTCGACGTCGTCGCCGAGCGGTTCACCGCCTGGCGCGCCGCCGCCGACGAACGCTCGATCTCGCTGGTCAGCGAGGGGTTCGACATCCGCGTGCTCGCGACGCCGGGGCACCTGGAGCAGGTGCTGGACAACGTGCTGTCCAACGCGCTCGAGGTGTCCCCCGACGGCGGCACGATCCTGGTCCGCACCACCCGGCCCGGCCTGCTGGAGATCATCGACTCCGGGCCGGGCCTGCCCGACGCGGACCGCGCGCGGGCGTTCGACCGGTTCTGGCGCGGTCAGGGCCTGACCGGCAAGGGCGGGTCCGGCCTGGGCCTCGCGATCGTGAAGCAGCTCGTCACCGACGACGGCGGTTCGGTCGGCCTGGCCGCCGCGCCGGGTGGCGGGCTGTGCGTGCGGATCAGGCTTTCTCCGGCATAGCCGACGAGTGGTGGTTCACGATGAGCCACTTCCCGTCGATCTTCTCGTAGACGAACGTGTAGCGAGCGTCCACGGTGGTCGGCTTGCCGTCCTGGGTGAGCGCGAACCGGTACGTGCCCGCGTCGATCGCGTCGTCGGCGTCGAGGACGGCGACGTGCGAGTCGAGGATGGTGCCGCTCGGCTTGCTCTTCAGGAACTTCACGAAGTAGTCGACGATCTCGGCGCGGGTGGACCGCACCTGGTTGGACACCGTGGGCAGCAGGACCGCGTTCGGAGCGTAACGGTCGGCCACCTTCTCGGGGTCACCCGTCGCGAGGGCCGCGTTCCAGTCGGCGAACAACGCCTGGATCTGGGCGGCGGCCGGCTTCTCGTCGGTCTTGGGGGCCGTCTGCGCCGGGGCGCTGGAGCAACCGACAACGAGAGCGGCAACTCCTGCCAGGCCGGCGGCTCCCAGGATGCTCTTACGCAATGTCATCACCCATCCGTTCGTGTGGCTGTTGACCTCCACTTTCGGGTTAGGCGAGGAAGCGTTCGGACAGCTGATCTCCAGCGTTCGGACAAGCTTTCGGAAAGCCTGGTAAATGTGGACGTATGGGACTTCTCAGCGGAATGATGGGGAACGCGTCGAAACTCGACCCGAGGGCGGCCGCGAGCGAGTTCGGACGGCTTTTGGCGCAGGGGGAACAGATCCACGCGGCGTACCAGTTGGTGCGCGACTCGTTCCTGTTCACCGACCGGCGGTTGATCCTGGTCGACAAACAGGGCATGACCGGCAAGAAGGTCGAATACCACTCGGTGCCGTACAAGGCGATCACCCAGTTCTCGGTGGAGACGGCCGGTCACTTCGACCTGGACGCGGAACTGAAGATCTGGGTCTCGAGCAGCGACGTGCCGATCTCCAAGCAGTTCGGCAAGGGCGTCGACGTCTACGAGGTGCAGGCGCTGCTGGCGGCGTTCGTGGCGCGGTAGTCGTCGACGACGACCGGCGTGTGCGCGGTGGTGAGCCGGGGCTGCGAGGCCAGCACGACGACGATCTCGGCCAGCCCGAGGAGCAGCGCGGTGACGACGGTGCTGGTGTCCAGCAGGATGTTCAGCACGGTCAGGACGGCGGGCGCGACCCGGCTGCGGACCAGCACTCGCATGATGACGGTGGCGCAGCGGGTGGTGGACATTTCCGTTCCCTTCCAACGATTTCGCTCTCACAGATACGTCGAACCAGCACCCGCGGTTTCGACGTCCGAGCGCGAAAATCTGGGCTGCGCAACGAAAAATCCCCCGCAGGCACGTGGCCTGCGGGGGATTTCGCTTGCGGGGTCTAGCGAACCTGCAGCATCGGGCGGAACCGGTCGCGGTAGGCCCACGCCAGCCCGATCTCGGCGGCGACCACCACGACGGCGATGCCGATGCCCGACGGCTCCAGGAAGACGTGGAACAGCAGGATGTTCACGAGCATCGGTGCCAGCAACGCGAGCGCCAGCGGCACGAACCGGCCGGCGACAAGGAGGACACCGGCGACGAGCTGGACACCGGACGCCAGCTGCAGCATGTAGCCGGTGGCGTAGAGCGCGGCGCTGAACGCGACACCCGCGGGCGCGAGCGTGCTCGGGTCCGGCGCGGGCATGAAGTTCAGGAACCCGTTCAGGCCGGTCGTGGCGAAGAGCAGGCCGACGAGCACGCGGGTCACGATCGTGGCGTAGCGGCCGACAGCGATCTTGCGGGCGGCGGTGGCGGTGGCGGTCATGTCGTGTTCCTCCTGGGCTCTCGTGTCCTTCCACTGATGCGTCGAACGGCCACCGCACCGGATCGACACAACGCCCGGAAAAATCTTGAAAAACTTGTCCGCGCTGGTCAGGCGCGCGCCGCGCGGACGTACTCCGCGACCGGGCTGAGCTTGAGCCAGTCCGGCAGGCCGCGCACCACCCAGCGCGGGCCGGTCAGCTCGATCGTGCCCGCGCGCACGGCGTCGAGCAGCTCGAACTCCCCCTCCCACATCCGGTACAGCGTGGCGATGTCGGACGCCAGCACCGCGTCGACCTCCAGGCCGGGGTCGGTGTAGCAGATCGAGGCGTCACCGGGCTCGAGGACGAGCCAGAACGTGCGGCGCCGGTCGTTGATGCGGAACTCGATGTTCGCGCGGCGGCTCAGGGTGCCGGTGTCGATGCGGCCGTGCATCCACCACATGAGGACCTCGGGGTCGAGCTCGTCCGCGCGCGGGTCGCCGAACGCGTACCGGGCGCCCCAGTCGGCGAGGCCGAACACCAACGGGCGCAACGCCTGTCCCGCCGGCGTCAGGGTGTAGCCGTCGCCGGTGCGCTGGACGAGACCGGCGCCGGCGAGCTGCCGCAACCGCCGGGACAGCAGGGCGCGCGAGAGTCCGGGCAGGCCGCGGGAGATCTCGTTGAAGCGCGAGGCACCGACGAGCATGTCCCGCACGATCAGCAACGTCCACCGGTCGCCCAGCACCTCGACGGCGCGGACGATCGGGCAGTACTGCGCATACGTCCTCACAGGGGAAGTTTCCGCCGCCGCGGGGCTTTCGTTACCGCCGCCCGGTTCACTTTCAGAACTACCTGCGGGGCTTGCGCGTTCTTACGTTCATCGCATGACAACTCTTGAAACACCCCGAGTGACCAGCACGTTCCCGACCGTCACCAGAGACGACGACGCCAGGTTCGTGGACCTGGCCGCCCGCATCGGCGCGATCGCCGCGGCCCACGCCCCCGAACACGACCGCGACGCCACGTTCGTGAGCGAGGCTTACGAGGCCATGCGCGAGGAGGGCTACCTGGCGTTGGCCGTACCCGAGGAGCTGGGCGGTCTCGGCGCCACGATGCGCCAGGTCTGTTACGCGCAGGCAGAGCTCGCCCGGCACGACGGCGCGACCGCGCTGGCCGTCACCATGCACCTGTACCTGACGCTGATGCAGGGCTACCGGCGCCGCAAGGGCGCACCGGACGCGGAGGGCATCCTGCGGCGCGTGGCCGCGGAAGGCCTGGTCATCGCCACCAGCGGCGGGTCGGACTGGCTGTGGCCGACGACGACCGCGACGCCGGTGGACGGCGGGTTCCTGGTGTCGGGGCGCAAGACGTTCTGCAGCCAGTCGCCGCGGGCGAACGTCGTGGCCACGTCGGCCGTGCTGGGCGAGGAGGTCCTGCACTTCAGCGCACCGTTGAACGCCGACGGCGTGCGCATCGAGGAAACGTGGGACACGCTCGGCATGCGCGGCACCGCGAGCCACGACGTCGTGCTGGAGGACGTGTTCATCCCGGCCGAGAAGATCGCGGCACGCCGGCCGTACGGGGAGTTCGGCGCGCCCCTGTTCGCGGCGGTCGTCCACTTCGCGCCGGTGTGCGGCGCGACGTACTTCGGCATCGCGGCCGGTGCGCGGGACGTGGCGGTGCGGTCGACGTCGAAGAACGCCGTGCGGCAGATCGGGTTGATGGACTACAAGCTGCGCACCGCGTGGTGGTCGCTGATGGGATCGATCGAGGAGCTCGGCGAGGACTACACGGCGGGCGCCGAGGCGACCACCACGGTGATGCTCGCGAAGCGCCAGGCCGTCGTGGAGGCCGTCGAGGTCGTGAACATCGCGATGGAGGTCCTGGGTGGACGGTCGTTCTTCAAGCGGTCACCGCTGGAACGCGCCTACCGCGACGTGCGCGCCGGAACGTTCCACCCGCTCACGCCGGAAGCCACACTCGTGTACGCGGGCAAGGTGGCGCAGGGTGATCCGGGAGTAACGGAATAGCTTCAAGTTGTAGGCCTGCCAAGGCTTTGCGAGGATTGCGGCCCGCTACTTCGAAGGAGCGATTCCGGTGGCCACTCGCCTCAACCCGTACCTGCGCTTCAACGGTGACGCTCGGCAAGCGATGGAGTTCTACCAGAGCGTTCTCGGCGGCACCCTCAACATGAACACGTTCGCCGAGTTCGGCATGCAGGACTCGCCTCAGGCGGACCAGATCATGCACGCCCAGCTGGAGACCGACCAGGGCTACACGATCATGGCCTCCGACACGCCGCCCGGCATGTCCTACAACCCCGGCGACACCATGACCATCTCCCTGTCGGGTGACGACGAGGTGCTCAGGACGTACTTCGAGGCGCTCGCCGACGGCGGCAAGATCGGTACCCCGCTGGAGAAGCAGATGTGGGGCGACGAGTACGGCGATCTCACCGACAAGTACGGCATCAACTGGATGGTGAACATCGGCGCGCCGCGCTGACGACGCTCCGGCGGGGCCGCTGTGGTGGCCCCGCCCGCCGCGTTGTCGCATCATGTGGACCATGAGCGAGCGTCTGCGCGGCGTGGTCGACCAACTCGCGATCCGCTCGGACGAGCGGGTGCTGGAGATCGGCTGCGGGCAGGGCGTGGCCGCCACGATGGTGTGCCAGCTGCTGTCCACCGGCACGCTCACCGCGATCGACCGCTCGACGAAGATGGTCGAGGCCGCGACCCGCCGCAACGCCCCGTACGTGGCCACCGGCAAGGCAGAGTTCCTCATCGCGTCGCTGGAGGACATGAACCTCGGCGACCGCAGGTTCGACCTGGTCTTCGCGGTGCGCGTCGGGCTGTTCCACCGCGAACCCGAACGGGCTCACGCGCTGTTGCGCCCGTGGCTGGCACCGGGCGCACGCGTGCTGTCGTTCTTCGACGTGCCCGTTTAGGGACGCGTCACCAGCTCACCAGGCAGAACGGGTGGCCGGCGGGATCCGCGTAGACGTGGAACCGCTCGCCGCCTCCTTCGAGCCGTCGCGCTCCGAGCGCCAGCACCTGCTCGTCCGCCGCCGCGAGGTCCTCAACCCGCACGTCGAAGTGCAGACGCGCGGATTCCTGCGGCCACCGCGGCGGTTGCAGGCTTTCGACCCGTGCGAACGCCACCCCTGGACGGTCCGGGGCGTCGCCGATGACGACGAAACCGGGGTCGTCCTGGACCCGGACCATGCCGAGCAGCGTCGCGTAGAAGTCCGCGAGGGACCGCGGATCAGGGCAGTCGATCACCAGGCCGTGCCATCGTCCGATCATGCGAGGGATCGTGACACCGCATGCGGACAGCGACTGTCCTGGATCATCAGATCCGCTTGAGCAGGTCCTCGATCAGCTTCTTCGACGGCTCCACCCCGGCCGGCGAGACGACCTCGATCTGGGTCTTGCCCTTGCGCGCGGCGACCGTGTGCTGGGTCGTCTCCGCTCCGCCGGCCGTGGCCTCGTAGGCCTCGTCCTGGAAGCCCTCGATCGCCTTGGCCTTCTCCGGCTTGCCCTTGGCGAACGACGCGGCCGTCGCGTTCGTCGTGAACCGCACTTCGACCGGCATGCCCGAGCCCACGTACCTGCACGTGGTGACGGACTTCTCGACGGTCTGCTGCTGGCCCTGCAACCGCAGCCCGAGCGCCTTGCCCACGACGGACGAGTTGGCGTTGGCGCAGTTCGGGCCGTTGCCCGCGGGCTGCTCGACGGTGGTCGGGGTCGTCGGCGTCTGCGTCGGGGCGGCCTCCGGGGTGGAGGTGCAGGCGGCGAGCAGGAACGCGGCGGCGGCGAGGAGGGGGATGCGCACATCCCTACATCGACCGCGCCGCCTCCGCGTTACCCCGATCAGGTGCCGCCGATCAGTCTGCCTGCCGAGGTCGTTGATCCGTCGAGAGTCAGCCTGGGCACTTCGTCAACGCGGGCCTGCCGGTCGGCCTCCTGGAAAGTGACACCGAGTTGCTGCCCAGGAGCCGGCCGGTGGTTCCCGGCAGGCTCGCGGAGGCCGGGCTCGAGTTCCACTTCCCGAACTCGCGGGAGGCGGCGCAGAATCTGGCTGAGCGCAGGAGGTGAGATGCCGAGGATCAACGACGTCGGCGGGGTGGACGGGTTCGGGCCGGTCGAGCAGGAGCTGGACGAGCCCGGTTTTCACGCTGACTGGGAGGCGCACGTGTTCGCCATGAACCGGGCGCTGATCGGACGCGGCCTCTACAACCTGGACGAGTTCCGGGACGCGGTCGAGCGGACGATGTCGCACGAGTCGTCGTACTACGAGAACTGGTTCCGGGCCATTCAGACGTTGCTCAGGGAGAAGGGCCATGTCTGAGCACCGGAGAGGCGACCGGGTTCGGACGTCCACTGTGGACCCGGACCACCACACGCGGCTGCCCGCCTACGCGCGCGGGAAGACCGGTGTGGTCATCGGTACCGATGGCGTGCATCCGCTCGCGGATCTGAGAGCGCGGGGAATCGAGCACCCGCAGCAGGTTTACCTGGTGCGGTTCACCGCGCAGGAGCTGTTCGGGCAGGGCGACCACAGCGTGACGCTGTCCCTTTGGGAGGAATACCTCAGCGATGAGTGACGACCACGACGACTCCCCGATCGCCGCGCGGGTGCGGGAGCTGGAAGCGATCCTCGAGGAGAAGGGGTTGCTCGACGCGGCCGAACTGGACCGCGCGCTGGAAGCCTTCGCGCACAAGGCGAGCCCTGCCAACGGGTTCCGCGTGGTCGCGCGGGCGTGGGTCGACGACGACTTCAAGGCGAAGCTGCTGGAGAACGCGAACGAGGCGTTGCCCGCGGTCGGGTTGTCGATGGGCGGCGGGCTTCAGGTGCAACGGCTGCACGTCGTCGAGAACACGGAAAACGTGCACAACGTCGTCGTGTGCACGCTCTGCAGCTGCTACCCGATCGCCCTGCTCGGGCCGTCTCCCACCTGGTACAAGAGCACGGCCTACCGGTCGAAGGTGGTGAGCCACCCGCGTGAGGTGCTGGAGCAGTTCGGGCTGGAGTTGCCCGCCGGCACGGAGATCAGGGTGTGGGACGCGAACGCCGAGTCGCGGTACATGGTGCTGCCGCGCAGGCCCGAGGGCACCGAGCACCTGAGCGAGGACGAACTCGCGAGAAGGGTGACGCGCAACGGGTTGATCGGCACCGCGGCCGTGTAGCACGACCGCGGTGCCGCGAACCCGAACTAGATGTTCTTCATGATGTCGTCGATCGCCTTGCCGAGCTGCGCGTACTTCTGCGTGTACAGCACGGGGTAGACGCCGGGCGGGTCGGCCGGGCGGTTCGCGTCGACGTAGTCGGTGCCGAGGTTGCAGAACACCACGACGATGTAGTTGCGCTTGTCCTTGCCGCGGAACGACTTCACGATGCCCGCGTCGGAACCCGTGGTGTCGACCCAGCCGGTCTTGTGCGCGAAGGTCACCTCGGCGGCCGCGTTGCACGGGCGGACGTCGCGGTCGTAGACGGCGTCACCGACGGTCACGGTGCCGTCCGGCTTGATCCAGCGCGCCGGCACCTGCTGCGGGAGGCCCTGCACCGGGTAGTCGCGGCCGCACCAGTTCGGCGTGGACAGCATCTCGTTG
The DNA here is from genome assembly GCF_000974445.1 of Lentzea aerocolonigenes. GTDB lineage: Bacteria > Actinomycetota > Actinomycetes > Mycobacteriales > Pseudonocardiaceae > Lentzea > Lentzea aerocolonigenes. The sequence goes on from NZ_BBOJ01000039.1 coordinate 36,313, forward strand.
TGGCCCTGGCCCGCGAGCGTCTCCTGGAAGAACTTCCGCGACGAGTACGAGAGCTCGTTGCGCGTGACCTGCTTGCCGCCGTCGGTCGTCCACAGCACGCCCGCGCCGCCGTTGACCAGCAGCAGGAGCTTCGCGGTGTCGAGACCGCTCATGTTCGAGCCGATCCAGCGGCCGCCGTTGCCCGGAATGGTGCCGGTGACCATGAGGGTGGGCATGCCGAGGTCGACGAACGTCTTGTTGACCTGGTCCCACGCGTTGAGGTCGTGGATCATCTTGATCAGCGCGCAGGTGGACTCGTTCTGCGACTTCGTGATCATCTCGTCGAAGTGCTGCCGGATCTTCTTCACCGACGGCCCGCCGCACGCCTCGCGCACGGGGTTCGGCTGGTAGACGTAGTCGGCGTCGAGGTCGACCTTGCCCTCGTCCGCGAGGCGCAGCACACCGAAGCCCACCATCAGCTTCAGCACGGACGCCGGGTACGGCGAGGAGAAGTCGATCGCGGCGTTCTCGCGGCCGGCGAGCACGTCACGCGTGCCCTTGCCGCCGTTGGCGTCCCACTCGTCGTCGTCCCACCAGCGGTAACGCACCTGGTCGGTGGACAGGCCCTTGTGCTTGACCGGCACCACCACGCCGTTCGGGTACTGCGGGCTGAGCAGCACGTTCGCCACGGTCTTGGGCCTGCCGACCGGGTCGAGCTCGATGATCGCCGCGTCCATGTTCGGCGTCTGGTGCAACGGCTTGCCCGCCGCCAGCGCCACCCGCGCGCGAGTCCGGTTCATCAGCTCGGCGGGCGACGCGTCGTACTTCTCCCGCGGACCCGCCGACCGCAGAGCGGCACCGCTCGCGGGCGGCGTCAGGTCGATCACGTCCTTGAAGTTCTGCGCGACGATCGCTTCGCGCAGGCTTTCGGCCAGCCGGTGAGTGCCCTCTTCCGAGGCCACGGCCGGCGCCACTGCGGCACCCGTCAACGCGAGCGCCGTGCACAGCACGGTGAAACGCTTGAGTTTCATTGACTTCCCCAGTCGAAGTGGATCTGACGAGAAGCTACCAGTGAGCCGTCCAGACCCGAGAAAGCGCTCTCCACCGACCGCGCGAAGGCGGGAGCCGCCCGACCCCGAGTCGAGCGGCTCCCGGTCATCGCACCCTCGGGTGCGATGAGGCGATGACCACCGCGGCGGCGACGGTCACCAGGTTCTTCAGGATGTACTGGGCTTCGAACGACGCCAGCAGCGGTCCGGACCACATCTCACCGGGGAACAGCACCAGCGGTGTCGACACCAGCACGACGTGGCCGATCAGCAGGACCGCGCACAACCGGGGTGCGCGAAAGCTCAGCAGAACCAGCGCGATCCCGATTTCGGTGATCGCGGCACTCAGTCTCGCCAAATCCCCGTGGACGATCCCGAACGTCAGCGCGGAAACCGTGCGTTCGACGAGATCCTGGGCAGGGCTGCCACCGGGAAAGAGCTTCAACACGCCGAACCAGAGGTACACGACCCCCAGTCCGATGCGCAGCAGCGGAATTCCCGCGCCACCCGCGAAACGGGTGAGGCGCTCTTCCGTGCTTTCGCGGCGTGTGGTTTCTGGACGCAACATCGATCTCCCTCTCCTGTCTGGCTGCCACCACCCAGCCAGACAGGAGGAACGAGAGAGATCAGTTGCCGGTCTGCGGGTCCCCGAGCGGGTTCAGCAGGTCGGCCTTGCCCTCGAACGCGAACAGCAGCAGGTCGACCATGCGGAACGTGCTGGAGTCCGGGCCGAGCGTCGGCCGCCAGTACGGCGAGCGCACGATCGAGATCCGGCTGCCCTCCATCGCGCGGTGGAAGACCTCCGCGGTGATCCGCCCGCCGACCGGGCCCATGCGTCCGTTGCCGATCTCGGCCTCGCGCAGGATGTAGAACCACAGCGGCGTCGCCTCGACGAGCCGGGCCTTCTGCTCCTGCGACAGGCCGTCGAGGACGGCGCCACCGTTGCCGGTGAGGATCTGCTCGGCGGTGAGCGGCTCGACGCCGAACAGCTCGGCGATCTGCTGTCCCGACGCGAGCTCCATCATCGAGGCCCTGGTCAGGTTCCGGAACGCGAGGTTGCGCTGGATCTCCGGGAACTGCGTGCCGCGTCCGCCGAACGTGCCGGCCGGCAGCCTCGTCAGCGGGTCGACCAGCAGCGTGTCGATCCGCTTGGTGACGTTGCCGCCGTCGAACTCCGCCGGTGCGACCAGGTCGTCCCGGCCGGCCTCGGTGAAGTCGTAGAGCCTGCGGAAGTCCGCGATCCAGTTGCTGGGCAACGTGAAGAAGTCGCCCCTGGTCACGTCGTCCAGGTCCGCCGGAAGCGCCGACGACGGGTCGAAGTTGCCGCTCACCCCGGTGAAGGTGAAGAGCTGGAACAACGACGCCGGCGCCTGGACCGGTCCGCCGCTGCGGAACACGCGGTTCCACTGGTACGCGCCGCGGACCTGGCTGTGCCCGAAGCGGTACGACGCGACCGAGAACTCGATCGGCATGGTCGGCGAGTTGTCGCGGCGGTAGCAGCTGCCGGGCTCCTCGAAGAACCTGCGTCCGTTGGTGAAGACGTCGTCCACGATCGCCGGGTCGATGATCCGCGGCAGGTGGTCGGTCTTCAGCATCCACTGGTAGTGCCGGACCACGAGCTCCTTGGCGGCGCGGAACAACCGCTCACCCGTGAGGCCGGTGAGCGCGAGCTCGTCGACCACGCGGTTGTGGAAGCGGATGAACGCGAGGTGCGTCTGCGCCACCACGAGGTTCTCGTCGTTGCGCGGGTCCGGGATCAGCGGGAGCCGCCGATCCGCCGCCGTGCCGGCCGTCCCACCGCGGCGCGGCAGGTCGAAGCCCTCGAACGGGACGTTGGTGCCCTCGTCCGGGAACGGGACCGGTGTCGTGGTGCCGACCTTGAGCTTCACGCCGTCCTCGGCGTAGAAGGCCTGGTCGTCCTTGTCGCGCGGGCCGCGGCCGTAGACCGAGTCGAGGTCCAGCGCCGGCGAGCGGCCCTGCATCAGCTCGTCGAGGTTGACGTCCTGGCCCAGCTGCGACTCGGTGCGGTCCATCGTCAGGTCGTGGTCGACGAACTGGCCGAGGTAGGTGAACCCCGCCGGGACGGCTGGGTCCGCCGAGTCGGGCTGCGCGACGTTCGCGGTGATCGCGGCCGCCAGGGCGACGCGCGTCTCCTCGTCCGTCCGCGGGCCCTTCGGTCCCAGTCGTGAGAACCGGAACCTGCGCAACTCCTCCGCCGTGGAGGGCTGACGCGTGACGGCTCCACCTTCGCCGTCGAATTCCAGCACACCTTCGCCCACGACGAAGAAACTGTCGCGCACGTGCCTCTTCATGTGATTCCCCCTGTTTCCCCTCTACCAGGCGACCTGTTCTCCCCAACAAGCACCTGCCCCGACACCAGTCTCCATACGGTCGAAATTTCCGTCGAAGCTTTTGGCCACGACCAAAACGTCGTCACTCAGCGGATACGAAGTGGTCCGGAATATTCGGGAAATCCGGGGGAATCACGATCTTCGCCGCACGCCGGCTTTCAGATCTTGAATTCGAGCGGCGTCGTGCCGCCGGCCGGGGCACGGCGGCAGGCACACCGGTGGTGAACCGCTCAGCGGATCCGGTTTCTGGGCGGCCCGGAGTGGGTACCACTGCGAAATGCTCGAAGTCACGGTGACCGAGTCGTCGCCTGCCTCCACCCTGCTCACCGTCTCCGGTGAACTCTCCGGCTCCGGCTCGGAACGACTCCTGGCCAAACTCGACCGCCTCCTCGACCAGGGCCACCGCTACGTGGTGCTGGACCTGTCCGCGGTGAGCTTCTGCGACTCCAGCGGGGTGAGCGCTCTCGTGCGCGGACACGCCCGCGCCTCCGCCGCGGCCGGCGGGCTGCGGCTCTCCGCGGCTTCCGAACAGGTGACGCGCGTGCTCGAACTGTCGGGGCTCGCCAGAATGCTCGGGCTCAAGTCCACAGTGGAGCTCTAGGAAGCCCTACTCCGCACACACTTCGCGCATCGCCTCGCTCAACGCTTTCTCGTGCAACCGGTCCAGGTGGTGCAGCACGACCGCGGACCGTTCCGCGATCGTCGCGTGGACCTCGCACCTCAGCGTGGGACGGCGGAGCTGCTCGGTGTCCTTGAGCTCGGCCAGGATGTCCGTCGTCAGCCGGTCGAGGATCGGGCGGACCTCGGTGCCGAGGTCGGGGCGGTGCTGCGGGACCTCCTCGGGGTGCTCGGTCCAGCGCGCGTAGAGGCCGCGCTGGACGAGCTTGTTCGCCTCGATCTGGGCGCGGAAGAAGCGTGCCGCGTTCTCGGGGTCGAGGCCGAGCTCCGCGGACCTGGTGCGCACGCCGTCGAGGACCTGCTTCTCGCGGGCGGGGTCGTCGATGGGCTGGGAGGTGCCGAACTTGGCCGCCGCCACCAGGTCCGCGACCTGGACGCGCTGCACGGCGAGGTCGGTGAGCTCACCGAGCGGGCCGACGGGGTGCAACGACGCGGCAAGGGTGAGAGCTACCGCAAGGGTCTTCATGATCTCCGAGAGTGCCATGATGGCGGGGTGGAGTCCACGCGCATCGACCGTTGGCTGTGGGCGGTCCGGCTGACCAAGACCCGCCCGGACGCCGCCCAGGCGTGCCGGGGCGGCCACGTGCGCATCAACGACAAGCCCGCGAAACCGTCCACGACTGTGGTTCCCGGCGACCAGGTCCGTGCCCGCGTCGGCGACAAGACGCGGATCGTCGAGGTGGTCAGGGTGATCCAGAAACGGGTCGGCGCGGCGGACGCGGCCACGTGCTTCATCGACCGCACTCCCCCGCCACCGCCGGACATCCCGATCGCGCGGCGCGACCGGGGCGCCGGGCGGCCCACGAAGCGCGAGCGGCGAGTGCTGGACCAGTTCAGGTCACAGAACTAGCTCCGTCAGCTCCGTGAGCGAGGTGCCGAGCGGCAGGTCGACCCTCAGCGAGGCGAACTGGTCGCCGCGGGTCTCACCGCGGTTGATGATCACGACCGGCAGGCCCGCGGCGGCCGCGCGCCGAACGAACCTGAGGCCGGACATGACCGTCAGCGAGGAACCGAGGACGAGCAGGGACCGTGCGCCGTCGACGAGGGAGTAGCACTGCTCGACGCGCGGGCGCGGCACGTTCTCGCCGAAGAACACGACGTCCGGTTTGAGCACGCCACCGCACTCCAGGCAGCCGACGACCTCGAAGCCGCGCACCGCCTCCTCCGGCAGGAACACGTCACCGTCGGGGTTGATCTCGTCGGTGGTCGCGGCGAAGTCCGGGTTCGCCTCGCGCAGGCGGCGGTCCAGTTCGACGCGCGGCGAGAGCAGCCGGCAGTCCAGGCAGATCACGCGGTCGAGGCCGCCGTGCAGCTCCACGACGTTCCCGGTGCCCGCGGCCTGGTGCAGGCCGTCGACGTTCTGCGTGATGACGCCGGACAGCTTCGGCGACAGCCGCGTCACCGCGTGGTGGCCCGCGTTCGGACGTGCGCGGGCGATGGTGCGCCAGCCGACGTGGCTGCGGGCCCAGTAGCGCTGCCGGCCCGCCTGGCTGGTGGTGAACTCCTCGTACGTCATCGGGGTGTGCTTGCGCAGGGACCCGCCTTCGCCGCGGTAGTCGGGGATGCCGGACTCCGTGGACAGGCCCGCGCCGCTGAGCACCAGCACACCGCCCTGCGCGACGATCGGCACGACGTCGGTGAGGGTGGAGGTGCGCGGCAGCGACGGGCCCGACGACGACCAGCTCAGAGTGGGCCTAGTTCGCACTTCACCAGCTTACGTACCAGTTCCGCAGTTCGGCCTCCGCCGCCGCCACGTTCCCACCCGACGAAGCCGTGACCAGCGCGAACTGACGTCCGGAACCGCCGCGCAGCAGCAGCTTGTCGCCCTGCACGGTCGACGACGCCGAGCTCACCACGAGCGGCGAGCGCAACGACTCCGGCAGGTGCACCTCGGTCGGCGCGGCGCCGCCGTTGGAGTCCCACACGAGCACGGCGAACGGTGCCGAGCCGACGAGTGCGCGGACGTTCGGCAGCGGGATCTGCTGCCACGTCTGGTAGGCGCGGTCCTCGTAGGTGAACGCGAGCGTGGTGCCCGCGACGGCCTGCGGGTAGACGCGGTCGACGAGGGCGCGTTCGACGGTGAGCACGGGGTTGCCGGCCGCGTCGAGCTTCACCGCCGAGAAGTGCTCGTCGTTCATGGCATCGCCCTCGGTCTTGACCTTGTCCGGGTTGTCGTTCATGAGCTCGCGGTGACGGCCGTAGTTGGTGTCCCAGTGCCACTGGCTGCCCGAGACCACGGTCCCGCGCGGCGCCGACCACCAGCGCGCACCCGGCGAAGTCGAGTCGAGGCCCTGGTAGATCGCCTTGAGCACCGACGAGAGCTTGTCGGAGGTGTTGCCCGAGACCGGGTGCCCGAACTCGGAGACGATCGCGGCGGTGCCGAGCGTCTTCGCGCGTTCGCGGATCGTGCCGAACGCCTGCGTGTACTGCCCGTCACCCGCCTTGCCGGGCATCAGCAGGCCGGACTGGGCCTTGCCGTCGTAGAAGTGGGCGTTGAAGACGAACCGCTCCCCCAGCGCCGGCACGAGCGTGAGGCCGCCGGGTTCGGCGAAGAAGTCGACGTTCTGGTTCCAGAACACGAGCGGCTCGACGAACGCGGGCTTCGAGGTCCAGCCCGCCTGGTCCATCTTCGCCCGGAAGCGCTGGTAGAACGGCATCAGGAGATCGCGCTCCCACTGCTGGGAGTTCTGGCCGCTGTCGTACTTGCCCGCGTAGGGCTCGTTCAGCGGGTCGACGCCGACGACGAGCTTGAACTCGTTGGCGGGCAACGCTTCCCTGACGTGCTTGAGCGCCTCGCCCGCCGCGTTCAGGAACGAGTCCTGCACTCCGTTGCGGTTGTGCCAGAAGTCGTAGGTGGCGGCCGTGACGGCGTTGTTGCTCTTCATGTTCTGCCCCCAGTGGAAGCAGAGACCGCACGACTCCTTGGGATACCCGCTCGCGGCCCACGCGGGCGCGCCGTCGCCGGTGTACCAGCTGCCGGAGTTGAACAGGTAGCGGGAGTACAGGTCCTGGTGGAAGTCCAGGTACACGCGGATTCCCTGGTCGGTGAACGTGCGCAGCTGCTCGGTCACCTTGGCGAGGTAGGCGTGGTCGATCTGGCCGCGCTGCGGTTCGATCCAGGCCCAGGTGAGCAGGAACCGCACCGCGTTGGCGCCGGTCAGCTGCTTCATCGCCAGCGCCGACTTGCGCGCGTCGGCCGTGGACGCGAACGGCAGGCCGCGGTACTCGGCGAGCTTCGCCGTGCCGGAGACGTTGAAGCCGCGCAACACGACCTCGCGGCCGTACTCGTCGCGGAACACCCCGCCCGACACGCGCAGCTCGGAGCCGTCGAACGACTCCGCGCGCACGGGGGTGATCACCCACGCGAACAGGAACAGGACTGTCAGGAGCACCGCTCGCCGCATCGCCGCCGCCTTCGGGAACGTGAATGAGATTCGCGTTGCACGCTAGCCGGTGAATTCCTGCCGGGCTAGGGTCGACTGAGCGCGTTCGACGCTGTTCGACGATTTTCCTGGGGAGGCATGGTGGATCTGATCACCCGTGACGACGTCGAGGTGCTGGAGCACACCGTCGCCGACGAGCTCACCGCGATGAGCGAGGCGTGGGACTGGTTCGAGAACCTGGTGGGCCTTCGCGGTCGCAAGATGTTCGCCCGCGTCGACGAGACCGCCGGCACCTACACGGTCTGCACGCCGCGCAAGCCCGCGGACTCGTTCGACCTGACCGTTGGCGTGCTGCCCGGCGGCCGGTACCGGCGCACGGTGCTGGAGGGTGAGCCGCCGGAGCTGTACGAGCGGGTCGGATCAGCCATGGAGGGGCTCAAGGCCTTGGGGCCCTGGGACTCCTCCCGGCCGCTCGTCGAGTTCTACCGGCGGCACACCGTGATCGAGCTGTGGGTGCCGGTCTAGAGCGCGCCCGCCACGATCCGGGCGGCCTCGACCAGCAGCGGTTCGTCGGCCGGCGCGTCCTTGTCCGAGGGCTTCGTCGACAGCACGGCCACCACGATCGGCGAACGTCCTGGCGGGAACGCGATGCCGGCGTCGTTGGTGGTGCCGTACTTGCCGGTGCCCGTCTTGTCGCCCCAGCGCCAGTCCGCGGGCAGCCCGGCGCGGATGCGGTGGTCGCCGGTCGTGTTGGCCAGCAACCACTTCGTGAGCTGGTCGGCGTCGGCACGGTTGAGGGCGTGGCCCAGCGTCAGGCGCGCGTAGCTCTGACCGATGGCGCGCGGCGAGGTCGTGTCGGTGACGCGACCGGGCTCAGCCGAGTTCAGGTCCGGTTCCCAGCGGTCCAGGCGCGTCACGGGGTCGCCGATCGAGCGGCAGAACCGGGTGACGGCGGTGGGCCCGCCGAGCTCGCGCATCAGCAGGTTGGCCGCGCAGTTGTCGCTGAAGGTGATGGTCGCGTCGCACAGGGCCGAGACGGTCATGCCGTTGGCGAGGTTCTCCTTCTTTTCGGTGATCTTGGCGTAGCCGGACTTGATGCAGTCGTCCTCGGTGTAGTGGATCACCTTGTTCAGCAACGAACCGTCCTGGTCACGGCGCAGGATCGCCGCGGCCACGAGGGTCTTGAAGGTGGAGACCATCGGGAAGAGCTCGTCCGCCCGGTGCAGCACCGTGCGACCGGTGCCGGTGTCCGTGGCGAACACGCCCAGGCGTGCGTTGTGCTGCCGTTCGAGTTCGCGCAGCTTGCCGGTGACCGGCGAAGCCTGTGCCTGTGCGGGCACGGCCACGGCCAGCGCTGCTCCGGCGCCCAGTGCCAGCACCGCACGTCGGTTAACACTCAACGTCCTGCTCCCCTCTGAGGAAACCTCTCCACAGGACAGGACGCGCGGGAGATCAACTGGTTGTCAATGAATCCTGCGCCAGCACGCGAGGAACGTGAGCGCGGCGAGCAACCACCCGGCCGACGCGAACGAACCGGCGCGGCCCGTCATAGGCTCACGCGTGGGAGTGTGCCGCCGTTCGGCCCAGCGCGCTCCTCGAAGATCAACCGGCCTGCCGGTCAGCGGCGCCGGTCGGCCGTGTTCCAGTTCTGGGGAACCCGCTCGGTGGCCTCGGGGTCGATGGCGTGCCGCGCCACGTGCCGGCCGGGCTTCGGCTTCTGCTGCTTCTTGGCCATGAGCATGAGGACCACGGCCACGATCAACCCGACCGTGGCGAGCCCGGCGGCGGCGGTGCGGGCCGCGGGGTGGTCGAGGACCAGTGAGCTGACCGTCAGGGCGAGCACGAGGGCCGCGAGCGGGCCGATGACGGCGAGGTCCTGGCGTTCCTCACGCGGTTCGGCGGTCTCGGGGGGCGCGACCGGGGCGGCCGGTGTCCGCACTTCGATGGTCTCGAAGTTCCCGCGCTCGTAGGGCGGGGGACGTAAGCCGGGAGGGACGGTCACACCCAGCATGCTGCCCGAGGAGGGCGCGCCGCCGCAAACCTCGCATTTCACGTGCGGTACGTGTTCCCATGTAGCGCTGGGTGGAAGAGAGGTCCGTCATGTGCCGGTGGCTAGCTTATTCCGGTTCGCCGGTGCTGTTGGAGGAACTGCTCTACGCGCCGGAGAACTCGCTCGTCATGCAGTCCAAGCACGCGCGGCTGGGCGCCACTGCGGTCAACGGTGACGGGTTCGGCATCGGCTGGTACGGCAGTGCGAGCACGCCCGGGCTGTTCCTGAGCACGGAGCCCGCGTGGAACGACCGCAACCTGCGGGAACTGTCCGCCCAGATCACCGCCGACCGGGTGTTCGCGCACGTGCGGGCGTCGACCGGCGGCGCGGTGCAGCGGTCGAACTGCCACCCGTTCCGGCACGGCAGCTGGCTGTGGATGCACAACGGGCTCATCGCGAAGTTCTCGCGGGTGCGGCGCGAGCTGATGCTGGCGGTCGACCCCGAGCTGTTCCCGCTGATCGAGGGCTCGACGGACTCCGAGATCATGTTCTACCTCGCGATCAGCTTCGGCCTGGAGCAGGACCCGCCCGCCGCCGTCGCACGCATGGTCGGGTTCGTCGAGGACGTCGGCAGGCGCGCGGGCGTCGAGTACCCGGTCCAGATGACCGTCGCGGTCACGGACGGCTCGACCACCTGGGCGTTCCGCTACTCGAGCCGCGGCAAGTCGCGGACGCTCTTCCACAGCACCGACGTGTCGACGTTGCGCCGTCAGTACCCGGACAACCCGGCGCTGCACGACCTCGCCGACGACTCGCGGCTCGTGGTGTCCGAACCGCTGGGTGACCTGGTCGGGGCGTGGCAGGAGGTGCCGGAGTCGACGTGCGTGATCGTGCGGCCCGGGGTCGAGGAGGAACTGCTGGCGTTCAAGCCGTGAATCGTCAGGCAACCGTCAGGTAAGGCCGGGGTTTCGTCACTACCGTCTGGTGCTGCCACCGCCACGGACCCCTCGGAGAGGTTCCTCATGCTGACTACGGCAGCGGCAGCACTCATCGCACTATCCGTCCTCGCCCCGGCAGAAGAAGAGCCGGAAGAGCCCGCCCCCGCGCTCGAGGTCGTGACCGTCAACGGCACCGGTTGCCCGGCCGGTGACGCCGACGTCCGCACCGACGGCAGAACCTTCACCATCGGCTACCACACGTTCCTGGCACGGGCGGGTGGTGGATCGTCACCCGTGGACATGCGGAAGAACTGCCAGATCAACCTCCGCGTCAACGTGCCGCAGGGCTACACCTACGGTCTGGCCCGCACCACCTACGAGGGCTACGCACACCTGCAGCCGGGCGCGACCGGCGTGAGCCGGATCAGCACCTACCTGCAGGGCACCTCGCCCACCGCGGTGGTCAGCCAGACGTTCACCGGGCCGTTCAGCGACAGCTGGGAGACCCAGTACCGCCCGAGCGCCTCGGAGATCCAGTGGGCGCCGTGCGGCTCGCCCCGCAACATCAACATCAACGGCGAGGTGCGCGTCACGCTCGGCTCGGCGGACCCGGACAGGCTCAACTTCGTGATCGTGGAGTCCAGCCGCGGAACCGTGCGGGTGCGGCGCTGCTGAGCCCCGGCCTGGTCAGCCGCGGAACGCCCGGTGCAGCACCACCCAGATCTCGCCGGGCCGTTCCACCGCGCCGGGGAACCACCCCGGCGCGACGGCGTAGGCCAGTTCCTCGGCACGGTCGAGCAGGGTGCTGACCGCCGGCTCGCCGACGACGATCACCGCCGACCAGTCGACGTGGGCCATCAGGAAGTCCTGGGTGACGCCGAACCGCTCCTCCAGCACGACCATCAGCTCGTGCCCGGTGTCCGGGCCCGCGTCGACCTCGCTGACGTCCGGAACCTCCTGTTCCACAACGTCTTGTTCGTCTTCCTCGTCCTCTTCGTCGTCCTCGTCTTCCACGTAGTACTCCGACCAGACGTGCTTGCTGATCGAGTAGATGCGCGAGATCAGGTCGTCCGTCTGCTCCTCGGTCATGACCAGCTCGACCGTGTGGCCCTCGGTCAGCGTGAAGGTCAGCTCGATCTCCGGCACGTCGCCCGAACCTGGGACCGCGTCGACGTTGCCGGCCACCTCGCCGAACACGTGGGAGTCCGCGGTGCTTTCCCGGCCCATGCGCATCGACGGCAGGTTGGCGGCCATGTCCACGACGAGCCGCGCCGCGGTGAAGAAGTCGCCCTTGCCGCGGAACTCCGTGCGGCTGCTGGTGAGCGTGCGCCCGATACCGGTGGGGTCGACGCGAGCCTCGACCACGCCGGTGCGCTCCTCGCCGTCCCATCTCGCGAACACCGTGACGCCGTTGGACAAGCGCTTGCGGTAGTTCTCGTGGTGGCCGTGGCGGGCGAGCTCCCACCCTGCCACGGACTCGGGCCAGTCCTCGTCGAACAACGGGTTTCCTCTCGGTGGGGAATTCACGTTGTCACAGAACGGCTCGCTGCGTGGTCCTTTTGGCATGAGCGAACTGAAAGTCGAGATCCTCGCCGAGTCACCGGGCGTCGCACCGGTCCCGTCCGGCCTGGTGGCGCGCACGATCCTGGTCACCCTGCCGCCGGGCAGCCCCGGCGCGCCGCCGCACCGCCACCCCGGCCCGATCTACGCCTACGTGCTGAAGGGCGCCATCACGTTCGAGCTCGAAGGCTCGCCGGAACGCGTGATCCGGGCCGGTGAGGCGTTCTTCGAGCCCGGTGGAGACGTGATCCACTACAAGGGCGCGAACCACCTCGACGACGAGGAGTCCGCACTCGTCGCGACGATGATCTGCGAGCCGGGGCTGCCGGTGCTCACCGTGGTGAGCCAGGAAGAACTGGAGGCGCGCAAGCACCTGCGGGCGTGACGGGTGAGGGGCGGGAACCCCGCCCCTCACCGATCACTCGACCAGCTTGCCCGCCGTGTCGACCTCCCTCATCAGCGACGCGATCTCCTGCGGCACCGGCGGAATCTCCTCCCGCTCGACCTGCCCCGGCCCCGCCCAGACGAGGTTCACCTGCTGCGCGGGATCCAGATCCGGGTAGTCCGACCGGTTGTGACAGCCGCGCGTTTCGCGACGTTCGAGCGCGCACTCCAGGGTCGCGCGGGCGGACATCGCCGACGCCAGCAGGTCGAACGCGTGCGCGAGGTCGTGGTGGCCGGCGAGGTCCGGGTGCACGCCGACGTCGCGGATGCGGGCCTCCAGCTCGTCGAGCTCGGCGAGGCCCTTGCGCAGGCTCGCCTCGTCGCGGACGACGCCCGCGTGCTCGGTCATCGTGTTGCGCAGGGATCGTTGCAGGGCACGGACGTTCTCCGGGCCGTCGGCGCCCAGCAGCCCGTCGACCTCGGACCGCGCCTCGGCGAGCGCTGCCTGCGAACGTCGTTGCGCGGTCAGGGAAGCCGAGTACTCCGCCGCCGCCTCGCCGACGATCCGGCCGTACACCAGCAGCTCGATCAGCGAGTTGCCGCCGAGCCGGTTCGCCCCGTGCAGGCCGCTGGACGCCTCACCGATGGCGTACAGACCTTCCACGCCCGTGGAGTGGTCGGCGGGCGACACCCACACGCCGCCCATCGAGTAGTGCGCGGTCGGCGCGATCTCCATCGGCTCGCGGGTGATGTCCTTCATCTGCAGTTCGAGCAACGTCTGGTAGACCCTGGGCAAGCGGCGCATGATCTGTTCGCGCGGCAGGTGCGACACGTCCAGCCACACACCGCCGTTCGGAGTGCCGCGGCCCTCCTTGATCTCGGTGTACGCGGCCAGCGCCACTCTGTCGCGTGTGGACAGTTCCATCCGCTGCGGGTCGTAACGCGTCATGAACCGCTCCCCCAGCGCGTTGGTGAGGACGCCGCCCTCCCCGCGTGCCGCCTCCGACACCAGGGTTCCGGCCGCGTTCTCCGGTTCGAGCAGGCCGGACGGGTGGAACTGCACCAGCTCGGGGTCGCGGATCCGGCCGCCCGCGAGCACGGCCAGCCGGAACGAGTCGCCGGTGTTCTCGTCGCGGCGGCTCGACGTGCGGCGCCAGATCCGGGTGTGGCCTCCTGCGGCGAGGATCACCGCGTCCGCGTGGAAGACGTGCCGGGTACCGGTGTCGAGGTCGAACCCGTACGCGCCGAAGACCACGTTGTCCCGCACCAGGATCCGCGTGATGTAGCACGAGTCGTGGATCGGGATGTTCAGCTGCGCGGCCCGGTTGACGAGCGTGCGCTGGATCTCCAGACCCGTGTAGTCGCCGGCGAACGACGTGCGGCGGTAGGTGTGCGCGCCGAAGAACCGTTGCGAGATGCGGCCGTCGGTCTCGCGGGCGAACGGCATGCCCCAGCGTTCGAGGTCGGCGATGCCGCGCGGCGCCTGCTCGGCGACGATCCGCACGACGTCCGGGTTCGCGAGGAGGTAGCTCTCCTTGATGGTGTCGGCGGCGTGCTGCTGCCACGTGTCGGCGGGGTCCATCGTCGCGAGCGCGGCGTTGATCCCACCGGCGGCGAGGGCGGTGTGCGCGTCGGACTTGGGGCGCTTGCCGACGACCAGCACGTCGACCCCGCGTTCGGCGAGTTCGACGGCGGCGCGCAGCCCGGCACCGCCGGTGCCGATCACGAGTACCGAGGTGGCTGTCTGGTGTTCCGTCATACCTGTAGGACCACGCAGCGCCGCGGGATGTGACTGTTGGCCCGGCAACACTAGGATCAGTGGCGTGTTCGTGAAGCTCTGTGGTCTGCGCACCGAGTCCGATGTCGCCGTCGCCGTCGAAACCGGTGCTGACGCCGTCGGTTTCGTGCTGACCGCCAGCCCCCGCCAGATCGATCTCGACCTGGCTGGGAGGCTCGTCGCGGACGTGCCGGCGGACGTGCTCACCGTCGCCGTGGTGCGCGGCATCACAGCCGCCGAAGCCGGTGAGATGGCGCTGAAGACGGGCGTGCGCGCGTTGCAGCTGCACGGCGACTACCCGAAGGACGCGTTCGACGAGCTCGCGGACCTGCCGTTCCAGCTCGTCCGTGCCACCGCGCTCGGGCCGGACACGGACGTGCGGACCGGCGCGTTCGGCGAGGAGCTGCTGCTGATCGACTCCCCCGTCGCCGGGTCGGGCGAGCAGTGGGACATCACGCGGCTCGACGAGAACCGCCCGTCGGGCAAGTGGGTGCTCGCGGGCGGACTGTCGCCCGAGACGGTCGCCGGGGCGATCAGCGCGGCCCGGCCGTGGGGCGTCGACGTGTCCAGCGGCATCGAGTCGAGCCGCGGCGTGAAGGACCACGGCCGGATGCGCGAGTTCGTCGCCGCCGCACGTCAGGCGGCGTAACCCGGGATGTCCTCCACCCGCTCGTAGACCGGCAGGCCGCGTTCACGGGCGATCCGCACGTCCTCGTCCGCGCCGGTCGACTCGCCGGGCAGCCGCAGCACCGCGTCGCAGTGCCTGAGCAGGCGTTCCGCGGTCGGATACATGATCTCCGAGGCGATGGGATCCGCCGGAGAGCTGCCGCCGGCGCCGCGCAGCACCGGCAGCGCGACCCATTCGCCGATCATCGGCACGTGACCGCTGCGGAAGATCGGCCACGCCGCCTCCTCCAGCCGTTCGAGGTTGCGCGCCATCAGTGCGGGGTCGTCCCCGGTGCCGGAGCGGTAGGGGCCCGCGATGAGAATCAGCATGCGATCGACCATAATGTGCAAGACTCGGCAAAAACAAGGAGAAACGTGCATGCTGGCTGCCCAACGCCGTGACCTGCTGCTCGAACGCCTGCGCACCGACGGCCGGATCGTCGCCAAGGACCTCGCTGCCGAAGTCGGCATCTCTGAGGACACGATCCGTCGTGACCTGCGCGATCTCGCGGCGGCGGGACTGTGCCAACGCGTGTACGGCGGCGCACTGCCCGTTTCCCCCGCCATCGCCGACTACGCCACGCGTCAGGGCGTGCAGGTCGATGGCAAGCAACGGGTCGCACGAGCAGCAGCGGCGTTGATCGAGCCCGGCAGCACGGTGATCCTCGACGGCGGGACGACCACCCTCGCGCTCGTGCGCGCGCTACCGCTCGATCTGCACGCAACGGTCGTCACGCACAGTCCGACGATCGCGAGCGCGTTGGAAGAGCATCGGGACGTAGAGGTCTATGTGATCGGTGGACGACTCTTCAAGCACTCGATGGTCGCGTGTGGTGCCGCCGCCGTGGAGGCCGCACGGGGCGTGCACGCGGACCTCTTCTTTCTCGGCGTCACGGGCGTGCACCCCGAAGCAGGCCTCACGACCGGCGACGCGGACGAGGCCGCGATGAAACGCGCGCTCGCGCATCAGGCCGCCGACACCTACGTCCTGGCCAGCTCGGAGAAGATCGGCACGGCGTCGAGGTTCTCGGTGCTGCCGTTCGCCGAGGTCGCCGGCGTGATCACGGACGCGGACAACGCGATCGTGCGGGCGTTGGAGGCGCCGGTCATCCCCGCCTAGATCTGCAGGAGACCCTTGGGAGAGCCGTAGGTCCGGCCGCACTGCGTCAACGCGAGCACGCCGTGCCCCTCCACGTCGCCCTCGAAGTACGTGGGGTCGACCGACAGCTCCTCCGCGACCTCGGTCGCCCAGATGTCCTCCAGGTCGTCGTTCTCGTCGCTCCAGTCGTGCGGCAGGCCCCTGCCGTCCTCCACGTCGAGCTCGCCGATCTGCTCCTCCGCCTTGAACGCGTCGTAGTAGCGGACGATCTCGCCGTCCTCCGCGATGCACCACGCCGTCCAGCCGTCGCCGCAGCTCATGCCGTAGTAGTGCGCCTCGCCGAACACCGCGCTCAGCACCGCGCAGATCTCCGTGACGCTGCGGGTTCCGTGCGCGAACGGCTCACCGAACACGAGCGTCCAGCCGTCCCACGCGCCCGTCACGTAGACCCTGGCGCACTGGACGTGCTCGTCGTCCTTCGCGAACACGTGCTGGTCGTTGTTCCAGGCGGACGCGCCGAGAACCTTGGTGACAGGTACCGGATCGTGGAGTCCGCAGACGCCGAGCACGGCCTTCTGGTTGTCGGTCCTGATCGCGTACCAGCCGCCGCAGAGGTGCATCTCCTCGGTGCCGTACTGCTCGTCTTCGATCTTGACGCCGATGAACCGTTCGATCATCTTCCGGTCCTGCGGCGACACCGCGTCCGACCCGGCGACCTCGACGATGCCCGCCAGCGCGGCCCTGCGCACGGCGCCCTTGGCCGTTCTCCGCGTCTCGTGCAGCAACGGCAGGACGTCCGGTCCCATGGTCCCGAACGCCCACAACGCTTCCCGTTGCGCGTGGTGGTCCTCGTCCGCCAGCAGCGGCAGGAGTTCCCTGGCGTGCTTCAACGCGTGCTCGCCCCGGAACATGCTCGCGGCTTCCCTGCGCACGGCGTGGTGCGGGTGCCGCAGCGCCGCGAGGTAGACCTCGTCACCGGCCCGCAGCAAGGAGAACGCCCGGCACGCCTGCCGCACGACCTGACCGTCCTCTGAGGTCGCGATCAGCTCCACCACTTCGTCAAAGGCCGTTACGCCCTGCTCCCGCACGAAGTCCTCGACCTCGCGTCTGAAGTCGTCGAGGTCCATGCGGTCGAGCAGCGCCCGGATCTCCATGGCGCGGCAGGATACGCGTGCCTTGACTCGCCGCCCCGCAGTTCGGCAGTCTGCCAAACTGATGAGTACGTCAAGCCTGGCAGAGGAGCACGTCAAACCGGCGGTGCGCTGGGGAATCGGCCACGCGCTGCCACGGGCGGTGCTGCGCCTCGCCGCGCGCCGCGGCGACCTCCAGGGTCGCATCACCGTCGAGGCCTCCACGGGCGCCGACCTGACCGGCCTGTTCGACGAGATCCGCGCCCGCGGCCCGCTAGCCGCCACGAAGGTCGGCCACACCACCACCCGACACGAGGTCGTCAAGGCCGTGCTGGGCGACGACGCGTTCATCACCGCCCGCCCGCGGTTCGGCGCCGGCGTGCTCGGCAAGCTGGCCGCGTGGTCCGCCACGAACGTGATGCACCCGGTCCAGCCACCGTCGCTGCTGGCCGTCGAACCGCCGTCGCACACCCGCTACCGCAAGCTCGTCACGCGGGTCTTCACCGCCCGCGCGGTCGAGCAGCTGCGCGGGCGCACCCAGCAGATCACCGACGAGCTGCTCGACGACCTCGATCCGGCGAACCCGGTCGACCTGATCGAGGCCTACTGCGGCCTCCTGCCGGTCACGGTGATCAGCGAGATCCTCGGCGTGCCACCGGAGGAACGCGCCACCGTACTGGCCCTGGGCGGAGCCGCCGCCCCGAGCCTCGACCTGGGCCTGTCGTGGCGCGTCTTCCGCGACGTCGAAGCCGGCCTGACGACGTTCGACGCCTGGCTCACCCGCCACCTCGACGCCCTGCGCGCCAACCCCGGCGACAACCTGTTCAGCCGCCTGATCACCGCCCGCGAGGACGGCGTCGGCCTCACCGAACGCGAGCTCAAGGCCACCGCGGGCTTGGTGCTGGCGGCGGGTTTCGAGACCACGGTCAACCTGCTGGGCAACGGCATCGCGTTGCTGACCAGGCACCCCGAGCAGCTGGAACTGCTGCGCTCGAAGCCGGAACTGTGGGCCAACGCCGTCGACGAGGTGCTCCGGTTCGACCCGCCGGTCCTGCTGACCGGCCGCATGTGCGCGCAGGACACCACGGTCGCGGGCATTCCCGTGCGGCGCGGCCAGATCGTCACGACCGTGCTCGCGGGCGCCAACCGCGACCCGTCCGTGTTCTCCGACCCCGGCACGTTCGACGTGACCCGCCCGAACGCCCGAGACCACGTGTCGTTCGGCGCCGGCCGCCACTACTGCCTCGGCGCGCAGCTCGCACGGATGGAGGGCGAGATCGGTCTGCGCACGATCTTCGACCGCTTTCCCGGCCTGCGTCTGGTGCCAGGTGCGCGACGCCGTCCCACCCGCATCCTGCGCGGCTTCGAGCACCTGCCCGCCGTGCTCTCGTGACGGCGGCTAGGCCGGGCCCGCGACGAGGTCGGCGAGGTCGTCGAACCGCACCACCAGCACCGCGCCGATCGCGCCGACGACCACCGCGAGCGCCAGGGCGGCCGTGGTGACCTCGGCGTTCACGAAGAACGAGCCGAGCCCGAGCACGGCGATGCCCAGCAACGCGGCGTTGCGCACGACGTGGCGGTGCGTGAGCTTGGTGCTGGTCCGGCCGAAGCACCGGCACACCGCGCCGGACCGTTGTGCCACCGCGCGCCACACCGCCGCGGTCAGCACACCGAACAGGCCCGTCGCCAGCACCAGACCAGCGACGGCGGACCACGTACCGACGATCGCGGACGCGAGCAGCAGCACGGCGATCACGAACTCCGCCACCACGGTCGCCACGGCGAACAGGCGCGTCCAGCGCGCCGGGATGCCGAAGGCCGGCACCGACGCGACGAACTCCGCGTAGTCGGTGCGGCTGCGCACCTTGCTGACGGCGGACACCACCAGAACGAGTCCACAAAGGACTGTAGACGCCACGCTCAACACCACCACGTCACCTCTGACCGATCGGGCGGACCACGATGCCGATGAGCGCGTCCGCGCGGAGGTAGCCCAGCCGCCGGGAGTCGTTGCTGCGCTGAGGGTTGTCACCGAGCACGAGCAGGCTGTCGACCGGCACGCGCGGGCCGGGCACCGGAATCTGCGGCGGCACGGGATCACCGGGCACCGCCACCGCGCGTTTCACCAGGCGACCGCCCGTCGGGTCGCTCGGCGCGGCGCCGTCGATCTGCACCACGACGACCTGGCCGGCACGGACGCGGCGGAGTTTCGCCTTCCGCACCAGCAGCCGGTCGCCGGAGTGGTAGGTCGGTTCCATGCTGACGCCGTGCACCGTCACCACCAGCAAACGGCTGCGCAGCACGAGCAACCAGGCCACCAGGGCCAACGCGAGCACGACCACTACCCAGATCACCCGGTCACCACCTCGTCATAACCTGAAGCCTGCAGGCGGAAGAGCCTCGCGTACTCCCCGCCGCCGGCCATCAACTCTTCGTGCGTTCCCCGCTCGGAGACCTGGCCGCCGGCGAGCACGGCGATCACGTCCGCGTCCCGGACCGTCCCGAGGCGGTGCGAGATCAGCACGCTCGTCGCCCCCTCGCGGTGCCGCCGAAGACTGCTGTGCACCTCGTGCTCCGCCTGGGCGTCCAGCCCGGAGCTCGGCTCGTCCAGGATCATCAGGTCCCTGCGGTCGCGCAGGAACGCCCGCGCCAGGGCGAGCCGTTGCCACTGGCCGCCGGACAGCAGCACCCCGGTCTCCGGGTCCTCGCGGTCCGCCTCGTCGAAGTACAGGCGCGACAGCAACGTGTCGTAGCCGCGCGGCAACGCGGTCACCACGTCGTGCGCTCCCGCCCGGTGCGCCGCCGCGACGACCCGTTCCCGATCGTCCATTGAGGACACATCGCCCAGGCCGATGTTCTCGGCCGCACTGAGGTCGTACCGCATGTAGTCCTGGAACACCGCGCCGATGTGGGCGCGCAGGTCCTCGACAGGGAGCGAACGCAGATCGGCGCCGTCCCACAGGATCGCGCCGCGGCACGGGTCGTAGAACCGGCACAGCAGCTTGACGATCGTCGACTTCCCGGCGCCGTTCAGCCCGACCAGGGCGAGCGAGGTGCCGTGCGGGATCGTCAGGTTCACGCCGCGCAGCACCCACGGCTGGTCGTCGGCGTAGCGGAACCAGACGTCGCGCAGCTCGATGCCGGACCGCAACGCCGGAACCTCCGCGGGAGCGACGGCGACCGGCAGGTCCGGCTGTTGCTCCTCGATCTCCCGGTAGTGGTGGAACAACAGCACCGAGTGGTGCGCGGAGGCGAGGCTGTGCACGAGGCTCTGCGACGCGCTCTGCACCCCGGCGACCGCGGCCACGAACATCGCCACGTCACCGATCGACAGCGATCCCTCGGCCGCGAGCCACACCGACCAGACGAGGCCGGCCGCCGACACCAGCGCGGTCAGCCCGGCGAGCAGGCCCTGCACCCGCGCGTCACGCCGGTCCTGGCCCTCCACCACGGCGTGCGCCGCGGTGAGCTCGACGAGCATCCGGCGCCGGAAGAGGTCGCCGAGCCCGAGCAGGCGCAGTTCCTTCGCCGCGTCCAGGCTCGACAGCAGCTCGGCGTAGAAGGCCTCCCGCCGCTCGGCCGGGGTGATCGACCACATGACCTCGGCCCTGGCCCTGCTGAGGCGGAGGTGCGCGAACAGCGCGGGGACGGCCGCGAGCAGCACGATCACCGCCATGCCGGCGTTGAGCACCAGCAACGTGGCGAGGAACCCGCCCGTGGTGATGGTCGCCTGCACCGCGCCCAGTCCGTTGTCGACGAGCCTGCCGGGACCGTTGCGGCCGGTCTGCTGCGCGAGCTGGAGCTTGTCGCGGAACCGCGGGTCCTCCATGCGCGCCAGCCCGGTGAGCCGGTCCATCGCCCGGTACAGGCGGTCCATGGTCAGCACCGCGACGGAGCGGTCGAGGCGTTCCCGCAGGTACTGCGACGCCACCGGGAGCAGGCCGCTGACCAGGCCCGTTGCCGCCAGTGCGACCGCCCACGGCACCAGCGCCGCCCAGGCCGTGCCCGCGGCCAGGCCGTCCAGCAGGATCTTGGTGCACCACGCCGCCGCGAGCGGCGCAACGCCGCCGAGCAGGTTGAGCACCACGTACGCAGGGGTGCCCGCGGGTGCCGCCGTCCTGGTCAGCCCGAACGCGCTGACGAGGAGCGACAGCACCCTGCGGGCGCCGAGATCGGTGGTCACCGGGTCGCGCGAGCAGGAAGCGCGGACATCTCCCAGCCGCTCCCGACGACGGTCGAGTCGTCGTCGACCACGCACATCGCCGGGTAACCCTCCGTGCCGAACGCGGTGTGCAGTGGACCGCCCATCTCCTCGACGACGACCTCGGCCACCTCACCGAGCCGCACGACCAGGTCGGCGATCTCGTCGGCGTCTCCCGCGGCGACGGCGATCACCTTGCCGTGGTGGCCGGTCGCGTACTCGATGAACTCGGGCAGGCGTTCCTTGCAGGCCTCGCAGTTCGGGGAGAAGAAGCCGACCAGCGCACCGTTGACGTCCACATCGGACAGTTCGATGCGGGTGCCCGCGGGGAACATGATGGGCGGCTGGGCCGCCGACTGCCTCTCGCGAAGGTTGCGCAGCGTCTCGTTCTGCTCACGCAACCGCCGGATGATGCCGAAGCTCAGCAACAGGTCCAGCACGCACAGGATTCCGACGACCACGACCGCGGCGGTCAGCACTGACATGGGAAGGCTCCGAAGCTAGTGGGGAACGGGAGAGCCGTGAGCGGCGGGACACGCCGCTCACGGCGTCTGGTCACGGGCCGCAGGTCCGGAAGACCCGGCACTCGCCGCAGGTGGTCACGCAGCCCATGTTGGTGGAGCAGTACCGCCGGAAGTCACTGCGCTCACGGCAGTAGCAGTGCTTGTAGAACGGGTCCGGCGGGCAGCCCGCGCCCACGTCGGCCTTGGCCACGAACATGCCGAGCAGCTTGTCGCTCAGCGTCTCCAACGTCTTGCGCATGTGTCGCGCTCCCTCACTTCCTCGGCGCCGGGTGGCGTCGGTGGCGCAAACGTAGGAAAAGCGGGTACACAGCCACGCCCAGCGCGGATACACGGGCGCGTGTAGGCCGTGTCGGCGGTGTGTCAGCGGCCACAGCCAAGATCGCCGGTGTGTCAGTCGAGTTCAGGGTCCTGGGGAGGATCGAGGTGCGAGCCTGCGGCACGAGCGTGGCGCTCGGCTCGCTCAAGCAACGCCTCCTGCTCGCCGCACTGCTGCTCAACCCCGGCCGGACCGTGCCGATCCGCAGGCTGGTCCGCGTGCTGTGGGGAGACGAGCCACCCATGTCCGCGGTCGCGAACCTGCGCACCTACGCCAACCGCCTGCGCCAGGTGCTGCCGGACGGCGCACGACGCCTCGCCGGCAGGCAGGCCGGGTACGAACTCGTGCTCCAGCCAGGAGAGCTGGACCTGCACCTGTTCACCGAACGCGCCGACGCGGGCAGGACGGCGCTGGCCTGCGGTGATCACGCCACAGCCGTGCGGCACCTCGGCGAGGCGCTCTCGGCGTGCCGGGGCGCTGTGCTCGAGGACCTGGCCGACTGCGACGCCCTCGCCGCGTCGATCGCCCAGGTCGAGGAGCTGCGGCTCACGGTCGTCGAGGACCACCTCGACGCGCGGTTGGGGCTGGGCGAGCACCGCGAGGTGATCACACCGCTGCGCGAGTTCGCCGCCGAACACCCGTTGCGGGAACGCCCGCGAGCCCACCTGATGACCGCGCTGTACCGGTCGGGCGACCTGGCGGGAGCGCTGTCCGTCTACGCCGACTACCGCAGGGTGATCGCGGACCGGCTCGGCCTCGAACCCTCGCCGGATCTGGTGAAGCTCCACCAGTCCGTGCTCGACCGCGATCCGGGGCTGACGGCGGTCGTCACCGCGCGCACTTCCCTGCACGCGCCCAGGGAGCTCCCGGCGCGCTGCCGGTCGTTCACCGGCCGCGACGCCGAGGTGGCGCGGTTGCAGGCGATGCTGGCCCGCAACGAACCCGCGGTCGCCGTGGTGCACGGGCCGTGCGGTGCCGGCAAGAGCGCGCTGGCGCTGGAGGTCGCGCACCGGGCCGCTCCGGTGTTCCCCGACGGCCAGCTCTACATCGACCTCCGTCACGAAACCCGTGTCGCACACCGGTTGCTGCGGCACCTGGGCGCTGCCGACGTGCCGCACGCGGTGGACGAGACGGCCACGCTGCTGCGGTCCAGGCTCGCCGACCGGGCGGTGCTCGTGGTGCTCGACGGCGCGACCGATCCGGCACCGTTGCGCGACCTGCTGCCCGCGACCGGCCCGTGCGCGGTGCTGATCACCAGCCGGTCGCCGTTGCTGCTGGACGGCGCTCAGCACGTCCGGGTCGGACCTCTGTCCGATGTGGACGGGCTGGAGCTGCTGACGCGGCTCGCACCGGGCGCCGCGTCCGAACCCGCCGCCGCGACCAGGATCGCGCGGTACTGCCACGGAATTCCGCTGGCGCTGCACATCGCGGGAGCGATCCTCGCCCACCGCCCCGGACGCTCCGCGTCGTGGCTCGCGGACCGCCTGGCGTCCGACCGGCGCAGGTTGTCCGAGCTGAGCTTCGGCGGCGAGTCGGTCCGCGCCGCCTGCGCCACCGCGTTCGGTGCCGTCACCGACCCGCTGGCCGCGACCGCGTTCCGGTTCCTCGGACGCAGCGACACGTGCGACGCCGCCACCGCCGCCCTCGCGCTGGGCACGGGCCTGCTGGAGACCGAGGCCGCGCTGGACCAGCTCGTCGACCTGGGCCTCGCCGAGTGGGGCGACGGCGACACCTACCGCCTGCCCGGCCTGATGCGGCTCTTCGCCGCCGAACTGGGTCCGCCGCGGTGCCGCACTACCGCGTCAAGCCTTCGGCAGCATCCCTGACAGCACTCGACACGTCCTGGTGTGCGACCTCGACTCCGCCCACGAACACCCGCTCGACGTTGCCGGGGTGGGCCGCCGTGACGACCGCGGCGATCGGGTCGCGGGCGCCGAGCAGGTTGAGGTCGGAGGCACGCAGCACCACCAGGTCCGCGTGCTTGCCCGGGGTGAGCGACCCGACGCGGTCGGCCAGGCCGAGGGCAGCGGCGCCCTCGACGGTCGCCATCCGCAGCACATCGGCGGGTGTGACGTGCACACCCTCGCTCAGGTGCGCGGACAGCAGGGTGGCGCGCATCAGCGAGAACATGTCCCCCGCCACGCCCGTCACCGAGTCGACGCCGAGACCGGTCGGCACGCCGAACGCACGGGTGCGGCGGACCATAGGCGTGCCGTGGCCCATGCTCGCCTCCACCGCCGGTGCGATCGACACGCTCGCGCCGGCGTCGGCGATCAGCTTCAGCTCGTCGTCGGGAAGACCGTTGCCGTGCACGAACGTCGTGTTCTCGTGGAGCAGGCCGCGGTCGTGCAGCAACGAGATCGGGTTCCCGTGACCGGCGACGTGCGTGACCACGCGCAGGCCGAGCGATTCGGCCAGCCGCCAGTCGTGCTCGACGGCCGTGACGTCCGAAAAGGACGGTCCGAGCGGTGCCAGTGCGATGTCGACCAGCCCGCCGCCCAGTTCGGCGCCACGCTCGACATCGCCGGGGTCGCAGGCAGGGCCGAACACCGGCTGGCCGTAACCGAACACTGCGCGGACGCCTGACTCTCTGAGGGCCTGCACTGCGGCCTCGGCGTGCGCGAACGTCGGTGCGAACGAGAAGTCCTGCACCGTCGTGACGCCGGACGCGAGGCACTCCAGCGCACCCGCCAGCGTCCCGACCGCCAGTTGCTCCGGCGTGAGCACCGCCTGGACCGGGCGCAGCATCTTCTCCAGGTACTCGCCCAGCGACATGTCGGCGCAGAACGACCGCACCAGCACCTGCCACAGGTGCCGATGGGTGTCGACGAACCCCGGCAGCACGATCCGGTCGGTGCAGTCGATCACGGTCTCGGCTTCCAGTTTCTCGCCTGTTGCGGCGATGCGGCCGTTGTGCACGAGCACGTCGGTGCCGGGTTTCGCCACGACCGGGTCCGTGTCGATCACGACGGCGTTGCGCAGCACGAAGTCCATCAGATTCCCCTCAGTCGAAAGCTTTCCTAAAAGCTATCACGATGTGCAATAGGCTCTGACCTGTGACGGATCGCGTGGAAGAACTGCTGGGCAGGTGGCGGGCGGAGCTCCCAGAGGCCCTCGTCGCGAGCTCGGAGCTCAGCAAGCGCGTGATGGTCATCTCGGGCCTGCTGGGCGAGGTCACCCGCGCCACCGTGACGCGGTTCGACCTGACCGGCGCCGACTTCGACGTGCTGGCCACGTTGCGCCGCAGCGGAAAGCCCTACCGCCTCAAGGCCAACGAGCTGAGCCGATCACTGCTCCTGTCGACCGGCGGCACGAGCAACGTGGTGAACCGCCTGGTGAGCCGCGGCCTGGTCGAGCGCGAACCGGACCAGTCCGACGGCCGCAGCACCTTCGTGCGCCTCACACCGGACGGCCGGACGCTGGCAGAGGAGGTCGTGATCGCGAACAGCAAGGCCCACGACGAGGCTTTGTCCGCGATCCCCGCGGACGTGCTCGACCGCGCCACGACCGCGCTCCGCGAGCTGTTTTCGCACCTTCCAGGCTGATCAGGCCACAGATGGCCGGTCGCTGGCCTGTCCTGCCTGCTCGGCGGACCCCATGATCGAGCCATGATCCGTTTCCTGGCCGCGGTGATCGCCACCACCGCGTTGTCCGCCCCCGCCCCCGCACCTCCCGTGTTCACCGACGGGTTCGGCCTCGTCGTGACGAGCCAGCCTCGTTGGGTGGACGACAACCACCGCACGTTCGTCTTCAACGTCTCCACCGACCAGGTGCCGACCCCGACCCTGCTGCCGGGCCAGGAACCGGGCAGGCACGCAATCGTCGTGACGCTGCCCGCGGGATACGACCCCGCGACCCGCTACCCGGTGCAGTACTACCTGCACGGCCACCCCGACCGCCCGGACGCGGCGTGGAACCAGAGGGTCGTGGAGAACGCGACCCGCGACGTCCCGCTGATCACCGTGCAGCCCAACGGAAGCGGCCGCGGCTGGTACTCGAACTGGGTCAACCCCGGCGCCTTGGGCCCGCAGAACTGGGAGACCTTCCACCTGGAGCAGGTGATCCCGTTCGTCGATGCCAACCTCAGCACGATCGCATCGCGGTCCGGCCGGGCAATCGTCGGACACTCGATGGGAGGCTTCGGCGCGTTCCACTACGCCGAGCACCGCCCCGATCTGTTCCGCTACGCCGGCAGCTTCTCCGGGGCCCTCGACCTGCAGAACTCCGAGGTCCGCGCCGCCGTGGTGGCCAGCTCGGTGAACCCAGGCTCCGGCTCCCCTGTTGCCGGCGCGGACGCGATCTTCGGACCGCCGGTGTGGCCGTTCGACGGGGTTTGGAACGCTCAGAGCCCTGCCCAGCACGCGGCGTCGTTGCGGGGGATGGGGGTGGCGCTGTACTCCGGCAACGGGGGCGACTTGGCCGTTAACCCGATCCAGGCGGTGCTGGAGAACCGGGCTCGGGAGACTGCGCTGGTGACCGCTGCGCACCTTCGTGCTGCTGGGATTCCTTTTCACTTCTCCGACTACGGCGATGGGAGTGGGTGGGCTGTGGGGTGTAGTGGGAAGCATGCTGAGGAGGCTTGCGTGCAGGCCGACATGAACCATTTCGTTGGGCTGTTCATGCGGTGATGTTGGGGTGCGGGTCGGCTTGGGGTGGTTCGGCGCGGGTTCCAGCGGGGTGGTCGCCTTTTGTTGGCCTGGTCGCCTTGTGTTGGTGGTTGCGTGGGTCGTATGACGAGCCGGGTCATTTCATCGCCGCTTCGCGACGATTGCGATTGGGGCTTGACTTCGGGGCCCTTGCGAGGCGCACATCGGCCTTAAAAAGCCGGGCATAAGGAGCCCGGCCGATCCAACCAGCATAGCACCTCGCACCCAAAGTCAAGCCCCAATCGCAAGCGTGCGTGGTTGCGTTTGTTGTTCGGCTCACTTTATTACCGGTTTCCTGCGTTCGCATTGCCCTGTCCGGCTCGGCTTCGCCATCGCGGTTGTTGAGGGTGCTCGGCTTCGCCATTGCCTGCGTTGTAGTCGGAGGTTCGGCTCGGCTTCGCCATTGCGGATTTTCGACGCGCGACGAATGGGCCACGCGGCGAGGAGAAAGTCGTAGCCCATTCGTCATCTGATCCGTTTTCTCGCCGTGGCTAGGCAGCATCGCCGGGCCTGGCTGGCGGCGGTCAGGCGATGTTGATCGGGTTGCGTCTCGGCTTTTGCTGTGGGTCGAGCCCAATGCCGCTAAGTTAAGCGACCCTGCCGAATATGTGCAGCTCGGGCGGCATATTGTGGCGAGTTCCCGTGTGGGTGGCCCGCTTGATCACCTTGTCTCCTGACCGGACTCGTTTAACCACGCGGGGATAGGAGCGGTGCCGGCGTCCACGACTGCGACGGTGCCGAATCTCCTCAATCGTCTCGGCTGTCGCTTTCTTCAACCGGTGAGGGGGAAAAACCCGCCTGGTTGGTGACCTGGCGGCGCACGGCGTTGAGACTGCGGACGAACGACAACTCGTCGACGTCCAGGCCGTCATCGGCATCCATGTCCTCGGCGGCCTCGAGCATCAGGTCACGGACCGCGTAGTGGGTCAGCAGCAGCGCCCAGATCTCCTGCCGCACCAGCTCCGGTGTCTTCGACCGCAGCAGCCGATGGTGCGGCATCTGATGGGTCTCGACCTCGTCCAGCGTGAGCTCGAACTCCCAGCGCTGCCGATACAACGCCGCCAGCTCCGCCGCCGGGGCGAGCTCGTGGTCCATGATCGAGGTGATCAGCCTGATCGTCTCGGCTTTGCCACCCCGGTTGGTGACCATGTACTCGACCACTCGCACGGCAATCCGCGCCTCGTCGGGGACACTGCGCCGCCTGCCTCGCTTGAGGTCGGACTTCATGTTCTTGGGCAGCAGCTCGGCTCGATAGGACCCATCCGGCAGCCATTCCAGCACCGGCACATCGACGTTATCGGATATACGCCAGACCAGCTCAGCCTCGGTCTGCCGCGCCTGGCACCACAACTCGTAGCTGAAGAACCCGCGGTCGGCCAGCACCACCATGTCCGGCTCAAT
>NZ_BBOJ01000038.1 GCF_000974445.1 Lentzea aerocolonigenes
CTGCGGGCCACCACCGTCTGGGCCACCCGGTCGGCCACGGTCGGCACCCCGAGAACCCGGATGCCCGCACCATGCGCTTTCGGGATCTCCACCGCCAGCACCGGAGGCGGGAAGTAGGACCCTGACGACATCCGGTTCCAGATCTTGTACAGATTGCCTTTCAGATCCTTCTCGAACTCCGCCAGCGTCTGCCCGTCCACCCCCGGCGCTCCTTTATTGGCCCTGACCTTCTCCCACGCCTCCTGCACTTCCCACTTCGAAATCTCAAACGACTTGCCCGGCAATTTCAGCTGGTCCACACAACTCCTCCCGGGCCGCGGCCCGGTTGATCGGACGAACAACAGCCACGAATGACCCGGCCCCTTCGCTCCACTCCCACCGCATCAAGCAGGAGCTTCCTCGCTACTACGAACCGGTCCGCCAGCGCGCCCCGCGACGGTACTCAACCCGAGCGGTTTCAGCCGCCCCAGGCGCTCCCTCTCGCTGCCTCAACCTGGGCAGCGGTGTCGGGGCACGCTTTCTCACGTTCCACGCAGAAGCCGCAGATCAGGCTCGCGCCGCCTTCATGCCGGACACCACCTGGCCAATAAACGGGCACCCGCCAGGCTCATCCCGGGTTATCCTCAACGCCCCGGTTCTGATGTCAACCACGATTGTTTCGACACTTCGCAGGCTATGACACAACGCCTTCCTGATCCCCACCTGACACCTCCAACGGATGCCTTTTCCCACACGCTCACCACGACAGTCTTCAGCTAACGCAGCAGTGGGCGGTTTGAAGCCACCCCCCGTAGGGCGACTCCGAAGGGCCAACAACCTTCATCTTCTACGCAGCACCGCCTCAAAGAGTTCTCCTACCTGTCAAACCCCTTTCAGCGTTCGTGACACACTGAGGAACAATCGCGGAGGAAGCTGGCGGAGTACGTCAACCTGCCGCGAGAGGATCTCGATGACCCAGGACCGCACTTGGCGTAAGAGCAGCTACAGCAACGGCACGCCGGAGGGTGAGTGCGTCGAGGTCTCGCTCGCCCACGACGCTCGTGTCCGCGACTCGAAGAACGTGGCCGGTGAGGTGCTGACCTTCAGCACCTCGGCCTGGCGAGCCTTCATCGGACAGGTCTCCTAAAGCCCCTCTAGCGCCTCACGCATCGGCCGCATCTTCGCGTGCGCCTCCTGCACCTCGATGTCCGGATCCGAGTCCGCGACGAGCCCGCACCCCGCGAACAGCCGCGCCGTCGACCCGGAGATCTGCGCACACCGCAGCGCGATCCCGAGCTCTCCGTCGCCGTTGCCGTCGATCCACCCGACCGGCCCGGCGTACCGGCCGCGATCCATCCCCTCCAGCTGCGAGATCAGCTGAGTCGCGTCCAGCCGGGGCGTGCCCCCGACGGCGGCCGTCGGGTGCACGGCCGAACCCAGGTGCAGCAGCGACACCGACGACTCGAGAGTGCCGATCACGTCGCTGGACAGGTGCGACACGTTCGGCAGCCGCAGGACGGAAGGTCCCTCCACGGACATCGTCGTGCAAAAAGGGCGCAACGTCTCCGCGAGAGAGGTGATCGCGTAGTCGTGCTCTTCGAGGTTCTTCTCCGACGACATCAACGCCGAGGCGAGCTCTTCGTCCGAAACACCGTCGTGCGGCCACGTCGTCCCAGCAAGCACGCGTGAGTCGACCACCGAGCCGGTCCGGCGCAGCAGCAGCTCGGGCGTGGCGCCGACCAGACCGTCCACCGCGTAGGCCCAGCACTCCGGGTAGCGGCGGGCCAGGCCCTGCAGCACGAACCGCTGGTCGAGGCGCCGGTCCGTCAGAGCGACCAGGTCGTGGGCCAGCACGACCTTGTCGAGCTCGCCGCCGCGCATCCGCAGAACGGCCTCGTGAACGGCCTCGCGGTACTGCGTGACCGGCAGCTGACCGTTCGCGTATCGGACCGTTGACGGGCGCGAGAGAGGGGCGACGAAAGGGGCCGGGTCCGAGGCGCCGATCGTGGTGACCCACTGCTCGCCGTTGCGGCGGCCCACTACGACTTCGGGGACGATCAGCACCGAGTCGCCGGGGGAGTCGGCGAAGGCCATCGAGATGAACGCGACGGGGCCGCTGCCGGGTACGCCCAGCTCGTCGTCCACGTCGAGGTGGGCGCAGAACTCCTGCCACCACTTGTCGGCCTGCGCGAACCGGTCCGGACCGCTGACCTCCAGCCGCGCGGCCTCGCCCCAGCCGACCAGGCCGGACCCGTCGCGCACCCAAGCGAGCGCGTGCTCCGGGTCTGGCAGCAGTCCGAGCAGGTCGGAGGCTGTGTCCCGCCTCGACCGGACGCGGATTCGCTGCCGTGCTCGCGATGTGGGTGCTGAGGTCACTCTCCGACTGTATGGACCTCAACCTGAAAGCGCGGCATCCGCCCGGCTCTAGACTTCTCAGTTGTGGTGGAGGACGCACTGACCAAGCCGCCGCTCGGCGTACGCGTCCGCCGTGCGGTCTGCAGAACGTTGCTCGTCGTCGGTGGGGTGGTCACGCTCGTGTGCGTGCTTCTGCCCATAGCGTGCTGGCGGGACGACGTGGCCATCGAGAAGCACATGGGGCAGGCGATCGCGCAGGTCGACTCCGTCTCCTTCAACAGGACGGTTGTGCGCTACGCCACACCGGACGGTCGCGTGATCATCCCGTCCCAGGGGGTGCTGTACCCGTCGGGTCTCAACGTCGGGGACAACGTGCGGGTCGAGTACGACCAGACGAACCCCGAACTCACCCGTGTCGCCGGACGGACGGCGGTGCTCAGCCTGCTGCCCGTCGGCACCTTCCTCGTGGCTGTGTGGCTGGTCGTCGCGGCCGTTGTGACAGTTCTACGCAGATTCGGCACTCAGGTGTAACATCGGGGCATGGCGGATGACCTGGAGCTGCGCTTCGAGCGCACGGTGCAGGCTGACGCGCGCATCGAGCCGCGCGACTGGATGCCCGACGGCTACCGGAAGACCCTGATCAGGCAGATCGCCCAGCACGCCCACTCCGAGATCATCGGGATGCAGCCGGAGGGCAACTGGATCAGCCGCGCGCCCTCGCTGAGGCGCAAGGCGATCCTGCTGGCGAAGGTGCAGGACGAGGCAGGCCACGGCCTGTACCTGTACTCGGCGACCGAGACGCTCGGAGCCGACCGCGAGGACCTGACGACCAAGCTCATCGAGGGCCGCCAGAAGTACTCCTCGATCTTCAACTACCCCACGCTGACGTTCGCGGACGTCGGTGTCATCGGCTGGCTGGTCGACGGCGCCGCGATCTGCAACCAGGTGCCGTTGTGCCGCACGTCCTATGGGCCGTACGCGCGCGCAATGATCCGCATCTGCAAGGAGGAGTCGTTCCACCAGCGTCAGGGCTACGAGCTGCTCATGACGATGATGCGCGGCACGCAGCAGCAGCGCGACATGGTGCAGGACTCGGTGAACCGGTGGTGGTGGCCGGCGCTGATGATGTTCGGCCCGCCGGACTCGGAGTCAACGAACACCGAGCAGTCCATGGCGTGGCGGATCAAGCGCGACACCAACGACGAGCTGCGGCAGAAGTTCGTGAACATGAGCGTGCCGCAGGCCGAGGCGCTCGGCGTGACGTTCCCCGACCCCGAGCTCAAGTGGAACTCCGACCGCGGGCAGTACGACTTCGGCTCGCCGGACTGGGACGAGTTCTGGCAGGTCGTCAAGGGTGGCGGCGTCTGCAACGAGCAGCGCATCGCCCACCGCCGCAAGGCGCACGAGGACGGCGCCTGGGTCCGTGAGGCCGCTGCCGCGCACGCCCAGAAGCAGGCTGTTGTGAAGGAAGGTGCCGCGTGAGCACGTCTTGGCCCCTGTGGGAAGTGTTCGTGCGCGGCAAGCGCGGCCTGAACCACGTGCATGTCGGTTCGCTGCACGCGCCGGACGCCGAAATGGCGCTGCGCAACGCCCGTGACGTCTACACGCGTCGCAACGAGGGCGTCTCGATCTGGGTCGTGCCCGCGGCCGCGATCACGGCCTCGTCGCCGGACGAGAAGGACCCGTTCTTCGCGCCGTCCGGGGACAAGGTCTACCGGCACCCGACGTTCTACGCGATTCCCGAGGACGTGCCGCACCTATGAGCTTCGACAACGCTTACGAGTCGCTTCTCGGCCACGAAGACGCGCACTGGGCGTTCGGGACGGGCTTCTCCGAGGCACTGTCCGGCGTGAACCGCGAGTTCCCGGCCGATGTCGACAAAGACGCCCTGGCCGCGTACTGCCTGATGCTCGGCGACGACGCGTTGATCTTCTCGCAGCGGCTCGCGGAGTGGTGCTCGCGTGCGCCCGAGCTGGAAGAGGACATCGCTCTCGCGAACATCGCCCTCGACCTGCTGGGGCAGGCCCGCATGCTGCTGACGCGCGCCGGCGAGGTGCTCGGGAAGTCCGAGGACGAGCTTGCGTACCTGCGCGACGAACGCGAGTTCCGCAACGTGCACCTGGCCGAGATCGACTGCGGTCCGGGCCCCGGCGGCGACTTCGGCACGACCATCGCGCGCCTGTTGGTGTTCTCGTCGTGGCGTCTCGCGCTCTTCTCCCGGCTGGCCCCATCTCCTTTCTGGGCAGGCTCGGCCGACCCGGTGCTCGCCGCCATCGCGGAGAAGGGCCTGAAGGAGCTGGCCTACCACCGCGACCACGCCGCGCAGTGGACCGTCCGGCTCGGCGACGGCACCGACGAGTCGCACCGCCGCGTGCAGGCCGGTCTGGAGCGCGTGTGGCCGTTCGTGGACGAGCTGTTCGCCACACACGCCGTCGAAACGCGCCTCCCCGGCGTCGCGGTCGACCCGGCCTCGGTGAAGTCCGAAGTGGACGGTGTGCTCGACGCGGTGCTGTCGGCCGCGGGTCTCACGCGCCCGGCGGACACCCGAGCCGCGCGCGTCGCCGGCATGGCGGGTCGCGACGGCGTGCACACCGAGGCCATGGGCTACCTGCTCGCCGAGATGCAGCACCTGCACCGCTCGCTGCCGGGAGCGGTCTGGTGACGACGGCACTCGAGATCGCGTCGGCCGTGCGGGACCCGGAGCTCCCGGTCCTCACGCTGGCGGACCTCGGCGTGCTGCGCGACGTGTCGGAAGCGGACGGTCGCGTGGTCGTCACCATCACCCCGACCTACTCGGGCTGCCCCGCGATTGACGAAATGGGCGCTGACCTGCGCCGATCGTTGACCTCCGCGGGCTACTCGGAGGTCGAGGTGCGCCTGTCGCTGTCGCCGGCGTGGACGACGGACTGGATCAGCGACGAGGGCCGCTCGAAGCTGGCCGCCGCGGGCATCGCGCCGCCGTCGCGGGTCGGGCCGTCCGTCGCGGGCCCGGTGCCGCTGAACCTCGTGCCGCCGTCACGCCAGGTCGCCTGCCCGCAGTGCGGTTCGCCCAACACGTCGGAGATTTCCCGCTTCGGCTCGACCGCGTGCAAGGCCCTGCGCCGCTGCAACGCGTGCGCCGAACCGTTCGAGCACGTCAAGGAGATCTGAGTTGTCGCCCAGAACCGGCAAGCGGAGGGCCGCTTTCCACAAGCTGACGGTCGCCCGCGTCGACCGCCTCTGCGACGACGCCGT
This sequence comes from Lentzea aerocolonigenes, assembly GCF_000974445.1. Taxonomy (GTDB): domain Bacteria; phylum Actinomycetota; class Actinomycetes; order Mycobacteriales; family Pseudonocardiaceae; genus Lentzea; species Lentzea aerocolonigenes. The sequence continues at coordinate 5,569 of NZ_BBOJ01000038.1, forward strand.
CGCTGTCACCTTCGACGTGCCCGCCGACCTGTCGGACGAGTTCGCCTTCGCCGCGGGCCAGTACCTGACCCTGCGCCAGGGCGACGAGCGCCGTTCGTACTCGATCTGCGCCCCCACCGGCGCCGCCCCGCGCATCGGCGTGCGCCGCGTCGACGGCGGCCAGTTCTCGACGTGGCTGGTCGACCGCCTGTCTCCGGGGGACGTGGTCGAGGTCCTGCCGCCCCTGGGCAAGTTCACGCCCTCGGGGGTCGGCGCACACCACGGCCTGGTGGTCGCGGGCTCCGGCATCACCCCGGCCCTGTCGATCGCCGCGACCGTGCTCGCCACCGGCGCCCGCGTGACGCTCATGTACGGCAACCGCAGCACCAACACGGTGATGTTCGCCGACGAGCTGGCCGACCTGAAGGACCGCTACCCGGCGATGTTCCAGCTGATCCACGTCCTGTCCCGCGAACCGCGCGACGTGGAGCTCTTCACCGGCCGCCTGAACGCTACGAAGCTGAACGCGCTGTTCGACACCATCGTGCCGTTCGACGGCATCGACGAATGGTGGCTGTGCGGCCCGTACGAGATGGTGCAGGACGCCACGGCCGTGCTGCGCACACGTGGCGTGGCACCAGAACACGTGCACCACGAGCTCTTCTACGTCGACGAGCCGCCGCCCCCACCGCGCCGTGCGGAGGCCGTGGTGGACGCGGCCGCCTCCGTGACGGTGGTGCTGGACGGCAAGTCGACCACGCTGCCGCTGCCGGCCGACGAGCCGATCCTGGACGCTGCACAGCGCGTGCGTGCGGACCTGCCGTTCGCGTGCAAGGGCGGTGTGTGTGGCACGTGCCGTGCGTTGGTCACCGAGGGCACGGTGGAGATGCGGCGGAACTACGCGCTCGACCAGTCCGAGGTGGAGGCCGGGTTCGTGCTGACGTGTCAGGCGTTGCCGACCAGTGAGTGCGTGACGGTCGACTTCGACGCTTGACCACCAACACGGCGTGGAAGTGGCACGATCACCAGTCATGGGTGTCGTCGTTCGTTCAGTGCTGTGGGGATCCGCGGTCGGTTTCGTGCTCATGGGTGCCCTCATGACAATCGGCGTGACCGCCACCGCGAAGAGCACCGATCCGGTCGGCATCTCCATCGCGGTGGTCATCATCTCCGGCGTGATGATGGGCGGGGTCCCCGGCTCACTGATCGGCCTGGTCATCGGCCTGATCCGTCGCTCGATCAACCGGCCGCGCCAGCCGGTGCCGTACTTCCCGCTGGCTCCCCAGCAGCCCTACGACATGTGGTCCGAGCAGGTCGAACGCTGCGCCGAGTCGGCGCGCAGGGTCTCCGCGGCCGTGCAGACCGTGCCCAAGTCGGCGGCCAAGGACTGGCTGCAGCGGATCAGCGAGCAGCTGACCAAGGAGCTCGACGACGTGCGCGGGATCGCGCAGCTGGGCAGGGCGCTGGGGGCGGTCGACCAGCAGCACCCCGTCTACCAGCGGTTGCTCAAGGCCGCGCACGACTTCAAGCAGTTCGAGAACCAGGTCGGCCGGGTCGCGTTGCAGATGTTCGACCACCCCGAGCTGGACGAGGCGCGCACCCATCTCGAGATGCTCGAGAAGCAGCTGCCTCAGCTGTCCACCTGAAGCGCGGACTGCCACCAGCCCAGCACCTCGTCCGCGGCGTCGGGTGCGGCCACCAGGAGGCCGTCCACGGGTAGTTGGGCTCCCTCGCCCCGTCTGTCCAGCACGACCGCACCGGACTCCACGGCCAGTGACACCGCACCGGCCACGTCCCACTCGTGGTAGCCGTGCAGCACGGCAGCAGCGACGTGGCCCAACGCCACCTGTGCCACGGCCAGGCATTTCGAGCCGAGAACGCGCACGCCCGTGCCGGCTGTTGCGGCTGTGGAGATGAATTCGCCCATGCCGGGCCATGGGCCGGAACGGGTCATCTCAGTGCACACGACCAGAGAGTCGCCCTGGCGTTCGGTCAGGCGGACCGGGGTGCCGTTCGCGCGCATGCCGCGGCCTCGGGCGGCTGCGTAGATCTGGGAGCGGTACGGGTCCGCCACCACGCCGACGACCGGGCCCCAGCGGTCCACCAGGGCCAGGCTGTAGGCGCACCACGGCATGCCCGCGGTGTAGTTCGCGGTGCCGTCCACCGGGTCGACCACCCAGCGGAACTCCGAGTCGTCGGGGACCGCGTCGGAGTTCTCGCAGAACACGGGGATCGACGGGAACTCCTTGGTGAGCACGCGGCGGGTGTGGCGTTCCAGGGTGCGGTCGGTGTCGGTGACCCAGTCGAACGGTGACTCGTCGGAGTCGGGACGCACGCCGCGGCCGGCGGTGGCCATGATGACGTCCGAGGCGTCGTTCGCCAGGCGACCGGCCACTTCCAGGGCGATGGACACCAGGCCGGGGTCCACCGGGTGCGCGGGACGGGACGACAAGACGGTCATGCTGGCCTAGTTTCACCGCGTCCGGTGACCGGGAACCGACGCGAAGATGACGAATCGACGATCACCTGGCCACGACGTGAGGTGTTCGGACCGCGTCAAATTGAGTGTCACGTGGACTTCACGCTGGCACCCCAGGGTGTCCTCTGTGCGCGTAGCGATCGTTACCGAGAGCTTCCTGCCCCAGGTGAACGGGGTCACCAACTCCGTTCTCCGTGTGCTGGAACACCTGCGGCGAGGCGGCCACCAGGCTCTGGTGGTCGCGCCCGGTTCCGGCGCCGACGACCACCTCAGCACTCCGGTCGTCAGAGTTTCCTCCGTCGACGTGCCCATGGTGACCAGCCTGCCCATCGGGGTGCCGAGCCCCAGAGTCCACCACGCGCTGGCGGACTTCGAGCCCGACGTCGTGCACCTCGCCTCACCGTTCGTGCTCGGCGCGTACGGGCTGCGGGCCGCCCGCAGGCTCGACGTGCCGACCGTCGCGGTCTACCAGACCGACGTCGCCGGGTTCGCGGGCAACTACGGGCTCGGGCTCACCAAGCGCGCGGCGTGGAGGTGGACCAAGCGCCTGCACACGCTGGCCGACCGCACGCTGGCGCCGTCGAGCTCGGCGGTGGAAGCGTTGGAACGGCACGGTGTTCCGCGCGTGCACCGGTGGGGCCGCGGTGTCGACGTCGACCTCTTCCACCCGCGCCCCAAGCACAACGACGAGCTCACGATCGGCTACGTCGGCCGTCTCGCGCCGGAGAAGCAGGTCCACCGGCTCAGGGAGCTGCACGACCTGCCGGGCGTGAAGCTGCGGATCGTCGGCGACGGCCCGGACCGCGAACAGCTCGAACGCGACCTTCCCAACGCCGAGTTCCTGGGCTTCCGCACCGGTCAGGCGCTCGCCGAGGCCTACGCGTCGCTCGACGTCTTCATCCACACCGGACCGCACGAGACGTTCTGCCAGGCCGTGCAGGAGGCGCTCGCGACCGGGCTGCCGGTGCTCGCGCCGAACGCGGGCGGTCCGCGCGACCTCGTGCGGCACGGCCGGACCGGGTACCTGTTCGAGGACGACCTCGTGCAGTACCTGGATCTGCTGCGGGACCCGTTGCGGCGCAAGCGGTTCGGCCTCGCGGCACGCAGGTCGGTGCTGTCCCGCACGTGGCCAGCGATCTGCGACGAGCTGATGGGCCACTACGCCGCGGTCACCGGACTCGCTCACCGGGCGGCCGCTTGAGGATCGTCCAGCTCGCCAACTTCTACGGGCCGAAGTCGGGCGGGCTCCGCACGGCGCTGCACCACCTCGGCACCGGCTACGTGCAGTCGGGCCACGAGGTGGTGCTGGTCGTGCCGGGCGACCGCCGCGCCGACGAGGTGCTGCCCGGCGGTGTCCGGCGCGTCACGCTGCCCGCGGTGAAGATCCCGTACACCGGCGGTTACCGCGTCGTGGACCCGTGGCGGGTGAAGGCGCTGGTGGAGCACCTGGAGCCGGACCGGCTGGAGGTCTCCGACCGGCTGACGTTGCGCGGCATGGGCGCGTGGGCGAGCGAGCGCGGCATCCCGAACGTCGTGATCTCCCACGAACGCCTCGACCGCCTGCTGCGGTTCGTGCTGCCCGAGCACCCGGCGGTGCGGGCCGCGGACTGGGCCAACCGGCGCATGGCCGCTTCGTACGACACGGTCGTGTGCACGACCGGGTTCGCCCGCGAGGAGTTCGACCGCATCGGCGCGCGCAACGTCACCCAGGTGCCGCTCGGCGTCGACCTGACCACGTTCACGCCCCGTCGCCACTCGGCCGATCTGCGGCGGGACCTGTTGCGAGGCGAGGAGAACCTGCTCATCCACTGTGGACGGTTGTCACCGGAGAAGCACGTCGAACGCTCCGTCGACACGCTCGCCGAACTGCACGAGCAGGGCCACTCGGCACGCCTGGTGATCGCGGGCGACGGCCCTCGCCGCGCCTTCCTGGAGAAGCGCGCGGCCGGCCTGCCGGTGACCTTCCTCGGCTTCGTGAAGTCACGCCTGGACGTCGCCTCGCTGCTCGCCTCGGCGGACCTCTCGCTCGCGCCCGGCCCGCACGAGACGTTCGGCCTCGCGGCACTGGAGGCCCTGGCCAGCGGAACCCCGGTCGTCGTGAGCCGGAGCAGCGCGCTGAAGGAGATCGTCCAGCCGTCGTGCGGCGCGGCGGTCGACGACCACGCCGCGGCGTTCGCTTTCGCGGCCCGGCAGCTCCTCGAATCGGGGTCACGGGAGGCAGCCCGCGCGCGTGCGGAGGAGTACCCGTGGCACGCGGCGGTCGACGGCATGCTGACGGCCCTGAAGGTGCCCTGAAGATGATCTCAGCTGGCCTGACCTAGTCTTGGGCCATGTCGCGAGCCGGCTTGGACAAGAACCCCCGCGAGGTCGCCGAGATGTTCGACGGCGTGGCCCAGGGCTACGACCGCACGAACTCGGTCATGACGCTGGGCTTCGACCGCCGCTGGAGGGAGTGGAGCAGGCGCGTGCTCGACGCCCGTCCCGGCGAGAAGGTCCTCGACCTGGCCGCCGGCACCGCCGTGTCCACCGTCGAGTACGCCGAGTCCGGCGCCTGGTGCGTCGCCGCCGACTTCTCCGTCGGCATGCTCGCCTCCGGTGCCCACCGCCGCGTCCCGAAGGTGGCCGCCGACGCCCTGCGCCTGCCGTTCAAGGACAACTCGTTCGACGCCGTCACGGTGTCCTTCGGCATCCGCAACTTCAACGACACGGTCGTCGCCCTGCGCGAGATGGCCCGCGTGGTGAAGCCGGGTGGCCGCATGGTGATCTGCGAGGTCTCCACCCCGGTGTGGAAGCCGTTCCGCTTCGTCTACATGCGGTACCTGCTCAAGCTCCTGCCGTTGATCGCGAAGTTCGTCTCCTCGAACCCGGTGGCCTACTCGTACCTGGCCGAGTCGATGGCGACCTGGCCGGACCAGCGGGCGCTGGGCGAGCTGATCTCGCAGGCGGGCTGGGAGGACGTCGCCTGGTTCAACCTGACGGGCGGCATGGTGGCCCTGCACCGCGCGACCAAGCCGAACCCCGTCCCCGCCGAGCCGCCCACCCCAACCCCCTAACCACCCCGCGCGCTTGCTTTGCTGCACGCGGGGCCCCAACGTCCTCTTCTGCAGTACGAAAGCTCCCCGCGTACTTCTCAGATCGGGCGCCACAGCGTGGCTGATACGTCGGGTCTGGGACGCTGTGCCGCTGAGCGGTAGGCGCCGCGCAACTCGTCGATGACTCCGGCCGGATCATGCTTGAGTCGTGACGGAATGGTGTGCACTGTCATCACGCCGTTGGCCAGGAGCGTGGAGTGCTGCGCCATCGTCCGTGCGTAGTCATCGGGCATGAGGTGAAACTCGACGGAATCGATCTGCCAAGCGAGTCCGACGTCGTCCCACCAACCGTCCACCACAGCAAGCTGTTCGCCAACCGAAGACTTGATCATCACGTTCCACTGCGGGTTCGGCAACGTTGATCGGTGGATCAGTGAACGTGACCACGCTTCGGCAGCAGAGCGGACGCCGTCGTTTACCTCGTCCAGCACACGTCTGGGCAGATGGGTACCCGCCAGCCGGAGATCTCTGAGCTCCTCGGCGAGTGCCTCGGGTGAACAGAGTTGCCTCTGGACGGCATCCGCGATCAACGCTCGTACCACGTCGAGGCCCCGCTCTTTGCGGGCTGCGTCGATGAGTGCCCGCGCGAGCGTCACCACGGGGAATCCGTCGATCAGCGTCCCGTCCCATGGCCGATTCGATCGTTCGACGAGCATCGAGCCTTGGCTTGCGATGCGACGGCCGTGAGGGACGAGGACGTGAATGCGATGGTCAGCCGGCAGGCGGCGCACTCCGTACCTACGAGCTGCTTCAAGGCCGGTGAGAGAGGTCAACGGGCCTGCCCGGAGCAGTGCGCCTCGAACGAGTTGCCGTCGGCTCGGTGCGCCTCCGGTGAGCAGGTAGACACCCAGGAACAGCCGAGTCCAGCCGCCTCCAGGACGGCACTTTGCGGCCAACGTGTTCCCGCTGAACCCCAGCTCCAGCAGGTGGCGGCGAGCGGCTACCCCGTCTTCGAAGATCTCAGCCAGCAGCCCGTAGTCGATCGATCGCTTGTTTCGCACTCGGCCAATCATCGGCATGAGACGGCCACGTTCAACTACACGTTGATCCACATGTGGACAACTCGCGATCTTCGAGAGTACGCGGGGAGCTTTCGTACTCTCCTGCAGGACGTCGGGGCCCCGCGTGCCGGAAAGTGTGGGGAGTGTCGTGGGGTGGGCTGAGGCAGCGCCTGGCAGCCCTGGTCTCAGGAGAGGGCGGTTAGAGTCGCGAGGGAGTCACGGCACACGTTAGGGAGTCTGGATGAGCAGGCGCGGGATCAACGAGGACGCCGACGTCATCGTGGTGGGGGCGGGACCGGCGGGCTCGACCGCGGCGACCTACCTCGCCAGGGCAGGCCTCGACGTCCTCCTGCTGGAAAAGAGCACCTTCCCCAGGGAGAAGGTCTGCGGCGACGGGCTCACCCCGCGCGGCGTCAAGCAGCTCATCGACCTGGGCATCGACACCCGCGAGAGCAACGGCTGGCTCCACAACAAGGGGCTCAGGGTCGTCGGCGGCGGTGTCACGCTGGAGCTGGACTGGCCTGATCTGGCCACGTTCCCCAACTACGGCGTCGTGCGGCCGCGCATGGACTTCGACGAGATGCTGGCCAACGCGGCCAAACAAGCCGGCGCACGCATGCACGAGCACACCACGGTCACCAAGGCCATCGTCGAGAACGGCCGGGTCGTCGGCGTCGAGGCCAAGCAGGGACCGGAGAAGAACCCGGTCACGTACCGGGCGCCGATCGTCGTGGGCTGCGACGGCGTGTCCGCGCGACTCGCGCTGTCGGTCGGTCTGCAGAAGGACGACAACAAGCCCATGGGTGTCGCGGTCCGCCGCTACTACAGCAGCCCGCGCACCAAGGACGACTACCTCGAGAGCCACCTCGAACTGTGGGCGCCGGACGGCCAGCTGCTGCCCGGTTACGGCTGGATCTTCGGCATGGGCGACGGCAGCGTGAACGTCGGCCTCGGCATCCTCAGCACGTCGAAGGCCTACGGCACGACGGACTACCGCCAGCTCCTTCGCTCCTGGCTCGACGCGACGCCCGAGGAGTGGGGCTTCCGCGAGGAGAACGCGACCAGCCGCATCGGTGGCGCCGCGCTGCCCATGGGCCTCAACCGCAAGCCGCACTACCGGGCGGGTCTGGTGCTCGTCGGCGACGCGGGCGGCATGGTCAACCCGTTCAACGGCGAGGGCATCGGCTACGCCATGGAGTCGGCCAAGATCGCGTCCGAGTCGATCGTCCAGGCCCTCGCGCGGACCGGCGTCAACCGTGAACGCGCGCTGCACGGTTACCCCGTTCGGATCGAACAGGCGCTCGGCAGTTACTACCGGCTCGGGAACGTCTTCTCGAAGCTCATCGGGAACCCGGCGATCATGCGGACCGCAACGAAGTACGGAATGCCGCGGAAACGCCTGATGAAACTCGTGCTCAAGCTGCTCGCGGGCCTCTACGACCCCAAGGACGGCGACTCAATGGACCGCCTCATCGTGGCCGCGACGAAGCTCGCTCCGACGGCATAAATTACTCCGAATAGGTGACGGCACCGGCTCAATACGAGCCGGTGCCGTTTCGCATGTGTCAGCCAAGTTAAAGCCCCAGGTCAGACCCTGTGATCTAGGTCATTTACAGGCGTTCTACACTGGCGGGCGACCTTGTGAATCACTTCACAACAGTGTGAACAAGCTTGTGAACTGTTTCACAAGCGGTTGTTAGGTTCGCCTAACAATCGAGTCGGACAACAACACCCTTAGGGTGCGGTCGACCGCGAGGAAAGGACGACGGAGCGTGCTTGACCCTTACCTCCCCCTCGTATTGATGTTCGCGCTCGCCGGGGCGTTCGCACTGTTCTCGGTGACCGCAGCGCCCTACATCGGACCCCGCCGCTACAACAAGGCGAAGCTCGACGCGTACGAGTGCGGCATCGAGCCGAGCCCGCAGCCGGTCGTGGGTGGTGGGCGCATGCCCGTCGCCTACTACCTGACGGCGATGCTCTTCATCTTGTTCGACATCGAAATGGTCTTCCTCTACCCGTTCGCCGTCGCTGCCGACAAGCTCGGGCTGTTCGGGCTGGTGGAGATCGTCCTGTTCGTCGCCACGCTCGGCTTCGCGTACGTCTACGTGTGGCGTCGCGGCGGCCTCGACTGGAACTGAGGAAGTCATGGGTCTCGAGGAGAAGCTCCCGAACGGCATCCTGCTGACCAGCGTCGAGAAGCTGGTCAACTGGACCCGCAAGTCCTCGCTGTGGCCTGCCACCTTCGGCCTGGCCTGCTGCGCCATCGAGATGATGACGACGGGTGGTCCGCGCTACGACCTCGCCCGCTTCGGCATGGAGGTCTTCCGGGCCTCACCGCGCCAGGCGGACCTGATGATCGTGGCCGGCCGCGTCACCAACAAGATGGCGCCGGTGCTGCGGCAGATCTACGACCAGATGCCCGAGCCGCGCTGGGTGCTGGCCATGGGCGTGTGCGCCAGCAGTGGCGGCATGTTCAACAACTACGCGGTGGTACAGGGCGTCGACCACGTCGTGCCCGTCGACATGTACCTGCCGGGCTGCCCGCCGCGGCCGGAGATGCTGATGGACGCGATCCTCAAGATCCACGCCAAGATCATGGACGAGCCGCTGAACGCCGTGCGCGCCAAGGCACTCGCCGACTCGGGCTACCGCACCGATCTCATCCCGTCCTCCGAGCGTTTTGCGAGGAAGAAGTGACCGAGCCAGGGGGAGAGCACTCCAGCGCAGACCGCGCGGGTGAGGGCCTCGAGAAGACCAACGGAGCAGAGGCCAAAGCGCCGATCTTCGCGGGCAAGGAGCGCAAGGGCCTCTTCGGCGTCACCGGCTCCGGTGACACGTCCGGCTTCGGTGGCCTGCGCCTGCCCGCCCACGTGGCCGCTCCGTCCGAGCGCCCGTTCGGCGGCTGGTTCGACGAGGTCGCCGACGAGCTCTTCGCCGCGATCAGCGACAAGGGCCTGCCCGCCGACACGGTGCAGCAGGTGACGGTCGACCGCGGCGAGATCACCTTCTACCTCAGGCCGGAGACGTTGCTGGAGGTGGCGCGCATCTGCCGCGACACCCCGTCGCTGCGCTTCGAGCTCTGCAGCTCGGTGTCCGGTGTGGACTACGGCGCCGACGTGCCGCAGCGCCTGCACTCGGTCACGCACCTGACGTCGATGACCTACCGCCGCCGGATCCGGCTCGAGGTCGCGGTCGACGTCGACGACCCGCACGTGCCGAGCCTCGTCGAGGTCTACCCGACGGCGGACTGGCAGGAGCGCGAGACCTGGGACATGTTCGGGATCATCTACGACGGTCACCCCGGACTGACCCGCATCCTCATGCCGGACGACTGGGACGGCCACCCGCAGCGCAAGGACTACCCGCTGGGCGGCATTCCGGTCGAGTACAAGGGCGCGGAGATTCCTCCGCCGGACCAGAGGCGGTCGTACTCATGACCGAGCGACTTTCCGACGTCACCACCGGAACCGACACCAGCGCGACCGGCAGTGACAGCACGGACGACGTCAACACCCGCACCAACGCCGAGGTCGCGGAGTCGCGCCGCACCACCGAGGGCACCGTCTACACGGTCACCGGCGGCGACTGGGACGAGGTGCTCGCGGACGCCGTCCACGACGAGCGCATCGTCATGAACCTCGGCCCGCAGCACCCGTCGACGCACGGTGTGCTCCGCCTGGTCCTGGAGCTCGAGGGCGAGACGGTCACGCACGCCCGCAGCGTCATCGGCTACCTGCACACGGGTATCGAGAAGAACTGCGAGTACCGGACCTGGGTCCAGGGCGTCACGTTCATCACGCGCACGGACTACCTGGCGCCGCTGCACCACGAGACCGCCTACTGCATGGGCGTCGAGAAGCTGCTCGGCATCACGGTGCCGGACAAGGCGCAGGCGATCCGCGTGCTGCTGATGGAGCTCAACCGCATCAGCTCGCACCTCGTCGCGCTCGCCACCGGCGGCATGGAGCTCGGTGCTCTCACCGGCATGACCTCCGGCTTCCGCGAGCGCGAGGAAGTCCTGCACCTGCTGGAGCACCTCACCGGTCTGCGCATGAACCACGCGTTCATCCGCCCCGGTGGCCTCGCCCAGGACCTGCCGAACGACGCGATCGAGAAGATCAACGCGTTCGTCAAGGTCATGGAGAAGCGGCTCCCGGACTACGACAAGCTGCTCACCGGCCAGCCGATCTGGCGCAACCGCCTCGCGGGCGTGGGCTACCTGCCCGTCGACGCGTGCCTCGCGCTCGGCATCACCGGCCCGATCCTGCGTTCCGCGGGCCTCGCCTGGGACCTGCGCAAGATCGAGCCGTACAGCGGCTACGAGAACTACACCTTCGACGTGCCGACCTCGAACGCGGCGGACTGCTTCGCGCGGTACCTGCTGCGGCTCGAGGAGATGCACCAGTCGCTGAAGATCGTCAAGCAGGTCGTGAAGAGCCTGCCGACCGGTCCGGTGATGGTCGAGGACGCCAAGATCGCGTGGCCCGCGCAGCTCACGATCGGCAGCGACGGCATGGGCAACTCGCTCGAGCACGTCCGCAAGATCATGGGCCAGTCCATGGAGTCCCTCATCCACCACTTCAAGCTGGTGACCGAGGGCTTCAAGGTGCCGGCCGGTCAGGTCTACGTGCCGGTCGAGTCGCCGCGCGGCGAGCTGGGCTACCACCTCGTCTCCGACGGCGGCACGAGGCCGATGCGCGTGCACCTGCGCGAGCCCAGTTTCGTGAACCTCCAGTCGATGCCCGCGATGTGCGAGGGCGGCATGGTCGCCGACGTGATCGCCGCCGTCGCCTCGATCGACCCGGTGATGGGTGGTTGCGACCGATGACTCAGGCTGCTGAGAACACCACTTTCGACCAGTCCACTGTGGACCGCGCGCAGGCGATCATCGCCCGCTACCCGCAGTCCCGCAGTGCGCTGCTGCCGATGCTGCACCTGGTGCAGTCGGTCGAGGGCTACGTGAGCCAGGACGGCATCCGGTTCTGCGCCGGTCAGCTCGACCTGAGCGAGGCCGAGGTCAGCGCGGTCGCGACGTTCTACACGATGTACAAGCGCCGCCCGTGCGGTGAGCACCTCGTGAGCGTCTGCACCAACACGCTGTGCGCGGCTCTGGGCGGCGACGACATCTACTCGACGCTCAAGAGCCACCTCGGCGTGGGCCACGAGGAGACCGCGGGCGAGCCGGGCACGCCGGGCTCGATCACGCTGGAGCACGCCGAGTGCCTCGCCGCGTGCGACCTCGGCCCGGTTCTCCAGGTGAACTACGAGTTCTACGACAACCAGACGCCGGACAAGGCTCTGGAGCTGGTGAAGGCGCTGCAGAACGGGGAGAAGCCCGCCCCGACCCGCGGCGCGCCGCTCACCGACTTCAAGCAGGCCGAGCTCCAGCTCGCCGGGTTCTTCGAGGGCCGCGACGCGGACCTCGACGGCCCGTCGGCGGCACCGGAGACGTTGCGGGGCGCGCAGATCGCGAAGGACCGCGGCTGGGACGCCCCGAACATGCCGGCGAACGCCGAGTTCCCTGCACTGCCGGAAAAGAAGTAGGGATCACATGGTCAACCCGCTGACTCCCGTTCTCACCAAGCGCTGGACCGAGCCCAGGTCCTGGACGATCGAGACCTACGAGCGCACCGGTGGCTACACCGCCCTGCCCAAGGCGCTCAAGGCCCACCCGGACCAGCTCATCCAGCAGTGCAAGGACTCCGGGCTGCGCGGCCGCGGCGGCGCGGGCTTCCCCACCGGCATGAAGTGGGGCTTCATCCCGCAGGGCGACGGCAAGCCGCACTACCTCGTCATCAACGCCGACGAGGGCGAGCCGGGCACCTGCAAGGACATCCCGCTGATGATGGCGGACCCGCACTCGCTGATCGAGGGCGTGATCATCACGTCGTACGCGATCCGCGCGAACTTCGCGGCGATCTACGTCCGCGGTGAGGTCCTGCACTGCATCCGGCGGCTGAACGCGGCCGTCAAGGACGCCTACGCCAAGGGCTACCTGGGCAAGGACATCCTCGGCAGCGGGTTCGACCTGGACGTGGTGATCCACGCCGGAGCCGGCGCGTACATCTGCGGCGAGGAGACCGCGCTGCTCGACTCGCTGGAGGGCCGTCGTGGCCAGCCGCGACTCAAGCCGCCGTTCCCCGCGACCTCGGGCCTCTACGCGTCGCCCACTGTCGTGAACAACGTCGAGACCATCGCGTCGGTTCCCTTCATCGTCAACGGTGGCGCGGACTGGTTCCGCGAGATGGGCCGCGACCGGTCGCCCGGTCCGAAGATCTACTCGCTGTCCGGTCACGTCACGAACCCCGGCCAGTACGAGGCGCCGATGGGCACCACGCTCCGGCAGCTGCTGGACATGGCCGGTGGCATGAAGGACGGCATCCCGCTGAAGTTCTGGACGCCGGGTGGTTCGTCCACCCCGCTGTTCACCGCGGAGCACCTCGACGTGCCGCTGGACTTCGAGGGTGCCGCCGAGGCCGGGTCGATGCTCGGCACGACGGCGCTGCAGATCTTCAACGAGACCGTGTCCGTGCCGTGGGCCGTCATGAAGTGGACGGAGTTCTACAAGCACGAGTCGTGCGGCAAGTGCACGCCGTGCCGCGAGGGCACGTACTGGCTCGTGCAGATCCTGCAGCGGATGGTGGCGGGCAACGGCACGGCGAGCGACATCGACACGTTGCTCGACGTCTGCGACAACATCCTCGGCCGTTCCTTCTGCGCGCTCGGTGACGGTGCCGTCAGCCCGATCACCAGTGGCATCAAGTACTTCAAGGACGAGTTCCTGGCTCTCTGCGACCAGAACTCCAAGGTCCTGGCTGGAGCGAACGCATGACCATCGCCCCTGACAAGAACTCCACCGAGCTGGTCGTCCCGGAAGGGCACGTCAAGCTGGTCATCGACGGTGTGGAGGTGGTGGCTCCCAAGGGCGAGCTGCTGATCCGCACGGCCGAGCGCCTCGGCACGGTCATCCCGCGCTTCTGCGACCACCCGCTGCTGGAGCCCGCGGGCGCCTGCCGCCAGTGCCTCGTCGAGGTCGAGATGGGCGGCCGGCCGATGCCGAAGCCGCAGGCCTCCTGCACGATGACGGTCGCGGACGGCATGGTCGTGAAGACCCAGCTGACCTCGCCGGTCGCGGACAAGGCCCAGCAGGGCGTGATGGAGCTGCTGCTCATCAACCACCCGCTGGACTGCCCGATCTGCGACAAGGGCGGTGAGTGCCCGCTGCAGAACCAGGCGATCGCCCACGGCCGCAGCGACTCCCGCTTCCACGAGCACAAGCGGACGTTCCCGAAGCCGATCAACATCTCCACGCAGGTGCTGCTCGACCGCGAACGCTGCGTGCTCTGCCAGCGCTGCACCCGGTTCTCCGCGCAGATCGCCGGTGACCCGTTCATCGAGCTGCTGGAGCGCGGTGCGCAGCAGCAGATCGGTGTGGCGAAGGAGAAGCCGTTCCAGAGCTACTTCTCCGGCAACACCATCCAGATCTGCCCGGTCGGTGCTCTCACGAGTGCCGCCTACCGGTTCCGCGCCCGGCCGTTCGACCTCGTGTCGACGCCGAGCGTCTGCGAGCACTGCTCGTCCGGTTGCGCCGAGCGCACCGACTGGCGGCGCGGCAAGGTGCAGCGCAAGCTCGCCGGTGACGACCCGCAGGTCAACGAGGAGTGGATCTGCGACAAGGGCCGGTTCGCCTTCCGCTACGCCACGGCCGACGACCGCATCACGCGGCCGATGGTCCGCGACGCCGAGACCGGTGAGCTGCGCGAGTCGTCGTGGACGGAGGCGCTGCAGGTCGCGGCGGCCGGTCTGCTCGCGGCCCGTGACGCGAACGGCGTCGGTGTCCTCACCGGTGGCCGGCTGACCGTCGAGGACGCCTACGCGTACTCGAAGTTCGCCCGGATCGCGTTGCACACCAACGACATCGACTTCCGCGCCCGGCCGCACAGCGCCGAGGAGCTGGAGTTCCTGTCCGGCACCACGGTGTTCACGAACCCGGACAACGGCGTCACCTTCCAGGGCATCGAGTCCGCACCGGCCGCGCTGCTGGTCGCGTTCGAGCCGGAGGAGGAAGCGCCGATCGTCTTCCTGCGCCTGCGCAAGTCGGCTCGCAAGGGCACCACGAAGGTCTTCCACCTCGGCCAGTTCACGACCCCGGCCGTGGAGAAGACGTTCGGCACGCTGCTCGCCTGCGTGCCCGGTGCCGAGGCGAACGCCCTGAACGCGTTGCCGGATCACGCTTCCGACGTCGTCGAGCTGCTCGGCAAGCCCGGTGCGGTGATCCTCGTCGGCGAGCGCGCCGCCGAGATCCCCGGCGCTTTCACCGCGGTCGCCCGGCTGGCCGAGCGCACCGGGGCCAAGGTCGCGTGGATCCCGCGCCGTGCCGGTGAGCGCGGTGCGCTCGCGGTCGGTGCCACGCCGAACCTGCTGCCCGGTGGCCGCCACGTCGCGAACACCGCGGCGCGCACCGAGGTCGAGCGCACCTGGGGCGTCGAGGAGGGCTCGCTCCCGGCGAACCCCGGCCGCGACACCACCGGAATCCTCGAGGCCGCCGCGAACGGTCAGCTGTCCGGCCTGGTGGTCGGCGGCGTCGACCCGTTCGACCTGCCGGACCCGGCGCTGGCCGAGAAGGCGTTGGCCCAGGCCGGTTTCGTCGTGAGCCTCGAGCTGCGGCCGAGCGCGGTCACCGCGCACGCCGACGTCGTGCTCCCGATCGCCCCGGCGGTCGAGAAGTCCGGCAGCTACCTCAACTGGGAGGGCCGCCGCCGCGAGTTCGGCACGACGCTCGAAGGCACCGGTGCGCTGCCGGACTGCCGCGTGCTCGACACCCTCGCGGTGGAGATGGACGCGGACCTGTTCACGCAGACGCCTGCGGCCGCGGCCGCGGACCTGGCCCGCCTCGGCGAAGGCGCTCCGAGCGGCTCCTCGCTCAACGTCGCCGCACCGCTGCAGTCCCCGGCCGGTGCCGGCAAGGCCGTGCTCGCCACGTGGCACCGCCTGATCGGCAACGGATCGCTGCAGGTGGACGAACCGCACCTCGCCGGCACGGCCCGCCCGGTCGTCGCGAAGGTCGCGGAGGCCACCGCGCAGCAGTTCGGCCTGGAGACCGGCGGCTACGTGACGGTCTCCACCGAACGCGGCGCGATCACGCTCCCGGTCGAGACCGACGACCTGCCCGAGGGCGTCATCTGGCTGCCCACCAACTCGGGTGACGTGACCGTCCGGGCCACTCTCGGCGCGGGCCACGGCTCGATCGTCTCCGTCAGCGGAGGGAAGTCATGACGAAGAACTTCGCAGCGGAGATCGGCGACACCGCCAAGCTCCTCGCGGACGACCCGATCTGGCTGGTCCTGATCAAGGTCGTCGGGATCTTCGCGTTCCTGGTGGTCATGACCCTGTTCATGATCAACTGGGAGCGCAAGGTCGTCGCCAGGATGCAGCACCGTCCCGGCCCCAACCGGGTCGGCCCGAACGGCTGGCTGCAGTCGCTCGCGGACGGTTTGAAGCTCGCGTTCAAGGAGGACATCCGCCCGGTCCTCGCGGACAAGTGGGTGTTCTTCCTCGCGCCGGTGATCTCCTGCATCCCCGCGTTCCTCGCGTTCTCGGTGATCCCGCTCGCGGGCGAGGTCAACATGTTCGGCCAGCAGACCGCGCTGCAGCTCGTCGACCTCCCGGTCGGCGTGCTGGTGGTGCTGGCCTGCTCCTCGATCGGCGTCTACGGCATCGTGCTGTCCGGCTGGGCCTCCGGCTCGCCGTACCCGCTGCTCGGCGCCCTGCGGTCGGCCGCGCAGGTGATCTCCTACGAGATCGCGATGGGCCTGTCGATCGTCGCGGTGATCATGTTCACCGGCTCGATGTCGACCGGTGACATCGTGGGAGCGCAGGCGTCCACCGTGCTCGGGTTCGCGCCCGGCTGGTTCGGCCTGCTGCTGTTCCCCAGCTTCGCGATCTACGTCGTGTCGATGGTCGGCGAGACCAACCGCGCCCCGTTCGACCTCCCCGAGGCCGAGTCGGAGCTGGTCGGTGGTTTCCACACGGAGTACAGCTCGCTGAAGTTCGCGCTGTTCTTCCTCGCCGAGTACGTCAACATGGTCACCGTCTCCGCGCTCGCGACCACGCTCTTCCTCGGCGGCTACCACGCGCCGTGGAGCGGCGACTTCCTGAACACCGGCTGGTGGGGCCTGCTCTGGTTCATCATCAAGACGCTGGCGTTCCTCTTCCTCTTCATCTGGCTGCGCGGCACGCTTCCCCGCCTGCGCTACGACCAGTTCATGAAGCTGGGCTGGAAGGTGCTGGTCCCGACCAGCCTCGTCTGGATCATGGCCGTCGCGGTCATCCGCACCGGTGCGATCCAGCAGCTCTCCACGGCACAGCGGCTCATCGCGCTGGGCGTGGTCGTCGGCCTGGTCCTGCTGGTCTCGTTCCTGCTGCCGGACAAGAAGGTCCAGGACACCAAGGGAGTTCCGCTCGCCGGCTCCGGCTTCCCGGTGCCTCCGCTCGACCTCGCGGTCCCCAAGTCAGCGCCCAAGCGCAAGGTCAAGGTCGCCAACATCCCCAAGGACACGGCAGCCGTCACCACCGGTAAGGAGGCTGAGTAGGGATGTTCGAGTCCCTCAAAGGCTTCGGCGTCACCTTCGGCACCATGTTCAAGAAGGTGGTGACGGAGGAGTACCCCGAGGTCAAGAAGGTGACCGCGCCGCGGTTCCACGGCCGTCACCAGCTGAACCGGCATCCGGACGGGCTGGAGAAGTGCGTCGGCTGCGAGCTGTGCGCGTGGGCCTGCCCGGCGGACGCGATCTTCGTCGAGGGTGGCGACAACACCGAGGAAGCGCGTTACTCGCCCGGTGAGCGCTACGGCATGGACTACCAGATCAACTACTTGCGGTGCATCGGCTGCGGCCTGTGCATCGAGGCGTGCCCGACGCGTTCGCTCACGATGACGAACGAGTACGAGCTCGCCGACGACAACCGCCAGGACCTGATCTTCACCAAGGAAGACCTGCTGGCGCCGCTGCTGCCCGGCATGGAGCAGCCGCCGCATCCGATGCGGTTGGGCAACAACGAGACCGACTACTACGTGAACGGCCCGCAGCTGGCGAAGGAGGCCGGACAGTGAGCCTTCCCGCAGTTGATGTGCTCAGTCAGTTCCTGGCCCAGCAGCCGGAGCCCGTCCAGCGCGTGGTCGACACCGTCACCACGGGCGAGGCCATCGCGTTCTGGGTGCTCGGCCCGCTCGCGCTGGCCGGCGCGCTCGGCATGCTCTTCGCGCGCAACGCGGTGCACTCCGCGCTGTGGCTCGTGGTGACGATGCTCAGCCTCGGTGTGCTGTACATGATCCAGCAGGCGCCGTTCCTCGGCTTCGTGCAGATCATCGTCTACACCGGCGCGATCATGATGCTGTTCCTGTTCGTGCTCATGATGGTCGGCCGCGACAGTTCGGACTCCGTGGTCGAGGTCATTCGCGGACAACGGCTCGCGGCCGCGTTGCTCGGCATCGGGTTCGCCGTGCTGATGGTCGGTTCCGTCGGCCGCGCGCTCACCTCGGTCCAGTCCAAGGGCCTGGCTGAGGCGAACACCACGAACGGCGGCAACGTCGGCAACATCGGCACGAAGCTCTTCACGGACTACCTGTTCGCGTTCGAGCTCACGTCGGCGCTGCTGATCACCGCCGCGCTCGGCGCGATGATCCTGGCCTTCGTCGGCCGCGACGGGAAGCCCGCCCGCAAGACGCAGAAGGAACTCGTCGAGGAGCGTTTCCAGGAGGGCAAGCGGGTCGGGTCCATCCCCGGTCCCGGTGTCTTCGCCACCGCGAACTCGGTGGCCACCCCCGCACTGCTGCCCGACGGCAGCGTGTCGGAGGAGTCGCTGTTCGAGGTCATCGAGGCGACCGACTCCTCCACGCTCTCGGACGACCTCGCCGAGGTCGCGGGCACCGGGCACCAGCCGGACTCGCACGCGCTCAAGGGAAGTGAGTCGTGACTCCGACGTACTACCTGCTGTTGTCGGCACTGCTGTTCAGCATCGGCGCCGTCGGCGTCCTGGTGCGCCGCAACGCGATCGTGGTCTTCATGTGCGTCGAGCTCATGCTCAACGCGGTCAACCTGAGCCTCGTGACGTTCGCGCGGATCAACGGCTCGCTCGACGGTCAGGTGATGGCGTTCTTCGTGATGGTCGTCGCCGCGGCGGAGGTCGTCGTCGGCCTCGCGATCATCATGTCCATCTTCCGCACGCGTCGCTCGGCCTCGGTCGACGACTCGAACCTGCTGAAGTACTGAGGGGTCACCGGTGACGGAACCTGTTGCCGCCAGCGGGATCGCTTCTCTCGCCTGGCTGTTGTTGGCGCTGCCCGCGTTCGGCGCGGCGGTGCTGCTGGTCGGTGGCAAGCGCACCGACAAGTGGGGCCACCTGCTCGGCTGCGCCACGATTCTCGGCGCGTTCGGCTACGGACTCGCCCTGTTCTTCTCGACGCTCGGCCTGTCGCCGGAGGAGCGGGTGCAGAACGTGCACCTGTTCAACTGGATCGACGTCAACGCGCTGACCGTCGAGTTCGGACTGCGGATCGACCCGCTGTCGCTCACGTTCGTGCTGCTGATCACCGGTGTGGGCTCGCTGATCCACATCTACTCGATCGGCTACATGGCGCACGAGGAAGGCAGGCGGAAGTTCTTCGCCTACCTCAACCTCTTCGTCGCGGCGATGCTCCTGCTGGTGCTGGGCAACGGTTTCGTGACCCTGTACTTCGGCTGGGAGGGCGTCGGTCTCGCCTCGTACCTGCTGATCGGCTGGTACCAGTACAAGCCGGAAGCGGCGTCGGCGGCCAAGAAGGCCTTCCTGATGAACCGCGTCGGTGACCTGGGCCTCGCCATCGCGATCTTCCTGATGTTCAACAAGCTCGGGACCACGCAGTACACCGAGGTCTTCAGCCGCGTCAGCGAGTTCTCCTCCGCCGAGGTCCTCGCGATCACGCTGCTGCTGCTCCTGGGCGCCTGCGGCAAGTCCGGTCAGTTCCCGCTCCAGGCCTGGTTGCCCGACGCCATGGCCGGTCCGACCCCGGTGTCCGCCCTGATCCACGCGGCAACGATGGTCACCGCGGGTGTGTACCTGATCGCCCGCTCGAACCCGCTCTACAACCTGAGCGAGGACGGCCGCCTGGTCGTCATGATCATCGGTGGCGTCACGCTGCTGATCGGTTGCATCATCGGTTGCGCCTACGACGACTTCAAAAAGGTCCTGGCGTACTCGACGGTCTCGCAGATCGGCTACATGATCCTCGCGGTGGGCCTCGGCCCGATCGGGTACGCGCTGGGCATCATGCACCTGCTGACGCACGGCTTCTTCAAGGCAGGGCTCTTCCTCGGTGCCGGTTCGGTCATGCACGGCATGAACGACGAGGGCAACATCCGCAGGATGGGCGGGCTCTACAAGTTCCTGCCGATCACCTTCGTCACCTGGACGCTCGGCTACCTCGCGCTGATTGGCATCCCGCCGTTCGCGGGCTACTTCTCGAAGGACGCCATCATCGCGGCGGCGTTCACCGGCGAAGGCTGGCGCCCGTGGGTCTTCGGTGGTGTCGCACTGCTCGGTGCCGCGCTGACCGCGTTCTACATGACGCGCCTGCTGATCCTCGTCTTCCTGGGCCAGCCCCGCTGGAAGGACCTGAAGTCCGAGGACGGCCGCGACTACCACCCGCACGAGTCCCCGCTGTCGATGACCGTTCCGATGATCATCCTGGCGGTCGGTTCGGTCGGTGGCGGTTGGTTCCTCTCCTCCGGCGGGCGTCTGGCCGGCTGGCTGGAGCCCTCGCTGGGCGAGCTGAAGGAAGAGCACGGCGTGATCTCGCACGGCATGGTCGGGATCCTGACCGTCGTGCTGGCGGTCGTCGGCGCCGGACTCGCGTTCCTGCTCTTCGGCCGCGGCAAGCAGCCGGTCGAGCGGCCGGCGCGGGTGTCGTTCCCGGTGCGCGCGGCGCGTGCGGACCTCTACGGCAACGCACTGAACGAGGCCCTCTTCGCGCGGCCGGGCACCTGGCTCACCCGCGCGCTGGTGTTCCTCGACCTGAAGGGCGTCGACGGTCTGGTCAACGGCACCGCGGCGCTGCTCGGCGGTAGCTCCGGCCGGTTGCGCAGGCTGCAGACCGGGTTCGTCCGCTCCTACGCACTGTCCATGCTGCTGGGCTCGATCTTCGTGCTCGGGGCGCTCCTGGTGGTGAGGTTCTCGTGACCTGGGTTCTGATCGCGCTGCTGGTCGTGCCGCTCGTCGGCGCGCTGGTGGTGTCGTTCCTGCGCAAGGACGACGCGAAGGCCAAGCTCGTCGCACTGGCGTTCTCGGTCGTCGAACTGGTGCTCGCCGTTCTGCTGTGGACCGCCTACAAGCCCTCCTCAGGCGAGCGGCTGCAGCTGCAGTTCGGCGTGGACTGGATCCCGGCGTTCGGCGTGCGGCTCTCGTTCGGCATCGACGGCATCGCGCTGGTGATGATCGCGGTGATCGCGCTGCTGATCCCGCTCGTGATCGGGGCCGGCTGGACGGAGAAGCTGCCCGCCGGCCGTTCGCAGGGCGGCTATCTCGCACTGATCCTGGTGCAGGAGGCCGTGACGGTCGCGGTGTTCGCCGCCACCGACGTCTTCCTGTTCTACGTGCTGTTCGAGGTCATGCTGATCCCGATGTACTTCCTGATCGGCGGCTACGGCGGCGCGCGCAGGCAGTACGCGGCGGTCAAGTTCTTCCTGTACTCGTTCCTCGGCGGCCTGATCATGCTGGCCTCCGCGATCGGCGCCTACGCGATGGCGTCGGACGAGCTGGGCAAGGGCACGTTCGACTGGGCGACGCTCGTGACCGTGGTCCGCGACGCGGACGCGACGACGCAGACCTGGCTGTTCCTCGGCTTCTTCCTCGCGTTCGCGATCAAGGCGCCGCTGGTGCCGTTCCACACCTGGCTGCCCGACGCGGCCGCCGAGGCGCCCATCGGCGTCACGGTGATCGTCGTCGGCATCCTGGACAAGGTCGGCACGTTCGGCATGCTGCGCTACCTGCTGCCGATGTTCCCGACGGCGTCGAAGAACCTGGCGCCGCTCGTGCTCGTGCTCGCGGTGGCCGGTGTCCTTTATGGATCGCTGCTCGCCACGGGCCAGCGGGACATGAAGCGGTTCCTCGCCTACGTCTCGATCGCCCACTTCGGCTTCATCGCGCTCGGCATCTTCTCGTTCACGTCCCAGGCGGGCGTGGGCTCGGTGTCGTACATGCTCAACCACTCGGTCTCGACCGGCATGCTGATCCTGGTGATCGGCATGGTGATCGCCCGCGGTGGTTCGTCGAAGATCGCCGACTACGGCGGCATGTCGAAGGTGGCGCCGCTGCTCGCGGGCATGCTGCTGCTGTCGGGTCTGACCACGCTGTCGCTGCCGGGCACGAACTCGTTCGTATCCGAGTTCCTGGTGCTGATCGGCTCGTTCCCGACGCAGCCGGTCTACACGATCATCGCGACGGTCGGCATGGTGCTCGCGGCCCTGTACGTGCTGTGGCTCTACCAGCGGGTGATGACCGGTCCGCTGCGCGGTGACGCCCTCGTGGGTGCCGCCGCTGGTCCGGGTGCGGTCGGCGACCCGGAGAAGAAGACGGCGATCGGCGACCTGAACAGGCGTGAGATCGCGGTCCTCGCACCGCTCGTAGTCATCGTGCTGGCCCTCGGGTTCTTCCCGCAGCCGGTGCTCGACGTGATCACCCCGT
Organism: Lentzea aerocolonigenes; assembly: GCF_000974445.1. Classification (GTDB taxonomy): domain Bacteria; phylum Actinomycetota; class Actinomycetes; order Mycobacteriales; family Pseudonocardiaceae; genus Lentzea; species Lentzea aerocolonigenes. The sequence continues at coordinate 27,837 of NZ_BBOJ01000038.1, forward strand.
CCGTCGGGGCGACGCTGACCGAGGTCGGCGTGACCGACCCGGTCTCCGTGCAGGAAGGCAAGTGACGTGAACCTTCTCGTCGCTCAGGCGCAGCAGATCGAGGCGCCGCAGATCGACTACGGCGCCATCGCGCCTCTGCTCGTCGTGCTCGGCGCGGCGTGCATGAGCGTGCTGCTGGAAGCCTTGCTGCCCAAGCACCAGCGGTGGGCCGTGCAGCTCGTGCTCACGCTCGGCACGCTGGTCGGCGCCACGGGTGCGCTGATCTTCTACGCGACGTCGGAGCGTCCCGCCCAGGGCGTCGCGACGCTGGCGGGTGCGATCGCGGTCGACTCGCCGTCGTTGTTCCTGTGGGCCACGTTGCTGGTGCTGGCGTTCGGCAGCGTGCTGCTGATCGCCGACCGCTCGGTGGAGCCCGGTGGCGCGTTCGTGGCCCAGGCCGCGATCCGTCCCGGCACCATCCAGGACCGCGCGCAGGCCACGAAGACCGGCATGCAGACCGAGGTCTTCCCGCTCACGCTGTTCGCGCTCGGCGGCATGATGACGTTCGTCGCGTCGAACGACCTGCTGACCATGTTCGTCGCGCTGGAAGTCCTGTCGCTGCCGCTGTACCTGATGTGCGGCCTGGCTCGCCGCCGTCGCCTGCTCTCGCAGGAAGCGGCCGTGAAGTACTTCCTGCTCGGCGCGTTCGCCTCCGCGTTCTTCCTCTACGGCGTGGCCCTGCTCTACGGCTACGCGGGTTCGGTGAAGCTCTCGGCGATCGCGACGGCCGCGGCCGGCACGGACCGCTCCGACACGCTGCTGTTCGCGGGCTTCGGCCTGCTGGTGGTGGGCCTGCTGTTCAAGGCGGCCGTCGGACCGTTCCACTCCTGGACCCCGGACGTGTACCAGGGCGCGCCGACGCCGGTGACGGCGTTCATGGCCGCGTGCACCAAGGTCGCCGCGTTCGGCGGCATCCTGCGCGTGCTCACGGTGGCGTTCGAGAACACGCAGTGGGAGTGGCGCGGCGTGCTCTACGGCGTCGCGGTCGTGTCGATGGTGATCGGTGCTGTGCTGGGTCTCACGCAGACCGACGTGAAGCGCATGATCGCGTACTCCTCGGTGGCGCACGCGGGCTTCCTGCTGATCGGCTCGATCGCCCTGACGCCGGAGGGCACCGCGCCCGGCGTGAGCGCGACGCTGTTCTACCTGCTGGCGTACGGCTTCACCACGATCGCCGCGTTCGGCATCGTGTCGCTGGTCCGCAACTCGGACGGCGAGGCGACGCACCTGTCGCAGTGGGCGGGTCTCGCGAAGCGGTCGCCGATCGTGGCGGGCGTCTTCACGTTCCTGCTGCTGGCGCTGGCCGGCATTCCGCTGACGTCCGGCTTCATCGGCAAGTTCGTCGTGTTCAGCGCGGCGATCGAGGCCGGCCTGGCGCCGCTCGTGGTGATCGCCCTGGTGGCATCGGCCGTCGCGGCGTTCTTCTACCTGCGGGTGATCGTGCTGATGTACTTCAGCGAGCCCGCTCCGGACGGCCCGACCGTGACCGTGCCGGGTGCGTTCACCACGATCGCGATCACGTTGGGTGCGGTTGTGACCTTGGTGCTCGGTTTGTGGCCCACGTTCGTGCTCGATTGGGCGGGTACCGGCACGTTCCTCAGCTAGGTGTACGTAGGCTGCTGGTGTGACCAGTAGCGAGCATGAGGGACCGGGGTTCGCGTTGGTGGACCCCGTGCTCTCCGAGGTAGTCCAGGTCGGCCTGGCCGAGGTGGAGCGCAACCTGCACGACGTCGTGCAGAGCGAGTTCCACCCGGTCACGGAAACCTCGCTTCACCTTGTGGAGGCGGGCGGAAAGCGGATCCGCCCGCTCTTCACACTGCTCGCATCGCAGTTCGGCGCCGACTGGGACCGGGAGAAGGTCATCAAGGCGGCCACTGTGGTCGAGCTCACCCACCTCGCGACGCTCTACCACGACGACGTCATGGACGAGGCGACCATGCGCCGCGGCGCGGTGTCCGCGAACGTCAAGTGGGACAACAGCATCGCGATCCTCACGGGTGACTTCCTCTTCGCCCACGCGTCACGGCTCACCGCGGATCTGGGGACGGACGCGGCGCGGATCATCGCGGAGACCTTCTCGGTCCTGGTGACCGGTCAGATGCGCGAGACCGTCGGCCCGCAGCCCGGCGAGGACCCGATCTCCCACTACCTCAAGGTGATCGAGGAGAAGACCGGCGTCCTGATCGCCACCGCGGCGAGGTTCGGCGGCATGTTCTCCGACGCGACCGACGAGCAGACGGACGCGCTGCGCCGGTACGCCGAGGTGATCGGGGCGGCGTTCCAGATCTCGGACGACGTCATCGACATCGCTTCCCCGTCGGCGGAGTCCGGCAAGACGCCGGGCACCGACCTGCGCGAGGGCGTGAAGACGCTGCCGATGCTCTATGCGCTCGCGGACCCGTCCGAGACGCGGCTCGCCGAGCTGCTGGCGGGCCCGATCCACGACGACGCGCTGGTGGACGAGGCCCTGGAGCTGCTGCGCAACTCGTCCGGCATGGACAAGGCGCGCGAGACCCTCGACGAGTACGCGGACCGAGCCCGCACGGAGCTGGGCAAGCTGCCGCCGTGCCCCGCCCGCGACGCCCTCGAAGAGCTGGCCACCTACTGCGTAGCCCGCTCCCGCTGACTGTTTTCGGGGTTACGCGGGAGCCCCGCGTAACCCTCAGGGACACGCGGGGCTCCCGCGTAACCCTCAGTCGACCGGCGCGAGCAACTGCTTGCGCCGGTTCCGCACCGCGTCGAACGTGAAGATCGCCAGGGCGAGCCAGACGAGCGCGAACCCGATCCACCGGCTGGCCGGCATGGGCTCGTGCACGACGAACACGCCCCAGACGAACTGCAGGACCGGCGCGAGGTACTGCAGCATGCCCATGGTGGTCAGCGGGATCCGTTGCGCGCCCGCGCCGAACAGCACCAGCGGGACCGCGGTGACGATGCCGGTGCTGAGGAGCAGCAGCGTGTGGCCGGTGCCTTCGGTGGTGAAGGTGTTCGCGCTGCCGAGCGTGAGCAGGTAGACGAACGCGATCGGGGCGATCACGGCGCTCTCCGCGGTGAGGCTGGAGATGGCGTCGAGCGGCACTTTCTTCTTGAGCAGCCCGTAGACGCCGAACGAGCAGGCCAGGATCAGCGAGATCACCGGCAGCCTGCCGTAGTCGACGGTGAGCACGATCACAGCGATGACGACCACGGCGATCGCGACGGCCTGGGGCAGCCGCAGCCGCTCCTTCAGGAAGATCATTCCGAGCGCGACGCTGAGCAACGGCGTGATGAAGTAGCCGAGCGCGGACTCCACCACGTGCTGGCTGTTGACCGCGTAGATGTAGGTGCCCCAGTTCGCCGTGATCAAGATGGCCGCGGCGGTAACGATGAGCCAGCCTTTTCCTGATAACTCAAGGAAAGGACGCCACCGCCGGAGCACCACGACGACGATGGCGAGCATGACGAACGACCAGACGATCCGGTGTGCGAGCACCTCGACCGGCCGGGCGGGTACGAGGAGTGGCCAGTACGCGGGGAACAGTCCCCAAAGGACGTAGGCGAGTGCGCCGTAGGTGAGTCCTCGCCCCTGGGTGTGAACTTCTGGCGAAGTGATGGAGGAAGTCGTCAGCGGCGGCACAGAATCCCACTCTACGCTGGCGTTTCCTCTGGTTGTTTGCGCTGAACGGCGTAGTGACGGAGCATCATCGAAGGCACTGTAGTTTGGCCATGCTCACCCTTCCGAGTGAGTGGGGGCCGAGTGTGGTCGTAGAAGGGGCTTACCCGTGAATGTCTTCGGGCAGGTCTGGCTGTGGAGCTTGCTCGCGTTCGTCGCGGGAGCGCTGCTCACCTGGGTGGTGATGGTCCGCCCCGCGCGCAAGCAGATCGCCGACCTCGAAGATCAACTTCTGGACGCTCGCCGGTCGGCCCCGCCGATCGCGACGGCCGTCCGCACCGACGACTTCGAGGTCGACGAGTGGGACGACGCGCCGCCGCGGTCGCTGACCGACGACGTGCTGACCCTGCCGCCTCCAGCGCCGACTCCCGCGCCCGCGCCCGCGCCGTACGTGGAGCCGCCGGCCTACTTCGGTGAGCCCGTGCCGCCACCGGCGCCCATCCCGGCTCCGCTGCCCGTTCCGGTCGTCGAGGAGCCCGTGGAGGCTCCCGTCGACGAGGTCGTGGAGGAGGAGCCGTCCGCTCCGGTCCGCCAGTACCTGGAGCCGGAGGAGGCGCAGCGCCGGTTCGAGGAGCAGCTGGCCGAGCAGAAGGCCATGGCCGACGCCGAGGACGACCGTCCGCGTTCGCTCTTCGAGCGCCTCGCGCCCGAGGAAGTGCCGGAGGAGACCCCGGCCGAGATGACGACGGTGCTGCCGCGGTCCGGTCTCGAGGCCGCCGACTTCGACGACGAGCCGGAGCTCCCGGTCGAGCAGACGTCGTACGTGCCCACCGTCGAGCCCGTCGCCGAGGTCGCTCCGCCGACCCACGAGCCGACCGCGCCGGCGGAGGTCGAGCACCCCGACGACTTCATCTACCAGCCGCGCGAGGTGTGGGCCGAGCAGGAGCAGGAGGTCTTCCTCGACGAGGCCGACGAGCAGGAGGACGAGCCCGCCGGCACCCGCTCCGAGCAGACGACGTTCATCGCCGTCGAGGAGAGCAGCTGGCCCGACACCGACCTCACCGGCGAGTACCCCGGCCTGCGCGACGAGATCTCCGGCCAGCTGGACGGGTTCACCGAGCCGGAGCCGGAGACGGCCGCCGAGCAGACCGGGTTGATCGAGCCGATCGACCTGGACGCGCCGCACGTGCGCAACGGCGTCTTCGAGACGACCCTCGCGGACGAACAGGCGTACACCGAAGAGCAGGCGTTCACCGAGCCCGAACCCGAGCCCGAGTCCGCCCCTGCCCACGCCTACCGCGAGCCGGTTCACGAAGAGCCCGCGCGGCCCTACTCCCAGCCGTTCACCGCTCCCGGTGCCCCGGCTCCCGCGCCGTTCTCGGCGTTCGAGCCGCGGACCGAGGTCGAGGAAGCTCCGGAACGCACGCCGCGTGGCGTCGGCGCCGCCTTCTCGCACGCGCCGGAAGCACCCCCGGCCCCGGCGCCGGTGGCCGACCGTCCGCGCTCGCTGTTCGAACCGCTGCTGGACGCCGACGAGCCGCTGCCGCCGACCGGCCAGACCCGCTCGCTCCCGGACACGAGCAACGACCAGCCGTTCGTGCCGAAGTTCGTGCCGAGCGACGAGCCGCTGCTCGCCGCCCCGCCCGAGCCGGAGCCCGAGCCCGTCGTCGTCGAGACCGACCTGCCCCAGCGCGTGACCGAGGCGGGCCTGCCGATCCGCGAGGCCCGTCGCACCACGGCGCAGCGCCAGCAGAGCTTCCCGGCGTTCCAGGCCTTCGAGTCCCCGAAGCCGGAGGCCCCGCCCGCCCCCGCCGCACTCCCGGCCCGCCCGCGCCCGGTCGGCTTCTCGCCGTCCACGGGTGGCCGCCCGAACGGCGCGGCGGGTTCGTCGGCGCGCTACCAGCAGCCGGAGGGCTTCAACCCGCGCTCCCCGTTCGGTCCGGGTTCGGTGCTGCCGAAGTCGGACGGCCACGCGCCGGCCGCGGACTTCGCGGTGAAGGCGACGCTGACCGGTCGTCGGTACTACACCGAGGGATCCGCGAACTTCGTGGACACGAGGGCGGACGTGTGGTTCCGCACCGAGGCCGACGCGGAGAAGGCCGGGTTCCGCCCGGCTCCGTGACAGGCATGTGAAAAAGGCCTCCACCGCGTTCGGTGGAGGCCTTTCTCGTCGGTCCGGGTCAGCCGACCACGGTCCAGGTGTCCTTGCCGTGCAACAGCTTGCTCAGGTCCGCTTCCTTCGCGGCCTTGGCCGCGTCGACCTGAGCGCGTGCGCTGTCGTCGTACGTCGGCCTGTTCGCCCTGCGGAACACACCCGTGACGGTGTGCGAGAGGTCCTGCGTCGACAGCCGCGAGAGCGCGAACGACAGGTTCAGGTCCGACGCGTCGTGGATGACGATGTCGCTCGCGTCCACGTCCGCGGACTTCGCGACCGCGAGCCCGAAGCCCTCGCGGATCACGCAGTACTCGCCCTCGCGACCGAACCGGATGGGCTCGCCGTCGACGACGTTGATGATCCGCCGCTGTGCCTCGTCCGCGTCCTTCAGCACGTCGAACGCGCCGTCGTTGAAGATCGGGCAGTTCTGGTAGATCTCGACGAGCGCCGAACCGCGGTGCTCGGCCGCCTGGCGCAGCACCGAGGTCAGACCCGCCTTGTCCGAGTCGAGCGCCCGGCCCACGAAGGAGGCCTCCGCGCCCAGTGCCAGCGACACCGGGTTGAACGGGTGGTCGAGCGATCCGGCCGGGGTCGACTTGGTGATCTTGCCTTCCTCGGAGGTCGGCGAGTACTGACCCTTGGTGAGGCCGTAGATCCGGTTGTTGAACAGCAGGATCTTGAGGTTCACGTTGCGGCGCAGCGTGTGGATCAGGTGGTTGCCGCCGATCGACAGCGCGTCACCGTCACCGGTCACCACCCACACGCTCAGGTCCGGCCGCGACACGGCGAGACCCGTGGCGATGGCCGGCGCACGGCCGTGGATGGAGTGCATGCCGTACGTGTTCATGTAGTACGGGAAGCGGGACGAGCACCCGATGCCCGAGACGAACACGATGTTCTCGCGCTTGAGACCGAGTGACGGCAGGAACGACTGCATCGTGTTGAGCACGATGTAGTCGCCACAGCCGGGGCACCAGCGGACCTCCTGGTCCGACTTGTAGTCCCTGGCCGTCTGCTTCTCGTCGGTGGTGGGAATTCCGGTCAGTCCCGGGATCCCGAGGTCGATAGCAGTCACGCCGACACCCCCTTGATCACGTCAGCGAGCACGTCCTGCAGCTCCTCCGCCTTGAAGGGCAGGCCCTGCACCTTGGTGTACGAGACGGCGTCCACCAGGTACTTCGCCCTCAACAGCAACGCCAGCTGGCCCAGGTTCATTTCCGGCACGATCACCTTGTCGTACTTGCGGAGCACCTCGCCCAGGTTCTTCGGGAACGGGTTGAGGTGGCGCAGGTGCGCGTGCGCGACCGGCAGGCCCAGCTTGCGGACCCGGCGTGCCGCGGCGCCGATCGGGCCGTACGACGAGCCCCAGCCCACGACCAGGACCTTCGCCTCGCCGCTCGGGTCGTCGACCACGACGTCCGGGACCTCGATGCCGTCGATCTTCGCCTGGCGCAGGCGGACCATCCGGTCGTGGTTCTCGGGGTCGTACGAGATGTTGCCGGTGACGTCCTGCTTCTCCAGGCCGCCGATGCGGTGCTGGAGACCGGGCGTGCCGGGCACGGCCCAAGGGCGGGCCAGCGTCTCCGGGTCGCGCGAGTACGGCTGGAACGTCTCGGGGTCGGTCGCGAACTCGACCTGAAGGTCGGGCAGCGAGTCGACGTCCGGGATCAGCCACGGCTCGGAGCCGTTCGCGACCGCGCCGTCGGAGAGGAACAGCACCGGCGTGCGGTACTGGAGCGCGATCCTGGCGGCGTCGAGCACGGCGGCGAAGCAGTCAGACGGGGACTGCGGCGCGACGATCGGCACCGGCGACTCGCCGTTGCGGCCGAACATCGCCTGCAGCAGGTCGGCCTGCTCGGTCTTCGTCGGCAGACCGGTGGACGGGCCACCGCGCTGCACGTCGATCACCAGCAGCGGCAGCTCGGTCATCACCGCGAGGCCGATGGTCTCTGACTTCAGCGCGATGCCGGGGCCTGACGTCGACGTGACGCCGAGCGCACCGCCGTAGGACGCGCCGAGGGCGATGCCGATGCCCGCGATCTCGTCCTCGGCCTGCACCGTGGTGATGTCGAAGTTCTTGTGCTTGCTCAGCTCGTGCAGGATGTCCGACGCCGGCGTGATCGGGTACGTGCCGAGCACGACGGGCAGCTTCGAGCGCTGCGCCGCCGCGACGATGCCGTACGCCGTGGCCGTGTTGCCGGTGATCTGGCGGTACGTGCCGGCGTTGAGCTTCGCGGGCGCCACCTCGTAGGTGACGGCGAAGGCCTCGGTCGTCTCGCCGTAGTTCCAGCCGGCGCGGAACGCCAGGACGTTGGCCTCGGCGATGTCCGGCTTCTTCGCGAACTTCTCGCGCAGGAACCGTTCCGTGCCTTCGGTCGGCCGGTGGTACATCCACGACAGCAGGCCCAGCGCGAACATGTTCTTCGCGCGCTCGGCGTCCTTCTTGCCGAGCCCGGTCTCCTCCAGCGCGCCGATGGTCAGCGTGGCCATGGCGACCTTGTGGACCTGGAAGCGTTCCAGGGACTCGTCCTCGAGCGGGTTCGAGTCGTACCCGACCTTCGTCAGGTTCCGCTTCGTGAACTCGTCGGTGTTGACGATGAGGATGCCGCCGTCCGGCAGGTCGACGACGTTCGCCTTGAGCGCGGCCGGGTTCATCGCGACGAGGACGTCGGGACGGTCACCGGGCGTCAGGATGTCGTAGTCGGCGAAGTGCAGCTGGAACGACGAAACGCCGGGGAGGGTGCCCTGGGGAGCGCGGATCTCGGCCGGGAAGTTGGGCTGGGTGGCGAGGTCGTTGCCGAACGCCGCCGCTTCCGACGTGAACCGGTCTCCGGTGAGCTGCATGCCGTCACCGGAGTCGCCGGCGAAGCGGATCACGACGCGATCCAGCTTGCGGGTCTCAGTGCTCATTCCTACGCCGATACCTCTCTCCAAGGGTGGCTGTGCCCCACATCGAGGGTAGTCGCCAGGACCGCCCGCCAGACCGGCCGTGTACCACCAGGCGAGACAAACCGTCCCATCCGCCGCACCGGGTCCTTAACTAGACGGTAGGCACAGCACTACCAGCGGATACCCGAATGCGGCAGACGTCACCCCCGATACCTGTTACTCAAGGTAACACCTACCGTCCGCTGATTCGAGCCTTCATCGAGGCAAGCCTGGCAGCGAACTCTGGAGTGTCGATCGAAGCGACCTGTGGCCTCAGCTCGGTCTCGACCGCCTCCGCGTGGTCGTGCATTGCATCGGTCGCCCGCATGGTCGCCTTGATGGTCCGTACGAGTTCAGCTGGAGCCTCGGCAGCGGCCCTGGCCAGCTCTTTTGCTACTGCGAGTGGGTCTTCGGCCTTGGTGAGTGCGAGGTTGGTGCGCACCGCTTCATCGGCGTCCAGGATCTGCCCGAAGAGCGTCATGGCCGTCGCGGTCTGCGGCCCGGTGATCCTCTGCAGCATCCAGGTCATGCCGCCACCAGGGTGAATGCCGAGCTGCAGGAACCGCGCGTCGAACCGCGCTTTCGGCCCGGCGACACGAACGTCGGTCGCCAGCGCGAGGTTGAGGCCGGCACCCACCGCGGCCCCGTTGACGGCGGCGATCGTCGGAATCGTGGCGTTGGCCACGGCGAGGAACCCCTTGTAGATCTTCCGCAGTCCCTCGTCCTTGGACTCGCCGAGCTGCGTGAGGTCCGCACCGGCGCAGAACGCGGGCGGCGCGCCGGTGACGATCAGGGCGTTGGCGGTTTCCTCTGCTTGGGCGACCCTGTCCGCGAGCTCCTGCGACAGGTCGATCGTGAGTGCGTTGCGCCGGTCCGGATCGTTGATCGTGATCACGGCGACGGAGTCGTTGAGCTCCAGCAGAACCTCAGCCATGGGCCCTAGGGTGCCAGCGGCCGGTCCAGGAGCCGGGACAGGACCACCGTCGACACCGTCCGGTCGATGATCTCGACGGCCCTGAGACGTTCCAGCGCGGTCTCGAGGTGGTGGATGTCCGCGGCCCTGAGGTGCACGATCGCGTCCGCGGCCCCCGACACCGTGTAGGCGGCGCTGACCTCGGCCATCGGCTCCAACCGGTGCTGGATGTCGTGCGGCGCCACGTTCCCCTTGCAGTGCACCTCGACGAACGCCTCGGTACCCCACCCGAGCGCCTCGGGGTCCACCACGGCCGTGAAGCCGCGAAGAACCCCGGTGTCCAGGAGTTTGTCCACCCGCCGCTTCACCGCAGGGGCGCTGAGCCCCACCTCTTTGCCGATCTCGGCGTAGCTAGATCGCGCGTTGGCCATGAGGCACGAAATGATTCGCTGGTCGATGCTGTCCACACGCAACATTCTGCCCTAGTTGACGCAATGTCGCGGCGTTGATCGATGGTCTAGCTGGGCTTTACATTTCGATCCATGACGGTATCCATCTCCGGGCCCGGCGAGCCGATCACGCTCGACATCGCCGCACCCCTCGCGCCGACGCGCATGCCGACGACCCGTCGGTACCTCATGTGCCCGCCGACGTACTTCACGGTGGAGTACGCCATCAACCCGTGGATGGACCCGACTCAGCCCACCAGCACGTCGCTGGCAGTGGAGCAGTGGACGGCCCTGAAGGAGACCTACGAGCGCCTGGGCCACGAGGTCCACGTGATCGACCCCGTCGCCGGCCTCCCCGACATGGTCTTCTCGGCCAACAGCGGCACGGTCATCGACGGCCGAGTCCTGGGCTCCCGCTTCCGCGCAGAGCAGCGCGCGGCCGAAGCCGACCACTTCCGCCGCTGGTTCCTCGGCGCCGGCTACAAGTCCGTGGTCATGCCCACCGCGGTCAACGAGGCCGAGGGCGACTTCACCTGGACCGGCTCCCTACTGCTGGCAGGAACAGGCTTCCGCACCGACCCGCACGCCCACTCGGAGGCCCAGGAGGTCCTAGGAGTCCCGGTCGTCTCCCTGCAGCTCGTCGACCCGCGCTTCTACCACCTCGACGTGGCCCTGTTCATGCTCGACGACCAGTCTTCGTCGCCTCTGGTGGCCTACTACCCGGAAGCGTTCTCGCCGGGTTCGCAGCAGGTCCTGCGCCGCCTCTTCCCGGACGCCGTGATCGCCAACGACGACGACGCGGTCTGCCTGGGCCTGAACGCGGTCTCCGACGGCAAGCACGTGGTGATGCCAGTCGAGGCCACCCACCTGGCCGAGCAGGTGGCGCGGCGCGGGTTCGAGCCCGTGCTCGTGGACATCTCGGAACTGCGCAAGTCGGGCGGCGGCCCGAAGTGCTGCACGATGGAACTGCGCGGCTGACCTCGCCCACGCAGTGCCGTTCCGCAGTTCCTGCTTGAAGGCCTCATATGTGGGTTGACCTGGTTCGATGCTGCCAACGACGTCAGCGTCGGCAGGTCGCCGTCTGCCGCTGACTGTGGCCCTCTGCGGCTGTCTCTGGAACATGTGTGGAACAAGTAGAGCCCCGACGGAATCCGTCGGGGCTCTACTGCATGTCTCCCCAGGTTTGAGGGCGTTCCGGCGCGGATGCGCACGATCGGACCGGCAAGTGAGCGGTCCGTCGGTGGCCTAGATACGGGCGAAGATAGACGCGTAGTGTGTAACCACTCGCGAAATCATGTTGTCGTAATAGAACGAGTCGTCTCGTCCGGGCGCCGGTGAGTTCTCGACCAAGTCGACCGGACCGCCGTCGTTTCGGAAATTGAGGACCGTGATTCCGATGCTGTCGAAGCCGACTTCAGACGAGGCTGATCGTCGTGGTATTTCTCGAATCTTCTGCAGTATGCCCTCGGTTGCACGTGGCTGGTTGTGTCGAGAAACTTCGGTTTCCCTTGATCCAAGGGGAAAATTGTTGCGAGTCGGCGAAAGGAACTCGGTGGCGGCGTTGACCTGCACGTAACCGATGGCAATCGCTTGCTGGGTGGCGCCGTGAATGCACAGATGTGAGGAGTTCAGCTCATCATACAATCGCGGTCGCGCTTTCGTGTGTTCGGTCATGCATGCTTTTGCTTCAAGCGCGATCAGGACCGATGAAACCGGCGCCACCGGTAGATCTGGGAACTGCGACAATTTTTCTCGCTCGACATGAGTGAGAGGTATGCCGAAGTCGTCAGCAAGCTTGGCGAAGGTGGAAGTTGGTTCTTTTGACGTACTTCCCGGCCTGGCGATCACCAGGTCGAGCTTCTTCTTGCGGTTGGTGGAGAAGTCCGTCATCGAGTGGTTGACGCCAAGAACGATCTTGCCCTCCTCTGCGTGTGTTCGCAGAAGTGATGACTGATCCAGGAGATCGAACGCGATACCCCAGCAGCCGACCTTCGAGTGGCGGTCTGATCGCGGGTGGTACTGCCACCTGTTGCCGTACTTATCTGGTTCGCCTGGCTGCTGAAGAAACCTGGCGAGGAGGGTCGGCCCGAACATGATCAGCGACGATAGTCGTAAGGTCGTGCGTACGCGAGGGTTTCGCTCTGTCAGGCCGGCACAGGTTGAGCCTTTGTGCGTGTGAGCTCGACGTATGCCGCCATGTCATCCCTGAAGCCAGGGTGTCGACCGAGGTTCGTGGTCTGCAACCTGCTCCAGAACCCGCTCGCAGCCCTGTGCGAGAGCGGCGTGCACATGTCGACGTCGATCTCATCGAGCAGGTGCTTGTATGTCTCCTGACGAGGAAACTCACTGATTTTCACTGACCATGCCTGATCGCCTTCACCCCAGCCGGCAGAAGACCACCGCCTCTTGGCAGTGTTCTGGGTGAACCTGCTCTCGTCGAAGTCGCCAGGGTTGTGGATGCGCTCAGCTACCCACTTTGCGACACCAACGGTGACAGCGTTGCCCACAAGCTTCCATCGAGGACCGTTTCGGCGGTCGTCGTCGACTGCTGGTGCCGTCCAGCCCCGGTCGAACCCTTGGAGCGCTTCTGCGTCCTCGACGGTCGGGACGACGAATCGAGGCTGGTCTGAGTCCCCAGGAAGCCAGATAGCCGGAGGCGAGGGAATGCCGAGAGACGAACCACCTTTAAGCGTCGGGGTCGCGTCCTGCGCCCAGCCGACTCCGCTGCGTCCTTCCGTCCAGTAGAACCCGAACGCGTCGTCACGAAGGTTCGTCTCGCTGATATCCGACTGTTCGTCGGCGAATAGCACCGAACGAGGGTCGTCGGTGCATGATGCCAGCAGGACGACTCGCCGCCGTCGTTGAGGAACACCGGTGAACCGAGAGTCGACGACTCGATAGGCCCACCGGTAACCCAGAGCGCCTAGTTCTCCGACGAGGTACGCCATCGCCTCGCCGCGGTCGAGCGTCAGCATATTGGGCACGTTTTCGATAAGTACCCACGGCATGCGCTGTTGTTGCTTTTTCAAGACCTGGAGCATCTCGAATACGTGAGATACCAAGCCGGATTGCGCCCCTCGGATACCGGCAGTCCTACCAGCCTGAGAAAGGTCTGTGCACGGGAAGCCAGCGGCCAGCAGATCAAGGTTGGCAGGCAGGTCCCGAAGCGTCTGCACGTCAGGGTGTAGGTCCACGCCCGCGAAGTGATGCGCGAGTACCCGCTTGGCCGGTTCCCAGTTCTCACAGAGCAGCACGGTGTCCAGCGCGTCACCGAGAGCCTCGTGGAAGCCTCGTTCGATGCCGCCGATTCCCGCGAACAGCCCTGCAACCCTGAAAGAGCTGGGCACGTCGTCTCCTCTCACGCAAGATCGCACCTGACACTACAAGGAACGGCCGACAAACTCGAGCCCGGAGCCCTGACCAGCGGTTTCAGGGCGTCAGGTCCGCCTCTTCTACGCTTGAGGCGTGGCAAAGGAGTCGTGGGCATCGTCGGCCGGAGTGCGGGCCAGCATGCGATCCAACCGCAGCCGTGACACCAAACCTGAACTGGCCCTGCGGTCAGCGGTGCACGCACTGGGGCTGCGCTACCGAGTAGCGGCTCGACCGCTGCCTGAGATCCGGCGAACAGCTGACTTGGTCTTCACTCGCGCCAAGGTCGCCGTGTTTCTCGATGGCTGCTTCTGGCATGGATGTCCGGAGCATCACACCAAGGCCGCAACGAACGCTGGCTTCTGGGCGGACAAAGTCAACACCAACCGCGATCGCGATCGGAACACAGACAAGCGGCTTTCAGAGGCTGGCTGGCAGAGCATCCGGATATGGGAACACCAAGACCCAAAGCAGGCAGCGCTCGAGATCGCTGCGGCCGTCCGAGTGCGAAGGCCAGCCTCTGGTAGCTGACCGGGTACGCAGATACACGGTGTCCCCCGACGAGGCTATCGCCGGGGGAAACCCGCCTTGAGGTCGAGCTACGAGAAGGCGATCAGTCGCTGCCGTTCAGCAAGGTGTCGATCTTCTGGTTCGACTTCTCCCGCTGCCCGTCCAGCACCTTCGCGTAGACCTTCAACAGCACATCGACTGTGTGCCCAGCCCGCTCCGCAACCTCGGCCGGAGGCAGACCAGCTGCAAGCCACGTCGAGACCGCCGCGTGCCGGAGCGAGTACGGCGTGTCAGCCAACGGCGACTCGAACTGCTCCGGCGAGAGCGCGAACTCACGAACGCGACCCCACGCGTGGGTGTAGACCGTCGCGTTGATCGGCCCGCCACTGATCGTCCCGCGGAACAGCCGCCCGTCTGGCGTGGTCCCGAAGGTCTCCAGGTGCCACCGGAGGATCGCCACCAGCACCGGTGGAATCGGCACGCGCCGGACGGCACCCTCGGCCTGCCTCTTCAGCGAACGCGTCTCCCACAGCTCGCCAGAGTCGGTGTACCGCCCGTTCGCCCGCGAAGCCGACTTCTCCAGGATGAGTTCACCCCAGCCGGACTCGGGCAGCTTGCAATCAGCCTCCCGCAGCCGGTTGACCTCACACGGACGCAGAGCCGCGTAGTACATCGTCGCGAAGAACCCGTAGAGGTAGTCGTACTGCCCGGTCGCGGTGCCCGCGTAGGTCACGGCCGCGAGGCACTGGCGACCCTGAGCCGGGTTCACGACCGACCGCGGGTCCACCTCGCTCGTGCCCCGCTGCGTCGAAGACTTCAGCCCCGTGACGGGATTCACATCGAGCTCGCCGACGTCGACCGCGAACCCGAGCAGGTGGTGAAGTACGCCGCGCCGGGTACGCGTCGTCCACGCCGCCGCAGCCTTGCCATCGAGGTTCCGGCCAAGCGACCGAAGCAGTCGACCAGTCTCGATCTTGTCGGCGAGTTCGCGAACCAGACGCGAGTTCGCCTCGATCCAGTTTGCGGCGTCCTGCTCTGTGTCCGACAGCGAGCGGTTCCGAGTGTTGTCCGGCAGGAGACAGGTCGTCAGCACGCGTCGAAGCACCCGAACTGGAGGAGCGCCCTTCTGAGTCCCCACGAACGCGGCCACCGGGATGGCCAACGTGTCGACATAGCGCTTCCGCGTGTTGGGCGCCGACTCCTCCCACGACTCGCTGATGAACTCCTGCGCGAGCTTCAACAGCGACCGTGCGGATTGCTTCTTGATCTCCGATTCCGGCAGCCCCGACGTGATGTCGAAGGCTTCGCCCTTCTTGACGAACTGCTTCAGATCGGAGCGCCGGTTGTCCGCGAGCGCCTTGGACTTGTACCACTCCGAGTGCTGCTTTCCGGCTGTCGCCCAGCGGACCCCGTACGGCTTCGGTCGGACCTTCCCGTTGGCGTCCGGCTTGAGGATCTTCAGCGCGTAGATACTGACCTTGTAGGTGAGGTTCACGCGGCATCACTCCGCAGGCCGAGCAGCCACGCGGCGAAGTCTGCGCCGGAGATGCGCAACGACCCGTTTCGCAGCTTGTGCACGACAGGAGCAGCACCGGGAATCTGCCGCCACTTATAGAACGTGTCCTTCGAGATGCGCATTCGCGCGCAGAACTCGTCCGCCGTCATGAAGTCGTCCGGGTCAGGCAGCTTGGCGGCCATGAGATCCCCCTTCCTGTTCGTACTTGCGTAGGCGTTGCGCGCGGACTCGTTCGGCGATGCCGGCCGCGAGTTCGCGTTCTGCGTCGTTGTCGTAGCCGGACCCGGCGTACTGCCAGTCGTTGACGACGACCACGGACGCGGGATCGAGTTCGAGGCGCTCGAACATTTCGAGCGTGCGGAACGTCCGGCGCTCTTCGCGGATGGCGCGGAACGTCGTGGAGTAGTGCTTGGACTTGGTGAGGAAGTGGCCGCGGAACCCGAGCATGTGCGCCCACTTGCGCAGGTTCAGTTCCTCGAAGTCGGCCAGGCCGCCGAGGTCCCAGGCGGTCTGCACCATCCGTCGGTGGTGCTCGGAGATGTGTAGGACGTCGATGTCCAGCTGGGAGCGGATCGGCCGGTCCGCTGTGTCCTTCGCGCCCGTGCCCTTAGTCGCGTACTTGGCGACGTAGCCCGCCAACCGCGCCTCGCTGATCTCGCCCGACTCGTCCTCGACCTGGGAGCCGCGGATTCCCTTGGTGTCGACCTGTTCGCCCCACACGAGGCGCAGCGCTGAACCGTCCGGCCGCGTGGTGTCGATCCCGACCGAGCGAGCCGCCGCCTTGATGCAGTCGCCGAGCAGTTCGGTCGTGGCCCATGCCGGAGTGGGGTCGTGAGGTCCGTCCGGTCCGTCGATGCGAATGACGGCGTGGAAGTGCACCAGGCCCCGCCGCTGGTACTCGGCCACCTTGGCGTAGGAGAGCCGGGCGTGGTTCTTGAACTCGGAGACCTTCAAACCGGCCGCGCCAGCGAGCTTGCGGCGAAGCGCGATCGTGAACCGGTGCCACAGCTTGCCCGCGTGTGCCTGCCAGAGCACCGCGCCTACGTAGTCGTAGGTAGTGGGGTCGACAGCACCGCCGATGCGCGGATCGTCGCCGTGATGCCACTCCCCGCAACCGGTACAGGGCCGGACCTTGCCGGTCAAGTTGGACGGGCGGTTGTGGACCGGGCCGAACGACGGCGCGGTAAGCGTCGCGAAGACGCGAGGCTTCTCGGAGACGTCCGCAGGAACGCCCTTGCTGCCACCGGCCAAGCCCGCGTGCATCAGGTGGTAGGCGTCGGCCGCGTACCGGTCGGAGCAGGCC
This sequence comes from Lentzea aerocolonigenes, assembly GCF_000974445.1. Classification (GTDB taxonomy): domain Bacteria; phylum Actinomycetota; class Actinomycetes; order Mycobacteriales; family Pseudonocardiaceae; genus Lentzea; species Lentzea aerocolonigenes. The sequence goes on from NZ_BBOJ01000038.1 coordinate 44,611, forward strand.
GGGCAGACCGACTCACGGCGGTTTCCGCACGGGACCATCACGTCCCCGCCGATGTGCTCGATCAGTCCGCCGTTGAGGTCTTGGAGTTGGAAGGCGCCGGACAATCGGATAGGCGCGGCACACCCGCCAATCGCGGTCACCCGGTCTCGCCATGCCCGGAAGTCGACCGCCTTGACGCGCGCGGTGATGCGGTCTTCCAGAGTGAGCACAGTTGCCCTCCTTTCGTTGCGGAAAAAGAAGAACGGGGCATGACCGGTGTTCTGGTCATGCCCCGCTTGGCTGAGATGGGTCAGGCTGCGAGTTGCGCAGCGAGCCGCGCGGCGTACTCCTCGGGCACGTTGAGCGCGTCTTGGATGTCCTGCGCGGTAAGGGTTCGACCTTCTGCGCGAACTTCGTTCGCCTTGGCGTCGAGCGCACCTTGGAGGTGCCCAGGAAGCCTCAGAGCGGTTCGAGCGGGTGCCGCTTGGGCCACAGCGCTCGGGACGGTGGACGTTGCTGCGGGAGCGACCTCAGCGGCCTTGTCACGCGCGGCGTTGCAGCGTGCCTGGATCACCGGCATGACTTCGGCGAGCAGGAAGACCACGAGCGGGATCACGAGGTGCAGGAACACCATTCCGGCGTTGATCTGCCCGTCAGGAGGCCGCAGTGACGACCACACGTTGGTGACGAGCGTGGCCCCAAGCAGCACCCGCTTGAGCCACTTGACCGGCCGGTCATCAACCGCCAGGCCGTGAGCGAGCATCTGCGCTTCCCACCGCAGGAGCGTGATCAGGATTCCGGCGAAGGCCGGTTCCACGAGCCACGCGCCCCACCACATCGGTTCGGACGGCCCGAGGTGCCCGGCGAGGAACGCTTGCACACCGGTCGCGGTGAAGCCGAGGCCGCAAGTCAGGAAGCACCACATGGAGCGCGTCACCGAGACTCGGAACCTGTCCGCCTGCACGGCCGCCAACAACGGATTCGCGGTGAGCTGGTGGATGTCCTTTGCCTCATCGAGCTGTGCCCGCAGCCGTCGAACGTTGCGAGTCTCGCGAGGCTCACCTGGCCTGATTCCGTTGGTTTGCTTGGGCTTCTCGGACACCAGGCCACCTACTTCCCGTATGCGGCCTTGCGGAGCAGAGCCCCGAGCCAGAGCAGTTCGGCGACGAGCACCAGGAGCCCGACGAGCCCGAACAGCAGGTACATGCAGAGCAGCGAGGCTGCCGCGGCGAGCACGACGTGAGCGATACGGGCGATGCTGCGGAGGTTGACCGGGACGGCGAGTACGAGCTTCATCAGGCCACGTCCTTTGCGTACTTTGCGGGGTAGTGGATGCGGCGACGATCAGCACCGGTGAGGCCGCCGACGACGCCAGAGGCGTTGGCACGGAACCGAGGGCTGGTGGCTTCCCAGTCCAGTTGGTCCTGGCGGCACTCGGCGAGGACCGGGCAGGACGCGCAGACCTTCTTCGCGGCGGCGATTCGGCCGGCGGCGTCGAACAGGCTTGGATCGCAGTCCGCGCAGGCTGCCCGTTCTCGCCAGCCGGGTGGGCCTTCAGCCGGGCCGAACAGGACCCGCATCAACACCCGGTAGCCGAAGGCCTCAGCGTCGTTGGTGCTCATGCCGCCGCCACCTCCAAAACCACTGCGGCAGCAGATGCAACACGCGCGGCCTGGACGACCTGGGCGACCTCATCGAAGGTCACCTGTTCCGGCGTGCACACGGACAGCCGAAAAGCTTTGGCGAGCACCGCCCCCGAGCCGGACTTGACCTTGCCGCCCAGTTCAAGCACCGACGCGGAGGCCACAAGACCGAGGGTGATCCCGGATGCCGTGCGGCCGGTCGCCGCGACCGAGAGGGTTCCCGCGGCTTGCAGGGGCCAGGTCAGTTCGACCCCGTGCAGCGAGGCCGCCCAGACCAGCAGGCAGGCGAGGCGATCAGGTGCGGTTCCGGAGGTGAATTCTGCGTGCACCGAGCCGGACGGCGTGGAGATGACCAGGCGGTCCGGCCGGGGCAGGCCGAGCGTGCGGATGTGGCCGCGGATCGAGCGGAGCAGGCCGTCAAGACGTCGAGGTGCGCTGTTTTCGGGCATGGCAAAACCTCCACGATTAGTGGTCGAAAAGGTTGGCGTGTAACGAAAAATCAGGCGATCGAGCGGATGGAGCCGGTCTGTCCGTTGCGGACGAACTCCACGAGTTCGCGAATGTTCTCGTCCGTCGTGTACGCCGCGCGGACTCGACGAGGAACCCGTGAGCGTTCGTCGGTGCGGTAGCCGATGCCGGCCGTTTCCGGGATGGCGGGGATCTGGTCGGCGATCGCGCCTCGTTCCCGAGCACCGTCACCCAGCACCATGTCCGGGTGAGTCGGTGACGTGGTGCGCAAGCACACACGGTTGGGGAACAGGTCCCGGATCGACAGTGTGTCTTTGTCCGGTTCCTGGATGTAGGCGTCTGCGACGTGCAACGTGGCGCGGCCCATCGAGGTTCCCCGAGCCAGCAGACCGGTGATCTGCCGCGCGTACTCGGGCCGGTAGGCGACCAGAGAGCCGATCTCGTCCACGATCAGCAGGTTGAGCGGGTACTCACGCGACGGCTGGACCGACCGCAGTCCCGCCCGCTGCATCCGCTTCTGGGTGCGCTCCATGTCGTCGACCCACATTTCGATCAGTTCCAGGCACTCGCCCGCGTCATCGGCGTAGCGGTTTTCCGTGATCGGCTTGATGGCCGCGAACTCCAGGTACTTCGGGTCGCAGACCCACAGGCGGACGATGCCGTCCCTGATCAGCGGAGCCATCGAGCGCAGCTTGGCGAACGCGAGAGAGTTCTTGCCCGACCCGGTCCCACCCGCCGTCAGGGTGTGCGTGCCCTGCACCGGTTCGGTCCAGTCGCCGCCGTACTCGTCCTCACCCAGCAGCACCGCCCGCAGATCGACGTCCTCGGAGTGCTCGGGCATGTCCGGCGCCGGAATGATCTCCGTGAACGGTTCGTCACGCTGGACCACGAGCGCCACATATCCAGGCTTGACCAGCTCGATCGCGATCCGCTCAGCCTCGATCGAGTGCGCCAGCTCTTCGGCCTGCCGGGCGAAGTGCATCGGTGACTGGCCCTTGGCGAGCTTCACCAACACGGTGTCGATCGACGGCGAGTACGACCGGACCCGCACCACACGCGGGTAGTTCGTGACCTTCTTCCGGCGGTGCTCCGTGGTCAGCTTGTGGACGTCCATCAGGTCTCGCCAGCGTCCACCGGAGTAGGCCCCGAACCACCGACGCTGCCAGGCCCTCAGAACCGGCGCCGCCAAGGTGTCGAACGAGTCCGGGTGACCCCGGTACCAAAGCCCGGTCGCACCAGCCGCGCCGCCGAGGACATAGCCAGTGGTCGTCGGGCCGAGCGTGCAGGCACCGGCAGCGACAGCCGACGGGGCGAGCATCCATTCCGGGTTCCTGGCCAGCCACCGTGCCGCGCGGAACTCTGCGGCCACGACGCGCTTGCTTGCGTTCCACTTCCAACCCATTGCAGTACTCCTCAGGTAGCGCAGCGGCCGACCCTCGAACGTGTCGAAGATCGGCCGTCGCGTTGATCAGTGCGGATTCAGTCCTTGGGCAGTTGCCCGCGGGCGTAAGACGCTTCCGTGGTCAGCACGCTTACCGAGCGGACGAACCGGCGCCGCAGGTCCGTGAAGCCCTCACGGCGAACCGGGATGCCGTCCATTGCCGTGCGGAGTTGCTTCATTGCCTGGTCCACGTTGGACACGGCGTTGTCGAGCTGGTGAGACATCGATCAGGCTCCCCACTCCTTGGCCTTCAAATTGATCTCGTGCCGCTTGGCTTGCTCCCGGAGCGCACTGAGGTCGTTCCGCGCGGTCCGCAGATAGCCCTTGAGTTCGTCCGGCGTGGCGACCCGCCAACTCCCAGCCTTTCCAGGCTTCTCACTCATCTTGTTGATGAGCTTTTCCAGCGGTACGAGCAGTTCCTCAACGAAGTCCATCGCGCCGACGAACGCGCCGTACCGCTGCTGCGCCCGCTCGTTCAACATCTCTTGGATCAACTGGCCAACCTCTCAGTCCTCGTGTCCCCCACGTAGATGAAGCGGTACAGCGCTTGCTGTAGCTCCAGGTGGTCCCGCCATCTCTGGCCGACGCGCGGAAAGCCGTGCTTCGCAAGGACTTCGCCGACGTCGTGGACGAAGCCGAACGTGAAGCGCGGGTCGTCGCCGTCCGGATCGGCGGGTTCGATCGGGTACGAGCGCTCATCCATGCCGAAACTCCTTTCGGGAGGCACGGCAAACCCAGGAACTAAGGCGTACCTGGGTTCACCGAATCTCCCGGAGCACACGAAATGCTCCGGATTTAGGCATGGTTCGACTCACTGTGGAATTCTCAAAGAACAAAATGAGTGCCCTGGCCCGACTTGAAGCGGGCTACCGGCCTACCGGGCAGGGCTCACGGGGCTAGGCCGCGGGGGCGGACACGATCCGTGCCGCAGGGGTGAGGCCGTCGGCCTTGAACCACAGGCCGGAGGCGGTGATCTTGCCGTCTTCCCCGCGCATCTCGTACGTGTTGATCACGGGGTTGATCAGCTCGACGTAGTCGCCCTCCTCGAACCCCTCGCCGGGGTCGCGCGGCAGGTTGACCTTGATCTCCTCGCCCTTGGACTTGCGGCGTCCTTCGGTCGGGCGGGCCTTGGCGAACAGCACCACGACGAACTGCTCTTCGTTCGTGTTGCGGTCGACCACAGGAACCATCTGGCCGCCATCGAGTTCACGCATCTTCACGCACGGCGCTTCGGTGATCAGGAGCTTGTAGTGGGACAGGATCACGGGGATGTCGTTCAGAGCCATGTCGAACCTCCGCTGTCGATGAACTGATACACACCAATGTATAGCAGTATGGATCGGATGACATAGTCCAATCGGGTGATCTGTAGCAGTGTGGGTCAGTGAAGCTAGGCTGATGACGTGAGCGACCAGCCAGGACTTGCAGCGTACCAGCGAGTCGTCGAAGCGATCAAGAGCGACATCCGGGCCGGCGTCCTGGAAGTCGGCGCGCGTCTTCCTGGTCACCGCAGGCTCGCCGAGCAACACGGCGTGGCGCTCGGAACGGCGCAGAAAGCTGCGCAGATCCTTGAGGCCGAGGGCTGGGTTGTAGCTCGACCGGCCGTAGGCGTGTTCGTTCAGGAACCGCCGGCCGAGGACCGCAACCCGGTCACGATCGAGACGATCATTCGTCAGCTCGACCAGCTGCAGGCGGCGGTCTTGCATCTGACTGAGCGTGTCGAACAGCTCGAAGCCGCCGACGACGCTCGATCCGTTCCACCTTCTCAGTGACCCTCGTTATGGCGATCTGCAACTGACGCAGCTTGAGGCTGATGAATTCCAGGTCATCCGGTGTTGCGCTCATGTAGACATAGAACGGCAGGGGAGGGGGTGCATTGCAGTGTGCTCAAGGGGGTGCATTGGTGCACGAAGGGTGTGCACGGGAGGTGCACAGAGGGCTGATGCGGTGATCAGTTGACCGGAAACAGCGAGCCGAACAAGCTTCTAGCTGCGGTAATGGCGGAAGCGGAGATCAGCAACAAGGGCCTTGCCGCACGAGTGCGGGAACTCGCTCAACGCGATGGTCAGACCATCTCGGCGGATCACGTGTCGGTCCGTCGTTGGCTCGATGGAACTCGTCCAAAGGCGGCGACACAGAACTACATCGCGCTTGCTCTTGGCGCAAAGCTCGGCCGGCGCGTCGACCTGGCGGAGATCGGTTTCAACGGTGGCCTCCAGGCTGTCGGTCCTGATGCGACACAACACGGCGCGGAGTACCTGCCGAACGCCGACGCCGCTGTTGACCTGATGAGCCAGCTCACCGCGGCCGACCTTGAAGACCAGCCCGCGTTGGTGCGCTCCCAGTGGGCGCAAGACGCGACGCCCAGCATCATCACCGGCTACATGTTCGCCGACTCGTTGCACGTGGTCGATGGAGACGAGCTGCGCCGAGGCGGGGGAACTGCCGCAGCGGCCATCCGTGCGACGGCGGCGAACCTGATGGACCTCGACTTCCGGTACGGAGGCGGACACGTCCGGAAGATGCTGCTCTTCTACTTCAAGTCCGAGATCGTGCCGCTGCTCCAGGGCAACCACACCGAAGCCGAGCGGCGCGACCTGTTCAGTGCAGCTGCGGAGGTCGCGCAGCTGCTTGGTTGGAGTGCCTACGACGCCGGTCGTCACGGCGCTGCTCAGCGGTACTTCGTTCAGGGACTGCGTCTCGCGCGGGAGGCTCACGACCACGTCCTCGGTGGACGGTTGCTCGCCAACCTCAGCCACCAGGCGAACTACCTCGGCAGGTTCAACGACGCCGTCCAGTTCGCACGCGCGGCGCAGAGTTCGACGTTGGGCAAGGCGACGCCCGCGGTCACGTCGATGTTCCTCGCGATGGAGGCTCGCGCATTGGCCAGCAGCGGCCACACGCGCGAGTTCGCCCGCGTGATGCACCAGGCCGAACAGTTCTTCGAGCAGTGCATCCCAGACGACGAGCCAGCGTGGATCAGCTACTTCAACGCCGAGGAATTGGCCGGCGAAGCGGCCCACTGCTTTCGCGATCTTCGCCAGCCCGAGAAGGCGCGGCTCTACGCGGCCCAAGCGATCGGGCCCGACGACACACCACCACGAACGCGCGCGTTCATCGGCATGGTTTCGGCGGCCGGGGCACTCACGAACGGCGACCTGGAGGAAGCCGTCGACCTGGCGATCAACGCCGTGGACCTGGCAGGACCTCTGCAATCCAACCGGTACGTCCGCTACCTGACCGACTTCCACGCGCAGCTGGCCGAGACCCACGCCAGCGATCATCGAACGCGCCTGTTCGTCGAGACCGTCATGCGCCACTATCCCGAGATCGATCTTGGGACCGCCTCGTTGTTGACCAGGGTTGCCTAGAACGGACGCCACGGTTGATCAGCGTGTCCCGAGCGCATCGTCTCAACGCGAGTGGCGTACTCGGCGGCTATCTCGGGGGACTCGTCGACGTTCTGCATGATCCACGTGGTCATCTTGATCTCGTGCGTAGCCTGCAAGACCTTGAAGCCGTCCCAGCGAGTGACGTCGTGGCCGTACGCCTCGCAGAACTCCTGGTACTCGCGAGCCGTCCACCACCCGGCAGACAGGTACTCGGTCGCCGTCATTGCCAGGTCCCACTCGGGCTGTCCCCACGAGAAGCGCTCGAAGTCAATCAGGATGGCACCGCCGTCGCTGATCATCAGGTTCTGGACATGCGCATCTCCGTGCGTCGCCGCCGGTTCGAGCGGGAACGCAAGCTCGCTGATCGCTTCTTTGAGCTCGACGACCCTGCTCAACAGGAATCGCTTGTCCACGTCCGGCACGCGGGCTGACTCGATCCGCGGCTGGACGCGCGCGAGGATGTCTTGCTCGGGCAGCTCGAACGTCGTCGGGCGTGGCGTCCAGTGCAGCTTCAGGAGGAGACGACCCAAGGCGCCTACGTCACCACGGCTGCCGTTCCGCCCGTCGATGTAGCGCCAGAACGTCGCTGGGTACCCCGAAATCGAGATGGGTTGCTCCACGTCGTACAACCGTGCCGCTGGTACGCCACGTTCTTCCAGCCAGTTCGCAACCGCGACCTCCTTGACCGCGTCATCCCAGTGATCGCGACTGCGTGCGATGCGAACAACCACGGATGAATGAGGCAGGTGGAACAAGGCGTTTTCGCCCAGTCGCATCAAACGTGCATCCGTGGAGTCAATTCCGGTGTGGGCTGTCGCCTCCTTGAGGACCGCAGACGCAAGACGCGAGCTGAACGGCTCGTCCGGGATGTCCGCTTCAACCACGTTGTGCACCCTGCCTACGCTAGAGGTTCGGTTTTTGGTCCGCCACGTTGAAGATGCCCGAGAAGGGCGGGGTCGAACCGGCATGCGCCCTCGCGCGGCTCAGGACCACGGTGCAGTCGGCTGCTCGACGGCTGCGGCCTTGATGACTGCGACATATTCTTCGCCGAGCAGCCGACTGAGAAGAGCGCCCGAGTCGGTGTGCCCCAGGGCTATCTCGGACAGAGTTGCCAGGACCGCCTGGCACTGAGAAAGCACCGAACCGTCCTGAATGAAAACCTTGGTGAACTCGCAGTCCACAACCACTGTCGTGGGTGACTTCTCGTGGGCGTACATCGTGAAGTCGGTTGATGAAGGAAGTGTCTTACCGTTCGGGATGATGCGGATGATCCGCGAATGGCGCCTGAGCAGTTCCAGCTGATCCATTCGTTCGCGGACTTCGTCGAGCTGCGTACTCAAGGCCGTTTCGGCGATGTAGAACACGCACGATGGGCGATTGCTGGAGCGCAGGATACGCTGGCGTTCCCGCTGTGATCGGATGGCCGTTCCGATCTGATCCGGAGTTGCTCCGCGTCGCTGAAGCAACCTTTCCGTGTACCCGTCGATTCGAAGGAGATCAGGGAGCGCCGTCTTGCTGTACCCCGTGATCGTTGCTGCGCCACGCTCGGCAAACATGATCGTGCTGAAGTTGTCCGTCTGTTGCGCGAAGTATGGGTTGAACGCTTGGCGGTACTGGTTGACAAACTCGGTGATGCAGTCGCGGTCTTTGCCGCACGCCGTCAAATACTGCGCCAGGTCTGCTTCACTCGGGCGCACTTTTCCGCGTTCGACGTTGGAAACCTTGCTCGGGTCCCAACCGAGCGATTCGGCAAACTCTGCTCCTCTGGCAAACTGTTTGCGGAGGGTTCGCAACGCGTCGCCGAGCTCGCGACTCCGAGGCGTGAGCGGGGTCTGATCCATCTTTGCTTTCCTTCGTGCAGTTCATCGGGACTCGTGCGTGCGAGATTTCTTTGAGGGAGATCGGCGAGACGAGCGCGAAGTAAAGGCACTTGCGGCCTCGGCGATTTCCTCTACGGACTTGATCGGGTCGAGCGCGCATCCCTGTAACGCTGTGAACCCTTGTCGGACCAGTTCACACGCGGCCAGGTCCTCGATATATCGACCGCTGCCTGCGGTCTCGACGTAAACCACATCGTCGTGTTGCGCATGTGGAAACGCTAGATGGACGTAAGAGGTTGAAAGTTGAACGTCAGGTCGAGTCTTATCATCTAGAACTTGAACCGTGAAATGATCGAGTTCCGACAGGTGAACCAGCTGAATGAGGGCGGCGTTGGTGATTGCAGGGCTGCCGACCAGTCGCTGAATCGCACGCTTGGTGACGACTATGTTCACCGCCATGCTCGATGCCTCGCTGGTGGCGATGCCTTTGATCCAGTCCGCGTACAGCTCTGCCTTGCGCGCAGGGTCGTCGTACGGGTAGGTGGGGCATCCCAACCCCGCGGCCGAAATACTGTACTCGGGCGTCTGTATGAGACGTGGGATCAGATCTGCGCCAAAAGTGCAGATCGTGGTTGCCTCCAGATAGGACTCATCCACATCCTGTGGCGCGTTGAGGTCAAGAGTGGACTGCTTGCTTCTGATTTGTGCACGTTCTCTGACCGCAAACTCGGCGCGTCTGACTAGCTGTTTCCAGGTCTCGTTCGGAAGTTCGTAGACGCGCCCGAGGATCATGATGTCCAGGGGGTCAAATGGTTTTAGTGCGTTTTCTGTCATGCTTAGCGTGGCTACCGAGAAACCTGCCTTCTTGCAAGCCTGAGCGAGGCTCATTTCTGCGTCATCTCGCCACTTCCGCAGGGTGCGCCCAATCGACCGTTCGGTCATTGATGGACGAAAGCTTCTCGTCATTGTGATCCCGGCTTGTCCGCGGCTGATTCCTGAGACCTCTCGGCGAGGCCATCAACCCGCTTTGTCAGGCTGTTGCGCGTGTCATGCGCTTCTGGCTGTTCTGGCGCACTACGACGTTCAGCGCGATTAGAGATGATCTCGCCAAGCGCTATGAGGATCTGGCCGAACTCGTGCTCACGTTCGGGAGTCAGGGTCTCCATGACGATGTCGAAGGCAACGCCCGGCATCAGTTCGGCGACCTTGCGGAGGTCCGCGACCAGATCGACTTCCTCGGGCGACAACACGGTCCGCACGCTAGATCGACTGCGGATCGACAACCCGAGCTGTCAGCTAGGCCCGACCGGAAGCGCTGCTGTTCAGAGGGGTGCGCCTACTCGGGTTGCCAGTCGTGCGGCTTCCGTCGCGACCGATCGGCGAGCCCGCTGGACGAGCGTCTCCAACAACTTGTGCGCGGCCGGCCGGTGCTTCAGGTCTTCGGGTGCTTCTCGTTCGGTGGCGGAAAGCATGACCAGTGCACTTCCGTGGTCACGGCGCTGCACCTGGCCCTTGGCTTGATCGAGGAGGAAAGCCACGCGACGCTCGATCGAGGGGGAGCGGTCGTGATCGATCCGTTCGGCCAGCCGGAGCCCGTCCGCGGCCGCGCCGGCCTCTACCTCGACGCTGACAGCGTGCATCGCGACATTCGTTGGACCGAAGACGGTCCACAGCGTGTTTCGTTCGCCGGTCCGCTTGGCCAACGGTTCAACCGTCTGCACGCGCTCACGTGCGCGCCAGACGTCGCCTCGACGTGCAGCTGCAATGGAGCCAACGAGCAGGAGTGCGCCGCGGAGAGCGACGGCGTCAAGGTCGTCTTCCGTCCAGAGAGACAACGCTTCTGCTGCCTGCATTGCGACGTCCTCGGCGCCTTCAGCCTCGCCATCGGCAAGTAGAACCTGAGCCAGGTTCCACTGGGCCATGGCCAGCCGCAGCGGGTCATCCGCGTTCTCGCCGGCACGGATTGCGCGATCCGCGGCGAGCAGTGACACGTCCACTCTGCCAAGCCTTTTGGCGACGCTGCGCAGCAAGGCGTACAGATCAGCGGCGCAGCACTGAACTTCTCGCCGATCAGCCGCGGAGCCGTTCGCGCCGCTGCGCAAGGCTTGCTCGGTATCGACCACGAGCGCGGGAAGTTCCGGGGCGAGTTGGCTGTACCGCATCGCGGACGTCTGCCAGGTCTTCCACGCATCCAAGACGTTGCGGCGCAACGTTCTCACGTCGACTGCTGCAACGTCCGACGCCAACGGGCTGGTGAGCGCTCGATACAACGCATCGCCCGCCGGCCTTGGTCGAGTCGGTGCTTCACGCTTTGAGGACGAGCTCAACAACTCGTCGGCCGACACGTTCAGCACCTCGGCCAGCTGCTTCAGCACCGTGACCGTGGGGAGCTTCAGCCCCCGTTCGATCTGATAGAGGTAGTCGGGCGTGATGCCCGCAAGCCCTGCAATCACGGTCTTCGGCAAGCGCGACGCGAGGCAGCGCAGGCGCACCCGTTCGCCGATCGTGGCTGCAAGCTGTTCGTCCATCCCCACCCCTGGGAGCGTTGACCTGCACTGATGCTACGCCTCAGCACGAGACCCCGACCGGGTGACAGACTCGATACATGATCGCGCCGAACGAGCCGCGGCAGCTCGTACTCTGGGACATCGACCACACGCTGCTTCAGTCGCGCGGCATGGGTCGGGAGATGTACGAGCGAGCGATCCCAGCGGCGTTCGGTCAGCCCTTCCGGCAACTCGCGGACGTGAGCGGCAGAACCGAGCTGGACATCATCGCCGAAACCTTGAAGTTGCACGGGATCGAGCCGACCGACGAGGCAACGAGCAAGCTCGTAGACGCGCTGATCGACAGCTACGAGGTCGGCCGCGATGAGTTTGCGTCGCGAGCCCGAGTGCTGCCAGGGGCGCGAGAAGCCTTGACAGCGTTGGCCGCGGAACCGACCGTCCATCAAGGAGTGCTGACCGGGAACCTTCGAGCCGTCGCACGTATCAAGCTGGTTGCGCTCGGGCTGGAACAGTTCCTCGACCTGGTGACGAGTTCTTACGGCGACGACCACGCCGACCGGGCGGAGCTGGTGGCAATCGCCAGGGAGCGCGCTGCCCAGCAGCTCGACACGCAGTTCCACCTGGACGACACCGTGCTCATCGGTGACACACCACGGGACGTAGCGGCCGCCCTGACCGCAGGCGTGCAGGTCATCGCCGTGGCAAGCGGGCGAAGCAGCGTCGAAGACCTACATGCCGCCGGGGCTAGCAAAGTGCTCGCAGACCTGAAGGACACCGCTGGGTTGGTGCAGTTGATCAAGGACTAGCGCTGTCGCGCATGTCGGGTTTCAGGTGATGGTTGACCCTTTGGCTTCACCTGAACCTTGACGTCAGACCTAGACGATCTAGTGGTCTCGCGGCACGCCCTCCCAGCCAGGTCGATCGTTGTCTACGTGCGGAGCGCCTCACCGCGGCGGACGCGGACATGCCTCATACGCGCCGGGCACTGGGCCGCAGCCGTGAAGCGAACGTGAGTTGCTGTGACGATCACAAGACAGCCGACGACCCTGTAGATGTGTCCTCAAATTCGTCGTGGGCGGCTTATCTCCAGCTCGCCGCGCATACCCGTTGTGCCGACTCGCCGCGCCCGGCCGGGCATGCGGCCTGCATCACTGACCCGCCGCAACCGACAGGGTGCGAACTGGCCGGCGATCACGTCTTTGATCACCGCGTTGACTGCGGTAGGGGCGCTGGTGTTCACGGGGCTATCACTCAACGCGACCCGTCAGCAGGTTGCCGTCGCCGAACAGAGCCAAGTCACCGACCGCTACACGAAAGCTGTCGAGCAGCTCGACAGAGGAGGCGACGATCACCTCCAAGTGCGCCTCGGTGCCATCTACGGCCTGGAGCGGCTGGCGCAAGACTCCCCACGCGACCAGCCGACCATCATCGAAGTCCTCTCCGCCTTCATACGCACGAGTTCGCCAGTCCCGATCATCCCCACGCCACAAGCTTGCAAAGGTGAAGCTCTCGACTCCACGAATCAGCCTCTCGGTCCCTGCCGCGAGCTACATCTCTGCCCAGAGAAGCCCCCCAGCTCTGATATCCAGGCAGCACTTACTGTCCTGGGTCGCCGGAACGCCGCATACGACAACCACACCCCGGTGGACCTGCGCGGCACGTGCCTGCGCCGCGCGCAGCTTCATGGCGCGAATCTCAGTGGCGCACGCCTCGACTGGACGAACCTCCTCTTCGCGGACCTCAGCGGCGCGGACCTCACCGGCGCGACGCTCAGTCACACATATCTTGGCGATTCGAATCTCACGCACGCGGACCTCAGCCGAGTGGACCTCACTCGGGCGCTCCTGTTCGCGGCCTCGCTCAGCGACGCGACTCTTGTCGGCGCAAACCTCACTCACGCGGAGCTGGGCTACGCGAAGCTCCAGCGAGCGAACCTCACCCGTGCTGACCTCCGAGGTGCGGACCTCACGACTGCTGGCAGCACACCGGAACTCCCTTCTGCGGACCTCAGCCACGCGAACCTCACTGACGCACGCCTCGAGGATTCGTACCTCAACAGGGTGAACCTCACCGGTGCAAACCTCAGCGGCGCCGATCTCACCGGCGCGTACCACCACTCCACCAATGTCACGGATGTCCAGACAGACGCCCAAACGCGCGGCAAGTGGTGGTGACCGACAACCGCTACAGCAGCACGCATCAGGTGGAGTCAACGTGTCAAGCATCAGCCGAAACACGACAGCGCTGTCGCTGCAGCCGCGTTCAAAGTTTCTTTTCTTCATCAAGGCGGCCCCCTGCGGGGGCCGCTGGTCGTTCGTGCCCTAGCCCGTCGCGGAGTTCAGCCCCGGACGGTGTTGTTCGGCGCCTCCAAGCGGGCCTGGCGGCCCGCGTCGGCGCCGACGAGGCAACCGGGACTGTCCGCGACGGACGAGGCCACGACCAGCGTCCCCCACAGGGAACCGCGGAGTATGAAAGCAGTCGCAGAGCATCATCCCGACATTCCATGATCAACCACGGCCAGCGGCGCCGCCTCAAGACTGGGAAGCATGTCTTGACCCAGCACCATTGCCCGCAGGGACCAGGCCGCGTGTCGGAAGGATGTCCGAGCCGTGGGCAGTCCAGAGAGGCCCTGATTCTCAGTCGGAGCCCTCTCCGGGGCGGACGCCCTCGCCAGCAAGGTATTCCGTGAAACCCCTAATCTCGTCCAGCACTTGACCTGCGGGGTAACTGGTCATTGCGACCGTGTCGGCTACTGCCTGAAGGTTGCCCGCTTCGTGGTAGCGGATCGCTTCTTCGATCTGCTCCAAGGTCTTGCGAGCATCCTTGCGCATCTCTTTGAGTCGAGGCGTTACCTCATCTGCTGACATGTGCCGTTGCTCCCTCGCCTGGCGATGACATGACGCTCCAGGCTAGGGCAGACCTAGGCGTTGCATCGGTTGGGACGAGCGCCAGGAGAGCGGCTTGATCGAGCTGGGCACGGCGCTCGGCTGCCGCGCCTATGGACAGCTCGCCGCCTTGGCGGCGTCGACCAGCCCACAGGCTTGCCCACGGAACATGTACGGAACAGAGTGCGCCTACGGAACGGCCGGCATGGCTTTAAGCCGCAGGTCAGAGTCATGATCGGCGCATTTTCCAGTTCCGCATGATGGAACTCTGGGCTGATCGTCCGCAGACTTGCCATCGGGAATCGTCATGACCCGTGAGGCGGGTTGTTCGGACCGCAGCGACCTTGTATGACGCTATGTCATGCGTCTGTGGCGATCCGTCAAGCACGCGCCGCGGCCTCAGATGAGGCTTGGCATCCATGTTGCCCTTGTTCTGGTAGTCGCAGTGGGATCCGCAGTGGTCATCGGAGCGGTGCTCTGGTGGCTGCTGGGTCGTCCGCCATTACGCCAAGCAGGTGGCTGGACAACCGCCAACAGCTTCGATTTCGCCAAGATCGTGCTTGCCCTGATCGGTGGGGTAGGTGCGGTGGTGGCTCTGGTCATCGCCTACCGCAAGCAGCATTTGGGTGAAGCTGCTGAACGACGTGAGGACATCAAGCTTTTCGCCGAGCGGTTCACGAAGGCATCGGACCAGCTTGGCAGCGACAAAGCACCGGTCCGACTTGCTGGCATGTATGCGCTGGAGGACTTGGCACAGGGCACACCCAGCCAGCGACAGACCATCGTCAACGTGTTATGCGCCTACCTCCGCATGCCGTACGACCCTCCCATGCCATCTAAGAATACTGCCACCGAGCATGCCGCAGACGTCGGTGCTCAGCTCCTTGCACCAGCTGAGCACACGTCTTCAGCGACGCCGGAATTGCTGAAACAGGAACTCCAGGTTCGGCTGACGGCTCAGCGCATACTTGCGGATCATCTACGGCCGGGCTCCAGTCCCCGCAATCCCATGACGGCCTACTGGGGCACGCCAGACGCCGACATTGATATTGATCTGACCGGGGCAACTTTGATCGACTTCAAACTGGATGACTGCCGTATCGGAACCGGTCGGTTCGAAGGGGCGACGTTCAGCGGGTGGGCCAGGTTCGACAGGGTGACGTTCGCCGGGGATGCCTGGTTCAGCGAGGCCGCGTTCAGCGGAGATGCTGAGTTCACCAAGGCAGTGTTCAGCGGATACGCCTCATTCGGCCATATGAGGTTCAGCGGGGAAGTCAGGTTTGGCGAGGTGACGTTCCGCGGAGACACCTGGTTCGGCGGCACGACGTTTAGCGGCGACGCCTGGTTCAGCGCGGTGACGTTCCGCCGCGACGCCGAGTTCGGCGAGGCGATGTTCAGCGGGGACGCCTGGTTTGGCAGGACGACGTTCCGCAGGAACGTCGGCTTCGGCGAGGTGACGTTCCACGGGAACGTCGGGTTTGAAGAAGCACGAGTCAGGCTGGATGTCCGTTCGTCGACCAAGAGGAACTGGCCGAAATGCATGGTAGTTGTCGAGCCTGATACCGATGAGCAGGCACGGCTGCCCAACCGCCAAGGTAGATGGGGCTATTTGGAAGCGGTGACGGGTGAAGATCCACCAACTGCGGAGGAGCCACCGGAGTAGCGCCAGGTCAAGAGTCAGCCGTACAACAGCGAAGTACAGCAACTGCACCGACCAGGGGTGACCGTGAACGACTGGCATCGACTATCTGACCTCCACAAAGTCCAAGATCGACCGCCTTGTCAGTAGTTCGCATAGAGAAAGGTCGGATTGGGACGAGCGTGAGGTGACCGACCGGGTCAAGCCGATCTAGCGCCTGCGGAAAGGCACGCACTTCAGCATCCTGCAGACAAGATCACCTCCCCCCATTTGCCCCTCGTTTATGACGTCAAATGCCCACAAAGAGCCGAAGCCAACAAGAAGCCTCGCGGTCGTGAAGCCCCGGCTCACAACAACTATCGACAAATGTCCACAGTGGACTACGAAGCAAGATCCGCATACTTCGGGTTTAGGGGTCAGCCTGAAGCGCTCTAACTGCGGCCTGAATCAAGGTGCAAGGGTGAGTCGCAGGGGTGGTATCGGTTGGCTGGTTGGCAAGCGGTTGAGGCGCGCTGCGGGGATGCCGCCTGACCAGGACGCGGGACTTCGAGGCATCGTGCAATATCTGTGCCAAGGCAACTCGCCCGCCTAGCTTGCACCACTTTTCCGTCTGGTCGGAGTAGCTTCAGCAAGTTGCTCGGGCCAGGTCTGCGAGTTGCCGGAGGTGTGGGAGGGGCGGCACGTCGTGCATGTGTTGTTAATTTGGCGTCCATCAGGAGAGTGCAGTGGCGAATCTTTCAGTCGAAAATGCAATAAACGGACTTCTTGGCGGAAGGATCAGGATTCCGGCGTTTCAGCGCGGATTTGTATGGGATGCCGAGAGGGTTGCGTTCTTTATGGATAGCATTTATAAAGGTTATCCATATGGTTCGCTCTTGTTTTGGCGAACCAAGCATCCGCTGAGAACCGAGCGGAAGTTGGGGCCTTATGCACTTCCGCCAGGGGATCCTGATTACCCAATAGACTATGTTCTCGACGGCCAGCAGCGTTTGACCTCTGTTTTTGCGGTGTTTCAGACCAGTTTGCCGCAGGAGGATGCGGCAGGATGGATTCCGATCTACTTCGACCTGGCTGCAGATGAAGACGCCCAGGAATCTCAGTTCTTTGCCGTCAAGGACGGAGACGTCGATTCCAGTCGTCATTTCCCTCTGAATACGATCTTTTCCCCGTCGGCGTATCGGGCGGCGACACGTGATCTGGACGAGGGAACAGCTCTGCGGATCGATGCGATGCAGAAGCAATTTTTGCAGGCGAGCCTCCCAATTCAGACTTTTGAAACCGATGATCAGGCGAAGGTTGCGATCGTATTCGAGCGAGTAAATCGCTTGGGTATCCGGCTGGATGCTTTGCAGCTCCTCACGGCGTGGTCCTGGAGTGAGGATTTCGACCTTCAGGAGCAGTTTGATACGTTGTCGAGCGAGCTACGGCCGTTCGGCTTCGATTCCGTCGGAGAGGACCCGAACCTTTTGTTGCGCTGTTGCGCCGCTGTGGTTGCGGGTGATGCGTCGCCGGGAGCCCTCATGACGCTAAATGGGTCTACTGTGCGTAGTCGTTTTGACGAGATTAGAAACGGCGTTCGAGGTGCGATCGACTTCCTGAAGAACACGCTCAAAGTGCAGTCGCTTAAGACCCTTCCTTATAGCACGCACCTCGTTCCACTGTCGGTATTCTTTGCCGTACCGGGAAGTGGCTCGGTTAAATGCAGTGAGCATCAGCGACGTGAGCTGGAGCGCTGGTTCTGGAGGTCCTGCTTCTCTCGACGGTACTCAAGTGGCGTTCTTCGGAACCTGAAGACGGATATCGAGGAAATGGTCAATCTTCGGTCCGGCTCAGCGTCGACACTCTCGTCGTTCGCCTGCGAGATTGGGGAAGATTTCTTCCTTTCGAATAACCTTATTTCGGGAACGGTGAATTCTAAGACATTTATCCTGCTGCTTGCGCACCAGGCGCCACTCAGCTTTGTTAGTGGTCAGCCTGTTGCTCTGTCGGAAGTTCTGGCAGACTACAACCGAAGTGAGTTTCATCATGTGTATCCGCAAAAGTTCTTGCGGGATCAGGAAGTGTCGTCGAATGACATAGGCTGCCTGGCGAACTTTGCCTTCATTTCGGCTATTGACAACAAGATTCTTAGTGGCGATGCTCCTTCTGTGTACAAGGCCAGGATGGCGCAGGACAGACTTGACGATATTGCGGCCAGGGCATTTCTTCCCGAGGTGACATGGGCGGACAACTATGCGGATTTCCGTGAGCAGCGAGCAGTTTTGCTAACTGAGGCAGCTCGCGAGTTGATCACGTGACATCGGAATCGCCGTGGTCCGCGGAGCTATGTCGACCACAAGAGGCTCGCCGTGATGTTGCCCGAGCACCCCGGCAGCGACATAGTTGACCTGTCGTTGATTTGCCGGATCGGCTGCGTCTATGAGACGTCGAGGGCAAGTTCGAGCAGGTTGAGCCGCCGGCCGAGGCATGAGACACAGGTTGTGGAACATGTGTGGAACGTCGACAGCTGAAGACGGGTGAACTGCGCTTCCGTCACAGGTCATAGGCATGCCGCTACCGGTGCGGAAGCTCCGCACGATGGAACTGCGCGGCTAGACCTCGCCCACGCAGTGCCGTTCCGTTGTTCCTGCGTGAAGGCCCGAAATGCCGGTTGACCTGCTCTGATGCTGCCAACGACGTCAGCGCCGCAGGTCACCGTCTGCCGCTAACTGCGTCGGTCTGCCACGGCTCACGGAACATGCACGGAACAAGAAACGCCCCGAGCAAGATCATTGCTCGGGGCGTTCTCATATGAGCCTACCTGCGGAAACATCGTGTTCGGTGCAGCTGTCTGACCGACTCGATCGGGGCATAGCAAGGCTGCGCGGTAGAGCAGATCCGCCTGGCGCCCACTGCTCCGAAACTCACGATCAGATCCACTCGAATGGACTATTCAACGACTTTTTTTGAAAGTTCTGTCAACGAGGCGGCCATGCTGAGCATCGGAGCAGTGGCAAGGATCGACAGGTTGACTTCGCGCATGTCGTCCTCACCGCCCTTCTGATCCCGATGGAATGCCACACTGCATGAGCCTGCAAGCCGATACAACCCGCCGACTGGACTACGCGCGGACCGTAGCCCCCAGCGAATAGATCTTGCTTTCCATAAGATCGTGAAGACATTTCGGTTGGTTTACCGTTCGGAACCGCCCGCGCCTGTGTCCTCGTCTTCCACGCCGTCAGCAGGTTCGCCGAGCAGTTCCGTGATCTTCTGGTTGGACGTGTCCCGCTGACCGTCCATCACCTTCGCGTAGACCTTCAGCAGAACGCAACGCCCTACGTGTGCCGCACGAACACCGGTGGTTCCGTGCGGGTTATCGCGATGCGGAAACCCAAGCGCCGCAAGAGAAATCACTTTCCGACCTTGGTCTTGCCTACGCGGCCTCTCTCCCGACTACGGTGGAAGTCGTAGCCGAGCTTGGGAGGCACGACATGGAGCGCCGCACCTTCCTGTCCAGCGCGTTGTTCTCCGTCGCCGCATCGGTCGCACCGAGCCGAGACTGGTTGCTCGCCACCCTGGACGAGGCGACCACGGCCACCGGCAAGATCAGCACCGAGCAGGTCCAGGCGATCCGCCGCACCTTCGGTGTCTTCCAGGAGCTCGACGTGATGCGCGGCGGTGGCCATGCCCGCGAACAGCTCGCGTCCTACCTGACCTCGCACGTCGTGCCCCTGCTGAAGTCCAACGACCCCGAGACCCCGAACGGCGCCGCGCTCTACGAGGCAGCCGCGGAACAGCTCTACCTCCTCGGGTGGATGGCGTTCGACAACGGCGAGCACGCGTTGGCCCAGCGCTACCTGATCCAGTCGCTCCGCTTGGCGGAAGCCGCGGGAAGCCCGGATCTTGGCGCGCACGTTCTGGCTGGCCTTTCTGACCAAGCGACGCTGACCGGTGAGCCAGAGCAGGCTGTGCAGCTCGCGAAGGCTGGACGTGCAGGGCTTCTTGCCAAGGGCAACTCGACCGCGTGCCTCGCGGATCTCTACGCCCTCCAGGCCCGCGCCGAAGCTGCGATGGGGGACGGGAAGGCCGCTGCGAAGAGCGTGCATCTGTCAGAGACGGCGTTCGAGAACGTGTCCGTGGAGAACGAGCCGGAGTGGGCGCGGTTCATCGACCCGGCGTATCTCAATGGGGAGCACGCTCATACGTTCCGGGACCTCGAACGCTCCGAAGAAGCAGCACACTTCGCTGGCTTGTCCATCGCGGAATCCGAACGCCAAAACCGTGCGCGACGCGGGTCGATGGCACAGGCAGCGCTTGCTCGCGCGGCGATTAACTCTCACGACCTTGAAGCTGCAGCATCGGCAGGCATGGCTGCGGCAAAGCTTGCGGCCACGGTGAAGTCATCTCGTTCGGTCGAAGCAGTTGCTGACTTGCGCGCGCGACTTCGCAGTCACAGCGAGTCGCCCGCAGTAAAGGACTTCCTTGACGTCTCCGGTGCCCTGCTTCCCTCCATGGGGCCTGCTCATAATTCTTAGTAAGCGAGTTTTGCGTGAAACCTTCCTGTCGTTGTGCGGAGGATTTCACGAGCCTTTGAAAGCGATATGGAGCCGTCTCGTGCTTGCATTAGGAGCGTGAATAGTTCTTTCGTGTCGAGCACGAGGCCGCCAGCTCCGGCGAAAGCGTTGACGTCCTCATCTTTGCCGTTTAGTGTCAGCGGTCGCGAAGAAGGGTCTCTGCCAAGGAATTGATTGACTATATACCAGCAAGAGTCCGGCAGTCTGCCATTTTCTTGCATATATCGCGCGTTGAACCGCAAGAACTGGGTCAACGCTTCGGTCTTTGCTCCCTTCGTGTAGCCTTTAACTTCACCAAGCGCTATCCATCCTGGGGTGTCAGGAACGCTAATGTGCAGATCCTCCAAATGATCCCCATCCTTAGCAGTCTGATCCGCATCAACGACGACGAATTCCAGCTCTCGGAGTGAACGTATGACTGCGAACTTGAGCTCATCCGATTGAGATGTAAGTAGAGCACGTTCATACTCGTCGGCACACGCCTTGGCATCGCGAAGGCGTGATCTTAGAGACTGCTCAGCGGCGGCAATCTCTGCTAGATAGTCGGTGCGCTTCCTGTCGAGTTCGGCAATCTCCTGTCTTATGCTCACCTCTGTAGTTGTGCTCCATGTTTCACTTTCACTCCACAATGGCACGCCCGGAAAGATCTCTGGCGCCATCTGGCGCCAATGGGTGAGAGCGAGGCGCACCCATTTTTCGGGATCAGGGGTGCCTGCTGGAAGTAGCCAGGCCTCTGAGGCAACACTACGCTTGTATCTGCCAGCAAGGATCTTCCCGTCACCGGTGAGCATGAACGGCTCGATCTCTGGCGCCATTTCACGATTGTCGGGACCTCCTGAAGATGTGCTTATTGAAGGCTTTGCGCGGTAAAAGCGATGATGGCTGGATCTTTCCTTAAAAACCGGTTCAAGTTTTCATGGGTTAGCTCGCTTACTGCGTCCGGAAGCCCTTTTACTCGCCGAAGCTCCTCGCAGATATGGTAGGAGTCGACAGAAATCCTCCCCTTCCAGTTCCTGCGAGTCTCAATGCCAAACTGGTCAACGCCTCCGCTGTAGAAGTAGATGACAAAAAGATGACTCGCTGCGGTCCTGTATCCGTGAGGGTTATTAAGCTTGACTGTGAGCGGAATGTTAGTTATGAGTACATCCCACTCCGACTCGCGGACTTCCCAAATTCTATTGATCCTGCGCACTGTTGGCGCGACTGAAGCTAGGCTTTCTTTAAGGTTCGTGAATTTTTCATCGGTAAAGCCCATAATTAGAACGCGCGGGCGAGGGTTCTGATTGATGAGCGTTGTCTCTGCTTCTGTCAACCTGTCCACCTAGTTTCGGGGTCTCGCCCTGTCATACGCCTGGTCGCCTAGCCCGGATCTTTCGTGCCGGTGACGTCCTGGCTTGAGAGCGTGTCCGGTGGCTGTGGGGCTTCCTCCTTTCGGTGTTCAGGGTCGTTGCGGTGGCCCGTTGTCGGCCGGGTGCCGTCGGGTTCCACTGCCCGATGGAGGTGAGCTGCTGTTCGCAGGGACGGGTTGCGGCTGGTCAGGCCAGTTGCGGCAGGTTATGCAGGCGCTTGCAGGCAGTCAGGATCAGCTCGGTCCAGGGTGCGTGGCGGGCCAGTCGGAGGTGGACTTGCCGGGCGTGGCGGGCGATGCGGCCGGCGACGGAGAACACGCGTAGCCGCAGGCGTTTGGGCTCCCAGCGGCGGGCTTCGTGGCCGGTCAGGGCCAGCATCTGGGTCCAGGCCGTCAGCTCGACCGCGAGGGCGACGATCGCGACCCAGATCTGGTTGTGGGCGTAGCCGTGGAAGGGCAGGTTGGTCAGCCCGGTGGCTTTGGCGGCGCGGATGCGGTCCTCGGCGCGGGCGCGGCGGCGGTGACGTAGTTCCAGGTCAGCGAGTTGACCGCGGCCGGTGTTGGTGGCGAACGCGGTCAGGCGGAGCCCGTCGGCGTCGGTGAAACGCAGTTGTGCGCCGGGGTGCGGGCGTTCCTTGCGGACGATGACCCGCATGCCCTTCGGCCATCCGGACATCTCGAGCACGCCGGTGGCCTCGGCGACCCAGGCCCCGTCGCGCGGGGTGCGCTCGTCGTCGTAGGCCGGGGTCCACGCGTGTGCGGGGATGCGGGCCAGGCGTTCGACAGCGTCGTCGGACAGGGTGAACCCGACCGAGTAGCCCAGTTTCCTTGCGTGC
>NZ_BBOJ01000037.1 GCF_000974445.1 Lentzea aerocolonigenes
GGTCTTTGATCAGATTGGCGGGGTCTGGGGCCAATGCCACGTAGCTTAAGTTGATCTTGCTGGAGGTTCGGCGTGGTGACGTGATCATCACGCCGAAGGCTGGCACGGTCTGTGGTCGTGACTACGGCTGTGGCCTTACCGGATCAGGTGTCGCTGGGTGTGCTGGTCACGGCGGTGCCGCGGGACGCGGTGGACGAGGCGATCGCGGCGTGCGGGGCGGGCGCGCGCCGCTCGGACGGGAAGTTGCCGCCGCATGTGGTGGCGTATCTGACGATGGCGTTGTGCCTGTTCGGCGACGATGACTACACCGAGGTCGCGGCCAGGGTGACGGGGGCGCTGGACCGGTGGGGCTGCTGGGATGCCTCGTGGACGCCGCCGACCTCGAGCGCGATCACCCAGGCCCGCAAACGACTCGGCCCTGCCGTCTTTCGTGAGATTTTCGAGCGGGTCGCCGGTCCGGCGGGCGGCGAGTCCGGGCCGATGGCGGGCCTGCTCGCGACCGGCCGGGCTCGCGGGGCGTGGCTGCGGGACTGGCGGCTGGTCGCGGTCGACGGGTTCGAGGCCGACCTGCCCGACAGCGAGGCCAACGCCGCCGAGTTCGGCTACGCCGGCACCGGTGAGAGCCGCTCGGCGTTCCCGAAAGCACGGGTGGTGACACTCACCGAGTGCGGCACGCACGCCTTGCTCGCCGCCGAGATCGGTACCTACGCCACGAGCGAGAAAGCGTTGGCGGGCAAGCTGTATCCACGGCTGCGGCCGGATGAGTTGCTGACCGCGGACCGCAACTTCTACTCCTGGCCCGCCTGGGAATCCGCCGCCGCCACGGGGGCGGCGTTGTTGTGGCGGGCACCGACCCAGCTGGAGCTGCCGGTGGTACGGGTCCTGGCCGACGGCACCTACCTGACCATGCTGTCCAACCCGAGAACCCACAAACGTGAACGACGGGACCGTGTGACCGCCGTCGCCCGCGCCGGACACGCCATCCACCCCAGTGACGGCCAGTGGGCTCGCGTGATCGAGTACGACGTGCCCGACCGGGATGGCAACGGCACCGGCGAGATCATCACCCTGCTCACCACCATCCTCGACCCCGCCCACGCCCGCCCGGACGAACTGGCCGACGCCTACCACCAGCGATGGGAACACGAAACCGGTAACGACCAGGCCAAAACCCACCTCCGCGGACCGGGCCGCATCCTGCGCTCCCGGCTACCCGAACTGGCCTACCAGGAGATCTGGGCCTGGCTGATCACCCACCACGCCATCACCACCCTGATCACCCAGGCCGCCACCGCCGCCGAGCTGGACCCCGACCGGATCTCCTACACCCAGACCCTGCGCCTGATCCGCCGCACTGCTACCGGCACCGCCACCATTCCCCCCTCAGGACTGGACTGACCACCTACCCCGCATCCTCGACCGCATCGCGGGCATGCGCATCCCACCCCGCCGGCACCGCACCTGCCCCCGCGCCGTCAAACGCATGCGCCACAACAGCTACCGCGTCAAACAGCACGACGAACCCGCCAGCACACGCCACCCCGGACCCGCCACCATCCGGTTCTACTTCCTCCAACCGGACACAGCAAGATCAACTTAAGCTACGCGGCATTGGGTCTGGGGCGGAGCTCCCAGAAAAGTGGAAGCACGCAATAGGCACATACGCACGCAACAAGACCACCTACGAACAACAAACAGGCACCCGCCGACGAAACCGCGGGACGGCCTACGCAACCGGCGCGTCCAACAACCCAAGCTCACGCCACCCAGCTTCACCAGAACCAGTCAAAACAACAGCCCGAGACGACCCAATCCGCCGAATCCACTGGCGCTCAAAAAAGACCGAACACAAATACGCCCCAGCACTCCCAGCCAAATGCGGCACCCGCTCAGTCCAATCCAAACAGGCCCGACTGACCTGACGCCGAGACGGCTCGAACCCAAGCTCCTTGAGCCAACCCATCCCAGGCTCAGTGACGGCAAGATCAGCAGTAACGAACCCCAGGCCGAGCAGCCCGGACTTCAACGCAATCCCGAGCTTCCCCGCCAAGTGGTCGTAACAGGTGCGACCACGCACCATGGCCTCCGAAGCCGAGACAGCCCGCAACCCACGAGGAGAAGCCCCAGCCCCAGCAAACGCGGTCATCGTCTCCAACAACTCCGCAACGTGCGCCCCAGCCAAAGCCACATACCGGTGACGCCCCTGCCGATGCTCCACCAACAACCCACCCTCGATCAGCTGCGTGAGGTGCTCGCTAGCAGTAGAGGGAGCAACACGGGCGTGACGAGCCAGCTCGGTAGCCGTCCAAGCCCTGCCATCCAGCAGCGCCTCGCAGAACGCGGCCCGAGTGCGATCAGCGAGCAGTGCGGCCAGTTCGTGCATGCCACCCATTCTGCGACCCCGACACTTCGGCCCACACCGAACCGTCCGCCCCCTAGCGTCACCACCATGACCGAAGAGCTGCTGAACCTGCCCGTCCCCCAGGTCCCCACCGGCGACCACGGCGTCGCCTGGCTGCGCTCCAACGTCGTCCGCTTCACCAACGGCCCCGACCACGCCCGCAAGCGCGCCCTGACGACCAAACTCATCGAGGACGTCAACGTCACCACGCTCGACGAACTGGCGACCGCACTCCACCTCCCCGGCTCACTCGACGACATCGCGAAGATCGCCCCGTGCTACCAGCCACACGAGCCGGTCACCGCAGAGGCAGACGCCGCCGTAGAACGCCTCGCCGGAACCCACGACGAGGAAACCGCAGCCCGAATCGGCCTACTCGTGCAGGCCTGGGCCGCCACCAACGCCCTGGCGGAGCACCTCCGCACCGGCAACCCCGCCCCACCGGTGCCGATCACCCGCAGGGCCACCGAAACCGGCGTGATCGAGGTCAGCCTCGACGGCCACCCGTTCGGCCACGGCCCCCACGCCTGCCCAGGCCGAGCCCTTGCCACGAAGATCGCCAAGAACATGGCGTTCAAAGCCATGCACCACCAGGACGAGCCGCTGATCCTCCCCAACGCCTGGGACTACACGTCAGCCGCAGCCCTGCACGCAGCCGGCTTCCACGCGATCGGCACCACGAGCCTGGGAGTCGCGGCAGCACACGGCATCCCCGACGGCATGGGCCTGGCCGGCGAGCAGGCGATCGCGCTGGCAGCCCTCCTGAAGGACCTGCCCTGCCCGATCACCGTCGATCTGGAGTCCGGATTCGGCATGGACGCCGCCGACCTGGTAGCCGGTCTCGACGCGGCGGGCGTGAACCTGGAGGACGGCCGGCCCCACGGCCTTGCTGAAGTGCGTGAGCAGGCAGACCTCATCGCCAGGGTGAAGGAACGCGCGCCCGGAGTCTTCCTCAACGCCCGCATCGACACCCACTGGCAAGGCATCGCCATCGAGGAAACCGAGGCACGCGCGAAGGCCTACGTGGACGCGGGCGCCGACGGAATCTTCGTCCCCGGCCTGACCGAGCCGCACGACATCGAGAAGCTGGCGAACCTGGCGCCGCTCAACGTGCTCGCCCAGAACCGCGCCCCGAAGGAACTGGGCGACCTGGGCGTCAAACGCATCAGCACCGGCTCGCTGCTCTTCAGGGCAGCCCTGCACCACACCGTCGCGACCGCCAAAGCAGTGCGCGACGGTGGAATCCCGCAAGCGTTCAGCTACGAGGACGTGCAGGCCCTGGTCAGCCCAGGAACACGTTCCGTCGCTGGGTGAGCAGCCGGTACAGCGTCTGCTGGATCGTCTCCCGCACCTGGTCGGTCAGGTTGAACACGAGCATCGGGTCGTCGGCGGCGTTCTCGCCGAACACGTCCGTGCGGATCGGCTCGCCGAACTCGATGTACCACTTCGAGGGCAGCGGGATCGCGCCCAGCGGCCCGAGCAGCGGGAAGAACGGCGTCACCGGGAAGTACGGGAAGCCGAACAACCGGGCCAGCGCCTTGATGTCGCCGATCATCGGGTAGATCTCCTCGGCCCCGACGATCGAGCACGGGATGATCGGCGTGCCGGTCTTCAGCGCCGCCGCCACGAAACCGCCGCGGCCGAAGCGCTGCAGCTTGTAGCGGTCCTTGAACGGCTTGCCGATGCCCTTGAAGCCCTCCGGCCACACGCCGACGAGCTCACCGGACGACAGCAGCCGCTCGGCGTCCGGGTTGCACGCCAAGGTCTGGCCCGACTTGCGAGCCAGAGCACCCAGCAGCGGCGTCCGGAAGACGAGGTCCGCGCCGAGCATGCGCATGTGGCGCTGGGCCGGGTGCTCGGACGCGATGCCGTACGAGGTCATCAGGGCGTCGAGCGGCAACGTGCCGGAGTGGTTCGCCACGATCAGCGCGCCGCCGGCCATCGGGATGTTCTGCATCCCGATCGTCTCGACCCGGAACCACTTCTCGTACAACGGCTTCAGCGGCGGCATCAGCACGTTCTCGGTGAGGTCGCGGTCGAACCCGAACTCGTCGATCTGGTAGTCGCCCGCGATCCGCCTGCGCGCGAACGACAGCAGATCGGTCAGCCTGCGTTCCCAGTCCGGTGTCTCGGACTGCTGCTGCGCGGGCTCTGGAACCACCTCGACGTGGCGCGATCTGCGCGCGGCATCGCGTTCCGGGTCGTGCAGCGGGATAACGCGTGCTCCTGCCACTGCGTTCATCTCCTCAAGGCAAAGATCAGCGGAAACGAGCGGCCGCGTCGAGGATTCCCCGTTCCGCAGCCTCAACCGTCTCCGGGTCGATGAGCGGCTTCAGACCCCGGCCGCTCACGTAGTCGTCGAACGCCTGCTGGGTGGTCCACCGCGGCGTGAACCCGAAGTCCTTCTTCAGCAGGGTGGTGTCGACCACACGCCCCCAGTTGAGGAACCTCATCTGGTCTGGCGAGAAGTCGACGAGCCGGGCGCTCCGGAAGAAGCCGCCGACGGTGGGCACGGCGGCACTGGGCACCGGCAGGTTCAGCCTGCCCGCCCTCCTGATCGCCTGCGACAGCAGCAGCACGCCGTCGCCTCCCACGTTGAACACACCGGGCAGGTCGTGCAGCGTCGCGCGTTCGAGGACAGCGAGGGCGTCCTCGGAGTGCAGCAGCTGCACACGAGCGTCGTAGCCCAGGACGGTGGGCACGACCGGAAGGGCGAAGTAGCGGGTCAGCACGGTGTCGATGCGCGGACCGATGAAGTTCGTGAAGCGCAGCGTGGTGACGTTCACGTCCGGCCTGCGACGGCCGAACCCGCGCACGTACCCCTCGACCTCGACGGCGTCCTTGGCGTAGCCGGACGACGGCAGGTCCTTCGGGCCCATGTCCTCGGTGAACACCGCCGGATCACGGCTGCTCGAACCGTAGACGGCGCTGGTGGACTTCACCACGAGCTTCTGCACCTTGGGCGACTTCTGGCACGCGGCCAGCAGCTGCATGGTGCCGATGACGTTCATCTCCTTCATCACCGTGCGACCGGTGGGCCCGGCCGGGCTGGCGGTGACCGAGGCGTGGACGACCGTGTCCACGTTCGCGGTGGAGATGACCTTGCTGATCAGCGGGTTGCGGATGTCCGCGCGGACGAACTCCGCCCTGCCCATCCTGCGCAGGAGATCGCGTGGCGGCGGCTCGGTGTCCACACCGAGCACGCGCTCGATGTCCGGGTTCGCGGCGAAGCGCGCGGCGAGGTGGCCGCCGAGGAAGCGGCTGACTCCGGTGACGAGGACGACCTTGGGCGTCATGCGGCTCCAAGCATGAAGAGCGTTGCGATTGGTCGATGCTACAGACGAAATCTGAAACCGGAGGGGGCCGGAACGCCGTCTTGACGCAGGTCACGCAGGCTTTACGGGCTAATCACCCGATCGGCGGCGACCGTTCCCGTGTTTCACCGAAGTCATCTCACAGGGTGATATTCCATGCCGACGCAAGCACCGTGTGCCGCCACTCGGGTGACCCGCAAACGCAACCGCCGCCGACCCCTGTGAGAGGGACCGGCGGCGGTAGAGCGCTCGCGGGCTTACTTGCCGCGCTTCCTGCGCTGGACCCTGGTCTTGCGCAGCAGCTTGCGGTGCTTCTTCTTCGACATGCGCTTGCGGCGCTTCTTGATGACCGAGCCCATGCGGGTTCCTTAGCTCTAGACGTTGCTTTGACTGGCGCGCCCCAGCCTTGGCCGTGTCAAGCACGGCGCGCCGGTAAGCACGATCGGCCTACCAGTCTACCCGGCGGGGTTCGCCAGCCTTCAGCAGCCTTCAGCCGACGTCGAAGTACGCGTTCTCGAGGTAGGCGTGCACGGCCTTCTCGGGCACCCGGAACGACTTGCCGACCCGCACTGCGGGCAGCTCACCGGAGTGCACCAGCCGGTACACGGTCATCTTCGAGACCCGCATCATCGAGGCCACTTCGGCCACGGTCAGGAACTGCACCTGAGCGAGACCTGTTCGTTCGTTCTCCTTCGCAGGCATGTATCACCGCATCCTTCGACACGTGTCGTGCCGTCGGTCTTCCCCACCGACGGTTCGACACGCACGTGCTCTCTTGAGAGTAGCGGGACTGGTGTGACTCCTGCGACGTCCAACCAGTGTTGCTTGAAAGTCACGCGGGGCCCTCTCGTGCGGTCAGAGCGAACGAAAGCTCCCCGCGTGCACTTCAGTCCTCGTGCTGGCGGCCCAGCTCGACGGAACGGTCGCGTGCCGACTCGATGGCGGCCAGCAACGCGGCGCGGACGCCGTGCTTCTCCAGCTCCCGGATCGCCATGATCGTCGTCCCGGCCGGCGAGGTGACCGCCTCGCGCAGGATGACGGGGTGCGACGAGCCCTCTGCCAGCATCGTCGCCGCGCCCACCGCCGACTGGATGATCAACGTCGACGCCAGGTCGCGTGGGATGCCGAGCAGGATGCCCGCGTCGATCATCGCCTCGACCAGGAAGAAGAAGTAGGCGGGACCGGAACCGGACAGCGCCGTCACCGCGTCCTGCTGCGACTCCGGCACGACCGCGACCTTGCCCACGGTCGACAGGAGCTCCTCGACGACCTTGAGGTGCTCGGGCGTGGCGTTGGAACCGCCGGAGACGGCGCTCATGGCCTCACCGACGAGCATCGGCGTGTTCGGCATGACCCGCACCACCGGCGTGCCCGCGGGCAGCCTGCGTTCGTACAGGGCCGTCGGCAGGCCCGCGCACAGCGACACGATCAACGTGCCCGCGCGCAGCACCGGCCCGAGCTCGGCCAGCAGCGGCTCGATGTCCTGCGGCTTGACTGCCACGACGAGCACGTCCGCCTTGGCCGCGGCACCGGCGACCGTGGTGCCCTCGATGCCGTACTGCGACGTGAGCGAGGCCGCGCGGGCCTCGTGCTTCTCGGTGAACATCAGATCGGCGGCGGAACGGCCGCCCTGCAGAAGCCCGGACAGCAGCGCCTCACCGATCTTGCCCGCGCCGAGCACCGCGATCTTCGTCATCGGTCAAGTCTCACACAGCAGGTGTGAGAGCCAACTGCCGTGCCTGACACACCAGCCGGCCCGCCGCGTCGATCACCGTGGCGTCCTCGTCGAACCACTGCCCGTGCACCGACTGGCAGGTGACGTGGATGCGCAGCCAGCCCGGCGCCGGCCGGGCCCTCAGCAACGCCGTCAGCTGCACCGTCGGAGACCACCCGAAGCGGCCCAGGTTGAACGTCACCGGCATCGACAGGTCGCCCGCCAGCAGCGCGAAGTACGGGTCCGGCTGCTCGTCGATCGGCCGCGCCCACAGCTTCAGCGTCAACGGCCCGTCCGTGCGCCGGTCGAGGAACGTCGCCGACTCTCGGTCCACCCGCAGGTCGCACAGGCTGCCGACCTTGTAGATGCCGCCGGTCGGGAACGTCGCGAGCTCCACCGAACCCGGCGGTGGCGCGGCGGGGATCGACGGCAGGTTGGCGTAGTCGGCGCGGTGCTCGGGGATCCGTCCCGTCGTCACCGACGCCTCGACGCACACCTGCCCGCGCTGCTCCAGGGTCACCGCGACGACGGTCGCCGTCCGGCCCGCCTTGCGGATGTCGGTCCTGACCAGCACGGGCCCGACCTCGGGCGCCCGCAGGAACTGTGCGGACACGGCCAGGGGATCGCCCTGAGAGACCTCGGCGGCCGCACGGGTCATCACGGCGAGGAGGAACCCGCCGTGGGGTTTGGGGCCGACGGTCCACTCGGCGGGCAGGGACGCCGTGAACGTTCCGTCACCGAGCGACCGGACCGCGCTGGACTTCGTGAAGGTCATGAGCGGCTGGCCAGCGACCGCAGGAAGAAAGTCACGTTGGCAGGCCGTTCTGCAAGTCGCCGCATGAGATATCCGTACCACTGCTCACCGTAGGGGACATAAACGCGCGTGCCGAGACGCCTCTGCTCCTCGGGCCGGATCCCGTACAGCATCTGGTACTCGAAGTCAGTTTTGTCATACCACCGTGCTCGTTCACCGATGATCTCGATCAGCCGCGGGTCGTGCGTCGCGAACATCGGGTAGCCCTCTCCTGCCAGGAGAACGTTCAGGCACCGCACGTAGTTCAGGTCGACCTCGTGCGGGTCCTGGATCGCCACCTCGGGAGGTTCCGCGTAGGCGCCCTTGACCAGCCTCACCCGTGATCCGGGCCCGGCCAGGGCCTTGCAGTCGTCGAGCGTGCGGTGCAGGTAGCTCTGCAGCACCGCGCCCACCCACGGCCAGCTGCGGCGCAGCTCGTGCAGGATCCGCAGCGTCGAGTCCGTGGTGGTGTGGTCCTCCATGTCGAGCGTGACCGTCGTGCGGCACTGCTCGGCGGCGGCGCAGATCCGGGAGGCATTCGTCAGGGCGAGCGAGGAGTCCAGCGCCTGCCCGACGGCCGACAGCTTGACGCTCACTTCCGCGTTCTCGGCCAGACCGGCGGCGTGCAGCGCGTCGAGCAGTTCGAGGTACGCCTGCACGGTCTTCTCGGCCTGCGTCTTGTCCGTGGTGTCCTCGCCGAGGTAGTCGAGCGTCACCGGCAGGCCCAGGCCGCGCACGACCTCGACCGCGTCGGAGGTGCTCTCGCCCGCGACGAAACGCTTCACGATGTCACGGCTGATCGGCGCGTTGGCGACGAGGTGGCGCACGGTCTCGTTGCGAGACGCAGCCATGATCAACGCTCGCAGCGGGTTCACACCACGAACCCTAACTCGCCGCTCAACTCACCGGTGGCGGGACTCGCGACGGCCGACCTGCCAGTCCAGGTGCAGCCGCGCGAAGAGCAACGCCTCGGCGAGCATCTCCCGCCGCGCCGCGGGCGAACCCGCCCGTCGCGTGTTGACCTCCAGCACGACCTGCCCGTCGAACCCGCCGCGCGCCAGCATCTCGCACAGCTCCGCACACGGCTGGGACCCGCGCCCCGGCACCATGTGCTCGTCCTTGGGCGCACCGGAGCCGTCGGCGAGGTGGATGTGCCGCAGCCCCTCGCCCATCCGCTTGGCCAGTTCCAACGCGTCCATGTGCGCGGCGGCCGAGTGCGACAGGTCGAGCGTGTAGTTGCGGTGCCCCACGTCGGTCGGGTCGATGGACGGCTTGAACGCGGTCATCTGCACCGAACGGCCACGCCCCAGCGGGCGGCGCACCGGGAACATGTTCTCCACGGCGATCGCGATGCCGCTCTCGTCCTCCAGCGACGAGACCAGCTCGGCGAAGGAGTCCGCGTACTTGCGCTGCCACCGGAACGGCGGGTGCAGCACCACGGTCGGCGCACCCAGGTCCTGAGCGGCCTGCACGGACTTGCGCAGGCGTTCGGCCGGGTCCGGCGACCACACCCGCTGCGAGATCAGCAGGCAGGGCGCGTGCACGGCCAGCACCGGCATACCCGTCCGGGACGACAGGCGGTCGACCGCGCGGATGTCCTGCGACACCGGGTCGGCCCACACCATCAGCTCGACGCCGTCGTACCCCAGTTCGGACGCGATGTCGAACGCCGCTCCGGCGGGCTGCGGATAGACCGACGCCGTGGAAAGCCCGACCGGGATGCGGGAGGTCAATTCTTCACCAGCAGCATCGCCGCTGGTGAGACGGTCACGATGAGGCCGACGAGGATGGCCAGGAGGGTGGTTTGGAGGTCGTCCGCTCTGCGGATCTTTCGAACCAGCAACACCAGACCCACGGTAACGGCCAGCGCGACCACGAGTGCGGCCACCGCCTGCGTGCGCCACAGGAAGTTGAACGCGAGCCACAGCCCCGCGCCGCCGAGCACGCCGACCGCGAGCTGGCCGATCATGATCAGCCACTCCTTGGCCGGCGAGCGCTGCGCCTCGTCCTCGGGCTCCTCGTCGACCTCGTCGGCGTCGTCGAGGCCCGCGGGACCCTCGTCCGCGTCCCTCTCATCGTCGTTGTCGGTGAGGTAGTCGTCCTCGGCGCGGTAGACGGCGTACTCCTGCGAGTCGTCGTCGTCCACGTACGGGCCGGGGTGAGCCGCGGTGGACTCCATCGGCGCCATCGACAGGTCGGTGTGCGCGTCCGCGTCGTCGTCGCCGAACCAGGCGTCCGGCTGGTTGTTCGGCAACGGCTCCGGCAGCCTCGGCGGCGCGGGCGGCACGATCAGCACGGACTCGGTCTCGAGCGCGGCGATCTTGTCCACCGGCGCCTTGGCCGGGATGCGCGGGAGCTGCTCGGTCATGGCCTCGCGCGGAGGCATACCGGGCTTCTGGACCGGCGTGGGCATCTGCACCGACGGCGGGATCGGCATCGGGCCCGACGGCATCGGCCCCGACGGCGGCGGACCCGGCTTCGGCGGGCGCGTGATGTTGGTGCGCGACGGGGCCGGTGCGCCCGCGTCGAGCCGCGAGCTCACCTGGTCGGGACGCGGCACGTCGGGCCGGGGCATGTCCGAACGGGACGGCGCGTCGGGACGGGCGGCGTCGGGGCGGAGCAGGTCCGTGCGGGACGGCGCCTCGGGACGGGTGGCCTCGGGACGGGGCATGTCGGACCGCGACGGCTGGTCGCGCACCGGCGGCACCTGCCGGGTCTGCTCGGCGGCAGCGGCGGGCGGCGGCGCGGGAGCGGGTCTGCGGACCTGCGGCGGCTGCGCGGGCGGTGCGACCGGCGGCTTCGGCTGATACGCCGTGCGCTCGGCGGCGGCGGGTGGCGGCGGTGCGACGGGCGGGGGTTCGGGGGCCGCGCGACGACCGGGCGCGGGCGCCTCGTCGTCGCGGATCGCCATCAGCCGGCCGCTGTCGGACAGGACCCGCTCGATGATCGTCTGGGGCGCGGTCTCCGGCTGCTGGACGTCGTCCTCGTCGTCAGCCGCCCGGCGGCGTCGCCGACGTGGCGCACTCTCTGCGCTGCCCCCGTACTGGGCGAGCAGCTCAGCGACTGTGCGCTGCGTCTGGTCCGATCCGCTCTCTCGACTCATCAACTCCACCGTGCCCCGGTCTGGCCAGTCCGTCCAGTATCGCTCTGGTCCGTCCCATCAGTGTGGTCCAGCCGCCGGAGGATGACACCCTCCCGCAGGGCCCAGGGGCAAATCTCCAGCTGCGTGAGTGACAGGGCTCGCATTGTTGCCTCCGCGACCAGCGCACCCGCGAGGAGCTGGTGCGCGCGCGAAGTGCTCACGCCTTCCAGCTCGGCGAGGTCGCCGGCCGACATCCGGGAAATGAACGCGATCAGCTGCCGCAGGCCGGCATCGGTGAGCACCCGTCGTGCCCTGGGCCCGGCAGACGATGGCGCGGCCCCGGTGAGCCGCGCCAGCGTTCGGAAAGTTTTTGAGGTCGCAACCACCCGATCGGGTTCACCGGCTCGTTTCAGCTTCCGCGCCACGGGCGCCATCTGTTCGGCGAGCCAGTCGGTGGTCTCGCGGACCTCCGAGCGCCGGGGTGGGTCCTTCTTGAAGCGGGTCCTGGTGAGCCTTCCCGCACCCAGCGGCACCGAGAAGGCCATGTCGGGACTCTCGTCGCGGCCGACCGCGAGCTCCAGCGAGCCACCACCGATGTCGAGGCACAGCAGCTTGCCCGCGGACCAGCCGTACCAGCGGCGGACCGCGAGGAAGGTGTAGCGGGCCTCGTCCTCGCCGGACAGGACCTGGAGATCGACCCCGGTCTCGCCGCGCACCCGGTCGAGCACCTCCGCGGAGTTGCCCGCCTCGCGCACCGCCGAGGTCGCGAACGCCATCAGGTCGTCGCAGCCGGACCGCTTGGCCGACGCCTTGGCGCCGGCCACCGCGCGAACCAGCTGGTCAGCGCCCGCTTTCGTGAGCATGCCCTTGGAGTCGAGCTGCTCGGCGAGACGCAGCATCGACTTCTCGGACGTCATCGGGATGGGGTGGGCACCACGATGCGCGTCCACCACCAGAAGGTGGACGGTGTTGGAACCCACGTCGAGAACGCCCAGGCGCACGCCGGAAACGGTACCTGGTCGTGTCCGTCAGGACTCGAACTTGTAACCGAGACCCCTGACGGTCACCAGGTGACGAGGAGCCGACGGGTCCGGTTCGATCTTCGACCGCAGCCGCTTGACGTGCACGTCCAGCGTTTTCGTGTCGCCGACGTAGTCCGCGCCCCACACCCGGTCGATCAACTGGCCCCTGGTCAGGACGCGGCCGACGTTGCGCAGCAGGTACTCGAGGAGGTCGAACTCCTTGAGGGGCAGGCTGACGTCCTGGCCGCCGACGGTGACGACGTGGCGTTCCACGTCCATCCGCACCGGGCCGGCCTCCAGGATCTGCGGCAGCAGGTCCTCGGACTCGCCGCCGCGGCGCAGCACCGCGCGGATGCGGGCGATGAGCTCACGCGCCGAGTACGGCTTGGTGACGTAGTCGTCCGCGCCCAGTTCGAGGCCCACGACCTTGTCGATCTCGCTGTCGCGCGCGGTCACCATGATCACCGGCACGGCCGAGCGCTGCCGCAGCTGCTTGCAGACGTCGGTGCCGCTCATGCCGGGCAGCATGAGGTCGAGCAGCACGATGTCGGCGCCGTTGCGGTCGAACTCCTCCAGCGCCTCCTGACCGGTGGCCGCGAGCGCCGCGGTGAACCCCTCCTTGCGCAGCAGGAAGGCGAGCGGATCGGCGAAGGACTCCTCGTCCTCCACGATGAGCACCCTGGTCACAGCTCTCCTCCTGAGTCACCCGCGCCAGTCGGCACGAGAGTCGGGTTGGGCTCGGTCGCCGCGGCCGGCAGCCGCAGCGTGAAGGTGGACCCCGTTCCTGGCAGGCTCCACAGCTTCACCTCACCGCCGTGGTTGGCGGCGACGTGCTTGACGATCGCGAGCCCGAGGCCGGTGCCCCCGGTCGCACGTGATCGGGCCTTGTCGACGCGGTAGAACCGCTCGAAGACGCGTTGCTGCTGGTCCTCGGCGATGCCGATGCCGCGGTCGGTCACGGCGATCTCGACGTGCCCGTCCACGAGCCTGCGGCTCACCGAGACGGGACTTCCGGGCGGCGAGTACGCGACAGCGTTGTCCAGCAGGTTCGTCAGCGCCGTGACCAGCAACGACCGGTCACCCGGCACGACGAAACCGCTCGGTTCGTCGGTGGTGATCGAGATGTCGACCGACTCGGCGGCGAGCTTGGACCGCGACAGCGCCTCGTTGATCACGACGTCGATCTCGGTGTCGGACAGCTCCGGCAGCTTCTCCGCGCCCTGCAGGCGGGACAGCGCGATCAGCTCGGTGACGAGCGTGCCGAGGCGGGTGGCCTCCTGCATGATCTTCGCGCTGAACCGGCGGACCTCCTCCTGGTCGTCGCTCGCGTCCAGCACGGCCTCCGCCAGCAGCGCCAGCGCACCGACGGGGGTCTTCAGCTCGTGGCTCACGTTGGCCACGAAGTCGCGCCGCGTCTTCTCCAGCCGCACCGACTCCGACTCGTCCGTGGCGTCGACCACGATGAAGTCCTCGACGAGCTGCCTGACCTCGGCGTGCACCGCCTCGGGCTGCCGTCCGCCGCGCTGGGCGTCGAGCGGCGAGAGGTCGACGTAGACGACCTCGTTGCTGTTGCGGACGGCCTCCGCGGCCTTGCGCGCCCGGTCGTCGACGCGGTTGTTGCGCACGACGCCGAGCTCTTCGGCACGCGGGTTGTGCAGCACGACGTCGCCGAAGTGGTTCAGCACCACGATGCCGTCGTGGGAGTCGTGGACGATCTGCTGGATCAGGTCGCCGACTGTCAGACCGGCCGGCTTCTTCTGGTGGCGCGGGGCCGTGACCCGGCCGACGAAGAAAGCGGCGATCGCGCCGATGAGCGCGAGGCCGATCGACACAGCGAGGTAACCCGTTGTGGTCACGAAGCGAATGGTAAGCAGCTCAGAGGTGTCTTGGCCTAGTGCGGGAGCGTGAACCGTGATACCCGCGACACCTCAGTGGACGGTTGTTCCGTCGCTGGTCAGACGCCGTTCACCCAACCGTGATGCTTCAAATGCACGCGGGGAGCTTTCGTTCACTCCTGATGAACGAAAGGTCCCCGCGTGCAGTAATCAACGGCCCTGGTTGGCCACCGCGGCGATGGCGTCCTTCGCGGCGTCCGGGTCCAGGTATTCGCCACCCGGCTTGAGCGGCTTCAGGTCCTCGTCGAGGTCGTAGCGCAACGGGATGCCCGTGGGGATGTTCAGACCCGCGATGGCCTCGTCCGAGATGCCGTCGAGGTGCTTCACGAGCGCGCGCAGCGAGTTGCCGTGCGCGGCGACCAGGACGGTCTTGCCGGTGCGCAGGTCGGGGACGATCGACGACTCCCAGTACGGGATCATGCGCTCGACGACGTCCTTGAGGCACTCGGTCAGCGGCAGGTCCGGGCCGAGGTCCGCGTAGCGCGGATCGGTGTCCTGCGAGTACTCGCTGCCCGGCTCGATGGGCGGCGGCGGGGTGTCGTACGAGCGGCGCCAGAGCATGAACTGCTCCTCGCCGAACTCCTCGAGCGTCTGCTTCTTGTTCTTGCCCTGCAAGGCGCCGTAGTGACGCTCGTTGAGGCGCCAGTCGCGGCGGACCGGGATCCAGTGCCGGTCGGCGGCGTCCAGCGCCAGGTTCGCGGTCATGATCGCCCGGCGCATCAGCGACGTGTGCAGGATCTCCGGCAGCACACCGGCTTCGCGCAGCAGCTGGCCGCCGCGGCGGGCCTCCCGCTCGCCCTTCTCCGACAGGGGAACGTCCACCCAGCCGGTGAACAGGTTCTCCGCGTTCCACGTGCTCTCGCCGTGGCGGAGCAGCACCAAGGTTCCGACAGACATGGCAGCTAGCCTGCCATGCCGACCCTCCCGCCGTACCCCGGCAGGTCACCGTGACCCACGCCGTGGGATTCGCCGGCGAGCGAGGACGCCGGGCGGCCGTGCACGCGGCCGGCCGCCGAGATGACCACAGCGTGCGGCACGTCAGCCGACCCTCCTGCCGTACCCGGGCCGGTCGCCGTGGTCCACGCCGTGCGACTCGTCGGTGTAGACGTGGATCTCCAGCCCGTCCGGGTCGTTGAAGACCAGCAGCCACCCGATGCTCGCCTCGATCTCCGGCGAATGGGGGATCCCGAGCGCGAAAACGACGAGTGCCCCCGGCACGCCCGCACGGGGTGCCGGGGCACTCGCAAGCGAATCAGGCCTGTTCGCGCGCCCGGAGGTCCTTGCGCAGGATCTTGCCCGACGCCGACTTCGGGATCGCCTCGATGAACTCGACCACGCGCACCTTCTTGTGCGGCGCCACGTGCTCGGCCACGAACGCCATCACGGCTTCCTCGGTGATCGTGGAGTCGGGCTGGCGCACCACGAACGCCTTCGGGACCTCCTCGCCGTCCGCGTCGCGCACGCCGATGACCGCCGCGTCGGCGATCTCGTCGTGGGTCAGCAGCACGGCTTCGAGCTCGGCGGGCGGGACCTGGTAGCCCTTGTACTTGATGAGTTCCTTGACGCGGTCGACGATCGAGACGATGCCGTCGGCGTCGATCACCGCCACGTCGCCGGTGTGCAGCCAGCCGTCGTCGTCGATCGTGGCGGCGGTGGCCTCGGGGTTGTTCAGGTAGCCCTTCATGATGTTCGGGCCCTTGCACCAGAGCTCGCCGCGTTCGCCCACGCCGACGTCGGAACCGGTGGCCGGGTCGACCAGGCGGCACTCCAGGTTCGGGATGATCACGCCGACCGTGCCGATCGAGATGTCGTCGCGGCCGTCCGGGATCGCGTGGCTGACCGGTGACATCTCGGTCATGCCGTAGCCCTGCGCGACCTTGCAGCCGATGCGCTTCTTCACCGCGTCGGCGAGGTCCTCGTCCAGCGGCGCGGCGCCGGAGAAGAGCATCTTCATCGGGGACAGGTCGTACTGGTCGACGATCGGGTGCTTCGCGAGGGCGACGGCGACCGGCGGGGCGATGTACACGCGGTCGGTCTTGTGCTCGGCGATCACGCGGAGGAACTCGGGCAGCTCGAACTTCGGCAGCGTCACGACGACACCGCCGATGTAGAGGCCGTTGTTCATCAGCACCTGCATGCCGTAGATGTGGAAGAACGGCAGCACAGCAAGAATTCGCGTTTCCGGGCCCACATCCGAAAGAATTGGGCCGCACTGCACGAGATTCGCAACGAGGTTGCGGTGCGTCAGCATCACGCCCTTGGGCAACGCGGTCGTGCCGGACGAGTACGGCAGCACCGCGACGTCCTCGGCCGGGTTGATCTCCACCTCGGGCACGGGGTGGTCGTTGGCGAGCAGCTCACCCAACGACGGGTAGCCCTCGGCGCCGTCGAGCACGACGACGTCGGTCACGCCGGCCTTCGCGGCGCCGGGTGCCGCGTTGGGCAGCAGCACGGACACCGTGAACAGCATCTTCGCGCCCGCGTCGTGCAGCTGGTGCGCGACCTCGTCGGGCGTGTAGAGCGCGTTGATCGTGGTGGCGGTGGCGCCCGCGCGCAGGATGCCGTGGAAGACGACGGCGTAGTACGGCGTGTTCGGGCTGAGGATGCCGACCACGTCGCCCTTGCCGATGCCGCGCGCGGCGAGTGCTGCGGCCATGCGGTCGATCGCCCCGGCGAGCTGGCCGTAGGTGAGCGTGGCGCCGGACATGCCGTCGATCAACGCAACCCGGTCCGCCCGGTCGGCTATGTCGCCGAAAAGCAGCTGGTGCAGCGAAACGTCGGGGATCTCGACGTCGGGGAACGGACTGCGAAAGACCATGCGGCGACCTCATTCACTCGCTGAACACCCAGCCTGTGGGCACATCGTGATCCAGCCCACTGGGCTGGTCAAGGTCAGCCGGATCGCTACAGAGACGTTACTTAGCGCGACTAATTACACTCGAATGGAGCAATACAAGCACTTGTGATCGCAAGGATGTATCTGGGAAGTTGATACCGCCTCCGCGAGTCGGCTCCCACGCTTACTCGACGAGCGCGAGGCACTTGCGCGGTTCGTCATCCCCCGTCGGATCGCGCGGCCCGCTTGGGATCCGCAGGCTCCCCCGTCCACGGATCCGATGCAGCGGGGACCTTTGACGCGGAACGGCTCGATGCGACTCCCCCTCTCTCCCGAGCCGTTCCGCGCTCCCCAAAGGCGCACTCTCAGTAGAGCTTGATCACGCCGCTTCGTTCATCCGAGTGACACGCTTCCGGCGTCGCAGCACGTAGACCACGGCTGCCGCGGGAATGCCGAGCGCCACCACGAACGGCAGCATCGCGCCCACGCCGACCAAGATCACGCCCACCACGGTGACCAGCGCGTTCCAGCCACCGGCGAGAGCACCGAAGAAGCCGACCTTCTCCGGCTCCGGCGCCGCGATCGGCACGGTGGCGACCCGCACGGTGAGCGTCGCCAGCGCGACCTTGCCCTTCAACGACTCGCTGCGGCGCTGCATCGACTCGAGGTCGGCCTGCCGCTTCGTCAGCTCGGCCTCGACCTGCGCGACCTCCGAGGTGGACCCGGCACGCTCGAACAGCACGCGGAGCCGCTCGACGCTGGCCCGCTGCGTCGCGATCCGCGCCTCGACGTCGACCAGCTGGTCGGTGACGTCCTCGCTGCGCACCTCGCTCCGCGTGACGTCACCGATGTCCACCAGGTCCCGCACGACCTTGTCCAGCTCGTTCGACGGCACCCGCACGGTCACGGTCCCGGAGTCCTTGGTCGAGTTCTCCTCACCGGCGAACCCGCCCGCTGCCTGCGCCCGGTCCTTGATCCGACCGATCGCCTTGAGCACGTCGTCGCTGCGCAGGTCGACGTTCGCCGTGCGCACCAGCTGCCGTTCCTGCTGCTGCACCTGCACGGCCGACTGCGCGTTCTCCTGCTGCGGCGCCTTCTGCTGCGCCACCGGAGGTGCGGCTGCGTCCTTCGCCGACCCCCCACTGCTCATCGCGCCACACCCCGCTGAAACGAGGGCCAGCAACGCGACTCCCACCACCAGCACTGGTCTGCCCATGCCCGTCCGACGGTTCAGGGCTGACCGGCGGTTGCCGCGGAAGCCGAAACGAGTTGCCCACTACTCCGAAACGAGATGTTGGAACGCCTGGAGGTTCGCGAGCGACTCACCGCGCGAGACCCGCCACGCCCACTCCCGGCGGATCGCGTCGGCGAACCCGATCTCGAGCAACGGGTTGAAGTCGCCGTCCGCCGCCTCCAGCACCTGCCCGAGCACGCGGTCCAGCTCGTCCGCGGTCACGGCGTGCTTGCCGACCCGGCCGACCAGGTAGATGTCGCCCTCGGCGTCGATCGTGTAGTGCACGCCGTACAGCCGTGCGTTGCGACGGAGGAGGAACCGGTAGACGTCCTCGAACGACTGATCAGGCCGCCGGCAGACGAAAGCCTCCACGAGCAACGCGTGCGTCGTCTCGACCAGCCACACGTTGGTCTGCAGCTTCTTGGTGCCCGGCAGCGTGACGAAGAACTTGCCGGGCTCGCGCCGGTCGTACTTCAGCTCCCGTTCGTCCAGAAAAGCCTTGATCACGTCGTCAATCGAGTCGCTCAAGCGAAAACCTCCCGGCGGAACGCGTCTGCCGCCTCCTGGTACCCCGCCAGCAGCGAGTCAGTCGTGCGGTCCCACGAGAAGCGTCGCGCATGCCCCACCGCGTTGCTCGCCAGGTGCTCGCGCTGCGGCAGCGCCACCCCGCTGATCGCCGCCGCCCACTCCTGGGGTTCGTGCCCGTGCACCAGCACGCCGGAGATGCCGTCGTTGACCGCGACCGGCAGCCCGCCGACGGCCGCCGCGACCACCGGCGTCCCGCACGCCTGGGCCTCCAGAGCGACCAGTCCGAACGACTCGTTGTAGCTCGGCACCGCCACCAGGTCCGCGGCCCGGTAGACCTCCGCGAGCGCGGGCCCCGGCTGCGGCGGCAGGAAGCGCACCACGTCCGTGATCCCGAGCTGCACGGCCAGCTCCTCCAGCGCCTTCGGCCGTTCCGTGCCACTGCCCGACGGACCGCCGACGATCAGCACGACCAGCCGCGAGCGCAGCCCCGGATCGCGGACCAGCATCTCCGCGGCCGCGCGCAGCAGCACGTCAGGAGCCTTCAACGGCTGGATCCTGCCGACGAACGCCAGCACGATCGCGTCCAGCGGGACGCCCAGCGAGTGCCTGGCCCTGTCGCGGTCGCCGGGGGTGAACCTGTCGAGGTCCACGCCGGGCGGCACCACGACGACCTTGGACGCGTCCGCGTCGTAGAGCTTGATCAGCTCGCTCGCCTCGATGTCGGTGTTCGCCACGAGCCGATCCGACTCGCCGACCACCTGCTCCTCGCCGATCACCCGCATGCGGGGCTCCGGCGCGTCGCCCTCGGCCAGCGCCAGGTTCTTCACCTTGGCCAGCGTGTGGGCGGTGTGCACGAGCGGCACGCCCCACCGTTCGCGCGCGAGCCACCCGACCTGCCCGGACAGCCAGTAGTGCGAGTGGATCGCGTCGTAGTAGCCGGGCTCGTGGCGTGCCTCGGCGCGCAGAACGCCCGCGGTGAACGCGCAGAGCTGGCCGGGCAGCTCCTCCTTGCCCAGCCCCTCGAACGGCCCCGCGGCGACGTGCCGGACGCGCACGCCCGGCGCGAGCTCGGCCACGGGCGGCAGCTCGGACGACGTGGCACGGGTGAAGATCTCCACCTCGACGCCCCGCTGCGCCATCCGCGTGGCCGTCTGCACGATGTAGACGTTCATCCCGCCGGCGTCACCCGTCCCGGGCTGCTCCAGCGGCGACGTGTGCACCGAGAGCACCGCGACGCGCTTCATCGGACGAACCGCTTCAGGTCACTGGCGAACCTCTCGGGCCGCTCCAGGAAGGGTGCGTGCGCGGTGTCGGGATACAGGCTCAACTCGGCTCCGGGGATCAGGGCGGCGGAGTACTCGGCGGCAGCGGGAGCGACCACCTCGTCTTGAGTTCCGTGCACCACGAGGGTCGGCACGTCGACGCCTGCCAACACGTCAGCGCTGCCCACATCCCTGCGGAACAGCTCACCTCGCACTTTATGGCTCACGGAGGTGGCGGCGGCTGTGAGTTCGGCGACCGTCTCAACTGGCAGAGCAGGCGCCATGTCCCGGCAGAACCGAGCCATCGCGGCGTCTTCGGTGATAGCGGCGGGCAACGCGGCCCGCATCACGGGCCCGGTCTCGCCTCCTGGGCGACCGCGGCCGATCTCGGTGATGGCGCTCACGAACACCAGCGCGGTGATGTTCGACGTGCCGTGGAAGCGCAGGTAATCGGCGATCACGAGCCCGCCGTAGGACCAGCCGACGACGGTCGCGGGCCCGGTGTGGTCGAGCACGGCCCTGAGGTCCTCGGCCCACTCCGAGGAGTCCCGGTAGTCGCCGAAGTCGTCTGACTCGCCGTGTCCGCGCAGGTCAACGGCGTACGTGTGGAAGTCCGGCAGATCCCAGACAGCGCCCGTCTGCGCCCAACCGTGGACGAGCACCACCGGTGGCGCGCCGGGCGGACCTGCCTCACGAACGGCCAGTCGTCCCCCGCCGGCCGCCGTCACGTGTGTCAGCTGCACACATGCACGAACGACCATGTCGAGGCGCGCATTCCCGCTGTTGGAGAGTACGCGGGGACCTTTCGTACTCTCCTGAAGTACGAAAGGTCCCCGCGTACTGCAAAGCAGCGGCTACTTGGCGGCGGACTTCTCCTGCCACTGCGCCCACGGGATCTGCCAGTCGTACCAGTCGAACTGGGCCGGCAGCGTGGTGATCGAGCCGGTCACCTCGACCGGGTCGCCGATCATCGCCGAGTCGTAGTACGCCTTCGCGTCGGCTTCCAGCAGGTTCGCGCAGCCGTGCGAGGAGTTGACCTTGCCGATGTTGCCCGCGTTGTCGTTGTTCTC
The DNA here is from genome assembly GCF_000974445.1 of Lentzea aerocolonigenes. GTDB lineage: Bacteria > Actinomycetota > Actinomycetes > Mycobacteriales > Pseudonocardiaceae > Lentzea > Lentzea aerocolonigenes. Next base: position 21,152 of record NZ_BBOJ01000037.1, read on the forward strand.
GTGGATGAACTCGCCGTGGTTGGAGAACCGGACGGCCCACTTCTTCACGACGTTGGTGTAGCCGTAGCGCGGGTTGTCGAACGAGAACGTGTCGTTCTTCGACATGACGACGAACGTGCCGTTCGGCGTCGTCAGCTCGGGGTCGGCGTCCTTGCCGAAGGAGGCCGGGTACGAGGCGACCTGCTGGCCGTCGCGCAGGACCACGAGCTGGTGCGTCGGGTTGTCGATCTTCACGACCTGGTTGCGGCCGATGTCGAACTCGGAACTCACGTCGGCCTTGCCGAACGCGCCGCCGCCGTAGTTCACGCCGTAGAGCTTGGCCTCGACCTTGATGTGGGTGTTCGCCGGCCAGTACTTCTCCGGCCGGTAGTGCACTTCCTGGGCGCTGAGCCAGGCCCACGTGCCCTGGACGTTCGCCGAGTTGGTGACCTTGAGGGCCTTCTCGACGGTGGCCTTGTCCTGGACCGGCGCCTCGAACTTGACCATGATCGGCGCCGCGACGCCGACGGTCTGGTTGTCGCCGGGCCAGAGCGTCGCGCGGGTCTGCGAACCGGGCGCGACGGTGGTGAACGAGCCCTTCAGCTCGACGGGCTTGCCGTCGGTGCCGACGACCTTGCCGGAGTAGCTGTACGTCTTGCCGTAGCCCAGCGGCTCGGCGGCGGTCCAGCCGGACTTGTCCTCGGTCAGCGTGCCCTTGACGTCCTTGCCCTCAGGCGACTTCACCGCGACGGACTCGATCTTGCCGTCCACCACGGTCACCTGCACAGGCGCCGTGACCTGCACGTCCTTGGTGCCGTCGACCGGGGACAGGGTGACCTTCGCGGACGGCAGCGAGCTGTCCGCCTTCGGTGACCCCGCCTCGACACTCGAGCAACCGGTCAGCAGCGTCAGCCCAATGACCAGCGCGGCAAGTGTTCTCTTCACGGTTTCGACCTCCCACCAGAGTGGACGTCCAGACCCCCACCACGGTGTGAGTGACGTCGGTCACACCCGGTTCGGCCGCCTACGATCGAAGCCGTGAATCGACCTGTCGCAGTTGTGACCGGAGCCAGCGCGGGCATCGGCGAGGCCACCGCACGGCGGTTGGCCGCCGAGGGCTTCCACGTCGTGCTCGGCGCACGTCGTCTGGACCGTCTCCACGTTATCGCGAAAGAGATCGACGGGACGGCCATCGAGCTGGACGTCACCGACGAGGCCTCCGTCGCCGCTTTCGCCTCTGAGGTACCCACCGCGAACGTCCTCGTGAACAACGCGGGTGGAGCGCGCGGGCTCTCGACCGTCGCCGAGGGCAACCCGGACGAGTGGCGCTGGATGTGGGAGGCGAACGTCCTCGGCACCCTGCTCGTGACCAAGGCCTTCATCCCGAAGCTGATCGCGTCGGGCGACGGGCACATCGTGTCCGTGACGTCCGTGGCGGCACGTGACGCGTACGACAACGGGTCGGGCTACACCAGCGCCAAGCACGCGCAGTCGGCGCTGCACCGGACGTTGCGCGGCGAGCTGCTCGGCCAGCCGGTGCGGATCACCGAGATCCTGCCCGGCATGGTCGAGACGGACTTCTCCGCCAACAGGTTCGACGGGGACACCGAGCGCGCGGCCAAGGTCTACCAGGGCCTGACGCCGCTCACCGCCGACGACGTGGCGGACGTCATCGCGTTCGCGGTCACCCGGCCGTCCCACGTGAACATCGACGAGATCGTGCTCAAGCCGCGGGCTCAGGTCTCCGCGACTCGGGTACACCGGGTGTGAGCAGCTCCACGTCCAGCTGACGCAGGACGGGTCCGACGGGGTTCGCGTACCCGGTCGGGCCCGTCCCCGCCACGTACAGGCCGACGACCCGGTTGTCGGCGTCCACGAGGACGGCGCCGCTGTCACCGTGGTCGCCGAAGCGTTCGGACGAGTAGACCCGGATCTGGTCGCGCAACGTCCTGACGCCGAGCCCGTCGCCGAAGTCGAGCCGCAACGTCGCGTCGGTCGACGTGATCACGCCGTGCGTGAGTCCGGTGGTGCGGCCGCGTTTGCGCACGGTCGAGCCGACGACCGCCTCCGCACTGCCCGTGATCGCGCCGACGTCGAGCACCTCGGCGCGGATCGGCCGTGCACCCATCCGCAGACCGGCCGCGCAGACCGAGCCGGCCAGCGCCGCGCGGTCGAGCACCGCCACCTGGTCGGCACCGGGCACACCACCGTCCACTCTGGACGGATGCACGAACTCGTCGCCGACCGACCACGAGTCGTCGACACAACCGACGTGGAACGTGGTGAGCCCCAGCACTTTCCGCGCGTCGTCCCTGGTGACGACGAACGCGCCGAGGGTGCCGGCGATCACGTACTCCCCGGCCACCGGGACATCGGGCGGGACGACCCTGAAGGACCGGGCGGGCCCGATGCTGAGACCACCGCGCAGCACCGGATGCCGTTCCGCCGCAACGGGTTCGGCCGTGCGGGTGACCCGTGCGCGGTGCAGCACCACCGACTCGGCGACCACGTCCGTCGGCACGCCGCCGACCTCGGGCGGGATCTGCTGCGGGTGCAGTGGACCCTTGGCGCACACGTAGACCACGATCGCGGCCCGGCCCGTGGGGCGTCCGCCGGTGACCTTCTCGCCGATGTCGACGCCGATCACACCCGGCCGGGACAGGAACTCGTCTTCGACCATGCGCTTGATCGGCCTGATGACCTCTCGCGCGTTCTCGTCGAGGTAGCCCACAGCGACCTCCCGTTCCCCTGAGGGGCCCTACCTCAATAAAACACGCCGGGTAGCGATTGGTCACATAGAGTCACCCGAACAGACCTACAGCTGAACGCCTACGAAGACCGGTTCCGGGTGCAGCTCCACGCCGAACGCCGCCCGCACGCCGTCGCGCACCTCGCGGGCCAGGTCGAGCAGGTCCTCGGTGGACGCGCCGCCGCGGTTCGTGAGGGCCAGCGTGTGCTTGCTGGACAGCGACACCCGGCCGCCGGGGCCCTGGTGGCCCTTGCGGAACCCGGCGCGCTCGATCAGCCACGCGGCGGAGAGCTTCTTCTGGCCGGGGCCCGCCGGGTAGACGGGGACGTTCACGTCGGCGCCGAGACGTTCGGAGATGCGGATCAGCACGCTCGCGAACGTCGCCTCGTCGATGATCGGGTTGGTGAAGAACGAGCCGGCGCTCCACGTGTCGTGGTCGGTGGCGTCGAGCACCATGCCCTTGCCGCGGCGCAGCTCCAGCACGGCCTTGCGGGCCTCGTCGGCCGGAACGCGATCACCTTGCGCCACACCGAGAACGCGCGCCAGTTCGGCGTAGCGGATGGGGGCGGACATGCCGCCGGCGGTCAGCGAGAACCTGGTGCGCAGCACGACGGCGTTGTCGGTGCCCTTGAGCACGCTGGTGCGGTAGTCGAGGCCGAGCTTGGCGGCGGGCACCTGGTGCACCTTGCCGCTGCGCCGGTCGAGGAGATCCACCGACTGCAGCACCTGGGAGATCTCGACGCCGTACGCGCCGACGTTCTGCACCGGCGTGGCGCCGTTGAGGCCGGGGATGCCGGACAGGCACTCGAGGCCGCCGAGCCCCTGCGCGACCGCCTCGGCGACGACCGCGTCCCACTCCTCGCCCGCCTCGACGGTGAACTGGACGATCCCGCCGCCCAGCGGGTCGAGGCGGAAACCCTTGGTGGCGACGTGCACCACGGTGCCGTCGAAGCCGCCGTCCGAGATCACGAGGTTCGATCCGCCGCCGAGCACGAGGACCTTCTCGTCGGTGGCGGCGTCGGCTGTTCGCACGGCTTCGACCAGCTCAGCAGCGGTCGTGGCGTGGACGAACCGCGCGGCCGGGCCACCGAGTCGGAGCGTGGTGCGCTCGGCCAGAGGTACGGACTGCGTGGTGGTCACAGGCGTCAACGGTAGCCTCCGCGACATGGCACGCCGCATCGAGCACCACACCACGTCACCCCATTCGGCGGAGAAGGTCTTCGGCGCGTTGGTCGACGAGACCTATCTGCGTGACCGGCTGACCGAGATCGGCGGCACGAACGCCGAGCTCGTGATGTTCACCACCACCGAGGTGAGGACGTCCTACCAGCTCAAGCAGGGTGTGCCCGCGGAGCACCTGCCGTCGATGGCCAAGTCGCTGCTCGGCGGCGACCTCGTGATCCAGCGGATCGAGAACTGGGCCGCGCTCGCGGGCACCGTCGAGGTGACGCTGAACGGCGTGCCGGGGCGGCTCGACGGCGCGTTCACCATCACGGACAACGGTTCCGGTTCGAAGCTCACCCTCACGGGGGAGGTCAAGGTCAGCATCCCGCTCATGGGCGGCAAGCTCGAGAAGCTGATCGCCGAGCAGGTCGCCGTGCTGCTCGACAAGGAGAGCGAGTTCACGTCCGAATGGCTCGCAAACCGCGGCTAGCGGCCGGCCGGGCCCGTGCGCTCGGCCTGCCGACGCGCGGCACGACCAACCCGAACCGCCTGCGCAGGGTCGACCGGTGGATGACCGGCACGCTGTCCTCGTTCTTGGCTTCGGCGACCGACCCGCTGGTGGTCGACCTCGGGTACGGGTCGTCGCCGATCACCACCGTCGAGATGGCTCTGCGCCTGCGGTCGGTGCGCCCTGACGTGCGCGTGCTCGGGCTGGAGATCGACACCGACCGGGTCGAGGCTGGCAAAGCCGTGGCCGACCCGCCGTGGCTGGACTTCCGGCGCGGCGGCTTCGAGCTCGCGGGGGCGCGGCCGGTGCTGTTGCGCGCGTTCAACGTGCTGCGCCAGTACACCGAGGAGCAGGCGTTCGAGGCGTGGGACACGATGCTGTCCCGCATGGCGCCCGGCGGACTGGTCGTCGAAGGCACCTGTGACGAGATCGGCAGGCGCTGCACGTGGGTGACGCTGTCCGCGGACGGGCCCTTGCGGTTCACGCTGGCGTGCAAGCCGTCCGGCATCGAGGTGCCTTCCGACCTGGCCGAGCGGCTGCCCAAGGCGTTGATCCACAAGAACGTGCCGGGCGAGCGCGTGCACGCGTTGCTGACCGAGCTGGACGCGTGCTGGGCCACGGCGGCGCCCTTCGCGCCCTTCGGGCCTCGTGCGCGGTGGGTGGAGTCGGCACGGCTGCTCGCTTCTCGGGGCTGGCCGGTGGTGGACGACCGGCGGCGTTGGCGGCTGGGTGAAATCTCGCTCGAATGGGCCGCCGTCGCGCCGTAGGGTTTCGTCGTGGACTTCGTCGCGGAGATCGAGAAGCAGGCTTCGGCGATGCGCACGGCGTGCGTGCAGGCGGGCCCGGAGGCCCCGGTGCCGACCTGTCCGAAGTGGACGGTGCACGACCTCGTCACGCACCAGGCACGCGTGCATTCCTGGGCGGGCAAGGCGTTGGCGACACCGCCGAGCAACGAGCCACCCCGCCCGGACGAACAGCCGTCCGCAGAAGGCCCCTCGGCGTGGGACGACCTGCTCACGTGGTGGGACGAGCGGCTGGCGATCCTGCTGGACCGGTTGCGCACGACCGCGCCGGACACTCCCGTGTGGACGTTCAACGGCGAGAACGTGGCGTCGTTCTGGGCCCAGCGCCAGGCGCACGAGACCGCCATCCACCGCCTCGACGCCCTGCACGCCGTCGGTGACGTGCCGACGCTGCTGTGGACGCCGGAGTTCGCGGCCGACGGCGTCGACGAGTACTTCACGCGGCTCATGCCCCGCGCGGTGAACCGCGTGCCGATCGACGTGACCGGCACGATCCTCTTCCACGCGGCCGACGCGGGCCGCACGTGGGAGCTGCGACTGACCCCCGGTGAGCCCGTGGTCGTGAGCCCGGCTCAGGACGCGGCCGTCGACGAGGACGCCACCGTGGCAGGCACGGCAGACGCGATCTATCGCGCCGTGTGGGGCCGTCCGAGCCCCGCGATCGTGTCCGGGAACCGGGCCCTGTTGGACGGACTGCGCAGGCCGTGAATACTTCTGCGGCGTGTCATCGCCTGAGCGTCGCTATGTGATCACCTTCGGCTGCCCGGACCGCACCGGCATCATCGCGAGGATCTCGTCGTTCCTCGCGGAGCACGGCGGCTGGATCGTCGAGGCCGCGTACCACACCGACCCGGAGACGGGTTGGTTCTTCACGCGCCAGGAGGTCCGTGCGGACTCCCTGCCGTTCGACGTGGACGAGCTGCGCACGCAGTTCGCCGAGGTGGCCGCCGGTCTGGGCGCGCAGTCGACGTGGACGGTGACCGACACGGGCGTGCGCAAGCGCGTGGTGATCCTGGCGTCGAAGGAGGGCCACTGCCTCTACGACCTGCTGGCCCGCGTGGCGACCGGCGAACTGGACGTCGAGGTGTCGGCCGTCATCGCCAACCACCCGGAGCTCGGAGACATCACCCGAGCCCATGGCATCCCGTTCCACCACGTGCCGTTCCCGGCGAACGACCCGGAAGGCAAGCAGGCAGCGTTCGCCCAGCTGCGCCAACTGGTCGACAAGCACGACCCGCACGCCGTGGTCCTGGCCCGCTTCATGCAGATCCTGCCGCCCGAACTCTGCGCGGCCTGGTCAGGCCGCACGATCAACATCCACCACAGCTTCCTGCCGTCGTTCATCGGCGCCCGCCCGTACCACCAGGCACACCGACGCGGCGTGAAGCTGGTGGGCGCGACGTGCCACTACGTGACGGCGGACCTGGACGCGGGCCCGATCATCGAGCAGGACGTGCTGCGCGTGCACCACGGCGACTCGGTGGCAGACATGGTGCGCAAGGGGCGGGACATCGAGAAGGTGGTGCTGGCGCGCGGGCTGCGGTGGCACCTGGAGGACCGCGTGCTGGTGCACGGCAACCAGACGGTGATCTTCTGAGCGCTTACCAGCTTTCCTTGCGATAGACCGTCTTCTCGCTGAAGTCCTCTTCTGGCTGCACGGGCTGTTGCTCGGGGGCCGGCGGTGCTGGGACCGACACGTCGGTGTCCAGCTCGTTGGCGTGGCTGCCGGTGACCTGGCGGAACTCGTCGAGCACGTTGGTGGCCGCCTGTTCGCGGGCGGTCCTGGTGAGGGCGAGGATCTTGGTGGCCAGCTCGGTGTGGCCCTCGATCTTCAGGTCCAGCAGGGCGCCGTTGGGGGCGACCGTGACGGTGACGGACTTGTCCTCGGTCGTCACCGTGGTGCCTGCCGATTCGAGGTTGCGGCGGAAGGCGGCGGCGTTGCGCTGGAGCTCGGCGGTCTTGGCCTCGAAGTCGGCGAGCCATTCGTCCGGGGTCATCGTGGTGCTCATTTCTTGGTGGGGCGGGGGCCGTACTTCTGCGCCAACGCGTCCGGGTCGTCGAGTTCGATCCGCTTCCGGCTGATGGCGTTGTCGGGACCGGTCGGGCCTGTTACCGGCGGTTTCACTTCTGAGAAGACCGCGACGTGCACCGACACGTTTTGCCAGGTGCCACGCCAGTAGTCACGCCTGGCAATTTCCTCGAGCTGCTCGACTGACGCCTTCGCGGACTCATCGCGCACAATCGCGTCCACGTAGAGCACCTGCCCCTGGTCCAGGCCGTGCCGGTACTCGTATTCGGCGTTGACGACCTCGGGCAGTTCTTTCCAGTCGGCCACGATCTGCTTGCCGACCCCTTCGACGTCCTCGTAGTACTGGTTGGTGATGTTGCACCCAGCCAACACGAAGGCCAGGGAACCCGCGGCCAAGGCCTTACGGAAGCTCATTCACACCCTTCCTCGCGACGTGATACCTCTGCAGCTGTGATTTCTCCGGGTCGCCGCCGGTGAAGGCTCCCATGCTGTCGCGGTAGCGCTGGACCGATGGATCCGTGCTCTTGTCCAGAACGCCCGCCGCATCGGTGTAGTTGCCACCGATCGCGTGGTTTCCGCCGAACGTCCCCGTGTTGTTGTCGAACGTCACCGTCGTTCGATTGGGACTGTCCGGGTTATCGCTCGCATCCAGGTGCGGGACGATATCGTTGCGGTTCTCCAGCGAAAGCACCTGCACATCGCCAGGAACGTCGATGCGGCCGACTGGCGAGCCTGCGGTGACCACGTGGGTCACGTTGTAGCCGTTGGCTTTCAGGTCGCCGGTCGCCTGGGCGGCGACGATGCCGCCCTGACTGTGCCCGACCAACATCACCGGAGCACCCGTGTCGTCGGCTCCAGCGCGATCGAGCGCCTCCTGGATTCCCTTTTGCAGCACCGTGTTGTTGCCGGCCATTGCGTCGACATTGACGCCCAGGTCGTTGGCGCTCGCCACCTGGCCGGGCAGTGGCCAGTCCTTCGTGCCGGGCACGTCCACGACGTAGCCGGTGACGTTGTTGTTGGCGTCCTTGATGATCCGGACATCGATGTTGCTCGGATCAGGCTTGACCGTCGGGTCGTTGCGCTCGTTCAGCCCGTTGAGCAGGTCCTCAAGGTCACGCGGCGGGTTCTTGTCCTGCAGCCGCGGCTCGATTTCTTTGACCACGGCCTCGCCGTCCGGGTAGGTGGCGGCGAGCAGGTCGAGTGTGGTCGCGAGGTCGACCGGGATGCCGAGCGCGCTGAGCATGCCCGGCGACATGCCGATCAACGTGTCCACCATGCCGGGGTGGTCGACGAGCCACTTCTCCCAGTCGCCGTCGTAGTTCAGGTAGACGTCGGCAGCAATCCCGCCACCACCCACCAGAGCGGCACCAAGAGGGTTGGTCGCCACCGCCAGACCGCCGAACCAGCGCGCAGCGTCCAGGCCCTTGGCGGCCAGTTCGTCGGCCATCTCGTAGGCGATCCTCGACGCCTTGAAGGCCTCACCGCGCAGTCCGATGACGGCAGACGTGGCGGTGAGCCCGCTGGGTCCGTCGAGGGCGACGGCCATCGCCGCCTCGAACTTCACCACGCCGCCGGGATTGAGCAGCGAGGAGGCCAGCACGTCCGGCTCGACCAGGAACTTGTGCCCGGCGGCCGCGATCTTGAGGGTGTCGCCGGCGACGTCGCTCGTGAGGTCGCCCATCGCGGCGAGGTCCTCGTACTTGGCCTCGACGCCGCCCGCGCCGCCTTCGACCTGGATGTTCTTCACCGTCATGCCAGTGCTCCCGCCACTGCGGGCGCCACCCAGGTGCCCAGGCCTTCGCGTTCAACCGGTTCCACGCGCACCATCCGGCGTCCCGTTCCGTCCGGTTCGGGGTCCAGGCCGCTCCAGCCACCCGCCGTGTGCACCCAGTTGACCTGGGACGTTCCGTTGGCCCAGATGACGAGGCAACGCAGGGCACCGTCGGTCTGTTCGGCGACGTTCTGCGCCAGCGATGCCTCAGCGCCGGACAAACCGAGTTGAGCCAGCACAGCGGCCGGGGCGTCCGGGTCGGCGGCGCGGAACAGCCTGGCCGCGCCCATCTCCTGCAACGCTTCCAGCGGCAACCGGCCCCGCAGCGGCTGGGCGTCCTCGGTGCCGCCGAGTCGCGACTCCAGACTCGTGCCGGCGGGGTCTGCCCGGGGCACGGCGCGGATCAGTTCCTTGCCCAGGTCGACGGACGCGAACATGGACAGCTCGACCGCGCCGTCGCCCAACGCGAACAGCGAAGCACCCAACGGGCCGTTGACCGCGTGGACGCTGTGCGAGCTCTTGGCACCGATGGACGCGATGGTGTCCAGCAGAACCGTTGGCCCGGCGAGGATCTGCAGGTTGCGCTCCACCGACGGGTGCACCTCGGCCTCTTCACCGACACCGGTCACGACGCGTTTCTTGGTGAGACCGGCCTCCGCGGGACCGATCGCGACGTCGTCGGCCGGCATCCAGTCGGGCGGCAGGTCGACGCCGGTTTTCTCGACCAGGTAAGCGAACTCGCCGGCGGACAGCACCAGCCGGTGCGGCGCCGGGGTCACGCGGGCACTCCCTGACCGCGCAGGTACTCGCCGACCTCGAGCCACGCCTTGTCGCCGTGCGGCGGCAGGTTGTCCGGGCCCCACTTCCAGCCCGTCCAAGGCGGTTGCGGCGGTTGCGGTGGCTGCCCCCCGCCGAAACCGAGGGCGTCGGCGACACCGTTCGCGATGTCTCTCACGGCGTCGTTGAAGGCGTCGACCGCACGGTTGAAGGTGTCGATCGCACTCTTGAACCAGCCGGTGACGGCCTCGGCGATCCGCTTGATCGCGGCGATCATCTCGCGGACCTCCTGGGCGTGCTGCCGCAGCACCGCCGCCGCACCGTCCAGGTCCTCCGCAGTCCGGAACAGCTTGCGCTTGTCGCCCTCGACGGTCTCGCGGCAGCGCTCCGCCGCCACCGACTGCCACTGCATCCGACGCGCGTTGTCGGTCAGCTCGGTGCCGTGCGTGCGAACCGACTCCGCACGCTTCTCGATCTCGCCCGCGATGCGGTCCAACTCGTCCGGATTGCCGTACACCGGTACCTCCGTTCACTCGCGGTGAGCAAACCACGACGGAAAGCCGTGTCGCGCAGCGAACCGGAAAAAATGAGCGGAACTACTCAGCGGCCGGTTCGAACTCGCCCGCTTCATGCAGATCGTGCCGGCGGCAGAAACCCTGACGATCGCTACCACCGCCTGGCTTCGCGATCTTGCTGCTAGCGGTGCCTCACTAGCTCACCGGCATGAACTCGACGACGAACGGCCCGAACACGTCCTCCGGCACCGATGTGGGGGTGGCGGGCCGTCCGTGCACCGCGGTGCGGACCTTGACCCGATCCGGCGGATCGGGGAAGTCGACCGTCGCCTCACCACCTGTGCACTCGACCGTGCGCTTCTCCGTCCGTTTCTCCGCCTTGCCAGGCGTGATGTCCTGCACCTCGATCTCGAACTCGTCGCTCGTCGTGCACCGGTACTTGAACCGGAGCGTGCTCACCGAGGCAGGAACGTCCCAGTCCGCGGACCAGGAGGTGTGCCGCCCCTGCACCTGGATGCCGTCCACCGCCGGTTCGGCCGCCAGCACGAACTGACGATCGAGCACGCCGCGGAGGTGGGCGAGTTCGGACTCGCTCAGCCGCGCTCCACCCACCGGGATCTTCGGTGGCGACTTCTGCGTCACCTCGTAGAACGGGCTGACGACGCCCTCGCGGTTGGTCAGCACCAGTTCCAGGTACGCCGAGGCGTTGAGCGGTGAGCCGTCCTCCTTCACCACAACGGCACTGGTCAGCCGCCCGGTCGCACAGACGGTCTCGTCGACGTCGATCCACCGCTGCCGCAGTCCTGTGCCCTTGTCCATCTCGGGATAGCGGTTCAGGTCCGCGTGTGTGGCGGAACTGATCCTGTCGCCGCGCCACACGGAGACCACCGTGAAGCCGGAACCGCGAAGCCCTTCCGCGAAGAAGGTGCACGCGGCCGCCAAATCAGCCGGGGCACCGGTGACGGGCACCTGGTAGACGGGCTCCTTGTCCCCGGCGTCCGCGCATTCAGCGAAACCCTGGCAGCCCTTGTCGAACCGCGCGGATGCCCGGTCCATCGCGCCGCCCGCGGGCACCGGTGCCTGCGCCAGGACGTCCTCAAGAGCCTTCCGCTGCTGGGCGATCTCGTTGTCACTGCGGCCGCAGGCGGTGCTGACCAGCACCAGGACCCACACCATCGCCAAACGCGCCCACATGTCCGTCCCCCGTTCGCAGCACGCACCCCCGCCGTGGATCTTGGCAGGGATGCGCGGCGCCCGCCGGGCGAACTCAGATCTTCGCCGCCGCCCTCCCCACGGCCTCGACCAGCCACCCGGCGTCCGCGGCCGTCATCACGGCCGGCGGCGTGAAGCTCACGGTCCGCCCGCGGAAGTCGGCGAGCACACGGGCACGCAGCAGCTCACTGGTGAACACGTCGGCGGCTCGCTGGTCGGGCAGTTCGACGCCGAGCAGCAGGCCTCGGCCGGACGCGTGGGCCTTGCCCGCCACGACGGCCCGCAGCCCGAACAGCAGTTCGTCGCCCAGCAGCCTGGCGCGCTCGACCAGGCCGTCGGCGGCTGTGACGTGCAGGCAGGCGTTGACGGCGGCGGACGCCAGCGGGGACACGGCCTCGGGGCCTCGCCACAGCGGCACTTCGACGGCGGACGAGGCCACCACTGCCGCGATCGGGAGCACGCCGCCGGAGAGGCCCTCGCCGACCAGCAGGATGTCCGGGGTCACGCCATCGATGTCACAGCCCCACCAGACACCGAGGCGGCCCAGGCCGGTGCGCGTTTCGTCGACGATCACGAGTGCGCCGTGCTCGCGGCAGACCTCAGCGATCGCGCGCAGGTAGCCGTCGGGAGGGAGGGACGCCCCGCGGACCGGTTCGACGAGCACGCAGGCCGGTGGTCCGGCGGCCAGGGTGGCGCGCAGCGAGTCGATGCCGCCGTACGGGACGTCGCCGGTGGTCAGCACTCGTGGACGACCGTTGGCGTGGGCCAGGGCCACCGCGAACTGGGCGGCTTCCGAGGCCGACGGGAACGTGTGGACGTGGTCGAGGCCGTTGGGCGTGACCAGGTCGAGCATCAGCCGGTCCAGCAGCGACGGCCGGCGCACCTGGCCGACCACGGCCTGCACCACGGCCGGGTGGGCGTGGCCGAGCAGAGGGGCTCCGTAACCACCGCAGTCCAGGTACTCGACGCGGTGGGGATCTACCACTCGGGCGCCTCGGGCGGCGCATCCGGTCAGCTGTTCGGTAGCCATGGCGGGGAACCTTTCCTGGGCAGCGCGGCCCGCGGCCGCTCGTCGGAGGGCGAGCGGACCTGGGTTCCCACTACTCATTCGGATTCCGCGCCACGTTGGTTCGCCCGAGGCATAGGCTTTTTCCCGTGCGGATCGAAATCACCGACCTCGACCAGCTGCGGGCAGAGCCTGACCTGCGCAAAGCCGTCATCATCGGGCTGGACCTGACCCGAGAGGACGTCCGGGTCCCGTTGGACGGGGCACTGCTGCTCGGCTGCGCCCTCAGCGAGACCATGCAGCGCAGGGCGGAGGCAGCCGGTGCGTTGATCTTCCCGGTGATCCCGGACGTGCCGTACGAGGTCTACCGGTCGTCGCTCTACACGCCCGCGGAGCTGTTCGGCGGCTTCGACCCGGCCGACCCGAAGTCGTACGCGGACACCCCGGACGCGGTGATCTACCGGCACAGCAGGCAGCAGGGCCACCACCCCGACCCGTTGCACGCGCTGGCCGAACGCCTGCACGACCACTCGATCACCGAGGCGCTCGATGAGACGCTGACGGGATCACCGGTGGCGGTCATGGGCGGTCACGCGCTGGCCCGCGGCTCGGACGGCTACCGCAACGCCGTCGAGCTCGGCGCGGCGCTCGGCAGGGCCGGGTTCACGGTCCTGACCGGCGGCGGACCGGGCGCGATGGAGGCAGTTCCGCTCGGCGTGCGGCTCGGCGAGGCCGACAAGGACGTCCTCGACGCGATCGCGCAGGCGCCGTCGTTCGGTCACGACGACGAGTCGATCGGCCGGTGGCTCGCGGCGTTCCCGGAGATCCCGTCCTTCGACAAGCCGCGCACGATCGGCATCCCGACCTGGTTCTACGGGCACGAGCCGCCCAACCCCGCGTGCGAACTGCACGCCAAGTACTTCGCGAACTCGGTGCGCGAGGAGGGCCTGCTGACCGTCGCAACGGGTGGCATCGTCTACACGCCGGGCAAGGCGGGCACGGTCCAGGAGGTCTTCCAGGACTTCACCCAGAACTACTACGGCAGCGTCGGCCCGGCCGCTCCGATGGTGTTCCTGGGCAAGGACTTCTGGACCGACGAGGTCCCGGCCGCGCCGCTCGTGCAGAAGCTCGCGGCGGGCCGGGAGGCCGAGCAGTGGATCCTCGTCACCGACGAGATCGACGAGGCGATCGAACTACTGGTGAAGTACCAGGCCTAGCTCACTGGAACGTCCAGCCGTCCCGCGCGCAGATGATGGGGCCGTTGTTGCTGCGGTCCCACTTGCACGGGAAGCCGTTCAGCGTGCTGTTCTCGTAGTAGTCCTTGTTGCACTGGCCCCACTTGCCCTTGCCGAGGCTGGTCATGCACCAGCCCTGGCGGTAGAGGCTGCCGTTGCGGATGTTCTGCCAGAGGACACCGGCAGAGGCACCGTCACTGCTGTCCTGGTCCTGCACCCACCAGTGGTCGCCACTCTTCTCGTAACAGATCTCCACGGCCGGCACGGAGTGGCATTCCAGCTGCGAGCGGGGCGGCAACGTGCCGGCGACCGCGAGCTGCACGCCGTCCGCGGCTGCGGAGAACTCCGACATCGGCTGCACCGACGTCGTCTCGGCCGACGCGGTGGCGGGCATCAGCGCGCCCATGACGGCCACAGCGGCCATCGAGAGAGCAAGCATGAGCTTGCGCATACGTGTTCCTCCCAGTTGTAAGGGTTTCCGCCTCGAACAAGGCGGACGTGAGTGGCTCAGCCGATCGAGCTGAGCGGAACGGCGAAGATCGCGCGCCGGTCGATGAACGTGCTGCCGTCCGGGGACCAGGCGTGTTCCGTGACGGTCCAGAGCCTTCCGGCGGTCTCGTTCGGACCGTGCTCGTGGTAGAGGTCCTCGCCGCCGATGGCCCAGCTCCTGGTGTTCGTGGAGCGACCGGCCGAACCGGCGTACATCCAGCTGTGGCTGCGGTTCGAGCTGCGGCCGAGGTAGTAGGTGCCCTTCCAGGTCTGGACGCCCTGGACGTTGCTGCGCGGCACCGTCACCACGTCGTGCGGGACGGCCTTGCCGTTGGTCAGCACGGGCAGCCGGGTCGAGGCGTCGACCTGATACCTGACGACGCGACCACCGTCGACGGCGGCGTCGGTGTCGCGGCCGTCGCGGTACTCGCCGACGACGAGCGTGTCCGGGGTTGTGCTGCGGTCCAGCGACAACGACGAGAAGCACAGCCGTGTGGCAGTGGGATCGCATGGCTGCGTGGACTGCACGGGCTGCCGATAGGTGGCGACCTGAGGCAGCACGTACTTGTAGCTGTGGGCGTAGTAGGTGTTGCCGCTCTTGCCGATGCTGTCCTGTGCGTCGGACACCTCGAGGATGCGTTCCACGTCGAACACCCGCAGGCCCACCTTGGTGTCGGCCACGTACAGGTAGTTGTTCAACCAGGCGATCCCACCGGCGTGGATCGCCACGGCGGTGTAGTCCGGGGTCGTCGTCCTCGTCGGCTCGACCAGCAGCACGTGCCGGTACTTGCGGTTCTTCATGTCGACGAACGAGATCCGCACGCCCTTGTTCGGCCCCGACTGGTCGTGGTGCCAGCTGACGAGCATCACCCGGTTGTCGCCCCAGAGGCCGTCCTCGTCCGCGTCGGCCGACCCGGTGACGCCCTGCGGGATCCAGTAGCTGACCTTGCTGTCGCCGGGGTCCCAGCAGAACCTGTCGCTGCTGTGCAGGATCTGCCCGGACGACAGCGGGTGGTCCGACCGGTCGTAGTTCTCCGGCAGCGACTTCTGCTGGGCGCTGTTGCACGACGAGAGATCGCGGTTGGCGTCACGCAGCACCGCGGCGACCGACGTCGTGGTGCCCACCGCGGTCTGCAGCCTGTCCGCGTAGGACTGCAGGCTCCAATCGGGCGTCAATGGAAAGGCACCCGTTGGGCGGCTGTGGATTAGGTCGTCCGCCGCCTCCTGAGCCTGGGCGGGCAACGCCGCGGCCACGGCACCCGTCAAAGCCACTAGAAGTGCTGTGCGCCGGCGTCTGGTCATCATCGCTCCTGCTCGCCGCTGAAGTCGTTGCGGTGACAGGTTTAGGGCGGGTGCGGTTGATCAGGCAGTGGCGCGGGCGCTGATCAATCAACTCGGATCAAATCGCGAGGTGCACGGGTGGGCAGACGAGAGCGGCCGATCGACCCCGAGACCGGCCCCGTCCAGCGGTTCGCGTGGGAGCTGCGGCAGCTGCGGGAGAAGGCCGGTTCACCGAACTACCGCACACTCGCCCAACGCGCGCACTACTCCGCCACCGCACTGTCCCAGGCCGCCGCCGGGGAGCAGCTGCCCTCGCTGTCCGTCGCGCTCGCGTACGTCCAGGCGTGCGACGGCGACGTGACCGAGTGGGAACAACGCTGGCGCGAGGCGGCCAAGGGTGAGGACGACTCACCCCCGTACCTCGGGCTGACGGCGTTCGGGATCGGGGACGCCGAACGGTTCTTCGGCCGCGAGGGCCTCGTCGACGAGCTCACCGCCCGCGTACGCCGGCAGCCGGTGGTCGGGGTGTTCGGACCGTCGGGGTCCGGCAAGTCGTCGCTGATCCACGCGGGCGTGCTGCCAGGGCTCACGGACTGGACGGTGCTCACCGCTACCCCGACGACCTGGCGCGGCGGCAAGGCCGACCTCGTCGTGATCGACCAGTTCGAGGAGTTGTTCACCCACTTCGACAGCCCTGTCGACCGCGAGGCGTTCGTCACCGCGCTGCTCGACGGCGACCACCGGCTGCTGCTGGCCGTGCGGGCCGACTTCCTCGGGCACTGTGCCTCGTTGCCCGCGCTGGTGGAGGCGTTGCGCGACGCCCAGGTGCTGGTCGGGCCGATGACCGACGAGGAGCTGCGGGCCGCCGTCGAACAACCGGCCGTGCACGCCGGGCTGAAGGTGCAGCCGGAGATGCTCGCCGCCGCGCTGGCCGACGTGCGTGGCCAGTCGGGCGCGCTGCCGTTGCTGTCGCACGCGTTGCTGGAAACCTGGCGAAGACGCGAACGCGGCCGGTTGACGTTAGACGGCTACCGGGAGAGCGGCGGGGTCGCGGGTGCCGTCGCCGCGACTGCGGAAACCACCTACGCCGAGCTGTCCGGTCGTGGCCAGACGGTCGCTCGCGCGGTGCTGCTGCGGCTCGTCCAGACCCACGACGACGTGAACGACCTGCGTCGCCGCGCCCGGCTCGACGAGGTGCTGGCAGCGGGCAGACCGGCGGACACCGCCCATGTCGTGAACGTCCTCGCGAACGCACGGCTGATCGTCGTCGCGGACGGCGTTGTCGAACTCGCGCACGAAGCGCTCGTACGCGCGTGGCCCCGGTTGCGGCAGTGGGTCGACGACGACCGGGAGTCGTTGCGGCTGCACCACGACTTCACCACTGCCGCGACGGCGTGGCAGTCGACCGGTCGCGATCCCGGCGCGCTCTACCGGGGCGCGCGCCTCGCCGCGATGCGCGAGCTGGCCGGCCGGATCGAGTGGCCGACCTCGTCCAACGAGCTGGAGCGCGAGTTCCTGCAGGCGGCGGTGGACGAGGAGAGCGCGTCCCGGCAGGCAGCGGACCGGCAGTCCCGCCGGTTGCGCACCTTGGTGAAGGCGCTGGCCGCGTTGACCGTGGCGTGTCTGGCGGTGACGTCGGTGGCCGTCGTGCAGAGCAACACCGCCCAACGGGAGCAGCAGGTCGCCACGTCACGCCAGATCGCCGTGCAGGCACAGGATCTGAGCGCGTCGTGGCCGGATGCCGCCGCGCAGCTCGCCGTGAACGCCTACCGCACGTCGGCGACCGCCGAAGCCCGCGGGGCGTTGCTCAGCACAGCCGCCTACAAGCCCGCGCGGTCGGTGCTGAAGGACCATCGCGGACCGGTTCGCGCGATCGCGTTCAGTGCCGACAGCTCGTTGCTCGCCACTGCGGGCGATGACCATTCAGTGCTGCTGCGGTCTCCTTCGTCTGGTGCGTCTCCAGCAGTTCTGACGCAGCACAACGGCACCGTGCGCGCGCTCGCGTTCATGCCCGGCGGCACCGCACTCGTGTCTGCGGGCGACGACCGGCGAATCGTCGTGTGGGACACGAGAACACGACTGCCGTTGCGGACTGTCTCTCTCGAAGCCGAGGTACGGGTACTGGTGCTCGCGGCGAACGGGTCGACCGCCGCCGTCGCCACCTCCGACGGCCAGATCTCCTTGTGGCGCACGGATGACTGGACCCGGACGGGCACGGTCGCGCACGACCTGGGAGAGGTGCACGCACTGTCGTTGAACGGATCCGTGCTCGCCGCCGGTGGCGCGAAAGGCACGCTGGTCGTGGAGAACGACGTCACACGCACGTTCACCGATCACGACGCAGCGGTCCGCACGGTCGCATTGAGCCCCGACGGCCATGTGCTCGCCTCTGGTGGAGACGACCATCAGGTGGTGCTGCGGGTACTGGCGACCGGCAAGACGTCCGGACTGCGCCGACACGTCGACACCGTGCACTCGGTCCAGTTCGACGCGACCGGCGCCAAGCTCGTGTCGGCCAGCGAAGACGGCAGCATCCGCTGGTGGACGGTGCCCGACGGCGGCTGGCTGACCGGGTTGATCACCCGCACGCACCCGTTCTACGTGGCGGCGCTCAGCCCGGACGGCAACTGGTTCGCGGCGGGCGGCGACGAGAGCGTGAGCCTCTGGAACCGGCCGCTGCCACCCCTGACCGGGCACACCAGTCCGCCGGACGGCATCGCGCTCTCCCCGGACGGTTCGGTGCTGGCCACCGGCGGGCGCGACCGGATGATCCTGTTGTGGAACCGCGCGGGCGAGCAGATCGGGCGCATCGACGTCCCCGCGCCCGTGACGTCGCTGGCGTTCCGGAACGCGGACGAGATCGTGGTCGCGGACGTGCGCGGCGTGCTCTCGACGTGGCGGACCGACGGCCAGGTCGTGCGCACGTGGCAAGGACATCGCGGCGAGATCAAAAGTCTGGTCGTGTCCGGCGACCGCGCGGTGACCGGTGGCGTGGACGCCGCCGTCGTGGTGTGGGACCTCAGCTCCGCCGAACCTGGTCGTCCGCTGCCCTCCGGCCACTCGGGTCCGGTGAACACCGTGGCGTTCCTCGGCGACGTGGTGGCCTCCGGTGGAGCCGACGGCCGAGTGCTGCGGTGGTCGGGCGAGCGGGTCGAGGCCGTCCGGGAGTCCGGTCCCGCGGTGAAGTCGATCGCCGCCGTCCCGGGCTCCGACCTGCTGGTGGTGGGAGACGCCGGCGGCGAAGTGGCTTTGTGGGGACGCAACGGCAAGGCGCGCACACTCGTCACGGGCCGAGGTGCTGTCGGGGCGGTCACCGCCAGCCGTGACGGCACCACCGTGGCGGCGGCCGCGAACGACAGCCTGATCACCTTGTGGCAGGTCGCCGACGGTGCCCAGGTCGCGACGTTGACGGGGCACACCGGCCCGGTCAACGCCGTGCTGTTCGACGCCGACGGCGACCTCACGTCGTCCGGCCCGGACCCGCGGGTGATCAGGTGGGACCTCGATCCGGACCAGGTGATCTCCCGGCTGTGCGCCTCCGGCTGCTAGCGAGCCAGGCCTTCGAGGATCTCGGCGCCCGGCAGCTTCATCAGCACGTCGCCGGGGATGAGGATCTTGCTGCCGCGGATGCCGCTGCCCACCACGAGCTCGGGGGCGGCGGCCACCTCCGGCGACACCAGGATCGGCCAGTCCGCGGGCACACCGATGGGCGTGATGCCGCCGTACTCCATGCCGGTCAACGCGACGGCCTCGTCCATCGGCGCGAAGGACGCCTTGCGCGCGTCGAGCCGTTTGCGGATGACGCCGTTCACGTCCGCACGCATGGTCGCGAGCACCATGCACGCCGCATAACGGATCTCGCCGCCGCGCTTGCCGGCGACGACCACGCAGTTCGCCGACGCTTCGAGGGGCGAGCCGTAGTGCGCGCAGAACTCGGCGGTGTCCGCCAGAGAACCGTCGATCTCGGCGACGGCGACGCGGTCGGCGGCGTCCAGGTTCTTCAACGCGGCCGCGACCGGCTCCGGCACGAGGTCGAGGCGGGAAAGCACAGATACGGGGTCCAACGACCCAGCGATGGTCCACACCCCACCCATCCTGCCAGCCCGCCACCCCGCCCCTCCTGGCTTGAGCGCACGCGGGGCCCCCGCGTACCGCTGGTGAGTACGCGGGGCTCCCGCGTAACCCTGAAAAGTCGCGTTGACTTTGACGCTGCGTCAACCTTTACGGTCTGAACAGAGCGCGAAGGGGGAACCGAAATGGCCTGGTCGATCGCCCAGGTGGCCCGGATGTCGCAGGTGACGTCCAGGACGCTGCGGCACTACGACTCGATCGGGCTGCTGCCACCGGCCTGGATCGGTGACAACGGCTACCGCTACTACGAGAAGGAGCAGGTCCACCGCCTGCAGCAGATCCTGCTGCTGCGCGACCTGGGTCTGGGCCTCGACGTGGTGGCCGAGGTGCTGAACGGCACGGACCAGCTCACGGTCCTGCGCAACCACCACCGGTGGCTGCAGGACGAACGACGCAGGCTGGACCGGCTCGCCACCACCGTCGCGCGCACGATCGAAGAACTGGAAGGAGGGGACGAGGTGAAGATGGAAGAACTGTTCGACGGCTTCGACGCCGCCAAGCAGAAGGAGTACGAGGCGCAGCTGGTCGACCGCTTCGGCGACGGTGTGAAGGAGCACATCGCCAGCAGCAAGAAGCGCTGGCAGGGTGCCACGAAGGCCGACGCCGACAGGTTCCTGCAGGAGTGGCAGGACATCGTCACGCGGGCGACGGAGCTGTTCACCGCGAACACGCCGGTGGACGCCCCCGAGACGCAGGAGCTCATCGACCGGCACCACCGGTGGATCTGCCTCAGCTGGACGCCCAACCGGGAGTCCTACTCGGGACTCGCGGACCTGTACCTCGAGGACGAGTTCAAGTCGCAGTTGGACGCCCACGCCGAAGGCACTGCTGAGTGGACCAACGCAGCGATGAAGCACTACGCGCAGACGCGTCTCTAAGAGCTGAACGGGGGCTGCAGACCCCGGTCAGTCAAGTCCGAAAGCCTTCAGCGCCTCGCGGTTGAACGCCGGCAGGTCGTCGGGATTGCGCGACGTCACGAGCGTCCACCCGTTCATGTCACACACGCGAACCTCTTCATCAGCCCAGTCGCCGCCCGCGTTGCGGATGTCGGTCTGCAGGCTCGGGAACGAGGTCAGCATCTTGCCGCGCACCACGGCGGCCTCGACCAGCAACCACGGCCCGTGGCAGATCGACGCGATCGGCTTGCCCGCCGCCACCAGGGCCTTCACCAGCTCGACGGCGTCGGCGTCCATCCGCAGGAAGTCGGCGTTCGCCACGCCACCGGGGATCACGGCACCGTCGTAGTCGTTCACATCAGCGTCGGCGTAGGTGGTGTCGACCGGGAACGTGTCGGCAGGCGTCAGGTGGTTGAAGCCGCGGACCTCACCGAGCTTCGGTGCGAGCAGGCGCGGCACCCCGCCGGCCTTCTCGACGTGCGCCCACGGGTCGGTGAGCTCGACCTGCTCGATGCCCTCCGTGTCGACCAGGAATGCGATCTTCTTCTGTTCGGCCATGCACTTCGGCTACCCGCCGAAGAAGTCGACCAATCTGTGCCGGATCTCCGCGCGGTGCGTGATCATCGGTGAGGACGAGTCGATCAGCCACAGCTCGCCGCCGGGGAACGCCGCGGCCGTCGCCTTCGCCACGTCCTCGGGGTGCAGCGGGTCGCCCACGGCCCCGATGACCAGCACGGGGATCTGCACGTCCGACAACAGCGAGGCGTCCGCGACGGCCACCTGGCCCGGCAGCTGCTCGGCGGCGGCCTCCAGGCGGGTCAGGGCGGCCCGGCGTTCGGCGACGTAGATCGGCGGTCCGACGGTCAGGTCGGAGAGCTGCTGGAGGGTGAACGGCGTCCGCGGCTGGTCGAGCACGGCCGGGAGCAGCAGCGCCACCCGTTGAAAACGATCTGGTTCGAGCGACAGCAGCCGGACGAGCGCTCCGGCGCCCAGCGACACGCCAACGGCCTGATCAGCGGAAACGGTCGCCAGATCGGCCGCGATCCGGCCGTAGTCCCAATAACCGGGAGGCGCGTCCGGGGCGTCACCATGCGATGGCAGCGTCACGACCACACGGGTGCCCGGCAGCCCGGAGGCGGGGATCCGCGCCTCGCCCGGCGTCGCGCCGAGGCCGTGCGCGACCAGCGTCACCGGCGAACCGGAGCCGTAGGAGTGCGTGATCACCAACGGGGGCCGCGCTGGACCTCGATCAGCTTCGGCCGCACGTCCACCATGTAGACGAGCACCGCGACGAGCCCGGCCAGCCAGAAGATCGAACCGACGCCGCCAGGCGAGAACAGCAGCATCGCGGCCAGCCCACCTCCGGTGATGCCGAGCCACGCGGGCTTGGTCATGCGCTCAGCCGCTGTGTACGCGTCCACCCGCTGACGCAGCGCGTGGAAGAACGCGAACAGCGCGACGACCGTGAACACCAGGTCGGCGAGCAGGTACGCGATCCTGTCGAGGTACCAGAAGCTCCAGTCGGGTGGCAGGTCGAAGAACAACACCCACCCAGACTACGTGGACACGTGCGAAGAGGGGAGCGTGCCGGGCGGCACGCTCCCCTCTGAAGGAGACTTCAGCGACTCACTTGGTGGTGTTCGTCGTGGTGGTCTTCTTGGCCGCGGTGGTGCTGCGGGTGGTCGTCGCCGGCTTGCGCGGCGCGGTGCGGTTCGCGGCCTTGCGGGTCGTGCTGCGGACCTCGTGCGCGGCCTCGCCACCGACCTCGACGATCTCCTCGGCCAGCTTCTCGGCGCCTTCCTCGACCTCGTGGGCGACCTTCTCGCCGACCGAACGGGTGCGGCGGGTCACCTTGCCGAGCACGTCGTCCGCGAGGACGCGGGCGTCGGCGGCGGCGGACTCGGCGCGCTTCTGCGCGACCTCGACGGCGTGCTCGACCTGCTCGACGGCCTGCTTGACCTGCGGCTGGGCCTTGATCTGCTCCAGCGTCTGCTCGCCCTGCTCGGCGAGGTAGGTGTACAGGTTCACCGCGGAGGCGGTGTAGGCGTCGACCAGCTTCTTGAGCTCGGCCGGCTGCAGCTTCTCGCGCAGGTCCTTGAGCTCGGTGGGGATGTCGGAAGCCTGGGTGCGGGCCTCTTCAGCACGCTCCTTGGCCTTGGAAAGGGCCTCGACGACCGCCTTGGCGGCGAGGTCACCGGCGCCGAGGGCGGCGAGCAGCGCCTGACGCGCGGCGTGCGCGCCCTGCTCGGCGGCCTTGCGGACGTCGTCCTGGGTGAGCTTCGGCATGGAGATCACTCCTCCTTGTTCTTGGCGGCGTTCTCCCGCCTGAAAGATTCGTAGACGTCGAGCAGCACCTGCTTCTGCCGCTCGGTCAGATCGGTCGCGGCGACGATGGCGTCCGCCAACGCACCGCCTTCGCGCTGCTGGAGGATCCCGGCCTCGACGTAGAGCACCTCGGCCGAGATGCGCAGGCCCTTGGCGATCTGCTGAAGGATCTCCGCGGACGGCTTGCGCAGTCCTCGCTCGATCTGGCTGAGGTATGGGTTGGAGACACCAGCTTGCTTCGCCAACTCGCGCAAGGAGATCTTCGCGCTGTTGCGTTGTTCGCGGATGTACTCACCGATGTTGCGGCCGAGGTCCGCGACTGCTTTGTCGATGGACTTGTCCACTGTTCCCGCTCCCGTTCCTCGTGCCACCAACAACGTTAGACCCGAGTGCTAACTATTGCAAGCACCCTGCTAGCAACAGCTGCGTGTGCTCCGCCACAGCGATACCGTTGCAGGTGACATGGACGACCCCGGAGCCTTGCGCGCCGAGCTGGCGGACCACCTGCTCGGCGATGGCGTGCTGCGCGATTCCAAGTGGCTCAAGGCTTTCCGTGCGGTTCCACGCCACGAGTTCCTGCCGCGCTTCTACCGCCAGCTGCACGACGGCGACTGGGAACAGGTCACCGCGAAGCACCCGGACTGGCTGGAACTCGTCTACGCCGACCGGGTGTGGGTTACCCAGTTCGACGGCGACGACACGGTGACCGGCGGCACACCGACGTGCTCGTCCAGCATGCCCACGATCATGGCGATCATGCTGGAGGCCCTGGACGTCCACAGAGGACAGAAGATCCTCGAGGTGGGCACCGGCACCGGCTACAACGCGGCTCTGCTGTGCCACGCGGTGGGTTCGGGCAACGTGACGACGATCGACGTCGACCCGCACATCTCCCGGCGAGCGCGCGAACACCTGCACGCCAACGGTTTCTTCCCCACCTGCATCACGGGCGACGGCGCACTCGGCCATCCGGACCGGGCACCGTACGACCGCTTGCTCGCCACCTGCTCCGTCGCGACGGTCCCGCCCGCCTGGCTGGAGCAGACCAGCCCCGGCGGTCTGGTCGTCACGACGTTGCACCGGCCCATCGGCGCGGGGCTCGTCCAGATCACGTCCAACGGCGACGGCACCGGCGAGGGACGCGTGCTCATCGAGGACGGCCGCTTCATGCCGTTGCGCGCGCACGCCCACCCGCCCGCGCTCGCCGGCGAGGGCCCGTTCGACCGGCGCACCACCAAGCTCCCGCTCGACACCGTGGTCGACCCGACCAGCCCGTTCGAGTTCTTCGCGGGCATCGCGCTGCCGGGCGTCGTCGCCGGTCGCGACTGGCTGGCGCACGCGGACGGGTCGTGGGTGCACCACCGCGGCTCGCACGTCGACCAGGGCGGCCCGCGCAGGTTGTGGGACGTCGTGGAAGAGGCCGTCGGCGAGTGGCACGATCTGGGCAAACCGCGCAGACACCACTTCGGGATCACGATCGGGCCCGACGGCCAGTTCCTGACTCTGGGCGAGCACAGGTGGCGTCTGTGATCCTGAACGAACGTGACGACACGGGTCACTGAATCGACCCCGGGCGGATGCGGTGCGTCATGATGCGACGCATGTCCAAGTTCCGCCAGCAGGCACTGCTGGCCGGTTGCGTGCTGACCGCGTTGCTCACCGCGGCCGGTCTGTTCGTGACCGACCACGGCATCAACCCGCACGTGTGGCTGATCGTGCTCGCACTGGCGTTCCTGGGCCTGCTCGCCGTGCTCGATCCGTGGGTCAAGCGCAGGCACAACGCGGAGCTGAGCAGCGACGAGCACCTCGACGCCGCGTGCCGGGCGCTCGCCGTCGGCCTGCAGGCGCAGTGGAACGAGGAGGTCCGGTCCCGCGGGCTCACCGACCCGGACGTGCTCGACCTGCACTGGACGGCCCCGGAACTGGACGTGAGCGACGAGCCGGACGCCCCGCCGGGACGCAGCGACGCGGTGGTGGGCGCGTTCACCCGGCAGATCAACCGCAGGATGGTGGTCCTCGGCGAGGCGGGCACCGGCAAGACGACGGTCGCGATGCTGCTGACGTGCGGCCTGCTGGACCGCTACGACGGCGGCATGGTGCCGGTCCTGCTGCCGCTGTCGACGTGGAACCCGGCGGTCGAGGACATCCGCACGTGGCTCACCCGTCGGCTGTACGAGGACCATCCGGCGTTGCGCAACACCGAGCTGTACGGCAGCTACGCCGGTGACCTGCTGGTCGAACAGCACCTCGTGCTGCCCGTGCTGGACGGCCTCGACGACATCCCCGGCCACCAGCGCGCGGACGCGCTGACGCGGATCACCAAGGCGTTCGGCAACCGCCCGCTGGTGCTGACCTGCCGCACGGCCGAGTACGAGCAGACCGTCCACCTGGTGGGCCCGCTGCCCGGCGCCGACGTCGTCGAACTGGCCCCGCTCGACCTGGACGAGGTCGCCGGCTACCTGCGGGCGAGCGCGGACAGCGTGGGCGCGGCGCGGTGGGAGCCGGTGTTCATCCACCTGCGCGAGGAGCCGGACGGAAGGCTCGCCGACGCGCTCTCCACCCCGCTCACGATGTGGCTCGCCAGCATGGTCTACGCGGACAACGAGGCCGAGCCGACCGAACTGCTCGACCGCGGCCGCTTCCCCGACGCGCGGGCGATCTCCGACCACCTCTGCGACGAGCTGGTGTCACGCGCGTTCGGCAACAGGGCGTTCGCGCACCACGCCGGAGCCACGCAGGTCTGGCCGCGGGACAGGGCCCGCCGCTTCCTCGAGTTCCTCGCCCACGAGATGCGCGACCGCGGCATCCGCGAGCTGGCCTGGTGGGAGCTGCGGCGGTCGGTCGGCAGCACCTGGCTCGCGCTGCTGGGCGCTTTGGTGCTCGGCGCGATCGGCGGGTTCGGCGTCGGCTGGCTGATGGCGTACTCGATCACGCCGTCGCTCGCGCCGATCACCGGTCTGGTCGCGGGCATCGCGGTCGGCGCGGCCGCGCTGACCGCGTCGCAGGAGCGCAAGATCAAGCCGCGCCTGGGGATCTGGCGCAGCCTCCTGCTCGTCCCCGGCGTGCTCGGCCTCGCCGCGGGGCTCGTCTTCGGTGCGCTGTACGGGCTTTCCGCCGGGCTCGTGGTCGGACTCGGGTGCGCCGTGGCGGTCGCGCTGCGGTTCGCGTTGTCGAGCTCCGCCGAGCTCCAGCAGGCTTCCAGTCCTCAGTGGACGATGGCGCGCGACCGGATCGCCGTGTGGACCGGATCTCTGGTGCTGGCGGTGGTCTTCGGCTCGGCGGCGGCACTGGTGTTCGGTCCCGGCCAGACCGGCATGGTCGGGCTGGGACTCGCGTCCGGGCTGATGCTCGGGTTCGCGCTCGCCGTGCTGCACCTGCGCTGGTGGTGGTTCACCGTCGCGCGGATCTGGTTGGCGTTGCGCGGAAAGCTGCCCTGGGAGCTGATGGTCTTCCTGGAGGACGCGCGCAAGCTCGGCGTGCTCTGCCGGGCGGGAGCCTGCTACCAGTTCCGGCACGGACTGGTGCAGGACCGCCTGGCAGAGCACGAGGTGACTACTCGGTCCGCAGGCCAAGTGCTCCGGTCGCCCTTCTCAGCGAAGGCAACGTCAGAGCAGTGACCGCGAAGGTCAGGCCCACCACGATCCCGGTGATGAGCCCGATCCCCGCCCAGTCGAACGCGACCTCCGCTCCGAACACCCGGATCACCAGCGCCCCCAGCCCGATGCCGGTGGCCAGCGACACCACCGTGGAGATCGCGAGCGGCAGGGCGTTCTGCCAGAGCAACGAGCGGGCCAGCGTGCCGCGCGGCACCCCGCTCGCGGCCATCACGGCGAGCGGGCGGCGGCGTTCCCGCACCTGCTCCAGCGCCACGACCAGCAGTGACGCGGCGGCGACGAGCAACGTGAGCAGCGAACCGGTCAGCAGCGCGCGGCGGACCACGCCGAACACCCGTTCCGCCTCGTTCCCGTCGTACGGGCCGCTGGGAGAGTAGGTGTACGTCTGCCAGGTGTAGCCCGCGATGGCGTTGCGCGCGTGCTCGACCGCATCCGGCACCGAGGAGTCGAGCACGGCGAGGAACTCCGAGTTGGACGACACCAGGCCACGTGCGGCGGCCGGAGTGACGAACAGGTCGGCGGTCCCGCTGCCGGCGTCGACCACCTCCAGCGGGGGCACGGTCCACTTCGCGTCCGAGCGCCGGAACGTCACGACGTCACCGGGCTGAGCGGCCGGCCGCCCGGTGGACTCGCGCACGGCGTAGACCTCGCCGTCCCTGCAGTCGGGGATGGACGCCTGCTTGGTCAACGCCGCGCAGGGGCCGATGTTGAGGCCCACCCAACCACCAGTGCCCACCTGTCCCCAGGCCGCCTCGACCCGGTGCAGAGCGGTCACGGCCCTGCTCTTCTCCAGCGCCGCGGCGATTCCATCCGCGTCGGAGCCTTCCTTCGCGGTGACGGTGAGGTAGTTGAAGGAGGACTGCTTCTTCTCCCTCGTCTGCACCTCCCCCTCGACGCCGGCCAGGACCATCTGCAACGTCACGGTGCCCGCGAGCACGACCGCGACCCCGCCGACGACGCGAGCCGCCGTGCCGCTGTCGAGCTGCAACCGCCGCACCGCGAGCTGCAACGCCGGAGTGCGCCCCTTCACCAGGAACACGACCCGCTCCACCAGCCACGGCAGGAGCACCGGGATGCCGAGCATCAGCAGCACGATGCCGCCCACGACGGGCCACTCGTCGGGCTTCTCCGTGCGGGTGAACGTGCCGATCTGGCTGACGAGCAGCGCGACCCCGATCGCCACCGGCACGAGCCGCCACCACAGGCGGCGGCGGACCGGCTTCTGGTCCCGCACCACGCCCAGCGGTTCGATGATCGTGCGGCGCATCGCCACCAGCGAGGTGACCACCGCGAGCACCGGCACGGCGACGATCACGGTGAGCGTCAGCACCGGCGTCGGCATGACCTCGTCCGGGAAGGCCGACAGCTCGGCGATGGAGATCCGGTCGACGAACGGCCGGACCGCGAAGAAGATCCCGAACCCGACCACGAGCCCGGCCAGCGCACCGGCCAGCGACTCACCGGAAGCGATCAGCCGCACCCGGCTCGCGGCCGCGCCGACCAGCCGCAACGCCGCGAGTCTGCGGTCGCGCTGAGCCGCGGCGAGCCTCGTGGCGACGCCGACGAACACCGCTACCGGGAACAGCAGCACGACCAGGCCGACGACACTGAGCAGCCACAGCATCGGATCCAGCCCGCCGCGCCGGTGCGGGACTCCCCAGCCGTAGACGCCGGCGCTGGTGTCCTTGATCTTCGTGTCGCCGGCGTAGAACTGGAGCTCGCTCGGGTTCTCGAGGCCGGCCTGGCCGATGGTGCCGACAACCTTCTGCGGGAAGCGCGGCCTGAGCAGCTCGCCGCGCGGTTCGGCGAGCAGCCGGGCGAGCGCGGGCGACACGAAGATCTCGCCGTCACCCGGCAGCCGGTCGACGCCCGGCGGTACGGGCGCGTCCGGCGTCCGCGGGTTGAGGTAGTAGCCGCCGATGTAGTCGACGCGGAACGCGAGGAAGTCGTCTTCCACCAGCAACGGCGCCGGTCCGCTGCCCTCGGTCACCATCTCCCGGCCGGCCACGCGGTCGCTCCGCCCGTCCAGCACGTTCGGCAGCGACGCGGCGAACAGCAGCAACGCGACGCCGAGGCCGATGCCGACGCCCTGGAGCGCGAGCCTCACCCAGGACTTCCGGCTGCCCCCGACAGCCAGCCGGACGCCCAGGGTGAGGTCGCCCAGAACAGATGGACGCAGCGTGCGGTTCACCGTGCGAACTCCACGTCACGCGAACGCCCGTCGCGCACCACGACCTCGCGGTCGGAGTAGGCGGCGACGCGTGGTTCGTGCGTGACGAGCACGACGGCGGCGCCTGTTTCCCGTGCCGCGGTCGTGAGCAGGTGCATGACGCGTTCGCCGTTGAGCGAGTCGAGCGCGCCGGTCGGTTCGTCGGCGAAGATCACCTTCGGGCCCGTGACCAGTGCGCGGGCGACCGCGACGCGCTGGCCCTGGCCTCCGGAGGTCTCACCGGGGCGCTGGTCGGCGACGGCGTCGACCTCCAGCCTGGCCATCCAGTCCTTCGCCGCCCGTTCGGCGTCCTTGCGCTTCATGCCGCTCAACCGCAGGGGCAGCGCGACGTTCTCCAGGCACGTCAGCTCCGGCACGAGCTGGCCGAACTGGAAGACGAACCCGAACTCGGTGCGCCGCAGCTCGCTGCGCTCACCGTCGTTCATCGAGGTCAGCTCGCGGTCGCTGCCAGAATGATCGCGATAGTGCACCGTGCCGCTGTCCGGCGGCAGGATGCCGGCGAGGCAGTGCAGCAGGGTGGACTTGCCCGACCCCGACGGCCCCATCACCGCCACGACCTCGCCCTCGCGGATCGTGATGCCAGCGCCGTCGAGCGCGTGCGTCCTGCCGAACGACTTGGTCAGGCCCTCGGCCCTCAACAGGCTCATCGCGCGACCTCCGCGGCCAGCTGGTCGAGCCGCGCGGCGGTCAGTTCGAGCCACCGCAGGTCGGCTTCGAGGTGGAACAGGGCGAAGTCGCAGATGAGCTGGTCGGCGAGGTCGCCGTCGGCCTTGCGCCTGGTCAGCTCGCGCATCGTGGTGAGGTGCGCCGCGCGTTGCGCGTCGAGCACCTCCGTGGCGCTGCGGCCGGACAGCAGGGCCAGCACCACCTTGGCATAGAGCGTGTTCTGCAGGTACGGCTCAGGCTTCTCCGGAGTGCTCAGCCAGCGCTCGACGTCGGTGACGCCGGCGTCCGTGATCGCGTACCGCTTGCGCTCCGGACCGTCGCCCGCCTCGACGCCCGCCTCGGTCACGAAGCCGTTCTTCAGCAGCCTCGACAACGTCGAGTACACCTGGCCGTAGTGCAACGGGCGGTCCTGACCAAAGCGCTCGTCGTAGGCGCGTTTCAGGTCGTATCCGTGCCTTGGACCGCCTTCTAGCAGGCCCAACAGTGCGTGTCCGATCGACATGGGAGGCACTATACACACGATGTATACACCGAGTGCATTCCCCGGATGCCCTGACGGGCAACCGCCGTGGCGCCTACAGTGGTGGGGTGACTGGTCTGACTGTCGGCTGGGATCACGACGTCGAGCTGCTGCTCGACTTCCTGAACACTCGACACGTACTGGACAGTGAAGCCTCCTGGCGCGCCTGGGTGACCGAACGCGGCCTCGGGCGGAGCAGTGAAATCGCACAGGCGCGCGCCGCGCGGGCGGCGCTGCGGTCGTCCATCGAAGGGTCGTCAGGCCCTCAGACCGCGGCGGGTGTCGTCCACGTCGAGCTGACCGACGGCGTCCCGGTGCTGTCGAGCTCGGACGCGCTGGGCGCGGTGCTGGCCGCCTCCGCGCGCCTAGCGGTGCTGGGGTCCTGGGAGCGCTTCAAGATCTGTCCTGCCGACGACTGCCTGCGGGCGTTCTTCGACCGTTCGCGCAACCGCTCGCGCACGTGGTGCTCGATGCAGGTGTGTGGCAACCGCGAGAAGGCACGCACGTTCCGAAAACGAACGCGCGCTCAGAACAGCGCGTTGGCCACGGTGTAGATCACCAGACCGGCCAGCGCGCCGACCACGGTGCCGTTGATCCGGATGAACTGCAGGTCCCTGCCGACCTGCAGCTCGATCTTGCGCGAGGTCTCCTCGGCGTCCCAGCGCTCGACCGTGTCCGTGATCAGGGTGGTGATCTCCGCGCGGTAGTTGCTGACGACGTACCCGGCGGCCTGCTCCAGCCAGCCGTCGACCTTGGCGCGCAGCTCGGGGTCGTCGGTGAGGTTCGTGCCGAGCGTGATCAGCCCCTGCGTGACGCGCCGGCGCAGCTCGCTGGACGGGTCCTCGGCGGCGTCGATGAGCATCTTCTTCGCCGTGCCCCACGCGCTGTTGATGAGCTTCTGCACGTCCGGGTGGTTGATGACCTGCTGCTTGACCTGCTCGGCGCGCTGCATGGTCGACGGGTCGTTCTGCATGTCCGTGGAGAACTCGAGCAGGAAGTGGTCCACGGCGAGCCGCATCGGGTGGTTGACGTCGGTCTTCACGGCCCAGGCGAAGTTGACCAGCTCGGTGTAGACCTTGTCGCCGAGCAGCGAGTCGACGAACTTGGGCGACCACGTGGGCGCGCGGTCGGTGACGATCAGGCTGACCTTGTCGTAGTTGTCCCGCACCCACTCGTAGGCGCGGTCGCACATGAGGTCGACGAGCTTGTGGTGAGCGCCGTCGGTCAGCACCTGGTTGAGCAGCTTGCCGAGCGGCGGCCCCCAGGGCTGAGCCGTGACGCGCTTGACGATCGCGTGCTCGACGACGGCCTGGACCTCTTCGTCCCTGAGCACGGTGATCGCGCCCTTGATGACGTTGGCGAGCTCGTTGGTGACCCGCTCGGCGTTGTCCGGCTGCTTGATCCACGCACCGGCCCGCTCGGCGATGCCCGCTCGTCTGAGCTTGTCCTGCACGACCTCGGGGCTGAGGAAGTTGACGCCCACGAAGTCGCCGAGCGTCTTGCCGAACATGTTCTTGCGGGTGGGGATGATCGCGGTGTGCGGGATCGGCAGTCCCAGCGGCCGCCGGAACAGGGCGGTGACGGCGAACCAGTCGGCGAGCGCGCCGACCATGCCGGCCTCCGCGGCGGCCCGCACGTACCCGACCCAGGCGCCCTCGAACGCGTGCGTGCCGAAGAAGATGACCGTGGCGCCGACGAGGAAGCTCGTGGCGACGACCTTCATCTTGCGCAGGTCGGTGCGCTTCTGCTGGTCAGCAGCCGTCAGTTGCTCCACACAGCCATTGTCCGTCAACTTTCTCGACCTTGAAGGCGCTCAGCTCCTCCAAACCGAGATCGCGTTCTCCGCCGCCACTGGATGTGACGGACGGGCCGCATCAACCTCCCGACTTCAGGCGGCAGGTTCGGGCACGTTGACAAGTACCCACGCCGAGCGTGCACGGTTTCGCACGTTGATCCCGGCGACGTGATCAGCAGGCCCAGCGAAGCCGCACCGGCGACAACAAAACCGATCACGATCACGTCTGTTGTCGCGCGCTGTGTGTCCACAACCAGGACACATCTGCGAGGTGAAGCGGGCGTCGACAGTGATCACCACGACACCGGCGCGTCTCGCCTTGTACGCGATGAACGCGCCGAGCTGGTGGAACGGCCAAGAAGAGCGGATGGCTCGCTGGTCACGACGAAGCTGTACCCGGTTGCGAATGCCCCTGAGATCCTCGAGGGCGATACCGCGCCCGGTGCGCTGCGCGACAGCCACCAGTTTCTTGGCGATGACGTGATTGACGTTCGTGACGTGGCGA
The DNA here is from genome assembly GCF_000974445.1 of Lentzea aerocolonigenes. Classification (GTDB taxonomy): domain Bacteria; phylum Actinomycetota; class Actinomycetes; order Mycobacteriales; family Pseudonocardiaceae; genus Lentzea; species Lentzea aerocolonigenes. The sequence goes on from NZ_BBOJ01000037.1 coordinate 53,352, forward strand.
TGCTCCCGCCGAGCACGCCGGCGAAGACGGCGAGTCGCCGACTTGGTCCGCTTGACCCGCAGCTCGGCGCGCTTTCTCTCCTGCCACCGCCGATACCGTCGCAACCGGAGACCTTGGAAGTTCGTGCCGTCCGACGTGGTGGCCAGGTTGACGATTCCGCGGTCCACCCCGATCCAGTCGCTCGGCACCACCGGCTCCGGTTCAGGCACCTCACAGGTCGCGATCAGCAGCCACTTGCCGTCTCTCCGGACCAGGTCGGTCTCACCTCGGCGATGCGACCTGAGGCTGTCGAGTTGGGCTGGGTGTCCGACGATGCGGACACCCTTCAAACGGCCCGACGTCGTCCAGATGGACACTGTCCGCGCGTCGTAGCGCCAAGAGAGCATGCGGTCGTCGAACGGCTGTGCCGCGCCCTTGCGAAACCTGATCGCCTTGCCCTCGGCTTTCCGGCGACGCGGCCCGGCGAGGTTCCCGGTTCGGATGCTCGCCTGCAGGCTGGCACAGGCGTCGACAACCTTCTTGATCGTCCGCACGGCGGCCTGGGCTCCCAAACCGAATCCCCGCACGTCCGCGTACACCAGTTTCTGCAGATCGTTGCGGGAGTGCACGCCTCGTTCGAACGCCATCTTCGAGACTTTGTCCGCAGCTGCGTTGCACGCGTGCAGGGTTTCCAACAGCGCCGCCGCCTGGACAGCGGACGGCAGCAGGCGGACCTGCACCACGACCTTCACTCGACCGATCTTGGAACACGTGTTCGAGGCGTCGATCTCTGAGTACGGGGGCAAACGTGATTTCCTGCGCCCTCGAAGCGTCAGGCTTCCCTCGACACGAGATTCAGGTGAAGATCCTGCGTTGTGCGGGTACCAGCGCTAGTCCCTCGGTTGCAGCCGTTCACGTCGACCATCTTCGCGGAGATGACGGCGCTGGCCGTGCAGCACGACGCCGTCAACCTCGGTCAGGGTTTTCCCGACACCGACGGTCCCGCGTCGATGCTCGCGGCCGCCCAGTCCGCGATCGCGTCCGGCGTGAACCAGTACCCGCCCGGCACCGGCATGCCGGTGCTGCGCCGGGCCGTCGCGCAGCACCGTTCGCGGTACGGGCTCTCGTACGACCCGGACACCGAGGTCCTGGTGACCGTGGGCGCCACCGAGGCGATCGCGGCGTCGCTGCTGGCCCTGGTCGAGGCCGGTGACGAGGTCATCCTCATCGAGCCGTACTACGACTCCTACGCCGCTTCCGTGGCGATGGCCGGTGCCACGCGGGTGACCGTCGGCCTGCGCGAGGACGAGTCCGGACGGCTGGCGCTCGACGTGGACGCGTTGCGGGCGGCCGTCACGCCTCGGACGCGGGCGATCCTGGTCAACTCGCCGCACAACCCGACCGGGACCGTCTTCCGCTTGGAGGAGCTCCAAGCCATCGCCGCGTTGTGCGTCGAGCACGACCTGCTGGCGATCACCGACGAGGTCTACGAGCACCTGGTGTTCGACGGCCTGACGCACATCCCGCTGGCCTCGCTGCCCGGCATGGCCGCCCGGACGTTGTCGATCTCCGGCGCCGGCAAGACGTTCAACTGCACCGGTTGGAAGATCGGCTGGGTGTGCGGCCCCGCGGAGCTGGTGTCGGCGGTGCGCGCGGCCAAGCAGTTCATGACCTTCGTGGGTGGGGCGCCGTTCCAGCCCGCCGTGGCGCACGCGCTGACCGCGGAACTGGACTGGGTCGGCGAGCTGCGCGACTCGTTGGCCTCGAAGCGCGCGCGCCTGGCCGAGGGGTTGCGTGCGGCCGGTTTCGAGGTGCGGTCGTCGGAGGGCACGTACTTCATCTGCGCCGACGTCCGCCCCCTCGGCTACACGGACGGCTGGGCCCTGTGCCGCGACCTGCCGGCCCGGATCGGGGTCGCCGCGGTGCCGGTCCAGGTGTTCACCGACCGCCCGGAGCAGTGGCAGCACCTGATCCGGTTCGCGTTCTGCAAGCAGGACGCGGTGATCGACGAAGCGGTGGAACGACTCCACAAGCTGTAGTTGTCCACAGGTGTGGACAGGTTTCTCCACACCTGTGGACAACCCACTTTCGGGTGAGGCTTGGAGCCTTCACGCCGGGGTTCGACTCCAAATGGCATGGACTCGAACACAGAGGTTCTCGAAGGCTGGCGTTCCGGGCTCTGCGGCTGGGACGCCCTCGTCGAGCGCTACTCCCGGCTGGTCTGGTCGGTGCCCAGATCGTTCCACCTGAGCCACGCCGACGCGGCCGACGTCTACCAGTGCACGTGGCTCTGCCTGGCAGAACACCTCACCCGCATCCGCAAACCGGAGCACCTGGCCCGGTGGCTGGTCCGTACCGCCACCCGCCAGTCGATCACCGTGCTGCGCGCCCGCGGCCGCGAGGTGCTGCTGGACCTGTGGGAGCCGGAGTCGACGGCGCCGACGCCCGACGAGGTCGCACTGACCAACGAGAGGCAGCGGCGGCTGTGGTCGGCGCTGACAACGTTGAACGAGCGGTGCCAGCGGCTGCTGAGGATCGCTGCCCACAGCCCGGAGCTGAGTTATGCACAGGTTGCGGACGCCCTGGGGATAAAGGTGGGGAGCGTTGGGTCCACGCGGAGCCGGTGCCTCGCTGAGCTGCGGCGGAAGCTGGAGGACTGGCGATGAGGGACTCGCTGCTCGACGAGATCGCCGACCTGTTCCGCGAGGACGCGCCACCACCAGCCCTCACCCCGCGCCCAACCGGCCTCGACCCCATGGAGCCCGTCCAAGAGCCCGTCCGCGGACCGTCCCGGCAGCTCGCGTTCCACGTCGGCTCCGGCCGCATGTACCTGCAGCTCGGCCCTTCTCACGCAGGCGTGCGCCTGACCGGCGTGCTGGACGAGGCCGTCTCCGTCGAGGTCCGCGAGCCCGACACGACCCAGACGCTCCGCCCGGACGCCGATGGCTGGTTCCGTGCCGACGTCAGGCCGGGGCCGGTGTGCGTGACCGTGCCCGAGCTGGGTCTCACGACCGGGTGGTTCGTCGCATGAGCGCCAGCGCAGATCCGCGGGCCACCATCGCGACGACCGACGTCCGCGGCACGAAACCCCAGCGCGCCGACGCTCTGCACAACCTGAGCGTCGCCCACGTCGAGCTCGGCCACCTCGACGTCGCCGCCCGGCTCGCCCGGCGCGGGTTGCGGCTCACCGGCGAGGCGCGGTTCCGGCTGACGCTGGCGTGGATCGACCTGGACCGCGGCCGGCGCAAGCAGAGCCTCCACCACCTGGACCTCGCCACGCCGCACCTCCGCGGCCGCGAGCTGGCGAGGGCGCGGTGCCTGCGCGGACTCCACCTCTGCGCCGAGCCGCGACTCGCCATCGGCGAGCTCACCGCGGTCATCAGGGAGCTGCGGCGGTACGGCGACGAACGCTGGCTGGCCAACGCGCTGGTCGGCAGGGGGATCGCGCGGTGCAACGCCACGCAGCTCGCCAGGGCGGAGGCCGACTTCGCCGCCGCGCAGACGGTGCTGCACGCCATCGGCGAACCCGGGCGCGCGGCGATGTGCCTGCACAACAGGGGATTCGTCGCGATGCTCGCCGGTGACCTGCCGCTCGCGCTGCGGCGGTACGAGGACGCGGCGAAGGCGGGGCTCGACTCGACGAGCCGGCCGGAAGCGCTCGTCGACAGGGCGGAGGCGTTGCTGGCCGCGGGTCTCACGGCGGAGGCCCGCCGCGTGCTGGAACCCGCGGAACGTCTCCTGAAGCGGTGCGGACGAGAGGTGTCCGAGCTGGCGGTGCTGAGTGCTCGGTGTGCGTTGAGGGACGGAGATCCGGGGCCCGCGGTGCGGATCGGAGGTTCGGACGTCGAGTTCATGCTCGCCGCCGGGAAGCTCGACGCCGTTGCGGCGCACCGGTTTCGCGGGCCGGTGCAGACGCGGGCGCTCGGCTGGCTCGCGCAGGCACGCCGGTCGGACCGGCGGGGTGCGTTGGCGGCGTGCAGGGCCGGACTCAGGGTGCTCGACGAGCACCACGGCGACTGGCCGCGCCGCGAGCTGACCGGGCACGCGCTCGGGCTCGCACGGACGGCGCGCGAGGTGCTGGACTGGTCGGAGCAGCACCGGAGGACATCACCGCTGCCGCCACCGAACACGAAACTCGCACGGGCACTCACGGCACTGCGCCAGGCCCGCGCGCTCGGAGGCCAAGTCGAGGCGTTGGAGCGGGAGGTCCGCAGGACAGCGCTCGCCACGCGTCCTCGCCGCCTCCAGAAGGCAGCTGTCGCACCGGATCTGCCGCTGATCAGCTTCAGCCTCCACAGTGGACTCATGCGAGCCGTGACCGTGGTCGGCGGACGGGCCCGCCTGCACACCCTCCCGGATCCGGACCAACTGGTGCGGGAGAGCAGGTTGGCGCTCGCCGCGGGCAGGCGCGTGCCCGAGTTCGACCTGCTTCCCGACGCCGAGGAAGTGATCGTGGTTCCGGACGGAGTGCTCCACGACATGCCGTGGGCCGCGCACACCAACCTGGTGCACGTCATCCCTTCGCTGCGCCATTGGCACCCGCCAAGCCGTAGCGGCCGAAGAGTCTGGATCACCGGCCCACAGCTCCACCACGACGAAGTGCCAGCACTGCACCAAAAATACGGCGGCCAAATCATCAATTCCACTGTGGACGACACCCTGCGCGGACTGGAAGGCGCCGGCATCGCCCACATCGCCGCCCACGGTCACGTCCACCCGGAGAACCCGCTCTTCTCCCACCTGGACCTGGACGACGGCCCCCTCTACGGCTACGACATCGCGAGGATCGCGCACCCGCCCGAGATCGTCGTGCTGTCCGCCTGCGAGTCAGGCCTCGCCAGAACGTTCCTCGACGCCGGCACCCGAGCGGTGATCGCCAGCGTGCTGCCGGTGCCGGACGCCCAGGTCTGCGCGGCCATGACCGAGGTGCACCGCCTGATCGGCCACCCCGCACGAGCCGCGCGGGCCGTCGCGCACCTCGGGTTCAGCTGTTACGGCACGGGCACCAGGGTGGCGGCGTGAAGCGCGGCGGCGAACGACGTGCCGGTGCACAGCAGCTGCGACGATCCGACCGTGGCCGGCACGTCGACCCCGTCCGCCACGACGTTCACCCACGGCCCGCGGCCCGAGAACGACGCCGAGGCCCCCACCGCGGTCACGGCGGGCAAGGCTGCGGGCCACCACGGGCGGGACGAGCCTCCGTTGCCCGCCGCCGCCACCACGTTGCGGCCGCACGCCGCCAGGACGGGAGGGCACTCGTCGTTGAACGAGTACGTGCCCGAGGCAACCAGGACCACCGGCAGGTCACGGGTGGCGCGCAGGGCGGCCGCGAGGGTCAGGTCGTCACCGAAGCCTGAAGCCGTCAGGACCGGGAACGGGCGCACCGAGGCGCCGTGGTGCCGCAGGACCCCGGCGACCAACGAGCCGTGCGGGGCATCGAGAGGGGTGTCCAGCAACGCGACGGTGCCCTCGCCCAGGAGCTCGGGGAGGCGGGTGCCGATCACCGGGCGCGAGGTGCCGATCATGATCGGGCAGGCTAGATGGACGTGGTTCGGGGCGGCGCCGACCTCACGGGCGATGTCGACGACACGTGCCCGTTCGGACGCCTTGGTGTACATGCGGATGGCGCCCGACGCGATCTCCTCGTGCGAGTAGACGCCGCGCAAGCGCTTGCGCACAGTGGGTGCGTCCGCTGGCAAGACGATCAGTTCCCCCGAACGGACCAAACACTCGTTCGGGCCCGCGACGTCGTGCGCCAGCACCGGGCCGAGGGCACTGGAGGCGTGATCGACCAGCTCAGAGAGGCTGTTGACCTGCTTTGGCGTGTCCACAACGGACACCATCCCCCGCCGCGACACGGTCCACAGGGGACCAACCGGCAATGTCACTCGATCCGATGACGACACTGACGGTGTTCATGCCTGATCAGGGCAACACGGACAGCCGCACGAGAACGCCCTTCCGAGTGTTTTGTGCGGAGTTGGTTCGCAAAGCCACTCACCAGTGCTAGACATAGCTCAACGTCGACCTCCGACGGCGCTGTGCGTTGGCGGTGACCTGAACGGTGGACGGTGGTGATCCTGTGGCAGGTGGTGGAGCTGGTGCACTGCTGCTGCGGGCCGCTGCGCTCGGCGGGCTGACCGCCGCCGCCTGGCTGCTGAGCGGGACGAACGCGTCCGCCAGCCCCGAGGAACCGCCGGCCGTCGAGATCGCCGTCGAGATTCCGCAGCTGCGGGAGGACCCCGCCGGCTGGGCCCAGGCGTTCACCGCGACCGTCATCGAGCGGCACAACAGGGCCGCGTTCGTGCCTCCGCCGGTCGTGACGAAGCCGGAAGAGCCCCAGGAAACCGAAGACGAGGGCCCGGTCCTCGACTTCAGCGGCGGCTCGCAGGGCAACACCCGCTCGGGTTCGGTCTCGAACGAGGCGCCACCCGAGGTGATCCAGGCGAAGGCGCAGGTCCGCGCCGCGAAGAAGGCCGCTAAGGCCGCCGCCGAACTGCCTCCGCCACCGCCACCGCCCGCACCGCCCGCCGCGGTCCCGGTCAAGAAGGCCGTGCCGCTGCTGCCCGACGTCCCGGTTGCCGCGCCCGTGAAGACCGAGCCGGCGCCGGTGAGCGACCTCACCTGGACCGTGCCCGGCCACGACGTTCCGCTGCCCGCGCCGCAGCAGGCACCCGTCGTCGCCACGGCCTCCGCGTCGTCCGGCCACACCGACAACTCCGGCGGCACGCGCGGCGTGCTCGCCGTTCTGACGTCGCACAACTCGCTCTTCCCTCCCACGACGTGGTCGGTCGAGGAGCGTCGCGACGGTCGCTCACCGGGCAGCTTGCCCGGCCTCCCGAGCACGTCACCCGACTGAGTCCGACAGGACAAGTCTGCCCTCTGCGCGATTTGTGACCCTCTCGTTGGCGTCGCGCCAGTAACTCCTCCACGCATTTCCCGTTGTACGCAAGGAACCCAGTCTTCCTGACCTGCCAACCGCGCCCTGGCAGGTCGGGTCTGGTCCGAGCACCGCGCTGCCCCCGCAGTCTCGGACCGCACGGGAAACCTGCGGACGGGGGACGTCAATCCCTGGGACGTTCCCCGCCGCAGGCCACCCGGTGGCAAGTTCGTCGGCCCGGTCTCCACCGCTGCGGGAGACCGGGCCGACGTGTCTCACGCGACCGGTACCGCGAGGTCGGCATCCGCCGGGAATCCTGTTCCTGCAACAGATGCAGCCACCACACCCAAACGGCCGATCGCTTCGCGAAGCACTTCGGCCGACTGCGTGTACGGCACCCGGAGCATCTGCTCGCACCCTCCGTGCACCGCGAACCGGGGACCGGGGACGAGCCGCAGACCGTGGTTCTGCGCGACCACCGCGATCCGCGTGCTGACCGGCCCGTCGAGCGTGCACCACACCCCGAGCCCGCCGGAAGGCACCTCGAAGCTCCACTGTGGACAATGCTCGCGCAACGCCGCGACCGCCACGTCCCGTTGCGCCAGAGCCTCCGCACGTCTTTGGCCCAGAACGACTTCCGGCGACTCCAGCAACGCAGCCAGCACCAGCTGCTCGAACACCGGCGTGCCCAGGTCGATCGCCGCCCGCGTCGACAGCAGCCGGTGCACGATCTCCTCGGACGCCCTGATCCAGCCGATCCGCAGTCCGCCCCAGTGCGACTTGCTCGCCGATCCCAGGGTCACCACCGAGTCCCCGCCGAACGCGGCCATCGGCAACGGCGCCTCCGACCCGTCCAGCGCGAGTTCCACCAGGGTCTCGTCGACGACCAGTGGCGTGCGGGCTTTGCGCAGCACCGCAGAAAGCGATTCCCTCGACTCGGCGGACATCCGCAGTCCGGTCGGGTTCTGGAAGTCCGGGATCAGGTAGGCCAGCCGCGGGCCCGCCTGCCGCAACGCCGCCTCGTACCCGTCGACGTCCCAGCCGTCGGCCAGCATCGGCACCGGCACCGGGATCCCGAACGACGCCCGCACCGCCTCCAGCGCGTTGGGGTAGCTCGGTTGCTCCACCAGCACGCGGTCACCCGGTCCGACGAAGAGCCGCAGCACCAACGCCCACGCGTGCTGCGCTCCGGACGTCACCACGATCTGGTCGGGCGAGGTCGGCAGCCCGCGCGCCGCGTACCGGTCCGCGATCCGCTGCCGCAGCACCGGCAACCCGCGCTCGTCGTACCCGTGCGAGGCGAGGTGCTCCGGCATCTGGGTCATCGCGACCTCCATCGCGAGCCGCACCGACGGCAACGCGGGAGGCGCGGCGCGGGACAGGTCGATCAACGTGTCGTCGACGCCGGTGATGCCACCACCGCCACCGACGGGCCCGTTGATCCACGACCCGGCTCCGCGCCGCGACTCCACCACCCCCTCGGAACGCAGCTGGTCCAGCGCCGCGGTGATCGTGGTGCGGCTCACCGGCAGCGCGTCGGTGAGCTCGCGTTCGGACGGCAGCCGGGTGCCGACGGGCAGCCGGCCGTCCGCGACCAGCAGTTTCAGCGCCGCGGCGAGGTCGGCCGACCCCTGCCGGGCACCGCCGCGACGCCACGACCCGAGCAGCCGGGCCAGCCGGGCACCCGATACACGTCCACCTGGTGGGAGCATGAGGCCAATTATCGCGAATTGGCTATGGATTACCAGGCCAATCACAACCCAGTATGGCCACATGGCCACGTTGACCGCACTCCACCAGCTGCCCGTCAGGATCGCGCCCACCCGTCGTCTCTCCCAGCTCTTCGCAGGTCTGTGGCTCTACGGCGCGAGCATGGGCCTGCACATCCGCTCGACCCTCGGCCTCGATCCGTGGGACGTGCTCCACGAGGGCCTCGCCAGACGCACCGGCCTGAGCTTCGGCCTGATCACCGCGATCACCGGCGTGCTGGTGCTGCTCGTGTGGATCCCGCTCAAGCAGAAGCCCGGCATCGGCACCATCGCGAACGTCGTCGTCATCGCCGTCAGCGTGGACGTGACGCTCTCGATCGTCCCTGCGCCGCAAGGACTTCTGCCCAGGATCGTGCTGCTGACGCTCGGCATCGTGCTCAACGCCGTCGCGTTCGCGGCGTACGTCGGTTCACGGCTCGGGCCGGGCCCGCGCGACGGCATGGTGACCGGTTTCTGCCGCCGCACGGGCGTTTCCCTGCGCCTCACCAGAACCGTCATCGAACTGGTGGTGCTCGGCACCGGCTGGCTGCTGGGCGGCACCGTCGGCGTCGGCACGATCCTCTACGCCGTCAGCATCGGCCCGCTCACCCAGCTGTTCCTGCCCGCGCTCACGTGGCGCGAGCGCTCGCAGCCCGTTTCCTGATCTCCTCGTAGGTGACGCCTCGCTCGGTCAGCACCTCGGCCACGATTCCCTTGCCCTGCAACAGGGCCAGCACGATGTGCTCGGAACCCAGGTAGTTGTGGCCGAGGTCGCGCGCTTCACGCAACGACTTCTCCAGGGCCTTCTTGAACGCGGGTTCCAGCGGCATCCCGAACCACCGCCGGCGCGGCCCCGGTCGCAGCACACCGGACCCGAGCGACTGCTCGACCGAGTCGATCACCTGGTCGACGTCGATCCCCAAGCCCCGCAACGCTTCCGCGTCGGCCTTGGTCAAACCGCCCTTGCGCCGGTAGTCGCGGAACGCCGTCTCCAGCTCGTCCCTCGGCAGGTCGAACCCGGTGAGCACCGGCGCGTCGAGCAACGCGAGCAGCAGGTGCTCGACGCCGACCTCGGCGGCGTGGACCCGTTCCGCCTCCCGCACCGCGGCCTTCACGGCCTCGCGGGCCTCCTTCGTGAACCGCTCGCCAACCATCATCGACCCCCGTGCTTCTTGTGCACCGCCTGGCGGGAAACCCCGAGCTCCGCCGCGATGTCCTGCCACGACCAGCCCTGGGCCCGCGCACTGCGGACCTGGGCGGCCTCCAGATGTTCGAGCAGCCGCCGCAACGCGCTGACGGCCCGCAACCCGACCTTCGGGTCGCGGTCTCCAGCCGCTGTGGCGAGATCCGTCGCTTCAGTCATGATGTCAACGTACGTTGACAACGCCGATTCGTCAATCGAAGTTGACACGTACGGTGGAGCCGTGAAGATCGAGACCGCCGAGCAGGGGGCTCCGGGCCGAGTCACCGAGGATCGGATCAGGGTGCTGCCGAACGCCGTCGTCGTGCTCGACGGCGTCACCTCGCGGACCCGGCCGCCGGACCGCAACGGTGGTTGGTACGCCACGAAACTCGCCGACGAACTGGCCCAGCTGATCACCGCGGCGGACCCGCTGACAGACCTGCTGGCACAGGCGATCGCGAACCTCGCCGCGGCACACGACCTCGTCCCCGGCGACGCACCGTCGTCGACCGCGGCGATCGTGCGCTGGAACGACGAGACGATCGACGCCCTCGTGCTGTGCGACACCCCGGTCGTCGCGTTCGGACAGACCACTCAGGTCCTCGACGACACCCGGCTCGAGGACCTGCGGCCGGTGAGCCCGGACATCCTGGCGCACAAGAACAAGCCGGGAGGCTGGTGGGTGGCGGAGGCCGAACCCCTTGCGGCACATCAGGCCCGGACGGCGAGCTGGCCGCGTGCGGAGATCAGGAAAGTGATCGCTCTCACAGACGGTGTCTCATGTGGAGTGTCCGAGTACGGGCTCTTCTCGTGGGAGCAACTCGCGGAAATGCCGCTGGGCGAAGCGCTCGACCGAATCCGCGAAGCAGAACTCGGTGATTCGGAGCACAAGCGTTGGCCCCGCTTCAAAACGCACGACGACCAAGCGATCGCGCGCCTGATCCCATGAACGAAAGAAGCCCCGCAGCGTTCTGCGGGGCTTCTTTCGAAGAAGGATGGCCAGGGGCGGGGTCGAACCGCCGACCTACCGCTTTTCAGGCGGTCGCTCGTACCAACTGAGCTACCTGGCCATGAAACAAGAAAGCGACCCAGACGGGACTCGAACCCGCGACCTTCGCCGTGACAGGGCGACGCGCTAACCAACTGCGCCACTGGGCCTTGCTCTTGCAGATCTTACCGTACTGTACTGCGTGCCCCCAACGGGATTCGAACCCGCGCGACCGCCTTGAAAGGGCGGGATCCTAGGCCGCTAGATGATGGGGACTAGCTGGTCTCTGGAAGCATCGTAAGCATATGACACAGGTGCGCGCACCTCCAAAACGGGGGTCCCACTTATGCCTTGACCTGCTCAAACCGGCCTCACGGCGAGATCGCCCCGATCAACAAATGCCTGCTCACGGCCAGTCAGCCCGTTCTGGCTCGTTTTGTGATCCAGACAACTTCCACCCGGATGCCGCGACGCAGGGCAGCACGTGCCCGAGCACCTCGCGGATCCGGTCGGGGAAGTCGGCGCACGCCGTCGTCGCCGAGGAGATCAGCCGGGCGCCGAGAGCGGCCCCGCACAACGTCCGCGCCACCGCGTCCGGATCAATGCCGGGACGCAGGTCTCCGCGCTCGCCGGCCTCCGCCACGTAGGCGGCGATCAGCTTCTCCCACATGACGTGCGTGCTCGGGACGCCCGGATAACCGACCTCGCGATCGGCGTTCAGCCGCACGCCGGCACGCAGCACGACGTCGCTCGCCATCCGGTCCGCCGACTCGGCGAACATGCCGTACAGGGCGCTGAGCGGGTCGACACCGCGCGCCCGCCACGACTCCCGCACCTGCTCCCACAGCTCGCTCTGCCGCTCGATCAACGCGCCCGCGACCGCTTCCTTGGAGGGGAAGTGGAAGTAGAAGGCACCCTTGGTCAGCCCGGCGCGTGCGAGCACGGCGGTCAGCGACGTGCGGTCGTAGCCGAGCCGGTCGAACTCCTCCGCCGCGGCGTGGAGTATCGCCTCGCGTGTCGCATACGCCCGATCCTGCTGGGGCATGGTGTCAAGGTTAGCCGTTGCCGCTAAAGAGACCGGTCGGTATGTTTCGAGATGCGGCCCTGCCCTGCAGACGCGCTCCGGGGGGTGCGCGTCTGGAGTCAGGGCCGTATCCGTGTGCCCATCACGTCACCGCTGCACCGGCGGCGCTCCACCGTCCTCGCCCGGTGACAGGCCGAGCATGTCGAGCAGCATCCTGCAGTCCTCGGTGCCCAGGGCGCTCCGTGCGACGGCGAGCCTCGCCCGGTGGACCTGGTCGTCCGAGATCCGCGAGGGTTCCCCGCTCCGCTGGGCCGGCACGCTCGGCCCGCCCTGCCGCGACATGCCGTCGTCCTGTGTGAACAGGAACTTCCGCACTTCCAGTGACCCGCTCATGAGTGCCCTCCCCGACTTGAGGTTGGCGCGAGGCTAAGCGACCTGGGACAACGGCCGCAGCCCCCCGCAGAGTGATTCCACCGCCACCCAGCGTTACTTTCCGTACAGGTGCAGTGCATGCCTCGTGGGATCCCGTCAGGGGATGATGGACCGATGACTGACCCCACGCCGGAGCCTTCCCCCGATGCAGAGGGCCAAAACGCGTCTCAGATACCGCCCGCGGTCGACCCTCAGGAGATCTTGAAGGCGATCAGCGGGATCAACCTGGAGACCATCGACGCCGACATCGAGTCCGCGTTCGGCTCCCGGATGGCCGAGCTCGACAAGATGCTCGAGGGGCTCGACGACCTGGTCAACAAGATCGAGAAGGACATCCAGAACCTGGACCAGCCGAAACCCGACAGTCCTCAGTAGATCCCTTACCCCAGGGGGGTATAAGATCGGAGTCCCGCGGAAAGAAAGGGACTCCGATGTCCGTCAGCACCACCTACACCGTCACCGGCATGACCTGCGGCCACTGCGTCAGCTCCGTCAAGGAGGAGCTGGGCGAGGTCGCCGGCGTCACGGGCGTCGACGTCGTCCTGGAGACCGGTGCGGTGACCGTGACCAGCGACCGCGAGCTCGACCGCGCCGAGGTCGTCGCGGCCGTCACCGAGGCCGGGTACCAGGTCGCCTGATGACCACGACCGAGCCTCGTCACGTCGAGCTCGCCATCAGCGGCATGACGTGCGCCTCCTGTGCGAGGCGCATCGAGCGCAAGCTGAACAAGCTCGACGGCGTCTCCGCCACCGTGAACTACGCGACCGAGAAGGCCAGCGTCCAGTTCCCGGACAACCTGCGCGTGGACGACCTGGTGTCGACCGTGCGCGCGGCGGGGTACGACGCCGAGCAGCCCACACCCGAGGCACCCGACGTCGACGAGGCCGGTGATCTGCGGCTGAGGTTCGTCCTCGCCGCGGCGCTCGGCGTGCCGGTGATCGCGTTCTCGATGGTCCCGGCGTGGCAGTTCCCCGTCTGGCAGTGGGTGTCGCTGGCGCTGGCGAGCGTGGTCGTGTGGGTGTGCGGCTGGCCGTTCCACCGTGCGGCTCTGGTGAACGCACGGCACGGCGCCAGCACCATGGACACCCTGGTGTCGATGGGCGTCACGGTCTCGTACCTGTGGTCGCTCTTCGCGCTGGTGTTCGGCGATGCCGGGATGATCGGCATGCGGCACGAGTTCAGCCTGCTGCCGCGGCCGGTGGGCTCGGGGGACATCTACCTGGAAGTAGCGGTCGGCGTGACCGTGTTCCTGCTGCTCGGCCGTTGGCTGGAGGCCAGGTCCAAGCGCAGCGCGGGTGCGGCCCTGCGGTCGCTGCTCGCGTTGGGCGCCAAGGACGTGGCGGTGCTGCGCGACGGCGTGGAGATCCGCGTGCCGGTCGGTCACCTGCGGACCGGCGAACGGTTCGTGGTCCGTCCGGGTGAGCGCATCGCCACCGATGGCCTAGTGGTCGAGGGAAGCTCCGCCGTGGACCGCTCGATGGTCACCGGCGAATCCGTCCCGGTCGAGGTCGGCCAGGGCGATCCGGTCGTCGGCGGCACGGTCAACGCGGGCGGACGGCTGGTCGTCGAGGCCACCTCCGTCGGCGCGGACACTCAGCTCGCTCACATGGCCCGGCTCGTCGAGCAGGCGCAGACCGGCAAGGCGGAGGTGCAGCGCCTGGCCGACCGGGTTTCCGGCGTGTTCGTCCCCGTCGTCGTGCTGATCGCGCTGGCGTCGTTCGGCGCGTGGCTGCTGGCCGGGCGACCGCTCGAGTTCGCCGTGACGACGGCGGTGGCGGTGCTCGTGATCGCGTGCCCGTGCGCGCTGGGGCTGGCGACACCGACGGCGTTGCTCGTGGGCACCGGGCGCGGCGCCCAGCTCGGGATCCTGGTGAAGGGCCCCGAGGTGCTGGAGTCGACGCGGCGCGTGGACACGGTCGTGCTCGACAAGACCGGCACGGTCACGACGGGGCGGCTGACGCTGGTCGACGTGGTTCCCGCGGACGGCGTGACACGGGACGAGGTGCTGCGGTTCGCGGCGGCCGTCGAGAACGCGTCGGAGCACCCCATCGCGGCGGCGATCGTCCGCGAGGTCCCCGACGTGCTGCCCGTCTCGGACTTCGTTTCCACGGACGGCATCGGCGTCAGCGGCGTCGTGGAAGGCCGCCGTGTCGCCGTCGGGCGCAACGTCTCACTGCCGCCGGAGTTGACTGAGGCCCTGGTTGCACACCCAGCTCGAACAGCCGTCGCGGTTTCCTTTGATGACAAGGTTGTCGGACTCGTCGTCGTTTCGGACGTAGTGAAACCCACGTCCGCACAAGCGATCCGCTCGTTGCGCGCGCTCGGCCTGCACCCGGTGCTGCTGACCGGCGACAACGCCGACGTGGCCGCTCGTGTCGCCGCCGAGGTCGGCATCGACGAGGTCATCGCCGACGTGCTGCCCGCCGGCAAAGTCGAAGCCGTGCGGAATCTCCAGGCACAGGGCCGAGTTGTGGCGATGGTCGGCGACGGCGTGAACGACGCGCCGGCACTCGCGGCTGCGGATCTGGGGCTGGCCATGGGAACCGGCACCGACGTCGCGATCGAGGCGAGCGACCTGACGCTGGTGCGCGGCGACCTGCGCGTGGCAGCCGACGCCATTCGGTTGTCCCGCAAGACTTTGAGCACGATCAAGGGCAACCTGTTCTGGGCGTTCGCCTACAACGTCGCTGGACTTCCACTCGCGGCGCTGGGACTGCTCAACCCGATGATCGCGGGGGCCGCGATGGCCTTCAGCAGCGTCTTCGTTGTTACCAACAGCTTGCGACTGCGGGGATTCCGTCCATCGGCAACTTAAGAATCTCGGTGCGAAGTCTCCCCAACGGGCTTGTGCGCGTGCAACAATCCGAAGTAGCTGACACACCCCCGGTCAGCGCCTGTGGAGATCCCCTCCGGCCCCCGCGTTCCTCCCCCTGGCGCGGGGGCCTCTCCCTTTCCGCAGGCTGCTCGGCTGGCGCCTCGCCGCCGTGCGGGATTCGGAGTGTCTTCTGGGGGCCGAGCCCCCAGACCCCACGCCGGAGGCAAGCCCCCGGACCCCCATCGGTCGCCCGCATTGCTGGCGTTGTGTGCGTAGGTCGCCCGCGATGCTGGCGTTTTTCGCGTTGTGCGAGCCCCCTTCTCCGCGCCTCTCCGCCTCGACCCTCTCCCACGCGCCGCCTCCCTCCTTCGCGCCGCCCCTGTCTGCTTTGCTCACGCGGGGCCCTCTCGTGCGCTCCTGGAGTACGAAAGCTCCCCGCGTACTCTCAAGCGGGCCGGCGACACCCACTCTCGGTGTGTCCCATCCACACCATGGGGTGACTCAGCTCACAGGTGTTTGGCTTCCGTGACCGAGCCGTTATCGTGTTCCGGTGCCTATCGGATCCCTCGGACGCTCCAAGTCCGGCCGTCACCGCCCTGCGGACGAACCGCAGCAGGAGACGTTGCCCGACGAGGAGCTGACCTCCTACCTGGCCGCCCTGGCCCCGGACGCGGACAACGAGACCACCGCGTCGGGCTTCGGCAACGCGCAGGTGTACCAGCTGCGGCTGCAGCTGATGGCGAACGAACAGCTCAAGGAACTCGCCGCAGAGCGCCAGACCTCTCCGCAGGCTCTTGCCACGGAATGGGTCATGCAGCGACTGGAGTGGGAAGCGCGTCAGCGCGGCCACTAGCCCAGCCACTGAACGAAGAAGGACCCTCTGCCGAGCCCGGCAGAGGGTCCTTCTCACTTACGACTCAATTGCGGCGATACAAAGAAATCAGATCGCGCGGACGTTCTGAGCCTGCGGGCCCTTGGTGCCCTGGCCGACCTCGAACTCCACGCGCTGGTTCTCCTCCAGGGTGCGGAAGCCCTGACCCTGGATCTCCGAGTAGTGGACGAAGACGTCTGCGCCGCCGTTGTCCTGGGCGATGAAGCCGAAGCCCTTCTCGGAGTTGAACCACTTGACAGTGCCCTGTGCCATGTACCTGCCTCCATCGCAGGAAAGCTTGGGGCTGCACCGTGCAACCCCGGCCGTCCCGGGGGCGGTCAGTGAGCTCGTGAGAGCGCGCATCACGCCCGCGTGTCGTTCCGCGAGCGTGTGAAGCACGAACACAGAAACCACGGCCTGCGCGGGTCAGCCTAACGTGTGATGCGTCATAGCACTACAGGTCATTACCGGCCAGTTCTGTGCCTCAATAGGGGTAAACCCGCTGGTCCGGGTGGGTGATCGCAATTTCCCATGCAACGTGCCCACACCCCCGTGCGTCTTCTCCAGCATTGAACCTGGGGATCTTGGGGGAGCACGTGTTCCGGCCACTGATTTTGGCAGTACTACTGGGATTGACCGCGTGCAGCGCCGCGCCTGACGCACCGACGTCGCCCGCCGCACCGGTCGTGGAGAACAAGGCGAAGGCAGCACTCACCGTGACGCCGGCGTCGGGTGAGGGGATCAACCCGTCCGGGCCGTTCCAGGTCGGGGTGACCGGCGGTGCGCTGACCGCCGTGGCGCTCACGGGGGCCGACGGCAAGGTGGTCAAGGGCGAGCTGGCGGCCGACAAGTGGGTCGCCACCGAGGATCTGGGCTACGACAAGGCCTACACGTGGTCCGGTTCGGCTAAGGGCGAGGACGGTGCCGAGGTTCCGGTCACCGGGTCGTTCCGCACGGTCAAGCCGGGACGGCTCGTCAACGCGTCGACCAACGTCGGCGACCGCGAGACCTACGGCGTCGCGATGCCGATCAAGGTGACCTTCAGTTCGCCGGTGCAGGACAAGGCCGCGGTGCAGAAGGCCATGACCGTCACGACCTCCGTGCCGACCGAGGGCGCGTGGGCGTGGCTGTCCGAGACCGAGGCGCACTGGCGGCCGCGCGAGTACTGGAAGCCGAACACCGAGGTCTCGGTCAACGTCGACGTCTACGGCGTGCCGTTCGGGGGTGGCGCGTACGGCGCCGAGGACGTGCACGTGCAGTTCAAGATCGCCGACCGGGCGTTGGTCGTGAAGGCGGACACGCAGACGCACAGGTTCGTCATCTTCCGCGATGGCGTGCAGCTGTACGACTTCCCGGCGTCCTACGGGCTGGAGAGCGACCGGGGCCGCGTCACCCGTTCCGGCACGCACGTGGTGATGCAGAAGGAAGCCAGCCGCACCATGTGCAACAAGGCGTACAACTACTGCAACGTCCCGGTCACGTGGGCCGTGCTGATCTCGAACAACGGCGAGTTCGTCCACGAGTATGCGAATTCGATGGCCGACCAGGGCAAGAGGAACGTCTCGCACGGCTGTGCGAACCTCTCGCCCGCCAACGCGAAGACGTTCTTCGACCTGACGATGATCGGCGACCCGGTCGAGGTGCTGAACTCGTCGGTGCAGCTCGGTCCGGCGGACTTCGACTACTACGACTGGGCGCTCGACTGGGCGGCCTGGACCGCCAAGTCCGCGGTCAAGAACTAACGGGGTTTCACCCCAGCCCGACGAGGCATGTGGGTGGTGGTCTTGTCGGGTGAGAGGGGCTTCGGTCGGAGCGAAGCGGTGACACGCTGTGTCCCGGTATGAACCGTCCCGTGGGCGGTGGTTGGCCGTGTGGCCTGTCCGACCGGAGCCCGTCATGACGTTACCGCGCACCGTGGCCGATGTCCTGTCCGAGCACGTGGTCTTCGAGCTGGAGTGCATCGACCGGCTCTACCTCAATGTCTACGTGCCGCAGCTGCAGCATCCGCGGGCGTTGGTCGGCTATGTGCACCACCAGCTGGGCTTGCCCGTCGCTTCTACCGTGCCACTGGGCCGGATCAGCGACGCGTTCACCACCGCGATCCACGACTTCGCCCGCCGGCACGGCGTTGCGGTGGTCGACTTCGTCAAAGGGCAGCGCAAAGACGACGTGATGCACGAGTACCTGGCCCGATTCGAGGGTGAGGAGGGGGTGCTGTTCATCGGTCGGGCCCAGGAGAAGACCGGGGTGTTCCGCACCGAGAAACGCCGTGACAGCGAGGGCGCGTCGTATCCGTGGATCGTGCGCACCACCGCGATGGTCAACCACTGGTACTTCTACTGCGTGGACGCCGACTTCGGCCCGTTCTTCCTCAAGTTCAGCTCCTACTTCCCCTACAACGCCAAACTCTGTCTCAACGGCCACGAATGGGCCCAGCGGCAGGCCGCCCATGCCGGGATCGGGTTCACCGCGCTGGACAACGGCTTCGCCGCCACCGACGACCCGGCCGCGTTACAGGTGATCTGTGACCAGCTCGGGCCGGAACGCATCGACGCGCTGCTGCGCAAGTGGCTGGCGCGGTTGCCGCACCCGT
>NZ_BBOJ01000036.1 GCF_000974445.1 Lentzea aerocolonigenes
ATGCGCTTTCGGGATCTCCACCGCCAGCACCGGAGGCGGGAAGTAGGACCCTGACGACATCCGGTTCCAGATCTTGTACAGATTGCCTTTCAGATCCTTCTCGAACTCCGCCAGCGTCTGCCCGTCCACCCCCGGCGCTCCTTTATTGGCCCTGACCTTCTCCCACGCCTCCTGCACTTCCCACTTCGAAATCTCAAACGACTTGCCCGGCAATTTCAGCTGGTCCACACAACTCCTCCCGGGCCGCGGCCCGGTTGATCGGACGAACAACAGCCACGAATGACCCGGCCCCTTCGCTCCACTCCCACCGCATCAAGCAGGAGCTTCCTCGCTACTACGAACCGGTCCGCCAGCGCGCCCCGCGACGGTACTCAACCCGAGCGGTTTCAGCCGCCCCAGGCGCTCCCTCTCGCTGCCTCAACCTGGGCAGCGGTGTCGGGGCACGCTTTCTCACGTTCCACGCAGAAGCCGCAGATCAGGCTCGCGCCGCCTTCATGCCGGACACCACCTGGCCAATAAACGGGCACCCGCCAGGCTCATCCCGGGTTATCCTCAACGCCCCGGTTCTGATGTCAACCACGATTGTTTCGACACTTCGCAGGCTATGACACAACGCCTTCCTGATCCCCACCTGACACCTCCAACGGATGCCTTTTCCCACACGCTCACCACGACAGTCTTCAGCTAACGCAGCAGTGGGCGGTTTGAAGCCACCCCCCGTAGGGCGACTCCGAAGGGCCAACAACCTTCATCTTCTACGCAGCACCGCCTCAAAGAGTTCTCCTACCTGTCAAACCCCTTTCAGCGTTCGTGACACACTGAGGAACAATCGCGAACGATGGTGGCGGATCTCGCCAGTCGATCGCGGGAGGACCCCAATGGCCGGAGACTGCACCTGGCGTAAGAGCAGCTACAGCGGCGGCAACGCGGGCCAGGAGTGCGTCGAGGTGGCGTTCACCCAGGTCGTGCGCGTCCGTGACTCCAAGAACACCACCGGCCCCGAGCTGAAGTTCAGCGTCGAGGCGTGGCAGGGGTTCATCGGAGCTCGGTAGGCAGCGGCAGGCCCAGCGCCTCCAGGAACCGCGCCGTCTTGATCTCGACGAACACGTCGACGTCCTCGACGTCCTGTTCGTCCTCCACCGAAAAGTCATCCGGGTCCTCGTCCTCGGCGAGGTACCCGAGGATCTCGGACTGCTTGGCCGTGACATCGCCCGAGTTGCTCAGCGCCCACCACGCGGCCAGCCCCGCCGCCTCGCGAAGCACGTCCGTGGGGTCGGAGGCGTTCGGGTTCTCGAAGTAGGTGCGCGGCGTCAGGCCCAGGTAGGCGACGCCCGTGCCAGGTCCGGCCGGCGCGTAGACGACCGAGGTGATGTCGCTGTCGTGGATGTCGATCCACAGGAACGGCTCCTCCAAAGGCGGCAGCTCACCCTCGGACAGCGTCTTCCACTGGCCGTTCTCAAACGCATAGGTGCCGAAGAATCCCACGGCGAACATGAAACAGGGGCCTCCCGCGACGTGCGCGGGAGGCCCCTGTCAACGAGAACTCAGTAGCGGTAGTGGTCCGCCTTGAACGGGCCCTCGACGTCCACGTCGATGTACTCGGCCTGGTCCTTGGTCAGCTTGGTGAGCTGGCCGCCGAGCGCCTCCAGGTGGATGCGGGCGACCTTCTCGTCCAGCACCTTGGGCAGGCGGTAGACCTCGTTGTCGTACTCCTCGTGCTTGGTGAACAGCTCGATCTGCGCGATCACCTGGTTCGAGAAGGAGTTCGACATCACGAACGACGGGTGGCCCGTCGCGTTGCCGAGGTTGAGCAGGCGGCCCTCGGACAGCACGATGATCGTGCGGCCGTTCGGGAAGACCCACTCGTCGACCTGCGGCTTGATGTTGTTGCGGCGGATGCCGGGGTAGCGGGCGAGGCCGGCCATGTCGATCTCGTTGTCGAAGTGGCCGATGTTGCCGACGATCGCCTGGTGCTTCATGTTCGCCATGTGCTCGACCATCACGACGTCCTTGTTGCCCGTCGTCGTGATGATGATGTCGGCGCGGTCCAGGACGTCCTCGAGGCGCTGGACGTCGTAGCCGTCCATGGCGGCCTGGAGGGCGCAGATCGGGTCGATCTCGGTGACGATCACGCGGGCGCCCTGGCCGCGCAGGGACTCCGCGGCGCCCTTGCCGACGTCGCCGTAGCCGCAGACGACCGCGACCTTGCCGCCGATCAGGACGTCGGTGCCGCGGTTGATGCCGTCGATCAGCGAGTGACGGATGCCGTAGCGGTTGTCGAACTTCGACTTCGTCACGGCGTCGTTGACGTTGATCGCCGGGAAGAGCAGCTCACCGGCGGCGGCCAGCTGGTACAGGCGCATGACGCCCGTCGTGGTCTCCTCGGTGACGCCGCGGATGCCAGCGGCGATGTTCGTCCACTTCTTGCCGTCCTGGGCCAGCGAGTTGCGGAGCGTCTCGAGGATGATCTTCCACTCTTCCGGGTCGTTGTCCTCAGCCGAAGGGACGACACCGGCAGCTTCGTACTGGACGCCCTTGTGGACCAGGAGCGTGGCGTCGCCGCCGTCGTCCAGGATCATGTTCGGGCCCTTGCCGTCCGGCCACGTGAGCATCTGCTCGGCCGTCCACCAGTACTCCTCGAGCGTCTCGCCCTTCCACGCGAAGCACGGGATGCCCTTGGGCTCCTCCTCCGTGCCGTACGGGCCGACGACGACGGCCGCGGCCGCGTGGTCCTGGGTGGAGAAGATGTTGCAGGAGGCCCAGCGGACCTCGGCGCCCAGGTCAACCAGGGTCTCGATGAGCACAGCGGTCTGGATCGTCATGTGCAGCGAGCCCGAAACACGCGCACCCTTGAGCGGGTACACCCCGGAGTACTCGCGGCGGAACGCCATCAGGCCGGGCATCTCGTGCTCCGCCAGACGGATCTCCTTGCGACCGAACTCGTGGAGCGACAGGTCGGCCACTGCGAAGTCGATGCCGTTGCGGGTCTGCAAGCGGTCCGCGGTCATTGCGAAGTCCTCCAGGGCACTTCAGTGAAGGGTGTCTTCTGACCATACCGCCCGTTGATGCACCACTATGACCCCTACTTCGGGTGAGGGAGGTCTCGGGTGTTGATCGCGGGCCCGGACACACGTGTCGTCGAGCTGAGGGTGCACGGCGTGCAAGGAACGACGCCGCAGACGCTCGTCGACGCCGTCGCGGCCGTGGACGTTGCGGGAGACGGACTCGGGCGCATCGTGCGTCCGGCGGACAGACTCCGCAGGCCCGCACCCGGTCCCGTGCTGCAGACGGAGGGGCGGCCCATCCCCCGAGTGGTGGAGGGGTATCTGTGGGGCGGTATGACGTCCGGAGGTGTGGCCAAGGCCACGTGGGCGCTGCTCTTCCCGTTCAGCATCGCGAACGTCGCGCACTGGATGCTGCCTCCGGTCCCCGAGCGCAACCTGCCCGCTCACCTGCTCGGCATCGGCCTGCGGTCGTTGCTGCGGGTGTTCGCGCTGCTGCTCACGGCGTTGCTGGTCGCGCAGATCTCGGTGGTGAGCCTCGACCTGCTGGCCGCCCAGTGTCTGCGGCCGGGTAATCCTTGCCTAACCAGCATTCCGGCCGATGTGCGTGCTCTTCCTTGGTTTCGGACTTTCCTGGGCCTGCTGCCGATCGTCGCAGTCATCTGGGTGATGCGGCGGGTGTCGCGCGTCGACTGGCGGATCGAACGCAAGGAGATCGCCGACGCGGAGGACAAGGACCAGCAGCCCGCGTCCGGCCTGCCCGGCGCGCACGTCGCGACCGACCCCGACACGCCGGCGCTGCGGTCGCTGCACGTCGTGGCGGCACTCGCGGTGGCCTCGCTGATCGCGCTCGGCGGACCGTTGAAGCAGCTCACGGCCACCGGAGGGATGGGCGTGGCGATCACGGTCGCGTGGGTCGTCGCGCTCGTGTTCATCGGTGTGTCCGTGCTCGGCGTACTGCTGCTGGACGACCCCACGGGCGGTGCGCCCCATCGCGGCGGACGGTGGCTGCGGGCCGCTCTCGGCAAGAAGCCTCGCCGTGTGTTGTTGGCGTTGGCGGTGTTGCTGATGCTCACGACGCTCGGGTTGCAGGAGCAGCTGCCGTTGCGGGTGCCGGGCGCGGACGTGACCGTGCAGGTCGTGGCGCTGCTGATGGCGTTCGTGCTGGTCCTGTTCGGACTGATGCTGCTGCCCGCCGCACTGCTGGCGCGCAAGACGTGGGCCGCGTTGCCCCGCGAGCTGCGGCCGTGGGCCGGCGGCTGGTTCGCCGCGCCGGTGCTGGCCATCGCCGGACTGCTCGGCGGCGGGTTCGGCGCCGGGGTCGCGCTGCCCGTCCGCAAGGCGTTGGGCAGCGACCTCCACCTGCCCGTCGGCTACGACTACATCACTCTGTTGTGGGGCGTGGCGGGCGCGTTGGGACTGCTGAGCACGTTCGCCGTGGCGTCGTTCACCGGCGCGGTGCGGTGGCGGGCGTTCCGCAAGGGCAAGGTGTGGGCGCGCGAGGCGTCGTTGCTGCACTCCGGCCGGATGCGCGACCTACGCACCGCGACGCGCGCGTGGTGGTGGGCGCGCTGGGAACGCAACCACGGTCACCACATGATCCTGATCATCGCGTCCGTGCTGGTGGTCGGCGCTGGGGTGGCCACGGTCCTGAGGATCCGCAACGTGCCGCCTGCCACGTGGATCGCGCCGTTCTCGGCGTTGGGCGTCGGCGTGCTGGGTCTGCTGGCGGTCTCGTTGCTGCGGGCCGTTTACCTGGCGGCGCGACAGCCGGAGTCCGGACGGCGGCTCGGCATCATCGCGGACATCGCACAGTTCTGGCCGCGCGAGGCACACCCGATCGTGCCGCCCTGCTACGCGCTGAAGGTCGTGCCGGAGCTCGTCGCCCGCGTACAGGACCACCTGCGCGACCCCGGCACACGCGTGGTCCTGTGTGGACACTCACAGGGCTCGCTGCTCGTCGCCGTCGCGGCGGCGCGTTTGCTGGAGGAACTGCCGCCGCACGACCGTGAACGGATCGGCCTGGTGACAGCGGGCTCGCAGCTGCAGTGGGCCTACCCGCGGGCGTTCCCGGCGGTCGTGCCGCACGCGTCCCTGGCCCGGTTGTCCGGCGGTCTCGACGGACGGTGGCGCGCACTGTGCCGTGGCACGGACCCGTTGGGCGGCGCGGTGATGACGTGGCGCCGACAGGTGTTCGACGGGATGCTGCTCGGCGTCGGCTACCGGGCCGACGGCTCGGAAGGCGCGCTGGCACCGGCGTTGCGCGGGCCGACGGGGGCGTTGGTGCTGGGCGGCGACCACTGGCTGCCGGACCCGCAGCGAGGCCCGTTCCCCGGACGGCGGTGGCGGTCCGGCGTGTCGGCGCACTCGGACTACACGTCGGATCCGGAGTGGGACCGGGCGGTGGCGATCGCGGCCGGGCTGCTGGAGGTCGACGCGCCGGAGTCGCCGCCGTTGCCGTTCGCGCGGTCGCCGAAGCTGCCCAGCCAGCATGATCACCGGTAGCCGACGGTGGATACGAGCATCCGCGGCAACGACCTCGGCACCGAACTCGACCGCAACGCCACGCCGATCACTTGGTCTTGCTGGAGTTCCTGAGATCCTCGAGAAGCTGGTGCACGGCACCCTTCACCTCGTCGTTCACCGGAATCTCGTAGACCTTGATCCGCACCTCCCACCGCCCGGCCACGCCGTGCACGGCAAATGCTCCACTGTCAGCCTCGCTGGCCGTGCACGACTTGTCCGGCTCGTCCAGAACTCCGCTGGGACACAGTCCTCCTGTCAGCCGCTCCGCCACTTCCTGACTGGGGTGGCCGACGAGCGAGACGAGGAGGACTTCACGGCCATCCCGTACTGAGACCTTGCAGCTGTCAGCAATCCCACCGTCGACCTGGGACACCTCAAGCCCCCGAGTGATGATCGCGACCGGCTCAGGCTTGACAAGACCAGGACAACCCGAGTTCACCTTGTCTTCAAGCCCCGCGGGCACATCGACGCCGCACCCGGCAACGGCCATGAGCGCGAGCGCCGCGACAGCACTTGCCAATGTGATTTTCATTTACCGTGACACTCCCTCAACAGCTTCGCCGCCCCTTCGCCCCTCAACATCGGCAGGATCTTGCGGAGTGCCACGACCTGAGAATCCAGAGCCTTCATCAAGGCGTGCATCGTGCCGGCCGACCAAACCACGTGCTGCGCGGGACCGAGGCCCGCGTGCACGTACAGGCACGTCAGCTCCGTGCGGGCCGCAAAACCGTCGGCCCCTCCGTCGACCAGAGTCCTCGCGTACCGACTTCTTTGATCAAGCACCATCGTGATGGCGAGGTTCGGCGCGTGGTACGCGAGGAAGCCGTTGCCATCCTCCTCTGGCCCCAGAAACCCTTCCTCGTCGACAAGGAACCGGAACCGTTGCTTGACTTCATCTCCAAACGCCCGAGCAACAGTCCCTGACCGCTTCGCGCCCACCTGGCACCACCACCACCCAATAGTCGTCCAGCGCTTCAGAAGTGAAGCCGCGCAGCCGCAGTCTGAGCAACCCGTCGTAGAACACGCGACATGACGTACTCGGCGTTGCCCTCACACCGCCTGGATCACTCGAGAAGAGCAATGGCGATGATCTTGCCCGAGTCGTCGAGTTCGATGTCGACGAGGTGTTGAGGTCTGCCGTCACAAACGGATCTTGAACACCCCTTCTCCCGTCTCCTGGCACCACAAGGACATACGCGTCTAGACCGTGACGACGATCTTCCTGCCCTCGTGGAGCCCCTTCTCGAGGTGACGGTGTGCCTCGACGACGTCGTCGAACGCGAACACCTCGTCGATGGCGGGCCGCAGTGCACCGAGGCGCACACCGGCGTTCATGAACGCCGCCATGCGCTTCACGACAACGGGATCGAGGGTGTGCTCGAAGCTGCGGTAGCTGACGATCGTGAGCGGCGTGCCTGCCGGGAACGGTGTGGGCCGAGGGTCCAGGAAGCCCGCGACGATCAGCGTTCCGCCGGGGCGGGCCGCCTGCACGAGGTCCTGCTGGCCGGGGCCCATGACGACGTCGAGGACGATGTCGGCCCCGGTTCCGCCGGTGTGGTGGCGGACGGCTTCGACGAGGTTCTCGTGGTCGGTGGCGATCACCGCGGCGGCGCCGGCGGCGAGCAGCTGGTCCTTCTTCGCGCTGTCGCGGGTGACGGCGATGGGCACGGCGCCGATCTGGTTGGCGATCTGCATCGCCGCCCTGCCGACGCCGCCGGACGCGGCGGTGACGAGGACGTGGTCGCCCGGCCGCATGCCCGCCTTCTCGACGAGTGCGCCGTAGGCGGTGGAGAACGCGACCCAGATCGCCGCCGCTTCCTCGGCCTCGAGACCGGCAGGCCGGGGCACGACCCGGCTCGCGGGGATCGTGGTGAAGTCGGCGTAGGTGCCTCTGACGCTCGCGTCCGGGACGGCCGTGATGATCACCGGATCGCCGATCGCCATCCCGGTGACCCCGTGGCCCAGCGCGTCGACGACGCCGGTTCCCTCGACGCCGATCCGGGCGTGCGGCAGGGAGATGGTCGCGGACGAGGTGCCGGACCGCATCATCCGGTCGAGCGGGTTGACCGCGAACGCCTCGATCCTGACCCGCACCTCGCCGGCGGCGGGCTCGACGGCCGGCTCCTCGACGACGCGCAGGACCTCCGGGCCGCCGAACTCGTCGAACAGAACAACTCTGGACATGGTGGCTCCTCCGCCTGGTTTTCGTTGCTGCGGAAGACGTTACGAAGCGCTGAGGTACCTCCTGGTACCTTCGGTTCACATGCAGAACGCGGCCGGACCGGCCTTCCTCGCCGACTGCCCCACGCGGCTCGCGGTCGAGATCATCTCCGACAAGTGGGCCGTGCTCGTGCTCTTCGGCCTCAGTCAGCAGCCTCGCCGGCACGGTGAGCTCGTCGACCTCATCGGCGGTGTCTCGCGCAAGGTCCTCACCGAGACGTTGCGCCGGCTCCAGCAGTACGGCCTGGTTGAACGCCGTGCCGAGGCGCCGCGGCGGGTCGAGTACCGCCTCACCGAGCTCGGCCTGACCCTCGTCGAACCCATCGAGGTCCTGACGGACTGGGCCAGGGACCACGGTGCCGCGATCGCCGATTTCCAGGAGACGACTTCCGCGGAAGATGTCTAGTCTGCGGGTCATGCTGACTGGGGACCTCGTCCGACTGCGACCGATCGAGCCCGAGGACGCCGAGGCGTTCTACCGCTGGCACAACGACGAAGAAGTCATGCGCTGGTTGCA
Source organism: Lentzea aerocolonigenes (assembly GCF_000974445.1). Taxonomy (GTDB): domain Bacteria; phylum Actinomycetota; class Actinomycetes; order Mycobacteriales; family Pseudonocardiaceae; genus Lentzea; species Lentzea aerocolonigenes. The sequence continues at coordinate 8,266 of NZ_BBOJ01000036.1, forward strand.
GAGCTACTTCCACGAGTCGCTGGCTGCCTTGCGCAAGCGCTTCGCGGACCGCCAGGAGAACTCGTTCGAGAAGTCGACCTTCTGCATCGAGACGCTGGAGGAGCGCAAGCTCATCGGCGTGGTGGCGTTGCGGGACGCGGACCCGATCAACCGGCGCGCCAGCGTCGACATCTACATCGGCGAACCCGAGTTCTGGGGCGGCGGCTACGGCACGGACGCGCTGCGCCGGGTGTGCCGGTACGGGTTCGACACGCTGCGGCTGCACTCGATCGCGCTCACCGTCGTCGAGGCGAACGAGCGGGCGGTCAAGTCCTACAAGAAGATCGGCTTCCAGGTCGACGGACGGCTGCGGCAGGCGTTCTTCCGCGACGGCGAGTGGCACGACGAGCTGCTGATGTGCGTGCTGCCCGACGAGCTCACCTGAGCGCGGGTGCGAGGTGGCCGATCGCCTCGCGCAGGTGGTCCTCGACGGACGCGCTCGGGACCACGACGAGACCTGACGGGCGCACGTCCACCCACCGCTGCACGGCGATGCGGGCGGCGGCGGACACCGCTGCGGCGAGCACTGTGGCGCCGAGCTCGCCGCAGCCCAGTCGTGTCGCGATCGCCTCGGCGATCGGCGGTTCCATGGACGACGTGGAGTCCAGGTAGGCCTCGCGCAACGACGGCGTCGAGGTGATCAGCGCGAGGGCCTCCGACGGTGGTTCGCGGTACTGCTCGGCGAACGCGGCGATGATCGAGTCGACCAGCGGCTCGTCGGCGGGCCGGGAGCGCAGCGCTTCGGACACCTGGAGCGCGCGCGTGGCCGTGATGCCCGCGACGATCGCCTGCTCGCGGCTCGCGAAGTAGTTGTTGTACGTGCGCGGCGAGACGTTCGCCGCCTCCGCGATCTCGTCGACCCGCACGTTGTCGACGCCCTTCGCCAAGGCCAGTCGCAGCGCGGCCGCTGACAGCGCCGCACGGGTCTCGGTCTTCTTGCGCTCACGCAGTCCCACGCGATCACTGTAGAGACCTGTTGCAACACGATCACTACCGATTGACTTTCGATAGATCGCTGCCGATACTCGATCGCATGATTGCTGAACGTTGGGCGGTGACCGCCCTCCGGGTCTTTCTGGTGGTCCTGTTCGGGATCCTCGTCGTGTTCGAGACGCTGTCCCTGCCGGGGAAGTTCATGTACCTGGCGGAGCAGAACCCGAACGACCCCCTGATCTGGCCCGGCGCGATCATCTCGATCTTCTGGGTGATCTGCGTCCAGGTGGTGATCGTCGCGACGTGGAAGCTGCTCACGCTGGTGCGCAAAGACCTGATCTTCACCGATGCCGCGATCAAGTGGGTCAACGTGATGGTCTGGGCCGTTGCGGCAGGATGGGTCGTGTTGGTGGGCGTGTTCCTCTGGGTCGGCTTCAACGCGGACGACCCCGGCGCGCCGATGGTGCTGTTCCTGCTGACGACGGGGGCCACCGTGTTCGGGCTCGTGCTGGTCGTGATGCGGGCGTTGCTCCAGCGCGCCACGACGTTGCGTTCCGACATGGAAGCGGTGATCTGATGGCCATCGTCGTGCGCATCGACGTCGAACTGGCCAAGCGCAAGATGAGCGTCGGAGAGTTCGCGGAGAAGGTCGGGCTGACACCGGCCAACGTCGCGGTGCTGAAGAACGGCCGGGCGAAGGCCGTGCGGTTCAGCACGCTGGAGGCCATGTGCCGGGTGCTGGAGTGCCAGCCCGGCGATCTCCTCGAGTTCGTGGAGGACGACGAAGAGGCGTCCTGATCAGATGTCGTACAGCCACCACCGCTGGTTGGCGGGGGCGGACGCGACGTGCTCGCAGTGGTACCGCGTGGCGAGGTGTTCCCGGACCAGCTCGGCGCCCTCAGCCTGGCAGGTACCCAGGTTCGGGTACTTGCCCCACGGTGCCACGGCAGCCGCCGTGCCTGCGCCGCCCAGCAAGACTCCCGCGGAAACCGCGATCACCGCGGCCGATGCCATCGTTCTCTTCATGCTTTGTCCAAACGATGAGCACCGCCACGAGGTTGCACGCCTCACGCCAGCCGCTTCGCCAGCCGGTCGGCGGCTTCGAGCCGCCCCGACTCGGCGAGCAGGCCCACCGGCGCCAGCACGTAGTCGCGGTCGACCGTGATCTCCGCGGTCCGCAGCACGGGCCGCAGCACCGGATCGGCCCGCAGCGCCTCGACGATCGGAGTGATGTCGGGCGTGTGCCGGAAAACTCCGCCGGAGAGCACCAGCAACCCCGCGCCGTGCGGGCCGAGCTGGCCGTCGACCTGCCTCAGGTGCCTGCGCACGGCCAGGATCGCGGCGAACGACGCCAGTTTCAGGTCGACTGCGGGGTCGTCCGCGATCCAGCCGACGTTCTCTGCGCGGTGTTGTGCTTCGGTACTGAGGTCCTCGGTCGTCAGGCGTTCCGCGAGAGCCTCCTTGACCACGCCCGGAGCGGACCAGCGCATGCCGAGGTCGCCCTCGACCGTGCGGCGGTCCGGTGGCAGCGCGACCGTCCTTTCCAGACCTTCGCTGTCCGCTGTGGACACCGCCGAGTAGACGTCCGTCGTCGCGCCGCCGACGTCCACCACCAGCACGGCACCCTCGCGGTCCTGCGCGGCGAGCCGGGAAACCCCGGCCAGCACGGCGTCGGGTGTCACGGCCCGCACGAGCTGCCGGAACCTCGGCCCGCGCGACAGGCCCTTGCCGCCGATGACGTGCTGGAGGAACGCCTCGCGGATCGCCCTGCGGGCCGGTTCCGGGGCGAGCTGACCGACGTCCGGCAGCACGTTCGGGCACGCCACCACGGTCCGTTTCGCCAGCAGGCGCAACGCTTCCGGCTGCGCCTCGACGTTGCCGGCCAGCACGATCGGCACGGCCACGCGGGCGAGCTTCGCGGCGTTGTGCAGCAGAACGGACTGGTCGCCGCCATCCGTGCCGCCGACGAGCAGCACGAGGTCCGGTGTCGACGCCCGCAACGCCTTCACGTCGACCGGACCGGCGCTGACGTGCACGATCTTGGCGCCGGCGCTGAGCGCGACCCGGTACCCGGCCTCGGCGCTCACCACGCGTTCCTGGCCGACGACCGCGAGCCGCAGCCCGCCGCCGGCCGACGAGCACGCCAGGATCTCGCCGTCACCCACCTCGGCACGCAACGCGTCGATGCCGCGCAGCACCTCGGGAGGTGTGGTCGGGTGCTGCCCGGTGCGGACCAGCTCGCCCTCGGGGGTGACGAGAGCGGCCTTGGTCCAGGTGGAACCGACGTCGAGACAGAGGATCACAAGGCAAGCTAACAACTATGAAGCTCACGCCCAAGGTGATCCTCGAAGGCACCCGCCTGACCGGCAAGACGGACCTCGCCTACGCGCTCAACGAACACCCCCGCCTCGTCGGTCACCGCAAGTACCGCTACCACTCGCCGTTGATCTCGGGTGAGTGGAGCGGGTTCACGAACGAACCGTGGGGCCGTGGGCTGATCGACTTCGCAGCTGATGAGACCGCACACGCCATGGAGACCTACGAGACGTGGGTGCGCATGTTCGAGTTGCAGCGCTACTACTCGTGGATCGTCGATCGGTTCCACCTGTCCACCATGGCCTACCAGGCACGACAGGGGCGTGACTTCGACTTCGGCTGGCTGGAGGAACGGCTGAAGCCCCTCAACTTCGCGATCGTGTTGTGCACACGGCCAGAGGACACGTTCGAAGAAGCGCGCGAGGAACGGCTGAAGATCAGTGCGAACCCGAAGCAGTACGTCTCGCTGAAGCCGTTCATCGAGGAGCAACAACAACTGCGGGAGCTCGCGGCGAAGTCGATCCTGCCCGTGTTCGAGTTCGACGTGACGCGGCAAGGGCCTGACGACGTGGCCGACTGGCTGGAGGAACGCGACCTGTTGACGCTCTAGCCCCGGACGAAGTTCAGCAGCCGGTCGGCTTCCTGCTCCAGTGCCGCCCAGTCGGTGGGGCTGACCGGCCGGAACGGGTTGAGGCGCAGCGTCGCGCCGTCGAGCGACCACGTCCCGTGCACCCGGCCGTCCACCAGGAAGGTGGGCAGCACCCGCGCCTGGCCGGGCATCACCCGCCTGCGGTCCTCGTCGCTGATGATCCGGGTCCGGTCGGCGTGGCCGAGCAGGGCGTTGTCGAAGGCGGGCAGCAGCCGGACCGGTGCGGGTGTCTCGGGGTCGGGCAGTTCGGCGTGGGCGAGGTCGAACAGCTCCTCGCCGCCGGGGCCGGTGTGGCTGCGCAGTTCGGGGCGCATCTCCACGACGACCTCGGCCAGGCGGGTCAGTCCGGACCAGGCCTGGACGTCCTTCACCCCGGCCGGGCCGAACGCGGCCAGGTAGCGGCGGATCAGCTCCTTGGCCGACCCCGCGGTCGCCATCGGCTGCCCCAGCCAGGCCTCGGCGGGCGTGACCGAGACCGCCGACCGGTTGCCCCACGAACCCCACGCGCCGGTGGCCGCGCCGTGCACGAGAGGGAGCCTCAGTTCCACCTCACCGGCCAGGATCCGGCCGTCGCGGCCGGGGTGGCGTTCGGCCAGACGGCGAGCGAGTTCCTTGCGGGACAACGTTCCTCCCGCGAGCAGGTCGAGTCCTTCCGCCGCCAGGTCGAGTCCGGTGTTGTTCCTGGTGAAGTGCGGCGTGCCGGCCGTGCGGTCGAGCACGGGCTGCAAGACCGGCCGCAGCCGGCGGAAGTCGTCGGCCGCGACGAGGTGCTGGGTGCTGCGCAGCAGGCCGGACCGCACGACCCGCCGGTGCTCCAGCAGCGCGGTGAGCCGGGCGTGCGTGAAGTCGTGGATCCGGCTCCACAGCCCAACATGGGCCCAGTTGGGCTCCTGCGCCTGCACCGCGACCAGCCGCTCGATCACCTCTAGCGGCGTGTGATCGGTGCGCCCCAACAGGAACTGCCGGTCGAGCAGTGCCCGGTTCAGCTCTTGAAGAGACAGCGTGGTCACGACAGCCGCACCGACACGTTGCCGCGGTAGGAACCCCGCAGCAAGGAGAGGAACGCCTGCGGGACGTCCTCGATCCCGCCTTCGACCACGGTCTGCGGGAAGACGAACCGGCCCTGCGCCAGCCAGGTGCCGAAGTGCTCGCGCCAGGCCGCGACCTGCTCCGGTGTGTGGTGGCAGGAGAACGGCAGCAGCTCGACGCCCCTGGCCTCGGCCGCCGCGTGATCGGGCTGCGGGAACCGTTGTGCCGCACCACCGAGCTGGCTGGACAACGAGCCACACAGCGCGAAACGTGCTCCCGGCCGCGCCACCTCCAGCGCGCCTTCGTACTGCTCGCCGCCCACGACGTCGAAGAACACCGAGATGCCGTCGGGTGCCAGCTCCCGCAACCGGTCGGTCACCGGGCCGTCGTGGTAGTCGAAGGCGGCGTCGAAGCCGAGCTCGTCGACCAGGTAGTCGGCCTTGGCCCGGCTGCCGGCGCTGCCGATCACCCTTGCCGCGCCGAGGTTCTTGGCGATCTGCCCCGCCAGCGAGCCGACCCCGCCCGCCGCGCCGGACACGAAGACCACATCACCCTCGCCGACGGCCGCCACGTCGGCCATCCCGTAGAAGGCGGTCGGTCCCTGGCCGAGGTGGTAGCCGGGGTCGAGCTCGCGGTCGAGCTTCACGTACGAACCGGCAGGGCCGGCCGAGTGCTCGCTCCAGCCGGTCATCCCCTGGACCAGGTCACCGGCCTGGAGCTCGGGGCTGTCGGACCGGATCACGGTGCCGATCGCGGTCACGCCCACCCGTTGGCCCGGCTGCCACGGCGGAACGGGAATGGTGCAGTCGGCGCGCATCAGCTCCAGGTAGGTCGCGGCGAGCCCGATCCGTTCGGTGCGCACCAGGACCTCACCGTCCACTTCGGTCTCGGCGACGGTGAAGTGGCCGAGCGCGGGGGCGCCGGTGACGTGGGCGGTCAGCTGAATCTCGCGGGTGATCATGTTCTGTCCTCACTCCGGTGTCGGCCGTCGAGATCGACCCTATGGAGGCTTCCGGCCACTTTCTGACCGGAAGTCGCGGCAAGATGTCCTTCATGGCGAACACCAGCTCACGGACGCTGAGACTGCTTTCGCTGCTGCAGACCCACCGGCACTGGTCCGGCCTCGAACTGGCCGACCGGCTCGGGGTCTCCGAGCGGACGCTGCGCCGCGACGTCGAGCGGTTGCGCGAACTGGGCTACCCGGTCGGCGCGTCCCGCGGCACCGACGGCGGCTACCAGCTCGCGCCCGGTGCCGTGCTGCCTCCGTTGCTGCTGGACGACGACGAGGCGGTGGCGCTCGCGGTCGGCATCGGTGACGCGACGCAGAGCGGGATCGCGGGGATGGAGGAGGCGTCGTTGCGCGCCCTCACCAAGGTCGTGCGGGTCCTGCCGCCCCGGCTGCGGGCCCGAGTGGACGCCTTGCGGGCGATGACGGTCTCGGCCGGCACGTCCGGACCGGCCGTTCCGGCAGGAGTGCTCACGACGGTCGCCCAGGCGTGCCGGGACCAGGAAAGGCTGCGGTTCAGCTACACGGCAAGGGGTTCAGCCCCCACCGAGCGGGAGGTCGAGCCGCACCGCGTGGTCGCACTCGGCGGACGCTGGTACCTGGTGGCGTACGACCTCGGCCGGCACGACTGGCGCAGCTTCCGCCTCGACCGCCTGACCGGCCCGGCGGCGACCCGTGCGCACTTCCGGCCACGTGCGCTGCCCGCCGAGGACGCCGTGGCCTTCGTCCGGGAGGTGAGCGGCGCCCCGGCTCCGCTCACGGTCGAGGTCCTCGTGCACGCGCCGGCCTCGCGGGTGCACCAGGCCGTCGGCCGCTGGGGCGCGGTCGAACCCGTTGATCAGGAGAGCTGCCGGCTCACCATGACTTCGACCTCGTTCGACTGGCCGACGCAGGCGCTGGGCAACGTGGGCGCAGAGTTCGAGATCCTCGGACCGCCGGAGTTCGCCGCGCACGTCCGGGAATGGGGCGCCCGCTTCATTCGCGGTGCGTCCTAGTCGTCGGCCTTCTCGTGCACGACCTGCATGAACGAGCCGAGCTGTGCGAGCTGTTCCGGCGTGAAGAGGTCGATCAGGTACTCGCGCACGGTGGTGACGTGGCCAGGAGCCGTGGCCCGCAACAGTTCCTTGCCGGCGTCCGTGAGCACGGCGAGGATGCCGCGCTCGTCGGACTCGTGCCGCTCGCGCCGCACGAGTCCCGCCTTCTCGAGCTTGCCGATCTGGTAGGTCAGCGAACTCTTCGAGACCACGATGCGGCGCGCCAGCTCGGTCATCCGCAGGCGGTTGCCCGGCTGTTCGGACAGCACGACCAGCACGTTGTACTGCGCGTGCGAGAGGCCCGCATCGCGCTGCAACTGCTGTTCGATCTGCCTCTCGAGGAGGTGGTACGCCTGGACGAAGTGGTGCCAGGCGTTCCCCTCCTCCTCGGAGAGCCACCGCGCGTTTTCCATGGTGCGCAGGTTAGACGCTAGATGCCCGGCTCTTCCCCGTGCTTGACGACCGGTTCGGGCTCGACCTTCGCCTGACCTGTCTTGGCGAGCACCGAGTTGCGCCGGCTGTAGACGAAGTAGACGACGACACCGAGCGCCATCCAGACGAGGAACCGGACCCACGTGAGCGCGGTCAGGTTCAGCATCAGCCACAGGCAGGCGAGGATCGCGAGGATCGGCACCAGCGGCACGAGCGGCACGCGGAAGCCGCGCGACAGGTCCGGACGAGTCTTGCGCAGCACCCACACGCCCGCGGAGACGAGGATGAACGCGAACAACGTGCCGACGTTCACCATCTCTTCGAGCTTGCCCGCCGGGAAGAAGCCCGCGGCGATCGCGACCAGCACACCGATGATGATCGTGATGCGGGTCGGCGTGCCGTGGCTGCCGGTCTTCGCGAGACCGCGCGGCAGCAGGCCGTCGCGCGACATCGCGAACAGCACGCGGCTCTGGCCGAGCATCAGCACCATGACGACGGTCGTGAGACCGGCGAGCGCGCCGACCGAGATCACCGTCGCCGCCCAGTCGACCCCGTTGTCGCGGAACGCACTGGCGAGCGTGGCGCGCGTGCCGTCCGGCTGCGTCGCGAGCTTCGTGTACGGCACCATGCCGGTGATCACCAGCGTCACGGCCACGTAGAGCACGGTGACGATCGCGAGTGAGCCGAGAATGCCGCGCGGCACGGCCTTCTGCGGGTTCTTGGTCTCCTCCGCCGTGGTCGCCACGACGTCGAAACCGATGAACGCGAAGAACACGATGCTCGCCGCCGCCAGCATGCCGAGCACGCCGTAGGTGCTGCCCGAGTAGCCGGTGATCAACGAGAACAACGACTGCTCGATGCCCGTGTGCGCGGCGGGACCGCTCTCCGCGGCCGGCGGGATGAACGGGGTGTAGTTCTCGGCCTTGATGTAACCGATGCCGAGCACGATCACGAGCAGCACCACCGCGACCTTGATGGCCGTGATGACCGCGCTGACCCGCGAGCTGAGCTTCGTGCCGACGATCAGCAGCACCGTGAGCACCGCGACCAGCAGCACCGCGCCCCAGTCGAACTTGAAGCCGTCGCCCACCTCGGTCTTCACGTCGAGCCCGAGGAGCCCCAACGTGGTCTGCAGGTAGGCCGACCAGCCCTTCGCCACCGCGGCCGAACCGACGGCGAACTCCAGCACCAGGTCCCAGCCGATGATCCACGCGGCGAACTCGCCGAACGTCGCGTAGGAGAACGTGTACGCGCTACCCGCGACCGGCACCGTCGAGGCGAACTCGGCGTAGCACAACGCGGCCAGCGCACAGGCGATCGCCGCGAGCACGAAGCTCAGCGAGACCGACGGTCCCGCGATGTTGCCCGCCGTGCTCGCGGTGAGCGTGAAGATGCCCGCACCGATGACCACCGCGACACCGAAGACCGTGAGGTCCCACGCCGTCAGATCCTTGCGGAGCTTGGTGTCCGGCTCGTCCGTGTCCGCGATCGACTGCTCGATCGACTTGGTGCGCCACAACCCGTTCCCCGGCACGGTGCATCCCTCCTCAATGGAAACCCGTTCGGCCCACCCTAGAGGTATCCAGCATGTGGAACGCCTATAGCTGCGCGACGGGCCTTGCTCCAGGTGGAGCAAGGCCCGTTCGGGGAGAAAGATCAGGAACTGGTGACCGTCGACCGGTCCAGGTCCGGCTCCAAGTAGATCAACCGGGCGTGCGGAACCTTGTTGCGGACGCGCATCTCCGCGTCGTTGATCGCCTGCGCCACCTCGTCCAGCGGCAGCTGCGGCTCCAGCGCGATCTTCGCCGCGACCAGGAGCTCCTCCGGGCCGAGGTACTGGGTCTTGATGTGGATGACCCGCTGCACCTTGCCCGCGGCCAGCTCGTCGCAGATCAGGTCGAGGTCCTTGTCGGAGGCGCCCTCACCGATCAGCAGCGACTTCATCTCGATGATCAGGATGATCGCGATGATGCCGAGCAGCGCACCGATGGCGATGGTGCCGAGCGCGTCGAAGACCGGGTTGCCGGTGATCATCGAGAGGCCGACGCCGAGCAGCGCCAGCACCAGGCCGACGAGCGCGCCGAGGTCCTCCAGCAGCACGACCGGCAGCTCCGGCACGCGGGACGTGCGGATGAAGCCCCACCAGCTCACGTCGCCCTTGATCTTCTTCGACTCGCTGATCGCGGTGACGAAGCTGTAGGTCTCCAGGCCGATCGCGATCACCAGGATGATGATGGCGATGATCGGGTCGGTGAGGGGCTCCGGGTGCTGGATCTTGTGGATGCCCTCGTACAGCGCGAAGACCGAACCGAGGCTGAACAGCATCAGCGCGACCACGAACGACCAGAAGTAGCGGTCGCGGCCGTAGCCGAACGGGTGCAGCCTGGTCGCCTGGCGCTGGGCCGTCTTCTGACCGAGCAGCAGCAGGCCCTGGTTCGACGTGTCGGCGAGCGAGTGCACGGACTCGGCCAGCATCGACGACGAGCCGGTGAACAAGAATCCGACGAACTTGGCCACCGCGATACCCGCGTTCGCCGCCAACGCCGCGACGATGGCTTTGGTCCCGCCCCCTGCTGACACGCCTGTCTCCTCGCTGAACCCAGTCCGCTTTGTCCGGTCGGGAACTTTAGTCGTTTCCGGCCGTGGCGCGGAAAAGTTGGGCGGATTCAACACCATCCGGCCTGATGAGCACGGCCGGGTCCGACGCGGGCAGCCACACGGACTCGCCGCGGGCCAGCCGCAGCTCGTCCCCGCGGGCGTTCGTCAGCACGGCGGCGCCCGAGGTGCAGAGGATGATCTGCGGGCCGTCGTGGTTGATCCGCGTCTCGGCGGTCAGGTCCAACCTGGACAGTTCGAACTCCGGCGCGGGCGTGCGGTAGACGCGCACACCCTGCGAGATCTCCTCGCCGGTGAGCACCTCCATGTCCCCGCACGTGAAGTCGAGCACGCGCAACAGCTCTGGCACGTCGACGTGCTTGGGCGTGAGGCCGCAGCGCAGGACGTTGTCCGAGTTCGCGAGGATCTCGATGCCGGTGCCGCGCAGGTACGCGTGCAGGTTGCCGGCGGGCAGGTGGATGGCCTCGCCGGGCTGCAGCACGATCCGGTTCAGCAGCAGTGCCGCGAGCACGCCCGCGTCGCCGGGGTAGGACTCGCCCAGCTCCAGGATCGTGCGGCACTCCAGGTCGAACTCGCCGTGCTCCTTCACGTGCAGCACGCACGCGTCGAGGACCTGCGGCAGCAGCGAGGAGAGCGACGTCTGCGGCAACGTGATCAGCATCGTGAACAACGCCCGCAGGCCGGACGGGTCCGGCTGCGCGACCAGCATCTCGGTGTAGGGCGCGAGAGCCGGGGCGTCCAGCGTGCGCAGCAACGAGACCGTGCGCGCCGGGTCGCGGAAACCGGCGAGGGCGTGGAACTCGGTCAGCGCGCAGATGAGCTCCGGCTTGGCGGCCGGGTCCTTGTAGTTGCGCACGGCGGCGTCGAGCGGCACACCGCGGTGCTCCTCGGCCGCGAAACCCTCGGCAGCCTGAGCAGCCGACGGGTGCGCCTGCAGGCTCAGCGCCTCCTCGGCGGCGAGGACTTTGAGCAGGAACGGAAGCCTGCTGCCCCACCGCTCGGCCACGCGAGGGCCGAGCTGGCCGTCGGGGTCCGCGCTCAGCAGGTCGAGCAACGAGCGCTCGACGCCGTCCGCGCCCGTGACGCGGGACGGGTCGCCGGGGTGAGCGCCCATCCACAGCTCTGCCTCGGGATGGGGTGCGGGCACCTCCCTCCCGAGCAGCTCGGCGATGGCCGTGCGTGAGCCCCACGCGTACGGCCTGACCGCGTTGTGCAGCAGGTCCACTTCTAGTTCAGCTCCCAATCAGTACGGGTTGCCGCCGAGAGTTCCGGCGGCGAGCCCGAGGTACAGCGCGGCGAGTTCGAAGCGGAGGGCGAGGAGCGCGGCACTGACCGCGTCGCCTCCCGCCACCTCGACGGCCGGCTCCAGCACGTCTGCTCCAGGCAGGGCGTCCTCGGCGGCGTGCCGTGCGGCATCGGCCACCGGGCCCTGGCGCACGGCCAGCAGCAGCACGCGCACAAGTCCACTTCCCGGTTCGTCGTCCGGGTCCGCGAAGAGGTCCGCCCCAGAGGTCCCCTGCACCGCACGGCGATGCAGCACCGGGCGGGTCAACGCCTGCGGATACCCGGCGACGTCGCAGGCAACCCCGGCGAACGCGGCCAGCGCGCCTGCGCCGTGCACGCCGACCGACGTGGCGACCTCGTCGAGGCCCCACAGCAGCGGCGTGCGGTCGGCGACGCGCAACGCGAGCGACTTCGCCGGGTTCACGAACGACTCGTGCATCGGGTGGTCGCGCTCGGCCTCGCGGTCGAGCTCGTCCGCGACCAGCCCGACGTCCACCTTGAGCAGGTTCAACGAGTTCAGCACCACGAGCCAGGCGGCGAACGCCTGGTGGAAGCTGAAGCCCGGCGGCACCTCGATCCGAGGCGCGAGCAGCACGGCCTGACCGGCGGCGGCAGCGGCGACCGGACCGGAGTCCGGTGCGGTCACCAACGTCCGCGCGCCGCGCCGGGAAGCGCGGTCGATCGACTCGGCCAGCACCCGGTCGCCGGGGTCCTCGGTGTGCGCGAGCACCACGTCGAGGGCACCGACCCACGGCGGCACCTCGTCGGAGACCACCACGGGCACCGCGCAGCCGGGGCCGAGCAACGCCATGATCACGCCCGCGACGGCGACCGCGTGGCCGGGCCGGGTGACCAGCACGACCGCACGCGGGCGTTCGGAGAAGATCCGCTCCACGCCCGCCTCGGCCGCGGCCTCGGCGGTGGAACGGACCTGGGCGCCCGCCCGTGCGGCGGCGCGCAACCAGCCACCGGTGTCGGCGTCGGCGAGGCGGCTCGGGTCGTCGAGCAGCGTGTCGTCGAGCACCGGATCACCCAGCAGACGGCGGCTCGACCGCCTCGTCCAGCAGCAGTACCGGGATGCCGTCGCGAACCGGGAACGAACGCCCGCACGCGGTGCACGTGAGGAAGTCCGCCTCCGGGTCGGCAGGCGTGCCGATGCGCAGCGGCGCGTGCTCGGGGCACGGGCAGGCGAGGATTTCGAGCAACTGCTCTTCGAGCTTGACGGCCACGGTTCTCTCCTCAGGCCCGCACGATCGCGAGGACCTCGTCGCTCAACGCGGCGACGGCCTCGGGAGTGGCGGCTTCGACGTTCAGGCGCAGCAGCGGCTCGGTGTTCGAGGCGCGGAGGTTGAACCACGACCCGTCCGGCAGCTGCACGGTGAGACCGTCCAGCTCGTCGATCGTGACGCCGTCCTTCGAGCCGTACGCGTCCTTGATCGCGGCGATCCGGCCCGCCTGGTCGGAGACGGTGGAGTTGATCTCGCCGGAGGCGGCGTAGCGGTTGAAGGCGGCGGTCAGGTCGGACAGCGGTCCGTCCTGCTCACCCAGCGCGGCCAGCACGTGCAGCGCGGCCAGCATGCCGGTGTCCGCACGCCAGAAGTCGCGGAAGTAGTAGTGCGCCGAGTGCTCACCACCGAAGATGGCGCCGGTCTTGGCCATCTCCTCCTTGATGAACGAGTGCCCGACGCGCGTGCGCACCGGCTTGCCGCCGTGCTCCTGCACGATCTCCGGCACGGCGTGCGAGGTGATCAGGTTGTGGATGATCGTGCCGCCGGGGTCCTTCGCCAGCTCGCGCACGGCCACCAGCGCCGTGATGGCGGAGGGGCTGACCGGGTCGCCGTTCTCGTCCACGACGAAGCAGCGGTCCGCGTCGCCGTCGAACGCGACACCGGCGTCCGCTCCTTCGGCCTTGGTGCGGGCCTGGAGGTCGACGATGTTCTTGGGGTCGAGCGGGTTCGCCTCGTGGTTCGGGAAGCTGCCGTCGAGCTCGAAGTACATGGGGATGACCTCGATGGGCAGGCCCTCGAAGACCTGCGGCACGGTGTAGCCGCCCATGCCGTTGCCCGCGTCCACAACGATCTTCAGCGGACGGATCTCACGCAGGTTGACCAGCTCGTTCAGGTACTGGGCGTACTCCGCGAGCATGTTCCGCTCTTCGAACGTGCCCGGCGTCACGCCCTCGGCGTCCGGCACCTGGTTCTCGGCGTCCTGACGGATCTGCGCGAGACCGGAGTCCTGGCCGACCGGCGACGCGCCCGCACGGCAGAGCTTGATGCCGTTGTACTGCGCCGGGTTGTGGCTGGCGGTGAACATGGCACCCGGCAGGTCGAGCTTGCCGGACGCGAAGTAGAGCATGTCGGTGCTGGCCAGGCCGATGCTGATCACGTTGACGCCCTGCGCCTGCGCACCCTCGGCGAAGGCCCTGGAGAGCCCTGGCGACGAGTCGCGCATGTCGTGACCGATCACGATCGCGGGTCCACCGACCAGGCGCGCGAAGGCCGCGCCGAAGTCGCGCACTACGCCGGCGTCGAGCTGCTCACCGACCACCCCGCGGATGTCGTACGCCTTGACGATGCCGGACAGGTCACGCACGCCGCACACTCCCGAAACTCGCTCTTGACGGCCACTGCCCCGGCAGCCTACCGGCGAGAGGATCTGGGATGCGTGTGGTCAGTCAGTCCTCGTGCGGATCAGGCAATACCCGCAGGTGACCACGCCTCTGCGTGCCGATGGGCACGTCAGGCACCTTCGGGGTCACATCAGCCCGCCCAGCCTCACGAACGGCCTCGGCCAACGCCGTCAGGTCGTCCACACTCGGCTCGGGCGCCGCGAACTCACCCTGGTGCCTCACGACCTCCCAGCCGCGCGGCGCCGTGAGCCGCAGGGCGTGCTCCTCGCACAGGTCGTAGCTGTGCGGTTCGGAGTACGTGGCGAGCGGTCCGACGACTGCGGTGGAGTCCGCATAGGCGTAGGTGAGCGTGGCGACAGCCGGGTTAGCACACCCGGTTCGCGAGCACCGTCTCACGCTCCGCACGATCGGGGACGATAGCGCGTCCACGCGACCCTGTGTGTGAGGCACGCTGTGTTTGCTCCCCGGCAGCAGCAACTAGGCTGCTCGGTTGTGGTGATGGCAAGGGGTTCACGTCGACAGGACGAACCGCGTCGGCGCAACCGTGACCGACACGGCCGAGGCCTGCGCGGCCCTCTGTACCCGGCCACCCTCCCAGCCGCCCGCTCCAGGGCCGAACGCTTCGACGCCCTGGTCATCGAGGCACTGGAACCCCTGGAAGCCCGCTGGCGAACCGAGCTCACGCAACTCGACGTGGCCGTGGACGACGTCCCAGACGTGCAGGTCGAGGGCGAAGACGGCGTGGTGGAGGACGGCAGCGTCCCCTTGGCCCGCCTGCTCCCCGCCGCCACGGACAGCCGTGCCCGAATCGTGCTGTACCGCCGCCCACTGGAGGCACGGGCGAAGGACGGCGCCGATCTGGCCGACCTGGTGCACGACGTCCTGGTGGAGCAGATCGCGAACTACCTGGGCCTGGACCCTGACGTGATCGACGAGGGCTAGCTGAGACACCTCTCACACCGCAGGCTCACGCAAGGGTCCCCTCTGGCGGAGGCTCCCCCGCGACCCAACGTACCGAGCGGGTCTGACACTCAGCCGAGGCCGAGGCGAGGCCGAGGCGAGGCGGCGACAGCGCCGATGCCGCAGGCGAGGCGAACTCAAGCCCGAGGCCGAAGGCGAGGCGACGCGATGGCGCAGCCGAGCAGTCCTGGCTTGAAACGAAGGTTCCGGCGGTGTGGTCCCGTCACGAGTCGTGCCACAGCTCTTGTCGCGCCCGAGGGGAGAGGTCAAGTCGCACGCTTTTCGCGACTTGACCTCTCCCCTCGGGTGTGACTCGCTCCTGGCTCGACTTGGGACGGGACCACACCGCCCGAACCGCACCACCAACGCAACGCGCAGCCGCCGAAAGCAACAGGCGTGCCATCAACCCGCCCACGGCGCTGGCCGGTCTTTGATCAGATTGGCGGGGTAAGGGCAGAGCCCCCAGCTTGAAACAGGCACGGCCCCACCCAACAAGACCACCTACGGAACCCGCTCCCGAACGCAACCCCGCCACCCCAAAGCGACCACCTACGAAACCGCGCGAAACCCAACGAAACCCTACGAAACCCGCCGCCTCCCAGGCACAGCAGTCAAAACCGTGAACAACCCAGCCGCAGCCTGCCCCAACAACAAAAAGTCCCTCAACGTCGAAGACATAGAAACCCGAACCTCAGCATCAGCAGACGGCAACGGCACCCCCACCAAATGCCCCCAAGCCCGCACAACAGGCACCCGAACCCCATCCACAGACACCACCCACCCAGGCTCGTCCTCAGCGGCCAGCACGAGAACCCGCCCCTCCCCACCAGGCGAAACCCGAACAGCCACCTCCGGCAACGACACGTTCACCGGCGCCACTCCAGCAGCAGCCAACTCAGCCGGAGGCTCCCCACCAGTCCGAGCCCGCCGAGCCAACTCAGGCGCCAGCAACACCCCGGTGTCCGCAGCAAACCGCAACCGCAAAACCGGCCGCCCATCAGAGGCAGAAGGCGCAACAGACACCAACTCGCCGGCAGCCGAACGCACCCGTGACGAAGCCTCCTCAGAAGGCAGCACCACAAACGCGACCCCAGACGAAGCCGCCTGAGCCAACGCAACCTTCACCGCGGGCGCAGCCCCGTCCAGCAACGACGAGTTCCACCGCCTCAACCGAGCAGGCGACGACACGGTCGGCACCAGATCGTCGTCCCCAAAGGCAGGCATCCGCCCAGCAACCTGCCGAACCGGCCCACCAAGGATCAACACCGACCGCCCAGTCCGCTCCAACTCGGCAGTCAACGACGACGACAACCGAACCCCGCCATCAGCCTTCAACGGCCCGGACCGGAGATCCAGGAACCCGGCCACCCCGAGGCTGACCAACGTCACCACACCCACCACGTACACGGCCCGGCGCACCCGAACCTGTCCCGCGACGCCAGGCGGAACCCCGCGCTGACACCCCGCGAGCACCACACACACGAGCCCCCACGCCACGAGGACCAACGGCGTCCCAGGCCAAGCCTTCACAGCAGCAACCGCCGCCAACGCCCCGATGGCGAGCACGATCACCAACAGCCCGGGAAGCATCCCCGCGTTGGGACGCAGCACAGCAGCAGCGAACGCGGCGGCCACGAAGACCGAGCACACGATCAGGTTCGGCGGCGGCGACTCGAAGGCCGCGCCAAGGCCGTTGAGGACCATCTCCGGGTGTTGCAGCAGCACGGCTGGCCACGGCAGAAGCAACGCCATCGGCAGAAGCACGATCACGAACAGAGCCGCGATCCGCCGAGCGCCGCCGGACACCGCGATGAACCCGACGAGGGACCCGACGATCGTGACGGCGTGGGTCAGCGGCGAGAACGCGCCCAGCACGGCGACGCCGATGGCCGTTCCCGATGCCATGGGCAACCAGGCGTGCGTGGACGACGCGCGCAAGACCGCGTACACGCCGGCGAACACAACTGGCACCACGACGTGGACGACGACGACGTCGAGGCGTCCCTCGGACACGGCCGTTGTCGCCACGGGCAGCAAGCCGTAGAAAGCAGCGACCACCGCGCGCACGGAACGTCGTACGCGCATGCCGCGTGACGCGATGTAGGCCGACAACGCGGCGAGGGGGATGTCGCCGAGCAACAGCATCGCCACGGCGAACGACGGGCCGCCTGGGATCAGGCCCAGCACGGCCAGGGCGGCGGGAGCGGGAGCCGCGGTGCCGCCGGAGACCGGGTGCCACGACGACAGGTAGGTCGACCAGACCTCCCCCAGCGAGCCGACCGGGAGCAGGCGGCCGCCCGCGAGGTCGAGGCCCAGGCGCGACCAGTTCGCGATCACCGCCACCAGCGTGAGGCTCAGCACCAGCAGCACCGGGGGCGCGAGCAACAGCGACCGCAGCACGCGCGACTGGTCGACCTCGACGAAGACCATCTCGCCACCGGCGCGCGGGCCCGGTGACGGACGGGGGCGCGGCGAAGGGCGAAGTGCACCCGGAAGAGCAGCCTCCACCTGGACGACGACCGGCGGGCGGCGCAGACCGGCGACGCGCGGGCGGCCGCGGGACGCACCGGCGGGCAGCGCGGACGGGCCGACCGGGCGGGAGTCCACTTCGGACGGTTCGAGCCACGTCGAACTGGCATCGGTTGCGGGCAAACGACCCAGCGCGGCGTCGGCCTCGACGCGACGGCGGACCATGAACGTCGCGCCGGCCCGGACCGCGTTGCGAAATCTGGTGAGTCTGCTGGTGAAGAGGCCGCGCACGACGGCGGAACCCCGGCGCGCGCGGCGTCCTTCGCGCAGACGGCCGCGCGTCAGCAGATAACGGGCGGCGCCGACTTCGGCGTGTGCGTCGGCGAAACGCCGGAGAAAAAGGAAGCCCAGAGCGCGCAGCAGCGACAACAACAGCAGCCGCGGAAGTCCGATGAGGAACGAGATAGTTGAACAATTGACCAGAAAAGTCCGCATGCCGTGCGCGCGGTCGACACCGCGAAATGACGGACCCGGCCGAGCCATGGCCGCGTCCAAACGGCGTGCGCCTTTGGTCGCCGCGCGCGCGTGACGCATCCGCGCAACAGGAACGCACAGGACCAAATGACCGGCACGATTGGTCCGCCAGCCGAAGTCGAGATCGTCGCGCAGCAGCGGCATCGCCTCGTCGTAGCCGCCGAGGGCGTGCCAGACCTCGCGCCTGATCAGCGATCCTGCCGACGACACCGCGAGAACCTCGGTGCTCTGCTGGAACGACGCGGAGTGCTCGGCCGACGACAGACCCGTCTGCCGATGTCCCGAGGCATCCGTCGACAAACCCGCTTCGACGACCAGACGAGAATCCACCCAATCGAGGCACAGCGGGCCCAGCACGGCAGCCGACGGCGACACCTCGGCCGCGGTCAGCAAGGCGGCCAGGCAGTCGGGTTCGGGCGCGCTGTCGTCGTGCAGCAACCACAGCCACTTGCCGGGATCGCCCCACCGTTCGACGGCGTGCTCGACCGCGATGCGCACAGCGGTGGCGAAACCGGTGCCGCGCGGCACGGTCAGCACTCCGTCCAGCAGATCTTCTGCCTCCGCCAGCACCTTCGGCGTGCGGTCGTGGGATCCGGTGTCGACCGCGATCACGTGCCGAGGGCGAATTCGCTGACGCCGCAACGCGGACAGCGCCGTGCTGAGCCACTGGTCGCCGTCGTGGCAGACCAGGACGCACAGCACCGGCGCAGTCCGGAGCCTCGGGTGAGGACTTGTCACGTCCTCAAGTTAAGGCAGAAAGATCACGCTTCTGACCGATCAGACGGCTCGCTTCTTCAGTTTGCGGCGCTCCCGTTCGCTGAGACCGCCCCAGATGCCGAAGCGTTCATCGTGCTGGAGCGCGTACTCCAGGCACTCCGACCGAACCTCGCAGCCCAGGCAGATGCGCTTGGCCTCCCGCGTCGAACCACCCTTTTCGGGGAAGAACGCCTCGGGATCCGTCTGTGCGCAAAGCGCGCGCTCCTGCCAGTCCTGCTCGTCGGCAGGGTCGAACAGGTACGACAGCTCGCCCTGTACGACCGGCTGCGTGACGTGATCTTCTTCGAGCTCTTCGAATTCCTGCATTTCGTCCGCCTCCTCGCCTTCCGCTCTCCCCGGTTGGCGGACGCCAGACGCCGCTCCCACAACGACGAATGACACCGATGTGATTACACCTGCGTCACAGCGGGCGGTCAAGCGGAGTCCACACGTCGGGGGATATTCGCGCGGATGGTCGCTCAAACCTTGACTGGAGGCACGGACAGTGATTCACGCGTCGCAACCGGTCCCCGAACGGCCCACCACGCCAGCCGACACGCCACACTGGTGGGGTGAAGCGATCAGCGGTGCGCCCCAGTCCACTGTTCCTCGGCCTGCTCGCGGCGACCGTCGCCGGAGGGGCCCTCACCCTGCTCGAAGGCGACGTCGCCGTCATCTCGGGCACCATCCTCTTCGTACTCGCCGGGTGGGCGGTGACGCTGTGCCTGCACGAGTTCGGGCACGCCGCCGTGGCGTACAAGGGCGGCGATTTTTCCGTACGTGACAAGGGTTATCTGACCCTCGACATCCGCCGTTACACCGACCCCGTGCTGAGCATCGTGCTGCCGCTGGTGCTCCTCGTGATCGGCGGACTGCCGCTGCCAGGTGGAGCCGTGTGGATCAACCACTACGCGCTGCGCTCGAAGAAGGTCGAGTCGTTCGTCTCACTCGCCGGGCCACTCGCCAACCTCCTCGCCGGCATCGTGCTCATCTGGATCGTCGCGCTGACGTCCCCGCCCTTCGCGCTCGGCCCGGCGATCTCCTACCTCGCGCTGCTCCAGGTGCTGGCGTTCGTGCTGAACATCCTGCCCGTGCCGGGCCTCGACGGCTGGGGCGTCTGGGAACCGTTCATGCCGCCAAAGGCACAGCAGTTCGGCGCGAAGGTCCGGCCGTGGGCGCCGCTGGTGCTGTTCGCCGTCCTGATCAGCTTCCCTGTCGCCAGCGGAATGCTCTGGTCAGCGGCGACGTCGCTCTTCGAGCTCCTGGGCGGCGATCAGTTCTCCGCAGGCTACGGCTTGAGCAACTTCCTGTTCTGGCGCTGACGGCCGTGTGGAAGCATGGGACGGCGTGAAGGTCGTAGCACTGGTCGGCGGGGTCGGCGGCGCGAGGTTCCTCCAGGGACTCAAGACACTCGGAGCGGACGTCACCGCGGTGGTGAACACCGGCGATGACGTGTGGATGCACGGGTTGCGCATCACGCCGGACCTCGACACCTGCATGTACACGCTGGGCGGCGGGATCGACGTCGAACGCGGCTGGGGCCGTGAGAACGAGTCCTGGACCGTCAAGGAGGAGCTCGCGGCGTACGGCGCCGAGCCGACGTGGTTCGGGCTCGGCGACCGCGACATCGCCACGCACCTCGTCCGCACGCGGATGCTGCGCGCCGGCTACCCCCTGTCGGCCGTGACGGAGGCGCTGTGCGACCGGTGGAAGCCGGGCGTGAAGCTGCTGCCGATGTCGGACGACAGGGTGGAGACGCACGTCGTCGTCGAGCTGGACGGCGAACCGAAGGCGATCCACTTCCAGGAGTGGTGGGTCAAGCACCGGGCGGGCGTCCCGGCGCAGTCGTTCGCGTTCGTCGGTGCCGAGGCGGCGACCGCCGGACCGGGCGTGCTGGACGCGATCGCCGAGGCCGACGCGGTGATCCTCGCCCCGTCCAACCCGGTGGTGAGCATCGGCACGATCTTGAACGTGCCCGGTGTGCGGGACGCGCTGCGCAAGACCGAGGCCGGTGTCGTGGGCCTGTCGCCGATCATCGGCGGGAAACCGTTGCGGGGCATGGCCGACGCTTGTTTGGACGCGATCGGTGTGGAGACCACCGCCGAGGCGGTCGGGCGGCTCTACGGCTCCCGCAAGTGCTCGGAGGACGGCATCCTGGACGCGTGGCTGGTGCACACCGGCGACCGCGCCGACGTGCCCGGTGTCGCGGTCCGTGCGGTTCCGCTCCTGATGTCCGATGTGGACGCCACGGCGCAGATGGCCCGTGACGCGCTGGAACTGGCCGGAGTCGACGTTGACTGATCACGCCGCGGCGGCGCTGGAGCTGCTGCCGGTCGCGGGCCTGCCGGAGTTCCGCCCCGGCGACGACCTCGCGGGAGCGATCGCGAAGGCCGCGCCCTGGCTGCGCGACTCCGACGTGGTGATCGTCACGTCCAAGATCGTGTCCAAAGTGGAGGGACGGCTCGTCCGCGTGCCGGACGACCCGGAGGAACGCGACAGGATCCGGCGCGAGCACGTCGACGCGGAGTCGGTGCGGGTGCTCGCCCGCAAGATGCGCACGCTGATCACCGAGAACAAGCTCGGCATCGTGCAGGCCGCGTCCGGGGTGGACGCCTCGAACGTGGCGGGCGACGAGATCGCGCTGCTGCCCGTCGATCCCGATGGCTCCGCCGCCGCGCTGCGCGGCGCGCTGAAGAGCCTGCTCGGCGTCGAGGTCGCCGTGGTCGTCACGGACACGATGGGCCGCGCGTGGCGGATCGGCCAGACCGACGCCGCCATCGGCTCGTCCGGCCTCCGCGTGCTGCACGACTACGCGGGCGCGGTCGACCAGCACGGCAACGAGCTCGCCGTGACGATGGTCGCGATCGCCGACGAGATCGCCGCGGCCGCCGACCTGGTGAAGGGCAAGCTCGGCGCGGTGCCGGTGGCGGTGCTGCGCGGGTTCGAGGTGGTCGACGACGGCTCCACGGCCCGCGACCTCACCCGGCCGACCGAGGAGGACCTGTTCCGCCTCGGCACCGAGGAGGCGCTGGCCCAGGGCCGCGCCGAGGCCGTGCTGATGCGCAGGTCCGTGCGGTTCTACGCGCCCGAACCCGTTGATCTCGGCGCCGTGAAGCGTGCTGTCGGGGCGGCGTTGACCGCGCCCGCGCCGCACCACACGAAGCCGTTGCGGTTCGTGCTGGTGCGGGAGAAGCGCTCGGAGCTGCTCCAAGCGATGCGCGAGCAGTGGGAGAACGACCTGCGCGGCGACGGGTTCACCGACGAGCAGATCGCCCGCCGGGTGCGCCGCGGCGACCTGCTGGTGGAGGCGCCGGAGATCGTGGTGCCGTTCCTGGTCCGCGACGGCGCGCACACCTACCCCGACGCCCGCCGCGCCGACGCCGAGAAGACGATGTTCACCGTCGCCGGCGGCGCCGCCGTGCAGGGCCTGCTGGTGGCGCTGGCCGCCGAGGGCCTCGGCTCGTGCTGGGTGTCGTCGACGATCTTCTGCGCGGACGTGGTGCGTTCCGTGCTGGGTGTTCCCGACGACTGGGAACCGTTGGGCGCGGTAGCGGTCGGCCACCCGGTCGAGCCGCTCGTTCCGCGCGAGCCGCTGGAAGGGCTGATCGAACTGTGACGCTGCACGCCGACGCCGTCTCGACGCTGAGCCGGTTCACCGGTCAGGACGCGCTGAAGGAGGCCTACCTGGGCTTCCTGGCGGCCCGCGAGGACGCCTGCCGGCGCTCGTGCGAGCCAGGCCACCTCACGGCCTCCGCGCTCGTCCTGGACGCCACGGCGGAGCACGCGCTGCTGACGCTGCACCCGCGCGTGGGCCGGTGGCTGCAGCTCGGCGGCCACTGCGAGCCGGAGGACGTCTCCCTGGCCGCGGCCGCCCTGCGCGAGGCCACGGAGGAGTCGGGCATGCGCGGCCTGCGCATCGAGCCGACGCCGATCCACCTCGACGTGCACCCGATCACGTGCTCGCTGGGCAAGCCGACGCGGCACTTCGACGTGCGGTTCCTGGTGCGCGCACCCGTCGGCGCGCAGCCGGTGCGGTCGGCGGAGTCGGTGGACCTGCAGTGGTGGCCGCTGGACTCGTTGCCGGACAACGTCGACGACCTGCACCCGTTGATCGAGTCGGCGCTGGCCAGGCTGCGTTAGCGGCGGAGGGCCCGGTAGTACCTGAGCAGGGCGGTGATCCGCGCCGGATCGTTGGCGCCGTTCAGCTCGGCGACGAGGTCGTCGGGGCACAGCTCGTAGTGGTCGCCCCACCACCGCCGCGTCTTGCTGTTCCAGATGCGGTAGCCGCCGGGCACTCCTCTCGCCACGTACCGCCGCTTCGCCAACCGGTCCCCCTCAGAGCTTGCGGTAGTCGCGCGGCGAGAACCTCGGTGCTCGCCGCGGCCGCTGCATGCCCGCGGCCTCCAGGTACCGGACGGCGCGGTGGCGTTGAGGCTTGTAGGGCTCCAGCAGTTCCATCATGGCGTCGTCGTCGCTCGGTGTGCCCGTGAGCGCCCACGTGACGTTCTTGGCCACGTGGTAGTCGCCCACGCTCACGGCGTCCGGATCGCCCCAGGACCGTTGCGCCACCTCGGCGGAGGTCCACACGCCGATCCCGGGCACCTTCTCCAGCAGCTCGCGGCTGCGCATCTCCGCGGCCTTCTCCAGCCGGTGCGCGACCTGCGCGGCGTTGACCAACGTCCGGCGGCGCGCGCCGTCGAGGCCGCACTGGTGCCACTCCCAGTCCCGCAGGCCCAGCAACCGCTGCGGCGTCGGCGGAACCTTCAACGGCAGCGGCCCCGGCGCCGGCTCACCGAACCGCCGCCCGAGCTCGCGCCACGTCCGGAACGCCTCCTTGCCGGTGACCTTCTGCTCCAGGATCGAGGCGAACAACAGGTCCCAGACCCTGCCCGTGGCCCCGAGCCGCAGCCCGGGCCGTCGTCTGGCGGCCTCCGCGACGATCGGGTGGTGCGCGACGAACTCGTCCAGCGGGTCGTCCGCGCCGAGCAGCGCGGGCAGGCCGTCCAGCAGCCACTGCCCGCCCTCGCCCCACGCCTCGGCCTCGATCACGTCCGTCCGCCGGACGCGCAACGTGCCGGGCCCGCACGGCGTGTTCGCCGCGAACCAGATGCCGCCCTCCACCGAGAACGACGGGTCACCGGGCCCGCGGCGCAGCGGACCGAGCACCGCGCCCAGATCGAGGGGGAACGGCGGTGTCCAGCTCCTGCTAGGCATCCGTCGAGAAGCGCACGCCTGCCTCGGGCAGCACCACACCCGGCCAGACCCGCGCTCCACCGATCAGCTCACACCGCGCCCCGATCACGGCGGAGTCACCGACGACCGCGTCCCGCAGCACCGCACCGGCCTGAACCAGCGCACCCGCACCGACGATCGACCGCTCCACCACAGCACCCTCACCGACGACGGCCCCGTCGAACAGGATCGCACCGTCCAGCACGGCCCCGTCCGCGACCGTGCAGTTCGACCCGACGGTGCTGCCGCCCTTGACCGTCGCACCCTCGTGCACGGCCGACCCTTCGAGCACCAGGAAGTCGCCGGGCTGCGCGACGGCCGCGGAAGGCGCGACCCCGCGCACGAGATCCGCCGAGCCCTGCACGAACGCCTCGGGCTTGCCGAGGTCCAGCCAGTACGTGGCGTCGACGTGTCCCTGCAACCTCTTCCCGTCGGCCAGCAGCCCGGGGAACGTCTCGCGCTCCACCGACACCGGCCGCCCAGCGGGAATGGCGTCGATCACCTCGCGCTTGAACACATAACAACCAGCGTTGATCTGGTCCGTGGGCGGGTTCTCGGTCTTCTCCAGGAACGCCTGCACGCGCCCCTCGTCGTCCGTCGGCACGCACCCGAAGGCCCGAGGATCGGCAACCTTGACCAGGTGCAGCGTGACGTCCGCCTCGTGCTTGCGGTGCGTGTCCACGATCCCCGTCAGATCGACCCCCGACAGGATGTCGCCGTTGAAGACCATCACGTCGGGCTCACGCAGCTTGTCCGCCACGTTGCGAATCGCACCGGCCGTGTCCAACGGCACTTCCTCGACCACGTACTCGAGCTCCAGCCCGAGCCGCGACCCGTCCCCGAAGTACTCCTCGAACACCTCGGCCTTGTAGCTGGTACCCAGCACCACGTGAGTGATGCCGACCTCCTTGATCCGCGACAGCAGGTGCGTCAGAAACGGCACCCCCGCAGTCGGGAGCATGGGCTTGGGAGCGGACAGGGTCAGCGGGCGAAGACGGGTGCCCTTGCCCCCGACCAGCACCACAGCTTCGACGCCGTGCACCTTTTTCCTCCTCCGCGTTACAGCAAGCCGTTCGACGGAATACTCTGACACGAAGCAGATCGTCATACGGGATCTGGTCCCGGCAAGGAGCTAAATCCGACATGGACCCCCGCGACCGGGCCGACGCCATGCTCGCCCGCGCCCGCGCACGTGGGCGGAACATCGTGACGCCGGACAACATGACGTCCCCGATGGACTCCTCGGACACGCAACAGATCCCTCGCACGCTGGTCAACGCCATGGACCCGCGCCGAGACCCGGACTCGACGATGATCCTGCCCCCGGCCCAGATGGGCCACCAGCACCACCAGCCGCAGCGCCCACCGCAGCAGCACCAGCCCATGCCGCCGCAACCGATGCCGCAGTCGGCGGCGCCCGGAGAAGACGCGGAAGTCACACAGGTCGTGCAGCCGGGCATGATCCCGACGGTCTCGAACCACCAGCAGACGCGCGCGTCGCTCACACAGCGGCTCAACGGCAACATGTGAGGCCTGCCGCACCCGACAGGCCCCGCACCGTCACCGAGTGAGAATCTTCACCCGCAAAGCCAACCCGGCCTTCAGAACCGCCCGGAACGGCGCCCACAAGGCACCGGGATGCCGATCCGCCAGGTACTGGTACGCGCTCTTGTGGTGCTCACGAAGCATCCGCTCCGAGGCCCGAGCCGTGGAGTGGCCCCCGATGTGAGTCACCTCTGCCGAGGGCACGTACACGTTCTGCCACCCGGCCTTGACGACACGATCGCCGAGATCGACGTCCTCGAAGTACATGAAGTACTGCTCGTCGAAGCCCTTGACCGAGTCGAAGGCCTCCCGCCGCATCAGGAAGCAGGACCCGGACAACCACCCGGCAGTCCGCTCCACAGGCTCCTTCTCCTGCCGGTACGCCCGAGTCCAGGGGTTCGACTTCCACACCGCACCGAAGGCCGCGTGCCCGACTCCCCGCCCGATCGACGGCAGCAACCGGGCGGACGGGTAGACCTCACCGGAAGGCTCCCGGATCAGCGGCCCGAACATGCCCCCGCGAGGCCACCGCGACGCTGCCTCGATCAACGCGTCCACGCTTCCGGGCGCGAACTCGATGTCGGGGTTGGAGATCAACACCCACCCGACGTCGTCGCCCAGAGCCGCGACCCCGCGGTTCGCCCCACCGCCGTACCCGAGGTTCCCCCCGGTCGGCAGAAACGTGACGTGATCACGAGTGGCGGCCACCGCTTCGGGCACGCCGTCGGTGGACCCGTTGTCGGCGAGGATCACCTGCACCGGCCGGGTGGTCGCCTTCGCGAGGGTGTCCACGAACGGTGCCAGCGTCTCGCCCGGCGAGTACGTGACCGTCACGACACCAAGTCCGTCGCCGTAGTTCACGCGCGACACCCTAGCCGTGCGCGGACACCGGGCCTCAAGTCACCGCCGCCGGCGCACCAGCGCCGCGCGCTCGTAGGCCAGCCGGTGCCGGTCCGCGCTGACGGACCACGAGAAGTCCTTGGCCCGCCGCTGCCCGGAAGCCGCCAACGCCGCACGCCGCGCCGGGTCGTCCAGCAGGTCGGCGATGGCCGCCGCGATGTCTCCCGCACCGACCCCGCAGTACGCGACGGCTTCCCCGCCGACCTCGGGCAGCGACAGGCGCCGGGTCGTGAGCACGCACGCGCCGCACGCCATGGCCTCCAGCACCGGCAGGCCGAAGCCCTCGCCGAGTGACGGGTACGCCACGAGCTCGGCGCCGCCCAGGAAGCCCGCGAGTTGTTCGAACGGCAGGTAGCCCGCGCGGATCACCCGGATGCGGTGCGGCACCGAGTCCAGCGCGCGCTCCACCTGGCTGTCCCAGCCCGGCTGGCCCGCCAGGACGAGGGCGGGAGGGTCGGTGCGGCCGACCATCGCCTGGGCGAAGCCGCGGATCAGGGCCGGGACGTTCTTGCGCGGCTCCAGAGCGCCCAGGAACGCCACGTAAGGCATGTCCCCCAACGACAACGTCCGTCGCACCGCCAGCATCTCGTCCGGCGACGGCGGGTGGAACCGCTCCGTGTCGACACCGTGCTGCGCGATGTGCAGGACGCGGGGATCGGCTCCGGCGACGCGCACCAGCTCGTCGGCGGTCGCCTGGGACGGCACCACGCACAGTTCCGCGCGTCTCAGCGAGGCTCTGGTCCACGCGCGGAAGAAGCGCGCTTTCACCGACGAGTGCAGCACGGGGTCGGTGAAGAAGGTGGCGTCGTGCAGCGTCACGACCGACGCGGCCTTGCTGGCCAACGACAGCGTGTAGTGCGGTGAGTGGACGACGTCGATGCCCAGCGACCGCACGAGGCGCGGCAACGTCGTCTGCTCCCAGGCCAGCCGGGCCGTCCTGGTGGCGACCGCGTCGGCGGCGCGGACGACGCGGGCGTTGGGAGCGATCTTGGTGAAGAGGTCCTCGTCGCGGGGCTGACACACGACGGAAAGCCTGGCGCCGTCCGCATCCAGTGCGGCAACGAGCGAGTCAACGTATCGGCCGACGCCACCTCGGTCCGCGGGGATCGCGGTGGCGTCGATCAGGACGCTGGGTTCTGCGGTCGGCACGATCAGCTAGCGTAATGTCGTTTGCGAAAGTGTTTAACGGGAATGCACTAATCCGGTCGTCTAGCGTGCACGGCCCAGACACCGAGAGCGGTCTTTTCCCAGGTGAAGTCACTCGCGCGGGTGACACCCGCCTCTGCGGTGTGATGAGGATCCGCTATCGCGGCCCTCAGTCCTTCGGTCAGCGAGGCGAGATCACCCCTCCGCACCACGGTTCCCGCGCCGCCCGCGACCTCCACCAGAGCCGGGTCGTCCGAGTGCACGACGGCGACTCCGGCGGCCATCGCCTCCAACACCGGCAGCCCGAAGCCCTCCGCCAGGCTGGGCGCCGCGAGCACCGTGGCGCCGGCGAGCACCGACGCCAGCCGCTCATCCGAAACCTTGCCCAGCAACGTCACGTGCGGGGCGCGCAGATCGACTCCACCCCAGCCCTGAGGGCCGATCACGACCAGCGGGACGCCGAGCCGTTCGGTCGCCCGCACCAACAGGTCGAAGCCCTTGCGCGGCTCGATGGTGCCGATGGCGAGCACGTAGCGATCGGGAAGATCGGCAGGCCTGGAACCGACGAGCCTGGTCACACCGTTCGGCACGACGTGCACCGGCACCTCGACCCGGACGTGCTCCTCCAGCTGAGACGCGACAGCGCGTGTGGGCACCACCAACGCCCGTGCCTGCACAGCGGCCTTCGCGATCACCTTGCGGTGCCACGCGACTCCGCGCGGCGTCAGCGTTTCCGGGTGGGTCCACGGCACCACGTCGTGCACCGTGACGACCGCGCCCGGCAGCGGGGCGAGCGGCGTCGGGGCGTGCACGTGCGGCCCGAGCCGCGGCGGCAGTCCCCGCTCCCACAACGCCACCAGCGCCCGGCGCGGCACCCTGATCACGCGGTCGGCGTGTGCCGTCGCGGCCGTCGTGACGGACCAGCCGTCCGGGGCGGTCGCGACCAGCGCCTTGAGCAGCTCGGCGGTGTAGCGGCCGGTGCCGCCGGGGACCGGTGCGTTGAGTTGCTCGGTCAGCAGTACTAGCTCGGGCACGTCGCGTACCGTCTCACGCCGTGTCGGCCCTCAGCACCGTGGTGGTCGTGACGTGGCGCGGCCGTGACCACATCACGGCGTGCCTGGACGCGCTCGCAGTCCAGAAGAGTCCACACAGGACGATCGTCGTCGACAACGCCTCCGACGACGGCACGGCCGCGCTGATCAGCGGACACGAGGTCGTGCGGCTGCCGCGCAACCGCGGTTACGCGGGCGGGCTGGCGGCCGTGCTCGACATGGTCGACACCCCGTACGTCGCGTGGCTCAACGACGACGCGGTGCCGGACCCGTCGTGGCTGACCGAGCTCGAGAACGCCCTCGAAGCCGAACCGGACGCGGCCGCCGCCACCTCGTCGATCCTGCTCACGGACGGCTCGACCCAGTCCGTCGGCGTGGCGCTGACCGCGGACGGGCACGGCAAGGACGTCGTGCTCGCCGGGCGCGAGGTGTTCGGGTTCTGCGGTGGCGCCGCCCTCCTCCGAACCGACGCGCTACGCGCCGTGGGAGGCGTACCGGCGAGCTTCTTCTGCTACTACGAGGACACCGACACGGCGTGGCGGCTGCGGCTGGCCGGGCACCGGGTGATCTCCGTCGGACCGGCGCGCGTCCGGCACCGGCACGGCGCCAGCACCCGGCCCGGTTCGAAGCTCTTCCACCGCTGGAACGAGCGCAACCGCCTGCTGATGTTGCTCAGGTGCGCTCCTGCGGCGGTGGCCACGACCCAGCTCGCCCGGTTCCTGGTGATCACGGCCCTGCTGCCGTTCCGCGGGAACGTGCCGGACGCGGCCAACTTCCGGCTCGGGCTGCGCGCTCAGGTGCTGGGCGAGGTCCTGCTCAGGCTCCCCGCCACGCTCTGGCAGCGGCTGACGATCAGGACCGAGGTCCCGCGCAGACGCGTCTGGCAGGACTGGGCAGGCCGGTGAGGACGGCCTGGCTGTTGATCGCCGGCGGCCTGGTCGTGCTGGCGTTCGGCATCGGCGTGAGCATCACGCTGACCTACGGGCTGGTGTTCGTCGCGTTCCTCGGCGGCCTCGCCTACGCGCTCGGCGTCAGCGGGCTCTCCCAGCGCAAGTGGATCGCGCTGCCCGCGTTCGTGCTGGGGCTCGTGGCGCCGTTCGTGCTGACGTTCGGCGTGCACAGCGTGCTGATGCAGCGAACAGGGCACGTCGAGCACTGCACGGTCACGGCGAAGGAGGAGCACCCCTTCGCCAAGTACCCGTCCGTCGACTACGTGCTGGCCTGCCCGAGCGGTGAGGTCGAGCTGGACCGCGACTGGAACGACCGGCTGAAAACGGCGGAAGCGGACGTACTGGCCGGGCCGCCGCTGCTGCCGGACTGGGCGGACAGCACCCGATGGAACCTCCTGCTGGTCACAAGCGTCTCCGGAGCGATGATTCTCCTCGTTCCGGTCGCCTGGCTGCTCAGGAAGCAGCCGTGAGGCGGCCAGTACCACTCGTCGTGATCGGGCTCGCCGCGATCGCCGCCGTGGTCGTGCTCGGAGCGGTCGTGCCGGTCAGGTACGACCTCGCGGTCCTGGTGCCGTGCTCCGTGCTGGCGCTGGCGTTCGTCTGGGGTCTCGGCAAGCTCGGGCCGGCGTGGCTGATGCTGCCCGCGTTCATGGTCGTGATTCCCGGCACAGCGGTGCTGGTCAGCGACGGCCACCGGGCGTTGATGGACGTCCTCGGCACGCCTGAGACGTGCGTGATCACCAGCGTCGACGACCTCCCCAGGCCGGACAACCCGGCGTTCGCGCACCACATCACCTGCCCCGACGGCACCCGGCTGCGCATCGTCGTGCTGGGTGAGCAGGAGAAGAAGATGCAGCCGGGTCCCGCGACCGTGCTGCGCCACCCGTTGATGCGGCCGTTGCTCGCCGACCGCAACGACTGGTCGGCCGAGTGGGTGTTCGGGGTACCAATCGCGATCTTGCTGCTGCTGATCTGTGCGACCACGCTGCGGGCGCGCAGAGTGATGAGGCAGGCTTAGCGCGTGGATCGAGCATCACTGCCCGTCGTCTCCGTCGTCGTCGTCAACTACCGCGGCGCCGAGGACACCATCACCTGCGTGCGCGGCCTGACCGAGGTGGACTACCCCGCCGAACTGCTCCAGGTGATCGTCGTCGACAACGAGGCGCACGACACCGCACGCCTGAAGGCCGAACTTCCCGGGGTCGAGATCGTCACCTCGGCGCAGAACCTCGGGTTCGCGGGCGGGTGCAACCTGGGTGTCGAGAAGGCGACCGGTGGGGTGCTCGCGTTCCTCAACAACGACGCGCGCGCGGACCGGAACTGGATCAAGGCCGCGATCAGGGTGTTCCACGCGGAGCCCGCGGTCGGCGCGGTCGCGAGCAAGGTGCTCGACTGGGACGGCGAGAAGATCGACTTCGTCGACGGCGGCCTGACCTGGTTCGGCATGGGCTACAAGCGGCACGCCGGGCAGGACGACGACGGCAGCCACGACGGCCCGAAGGACGTGCTGTTCGGCACCGGTTCGGCGATGTTCGTGCGGGCCGAGGTCTACCGCGAGCTCGGCGGTTTCGACGAGCGGTTCTTCATGTTCTACGAGGACGTCGACCTCGGCTGGCGGCTGAACCTGCGCGGCTGGCGGGTGCGGTACGAGCCGGCGTCGCTCACGTTCCACCGCCACCACGCGTCGATGAGCTCGATCGACCTCAGCCGCGAGCTGTACCTGCTGGAGCGCAACGCCCTCGCGGCGCTGTACAAGAACTTCTCCGACGAGACGCTGGCCAAGGTGCTGCCGGCCGCGCTCGCGCTGTGCGTGCGCAGGGCGACCGCGCGCGGTGAGATCGACCCGACGCAGCTGGAGATCACCCGCCGCCCGTCGGACCCCGCGCTGGACCGCGAGCCCGTCGGGGTGTCCCGCCAGGCGCTGGCCGGGTTCCTCGCGATCGACCAGTTCGTCGAGCTGATGCCGTCGCTCGCCGAGTCGCGCAAGATCGAGCAGGCCGCGCGCCGGCTGTCGGACACGGACCTGGTTCCGTTGATGCGCAAGGCTTTGGAGCCCGCCTACCCCCTGCCGCGGTACCTCGCAGCGCACGACATCCTCGTCGACGTGCTCGGCCTCGACGACGTGTTCGGCAAGCCGCGCAAGATCCTGGTGATCACCGGTGACGCGATCTCCGACCGGATGGCCGGTCCCGCGATCCGGGCCTGGCACATGGCCGACGTGCTGTCCGGCGAGCACCAGGTGCGGCTGGTCACGACGAACCCGCTGTGCGCGCCGCCGGACGCGCCGTTCGCCGTCGAGCGGGCCCGGCCGAAGGAGCTGCCGCCGCACGTCGCGTGGGCGGACGTGGTGGTGTTGCAGGGCCACGCGCTGGAGATGATCGGCGAGCTGAAGAAGCAGTCGTCGACCAAGATCGTGGTCTGCGACATGTACGACCCGATGCACCTGGAACTGCTGGAACAGGGCAAGGACGACACGGACGAGAAGCGCGCGCTGGACCTGGAAACGGTCACACGGGTGCTGAACACCCAGCTGGAACGCGGCGACTTCTTCCTGTGCGCGTCGGAACGGCAGCGGCACTTCTGGCTCGGCCACCTGACGTCACTCGGCCGTCTGACACCGACGTTGTACGACAACGACCCCACCACGGAGTCGCTGCTCGGCATCGTCCCCTTCGGACTGTCGGGCAAGCCGCCGCAGCGGACCGGCCCGGCGATCAAGGACGTCGTGCCGGGGGTGACCGACGCCGACAAGGTCGTGATCTGGGCCGGTGGCGTCTACAGCTGGTTCGACCCGCTGTCGCTGATCCAGGCGATGGACCACCTGCGGGAGCGGCAGCCGTCCGCGAAGCTGTACTTCCTCGGCATGAAGCACCCGAACCCCGAGGTCCCGGACATGGACATCGCCGGCCAGACGCGGGCGCTGTCCGCGCAGTTGGGGCTGACCGGCAAGAACGTGTTCTTCAACGACGGCTGGGTGCCGTACAACGAGCGGCAGAACTGGCTGCTCGACGCGGACTGCGGGGTCACCACGCACTACGAGCACGTGGAGACCACGTTCGCGTTCCGCACGCGGGTGCTCGACTACCTGTGGGCGGGCCTGCCGATCGTCACCACGTCCGGCGACTCGTTCGCGGATCTGGTGCTGCGGGAGGGTTTGGGCGTCGTCGTGCCGCCGGAGGACTCGGAGGCGCTGGCCGACGCACTGGAGAAGGTGCTCTACGACGAAGAGTTCGCGGCCGCGTGCCGTGAGCGCATCGCCGTCGTCCGCGAACGGTTCACCTGGGAGACGGCACTCGCGCCGCTGGCGGAGTTCTGCCGCAACCCCAGGCCCGCGGCGGACCGTCTGCCTGGCTCCGCACCGATGGTGCGCACACCGGGGTTGAGCAAGGCGGACAAGGTGAAGCGGGACCTGCGGCTGGTGCGCGAGTACCTCGACGCGGGTGGCCCGACCGAGTTGGCCAAGCGGGCGACGGGGCGTCTGCGCAAGATCGCACGTGGTGGCAGCTGAATGGCGAGATCCCCGAAACCCCTCAAGGTGCTGCTCGACGGCACCCCCCTGCTCGGTCATCGCACCGGGATCGGCCGCTACACGGCGGCACTGGCCGAAGAACTGGCGTCCATGCCGGAGGACGCCGACGTCCGGGCGGTGGCTTTCACGTTGCGCGGCTGGCGCGCGTTGCGGACGGTGCTGCCGCACGACGTCACCGCCCGCGGCCTGCCCGTGGCGGCACGGGCGCTGCGCCAGCTGTGGCTGCGCGCGCCGTTCCCGCCGGTCGAGATGCTGGCAGGGTTCTCCGACGTCATGCACGGCACGAACTTCGTGCTGCCGCCGACGATCAGTGCGGGGAAGGTCGTCACGATCCACGACCTGGCCTTCCTGGACGCGCCGGGTGACCTGCCGCCGTCCGATCGCCGACTGCCGGAGCTGGTCAAGCTCTCCGCTCAGCGCGCGGACGTGATCTGCACGCCGACCGCCGCCGTGGCTTCCGTGGTGGCCGACCGGTTCTCGGTGCCGCTGGAGAAGATCGTCGTGACACCGCTCGGGGTCGACCCGGCGTGGTTCGCGTCACGGCCGCCCTCACCGACGTTGCGCGGCAGGCTCGGACTGCCGTCGGAGTACCTGCTGTTCGTCGGCGCCGACGGCCCGCGCAAGGGGTTGCAGTACCTGATCAAGGCGCACGCCGCCGACCCGTCGTTGCCGCCGTTGGTGATCGTGGGGCCCGGCCGGTCCGGTGTGGACGGTCGGGTGCTGCGGACCGGGTACCTGTCGGACGTGCACCTGCGGTCCGTGGTGGCCGGGGCGACGGCCCTGGTGCTGCCCTCGCGCGACGAGGGGTTCGGGCTGCCGGTGCTGGAGGCGTTGGCCTGCAACGTTCCGGTGGTGTGCTCGGACGTGCCCGCACTGCGCGAGGTAGCCGGCGGGCACGCGGTGCACGTGCCCGTCGGAGACGTCGAGGCGCTGGCCGAAGGGCTGGCCCAGGCCGTCGCGGCGCCGGCCACTCCCGAAGCGCAGTCCGAGCGGCGGGCGCACGCGGCCGGGTTCACCTGGCGGCGGTGCGCCGAGAAGACGGTCGAGGCGTACCGGAGGAGCAGAGCCTGACGTGGTGCTCGCTGTGAGGCGTCAGGAGTCCTGACGCCTCAACGACTTCACCGAGAACGCGGCCTCGGCGAGCGCCTTTCGAGCTGGCTCATCGACACCTGTCGCGAGCCCGTGAGAACGGCAACGCACCTCAGGAAGCGCTGCCGATCGGAATCCGCTGTCGCGGGACGCTGAGGACTGCGCCCGGATTCGAACATGCCGAACAGGTTCTCGTACTTGAAACAGCCGTACCAGACCAGTCACTCCAATGGCGCAGCACCGGTACGCGGAGCTACCACCCCGGCCTTGAATGCCTCCGCAAGGGCGCTTCGCCAGTGCGGCAAAGGGCGTAGTCCCGCTGCTTCCCACACCGCACCCGACAGCACCGAGTAGGCGGGTCGCGGCGCCCGTCGCGAGAAGTCGGCTGTCGTGCACGGGTGCACGCGCGACGGGTCGGCGCCCAGCTCCTCGAAAATCGCCTGCGCGAAACGGAACCACGTCGTCTCGCCACCGCCGGTCGCGTGCAGCAGCCGCGTCGAGGGCAGCACCGAGGCCAGCTCGAGCAGCCCCGCGGCCAGGTCGTGCGACCACGTCGGCGAGCCGACCTGATCGTCCACAACGGACAGAGAAGGTCGCGTGGACTCCAACGCCGCCATGGTTTTCACGAAGTTCGAGCCCTGCACGCCGTAAACCCACGCCGTGCGCACGACGTACCCGCCGGCCTCCAGCACGCGGCGTTCGCCTTCGAGCTTCGTGCGGCCGTACGCGGACTTCGGGCCGACGGGGTCGGACGGCTCGTACGGCCGCGTCCCGTCGCCGGAGAACACGTAGTCCGTCGACACGTGGATCAGTGGAATGCCAAGGGAAGCGCACGCCTCGGCGAGCAGACCGGGACCGACGGCGTTGACCGCGAACGCGCGGTCCTCGTCGGTCTCGGCCGCGTCGACCGCGGTGTAGGCGGCACAGTTGATCACCGCGGAGGCACCGGCGAGGTCGGCGGCACTCACCGCGGTGACGTCGAGATCACTGGACGAGAGCGCGCGGACGTCGGAGGACAGGGCTGCGAGGTCGTGGCCGAGCTGGCCACGACCACCGGGAACGAGGATCAACGCTCAGCCCTTCACCAGCTGGGCGCGCTCCTTGAGCGGCTCCCACCACGCGCGGTTCTCGCGGTACCACTCGACGGTGTCCGCGAGGCCCACCGCGAAGTCCACCTGCGGCTGGTACCCCAGCTCGGCGGAGATCTTGAAGATGTCGACCGAGTAGCGGCGGTCGTGGCCCTTGCGGTCGGCCACCGGCTCGACGAACGACCAGTCACGGCCCGTCGCGGCGAGCAGCCTCTCGGTGAGCTCGCGGTTGGTGAGCTCGGTGCCGCCGCCGATGTTGTAGATCTCACCCGGCCGGCCCGCCTCGGCGACGAGCTGGATGCCGCGGCAGTGGTCGGCCACGTGCAGCCAGTCGCGCACGTTCAGGCCGTCGCCGTAGAGGGGCACCTTCCTGCCGTCGATCAAATTGGTGACGAAGAGCGGGATCACCTTTTCGGGGAACTGGTACGGCCCGTAGTTGTTCGAGCACCGGGTGATGCTCACCGGCAGTCCGTGGGTGCGGTGGAACGCGCGCGCCAGCAGGTCCGAAGACGCCTTGGACGCGGAGTAGGGGGAGTTCGGCTCCAGGACGTGGTCCTCCGACCACGATCCGTCCTCGATGGACCCGTAGACCTCGTCGGTCGAGACGTGCACGAACCGGCCGACACCCGCGTTGAGGGCACCTTGCAACAAGGTCTGCGTGCCGAGGACGTTGGTCAGCACGAAGTCGGCGGATCCGGTGATGGAACGGTCGACGTGCGACTCGGCGGCGAAGTGCACCACGACGTCCACGCCGCGCATCTGCTCCGCGACGACCTCGGCGTCGCAGATGTCGCCGCGCACGAACTCGAACTTGCCCGCGACCGGCGCGAGGTTGGTCTCGCTGCCCGCGTAGGTGAGCTTGTCCAGCACCACCACCTCGGCACCCGCGAAGGCAGGGTACGAGCCGCTCACCAACTCCCGCACGTAGTGCGAGCCGATGAAACCGGCCCCACCTGTCACCAGTACGCGCATGCCATTTCCTCCCGTGGTGTTCCCCGCTCGCAGTCTGTCACGTACCTAATCGCTGCAACCCACAGCAACGTCACGTCGTGTGTCTTATAAACGACTAAACTCGAGGTGTGGGGGAGGAAACGGCTGTGGAAGGCAAGAGCCTGCCGGTCCGGGTGGTCGGCACCCGACCGTCGGCGGCTTTCCGCGCATTCCTCACGACCGGGAAGATCTTCGTCGCCCTCGTTTCGGCGGCTGTGCTCCTCGTCACGTCGTACGGCTGGGGCAAGCTGCGGGCGGCCGACAAAGGCATCGTCAAGACCGAGGTCATCTCCGAGGAGCTCACCAAGCAGGGGCCCAAGCCGCTCGACGGCGCCGTCGACATCCTCCTCGTCGGCATGGACAGCCGCACCGACGCGCAGGGCAAGCCGCTGTCGGAGGAAGTCCTCGCGCTGCTCAACGGCGGGTACGCCGACGGCGAGCAGAACACCGACACGATGATCCTCGTGCACATCCCGGTCGACGGCACGCGCGCGGTCGCGATCTCGTTCCCGCGCGACTCCTACGTCGAGATCGCGGACGGGTTCGGCAAGCACAAGCTCAACTCGGCGTTCGCCCGCCAGCGCAACACCGTCGACCAGGAGATGCGGTCGAAGGGCGAGACGGACGAGCAGAAGATCCGGACCGAGTCGATGGCGGCCGGCCGCAAGACGCTGATCAAGACGATCGAGAACATGTCCGGCGGGGCCGTGCGCATCGACCGGTACGCCGAGGTCAACCTCGCGAGCTTCTACGAGGTGACCAAGGCCATCGGCGGTGTGGAGGTGTGCCTGCGGGAGGCCACCTCGGACTCCGACTCCGGTGCCGACTTCAAGGCCGGTCAGCAGACGATCGAGGGCAGGGCGGCGCTGTCGTTCGTGCGGCAGCGCAAGAACCTGCCCGGCGGCGACCTCGACCGGATCGTGCGGCAGCAGGTGTTCATCGGGGCGCTGGCGAAGAAGGTGCTGTCGAGCGGCACCCTGACGGACCCGGCGAAGCTCAACGGACTCGTCGAGGCCGTGCAGAAGTCGGTGATCCTCAGCTCCGGCTGGGACATCACGACGTTCGCCGAGCAGATGCAGGGCCTGGTGGGCGGCAACTTCGAGTTCCGCACCATCCCGGTGGGTCCCCCGACCGACACTTACGGCGACGGCAACGTGCTGCCGGTGAACCCCGCCGAGGTGCGCAAGTTCCTCACGAGCCTCGCCGCGGACAAGCCGTCGACCAGCAACTCGTCCTCACCGACGGCCACCACGACGCTGCCCGCGCCGCCGAACTCGTCGATCACCGTGAACGTCATCAACGCCGCCGGGATCCAGGGCCTCGCGGGCCAGGTGCTGAACACGTTGGCCGCCAAGGGTTTCAAGCGCGGCACCGCGTCCTCGGCCCAGCAGCCCGCCGACACCGTCGTGTTCTACGCGGCCGGCGAGGAGGGGTCCGCGCGCAAGGTCGCCGCGGAGCTCGGGCCGAACGTGAACGTCGCCGAGGAGAAGTCAGTCCGAAAAGGACAGGTGACGGTCCAGGTCGGCACCGACTACCAGTCACTCGACGACTCCGAGAACGTCGACCCGCAGGGTGCGCCCGGCACGACGACACCGCCGAGCACGAGCAGCACGCCGCCGATCACGGCGGGCGGCCTGGTGTGCGTGAACTGAACCCCCGGCGTAACGCGCTCGCGATAGTTACGCTGAGGACACGAATTCCGCACCTGGAGGACCCACGTTGAGCGCCGCACGCGCGAAGAAGACCGCACTGGTCGCCGGCCGCACGGTCGTCGCGCTCGTCGCCGTGACAACGCTGGCCTTCTCCGGCTACTTCTGGACCGCGCTGCGGCTGGTGAAGCAGAACACCAACACCACGCAGATCCTCGAGGTGCTGGAGGACATCCCGAACTCGCCGCCCGTCGAGGACGGCGCGATCGACGTCCTGCTGGTGGGCAGCGACAGCCGGACCGACGCACAGGGCCGTCCGCTGCCCGCGGACGTGTTGCGCAAGCTGCGCACCGAAGGCACCGACACGGTGAACACGGACACGATCATCGTGATGCGCATCCCGCGCAACGGCGGCAAGGCGAGCGCGATCTCCATCCCGCGCGACACCTACGTGCCGATCCCCGGCTACCGCGAAGACAAGATCAACTCGGCGTACGGCGCGGTCAAGTTCCTCACGGCCGAACGGCTCCAGGCCGAGGGTGTCTCGGACCAGCAGGAACGTGAGCGCAAGTCCGACGAGGCCGGGCGCAAGGCCCTGGTGCAGGTGGTGCAGGACCTGACGGGGATGCGCGTCGACCACTACGCGGAGATCAACCTCTACGGGTTCTACCTGCTGACCGAGGTGATCGGCGGCGTGAAGGTGTGCCTGAAGGCGGGCACCTCGGACCCGAACTCCGGCGCGAACTTCCGCGCGGGCGAGCAGGTGATCTCGGGCGGCGACGCGCTGTCGTTCGTGCGGCAGCGGAACATGCCCGGCGGCGACCTCGGCCGCATCGCGCGGCAGCAGGTGTTCATGTCGCAGGCGATGAAGCAGCTGCTGTCCGCCGGCACGTTCACCGACACGACGAAGATGAAGGGCCTGCTGGACGCGGTGTCGAAGTCCGTGGTCGTGGACGAGAAGCTCGACCTCGCGACGCTGGCCGCCCAGGCGCAGGGCATCGCGTCGGGCAACGTGGAGTTCGCCACGATCCCCGTGACGAGCATCGACGCCCGCAACGACCGCGGCCAGAGCATCGTCACCGTGGACCGCGAGGCGGTGAAGGCGTGGGTGGCGCAGCTGATCGGCGAGACGCCGAAGCCCACCCCTTCCGTCACCCCCAGTACGCCGGCGCGGTTCGGTCCTGAGAAGCTGCTCTCGCTGGACGGCTTCCCCGCCGTGGCAGCTGCCCAACCGGATGTGCCCTGCATCGACTAGGAGTGCCGCGTGAGCGTGACCGAGATCCTCTTCACGCCGTTGCTGAAGGCCGATCCCGGTCGTCCGCTGATCACGCACTACGACGACGCGACGGGTTCGCGCGTCGAGCTGTCCCGCGCGACGATCGCGAACTGGGCCGCGAAGACGGCGAACTGGCTGCGTGACGAGCACGACGTCGAGCCGGGCGACTCCGTGGCGGTGCTGCTGCCCGCGCACTGGCAGACGGTTGGCCTGCTGCTCGGCGCGTGGTGGTGCGGCGCCCGTGTCGTCGGTGCGGGCGAGGACGCGAAGGTGGCCGTGGTGCCGCCCGGTGGCACGGCGGACGCGGACGTCGTGGCCGTGGCTTCGTTGCACCCCATGGGTTTGGGCGCGGGTGCCGCGGTCGACTACCTCGACGACGTTCGGGTGCACGGCGACGACTTCACGCCGTGGGAACCGGTTCCGGGCTCGACACCCGCACTGGGCGAGTCCACTGTGGACGAGGTGGTGGCGCAGGCGCGCGAACGCGGCGCGGAGCTGGGCTCCGAGCCGCGTGTGCTGTCCACTCTGGAGTGGAACGTTCCTTCCGGTGTGCTGGAAGGCTTTCTGGCCGTGCTCGCGGCCGGTGGCTCACTGGTTCAGGTGAGCAATCCCGACGCGGGCCTGCTGGCCGCGCGCCGGGAGAGCGAGAAGATCACACAGCTGCTGGGTTGAGCACCTTGTTGTTCTTGAACAGCACGCGGTCCAGCGAGTAGGCACCACCGTTGAAGCCGAGCGCGAGGGCGGCCGCACCGAGCACCACGACCAGCTCGGCACCACCCTCGCCGATCAGGCCGTTCGGCAGGTGCACGAGCATCCACGCGCCGAGCATGTTGGCAGCCAGCAGCACGCCGGCGATCGGCAACGCGAGGCCCGCGATCAGCGCGAGGCCGCCGACGAGCTCGACCGTCGCGGCGAACGCGGCGGACACCGAAGGCAGCGGCACACCCATCTTCTCGAACGACCCGGCGGTGCCGGCGAGGCCGTACTCGGTCCACTTCTGCCAGCCGTGCGCGACGAACACGATGCCGATGCCGATGCGTCCGATGAGTGCGGCGACGTCCTTGACCATGCTTGCTCCCCGATCCTGTCGTTCAGCTGTTCAACTTCGAACCAAACTAGTACAAGTTTGAACAACCTTATGGTTTCGACAGGAACCCGACAGCTACTTGCTAAGTCCTATGCCGTCACCCTTCGTGGTCGTCAGGGTCAGGTTGTTGCGGTCGATCTTGTACGTGACCTGGCCTTTCAGCGTCTC
This sequence comes from Lentzea aerocolonigenes, assembly GCF_000974445.1. GTDB lineage: Bacteria > Actinomycetota > Actinomycetes > Mycobacteriales > Pseudonocardiaceae > Lentzea > Lentzea aerocolonigenes. The sequence continues at coordinate 48,653 of NZ_BBOJ01000036.1, forward strand.
CAGCACGGCCTTCTCGACCGCCATCTTGTCCGGCTCGCACGCCTTGTCCGTGTGACCCAGCTCGCCGATGGTGATCGTCGACCCCTCCACCTCGTAAGACCCGAAAGCGTCGTTGCACCCGAGCTTCGCGTTGAGCTTGCCGTTCTCGAACCTGATCGAGGCCTCCACGCCGGCCGGAGTCGACGAGACCGCGTCGGCCTGGACGAGGCTCGCCAGCTTCCACGTGCCGCCTTCGAGCGTGGCGGGCGCCTCCGGCCCGAGCACGATCTCCGCGTTCGACCCGGTGACCACCAGGTTCGTGCCGTCCATCCGCCACGACGGTGACGCGCGCAGCAGCTTGGACAGCCACTCGTCCTGGGTGTGCAGGTCGGGACTGGGACAGCCCATCGCGGTCATGCCGAGGTCGGGGACGACGATCTTGCCGTCATCCAGCGAGACCGGCCCCTGCATCTGGTTGCAGCCGGCGCTGGCGAGCAGCCGCCCGTCGTCGGTGAATCTGAGCTCCACGTTCGTGCCCTCGACCAGGGGGCGCGGCTTGCCCTGCTCGGTGACGAAGGCCGAGCGGAACACCTTGCCCTTCACCTCACCACCCCCTCCTCCGGTGGACGTGCTGCCGCACCCCGTGGCGAGCAGGGCGGCGGCGAGTGCTGCGACGAGAACTCGGTAGCTCATGCGATGAGGACGGAACACCAGGCCTCCGGGGTTGCGCGAAGACGGGATTTCCGGGCCAGGCCAACGGAAATTCGACGTCACGGGGACTTCGTCAGGTACTTGACAGGACGACGAGCAAGGGCTCTACTTAACCCAGAGGTTAGATAACCAAGTGGTTAGGTACGAGATGGACCAGCTGAGCGCCACCTTCGCCGCACTAGCGGACCCGACCCGCCGGGCGATCCTCGCGAGGCTCACCGAGGGCCCGGCGACGGTGAAGGAGCTCTCCGAGCCGTTCGACATCAGCGGCCCGGCGATCTCCAAGCACCTGCGCGTGCTGGAAAAGGCAGGCCTGATCACCCGCGGCAGGGAAGCCCAGTGGCGCCCCTGCCAGCTCGACGCGACGCCGTTGAAGGAGGTCGCCGTGTGGGCAGAGAACTACCGCCGCTTCTGGGATGCGAGCTACACGCGCCTGGACGCACTCTTGACGGAGATGAAGGAGAAAGAGCGATGAACACCACCAAGTTCGGAACCACCGTCACCCTCCCGTCCGACACCGAGATCGCGATGACGCGCACGTTCGACGCGCCCGCCGCGCTGGTGTGGAAGGCGTTCACCGAGCCGGCGATGCTGCGGCGCTGGCTGCTCGGCCCCGACGGCTGGGAGATGCCGATCTGCGAGGTCGACCTGCGCGTGGGCGGCAAGTGGCGCTACGGCTGGGCCCAGCCGGACGGCTCGCAGGCGTTCGAGATGTACGGCGAGTACACCGAGGTCACGCCTTTCACCCGTCTGGTGAACACCGAGCACTTCGAGGACAACCCGCCGGCCGAGACGACGGTGGAGTTCGTCGAGTCCGACGGGCAGACGACGATGACCACGACGATGAAGCTGGTGTCGCAGGAGGCTCGGGACGCGGTGCTGGCGACCGGGATGGCGGACGGCGCCGGACGTTCCTACGAGCGGCTGGGCGAAGTCCTCGCGTCGCTGTGACGACGTTGGGTAGTCACCAGTCGTGACCCCGGTTCCCCCGGTAGAGGCCGTGGCGCGCGGCTACGTTCGTCCACATGGGACGTTTCCTCGTGGCTCTGGCCATCACGCTCGGTTTCGCCGTGCTCTCCGCGCCCCTCGCGCACGCGTCCGCTCCTGGTCGCTGGCAGGTGACGCCGTGCCCGTCGGGTGCGAAGGCGCTGTGGCTGCCGCGCGTCGACAAGTTCGGCACCGACATCAGCTGCACGACGGAAGAAGCCCGTGCGGCGGCGGTGAAGGAAGCGGTCGACAGCGGCAGCCCGACGCGGATGATGAACGTCGCGATCGCGTTCGCGCAGCAGCTCTCGGACAAGTCGCTGACCGCGGAGTCGTCGTGCGTGCTGGGCGCGAAGGGGGCGATCGGCGAGGCGATCGGCACGTGCGTGACCGCCTGGTTGTAATGCCCGCCGCGTGACTCCCGATCAAGAGCGTGCACCGCCACCTAGACCGGGAGCCACGCAGTGACGTCGCTGGACTGGAAGGCCGAGTACGTCAAAGCCCGTTCGACGTACGAGGACTGCGAGAAGGACGTGCGCAGGTTCGTCGACAAGATCCTCGAGAACGCCGGGATCGCCGTCTTCCAGGTCGAGGGCCGGGTGAAGACGCTGGACAGCATCGACGAGAAGATCCGGCGCAAGTCCGGCAAGTACGCCAACCCGCTGACCGACATGACGGACCTGGTCGGGGTGCGGATCATCGCGCACTACCTCGAAGACGTCGACCGGATCGTCGAGCTGCTGAGCAAAGAGTTCGAGGTGCGTGAAGAGCACTCGGTGAACAAGCGGGACGAGCTGGCGCCCGACCAGTTCGGTTATGCGTCGAACCACCTGGTCGTGCGCATCGGCAGCCGGAGTGAACGGTCGTGGGCGAGGTACGCCGGCATCTCCGCGGAGTTCCAGGTTCGCACGATGTCGCAGCACGCGTGGGCGGCGATGCACCACAAGCTCGGCTACAAACGTGAGGCCGACGTGCCGATCCCGTTGCAGCGCAAACTGTTCCTGCTGAGCGCGTTGTTCGAGATGGCGGACGAACAGTTCTCCACGATCAAGGGCGAGATCGACAAGCTGTCCGGCGAGTACTCCGACAGCGTCAAGCACGGTGCTCTCGACTTGCGGGTCAACGCGCAGTCCATGGAAGCCTACGTGCGCAACAGTCCCAAGGTGCTGGAGATCGCCGAGGTGGCGAAAGGCTTGAGAATCAGGTACTGGGAGGGCGATCTCAGCGTACTGGTGGCCCTCGCCAAGGCGCTCGGCGCGAAGACCATCGGGCAGTTCGACGAGAAGCTGCCGGACGGACCCTCGACACACCGCGTGCTCAGCGCGTTCTTGTCGGTCTTCGGCCCTCGATCAGAGGGCCGCGTGATCGAGATCAGCCTGGGAAGCATCATCGCGACCTTCCGCGGCCTGGAAGAGAAGCAGTTCAAGAGGATCTTTCCCGACAGCGGCAGCGCGGGCTGGAAGCTGTTCGAGGGAATGCACGAGAAGGTGCGGAGCCAGGAGTGAGGTCCTGGCTCCGCGACTCGAAGCCCTAGCCGTTGAGGACCGCGCGCGACATCACGACGCGCTGGATCTGGTTCGTGCCCTCGTAGATCTGCGTGATCTTCGCGTCCCGCATCATCCGCTCCACGGGGAAGTCACGCGTGTACCCCGCGCCACCGAACAGCTGCACCGCATCCGTCGTGACCTCCATGGCCACGTCGGACGCGAAGCACTTGGCGGCAGCGGTGATGAAGCCGATGTTCGGCTCGCCGCGCTCGGCCTTCGCGGCCGCCACGTACACCATGTGCCGGGCCGCCTCGATCTTCATCGCCATGTCGGCGAGCATGAACTGGACGCCCTGGAAGTCCGAAATGGACTTCCCGAACTGCTTGCGGTCCTTGACGTACGCGACCGCAGCGTCCAAGGCGCCCTGCGCGATGCCCACGGCCTGCGCGCCGATCGTCGGACGGGTGTGGTCCAGAGTCCGGAGAGCCGTCTTCAGGCCGGTGCCGGGCTCGCCGATGATCCGCGAGGCCGGGATCGTGCAGTTCTCGAAGTAGATCTCGCGGGTCGGCGAGCCCTTGATGCCGAGCTTGCGCTCCTTCGGGCCCACCGAGAAGCCGGGGTCGTCCTTGTGCACGACGAACGCCGAGATGCCGGCCGACTTCTTGGCGGCGTTGGGGTCCGTCACGGCCATGACCGTGTACCAGGTGGACTCGCCGGCGTTGGTGATCCAGCACTTGGTGCCGTTCAGCACCCAGTTGTCACCGTCGCGAACGGCCCGCGTGCGCATCGAGGCGGTGTCGGAGCCCGCCTCGCGCTCGGACAGGGCGTAGGAGGCCATGGCCTCGCCCGAGGCGATGGACGGCATGACGAGCTGCTTCAGCTCTTCCGAGGCCGAGAGCAGGATCGGCATGGTGCCGAGCTTGTTCACCGCGGGGATCAGGGACGACGAGCCGCAGACGCGGGCGATCTCCTCGATCACGATGCAGGTGGCCACGGAGTCCGCGCCCTGGCCGTCGTACTCCTCCGGCACGTGCACGGCCGCGAAGCCGGACTTGACCAGGGCGTTGTGCGCCTCGACCGGGAAGCGCTCGTTCTCGTCGACCTCGGCCGCGAACGGCTTGATCTCCTTCTCGGCGAGCGAGCGGACGGCCTCTCGCAGCGCCTCGTGCTCCTCGGCGAGCTGGTAGGTGCCGAAGCTCGGGTTCACCTTGTTACCTCCCGGTAGCGAGTACTCAGCACGATGTTAGCGCCCGTTTACCACGGGCGCCGCTGTGCTGTTGAGCACTCAGAGGGACTTCTGCAGCGCCGCGTCCTTGTCTAGTACGAGCTGCTCGAGTTCCGCCTGGAAACGGGCCATGCGCTCCTGCAGCGCCGGGTCGCCGGACGCCAGCATCCGGACGGCCAGGAGACCGGCGTTGCGGGCGCCACCCACTGAGACGGTCGCCACCGGGACGCCCGCGGGCATCTGCACGATCGAGAGCAACGAGTCCATGCCGTCGAGGTACTTCAGCGGCACCGGCACGCCGATGACCGGGAGCACGGTGGCGGAGGCGACCATGCCCGGCAGGTGAGCGGCGCCGCCCGCGCCCGCGATGATCACCCGCAGGCCGCGCGAGGCGGCGGACTCGGCGTAGTCGATCATGCGCTTCGGGGTGCGGTGCGCGGAGACGACGCTGACCTCGTACGCCACGTCGAACTCGGCGAGGGCTTCGGCCGCGGCCTTCATCACCGGCCAGTCCGAGTCGCTGCCCATGATCACGCCAACCTGCACAGTCACTCCGAGCTCCCGTGAATGTCGTATCCGTCTGACCAAACGCCGGTGGACAGGAAGTCCGCGGCCAAGCGAGCACGCTCACGCACCGACGTCATGTCGTTGCCGAGGAACGTCACGTGCCCGACCTTCCGGCCCGGCCGTTCCTCCTTGCCGTACAGGTGCACGTGCGCGTCCGGGAACCGGGCGAACAGGTGGTGCACGCGCTCGTCCGGGCCCATCGCCGGAGGCTCGGAGGCACCCAGCACGTTCGCCATCACCACGGCCGGCGCCATCAGGTCGGTGCGGCCCAGCGGGTAGTCGAGGACGGCCCGCAGGTGCTGCTCGAACTGGGACGTGCGCGCGCCCTCGATCGACCAGTGGCCCGAGTTGTGCGGACGCATCGCGAGCTCGTTCACGACCACGCCGTCCGCGGTCTCGAACAGCTCGACGGCCAGCACGCCCACCACGCCCAGCGCGTCGGCGACCTTCAGGGCCAGCTCCTGGGCCGCAGCACCGTCCAGCCCCGGAGCAGGCGCGAGGACCTCGACGCAGATGCCCTCGGACTGCACGGTCTCGACGACCGGCCACGCCGCGCCCTGGCCGAACGGCGAGCGCGCCACCACGGCCGCGAGCTCGCGGCGCATCGGCACGCACTGCTCGACCATCAGCGGCGTCCCGGCCTCCAGCAGCTCCGGCACGACCAGCTCGGCGCTGTGCGGCTGGTTCAGCATCCACACGCCGCGGCCGTCGTACCCGCCGCGGATCGCCTTCAGCACGCACGGCCAGCCGTGCTCGGCGCCGAAGCGGAGCACGTCGCGGACGTCGTGCACCTCGGCGAACGGCGGCACCGGCAGGCCCAGCTCGGCCAGGCGCACGCGCATCTTCAGCTTGTCCTGCGCGTACTGCAGCGCGTCCGGGCCGGGGTGCACCTTCACGCCCTCGGCCACCAGCGCGCGCAGGTGCTCGGACGGCACGTGCTCGTGGTCGAACGTGACGACCTCGCAGCCCTTCGCGAACGCGCGCAACGCGTCCAGGTCGGTGTGCGTGCCGAGCACCACGTCCCGCGCGACGAGGGCGGCGGGGTCGTTCTCGGAGACGGCGAGCACGCGCAGCGACTGACCGAGCGGGATCGCGGCCTGGTGCGTCATGCGGGCGAGCTGCCCGCCGCCGATCATTCCGACGACGGGGAGACGGGTACGGGAGTCCACGGTTCAGGCATCCTACCTGCGGCTTCTCCGGCACTCACGAGCAGAGCCAGCCGCCGCGCGGTGACGCTGCCCTCGGGTGCGACGTGGATCACGAGTCGCTGGTCGTGCTCGGGTGCGCCGAGCACCTCGCAGTCGAACTCCAGCAGCCCCGCCACCGGGTGCCGCACCTGCTGAACGGCCTCACCCCCAGGGAGACCGTTCAGCAGGCGTTCGACCCGTGGCACGGAATCGTGTCGACGACCCGCGCGCAACAGGTGCTCGGGTTCCGCCCGCACTACCCCTCGGCGTGGGCGGCGGCGGTGTCCGGCGTGCTCTGAACGGGTGCCGGAGCGGAATCAGGCGCGGGATCAGGCGCGGGTTCGGTCCTGATGCGACGGTGGGAGCGCGACGGCTTCCACCCTCCGCCGCGCCGGAGCAAGCGGAACGTCACGTAGAACAGCCCGGCGGCCATCAGCGCGAACAACCCGAACTCCATGAACTGGAAGAGTCCGAGCCGCCCGATCGGCTGGTAGTCGACGTACGTTCCGATGGCGGCCTTCGAGCTGCGCATGCAGGTACCGACGTTGGGCATCTTCGCGCACTGCTCGGTCACGTCCACCGGGTCGAGATCGGGCCCGATGAACCCGCCACCGAGATCCGTCGAGGCTCCCGGCACGTCCGGGGTGTTCTCCCAGCGGGCGATCTCGCGCCTCGCCGGCAGGTAGTGGTCGCGCACGAACGCGGCCACCACGGCGCGGACGACGACGTAGGCCACCAGCGTCGCCGCCATCGCCGTCACCACGTGCCGGGACAGCAGGCCGATGAGCAGGCCGAGCGCGAAACCAAAGATCGCGTAGCCGGCCTGCACGACCGGGCTCCCCTCGAACGCCGCCCACGACTGCTGCCTGCCGATGAACCCGCCGCCGAACCCGATCACCCCGCCCAGCACCACGGCCAGCGCGCCCAGCAGCAGAGCCTTGCCGCGCACCCACTGCACCGGGGTGACGTCCTGGCCCCACGCCACGAAGTAGGTGCGCTCCTCGAGTTCCCTGGCGATCAGCGGGGCACCCCAGAACACGCCGATCACACCGCCGAACGCGACCTGCACGGCGAGCCCGTAGAAGCCCGCCAGCAGCATCGAGCCCACCGGCCCGCCCTCCGTCGAGACGAGGACGAACGCCGCGACCAGCGCGAGGACCGAGGTACCGATGATCATCCACCGGTGCTGACGCCAGGTCAGCCACACGAACGCGCTCACGCCACACGCTCCAGGTGCGCCACGACCAGCTCCTCCAGCGTCACGTACCGCGCGGTCCACGGTTCGTCGACCTGCGTGCCGCCGGAACGCACCAGGAACTGCGACTGCGACTGACTGTGCTTCGCCAGCACCACGGGTCCTTCCACGGGCGGTTCCGGGTCACGCGGACCGGTGTAGAGAACGTGTTCTTCCAGCAGCTCGTCGGTGTCGCCGTCCACCAGGAGCCGTCCGCCGGAGAGCAGCAGCAACCGGTCCGCGACGCCGCCGATCTCCGCGACGACGTGCGTGGAGAAGATCAACGTCATCCCGTTGTCGCTGACCTCGGTCAGCAACTCCCGCATGACCTTCCTGCGCGCGAGCGGGTCCAGTTCGGACATCGGCTCGTCCAGCAGCAGCACGTCGGGACGGGATCCCAGGGCCAACGCGAGCGTCACGTGCGTGCGCTGGCCACCGGACAGGTCGCCGACCTGGAGCTTGCGCGGCACCTTGAACCTGGTGAGCCAGTCGTCGGCGCGCTTGTGGTCCCAGATGGTGTTCATGCGGCGGCCGAACTCCAGGACGTCCGGCACCTCGAAGTTCTTGTACATCGGCTTGTGCTGGGGCACGTACGCCACGCGACCGGCGATCGACGTGTGTCCCGACCGCGGTGGCAGGTGCCCGGCCAGCACGTTCAGCAGCGTCGACTTGCCGGAGCCGTTGGCGCCGACCAGGGCCGTGACGCTGCCCGGCGGCAGTTCGAAGGAGACGTCTCGCACCGCCCACTTCGACACTTCGGCCGCGACCACGCTCATTGCGCTCCCCCACTCAGCCCTTCGCGCAGCAGCGCGAAGATGTCCTCGTCCTCCAACCCGGCGGAGCGTGCTTCGGCGATCCACGCGGCGAGCTTGGCGCGCAGCGGGTCCAGGTCCTCGGGGACGGCGGACCCCAAGGAGGCCTTGACGAACGTGCCGGAGCCCTGGCGCGCCTCGACGAGCCCCGCGAGCTCGAGCTCGCGGTAGGCCTTCAGCACGGTGTTCGCGTTCACCCCGCTGGTCGCGACGACGTCGCGGACCGTCGGCAGCCGATCGCCCGGCTGCAACCAGCCGAGCCTCAGAGCCTCCCTGACCTGCTGACTGAGCTGCAGGTACGCCGGAAAACCACTGCCGCGGTCGACGTGGAACTCGACCACACACACTCCCCAGATTGTTCTAGTGAACTAAGACAATAGAACACTTGTCCACATCTGAAAAGTCACGCGGGAGCCCTACGTACCGTTCTGCGGTACGTAGGGCTCCCGCGTGCAGTGGGGGAACGGGGAGGGAGCGGGCGCGGGACAGGGGGAGTCAGCGCCCGAGCGAGGTGAGGAGGGCGCACGCCTCGGCGTGCGTGTCGGGGAGGCGTTCGGTCCAGACCTTCGCGGGGCCGGTCGGCCGGACGTTGGGGTCGTCCGCCAGGCGGTCTGCCGCCAGGACGCGCAGGTTGGAGACGCGGCGTGCGAGGGTTTCGTCGCGACGCACCAGGACAGCGGCCACACACGGACCCAGGCTCGCCAGCGTCTCGCCGCCGTCGAAGACCGTGCGCAACGCGTCGGACACGAGCGTCATCGCGACGACGCGCGACCAGCCGGACGCCCGGTGCACGTCGAGGCGCAGCAGCACGACGGCGTAGTCGAGCGGCGCGACGGGCGTCTCCCGGTACACCTCGCCCAGCCGTGTCCGCAGGTAAGCGGCTGTCGCCAGCCCGGTCAGAGGATCCTCGGCCGCGCAGTCGCCGGCCTGCTTCGTCACCACGTCCGCCCATCCCAGCGCTGTCATGCGCACCATCCGCGAAGGGAGCGCGTCGACGTTCGGCGACACGATGTGCGACGCGTCGGTCAGCACCGCGTGCAGCGCGGCCAGGTCCAGCAGCGTCTCGCTGAGGCCGGCACCAGCCTCGGCACGAGCGCGGCCCAGCCGGACCAGCGCGTCGCCGGGGTCGGTGTTCTCCAGCATCGCCGCGCACACCTCGTCGACCTCGGCGAGCGGCCAGTCTGCGGGGAACGCCCAGCCGGCAGCCATGGTGGCGGTCCGCCACCTCGACTTCAGCAGGCGTTCCGCTTGTGCGACACCCACCCGGTCTCCCTTCAGCTCTCCCGATTCCAGGTGGGAAACGCACTAGCCGAAGGTTCATGACGCAACCCGCGCGGGGGATTCAGATGACTGTTCGTGGCGCCGTAGGTCACACTGAGCGCCGCGAGGAGGGACACGAGACTTGGCGACCGTTCCTGCAGACGTCCAGGGGCCCAGCGACGCGGAACTGATCGAGTCCGTGCGCGAAGGGACCATCGACGCCTACGGCCAGTTGTACGAACGGCACGTCTCGGCGGCCTACAACCTCGCCCGCCAGTTGGCCCGCTCGCAGGCCGAGGCCGACGACCTCGTGTCGGAGGCGTTCGCGAAGGTCCTGGACACGCTGCGGGCCGGTCGCGGGCCCGACTCGGCGTTTCGCGCGTACCTGCTCACGGCGCTTCGGCACACCGCCTACGACAAGACCCGGCGGGACAAGAAGGTCGACCTCACCGAGGACATGACCGACGTCGCGCCGCCCGTGGCGTTCAGCGACACCGCGGTGGCCGGGCTGGAGCGGTCCATGGCCGCCCGCGCGTTCGCCGCGTTGCCGGAGCGCTGGCAGATGGTCCTCTGGCACACCGAGATCGAGGGTCAGTCGCCCGCCGAGGTCGCCCCGCTGCTCGGGCTGACGGCCAACGGCGTGTCCGCGCTCGCCTACCGCGCCCGCGAGGGCCTCAAGCAGCAGTACCTGCAGATGCACCTGGCCGACACCGACGCGGAACGGTGCCGGGCGACCGTCGACCGGCTCGGGGCCTGGACGCGCGCGGGTCTGTCCAAGCGCGAGGCGACCCAGGTCGAGACGCACCTCGACGAGTGCGGGCGGTGCCGGGCCCTGGCCGCGGAGCTCGCGGACGTCAACGGCGCGTTGCGGATCTTCGTCGCCCCGCTGGTGCTGGGTGTGGGCGCCACGACGTACCTGGTGGCGGCGGGTACGACCACGGCCGTCGTCGGCGCCGGAGCGGCTGCCGGTGGCGCGGGCGCGGTCGGTGCCTCGATTCCCCGGCAACTCGTCACCGTCGGTGGTTCCGCCGCCGCCGTGGCCGCGGCCGTGGTGATCGCGCTGACCGCGGGCGGCAGCGACCAGCAGACGCCGGCCGTGCAGGCCATCGAACCGCCTCCACCAGCGGTGACACAGGTCCAGCCGAAGCCGCCCTCGCCGCAGCCACCGCCTCCGCCGGCACCGGCGGTCCCCTCGCCGACTCCGAGTCCGAGCCCGAGTCCGAGCCCGTCGCCGCCTTCACCGGCACCCGCGCCACCTGCTCCCTCCCCGGCTCCGACACCGACGCCCGCGCCGCCGTCGCTCACGCCGACCACGCCGAGCGGGTTCACGCTCACGCCCGGCGAGGCGCCCAAGGACTTCCCGATCACCGTCCGGAACACCGGCGGCTCCGCGGCCCCGCCCGCGACCATGTCGCTGAACCTGCCACCGGGCGTGCTGTCGACCGGCGGGCCTGCGTCGTTCGCCGCGCGCCTGCTGCAACCCGACGGATCAGCCGACCAGACCGTGAACTGCCCGGCGGGCGGCGGCACGATCACCTGCTCGACACCGCAGGGCATCGCGCCCGGCGGGCAGGCGACGTTCCTGTTCCGGCTCCAGGCCACACCCGACGCCCAGCCGGGCACGATCACCGGCACGATCAGCGCGGGGGCGTCGATCTCGGTCAACGTCAGCGTCGCCGTCGACGTGCCTCCGATCAACGACGACATCGAGCTCACCGTCTCGACGTGGCACGAGATCTACTGGGACCCGCGCGTGGACGTGCAGGTCCGCAACAAGGGCCCGCGCGGCGGCACGCTGAAGCTGGACGTGTCGTCGTCGGAGAACATCGTGGTGTTCACGCCGTGCCGCGAGTGCTCGCGGACGGACAAGAACTCGATCCACTGCGTCACCGACCTGGACAAGGGCGGCCAGTTCCGGATGTCCGTGTGGGCGTTCGGACTGCCGCACCGGGGCGGGACGATCACCGTCACGGCGACGCTGGGCAACGCGACGAAGACCGTGACCGTGCCGGTGAAGCTGCACCCGGACCACCCGCCGGTCGTGGACCCGGTGAAACCGCCGGACCCCACCACGACGACCGTGCCGCCGACGACGACCACGACGCCGCCGCCGGTGAAGCCGATCGAGCCGACGAAGCCCGGCACGCCCGTGGTGCCGACCCCGACCGTGCCCACGCCGACGCTGCCGACGGTGCTCCCGCCGTCGACCACCGTGCCGACGCCGACGGTGCCGCCGTCGACGCCAGTGCCGACGGCTCCTCCGCCGACCTCCGAACCGTGCCAGCCGTGGCCCGGCTTGCGCCCGCCGTTGATCCCGGATCTGCTGGGGTGGCCCTGCGAGCCGGCGCGGAGTTGATCAAAAGTTGATCTTTCTTCGTCACTGAACGTGCAGGTCAGACACCTCTGAGTGGCGAAAGGTAACACCCGGAGGCAAGCACCGTTATCTTGATCCGTAAGCTGGCGCGGTGCTGCCAGTCGTACGCCGTGCCATGAGCCGGTTGCCAGAACCACTCCAGTTCCTGCTGCACAAGCACCGCGAGATGATCCGGTTCGCAGTGGTCGGCGGCACAACGTTCCTCGTCGACAACGGCGTCTGGTACGCGCTCAAGCTCACGGTGCTGACGGACAAGGTCGTCACGGCCAAGGTCATCGGCGTGCTGGTGGCGATCATCGCCTCGTACGTGCTGTCCCGCGAATGGTCCTTCCACACCCGCGGCGGCCGCGAGCGTCACCACGAGGCCGCACTGTTCTTCCTGGTCAGCGGCCTGGGCGTGGCGATCAACATCGTTCCGCTGTGGCTGTCGCGGCACCTGATCGGTCTCCAGGCCCCGTTCGTCTCGGCGATGACCGAGGAGATCGCGGACTTCGTGTCGGGCTCGATCATCGGCATGCTGCTCGCGACCGGCTTCAAGTTCTGGGCGATGCGACGCTGGGTGTTTCCCGACGCCGGCGCTCGTCCGGACCGCCGCGTTCACCCGATCTCCGTAGACTCGTCCCGTGTCTCTAGCCGAAACAGTGGTCTCCCGGTTTCCGGAGCCGATCCGGTCGATCGCGCTGAAGCATCGTGAACTGGTCAAGTTCGCCCTGGTAGGGGGCACCTGCTTCGTGATCGACACGGTCCTGTTCTTCGGGATCAAGACGGTCGTCCTGCCCAACAACCCGGTGACGGCGAAGATCATCGCGACCCTGGTCGCCACGATCGTGTCGTACGTCCTCAACCGGGAGTGGTCGTTCCGCACCCGCGGCGGCCGCGAGCGGCATCACGAAGCAGCACTGTTCTTCCTGGTCAACGGCATCGGCATCGTGCTGAACTCGGCACCGCTGTACGTCGCGCGGTACCTGTTCCACCTGCAGGAGCCGCACGTGTCACGGCTCACCGAGGAGATCTCGGACTTCCTGAGCGCGCAGATCATCGGCACGCTGATCGCGATGGCCTTCCGCTGGTACGGCTACAAGACGTGGGTGTTCCCCGAGGAGAACGTCCGCGGTCGTGACCGGTCCATCGAGGAGGAGAAGGAGCTCGGCCACTCCTGACTGTTCAGCGCGGCGTGCTCGGCGTCTTCCACGGAATGCCGACCACGTCCTGAGCCTTCGGCACCGGCAGGAACACCGCGAACGTCGCCGGGCGGGCCGTCGACAGCTCCAGCCGCCCGCCGTCCGCGTCGACCAGCGCCCGTGCGAGCGCCAGCCCCACCCCCGTCGAGCCGCCACCGGAGACACCGCGCTCGAAGATGTGCGCCGCGAGCTCGTCGGGCACGCCTGAACCGCCGTCGCTCACCTCTACGACGACCGTGCCCTCCTCGCTGCGCGCCGAGAGCACCACAGAGCCCTCGCCGTGGCGCAGGGCGTTGTCCAGCAGCACACCGATGGCCTCGCGCAGGCGCGCGGGCGTGACGCGGGCGAGCAGGCCGTCCGGGACGCGGACGCGCAGCGCCCTGCCCTGGCTCTTCACCTGCTCGCGCCACTCCTCGGCGATGGCGTTCAGCGCCGGCCGCAGCTCGACCGGTTCGGCACCGACAGCCCGGGCCGCGCGGGCGGCGGCGAGCAGCTCGTCCAGCACCGCGGCCAGGCGTTCGGCCTGTTCGAGGGCCGCGCGGGCTTCGGCCGCGGTGTCCGGTTCCGGGTGTTCGGCCAGGGCTTCGAGACGCAGTTGCAGCGCGGTCAGGCGGCTGCGCAGCTGGTGGGAGACGTCGCCGACGAGCTCCCGTTCGCGTTGGACGAGCCGGGCCAGCGCCGTCGCCGAGGTGTCGAGCGCCTCGGAGACCGCGTCCAGTTCCTCGATGTGGTAGCGCTGGTCGTCGGCGCGGAAGTCGCCTGCGCCCAGGCGGGACGCACGGGCCGCCACGTGGACCAGCGGACGGGCAAGCGTTTGCGCGGTCACCAGCGCCACGACCGTGCCGGTGCCCACGGACAGCGCGAGCAGGAGTAGGACGAGGCCCGCCACCTGGGCCTGGTTGGTGCGCATCGTGCCGGACGGGATCTCCAGCCGCACGGTGCCCTGCTGCGCGATCGGCAGTTCTGCGCTGAGCGGATCGTCTCCGGGTGAGGGACCGGTGACGGTGGTGGCGCCACCGAAGGTCACGGTGAGGCGGCCGTCGGTCGGAATGGCGAACTTGACGGCCTCGATGTCGATGCTCTGCCTGTTGGCGAGCTGGTCGTCGAGGGCCGTCGCGATGCGCTGCGCGCTTTCGGTGAGGGCGCCGCGGGCGTTGTCCTCGACGAGCGTCAGCGCGGAGTAGCCGAGCGGGAGCCCGAGGACGATGCCCGTGACGGCGACGGCGAGCAGGATCGCCCGCAGGATCCGGCGGCGCATCAGTCTGCGTTGAAGCGGAAACCGCGGCCGCGCACGGTCGCGATGCGGCGCTCGGCCGAGTTGGGCGTGCCGTCACAGAGCTTCCGGCGCAGCCACGACATGTGCATGTCGAGCGTCTTGCTGCCCTTGAGGTCCGGGTCGTTCCACACCTCGGAGAGGATCTCGTCGCGGCTCACGACCTGCCCCGCGCGCTGGATCAGCACCTTGAGCAGCTCGAACTCCTTGTTCGCGAGCTGGATCTCACCGCCGTCGACCGTGACGCGACGGGCGGCCAGGTCGACGCGCACACCGTTGACCTCCAGCGTTCCGGGTGCGCGGCGGCGCAGCAGGGCCCGGATGCGGGCCATCAGCTCGGCGAGGCGGAACGGCTTGGCGACGTAGTCGTCCGCGCCCGCGTCGAGCCCGACCACGAAGTCGACCTCGTCCGCACGGGCCGTGAGCATCAGCACGGGTATGCCCCTGCCGTTCTGACGGAGTCTGCGGCACACCTCCAGCCCGTCCATGCCGGGCAGTCCGAGATCCAGCACCAGCAGGTCGATGCCCCCGGCGATGGCGGCTTCGAACGCACTCGGCCCGTCCCCCACGACCTGCACTGAATAACCCTCCCGCGTCAACGCGCGGGAGAGAGGTTCCGCGATGGCCGGATCGTCCTCGGCCAACAAGACCACGCTCACGGCCACAGCGTATTCGTGGAACGATCGCCGCGTGTCACGCCACGATGCTGATCTCGAACTCGCCCTCCGCCTCGCCGACGCCGCCGACGCGATCACCGCGACCCGCTTCCGCGCCCACGACCTCGCCGTCGAGCGCAAGCCGGACCGCACGCCCGTCACCGATGCCGACGTCGCGGTCGAGGACGCGGTCCGGGCCGTGCTGGCGACCGAACGCCCCGACGACGTCGTGATGGGTGAGGAACGCGGCGGCACCCTCGAGGCCTCCCGCGTCTGGGTGCTCGACCCGATCGACGGCACCAAGAACTTCCTGCGCGGCGTGCCGATCTGGGCGTCGCTGATCGCCCTGGTCGTGGACGGCACGCCGGTCGTCGGCGTCGTGTCGGCACCCGCGCTGGGCCGCCGCTGGTGGGCCGCGGCGGGTGGCGGCGCGTTCATGTCGGACGCTTCCGGCGAGCGCGCGATCTCCGTCTCCGGCGTGCGCTCTCTCGAGGACGCGTACATGTCGACGACGGACATCAAGACGTGGGTGGAGTACCACTCACGTGAGGCATATCTGCGGCTGGTGGACGCGACCTGGGAAAGCCGCGCGTTCGGCGACTTCTACCAGCACTGCCTGGTCGCCGAGGGTGCGATCGACCTGGCACCCGAGTGCATCGTGAACCCGTGGGACGTCGCCCCGTTCCAAGTGCTCGTGACCGAGGCAGGTGGCCGTTTCACCTCACTGGACGGTGAGGAGCGCTACGACGGCGGCAACGTGCTGACGTCGAACGGCCACCTGCACGAGGCCGCGCTCAAGCTGTTGGCACGGTGAGGGATCCGCGCGCGACCTGAGCCCAGGCGAGACGGCCGAAGAGGTAGTGGCACGCCACGCTCTCGTCGTCGAACCGGGCCCAGTCGTAGCGGTTCCCCTGCTCCTGCCAGAACACCTCGTGACCCGTCTCGTCGGTGAGGAGGCACCAGCGCCCCTCCGCCTCCTCACCGATGCTGACGACGTCGTCCGGCACGCCGATCCTGGTCAGCCACTCGGGCAGCGACTCGACGTTCATGCGGTGATCTCCGTGAGGTAGCCGAGCGCGACGAGGTCCGCGACGGGGTAGGTGGTGCGGTAGCGGGCCCCGCCACCGGGCTGGCCGAACCAGGGCGCGCTGATCGTGCGGTGGACGGGCAGGTCCTTCGTGACGCGGTACCTGCGGTAGCCCTCCTCGGCCGCGCCCGGAGGCAGCGACCGTTCCTTGAAGGGCGTGCCCGCGGTGCTCAGCACGCGTCCCTCGGTCGTGCCGAACCTGTCGAGCTCGGCGCCGGCCTTCAGGACCTCCGGCTGGCTGTCCTCGTAGCCGCCCTCGCGTTCGACCGGCCAGCGCGGCGTGCCGTCCTCGTTCTGGAAGAGGCTCTCCCAGTCGCGTTCGTGCATGCCGGCGAGCGGGTCGTAGTCCTTCAACAGCTCCTGCACGACCGGGTGGTCCTTGCCGAGACCGTCGGTCTCCTCCGCCGCCTGCGGGGAGGAGACGTCGACCAGGTCCGCCTGCGGGTGGTCGTTCGGAGCGAAGGTCGGCACCTGCTGCTCCGGCTCCTGCGGGGGCGGGGGCAGCTGGCGTGCGGGCTTCGGGGCGAGGCGGGGTGCCTGGCCCGTGGACAGGAAGATGGCCATGAACCAACTCCCGGCCGCGACCGCCGTGTAGGCGTGCCGGGCGATGTCGCCGACGAGGCCGGGGTCGGCGAGGGCGTGGGCCTGGTCGCGGTTGCTGTCGAGGCGGTCGGTGAGGGAGCCGGAGGTGTGGTGGCCGCCGAGGTCGACGGACGCCAGCGGAGCGCCGAGGCCCCCACCAGGCTGTGGTGCACCGGGTGCGGTGCCGAGATCCGCGCCCGGCCGCGGTGCGGCGCCGAGGTCCACCCCGGCCGTCGGAGCAGCCGGAGCGGCGATGGTGTCGCCAACCTTCTGACCGCCGGGAGCGGCGGCCTCGATCGCGCCGTCGCCGAGTTCCGCGTCCTTGAGCAACGCGTCCTTCGCGGCGTCCTTGGCGAGCGCGTCCTTGCCACCAGCCGGGGCCTGCCCGGACGTCTGGCTTCCGGACTGTCCCTGGCTCGGCCCCTGGCTGCCGGGCTGGCTCTGGCCGGAGACCTGGCTACCGGCCTGAACGCCCGCGGCCTGACCCGCGCCGAGCCCTCCGGTCTTGGACGCCATCGCCTGCGCACCGGCCCTGGCCTCGCCGGCCTTGGCCTCCGCCGCCTTCGCGTCCACGGCCTTCGCGTCCACAGCCCTGGCCTCCGCGGCCTTGGCGTCACCGGCCTTGGCCGCCTGCTGTCCCTGCTGGGCAGCCTGAGCGGCCTGAGCGGACTGGGCCGCCGCCTGCGCACCACCCTGCTGGCCCACCACCGCACCGACCTGACCGGCCGCCGCGGGAGCCGCCGACGCGACACCACCCACGGCAGCGCCGACCGCGCCTCCCACCGGACCACCGACCGGGCCGCCGCCACCGAGCGGGCTGCCCATCGCCGGACCAGGCTGCGCCGCGGGTGCGGCGGGCGTCGCGCCCTGCGGAACGGCGGCTGCGGGCTGACCGTGCATCTCGCCGCCGCGGATCAACGGCTGGTCGAGCACCGCGGCCGAAGCCTGCGTCGTGCCCTCGGCGACCGGGCCGAGGGTGCCCTGAACGCTCGGGATCGCCTCCGGCACCGCCTGCGTCACGTGGCCGACGGCCTGACCGATGGCCTGGCCCGTGTCGGCCACCAGGCCGGGGAGCACGCCCTTGTTCTCGCCGCGACCGACGGGAGGACCTTCGCCGCGGCCGGCATCCCCCGTGTTGCCGTCCACCAGGCCGGGGAGCAGCCCGTTGCTCGGACCTTCCGCGCGGGAGGAACCGTTGCCGTCCACCAGGCCGGGAAGCAGTCCCTTGCCCTGGCCCTCGCCGCGACCACCGCCGTCGCCTGTCCCGTTGCCATCCACGACCTCGAGCGCCGGCTGCACCACGGCGGCGGCGGGCGCGGTCGCGGGAGCTGCGGCGTTCAGCACCGGCGCCGCGACGTCGTTCACCGCCCCGACGACAGGCGCCGTCACGGCACCCACCGGAGCGGTCACCGCACCGGTGACAGGAGCGGCGGTGTCGACGACACCCCCGACGACGTTCGTCACCGGGGACAACAGCCCTCCGCCACCGCCGGGACCGTGCGCGCCGGGCGCGGTGTTGACGGGCTGCGAGCCGTGGCTCATGTCCACGCCGCTGTCCAGCCGGATGGCCGAGGACAGCGTGTTGTGCAGGTTCGCGACGTTGGCCGCGGTGCCCTTCGTCAACGTGTCGAGCCCCAGCAACGCGTTGGGGTTGCCGGCCTGCGCCGAAGCGGTGGCGGCGTCGTTGTTCTTGGCGAGCGTCACGAGCTCGCGCACGATCTCGACCTTGGCGGCACCGACCTGCGCAGCCGCGTGATCGAGCCGGTCGGCGGCGGCGTGACAACCGCGCGCCGCCCGCTGCAGATCACCGTCGGGCGCCACGACCTTCGCCCACCGTCCGCGCGCGGCGTCACCGGCGGCCCCGCTCAGCCCTTCCAACGCCCGCCCGGCAGCCCCGTCGGACGAGGTGCCCAGCGTCTTGATCTTGTTCCCGGCCTCCCGCCACGCGGCGGCACTGGAACGCATGGCGTCCTCGTCGGCCTTGGGCCACGAAACCCCGGCCTTGGCAGCGACCTCGGTGAGTTCGACGGGAAGCTCGATGCCCATGTCAGCCGTCCAACCTTCTCATCGCGGTCGAGTTGCTCTCCTCGACGTGCCGGTACGTCTCAGCAGTGGCGGCGAGCTTGTCGCCCACGTCCCCCAACGTGGTCGCGAGCCCGGCCAACGCCCCAGCCGTGTCCCCGGAAGGCTTCTCGTGCGAAGCGGCGAAACTCCGCCCCACGGCGTCATCCCCCCAGCAGGCCCCGAACCCGGCCAACGCCCGATCGAGCGCCCCGGCGATCTCCGTGGCCTGCCCGGCGAACCCCTTCAACTCACGAGCCCCGGCGTCCAAGCGCTCGAGGTCGGCGTTGTACCCGGTCATCGCACCCTCCTGTTGATGAGCTCGGAGTCGAGCCAGCTCTCCCGTTGCTCGTTGTCCTCGTCATCATCAACACGACGACGAACAGGCTGCCGTCCCAGATCCACGGTCTCGGTGTCGTCCACCGCGTACTCGGCAGGCCGCAGGTCGGCAGTCCCGGCGACCAGCGCCGCGGGATCAGTCGCCGCGGGCAACACCGCGCTCAACGTCTGATACGTGCCCTCGGCGGCAGAAGCGGCGGCCGCCCCCACCGTCCGCACGATCAACTCGGCCAGCTGCTCAGGCCGATGCCGCCGATAAGCCAGCTCGGAGAGCTCCAACGACAGCAGCTTTCCTCCGGTCCCGACGGTCGCGGTGACCATCCCATCAGGACTGGAGGCCCGCCCGGAGACCGCAGCGAGCTCCCGCTGAACAGACGCCAGCTGCTCACGACTGCGCCGGTAGTCGGCCAGCAGCTCCTCGACCTGCGCACGGTGGTCGTCCACCGAGTCCCCCTCACACACGCATAGCCCTGGGCTCGGGCTCTTGGACGCCGTCGCCCTTAGATCGGTTCCCAGCGGTTTCAGTTACGTAGGATCGACGACGTGATCGCCTTCGAGGATCTACCCGCAGGCCGAATCATCCCGCTGGGCGACGTAATCGTCGACCGGGACGACATGATCGACTTTGCGAAGAAGTTCGACCCGCAGCCCTTCCACCTGGACGAGGAAGCGGCCAGAACCAGCATTTTCGGCAGTTTGTCCGCCTCGGGCTGGTACACGGCCTCCCTCTGGATGCGCCGCTGGGTGGACGAAGTCCTCTCCGACTCCACCTCCCAGGGCTCCCCTGGCGGCCGGGAACTGTCCTGGCTGGCCCCGGTGTACCCCGGCGACAAGCTGACCTTCGCGGCGGAGGTGCTGAGCGCCCGCCTGTCGAAGAGCCGCCCGGCCCTGGGCTTGGTGGAATTCGCAGGAACGGCCCACCGAGGCGACCAGCTGGTCTACAGGTTCATCGCGACGGGGATGTTCACAGCGCGCGGCTGACGAGCGCCCGTCGCGTTCCGCGTCGTTCGACCAGTTCGAAGCCCGCGTCGAGGAACATCGCCAGCCGCCCGTGGTAGAGCTCGCCGGCCTGCAGCTTCCTGCCCTCGGTGTCGATCGGATATCCCTCGACCGACTCCGCACCCGCCTTCGCCGCGTACTCGACCGCAGCATCGAGGAGCACCGAGGTCACTCCCTGCCGCCGCACGTCCCGCCGAACGTAGAAGCACGTCACGGACCACACACCCGAGATGTCACCGGAAACAGGTGCGGTGATCTTCGACCGCCCCAACCGCGAGTAGGACGCCCGAGGCGCGACGGCGACCCACCCGACGGCCTGCCCGGAGTCGTCCACCGCCAGCAACCCGATCGGCGTCCCCAGCCGAGCCCGCAGAACAGCCCGGTTGTCGCCGCGATCCATCTCGGCGTTGGTCTGCATGAACCAGGTGCAGAAACACCAGGAAACGGTCTTGCTCGTCGCGAAGAGCGACTCGGCCAACGGCCAGGTCGACTCCTCCAGCGCGACGACCTTCACTTCGACAACGCCCGGACCACACGAGAAGGACTGGGCCGCCCCAGCTGTTCAGCCATCCACACCGAACAAGCGACCAGCTCGTCCAGATCGACCCCGGTCTCGATCCCCAGCCCGTCCAGCATCCAGACGAGATCCTCGGTGGCCAGGTTCCCGGTGGCCGACTCCGCGTACGGACAGCCGCCGAGCCCGCCGGCCGAGGAGTCCACAGTCGTGACGCCACAACGCAAAGCGGCCAACGTGTTGGACAACGCCTGCCCGTAGGTGTCGTGGAAGTGCACAGCCAACCGGGAAACGTCCCGGAACCCTTCCAGCAACGACTCGACCTGACCGGGCGTGGCAACCCCGATCGTGTCCCCCAGGGACAACTGCGAGCAGCCCATCTCCAGCAGCCGCTCCCCCACGGCCACGACCTGCGACCGGGCGACCGGACCCTCCCACGGGTCCCCGAAACACATCGACACGTACCCGCGCACGTCCAGCCCGGCGTCCAACGCACGGGCGACGGTCGGCGCGAACATCTCGAACTGCGAGTCCAGCGTCCGGTTCAGGTTGCGCGAAGCGAAGGTCTCCGTGGCGGAAGCGAAGATCGCGATGTGCGTGACCCCGGCCTCCAGCGCACGATCCAGGCCACGCTCGTTGGGCACCAGCACGGGGTAGACGACACCAGGCCGAGCGTCCAAACCGGACAACAGCTCGGCGGCGTCGGCCAGCTGCGGCACCCACTTGGGGTGCACGAAGGACGTTGCCTCCAAAACGGACAGTCCGGCATCGGCCAGTCGCGCCAGGAACTCCAGCTTCACCGACACCGGCACGACGACCGACTCGTTCTGCAGCCCGTCCCGCGCGCCGACCTCCCAGATGGTCACCCTCGACGGGAGCGTTCCGGACGGGACGACGTCGGGCAGGCCGGCCTCACGCGCGCCCATCGAGCGTCCTCGGGTGGAAGTCGTCGTCGGGGTTGTCGTTGACCTCTCGGTACAACATCGTGTGCACCTTCTCCACGGACGGGATGTCGTCGAACTCGAGCGGCTCGTCCGAGGCCGACTCGATGATCAGCGTGCCGCAGCCGAGCACGCGGTCCATCAGACTGTGCTCGAAGCGGACGCTGTTCACACGAGCCAAAGGGATGTCGAGTCCTGTGCGCTTGAACACGCCCTCGCGGTACATCACGCGGTCCGAGGTGATGATGAAGTGCGTCGTGCGCCAGCGCACCACCGGTGCGATCGTCAGCCACAGGATCAGCACGACGCCGATCACGGCCAGGGCGATCCACGCGATGGAGGCCCACGACTGGTCCACGACGAGGCCGGCCAGGTAGGTGCCGAGCGCGACCACCACCAGCAGCCAGAACACCGGGAAGATCAGCATCTTCCAGTGGGGGTGCTTGTGGATCACGACGTGCTCGCCTGAGCTCAGCAGGTCGTCGGGATAGGCCATGGGCCAACCCTAATCACGCCGGGCGCAAATGCACCACGTCACCAGCGGACACGCCGTGGTTCTGGCCGTCGTCGCCGCGGACGACCAGCGTGCCGTCCGGTTCGACGCGCTGCGCCACGCCGAGGATCTCCAGGCCGCCGGACAGCTCGACCCGCACGCGCTGACCGATGGTCGACGAGTGCTCGACGTACTCCTCCAGCACACCCGACTCGACCGCGTCGCCACCGTTCTTGCGCCACACGCCCTCCAGCTGCGCCAGCTCGACGAGCAGCCGGAACGCGAGCTCGCCGCGATCCAGTTCGGCGGCGCCCAGGTCTTCGAGGGAGGTCGGCGCGAGGCCACCGGGCGCGGGTTCGACGTCCGCGGGCAGCTTGGCCACGTTCAGGCCGATGCCCACGACGACCGAGCCGTCGGCGGTGATCTCGGACAGGATCCCGGCGCCCTTCCCCGCGCCGGCACCGAGCAGCAGGTCGTTCGGCCACTTCAGCGAGGCCTCGACACCAACCGATCGGGCGACACGCACCAACGCGAGCCCGGCGATCAGGTTCAGCCACGGCAGCTGCGCGGCGGGCACTCCGGCGGGCCGGAACAGCACACTGCAGTACAGCCCGCCCTCGGGTGACGCCCAGGTGCGGCCGCGACGGCCCTGCCCCGCGGTCTGCTCCAGCGCGATCAGCACGGTGCGGTCCGCCCCGCCGGTGGAAGCGAGGTCGGCGTTCGTGGACGCGGTCTTCGCCACGACGTCGAGCGCGGCGTACGGGCCGTTGGGTGCGACGAGCCGCGAACGCAGCTCTTCAGCGTCGAGTGCGGAGGTCATCGCGCCAGGCTATTGGAACGGAAGAGAGTACGTGCGATCAGAGATGTCGAACAGGTTGCCGTGACCTGGACAACTGCACGGGGCAGTTCAGCAATGGTCTCGTTAGGCTGCGAGCCCATGAGCAGTGCGACCGAGCCGATTGGACACGTCCCCGGCGACGCCTCAGGCGCGCCCGACGGCCACACCACCGCGGGCAAGCTCGTTGACCTCTACCGGCGCAACGACGAGGCGGTTCACGCCGGGTCGGCGCGCGCGGTCGAAAAGCAGCACGCGAAGGGCAAGAAGACCGCCCGCGAGCGCATCGACCTCCTGCTCGACCCCGGTTCGTTCGTCGAGCTGGACGAGCTGGCGCGGCACCGCTCCACCAACTTCGGCCAGGAGCGCAACCGGCCTTACGGCGACGGCGTGGTGACCGGCTACGGCACCGTCGACGGCCGTCCGGTCTGCGTGTTCTCCCAGGACGTGACGGTCTTCGGCGGCTCGCTCGGCGAGGTCTACGGCGAGAAGATCGTCAAGATCATGGACCTGGCGATCAAGACCGGACGCCCGATCGTCGGCATCAACGAGGGCGGCGGCGCGCGCATCCAGGAGGGCGTCGTCTCGCTCGGCCTCTACGGCGAGATCTTCACCCGCAACGTCCGCGCGTCCGGCGTGATCCCGCAGATCTCGCTGATCATGGGCTCCAACGCCGGCGGGCACGTCTACTCGCCCGCACTGACGGACTTCGTGGTGATGGTCGACCAGACCTCGCACATGTTCATCACCGGCCCGGACGTCATCAAGACGGTCACCGGTGAGGACGTGACGTTCGAGGAGCTCGGCGGCGGTCGCACGCACAACACCAAGTCCGGCAACGCGCACTACCTCGGCAGCGACGAGGAAGACGCGATCGCATACGTCAAAGAGCTGCTCTCGTACCTGCCGTCGAACAACCTCTCCGACTCGCCCACGTTCGAGGGCACGCTGGCGGAGGGGTCGATCTCCGACTCGATCACCGACGAGGACCGAGAGCTCGACACGCTCATCCCGGACTCCGCGAACCAGCCGTACGACATGCACGAGGTCATCAACCGCGTGCTCGACGACGGCGACTTCCTGGAGGTCCAGCCGCTGTTCGCGCCGAACATCCTCGTCGGCTTCGGCCGCGTGGACGGCCACAGCGTCGGCGTCGTCGCGAACCAGCCCACGCAGTTCGCGGGCTGCCTCGACATCGACGCCTCCGAGAAGGCCGCGCGGTTCGTGCGCACCTGCGACGCGTTCAACATCCCGGTGCTGACGTTCGTCGACGTGCCCGGCTTCCTGCCCGGCACCGACCAGGAGTGGAACGGCATCATCCGCCGCGGCGCCAAGCTGATCTACGCCTACGCCGAGGCCACCGTCCCGCTGGTCACCGTCATCACGCGCAAGGCGTACGGCGGCGCGTACGACGTCATGGGCTCCAAGCACCTCGGCGCGGACATCAACCTGGCGTGGCCGACCGCGCAGATCGCCGTCATGGGCGCTTCGGGTGCCGCGAACATCGTGCACCGCAAGACTCTCGCGGCCGCCGCTTCGAACGGCGACGACGTCGACGCGTTGCGCGCGCAGTTGCAGCAGGAGTACGAGGACACGCTGTGCAACCCGTACGTCGCCGCTGAGCGCGGGTACGTGGACTCGGTGATCCCGCCGTCGTACACCCGCGGTTACGTGGCGCGGGCGCTGTCGATGCTGCGGGACAAGCGCGAGACGCTGCCGCCCAAGAAGCACGGGAACATCCCGCTGTGACCGCGCCTCAGGAAAGGCCACTGCTCCGGGTAGTCAAAGGCGACCCGGACGACCACCAACTGGCGGCACTGACCGCGGTCATCGCCGGGCTGGCCGCGGCCGTCCCGGTCGAGGACAAGCCCGCGCAACGCTCGGAATGGGCGAACCCGGCTCGCCGCGTTCGCCGCCCCTTGCAACACGGCCCCGGCGCCTGGCGCGCCTCCGGCCTCCCCGGCTGACTTCAGGTAACGCGGGGGCCTTTCGTTTCCTTCTGGGTTACGCGGGGCTCCCGCGTAACCCTCAGGAGCAGGGGACTCGGCGGCTGTTGACGTCGAGTCCCACCACGAGCTCCCGGCAGCGGGTCTCGCCGTCCACCTGGAGCTTCAAGGTGAAGAACTCGCTGCCGTACGCGTCGGTCCTCTTCAGCACCTGCACGCGGTCGTGGTTGACCGGCAGTTTGTCGCGCACCGCGGTGACGACCTGGGTCAGCAGCGCGTTCTCCGCGCGGTCGGCGGTGTCGGCGAACGGCCAGACGGGCACTCCGTAGCCGATCGGGTCGCTCGCGAGCACGGTTCCAACGCCCCACGATCCAATGAGGCCGCCGAGCACGACGAGCAGGGCCGCGATCCGTCTGCGCTTGCCTTCGCGATCGGAACCGCGTTCGGTGAGGACAAGCACCCAGCGCTTCACTCTGTCGAGAGTGCCGACGGAAGAGGTGGTCGCGCATCAGTAGTCCTACGCAATCGGCTGACCGGGCCAGCTGGCGCGCGGTCGCCGCCCTCTGCGTCGGCTTCTTCATGACGTTGCTCGACCTGACGATCGTGCACGTCGCGATGCCCTCGATGCAGAGGGGCCTGAACGCGTCGCTCAACGACGTGATGTGGGTCAACAGCGCCTATCTGCTCGCGTTCGCCGTGCCGTTGCTGCTGACCGGCAGGCTCGGCGACAGGTTCGGGCCGAAGCGCCTCTACCTGGCCGGGCTCGTGCTGTTCACGCTCGCGTCGCTGGCCTGCGGGCTCTCGGGCGACGCCGAGACGCTCATCGCCGCGCGGGTCGTGCAGGGCGTGGGCGCCGCGGCCATGACGCCGCAGACGATGGCGTTCATCACGCACCTGTTCCCCGCGGACCGGCGTGGTGCGCCGCTGGGCATCTGGGGCTCGGTGGCCGGGCTCGCGACGGTGTCCGGGCCGTTGCTCGGCGGCGTGCTGGTGACGCACCTGGGCTGGCAGTGGATCTTCTTCGTCAACATCCCGGTGGGCGTGGTGGCGTTGACGTTGCTGCTGCTGTGGGTGCCGGACCTGCAGACGGGCCGGGCACACCGGTTCGACTTCCTCGGGGTCGTGCTGTGCTGCGCCGGGCTCGGGCTGGTCGTGTTCGGCATCCAGAACGGCGAGCACTTCGGCTGGGGCCGGGTCGTGGGACCGATCCAGATCGGGCACGTCATCACGGCAGGGGTGCTGGTGCTCGCGCTGTTCGTGGTGTGGCAGGCGAGCAGGCGCAACCCGGAGCCGCTGCTGCCGTTGCGGATCTTCCGCAACCGCAACTTCTCGCTCGGCAACATCGCGAACGTCACCATCGGGTTCACGGTGACCGGGCTCTTCGTGCCGCTGGTGCTGTTCCTGCAGACGGTCCCGAAGCTGACGCCGCTGACGGCCGGCCTGATCACGGCACCGGCCTCGCTGATGTCCGGGCTGGTCGCGATCTTCGCGGGACGGCTCTCGAACCGGGCGAACGCCAAGTACCTGCCGATCACCGGATTCCTCCTCCTCGGGCTCGCCATCGGCGCGATGACGTTCCTCCTGCACGACGGGCCGCAGTGGACGTTGTTGCCGTGTCTGCTCGTGGCAGGTACCGGCATGGGGCTCGTGTACGCGCCGTTGACGAACATCTCGACGAAGACGCTGGACGGGTCGTTGATGGGCGCGGGCGCCGGCATCTACAACACCTCGCGTCAGTTCGGGAACGTGCTCGGCAGCGCGGCGACGGCGGCGGTGTTGCAGGTCGTGCTCGCGAGCTCCGGCGACTTCACCGCGGCCACGAGGGCCGCGATGATCACGCTGCTGGGCGCGCTGGTGATCGGACTGGTCGCGGCGTTCTCGTTCCGGCCGGGCGTGCAACACTCCGCTGGTGCGTCTGATCCTCGCCTCCCAGTCTCCCGCCCGTCTTAGCGTCCTGCGGTCCGCGGGCGTCGAGCCCGTCGTCCGGGTCTCCGGTGTCGACGAGGACGCGCTGGTCGCGTCGCTGCAGAACCCGACGCCAGAGGAGACCGTCGTCGCGCTGTCCGCGGCGAAGGCGGAGGCGATCGAGCACGACGACGAGTGCGTGGTCGTCGGCTGCGACTCGATGCTGCTGTTCGAGGGCGAGCTCGTGGGCAAGCCCGGCACGGCCGAGGTCGCGCGGGAGCGGTGGCGGCGGGTCGCGGGCAAGAGCGGCGTGCTGATCACCGGGCACACCGTGCTGCGGGTCTCCGGTGGCGAGGTGGTCGACCGCGCCTCCGCGGCCGAGTCGACGACCGTGCGGTTCGGCACGCCGTCGGACGAGGAGCTGGAGGCGTACATCGCGACGGGTGAGCCACTTCACGTCGCGGGCGGCTTCACGATCGACGGGCTCGGCGGCTGGTTCATCGACGGCATCGACGGCGACCACACGTCCGTCATCGGCATCAGCCTGCCGCTCACCCGAAGGCTGCTCGGCCAGGTGGGTGTTTCCGCGTCCACACTCTGGTAGCGCTGGTCACACTTGGCTTGATCAGGGAAGACTGCCCTCAGCACACGCGTTGGGGGCAGTGCGATGAACGAGTATTTGACGCGCCGCAGGCACATCGACCACGGCCGCAGGACGAGCACGGGCTGTCGGAGCTGACCGCTCCCGGCCCAGTTCACTCATCCCTGCAAACGGAGATGTCCCAGTGTCGTTCGTCCAGACTTACCGCAAGCCCAAGGTCTTCGGCCTGACCGTGCTCGGCGCGCTCGTCCTCGGCGCGCTCGCCGGCTGGCTCGGCAAGGGCACGTGGCTCGCGCCCGTCCTCGCCAAGATCGGCTCCACCTTCACGGCGCTGCTGCAGCTCACCGTGATCCCCCTCGTGTTCACCGCGATCGTCGTCGGCATCGCGTCGCTGCGGAACCTCGGCGGCGGCCGCACCGCCGCCCGGCTCGGCGGCAAGACGTTCCTGTGGTTCGCCATCACGTCGTTCATCGCGGTGCTGATCGGCCTCGCCGTCGCCGCGATCGTCAAGCCCGGCGCCGGTCTGCAGATCGAGCCCGCCGCGGGCGCGGTCGACAAGCTGGCCAAGCGCGCGTCCGGTTCGTGGCAGGCGTTGCTCGACAACCTGGTGCCCACCAACATCTTCAGCGCCTTCACCGAGGGCGAGGTGCTGCAGGTCGTGTTCATCGCGGTGCTCGTCGGCTTCGCGGCCTACGCGCTCGGCGAGAAGGCCGCGCCGTTCACGAACCTGGTCCGCTCGTTCTTCGACATCGTGCAGAAGGTCGTCGGCTGGATCATCCTGCTGGCGCCGATCGGCATCTTCGGCCTCATCGGCAACGCCGTGGCGTCCTACGGCAACTCGTTCGTGCGGCCGCTGTTCTCGTTGATCCTCGCGGTGTACGTCGGCACGCTGCTGGTGCTGTTCGTCGTGTACCCGATCCTGCTGAAGTTCGTCGGCAAGACCTCGCCGCTCGAGTTCTTCCGCAAGGCGGGCACGGCCATCCAGTTCGCCTTCGTGTCGCGTTCGTCGGGCGCCACGCTTCCGTTGTCCCGCAAGGCCGCGACGGACCTCGGCGTCTCGCAGGAGTACGCGAACTTCGCCGTGCCGCTGGGCACCACGACCAAGATGGACGGCTGCGCCGCGGTCTACCCGGCCGTCGCGACGATCTTCATCGCGAACCTCTTCGGCATCCAGCTGTCGGTGTGGCAGTACGTCGGCATCGTGGTCGTCGCCGTGTTCGGTGCGCTGGCCACCGCCGGAACCACCGGCTGGTACACGATGCTCACGCTGACCCTGAGCGTCGTCGGCCTGCCGCCGCAGGTGATCGCGACCGGTGTGGCCGTGGTCTACGCGATCGACCCGATCCTGGACATGATCCGCACCGCGACCAACGTGGCCGGCCAGATCACCGTGCCGGTGCTGGTGGCACGCAGCGAGAACCTGATCGAGGAGCCGGTTCCGGCCGAGAAGGATCTCGTCAACGCCTAGTTCGTCGCGCAGGGGCGCAGCTGGGACATCTTCGGCACAGGGGCGGGCCAGCCAGGGAGCTGGTTCCGCTCCTGTGCCGCCGCCGTACAACCCAGATCCGGCCCGATCGCCGAGAACACCTGCACGAACGCGTTCCTGCACTTGCCGTCGCACGCGAGCTGCGCGGCGACGATGTCCGCCGTGCCGTCCTCGTTGACGTCGTGCAGCCCGATGTACCCCGCGCTCGCCAGGTAGGCCGCCTGCACGCGCGACCACGTGCCGTCCTTGCGGACCAGCACCTCGCCGAGCACCTCGCCGTCGCGGTCCCCGCGCACCAGGCACACGCTGACCGGCGCCTCGGTGCACTCCAGCGAGTCGCCGGTCACCGTCGCGCCGGACTCGGCGATGGTCATCTCGAAGATGAACGGACCGGACGCGCCGGTCACCCTGATCCGCCCGCCGCCGGTTCCGGCGAGCAGCTCGACGAGGTCCTTGCCGACCGATTTGCCGATGACGACCTGGCAGACGGTGGTACCGCAGCGCATTCCACCGTCGGCTCCCGATTGCCCTGAATCGGTGTTGTTCGTGCGCTTGAAATACGCGAACACCAGCCCCGCGACGACGACCACGGCAGCGATGACGGCGACCACCTGCACAGACCTGGACCCACCCACGTCGCCGATTGTGGCGGATGGCCTCAGGACGGGGTGTGAAGTGAGCCGTCTCTCCCTCTCGGAGTTCACCGATTTCCGTAGACTGCGGCACCAGCCAGAGCCGTAATTACCGGTCCAGCAGGAGGTACGACGCCGTGTCGCTGCGCAAGGTCCTCATCGCCAACCGCGGTGAGATCGCCGTCCGGGTCATCCGCGCCTGCCGTGACGCCGGTCTGACGAGCGTCGCCGTCTACGCCGATCCCGACCGCGACGCGCCCTTCGTCCGGCTCGCCGACGAGGCGTTCGCCCTGGGCGGCAACACGCCCGGCGAGAGCTACCTGTCGTTCGAGAAGGTGCTGAACGCCGCCGCGCAGTCCGGTGCGGACTCCGTGCACCCCGGCTACGGCTTCCTGTCGGAGAACGCCGACTTCGCGCAGGCCGTGATCGACGCGGGCCTGATCTGGATCGGCCCGACCCCGCAGGCGATCCGCGACCTCGGTGACAAGGTGACCGCGCGGCACATCGCGATGCGCGCGGGCGCGCCGCTGGTGCCCGGTACCAAAGACCCGGTCTCCGGTCCCGACGAGATCATCGCGTTCGCCACCGAGCACGGGCTGCCCGTCGCGATCAAGGCCGCGTTCGGTGGCGGTGGCCGTGGCCTGAAGGTCGCGCGGACTCTGGAAGAGATCCCCGAACTGTTCGACTCCGCAGTGCGCGAGGCTGTCACGGCGTTCGGCCGCGGCGAGTGCTTCGTCGAGCGCTACCTGGACAAGCCGCGGCACGTCGAGGCGCAGGTCCTCGCCGACCAGCACGGCAACGTGATCGTCGTCGGCACGCGCGACTGCTCGTTGCAGCGCCGCCACCAGAAGCTGGTCGAGGAGGCCCCCGCCCCGTTCCTCACCGACGAGCAGCGCGCCACGATCCACTCGTCCGCCAAGGCCATCTGCCTGGAGGCGGGCTACCACGGCGCCGGCACCGTCGAGTACCTCGTCGGCCTGGACGGGTCGATCTCGTTCCTGGAGGTCAACACCCGTCTGCAGGTCGAACACCCGGTGTCGGAGGAGACCACGGGCATCGACCTGGTGCGCGAGCAGTTCCGCATCGCGGCCGGCGAGAAGCTCAAGCACCTCGAAGACCCGACGCCGCGCGCGCACTCCATCGAGTTCCGCATCAACGGCGAAGACGCCGGCCGCGGCTTCCTGCCCGCACCGGGCACGGTGACGTCGTTCGTGGCGCCGTCCGGTCCGGGCGTGCGCGTCGACGCCGGTGTCGAGTCGGGTTCGGTGATCGGCGGGCAGTTCGACTCGTTGCTGGCCAAGCTGATCGTGACCGGCGAGAACCGCGAGGAGGCCCTCGCCCGCGCCCGTCGCGCGCTGGACGAGATGGTCGTGGAGGGCATGGCGACCGTCCTGCCGTTCCACCGCGTGATCGTGCGGGACGCGGCGTTCACGGCCGAGAAGCCCGAGGGCTTCACCGTCCACACGCGGTGGATCGAGACCGAGTTCGACAACCAGATCGCGCCGTTCTCCGGAACGGCTGAGGCCTCCGAGGACGAGACGCCGCGCCAGACCGTGGTGGTCGAGGTGGGCGGACGTCGTCTCGAGGTGTCGCTGCCGGGTGATCTGGCTGTTGGTGGCGGACGTCCCGCCGCAGCTGTGAAGAAGCCCAAGGCGAAGCGCGCGGGTGGTGGTTCCGCCGCCGTCTCGGGTGACGCGGTGGCGGCGCCGATGCAGGGCACGATCGTGAAGGTGGCCGTCGAGGACGGGCAGACCGTCGAGGCGGGCGACCTGATCGTGGTGCTGGAGGCCATGAAGATGGAGAACCCGGTGACCGCGCACAAGGCGGGCACGGTGACGGGTCTGGCGGCGGCTCCCGGTGACCCGATCACGCAGGGCACCGTGATCTGCGAGCTGAAGGACTGACAGCGGCGAATCCTCGGGCCGGGTCGCTCACCTACGATTGAGTGCGTGAGCGACCCGTCCAGGGACATCCGCGTCGGTGACACCGAGCGCCAGCAGGCGTTGCAGGTGCTCGGCGAGCACATGAGCGCGGGCCGCATCGACATCGACGAGTACGGCGAGCGGTCCGCGAAGATCACCACTGCCAAGACCCGCGGCGACCTGATGGCGTTGTTCTACGACCTGCCTGATCCCCGGCCGCAGTTCGCCACGCCCGTCGCGATGTACCCCGAGCCGTCGAACGCGCCCGCGCGGCGGTGGGAGGGTGCGGTCGTGCCGGCCGTGGGTGTGGCCGTGGTGATCGCGTTCTTCGTGCTGGTGAGGAACCCGTTGATCTTCCTGCTCATCCCCGCCGTGGCGATCCTGTGGGGACAGTGGAACGGACGCCGGCGCTGAAACCGTTGCTGTTGCTGGATCTCGACGGTGTCGTGCGGTCCTTCCCGCCGATTCCGCCAGAGGTCGCCGAGGCCGCCTTCGAACCCTCGCTGCTGCGCCGTGCCGTCACGGGTGAGATCACCGACGAGCAGTGGCGGGAGCAGGTGGGGCTCGCGGCCACGTCCGGTGAGGTGATTCCCGAGGCGCTGGCGCTGGTGCGGGCGGCGAAGGAACAGTGCTTCGTCGCCCTGCTGACCAACGCCACCACCCGGCTCGAAGCCGACCTGGCGCTGCTCGGGCTCGACGTGGAGTTCGACGCGGTCTTCAGCTCGGCGCGGCTCGGTGTGGCCAAGCCCGACCACGCGATCTTCCAGCGGGTGCTCGACGAACTCGGGTACGAGACCGCGGTGTTCTGCGACGACACCGAAGAGAACGCCGAAGCCGCGTGTGAGGTGGGACTCGACGGCGTGCACGTGCCCGACACGGCGGCGCTGCGGACGGCATTGGCGGTGCGCGGGCTGATCTCCCCGACCGTGCTGCTGATCCTGCCCGACCGCGACGAGGCCGAGGAGCTGGCGGCGGAGTTGCTGGAGGCCGGCTGGGGGCCGTGCGCGGTGCACCGGGACATGCTGGCGGGTGAGGACGACGCCGAGGACGTGGACTGGGTGATCGAGCTGACCACGGCGCCGGACGGGCTGCCGGCGTCGGCGCACCGGTCGCGGCTCGACGACCTCGCCGAACAGCACGACGGCTTCACCGGAGACCACTGAACCGCGGCAACGGCCGGACCTCGTTCACCCCGGCCGGTTAGCCTCTGGCCCGTGGAGCCAGTCGAGATCAACGCGGGCGAGTACTACCTGCGCGCCTTCCGCAACGACGACCGCGTCAACGACGTCCCCGCGATCGTCGAGGCGTACGCCGACGCGGACACCCGTCGCGACCTCGAGCTGATGGGGATCGACGGGCCGGAGCTGTTCGTCCCGTTCATGATCGACGGCTGGGCGCACGACGACCGCTGGTCGTGGGCGGTGTGCGACGCCACGACGGCCGAGATGCTGGCCGGGATCGTCATCCGCGACGTCGACCACGAGCTCAGGACGGCCGAGGTGACCTGCTGGGCCCAGCCGGGGCACCGCGACGGGGACGTGCTGCCTGCCGCGCTGAACTCCGTGCTGGGCTGGGTGTACGGCGCGATGGAGATGCACCGGATCACCTACCGGCACGCCGTGTCGGACAAGGCCTCGCAGCGGGTCGCGGAGAAGTGCGGGTTCACCCTGGAGGGTCGTCTTCGCGAGGAGACGATCGTCGACGACCAGCGCGAGGACGTGCTGCTGTGGTCGCGGCCGGCGACGGACCCCCAGCCCGAACAGCTACGGTGACCTTCCATGCGGACCACGGCTCTCCTCGTCGTCGCGGTGACGCTGGCCGGATGCACGGCCGCGCCTGAGACGAGTTCGTTGACCACCCCGCCGCCACCGCCGCCGACGACACCGTCGGTCTCCCGGATGGACTTCCCTCCCCGGCCGCGCGCCCTGCCGCTCGACGACGTGGACCCGTGCGCGGTGCTGACCGCCGACCAGCGCACGTCGCTGAGCCTGGACAACCCGCCCAGCGCGTACCTCGAACCGAGCTTCGGCAACGCGAAGGCGTGCACGATCCGCGGCACGAAGAGCGGCAACGTGGCGAGGCTCGCCCTGGTGCTGGTCTCCGGCGCCGACGTGTGGCTCTCGGAGAACGCCCAGGTGGATTACACGGTGAGCACGATCGAGGGCTTCCCGGCGATTACCGTCCGCACACCCGACGTGCACGACGTCTGCAACGTGGAGATCGACGTGGCCGAGGGTCAGTTCCTCGACGTCATGTTCCGCGACGGAGGGAATTCCACTGCGGTGCAACAAGATCATCTTTGCCTCGGGGCCCAGCGGGTGGCAGAGGCGGCGATGGCCAGTTTGCTCCAGAAGCGCTGACCCACACGGGCGGATGTCACTGATCCCACTCCCCAGCGTTACGTTCGGTGGTTAGAGTGGCCAAGCGCTTGTACGCACAACCGCCGGAGGTTTCACCATGCCGCCAGGGGGACGCAGCGGGGCAGACTCCTCGCCGCCCGTCCAGCATGAGCTGAACGTGGAGCCAGAGGCGATTCCGGCGTTGCGCAACACCTTCTCCGCCGCGCTGACCAAGCTCGACAAGCAGATCGAGATGGCGGTCACCGAGTTCCGCGTCCGGCCGTGGGCGGGTGACCCGGTCAGCCAGGAAGCCGCCGAGAAGTTCAACGACCGGTCGATCGCGGACGGCGACTCGGCGCTCCAGGCGCTGCTGAACTACCAGCGCCAGCTCAAGACCGCGATGGACAACCTCAACCAGATCGAGCGCCAGTACAACGTGGTCGAGGGCGACAACACCGGCATGATGAACAAGAGCGGGTGCTGACCATGGTCGATCACCGCTGGCAGGGCTACAGCCACAAGGAGCTCTACGACCGCATCCACGCAGGTCCGGGTGCCTCCGCGTCGTTCGCGTCGATGGAGCGCTGGGCGGGCGTGTCGGCCGCGTTGACCGAGATCAACGACGACCTGCACCAGGGCATCACGCTGTCCGGCGCGAAGTGGAGCGGCAGGGCCGCCGACATGGCGCAGGCAGGCCTGAACCCGATCGCCGCCTGGGCGGACAGCGCGCGCGTCGGCTCGGACGTCATGCGCTACTCGGCCGAACTGCAGGCGAACCACATCTCGAAGGCCCGCGCGGACATGCCGGCCCCGGTCGTGGTGAGCGCGGAGCAGCCGGGCGCCCTGGTCACGGGCATCACGCACCTCTTCGGCGGCCAGACCGACCACGAGAAGCAGGAGGCGGCCCAGGACGCGGCCGAGCGCCGCGCCCGTGAGGTCATGTCCACCTACGCGTCGTCCACGACCGCGAACACCTCGACCCTCGGCCAGTTCAGCCAGCCGCCGCAGCTGCAGATCAGCGGCACCGGCGTCACGCACGGCGGCGGTGCCAACATCGGCACGGCCGGCGTCTGGGCGTACGGCCCCCACGGCACGACGGGCGGCGTCACGGGCGGCCGCACCGGCACCGGAACCCGCACCACGGCCGTCACCCCGCCTCGCGGCACGACGGCGCCTCCCGGTTCGTCCACGCGCCCCTCCGGCACGTCGCCCGCGCCCGCCGCCTCGTCGAAGGGCACCTCGACCCACCTGTCGACGGCGGGCACCGCAGGTCCCGGCGGCACCGGCACCGCGGGTGTCGGCGGCGTCCCCGGTCAGCGCTCCGGCCGTTCGGGCTCCTCCTCCGAGAAGAAGCAGATGGAGGAAGGCGCGACCGCGGCGTCCGGCGCGGCCATGGGCACGGTGATGAACAACGGCCACGCCGCGGGTGTGGCGAACGCCGCGAACAGCGCCATGGGCCCGATGGGCACGCTCGGTGCGTCGAACAGCAACGACCAGGTGCACCGCAGGGCCGTGCCGATGCCGCAGTCGTTCGACCCCTTCGGCGGCATGGGTCCGCGCAAGGGCGAGGACGAGGAGGACCTGGAGCACAAGGCCGCCGACTACCTGCGCGAACGCGACGACATCTACGGGGTCGGCAGCTACACGTTGCCCGTGATCGGGGAGAGCACGACCGACTGATGACTCTGTTCGGCTTGGACGTCGGGATGAGCGACACGCGCGACCCGGTGATCATCTCCACGCTGGAGTTCGACGTTCTCTGGGAGCACCTGGGCCTGGAGACGATGCCGCTGGTGCTGAAGGTGCCGTCGCCGGGAAAGACCCGCGAGGAGCGCCGGAGCATCGAGGACCAGGTCTGGCGCCAGCTGGGCGCGCGCGGACTCGGTGGCCCGCGTGCCCTGGACCCGACGCTGGAAGACCTGCTGCACGTGCTGAACCGCCCGCAGCAGGAGATCGACGCCCGCATGTGGCTCAACGATCGCAGCGTGCGCGTGCTCGCCGCAGGCAAGGGCCAGGCGGGCGTCCTGGCCGTCCTGGACGGCGGTCAGCTGATCCTGCGCCCCGCCGAAGCCGACGGCCTGCCGCGCGAGGCCCTGACCACGCTTCCCGCGGCTCCGGCGGGTGAGGGCCACTCGATCACCCTGCCGTCGGCGGACCTGGACGCAGCGGCCACCTCAGCGTCCACTCCGGAGGAGCTGGAGGAAGCCCTGCGCGGCCGGGTGCGCGCCGACGACGCCCACACGCTCGCCGAGATGGTCCGCGACGCGTCGAACCGCGGCCAGTTCGGCGCTGCGGCCCGCGACAAGTGGGGCAAGCGGGTGCGGCCGGACCGGGTGGTCGCGTTCTACGACACGCCGAAGGGCCGCTACCTGCAGATGCGGCGCGCGGTGGACGGACAGCCGCCGTGGTCGACGATCACGCCGGTGGACTACCGGCGCCTGCACCACCACCTGGTGGAGCTGCTGGCCGAGGCCGCCGGCTCCTAGCACTTTTGGCGCGAAAAGCACGTTCGGGCCGATAGATGGGGCGGTTTCCAGGGATCGTTGCAACGCGACTGGTCAACTGGCTTGTGTGAGCAGTGTAGTGACGCGCTCGGCTGGGGTGTCCCAGCCGAGCGTTTTGCGTGGGCGGCGGTTGAGTTGTGCGGCGACGGCGTTGAGGTGTTCGGCGGTGTGGACGGACAGGTCGGTGCCTTTGGGGAAGTACTGGCGCAGCAGGCCGTTGGTGTTTTCGTTGCTGCCGCGTTGCCAGGGGCTGCGGGGGTCGCAGAAGTAGACGGGCATGCCGGTGGCGATGGTGAACTCGTGGTGCTGGGCCATCTCGGAGCCTTGATCCCAGGTCAGTGATTCACGCAGGCGTTCGGGCAGGGCTGTGATGGCGGTGATCAGCGCGTCGCGGACGTGTTCGGCGGTGCGGCCGTCGGGCAGGTGCAGCAGGACCACGAAGCGGGTGGCCCGTTCGACCAGGGTGCCGATGGCGGAGGCGTTGTCCTTGCCGATGATCAGGTCGCCTTCCCAGTGGCCGGGCACGGCCCGGTCCTCTGCCTCGGCGGGCCGGTCGCTGATCATCAGCATCGGCTCGTGGAAGCGGGGCTGGCGCTGGGCGGGGTCGCGCCGGGGTGTGCGGACCGTGCGGCCGGTGCGCAACGCGGACGCGACCTCGCGGCGGAGTTCGCCGCGGGCTTGCAGGTAGATGGCCTGGTAGATGGTTTCGTGGGTCACGTGCAGCTCCGGCTGATCG
>NZ_BBOJ01000035.1 GCF_000974445.1 Lentzea aerocolonigenes
AACGGCAACTGCCGCAACGCATCCCGGGTCACCGCGATGTGGTCGGCGGCGGTGTTCGACCCGGCGTTGCCTGGCCGGAGCATGACCGCCAGTGGTTCGCCGGTGCCCTGCGCGCCGTGGTCGGCGAACGAGCACAGCGGGTGGAAACCGAAGCCACGCTTGAATGTCGGTGCCGCGTTCTGCTTGTCCGAGTGCGCGGTGACCAGTGTGGCGTCCAGATCGATGATCAGCGGATGGTCGGGGCTGATGTCGTGGTCCGGGGCGTGGGTGCCGGCCAGTGTCCACGCTCTGGCTCGTGCGGCGGCGCGGGCGGAGTCGATGACCGCGAGTGCCGCGTCCGCGTCCGCGGCAAGGGTGGTGATCAGCCGGGAGACCGTGGGGTCGGAGGCGACCAGGCCGAACACACCCGGTTCGGCCCGTAGCGTGGCGAGGTCGGCCAGGCAGTCTCCGCCCAGGGCCAGCGTGATCGCCAGATCGCACAGGATCTTGCCGGGATCATGGATCGCGTTCGGGTGTCTCCAAGGGGCTAGCGCCGCCGATAATGCCTGGTCCAAGCCGGTCTTGGTCGCCGTGTCGACCAGCAGTGTCGCGCCCGCGCAGGACACGATCCCGTTCGCAGTGGAGTCGACCATCAACGATGGGTAGGACCCGGTAGCCTTGCTCACCAGAAAGGTGCTCCTGAACTGGCACGGAAATGACCCTCGACAAGTCACATCCTTGCAGTTCAGAGCACCTTTCTCCGTGAGCGACACCGTCACGACGAATCGGCACGAAAGCAGCGGGCTAGTCATGCCCTCGGCAAGTTGGACCAAGGATGGTAGACGTCAGCCTGGACAGCAACGTTGTAAGCCGCGAGCTCGTCTGATCGACGCGTGAGTACGCATGCCTGGTCGGTTGGGCTGGCTACGGTGTACGAAGTTTCTTTTCTTCATCAAGGCGGCCCCCTCCGGGGGCCACTGGCCGTTGGCGCCCATCCGACGACGACAGGCCGGCACGCCTCTTCTATCCGCCGCGCCCAAGGCCGCCTCCGGCGTCCGAGCGCGGCGGGCGAGGCATGCGAGCCGGTCGCCGTCGTCGGAGAGGCACGGCCAGTGTCCCCCAGAGTGAACCGCGGTGAGCTCAGGACATGTCCTCGTCGAACGGGCAGGTCTCCGAAATTGTGCAGGAACATGCCAGCACATCGCGTTTGAGCGTGATCGGGGCACGAATCATCACCGCATGACCTTCCTCGGAAAACTCCATGTGTCATGGGCCGACCCTGCGCATGATCTTGCTAGGCGGTAGGTCCCCTTGACACGCGGTTGGGATGGACGACCTCAAAGTTCCGAGTTCAAGACAACCAACGGCAAGCATCCAGGTTAGACAGAGGGGAGCGCAAACCCGGTTCAAGGACCGATTCCCGGCCACGGAGAATTCTAGGTCGCAGGCCTGGTTGCGTTTTGACGTAATCTGCACACTTTGGGGTATGAAAAGTCCCCATCGAACTTGAGGTCGCAGGCATTCGAGTCAATATTGGCTGACCGGTAGACCGCGACAGCCTTGAGTATTCGCTTTCTTAAAGGAGCATTTCTCGATCACTGCCCCCCGGAAATCGGCGCCACTTAGGTCGGCGCCAGCAAATGACACCCTATTCAGCTTTGCTCCAGTAAAATCGACAAGTTGTAGATTTGCTGATTGAAAAGAAACTCTAGTCAGGTCTGCCATGCTGAAGTCGCCTTCGCGGATGCTTGCCTTGGCGAATGAGTTGCCTCTTAGTTGGATTTTTGCGAACCTTACACCTGTCATGTCAGCTGGGATTCGAGCGAGAAGACCTCTGGTCAGAACGTTGACGGCAGCGTGAATATCGGATGCGGAGTCTCCGGAATCCCGAATGCTTCCAGCGCGTACAAAAGCTGCCAGCACCTCTGCTACTGGCGAAATATCGCCTCGTAGGACCTTCGCTACCGATTCAAGCGCGTATACTCCGCCCACCCTGACTTCCAGCTTTTCGCTAGCCAACTGTTCAACGGCTTTTGCGTAGCGGTCTGCATGTGCTGACACTTTGTTTAGCGAGTACGTACGGGCCGCAAAGATGGCTCCAACCCCCGCGCCGATCCCAGCGATTGCAGCCACGATCGGCACTCTTGCATCGTTTAGAGCTTTTAGTTGTTCAACGTCCGACAGTCGACTCAGCCGAGACCCTGTCAAAAGCTCAGGAACTTTCCAAATTAGAATCAGAAGCGTCGCCAGTGAACCCAGAAAGAGCGCTCCTATTGCAATAGCTCTTAGTGTCGCCCGTAGATAATACATCGCAACCCCTTGCTGTCGGTCCAGTGGATGCTAAGATGTCCGAACCCAAACGATACACACCCGAGGAGCCGCAGGTGACACTTGGCTTTGGCGAGGAAGAGATCCAGAAACTCTTCGGGCATGAAGCAGCAGAAGATGAAGCCCCACAGCGGCTACGCGAATACTACTTCAAGTCAGCAACGTACGACCAGGTAGCAACTACTCTGCCGCTTCGCATCCTGGTGGGACATAAAGGAATCGGCAAGTCAGCCCTGTTTAGGGTAGCGGTCGCGGAAAACCGTGAGAAGGCAAAGCTGACAGTTGAGATCAAACCGGATGACGTCACTGACATAGCCAAGGGGGCAATCGACTTCCTTAGTGCGATTCGCGTTTGGAAGACCGGTCTACGTGAAGTGGTAGCCAAGCGCGCAGCGCAGGAACTAGGAATCCCTACTTCACGTGCTGTAACGGAAGTAAAAGCCGCTGAATCGATAGTGTCAGGTTTGCAGGCCGCGATCCGGATGAGTCCAGAACCTTCTGCTTCAAGTCAACGAGAGTTCTCGGCCGAGTTCTTGAAGTCTAGTCAACTGTCAGTTTTTATTGATGATCTAGACAGGGGCTGGGAGGGGAAGAAGGCGGACGTACATAGGATTTCTGCGTTGCTAAATGCGGTTCGGGATTTGGTGAATGAGGAACGTGACAAACTTCGATTTCGGATAAGTCTTCGCTCGGACGTCTACTTCCTTGTTCGCACGTCGGATGAGTCCACCGACAAGATCGAGGGGTCAGTAATTTGGCAGTCTTGGACTAACCACGAGATTTTTGCTCTGCTTGTCAAGCGTATCGAGACATTCTTTGGCAGGAATCCTGACTACGATAAGCTGCGGCAATCGAGTCAGCGTGAGCTTGCGCTTTCACTCCATCATGTAATGGATGAGATCTTTCGCGGAAAAGGTCATTGGCGAAACGCGCCCATTCATCGCGTCCTCATGTCCCTTATACGCAAGCGGCCACGAGACCTGGTGAAACTCTGCACGCTAGCCGCCAGGAAAGCGCACGCAAATAACCATAGCCGTATATACACTGGCGACTTTGAAGAAATCTTTGAGGAGTATTCCCAGGGCCGTATTCAGGATACGGTTAACGAATTTCGATCTGAGCTCCCCGACGTTAAGCGCCTAGTATTGAACATGCGCCCGACGGTGAAAGAAAAGACGGCCAGAGCCGGATTTGTGTATACTACCGCAGACCTATACAAGAAGCTAGAAAATATTCAAGAGCAAGGCAAGTTTACATTCAAGAGTGGAAGGGTTGCCACAACAAAGGAGCTTGCGAACTTTCTCTATCGGATTAACTTCTTGACCGGTCGGCGCGAGACTGCGACTGGGATCGTGCGTAAGTACTTTGAAGAACAGCGTTATCTTCAAGACGAGTTCGTA
Source organism: Lentzea aerocolonigenes (assembly GCF_000974445.1). Taxonomy (GTDB): domain Bacteria; phylum Actinomycetota; class Actinomycetes; order Mycobacteriales; family Pseudonocardiaceae; genus Lentzea; species Lentzea aerocolonigenes. The sequence continues at coordinate 3,708 of NZ_BBOJ01000035.1, forward strand.
GACTTCGGATTTGATTGGGAAATACATCCCGCTTATAGGTGGGCATTGCAGCCAGAAGACTATGACTCCATTTTTGATCGACTTGAGTTGTCTTCGTTCGATCAGGAATGGCTTCAGTAGGTGTAGATCGAAGCATTGAATTCGGTTTTGGGCAGTTAGTCATCTCAATGTCGCTTGCGCGAAGGTTCTTAATCTGCAGAAGCGGTCTGAGGGAGCAAGCGCCGCCGATGGCGGCGCGTACTTCACGCTGACACCGCTGCAACTTCCCGTCCTGGCGCACTTGGCATCCGCTTCGCTGCGTTGGTCGACTGGGCGGCGCAGCGCGCCGACCAGGAGGCGCAAGCGAAGCGGAGCATGTAGATAAGTGAGACTGATGGTCCATGGCTCCGAACGAGCGCCAGGGTGATCACCATGACCGAGCTGGGCGCGGCGCTCGACTGCCGCGGCGGCTTCGCCGCCTTGCCGCCGGATCGACGGGTCGCCGAGGTGCAACCCAGGATATTCAGCGAGGCCGCATCGGTAAGGCTGAGATTGATGGAGACGCCATGGTCGGCGGCGGAGCGTGTTCAGTGGCAACATCAAACTCGACGCGGCGCGCATGGCATGACGTGCTTCTTCGGTGGCCTTGGATGTGGCCGGAAGGCTTCGCACTTCGGTACCACTCACCTTGTTGATGGCGTCGACCAGCCCACGCGCTTGCCCACGGAACATGCACGGAACAGAGCACGCCCGCAGAACTGCCGGCGTGGCCTTAGGCGCAGCTCACGGCCATGATCGGCCCATCTTCCAAGCTCCGCACGATGGAACTGCGCGGTTAGACCTCGCCCACGCAGTCACCTGATCTGCGCTGGTTGGAGACCCGAAACGGGGTCCTGACCAGCGCAGATCTGTTCTTGTCGCGATGTACGGATGGTCTCGCGTCACCACGAGCGCCGCGTGCGGTCCGGGATGTGGGGGTCACACGCCTTGCAACGGCGGGCTCGGCTCCTCAGGCGCCGGCGGGGGCGTCATCCTGGCGTTGAGTGCCCGGGCTTCCTGGAGTTGGTCTTCCAGCGTGACGATGCGGCAGGCGGCGTCGAGGCCGGTGCCCTGGTCGACCAAGGCGCGGACTCGGGCGGCCAGACGCAGTTGGAAGCGGCTGTAGCGACGGTGTCCACCGGCCGAACGTTGCGGCTCGATGAGTTTCGCCTCGTCCAGGCTGCGCAGGAAGTTCGCCGTGGTGTTGAGCAGTTCCGCGGCCCGGCCCATCGTGTAGGCGGGGTAGTGCTCGTCGTCGAACTTCTCGGCCGGGGTCTGCGGTTCGTTGTCCGCTGCTTCAGGACTAGCTGGGGTCATCGCGCCTCCGCATCACGAGGGGCCCCGGTGCCGTAGCACCGGGGCCCCAGGGTTGTTGGGTTTCACTTCCACCTAGCCGACCGTGAGATCGACTCTCTCTGTCCGCATGACCCCTGTCAGTAGCGGGCGAAGCGGGGATCGCTTGTGCGTAACCGAAGACCACCTTCCAATCTGATGGAACTGCGGTACCCGTTCGGCAGAGTTCAGCCGAAGGCGGGCGATCCGATGGTGTGCAACCCTTCCCTTCTCCTCTGATTACTACCTTTTCTCACGTGGCTGTCGGCGCCGGACCTCATGCACGTGCCGGCTTCACTTCCACCGACTGCCCTTGGTCACCTGCCAGAACCCCGTTCACTGATCGGCTCCGGCACATCTGACCGTCCTGCACTTGCTGATCGAGCTCGCGGGTAGTTCGTCATCTCCCGCGCCATGTTGTCTCTTGTCCAACAAGGAGAAGAGTACATCGGGGCGATGGAGAATGTCTACTATCGCCACCACAGATTTTCTGTCTCCTGCGACGTACCTGCACTCACTTGGCCTTGTCTGGCCCTCCGCTGTCCATGCCTCCGGACGGCGTGCGCACGTGCCGGTGGCCGCTGTCCGCGAACGCAGGGGGAGCGGCGGGCAGCAGGTCGCGCAGGAGGTAGCCGCACTTCTCCGCCACACGGCAGGAGGCCTGGTTGCCCCTCGCGTGCAGCAGCTCCAAGTGGGTCAGCTGGACCAGCTCCTGCGTCTCCAGCGCCCACCGCGACACGGTGTCCAGGGCACGGGCGGCGATGCCCTGACCGCGGGCCGCGGCGACGGTCCAGTAGCCGACATCCGCCACGCCGGCAGTCACCGCCTTCACCACCACGTGACCGATAGGCGGTCGGTCGTCCGCCACCACGGCGAAACTGAACCGCGTCGCAGAGGACCAGCCGGCTGCTTGGGTTTCGAGCCACTGCTCGACCTCGCCCTCGGCGTCTTCGCAGTAGCGTCGAAGCGTGCCCAACATCCTCGTGATCGGATTCGACCCCCACACCATCCCCGGCTTCGACCCCGCCCCCGTCGCCGCCGCCATCGAGCAGGGCAGCAAGCTGTTCGCCGAGCTCGGGCTCGCCGAGGACCTCTTCCTCATCGACTTCGCCGAGCTCGACGGTGGCCGCGCTCAGGCCAAGCTCGTCGAGAAGCTCGGAAGCACCACCTACGACGCGGTGGTCGTCGGTGGCGGCATCCGCAAGGGGCCGGGGCTGCTCGAGCTCTTCCAGGCCGTGGTCAACCTCGTGCACTGGCACCAGCCGGATGCGGCGATCGCGTTCAACGACAGCGCCGGCGACAGTCCGGACTGGGTGCTCAAGGCTCTCGAGCAGAAGCGGAGTCGCTAGCGTCGGAGGACGTGACCAACGTTCTTCTCATCGGCTTCGCCCCTGACACCATCCCCGGCTTCGAGCCCGGCGCCGTCGCCGCGAGTCTCGACGAGGGCAGCAGGCGGTTCGCGGAGCTGGGGCTCACCGAGGACCAGTGCCTGATCGACTTCGGTGACCTCGAGGCCGCGCACGCCACGATCGTCGAGCACCTGGGGAAGAAGCAGTACGACTGCGTGGTGGTTGGTGGTGGCATTCGGAAGAGCGCTCTGGAGCTCTTCCAGGCCGTGGTCAACCTCGTGCACTGGCATCAGCCGCGGGCGGCGATCGCGTTCAACAGCGGGCCGGCCGACAGCGCGGACTGGGCGCTCAGGGCGCTGGAGCAGTACACCCACAACATCGGGTGAACCGTCGGCCCCCGCCCTCCGTACCTCTCATCAGAACAGCACAAAACGCTGTCCAGCGATCAAGTCCGCGCAGGTCAGCACTCCGCCCTCGAACCCACTACCAAGCGTGACGGCATCACTCGATCGCGTGGTCGTTGAACTAACCCATAACGAGAGCTGGGCTCACACCGAACTAACAGACAGCTTCGCCAGTTCGTCAGGAGGCAACGATGAACTTATGCATGGAGCAATCGGCTCGTTGACTGTCTGTCAGCAACGGATAGCCCAATCACTCGGAAACGTGACGAGAGTCACCCAACGGGCGCTCAAGCTTGCCTGCGCTCGTGACGCGAGGTTACGTTCTCGCCCGCCGATAACGGTTTGGTCACCGGCAGGACACAGGAACCGCAGCATCTAGGGTCCAAAGTCCGGCCCGGAATCCCCCGCCGAGCAAGTCCGGTGGCCAAGCTCCCCGACGCAGGAGGCTCCCCCTTGGCCCGGCACAGCAAGGCCGATGGCCGAACCGTGTACACGGTCGTGCCCAGACCAGAAGTGAAACCCGGCTCGCATCGGGCCGAGGACGACAAGGTTCCGCTCGCTCACCGCGTGAGCGCCATCGTCGTCGCAGCAGGTGTCGCCGCCGGCACCGCCGCCATCGCCAACGCCGCCACCAGCGGTTCTTCCACGGAACTCGCGGCGGGCGCGGCTGAGCTGGGGGCTCTCCCCGACCAGCAGGCCACCAAGACGATCCAGACGATCCACGACGTGAACCCCGGCAATCAGGTCGGTCGTCTCCTGCAGTTCCAGCAGATGTACGCCATGCAGACGTTCGAGCAGGCGACCAAGGTCGCCGCGGACGCCCACGCCCAGCGCGAGGCCGCCGCCAAGGCCGAGGCCGAGCGTCAGGCGGAGATGCGCAAGCCCGCCAAGCAGCGCGAGATCGAAGGCTGGATCAAGGAAGCCATCAAGGTCCTGCAGGCCAATGGCACCAACATCGACAACAACAGCGTCGACGAGATCTACACGATCATCATCAAGGAGTCGAACGGCAACCCGAACGCCGTCAACAACTGGGACTCCAACGCGCTGCGCGGCACGCCGTCCAAGGGCCTCATGCAGTGCATCGACCCGACGTTCCGCGCCTACAAGCTGCCCGGCTACGACAACATCCTCGCGCCGGTCGACAACATCATCGCCGGTGTCCGCTACACGTACGCGCGCTACGGCGGCTTCCAGAACCACCCCGGGTTGGTCAGCATGAACCTGGGCGGCGGGTACCGGGGGTACTAAAGACGCCAGTTTCGCCGTGTCGGGGTGCGTGAAACCCATCGGCGGGCGATGCTGTCAAACAGGTTCACCCACAAGCATGGCGGCCCTAGCGGGCACACGCCCGGTAGTGCTCCCATCGAAGCGATCCCCGAACGCAGGGAGTGGCCGATGAACGAGCAACAGGCACGCGACGACGAGCTGGCGAAGATCCGCTCGGAGGCGACGAACTGGCTGGCCAAGATGGCCAAAGCCCAACAGCGCCCCAAAGTCGAGCAGCGGAGGCCTGAGCACGACGCCATGACACCCGCGAAGAAGTAGAAGGAAACAGCAGAGGCGCCCCGGCTACGGCCGGGGCGCTTCTGCTTTGAAGGCCGACCACAGCAGGTTCAGCGGGTGATCCGCCGGATGCTTCGCCAGCTCGTCCGTTCGGGCGAAAACGCCCACAAGCCGCTCCAGTGAGTCATCTGAGAGCTCCACGACGCGAAGCCCTCCGCCTTCCCGAAGCTCGTTGTTCGACGCCACCACGCCCAAACCAGACGTCACGATCATGGCTCCCTGGACGAGGTTCGAGCGCAGCAGCGAGATGCCGTACTGGATCTCGTCGATCTCGGCCGCGATGTCGAGGTCCTGCCGGTAGTCGGGCCCGAACCACCCCCGCAGGAACTCCGCGATCAGCCCCGCCCCCGGCACGACCAACGGGACCGACCTCAACTGAGGTACCCGCACCCGGTCGCCGACAACCGTCGACGGCAGATTCGTCAGCAACGCGAGGCCGCCGCGTCGCCACTCGATCACGTCGAACTCGGGGCGTTCCCAGCCGGCACCGGCCTTGGTCACGACGCTGCCGCACACGAGGTCGACCTCCTGCGTCTCCAGCTTCGCCCAGATGTCCTTGGTGCGGATGTGCACGACCTTGAGGTCCACGTCGCGCTCGCGGAACTCGTCCGAGACGTGGTGCCACGCCTTCGCGAGCGTGTCGAGCATGTATCGCGTGGTGCCGACGGTGACGGTCGTGCCGAGCTTGCGGCGGCACTCGTGAATTCCGTCGAGCCACTCCGCGAGCGTCTCCCGCGCCAATTCGACGAGTGACTCACCAGTCGGCGTGAACAGCACGTCCTTTCCGCGTCCCTGCTTCACCACGAGCGGTTCACCGCACAGTTGCCGGAAGTTCCTGTTCAACGTGTCGAGCTGCTTCTGAACGCTCGACTGCTCTCGTCCCAACGCCCGAGCCGCTCGTAGGGCCGAACGGGTCTCGTGCACCGTCAACAGCGTCCTGAGCTGGTCCAATGTGGTATCCAGGAGTGCACCGGGCATGTTCAGCAGGCGATGCAGTGAAGTGCTGGTGGGGAGCACCAACTGGGACGAGCCGGACATCGGAACCCTCTCTGGTGTTCTACCGATCAGTTGAACTGAACTTGACCGCAGTTCGCCGACAAATTATCTGGAGATCTTGTCCGCAAATCCCTGGACTCTTATCGGCGGGTGTACAAAACTATCCGCGGCGACCACGCGTGGGAGCCGATTCCGGGGGGAATCATTGGGGGGTGGGGGTCCGCCAGGCGCAAGCCGGTGGGCCCCCAAGTATTACCCTCGCTGGTTGTGACCGTTTCCGCTCGCCCGGACGGTGTCGTCCTCAACTGGGGCACCACCTACCGGGTCACCGTCCTCGAACTCGGGCTCGCCTGCTGCGGAGTCGAAGTGATGGCCGCTCTCGACCGCCTTCCCGACCTCGGCGTCACGCCCGTCGACGGCGCGGGCGAGGCACACGTTCTCGTCGTCTCCGGCACCGTCACGGACGTCATGTTGCCCGCTGTGCTCCGCAGTTACGAGGCCATGGCCGAACCCCGTTACGTGATCTCCGTGGGCGCCTGCAGCAACACCGGTGGCCCGTACTGGGATTCCTACAGCGTCACCAAGGGCATCGACCAGGCGTTGCCGGTCCACGTCGCCGTTCCTGGCTGCCCGCCGCGGCCGGAAGCGCTGCTCGAAGGCCTCAAGGCGCTGCACCGGCTGGTGAACTCATGACCGCGAAGACCGCCTTCGGCCAGACGGTCCACCACGTCGAGCTCGCGGACTGGCTCGGTACCGCCACGCACCACCACGCCGAGGGCTGCGTGATGTTCGACTGGCTCGGCGTCGAGGACGCCGGCAGGCCGGGTGCCGCCGGGCAGCGTCACGCCGTGTTCCTGCACGTCATCGATCCGCGCACGCGCGAGGGCGTGATGCTGCGGACCGAGCTCGGCGAGACCGACTCCCTGCCGAGCGTCGCGCACCTCTGGAAGGGCGCGCGCTGGCACGAACGCGAGGCCGCGGAGATGTTCGGCATCGCGGTCGGCAACGAGCCGGAGCACCTGCTGCTGCCGGACAGCTTCGAGGGCCACCCGCTGCGCAAGGACTTCGTGCTGGCCTCCCGCGTCGTGCGCCCGTGGCCCGGCCGGTTGGAGCCGGGTGAGGACAACACGAGCGCCCCGAGCCGCCGCCGCACCGCCCCGCCTGGTGTACCGGACCCGTCGTGGGGCCCGCGCCGTGAAGAGGAGAGCACGTCATGACCAGCCTTCCGCCGCGCACGAGGGGCGTCATCGCGCTGTTGGAGGCCAACTGCACGGTCTGCATGATCTGCGCGCGCGAGTGTCCTGACTGGTGCATCCACATCACGAGCCACACCGAGGTCGAACAGCAGCCGGGCAGCGCCAGGCCGCGCAGCCGCAACGTGCTCGACCGGTTCGCGATCGACTACGGCCAATGTCTGTACTGCGGCATCTGCGTCGAGGTCTGCCCGTTCGACGCCCTGCACTGGGCACCGGAGTTCGGCTATCCGGGAACGGGTTCGGTCGAGGGCGACGGCGCCGTCGCGGAGCTGGTCCACGAACGGGACGTGCTGGCCACGTGGGTCGAGAAGGTGCCGCCGCCACCACCGCTCGACCCCGCTGCCGAGGCCGCGCCGGAAACGGCGACAGGAACCGGCAGGAGGCCTGGTTCGTTGAGAGGTAGGACGTAAAACCCGGAGGCGGAACCGTGCACAAGCACTTCAACGGGTTGAAGACGGCCGCGTTGCTCGGTGGGATGAGCGCGCTGATCGTGGTGATCAGCGGGCTGTTCGGCCGGACGGCGCTGGTCATCGGCCTGCTGTTGGCCTTGGGCGTGAACGCCTACGCGTACTTCAACTCCGACAAGCTCGCCCTGCGCGCGATGCGGGCAGTGCCTGTGTCGCAGGTGGAGCAACCAGTGCTCTACGCGATGGTGCGGGAGCTGTCGCAGAAGGCGCGCCAGCCCATGCCCAGGCTCTACCTGAGCCCGACCATCGCACCGAACGCGTTCGCGACGGGCCGCAACCCGCGCAACGCGGCCGTGTGCTGCACCACGGGCATCCTGGACCTGCTCGACGAACGCGAGCTGCGCGCCGTGCTCGGCCACGAGCTCGCACACGTCTACAACCGCGACATCCTGATCAGCTGCGTGGCCGGTGCGCTGGCCGGCGTGATCACGATGCTCGCGAACCTCGCCCTGCTCGCCGGCATCTTCGGAGGCGGCGACGGTGACGACGACGGCCCCGGCCCGCTCGGCCTGCTGCTGATCGCGCTGCTCGGCCCGATCGCGGCCACCGTGGTGCGCCTGGCCGTGAGCCGTTCGCGCGAGTTCCAGGCCGACCAGTCCGGTGCCGAGCTCACCGGCGACCCGCTCGCGCTGGCGAGTGCGTTGCGCAAGATCGAGCTGGGGACGCGAGCGGCGCCGCTCGCACCGGAGCCGGAGGTGGTGTCGCAGAGCCACCTGATGATCGCGAACCCGTTCCGCTCGGGGGAACAGTTCGCGAAGTGGTTCTCGACCCACCCGCCGATCGCCGACCGCGTCCGCAGGCTCGAGGAGATGGCGCGCAGGGCCCGTTAACGGCCTGCCTGCGCCACCGCCATGAGGTACTCGCCGTACCCGGACTTGCCGAGCTTCTCGCCGAGCGCGTAGCACTCCTGCGCGGAGATGAAGCCCATGCGCAGCGCGATCTCCTCGGGACAAGCGATGCGCACGCCGGTCCGGTGCTCCAGCACCTGCACGAACTGCCCGGCCTCGAGCAGCGAGTCGTGCGTGCCGGTGTCGAGCCACGCGAACCCGCGGCTCAGGTCCACCAGCTGAGCGCGACCCTCGCGCAGGTAGTGCAGGTTGACGTCGGTGATCTCCAGCTCGCCGCGCGGTGACGGCTTGAGGTTCTTGGAGATCTCCACCACACCGTTGTCGTAGAAGTAGAGCCCGGTGATCGCCCGGTTCGACTTCGGCTCCTTCGGCTTCTCCTCGATCGAGAGCAGCTTCCCGGTCGAGTCGACCTCGCCCACGCCGTACCGCTCGGGGTCCTTCACCTGGTACCCGAACAGCACGCAACCGTCCAAAGAGGACGCGTGGTGCTGCAACGTGCTCGAGAAGCCCTGGCCGTAGAAGATGTTGTCGCCCAGCACCAGCGCCACGTCGTCGCCACCGACGAAGTCAGCGCCGATGACGAACGCCTCCGCGAGCCCGTTCGGCGCGGCCTGCTCGGCGTACGAGAAGCTCATGCCCCACTGGGAACCGTCCCCCAGCAGCCGCCGGAACAGCGGTAAGTCCGTCGGCGTGGAGATGATCAGCACTTCCCGGATGCCGGCCAGCATGAGCACCGACAGCGGGTAGTAGATCATCGGCTTGTCGTAGACCGGCAGCAGCTGCTTGGAGACGGCCTGCGTGATCGGGTGCAGGCGCGTCCCGCTGCCACCGGCGAGGACGATGCCCTTCACCGGTAGTTGGTGAACTGGAGGGCGATGCCGAAGTCAGAGCCCTTCAGCAGGGCGATGACGTCCTGCAGGTGGTCCTTCTTCTTGCCGGACACCCGCAGCTGGTCGCCCTGGATCTGCGCCTGAACGCCCTTGGGCGCCTCGTCGCGGATCTTCTTGGCGATCTCCTTGGCCTTCTCCGACGAGATGCCCTGCACGAGATTTCCCGTGACCTTGAACACCTTTCCGGACACCGCGGGCTCGCCCACCTCGAACGCCTTCATCGAGATGTTCCGCTTGACCAGCTTCTCCTGGAAGACGTCGATCGCAGCCTTGCAGCGCTCCTCGGTCTCGGAGGTGAAGGTGATCGCCTCCTCGCCGGCCCAGGCCACGGTGGTGTTGGTCCCCCGGAAGTCGAAGCGCGTGCTCAGCTCCTTGGCCGCCTGGTTGAGCGCGTTGTCGACCTCCTGCCGGTCCACCTTGCTCACCACGTCGAACGACGGGTCCGCCACGACTTCACTCCTCAACGATCTCGGGGTCACAGCCTGCGTCGATGCTACTGGGGGACCCCGATTTGGGGCCTCCCGAAGGGGTTATGTATTGTTCTGCCCGCACCGTTACGACGGTGTGGGGCGGGTTGCCCGAGCGGCCAATGGGAGCGGACTGTAAATCCGTCGCGAAAGCTACAGAGGTTCGAATCCTCTACCCGCCACAACAGCGCAAATGGGCCTGTGACCAGCGAGAACTGGTCACAGGCCCATTGTCGTGTTGTCCGGTTGTGTACGACTCGAACCGGCGTTCTCCGAGTGGCTGTACCGAGGACGTACCGAAGTTTTAGGCGGCGACCGGGCCGCCTAGCGCTGCCTGGACGCGCTGCCGGGCCGTCTCCTCTCCTCCGTCAATGCACTTGGCGTACGTGCGCAGCAGCACGTTCAGGCTGTGCCCTGCCCATGCGGCCACCCGAGGTGCCTCAACACCAGCGTTCAGCCACATGGACACGCAGGCGTGGCGCAGGTCATACGGCCGCTTGGCGAGCGGCGACGCGGCCACCGCCGGCGTGAACGCAGCTTCACGCGCGAGTGCCCACGTGCGGCCGTAGGTCGAGCTGCCGATACGTCCGCCGCGTTCAGCGACGAACAGACGGCCACCTGGTGCTGTGCCGAACTCGTCGAGGTGTGCGTGCAGGATGAGCGCCAGTTCGGGCGAGCAGGGCACAGGACGGCCCTCGGTGTCCTCACGGTGCTTCAGCCCGCGTTCCTCGTCGCGCTCTCCGCTATCCGTCCACTCAGGACCAACCTCGGGCGCGGCCTTGTCGAGGTGGATCTCTCCCCACTCACGCACTTCCCAGCAGCTACGCGCCTGGTTCCACTCGCGTGGTGGCAACGCCAGGTGGTCACGCCGGACGTTGCTCACTTCCTCGGGTCGCAGGCCTGCGAAGTACATCAGCGCGAAGAACGCGACCAGCTTGCGGCCAGTGCGCCCGCCGTTCGGTACCTCGCGCAGGACGGTGCGGAACTGGATCGGGTTGGCAACCGATCGCCGGTCCACCTGGTGAACCACGGTCTTGCGCTTCTTCAACTTCACCTCAGTCAATGGGTTCTCGGTGAGTGCCTTCTTTTCGACGGCGTAGTCGAGCGCGTTGCTGAACGTCGTGCGACGCAGCCGAATCGTGTCCGGCGCGGCGCGCTTGCCGTCGAGCTTCTTCTCATACTGCGTGGTGACCTGCCGCAGAACGTCCGGCTTAGCGAGGTCTGAAACTGGCCGCGTGTTCCGCGACAGCCACTCCAACGCCGCTGCGATGTCACTTGGCTGCGTCACCGAGCGCTGATTGGTGTTGAGTGCGATACGGAGAGCCTTCCGCAGCACCGGGTGTTCTGGCCTGCCTCGATCGGTCGTGAGCATGGCTTCCGTTATCGGCGCCAAGGCGTCGGCGATGGACTTGCGGTGCGTCGGCGCAGCGTCCGGCCACTTCATGTCGACGAACGAGCACACGAGTTCGAACCACGACATGGCCGTTATGTCTTTGCGGAGCATGGAGACCGGTAGGCCGGTCTCCACACAGAACGCCTCACCCTTGTTGGCAGCCGTCAGCAGTTCAGCCCGAACGCTACTGGCGAGCGCGTCGGTCTTGAACGGCTTCTTGAACCGTTGGCCTGCCACTGACCACTGAACCCAATGAGTGGTCGTACGCTTGCCCTTGTACACGTCGATCACGTAGATGCGTACGTCATAGCTTGTCGTCGTCACGCTGCCACCTCGCAAGAGCCGTACCAGGATTCGATGTCCGTGCGGTTGAACCGCAATTGGCCGTTCGGCAACTTGGCGTGACGCGGTGCGAGACCCTTTGCCAACCACTCGTACAGGGTCGAGCGCGACACCTTGAACTCTTTGCAGAACTCGGCAACCGTCAGCAATTCGCGTCGGCTCATGGCTGTTCCCCCTCCGAGTTCCCGTTTGCCTTCTCCTCGGGCAGGTAGCGCGCCCATGCGTCGCCCAGCCCGTGAGCGCCGTCGATCACGTAGCCCTTGAACGTCTTGCCACCGCTCTTGTAGGCGGTGACCTTGACGCCGTAGGCGCTGAGTTCCATTGCCAATTGACGTGCGTTGATGGGCCTGCCGTAGAAGTCGCCCCAGGGCGCTTCCTCCATGCTGTGCAGGACGGCGAGGATTTCCACGGTGCTCATGCGGGTCACGCCACGGTCGGCGAACACCGTGCGGAGGTCGGAGAGCAGCCGGATTCGGTCTGACGTCGGGTTGGTCTGTGCCGCGGTGACAAAGTGCAGGCACGCGGCGCGGGCGGTTTCCGGCCAGTGCCCGCCGGCGAAATCGGCGATTGCCAGCAGCGGTTCCCAGATTTCCGCGGCACGGTCGGTGACGCCCTCGGGCATGTCCGGGTAGGCCGCGCCGACGCGTTCGCCCACCACTTCCATCCACGTGGCGAGTGCCTCGCGAACCGGTGCGGACTGTTCCTCCACCTTCCGTTCGCGGAACGCCTCGACTCGTTCGTCGGGACGTCGCCGGCGCATGTGGATGGTGATGGCGCGGGTGGTGATGGTGTCAGGCATGTTCCCGGCGATGCCTGCCAACGCGGCAGGGGCGTACACCGGGAACCGCTCGATCACCATGTTCCCCGCGTCGCCCTTGCAACGCGCCACGGTCGCGGAGCGCTTGTAACCGGCGTTGACCAGCGCGCGGAGGTCCTCGTTACCGCCGCCCTTGTTGTCGAAAATGGCGTCGACCTCGTCGAACAGGATGGTGAGCGGTCCGGCGCCGACCATGCGGAACAACGCGGCCGGGGTGGCGGAGAACGTCATCTCCGGCGTGCGGACCAGGTGACGGGCGACCTCCAGAACGCGGGTCTTGCCCGAGCCGGGTTCCGCGCTGGACAACACGACGCGCGGGGTGATGTAGAAGTGTTCGGCTGCCCAGGTGTGGGCGTACCAGAGCGCGAGCATGGGGGCGCAGTGCTCGTCGGGGAAGGCGTTGAACCGCGACAGGAACGCCTGGACGTCGTCGAGGATCTGCGCACCGTTGAGCGTGGTGGCGTTCATCCGGAGGTCTCCTGACTGTTCGTGTGTGACTGGGGCGTCATGCCGCGTTCCTGGCGTCATCGGCGGCGGTGAGGATGAGTCGTCCGATGTGCTCTGAGACAGCAGGGACAACCGCGTTGCCGAGGGCGTGGATGTCGTCTCGCACCAGCCGACGGGGAACCCCATCAGCCATTCGAGCCAGCGGGGGTTCGGCCGGCCAACGCCGCCGTACATCCGCCTTAGCTGGTTGCAGATCGACTCGCCCTCGCGGCCCGTGTAGCCCTTGAAGTCCCGCGCCACCGGGGTGCGCCACGATGAACAGTCGGCGTCGTCGGTGTGAGGCACCCAGGGCGCACGCTGAGACAACTGACCATTCGACAGCGAACCCGAGGTCGGAAAGGTCGCTGAGGATGATCGAAAAAGCGTGAGTGTCCCTAAGGAGCGCGGGGACGTTCTCGGCGATGACGTATCGAGGTCGAACAGCGTCGATGACGTCTCGCATCCAGGGCCATCCCCATCGTTCGTCCGCGATGCCGCGTCGCTGTCCGGCGATGGAGAACGGCTGGCAAGGGAAGCCACCGCAGACGGCGTCGACTCGGGGGCGTGGCTGTGACTGCCACCAGGCGGGCGCGGTGCGGACGTCGTCATGGCGGTCAACCTCCGGCCAGTGGCGAGCGAGTACGGAGCGGGCGAACGGGTTGATCTCGACCTGGCCCACGACGGTCATCCCGGCGCGTTCGAGCCCCAGTTCGAGACCGCCGATTCCGGCGAACAGCGACAGGACGTTCATGCCGCGCCTCGCACGTCAAACATGGGCGTGGCGGTCTGCGCGGGGCGTTCGGTGCCGGGCATCTGGCGCGGTCGTGCGGTGCCCTCGGTGATGCCGTTGCGGATGCTGCGTCGCACCTTGCCCTCGGTGCAGTCGCACTCCCCGTTGATCAGGGGCGTGGCGGCTGCCATGAGGTGGGCTTCTGCTGTAGCCGGAGGGAGAACGCCGGCGCCGACGAGTTGCCCGAGGGCGATGCCCGCGACGAACGCGGCCCTGTCGTGACCGCCTGAGACGGCCGTAGAGAGCTTGCGGCACTCCCCGTCGACTGCGGCGGTGACGTAGCGGGGCAAACACTGTGAGGGCACCACAACGGGCGCTGAGACGGCCGTACGCGGCCTAGGAGTGAGGCAGTAGACCAACCACACCGGGAGATCGAGCGGAGAGCGGTCCTCGGTGAGGCTGTACTCGCCGTCCGGAGTGATCGAACCGGGGCCGACGACGTAGCCGCCGTGCGCGCGGGTGTCGACCTTCCACCCGAGGCCGTTGCCGTGCTCGCCCTCGGTGTTGCGCAGCTCCACAGTGGACGGCTCACGGAAGTACAGATGCGTCCCACCACGGGCGGTGCGGACGGTCCTGGTCTCCCATGGGACGTCTTCACGCGCCTCCGCGCAGACGGCGGCGAACACGTCGTGACCGTCGCGAATCCCCTCCCGGCTCCAGCGTGGCGGAGGGACGTCGTCGGGTGACTTGCGGGTGTCGAGGTCGATCACGACCAGGCCGCTCGGTCCGGTGGCGATGCCGATGTTGAACGGCCCGGCAGACCAGCACCGCTCGATCACCTTCGGGTCGGTGGTGGCGCGCTGCTCCCAGCCGAGGTGGCCGTTGCGGCACGCTTCGGTCCTAGGGCACCGTTCCGCGCTGTGCAGAGCGGGGCGCTTGGTGCGGGGGCGGAGCGGGAAGACGTAGAAGCCCATCTCTGCTGCGGAGAGTGCGTGCGTCAGCAGTGTGTTCTGTTCGGACATGATCAGGATCTCCTCGTGCTACCTCCGCCCTGCCGCCGCGAACCGTTCACACTGTGTGACCGCGTTGAGGCATGAGGGTGCCGTCACGGTGACCCGTGGTGGGTGCCGCGCAGGCAGGGAGGGAGGTGGATGAGTGGCCCGAAGGGCCTCGATCTGGGTGTTTCTGCTGGTCGGACGACCGGCCGGTGGTCGCGTCCCTGACGGTGATTGCTGCTGGTCAGGGGAGGGACTTGCGGTCAGGGACCCGTCAGGGACAACTCCCTGACATCCCGGCGGGTCCCTGACCCGATCCCTTCGCTACGCGCCGTCGTCCGCGTCGTCATCGTCGTCCGCGAACCGGTCACGCTCAGTGAGTGCCTTGGTGACGTCGTCGGCGCGCACGACCTTCACGCCGTCCGACTTCACGACCTCCACGTCGTGGTCGCCGAGAGCGGCCTTGAGGTCAGCGAACGTCCAGCCCTCGTAGGTGGCGGCGTCCTTCTCTGCGAGCCGGGACAGCACCGTCTGCGTGCGCACACGCTTGTCAGCACCGAGCACCGCGGCGATGTCCGCCAGGTGATCGACCACCACGGGCGTGCTCTCCACTTCGGCCGTCGGCGTGACGGTGCGACCGGACTCCTCCATCAGCGCCATGGCGCGGGCGATGACCGGGGACACCATGTCCAGCCCGTCCTCGAACGGCACGTAGAAGCTGCGCACCAGCTCGAACACGTTGTCGTTGATGCCGACCGCGACACACGTGCCACGGTCCACTTTGGTCCGCAGGTCGGTGGCACGGATGCCCGCCTTGTACTTGCCAGCGCCCAACAGGCCGTCGTTGGCCACGTGGTCGGCGACGGAGAACGCGATGCCGGTGGACACGTTGCGGGTGACCTCGCGTGGGATCGACTCCTTGGTGGGCGACTGGGTGGCCAGCACGAGCACGATGCCGTACTTGCGTCCGCGCTTGATCAGCCGCACCGCCAGTTCGGCGGCTTCCTTGCCGTACTTGGGGTGCATGAACAGCTCGTGCACCTCGTCGATCCAGCAGCACAGCAGGTGCAAGCCGAGGGCGCGCTTGTCGGCGAGCTTGCGGGAGGTCTTGGGCGGGCGGCCCGGCTGCTCACCGAGCACCTTGCCCCGGCGCTCCATCTCGGCCAGCAGGTCCCGCAGGGCCTGCAAAGCGGACTCCGCGACGGAGTCGTCCATGCCCATCGCGTAGCGCGCCAGACGTGGCCGGAACGGCTCGAAGTCGGGCGACTCACCCATGACGTACACCCAGTGCTCGGTGGACGGGTCGAGGCAGGCACCCAGCAGCAGCGTCCGCATGGCCGCGGACTTGCCCTGACCAGGGCGTCCGCCGATGAGCCAGTTCGACTCGAACAGCATCGCGTTGATGACCGCGCCACGCTGCGTCAGCCCGAACGGCACACCCTCGAACACGTCCACCTGGCCGTCATGCTGCAACGGCCACTCACCCGCGCCACCACCGAGCTTGCCCTTGTCGGCCACCCACAGATCGAGGATGCCGGACTCATCGCCCTCAGTCGGCCACGTCTCCAACGCCGCACGCCCGAGGTTCGCTGCGAGCTTCTTCCGTTGCGCCGCCACCATGTCCGCCGTGACACCCATCGGCAGGCGAACCTGTGCGTAGGTGCCGTCACCGTCCACACGGGCCGGAACCGAGTACACCAACTGGCCACCGTTCTTGAAGAACTTGTCCAGCGGCGCGACACCGAGGTTGGCCAGCGCGGTGGAGATCATGCGCTCGTCCACCCACGAGTCCGCGTCGTCGCGGTCCGGGCGCACGAGGAACCCGGCACCGGGAGCCTTGTCGCGGCCCTCCCAGATGGCGGCGAGCAGGATGCCGAGCGGAGAGAACCAGAGCATCCACTTGAGCACCGCCCGCACGATGTCCAGCACCCCGTACACGGTGGAGAGCCAGTTCCACATCTGGTCGCGCTCGAACGCATGGTCCACCACGACCAGGAACAGCACGCCGGCGGCGATGATCGCCATGACCTTGAGCGCGGACCGCAGCTTCGCCCACCGGGCCGCGGCGTCCGCCCGCAACGTCTCCTGAGCGAACCGCCGCGCCTCAGGGTCGTTGGCGAGCCTGGCGTTGCGGGCGTCGGCCCTCAGGTCGCCGTGCGTCGCCCACGTCCAGGCCTTGGCCGTCCAGCGCCCGAGTCCACGGATGGCGAACCACGTCAGCCGTGCCGAGTCCCGCGGGGACTTGCGCACCCGGTAGGCCACGACCGACCGGACCCGCACGCTGATGTCCGACTCCCGCAGGATGCGAACGGCCACGTCAGCCGTGCCGCGAACCCGGTCCGCCACCATGCGCCGGTCGAGCTCCGCGCTCTCCGCGTCGGTGACGATCTCGCCGTCGAACACCTTCGGCTCGACCTCGGTACCTGGTCGGATCGGGACCACCTTGGCCACGGTCTCGGGCCCGCTGATGGTCTCGGTCATCTCGCTCACCTCCTGGTCGGACTCGGTGTTCTCGTGCGGGTTCGTGGTCGAGGTGCTCATGCCCGCACCTCCGTCCGGGCGTCGTGCAGCAGGTGGGTCAGGGCTGCGGCGCTACCGAGCACGACCACCAGCAGGACCGACACGAACGTGGTGATCCACCACGGCGCGACCGTCATGCCGGAGGCCTTCATCAGGTGGTAGGCCACCTGCCCCAGGGCACCGAGCACGAGCGACCCGATAGCCGACCACTTGGCGAAGGCGCGGGCACCGGAGGCGATGAGCGCGCCGGACAGCCACACCCGCAGCGCGTACGCGGCGTAGGCCTCGACACCGAGCGGGAGTGTGATGGCGGAGTTGATGACGAAGTTGTCCGCGATGCCGGGCAGCAGCCGCACCGGACCGAACCCGGTCATCTCACCGAGACCGACCCAACCACCCCAGATCGAGACGAACGCACCGAGGGCGATCACCCACAACGGCCACGACCGCACCGGCTTCGCCGCAGGCACTGCCTCGACGGACACGGCGGGCACGACCTCGACCGCCGGCGACGTCGGGGCGTCCACCGTCACGTCGGTCCGCTCGTGCTCGACCTCGACGGTGGGGAGTTCCGTCGTGTCCTGGACGGCCTCGACGACGGCGGGTTGGGGCACCTCGGGTGCGTTCTTGGTCGCGGGCACCGAGTGCAGGAGGCGGACCGGCGCGGGTGCCGCCGTCGCCGGGACCAGGCCCTCACCCTCGACCATGGCCAGCGCGTCAGACGCCTTCTTCGCGCCCACGCCGCATTCCCGCATGATGCGGTTGCGGGCGGGGAGCTTGCCCTCCGTCGCGACGATGGCCTGAACCTTGGTCACGACGTCTTCCAACTTCGTCGGGTATGCGCTGGTCATCGCCGTGCCCCCTTGACGTGTGCGTGCTCGGTCGTGGTGACGGTGAGAGCCCGCACGATCAGTGCGGCGGTGACGAACGCGGGCACGGCCAGAGCAGCCGCAGTCACCCGCCAGTCAGCGGAGTTCGCGAGGATCAGCCACTGTCCGCCGCCGATCACCGTCGTAGTGATGAGCGTGCGGACGGTGTTGCCGCCCATCCGGTGCACCTGGCGCGCCTTGTGTGCGGCCTTGACGCCACCGCGGACGGCGACGATGACCAGCAGCACGCACAGCCCGAGCGCGATCAGCATCCAGGGCTGGATCTTGTCGGCGAAGTTCATCACGCACAGCCCGTCGACTCGTCGCCGATCACGCGGGGCAGGTGGACGTGCAGGTGCCGCACGGTCACGTTGAATTCCATCGTCCGCAGGTCCGCCGCGGCGACCTCGGCCAGCGCGACGGAGCGGTGACGACCGCCGGCGCATCCGAACGCGATGACGCAACGGTGTCCGTGCGGGAAGGCGAGAACGAAGCCGAGCGCGAGGTCGATCGTCTCCGGCGCGCCCCAGGTGTCGAGTACGACGCGGCGCACGTCGTCGTCGCGGCCGTCGCAGTCGAGCAACCCGGTGTCGCGCACTGCGGCGGGGTCGCTGAGGTAGCGGCGCACGTCGAACGTGAGGTCTGCCTGCGGCGCGGGGCCGTGCAGGTAGCCGAACGAGATGACCTCGACGTCACCCGCGATACCGGGGGCGTGTTGAGGGGGAGTGGTGGTGTCGGACATGCTGATGGTCTCCTGACTCATCTGATGGGTGTGGGAGACCCGAATCGGCAGACGTTCTTGGTCGGATGGGCTGCCGGTTCGGGGCGAAGCTAAGCGGCCTGCTGGCCCTGGTCCTCGGTGTCCTCAAAGCACTTCCAGCACTGACGCGTGCTGGTCGGGAGGACGTAGAGCGGGTCCTTGCCGCAGCTGCGGCAGATACGGCGGGCGAGGTTGGCCTTGGCCAGCGCGGTGTGTTTCGCCGGCGTCATCGGCCGGACCGGCGCGGCGTTCGCGATCAGGTACAGCGACGCGAACCAGGTCTTGCCCGACTCGTTGTGCCGCCCGTACAGCACCGCCACCGGGTCCTGTCCGTTGGGACGCAAGTCCATCGCCCGCAACTGCCGGTAGGTGGCGAGCTTGTCGCGCGGGGCGCACCCGAAGGACAGCAACGGCAATCCGTCGTGCACGCCACGCGTCCACTGAGGACCGGCCGCCCATGGGACCTGGGTGAACACCCAGGGGAACGTCTTGGCGCCCATCAGAAGCCCCGATCACGCTGCACGGTCAGGC
This sequence comes from Lentzea aerocolonigenes, assembly GCF_000974445.1. Classification (GTDB taxonomy): domain Bacteria; phylum Actinomycetota; class Actinomycetes; order Mycobacteriales; family Pseudonocardiaceae; genus Lentzea; species Lentzea aerocolonigenes. The sequence goes on from NZ_BBOJ01000035.1 coordinate 22,744, forward strand.
GGGTGTCCGGCGTGAAGAACGTCCGCTCATCGATCACAGGTGGCGTGGCGTCGGTCCAGCAGACGATGTAGTCGAGCACCGTGCCGCTCTGGTGCTCCTGGTTCGTCCACCGCTTGTTCACACGAAGGACCGTGCGGCCGTCGATGATGTCGCCTTCCTTCACCAGCGACACCGGCATGTTGTTGAGCTGGACCAAACGCGGCTGCTCGCTCATTACGCCGCCTCCGTCCCGCTCGGAACGGCCGCGCTGTGCAGGCGGAGGACGGTCACCGTGCCGCCCAACGTGCGCTTGACGATGCGACGGTCCCGCTGCGTACGGGCCGTGCCGTCCAGCAACGCGGACGTCGCGACGAACGGCAGCTCCGCCAACTCGTCCTCAACGTCCGAGATCAGTGCGTCGATCGACGCTTCGTTCAACCCATCCGGGCTGTAGTTGCCCTGGTCTTCCATGGTGCGCATCGATGTTCCTCCCGTGTGGTCGCCGCCACATCTGGCGACAGGGAGGACGCTAACAGTTGTTATGTGAGCAGGTCAACTGTTTGGTGGTGATTTGCCCGGAAAACGTCTGTTACCAGCGCAAACGCTGGTCAGCTTACTGTTTGGCGGCTGGTATGCTCCGACCTAACAGCAGTCCAGGCGGTCGGAGGTTGCATGTCAGGCGAGGGTCCTCGTGTCGCGCGAGCTGAGGCTGGCTACCAGCAGGTGGCGCGCAACATCCGCAACCAGATCGCGGCTGGTCTGTTGCGCGACGGGCAGGCGCTGCCATCCACGCGTGCCCTCGGGAAGGAGTGGGGCGTCAGCGTCTTCACGATCAATAAGGCGATGGAGCTTCTGATAGAAGAGGGCCTGGTTATCAGTAAGGAGCGCTCTGGTCGCGTCGTGAACGCGCCAGACCAGGTGTATCGCACCGAGATGCGCACGGTGGCGCCACATGTCCTTCTTATTGGCGGTTATGCGGGCAGTGGAAAGACTGAGCTGGGTAGGATTCTTGCCCGCGCTACCGGTTGGCCAATGCTGGACAAAGACACGCTCACTCGCCCTGTCGTTGAGGCTGCGCTTGAGATACTGGGGCTCTCGCCGAATGATCGAGAGTCGGAGACCTATCTGTCAAAGGTGCGTCCTCGGGAGTATGAAGCCCTCATCAATGCAATGACTGAGAATGTTCAGTGTGGGAGCAGCGCGATCGTTACTGCACCGTTCATCAAAGAGTTCAAAGATACGGCGTGGCTGAACCGCATCGCGGCCAGCTGTGCTGACATGAACGCCACGATGACTGTTGTGTGGGTGTATTGCGACCCTGCGACTATGCACAGCTACATTCGGCACCGTGGCGCGGCCAGGGATGCGTCCAAGATTGAGAACTGGGCTGACTATCTAGATGTCATTGACGTCGACTTCCGGCCGCCAATGCCGCACAAGGTCATCGATAACAGCGCGTCCGGCGTTCCGCTGCAAACGCAAGCGCGGGACTTGATTGCGCAATTGGCGGGAGAGTAATCCGTGGCTGTGTCTAGAATTCTCGTGAGCAACGAGGAAGACGACAGGAGTGGTTACGAGTACCTGGATGCCGTACCTGGGCTAGAACTCGTCGAATACGATCCTAATGACCTCGCCCTGGACGATTTGCAGCGTTCAGTTCAACTGCTCATGCCGCCATACCGGGGGAGTCACCGACCCCTCGGCTTGGTTGAGGTGCTGCCAAACCTGCGGATGGTGCAGCTTCTCTCGGCAGGCGTAGATGAGTGGAGGCCTCGCGTGCCTAAGCACGTGATGGTGGCTAGCGCGCGCGGCGCGCATGCGGGTCCGGTTTCTGAGTGGGTGCTGTCGGCAATTTTGACGCAGTTGCGCCAATGGCCTGCGCTGGTCAGGTTTCAGGACCAACACACGTGGGCCCACCGCAAGTTCGACGCTGACACGCTCGCTGGCAAGCGCGTTCTCATTGTCGGTGCGGGAAGCATTGGAATGGCAGTTGCGCGAAAACTTGACGCTTTTGGGGCTGAACCGACGCTGGTCGCTAGCTCCGCGCGAAACGGTGTGCATGGACCCGACGAACTGCCGCAACTGATTCCGGGCCACGCCGTCGTAGTTGTTACTACACCTCTTACGGAGACGACGGCAGGCCTTGTGGATGCCAGGTTCCTTGCTGCTATGGACGACGGCGCGCTGCTGGTAAACGCTGGTCGTGGTCAAGTCGTCGACACGGACGCGCTGGTCCTCGAACTACGGAGCGGCCGTCTCCGTGCGGCTCTCGACGTGACCGATCCTGAACCCTTGCCTCCTGAGCATCCAATGTGGGATTGCGCCGGAGCGATTGTCAGTCCGCATGCTGCTCGTACCGTTCCCGGAACCAATCGGCTTTGCTACCGGGTAGCGGCGGATCAGATCGCAACGTTCCTGTCGGGCGGCACGCCGTCGAACGTGGCCTACCTCTAGGACGGCTGTAGCCGGGAGGGGGTTCCTGGAACATCGGTAACTGCGGTAACTGCGGTAACCGTGCAGGTCAAACGGTTACCGCAGAGGGGGCGGTTACCGATCGCGATGGTAACCCGAGTGTCTTGCCGCCGAACACCGTTGTTGGTTCACCCCCTCCCGGCTTCAGCATCTGTGCCCTCGGAGGCCGTGAGGTGGTGAGGGGCGTTACCGTTCCGATCGGTAACCGCACCTCTATCGGTAACCGTCTGACCTGCATGGTTACCGCAGTTACCGCAGTTACCGCAGTTACCGACGTCTGAGACGCAGGGGACGGCTACAGCAGTACCGAGCTCGGCCGATGGGAGTCCTGCGGCTGTCATTCGACGGCTCGGTTTATCGGAGGGGCACGTTGAGGCTGGTTGCTAGCGCCGCCGTTTCGGTTTCACTGCTTGGGTCGCTATTTCATCGGTCAGACTGCCTTTTAGGAATTCCTTAGTAGTTAGCCCCAGGTCGATTCCCGACAGGATGTGTGAAACTTCTGGTGCTGGCTCTCCATCCGTGGCGCCATATCGTTTGATGGATATATCAAGTCCTGAAGGCGGCATAAAGACGACGGTCGAGGATGGGCTAATGGTGTGTGCTAGGTCATGTACCGACTCTGCGGCGCGCTTGTTTGTTTCTGCGAGGATCTTCATGAGGCTGCTCGGATTCCGAAGTGTCTTTTTGCTTAGCGCGTCGAGTCTCTTGCGGTCTTCTGGTCGGATCGCGTATTCGCCAGAGCCTTTAATCGTCAAATCTGAGCCGCAGACCTCAAAGGCGTCAAGGTGAAATTCTGTCAGGATGGTCTTCTTTGCTGATGGCGACGCTGACTGCTCATTCGTGATTGTGGCCGCCCATGGTCTTCCGTGTACGAACGCGCCTATGGTGAAGTAGTGCGGTACATCGTGTCTTTGGGATTCTCGGCCAAGCTCTCTGCTGGCCTGTTCTCGTAGGTCTAAAAGGGTTTCGCCTACCGTCCGGATCTTGCCTCTTAGTACATCCCGCATCCACTCGGATACGTCTGAGTATCCAGCTCTGCCGAGTCCTGTGTATGAAATGAGGGCTGATCCGTCGGGACAACTCACGATCACGTATTTAGTGCTGGCGTCAGTGTCTCGTTTGCCGCCCGGTTTCAAAGTGAGCCGGTGGTCGGAGCACGACATGATTCCCCAAGTTGCCGCGATCATCATTATCAGCGTCATGAGCTACCTGCTTCGGTAGACGGCGTGGCTGCCCTCAGTGTGCATCCGTATCCAACTTCCGCGCAGCGGCAGCCTGACGGATGTCATCCTCGGTGGATTAAGGGCAGGCGCCACCTGTAGTTGCATCGGCGATGGGCTTGTGACGCTCTGGAATCAGGGCGATGCGCAGAGGCGCTGACATGGGGCGCTCTCTCGGGTTCCGACTGTGCTGCGTACCGGGGACGTACCGAAGTGGCGCACAGTGTAGGTTGTGCCGCAGGTCAGGGCGGGTGCTCACGCGAGTCTGTAAATCCGTCGCGAAAGCTACAGAGGTTCGAATCCTCTACCCGCCACAGCAGGACAGAAGGCCCTGTGACCAGGTGACTGGTCACAGGGCCTTTGTAGTGTCGGCAGGTCGGGCGTGACTCGAACCGGGCCTGCGCGCCGGCCGTGCCCGACGCGGACACCCGAGCGAGCCGCGGTCGCCAGGTCGAGCGGGTCCCGTGTCCGTCGCGAATCGTGGACTGTGGACGCATTGCCGAAATCGTCGTTACGATTCCCGGGACCGAACCTGATGTTCGACGATCGGCGACATTGGTGGACGTGTTCATCTCCTACTGCCGGCGTGATGTCGATGCCGCGCGGCAAATGGCGAACTTGCTCCTCGGGGCCGGGTACAACGTCTGGGTCGACTGGGAACTGCGGGCCGGGCAGACCTGGAAGGCGATGATCCGGGAGAAGATCGAGAACAGCGACCGGTTCGTTTGCGTCGTGACTCCGGAGATGCTCGATTCTCCGTGGTGCACGTGGGAGTTGTCCGTCGCGACTCGGATGGGCAAGCCGGTCGTGCCGGTGCTCGTCCGCGTCGGTGGGCGGGAGCACGCCGTGCTGCGGACCATCCAGTTCGCCGACTTCACCGGCGGGGCCACGGACGCGGCGGTGGCCTCACTGCTCGAGGGGATGGCCGCGGCGGTGTCGAGCGTGCCGGACCCCGGGCTGCCGATCGAGCCTCCGGAGAGTGAGCTCCACCAACCGTATTATCGCCGGCATTTCAGCGACGCCATCATTTCGCAGCAGTTCGACCTGCGTGCCACGGGTGAGCTCATTCTCGAAAAGCGGAGTGCTTCCCGGCTCGTTCTGGGTTTCGTCCAGGTCGGCGGGCGGGTCACGCTCACCGATCAGAGGTTGCTCTTCGAGGCCCATTCCTTCAACTTCAAGGCCGAACGCGTGGAAATCGGCCTCGCGGACGTCCTGCGCGTCGATTCGTTCACGATCGGTGTTCTTCCGCCTGGCTTCACTGTGCACACCAGGTCCGGCCGGAAGTTCAGGTTCGTCAGCTACGGCAGAAACGACCTAGTCGAGGCGATAGATCGATATCGCCCATGACGGCGTCGGCGCGTGTAGGTTGTCGTCGCCAATCCAGCAGGGGGGATCCACGTGCGTACGCAGATGGCCACGGAGGCCGGTAGGACGACGGCGCCGAGCGAGGACCGTGCCGTGGTCGGGCCGAACCTGCTCGCCGTGCTCGACGGCGTCACGGCCAAGCCGGAGAACGGGTGCGAGCACGGGGTCGGGTGGTTCGCCGACCAGCTCTCCGCGGAGATCCTGCGGGTCGCGCACCTCGGGCCCGCCGAGGCGCTCAAGGAGGCCATCGCGCAGGCCGCGGCGCTGCACGACGGCACGTGCGACCTCGACCACCCCGACTCGCCCAGCGTGGCGATCGCGATGGTGCAGATCAAGGACGACGTGCTGCGGTACCTGGTGCTGGGTGACGCCACGGTCGTCGTCGACACCAAGCGGGAACTGCACGTCGTGAGCGACACGCAGACCAAGCGCACGGCCGGTGCGAAGGCCGCTGACGTCGAGCACGCGCTCACCGGCGAGGTGCCGATCCAGGACGTGCGCCGCCTCGCGATCCTCTCCGACGGCGCCGCGCGTGCGGTGGACCTGTTCAACCTCTTCGACTGGCCCAAGGCTCTCGAACTGATGGCGGCGAACGGGCCGGACGACCTCATCCGCAAGATGCGCGCGGTCGAGAAGGAAGACGCCAAGGCCGTCGACTGGCCGCGCAAGAAGATCTCCGACGACGCGACCGTCGTGTACCTCGACCGGTGACGACGCTCTCGGCGCTGGACGACGTGCTGCGCGACGCCGCGAGCGTCCGGGTCTCCGAGATCGAGTGGTACGGCGAGATCGTCGTCGACCTGACGGAGCCGGGCGAACTCGACCGGCTGCGGGCGGCCCTGGCGGTCGCCGACTTGCCGGGTTACGTGTGCGCGTGCCGCGGACAGGTCCGGTTCGAGTTCTTCGACGCACGGGGCGAACGTCTCACCGTCGTCGTCATGCACCACGGGATCTCGCTCGCCTGGCAGTGGCTCAGCGGCCACGGGGAGCTCGCGGACGGCGGGAAGTTGTTGCGCTGGCTGGGAGATCACGGCCTGCCCGGTCCGTTGCTCAGCAGCGCCGAACGGCCGGAACGGCTGGCCTGGATCGCCGCGATGCCGCCCGCGCTGGAGGAGATGGCCGGCGATCTGGTCGGCCACTGGCCGATGGCCGCCGACTCCAAGCACGTGGCCGAGGCGCGCAAACGCATGCGGATCGTCGATCCCGTGACGGGAGTGCTGCAACTGCTGGCCTGGTGTGCGTCTGGGATGGGCAACGGGACGAAGTCCCCGCCGTACGAGGACGTTCCGGGCCTGGTCCTGCGTGACACGCCGATCGCGGAGATCGTCGAAGCGCTCCAGGACCCCCAGGCCGACGAACGTCACGACGTCGGCGCGGCCAGAATCCTGTTGGTGGACAAGGGCAGGGTCAGGCAACGGATGGACGTGGCCTCGCTGCCCGGTCCGCTCCGGGTCCGCGTGCGGGAAGCCGCCGCGGCGCGCGGGTACGACCTGCCGCGGTGGGCGGAGATCCTGCTGTCCAAGGCCTAGAAAAATCTTCGAAGAACCTGTCACACATCCGTCGCGCCTCGGGTCAACAGGGCAGAAGACGACGAAGACAGGGAGACACGAAGATGAGGATCGCCAACCCGATGATGACCGTGCCCGGCGCGATGCAGGCGCTCCTGGGACTGTCCGAGGCGGCGGAGAAGACCGGGCTGGACAAGAACTTCCTGGAGCTGGTCTACCTGAGGGTCAGCATCATCAACAGCTGTGGGGTCTGCATCGACTACCACAGCAAGCTGCTGCGCAAGGCGGGCGAGACGGACGAGCGGGTCTACTCCGTGGCCGGTTGGCGGGACGTGCCGTACTACACGGACGCGGAGAAGGCGGCGTTCGCGCTCGCCGAGGAGATGACCAGCGTGCACGTCAGTGACGACGTGTGGAACGAGGCGGCGAAGCACTGGAGCGAGGCCCAGCTCGGCGGGCTCACGATCGCGATCTCCGCGATCAACGTGTGGAACCGGCTCAACGTCGCCACGCAGCAGAAGGTGGCCTGAGTTCGAAGAAGTCGAGGCCGGCGCGCAAGAGCTTCCTCTCTCTTGCGTGCCGGCCTCAGCGCGCAGCATACCCCATGTCGAACAGATGTTCGATCATTGGGCGATCAACACGCCGATCAACTCGCGGCGAGCGCCGCCCGGCCGTCGTCGGTCAGCTCCGCGCCGACGCGATGGCCGAAGCTCGTCGGCTGCATGGGGCGCAGCAGTCCCGCGTGCACGAGATCGTGCGTCGCCATCTGGTCGCAGCAGGGCAGTCCGTCGACGTACAGCTCGGGCTCCGTGCCGCCGGTGACCTCGGCACGGCCTGCCGCGACAGCCCGCAGCATCGCCCTCGCTCTTCCGCTGAGTTCCATCTCGACCCCCCAGGTGTGGTGTCCGAATCCGCTATCCCCTTTGTCGAAATAGAGGCCGGATTCGTTCCACAAGTACGGGCTCGTTCGGGTTCTTCGCTTGTGTGAACGGGTAGATCATGTCTCACTACGCCGTTCGGGTCACGAAGACACGCCGGGGGACGTGCGCAAAGCCGGTCGGCGGGCCCACGTCGTCCAGCGCGGGCGATACCCCTGCGAGTACCAGAACGGCGTCGACCGCGGGTTCGGCAGGGCGTGGTGGAGCAGCGTCGACGCCACCCCCGAGCGGTCCAGCACGTCGTGCACGTGCGCCACGAGCGCGCTGCCCGCGCCGGTGCCGCGGGAGTCCGGCCGTACGCCGAGGTGTCCGAAGTAGGCGAACGGGCGCGCCTCTGTGAAGCGCTCCATCCACAGCGCGTGCGACGGCATGTCGACGTAGGCCATGCCGACGGGCGTGTCACCGCGGACGGCCAGCCACATCGCCTCGTGGTCGCGGTCGAGCACCTCGGCGTACGTCGACCTGAGGTGCTCCTCGCTGTTCGGGCGTTCGGTGACCATGCCGAACGCCGCGTCGTACCTGATCGTGTGCATGTTCAGCTCGACCGCGACGTCCAGGTCGGCGTGCGTCGCGGGGCGGATGCGGACGTCGGACGGCCGGGGCGGTGCGGACCGTCCGGCCAGGCGTTCGGCGATCACCGTGAGCGGGGCGAAGCCGTGGTGGATCAACGGCAGCGCGTTGGTGGTCTCGTGGCTCGGCACCGTCACGATCGCCGCGGTGTCCGTGTCGTCCAGGCCGGTGAGGCGGTGCTCCCACTCGTCGAGCAACGCGGGCAGGTCCCAGCCCGGTTGCCAGGTCAGGCTGTGGACGCGCAGTGGGCTCCACGTCGGTAGAAGGGAATCCGGATCCGTCTCGCGGTACGAGAAAATCTCCGTCACGACCTCATCTGAGCATGGCAGGGTCGCGCGTGTGGAGATCTTCGTCGTGGACGCGTTCACCGACCGGCCCTTCGCGGGCAACCCCGCCGGCGTCGTGCTCCTCGCCGAGCCGCGCGACGACGACTGGATGCAGCGGGTCGCCGCCGAGTTGAAGCACGAGGGAACGGCCTTCGTCACCTCGGACAACGAGCTCCGGTGGTTCTCGCCGACGCGCGAGCTCGAACTCTGCGGGCACGCCACGCTCGCCGCCGCGCACGTCCTCGGCGGCGAGCAGAAGTTCACCACGCGTAGTGGCGTCCTCACGTGCGTCAACGACGACGGATGGGTCCGGATGGACTTCCCGGCGGACCCGTCAGAATTGACTGACCCGCCAATCGGACTAGCAGCAGCGCTGCCACATGCGACGATCAAGTTCGTGGCGCGTGGGCGCTTCGACTACCTGATCGAGTTGGGGAGCGCCGCGGAAGTCCGTTCCTTGCGACCTGACGTCCAAGGACTGGCACAGATTTCGTCACGGGGAGTAATCGTGACGGCTGCTGGCGACGGTGAAGCAGACGTCGTGAGTCGCTGTTTTTATCCGGCCGTCGGCATCCCGGAGGACTCCGTCACCGGTTCGGCCCACTGCACGCTGGCGTCCTATTGGGTGCCTCGGCTCCAGCGCGCTGACCTGCTGGCGGAGCAGGCGTCGCCGCGGGGAGGGTTCGTGCGGGCGACCCTCGCACAAGATCGCGTACTGCTCTCCGGGCAGGCCGTGACGGTGCTCCGGGGGCGCCTGAACGTCTAATCACGTCTGGGTGAATCGACGTCACTACGGGTGCTCGACCTGCCATTTCGTCCCCCGAGCGGGGTACATTGGTGCCCCTGGAGGGGTCCTGATCGCCAAGTGCGGGACCCCTCAGTCACGCCTAGAGGTCCCCCCACCCCAGGCCGACGAGGAGGCTGGATGTCCGACCGAGCGTCGGCCCCCGTGTCGGACTCGGCCGCCTGGTCGGCCAAGTCGACCAACCGCGCGTTCAGCGCGTTCGCCGTCACCCTCCTGGTGGCCGGCGTCGTCTGCGCGGGCATGGTCGCGGCCTGGCTGCCGGAGAAGGAGACCACCTCCCTCTTCTGGATCGGCCCCCTTCTCGTCGTCGGCTTCCTGCTGGCAGAACAGCTCGCGATCAACGTCGACGTCCGCAGCGGCGTCGCGTGGACGATCTCCTTCACCGAGATCCCGCTGGTCCTGGGCTTGTTGGTGGCCCCGTTCGAGGTCGTGCTCGCCGCGCACGTGGTCGCGGGCGTGGGCACGTTGCTCGGCAGGCGGATCCTCGACCGCGCCGTGTACAACGCGGGCCTCATGTTCATGGAGATCTCGGTCGCTTTCGCCGCCGCCGAGGCCGTGAACCGGATGATCGGCGAGGGCGGACCGTTCTGGGCGGGTGCGTTCGTCGGCACCATCACCGTGCCGCTGCTCGCGAGCGTGCTGGGCCTCTGCGCGTTGCGGCTCATGGGCAAGTCGATGCGCGTCGGCAACAGCCTCCGTCTCGTGCTCCAGACGCTGGTCGTGGCGCTGCTGAACACCTCGGCCGGTCTCGTCGGCTTCCAGATCGTCTCCACCACGAAGTGGGGCGGCCTGCTGATCGCCCTGGTGCTCGCGGGCATCGTGGCCACCTACCTCGCCTACTCGGGACTGCTGCGGGAACAGCGCGACCTCGAGGCGCTGAGCGAGGTCAGCCTCCGCGTCGCGAGGTCGGGACAGCACGGCACCGGCCCTCGTCAGCCCGACGACGACCTCGCCACCGGCGTCGAAGAGGACGAGTGGCAGCTCATCGCGGAACGCATCCGCGAGCAGCTCAACGCCAACCGGGTCGTGCTGCGCCTGCGCACCGACCCCCAGGAAGCCATGATCACCCTCGTCGCCGGAGAACCGCTGCCCGAGGAGATGACCGCGACGGACCCGCGGGCCGTGCGCGAGGACCCGATTCTGCAGCTGCCCGGCACGCACGTCCGCTACTACCGCGTGGCCGACGCGACCGAGGACGTCAGCGAGGCCCTGCTGCGCCGCGACGCGCAGGAGGCGCTGGTCGTCCCGTTGCGCGGCGCGACCCAGCTGCTCGGCGCGGTCGAGGCGCACGACCGGCTGTCCCGCTGGCGCGGTTTCGGCAAGGCGGACATCCAACTGCTGCGGACGCTGGCCTCGCACCTCGCGACGGCCGTGGACAACCGCCGTCTGCTGGCCCGCCTGCGCCACGACGCCTACCACGACCCGCTGACCGGCCTGCTGAACCGGCCGGGCTTCCGCGAGGCGTGCGCGGAGCCGTTGCGCGACTCGAGCCGGGGAGTGGTGCTGCGGATCGACCTCGACATCCTGTCGACGGTGTCCGACGCGCTGGGCCAGGCGTGGGGAAACCGGATGGTCGTCGCGGCCGGACGCCGGCTCCGCGACGCGCTGGGCGCCGACGTTCCGCTGGCCCGTCTGGAGGGTGGCGCGTTCGCCGCCTTCCTCGACGACTCGCGTTCGGTCGCGGCGCACGAGATCGCGGAACGCCTGCGCGCCGGGCTCTCCGTGCCGTACCCCGTCGACCGGCTCACGGTCGAGGCCTCCGCGGTCGTCGGGTACGCGTCCAAAGCGGACTCCGAGACCGAGGACCCGGACCCCGACGCGTTGCTGCAGCGGGCGGACGTCGCCGTGCGCGCGACGTCGGAGGGCACACCGGTGAAGGCCTACGCGCCTTCGATGGGCCAGATCTTCCTGCGCCGCTTCCAGCTCGTGACGCAGTTCCGCCAGGCCGTCGAGACCGGGCAGATCTCGGTGCACTACCAGCCGAAGGTCGCCCTGCCCTCACGCCAGGTCGTGGGCGCGGAAGCGTTGGTGCGCTGGACACATCCGGAGTTCGGCCGCGTCGATCCGGACGAGTTCGTGCCGGCCGTCGAGGCCACCGGTCTCGTGGACGTGCTGACGGACTTCGTGATGGACCGCGCGCTGGAACGCGTGCGCCGCTGGCTCGACCGCGGGCTGCGGATGTCGATCGCGGTGAACCTGTCCGTGCGGACGCTGGGCGACGAGGACTTCCCGAACCGCGTGGAAGCCGCTCTGGCGCGCCACGACGTGCCCTCGGGGCTGCTGACCTTCGAGCTCACCGAGTCGGGCGTCATGGCCGATCCCGAGCGCGCTCTGCCGGTGCTGCGGCGCCTGCACGCGATCGGTGTCGTGCTGGCGGTCGACGACTTCGGCACGGGCTACTCGTCACTCGCGTACCTGCGGCAGCTGCCCGTGGACGAGGTGAAGATCGACAAGTCGTTCGTGCTCGGGATGGGCACGGATCTCGGCGACATGGCCGTGGTGCGGTCGATCGTGGAGCTCGGGCACTCGCTCGGTCTCGTGGTCGTGGCCGAGGGCGTGGAGGACGACGCGGCTCGCGACCAGCTGGTCGGGATGGGCTGCGACGTCGCTCAGGGCTACCTGATCTCCAGGCCGCTCTCCGAAGATCGCTTCGAAGCCTGGCTGCGCGCACGAACCGTGCAGGTCAGGGGTGCTCGCGATGAGACGGTGCTCACCTTGGTGCACTAGAGGCACCCCCGGATTTCGTTCTTGGTGGACGGGTGTTGTAGAGTTCTCCTCGCTCGGCAAGAACGAAAGAGCAAGCCCCTTTAGCTCAGTCGGCAGAGCGTCTCCATGGTAAGGAGAAGGTCTACGGTTCGATTCCGTAAAGGGGCTCCACTACTGGCCGCAGTGCTGAGCGCTGCGGCTGTAGTTGTGTAAAGCGGTGTAGCTCAGTTGGTAGAGCAAGCGGCTCATAATCGCTGTGTCGCCGGTTCAAGTCCGGCCACCGCTACGTGAGTGGGTGGGGTGTGTCCGCGGAGAGCGCGGACCTTCCTCACTCCGCCATGATTTTGGGGGCCAAGCCCCCAAGCCCCCGGTGCGTAGGTTGACCGGGAAGTCATGCCAGGGCCGGACAAGGCCCGACCCCGCCAGGCGGTAAGCCCGTACTGGGGCCCCGGGGACCATGTGCTCTCAGGAAGGCAAGGACCGTGGCTGCAACCGACGTACGCCCGAAGATCACCCTCGCGTGCGAGGAGTGCAAGCACCGGAACTACATCACCAGGAAGAACCGGCGCAACGACCCGGACCGCCTGGAGATCAAGAAGTTCTGCCCGAACTGCAAGACGCACCGCGCGCACAAGGAAACCCGCTGAGCGCGTAGCGAATCTTCGCCGAAGCCCGTCCCGCAACTGGGGCGGGCTTCGTCGTTTCTGCGGTGTCCTCGAAGCCCTATAGGCTGCTCAGGTGCCACTCGACCCCAGCTTCATCGGACGTAGTTATCCGCCGTCGCAGCCGTACGACGTGAGCCGCGAGAAGATCCGCGAGTTCGCCGACGCCATCGGCGCGACCAGCCCGGCCTACCGCGACGCCGAAGCCGCGAAGGCGTTGGGGCACAGGGACGTCATCGCCCCGCCGACGTTCGCGATCGTGGTGTCGATGAAGACCAACGAGACGGTCATGTTCGACCCCGAGCTGAAGCTCGACTACAGCCGTGTCGTGCACGGCGACCAGAGCTTCACGCACCACCGGCCCATCACCGCGGGCGACCAGCTCGTCAGCGTGGCGCACATCGACGCCGTCACGTCCCGCATGGGCAACGACATGATCACCGTGCGGACCGAGATCAGCACGGTCGACGGCGAGCTCGTCACCACCGCCAAGTCGATGCTCGTCGTGAGGGGAGAGGACGCATGACCGTCGAGGTTGGCACCGAGCTGCCCGGCATCTCCGTTCGCCTCAAGCGCGACGACCTGGTGCGCTACGCGGGTGCCTCGCTGGACTTCAACCCCATCCACTGGAACGAGAAGACGGCGAAGGACGTCGGCCTGCCGGACGTCATCGCGCACGGCATGCTGACCATGGCCGTGGCCTCGCGGATCGTCGCGGAGTGGATCGGCGACCCCGGTGCGATCGTCGAGTACGGCTGCCGGTTCGGCCGGCCGGTCGTGGTGCCCAACGACGACGAGGGCGCGCTGGTCGAGGTGACCGCGAAGGTCACCAAAGACTTCGAAGACGGAACTGTGAAGGTCAACATCAACGCGGCTTTTGACGGCAAGTCGGTGTTGACGGGCGCCTTCGCTCGCGTGCGCGTCGGCTGATCATGTGATCAAGAACACCGCCGGGCGGTGGGGTCCGGTGGTGTTTGCCGTGCTCACGAGAGGTTCGGCGGTCGGCGGCGCCTCAGTTGCACGACCCTGATTCGTGTTCTCGGTTCCCGTGTGGGTAGGCTGTGCGACAGGCCGCTCGACAGATGCTTGGGCGGTCTGGTTGGAATGGACGGGACAGCCTCCCGTACACTTCCTGCGTGGCCAGGGGATCTCTCGTGAGATCCCGAAGGGGTGTAGCTCAACTGGCAGAGCAGCGGTCTCCAAAACCGCAGGTTGCAGGTTCAAGTCCTGTCGCCCCTGCTGTCGAAGCGTCATGGGTGGAGTGGAGGACGGCATGAGCGAGGGCCGCGAGCAGGACCAGCCGGAGGAGCGCGAAGGCGCTGTCCGGCCGTCCACTGCTGCGGCGCGGCGTGAACGTCGTGCCTCCTCTCGCCCGGCCGCCCGCAAGGACGGCAGCAGCGCTGAGTCGAAGAAGAGCGTCGTCAAGTCCGACGAGTCGGACGAGGACGCGAAGAAGGGTCGCCCGACTAAGGCCCGTGACGGACAGGAGAAGCGTCCCTCGCTGATCGGGCGGTTCTTCCGCTACATCCGCGAGGTCATCGGCGAACTCCGCAAGGTGATCTGGCCGACGCGCAAGCAGCTCGTCACCTACACCGGCGTCGTGCTGGTGTTCGTGGTCTTCATGGTTGCGCTGGTGTGGGCTCTCGACCTCGGCTTCGGCGCGGCTGTTTTCGAGTTGTTCGGCTGAGCCGGACAGCTGCCGCTGCAATCAGGAAGCGAGATCCACAGTGACCTCCGATAACGGCGTCGACGCCCAGGAGCTGACCGACCTCACCGACGACGAGGTGTCCGAGGACGCCGCGGTCGACGAGACGGTCGAGTCGGAGGCCACCGAGGACGCTGCCGTCGAGGCCGACGAGGACGTCGACGTTCTCGCCATCGACGAGACCCCGATCGACGAAGAGATCGCCGACCCCGCCGAAGAGCTGCGTCAGGCCCTGCGCCACGCGCCCGGCGACTGGTACGTCGTGCACTCGTACGCCGGTTACGAGAACAAGGTCAAGGCGAACCTCGAGACTCGTATTCACACGCTCGACATGGAGGACTACATCTTCCAGGTCGAGGTGCCGACCGAAGAGGTCACCGAGATCAAGAACGGCCAGCGCAAGCTGGTGCAGCGCAAGGTGCTGCCCGGCTACATCCTGGTCCGCATGGAGCTCACCGACGCGTCCTGGAGCGCCGTCCGCAACACGCCGGGCGTGACCGGGTTCGTCGGAGCCACCTCGAAGCCCTCGCCGCTCACCATCGACGAGGTGCTGAAGTTCCTGCTCCCGCAGGGTGAGCAGAAGCCCGCCGAGGGCAAGAAGGCCGCCTCTACCGCTGCTCCGAAGCCGACCATCGAGGTCGACTTCGAGGTCGGCGAGTCGGTCACCGTCATGGACGGACCGTTCGCCACGCTGCCCGCGACGATCAGCGAGGTCAACGCGGACGGCCAGAAGCTGAAGGTCCTGGTGTCGATCTTCGGCCGGGAGACGCCGGTCGAGCTGTCGTTCAGCCAGGTCTCCAAGATCTGAGCGGTTTCCCCGCGAGGGGAGACCGATCGGCCACGCTGCGGCTGGCAGGGCCGCGCGCGGACACCGCAATAACAGGAAGTACGGACAATGCCACCCAAGAAGAAGAAGCTGTCAGCGATCATCAAGCTGCAGATCAAGGCTGGTGCCGCGAACCCGGCGCCGCCCGTTGGTCCCGCGCTTGGTCAGCACGGCGTCAACATCATGGAGTTCTGCAAGGCCTACAACGCCGCGACCGAGTCGCAGCGCGGTCAGGTCGTGCCGGTTGAGATCTCCGTGTACGAAGACCGCTCGTTCGACTTCAAGCTGAAGACCCCGCCGGCCGCGCGACTCATCCTCGCCGCCGCTGGTGTTGAGAAGGGCTCCGGCGAGCCGCACCGCGTCAAGGTCGCCAAGGTGACCATGGAGCAGGTCCGCCAGATCGCCCAGACCAAGATGGTCGACCTGAACGCGAACGACATCGACCAGGCCGCGAAGATCATCGCCGGCACCGCCCGTTCCATGGGCATCACGGTCGAAGGCTGACCAAGACCTTTCACGCAAGCGTGGGAGAGCCGAGCGCGGCTCATTCACCACGAACTGATCCACGGTAAGGACAGAAGTTATGAAGCGCAGCAAGGCCTACAAGGCCGCCGCCGAGCTGGTGGACCGGGAGCGGCTGTACTCGCCGCTGGAGGCCGCCAAGCTCGCCAAGGAAACGTCCAAGGTGAAGCTGGACTCGACCGTCGAGGTCGCGATTCGCCTCGGCGTCGACCCTCGCAAGGCCGACCAGATGGTCCGCGGCACCGTGAACCTGCCGCACGGTACGGGCAAGACCGCCCGCGTGATCGTCTTCGCAACCGGTGACAAGGCCGCCGAGGCCGAGGCCGCCGGTGCGGACGCCGTTGGCTCCGAGGACCTGATCGAGCGCATCCAGGGTGGCTGGCTCGACTTCGACGCCGCGATCGCGACCCCCGACCAGATGGCGAAGGTCGGCCGCATCGCCCGCATCCTGGGCCCGCGTGGCCTGATGCCGAACCCCAAGACCGGCACCGTGACCCCCGAGGTCGCCAAGGCCGTCAACGACATCAAGGGCGGAAAGATCAACTTCCGCGTTGACAAGCAGGCCAACCTGCACTTCGTCATCGGCAAGGTGTCGTTCGACCCCGAGAAGCTGGTCGAGAACTACGCGGCCGCGCTGGACGAGGTGCTCCGCGCCAAGCCGTCCGCGGCCAAGGGCCGGTACGTCAAGAAGGTCACCGTCTCCACGACGATGGGCCCCGGCATCCCGGTCGACCCGAACCGCACCCGCAACATGCTGGTGGACGAGGCCTGAGCCTCGCGGTTCTAGATCGCCTGAGAGAGGCCCCCGGTTCGCCGGGGGCCTTTCGCTTTGTGTCACAAGGGTTTGCGCGCTGCCAGCAGGAACACCAGCGGTGCGGCTGTGCACGGCCTCTCGATCTCGAAACCGGCCAGGCGCGCCAGACGAGCGAGCTGGCGTCCGATGGTGGCGCTGCGGACCATCGGCGACGACCAGCGAATCCCAGTCGGGTTCACCGATGCGCAGCTGGCCGCCCGGCTTGGGCGCGCGTCGGCAGCGCGTGGCCGTCACCGAGGTGGATCTCGACGTGCGGGTGGTCGTGGAACCTGGAGTTCGCGGCGGCGACGGTGTCCATGTACGCGACCTTGTCGGGGCTCGGCACCCCCAGTGCATTTGCCATGCACCCGAATCAACCACAGGTGCTGGGCGACCAGTCGGTGATGACCCAGCCCGAGCCGACCTTCTCCACCACGAACGACCCCAGGCGCGGACCGCCCTCGACGGTCAGGGCGCACGAGTCGATGGTGACCTTGGTCGTGGTCGGCGTCTTGAGCATGTCCGGCGGGAACATGACCTGCTGGTACTTGTCGACGCTGGTCACCTGGGTCTTCAGGGACTTCACGGCGGCAGGGCAATCGCTTGCGCCGTAGGCGTTGGCGAACTTCTGACGCGTGTCGTCGCGGAGGAAGAGCGTGCAGGCGCGGGTCGTGTCGGCGAACGAGACGTGCTTGTAGAACATGCCCACGGTGCCCTGGAGGCCGGCGGGGGCGGAGAGGCCCTGGGCCGGTCCGGTCACGCCGCCGCTGTCCTGGGCGATGTCGCCAGGGTCGTCCACGCCGAAGAAGTGGTTGTAGGCCCACACCACGGAGATGACGACCAGGAGCAGGAAGAGCGCGCGCCAGAAGATGCGGCTGCCGAGCACGACGAGCCACCAGCGCTTGCCGCCTGACTGCTGGGGCGGCTGGGGCGCCTGGCCCGTCGCCTCCTGGTAGCGCTGGAACTCCTGGAAGCGCTGGAACTCCTGGAACTGCCGCAGCTGCTCCGGATCCATCGGCGGGGCGGGCGGCTGCGGCTGGCGGGGCGCGAGGTCCTTGCCGGGCTCGTCGGTCACACGTCACATCATGCCGATTTGGATCGGCGGACACGACTCGCGTAGTCTCTTCCGTGGTTCTACCGAAGACCGCTGGTTTTCTCCGCGAGGAGAACGAAGGCCCCGTTGCAACACGGGCGGCCCGCGCAGGGAGGACGAGGCTAGCTCTTGCAACGCCCCGTGCTGCTTGTGCGCGTGGGCGTTTCTGTTGTTTCGGGACCTTCTCGAAAGCTGGTGGTCTAACCCAGCCCAGAGAGGAGGCGATCATGGCGAAGCCCAGCAAGGTTACGGCGGTCGCTGAGCTCGCGGACCAGTTCCGCAGCAGCTCGGCAGCGGTTGTCACCGAGTACCGTGGCCTCTCCATGGCGCAGCTCACCACGCTGCGTCGCGCTCTCGGCGCGGGCACCAAGTACACCGTCGCGAAGAACACGCTGGTCAAGCTGGCCGCCGCGGACGCCGGCATCGAGGGCCTCGAGGCCCTTCTCGCCGGCCCGACCGCCATCGCGTTCGTCGAGGGCGAGCCCGTCGACGCCGCCAAGGCGATCCGCGACTTCGCGAAGGACAACAAGGCCCTGGTCATCAAGGGCGGCTACATGGATGGCCGCCCGCTCTCGGTCGACGAGGTCACCGCTATCGCGGACCTCGAGAGCCGTGAGGTGCTGCTCGCGAAGCTCGCGGGCGCGATGAAGGGCAACCTGGCCAAGGCCGCGGGTCTGTTCAACGCCCCGGCTTCCCAGGTCGCTCGCCTGGCTGCTGCCCTGCAGGAGAAGAAGGGCTCTGCGGCTCCCGCCGCCGAGGCCGACGCTCCCGCCGAAAGCTGATCACCCGAAGACACACCCGACGCTTTCGCGCGGGAGATTAGAAAGGACCGCCGATCATGGCGAAGCTCAGCACCGAAGAGCTGCTCGACGCGTTCAAGGAGATGACCCTCCTCGAGCTGTCGGACTTCGTGAAGCAGTTCGAGACGACCTTCGAGGTCACCGCCGCGGCGCCGGTCGCCGTCGCTGCCGCCGGCCCGGCCGGCCCGGCTGCCCCCGCCGAGGAGGAGAAGGACGAGTTCACCGTCGTCCTCGAGTCCGCCGGTGACAAGAAGATCCAGGTCATCAAGGTCGTCCGCGAGGTCGTCTCGGGCCTGGGCCTGAAGGAGGCCAAGGAGCTGGTCGAGTCCGCTCCGAAGCCGCTCCTGGAGAACGTGGCGAAGGACGTCGCCGACGCCGCCAAGGAGAAGCTCGAGGCTGCGGGCGCCAAGATCACCCTCAAGTGATCTGAGCCCCTCCGGGGGCTCGCGCTCTGCCTCGCAGTGCCTGAAACGGGCGTGCACCTTTCAACGGGGGTGCACGCCCGTTTTGCATATCTGCTGCCGGGTGTGCCGCACATCACCCACACGTGTTTGCGAGCCTCACGCGGGGACCCCACGTACTGCATATGCGTACGCAGGGTCCCCGCGTGACGTCTGGAACGGGTGGATGTGGCTGGTTTGGGGGTGTACGAACCGGCGGCGTTATCGGAACGCAACCGGCGTTAGGCCAACTGGTGAGTAACCTGCCGCGAACGAACTCGTTGCCCAGGTATGACGCCGGACACCGCGGCGTCTTGGGCGTGTGCGGAGGTGCGGATGGGCGTCGAGGTGGTCGTCGAGGGTCTGACCAAGTCCTTCGGCAAGCAGACCATCTGGCAGGACGTGACGCTCACGTTGCCGCCCGGTGAGGTCAGCGTGATGCTCGGGCCATCGGGTACCGGCAAGAGCGTGTTCCTGAAGTCGCTGGTGGGGCTGCTCAAGCCGGAAAAAGGCAAGATCGTCATCAACGGGACGGATCTCGTGCGGTGCTCCGAGCACAAGCTCTACGAGATTCGGAAGATGTTCGGCGTGCTGTTCCAGGACGGTGCGTTGTTCGGGTCGATGAACCTGTACGACAACATCGCCTTTCCGTTGCGCGAGCACACCCGCAAGAGCGAGGCCGAGGTCAGGCGCATCGTCCTCGAGAAGATGGAGATGGTCGGTCTCGTCGGGGCTGAGAAGAAGCTTCCCGGTGAGATCTCCGGCGGTATGCGCAAGCGGGCCGGTTTGGCTCGGGCGCTCGTTCTCGACCCCGAGATCATTTTGTGCGACGAGCCGGACTCCGGGCTCGATCCGGTGCGCACGGCTTATCTGAGCCAGTTGCTCATCGATCTCAACGCGCAGATCGACGCGACGATTCTCATCGTCACGCACAACATCAACATTGCCCGGACCGTACCGGACAACCTCGGCATGTTGTTCCGGCGGGAGCTCGTCATGTTCGGGCCCCGCGAGGTGCTGCTGACCAGTGACGAACCCGTTGTCGAGCAGTTCCTCAACGGGCGGCGGCTCGGGCCCATCGGCATGTCCGAGGAGAAGGACCAGGCCACGATGGCCGCCGAGCAGGCTCATGCGGACGCCGGGCACTCGGACGGGTCACCGGACGAGGACATGCGCGGGGTTGTGCCGCAGTTGGAGCCGACGCCCGGCCTGCCGTACCGGGACGCTGTCCGGCGGCGCAAGGACCGGGTCATGTCGATCATTCACCAGCTGCCGCACGAGGCTCAGCAGGGGATCATCGCCAGCCTGACGCCGGAGGAGCAGGCGCGGTACGGCGTGCACGCCGGGGCTCCCGTTCACGCACCCTCGCCCAGCCCCTGGCCTCGCCACGGCGGTGTGCTGTGACTGCTCAGACGACTTTCCCCGGCGCCGGGGCGCTGCGGGAGACCGGGAAGCTGTGCCAGCTCGGCATCGACGTCGTGCGGACGTCGTTCCGCCGGCCGTTCCAGCTGCGGGAGTTCATCCAGCAGAGCTGGTTCATCGTCAGCGTCACGGTGCTGCCGACGGCCCTCGTCAGCATCCCGTTCGGCGCGGTCATCGCGTTGCAGCTCGGGTCCCTCACGCGGCAGATCGGTGCGCAGTCGTTCACCGGTGCGGCCAGCGTGCTCGCGATCATCCAGCAGGCCAGTCCGATCGTGACGGCGCTGCTCATCGCGGGTGCTGGTGGCTCGGCGATCTGTGCGGACCTCGGGTCGCGCAAGATCCGCGAAGAGATCGACGCGATGGAAGTGCTCGGTGTGAGCCCGATCCACCGGCTGGTCGTGCCTCGGGTGCTGGCCGCGATGCTCGTGTCCGTGCTGCTCAACGGCATGGTCAGCGTCGTCGGCGTGCTCGGTGGCTACTTCTTCAACGTGATCATGCAGGACGGCACGCCGGGTGCGTACCTCGCGAGCTTCAGCGCGCTGGCGCAGCTGCCCGACCTCTGGATCAGCGAGATCAAGGCGCTGATCTTCGGGTTCATCGCGGGCATCGTGGCCGCGTACCGGGGGCTCAACCCGGCCGGTGGGCCGAAGGGCGTGGGTGACGCGGTGAACCAGGCCGTGGTCATCACGTTCCTGCTGCTGTTCTTCGTC
This sequence comes from Lentzea aerocolonigenes, assembly GCF_000974445.1. GTDB lineage: Bacteria > Actinomycetota > Actinomycetes > Mycobacteriales > Pseudonocardiaceae > Lentzea > Lentzea aerocolonigenes. Next base: position 43,606 of record NZ_BBOJ01000035.1, read on the forward strand.
AACTTCGTCCTCACCACGATCTACCTGCAGGTCGTGCCCGCGAAGGGGAGCTGATGGCGAACAAGGCGTTGTCCACTCTGGACGGGTTCGGCGACCAGCTGTCGTTTTACATCAAGGCGCTGGCGTGGACCCCTCGCGCGATCAAGCGGTACTCCAAGGAGACGATGCGGCTGCTGGCCGAGGTCAGCTTCGGCAGCGGCGCGCTCGCGGTCATCGGCGGCACGATCGGCGTGATGGTGGGACTGAGCGTCTTCACCGGCACGGTCGTCGGCCTGCAGGGCTTCACGGCCCTGAACCAGATCGGCACGAGCGCGTTCGCCGGCTTCGTGAGCGCCTACTTCAACACCCGTGAGATCGCGCCGTTGGTGGCCGGCCTCGCTTTGAGCGCCACGGTCGGGTCCGGCTTCACGGCTCAGCTCGGCGCCATGCGGATCTCCGAGGAGATCGACGCGCTCGAGGTCATGGGCATCCCCAGCCTGCCGTTCCTCGTCACCACGCGGATCATCGCCGGGTTCGTCGCGATCATCCCGCTGTACGTGATCGGCCTGCTGACCAGCTATCTCGCGGCCCGGACGATCACCGTCGAGTTCTACGGGCAGTCGGCAGGCACGTACGACCACTACTTCAACCTGTTCCTACCGCCGATCGACGTGCTCTGGTCGTTCGGCAAGGTGCTGGTCTTCGCGGTCGTGATCATCATGACCCACTGCTACTACGGCTACCGCGCGTCCGGTGGTCCGGCGGGCGTCGGTGTGGCGGTCGGCCGCGCGGTGCGGACCGCGATCGTCACGACGGCGCTGCTCGACTTCTTCCTGAGCCTCGCGATCTGGGGTGCGACGACGACGGTGAGGATCGCGGGATGAGGAAACGCGTGCTGGGCATCGCCTTTCTTCTCGCGATCGCCATGTTCCTGTCGCTCACGGTGGCGCTGTACAAGGACGCCTTCAGCGACTACGTGAAGGTCACGCTCAAGACCGACCACATCGGCAACCAGCTGCAGACCGCGAGCGACGTCAAGGTGCGCGGCCTGATCGTCGGCTCGGTGAAGGCCATCCGCACCAGCGGTGACGGCGCCGAGCTGGAGCTGGCCCTGCTGCCGGACAAGGTCTCGCAGATCCCGTCCAACGTCAGCGCGCGCCTGCTGCCCAAGACGTTGTTCGGCGAGCGGTACGTGAACCTCGTGTTGCCGCAGCAGAAGAGCGCGGCCATCAAAGAGGGTGCGGTCATCGAGCAGGACCGGACCAGCAGCGCGATCGAGCTCGAACGCGTGCTGGACAACCTGATGCCCGTGCTCCAGTCGATCCAGCCGGAGAAGCTCGCGACCACGCTGACCGCGTTGTCGCAGGCGCTCGACGGCCGCGGCAAGCCCCTCGGTCAGACGCTGGTGTCGCTCGACCAGTACCTCGGTGAGCTCAACCCGCAGCTCCCGGCGTTGAAGGAGAACATCTCCAAGCTCGCGGACGTCTCGAACGTCTACGCCGACGCCGCACCGGACCTGTTGCAGGCGCTCAACGACATGACCACGACGACCAAGACCGTCGTCGAGCAGCGGGACAACCTGCTCGCGCTGTACGGGTCGCTGACCACGACGTCGCAGGACCTCACGAGCTTCGTCACGGTCAACAAGAACAACATCATCGGCCTCGCCGACACCAGCCGGCCGACGCTCGAGTTGCTCGCCAAGTACGCGCCCGAGTACCCGTGCCTGCTCAAGGGTCTCGCGGAGTTCGAGCCGGTCATCAGCAAGGCGTTCGGCGAGGGCACCAACGAGCCCGGCCTGCACATCACGCTGGAGATCACGCAGAACCGCGGCAAGTACAAGCCGAACCTCGACGAGCCCGAGTACAGGGACAAGCGCGGTCCTCGCTGCTACGACATCGTGCCGAGGCCGAACCCGTTCCCGCAGTACCCGCCGGAGGGCCCGGTGCAGGACGGTTCCAGCTCGCCGCCGCCCGCACGCGTCGCGAACGACGGGATCCTGCCGCCCGCCAACGCCGGCAACACCTCGACGTCGTCCGCGCAGGACGTGCTGCGGCTCGCGAACTCGCCGGAGGAGGCCAGGTTGATCGCGGCCCTCTTCGGCCCGCGGATCGGCGTCGACCCGCAGGACATGCCCGGCTGGTCGAGCCTGCTGCTCGGACCGCTCGTGCGCGGAACGGAGGTGACCGTCAAGTGAAGGGACTGCTCGCCCCGCTGCTCAAGCTGATCACCTTCGCGGTGGTCACGATCCTCGCCACGACGCTGCTCGCGGTGACCATCGCCAACGTGAACCTGGCCGGTGCCACCGACTACAAGGCCCAGTTCACCGACGTCACCGCGTTGAACGAGGGTGACGACGTCCGCATCGCCGGCGTCCGCGTCGGGCAGGTCGACTCGATCAAGGTCGTGGACCGCAAGACCGCGGAGGTCGCGTTCTCGATCAACGGCGAACGCAAGCTGCCCGGCTCGGTGACCGCGACGATCAAGTACCGCAACCTGGTGGGACAGCGGTACATCGCGCTGGAGTCCGGCACCGGTGACACCCAGGCCGTGCTGCCAGAGGGCGGCACGATCCCGTTGGAGCGCACCAAGCCCGCGCTGGACCTGACGGTGTTGTTCAACGGCTTCAAGCCGCTGTTCCAGGCGCTGTCGCCGGACGACGTGAACAAGCTGTCGTTCGAGATCATCCAGGTGCTGCAGGGAGAAGGCAGCACGATCGACAGCCTGCTGGAGCACACGGCGTCGCTGACCAGCACGCTGGCGAGCAAGGACAAGGTGATCGGCGAGGTCGTCGACAACCTCAACACCGCGCTCGACACTGTGAACTCGCGCGACGAGGACTTCAACAACCTCGTGATCACGTTGCAGACGCTGGTGTCCGGGCTCGCGCAGGACCGCAAGCCGATCGGTGACGCGATCACCGCGCTCGGCGACCTGACGAACGCCACCTCGGGTCTGCTGGAGCAGGGCCGGGAGCCGTTGAAGAACGACATCGCCCAGCTCGGGCTGGTCTCGAAGACGTTGGGCGACAACGAGGTGCTCGTCGACCGGATGTTGCAGCGGCTGCCGAACAAGCTGGAGACGATCACGCGGACCGCGACCTACGGCTCGTGGTTCAACTTCTTCCTGTGCGAGGCCGGCGGCCAGGTCGCCGTGCCGCCGGTCATCAACAACCCGATTCCGATCACGGCGCTGCCGGTGACACAACAGAGGTGCCGCCGATGAAGGAGCGCAACCCGATCAGGACCGGCGCGATCAGCCTGACGTTGATCGCCCTGCTGCTGCTCGCCGCCTTCTACTCCGACGACCTGCCGATCGTCGGCGGCGGCACGAGCTACGCCGCGGACTTCAGCGAGGCCGCGGGGCTGGTGCCGGGCAACGAGGTCCGCGTCGCCGGCGTGAAGGTCGGCAAGGTCACCAAGGTCAAGCTGAACGGCGACCGGGTGCGGGTGACGTTCAAGGTCAAGGACGCCTGGGTGGGCGACCGCACGACCGCGATGATCCGCATCAAGACGTTGCTGGGCCAGAAGTTCCTGGCGCTCGACCCGCAGGGCAGCGCGCCGCTCTCGCCGGGCAACCCGATCCCGAAGGAACGCACGCTCGCGCCGTACGACGTGAACGAGGCGTTCAACGGGCTCGCGACGACCGTCGGCCAGATCGACACCAAGCAGCTCGCGGACAGCTTCACGGTGCTGTCGGACACCTTCAAGAACTCGCCGGAGCACGTCCGCGGCGCGCTGGACGGCCTGTCCGCGCTGTCGAAGACGATCTCCTCGCGCGACGAGCAGCTCGCGAAGCTCCTGGACAACACCAGGCAGCTGACCAAGACGCTCGCCGACCGCAACGCGGAGTTCGAGAAGCTGCTCTCGGACGGCAACCTGCTGCTCGGTGAGCTGCGCAAGCGCCGTGAGGCGATCAGCGCGCTGCTGACCGGCACCCGCGACCTGTCCCGTCAGCTCAGAGGTCTGGTGCAGGACAACCAGAACCAGCTCAAGCCCGCGCTGGAGCAGCTCGGCAGGGTCACCACGATCCTGCAGCGCAACCAGGACAACCTCGACCGCAGCCTCGCGCTGATGGCACCGTTCTACCGGGTGTTCGCGAACACCCTGGGCAACGGCCGTTGGTTCGACACCTACATCTGCGGTCTGCTGCCGCCTTCGGTGAACCTCGGCGTCGTCGGGTTCAACGAGGAAGGCTGCCTGCCTCCGGGGGTGCAGCGATGACCACCGCTGTCAACACGAAGACTGGCCGTTTCATCGCGATCGCGTGCGTGCTCGCGCTGGTCGTGACCGCTGCCCTGTGGTGGGTGTTCGCCGGGATGAACGGCCGCAAGGTCACCGCCCACTTCGCGGCGGCCGTCGGCGTCTACCCCGGTGGTGACGTGCGGGTGCTCGGTGTGAAGGTCGGCACCATCGACGAGGTCACACCCGAGGGCAAGACGGTCAAGGTCGTCTTCACCCTCGACCGCGACGTCCGGATCCCCGAGAACGCGCAGGCCGTCGTGGTCTCGCCGAGCGTGGTCAGCGACCGGTACGTGCAGCTCGCGCCCGCCTACACCGGCGGGCCGACGATGGGCGACAACGCCGTGATCCCGCGCGAGCGCACCGCGACGCCGGTCGAGCTGGACGAGCTCTACCAGTCGCTGGACAAGCTCACGACCGCGCTGGGACCCAACGGGGCGAACGCCGACGGCGCGTTGGCGGACCTGCTCAACGCCGCGGCCAAGAACCTCGACGGCAACGGTCAGGCGCTCAACGACACGTTGAAGAACCTCGGCCAGGCCACGCGCACGCTGTCGGGGTCCAAAGAGGACCTGTTCGCCACCGTCGACAACCTGCAGAAGTTCACCGCGATGCTCGCGGCCAACGACAGCCAGGTGCGGGACTTCAACAAGCAGCTCGCGGACGTGTCGAAGATGCTCGCCGACGAACGCGGCGACCTCGGTGCCGCGCTGAACGAGCTGGCGACCGCGCTGGGCCAGGTGCAGGGCTTCATCAAGGACAACCGCGAGGTGCTGAAGTCCAATGTGGACAAGCTCGCCTCGATCACGCAGGTGCTGGTGAACCAGCGCGCCGCGCTCGCGGAGACGCTCGACGTCGCCCCGCTCGCCTTGGGCAACCTGCAGAACTCCTACAACGCGGCGTCCGGCACGCTCGACACCCGCGCGAACATCAACGAGCTGAACCAGCCGCCGATCGTGCTGATCTGCAAGCTGGTCCAGCAGGCGACGCCGAACAACGTGCCGCAGGTGCTCGCGCAGACGTGCAAGCAGCTGGAGCCGATCCTGTCCGGCGCGGTGCCGCTGCCCACTCCGGCTCAGGCGATCTCCGACCTGAACGCGGGCAAGCTGCCGCTGCCCCTGCCCGTTGCGGGGGTGCCGCGGTGAAGAAGCTCGCGATCGTGTTGTCGGCCCTGGTGCTGGCTGGTTGTGGCTCGGGCGGGTTCGACGGCGTCTACAACATGCCGTTGCCGGGTGGTGCGGACGTCGGTGATCACCCGTACCGGGTCAAGGCGCAGTTCAAGGACGTCCTGGACCTCGTGCCGCAGGCCGGCGTGAAGGTCAACGACGTGCCGGTCGGGCGCGTGGAGAAGATCGACCTCGCCGGTGACGGCTGGACGGCCGAGGTGACCATGCTGGTCAACGGTGACGTGCAGCTGCCGGCGAACGCGTTCGCGAACCTGCGCCAGTCCGCGTTGCTCGGCGAGAAGTTCGTCGAGCTCGGGAAGCCCAAGGACGCCGCGGGCAAACTGGCCGACAACGCCGTGATCCCGTTGGCGAAGACGAACCGCAACCCCGAGGTCGAAGAGGTCTTCGGCGCGTTGTCGATGTTGCTCAACGGCGGTGGTGTCGCGCAGCTGCAGAACATCACCAAGGAGCTCAACGCGGCGTTGGAGGGCAACGAGCAGCAGGTGCGTTCGTTGCTGGGCAACCTGAACACGTTCGTCGGGGAGCTCGACAAGCACAAGGCGGAGATCGTCCGCGCGCTGGACTCGCTGAACCGGCTCGCCGGCACGCTGGCCCAGCAGCGCGAGAAGATCGCGGTCGCGCTGACGGACCTGGAACCCGGTCTGAAGGTGCTGGCCGAGCAGCGGACGCAGCTCGTGACGTTGCTGCAGTCGTTGAACAAGCTTTCCGACGTCGCGGTGGACACGGTGAACAAGAGCCGTGACGACATCGTCGCGGACCTGAAGGCGTTGCAGCCGACGCTGACCAAGCTCGCCGAGTCGGGGCAGAACCTGCCGAAGTCGCTCGAGCTGCTGCTGACCTACCCGTTCCCGGACGAGGCGGTCGACGGCATCAAGGGCGACTACACGAACCTCTACGCCGACCTGGACCTCAACCTCGGCACGATCCTGGACAACCTCGGACGGTCGCGGCAGTCCCCGCTCGACGGGCTGGTCCCGTCGCAGGGCACGCCGTTGCCGTTGCCGAACATCCCGCTGCCGGGCCTGAACCAGGGCAGCGGGTCCGGGCTGGGCGACCTGCTCGGTGGCCTGCTGGGAGGTGGTCGCAAGTGATCACGCGGGGGACCAAGCTCAAGATCGGCGCGTTCGTGCTGGTCGCGTTGCTGGGCATCTCGTACGTCAGCGCGACGTACGTGGGTCTGTTCAAGTCGTCGTCGACGGTCGTGACGATGCAGCTCGCCGACTCCGGTGGCATCTTCACCAACGCCGAGGTCACGTACCGCGGCGTCACGATTGGCCGGGTCGGGCAGCTGCGCCTGACCTCGGACGGCATCGAGGCCGACCTGGAGCTCGACTCGGACGCACCGCGCGTGCCGGCCGCGACCGAGGCCGTGGTGGCGAACCGGTCGGCCGTCGGTGAGCAGTACGTGGACCTGCGGCCGAAGAGCGACTCCGGGCCCTACCTGGAGGCCGGGTCGGTCATCCCGCGGTCTGCCACGAAGACGCCTCCGCCGGTGGACGGCCTGCTGTCGAACCTGGACGCGTTCGCGTCGTCCGTGCCGACGGACTCGCTGAAGACGGTCGTCGACGAGTTGCACGACGCGTTCAACGGCACCGGTGGCGACCTCCAGGTGCTGATCGACAACACCGCGGCGTTCACGGCGGCGGCTCGCGAGCACCTGCCGCAGACCACGCAGCTGTTGAAGGACGGCAAGATCGTGCTGTCCACGCAGGCCGCTTCCGGTGGTGCCATCCGGTCGTTCAGCGGTGACCTGCGGTTGATCGCGGAGCAGCTGAAAGCCTCCGACGGCGACCTGCGGCGGCTGATCGTGGCCGTGCCGCCCGCCTCGGAGCAGGTCTCGGCGTTGCTGAAGGAGAGCGGGCCCAACCTCGGGGTGGTCTTCGCGAACCTGCTGACCACGTCGAACATCCTCGTGACCAGGCGCGACGGCCTGGAGCAGATCGCCGTGACGTACCCGATCGCCGTCGGTGGCGGCTTCAGCGTGGCGCCAGGAGACGGGACGGCCCACTTCGGGCTCGCGCTGAACGTCTTCGACCCGATGCCGTGCACGGTCGGCTACGAGGGCACGACCATCCGTCAGGGCAATGACACGTCCGCGGCGCCGTTGAACACACAGGCGTACTGCGCTCTCGCGCGCGGGTCGGCGACATCGGTGCGAGGCTCGCAGAATGCGCCGTACGGTGGAACGCCGACGACGCCGGTCGGCAACGCGACGACGCAGCCGGGCCAGGAGCCGGCCGGCCAGCAGACAGCCCCGGAGCTGCCGTTGCTGACGTCGCTGGGCCAGCTGCTCGGTTTGCCGGAAGGGAAGAAGTAGTGCGGATCTTCACGGTGGTCGCCGTGGTGCTGGCGGTGCTGACGTTCGGGTACGCCGCGTACTTCGGCGTGGCCTGGTACTCGGCGTCGCACTCGTCGGAGTCGCAGTTCGCCGCCACGCGCGACGATGCCCTGCGCTCCGGCCAGGTCGGCATCGCGAACTTCCTGACGCTCGACTACAAGAAGGTGGACGAGGACCTCCAGCGCTGGCTGAACTCGTCCACCGGCGAGCTGCGCGCGGAGATCGACAAGGACAAGGACTCGCGCAAGAAGCAGCTGGTCGACGCCAAGTCCGTGACGACGTCCAAGGTCCTCGACTCGGCCATCACCGAGCTCGACGACCGGGCGGGCAGCGCGTCGATGATCGCCGTCGTCGAGAGCACCGTGACGCCCGCCGACGGCAAGCAGGTCACCAAGATCAACCGGTACCTGACCAAGCTCACCCGCACCGAGGACGGCTGGAAGCTGAGCCAGCTGGGCCCGCTGCGGGCGGGCGTCTGATCCGGCCAGAGTTGATTGGACGAGTGCAAGTGCCTCCATCCCGCCGCCGCCCCATCCCGACGCCCCCGACCGGAGGCCGCCCGAAGGTCGCCGGTCTGCACCGCCGCGCCTCCGACGCGGCCGCCGCTCCCGAGGTCGTGGAGGAGGAGCAGGAGGAGCTCAAGGCGCCGACGGCGGTCGAGTGGACGCCGCCTGCGACGAAGGAGTCGACCGAGGAGTTCGCCGAGAAGAAGGCCCGGTTCGCCGCCGACGCGGAGAAGACCGAGTCCGAGGCCCCGTCGGCGCTCGCAGGGCAGCCCGGCTGGATGCTGCCCGCGGCCCTGCTCCTGGTGGCGGTCCTGCTGGGTGGCCTGGGCACGTTCTTCCTGGTCAAGTCCCGCGCAGTGTCCTACGACGCCGCCTTGGTCGACGCCGCGGCCACGTCTGCGGTCAACGGCCAGGTCCGCGAGGCCGTGGAGAAGTCGTTCTCGTACAACTTCGCCGACGTCGAGTCGACGGAGAAGGCGGCTCGCGAACTGCTCACGGGCAAGGCCCTGTGCCAGTACAACGCCGTGTTCGGCCCCGTGAAGGAAGTCGCGCCGCAGCAGAAGCTGGTCGTGACGGTTCGTGTCGTCTCATCTGCCGTGTCGTCCCTGAAGGGCGACCACGCGACCGTGCTGGTCTTCGCCGACCAGGTCACCACCCGCACTACCGACAACCAGTCGGGCGGCGGCACCGCGATGCTCCGCGTGAGCGCGGTCGACACCGGTGGCCGGTGGAAGATCGACAACATGGAGATGTTCGGCGCGACGGCCGAACAGACCCAGCAACTCCAGACCTGCTGAAGGTGACGCGGGGGCCCCGCGTCACCTTCCGGGGAACGCAGGGCCCCCGCGTGCTGCCTGTCCGGCGGCACGCGGGGCCCCCGCGTGCGCTCCTGGAGTACGAAAGCTCCCCGCGTACTCTCGCGGCTGCTCCGGCAGGCCCTACCCCGGCCCGGTCGTTTGGCCCGGGCCGGTGTCCGCCCGGCCAACGCCGTGCCCTAAGATCAACTCCGCTGTGAGGGGCCCCGGAAGTACCCGGAAAGCACTGAAAACACCCCCTCCGCCAGCCCCGACACGCGTGATCTCAGTCACACAAATCTCGTGGCGCTCTGTAAGTTCACTTGAAGCCGCCAACTTCCAACCAAATCGGCCGCACACGTGTTTGTGCAGGTCAAATGGGTGACAGTCGGTGAACCTCGCTCCATCCAGAGGGTGGATCGGCGCGCAACATCTTGACTGCACGCTCATGCAGGGTCACTCTGTCGGTGAGCAAGAGGAGGGTCCTTCCAGGTGCCTCTCGACAGTCGCCGTGCGCGTGGCTAGACTGCCCCTTTGCGCTGCCCATTTTCCGCTTGCCCTTCGCCGAGAGCGTGGATTAGTCGGGCATCGCCGCACCCTTGACAGCCGTGCTAGTTCGCTCTAGCCAGCTACCTGTCCCTGGAAGGACGCATCTTGGCGATCTCTCGCGCGACCAAGGCCACTGCTGCGACCAACTCCACGTCGGGGATCCCTGGAGCGCCGAAGCGCGTCTCGTTCGCAAAGATTCACGAGCCGCTCTCGACGCCCAACCTGCTCGACCTGCAGATCCAGTCGTTCGAATGGCTCACCGGCGACGAGGCGTGGTTCCAGCGTCGCGTCGACGCTGGCGACGAGACCCCGACGGGCGGCCTCGAAGAGGTCCTCAACGAGATCTCGCCGATCGAAGACTTCTCCGGCTCCATGTCACTGTCCTTCTCCGACCCGCGCTTCGACGAGGTCAAGGCCTCGACCGAGGAGTGCAAGGACAAGGACATGACGTACGCGGCACCGCTGTTCGTCACGGCGGAGTTCACCAACCACACCACTGGCGAGATCAAGAGCCAGACGGTGTTCATGGGTGACTTCCCGATGATGACGAACAAGGGCACGTTCATCATCAACGGCACCGAGCGCGTGGTTGTCTCCCAGCTCGTGCGTTCGCCCGGTGTCTACTACGACACCGCGGTCGACAAGACGACGGACAAGGACGTCTTCAGCGTCAAGATCATCCCGTCCCGGGGTGCCTGGCTGGAGTTCGACGTCGACAAGCGCGACACCGTTGGTGTCCGCATCGACCGCAAGCGTCGCCAGCCGGTGACGGTGCTGCTGAAGGCTCTGGGCTGGAGCACCGAGCAGATCCGCGAGCGGTTCGCGTTCAGCGAGACGTTGCTGACCACGCTCGAGAAGGACCACACCGCGGGTACCGACGAGGCGTTGCTCGACATCTACCGCAAGCTGCGTCCGGGCGAGCCGCCCACGAAGGAGTCCGCGCAGGCCCTGCTGGAGAACCTGTTCTTCAAGGACAAGCGCTACGACCTGGCGAAGGTTGGCCGCTACAAGGTCAACAAGAAGCTGGGCCTGGACACCGACATCAACACCGGCGTGCTGACCGAGGACGACATCGTCACGACGATCGAGTACCTCGTCCGCCTGCACGCGGGTGAGACGCAGATGGACGCCGCCAACGGCACCGACGTCCCCGTCGAGGTCGACGACATCGACCACTTCGGCAACCGTCGCCTGCGCACGGTCGGCGAGCTGATCCAGAACCAGATCCGCGTCGGCCTGTCCCGCATGGAGCGCGTCGTCCGCGAGCGCATGACCACGCAGGACGTCGAGGCGATCACGCCGCAGACCCTGATCAACATCCGTCCCGTCGTGGCGGCGATCAAGGAGTTCTTCGGCACCTCGCAGCTCTCGCAGTTCATGGACCAGACCAACCCGCTCGCGGGTCTGACCCACAAGCGCCGCCTGTCGGCGCTGGGTCCCGGTGGTCTGTCCCGTGAGCGGGCCGGCATGGAGGTCCGCGACGTCCACCCGTCGCACTACGGCCGCATGTGCCCGATCGAGACGCCGGAAGGCCCGAACATCGGTCTGATCGGTTCGCTCTCGAGCTACGCGCGGGTCAACCCGTTCGGCTTCATCGAGACGCCGTACCGCAAGGTCACCGAGGGCCGGGTCACCGACCAGATCGACTACCTGACCGCGGACGAGGAAGACCGCTTCGTCAAGGCGCAGGCGAACTCGCCGACCGACGACGAGGGCAACTTCACCGACGACCGCGTTCTTGTTCGCAAGAAGGGCGGCGAGGTCGAGTTCATCGACCCGATGGACGTCGACTACATGGACGTCTCGCCGCGCCAGATGGTGTCGGCCGCGACCGCCATGATCCCGTTCCTCGAGCACGACGACGCGAACCGCGCCCTGATGGGTGCGAACATGCAGCGTCAGGCCGTGCCGCTGCTCCGCTCCGAGTCGCCGCTGGTCGGCACCGGCATGGAGCTGCGTGCCGCGGTCGACGCCGGTGACGTCGTCGTCGCGAAGAAGACCGGTGTGGTCGAGGAGGTCTCCGCCGACTACATCACCGTCATGGCCGACGACGGTGCGCGCAACACCTACGCGCTGCACAAGTTCCGTCGCTCGAACCAGGGCACCTGCATCAACCAGAAGCCCATCGTCAACGAGGGCGACCGGGTGCAGGAGGGCCAGGTCCTGGCCGACGGGCCGTGCACCGAGAACGGTGAGATGGCGCTCGGCAAGAACCTGCTCGTGGCGATCATGCCGTGGGAAGGCCACAACTACGAGGACGCGATCATCCTGTCGCAGCGCCTCGTGCAGGACGACGTTCTCACCTCGATCCACATCGAGGAGCACGAGATCGACGCCCGCGACACGAAGCTCGGCGCCGAGGAGATCACCCGGGACATCCCGAACGTCTCCGAGGAGGTCCTGGCCGACCTCGACGAGCGCGGCATCATCCGCATCGGTGCCGAGGTGCAGCCGGGCGACATCCTCGTCGGCAAGGTCACGCCCAAGGGTGAGACCGAGCTGACCCCCGAGGAGCGTCTGCTCCGCGCGATCTTCGGTGAGAAGGCGCGCGAGGTCCGCGACACCTCGCTCAAGGTGCCGCACGGTGAGTACGGCAAGGTCATCGGCATCCGCGTCTTCTCGCGTGAGGACGACGACGAGCTGCCTCCGGGCGTGAACGAGCTCGTCCGCGTCTACGTGGCCCAGAAGCGCAAGATCCAGGATGGTGACAAGCTCGCCGGCCGCCACGGCAACAAGGGCGTCATCGGCAAGATCCTCCCCGCGGAGGACATGCCGTTCCTCGAGGACGGCACGCCGGTCGACATCATCCTGAACACCCACGGTGTGCCGCGTCGTATGAACATCGGCCAGGTGCTGGAGACCCACCTCGGGTGGATCGCCAAGCAGGGCTGGAGCGTCAACGGCGACCCGGACTGGGCGAAGAACCTGCCGGAAGAGCTGTACGACGTCGAGCCCGGCACCAAGACCGCGACCCCCGTCTTCGACGGCGCCAAGGAAGAGGAGATCACGGGCCTGCTCGGCTCGACGATCCCGAACCGCGACGGCGAGCGGATGGTCAAGGAGAACGGCAAGGCGCAGCTCTTCGACGGTCGCTCCGGCGAGCCGTACCCGTTCCCCGTGTCGGTCGGCTACATGTACATCCTGAAGCTGCTGCACCTGGTGGACGACAAGATCCACGCGCGTTCGACCGGCCCGTACTCGATGATCACGCAGCAGCCGCTGGGTGGTAAGGCGCAGTTCGGTGGTCAGCGCTTCGGTGAGATGGAGTGCTGGGCGATGCAGGCGTACGGCGCCGCGTACACCCTGCAGGAGCTGCTCACCATCAAGTCCGACGACGTGCTCGGCCGCGTGAAGGTCTACGAGGCCATCGTCAAGGGCGAGAACATCCCGGAACCCGGCATCCCGGAGTCCTTCAAGGTGCTGCTCAAGGAGCTGCAGTCGCTGTGCCTCAACGTCGAGGTCCTGTCTTCGGACGGTGCCGCGATCGAGATGCGCGACGGCGACGACGAGGACCTGGAGCGCGCGGCCGCGAACCTCGGCATCAACCTGTCGCGGTCCGAGTCGCCCTCCGTGGACGACGTCGTCAACTAGTCACCTCGCCGGCCGTCAGGGGGAACACCTCCCGCGTTCCCCCTGACGGCCTTCCGACCAGCTCCTTTGCCACCGATCTAAAAAGGGGAAGAGAGTAGACGTGCTCGACGTCAACTTCTTCGATGAGCTCCGCATCGGTCTCGCGACCGCGGACGACATCCGCCAGTGGTCTTTTGGCGAGGTCAAGAAGCCCGAGACCATCAACTACCGCACGCTCAAGCCTGAGAAGGACGGCTTGTTCTGCGAGAAGATCTTCGGTCCCACCAGGGACTGGGAGTGCTACTGCGGCAAGTACAAGCGCGTGCGCTTCAAGGGCATCATCTGTGAGCGCTGCGGCGTCGAGGTGACCCGCGCGAAGGTGCGTCGTGAGCGCATGGGCCACATCGAGCTCGCCGCTCCGGTCACGCACATCTGGTACTTCAAGGGCGTTCCCAGCCGGTTGGGCTACCTGCTCGATCTGGCCCCCAAGGACCTCGAGAAGATCATCTACTTCGCCGCCTACGTGATCGTGGGCGTGAACGCCGAGCTGCGCCACAACGACCTGCCCACGCTCGAGAGCGAGATGCAGGTCGAGCGCAAGCGCGTCGAGAACCGCCGCGACGCCGACGTGGAGGCCCGCGCCCAGAAGCTCGAGGCCGACCTGGCCGAGCTCGAGGCCGAGGGTGCCAAGTCCGATGTGCGCCGCAAGGTCAAGGAGGGTGGCGAACGTGAGATGCGCCAGCTCCGCGACCGCGCCCAGCGCGAGCTGGACCGCCTCGACGAGATCTGGTCCACCTTCACCAAGCTCGAGCGCGCTCAGCTGATCGCGGACGAGCTGCTCTACCGCGAGCTGTACGACCGCTACGGCGACTACTTCACCGGTGCCATGGGCGCGGAGGCCATCCAGAAGCTCCTGGGTGACTACGACGTCGACGCCGAGGCCGACATCCTGCGCGAGACGATCCGCAGCGGTAAGGGCCAGAAGAAGCTGCGTGCGCTCAAGCGCCTCAAGGTCGTTGCCGCCTTCCAGGCGACCCGCAACAACCCGCAGGGCATGGTCCTGGACTGCGTCCCGGTCATCCCGCCGGACCTGCGCCCTATGGTGCAGCTCGACGGTGGCCGCTTCGCCACGTCTGACCTGAACGACCTGTACCGCCGCGTCATCAACCGCAACAACCGCCTCAAGCGACTGATCGACCTCGGCGCGCCCGAGATCATCGTCAACAACGAGAAGCGGATGCTGCAGGAGGCCGTCGACGCGCTGTTCGACAACGGCCGCCGCGGCCGCCCGGTCACGGGTCCCGGCAACCGCCCGCTGAAGTCGCTGTCCGACCTGCTGAAGGGCAAGCAGGGCCGGTTCCGCCAGAACCTGCTCGGCAAGCGCGTCGACTACTCCGGCCGTTCGGTCATCGTGGTCGGCCCGCAGCTCAAGCTGCACCAGTGCGGTCTGCCCAAGCAGATGGCACTGGAGCTCTTCAAGCCGTTCGTGATGAAGCGGCTCGTGGACCTCAACCACGCGCAGAACATCAAGTCCGCCAAGCGGATGGTCGAGCGTGCGCGCCCGGCCGTGTGGGACGTGCTGGAAGAGGTCATCACCGAGCACCCGGTGCTGCTCAACCGTGCACCTACGCTGCACCGCCTCGGCATCCAGGCCTTCGAGCCGCAGCTGGTCGAGGGCAAGGCCATCCAGCTGCACCCGCTGGTCTGTGAAGCGTTCAACGCCGACTTCGACGGTGACCAGATGGCAGTCCACCTGCCGCTGTCCGCCGAGGCGCAGGCCGAGGCCCGCGTCCTGATGCTGTCGTCGAACAACATCCTGTCCCCGGCGTCCGGCAAGCCGCTGGCCATGCCGCGTCTGGACATGGTGACGGGCCTGTACCACCTGACCCGGCACAAGGCCGGCGACATCGGCGAGGGGCACTTCTACTCGTCGCCCGCCGAGGCCCTGATGGCGTTCGACCGCAAGGTCCTGGGCCTGCAGGCGATGGTGAAGATCCGCGTCTCCGACAAGAACCCGCCGAAGGGCCAGGAGCCGGAGGGCTGGGAGCCCGGTCAGCCGTGGCTCGCGGAGACCACGCTGGGTCGCGTGCTGTTCAACGAGATCCTGCCGCAGGACTACGCCTTCATCAACGAGGTCATGCCCAAGAAGCGGCAGGCCGTGATCATCAACGACCTCGCCGAGCGGTACCCGATGGTCACCGTCGCCCGGACGCTGGACAAGCTGAAGGACGCCGGTTTCCACTGGGCCACCCGTTCCGGTGTGACCGTCGCGATCTCGGACGTCCTCGTGCCCGCGGCGAAGCAGGACATCCTCGAGGAGCACGAGCGCCTCGCGGACGCCGTCGAGAAGCGCTACCAGCGCGGTCAGCTCTCCCACGAGGAGCGCAACTCCGAGCTGGTCAAGGTGTGGACCAAGGCCACCGAGCAGGTCCACGAGATCATGGAAGACAACTTCCCCGAGGACAACTCGATCCGCGTCATCGTGCAGTCCGGCGCCGCCGGCAACATGACGCAGGTCCGTTCGCTCGCGGGTATGCGTGGTCTCGTCACCAACCCGAAGGGTGAGTACATCCCGCGTCCGATCAAGAACTCGTTCCGCGAGGGCTTGTCGGTGCTCGAGTACTTCATCGCGACCCACGGTGCTCGCAAGGGTCTGGCCGACACCGCGCTTCGTACCGCCGACTCGGGCTACCTGACCCGTCGTCTGGTGGACGTCTCGCAGGACGTCATCATCCGCGAGGTCGACTGCGGCACCACCCGTGGTGTGCAGATGACCGTCGGCGAGCAGCTGGGCGACAAGGTCGGCCTGCACGAGTTCGCGCAGACGTCGGTCTACGCCCGCACCGTCGCGGACGACATCACGGACGCCCAGGGCAACCTGGTGCTGAACCGCGGTGACGACCTCGGCGACCCGGCACTGCAGTCGCTGGTCGACGCGGGCATCCTCCGCGTGAAGGTCCGCTCGGTCCTGACCTGCGAGTCCGCGGTCGGCGTGTGCGCGTCCTGCTACGGCCGCTCGATGGCCACCGGCCAGCTGGTCGACGTCGGCGAGGCCGTCGGCATCGTCGCCGCCCAGTCGATCGGTGAGCCCGGCACGCAGCTGACGATGCGTACGTTCCACCAGGGTGGTGTGGCCGGTGACGACATCACGACCGGTCTGCCCCGTGTCCAGGAGCTCTTCGAGGCCCGCGTCCCGAAGGGCAAGGCGCCGATCGCCGACGTCGACGGCCGCGTCCGCATCGAGGACGGCGACCGCTTCTGGAAGATCACGCTGATCCCGGACGACGGCTCCGAGGAGATCGTGTTCGAGAAGCTGTCCAAGCGTCAGCGTCTCGCCAACACGGCGACGGGCCCGCTGCAGGACGGCGACCACGTGGCCGTCGGCCAGCAGCTGCTGGAAGGTACTCCGGACCCGCACGAGGTCCTGCGCGTCATGGGCCCGCGCGAGGCCCAGCTGCACCTGGTGCAGGAAGTGCAGAAGGTGTACCGCGCCCAGGGTGTGGCCATCCACGACAAGCACATCGAGGTCATCGTCCGGCAGATGCTCCGCCGGGTCACGATCATCGACTCCGGCGCGACCGAGTTCCTGCCGGGCTCGCTGGTCGAGCGCGCCGACTTCGAGTCGGGCAACCGCGCGGTCGTCGCCGAGGGTGGCGAGCCGGCTGCCGGTCGTCCGGTGCTGATGGGTATCACGAAGGCGTCTCTCGCGACCGACTCGTGGCTGTCCGCCGCGTCGTTCCAGGAGACGACCCGCGTGCTGACCGACGCCGCCATCAACGGGCGTTCGGACAAGCTCATCGGTCTGAAGGAGAACGTGATCATCGGTAAGTTGATCCCGGCTGGTACGGGCATCAACCGCTACCGCAACATCCAGGTTCAGCCGACTGAGGAGGCGCGTGCGGCTGCGTACGCGATTCCTTCCTACGACGACGGGTACTACACGCCGGACGTCTTCGGGACTGGGACTGGTGCCGCGGTGCCGTTGGACGACTACGACTTCGGGCGGGACTACCGCTGAGCGTTGTAGGTTGATCTGAGGGAACAGCCCCTGGGAGCTTCGGCTTCCGGGGGCTGTTTCGTTTTGTCTGGTGGGTTGCGTCGTCGTGTCGGGTGCCTGTTTAGGGCTTGGGGCTCTGCCCTTACCCCGCCAATCTGATCAAAGACCGGCCAGCGCCGCTCGCGGGTTGATGGCACGCCCGTTGCTATGGGCGGCTGCGCGTTGCGTAGGGCGTGCGGTTCGGGTGGGTTGGTCCCATCCCAAGTCGAGCCAGGAGCTGGTCACACCCGAGGGGAGAGGTCAAGTCGCGAAAAGCGTGCGACTTGACCTCTCCCCTCGGGCGCGACAAGAGCTGTGGCACGACTCGTGACGGGACCAACCCACCGGAACCTCACGCGAAGAGCTGGCTCGGCTACGCCATCGCGTGTGCTCGCCTTCGGCTTCGCTTGAGCTGGCCGTTGCTACTAGCGGTTTGCGATGCCGTCGAGTCGTAGCGTTGTTGACTCGTCTCGGTGGCTGCCCTTGCTTCCCACGTGCTTCTCGCTGATTTCCGGGCCGTTCTTCAGCACGTGGTACAGCGCCATGCCGTGGCCCCTGCCCAGGTCGTAGTCGGTCTTCAGCCAGTCCAGGACCACGCCTGCCTTCGTCGTTGCGTCGTAGCCGCGTTCTGCTGCCGCTGCCAGCAGCTGCGCGGGGGTCTTGCCGGTCTTCTTCTCCGCGCCGTCGAGGTAGGCCTGGAAGGACA
This sequence comes from Lentzea aerocolonigenes, assembly GCF_000974445.1. Classification (GTDB taxonomy): domain Bacteria; phylum Actinomycetota; class Actinomycetes; order Mycobacteriales; family Pseudonocardiaceae; genus Lentzea; species Lentzea aerocolonigenes. Next base: position 61,512 of record NZ_BBOJ01000035.1, read on the forward strand.
TCGTGGGCTCCGTTCGTCGTCGTTGAACGAAGACTAGGACAACTTGGGCTGTCTTGACAAGAAAATTTGTCGGTGGAATCTGGTTGCGGGCGGCTGCTTACATGAAGGCATGGGGGAGCTGCTGTGGGCCGACGTTCGTGAGTGGTTCGACCCGGCGGATGCGCCGCTGCACGAGGGGTGCGTCGTCGGGGCGGGGGTGGGGGCTTGGGAAGCCGTCGCCGGAATGGTTCGGGAGCAGGGGTGGGCGTTCGAGGAACGTGGTGTCACGTTGGCGGTGTGGCCTGCGGAGGGATTTCAGGTCAACTTCTTCGAGAACGTTGACGGGCAGGACGTGCTCTTCGACATCCACGTCGGGGAGCTTCAGGGGCAGGAGCGGGTGGACCTGCTCGCTGCGTTTCTGCGGCACGTGGGGTGGGCGTTCGGTCGGCGCGTGGCGTTGGCCTTTGAGGGCGTTGATCCCGCTGTGCGGCCCTATCTGCACTACGACCCGGTTGCCGACGGGTTCGTGTTGGATCGGGAGCCTTAGCGGCGGCGGGCTCGGGTCAGGGCCCTGGCGCGGATCACGAGGTCGTCCACCAGGTTCTCGTCCACCAGGGGTGGGATGCCGGACTCGTCGGTGCAGCAGCGAGGTTTGGTGCGCTTCTCGGACAACCTCGGCCGAACTCCGGCCATTTCGTAGAGGGCCTCGTAGAGGTCCAGGCCTGGGTCGTCGTCGTGCGGGCCTACGAGGAGCACCCACACGACTTCTGGTGAAGGGAAGGCGACCACTACTCGGTCGGCGCCTCGGAGGTGTTTCACGCACAGGCGTGGGAGTGGTTCTGGGCCCGTTACGCGGTAGCCCAGGGCTGCGCAGCCTGAATGGGCCAGTTCGTCGAGGAAGCGTTCGTAGGCCACGCGGGCTCGGCCGCGGAGACCGTTGGCCTGGGCGTTGGCGGTGTGGGTTTCTACTACCTGGATCAAACTGAGCGGACCACGCGTCCCTTGCCGCTGCGCATCTCGTCGAGGGAGGTTGCGAGGTCAGACCTGTCGAGGAGGGACTGGTCGCTGAGGCGGCGGTGGACTTCGTCGATCAGGCCGCGGGTCTTGCCGGCGCGGCGCAGGTCGGAGACGAGGTGCAGGACCTCGTGGAGGCGCACGGTGTCGAGGAGCATGCGCGGTTCTTGGCTGTGGATGGCCAGTACGCCTTCTCGGGCCCAGGCCTTCACTGTTTTCTCGGTGAGGTCGAGGAGTTCGCCTGCTACCACCGGGCGGACCGGTGGGGCTTGGCGGAGGGTGCGGGCTACTACGCCGTCGAGCTTGCGGCGGCGTTCGTCGTCTTCTGACAGGGACGACGCCACGGACTCGATCTCTTCGATCGTTTCGAAGAGGTCCCGGATGTGGGCGGCCTCGGTCGCGACAGACATGGCTACTCCTCCCGTTGACTACCGATTATCACCCCGAAATTCGGTAGTCGTCAACGGCCCCGGGCAGGGATCCGGGGCCGTGCACGCTCACGAGGAGAAGAAGAGACCGGCCAGGCCGTGGTGCTTGCGGTGGCCGTAGGGGTGGTGGCCGTAGCCGCCGTGGTGGTGGTGGATCTGCTGCGGCGCGGCGCCCCAACCGGGCTGGGCCGGCTGCTGGTAGGCGACGGGCGGCGGGGCCGGGGCCGCGGGCGGCGGCGTGTGCATCTGGGCCTCGAGGCGGGTGATGGACTCGAGCTCGCCGTAGTCGAGGAAGACGCCGCGGCAGCCGTCGCACTGCTCGATGTGAACGCCCATGCGGTCGAACGTGCGCATGTTCGCATGACACTTGGGACACTGCATCGTGGTGAGCCTCCTGGGTGGGACCGGACAAAAACGATATTAGCCGCGGTCGCCGTTGCCGTGCGTCGCGATGATCCGACGACATGCATCGACCAGCGGTTCCACTGCTTGCAGACCGGTCACGAGTGCCCGCGCTGCCATTTGCACAACGTACGCCTGAGCCGGGATGTTGAGTGCCTCCCATTCCGATGTCGGCAGCGCCACTCCTCCCGTTTCACGGTAGGTGTTGAGGAACCTCGCCCAGAGATCGCCGGGGAGGATGCCCGCCGCGAACAACGCCGCAGGTCGGGCCAGGTCCCACACCGGATCACCGACCCCCAGGTCGTCCACGTCGATGAGTCGCCACGCGCCCCGGTGGACGAGCTGACCGAGGTGCCAGTCGCCGTGGATCAGCGCCCGGCCCGGCAGGTCCAGAGGCGGCAGCGTTTGGAACGCCTCCAAGACGACGTCGGCGTACGGCAGATCGGGTGACAGGGCCTCGATGGCGCGCACGATCCGTTCGGGAGCTCCCGCCACCGGACCCTCCACGGGCAACGCGTGCAGCCGCGCCAGCAGTGCCGCGCTCTCCTCCCACGGCGCCGCGTCGGGATCCGCCTGGCTCACCGGCGTCCCGTACGGCCACATCGTCACGGGCCGGTCCTCCACGAACTGCAGAGGCTTCAGCGGCGGCAGCATCAGCTCCGGATGCGCCGCCGCGATCTCCACCCGCTGCCGCAACGCCTCGACGTCGGTGTCCGCGGGATGCGCCTTGGCCACCACGTCGCCCACGCGCACCACCACGACGTCACCGCGGTCGCCGCCGAGCACCTCCGGATCGGAGGAAGAGCCGGTCAGCGAGGCCATCGCCGCGATCAGGTCGTCCACGCGCACAAGTGAATCACTGGGGCGTGGGCGGCTGGCGCAGTGCATCGGTGTAGCTGTACATGAAGCCGATCAGGTAGGTCGCGGCGTCGCCGGGGGAGTCGAACTCCGCGTAGAACCGCTTGTCGCCGTCGTGCAACCAGAACACGACGTAGCTGTCCTCCGCGCGCACGAGGCACAGGGCGTTCTCGACGGTCGCGCCGACCGAGTAGCTGCGTTGGTCGAGGCCCAGGAACTCGGCGATGCCGTGCACGGCCTGCGCGGCCGTGTCGAACTCGCCGGCGAGACCGGGTTCGAGCTCGGGCGCGTCCGTCGCCACGGCCAGTGCCCGTGCTCGCACGGGTGAGGACAACCGTTGTGGCAGTTGGTATCCCCGTTCGCGGACGTGCGCGAGGAACGCCTGGTCCGGCGCGACGTCGTACCGCTCGAGGTAGTACGCCACCGAACTGGCCCAGACCCACCGGCCGTCGGTGTGGTACGCCATCGGCACTTCCTGCGGACGTTCCGGGTCCAGCCAGTCGCGCACGAGACTGCGCGACGCCAGCACCACCGTGGCGCTGGTCAGGTAGTCCAGCAACGCTTTCTTCTCGCCGGCGATGACAGGTGACCGGAACAGGACCGGGGTCTCGTTCTCGTCCATGCCGTCGAACATCCGCACGAGGTTCGTTTCCCGGTTGCCGGGTGCGGGCGACTCGGCGAACACCGACTTCGGCGGTCCCGCCAGGCTCAGCGTGCTGAGTGCCGCGGCCATCCAGTCCGGGGTGGTCTGCGGCATGCGCGGGAAGTAGAGGAACTCGGTGCGCAGCAACTGGTCCGCGAGGTCCATGGGGCCGCGGTCGTAGTACGTGGCCCAGCGCGGTTCGGCGCGCCGGTCGAACGCCAGCGTCGGCCGCTCGCCCCTGCTGACCTCGTAACGCGCCGTGGTCCAGGCGCCGTGCGGGTAGACGTAGGTGGCCGTGCGCAGGCGGTGGAACCACTGACCGACCATCAGCGGCGGGAGCCAGTGGCGCTCCTCGCCGTCGGCCGTGCGCAGGAACGTCGTGAGCTCCTGCCACGGACCGAGCGCGTGGCACTCCACGACGATCGTCTGCCAGCCCTGGGGGCAGTGCCGGGTGAGCAGCGCGGTGATCGCGTCCACCAGCGCGTCCGTCTGGGCGGGGGTCTGCTTCGAGTCCGGCAGCACCAGGTACGGCGGCGACGTGTCGACCACGTCGAGCGTCGGCAGGTCGGCGTGACGCATCTGCGCGAGCCGTTCGAACTCCGTGCGCGGCCTGGTGACGGCCTCCTTCGGCTTGCCGGTCCGCAGCCGTGCCACCGAGAGTTCGTCGTCACCGACGCCCTGCACCTCGTGCAGCGAACCGTCGGTGCCGTGCGCGACCGCGACGCTCAGGAACGCCGACTCCACCAGGCTCAGCCCCAGCGGTTCCGGCGTGCCGGACCCGTCGTCGAAGAGCACGTGCCGTGCGATCCGGTGGTCGAGCTGCGTGAACGTGTTGGGGAACAGCTTGTTGTTCCACACCAGGAACCGGCGCATGCCGAGCTCGGACTCCGACGTGGTCGCGCGCTTGGGCACCAAGGCGGCGAGGCCGGCTGCCGGCACCGTCACCGAGGCCACCGCCGGAACGCCGGGGTTGAGCCGGAGCAGCACGCCGCCGAGCGCAGCGAGGTCCCGGCCGCGCGCCCGCTGCCAGCGCGACCAGTTGCCGGGCAGCCGAGCCTCGGAGGTGAAGACGTGCAGGACCTCGTCGTCGCCTTCCTTCGCGACGGCGAACTGGCCGGGGTGCTCCTCGCGGTCGACGAGGAAGACCTCCGCTTCCAGCAACGCGAACACCACGTCGCCTTCGGGGCCGTACCCGGTGGCGGCCAGTTCGATCGCCTGCTCCAGAGCGTTCTCCGGAGGGGAGAGCTCGAGCGCGCGCGGGCTCGGCCGGTAGTTGGCGTTCGGGCTGAAGTCGCCGATCTCGCCCCGGTCGTCGACCGCGAAGGCGCCCCTGATCGCGTACGGGGGCACCACGCCGTCGGGGTCGAGCATCGGGTCGACCGCGTACAGCCAGCCACCGGCCTGCTGCTTGGCCGCTGCCCGCATCTCGGCGGTGATCTCTGGCTTGCCGGGCTGGGTCATGACGTGGTCCTCAGTGCATCAGTGGTGTGCGGCTCGTAGTGCGGGTTGGCGTAGGCCTGTTTCGTCGGGACCCACTCCGTGCCGTTCCACTTCACCTCGACTGCTTCCTTGATGTAGCGCCGGTCGATGCCGCCCAGGAACCCGATCTCGGCCTCCTGGTCGACGGACATCAACAGGTCCTTGTGGCCTTCTCGTTCCAGCGTGGCGAGAACGTCGAGTCCACCGGGGGCGTCGATGACGTAGTTGTACGCGACGTCCCCGATCTGGGGCGGCATGTCGCCGCCGAACTGCTTGCTCGTGTACCAGGTCGAGTCGCGGGTCACCGAAACCATGCGGCCGGAGTTGGACGTGACCTGCTGACGCGTCGTGCCGCCCTGCTTGTGCTCGCTGACGTGGAAGCCCTCGCCGAAGACCACGTCGGGGTGCCGGTTGTCGAACCGGTAGAGCTCCTCGTTGCTGATCCGCCAGGCGGCCTCGGCGCTGATGTCCTCGAAGTGCAGGGCGGCGCCTTCCGGTGCGGCCTGCGCTCCGTGGGCGCGTGCTTCTTCGGAGTGCGGGTCGTCGTAGTCGGTGGCGCCCTTGGCGATCGCGTCCTCGCGCAGGTCGTGGGCCTTCTGCGCCCATTCGCGGCGGATGTCGGGCGGCGGCTCGCAGCCTTCGAGGCGCGAGGCGATGCCGTTGCGATCTTCTGCGGCGGTGTACTTCGACGGGGGGAGTTGGGGCTTGGGCGCAGGGGTGGGCTCTGGGGTGGGAGTCGGCTCCGGTGCGTGGACCGGCTCCGGTGACTGGACCGGCTCTGGGTCGTGGGTCGGCTCCGGTGCGTGGGCCGGCTCGGCGTCCTGAGCAGGCTCTGTGTGGCGGACCGGTTCGGTTTCGCGGACCGGCGCGATGTCGTGAACCGGCTCCGGGTTGTGGGTGGCCTTCTCCTCGGGAACCCGTGCGGACTCCGGTCGCTGCTCACGCGTCGGAGCAGGCGGCGCCACGTCCGGCCGCGTGCTCGGCACGGTTTGACGCTCGTCGCCCGGCCGGTGCCACTGCACCTCGGACGCGTCGAGCGGCTTGACCGGTCGCCAGTCACGCCCCGGTGCGGGCGGCTGCCAGTTCGGCCGCTGCTGTCCGGGGTTCGGCTGTTGCTGGGGCGGCAGCGGAGGACGCTGCTGGTGCGCGGGGGGCTGCGGGAAACGCGGCTGGCCCTGCTGCGGGACGCGCGGCGGCACGGGACCGGGTGGCGGCCCGACCGGGCGGTTCCCCTGGTGCGGCGGCGGTCCGACCGGGCGCTGACCCTGGTTCGGCGGTGGCCCGACCGGGCGCTGACCCTGGTTCGGCGGCGGTGGCAGTGGTGGCCGCTGGCCGCGGTTCGGCGGCGGACCCCAGTGCTGCTGTTGCGGCGGGGGTGGTGGCTGCCTGACCTGGTGCGGCGGCGCGACGTGGCTCGCGGGCACGAGCATCGCGTTACCGAACCTGTCGTGAACCCACACCATCGGCTCGCCGCGCCGGTGCGCGCGCACGCCCTGCTCCGGGACGTTGTCGCCCCAGGTGGGCGTGGTGCCCGGCGCGGTGGAGCGCTCGTGCTTGGAGCTGGTGCCGTCCGGCTTGAACGTGGCCCAGTCGCCGTTGGGCGGCCAGCCGGGCGACTCGCCACCGCGCTTGTGGTCGTAGTGCGTCGAGCTGGCGAACACGTTGCCCATGTCGTCGACCCACGCGTCCTTCGTGGGCGCCACTACCTCGACGCCGAGCTCCTGGCTCAGCTTCGCGGCGAACCCGTCCGCCTTGGTCCCGGTCTGACAGGACAACAGCCGAATCGGCTGCTTGCCGTCCCAGTCACCGCTGGACCGGATGATGTCGGCGAGGTCCTTGGGCGTGAGCTTGGTGTCGCCCACCCGCACGTTGTCGGCCGACCCGTGCACGTCGACGGTGTAGCGGTGCGGGTCGGGCGCGACGGTGGTCGCGGAGTAGACCGCACCGTCCATGCGGTTCCAGCCCGAGCTGGCGCGCTCGTGCAGCGACAGCCCGGCCTTGGTGTGCGCCGCGTGGTCCTGCAGGTGTTTCAGGTGGTCCGGCAGGGTGACGGGGGTCTTCTGCCGCGCGAGGTCCTCGGCGTGGCTGCGGGCCTGCCGTTCGTGCGACTGGGAGGTGTCGGCGGGCCGGTGCTGAGGTGTCGGGCCGTGGGTGGGCGGAACCTGCTGCGCCACCGGATGCCGTTGGGGCTGCGGTGCCGGGTGCTGCTGAGGGGCGGGCTGGGGTGCGTGCTGGCGCGGTTGGGTGTGTTGCGGCGGCTGCGCGTGTTGCGGAGCTCGGGCGTGCGGCGGCGCGGAGGTGTGCGCCGGCGGTTGGCCGTGCACGGGCCGCTGCGGGGGCGCGCTGCGCGGGTGTGGTCCGGGCTGCTGAGGGCGCTGGTGGTGCTGTCGCGGCTGTTGCTGCGGCACGCCCTGCGGCGCCGGGCCGTGGCCGGGAGGCGAGGACTGCGACGGGGCCGGGGCCTCGCTGTGGCGGCCGGGCGGCGCGGTGAAGGGCGCGGGAGGAACCGGCGTGGACGTCGCGGCCTGGTGGACGGCGTCGCCTGCGGGAGACCTGTGTTGCTGCGGCCCGGCCGGGGTCGGGGAAGGACCGTGGTTCGTGCCGCCGGGAGGTGTGAAGCCTGCCGGGGCGAGGTTGGCCGGTCCGTTCGGACTCGTGGACGAGATCGGGGAGTGGTTGCCCGCCACGGGCGACGGACCACCGTGCAGGTGGCTCGCCGAGGCGGGTGGAGGTCCGCTCGGCACGGGCCCGCCGCTACCGGACGGGTAGCTCGCGCTGTGCGGGACCGGGCTGCCTGACGGCGACGGCCCGCCGGGACTGGACGAGTGGACAGCGGGACCTGCGGCGCCGCTGTTCTGCGGGTGACCGACGCCTGCCGGTGAGGCGTTGCTCGGCGTCGGGGTGTGGCCGCCGGTGTTCGGCGGGTGTGCGGTGGAGGTCGGGGCTGGGCCGCTCGGTGAGGGTCCGCCGGTGTTCGGCGAGTGGCCGCTGCCTGTCGGGGCTGGGCCGCTCGGTGAGGGTCCGCCGGTGTTCGGTGGGTGGCCGCCGCCCGTCGGGGTCGGGCCGCTCGGCGAGGGACTGCCGCTGTTCGGCGAGTGACCGCTGGCCGTCGGGTTGGTTCCTGCCGCTGGCGCGTGTCCGCCGGCCGTCGGCGTGGGTCCACCCGCCTGGGAGTGGCTACTGGGCGTCGGCGTGCCCGACGGCGAGAACCCGCCACCCGACAGACCCGGCGTCGAGCGCGGCGCGGCCGGAGCGTTCCCGGCGGCAGGCGCGGCTGGCGCGTTCCCTGCCGCTGGAGCGGACTGTGGCGAAGCCTGGAAGCCCTGCGGCTGCTGCGAAGGAGGCGGCGGCGGTGCCGACGATGCAGGGGGCGAATCCTGTCCACCGCGGTGCTGCGGCTGCTCCACGGGCGGGGCCGCGTAAGACATGTTCGTCGCGTCCGACGAACGGCGCGGTGGGGCCTCGGCGTCCGGAGTGGACGTGGGGCCAGGCCCGTCGGCACGGGGAACGTCGGCACGGGGAACCTCGGCGCGAGGCGGTGGAGGGTCGCCCGCCGAGGGCATGTCGCCCGCCGTCGGGACGTCGATGTCCGCGTTCAGGCCTTCGATGCCCGACTTCGCGCCCGAAACGCTGCCGCTGACGGCGCCCGAGGTGGCGCCGAACAGCACGTCGGAGGCCTTGATGCCCTCCTCGCTCAGCGCGCCTTCCGCGAGGGCCGAGCCGGCGCCGGTGATGGCCTCCTCGGCGGCGTTGCGGCCGATGGAGCGGCCCAGCGAGTCGCCGAGGCCGTCGCCGAGCGTCTTGCCCATGCCGGCGCCCACGCCCGCGCCGACCACGCCGGAGATCAGGCCGGACTTGGCCGCGTCCAGCGTGAGTGAGGTGTCGAGGGTGTCGCGGGTGCCCTTGGCCAGCTGGATGCCCTGGACGGCCAGGTCGGTGGCTACCGAGGTGGCCACCTCGATGCCCACCTGGAGGGCCAGCTTGCCGATGAGGTTGCGGCCCACCTGTTGCATCAGGCGCTGCACGAGCTGGCGGAAGACGATCTGCACGCCGGCTCTGGTCGCCAGCTGGGCCGGCACGATGCCCGCGGTCGAGGCGCCGAACGAGACCACGGCCGAGGCGAGCATCACCGCGATCTGGATGGCCAGCAGGACCAGGGCGATGATGATCGAGAGCTTGGCGTACTCGATCTGCATCGCGCAGTTGCGGCAGGCCGTCGCGAGCTTCTCGGAGACGTCCTTCATCTTGGGCAGGGTGGCTTCCTCGCCCTTGACGAACTTCTCCCAGTACTTCTTGAACGCCTCCGCGGCCTCACCGTCCATGTGGGACGTTGCCTGCTTGACGGCGTCCTCCGCCTGGCGCATGGCCTCGTCGACGTCGGTCGCCGCCTGTTTCCAGACGTCGCCGAGTCGCTGCAGCGCCGTTTCGTCGCCTTCCGGCCAGCTGTCACCCACCACGATCGGGATGAGCCAGCGGACCTCGGCGGGCATCTCGATGCCCATGGCGGCAATCCCCCCAGACTGCTAACCGCTGATACCGCGTGCGTTGAAGTTGTCCTGCTGTTCCATCAGGTTCGCGGACTCTTCCAGGTTCTTCCCGATGTCCTGCAACGTCTTCGCGACCTCGGCCATCACCTTGCGGACGCCGTCGGCCGCGGGGACGTAGTCGGTGGCGAACTTCTGGCCCGCCTCGTCGTTGCCCCAGCACTGGCCTTCGGCGTCGAGGCCGCGGGCGAGCGTGGCCGCGCCGGTCGCCATGTCCTCGCCGGTGCTCACCATCTTGGCCGCCGCCGAGCGCACGCCGGCGGCTTCCATCCACGTCTGCCCGGTCACCAGCTGTCCCTCCGGCCCATGATCGAGTTGCCGCCGAAGTCGTCGTCGTCCGGCTCGGAGGCCGCGCGCTGCACGGGCCGGGCTTCCTCGCGCAGCACGGAGGAGCCGAAGTCCTCATCGGACGGTGGCGCGGGTTCGTCGCGCTGCTCCACCTTGAAGATGTCCTTCAACGACGGCGCTCCCGGCACGATGTCCGGCAGGTCGACCACGCCCTCCTCCGAGGTCAACGGGGCCATCTGCGCCGTGACCTGCTCGCGCACGTTCGCGGCCGCGCGACGGGTCACCTGGGTGATCGTCTGCGCCAGCTGCTCGGGCGTGACCCGCTCGAACGCGCGCGGGCCGAGCTCCAGCTCGTCCAGCACCCCGGTGGAGTCGACGGTCACCACGACGTTGCCGTCGGGGGAGGACGCCACCCCGGACATCGCCGCGATCGCCGCCTGGGCGTCGCGCAGGCCGTCGGTGCGGTCCTTCAGCTCCCGCATCAGGTTGTCGAGGGTGCCGCGCAACTCTGCGTTACGAGCCGCTAGCTGATCGTCGTCGAGCACTGCGGCAACGTACCGAACGCGGGAGCGTCCTGTTGGCCGAACGGGTCACTTGGTGATGCAGATCGTCTTCATCGGCTGCGAGTAGGTCTTCGAGTCCTCGCCTGCGCACAGCGAGCGGTCGGACTTGCCCTCGACGACCTTCGTGACCTTGCGCGTCCCGGTGCCGCACGCCACCCGTTCGAAGTACTGGTTGACCGCCTTGAGGCAGTCGCCCTCGCTCACGTTGAGCACGTAGCAGTAGCGGGTCTTGCCGTTGCGCTTCGACCGCCCGGACGACTCGTCCAGGTAGTCACCGGTCGGGCACATCGTGCGCCGCTCACGGGAAGACACGCGGTACACGGCCTCCTGGGACGAACAGTCCACTTCGGCCATGTTGACGCTCGTGTCGTTGAGGTCGATCTGCTTCGCGCACTCGCCGACGCCGGCCTGCTCGTGCCAGCCGGAACAGCCGGACAGGGCGAGGACGAGCGCGGCGGCCAGGGCAACTGTCTTCACGACTTCTCCAGGCAGATCGTGGTCGCGGGTTCGCTGTACGTGCGGATCTCGTGGTCGCCGCACAACGACCGGTCGACGCCGCCGGTGACCCTGGACACGCGCTGCGACCCGCCTGTGCCGCACATCACCCGTTCGTGGAACGCGTTGGCGCGCTTGAGGCAGTCGCCTTCCTTGACGTTGAGCACGTAGCAGTGCCGCGTCTTGCCACCGGTCTTGCGGGCGCGCTGGGTCGTCTGGACGAAGTAGTCGCCCTCGGGGCACGACGACCGCTTCGTCTCCTCCTTGACGAGCCGGTAGGTCGCCTCCGGGGAGGCGCAGTCGGTCTCGTCCATCTCCAGCTCGCCGATCGGCCGGGCGCAGTCACCGACCGAAGGGGTCGAGAGCAGGTCCTTCGCGATGAGGAACCCCGGTACGGCGATGACCACGGCGATGGCGCCGCAGACCAGCAGGTTGGCCTTCAAAGTGCGTTCTCCGTCACACGAGTACCGTGGGGTCCGGTCGCCATGTCTACTGCAGGTACGAGCGCGGTACCCCCGTTTTGACCCAGGTAGACGTGGGCGGGTATCTTTGCTACTCGTGCCCGACCCATGTCGGGCCGCTCCGCGTGCCCGTGAGGCAGCGGTGTCCTCCACTCGCAGGGGCAGTTGAACTGTTGCCTGCGGACCTTGGGAGCGGGCGACACGCCCGACCTCGGGTGCAGAGAGGGATCAAGAAACACGAGGGTGAACCGAGAGGCGAACCCGCAAAAGACGGAAGAAGCAGCCGGCGAATGCCAACGATCCAGCAGCTGGTCCGCAAGGGCCGCCAGGACAAGGTGGCCAAGCAGAAGACGGCGGCCCTCAAGGGCTCGCCGCAGCGGCGCGGTGTGTGCACCCGCGTTTACACCACCACCCCCAAGAAGCCGAACTCCGCACTGCGCAAGGTCGCTCGCGTCAAGCTGACCAGCGGTATCGAGGTCACGGCCTACATCCCCGGTGAGGGCCACAACCTCCAGGAGCACTCGATGGTGCTCGTGCGCGGCGGTCGTGTGAAGGACCTGCCGGGTGTTCGTTACAAGATCATCCGTGGCTCTCTCGACACGCAGGGTGTCAAGAACCGCAAGCAGGCTCGCAGCCGCTACGGCGCGAAGAAGGAGAAGAGCTGATGCCCCGCAAGGGACCGGCCCCCAGGCGGCCGCTGATCTCCGACCCGGTCTACAGCTCGCCGCTCGTGACCCAGCTCATCAACAAGGTGCTGGTCGACGGCAAGCGTTCCGTGGCCGAGAAGATCGTCTACGAAGCGCTCGAAGGTGCTCGCGAGAAGACCGGCACCGACCCGGTCGTCACGCTGAAGCGCGCGCTCGACAACGTGAAGCCGGCTCTCGAGGTCAAGAGCCGCCGCGTCGGTGGCGCGACCTACCAGGTCCCGGTCGAGGTCAAGCCCGGCCGCTCCACCACGCTGGCGCTGCGTTGGCTGATCACCTTCTCGCGGCAGCGCCGTGAGAAGACCATGGTCGAGCGTCTGATGAACGAGCTGCTCGATGCGAGCAACGGTCTCGGTGCGAGCGTCAAGCGCCGTGAGGACACGCACAAGATGGCCGAGTCCAACAAGGCCTTCGCCCACTACCGCTGGTGATGTGACGCCCGGCCTGGACACCAGGCCGGGCTCTCCCAGCCCTAGTGAGCTGACAAGCTCAAGACAGGGGAAAGACCCGTGGCACAGGACGTGCTCACTGATCTTGCCAAGGTCCGCAACATCGGGATCATGGCCCACATCGACGCGGGCAAGACCACGACGACTGAGCGGATCCTCTTCTACACGGGGATCAGCTACAAGATCGGCGAGGTTCACGACGGCGCCGCCGTGATGGACTGGATGGAGCAGGAGCAGGAGCGCGGCATCACGATCACGTCGGCCGCGACGACCTGCTACTGGAAGAACCACCAGATCAACCTGATCGACACGCCCGGCCACGTCGACTTCACCGTCGAGGTCGAGCGCAACCTGCGCGTCCTCGACGGCGCCGTTGCCGTCTTCGACGGCAAGGAGGGTGTCGAGCCGCAGTCCGAGCAGGTCTGGCGGCAGGCCACCAAGTACGACGTCCCGCGCATCTGCTTCGTCAACAAGATGGACAAGCTGGGCGCGGACTTCTACTTCACCATCCGCACCATTCAGGAACGTCTCGGCGCGAAGCCGCTGCCGATCCAGATCCCGATCGGTGCCGAGAGCGACTTCATCGGCGTCGTCGACCTGGTCGAGATGCGTGCTCTCACGTGGCGTGGTGAGGTCCAGAAGGGCGAGGACTACGCGATCGAGGAGATCCCCGCGGATCTCGTCGAGCGTGCGCAGGAGTTCCGCGAGCAGCTTCTCGAGGCCGTCGCCGAGACCGACGACGAGCTGACCGAGAAGTACTTCGAGAACGGTGACCTCTCCGTCGAGGAGATCAAGGCCGGCCTTCGCAAGATCGTCGCCGAGGGCACCGCCTACCCGGTGCTCTGTGGTTCCGCGTTCAAGAACAAGGGCGTTCAGCCCATGCTCGACGCGGTCATCGACTTCCTGCCGTCGCCGCTGGACCTCCCGCCGGTCGAGGGCACGCTGCAGGACGGCGAGACCGTCGTGTCGCGCAAGGCCTCGAGCGACGAGCCGTTCTCGGCTCTGGCGTTCAAGATCGCCGTGCACCCGTTCTTCGGCAAGCTGACCTACATCCGGGTCTACTCGGGCAAGGTCGCCTCCGGCACCCAGGTCGTCAACGCGACCAAGGACCGCAAGGAGCGCATCGGGAAGATCTTCCAGATGCACGCCAACAAGGAGAACCCGGTCACCGAGGCCATCGCGGGCCACATCTACGCCGTGATCGGTCTGAAGGACACCACGACCGGTGAGACCCTGTGCGACCCGGCTCACCCGATCGTCCTCGAGTCGATGACCTTCCCCGAGCCCGTCATCCAGGTGGCCATCGAGCCCAAGACGAAGGCGGACCAGGAGAAGCTCGGCACCGCGATCCAGAAGCTGGCTGAGGAGGACCCGACGTTCCGGGTCAACCTCGACCAGGAGACGGGCCAGACCATCATCGCCGGCATGGGCGAGCTCCACCTGGACATCCTGGTGGACCGCATGCGCCGCGAGTTCAAGGTCGAGGCCAACATCGGCAAGCCTCAGGTGGCGTACCGGGAGACCATCCGCAAGGCGGTGGAGAAGTACTCCTACACCCACAAGAAGCAGACCGGTGGTTCCGGCCAGTTCGCGAAGGTGCTCATCACCGTCGAGCCGCTGGAGAAGAAGGACGACGGCGCGCTCTACGAGTTCGTGAACGCCGTCACTGGTGGTCGCATCCCGCGTGAGTACATCCCGTCGGTCGACGCGGGTGCACAGGACGCGCTGCAGTACGGCGTGCTGGCGGGCTACCCGCTGGTCGGCGTGAAGGTGACTCTGATCGACGGCGCCTACCACGAGGTCGACTCCTCGGAAATGGCGTTCAAGATCGCTGGTTCGATGGCCCTCAAGGAAGCCGCCCGTCAGGCGTCTCCCGCGATCCTCGAGCCTCTGATGGCCGTCGAGGTCACGACGCCCGAGGAGTACATGGGCGACGTGATCGGCGACCTGAACTCCCGCCGCGGCCAGATCCAGGCCATGGAGGAGCGCAGCGGCGTCCGTGTCGTCAAGGCACTGGTTCCGCTGTCGGAAATGTTCGGGTACGTGGGTGACCTGCGGTCCAAGACCCAGGGTCGCGCCAACTACTCGATGGTGTTCGACTCCTACGCAGAGGTTCCCGCGAACGTCTCGAAGGAGATCATCGCGAAGGCGACCGGGGAGTAACTCCCCACCGGAGCACCGCAGTTCGACCGCGGGCTCTCCGGGGGTGAATCCCTGGGGTCCGCTACTTTTAGACCCTGACGTGTAAGTCCGGCGGGTGGCCACAAATGCCCGCCGGACCAGCAAAAAGAAGTCCAGGAGGACAATCCAGTGGCCAAGGCGAAGTTCGAGCGGACGAAGCCGCACGTCAACATCGGCACCATCGGTCACATCGACCATGGCAAGACCACGCTGACCGCGGCGATCTCCAAGGTTCTGCACGACGCGTACCCCGATGTGAACGCCTCGTTCGCGTTCGACCAGATCGACAAGGCGCCGGAAGAGAAGCAGCGCGGCATCACGATCTCGATCGCGCACATCGAGTACCAGACGGAGAACCGTCACTACGCGCACGTCGACTGCCCCGGGCACGCCGACTACATCAAGAACATGATCACCGGTGCGGCGCAGATGGACGGCGCCATCCTGGTGGTCGCGGCGACCGACGGCCCGATGCCGCAGACGAAGGAGCACGTCCTCCTGGCCCGCCAGGTCGGCGTCCCCTACATCGTCGTCGCGCTCAACAAGGCCGACATGGTCGACGACGAGGAGATCCTGGAGCTCGTCGAGCTCGAGGTCCGCGAGCTGCTCTCCGAGTACGAGTTCCCGGGCGACGACCTGCCGGTCGTGCGCGTCTCGGCGCTGAAGGCGCTCGAGGGCGACGAGCAGTGGGGCAAGTCCGTTCTCGAGCTCATGGCCGCCGTTGACTCGGCGATCCCGGAGCCGGAGCGCGAGGTCGACAAGCCGTTCCTCATGCCCGTCGAGGACGTCTTCACGATCACCGGTCGCGGCACCGTGGTGACCGGTCGCATCGAGCGCGGCATCATCAACGTGAACTCCGAGATCGAGATCGTCGGTATCAAGGAGACGTCGAAGAAGACGACGGTCACCTCGATCGAGATGTTCAAGAAGTTCCTCGACGAGGGTCGCGCCGGTGACAACGCCGCGCTGCTGCTCCGCGGCATCAAGCGCGAGGAGGTGGAGCGCGGCATGGTCATCGTCAAGCCGGGCACCACGACCCCGCACACCGAGTTCGAGGCCCAGGTCTACATCCTGTCGAAGGACGAGGGTGGCCGCCACACGCCGTTCTTCAACAACTACCGTCCGCAGTTCTACTTCCGGACGACGGACGTGACCGGCGTTGTGACGCTGCCCGAGGGCACCGAGATGGTCATGCCGGGCGACAACACCTTCATGTCGGTCAAGCTGATCCAGCCGATCGCCATGGACGAGGGTCTGCGCTTCGCGATCCGCGAGGGTGGCCGCACCGTCGGCGCCGGCTCGGTCACCAAGATCATCAAGTGACCTAGCAGCACCCAGTTCGGCGAAAGGCCGGGCCAACGGTTCCGTTGGCCCGGCCTTCGTCGTTGCCAGGTCGAAGTTGTGCGACAGCTCACGTCGGGCTGTCGCCATGCGCAGGGGTGTGGGCCCGCGTCGGGGATCCTGTTGCCCGGCAACGGAACCGTCGTGCTCGTCGCTCCACACGCGACGAACAGGACGGCTCACCGGCCAAGATCCTGACGTGATCTGGCTCCAACTCACCCACCCCGATTTGGAGCGCCTCACGCCCGTGTGGCATCCTTTACGGGTTGCTCGACGAAGGCCGGGTCGCATCCGTGCGTGCCTGAGCCCTTCGACCGAGCGTCCGCGCCCTGTTAGTGAACGCCTCCTTGCGGAGATGGGCATCAGGGTGCAAGGGCTGTGGTAGGCCCAATCCCACCGGGGAGACCTTGAGTGGGACCGGTATGCGCACCGGGCGCGACACGCCCGACCGCGTGGACCGGGCACCATGACACTTCAACAGGGGCGGAGCGCGCCAAGAGGCTGTAACAGGCCTCATCCGAGGCACCGCACCGCAGCGGTTACGAGAAGCAGAGGAACGGCAAGCCATCATGGCGGGACAAAAGATCCGCATCCGGCTCAAGGCCTACGACCACGAAGCGATCGACGCGTCTGCGCGCAAGATCGTGGAGACCGTGACGCGCACCGGCGCTCGGGTCGTCGGGCCGGTGCCGCTGCCCACTGAGAAGAACGTGTACTGCGTCATCCGCTCGCCGCACAAGTACAAGGACTCGCGCGAGCACTTCGAGATGCGCACGCACAAGCGGCTGATCGACATCCTCGACCCGACGCCGAAGACGGTTGACGCGCTCATGCGCATCGACCTGCCGGCCAGCGTCGACGTCAACATCCAGTAAGCGTTGGGCGCGGAGAGTAACGGACCAATGTCTGACAGGCAGATGAAGGGCATCCTGGGCACCAAGCTCGGCATGACTCAGGTCTTCGACGAGAACAACCGGGTCGTCCCGGTGACCGTCGTCAAGGCCGAGCCGAATGTCGTCACCCAGGTTCGCACCGAAGAGAAGGACGGCTACACCGCCGTCCAGCTGGCGGCCGGCGCGATTGACCCGCGCAAGGTCAACAAGCCCGTCGCGGGCCACTTCGCCAAGGCCGGGGTCACGCCCCGCCGCCACCTGGTGGAGCTGCGCACGACGGACGCCGGCGAGTACACGGTCGGCCAGGAGATCACCGCTGAGGTGTTCGAGGCCGGCGCTGTTGTCGACATCACCGGCACCAGCAAGGGCAAGGGCACCGCGGGTGTCATGAAGCGCCACAACTTCCGGGGCCTCGGCTCCAGCCACGGCACCCAGCGCAAGCACCGCTCGCCGGGTTCCATCGGTGGCTGCGCCACTCCGGGTCGCGTCTTCAAGGGTCTGCGCATGGCCGGCCGCATGGGCCACGTGCGCGTCACGACCCAGAACCTGAAGGTGCACAAGATCGACGCCGAGAACGGCCTGCTGCTCATCAAGGGCGCTGTTCCCGGCCCCAAGGGTGGTCTGGTGTTCGTCCGGACTGCTGCGAAGGGTGGTGCCTGATGTCGACTGTTGAGATCCGCACCCCGGACGGCAAGTCCGCCGGCACGGTTGAGCTCCCGTCGGCCATTTTCGACGCGCAGGCGAACGTCGCGCTGCTGCACCAGGTTGTCGTCGGCCAGCAGGCCGCCGCTCGCCAGGGCACGCACGCCACGAAGACCCGCGGCGAGGTGTCCGGTGGTGGCAAGAAGCCGTACCGCCAGAAGGGCACCGGTCGCGCCCGCCAGGGTTCGACGCGTGCGCCGCAGTTCGCCGGCGGTGGCGTCGTCCACGGCCCGCAGCCGCGTGACTACACCCAGCGGACCCCCAAGAAGATGAAGGCCGCCGCTCTGCGTGGCGCCCTCTCCGACCGGGCCCGCGCCAACCAGGTGCACGTCGTGTCCGGCCTGGTGGACGGGGACACCCCGTCGACCAAGACCGCACGCAAGGTCCTGGAGTCGGTCACCCAGGCTCGTCGCGTTCTCGTGGTGCTCAACCGCACCGACGAGGTCGCGTGGGTCAGCGTGCGGAACCTTCCGCACGTGCACGTGATCGCGCCCGACCAGCTCAACACCTACGACGTGCTCGTCAACGACGACGTGGTGTTCACCAAGGACTCGCTCGACGTGTTCCTCGCCAGCAAGGCCCAGCAGGGTCGTGGCTCGGCTGAGGGCGCGGCGGTCGTGGTGGACGAGGAGGCTTCCAAGTGATCCCCGACCACAGGGACATCTTGCTCGCGCCGGTGATCTCCGAGAAGTCCTACGGGCTTCTTGAGGAGAACAAGTACACCTTCTTGGTGGCGCCGGGTTCGAACAAGACCCAGATCAAGATCGCCGTGGAGAAGGTCTTCGGCGTGAAGGTCGTCAGCGTCAACACCATCAACCGGCAGGGCAAGCGCAAGCGCACCCGCACCGGGTTCGGCAAGCGCAAGGACACGAAGCGCGCGATCGTGACCCTGTCCTCGGACAGCAAGCCGATCGAGATCTTCGGCGGCCCTGCCGCCTGATGACGAGGACTGCGTAGAGATGGGCATTCGCAAGTACAAGCCGACGACTCCCGGTCGTCGCGGTGCGAGCGTCTCCGACTTCGCCGAGATCACTCGGTCGACGCCGGAGAAGTCGCTGATCCGCCCGCTGCACAAGCTGGGTGGCCGCAACGCTTCGGGCAAGATCACCACGCGGCACAAGGGTGGCGGTCACAAGCGGGCTTACCGCCTGATCGACTTCCGTCGCCACGACAAGGACGGCGTGCCGGCCAAGGTCGCTCACATCGAGTACGACCCGAACCGCACCGCGCGCATCGCGCTGCTGCACTACGCGGACGGCGAGAAGCGCTACATCATCGCCCCGGAGAAGCTCAAGCAGGGTGACACGGTTGAGAACGGCCCCAAGGCCGACATCAAGCCGGGCAACAACCTGCCGCTGCGCAACATCCCGGTCGGTTCCGTGATTCACGCGATCGAGCTCCGCCCCGGTGGCGGCGCGAAGATCGCTCGCTCCGCCGGCGCCTCGGTTCAGCTCGTGGCGAAGGACGGCCCGTACGCCCAGCTGCGGATGCCTTCGGGCGAGATCCGCAACGTGGACGTGCGCTGCCGCGCCACGCTCGGCGAGGTCGGCAACAAGGAGCACCAGAACATCAACTGGGGCAAGGCAGGCCGCATGCGGTGGAAGGGCAAGAAGCCCACCGTGCGTGGTGTCGCCATGAACCCCGTTGACCACCCGCACGGTGGTGGTGAGGGCAAGACCTCCGGTGGTCGCCACCCGGTCAACCCGGCTGGTAAGCCCGAGGGTCGTACTCGCCGCCGCAAGCCAAGCGACAAGCTCATCGTCCGGCGTCGTCGCACCGGTAAGAAGCGCTGAGCAGGGAGGGAGTGAAGGATGCCTCGCAGCCTTAAGAAGGGCCCCTTCGTGGACGACCACCTGCTCAAGAAGGTGGACGTTCTCAACGAGTCGGGCAAGAAGACCGTCATCAAGACGTGGTCCCGCCGGTCCACGATCATCCCGGACATGCTGGGTCACACCATCGCGGTGCACGACGGCCGCAAGCACGTCCCGGTGTTCGTGACCGAGGCCATGGTCGGGCACAAGCTGGGCGAGTTCGCCCCGACCCGCACCTTCAAGGGCCACATCAAGGACGACCGGAAGTCTCGTCGCCGCTAGGCGTCGAACTGAGAAGAGCAAGGGAAAAGCAGCGATGAACGCCCGTAAGGACGCTGAGGCGCAGGAGTTTCCGCGCGCCGTGGCTCGGGCTCGCTACGTCCGCGACACCCCCATGAAGGTCCGTCGCGTCGTCGAGCTCATCAAGGGTCGTAACGCCAGCGAGGCCCTGGCCGTGCTCCAGTTCGCGCCCCAGGCCGCTTCTGAGCCGGTCGCGAAGGTGCTCGCCAGCGCCATGGCCAACGCCGAGAACAACCTGTCCCTGGACCCCGACACCCTCTGGGTTTCGGCGGCCTTTGTGGACGAGGGTCCGACCCTCAAGCGTTTCCGCCCGCGTGCCCAGGGCCGCGCGTACCGGATCCGCAAGCGGACGAGCCACATCACCATCGAGGTGGAGTCTCGTCCCAAGAAGACCAGCGCGAAGGGAACGCGGTAGTGGGCCAGAAGATCAACCCGCACGGCTTCCGGCTGGGGATCACCACCGACTGGAAGTCCCGCTGGTACGCAGACAAGCAGTACGCCGAGTACGTGGCCGAGGACGTCAAGATCCGTCGGCTGCTCTCGCGCGGCATGGAGCGTGCCGGCATCTCCAAGGTGGAGATCGAGCGCACCCGTGACCGGGTTCGCGTCGACATCCACACCGCCCGGCCGGGCATCGTCATCGGCCGTCGCGGTGCCGAGGCGGACCGCATCCGCGGTGAGCTGGAGAAGCTCACCAAGAAGCAGGTCCAGCTGAACATCCTCGAGGTCAAGAGCCCCGAGTCGGACGCGCAGCTCGTGGCACAGGGTGTCGCCGAGCAGCTGTCCAACCGCGTCGCCTTCCGGCGCGCGATGCGCAAGGCCATTCAGTCGGCCATGCGTTCGCCGCAGGTCAAGGGCATCCGCGTGCAGTGCGGCGGTCGCCTGGGCGGCGCTGAGATGTCCCGCTCGGAGCACTACCGCGACGGCCGCGTGCCGCTGCACACGCTCCGCGCCAACATCGACTACGGCTTCTTCGAGGCCCGCACCACGTTCGGCCGTATCGGCGTGAAGGTGTGGATCTACAAGGGCGACATCGTCGGTGGCATCTCCGCCAAGCGCGCGCTCGACGCGGCTGCGCCTTCGCAGGCCGACCGCGCCCCGCGTCGCGACCGTGGCGAGCGTCCGAACCGGGCCCGTCGCTCCGGTGCCAGCGGCACCACCGCGACGAGCACCGAGGCCGGCCGTGCCGCCGCTGACGCCTCCGCGGCGTCCAGCGAGGCCCCGGCTGCTGCAGAGAAGACGGAGAGCTGAGTCATGCTCATCCCGCGCAGGGTCAAGCACCGCAAGCAGCACCACCCCAAGCGGTCGGGTGCTGCCAAGGGCGGCACGAAGGTCACCTTCGGTGAGTACGGCATCCAGGCTCTGGAGCCGGCGTACGTCACCAACAGGCAGATCGAGTCCGCTCGTATCGCCATCACGCGCCACATCCGTCGTGGCGGCAAGGTCTGGATCAACATCTTCCCGGACCGTCCGCTGACGAAGAAGCCGGCCGAGACCCGCATGGGTTCCGGTAAGGGTTCGCCGGAGTGGTGGGTGGCCAACGTCAAGCCGGGTCGCGTCCTCTTCGAGATGGCCTTCCCGAACGAGCAGGTCGCTCGCGAGGCGCTCCGCCGCGCGATCCACAAGCTCCCGATGAAGTGCCGCATCGTTACGCGTGAGGGTGGTGAGTTCTGATGGCAGCGGGTACCACCGCTTCCGAGCTGCGTGAGCTCACCGAGGAAGAGCTCGTGCTGCGTCTGAAGGAATCGAAGGAAGAGCTCTTCAACCTTCGCTTCCAGATGGCCACGGGCCAGCTCGACAACAACCGGCGGCTGCGCACGGTCCGGCACGACATCGCCCGGATCTACACCGTGATGCGGGAGCGGGAGCTCGGCCTCTCCGCTTCGCCGGAATCCACTGGTGAGGGTGCGGCATGACCGACAGCAACGAAGTTCAGACCGAGAAGCGCAACGACCGCAAGGTCCGTGAGGGCCTCGTCGTGTCCGACAAGATGGACAAGACGATCGTGGTTGCGCTCGAGGACCGCAAGAAGCACCCGCGTTACTCCAAGATCATGCGCTCCACCACCAAGGTGAAGGTGCACGACGAGGAGAACGCGGCGGGCATCGGCGACCGCGTCCTGCTCATGGAGACCCGGCCCCTGTCGGCGACCAAGCGCTGGCGGCTCGTCGAGATCCTCGAGAAGGCCAAGTAAGTCCTTTCTAGACAGACCGAGCCCGTCGGGTCGGAAATCCGGCGGGCCAGGAATGGTCAGGAGCAAGTAAGTGATTCAGCAGGAGTCGCGGCTTCGTGTCGCCGACAACACTGGTGCGAAGGAGATCCTTTGCATCCGTGTTCTCGGTGGTTCGGGCCGCCGCTACGCGGGCATCGGCGACATCATCGTCGCGACCGTCAAGGACGCGATCCCCGGTGCCGGCGTGAAGAAGGGTGACGTCGTCAAGGCCGTCATCGTCCGCACCGTCAAGGAGCGCCGTCGCGCGGATGGCTCGTACATCCGCTTCGACGAGAACGCCGCCGTGCTCATCAAGAACGACAACGAGCCGCGCGGTACCCGCATCTTCGGCCCGGTCGGTCGTGAGCTGCGCGACAAGAAGTTCATGAAGATCATCTCGCTGGCTCCGGAGGTGCTCTGACCATGAAGGTGAAGAAGGGCGACACGGTCGTCGTTATCGCCGGCAAGGACAAGGGCGCGAAGGGCAAGGTCATCCAGGCCTACCCGGAGACCGGCAAGGTCCTGGTCGAGGGCGTCAACCGGATCAAGAAGCACACCCGGATCACGCAGACCCAGCGTGGCGCGCAGTCCGGTGGCATCGTGACCCAGGAAGCCCCGATCAACGTCTCCAACGTGATGGTGGTCGACTCGGACGGCAAGCCGACCCGTGTTGGTTACCGTACGAACGACGAGGGCAAGCGGGTCCGCATTTCCCGTCGTAACGGGAAGGACATCTGAGCATGACTACCGCAGAGAAGATCATCCCGCGGCTGAAGACGCGTTACCGCGACGAGATCAAGGGCGAGCTGCAGAAGCAGTTCTCCTTCGCCAACGTGATGCAGATCCCCGGCGTCGTCAAGGTCGTCGTCAACATGGGTGTCGGCGACGCCGCCCGTGACGGCAAGCTGATCGAGGGTGCCGTCAAGGACCTCTCGATCATCACCGGTCAGCGTCCCGAGGTTCGTCGGGCCCGCAAGTCCATCGCGCAGTTCAAGCTGCGTGAGGGCATGCCGATCGGCGCGCGCGTCACGCTGCGCGGCGACCGCATGTGGGAGTTCCTGGACCGCCTGCTGACGATCGCACTGCCCCGTATCCGCGACTTCCGCGGCCTCTCGGGCAAGCAGTTCGACGGCAACGGCAACTACACGTTCGGTCTGAACGAGCAGTCGATGTTCCACGAGATCGACCCCGACTCGATCGACCGTCCCCGCGGCATGGACATCACCGTCGTCACCACCGCCACGAACGACGAGGAGGGCCGGGCGCTGCTGAAGCTCCTGGGCTTCCCGTTCAAGGAGAACTGAGTCGATGGCCAAGAAGGCGTTGATCAACAAGGCCGCGAAGAAGCCGAAGTTCAAGGTCCGGGGCTACACCCGGTGCCAGCGTTGCGGCCGCCCCCACGCGGTGTTCCGCAAGTTCGGCCTCTGCCGGATCTGCTTGCGCGAGATGGCTCACCGCGGTGAGCTGCCTGGCGTGAGCAAGTCCAGCTGGTAATTCCAAGCTCCATTACTTCGCTGTAGGCCCGCACACGACCGTCCTGTCCCTCCTCTTCGGAGGAGGGCAGGTCTGGACCCTGAGCGGTGAACCGCAGCGAGAAGGGTTGACCAGGTCACCATGACGATGACCGATCCCATCGCAGACATGCTCACTCGTCTGCGGAACGCGAACTCGGCTTACCACGACAAGGTCGTGATGCCGCACTCGAAGTTGAAGGCCAACATCGCCGAGATCCTCAAGCGCGAGGGCTACATCGCCTCGTACCGCGACGAGGAGGGCGAGGTCGCGAAGAACCTCGTCGTCGAGCTGAAGTACGGCCCGAACCGTGAGCGCAGCATCGCCGGCCTCCGCCGCGTGTCGAAGCCCGGTCTGCGCGTGTACGCGAAGTCCACCGGCCTGCCGCGAGTTCTCGGCGGTCTTGGTGTGGCGATCATTTCGACCTCTGGTGGTCTCATGACCGACCGCCAGGCCAACAAGGCAGGCGTGGGCGGAGAAGTCCTCGCCTACGTTTGGTAAGGGGGAGTAGACATGTCGCGCATCGGTAAGCAGCCGATCATTGTCCCCTCCGGGGTCGACGTGAACATCGCCGGCCAGGACGTGAGCGTGAAGGGTCCCAAGGGCACCCTGACGCTGACGATCGCTGAGCCGATCAGCCTGGAGAAGGCTGAGGACGGCACGCTCGAGGTCAAGCGCCCGAACGACGAGCGCCGCAACCGCGCGCTCCACGGCCTGTCGCGCACGCTCGTGCACAACATGGTTGTCGGCGTGACCCAGGGTTACGAAAAGAAGATGGAAATCCACGGCGTCGGTTACCGCGTCGCGCTCAAGGGCTCTGAGCTCGAGTTCGCGCTCGGTTACTCCCACCCCGTCAAGGTCGAGGCCCCCGAGGGCATCACCTTCGCGGTGGAGACCCCGACCCGTTTCTCCGTCTCGGGTATCGACAAGCAGCTGGTCGGTGAGGTCGCCGCCAACATCCGCAAGCTGCGCAAGCCCGACCCGTACAAGGGCAAGGGCGTCCGCTACTCGGGCGAGAAGATCCGTCGCAAGGTCGGAAAGACGGGTAAGTGACATGAGCGAGTCGACTGTTACGAAGCGCAAGCCGGTGGGCAAGGACATCTCCACCAGGCGTCGTGTTGCCAAGGCCCGTCGCCACTTCCGCCTCCGCAAGAAGGTCAGCGGCACCGCCGAGCGCCCGCGCCTGGTCGTGCACCGGTCGTCGAAGCACATCACCGTGCAGATCATCGACGACCTGAAGGGCCACACGGTCGCGTCCGCTTCCTCCATGGAGGCCGACGTCCGTGCGCTGGAAGGCGACAAGAAGGCCCGCGCGGCCAAGGTCGGCCAGCTGGCCGCGGCCCGTGCCAAGGACGCCGGCATCACGGCGGTCGTGTTCGACCGCGGTGGCAACGCGTACCACGGCCGGATCGCCGCCCTGGCGGACGCCGCCCGCGAGGCGGGGCTGGAGTTCTGACAATGATGATCACTGGAATTGAGAGGGACGCCTGATGCCAGGACGTACGCGTCGCGAAGGCGGCGGGGGCGAGCGCGGAGAGCGCCGCGACCGTCGTGACGGCGGCCGCGGCGGCGCGGCCCAGGAGAAGACCCCCCACCTCGAGCGCGTGGTTGCGATCAACCGCGTCTCCAAGGTGGTCAAGGGTGGTCGTCGCTTCAGCTTCACCGCGCTCGTCGTGGTGGGTGACGGCGACGGCATGGTCGGCGTCGGTTACGGCAAGGCCAAGGAAGTTCCCGCGGCCATCGCCAAGGGTGTCGAGGAAGCGAAGAAGAACTTCTTCCGCGTGCCTCGCATCGCCGGCACCATCCCCCACCCGGTCCAGGGTGAGAAGGCCGCTGGTGTGGTTCTGCTGCGTCCGGCCTCGGCCGGTACCGGTGTCATCGCGGGTGGCGCTGTCCGCGCCGTCCTCGAGTGCGCCGGCGTGCACGACGTGCTGTCGAAGTCGCTGGGCTCCGACAACGCGATCAACATCGTGCACGCGACCGTGGCGGCCCTCAAGGGCCTGCAGCGTCCGGAAGAGGTCGCGGCCCGTCGTGGCCTGCCCCTCGAGGACGTCGCCCCCGCCGGCATGATCCGCGCTCGCGCGGGCCAGGGGGTCTGACCATGGCTCTCAAGATCACCCAGGTTCGCAGCACCATCGGCACCAAGCACAACCACCGCGAGTCGATGCGCACCCTCGGGCTGCGCAAGATCCGCCAGTCGGTCGTGCGTGAGGACACCCCCCAGGTCCGCGGCCTGATCCACGCCGTGCGCCACCTGGTGGTTGTTGAGGAGGTCCAGTCGTGACCATCAAGATTCACGATCTGCGTCCCGCCCCCGGAGCCAAGACCGCCAAGACCCGCGTCGGTCGTGGTGAAGGCTCCAAGGGCAAGACCGCCGGCCGCGGTACGAAGGGCACGGGCGCTCGCAAGAACGTCTCGCCGCGCTTCGAAGGTGGCCAGATGCCGCTGCACATGCGGCTGCCGAAGCTCAAGGGCTTCAAGAACCTGTTCCGCACCGAGTACCAGGTCGTGAACGTCTCCGACATCGCTGCCTCGTTCCCCGAGGGCGGTTCGGTCGACGTTCCCGCGCTGGTGCTGGCCGGGCTGGTCCGCAAGGGCTCGCTCGTCAAGGTGCTGGGCGATGGTGAGGTCAGCGTCAAGCTGGACGTCACCGCTGACAAGTTCTCCAAGTCCGCTGTGGAGAAGCTGTCTGCCGCTGGTGGTACCGCTACGGTCGCCGGCGCGTAGTCATTGCGCCTGAAGGGCCCTGAGGCTTCGCCTCGGGGCCCTTTGGCGTGTTCGGGGGAGTGTCAGACCCTCTGAGTAGGTTGAGTTGTAGGGGTTCCCGATTCGGGGGGACGCCTGCGTCAGCGTGGGGTCCGTAGGTGGTCTTGTCGCGTTGGCGGGGTTCCTGTTGCGTGCTTGGGCTGAGGACTCTGCCCTCAGACTCCCGACACTCCCAAAAGAGCCCTCCAGCGCCGTCTGCGGGTTGATGGCACGCCTGTTGCTCTTGGCGGCTTGCGGTTGCGTTGGTGGTTGCGTTTGCGGTGTGGCTCCCCCGTCTAGCGCTCCGCAGCGGGCCACACCCGAGGGGTCAGGTCAAGTCGACGAAAAAGCGTGTCGACTTGACCTGACCCCTCGGGCGCGGCAAGGGCAGAGGAGCGCTAGACGGGGGAGCCACACCGCCGGGTCGCGTTGGCAGGGCGGTTGGGTCGCCTCGGCTAATGAGTGCTGAGTCGGCCGTCTGGCAGGCTCGGCCTGTGGCCGCTGGTGGGTGAGCACTCTGTCTCGGATGGAGTTGTTGAGTTCTTGGCGAAGACCGTGCCCTCACCAGTTGCCGGGAGAACGTGATCGCTGCTGGGATGTCGTGCCTGCCGATGGTGGCGTGAGCACTGTTCATTAGCTTGCCGACAAGTTCTCCCTGGGCCGCTGGCGTCGAGTGGGCGAGTGGGAGTGCGGATGTTGTTGCTGGTCGGTGATGACTGGGCCGAGGATCACCACGATGTCGAGTTGATGGACGCCGACGGGCGCAGGCTGGTCAAGGCCCGGTTGCCCGAGGGTGTGGCCGGGATGGCGCGGCTGCACGCGTTGATCGCCGAGCACACCGGTCAGGCCGATCCTGAGGATGTCGAGGTCCGGGTCGGGATCGAGACCGATCGTGGTCCGTGGGTGCGGGCGCTGGTCGCGGCCGGATACACGGTGTTCGCGATCAATCCGATGTCGGTGGCCCGGTTCCGGGACCGGCACCGGG
>NZ_BBOJ01000034.1 GCF_000974445.1 Lentzea aerocolonigenes
GGCCCGGCGAAGCGGCCGATGTCGCCGATCTCGGCGAGGATGACCGCCGCGAGGATCGGGCCGATACCGGGGATCTGCTGGATCACCGTCCAGCCGGGGTCTTTGGCGGCCCGGCGCAGCAGCAGGCCGGTGACGGTGTCGATCTCGAAACCGAACGCGTCGATCAGCCGGCACTGCGAGTTCACCCTGGCCCGCAACACCGGCTCCAGCGGAACCTGCGCGAGCAGGACACGCCCGCGCACCCCGAACAGATCGGTGACCGGCAGCCGCAGGCCCTGCTTGGCCAGCACCGCGTGCACACCCGCTTTCAACCCCGACCGCCGGCCGACCAGCCGGCACCGATACCGCACCAACTCCCGCAGCTCCCGCACCGCCGGCGGAGCGATCCACGCCTCGGGCAGGCGGCCCATCCGCAGCAGGTCCGCCAGATCCGTGGCATCCCGCACATCGTTTTTCACCCGCCGGGTCGTGAATCCCTTGATCCCCAGCGGATGCGCCAGATGCACGTGCGCGCCCGCCTCCGCCAGCACGTCCGCGGCCCAGTACCAGCCATAGGTGGCCTCCAGCACCACCTCCGGCGCCTCACCGGCCTTGCCGATCTCGGCCATCAACCGCATCGGATCGTTCACGATCCGCACCGCGTCCAACCGCTCACCCTCAGCGGTCATCCGCACGATCACCGAACGAGACCGGTGCAAATCGATCCCGACGAACTGTTTCCCGTCATACTCAGACACAGGGGCCTCCCTTGAGTTGGAGTGAGCAACCCGAGTGTCCGCTCGGGACCCACCAGGAGCGAGGCCCCGCTCCTTCATCGCATCAAGCCCCAATCGCAATCGTCGCGAAGCGGCGATGAAATGACCCGGCTCGTCAGGACTCACGCGCCCACCAACGCAAGGCGACATGGCAACAAAAGGTGACCCCTCCGCTGGAACCTGCGCCGAACCGCTCAAGCCAACCCGCGCGGTGCCACCTGGAACCGGCCAACGCAAACCGACCCCACACGCAGCAGTCGCCCACACCCCGCAAGCTCCGTCCCGGCTACCCAGTCGGCCACCCGGTCTGGCGACCGATCCGGCTGCTGTAGCCCAGCCACCCGGTCCCGCACCGCGGTCCCGCATCCCCGTCCCGCACCACGGTCCCGCACCTCAGGTCCTGCACACCCGCTCCCGCAACCCCGTCCCGTCACCCGGTCCTGCCACAAGGTCCCGCCACCCGGTCTCCGTCACTTCGCCCCAGCCACTTCGCCCTAGCCGTCCCGCCCCGCCGCCCGGTCCCACCACCCGAGCCCGCCCCAAAATCACTCAACCGGCCGCCACCCAACCGCCCCACCCGCGCCCCCAACCAGCCCACCACCCCAGCGCCCGCGAGCACCCACCAGTCCGGTACGCGAACTTCCTCCCACGACGTCCCGGGAAAAACTCATGAGAGCGTTCCCATTGACGCAGACGTAACACAAAGTTGAGGATCTGCGGCATGCAATGGAGAAGCACTCTTGCCGCAGTGCTGGGGCTGACGCTCGCCGCCAGCGCGACATCGGCCGCCGCGCAGGAAGCGCCGGAAGCGCAGCACGGACCGAAGCAGACTGTCATCGGGCAGCCCAGGACTGAGCACGGGTGCGCCCGCATCGAGAAGTCTCTGCCCACGCTCAAGGACTGGCCGAAGGTCGAGAGCCAGCTCAAGGGTGATCGCCGGGACGAGGCGAGGATCAAGGCGATCCTCAAGGACATGACGCTGGCCGAGAAGGTCGGCCAGATGACGCAGCCCGAGATCGGCGCGATCACGCCGCAGGACGTGACGACGTACGGGTTCGGGTCTGTTCTCAACGGTGGTGGCAGCTGGCCCAACGCCAACAAGAAGGCCACGCCGCAGGACTGGCTCGCCAAGGCCGACGCCTACTGGGACGCGTCGAAGGCCACTCGCACCAAGATTCCCGTCATCTGGGGCATTGACGCGGTGCACGGCAACAACAACGTCTACGGCGCAACGGTTTTCCCGCACAACATCGGTCTTGGCGCGGCGCACGACCCGTGTCTCGTCCGCGACATCAACGAGGCCACGGCCGAGCAGATCCGGGCCACGGGGCAGGACTGGGCGTTCTCGCCCACGCTGGCCGTGGTGCGCGACGACCGCTGGGGGCGGACGTACGAAGGGTTCTCCGAGGACCCGCGCATCACTCGGGCCTACGGGTTCGAGGCCATCAAGGGCTTGCAGGACAACGCGAAGAGGCGCATCGGCGAGGACGGCGTGATCGCCACCGCCAAGCACTTCCTCGGTGACGGCGGTACGACCGGTGGCAAGGACCAGGGGGTCAACCCGTCCACCGAGCAGGAAATGATCAACATTCACGGGCAGGGCTACTACGGTGCTCTGGCCGCGGGTGCGCAGACGGTGATGATCTCGTTCAACAGCTGGACGAACGACGTCATCAACGAGGGCAAGGTGCACGGCAGCAAGTACGTGCAGACCGGCATCCTCAAGGAGAAGATGGGCTTCGACGGCCTGCTCGTCTCCGACTGGAACGGCATCGGGCAGGTCACGGGCTGCACGAACGCCAGCTGCCCGCAGGCGATCAACGCCGGCATGGACATCATCATGGTGCCCAACGACTGGAAGGCGTTCATCGCCAACACGATCACGCAGGTCGAGACCGGCGTGATCCCCATGGCCCGCATCGACGACGCGGTGACCCGCATCCTGCGCGTCAAGCTGCGCGCCGGCACGTTCGACGCGCCGAAGCCCTCTCAGCGTGAGCACGCCGGTGACCAGAAGGCGCTGCTGCACAAGGAACTCGCGCGCGAGGCCGTGCGGGAGTCCGCCGTGTTGCTGAAGAACAACAACCGGGTGCTGCCGCTCTCCAAGCGCAGCAAGGTTCTGGTGGTCGGCAAGAGCGCCGACAACATCGGCAACCAGACCGGTGGCTGGACGCTGAGCTGGCAGGGCACCGGCAACACCAACGCCGACTTCCCCAACGCCACCAGCATCCTCAAGGGCATCCAGGACACGCTCGGCGCCGCCAACGTCACGTTTGCCGAGACCGCGGACAACGTGAACCCCGCGGATTTCGACGCCGTCGTCGCCGTCATCGGTGAGACGCCGTACGCGGAGGGCGTGGGCGACATCGGCAAGCGGACGCTCGAGACCGCGCGCCTGTACCCGCAGGACCTCGCCGTGCTGGACAAGGTGTCCGGCAAGGGTAAGCCGGTCATCACCGTCTACGTCGGTGGCCGCGCGATGTACATGAACAAGGAGATCAACCGCTCCGACGCGTTCGTGGCCGCCTGGCTGCCGGGCACCGAGGGCCAGGGCATCGCGGACCTGCTGATCAGGGGTCGCCACAACGGGTTCAGCGGCAAGCTGTCCTACTCGTGGCCGCGCAGCGCCTGCCAGACGCCGCTCAACGACCCGAGCCAGGACCCGCTGTTCAAGCTCGGCTACGGCCTGCGCGACTGGCAGACCGGCAACGTCGGCAAGCTCGACGAGACGAGCCCCGGCGGCAGCTGCTCCGGCGGTGGTGGCGGCACGGCGACCGAAGACCTCGAGATCTTCAACCGCACGGACGTCGCGCCGTACAAGAGCTTCCTCGGTTCGCCGGAGAACTGGGGCCTCGAGATCGGTCCCGACGGCCAGGCCTCGCAGGCGAACATCAACGTCGTGCAGTCCGACGTCAACGTCCAGCAGGACGCGCTCAAGACGACGTGGACCGGCGCCGGACCCGGGCAGGTATACCTGCAGAGCCCGACCGGTACGGACCTGCGCGGCTACGGCAACGCCAACGCGGCCCTCGAGTTCGACGTGATCGTGCACGAGGCCCCGGCCGCCCGCACGGTCGTCAGCGCGCACTGCAACTACCCGTGCCTGGCTGAGCTCGATACCACGCAGGCGTTCCGCAACCTGCCGATCGGGCAGAAGGCCACGGTGAAGATCGCGGTCAACTGCTTCGCCGACAAGGGACTGGACCTGGAGAACGTCAACACGCCGTTCCTGGTCTACACCGAAGGCACCTTCCAGGCGTCCTTCGCGAACGTGCGGTGGGTGCCCAAGGCGGGCGCTGATCCGGACGTGCTTCCCTGCACGTAGCCCGAAGGTGCCCTACCGGCAGACCTGCCGGTAGGGCACCTTCCTCTCGGTGGGGCGCCGCTCGGCACGGTCTAGTGGTCGAGGTCCACGGGCTCGCCGCGGATGGCGGTCACCGCGCCGCCGGTCTGCGAGGCGAGCCAGACCTCGAACGCCTCCGGCTCCTTCGTGAGCACGGTGAAGGTGACGTCGTGGCCGTACTCCGTGTCCGCGACGTGGTACCCGGCTGCGCGCAACGCGTTCTCCAGCTTCCCGGCCTGGTCGTGGTCCACGGCCAGAAGAACGCTCTCGTGCCGTTCGCGGGTGAGCGTCCCTATGGAGTCGATCGCCTCGGACACCGCCCGGCCGTACGCACGGACCAGGCCACCGGCACCGAGCTTGATGCCGCCGTAGTAGCGGGTGACGACAACGGCCGTGTCGACCAGATCGCGCCGTGTGAGCACTTCCAGCATCGGAACGCCTGCGGTCCCGGCCGGTTCGCCGTCGTCGGAGGAGCGCTGGGTGTCCGCGGTCCGGAACGCCGTGCAGTTGTGCGTGGCCTGCCAGTGCTCCTTGCGCACACGGGCGAAGAACTCGGCCGCCTCTCTCTCGGAGGCGACACGAGCGACATGGCACAGGAACCGCGACCGCTGGATCTCGATCTCGTGCGTGCCGTCCCGCTTGATCACCTTCACCCGTCGATTGTCCTGCGCCGCTCCGCCTCACCGAACAGGGCGTCCAGCTCGGCCGGCGGTACTTCTTCGAGCTGCTCGTACGTGCAGCTGACCGGGTCGCGGTCGTCGCGGAAACGCACGAGCCGTGCGGTGTGCCGGAACCGTCCGCCCTGCACGTGCTCGTACCGCACTTCGGCCACACGTGACGGTTCCAGCAACACGACCTGAAGCTGCTTCTCGGGGTTCCACCGGCTGTTCATGCCCGGCCCCTCGTACGTCGCCCACGCGCTCCACGGGTGCTCGGCGGGGTTGAGCAGCGGTTTGAGCTCGTCGACCAGCTCACGGCGGCGGGCCGCGGTGAAGCTGCTCGCCACGCCCACGTTGTGCAGCTCGCCGTCCTGGTAGAGCCCGAGCACGAGCGACCCGACCGTCTCGCCGTCCTTGTGGAGGCGGTAGCCCGCGACCACGCAGTCGGCGGTCCGCTCGTGCTTGACCTTGAACATCACGCGCTTGCCCGGCTCGTAGACGCCGTCCAGCGGCTTCACCACCACGCCGTCGAACCCCGCGCCCTCGAACCGGGTGAACCAGTCCTGCGCCACGTCCGGGTCGGTCGTGGCCGGTGTCAGGTAGATGCCGGGCACCTCCGTGACGACCTCCTCCAACCGAGCCCTGCGCTCGGCCAGCGGCAGCGCGGTGAGGTCGGAGTCGCCGCACGCCAGCAGGTCGAACGCCACGAAGCTCGCCGGGGTCTCGACGGAGAGCTTCCGCACCCGCGACGCCGCCGGGTGCAGCCGCAGCTGGAGGGTGTCGAAGCTCAGCCCGTCCGGCGTGACCAGCACGATCTCGCCGTCCACCACGCACCGCGGCGGCAGCGCCTTCTTGAGCAGCTCGACGACCTCGGGGAAGTAGCGGGTGAGCGGCTTGTCGTTGCGCGACCCCAGCTCCACCTCGTCGCCGTCGCGGAACACGATGCAGCGGAAGCCGTCCCACTTGGGCTCGTAGGACAACCCGTCCCCGCGCGGCAGCTCGGGCACGGACTTCGCGAGCATCGGCTTCACCGGCGGCATCACGGGCAGGTCCACGCCCGTGACCATAAGCGAGCCGGTGGCGGTGTGCGGCGCGAAGAGGTGGTTGAACCCTCAACGGTCGACATAGACTCCTGGGCGGGTCGGTGTCGACCGCGGGAGGAGGAGTTCGGCGATGGCACTCGCGGAACGGCAGCAGTCCTTCCACCGGACGGTGATCGACGTCGTCTACAAGACCATGGACCAGCTCGCCAGGACGGACTCGCCGGACGAGGTCTTCGAGCTGCGCGAACAGCTGCGCGCCGCCCTGCCGTGGTGGCGGGGTCTGCTGAAGATGCACGAGCCGAACGAGAAGCACCGCTGCCGGTCGTGCCGCGCCTGGTACGGACGGCACCGCGCGTGGCCCTGCCCGGTGTGGCGGGACGCGGTGCAGGCGCTGCACCAGCTCAACGACATGTACGGGTTCCTCGCCCACCCGGTCTCCGCGGACGGGAGACCGGGGGAACGAGTG
This sequence comes from Lentzea aerocolonigenes, assembly GCF_000974445.1. GTDB lineage: Bacteria > Actinomycetota > Actinomycetes > Mycobacteriales > Pseudonocardiaceae > Lentzea > Lentzea aerocolonigenes. The sequence continues at coordinate 6,267 of NZ_BBOJ01000034.1, forward strand.
ACGGTGACGTGGCCTCAGACCGGCACTAGCCGATCCTGAAGCTCTGCGCCGCCGAGCCGGTGCACGTCGCCTGGACCAGCTGGACGCCGTCGGTGCTGCCCACCGCCGAGAGGCACTTGCCGGAGTGCCGCGCCGTCAGCGTCGAGTAGCCGTCCGTGCCGGTCGTGACGCGCCACTGCTGGTTGGCGCCGCCGACGTAGTCCCAGAGGTGGATGCCGGCACCGTCCGCCGTGGACACGTCGCTCACGTCGAGCACCTTCGCGGGGTCGTTGCGGTACTCCAGGCGCGAGTAGCCGTCGGTCGTCGCCACGGCGCGGAAGTTCTGCGCGGTGGTCCCGTTGCACGAGTACTGCTGGATGACCGTGCCGTTCGCGAGACCGGCGGACCGGGCGTCGACGCACTTGCCGTTGCCGCGGTTGGTGACCGTCTTCCAGTCGGGCTGCGGCTGCGGGGTGCCGCCACCTCCGAGCCACAGCAGGCTGTCGATGAGGAACGTGTTCTGGGTGGCGCTGGCGAACGTGGACGACAGCGGCCGGTTGTTCGCGTAGTCCATCGCGTTGTGGCCGAAGTTCGCGTAGATCATCTTGTAGTTCTTGTTCGTCCACATGATCGGGTAGTACCCGCTGCGCCACTGCTGGTTCGGGTCGGTGCCGAGCGGGAAGCTCGACGGGTCGACGCTCGCCAGGACCTGGATGTCCGGGTTCGTGCGCAGGTCACGCGACCAGCTGTACCACTCGCTGACCGACGAGGTGAACTTCTCCGGCAGCCGCAGGGTCGACGGGTGCGAGCGGGTCTCGACTTTCAGCGTCGCGGTGGTCGGTCCCCACGTGTTGTTGACGAAGTTCCCCTTGCCCAGGAACGTGTTGTGGTACCAGGACCACTCGTTCGCGTTCTGCGTGAAGGCGCTGACGTGGAAGCCCAGCCAGGCGCCGCCCGCCTCCATGTACCGCTGGAAGCCCGCGCGCTGCGTGCCGCTCGGCAGGTCGTCGAGGAAGATCACGACCTGGGCCTGGGACGGCGTGAGGGTGTTCAGCCGGTTCCAGTCGGTGGTGGCCTCGTAGGTGAAGCCGTTCTCCTGGGCGGCGCGGGCGAGCCACGGGTTCGCTTCCTTGACGAACGAGATGTGCGCCAGGTCGTTGGTGCCGTAGTAGAAGCCGAGCACCTTGAACGGGGCGGCTTGTGCCGGGCCGGTGGCCGAGATGCCGACCGGGAACAGCGTCGCGCCTATCAAAGCCAGCAGTGTCAACAGTTTTCGAGCCATGCGGGCACGCACCTTCACATCGCAGGGTTGCGCGCCCGAAGATCATCGTAGGGATGGTCCAGACCTATTGGGGACCGGGACGTTCACAGAATTCTTTTGCGCCACAACATGATCCCGCCGAGCACGGCGAGCCCGCCCAGTGCCGCCACCACGGCGGACAGGCCGAAACGCGTTGCGCTGGAAGGAGGTTGTTCGGCACTCGACGCAACGGGAACGGGTCGCGGGGTGCTCTGCTTCGAGGACGGCGGCGCGGTGGTGGTGGTCGTCGTGGTGCTGGAGGCCGGTGGCGCCACCTGCGCGGGCGGCGCGGCCGGTGCCGGTGGCGCCACCGGGGCGGGTGCGGGGGTCACCGGCTTGACCGCCGCCGCGATCTCCACGTCCGTGCACGAGTAGTAGGTGTCGGGCGTGTCCGTGTTCTGCCAGACCGTGTAGATCAGGTGCCGTCCCGTCCTGTCCTTCGGCAGCTGCACGTTGAACTCGTACGCGCCGTTGACGAGCGGGGGAGAGGGCACGGTCAGGAACTGCTCCAGGTCCGCCCACCGCAGCGGTGCCGTCGGCGAGTAGCCGTCGCGCGTCACGTAGAAGCGGAACGAGCCCTGGTGCGGGATCGTCGCCCGGTACGTGAAGTCCGTGCTCTTGAGCTTCGTGGCGGGCCACTCCGCGCTGGGGAGGTCGAGCCCCGCGTACTTCGCGAGCCCGGCGCTGCACAGCTTGCCGTCCGGAACGCGCTGGGCGTCGCGCCCCGCCACGTTCGGCAGCCGGATGTTGTCCCACTCCTTGGACGGCAACCCCGCTTGAATGGCGCTGCGGCACGGCGAGGATGATGCTCCTGACTGACCGGGCGAGCACAGAAAAGCCCTGCTCGCCGGGTCGGTGGGCGCGCCATGGGCGTGCGCGGGAACCGCGGAGACCATCATGAGCAGCGTCAGAACGCCCACAAGGCGAAACACGAGCACCTCCCCTGTCTTTCTAGGGGTACGCGTGCAAGACCCGAGTCGTTCACGGAAGATGTTTTGACATGTCCTTCGCTGATGAGGTGTCCGCCGCCGCAGCCCGGCTCGGCGGAGTCGCACGCACGACGCCGCTCGAGGTGAACCAGCGGCTGTCCGAGAGGACCGGCGCGCGCGTCTGGTTCAAGCGCGAGGACCTCCAGGTCGGCCGTTCGTACAAGCTGCGCGGCGCGTTCAACCTGCTGTGCCAGACCGAGTTCGCGTTCGGTGGCGCGGTCTGCGCGTCGGCGGGCAACCACGGCCAGGGCATGGCCTACGCGTGCCGCCGCCTCGGCATCGAGGGCCGCGTGCACGTCCCCCGCACCACCCCGCGCCAGAAGCGCGACCGCATCTCCGCCCTCGGGCAGGGCATGGTGCAGCTGGTCGTGGACGGCGACACCTACGACGACGCGGCCGCGCTCGCGAAGGAGTACGCGCTGAGCACGGGCGCGACGCTGGTCCCGGCGTTCGACGACCCCCGCACGGTCGCGGGCCAGGGCACCGTCGGCCTGGAGATCGTCCAGCAGCTCGGCGGCGCACCGGACGTCGTCGTGGTGCCCGTCGGTGGCGGCGGCCTGCTCTCCGGCGTCGGCACGTGGTTCTCCGAGCGCTTCCCCCGCACCCGCGTCATCGGCGTGGAGCCCGCGGGTGCGGCGAGCATGATGGCCGCCCTGCAGGCGGGCCACCCCGTGACGCTGCCCGAGGTCGACTCGTTCGTCGACGGCGCCGCTGTGCGCCGGGCCGGGGACGTGACGTTCCCGATGGTGCGCGACAGCGGCGCCGAGCTGCTCACCGTCGCCGAGGGCGCGGTGTGCACGGAGATGCTGGAGCTGTACCAGATCGACGGCATCATCGCGGAGCCCGCGGGCGCGCTCGCGTCGGCGGCGTTGCTGGAGGAGATCACCGTCGCGCCGGACTCGACGGTGGTGTGCCTGCTCTCCGGCGGCAACAACGACGTCTCGCGCTACGCCGAGGTCGTCGAGCGGTCGATGGTCCACCGCGGCCTGAAGCACTACTTCCTGGTCGAGTTCCCTCAGGAGCCGGGCGCGCTGCGGCGGTTCCTCGACGAGGTGCTCGGCAAGGACGACGACATCGTGCAGTTCGAGTACATCAAGCGGGACAACCGGGAGACCGGTGCCGCGCTGGTGTGCATCGAGCTCGGCCGCCGCGAGGACTACGACCTGCTGTGGGGGCGGATGAAGGAGTCCCCGCTGAAGATCCAGCACGTCGCTCCTGGCACGACGGCGTACCGCTTCCTCATCTAGCGAACTTCCGCACGGCCGCCGGGGTGACCGGGGTGAAGAAGTTGACCAGGTTGCCGTCGGGGTCGCGCAGCAGCAGCGACCGGTTGCCCCACGGCATCGTGGTGGGCTCGGTGACGAAGTCCGTGACGAAGCCCGTCAGGTTCTCGTGCACGCGGTCCACGTCGTCGACGAGGAACTCGGTGATCACGCTGTGGTTGTCCGCCGGACGGGCCGAGCCCGGGGCGAACAGCCCGACGGTCCGGGTGCTGCCGATCGCGAGGGTGGCGCCGCCGATCCTGAGCTCGGCGAAGTCCTCGGTGGCCCACGTCGCCGGCGCCCCCGTGGCGCGCTCGTAGAAGCCGACGAGGCGCGCCACGTCGCCGGTGATGATGCGGATCGAGACGAAGTCCATCGGAAATTCTCCTTGGGGTGAGGCTTGTCCGCCGCAGGTTAGGAGAAATAGTGGACAGAATCGGTCCGGTATTAGGCTGCGGAGGTGCCTCGACCGACCGGCCGCGTCCTGACGCTCCTGGAGCTGCTGCAGTCCGGCGGCACTCGGACGGTGGCCGAGCTCGCTGACCGGCTCGGCGTCGACGGACGCACCGTGCGCCGGTACGTGGACCAGCTGATCGACCTCGACGTACCCGTGGAGTCGGTGCGCGGCCGCTACGGCGGGTACCGGCTCGCCCCCGGCTACCGCCTGCCTCCGCTCATGCTGAGCGACGACGAGGCGTTGGCGGTGCTGCTCGGCCTGATCGCGGGCCGCCGGACGGGACTGACGACGGATCGCACGGCGAGCGAGACGGCGTCGGCGAAGATCCGCCGGGTCCTGCCCCGGCACGTCGCCCGCCGACTCGACACCCTGCTGGCGGCTCTCGCCTTCACGGACCAGCCCGGCGAGTTCGACACCCCGGACGCAGGGGTGCTGCTCACGATCGCCGACGCGGTGCGCCACCTCCGGCCGGTCTCGATCCGCTACACCGACCGTGAGGGACGCCGCAGCGAACGCACGCTGCACCCGTACGGCGTCGTCGCCCACGCGGGCCGGTGGTACGTGACGGGTGAGGACGCCCAGCTGGGGGAGGACCGGACCTTCCGGCTCGACCGCATCGACGACGCGCGGACCCTGCCCGGCTCGTTCGCGGCACCGGCGGGTCCCGATCCGGCGCAGCGCGTGGTGTCGGGGTTCGCCACGGCCGAGTACCGGCACGAGGTGACCTTGCGGATCCACGGGACGGTGGCGCAGATCCGCGCCCGTCTTCCGGAAACCGTTGCGAGCCTGGAAGAACACGAGCCCGCGACCGAACGCTGGCGGCGCGTCGAGGTGCGGGCGGAACGGCTCGACTGGGTGCCCCCGGTGCTCGCCGCACTCGACCGGCCGTTCGTCGTCGAGCGCCCCGACGAGCTCCGCGACCTGGTCGTCGCGTTCGCCGACCGCCTCACGTCGTCCGCCCGCGGGGAACGGGGAAGTGCCGGGCGCCCCTGAACGGGACGCCCGGCACCGGGGTGAGGGACTACGGCCTCGGCGGCGGGCAGACCTTCCACGCGAAGTGGTAGGTCGTCTCGATCGACCCGTCGGTGGAGTCCATCGAGATGAAGCTGGTCTTCGTCTTGTCCGAAGTGCCCTGGTTGACCCGCAGCTCCGTGTTGATGTTGAAGTTCCGCTTCTCGCCACACGGGTGGTAGACGATCGCCGCGACCTCGGTCGTGTCGGTCGCCTGCCAGTCGTCGCTGAACGGACCCGCGTAGTTGTGCTGCTTGAACGCCGTCTGCGACATGCCCTGGAAGTAGTAGTTGGCCTTCTCCAGGGCCGTGGAGCCGCGCTCGAGGTGCGCGAAGCCGCGGTAGTCGGTGGACGAGATGCCGTAGGTGAAGCCCTGCGGCACGTTGACGCGCAGGTTCAGCTGGCAGTTCTTGCGGAAGTCGGTCGGCAGGGCCTGTGGGCCGACCTGCGCCATGAACTCGCTGTAGGTGACCGTGAACGCCTTGTTGTCCGGACTCACGGCGACAGCGGCCGTTCCGGCTCTGCAGCCCGACCCGTTGATCGTCACGACGTCGATGGTGATGTGGTCCGGCGGAGGCGTGTCACCGGGGGCGCCACCGGGCGGGATGATGATCGTCGACATCGCGAGCGCGGCCGCGGCCAGTGTGTTGAGCATGGGGCACCTTTCCGTCTGAAGTTCGACCGAGAACGGGCGGCGGCAATTGGTGCCTGGTCAGCAACGCTTCCAGGAGAACTGGTACTTCGTGCTCACGCTGCTGTCCGTGGAATCCATCGTCATGAAGCTGTTCAGCTTCGAGGCTCCCGCGTTCACACGCAGTTCGGTGTTGATGTTCAGGTGGCGGACTTCTCCGCACGGCGCGTAGATGATTTCCGAGACCGTCGCGCGGTCGGTGGCCTGCCAGTTGTCACTCTTCGGGCCGTAGAAGTTGTGCGTGCGGCTCGCGCCGTTCGACATGCCCTGGAAGTAGTAGCTGCCCTTTTCGGTGCCCGTCGCCCCCTGCTGCAGGTTGGCGAATCCGCGGTAGTCCGCCTGGGCGATGCCGAACGTGAAGCCCTGCGGGTAGCTCACTCTGATGTTGAGCTGGCAGTTCTTGCGGAAGTCTGTGGGATCGGACCCCTGTCCGGCCTCGGCCAGGTAGTCGCTGTAGGTGACCGTGAACGCCGTGCGGTCGTCCGCCGCCGCGATCGCCGCGGTACCGGCCGGGCAGCCGGAACCGTTCACGGTGACCACGTCGATCATCACGAAATCGGGAACGTCGGCCGCTTGCGCTGCAGGCGCGGTCACCACAGCGGACACCAGGAGGGCAGCAGCCAGCACCGTTTTCAGCATGGCCAGCCTTTCTTTCTGAAGTGTGGTACCGGCGGCGGAATCCAGACGATATCGGAAACCCTGTGTTGCGAAGGGCCGCCGAATGGGTGACTGAATTTTCCGGCAATGATTGAATTGGGGCACGAGCAATTGCACGCCCCGAAGTTTTCGGCCGTGCGCGAACCATGCTCACCCACCGTGTGCCGAATTGACCTGACGATTGCCTGACGATCGCCGTTCGCTGGGCCGTCCGAGTGGCGCGGGTCCGCGGAGTGATGTGGGCCGCAACCCGGCATGAAGCACCCTCGGCTTACGTTGAGGTTGATAACGCTGACCAACCTCGACGAGGAGTGCCGCTGATGGCTCCCGACCAGCTGACCGTCTACTCGACCTCGTGGTGCGGCTACTGCCGGATCCTGAAGAGCTCGCTCGACCGCGAGGGCATCGAGTACGTCGAGATCAACATCGAGGAGACGCCCGGCGCGGCGGACTTCGTGATGAGCGTGAACGGCGGCAACCGCACGGTGCCGACCGTCCACTTCCCGAACGGGTCCGCGCTCACCAACCCGTCGCTCGCCCAGGTGAAGGAACAGCTGGCGGCCTGAAGCCGAACGCGCCCCAGGCGGACAGATCCACCTGGGGCGCGCCGGTCGTTCTAGCAGTACAGGTTTGCTCCAGTCGGCACGCCGAGGATCCCGGCGAACTGCTGGTAGCTCGACACGCGGCTCTGCACCTGTGCCGGGTTGCGGCCGTCGCACTCCAGGGATCCGTTGATGCTGCGGATCGTCTGGCCGAAGCCGGCCTGGTTGACCATGGCGTTGTGGCCGGTCATGGAGCCGGGGCCGGTCTGCGTCATCCAGTACCAGAGACCCGTCTTCCACGAGATCGCGGCGTCCGTCGCCACCTTGTCGGGGCTCCTCAGCAGCTCGTCGCCCATGCCGAGGGCCTGACCCGCCGAGTAGTAGTTGAAGTTCCACGACAGCTGGATCGGACCGCGGCCGTAGTAGCCGAACGTTCCGGCGGGGCAGCCGTAGGGCTTGCTCTCGTCGCAGAGGTCGTTGCCCTGGTTGATCTCGCGGACGTGCACCAGACCGCCCGTCTCGTGCGAGACGTTGGCGAGGAACGCCGCCGCTTCCTGCTTCTGCACGGTGTCGCTGCCTGTCTTCGCGAACCCGGGGAACGCGCTCATCGCCTGGACGAGACCGCTGTAGGTGTAGAAACCGTTGCGGCTGGGGAACATCTGGTTGAACTGGGCTTCGCTGACGACGAAGCTGCCGCCGCCACCACCGCCTCCACCGCCGCCGTTGCAGTCGTACGGATCCCAGTACCAGGTGGAGATCGTTGGGCTGTAGCCGGGATTGTCGTGCTCGGCGATGTAGAAGTTGCCTTCGTACCTGACGATGGCGCCGGTGACGTACCACTGTCCCTGCACCCAGTCGGTGAACGTGCAGGTGCCGCCGCCGCCACCTCCACCACCGTCACAGCTCGTCGGTTCCCAGTACCAGGTGGAGATCGTTGGGCTGTAGCCGGGATTGTCGTGCTCGGCGATGTAGAAGTTGCCTTCGTACCTCACGATGGAGCCCGTGACGTACCACTGACCCTGCACCCAGTCGGTGTACGTGCACGCCTGTGCGGACACTTCCGCCTGTGAAGACGCGGTCGGCGTGATGACGGCGAGCGCCGCCGCCATCACACCTGCCGCGAGAGACGCCAAGATGCGTTTTCTCAGCAAAGGTCACCCACTCCTGGAGTCTGCGCGCCCGAGGAATCAAGGATGTGAACTGTGCTGAGACTGGCACCAGTGGTCCAGACCAGTCAAGGGTCTAGACCTGTTCAGCAGTACAGGTTCGAACCCTGCGCGCCCACGGTGTGTTACCGCTCTCACGGTGGCAGCAACGGGGTGCGCGGCACAAGAGTTGGTCCATACCTTTCAGGAACCGGAGCCGTACGGGCGCGTGATGATCTCCAGTGCGTGGCCGTCGGGATCGTCCCAGTAGACGCCGCGCCCGCCGTCGTTGTGGTTGATCTCCTGTGGCCGGCTGTGGAACGGGTCGGCCCAGTGGTCGAGTCCGCGCTCCTGGATCCGGCCGAAGATCTGGTCGAACTCGTCCTCGGTGACGAGGAACGCGTAGTGCTGCGAGGTGATCGGGCCGGGGCTCGTCAGGTAGTCGAGCGAGACGCCGTTCGCGACCTCGACGACGAGGAACGGACCGAAGCGGACCGGTTCCGGCAGACCGAGGAGCTCCGTGACGAAGCGCGCCGAACGCTCCTGGTCGGTGACGTGGACGATGGTGTGGTTGAGCTGTACGGGCATGTTTCCCTGCTTACTCGCCTGTCAGGGAGTTGTCAGCGCGAACGGCGATGATCGCCCGCGTGAAGGAGGAGATCATCGCCGTCGCGCACGCTGCTGATCAGCCCTGATCGAGAACACCGGCCACTTGCCCGTGTGGCTGGTCTTGCGGGTCTCGTAGTCGATCGTGCTCGCCACCAGGTCGCTCGGCCGGTTCTCCACGAAGTTCGCGTAGAACGTCGTGTCGGCACCGGCCGAGTACGGCACCGTCACGTCGTGCTTCGCGGTCGCGGCACCGCCGGGCGTCCACGACTTCACGAGCAACCGCTTGCGATCCGCGCTGGCGTAGGAGAAGTCCACGCCGGTGCCGGTCGCGACGAGGTCCTTGAACAACGACGTCGACCCGTCGGCCGTCGTCGAGGTCCAGCTGCCGCCGGCGAACCGCGAGAGCACGATCTTGGCGCTGGTGCTCGTGTGCACGCCGTAGCCCAGCACCAGCGAGCCGTCGTCCAACGGCACGGTCACCGGGTTCTCCTCCGGCAACGTCTTGTCCGCGGGCAGATCCGTCGGGTTCGTCGTGACGACACGGGTCTTGCCGATGTCGGACGCGTCGACCACGGTGCCGAGCGACGCGCCGCTGACCGTGAAGAGGGTTCCGGACGCCGTGTCGAGGTAGGCGACGTAGATGTTCTTGCCGCCGCCGTTGTGGCCCTTCGGCCCGCCGTGCAGCGACCAGGTCAGGTAGATCCGGCCGTTGCGGTGCGTCACGCCGAACGCGTACACCTCGGCGTACCGGTCGGCGGTGCGGCCGGAGTCGATGATCGTGCGCGGCGCGGACCACGTCCTGCCGCTGTCCGTCGACTTGATCATCCTGTACGTGCGGTACGGGTGCGAGAGATCCGTGTTCTGGCTGTAGAACAGGTGGATCGTGTTCCCGGTGACGATCGGCTCGGGGTAGGTGTTCCTGTCGGTGCTGATCGTCCGGGCGGTCCACGTGCCGCTGATCGCCCGCGGCGTCGGTGCGGTGTAGAGCTGCATCGAGCTCGTGTGCGTGGCGCGGAAGATCGCGAGCCGGCCGTCGCCGAGCTGCGTCAGCACCGGGTAGTCGTGGTAGGCGTTGTCGTGCGTCAGGTTCAGCGGGGCAACCCTGACCACAGTTGACCACGTCTTCGCGGCGTGGTCGTACGCCTTCACGTAGATGTCGTGGTTGGTCCCCGAGTACGTCACGAACGTCTTGTTCACCGTCGCGTCGTACACACCGGCACCGTTGGTGCGCAGGCATCCGTAGACGCTCGCCGTCGTGACGGTGTCGAGTGCGGGAGCGGCTTGAGCCGGTAGCGCGAACGCGATGAGAAGCAGCAGCGTTGCGGCCAGTGCGCGCATCGCCGACCTCCGATGGGTGTCGGGGCGGCGACGATCGGACAATACTGCCTCCCATGCGGACACTGGTTGTAGCCGGGCTGTTACTGGGTCTGACAGTTCCTGCTCAAGCGGCACAGGCCGATCCGGACCCCTCGTCCTCGGTGAACCCCTTCGTGGGTACGCAGAACTTCGGCAACACCTTCCCCGGCGCCTCGGTGCCGTTCGGAATGGTGCAGGTCAGCCCTGACACGGGAGGTCAGGGCGGGTACGACTACAAGGCCACCTCCATCTACGGCTTCTCGCAGACACACCTGTCGGGCGTGGGCTGCGGCGTCATGGGCGAGCTGCCGGTCATGCCGACAGTCGGGTCCGTTGACAACGTTGACATCAACGCTTACAAGTCGCCTTTCAGCCATTCGGACGAAGTCGCGCAGCCCGGTTACTACCGCGTCGGGCTGTCCCGGTACGGGGTGAACGCCGAGGTCACGGCCACGCCGCGGACCGGGTGGCAGCGCTACACCTTCCCCTCCAGCGCGGCGGCCAACGTCCTGTTCAACACCGGCCGGTCCAACCAGACCGTGCTCGACTCCGAGATCCACGTCGTGGGTGACCGGACCATCGAGGGGCGGGTGCGCAACGGCCGGTTCTGCGCGGGCAAGGACGAGCACACCGTGTACTTCACGGCCTCGTTCGACCGGCCGTTCGCGTCGTTCGGCTCGTGGCGGGGGAGCGTTCCCACGCCCGGCGGCCGGGACGCGTCCGGAACCGGCGGGAACGGCGCGTGGGTCACGTTCGACGCCACCGCCGACCGCGACGTGGTGCTGAAGGTCGGCCTGTCCTACACCGGCATCGAGGGCGCGCGGAAGAACCTCGCGGCGGAGGCTCCTTCCCACGACTTCGACAGCACGGTGACGGCGGCCAAGGCGGTGTGGAAGAAACAGCTGGACGCCGTGAAGGTCTCCGGTGGCCCGCGGGAACGGCAGGTCGCGTTCTACACCGCGCTGTACCACTCGGTGCTGCATCCGAATCTCGCCGGTGATGTCGACGGCAGGTACATGGGGTTCGACGGCAAGGTGCGCACGGCGTCGGGGTACACGCCGTACCAGAACTTCTCGTTGTGGGACACGTACAGACCACAAAATCAGCTGCTGCAGCTCTTGGAACCGAAGGTCGCCCGTGACGTCGCACTGTCCGTTGTGGCCAGTGGCCGTGACGGAGGATGGTTGCCGCGCTGGGCTTTGGCGTCCTCCGAGACGAACATCATGACCGGTGACCCCGTGACGCCGTTCCTCGTCGAGGCGTGGGGGAAGGGGTTGTTGCGCGGGTACGAGGAGGAGACGTACCAGCTGTTGCGCAAGAACGCCCTGTCGTTGCCTCCGGCCGATTCTCCTTACAACGGGCGGTCGGGCGTCACCTACTACAACGAGCGCGGGTACATCCCGTCCGGCTTGGAGCTCGGGAAGGACTGTGCGCACAAGGGCGGCGACAACGACTGCGTGCACCCGGCGTCGGCGACTCTGGAGTACTCGGCGGCGGACGCGTCGCTCGCGTTGATGGCTCGCGGCCTCGGGCACGGGTCCGACGCGCGCCTGTTCGCCGACCGCGGCCAGTGGTACCGCAACCTGTGGGACGCCTCGACCGGTCACTTCCGGCCGCGGACCGTCGCGGGAACCTGGCTCACGCCGTACAACCCGGTGGACGCCTCGCACCAGTTCCACGAGGGTGGCGCCTACCAGTACCAGTGGCTCGTGCCGCAGGACCCCGCCGGCCTGGTGTCGCTGATGGGCGGGCGGCGTGAGACGGAGAAGCGGCTCGACTCGTTCTTCGCCTACGAGAAGCTGCTGGCCGACCCCGCCGGTACCGCACGGCACGACTGGATCACCGAACCGTACGACTACTACGGCAAACCGACCTACAACCCGAACAACGAACCGGACCTGCTCGCGCCGTACATGTACCTGTGGGCGGGCACACCGTCGAAGACCGCGACGGTCGTGCGGGCGGCGATGACGTTGTTCACGACCGGTCCGGACGGCATGACCGGCAACGACGACCTGGGCACGATGTCGGCCTGGTACGTCTTCTCGTCGCTGGGCCTCTACCCGACGTTCAACGGCGCTGACTTCCTGGCGCTGTCCTCGCCGCAGTTCGAGTCCGCGACCGTCCGAATCGGACAGTACGGGTCGCAGGGCGGGACGTTGACCGTGACGGCGCCGGGAGTGTCCGACACCAACCGGTACATCAAGAGCGTTTCCTTCGGTGGCCGTGACGTCCGCAAGACCTGGCTCTCGTGGTCCTCGTTGCAGCGCGGTGGAAAGCTGGTTCACCAGGTGTCGTCGAAGCCTTCGTCGTGGGGCACCGGGCGTTCCGACGAGCCGCCGTCGCTCAACGACGGCAACGCCGACTCGCGCCGGGCGCTGTCCGCGTCGTTGCGCAACTCCGAGATCGTGCTGCCGACCTCGGACTCCGCGCAGTCGCTGACGTTGCAGCTCGACGTGCTCGCTCAGTCTCCCGGTGCGACGACCGTGCGGCCCCAGGTCACGGCTCCCGCGGGGTGGAAGGTGAGCGGCGCCAGGCCGTTCGTCATCGTGTCGCGGCACCTGCCGACGCAGAAGACCGTGCCGCTGACGGTCTCGGTGCCGGCCGGACTGACTCCCGGCTCGTACGAGATCTCGGTCGCGGTCGAGTCGGTGACGGTGAAGGCGGTCGTCGAGGTCAAACCGGCCGCGGTGTGCGCGTTCTCGACGTGTTCGGTGGACATCGCCGCGGAACGCAACCACGACGGCACGGCGACGGTCGCCGACTCCGCTTCCGGAAACTTCGACGGCGGCGGGTGGAGCTACGACGCGGCACTGCTGCCCGCGGCGGGGCCCGTGACGTGGGGCGGCATCACCTACCAGGCACCGGATCCCTCCGGCACCGCGCCCAACTTCGTGGAGGCTCGCGGTCAGGGCCTGCTGCTGCCCGCCGGTCAGTTCTCCTGGCTGCACGTCGTGGGCGCGTCGCACAACGGGCCGGTCTCGACCGCCTTCACCGTCTGGTACACGGACGGGACGTCGGCCGAGGTCGCCGCGTCGGTGCCGGACTGGGCGGGCGGTGGTCCGGTGGTGCTGGAGATGCCGCACCGGATCAAGGCGGGACAGGGCGTCGACGGACCACCGGTGCGCCTGTTCGGCCAGTCGTTGCGGCTGGACGCGGCCAAGACGGTTCGCTCGGTGACTTTGCCGGATGATCCACGAGTGGAGCTGTACGCGGTCACACTGGCCTGATGGAACGACTGAAAAGCGGTGTGCGGTCCCGCGTGTGGGCCGACGGCGACCGCATCGTCAAACAGGTAGTTGGCGATGCGGCCGCCTTCACCCGCGAGGTCACCGCGCTGCGGCTGGCCCGGCACACCGGGATGGTGCCGCGCGTGCACGAGGTCCACCCGGACACCTGCACGATCGTGATGGAACGGCTGCCGTCCCATTCGTTCGGCGAGGACTGGGTGATCGACTACGCGCGCGGCCTCGCCCGGCTGCACCAGGCGACGGGTCCGGAGCACGCCGGACTGCTGCCGCGTCAGGAGGTTCCTGACCCGGAGCCGTTCCTGCGGTTCGTGCGTGCGCTGGAGGTCGAGATCGGGGACGCGGAGAGCGAGCTGGCCTTCACCGACACCGGCAGGTTCGACCTCCTGCACGGCGATCCGTGTCCTGGCAACGACATGTACACCGACCGGGGAGCCAGGTTCGTCGACCTCGAAGGTGCGATGCTCGGCGACGGGCTCACGGAGCTGGTGTACCTGCGGATCGGTTTTCCGACCTGCGCGACCGTGTCTGAGACGCCGAAGGAGCTGCGGGAGGCCGCCGAGCGGGCCTACTTCGCCGAACGCGGCTGGGAGGAGCCGCTGGAGGACGCCTGCGTGCGGTGGTTGGTGCAGGGCGACGCGCTGGTGCAGCGGGCCGAGCGAGACGGCACCGACCACCTCGCCAGGGTCGTCGACGAGGACTGGTTCTGGTACAGCACGACCGCGCGCGGCCGGTTGATGTTCCGGGCGCGGGTGGTGGCCGGGTTCACCGAGACCCACCCCGCGACGAGTGCGCTCGCCCGGCGGTTGCTCGAGCGGATGAACGGGATCTGGGAGCCGCAGCCGATCGACGCCCGGCGCACGCACGTCTCATGACCAGGCGGACAGCGTGAGTTTCGACGTGAAGGAGCGTTCCTCGCCCGTGACGGGGTCCGTGAAGGACAACGTGCGGGCGAGGAGCTGCAACGGGGACGAGAAGTCGTCCAGCGGGCGTTCCCTCAGCACCGGGTAGAAGTCGTCGTTCACGATCGGCACGCCTAGGCCGGACATGTGCAGCCGGAGCTGGTGGGTGCGGCCGGTGTGCGGGTTCAGCCGGTAGCGGCCCAGGCCGTCGCGGTGCTCGACGAGGGACACGTGGGTCTCGGCGTTCGGTTCGCCGTCGACCTCGAACGCGGTGATGATCCCGCGTTCCTTGATGATCCGCGAACGCACCACGCGCGGCAGCTCCAGTGCCGGATCGTACGGCGCGATCGCCTCGTACTCCTTGCGCACCAACCGATCCCGGAACATCGTCTGGTACTTGCCGCGCAGCTCGCGGCGCACCACGAACAGCACCAAGCCGGCCGTCACGCGGTCCAGGCGGTGGGCGGGGGAGAGGTCGGGCAGGCCCAGCGAGTCGCGCAGCTTCACCAGCGCGGTCTGCATGATGTGCTGGCCGCGCGGGATCGTGGCCAGGAAGTGCGGCTTGTCGGCGATGACGATGTTCTCGTCCTGGTGGACCACACCGACCTCGAACGGCACCGGGACCTCGACGGGCAGGTCTCGGTGGAACCAGATGTAGCTGTCCGGGACGAACGGCGCGTCGACGCCCAACGGCCCGGAGACGCTCCAGATCCGTTCCTCCCGCAGCATCTCCTCGATGCGTTCGGGGGCCACGCGCGGTAGCCGTTCCACGAGGTGTTCGCGCAGGGACGGCCACGAACCTTCCGGCGGCAGCTTCAGCCGGGCCGCGTCCAGGCCGTTGCGCTGGGGGAGAGGGGAGGAGGGTTTGCGTCTCATCGCACCGGTCAGTCTAAATGGTCGGGAAAACCGAACGATATCGCTCGGAAACATTCGCTGTACCGAAGAGAGCTGGTCAACGAGGCTGTGGGCATGGCGGTCTTCCTGGTCCTCGGTTCGGTCATCTCACTGCAGTTCGGCGCGGCGTTCGCGAGTCAGCTCTTCGGGCAGATCGGCGCGCCCGGCGCGACGGCCTTGCGGCTCGGCATCGCGGCGCTGATGCTCGCGGTGATCGTCCGTCCGAAGTTCCGCCAGGAGACGCTCGTGCTCGGGATGACCATGGCCGGCATGAACGGAACGTTCTACCTCGCGCTCGACCGGATCCCGCTTGGCGTGGCGGTGACGATCGAGTTCCTCGGGCCGCTGGGGCTCGCGGCCGTGCTCAGCAGGAGAGCGCGGGACTTCGTGTGGGTCGGGCTGGCGCTGCTGGGTGTCGTGGTGCTGGGCGTGCGCGAGTACACGGGTGCGAAACTCGACCTGATCGGTGTCGCGCTGGCGTTGCTCGCGGCCGTGTTCTGGGCTTTCTACGTCCTGGCGGGGCGCAAGCTCGCGACGGCGGGGCTCGGCACCGGCGGCCTCGCGGGTGCGAGCCTGATCGCGGCGGCGCTCACGTTGCCGTACGGGCTCTCCACGGCCGGTGCCGCGTTGTTCGAGCCCAAGATCCTGCTGCTGGGCACGCTGGTGGCACTGCTGGCGTCCGCGATCCCCTACACCCTGGAGATCAGGGCGCTCAAGACGTTGCAGGCCAGCACGTTCGGCGTCGCGCTGGCCCTCGAACCCGCGGCGGCCGCGCTCGCCGGTGCGCTCCTACTCGGCCAGCACCTGAGCGTGATCTCGTTGTGCGGCATCGCGTTGGTGATCACGGCCGGGGCCGGAGCGGCGCTACGGAAAGCGCCAGCGTCTCCCGGAAAGCCCGCACAGCGGGATGCTGACCTCGCCCTGCCCGTGCCGCAGTGAACAGCAGCCGGGACTGCGGGACCGGCAGCTCGTGCAGGTCGACGGTGATCTCGCGGTCGTACCAGACCAGGTCCGGCAGCAGCGCGACCGCGAGTCCCCGTTCGACGAACCGCAGCTTCACCAGGACGTCGGTGGAGGAGAACCGCACGTCCGGCTCGAAACCGTTGTGGCGGCACCAGTTCACGTTGAACGTCCGCTGCGGCATGCCGGTGGGTTCCATGATCCACGGGTACGACTCGATCTCGGACTGCGGCAGTCCACTCGGGACGGCGAGCCGGATCGGGTCCCGGCACACCTCCCGGTACTCCAGCCCGGCGAACCGGGCCTCCGGCTGGTCTGGCCACTCCTCCAGGAAGACGAGGTCGAAGTCGCGGGCGTTCAAGGCGGAAAGCGCTTCCGCCGGGTCGAGCACCTGGAACTCGATCCGAAGCGAGGGGTGCTCGTCTCTCATGCGCGCCAGCGTCGCCGGGATCAGCGCCAGCGCGGCGGTCTGGAACGTGGCGACCCGCAGCGTCCCGGTGATCTCGTGCAGTGAGGCCGCGACCTCCGACTCGGCCCGTTCCAGCCGCGTCAGCACCTCTTCGGTGTGCCGCACCAGGATCTCGGCCTGCGGGGTGAGCTTCACGCGTCTCCCGACCGGTTCCAGCAGCGGCACCCCGACCTCGGACTCCAGCAACGAGAGCTGCTGCGACACCGAGGACGGGCTGTAGTTCAGCGCCTGCGCGACGGCGGCGAGCGTGCCCCGTTGCGAAAGTTCGCGCAGCAGTCGCAGACGGTGGAGGTCGAACATCGGATCATTATCCGATACAGTGCCGCTACCGCCCCCTGGAACACGTGCTGTTCTCAGCACGTCTTGAGGAGGTTTCGGTATGTCCAAACGACTCCGCGCCGGCGCGGGGATCGCTCTGGCAACCGGGCTGCTCGTGTCGGGTTCGCCCGCACAGGCTCAGGTGGAATCCGGTCCGTGGACGAGCTACTCGCCGTCGTTCTCCGTGCAGCAGCGCGGGTGCGGGACGGTCAGCGACCTCACGTTCCGGCTCACCTGCTCGACCGCGAGCGGTGACCAGCGTGCGGAACGCCGGTACGCCACGTACACCGGCGGCACGCGACAGTTCGAGGGCAGCTTCCGGATCACGAGTCTCGGTGGCACCCGCATCAGTCTCAAGCAGACGTTCAAGGACGACCCCGGCGCGGGTCCGTACTTCATGCTGGCCGTCGAACGCGGCGGCCGGCTCTACGCGGTGCACGGCGGCGACACCATCGCCACCGGTGCGACCGTCGGCACGACCGTGCGCGTGAACACCGTGCACGTCGTGGGCAGCACTCACCGGACGTATATCAACGGCTCGCAGAAGCACTCGGTCTCGAGCTCCGGCGGGAACTTCTACGACAAGTTCGGCGCGTACCGGACGGCCAGCGGGCAGGGACCTGCCACGGTCGTGTGGAGCAACATCCGGTTCTGGCGCAAGTGATTCGTCGCTTGTCAATGGTGGGACTGCTGTTCCTGGCTGCCTGCGGCCAGGAGCAGCGGGACCCCGTGCTGACGTCCGAGCTGACCTCGCCGGTTGACGTGACGCTGCACTGGCGTCCGGAGGCGGGAGCGGCCGGGCAGGTCGTCGAGTACGCGAACGCGGCCGACGGCGACTACGTGGTCCTGGAGTTCACGCCACCGTCGAAGAACTCGTACGAGCACCCGGACCTGATCCCGGAAACCCAGTTCTACTACCGGGTCCGGCCGTACCACGGGCCTGCTTCGGAGACTGTGGACATCGCGTTGCCACCAGGCGACGAGGTGCCGGAGAGCGACGGGCACGAGTGGGCGGAACCGCGGAAGACGGGCGGCGGCACGCACGCCGTGTCCTCACCCGAGGCGGCGCCGGGGAACCTGAGGGCGGAGGTGAAGCACGCGAACGGGATCTTGTTCACGTGGGAGGACCGCGCGTCGGACGAGGAGGGGTACCTGATCGAGCTCAAGCCGGCGGGTGCGACCGACTACCGGGTCGCGGCGCGGCTCGATCCGGACGTCACCTCGTTCGGGCTGATCACACTCCCAGACGAGAAAACCGCGACTTTTCGGCTGCGGCCTTTCCGGTTCGGAGCAGCGTCGAACCTGACGCACCAGAAGACGGGGAAGGTCTGAGAGCGTGTCTGGCACTCCACGCGCTCGCGGCGAGCAGCAACGCCGCGAGCGCGTAGGGCCAGGCCGTGCGTTCGGTGATCGCCAGCAGGACGTTCGTCGCCGACAGGAGCCCGAAAATGCCGCTGAGCAGCCACCAGGTGAGTTGATCTTCGCGCGCGTGAGCCGTCATGGCGGCCCGGTTACCCGTTTTGGGGAGACCTCACACCTTCTTCTTCCTCTTTTTTCTCGCCGCGCCGGCGCATGAACCCGAAGCCGGGGATCCCGAGGATCGCCTGGCGCATGTCGCTCGTGACCTCGAGCAGCTGGTGCACCTCGGGACCGACCCGGTCGAGCGTCGCCAGGATCGGCAGGATGTCGCTGGTCAGGTGCTCCGTGAGCACCGGCAGCTCGTCGACGAGCTTGATCGCGGCCTCGACCTCGTGCGGGGAGAGCTCGTCCACGAACCGCTTGGCGAGCGGCTGGGCCTGCTTGGCGATCGGCTCGTAGATCCCGATCAGCTCGTTGGCGGTGTGCGCGGTGTGGCCCGCGGTGGTGACGACCTGCGCTGCCCGTTCCGAGACGTCGCTGGCGCTGGCGGTGATCGCGCGAACCTCGTCGACGGCCTTCTCGGCGTCGGCCACGACGTTGGCGGTGCGGCCGACCAGCTCGTCCGCCTTGCGCACGACGCCGTCGACGGCGTCGATCGTGCCGTTGACCTTGCGGACCAGCTGCTCGACCTCGCTGATCAGGCCCAGCACGCGGCCGGGGACGGCAGCGACGGCCGCCGTGGTGTCGAGCGCGGTGGTGAGCGCCTGCCTGGCAAGGCCCATGCCGGGGATCTCCATCAGTCCACTCTGCCGTCGTGTGAGTTCAACCGGGTGTGAATCCACTCTATTCAGTCAGGCGGTGGGCAGCGCGACGAACGCGTCGAGGTCAGCCACACCGGTGATCATCGACCGCCTTCTGGCCCGCCGGCCGGGGCGCTACGCCGACCTGCCCTGCGCGTTGATCACTTCGGCCCAGCGCCATTCGGTTTCCGAAACTGTCAGACCCCGTCATTACATTCACCTATGTCTGCCAGTCGGCTGACCGGGCGATCCGGGAACCGTGCACCGTCCGAAGTTGTCATAGCCGGGGGTTAGCATCCCCGGCGGGCGAGGGAGGCGCGCATGGCTTGGTGGCACCGGATCAGAAGGGTGATCTCCGGTGGAGGGCGGGAATCGGCGAGTTTCGTAGCGGCACTTCTGGGTGTTCTGGTGCTCGCGGGCGCCGCGCTGGGGCAGGGCATCTCCCGCACCTCCGTCGAGGTGTCGGACGGGCTCACGTGGCTGGGCGACGACCAGCGCGGTGAGGTCGTCCAGGTGAACCCGGTGTCGGGCAAACCCCAGACGCGGCTGCAGATCAGCGGGCCCGACTCGCAGCTGGAGATCGCGCAGGAGGACGGCCGGCTGATCGTGTTGAACCGGCGGACCGGCGAGATCACCGTCATCGACCTCGCGACGCTGCTCGCGTCCGGTCGCCGGCAGGCGCCGCCCGGTGCGACGAGCAAGGTGCTGGTGGCGAACGGGATGGTGTTCGTCGTCGACCGCGCCGCCGGCACCGTGCACACCGCGGATCCGTTGACGCTGGCCGACATCGGGCAGAAGTGGGAGGCCGGGCAACCGCTCGCCGACGCCGTCGTGGACGAGCGGGGCGTCCTGTGGGTGGTCGACCACGGCGGCACGTTGCGGTCGCTCGACTGGTCCGACGACGAGGAGCGGTTCCAGGAGCGGACGCAGCGCCAGGTCACCGGTGCCGGGCCGCGCACGGTTCTGGTGCCGCACGACCAGGGTGTCACGCTGATCGGTCTCGACGGTGGTGTCGTCGTGCGCGACGGCACCGGTGAGGACGTGTCGCGGTCGACGGACCGCACCGATGCCGAGGTGATCGCGGCGCAGATGTCGCCGACGGACCTCGTGCCCGCGTCGGTGCCGGACTCGTCGGTGGTCGTGCTCGTCGTCGACGGGCAGGTGCTGCGTGTCGACGTCGGTGCGATGGGGTGTCCGAAGCCGGGGCGTCCCGCGGTGTTCCGCGACAAGGTCTACGTGCCGTGCAAGGGATCCGGCAAGGTCATCGTCCTTGACCGCGGTGGCCGCCGCGGTGGTGACGACGTGCGCACGTCCGGTGGTTCCGACCCCGAGCTGGTGTTCGACGACGGCCGGCTGTTCGTGAACGTGCCGGGCTCCTCGACGGGTGTGCTGGTCGACACCGACGGCGCGACGCGGTCGTTGACGATCCGCAGCCCCGAGGTGCCGGTGAAGGACCCGGACCGCTCGCCGCCGCCCTCGGTGCCGCCGCCCCCGCCGCCGAACCCCAACGAGCCGGTGAAGCCGCCGCGCAATCCCGGCAATAACAACAACAACGGTGGCACACCGCCGGAGGTGTCGCCTCCGCCGAGCTCGTCGACGCCGCCGTCCTCTCCGGGTGGGTCCGCGCCGGCCGCGCCCGCCGGTGTGACGGTGCGGGAGAAAGGGCGCAGCTCCGCCGCGGTCACCGTGACGGTGAGCTGGAGCGCGGTCTCCTCGACGGACCCGATCGTGGGCTACACCGTGACGGGTTCCGGATCGTTCAGCGGTGGTTCGGTGTCGACCCAGTCGGCCGGTACGTCCGCTGATCTGTCGTTGCCGTGCACGGGTTCCACGTTCTGCACGAGCGGCAGGCTGGACGTGACGGTGCGCGCGTCGACGGCGTCCACGGCCGGTGCCGCGGGCATGGCGTCGTTCACGGTGACGGCGCCGAACAACCCGCCTCCGCCGAATCCGCCGCCGAACAACCCACCGCCCAACAACCCGCCGCCTCCGCCTCCGCCCACCACGACGACGACCACACCGCCGCCGCCTCCTCCACCTCCGCCGCCACCACCGCCGTCGTTGCCGACGGCCGGGGCCACGGTGATCACGTCGATCACCGGTGGGCGGATGGCGTCGAGGCGCACGGTGAACATGGCGCCGCCGGCGGACTGGGCGAGCCACAACGGGCGCTGCGAGGTCGTCAACAAGACCCAGGGCTACTCGGTGGGCATTCCGTGCACCGCCACCACCGCGCAGATCGACCTGGAAGAGGGCACCAACACGATCGTCGTGCGCGCTTACGCGGCGTCCGGCGGTGGTCAGGTCGACTCGGCGTCGAAGAACGCGATCTTCATCCTGGACGAGTGTCAGGGCAAACCCGGCTGCATCCCGCGGATGGCACCCGCGGGAGAGCAGACCGCGCCGATGGGCGCGGGTGGACTGGGCCTGCTGGCGTGCGCGTTCCTGTTGCGCATCGGTGTTCGCAGAGAAGAGGAAAAGTGATCGACACCGGTGAGGTTTCGGCCTTCCGCGACCTGCACACCCGCCTCGGCGACGCGGTCGAGAGCGCGGTGCGCGGCAAGCGCGACGTGATCGACCTGGTGCTCGTGGCGATGTTCGCGGGCGGCCACGTGCTGCTGGAAGACGTGCCCGGCACGGGAAAGACGACGCTGGCCCGTGCCGTGGCCGGTGCGCTGGGCGGCATCTCCCGGCGTGTGCAGTTCACGCCGGACCTGCTGCCGTCCGACGTCACGGGCACATCGGTCTACGACCCGCAGACGGGCCAGATCCGGTTCCGGCCGGGTCCGGTGTTCGCGAACATCGTGCTGGCCGACGAGATCAACCGCGCGGCGGCCAAGACGCAGTCAGCGCTGCTCGAGGTCATGGAGGAGCGGACCGTCACGATCGACGGCGTCGGGCACGCGGTGCCCGACCCGTTCCTCGTGGTGGCGACGCAGAACCCGATCGACCTCGACGGCACCTACCGGTTGCCCGAGGCGCAGCTGGACAGGTTCATGCTGCGCACCTCGATCGGCTACCCGTCGGTCGAGGACGAGCTGGACGTGCTGCGTCCCGGCAGCGGCGCGGGCCGGATCGCCGACGTCCGCACGGTGACGTCACCGCGCGAGGTGAGCGCGTTCAGCGGCCGGCTGTCGCTGCTGCACGTGGCCGACCCGATCCTGCAGTACATCTCTGCTCTGGGCACGGGCACGCGCACCGACGAACGGCTGCGGCTCGGCACGTCGACGCGCGGGTTGCGGACGCTGGTCCGGTGCGCGCAGGTGTACGCGGCGTCGAAGGGCCGGCACTTCGTCGTGCCCCAGGACGTCCAGGACATCGCGGACCCGGTGCTGGCCCACCGCCTGGTGCTGACGCGGGAGAGCGTGCTGGCGGGCGTGACGACGTCGGAGGTGCTGGCCGACGTGCTCTCGCGCGTGCCGGTGCCCAAGCCCGCGGCGCAATGAGACTCACCCTGCGCGGCACCGGAACCGCGGTGCTGGGCCTGCTGATGCTCGGCGTCGGGCTGTGGTGGCGCTATCCGGGCATGACGGCGTTCGGCCTGGCCCTGGTGGCCCTGGTGATCGCGTCCGCGGTCTCGGTGCTGATCGCGTCACCGCTGTCGGTGTCGCGCACGGTCCGCCCGCGCACCGTGCCACGCCTGGCGAGGTGCAGCGGCCGCCTGGAGCTGTCGGCCGTCGGCCGCTGGCCGGTGGCGCTGGACGCCGTGGACCTGGTGGCGGGTGCGCCGATGACGGTGGACGTGCCGCTGCTCAAGCCGGGCGCCGTGGAGTCCGTCGACTACGCCATCCCGACCGAACGGCGCGGCGTGTTCGACGTGGGCCCGCTGACCTTGCGCCGCAAGGGCTTGGCGGGCCTGGCCCAAGCCCGGACGGTGCTGGGCGAGGTGGTGCAGGTGCGCGTCGTCCCCCGCGTCCTGCCGGTGCGCGGCCTGCCCTCCGGAGCCCGCCGAGGCCAGGTGGGCGCCGACGAACGCGTGGAGCGCGGCGGCACAGACCTGGTGGGCCTGCGCGAGTACGTGCCGGGCGACGACCTCCGCCGCCTGCACTGGGCGACCTCCGCCCGCACGGGAACCCTGATGATCCGCGAGGACGCCGACCCGGCCCGCCCGCACCTGGCGGTGCTGCTCGACGACAACACGTCCTCGTACGCCGAGGACCAGCGCTTCGAGGAGGCGGTGGAGGTGGCCGCGTCCCTGATCACCTCGGCCCTGGAGCAGGGCCATCCGGTGCGCCTGCTGACGTCGTCCGGCAGCACCGACCTGGAAGAGACCCAGGACGCGGCCCCGATCCTCGCCGCCCTGGCCGACCTGGAACTACAAACCGTCGACGGCCGCCCGACCGTGCCGGTCCGCGACCTGGACGTGGTGGCCGTGGTGAGCGGCGAGCCGGTCCC
The DNA here is from genome assembly GCF_000974445.1 of Lentzea aerocolonigenes. Lineage (GTDB taxonomy): Bacteria > Actinomycetota > Actinomycetes > Mycobacteriales > Pseudonocardiaceae > Lentzea > Lentzea aerocolonigenes. The sequence goes on from NZ_BBOJ01000034.1 coordinate 29,610, forward strand.
GGCGCTGGTGCTGGAGGCGGGCAGGGCAGCGTTCGGCACGGTGCTCGTGGTGGACGAGAAGCGCCCGGTGAGCGCCGCGGGCTCGGTGCTGGTGATCAGCGGGGCGAGGGCGGAGGACCTGGTCGACTCGTGGAACGCGGTGGTGGCGCGATGAAACACGCACTGCGGCCTCGCGCTCGTGGCACGGGCGGTCCGGTGGGCGCCGGTGTGGCCGCGAGGCGTCGGGGATGGGTCGCCGCGGTGCCGGCGGCTGATCGCGTTCCGGGGTTCTCGACCGTGGCGATCGAACTGCTTTCGGCCCCCGCCCCGACCTCCGCGCCCACCACCCCACCGGCCATCCACTCTCGACCAGCCCATGCGCAGAACCCGGCGGTGACCCCGTGAAGTACGCCTGGGTAGCCGCACTTCTCCTCGTAGCCTCCCTCCAGCTCTCCCAAGCCTGGGACGGCGCGACCCTCTACTTCGGACTGGCCGCCTTCACCGGCTTCCTGGCCCTGCTCCTCAAAAAACTGGTCCCCGCAGGCTTGGCCGGCCTCGCGATCATGGTGCTGGCCATGGCAGCAGGCTTCTTCGCCGCCAAAGGCGCGTCACCCGACCGCGACCCCACGTGGGTGCTGCTCGACACCGTCCCCCGCCTCCTCACCGCCGCCCGCCCCGCTCCCGCGACGCCTGAGCTCCTGGTGCCGGGTCTGTTGCTCATCATCGGCGTCTCCACGGTGACGGTCCTGTCGGTGACCAAGCGCGGCACTGCACTCTTCGTGCCCGCGCTGGGTTCGGCCACCCTCTACGTGGCGGCGGCCCTGCTCACCACCGGAAGAGCAGACCGCTATGGGCTGACTGCGCTCGTCCTGGTCGTGTTGCTCGCCTTGGGGTGGCTGATCATCGACCGGCGCGGGCCCGTGGTGCCGCCCGCGGTGCTCGCCACGGCGCTGGCCGCGTTGACGTTGCTGGCGTTCGTGTTGCCTGCCAACGGGTTTGAGCCGCGCAAGCTCGTCACGCCGCCGGTCACCGATATCGCCATCGCGAACCCGTTGCCACAGCTCGCGGCGTGGGCGGCGCAGGGGGACGCCGAGTTGTTCCGGATGCGCGGGCCCGAGGTGCCGGTGCGGCTGGTGACGCTCAGCCGGTACTCGGGGGCGTCCTGGGAGGCGGCCAGCACGTACGGGCCGCTCGGGGTGGTGGACGCGCCGGATCTGCCCACCGGTGGGAGGTTCCAGGACGCCAGCGTCGACCTCACCATCACCGGGCTCAATGGTGAGTGGTTGCCCGGGGTGGGCAGGCCGCAGGCGGTGTCGTTGAGCAACGCCATGGTGGATCCGGACACCGGGTCATTGGTGATCGCGGACGGAATAAAGACAGGGTTGAGCTACACGGTGCGCGGGGTGGTGGAGACGCCGTCCGATGCCGATCTCGCCGAGGCGCAGGTTCCCACAGACGCCACGCGGTACACGGCGTTGCCGCGGTTGCCGTTCACGCTGGCCGAGTACGCGCGGCAGGCCACGGCGAACGCGCGCACGCCGTACGAGAAGGCCGTGGCGCTGGAACAGGTCGTGCGGCTCAACCGGCGGCCCGATGCCGAGGCGCCGGTCGGGTCGTCCTACGCGCGGCTGGAGACGTTCCTCTTCGGCAACCCCGGCGAATCCGGTGCCGGGGCGGGGACCGCCGAGCAGTTCGCGTCGGCGTACGCGGTGCTCGCGCGGGCCGTCGGGTTGCCGACGCGCGTGGTGGTCGGGTTCCAGCCCGTGCCGGAGCAGAACGGTGAACGCATCGTGCGCGCCGCCGACGCCACGGCGTGGCCGGAGGTGTACTTCAGCGGGTGGGGCTGGGTCGCGTTCGATCCCGTGTCCGGCAACGGAAGCGGGCCCAGCGCCGCGTCGAAGCGCGAGGTGCTGAACCGGCTCGCGTCGACCACCGCGAAGCCCACGCCGACGTCGCTGGCGTCCGTGCCGCCGCTGGTGCAGCCGAGCGCGGTGCAGCCGGACGCCGTGGCTGCTCCTGATGCGCGGCAAGGTTTTCCGCTCTGGGCGTTCGCGCCGGTGTTGCTGCTGATCGGGTTGTACGTCGCACGGACGTCACGACGGTTGCGGCACCGCGCGGCAGGACCGGTGGGGGCGTGGAACGAGGTGCTCGACTCGTTGCAGCTCGCAGGGTTGAGACCGAAACCGAGCCGGACCGTGCCCGACATCGCCCGCGAATGGGGAGAAGCCGGGGCGCACCTCGCGGTGATGGTGGACCAGGCCGCGTTCGCACCGCCGCCCAGCACGCCGCAACACGGCTGGCGGTTCGCCCGCGACATCAGAAAAGCGGTGCGGCGCAAGGCGTCCTGGTGGCGCAAGGTGGTGTGGGCGATCGACCCGCGGCCGTTGTTCCGGCGCTGACTCCTCAGCGCACCACCTGGGCGGGAATGCAGTTCTCCCAGGTGACCTTGAGCAACGCCGTGCACAGGGACGGTGCGATGTCCGACTGGATCGGGCCGATCCACACGAACTGGGTGAACCGCGAGTCCTCGGGCACGATGGCGTCGCAGACGTCGTCGCGTCTGCTCAGCAACGCGGTTTGGCCGCGCAGCGCGGGGTTCGCGTTCTCGCGGTGCTTCACCCACATGGTTTCGTAGTCCACCAACGTTTTGACGTCCTCCACGCGCATCGCGCCCTCCAGCGAGTGCAGGACGAGGACGGACGAGCCCGGGTCGCACGGCATGTCGGTGTAGTCGAGCCGCACGGGCTCGCTCGGTGTCGCGGGCGAATCGTCGACGGGGGACGGTGGCCTCAGGTTGCCACCGATCAGCACACCGATCCCGATGCCGACGACGAGCGGGACGGCCGCCCACGCCACGAGTGTGCGGCGGTTACGTCCACGAGCGAACAACGGTTGGCCTGCATGACGAACGCTTTGCACCGGGGGACCGTACGCCAGTCCGCCGGGCAAATACAGGTTCAGGGCCTAGTTCTTGGCGGCGCAGACCTTCGCGGAACTGCCTCTTCCGCCGTTGTAGCCGATCGCCCCGATCTGGAAGCAACGCCGGACACCGCCGCCGTCCTCGATGACGTACTTCGTGCCACCACCGGTCACACGAGTCACGGCGAACGGCTTGGCACCGGTCACGTCGATCACGACGAACTCGGCCTGACCACCGCTCGGATCGCTCCACTCCAGCTCGATCGCCTTGCCCTTGTACTCGGCGCGCTTGAGCACCGGGATGAACTTCGGGTCCGAGTTGGGCGGCGGGCCCGCGTCGGTGGACTCCGACGTCGGCACGGGCAGCGTCGTCGTCGTCACCGGCGCCTGGACCTGCGGGTCCTCCTTGCGGTTCAGCACCATTCCCACGACGAGCCCGGCCACCACCGCGAGCACGGCCAGCAGCGCGAGCACACCGCCGCGGCCCTTCTTGCGCACAGGGGCGGTCATCGGCTCGGCGGGAGGCAGGTCCACGGTCGGCAGCACGGCCACCGGCTGCGGACGGGGAGGCGGTGGCGGCACGTAGTCGTGCTGCCGGTAGGTCAGGTCCTCGAGTCTGCCCCGCCAGGAGTCGTCCGGCTCCGGTTCGGGTTCCGGTTCTGGTTCCGGTTCGGGAACGAACCCGCGCGGGCCGAAACCGGGCGCCTCCGTCGGGCCGTCGGGGATGAAGAACGTGCGCTCGCCCAGCATCGACGTCGCCTCGGGGTCCACAACGGACAGTGCGGTGCCCGAGCTCACCGCCATGAGCGCGTCGCGGAGTTCGAGGGCGGAGGCGAACCGTTCCGCGCGGTCCTTGCGCAGACAGCGGTTGATCACGGCCACGAGCGGCGCGGGCACGTCGAACCGCGTCAGCGACCGCGGTTCGGCGTTGCTGACGCGGCCGATGTAGGAGAGCAGCGTGTCCTCGTCCGGGTTGTCCGAGGCGAACGGCGGTTTGCCCTCCAGCAACGTGAACAGGGTCGAGCCGAGCGACCAGATGTCGTCGGCGAACGCGGGCGCGATGCCCTCCAGCATCTGCGGCGCCGCGTGCCGGTAGCTGACCATCTGCAACGACGCGGAGTGGCCCGCGTCCGCACCGCGGGCGATGCCGAAGTCGGCCAGCACGTAGGAAGTCGGGAGCACCAGGACGTTCTGCGGCTTCACGTCCCGGTGCAGGATGCCCTGGCCGTGCGCGAACGCCAGCGCGTCCGCCACCGCGATGCCCGCCGCCACCACGTCCGGCACGGGCAACGGGCCCATGGCGCGCAAACGGTCGTGCAGCGAACCCCGTTCGTAGAACTCCATGACGATGCACGGGCGGCCGTCCGGCAGCGTGCCCGTGTCCAGCACGGTGACGATGTGCGGGTGCTGGCGGCCGAGCTCGACGGTGATCTCCAGCTCGCGGCGGAAGCGGCTCAGCGTCGCCGGGTCGGTCACCTGGAGCACCTTGACCGCGACGTCGCGACCCAGCCCGTCCTGGCGGGCACGGTAGATCGTGCCCTCGCCGCCCTGCGCGATCACGCGGAAACCGCTGTAGCCCGGCAACGCGATCGCGGGTGCCGGCGCGGCACCGGTGGCGGGCGCCCAGGCCATCAGATCGTCTTCCACCAACGGATCCTATCCCGGTGAGGTCGGCTCACCGCTGGACGTTCGTGGAGGAAGCGGCGACGGTTCGGGTCTCAGTCCCCGATCACCTTCACCTGGAATCCCAACGACTGCAGCATTCCGGTCAGCATCACGCGGGTGTTGTCCTCCGCCCGTTTCAGCAACTCCGACTGCTTCGCCGCCTCGGTCAGCTTGGCCTCGGCGGCCACGTAGAACCGCTGCGTGTCGGGAGGCCCCGCCAGGGCCTGGAGATCGTTGATCAGCCCGCGCTCCTGGCTGAAGACGTACGACCGGTCGTGGTGCAGGTTCGGCTTGTCCAGCTGCGGTTTCGGCAGCCGCAGCTCCACGGTCTTGCGGTCCGGTGACACGACCAGCCCGTCGTCCTTCAGGCTGCCCAGGTCGACGTAGGCGTTGACCGAACCGGCGGCGACGAACAGCGTCCGTTCACCCGCCAGCGCCGAAGGCACCCACTTGACGTCGTTCTCGATGTCCAGCACGACCTGGAACTCGCCCGCCGCCGCGTGGTACTGGCTGAGGTCCCGCACCGACTTCAGCATCGCGGGCTGGCTGCGGTCGATCGACTCGTCACCGAAGGGCCTGAACTGGCCGAAGACGTACACCGCCGCGCCGAGGAGAATGAAGACGGCCGCGACCAAAGCTCCACGCATGACCCAGCGCCTGTCCACGACGTTGTGATACCCGTGAGGTGATGCGCTCACACGGTCCGTATGGGCTAATCGACCCGTGCGGAATCAGTCCCGTGTCCACATGGTTGGCTTTGGACGAGACAGGAACGATTGTTCAGGAGGAGTGCGGTGGACCCGGAGAACCTGTACGAGGTGGACTCGGAGGTGCCGGACCTGACAGGCGCGGTGTTGCTGCACCACTTCGAGGGTTTCATGGACGCGGGCGCCGCCGGCCGCCTGCTTTCCGAGCACCTGCTGGAGACCCTGGAGAGCCGCGTCGTCGCGCGCTTCGACATCGACGGCCTGATCGACTACCGCTCGCGCCGCCCGCTGATGACCTACGCGACCGACCACTGGGAGGACTACGCCGCCCCGCAACTGGTCGTGCACCTGCTGTGGGACAGCGCGGGCCACCCGTTCCTGCTGCTCACCGGCCCCGAGCCGGACCGCGGCTGGGAGGCGTTCATCCTCGCCGTGCGCTCGCTCATCGACCGGTGGGGCGTGCGTCTGACCGTGGGCTTCCACGGCATTCCCATGGGCGTGCCGCACACACGGCCGTTGAACGTCATCGGCCACGCCACGCGTCCCGAGCTGGTGTCCGAGTACCAGCCGTTCTTCAACCGCGTGCAGGTGCCGGGCAACGTCTCCGGCCTGCTGGAGTTCCGCCTGGGCCAGGCGGGCCACGACGCGATGGGCTTCGCGGCCCAGGTGCCGCACTACCTGGCGCAGTCCCAGTACCCGACCGCCGCGGTGACCCTGCTGGACGCCGTCGCGCGCTCGACGGGCCTCGCGTTGCCGATCGGCTCGCTGATCGACGCGGCCCAGGCCGCCGACGCCGAGATCCACCGCCAGGTCGCGGAGTCCGAGGAGGTCGCGCAGGTGGTGGAAGCGCTCGAGCGGCAGTACGACGCGTTCATCCAGACTGTCGGCAACACCGACCTCCCCAGCGCGGACGAGCTGGGTGCCGAGTTCGAACGGTTCCTGGCCGAGCAGCAGCGTCCGCCGGACCACCTGTAGGAGCGAGCGATGGCCACCTGGGACGACGTGCGCAGGATCGCCACCTCCATGCCGGACGTGACGGAGGGGGTGCGGGAGGGCGTCGTCGACTGGAGGGTCAAGGAGAAGCTGTTCGTGTGGGAACGGCCGCTGCGCAAGCTCGACCTGGCGGCGCTGGGTGCCGCTGCGCCGTCGGGGCCGATCCTGGCGGCGCGGGTGCCGGACCTGGGGGCCAAGGAGGCGTTGCTCGCCTCCGACGACTCCGTGTACTTCACCACGCCGCACTTCAACGGGTATCCGGCGATCCTGGTGCGGCTGGAGCACATCGGGGTGGGGGAGCTGGAGGAGCTGATCGTGGAGGCCTGGCACGCGCGGGCCAGGCGCCGCTAGTAGCTCACGAACCGGTAGTGCAGCCCCGAACTCGACTCCAGCCACTCGCCGACGTGCACGGGCTCGCGGTCGATCTTCGGCGCGTACGTGTCGCCCTCGAACGGCTCGCGCACCTCGGTCACCTCGACCCGGTCCGCGAACGGCAGCGTCGCCGCGTACACCGCCGACCCGCCCATCACCCACACGTCGCCGGTCACGTCTGCCAGGGCCTTCTCCAGCGAGGAGAACGTCTCGGCGCCCTCCTGCGGGGTGCGCGAGAGCACCAGGTTGCGGCGGCCCGGCAGGGGGCGGAAGCGTTCCGGCAGCGACTCCCAGGTGCGCCGGCCCATCAGGACCGCCGAGCCCGCGGTGATCTCCCGGAAGTGCTTCAGGTCCTCCGGGATGCGCCACGGGATCGCGTTGTCGCGGCCGATCACGCCACCGGGGGCCTGCGCCCAGATCAGGCCGATCACACCGCCACCGGGGCCTTGATGCCGGGATGCGGGTCGTAGCCGACGATCTCGAAGTCCTCGTACCTGTAGTCGAACAACGAGGAAGCAGGGGCCAGGCGCAGCGAGGGGAACGGGCGCGCCTCGCGGCTGAGCTGCAGTTCGACCTGCTCCACGTGGTTGTCGTAGATGTGGCAGTCGCCGCCGGTCCAGATGAAGTCGCCGACGCCGAGGCCGGTCTGGGCGGCGATCATGTGGGTCAGCAGGGCGTAGGACGCGATGTTGAACGGCACGCCGAGGAACAGGTCCGCGCTGCGCTGGTAGAGCTGGCACGACAGCTTGCCGTCGGCGACGTAGAACTGGAAGAACGCGTGGCACGGGGGCAGCGCCATCTGCGGGATCTCGCCCACGTTCCAGGCCGAGACGATGATGCGGCGCGAGTCCGGGTTCTCCCGCAACGTCCGCAGCACCTCGGCGATCTGGTCGACGTGACCGCCGTCCGGGGTGGGCCACGAGCGCCACTGGACGCCGTAGATCGGGCCGAGCTCACCGTCCGAAGGAGCCCATTCGTCCCAGATCGTCACGCCGTGCTCCTGGAGCCACCGCACGTTGCTGTCACCGCGCAGGAACCACAGCAGCTCGTACGCGATCGACTTGAAGTGCACCTTCTTCGTCGTGATCAGCGGGAAGCCCGCGGCGAGCGGGTAGCGCAGCTGGTGGCCGAAGATCGACCGCGTGCCGGTGCCGGTGCGGTCCTCCTTGTGCACGCCCTCCTTCAGGACGTGGCGGAGCAGGTCTTCGTACTGCGTGTCGGGCATGCACGCACCATAGCGCCTGTATCGAAGTCCGATCCGCGATCTGCACCCCGGTCTGTTCGGCCAAGCGCGACGTCGCGTACTGCGGGGTCTTGGACACGGCCAGCGCCTCGATCTCGTCGATCGCGCGGCGGGCGGCGCCCAGGCAGACGGACGCGACGCCCGCGGCCAGGAAGCTGAAGTACGGGAAGACCGTGATCGGACCCTCGATGCCGGGCGTGACGCCGATCGGCCACACGGCACGGCGCAACGGCAGGAAGGCGTTCTCGAGAGAGAAGTCGTGCGAACTCGTGGCACGCAGGCCGGCAGCGTGCCAGGTGTCGTGGATCGTCACGTCCGAACGCGGATACACGGCCAGACGCGGGCCAACGGGCGTGAGGGTGCCACCGATGATCCACGAGCAATGCGTGACGGCGCTGCCCCAGCCCCAACGGCCCGTCACGAGGTAACCGCCGTCGGTCTCGACAGCCTTCCCCAACGGCGCGGCGGTGCCCGCGATCAACGCGCGCGGGTCGCCGAAGACCTCGTCGGCGGCGTCGACGGGCAGGTACCAGGCCAGCGACGACGAGATCGTGGTCGTCATCGCGGTCCAGCCGGTGGAGGCGTCGGACCGGGAGAGCTCCTGGATCTCGCGGTTCCACTCGGGCAGGCCCAGCTCGGCGCCGCCGTAGCGCTTCGGGGCGATCAGCCGGTGCACGCCGGCGTCGACGAGCGCGGTCACCACCGGTTCGGTGAGTGCGCGCTGGTGCTCGGCCGCGGACGCTTCGGCGCGGATCAGGGCGTGGAGATCCATGCGCGTGATCTTGCCGAGCGCGCTACAGCTTGGCGAGCGCCTCAACGAGTGGCTTGAGCTCCGGAGTTCCGGACGCCTCCTCCAACGACGCGGAGAGCACCTCGTCGTGGGTGGGACGGGCGAGCGCGAGCAGTTCGTGACCCTTCTCGGTGACCTCGGTGTAGATGCCGCGACGGTCGGTGGGGCAGAGGTAGCGGGCGAGCAGGCCGCGGTCCTCCAGGCGCGTGACCAGGCGCGTCGTCGCCGACTGGCTGAGCACCACGGCGCCTGCGAGCTGGTTCATCCGCAGGTGGAAGCCGTCCTGACGGTTGAGCACGTCCAGAACGGTGTACTCGCTGACCGAGAGTTCGTGAGCCTTCTGCAGGGCTCTCTCGAGGCGGTCCTCGATGCGTGCGTGCAACGCCGCGAGCGTGCGCCAGCCTTGCGCGCGCGCCTGGACGGCGTCGTCGTCCAGTGACATAGGTCAACCCTTCTCAAATAGACAGCGTCTGCAACTATTGCGTACGCTTGTAATCGTCTTCAGCAAGTCTACCGGGGAGAGACATGGATCTGTCGGGACGCACGGCCCTGGTGACGGGCTCCACCTCCGGCATCGGCTTCGCCACGGCGGAGGCGCTGCTGAAGGCGGGGGCGTCGGTGGTCGTCAGCGGTCGCACCGAGGAACGCGTGGCCGAGGCGGTCGGCAAGCTGAGTGGCCACGGTGACGTCCGCGGCATCGCGGCCGACATCGCGACCGCCGAAGGCGTGGCCGAGGTGGTCGAGCAGCTGCCGGACGTCGACGTGCTCGTCAACAACACGGGGATCTACGGAGCCCGGCCGGTGTTCGAGATCGAGGACGCCGAGTGGCAGCGGTTCTTCGACACCAACGTCATGTCCGGCGTGCGGCTCGCACGGCACTACACGCCCCGCATGGTCGAACGCGGCTGGGGCCGGGTGATCTTCGTGAGCAGCGAGTCGTCCGTGTTCACGCCCACCGAGATGGTCCACTACGGCATGACGAAAACCGCGCAGCTCGCCGTCGCGCGCGGCATGGCCCAGGCCGTGAAGGGCACCGGCGTCACCGTGAACTCGGTGCTGCCCGGCCCGACGCTCACCCCCGGCGTGGAGGAGTTCATCCGCGACCGCGTGGGCGAGGGCGGCGAGGCCGAGTTCGTCCGCACCGAACGCCCCACCCTGCTGCTGGGCCGGCTGATCCGCCCGCACGAGGTCGCGAACCTCATCACCTACGTCGCGTCGGACCTGTCGTCCGCGACGACCGGAGCCGCGTTGCGCGTCGACGGCGGCACCGCTCCGACGCTGATCCCGTAACACGAGTTAGGAACTGGTTTGAACACCCTGAAGCTCAACAACGGCGTCGTCATGCCCCAGTTCGGTTTCGGTGTCTGGCAGGTGCCGGACGCCGAGGCCGCGCCCGCCGTCGCGGAGGCGCTGAAGGCCGGGTACCGCAGCATCGACACCGCGGCCGCCTACGGCAACGAGGGCGGTGTCGGCGAGGCCATCGCACAGTCCGATGTGGACCGTGACGACGTCTTCATCACCACCAAGCTCTGGAACTCCGACCAGGGCTACGACTCGACGCTGCGCGCGTTCGACGAGTCCCTGAAGAAGCTCAAGCTCGACGTGCTCGACCTCTACCTGATCCACTGGCCGACGCCCGCCCGCGACCTCTACGTCGACACGTGGAAGGCGTTCGTGCAGTTGCAGAAGGAGGGCCGCGTCCGCGCGATCGGCGTCTCCAACTTCCAGCCCGCGCACCTGCGCCGCCTGATCGACGAGACCGGCGTCGTCCCCGCGGTGAACCAGGTCGAGCTGCACCCGTACCTGCAGCAGAGCGACCTGCGCGTCTTCCACGCCCAGCACGGCATCGAGACCGAGGCCTGGTCGCCGCTCGGCCAGGGCGGCGAGCTGTTGAACGACCCGGTGGTCACCGAGATCGCCGCACGCCACCAGCGTTCCGCGGCCCAGGTCGTGCTGCGCTGGCACGTGCAGCTCGGCACGATCGTGATCCCGAAGTCCGTGACGCCGGCGCGGATCCGCGAGAACATCGCCGTGTTCGACTTCGAGCTGTCGGACGAGGAGATCGCGGCGCTGTCCACTCTGGACCGCGGCGGCCGCATCGGCCCGAACCCGGACGAGTTCAACCAGGCCTGAGAAAGTACGAAGCCCCGGTCCGCCTCTCTCGCGGTCCGGGGCTTCGCCGGCAACGGGCCTGCCTCCTTCTTCTAGGCCCGCATGACTGTGGCGATCGGGATCCGTGCCGCCCGGATGGCCGGGATGAGGCCACCGAGCACACCGGCGATCAGACCGGCGATGACACCGGCCATGCCCGCCTCCCAGGGGAAAACGGTGCCCTGCAACGACGGGAACCGGTGTCCGAACATCATCAGCGCCACCTGCAACCCCGCCGCGCCCGCGCCGATCGCCAGCGCGGCGGTCAGCAGGCCCGTCAGCAACGTCTCGGCGAGCACGATGCCCGCGAGCAGCATGCGCGACATGCCCACCGCGCGGCGCAGGGCGAACTCCTCGACGCGCTCACCGACGGTGGCGAGGCCGACGTTCAGGATGCCCGCGACGCCGATCAGCAGCACCAGGAACGCCATGCCGAGGAAGATCAGCCGCATGATCTTCAGCTGGGACTCCATGCGCTCCTTGGAGTTCACCGTCTGGAAGTGCAGCTGGTTCTGGTCGATGCCGGCGCCGACGAGCTTGGCCTTCAGCAGCTGCTGGAGGTCGCCTGAGTCCGGCTGGAGGTAGACCTCGAGTTGGGTGCCGCCGCGGAACCTGTTGGCGTCGGTGTTCGCGGGCGCCGAGGGCATCCACGTGCGCAGCTCGTCGAGGCGCATGTAGATCCGCGGCGAGCCGCTGCCGTCCTCCACCACGCCGACGATCTGCGGGGTCACGTGGTGGGTGGCGCCCTCGATCATCATCTCACCGGGGATCCGGTACCGGGTGAGGCCCTTGGCGGCTTCCTCGTTCAGCACGATCCTGGGCGCGAGCGCCGGCGCGGTCGTGAAGTCGAGCCAGCTGCCGGAGATCGGCCGGTACGGCTTGAACGGCCGGATGTCGCCGGTCAGCGCGACCATGCTGACCTCGATCGCCTGGCCGTCCGGCTTCTTCTCGGGCTTCTTCTGCTCCTGGCACACGCCGCTGGAGTCGCAGTACATCTCGGGGCCGTAGTAGTTGCCGCCCTTACCCGCGTACTCGAACGGCATGCCGCCCTCGTTGATCGGCCGCACGCCCGGCTCACCGATGATCGCCTGAGAGCTGATCATCGCCACCGCGTCGGCACGACCCTTCAGGGTGGACTCCACGATGCCCGGCGCGCCCTTCTCGCCGGGGATGTAGCCCATGATCGTGCCGTCCTTGCCGGCCTGGAGCTCGACGTCGGTGAGCATCGCGCGTTCGGCGATCGCGGCCCCCGCCTGCACCGTCACGACCGCGAGCACGCCGAGGAACAGCGACACCATCGACAGGAACGTGCGCAGCTTGCGGGCGCGGATGCCCTGTCCGCCGATGACGAGGGCGGACCGCAACTTGCCGGAGAACATCAGTTGAACCGCCCGTCGCGCAGCTCCAGCACGCGGCCCATCTTGCGCGCGTGGTCGTGGTCGTGCGTGACCAGCACGAGGCCGCAGCCCTGCCTGGTCGTGTTGAGCAGCACCTCGACGACGAGGTTGCCGGTCTCCGTGTCGAGCGCGCCGGTCGGCTCGTCGGCGAGGATCACGCGCGGCTGGCGGACGAGCGCGCGGGCGATCGCGACGCGCTGCTGCTCACCACCGGAGAGCCTGGAGGGCTTGGACTTCGCGAGGTGCGCGATGCCGACCTGCTCCAGCGCCTCCATCACCTGCTGCTTGCGCTTGCGGCGGGCCGACCAGCCCTGGCCGTTCACCAGCGCCATCGCCACGTTCTGCGCCGCGGTGAGGTGCTTGAGCAGGAAGAAGCGCTGGAACACGAACCCGAACTCGGCGCTGCGCAGTGCGGCTGCCCTGCGTTCCGGCACTCGTGTGATGTCGTTGCCGTGCAGGAAGTACTGGCCTTCGTCGGCACGGTCGAAGAGCCCGATCAACGACAGCAGCGTCGACTTGCCGGAGCCGGACCTGCCGAGGATCGCCACGCTCTGTCCCGGGTGGACGGTCAGGTCCACACCGGACAGGATCGTGCGCGGTTCCTCCTGGCCCTTCAGGACTTTCGTGATGCCGTTGAGCTGGAGCAGCGGCGCCTGGACCTGAACCTGTGGTGCGGTCATCACGGTCCCGTCGGCTTCTGCTGCGGCTCGCCGCCCTGCTGCTGGCCTTCCGGCAGGTTCGGGCCGGGCACCGCGAGCTCCTCGTCGCCGGTGAGACCCGACTTGATCTCGATGACCTTGCCGTCGGTGAGGCCGAGCGTCACGTCGGTGGTGCGGCGCGAACCGTCGGGCTGCATCACGTCGACCTTGCCCTTGCCCTGCTGACCGGCCACGGCTTCGACGGGAACGACCAGCGCCTGCGCCGACTTGCCGGTGGTGACCTCGATCGACGCGCTGGCGCCGTTGATCATCTGCACGTCCGCGGGCGCGGTGCACACGATGCGCAGGCCGGTCGCCGAGCTCGGCGTCTGCGGCTGGTCCTTGGGCTGCTGCGGCTGCGGGTCCTTCTGGTCCTTCTGGTCCTTGGTGTCCGGCGTGACCGGCGGCTTCTCCGGGATCGTGCCCTGCGGCAGCGCGGCGATCGTGCCGAGCACGGTGCACGGGAACGGGCCTGGACCGTTCTTGATCTGCACCGTCACGTCGGTCAGCGCACCGCTGATCTTGTACGCCTGCTGGCCGTCGATGTCGCCGACGATCGCGTAGCCGACGTGCTTGGCCGTCGCGAGCGGCATGCCCGCCGTCACCGTCGCCTTGTCGTCGACCAGACGTCCGCTGAACGTCGAACCGGCCGGCGCCTCCACGTAGTTCGGCGCCCCGTCCTTCCACACCGTCGCGACCCGGATGGGCTTGGTGGGCGTGCCGTTGGGCGTCGGGACGTCGAAGTACCGCACCTGGCCCGCGACCGGCGCGACGAGCCCGAACGTCGGGTTCATCTCGACCTTGCCGGCGATGCTGAGCTTCGTGGTCATGTCCTGCTTGGTCGGCTTGACCTTGGTCATCTGCGTGCCGCGCGGTGCCAGCTCCGGGTTGGCCTTGTCCGGACCTGACGGACTGCACGCCGCCACGGCGACCGTGACCAGCGCGCACAGCGGCGCGAGAACGATTTTGCGCACGAATGTCCCCCATGTCGTTTCAACCAACCTACCGATAAGGACACCTGATCGGTCCGGGAGGTTGCATCGGACTTTCGGCCGATGTCGCATCGACCTGGTGGCCACGGGTATCCGGTGTGTTGACCGGAAGGAGAAGACCTGTGAATGCGCTTGCCGTCGTAACCGGTGCTTCGAGTGGAATAGGTTACGAACTCGCGAAAGTCCTCGCGGACAACGGCTTCGACGTCGTCGTCGCCGCGGAGAACGAACAGATCGCCGACGCGGCCGCGCAGCTCGGCCTGCGCAGTGGTGACGTGCGGGTGGAGCCGGTGCGCGTCGACCTGCGCGGCCACGACGGCGTGGAGGCGCTCGTGGCCCGCATCAGGGCGATGGGACGGCCGGTGGACGTGCTCGCGATCAACGCGGGCGTCGGCGTCGGCGGCGATTTCGTGCGTGACACGTCGGTGGACGACAACCTGGAGATCGTGGACCTGAACGTCCGCTCCGCCGTGCACCTCGCGCACCGCCTGATCAGCGACATGGTGGACCGCAAGGAGGGCAAGGTCCTGTTCACCTCGTCGATCGCCGCCACCGCGCCCGGCCCGTTCCACTCGGTCTACGCGGCTTCGAAGGCGTTCCTGGCGTCGTTCGCCCAGGGCCTGCGCGAGGAGCTGCGCGACACCGGCGTCACCGTCACGACGCTGATGCCCGGCCCGACGGACACCGAGTTCTTCGAACGCGCGGGCATGCAGGACACGAAGGTCGCCGCGGGGGACAAGGACGACCCGGCGAAGGTGGCGCAGCAGGGCTTCGACGCGCTGATGAAGGGCGACGACCACGTGGTCGCGGGTTCGCTGAAGAACAAGGTCCAGGCGATCGCGGGCAAGGTCGCGCCGGATCCGGTGAAGGCGAAGATGATGCGCACCATGACCGAGCCGGGTTCAGCCGATTCCTGACGGGTACTCGCGCGCCATGAGCCAACCGAACCCCATCGAGATCCAGAAGTACCTCTCCGGCGTGGACTACCCGGTCACCAAGCGGCAGTTGCTGGACAAGGCCAGGGAGAACGGCGCGGACGAGGACGTGCTGGCCGCGCTGGAAAAGCTGCCGGAGCGCGACTACAACGGTCCGAACGCGGTGAGCGCGGAGGTAACGAAGGCGTGAGGAAGATCTGGCAGGCCTACGGCGAGGGCAGGCCGCTGCCCGGCTACCTCCTCGCCATCGGCAGCTACGCGGCTCTGGCCGGCGCCGTCTCGGTGGCCGGGCGCCTCACCGGCGTCCGGCTGCCCGAGCGGTTCTCGCTGCGCGACACCGCGCTCGTCGGCGTGGCGACGCACAAGGCGAGCCGGTTGCTGACCAAGGAGGCGGTGACGAGCCCGCTGCGGGCCCCGTTCACCCGCTACGAGGCACCGGCGGGCCACGCGGAACTCAGGGAGAGCCCTCGTGACGACCACCCGGCGCAGCACGCGATCGGCGAGCTGCTCACGTGCCCGTTCTGCGCGGGCGTCTGGATCGCGAGCGGGCTCACGGCCGGTCTCGTGTTCGCACCGAGGCTCACCCGCCTCGTCGCGACCGCGCTGACCGCCGTCGCGGCCTCGGACGCGCTGAACCTGGCGTACGACAAGCTGAAGTCATGACTCCTGGAGGCCGCGCCGGCGCGGCGCCGGTTCCACGTCCGGTGGCCGGTTGAGCGCCGGGTCGAACGCCGGCGGTGGCGCGTCCCCGTTCTGCGGGTTCAGCGTCACGGCGGCGACCTGGCGCCACTCCGCGTCCTTTCCCGAAGCGTGGAGGGTGAACCGCGTCGGCGGCTCACCTCCGTCCGGAACGGCCATGAACCACACCAGCTCGCCGCGGTGGCGGTACGGCGTCAACGTGCCGAGGCGGGCGTCCTCCCAGCGGCGCACGAACTTCGGCAGCAACCGCGTGCGCTTGCCCGTGCCGGTGCTCGACAGCAGCAGGTCCCAGTCGCCCGACTCGGTCGGCACCCGCAGCGCGAGGCTGAGCACCTCGGGCTTGCCCGTGTGCTCGGTCAGACACACGACGACGGTGGCGGTCTCGGGGAACGGTGCGGTGCCGCGCAGCTCGCCGGTCGTCCGCAGGCCGCGAGGATGCGGTGCGCGGCCGTCGCGCGCCTTGGCGAGCAGGCGGAAGACGGTGGTCAGCACATCCGGTGTGTACCCGGGAAAAGCCTGGAAAAACGCGGTGTTTCAAGGTCTTCCGGCGGGGGACTCTCACGGGGTGAGGCTGCTCAGAGCTCCCGGCGTGTACGCGCCCCAGGACGACACCGCGCTCCTCGTCGAGGCGATGCGCGCCGCGGCGATCCCGGCGGGTGCCCGCGTGCTCGACATCGGCACCGGCACCGGTGCGCTGGCCATCGCCGCGATCCGCGCCGGAGCCGCCGAGGTGACCGGTGTGGACGTCTCGCGGCGTGCCGTGTGGACCGCACGGGTCAACGCGGCCCTGCAACGACTTCCGTTGCGCGTCAAGCTCGGCAATGCCCTGGACGTCATCGCGGGCGAGCGTTTCGACCTGGTGCTCGCCAATCCGCCCTACGTGCCCGCTGCCGACCCTTGTGCGGCACGCGGTCCGGCACGGGCGTGGGACGCGGGCGTGGACGGACGTCAGCTGCTGGACCCGTTGTGCGCCAGGATGTTCGACCTCCTGGTGCCGGGCGGGGTCGTGCTGATCGTCCACTCGGCACTGTGCGGAGTGGACACGACGGTGCGGCAGCTGCGGGACAACGGCCTGAAAGCGGCGGTCGTGCAACGGCGCTGGGTGCCGTTCGGGCCGGTGATGAACGGCAGGACCGACTTCCTGGAGAGGCACGGGCTGATCGCGCCCGGTCAGCGGCAAGAGGAACTGGTGGTGATCCGCGGTGACCGGCCAGAACGCCCGCAGGGTGACGGTGGTGCCGAACGGCCCGGTGCTCGTTGAGGGTCCGGTCGAGCTCGTCACCGACGACGGTGTGACGCACACCAGCGACCGGTTCGTGGTCGCGGTGTGCGCGTGCCGCCGCAGCAAGCGCTACCCGTTCTGCGACACCAGCCACCGCAAGCGCGTGCGCAGCGAGGACTCTCCGGAACGCCACGAGGACAACAGGTGATCCGCGAGCCGCGCCTCCAGCAGTTCCGTGGCCTGGACGCCGAACACCACGTCGCTCTTGAGCTCCGGCTCCTGCTCCAGCAGTGACCCGATGACGTCGCGGCGCATGATCTGCTCGTGCACGGCGTCGGCCTCGATGTGCTCGGTGAAGAACTCGACGCACCGCGGGTCGGCGCCGAGCCGGTCCAGCGCCTGCGCCATCCGGTGCGCGCTCGGGGCGGTGGTGATCTCCGCGGCGGCGAAGTGGCCGACGAGTGCGCCGCGCAACGACCGGTGCAGACCGAACAGCGACATCATGTTGACGATCGCGATGGCCGGTGCCGGCACGTCGTCGAGGTAGTGCAGGTAGTCCGGCGACATCCCCGCGCCTTCGAGCAGGCCGGCGTAGAGGCGCGAGTGCATCCGGTCGGCCTTGCCGCCGCCGAACTCGTCGAACTCCACCGCGACGAGCGCCGCCTTGGCCCTGCCGCGCAGCCTCGGGATCACCCACGCGTGCGGGTCGGCTTCCTTGTGGTGGTACACCGACCTGTGCGCGAAGTACTCCCGCATCTCGTCCCACGTCCCGTTGTCCCGCAGGTGGTGCGACACCCCGCTGCCGGGCACGTGTTCGACCAGCAACGCGTCCAGCGCGGTGTCGAGGTCGTCCCCGCCGTCCACATCGGACCGCAGCGCGGCGAGGAAGACGATCTCGGCCTGGGCGCGCAGGGCGAGCAGCTGCGGATCCCACTCCCAGGCGGGGTGCACGCCGTCGAAACCGCCGTAGTGCAGCTCGTACAGCACGTGCAGCGCGATGGTCAGGTCCTCGCCGTGCGGGTCGGCGTCGGTGAACGGGATCGGGCGGCCGTCCGGGTCACCGCTCAGCGTGCTGATGACGGTCTCCGAGAGCGGGCCTCGGGGCGAGGGAAGCTTCACCCCGGTGTCATACCCTCTGCCCGACCAGGTCATGCACGAGCGCGAGCTCGCCGCGTTCCTCCAGCGCCGGTGTCACGTGCTCCACCAGCCGTTCGAGCAGAGCGGTCGCGGGCACCCGGCACTCCCGCCACGGATCGACCCCCGCACCGTCCAGACCGTACCGGGAAGCCGCCCAGACGGCCGCTGCGCACACGTCGTCCCGCACCGGGGGTGACTCGACCCCGTGGCACGCCGTGTGGACGAGAGCGCGCGACAGGGCCGCTTGCAGCACCGCGTCCTCGACCGTCGCCGCCGCGTCCGCCGCGCGGAACTCCACGGTCGGCAGCTTCGGCGACAGGCGGGCGAGCCAGAACGACTGGGCGTGGTCCACGAGCGTTCCACACGCGACCATCCTGGCGACGGCGGCGTCGTACTCGGCGGCCCCGGAGAAGACCGGAGGCACACCGGAGCCCGGGAACCGCGACTGCTCCACCATCCGCCAGCTCGCGTAGCCGTTGTCCGGTGAGCTGGCGGACAAGGCGAGCAGCGTGGGCAGCCACGGCCGGACGTGGTTCAGCACGCGCACGCCGGTCTCGCGGTCGGGCACACCGACGTGGACGTGACACCCGCACGCCTCGTAGTGCTCGACGACGCCCGCGTAGGTGTCCAGCACGTGGCGGAAGCGCGGGTTGCCGCGGCTGACGATCTCCTGCTTCGACGGTTTCCGCGGGGTGCCACGGGAAAGCAGCCCCAGACCGACCTCCTCGGCCGCCTTCTCGAGTGCCGTGCGGGCCTGCCGCAACGCCTCGCCGAGGTCGGTGACCGAGGTGCACGGACCGGTCGCCGCCTCGACCTGCGTGCCCGCGAGCTCGGCGTGGAACCTGGTGAGCTCGCTGTCCTGGACACGCGCCAGCACGGCGTCCGCCCGCACCGAGGTGCGTCCGGACGCCGTGTCGACCAGAAGGAACTCTTCTTCTACGCCAACGGTGTCAGCGCACTGCGGCACGCCGGCCAAGTGCGACTCCCAGTCCGATCATGCCGAGGCCCAGGACGAAGTGCAGCCAGTCGTCCGCGGAGTTGAGCGGCACGAAGTTCGCGTCGCTCGTCTTGTCGATCACGAGCCCGTACAGCCACAGCACGAGGTAGATCGCGCCGCCGCCGATCAGGAACGCCCGCGCGCCCGCCGGCGTGCGCGCGGACAGGAAGCCCGCCACGCCGAACAGCAGGTGCACGATGTTGTGCAGGATCGACACCATGAAGACGCCGAGGAGCATGGCGCCGGACTCGTGACCCGCGAAGGTCATCTGGTCGTAGTCCGTCGTGATGCCCGGGATGAAGCCGAGCACGCCGACCAGTGCGAACACCGCTGCGACGACGAGTGCGGCCTGCTGGACCCGCGTGCGGGTGGTGACGTCGACCATCGAACTCACCTCGTGGTTTGGTCGTGAACGTGGTCGATCACCGGCTACCCGGGCAGGGTAGGCACAAACGCTCGCGGGGTATTCGGTGCGGCATGGACGACCAGACGATCGAAGCCCTGGGCAAGCTGAGCAAGGCGCTGGAGACCACCGAACGGGCGCGCGGCCACCTGTACTCGTTCCACCAGCTCACCGGATCGGCCGACTTCATGCTGGACGAGGCGATCGCGGCACTGCGCGAGGCGGGCCACCACGAGCACGCGGACCGGGTGCAACGGGAGCTGCTCGGCCGCAACGTGCTGCCGGGGCGGTGGACGTTCGAGGTCGTCGAGCAGTACGACGACACCTACTACGACGTCTTCCGTGACGTGGAACGGGCGACGCGGGACGCCCTGGGCAACGGCAGGCGTCACGAGTACGAGGCACGGCTCAAGCGCGAACGTCAGCGGCTCAGCGCGGCGGCGTACGCGGAGAGGGACTCCCGGTCCGGCTGACCCGTCTTGGCGATCAGCGACGCGACGTGCTTCTCCACCGTGCGCGGCGAGATGTGCAGCCTGGTCCCGATGGCCTTGTTGCCCATCCGGTCCGCCAACAGCACGAACACCTCGAACTCGCGCACCGTAACGCCGTGCCCGCGCAGCTGCTGCGGCACCTGTTCGGTGCCGGTGCGGCGTTGCTGGACGGGTGCACCGGCCTGCCTGAGCAGGCTTCGGCACGCCGACGCCACCGCGGGGATCGACGCCTGGTGGAAGTGCTCCTCGGCCGAACGCAGCCACGACACCGGATCACCCCACGCGGCGGCCTCCGGTGCGACGAGCCGCAGGCCCAGGTGCCGTGCCATCGGGTAGATGGCGGCGGCGTCCTGGGCGCACCGGAACGCCTCCAGAGCCTCCTCGAACCTGTTGTCGCGGCCGAGCAGCACGGCGTGCGCGAGCTCGGTGAACTGCCGGTTCCACCGCATGCCGGAGGGAGAACCCTTGGCCAGCACGAGGTAGTCGTGCCAGTCGAACCGGCCGTCGAGCACCCCGAGGAGCACGTCCAGGCCGTGCGTGCCGGAGAGGTGGAACGTGGTGGGGTTCTGCGACTCCAGGGCGCGCGCCCGGTCGAGCTCCTGCGTTGCCAGGGCGCGGTTTTCTTCGAGGAGGGCGCAGAACGCGCTCGCGAGTCCGTAGCAGAGCGGGAACTCCTGCGTGCCGCTCTTCGCGATCGCTTCGAACTCCCTGATGGCGTCGTCGGTTCCGGCGCGGTCGCCGCGGTGCGCGGCCAGCGTCGCCTTCGCCATCAACAGGTACCGGGTCAGGACGTGCAGCCGCAGGCGCGTGGTCGTGTGCAGGCACCGTTCGATCTGCTCGGCGGCCACCGCGTAGTCGCCGGTGAGCACGGACTGCAACGCCAGGATGGCGTCCACGTTGTGCGCCACCGTGATCGCACCCGCCCGGTACGCCTCGGCGTGCGTGCGGCCCAGTGCTTCGGTGCTGCCGTGTTCGAGCCAGTCGTTGCCCGCCAGGCGCACCAGCGCGTAGACGTGCTGGATCGGCATCCGGTGGGTGTCCGCGAGCGCGAGTGCCTTGCCGAAGCACGCGTTGGCCTCGTGGAGGTCCTGTTCGCGCGCGATGACCCCCAGCAGCTGCCACGCCTCGCACGCCACCGCCGGCAGGTGCGCCCGGTCCGCAGCGAGAGCCGCCTGCCGCGCGAGGGCCGCCGCCGAGGAGATCCGGTCGGGGCTCGGGATGTTCAGCGTGAGGTAGGCCGAGTTCACGTCGAGCTGTGCGGTCAGCTCGTCGGGTGCGTCCGGTCCGAGCAGCGTGCGGGCGATGCGCACCTGTTCCACGCCTTCGGTGAACCACCCGGCGATGTGGGCGACGCGGGCGAGTCGCGTGTGGAGCTTGGCGCGGCGGGAGCCCTCCAGGCCGTGCAGGCCGGGGACGTCCAGCGCGAAGGCCCGTTCGAAGTCGCCCGTCTCGGCCAGCGCGGGAAGGAGCGTGTCCAGGACGTCGGCGCGTGCGGAGATGTCGTCCGCCAGCAGTTGTTGCGCGCGGTCGAGCAACGTGACGGCCGAGCCCGCCGCGCCGCCCGCCAGCGCCCGTCTGCCCGCCTCGGCGAACAGAAGGCCTGCCTGCGTGGGAGATCCGGCGTCGGACCGCAGCTTCGCGACGAGCGGGCACCAGTCTCCTGGCAGTCCGGGGTGCAGTTCCTCGATCACGTCGGCGGTGCGCTGGGACAGGTCCGCACGTTCGGCGGGCGTCAGCTGGGCGAGCAACGCGTCCGCGGTGAGCGGGTGCCGGAACGCGTACCAGTCGGGAGCGGGCTCGTCCGGCGTCACGAGCTGAGCGGCGACCCCCGCGTGCAGGTGGCTGAGCAGACGGCGGTCGTCGGTGCCGGTCACCTTCTGCACCACCGAGAGCGGGAAGCGGTGGCCGAGCACCGCGGCGATCGACAGCACCTCGCGGCCCTGCGGCCCGAGCCTGTCCGTGCGGTGCGCGACGCTGCGCACGAACGCCGCGGGCACCGGCAGCTTGAGCTCGCCGAGCACCTGCCACCCGTGCTCGCCGGACAGCAGGAGCCCGCTGCTCACCATGCTGTGCAGCAGTTCCTCGACCAGGAACGGGTTTCCGGCGCTGTCCGTCCACAAGCGATCGGTCAGCTCGTGCGGGACCTGCGTGCTCTCCAGGCAGGCGGCGGTCATCTGCCCGACCTCGGCCTGCGAGAGCCGGTGCAGTTCGAGCAGGACGGCGGAACCGCGTTGCACGATCCGGTGGACGAGCTCCCACGCGTGGCCGGGTTCGGTGCGGATCGTCGCGAGCAGCAGGACCGGCTGGTCCTCCAGGTTGTCCGCGAGGTACTCGACGACGGCGAGCGTCTCGGCGTCCGCCTCGTGCAGGTCTTCGAGGACCAGCAGGCACGGCGTCTTGCGCGCGACGGACGCGAGCAGCCGCAGCACCGCCTCGGCCAGCACCACGACCGACTCCGTCGTGGACCGGTGGTCCTGCCACTCCGGGATCAGCGTGCCCAGCACGGGTTTGTAGGGACCGAGCGCGGAGTCGTCCGGCGGTTCGCCGCGGAAGAGACCCAGAAGGGCTTCCGCGATTGGACGAAACGGCACCATCGGCCCGATCGTCGTGCCGCGTCCCTTGAGCACCCGCATGCCCTCGTCGAACGCCCGGCCCGCCGCGTACCGCGCGAGCCTGGACTTGCCGATGCCGGCCTCACCTGTCAGGAAGAGGGCGCCACCACGGGATTCACGGATGTGTCCGAGTGCCCCGGTGATGGCCGCGACCTCTCGGTCGCGGCCGACCACGTGGGGCGCTCGGGTCTGCATTCCTGGACCCTAACGGCCGTGTGAAGCCCTCCGTGTCGGCTGCACAGACGCATTCAGGCCGAATGGATCACCGGGCGCTGACGGTCGTCTCGGCCAGCGTGGGCGTGATCGCCGAGACCGCGCTCATCGCGAGGGTCAGGCCCATCAACGCTCGCGCCCTCGCTCCCGCGCGGGTCTTCGGGGCGAGCTCCATCTCCCCGATCACGTGCTCGGCCGGCTCGGGCTGGGCGGCCGTGCGGTGCAGGGACTCGTTCATCGGGTGCACTCCTCAGTGTGTCGGATCGGGTTCGAGCTGCAGGACTGATGGCACCGGAAAGCCCTGGCGCAGCAGGCCGTGGCCGATGCCGGCCAGACCCGTGAGCAGGCCGGGCGACGGAACGCCACCCGGTGTGGCGCACCGTGCGCCGTGCTCGTCCAGTGCTCCCAGCAACAGCGCCGTGCGGCGGGTCGCGGCGCTGGGGTGGTGGGCGGCCAGTGCTTCGACGACGCCCAGTTCACCGTGGCAGAGACTCATGTCCCGCAACGGTTCCCGTGACGCCAGCAGACCGGCCAGTCGTTCGTCGTCGCGTGCCAGTGCAGCACCTGAGAGTCCCGCGCACCACCCGGCATCCGTCGGGTCGATGGCGTCGCTCTCCAGGAACGCTTCCGCTGCCACACCCGTTAACTCGTCGCGAACCGTTGCCGCGTAACGCCGCAGGGCCCATCCGATTCCGGACTGGCCGCGAGCGAAGCCGTTCGCGCTGCACTGAACGGTGCGCAGCACGGACGCGTAGTGGTCCGCGAGGGCGAGTGACTCGGGCGTGCCGACGGCGAGCACGGCGGCCAGCGACCCCGCGAGGCCGTCCACGACGCCGGGGACCGAGTCCTCGCGCGGCATCACCGACACGGCGCGGTCCAGCAGCGACGGGTCGAGGCCGAGCAGCGTGGTCAGGCGCTTGAGGCCGTAGCAGAGGCCGCCCAGGCCGTGCACCCCGCCGCCCGCCGCCTCGACGAGCTCGGGCTCCGCGGCGAACATCTCGAGCAGCGCGGGCAACGGGCGCAGCGCGTCGTGGGCGAAGTCGACATACCTGGCGGCACCGGTCAACGCGCCGAGCTCGGCCAGGAACAACGCCACGCCCGTGTAGCCGTTGGACAGACCCGCACCGAGCGGCTGCACGGTCCAGTGCCGGTCGTCGACGAGCTCGAGGCCGAGCCAGTTGACGCGGTTCCTGCCGGTGACGGCGTGCGCGAGGATCTGGTCGGCGATCCCGCACGCGGCGACCAGCAACCGCGCGGGGTCCGGGTCGACCGCGGCGACGTGACCCGGCAGCGCGTCACCGCTGTGGTGCGACACCGGCCGCGGCCGTGACGCCAGCAGCGCGGTGATCACCCACTGCTGGTCGTGCCGGTCGACCTCGCTCATCGCCGCGATCTTGCGTTCCACCGCGAGCAGCCCGGGCTCCGGCAGCATCCCCGGCAGCCGGAGCCCGGACGCGGTCCACAGGTCGGCCGACCCCGGACGGCACGTGAACAACGGCACGTCACCGCGCCACAGGTCGGAGACCTCGAACGGCACCAGCCGGTCGAGCAGCGGATCGTCGACCACCAGCACCCCGAACGCGAGGTCGCGGTCCAGTGCGTCGGCGAGCACCGACGGGTGCGTCGACTCGTCGAGCAACCGTGCGTACTGACGCGTCGCACGGGCGATGAACCGCACCTCGTCGTCGGCACACGTGCGCACCAGCTGCAGCAGCTCGTCCCGATGAGCCACGATCGCGTCGTAGCCCGCGCGGAACCCGGCCAGCAGCGAGTCCTGGTAGTCGGCGGGCTCGGCCGGCTTGTCACCGAGCAACGGCCGGTTGTGCGCCCCCGACGTCTCCCGCGGCCGCCGCACGAGCCGCATCCGGTCGGTCCCGGCGTCGGCCCAGTCGACGACGTCCAACGGCGACGGCACACCACGATCACCACCCACACCTGACACGTCCGCGACGCCGTTGTCGCCGAGCAGCACGTGGGGGAGCAGAGCCGTGCGGTGCACCGACCGCACGAGGGCCAGCGCGGCGGGGTCGGTGTCCGGCGTGAGCGTCGGGTGGAACAGCGTCTCGACGTCCACGAGCACGGGCTGGTCGCCGCACGCGATGAGGTTCTCGTAGTGCATGTCCGTGCCGTCGACCGCGTAGAGCAGAGCCAGCAGCGCACCGAGCCGCCGGTAGAACTCGGCGACCCCGGCGACGTCCGCGCACGGCCGGTGCTCGATGTGCTCGATCCACCCGTAGCCGTCGCGGGGGAGCAGGCACGGCGACCGGAAGGATATTCCAGTTCGCTTGGAAAGCCATCTGAGCTGGGCCACGAACCGCACGTGCAGTGCCGTCGCGCGAGGCCGGTAGATGAGCTTCGCGCCGGAGTCGAAGGTCAGCACCGCCACCGTGCGCCCCTGCTGGTGCGCGTCGCCCTGCCCCATCTCGATCGAGGTCAGCGCGCCGGGGTCGAGCCCGCCGAACACCGTCCGCACGATCTCGCCGCGGTCGCGCGTGAACCGCGACGACAGCTCGTGGTGCGTGGAAACGGCCTGCTCACAGGCCTGCGCGAGGAGCCGCGCCAGCACGGGGTAGCGGTGGAAGAGCGCCGTCAGGTCGAGCGCCCTGGTGAACTCGGTGAACCGCTCTTCGCTGGTGTGGCTTTGCAGCGTGCCGCGTGCCTTGTGCAGCTCCAGGACCAGCGTGCGGGTGGCGATGGCGACGAGTTTGCGTCCGAGCTGCTCGGCGAACGACGCGTCGAACGGCGGCGCCACCTCGGTGCGCGCGGCGTCGATCAGCGGACGCAGGGCGTGGGCGAAGGCAGCTGTCCAGCTCTCACCCGTGGTGGTCTCGGCCGCTGAGGTCACGGGGACCAACCTCGCACGCGCGGGCGAGCCGGCACATGGGTACCGGTCCCCCAGATTTGCGCCGGACGTGAATATGGGGGTTTCGTCCCCATGTTCTGCCGCCCGATCGCCCCGAGACTCGTGTCACCGAGGAGGGAACGGGCATGAGGGAGTTCGGGGAACTACTGCGCACGCACCGCATCCACGCGGGCCTGACCCAGCAACAGCTGGCCGACTTCGCGATGGTGAGCGTGCGCGCGATCCGCGACCTGGAGTGCGGCAGAACCCGCTCACCACGCGCGGAGACGGTGCGGCTGCTCGCGGACGGCCTGCGTCTGGACGAGGGCAGCCGAGCCGACCTGCAGCAGGCGGGCGGCCGGACGTCCGGCCGCATGCCGGTGGCGCCGCCCGCGCCGATGATGGCGATCGTGGGGCGCGAGGCGGAGGCGGCGGCGTTGGGGGCGCTGCTGGTGGAGGGGGCCGGGTCGTCTGTTGGCGGTGTGGAGGAGGGGCGGTGCCTGCCAGGTTCGGGTGGTTCGGGCGAGGGGCAAGGCCTGGCCGGGTCGGGCTCGGTGGCCACGAGGCAGCGCCTGGCCGGTCCGGCTGGTGGCGCGGGCCCGGCCGAGCACCGCCTGGCCACAGCTCCCGCACCACGCACCCACACAGGACCATCCCGCGTCCCCCGCCGACTCGTCACCATCACCGGCGTCAGCGGCTCCGGCAAGACCCGCCTGGCCCTCGAGGTCGCCGGCGAGCTCCACCTCCGCCGCGGCTGGTCCGTGCTCTGGTACCCGGCGGCCCGCCCGTCGGTCGACGACGACCAGGACACCCTCCTCGTCACCGACCACCGGCCCGACCTCCGCCTGCTCGACGCCCACCCGAGGCTGCGTGTCGTCGTCACGGCGCTCGCCCCCACCGGACTGCCCGGCGAGCACGTGTTCCCGCTCGGCCCGCTCGCCGACGACGCGGCGCTGAGGCTCCTGCTCACGCTCGTGCACCGGGTGCGGCCCGGCTTCCGGCCAGAGCCGTCGAACCAGGCCGCGCTCACCGGTCTCGTGCGCGAGCTGGACGGGCTGCCGTCCGCGCTCGAGTTCGCCGCGGGCTGGTTCATGGTCTACTCGCCGCAGCACCTGCTGGAACGGTTGCGCTCCAACCCGATGGACCCGACCTCGGCCCACCTGCGCGACTCGCTGCGGCGTTCGCTGTCCACATTGGACGAGCAGCAACGCGCGACGCTGGAGCGCATGATCGACCACGAGTGCCACGACGACGCGCACGCGCTGAGCGTGCGCGGACTGGTCCGCCGCGCCGGACCCCGATACGAGGTGCTCAACCTCGTGCGCGCGGCGGTGCGGGAACCGGTGTCAGGGCCGCACTTCGCTGGAGGTGTGGCCCTGACCTGGCCCTGTTAGCCCAGGTCACGCGCGACCAGGTCGGTGAACGCCTGCCGGTACGCCGCGCTGCAGTGGTAGTCGCCGTGGGTCTCCACCTTGTCCGGAGACCCGTCGGTCTCGGACGCACGGCGGTCGACGGAGTTCGGTTCCCAGCCGTGCACCGGAAAACCGAGGTAGTCGGTGCGGCGCCACAGGTTGATCCAGTTCGCGCCGAGCAGCACCGACAGCCCTCGGTCCGGTGTCGCACCGGGCTCCCGGCGCCACGGGTCGCACGAGAACATCGCGCCCGCCCGCACCTCCGGAGTGCCCAGCACGGCCGGACCGAGCAGCTCCGGGAAGATCCGCCCGAAGTACGGCCGCAGCTGCACGCCGTACGTCAGCAGCTGAACGCGCTGCAAATACCCTTCCGGCAACGCGAACAGCGCCGCCACCGCCAGCACCGCGCCGAGGCTGTGCGCGGACAGCACGACACGGTGATCACGCCCGGAGTCCAGGAACTCGCGGGCACGGTCGGCGATCTCCGGCACCGCGCGCTCGGCGTAGCACGGCGGCGCGAACGGGTGGGCCGTGCGCGGCAGGAAGCACATCAGGTCCCACAGCAGCCCGAGCGGCCTGCGGTTGGTCAGCATCCCCGCGCCCACGAACGACCCGATCAGCGCGACCCCGGCGAGCCCGGTCACCCAGTCGCCCTTGTCCACCACCCACGTCACACCCCACCAGGCAGACCACGCCGGCGACGCGAACGTCAGGTAGCACGTCAGCACCAGCGCCAGCACACCGAGCGTCGACAGCACACCGGCGACGTTCTCCGCGCGGTGCGTCACGGCGACGACGTGCCGCACCCGCACCACGAGCACCTCGGCCTCGTCGTCGAGCACCGAAGGCCGCACAACCCGGGACAACAGCACGAAAGCCTGCGCGATCACCAGCAGCACCAACGGAACCAGCGCGCACGCGAAGGCCGCGCTGAACCACGAGTAGAACGACGGCACCCGCAGGCCCGTGCCGACCCAGCCGCGGAACGTCAGCACCAGCACCGTCGACAGCATCACCGACGACGCCAGCGACAACCCGAGCAGCACACCGGGCCCCGCGCCGCGCCAGGCCTGCCACTCGTCACCGGCACGCGGCCTGGCCCGCCACGCGAGCGCCCCGCCGACCACCGCGGCACCGACCCAGGCGAGCGGAACCCAGTACGTGGCAACCATGAACGCCACGAAGAGCACCAGCAGGACCAGCGGTCCCTTGGCGTCGTTGCGCCGCCACGACCACGCCGCCAGCACCGACCCGACCAGCGCCACGGTGACGACCGGCGGTCCCCACGACGTCAGCCACAGCGGCCCGTCGAAGGCCGGCGCGATCGCGTACAGCGCGAACCCGTGCGCTCCCAGCACGACCACCGCCGAGATCATCAGCAGCCACGACCACAGGCCGCCCTTCTCGGTCGACGGCACGTCCGGGCAGTCGGTCGCGGTCACCACCACGCGTGCCGTCACGAGCGCCAGAACTCCGCCCGCCAACGCGGTGAGCACGAGGAAGAACCCGTGCTGCCACAACTGGGTGCTCGTCGCCAGCACCACCACGCAGCACCCCGCCGCGATGTGCAGGCGGGTGAGCCGGCGGATCCGCGGACTGCCCTCCCACATCGACGACCGGCTGAGCATCACCCCCGGCCGTCGCACGGGGGCGCGGCGCATCGTCGTCATCTCGTACCTGCTGCGCGACAACGAGGTCAGCGCCAGCAGTCCGAGCAACAGCAGCACCGGCACGGCGGACGCGGCGAGCACCCGGACGTGCCGCGGCGGATCGCCGAGCAGGTCCATGAACTCCGGCAGCCGCTTGCACGTGACGCCGGGCAACGAGCACTGGACCGCGTAGACGTCGATCGCCACCTCGCACACCGCGAGCACCAACAACACCGTGAGCCCCAGCCCGAACAGCCGGGTCGAGGCGGCGCCGCGCCCCGCGTTCCACCACACCATGCGCTTGGTGGTCGGAATCGAGTCGTCGGGCAGCCTGCGCGACCAGTAGGCGACGTTCGCCAGGCCGAACGGGAGCAGCAACGCCCATCCGACGCGCCCCAGCGCGTTCGCGAGCACCGACGGCACCCCGCTGCCCGGCACGCCGGGGCTGCTGCGCGCCATGCCGCCCCACGAGTACGCCTCGCGCCGCACGTCCTGCGCCACCTGCCCGGCGTGGTCGGCAGGCAGTTCGGCGAGCTTGTCCGGCTTCGGGCCCCAGAAACTGCCGAAACGATCGCCGCGGAACTGTTCGACCGCGTGGTCGGGGAGGGCCAGCATCGCGTACGGCGGCGTGTTGTTGACACCGTGGATGCGCAGTTCCAGGGTCCGTGGACTCATCGCCGCCCTCCCTTTACTCCAGTTGTCGTCCTCGAAACTGCTCCGGTTAGCGGCCGAACGGGTGAAAAAGGTGTATCCAGCGGCCCTGGAAAGCCTCTACTTGGCAAGGAGGCCCCACCATGACCGCAACCGCTCACCCGAACGTCGTGAACTCCGTCGGACTCGCCGAGTTCCTCGCCACGGCGGGCACGCTCACCCTGGCGCAGCGCAAGCTGATCGTCGATCAGGCATTGGTGTTGCTCGAGCAGAACTACGCGCACCTGCCTCTGAAGGTCGCGATGCACGCGGTGAACCCCGTGCAGAGACTCAGGGTGCTCAGAGCCAGACTCGAACGGCAGACCGACGCCACCGCCGAGCCGGAGTGGCAGTTCCACCGCGAGCTGTCGAGCACGTTCCACTCGGTGCGCGACCTGCACACGAACTACCTGCTGCCCGCGCCGTTCGCGGGCAAGATCGCCTTCCTGCCGTTCCAGCTGGAGCGCTGCTTCGCCGCGGACGGCACCGAGCACTACCTCGTGGCCCGCACGGTCGCGAACTTCGACGGACTGGCCGTCGGCGCCGAGGTGACGCACTGGAACGGCACCCCGATCGCGCGTGCCGTGGCGCTCAACGGCGCGATCTTCGCGGGCAGCAACACCGCCGCGAACCTCGCCCGCGGCCTCGAGTCGCTCACGTTGCGCCCCTTGGTGATCCAGCTCCCGCCCGACGAGGACTGGGTGGTCGTCAGCTACCGCACCGAAAACGGCGCTCAGGAGGAGATCCGGGTCGACTGGCAGGTCACCGACAACCTGCCGCCGATGACCGACGTCGACTCACTCAGCCCGGCCGCGGCGGCGCAGGGCGTCGACCTGGACTCGGACGAGAAGTCCCGCGCCAAGAAGTTGTTGCACGCGCCCAAGGTCGTGCAGGCGGAAGCGGCGGGTGGCGCTGTCGCGATGGCGGCGCAGGACGTGCCGACGACCATGCCCGGCGTGTTCCGGGCGCGTCCGGTCACCACGCCGTCCGGTGAGTTCGGGCACCTGCGGATCTTCACGTTCAGCGTGGACGACCCGGAGGCGTTCCTCGCCGAGTTCGTGCGGCTCGCGGCTTTGTTGCCGCAGAACGGACTCGTCGTCGACGTCCGCGACAACGGCGGCGGTCACATCTTCGCGTCGGAGTTCCTGCTGCAGACGATGACGCCGCGCCGCATCGACCCGGAACCCGTGCAGTTCCTCAGCACGCCGCTGAACCTGCGGATCTGCCGGCGTCACGCGGACGACCCGACCGGGCAGATCGACCTCGGCCCGTGGTTCCCGTCGCTCGACTCCTCGACCGAGACCGGCCAGGCGTTCTCCTGCGCGCACACGATCACGCCCGTCGACGGCGCGAACGCCGTGGGCCAGACCTACCACGGCCCGGTCCTGCTGATCACCGACGCGCGGTGCTACTCCGCCACCGACATCTTCGCCGCGGGCTGGGCCGACCACGAGCTCGGCCCGATCCTCGGCGTGGACGACAACACCGGTGCCGGCGGCGCGAACGTGTGGACGCACGGATTGCTGACGACGCTGCTGAAGATCCCGGCGCCGCTCGACCCCGACTCGCCGTACAAGCCGTTGCCCAACAAGGCGAACATGCGCGTGTCGATCCGCCGCACGTTGCGCGTCGGCAAGCTCGCCGGGACTCCGGTGGAAGACCTCGGCGTGCGCCCGACGCACCAGCACCAGGTGACGCGTGCGGATCTGTTGCAGGGCAACGTGGATCTGCTCGCACGGGCGGGCTCGCTGCTCGCCGCGCTGCCGGTGCGCCGGCTCGGAGTGGCGGTCGCGGGAACGACCGTCTCGCTGGACACCGTGAACCTCGACCGGGTGGACATCTACGTGGACGGCCGCCCGGCCACCTCCCTGGACGTGACCGACGGCGCGCACACCGCCACGTTGACCGCGACCGGACGCGAGGTGCGCGTCGAGGGCTTCGCGGACGGACAACTGGTGGCCGCGCGCAAGGTCGCCAGCTGACAGAACGGGCGCTTCCGGTGACTCCACGACCGGAAGCGCCCGCTCCTGTTGCCCTACCTGGTGAACGTGAAGGCGCGGTCGGCGGCCAGAACCGCCAGCTGCGCCTCGGTGCCCGGCGTCCAGCTCTGGACCCAGACGACCTCACCGTTCGGCCGCCAGTTCCGGGCCGAGGTGATGCCGAACTGCTCGTCCTTGCTGAAGACGGTCAGACCGCCCTTGTGGTCCGGGACGCTGCCGGTGCACTTGGCGTACTTCTCGCAGTACTCCCTGGGCGACCACGTGAGGAAGCCCGGCGCGTTGACCTGCGTGTACGTCATGACGTTCTGGCCCTTGTAGTCGAACGTCACGGTGTTGTCCATGTACTGCATGTCGTCGAACACACCCGCCGCCTCACCGCCCCACGGGCCCGGCTCGACGTTCTGCGCGCCCCGGAAGGCACGCGGGTAGGTCTGCTCCTGACGCGCGGAGAAGCCGTCGGCCTGCTTCTGCAGCTCCGCCTTGGTCTTGTGGACCGGCGTGACGTCCTTCGGCGGCCACGGGTAGTCGGCCGTTGTGGACTGTGCCGACGCGGTGCCCGCGAGAGCGACGAGTGCGAGGCCCGTCAGGGCAGCCGCCATTACCTTGCGCATTGATCCCCCAATGGCGAGTTCTTGCTTGCACAGAGGGAGACGCTTCAAGATCACCAGAGGTTGCACGCGAGTTCTCGCTAGCGCGTGAACGTGTAGGCGCGGTCGGAGGCCACCGCTCCCAGCACAGCGGGATCGTCCTGAGTGCTGCCCTGGATCCACACCACCTCGCCGTTCGGGCGGAAGTTGTGCGCGTCCCGTTCGTGGTAAGCGCTGTCCTCGGAGATGACGATCACGCCCCCCTGGTTGTCGCTGACCGTTGCGGTGCACGTCGTGTGCTCGCAGAACTCCTGCGGTGAGCGGTCGAAGAAGCCGGGCGCGTTGACCTGCATGATCACGCTGGCCCTCTCGCCGTGCTGGCGGAAGAAGACCTGGTTCGCCATGTACTGCATGCCTTCTTCGAACTGTCCGCCGCGCTCGCCACCCCAGAGGCCCGGCGTGACGTACTGGGCCCCGGAGATGATCACCGGGAAGGTCTGCCGCTGGTGCGCGGAGAACTCCTCGGCCTGCTTCTGCAGTTCCGCCTTGGTCTTGTGGACCGGCGTGATGTCCTTCGGTGGCCACGGGAAGTCGGTCTGGTCAGCGGCGGACGCCGTGCTCGCGAGACCGACGAGTGCCGCGCCCGTCAGGGCAGCGGCCAACACCTTGCGCATGTATCCCCCATGCTGTGGTTTGTGCTTGCACAGAGATAAATGCCGCTGGGGTCGCGCGAGGTTGCACGAGTCTTTCGAAGTCTTACAACCACCCTCGCCGCATCGCCTGCACCCCGGCCTGAAACCGCGTCTGCGCCCCGCACCGGTCCATCAGCTGCCGCACCCGCCGCTGCACCGTCCGCGGCGCCAGCCCCAGCTGCCGCGCGATGGACTCGTCGGTGAGTCCCGCCGCGAGCAGCCCGAGCAGGTTCGGGTCCACGTCAGCAGCCGCCGCGTAGATCCCACCCGGACTGAACGGGATTCCCTTGTCCCAGTACAGCTCGAACGTCGACCGCAGCACGTCCAGCAACGCCGACGGCCGGATCAGCAGCACCTTGTCGACCACGTCGCCGTTCGCCACGGGCAGGACGGCCGCGTGCGTGTCGATCACGGCGAGCTTGAACGGCAGCGTCGGGGTGACGCGGGCCCGTTCGCCGGCCGCGACCAGTTCGATGATCTCGGTGACGCGGCCGGGGATGTCCACAGCGGACCGGTCGTAGACCACGCGCCACTGCACGTCCCGTTCGCGCGTTTCGTCCTCCAGCGCCACGTGTTCGCCCAGCGGCGTCACGTACGGCGGCTGGTCCAGCACGCAGACCTCCTCGCGGGCGCCGCGCAGCAGGGTGTGCCACAGCTCGCGCACCGCGCCCGCACCGGACACCACGTCGACGAACGCGTTGTCCGCCAGCTCCTCGTCGCGGTTGCGCAGGTACAGCTCCATCAGCGGGCCGACGTCCGCGCGCGCCCTGCGGTTCTGCTCCTCGCGGGTGGCGATGAGCGCCTCCACGGCGAGGTCCGGCGCGACCGCCTGCCAGACGTCTCCCGGCAGGTGGCGGACCATGCCCAGCTCTGCCATCTGTTCCAGCAGCTCGCGCGCGACGCCGATCTCCTCGGTCGTGCGGCTGCCGCCCGTCACCAGGAGCTCGTAGACGGCGGTCAGCTCCGATGAGACGCCCAAGTGTCCGAACACGGCCATATTGTGCGCCATTCAGAGCAGTGGCCGTGTCGTGAACACGCCAGTGTCGTTATTCGGACTCCGCTAGACCTGTTTTCGCGGGTTTGCCGCGACTTACGGTCCTCGTCACCTCCGCAGCCGGTTCAGATCCCTGACGCCCTCAACGGCACGCGAAGGCCCTGTGTGGAAGGACCCGTCTCGTGAACGGATTGCGACGCACGAGCCTGTGCGCCGCGGCAGTCTCCGCCGCTGTGCTCAGCGTTGTCTCACCAGTCAACGTTGGTTTTTCTTGGGCTGGCACCCTCCCAGTCCAGTCCCAGCCGGACTCAACTCAGGTGAACCGCCCCTTCGAGCGGCTGATCGTCGGCTACAAGCCCGGCACCGCTGAAGCCTCGTCCGACTCCGCTGCCTCGGACGACGTGAAGAGCAAGGGCAAGTCCGTGCACCGCCGCATGTCGAGTGGTGCCGTCGTCGTCGACCTCGGCTCGAAGACCGCGAACGCGGACAACACGATCCAGGCGTTCAAGAACGACCCCGATGTCGCCTACGTCGAGCCGGACCTGCTGATGCAGCCGTTCGCCGACCCGAACGACACCGAGTACTCCCGGCAGTGGGACCTGTTCGAAGCCACCGCCGGCATGAACGTGCCCGGCGCGTGGTCCAGCACCACCGGCTCCGGCGTGACCGTCGCCGTGATCGACACCGGCTACGTCGCGCACAGCGACCTCTCGGCCAAGATCGTCGCCGGCTACGACTTCGTCTCGGACGCCTCGCGTGCCCGTGACGGCGGCGGCCGCGACAACAACCCGGCCGACGAAGGCGACTGGATGAAGGCCGGTGACTGCGGCACCGACGCCAACGGCAACCCGGTGCCCGCCCAGGACCAGGGTTCGTCCTGGCACGGCACCCACGTGGCCGGCACGATCGCCGCGTCCACCAACAACAGCAAGGGCATCGCGGGCATCGCCTACGACGCCAAGATCCAGCCGCTGCGCGTGCTGGCGCAGTGCGGTGGCGCGACCTCGGACATCGCCGACGCGATCACCTGGGCGTCCGGCGGCACGGTGAGCGGTGTTCCCGCGAACGCCACGCCCGCCAAGGTCATCAACATGTCGCTGGGCGGTCAGTCGTCCTGCTCGACGACCTACCAGAACGCGATCAACGGTGCCATCAACCGCGGCACCACGGTCGTCGTCGCGGCCGGCAACTCGAACATGAACGTCGCGAACTTCACCCCGGCCAACTGCTCCGGTGTCATCACCGTCGCGGCCACCGGCCGTGAGGGCAACAAGGCGTTCTACTCGAACTACGGCACCCGCATCGACATCGCGGCGCCCGGCGGCGAGACCCGTCGCGGCACCGACACCCCCGGCACCATCACCACGCCGGAGAACGGAATCTGGTCGACGCTGAACACCGGCGCCACCACCCCCGGTTCCGAGACCTACAAGCCCTACCAGGGCACGTCGATGGCCGCCCCGCACATCGCGGGCCTCGCGGCACTGCTGGTGGCCAAGAAGCCGTCGCTCACCCCGGCCCAGGTCAAGGACCTGATCAAGACCACCGCCCGCCCGCTTCCCGGCACCTGCTCGGGCGGCTGCGGCGCCGGTCTCGCGGACGCGACCAAGGCCGTCAACGCCGTGGACACCACGCCGCCGCCCAGCGGTGGCCTGGAGAACACGACCGACGTCGCGATCCCCGACATGGGCACGGGCACGTCCTCGATCGCCTCGACGGTGACGGGCAACGCGTCCTCCACCACCAAGGTCGGCGTGGACATCGTCCACACCTACCGCGGTGACCTGGTGATCGACCTGATCGCGCCGGACGGCACCGCTTACCGGCTGAAGAACTCGTCCTCTTCGGACAGTGCCGACAACGTGGTGGCGACCTACACGGTCAACGCCTCGTCCGAGGTCGCGGCGGGCACGTGGAAGCTGCGGGTCCAGGACGTGTACTCCGGTGACACCGGGTACATCAACGCCTGGAACCTGACCCTGCGATAGCTCCACCTGTTCGCCGAGGGGCGGCGCCTTCCAGACCTGGTGTTCTGGGGGAGGCGCCGCCCTTTCACATGCGTTGGGGATTGCCGAAGTCCCTTGGCGGGTAACGTCGTCGGCATGGCCACACTGGTGACGTTCCACGCGCATCCCGACGACGAGTGCATCGTGACGGGTGGCGTGATGCGGAAGGCGTTCGAGGAGGGGCACCGGGTCGTGCTCGTCGTGGCGACCCGTGGCGAGGCAGGCGAGATCCCGGACTTCCTGGAGGAGAACGAGGAACTCTGGCAGCGGCGGGTGGTGGAAACGCACGCGTCGGCCGACCTGCTGGGCGTCGCACGCGTGGAGTTCCTGGGGTACAACGACTCCGGGATGATGGGGGACGAGCTCAACGACCGGCCCGGATCGTTCTGGACCGCGGACGTCGAGGAAGCGGCCCGGAAACTGGCGGCGATCCTCGCCGACGAGGACGCGCAGGTCCTCACGATCTACGACAGCTTCGGCGGCTACGGCCACCCGGACCACATCCAGGTCCACCGGGTGGGCAAGCGGGCCGCGGAGATCGCGGGCACACCGGTCGTCTACCAGGCGACGATGAGCCGCGAGAACATGCGGGAAGCGTTCCGGCGCGTCGGTGTCGAGAACCTCGAGGCGCCGGAGGAGTCGGGCACGCCGGAAGCGGAGATCACCGCACGGGTCGACGTGACGAAGTACCTGGACGTGAAGCGGGCCGCGATGCGCGCGCACGCCTCACAGATCCCGGAGCAGTCGTTCTTCCTGGCGATGGACGACGAGACGTTCGCCTTCGCGTTCGGCACCGAGTGGTTCATCCGCGAGGGCCACGAACAGGAAACCGCTCTGGACCTCTGATCTGACCGCACGCGGGGCGCCTTCGTCCTCCAGGAGAGTACGAAAGCTCCCCGCGTACTCTCACATCACGCGCTGCGGCGGCGGCGCAGGAACAGCAGCGTGCCGGCACCGGCACCGACGAGACCCAGACCCGAGAGCAGCAGCCACATCGGGGACGCACCGGTCGCCGCGAGCGGCGGTTCCGGCGTGCTGCCACCGGGTGCCGGCGCGGTCGGCGTCGACGACGGCGCGGAAGACGAGGGCGCCTCCGTGGTCGTGGTGACCTGCTTGACCGGCTTCGTCGTCGTGGCCGGCGGCGTCTTCACGCACTTCTTGTTGTCGAGGGTGAAGACCCGGCTCCAGTACGGGTTCTTGTTCTCGAGGTCGGGGTCGTCCGAGGCCAGGACCGTCACCTTGTAGGTGTGGTCATCAGTGCTGGTGGTCGGCCACTTCTTGGTCGGCAGGCCGTTGTCGAACTTGATCTGGTCGACCTGCTTCCCGTCGACCTCGACGGTCAGGGTGTTCTTGCCCCTGTAGGTGTTGTAGTCCTTGAGTTCCACACTCAGCACGGACTTCTGACCCGCCTCATCACACTCGACGTTCACCGCCGGGGTGTGCGCGAACGCCGGGGTGGTGAGCGCCAACGAGGCCAGAACCGCGGTGCCAGCCACCACGAACGCGCCGAGAACTCTACTTGCCAACGGTGTTTCTCCTGCTCTGGTTGGTGCGCGGCGGATCGAGCACATTCAGTTTCTTGATCACCCGACTGGGTGAACCGCGCCACGCTAGCAACACAGAGGGGTGGAAAGGTCACTGTCCGGCAACACTTGCATCGTCAAATGGGGAATTTCTTCACCTTTTCGAGGAGGCCGAGCATCCCGGCCACCAGCCGCATCTGGTCCACGCCGCGAACGTCGGCGTCGAGCAGCCTGGGCGAGCAGATCATCACCGCGAGTGCCTGGGCACGGGACAGTGCCACGTTCAATCTGTTACGTGACAAAAGAAAGTCCAGGCCACGGGGTAGGTCCACGGTGGACGACGACGTCATGGACATGATGACCGCAGGTGCCTCCTGGCCCTGGAAGCGGTCCACTGTGCCCACCCGCGTTTCGTCGAAGCCCGCATCGGCGAGCCTGCGCCTGATCACCCTGACCTGCAGGTTGTACGGCGCCACGACGAGGATGTCCCCATCGACCAGTTCGCGCGTTTTGCCGTTGTCCGTCCACGTACGACCGACGAGCGCGCGGACCGTGTCCACCACCGCGTCCGCCTCCTCGGCCGACGACGTGATGTTGTGGCGGTGATCGACCTCGCGCAGGTAGATCCCGGGGTCGATGCCGTCGATCCACCGGTGGGCGGCGGTTTCGTGCGAATGGAGCAGCCCGGCGTAGGAGAGATCGGACACCGGCCGGCACACGGCCGGGTGCATCCGGCGCGTCTCGGCGAGGAAGTAGCCGAGGTGCTCGGGGATGACGTCCGCGTCGCCGAGCAGGTGGCCGAGCGCGGAGGCGTCGCTTCCCGGCGGGTGCACGCCCTGCACGACCTGCGGCAGCTGCTGCGGATCTCCCAGCAGCACGAGGTTCTTCGCCGCCGTGGCGACCGCGACGGCGTCGGCCAGCGCGAACTGGCCGGCCTCGTCGATGATCATCACGTCGAACGGCTGCGCCTTGATCACGGCGTTGGAGAACGTCCACGCGGTGCCGCCGACCAGGTGCCCCTGCGGGTGTTCCTCGCGCCACCGGGCCAGCGCGCCGTTGTCCCTTGGCTGGTCCCAGGGCAGGCCCTCCTCGGGCTTTCCCTTGGGGCGCTTGGCCATCGGGATGCTCGGGTCCGCACTGGACAGCACGTTCTCGACGGCCTTGTGCGACGTGGACGTCACCGCGACGGTTTTGCCCTGGTCGATCAGGTGCTTCACGAGCTTGGTCGCGAGGTACGTCTTGCCGGCGCCGGGTGGTCCCTGCACGGCCAGCGTGCCGCCGTCGAGCTGGTCGACGGCCTTGATCACGGCCTGCACGACGTCCGGATGTTGCGGCAACGGCCCCGGCGGGGTGCGCAGCAGCAGGTCGATGCCGGGGTTGCGGGGGAGCAGCGGCAGCAGGTGGATCGCCTGCTCGGCCAGTTCCGCGACGGCCTCGTCCTTGGGCGCGGCGGGCACCGGACTGCCCGGCAGCACGGCGACGGGCAGTTCGGAGTGCTCCTGCGCGTTGCTCTCGGTCAGCACGAGCTCGTACGGGTTGTCGTCGGCCACGACGGCGTTGCGCGTGACGTTGCCGGGGTAGAGCAGCCGGACCTGCTCGCCCGCGCCGAACGGGTGCGGCCGCTCCGGGTCGATCCGCGCGTGGACCTGACGTTTGTGCGTGCGCACCCGCCCGCTCGGCGGCACCCAGTCCTCGGCGCGCAGCGTGATCGGCACCGCGCAGTTGGAGTCGGTCTCCAGGTCGGAGATGGGCGCGCTGGCCTGCCGGAAGAAGTCACCCCACGCCGGACTCGCCTCACGCCGGTGGTAGCCGACCGTCGCCGCGAACAACGCGTGCCCCTCGGCGATCAACGGCTCGGTCAGCGCGGCCATCCGCCGTGCCCGCTCGGCGGCCTTCTCGCGCGCCGCCTCGTCCTGCTCCTGCGGCGGCGCGGTCTCGATCTCGTGCTCGCGCTTGACCCGCTCCAGCAGATCGCGGACACCTCGGGTCGGATTCTCGTCGTCCAGCAACGGTTTCAGCGCCTGCAGCGTGTACTCCCGGGTGGACACCCGCAGCACCCGCCGCGTCAACGCACCGAGGTCGACGCACCTCCGCACGAGTTCGTCCACTTCGGACTCGAGTGTCGCGGACCGCGCGGCCCGGCCGGCGAGGTCGTGCGGCGTGAAGTGGTAGACCGTGCCGGACGGTGTGCGGCCGACGAACTCCGCGAACGTGCCCTCCCAGCCGGGCGTGCGGAACGTGTCGCCGTCGACTTCGAGGAAGACGTCGTCGTCGGCGGGGTCGGGCAGGTTCTGCAGCGCTTCCGGGGCGACGACCTCGTAGGTGGTCACGCCGGTCCGTTCCTGCTGCACCTGG
This sequence comes from Lentzea aerocolonigenes, assembly GCF_000974445.1. Classification (GTDB taxonomy): domain Bacteria; phylum Actinomycetota; class Actinomycetes; order Mycobacteriales; family Pseudonocardiaceae; genus Lentzea; species Lentzea aerocolonigenes. The sequence goes on from NZ_BBOJ01000034.1 coordinate 68,975, forward strand.
AGCCGGGCCTGCGCGGTCAGCGCGGTGAAGCTCGCGGGGGACAGCGTGGCGGGCCGTTCCTCGGTGGCCGCAAGCGCGTCGATCGTGTCAATGCCGGCTGAAACCAGCTTCCGCCGCTGGTCGGCCCGCAGTCCCGCCACGAGCGAGAGGTCACGCGCCTCCTCACGTCCGGCGGCACAGTGACGGGCGAAACGGCAGCCGTTGCACGCGGCCCTGACGTCGCCCCACGACCGCTTGGGCGCAGGTGAGGGCTTCGCGAGCCGGGTTTTCAGCCGACTCAGCAGCGGCGTGAAGTCGGCGACCCGGAACGTCGTGCGCCGGCCGTCGACGACCAGGTGCGCGCGAGCGGCCCCCAACGCCTGCGCGGCCGCGGTCAAGCCGAGAACGGCCAGAGGAGTGGCCTCCTGGGCCTCCTCGCACGGTTCGTAGCCGTCCGGGGTGCGCACGAGCGTTTGCGCCGTGCAGTGGAAGACGCCGTCGAAGAACACGGCGTTCTCGACGAGGTCCTTGCCGGCCCGCATCTCGGCGGCCGTGCGCTCGGCCTCGACGTGCAGCGCGTCCGGGTCGCCCTGGCGGTCGGCTCGGCCGAGGTAGCTGCGGTGCTCGCATTCGAGCAGGTCGACGAGGTCGGACGGGCCGGCGAGCATGGTCGCCGATAGTAGTGCCCCTGGGAGCACGGGCGGACGACCCGCGTTCATCCCCGGTACGCGCGTCGTCCGCCCGCACCCTCAGGAGCTAGACGTTCGCCTCCACGAGGTGCAGCAACGCCTCCTGGTGCGTGTTCGGGTAGTCGTGCGGCTTGAACGGCCGGGTCTGCGCCCGCACCAGCGCCGCCGCGGCCGCCAGCTCCCCGGTCCGCACCTCCGTGTCGCGGTGCAGGAACGCGAAGTGCGGCTCCCGCACCTCGTCCGGCCACAGCAGCGTGTGCAGGACGATCACCCCGTGCTGCGGCCTCAGCGCGGCCAGGGTGTCCTTGCCCCGCAACCCGAACTTCACGATCGCCGCCGTCTTGGTGCGCTCCAGCGTCTCCCGCAGCAGCACGTACGACCGCACCGACAGGTCGTCCGGCTCGACGTAGTACGGGCGGTGCAGCGCCACCGGGTCGAGGTCGACCTGCGGTGCGAACTGCTGGACGTCGATCACGCCGTCCTCGGGCGTCGGCAGGTCGCCGGGGTCGATCTGCACGATGCGGCCGTCGTCGAGCTCGTAGCCCCGACCGATGTCCTCCGGCGTCAGCCTCAACGAGCACTCGCCGCACACCTGCTGATGGCGCACGCGCCCGCTGTCCTCGCGGTGCACCAGGTGCACCCTGCTGCGGTGCTCGGTGGCCGCCGACACCAGCCGCACCGTCATCGTCGTCATCCCGAACCGGAGTGCTCCCCGCCACACAGTCCTCATGACAAATGAGTACTCGAACACGTGGTCGAATAGACCTGACCGGTGACGAAAGGGCTCGTTCGGGTGCGTCCGACGGGTACCTCGGACACGTGCGTGACCAGCAATCGGCCTACCAGGCCTACCAGCCCTACCAGGCAGCCGGCGCGTAGTCCTTCAGGAAGCAGCCGTACAGGTCCTCGCCCGCCTCACCGCGCACGATCGGGTCGTACACCCGCGCCGCGCCGTCCACCAGGTCCAACGGGGCGTGGAAGCCCTCGTCGGCGAGCCGCATCTTCAACGGGTGCGGGCGCTCGTCGGTGATCCAGCCCGTGTCGACGGCCGTCATCAGGATGCCGTCGGTCTGCAGCATCTCCTCGGCGCTCGTGCGCGTCAACATGTTCAGCGCGGCCTTGGCCATGTTCGTGTGCGGGTGCCCGGAACCCTTGTAGGCGCGGGAGAACTGACCCTCCATCGCGGACACGTTCACCACGTACTTGCGCCGGAACGACGACTTCGCCATCGCCGAACGCAGGCGCGAGATCAGCAGGAACGGCGCGGTCGAGTTGCACAGCTGCACCTCGAGCAGCTCCACCGGGTCCACCTCGTCGACGTTCTGGATCCACGAGTTCACCGCCGCGGTGTCCGGCACCAGGCCGCCCGCGTCGATGTCCTTGGAGCCCGCCATCAACGCCAGGGTCGTCACCGAGTGCGCCTCGGGAACGGCCGTGCCGGGCAGTGCGAGCTGGCCGTGGCCGCCGAACGAGATCAGCTCCGGCCTGCGCGCGTCGCCGGTCAGCGCCTCGTGCTCGGCGGACGCCAGGGGCGCGTAGGCACCGGCAGAGCGGCGGACCGTCTGCGCGGCGTTGTTGATGAGCACGTCCAACGGGCCGTGCCCGGCCACCTCGTCCGCCAGCGCCAGCACCTGGGCCGGGTCGCGCAGGTCGATGCCCACGATCTTCAGCCGGTCGATCCACTCGGCGGAGTCGGGCATCGAGGCGAACCGGCGCGCGGCGTCCTTCGGGAACCTGGTCGTGATCGTGGTGTGCGCGCCGTCACGCAGCAGCCGCAGCGCGATGTACATGCCGATCTTCGCGCGCCCACCGGTCAGCAGCGCGTTGCGGCCGGTCAGGTCCGTGCGGGCGTCGCGTTTGCTGTGGTTGAACGCGGCACACGACGGGCACAGGTTGTGGTAGAAGGCGTCCACCTCGACGAACCGCTTGCGGCACGTGTAGCAGGACCTGGCGCGCATCAACGTGCCGGCGGAAGCTCCGACGGCGTTCGACACCAGGGGCAGGCCCTGGGTCTCGTCGTCGATGCGGTCCGGCGAGCCGGTGGCGGTGAGCGCCGTCACGGCCCGGTCGTTGGCCGTGATGGCGGCCTTGCGCTCGGACTTCCGGAACTTCTTCGCGGCCTTGAAGATCTTCGCGGTGGCCCGGCGGACGCGCACCGCGTCCTCGTGCTCCGCGGGCAGGTCCTCGACCTGGGCAAGCACGCGCAGGCAGACTTCCAGCTCTGCGGGGTCGATCGAGGTCATGAGCAGGCATTTTACGGGTGGAGGGGTGGTGGTCCGGTGACCGGGCCCGAACTGCTGGTGCTGTGGGACATCGACAACACGCTGATCTCGGCACGAGGCTTCGGCAAGCTGATGTACCGCGAGGCGTTTCTCCAGGCGTTCGGCAGGGAGCTCAGCGTCCCCGTCGACCTCGGTGGACGCACCGAGCTGGACGTCATCGCCGAGATCTTGAAGCAGCACGACATCGAGCACACCGACGAGGCGTCCCAGCTGCTCGCCACCGCGCTCGCGAACTCCTTCGAGACCCGGCGCCACGACCTCCCCGGTCACAGCGAGGTGCTGCCCGGCGCGCTGGAGGCACTGCGTCACTTCGCGAACGACCCGCGCGTGCACCAGGGCGTGCTGACCGCGAACCTCCGAAGCGTCGCGAAGATCAAGCTGGAGGCGTTCGGGCTCGCGGATCTCGTCGACTGGGACGTGAGCGCGTTCGGCGACGACCACGCCGACCGCGCGGAGCTGGTGAGGTTCGCCCGCGAACGCGCCGGGCACATCCGCCCGTTCACACCGGACGAGGTCGTGCTCATCGGTGACACCCCGCACGACGTCTACGCGGCCACGACCGCGGGCGTGCGGCTGGTGGCCGTCGCGACAGGACGCAGCAGCAGGCAGGACCTCCACGAAGCTGGAGCGACGGCGGTCGTCGACGACCTGAGCGACCTCGACGAGCTGATCAGGCACGTGTGGAAGACCGCCGCCCGGGGAAACCGCTCGGCATGAACCCCGAAGCACCCGAAGCGGACGTGCAGGAGCAGCAGCGGGAGGTCGTCCCGCGTGAGCCTGCTGAGACGCCGCAGGCGCCGCTGGAGGCCAACGAGGCCGACGCCTACGAGCAGCAGCAGGAAGTGCCCGTGGACGAGGAGGATGAGATCTAACGGGCTCTGGTCTGGCATCGATCACGGCGTTATCGTGCGCGGCATGCCCACAGCAGGCGGCCCGACAGTCAAACGGCTGTCCCAGCCGGACGCCGACATCAAACCCAAGGCCCTCGGCTTGCCCCGAGGGCGGACGGTGATCTCGGTCTTCGGCTCCACCGAAGACATCGAGACGGATCTCGCCGCGAAGTTGTTGCCGGTGCTCAGATCCGTCGTCGTGACCGCGGCGCGCAACAGTGCCGTGTTCGTCACCGAAGGTACCGACAGAGGCGTTGTCCACTTGCTGGGCATGGCTTTGCAGGCCTGCGAGCAGCGCTGGCCCGTCGTCGTCGGTGTCGCACCGAGCAGCAAGGTCCACGACCTCACCGAAACCTCCACCAACGGTCAGATCGCGCTGGAACCCAACCACAGCGTCGCCGTCATCGTCCCCGGTTCGGAGTGGACGGACGCGACCCCGGTGCTGTTCCGCACGATCGACGCCGTCCGGCACAAGAAGCCGGTGATCGCTCTCGTCGTCGGAGGCGAGAACGAGAAGGAGGTCGTCGACCACCTCAGCGGGGACAGGCCGCTGCTGGTGATCGCCGGCACCGGTGGCCTCGCCGACCGCATCGCGACCGGTGACCTCACCGGTGACCTCGCGGTCCTGGTGCGCAGCGGCAAGATCTTCATCGTGCACGTCGACGAAGGTGCCGGCAAGGTCGTCACCGCGCTGGAACGGTTGCTGGGCAAGGAGAAGCCCGTCAAGCCGCCGAGGATCTGGCCCAAGGTCCGTTACCGGGCACCGGAAGCGCGGCCGTTGGTCGACCCCGGTTTCGTCGTCGCGTACCCGACGCTCGCGGACGCCATCCACGACGCCAACCAGGTAGTCGCACCGGCGTTCCAGGAGCTCGACGCGCAGGCCGAGGTCGAGCAGAACCGCTACCGCCTCACCGCTGTGCTCGCGATCGCGGGCGGGCTGACGACGACGGTGTTCGCCGCGTTGCAGACGTGGCTCAAGGACACGCCGTGGCCCGGTGTGCTCGTCGTGGCGGGCGGTGCGTTCGCCGCGACCATCACGATCGTGGCCCGCAAGCGCGAGTCGCTCGACAAGTACCTCACCGCCCGTTCTCGCGCGGAACGCCTGCGGGCGCTGTACTTCGCGCACCTGGCGTCACCCGCGCCGGGCACCGAGGAAGAACGCCAGGACAAGGTGGCGGATCTGGAGGCCGCGGTCAGCGACCGCAAGCACGAGGTGGTCAGGACATGAGCGACAAGCAACGCCAGGCCCAGTTCGTCGAAGCCTATCTGCGGCACCGCTTCCAGGACCGCCTCGACCACTTCGAGCGTGCCCGCAAGCGGTACTCCAGCGCGCGGACGTGGACGGTCGCGATCGCGGCCGCCCTCTTCATCGCCGCCGCTGCCGCCGCCGCGGTGGGGATGGCGGACGGGCCGCGCAGGGCCGTGTGGGGTTTCGCCGCAACGACTTTGGCCGCACTGGCCACCGCGGTGTCGCTCTACGAGGCGACGTTCGGGTTCCGCCGCCTGGCGCGGGAGAGCGCCACCACTTCCGTTGCGCTGCAACGGCTCGCGGTGGACGGTCCCACGCCGGATGACGTCGACGACGAACGGCTGGTTGCATTTGTGACCGAAGTGGAGTCGGTGCTGAGGTACGGCCGATAAAACCGGCGAAAATCGTTTGAAATGCGAACGAAGAAAGCGCTCCCACCGTTGGCACGCAGCGTGGGTGATCGATTACGGAAAGCACAAGTTCTGGTGTTTCGGTGATCCCGTTGTCATGATGACCGCATCCCCCGATGCGGAAGCAGGCACGACATGACTTGGGCGCGTCCCGCGATCGCCGAGCCCGAAACCGGCACCTTCGCCGAGGCCAAAGCTCTGGAGAAGGAGCACAGCACGATTCAGAACAGCAAGGCGGCGCGGACCGTGGCCTGTCACGCCACGGACGCGCTCGACTGCGCCGACCTGCTCGAGATGCTCGGCCTGAGCGCCGAGGAGGGCAAGGTGCGGGTGTAACCCCGCGACTGGATCCACCACTCGGCGACCAGCAGGTTCACCACGAACGACAGCCAGTTCGCGGTGGCGAAGACCATCAGCCCGGCAGCGTCGTCGGCAGGGTTGAGCAGTGCGCCGAGCAGCAGTCCCCACAGCCGGCCGGTCACGGCGGCGGTGGTCAGTGCGAAACCGCGGATCATCCAGATGCGGTGCTCGCCGAACTGACGCCGCCGTGCCGTTCGCAGGCCCTGGACCGCGCTGACGAACCAGAGCACCGACAGGACCGTCAGCGGTCCCGACGTGGCGAGGCCGTACAGCGAGAGCTGAGCCACGACGACGCCGAGCAACGACGACGGCAGCACGCCGGCGAAGTACACGCGTCCCAGCACCCGGTGCACGCGCGGATGCCGCGCGCGCAGACCCGGCCAGAACTGCGAGACACCCGCCAGGACGGCGACCGTTCCGGTGAAGATGTGGGTGACGAGCAGGCCGTAATGGACAGGTCCGCGCAACGCGGGCCGCGCCTGGGCCATGTCCAGAGTGACGTACGCGCTCGCGGCGAAGATCGTTATCGCGACGCACACCACTCCGGACACCGCCAACCAGGCGATGTGTCCCCTCGAAGTTTTCATGTGTTCAAGCCTGTCAACGACTTCACCCGAACGCGCTGGTGTGTGCCCCCGAGCAAGCACTGGGGTGCGCCCTACTGGGATGATGGGCTCATGCGGACGGTGGAGATCTCCGAAGAGCCGATCAGGCTAGGGCAGTTCCTCAAGCTGGCGCAGCTCGCCGAGGACGGCGGGCACGCGAAGGAGCTCATCGAGGACGGGGAAGTCCACGTCAACGGCTCTGTGGAGCTGCGGCGCGGTGCCCAGCTGCGCGACGGCGACGTGGTGGTCGTCGAGGGTGATGAGGTCCGCATTTCCGTTCGGAGGTAGGACATTACTCCGTTCAGCGGTAAGAGCATGCACAATCGCAGTCGATCAGGCTAGGGCCTGAAGACCTCTTCTGAACCATTTCCACGTGGCATACGTAATCTTTATGTCCCAAGTGGACACGTGGAATCGTCTTGCGCGGCCAGGGTTTCAAGACGGTGAGACGCGCGTCACTCCCATATTCGGGCCATCCGGGAAAGATTTTTCCGTGGCCTGTAACGCGGATGCCGGGACGCGCGAATCACCGGTTGCGAGCTTCGGGCGCCGAGCCTGAAAGAGGCGTTGCAGAAGATCGCGACAGATCCAGGTTCCAGGGTCCTCGGGGTGACCTGCGTACGTGCACGTCCGGAATCGCCGCTGAGCCGGGGAGATCAGAACGATGAGTGAGCAGGTCCGCGCTGCCCGTGATGTCGACGGGCTGCGCTCCACGCTCAATCCGCTGTCCGAACACAGACAGACTCACCCACCTGTCGCCCGGTGGGAAAGTCGCTACCGCTACGCCGTGATCACGGCCGATGTGCTGACCGTTGCCCTGGTCGTCATCGCCACCGGCGCCGTCATGAGCATCCGCCACGCCGCCTTCGGGCCGCTTTCTCTTGCCCTGCTGGACATACTCACAGTGGTCGTCGTCGCCGGATCGCTCGCGATCAACCGGGTCTGGACGCCGACCGTTCTCGGTCAGGGGGCCGAGGAGTTCCGAAGACTGGGCCGGGGTTTGTTCGGTGCAGTCGTGGCGCTCGGCCTCGGAGCGCTCGCCGTCGACATCCCCGGCGCACGCCTGTGGGTCTTCGTCGTGGTACCCGCGATCGCCCTGGTCGCGTTCCCCATGCGTTATCTGCTGCGCCGCCCGCTGCACCGCGGCCGCAGTGAAGGCCGTTTCCTGCTCTCCGTCCTCGCCGCCGGCAACCTGGACACCGTCGAGGACCTCATCCACCGCACCAAGCGGGTCGCCCACCTGGGCTGGCGCGTCGACGCGATCTGCACGATCGACGGCCGCGGCCGCTCCGGCACGGAGGTCGACGGCGTGCCCGTCGTCGGCCAGCTGCGCGAGCTCGCCGACCACGTGCGCCGCGGCGGCTACCGCATCGTCGCCGTCACTCCCGACGCCTACTGGACGCCCCGCCGGCTCCAGCAGCTCGCCTGGGCCCTGGAGGGTTCCGGTGCCGAGATGGTCGTTTCGCCCGGCCTGATGGAGGTCGCGGGCCCGCGGTTGCACATGAGCGCGGTCCTCGGCATGCCGCTGCTGCGGGTCAGCGAGCCCGCGCTGAGCGGGTTCCGCCGCCTGGTCAAGGAAGTCGTCGACCGCGTCGGTGCGTTCTTCCTGCTGATCCTGCTGGCGCCGCTGATGTTCGCCGTAGCCGCCTTCGTGATGATCGACAGCCGTGGACCCGTGTTCTACCGCCAGAAGCGGGTCGGCAAGAGCGGCGTGCCGTTCACGATCATCAAGTTCCGCACCATGGTCACCAACGCCGACGCGTTGCGCACCAGGCTGGCCGCCGCCAACGAGGGGCACGGTCTGCTGTTCAAGATGAAGAAGGACCCGCGCATCACCAGGGTCGGCACGTTCCTGCGCCGGTACTCGATCGACGAACTTCCGCAGCTGTTCAACGTCCTCGCGGGCAGCATGTCGCTCGTCGGTCCACGCCCGCCGCTGCCGGAGGAGACCGCGAAGTACTCCTCGGACGTGCGGCGCCGCCTGCTCGTGAAGCCCGGCCTGACCGGTCTGTGGCAGGTGAGCGGACGCAGCGACCTGTCGTGGGAGGAGTCGATCCGCCTCGACCTGCGCTACGTCGAGAACTGGTCGCTCGCGCTCGACGCCGTGATCTTGTGGAAGACCTTCCGCGCCGTCTTCGGCGGTCAGGGGGCCTACTGATGGAGAAGTCTCCTGTGATTGGCATTGCTGTCATCGGCGCCGGGTACTGGGGCCCGAACCTCGTCCGCAACGCGCAGGCCACGCCCTCGTTGCGCCTGCGTCACCTGTGCGACCTCGACGTGGAGAAGGCTCAGCGCGTGCTGGGGGAGTACTCGACGGTGCGCGCCACCGCGTCGCTCGACGAGGTGCTCGCCGACCCCGAGGTCCAGGCGGTCGCGATCGCCACACCGGCCGCCACGCACCTGCCCGTCGCGATGGCAGCGCTGGAAGCCGGCAAGCACGTCCTGGTCGAGAAGCCGCTCGCGGCGAACTTCTCCGACGGCCGCAAGCTCGTCGAGACCGCCGAACAGCGCGGCCTGACCTTGATGCTGGACCACACGTTCGCCTACACCTCCGCCGTGCAGCACCTGCGCAAGATCATTCGCGGCGGCGAGATCGGTGACATCCAGTACATCGACTCGGTGCGCATCAACCTCGGTCTGGTGCAGCCGGACGTGGACGTGCTGTGGGATCTCGCCCCGCACGACCTGTCGATCTTCGAGGCGATCCTGCCCGACGACGTTCGCCCGGTGGAGGTCGCGGCGCACGGCTCGGACCCGATCGGTGCGGGCGTCGCGTGCGTCGGCCACCTGACGGTCCGGCTGTCCAACGGGGCGATCACGCACGTGCACGTGAACTGGCTGTCGCCGACCAAGATCCGCACGATGGTCATCGGCGGTTCGCAGCGCACGGTCGTGTGGGACGACAACAACCCGGCGCAGCGGCTGTCGATCTACGACCGCGGCGTCGACCGTTCCGTGGAACAGCAGAAGATCTCCTACCGCACCGGCGACATGGTCGCGCCGGCGCTGGTGGAACGCGAGGCGCTGCGCACGATGATGGCCGAGTTCGCGGCGTCCATCACCGAGAAGCGCCCACCCCTGACCGACGGCCGCGCGGGCCTGCGCGTCCTCGCGGTGCTGGAGGCGGCGTCGGAGTCGCTGCGCTCCGGCGGAGTGTTCGTTCCCGTTCAACAAGTGGAAAGCAGGGTTTCTTCATGACGGCACAGCCGATCACCGGGCAGCGTGCCCTCGTCACCGGTGGTGCGGGCACGATCGGCTCCTCGGTGGTGGACCAGCTCGTCGAGGCCGGTGCGGCCGAGGTCGTCGTGCTGGACAACTTCGTGCGCGGCCGCCGCGAGAACCTGGCTTCCGCCCTGAAGTCCGGTGTCGTCCGCATCGTCGAGGGCGACATCAACGACAAGGCGCTCGTCCGTGAGCTGACCGAGGGCGTGGACCTCGTCTTCCACCTCGCCGCCATCCGCATCACCCAGTGCGCCGAGGAACCGCGCCTCGCGCTGGAGTGTCTGGTCGACGGCACGTTCACGATCCTGGAGGCCGCCGCGGCCGCCGGCGTGAAGAAGGTCATCGCGTCGTCGTCGGCCTCGGTCTACGGCCTCGCGGAGTCGTTCCCGACCAACGAACGGCACCACCCGTACAACAACGACACCTTCTACGGCGCCGCGAAGGCGTTCAACGAGGGAATGCTGCGCAGCTTCAAGGCCATGTACGACCTCGACTACGTGGCACTGCGCTACTTCAACGTGTACGGCCCGCGGATGGACGTCCACGGCCTGTACACCGAGGTGCTCATCCGCTGGATGGAGCGCATCGTCGACGGCAAGTCCCCGCTGATCTTCGGTGACGGCGCGCAGACGATGGACTTCGTGCACGTGCACGACATCGCCCGCGCGAACATCCTCGCGGCTCAGTCGCCGGTCACGGACACGGTGTACAACATCGCGTCCTCGAAGGAGACCTCGCTCAAGGAGCTCGCCCTCGCGTTGCTCGCCGCGATGGACTCCGACCTGCCGCTGGAGCACGGCCCCGAGCGCAAGGTGAACGGCGTGACGCGCCGGCTCGCCGACATCAGCGCCGCGGCCAAGGACCTCGGGTGGAAGCCCGAGATCGAGATGGACGGCGGGCTGCGCGACCTGGTCGCGTGGTGGCGCGCCGAGAAGCAGAACGCGTAGCACCAGGCTGGTCGCGGGTCTCACGCCCGCGTCCGCAGAAGTCGCGACCGCGGGTCTGGCACCCGCGGTCGCACCGCACCAAGATGCGGCCCGCCCGCATCCCAGAAGCCGCGGCTGCGGCGCCGCCGGACACCCCCAGGCCGGACGGCGCCGCGGCCGCACCCTCTCAGCACGAACGTTCGTCCCACCAGACCGAAGAGGTAGCGCAAGTGATTCCGGTTATGCGGCCGTTGCTCGGCGAAGAAGAAGCCCTCGCCGCCGCCGAGGCCGTGCGGTCCGGGTGGGTGGCGCAGGGCCCGCGGGTCCGCGAGTTCGAGGAAGCGTTCGCCGCGTCGGTCGGAGCCCGGCACGGCGTCGCCGTCTCCTCCTGCACCACGGGCCTGCACCTCGCCGTGCACCTGCTCGGTGTCGGGCCCGGCGACGAGGTCGTCGTGCCGTCGCTGTCGTTCATCGCGACCGCCAACGCCGTGCGCTACACCGGTGCGACGCCGGTGTTCGCCGACGTCGACGCCACCACCGGCAACCTCAGCGCGTCCACTGTGGAACCGGTCCTCACCGGCAGGACCCGCGCGGTCATGGTCGTGCACCAGGCCGGCGTGCCCGCCGACGTCGACGAGCTCAAAGCTCTCTGCGAGCCCAGGGGCATCGCCGTCATCGAGGACGCGGCCTGCGCGGCCGGCTCCACCTACAAGGGCAAGCCGGTCGGCACCAACGCACTCCTCGCCGCCTGGTCGTTCCACCCGCGCAAGCTCCTCACCACCGGTGAGGGCGGCATGGTCACAACGGACGACGCCGACTGGGCCGTTCGGCTCAAGCGGTTGCGGGAACACGGGATGAGCGTGTCCGCGGCCGATCGGCACCACGGCAACACCGCCGTGATCGAGCAGTACCTGGAGACCGCGTTCAACTACCGGATGACCGACATCCAGGCCGCCGTCGGCCTGGTGCAGCTGTCCAAACTGGACGCGATCATCGCTCGTCGCCGTGAGTTGGCCGCGCGCTACCACGAGTTGCTGGAAGGCACCGGCGTCACCGCCGTCCGCGACCCGGAGTACGGCACGACCAACTACCAGTCGTTCTGGGTCTGGCTGCCGGAAGGCGCGCCGGACCGTCAGGAAGTCCTTGCGGGCCTTGCCGAACGCGGAGTCTCGGCACGGCGCGGGATCATGGCGTCACACCTCGAACCCGCCTACGAGGGTCACCCCAGCGCTGCACTGCCGGTGACGGAGGCCTTCACGGCCCGGACGCTGATCCTCCCGCTGTTCCACGACATGACCGAGTCCGAACAGGACCAGGTCGTGTCGGCGCTGTCGGCGGCGCTCACCGCAGGGCGCGTGCCGGCCTGATGTACGACAGCGCTCGAAAGTGAGCAGTGTCAGCGTTGTCGGGAACTCTCCACACACCTCATCTGACCGTACGTGGTTGAAAGATAAAGATTCGGGTTGTACCGGAACATTTTTGTGTTGACACGTAACAGTTCCAACGAGATCGCCGACGTTCGGAGTAGCAGCCCTGTGCTGTCCAGCGTAGTGCGCGGATCACACACGGTAACTCCGTCCGAGAGGTGAAAACCAATGGTGGCTCAGCAGTCGCGTCTCGTGCGGGTGCTTGTGATCACAGCGTTAGTCGCATCAACGTTGTTCGTACTAGGAGTCTTCAACGCACCGAACGCGCACGCCGCACCATGTGACTTCCCGGTCACCAACAAGGTCGCGTGTGAGAACACGCAGCCCGGTGCGGACAACTGGCAGGCGCAGTACCGGGACGACGCGATCCTCGGGTACACAACGGACATCAGCTACAACGTCGGCCAGACCGTCAGCTTCAAGATGCTGACGTCCGCGTCGTCGTACAAGCTCGACATCTACCGGATGGGTTGGTACGGCGGCAAGGGTGCCCGGTACATGGGCACGGTCAACCGGAACACCCCGCAGAACCAGCCACCATGTCTGCGGGACGGGCCGACCGCGCTCATCGACTGCGGCAACTGGGCCGTTTCGGTCACCTGGAACATTCCGTCCAACGCCGTGTCCGGCATCTACTACGTGCGCATGACGCGCAACGACACCGGTGCCGAGAACGAGATGGCGTTCGTCGTCCGCGACGACAGCTCCCAGTCGAAGATCTTCTTCCAGACCTCCGACGCCACCTGGGTCGCCTACAACCGCTACGGCGGCAACAGCCTCTACTTCGGTGACGGCCCCGGCCAGGGCGGCAGCTCGTACAAGGTCAGCTACAACCGCCCGTACACCGGCGGCGACGGCGACGAGAACTTCATCTTCAACGCCGAGTACCCGATGCTGAGGTTCCTGGAGCGCAACGGGTACGACCTGAGCTACACGACCGATGTGGACTCGGCGCGCCGCGGCAACCTGATCAAGAACCACAAGGTGTTCATGGCGGTCGGCCACGACGAGTACTGGTCGAACGAGCAGATGGCGAACGTGATGGCCGCCCGTGACGCGGGCGTGCACATGGCGTTCCTCACCGGCAACGAGATCTTCTGGAAGACCAAGTGGGAGAAGAGCATCGACTCCTCCCAGACGGACTGGCGCACGATCTCCTGCTTCAAGGAGACCAAGGGCACCCAGAACGACGGCACGAACACCTGGACCGGCACGTGGCGCGACCCGCGTTACAGCCCGCCGCAGGACGGTGGCAGGCCGGAGAACGCGTTGCTGGGCAACATGTTCACCGTCAACGGTCGTCGTGAAGACGCGCTGAAGGTGCCGGCCGAGTACGGCAAGATGCGGCTCTGGCGCAACACCGACCTGCAGAGCATGACCTCCGGCAGCACGTACACGTTCCAGCCCGGCACGCTGGGCTACGAGTGGAACACCGTGTACGACAACGGCTTCCAGCCCGCCGGTGTCGCGCAGATGTCGCGCACGACCGTGAACCTCGAGGGCTACTACGGCCTGAAGAACTACGGCGACGAGTACGGCGGCGGCCCCGAGACGCACGCGATCACCTACTACCGCGCGCCTTCCGGTGCGCTGGTGTTCGGCGCCGGCACGGTGCAGTGGGCGTGGGGCGTGGACGACGAACACGCGTTCCTCACCAACACGCCGACGTCGGACAAGCGGATCAAGCAGGCGACGGTCAACTTCCTCGCGGACATGGGCGTGCAGCCCTACCAGCTGTGGGGAGCGGACCAGCTCGTCATCTCCGGCGCCATCAACGACAACGCCGCACCCGGCGTGCAGATCACGAACCTGCCGTCGCAGTCGACGGTCGGGCAGCCGTACACGTTCAGCGGCACCGTGATCGACGCCGCGGGCAAGGTCGCGGGCGTCGAGGTGTCCACCGACGGCGGCACCCGCTGGCACTACGCCACCTGGCAGGCGGGCCAGACGACGTGGAGCTACACCTACACGCCGTCGCAGTCCGGCGCCGCTGCCCTGCGGGTCCGCGCCGTCGACGACTCGCTGAACCTGTCCACCCCGGTGCAGGCCTCGCCGAACGTGGCCGCCCGCACCTGTCCGTGCGGCATGTTCTCCGGCCAGGAGGTCCCGAAGGTCACCTCCGCCGACGACGCCTCGCAGCTCGAGCTCGGGGTGAAGTGGAAGGCCGCGAGCAACGGCTACGTCCGTGGCGTGAAGTTCTACAAGGGCACGGGCAACACCGGCACGCACACCGGTTCGCTCTGGTCCGCCAACGGTGACCTGCTCGCCACCGGCACGTTCACCAACGAGTCGCCGACGGGCTGGCAGACGCTGCTCTTCCCGTCGCCGATCGCGGTGACCGGCAACACGACCTACATCGTGTCGTACTACACGCCGACCGGGCACTTCGCGTACGACTCCGGCGGGTTCTACGACCAGCAGGCGTACATGGAGCCCGTCACCGGCTTGAAGTCCGGTGTGGACGGACCGAACGGCGTGTTCCGCTTCGGCGCCGGCTTCCCGAACAGCACGTTCGACAACACCAACTACTGGGTCGACGTGGTGTGGGCGCAGGACCCCGGTCCCGACACCCGCGCGCCGATCCAGACCGCGATGTCCCCGGTGTCCAACGCCGGTTCGGTCGCGCTCAACACCACGGTGTCCGGCACGTTCGACGAGAACGTCACGCTGAACTCGGCCGTCGTCACGGTGACCGGCCCGTCCGGCGCGGTGACCGGCACGAAGTCGCTGTCGGCCGACGCCCGCACGGTGACGTTCACGCCGTCGGCACCACTGGCGGCCGCGACGTCCTACACGGTCACGATGAAGGCCGCGGACGCGTCGAACAACATGTCGTCGCAGTCGAACTGGACGTTCACGACCGGCTCGCCGCGCCCCGCGGCCTGCCCGTGCACGATCTGGGACGACTTCGCGGCACCGGCGGTGATCGACGCCGGTGACAACACCGCGGTCGAGCTCGGCACCAAGGTCCGTTTCGACGGCAAGGGCGAGGTGCTCGGCGTCCGCTTCTACAAGGGCACCGGCAACACCGGCACGCACATCGGCTCGCTGTGGACCTCGTCCGGCCAGCTGCTGGCTCAGGGCACGTTCAGCGCCGAGACCACGTCCGGCTGGCAGAAGCTGATGTTCAACTCGCCGGTGGCGGTGCAGGCGAACACGACCTACGTCGTGTCGTACTACGCCCCGAACGGCCGGTACTCCGTCAGCTCCGGCTACTTCAACGGCCAGGGCGCGGACTACCAGTCGCTGCACGCGCTCGCGAACGGTGTCGACGGCGGCAACGGCGTCTACCGCTACGGCAGCGGCGGCGGGTTCCCGAACTCGTCGTACAACGCCACGAACTACTGGGTCGACGCCATCTACCGCAACGGTCTCAACGGCGACACCACGCCGCCGTCGCTGACGAACCGCACGCCGGCCGTCGACGCGACGAACGTGGGCCTGCAGACCACGCTGACGGCGACGTTCAACGAACCGGTCGACCCCGCGTCGGCACAGATCTGGCTGACGGACCCCAAGGGCGCCAAGCTCTCCGGCTCGGTGTCGCTGTCCGCCGACCAGAAGACGGTCACGTGGACGCCGTCCGGCAAGCTCGTCGCCGGCACGCGGTACCAGGCGCACGTGGGCATCGCGGACGTCAACGGCATCGCGATGCCGACACCCGCGGAGTGGGGCTTCACGACCACGACCACGCCGACCTGTCCGTGTTCGCTGTTCAGCACGGCGACGGTGCCGACGGTGACGTCGTCCGACGACGCCGGCGCGTACGAGCTCGGTGTGCGGTTCAGCCCGTCGCAGTCCGGCCAGATCACCGGTGTCCGCTTCTACAAGGGCGCGGGCAACACCGGCACGCACACGGGTTCGCTGTGGAGCGCCTCCGGTCAGCGTCTCGCGACCGGCACGTTCGGCAACGAGACCGCGAGCGGCTGGCAGACGCTGACGTTCTCGCAGCCGGTGATCGTCAGCGCCGGGCAGACCTACACCGCGTCGTACACGACCACCACCGGCCACTACGCGGTGAACGGCGGGTACTTCTCGACCGGCGGGGTGAACTCGCCGCCGCTGACGGCACCGCAGGACCAGAACGGCGTGTTCGTTCCTGGCACTGGGTTCCCGACGATGACGTACGGCTCCGGCAACTACTGGGTCGACGTCGTCTACCAGCCGAACGCGGACAACACCGCGCCGGTGGCGCAGTCGCACACGCCGCTGTCCGGTGCGTCCGAAGTGGACCTGACCTCGACGATCACCGTGTCGTTCGACGAGGCGGTCGACCTGAGCACGGCGCAGTTCTCGGTCACCGACCCCGGTGGCGCGAAGATCGGTGGCACGCTGGCGCTCTCGCCGGACGGCAGGATGGTCACCTTCACGCCTGCCGCGAGGTTCGCAGCGTCCACTGTGTACTCGGTGAGCGCGAAGATCGGTGACACGTTCGGCAACGTCATGGCGAACCCGGTCACGTGGTCGTTCACCTCGGCGACGACGCAGACCTGTCCGTGCTCGTTGTTCAGCGCGGCGACGGTGCCTTCCGTCACCTCGGCTGACGACGCCGGAGCGTACGAGCTGGGCGTGAAGTTCACGTCCACGGCGAACGGCCAGATCACCGGTGTGAAGTTCTACAAGGGCGCCGGCAACACCGGCACCCACACCGGATCGCTCTGGTCCGCGGACGGCACCCGCCTGGCGACCGGCACGTTCTCGAACGAGACCGAGTCGGGCTGGCAGACGCTGACGTTCTCGTCGCCGGTGTCGATCACGGCGGGAACCACGTACGTGGCGTCCTACACGACCACCACGGGTCACTACGCCGTGAACTCCGGCTACTTCGGTTCGGTGACCTCGCCGCCGCTCGCCGCCTCGGCGTCGGCCGGTGTGTTCACCGGCGGGTCCGGGTTCCCGACCTCGACCTACAACGGTGGCAACTACTGGGTGGACGTGGTGTTCCAGTGATACCGCTGTGACTGCACGACCACTGCTGTTCATCGGGGCAGGTGGACTCGCTCGCGAGGTGATCGCGGCGGTCCGCCTCCTCCCGGAGCTCTGGAACCCGATCGGGGCTCTGGACGACTCCACCGCCCTGCACGGCACCCTGATCGACGGGGTGCCCGTGCTGGGCGGGCTCGACCAGATCGACCAACATCCGGACGCGGCCGTCGTGGCGTGCATCGCCAACGCGCGACGGCCGTTGTCCCGCCTCTCGCTGGTGTCGCGACTCGACCTGCCGGAGCAGCGGTGGGCGACGATCGTGCACCCGGCGGCCGTGACCTCCGGCGCGACGCTGGGCTGCGGCACGGTTCTTCTCGCGGGTGTCGTGATCACGACCCCGCTTTCCGTTGGCCGGCACGTGGTGGCCATGCCCCACGTGCTGATCACTCACGACGACGTCGTTTCTGACGGCGTGACTTTCGCCGGCCGTGCCTCGCTCGGGGGTTCGGTGCACGTCGGGGAATCCGCGTACCTGGGACAGGGAGCCATGGTGCGCGAGGGTGTGAAGATCGGTTCCGGTGCGGTGGTTGGCATGGGAGCCGTTGTCCTGCGGGATGTTCCGGCAGGAGAGACGTGGGCCGGCGTGCCGGCCCGCCCGTTGCGTGGGGAGAGCGCGTGATCGAGATTCCGCTGGTGGACCTGCGTGCCCAGCACGAACAGGTGGCCGACGAGGTGGCCGACGGTTGGGCAGAGGTGCTCAAGACGACAGCCTTCATCAACGGCCCGCAGGTTGCCCGCTTCGAGTCGGAGTTCGCTGCCTACCAGGAAGTTCCGCACGCCATCGGTGTCGGCAACGGCACCGACGCGATCGAGCTCGCGCTGCGTGCGCTGGGCGTCGGCCACGGTGACGAGGTCGTCCTGCCCGCCAACACGTTCATCGCCACGGCCGAAGCCGTCGCCCGCTGCGGCGCGACGCCGGTGCTCGTGGACTGCGTCGACGACACGCTGCTGATCGACCACTCGCAGGTGTCCTCTGTGGTCACTTCCCGCACCAAGGCCGTTGTGCCGGTGCACCTGTACGGCCAGGCCGCGCCGGTCGAGCTGCTGCCCGCCGGCCTCCCGGTCGTCGAGGACGCCGCCCAGGCCCAGGGCGCACGCCGCAACGGTGTCGCCGTCGGCGGCCTCGGCGTCGCCGCCGCCACCTCGTTCTACCCCGGCAAGAACCTCGGCGCGTACGGCGACGGCGGCGCGGTGCTCACCACGTCGGACGCCATCGCCGAGTCGGTGAAGCTGCTGCGCGAGCACGGGTCGCCGCGCAAGTACGAGCACCCGGTGCTCGGGTTCAACAGCCGCCTCGACACGCTCCAGGCCGTGGTGCTGTCCGCGAAGCTGCGCCGGCTGGAGGGCTGGAACCAGGCGCGCCGTCTCGCTGCACAGCGCTACACCGAGATGCTCGCCGACGTCGAACGCGTGCGGGTGCCGGTCGTGTTGGACGGCAACCTACCGGTGTGGCACCTGTACGTAGTGCGCGTGCCGGACCGCGACCGCGTGCTTTCTGCTCTGCACGCCGCCGGGATCGGTGCCGGCATCCACTACCCGACGCCGCTGCACAAGACCGGCGCGTTCGCTTCGCTGGACGGCGCGTTCCCGGTCGCCGAGTCGTCGGCCGCGGAGCTGTTGTCGCTACCGTTGTTCCCGGAGATCACCGAGTCGCAGCAGGCTCGGGTCGTTGAAGCGCTGACGGAGGCATTGCGATGAGCGGCGTGCGGGTGCACCCCCAGGGACTGTGCGAGTCCGACGACGTAGGGGAGGGCACGCGCGTGTGGGCGTTCGCGCACGTGCTGCCAGGCGCGCGCATCGGCCGTGACTGCAACATCTGCGACGGCGCGTTCGTCGAGTCGCGCGCGGTGCTGGGCAACAACGTGACGGTCAAGAACAGCACGTTGGTCTTCGACGGCGTGACGTGCGAGGACGACGTGTTCCTCGGCCCGAACGTGTTGTTCACCAACGACCTGCGCCCCCGCGCGCACATCAAGAAGACCGGCGACGCCCTGGAGACCACGCTGGTCCGCCGCGGCGCGACGCTGGGCGCGGGCACGGTCGTGGTGTGCGGCACGGAGATCGGCGAGCACGCGTTCGCCGCGGCCGGTTCCGTGATCACCCGCTCGGTGCCGGCGCACGCGTTCGTGGCGGGCAACCCGGCGGTGATCAAGGGCTGGGTCTGCGCGTGCGGTGCGCGGCTCGACGGCGACCTGGCGTGCCAGGAGTGCGGTACCCGGCACGAGGAGACCCCGGACGGCCTGAAGGCCCTCTAGCGCGCTTCCTGAGCCGCCGGAGCCCTGCTTGCAGGCTTCGGCGGCTCTTGCGTGTGTTCAGGTCAACTGACCTGGTCGAGCCACGTGCGATAGCGGCTTCGGAAAGGTTCCGCAGGCTCGCGCAGTGCTGCTGACAGCCACCCGGAGGTCGCCTCGGCACGTGCGATGACGTCCGGCGGATAGCCGTAGCGGATCTGATGCAGCGCGAACTCGTCCTCGTCGTCGACGAAGACGGACCCGTCGGCCCGTGTGCGGCAGACGTCCAGATCCAGGTCGACCGTGGTCACTTCCCCGGGGTGCGGCCAGTGGGCCGGGGTGGTGATGTCGCAGTACACGTCCAGGCGAGCCGGAGCTGCCTGAAACAGAGCCGTCCACCAGGCATCGTGAGGAAAGAGCATGACTCGGCGCTCTTCGGTCGCGTACAACGCGATCCGGCTGCCGTCGCTGCAGATCGTCCCGATCCTCGCACCGAGCCAGATCCCGTACTCGTCCTCACCCAGCCGAATCATGGAAATGTGCCGGTGCGGACTGCCGTCGAACTTGCGGACCACGACCTGGACTTCGTTTTCCCCCATGACGCGACGGTACCGTCTGTTTTCACCCGAACGAGCCGTTCTTTGGAGTTGCTTCAACGGTTAGCGTGCAAGAGCATGACCGCGATCATTTCCACCGCGTACAGCCGCGATCTGGGCGACGAGCTGCGCAGGATACGAGAGACCTGCACCAGCTTCGGCGGCCGCGCGATGGCCGCCCAACTCGGGTGGGACCCGAGCAAGGTGTCGAACATCGAGACCGGCAAGGCCCGCGCGAGCGACGTCGACCTCGCCCAGTACCTGGCGACGTGCGGCAAGGACCTCGACTACCTCCAGGACTTCGGCAACCGCTACCGCCACGCCTTCGACCTGTACTTCGCCCAGGGGCCGACCACACTGCGCACACTCACCATGGCCGAGTCGATGGCAACGAAGATCTTCGTCTACGAAGTCTTGGCGATTCCGGGTCTTCTGCAGACGGAGTCCTTCGCACGCGCGCTGTTCACGGAGGTCGGATGCCATTCGCCGGAAGAAGTCGAGGACGGTGTCTCGCGCCGCATGGGGCGGCAGAGCATCTGGCAGCGGCCGTACCGCCCCGAATGCCTGTTCTACGTGCACGAGTTGGCGCTGCGGATGCGGATCGGCGACGCGAAGGTCATGGAGGACCAGTACCTGCGCCTTCTCTTCAACGCGCACATCCTGCGAGTTGTACCCGCGAGCGTCAAACCCGTCACGCTCCGCTCGAAGTGCACGTTGTTCGAGTTCGCCAAGGCAGCACCCCTGGCCTACACGGAGTCCGACCTGGCCAAGGTATTCGTCCAGGACGATGCGGCCATCGCAGCGACCAGGAAGCTCTTTGAGCGGTTGGATGCGGTCGCCCTGGAGTCGGGTAGCCCAGGGGAGTTTCACCCCTGGGCTCCCACAGATCCCGGCGTGACAGTCTCCCGTCACCGGGCTCTTGTCACTCTGGTCACCAGACGCGCGGGACCGAAGTTACCCAGGTCCAGTGCGCGAACATGCGGGGGTGTCGCTGCGTGATTCCCCACCAGCACTGGAAGGATTTCTTCTTGGCCCGCAACCGTTTGTACTTCTTACGGATCCAGCGCATCAGGTAGGCGTTGATGCGCGACAGGAGTTGATACAGGGCGGAGCGGTAGAACGCTCCGTAGTACTGCATCCAGCCTCGCACGACAGGGTTGATCCTGCCTGCGAGGTCGGCGAAGGAGTGACCGGTACGTCGGTGCAGCCGCCAGGACCGCACTTCCGCGTTGATCTTGTTCAGGGCGTCCTTGCTGATCGCGGGCAAGAACCTGTTGAAGTTCCCGTTCTTGCCCCGCGCCCGCCGCTGCCGGAACGTGAATCCCAGGAATGTGAACGACGTGTGCTCGTGCGAGCCTCGCCGCTTGCCGTCCTGGCAGTACACGATCTTCGTCTTGTCGGGGTGCAGTCGCAGCCCGACCTGTTCCATCCGCTGCGCTATCGCCCTGGCCACAGTTTCGGCCTGGGCCTTGCTGGCGCAGTGCACGACGGCGTCATCGACGTACCGTTCGAACGGGACGGTCGGGAACTCCCGTGCCATCCACGCGTCGAACGCGTAGTGCAGGAACAGATTCGCCAGCACCGGTGAGACCGCGGACCCTTGCGGGGTGCCGCGATCCCGTTGCACAAGGCGGCCGTCCGCATGTTGCAGCGGCGCTCGCAGCCACCGCTTCACATACAGCACGACCCATGGGGCGTCGGCGTGTTCCTCCACCGCTGTGACGATGAGGTCCCATGGCAC
>NZ_BBOJ01000033.1 GCF_000974445.1 Lentzea aerocolonigenes
ACAATCTTTCAGAAGACCCCTGAGGGTCGAGCACTGCGGTGCTCCCCTCAGGGGTCTTTTGCGTTGCCGGGCGGCAACTCACCTGTGGCACAAAGGATTCATGGCCAACACCTACGTCCCTGTTGTGGAGATGTTGTGGGAGGCGCACGATCCGCTGAGCGCTCTCGACAGCAGGTTCGGCTTCCGCGACGAACAGTCGGTCGCCCGATGAGTGGCCACCACGCTGGACGAGCACTGGGGTGTGCGGATCCACTCCTGCGAGCGGATCGTGATCAGTGATCACAATGCGCTGGCTCGGGTCGGCACGTCGTCCGGCCGGCTGCTCGCG
The DNA here is from genome assembly GCF_000974445.1 of Lentzea aerocolonigenes. Taxonomy (GTDB): domain Bacteria; phylum Actinomycetota; class Actinomycetes; order Mycobacteriales; family Pseudonocardiaceae; genus Lentzea; species Lentzea aerocolonigenes. Next base: position 329 of record NZ_BBOJ01000033.1, read on the forward strand.
AAGTGGTCCGTCGTGACCGGGCTCTTTCCGCGGCTGGCCGAGATCGCGCGCCTCACCCGCTGGCTGGACGGTCAGGGGCTGCCGGTCTCGCTCCCCGTTCCCGCACTGGACGGCCGCCTTCAGGTCGAGGTCGACGGTGCCTCGATGTCCCTGCAGCGCGAGATCGAAGGTGACCTGCTCGACACCGCCGATCCACGCCAGGTCGGAGCGGCCGGTGCGGTCCTGGCCCGGTTGCAGGATGCGCTGGCCGTGTATCCCGGTGCCGATCGTCTTAACGCGACCTCGGGTCCGTTGGCACCGTTGAAGACTCGCGTCACGGACTGGCTCGACGCCAATGCGGAGCACCTGTCCGTGAAGACCGGTGACGCTCTCCGCCGGCTGCTCGCCGACGCGCCCTCCGGCGAGCTGCCAGTCCAGCTCGGCCACCACGACTTCCGCTCCGCCAACGTCCTGTGCGCCGGAACCGAGGTCGCCGCGGTCATCGACTTCGAGGAGGCGAGGTTCGATCACCGGGTCGTCGAGCTCACGCGGTCGGCGGTCCTGCTCGGCACCCGCTTCCACGACTGGGGGCTGGTGTCAGCGCAGATCCACGGGGAGTTCCTCGCCGGCTACCAGTCCGTGCGTCGGCTGACCCCGCTCGAGGTCGACTGGTGGGACATCCTCGTGCGCTGGCACACCGGGTGGCGTCATTCGATCAGGTGAACGATGGCCGGATTCAGGCGCTGGCTCCTCTATTAGTCATTTCATCCACGGAGGTGTCACAAACGCATGGTTGTCTTCGCCGCGCAATGAGGAAGTCGCGTGGGGCGCCGCAGGCTCGTGGCCGGCCGGTACCTTCTGTGCCATGCACAACGAGCAGCGCACCGCCCGCCGGTCCGCCGGCGTCGGCCGGACCGCCGACCTCGCTACGAACCCCTTCCGCGTCGACCGCGACCGGGTGGCGAGCTCCCCGTTCTTCGCACGGCTCGGTGGGGTCACGCAGGTCGTCAGTTCCACCGGGTCCGGGTTGCTCGTGCACAACCGCCTCACGCACAGCCTCAAGGTCGCCCAGGCGGCGCGGGCCATCGCCGAGCGGCTCATCGGGCGGCCCGAGCTCACCGCGGTGCTCGAGAAGCTCGGTGGGTGCGATCCCGACGTGGTGGAGGCCGCGGCTCTTGCGCACGACCTCGGGCACCCGCCGTTCGGGCATCTCGGGGAGCAGGTGCTGGATCGGCTGGCTCGGCACCGGTTCGGGTTGCCGGACGGGTTCGAGGGGAACGCGCAGTCGTTTCGGATCGTGACCACCACCGATGTGCGGGGGCCCAAGGCGCTGGGGCTTGATCTGACCGTGGCGGTGCGGGCCGCGATGTTGAAGTACCCGTGGACTCGGCATCAGGCGCTGGGGCTCGAGGTCGCGCCGCGTGGTGCGTCGGAGCCCGATGACATGCCGGGGACCGGTAGTTCGAAGTTCTCGGCTTACGTCACCGAGGTCAATGATCTCCGGCAGTCGCGGGAGCCCTTCGAGGGGCGGATCGAGGGGTGGCAGCAGACGGTCGAGGCCAGTGTCATGGACACCGCGGACGACATCGCCTACGCGATTCACGACCTCGAGGACTTTCACCGGGTCGGGGTTCTGCAGCACGCCACGGTCTCGGCCGAGCTCGGGACCTGGCAGACGCACGCACTGGACCTCGCCGGGTTGAGCGATGCCGAGCTCGGCGCGGAGATCAGGATGCCCGGACGGTCACTCGAGACGCTGAGGCGCCGGTTGCACCTCAAGGACTCCTGGGTGATGAGCGACGAGGCGTTCGCGTTGGCGGTGCGGAAGGTCAGCAAGGAGCTCGTGGACGGGCTGTTGTCCGTGCCGTTCGACGGGTCGGTCGAGGCGGAGCAGGCGGTTGCCGGGTTCAGTGCGCGGTGGACGCGGCGGTTGGTGGACGCTGTCGGGGTCATCGAGGAGCCTACGCCGCGGTCCGGGCACGTCGTGCTGGCTGTGCAGCAGTGGCACGAGGTGCAGGTGTTGAAGTTCGTCCATCGGCGATTTGTGTTGCTGCGGCCCGATTTGGCGTTGCACCAGCGTGGTCAGGCGCGGTTGCTCACGTCGCTGGTGGACGCGTTGGAGCAGTGGGTCACCGATCGGACCGAGGCTGATCGGTTGCCGCGGCGGTTGCACGATCTGGTTGAGCTGGCCGAAACGGAGTACGCGGGGCTCGCCCGGACGGAGCCGTCCACATTGGTCGGTCCGGCCGGTGAAGTGCCGGTGGGGCCTGATGTTGTGCGTGGGCTGGCGCGGGGGCGGGCTGTGGTGGACTTCGTCGCGTCCTTGACCGACAACCAGGCCGCCGCGTTGCTGGAAGCCCTTTCCGGGCGAACCGGTCAGTTGTGGACTGACGCTTTTGTTCTGTGAACTGTGATTGTGTCTGCTAAGTGAGAAGTAGCCCAATCGGATGCTGACTGTGATCAGTCGCGCGCCATACGTTGGCGCCTCGACCGGGATCATCCGGTCGCAGGCAGCGTGCTCGGGGGCACGCACAACGTTCGGGGGAGAAGCCCTGTGCGCCGATCTCGAAGAGGCACGACGTTAGTCACCGCAGGTACCGCAGTTCTTCTGGCCGCTCTCACCGCTGTCACGCCGGCTTCGGCGGACCCGGTCAAGGCGTCGAAGTCCATCACCGACCGCACCGCGGCGCAGATCGCCGCGCTGCAGAGCATCAAGAAGTCGCTCAGCTCCGCTGAGTCCAAAGTAGACAGCGCGCTCGTCGTGGAGGCGCGCAAGCGCGGCCAGATGGGGACGATGAGCGCCCTTCCCCAGGTGCAGACCGGCGTTGCCGTGACGCCGCAGTCCACGACCCTCGTGGACATCCGCGCCAAGCAGTACTCCGAGGACCTCGTCAACGCTGTCCGCGCGGTGGGCGGACAGATCCGGGCGGTCTCCTCCGAGAACCGCACCGTGCGCGCCGAGGTTCCGCTCGCGAAGGTCGCCGAGATCGCCGGGCGCAACGACGTCACGCGCGTCGAGCCCGGCAGTGACGCGATGACGCAGGAAGTGAAGAACAAGCGGGACCCCAAGTCCCGCAAGCAGGCTCCGTCCAAAGAGGACAAGGCGCGGGAGATCGAGCGCCGGCTGTCGGAGAAGCAGCTCTCCGTGCAGGCCGCGAAGGTCGCCGAAAGCGACAAGGCCCACAACGCCGAGGCCGCGCGTGGCTCGTTCCACGTGACCGGTGTCGGCGTGAAGCTCTGCGCGCTCTCGGACGGCGTGAACTCGCTGGCCGTGTCGCAGGCCGCGGGTGAGCTTCCCGCCGTCGACATCGTGCCGGGCCAGGCGGGCTCCGGCGACGAGGGCACCGCGATGCTCGAGATCCTGCACGACATCGCGCCCAACGCCGAGCTCGGGTACGCCACGGCGCTCAACGGCGACGCGAGCTTCGCGGACAACATCAAGAAGCTGCGGTTCGACCTCGGCTGCGATGTCATCGTTGACGACGTCATCTACTTCAACGAGTCGCCGTTCCAGGACGGCATCATCGCGCGCGCCGTGGACGCGGTCGCCGCGGACGGCGCCATGTTCTTCTCCAGCGCCGGCAACCAGGGCAACGTCGCGGACGGCACCGCTGGTCACTGGGAGGGTCAGTTCGTCGACTCGGGGGTGGGCGTCGGCAAGTTCGCCGGCACCGCGCACGACTTCGACCCGAACCCGAACGCCAAGCAGCTGTTCAACCCGCTGTCGAACTACTCGGGCGACACGCCGGTGACGCTGCACTGGGCCGACCCGCTGGGGCAGTCGTTCAACGACTACGACCTCTACCTGGTCAACGCTCAAGGCAACGTTGTCACCTTCAGCCAGAACAACCAGGACGGCGCGCAGGACCCGTACGAGCGGCTCAACACGCCGACCTCGTCCACGGGCACCCGTCTCGCGGTCGTGAAGTTCCGCGGTGAGGACAAGTACTTCGACCTGTCGCTGTTCGGTGGCAGGTTCGCCGACTCCAGCGACGGCCTCAAGAAGTTCGTCACGCCGGGCATGACCCGCGGCCACTCCGCGGCCAAGGGCGCGATCTCGGTCGCGGCCGCCCCGGCCGCCGCGGCGCTGCCGTTCGACCTGGAGCCCGGTGACCCGGCCAACCCGAAGGGCCCGTACCCCAACGCCTTCGACGGCACGCAGAAGCCGGAGCGGTTCACGTCCGACGGTCCGCGCAAGACGTTCTTCGCGCCCGACGGCACGCCGCTCGCCGAGACCCGGCAGAAGCCGGACATCACCGCGGCCGACGGTGTGACCACGTCGGTGCCGGGCTTCGCGCCGTTCTTCGGCACGTCCGCGTCGGCTCCGAACGCCGCCGCGATCGCCGGTCTGATCCTGTCCGGCAACCCGACGCTGAAGCCCGCCGACGTCAAGGAAGCCCTTGTCAACACGGCGATCGACATCGTCGAGTCCGGTGTGGACAACCGCACCGGCGCCGGCATCGTGATGGCCGACCGCGCCCTGCAGTACACGGGTGCTTCGCCGCAGGCGCTGGCCCGCGCGCAGAAGCCGTCCATCGTCAACGACGCCGACGGCAGCCAGTACCTCAAGCCCGGCACCACCGCCACGGTGACGCTGCCGGTGACCAACGGCGGCGACGGCTCGGCCGCGTCGACCTCGGTCGTGCTGACGACCCCGAGCGCGGGTGTGACCATCGCGCCGCGGTCGAAGTACTACGGCAACATCGATGTCGGCCAGACCGTCAGCAACACCTTCAAGGTGACCGTGCCGGCCGGTGCCGCGCTCGGTTCGGCGGTCAAGCTGGACGCGAAGGTGACGTACTCGGGCTCGACGTCGCCGACGTCGTCGTCGTTCACCTTCCGGGTCGGTGAGCCGTCACGCGAGTTCAAGACGTTCGCGTACACCGGCGCGCCGGTGGCCATCCCGGACAACGACCAGACCGGTGTGTCGATCTCGCTGCCCGTCACGGGTGTCGGCGGCGCGTCGAACCTGAAGTTCTCCGTGGACGGCGCCACGTGCTCGACGGCGGACGGCGCCACGACGGTGGGCATCGACCACACCTTCGTCGGTGACCTGGTCGGCACGCTGACCTCGCCGTCGGGCAAGTCCGTCACGCTGTTCTCGCGCTCCGGCAGCACTGGCAACAACATCTGCCAGGCCGTGTTCGACGACACCGCCACGAAGTCGTTCTCGACGGTGCTGAGCGGCGACGCGCCGTTCACCGGCAAGTGGCTGCCCGCCACGGGCACGTTGTCGTCGCTGCTGGCGGACCCGGCGGACGGCACGTGGACGTTCAAGGTCGCTGACGTGGTCGGGTCCGACAAGGGCTCCATCCGCGCCGTGACGCTGCACGTCGCAGGCTGGGTGTGATGAGCTAGGCGACGAGAAGGCCCCCGGCTCGCGAGCCGGGGGCCTTTCCGTTGTCCTGGAAGAACTTCTAGCGGTTCGGCCACTCCCAGCGGATGCCGAACACACCGGGGCCGAACCCGAGCGCCACGGCGTGCACGCCGCCACCCGAGTCCAGCGTGAGGTTCCGGCGCCGCGACGGCGTCTCGTCTCCCGCCGGCACGCTGTACTGCTGCACGCGCGACGGCAGGTTCGCCTCGTCGAAGCGGACCTCGATCACGTACTCCCGCACGGGAAGCCGGAACTTCCGCGCGAACGTGTTGTTGCCCTTGGGAGCGTGGCCCTCCGGGAACACCAGCTGGTACTCCATGATGAGGGTCTCGCCGCGGGTCAACGGCCGTTCGAACATCATCTCCGCGACCATGATGTTGGCTTCGTGGTCACGGGCGATGCGGCCGAGGTGGCAGTTGCGCACGTTCACGATCTCGGGGAGCACGTCGGACTCCTCGGTCTCGAAGACGAGCGCCCAGCGATCGGGGCCGTCCTGTTCCGCGCGCAGGATCTGCCGCACCCACACGGATTTCTGCCCGCCGTCGGCAGAGATCTCGATGCGGTCGTGCTGGCTGATCCGCCCGAGCTTCAGGTCGGAAGACGTGTCGACCTTCGAGAGCAGGTTCGCGACCCGCTCACGACGCGCCCAGAGGGCGTCGATCGGCATCATCGTCGTCGGGCGGCAACGGCGGCCTCGCGGACGAGGCGGTCCGAGCAGCGCCGACAGACCCGACTGAGGCACGCCCAGGACCGACTCGAGGTGCCGCAGCGCCTCCAGCGATTCAGGGCGTTCAGGCCTTCGCCGTCCTGACTGCCAGTAGCTGAGCGTCGCGACGCTGATGGTCACGCCGCGCAGTGCCAACCGGTGCTGGATGCGGTCGAGGCTGAGTCGGCTCGCCTTGATCGCAGCCCTCAACGCTTCCGGGAACGGTCCCGTGGTCAAGAGTTGCGTAAGGCTGCCGTGGCCCGTTGAGTCAGTGTCGTCAACGGTCAGTGTTGGTCGACCGGCAGCAGTGGTCATGGTGACTCCCCGCTGTCATAAGATCACGCCCCAGTGACCCTACCCGTCCGTGAACATCGCTGGTCGAGACCGGATGGAGTCAATGGTTAATCCATACGGTTGATGAGTTCACGCTTTCGAGCCTCATCTGTCAAGCGATCCGAACCGATCAGTAACATTGATGTGCAGTTCACGCCTCGTGTCGGGTTGGCTCTAGTGTGTGCACGGTGAACGACCTCGACGTGCTGACCTCCGTGGCCGGTGCGGTGCTCGGACCCGGTCCGCACGCGGTCGTCGACCTGCTCGACGTGGTGCCCGGCGTCCAGGTGGACGCGGTGCGGGCAGCGGACGACCTGCTGCCCAGGCTGGCCCACGAGGAGTCCCTCGCGAACATCCTGCTCCTCGCCCACGCGTCGTTGCGGCCGGGCGGGGTGCTGGTGGCTGCCGTGCCCGAGCTCGACCGGCTCGGTGTGCTCAAGCCCACGGCCCCGCCGCCCAAGGTGAACGGTGACCGGGTCACCGTGCAGCTCTGGGACTGGGCTCCCGACGGCCTGTCGTACGGCCTGGAGGTCGTGACGCTGCTCCGGGGTACCTCGGGGTGGGAGATCTCCGGAACGGCCGCCACGCGCCACAGGGTCCTCTCCGCGGCGGAGATGGAGAACGGCCTGCACGCCGCGGGGTTCGTGAGCGTGCAACGGCTCGCGCCCGGTGAGAGCGGTCACCGCGTCCCCGTGTGGGTGGCCGTCAGATGAGCCGGGTGCGGCCGGTTCCCGGTGGACGGGCCGTCGAGGTCGAGCCGGAACGCGTCGAAGGCTGGATCGGCAGGTTCGCCGACCGCCACGGCGCCGTCGAGATCCGAGTGGGGGAGACCGAGGTCGAGATCACCGCGGCCGACGGCGCGACCGCCAGGTTCGAGACGCGCGGCGGTACCTCTCTGGAAGAAGTGATCGAGAAGTTGACGGCACCGCGGCGCATCGGGCTCGTCCTCGTGCGGCTCGGCGGGCACAGCGTCGGTGTGGCGTTCGGCGTGGAGGTCGAGGTGTCCGCGACCGACCGCAAGCAGGTGCACGGCCGCATCAGGGCCGGCGGGTGGTCGCAGCAGCGGTTCGCCCGGCGCCGGGAGGGACAGGCCCGCGTCGCGCTCCAGGCGGCCGCGGACGACGTCTTCCGGGTTCTCGTCCCCAGGCTTGCCCAGTTGGACAGCGTCGTGCTCGGCGGCGACCGGCAGGCGTTGGACGTCCTGCGCAACGACCGCAGGCTCTCGGACGTCTTCGCGAAGGCCGAGGACCGCGTCCTGGACGTCCCGGAACCCCGGCGCGCGGTGCTCGACGAGGCCGCTGAACGGGTCCGTTGCGTCGAGATCGTGATCCAGGACACACAGGCAACCGAACCGGGAGCCGACCGCATGGATACGGGTGAGGGTGCCTGACCGAGGCACCACCGATCACCCGCTGGAGTCGAAAAGTGCGCAAACGAATGGCGATCGTGGCTGGAGCCGTGGCGCTGGGTGCCGTCGGCATCGCGGTGCCCGCGCTGGCGCTGAGCGGTGGCGGCTCGACCGCGCCCAAGCCGACGACCTCGGCGCCCGCGACGACGCCTCCGGTGTCCTCGATCGAGACCAGCCCGGCGACCACGCCCTACCCGCCGAGCTCGACCGTGACGACGTCGCCGGCACAAGAGCCGACGTCCTCGCGGCCCGGCGCCCCGGCGACCACGCCGATGCCGTCGTCGCCGTCGTCGATCCAGACCTCGCCGCCGGTGTCCTACCCGCCGAGCGAGACGAGGGTGACGACGTCGCCCGCCTCGTACCCCTCTACGTCGCCGACCTCGTACCCCTCGACGACGACGTCGCCGACCTCGTCTGCCCCTGCGAAGTAGGAGTCACCCCTGAACTGGGAGGCCGAGTTCACCGACTGCTTCAACCGGTGCGCCGACTCGATGCGCTTCACGGCGTTCCTGTTGTGCGGCAACTGGCACGAGGCGGAAGACCTCATGCAGTCGGCGTTCTTGAAGCTCTACCTGGCCGGTCCGAAGATTTCGGACCGGTCAGGGCTCGAACCGTACCTGCGCCAGATCGTCGTGCGGACGTTCCTCGCGGAACGCCGCAAGGTGCGATGGCGCAGGGAGAAGCTGACTGACACACCCCCCGAGGGCCTGTCCTCCGTCGCAGGGGCGGAGGACAGGCTCGTGGTGTGGCAGGCGCTCACCGCCGTGCCCGCACGGCAGCGTGCTGTCCTCGTGTTGCGCTTTTGGCACGATCTGAGCGTCGAGGAGACCGCGGCGGCGCTGAAGTGCTCGACGGGCACGGTGAAGTCGCAGAGCAGCAAGGGCCTGGAGACGTTGAGGCGCAAGCTGGGGCCGGAGTTCGATCATCTGAGGCTGGAGGTGTGATGGTTCGCGAAGACGACCTGCGGGCGACTTTCTCCGCTCTGCACGCGGAGGGGGCGCCGCCGCGTGCCATCACCGCGGCCGACCTGATCCAGCGAGGCACGGCCGTGCGGGCCCGGCGGCGCACCGTCGCGGTGGTGGGCACCGGGCTCGCGACCGTGGGGGTCGTGGCCGTGGCGCTGGCGATCCTGCCGGCCGCGACGCCGCCCGAACCCGCCGTGCCGGGGCCGTCCACGACCGCGACGACGACCACGACGCCCTCACCGCCGCCGCCGCCGACGTCGACGTCACCCGACGTGCCGAGCTCGATCGAGTCGACGCGGACCACGACGTCACCGGGAACCTCCGCGCCAGCCACCCCTCCGGTCCAGACGACGACGCCCGGCACATCGGCGACAGGGCCCGAGACGACGGCCAACCCGACGTCCTCCGTCACCGGTAATTCGATGCCGCCGACATCGCGCTGAGCGGCACAATCCGGGCATGACCGCTCAGATCCGCCTCGTCGAGGTGACCGACGCCAACCGCGACGCGGTGGTCGCCGTGCGCGTGGCTCCGGCCCAGGAACGTTTCGTCGCGTCCGTCGAAGCGTCGTTCCGGCACGCGCGGGAGCAACCGGAGGGCAATCCCTGGTACCGGGCGGTCTACGACGGCGACGAGCCCGTAGGGTTCGTCATGCTCAGCTGGAACGTGACTCCGCGACCCGGCATCCGCGGGCCGTACTTCCTGTGGCGGTTGCTCATCGGCGCCGGGCACCAGGGCCGCGGTTACGGCACCGCGATCCTCGACGAGATCGTCGCGCTGGTCCGCGCGGACGGCGCGCGGGAGCTGATCACCAGCTGCGTGCCGGGGGAGGGCACGCCCGAGCCGTTCTACCGCCGCTACGGGTTCGTGCCGACCGGCGAGATCGACGAGGACGGCGAGACCGTCCTGAGGCTGGATCTCGGGTAGCTGCCGGTGCGCTCACCGGATTTGAGCAACGCGGGCGGGCTGAGGGAGACCCACTCCGCCGCGTGCGCCTGGCACACCTCGAACTGCTGGACGCTCGCCGCCGCCATGGGGGCGGATGTGCGTTGGCACGTAACGGTTGTCGTCGAGCACGAGACCGCCGTTCGGTGAACGCAGCGGTGCCGCGCCACCGACTGCGATCTTCACTGCAGAACTCCTCTGGAGAGAACGGGTGCGGGACGCTGGCTCGCGACGATCGCGGCCAGGGCGAGCGCGAAACCGGTGAGCTGCACCGGGTCCAGCGTCTGGCCGAGCACGGCGACGCCGAGCACCGCGGCGACCATCGGGGACAGCAGGCCGAGCATCGAGACCGAGGTGACCGGCAACGTCGTGATCGCGCGGAACCACAGGACGTAGGCGAGCAGCCCGCCGACTCCGCCGAGCCACAGGTAACCGAGCACCGCGGCGAGGCCGATCGACGGCGGCAGGCCCTCGAACAGCAACGTCACCGGCACCAGGAACAGCCCGCCCGCGGTGAGCTGCCAGCCCGCGAACGCCGTCGGCCCCGCGTTGACGGGCCTGCCCCACTTCTTCGTCAGCGTGACCCCGAGCGCCATCGTCGCGGCACCGCCGAGCCCCGCCAGCACGCCGATCAGGTCGAACCCGGCGGCCGGCCCCAGCACCACGAGCCCGACGCCGATCACGCCGATGACGCCCCACGCGAACCGCCACGCCGACGGGCTCTCCTTCAGCACGCCGACCGCCAGCAGCGCCACCACCAGTGGTTGCGCGGCGCCGAGCGTGGCCGCGACCCCGCCGGGCAGGCGCTCGGCCGCGATGAACAGGAACGGGAAGAAGAGACCGATGTTGAGCACGCCGAGCGCGGCGGCCTTCGCCCACCACGAGCCCTTGGGCAGCGTTCTGGTGATGGCCAGCGCGATCAGGCCGGCGGGCAGTGCGCGGAGCAGGCCGGCGAAGAGCGGGTGTCCCACCGGCAGGAGCTCGGTGGTGACCACGTAGGTCGATCCCCAGACCACCGGCGCGAACGCCGCCAGCGCGGTGCGGGACAGGTCGTTTGTCATGTGGTCCAGTCTTGGACGACTCGATCAATGAGTCCAACACATGCTTTTCATCCGATCCATCGTGATTCACGATAGATCCGTGGAACTCCAGCAGATGCGGTACGTGGTGGCGGTCGCCGAGACCGGCAGCTTCACCAAGGCGGCACGGCAGTGCCTGGTTGTGCAGTCCGCGTTGAGCCACCAGGTCGCACGCCTGGAACGCGAACTGGGTGCCCGGCTGTTCTCACGGACGAGCCGCAGCGTCCGGTTGACCCCGGCGGGCGCGGCGTTCCTGCCGTCGGCCCGGCAGTGCCTCGACTTCGCGGAACGGGCTTTCGCGGAGGTTGCCGCGGCGGTGGGGGAGGTGCGCGGACGGGTCGTGGTCGGCGTGATCCCCACGGTCGCGGCGGTGGACCTGCTTGGCGCGCTGAAGGTGTTCCGGGAGCGGTACCCGCAGGTGCGGGTGGCGTTGCGGATGATGCCGAGCCACGAGCTCGTCGACCAGGTCCGGCAGGGGGCGCTGGACCTCGCGTTCCTCGGCCTGCCGCCGGGGGTGACGCCGTCGGGGGTGCGCGGGCGGGAGCTGGCGCGCGACGAGCACGTCGCGGTGGTGGCGCCTTCGCATGCGCTGGTGGGGCGTGGCTCGGTTTCGTTGTCGGAGCTGGCTTCCGAGCTGTTCGTCGACTTTCCGGCCGGGTCGCCGGGACGGATGCAGTCGGATCAGGCGTTCACGGCCGCGGGGCTGGAGCGGGAGGTGGCGTTCGAGGTGACCACCGCGGAGCTGATGGCCGGGCTGATCTCGGAGGGGCTCGGGGTCGCGGTGCTGCCTTCCCGGTACGCGCCGCGGTTGAGCGGGGTGGAGACGGTGCCGGTGGAGGGTGGGCCTTCGCGGGTGGAGCACCTGGTGTGGAGCGCGGCCGGGCTGACGCCTGCGGCTGAGGCGTTCCTGGAAGTGCTCGGAGTGCCCGGAAATGTCGGTGGTGGCTGAGAGAATGAAAGCAGGGGACCCCCTGGAGGGGACCCCTGCGTCAGCGTGGCTCAGGCGGCCGCGCGTGGGAACTCGGCTCGGTGTGGTTCCTCGCCCGCAGCCCGGCCGCTGTGTGGCGCGGCCGCGTTCCTCGACGTGCTGGGCGTTGCGGCGGACTAGCCTGCCGTGCCCGTGGCGAGCATGCCGCCGTCCACTCGCACCGTCTCACCCGTGATCCACGACGCCGCGTCCGAGCAGAGGAACGCCACGAGAGAGGCGACGTCCTCCGGCGTGCCGAACCGCTTCATCGGATAGGCCTGCACGCCCGTCTCCTCGCGGCCGCTCCACAGCGCCTCCGCGAACTTCGTCTTCACCACGGCGGGTGCGACGGCGTTCACGCGCACCTTCGGGCCCAGCTGCCACGCGAGTTCCTCGGTCAGGCGGATCAGGGCCGCCTTCGACGCGCCGTACGCGCCGATGACGCCCGTGGAGCGAAGGCCGCCGATCGACGCGACGTTCACCACCGCGCCGCCGTGCTCGCTCATCCACGCCTTCCACGCGAGCTGCGTGAAGCCGAGGGCGGCCACGACGTTCACGTCGAAGATCTTGCGGACGGCGTTGAGGTCGGCGTCCATCAGGAAGCCGAACTGCGGGTTGATGCCGGTGTTGTTGACGAGCACGTCGAGGCTGCCGAACTCCTCGACGGTGCGCGCGACGACCTCCTCGCGGGACGCGTCGTCGCCCGCGTTGCCCTGCAGGCCCAGGACGCGGCCACCGGTGGTCTTCAGCTGCTCGACCGCCTCGGCCAGCTGGTCGGCCTTGCGGCCGGTGATCGTGACGGCGGCGCCGCGGGAGAGGAGCTCGCGTGCGATGCCGAGGCCGATGCCGCGGGACGCGCCGGTGACCAGCGCCGTCTTGCCCGAGAAGTCTTCGCTCATGGCCGCAATCTATGCGGCTGGACACAGGTGGGAAATTCGATGGCCGTCAGCCCGTAGACTGGGAGCGTGATCCTCCTGGAGTAGGCCGAACCGGACGTGCCATCCATCGCCGTGCCCGGAATCTTTTTCTACTCGGAGTTTCTTTTGATCACCGCAACCGACATGGAGTTGCGCGCGGGCTCACGCATTCTCGTGAGCGGCGCCAACCTGCGCGTTCAGCCCGGCGACCGCATCGGCCTCGTGGGCCGCAACGGTGCCGGCAAGACCACCTCACTTCGCGTGCTCGCCGGCGAGGGCCAGCCCTACGGCGGTGCCGTCACGCGCAAGGGCGAGCTCGGCTACCTGCCGCAGGACCCGCGCGAGGGCGACCTGTCCGTCATCGCCAAGGACCGCGTGCTGTCCGCGCGCGGCCTCGACCAGCTGCTCCGCGACATGGAGAAGGCCCAGTCGAAGATGGCGGAGCTGGTCGACCCCGACGAGCTCGCGGTCGCCGTCACCAAGTACGGCAAGCTCGAGGAGCGCTTCGCCGCGCTCGGCGGGTACGCCGCCGAGTCCGAGGCCGCGCGCATCTGCTCGAACCTCGGCCTGCCGGACCGCGTGCTCGAGCAGCAGCTCAAGACGCTGTCCGGTGGTCAGCGCCGCCGCGTCGAGCTCGCGCGCATCCTGTTCGCCGCGTCCGAGGCCGGCATCGGGGCCAAGTCGAGCACGATCCTGCTGATCGACGAGCCGACCAACCACCTCGACGCCGACTCCATCATGTGGCTGCGGGGGTTCCTCAAGTCCCACGACGGCGGGCTCGTCGTGATCTCGCACGACGTCGAGCTGCTCGACGACGTCGTGAACAAGGTGTGGTTCCTCGACGCGATCCGCGGCGAGGTCGACATCTACAACCTCGGCTGGAAGAAGTACCTCGAGGCCCGCGCGACGGACGAGAAGCGCCGTCGCCGTGAGCGCGCCAACGCCGAGAAGAAGGCCGGCGCGCTGATGACGCAGGCCGCCAAGATGGGTGCGAAGGCCACGAAGGCCGTTGCGGCGCAGAACATGGCGAAGCGCGCGCAGAAGCTGCTCGACGGTCTCGACGAGGTCCGCCAGAGCGACAAGGTGGCGAAGATCAGCTTCCCGTCGCCCGCTCCGTGCGGCAAAACCCCTTTGACGGCAGAGGGTCTGAGCAAGTCCTACGGCTCGCTGGAGATCTTCACCGGCGTGGACCTGGCCATCGACAAGGGATCCAGGGTCGTCGTGCTCGGCCTGAACGGTGCCGGCAAGACGACGTTGCTGCGGTTGCTGGGCGGCAGCGAGAAGGCGGACGCGGGCTCGGTCGTGCCCGGTCACGGCCTGAAGATCGGCTACTTCGCGCAGGAGCACGAGACGCTCGACCACGGCGCGTCGGTGTGGGAGAACATCCGGCACATGGCGCCGGACGAGCAGGAGCAGCGGCTGCGGTCGTTGCTCGGCACGTTCCTGTTCAGCGGCGAGCAGCTCGACCAGCCCGCGGGCACGCTGTCCGGTGGCGAGAAGACCCGGCTGGCGCTGGCCGGTCTGGTGTCGTCGGCCGCGAACGTGCTGCTGCTGGACGAGCCGACCAACAACCTCGACCCGGCCTCGCGCGAGCAGGTGCTCGAAGCGTTGCGGCGGTACGAGGGAGCGGTCGTGCTCGTGACGCACGACCCCGGTGCGGTCGAGGCGCTGGAGCCCGAGCGGGTGATCCTGCTGCCCGACGGCACGGAGGATCACTGGTCCGAGGACTACCTCGAGCTCGTGCAGCTGGCGTGATCTCCACCCCTCAAAGGATTACCGAGCGCGTCCTTTGATCAACTGAGTGTGATCGAATCGACCGTTCGGCGATCTCTTTGCTTGATCACCTGGCGTTCTGCCGGTTCCTGTTCGATCATTGCGACGACAGGGGCCGTAGAACGGCCCGACCTGCTCGTACGGAAGGCGGGACAAGGTGGCTGACCTGAAGAAGGGTGCCCGGATCACCGGCGCCACGCGGGACAAGCTGGCCGCTGACCTGAAGAAGAAGTACGAAAAGGGCGCGAGCATCCGGGCTTTGGCTGAAAGCACCGGGCGTTCCTACGGCTTCGTGCACCGGGTTCTGTCGGAATCCGGCGTCACGCTGCGCGGTCGCGGTGGCGCCACCCGGACGAAGAAGAAGTAGCTCCAACCCAGACTGCTACTCTCCGGTAACCAGTCCCTGGTTCGCCGGAGGTAATGACCGTGCCAGTGCCTTCCATCGACGCTGGCGTGCTCGAGCGCGGTGGCGTTCGGCTCGCGATTGCCGGACCGCTCGCCACGATCACGCTCGATCGTCCCGACGTGCTCAACGCACAGACGCCCGCCACCTGGCAGGCGCTGCGGCACATCGGCGAACAGCTGGACCCGGACGTCCGCGTCGTGGTCGTCCGGGGATCCGGCCGCGCCTTCTCGGCGGGGCTGGACCGCCGGATGTTCACCGGTGAGCCGGTCGACGGCGAACCCGGTGGCCTGGGTGCGTTGCTGTCGGTGCCCGCTGCGGAGGCGGACGCGAAGATCGCTTCGTACCAGGCCGGGTTCACCTGGCTGAGCGACCCGGCACGCGTGACGATCGCGGCGGTGCAGGGGCACGCCATCGGCGCCGGCTTCCAGCTGGCGCTGGCGTGCGACTTCCGCGTGCTCGCCGAGGACGCGCAGTTCTGCATGGCTGAAACCGGGCTGGGTCTGGTGCCCGACCTCGGTGGGACGCTGCCCCTGGTGCGGCTGGTGGGCTACTCGCGCGCGGCCGAGATGTGCGTGACCTCCCGGCGGATCTCCGCCGAGGAGTCGCTGCGCATCGGCCTCGCGAACTCCGTCGTGCCCGCTTCCGGTCTGGACGCGGCCGTCGAGGAGCTCGTGGCCGCCGTGCTGAAGCCGATGCCGGGTGCCGTCACGGAGACGCTGGCGCTCATCGCGTCGGCGGCGTCCGGTCCCGCGCCGGAGGCACAGCTCGCGCTGGAGCGCGCCGCACAGCTGCGCCGGCTGCAGTCTTTCGCGGCCATGTCCGCCCAAAGCTGAACTTTTCTGCGTTCCTAGCCGCGCGCGAAGGAATTGTCAGACCGCTGTGCTGTTCTAGTCAGCGTGGACGGCTACAGCTCTTGGCGATTCATGATGGGGGCGACCGCGGACGCGCCGACTAAGGTGCGCCGCGGCACGTTCCGGCGCGTGTTGGCGTTCGCTCGGCCGCATCGAGCGAAGCTGCTGGTGTTCCTGCTGCTGACGGTGATCTCGTCGGTGCTGGCGGTGACGACGCCGTTGCTCGCCGGTCGCGTGGTCGACGCGATCGTGAACGGCTCGGCGCCCTCCGTCGTGGTGTGGCTCGCGATCGTGATCGCACTCATCGCGCTGCTCGACGCCGGCTTGGGCGTCGTCGAGCGGTGGCAGTCGACGCGCATCGGTGAAGGCCTGATCTACGACCTGCGCCGTGCCGTGTTCGGCCACGTGCAGAAGATGCCCGTCGCGTTCTTCACGCGCACGCGCACCGGTGCGCTCGTGTCGCGGCTCAACAACGACGTGATCGGGGCGCAGCGCGCGTTCACCTCGACGTTGTCGGGTTTCGTCACGAACATCATCCAGCTGGCGCTGTCCCTGGGCGTGATGTTCACGTTGTCGTGGCAGGTCACCGCTCTTGCCCTGGTGTTGCTGCCCGTCTTCGTGCTGCCCGCCAAGCGCATGGGCAAGCGGATGGCGGACATGCAGCGAGAAGCCTCCTCGTTGAACGCCTCGATGGTCACGCAGTCGACCGAACGGTTCTCGGCGCCGGGGGCGACGCTCGTGAAGCTGTTCGGGCGACCGGACCGCGAGGAGCAGGAGTTCTCCGAGAAGGCGGCGAAGGTCCGCGACATCGGGATCCGGACCGCCATGGCGACGCGGTGGTTCATGACCGGGCTGACGCTGGTGTCGTCGCTGGCTCAGGCGCTGGTGTACGGGCTCGGTGGATACCTGGCGCTGACCGGGCACCTGGCTGCCGGTGCCGTGGTGTCGTTGGCGTTGCTGCTGACTCGGTTGTATGCGCCGTTGACGGCGTTGGCGAACGCTCGAGTCGACCTGATGACGGCGTTGGTGTCGTTCGAGCGGGTGTTCGAGGTGCTGGACCTGGAGCCGATGATCCAGGAGAAGCCCGATCCGCGGACTGTGCCTTCCGGGGCCGTGTCGGTGGAGTTCTCGGACGTTCGGTTCGCGTATCCGTCCGCGGAGAAGGTGTCGCTGGCTTCCTTGGAGTCTGTGGCCACTTTGGACACTCGGGGTGGGGAAGAGGTGTTGCACGGCATCAGTTTCAAGGCCGATGCAGGCCATCTCGTCGCCGTGGTCGGATCGTCCGGAGCGGGGAAGTCCACGCTGGCGTCGCTGGTGCCACGGCTCTACGACGTGGATTCCGGAGCGGTCCGATTGTCCGGAGTGGACGTTCGCGACCTGTCGTTCGACTCGCTGCGCTCCACTGTCGGTGTGGTCACGCAGGATGGACACCTGTTCCACGACACCATCCGGGCGAATCTCGAGTACGCGGCGCCGGGTGCGTCCGACGACGAGTTGTGGGACTCGTTGCGGCGAGCGCGCCTGCTCGACCTGGTGGCGTCGCTGCCCGACCAGCTGGACACGGTGGTGGGGGAGCGCGGGTATCGGCTGTCCGGTGGGGAGAGGCAGCGGTTGACGATTGCTCGGTTGTTGCTGGCCAAGCCCCGGGTTGTGATCCTGGACGAGGCCACCGCGCATCTCGACTCGGAGTCCGAGGCTGCTGTGCAGGAGGCTTTGACCGAGGCGTTGGAGGGGCGGACCGCCCTCGTGATCGCGCACCGGTTGTCGACCATTCGCAGCGCCGATCAGATCTTGGTGCTGGAGCACGGTGAGATCGTCGAGCGCGGTACCCACACGGAGTTGATGGCGGCGGAGGGTCGTTACGCGGATCTTTACAACACCCAGTTCGCTGAGCCGGTCGTGGGGGCGCCGGTTTCGTAGGTGGTCTTGCCGGGCTGGCGGGTTCCTGTTCAGGGAGTGGGGCTCTGCCCCGGACCCCGTCGATCTGGCCGGCACTGCGGGCAGGCTGACGGCACGCCTGACGCGTTGGGTGGCTGCGCCTTGCGCAGGGCGTGGGATTCCTGTGGGTTGGCCCAGTCACTCGTGACTGGGCCAACCCACAGGAACCGACGCTGAGTGCTGGCTCGCCTTCGGCTTCGGCTCTACCCCTTGAGGAAGGCTGCTGTCGCGTTCAACGCGCTCTGGGACGAACCCGCGTTTTCCACGAACACCGCGAACGCCACGTTGTTCTGGTAGCCGACGAACCAGCCGTGGGCCGTGCCGCCGCCTGCCTCTGCGGTACCGGTTTTGCCTGCCAGGCCTGGGATTCCTGCCAACTGCTTGGCTGTTCCCCCGGTGACCACCTCACGCATCATCTGGCGCAAGGGCTGCAGGACCGACTGGGGTGGGGCGGCTGCCACGTCGTTCGGTACCGGGGGCTTGCCGCGCATCAGGGTGGGGCTCGGGGTCGTGCCTGAAGCCACTGTTGCGGCCACCAGGGCCATGCCGAACGGGCTGGCTACCACGTTGCCCTGGCCGAAGCTGTTCTCCACCTGCTGGTCGCCGGTTGCCGGTGGGACCTTGCCGGTGTTGGTGTCGGCGCCCGCGATGGTCCAGTCGGCGCCCAGGCCGAAACGTTTGGCCATGTCCGGGAGGGCGTTCGGCGGGAGTTTGGAGCCCAGTTCGCCGAACGTCGTGTTGCAGGAGACCGCGAAGGCCGTGTGGAAGGGGAGGCTGTCGTAGCCGAAGTCCGCGTTCTTGATGCGGCGGGTGCCGATGGTGGCCTCTGCTGGGCAGGCCACTGAGGTGTTGGGTTGTACGAGGCCTGCGTTCAGGGCGGCGGCGCCGGTGACGATCTTCAGCGTGGAGCCCGGGGCGTAGCGGCCTACGAACGGGTTGGTGCCCGTCAAGGTCTTGTTCTGGGCCACGGCCAGGATTTCGCTGGTGTTGGCTTCAACGGCGACGATCGCCGCGCCTTGCGGGAGGGCGTCCACGGCTGCTTGGGCTGCTGCTTGGCGGGCCGGGTCGATCGTGACGGTGATCTTTTCGCCCGGCTCTGGTTTCTTGCCGTCCAGCTGGGTGAAGGCCGTGCCGTTGGCGATGCCGACCTCCCAGCCTTCTGTGCCCTTCAGGTCGCCTGCTTGGCCGGTGATCGTTTTGTAGAGGCCGTCCGGGATGGTGCCTTGGACGAGCGGCTTGCCGTCTCTGCCCAGGAGGGCGCCGTCGGCGAGGGCCTTGCGGTAGACGAGGGCGGCGCCCTCGGTGAGTTGCGGGTGGATGACGGCCGGGGTCCAGTGGATCTTCCAGGTGTCGGCCGTGCGTTGCAGCGGGATCTTGATGTCGTACTTCAGCAGGGCCGAGTTCGGCATCGTCCAGGTCACGGAGGCCGCGATCTCCGCGGTGGTGGCGTCTGCCGCCGGTGGCTGCACGGGCGCCAGGCCGGCCTGGTAGGCGGAGGTCTCCATGCCCGACTTGGTGGCGGCCAGGACCTTGATCGCCTGGTCTGGTGCGTCGGTCAGCCGGCCCGCCGCGGTGGGGTCGGTGAAGGCCTTGTTCACGAACGACTGGGCCACCTGGGCCGGTGAGTCCGGCTGTTTCTTCGGTTGCTGCTCAGTCGAGTCGGCTGGGCCGCTGCCCCACAGCAGCGCGCCCGCCACGCCGAGGACGGCGGTGGTGGCGAGCGCGCCGCTGATCAGGATCCATCTGCGAGTCTTCTGCTCCACTGGTCAAATCCCCCCAGGTAAGTGCTTTCCCCGGTGGGAGACTAACGCGGCGGGGCGTGGGCGGACTGAGTATTGCTACTCAACCCAGTTGCGGGATGCGGGTTTGGTAGTGCCTGAGGAGCTCGGCGTTCGCCGCGTCGCCGCCTTCCACGTTCGCGCTGCGCCACAGGGGGAGCTGGACGCCGGTTTCGGCTGCCTTGTCGACCAGGCGGACCATCAGGAGGTTCCAGAGGAACGCGGTGGCCACGGTGGAGATCGCCGCCGTGACCGGTGCGTGTTCCGGGTAGGTCGAGTCGCCGGGTGGGACGAGGTTGTCGAGGACGACGGTGGCGACCTCGGCCAGGGTCACGCCCGCGCGGCGTGGGGCCTGGGCGCTGGCGGACACCGAGGTCACGGCCACCACCGGGCAGCCGGCGTTGGCGGCCTCCTGGGCCAGTTCGACCGGGTAGTGGTTGACGCCCGAGGTCGAGAAGACGAACAGGACGTCGTGCGGTGCCAGGCCCGCTTCGCGCAGGACCTCGCTCGCGAGGCCCGACCGGCGTTCGGCGGACGTGCTGCTGATGGCGCCGTGCATCGGGAGCAGTTCCGGGTGGTAGATCGGGCGGACGCAGGCCAGGCCGCCTGCCCGGTAGAAGGTTTCGGCGACCGCCGCCAGTGAGTGGCCCGCGCCCGCGGTGAGGATCATCCCGTCTGCCTGCACGGCGGCCAGCACCAGCTCGGCCACGTCGTCGAGCGCGGCCGCGTTCTGCTGTTCGACGCGCGTCAGGTGCGTGCGCACGAGGTTGCCGTAGTCGGAGCCGGGCACGGTGTCGGTCGTCATGCGGCTCAGTAGTACCGGATCATCGATGACCTCACCAGTAACCCGCGTACCACAAAGCTCGATAGGCGCGATGACAGGGACGAACGGCTCTGGCGGACGGGGGTGGGTTTGATCAGACGGCACTTCTACTTCTGGGTGGTGCTGACGGCCGTGTTCGCGGCCGCGGGCGCCACGAACATCGCGCTGGCTGTCACCTACTCCGAGCTGTGGCCGGTGTGGGTGGCGTCGGCGCTGCTCGTCGTCGCTTTCGGGTGCGCGCGGGCCGCGGTGCGCACACGGCCCTAAGCGAGCAGCTCGACGCCCAGTGCCGACGCGGTGTGGAGCACCGAGTTGCGGTGGCGCTGGGCCACGGCGAGGCCCGCGTCGCGCAGCACCGTGGCGTGGGCGCTGGCGGACGCGGCGGAGATGCCGAGGCGGCGGGCCAGTTCGGTGGTCGTGCAGCCGCCCGCGATGACTTCCAGTGCGGCGGCGCGGGTGCGGCCGAGCAACGCTTCCAGCGAACGTTTGCCCGCGCTCGTCACGTGCAGGTCGCGGGCCACCGGGTAGACGAGGACCGGGGCGTGGCGCTGGTCGCGGAGCATGATCGGGCGCTCCCAGCAGAAGTACGACGGGACGAGCACGAGCCCCTGACCGCGCAGGTGGACGTCGCGGTGCGGGATGCGGGACTCGATCGACAGCACGGGCGGCGCCCACGAGATCGTCGGGTGCAGTGCCGACAGCATGCCCTCGCAGCCGCTGTCCAGAAAGGAACGCGCCCGCACCGCGCGGTCCGCGTCGACGACGGCGCGGACCTCGTCCCAGATCGGCGCGAGCGCGCGCCCGTGGTAGGCGCGCAACGCCTCACCGAGCGAGTCCAAAGTGGCCACGTCACCGCCGGCCAGCCGGTGGGTGCGCGGGTCGAGGCGCTGCTGGCTGCCCAGGTGGGCGAGATCCGCGCGCAACGACTCCAGCGGCGTGGACAGCACCGCGTCGATCCCGGCGTCCACCGCGCACGAGCCGGCGGTGGGCGTCAGGAAGTCGGGGGAGTAGCCGACCGGCGGAGCGAGCTGCATGAGCCAGCGCGTGTCTTCGGGCAACGTCGTCCGCACGGCCGCGCGCCACGTGCCGAACACCGGTGCCGCCGAACGCTGCCGCAGCACGTGCAGGCTCAGCAGGATCTCCCACATCGGGTCGGGACCGGCGGCGACTCGCACCCTCGCCAGGTCCTCCGCCGTGAAGTGGACACGCAACACGGCAAGCAGACTGGCACAGCGTCACGGGGCTTGTACCGGATTCGAGACGACTCGGTCCCAACGGCCACCCCTGAGTGGGTGTTGACGCGGTCCTGAGTGGTCCTACCTGGCTTTTTCGGGCTTGGCCGAAGGTGGTGGCGACCCGATCACGGCTGCCGCCAAGCTTTCGCCGAGCGCCGCGCCAGGGGGTCGGCGCCACCACTGAGGGGAACGAACGATGAAGCTCGCGAAGATCACGGGGGCGGTCGCGGCCGCCGGTGTCGCGATGACGATCCTCACCGCGCCGGTCGCGCTGGCCGCGCCGGGCGAGACCGTCATCCCGGCCGCGGCCGAGCTCGCAGTCCAGGGCGAAGGCGTTCTGCCGTACGAGTTCCAGGTCCAGAAGACCGGCTACTGGTGCTCCGCTGCCGCCGCCCGCATCGCCCTGACCGCGCGCGGCAAGAAGGTCGAGCAGTCCACGCTGGCCTCCTACATGAAGGTCACGACCGACGGCCTGCCGAACATCAAGAACCTCGAGAGCGCTCTCGACCACTACACCGGCTCGACCTACTACCAGGTCAAGCAGTGGTCCAGCGACACGCAGCTGAAGCAGCGGCTCAAGGAGGACGTGATCTACAACGCCAACAAGGGCCACGCCGTCGTGATCAACGTGATCCGCCTGAACGGCCGCAGCTACTCCGGCGGTCACTACGCCACCATCGTCGGCTACCGCGCGGGCGGCAACGAGTTCGCCGTGGCAGACCCGGCCTACGCGGGCGGGCGGCTCGCGTGGCTGAGCGTGTCCAGCGTCTCGTCGGGCATCAAGCTCCGCCGTTACGTCGCCTGATTTCCGGGCCTGAGGTCCTCCGGCCGATCCACGTCGGCACCGTCCGCCACGTCAGCGCACTCGACGTGGCGGACGGTGTTGGCCTTGAGGTAGTCCCGCGCGCCCTGGTCGCCCGCCGCCGACGCCATCACGCCCGCGAAGTGGCCGGAACCGATCAGCACCGGGTGCCCGATCTCGCCGTCGTAGGTGGCACGCGCGAGCACGTTCGGCTCGGCCAGCTCCATCAGGCGGTGCAGGGCCGCGACGGTGACGCCGGGAGTGTCCACGGGGAGCACGAGCACGGCGTCCGCGGTGCCGATCGCGTGCAGGCCGGTGCGCAGCGACGACCCCATTCCGGTCTCCCAGTGGGGGTTGTCGACCACGGTCACGCCGTCCAGCGCGGCCTTCGCCCTGACCTCGCCGGCCCGGGCGCCGAGCACGACGACGACCGGTTCGCAGCCGGCGGCCCGCAGGAGCTCGGCGGCCGAGTCGACGAACAGCTTGCCGTCGAGGGGAACGAGGGCTTTCGGGGTGCCGAACCTGCGGCCGGCCCCCGCGGCTAGCAGGAGACCGGCCACGCGCATGCCTGTGAAACTACCTCTTCTGGAACTGCTCGTTCATGATCAGGAACGCGCCGATGCCGTGCAGGTCGTTCACCGCCCGCGGCCGCGCGAGGTAGAACGGCAGGTCACCGACGTTCGTGCCGACGCAGATCTCCGAGATCTCGGTGAGGCCGTCAGCGTTGATCTTGACGCGGTCCAGCACGCCTCGATGGCCCCGTCGCGCCACCACGTCGTACTTGCGCGAGACGTAGCCGCGTTCGACCGCGCGGGAGATCGCCATCGAGTACATCGACGAGCACGACGTCTCGGTCCAGTTCTCCGGGTGCGTTCCCTTGTCCACGACCTGGAACCAGCGTCCCGTCCTGCGGTCCTGGTGCTTCGCGAGCGCGGCGACGAGCTTCGCCAGGATCGCGATCAGCCTCGGCCGGTCGGGGTGGGTGCGCGGCAGATCCTCCAGCACGTCGCAGCACGTGATCGCGTACCAGCCCATCGCGCGGCCCCAGAACTCCGGCGACACCCCGGTCGTGGGGTTCGCCCAGCTCACCGTGCGGGACTCGTCGTAGGCGTGGTGGAACAGGCCGCTCTCGTGCTGGAGGTTCTTCGCGTAGACGAAGAGCTGCTTGAGCGCCTCCGCGGTTGCCCAGTCCTT
Source organism: Lentzea aerocolonigenes (assembly GCF_000974445.1). Lineage (GTDB taxonomy): Bacteria > Actinomycetota > Actinomycetes > Mycobacteriales > Pseudonocardiaceae > Lentzea > Lentzea aerocolonigenes. The sequence goes on from NZ_BBOJ01000033.1 coordinate 23,805, forward strand.
CTCCCCGAACGTGTAGCCGTGCCGCATGATGAACGGGACGACCATGTAGACACCGTCGGACCAGTTCTGCCAGTCGCGCGTGCCGCCCTCCGCGTGCCAGAAGCCGCCTTCCTTGGTGCGCGAGTAGGTGTTCAGCCGTTCACGGATCTGCGTCGACGCCACGCGGTACCGCACGTCACCGGTCGCGTTGTAGAGCAACGGCAACAGCTGGCCCGCGCGCATCGAGTCGAGGTGGGTGAACGAGCGGTTGAACCTGCCGTCCGGTCCCACGAACCGGTCGACCCACGCCTTGATGAAGTCGAAGTACTTCTTGTTCTTCGTGCGCTGGAAGACGAGCCACTGCCCCCACAGGTACAGGCCGCGCGTGTAACCCCAGCCGCCGAGCGTCTCCGGCGTGTACTGCCTCATCGTCGACTCGACGACCTCGACGGACCAGTCGATCCGGTCCGCGGCCGAGGCCGTGCCCGTACCCGTGCCGAGTGCGAGGCCACCGGCGAGTGCGGCGCCGCCGAGTCTGACGAAGTCGCGCCTGGACGTGGTCATGGATGTCCCTCCAAGGGGCGTGCCGTGGCGGCGGCACTCCAGACCTAACCGAGGGACAACTCCGATGTCTAGACCTAATCGGTGACGTCGTCCGCCTCGTCCGCGAGCCACGCACCGCAGGACCGCGAGTCGGCGAGCGCCGCGATCATCGGCCGCAGCGGCCAGTGGAACAACGCGCGGAACGCCCGCAGCTGCCGGATCGCGAACAACGGTCGCCTCCGCAGCATCGAGTGGTAGTGCGCCTCGGAGCACCAGGCGACGTGATCACCGCCGATGCCGGTCAGCCCGACGCGGCATCCCTTGTCCGCCAAGCCGTTCAGGTCTTCGAGGAGCCGCGGCCGGTCCATCGTGCCGATGGTCGGCTCGTCCATCGGGTCGTCGATGCCGAGCAGGTTGTCGTACACCAGCGGGATGCGTTCGGGAGGCCACACGACGTGCTCGACCTCCGGCAGGTGCGCCGCGGCCCGCCGCGCCCACGCGACATCCTCGTCGGCCGGGTCGAGCGAGGGCCAGGTGCTGGCGACGATCCGCGCGTCCGACCGGGCGGCGAGGAACGTGATCGAGGTGGAGTCGAGCCCGCCGGACAGGTCGCACGCCACAGTCCCACCACGACGCGTGCGCACGTCGACGGCCTGGGCGAGCGCATTCCTGATCAGCGGGGCGGACTCCGCGATGCCGCGCACCGGTTCGGGGTTGCGCCACCAGCGGTGCAGCCGTGCGCGGTCGCCGTCGACCAGCAGCGCGCTGCCGGACGGCACGCACTCCACACCACGCCACATCGTCCGTTCCAGCAACGGATGCGGCGTCGGGAACAGCAGTCGCACGGCGAGGCTCTGCTCGTCGATCGGCGCGCAAACTGAACGTAACGAGGAGGCCGAGTCGCTGACCAGGCAGAACGGCTTCCGCTTCCGGCAGTTGCCGCAAGCGGAAATCGGGGTTCAGGCGAGGTGTTCGAGCAGCAGCGAGCTCGCCGCCTCCGGGATCTCCTCGGGAATCCAGTGGCTCACGTCCTCGACCATCTCGAACCGGTACGCGCCCGTGCACCACTTCTCGGTCTCGAACGCGGCGGCCGACCCGAACGCCACGTCCTCGGTGCTCCACACGTACATGGTCTTGACGCCGACCTTGTCCGCGGCACCGTGCGGCTTGCCGGCGCGGTACCAGTTCAGCGCGGCGGTGAGCGCGCCCGGTTCGCTCAGGCGCTGGACGTACTCCTCGACGTGGGAGGGCCGGACCCGCCACTCGAACATCTGCTTCAGGGCGTGCGCGTTGTTGTCCAGCATGCGCTTCTCGGTGCTGCGCTCCCGCCAGTCGAGCATGTACTGCGACCGCATCCGCTGCTCCTCGTCGGTCTGCAGCGCGGTCTTGAGCGCACCGGGGTGCGGAGTCGAGAAGACGGCGAGGCTGCGCAGCCGGTCCGGGTGCTCGATCGCGGTCCACCACGCGACGGCGCCACCCCAGTCGTGCCCGACGAGGTCGAACGTGCCCCAGCCCAGCGCGTCCGCCATCGCGATCACGTCGCCGACCAGGTGCGTGACCGTGTACTCGGACGCCTGCTCGGGCCGGACGCCGGGGGAGTAGCCGCGCTGGTCGGGGGCGACCGCGCGGAACCCGTTCACGCCGAGCACCGCGACCTGGTGCTCCCACTCGATGGCGGCCTCGGGGAAACCGTGCAGCAGCAGCACCGGGCGGCCGTCCTCGGGGCCGGATGCGATGGCGTCGAAGGTGCCTGCCTCGGTGGGGATGCTGAGGTGCTCGATCACGAGTTCGAACAATACTGCCGTGACCGCCGGCCATCGCCGCGCCTTCCGGTGCTCAGCAGGGCACCTCGTGGCACCGGCCCCGCACCCCCGTACGACCAGTACGACGGCGCGGGGCCGGCACCACGAGCTACCCGTCTGACCAGCGAAATGCGGGGCGACGGCCGACGGTCACGGCAGTACCTGTGTGACCTGGCTCTCAACGGGCGAGCCGAAGGGCGTGGCCTCACGAACATCAACCGTGCATCCGCATGTCGACGTGCTCAAACCACCGGGCGGGACGAAGGCGGTCGTGCTCGTGCTGCACGGCGGCCGGGAACACGGCACCGAACCGGTCCGCCGCCACAACCTCGCGTACCTGCGGATGGTCCCGCTGGCCCGCGCGCTGCGGGCGCCCGGCGTCGAGGTCTGGAACCTGCGCTACCGGGTCCGCGGCTGGAACGCGCCGAGCCTCGACCCGGTCAAGGACGCGCGGTGGGCGCTCGACCGGATCGCCGAGCTGCATCCCGGGCGGCCGGTCGTGCTCGTCGGGCACTCCATGGGCGGCAGGACGGCGTTGCGGGTCGCCGGGCATCCGAGTGTGAAAGCGGTGTGCGCGCTCGGGCCGTGGATCGTGCCCGGTGAGCCGTTCGAGCAGCTCAGGGGCAAGGCGCTGCTCATCGCGCACGGCGACCAGGAGCGGATGACCGATCCGGCGAAGTCGCTCTGGTACGCGCGGCAGGCGAAGACCGTGACCGACCGGGTGGCGCGGTTCAACGTCGTCGGTGACGGTCACGCGATGCTGCGGAGGGCGCGGGACTGGACGCGGCTCGTCGTCGACTTCGTGCACGGTGAGCTCGGGCTCGAACCGGTGGCGCCGGACATCGCGAACGCCATGCGGGAGGCCTCGCCGCGGGGCCTCGACGTTCCCCTGGGAGGTTCGCGTGGCTGAGGTCGCCGTCATCGGAGCCGGGGTCGCGGGGCTCACCGCCGCCCACGTGTTGCAGCGCAAGCACGACGTCACGCTGTTCGAGGCCGACGACCGGCTCGGCGGCCACGCGCACACGCACGACCTCGGCGGGGTCGCCGTCGACAGCGGGTTCATCGTCCACAACGAACGGACGTACCCGAACCTGATCCGGCTCTTCCGCGAGCTCGGCGTGTCCACTCAGGACTCCGAGATGTCGATGAGCGTCCGCTGCGACGGGTGCGGGCTGGAGTACGCGGGCGCGCGGAAGCTGCCGGGGCTCTTCGCGCAGCCCGGGAACGCCACCAACGGACGGTACCTGCGGATGCTCGCCGAGATCACGCGCTTCTACCGGCACGCCCGGCGCGTGCTGGCCTGCGAGGAGGCGCACGACGTCACGCTCGGGGCGTTCCTCGCGATCGGCGGGTACAGCAGGTACTTCGTCGACCACTTCATCATCCCGCTGGTCAGCGCGGTGTGGTCGTCGGGAGCGGTGCTGAGCACGAGGTACCCGGCCTGGTACCTGTTCGAGTTCCTCGCCAACCACGGGATGCTCTCGATCGGCGGCACGCCGCAGTGGAAGACCGTCGTGGGCGGGTCGCGCACGTACGTCGACCGCGTGGTGAAGAACCTGCACGCGGTCCACGTGAGCACGCCGATCCGCGCCGTGACGCGCACGAACGGCGGTGTGGAGATCCGCGACGACAACAACGTGCTGCACACCGCGGACCACGTCGTCATCGCCACGCACCCGGACCAGGCGCTCGGCCTGCTCGCCGACCCGACGCGCGCGGAGAAGGAGGTGCTCGGCGCGTTCCAGTACTCGCGCAACGAGACCTGGCTGCACACCGACGCCTCGATCCTGCCGCGCACGAGCGGCGCGAAGGCGTCGTGGAACCTCTACAAGCGAGCGTGCCGTGAGACGAGCGACCAGGTGCTGGTCAGCTACCACATGAACCGGCTGATGCGGCTCGACGAACCGCGCGAGTTCGTCGTCACGCTCAACCCGCACGACGTCGACCCCGCGCGGGTGCTCGCGCGGATGACCTACGAGCACCCGATCTACACGCCGGAGTCCGTTGCGGCACAGCGACGCCTGCCCGAGATCAACACCGCCGTGACCGCCTTCGCCGGCGCGTACCACGGCTGGGGCTTCCACGAGGACGGCTGCGCGTCGGGAGTGCGCGCGGCCAGGCACTTCGGGGTCGACTGGTGATCTACGACGTCGTCATCACGCACACCCGCCGCGAACTGATCGACCGGGCCTTCAGCCATCGCGCGTTCCTGTGGCTCGTCGACCTCGACGCGCTACCGCGGCTGCCGTGGTGGGCGAGGCCGTTCGCGCGGTTCGAGGCCCGCGACCACATCGGACCGCCGGGGAAGTCCATCAGGGAGAACCTCGACGAGTGGCTGGCCGGTCGCGGGATCGAGCTCGGCGGCGGGCAGGTCCTCATGCTCGCCAACGCCCGCTCGTTCGGCTACGTCTTCAACCCGCTGACCGTCTACTGGTGCCACGACGCGTCCGGAGAGCTCGTGTGCGTGGTCGCGGAGGTCCACAACACCTACGGCGGCCGGCATTGTTACCTGCTGCGCACCGACGACCACGGACGGGCGTCGGTGGACAAGGAGTTCTACGTCTCCCCGTTCCTCGAGGTCGACGGCCACTACGTGATGCGGCTGCCGAAACCGGGAGACCAGCTGTCGGTGACCATCGCGTTGCGGCAGAACGGGAAGACGACCTTCAGCGTCACGATGCGAGGTGAGCGCAGCCGGGGCCTGCGCCTGCTGTTGCGCCGTCCGCTGATGCCCCAGCGCGTGTCCGCCCTGATCCGCCGCCACGGCATCGCGCTGTACCTGCGGCGCCTGCCGATCGTTCCCAGGAGCAAGTAGATGAGCACGTTGTCGTTGCCCAGGCCCAACCAGGGCATCTGGCCGGGGTTGTTCACGGCGCCGCGCTCGCCGTTGCGCGCCAGGATCGCCGAGTCGCTGTTCCGCAACGCCGTCCGGACGCTGCCGGTGACCGTGCTGTTGCCGTCCGGCACCACCTGGGGCGCCGGAGGTCCCGTCATGCGGCTGGTGCGGCCGGCCGAGTTCTTCCACCGGCTCGGCGCCGACGCCAAGATCGGCTTCGGCGAGGCCTACATGGTGGGGGACTGGGTCTCCGACGAGCTCGCGGACGTGCTCGCGGCGTTCGCGGCGCGGCTGTCCACTCTGGTCCCGCCCGGCCTGCAGCGGATGCGGCGGTGGGCCGAGCGGCGGCAGACCGAGGTCAACGACGTCGCCGGGTCGCGGCAGAACATCCACCGGCACTACGACCTGTCCAACGAGCTGTTCGCGCTGTTCCTCGACGAGACCATGACGTACTCGTCCGCGTTGTTCGAGAACTCCGACGTCGACCTGCGCACGGCCCAGCTGCGCAAGATCGACGGCGTCCTCGACCACGCGGGCGTGCGGCAGGGCTCGCGGGTGCTGGAGATCGGCACGGGCTGGGGCGCGCTGGCGATCCGGGCCGCCGAGCGCGGGGCCACCGTCACGTCACTGACGATCTCCGAGCAGCAGCGGAAGCTGGCGCTGGACCGGGTGAGGGATGCGGGCCTTCACGATCGGGTGACGGTCGAGCTGCGTGACTACCGAGAGGAGCACGGTCAGTACGACGCCGTCGTCAGCGTCGAGATGATCGAGGCAGTCGGTGCCGAATACTGGCCCGAGTACTTCTCGGTGCTCGACCGCGTGCTCGCGCCGGGCGGCCGGGTGGGTCTCCAGGCGATCACCATGCCGCACGACCGCATGATCGCGAGCAAGGCCTCCTACACCTGGATCCACAAGTACATCTTCCCCGGCGGCCTCATCCCGTCCGTCCGCTCGATCGAGGAGTCGGTGCGCGACCACACCCGGCTGCGGATCGTCGAGACGCGCTCGTTCGGACACGACTACGCCGAGACCCTTCGCCGCTGGCGCGACACCTTCCTCACCCGTTGGGACGAGGTCGCCGAGCTCGGCTTCGACGACACCTTCCGCCGGATGTGGGAGTTCTACCTGGCCTACTCGGAGGCCGGTTTCCGCGTCGGCTACCTCGGAGTTCAGCAGTTCGCAATGGCCGAAAGACTGGGCCGTTAGGACCACGTTCTACCCCAAAGGGGTGCTCGTTTCCCCACCCGGCTGGACTTCGTGGTCCTCTTGGGAAGCAGGCGGTATCAAATGGCTCGCTGCGTTCTCTTCTTCAGTGAAGCCCCTAGTGTCGCTGTAGTGAGGAGGTCGCCGGGATGGTCCAACCCACAGCCGTGCGGACCGGTGGCGGTGTCGGCGTCCTCGAACCTGAGGAGGCCTGGAGCCGGCCAACGGTGCCCATGCGCCGTCGGGTGCGCCAGGCACCGGTCTCCAACCAGTGGCTCGCCGAAGCCGAGTTCACGGATCTCGTCGATGCCGCCCTAGACGGAGACAGACGGGCGGTCGAGCACCTGCTCGGCCGCATCCAGCCGCTGATCGTGCGCTACTGCCGCGCCCGCGTCGGCGGCCGCGAGCGAACGCTGGTCTCGGCCGAGGACATCGCGCAGGAGGTCTGCGTGGCGGTGCTCGGCGCGTTGTCCAGGTACCGCTACGAACCGGGTTCGTTCCTCGCTTTCGTGTACGGCATCGCCGCGCACAAGGTCGCGGACGCCCGCCGCCGCGCCGTCCGCAACCGCGCCGAGGTCGTGCCGGAGCTGCCGGACTGCCCCTCTCTCGACGACGGACCGGAACAGCACGCGGTCAACGGCGAGATGATGGCCCAGGTCACGCGGCTGCTGCACAAGCTGCCGGCCCGGCAGCGCGAGATCCTCGTGCTGCGGGTCGCTGTCGGACTGTCCGCCGAGGAGGTCGCGCTCGCGGTGGAGTCGACGCCGGGTGCGGTGCGGGTCGCCCAGCACCGCGCGCTCACCCGGATGCGGGAGATGATCGCGGAAGAGGGCTGAGCACGGTCTCGCGCAGGGTCCGCGCCACAAACTCGGTGTAGGCGTCGTCCGGTTTGCCGTCCAGCCGCACGAACCGGACGTAGGTCTCGACGCCGGTGATGACGCAGAACGCTTCGACGAGGTCGTCGAACGGCACGTCCGTGCGCAGCCAGCCGCGTTCGGCGAAGACGCGGAACACGTGCTCGACCTGCCGCCGCAGCTCGGCGAGCAGGTCCGCGTAGTAGCCGCGGAGCTCCTCGTCGCTCTGGGCCGCGCTGGCGACCGCCACCCAGAGCCCCGCCGAGGGCGCGTTGATCGCGAGCACCGCGGTGCCGATCAACGCGGCGAGCTCAGCGGTGTCGCGCACCCGCAGCATCGCCTTTCCCAGGTCGGTGGCGAACAGGTCGGTCTCGCCCTCGACCCCGAACGACGCGAGCTCCAGCGCGGCCCGCAACAGCGCCGACTTGGGACCGTGGCGCTGCACCGTCTCCACGGACACGCCTGCCTCGGCCGCGAGCTGGGCGAACGTCGTGACCTGGTAGCCCTGCCGGCTGAAGAGCTCCGCCGCGGCACCGACCACTCTCAGTCGCGTCTCGGCTGCCTGGCGTTGTCGCAGCTCGGAGCGGTACCGGCGGGTGGATTCGGTCATGTCCGCCATTATTGACTACTACGGCGTACAGGTTAATACTGCTCGACAGTCTTCAATCTCTCTCCCCAGGTCAGGCGGGTGACGTCATGGCGTCCCTCATCATCGCGACGGTGCCGGTCCACGGGCACATCACGCCTCTTCTGGCAGTCGCCCGCTACTTCACCGAGCGGGGCGACCGCGTCCGGTTCATCACCGGTTCCCGTTTCGCCGAGGTGGTGAAGGAGACCGGGGCGGAACACGTCGCACTGCCGGAGGAAGCCGACTTCGACGACCGCCAGGACTGGGCGGAGACGTTCCCCGAACGCACGGCGCTGAAGGGGCCGAAGGCCATCGCGTTCGACCTGGAGAACGTCTTCGTCCGTCCGGGGCGCGCCCACCACGAGGCGATCGAGGCCGCGCAGTCGGCGGAGCCCGCCGACGTCGTGATCACCGAGCCGGCGTTCCTCGGAGGCGCGTTCCTGCTCGGCCGCCCGCTCGGCGAGCGGCCACCCGTGGTCGTGTGCGGTGTGCTTCCGCTCCCGATCATGAGCCGTGACACCGCGCCGTACGGCATGGGCATCACACCGTTGCGCGGACCTCTGGGGCGCCTGCGCAACGCCCTGCTCGGCACCCTCGCCGCGCGCACCGTGTTTCCCGCGGCCGAGCGGCTGGCCCAGGAGATCAACCAGCGGCTGCACGGGTCCCGGCTGCCGTTCCCGATCATGGACTGGCCGCGGCACGCCGAGGCGATCGTGCAGTTCACCGTGCCCGAGTTCGAGTACCCGCGGTCCGACGCGCCCGCCTGCCTGCACTTCGCGGGCCCGATCTCCGCCACCGGTTCGCAGGCGCCGTTGCCTCCCTGGTGGGACGAGCTCGACGGGTCGCGGCCCGTCGTCCACGTCACGCAGGGCACGGCCGCCAACCACGACTACCGGCAGATCATCGGTCCCACTCTCACCGCGCTCGCCGACGACGACGTGCTCGTCGTCGTGAGCACCGGCGGCCGGCCGGTCTCCGCGCTCCCGCCGTTGCCGTCCAACGCGCGCGCCGCCGAATACCTGCCGTACGACGAACTCCTGCCCAAGACGCAGGTCTACGTCACCAACGGCGGCTACGGCGGCGTCCAGTACGCCCTGCGCCACGGCGTCCCGATCGTCACGAGCGGCGGCAAGGAGGACAAGCCCGAGGTCGCCGGGCGAGTCGCCTGGTCCGGTGTCGGTCGCGCTCTCAAGACCGAGACGCCGTCACCGGCCGACGTGGGCAAGGCGGTTCGCACCGTGCTCCGCGATCCGCGCTACCGGGACAACGCACAACGCATCGCCGCGAGCATGGAACGGGCGGGAGGACTGCCGCGGCTCGCCGAGATCGTCGACCACGTCAGCCGCTGACGTTCTTTCTGAGCGGTACCCCTGCGAGGACCGTTTCCAGCGCATGATCACCGGCCGCGGGTGGCAAGGTTTACGCATGGCTGACCCGGACTACGACGTGCTGCTCACCGGCACCGTCTTCCTCGACATCATCTTCACCGGCCTGCCCCGCCCGCCGGCCGCGGGGACAGAGGTGTGGGCGGAGGGGCTCGGGTCGTGTCCCGGCGGGATCGCGAACCTCGCGGTGGCGTTGCGGAGGCTGGAGCTGCGCACCGCGCTGGCGGCGGCGTTCGGCGAGGACGCCTACGGCGACTTCTGCTGGGACGTGCTCGCCGACCAGGAGGGCGTCGACCTCTCCTACTGCCGTCGTTTCTACGGCTGGCACTCGCCCGTGACTGTATCTATGGCGATGGAACGCGACCGCAGCATGGTCACGCACGGGCACAAGGCTCCCGTCGTCGCGGACGACCTGTTCTGCCCGCCGCCGTCGGCACGGGCGTGCTTCGTGCACATCCAGGCCGAGGACGAGCAGTGGGTGCGCACGGCGAAGGAGAACGGCGCGAAGCTCTTCGCCGACATAGGCTGGGACCGCACCGGGGCGTGGTCGCCGGAGCTGCTGCGCCGGCTCGACGGTTATGACGTGTTCCTGCCCAACCACGTCGAGGCGCAGGGGTACACCCGCACCGACTCGCCGGAGGACGCGGCGCGCAAGCTCGCCGAGCACGTGCCCGTGGTGGTCGTCACACGGGGCGGCGGGGGAGCGGTCGCGGTCGACAGCGCGACCGGCGAGGTCGTGGACGTGCCGGGACTGAACGTGGCGCAGCTCGACGCGACAGGTGCCGGAGACGTGTTTGGCGCGGGGTTCGTGATGGGCACTCTGGCCGGGTGGCCGCTGGAGCACCGGGTGCGGTTCGCGAACCTGTGCGCCGCGCTGTCCGTGCAACATTTCGGTGGCTCCCTGTCCGCTCCCGGCTGGGGAGACATCGCGGTCTGGTGGCGGACGGTGAGCAGGCGGCCGGACGAGGAACTGTCGCGTTACGGGTTCCTCGACGACCTGCTGCCCGACCACGCGGGCGTCGAGGTGCGGAGGGCTAGTCCGACGATCGGCCTGCGGTTGCTCCGGTAGGTTGAAAAGAGTCGATCAGCGGACGCAACCTCACGGGCCTCCCGCGCGACTTAATACGTAGAGCCTCTCTGGGGATGTTGTTCGGAAGGAGTTGCGGGTTGTTCGCCGCACGCGCGTCAGGCTTGGTCAAGTTGCTGGGGTTGTGCCTGACGGCGGGTGTGCTCCTCGCCGCGATGGTGTTCCCGTTCGTCGGAGGTCTGGGGCTCGCGTCGAACCGCGCCGCCGACACCGTCGACCAGACGTCCGGTGACCTCGCGAAGGGCGAGCTGCCGCTCGTCACGACCATCGAGGACATGAACGGCCAGCCGATCGCCTACCTGTACGACCAGTACCGCATTCCACTGGAGTCCAACCAGATCTCGGACACCATGAAGGGTGCGATCCTCGCGATCGAGGACAAGCGGTTCTACGACCACCGCGGCGTCGACTGGCAGGGCATCGCCCGTGCCGCCGCCAAGGCCGGTGTGGACGGTGGGGCGACGCAGGGCGCGTCGACGCTCACCCAGCAGTACGTGAAGAACTACATGGCGTTCGTGCTCGGCGCCGACAACGAGCAGGAGGCCTGGGAGAAGGCCACCGAGGCGACCATCGGCCGCAAGATGCGCGAGGCGCGCGTCGCGTTGCAGCTCGAGCAGCAGATGAGCAAGGAAGAGATCCTCACCGGCTACCTCAACATCGTGCCGCTGGGCAACCAGACCTACGGCGTCGGCGCGGCGGCCAAGGCGTACTTCAACACGACCGCCGACAAGCTGACCGTCCCGCAGGCCGCGCTGCTCGCCGCGATCGCGAACCGGCCGTCGTCGCTCAACCCCGGTGCCTCCCCGGACAAGGCGCTGGAGCGTCGCAACATCGTCATCGACAAGATGCGCGAGAACGGCGCGTTCGGCACCGACCAGACCGAGGCTCAGAAGAAGGCCGAGGAGTTCAAGGCCGCGCCGCTGGGCGTCGTCGAGGACCTGCAGATCCTGCCCAAGGGCTGCGTCGGCGCGGGCAACGGCCCGATCTACGGCTTCTTCTGCTCCTACCTGCTCGACTACCTCCGCGAGAACGGCATCACCGACAAGCAGTTGCAGCGCGGCGGCCTCACCATCAAGACCACGATGGACCCGAAGGCCACCGCGGCCGCGAAGGCGTCGGCCGAGCAGCAGGTGCCGAAGACCCAGAACGGCATCTCGAACGTCATGTCCGTCGTCGAGCCGGGCAAGGACAAGCACAAGGTGCGCGCGCTCGTCGCCTCCCGCGACTACGGCAACAACGCCGAGCTCGGCCAGGTCGCCCGCCCCGTGCCCGCCGAGGTCCTCCCGTTCGGCCCCGGCTCGGTGAACAAGGTCTTCACCGCCGCCGCGGCCCTGGAGAAGAAGGTCATCGGCATCGACAAGGAGATGTCGGTTCCCGCCACCTACTACTCCCGCGTCTACCCGAACGGCGGCGCGCCGTGGAAGGTGGAGAACGCCGGCAAGTACAACGACAAGATGTCGCTGACGCAGGCGCTCGCGACCTCCCCGAACACCGGCTTCGTGATCCTGCAGGAGAAGACCGGACTCGACAGCGTCGTGGACATGGCCTACCGCCTGGGCATGCGCGAAACCCTTCAGGGCGTGAACCGCTCGGGCGAGCCGCTGAAGGCCGACAAGTCGAACGGCCCGTCGCAGGGCGACTGGACGAAGCAGAACAACGCGGGCTCCTACACCCTCGGCCCCGGCGCGACGAGCGTCCTGGAACTGGCGAACGTGGCCGCGACCATCGTCTCCGGCGGCACCTGGTGCCCGCCGACCCCGGTGGAGAAGGTCATCGACCGCTACGGCAAGGAGCTCCCGCTCAAGGAGAAGCCCTGCGAGCAGGCCGTGAACACCGACCTGGCCAACTCCCTGGCCCAGGGCATGTCCCACGACACGACCGGTACGGGCACCGCCGCCGCAGCCGCCTCCGCCTCGGGCTGGAACCGCCCGGCGATCGGCAAGACCGGCACCACCGAGGAGCACAAGTCGGTGGCGTTCATGGCCGCGACCCCGCAGTACGCGGGCGCCGTGATGACCTACGCGGACGGCAACCGCCCCGAGGTGATCTGCGCGAACCCGATCCGCTTCTGCCCCGGCAGCTCGCAGGGCGTCTTCGGTGGCCAGGTGGCCGCGCCGACGTGGTTCAACGCGATGAAGGTGATCCACGAGGGTCTGCCGGTGGCCCCGCTGCCACCCGCCGCACCGCAGTACAAGTAGTCGCTCAGCCGGCTCAGGGCCGTCGGACGCCAGGTGCGTCCGGCGGCCCTTTGCTTTGGGGGCGCGTTGGTGACCCCTCCGCTGGAACCAGCGCGGTACCGACAGCCGGCCGCGAGCACGCGCGGTGACTGTCCCCGCGTGAGCTCCGCGTCAAACCCCGCCGTGAGCCTTTCACGATAAAGCGACTGACCAGTGCAAATACCAAGACCGGGATTGGTCTGAAACGCCTTGACCAAGGCATCCACCGCTTCGCTACGCAGCGTTAGCGCGAGTGGGCCTTGTCACCTAAATGCCCACATGGCTTGCTCCTGTCGGTGACGCGAGGTTACGTTCTCCGCCGCATGTCACGGTTCGATAACCGCAAGGACACGGATCACCCCCCGAAGCGGTCCAGTCCACCACCGGGCCCCCCGAAGCCCGCAGCCAGGCCCCCCGACGCCAGGCGAAGCGCGGTTGCCGAACTCCCCCGAGTGCATGGAGGCAGGTTTGGCACGGCATCGAGCGAAGGACGCCCTGGTCGACGTGATCGCCAGAGTGGACCTGGACCGCAAGAAGGCCGTTGCGGCGGTTGTCGCCGCGGGTGCCCTCGCCGGCGCCGGTTTCGCAGGAGCGATGACCACCGTCGCGCCCGTCGACCGCATCGTCCCCGTGGCGGCGACCAAGGACCTCGCGGCGGCCATGACCGCTCAGGCTCAGCCGCAGGGCATTCAGACGGTTCACTCGCTGGACACCAGTGCCGAGACGCGCAAGCTGCTGCAGGCCGAGCAGATCCAGGCGCAGTTCCACGTCTCCGAGGCGCTCAAGTCCGCCGAGGGCGCTTACGTCAAGCGTCAGGAGGCCGCCAAGGCCGAGCAGGCCCGCATCGCCGCCGAGGAGGAGGCGAAGCGGCCGAAGTGCGTGCGGCCCGCGCAGGGGACGTTCACGTCCGGGTTCGGTGCCCGCTGGGGTACGAGCCACAACGGTGTCGACATCGCCAACGCCATCGGCACGCCGATCGTGGCCGCCATGGACGGCACGGTGATCGAGGCCGGGCCCGCGTCCGGGTTCGGGCTGTGGGTGCGCGTGCAGCACGAGGACGGCACGATCACCGTCTACGGCCACATGAACACCATCGACGTGCCGCAGGGTGCGAAGGTCAAGGCCGGGCAGCAGATCGCGACGATCGGCAACCGCGGCCAGTCGACCGGGCCGCACCTGCACTTCGAGGTGTGGGTCGGTGGCTCGCAGAAGATCAACCCGGTGGGCTGGCTCGCCGAGCGCGGTGTGACGCTCTGAGCGTCCCGCGGTGTGGTGCGCCCGATCGGGTTAACCGCAGCATTTCCCACGCCTCTGTGGTGACGCAAGGCGATGTGACGCCGGCGAGCTGATGGCGTTCGCGGCGGCGGAGGTGGCGTCCTTCGAGAAGGTGCGCCAGGTTGTTCTCGTGCAACAGATGTCGAGTACCCCAACCGGCGACGTCCTCCGCCGCTGTGTGCCGCGCGGCGCCTCGATCGCCGTGATCCGCGCCGGCAAAAGATCTCCGAGTGGGCGAGATCTCAGTGCGGCACGGGCAGGTTCACCCCGGTGGAGCAGCCGGCCGCTCTTTTGGCTCGAATCGTGAGCGGAGAGTTCGATCACGCAGAACGACGGCTGACAAAGGGTTTCACTGTCAACGGGCAACAGGTACCGCCGCGCGTGTCAGCGAGGACAAGATATCTGTTCTGGTAGTGCGTAAGGCCCTTCCTCGCCGACAGGTCAACGGGGATCGTCGCGAGAGGCTCCCCGAGTCCCAGGAGGCGTCGTGCCTGTCGGAACATCCTCTGCTGCCTTGAACCTCGCCGCGGCCCTCGAACCAGCGCACCTCGAACTGGCCCGCGGCCCCCTGTCCGTCCAGATGCCCGCCGACGTGCGAGAGCGGGTCGCGCGCTGCCGCGAGTTCGTGCTCCAGGTCAGCGGCTCCGGGCGCGAGATCTACGGTGTCACAACGGGTTTCGGCCCGCTCGTCGAGTTCGCCGGCCGCGCGGACGGCGCCGGTCAGAGCGACAACACGATCATCCACCACATCGTCGGCCACGGTGAGCTGATGCCGCCCGCTGTCGCCCGCGCGGCCGTGCTGGCACGGCTGTACTCGTTGGCGCAGGGGCGATCCGGCGTGTCCGAGCACGTCGTCGAGTCGCTGATCGCCGTGCTGGACACCGAATTCGCTCCCGCGGTGCCACGTCTGGGTTCCGTCGGCGCGAGTGGTGACCTCCAGCCGCTCGCCTACGTCGCACATGCGTTGCGGGGCAACGGGAACGCGTTCTTCCGCGGCGAGCTCCTGCCGGCCGCCGAGGCGCTTGGCCGGGCCGGACTGCGCAGGATCGAGCTCGACGGGCGCGACGCGCTCGCGTTGGTCAACGGCGTCTCGGTGACCGCCGCGGCGCTCGGACTCGCTGTCGCGCAGGCGGTTCGCGCGCGCCGCACCGCGGAGTTGTTGTCCGCCTTGATGACCGACGTCCTGGGCTGCGGCACCGAGTTCACGTCGGTCGGGCTGCTCGCGGCGTTCGGCCACCCGGACGTGGCGGACACCGGTGCCGCGCTGCGGACCTGGCTCTCGGGCAGCGCGCCGTCCGGTGAACGGCCGTTGCAGGAGGCCTACAGCATCCGTTGCACGCCACAGCTGATCGGTGCGGCGCGCACGAGCGTGCGGCACGCGGAGGAGGTGGTGTGCCGCGACCTCAACGGTGTGAGCGACAACCCGTTGTTCTTCCCGGAGGCCGGGGAGGTCGTGCACGGCGGCAACTTCTTCGGCCAGCCGAGCGCCTTCGCGGCCGACCAGCTCAACGTCGCGCTGGTGCAGCTGGGCAACCTGGCCGAACGCCAGCTCGACCTGCTGGTCGACCCGCACCGCACCAACGGGCTGGCGCCGATGCTCAGCCCCGCACCCGGCCGGCACCACGCGTTGCAGGGCGTGCAGCTCTGCACGACCGCCACCGTCGCCGCGATGCGCCGCGCCGCCGCCCCCGCCTCGGTGCAGAGCCTGCCGACGAACCTGCACAACCAGGACGTCGTCCCGTTCGGCACCCAGGCCGCGTTCACCGCGCTCGACCAGGCGACGCTCCTGCGCTACCTGCACGCGGGGCTCGCGATCGGGCTGCGCCAGGCGGTGCACGTCGGCGCGCGCCGTCCTCGGGCACCGCGGCTCGCGGAGGTGTTCGACCGGATAGCCGCCGAAGTGCCACCGGTTGTGGAAGATCGGCCACTTGACACCGATCTCCGCGCCGCCGCCGACCTCCTCGACACCATTGCGTCCGAAGTGGAGGGTGCGCGATGAGTGCTCCCGTCTGCCTCCCCACGTGGGGGCACGCCCTGGTCGACCTGCCCGTGCTGCGCCTGCCGATGCCGGGAGCGGAATTGATTCCGTGCGCGACCGGCTGCTACCAGATTCCGATCGTCATCAGCATCCCCGAGGATCCGGTGGCACGCGCCGTGCACCGGTGGTTTCTCGGCCATCACGGCGCATTTCTGGTGTGGAGGTTTCTTTCGGATTCACTCGATCGGTTGATACGCGAGCCTGATTCGCAACTAGTCCGCCTCGCTGCGCTTGGATATGACGCGTACTCGGTGATGCTTGCCTATTCGGGCAGTTGTTCCCGTGAGGTGTACGAGAACGTCATCCGGCCCATGATGATGACGTTCGACCCGGCCTTCAGCGGGCGGTGGGCGCGTGACTACGAGCCGCTGCCCGGTCTGCTGCGCAGGGCGCGTACCGCACTGGGGCCCGTGGCGGCCGAACCGCTCTCCTCTGCGAGCAAGGCGAACCTGTTGGCACACATGGAGGTCATGCGCAGACTCGTGCCCAGCGGCCCGTCGCTGCTGCGCGAGTCCGGACGCACGCGCGTGCCCACCACCGACGCCGAGCGCGCCGGTTTCGACGAGTTCTTCCTCGTCAGCCGCGAGAACGTGTGCGTGAGCCGCTATCGCGCGCACCGCTCGGCCGTCTTCTCCGCCATCGGTCACGACCTCGCGCAACGCCCGCTGCGGCCCGAGTACCAGGACACGCTCAGGACGTTCGTCAACCGACTATGAGAGAAGGCCGCGCGTGAACGACTTCAAGGCCGTGGTCATGACCCCGCAGATCTACCGCTACGTGCGCGAACAGGCAGGCCAGCCCAGCGCGGTGCAGGAGAAGCTGATCGCGCGGACGCTGGAGCTCGGCGACTCCGCGGAGATGCAGATCCCGCACGAGCAGGCGGTCCTGCTGTCGTTGCTGGTCAAGCTGACCGGCGCGCAGACAGTGGTCGAGGTCGGCACCTACACCGGGTACTCCACGCTCGCGTTCGCGCAGGCACTTCCCCCGCACGGCAAGGTCATCACGTGCGACGTGTCAGCCGAGTGGACGGCGATCGCCGAGGAGGCCTGGGTCGCCGCCGGCGTCCGCGACCGGATCGACCTGCGGCTCGGTGCCGCCGCCCAGACGCTCGCGGAACTGCCGGACGAGCCGGTGATCGACCTGGTGTTCATCGACGCGGACAAGGTCGGGTACGTGCACTACTGGGACCTGCTGGTGCCACGGGTCCGGCAGGGCGGCCTGCTGCTCGCCGACAACACCCTCTACTACGGCGAGGCGGCGTCGGAGCAGCCGGAGGGCAACGCCGCCGCGATCGACGCGTTCAACAAGTTCGTGCTGCGCGACTCGCGCGTGGAGTCGGTGCTGGTGCCGATCGCGGACGGGCTGACGATGGCCCGCAAGAAGTGAGGTTGTGAGCATACCGACCGGTCGGTAGGGTGGTCCCCAAGTCGCTGACTTGGAGGCGTTCATGGCTCGTTGGGGTATCACGCTGCCGCTGATCGGCGTGCCGGTGCTGGAGCACCGCGCGCTGGTGTCCGAGCTCGCCGGGCTCGGCTACACGGACGTGTGGTCGGCCGAGACGACCGGCACGGACGCGTTCACGCCGCTCGCGCTGGCCGCGCAGTGGTCGTCGGAGCTGCGCTTCGGCCCTGCCATCGCGCCCGTCTACACGCGCGGCCCGGCCACCCTGGCGATGACCGCGGCGACGCTCGCCGAGGTCACCGGTGGCCGGTTCGTGCTGGGCATCGGCTCCTCGTCGCCCGCGATCGTGCAGCGCTGGAACGCGATCCCGTTCGAGGAGCCGTTCAAGCGCACCCGCGACACGTTGCGCTTCCTGAAGTCCGCTCTGGCCGGAGAGAAGGTCAGCGCCGACTACGACACGTTCTCGGTCAAGGGCTTCAAGCTGGAGCGCCCGCCGGCCGAGAAGGTGCCGATCATGCTCGCGGCGCTGCGCCCGAACATGCTGCGCCTGGCCGGTCGCGAGGCCGACGGCGCGATCACGAACTGGCTGGCCGCCTCCGACGTGCCGCAGGTGCGTGCCGAGCTGGGCGACGCCGAGCTCGCGGCACGGATCTTCGTGTGCCCGACCGAGGACGCTGACGCCGCGCGGGCGCTGGGCCGCATGCTGATCAGCACCTACCTGACCGTGCCGGCCTACGCGGCGTTCCACGACTGGCTCGGCCGCGGCGACGTCCTGCGCCCGATGCACGAGGCGTGGGCGGCGGGCGACCGCAAGGCGGCCTCGAAGTCCATCCCGGACGAGGTCGTGGACGCGCTGGTCGTGCACGGATCCGTGGACCAGTGCCGCGACCGCGTGGCCGAGTACCAGGCCGCGGGCGTCGACACCCCGATCATCGCCCTGCTCCCGACCGGCGGTGACCAGGTCGAGCAGGTGCGCGCGCTGGCACCCAAGGCCTGACGATGCCCGGCGCGACCGAGCAGAAGATCATCGACGCGGCCGTGCGCCTGTTCGCGGCGCAGGGCTACGACGCGACCTCGGTGCAGGAGATCGTGGCTGCGGCCGAGGTGACCAAGGGCGCGCTGTACCACTACTTCCGCGCGAAGGACGACCTGCTCTTCGAGATCTACCGGCTGCTGATCACGTCCCAGTCCGCCGACATGGACCGGATCATCGGCCTCGGCCTGCCCGCGGCGGAGACGGTGAGGGAGATCCTGGTCTCGCTCGTCGTCTCGACCGCGGAACGGGTCGACGAGACGGCGGTGTTCGTGCGGGAGCTGCAACGGCTCGGCGAGGAGCGGATGGCGGAGTTCCGCGCCGAGCGCCGCCGCTACCACGAGACGTTCCTCGCGGTGATCGAGAAGGGGCAGGCGGACGGCGAGTTCAGCTCCGTCGTGCCCGCGGACACGGTCGTGCGGATCGCGTTCGGCGTCGTGAACCAGCTGCCCATGTGGTACCGGCCGGACGGCGCCAAGCCGCCCGTGGCGCTGGCCGGGGAGATCGCGGACTTCGTGCTGGCGGGCCTGCGGTAACGACGGGCGGCGG
Source organism: Lentzea aerocolonigenes (assembly GCF_000974445.1). Taxonomy (GTDB): domain Bacteria; phylum Actinomycetota; class Actinomycetes; order Mycobacteriales; family Pseudonocardiaceae; genus Lentzea; species Lentzea aerocolonigenes. The sequence goes on from NZ_BBOJ01000033.1 coordinate 42,634, forward strand.
TGTTTCTTGGCGCGAAAAGCACGTCCGGGCTATCGGCCCGAACGTGCTTTTCGCGCCAAACACGATCACCGATTCCTGAGTGCCGCCAGCGCCTTGTCGGCGTGCGAGTTCATCGAGAACTCGCTCTTGATCACCTCGATGACCTGGCGGTCGACGTCGATGACGAACGTGTGGCGCTTGACCGGGATCGGCCCGAACCGGCGCTTCACGCCGAACTGCTCCGCGACCTCGCCCTCGACGTCGGAGAGCAGGGGGTAGTCGAAGTTGTTCAGCTCCGCGAACTGCTTCTGCTTCGCCACGTCGTCGGTCGAGATGCCGACCCGCTGCGCCTTCGCCTCGGCGAACTCGGCGGCGAGGTCGCGGAAGTGGCAGCTCTGCGCCGTGCAGCCGGCCGTCATCGCGGCGGGGTAGAAGAACAGCACGACCGGGCCGTTCTCGAGCAGTTCGGACAGCTTGCGCTCCACGCCGTCCTGGTCGGGCAGGGAGAAGTCGGGGGCGAGGTCGCCGGGCTTCATGGATCTCCAAGTAGTCTCGGGGCCGTGACCAGCATGTCCGACGTGGCCAGGGCCGCAGGGGTGTCCGCTGCGACCGTATCGCGTGCCCTGCGAGGGGAACCGGGCGTGTCCGAGGCGACCAGGCAGCACGTCAGCGAGGTCGCGCGGCGCATGAAATACGCCATCGCGCGCGACGCCTCCTCTTTGGCCGGTGGGCGCCGCTACGCCATCGCGGTGCTGACGTCCGAGGTCAGTCCGGTGCTGGCGGGGGCGGAGAGCGCGCTGCGGCAGGCCGGGTACGACGTGCTGCTCTACGTCCTCTCGGACGCGGGCGCGCGCGAGAAGTTCTTCGACGAGCTGCCGCTGGGCCGCCGCGTCGACGGGGTGCTGCTGCTGTCGATGTCCATGACGGAGGCCGAACGGGCGGCGCTGGAGAGCCTGGAGGTCCCGCACCTCACCGTCGACGACGCCGATCTGCGGCGCGCGTTGCAGACCGCCGTGGAGCACCTGCTCGCGCTCGGGCACCGCGACGTGGCGCTGGTGCTCGCCGACGGCATCGACGAGTCCTACGACGAGATCCTGGTCGCCGCCGGCCTCACCGTTCGTCCCGAGTGGACGGTGTGGTGCTCGCCGACCGTCGACGGCGGCGAGCAGGTGGTCGACGTGCTGCTCGACGGCGAACGCCTGCCCACCGCCGTGATCAGCTCGAACGGCGCGGCGGCGCTGGGCATCTACCTGCGCATGCAACGGGACGGGCGCCTCGTGCCGGACGAGCTGTCGATCGTGTCGCTGGACGGGCAGGAGCTGACCCGCGTGGTGGGGCTGACCGCCGTGGAGGGTGCGGCGAAGGAGCTGGGGGAGCGGGCCGTCGCCGATCTGTTCACGCTGATCAGGGGCGGGGAGATCGAACCGGCCGAGCACCCGTTGCGGCTGGTCGTGCGCAACTCCAGCGGGCCGGTCGGCGCCGTAGGGTGAACGCATGCCCGCCGAAGAGCGCCTGACCGCACTGCCCGCGCTGCCGGACACCCCCGGCTACGCCCACGCCGTGACCGTCAGCGGGAGGATCGCGTTCGTCTCCGGCCAGGTCGCCGTCGACGCCAGGGGGTGCGTGGTCGGGGTCGACGACCTCGCGGCCCAGACGCGGCAGGCGTTGAGCAATCTTCATCACGTGATCGAAAATCTTGGCGCCGACTGGTCGGATGTCATCAAGTTCACCTGGTTCGTCCTCGACGCGTCCGAGGTTCAGACCATTCGTGACGTGCGGGACGAGATTCTGCGACCCGCGCTGGGAGGAGTGCACAACCCCGCCAGCACGCTGGTTCAGGTCGCGGCGTTGTTCGGGCCGGAATTTCTCGTAGAGGTCGAGGCCGTCGTGGCAATTCCCGGAGAAGCATCGGATGTTTGAGTGAATGCACCGGAGAGTGTGTGTCCCAACCGGCCTGCACCCTTCGGGTGACCAGGGACCATTTGCTCTGGTAATGCTGACCGAGCTGTGACATAGGTTGTACCTGTGGAGGAGTTGGTGGCGCGGCTGGCGGACGCCTGGGGCGTCGCCACTCGGTACGAGAACGCGGACCAGCAAGAGGTCGCGGTCGACATCGAGGTCGTCGTCAAGGTCCTCGCCCAGTTCGGCGTCGACGCGTCCACTGAGGACTCCGTCGCCCGCGAGCTCGCCGCGATCGAGCAACGGCGCGCGGCCGAGACGTTGCCGCCCACGATCGTCATCCGCGAGTACGAGACGTACGACCTCCACGGGCCAGCCACCGTCGAGCTCGAGGACGGCACCACTGTCGAGACGGAGCGGCACCTGCCGGACTCGCTGCCGCTCGGCTACCACCGCGTCGTCACCGCGGACCAGACCGTCACCCTCGCCGTCGCGCCCAGGACGTTGCCCGACGTCCCGAAGACCTGGGGCTGGATGTTGCAGCTCTACGCCGCGCGCTCGCAGGACTCGTGGGGCATGGGCGACTTCGCCGACCTCGCCACGATCGCCCGGCGGTCGAGCCTCGAGCTGGACGCCGGCGTGGTGCTGGTCAACCCGGTGCAGGCGCCGAGCCTGACGCACCCGGTGCAGCGCTCGCCGTACTCGCCGACGAGCCGCCGGTTCGCGAACCCCCTGTACCTGCGCATCACGGACACGGCCGAGTTCCTGCAAGCCTGTCCGCGCACCCGGCAGCTCATCCGCGACCTCAGGCCGTCCAACCAGGACCTGATCGACTACGACGCGATCTGGGACGCGAAGAAGCAGGCGCTGGAGCTGCTCTTCCCCGGCGGCGACGTCGAGATGGACGCCGAGCTGGAGAAGTTCGCGACCTACTGCGCGCTGGCCGAGATCCACGGCAGCGACTGGCGCACGTGGCCGGCGGACCGCGAGGAGCCGCCACGGGAGCGCGTCGCGTTCCACGCCTGGCTCCAGCACCTGTGCACCCGGCAGCTGCAGGACGTCCGGCTGGCCGCGCACGAGGCCGGCATGGCCGTCGGCGTCATCCACGACCTTCCCGTGGGCGTCGACCCCGGCGGCGCGGACACGTTCGCCGACCCCGAGGTGTTCGCCATCGACGTCACGGTCGGAGCACCGCCGGACGCGTTCAGCGCGGACGGCCAGGGCTGGGGCCTGCCGCCGTGGCGTCCCGACAAGCTCGCCGAGTCCGGCTACCGGCCTTTCCGGCAGGTGCTGCGCAGCGTTCTCAAGCACGCGGACGGCATCCGGATCGACCACGTCGCCGGACTGTGGCGGCTGTGGTGGATCCCTCCGGGCGAGCCGCCGTCGCGCGGCACGTACGTCCACTACGACGCCGACGCCATGCTCGGGATCCTGGCGCTGGAGGCTTTCCGGGCCGGTGCGGTCGTGGTCGGCGAGGACCTCGGCACGGTCGAGCCGGTCGTCACGAAGACGTTGCAGGAGAACGGCATGCTGACCAGCGCCGTCCTCTACTTCCAGCGCGACTACTACGCCGAGGGCCACCCGCTGATCCCGCCGTCGCGGTGGAACCCGAACCAGATGGCCAGCATCTCCACGCACGACCTGCCGACCGCGGCGACGTTCTTCGCGGGCCCCGACGGCCCGGACTTCGACGAGCTCATGAGCCAGGAGGGCATCGACGCGAGCGACCGCGTCGCGGGCGCCCACGAACTGCTCGCGCAGGCACCCTGCGCGTTGGTCCTGACTTCACCTCAGGACGCTCTGCGGGAAACCCGGCAGCCCAACGTGCCGGGCACGATCGACGAGCACCCGAACTGGAGAATCCCGCTGCCGGTGGTGTTGGAGGACTTCTTCCCCCGCGTCCGCGACATCACCCGTCCGCTGCGCTCCCGGAATAGATGAAACTTCCACGTAACGGCAGGTCACGCGCCTGTGGAGTACTGTGAGGCCGTCACCCGACGGCGAACGACGAACGTTTTGGAGGTGGCGTACCAGATGAGCTCAGCCGTGAGCACGCGGACACCAACCGGCGTGCTTGAACTGGCCGTCGAGCAGGTTCTCGCTTCGGTGAGACCCGCCGCGCTCGGCGACCCGGTGGTCGGGGCACGGCGTGCGGAAGAGTCCCTCCGCGACGCGCTGCGGGACGCAGGTCCCGTGGAGGACAACATCGCCCTGCAGCACGCGCTGGCGTGCGCGGAGGCCGCTTGTGAGCACCTGAAGTACTGCGAGATCCAGGAAGCCCGCACCTTGCTCACCGCCGCACGTGGGCAGCTGGTGCTGGCGCACGAAAGGGCGTGACAGCACCCGGTAGTCGCCGCACGGTGACGATCACACGATCGACTCAAGCCGCTCCCACTCCCGTGAGAACCTTCCTGTAGCGGGCCCGGAACTGTCGGTGCCCGCTCGTAGGGTTCGGAGTGTGATCGACCACCAGGCCTGCCGGGGCACGTCCATCAGACGCCCGAGAAGGGGCGAGACCGCACTGTCGTGGGCGGGGCGCCGGTTCACCACCGGCGGCCCCCGCGTCGAACCCGGCATGCGGCAACTGGCGTACAACACGCGACGGCGGGGTAGTCGTCTGGTCGCGGCCGCCGGTTGGATGCCCGCCCGGCAGCCGTCGGATACGGTCATGTCGGTAGCCGCTCATCTGTGAGGAGCATCGTGCGACCCTGGCCTGGAAGGCCCTACCCGCTTGGCGCCGGCTACGACGGCGTTGGCACCAATTTCGCCCTGTTCTCCGAAGTCGCCGAGTACGTCGAGCTCTGCCTGTTCGACGACGACGGCACCGAGACCCGCGTGCGCCTGCCGGAGGTGGACGGTTTCGTCCACCACGGCTACCTGCTCGGTGTCGGGCCCGGCCAGCGGTACGGGTACCGCGTGCACGGCCCGCACGACCCCGCCAGGGGCCTGCGCTGCAACCCGAACAAGCTGCTCATCGACCCGTACGCCAAGGCCATCTCGAACGGCCTGTCGTGGGACGAGGCGCTGTACGGGTACAAGTTCGGCGCGCCGGACGAGCGCAACGACACCGACTCGGCGCCGCACGTGCCGAAGAGCGTGGTGGTGAACCCGTTCTTCGACTGGACGAACGACAGGTACCCCAGGACGCCGTACAACGAGTCCGTCATCTACGAGGCGCACGTCCGCGGTCTCACGATCGACCACCAGGAGATCCCGCCGCGGCTGCGCGGGACCTACGCCGGCCTCGCGCACCCGGTGATGATCGACCACCTCATCAAGCTCGGGGTCACGGCGGTCGAGCTCATGCCGGTGCACCAGTTCGTCAGCGATCACACGCTGGCCGAGCGCAGGCTCAGCAACTACTGGGGCTACAACACGATCGGGTTCTTCGCGCCGCACGACGGCTACGCCGCGATGCCGCTCAACCAGGTGCAGGAATTCAAGGGCATGGTCAGGGCCCTGCACCAGGCGGGCATCGAGGTCATCCTCGACGTCGTCTACAACCACACGGCGGAGGGCAACCACCTCGGGCCGACGTTGTCGATGCGCGGCATCGACAACGAGGCGTACTACCGGCTGGTCGAGGACGACCCGAAGTTCTACATGGACTACACCGGCACCGGTAACTCCTTGAACGTGCGCACGCCGCACACGTTGCAGCTCATCATGGACTCGTTGCGCTACTGGGTCACCGAGATGCACGTCGACGGCTTCCGCTTCGACCTCGCCGCGACGCTGGCGCGCGAGTTCTACGACGTGGACAGGCTGGCGACGTTCTTCGAAGTCGTGCAGCAGGACCCGGTGGTGTCGCAGGTCAAGCTGATCGCCGAGCCGTGGGACGTCGGGCCCGGTGGCTACCAGGTCGGCAACTTCCCTCCGCTGTGGACGGAGTGGAACGGCAAGTTCCGCGACACGGTCCGCGACTTCTGGCGCGGCGAGCAGGCGACGCTCGGCGAGTTCGCGTCGCGCATCACCGGCAGCAGCGACCTCTACCAGGACGACGGGCGCAGGCCGTACGCGTCGATCAACTTCGTGACGGCGCACGACGGCTTCACGCTCAACGACCTGGTGTCGTACAACGAGAAGCACAACGAGGCCAACGGCGAGGACAACAAGGACGGCGAGAGCCACAACCGGTCCTGGAACTGCGGTGTCGAAGGGCCGACGGACGACGCGGAGGTCGTCGAGCTGCGGGCACGGCAGCGGCGCAACCTGATGGCGACGATGCTGCTGTCGCAGGGCGTGCCGATGATCCTGCACGGCGACGAGTTCGGGCGCACGCAGCACGGCAACAACAACGCGTACTGCCAGGACAACGAGGTCTCCTGGGTCGACTGGTCGCTGCTGGAGAGCAACGCCGAGCTGGTGGAGTTCACCGGGGCGCTCGCCAGGTTCCGCAAGGCGCACCCGGTGTTCCGGCGCAAGCGGTTCTTCGCGGGCCGGCCGATCCGCAAGGGCGAGGAGTTGCGCGACATCGCGTGGTTCACCCCGGCCGGCGAGGAGATGACCGAGCAGAACTGGGAGGACGACTTCGGCAAGTGCGTCGTCATCTTCCTCAACGGTGAGGGCATTCCCGATCTCGACTCGCGCGGCATGCGGGTGGTCGACGACTCGTTCCTGATGGCGTTCAACGCCCACCACGAGGACATCGAGGTGACGCTGCCCGACGCCGAGTACGGTCCGGAGTGGACGGTGGTGATCGACACCACGACCGGGCACGTCGGCAACGGGGAGAAGCCGATCGTCGCGGGCGGCCAGCTGAACCTGACCGCGCGGTCACTCGTCGTGCTCCAGAGGGTGGGCTGATGGCGGCCCAGAAACGAGCCCGGAAGAGAGCACCGTCGTCCACGTACCGCGTCCAGTTCACCCCGTCCTTCACGTTCGCCGACGCCGCCGGTGTCGCGGACTACCTGGCACGCCTGGGCATCGGCGCGCTGTACGCCTCACCGATGCTCGACGCGCGCGAAGGGTCCACGCACGGCTACGACGTCGTGGACCCGACCCGCGCACGGCCGGAGCTGGGCGGCGACGAAGGCCGGCGAGCCCTGCAGAAGCGGCTGGACGAGCTCGGCCTCGGCCTGGTCGTCGACATCGTGCCGAACCACATGGTGGTGCCGAACCCGTGGTGGGAGGACGTGCTCGAACGCGGGCAGGCCTCCGAGTACGCGCGGTACTTCGACATCGACTGGTCGTCGGGCAAGGTCCTGCTGCCGGTGCTGGCGGAGGACGCCGAGGACGAGGTCCACGAGCACTACCTGAAGGCGAACTGGCGGCGCGGCAACACCGAGCTCAACTACCGGCGGTTCTTCGACATCACCGAACTGGCGGCGGTGCGCGTCGAGGACCCCGAGGTGTTCGAGGCGACCCACCGCGAGGTGCTGTCGTGGGGCGTCACGGGTCTGCGGGTCGACCACCCGGACGGCCTGGCCGACCCCGGTGGCTACTTCCGGCGGCTGCGCGAGCACTTCGACGGCTGGCTGGTCGTCGAGAAGATCCTCGGCCCGGACGAAGCGCTGCCGCAGAGCTGGCCGGTCGACGGCACGACGGGCTACGACGCGTTGCGCGAGGTCTGCGGCGTGTTCATCGCCCCCACTGACTCGTTCGGCGGCGGCTTCCACGAGGTCGAGCACGCGTCACGGCAGCAGGTCGCGGACTCGATCCTGGTCGCCGAGGTGCGCCGGATCGCGGGCCTCGTGCAGGGCGTGCCGTTCGAGGAGGCGTGCCAGGCCGTCGCCGAGGTGATGGTCAACTTCCCGGTGTACCGGTCGTACCTGCCGGAAGGCTCGCAGCACTGGGAGACCGCGGTCGAGCTGAGCCGCTCACCCGCGGTGCGGGCGCTGGACGAACAGGTCCGCGCCGATCCGCACGGTGAGCTGGCGACGCGGATCCAGCAGACGTCCGGCATGGTCGTCGCGAAGGGCACCGAGGACACCGCGTTCTACCGGTACACGAACTTCGTGGCGCTGAACGAGGTCGGAGGCTCCCCGGACCGCTTCGGTATGCCGGTGAGCGAGTTCCACCAGCGCGCGGCGACCCGTGAAGCCGCGGAACCGGCCGCGATGACGGCGCTGTCCACGCACGACACCAAGCGGTCGGAGGACGTGCGGGCCCGGCTCGCGGTGCTGGCGGAGATGCCCGACGAGTACCTGGCGTTCGAGGCGGAGATGTCCGCGCGGCACGGCCTCTCCGAACCGTCGCTGAACCGCCTGGCGTGGCAGTCGCTCGTCGGCGCGTTCCCGATCACCGAGGCCCGGCTGGGCCAGTACCTGGAGAAGGCCTCCCGCGAGGCGAAGATCAAGACGTCGTGGGTCGACCGCGACGCCGAGTTCGACGCCGAGGTGGCCGCGTGGCCCGCGAAGGTGCTCAACGAGCCAGAAGTCGCCGCGTTCGTCGAACGGATCAAGGCGCCCGGCTGGTCGAACTCGTTGGGGCAGAAGCTGGTCCAGCTCACCATGCCGGGTGTGCCGGACGTGTACCAGGGCACCGAGCTGTGGGACTTCTCGCTCGTCGACCCGGACAACCGCCGTCCCGTCGACTACGCCGTGCGCCGGGACCTGCTGGAGCGCATCGAGTCCGGCTGGCTGCCGGAGGTCGACGACTCCGGCGCGGCCAAGCTCCTCGTCGTGCAGAAGGCCCTGCACGTGCGCAAGCGAGGTCTGCACGGCTATCGGGCGTTGCGGGCGGAAGGGCCTGCCGCGGAGCACGTGCTCGCGTTCGAACGGTCCGGCGTGATCACGGTGGCGACCCGGCTGCCCGTGACGCTGGCGCGGAAGGGTTGGCAGGACACGGTTCTGCCGTTGCCGAAGAGTCCGGGGTGGACGGACGTGCTCACCGGACGGCCGGCGACCGAGGCCCTGGCGTCGTTGCTCGACACGTATCCGGTGGCACTGCTCGTGCAGGGGGATTGAGTGAGCTATGCGGTGTGGGCGCCGACGCCCGAGTCGGTGCACGTGCGCGTCGACGGCTTCGACCACGAGATGAAGCGCGAAGGCGACTGGTGGCACTCCGACGCCGACTCGCCCGCGGGGACGGACTACGCGTTCGTCATCGAGGGCAGGGCGTACCCGGATCCGCGGTCGCTGTGGCAGCCGAACGGGGTGCACGAGGCGTCCCGCGTGTACACCCACGAGTTCGAGTGGACGGACGGCGGCTGGACCGGGCGCGCGTTGCCCGGCGGGGTGATCTACGAGCTGCACATCGGCACGTTCACCCCGGAGGGCACGTTCGACGCGGCCATCGGCAAGCTCGACCACCTGGTCGACCTCGGCATCACGTTCGTCGAGGTCATGCCGGTCAACAGCTTCGACGGCGTCGAGGGCTGGGGCTACGACGGCGTCCTGTGGGGTGCCGTGCACGAACCGTACGGCGGACCGGACGGCTTCAAGCGGTTCGTGGACGCCTGCCACGCCAAGGGCCTCGCCGTGCTGCTCGACGTGGTCTACAACCACCTGGGGCCGTCCGGCGCGTACCTCGACAGGTTCGGGCCGTACTTCGCGGGCCGCAACGACTGGGGGCCGGGGCTGAACCTCGACGGGGCGAACTCCGACGAGGTGCGCAGGTACGTCATCGACAACGCGCTGCAGTGGCTGCGGGACTTCCACGTCGACGGGTTGCGGCTCGACGCCGTGCACGCGCTGGCCGACCGCCGGGCGGTGCACGTGCTGGAAGAGCTTGCCGTCGAGGTGGACGCGCTCTCCGCGTCGGTGGGGCGCCCGCTGACGTTGATCGCCGAGTCGGATCTGAACGACGCCAGGCTCGTGACGGCGCGCGAAGGCGGCGGACAGGGCCTGCACGCGCAGTGGTCCGACGACCTGCACCACTGCCTGCACGTGGCGCTGACCGGTGAGACGTTCGGCTACTACGAGGACTTCGCGGCACCTGGCGCGCTGAAGAACACGCTGGAGAAGGTGTTCTTCCACGCGGGCACGTGGTCGTCGTTCCGGGAGAAGCACCACGGCAAGCCGGTCGACACGGCGTTGATCCCCGGTCACCGGTTCCTGGCGTACACGCAGAACCACGACCAGATCGGCAACCGCGCCGCGGGCGACCGCCTGCCGGCGAGCGTGTCGACCGGGAAGTTGTTGTGCGCGGCGGCGATCGTGCTCACCTCGCCCTACACCCCCATGATCTTCATGGGGGAGGAGTGGGCGGCGTCCACGCCCTGGCAGTTCTTCGCGTCGTTCCCGGACCCGCAGCTGGCCGAAGCCGTCCGGACGGGCAGGCGGCGCGAGTTCGCGAGGCACGGTTGGGGCGAATCCGACGTACCGGACCCGATGTCACCGCAGACGGTCGAGAACTCGCGGCTCAAGTGGGACGAGCTGACCGAAGGCGAGCACGCGACGGTGCTCGAGACCTACCAGGCGCTGATCGCGTTGCGCCGCTCCCGCCCGGAGCTGGCCGACCCGCGGTTGGACAGGTTCGTGGTGGAACAGGACGGGGCGTGCTTCGTGCTGCACCGCGGGAGCACCCGCGTGGTGGTCAACCTCGGCACGACCCCCGTCCCGCTGCCTCAGGGGGACGTGGTGCTGACCTCCTCGGCGAACCCTTCGTCGCTGTCACCCGAGTCGTTCGCGGTCGTCGCGTCGACGTGATCCCACAGCACCTGGTCGGCCAGGTTGACCGGCCGTCCGAGGTGAGCGTGCACGAACGCCGCGACCAGCCGGTCGGCTGCGACGTGCAGCTTGATGTTGTGGTGCTGCGACATGTGCACCAGCAGCTGGAACGCCTGCTGGGGTGTGCAGGGTTTACGTGCGGCGATCAGGCCCGTGGCCTGCCCGATGACGGTCCGGGACACCAGGGCTTTGCGCAGCCCTGCCACCTCGGCCTCGAGGGCGGTGATTCTCGCGGACGACACCGCCGGCTCCTTTCGCGTCGTCATGGTCACAGCGGCATGCCGGTGTGACGACGGTGCTCTGGAGCTGTCTTGCGAAGGGCGGGCACACCCAGAGCAAGCCGTCACATCGGCTTGCGGCTGGGTTCTCAACCGCGAGTGATCACCTTATCAACTGTTTCGGGCGGTGCTCGCCGGGTAACCAGTCCACGTAGCTGACCAACACTGAAGGAGCCTGATCCATGGGTGCCGACGACAAGTTCAGCAACAAGGCTGAAGAGATGAAGGGCCGCGCCAAGGAAGCTGTCGGCGACGCCACGGACAACGAGCAGTGGCAGGCCGAGGGCCGCGCCGAGCGCGCCAAGGCCGACATCAAGCAGGCGGGCGAGAAGGTCAAGGATGCCTTCCGCTCGGACAAGTAAGTCAGCCGACGACGCCGCCCAGTACGTCCCGGAAGGGGCGGACTGGGCGGCGTTGCGTTCCGCGTCGTGCGGCTGCCGCGGATGTGGCCTCTACAAGGACGCGTCGCAGACGGTGTTCGGTGAGGGACCGGTGCCGGCGCGGCTCATGATGGTGGGGGAACAGCCCGGCGATCGTGAGGACGTCGAGGGGCACGTGTTCGTGGGGCCTGCCGGGCGGTTGCTGGACAAGGCCTTGGCCGCAGCCGGGATCGACAGGTCGCAGGCGTACCTGACGAACGCGGTGAAGCACTTCAAGTTCACCGAGCGCGGGAAGCGCAGGATTCACCAGCAGCCTCGGCGGGGCGAGGTGGTGGCCTGCTTCCCGTGGTTGCGCGAGGAGATCCGGGTCGTGCGGCCGCGGCTCGTAGTCGTGCTGGGGGCCGTGGCGGCGAAGGCGTTGCTGGGAGCGTCGTTCACGCTGACCGCGCACCGCGGTGAGGTGCTGGAGCAGGACGGCTTGCGGATCGGGGTGACCGTGCACCCGTCGGCGGTGCTGCGGGCCGAGAACCGTGACGAGGCTTACGACGAGTTCGTCAGAGACCTCAAGGCGTTGAAGAAAGCCCTGTAGAAACGGGACAACCCCCGGACGACTCCTGCGCTAGCAGGCCGAGCGGGACCAGCGCTCGAAGTCCGGGGGCCGGGTGGCTGCCTGGGTTTGCACTAGGCGTCACCGAGGGCGGTCCTAGCGGACAGCCACCTCACGAGTCCTGTAGCTATACAACTTTGGACCACCTCCTCTCTTGTGTACGACGAACCTATGTCGTGATCGGCTGGCGTCGCAACGGAGTTTCGCCGAGAGCTTGACTTGCCTGTTTCGCGTAGAATCCACAGACATGGTGCGCATCCCACTGACGTCGCTGGAACGGGAGCGCGGCAGGCGGCTCGGCCAGTTGCTGCGGGACGCCCGCGGCGAGGAGAGCATGGTCGAGATCGCGGCTCGCGCCGGGTTGTCCGCCGAGACCGTTCGCAAGATCGAGACGGGTCGTGCCCCCACGCCGTCGTTCTTCACCATCGCCGCACTCGCCGGCGCACTCGGCATCTCGCTGGACGCGATCAACGAGCTGCTGGCCCCGCAGAGCCGATCAGCCTAGGGCGTCACACGATCGTGGCGAATTCGCTCGGACGAATTACGTAACCTTTGGCTTCCCCTTTTCGGCCGCGTTCCGGTTGATTGATGTGGTTCATTTCAGCGCTTGCCGCCGCATTCCTCGGGTTGGTGCTCGTCGGCGCATCTGCGATCTCCGCAGCGCCCTCCGAGCAGGTCAGCAGGGGCGAGGTGCTGCAGCGGGCGACATCGGCACGGCTGAACGTCACGGGCTGACCGTCACCAGGCGACCGGCATGGCCAGCGGTCCGCGCATGGCCATGCCGGTTCGCCATTCGACGTCACCGGCCAGGCGCAGTTCCGGGAAACGGCTGAGAATCGCCATCAGCGCCACCTGGAGGTCCATCCGCGCCAGCTGTGCGCCGATGCAGTGGTGCGGACCGTGGCCGAACGTCAGGTGCCCCTTGGCGTTGCGCGTCACGTCGAACCGGTCGGGGTCGGGGAACTGGCGCGGGTCCCGGTTGGCGGCGTGCTTGGCGAGCAGCACCGGCTGGCCGGCGTGGACGGTGCCGCTGCTGAGCTCCACGTCCTCCAGGGCGTACCGGGGCAGGATGTCGGAGATCTCCTGGGCGGGAATCCAGCGCAGCAGCTCCTCGACGGCGCCGGGCATCAGTTCGGGCCGGGAGCGCAGCAGCGCGGCCTGATCGGGGAACTGCAGGAGGACGTACACCGAGTTGGCGATGTGGCAGGCGGTCGAGTCGTAGCCCGCGCCGAGCAGCAACACCGTGAGCTGCACCAGTTCCTCGGCGGTGAGCCGGTCGCCGTCCTCCTGCGCCACCACCAGAGCGCTGATCAGGTCGTCTTCCTGGTGCTCGCGGCGTTGGTCGGCGAGCCCGGCGAGGTAGCCCGCGAGCTCTCCCAGTCGCGCGATCTTCTCCTCGTCGGTCATCGCCGTGACCGACATGAACGCGGCGGCCAGGTCCTGGAAGTGGTCGCGGTCGGCGTACGGCACGCCGAGCAGGTCGCAGATCATCAGTCCTGGCAACGGAATCGCGTACGCGGTGAGCAGGTCGGCCGGTGGTCCGGCCTTCTCGACGTCGTCCAGCAGCTGCGAGGCGAGCCGTTCGGCGTTCGCCCGAAGCTGCTCGACGCGGCGCACGGTGAACGCGTGGGCGAGCAACCGGCGCAGCCTGGTGTGTTCCGGCGGGTCGAGGTCGGTGAGGATGGCGCCCATTCGCTGCGGCCCCATCCGAGGTGTGTCGCGCACGGCGGCCTGCGCGAGGCTGAACCTCGGATCGCTGAGCGCCACGCGGACGTCGTCGTACCTGGTGAGCAGCCAGCCCTCCTCGCCGTGGGGGAGTTGGACGCGGGCCAGCGGTTCTTCGTCTCGCAGCCTGCTGTACGTCGGGTCGATCTCGAGCCCGTCCACCGGACCGAACGGGTAGGAACGCGCAATCATGAGCATCCTCCAGGGTTCGCGGCGCCTGCATCATAGGGCCGGTAAACGCTTTCATCCGAGGCTTGACTGGGCTTGACCGCGTTTGACTGCCGTCCTACGCTGCGACCTGAGGTACACCTCCGATCTTTGGTTGCCGCCGCCGCGGACCTGAAAGGTGTTCTGTGGATCTGTCGCGGCGCGGACTGCTCGGTGGGGTTGTGGCTGGGGCGGCGCTCACGGCGTTGCCGGTGACCAGTGCGAACGCGGGCCCGGACGGCACGGCGAGGATCGACTGGGAGAGGTTCCTCGGCGAGCAGGACCTGGTCTGGCAACGGATTCCTCGTGCCTGGTACGAAGGCCCGTTCCTGGGCAACGGTTTCCTCGCCACCGCGGTCTACCGCGAGCCGGGGGCGAACGCGGTCCGGTTCACCGTCGACCACGCGGAGGTGCAGGACCACCGGCCCCAGTTCGGCAACGAGTGGGGTGTGGCGCGGCTGCCGGTCGGCCGCCTGCTGCTGACCCCGGTCGGCAAACTCACCGGCGTCGACCTGCGGCTCGACCTCTGGAACGCCGAGCTGCGCGGAAGGATCATCACCGACCGGGGCGAGCTCGCGATCAGGGCGTTCGTGCACGCCGAGAAGTCGTTGCTGCACCTGGAAGTTCGTCCAACCACCGGCGAAGCGGCGTTCAAGCTGGAGTTCCGGGCGCTCGACGCGGTCAGCCCGCGCACGATCCGTGAACCACCGCCCGCCGCGTTGCAGCCCAACCCCAAACCCGTCACCCGTACCGAGGAGGGGATCACGCTCGTCACCCAGGAGATGGTCGCGGGCGGCCAGACCGCCACGGCACACCGGACGCGAAAGTCCCACGGCCGCACCGAGTTCCTGCTGTCGGTCGACCACTCGTTCCCGGACCGCACCGCGGAGGCGACGGTCAAGGACACGATCGCCAAGGCTTCCCCAGCGCTGCGGTCCGAGCACCAGCGGTGGTGGCACCGCTTCTACCGCAAGAGTTTCGTGTCCGTGCCGGACGCGTTGATGCAGAGCTTCTACTGGATCCAGCTGTACAAACTCGCGTCCGGCGCACGGGCGGAAGCGCCGATCATGCCCACCACCGGGCCGTGGCTGGAGCCGACACCGTGGCCGTCGGTGTGGTTCAACCTCAACGCACAGCTCGAATACTGGCCCGTGCACGCGTCGAACCACCTCGAACTGGACCCGATCCCACGCACGATCTCGCAGAACCAGCAGATCCTCGTCGACGCGTTGCGGCCCGAGTTCCGGGCGGACTCGATGGGGTTGCGGCGCAGCACAGATCCGACGTTCCAGGACGCCGGGTTCGTCGGCTCGCCGCTGCACCCCTCTCCGGATCCGGAGATCGGGAACCTGCCGTGGCTGCTGCACAACGCGTGGCTGAGCTACCGGCACACCATGGACGAACGGATCCTGCGCGACACCGTCTTCCCGGTGCTGCGCCGGTCCACCAACTACTACCTGTACTTCCTGCGCAAGGGCAACGACGGCAAGCTGCACCTGCTGCCGACCTACTCGCCCGAGTACGGCGTCGCGCCGGACTGCAACTTCGACCTCGCGCTGCTGCGGTGGTCCTGCCGCACCCTGATCGAGTCGGCGCAGATCCTGAACATCGACGACCCGCTGGCGGCGAGGTGGCGGGAGGTGCTCGACCAGCTCGTCGACCACCCGGTGGACGCGGGCGGGTTCATGATCGGCGCCGGGGTGTCGTTCGCGAAGTCGCACCGGCACTACTCGCACCTGCTCGCGGTGTACCCGTTGCACGAGGTGAACTGGGAGCAGCCCGAAAGCCGCGACCTCATCGAACGGTCGCTGCGGCACTGGCTGAGCTTCGAGGGGTCGTTGCGCGGCTTCACCTTCACGGGCGCCGCCTCGATCGCCGCCCAGATGACCCGCGGTGACGACGCGGTGAGGTACCTGCGCGAGTTCGTGGCCAGGTTCGCCCAGCCCAACACGATGTACTTCGAGGCGGGCCCGGTGATCGAGACTCCCTTGTCCGCCGCGAAGTCGTTGCAGGACATGCTGATCCAGAGCTGGGGCGGGCTGATCAGGATCTTCCCCGCGGTGCCGGCCGCGTGGCGGGACGTCACGATCCACGACACCCGCACCGAGGGCGCGTTCCTGGTCAGCGCGGTCAGGCGGGGCGGCAGGACGCGGTTCGTGCGGGTCCGCAGCGAAGCAGGACAGCCGTGCCGCGTCCGCACGGGCATCGAAGGCCCGCTGACCGTCAGGGGATGCTCCCGGTGGAGCGTGCGGGACGGCGTGGTCGAGCTCGGGCTCGGGCGCGGTCAGGAAGCCCTGATCCACGCGAAGGGCGAACGCGACTTCACCATCGCACCGGTCCGGATCACCGAACCCGCCAGGCGCTGGGGCCTGCCCGCGTTGCCGCCCGGTGGCAGCGCGGTGCCCGTGGACCTCAGCGCCGCGCTCGACAACGACGGCCTGTCCAACGAGTTCACCAGCCGTGACGGCGACTTCGACGGCCTGGGCAACACCTATCCGGCCGCCCAGCTGCCGCAGACCGGTTCGGTCACCGACGACGGGGTTCTCTTCGAGTTCCACAACGGTGACGAGGCGAGCAAGAACAACGTCGTCGCGGGCGGCCAGACGATCGCCGTCCCGGCCGGCAGGTACGTGAAGCTGCACCTGCTCGCCGCCGCCGACACCGGCAACGTCGAGGCGGACGGCGCGCTGGGGTACGCCGACGGCCCGGTCCCGGTGAGGTTCCGGGTGACGGCGTGGCAGCAGCGGCCGCAGTTCAGTGAGTCGGAACCCGTTGCCACGACGTTGATGCACACTCCCGCCGGTCCGGTCGCCAAGCAGGTGTCGATCTTCCACCAGGTGGTCGACCTGGACGCCGCGAAGGAGCTCTCCGCCGTCACCTTGCCCAGGACGGGCGGGCCGCGCCTGCACGTCTTCGCGATCACCTTGGAGAAGCCGAAGTGAGATCACTGCTCACCGCGCTGGCGCTCGTCGCAGCGTCCGTGGTCGTACCCGCGTCACCCGCCACCGCCGCAGACCCGGAGCTGGCGCTCACCCCGCCGATGGGCTTCAACAACTGGAACACCACTGGCTGCGACATCAACGAGCAGATGATCCGCGACATGGCGGACATCTTCGTGAGCAAGGGGCTCAAGGACGCGGGATACTCCTACGTCAACGTCGACGACTGCTGGGCCGACGCCACGCGCGACCCGGCCACGGGACGGCTGCGCAACCACCCGACCCGGTTCCCCGGCGGCATGAAGGCACTCGCGGACTACGTGCACGCCCGCGGCCTGAAGTTCGGCATCTACACCAGCGCGGGCACGCAGACGTGCGCCAAGACGATGCCGGGCGCGCTCGACCACGAGGAGATCGACGCGCAGACGTTCGCGGACTGGGGCGTCGACTACCTCAAGTACGACAACTGCAACAACCAGGGCCGTCCCGCTCTGGAGCGCTACACGAAGATGCGGGACGCGCTGAAGAAGACCGGGCGGCCGATCGTCTACTCGATCTGCGAGTGGGGCCAGAACAAGCCGTGGGAGTGGGGCAAGGGCGTCGGCCAGCTCTGGCGCACCACCGGCGACATCAACGACACCTGGTCGAAGACCGTCGAGATCCTCAAGCTGAACGCGCCGCTGGACGCCTACGCCGGACCGGGGCACTGGAACGACCCCGACATGCTGGAGGTCGGCAACGGCCGGCAGACCACCACCGAGTACAAGAGCCACTTCGCGCTGTGGTCGATCATGGCGGCGCCGCTGCTGATCGGCGCGGACCTGCGCAAGATCTCGCAGGAACACCTGGAGATCCTGCGCAACAAGGAGATCATCGCGATCAACCAGGACAAGCTCGGCGTCCAGGGCAAGGTGATCTCCCAGAAGGACGGGCAGTGGGTGTTCGTCAAGCCGTTGGCGAACGGGGACAAGGCGGTGGCGCTGTTCAACGAGTCCGAGGTGAACGCGACCATCTCGACCACGGCCCGTGAGATCGGCCTGCCGCGCAGCATCGGCTACACCGTGCGGGACCTCGACCAGCACCGGAACTTCCAGTCGGCGGGCAAGATCTCGGCCGCGCTGCCTCCACACGGCACCGCGATCTTCCGGGTGAAGGCCTCGCAGGACTGGTACCGGTACGAGCCCGCTCTGGACACCTCGCTGGACATCGCCGCGCAGATTCCCGGCATCCCGAGCACGATCACGCCGGCCGGGGAACCGTTCGTGGCGACCGTGACGGCGACCAACCAGGCGCCGATCCCGGTCCTGAACGCGTCTGTTGCCTTGACTGCGCCGGCGGGGTGGAAGGTCGAGGAACTCTCGTCGGAACGGGCACCAGTTCTGCTGACTTCGCAGTCGGTGCAAGGTAAGTGGCGGGTCACGCCGCCCGCCGGGGTGACTCCGGGTGCGCATGCGTTGAACGGTTCGCTGGGCGTCACGTGGGTGGGTCACGGACGCCTCGCCCGGCCCGTTGGTGCATCTGTGCTGGTGCCGGTTGCGCCGCCGTCCGGGGCTTCTGTGTGGGCCAGTGATGTTGTTTTCACGACCGAGCGCAGCGGCTACGGGCCGGTCGAGCGCGACAGGTCCAACGGCGGCTACGTCGGTGGTGACGGCAAGACGTTGACCATCAACGGCAAGACGTACGAGAAGGGACTCGGCGCGCACGCCAACGCCGAGCTGATCCTCTACGTCGGCGGGCGCTGCACCTCGTTCTCGTCCGACGTCGGCATCGACGACGAACGCGACGTGAACCAGCAGGGTTCGGCGATCTTCGAGGTCTGGGCGGACGGCACGAAGGTCGCCGACAGCGGGCTGCGCACGTGGCAGGACGACGCGGTGTCGCTGACGGGTTCGTTGACCGGCGCCAAGTTCCTGCGCCTGGTCGTCAACGACAGCGGTGACGGCGTCAGGTACGACCGCGGAGACTTCGCCGGCGCGAAGCTGACCTGCTGAGTGCGACCGCGGTGACGACGGCGACGAGCGCGCCCGTGGACAGGATCTGGACGCGGGCCTGCTCGTCGCTCAGCATCAGCAGGATGATCGCGACGATGGCCGTCAGGGTGAGCCAGGACAGGTACGGGTAGCCCCACATCGGGACCGCCGGGTTGTTCATGGTGCGGCGCAGGCGGATCTGGGAGATCGCGATGAACCCCCACACGACCAGGATGACCGAGCCGACGGCGTTGAGCAGCACGAGGAAGACCGTGTCCGGCCACAGGTAGTTGAGGACCACGGAGAAGAACCCGAACGCGGCCGACGCGAGCACGGCGTTGCGCGGGACGCCGTTCGTCTTGTCCAGCAGGGCTTTCGGTGCCTCGCCGCGTTCGGCGAGGGAGCAGAGCACGCGGGCGGCGGCGTAGAGGGTGGCGTTGATGGCGCTGAGCAGTGCCACGAAGATGACGACGTTCATGATCTGCCCGGCCGCGGGGATGCCGAGACGGTCGAGGACCGCGACGTACGGGCTGGTGCCGACCCGGGAGTCGTTCCAGGGCAACAGGGTCACGACCACGGCCATCGAACCGAGGTAGAAGACGAGCAGGCGCGTGATGGAGGTGCGGACTGCCTTCTTGATGGCCTGCTTCGGGTCCTCGGCGTCGGCTGCGGCGATGGTGACCACTTCGAGGCCGCCGAACGCGAACACCACCGTCATGAAGCCCGCCAGCACTCCGGACCAGCCGTTGGGGAGGAAGTCCTCGAGGTTGGTGATGCCCGGGGATTCGATTCCGGGGAACAGGCCCGCGATCGCTGCCGCGCCCAGTGCCAGGAAGAGGACGATCGCGGCGATTTTGAGGCCGGCGAACCAGAACTCGAACTCGCCGAAGTTGCGGACATTCGCGAGGTTCACCGCGGTGAGGGTCGACATGAAGACCAGGACCCAGGTCCATTGCGGGACTGCCGGGATCCAGGCTGCCGCGATTTTGGCTGCCGCGGTGGCTTCTACTGCCAGGACCACGCCTACTGCCGACCAGTAGAGCCAACCCACTGTGAAACCCGCCCACGGGCCGATCGCCTTTTCGGCGTGCACTGAGAAGGCGCCGCCGCTCGGGTGTTCGGCTGCCATTTCGCCGAGCATGCGCATGATGAGGAGGGCCAGGAGACCGGCTGCCGTGAAGGAGATCAGGACTGCTGGGCCTGCGAGGGCTATACCTGCGCCTGTTCCTACGAAGAGACCGGCGCCGATCACGCCGCCCAGAGCGATCATGGTGACGTGTCGGGGGTGTAGATGGGTCACGCGCTCCAGCCTCGTTCCAGTGTGCCTGTGGCCGGCCGATAGTGAGTTGATGGCGGCGGGGAGTCAAATCGTGTGATCGTCGTTACATCGCACGGAAATGTGAGGGTGAGATCGATGAGCTCGCCTGAGGGAGTACTGCCGCGGCCTGACACGTTCTCGGATGCGCTCGAGTGTTACTCGAACTGGGGCTGGCTCGTCCTGCGGTCGGAGAACCGGTTGTTGTTGACGACCGACCACCAGGTGTCTGTTGTGGAGATGCCTGGGGCGGTTGGTGAGGAAGTTCATCGCTATCTCGGCTTGCGGATGCTCGGTGGGCCTGTGGTGGTGCTGCCCGGGGGATCACCGCGGTGGCTTTTCCTCACGTCTTCTGCTGATGAAGCGTCGCAGGTGAATCTTGTTCGGTTGCGGGCTCGGGGGGCGTTGACGCATCGGTTGGGGACGTTGGTGCCGTTGCCGCCTTCGCGTGTGGGTGGTGGGGTGGTCGGGTGGTTGGGGGATGTGCCTGTGGGTCGACCGTTTTTGCCGCCGTTTTCGGCTGTGGTGGCGGCTTTGAGGGCGGTTACTGAGGTTTGATGGTTGCGCCGGTTTCGGTGGGTCGTCGTCCCCCTGGTGCGTCGGTGTCTGTTTCGGGTCCGTGGGTTGGTTGCGTCGCCGTGTCGGGTTCGTGGGTTGGTTGCATCGCCGTGTCGGGTTCCTGTTTCGGGCTGGCGGTGGTTGCGTCGCCGTGTCGCGTTCCTGTTTCAAGCTGGGGGCTCTGCCCTTACCCCGCCAATCTGATCAAAGACCGGCCAGCGCCATGCGCGGGTTGATGGCACGCCTGGTGCTTTGGGCGGCTGCGCGTTGCGTAGGGCGTGGGGTTCGGGCGGGTTGGTCCCGTCCCAAGTCGAGCCAGAGCGAGTCACACCCGAGGGGAGAGGTCAAGTCGCGAAAAGCGTGCGACTTGACCTCTCCCCTCGGGCGCGACAAGAGCTGTGGCACGACTCGTGACGGGACCAACCCACCGAAACCCCACGCTAAGAGCTGGCTCGGCTGCGCCATCGCGTCGCCTCGCCTTCGGCCTCGGCTTGAGCCGCCTTGCCTTCGGCCTCGGCTTGAGCCGCCTTGCCTTCGGCCTCGGCTTGAGCCGCCTTGCCTTCGGCCTCGGCTTGAGCCGCCTTGCCTTCGGCCTCGGCTTGAGCCGCCTTGCCTTCGGCCTCGGCTTGAGCCGCCTTGCCTTCGGCCTCGGCTTGAGCCGCCTTGCCTTCGGCCTCGGCTTGAGCCGCCTTGCCTTCGGCCTCGGCTTGAGCCGCCTTGCCTTCGGCCTCGGCTTGAGCCGCCTTGCCTTCGGCCTCGGCTTGAGCCGCCTTGCCTTCGGCCTCGGCTTGAGCCGCCTTGCCTTCGGCCTCGGCTTGAGCCGCCTTGCCTTCGGCCTCGGCTTGAGCCGCCTTGCCTTCGGCCTCGGGCTTGAGCTCGCCTCGCCTTCGGCGTCGGCCTCGGGCTTGGGTTCGCCCCGCCTCACCGTGTGCCGCGACCCTGGCGCGAGGTGCCTTGTCCGCCTTCGGCTTCGTCCTCCCTCCAACAAACGATTTCATCGGCGCCCGCGGGGCGTGTGGGCGATCAGGCGGAGTTATGGGGCGGACCTATGAACCCATTCGGTAACCGGTGGCTCGCCCGGTTGCGGTGGAAATTCACTCCACAGGACGGTGGCGAAGCTCTAGGTTTGTGAGGTCAGCCACGTCACGGAAGGAGCGGACCATGGACCGCCACGACATTCTCGCCGACGAGGATGGGTACGTTCGCGGTTACGACTAGGGCTTGCCTGCTCGTGCCAGTTGTTCGTTCATGATGAGAAATGCGCCCAGGCCGTGGAAGTCGTTCGTGTTTCGCGGGCGGGCGTAGTAGTAGTCCGCGTCGCCTACGTTGGTGCCTTCGGAGATGTCCTTGATGTTGGTCAGGCCGTCTGAGCCGATCGACGCCTTGGCCAGGACTCCCTGGTAGCCCTTCGCCGCCGCGGGTTGGTAGGACGCGTCGATGTAGCCGCGCTCTACTGCCCGGGAGAGCATGAAGGTGTACATCGACGAGGCTGAGGTTTCGGTCCAGTTCTTGGGATTCGCGCACTTGTCGACGATCTGGCACCAGCGGCCTGTTGCCTGGTCCTGGTAGCGGGTGTAGCCGGTGGCCAGGTGTTGGACGATCGCGATCAGGTCTGGCCTGCCCGGGTGGTTGCTCGGCAGGAGTTCCAGCAGGTCCACGGCTGTCATGCCGAACCAGCCGATGGCGCGGGCCCAGTGTTCTGCCGAGTGCTTGCCCGGGTTCTTGGCCCAGGATTCCGAGCCGTCGGCGTCGTAGGCGTGCCAGAGGAGGCCGTCGTCTGATTTCAGGTGGGTGAAGTAGGCCTTCATGTTGCGTACGGCTTCGTCGTAGCCGTAGGGCTGGTTGTAGGCCTTGGCGTACATGGCGATGAAGGGCTGCGCCATGTAGACGCCGTCTGCCCAGAGTTGGCCCACCTTGCTGGTGGCGTGGAACATGCCACCGTCTGAGGTGCGCGGGTAGGAGTTGAAGCGGGCCCGGAGCTTGTCCGCCGCCTTCTTGTACTTCGCCTGGCCCGTTTCCTGGTGCAGGAGGATGAAGAGGGTGGCGGAGCGCATCGAGTCGAGGTTGTTGAAGCTGTTGTCGATGCTGCCGTCCGACTTGACGAAGCGGTCCACCCAGGCCTTGATGTAGTCGAGGTACTTCTTCTCGCCTGTGCGCTTGTAGACGAGGTACTGGCCGTAGAGGTAGAGGCCTCGGGTGTAGCCCCAGCCGCCGAGTTTGTCGGGGGTGAAGCGTTTCATGGTCGAGTCGACCACGGCTCTCGACCAGTCGGCCGGGGGTGGGGCGGCGGTCGCGGTGGCCGGGGCTATCAGCGTCAGGGAGATGGCGATGATGCCGAGGAAGCGTGCTGTCCTCATCACGTGCTCCTCCATAGTGCCTTGGGCGGCGGAGGCAGGACGAGCATTCCGTGTGGTCTGGACCTCTGTCAAGATAACATCGGATGTTTCTGGGTGCTTGCGCGGATCACGAGCTTTGTCGGGAGTTCTCGCGACTCCGGCTGGGTGCCGTCGAGGCGGGCGGCCAGGAGGTCCACGGCCACTTTGCCGGCCTCTTCTGTCGGCATGGCGACGGTTGTGAGGGCCGGGGAGCACATCGCGGCGTAGATGATGTTGTCGAAGCCCGTCACGCTGATCTGGCCGGGGACCTTGACGTTGTGCGCTGCCAGGTGGCTCAGGACGCCCAGGGCCATGAGGTCGTTGTAGGCGATGAACGCCGTTGCGCCGGTTTTCAGGGCCTCTTGGGCGGCGGTGAGGCCGCCGGTGAAGTTCGGTTCGAACGGGCCCAGCATCGGGGCGCGGTCGCGGAGGCCCTGGAGTCTGCGCTTGTGCGACCACGCTGTCGCTGGGCCGCCCAGGTAGACGTAGTCCTTGTGGCCCAAGGACTCCAGGTGCGTGATGAGCTGGTCCATGCCGGAGCCGCTGTCCATCAGGACGGACGAGACGCCGGGCACCGTGCGGTTGATGAGGACCAGTGGGGTGAGGTCCGCCAGTTCGGCGATCACCTCGTCGGACTGGAGCGGGGAGCACAGGACCACGCCGTCGACCTGGGCCGCCATCGTGCGGACCAGTTCCGCTTCGGTTTCCGGGCCTTCCCTGCTGTCGCAGAAGAAGACCGAGGTGCCCGCCTCGCCCGCCCGTGCCTGCACGCCGCGCAGGACTGCCGGGTAGAAGGGGTTTTCGAGGTCGGGCACCACGATGCCGAGGTTGCCGGTGCGGCCGGTGATCAGGCTTCTCGCGGCTCGGTTCGGCTGGTAGCCGAGGCCTGCCACGACGTCCAGCACGCGTTGTCTGGTCGTCTCCTTCACCAGGCCCGGCGCGCTCAGCGCGCGCGAGACCGTGGAGACGGAGACCTGAGCCTGGCGAGCGACATCCCTGATGGTGACGGCCACTCGTGAATCATCTCAGCCCAGGTCCGCCCTGACCCATTCATCGGAGGAGTGGGCTCACAGCTCCAAGCCGGTCAGCACCAGCACGCGCTGTTCGGTGAGGTCGTCCATGGCCGCGCGCAGGCCCTCGCGGCCGATGCCGGACTCCTTCACGCCGCCGTACGGCATCTGGTCCGCGCGGTAGCTCGGCACGTCGCCGACGATCACGCCGCCCACCTGGAGCCGTTGCGCGGCACGGAAAGCCAGTCGCACGTCGGTGGTGAACAGACCCGCCTGCAGGCCGTACTTCGAGGCGTTGACGCGGTCGAAGGCCTCCTCGACGCTGTCCACCCGCGTGAGGGTGACGACGGGGCCGAACACCTCCTCGGCGTTCACCTTCGCGTCCTCCGGGACGTCGGTCAGCACGGTCGGCGCGTAGGTGAGGCCGTCGCGGGTGCCTCCGGTCAGCACGGTCGCGGACGACTCGCTGACCCACGCCTCGACGCGGGCCGCGGCGGCGTCGTTGATCAGCGGGCCGACGTCGCCTGCCACGTCGAGCTTGTTCACGTGCTGCACCACGGCTTCCGCGACGGCGTCGTACACGTCGGTGTGGACGTAGACGCGCTGCACCGAGATGCACGACTGGCCCGCCTGGTACATCGCGAACGTGGCGATGCGCTGTGCGGCGAACTCGACGTCCTGCCAGTCCGGGGCGACGATCGCGGCCGCGTTGCCGCCGAGCTCCAGCGTGACGTGCTTGCGCGGCACGCGTTCCTTGATGCCCCAGCCGACCGGGCCGGAGCCGGTGAACGAGACCACCGGCAGGCGCGGGTCCTCGACGAGCTTCGCGGTGTCCTCATTGGACAGGTGCAGCACCGCCCACGCGCCCTCGGGAAGGTCCGTCTCGGCCAGCAGCTCGCCGAGCAGGAACGCGGCCTTCGGGGTGGCGGGCGCGGGCTTCAGCACGATCGGCGCGCCGACCGCGAGAGCGGGAGCGACCTTGTGCGCCACCAGGTTCAGCGGGAAGTTGAACGGCGCGATGCCCAGCACGGGTCCGCGTGACACCCGGCGCACCAGGGCGAGACGGCCCTCGGCGGACGGGTCGGTGTCGAGGCGCTGCAGTTCGCCGGAGAACCGGCGGGCCTCCTCGGCGGCCCAGCGGAACGTGGAGATCGCGCGGGTGACCTCGACGCGCGCCCACTTCAGCGGCTTGCCCGAGTCGTCGTTGATGGCCTGCGCGAACTCCTCGGCACGCTCGGCCAGGCGGCGCGACACGTGGTCCAGCGCGGCGGCACGGCGGTGTGCGGGCAGGGCGGCGAGTTCCGGGGCGACGGCGTGGGCCTTGGCGACGGCGTTCTCGACGTCTTCGGTGGTGTGGAAAGCAATCATGCGAGCAGAGCTCCTTCGAGCACGTCGAGGCCTTCGGCGAGCAGGTCGTCCGGGATGACCAGCGGGGGCAGCAGACGGATGACGTTGCCGTAGGTACCGCACGTCAGCACGACGACACCCTGATCGTGGCACGCCTTGGCGACGCGGGCGGCGACTTCGGGCGTGCGTTCGGTGAACTCGATCGCGAGCATCGCGCCGCGGCCGCGGATCTCCGCGATGATGTCGGTCTTCTCGGCGACGGCCTTGAGCCGGCCGACGACGGTCTCCTCGATGTGACGGGCACGAGCGTTCAAGTCGCGCTCGCGCATCGTGCGGATGGCGCCCAACGCGGCAGCACACGCCACGGGGTTGCCGCCGTAGGTGCCACCCAACCCACCGACGTGCACGGCGTCCATGATCTCGGCGCGGCCCGTGACGGCGGCGAGCGGCAGGCCGCCCGCGATGCCCTTGGCCGTCGTGATCAGGTCCGGCACGACGTTCTCGTGGTCGGAGGCGAACCACGAACCGGTGCGGCAGAAGCCGGTCTGGATCTCGTCGGCGACGAACAGCACGCCGCGCTCGCGGCACCACCGCGCGATCGCGGGCAGGAAGCCGGGGGCGGGCGCGATGAACCCGCCCTCGCCCTGGATCGGCTCGATCACGACCGCGGCGGTGTTGTCGCCGCCGACCTGCTTCTCGATAGCGGCGATCGCGTTGCGAGCAGCCTCGGCGCCGGTGAGGCCGTCGTGCAACGGGTAGGACGCCGCCACGCGGTACACCTCGGGCGCGAACGGCCCGAACCTGTGCTTGTACGGCATGTTCTTGGCGGTCAACGCCATCGTGAGGTTCGTGCGGCCGTGGTAGCCGTGGTCGAACACCACGACGGCCTGCCTGCCGGTGACGTGCCGGGCGATCTTGACCGCGTTCTCGACGGCCTCAGCGCCGGAGTTGAACAGCACCGAGCGCTTCTCGTGGTCGCCGGGGGTGAGCTGGTTCAGCTCCTCGCAGACCTCGAGGTAGCCCTCGTACGGCGTGATCATGAAGCAGGTGTGGCTGAACCTGTCGATCTGCGCGTGCACCGCCTCCGCCACGGCGGGGGCAGGGTTGCCGACGTTCGTGACGGCGATGCCGGAGCCGAGGTCGATGAGCTGGTTGCCGTCGACGTCGACCAGCAGGCCGTCGTCGGCGGAGTCGATGTACACGGGCAGCGTGCTGCCGACTCCCGCGGCGACGGCGGCCTTGCGCCGCGCCTGGAGTTCCAGCGATTTCGGGCCGGGGATCGCCGTTCGCAGTCGGGTCATGTGCTCAGCATGACCCTGGTCAACGCCCTGCGCAGTGTCTGAAATGGCGATCTGTGGTGCTTTGGTTGTACAAAGTGGCGCATGCCCATCACGCTGCACGAACTGGCGCGGACACTGGCCCTGCCGGTGCTGGCGGGAGAGGTGTCGAAGCCCGTCGGATGGGTGCACGGCACCGAGCTCGCGGACCCGACGCCGTTCCTGGAAGGCGGCGAGCTGCTGCTGACCACCGGTCTGAGGCCGCTGGACGACGACTACGTCGAACGGTTGGTGCGCGCCGGCGTGGTCGGGCTCGGCTTCGGCACCGGGCTGGGCCACGACGTCGTGCCGTCCACGTTGGTGCAGGCTGCGGAGAAGACCGGGCTCGGGTTGGTCGAGGTGCCGCGGGACGTGCCGTTCATCGCGATCAGCAAGGCGGTGTCGAAGGCCCTCGCCGCGGACGAGTACGCCGCGCTCACCAGGACCAGCGAAGCGCAGCGCGCACTCACCCGAGCCGCGGTCAGGTCGGGTGTCGGGGGAGTCGTGCGCAGGCTCGGCCAGTGGATCGACGGCTGGGTGGTGCTCCTCGACGCGTCCGGCAAACCCGTCCACGCCCACAACCCGCGCCTGGTTCCGGACCTGACGGCCGAGCTCGCCCGGTTGAAGACCGCGGGCGGTCTGGGCAGCGTCGCGTTCGAGCTCGACGGTGTGCACGTGTTCCTGCAGGTCCTCGGCAGCCGCGCCCGAGGTGTCCTGGCGGTCGGAACCTCGAAGCCCGATCCTGGCATCGTCAACACCGCCGCGTCGCTGCTGGTTCTCGCGCTCGCCCAGAACGACGAAGCCACGGCGCGGGAACTGCGCACGTGCCAGTTCCGGTTGTTGCTGGCGGGTCTTCCGGTCGACGGCCTGCCCGAGCGGTTCCGGGTGTTCCTCGCCGACTCGCCGCCGGACGACGTCTTCTGGGCCGAGCACGAGGGCAGGATCGTGGTGCTGGCTCAGGAGTCCGAGGGCTTCGCATCGTCCGAAGTGGACATTAGTCAGGTCGCGCGGGGTTACCGCGAGGCCCAGCAGGCGCGGGCGGCGGGCATCCGGAAGTTCGAGGACTTCGCCGGACACCTGCCGCTGCCGGACGGGTTCGCGGACGCGCTGCTGCGGCCGCTCGACACCGAAACCAGGGAGACGCTGCGGGTCTGGCTGGCCCACCACGGCGCCTGGGACCCGGCGTCGGCCGAGCTGGGCGTGCACCGGCACACCCTGCGCAACCGCGTGCGCAAGGCCGAGCAGGCCCTGAACCGGTCGCTCGACTCGCCCGGCCTGCGCGCGGAACTGTGGCTAGCCCTCCACCGCGAAGGTGAGTGAGGCGGTGTAACCGGATCCGACGTTGCCGGACATCGTCGCCATCTGGTGGTCGACACCGTCGCGGAACACCATGTCCTGCTTCAGCGACGTCCGCGCCATGTTCTGCACGCTCTGCGTGTACCCGGTCGTGCCGTAGACCTCCTTGCACGTGGTCTCCGGCAAGGCGAGCTGCGAGGTCGTGATCTTGTTGCCCGCCTTGGTGGCCTCGGCGAGGCTCGGGTAGACCTCGAAGTGGATGTGCGGCCAGCGGCCCGAGTACGCGCCGGGGAAGACGCTGATGAACTTCAGCTTGCCGGACGAGTCGGCTTCCTGGACGCCGCGCAGGAAGTTCTCGTTCTTCACTCGGTTCGAGTACATCGAGTAGTCGCCGTTGATGTCGCAGTGCCACAGGTAGACGGCGGCGCCCGCGTACGGCTTTCCGTCCTCCTTCTGGACCGTCAGCTCGATGGTCAGCTGCACACCCTCTGCCGTGCGCGTCGACGAGCCGAAGCTCGACCGGATGTCCTGGCGCACGATGCCGCTCTGGGTGAGGGCGTTCGGGCCGTTGGAGCCGTCGCCGGGGTACGGGCCGGCAGTCTCCTCGGGGATGGCTTCCAGCGGAGAGCCGTCGGCTGCGGACGAGGCTGAGGAAGTGGTCGTCGTGGTCGAGCTCCCGGTGGTCGTCGTCGACGGAGCGCAGGCCACGAGGGTGAGGCCTGCGCCGCCGAGCAGCGACAACGCCCGCCTGCGCCCGATCAGCGTGGCGAGGTCGAACTGGAGGCCGCGGTCGTGGTTGTCCGTCATGGGGACCAGATTGAGGCCGGTTCCTGTGAGGTGCCTGTGCGGCGCCTGTCAGCAAGCTAGCTGCCTGTGTCGAAGTTCGAGCCGCGAGAGCCGGGCCCGAGGCGGCCCTGGCGGGACGACCCACATGCAACACCGGTGTGTGGCCCTGGCGGCACGGCTCACACACAACACCGGTATGCGGGCCGTCCTGGCGCACCAGGAACCACCTCAAGCCCGGCTCTCATCGGCCTGGACTTCGACCCGGACTTCGATACAGCCCCCCGCGCAAAGCAGATGTTGTGAACATTCGGATGTTCTGAGTATTTTGATGCCATGGCAACTCGGCACCTCTACGTGGTGCGGCACGGTGCGGCGGATCCGTTCGGCGAGCTGACCGAGACCGGGCAACGGCAGGCGGAACTGCTCGGGCAGCGCCTGAAGGGATTGCCGATCGACGCGGTGTGGCATTCGCCGCTGGCCAGGGCGGTGCGGTCCGCGGAGATCATCGGCAGGTGCCTGCCGGGCGTCGCGGTGGGGGAGGCGGCCGAGCTCGTCGACCACGTGCCGCACGTGCCGGACGAGATCCCTGCCGCCTGGGCGGGTTTCTTCGACGGGTACGACGCCGAGGAGGCCGCCGCGGGCGCACGTGTCGCCGCGGCGCTGATCGATCGCTTCGCCCGTCCTGCCGACGTCGAGACCCACGAGGTGCTGGTCACCCACGCGTACCCGGTGGCGTGGCTGGTGCGGCACGCTCTGGACGCCCCGCCTGCCCGGTGGCTCGGGCTGAACTGCGGCAACACGGCGCTCACGGTGATCGAGCACCGCACCGGCACAGCTGGGTCGTTGGTGCTGTACAACGACATGGGCCACCTTCCGCCGGACCTGCGCTGGACGGGGTTCGGGCCCGGCGTGCGGCCCTGATCAGCGCCGAAGATCAGCCTCGGAGCACGGCGTGGGCGGCGCTGAGACGGTCGGCGTCAGCGCGTGGTGAACGGTCGCCCGACACGTCGTCCGCCCAGCCCAGCAATCGGTGCAGGTGCGCGTCCGCCGTCGTCGTCACGATCCGGGGGCTGCCGAGGACGACCTCGCCGCTGGTGCCGTCGATCGTGATGAGGGTGCCTTCGTCGAGGGCGAGGCCGGAAACTCCTACGACAGCGGGCTTTCCCATCGCCCTGGCGACGACCGCGGCGTGGCTGGCGGGCCCGCCGCGCGCGGTGAGGATGCCGGTGGCGGCGGCCAGGCCGCGCATGTCGTGCGGTGACGTTTCCGGGCGCACCAGGACGACCGGGCCCTCCACGGCCATGCGGACCGCGGTGTCCGCTGTGGTCGCCACCCGGCCGGTCGCGACACCGGGACACGCCCCGAGTCCTCTCGCCAGCACGTCCTCGCCCGGTGCGATCCGGGGTGTGCGGACGTGCCGGAGGTGGTGCGGTGAGACCCTGAGCAGTGCTTCGCGCCGGTCGAGCACGCCCTCGTCGGCGAGGTCGGTGGCGACGCGCACCGCGGCGGCACCACTGAACCGGCCCGGCCGGACCTGCAGCAGCCACAGCTCACCGGACTCGTAGGTGAACTCGACGTAGCACGCGTCGCGGTAGTGCGCCTCGACTCGGCTCAGTGCGTCGAGCAGGCCGGCCCACACCGCCGGCTCCCGGTCGGCCAACTCCGGCAGGGGCAGGGTCCGCGACCTGCCGGAGACGACGGCCTCGCCCTGGTGTCCGAAGAGGACGTCGCCGAACGGGACGTTCGCGCCGGTGTTGGGATCACGGCTGAACGCGACCCCGGTGCCGCTGTGCTCGTCGCGGTCGCCGAACACCATCCTCTGCACGACGGCGGCCGTGCCGAGCTCGTGCGGGATGTCGTTCAGTTCTCGGTAGGTGCGTGCGCGCGGCGTGTTCCACGACGAGAACACGGCCTCCACCGCCGACAGGGCATCGTCCGCGGACGTGAGTTCCAGGTTGAGGACCGTGTTCATCATGCCCGGCATCGACACAGGTGCCCCGGAGCGAACGGACACCACGTCGAAACCGCCGGTGGCCGTCGCGAGCTCCTCGTCGAGCCCGTGAGGCAGGCGTCCGTCGCGCAGGAACGCGCGGCAGGCCTCCGTGGTGACGACGAACGCCTCAGGCACCGGCAGTCCGAGCCGGTGCAGCACCACCAGGCCGTGAGCCTTGCCTCCCAGCACTTCCGCGGTCTCGTCGACCTCGGCGGAGAGCCGCCGGATCCACCTCATCGAGGAATTCCCAGCGTGGCCAGCAGATCTTCGTGCAGCTCCGCCCAGATGGCGTGGTACGACGAGGTGCTGTCGGCCAGCTCCTCCAGCTTCCCCGCCCTGGTGCGGTCGAGGGCCTCGGTCAGGCGGACGTGGTAGCGGCCGAACCGGGACAACGCCGCGGACAGCTCGGCGCAGACGACCGCGGCACGCCGGTGGAAGTCGGCGAACCGGTCGAGGACGCGAGCGTCGTAGGACGGGTCGCGGTGGTCGTTGGCGATCACGACACCGTCGGCGGGCCGCAGCTGCCACGCCGTGCAGAGGTCGAGCAGTTCCGGGTTCAGCACGAGGAAACCGTCGTACGCCGCGGTGACGGCGGGACGAGCGGCGGCGGACTCCAGCTCGTCGGTGATCCTCTTGACGTCCGCCGCGCGGCCGGCGCCGGTCAGGCTCCACACCCCGAAGTCGGCGTCGCGCGTGGTGAGACCGGCGACGGCGAGGTCGATCAGCTCGGACTCGACGTTCGGCTCGGTGAGACCCGTGGTCGCCGCCAGCCTGGTGAGCCCGGCCGTGCCGACGCAGCGCAGGGCGTGCAGCACCAGCAGATCCGGCCCGCTCACGGCGTGGCCTTCCGGGCACCCGACACCGCGTGGCCGGCACCGCGCCCACCGGAGCGGGCGACGATCACCCCGGCCTGGACGCGCACGGCGACCTCGGTTTCGTCACCGGGATCCGCGACGCCGAGCGCCGAGGCCACCAGCGCGGCGTCGTCGAGCGCCACCCGCACGTGCTGCCAGGTCTCGGGCTCGAACACCCGCCGCAGACAGGCCACGAGGTCGGTGATCCTGAGCCGGACGAGACGGCCGGTCTCGGCGGGGTCACCGGTGACGACCACGATCGTCACCGGTTCGCCCGAGCGGACGGCTTCCTCCGCGGCGCCCAGCCGACCGGCTCCCAGCACCACGACCAGGCCGTCGGTGGTGAGGTCGACCGGCCGGCCGGTGATCTGGTCGACGAGCCCTTCCGGCGCGTTCCAGGTGTCCGCACAGGGCTTCGCCGGGGTGACGAACTCCAGGTGCGGCGGCGCCCAGGTGTCCCCGAACTTGATGCCGGCGAGGTGCACGCACGCGTGGGTGACGTCGAAGGGATCACCGAACCCCGGCGCGATCTCGGCCCGGTGGCTCGCGCCCTCCAGCAGGGTGAGCGCCAGTTCGGCCAGCCGCACCCGGCGTGGTGATGCGCCCGCTTCGAGTGCGATGGCGAGCAGCAGCCCCTCCAGCCGGGCGACTTGTGCGAGCACCTCGCGGGAGTGCTCGTCGTCGAGGACGCCCTCCAACGAGCGCAGTTGCAGGCGCCCGCCCCACGCCGAGCCGCCCAGCGGCAGCCGTTCGAGCCAGACCCTGGCGAAGTTCTCCAGGGCGTCGTCCAGCGACTCGGGCGGCGTCGGAGACTCTCCGCCGACAGACCCGGCCAGGTCGATCAGCACCGCCAGGTACAGGGCGCGTTTGCTCGGGAAGTTGGAGTACACCGCGCCACGGGTCAGCTCGGCCCGTTCCGCGATCCGGTCGACCTTCGCCAGGGCGTAGCCGTGCTCGGTGAACTCCGCCTTCGCCGCCGCCAGCACTGATGCCCGCGTGCGTTCCTGCTGTTGTGCTCGTGTCAGCCGAACCATGAGCATCAGGATACTCATATAATCCGGATGATCTGAAAATCTGAGTTACGTGGAAAGCAGCACGGTGCTGGAGCCGTGTCGGGGATTGAGCTTCAGCACCGTGCCGCCGAACGTGCCAGGCGTTGAGGAGACCACCGCCCAGCCCGTCGCCTTGCCGCGCAGTTCCTCGATGGTCGACGGCTGCACCCGCTTCCCGTCGATGACCACGTGCGTGACGTTCGCCGGCACCATCAGCTGCGACTCGTGAGGCGCACCGGTGAGCCGGACGAGGAGGTGCCTGCCGAACGACTCGGCCTGGAGGTTGCCGAACCGCCCGTCCGCGGTGGGGGAGACCAGCCACCCGGCACGGTCACGGCGGTCCAGGTCGTTGACGTCCCACGGCGTCGCCCAGACGTCCGGTGTGCGGAAGTTGAACGGCATGGCCGCGGACGCCCGCAGGTACAGCGGGAACTCGTCCAAGGTGGTCTCCCTGGTGATGGTCCGTCCTCCGGTCACCCGAGCACCGAAGAACAGGTCGATCCACTCACCGCGCGGCAGCCACACGTCGACCGGGGTCGGCTTCCCCGCCGCGCCGTCAGTCTCGGCGCGGTCCGCGGTCACGGGAGCCGCGAGCAGATCCGGCCCGACCATGAACTGCTGGTCCGCCTTCCACGCCTCGGCGTCGGCGGGATACCGGAACGCCATCGGCTGCGTGATCGGCGTGCCGTCCCGGTGCGCGCGGACCGCCTGCGCGTACAGGTACGGGAACAGCTCGTAGTGCAGCACCGCGGCGCGCTTGAACCGGTCGAACGTCGCCGCGTCGTACACCCACGGCGTCGAGTTGCGGCCCGAACTGCCGACCTGGAACACCGGCGTCACGGCGGACTGCTGCGCCCACCGCACGAACAGCGACTCGGACGGGCCGCCACCGAGGTTGCGGTAGCCCCCGATGTCCGAGCCGTGCACCGGGTGGCCGGAGATCCACGAGTTGATGCCCCGCCGGGTCGTGAGCCGCAGGCCGTCGAAGCTCATGTCCGCGTCGGCCTGCCAGAACCCGTGCAGGAGCCCGGGCATCCCGTCGCCGCCCGCGCGAAACAATGTCGTGTAGTCGTCGCCGTGCACCTTCCGCAGCGTCTTGACCACGGATTCGGCGTACAGCAACGGGTACTGGTTGTGGATCAGCGTGCCCGGCCCGCCCGCGAACGTCGTCTCCTCGAAGTTGTGCTCTTCGCCCCGGTCGCCCTTGACGAAGTTCACGCCCATCCGGAACACGGCTTCGAGCTTCGCCTCGTAGTGAGCGCGCGCCACCGGGTTCGTGAGGTCGATGTCCCAGACGTTGGTGCGGTCGGACTGCGCGAACGAGCCGGCGGGGTAGTCGTGCGGGCACTCCTTGCCGTCCGAGGTCTTGTTCAGGAACGGCGCCACCCACACACCCATGTCCACGCCACGAGAGCGCATCCAGTCGATCGTGCCCTGCGCGTCCGGGTACATCGTCCGGTCGAACTTCAACGCGCCGATGCACGCGTAGGTCGGCCGTGCGCCCACCGGGCCTTGCTCCCACGGGTTGTCCACCCACAAGGTCGACAGAGGGACACCGCGCGCCTGGAACTGCGTGACGTCCTCGACGACCTCGTCGGAGTGGTTGTACTTGTCCCGCCACTTCGTCAGCGCGAACTGCCGGGCAGGCGGCAGGGTGGGTGTGCCGACGCGCTTGAAGTACGCCGAGTTCACCTGCTGCGGCGAACCCGCGTAGACCTCGTAGTCGAGCCGCGAGGTCTTGAAGCACAACTGGATCCGGTCCGGCACGCCGAACGTGACGGGGCAGGGTGCGGGCTTGTCCGCGCAGTGGTCGTCGGCGAGAGCGCCGGGGAACGCCGTCCTGCCGATCGCCTTCGTGTCCGCGTACACGCCGTAGCCCGCGCTGGAGATGAACAACGTCGACGGCGCGCCGTTCTTGTTGCACTTGCCGAAGTTCGACGCTCCGACGAACACGGCCTTGTTCAGCAGCACACGCCGTTGCAGGTCGACGAACATCGTGTGCGCGCCACCGCCGAGGAAGTGCTCCTCCACCGACCCGGTGAGGTTCGCGGAAACCTGGACGACGCCGAGGGAAGGCTCCAGCGTCCACCCGACCCTCAGGCCGCGTTCGGTCCGCGTCACGACGACAGAAGCGCTCCTGGACGTCTCGGTGGTCGCCACGACGTACCGCACGCCGCCCGGAACCCGTTTCTGCGCAACGACCTTCGTCAACGAGTGCTGCGTGCCGTCCGCGAGCCGGTACGACGTCTCGCGCTGGCCGGTCAGCATGCGGCGGCCGTCCTGGAAGTCCAGCGAGAACGGGTCGTTCACCGCCTTCCACGACAGGCCGGATCCCGCGAGAGCGACCGGTGCGCCCGCGGACAGACCAGCGGCGACCAGCAGAAGTGCCAGCAGGTACCTCATGCCGGCACCACCCCGTTGATCGTGGTGTTGCGGAACACCAGGCCGTCGGTGTTCTCGACCAGGTTCGGCTCGGTGATGCCGGTGAACGTCGAGTTGGTGATCCACACGTTTCTGATGTGCTGCTGGGGAAAGCCCCGGAACGTCGCCGCGACCTTGCCGCCGTTGATCCGCATGCGGTCGATCGTCAGGTTCTCGATCCGCGGGAAGAAACCTTTGGTGCCGCCGTTCTGGTAGTACATCGAGACGAACAGGACCTCGCGCTCGACGTTCTGGCCGAAGACGTTGCGCAGGTGCACGCCGTCGATCACGCCGCCGCGGTCGGAGTTCGTCTTGACGTAGAGCGCGTGCTTCACCGGATATCGGCCGGGGTAGTCCGGTGCGTTGATCTCGCAGTCGCGGCAGAAGACCTTCCGCACGCCACCGGACATCTCGCTGCCGATCGTGATCCCGCCCCAGCGTCCGGAGAACTTGCAGCGCTCCACGACGATGTGGGTGGACGGGATGCCGACCCGCCGTCCGTCGGCATCCCGTCCGCTCTTCACCACGACGCAGTCGTCGTTGGTGTTGAACTTGGAGTCGTGCACGTGCGCGTAGGAGGACGAGTCGAGGTCGACGCCGTCGCCCTGCGAGTTCGTCGAGTAGATCTCGATCCGCCGCACGGTGATGTTCTGCGAGAACACGAAGTGCAGCGACCACATGGCGGGATTGCGGATCAGCACGTCCTCGACGAGCAGGTTCCGGCAGCGGAAGAACTGGATCATGTTCGGCCGCATGTTCTTGCCCACGCCCAGGATGCGCTCCTCGACGGGGACGCCGTCCTCGCCCCACTGCCGCAGCAACGCCGTCGAGCCGGCTCCCCAGCTCGCCCACTTGCCGCTGACGGCGTCCCCGTCGAGGGTGCCGCGACCGGTGATCCGGCAGGTAGTCGCCGGGATCGGTGGAGAACCTGATCGTGGCGCCCTCGCTCACGTGCAGCTCCACATCGGACAGAAGTCTGACTCCGCCGGTGAGGAACGTGCCCGGTGGAACGACGACACGTCCGCCGCCCGCGTTGTGGCACGCCGTGATCGCTTTGTGGAAGGCCTCCGTGTTCTTGGTGACGCCGTCACCCTTCGCGCCGTACGCGGTGACGTCGTAGTCCTTCCTGCGGAACCGCGGCGGGCAGATGCGGGCCAGGATCAGCGGGACCTCGCGCCACGGGTCCGTGCTGAACAACGGTGAAGCGGCCGCCACGCCCGGAGGGAGCAGGAGACCAGCGGCCGTCAGGCCCGACACGCGTGCGAAATCACGACGGGACAAGGACATCTCAGACCTTCTTCCCGTTGATGGTGACGTTCGTGAACGTGGTGCCGTCCGCGTTCTTCACGCTCGGCTTGGCCGTGGTCACGTTCGTGAACGTGCTGTTGGAGATCGCGACGTTCCTGATGTGCGACTCGCTCAGGCCGTCCAGCGTGACCGCCGTCTTCTTGACCCCGTTGACGGTGAAGCCGTCGGCGGTGATGTTCTGCACCTTCGGGTTCACGACCGGGCCGTAGCCGGGGCCGGTGAGGCTGTAGTTCAGCGTCACCATGATCGCCTCGCGGTCGACGTCGGTCGCCTTGATGCGCCGGGCGTGGATGTTCTCGACGGTGCCGCCGCGCCGCTTGTTCGTCTTGATGTACAGGACGTGGAACGGCTTGTAAGACGAGCCCTTCTTCACCGTGCAGTCCTGGAAGAACACGTTGCGCACGCCGCCGGACATCTCGCTGCCGACCGTCAGCGCGCCCCAGCGGCCCTCGAACGAGCAGTTCTCGATGACGATGTTCTCGCTCGCCACACCCACGCGCCGGCCGTCGGCGTCACGGCCGGCCTTGATCGCGATGCCGTCGTCGCCGCAGTCGAACCGGCACCCGGTGATGTGCACGTACTGCGAGGACTCGGGGTCGCAGCCGTCGACCATGCCACCGCGGCTGTAGACGAAGATGCCGCGGATCGTCACGTTCGCGCACAGCACCGGGTGCACGTTCCACATCGCCGAGTTCCGCAGCTGCACACCCTCGACGAGGACGTTCCTGCACTCGTACAGCGTGATCATGTTCGGCTTGAGGTAGTGGCCCATGCCGAACTTCCGTTCCGTCACGGGTTTGTTGTCGACGGCCCACTTCTGCAGCTGCTCCCAGTCGGGCTGCCGCTTGCCGTCGTAGTCGAACCACGGACCGGACGGGCCCTGGCCGTCGATCAGGCCGGAGCCGGTGATCGCGATGTTCTCCGCCTTGCGGGCGTAGATGAACGACGAGAAGTTCATGCACTCGATGCCCTGCCACCGCGTGTAGACCAGCGGGAAGTCCTTGGGATCGGTCGAGAACCTGATGGTCGCGCCCTCGGACACGACGAGGTTCACGTTGCTCAGCAGGGTGATCGCGCCGGTGAGGAAGACGCCCTTCGGCACGACGACCTGGCCGCCGCCCGCCGCGTTGCACGCCTCGACGGCCTTGCGGAACGCCTCGGTGTTCTTCGTCTTGCCGTCGCCCTTGGCGCCGTAGGCGGTGATGTCGAACCTGGCGCTGGGAAACACCGGCGGCACGATCTTCGCGAGGATCGCGGGCACCTGGTCCCACGGTGACTCGGCCAGCGGGATCGCGGCAGGTTCCTCCGCCGACGCCATCGGTGCGTTGAGGAACGACCCGGACAACATCGTGACACCCGCGGTGGCACCGGCGACTTTGAGGAAGTCGCGGCGGTTGGTCTCCATCGGCCGTCCTTTCGCGCGCATGCGTTGGTACAACAGCGGGCGGCGGCGGCTAGTTCACAACGATGAAACCGGTTGTAAACCTTTTCAACCGATGTCTACACCTCATTCCGGCCCCGCGTCAACGGCTGCCCGAAGTCGGCATACTGGCTTGCGTGCTCGGATTGCGTCCGGCGGAACTCGCGGTCTACGAGGCGCTCGTCGACTCGTACCAACTAGGTGTGACGGAGCTCTGTCTTGCCACGGAACTGGCTGAGCGGCCCGTGCGCGCCGCGCTGAAGTCCCTGACCGAGCTGGGGTTCGTCCACCAGGTCAACGGGTTGCACACCGCCGTCGCCCCGGACGTCGCGCTGGCGACGTACTTCCTGCACCGGGAGGACGACCTGCGCCGGGACCGGTTGCTGGCCGGTGAGCTGCAGGTCAGGTACGAACGAGCGGCGGGCGTGCGGGCCCCGGCGGACCTCGTCGAGGTGGTGCACGGGGCGGAGGCTATCTCGCGGCGGGTCGACCAGGTGATGCGCACGGCCCGGCGCGAGGTCTGCTTCGTGGACAAGCCCCCGTACGCCAAGGCGCCCACGGCGTTGCACCCGGTGGAGGAGGAGCTGCTGGGCCGCGGAGTGCGGTTCCGGGGCATCTACGAGCGTCAGGCGCTGGAGATGCACGACCTGCGCGCCGACCTGGAAATGGGGCTGTCACTGGGGGAGGAGGCGCGGGTCGTCGCCGTCGCACCGACGAAGATGATCCTCGCGGACGCCCACCTGGGGCTGATCCCGTTGCACAGCACCGAGACCACGCTGGAGAGCGCGGTGATCGTGCACCGGTCCGCGCTGCTGGACTCGCTCGGGGCGTTGTTCGCGCGGTTGTGGGAGGACGCCGTGCCGCTGTCGCTGCCGGGCCAGCCCACCTCGAACGAGATCTCGATCGCGGACGCGCGGTTGCTCGCGCTGCTGGCCACCGGGCTCCCGGACCGCAGCATCGCGAAGCAGCTGGGGCTCAGTTATCGGACCTTTCAGCGGCGGCTGCACCGGCTGATGGACGAACTGGGCGCGCAGACCCGTTTTCAGGCGGGTCTGCGCGCTGCGGCTCGAGGCGCGAGTTCCCTGCTACCTCCGCGTCAGCCGCCGGAGTGAGTCCGGAACGCCTTCTGCACGGTCTGGGTGACCGTGTTCCCCGCTCCGTCTCGGGCTTCGGTGCGCAACCACACGTCACCGCTCGGCTTGTCGATCGTGGCCTGCCACGACTCGCCGGACGGTTGCACCGCCGCCGGCTGCCACGTCACGCCGTCCGCTGACCACTGCACCTTCACCACGGTCACGGGCGTGCTGTTCGTCGCGTACAGGTGCCAGACGAACGGCTTGCCGGCCGGTGCGGAGTTGGTGAGGTCGAGCGGAAGGTCGTGCCGCAGCCGGATCAGCGGTTGGAACTGACAGCTGGTCGCCTGGGTGTGGCAGGAGTAGCCGCGCGGAGGCGGGTTGAGCGAGCGGTACGACTGGAACGTCCACGTCGTCTCGGTGCGTGGTGCCAGCGTGAACAGGACGGGGTTGACCGCGCCCGCCACCGCTCCCGGCGCGTGCGTCTCGACCGACTCCAGCCGGTAGGTCGCCTTCTCCGCGAGCATCGGGAACGTTGGGTAGAAGGCGAGCGGTTCCTGGTTGGCCTGGATCTCCTTCGTCCCCTGGAAGAGCCGGACCTTGGTCGTGGTGAAGTACTTGCTGTTCTGATAAGGGTTCGTGTAGTGGCCGGGGGTTCCGTCCGTCCACTGCAGAGCGGGCACGAACGTGTCGCCGGTCCGGCAGTTCGAGCAGAGTTGACGCCACGAGTCACCGGCCGCCGGGTAGCGAGCGGGGTGGTCGGACTGCAGCTCGATCGCGGTGCTGTGCATCGGCCCGGCGAACCACCTTTCCACGGCGGCAGGAGCGCCCTCGCGGAACACGTTCTCCTGGAACATGGTCATCGCCGCGCGCTGTCCCTTGGCGTCGGTGCCGCTCAGCGTCACGTGCCGCTTCCAGACGATCCGGTCGTCACCCGGACCGATGTACTCGGTCCACGCGGCGGGCGGGGTGAACGTGGTGCCGCGCAGGATCTGCGACTGCCACAACCCCGTCGGGAACGGGTACCACGTCTTCTGCACGGTCAGGCCGGGTTTGTCGGCGTGGTAGGCGGTCTGGCGCTTGACCAGCTTGGCGGGGTCGACGACGCGCTTGTGATCGGCGGGGATGCCGTTGGCGTCCAGGAAGCTCAGGTTGTAGACGGCCTCCGGGGTGGGTTTGACGCTCAGCTTCAGCGAGGCCTGCCTGGCCAGGAACGCGCCGTCGGCGTTGCTGACGCTCAACGAGGGCAGCGAGGTGCTCGCCAGCCCGGTGAGCGGTAGTGCGTCCGGAGCGTCCACATAGGACAGAATCGCCTTCTTGCCCGCCTGAGCCGCTGTCGTGGCGGCGGCGTTGGCGGCCTTGACCATGTTCGCGGGAGTGTCCGGCCTGATCTTCACGAGTTCGGTGTCACCGCCGATGGTCAGGTCGCGCTCGCCGGACCACTTCGCGGAGAGGACGGCCACGTCGGTGTCGGTCCTGAGCGTCCGGCCCGCCGATGACGCGGTAACCGTCGGGGTCTGCAGGGTCACGTTGTCCTGCAACGAGATCGCACCCTTCTTCGCGGCCGCGGCGGGCGTGGCGCGGATCTCCCACGGTGCCGAGCCGAGTGCGGCGGCCATCTCGGTCACCAGCGGCTGCTTCTCGCCCTCGGCGGGGACCACGCGGCGCAGCGTCACGGTGCGGTCGCGCTGCTCGGCAGGTCCCGGTGACACGACCTCGATCGGCACGGTCTTCTGCGCGTCGAGCGAGACGTCGGCGGCCTTGTCGACGGTGAGCTCGGGCGCGGCGAGCGCGGACCAGCGCCGCACGCCCGCGGTGTTCTCGGTCGTCCAGGTCAGTGCCGAGTAGCGGCCGCTCGGCACGTTCGCCACGCCTTCGCCGTTCACGACGTCGAAGTAGTAGCTGAGGGTCTCGTCGAACGGGTCGTTGACATCGTCACCGCCGTTGGTGTCGTCGATCAGCTGACCCATCGCGGGTGCCGGTGGTTTCCCGGCCGCGTCGCGGACGTGCACCGACACCGAGAACGTCTGCGGTGCCGCGTAGACGCTGACCGGGGTGCGCAGGGTGGTTCCCGCGGCGGTGGCGGTGACGACGCCGCCGTAGACGCCGGCGGGCCCCACCTCGGGGTCGAGGGTGAGCGCGGCCGAGGCCTTGCCGCGGGCGGGCACGGTGAGCCGGGTGCTGCTGAGCCCGAACCCGGTCGTGGACTTCCCGTCCCACCCCTTGGCCGTGGCGGCGAGGTCGAGCGTGAGTGCGGTGTCGGAGTCGTTGGTGTACAGGAGTTCCCTGGTCAGCACGCCACCCGAGCCGCGTTCGTGCCGGCCGAAGCTCGCCGACGCGGTGGCGGTGGCGCGCTGGGTCGTCGCCTTTGCCACGTCGAGCCGACCGGCGCCCTGCTCGTACCAGGGCATGCTGACGTCGGCGGCACTCGTGACGAGCGCGTTCTTCAGCGTCTGCCCGTCCCAGTCGGGGTGTTGCTGGACGAGCAACGCGGCGGCGCCCGCGACGTGCGGGGTGGCCATCGACGTTCCGGACGCCGCCGTGTAGAGGTCGCCGACCGGGGCGCCCATGCTCGTGTTCGCGGCGCGGGCGGCCACGACACCGACGCCGGGCGCGTTGATCTCGGGCTTCACGTGCGCGTCGCCGATGCGCGGTCCGGTGCTGCTGAACGGGGCGAGCTTGTTCTGCCGGTCGACCGCGCCGACGGTGAGCGCTGAGGTGGCGGCGCCGGGGGAGGTGACCGAACGGCCCGCCGGTCCGTTGTTGCCCGCGGCCACCACGAACAACACGCCCGTCTCGGCCGAGAGCTGGTCGACCAGCGCGCTCATCTCGTCGCTGCCGTCGGTGACCTCACCGCCGAGGCTGAGGTTCACGACCTTCGCGCCGGACCGCGCCGCCCACTCGATGCCCGCCAGCACCTGCGAGGTGTCGGCCTCGCCCGCGCCGTTGAACACCTTGGCGATCACCAGTTTCGCGCCGGGCGCGACACCCTTGTACTTCCCCTCCGAACCCTGGCCGGTGCCCGCGACGATCGAGGCGACGTGGGTGCCGTGGCCGTGCCGGTCGACGACGTCCGGCTCGTCGGAGAAGTTCTCCGACGCGGTGATCTTGCCCGCGAGGTCGGGGTGGTTCGCGTCGATACCGGTGTCGACGACGGCGACGGTGACGTCGTGGCCGTCGAGCCCCTTCTGCCACGCGGCCGGTGCGCCGATCTGCTTGGTGGTCTGGTCGAGCGCGACGCGGACCGGGCGGTCGAACTTCAGCTTCACACCGGACTTCACGCTCATGTCGAGCGAGTTCCAGAACTCCCGCGCCTTCGTCTTCTCCACCCTGATGCCGGAGGTGTTGAGACTGCTGATCCTGGTGTGCGCGTTGGCGGAGAAGCCACCGGTCATCAGCACCGGGACCGTGGTGGTCCGGTCGTCGGACTGGCCGGTGCGGACGAGCTCGGTGACGTTGAAGAGGGTGCGGTCGACGGTGCCCGCGGTGACGGCACCCATCGCGTCCGACGGGTAGACGTGCAGACCTTTGGCCGTCGTCATCGTGTGGAAGATCGGCGGCTCGCCGCTGCGCGGCGCGGCCTGGATCTGGGCGAACTTCCGTCCGTCCGACCGTTCGGTGTAGTCGACGACGTCACCGGTGACGAGCGTGATCCGGTGCGAGGCCTCGGACGTCTGCGCCCTCGGTGGTGCCGGCGCGGCGGACGCGGGTGGTGCGACGAGCGTAGCCGCGGCGATGGCAAGTGCCAGAACTTGTCGAATCACGGCGCCCTCCCTCGGTGATCAGGTCACAGCAGGATGAGGGGCCGGAATTCGTTGGGAAACAGCAGAAAGCGGCGGTTAGTCGCCGTTGGCGACTTCGCGCCACGCAGAAGCGTGCCCAGGTCGCCGAGGGGCGGCGGCCTGGGCACGTCGGTTGGTGCACCCGCGAGGTGGTCGGAACCCGTTGATCAGAAGGTGCGTTCCTGCAGCGAGAAGTCGCGCTGGTTGTTGTTCGTGTCCTGGTTCAGCAGGTTGCGCGTGTTCGAACCCGCGAGCTGCGCGGTGCGCTGGTTCTCGGGCTGGGCGTGCACGCCTTCCTTGGCGGCGTTCACCGGAGCCGAGAATGCGACACCGTCGATCTTGAACGCGGACGGGGCCGCGCTGCCGAAGATCGCGACGCCACCCAGCGTCGGGATGCCCTCGACACCGAGGAAGCGAACCGGGAGAACGTTCGGGGTCGACGTGGTGCCGGAGAACTCGGCGCCGGTCAGCACGAGCGTGCTGCCCACGTTGTTCGCCGGCGCCAGCGTGATCGGCGCACCGAGCGGGTCGAACAACGGGATCGTCTGGATGACCTCGTTGCGCTGGTTGTAGATCCGGACGACCCAGTTGGAGAGGTCGACCTGCTCGTTCGTCGTGTTGATGATTTCGATGGCCTCGTCGAGCGCCCCGTTCGGGCCCATCGTGGAGACCTCGTTGATCAGCACTGCCGGCAGCTGCATGACCTCGGGAGCCTCGGGCTCCTCGGCGGCCGACGCCATTCCAGCGAACGCGATGGTGCTCGCGATTGCCAGCGCAGCAGCTCCGCTCAGCAGTCGACGCATTGTCCTGTCCCTTCGAGAAAGTGAATTCGGGGTATTTCTCGTAGCGGCCGGTCTGGTCGAGGGGAACGACCTGTCTTGCCGCTGGGACTGACTTTGCTCGCATTCGTTCGGGCTCGAAAGGGGCCATTAACGATTGGTTACGTATTGTTTTCGCCGGGAGAAGGAATTCGACACGCGAAGTCGTCGGCGTTGTGATCCGTGTCGCGGGAGGCGGCGTCGCGGCCGAGTGATGAATCGGCACAAGGGGTCGCGGGGCCCGCTTCCCGGCACGGTGACGAGGAGCTCAGACCCACGCTGTCGGTGTGTGCTCCGTACCGGTTCCTGGCGATTACTCCGGTTCCGTCCACGGTGTCCACAACGAGCCCGTTCGGGACGGTTCCGCTGAACGCGGAGCCGACTATCACGAAGTATTCACCCGGTGGCAGGACGGTGTTGGGTGAGATGGTGGCGAGGATTCGCGCAGCGCCGCCGGAGCAGGACTGCACAGTCCATCCTCCGACGTCTGCGGTAGTGGAGCCGGTGTTGCGCAGTTCGACGAATCCGGCGGGGCCGAGTGAGATCTCGTTCACCTTCACCGGAGAAACCCCCGGCGAGCTGCCGAACGTGCTACCGGCAAGTAGCAACAACGTTGCGACGGAGTTTCCGAAGACGGTCACGTCACGCAGTCTGGCCCCCTGTGCGCGGACGCACAGGGGGCCAAAGGTCCTTCCTGCCTGGGACTTACGGGGAGGACGGCACTGCACGGCGGCCGCCCGGAGGAGGCGTCACAGCGCCGCCCTCCCCTCTTCTGCGGGCGGGCAGACCCCTGCCGTCTGCCCGCACTCCGCTAGTGGGAGTGGTCCTCTGTCTTGGCCCTGCGGCATTCCCGTTCGATCACCGCAGCACGGTCGACCTCGGCGTGCGGCACATCGAGCGCCGCGCTGATCCAGGCACGCCAGTAGGGGCCGGGAATGCGTTTACCGCGTTCCCATCTCGACACTTCTTCACGGGTGACGCTGTCGTTTTGTGAGATCTCGCACAACAGGTCCGCGAGTTCACGCTGGGTGAGGCCCTGCTCTCGCCGCGCCTGTGGAATCAAGGCGGTAATCGGCGGGGTGTCCTGGTGCTCGTGGGCTTGACGGACTGCCTTGAGCACGGTTCTGCTCCGTTTCAGTGAGATGGCGGGTGCGCCTTCCACCCTGCCTGAAAGTCCAGATCCTCGTGCCGTGCATTGCGGTGATACCGGCGGTCGTTGAAAGTTCAGGTACCGCTGGAATCACTTGATCGGATGTTTGGGTGAAACTCAGCTGGTCCAATGGGGTGTGCGTGCCGACATTTTGAGCGTTTCGCTAGTGTGACTGCACCGTGATCGTTGCCGCAGCAATGACCGGGATGAGAAGGTGAGGGAAAT
The DNA here is from genome assembly GCF_000974445.1 of Lentzea aerocolonigenes. GTDB lineage: Bacteria > Actinomycetota > Actinomycetes > Mycobacteriales > Pseudonocardiaceae > Lentzea > Lentzea aerocolonigenes. The sequence continues at coordinate 87,329 of NZ_BBOJ01000033.1, forward strand.
GCTGTCGACGGTCGAAGTGGTGCAGGTGTTCCTGGCGCGACTCGCGGCACAGGACGCACCCGGCATCGCGCGGTTGTGCGCACCGACCGTGGAATGGGAGGCGCCCGACCCGAACGGCGCCCGGTGGGCACTCGGCGCGCGCACCCGTCGCGAGGTCGAGTCCCAGTTCCTGACCTTGTTCGCCACGTTCGACCTGGAGCAGCTGTCGGTGCGCCAGGTGATCGCAGACGGAGGAGACGCGGCTGTGATCGGTTCGGCGCGCTGGCGGGTCCGCGCCACGGAGGAACCCGTCGAAACGCGTTTCGCGGCGGTGCTTTCGGTGCACCTGGGAGAGATCGAGCAGTACTGGCAGATGCCGGACACCCTCGCTTCGGCGGTCGCGACCGGCGCTGCGACCCGGACCGGATGATGAGCTCCAAACGTGAGAGATCGGCACACACGCGGACGAAACTGCTGAAGGCGGCGGCCGAGGTGTTCGACCGGGAAGGCTTCTCCCGATCGAGTCTGACGGCCGTGTGTGCGCGAGCCGACGTGTCGAAAGGTGCGTTGTATTGCCACTTCCGTTCGAAGGAGGCACTCGGCGTCGCGATCATCGAGGAGCAGTCGCTGCTGTGGCACCGGTTGCGGGACGAGCAGCTCGCCGTCGAGGAGTCGCCGACGCAGGCGTTGATCGCGATGTCGTTCGAGTTCGTCAGCAGGCTGGAGACCGATCTCACCGTGCGGGTGAGTGCGAAGCTGTTGCGGGAGGCCGTGTTCTTCGACGTCGCGGCGGCCGCGCAGGTGATCGGCTGGGTCGCCGTGGTGCGGGAGCTGCTGTCGCTGGCACGGGAACGCGGCGAGCTGCGGGCTGAGGTGAACGTGCGGCACGCGGCGGAGCAGATCGTCTCGGAGCTGCTCGGGCTGCAGTTCGTGGCGCAGGCGTTGAGCGGAGGCAGCGACCTGCGCACCCGGCTCGCCAGGGTCTGGAAAGCGTCCTCCGGTTGCCTGGTGGTGGCTTCCGTCTACGAGAAGCTGCGTTTCGAGTGACTCACCCGAATGGCCCGCCACCGACTGGATGACGGCGCGCCGGACGGCCTCAGTTCTCGCACGACTGAAACGGAACCAGGCCCTGGTGCGAGAGATCGAACGGGAAGACGTCGCAGTTTGATCTTCCACGCACCCGGGTAGCCGGGATTCCACGTGACCGGTTAGGTTGCTGCGCAACGAGCGGAGGCCGATGAGCGCACCTTGGGACGGCGACCTGACCGGAGCGGTCGTGGACGACCGCTTCGTGATCGGTTCACTTCTCGGGTCCGGCGGCATGGCCGAGGTCTACCGCGCGTACGACCGCACGACGACGTCCTCGGTCGCGATCAAGGTCTTCACCGGCCCGGGCCTGCCCGACGACGAGCTGCGCCTGCAACGCGAGGCGACGATGCTCGCGTCGCTGGAGTGCCCCGGCCTCATCCCGGTGTACGCGTCGGGCACGGTGTCGCGCCGCCCGTACTTCGTGATGCGCGAGATCACCGGCGGCACGCTGCGCCAGCGCATGCGCGAGCCGCTGCCGCCCCGGTTCGTGGCGCGCATCGGCGGCCAGATCGCCGCGGTCCTCGACCACGTGCACGGCCTCGGCGTGGTGCACCGCGACATCAAGCCGTCCAACATCCTGCTCGACGACGAGGAGAAGCAGGCGTACCTGGCGGACTTCGGTCTCGCCTTGGTCGCCGAGGTGACGCGGGTGACGACGTCCGGCGTGCTGGTCGGCACCGCGGGCTACCTCGCGCCGGAACAGGTGCGCGGCGCGGACGTGGGCCCCGCGGCGGACGTCTACTCGCTGGGCCTGGTGCTGCTCGAGTGCCTGACCGGCCGCAGCGAGTACCCCGGCGGCGACGCCGAGGCCGCGCTGGCCCGCCTGGCCCGCTCGCCGCGCATCCCGGTCGACCTGCCGCTGGCCTGGGTGTCGCTGCTGTCCGCGATGACGGACATGGACCCGACCCGCAGGCCCACGGCCGCGCAGTGCGCGCGATCTCTCGAAGCGGCCCACGAAGCGAGCAGGGGCTTGCCGGCCCTGCTGCCGGACGCCGCCGTGGAGTCACCCCCCGAGGTGCCGAAGCAGCACAGGGGCAAGCGTTTGGCAATCGCCGCCGCGGCCGTCGCCGTGACCGCGGTGGCCGTGGCGGTGGCGAACTTCGGCGGCGGCAAGGAGTCGCCCGCGGCGGACCAGCCGACGGCGCCGGACCCGCACACCCAGGTCGTCACCGTGGGAGCCTCGACCGTGACGGTGGTGCAGACGCCGGACGCGCCGGGAGCGCCGCAGCCGGGCGCGCCGCTGACCACGACCACGACGGCCGGGTCGGCGGTGAGCCCGTCGACCGAGGTCGAGGAGCCGGTGGAGGATCCGGCCACGACGACGACCAGGAAGAAGAAGGACCGGCCGAGGCCGTCGGACGTGCCGGCGCCTTCGACGGCTCCCGACTCACCGGCTCCGAAGCCCTGAGGGGCTCGCACCACACACGCGGGGTCGCATCACACACGCGGGGTCGCACCGCACGCGGGGTCGCACCGCACGCGGGGTCGCACCGCACAGACGGGGGCGCATCACACACGGGGTCGCACCACACACGGCGTCGCACCACACGCGGCGTCGCATCACACACGGGGTCGCACCACACACGGCGTCGCACCACACGCGGCGGGGCACCATACACGGCGTTGCACCACACACACGGCGCAGGCCGGGTACCCCCAATTTCGATTCTAGAGAGCGGCACCGACAGCGCTCAGGCCTTCGGGTCCGTCACCGCCGCGAACGGCAGGTCCGCCAGCTCCGCCCGCAGCGTGTCCAGGTCCGGGTACACCGCGGACGCCCCGCGGTCGACCAGCTCGTCCTCGCCGAACCCGCCTGTCAGCAGCCCGATCGACGGCAGCCCCGCCCGGCCGGCCGCCTCGCAGTCCCACACCGAGTCGCCGATGACGACGGCGCGGTCGGACTTCACCTCGCGCAGCGCCACCTCGATCAGGTCCGGGGCGGGCTTGCTGTCCTCGACGTCGTCGGACGACGTCCAGGCGATGTCACCGGGGTCGATCAGCTTCAGGTAGTGCTCGACGTGCTTGCGCTTGCCCGAGCTGGCCAGCACGACGGCGAGTCCCAGGTCGGTTGCCGCGCGGACCAGGCGGTGCGCGCCTTCCAGGGGCTGGATCTCGTCCAGCATCTCGTCGAAGCAGCGCTCCCACGCGTCTCGCACCGCGTCGCCGTGGTCGCGTTCCACCTTGTCGCCGGCCACGGCGGCCACCAGCCTGTCGCCGCCCATGCCGATCGAGCGGTGCACGCGCCACGCGGGCACGGTGACGTCGACGCTGCGGAACGCGCGCAGCCAGGCCACCGTGTGGTGGTAGTTGGTGTCGACCAGGGTGCCGTCCACGTCGAGGACCACGGTGTTGCTCATGAAGCCAGGTTTGCCCGCGGGTCTACCTCGGCAAACCCACCAGCTCGCGCGTCTCCTGCAGCGTCGCCACCTCGCGCCGCAGCACGCCGTCGAGCCACTGCGCGTCCGACATCCACGACTGGTTCGTGTTCAGGCAGACGTGCACGGAGGAGCGGTAGACCGACAGCGCGATGCCCACGGCGTGTCCGGGGGCGACCGGCGCCACCGGGTACATCTCGCACAGGCCCGCGCCGTCGAGTGACAGCGGTACGGACGGCAGCGGGACCGACGTGACCAGCGTGTCGAACAGCAGCGGGGCGCAGCGGCCCATGACCGGCGCGGCCAGGCGGTGCACCAGCGGGGGGACCTTGTCCGCGAGCAGCGGCAACGCGCCGGCGCCCCGGTCGGGGCCCGCCGCCTTCGCCGACTCCATCTGCTCCCGGACGTTGCGCAGGCGTTCGGCCGGGTCCTGCTCGCCCACGGGCAGCGAGACCAGGAATCCGGAGATCTGGTTGCCGGCGCCCGCGTCACCGGAGCGTGAGCGCTGGTTAACCGGGATCAGTGCCCGCACGACCGACTCGGGTCCCGCGCTGCCGTGCGCGGAAAGCCAGTGCCGCAACGCACCCGTCACGAGCGCGAGCAGGACGTCGTTCACCGTGCCGCCGTGTGCGCGCCGGATTCGGTGCACGTCCGCGAGATCCAGTCGCGACATCACCACGCGGCGTGGCCGGGTCGAGGAGGTGAGCACCGGCGAGTTCAGCGTCGGCGGCCGGGTGTTCATCAGCACCGAAGAAGCGATGTCGATCGTGTCCTTGATCTCCCGCAGCGACGGGATGATCGATTTCGCCGGTTGGGCCGGAGTGTCCGGAATGGACAGCCGGGACGCGTCGAACAGCTGAAGTCCCAGGCCAACGGCCTTCATGCCGTCGCACAACGAGTGGTGCAGCTTGGCGACGACCGCGAACCGGCCGCCCGCGAGCCCGGTGATGACGTGCAGCTCCCACGGTGGGCGCGCGAGGTCCAGCGGCTGCGCCATGAGGTGGGAGACCAGCGTGGCGAACCGGTCACGGCCGCGCACGTGGTGCGTGAAGACGTGGTCCTCTGGCGCGAAGCCGGGGTCCTCCACCCAGCGCGCACCGCCCAGCAACGAGGTGCGGGCGCGCTGGCGCAGGCGCGGAATCTCCTGCGCCCGTTCGCACAGCACGGCGGCGACGCGGGCGGGATGCACCGGAGTGGACGGTGCGAACGTCGCGACGGCGCCGAGGTGCAACGGGTTCGCGTTGCCCTCCATGGCGAGGAAGGCGATGTCGAGGGGGGAGAGGTGGTCCGTCATAGGTGTGCAAGGCAACCAGCTTCGCGTGTCGTGCGCATTGCGATGAGATGGCGGTGACTCTCTAACGCCCCAAGTACACTCGAACGGTGGTACCGCTGTGACTCGTGTGGGTGCGAACCAGGTCACACAACAGGTTCACCATCACGATTCCGAAGCCGGACAGACCGGTGAACGAAGGCGGGAAACCCTCGCCGGAGTCGCTCACCTCGCACACGACGGTGTCGCCCTCACGCCACATGCGCAGGATTCCGCGCCCCGACGCGTGCAGGATGCTGTTCGTCGCGAGCTCGTTCACCGCGAGCACGAGGTCCTCGACTTGTTCGCGGCGCAACCAGTTCGCATACGCCGTCACGAGCTTGCGCATGTGCGCGAGCGTGCCGACCGAGAACGTGTGCTCCTCCGCCGACGCGGGAGGCGGCGGTAACGGCACGTTGTAGATGTCGGCGAGCCCGGACGGGTCGGTGTACCACTCGCTCGCGACCCGCGTGGTCCCGTCGATCACGACGGGGTGCGTGCGCCGCGCGTCCTCGATCACGTGGTCCGGCAACGCCGCCACGTCGTACGGGCAGAGGATGACGCCCCGCCTGCCCTCGAACGCCGTGTTGACCAACGCCTCGTGCTGGACGCACGCCGGGTACTCGAGCTCGGTGCGGCCGGGCCAGATCGGCTGGCCGATCATGCGGAACCGGCCCTGCGTGCTCGCGCTGAACGCCATCAGCACGCCGGGGATGATCCGGCCGGGGTTGCGTCCGGCCTCGGTCATGTCGATGAAGTGGACCTGGTCCGCCTGACCACCCAGTCGTTCGCGCAGCAGGCCGATGCCGATCTCCGGCACCGCCACGAGCACGGGCTCGCCCGCGTTCACGCCGTCCGCGACGAATCTGGCCGTGCCGGCGAGGAAGTCGTCCTCGTCCCGGTAGAACAGGGCCTCGTGTGCGAACGGAGCAACGGAGTTCATCGGCTTCCCGGTGCGGTCGGTGGCAGGGCAGACCCCTCATTCTGCTCCCCGTAACGGTGTTTCGGCGGGGGCCAGGCCGGTGGTTGTTGCTGAACATGAACCGAACACGCGGTTCACGCGCAAAAGCTCGTGGATCCGGAGTGGATTCGGAGTGCGGGCGGGGAAAACCCCAGGCAGACTCCCCGGTTGTCGGGGCCCTGCGAGGAGGTGACGCCGTGATCGGGCACTACGCGCTGACCGGGCCGGAGGACGCTCCGGTGCTGGTGCTCGGCAACGCGCTCGGCACTACCACCCAGATGTGGCGAGACTTCTCCCTGCCCTTCCGGTTGCTGCGCTTCGACCACCGCGGTCACGGAGGCAGCGCGCCGGTGGAGGGTCCGTGCACCATCGAGGACCTGGCGCGCGACGTGGTGGAGCTGTTGGACCACTTGGAACTGCACCAGGTGTACTACTGCGGCGTGTCCCTCGGCGGCATGCTGGGCATGTGGCTCGCCGCGCACACCGACCGGATCTCCCGGCTGGCGCTGATGTGCACGACCGCGTGGTACCCGGACAAGTCCGTGTGGGACGAGCGGATCGCGGTGCTGCGCGCGCAGGGCATGGAGCCTCTGGCGGACGCGATCGTCTCGCGCTGGTTCACGCCCGCGTTCTCGCCGACCGTGGTCACGCGGTTCCGCGAGGACCTGCTCAACGTCGACGTGCCGTCGTACATCGCCTGCGCCCGGGCGATCCGGGACATGGACCTGCGGCTCGACCTGGCGAAGATCGACGCGCCGACCGTGGTGATCGCGGCGGCGCAGGACCACGCGACACCGCCCGAGTGCGCTCGGCACATCGCGGACGAGCTGTCCGACTCGGAGCTCTACATCGTCGGGGACGCGGCGCACCTGGCGGTCGTCGAGGCTCCGAGGACGATCTCGGTGATCCTCGACGACCACTTCGGCAACGACTAGTAGTGCTTTGTTAGGTCTCGGCGTGTCGTAGGGGCGCGGGACAGGCTGGGCGATTCACTGTCCCGGTGACCCCTGATGAGCTTGCTCATGTGCGGCAACGCCTGGAGGCCTTCGCGGCGGAGGTGTTCGAGCCCTTGGCCCGGTCCGATCAACGGGCCAAGGGTGAGACGTATCTGCGTGGGTTGCTGCTGGACGGGCAGCGCAAGTCGATGCAGCCGATGGCGGAACGTCTGGGAGTGGATCACCAAGGGCTGCAGCAGTTCGTGACCACCTCGACCTGGGACACCGACGCGGTGCGAGTGCGACTGGCCCGGCGTGCGGTGGAGGCGATCGGTCCGGTGGCCTGGGCGGTCGACGACAGCGGCTTCCCCAAAGACGGCACGAGTTCACCGGGTGTGGCCCGGCAGTACTCCGGGACCCTGGGCAAGGTCGCCAACTGCCAGATCGGGGTCAGTGTGCACGCGGTCACCGACACCGCCTCCTGTCCGCTGGGCTGGCGGTTGTTCCTGCCGGAGTCCTGGGACACCTCCAAGGCCGGTCCGGCTGCGGTCAAGGCGGCTAAAGCCAAGCGACGCAAGACACTGAAGAACGCGCCACGAGCCGCCGCGGCCGGCGAGCGGGCCGAGATCGAGGTCGACGTGGAGGCGGTCACCGAGACCGCCAGGACGCGGCGCGACCGGTGCGGGATACCCGACGAGGAAGGACATCGTCCGAAGTGGACGCTGGCTGTCGAGATGCTCGACGAACTCGCCGAACAGGGGTTGCGGCCGCCCGTGCTGGTCGCGGACGCCGG
>NZ_BBOJ01000032.1 GCF_000974445.1 Lentzea aerocolonigenes
CGCGTTGCGTGACTATTTCCCGGCCGCGCTGGTGGCTTTCACGGATCTGGACGCGCCGGACACGCTGGAGCTGCTGGCCCGCGCCCCTGACCCGGATGCCGCGAAGAGGTTGTCGTTCAAACAGATCCGTAGTGCGCTGCAACGCGCCCGCCGTCGCGATCTGGATGCCAAAGCCACCGAGATCCAGGCCGCGTTGCGCGCCGAGCACCTGGGCCAGCCGGCGGTGGTGGCCGCCGCCTACGCGGCGACCACCCGCGCCACCCTGGCGATCCTGGCCGCTCTGGCCGAGCAGATCAGGGTCCTGGAGGGCGAGGTCGGGGCCCATTTTGGCCGGCACCCGGACGCTGAGATCGTGCTGTCCCAGCCAGGGATCGGCGCGGTTCTCGGCGCTCGGGTGCTCGCCGAGTTCGGCGACGACCACGCTCGCTACGCCAGCGCGAAAGCCCGCAAGAACGCTGCCGGCACCAGCCCGCTGACCATCCGCTCCGGCAAGAAGAAAACCGTGCGGACCCGTTACGTCCACAACGACCGGCTCGTCGACGCGCTCATGATGCAGGCCTTCGTCGCCTTACGCGTCTCATCCGGCGCCCGCGCCTACTACGACCTGCAACGCGCCCGCGGCCTCGGCCACAACGCGGCCTTACGCCAACTCGCCAACCGCCTCGTCGGCATCCTGCACGGCTGCCTCAAAACCCGCACCACCTACAACGAGACCACCGCCTGGGCCCACCACACCAACACCAACACCGCCGCCGCTTGACACCCCCAGCAACTGGGATGTCTTCGCCATCGGGCTCGAGTTCGGCTTCGCCGTCGCGGGGTGAGCAGCTCGCCTTCGCCTTCGCCTTTGCGGTGGGGCGCTCGGCTTCGCCATCGCCATCACAGGAGTGGGGGCGCTCGGCTACGCCGTCGCGGGGTGGGCGGCTCGGCTTCGCCTGTGCGCGGGTTCGCTTTGCGAGTATTTCTCGGGGAACTTCGCGGTGGGCGCAAACGTTCGCGGCTGGCGTAACGCCTGCTCGTAGCACGGAATCACCGGGGTGGCTACCCCGGATGGGCTAGCGTGGTGGTGGGAGATCAACCGGTTCTAACCTGTGATTGGCCACTGGGTACGACCAGGTCGTGAGGGGCTGTTAAAGTCGCGGGCTGAACCCGGATGTCCTCCGGGTTGCTTGGTCGTGGCTACCTACCTCGGCCTGCCAACTACCGCATGTGCCGGTCCCTGGGGGTCGGCAACGCTCAGGAGGTTCGCGTGCTCGGCGCATTCCGCTCGGCTCTCGCGACGCCGGATCTACGCAAGAAGATCCTCTTCACGCTCGGGATCATCATTGTGTACCGGCTTGGAGCGACCATGCCCGCGCCGGGCGTGTCCTTCAAGAACGTGCGGGCGTGTGCTGAACAGCTCGAAGGCCAGAACATCTACTCGCTGATCAACCTGTTCAGCGGTGGAGCGTTGCTCAACCTGTCCGTGTTCGCGCTGGGGATCATGCCCTACATCACCGCGAGCATCATCATTCAGCTGCTCACCGTGGTCATTCCCCGGTTCGAGCAGTTGAAGAAGGAAGGTCAGGCCGGTCAGGGCAAGCTGACGCAGTACACGCGTTACCTGACGATCGGTCTGGCGATCCTGCAGTCCACCGGTCTGGTGGCGCTGGCGGTGCGCGGGCAGCTGTTCGGCGAGTGCGACCAGGACGTCATTCCTGGCAAGGACAGCATCTTCACCCTCATCGTGCTGGTCATCACCATGACCGCCGGTACCTCGGTCATCATGTGGCTGGGTGAGCTGATCACCGAGAAGGGCATCGGCAACGGCATGTCGCTGCTGATCTTCACCGGTATCGCCGCCCGCATCCCCGCCGAGGGCAAGAACATCCTCAACAAGAGCAGCATCACGTTCGCCCTCGTGATCGTGGCCGCTCTCATCATCATCGCGAGCGTCATCTACGTCGAGCAGGCCCAGCGTCGCATCCCGGTGCAGTACGCCAAGCGCATGATCGGCCGTCGCATGTACGGCGGCACGTCGACGTACCTTCCCCTCAAGGTGAACCAGGCCGGCGTCATCCCGGTCATCTTCGCCTCGTCGCTGCTCTACCTGCCGGACCTGGTAGTTCGCCTCACCCAGGGTTCCTCCTCGGAGCCGAACTGGTTCTCGACGTTCGTGCAGACGTACCTCGTCAAGCAGTCGAGCTGGGTGCACATCAGCGTCTACTTCCTGCTGATCGTCTTCTTCACGTACTTCTACGTCGGCATCACGTTCAACCCGGACGAGCGCGCTGACGAGATGAAGAAGTTCGGTGGCTTCATCCCCGGCATCCGTCCTGGTCGTCCGACCGCCGAGTACCTCAAGTTCGTGCTGGGTCGCATCACGCTCCCCGGCTCGCTCTACCTCGGCATCGTGGCGATCCTGCCGAACCTGTTCCTGGACCTGACCGGTGACGGCCAGAACCAGAACTTCCCGTTCGGCGGCACCGCGGTTCTGATCATGGTCGGTGTCGGCCTCGACACCGTGAAGCAGATCGAGAGCCAGCTCATGCAGCGCAATTACGAAGGGTTCCTCCGCTAGATGCGACTCGTTCTCGTTGGCCCGCCCGGTGCGGGCAAGGGCACCCAGGCCGAAGTGCTGAGCCGCAAGCTCGGTGTGCCGCACATCTCGACGGGCGACCTCTTCCGGTCACACATCTCCAACCAGACCGAACTCGGCCTCGAGGTGCAGAGCATCCTCGACGAGGGCGCGCTGGTGCCGGACTCCATCACCAACGAGATGGTGCGCAAGCGCCTCGCGGAGGCGGATGCGGAGCACGGGTTCCTGCTCGACGGGTTCCCGCGCAACGTGGCCCAGGCCGACAAGCTCGGTGAGTTCCTGGCCGTCGGCGGCCACGGGCTCGACGCGGTGCTCGAGTTCCGGGTCGACGAGGACGTCGTGGTCGAGCGGTTGCTGGCGCGCGGGCGCACGGACGACAAGGAAGACGTCATCCGGCACCGGCAGCAGGTGTACCGCAACGAGACCGCGCCCCTGCTGAACTACTACGCGGAAAAGGTCATCTCCATCGACGCCGTCGGTGAGATCGACGAGATCAGTGAGCGGGCCCTCGCCGCGCTGCACTCGCTGCGCGGCGAGAAGTGAGTGTTGGTGGACTGCTCAACCGGCTTCGCTCTGTTGTTTCAGGTAGTGAACGCATGATCGAGATCAAGACCCGTGGCCAGCTGGAGGCGATGCGCGCCTCCGGCCTGGTCGTGGCGCGCGCGCTCAAGAACGTGGTCGACGCGGTGAAGCCCGGGGTGTCCACGTGGGACCTCGACGAGATCGCCGAGCAGACCATCCGCGACGCCGGCGCCATTCCGTCGTTCAAGGGCTACCACGGCTTCCCGGCGAGCATCTGCGCGTCGGTGAACGACCAGATCGTCCACGGCATCCCCAGCAAGAAGCAGGTGCTGGCCGAGGGCGACCTGATCTCCATCGACTGCGGTGCGATCCTCGACGACTGGCACGGCGACTCGGCGGTCACCGTCGGCGTCGGCGAGCTGTCGCCTGCCGACCACAAGCTGTCCGAGGCCACCAGGCTGTCGATGCTCGCGGGCATCGAGGCCGCGGTGCCCGGCGGGCGGCTCACGGACATCTCGTTCGCCATCGAGTCCTCGGCCATCTCCTCGGGCGAGCGCGACGGCATCGAGTACGGCATCGTCGCGGACTACGGCGGCCACGGCATCGGCTCCAAGATGCACATGGACCCGTTCCTGCCGAACTTCGGCAAGCCCGGCAAGGGCCCGCGGCTCAAGGTCGGCATGGCCATCGCGATCGAGCCGATGCTGACGCTCGGCACCGACGACTCCCAGGAGCTCGAGGACGGCTGGACCGTCATCACGCTCGACGGCACGCGTGCCGCCCACTGGGAGCACAGCGTCGCGATCACCGAGGACGGCCCCTGGGTGCTCACCGCGCCCGAAGAGTGACCTGAAGCTCGGACACGACCCCGTTCACCGCGTGCGGTGAGCGGGGTTATTCGTTTGTCACGGTCGATACGGTCGAGGCGACGAACGAGTCCAATGCTTGGGGGCATTGTGGGGCCAACCCGTTTCGTCCTGTCCGCCCTTCTGATTTCCGTCTCGGGCTGCGCTGCCACGAAGCCGGCCACCGATTTCACCTACCAGGACGTCCCGGCGGAGCAGATCGCCGACCGGATCTTCCTGGCCGACACGATCGCCGCCGTCGAACAGTGCCAGGCGCCGTTCGCCGACGTGCGGGTCGTGCGGCCGGACTTCGTCCGCCCGCCACCGCCCGCGGACGGCGGCTGCGGGGGTGAGGCCCGGCTCGCCGCCGGGCCGGAGTACGTCGACGCCGTGAGACGCGTCACGGAGCTGCACGACACCGTGGTCCGCGAGTGGGAGGCACGGCTGGGCTCGGGGCCTGAGGCGGTGCACACGAGGTCTCTCGGCGTGACGCTGCTGCGCTGCCTCGACCGGGCCGGGTTCACGCAGCGCGGACCCGGCGAGCCGAGCCTGGAGAGCTACGGCATCGGATCAGGCGACCTCGCGCTCAACAACGCAGCTCAGCGGTGCTCTGACGACAGCGGCTACGGCGCTCAGATCGCCGCCCAGCGCGTCCGGACGCTCAAGTCGGTGCTGGGCAAGCACGAGTTCGAGATCAACGAGATCGCGAAGCTCCGGCCGCTGATGGAGGGGTGCGAGCGCCCCGCCGGCAGGCCTGACCGGACCCGATTTGGGTTGCCGGAGTGAGGTGCGTACACTGGTCAGGTGGCGCATCCGTCGCGCCGGTTCTGTCATGCCCTTGCAGGTGAGATCGAACCCGGCTGACGCGCGTCCAAAGGTTATTACCACCGTCACGAAACGCGGAGGACATGGGCAAGAAGGACGGGGCCATTGAGGTCGAGGGCCGCGTAGTCGAGCCGCTCCCCAACGCGATGTTCCGCGTCGAGTTGGAGAACGGTCACAAGGTGCTCGCACACATCAGCGGCAAGATGCGACAGCACTACATCCGCATCCTCCCTGAGGACCGGGTTGTCGTGGAGCTCTCGCCCTACGACCTGTCCCGCGGGCGCATCGTCTACCGCTACAAGTGACCTCCAATAGCAGGAGATCTCAGGCGTGAAGGTCCAGCCGAGCGTCAAGAAGATCTGCGACAAGTGCAAGGTGATCCGCCGTCACGGCCGGGTCATGGTGATCTGCGAGAACCTGCGCCACAAGCAGCGCCAGGGCTGAGCAGCTCCACCACGCGCTCGTCGAGATCATCGATGACGCAGTAACGAGAAACTCCTCGCACCTGCCGCACGCAGGGCTTCAAGCGTGCGGACACCCCCGGATTCCAGGCCGGGGCCGGGACACCGGCTGTGAGAGCAGCCGGACACGACACACAGCGAGTCAGTCACCGGAACTGGGCGAGGAGCAGACCTGGAAGTAATCGACAGGAGTTAACCGCCACATGGCACGACTCGCTGGCGTCGACCTCCCCCGCGAGAAGCGGATGGAGATCGCGCTCACCTACATCTTCGGCATTGGTCGTACGCGCTCCAAGGAGCTGCTCGCCGCCACGCAGATCTCCCCTGACCTCCGGGTCAAGGACCTGTCTGACGACGACCTCGCCAAGCTGCGGGACCACATCGAGACGAACTACAAGGTCGAGGGTGACCTTCGCCGTGAGGTCGCGGCCGACATCCGTCGCAAGATGGAGATCGGTTGCTACGAGGGTCTTCGGCACCGTCGCGGCCTGCCCGTTCGCGGTCAGCGCACCAAGACGAACGCCCGTACCCGCAAGGGTCCGAAGAAGACCGTGGCCGGCAAGAAGAAGGCCGGCAAGAAGTAAGACCTCGCGTCTACTGCCCTCAACTTAGGAGCTCGTTTTGCCACCGAAGTCCCGCCAGGGCGCCGGGGTCAAGAAGATCCGGCGCAAGGAAAAGAAGAACGTCTCGCACGGCCAGGCGCACATCAAGAGCACGTTCAACAACACCATCGTGTCCATCACGGACCCGATGGGCAACGTGATCAGCTGGGCGTCCGCCGGCCACGTGGGTTTCAAGGGCTCGCGCAAGTCCACGCCGTTCGCGGCGCAGATGGCTGCCGAGAACGCCGCCCGCAAGGCCGCCGAGCACGGCATGCGCAAGGTGGACGTGTTCGTCAAGGGTCCCGGCTCCGGCCGTGAGACCGCGATCCGTTCGCTGCAGGCCGCCGGTCTCGAGGTCGGCACCATCCAGGACGTGACCCCGCAGCCCCACAACGGCTGCCGCCCGCCCAAGCGGCGCCGGGTCTGAGGCACGGGGAGGAGTAAGAACTAATGGCTCGTTACACGGGACCCGCGACGCGTATCTCGCGCCGCCTGAAGGTCGACCTCGTTGGTGGGGACCAGGCGTTCGAGCGCCGTCCGTACCCGCCCGGCCAGCACGGCCGCGGCCGGGTGAAGGAGTCCGAGTACCTGCTGCAGCTCCAGGAGAAGCAGAAGGCTCGGTACACCTACGGCGTGCTCGAGAAGCAGTTCGTCCGCTACTACAAGGAAGCGGTTCGTCGCCCGGGCAAGACCGGTGAGAACCTGCTCCAGATCCTCGAGGCTCGCCTCGACAACGTGGTGTACCGCGCGGGCCTCGCCCGCACGCGTCGCCAGGCTCGCCAGCTGGTCAGCCACGGGCACTTTCTGGTCAACGGCCACAAGGTGAACATCCCGAGCTACCAGGTGTCGAAGTTCGACATCATCGACGTGAAGCCGAAGTCCATGCCGACGCTGCCCTTCGAGGCTGCTCGCGCGTCCTTCGGTGACCGCCCGATCCCGGCTTGGCTGCAGGTCGTTCCGTCGAACCTGCGCATCCTCGTGCACCAGCTGCCCGAGCGCGCGCAGATCGACACGCCTGTCACCGAGCAGCTCATCGTCGAGCTCTACTCGAAGTGATCCTCTCCGAGCGTCAGTCCTTCGTGGACTGACGCTCGGGTCGGGTCCCGCATCGGCGCGAAGGGTGTGCCGAGTGCGTTTGCCGGTCCTCGCGGCTGGCTGTTGTTGACGGCGTCAAATAGCGGGCGTCGTTGGTGGAAGGAAGAACCCAGTGCTGATTTCCCAGCGCCCCTCGCTCGGCGAGGAAGCGGTCTCCGAGACCCGTTCCCGGTTCGTCATCGAACCGCTGGAGCCGGGCTTCGGCTACACGCTCGGCAACTCGATCCGCCGCACGCTGCTCTCGTCGATCCCCGGTGCTGCTGTCACGAGCATCCGCATCGACGGCGTGCTGCACGAGTTCACCACGGTTCCCGGGGTGAAGGAGGACGTCACCGACGTCATCCTGAACCTGAAGGAGCTCGTCGTCTCGTCCGAGGAGGACGAGCCGGTGACCATGTACCTGCGCAAGCAGGGCCCCGGTGTGGTGACCGCGGGCGACATCGTGCCTCCGGCCGGTGTCACCGTGCACAACCCCGACCTGCACATCGCGACCCTGAACGGCAAGGGGAAGCTGGAGATCGAGCTCGTCGTCGAGCGCGGTCGCGGCTACGTCCCGGCTGTCCAGAACAAGCAGGCGGGCGCCGAGATCGGCCGCATCCCCGTCGACTCGATCTACTCGCCGGTTCTCAAGGTGACGTACAAGGTCGAGGCCACTCGTGTCGAGCAGCGTACGGACTTCGACAAGCTGATCCTCGACGTGGAGACCAAGCCCTCGATCACTCCGAGGGACGCGGTTGCCTCCGCGGGTAAGACCCTGGTTGAGCTGTTCGGCCTCGCTCGCGAGCTGAACATCGACGCCGAGGGCATCGAGATCGGCCCGTCGCCGGCCGAAGCCGACACCATCGCCGCGTTCGCGATGCCGATTGAGGACCTGGACCTGACGGTCCGGTCTTACAACTGCTTGAAGCGGGAAGGCATCCACACCGTCGGCGAGCTCGTGTCGCGCAGCGAGGCGGACCTGCTGGACATCCGCAACTTCGGTGCGAAGTCGATCGACGAGGTCAAGATGAAGCTCGTCGGCCTCGGCCTCGCGCTGAAGGACTCGCCTCCTGGGTTCGACCCGTCCGCGGCTGCGTCGGACTACCACCCCGGTGACACGGGCTGGGGTGCCGGTGCCGGCCTGGACCCGCACGACGACGGTCAGGACTACGCGGAGACCGAGCAGCTCTGACGCTCTGATTCAGAGCTAGAGGATCTCTTTCAGTTACAGGAGTAAGCGATGCCCACCCCTACCAAGGGCCCCCGGCTCGGTGGGTCTCCGGCGCACGAGCGGCTGCTGCTCGCCAACCTGGCGACGGCGCTGTTCCAGCACGGCCGGATCAAGACCACTGAGGCGAAGGCGAAGCGGCTGCGTCCGTACGCCGAGAAGCTCATCAGCAAGGCGAAGGTCGGCGACCTGCACAACCGCCGCGAGATCATGAAGACGATCCGCGACAAGGACGTTGTGCACAAGCTGATCGCCGAGATCGGTCCGTTCTTCAGCGACCGTTCCGGTGGCTACACCCGCATCACCAAGACGCTGGCGCGCAAGGGCGACAACGCCCCCATGGCCATCATCGAGCTGGTGCAGCAGAAGCTCGTCTCCACCGAGGCCGAGGCTGCGCGCAAGACCAAGTTCGCCAAGGACGAGAAGCCGGCAGCGGCCGAGGTTGTCGACCAGGACGCCGAGGCGCCCGAGTCCGCGACCATCGACGCCGCCGACGAGCCCGCTGAGGGCGCTGTCGAGGTCGACGGCGAGCCGTCGGCCGAGGACGTCAAGGCGGAAGAGGCTGCTGAGAAGGACAAGTCCTGAGCAGTAGGTCTGCTGACGAGCCCGTCGTTCCCGCTTCTGGGGACGGCGGGCTCGTTCGTGTGCGCCTGGACCTCGGCTACGACGGGACCGAGTTCTCGGGATGGGCTCGGCAGCCGTCCCGCCGGACCGTCTGCGGCGTTCTCGAGGACACCATGTCGATGGTGCTGCGTGAGGACGTCGTTCTGACGGTGGCCGGGCGGACGGATGCCGGGGTGCACGCGTCCGGCCAGGTCGCCCACGTCGATCTGCCGTCCACTGTGGATGTTGCCGGGCTGCCGCGGCGGTTGGCGCGTGCGTTGCCGGCTGATGTGCGGGTGTTCTCTGCTCGGGTGGTGCCTGAGGCGTTCGACGCTCGGTTCTCCGCGTTGCGGCGGCACTACGAGTACCGGGTCACGGATGCTGCTTTCGGGGCGGATCCGTTGCGGCGGTTGGACACTCTTGCCTGGCCTCGGCCGTTGGACGTCTCGGCGATGAACGCTGCTGCCTCGTTGCTGTTGGGGGAGCACGATTTTTGTGCGTTCTGCAAGCGGCGGGACGGGGCCACGACCATCCGGGAGTTGCAGCGGCTGGAGCTGGTGCGGGCCGCTTCGGATGGTGTGATCACGGCGTTCGTGTCGGCTGACGCGTTCTGCCACTCGATGGTTCGGTCGCTGATCGGGGCGTTGCTGGCTGTCGGGGAGGGGCGGAAGCCCGTTTCGTGGCCTTCGTCGTTGCTGTCGTTGAGTGGGCGCGCTAGTGGGGTTGCTGTGGCGCCGGCTCACGGGTTGTGCTTGGTTCGCGTGGACTTTCCTGGGGATGACGAGTTGGGGGCTCGGGCTGAGGTGACTCGGCGGGTTCGGACGTTGTCCTGACGTCGTCCTGGCGTTGTCCTGGCGCGTCGGTGCCGTTGCCGTCCCCCGGTTGCGCTGGCGGGTTGCCTGTTTCGTGTTTCGCTAGGTTGGTTGCGTCGTCGTGTCGGGTGCCTGTTTAGGGCTTGGAGGCTCTGCCCTTACCCCGCCAATCTGATCAAAGACCGGTCAGCGCCGCTCGCGGGTTGATGGCACGCCTGTTGCTTTGGGCGGCTTGCTGTTGCGTAGGGCGTGCGGTTCGGGTGGGTTGGTCCCGACACGAGCCGCGCCAGGAGCGAGTCACCCCTCAGGCGCGACAAGAGCTGTGGCACGACTCGTGACGGAACCAACCCACCGGAACCCCACGCTAAGAGCTGGCTCGGCTTCGCCTTCGCGTCGCCTCGCCTGCGGCATCGGGCTGGGGTGCCTTCTCTCGTCTCTCGTCTCTCTTCTCGCTGGAAAGGGAGGAGCCCCCGGCGGGGGGACCGGGGGCTCCTGGGGGTGATGCTGTGTGGTCTAGATGTCCAGGGTCCACGAGTTGATGAAGCCCGTGTCCTGTCGGTAGAGGTCGCGGACCCGCAGTTGCCAGGTGCCGTTGGCGTCCTCAGTGGACACGTTGACGTTGTAGGTCGCGTTGATGTCGTCGGCGCTGTCGTTGCCGCTCGAGACCTTCAGCATCTTCACCGCGCCTGAGGGGGCGATCAGGGACAGTTCCAGGTCGCCTCGGTAGCTGTGCTTGATGGCCACCTGGACGGTGCCCGTGGCGCTGGCCTTGCCGTTGCAGTCGGCGATGGTGATCGACGAGGTGACCGATGAGGCGTCTGGGATGGCGGTGTCGGTGTCGTTCGTGACTGCGGGGCACTGGCCGGGCGGGTTGCCGGGGGCCGTGCCGGTGATCTGCAGGAGCTTGTTCGGGGAGCCTGCTCCCGGGCTGGTGACCACGTCGGAGCTGGCGTTTGCCACCAGGGCGTCGCGGACCTGTTGGGGCGTGGCCGTCGGGGACGAGCCGAGGTAGACCGCTGCCGCGCCCACCACGTGCGGGGTGGCCATTGAGGTGCCGCTGATGGTGTTGGTGGCGTTGTCGTCGGTCAGCCAGGCGCTCGTGATGTCTCGGCCCGGGGCGAAGATGTCGAGGCAGGTGCCGATGTTCGAGAAGGACGAGCGGGAGTCCGTGCGGTCGGTGGAACCGACGGTGATGGCTTCCGGGGTGCGGGCCGGGGAGGTGTTGCAGGCGTTGCCGCCGCTGTCGTTGCCTGCGGCCAGGCCGTAGGTGACGCCTGCTGCGATTGAGCGCTTCACGGCTGCGTCCACCGTGTCGTTGGCGCCGCCGCCCAGGGACATGTTGGCCACTGCGGGCTTGTTGGCCGGGTTGTTGGTCACCTGGTCGGTGACCCAGTCGATGCCCGCGATGACGCCTGCGAAGGTGCCGGAGCCCGAGCAGTTCAGGACTCGGACGGCTACCAGTTTCACGTCCTTGGCCACGCCGTACTTGGTGCCGCCCACGGTGCCCGCGACGTGGGTTCCGTGGCCGTTGCAGTCGGTGGCATCGTTGTCGTTGTCCACGGTGTCGCGGCCGGAGACGGCGCGGCCGCCGAAGTCGCTGTGGCTCAGGCGGATGCCGGTGTCGATGATGTAGGCCGTCACGCCCGCGCCGCGGTTCGGGTAGGTGTAGCTGTTGTCCAGCGGGAGCGTGCGCTGGTCGATGCGGTCGAGGCCCCAGGACGGGGTCGGGGTCTGCGTGTCCGAGAGGTGGACCTCGCCGTCCTGCTCCACGTAGGCGACGGACGGGTCAGCTGCCAGGCGCTTGGCCTGGGCCTCGGACATCTGCGCGGAGAAACCGCGCAAAGCGGACTTGTAGGAGTGCTTCACCTTCGCGCCGTACTTGGCGCTGAGGTTCTCCGCGCTGGTCGTGCTGAAGTCCTTCAGGACGACGATGTAGCTGTCCTTGACCGCGTTGGACGCACCGAGGTTGCGAATCTCCCCCTCGGGCGCAGCGGTGGCGGAGACGGACGTCAGCGCGAGCGCGGTGCCCGCCACCAGTCCGATTCCAGCCGCTCGTCTGAGCCACGATTCACCCATAGCAGCGTGCTCCCTCGTCGCAGGAGTAGTACAGGTGAGAGTTTTCTTAGTGGCGTAGACGGATTTCGCACAAGAAGGTCCACGGAATTACCATCGAATGGCGAATCAACAGATTTGGTCGCCCTGTGAATTAGTTGGTGCCGCTGATCTATGGACAAAACAATTGCGCCCCGAACGGTTCACCGTTCGGGGCGCTATGTCTCAGTTGGATAAGACTTGCGAGTTCGTGCCGGTCATCCGGTCGCCTCTTCGGGTCAACCGCCGTAGGCGATTCGGCCCGAAGAGGTGGCCCGGACGACCGACTGGAAGACGAACTCGCCACCGTCTGCGAAGCAGCGGCGATCGAGCACTGCCTCAATCGCCGCGGCGGACGGCTCCCAGGATCTGCTGCTCGGCCGGGGTGGTGTACAGGCGCAGGTGCGCCCACATGTCCTGGCCCATCGCGATGACCTGGTCGTCCTTCAGCTGGGTCAGCTGCTGGAACATCTGCGGGCGCAGGCGCCACATCTGGCCCGCGAGCTGCGCCTGGCCCATCGGGAGGCGTTGCAGCAGCACGAGGTCCGCGTTGTTCGCCGTCGACGACGCCTGCGGGTGCAGGTACGGCAGCACGTACATCGTGGTCTGCCACGGGGCGCGGGGCGGGAACAGCTCCTGCGGGACGTGGCCGCCGTCGTGGATCACCAGCAGCGGCATGTCCTCCGTCGGGCGCGGCAGGTCCGCCGGGGACAGCCGGCGCAGCTGGACCAGCTGGGACGGGCGGCCGTCCGGGCCCTGGCCCGCGGCGCGCACCACCGGCTGCCAGGCCTGGGGGCGGCCCGTCGCGATGATGATCCACGCGCCCGTTGCCATGGCCCGCAACGCGATCTGACGGGCCAGGTACAGGCCGCCGACGACCACCATGCGGGTCGGGGTGGGACGCAGGACGGACACGGTGAGCGGTTCGCCCTTGGTGCCCTGGCCGAGCATCATGCCGCCGCGGTCGCCGCTCGGGCTGACCACGTCGAGCATGCTCGGCGACACCAGGAACTCCGGCGCCACGCCGTCGCGGCCGCGCGAGTCCAGCAGACGGGACGAGCTGCTCATGCCACACCTCCCAGCGGCAGCGTCGCGGCCAGGCCGGCGAGCTGCATGCCCCGCAACGGGGTCAGCGTGATGTCGAGCTTGTCACCCAGCTTCGACAACTGGTCCTCCGCGCGGTCCAGCTCGCTCGGCGTGCGGGCGCTCACGCGCACCAGGCCGCGCAGCGAGACCTGACCGTCCTCACGGGACGGTGAGATCGACATCGCGAGCGTCGAGGACAGCGCGCGCACGCCGGTCAGCGCGTTCAGGTTGCCCTTGAGGCCCTTCGACGGCCAGCCGGTGATCGCGTAGCTCGCGTGACCGACGCCACCCGCGGTGACGCCCGACCACTTCTCCCGCAGCGACACGGGGTTCGTGTTGCCGACGGCCGCGGTGAGCTCGGCGGACGAGATCGCCGCGCGCAGCAGCTCGTCCGAGTCGAGCGGGCGGATCGTCACGCCCGCGGACTCCAAAGCGTTGCGGACGCGGGACAATGCGCCGATCAACGCGCGGTGCGCGCCCACGACGCCGCCGCCGCGCTCCCTGATCGCCTCGCCGCAGCGGCGCGGGTCGAGCCGCACCGTGATCCACGTGGTGCGCCGGGCCGCGGCGGGCATCGAGCCGAGGACTTCCATGTACGAGCTGACGGCCGGCGAGTTCGGCGGAAGTGCCGCGCTGCCGGGGTAGCAGTGCCAGATCACGGTGATCGCGTCCAGCACGACACCGCGGTCCTCGAGGCACGGCGCCAGCGCGCCGAGCGGCAGCGACGGTGCCGAACCGACCGCGGAGATCAGCGGCGGGGTCGGGTCGACCAGCAGCACCGCGGTCCACACGCCGTCGTGCCACGACAGCGCGAGCGGACGGCGTTCGTGGTCCACGCCCTTGGCGATCACCAGGTCCGGGATCGCGAGGCGCAGCAGCGCGACGCGCGGGTCCTCCGGGCCGAGCACCTGCATCTCGTCGTCACCGGGCTTGGACTCCTGCGGGTCCACGCGCTTCGCGGTGCGGGTGTGCGACCGGAAGTTGTAGCGGAGCCGGACGCCGATCCACT
Organism: Lentzea aerocolonigenes; assembly: GCF_000974445.1. Lineage (GTDB taxonomy): Bacteria > Actinomycetota > Actinomycetes > Mycobacteriales > Pseudonocardiaceae > Lentzea > Lentzea aerocolonigenes. The sequence continues at coordinate 13,737 of NZ_BBOJ01000032.1, forward strand.
GGGTCAGCCAACGACCACGCGATCGGGTGAAAGCCAGGATCAGTGCGATGAAGAGCACACCGCCGGCGATCGACACCGAGACGACGTTCAGCGCGCCGGCGCTGTTCTTCAGGCCCATGAGGGTGAGCACGAGGAGGGCGATGGCGAGACCGACCTCGATCGTGACTACGTTCGAGACGGGCAACGAGCCGAGGCTGGCGCCGGAAGCTCTGCGGCGGACACGCCCGACCGGACGCGGCGGCGCAGGTGCCTGCTGGCCAGGACCCCCAGGTCCCTGCGGCCGTGCCATCCCTGGGTTGGGCCGGGGCGGATGTGGAGTGGTCACGGACATCCGTTGTGGTCTCTTTCCCCTCGATGGTCGGTGGGCTTGGCGAACCGGCCCACGGAGCAACCTGCGTCCGGCTATCCTGCCGAACCGTACCGCGACTGGGAGAGCAGCGAGCCGAGAATGGCATCAACACCCACCACCAAGTCACAGGTCCAGGCCTACCGATTCGTCCTGCAGCGGATGCAGTCCGCGCTTGTCCGCAGAGACGCGGTGATGCTGCACGACCCGATGCGCAACCACTCGCGCGCGACAGCGGTGGGTGTGGTCCTCGGTGTCGTCGGTCTCCTGGGCTTCCTCGTGTACGGGGTTTTCAAGCCCGCGCCGCGACTGGACGACCAGACGCAGATCGCCATCAGCAAGGAGACCGGCCAGGTCTACGTGGTCGACGCCTCACCGAAGCGCCTGATCCCGATGACGAACCTGGCGTCGGCCCGGCTGCTCTGGTACTCGCGCAACAACCCCGACCAGCAGGCCGGTGGCGGCGACGCACCAGGCGGCACGGCGAACGGCGCGCAGCAGCAGGCCGCAGGCGGTGAACCGAAGCTCGTGAGCGAGTCGGCGCTGGCGAGCCTGCCGCGGGGCAGGCTGACCGGTCTGCCGGACGCGCCGGACGTGCTGCCGAAGCCGGACCTGCGCATCGACGCCCAGTGGTCCGTCTGCGACACGCTCGACCTGGACGAGTTCCGCGAGAACCAGGCGATCGACAACCAGATCAAGACCTCCGTGATCGCGGGCGTGAGCGGCGGCAACCCCGAGCTCGGCGACGAGGCCGTGCTGGTCCAGCAGCGCACGGGCGCGCAGAAGGCGTACCTGATCTACAAGAAGCCCGGTTCGCTGCGCGACATCTCGTCGTCGACGGTCCGCGCCGAGGTGAACCTCAAAGACGACAAGGTGATGAACGCCCTCAAGCTCAAGGGCAAGCAGGCGCGCGCGATCAGCACGGCGATGCTGAACGCGATCCCCGAGGTCGCGCCGTTGATCGCACCGGTCATCTCCGACCAGGGCAAGAAGGCGGCCTACGTCACCGAGACGAACGTGAACATCGGTGAGGTCGTCGAGGTGAACCTGACCGGTACGGCGACGTACATGGTGGCGCTCAAGGACGGCTTCCAGGAGGTCGACCAGACGGTCGGCGACCTGCTGCGCTACGCGTACTCGAACAACAAGAAGCCGACCCCGCTCTCGCCGTCGGCGATCGCGGACCGCAAGGACCCGAAGGACCCGCTGAAGCTCGACTCCTACCCGGCGAAGATCCCCACCACGCTCGAGGCGAACGCCAACAACACCGTGGTGTGCCTGGGCTGGAAGGCCGAGAACTACACCGAGCAGACCAAGGCCGAGCACACCACGGTCACGATCGGCTCGAAGCTGCCCGGCCCCAAGGAGATGACGCCGGTCGAGCTCAACGCACCGGGTGCGGCGGGCGAGATCATCGACCAGTTCCTGATGCTGCCGGGCAAGGCCGCGGTCGTGCGGGCGAGCCAGGGCAAGGGCGACTTCGGGACCGGTCCGGTGCAGATCGTCACGGGTCGTGGCGTGCGCTACGGCATCCCGGACGCCGGCACCGCGACGGCGCTGGGGCTCGACGGGACGTTCCCGCCGGCACCGAACCAGATCCTGAGCCTGCTGCCGATGGGACCGCAGCTCAACAAGAACGAGGCGAACCGCAGCTACGACTCGATTCCCGCGCCGAAGGGCACGATCAAGGATCCGCAGTCCACGCAGAAGTAGCGGAACCGGTCCGGGTGCATCACCGTCGAATGAAGGAAGGTGTGGCGGCCACTAACCGGTGGTGATCGTGGCCGCCACACGCCAGCACCCGGAAGTGTCGTGAGGGGACAGTCGTGGCCGGTCGCATCAGTGTCGATCCCGAGTGGTTGGAGAAGTACGCCGACCGCATCGACGGCACTACCGACGATCTGAGGCGGGTGCGGGACGCCATGAAGGTGTCCCCGCTGCGCCCGCAGTCGTTCGGCGAGATCGGCAGAACCGTCGGCACCGCCCAGGGTTACGCGCGTGCGGCCGAGTTGCTCAACTCGCAGCTCGCCCGCGCGTGCGACACGCTCGACGCCGCGGCGAAGGGCCTGCACGCCGTCGCGAAGCAGTACGGGCACCAGGACGACGAGAGCCTGCACCTCGTCAAGAAGGCCGACCGGAGGTAGGGCTGTGGTGGCCAAGGACGGCAGGCAGATCGCGGCCGAGGTCGGTCCCGAGCTCGACTACCTCTCGCAGGTGAGCCGGAAGCTCGGTGTCGTGGACCTCGTGCACGACTTCTTCGACCCGCTGGTGGGCGACTGGAACGACCTGCTCGAGGAAGCCGAGCGCTGGCGCAAGGCGGCGAAGGTGACCGAGGCGGTCACCAAGCACGTCGCGGCACCCCTCGGCGGCGTCGACGCGCGGTGGGAGGGCAAGGACGCCGACGCGTTCCTCGACCACATGCGCAAGGTGGGCCTCGCGGGTGGCGACATGTCCGACGCGATGAACGCGATGGCGGACGCGCTGGAGGAGACCGCGGACGGCGTGCGCGACATCGTGCAGGACATGGCGCACGTGCTGGCCGACGTCGCCGACTCGGTGTCCGGCACGGCGGCGTTGCCCCTGGAAGGCGACCAGCGCGCGGTCAAGCACATCGAGGACCTCAAGGGCCCGGTGCGCGAGCTGCACGAGTCCGCGCGGCAGGTGATGGAGGCGTTCCTCAAGCTGTGCGACGGGGTCTCGGGTGAGGCCGAGGGCTTCGGCGCCGTGCGGATGGAGCACAAGTATCCCGAGAAGGACTGGACCTACACCGCGCCGGCCAAACCGGAGACGAAGCTGCCGGAACCGGCGAAGGCGTCCGCCACGGCCGCCGCGGGCACGGGCGGCGTCGCGTCGCACGGTGGTGGCGTCGGTGGTGGCGTCGGTGGTGGCGTCGGTGGTGTCGGTGGCGTCAGTTCGGTCGGTGCTCCTGCCGCCGCGGCGCCGCAGCCGATGCAGTTCGGAGGCTCCACGGGCATCTCTGAGCAGCCTCCGCCCTCCCAGCAGGGTTCCGGGGCCGCCGCGGCCGCTGCGGGCGCTGGTGGCCGTCCTGGAGGCACTGGCGGTGGCATGGCGGGTGGCATGCCGATGATGGGTGGCATGCCGATGGGCGGCGCCGGCGGTCAGCAGGGCGGCGACAAGGAGCACAAGCCGAGGCAGCGGCTCTCCGGGTCGATCGACGACCTGCTCGGCAAGCCGAAGAAGGCGGCGCCGAAGACGATCGGTGACGACGACTGAGAAGTCTTTCGCGGACAACGGGAAGGGCCCCGCCGAATCCGGCGGGGCCCTTCCCGTTTCACGCGACTACGCGGACTTGCCGCGCTTGCGGTTCAGCGAGTTGCGGATGAACAGCGTCAGCATCAGCAGTCCGCCGCCGACACCGATCCCACCCAGCGCCACGATGATCGGCGGCCAGTCGAGGCCCTGCGGCGGGGTGACGGCCGTGTTCATCGCCTTGGGTTCCGGCTTCTGGAAACCGGAGGCCTCCGCGGGCAGCACGGCGGTCAGCGCGGCGACCGGGTTGATCATGCCGAAGCCGACCTTGTTGTCCTTTCCGGACACGTTGCCGGGGTGCAGGGCGGTGGCCTTCAGACGATCCATCACCTGGCGCGCCTTGAGGTCCGGGAACCGCTCGCGCACCAGCGCGGTGATGCCGGCGACGTAGGGCGAGGCGAAGCTGGTGCCCTTGATGTCGGTCGTGCCCTGCGCGGTGACGTTCGCGTTCGTCAGGCCGGTGCCCTTGGGGTCGACGGAGATGATCTCCTCGCCCGGCGCGGCGATGCTGACCCACGGACCCCAGACGCTGAACGACGAGACCGAGCCGTTCCTGGCGATCGATCCCACCGACAGCACGTCGTTCGCGAACCACGCCGGGGACGAGATCGAGTTCACGTTGTTCGGATCGAGGTTGTTGTTCTGGTTGGCGCAGCCGGTGCCCTGGTCGCTGAGGTTGCCGGCCGCGGTGACGATCACCACGTCCTTGACGTCCACCGCGTACTTGATGGCGGCCTGCAGCTTCTGGTCGTCCTGGCTGAAACCCTTGGGAGGACCGCAGTTCGTCAACGAGATGTTGACGACCTTGGCGCCCTGGTTCGCCGCGCGCACGATCGCCTGCGCGAGGGTGCCGACCTTGCCCGCGGAGCTGCGCTTCTCGTTGTTCGCGTCGCCGCCGAACTCGTAGCGGTCGCTGGTCTGGCGGATCGCGAGGATCTCCGCTTCCGGTGCGGCGCCGACGAAGTCGCCCTCGGTCTTGGCGGCCGCGGCGACACCAGCCACCTCGGTGCCGTGGCCGTCGCAGTCGTCGGTGCCGTTCTTGCCGCCGGAGTTGTCGACGTACTCACCGGCGCCCTTGACCCTGCCCCCGAAGCGCGGGTTGCGCGGGTCGACACCGGTGTCGATGATCGCGATCTTGACGCCCTTGCCCGTGGCGAACCGGTGCGCCTGCTCCAGGTTCAGGTACACCTGGCCCCAGGGCTTGTACTCGATGAGCTCGCTCTTGGTGTCGGACTCGACGCACCCCTTGTTGGTGCGCTTGTACGTCACGTCCGGCACGCCCTTGTCGTCCGGCGGCTGGGTGCCGGGCGGCAGGTCCGGCGGCACCGAGTTCGGCTTCGCCGTCGCCGGTGCGGAGGAGGACGGCTGGGCGGAGGCCTGGGGAAGCGCTCCCGTCAGCAGAAGCAGTCCGGCGGCCGCGACCGCCGTGGTGCGCCTGATGCCGGACCTCATAGCGTGACCAGACCTCGGAACACCGAGTACAGGTCCATCACGGCGAGGGCCAGCGGCACGACCGACGCGATGAGGATCGCCTCGATGATGTCGACGGTGCGGCGCAACGGCGGCGAGAACTTCTGGCCGGGGAACACGACACCGAGCACCAGCGCGCCCGCGCCGAGGACCAGCAGCGTGCCGAACACGAAGACGATGCGGTTGAACTCGGAGGCGTCGATCAGCCAGCCGAGCAGGATGCCGGCGCTGGCGAGCATGCCGGTCGACAGCAGCGCCACGGCCTGCGCGCCGTTCGCGTACGCACGGCCGCGCATCATCAGCACGATCGAGACGACCACGCCGTAGATCGGGCCCCAGATCGTGTCGGAGGACGCGGCGACGATCGCGGCCAGCGCGGCCACGACACCCGTTCCGATGATCATGCCGGTCAGGTACTCGTGCGCGACGGCGGTGCGGCGTTCGATCACCGCGTACTCCGGGAAGCCGGTGTCCTCCTTGAGGTCCTCGGCGTTCGTCGGCACGACGGGCGGCGGGATCTTGGCCAGCTGCAGCGTCAGCCTGGGCAGCATCGACAGCGCGGCGAGCGCGACCGCACCGGTCGCGGCGGCCACACCGGCGAGCGGGTGCTCGACGAACGTCGCGACGAGGAACGCCAGCGCGACGATCGTGCCGCTGGTCGCCGCGGCGATGAACACCGTGATGCCCTGGCCGATCAGCAGGATGCCGCCCCACGCGAAGATCATCATCAACGCCGAGGCGAGCAGCATCTTCGGGTTGAAGCCGACACCGGGCACCGCGTGGAAGCCGGCGACGAACGCCATCGGCAGCGCACCGCACGCAGCGATCAACACGCCCGTCGACACCGCCTTGTACGCCCGCGCGATGGTCGCGCCCGTGGCCAGTGCGGCGATCGCGGCGACACCACCGGCGATCGCGGCGGCGAGCCCGCTGCCGGAATCGCCCTGCATCAACGGGCCGGACAGGAAGAGCGCCACCGCGGCGGCGATCAGCGCGAGAGCACCGGCGATGTGGCCGAACTTCTGCGCCGTCTCCTTGGTCCACGGCCGGAACGAGTCCGGGTCCGACTCCGCGATCGCGTCGACGACGTCGTCGTACAGCGGCGGCGGCGGGTTCTCGTTGCGGCGCCGCAACTGCAGCAGCTCACCGTCGACGACGCCGAGCGACGCGAGCGTGCGCGCCGGGTCGAGCGGGCTGTCGCCGAGCTTGGCGAGGCACCAGCCACCGTGCCGCACGCCACCGTCCGGAGTGGCCTCTCTCGCCATGTCCAGCAGCATCGGCAGGAGATCGGCCACCGCCACGTCGGCAGGTAGCGCGACGTCGATACGCGTTCGAGGTGCCACCACCGTGACACGGCTGAACACCGTCGTACCGGTCGCCACCAGGGCCCCCTAAGTCAGATCAGCACTAATCAAATCAACGGCCCGACCCTATTGGTCCACTCGGACGCTCGCCGGGCGGCCCTAGTATGGCCGCACCGACGCCTTCTGCACGTGTGGTTCGCAGAACACGTTCGACTGGGTTTTCCCGACCCACCTTCGTGACGCGCGCTGATGCGCAATAGTGTCGGTTGCTACTGGTGGCGTAACGAGAGTCGAAGAGGTGCCTGTCAGTTGAGCACGCTGCAGTTCAAGCGAACGGCACGCCTTGCTGCTCCCCGGCCTCCCGGCGGTGAGGTCCACCTCGAGCCGCCACCCGAGGTCCCCCGGATCATCCCCGGCAACATCATGATGAAGGCGATGCCCGTCGTGATGATCATCGCGTCCGTGGGCATGATGGCGATGATGTTCGTGTACTCGAACAAGCAGCCCGCCGCGATGATCATGCCCGGCATGATGATGATCTCGACCATCGGCATGATGGCGGGAGGCATGGGCACCGGCAAGGGCCAGAAGAAAGCCGAGATGAACGAGGACCGCAAGGACTACCTGCGGTACCTCGGCCAGATGCGCGACCGCGCCCGCGAGGCGGCCGACGAGCAGCGCGCCGAACGCGAGTGGGTGCACCCGGACCCGCAGATGCTGTGGTCGCTCGCCACCACCCGCCGCATGTGGGAACGCCGCCAGAACGACCCCGACTTCTGCCACCTGCGCGCGGGACGGGGCTCGCAGCGCCTCGCCACCCGCCTGGTGCCGCCGCAGACCGGACCGGTCGAGGAGCTCGAGCCGATCGCGACGCTGGCGCTGCGCCGGTTCGTGCGCGCCCACTCGCTCGTGCCCGACCTGCCGATCTCCATCGCACTGCGCGGTTTCGCCGCCGTCGGCCTGCTCGGTGACGTGGAGGACCGCCGCGACCTCGCGCGCGCCCTCCTCGCCCAGCTCGTCACCTTCCACGCCCCGGACGACCTGCTGATCGCGGTCGTCAGCGCGGGCCGCACCAAGCAGCTGTGGGAGTGGGTGAAGTGGCTGCCGCACGCGCAGCACCCCACCGACATCGACGGCATCGGCCAGCGCCGCATGATGGCGAACTCGCTCGCCGAGATCGAGGCGATGCTGGACGAGAACCTGCGCGACCGGCAGCGGTTCACCCGCAACGCCCCGCCGCCGCCCGACCAGCCGCACATCGTGATCGTCATCGACGACGGCGACATCAGCCGCGAAGAGATGATCATCCTCGAGGAGGGTCTGGTCGGCGTCACGCTGCTGGACCTGTCCGAGTGCCTCGGCAACCTGACCGCTCGCCGGGGCCTGCGTCTCGTCGTCGAGAACAACCAGCTCGGTGCCCGTTCCGCGAGCGGTGTCGAGTGGTTCGGCGCGCCGGACCGGCTGTCCGTCGTGGAGGCCGAGGCGCTCGCCCGCAGGCTCTCGCCGTACCGCATGGGCGCCGCCGGTGAGGCCGGTGGCGACAGCGGCGAGGACCCGTTGGCGATGAGCAACAACCCGCCGCTGCTCGAGTTCATGGGCATCCCCGGCGACCCGATCACGTTCGACGTGCAGCAGGCGTGGCGGCCCCGGCCCAAGCGCGACCGCTACCGCATCCCGTTCGGCATCGGCGAGCACGGCCAGGCGGTCGAGCTCGACATCAAGGAAGCGGCAGAGGACGGCATGGGCCCGCACGGCCTGTGCATCGGCGCGACCGGTTCCGGCAAGTCGGAGTTCCTCCGCACGCTGGTGCTCGGTCTGCTGGCCTCGCACTCGTCGACGGCGCTCAACATGATCCTCGTCGACTTCAAGGGTGGTGCGACGTTCCTCGGTCTGGACAAGGCACCGCACGTCGCCGCGACGATCACCAACCTGGCCGGCGACCTCACCCTGGTCGACCGCATGAAGGACGCCATCGCCGGTGAGGTGTCGCGCCGCCAGGAGGTCCTGGCGAAGGGCAACTACAAGAACGTCTGGGACTACGAGAAGGCCCGTGAGAACGGCGCCCAGCTCGACCCGTTGCCCGCGCTGTTCATCTGCATCGACGAGTTCTCCGAGATGCTGACGGCGAAGCCGGACTTCATCGACATCTTCCTCCAGATCGGTCGTGTCGGCCGGTCGCTGCAGATGCACATGCTCCTCGCGTCGCAGCGACTGGAAGAGGGCAAGCTGCGCGGTCTGGACACGTTCCTCTCGTACCGGATCGGTCTGAAGACCTTCAACGCGGCCGAGTCGCGTGCGGCGATCGGCGTGCCGGACGCCTACGAGCTGCCGCCGATCCCGGGCTCGGGCTACCTCAGCGTGCAGGGCATGCCGCTGACCAGGTTCAAGGCGCTCTACGTCTCGGGCACCTACCGTCCGTCGGGCATGCAGTCCGCCGGCGAGTCGGTGGCGGTCCGCAGCGACAAGCGCCCGCGGTTCTTCGTGCCGGACTTCATCGAGATCCCGAAGGAGCCGGAGCGGCCGATCGAGCCGGTCAAGGTCGAGGCGCCGGTCAAGGAGGACGCGAACGAGCCGACCCAGCTCGAGCTCATCGTCGACCGGCTCGTCGGCCAGGGCCCGCCCGCGCACGAGGTGTGGCTGCCGCCGCTCAACGAGCCGCCGACGATGGACACGATGCTGCCGCCGCTCGACGTGACGCCGGACCGCGGTCTCACGTCACCGGGCTACCCGGCGAACGGCACGCTGCAGATCCCGGTCGGCGTGGTCGACAAGCCGTTCGAGCAGCGCCGCGACCTGCTGTGGGCCGACTTCTCCGGTGCCGCCGGTCACGGTGCCGTCGTCGGTGGTCCGCAGTCGGGCAAGTCGATGCTGCTCAGGACGATGATCGCGTCGATGGCGTTGACGCACACCCCGCAGGAGGCGCAGTTCTACTGCATCGACCTCGGTGGTGGCACGCTCGCCGCGATGGAGGACCTGCCGCACGTCGGTGGCTTCGCCGGTCGTCTCGACGTCGACAAGGTCCGCCGCATGGTGGCCGAGCTCCAGACCCTGATCACCGAGCGCGAACTGCGGTGGCGCGACCAGCGCATCGACTCGATGACGGAGTTCCGCAACCGCAAGCGCCGCGGTGAGATCAAGGACGACGACTTCGGTGACGCGTTCCTGATCGTGGACGGCTGGATGAACTTCCGCCAGGAGTTCGAGATGGTCGAGCCGCAGGTCCAGGCGCTGGCGGCGCAGGGTCTGTCCTACGGCGTGCACGTGATCGTCGCCGCCAACCGTTGGGCGGAGATCCGGCCCGCGATGAAGGACCTCCTCGGCACCCGGTTCGAGCTGCGTCTCGGTGACCCGAGCGAGTCCGAGATCGACCGCAAGGTCGCGGTCAACGTGCCGCCCGGCCGCCCCGGCCGCGGTCTGACCGGTGACAAGCTGCACTTCCTCACCGGCCTGCCGCGCATCGACACCTCGCAGGACCCGACCACGGTCTCCGCGGGCGTGCAGGACCTCAGCGCCAAGCTCAACCAGACGTGGCAGGGCCCGCGGGCTCCGCAGGTCCGGATGCTGCCCGACCTGCTCGACCACGCGCAGTTCATGGCGCAGGTCCAGCAGATCAACCCCAACCGCGGCCACCTCGTCGCGGTCGGTGTCAACGAGGACGAGCTCGCGCCGGTCTACCTGGACTTCGACGCGGACCCGCACTTCCTGGCACTCGCCGACGGTGAGTCGGGCAAGACGAACATCCTGCGCACGATCGTCCGCGGCATCATGCAGAGCTACACCTCGTCCGAGGCGTTGATCCTGCTCGCGGACTACCGCCGCACGATGCTCGGCTTCATCGACACCGACCACCTGCTCAGCTACGCGGTGTCGGGCACGCAGTTCACGCAGAACGTCCAGGAGGTGCGCGGCTCGCTCGCCAAGCGCATGCCCGGTCCGGACGTCACGCAGGAACAGCTCAAGAACCGGTCCTGGTGGACCGGTCCCGAGGTGTTCATCGTCGTCGACGACTACGACCTGGTCGCTCCGCAGGGCGGCGCGAACCCGATGCAGCCGCTGGCCGAGTTCATCCCGCAGGCGAAGGACGTCGGTCTGCACATCGTCGTCGTCCGCCGCATGGGTGGTGCGTCCCGCGCGATGTACGACCCGGTCATCGGCAAGCTGAAGGAGATCGCGGCGCCGATCTTCGTCGGTTCCGGTTCGAAGGAGGAGGGCAACATCGTCGGCAACCTGAAGCCGTCGCCGCAGCCTCCTGGCCGGGGCACGCTGGTGACCCGCAAGCACGGTCAGCAGCGCATGCAGTTCGCCTGGATCCCGCCCGACTAAGCCGTTCGAAAGCAACGCGGGGGCCTTTCGTTTCCTTCTGGGGAACGCGGGGCCCCCGCGTGCGCTCAGAGCACACGCGGGGACCCCGCGTGTGATCCCCGCGTGCGCTGGAATGCCGCGTCTGCAAGGAAAGTGCATTCGACTTCCGGGCAAGAAAAATGGGCCCGCAGCCGAAGCCGCGGGCCCAAACCGAACAGCAGGGGACTGTCCGGTTCCCCCATGACCGGGTTCCTTCTCCGGTCGACCCACTGGGGAGGGGCGACCGGGACGGAGGTCGACGATCGTGACACCCCCCAAGAACTCGTTGTCACTCTCGTCGTCCGGCTGATCACCACTTTGCCGGGTCGTGCTCACACTTCGGTCACACCGCGTCCACGCCCCTACACTCGGCGCTCGGTCACACCGGGGAGAGGGGCGACGTGCGAGTCGAGTACCGCGTGCTGGGACCGCTCGAGGTCCTGCTCGACGGAGTTCCGGTCAGCGTCCCCGCCGGTCGGTGCCGCGTGTTGCTCGCCACACTCCTGTTGCGCGCCAACGAGCCTGTCTCGACCGGCGAGATCGTCGAACGGCTGTGGGACGGAACGCCGCCCAGCGCCGATCGCGCGGGCAAGACGCTGCACATGATCGTGACCCGGTTGCGGCGGGCGCTCGGTGAGGCGAGCTGCGTGCACACGCGTCCCGGTGGTTACGCGGCCGTCGTCGAACCCGGCCAGCTGGACCTGCTGCGGTTCCGCGCTCACGTCGCGGCCGGCGAGCACACCGAGGCGACGGCGTTGTGGCGCGGGCCGGTGCTCGCGAACGTCTCGTCGGAGTCGCTGCACCGCGACTTCGTGCCCGCGCTGACCGAGGAACGGCTGGACGCGCTGGAACGGCGGATCGACACCGACCTGGCCCGGGGTGTCGCCGCGGAGCTCGTGCCCGAACTGAGGGCGCTCACCACCCAGCACCCGCTGCGGGAGGTGTTCTGGGCGCAGCTGATGCTGGCCCTGCACCGCAGCGGTCAGCAGGCGGACGCGCTGGCCGCCCACCAGGAGGTCGTGGCGGTCCTGGCCGATCAGCTCGGTGTCCCGCCGGGTTCACGGGTGCGGGAGGCGCAGCAGCAGGTGCTGGCGGGAGACGTGCCCGCCGCGCCGCCGTTGCCGCAGCCGCACCACGTGCCGAGGCAGTTGCCGACCGCGTTGCCGCACTTCGTCGGCAGGGAGCCGGAGCTCGACAGGCTCGACACCGTGCTCGCCTCCGGACGGTTGGTCACGGTGATCAGCGGCAGCGGTGGCATCGGCAAGACGTCGCTCGCGGTGCAGTGGTCGCACCGGGTCGCGAACCGGTTCCCGGACGGTCAGCTCTACAGCGACCTGCGCGGGTTCGACCCGACCGGTGCGCCGGTGAACCCGATCAGCACGGCCCGCGACTTCATGCTGGCCCTCGGCGTGCCCGCGGACGAGATCCCGGTCGGCACCGAGGACATGCTGAGCAGTTACCGCTCCCTGTTGTCCCGGCGGCGAGTGCTGGTGCTGCTCGACAACGTCCGTGACGTGGCGCAGGTGTGGCCGCTGCTGCCCGGCGGGTCGCAGAGCCTGGCCGTGATCACGTCCCGCAACCGTTTGCGCGGGCTGGCCGCCCAGCACCGCGTGTTCCCACTGGACGTGCTGGACCCGGACGAGTCGATGGTGTTGTTCGGCGGCAGGGTGGGCGCCGAACGGATCGCGGCGGAACCGCAGGCCGCCACCCGGCTGGTGGAGCTGTGCGCGGGCCTGCCGCTGGCGCTGGCGGTGGTGGCGGCACGGGCGACGCTCGACCAGCACCCGTTGGGCATGCTCGTGGAGGAGCTCGAACACGCCGCGTTGGACGCGTTGGACACCGACGACCCGTTGACGAGCGTGCGGGCGGTGTTCTCGTGGACGTTCGGCTGCCTGAGCCCGGCGGCGGCACGCCTGTTCGTCCTGCTCGGCCTGCACCCCGGCCCCGACGTGACCGAGCCCGCCGCGACGAGTCTGCTGGCGGCACCCTCGGCCGAGGCGTTGGACGAACTGGTGCGCTACAGCCTGATCGCGTGCCAGAGGGACCGCTACCGGCTGCACGACCTGATGCGTTCGTACGCGGCGGAGGAGGCGGCTCAACGGTTGTCGAGCGCCGAGCGAACGGCCGCCCAACGACGGTTCTTCGACCACCTCATGCACTCCGCACTGGCCGCGACTGCCAAGTCCGACCCCTTGCGCCAGCCCATCACCACACCGGATCCCGCTCCCGGCGCGGTCGTGCTGACGTTCGAGGCGAGCACCGACGCCGACCGCTGGTACGCGGAGGAACGCGCGGTGTTCGGTCCCGCGGTGGCCGCCGCGGGCGAGGCGGGCTTCGACGGTCACGTGTGGCGCACCGTGTGGGCGATCCGCCACTTCCTGCTCGCCACCGGCCGCTGGCGCGAGGGCGAACGGCTGCAACGCCTGGCCGTCGCGGCCGCGCAACGGGCAGGCGACCTCGAAGGCGAGTGCCGCGCACGCCGGGGCCTGGTGTCGTGCCTCGTACCGGAGCGGGAGTTCGACGAGGCCGAGCACCAGCTCCGCGCGGCCGTCGCGCTGGACGAACGGCTGGGCGACCTCATCGGGCTGTCCAACGACCTGCGCGGCCTCGCCTACCTGCTCGGCAGGCAGGGCAGGTACGCCGACGCGCTCGACCCGCTGCTGCGCGCCTCGGACGTGGCGTTGCGCAGCGGCGACCGCATCGAGCTGGCGAGTGTCTCGGCCTCGCTGGCGTTCGTGCACCACGAGCTCGGCGACCACCTCGAAGCGGCACGCCGGGCAGAGCAGGCCAGGGACATGTACCTGGAGCTGGTGCCGGACGAGCGGGACACCGTGGTCGCCTCGAACCGCGACACGCTCGGCAGCATCTACCGCGCACTGGGCCGCTACGAGGAGGCGGAGGCGAACTACCTCAGATCCGTCGAGCTGCAGGCAACGTTGTCGTACCGCCACTACCAGGCCGACACCCTCGTTCGGCTGGCCGACATGAAACGCGAGCTGGGCGCGGCCGACGCGGCTCGCGGCTACTACCTCTCGGCGCTCGCCGTGTACGACGACCTCGGGTTCGCCAAGGCCGACGACGTGCGCGAGCTGCTGTCCCTCGTGGAGAGGCCGGTCCCGCCACAGTGAAGAGGGAGGTAACTGCGGCTGGACCGACCGGGTACAGGTTCCCTGAGCACGCTCACACTTCGGTCACGTGCCGGTGGAAGGGGGAGGGGTGACCGCCGAGTACCGGGTCCTCGGGCCGCTGGAGGTGCTGCTCGACGGTGCCGTCGTACCGGTGCCCGCCGGGCGGTGCCGGGTGTTGCTGGCCACGTTGTTGTTGCGCCCCAACGAGTTCGTGTCCGTCGACGACCTGGTCGAACGGGTCTGGGACGGCTCGGCGCCCCAGGCCGACCGAGCCAGGCGGTCGCTGCACATGGTGGTGCGACGGCTGAGGGTCGCGCTCGGGGACGCCGACTGCGTGCGGACGTTGGCGGGTGGCTACCAGGCGGCGGTGGAGCCGGACCAGCTCGACCTGCTGCGCTTCCGCTCGCTGGTGCGGTCGGGCGATGTCGGTGGTGCGGTGGCGTTGGTGCGCGGGCCCGTGCTGGGGGACGTCTCGTCGGACGTGTTGCACCGGCAAGAAGTCCCGCTGGTCACCGAGGAGTGGCTCGGGGCGCTGGAACGGCGGATCGACGCCGACCTCGCGTCCGGTCGAGGCCCGGAGCTGGTCGCCGAACTGCGCTCGCTGACGAACCGGCACCCGTTCCGCGAGCCGTTGTGGGCCGGGCTGATGCGCGCGCTGGCCGAGTCCGGGCAACAGGCGGAGGCGCTGACCGCGTACCAGCAGATCCGCACCCTGCTCGGGCGCGAGTTGGGGATCGATCCCGGCGAAGGACTGCGGGCGGTGCACCAGCAGGTGCTCTCGGGCTCGGTGAAGGCGCGCGGACCGGCGCCCCAGCTGCTGCCGACGGCCATGCCGCGCTTCGTCGGACGGTCCGCCCAGCTGCGCGAGCTGACCGGTCTGGTGAGTGGCGGGCCGGTGGTCGCCGCGATCACGGGCACGGCAGGAGTGGGCAAGACCATGCTGGCCGTGCACTGGGCGCACGGCGTGGCCGGTCGCTTCCCCGACGGGCAGTTGCACGTGAACCTGCGCGGGTTCGACCGGCACCGCGAGCCGATGACGCCGGGCGAGGTGCTCAGCCGGTTCCTCGAAGCGCTCGGGGTCACCGCGGAGCGCATCCCGGCCGACGTCGAGGCACAGGGCGCGATGTACCGCGACCTCGTAGCGGACCGCCGGATGCTGGTGGTGCTGGACAACGCTCGCGACGCCGAACACGTCCGCCCGCTGCTGCCGGGCGCCTCACCGTCGTTGGTGCTGATCACCAGCCGTGACCGTCTGGAAGGCCTGGGCGCGCGACAGCTCGCGTTCGACGTGCTCGACCGCGACGAGGCTCGTGCGCTGCTCATCAGCCGGCTCGGTGAGGCACGGGTGGATGCTGCGGCCGACGAGCTCGTCGTCTGGTGCGGAGGACTGCCGCTGGCGCTCGCGATCGTGGCGGCACGTGCTGCCGAGACGCCGGACCTCCCGCTGTCGGCGCTGGTCGCGGAGCTGGCGGACGAACGAACGCGGCTCGACTCGCTGGACACCGGTGACGCGGCCACCAGTGTGCGGACCGTCTTCCAGTGGTCGTACCAGCAGCTCAGTCCGGCGGCGGCGAGGATGTTCAGGCTGATCGCCGTCCATCCAGGACCGGACGTCAGCGTGCCGGCGTTGACGAGCCTCGTGGGCGCACCGGCGGAAGAGGACGTGCGGGAGCTGGTCCAGGCCAACCTGCTCGTCGAGCACGTGCCCGGCCGGTTCACGTGCCACGACCTGTTGCGGGTGTACGCGGCCGATCGCGCGGCGGCGGACGAGACGACCGAGTCCCGTGCCGAAGCCGAGGTGCGGATGTTCGACCACTACGTTCACACGCTCGCCTGGATCGACCGCGAGTACAACTGGGGCGAACGGCGCTTCGACGGCTTTCCCGATCCGCGGGTGAGTTCGGAGACGTTTCCGGACCAGGCGGCCTCCGTCGACTGGTTCGACGCGGAACGCGCTGTGCTCCGCGCTCTGGTCGCACTGGCTGATGAGCGCGGCCTGGACGGCTACACCTGGCAGTTGCCCTGGTTCGGCGCGCCCTACGTAGATCGGTTCGCCATCTGGCGCGACTGGATCGCGCAGCTGGGACGTGGTTCGCACGCGGCAGCCCGTGCAGGTGAGCGGCGTGTGGCTGCGAAGCTCCTGTTCCTGCAGGCCCTCGGGTACGCGAGGCTCGCCCAGTACGAGCGGAGCATGGGGCTGTTCGAGAGCAGCAGGCGGGCTTTCGAAGAGCTGGGCAACATCGCGGAGCAGGTTCGCGCGCAGAGCGCCGTCGCCTGGGTGCTCGGGTTGCTGGAACGGCCGCGTGAGGCGCTGGAAGTCGCGCGGAACGCGTTGGAGCTCCAGCGCAGCGACCCCGCCGCTGATCCCGACCGGATTGCCATGGCGTTGCATCAGGTCGCGAACGCACTGCTGGAAGCCGGTGAGTCCGCCGAGGCGCTTGACCACCTCGCCGAGTGGGAAGCGATCAACCGGGCGCGTGAGGTGAGTCCGATATCTCTGGGAGTGACAGCGGTGACCCGGTCCAAGGCACTGCTCGCGCTGGGTGAGACGACCGGCGTGGTCGAGACTCTGCACGATGCGCTCGGCTGGTTCGAGCAGATGGGAGGCGGGGAGGATCGGGCCGCCGCGCAGGACGTGCTCGGCGACGCGCACCGCAGCCTGGGAGATCTCACCGAAGCGCGGCGCTGGTGGATCAAGGCGCTGGAGTTCTTCGAGCAGCACCAGCATCCGGACGCCGACAAGGTGCGGGCCAAGCTCGCCGCCCTGCCCGGCAACTGAAGAACGGTGCTGGTGGCCCCCCAGGAGCTTCGCCACCAGCACCGCTGAGAAGAACTCTGCACCACGGTGCTCACACTTCGCTCACACACCGATCACGCAGCGTCTAAACTGGCCGTGACCTGGGGGGACGTGTGCGAGCCGACTACCGCGTGCTGGGGCCGCTGGAGGCGCTGCCCGACGGCGAGCCGGTCGCTGGGGCCGCTGGGCGCTGTCACGTTCCGCTCGCCACCTTCTGGTGGCATCCCAACGAGTTCGTCCTGGCCGCGGCCGTCGGCGACGAGCACCTGACGACCCGAGTACGAAGCATGCGGGGTGCGACCCCGGTAGGGCTCGACCGTCACGAAGAAGTTGTCGTCGCGTGGCAACGCGAGATCGACCTGTGGCGTGATCTCGGTGATGAGCGAGCTGAGGAGTTGGCCAGACGTCTGGCAGAGCTGGGACAGGAGCCGGGGCGCCGCCGCGGTGGCAGAGGCCTGGACCGCGACGGCGCCGGATTACAGCGACCCCCCAGGTGAAACCTCGTCGCTGTCTTCCTCGGCTGGTGACCACTTTCCCAACGCCCGCTCACACTTCGCTCACACAACGGAAGGGGCCATGAACGTCGAGTACCGCGTCCTCGGTCCGCTGGAGGTTCTCCGCGACGGTGTGCCCGTTCCGGTGCCCGCCGGTCGCGGACGGGTGCTGCTGGCGACGTTGTTGTTGCGGCCCAACCAGTTCGTGTCGGTCGACGAGCTGGTCGAACGGCTGTGGGACGGAGAACCTCCCACTGTCGACCGTGCGCACAAGACGCTTCAGATGGTCGTACGGCGGCTGCGGCTCGCGCTGGGGGACGCCAACTGCGTGCGCACGACCACCGGCGGCTACCTGGCGGAGGTCCACCCGGACCGGCTGGACCTGGCGCTGTTCCGCAACCTCGCCGCCGAGGGCGAGTTCGCGGGCGCGCTGGCCCACTGGCGCGGTCCGGTGGCGTCGAACGTCGACTCGCCGCACCTGCACCGCGAGGACGTGCCGCCGCTCGTCGAGGAACGGCTGGTCGTGCACGGCAGGCGCATCGACGCCGACCTGGCGCGTGGACGCGGTGCCGAGCTGGTGGACGAGCTGCGCGAGCTGACCAGGGAGCACCCGCTGCGCGAGGGGTTCTGGGCGCAGCTCGTGCAGGCGCTGCACCGCGCGGGCCGGACGCAGGAGGCGCTCGCGGCCTACGAGCACATCCGCGACCACCTCGCCGACGAGCTGGGGGTCGAGCCGGGCCAGCCGTTGCGCGAGCTGCACGAGCGGCTGCTCGACCCGAGCTCGCGGGCGGACGTGCCGCGCCAGCTGCCCGTGCCCGTCACGCACTTCGCCGGGCGGGACGCCGAACTGGCCAGGCTGACCGCGGCCGCAAGGGGTGGTGCGGCCGTGGTGATCACCGCTATCGACGGCACGGCGGGCATCGGCAAGACCGCGCTGGCAGTGCGGTGGACGCACGAGGTCGCCGAGCGCTTCCCGGACGGGCAGCTGTACGCCGACCTGCGCGGGTTCGACCCGTCCGCCGAGCCGGCCGACCCGGCCGAGGTGCTGGCCGGGTTCCTCGGCGCGTTCGGGGTGTCCGGCGGCAGGGTGCCCGTCGACCTGCCGGAACGTGCCGCGCTCTACCGCAGCGTGGTGGCGGACCGGCGCGTGCTGGTGCTGCTCGACAACGCCCGCGACGTGGAACAGGTCCGCCCGCTGCTGCCCGCCGGCCGCGGCTGCCTGGCGGTGATCACCAGCCGCAACCGGTTCACCGGGCTCGTCGTCCGCGAGGGCGCCGTGCCGGTGACGCTCGACGTCCTGGGCGACGAGGACGCCGTCGCGCTCCTCACCGCTCGCCTCGGCGCGGAACGTGTGACAGCAGAACCGGACGCGGTGAACGACCTGGTCGCGTTCTGCGGTGGCCTGCCGCTCGCACTCGCCGTCGCCGCGTCCCGAGCGGCCGGCGACCCCGGCCTCACCCTGCGGGCGCTCGTCGACGAGCTCACCACCGCCGGCGGCCCGATGACCCACGTCGAGGCGGTCTTCGCGACGTCCTACCGCGTGCTCGACGACGACACCGCGCGCCTGTTCCGGTTGTCCGGCCTCACCACCGGCTCCGACATCTCGCTGGACGCCGCCACCGCGCTCGACGGCCGCCGCCGAGCCGACGTGCGCCGCTCGCTGCAGACGTTGACGCGCATGCACCTCACCACCGAACACACGCCGGGCAGGTACGCGTTCCACGACCTGCTGCGCGCGTACTCGTGCTCGTTGGAGGAGCACGATCCCGCGGCCGTGCGACGGTTGCTCGAGTTCTACCTGCACTCGGTGGACAGCGCCGACAGGCTGTTGCGCCGCGGCCGGCCGGAGATCGAGCTGTGCCCGCTCTCCGCCGAGGTGCAGCCGGTGCTGTTCGAGGACCGGGCGATCGCGGCGGCGTGGTGCGAGACCGAGCACGAGAACCTGCTCGCCGCCGTCCGCCTCGCGAGCGACCACGGCCTGCACCAGCACGCCTGGCAGCTCGCGACGGTCATGTTCGGCTACCTCCACCTGCGCCAGCGCCCGTCCGAACGCATCGAGCTGTACCACGTCGCCCTCGCCGCGGCCCGTGCGAGCGGTGACAGGTACGCCGAGGGCGTCACCCTGCACTCGCTCGGCAACGCGTACTCCTCGCTGGGCGCCCACACCGAGGCCTCCGGGGCCTACTCGGAGGCGTTGCGGGTGCGTGAGGAGATCGACCACCTGCACGGCATAGCGGTCACCCTGGACCAGTGGGCGATCAACCACGCGTTGAGCGGCGACCTGGAGTCGGCGAAGGCCCTGCACGAACGCGCCGTGGCGAAGCGCCGCGAACAGGGCTCGCCCTCAGGTCTGGCCACCGCGCTGAACAACTACGCGATGACCCTGGTGGCGCTGAAGGACTTCGACACCGCACTGGCCGTGAACGACGAGGCCCACGCCGCCGTCGTCGAGGCGGGCATGACCGAACTCGTGGCCTCCACTTTGGACACCCGAGGCCTGCTGCACCTGGAACGCGGCCACCTCGCCGAGGCCGTGGCGACGTTCCAGCGGGTGCTCGCCCTGCCGGGCAGTCAGCTTTCGTACGACGTGATGACCGTGACGCTGGAGAACCTCGCCACCGCGCACGAGCGGGCGGGACGGTCGGAAGACGCCGTGGCCGCGTTGAAGGAGGCGTTGCTCATCAGGGAGGAGCTGGGCAACGAGGCCGCAGCGGCGAGGCTGCGTGCGCGGATAGCGGAACTTTCCTAGTTCGGGTTCCTGCGGGGATCCGCTGCGCCGAGTGCCTGCACGTGAGACGTCCGGGCAACCCCGGGAAGCGTTTTCGGCGTGCTGAACCAGCCGGGTCTTGGGCAGACTCGTGCGGGTACGCGACGATCATCGGCGGAAGGGGGATCATGCGCGTCGAGTTCCGGGTGCTCGGTCCTCTCGAAGTGCTGCTCGACGGCGCGCCGGTGACCGTCCCAGCAGGACGCGGCCGTGTATTGCTGGCCACTTTGTTGTTGCGTCCCAACAGGTTCATGTCGGTGGACGAGTTGGTAGAGCGGTTGTGGGAAGGCGAACGAACGACTGTCGACCGTGCGCACAAGACGTTGCAGATGACCGTGCTGCGGCTGCGTCAGGCTCTCGGCGCGGCCAACCGCGTGCGCACCGCACCCGGTGGCTACCTGGCCGAGGTGCGGCCGGACGAGCTGGACCTGCTGCGGTTCCGCGAACTGGTGCGGGCAGGGGACTTCGCGGCCGCCACCCGGCTGTGGCGCGGCCCGGCGCTGGCGGACGTCGTGTCGGACTCGGTGCACCGCGACGACGTCCCGCCCCTCGAAGACGAACGCCTCGCTGCGCTGGAGCGCCGGATCGACGCCGATCTCGACCGCGGGCTCGCCGGTGAGCTCGTCGCCGAACTGACCGCGCTCACCGGGCAACACCCGTTGCGCGAGCGGTTCTGGGCGCAGCGGATGTCGGCGTTGTCCCGCGCGGGCCGGCAGGCGGAGGCGCTCGAGAGCTACCGCGAGATCACCGCGTTGCTGGCCGACGAGCTGGGCGTCGACCCTTCACCGGAGCTGCGCCGGCTGCACCTCGCGCTGCTCAACGGTGACACCGAGGCCCCGCCGCGCAAGGTGATCTGCCAGCTGCCGCCCGACACGGCGACGTTCGTCGGTCGTGAGCAGCTGCTGCGGGAGGTGGAGACGAAGCTTGCGCCGGGCGGTGGCGTGCCGGTCGTCGTCCTGAGCGGCGCTCCCGGCGCGGGCAAGAGCGCGTTCACGATCAGGGCCGCGCACCGGCTGCGCGACCGTTTCCCCGACGGCCAGCTCTTCGTCCGGCTCAACGGCGCCGGCGCCACCCCGCGCGATCCCGCGGAGGTGCTTGGTGAGCTGCTGGTCGCGCTGGACGTGTCGGTCACGGGCATGCCCGACGGCCTGGAGGCCCGCACCGCGGCCTTCCGCGCCCAGCTGGCGGACCGCGCGATGCTGGTCGTGCTGGACGACGCCGCGGGACCGGAACAGGTCAGACCGCTGTTGCCGGGCACGGCGGGCTGCGCGGTGCTGATCAGCAGCCGGCAGCGACTGGTTCAGATCGACGGCGCCCACGGCCTGCGGTTGCCGCCGTTGAGCAGCGCGGACGGGGTGTCGTTGCTGGCGGGTGCCATCGGTGAGACGCGGGTCGCGACGGACCGGGCGGCCGTCACCGCCATCGTCGACGCGTGCGGCGGGCTGCCGCTCGCGCTGCGGGTCGTCGGTGCCCGGCTCGCCGCTCGCGAGTCCCTGCCGCTGGGGTCACTGGCCAGGCGCCTGTCCGACGAACGGCGCCGGCTCGACGAGCTCGCCACGGGAGACCTGGAGGTCAGGGCGACGTTCGGGCCGAGCTACGAGGCCCTGCCCTCCGACGCGGCGACCGCGTTCCGCCGGCTCGGCCTGCTCGGCGCGACCGACGTCGCGTCCTGGACGGTGGGCGTGCTCGCGGGTGGCGACGGCGAACGGCTCGTCGAACGGCTGGTGGAGGCCAACCTCCTCGACGAGGTCGGTCTCGACGTGACAGGCGAGCCGCGCTACCGCATGCACGACCTGCTCGCCGTGTACGCGGCCGAACTCGTTCGGCAGGAAGACCGCGAGGTGGTGACCGCTGCCCTGCGCGAGTACGTCGAGGTGCTGCTGACCCTCGCGGAGGAGGCGGCGCAGGACTGGTTCGGCGGGGACGACACCCCTCGGCGTCCCATCCGGCCGTCCGCCGCGCTGGACCGCGCCGAGATCGAACACCTCACCTCCTCCCGGGAGAAGTGGCTGCTCGCGGAGATGGTCAACATCGACCGGGCGATCACCCAGTGCCTCGACCACCGGTGGGTCGACGAGGCCGACAACCTGGCGCACCGCGCGTTCGTCTACCTCGACATCTACCACTCCCACGAACGGATCCTGCAGCTCTACGGGCTCATCAGGGACGCGGCGCTCGCCCGGGGCGAGGAGCTGATCGCCTGGCGCTCGCACTTCCAGCTGACCGGCCACGTCGTCACCAGAGGCGTCAACGACCAGGTGCTCGCCGACTACGCGCGCTGCGTGGAGGCGTTCGAGGCCCTGGACGCCCACGCCGAGCTCGCGGTCAGCCTGGGTGCTCTGGCGTACTACACGATGCTCCACACCGGACAGCCGCAGCTCGCGCTCGCCGAACGCGCGGTGGCGGCCGCCAGGCACAGCGGTGAGCAGCTCACCTACCTGAGCTCCCTGCGCGAGTTCGGCACGATGCTCGCGACCGAAGGCCGGCACGCCGACTCGATGCGCGTCATGGACGAGGCCCTGGCGCTCAGCCGCGAGATCGGTGACCGCAACGAGCTCGGCCTGATGCTCCACCGCATCGCGTCGAGCGCACTGGACCACGGTGATCTCGACCGCGCGAGCGCGGCGAGCCGTGAGGCGCTCGACCTGATGACCGTCGCCGGCGAGGACCGCGGTGCCGCCTACTGCGCGGTCCTGGTGTCCCAGGTCGACCTCGCGCTGGGTGACGCGGGTGCGGCGCTGGCGAGGGCCGAGAAGGCGCTGAACGTCTTCGAGGGACTGGGCGAACGGCGTGGGACCGTGCGTGCGCTCGCGGCCGTGGCGGAGGCGAACCTCGCCCTCGGCCTGGTCGAGACGGTGATCGACCTGGCGGCCGGTGCGCTGGAGAACTACGCGGACGCGGGTGACGCCGCGGCCGGGGAACGGCTGCGGGCCGCGCTGACCGAGGCCCGCCGGAGGGCGTGATCGCCGGGCGCTCGAGTGAACGACCTTTGCCATCCCTGTCGTCCAGGCGTGCCTCATCGGGTAAGCATGTGCGCGGAAGAGGGGAAGGTGCATGAGCCTGCACGTCGCGGTCGACTTCGGCACGTCCAGCACCTGCGTCGCCGTCTCGGCCCACGGCCGGGAGCCGCAGGTCGTCGTGTTCGACGGCCAGCCGCTGGTGCCGTCCGCCGTGTTCGCCGCCGCCGACGGGACGTTGTTCGTCGGTCAGGAGGCTGAGCGTCAGGCCGCCGTCGACCCCGCACGCTACGAGCCGCACCCGAAGCGCCGCGTCGATGAGGGCGAGCTGCTGCTGGGAAGCACTGTTCTGCCCGTTGTGGATGTCGTGCGCGCGGTGCTCACACGGGCCGTGGGAGAAGCACGGCGCGTTGGTGGCGGTGCGCCGGTCGACCTCCTCGTCCTCACTCATCCCGCGGACTGGGGAACCGTGCGGACCCGCGTGCTGCTCCAGGCGGCGCGTGGCCTCGGTCGTCAGCTCGTGCTGGTGCCGGAGCCCGTCGCGGCCGCGGTCTTCCACTCCGCCAGTCACTCCGTTCCGGACGGTGCCGCGCTCGCCGTGCTCGACCTCGGCGGCGGAACGGTCGACGCCAGTGTGGTGGCGCGCACCGGCAAGAGCTTCCGGGTGCTGTCGGCCAAGGGCGACCCGAGCTTCGGCGGCGCGGACGTCGACCAGGCGTTGCTGGAGCACGTCGGCAGCATGGTGGGGGCCAAGGACCCCGAGGCGTGGCGGCAGCTCGTCGAGGGCCGTGAGATGGCCGACCGGCGCAAGCGGCGGGTGCTGCGGCAGGACGTGCGGGGTGCCAAGGAGACGTTGTCCCGGCACGCCTACACCGACGTGCCGATGCCGCCGCCGTTCCCCGACGCGCACGTGACGCGCTCGGACCTCGAACAGCTGATCACGTCACCGCTCAGCAGGGCCGCCGCGCTGGTGGGCGCCACCGTCCGCGACGCGGGTCTCGCGCCCCAGCAGCTGGCCGGGGTGTTCCTGGTCGGCGGGTCGAGCCGGATTCCGCTCGTCGCGCGACTGGTGCACGAACACACCCGCGTGGTGCCCACGAGCATCGACCAGCCGGAGACGGTGGTGGCCCGCGGCGCGCTGCGGGCGGTCAGCCTCGATCCGGAACGGACCGGCGGGGTGGCCCAGCAGCACGGGCCGCCCAAGGGCGCTCCGGGTGACGTCACCCACAACCTCCGGGTGACGGAGGACACCACTCGCAAGATCACCCGCCGGATCACCCCGCCGCCCGCGGGACAGTTCCCGTCCTCGTTCCCCGTGGCCCCGCCGCAGCCCGGGAAGAAGAGCAGGGCGCCGCTGTTCATCACGATCGGCGTCGTCGTGGCGCTCGCCGCGGCCGGTTTCGGGGCCTACCGCTGGTTGAACCCCGCGAAAACGGAGCAGCAACAGAATCCGCCGGCCAATCAGATCGCGGTGTACGACTACATGTTCACGCGGCCGGACGGGTGGGAGCAGACGGGCGGCGCCGCTCCGGATCGCCAGGTGCTTTTGCAACCGGTCGAGCGAAAGAATTCCGATGGCAAATCGCCGGAGGCGCGTATTGCTGTGCAGGAGCAAACTCTTCTTTACGACAGCGGCAAGGACCGCGTTCGCGCCCTCTCGGAGCTGCGGGACAAGTACCAGGAGCGCAAGGGCAACGGTGACAAAGTCGCCGACTTCACCGACAACGCGACATTTGCGGGGAAGTCTGTTGTTCACTATCGCGAAGTGGTCGGCGCGACCGGCGTCGACTGGTACATCCAGTTCGCCGGCGAGGTGCAGGTGAGCGTGGGCTGCCAGGCGACCACGGCCACTCAGGACCAGGTTCGGGCGGCCTGCGAGCAGGTCGTCCGGTCGTTGGTGATCAAGTCTTAGGCAACGTCAGGGGAGTCGTCGATGTCCGCCACCGAGGTTCTCGCCAGGTTCCGCGCCGAGGTGGGAGCCGCTGTCACGCGTGCCCGCCGTGCCTCCGGTGAGATCGGGGAACGCAACGCCGAGCTGCGGGAACGCACCCGCGATCTGGCCGCTCAGGCACGTGCGCGCAAGGTCGAGCCCGGTGCCCGGCCCACGTCGGGCGAGGTCCGGGAGGCAGCCACCGGGTTCCGGCACGACCGCGGACTGGCCGTCGAACAGGTGCCGGATGCCGCGGAGCTGACCGCTCCCGCGCCAGTTGAGACGAAGCCGGTGGCCACGCTGGGTTCTGCCGCCGTCGCCGGTCCGAGTGGACAGCTTCCCCGTGTGAGTGACGATGACGAGGACTTTTCGCAGTCGCGAATCCTCTACTGACGTCTGGTTTCACCCGGAGCCGTTTACTAGCGCAACTACTTCGAAAGAAGTCGCGACACGGTGGAACCGACGTGGCATGGTCCTCGTCGGAAGAGGCGTACGAACCAAGAAGTACGACCTGAAGTTCTAGAGCAGGGGGCATCTCCATGGCTGGCTTTGAGGTAACCACCGCCGATCTCGACGCGTTGGCGAAGCACATCGGCACGATCAGCGAGCAGATTCAGGGACAGGCTCGGACCGTCCGCGACGCGGCGTCCGGTGTGGCCTCCGGCTGGTCCGGCAACGCCGCCACCGCGTTCCAGTCGCTGATGACGCGCATGGACGAGGACGTGGTCAAGCTCGACCGCGCCCTGCAGGCCATTCAGGAGCAGATCGCGAGCACGGCGGACGTCTACGCCCGCAACGAGGAAGAGCAGGAGTCCTCGGTCGGCTCGATCGCGAACCGTCTCTGATCACAACCGACAGTCACACTTTCGACTTTTCAAGGGGAGATTAAGCAATGATCAAGGCGACTTTCGGTGAGATCGAGGCCGCGGCGGCGACGATCACGTCCTCGTCCAAGGCGATCGACGACCTGAACGACCAGCTGAAGCAGAAGGTGACCTCCACCCTCGCGGGCTGGGACGGCTCCGCCGGCGAGACCTACCAGCAGGCCCAGGCCAGCTGGGACCAGGCCTCCGAGGACCTGAACCGCGTTCTCGCCTCCATCGGTGTCGCGGTGCAGCAGGCCGCCGAGGCGTACCGCCAGGCCGAGCAGCAGAACGTCAGCCGCTGGTAAGACCCCGCGGTACGAGCAAGACCCTCGCGAGCCCCGGAACCACGTGGTCCGGGGCTCGCGTATGTCCGGAGGTGGCGGCCCCGGAGAGGACCCGTTTTGGTCCCCGCGCCACCCATCCGGTATCTTCTTACGTTGTTGTGCGGTAGCTGGCGCCCGTGTGTGCCGCGCCTGTCTCGGAACCACCGCTTGGCCAGTCCAAGATCGGTCTGGGGCAACCGCCGCAGTGACCCCAGACGCAAGTGACGACGAGGTAGATCCGTGCGCACGTACAGCCCGAAGCCCGGTGAGGTGACCCGCACCTGGCACGTGATCGACGCCCAGGACGTGGTGCTCGGCCGGCTCGCCACCCAGGCCGCGACGCTGCTGCGCGGCAAGCACAAGCCGACCTACGCCCCTCACGTTGACACCGGTGACTTCGTGGTCATCATCAACGCTGACAAGGTCGCCCTGACCGGCTCGAAGCGGGACCAGGAGTTCCAGTACCGCCACTCGGGTTTCCCCGGTGGTCTGCGCAAGCAGTCCTTCGGTGAGGTCCTGGACACCCGTCCGGACCGCCTGGTGGAGAAGGCGATCAAGGGCATGCTGCCCAAGAACCGCCTGGGCCGTCAGATCGCGAACAAGCTCAAGGTCTACAGCGGACCGAACCACCCGCACGCGGCCCAGCAGCCGCAGGCCTTCGAGATCAAGAAGATCGCCCAGTGAGCGACGAGTACACCGAGGAAGTTCCTGTGACCACCCCTGAGAACGAGACCGAGGCCGTCGAGGCCGTCGAGGTCGAGGCCGAGGTCGTCGAGGCTCCTGAGGCCGAGGCCGACGAGGCCGAGGTCGTGGAGACCTCCGCGCCGGTGGTCGCGCCCTCGCTGAACGGCGCCGCGCACCTCGCGCAGACCGTCGGCCGCCGCAAGGAGGCCGTCGTTCGCGTCCGCCTGGTGCCCGGCACCGGCAAGTTCACGCTGAACGGCAAGACCCTCGAGGCCTACTTCCCGAACAAGGTGCACCAGCAGCTCATCAAGG
Source organism: Lentzea aerocolonigenes (assembly GCF_000974445.1). Classification (GTDB taxonomy): domain Bacteria; phylum Actinomycetota; class Actinomycetes; order Mycobacteriales; family Pseudonocardiaceae; genus Lentzea; species Lentzea aerocolonigenes. The sequence continues at coordinate 40,726 of NZ_BBOJ01000032.1, forward strand.
AGCCGCTCGTCACCACGGAGAAGCCCGAGACCTTCGACGTGATCGCCAACCTGCGTGGCGGCGGCATCACCGGCCAGGCCGGTGCGCTGCGTCTCGCCATCGCGCGTGCGCTGATCGCCGTCGACTCCGAGGACCGCCCGGCGCTGAAGAAGGCCGGCTTCCTCACCCGTGACCCGAGGGTCAAGGAGCGCAAGAAGTACGGTCTGAAGAAGGCCCGCAAGGCGCCTCAGTACTCCAAGCGTTGATGCTCCATCGCGGGGCGAGCTGGGTCTGCGTTCGTCAGACCACTGCTCTTCCGCGGTGACTGCGGGGACACCCAGCGCGTCCCCATCGCTGTACCTGCGGGAGCAGCAGTTCACTCCGAACTGCTGCTCCCGCAGTGTTTCCAGGCCTTCCGGGTTTTCCGGGTCTGTCCCCGCCGCCTGCAGTGTCCACATCGGAGGATTCATGGCCCGCCTGTTCGGCACCGACGGAGTGCGTGGTCTCGCCAACGCCGATCTCACCCCTGAGCTCGCGATGTCCGTCGCCGCAGCAGCGGCACGCGTGCTCGCCGAGCACGACCGCTCCCACCGCCCGGTTGCCGTCGTCGGCCGCGACCCCAGGGCGAGCAGCGAGATGCTCGACGCCGCCGTCACCGCCGGCCTCACCTCGGCCGGCGCGGACGTCCTGCGCGTCGGCGCGTTGCCGACGCCCGCCGTCGCGCACCTGGTCGCCGCCCTCGGCGCCGACATCGGTGTGATGATCTCCGCGTCGCACAACGCGATGCCGGACAACGGGATCAAGCTCTTCGCCGCCGGTGGCCACAAGCTGCCCGACGAGGTCGAGGACGAGATCGAGCAGCACATGGGCACCGGTTTCGACCGCCCCACCGGTGCCGCGATCGGCCGGGTGCGCGACGTCCCCGACGCCGAGATCCAGTACGTCGAGCACCTGCTCAAGGTCACGCCGCACCGCCTCGACGGCCTCAAGGTCGTGGTGGACTGCGCGAACGGTGCCGCGTCGGTGGCCGCACCGGACGCGTACCGCCGCGCCGGCGCCGAGGTCATCGCGATCAACGCGACTCCGGACGGCCTCAACATCAACGACGGGTGTGGTTCCACCCACATCGACGTCGTGGCCGCCGCGGTCCGCGAGCACGGCGCCGACCTCGGCATCGCGCACGACGGTGACGCCGACCGCTGCCTGGCCGTGGACGCCGACGGCACCCCCGTCGACGGCGACCAGATCCTCGCGGTACTCGCACTCGCGATGCGCGACGCGGGCGAGCTGTACGAGGACACGCTCGTCGCGACCGTGATGAGCAACCTCGGCCTGCACATCGCCATGAAGGAAGCCAAGATCCAGCTGCGCACCACCGCCGTCGGCGACCGGTACGTGCTGCAGGACCTCAAGGCCGGCGGTTACTCGCTCGGGGGCGAGCAGTCGGGCCATGTCGTGCTGCCCGCGCACGCCACCACCGGCGACGGCCTGCTCACCGCCCTGCGCCTGATGGCCCGCATGGCCGAGACCGGCAAGTCGCTCGCCGACCTCGCCGGGGTGATGCGCCGCCTGCCACAGGTCCTGATCAACGTGAAGGTCTCCGACAAGGCCGCGGTCGCCAAGGCGTCGTCGGTCAGCGAGGCCGTCGCCGCCGTCGAGGCCGAGCTGGGCGACACCGGCCGCGTGCTGCTGCGCCCGTCCGGCACCGAGCAGCTCGTGCGAGTGATGGTCGAGGCCACCAGTCACGAACAGGCGGAGTCGGCAGCGCAACGCCTGGCGGGTGTGGTTTCCTCGGTCCACTGAGGATCTCGGAGGACTTCTCGTGGCCATCTGGTTGGTGCTGTTCTTCTTGCTCGTCGTGGTGGTCGTGGTGGTGGTCGTCGCAGTAGCGATGGCCACCAGGCGCAAGCCGCCGCATCCCCCGCAGCAGGGGTACCCGTACCCCCAGCAACAGGGGTACCCGCACCCGCAGCAACAGCAGTTCCCGCCAGGTCAGCAGCCGATGCCCGGTCACCAGCCGTACCAGCCGCAGGGGCAGCAGCCTCCCGCCCAGAACGGCTGGTGACCGGACGTGAACATCGGACCTCTCGCGCTGCTGGTCATCCTCTTCGTGCTGGCACTCGCCGTCGTCGCGGTGATCGTGGTGGTCGCCCTGAAGAGCCAGAAGAAGCAGCGGGCCCAGCACCCGCAGCACTTCCCTCCCGGCCACGGCCAGCAGCCCTACCCGCCGCAGGGCCCGCCGCCCGGTCAGCAATGGCCGCAGCAGGGTCCCCCGCAGGGGCAGCAGTGGCCGCAGCAGCCACCGCACGGCCAGCAGTGGCCCCAGCAACCGCCTGGTCAGCAGCCCCCTCCACCCAACCAGTGGTGACTGCCGAGCCTCGTTCGCATATGCAAGCCTCGCGCCGGTTCGCTCCCGCGTGACGCCCGTGGCCTGCGAACATGGGAACCGGATGCAACGGTGTTACGTCGGACTGGGGAATGCCGGTTCGCGCCGGCGGACGTTCTACGGGGTGTGGCGCGAGGCCACAGAGGGGAGTTCGGGTGGCCGGCTTCGGTACTAGCCCGGAGGAGATGGGCACTGTCGCCGGGAAGGTGCGTGGTGCCGGTGAGGGCACCAAGGCCTCCAGCGACAAGATCGCCCAGACCGAGATGGGCAAGCAGGACTTCGGCAAGGCCCACGAGACCGCGCTGACCGGCTACCAGACCGGCATCCAGAAACTCGCCAAGTGCGCACAGAGCTTCGTCACCGCGAGCGCGGACTTCGCCGCCCGGCTCGAAGCCAGCAAGGGCGGCTACGAGTGGGTTGAGTCGGAGAACACGCAGAAGGTGAGCAAGTGATGGAGCAGCCCACCTGGCAGGAAGTCAAGGCTCTCCTCGACAACCCGAACATCCCGTTCGAAGAGCGCAAGGAACTCGCCCTCCGGTACTTCGACCGGGCCGAGGACGAGGACATGCCCGGCCTCTCGGAGGACGAGGCGAACAAGGTCGTCGAGGAGTACGACAAGAAGTTCTCGCTCGGCGACTGGGACCGCACCTGGGCCGACGACGAGGACGACAACTTCCAGGACTCCCTCGACGCCGCCCGTGCGTCCGCCAAGGCGGACAAGGAGAAGAACGGCGACACCGCCGCCGAGAAGTCGGCCGTCGACGCGGGCAAGCAGCAGCTGCGCGACCAGGCCAAGGGTGGCCCGTACAGCGCCGGTGTGGCGAAGTCGGACGACATCATCGACAAGGGCAACGCCGCGTTGAAGATGTTCGACCGCTTCCTGCCGAAGTACCTCGAGGCGTGCGGCATCGCGGGCAAGGGCAACGGCGACTTCACGCACGACGCTGTCATCAAGCTCTGGGACGAGCAGCGCGGCATCCTGTTCTCGAAGCTCGAAGCCGAGATCCAGGAGTGGGCGACGGCGCGCAGCGCGATCACCGACGCCGCGGGCAAGATGCAGACCGACATGAACGGTCTGTACAGCCACTGGACGGGCAAGGCGTCCGACAAGTCGAGCGACTTCTTCGGCAAGTTCCAGGCACAGGTCCGCGTCGTCACGGACTCGCTGACCGGTTCCGAGCAGGCCGTGGGCATGGCGTGCTCGAAGGTAGCCGAGGCGGTCCGGGTGAAGACGCAGTGGTTGCTGGACAACTACAAGGAACGCATCTGCGAGCGCACGCCCCAAGAGGTCGACGTGATCGTCCGCGTCGCCCGTGCCGGTCGCGGTGCGAGCGACGAGGACATCCAGACGATCGCCGCGTTCCTGCCGACGCAGCAGGGACAGCAGTCGGTCGCGGACATGGTCGGCGACGACAACTGCGACCTGAACGACGAGACCAAGGACTACGCCGCCCGGCAGGCCGTCGAGTGGTGCAAGATCTTTTGCGACACGTTCCGCGGCATCCTCGACGCCTTCAAGACCACGTGTGAGAACACGAAGAAGGCCGTCGACGAGCACTGGGCGAACATGAACAAGTTCCTCAACGAGCGGGACGAAGACCCGTTCAAGGTGCTCGGCCAGACCCAGCCCACCGGCAACGGCAAGGGCGGCGACAACGGCAAGGGCACCGGCGGCGGAAGCGGCACCGGTGGTGGTGGCGGCACCGGCAGCGGTGGCGGTGGTAGCGGCTCCGGCGGTGGTGGCGGCGGCGGAATGCCGGAGATCCCCAAGCCGGAGAACCCGCTCGACAAGAACGGCGACGGCAAGCCCGACCTGCCCGGCGACACCGACGGCGACGGCAAGATCGACGACCTCGACGGCGACGGCAAGCCGGACGACAAGAACGGCGACGGCAAGCCGGACCAGCCGAAGCCGGAGGAGAAGCTCGAGTCCGTCACGGTCAAGGCCGGCGACAACACGATCAAGGTCACGGAGCCCGACTCGAACGGGCACGTGAAGATGACGATCGACACGCCGAAGGGCGAGCCCAAGACCTACGACCTCGACTTCAGCAAGAACCCAGAGGCCGCCAAGGCGCTGATGGGCCAGAACGGCACGCAGGCCGTCACGGCCATGGCCAACCAGCTCACCGGCACCGCGACGCAGGGCTCGCAGGCACCCGGTGCGCCCGGCGGCAACACGCCGGCCCCCGGTGGCGGCGCCCCCGGTGGAGCCGGCACGGGCGCGCCTGGCTCGGAGTCGAACCCGATCCCGGTCGAGGTCGGTGCGGACGGCAAGATCCACATCGAGCAGGACGGCGTCAACTTCACCGCCGAGGTCGACTCCAAGACCGGCGAGATCAACCTGACCGCGGACAACGGCGACGGCACGCCCGACCAGATCGGCGTGGGCTTCGGCGAGGACGAGAACCCCGCTGCGGGAGGGACGGACAAGGCCGGAGCCGGTGGCATGACCGGCGATCTCCGGCTCGACGAGCCGTTGACGCTCCCGGAGCAGGACTTCCCGCGGCCGGCCGAGGGCGAGTTCCAGCCGATGCCCGCGCCCGCGCAGGGCGAGTTCCAGACCATGCCCGCGCCCGCACAGGGTGAGTTCCAGACCATGCCGGCCCAGGCCGAGCAGGTCTGGAGCCCGCCGGGCCAGGACGGCCCGAACGTCGCCGAGCGCTTCCAGGAGTCGGTGGGCCGCAGCTACATCGAGGACAACGGCATCATGCCGAACGCCGGCGAGCCCAAGATCGCCGCGGCGTCGGACAGCACGACGACGTCCGGCGTCTCGTTCACGGGCGCCGGCGGCTCCTCCGGCGGCGAGTCCGTGCTCGGTGGTTCGTCCCCGGCGGACAGCGCGTGGAGCACGCCGTCCCAGAGCGACAACGGAGGCGCGTTCGACACCAACGCCTCCGAGGCCGGTCAGGCGGGCTCGGCGAACCTGCCGTCCATGCAGGACGCTCACGGCCAGCCCACGTCCGGTGCCGCGACCGGCGGCATGATGGGCGGCGGAATGATGGGCGGCGGTGGCGGCATGATGGGCGGTGGCGCCGGAGGCCAGCAGGGCGGTGACACCGAACGCGGTGCGAGCCAGTGGCGCACGACCGGTTCGCTGTTCGACGACGACAACAACCCGCTCACCCGTGTGGCGGGCGTGCTCGGGGAGGACTCGCGGGCGTGAGCGTCCAGGACGAAGTCAAGGCTCTGGAAGCGCGGTTCGAAGCCACGAACCGCGAGCACTCCGAACGTGCGGAGCTGGCCAGCCGCAAGGTCGACCAGGCGGTGGCCGACGCCAAGGAGAAGAACGAGAAGAACCTCGCCGACGCGGCCAAGGTCGCGACGCGGCTGCACGAGATGGCCGGTCGCCAGAAGGCGGCCGGTGGCTGGGGCACCGCCGCGGCCACCGAGAAGAAGACCGGCGAGTACGCGTTCGGCGCCGAGGACGACGAGGAGCAGGACGACATGCCGGGCTTCCGGCCCGGTGGCTGGGCGCCTCCCTCGGCCCCCGCACCCACTCCGGAGCCCGTCGAACCCGCGTACGTGGCGCCGCCGCCTCCGCCGCCCCCTCCGGTCCGGCAGCCGCCCGCACCCCGGCGGCCGCAGCGGCCGGTCGTCGACGATGACGACGACATGAGCAACCAGAGCTGGCTGTCCTGAACGACAACGCCCCTCCAGGTCGTGGACCTGGAGGGGCGTAGTCGTCGGGTCAGTGTTGGGGCTGTGCCTGAGGAAGCGCGGACTCTACTGAGGTCCGTATCCGGGAGGCGGTGGACCTTGCTGAGGCCCGTGTCCGGGTGGCGGCGGTCCCTGCGGCGGCCCGTAGCCCGGTTGAGGTGGCCCTTGAGGCTGCTGCCCATACCCGGGCTGGGCGTGGCCGGGCTGCGGCGGGCCATATCCCGGCTGGGACTGACCCAGACCGGGCTGGGGTGGGCCGTATCCCGGCTGGGGCTGGCCATGACCGGGCTGAGGCTGGCCATAGCCGGGTGGCGGCGGTCCCTGCGGCGCCTGTCCGTACCCCTGCTGTCCGTGGCCCCATCCCGGCTGCTGTCCGGCACGCTTCTTGGCCTGGAAGTGCGCGGCGAGCGGAGGTGACCAGGTGATCGCCGCCGCGATCAGCACCCCGACCAGCACGGCCAGCAGTTCGCCGTCGAACGCGCCGTCGATCGACCTCAGCAGGAACGCGATCAGGTACAGCGCGGCGGCCGCACCCACGACGAACCTGCTCGCCGCCGTGCCGATCGCGACCATCAGCGCGCCTGCCAGCAACACCAGCGCACCGATCGCGAGCGAACCGCCCACCGCGATCCGCAGTGCGTCGCCCTTCGAGATCCCCGTCAGGACGCGGTCGACGGCCTTGACCACCACGCCGCCGCTGCACGCGAGTGCGAGGACACCGACCGCCACGATCAAACCGGTCCGCAGTCCCTTGGTGTCCGGCCTCGGACCCTGGAACTGCTGCGGCTGGTGCCAGCCCTGGTTCTGTTCTCCCGGCATCACGCCCAGCAACCTAGCGGGTGCGCAGCGCTTCCCGCTGAAAGACGAGACTCGCGTTCTTCAGGTCGCTGTCGAGCAGCTCGTCGTACGTGCGCTCCCCGGTCAGCACCCGCAGCAGGAACGCGGTCACGAACGCCCGGCCGAGCTTGTGCGAGCCCCGCTCGGACTTCCCGTCCAGCAGGAGCTCGCTCCAGTGCCTGCCCTCGGTGAAGCCCAGGTGCGAGGCCTTGGGCAGCAACCGCAGCTGCACCGGACCGCCCCAGGCCTGGGCGATCGCCTCGGCGTGACCGACCGGTGGTGCGATGCGGTCCTCGCCCGCCGCGAGGTGCAGGCCGGGTGCGCGCACGGTCCGTGCGGCGTCCAGAGCGGACGGGCGCGTCTCCGTTGCGGCCAAAGTCACAACGGCGCGGACGCGGTCGGTGTCCGACGCCGCCAGCACCGCCGCGCCGCCGCCCATCGAGTGCCCGGCCAGTGCGAGGCGGGCGGGGTCGACGCTGATCTCTCCCGAGCCGAGTCGCACGCCGGTGCAGATGTCCAAAGTGGTCAGGAGGTTCGCCGCCAGGACTCGCGACGACAACAGCGGTCCGCGCTCCACGGCCGGTGCGGCGGCGACCACGCCCCAAGACGCCAGGTGCCGCAAAAGCCCGTGGTAGCGGCGTACGGGCTGCATCCAGCCGTGTCCGAACGCGACGGCGGGCAGACCCAGGCCGGACTGCGGCGTGAAGATCACCCCCGGCAGGCCCACGAGCGCGAGGTCGCCGCGCAGCACGGGGTGCGGACCGGGCCTGCTCAGCTGCTCAAGGGCCTGTTTCGCGGTCAGCGTGATCACGCGGCGAGCCATGTGGTGAACCGTAGTCGATCCTGTCGTCCGCACCACACCCGAGATTGGTCTACACCACCTGGCGTCCTGACCTGCACGTATGGAGCGTCCTCACTCATTAGGGTTAGCGGCGTGGTCTAGCTAGTCTGTTTTCCGTGTGCGGAATCGTGGGATACGTGGGTCACCAGTCGGCGCTCGACGTCGTGCTGGACGGGCTGAGGCGACTCGAGTACCGGGGTTACGACTCGGCAGGCGTCGCGGTCGTCGCCGGCGATGATCTCGCCGTCGAACGCAAGGCAGGCCGGCTGCAGAACCTGGAGACGAGGCTCGACGAGGTGGGCCGCGACAACTTCGCGGGCACCGTCGGCATGGGTCACACGCGGTGGGCGACGCACGGTGCGCCGATCGACCGCAACTCGCACCCGCACCGCGACGCGACCAACCGCGTCGCCGTGGTGCACAACGGCATCATCGAGAACTTCCTCGCGCTGCGCGCCGAGCTCGAAGGCCTCGGCGTCGAGATGGCGTCCGACACCGACACCGAGACGGTCGCGCACCTCGTGGCGTTCGCCTACAACGAAGGCGACACCAAGGGCGACTTCGTCGCCAGCGTGCGCAAGGTCGTGAACCGCCTGGAGGGCGCGTTCACGCTCGTCTTCACGCACGCCGACGAGCCCGACACCGTCGTCGCGGCGCGCCGGAACTCGCCGCTGGTCGTCGGTGTCGGCGACAACGAGTACTTCGTCGCGAGCGACGTGGCCGCGTTCATCGCGCACACCAAGGAAGCCGTCGAGCTGGGCCAGGACCAGATGGTCGTGCTGTCCCGCGACGGTTACCAGGTCACCGACTTCGAGGGCGAGCCCGCCGAGGCCAAGCCGTTCACGGTGAACTGGGACCTCAGCGCCGCCGAGAAGGGCGGCCACGAGTACTTCATGCTCAAGGAGATCGAGGAGCAGCCGGAGGCGCTGGCGAACACGCTGCGCGGCCACTTCGCGAACGGCCGGATCGTCCTCGACGAGCAGCGCCTGTCCGACCAGGACCTGCGCGACGTCGACAAGGTCTTCGTCGTCGCCTGCGGTTCCGCCTACCACTCCGGTCTCGTCGCGAAGTACGCGATCGAGCACTGGACCCGCCTGCCCGTCGAGGTCGAGCTGGCCTCCGAGTTCCGCTACCGCGACCCGGTGCTCGACCGCGACACGCTCGTCGTCGCCGTGTCGCAGTCCGGCGAGACCGCGGACACGCTGGAGGCCGTGCGCCACGCGCGTGCGCAGAAGGCCCGCGTCCTGGCCGTCTGCAACACCAACGGCGCGCAGATCCCGCGAGAGTCCGACGCCGTCCTCTACACGCACGCCGGTCCGGAGATCGGTGTCGCGTCGACGAAGGCGTTCCTCGCCCAGATCGCGGCCAACTACCTCGTCGGCCTGGCCCTGGCGCAGGCCCGCGGCACCAAGTACCCGGACGAGGTCGCCCGCGAGTTCCACGAGCTCGAGGCCATGCCCGAGGCCGTGCAGCGCGTGCTCGGCACCATCGACCAGGTCAAGGCGCTGGGCCGGGAGCTCGCGGACTCGAAGGCGGTGCTGTTCCTCGGCCGCCACGTCGGCTACCCGGTGGCTCTCGAAGGCGCTCTGAAGCTCAAGGAGCTCGCCTACATGCACGCCGAGGGCTTCGCGGCGGGCGAGCTCAAGCACGGCCCGATCGCGTTGATCGAGGAGAACCTCCCGGTCGTCGTGGTCATGCCGTCGCCGAAGGGCCGTGCCGTCCTGCACTCGAAGCTGGTGTCGAACATCAGCGAGATCCAGGCCCGCGGCGCCCGCACGATCGTGATCGCGGAGGAGGGCGACGAGACCGTGCGCCCGTTCGCCGACCACCTGATCGAGATCCCGGCTGTCCCGACGCTGCTGCAGCCGCTCATCTCGACGATCCCGCTGCAGGTGCTCGCGGCGGAGATCGCGACCGCCCGCGGCTACGACGTGGACAAGCCTCGCAACCTCGCGAAGTCCGTTACCGTCGAGTGAGTGAGAGGCGTCTGGCACACCGAACGCGTCAAGTCCGCTGAAGAGGAGCTCATGGCGGTGGTCCCGCCGGGCTCGTTGATGCGGAAGGCCGCGTTCGGTGTGGCCACCCACGCCTTGCGTTTGCTGGCCGGACGTCGCCGCGTCACGTTGCTCGTCGGTGCGGGCAACAACGGCGGCGACGCCCTGTGGGCCGGCTACTTCCTGCGCCGCCGCGGAGTCGCGGTGTCGGCCGTGCTGCTCAACCCGGCCAAGGCGCACGTCGAGGGCCTGGCCGCCTTTCGCCGTGCCGGTGGCCGGATCGTCTCCTCAGTCGGATCGCCAGACCTGGTCATCGACGGCATCGTGGGACTGTCGGCGCGCGGCCCACTGCGGCCGGACGCGGCCGCGCTGGTCTCCTCGGTGCGTGCGCCGATCCTGGCCGTGGACCTGCCTTCCGGGATCGACCCGGACACCGGTGAGATCTCCGGACCTCACGTTCGCGCGCACACCACCGTCACGTTCGGCTGCCTGAAGCCGGTGCACGCGCTGGCGGACTGCGGCGAGGTGCACCTGGTCGACATCGGTCTGCGTCCGGCGGACCCGGACTTCGTGCTGCTGGACCGCTCGGACATCGCCTGGCCGGTGCCGGGCCCGTCCGACGACAAGTACACCCAGGGCGTCACGGGCGTGGCGGCCGGCAGCTCGACCTATCCGGGCGCCGCGGTGCTGTCGACCGGCGCCGCCGTCCTCGCCACCTCGGGCATGGTCCGCTACGCCGGTCCCGCCGCCGACGCCATCCGCGCCCGCTGGCCCGAAACCATCTGCACGGGCTCCATCACCGACGCCGGCCGCGTCCAGGCCTGGGTCGTCGGCCCCGGTGCAGGAACAGGCTCGTCCTCGGCGGAGGTCCTGCGGTTCGTGCTGGACGCCGGAGTGCCGGTGATCGCCGACGCCGACGCCATCACGTTGCTCTCCCAGCACCCCGAACTGTGGGACGCCCGCGACCCGGACGCGCCTCTGGTGCTGACCCCGCACGACCGCGAGTTCGAACGCCTCGCCGGTCCGGTCGGCTCTGATCGTGTGGCGGCGGCGCGGAAGGCTGCCCAGCGGTTCAACGCCGTGGTGCTGCTGAAGGGGCATCGGACCGTGGTGGCGGCGCCGGACGGGCGGGCGCTGGTGAACTCGGCCACGTCGTCGTGGCCTGCGACGGCGGGGTCCGGGGACGTGTTGTCCGGGATCATCGGTGCGCTGCTGGCTTCCGGCTTGGACCCGTTCCTGGCGGCGGGGTATGCGGCTCACCTGCACGTGCTGGCGGCTGAGCTGGGTGCGGACGGGGCACCGGTGCCGGCTTCCGGGCTGATGGAGGCGATCCCGGCGGCGATTCGGCTCGTCCGAGGCCGCTGAGCTGTCCGTTCGCCGCCCGTGCAGCACCGCGGCTCGACCTGCCACGTCGAGATCCCGTGCTCCGGCGTGGCTTCGGCCGGGCAGTCCGAGTGCCGCGAGGAAGTCCAGTTCCGCATCACGGGCACCCGTGCTCCGGTGCGGCTCCGGCAGGGCAGTCCGTGTACCGCGAGGAGTCCAGTTCCACATCACCGGCACCGGGACTTGGGATCCGGCCGACGACTGGTCCTGCACTGGGCTGGGCAGCGGCAACACGGTCGTTCAGACCGGCAGGATCGCCGATCCCGATCTTGTCGGTGCCGCCTGGGAGAATGAAATCAGGGGACCCCCTGGAGGGGACCCCTGCGTGAGCGCTCGCTCACACTTGTGAGCTGCGGTCTCATGGCACGATGAACAGGTTATGGCCCGTTCAGAAGTAGTAGTCGACCTCGGTGCGCTGCGGCACAACGTCGCGCTGCTCGCCGGCCTCGCTCCCCGCGCGGAGACGATGGCCGTCGTGAAGGCGGACGGTTACGGCCACGGCGCGGTCGAGGTCGCCCGTGCGGCGCTGGAGGCCGGTGCGAGCTGGCTCGGTTCCTGTTCGACGCAGGAAGCCCTCGCCCTCAGGGCCGCGGGCATCCAGGCGCCCATCCTCGCCTGGCTCGACGCCCCGGACGAGGACCTCGCCGCCGGCATCGCGGCCGACGTGGACCTGTCCGTGTCGTCTCTCACCGACCTGCGTCGCGTCGAGCAGGCCGCGGAGGAGGCCGACGCCCGGCCGCGGATCCACCTGAAGATCGACACCGGCCTCAGCCGCAACGGGTGTCAGCCGCAGGACTGGCCCGAGCTGGTGGAGCAGGCCAAGAAGCACGAGATCGTCGCCGTCTGGTCGCACCTCGCGTGCGCGGACGAGATCGGGCACCCGTCGGTGGACCTGCAGGCCAAGCGGTTCGACGACGCCTACGAGGTGGCGAAGTCCCACGGCCTCGACCCGAAGAGGCACATCGCGAACTCCGCCGCCCTGCTCACGCGGCCGGACCTGCACTTCGACATCGTGCGGCCCGGCATCGCGATGTACGGGCTGAACCCGGTGCCGACGGACCACGACCTCAGGCCAGTCATGAGCTACCGCTCGCACGTGGCGCTCACCAAACGTATCCCCGCAGGCGAGTCGGTCTCCTACGGGATGACATGGACCGCGCAGAAGGACACGACGCTGGCACTGGTGCCGGCCGGGTATGCGGACGGCGTTCCGAGGGCACTCTCCGGCCGGATGGAGGTGCTCCTCAACGACAAGCGCCGCCCGGTGGTGGGGCGTGTCTGCATGGACCAGATCGTCGTGGACTGCGGGGACGACGAGATCGCCGAGGGGGCGGAGGTCCTGCTTTTCGGCGACGGGAGCCGCGGGGAGCCGACGGCGACGGAGTGGGCGGAGCTGACCGGGACGATCGACTACGAGATCGTCTGCGGGATGTACCGGCCGCGGGTGCGGAGGATCTACACGTGAAGCCGGTGTGGAAGGTCGTCGGGTGGGTCGGTGGTGCGCTGGGTGCCGCCGTCGCCGGTGCGGCCGTGGCGCAGACGGCGAAGGTGTCGCACGAGCGCAAGACCGCGTCCGACAGCCTCGCCGAAGAGCCGTTGGGACAGCTCAGGCCCGATCGCGAGTCGACGGTGGCCGCGGACGACGGCGTGCCGATCTCCGTCGAGGAGGTCGATCCCGCTGACGGTGGCGAGGCCGACATCACCGTGGTGCTGGTGCACGGGTTCGCGCTCGACCGCCGCTGCTGGCACTTCCAGCGCCGCGACCTCGCCGAGCTGCTCGACCCGCGCGTCCACCAGGTGCTCTACGACCAGCGCAGCCACGGCCGGTCCGGCCGGTCCTCCGTCGAGGCCAGCACGATCGAGCAGCTCGCGCACGACCTCGACGCGGTGATCCGCTCGGTCGTGCCGGACGGGCCGCTGGTGCTCGTCGGCCACTCCATGGGCGGCATGACGATCATGGCGCTGGCCGAGCAGCGGCCGGAGCTCTTCGCGGAACGGGTGCGCGGCGTCGCGCTCGTCGGCACGGCCGCCGGTGCCGTGGGTGGCGCGGGGCTGCCGAAGTCCGTGCTGTCGCGGTACAACCCCGTGACGCTCGGCGTCGGACGGCTCGCGGGGGTGCAGCCCGGTCTCGTCGAGTGGGTGCGCAAGAGCGCGAAAAGCCTGACCTGGAGCGGTATCCGCGCGCTGGCGTTCGGCGACCGCAAGGTGGCACCGTCCCTTGTGGACCTGATGGAGAAGATGATCAACGGGACCACGGTGAAGGTGCTCACCGAGTTCCTGGAGACGCTCGGCACGCACGACCGCTACAAGGCGCTGGCGGGCCTCAGGCACTGCGAGGTGCTGATCCTGAGCGGCGACGCGGACAAGCTCACGCCGTTCTCGCACGCCGAGCGGATGGCCGAGGAGATGCCCCACGCCACCCTCGTCCGGGCCCCCGGTGCCGGGCACATGGTGATGATGGAGCAGGCTGACCTCGTCAACGACCACCTGGTCGCGCTCGTCGAACGCTGCGCGGCCGATCGCGGAGAGAGTCGGAAGAAGTGGTGGCGGCGAGCGTGAAGACCGTCGAACTGCCCCTGGTGGAGGACACCGAGGAGTTCGGTCGCAAACTGGGTGAAGTCGTGCGGGCAGGCGACCTGCTGCTGCTCGCGGGTCCGTTGGGCGCAGGCAAGACGGCACTGGTGCGCGGACTGGCGCGCGGCCTCGGTGTGCAGGGCAGGGTGTCGTCGCCGACGTTCGTCGTCGCGCGCGTCCACGAGCCCGCCGAGGGCGGCAGGGGCGTGCGGCTGGTGCACGTCGACGCGTACCGGCTCGGGGGTCACCTGGACGAGTTGGACGATCTTGATCTGGACACGGACCTCGTCGACGCCGTGGTGGCCGTCGAGTGGGGCGAGGGTGTCGCGGAACGCCTGAACGAAGATCATCTGCTCATTCGCCTCGAGCGCGGAATCGACGACGTTCGCACAGCTCAGCTGATCCCGCACGGCGACTGGACCGCTCGTGCCCTCCCCGTGTGACTATCTCCAGCGGATAGGGTGATGTCCATTAAGGACAGAGCGTGACCGGCCGATGACCCTCGCATGATCAAGAAGACGCTTATCGCGACTGCTGTCATCGGTGGCGCCATGCTGGTCGCCGCGGCCCCCGCCTCCGCCGGCGAGGGGCACGACCGTTCCGGCCACGGCATCAGCATCGCTGACAACGTGTGCGCCGCTCCGTGGCAGTGGAACGGCCCGTTCTCGCTGCTGCACGAGGGCCACGCGCCCGGCTACGCCGCGTGCAACGACAACCACGCCGGTGGTGGCTCGGACATCAGCATCGCCAACAACGCCTGCCTGCTGCCGTGGCAGTGGAACGGCCCGCTGGAGATCTTCACGGTCGACCACGCGCCGTCGTACGTCGCCTGCAACGGCAACTCGGCTGGCTGATCGACGGACGTCGTGGAGGATGGCCGGACGAGCCCATCGGCCATCCCCCACGACAGTCCTCTCAGGACAGTTCTCGCTTGAGGACCTTGCCCATCTCGTTGCGTGGCAAGGCTTCCAGATAACGCACCACCCGTGGCCTCTTGTGCGGTGACAACAGTCGCGCCACGTGGTCGCTCAGCACGGCTGGTTCCGGCGCTTCGCCCGCTGGAACCACCCAGGCCACGATCCGTTCGCCGAGGTCGTCGTCCGGTTCGCCGGTCACCGCCACCTCCGCCACCGACGGGTGCTCCAGCAGGGCGTTCTCGATCTCGCCCGCGCCGATCTTGTAGCCACCGCTCTTGATGAGGTCGGTGGCACGCCTCCCGACGATGCGGAGGTAGCCGTCGGGATCGCGCACGGCCATGTCGCCGGTGGAGAACCACCCGTCGCGGAACGCTTCCGCCGTCGCGTCCGGCCGGTTCAGGTACTCCAGGAACAGGTTCGGCCCGCGCACCTCGATCTCACCGATGGTGCCGACTCCGATGTCGTCGCCCTGCTCGTCGACGACTCGCACGTCGACGCCGTCCACCGGCAGCCCGACCGCGCCGGGCCTGCGATCGCCGTCGAACCGCACGCTGACGTTCATCAGCGTCTCGCTCATCCCGTACCGCTCGACGATGCCCTGTCCGGTGGCCCTGGCGATCCGCTCGTGGTCGCTCGCCGGCAGCGCCGCACTTCCGGAGACCAGCAGCCGCGCGGTCCGGAACTGGTCCGCGAGAGCGCCGTCGTTCTCCACGGCCTCGGCGATCCGGTGGTACATCGTCGGGACGCCGAACATCATCGTGGCGCCGGTCGCGAGCTCGTGACCGACCGCTTCGGGCGAGAACTTCACGTGCCGCACCGAACCGCCGAGCCGCAGCGGGCCGAGGACACCGATGCCCAGTCCGTGCACGTGGAACAGCGGCAGTCCGTGCACCAGCACGTCGTCGCCGGTCCACTGCCACGCCTTGGCCAGCGCGTCGATGTTCGAGGTGAGTGACCTCCGCGGCAGAACCACGCCTTTGGGCGGTCCGGTCGTGCCGGAGGTGTAGATGACCAGCGCCGGCGTCTCGGGACCGGGTTCCGGGAACTCGCCGGGCTCACCGAACACGACCGGTTCGTCCTTCAGCACCAGGTCGGGCTGGCTGTCGCCGAGGATGTGCTCCAGCTCGCGCTCGCCGATCTTGGGGTTGAGCGGCACGATCGCCACGCCCGCCAGCAGGCCCGCCACGACGGAGACGCACGTTTCGAGCGTCGAGGTCGCCCAGACGGCGACGCGGGTGTGGCCGCGCAACCGTTCGGCCAGAGTGCCCGCGGCGCGGTGCAGCTCGGCGTGGGTCAGGGACTTCTCACCGAAGCGCAGGGCCTCGCGGTCACTCGGTTCAGCGAACATGGACACAGCGTCTTACGAGCCCCTCGAGGACGCGTGGGAAGTGTGGTTCTGGACACGGTGTTCAACTGCCCCTGCTTCGCAGATGGCGGACGAGGTCGTCTGGGAGTCGGTCCTCCGGCCACCGCTTGCCTCCGAATCGCCTTCGGCGGTTGACGGCAAGAGGCGACCGGAGGACCGACACGACCTCGTACTACTCTGGACAATCGTGCTAGTGCTCGCCGTCGACACGGCCACCCCCGCAGTCACCGCCGGTGTGGTCGAACTCGCGCCAGACTCCCCGCCGCGCCTGCTCGCGAAGCGGGTGACGCTCAACGCCAAGGCGCACGGCGAGCTGCTCACCCCGCACATCAGCGACTCGCTCGAAGAGGCCGGCAAGACCTTCGCCGACCTCGACGCGATCGTCGTCGGCGCCGGTCCGGGGCCGTTCACGGGTCTGCGGGTCGGTCTCGCCACGGCCGCCGCGCTCGGTCAGGCGCTCAACCGCCCGGTCTACCCGGTCGCCACCACGGACGCGATCGCCAAGGACGCCGCCAGCGGCCACCCGCTGCTCGTCGCGACCGACGCCCGGCGCAAGGAGGTCTACTGGGCCGCCTACGACGCCGCCGGTCGCCGCACGGACGGTCCGCACGTCGAACGCCCGCAGGACCTCGCGGAGAAGCTGCCGGCCCTGGGCGTGCAACAGGCCACGGGTGAGGGCGCCGAGATCTACCAGGACGTCCTCGGCTTGGAGCTCCTCCAATCGAAGCACCCGAGCCCGGAGGGCCTGGTCGCCGCCGCGGCCGCCGAGGTGCTCGCCAAGGCCCGCCCGGCCGCGCTCACCCCGCTCTACCTGCGCCGCCCCGACGCCGTGGAGCCCACCGGGCGCAAGCGGGTGACCAGGGCATGACCACCGGCACCGTCACGCTCGCGCCTCTGCAGCACGCCGACGTGCCCAAGTGCCACGAGATCGAGCTGGCGTTGTTCCCCGGCGACGACCCGTGGAGCGAGAACGCGTTCCACAGCGAGCTCAGCAACGGCAACTACTACATGGGCGCGTACGCGGACGACGAGCTGATCGGTTACGCCGGTCTCGCCGCGAGCCCGCACGAGGCGAGCATCCACACGATCGCCGTGATCCGGCACTGGCAGGGCAGGGGCGTCGGCAAGATGCTGCTGCGGAACCTGCTGGCCCGCGTCGACGAGATCGGCGTGCCGGTGTACCTGGAAGTCCGCACGGACAACGAGCCCGCGATCGCGATGTACCTGGCGCACGGCTTCGAACACCTCGGCCTGCGCCGCCGCTACTACCAGCCGTCGGGTGCCGACGCGTACACGATGGGAAGGCCTGCTCAAAGTGTCTGATCGTTTGATCCTCGGCATCGAGAGCTCGTGCGACGAGACGGGCGTCGGCATCGTCCGCCTCGGTCCGGACGGCTCGCTCGAACTGCTCGCCGACGAGGTCGCCTCCAGCGTCGAGGAGCACGCCCGCTTCGGCGGCGTCGTGCCCGAGGTCGCCTCGCGCGCCCACCTCGAGGCCATGGTCCCGACCATGCGCCGCGCACTGGACGCGTCCGGCGTCGAGCTCTCCCAGATCCACTCCATCGCCGTCACGGCCGGACCGGGTCTCGCCGGCGCGCTGCTGGTCGGCGTGGCCGCCGCGAAGGCGTACGCGGCCGCGTTGAACAAGCCGCTCTACGGCGTGAACCACCTCGCCGGTCATGTCGCCGCGGACACGTTGCAGCACGGCCCGTTGCCGCAGCGCTGCCTCGCGCTGCTGGTCTCCGGCGGCCACTCGCAGCTGCTGCTCGTCGAGGGCGGCCTGGCGAACTCGATCACCGAGATCGGGTCCACCGTGGACGACGCGGCCGGTGAGGCCTACGACAAGGTCGCGCGGTTGCTCGACCTGCCGTACCCGGGCGGCCCACCCATCGACAAGCTCGCCAAGCAGGGCAACGGGTGCGCGATCGCGTTCCCGCGCGGCCTGACGGGTCCGCGCGACGCGAAGTACGACTTCTCGTTCTCCGGCCTGAAGACCTCGGTGGCCCGCTGGGTGGAGCGCGCCGAACGCGCCGGCGAGGAGATTCCGCTCGCCGACGTCGCCGCGTCGTTCCAGGAGGCCGTCGCGGACGTGCTGACCGCCAAGGCGATCCGCGCCGCGAAGGACCTGAACGTCGACACGCTGGTGATCTCCGGCGGTGTCGCGGCGAACTCGCGCCTGAGCGGTCTCGCGGCCGAGCGGTGTGCCGAGGCGGGCATCGAGCTGCGCGTGCCGCGGCCACGGCTGTGCACGGACAACGGCGCGATGATCGCGGCGCTCGGCGCCCACCTGGTAGCGGCGGGCGCCAAGCCGTCCCCGATGGACCTGTCCACCACCCCAGGCCTCCCGGTCAACACCGTCCAAATCCTCTGACCCGCTGATCCGGACGGCACGCGGGGCCCCTTCGTGCGCTCAGTGCGAACGAAAGCTCCCCGCGTGCACTACGGAGGCGCTGCGCGGTTGCTGCGTTGCTTCCGTAATGCGGAATTGGGGAAGTGCACGCGGGGAGCTTTCGTACTCTCCTGGTGCACGAAAGGGCCCCGCGTGCGGTCGCTAAACGCGGTTGAGGCCGGGGACGCGGTCCTCCACGGCGAACGAGGCCTTGGTGCGGACAGGCGATCCCGGCCGCGTCACGTAGTCGAGCCCCCGGAACTCCGTGCGCAGCTCATCGGGCGTGAACCTGGTCAGCGTGTACCCGCGCCGGTTGTTGAAGTACTTCACGTGCGGGTTCTCGCGCAGCCACGCGGCCGTGTCCTCGTACTCCTCCGACCC
Organism: Lentzea aerocolonigenes; assembly: GCF_000974445.1. Classification (GTDB taxonomy): domain Bacteria; phylum Actinomycetota; class Actinomycetes; order Mycobacteriales; family Pseudonocardiaceae; genus Lentzea; species Lentzea aerocolonigenes. The sequence goes on from NZ_BBOJ01000032.1 coordinate 59,433, forward strand.
GTCGCCACCGGCGGTGATCGACGTGGTCACCAGTTCGGTCGCGAGCGTCTTCGACGACGGGTCGTCCCAGCGCTCCTTGACCTCGGCACCCCACGCCGCGTGCACGTCACCGGTCAGCACGACCGGGTTCCGCACGTCGGCGAAGCGCGCCACCACCCGGTCCCGGTCGGCGGCGTAGCCGTCCCACGCGTCCAGCAGGAACTTGTCCACGTCACCGGGGATGTAGTCGTACTGTGAGAAGAACACCTGCTGGCCGAGCACGTCCCAGCGCGCCTGCGAGCCGCGGAACCCGTTGAACAGCCAGCCTTCCTGGTCGTCGCCGAGCATCGTGCGTTCGGGAGCGAGCCGTTCCGGGCACAGCTGGAGCCCGTCCCCGCAGGCCTGGTCGGTCCGGTACTGGCGGGTGTCGAGCATGTGGAACGTGGCGAGCGACCCCCACCGGATCCGCCGGTACAGCCTCGGTGACCTGCGGATCGGCATGTTCTCGTAGTACGCCTGGAACGCCGCGGCCCTGCGGTGGGCGAAGTTCGCCTGCGGGGTGTCCGGCTGCAGGCCGGCCCAGTTGTTGGCGATCTCGTGGTCGTCCCAGACCACCGACCAGGGTGCGACGGCGTGCGCCTCCTGCAGGTCGGGATCGGCCTTGTACTGGGCGTACCGCCGCCGGTAGTCCGCGAGCGTCACGGTCGTCGGGCCGTCGACGTGGCGGGCGATGCCGCTGGGCGACTTGTGGATGCCGGCCTCGTACTCGTACGTGTAGTCGCCGAGGTGCAGCACCAGGTCCGGTTCGTCCTCCGCCAGCCTGCGGTACGCCGTGAAGTACCCGTGCTCGTACTGCGCGCACGACGCGAAGGCCATCGTCAGCGGTGCCTGCAACGTGTTCGGAGGAGGAGCCGTGCGCGTGCGGCCCGTCCGTGAGAGGTGGTTGAGCGCCTTGAAGCGGTAGAAGTACTCGCGGCCCGGTTCCAGCCCGGAGAGCTCCAGGTGCAGGCTGTGCGCCTCCTCCGGTCGGGCGACGGTCGAGCCCTGCTGGACGATCCGGGTGAACCGCTCGTCGTCCGCGACCTGCCACCCCACCTCGATCGGCCGTGCCGGCATGCCTCCCAGGCCGTCCTCCGCGAACGGTTCCACGGCCAGCCGGGTCCACAGCACCACCCCGTCGGGTGTCGGGTCGCCCGAGGCCACACCGAGTGTGAAAGGGTCGGCGGGTCTGGCGGACGCGGTGGCCGAGAACGCTGTGACTCCCGCCACGCCTGCGAGCAGCAGAGTCCGGCGCGTCAAGGTGGGCATGCCCTGAATACGGCTCCCGACGGGTGACCGGTTCGGGGCCCTCGTTGAAGGGTTGGCACTCTCGTGGGTAGAGTGCCAATTGCACGGCACCAGCACCGCCCCGACCCCCGCGACGGCGGGGTGGCAGGAGCCGTAACAACGAAACCTGCCAACGACCCGTGGAGGTCATCCCGGTGAGCGTGAACATCAAGCCGCTCGAGGACAAGATCGTCGTTCAGGCCTCCGAGGCCGAGACGACCACCGCCTCCGGCCTCGTGATCCCGGACACCGCGAAGGAGAAGCCCCAGGAGGGCAAGGTCCTCGCGGTCGGCCCCGGCCGCATCGACGACAAGGGCAACCGCATTCCGGTCGACGTTGCCGTCGGCGACGTCGTCATCTACTCGAAGTACGGCGGCACCGAGGTCAAGTACAACGGCGAGGAGTACCTCATCCTCTCCGCCCGCGACGTGCTGGCCGTCGTCAACTAGTGCCGTAGACCGGCACGTTGCCGTGGCAATTCGCGGTCAGACGAGTGGATCGTGGTGCCGCCCCCGCGTCCTCATACTGGACGTATGGGGGCGCGGGGGCGGTGCCGCGAGCCGCTCCGCTGAGCGTGAATTGACCGCCAACGTGCCGGGCTATGGCACTACGACGCTCGGCTGTCATGCCTGACGCCCCGGCGCCCCATCCGGGGCATCCGGGGCGTTTCGCTACCCAGAGAGGCTTCAGGTAATGCCCAAGCAGATCAGCTTCGACGAGGACGCTCGTCGGGCGCTCGAGCGCGGCGTCAACAAGCTCGCGGACACGGTCAAGGTCACCCTTGGCCCGCGCGGGCGCCACGTCGTGCTCGACAAGAAGTTCGGTGGCCCCACGGTCACCAACGACGGTGTCACGATCGCCCGTGAGATCGAGCTGGACGACGCGTTCGAGAACCTCGGCGCGCAGCTCGCCAAGTCGGTCGCCACCAAGACCAACGACGTCGCGGGTGACGGCACCACCACCGCCACCGTGCTGGCGCAGGCGCTGGTCAAGGAAGGCCTGCGCAACATCGCCGCGGGTGCGAACCCGACCGCGCTCGGCCGTGGCATCCAGGCCGCCTCCGACGCCGTCGTGGACGCGCTCAAGGGCAAGGCCACCCCGGTCAAGGGCCGCGACAACATCGCCCAGGTCGGCACCGTCTCCTCACGGGACGAGTCGATCGGCCAGCTGCTCGGTGAGGCCATCGAGCGCGTCGGCGAGGACGGTGTCATCACCGTCGAGGAGTCGTCCACGCTGGCGACCGAGCTCGTGATCACCGAGGGTGTGCAGTTCGACAAGGGTTACGTGTCGACGCACTTCTCGACCGACCTCGAGGCGCAGGAGGCCGTCTACGAAGACGTCCGCATCCTGCTGCACCGCGAGAAGATCTCGGCCCTGGCCGACGTCCTCCCGATCCTCGAGAAGGTCGCGGAGTCCGGCAAGCCGCTGCTGATCATCGCCGAGGACGTCGAGGGCGAGGCCCTGTCCACGCTGGTGGTCAACGCGGTGCGCAAGACACTCAAGGTCGTCGCCGTGAAGGCACCGTTCTTCGGCGACCGCCGCAAGGCGTTCCTGGACGACCTCGCGGTCGTCACCGGCGGCGAGGTGATCTCCTCGGAGATCGGCCTGAAGCTGTCCGAGACCACGCTCGACCAGCTGGGCTCCGCCCGCCGCGTCGTCGTGACCAAGGACGACACCACGATCGTGGACGGCGGCGGCACCAAGGCCGACATCGCCGGCCGCGCGGAGCAGCTGCGCCGCGAGATCGAGGCCACGGACTCCGACTGGGACCGCGAGAAGCTCCAGGAGCGCCTCGCGAAGCTCTCCGGCGGCATCGCCGTGATCAAGGTCGGCGCCGCCACCGAGACCGAGCTCAAGGAGCGCAAGCACCGCATCGAGGACGCGGTCGCCGCTACCAAGGCCGCGGTCGAGGAGGGCATCGTGCCCGGTGGTGGTTCCGCGCTGGTCCACGCCGCCAAGGTGCTGGACGGCGGCCTGGACCTGACCGGTGACGAGGCCACGGGTGTCGCGCTCGTCGCGAAGGCCCTGTCCGCGCCGCTGTTCTGGATCGCCGCGAACTCGGGCCTCGAGGGCGCCGTCGTGGTGAACAAGGTCCGCGAGGGCGACTGGGGCTTCGGCATCAACGCCGCCAAGCTCGAGTACGGCGACCTGCTGGAGCAGGGCATCATCGACCCGGTCAAGGTCACCCGCTCCGCGGTGGCGAACGCCGCCTCGATCGCGCGCATGGTGCTCACGACCGAGAGCGCCGTCGTCGAGAAGAAGGCGGAAGAGGCTCCGGCCGCGGGCCACGGCCACGGCCACGGGCACGGCCACTGAGTTCTTGGCCGCTGCTTCGCAGACGGCGGCGAGTTCGCCTTGAAGTCAGCCGTCTGGCCGACTCGCTCACGCCGAAATGGGCTTCGCCGATTTCGACGTGAGCGGGTGACCGGACGACTGACGCGAACTCGCGGTTTCCGCTCAAACGAAAGCCGGGTCGGGCACCTCGACGGTGTTCGCCCCGGCTTTTTGTGGTTAAACGATCGCCAATTGGCGCTTGCGGGCCTTGATGATGTGGTCGCGCTCCGATTCCGAGAGCCCGCCCCAAATTCCGTAGGGTTCCTGCACCGCCAGTGCGTGTTTGCGGCACAGCTCCAGCACCGGGCAGGCGAGGCAGACGGCCTTGGCCCGGGCTTCCCGTCGTGCTCTCGCCGGACCCCGTTCACCGTCGGGGTGGAAGAAGAACGCGCTGTCCATGCCCCGGCACGAACCGCGCATCTGCCAGTCCCAGAGATCTGCGTTGGGACCGGGGAGCCTTCGGGTGTCCGCCATCGAGACCGCCTCCGTGACGACTGCTCCATTCGGCTTAACGATGATCCACCGTAGAACCGCGTCAAAACTTGTTCAAGAGGCTGAAGACCCAAATCAACTGATGGGTGACGGCACGCGTGTTCGATCACTCACCGCCCGGAGTTGCCGCCCGGATGAGGTGAACGGAACATGGCTCTCGTGATGACACAGCCGGAGCACAGGTCTGCCGGTGGTCACACGAGTGAGCCCCTTCTCTCAGTGGCCGCGGTGGCCAGGCGACTCGGCGTGGCTCCCGCCACCCTTCGCACCTGGGACCGTCGCTACGGGCTCGGCCCAAGCGGTCACACGACCGGGCGGCACCGGAAATACGGGCCGCGGGACGTGGCTCGTTTGGAATTGATGCAACGCGCTCTTCTTCGTGGCGCCTCATCGGCCGAGGCGGCCCGTTTCGCGCTCGACTCGAAATCGTCGATGACGCACGGCGAGGTTCCCGTCGCACCATCGGGTGGTGGCCGCGGACTGAAAATGCCCGGAGCGTCTCGTTTGGCGCGCGGACTCGGGCGCGCGGCGCTCGCGATGGACTCCATCGCCGTGCAGGGCATGCTCGCCGACGCGCTGGCGTCCGAGGGGGTGATCGCGACCTGGAACGAGGTCGTGCGCCCGGTGCTCACCGCAGTCGCCGCGCGGTGGCAGCTCTCCGGCGCCGGGGTCGAGGTGGAGCACCTCCTCAACGAGTGCGTGCTCGCGTCGTTCGTGCGCGCGACACCGCTCGTCACTCTCGGGCGCAACCATCGGCCCGTGTTGCTGGCGTGCATGCCGGAGGAGAGGCACAACCTTCCCCTCTATCCGCTGGCCGCCGAGCTCGCGCAGCGCGGCGTGGTCGTCCGGCAGCTCGGGGCGGCGTTGCCGGTGGACGCGCTGGCGGCCGCCGTGCGCCGCACCGCTCCTTCCGCGGTGGTGCTGTGGGCGCAGCTGCCCCGGTACGCCGATCCAGGAGTGATTGCGGCACTGCCGCGCACCCGGCAGCAGGTGCGGTTGTTCGTGGGCGGGCCGGGCTGGCAGCGGGGTGTGGTGACGGCGCCGGCCGAGCGCGTGGACGACCTCGCCGATGCCGCGGCGGCCGTGGAGGCCGCGGTCACCTGACAGACTTCCCCGGTGGAAGAGGAGCTGCGCCGGGCCGCCTTCGGTGACTCACCCGATCTCGACGTCTGGCCGGCGTTGTCGTCGTCCAGCTCGCGGGTGCGCTGGCTCGCCGCGGTCGTCCTGGGCGGCCAGGGCCACTACGCCGCCGCGGCCACCGTCCTCGACGCGCTCCGGCACGACCCGGACCCGGTGATCGCGTCGCTGGCGTTGTCCACGCGCGCCTCTCACCACCGCCAGCTCGGAGCGCATCACCTCGCCCGCGCTCTCGACGGTGCCGCCCTCACCCGCGCCGGGGGAACCGGCGGCGGCGACCCCGACGGGATCGACGCGGACGGTGCCCGTGTGGACGCCCTGCTCGGTCTCGCGGCCGACTCGCTGGGGGCGGGACGGCCGGAGGAGGCCCGGCGGCTGCTCGCCCGTGTTGAGACGGGCGGTTCGTGGAGGGCTGAGGTCCGGAGGGGGTGGGTATCCGCAGAGGTTGAGCTCGTGTCCGGTCGGGCCCACGCCGCGGTCGCCCCCGCCGAGGAGGCGTACGACGTGGCGACCAGCAGGAAGGCACTGCGTCACCAGCTCAAGTCGGCACTGGTCCTGGGCACCTCGTTGGTCGTGTGGGGGACACCCGACGGCCTGACAAGAGGCGTTGAACTAGTCGAGTGTGAGCTAAATCACAGCGTCACGAAGAGGCTTCATCCGTTGATCTGGCCGAGCGCTCTTGTCCTGGTGGGCCATGCCCCCACGGTGGGCGCAGTCGCCATCGACCGGGCGACGGAGGCTCTGAGCTGCGTGTTACGGAGAGCTGATCCCGTCAGCCGTCAGGTCGCTCTTGATTCCCCGTGGGTGCCGAGTGGGCTGCTCCGTTCCGGGGAACCCCCGAACGCAGACCCTCAGAAGAACTTCTTGACGGATTAAGCACCGGATCGTGTCAAGGTTGGGCGTCGAGCGTCCGATAGGGGAGATGGAACGTCACTCGGCTGCAGGAAAGGAGTCCCCGTGACCACGGTCCTTATTTGCGACGACCGGCGCAGTGTGCGGGAGGGTCTCACCCGCGTGATGTCGGCTGTCCCCGGGGTTAGCCGCATCGACTGCGTAGCGCACGGTGACGAGTTGTTGGCTCGCTTTTCAAGGCAGCCGGTCGACGTCGTCCTGGTGGGAACCCAGCGCGCCGTCCCGACCGGGGTGGAAGCAACCCGTCGGCTCGTCTCCGCGAATCCGCAGGCAAACGTCATCGTCTTCGGAGCACCTGACGACGCCGGCAGCATCGCCGCCGCCATCGCCGGTGGTGCCCGCGGTTACCTGAGGTGGGACGCGTCGCGTCCCGAGCTTGTGGCAGCCCTCGCGCACACGCTCGCCAGCACCTCCGTGCCCGCGCCGCGTCAGCCGTCGGACCCCGGCGTGCAGCTGACGGAGCGCGAGCTCCAGGTGCTGCGCGGCATGAGCCAGGGCAAGAGCAACGGTCAGATCGGCCGCGAGCTCTACCTGTCGGAGGACACGGTGAAGACGCACGCCCGTCGTCTCTTCCGCAAGCTCGGTGTCCGTGACCGCGCTCAGGCGGTCGCGCACGGCTTCCGGCGAGGCCTCGTCCAGTAGTCGCACTCGCCGCACCGGCCCCGCGTCCTCATATGCCGCATGTGGGGAAGCGGGGCCGGTGGCGTGAGGCGTCTCACCTGCGCCTGAGGTGGAATCTTCGGGTCGCGCATTTAGCCCAGCCCGGTGACAATGTCGCCGGGCTGATGTCGTCAGGGCGTGTCTGCTGGTCACGCGGGGTGTCCATACCCCACTGATGAACAGAGGGCGCCGAGACCGGTACGGTGAGGCAGATGCATCGGGTCGCTGTGAGTGACTCGTGCTGTTTCATGTCGGTACGCCAACAAGTAACACCAGGGCTGTTGTCTGCGATGACCAACTTGGGGGACGGACTGGACGCCGAAGTGGGCGCGGCCGTCGACGGCGACCGCCAGGCGATCGAACGCCTGCTGGCCTCCATTCGTCCTCTTGTGGTGCGGTACTGCCGCGCCAGAGTTGGAAGGCAGGAGCGAAGCTTCGCTTCGGCGGACGATGTGGCCCAGGAGGTGTGTCTCGCGGTGCTCACGGCATTGCCCAGCTACCGCGATCAGGGTCGGCCCTTCCTCGCGTTCGTGTACGGGATCGCGGCGCACAAGGTTGCCGATGCACATCGGTCTGCCGCCAGGAACCGCTCCGAGCCCGTTCCCGAAGTTCCCGACGCGCCGGAGACCGAAGCTGGTCCGGAACAGCGGGCGATGCAGGGCGAACTCTCCGACCGGATGGCAGTCCTGCTGCGCGTCCTGCCGGAGAAGCAGCGGGAGATCCTGCTGTTGAGGGTGGTGGTCGGGCTTTCCGCCGAGGAAACTGCCGAGGCGGTCGGTTCGACGCCGGGTGCGGTCCGGGTGGCGCAGCACCGCGCGCTTGCTCGGCTCCGCAAGTCGCTGGCAGCGGAGGAGGTGGTCTGAGTGGCCGACGAGCACGGAAAGGACGACGAGGAAGTGCGCGGACAGGACGGTAGAACCCCGCACGAACCCGTCGCAGACGATCTTTCGGCTGTACAGGCCGATGACAGGCTGCTGGACGCGCTGGGGTCCGCGACACCGGGTGCGGCCGGCTCCTTGGTCGACGACGAACTGAACGCGTTGCTGCTGGCGTGGCGCAACGAGGTGGAGACGGCGCCGTTCGGCGAGCTCGTCGACACCGAGACCGCCATCGCCACGATCCAGGCTGCCCGCCCGCAGCCGGTGAGCAGGCACCGCTACCTGATTCCGCTGGCGAGCGCCGCCGCGGTCCTGGCCATCGCCTTCACCGGCGTGAGCCTGGTGGCCCGCGACGCCCAGCCCGGCGACACGCTCTGGGGTCTCACCCGAGTTCTCTACTCCGAGCACGCGAAGTCGATCGAAGCCGCGGCCATCGTGCGCAGCGACCTCGACTCGGCCCGCCTCGCCCTGCGTGAGGGCAAGGTCAACGAGGCTCGCGAGAAGCTCGACAAGGTCGGGGCCCACCTGGACTCCGTCTCGACGGCCGACGGCAAGGCGCAGCTCGAGGAGAAGCACAAGGAGCTCGAGAAGGAGCTCGACACCAACACCTCGACGACCTCGCCGCCCTCGACGACGAAGACTCCGAAGCCGCCGAAGCCCACGACGCAGCCGTCGACGCCGACCTCGACCACGACGACCGAGCCGACCACGACGCAGCCGTCCCCCTCGACGTCCTCGGAGACCCCTCCGCCGCCGACGTCGAACGGTGAGCAGCCGCCACCGCCGCCGCCCAACCCGGAGCCCGGATCGCAGACCCCGGGGTCGACCGGTACGGGTCAGACCGTGGGAGAGACCGGCACCAACTGAGACGCACTGTGAACGGCCCCTGATCTTTCGAGGTCAGGGGCCGTTCACACGTCCGGGTGTTCACACGTCGGGTGGAATGTGACCGGCCGGGGCCACCGCGAGCACTCCTGGTCGCAGAACCGGCCCGTCGGCGGCAGCACCGCGAACCCGGTCCGCTCGGCCGGGGGTCACGGCCGCCGTGAGCTCTCCTGGCCGTCGCGCCGCGCCGGCCTGTTCACCCAGGTGGTGGGCAGGGTCACCGCGAGCGTGAGCACTCGTGGCCGCGGGCCGGCTTGCTCGCCCGTGTGGTGCGGTCTGGCCTGCTCACGCCGGTCGTGGGGAGATTCACCGTGCGCACTCCCGCCCTGCTCAGCCGCGTCAGCGGGCCGACTCGGTGGCCGTCACGCCGTCCGCGTACCCCCGGCAGTACTCCCAGCTGACGTAGGAGCCGGGATCCGGGTCGAACGCGGGCTCGTGCGGTCGCATCCTGCCGTCGGCGAGCAGCTGTTCGAGTGAGGCTCGTAACAGGGCCCAGTCGTGGTAGTGCGGCTCCTGGCACTCGCCGCAGTCCACGACGATGCCGCGCACCCCGCGGTGTTCGAGCAGGGCCTGGTAGACGGCGAGGTCGCTCAGGTCGCTGACCAGCTCTGCTCGTTCGTCGTCGTCCATCGGCGGATGGTCGTGGTCGGGCTCGCCGAGGGCTCGCGCGGGGTCCTCGGGGTCACCCGCGAAGGGGTCTGGTGGCAACGCGTCTTGCGGCACGACCCCGCACGGTACCCGCCGTACCCCCACGGCCGTCCAGATACCATGGGCAGCACCGCCTCCGCCTGCGGAAACTGGACCCGTAGGACGCCGAAAGTCAGGCGGAGCGCAGACCGCACGACGGAAGGCATGTCACCCGCTATGACCAGCGAGCTCAACGCTGATGGAGTCCCGAGCAAGTTCGCCATGCTGGGGCTGACCTTCGACGACGTGCTCCTGCTGCCTGCCGAGTCGGACGTCGTCCCGAGCGCCGTCGACACGAGCACCAGGATCTCGCGCAACATCTCCCTCAAGATTCCGCTGGCCAGCGCCGCCATGGACACGGTCACCGAGGGCCGGATGGCGATCTCGATGGCGCGTCAGGGCGGTATCGGCGTGCTGCACCGCAACCTGTCCGTCGAGGACCAGGCGCGCCAGGCCGAGACGGTGAAGCGGTCGGAGGCCGGCATGGTCACCGACCCGGTCACCTGCTCGCCGGACGCGACGCTGGCCGAGGTCGACGCGCTGTGCGCCCGTTACCGCATCTCCGGTGTGCCGGTGACCGACGCCAGCAACAAGCTGGTGGGCATCATCACGAACCGCGACATGCGGTTCGAGCTCGACCACACCAAGCGCGTCAGCGAGGTCATGACCAAGGGCCCGCTGGTCACCGCGCAGGTCGGCGTGTCGGCCGACGCCGCGCTGGGGCTGCTGCGCCGGCACAAGGTCGAGAAGCTGCCCATCGTCGACGGTGACGGCAAGCTCCAGGGCCTGATCACGGTCAAGGACTTCGTGAAGACCGAGCAGTACCCGAACGCCACCAAGGACCCGGACGGCCGCCTGCTCTGCGCCGCCGCCGTGGGTGTGGGCGAGGACTCGTTCGTGCGCGCGATGACGCTCGCCGACGCGGGTGTGGACGTGCTGATGGTCGACACGGCGCACGGCCACTCGCGCGGCGTGCTCGAGATGGTCGCCCGCATCAAGAAGGAGCTCGGCGACTCGGTCGACGTCGTCGGCGGCAACATCGCGACGCGTGCCGGTGCCCAGGCGCTGGTGGACGCGGGCGCGGACGGCGTGAAGGTCGGTGTCGGCCCCGGCTCGATCTGCACCACGCGCGTCGTCGCCGGTGTCGGTGTGCCGCAGATCTCCGCGATCTACGAGGCCTCGCTGGCCTGCCGCCCGGCCGGTGTGCCGGTCATCGGTGACGGCGGCATCCAGTACTCCGGTGACATCGCCAAGGCCATCGCGGCCGGCGCGTCCGCCGTGATGCTGGGCTCGCTGCTCGCGGGCACCCAGGAGGCGCCCGGCGACCTGATCCTGGTCAACGGCAAGCAGTTCAAGACGTACCGCGGCATGGGTTCGCTGGCCGCGATGCAGTCCCGCGGCGACGCCAAGTCGTACTCGAAGGACCGCTACTTCCAGGACGACGTGCTCAACGAGGACAAGCTCGTCCCCGAGGGCATCGAGGGCCGCACGCCGTTCCGCGGCCCGCTGTCGCAGGTCGTGCACCAGCTCAACGGCGGCCTGCGGGCGGCGATGGGCTACACGGGTTCTCGGACGATCACCGAACTGCAGGACGCGCAGCTCGTGCGGATCACGGCGGCGGGGCTCAAGGAGTCGCACCCGCACGACATCACGATGACCGTCGAGGCCCCGAACTACACCACCCGTTAGAGTCGTCCGGTTTGTTCTAGAGCTCTGGAGAGGAACCACAGGTGCGCGATCTGGTCGAGATCGGCATGGGCCGGACCGCGAGGCGGGCCTACGAGCTGGACGACATCGAGATCATCCCGTCCCGTCGGACGAGGTCGTCGAAGGACGTCTCCACGACGTGGCAGATCGATGCCTACCGCTTCGACATCCCGCTGATCACCCACCCGACCGACGCGATCGTGTCGCCGGGCACGGCGGTCGCGGTCGGCGAGCTGGGCGGCCTCGGCGTGCTCAACGCCGAGGGTCTCTGGGCCCGTCACGGCGACGTGGACGAGGCGCTGTTCCGCCTGGTCCAGGCGACCGAGGACAGCGACGACCCGGCCGCGGCCGTGAAGGTGCTGCAGGAGCTGCACGCTGCGCCGTTGCGGATGGACCTGATCGCCGAGGCGATCAAGCAGATCCGCGAGTCGGGCGTCACCGTCGCGGCCCGCGTCAGCCCGCAGCGCGCCGCCGAGCTCACGCCGGACCTCCTCGCCGCGGGCGTGGAGATCCTGGTCGTGCAGGGCACGATCATCTCGGCCGAGCACGTGTCGCGTGGCGGTGAGCCGCTGAACCTGAAGTCGTTCATCGCGGACCTCGACGTCCCGGTGATCGCCGGCGGTGTCGGCGACTACCGCACCGCGATGCACCTGATGCGCACCGGCGCGGCGGGCGTGATCGTCGGCTACGGCTACACGCCGGGCGTCACGACCACCGACTCGGTCCTGGGCATCGGCGTGCCGATGGCCACCGCGATCGCCGACGCCGCAGCCGCCCGCCGCGACTACCTCGACGAGACCGGCGGCCGCTACGTGCACGTCATCGCCGACGGCGGCATCACGACCTCGGGCGACGTGGCGAAGGCCATCGCCTGCGGTGCCGACGCCGTGATGCTCGGCGAACCCCTCGCCGCCGCGACCGAGGCACCGGGCCAGGGCCTGTACTGGACGGCCTCGTCCGCGCACCCGTCGGTCCCGCGCAGCCTCGTCGCCGAGGCCGTGGACCAGGAGCTGGACCTGCGCCAGCTGCTGTTCGGCCCGTCGGCGGACCCGCGCGGCGTGACGAACCTGTTCGGCGCGCTGAAGAGGGCCATGGCCAAGACCGGCTACTCGGACCTCAAGGAGTTCCAGAAGGTTGGCCTGACGATCCGCGGCTGACGTGAGCTCCGGAAGGGCGCGTTCCTGCGGGGACGCGCCCTTCTGCTTTGCTGGAACCGTGCCGCTCGTTGAGATCACCTACGCCCCAACCTCCCCCACAAGGTGCTGAGGAAGCTCGCCGAGGTGCTCCCGCACGCCGTCTCGGTGGCGGTGGAGTGCCCCGAGGAGCCCTACGACGGCGACCTGCAGCCCGGCGACGTGGAGCTGTATTTCCGGTCGCGCGGACAGTTCGACGTCAGCGAGATGGACGTGGTGGTCGAGGTGCGGTCCAAGTGGTTCGAAAGCCGCGCCTCGAACCGCCAGGACCGGGCCGACGGCCTGTGCGAGGCCGTCGAGGAGGCGACAGGACTGGCTCAGGTGGGCGTCTACCTCAGTCTTCCGGTCGCCGCCTGGTCGCAGAGCTGATCTTGCAACCTGACCGCCACCCCGCGCGTCCTTGTCACCGTGGAATTGAATGCCTTGTTCGGTGACAGCGACGTGGACGCGGTCGAGGAACCGGAGATCGACGACCTGCCCGAGGAGCCCGCGGACGAGAACGGCATCGGGTGGAAGGTGCTCGCCCTGTTCATCAGCGGTGGTGTGGTGATCACCGCGCTGGTCGTGGCCTTCATGGTGTGGGTCATCGAAGGCCTGGTCCTGTAGACCTGTACATTTTTCTGTACAGTTACGTACATGACCACTTTCGGCGAGGCCCGTGAACTGACCGTCACCGAGGCCACCAAGCGTGGCGTCGCCGGTCTGGTCGCCGACGCCGAGCAGGGTGGCCCGGTGGTCGTCACGAGGCACAGTCGTCCGGTGGCCGCGGTCGTACCGGTGAGCAGGCTGGCTGAGATCGACGAGGCGGCAGCCGATCTGAGAGATCTGGCGCTCGTGCTCGCGCGGTCGGCGGAGGACTCGGGCCGTCGCACCTCCTTCGACGAGGTCCTCGCGGCGTTCGGGCACACACGTGAATCGTTGGCAGCGGTGGAGGACGACGACTCGCTCGATGGCTGAGGTCCTGTTCACCGACGCTGCTGTCGATGACCTGCGTCGGCTTGGGCCGGACGTCGTGCCCAAGGTGCTCAAGAAGATTCAGATCCTGTTCGACAACCCGCAGGCGGGTCATCCACTCGGTGGTGATCTGACCGGCTTTCGCAAGCTGGTCGTGGGGCGCAATCACTGGCGAGTGGTCTATCGGATCACCGCTGACGGTGCTGTCGAGGTCTGTGAAGTCTGGTGCGTGGGCGTGCGCTCGGACGCCGAGGTCTACGCCGAAGCGTCGGCGCGGGTCGCCGCACTGGCGGACGAGGATTCCACGCTGGCCAGGCTGGCGGACGTGATCGGCAGGCTCGGCCGTCTCGCAGGGGATGTGGCAGTCGATGAGCCTGTGGTGCGGGAGCCGGTCCCCGACTGGCTGGCCCAGCGACTCGTGCACACCGCCGGTGTACCCGTTGAGCAGGTGGCGGCCCTGAGCCTCGAGCAGGCGGTCGACCTTTGGACCGCCTTCGTCGCTTCTCCTTCCGCCTCTGAACCGATCGGGGACTAGGCGTTACCGGAAGTAACGCCTACTCTCCGGTTCATGGGTGAACTCGCCGGTAACTTCGATGTCGTCATCGTCGGCTCCGGGTTCGGTGGCAGCGTCGCCGCGCTCCGGCTGACCGAGAAGGGCTACCGCGTCGCGGTGCTCGAGGCCGGCAGGCGGTTCGCCGACGACGAGTTCGCCAAGACCAGCTGGGATCTGCGCAAGTACCTGTGGGCGCCGCAGCTCAAGTGCTTCGGCATCCAGCGCATCCACACTCTGCGCAACGTCATGGTGCTGGCCGGCGCCGGTGTCGGCGGCGGCAGTCTCGTCTACGCCAACACCTTGTACCGGCCGCTCAAGCCCTTCTACGAGGACCGGCAGTGGGCGCACATCACCGACTGGCAGGAGGAGCTGGAGCCGTTCTACGACCAGGCGAGCCGGATGCTCGGGGTGGTCACGAACCCCACGACGACGCCCAGCGACGTCGTCATGCAGAAGGTCGCGAAGGACATGGGAGTCGAGGACAGCTACCACCCGACGCCCGTCGGGGTGTTCTTCGGCGAGCCGGGGAAGACCGCTGACGATCCCTACTTCGGTGGTGCCGGGCCGCAGCGGACAGGGTGCACCGAGTGCGGCAGCTGCATGTCGGGGTGCCGGGTCGGCGCCAAGAACACGCTGGTCAAGAACTACCTCTACCTCGCGGAGAAGCTGGGCGCGCAGGTCTTCCCACTGACCACGGTGACGAAGCTCCACGAGCACGACGGCAAGTGGACCATCGACACCAAGATGACCGGTGGGCGAGCCACCAAGTCCTTCACCGCCGACCAGGTCGTCGTCGCCGCCGGCACGTGGGGCACGCAGCAGCTCCTCCACAAGGCCAAGGCGAGCACCCTGCCGAAGATCTCGGACAAGCTCGGCGAGCTCACCCGCACCAACTCCGAGTCGATCATCGGCGCGGCGCGGTACACGGTCGACCCCGAGAACGACTTCACCAAGGGCGTTGCGATCACGAGTTCCATCCACCCCGACGAGATCACGCACATCGAACCCGTCCGGTACGGCAAGGGCAGCAACGCCATGGGCATGCTGCAGACCCTCGCCACGGACGGCGCGGCGAGCACCCCGCGGTGGCTGCAGTTCATCAAGCAGGCGATCAGGCACCCGATGCGGCTGGCAAGGCTGCTCAGCGTGCACCGGTGGAGCGAGCGGACCGTGATCCTGCTGGTCATGCAGAGCCTGGACAACTCCATCACCACGTTCCTCAAGCGCGGCAAGCTCACCAGCAAGCAGGGGCACGGCGAGCCCAACCCGGCGTTCATCCCCGCCGGGCACCAGGCGAACCTGCTGGCGGCCAAGCACATCGACGGCATGGCCGGCGGAACGTGGGGTGAGCTGTTCAACATCCCGCTGACCGCGCATTTCATCGGCGGTTGTGCGATCTCCGACAGTCAGGACGGCGGCGTGATCGACCCCTACCACCGCGTCTTCAACTACCCCGGACTGTCCGTTGTGGACGGTGCGGCGATCAGTGCGAACCTCGGCGTCAACCCGAGCCTCACGATCACCGCGCAGGCCGAGCGGGCGTTCTCGCTGTGGCCGAACAAGGGCGAACAGGACCAGCGACCCGCCCAGGACCAGCCCTACAAGCGGATCAACCCGGCCAAGCCGAAGAACCCGGCGGTTCCCGATCAAGCTCCAGCCGCATTGCGGTTGCCGATCGTGAAGGCGTCCTGACACGGTGGAGGCATGGCCAAAAAGCCTTTTGCCTCCAGCGCGGACCTCGCCCCGAAGGACGAGGTCTTCGTCGAGCTCGCCGAGGGCGTCTACACCCTGACCGCCGAAGGCGACCCCAACGTCGGGGCGATCGAGGCCGAGGACTTCCTGATCTGCTTCGAGGCGCGTGCCACCCCCGCGGCCGCGCGCCGGTGGCTCGCGCAGCTCCGCGAGTACACGAAGAAGCCGATCCGCTACCTCGTGCTCAGCCACTACCACGCCGTCCGCACGCTCGGCGCCAGCGCGTTCGACGCCCAGGAGATCGTCGCGCACGAGATGACGCGCGTGCTGATCGCCGAACGCGGGCAGCAGGACTGGGAGAGCGAGTTCGGCCGCATGCCGCGGCTGTTCGAGAAGCCCGAGGAGATCCCCGGCCTGACCTGGCCCACGCTCACGTTCTCCGACCGGATGTCGATCCCGCTCGGCGGCGAGCGCGGCGACCTCGTGCTCCAGCACCTCGGCCGCGGGCACACCGCGGGCGACATCGTGGCGTGGCTGCCGCAGCAACGCATCCTGTTCGCGGGCGACCTGGTCGAGTCGCAGGCCGCGCTCTACACCGGTGACGCGTTCCACGACGAGTGGGCGACGTCCACTTTGGACGAGATCGAGGACCTGGGTGCCGAGGTGCTGGTCGGCGGGCGCGGCAAGGTCGCGCGCGACCGCATCGAGGTCGAGGCGGCGATCAACCAGAGCAGGCACTTCCTCAACGAGCTGCGCCGCACGGTCGGCGGGGTTCACGCGGAGGGCGGCACGCTCAAGCAGGCGTTCGAGCTGGCGCACCGGACGCTCGTGGGCCGGTACGGGCGGTGGCCGATCTTCGAGCACTGCCTGCCGTTCGACGTGAAGCGCTACTGGGACGAGTGCGACGGCAAGGACTGGCCGGAGATCTGGACCGCCGAACGCGACCGCGCCGTCTGGGACGCCCTGCAATGACGGTCCTCGTCGTCGGCGCCGGACCCGTCGGGCTCACCGCGGCCCTGTTCCTGGCCCGCGCGGGAGTCCCGAGCGTGGTCCTGGAGAAGGCCGAGCACCGCAACGAGCAGGGCAGCCGCTCGATCTGCGTGCACCGCGACGTGCTGGAGATCCTGGAACGCATCGGTGTCGGCCAGGCCGTCGCCGACGCGGGTGTCACCTGGTACACCGGCCGCACCTACTACCGCGATCGCGAGGTGCTGACCCTGACCTTCCCCGAGGCCGAGGGTTTCCCGCCGTTCGTGAACACCCCGCAGACCGTCGTCGAGCAGCTCCTCGAAGAACGCGTCCGCGCCGAACCGCTCATCGAACTCCGTTACGGGCACGCCCTCACCGGCCTCACCCAGGACGACGAGGGAGTGTCCACTCAGGACGGAATCAGAGCCACGCACTGCATCGCGGCGGACGGCGTGCACTCCACGGTCAGGCAGCTGCTGGACATCCCGTTCGACGGCTTCTCGTTCGAGGACAGGTTCATCATCGCCGACGTCCGCGTCGACCTGGACTTCGAGACGCCCGAACGCCGCTTCTACTTCGACCCGCCCTGGAACCCCAGGCGCCAGGTCCTCCTGCACCCGCAACCGAAGGGCGTCTGGCGCATCGACTGGCAGGTGGCGGAGGACGTCCAGCTCACCGATGACCACATCCGTGCGATCGTCGGCGACAAGCCGTACGAGGTCGTCTGGCAGTCCACCTACCGCTTCCACCAGCGCCGCGCGAGAACCCTGCGAGCAGGCCGGATCCTGCTCGCAGGCGACGCCGCCCACGTGATGAGCCCGTTCGGCGCCCGCGGCCTGAACTCCGGGATCTGCGACGCCGACAACGCGGCGTGGAAGATCGTCTTCAACCGGCGGGGCGAGGCAGGACCGGGGCTGCTGGCGTCCTACGACGTCGAACGCGGTGCCGCCGCCGACGAGAACCTGCGCATCACCGGCGACACCATGCGGTTCCTCGTCCCGGGCACCGCGGAAGAACGAGAGCGCAGGCAACGCGCGCTCGAAACAGGTGAAGGCATCGACTCGGGCAAGCTCTTCACGCCGTTCGCCTACACCGACTCGCCGCTGACGACCGACGGCGGCGAGCTGATCGCCGGGTCACGCGCCGCCGGACCGGGCTTCACGGTCGCGGACGGGCGCGTGATCAGGCCCGACGGCCACGTCGCCGGCGAGGACAGCGACGACGTGCGGCGCCGGGCGTTGGGCTACAGCTGAATGCCGGTCAGCACGGTGATGCGTTCCTCGGTGAAGTCCTCCATCGCGGACCGGACGCCCTCACGTCCGGTGCCCGAGCCCTTCACGCCGCCGTACGGCATCTGGTCGGCGCGGTAGGACGGCACGTCCCCGATGATCACGCCGCCGACCTCGAGCTCGGCGGCAGCCTCGAACGCCACCTGCACGTCACGGGTGAACACCCCGGCCTGCAGGCCGTACTTGGTGTCGTTGGCCTGCGCGAACGCGTCCTCGACACCGTCGGCCACCGACACCACGAGCACCGGCCCGAAGATCTCCTCGGTCCACACCTTCGCGGTCCTCGGCACGTCGGTCAGCACGGTCGGCTCGACCGTCGTGCCCGTCCGCTTGCCGCCGAGCAGCACCTTCGCGCCCGCGTCGGTGGCCATGTGGACCCACTCCTCGACGCGCCGGGCGTTGTCCTCGTCGACCAGCGGGCCGACCTCGACCTCGGGGTCGTGCGGGTCGCCGGTCTTCAACGTGCCGACCGCCTCCACCAGCTTCGGCACGAACTCCTCCGCCTTCGAGCGGTCGACGATCACCCGCTGCACGGCGATGCACGACTGCCCGGCCTGGTAGTTGCCGAACGTCGCGATGCGCTGCGCCGCGTGGTCCAGGTCCGTCCAGTCGGGACAGATGATCGCGGCCGCGTTGGAACCCAGCTCCATCACGACGTGCTTGCGCGGCGCGGCCTCCATCAGCGACCAGCCGACCTTCGTCGAGCCGGTGAACGAGATGACCGGCAGCCGTTCGTCCTTGACGAGAGCGTCCATGTCCTTGCCCCGCACGGGAAGGATCGAGAACGCGCCCTCCGGCAGATCGGTCTCGGCCAGGATCTCGCCGAGCAGCAACGCGCTCAGAGGTGTTGCCGAAGCCGGCTTCACGATCACCGGCGCACCCACCGCGAGAGCCGGCGCGACCTTGTGCGCCACCAGGTTGAGGGGGAAGTTGAACGGCGCCACGGCGAGCACCGGCCCGCGCGGGACCTGCCGGACGATCGCCATCCGCCCGACGCCGTTCGCGTCGGTGTCGAGCCGCTGCAGCCCACCGGTGAACCTGCGGGCCTCCTCCGCGGCGAACCGGAACGTGTTGACCGCGCGCGAGACCTCGATCTCGGCCCACTTGAGCGGCTTGCCGTTCTCCGCGGTGATCGTCTCGGCGATCTCCTCCGCGCGTTCGGCCAGCGTCCTCGACACCTTCAGCAGTGCCTCGGCCCGCACGTGCGCCGGTGTTCGCCGGAACTGCTTCGCCACCGCGTGAGCCGCCGCCACCGCACGTTCGACCTGGTCTCTGCCCGGTACGGCGACCGAGGCGACCTCGGTGCCGTCGAACGGGTGGGAGACCTCTAACGCCTGCTCGCCCTGCTCGGGGCGGCCGGCGATCCAGCACGGCCTGGGTTGCGGCGTGAACGCGTCCATGGGATCACGTTAAGCCCTGTTGGCCTGCACGTACTCGATGAGCCCGCGGTAATGAAGATCGTGGCGTTCCGCGCGTTGCTTCACGAACGCCGGATGCTCGCGAATGGTCCGGATCGCGTCGTCCAGGCGGGTGAGGACGTGTTCGTCGTCGTAGTCGCACCCGTAGGCCTCGCAGAACAGCAGCGCACGCCGTTCGCGCTCGTGGGGCAGCCCGAACACGAACTGGATGATGGCCCAGCTGACGTCCCACCAGCGCGGTCCCGGATGGGCGGAGTCGAAGTCGAAGATCCCGACGGGCAGGCCGTCTCGATACGTCGTGTTGTACGGCGCGAAGTCGCCGTGCAGCACCACCTCGACCGGTTCCCTGGCGGGGTGTTGCCACCCGTCGCGCACGTCCACCAGATCGAGCGTGGCGTCGTGCAGCCGGCGCAGCATCCGGGCCGACTCGATCAACGACGCGTCGTCGGACGGAAACACGTGGCCAACGTCACCGGGCAGGTAGCTGAGCAGCTCGTGGTCCTCGTCGAGCCCGAGCGGAACGGGCGCGATCCCCAGCGGTGCCAAGTGCCGCAACAGCTCGTGCACCCGCGGCGCCCACGGACCGGCGGGCCTGCGCACCGCCTCACCCACCCTGAACACCTGGTTCAGCCCGCCACCGGTCAGCAGCTCCCCGTCCACGCATGACATCCTTGGCGACGTGTCCGACACCAGCAACCGCCCTGTTCTCGTCGTCGACTTCGGCGCCCAGTACGCGCAGCTGATCGCCCGCCGCGTGCGCGAGGCCCAGGTCTACTCCGAGGTGGTCCCGCACACCGCGACGGTGAGCGAGATCCTCGACAAGAACCCGCTGGCCATCGTTCTGTCCGGTGGCCCGTCGAGCGTCTACGAGGAGGGCGCGCCGCAGGTCGACCCGAAGCTGTTCGAGACCGGCGTCCCGGTCTTCGGCATCTGCTACGGGTTCCAGGCCATGGCGCGCGCACTCGGTGGCGCGGTCGAACAGACCGGCACCCGCGAGTACGGCCGCACCGAGCTCGGCGTCACGGGTGCGGGCGGCTCGCTGCACGAGGAGCTGCCCGGCAGCCACCCCGTGTGGATGAGCCACGGCGACGCCGTCACCAAGGCGCCGGAGGGCTTCACGGTCACCGCGACCAGCGAGGGCGCCCCGGTCGCCGCGTTCGAGGACACCGAGCGCCGCTTCGCCGGTGTGCAGTACCACCCGGAGGTGCACCACTCGCCGCACGGCCAGGAGGTGCTGCGCCGGTTCCTGCACGAGATCGCGGGCATCCGTCCGCAGTGGACCACGTCGTCCATCGTGGACGAACAGGTCACCCGCATCCGCGAGCAGATCGGTGACGGCAAGGCGATCTGCGGCCTGTCCGGCGGCGTCGACTCCGCCGTGGCCGCGGCCCTCGTGCAGCGCGCCATCGGTGACCGCCTCACGTGCGTCTTCGTCGACCACGGTCTGCTGCGCTCCGGTGAGCGCGCCCAGGTCGAGCGCGACTACGTGGCCGCCACGGGCATCAACCTGGTGACCGTCGACGCCCGCGAGCGGTTCCTGAACGCGCTGGCCGGCGTCACGGACCCGGAGGAGAAGCGCAAGATCATCGGCCGCGAGTTCATCCGCGTGTTCGAGCAGGCCGAGCGCGACCTCAAGGCCGAGGGCGACTACCGCTTCCTGGTGCAGGGCACGCTGTACCCGGACGTCGTCGAGTCCGGCGGCGGCGCGGGCACCGCGAACATCAAGTCGCACCACAACGTCGGCGGCCTGCCGGACGACCTGCAGTTCGAGCTGGTCGAGCCGCTGCGCGCGCTGTTCAAGGACGAGGTGCGCCGCGTCGGCACCGAGCTGGGCCTGCCCGAGACGATCGTGCAGCGCCAGCCGTTCCCCGGCCCCGGCCTCGGCATCCGGATCATCGGCGAGGTCACCCAGGACCGCCTGGACACGTTGCGCCAGGCCGACGCCATCGCCCGCGAGGAGCTGACTCTCGCCGGCCTCGACCGGCAGATCTGGCAGTGCCCGGTCGTGCTGCTCGCGGACGTCCGCAGCGTCGGTGTGCAGGGCGACGGCCGCACCTACGGCCACCCGATCGTGCTGCGCCCGGTGTCATCCGAGGACGCGATGACCGCGGACTGGACGCGCCTGCCGTACGAGGTGCTGGAGCGGATCTCGACCCGGATCACCAACGAGGTGGCCGAGGTCAACCGCGTGGTGCTGGACGTGACGTCGAAGCCGCCGGGCACCATCGAGTGGGAGTGACGTGAAAAGGCCCCGGTCTCCCGGGGCCTTTTCTCATTTCGGGGACTTCCGTCTCAACGAGTTGGTCAGCAGCACCACGCCGACCACGATGGCCGTTCCTCCCAGCGCCCACCGGAAGTCGAACCAGAACGTCCCGTTGCTCAGCACGTAGGCCGCCATCAGTCCGCCACCGATCCCGAAGACCAGGCCCAGCGGGTCGATCCGCCTGCGCATCACCGGCTCAGTCACGGAGCACCTTCACCTCTCCGACGTTCGTCAGAACGTCCAGGTCGATCTTCAACCCGCCTTCGCCGTCCGCGCCGAGATCCGTGCCGTCGACCTGGACGCTGCCGCCGTCGGCCCTCCGGTCGAGGCAGTTGAGCTCGCCGATGGACGTGGCCTCGCACCGGAACGTCACGTCGGCGTTCTTCGGCACGTGCACGACCAGTTCGCCGAGATTCGCCTCCACCGCGGTCGTCACCGAACCGGAGTTCGGCAGCTCGCGCAGGTCGAGCTTCACGCTGCCGACGCTGACCTCGTACCGGCCCTTGACCTCGGCGATGGTCTTCGGCGTCGGCGAGATGTCGCCGAAGTCGGTGGGACCGTTGAAGCTGATCGTGGTCATGCCGAACCCGATCACGGACAGCGGGACCAGCATCCAGATCAGGCCGCGCCCGCCACCGGTGAACGACCCGATCAGCAGGCCCGCCGCCAGCACCGCGATCACCAGGCCGATGACGTGCGGCGCGGTGAACCACGGCGACCAGACCCCCGCGATCGCCGACCCGGCGACCACCAGCGTCGCCACTCCCAGCGTCGCCAGGCCGACGCGCGGCTTGCGCGGACGGGGTGCGGGAGGTTGCGGTCGCGGAGCCGGTTCAGGCAGGTCCCACGCGAACGGTGCGGCCCCCAGCGGGTCCCAGGCCGGCGCCCCCGGCACCGGTGTCACGGGCGGCGGCTCGACGAGCGTGGCCGGCGCCAGGTGCCCGCGGTTCTTCTGCAGCAGGTAGATGCACGCGACCGACGCCGCCAGCGTCACGAAGACCTGGAACCCGCCGCTTCCGACCGTGAACGCGAACGCGGGGAACAGCAGGATGCCCAGCAGCACCGTCTGGGCCTGGGACATCGAGCTGTGGCCCTTGTTGATCAGCGACTCCAGCGGCGAGACCTCGTCGCCCTCCTCCGGCAGCACCAGCCAGCCCAGCAGGTACATCGGCAGGCCGACCCCGCCGGACAGCGCGAGCGCGACGAACGCGATCCGCACGATCACCGGGTCGATCTGGTAGCGCAGCGCGATCCCGGTGGCAACGCCTCCGAGCTTGCGGCCTGCGCGGGGCCGCACCGGACGGTGGGCCCAGAACTCTCTGAGCGTGTCCGCCACGCCCTGCAACGCCTTCTCAGTCCCGCTCACGTTGACAAGGTTGCGCTGTCACGCCTGGAACCACATCAGGGACCAGCCCTGATTCGCGGAACCGGGGTCATCCCTGATGAACAACTCGCCGGGACGTGTGACGATCGGATGGTGAGTGCACGGATTGAGCCGATGCGCCGTCGACGCACCGGCCGGGTGGTCGCGGGCGTCGCGAGCGGACTGGCGGACCACCTGGGCGCACCCGTCTTCTGGGTGCGCGCGGTCTTCGCCGTGGCCGCCGCCTTCAGCGGGATCGGGATCATCGCCTACGGACTGCTCTGGATGTTCGTCCCGCAGTCGACGGTGGCGGAACCGGAGACCGACGAGGACCGCAAGGAGTGGCAGCAGGCCGTGGGCCTCGCCGCTCTCGGCATCGGCGTCGCGGTGTTCACCGGACTGCTCAACGGGGCGTGGAGCGGCTGGATCACCGGCCCGATCGCCATCGCACTCGTGGGCGCCGCGGTCGTGTGGCGCGAGGCTGACGAGGCACAGCGGCGTCGCTGGAAGGACGGGGCGTTCGCGCAGGGGAAGACGGGGATCGTGCGGACGGTGGCGGGAGGCGCTCTGGTCGTGGCGGGGGTCGCCGCGTTCCTGGTCGTCAACGACTCCGTGCAGAACCTGTCGACCGTCGTGCTCTCCGTGGTCGCGACGCTGGCCGGCGTGGCCGTGCTGACCGTGCCGTTGTGGATGCGGCTGGTGCGCGACCTGGACGCGGAACGCCGCGCCCGCATCCGGACGGAGGAACGCGCCGAGATCGCCGCCCACCTGCACGACTCCGTGCTGCAGACGCTCGCGCTCATCCAGAAGCAGTCCGAGTCGTCGCGGGAGGTCAAGCGGCTCGCCCGCAGCCAGGAGCGCGAGCTGCGCAGCTGGCTGTACGGCCGCGAGGTGGGCGAGCAGCCGCACTCGATCAGCGTGGCGATCGCCCAGGTGTGCGCGGAGGTCGAGGACGACTTCGCCATCGCCGTCTCCCAGGTCGTCGTCGGCGACTGCGAGCTGGAGGACGGGATGTTCGCGCTGGTCCAGGCGTCGAAGGAGGCGGTGGTCAACGCGGCCAAGCACGCGGGGGTGGCCGAGGTCAGCGTCTACGCCGAGGTCGAACCGGAGAAGGTCACGGTGTTCGTGCGCGACCGCGGCAAGGGCTTCGACCCCGATCTGGTGCCGGACGACCGGCATGGCCTCGCGGGGAGCATCCGGGGGAGAATGACCAGGCACGGCGGGGAGGTGCGACTGCGCACGGCTCCGGGAGAGGGGACCGAGGTGCAGCTCGAGATGCCGAGGAAAACGGAGGCCAGGACGTGAGCGTGAGGGTGTTCCTGGTGGACGACCACGCGTTGTTCCGCGCGGGGGTGCGGGCCGAGCTCGACACGATCACCGACGAGGTGGAGGTGGTCGGCGAGGCCGGCGGCGTCGGCGAGGCGGTGGCGGGGATCGCGCACCACAAGCCGGATGTGGTGCTGCTGGACGTGCACATGCCCGACGGCGGCGGCGCCGAGGTGCTGCGCCAGATCCGCACAAAGATCCCCGAGGTCACGTTCCTCGCGCTGTCCGTCTCGGACGCGGCGGAGGACGTCATCAACGTCATCCGCGCCGGTGCCCGCGGCTACGTCACGAAGACGATCTCCAGCCAGGAGCTGGTCAAGGCCGTCGTGCGGGTCAGTGAGGGCGACGCGGTCTTCTCACCGCGCCTGGCGGGGTTCGTGCTGGACGCGTTCGCCGACCGGCCGGGTGCCGCGCCGATCAGCGACCCGGAGCTCGACCTGCTGACCCCGCGGGAACGCGATGTCCTGCGGCTGCTCGCCCGTGGTTACGCTTACAAGGAGATCGCGTCCGAGCTGTTCATCAGCGTGAAAACGGTGGAGACGCACGTGTCGAGCGTCCTGCGGAAGACCCAGCTCTCCAACCGGTACGAGCTCTCCCGCTGGGCCACGGATCGCAGACTGGTCTGAGGGGCTTTGATCAAAAAGGTCGCCCGCGGTGCCACCGAGGTGCTGGCGCCGTGGGTCTGGGTGATTTTGCTGCCGTTCGCAGTTGCGGCGGCTACTGAGAACCTGTGGATGACGCTGCTGTGGGGATTGGTGGTCGCCTTGACGGCGTCCGTCATCCCGATGGCTGTCATCGTGCGTGGCGCGCGCAAGGGCAAGTGGGACGGCCACCACGTCACGAACCGTGAAGGCCGGCTCGTGCCGCTGGTCACGGCCGGTGCGTCGCTGGCGGCCGGCACGGTGATCATGATCCTGGGTTCCGCGCCCGCGAACATGCTCGCGCTGGCCGGCAGCATGTTCGCGTCGCTGATCGTCAGCATGGCGATCACGTTCGGGCTGAAGTGGAAGATCTCGCTGCACGCCGCGGTGGCGTGGGCCGCGGTCGTGACGCTGACGGTCGTCTACGGGCCGTGGTGGCTGCTGCTCGCGGTGCCCGCCGCGCTGGTGGCGTGGTCGCGGGTCGAGCTCGGCGACCACACGACGGCGCAGGTGCTGGCGGGTTCGGCGATGGGCGTGGTCGTGGGCGGCGGCAGCTTCTGGCTGCTCAGCCAACTTCTTTGAGGCCGTCGATCTTCATCTCGTCGTTGACAGCGTTGACCGCGACGTTGACCTTGATGTTCCGCTGCTTGCCGAGGTCCGTGACCAGGGCGAGCTGTACCGGGACGACCCACCGGGGACCCTCGGAGTGGACCTCGGCGGTCAGCACCGCGCACTGGACCGAGGTGTAACCGCTCCACCGCTTCAGGAAGTCGGCCTGAGGCTCCCGGAACGGCGCGTCGAAGTTCTGCCAGGCCGCCGCGGGATTGCCCGGCAGCAGGTCGTAGTGCTTCTTGACGAAGGCGACGGCTTCGTCCGCCGAGAAGGAACGGGACTTCTTCTCGGCGGGGAAGAGGCTCTGGTTCGTCGGGGTGTCACCGCCGCCGGTGCCGCCCCAGTACGCCGCGGCCGCGCCACCACCGATCGCGAGCACCGCGACGACCGACAGGATCACCAGGATCCGGCGGTTCGGCGGCTTGAGCCTGCGCGGTTCGGGGATCCGCAGCGGCTGGGACGGCTGCGGTTCCGCGGCCAGCAGGTCGGCGGCCTCCTGCGCGGTCGGCCGGTCCTTCGGGTCGACGGAGAGCAGCCGGGTGAGCAACGGGGTGAGCTCGCCCGCGTTCTTGGGATCGCGGAGCTGTCCGCTGGCGGCCCGGTAGATGAGGCCGAAGCTGTTGTCACTGGGCCCGAAGACCGACTCGCCCTCGATCGCCGAGTAGATCGTGGCACCGAGCGAGAACACGTCCGACGCCGCGTCGGGCTGCTCGCCGCGCGCCACCTCGGGCGCGAGGTAGGCCGGGGTACCCGAGATCATGCCGGTGTCGGTCATCGTGCCGTCACCGCTGGCCTTGGAGATGCCGAAGTCGGTGATCTTCACCGTCCCGTCGTGGCCGATCAGGACGTTGCCGGGCTTGATGTCGCGGTGGACCAGTCCCGCACTGTGCGCCGCCGCCAGCGCCGAGGCGACCTTGGCACCGATGCTCGCCGCCTGAGCAGGCTTCATCGGCCCCCTCTCGGCGATGAGCGCCGAGAGGCTGTGCGAGGGCAGGTACTCCATGACGATCCACGGCTCTTCGTCGTCGCTGGCCACGACGTCGAACACCGCGATGGCGTGCGGGTGGTGCAGCCGCGCGGCGTTCCGCGCCTCCCTCATCGCCCGCTGGTGGTCGCCGGTGACGAGCTGCTTGACCGCGACCTCGCGCGCCAGCACCTCGTCCCGCGCGCGCCAGACCACCCCCATCGCTCCGCTGCCGATTCGCTCCAGCAGCGTGTAGCGGTCCCCGATGGTCGTCACACCACGAGACTAATCAATGCCGTAGAGCAGCCTGCGCGGTTCCTGCCCGAACCTGTCGCAGGAGATGTGAAAGTGGTGGTCTCCGGTGACGAGCTGCCTCGCGTACCGGCACCTCGCCCCGCGCCCGTCAGACCACTCCCGGAGCGCACTCCGCGCGGTTCCTGCCCGAACCCGCCACGAACGCCACCTCGGGCCCGCGCACTAGTCGATCGTCGACACGAGCTTCTGCAGCTCCCGGTCGAAGTCGATCCACAGGTCCTCCTCGCCCGGCTGGACGACGTCGTAGGAGCTGTCCAGGAACGCCGCCACGTCCTCGGCGACCGCGCTGAGGATGGCGAACCCGGTCGGCGCGTTCAGCTCGACCAGGACGCGCTCCGGGTCGTCGGACGCGGGGCGGACCAGGATGTCGCCCTCACCGGACGGGGTCAGCAGACCGTCGGCCAGCAGGTCGCGGGCGAACATCCACTCGACGCGGCCGGAGCCCGTGTGGAACACGATGGCGACCGCGTACGGGTCTTCCGGGTCGTAGACGAGCTCGGCCTCGACCGGCGCGGGTGCCGCGCCGGGGGCGAGGAGCTGAAAAGTCGTCCGCGTGGTGACCTTCAGGTTCTCGTTGTTCATGTCGATGTCCTTCCCAGGCTGGTCTCCATGTCCGCTCACAAAGAGGAGACGGCCAACCGGCGGGATAAGGACGCGATTCGTCTCGGAACCATCCTTCTGGGGGAGACCTGCGTCTCACCGTTCAGCGTTTGACCAGGTCGCGCGTCTCGTTTGGTGAGACGTCCTGACCTGCCTGGACGGGCTGCCTCCTGGTCAGCGCGACCCCCAGGAGCACCACGAGCATGCCCACGACGACCCTCACGTTGAGCTGCTCTCCGAGGAAGATCGCTCCAAGGAGTACCGAAACCACCGGCAGCAGGTAACCGACGGTAGTCGCCGTGGTGGCGCCCTCGTCCGCGATGACGCGGTAGTTGAGGATGAACGCGACGCCGGTGCCGAAGACGCCCAGGATGATCACGGCCGCGATGCCGATCCAGTGCAGGTGCAGCGGCTGCAGGCCGCCGAACGGCGTCGCCAGGAGCAGCAGGCCCATCGCGGTGGTCAGCTGCATGGCGGCGAGCTGCGTCGAGGTCGCGCCGGTGTTGACCAGGTGGCGGCCGGCGTAGGTGTAGCCGATGGCGTAGCTCGCGGCGCCGACGAGGCAGAGCACCGCGCCCCAGCTCGCGATGCTGTTGGCCGACTGCCACGGCGCGAAGATCAGCAGAACGCCCGCGAAGCCGAGGCCGAGGCCGAGCATGCGGACCAGGTTGCTGACCTTCTCCGTGCCGAGCACCAGGCCGATGGCCAGCGCGAACAGCGGCGTCGTGGAGTTGAGCACTCCGGACACGCCGGAGTCGACGGTCTGGCCGCCGAAGGCGAAGAGGGTGAACGGGACGGCGCTGCCGAAGGTGGCCACGAAGAGCATGTGTCCCCAGATCTTGCGGTCACGGGGCAGCGTCATCCTCGCCGTGGCGAGCACGACGAACAGCACGAGCGCTCCGAAGAACGTCCGCACGAGCGAGATCTGCAGGGGAGCGAGGCTCCCGAGCGCAAGCTTCATCCACAGAAAGCTGGATCCCCACAGCAGGGCGAGCACACCCATCCTGATCAACGTTCCGCGTTGGTTCACACGTCAACGATGCGCCCGCAGATCCGTAAACACAATTTAATTGTTGTGCATAACCTTTAAGCGAAGCTGTAAGGTTGGGGGATGCTGGACGTGCGACGCATGCAGGTGCTCAGGGCGGTCGTGAGCACCGGTTCCATCACCGCGGCCGCGACGAACCTCGGCTACACCCCGTCGGCCGTGTCGCAGCAGGTGGCCGGCCTGGAGAAGCAGGCGGGCCTGCCTCTGCTGGAACGCGTCGGCAGGGGTGTCCGGCCCACCGCGGCCGGCCGGCTGCTCACCGAGCACGCCTCCCGCCTCGCCGAGCAGCTCGCCGAGGCCGAGAGCGCCTTGACGGCGTTGCGCAACGGCTGTGCCGGCACCCTGCGCGTCCGCTACTTCGCCACGGCCGGCGCTGCCCTCGTGCCGCCCGCGGTCGCCACCTTCCGCGCCGAACGCTCCGGTGTCGAGCTCGACCTGAAGCTGACCGAGCCCACCGACCCGTTCGAGGAGCTCGCCGCGGGCCGCGCGGACGTGGCGATCACCGTCCTGGAACCCGCGGACCCGGCCCCGGAGGGCATGGTCGCGCGGCACCTGCTGGCGGACCCGTTCTACGCGGTGCTCCCGCGGGGCCACGCGCTGGCCCGCAAGCGCGTCCTGGACCTCGGCGAGCTCGCCGACGAGCCGTGGATCTTCTCCGACTACGGCGCTTCCGGCCCGTGCAAGAACCTCGTGACGAACGCGTGCGCGGGCGCCGGGTTCTCTCCGCAGGTCGCCGTGGAAAGCGACGACTACGCGACGGCGCAGGGATTCGTGGCCGCCGGGCTCGGCGTCACGATCATTCCGCGGCTCGGCCTGGGCTATGCGCATCCGGGCGTCGTTCTGCGCAAGGTGCGCAATCCCGAACCGGTGCGGCACATTCACGTCGTCTACCGCGAGGACGCCGCGTGGAATCCCGCCGTGGTGGCGTTGGCCGAAGCGCTGGAGAAGGCCGCACGGGCCTCCTGATCAGCCCTGACGTGCGGCGCCGAGGGACGACTCCGTCTGGATGAGCATGTTCGGACTCTGCCACAGGATGACAAAGCCCTTCGGCTCGATCGAGGTCGTACCGTCCTTCTTCGTGTACTTGACTTCGGTCTTCCAGAAGAAGTTGCCGTCGTACTCCGCGCTGACCAGCTCGGCCTTGTCGATGCTCTTCCAGAACTGCTCGTAGCCGGAGTAGCCACCCGGCTGCTTGCCCTGGAACGCCGCGTTGGTCATCTGCCACGCGTCCGCCGGCGACTTGGGAGCCGTGGCGAAGTAGTCGCGCAGCATGCCCTCCTGGTCGGACGGCTGCGGAGCCTGCGTCCACTGACCGGGCTTGCCCGAGGACTTCTGCGGCGTCGACGGCTTCGTGCTGTCCGACGTCTGCTGGGTCGACGTGTTGCCACCGGCGCTGTTGTCCCGGCCGCCGTTGTCCTTGTTGTTCGAGATCATGCTCGCGAACATGATCCCGATGACCGCCGCCGCCACGATGGCGAGCGCGGTGTAGATCGTCGACTTCTTGCTCTTGCCGACCGACGACAGCGGTGACGGCTTCGGGCGCTGCGAGTACTGGGGAGCGGCTGCCGGACGGTGGTTGGACGGCGGCTGCTGCTGCGTGGGCACGGCGCGCGGCGGCGTGTGCAGGTCCACTCGCGTCGCGGCGGGAGGCGGCGCCTGGGGCGTCAGGGCGCGCGTGGCGGCCTGCTGCTGCGGCTGCTGTTGCACCGGGGCGCCGCGCCACGACGGCGGGTGCGTCGGGGTGACCACGGCGGGGGTGAAGGCGGGGGCGGCCTGGCCGTTCGCGACGGCGGCGAGCGCGTCGCGAGCCTCGGCCATGGTGGGGCGGTCTTCCGGCTCGGCGCGCAGCAGGCGCATCAGCAGCGCGGTCAGCGGGCCGGCGTTGCGCGGCGGGTTGACCTTGCCGGACGCGACCTTGTGCAGCAGCGCGATCGTGTTCTCGCTCAGGCCGAACGGGGGCTCGCCCTCGATCGCCGCGTACAGCGTGGAGCCCAGGGAGAACACGTCGGACGGCGAACCCGGGTCGTAGCCCTTGGCGACCTCGGGTGCGAGGTAGGCCGGGGTGCCGGCGAGCATGCCCGTCGCGGTGACCGTGACGTCACCGGTCGCGCGGGAGATGCCGAAGTCGGTGATCTTGACAGTGCCGTCGTCGCCGAGCAGCACGTTGCCGGGCTTGATGTCGCGGTGCACGATGCCCGCGTTGTGCGCGGCGGCCAGCGCGGAGGCGACCTGCATGCCGATCGACGCCACGTCGCGCGGCGGAAGCGTGCCGCGTTCGGACAGGACCGCCGAGAGGCTCTTGGACGGCAGGTACTCCATCACGAGCCACGGCTGGCCGTCGTCCTCGGCCACGTCGTAGACGGCGACCGCGTGCGGGTGCTGCAGGCGCGCGGCGATGCGGCCCTCGCGCATGGCACGTCTCTTCGCCTCGTCCGTGTCGGCTTCGGCGAGTCCCGGCTGCAAGAGCAGTTGTTTGACCGCGACGGTGCGGTGCAGACGTTCGTCGTGTGCGGTCCAGACGACGCCCATGGCGCCACTACCGATCCGCTGGCTCAATCGGTAGCGACCAGCGACCAATCGGCCATCGTCGGTCACAGTTGCTCCCCGCTGTGCGGTCACTTGCTCTCTGTTCAACGGCTCGTCACACGTCCGGGTTCAGATCACCCATCGGTGCGGGTACCCACCTTACGAGATATCTACGACAGAACAGCCGCTAGGGCGTCGACGGCTTGGCAGCTGTCGTCGTCGTTGTCGTAGTGGTCGTCGTAGTGGTCGACGATGGCGGCGGCGTTGTCGTCGTTGTCGTCGTCGTGGTGGTCGTAGTTGTAGTCGTCGTAGTGCTAGACGTCGTTTCGCGTGTTGTCGTTGCCTCGGGCGTGGTGGTCGTCACCTCGGTCGTCGACGAGGTCGGCTGCACCGTCTGCGAGCTCGAGGTCGGAGGCGCGGACGGGTTCTTCTGCTCCTTGTTGAACACACCCAGCGCGACCATCAGCCCACCGATGACCAGCAACAACGCCAGCACGATCGCGGCGATCACCAGCGGTCGGTTGTCCTGCTGCCTGCCGGCGGGCGCCATCGGCGGCGCGGTGCGGGCAGGCGCGGTGGCCCTGGCGACAGGACGAACCACGCGGGTCCGATCGGGTTCCACGATCGCCGTCGGATCGGGTCCGGCGGGCACCGGCAGACCGCTGAACGACGGCGACCGGCCGTTCGCGACCGCGGCCAGCAGCTCGCGGGCCTGCGGCATGGTCGGCCGGTCGACCGGCTCGAAGTTCAGCAGGTACAGCAGCGTGTCGGCGAGCGGGTGGTCGACGGTCGGCGGGTTGATCCGCCCGGCCGCGACGGCGTGCAGAACACCGAGAGTGTTCTCGCTCACTCCATAGGGCGGCTCGCCCTCCATGGCGGCGAACAGCGTCGAGCCGAGCGAGTAGACGTCGGAGGCCGGCGTCGGGTCCTGGCCCCGTGCGATCTCCGGCGCGAGGTACGCGGGCGTGCCGGCGATCAGGCCGGTCTTGGTGACCGTGATGTCGTCGGAAGCGCGCGAGATGCCGAAGTCGGTGATCTTGACGACGCCGTTCTCGGCGATCAGCACGTTGCCCGGCTTGATGTCGCGGTGGACGATGCCCGCCGCGTGCGCCGCCGCGAGTGCCGCCGCGCACTGGGCACCGATGTGGGCGACCTCGATCGGGTCCATCGGCCCGCCCTCGGCCAGCGCGTCCGCGAGGCTGTAGGACGGCAGGTACTCCATGACCAGGCACGGGACGCCGTCTTCCTCGACGACGTCGTACACGGCGATGGCGTTCGGGTGGTGCAGCTTGGCGGCGATGCGGCCCTCGCGCATGGCGCGCTGGATGGCCTCGTCCTGCTCGGCTTCGTCCAGGCCGGGCGCCAGCAGCAGCTGCTTGACGGCGACCTCGCGGCCGAGGCGTTCGTCGTGGGCGCGCCAGACGATGCCCATCGCGCCGGAGCCGATGCGGTCGAGAAAGCGGTAGCGGTCGGCGATCAGACGGCCGTCCGAGGTGTCGGACGTCGTCACAAGACCACCCAGGCGGTCCACAGCGTGACTGCGGCTGCGGCAGCAGGTCCCACGCTCGTGCTCCTCGTGCGGTAGTCAGCGGTCGTCCGGAATCGCCCGCACAGGGTACCTGTCGCAGGCCGCCGCTGAGCTACCCGTCGTGCGTCAGTTCACCGGGGTGAAGAAGTCGAAGCCGCCGACGGTGTCGCCCACGGTGTTCAACACGGGGTCGAGGATGCCGAGGTCCACGCTGACGTCGACCGGGTTGGCCGGCGCGGGCAGCGGGGTCGAGCTGGGCGGGTTGGCGTTGCTGTTGCCGTTGCCGTTGCCGTTGGTCTTGGTCGGCGGGGTGGTGGTCGACGAGCTCGGCGGCGGAGGCGGCGTCTCGCTCGACGGCGGCGTGCTCGGCTGGCTTGTCTGCGTGGACGTCGACGGCGTGCTCGCGGGCGGAGTCGTCTCGGACGTGGGCTGCTGCGTCGGCTGCTGGGTCTGCTGCGTCGGACGCTGCGGCTGCTGGGTCTGGACGTACGGGGCGACGCGCGTCTGGGTCTGCTCCGTCGTCGGGTCGGCCTGCGTCTCGGTGGAGTCGGCCTGCTGGGTCTTGTTCGACGGCAGCTTCACGACGCCCTCGGTGCCGGCGCTCGCGCCACGGGCCTGCGCACGCTCGTCGAACCGCACCTCGGCGAGCGGGCGCTCGTCCGGCGAGGACAGCCACGAGGAGGCGGCGAACGCCATCGACCCGCAGAGGACCACGCC
Source organism: Lentzea aerocolonigenes (assembly GCF_000974445.1). Lineage (GTDB taxonomy): Bacteria > Actinomycetota > Actinomycetes > Mycobacteriales > Pseudonocardiaceae > Lentzea > Lentzea aerocolonigenes. The sequence goes on from NZ_BBOJ01000032.1 coordinate 92,401, forward strand.
ACCGCTCGCCGCGACGGCGAGCTTGCCGACGGTGAACCCGCCGCGCTGCGTGTCGTCGGCCTTGCCCTCACGACGCAGCAGCTCGGTGATGTGCAGCTCCTTCATGGGCTGCTTGCGGAGCTTGCTGCCGGAGGCCTTGACCGGCTTGAACTTGACCGTCGGCTCGAACGCCTCGGGGGTGATGTCGTCGGTGATCACCGGGATCTCCACGGTTTCCGCCTCGCGGCGGGCGATCAGCTCGGCGACGGACAGCTGGCCGGTCGACTCCGCCGAACCGTTCAGCCGCCGACGATGGTCCTCAATCGACACCGCTCGTTCACCCTTCCAAGTTCGCGTCTGCGCACTGGCGGGAACATGGATACCGAATCGTGACCCGAGATGTAACCCCTTCGGGGGAATTTTCACGTCCGAAACTGGGTTTCCGCGACGAGCGGTCACCGTTCGACTGCGAACGGCGATCCCAGTTGGGTGCGACCTAACTCCGTTGCGCCGAAAGGACCTCGGTGCCGATGATCCGCGGCTGGGTCGTGTCGGTGAGCCAGAAGAGCTGTTCGATGCGCAGCCAGCTCCCGTCGAGCTCCTGCATCGACACCACCGCGAGCACCGATCCGTCCGGCCGGACCGACGTCTGGTCGACGTTCACCGTCTTGATCATTCCCCAGGCCTTAACGAACTCCTTGGGGTTCTTGCCGACGAGGTCCGGTGACAGCAGCTTGGCCGCCGCGTTCGGCTTGGTCGTGAGCAGCTCGTAGAACCGCTTCACCACGTCCACCTGCGGCTGAGGGCCGACCGAGACCTCAGGGGTGGTCGGTTCCGGCGTCTCCAGCAGCAGCGCGGACGGCTGCGGCATCGGGGTGTCGGCGGCGGTCTGCAGCGGCGGGCGCTCGTTCGGCAGCTGGGCGGACAGGACGTCCGGACGCAGTGCGCTCGCGCCGGACAGCGCGACGGGGCGTTCGGAGACGGGGATGCCGGTGTTCACCGGGCGCTTGCCGGCGAGGACCGCCGCACCGGTGACGGACGAGACCAGCACGATCGCACCGGTCAGCAGGCCGGCGGCCTTGGCGAGGCGGTTCTTCTTCGAGCGGCGGCGGCGACCGGGCACGGCCGGGATCACCGCGGTCGTCGCGGTCATGTTCTCGGTGGGACCGAGCAGCGATGTGACGAGTGCGTCGGTCGCGGCTTCCTCGCTCGACGGGATGCGCATCGGCTGCTGCTTGATCAGCTCAGCCACGCTGATCGATCCGGCGCGGCTGTGCCGCCGTCCGGTCGTCGCGGGACGCTGCACTGGACTCGTCCTCCGTACTCTCCGTGGTCACCAGAAGACGTACCGTGGCATCGCGCTCAGACGCCAGCATCTGAACGGACTTCAGCCGTTCGTGGCGTCCAGCGGTGCTTGGGATTCGCTCGAAGGTGCTACTTCTTACGGTCGGTAACTCGGGCCGTGACCTTTAGCCACTTCAGCCGCCGAGCTTCAACCGTTCACCGTTGATCAACGGCAGCTCGCCGACCGTGAAGCTGAGCTCGCGCTTCTCCGTGCTGACCGAGCCGTCCTTCTTCGTCACCTGCAGCAGGCTGACGGTGAGGCCCTTGCTCGGGTCGACCGCGATCTCCTTCACCTCGATCAGCGAGATGTCGGCCAGGCGCCCTTCGAGCAGCGCGCCGGCGTTCGAGCGCACGGTGTCCGTGGTCAGGGCGAGCGCGGTGTCCGCGTTCGTCGCCATCTCCTGGTAGAAGCTCGCGGTCCGCTGGGCGATCTTGCCGCCGTCGACGACCGGCGCCTGGCTGACGGGCACCGTGGTGATCACGGGCGGTGCGGTCCCGGGCGGTGCGGTGCCCGGTGCGGATCCCGCGGCGCTGCTGCCCGGCGCGCTGGCGCCGGTGCCGGGCACGGCCGCACCCCGGCCGGTGTTGGCGGCCGAGGGACGCGTGCCGGTGACCGACGGGCTCGGCGGGCTGGTGGGCAGCCCGGAGATGAACGGCACGTCCGACGGGTAGCCGGGCAGGCCGACGGTCTCGACCTCGCCGCCACCGCCGACCAGCTTGGCCGCGGCGACGCTCAGCCCGACCAGCACGAGCACGGACGAGATGACCGCGAACCACGCCGCGCGCTTCCAGGTGCGCGGAGGCGTGACCGAGGCGGGCACCAGACCGATGTTGAACTTCCGCAGGCCGTCGGTGTCCTGCAGCGGGTCGATCTGGCGGCGCCGGGGCAGCGGGATGCGGTCACCACCGACGACGGGCCGCGCCTGCGCCTCCTGCGGCGGGGCGGCACCGTCGCCGAGACGATGTTTGCCCGGTTGTTCGTCCATCCCGACACCCCTCTGCGACGCAATCAGGGTAGGGCCGTCCGGAGGTGCCGAAGCAACCAAAAGGGGGCGTTCAGGACGAGTGACACTCGATCGTGTGGAGTTTCTAGCGAGGCGGGAGTTGCGCTTGACCGCTGTTCAACTGCTTGTGCGTCTTCTGCACGCCGTTGATGGCAGCCAGGCCGCTGCCACCCGCGATCAGCGCGCCGATCACGTCGGCGCCGAGCGAGTCGCCGTTGGTGATCAGCAGACCGATCACCGCGCCTGCGGTCGTGAGGATGGCGGTCTTCCAGCGGCTGCGGACGAACTGCGAGACAGGTGCTCCGGCGAGGCCCTTCTTGTTCGCGGCCGAGCCGAGCAAGCCCAGGTATGCGTCGTGCGCCAAGGCGGCGAGCAGGCCGGCGATGGCGATCAGTGCGGCGATGAGGCCCATGTCTCCAGTGTGCCCCCAGATTTTTTCGGTGGACCATCCGTGATCGCCCTGATATCCGGTTCGGGTGGACATGTTCTGGCACGACGACTGCCTCGAGCACGACGCCGGCGAGGGTTTGTGGGAGCTGCCGGGCTCCTGGCCGTGGCTGGACGTCGCCGAGCCGCACCCGGAGAACGCCGCGCGGCTGCGCACGTTCCGGCACGCGCTGATGCACGGCCCGGTGGCGTCACACCTCAAGTGGCACGAGGGACGGCATGCGTCCGTTGACGAGCTTCTGCGCGTGCACACGGCCGGGTACTTGGACTCGTTGCGCGTGTCGACGCGTGTGGCGCTGGAAGTGAACACGGTCGTGGGACCGGAGACGTGGCGTGCGGTGTGCGCGGCGGCGGGGACGTCGCTGGCGGCGCTCGAGTCGGGAGCACAGCTCGCGTACGCGCTCGTGCGACCACCGGGGCACCACGCGCAACCGGACATGGCGGACGGCTACTGCTTCGTGAACAACGCGGCGCTGGTGGCGGAGACCGCGCGGCGGCAGGGGCTGCGGGTAGCGGTGCTGGACTGGGACGTGCACCACGGCAACGGCACGCAGGAGGTGTTCTACGACCGGCCGGACGTGCTGACCATCTCCGTGCACATGCGGCATGGCTCGTGGGGCACGAACCATCCGCAGACGGGTGCGCCCTCCGAGGTGGGCGCCAACGGGCGGAACGTGAACATCGAACTGTCTTTGGGGGCGGGTGACACGGCGTACATGCGCGCGCTCGACGAGATCGCGTTCCCGCTGCTGCGCGAGTACGAACCGGACCTGCTGGTGTGTGCGTCCGGGTTCGACGGATCGACGTTCGACCCCAACGGCCGCCACAACCTCACGGCCGCCGGCTACCGCGAGATCGGACGCCGGGTGGCGTCGTTCGGCACGCGTGCGGTGCTCACGCAGGAGGGTGGCTACCTGCGCGGATACGCAGCGCTGTGCCTGCACGCGCTGGTCGAGGGCCTCCTGGACCTGCCGGAGCCGTTGCTCGAGGATCCGCTGGCCTACTTGCCGGACGACTCCCAGCTCGTGGACGCGGACTTCGCTCGCGTTCTTCAGGCCCTGAGGCCTTTTTGGCCCGGCGTGCTGTGACGCCGGGCCGGCGCTTGTCCTACCTGCCGAGCGGGCCGCGGCCCATCTTCAGCAGGATCAGCGCGAGGTCCTTGCCCTCCGGGCCGAGCGGCTTGTAGCGGTTGAGGACGTCGATCTCGCGGTTGTGCACGATCTTCGTGCCGCCGGCCGCCATGCGGGCCGCACCGATGATCTTGGATACCTCGACGCGGCGTTGCACGAGGCGCAGTATCTCCGCGTCCAGGTGGTCGATCTCCTGGCGCAGCTCGTTGATGTCCGGCTCGGTGGTGGTGTCCATGGTGGTGACCTCTCGACTCTTCGAGTCCTGGCCCGGAAGCAACGAAGCCCCGGTGTCCGAGGACTCCGGGGCTTCGTGGTGGCTTTTCAGCGCTAGACGACCACGGGAGCCGGAGTCCGGGTCCCGTAGAAAAACTCGAAGAACGTCGCGCGCATGGGCTCAGTGTGCCACAGGGAAGCCTCTTGTGTTGCAACCGTCGCCGAGTACTCTGCCGCCCGTCTCAGCGAGCGACCGTCGGGGGTCACCATGAAACGCGTACTGGGAATTGCGACAGCACTGCTCATGTTGTCGGCTTCCGCTGTTCCCGCCACCGCGGCGGAGTCCGGTTGGGCGAGCGTCGAGATGACGCCGGTCGAAGGGTGGAAGGTCCTGCAGACCGGCTACTGGTACATGCGGGGTGGCTGGCCGGGCACGATCGACATCGACATCACCAACAGGTCGAGTCACGACGTGAGCGACCTGTACGTCCGCCTCTCGTTCCCGCCGGACAAGCTCGAGGTCACCGGTTACGAGGGCGACTACTGGACGTGCTGGGACGTCGTCGGGCATCCCGGCTACGAGGGCCTTCACTGCACGACGGACGGCTTCCTCGCCGTGCCGGACGAGACGTTCCCGACGCTCAAAGTCCACACCAAGGGACGTGAGCACCACACCGACACCCTCGACGTGTACGCGGAAACGACGGGTGAGTACAGCGCGCACACGGGCGTTCCGTACCGCATCGATCTGAGCACCTGATCGAACACGTGGTCGGGCGGTACCGGATTCGTCGGTGCCGCCCGGTACCGTGGATGGACGATGAGCGCCTTGTTCGACTTGCCCTCAAGTCCTCCCGTTTCCCGCGCGGGTCATCTGCTCGACGATCTGAACCCCGCGCAGCGCCGTGCCGTCGAGCACGCCGGCTCACCCCTGCTCGTGGTGGCCGGCGCCGGCTCCGGCAAGACGCGTGTCCTCACCAGGCGGATCGCGTACCTGCTCGCGGAACGTGACGTGCACCCCGGCGAGATCATGGCCATCACGTTCACGAACAAGGCCGCCGCGGAGATGAAGGAGCGCGTCGCCGACATGGTGGGCGCCCGCGCCCGTTCGATGTGGGTGTCGACGTTCCACTCGATGTGCGTCCGAGTCATGCGCCGCGAGGCGAAGACCCTGGGCATGTCGTCGAACTTCTCGATCTACGACAGCGACGACACGCGCCGGCTCATCACGCTCGTGGCCCGCGACCTCGACCTGGACCCGAAGAAGTACCCGGCCCGCACCCTGGCCGTGCACATCTCGAACCTCAAGAACGAGCTGATCGACCCCGAGACCGCCACGGCCCAGGCCACGAACGACCTGGAACGCCGCGTGGCCGAGGTCTACACGGTCTACCAACGGCGTCTGGGCGAGTCGAACTCGCTCGACTTCGACGACCTCATCATGAGGACCGTCGAGCTCCTCCAGACGTTCCCGGACGTGGCCGAGCACTACCGCCGCCGCTTCCGCCACGTCCTGGTGGACGAGTACCAGGACACGAACCACGCGCAGTACACGCTGGTGCGCGAGTTGGTCGGCAAGGCGGGCGGCGAGATCCCACCGGCAGAGCTATGCGTGGTCGGTGACGCGGACCAGTCCATCTACGCCTTCCGCGGCGCCACGATCCGCAACATCGTGGAGTTCGAGCGCGACTACCCGGACGCCACCACGATCCTGCTGGAGCAGAACTACCGCTCCACCCAGAACATCCTGACCGCGGCCAACGCGGTGATCTCCCGCAACCCCAACCGCCGCGACAAGACCCTGTGGTCCGACCTCGGCGAGGGCGAGAAGATCGTCGGCTACGTGGCCGACAACGAACACGACGAGGCCGCCTTCGTCGCCAACGAGATCGACCGCCTGGTCGACGGCGGCGAGGTCAACAACTCCGAGATCGCCGTCTTCTACCGCACCAACAACCAGTCGCGAGTCTTCGAGGAGATCTTCATCCGCCTCGGCCTCCCGTACCGGGTCGTCGGCGGCGTCCGCTTCTACGAGCGCCGAGAGGTCCGCGACGCCCTCGCGTACCTGAGGACGCTGGCCAACCCGGACGACACGGTCTCCCTGCGCCGAATCCTCAACGTCCCGAAACGCGGCATCGGCGAGCGAGCGGAAGCCTGCGTCTCGGCCTACGCGGAACGCGAACGCATCAGCTTCGCCGCGGCCCTGCGCGACCTCGACCGAGTCCCGATGCTGAACCCGCGCTCCCGCAACGCCATCGCGGGCTTCGTGGAGATGATGGACGAGCTCGGCGAGATGGTGGCACGCGAGGACGACGTTGCCGACATCCTCGAAGCGGTCCTGGAAAAGACCGGCTACCGCTCCGAGCTGGAAGCCAGCGAGGACCCCCAGGACCACACGAGGATCGAAAACCTCAACGAGCTGGTCACCGTCGCCCGCGAGTTCACCGAACTGGAACTCCCGGAAGGCGCGGAGCCGGTCCCGTCCCTCCCGGCCTTCCTGGAGCGCGTCTCCCTGGTGGCAGACGCCGACTCGATCCCAGACGCCGAATCCGACGGCGTGGTAACCCTGATGACCATCCACACGGCCAAGGGCCTCGAATACCCGGTCGTCTTCAGCACGGGCTGGGAAGACGGCGTCTTCCCCCACATGCGAGCCCTGGGCGATCCGGCCGAGCTGGCAGAAGAACGCCGCCTGGCCTACGTGGGCATCACGAGGGCCCAACGCCGCCTCTACCTCTCCAGGGCCCTGGTCCGCTCGGCCTGGGGCCAGCCCTCAGCGAACCCGGCCTCCCGCTTCCTGGGCGAAATCCCCCAAGACCTGCTCGACTGGCGCCGAGTAGAGCCCTCCCGCTCAGCCCCAGCAGCCGCCACGACGTGGGGCCGCTCAGCCTCAGGCGGCATAGCCTCCCGAGGCCTGACCCGCCCAGCCCCGTCCAAAACGGGCTGGAAGGACGCCCCGGCCATGAAGCTGGAAGTGGGCGACCGAGTAACCCACGACAAGTACGGCCTGGGCCGAGTGGTGGCAGTGGACGGCGCGGGCCTGAGGGCGACAGCCACGATCGACTTCGGCGGCTCAGGCACAGTCCGCCTGATGCTGATCGGCAGCGTCCCCATGACCAAGCTCTAACCCACACGCCACACACCCCAGCGCGAAGCCGAAGGCGAGCCACCACTCGCCGAGGACGAAGGCCAGCCACCCCAAGGCGAGGCCGAAGGCGAGCCGAAGCGATGGCGGAGCCGAGCAGTTCTTGGCAAACAACGTTGGTGGGGTGGTCCCGTCACGAGTCGTGCCACAGCTCAGGCCGCGCCCGAGAGGTCAGGTCAAGCCGACACGCTTTTCGTCTGTCGTGTCTCGGTTGATCTGCCGCGGTTTTGTCTCGGTTGTTGTGACTCAGGTTAGGCGGCTGGGATGAGGGTGCCTTGGTAGGTCTTGGTGTGGTCGAGGTGGATGTAGCCGATCGGGTGGCCGTCTGAGGTGTAGGCGGTGATCCGGTTGAGGTCGCGGATGACGGTGATGGCCTGGTTGGCGTGCTCGGATCCGACGCGGAACTGCAGTTTCCTGCCGATGCTGACACCGCCACGGCGGTCGGCTTTGAGGTAGTGGACGGTGGCGTCGGTCTGGGCGGGCGGATGGCTGGGGCCGCCGTGGTGCTCGGCGTCGTCCCAGACGTGTTGTGGTGTGCGACGACCGAGTGCGCCATGCGCGCGTGCGGTGTTGTAGCGGACCCGGTAGGTGTCCAGCAGTGTCTGCAGCTCGGCCAGGGTGGCGGGTGCGGGCTGGTGCGCCAGCCATTTCTTGAGGGTTTGGTGGTGGCGTTCGACCTTGCCGCAGGTTTGCGGGTGGTAGGGGCTTGAATGGATCAGCCGGGCGCCGGCGCCGGTGACGGCGAGCTCGAACCGGGTGGGCCCGGCGTTGTCACGGATGAAGCGGGCGGTGAACGCGCCTCCGTTGTCGGACAACACGATCCCTGGCACGCCGTACTCGATGAACGCGGCGGTGATCGCGGAAGTGGCGGCTGTGCTGGTCTCCGCGCGGGCGGCGTGGCAGGCGACCAGCAGCCGGGAGTGGTCGTCGAGCACGTCGAAGATCACGGCGGTGGTGCCGTCGGCGAGCGTGGTTTCGGTGGCGTCGATCTGATAGCAGTCGCGTGGCCGGGCATAGCTGAACCGCCGCCACGACGAGCGTGGTCGTTTGCGGGGGTTGGACTGCAGTAGGCCGTGCCGGTCCAGGATCCGGTTGATCGTGGCCCGCGACGGCACCCGCCAGCCCTTCCCTGACCAGCTTTGTTCCCCGGCCAGGACGGTGAGTGCGTCACGGATGTAGCTGGCGCCGTTGTCCTGGGCCAGCGACTCGCGCAACCGCACGATCTCGGCCACGACCGGTTGCGGGGTTGCGTGCGGGATCGTGTGCGGGCGCCGGGACCGCGGCCGCCACTGGCCCTCGGCCAGCGCACGGGCCCGATGCCGGTAGAACGTGCGCCGGTCCACCCCGTTGATTCGGCACCATTCCGACACGTTCGGGATCTCCACCCCGGCGGCATGCATCGCGTCCATCAGCCGCATCATCGCCTCTTTCCGCGCCATGGCCGCAACCACAACGCCGATCAAGCGACAGATCCCGCAACACCACCCGACCAGGGTGCGTCACTTGCTCCGCGACACGAACTGTGTCAACTCAGCTGAGACTGAAGAGACACGCTTTTCGTCGGCTTGACCTGACCTCTCGGGTGTGGCTCGCTCTGGCGCGACTCGTGACGGGACCACCCCACGCCTACGCAACCCACCTGCGCAACAGCAAGCCGCCCGAAGCAACCGGCGTGCCATCAGCCTGCCGACGGCGCTGGACCGGTCTTTGATCAGATTGGCGGGGTCTGGGGCCAATGCCGCGTAGCTTAAGTTGATCTTGGTGTGTGGGGTTGGAGGAAGTAGAAGCGGATGGTGGCGGGTCCGGGGTGGCGGGTGCTGGCGGGTTCGTTGTGCTGTTTGACGCGGTAGCTGTTGTGGCGTATGCGTTTGACGGCGCGGGGGCAGGTGCGGTGGCGGCGGGGTGGGATGCGCATGGCCGCGATCGCGGTGTGGATGCGGGGTAGGTGGTCAGTCCAGTCCTGAGGGGGGAATAGCCGCGGTGCCGGTGGCGG
>NZ_BBOJ01000031.1 GCF_000974445.1 Lentzea aerocolonigenes
CTTGAGGTCGGACTTCATGTTCTTGGGCAGCAGCTCGGCTCGATAGGACCCATCCGGCAGCCATTCCAGCACCGGCACATCGACGTTATCGGATATACGCCAGACCAGCTCAGCCTCGGTCTGCCGCGCCTGGCACCACAACTCGTAGCTGAAGAACCCGCGGTCGGCCAGCACCACCATGTCCGGCTCAATATCGTCGAGCACGCGCGCAAACAACTCACGTTCGTAGACGCGCCAGGAGTCGATCGCCGCAGCCACGATCGCATGAGTGCCGCATTCACCCAAGCCCACGATCCGCACCTGCGGAAACGGGCTTTTCCCATCTTGATGCCCCGTCTTGCCGAAAGCCTCGAGGTTGTCCGCGGTGTCGGGCACATCCACGATGACGCCGTCGACGGCCATCACCCGCCACCCGTGAAACCACGCGCCCTTGGTGCCTGGCTGCGCCATCGGCGCCGCGACCCGCTCGAACAACACCCGCAACGGCTCCTCGCCGAGCCGTTGCCGCGCCTGGGAGATCGCGCTCGTGCTCGGCACCTGCCAGCCAGTCCGCCACGTGCCCAGAAACCGCAAGCCGTTGACCAGCTTGCGCATCACTTCCTCGTAGCCGTCACCGAAGAACAGGCACAACGCCAGCACGTAATAGACGACCACCCGCGCGGGCAGCAACCGTGAACGCTTCTCCCGACGCCCTGTCTCGACCAGCACCTCGTCCACCAGGTCACGATCGAACAGGCGGGTCAGCACACCGATGCTGATTCCATCGGTGAACGAGCGAGGCGACGGCACCGAACCACCGTAGTGCCAACCACTTCACGGCCTTACACAGCCACATCCAAGATCGCTAACTTAGCGGCATTGCGATCCAGAGATGCGGTAGGAAGTGACGGCGTAAACGGTGTTGGCTCCAGAAAACATTCCGACGTTGGTGGTCACCCAGATGGCGCCGGAGGGCGGCACAACGAAATTCAACGAAACCGTAGACGTGCCAGTCAGCGTGTCCGTGTAAGTCCCGCTTGAGGTTGTGCCAGCGGTGGTGTTCACCACCGACTGGACGGCACCGATGGGAGCTGCGGAATTCAGCTGCGCGGCGGTCACTCTCTGACCAGAAACGAACGTCATCGTGCCCTCCTACAGACCGAACCGGAACGGCTCGAAGACATGAACCTCGGCTCCCGCCGAATGTGGCTTGACGACCCCGTTGACCGATCGCGTCACCGTGAAAGTCTGGGGAGATGTCGAACCTGTGATCGCCGTAACGGTCATCCGCTCACCACCCACGATGATGTCGAACGGGAATTCCCCAGGATTCGCGGCTGTCGTAGCCCACAGATCGAACACATCCGAAGTCGCAACGTCGACACCCGTCTCGGTGGTGTCGAGGTCCTCGTCGAGTGTGGACGAACGGGAATCGAGGCGCCTGTCCCCGTCCAGCACAAGCACCTTGTACGGAGACGCGGGAGCACAGTTCAGCTTGAGCGTGTGAGTGAACCGCGTGAGCAGCCGCTCGTAGCCGATGACGATCTGGTCCGGGTTGTCATAGATCCCGGTCGCGTCCAGGTCCGACAGCGTGATCTGGTCCCCCACGTCCAAGCTCAGCAGCTTGGCGTACAGGGTCGGGTTGTTGACGCGGATCTCGTCGCGATGCAGTTCGACCACGACGGCCGGGTAGCGCTCTTCATCGACCGTGCCCAGGTGCGCGCGCCAGGCCGCCTGATCGAGGATCTGCTCCTCGCTCGACAGGCTGAGGGTCACGGAGTCGTCGACCGTGCCCGCGCCGCCCTGCTCCGGTGGCAGGGTCGACATCCTGCCCGAGGTGATCTCGTACGTGGAGCTGCCGCCTGACTCGCGCACGACGGTGACCTTGTTCCGCAGGTAGCGGTCGTCGCTGGTCGGCTTCCACGGTGGCGACAACTCACCCCCGGACAGGCTCAAGGTGGCCCAGCTGGAGAGCGAGTACATGGACGCGAGCGTGCGGATGACGAGTCCGCCGGAAGTCCGGTCCTCGTAGAGAATGCCGCCATCGGTGGCGGCGCACTCGCGCAGCAGCTCGACGGTGGTCTTCACCCCTTGTGGACCCATCATCGCGCTGTCGGTGGACGTTCCGATGAACGTCGCCGCGACCTCGTTCTCATCGCAGAGGCGAACAAACCGATCCAGCGTTCGCTCGCCCGTGTTGCCGAGCATCGGGTAGATCAGGGAGCCGGAGGCGGTGTTGCCGTGGTAGATCGCGATGTGGCCGATGGCCAAACCACGTGCGCCTCCGGTGAAGACGATCTGCCGCACAGCCTGCGCGCTGCCTGCTGCCGAGCTCGTCAACAGGAGGAGATCGTTCATGAAAAGCGACCAGGTGACGGTTCCGGAGCCCTGGACGACCAACTTGATCCAGGCCCCTTCACCCGAGGTGAGGGGGGCGTGCGTGGTCGTCACGGTGCTGTAAGGGCTCAGAACCGAGATGTCACCCGTGCTGTGGTCGATGGTGACCAGCCACAGCCCGTCCGCGTTGTCCGAGACGTAGAACGAATCCCCGGCGTCGTCGACTTCGATCGCCTGCCTGAAGTACTCGACCCGCCACCCGTTCGCGGCGGTGAACAGGGGCTGATTGAGCGTGTACGCCTCAACGCCCAGCACCTCGTCCTTCACGATGGGGCCGTTCAGCAGCCACGGCGCCAGCGTGCCCTCACCGAAGACGCTCGCCGAGCCGGTCCCCAGCGACAGGGACAGCAGGTTCGCGTTGCCCACGAGAGGCTTGGCGACCGTAGCGAGAGGGCCTTCCTCCAGCGGCCAGTAGTACGTGCACTCGGAGTCGTTGGGGATGGCCCTGCGCGGAGCGGAGATGGGGTTGCGCCCCTGGCTGAGCCTCCGCAGGACACCAGAGGCCTCGATCTCCACGGTCTTGTCGGTGCCCGAGACATCACGGGTCTGCGGCCACTCGGAGACCTCGCCGAAGTACATCGGTACCCGGATGTCGATGTCATCGAAGCTGACCACGACCGGGACGTTGGTGTTGCCAGCACCGGTGAGAGACCGGATGGCGAACCCGCCAGCAGACACTCTGAGCGTGTCCGTGTCAGCGAGTAGGGCCTCATCGATCAGGGTGAGGCTCCAGTCGTAGGGCTCGGCTGAGGCCGCGTTCCAGATCTTGACGCGGATCGTCTGGCCTTCGATCTGCGCCCGGAACTTCAGCACCAGCCCAGAGGTCCAGGTAAGTCCCGGAACCGCGATGGAGCCACCTGAAACGATGGATCCAACTGAGGGGACCCCGATGTCGACCCCAATGGACTCATCGGTGTTGAGGAGCATCCGGACGTAGTAGTAGTCCGAGAAGTACCCCTGCATCCGCATCAGGTAGTCGACGGCGATCGCGCCACCGGCGATGTTGCTGGAGGCGTTGGTGGTGATCGTGGTCGTGACGTCCAGATCGCGGTGCGAGAACCCGTCGAGGTAGCAGTTCTTGCCGGTGTTCGCGACGCTGATCGTGTGCGTGGCCTTGCCGCTCGACTTCGCGTAGTCGCTCGGCGCACCGTCGGCGGTGATCCAGGTGTAGGAAGTCCAGGCGCCCGCCGCGTCGGTGTCCATGGTGCCCCAGCCGTCGACCACGGTGGAGCTGCACGTGTCCTTGGCGATGCGCAGCGACACCTCCAGGGGCGTGTTGCGCCCCAGGTGGCCGTACCAGGTGCCCATCGGGTCGCGCTCGGTGTAGTCGCCCGAGGTGTTGTCGAGGGTGAAGGTGCACGTCTGAGGCGGAGAGTCACCGTCCTCGGATCTGCGGCCCCGGGTGATGTCCATCCCGCCAGCAGCGCGGACGTCGCTGGAGATGTCGCGCCAGTCCGACGCCAGGTACAGCTTGGTGACGATGTCGTTCACGAGCCGGGTCATCAGCCGAGCACCTCCGGGCTACCGCCGCGCTTACGCACGACACCCTTGAGCGGATCGACCAGGACCGCCGCGATCTGCTTGCCGTCGAGCTTCAGCACGACGGTGATGGGGCTGCCGCCACCCATGCCGCCCTCACCGAACATCTGCTTCTCCAGGCGCCGCGTGGTGCCCGCGTTGATGACCGTGGAGCCGTTGGGCAGACGCACGTTCTCGGGGCCCTGCTCGTTGATGATGGTGTCGCCACCGCGGGCTCCACCGGTGGCGGCGTGCGCCGTGGAGCTGATGCCACCGGTCGCCAAACGGCCGGCAGAGGCAAGGCCACCAGAACCGAGCACCGACGTGTAGATCTGGATAGTGCGGCCGTTGTTCATGCGAATGAAGCCGTCGATCATCCCCTGTGCCGTGCTGACGCCCAGGAGGTCGAGACGTGTCTGGATCTGCTGCGGGGTCAAGCCGTAGGCACGGTTGAGCGAGTTGATCTGCTGCTCGTTGAGGCCCGCCGCACGCCACACGGCGTTGAGGCTTTCGCGTTGCCGGTTGGCGTCGGCGACGAACTGCTCGCGGCTGCCTTGGCCGTTGGCCACCGCTGCTGCCATGTCGTCGAAGGCTTCCGTCACGTCCCGGACGCCCTTATACAACTCGGCACCGTTCTCGTTGGTGACGTCGAAGGCGCCCGACTGGTCGAGCAGCGCGGAACCGAACCCCTTGGCTCGGTCCTCGGCGGTCTCGAACATGTCCTTCATGCCACGCACCGCATCGGAGGCGTTGGCGAGCCCCTCGGTGTAGCTGGGGGTCTGCCCAGTCAGCTGGTCCATCGCCGTACGCAGACCATGCGCTCGGGTCTCCGCGTCCGCACTTTCGTCCGCGACCTCAGAGAGGGCCTCCGCCATCGAGCGCATGGCTGGGGTGACGCGGTTGCCGCTGGCGGTGACGCCGTCCTGCGACTCCTTGACCGCGTTGATCTTCTCGTCGACCATGCTCCAGGCGTCGATGGCCCTAGTCGCCCAGTCCGGGAGGAGGTTCTCCTTCGCGACTTCGTAGAGGTCGTTCAGGACCCCCATCGTTCCCAGCGCCACCTCGCCGAACTTCCCCATGAGGAAGATGGCGTCGCCGAGTGCCTTGGGGTTCTTCTCCACCGAGCGCGCCAGATCAGCGAAGCTGTCGGCGAGCCCTTCGACAACTCCCGGAAGTCGTCCATCCAAGTCGGACAGAACCGCCTTGAAGGCTCGTCCTATCGGCTGGATGGATGGACCGAATTTCGCAAGCGCGGTGACGAGGCTGTCACCAAATCGAGAAACCTCCGGAGCGACATCGCTGAACATCGCAGACAGTTCCGGCTTGATCTCCGCGAAACCGCGGCGAGCCGAGGAGGTGATGTCCTTCCAGGTCTTCTCGAAAGGCTGGGAAATGGTGGACATTTCCGCGCCAATGTCCTGCTTGAGCTTGGTGATCTCATTCTTGACCGCAGGGGTTTTCGACGCTGTGACAAGACCAAGGCCGGCAAGTCCCGCACCGAAGCCCGTGACGAGGGCGCCGGACATCGCGCCACCCAGAAGGAGACCCGCACCCGCTGCCGCTCCAGCGGTACCTGGGTTCGTCAGAAGCTTGGGGATCTCGTTCTTGACCGAGCCAAGGGCGCTGGAGACGCCGGAGGAGAGCGCCGACCCGATCTGCAACCCGCCGGACTTGGCCGAGGGACCCAGCGAGCCCAGCGACTTGCCCAGGCTCTTGGAGTCCCTGTCTGCGTCCTTGACGTCCTTGCCGAGCTCTTTGACTTCCTTCTTCGCCGTCCCGAAACCGCCTCGTGAGACGTACTTGTCGGAGACGACAATTTCGACGTCACTCATATACGCCTCCCTCGGCGACGATGGCCTCAAGCTCAAGAAGCTCGGTGGATTCCTCCAGCAATGCACTCGGCAAACAGCCGTATTCCCTGCATTTCTGGAGGATCCACTCTGCCTCTTCTAGCTCTCGGGGCTTTCGGACAACGTTTCCATCGGAATCGATACCCCCGCCAACGGTTCGCCAGCGGGCGAGGGCTGCGCCAAAGGGCGGCTCACGCTCGCGAGCGCGTCGATCCAGGCCCGGATGGTGATGAGCACGAGCTCCCGGTCCTGCGACCAGATGCCCTTCTCGTCAGCCGGGACCGGTTCGTCGTCCTCGACCAGGTTCCAGTCCACGAGCGCCTCGGCGAACTTCTTGATGACGTATTCGAACTGGGAGTCCGGGTTGTCCTTGAAGTCGTAGACGGCGCCGTCGTCGTCCTCGTGCGTGTCTGGAGCGTCCCCGTCGAGCAGGGCCGCGATGACGAGGTACGCGCGGAAGGGGATCGCCTTCGCGCGCACCTCCAGGCCCTCCAGCTCGGCGCCCTCGGGCCACACGAGCTTGTAGATCTTGCGTCTGGTGAAGGTGGTCTTGGCCATGTCTCTGCCTCACGCCCACGCGTTGATGGTGCCGCCGGTCAGCACGCCCGGAGAGGCCCACACGAGGGAGCCGTCCTGGGCACGCGTCCATTGGTAGTCGGTGAACAGGTACTCGTTGCCGACCGAAGGAGTCCCGGCGTCGATCGAGACGGTGCGAGCGACCGAGGTCGTCGTCACGGTCTTGAAGACGTCGTGCTGGCCGTTGCTCGCCGCGTCCACGGCACCCGCCAGGTTGACCGAGCTGTCCGCCAGGAGCAGGAGGCGGTCCATCGCGGTCGCGTCCTGGCCCGTGACGTCCTGGACACCGCGCGGGAACGCCAGGTCCCAGTTGGTGACTGCGGAACGGATGTCACGTGGAGTGCCGCCCGCGTCGTCCACCGACAGCGTGGTGAGGGCAATGCCCGTCTGCTTCGAAATTTGAACCACCTACCTTCGTTACGCCCCAACAGGAGCGGGTTGAGAATCAGCCCTGCGCCAACCGGGTCATCAGCTTGTCGCGGTGTTCTGACATGTCGTCGATCCAGTCGGCCAGGTTGTGGTGCACTCGCTGCTCGCCACGTGGATTGCCACGCCAGTCGCCGCCTCGGACGACGAACAGCGCGGGCTTGCCCACGGCGACCCTGTGGCGCCCCGCTTGACCGTCGAAACAGAGCTGACCGGCCTCGAAGACCCAGTACGTCTGTCCGGGACCCTCGTCCACGACGCGGAACCGCCTGCCCGACTGCTTGATGTCGCGCAACAGGAGCTCGCCGTTGGGGCGCTTGGCGATCGGCTCAATGTGGATGCGCCAGCCGAAGAGGTAGTTGAGGCATCCGGCCTCCTTGCAACCCGCCGCACGGAAGTGGGTGCTGAGAGGCTGCCGGATGCTGTAGGTCTTCATGGCCGACGCGGGCAGATTGGGCTGGATGTAGTTCATCCTGCGGCGGAAAGGGTTGCTCAGGCCCAGCGTGTGAGCAAGAAGGCTGTCCATCAGATGATCACCTCAACGACGTTCTTTGCGACGGTGCAGACGAAGGACAAGCTGGTGAATCCGCCGGTGGTCACGGTGACCACGCGCAAGTAGCGCTCCACAGCGAGATTCCGGGCCGTCTGGATGCGCTGCGCCTGGGGATCGGTGGTGATCTGCGCGAAGCTGCCACCGACCACGTCCGCCCAAGCGTCGGTGGCGCCGTTGTCGCTGGACTGCTGGAGCTTCACGGTCACATCGGTGCCGGTGAACTCGGTGACCTGGAGGAACGCCTGGAGGCCGAAGTTGGTCGCGGCCGCGAAGTCCACCCCCGTGCCGTTGGTGGCCGCGGTGTCGGTGCGCAGGCCGGCAGTCAGCAGTTCCTGCCACTCCAGCGGCGTGCTGCTGCTCTGTGCCTGGGTGGTGAACAGGAAGCTGCCGTCCTGGGGCCGAGTGGCGTCGTAGTTGGCCTGCTTCGCCTGAAGGCATGCGGCCGGGTCGCCCAGCGTGCTTCCGGCGAGCGCGGTCAGGATCTGGTTGGACTGGCTCATCGCGGACAGCCGGTCGTGGGCGGTGTCCGGGTCGCCGTCCAGGAAGGACTTCAGGCCCATGCGCCCGTTCCGGATGCCGAGCCTGCGGTCCATCGCGTTCTGGTTGATGGCCGTGTAGTCGAGTGGCGCTGCGCCTCCACCGATCTCGTCGATGGCGTTGATGCCACCGGAGATCTCGTACCCGTCGGCGAAGAACCGGAACCCGAGGCCTGTTCGCTCAGTCATGTGATCACGTTCCCTGGTTCCAGATGTCGTTGAAGATCAACGGGATCGTCACGTCCATGATCCGGAACATGGTCGTATCGATGGTGAGGTAGCCGCCCTTCGCGGACAGCGTGGTTCCAGTCGCCCCAAGCAGATCCACGTACTTCACGTTGTTCTGGAGGTCGATGTCGCCTGACAAAACCTCGATGATCTTGCAGGCCGCGTGACCGATGGTCTGGTCGATCAGGCCTTCGGGTTTGGTCAGCATCGGCAGGAAGATCCGGGCCTTGAACACCACGCGGCCGGTGGTGACGTTCTGGCCGGACTCCTGCGGCACCGGGCCGATGTCGTCGAGGTACACCGCGCACACCAAGCCCTTGCCGGGCGCGTTCTTCGGCTCGTGCAGGTTCACCTGCTTGAACAGACCAGTCGCCAGGATCATCGACTCGATCCGCTTGAGCGCGGGTGTGAAGTCCAGGCTCACTTCAGCCTCCCCAGCAAGCGCGGCTTGAGTCGCTGCGCCAACGCCGGGATCCGGCGCACGAGCTGCTGAGTGGAGCGCCGCCAATGCGCATAGCCCTTGAACCGGCTCTTCCGGTTGCGGGAGCCAACACCGGCGAGCCACGGGCCATAGACCATGCCGCCGTCGTTGACCTCGTGGAGGGAGCCGTAGCCAACCGCGTGGATCGACCGTGAATAGCGACCGGTGGGGTGCTGCACAACCGTCGCGAACTCGGCGCGAACCACGCTGACGCCGTCATCGGCCAGGGTTTCGCCGAGCTCGTCAGCGAACTCACGCATGGCCCGAGGACCGCGCTCGTCGAAGACCGGACCCCGTGCGTTCAACTCGATGCTCATGACAGCACCCGCCCGTACAGCACCTCGGCACGCTCGCGGAGCTCCTTGAGACCCCGTCCGCTCGCCTCGCGCTCACCCTCACCGGAGCCGATCCGCCGGGAGTAGCCGCTTTCCTTCTGGAGCAAGGTGTTGATGGCCTCGGCCGCGCACAGCTCCTCCAGAAGCTCCGGCACGATCCACACGGTGATGGTGGAGTCATCGGCGTGGTCGGTGGCCGTGGTGCCGAACGCGCCTCGCTTCACCCGCAGGGATCGGGGCGCGTAGACGTCGGCGCCATTGGTGTGTGCCGCCAGCGTGGATCCGTCCCAGGCTCGCTGGACGATCAGGTTGTTGCCCGCGATCTCGTAGATCAGCATGCGCTCCGCGCCGATCATGATGATTTCGCCCTCGGTGAAGGCGGCGCCGCTGCCGACCGGGACGGTGTCGACTCTCACGTCATCGTCCAGGTCGGAGGCGAGGTTCTGTGTGGTGTCGACCATGCGCTTGTCCACCACGGCCATACGCTCCGCGTCGACCTCGATGATCGAGCCCACACCGATGGTCACGGAGTCGGTGACGAGCACGGTGGTCGTCTCGTCGTCGAGGCCCGCGGTGATCGTGCCCGCGTCCTCCTGGTCGTCGGTGTAGCCGAGCCATCCGGTGACCAGAACGCCCTGCTGCAACGTCCCCGAGGAGAACGTGGCGGAGCTGTTGCGGTCGACCTCGATGCGATCGTAGGGCGGCCCGTCGCTGGGGTAGAGCAGGTACGAGGAGCTCGGGATCTCCACGCCGTCGACCGTGATGGTGTCGACGCTGATGAACTCGTTCTCGTCGAGCCACAGGCGGTAGGAGCGGGAGCGAGGGTTTGCCGGCCAATCGAAGGCCACCGTGGCGCGGCGAGGGATGAACTTCCGGCGCATCAGGCCCTCTATGGACCGCGTGGCACCTGCGATCGCCCGGTCGACAATCCGGTTGGTGCGTGCGGTTTCCTTGAAGTCGAGGTCGGCTTTCACCGCCTCGCGGGTGGTGTACCAACCCGTGGCGTCCATGGATTCCCTCGCCTCTGCCTTGCTTTTCTGGCCTAGGGCGTTGGTGCTGCCCAGGTGATGGGGTGTGTTCAGTTGTCAGGCAGGTCGGCCGACAGGCCCTTGCCAGTCGCCCATCGGGCAGTTGAGGAGGCCACGCGCCTCATCGAGCGGGCTGCCGCAGTTCGGGCACTCCAGCGGCTGCTCGGTCTCGGCGCGGTGCAACTCCTCGGCGTTCTGCCTGTAGATGCTGAGGAGTTGCTCCCACGACACCGGTCAGCCCTGCTTCTGGTCGTGCTCTTCGAGCCGGGCCACGATCTCCTCGTGTGAACCACCGGCATTGAGGCCGCGGCTCTTGGCCTGCTCGCGGACCTCGGCATAGGACAGGCCCTCGTACTTGCCCGGTTCCGGCGCCTCAACGCCCTCCTCGGCCACGAGTTCCTGCTCCCCATACCAAGCGACACCCTCGGGGTCGACGACGCAGGGATCGCCTTCTCCGGCGCTGAGAAGCCAGCCCTCTCGCTCGTAGAGCTTGACCAGGCGGGCGTCCTCGTCGGTGAACTCCGGCGTGCCCTGGCGGCTCTTGCGGTCCCAGTAGTCCTGCGGATCGAGTTCCATCAGGCAGCCACCAGCGTCGCGCCGTCGGTGAGCGGCACCCACGTGCAGTACGCGGTCACCGCGCCGTCGATGGTGCCGGAGCCGGTCTGAACCAGACCCACGACGCCCGTGGTGACGACGGCGTTGAGGTCGATTCGACCGCGTGAGGTAGTCCTCCCACTCCTTCGGCGTGGTGGGGGTCGCCAGTACAGCGGTCATGCCAGGGCCTCCTTGAGCTCTGCCGCGAACCCCTTGACGCCTTCGGTCTCGGGAGCGTGATTCGTTGCCGCCACGAGAGATGTGGCAGCGGGTGGGGTGAGTGCGTCGAAGATGGACAGGTCGAGCGCGTTGTCCGACTTGCCAGCGGAGGCGACCTCGTCGACCAGACCGGCCGCCAGCGCTTCCTTGGCGTTGAACCAGGTCTCGGCGCGCATCTTGGTGCGCCAGGAGGTCGCGGTTCCGCCGGCCTTCGCCGCGTACATCTCGGCGATCGTGTCGCTGAGCAGGTCCAGGACGTCGGCGGCGTCGCGCATGTCCTGGGCGTTGCCCACGCACAGGGCGCTGCCCTCGTGGATCATCATCGTGGCGTTGGCCTCGATGACCACGTGGTCGCCTGCCATCGCGATGAACGAGGCGGCCGACGAGGCGTTGCCGTCGATCCGGATGGTGACGTTGCCCTTGTGGTTGCGCAGCAGGTTGTGGATCGCCGCGCCCTCGAAGATGTCGCCACCGGGGCTGTTGATGTGCACGGTGACGTCGCCGAGGCCGTTGAGCGCGTTGGCCACGTCCTTGGCGATCACACCGTCCCAACCGCCGATGCGGTCGTAGAGGTAGATGGCGGTCGCGCCGTCCTCGTTGCTGGGCTTGAGCTCGCGCTTCTGTGTGGGTGCGCCCGCCAGGTTCTCCACCCTGGTGCGGATCGACCCGAGAAGCTGCTCCACGCGCTGCTTGTTCACGCCAGGGCTCCCTTCAGCTCGGCCCCGAAGTTGTTGTCCTGCTGTGGTGGCGTCGCCGTCCTCATGGGAGGGAGACCGGCCTGGATCGCGGCGTCATCCGGGTGCACGCCCGCGTCGATCAACGTCTTGTAGACCTCGGCTGCGGCCTTCTTGTCGTCGCGATCCGCCTCGCGGTCGGCGGGGACCGGGCTGGTGTAGACGAGCGACAACTTGCCCAGGCCGAGGTCCGGGAACTGCGGCAGGTACTGGTTGTTCAGCAGGCCCTTCCACCGGTCCAGGCGGGTGACGGTGATGGCCTCGGCGTACCAAGCCTTCGCGGCGTCGGCGGTCGCGCGGTTGACGTCGTCCACGTCGCCGACGCTGAACTTGGGCATGCCGAACGCTTCACGGATGGTCGCCTTGTCCAGCTGCGCGAGCTCGGTGAACTGCATGTCGCGCTGGGAGATCTTGAGGTCGATCCACTCCATCTCCCCCTCGATCATGCCGACACGACCGGCGTTGGAGACGCCCTGATGGGTCTCGTTCCAGCGCTCGCGCCACTTCTCCCACTCGCGCGGCTGCATGCGCTTGTTGACCTTCACGAGGCCAGCGGGACGCGCGTTGTTGCGGAAGAAGCTGTTGTTCCACTCGGCGCTGTACTTGACGCTGTCGAGCGTGTGCATGATCGATTGGACTGCGCCCATGCCTCGGTAGGGATCCGTTGGGTTGGGCATGCGCATGAACAGCACGTCCTTGCGGTCCAGCGGAACCTGCTCGCCGCTGGGTCCGGTGTAGACGTAGCCCAGCAGGAAGCGGTTCGGGCTGGTCACCGGCTCCATGCGGTCGGGACGCACAGGCCACAGCTCGCAGGGCACGTTGAGCGCACCGATGCGGCTGATGACCATCCAGCCCTCACCGGTGAGCTCGACGTGCTGCCCCACCGACTCGAACAAGTTGACGCGGTCGAAGAAGTCGTTCGGCTTGTTCAGCGTGATCAGGGCCGGGTGCTTAGTGACGAGCTCGACGCCTGGCTCACCGCACAGGGAGCACGTCACCGAGGCACGAGGACGCTCGCGGTGCATGTGCCACTCCACCGAGGCGGAGGTTGTGGTGATCCGGTTGACGATCGAGAACAGCGTGCCGTTCTGACCCATCGCGTTCAGCTGCTTGAGCGCGGAGTTGCGGCCCAGGCCCCAGTTCCACGTGCGGCTCTCGCCCTTGCCGACGTACGGCGTGGGCACGAGGTTCGTCAGCATCGTCAGGGGGTTCTGCATCAGCTGCGCCCCCTCGTGCCGAGGTCGACGAGCAGCAGCGAGATGCCCACCGCGGCGAGGCCGGCGACTGTGTGCAGGGTCCACGCGGCAGCGCTGAGGAAGCCGAGGCCTGAGGTCACCAGAACGCCGCTGCGCCACTTGCGGATGAGAAAGCGCACTCGGAGTCCGATCACCTTGATGCGGCGCTTCATGCGCGACTCAGCGGCCATCACACCCACCCCAGGAAGTTGAGGTCGGCCGAGCCGAGGTCCTTGTGGGCGACCATGTAGCGCATGCAGTCGCAGCCGTGGTCCTGCTCCTTGAGAGGACGATCCTTCTTGCCGGGGCCGTCCTTCGGGTCCCAGCGGTAGCCAGGGATCTCCTCGACGGTGCACGTGGGCTGCTTCGCGGCGGCGAGGCTCCTGTCGAGCTCCACGAGGGAGTCGCGCATGAAGAAGATCCGCGCCTTGCCGTCGAGCTGGCGCTTCATGCGCGCCTGGACGCGCTCGATGCCCTCCAGCACGGCCTTGTCGGCGGCGGTGGTGCTGATGCCGAGGTACTTCTCCAGCGTCGCGCGGCCCTCGGCGTCGTGGTCGGTGATGACCTCGTAGGGCTCGGGCTCGGTCCAGTCGCGGTAGCCCCTGTCGATGTCCTCCAGCGGGCCGAGCTCGTGGCGGTCCAGGAGTTCGTCGCGGACGGTCGGCTTGGTGACCGCGCGCAAGATGTCCTTGGCGTGGTCCTCGACCAGGCGCTCGGTCATGTAGAGCTCGCGGTACAGGTACAACCTGCCGTCGGGATCCTCCGCCCAGAACTGGGCGACGAACGCGTTCCGGAAGCCGAAGTCGACGATCCAGTACCGGGGCCAGTCCTCGGGGATCTCGAAGCGGTCGATCAGGTGGTGCGACTCGTCCCAGCCGTCGTAGATGACGCCCTCGGCAGCCACCCAGAGGCCCTTGCGCAGGCGCAGGTACCGCACGCCAGTCAGCGAGTCGAGCTTCGACATGTAGTCGATGCCGTCGGCCGTCATCGTGCCATCGGCGTGGAAGAACCGCGGATTGTCCTCGTGCACCGAGATGAGCAGCTTGATCACGCCTTCGTTGGCGCGCTGCTTGAGGAAGTGCTTGGGGTGCGAGGGGTTGCAGTCGGCGATGATCTGCTTGTAGGGCATGACCTTGCCGCGCATGCGGGTGACCAGCGACTGCCAGTCGTCCTCGGTGAGCTCGGTCGACTCCTGGACGTAGGCCAAGTCGCGCTGGGTCGACATGATCTTGATGGGGTCGTCGAGACCGCCCAGCGTGATCGTGGAGCCGTTCTCGTACTGGTACTGCGCGGGCTTGCGCTGCGAGCCACCGAAGAACTTCAGGACCCCGGTCTCCAGCTCGGCCTTGGTGAGGTCTTCCCACTCCTCGGTGAACGAGGAGGCCAAGGAGCGTGCGGTCTTGCGCACGGCCAGGCCGCTCATGCCGGGGTACTTCATCGCGGCCGTGTGCAGCTTGATCATGCAGCTGCGGCTCTTGCCCGTACCGGCCGGGCCGGAGAGCAGGACCTCGGGGTCACGGGTGCACATGAGCTCACGGGCCGCGCCTCGCAGCTCGTGCTCGACCTTCACGATCGCGGGGGCCGTCACCGCTTGCGCGCCTTGCGACGATCAGCCCGGTTCGGCACGGGCACCACGACGTCAGGGCGCAGGTGCGCCGGACGCGAGAAGCTCTCCAGCAGGCCTGGGGAGGCTGACACATGGTCAGGGGCGTAGGCGCCAAGCCGCACTCGGATCGGGATCATCAGACGTCCTCCGCCCCGGCGAACCGGTACTCGAAGGTCACGCCACCGCTGATCTCCTGCTTCACGGGGGCGTCGAGGCCTAGGAGCTTCGACCAGCGGTCCTCGACCTTGATGAGCTTGTCGAGAGCGGTCAGCACGGGAGCGACGTCCACGAGGGGTGCGCCCTCGTTCTCGTCGATGACGGCGACGGGGTTGTCCTCGGCGTCGTAGTCGATGCAGGGCTTGCCCTGGCGGACGACCTTGCCGCCGGACACGAGCAGGTGCTGGGCGTCGGCGATCCTGCGCAGGTCCTCGCGGATCTGCTCCAGGCGCTCCAGGGCGTCCAGGCGGTACTCGGCGGTGGACTGCTCGGCGTGCTCCGCGAGCTCGGCGAGGTGCTCCTGCTTGATCTGGTGCACGCGCTGACGGCTGATGCCGAACCTGCGACCGACCTCAGCACCTGAGTAGCCACGGCGCAACAGGTCGAGGACCTGAGCTTTGCGCTCGGCCCCGTCGATCTGCTGCGCGGCGTTCATCAACTCAGGCCACCAGTTCCTTCCAGGTGACCATGGCGGTGGAGCAGAGGGATTTGGCCAGCACGAAGGCGGCCTCCCAGATCAGGCGACCGTCAGCGAGCCGGACCGCACGGAGGTCGGCGACGTCGCAGGGAACTTCCAGCGCGAGGTCGTCCTTGATCACCGTGACGAGGCACTCGCCACCACGCGTGCGCCGCCCGAGGGCCAGGACGTGCTCTTCGTTCCACGCGCCTCGGACACAACAGGCAAAGCCCATGGCACCCAGGAAGCTGGCGCCGTCGAAGTAGTCCCCCAGGCTGTGGACGAGCTGGGGCGTCTCGAACGCGTACTCGGTCACGTCACCGGCGAGGTCCACACCGTCGACGAGGATCCGCAGACCGGAGACAGGCGTGTCCATCGTCAAGGGCTCCTTGAGTCAAGGCAGGAGAAGTGGCTTCAGCCGAGGTGAAAGGCGCGATCGCGCGGGGGATCTTGCACCATGTTAGGCACGTTCTACACGCGTTGAAAATAACGAACTCGCATCGGATCTTGAGCTACTTCCCTTGTGTAGCAAGGAAAATTGCTACAGGACGTCCTGATCGGACGGTGATTCCACACAGCCGACCGTTTGAAGTGATGTCACACGGATGCGTCGACCGACGATGCACTAACGAACCCGCACCGGAGGGAGGGCACACGCGTGCCGTTCGACCCAGCAACGATCATCACGTCCGCCGTTGCAGGCGGCATCTCAGGGATCGTGTTCGCCAGTTTGAAAACGGGCCAGGAGGAGAAGGCCAAGCGGCGGGCAGCGGCCAAGGACCAGGTGCATGACGCGGTGAGCGACGTGCTGCTGGGGGTCATCGCCTACCAGGCTGGCTTCATGGAGAAAGAGACCTGGGAGAAAGGGGGCTGGACACCTGGCTACGAGTGGGCCTTCAGCGTTGCCTTGGCCGCACGACGACTCGGTCCGATCCGTCAACGTCTAGTGAAGCGTCGCGTTCGAATCCTTTTGGGCAGGTTCAGCTGCGATATCGCGTACGCCCGACCCTCCACTACGGGCGACAAACACACCAGGGCAGACGCCGCCGCCGTAATCCGTGCAGCCCAACCTGACAAGTACTCACCGAGCGACCTGCGCGGGCTCCTAACCCGTGCTGTCCGGGCGGATCGCAACTCCGAGGCGATCCGGGACGTGCGACGCCACCTCACGCGTCTCGCGAAGTCGTGGTGATCTTCCCGAACCACTTCATGCCCTCGGACAGACCTCGCCTCAGTCTCCGCACCTACTGCCCGGCGGACCTACCCCGAAACGCCCACCCCTCCAGACACAATGGGCTTCCCGCACCGGAGGGAAGGAGCGCGTTCGTGCCGTTCGAGCCCAACACGATCATCGCGTCGGCCGCAGCAGGTGGCCTCGCAGGCTTGATCCTCGCGTCATGGCGAGTCGACCGCGAGGAGCGGGCCAAGCGCCGGGTGCTCGCGCAGGACCGCGTCGAGGAGGCCGCTGGCGAGTTGCTGGCCCAAGCGGTGGCGTATCAGGCCCAGCTGGTTCCAGGCCGGTCGGACGCGTCGCAATGGATGAGCGACTACATCTGGGCCTCGAAGGTTCTGGTGGCATCGCGTGGCCTCGGACGAGTCCGCCGGTGGCTGCTCGACCGTCGCCTCAAGGAGTTGGTCGGTCCGGTCGCCTTCAACATCGCCGTTGCCAAGCCCGCCAGCGAGAAGGGGGAGGACATCATGGGCACCGCGATCATCGGCATGATCCACGCTCACCGCGACGAGAAGTACGCCGATGGGATTCCCAAAGGCTTCCTCGAAATCGCCCTGCGTCAGCCGCCGGACTCCAAGGAGGTCCGCAAGGCGATCAGGCTGTTGCGCCGGGTCTCACGGACCACCCTGCTCTGGTTCTAACCCTTCCCGAACCGCTTCGCGTTGCCAGGTGACTTCGCTGACGGCAGGACGATCGACCACCCGGTGATCAGCTGGCCTGGGATCGGCACGCACCGGTCCTCGTCGTCGAACACGAAGAGCTCGACGACCCGCCGGACTTCATCCGCGACCTCGGCGAGGATCGCGCGCACATCGGCGCCGGGCTCGACGACGAAGGTCCGCCCGTGGCAGACCTTCTGCCGGTGCCCCGCAAAGTACCTCGCCTTCACCAGCCACTTGCCACGCCGGGCCTCGGCATCGCTGTGCGGCCCTGGGTAGGTCGCGCCTTCCGGAACCACCGCGAAGGGGTGCTGCACGTGCATGAGCCCTCCAGAAAACCTACGACCTTGCGCCGTTACCGTGAAAGGAAAGTGCGCTCCAGGAGCCTTCTCGGGACGGTCAGACGGCAGGCTGGGCGAACTCGACCGCGGGCACAGGCCGGCGGTTGGTGGCCAAGCGGCGGAAGGTGACCCAGTCCCCTCGTTGGGCGGCCAGGCTCTGCTGGTGGAAGCGGACGCGGGAGACCGCGCAGGCCTCGTTGTAGCAAGCCAGGCATCGGCGCCGTGCGATGTCCTGAGGGCCGATCACATGCCGTCCGCTCTGGCAGGTGCCACCGAGCTCCAAGCGGCCCGTGTGGACGAACTGGGGCTTGCGGCGGCGGCTGTGATCGATCACGCGGCGCCGGGTGTTCTCGGCGGACGTCACCACACTCAGGTGCTCGACGTTGCGGCACACCCGGACACGGCACGCGTGATCGAGCTCGAAGCTCGTGGGCACCGGGCCGTTGGTCACTCGCCAGGCGGCGAGGTGCACGAGACGGGTTCCTTCGACGGGACGGGAAAGCTGGCCGTAGCCGGGACCATTGAGGCCGCCGAGGAAGACGTGGCACGGGGTCGTGAAGCCGGACCTGGTGTCGATGCGGAAATCGGTGAGCGTGTTGCGGGACAACGAGACCACCTCCTGCCCCTTCCGTGGGGCTGGAGGTGGTCCGACAGGCGGTCGTGCAGTTTAAGTTGCACAACGAGATGACCAAGCGATAGGCAGATGCACCCCCACCAACGAAGGGATACAACGCCTTGCCGTTCGAGCCGATCACGATCCTGACCTCCGCCATCGTCGGAGGTGCCGCAGGCGTACTTATGTCATCCTGGAAAGTTCATACAGAGGAAAGCGCGAAGAGACGCGTTGCAGCTCGTCAGACCATTCGAAAGGAAGCAACAAGACTTTCCGTTTATCTAGCAGCAGGCAGGGAGGAGGCAATATTGCCCGATGATTTTGACCCAACAAGCAAGCAGGGGTCTATCGATTGGACGGCAACAATCCTAGAAGCGGCCTACGATCTTGCCTATATACGTCGTCGCTTGGTCCTAAGACGACTCAGGCGGATCGTAGGTCACGAGACCATCTTGCGAGCAGACGCCCAAGTCTTAGTGAGCGACGCAGCCGTTCTTCCGGGCGTTCAGAGAGTAACCCTTCCCATGGTCATCCTGGAGTCCCTTTTTCCCGCCCGCAAGCGGATTGGGGTAATACATAGAGATCACAACGTAGACGTCCCAGGAGGCATACTCAAAGTGGCGATCGACACCTCAGTCCACGGCGAAGGAATATATGTGTTTGATGAGCTCAGCCGACTTCGAAATTTCCATTAATCCCGAAGGCGCAGATCCTTTTTATGACTCCACGTCATCGACCTGCTGAACCGCCTGTCATCCGCGCCCAAGACACGACAGAGCTCAACAACAGCCGCCACCCACGCGACCTGCTCGGCGTTGTCCAGGTCGTCCCACGTCGGCATCGGCGCGTTCGCCTCGTTCTGGACCTCGACAGTCCTGGCGTACATGCCGAACGCGCGCCGGGCCTGCTCCAGGTAGAGCTGGTGCAATTCAGCACTCACGCCGACCTCCTCAAGTGAATGCCGAGCGCCTTTGAGCCGATGAAGGAAAGCCCCGACAGCAGGGCAGTCCCGGCGAACGTGACGATGACCTTGGTGTTGTGCGGGTGCGTCACGGACTCGTTGTCGAGCACCGACTGCAACGCCTTCGCCACGCGGTTCTCGTCTCCGCCGACGTGGAGCAAGAAGGCGCTGATGAACCGGCGCAGCTCGCCGGAGTACTGCCAGTCCATCGTCAGCCCTCGCTCGGCCAGGGCCTCCTCATAGGCCTTGAACAACCGGGCCGGGTCGTACGGCGTGCCGACAAGTTCCTGAGCCTTGTGCGGCTCGACAAGATACGGCGCGAACTCGTACTTGACGCCCTCGTAGGACTGAAGGTTCTCCGGGGCGGCTGGCTGCTTCTTCTTGCGCCCACCACGGCGGCGAGGTGCCTTGGCCAGAGCCTCGCGAGCCCGCTGGACCATGTCGACACCCTCGGAGCGCTTGGGCAACGGGTTCGCGGCCTCGTACTCAGCGTCGAACTTCCTCTGCTGCTCCAGGAACTCCTGATGCTTCCTCTGCGCCTCGGTGGGCTGCTTGTGGCGAGCTGCGACCTGCCGCTCGACCTCCTCCGGGGTGAGGATCGGGACTGGACGGCGCTCGATCGGCCGACCGGGCTCGTAGCGCGCGTCGGCCACGGGGCCGAGGGCGTCGAGGGCGGCTTGAAGAGTGTCGTCCGAGGTCGCGGTGATGGCTGAGCGGTCTGAGGCCTTCTGAGGCGTCTCGGTGGCGAAGATCTTGTCCAGGGTCGCGTTGAGTTCCTCTGCGGTCTCGACCACGAAGGAGGCGTCTGGTTGCTTGTCCAGGGACGTCGTGAAGTTCCTGATCAGCTCGGGCTCCTCTTCGGTGTGATCGGCCACGGGTTCCTGGGCGTCCTGCTTCTCCTCAGCCGGGACCTCGCTGGTCCCCCGCGACCGCGAAGCGGGCGCAAGAGGGTCGGTGACGGGCTGGTCGACAGGGGCAGGTTCAAGGGCTGGTCCGGTGGAATCCGACGGGGTACGTACCCCCTCATTTTCCCGGTACGTACCCCGTGGGATTTCCGGTACGTACCGCTCGGATTCCCGGTACGCGTCGCCGAGCTGCCTCTGCTTGGCACGCGCACGAGTCCTCTTGGCCTTCTCTGCGTTGGCCTTCAGCTCGGCGGCACGGTTGGCGCCCATGACCTGACGAAGGTTACTGAGGTCCGCGTCGAGCTGAAGCTCGTACCAGTCGGTGCCGTACTTGGACTTCGTCGGCAGGAGCTTCCAGAAGCCGAGCTTGATGCCACGCTCCAGCGCGCTGGCGATGGACTTCCGGTCGAGTCCGGTCACCTCACGGATCTCGTTCAGGCTCGGGTACGCGCGCTTGCCGGTGGCTCCGTCGGCGCGACGAGCAAGCGCGAAGGCGACCTGGCGGATGGCGCGGTCGACCTGCTTGTCGTTCTTCCCGATGTAGGTCCAGGGCAGCTCAGCCACCCAGTTGATGGTGGCGAACGCCGACGCTCCGGCACCTTCCGCAGCGTTGTCTTCCTGGTATTCTTCGCTCTGCATGTCGTTCCTTTTCGCTGAAGGAAATCGAGGCTCACGGGTGTCCGCCCGTCACCTCTTCTGAGCAGTCCGTCCCGCACGGACAGGACTGCTCGAAACGTCACGGCCCCGAGCTCACAACTCGGGGCCGCCGTTCGTTCAGGGTCAGCTCGACAGGATGCGGAGCAAGCGACAGCCCGCGACGACCATCGCGACCACGGAGAGGCCAGCCAGAAGCGACTGGCAGAAGACGGCAACGGCGACGGCCGCGCAAAGGCCGGCAAACCGGTACCCGCGGATGTCCTGGCGGGTCATCGGGAATCGCCTCGGCGTTCGAGCGTCTGCCGCTCGACGGCCGCACGGTTGACTTCGAGGGCTCGCACCAGGTCTCCCTCGATCACGATCGCCCGAGGAACGGTCGGAGGCAGAGGTTCGCGAACCACGGTGAAGGTGCGGACGCGGGGTTCCGGGGAGCGAACAGGCTCACGTACGACCTTGAAAGCCTGAACGCGATGTTCTGGTTCTGCCACAGGCGGCTCGGCCTCTTTCGCCAGGTACTCGCCGACCTCGTTGAGATCCAACGCCTCTGGTGAGTCGATCAGGCCGAAGACTCGTACGTTGGTCCGGATGTCGAGGAGCATGTACCCGCCGAAGCCGATGGCCTCGGGATTGCGGCGACGCGACTTCACCAGGCGTAGACCCGTACGCGTGGCCACACGACGCAGACGGTTCTCGTCGGTCCTGGTGCTCATGACTGCACCGCTTCCCGGCGCTGACGGCGCACCTGAGCGGACTTCAGAGCCGCACGGAGCAGATGTGCCTTGCGGAGCTCCACAGCGCGCTGGTGGCGAACCTCGGGAGGAAGAACACCCTCGGGGTCGACCTCGCGCTCCAGCTTGGCGAGGAAGCCCTTGCGGGCCGGTGCGGTCTCAGCCTCGCGATCGGTGACCTTCGCCCAGCGAGTGGTGACGGCGGCTCGTGCTTGCAGCGACTTCTCGGAGGAGGTGGCGGCCATCAGGGACCTTCGCCTTCATGCCTGGCTCCTCCGGTGCGGTGCGTTCGATGTGGACATGAACAGGACAGCAGGCATCAGCGTTGTACGCAAACAGCCGTAGCTAGATTCCTTGCCACACAACAGCTTCTTTGAGACGAAGACCACTCGTTCGGCGCAGTAAGCCAGCCTGAGACGAGGTGCTGTGCCTTGTTCAGACGCGGTTACCGCGAGCGAGTCGACGAGTGGCATGGGCCGCGCGCTGCTGTGCCGTGCTGCGGCCGTAAACCTCCAACATCGTGTCGGAAGTCCAGCCAGCCAGGCGCTTGAGGTCGCGCTCCTGACCACCAGAGATCAGAAAATCATGGGCGAAAGTGTGGCGGAACTTGTGCGGGTTGATGTGGTCCAGGCCCGCCTGCTTGGCCATGACGCCCAAGCGGTCACGCACGCCATCGACGGACCAGGCGCCCCGCTGCGACAAGAACAGGGCCTTCGTCGTGCGGGCGTGCTTGGACTTGCCGCGCTCGCGGATGTAGCGCTCGATGGCCCGCATCGTCTTGGCGGACGGATAGATCAGGCGGGTCTTGCCGCCCTTGCCGGTCACCTGGATGACCTCGGCGTCGAGGTCGACATGGTCGAGCTGGATCCCGCACAGCTCAGCCACGCGCAGGCCACAGTCGAAGAAGAGCCGGACCATCGCCTCGTCACGACGTGACCTGAAGTCCTTGGCCTTGCACAGCTTCAGCAGGGCGGCGAGGTCATCGTCCTCCAGGACAGGCACGGGCTTCTCGGGAACCTCCGGCTCCTCCATGCCCGCCATGACGTTCTTGTCGCGGATCTCCTCCACGACCAGCCACCGCGAGAACCTGCGCAGCCCACGGAAGCGGACGGCGACCGTGCCGGGGGACTTCGTGTCCTTGAGCTCGCTGAGCCACTCACGCACGGCGAGGCGGGTGAACTCGTCGAGCTCCGGCTCTCGCCCTTCTCGCACAAGCCATTCCGAGAAGAAGCGGATGCTCTGCCCGTAGAGAACCCTTGTGCGCTCTGCTTTTCCGTCCGCTCTCAGCGCTCTGTCGAAGGAGGCTGCGAGTCGATCAAGCCGCTCTGACATGCCTCGGAGGTTATCAGGCGAGTGAGCGTTGTACGGATCTCGCCGAGCGCTACTCCTTCGCGTTTCCGCTGGTAGGACGCTTGGCACGCGAAGGCTGCACCCGCATCGGCTCGCCCGGCATCTTCGGGTAGTCCGGCGGGTACGGCATCTCGCCGCGCGGGTCGGCCGCGTACCACTCCAGCAGCGTCTCGATGCCGAACGCCTCCGAGTCGAGACCCTCGTGCGGATTGCCGCGCTCGGCGAGGTACTTCGGCACCGTCAGCACGTCGAAGTCATCGGGGTCCACAGTGGACAGTTCGTCCCACTCCACCGGCGTGGAGACGGTCGCGCGGGCCGTGCCGCGCACCGACCAGGCCGAGGCGATCGTGCGGTCGCGGGCGGCCTGGTTGAAGTCGATGAAGACGCGCGAGCCGCGTTCTTCCTTCCACCAGGCCGAAGTCGCGAGGGACGGCGCGCGCTTCTCGACCTCGCGGGCCAGTGCGATCACCGCGTGCCGGACGTCGACGAAGTCCCACTCGGGGCGGATCCGGACGGCGACGTGGATGCCGCGGCCGCCGGAGGTCTTCGGGTAGCCGGTCAGGCCGGCGTCGGCGAGCACCTCGCGCAGCACCAGGGCGACGCGGGCGGCGTCGGAGAAGTCCGTGCCCGGCTGCGGGTCCAGGTCGATGCGCAGCTCGTCGGGGTGGTCGACGTCAGGCCGGCGGACGGGCCACGGGTGGAAGTCGAACGTGCCGAGGTTGGCCGCCCACACGATCACGGCTTCCTCGGTCGGGCAGATCTCGTCGGCAGGGCGGCCGGAGGGGAAGCGGACGGTCACGGTCTCGACGTAGTCGGGGGCGCCCTTCGGCACGCGCTTCTGGTAGAACGCCTCACCCTCGACGCCGTCGACGTAGCGCTTCAGGACCACCGGACGGTCGCGCAGCACGGACAGCAGCACGGGCGCGACGGTGCGGTAGTACTCGACCACCTGCCCCTTGGTGATGCCCCGCGCGGGGAAGTACGGCTTGTCCGGGTTGGACACCCGCACCAGCCGGTCACCGACCTCGAGCTCGATCGCCTTCGCCTTCGCAGCCACGCCGAAACACTAAAGGCCCCGGACGAACGCCGCGAGCGCCAGTTCGAAGCTGTCGTGGTCCAGTTCGCGGGCCACGCCGGGCAGCAGGTGCGCGCGGTCGAGGTGCGGGTAGCGGCCGGAGTAGTCGGCGGGATCGGCGGAGAAACCGCTGGAGAACGAGCTCAGCGCCGAGCCGAACACGATGTACATCAGGCCCGCGGCGATCATCGTGGCCTCACGGCGCGACCAGCCGGCGTCGACGAGGGCGCCGTGCAGGATGTCGAGCCGCTTCAACGACTCGTCACGACCGGCCGGGCCGTACGCCAGGAACGGGACGATGTTCGGGTGCGACGACAACGCCGCACGGTACGAGCGCGCGCACCGGATCAGCCCCTCCCTCCAGTCGACATCGAAGCCGGACACGTCGACTGTAGACAATATGGAGGATGCGATGTCGTTGAGCAGCTGGTCCTTGGTGCGGACGTGCCCGTACAGCGACGCCGCCTGCACTCCGAGCTCGGCGGCGAGCTTGCGCATGGACAGGCCGTCGAGCCCGTCGCGGTCGATGATGGCCAGAGCCGTCGACCTGATGCGGTCGGGGCTCAGCAGAGGGGTGCTCGGCCGGGGCATGTGGGTTAACCTAACACTGTTCGGTTAATCGGGAGGACCCGTGGACTTGACGCTTTCGGACGAGCACCGGCAGCTCAGGGAGCTGGCGCGGCGCTTCACTGACGAGCGCATCGTCCCGCACGCGACGCGGTGGGACCGTGAGGAGGCGATCGACCGGGACCTCGTGCCGGCGCTCGGCGAGGTCGGGTTCCTCGGGCTCGGCATCGACGAGACCTACGGCGGGTCCGGCGGCGACAACCTCGCCTACTGCCTCGTGCTCGAAGAGGTCGCGCGCGGAGACAGCGCCGTGAGGGGCATCATCTCCGTCTCGCTCGGCCTGGTCGCGAAGTCGATCGCGAAGCACGGCACCGAGGAGCAGAAGCAACGCTGGCTGCCCGGCCTGACCGCGGGCACCCTCCTCGGCTGCTTCGCGCTCACCGAACCCGGCACCGGCAGCGACGCCGGCAGCCTGACCACCAAGGCCACCAGGACGGGCGACGGCTGGGTGCTCAACGGCCGCAAGGTCTTCATCACCAACGGCACGTGGGCGGACGTCGCGCTCGTGTTCGCCCGCACGGGAGGACCAGGTCCGAAGGGCATCAGCGCCTTCCTGGTCCCCACGAACACCGAGGGCTTCACCGCCACCGAGATCAAGGGCAAGCTCGGCATGCGCGGCCAGGCCACCGCCGAGATCACCCTCGACGACGTCAAAATCCCCGAAGACGCCCTGCTCAGCGAGGAAGGCTTCAAGCTGGCGATGGGCGCGCTCGACAAGGGGCGCATGTCCGTCGCGGCGGGGTGCGTCGGTGCCGCGCGAGGCGCGCTGGAGGCCGCACTTCAGTACGCCGAGGAACGCGAGCAGTTCGGCAAGTCCATCGCGGGCTTCCAGCTCGTCCAGGAGCTCCTCGCGGACATGGCCGTCGAGACCGACGCCGCCAGGCTCCTCACGTGGCGCGTCGCCGACCTCGCCGACCGCGGCGAACCCATGAGCACCGAAGCGTCCATGGCCAAGCTGTACGCCAGCGAGGCCGCGGTCAGGGTCGCCAACAACGCCATCCAGGTCTTCGGCGGCTACGGCTACATCGACGAGTACCCGGTGGGCAAGTACCTCCGGGACGCCCGCGTCACCACCCTCTACGAGGGCACCAGCCAGATCCAGAAACTGCTGATCGGACGCGCGCTCACGGGCGTGAACGCGTTCATCTGAAAGGAAAGAAATGGACTTCACGCTCGACGAGGAGCAGAAGGAGATCCGCGACTGGGTGCGGACCTTCGTGCGCAAGGAGATCATCCCGCTGGAGCCGGAGGTGCTGCGCCGCGAACGCGCCGGCCAGCCGGGTCTGCCGAAGGACGAGCTCAAGGCGCTGCAGGACAAGGCCAAGCAGGCCGGATTCTTCGGTGTGCTGACGCCGCAGGAGTACGGCGGCATGGGGCTCGGCGCGATGATGACCGCGCTCATCGAGGCCGAGCTCGGCCGCAGCTTCGTGCCGTTCCGGTTCGGCGGGTACGCGGACAACATCCTGTTCCACGGCAACGAGGAGCAGAAGCAGCGTTACCTGATGCCGACGATCTCGGGTGAACGGGTGTCGTGCTTCGCGATCACCGAGCCCGGTGCCGGCAGTGACGCCAAGGCCATCCGCACGACCGCCGTGAGGGACGGCGACGAGTGGGTCATCAACGGCGAGAAGACGTTCATCACGCAGGGCAACGAGGCCGACTTCGTGATGGTGTTCGCCGTGACGGACAAGGAGAAGGGCGCCGACGGCGGCGTCACGTGCTTCCTCGTCGACCGCGACATGGGCTGGAAGTCCGAGCCCATCCCGACCATGGGCCAGTGGGGCCCGGCGGCGCTCGTGTTCGACAACGTCCGCGTGCCGCACGAGAACATCCTCGGCGAGGAGGGCAAGGGCTTCCACCTCGCGATGCAGTGGATCGGCCAGGGCCGTTACCTGCTGCCCGCCCGTGCGCTCGGGTCGGTCGAACGCCTCGTGGAGATGGCGATCGAGCAGGCCAAGAACCGCGTCACGTTCGGCCAGCCCATCGCCGAGTACCAGGCCATCCAGTGGATGATCGCCGACTCCGCGGTCGAGATCGAGGCGCTGCGCTGGCTCGTGCTGCACGCCGCGTGGCTCGTCGACCAGAAGCAGGACTCGCGGCAGGCGCAGTCGATCGCGAAGCTGTACGGCGGCATCAAGGCCAACGAGATCGTCGACCGCGTGCTGCAGATCCACGGCGGCATGGGCTACACCCGCGAGCTGCCGATCGAGCGCTGGTACCGCGAGCTGCGGCTGCTGCGCATCTACGAGGGCACCGACGAGATCCAGCGCCGCACGATCGCCCGCAACCTGCTCAAGGGCCACGCGAACATCCGCGGCACGCTCGGTTAGTTCTATCTTGGGCTGATGCTCAACCACGACATCCTCGGCGTCGTCGAACGACAGGTCCGCACCTGGTCGGCCGGCGACGCCGAGGTGTACGCGGCGGCGACCGGCGGTCACTCCCCCGCGTTCGCCATCCCGCTGCTGCAGCACGGCGGCCCCCAGCTCGGGCTGACCGGTGCCGACATGACCCAGGTCCTGCACGCCGAGCAGTCGCTGTGGGTGCACCGCAGACTCCCCGCGGACGGTGCCGCGGTCGTCACGAAGACCGTCACCGGCATCTACGACAAGGGTTCCGGCGCTCTCGTCGTCAGCACGTGGGAGTCGGAATACGCGAGCACGCGGTCGTCGTGCTTCATCAAGGGCGAGGGCGGGTTCGGCGGCGACCGCGGCGAGACCCGCGCGTTCGAGGTGCCCGACGAAGAACCGGACGTGAGCTTCTTCCAGACCTCGGCGAGCCAGGCGTTGCGTTACAGCGAGACCGGCGACGTGAACCCGATGCACTCCGACCCCGCGTTCGCCAGAAGGGCCGGGTTCGAACGACCGATCCTGCACGGCCTGTGCACGCTCGGCATCACCGTGCGCGGCAA
Source organism: Lentzea aerocolonigenes (assembly GCF_000974445.1). GTDB lineage: Bacteria > Actinomycetota > Actinomycetes > Mycobacteriales > Pseudonocardiaceae > Lentzea > Lentzea aerocolonigenes. The sequence continues at coordinate 27,027 of NZ_BBOJ01000031.1, forward strand.
GGACTTCACCGAGCTGCACGCCCGGTTCACCGCACCCGTGTTCCCCGGTGACGAGCTCCGGATCGAACATTGGCCGACCGGAGAGTTCCGCACCTTCGCGGGCGATCGGCAGGTGCTCGTCGGATCGGTTCGGTTTTCCGAAGTGGACGGCCGCCGAAAATTCGGACGATCGGGGGCATGAGCACTGCCCTGGCAACCTTGGACTCCGGACTCGAACCGGTGCGTGTTGCGGTGGAGTCCCGCGACCTGATCAGCGCCGCCGGCGTGACGCACCTGCTGAAGAACTCACCACGGGTGCGAGTGGTGCACGATCGCACGGACGCAAATGTGTTGCTTGCGCTCGTCAACGAGCTGTGTGCGCAACAGGCCGCACGGCTGCGAGCGAGCGGTTCGTCCAGGATCGTGGTCATCGCCGCACGGGTGCACGACCTCACACCTTCGATCGCTGCACAAGCAGGCCTTCCGCTTCCCTTGCGGCGTGCGGACGTCAACGCCGAACGTCTGGTCAAGCTGCTCGTCGGCGGGCACCACGTGCGGGAGAGGTCACCGGTGCTGAACGACCGTGATCTGCAGCTGCTGCGGTTGCTGGCCGACGGCGCGACGATCGCCGAAGTCGCCGCACGGCTGTTCTGCTCCGAACGCACCGTGAAGTACGCACTGCACCAGCTGCTGGAACGGTTCGGGCTGCGCAACCGCGTGCACGCCGTGGCGTGGGCACTGCGTTCGGGTCTGCTTTAGACGGTGCCGAAGACGGAGGAGAGCTGCACTCGCCTGCTGATCCCGACCTTGCGGTAGACGCGGGTCAAGTGCAGCTCGACCGCCCGTTGCGTGACGTTGAACCGCGTCGCGATCTCCCGGTTCGTCTCGCCGTCGAGCGCCAGCCGCACGACGCGCGACTCGTGCGGCGTCAGCTTCTGCCAGGCCGCGCACCGCAACGGCTGCTGCGATGGTTCCGCCAGCGCCGCCCGCGCGACACCGGCCAGCTCAGCGTCCCCCGCCTGTTCGGCATCGGCCAGTGCGGCTCGCGGTGCGCCGAGGGCGAGGTGCATGCGCGCGCGGTGGTGCAACAGCGGGGTGCATGCCCACGCCGGCGGCAACGTGCCCGTGTAGCCGAGCCGTACCAACACTTCCCGTGCATCAGCCAGCCGTCCTCTGTCCACACAGGACGCGACGAACGCGCCAGCGCCCAGTGCCACGCACCCTCGCGCGGGTGAGGCCTCGGCGAGGTCGCGCATGAGCCGGGAAACCTCGGTGTGGTCACCTTTCTCCCGGTGCGCCCACATCTCCAGCGCCGTCAGCCAGTCGTTCTCCGTTCCGGTGAGCCGGGTGCGCAGCCGTGGCGCGAGCTCCAGCACCGCGACGGATCCGGCCCGCACCAGACCGAGCCCGGCGAGGACGATCGACGGCATCAGCAGCGGCCCGCTCTCCGGGAGGTCGCGGAGCACCTGCTCCGGGTCCGCGGGAACGACCGGTGGACTCCCCAGAGCGCCCAGCACGTCCTCGTCGCACTGCCAGTCCAGCGCCACCGCGGCGAGCCAGTCCGCCGCGTCACCGTCCACGACGAGCGCCTGCCGTGCCAGCTCACCCGCTCGCGGTGCGATCCCGCAGCGCAGGTGCAGGTCCGCCATCGCCACCGCCACCTGCGCCGCAGCCTCCCTGCTCAACGGCTCGCGCAGGGCGGCGCGCAGGCACCTCACCGCCTGGTCCGGCCGACCGGCGGCCCGGTGCAGCCGCGCCGCGCTGTGCAGCACCGGAGCCACCCAGTACGCCCCGACGGGCTCAGCGCACGCCACGACCTGGTCGGCGACGGCAGCCGGTGGGTCGCAGCGCCGGTGCAGGACGTCCGCCGCCACGCGGTGCAGACGTTCCCTGACCTGCGGCGCCGTCTCGTGCCGGATCGCGTGGCTCAACGCCGGGGACTGGAGACGCATCGGCTCGGCCACGGCGAGGCGTGCGTCGTTAAGGCGTTCGAACGCGGCGAGGGTGCGGAACGACCCCATGCCGGCGACTTCGCACAACAGGTCCAACGACGCATGGCCCACCACGGCCAGTGCGCGCGCAACAGCCACCGCGTCGGCGTCGAGCAACTGCCAGTGGCGGCGCACGGCCCGCAGCAGGCGTGGCAGCCGGAGTCCGGGAAGCGTGGCGCGCACCGAGTTCACCGAGAGGTCCGTGACGACGTCCAGCACGTCGCTCACCACGCCCGGCGCACCGCCGCTGTGCTCCAGGAACAACGCGGTCAGCTCGGGCGAGGGTTCAACGTCGAACCGGCGCCGGATCATCTCGGCCACGGACTCGGCGTCGACGGGCCGCAATGGCACCCGAACCGCATCGGCGAAACCCGAAGAATCCGGGTCGAAGTCTCCTCCCACCACCACAGCGCCCCGAAATCGCGACAAACGCTCGCATTCTTCGGCGCAAAGTTGTTCGACGTCGTCCACCACGAGCAACACGTGACTGTCGACCCCGGACAACGCCCGAAGACCCCGCACGGGCCGCAACCCGCTGCGCACCGCGATCGACGACGCAACAGACAACAACGCGCTCTTGCCCATCCCCGTCGCGCCGTGCACGACGCACGACCGTGCACCACCACCGAGCGCGTCTGTCAAGACGGCGATTTCCCGCTCACGGCCTACGAGCAGGCCACCAGCCTGACGCACGACGGCGTCGACGAGACCTGGGCGAAGCGGGGCAACCATGCCAGCCAGCAAATCGCCAGTGGACCCAACTGGACCATGCAGAAGGACCGGCAGAACTTCCGCAGGTCTGCCCGTTCGCACAATTCAATTGGGAACGTCAACACGTGCCGTTGAACCGATTCGGCTTTCCTCGCGTGAGAACTGCTGAACACAGGCGAACACCTCAGGGAGTCCCCGATGCGGGTCGCGTCACGCACCGTCTTCGACTTCGTCCGGCAGAGCGGCGCCACCGCGCCAGTTGAGACGGAACTTCTCTACCAGGCGGACGACCCGTTCGCGGTGACGATGAACTTCCACGCCGGCGGCGCGGTGGCGACGTGGATCATGGGCAGGGACCTGCTGGCCGAGGGTTTGGTCGCGCCGGCGGGCGAAGGCGACGTGCGGTTGCGCCCGCACGCCGGCCGGGTGCTCGTGCTGGAGCTGATCTCGGACCGGCACGTGACGGTGTTCCGGGTGCCGGCGGGCACGTTGCGGAAGTTCCTCGACGCCACCTACCGGCTCGTGCCGCCCGGCACGGAACACTTCGACGCGGACGCGTTCCTGAGCACCGTCCTACGCTGACAGACCGATCCCGAGCGCGTCCGCGAGGTCGTGCTGCAGCTTGGTCATGCCGGGTGACTCGTAGCCCTCGCTCTCGGCCAGGGCACGCACCCGGTGGCGGATCGCGGCGTCGTGGTCGCCCATGCGGTCGCAGAGCCCGGCGAGCTCCATCAGCACGGCCACCTTGACCTCCGGATCGGACAGCGACTCCACGGCACCGGACAGCTGTTCCCGCGCCTCGGCGAGCCGTCCGGCGGCGGCCAGCGAGCGGCTGCGGGTGTGCCTGGCCATCGACCGCAGGTTCGCCGCACCCCGCCCGGTCAGCTCCTCGACCTCGGCCACCACGTCGAGCGCCTGCTCGTGCTCACCCGCGGCCACCAGTGCGTCCGCCAGGCGCAGCAGCAGCTGGGCGGCGTTCTCCAGGGCCACCCCGCGCTCGTCGCCGCGCAGCGCCCGTTCCTCCGCGACGCACGCCCGGTGCGTCGCGACCGCGTCGGCGAAGCGCCCCAGCCTCTCCAGCAGCACGCCGGTGTACGACATGGCGATCACCACGTTCATCGGCTGACCGGCCTCGCGGAACAGTTCCGCAGCGCGCTCGGCGTGCATTACACCTGCCGCGTGGTCACCGAGCCGGGTTTCGACGGCCGCCCGGTAGTAGTGCGCCCAGGCCGTCTCCGCGAGCGAGCCGCACTCCTGCGCGACCCGCAACGCCTCCTCATGCCACCGCACAGCCAGAGGGATGTTCGTGTGCCGTGCGGCGTAGACCCAGCACACGAAGTTGAGCTGCTGGGCCTGCTGCTCGGTCTCCCCCAGCGCGGCGGCCGCGGTGACGCCCGCCGTGTACACCTCCAGCCACAGTTCGCCGGACCCGCGGTGGTCGGAGTACCAGTGCATCGACCGCGCCAGCGCCAGCACCTGCTCGTGGGCTCCGTCGTCGACGGCCTCCCGGAACGCGCCGCGCCAGTTCGCGAGCTCCTCGGACAGCCAGCGGTCCGCGCTCGCCAGGTCCGTCGCACCCTCGCCGTCCGGGAGGAACGCCGACGCGCACCGCGTCGCGGTGGTCAGCAGCCAGTCACGCGTGCGCAGACGGTGCTTTTCGAGGTCCGGTTCCTCGCTGTGCAAACGCTCGCGCGCGTAGTCACGTATCAGGTCGTGGAACGAGTACCTGCCGGGAACGTCCGGTCGCAGCAGGCTCGCGTCGACGAGGTCCTCCAGCAACGACTCCGCGTCGCCGGGAGCCAGGTCGGCGGCGACCGCGGCGAGCTCGACGGACGTGTCCGGGCCGTGGACCAGCGCGAGCCTGCGGAACAGCAGCGCGGCGTCCGGCGCGAGCTGCCGGTAGGACAGTTCGAACGCCGTGCGGACCTGGACGTCGCCGGTCGCGAGCACGTCCAGACGTTCCCGTTCGTCGGAGAGTTGCTCGACGAGGTGCCGCAACGACGACGTGGTTCGGCCCGCGATGGCGAGCGCCAGCGGAACGCCGCCGCACAGCGTCGCGACCTCGTCCGCGGCGTGCAGGTCGGCCCGGATTCGCTCGGGTCCGGCGGTCGCGGCGAGCAGTGCGACGGCGCCGTCGTGACGCAGCGGGCCGAGGTCGAGGCGGGACCGGCAGGCCAGCCCCGCCAGGACGTTGCGGCTGGTCACCAGCACGAGCGAACCGGGGGCGGCGGCGAGCAGCGGCCGGACCTGGGCCTCGTTCCCGGCGTTGTCGAGCACGAGCAGCACGGTCCGTTCCCGCAGCATCGACCGGTACAGGCGGACGCGGTCGTCCGGGTCGGACGGCATCCGCGCGTCCGGTACGCCGAACGCCCGCAGCAGCCGTGCGATCGCCCGTTCCGCCGAGAGCGGGGCCGGGTCCATGCCGCGCAGGTCGAGGTGGAGTGCGCCATCCGTGAACCGGTCGGCGAACCGGTGTGCAGCGTCCACCGCGAGAGAGGTCTTGCCCACGCCCGGAGGTCCGTGCACGACGACAACGTCCAGCACGGGCGATGCCGACGCTCGGTCGATGAACGCGGCGAGCTGCTGCTGCTCCGGTTCACGGCCGATGAGGGTGTTACGGGCCGGAAGCGCGGAGTCGGTGCGTTCCGGACGTGGCTGAGCCTTGCCGGAGGACCGGGCGAGCGCCACGAACTGGTCGGCCTCGGTGCCGCGCAGGCCGAGTCCGGCCACGAGCAGGTCGACGGTCTGCGCCTGGGGAGTCTGCACCCGGCCGCGTTCGAGGTCGCTCAGCGTCCGCACGCCCAGGCCGGTGCGGGCGGCGAGGTCCTCCTGCGTGAGCGCCGCGCGCCGCCGGTAGAAGCGCAGGAACTCGCTGAAGGCCTTCGCCCGCATCGCCTCACCCTTTGGCCAAACCCTCGATCTTCGACAAGCACAGCCGCACTTCAGCGGCTATCTCGCGCGTCGCATCGGTGTCCCACCGCTCGCACGTCGCGAGCGAGTCTCGCAGATGACGCCGGCACGCGCTGTGGTCGCCACGTGACTCGGCGTTGTCGGCGAACGCCCGCAGCGTCTCGATCTCCCCGATCCGGTCGCCGGTCGCGCGGAACCCGTCCAGCGCCTGGGCAAGGTCCTCGTCGGACTGGTCGATCCGGCCCGCGACCCGGTGAGCTTCTGCTCGATGAAACCGCGTGCGCGCAAGCCACGACGTCATCTGTGCGCGCTTGTAGACGCACTCCGCCTCCGTTAGTGCGGAGACGGCGTCGTCTGGCCGGTGGACGTCTATCAGCGCGAGGCCGAGCCATCCGAGCGTGCGGCCGAGAGCGGAAAGTTCGTAGATGGTGTGCGCATAGGCGCGCTGCTCTCTCGCGACTTCCTCATGTGCCGCCACAGCGGCGTTGGGACGACCCATTCGCCGCCACAGCACACCGAGCACGGACCGCGCGTAGTGCACGTCTTCGGGTTCGTGCATCGACTCGATGGCCTTGAGGCACGCTTTCAGCCTGTTCGTCCTCTCCGAGCCCGCTGTGCGCGGCCGACGCGATCAACCACACCCAGCCGAGGTGCCCGGTCTCCCCCGACGACTCGGCGAGCCGTGCCGCGCGGGTCAGCACCTCCAGCGCCGGACCCGACCGGTCGGCCACGTCGAACAGCACCCAGCCGAGCTGGGTGAGCAGCACGATCTCCTGCCACGGCTCGCGCGCCGACGGGAGCGCGGCGCGGTAGACCCGTTCCCAGACGAGACCCGGTTCGATGGCCGCGTAGTGCGAGAGTGCGATCACGGCGCGGACGACGTCGTCGTGCATGCCTTTGGCCTGTGCCTGCTCGACGATCCGGGGGATCAGGTCGCGGTGTTCGTCCAGCCAGCGCCTCGCCGCCGGGACGTCCGGCAACGCCCTGTCCCGTGGCTGCACGCGCCGTGCGTCACCCGTCTGTCCGAAGAGGACTCCTGCGGCGACTGCGGACTCCAGCAGCCAGGCGAGCATCTTGCGGTGCGCGTCGTCGTCGGTGACGTCGATCAGGCCGTTGGCGAACGTCTTGACCAACGCGTGCATCGAGTACCCGTCGTCGTCTGCGTCGAGCAGGCTGACGTCGGCGAGCTCCTCCAGCGCCTGTTCCGCCTCCGTCACGCCGATTCCGGCCAGCTCAGCCGCCAGTTCGGGGGTGACGCGGGTGCCGACGAGCAGACCGAGCCGCCGGAACACGAGCCGCGCGGTGTCCGGCAGGTGCGCGAGCGACACCTCGAACGCGCCCCGCACGTCGAGGTCGCCTGCCGTGAGCGCGGCCAGGCGGCGTTCCCGGATCTGCTCCACCAGGTGCCGCAACGGCCAGCGCGGCCTGCTGGCGAGCCGGTTGCCCGCGATCCGCAGCGCCAGCGGCGACGTCCCGCACAACGCGACGAGCTCCCGCGCGGTCTCGTGGTCGGTGTCGACGCGGGCGGGCCCGATGATCGACCCGAGCAGCTCGACGGCGGCGTCCTCGGTGAGCCCGCCGAGCCGGATCCACGTGGCGTCCTCGAGGCCGGCCAGCCGTCGTCGTGACGTCACGATCGTGAGGCAGCCCGGCTCGGCACGGAGCGTGCGGGCTTCCTCCTCCGTGTGCACACCATCGAGCACCAGCAGCAGACGCTTCCCCGCGAGCAACGACCGGTAGAGCCGCGTCTGCCCGTTGACGTCCTCCGGCACGTGCTCGGCGGGAATGCCGAGGTCCCGGAGCAACCGTTCGAGCGGCGGTGTGGAGCCGTCCAGCTCGACGAGCAGCTGACCGTCCGGAAAGCATCCTTCGAGCAGGTGAGCCGCCCTCACGGCGAGGCTGGTCTTGCCGGTTCCCGCCGCGCCGTGGACGACCACGAGCCCGCCGTGCAACGCCCCGATCGTGGCGAGCTCGGAGTCCCTGCCGACGAGGTCCGCCACGTACATCGGCAACGACCAGACGGGGTTCGTCACCGCGGCCCGGCCCGCCCTAGCGAGCCTGCGCAGTTCGGCGCGGCCGGGTTCGTCGAGGCCGAGCGCGTCGAGGAGTGCTTCGGTCGTGCGGCGCTGCGGGGAGCGGGCCCTGCCGCGTTCCATGTCGCTGATGGCGCGGACGCTGACACCGGAGCGGGCACTGAGCTCCTCCTGGCTGAGCCCGGCGTTCTTGCGGTGCCGCAGGAGCCGGTCGCCGAACGTCATGTCTTGCGACGTTAGTGGTTCAGGCTCGTGAGCATCTGCGCACACACGCGAGAGAGGTGACGGCGCATCACCGTCGACGCCCTGGCCGCGTCGCCGTCCTCGATCGCCCTGACGAGCTCGTCGTGGTCGTCCATCGACGCGTGCTGGTGCGGCGGGTCGTCCTCGAGCGCACTGCGGAGAAGAACGACTCGCTGCTGCACGAGCCGCACCTGCTCGGCGATGTACGGGCTGCGGGCGGCGTCGAGCAGCGTCTGGTGGAACGCGAGGTCCAGCCGGTACGGGAACGGCTGCCCGGCGTGGTAGTTGCTCCGGCTCGCCGCGCACACCTCGTGCAACCGCACCAGGTCGACGTCGGTCCGCCGCGACGCCGCCAGTTCCGCGGCCGCGCACTCGAGGGCGGTCCGCAGTTCGAAGAGCGCCCGGACGTCGTCGGGGCTGGCGTCGGGCACGAACGCGCCGCGGTGCGGCACCAGCGTGAGCAGACCTTCCGAGGCCAGGTGCCGGATCGCCTCGCGCAACGGCCCGCGGCTGATGCCGAGCTTCTGCGCCACCTCGACCTCGTTGACCCGTGAGCCAGGCGGGATCTCCCCGGTCAGCACCTGCTCACGCAGGACGTCCACGGCCTGTCCGGCCAGACTGAGGTGCAGGGGAGGTGTCACCTTCGTCTCCTGATCTGGACGGCACCGGCCGTCTCCTGGTTACATTATCGATGTTGTCAACTGTCGACAGTTGGCAGTTCGTCGAGGTGCGGGAAGGGGCGACATGGGACACGAGGTAGTGGCAGAGGTCTGGCGGGGCGACTTCCTGGAGTCGGTGCACCACGGCACCGTCGTGGCCACCAACCCGTCCGGAGATCCGGTGCTTTCCGTCGGCCGACCCGGCGACGTGGCGTTCCCGCGCTCGTCGAACAAGCCGCTCCAGGCCCTCGCGATGCTCCGCATTGGCCTCGACCTCGACGGCGAACTGCTCGCCCTCGCGTGCGCCTCTCACTCCGGCGAGGACTTCCACGTCTCCGGCGCCCTCCGAATCCTGGCTTCTGCCGGCCTGGGCGAGGACGCGCTGCAGTGCACCCCGGACCTGCCCCTCGGCGACGACGCCCGCGCCCAGCACCTGGTCCGAGGCCTGACCGCCGCGCCGAAGTACATGAACTGCTCGGGCAAGCACGCCGCCATGCTCGCCACCTGTGTGGCCAACGGCTGGCCGACCACCGACTACCTGGACCCGACGCACCCGTTGCAGGTCGCGACGCGCAAGACCATCGAGGACGTGGCCGGCGAGCCCGTGGCCCAGGTGGGCGTGGACGGCTGCGGCGCCCCGATCTTCGCCATCAGCCTGACGGGCCTGGCCAGGGCGTTCGGCCGCCTGGCCGCCGCCGAGGAAGGCACGCTGGAACACCGCGTCGCCACGGCGATGAACACCTATCCGCAGTGGGTGGGCGGCACCGGCCGTGACGTGACCGTGCTGATGGACGCCCTGCCCGGCGTCATCGCCAAGGACGGCGCGGAGGGCGTCTACGCCGTCGGCCTGCCCACCGGCGAAGGCGTGGCGCTGAAGATCGCCGACGGCTCCTCACGCGCCCGCGCGGTCGTGATCGTCGCGGTGCTCAAGCGGCTCAGGGTGGACGTGAGCGCGATCGACGGCCTCGCCACCGTGCCGGTCCTGGGCCACGGCCGTGCAGTCGGCGCCGTCAAGCCGTCACTCGCCCTGGCCTGTTGATTCAAGTCCAGTTGATCCCGGTTGCGTGACCAGGTGTTGACGGGTCCACTCCAGCGTGGATCCGTCAACATGTTGATTGCCATCAACACGCGAATCAACGTGTCAACCATCGCGTCAACACGGACGCGCGGCGCGGCGTTGATCCCCGCCCCTGGCACTACCCTGGGGGTTATGGGCGATTCGAAGGACGAGCGCGAGAAGTTCCAGGAGGAGCTGATCGGCCTCGACCCCCACGACCCCGAGACGAAGGCCTTCGCCGAGCACCTCGACCGGATGAAGCGAGAGCGCCCCGGCTACACCGTCGAGGGATACCTGGAGGGCGTGCAGGACTTCGCGGACTCGGCGAACCGCACGACCGGGCAACAGCGGCTGGTCGCCGTCGTCGTCGTGGGCCTCATCCTGCTCGGCGTGATCCTCACGATCTGGTTCGCGCTGGGCGACATCATCGCCATCATCTTCTGAGCCGCGCCTTCGGGCCGAGACTTCTCAGCGGTTCCTCCCAGGCCACGTCTCCCGGGCCGCGTCTCCCGACTCCCGCATTCCGGTCCACGCCTCGCGGTCCGTGCCTTCCAGCCCACGCATTCCAGCCCGCGTCTCCCGGCCAGCGCCTTCCGGTCCACGCCTTCGCAGCCCGACTCCTGGTCCGCACCTTCTGATCCGCGCAGCCCGGCCGAAGCCTCCCGGTCGGAGCCTCCCGGTCCATCCCTCAGCCCAAGACTCCCAGCCCAAGACTCCGAGGCCGCGCCTTCGAGTCCACGCCAGCCCGCGTCTCCCGGCCAGCGCCTTCCGGTCCACGACTCCCGGCCTGGGCTCTCCGGTTCGCAGCTCCCAGCCGAAGCCTCCCAGCCCACGGCTCCCAGACTTAGCCCTCCGGTCCGTGCCCCCGGTCCGAGCTTCCCAGCCCACAACCCCCGGCCAAGCCCCGACCCCATCCCCACCCCGAACGACAACTCCTTAACGGGGTCTTACGACCGCCCACTCCCCCACACCCGCCGGGAAGCCCTGCGCCGCACCCCGCGTTATAAAGGGACATGGAACCTGTTGTCGGCGCCACCCCCAAAGTCGTGCGTTCCGAAGAGGAATGGCGCGCCCAGCTGAACCCCGCCGAGTACGCGGTGCTGCGCCAGGCCGGCACCGAGCGTCCCTGGACAGGCGAGTACACCGAGACCAAGACCGAAGGCGTCTACGAGTGCCGTGCGTGTGGGGCCGAACTGTTCCGCAGTGACACCAAGTTCGACTCGCACTGCGGCTGGCCCTCGTTCTTCTCACCCCTGGCCGGGGACTCGGTCATCCTGCGCGAGGACCGCGCGCTCGGCATGACCCGCGTCGAAGTGCTCTGCGCCACATGCCACAGCCACCTGGGACACGTTTTCGAAGGTGAGGGGTATCCCACCCCGACGGACCAGCGGTACTGCATCAACTCCGTCTCCTTGAAACTCGTTCCGTCCGAATAGGAGACTGAGCCCGAGTCCGGTCGCACTGGACCGGACCGACCTGGGAGGCGCAATGATCTTCTTCGGTACCGACGGCGAAGGCTCCAGCGGAGTCGATGGCGGTTCGTCCAGCTAGACAGCAGCTGGAACCGCGAATCAGTGACAGAAGACGGACAACCCTAAGGCTTCGTCAACAAGCCTTGTGGGCATGTGGCCCGGACCACACCATGGACGCCACCGAAGCACTTTCGGGGCAGTCAGGGGGTGGGTCGCATGCAGAGGCCTTGGGGATTGTCCGGACCGGAGTTCCTTCAGCTGTACTGGATCGGGCTGGCACTGGCGGTGCTGGTCGTGGTCATCGTTCGGGTGCGCGTGCGGGCGGGTCACAGCAACCAGCCCGTGCGTTCGCTCGACATGGACGAGCTCGCATACCTCGCGGGTGGTCCGCGGCGCGTGGTCGAGACGTCCATCGCGCGGTTGCTCACGTCGGGTGAGCTTCGCACTTCACGGCGTGGCACCGTTCAGGTCACGTCCAACGCGCAGTCGCTGAACCAGGTGGACCGCGCCGTCATCACCGACAGCCAGCGCTACACCAACCGCACGGTCAACCTGATGATCCCCGCCGTCGCCAAGGACGGCGTCGTCACGGCGATCGGTCAGCGGCTCGAGGACATGGGCCTGGTCGTCAACCCGGACGTCGCGAAAAGCGCGCTGCGCAAGGGATCCCTCGTGTTGTGGGTGCTGCTCGCGGTCGGGGTCGTCCGCTGGGTCAACGGGGTCGCGATCAGCGCGCCCGTCGGCTGGCTGACGTTGCAGCTCGTGGTCACGGGCGTGCTCATCTGGCTCCTCACGCGGCGTGGCAAGCACCTGCGCACGTCCAAGGGCAACCGCGTTCTCGACGAGGCCCGCACCACGAGCACCAGCAGGCTGGCCACTTCCGACGACGCCCTGTACGCGGGCGCGGCCGGCGTGGTGCTGTTCGGTGGCCTCGTGACGTATCCGGATCTGGCGGTGCGCAGCTCGTTGCTCGCCTCGTCCTCCTCCGCGTCGTCGTCGAGCTACACCGGCTACAGCGGGTGCTCGTCCGGCTCTTCCTCGTGTTCGAGCGGAAGCAGCTGCGGTGGGGGCGGCGGCTGCGGTGGAGGGTGCGGCGGCGGCAGCTGACCCGTTGTTCGGTCTGAATCAGGTAACACCAGGAACCCAGGGGTAGATCTCACGTCGAAGATGCACTGGCACCAGTGAACGGGAGTGCTGATGGCCAAGTCTTCGACACCGCACCAGACGATCTGGTCCGCGGAGGAGATCGGGTTCCTGACAGGGGGACCGGGCAGGGCGGCGGAGGCCGTGCTCGCCCGGCTGATGGACGGCGGTCTCGTGCGTGTCTCACGCGAGGGGGTCGTGACCGCCGTCCACCAGAACGGCTACGGCGCGACGACAGCGCTGGAGGCGTACGTCCTCGCCGGGTTGCACGGCACCTCTCGCCCGATCCACCAGGTCGTGCAGGTGGCAATGCACAGCAACGAGATGGCCGCCCTGCACCACAGCCTGATCGCCCGCTCGGTCGCACGCAGGACGGGGAACAAGCACACCGGGTTGCGGGTCCTGCTGTTCCTGCTGGCCGTCGCCTCCGTCCCGGCGGCGATCCTTTTCGACGCGTGGTTGTTGGTGCTCACGGCGGTCCTGCTGTTCCTCGCCATCGTGGTCCTGCGGAACAAGGGCAGGGTCACCAAGCACGGCAAGCTCGTGTTGCTCCACGCGTACCGCAACCCTCGCAGCGGTGCGGACCAGGTGGCGCTTTTCGGCCTGCGCAGGGGAAAGCAGCGGCCGCGGAGGTCCACTTCGCACGGTGGCGGGTGTGGAAGCAGTTGCAGCAGCTCGTACGACTGGAGCGACCACAGCTGCGGCGGCTCGTCGAGCTGTTCGGGCAGCAGCGGTTGCTCGTCCAGCAGCTGTTCGTCGAGCAGCTGCAGCAGCAGTTCAAGCAGTTGTTCCAGCAGCAGTAGCAGCTGCAGCAGTTCGAGTTGCAGCAGCAGTTCCAGCAGCAGCTGCAGCAGCTCCAGCAGTTGAGGGGGACCCGATGGTCACACCGATGACCGCACAGACGACACAGCTGTCCGCGGAACAGGCCGGGTACCTCACGGCCGGTCCTGGCAGGGCCGCCGAGACCGCGCTGGCCCGGTTGATCGACGCCGGCCTCGTGCGGGTGTCGCGCGATGGGCTCGTATCCGCCGTGCACCAGACCAATCACGGCGCCACCACGCCGGTCGAGGCGCGGCTGCTGAACCACGCGCGGGCCGCCGTCCGGTTCGACGCGATCCTGCAGTCGACCGCGACCAGCACCGAGATGACCCAGCTGCACGAGCACCTGCTGGGCCGCGGGCTCATGCAACGCCCGCGCCGCCGCAGCCCGGCGTGGGTGTTCTCGCTCGGGGTCGCGGTGTTCCTGGTCTTCCTGGGCTTCTCGACGCCGGCCTTCTTCATCGGCGTACCGATCGCCCTGCTGTTCTTCGTCTGGCAACGCGGCCGCGGCGCCGTCACCAAGGCGGGCAAGGAGGTGCTGCGGCAAGTGACCGCGAGCGACCGGGTGCACGCGGTGGCGTTGTACGGCTTCGCGGGCAAGGTCAGCGGGCACAAGGTCGGCGACCTCTTCGACCTCTCGCAGAGCGTCGTCAAGATGATCCCGCTCAAGAAGAAGCACCGGTCCTCTTCGGACGGTGGCGGGTGCGGGTCCGCGTCGAGCTGCAGCAGCTGCGGCAGCGGATGTGGTAGCAGTAGCAGCAGTTGTTCGTCGGGCAGCAGCTGTTCGTCCGGTGGCAGCAGCTGTGGCGGAGGCTGCGGCGGCGGAGGAGGAGGCGACTGATGGCGGGGATCACGGACCTGGGCGTCGGCATCGGCTGGCGTTCGGAGATCGACCTGACCGTGGAACGGCTGCCCGGCGTCGACTTCGTGGAGGTCGTGGCCGAGAACCTCCACGGTGACGTCCAAAGGGGACACTTGCCGGAATCCGTGAGGCTGCTGCTGGAACGCGGCATCCCGGTCCTCCCCCACGCCGTGTCGCTGTCGCTGGGCGGCGCCGACCCGGTCGACCTGACCCGCGTCGAGCACCTGGGCGAGGTCGCGGAGGCCGTCGGGGCGCCGATGGTGAGCGACCACGTGTGCTTCGTCCGGGCCGGCGGGCTCGACTCCGGCCACCTGATGCCGGTCCCGCGCACCAAGGACGCCCTCGACGTGCTCGTGGCGAACGTCAGGCTGGCGCAGCAGAACCTGCCCGTCCCGCTCGCGCTGGAGAACGTCGCCGCGTTGCTGGAGTGGCCGGACGGCGAGCTGTCCGAGGGTCAGTTCCTGGCCGAGCTCGTGGAACGCACGGACTGCTGGCTGCTCGTCGACGTCGCGAACCTGTACGCGAACGCCCGCAACATCGGCACGGACCCGGAGCGGTTCCTCGACGAGATCCCGCTGGAGCGTCTGGCGTACGTGCACGTGGCGGGCGGGGTCGACCACGGCGACGTCTACCACGACACCCACGCGCACGCGGTGTTGCCGGAAGTGCTCGGTGTTCTCGACGAACTGTGCTCGCGCGTCTCCCCTCCCGGTGTTCTGCTGGAACGCGACGACAACTACCCGTCCGACTCCGAAATCGCGTCCGAACTGGCGGCGATCCGAGCGGTCGTGGACGCACACCGTGGCTGAAATGATCGAAAACAATGACGCTTCGGCTGCACGCAAAAGGCTTGCAGCCCAGCAGGCAGAGCTGCTAAATGCATTGCTCGCGAACGGTCCGGCCCCGGCGGGATTCGACGAACAACGACTCGACGTCGAACGCCGCGCGCTGCTGTCGAAACGCCGCGGCATCGTGCGGATGCTGAGCCCTGGTGTCGCCGACGAGCTCGGCGACCGGTTTCGGCCGCTCTTCGACGCCTACGCGGTCGAGCATCCGCGCCGTGCGGGCTCGCGCGCGCGCGAGGACGCGGCGTCGTTCGCGGAATGGTGCCGCGCCGCCGGAGAACTGTCAGTGAAACGCAAGGCGCGCTGGAAGTTCTGGCAGTCGAACTGACGGGCGAACGATCCGGGGAGCAGAATCCCCCGTTCAGCCCTGTGTGACCCGGGCCACCATCGATACGTTCGAAAGGGTCGGGGGACCTTTTTCGCATAACCGCAGTGGGTTTTCCGGCCTGCGCGGACCACAGCGCGCAGAAATTCGAACCACTGAGGGGATTCGAATGCGCGGAAAATCCACGGTGCTGGGCGCCGCCTTCACTGCGCTCGCACTGACCACGGTTCCGGCCGCCGTTGCGACGGCCGCACCACCACCCACCACACCGCAGAAGGCGGTCGACGAGGTCACGCTCGTCACCGGCGACAAAGTCCTCTTGGGACGAGGACAGCAGGTCGTCGCGATTCAGCCCGGCGAAGGCCGCCGGGGCATGACGTTCAAGACGCACCGCGGTGCCGGCGGGCACACGACGGTCGTTCCGAAGGACGCGTTCGGGCCCCTGGCGGCGGGCCGGCTCGACCGCAGACTCTTCGACGTCACCACGTTGCTGGAGTTCGGCTACCGGGACCGCATGCCGTTGATCGTGGACGGTCGGGCGAGACTCGGGGCGCGGTCCGCGAACGACTGGGCCGCTCTCAAGGCCGAGACGGACTCCGGTGACAAGGTCTGGCTCGACGGCATCCGTCGGCCGAGCCTCGACCGCTCCGTGGCCCAGATCGGCGCGCCGGCCGCCCACCAGAAGGGCATCACCGGCAAGGGGATCAAGGTCGCCATCGTCGACACCGGTGTCGACGAGAACCACCCCGACCTCAAGGGTCAGCAGATCGCGGAGAAGAACTTCACGACCGACCCCGACAACACCGACCACGTCGGCCACGGCACGCACGTCGGCTCGACGGTCGCGAGCCACGACTCGAAGTACGGCGGCGTCGCACCCGGCGCGCAGCTGCTCGACGCCAAGGTCTGCATCGAGTTCGGCTGCCAGGAGTCCTGGATCCTCGACGGCATGCGCTGGGCCGCCGAGCAGGGCGCCCAGGTCGTCAACATGAGCCTCGGCGGCGGCGACACCCCGGACGTCGACCCGCTGGAGCAGGCCGTCAACGACCTGACGGCCAAGTACGGCACGTTGTTCGTCATCGCGGCGGGCAACGCCGGTTCGCCGGGCTCGGTGAGCTCGCCCAGCACCGCGGAGGCCGCGCTGTCGGTCGGTGCGGTGGACCGCGACGACAGCCTCGCCCCGTTCTCCAGCAGGGGTCCTCGCATCGGTGACAGCGGCCTCAAGCCGGAGGTGACCGCACCGGGCGTGGGCATCGTCGCAGCAGCAGCGGGCACGAACGGCGAGCACGTCGCGTTCAGCGGCACGTCGATGGCGACGCCGCACGTGGCGGGCGCCGCGGCCCTGCTCCGCCAGCAGCACCCGGAGTGGACGCCGGCGCAGGTCAAGTCGGTGCTGGCCACCACGGCCAAGCCGACGGCGGGCGTGAGCGCGTTCGACCAGGGCGCGGGCCGCATCGACGTGGCCAAGGCGATCGGCCAGGTGCTGACCGCCGACGTCGTCGCGGTGAACCTCGGCCGCCACGAGTGG
This sequence comes from Lentzea aerocolonigenes, assembly GCF_000974445.1. GTDB lineage: Bacteria > Actinomycetota > Actinomycetes > Mycobacteriales > Pseudonocardiaceae > Lentzea > Lentzea aerocolonigenes. The sequence goes on from NZ_BBOJ01000031.1 coordinate 43,604, forward strand.
CCGCACGGTGACGACAAGCCGGAGACCAGGTCGATCACCTACAGCAACCCGACCGACGCGGCGATCACGCTCGACCTCAAACTCACGAGCGGCGCGCCGCAGGGCATGTTCTCGCTGAGCGCCTCGAAGGTGACGGTTCCCGCCAAGGGCACCGCGGCGGTCGCGGTCACCGGTGACACCCGCGTTGGCACGCAGGACGCCGCGTACAGCGGCGAGGTCGTCGCCACGTCCGGCCCGCACACCGTCCGCACGCTCGTCGGCGTCGACCGCGAGGTGGAGAGCTACGACCTCACGATCGACCTGACCGGCCGCGACGGGCAGGACCCGGCGAACTCGCTCACGTTCGTCGACGGCCTCGACACCAGGACGTTCAAGGCGGTCTACGGCGCGGGCGACCAGAAGGTCCGGCTGCCCAAGGGCACCTACGTGGCCGACTCGACGATCAGCACGGCGAACGGCATGGACCTGCTGCTGCAGCCGACGGTGAAGCTGCACGGCAACGTGACGATCAAGCAGGACGCCCGCCTGGCACAACCGTTGTCGATCAAGGTCCCTGAGCCCGCCGGTGACTTCGTGGCCGGCGAGATCCAGTGGAGGCGCACCCTCGGCCAGTTCTCGATCGGCGCGGGACTGGTCTCGTTCGGCGGCTTCGACGGCATCTCCGCCGCCCAGGTCGGCGGGCCGCTCTCACCGAAGGAGCTGTCGTCGCTCACGACGCTGCACGCCAACTCCGCGGCCGACGCGAGCACGTACTACCGGCTGTCCTACCCGGTCGCAGGCAGCCTGCCGAACGGTCTGACGCGCGCACCGGCCAAGAAGGACCTGGCCCGCGTCGAGGCCACCATCGGCGGCCTCAAGCCGGACAGCAAGGCGAACAAGGGCGAGTTCCCGCTGTCCGTGCACGGCCTGAGCGGCGGTTCCGCGCTCTACCCCGTGCCGGCGGGCAAGACGGTCGACTACGTGACGACCGAGGACGTGCGCTGGCAGTCCATCGTCAGCATCGCCCACGCGAACGGAGCCCAGGCGAGCGTCATCTCGGGGCCCCGCACGTACGAGGCAGGCAAGACCTACCAGGAGAAGGAGAACCAGCCGGTCTTCTCCCCCGGCCTGCCCGAGGCGCCGTACCCGTACACCGCGCGGAACGGCACGCAGCTCTCCTTCCGCGTCCCGCCGCTGGGCGACGCGAGCAACGGCGAAGGTTCTTCCACTGTGGACAGTGCCCGCACGGCCCTGTACCGCAACGGTGTGCTCATCGGTGAGAGCACGACTCCCTACGGCAACTTCCAGAACGTGCCGCTGCCCGAAGGCGACTTCCGCGCCGAGATGAGCCTCGACCGGAGCTCGCAGTTCGAGTTCAGCACGAAGGTGTCCGGGGTGTGGACCTTCAAGTCGAAGGGCACGCCGGACCAGATCGACACCGTGCCGCTGTCGGTGGTGCGGTTCGCGCCGAAACTCGACGCGACCGGCGGTGTGCCCGCGGGCACGTTGCAGCGCATCGGGTTGCTCACGCAGTCCCAGGGCGACACGGGCAAGGTGCGCGTCACCGGTGTCGAGTACTCGCACGACGACGGCAAGTCGTGGCGCCGTGCGGGCGTGGTCGGCAACAGCGCACTGATCTACCACCCGGCGAACGCGCAGTGGACCTCGTTGAAGGCCACTGCGACGGACGCCAAGGGGAACACCGTTGAACTGACGGTGATCCGCGCGTACAGGATTACGGCAGGTTCGTAACCAGTTCGGCCGCCGGGACGCGGGTGCCCGTGTAGAAGGGGATCTCCTCACGCACGTGCAGCCGCGCCTCGGTGCCGCGCAGGTGCCGCATCAGGTCGACGATGCGGTGCAGTTCGTCGGCCTCGAACGCGAGCATCCACTCGTAGTCGCCGAGCGCGAACGACGCGACGGTGTTCGCGCGCACGTCCGGGAAGTCGCGGGCCTCCTTGCCGTGGTCCGCCAGCATCTTGCGGCGGTCCTCCTCCGGCAGCAGGTACCACTCGTAGGACCGCACGAACGGGTACACGCACACGTACTTGCGCGGCTCCTCGTTCGCGAGGAACGCGGGGATGTGGCTGCGGTTGAACTCCGCGGGCCGGTGCAGGGCGACCTGCGACCAGACCGGCGTGGAGACCTTGCCGAGCGGGGTGCGGCGGAAGCCCGTGTAGGCGGCCTGCACCTGCTCGATCTCCTCGGCGTGCCACCAGATCATGAAGTCGGCGTCGGCGCGCAGACCGGCCACGTCGTAGACGCCGCGGACGGTGACGCCCTTGCCCTCCAACGCGTCCAGGTAGTTCTGGGTCTCGTTCGCGGCGGCCGACCGGTCCTCGGGCAGCTTGCCGGGTTCGACCCGGAACACCGACCACATCGTGTAGCGGATGGTGTCGTTGAGCTCGTTGTAGTTCAGGCGCGCCATGCGTCCATCTTGGCACGGGCCCGTCAGCGGCGAACGCGGCCCAGCAGGTGTGCTGCGACACGGGCGGCGGCCGCGTCGGCGGTGGCGATGCACGCGGGCACACCGACGCCGTGCAGCGTGGCGCCGGCCACGGCCAGGCCCGGCACGTCGCCGATGCCTTTCTCGATGGTCTCCACCAAGTCGAGGTGACCGACGCCGTACTGCGGCAGGCCACCGCCCCAGCGCTGCACCACGTAGTCGATCGGCTCGGCCCTGATCCCGGTCAGCTCGTACAGGTCGTTGCGCACGGCCTTGACCAGGTCGGCGTCGCTGCGCTGCAGGAGCGCCGTCTCGCCGTGCCGGCCGACCGAGCCGCGCAGGATCACCGGCTCACCGATGTGAGCCCACTTGCGGCTGGAGAACGTGAACGCCTTGGCGGTGAACGGGGTGATGCGGTCGCTGTACCGCTCCCCCTCCGCGATCAGGATGCCGGAGCGGTCGGGCAGCTGGGTTCCCGGCGGCAGCGCGAGCGCGACCACGGCCATCGAGGCGACCTCGACCTTGCCGTACGCGGCGGACACCTGCGGCGCGATCTCGTGCAGCAGCTTGCGCGCCGACGGTGCCGGGACCGCGAGCACGACACCGTCGCACTCCAGGTACTCCGGGGTCGCGGCCGACCCGATCTCCAGGCGCCAGCCGTCGCCGAGCCACGACAGCACGCGGACCGGCAGACCCAGCCTGACCTCGGGTTTCGCGACCTCGGCGAGCCGGTCGACGAGGGAGGACACCCCGTTGCTCAGGCTGGCGAACACCGGCGGTCGCGCGGCACGGGGCTGCGGTGGCGCGGGCATCATCGTCGCGGCGGCCGCGAGCAGCGAGCCGACGCCCTTGTCGAGCAGCGTCGCGATCTGCGGCATCGTGGCGCGCAGGCCCAGCTCGTCCGCGCGGCCCGCGTAGACGCCGCCGAGCAGCGGGTTCACCAGCCGGTCGGCGACCTCGGGGCCGAACCGGTCCTTCATGAGCGCGCCCACCGCGACGTCGCCGCCTTTGAGGTCGACCGGCGGCAGCGTCGGTTCCATCTCGACCCGCAGCGCGCCCTCGGAGGACAGCACGTGCCGCACGGCCTCGACGCTCGCCGGCACGCCCATGAACGTGTGCGCGGGCAGCTGGTGGGTGCGTCCGGCCGCGTGGATCGACGTTTTCGCCGCCGTCGGGTGCACGATCTGGTCACCCAGTCCGACCTCGGTGATCAGTTCCTGCGCTTCGGGCTTGCGGTGCAGGAACGCCTCGGCACCGACGTCGAACCGCACGCCGGCGAGCTCAGTGGTCCGCAGCTTGCCGCCGAGCCGGTCGGACTGCTCGATCACGGTGATCTTCGCGTCGGGACCGAGCAGCATCCGCAGCCGGTGCGCGGCGGCCAGGCCGGAGATCCCTCCTCCGACGACGGCCACGTGCGATGGTCTTCTGTCCATTACAAGCTGTGGATCAGTTCGACGGTCCGGGTGATGATCTCCGGATCGGTGTCGGGCAGGACGCCGTGGCCGAGGTTGAAGATGTGGCCCGCGGCCGCCTTGCCCTCGGCGTGGATGCGGCGCACCTCGCGTTCGACGGCCTCGAAGCCCGCGAAGAACAGCGCCGGGTCGAGGTTGCCCTGCACGACCGGCTTCGGCAGCTCGGGAGCGGCCTTCTCGAGCCGCTCGACCGCCACGTCGAGCGGGATCCGCCAGTCGACGCCGACGACGTCCGCGCCGGCCTCGCGCATCGCGGGCAGCAGCTCACCGGTGCCGACGCCGAAGTGGATCCGCGGCACCGTCGTGATCGTCTCGAGCACGCGCTTCGAGTGCGGCAGGACGAACTCGCGGTAGTCGCGCTCGGACAGCGCGCCCGCCCACGAGTCGAACAGCTGGACCGCCTGGACGCCCGCGTCGAGCTGGGCGTGCAGGAACGCCGCCGTGACGTCGGCGATCCTGGCGAGCAGCGCGTGCCACAGGTCGGGGTTGCCGTGCATGAGCGCCTTGGTGCGCTCGTGGTTCTTGCTCGGCCCGCCCTCGACCAGGTAGCTCGCGAGCGTGAACGGCGCTCCCGCGAACCCGATCAGCGCGACGTCCTGCGGGAGTTCCTTGAGCAGCAACCCGATCGCGTCGGCGACCGGCTGGACCTGCTCGGCGTGCAGCTCCGGGAGAGCCTTCACGTCGTCGAGCGTCCGGACGGGATTCGCGACGACGGGACCGGTGCCCGCGACGATGTCGAGGTCGACACCGGCGGCCTTGAGCGGCACCACGATGTCGGAGAAGAGGATCGCGCCGTCGACGCCGTGCCGCCGGACGGGCTGCATGGTGATCTCGCAGACCATCTCCGGGTCCATGCACGCGTCGAGCATCGCGGTGCCCTGACGGAGCGCGCGGTACTCGGGCAGCGACCGGCCCGCCTGCCTCATGAACCAGACAGGGGTGTGCGACGGGGTGCCGCCACGCGCGGCCACGAGGAGGGGTGCCATGGAAGTCATCTCCTTTTCATGGTCCCACGTCCCGGCGTGCCGCCATCACCCGGCCGGATTGCGAGGCATACAGTCAGTTGTGTGACCGAGCCGGAAATCTTCCGCCGGGCGGTGGGGACGCTCAAGTCGGTTCGCCACAGGCCCGAGATCGAACTCACCGAAGTTCGCCCGCCGCAGCGGCTCGCGCCGTGGGCGTACGCGCTGACGGCTGAGGTCACCGGCCCGTCGGACGAGCTGTCGACCGGGAGACTCGTGCTGCTGCACGACCCGGACGGCGACGAGGCGTGGGGCGGTGTCCTGCGCGTCGTGGCGTACGTGCGCGTCGAACTGGACCACGAGCTGGCGTCGGACCCGCTGCTGCCCGAGGTCGGGTGGTCGTGGCTGACCGAGGCGCTGGAGCAGTCCGGTGCCCGCTTCACCGCTCTGGGCGGGACCGTGACGCAGACGTCGTCCGCGCGGTTCGGCGACATCGCGGGTCCCGCTCGCACGGACGACCTGGAGCTGCGCGCGTCGTGGACCGCGCTCGACGGAGAGCTCGCCGAGCACGGCACCGCGTTCTACGAGCTGATGGCGACAGCCGTGGGGCTGCCGCCGGTCGGGGTCACCCTGTTCGGTCAGCGCTAGTTCAGAACAGCGCTGGTCAGTCGGCGTCGCGCAGGACGCGCAGGACGTTGGCACCCGCGAGCTTCGTGCAGTCGTCCTCGGACCAGCCCTTGTCGAGCAGCGCGCCGATGAGGTTGGGGTAGGTCGAGACGTCCTCGAGCCCCTCCGGGAGCGACTTCACGCCGTCGTAGTCGCCGCCGAGGCCGAGGTGGTCGATGCCGACGACCTCACGGGCGTGCTCGATGTGCGTGACGACGTCGTCGAGCGTGGCGCCGGGCTTCGGGTGCTCGACGGACCACTTCTCGCTGAACGTCTTGCGCTCGGTCATGTCGGCGTGGTTCGCGCCGGCGGCGGTCATGGCGTCACGAAGGGCTGCGTCCCATTCAGCGACACGGGGTGACACGAAGTCCGGAACGAATGTGATCATGGCCACACCGCCGTTGGCCTTCAACTTGATCAAGACGTCGTCCGGAATGTTGCGCGGGTGGTCCGCAACGTGGCGGCACGACGAGTGGCTGAAGATCACCGGCTTGACGCTCGTGTCGAGCGCGGCGTGCATCGTGCTGGGCGCGACGTGGCTCAGGTCGACGAGCATGCCGATCCGGTTCATCTCGCGCACGACCTCGCGACCGAACTCGGTGAGCCCGCCGTGTTCTGGCTGGTCAGTGGCACTGTCGGCCCACGGCGTGTTGTCGTTGTGGGTCAGCGTCATGTAGCGGACACCCAAACGGCGCAACGCGCGCAGAACTCCGAGTGAAGAGTTGATGGAATGTCCGCCCTCGGCGCCGAGGAGGGACGCGACACGCCCGGACGCGAAAACTTTTTCAGCCTCTGCGGCGGTGGTCGCGATGCCGAGGTGGTCGGAGTACCGCCCGGCCAGCTCGTAGACCAGTTCGACCTGCTCCAGGACGGCGGTGACGGCTCCGTCGCCCGCGAGCTTCCCGGGAATCCAGACGGACCAGAACTGCATCCCCAGACCGCCCTCGCGCATTTTCACGATGTCCGTGTGCAGGCTGGGCTGACGTTCCGTGAGATCGATCTTCGCGGCGGTCGTGTAGACGTCTTCGCCCGTTCCCTCGCCGAACTCTCGCAAGGCCCACGGAAGGTCGTTGTGGCCGTCGACGAGGGGCACACGCTGCAGCAACGCTCGCGCTCGCTCGAGACCGGAAGAGCTCTGCACAACCAACTCCTAGATGTCGTTCGGAGAGGGGCGCGTGTTACTCCCCCTATCCAGTTGTCATCCGATCGTGTGACACATGAGGCCATCTGTCACAACTCAATAGGGATAGATACCCGATTGATCGTCCCGTAGACCCGCATGGGCGGCTACGCTGCCCCAGACGACACCACTTTCGGTCGATCAGTGGCGCGGCTGATTGGACGAAAGTCTCCGGTGCCGGTCGGGGGGCACGACCGACTCCAGGGAGGTAGTGACGTGGCTGCCGTCGGCTTAGGTCAGGCCGTTCGTACCACGCCAGCCGGCTCGTTGCCGGCGAACATGGTCCCGCACCCGCGGGAAGAGCTTTTTCAGTGCTGGTGGTCGACGACCACCCACTGCTGAGGGAGGCGATATCAGCTCGGCTCACCCAAATGGGAGCCGGGACAGTGCATGAGGCCGCATCGGTGGCAGAGGCTCGGGCGCGGGCACTTGCAACCGGACCGTGCGACCTCGCGATCCTCGATCTGGGCCTGCCGGATGGCACCGGCATCGACCTGGTCACGGAGCTCCGTGCCCAGGGCTGGCCCCGCATCGTGGTCCTCGCATCCTCCGACGACCCCTACGCGGTCAGGTCGGCCTTCCAGGCGGGCGCCCAGGCGTACCTCCTGAAGTCCGCCTCTCCGATGGTGGTCACCGACGGGGTGCGCCGGGTTCTCGATGGCGGCGTTTACGCAGATCCGAGCGTGGCACCAGTACTCGCAGCGGGTACTCGGGTGCCGGGCACCGACAACACGCCGCGGGAACTCTCCGCGCGTGAAGTCGAGGTGCTCCAGCTGGTCGCCGATGGCCAGAGCAACAAGGAAATCGGCGAGGCTCTGAGCCTGTCCGCGTTGACGGTGAAGTCTCACCTGTCGCGGATCGGCCGGAAGCTGGGCACCGGGGATCGCGCTCAGATGGTCGCGCTGGCCATGCGTGCCGGCGTGATCCGCTAGATACCGGTTTGAAGCACTGAACCGGCCGAGAACACCTGTGGGTGGTGCGATCGTCGTAGGGTCATCCGCTGTGGATGTACCCGCCGACGAGCCAACCGCACCAACCGGACCAGATCCGGTACCGCTGACGGAACCTGCTGATGGGGTCCCGCCCGTGGTCGCCGATCCTGCTGCGCTCCGGCGAGCCGCTGACGCGCTCGCCGGGGCGAAGGGCCCGGTCGCGGTGGACACCGAGCGAGCCTCGGGCTACCGCTACTCACAGCGTGCCTATCTGGTGCAACTGCGCCGGGAGGGCGCCGGCACGTGGCTGGTCGACCCGATCGCCCTGGGCGGTCGGATGGACCCGCTGGTGCAGGCGCTGGACGGCACCGAGTGGGTGTTGCACGCAGCGTCTCAGGACCTGCCGTGCCTCGCCGAACTCGGGCTGCGACCCGGCGTGCTGTTCGACACCGAGCTGGCGGGCAGGCTGGCTGGGTTCGAACGCGTGGCATTGGGCACGCTGGTCGAGCGACTACTCGGCTATCGGCTGGAGAAGGGGCACGGCGCGGCCGACTGGTCACGCCGCCCCCTTCCTGCCGACTGGCTGACGTACGCCGCTCTGGACGTGGAGCTGCTCGTGCAGCTGCGCGACGTTCTCGAGGCCGAGCTGGAGCGCCAGGGCAAACTCGCCTGGGCGCTCGAGGAGTTCGAGGCGGTACGGACGGCGCCTTTGCCGCGCCCCCGTACCGACCCCTGGCGGCGCACGTCGGGTATCCACCGCGTGCGCAACCAGAGGCAACTGGCCCTCGTGCGGTCGCTGTGGGAAGCCCGCGACGCCGTGGCCCGCGAACGCGACATCGCCCCCGGCCGAGTCCTCCCGGACTCCGCCCTGATGGAGGCAGCCGCCCGCAACCCCGCTTCGGAAGCCGAACTGCTCGCGCTTCCGGTCTTCCGCGGCCGATCCCAGCGCCGGATGTCCGGCGTCTGGATGAACGCCCTGCGCAAGGCCGCCGCCCTGCCCAAGTCAGAGCTGCCGGAACCCGCGGGCCAGCACGACGGCCCACCCCCGCCCAACCGCTGGGCGGACAAGGACCCGGACGCCGCGGCCCGCCTGGCCGCGACCCGAGCGGCGCTGACGTCCATCGCCGAGGCCAACACCCTCCCGGTGGAGAACCTGCTGCTGCCGGACCTGGTGCGCCGCACCTGCTGGCAACCGCCGGACGACCTCTCCCCCGAGTCCGTGGCCGCCGTGCTGCGCGAGGGCGGGGCAAGGTCGTGGCAGGTCGAGCTCACCCTGGAAGCGCTGACGAAGGCGCTGGCAGCGACAGCTCCCGCTAGCTGATATCCGATATATCAGTTCAGCTGCGCGTTGACGACGACCTCGACGTCCTCCCGGTCCAGGCCGGGCGCTTCCGAGTGTCGTCGTCAACGCGTCGACCGTGTCGGCCATCCCGGCACGAACGCCTGAGCAGCTGTTTCCGTCGCCACATCCTCCAACCCTGCTGACCTGCCCCTTAGCAATGAGTCTTTTGACTTCGTCCGCAAAAGACTCATTGCCAGGGGCGGTGGAAGGGATGATCGGCGTGTGACAGACGACGGTGCGAGCCCCACCTCCGTTCGGGCCGAGGTGATCAGCACCCTCCGGCTCGACCTCCTGCCGCTGCGGATCGAGCACGCCGCGGAGATGGCCGAGGTGCTGAAGGACCCGGCCCTGCACGCGTTCACCGGCGGCACGCCGTACGCGCCGGAGGCACTCCTCGCCCGCTACGAGCGCCTGGTCGCCGGTGCGCCCGATCCCGCGGTGCGCTGGCTGAACTGGGTGATCCACCTGCGTCCGGAAGAGCGCCTCGCCGGCACTGTCCAGGCGACCGTCGCCGACAGGACCGCCGAGATCGCCTGGGCCGTCGGCACGCCGTGGCAGGGTCGGGGCATCGCGGGCGAAGCGGCACGAGGTCTCGTCACCTGGCTGCGGACCCGGCCCGTCGACGCCGTCATCGCGCACGTCCATCCCGACCACCACGCGTCCGCCGCCGTGGCCAGGTCCGCCGGTCTCACGGCCACCGACGAGCAGCACGACGGCGAGATCCGCTGGCTGCTTCGCCTGTAGCGGCCGATGACCGGCGGGCACGCTCGGCGGCCCGCGGTCAGGTCTCCTGCGCCGGCGTGCCGCACACGGTGTCGAAGTGCGTCCGCGACACGTGCTCCTGCGCGAGCCTGCGCAGCGCGGAGAGCAGCACGTCACCGAGCACGGTCACCACGATCGCCCGCTCGGTGATGTCGTCGATGTCGGCGCGCCCGGCCAGCTCGGCCAGCTCGCGCTCGGCGATCGACTCGGCCGCGTCGGTGTAGGTGTCGAGGACCGCGAGCCAGTGGTCCTGACCCAGCCGCAGCAGCGTGGCGACCACCTCGGTCATCGCCTGCTGGGACGGGTTGGTCTCCTTGACGTCCCAGCCCCGTTTCGCCACCAGTTCGGCGACGGTCCTCGCCGCGGTCTTCCACGCCTCGTCCACGACCGGTGCGCGGGTGGTCGTCATCGCGTACTGCGCCGCGCCCAGCGCCGCGTGCACGCTGATGCCCGGCTCGTCGATGCCCTTGAGCACCGACTTCGTGGCGCCGACCGACTGGCCGCCGATGTCGACCAGCGCCCGGATCAACCGCAGCCTGCGCACGTGGGACTCGCCGTAGAACGCCTGGTTGGGGCTCGTGCGCGCGCCAGGTTCGAGCAGGCCCTCCCGCAGGTAGTACTTGATCGTCGGGACCGGCACGCCGGTGCGGCGGCTCAACTCCGCAATGCGCATGTCTCTCCTCCGGGACGCCTCGGCCTTGAGGCCCGCAGACATCGGTAGTATAACTATCGATAGCGGATACCTTCGCTATCGACTTGTCAGCCCTCGGAGGGGGAGCGTCATGTTTTCCGGTCTCGGCAGGTTCGCCGCGAGGCGCCGGTGGTGGGTGATCGCGGGAACCCTGGTTTTCGTGCTGTTCGGCGGAATCTGGGGCACCAGCGTGTTCGGCGCGATGACCGGTGGCGCGGGGTTCGACGACCCGTCCAGCGAGTCGGTCCGCGCGGACGAGGTGCTGCAGGGGCCGCTCGGCAGGTACGCGCCCGACGTGGTGGTGCTCTACGAGAGCACCGACCGCACGGTCGACGACGCCCAGTTCGCCTCGGCGGTGAAGCAGGCCGTGGCCACGGTTCCCCAGGGCGCCGTGACCAGCATCAGGTCGTTCTGGTCCGAGAACGACCCCGCGTTCGTCTCCCGCGACCGGCACGCCACCTACGTCGCCGTGCAGCTTCCCTCCACGACCGACCAAGGCCGGGTCACCGAGCTCAAGGCGATCAAGGACGGACTCGCGGACGCGCCAGGCCTCACGGTGAAGTTCGGTGGTGTCACCGCCATGACCGCGCAGGTCAACGCGCACACCGGACGAGACATCCTGGTCGCGGAACTGGTCTCGATGCCGTTGCTGATCATCCTGCTGGTGATCGTCTTCCGCAGCCTCGTCGCCGCCGCGATCCCGCTGCTCACCGGCATCGTGGTCGCGCTCGGCTCGTTCACGCTGCTCAAGATCATCACGTCGTTCGCCGACATCTCGACGTTCGCGATCAACGTGGTCACCATGCTCGGGTTCGGTCTCGCGATCGACTACGGGCTGTTCATGGTCAGCAGGTTCCGCGAGGAGCTCGCCGCGGGCAGGACGGTGGACGACGCGGTCGCGCGCACCACGGCCACCGCGGGACGCACGGTCGCCTACTCGGGCCTCACCGTGGCGGCGGTGCTCGCCTGCCTGGTGCTGTTCCCCGCGAGGTTCCTCTCGTCCATGGGGTACGCGGGCGTCTCGGTCGTCCTGTTCGCGGTGGTGAGCTCGCTGACCCTGCTGCCCGCCGTGCTGCGCTTCGCCGGTCAGCGGATCAACTCGCTGCGCCTGCCGCTGCCGCGCCGGCGACAGCGGGAGGCCGACGGCACCGGCTGGTACCGGACCGCGAAGCGGACCATGCGCAAGCCGGTCCTGTCGACGGTGGGCATCCTCGTCGTGCTCGTGGCGCTCGGTCTGCCGTTCCTCGGCGTCAACTGGGCCCGGCCCGCGGAGTGGGTGCTGCCGCGCGGTGAGGACGCCCGCGAGGTGACCAAGGCGCTCGACGCCGACTTCACCGCGAACCCCGCCAAGATCGCCACCGTCGTCGTGCGGCTGCCCGGTTCGGCCGACGGTGCCAAGAGCGCGGTCGAGGACTACGCGGCCAGGGTCGGGGCGGTGCCCGGCATCACGAGCGCGAAGGTCACCGGCACGCACGAGAACCTCGCCAGGGTGACGCTCGGGTACTCGCTCGACCCGATGTCGCGAGAGGCTCCCGCCGTGGTCGACGCGGTGCGCGCGGTGCCCCCGCCCGCCGGCGCCACGACGCTCGTGACCGGCATGCCCGCGTCCAGGGTGGACATCGTGCGGATGATCGAGTCCCGGTTGCCGTGGATGGGACTCGCGGTGCTGGTCGTGTCGTTCGTGGTGATGTTCTTCGCGTTCGGCTCGGTGGTGCTGCCGCTCAAGTCCGCGGTGTTCAACCTGCTGTCGCTGTCCGCGTCGTTCGGCGCGATCAAGCTGATCTTCCAGGACGGCTGGCTGTCCGGCCTGCTCGGGTTCGACCCGATCGGCGCCGTGGACATCAACTTCCCGGTGCTCGTCGTCGCCATCGCGTTCGGACTCGCGATGGACTACGAGGTCTTCTTGCTCTCCAGGATCCGCGAGGCGTGGGACCGCACCGGCGACGTCGACGAGTCGATCGCGGTGGGACTGCAGAAAACCGGGCGCATCATCACCAACGCCGCCGTGCTGTTCATCGCGGTCGTCGTCGGCTTCCTGTTCTCCGGCATCGTGTTCATGAAGATGATCGCCGTCGGGTTGATCATCGCGGTCATCGTCGACGCCACGATCGTGCGCGGCCTGCTGGTGCCCGCCACGATGAAGCTGCTGGGCAAGTGGGCGTGGTGGTCACCGGCGCCGCTCGCCAGGTGGTGGCAGAACCGCGGCCTCGGTGAGGTGGCGGAACCCGAGCGCGAACCCCAGCCCACACTCGTCGGGTGACCGACCGCCCCCACCCCCAGGCCCCTCCGCGCTCCGGCGCGGAGGGGCCGCCTCTCGTCTCAGCCCTCCCGGAACGCGCGCAGGTTGCGCAGCTGCGCCCGCGACGCGATGCCCAGCTTGGGAAACAGCTTGTACAGGTGGTAGCCGACCGTCCGCGGGCTGATGAACAGCTCGATGGCGATCTCCTTGTTGCTCAGGCCCTGCGCCGCGAGCTGGGCGACGTGCAACTCCTGCGGTGTCAGCGACTCGAACTCCGGGGTGCTCTGCGGAACCAGCCCGCCCGCCGCGCGCAGCTCCGCCGCCGCCGCGGCCTCCCAGCCGGACGCGCCGAGCGAGGCGAACACCTCCGCCGCCGCCTTCAGCTGCTCGCGCGCCTCCGACTGCCTGCGGTTGCGCCGCAGCCAGCGACCGTGGAACAGCTGGGTGCGGGCGCGGTGGAAGGGGAACTGGCGCAACGACTCCTCGGCGAGCGCACGCTCCAGAGCGGCCTCCACGTCGGTGTCGCCGATCATCGCGTGGCACCGGTGCAGACCGGCGCGGTACACCGAGAGGTTCGCCCCGGACGCGAACTCCTCGTACCGGCTCACCGAGTCGACGACCTTGTCCGCGGCGCCCGCCCAGTGCGCCGCCTCCACGAGGTCGGGAACGACCTGCCGCGCCATCTCGCGGCTCGTCTGCGGCGAGGACGGCGAGTCGATCGCCAGCAGGTGTTCCAGCGCGGCTTCCGGATCGGGCTTCACCAGGTGCAGCAAGCCTTGCGCCCACGCGCACATCGCGAGCGCGTTGCGGTTGCCGTGCGGGACGGCGAGCGCCGTGGCGTCCCGGACGTGCTCGAGGCAGGCCTCCTCGTCCCCCATGACCGCGGCGTACCGGGCCAGCAGCGCCAGCGACTGCGCACGGCGGTTGTGCTGCCCGCTGTCGAGCGTCAGCCTGGCCGCCTCCCCGGCGTGGGAGATGCCGTCGTGCCACAGGCCGAGGTCGTACTCGAGCTCCGCCAACCAGTTCAGGAACATGGTGAGCACGTTGGTCATGCCGATCGCCCGCAGCTGGCCGGCGACCTCGATGCCGAAGTCGCGGGCGAGCTTCGTGTCGTGCCCGCGCATCGCCAGCGCCATCGCGACCATCGACCGGCGAGGATCGCCGGGAGGCAGCACCGTCGACGCGAGCTCCAGCACCTCGTGCGGGTTGCTGCCCGACTTCTCGGCGACGCCTCGCGTGCTCCCCTCCATCCACCGGTTGAGCTGGTCGTGGACGGGATCGATGCGCAGCTCGCCGATGCGGCGCCCCGCCGACATCGTGCCCTCGAGGTCACCGGCGAGCCTGGCGGACTCCATGGCCAGGAAGAGCACCCACATCGCTTCCTCTGGCAGGCTCGCCGAGATGGCGTCGGCGGTGCGGCTCAGCAACGCGTAGCCCAGTGCGGGATCGCCGCTGTCGGTCTCGATCAGCGCGCGCAGCCGGGAGACCTGCGCCTCCAGCCTCGTGCCGCTGCCCGCGATCTCCGTGCCGACCTGTTCGGTGATCGACTTCGCAAACGCCGCCTGGCCCGACCTCCACGCCGCGTACGCAGCGCCGACCAGCCTGCGGCTGCGGTCGTCCCGGTCGGGGCTCAGCTCCGCCGCCCGCCTCATTACGTGCGCGGCGGCCGCCGCTCCACCGCGCTCGACGATCCTGTCCGCGGTGCGCGCCAGCTCGGCGGCGAGCGGTTCGTCGGGCCCGGTCGCCGCCATGGCCCGGTGGTGGATCGCACGCCCGGAGTCGTTGCGCTCCCCCAGTTCCGCGGCCAGGGCGAGATGCACCCGCGACCGGTCGTGGAACAGCGCGGCCTGGTAGACGGCCGACCTGATCAACGGGTGGTCGAACGACACCGTCGAGCCGCGCAGGCGCACGAGACCGGACTGCTCGATCGGCAGCAACGCCGTCTCCGGCAGGCCGATCCGTTCCGCCGCGGCGAGCAGCGCACCCACCGGCGCGTTGGGTTCGGCGGCGAACACCAGGGTGAGCAGCCGCGCGTCCGGGGACAGCTCGTCGACGCGGCGCGCGAACGCGCTCTGCAGCGAGCTGCTCAGCGGCACCGTGCCGCCCATCACCAGGTCGTGTGCGAGCCCGCCCTCGGCGCCGGTGCGCACGAGCTCGGCGAGCGCGAGCGGATTGCCGCCCGTCGACTCGATGAGCGCCTCGCGCACCGCGTCCGAGGAACGCCACCCGTTGCGGGACAACAACTCCGCCGCGGCTTCACGACTCAGACCCGTCAGCGGCAGCTCCGGCAGGAACGACGTGTTGACCTCGCTCGGATCGCGCACCGCGAACAACACCGCGATCGGGTCCGCGACCAGCCTGCGCACCAGGAACATCAGCGCGGCCATCGTCGAGTCGTCCAGCCATTGCACGTCGTCGGCGACGACGAGCAGCGGCGAGCCTTCGGACACAGTGGTCAGCAGCGAGAACGCCGCCGCGCAGACGGCGAAGTCGGTGGCGTGCGTGTCCTCCATCCCCAGCGCGCTGCGCAACGCCGTCGCCTGCGCGGCGGGCAGCGAATCGATCTCGGCGAGCACGGGAAGCAGCAACTGATGCAGCCCGCTGAACGCGAAACCCGCCTCCAGGTCGTTCCCGGAGCAGAAAAGCACCGTCATGCCGTCCGCGTGGGTACGTGCTTCCTCCAGCAAAGCCGTCTTTCCGACGCCCGCTTCCCCCCGCAGCACGAGCACACCCGGAACTCCCCCTCGGGCCTCCTCGATCAACCGGCGGATCACGTTCAACTCATGATCGCGTCCGTGGAGCACGAGATCCACACTAGCAACGACGACCAGTCATCGTGACGGATTCGCCCGCCGTCGAACACGGCCAGGATCATCACCGGGGGGTGATCCGAATTGACGGGGTTCTTGGACGGACTGCCCGCACCATTGGTGTTGCTCGTGCTGGGTGTGCTGCTGATCGCCGAGTCGGGGCTCGCCGTCGGGGTGTTCCTGCCCGCCGCCACCACGGTGCTCGGCATCGGTGTCCTCACGCGGTTCGACGTCGTGTCCGAGATCGCGGCGATCTGCACGGCGGCGGCGTGTTCGGCACTCGGCAGCCAGCTCGGCTACCTGCACGGCACCCTGCGCACGGGCCCGGTGTGGCGATCGGTGGTGCGCCGGGCGGGGCACCGGCGCATGGAGGTTCTGCTCGCGCAGTTGAACAGGCGAGCGGGTTGGACGCTGGCCGCGTGCCAGTGCTTTGGCGTGCTCAGGACCGTGGCGCCCAGGCTCGCCGCGAAGGCTGGAGTCTCGAGGGCGCGTCACGCCGCGAGCACGGTGCCGGCCGCGATCGTGTGGGCGTGCGGGCTCGTCCTGTTGGGACGGACGGCGGGCGAGGCGTACCAGCAGATCGAGATGGCGGTCGGTCTGGCGGGCCTGCCTCTGGTGTGCGTCGCCGGTGTTTGCGTCCTGGCAACGTGGTGGATACGCGCTAAGACCAAGCGGAAGAAGGCGACTGACGTGGCAGTGGAGTCGTGCTAGGTTCGAGATTCAGTGATGTCACATCACCTGGGGGCACTAACAATCACGGAAATCAGTGTGCGCGTTGACCGGGGAACTCCACAATGATTTCCTGACGCCGAAACGAAACATTTTGGGGGGCGTATGCAGGAGCACGGCTCCGGTCGCTGCGCGTTAGTGGACAGAGACAACAGGAAAACGGATCCGATCCGCGAGCTGGCTATTTCCTTCGACGCCGCACTGCAGGACCGGGCCAATAAACTGATCGGCCACGAGGAAATCCACTCTGAATTCGACCGCCAGCTGAGGTACGTGTACGCCGACTGCCAGGAGAGCCTGCGCCGCGGCGAGATCTTCGTGAACGAGAAGAAAGTCGCGCTGGCGTCCGCACTGGGGGTGCGGGCGGCAGCGGCGGGCGTCGGGCTGGACCAGCTCGTGGCCGCGTGGAGCGCGATGTCCGAGGTGTTCCTGCTCGACCTGCCGAGGGTGGCGGGAGAGGCGGGCGCGGTGCACGGGCCCGACCTGGTCGTCGCGGCGGTGCACCGGAGCATCGCCGAGCGGAGCGGGGTCGCGTCCTCGTGGTACGAGACCGCACTGAACCAGCGGTTCGACCGCGTCCGCGCCGCCGAACGCAGGCGGATGTCACGCGAGCTGCACGACTGGTACGGCACCAACCTCAGCCTCGCCCTGCGCAAGCTCGAACTGGTCGAGGCGCGCGGCCGGGCGGACGACGACGTCCGCGACCACCTGGCCGGTCTGCGCGCAGTGCTCAACGAGCTCTTCGAGGGCACCCGGCGGTTCGCGTCCGGCCTGCGGCTGCAGAACCCGGTGGGCGACATCTGCACGGCCTTGCGGTCGTACGCGGACTCGGCGGGCGGCGACATGGACGTCGACGTCTTCGTCCGCGGCGACGAGACCGCGATGCCCGCGCACGTCGGCGCCGAGACGTTCGTCGTGCTGCGCGAGGCGTTGCGCAACATCTTCCGGCACTCCGGCGGCACCAAGGCCTTCGTGATGGTCGAGGTCTCGCCGGAACGGGTGTGCGCGGTGGTCCAGGACGACGGCCGCGGCTTCTCCCCGTCCGCTGACCTGACCGGGCTCGGCGGCAGCGGTGTGCTGTCCATGCGGGAACGGGTGGAGCAGCTCGGCGGGATGTTCGTGCTGACGAGCCGGCCGCTGCGGGGGACGCGCATCGAGATCTGGATACCGCTGACCGCGCGGGCGGGTGAGCAACGTGCCGGATGACGACATCCGCATCGTGGTCGCCGACGACCACATGTTGCTCAGGGAGGCGTTGTGCGACGTGCTGCTCGTGGAGGACGACTTCGCGATCAGCGGAATCGCGGGTGACGGCGAGGAGGTCCTCGCCGTCTCCGCGCGCACGAAGCCGGACGTGGTCCTGCTCGACGTCGAGATGCCCAAGCACAACCCGCTCAGGACGGTCGCACGCCTCAGGGAGCTGGTACCGCAACCGAAGATCATCATCCTGACCATGCACGACGGCGCCGACACCATCCGCAGGCTGCTCGACGCGGGGGTGTCGGCGTACCTGTCGAAGAACGTCAGCAGACAGCACCTGGTCGCGACCATCCGCAGCGCCCACGCGGGCCAGAGCGTGGTGATCGCGACCTCGTCCGGGCTCGTGGGAGATCCCCGCGCGACCGGTTCCGTCCCGCTGTCGAGCAGGGAGCTCGAGGTGCTGACGCTCGTGGCCACGGCGCTGAGCAACCGGCAGATCGCCTCGCGGCTGTCGATCACCGAGGGCACCGTGAAACGCCATCTGCGCAACATCTTCGAGAAGCTCGGGGTGACGTCCAGGATGGCCGCGGTGCGCAAGGCCGAGGAACAGGCGCTGCTCACGTCCGACACGCGTTACCTCTGACGGCACGGGTGCTGTGACCGCGCGGTCACAGCACCCACCCGCTCAGCTCCTGCCCGCGGACGCCGCGAGGATGCGGCGCTGGACCTGCCTCAGGTCGTCCGACGGTTCGATGCCGAGCTGTTCGTCGAGGTGCCGCCACGCGTTCTGGAACGTCTGCAGCGCCTCGCCGCGGCGGCCGGAGCGGTCGAGGACCTCCATCAACCGCGCCTGCAACCACTCGTTCAACGGGTCCGCGGCCACGAGCTCGCGCAGCTCGGGAACCATGTCGCGGTGCCTGCCGGCGCGCAGGTCCGCCTCGATGCGCAGCTCGCGAACCCTGGAGTGGCTCTCGGCGAGCCGCGCCACGTGCGCGCTCAGCACCGGTCCCACGGGCACGCCCTGCAGGGCGCTGCCCCGCCACACCCCGAGCGCGGCCCGCAGCCGGTCGGAGGCCTCGTAGCAGCGGCCGGCGTCGAGCAGGACCCGGCCTTCCTCGGCGAGCAGGTCGAAGACGTCCACGTCGAGCAGCTCGGCGGGCATCGACAGCAGGTACCCGGTCGGCCGGGTGAGCAGCGTCGCCTGCGCGGGCGGTCCTCCCTGCACGGACTCCAGCACCTTGCGCAGGTGGTAGATGTGAGTCCGGATGGTCATGACCTCGTTGCGCGGCGGTGCCCCCGCCCACAGCTCCTCCGCGATGGTCTCGATCGACACGAACTGGTTCGCCCGCAGCGCCAGCAGCCCCGTCACCTGCGCGAGTTTCCCTCCGCGCACGCCGCGGTTTCCGTGACGGCCGCTCAACTCGATCGGACCGAGGACTTTCAGCCTCATCGCGCTCCCCCGAAAAATGAATTCGCTCCAGGAGTTCCACGATACGTTCGGAACGGACGATTTCGACCTCATCGCACCTGAAGTGCTGCGCGGATGTACCAAAAGAGGTATTCGACTACCCCCTAGTGCGCACGAGCGTCCCCATGGTGCCATTTTTCCACGGACTTCGACTGGTTAGCGTGAGGCGGTGGACACAGACGAACCGACACGAACACCTTTACCGGAAACGGCCCTGTTCGAAGTCAGCAGACAAAAGATCGAGGAATTCAACCGGGCACTCGGCAGGCCCTCGGACGAGCTCGGCGAACGCCGGGCGGCGCCGGCGACCTTCCCGATCGTGCTCGCCATCGACGGCGTGGAGACGGCGCTCGCCCGCAGCGGCCTGGGCATCGGACTCGCCGACATCGTGCATCGCGACCAGCGCTTCACCTACACCCGGCCGATCTACGCGGGCGACGTGCTCAGCACCTCGACGCGCATCGCGAAGATCGACTCGCTGGGTGACGCGCACTCGCTGACCATCACCGTCGACATGGCGGACGCCGGGGGCAACCACGTGTGCACCGCGACGTCGACGGTCGTCTCGCGCACGAACCGCGGTGCGCCATGACCGACACGCTGACCCACCGGTCGCCGGAAGCGGGTACCCGGCTGCCGGACCGCACGTTCACGATCACCCGCCACGACCTGGTCCGCTACGCGGGCGCGTCCGGCGACTTCAACCCGATCCACTGGAACGACCGCAGCGCACAGCGGATCGGACTGTCGGGTGTGGTCGCGCACGGGGTCCTGACCATGGGGCTCGCCGTCCGCGCGCTGGAGGACTGGGCGGGCCCGCACGCGGTGGTGGTGGACTACCGGGCCGCGTTCGCCCAGCCGATCACCGTGCCCGATGACGACACCGGCGTGACCGTCGTGGTCTCCGGCACGGTCACCGACGTCCAGTGGCCCGACCGGGTCCGGGTGCGGATGACCGCGCACCTCGGCACCACCAAGGTGCTCACCCGCTCGTACGCCGTTCTCGCCATGAGGGCAGGTTGATGAAGAACGAGGTTCTGTCCGTGCTGCGTCCGCGGCCGGTCTCCCACCCGAAGCTGAGTCTGTACCTCCTGCACCACGCGGGCGGCTCGCACACGGTGTTCAAACCGTGGCTGTCGCTGCTGCCGGGCGACTGGGACGTGCGGTTCGTCGTCGCACCAGGACGGTCGAAGGGCACAGCGCACCCCGTGGTGCGCGACATCAGCGTGCTCAGCGACGCGTTCGCCGACCTGCTCGGTCGTGAACAGGGAGAGCCTTACGCGCTGTTCGGGCACAGCATGGGCGGGCTCGTCGCGTTCGACACCGCGCTGGTGCTCCAAGCACAACGCGATCGTCCACCCGAGTGGGTCGGCGTGTCCGGGCATCCCGGTCCGTTCCACTCGATCACCCGCTGCCGGCCACCGCTGCACACGCTGTCCCCCGACGACCTGCGCACCGAGCTCGCGGCGCTGGACGGACTGCCGCCGCGGGTGCTGCAGGACCCGTGGCTGTGGGACCGCGTGGAACCGCTGGTGCGGGCCGACCTCGAGGCCGCCGAGACCTGGTCGCCCACCAGGCACGGCACGGTGCTCGAACGACCGCTGTCCGCGTTCTGCGGGGAGCGGGACCCGGTCGCCGTCCGGGAGGACGCCGCCAACTGGTCGGGCCACTCCACCAGTTTCCTCGGCGTGCGGTCGTTCCCCGGCGGCCACTTCTACTTCCAGGACAACCCCGCGCCGCTCGTGCACAGCATCGTCGCCGACGTGCGCACCGCCCGCTACCACGTCGGCGCGTCGCTGTTCCCCTGACACCGCAACAGGTTGGAGAGCCGAATGAGCACCCTCGCACCCGCGCACCACACCCTGGCCTGGTTCGGCCACTACGGACTGCCGGACGCGGCACCGGGCATCAGCACACCGGCGGGCGCACCCGCCGCTCCGGACGTGCCGAACGCCTTCTGGCTGGCGTTCTCGCCTTCCGGCCGCACTCTGTACGCCGTGACCAACGTCCCGAACGCGACGGTGCACGCCTTCGCCGTGCAGGACGACGGCGGCCTGGTCGAGCGCAACCGCCGCCCGACGGGAGGCGACGGCGCCGTGCACCTGACCGTCGCGCCGTCCGGTGACCGGCTGGTGGTGTGCCACCACGACTCCAGCACGGTGTCGGTGATCATGTTGATGGACGACGAGAGCCTCGGCCCGATGGGGCAGCTGGTGCGCCACGAGGGCTCGGGACCCGTGCCGCACAGCCAGGACGTGGCGCGTCCGCACATGGCGCTGGCCGATCCCACGGGGCAGCGGTTGCTGGTGGCGGACAAGGGCAACGACTCCGTGTACGTCTACCTGATGCTGGACAGCCGCCTGGTGCACCAGCGCCGGGTCGTCGTGGGGTCGGGCGCGGGACCCCGGCACGCGGTGTTCCACCCGTCAGGAGAGTTCCTCTACGTGGTCAACGAGCTCAACTCCACGGTCACGACGCTCGGGTACGAGCCGGCGGACGGGTCGTTGTGGGTCATCGACTTCCGGTCCACCCTGCCACCGGGGTTCGACCAGTGGAACGCGCCGTCGGGGGTCGCGATGTCCCCCGACGGCCGACTGCTGTACGTGGCCAACCGGGGCCACGAGAGCATCGCGGTGTTCAGGATCAGCCCGGGAGGACGGCTCAGCGCCGCCACGCACCACGCGGTGCACCCGGAGTCCGGGGTGCACTCGCTGCCGTGGGCCCTCGAGCTCGGGCCGGACGGCCGCCTGCACGTCGCCAACCAGATGTCGGCCACCGCGCAGGTCTACGCCACCGATCCGGTCACCGGCGCGCTCACCCTGCTGGAGGAACGGCCGATGGCGGGCCCGGTGGCCTCGATCGCACTGCGCCACGGGTGAGCAGGACACGACGATGCGGGACCGGTGCGCCGGTCCCGCATCTCTTGCCGCACAACGAGAACGCGAAAGGCGGGGCCAGGCGAACCGCCGGCCCCGCCTTTCCCACCGGTCACCCGCGACGAGCGGCGATCCGGTCGCCGGACGTGCCGGCACGTCCGGGATCGGGGTCGCCCGGACCCGCCGCACGCCGGGTGGCCGGTGTCGCGATCGCGGCGACCGTCGCGAGCGACAGCACACCGCAACCGAGCAGCAGCGCGGGCGAGATGCCCGCGACGAAGTGCGCCCCGTCGCGCGCACCACCCGAGAACGCCGAGAAGACCGTTGCCAGCACGGCGACGCCGAGCACGACACCGACCTGCCGCATGGCGTGGTTGACCCCCGACGCCACTCCGCGGTCGTCGTCCGAGACGAACTCGAGCGCCTGCCTGGCGTTGAGCCCGAAGAAGAGCCCCATCCCGACGCCGCCGACGACCATCGCGGGCAGCAGCGGCAGGTACGGCATGTCCACGGCCACGACCAGCGCGAGCCACGCCAGGACACCGGCCTGCATGGCGCAGCTCAGCACCATCAGCGGCCGGACGCCCCACCGGTCGGCGAGCACGGCCGACAGCGGCGCGACGAGCAACGGCATGACGGTCCACGGCAGCGTGCGCACCCCGGCGCCCAGCGGCGAGTAGTGCAGCACGTCCTGGAAGAACTGCATGATCAGGAAGATCGACCCGAACATGCCGGCCTGCACGAGCAGCGCGACGACGCTGGTGAGCCGGAAACCCCTGCTGCGGAACAGGCGCAACGGCACGACCGGCTCGACCGCGCGGCGCTCCCACGCCACGAACGCGGCCAGGAACACCACTCCCGCGAGCAGCGGCAGCAGCACCTGCGGGTCGAGCCAGCCGCGGCTGACGCTGCGCACGAGCCCGTAGACCGGCCCCAGCAGCGCCAGGGTGACGAGCACGGTGCCGGTGACGTCGAGCCGCGCCTGCGGACCGCGGCTCTGTGCGAGCAGGCGGGCGCCGAACGGCACGACCAGCAGACCGATCGGCACGTTGATCCAGAAGATCCAGTGCCAGCCCGCGAGCTGCACGGCGACGCCGCCCACGAACGGGCCCAGCGCGATCGCCAGGCCGTTGGCCACGCTGAGCCCCGCGATCGCGAGACCGCGGCGAGCGGGTGGCACGGCGTGCACCAGCACCGTGAGCGACAACGGGAAGATGACGGAACCGCCGAGGCCCTGCAACGCGCGCGCCGCGAGCAGCACTCCCGTAGACGTCGACATGGCCGCGAGCGCGGACGCCGCGGTGAACACGGAGACGCCGGCGAGGAGCACGGTCCGTCTGCCGTAGCGGTCCCCCAGCACGGCGGCCGCCAGCATGAACACCGCGAACGTCATCGTGTAGGAGTGGACCGTCCACTCCAGACTCTCCAGGTCGGCGCCCAGGTCCTGCCTGATCTGCGGCAGCGCTGTGGTCACCACCAGGTTGTCGAGCGCGGCCATGAACGAGGCCGCGCCCGTGAGCACGAAGACGGCGAGACCGCCCCGCCTGCTCATGCGGCGTGCTCGACGACTCGCCGGTGCTGCCGCGCACGCCGGGCGACGTACACCGCCGCCGGAGGGAGGTTGCGCCACACCGTGGTGCTGACGATGACCTCCTCGAAGGTGGCGCGCAACGCCTGCAGCCGCACACGGGCGGGTTGCGCCCAGCGCGTCCAGGAGTAGGTGAACTGCGTGAAGGCCCCCGTGTCGGTGAGCGAGTCCGCCACCGCCGCGGCGAGCGACCGGCCCGCGCCGGTGGGGAAGGCCACCCACGGCAGGCCGCTCACCACCACGTCGACGTCGGAAACCCCCCGTTCGGTCAGCACGTTCCGCAGGTCGGTGGCGTCGGCACACACGACCTCGACACGCGGAAAGCGTTCCCGCAGCAGCTCAGCCCACGCCGGGTTGAGCTCGACGGCCAGGTGCCTGCCGCGGCCGCGGAGCTTCGCCTGCACGGCCTTCGTGAACGCACCGGTGCCGGGCCCGAGCTCCACCACGACCGGATCCCCCTTTTCCGGCACGGGTGCCACCATCGCGGCGGCGAGGGCGGCCGAGCTCGGCGCCACCGCCGCCGTCGTCATCGGTGACCGCGCGAACTCCCCGAGGAAGCGGAGAAAATCGCGGTTGCGCGGTTCTTCTCGCACGCTCGTCATGTGGTCAGATCCCCCATCAACTCGATCGCCTGCTGTGACGCTATGGCCGTCGCGGGACGGGCCGCATCAGTCGAAATGACTGGGGCCTCGCGCGTGGACGACGTCAGCCCCGCCGCGACGGCCGCTTGACGTACCGGCCGTAGATCAGGTCGCGCAGCACGTCGTCGCCGCCCTCGACGATCGAGATGTGCCGCATGGAGCGCAGGAGCCATTGCACGTCGTGCTGCTCGGTGTACCCGAGGCCGCCGAAGCTCTCCGACGCCGTGCTCGCGATCCGCCACCCGGTCTGGCCGGCGTGCATCTTGGCGACCACGGCCGACTTCAGCACGCCGCCCGCGAGGAACGCCGCGCCGGCGTCCGGTGCGCGGTGCAGCTCGTCGTAGTCGAGCGCGGCGCGGTGGCACTGGCTCTTGACGGTCTCCAGCTCCATCTCCAGCTGGCCCAGCCGGGCGGCGAAGATGGCGTTGCGCGTCAACGGCCGGCCGCCGAGACGCTTGTCCGCGGCGTAGGCCATGTGCAGGTCGCGCAGGCGGCGGATCATGCCGACAGCCATGGCGGCCATCATGATCCGGCTGGCGTTGAGCCCCACCTCGAGGATCCGGATGCCGCTTCCCGCCAGCTCGTTGGCGGCGGGCACGACGCAGTCGGTGAAGGTGGCGGGGTGCGTGCCGGTGCCGAGCAGTCCCGACATCCGCCAGCGCGGCCCCGCCTCGAACCCCTCGGCACCCGCGGGCACGAGGATCATCGCGAACTCCCGCGGGTCGTCATCGGCGCGCGCGAGCACCAGGCAGAACCGGGCGAACGCCAGGTTGGTCGAGAAAGCCTTCTCCCCGTTGAGGACCAGGACGTCACCGGTGCGCCGGAAGGTCGTCGCGGTGTTGGTGAGCTCGCTGCCCGCCACCGCCTCGCTGCCGAGCGCCGCGCAGAACCCGCCGGACGACACCAGTCCGCGCAGGTGCTCCTGCGCGAGGCCGGGCCCGCCGTAGAGCTCCAGCATGCGCGAGGCGAGCACCGGCAGGAACGAGGTGAACGCGAAGCCCGGGTCGTGGTAGGCGATCTCGGCCGCGATCCGCACACCATCCACAGTGGACGCGCCAGCGCCACCGAACCGTTCGG
The DNA here is from genome assembly GCF_000974445.1 of Lentzea aerocolonigenes. Classification (GTDB taxonomy): domain Bacteria; phylum Actinomycetota; class Actinomycetes; order Mycobacteriales; family Pseudonocardiaceae; genus Lentzea; species Lentzea aerocolonigenes. The sequence goes on from NZ_BBOJ01000031.1 coordinate 68,664, forward strand.
GCACCCACCAGTTCGCGAGCCCGGCCGCGGCGAACTTCTGCCACAACGGGTGCCTGTCGTCGTAGACGGTGTCGTGGTCCGGTCGCGGGGCGTGCGCGAGCACGTCCCCGCAGAACCGGGCCACCTCCCCGGCGACGGAGGACATCACCGGCTCCCCACCGGGTTCTTCAGCCCGTTGAGCAGCTCGGCGACGTCGGCCACCGTGTCGACCTCGCGCAGCCGCTCGTCGCTGATCTTCACCCCGTACTTGCGCTCCAGCAGGACCAGGAAGTCCATCAGGTTCAGCGAGTCCATCTCGAGGTCGGACTCGAGCGAGGACTCGCCGGTGATCTCGACCCCGTCGAGGTCGAGGTCGAGGCGCTCGGCGAGCCCGCGGAGGTACTCGGCGATCTCCGCGACGCTGATCGTGTTCATCGGTTCGGCCCTTCCGTGGTCGTGAGGTTCGGCGAGGTGAGCTCCGGCCAGCGCAGCACGGTCGAGCCCCAGCTCGCGCCCGCGCCGAACGCGGTGAGCAGCACCGTCTCGCCGCCGCGCAGCACACCGGCTTCCTGCGCCCTGCTGAGCGCGACGGGGATCGACGCCGCGGCCGTGTTGCCGATGTCGGTCAGGTCGACGAGCGCCTTCTCCGCCGGCACCTCCAGCTCCCGTGCGACCTCGGTGAGGATCCGCGCGTTCGCCTGGTGGGCGACCAGAAGGTCGACGTCCTCCGCCGTCAGCGACTCGTCCTTGAGGACCCGCTGACAGCTGTCGGTCATCCGCGCGACCGCGTGCCGGTAGGTGGCGCGGCCGTCCATGCGCAGGAACGGGTCGTGCGGGTCTGCGGCGAGCGGTTGCGCGCTGCCGCCGGACAGGACGTGCGCGAGCGCCCAGAGCCTGCCGTCGGACCCGAGGTGCACCCGGCCGATCGCACCCGCCTGCTGGCGGTAGCCCGGACGCAGCACCATCGCGGCCGCGCCGTCGCCGAAGATCGGTGACGTGCCGCGGTCCTGCGGGTAGATGATCGAGGAGTACTTCTCCGCGCCGACGAGCAGCACCGCGCGGGAATTCCCGCTGGTGATCAGGCCCGCGGCCGTCGCGAGGCCGGCGAGGAACCCGGTGCAGGCGGAGTTGATGTCGAACGTCGCGGTGTTCTCCAGACCCAGGTCGCTCGCCACGACAGGCGCGGTCGCCGGGCACTTCATGTCCGGCGTGGTGGTCGCGACGATGACCGTGTCCACGTCGGCGCCGCCGTTGGTCGCCCGGCCCAGCGCCTCCCGTCCGGCACGGGTCGCGAGCACCGACGTCGGCTCGTCGTCGCCCGCGCGGGAACGGGCCCGGATGCCCGTCCTGGTCCTGATCCACTCGTCGCTGGTGTCGATCCGCCGCGCGAGCTCGTCGTTGGTCTCGCGTGCTTCCGGCAGGTGGTGCCCGATGGCGTCGATGACCGCCGCGTCAGTCACGGGAACCCTCCAGGTCGCTCGCCCGCACGCCGGCGCCGGCGTCGGCGGGGTTGGCGTACTCGGGGGTGAACACGCCGAGCTGCCGCAGCAGGGTGAGCTCGTCGCGCGCGCCCCAGTGCTCGGCGACCTTGCCGTCGGCGATCCGGTAGAAGTGCAGGTGCTGCACCTCGACCCGGCGGCCCGTGGGGGCAATGCCCATGAAGTCGCCCTGGTGGGTGCCGCGGAACGTCACGCGCACCGCGTACTTGTCCCCTGCGGTGAAGAAGTCCTCCGGCTGCCAGGCGGCGTCCGGGAACGCGGTGCGCATGTACCGGGCCGTCGACAGGTAGCCCTCCGGCCCGGTCGCGACGCCCGGCGACGCCTCGTGGTCGACGAAGTCCGCGGCGAGGTACTTGTGCGCCGCCTCCTCGTCCAGCGTCGCCATCACCCTCGCGACACCGATGACGATCTCGAAGATCTCCGGAGTCGCGCCGCCGCCCAGTGCCTCCTGCGCCAGCTCCCTGCTGGTGCCGACCTGGGCCGCCTGGTTGATCAGTGTCTCGCTCATCGTCCTGTCCTCACTCAGATTCCGACGCCCGCCCCGCCCGTCACGGGCAGCAGCGCGGCGGTGATGTAGCCGGCTTCGTCACTGGCCAGGAAGGCGACTGCGGCCGCGACCTCGTCCGGCGTGCCCGCGCGGCCGAGGATCGTCTCGCTCAGGATCTGCGCGCGGCGCTTGGCCGTGACGCCTTCGGTCATGTCCGTCTCGATCAGTCCGGGGGCGACGACGTTGGCGGTGATCCTGCGGGAGCCGAGCTCCCGCGCGACCGAACGCGCCAGGCCGACGAGCGCCGCCTTGGACGAGGAGTAGTTGGCCTGTCCCGGCGCGCCCGTCACCCCGGTCATCGAGGAGACGTAGACGAGCCGGCCCCAGCGCTCGGCGACCATGTCCGGCATGACCGCCTGGGTCAGCCGCACGGCGCCGTGCAGGTTCGTCTCGAGCACCGAGCGGAACTCGTCCTCGCTCATCCGCATCAGGAGGTTGTCGCTGACGACACCGGCGTTCGAGACGAGCACTTGCACCGGTCCCTGCTGCACCCGGACCTGCTCGACCGCCTCCCGCACCGACTCGGTGCTCGTGACGTCGCACCGCACGGCGAAGAAGCCCGGCGGTGGTTCCCCGCTCCGGTAGGTGATCGCCACCTTGTCGCCCGCCGCGGCGAGGGTGCGCGCGATGGCGAGGCCGATGCCCCTGTTGCCACCCGAGACGAGAACGGACCTGGTCATGCGAGCTCCTTCGGTTCGAGCAGGGGTTCGATCTCGGCGAGCGCCGACCGCGCGTCGCGGAAGAGGACGGCGTGCCAGCCGGCGGCACGCGCGCCGGCGAGGTTGTGCTCGAGGTCGTCGACGAGCACGCACTCCTGCGCGGGCACTCCGGCCCGTCGCGCGGCGAGCTCGAACATGGCCGCCTGGGGCTTGCGGTGCCCCACCTCGAACGAGAGCAGGACGTCGGCGAACAGCTCGTCCACCGGCACCATCCGCCGCCAGTGGGCGTCCCACGCGGGGACCATGTTCGAGATGAGGCCGACGAACACACCGCGGGCGGCGATCTCGCGCAACGCGCGGACCCAGGCGTGGTTGGTCTCCCTGCCGTCGAACCACGTGTCGGCGAGCGAGTTCAGCCGCAGCGACACGCCGTGGTCGGCCTCCAGCACGTCACCGACCTGCCGCAGCCACTCGGCCTCGGTGACCAGCGGCGTGTCGATCGGCTCCATCATGTCGGTGGTGCCGTAGTCGCGGGTCACCTTCTCGACGGCGGCCATCAGCACCGCGGGGTCGAGGCCGGCGGAACGGCAGAACACGCCCATGGTGTGACTGATCGGCGGGGTGAGCACCCCACCGAAATCGGTCCACACCGCAGAAATGCGCGAAGCCATCTCATTCACCTCCCGTGCGCACCAGACGCACACCGATTTCCGCGACGCCCTCGCCGCCCTGGGTGAACTTCACGTTCACCTTCCGCTCGGCGCCGCCGGGGTGCGCGGTGGCGTGCGCGAGCAGCAATTCGTCGAGTTCGGCATAACGTTCGAAAACAGCCGTGACACCGGCCACGCACCAGTGCACGAGCTCCACGCCCGTGCCGTCGTCGACCAACGCCAGCGCCGCCTGCCGCGCGGCCTCGGCGAGCACCATCGCGGGCAGGTGGTCGTACTCGTGGTCGAACAGCGCCCGGTTGCCGAAGTGCGGTGACACCGTCGCCGTCACCGCGTCCGGACTCCGGCGCAGGCCGGCGAGCACGACGTTGCGCGGGTCGACCCGTCCGACCAGGTGCGGTGCGACCTGGTCGTCCCCGCGGAAGCCCTGGTAGGCCGCGGTGCTGGGCGGGACCGTGCCGCGCTGGAAGTCGCGCAGCGCCGCGATCTCGCTCTGCCGCATGACCTTCAGGCTCAGCTCGTGCCGGCCGGCGAGCCTGCCGCCGAGGTACAGCTCCTGCTCCACGCCCGCGTTGCGCACCCGGCCGCGCGGCGTCGGGTTGCCCGACAGCGTGGTGTCGAGCACCAGCTCACCCGGTTCGGCACCGGTGATCGTCGCGTCGACGTCGTCGAGCTCGATGCTGAACGTGCTGACGATCATCGAGTGGCCGAGGGGAAGCCCGACGACCGCGTGCGCGCCGTAGATGCCGGCCTGCCTGCACGCCTCCAGCAGCAACATGGGGTCGTACCTGGCGGGAACGCCGAGGTGGTCGCTGTAGTGGCCGTGCGTCAACGGGAGCTGGGCGCCGACGAGGCACCGCCGCTCGCCGATCCGCACGCTGTCCGTGACGAACACCTCCGCGACGGACGTGCGGTGCACCAGCGCACGGTCCACGGTGCGCTGGAAGCCCAGTGGTGGGCGCGCGTCGAACTCCGGTGCGACCTGCTCGCTCACAGACATCCTCGATTCTCCGGTTCGCCGAGACGACTTGTCGCCACCAATTCGTACGGGGTCGGCGTCAAAGCGACATAAATCGAAGATGAAAGCTGGTCGTTGGGAACACCGGAGTAGTACGCCCACTACAACCTTAGATGAAGGAGGATGCGAACTTACGGTTGCCCGCATTGCCGTCCCGGCGATTTTTTTCCTAGCGTGAACGGCACTTCAGCTCACCACACATTGGGGAGAAACTGGTGACTCAGGACGTCGCTTCGAGCACATCAGATCTGCGAGCAGCCATCGGCGAAATCCTGGTGCAGGAGCTCGAGATCGAATCGGACGAACTCACCGCGACCGCCGGGTTCGAGGACGAGTACGGCGCGGACTCGCTGACGCTGCTCGCCGTCGTGGCCCGGTTCGAGCGGGAGCTCGGCATCGTGATCCCGTCCGACCACGTCGGACGGATGACGAGCCTCGACAAGGTCTACGAGGTCGTCAACGAGTTCAGCGGGACGGCACCCGTTGTCTGAGATCGGCGGCCGACGAGTCGTCATCACCGGCCTCGGCGTCGTCAGCAACGTCGGCATCGGCGTCGACGACTTCACCGAGTCCATCCGGGCGGGCCGCACCGGGATGTCCCCGATCACCAGCTTCGACACGAGCAGGTTTCCCAAGGTCATCGGCGGCGAGGTCCAGGACTTCAAGCCGGACGCCGTGCTGGAGCGCCTCGACGCCGACGAGTGGGGTCGCAGCGGGCTGTTCGCCGCGGCGGCTGCCCGGCTCGCCGCGAGGGACGCGGGTGTGTCCGACGAGGAGCTGAGCTCGGCACCGTCGGGCTCGGTCATGGGCACGACGAGCGGCGAGTCGGCGGTCAAGCAACGCCTGTCGGAGCAGGCGGTCGGTGCCGGGCCGGAGACGGTCGACCCGGACCTGGTGCTCATGTCGCCGGCCCACCGGATCGCCGCCGCGGTGAACACCGAGCTGGGGCTCAACGGTGAGGCGCACGTCATCGCCACCGCCTGCTCGGCGAGCAACTACGCGCTCGGCTACGCGTTCGACCTGGTGCGCGAGGGAGAGGCGGACTACGTGTTCGCCGGTGGCGCCGACTCGGTGAACCGCCACACGCACGCCGGTTTCCTGCGCCTGGGCGCACTCGCCGACGACGTCATCCGGCCGTTCGACGTGAACCGCTCCGGGATCATCACCGGCGAGGGCGGCGTCGCCCTGCTGCTGGAACCGCTGGAGCAGGCGGTCGCGCGCGGGGCCAGGATCTACGCCGAGGTGCTCGGGTACGGCGTCAACTGCGACGCCAAGCACATGGTGCACCCGGACGCCGAAAGCCTGGCGAGGTGCATCGCGGCCGCGCTCAGCTCGGCGGGCGTGCTGCCGCACGAGGTCGACTACATCTGCGCGCACGGCACCGGCACCCCGGTCAACGACGAGGCGGAGATCGCCGCGGTCCGGTCGGTGTACGGCGAGCAGCTGCCACCGATCAGCTCGATCAAGTCGATGATCGGCCACACGATGGGCGCCGCGAGCGGCTACGGCGCGGTCATCTCCTGCAAGTCGCTGCACGACGGGTTCCTGCCGCCGACCGCGAACCTCCAGCAGCTCGACCCCGCGCTCGGGCCGGAGCTCGACGTCGTGCCGGTGACCAGGGAGGCCACGCCCTCGGTCGTGGTGAACCACGGCTTCGCCTTCGGCGGCAACAACGCCGTCGTCGTCCTGGGGAGGGTCTCGTGACCACCGTCGCGCCACCGGAGCCGCTCGCGATCACCGGGTGCGGCGTCGTGTCCCCCGCCGGGGTCGGCCTCGACAGGTTCAAGGAGTACCTCGACCTGCCGAGGGTCGCACGGCCGGTGCACGCACCCGAGGACGCCGACTCCTACCCACCGCTCGCCGTCCACTCGGCGGGTGACATCAAGCTCGCGGAGCACGTGGGCCGCAAGGGCACCCGCCGCCTCGACCGGATGGTCGGGCTGGCTCTGGTCGCGAGCAAGCTCGCGCTCGAGTCGGCCGGTCGCGCGGACGAACGCTCGATGCGCGCGCAAACCGGTGTCGCCATCGGCACCAGCACCGGCAGCATCGCGAGCCTGTTCGAGATCGCGACGAACACGCTCACCCAGAGCGAGCCGTACATGATCGAACCGTCCAGGTTCCCGAACACGGTGCTCAACTCGTGCGCGGGTCAGGTCGCGATCTGGAACTCGCTCAAGGGGGTCAACGCGACGGTCGCGGGCGGGCACGTCTCCAGCACGGCGGCGCTGCGGTACGCGCAGAACGCGATCCGGCGCGGGCACGTGACGAGCATGCTCGCCGGCGGCATCGAGGAGACGTGCCCGCAGCTCGCGTGGGCGTGGCACCGCGCGGCCCTGCTCCGGCCGGGCACCGCGCTCGCCGAAGGCGCCGGGATCCTCGTGGTCGAGGACCGGTCCGTCGTCGGCGACCGGCCTGTGCTGGCCGAGCTGCTCGGCACCAGGACGGCGTACCGCGGCGGGCGCACCAGCCTCACCCAGGGCCTCGCGGACTGCATCACGAAGTTGTTGTCCGACAACGGGGTCAGGCCCGAGGACGTCGGCGTCGTGGCGCTCGGAGCCGGCGGTCAGGTCGGCGCCCGCCGCATCGAGGAACAGGGCGTGCGGCTCGCGCTCGGGTTCCTGCCGGACGCCCTGCGCGTGCCGGAAGCACTCGGCGAGAGCTACAGCGCCGGCGGTGCGCTGCAGACGGCGGCGGTGCTCGCGCGCTGGTCCGGGGACTCGCCCGCCTCCGAACGGTTCGGACTCGTCACCTCGCTGGGGCGCGACGGGGCCATCGGCTGCGTGCTGCTGCGCAGGCCCTCGTGACCTGCCTCGTGATCTCCCAGTACTCACAACGATTCTCGGTCAAGGAGTGGGCAAGGAATGAAGACTGACTTCGACGTGATCATCGTGGGCGGTGGTCCCGCGGGATCCACGGCCGCCTCGTACCTCGCCCGCGAGGGTCTCTCGGTCGCGGTGTTCGAGAGCGAGATGTTCCCCCGCCCGCACGTCGGGGAGTCGCTCGTGCCCGCCACGACGCGCGTCCTGATCGACATCGGGGCGATGGACAAGATCGACGCGGCGGGCTTCCCGAAGAAGTACGGCGCGTCCTGGACGACCCCCGGCAAGCACTCGCAGCTGAACTCGCCGGCGCTGTCGTTCGACTTCGACGGCCACGCCGCTGTGCAGTTCGGCGAGCGCGACCAGGAGGGGGTCGACCGGCCGTACACCTACCACGTCGACCGCAGCAAGTTCGACCTGATCCTGCTCAAGCACGCGGAGTCCTGCGGTGCGAACGTGTTCCAGGGCGCCCGTGTGCTCAAGGTCGACTTCGACGATCCCTCTCTCGTGAAGGCCTCCGTCCGGTTCGGCCCGCGCACCGTCGACTTCAGCGCGCGCATGTTCGTCGACGCGTCGGGACGGCAGACGCTGCTCGGCAGGCAGCGCAAGGTGAAGGTCGCCGACGAGGTGTTCGACCAGTACGCCATCCACGCCTGGTTCGAGGACCTCGATCGCACGGCACTCGCGGCCACGCCGGAGGAGACCGAGAACATCCTGATCCACTTCCTGCCGATCAGCGACACCTGGGTGTGGCAGATCCCGATCACCGACCGGATCACGAGCATCGGTGTCGTCACGCAGAAGCACCAGTTCGCCGAGGCCAACACCGACCGCGAGAAGTTCTTCTGGAAGTACGTGCGCACCCGTCCCGACCTGGCGGAGCAGCTCAAGAAGGCCAAGCAGGTCACCGAATTCCGGCCGGAGGGCGACTACAGCTACTCGATGAAGGAGGTCAGCGGCGACCGGTTCGTCATGATCGGCGACGCCGCGCGGTTCGTCGACCCGATCTTCTCCAGCGGCGTCAGCATCGCGCTGAGCACCGCCCGGCTCGCCGCGCACGACATCGTCGCGGCCTTCAAGGACGACAACTTCGAGAAGGCCCAGTTCGCCGAGTACGAACGGCTGCAGCGGCTCGGCACGAAGAACTGGTACGAGTTCATCTCGATCTACTACCGGCTGAACATCCTGTTCGGCGCGTTCGTCCAGGACCCGCGCTACCGCCTCGACGTGCTCCAGCTGCTGCAGGGCGACATGTACGAGGAGAACCCGAAGGCGCTCGCCGCCATGCGCGAGGTGGTGACCGAGGTCGAGAACGACCCCGGTCACGTCTGGCACCCCTACCTCGGCAACCTCCGCGTTGCCCTGGACCCGGTCACGGCCTGACCCTCGCCACCTGATCTCCCGAAGCGACGGCTCCGCCCCGTGTGCCCGGCGGAACCGTCGCTTCGGCGGGGAACCGGAGGTGGGCGGGCGCCCGCGGCGTTGCGGGTGCCCGTCCACCGCCGGACATCGACGATTGGAGTCATCGGCTGTGAACCCCGAACAAGTTCCGGTGCTGTTGTTCGCACTGGCCGTGATCGTCACGGCCGCGCAGGCGTTCGGCGCGCTGGCGAGACGGGCGGGACAGCCGCCGGTGATCGGCGAGATCCTGCTGGGTGTCCTGATCGGACCGACGTTCTTCGGTGGCGCGGTCGCCGCGTTCCTGTTCCCCGCCGAGATCCGGCCGTTGCTGAGCGTGCTGGCGAACGTCGGCGTGGCGCTGTTCATGTTCACCGTCGGCACCGAGGTCGACCGGAGGCTGTTGCGGGGCCACGGCCGGATGACGTTGTCGGTCGCGTCGGCGTCGATGGCGCTGCCGTTGCTGCTGGGGTGCGGACTCGCGCTGTACCTCTCAGGGCACTACGAGAGTTCTCACCGCGTGGGCTTCGTGCTGTTCCTCGGCACGGCGATGGCCGTGACCGCTTTCCCCGTGCTGGCACGGATTCTCACCGACCGCGGGATGCAGCGCACCACGATCGGAGGTCTCGCGCTGTCCTGCGCGGCGGTGGCCGACCTGCTCGCCTGGACGTTGCTCGCCGTCATCGCGACCATCGTGGGCGGCGCGCACCGGCCGCAGTGGGTGGTCGCGATGATCATCCCGTTCACCGCATTCCTGCTGCTGATCGTGCGCCCACTGCTGGGCAGGATCGCGAACGACTCGCGCCCGCGCACGCTCGCCGTCGCACTGGTGGGTCTGCTGGCCTGCGGTGCCGCGACGGAGTGGATGGGCCTGCACTACATCTTCGGCTGCTTCCTGTTCGGTCTGGTCATGCCGACCGGCGCCAGGGAGAGCTTCGAAGGGACCGCCCGGCTCGCCGGGGTGCTGCTGCTGCCGACGTACTTCATCGTCGCCGGCCTGAACGTCGACCTCTCCTCGATGCGCGTGACGAACGTGGCCGACCTCGTCCTGATCATGCTGGTGTCGGTCGGCGGCAAGTTCGCCGGCACGATGATCGCGGCGCGGCTGCACCGGGTCGAGTGGCGGCAGGCGGCGACGCTCGGCACGTTGATGAACGCACGCGGACTCACCGAGCTGATCGTGCTCACCACCGGGTTGCAGCTGGGCCTGCTCGACACCGGCCTCTACTCGCTGATGGTGCTCATGGCCCTGCTGACCACGGCGATGACCGGCCCGTTGCTGCAGCTCCTGCACCGCGAGGACCGCGTCCCGCAGGACTTCCTCGCCACGGAGACCGAGGTCAGTCGCCGGTCCCGATGAGCCTCTCGGAGACGGGCACCTGCGCGAGCCGGCGCGCGGCGGTCAGCACCGCGTCGCCGATCAGCGTCGCCACGACCATGCCCTCGACGACGTCGTCCACCTTCGAGTGCTTCGCGATGTACGCGACGTCGGCCTCGGCCATGATCCGCAGGCCGTCCGCGTAGGCGTCGAGCAGCTCGGCGAAGCGGTCGTGCCCGACCTGTCTCGCCGCGGACAGCGCCTCGGCCAGCCGCCTGGTCACGCGGCTCTGCTCGACGCCGTGGTCCTCGCGGGGCAGGCCGAGCCGGTCCAGGTACGCGTTCGCCTGGTCGACCGCGGCCGGGTCGAGCGGCGCGCCGGAGGGCGTGGTGATCGCCTCCTGCACGAGTCCCAGCTTCTGGTGCAGCGACTCGTCCTGGGCGTCGATGAGGCCCAGGACCTCCTTCACCGACGCCAGCGACAGGCCGCCGACGTCGAGCAACGCCCGCACCAGCCGGAGCCGCCGCAGGTGCTCTTCTCCGTAGTGGGCCTGGTTCGGGCTGGTCAGCTCGCCCGCCGGCAGCAGTCCCTCGCGCAGGTAGTACTTGATCGTCGGCACCGGGACGCCGCTGCTCCTCGAGAGCTCCCCAACTCGCACCTGGCCAGTCTAGGTACGGGTAGCGACGAGTGCCGATACCGGCTCGGGCCTCGGGTTGCCGCAGCTCCCGGGAGTGCGCAAGGTGTGTGACGCAACGAACAGGGGTGCAGCTGTGGTTACTCGCCAGTAACTAGGGCTAGAGTTGGCGTTACCGACCGGTAGGGATGTCGCGCACCCCCTGCCCGGTGGACAGAGTTGTCACCACAAGTGGAGGAGACGCCGTGGCCGCACCAGCAGCGCCGGCACGCGTTCGGAACGTGGTCTTCGTCGACGGCGTCCGCACGCCGTTCGGCAAGGCCGGCCCCAAGGGCATTTTCGCCGAGACCCGTGCCGACGACCTCATCGTGAAGGTCATCCGTGAGCTGCTGCGCAGGCACCCCGAGCTGCCGCCGGAGCGCGTCGACGAGGTCGCCATCGCGGCGACCACGCAGATCGGCGACCAGGGCCTCACGCTCGGCCGCACCGCGGCGCTGCTCGCGGGCCTGCCGAAGTCGGTCCCCGGTTACTCGATCGACCGCATGTGCGCGGGCGCGATGACCGCCGTGACCACCGCCGCGAGCGGCATCGCGTTCGGCGCGTACGACATCGCCATCGCGGGCGGCGTCGAGCACATGGGCCGGCACCCGATGGGCGAGGGCGTCGACCCGAACCCGCGCTTCCTGTCGGACAGGATCGTCGACACCAGCGCGCTCGTCATGGGCCAGACCGCGGAGAACCTGCACGACCGGTTCCCGCACATCACCAAGGAGCGCACGGACGCCTACGCGGCCGCCTCGCAGGCCAAGTACGCCGACGCGCTCAAGAACGGCAAGATCGGCCCGGAGCTCGTGCCCGTCGCGACCCGCTCCGCCGAGAACGGCTGGGGCCTCGCCACCGCCGACGAGCCGCCGCGTCCCGGCACCACCGTCGAGGACCTCGCCAAGCTCAAGACCCCGTTCCGCCCGCACGGCCGGATCACCGCGGGCAACGCGGCCGGTCTGAACGACGGCGCGACCGGCTGCATCCTCGCCGAGGAGGAGACCGCGCGCGAGCTCGGCCTGCCCGTCGGCATGCGGATGGTCGGCTACTCGTTCCTGGGCGTCGAGCCCGAGGTCATGGGCATCGGCCCGGTTCCCGCCACCGAGAAGGCTCTCGAGCGCGCCGGTCTGTCCATCGAGGACATCGGCCTGTTCGAGGTCAACGAGGCGTTCGCCATCCAGGTGCTCGCGTTCCTCGACCACTTCGGCATCGCGGACGACGACCCGCGCGTGAACCAGTGGGGCGGTGCGATCGCCACTGGCCACCCGCTGGCCTCTTCCGGCGTGCGCCTGATGACGCAGCTGTCGCGTCAGTTCGCCGAGCGCCCGGACGTGCGCTACGGCCTCACCACCATGTGCATCGGCATCGGCATGGGTGGCACCGTTATCTGGGAGAACCCGAACTGGAGCGGCAAGTGACCATCTCTGCTGAGGAAGCAAAGGCGATCTTCCCCGACGAGGTCGTCACCGTTGCCAAGACCCGTCTGATCTCCGTACCGGGCCTGGACAAGCCGGTCGCGTTCGTCACGATCGACAACGGCCTGGACCACACCCGTCCGTCGACGTTCGGCCCGCAGTCGCTCGTCTCGCTCGGCGCGGCGTTCGACGAGGCGTACGCGGCTGGGCCGGCCGCCATCGCGGTGACCGGCAAGCCGTTCATCTTCGCCGTGGGCGCGGACCTGTCCGCGGTCGAGCAGGCGACGGACCGCTCGCAGGGCGTCACCATCGGCCAGCTGGGCCACGACGTCTTCAAGAAGTTCACCGACTCGGACATCCCCACCTTCGCCTTCGTCAACGGCGCGGTCATGGGCGGTGGCCTCGAGCTCGCGCTGTCGTGCCACTACCGCACGCTCGCGTCGAACGCGGCCGCGATCGCGCTGCCCGAGGTGTTCCTGGGCCTGTTCCCGGGCTGGGGCGGCACGCAGCTGCTGCCGAACCTGATCGGCGCCAACGACGCCGTGACGGTGATCTTCGAGAACGCGTTGAACCAGAACAAGATGCTCAAGCCGAAGGAAGCTCTCGCGCTGGGCATCGCGGACGTGCTGTTCGACTCCGCCGACTACCTGGAGCAGTCGCTGCTGTGGCTGTCCGGTGTCGTGCGCGGTGAGATCACGGTGCCGCGCAAGGAGATCGACCGCGGCGAGGCGTGGGACGCCGCCGTCGCGCGCGCCAAGGCGATCGTGCACGGCAAGACCAAGGGCGCGGCGCCGGGTGCGCAGAAGGCCCTGGAGCTGCTGGAGCTGGCGCGCGAGAACGACCTGGAGAAGGGCTACGCCGCCGAGACCGAGGGCCTCGCGGACCTCGTGATGAGCGACGAGCTCCGTGCCGGGCTGTACTCGTTCAACCTGGTGCAGAAGCGCGCGAAGCGTCCGGCGGGTGCTCCCGACAAGTCGCTGGCGCGCAAGGTCACCAAGGTCGGTGTCGTCGGCGCCGGTCTGATGGCCTCGCAGATGGCGCTGCTGTTCATCCGCCGCCTGCACGTGCCGGTCGTGCTGACCGACATCGACCAGGCGCGTGTGGACAAGGGCGTCGGCTACGTCCACAGCGAGATCGACAAGCTGGCGGGCAAGAAGCGCATCTCGCCGGACGAGGCGAACCGCCTCAAGGCGCTGGTCTCCGGTTCCCTCGACAAGGCCGCGTTCTCCGACGCCGACTTCGTGATCGAGGCCGTGTTCGAGGACCTCGCCGTGAAGCAGCAGGTGTTCGCCGAGGTCGAGGAGCACGTCTCCCCCGAGGCCATCCTCGCCACGAACACCTCGTCGCTGTCCATCACGGACATGGCGTCGAAGCTCAAGCACCCCGAGCGCGTCGTGGGCTTCCACTTCTTCAACCCGGTCGCGGTCATGCCGCTGCTGGAGATCGTGCGCGCCGAGCAGACCGACGACGCCACCCTGGCGACGGCGTTCGCGGTCGGCAAGCAGCTGAAGAAGTCCTCGGTGCTGGTGAAGGACGCGCCCGCGTTCGTCGTGAACCGCCTGCTGACCCGCTTCATGGGCGAGGTCATCAAGTCGGTCGACGAGGGCACCTCCTTCGAGGTCGCCGACAAGGCCACCGAGCCGCTCGGCCTGCCGATGTCGCCGATGATCCTGCTGCAGCTGGTCGGTTCCGCCGTCGCGCTGCACGTGTCGGAGACGATGCACGGCGCGTTCCCGGACCGCTTCTCGGTGTCGGAGAACATGAAGAAGTTCGTCGCCGCGGGCAAGGGCGCCGTCTGGCAGTGGGACTCGTCCGGCAACCAGACCGTCGACCCCGAGGTCCTCGCGCTGTGGGAGTTCGGCGACGCGCCGCTCACCGGTGACGAGGTGAAGAACCGCGCGCTGGAGGCGCTGGCCGAGGAGATCCGGATCATGCTCGACGAGGGCGTGGTCGCGGAGGCACAGGACATCGACCTGTGCATGATCCTGGGCGCCGGATGGCCGTTCTGGCTGGGCGGCATCACGCCGTACCTGGACCGCACCGGCATCTCGGAGAAGGTGACGGGCAAGCGTTTCCTGGCGCCGGGTGTGGCGTCCGTGCCCGCGTAAGGGTCTCTCGCTGTTCGAAGCCCGGCTCCCATCTCGACGGGAGCCGGGCTTCGCTCGTAACAGCCCCTGGCACGCGACCGCCGTTGTCGGTGTGGCGCGCCTTTCGGAACGGATCAGCGCCGCCCGGCGGCGGGCGTTCGTCGGGCGTGACGCCGAGCTGGACCGGTTCCGCCGCCTCCTCGCGCCGGACGCCGACGAGCTGATCCTGTTCGTGCACGGGCCGGGCGGGACCGGCAAGTCGACGCTGCTGCGCCAGTTCGGCTTTCTCGCCGAGGAGTCCGGCAGGCAGACCGTGTGGCTGGACGCGCGTGAACCACAGGTGCCGAGCATCGACCACGCCGCCGTGCTGGTCGACAACGCCGTCGCGCAGGCCGCGCGAGTCATGGAGGCCTCACCACGCGACCGGCGGGCGTTCCGGGCACTGCACCACACGTACCTGCAGCCCGCCGAGACCCAGGTGGCCGCGGCTGACCTGCTCGGCCTGCCCATGACGACCTACCGGCGCCACCTGGCGACCGGACTGGCCCGGATCACCGAGATCCTGTGGCAGGAAAGTGGACACGAAGTGGTCGTGGAACGGTCTGCCGACTGACCATTTCGCGCTCCTACCTTCTGCACATCGCACAACCACCGCAGAAGGAGCACCCGATGATCACCAAGCTCGCCGTCGCCACCGGCACCGCCGCCGTCGCCCTCGCCGCTCTCGCCGGCACCGCCTCGGCCGGCCCCGCGGCCACCAGGACGCTGGCGCCCGGCCAGCAGTGGTGCGTCAGCCAGTACGCCTCGTACCAGGTGAGAGGCGACGGCTCCGCGACTTCGCAGGGCGCCAAGTTCAAGATCCAGTACAACGGCGTCGCGGTGCCGGGCACCGGTTCGCCGGGCCTCGTGCGCTACTGGTCCGCCGAGCTGCGGACGGCCAACGGCACGTTCCCGGGTCCGGGCTACTACAGCGCGTGCGCCACGAACAACGGCACGGCGAACACCACCGTCACGCTGCAGATTCGCACCGACAGCGAGTTCTTCTGAGGTCGTCCGCCGACGCGTCCGGTTCAGCGAACCGGACGCGTCACTCCTCGATTTCGGGCTGGTACTGCTCCACGCTGCCGTCCTGGCGGATTAAGTAGGCGTCGATGTTCGTCGCCCGCAACGTCACCTCGGACCCGGCCACCAGGTCCCGGTAGCGCAGCAGGTCGGGCAGTCCGATCGCGACGACGTCGAACGGGTGCTTCTGGCGCAGCATCAACGACCGGCGCAGGGCCTCGCTGAACGCCCGGCGGGGCGAGTCGTCTTCGTCGGGAACCTCCACCAGCGCGCCTTCGAGCTGACGTTCGAGAGCGGCCCGCACCTGGTCTGCGGTGCACCAGGCCGCGATCTCCGTGAGAGTCATGTGTCCCGTATCGGCGAAAATGACGGGATCATTAGCAGTCCGGATGTTTCGATCAGGTCATGGTGTTGCGCCCCGCGATCCTCGTCGACGTCGACGGCCCGCTTCGCGACCGCGGCGATGCGGGACGTGGCCTGGACCGCGACGGCCGGCACGCACGCCCTGTTCCGTTCTCCGGGCCGGTCAGACCTGCCGGATCGGCACGACCTCCACGAGCCGTTGGACGTCCTTGAAGTCCTTGACGTTCATGGTCAGCACCGGCAGGCCCGCGACCGCCGCCGTGGCCGCGATCTGCAGGTCCATGCGCCGTGGCCGCGGCGACCGGCCGGCCCGGCGCACCAGCGAGGCCATCTGCCCGTAGACCTTGGCCTCCTCCACGCCGAACGGCAGCACCTCGAACGTCTGCAGCGCCGCGTAGTACCGCTCCGTGCGGGCGAAGCGCTCGACCGGGTCCTCCGTGTCGAGCCCGAACGCGAGCTCCGCGATCGTGACCGCGCTGAGGAACGGCTGGGCGTTCAGGTACTCGCCCAGGTCAGCCCGCTCGAGCCTGATCACCACACAGGTGTCGAGCAGGCAGCGGTTCACTCCTGCCACGGGTCTTCCAGCGGGTCGTCCGCGCCGAAGACCTCGTCAGCCGCCCTCCGGTCCGCCTCCCAGCGGTCGGCGTCGACTGGCGGCAGCGTGCCGAACAGCACCTGGATGTCACCGAGCGGCGGACGGGACACGGGGTCCTCCCGATACGGCGAGAGCTGGGCGACCGGCTTGTTGTTGCGGGTGACCACGAAGCTCTCACCCGCCTCGACACGCCGCATGATCTCCGCGTTGTCGTTGCGGAGCTCACGCTGCCCGATGGCTTTGAGCTGCTGCATGACACCAATGTAGCTCACATCCCCGATAAGTGCTACAGAGTAGCTACAGGCACCTGCGGCTACCCAGACGACATGATCAGGATCGGCACGTCTGGCTGGCGCTACCCCGAGTGGCGCGACGGCTTCTACCGCGGCATCCCCCAGCGGCTCTGGCTCAGCCACCTCGCCGCGCACGTCGCCACGATCGAGATCAACGGCTCGTTCTACCGGCTCCAGCCGCCGTCGAACTACCAGAAGTGGGCCGCCCAGACGCCCGGCGACTTCCTCTTCGCCGTCAAGGGTTCACGGCTGATCACGCACCACAAGCGCCTGCGTCACGTCGAGGACGCGCTGAAGACCTTCACGTCCTCGCTCGCACTCGGCACCAAGCAGGGCCCGATCCTCTGGCAGCTGCCGTCCACCCTGCGCTTCGACGAGGCGGTCCTGCGGGACTTCCTCGCGATGCTTCCACCAGGCAGGCACGCTCTCGAACCCCGCCACGAGTCGTTCCGCACCGACGCGTACTTCGACGTGCTGCGCGCGCACAACGTCGCTCACGTCGTGTCGGACGCACCGACGTTTCCGTGCATCGAGGCCGTCACCGCCGACTTCGCCTATGTACGCCTGCACGGCCATGACGAGCTGTACATCAGCTCCTACGACGACAAGCAGCTCGACGAGTGGGCACGGAAGATCCGCGACTGGGACCGCGACACCTACGTCTACTTCGACAACACCATGGAAGGCGCCGCGCCTCGCAACGCCGAAGCTCTGGCGCAATGTCTAGACCAACCGCTAGCTTCACGTACGTGAATATCACTCGCGTCTCGGCCACCCTGCTCCTGGCCGCGAGTCTCGTAGCTCCCGCGCAGGCGGAACCGGCGTCCTGGACCGGTCCGCTGAGCACGCGCGGACGGTGGATCGTCGACGCCCACGGCGACCGCTTCAAGCTGAAGTCCGGCAACTGGCACGGTGCGAGCGGCACCTGGAACGGTTCCGGCGACATCAACGACCCCGCCAACCACCACGCCGGCGAGAAGGCCGACCAGGTCCCACTGGGTCTCGACCGCGCGTCGGTGCAACAGATCATCAGCGGCTTCAAGGAGATCGGCGTCAACAGCGTCAGGCTGCCGTTCTCCAACCAGATGATCAAGGACACCAACCCCGTCCGCGGCCTGAAGGACGCGCAGCTCAACGGCAAGCGGCCGCTCGAGATCTACGACGCGGTCGTGGCGGAACTGACGCGCAACGACCTCGCCGTCATCCTCAACAACCACACCACCACATCCCGGTGGTGCTGCGGCGTGGACGGCAACGAACGGTGGAACACCAGCCAGAGCACCGACCAGTGGATCAACGACTGGGCGTTCATGGCGAACCGCTACAAGGACAACAAACGCGTCGTCGGCGCCGACCTCTACAACGAGGTGCGCCGCAACGTCTGGGACGACCCGAACTGGGGCTGGGGCAACGACCACGACTGGCACAAGGCGTCCCAGCAGGCCGCGGACCGCATCCAGCAGACAGCACCGGACCTGCTGGTCATCGTCGAAGGCATCAACTGGACGGGCATCCCGGTCGACGGCTTCGCGCACGGACGCCCGACGCTGGAACCGGTGCGGTTCCTCAGCCACACGCTCGCCAACCCCGACAAGCTCGTCTACTCGGCCCACTTCTACGGCTACACCGGACCGAACCACAGCGGCGCGACGGGGATCGGCGAGACGACCGACCCGCGCTACCAGGACCTGTCACCCCAGGAGCTGACCGACGTCCTGCAGCGCCAGGCGTTCTACATCACCGAGGCGCAGAAGCACTTCACCGCGCCGTTGTGGATCAGCGAGTTCGGCGTCGGCGGCATCGACGAGTCGAACCAGAAGGCACGCGACTGGTTCGAACGCTTCGTCGACCAGCTGATCGCCAAGGACACCGACTTCGCGTACTGGCCGTTGGTCGGCTTCCACACCAACAGGACCGGCAACAGCTGGGCCCTGCTGCGCTGGGACTCCAACGGCAACCGCATCAGCGTCAACGACGGCGACGACTGGCGCGCGTCGGCGTGGAACCGGCTGATCAACGCACCGGGCCGCACCGGTCAGATCCCGACCGAGACCCGGTGGAACATGCTGCTCAAGGAATCGTGCCCACAGAACGAGAAGCTCGTCGGCATCAGCCACACGGGCAACCGCGGGCTGTGCGTCAGCGGTCCACAGTGGAGCAACACCACCAGGGTCACCAACGAGCAGCACGTGACCACCGACTGGGCCGTCGGCTACACGAAACTCCAGTGCCCGCAGGGGAACGCGGCCGTCGGCTACGCGAACTTCACGCTGGTCTGCGCGCCGGTCGCCACCGGGACGACCACGCGTGTCCTGTGGTTCGACCGCGGCGACAACCGGCCGGACCAGGGCGGCGACTGGGCGAACGGGCACTACAAGGGTCAGTGCGCGCAGGACGAGCACATCGCCGGCGTCGCCTACAACTGGCGCAGGACTCCGGACGCGTTGCTCTGCCGAAAGTGACTCTGTTCGAATTTCATGGCGAAGTGTTCCAGGAAGGCGGCCGCGGGATCCTCGACGGGAGTCGAGGTCTTGTGGCCGTCCTTCGTGATCACGACCTTCTCGTCCGTCACGGTGATCCGCCCGTCGAGCCTGGCCAGTGACGCCCGCGGCGCCTTGCGGAAACCCGACTCCGGCGCGGTCTGCTGCCACCAGCAGGCCGGCACGAACTCGGCGAGCTCACGCGGCCGCCGCTCCAGCCGGTACACGGGCGCGCCGTCCATCAGCACGTCGACGTCGTCGCCGTGGTCTACCAGCCGGAACACCCCGAACGGGTCCTTCTGGTCCTCCCGCGACGCCCACGACAACGGGTGCAGGGAGAACGCTCCGAACCCGACGTCGACCAGCCACGAACCGTCCACCAGCAACGCCACGTGGTCGAACGGCGGCCCGAACCGCTCCCCGTTGAACACCCGCGCGGCCAGCAGCTCGACGGAGTGGCCCAAGTCCCGCAACAGCTCCGCGAACAACCCGTTGAGCTCGTAGCAGAACCCGCCACGACGCTGCACCACGATCTTGTCGTACAGCCACGGAATCTCCAGCACGATCCGGATGTCCATGTGGGTGTACAGGTTCTCGAACGGGACGCTCAACAGGTGGCGTTCGTGCAGCTCCACCAACGACGACGAACGAGAGGCGCCGATGCGCTGCAAGTAGGAATCAAACACGACTGCGTCCACCGTGCCACGATAACCACATGGGCGAGGTCAGGATCGGCACTTCGGGATGGGTCTACCCGCCCTGGCGCAGCACGTTCTACCCCAAGGGCGTCACGCAGAAGCGCGAGCTGGCCTACCTCAGCGAGCAGCTCGGCTCGGTCGAGATCAACGGTTCGTTCTACTCGCTGCAACGCCCGTCGAGCTACCTGAAGTGGGCCGCCGAGACGCCGGACGACTTCGTGTTCTCCGTCAAGGGAAGCCGTTTCATCACTCACATGAAGCGCCTCAAGGACGGCCACGAGCTCCTCGCGAACTACCTCGCGTCCGGAGTGCTCGCCCTCGGCCCGAAGCTCGGCCCGATCCTCTGGCAGCTCCCGCCCACGCTCCAGTTCGACGCGGACCTGCTCACCCGCTTCTTCGAAAGCCTCCCCCGCACCACCACCGAGGCCGCGAAAGTCGCCGAACGCCACGACCACCGCGTGGACCCGGCCCACACCACCACGGACGCCGAACGGCCGATGCGCTACGCCCTGGAAGTCCGCCACGACAGCTACAAGACGCCGGAGTTCGTCGACCTGCTGACACAGCACGACATCGCGCTCGTGGTCGCGGACGCCGCGGGCAAGTACCCGTTGATCGAAGAGGTCACCAGCGACTTCGTCTACGTCCGGCTGCACGGCCACGACGAGCTCTACGTCAGCGGCTACACCGACGAGGGCCTCGACGCGTGGGCGGAGAAGGTGCGCGGCTGGGCGAAGCAGGGTGACGTGTACGTGTACTTCGACAACGACGCGAAGGCGTACGCGCCCCGCGACGCCATGAAGCTGCAAGAGCTGATCCAAGATCGTCTCGCCGATTGATCCAAACGGACGCACACTCGTTCTCTGACGGAGGTGCGCCCATGTCGACGAAGAGCCTCATCGCCGCGTTGGTGATCACTGCGGGAGCGGTTGCCTCCAGTGGGATCGCGGTAGCGCAGAGTGACAAGAACTGCGACAAGGGTGAGTTCTGCGTGTGGGCCGGACCGGACTACACGGGGGCTGTGCAGCGGCTCGACCTGGAGTCCGCGAACCCCGCCGAGTGCATCACGCTCACGCTCGTCGGAAGATCGTTCGTCAACCGCCTGAGCAGGGACGCGAGTGTCTACCAACGCGAGAACTGCTCGACGGAGGCGGAGTTCACCACCTACCCCAGACACGGCACGTACGTGCCCGACGCGTACTTCGTCATCAGGGCGCTGGAAGTGTGGGGGCCATAACGAGGGCGGACTACTTTAGTCACCCTATGTAACACCACCCGATCGTGTGAGTACTCACCAGTAGGTCTCATTTGGTGCCTAGGTTGCCGCCCTATCGAGTGGTGGCAGCTGGAGGAAATGTGACCGTGGCGGGTGAAGCCGGGTTACTCGAACTTATGGCCGGGCGATTGGCCAAAGACGATCTCACCCCACGTGCGGCGGAACTGGTGCTGGCGGCGTGCCGAGGCGAAGCGGCGCTGGAGCGCGCGCTCGCCGGCGTGCCCGCAGAGGACACCGCCGTACCGCGAGAGCGGACGGACGGCCCCGGCCAGGGCATCTTCGTGTCGGAGATCCGCGTGCGCGGCTTCCGGGGCATCGGTCCCCAGGCGCGCCTGCCGCTGGCGCCGGGTCCTGGACTGACCGTCGTCACCGGACGCAACGGCTCGGGCAAGTCGAGCTTCGCCGAGGCCGCCGAACTGGCGCTGACCGGCTACAACGCCCGCTGGACCCGCGCGCGGCACGACGTGTGGCGGCAGGGGTGGCGCAACCTGCACCAGAACGACACCGCCGTCGAACTGGAGCTCGTCCAGGCGTCGCTGCCGGACCGCACGACGATCCGAAGACGCTGGACGCCCGACGAGGACCTGGCACAGGGCGAGTGGACGCAGGACGGCGCGCCGTTCGACGACCGCAGGTGGCACGACGCGTTGGAGACCTACCGGCCGTTTCTGCCCTACAGCGAACTGGGAACCGTCCTCGACGCGCAGCCCGAGGACCTCTACGAAGCGTTGCACCGTTTGCTGGGGTTAGAGGCTATAACGGAAGCTCAACAGTCTCTCGCCGAACACCGCAAACGCCTCGCCGAGATCGTTGCCCGCCCCTACGACCGACGTGAACGCGTGCGCGCGGAGCTGGCGGCGTCGCAGGACGAACGCGCCCGTCGCGCCGCGGCGCTGCTCGGCAGCGACTCCCCCGACCTCGACGCGATCGCGGACCTCGCACTCGGCGCGGAGGTCGGCAGCGGAACGAACCTGCTGCACCAGATCGTGGACCTGACACTGCCGCCGGACGACGAGATCGACCGGTGCCGCGAGACTCTCGATCTGGCGCTAGGGGCTGTAACTGTCGTTGCGACGGACAACGCGCAGGACTCGCTCAGGTGCAGCGAGATCCTGCGGCTCGCGATCCAGCTGCAGGAGTCCGGCGGCAACCAGTCGTGCCCGGTGTGCGACCTCGGCCGCCTCGACGGGCTGTGGCTGGCCAAGGCCAAGGAACGCGCCGAGCACCTCGCGAAGGCCGCCGCGGAGCTGCACGAGGCCGCGGACCGGCTGGACGTGGCCGTGGCGGCCACGCGGGCGTTGTGCCAGCCGGCGCCGGACGTGCTGCTGGAGGCGCAGGACATGCTCGACACGACGACCGCGCTGCAGGCGTGGCAGGCGTGGGAGCACTGCGTCGCGATCGACGACCCCGTGCGGCTGCGGCGCGAGTTCTTCGACCGCTACGCCGAACTGGTGGCGGTCGTCGAGCAGCTGAAGTCCGTGGCGCGCGAGCAGATCGACCGGCGCGACCTGGTGTGGCGGCCGATGGCGATCGCGTTGTTCGAGTGGCATTCCCAGGCGCAGCAAGCGCTTGCGGACGCCGAGGTGCTCGCCGACGTGACCGAGGCGGAGAACTGGATCCGCAAGACCGCGGCCACGCTGCGGTCCGAGCGCATCGCGCCGTTCGCCAAGGAGTCGCAGCGGATCTGGCAGCGGTTGCGGCAGCAGAGCAACGTCGACCTGGGCGCGGTGCGGCTCGGCGGCACCCGCAACGTCGAGCTGGACGTGTCGGTCGACGGCGTCTCGAACTCGGCGCTCGCGGTGATGAGCCAGGGCGAGCTGCACTCGCTGGGACTGGCGTTGTTCCTGCCGCGCGCCATGGTGGACGAGAGCCCGTTCCGGTTCGTCGTGATCGACGACCCGGTGCAGGCGATGGATCCGTCCAAAGTGGATGGA
This sequence comes from Lentzea aerocolonigenes, assembly GCF_000974445.1. Classification (GTDB taxonomy): domain Bacteria; phylum Actinomycetota; class Actinomycetes; order Mycobacteriales; family Pseudonocardiaceae; genus Lentzea; species Lentzea aerocolonigenes. Next base: position 91,448 of record NZ_BBOJ01000031.1, read on the forward strand.
CTCGCGCAGGTGCTCGCCGACGTCGGGCTCACCCGCCAGGTCGTGGTCTTCACGCACGACGAACGGCTGGTGGAGGCGCTGCGGCGGTTGCGGCTCGCGGCGACGGTCTGGGAGGTCTGCCGCGGCGAGGAGTCCGTCGTGCAGGTGCGGATGTCCGACGACCCGGTCGGCCGGTGCCTGAACGACGCCCGCGCGATGCGGGGCGACGAGGACCTGCCGGACGCGTTGCGGGCCGAGCTGGTGGCGTCGTGCTGCCGGGCGGCCCTGGAAGCGGCGTCGCACGCCCGGTTCCGCCGTGAACGGCTCGGCCGCGGGATGCCGCACGCCGAGGTGGAACGGGTGCTGGAGTGCGCGTTGACGACCAGGCAGAAGATCGCGCTGGCCGTGCTCGACGACCTCGCGGAGCCCGCGAAGCTGTTGCCGCACCTCGAGGACGTCGTCGGTTCCTGGGCGGTCGACCTGCTGCAGGCGTGCAGGGTCGGTGGTGACAGCGGCGATCTCGACGTGCTGATCCGCGACACCGAGTTGCTGGCGGGGTGGTTGCAGCGATGAACGTTCCCTCTGACGTGCAGGACCGGCTGACCTGCGTCGCGAACCTGCTGGCACGCCCGGATCAGCTCGACGGCGTCCGGATACGGTGCTGTGCCGAGCTGTTGCGCACGGCGGTGGAGCGGTCGGTGGCCCGCGCTTGTGGCGCCGAGGACACGGATCAGCCCGTACACGCGTTGCTGATCAACCTCGCGTCTCATGTGGACGCCGACGTGGCGCACGACGCGTCCCAGCTGTGGCACGCGTTGAGCCGCGCGATCCGGCACCACGGTTACGAGCTGACCCCGACCGTCGCGGAGCTGAGCGGCTGGCACTCCGACACCGCGGCGGTCGCCGCGGCTCTCCACCCGACCCTGACCCTGTCCGGCACCATCGAGATCACCTGAAGGCACCGGTGAAACTGCTGCTGTTCGCGGACCTGCACCTGGACACGCGCTTTCCCAGCGCGGGTCCCCTGCGGCGCCAGGCGTTGCGCGACACGCTGGGCCGCATCGTGGACCTCGCGGAGGAATCGAAGGCCGACGCGGTGCTCTGCGCCGGCGACCTGTACGAGCACGAGCGCTGCTCCCCTCACACCGCCTCGTTCCTGCAGTCGTCCTTCGACTGCTCGGTGCCGGTGTTCCTGGCGCCGGGCAACGACGACTGGTACGGGCCGCAGTCGGTCTACCAGCAGGTGGACTGGTCGCCGAACGTGCACGTGTTCTCCTCGGAGTCGTTGACGCCCGTGGAGCTCACCGACGGCATCACGCTGTGGGGAGCCGCGCACGTCGGCCCCGGCCCCGCGCGCGACTTCCTGGACGGCTTCGCGGTGAACCGCGGCGGGGTGAACCTGGCCCTGGGCCACGGTTGCGCGCCGGAGGACGTCGAGATCACCGGGCTGGACCACGCGTTCCTGGGACACGTGCACACGCCGGAACACGCCGTCCGCTACACGTTCCCCGGCAACCCGGACCCGCTCACGCCGGGCGAGACCGGTGAACGCGGGGCGGTGCTGTGCACGGTGCACGAAGACGGCACGGTGTCGCGTGAGGTGTTCGACGTGTCGGCGTCGCGGTCGCTGGGGCTGCTGGCCGAGCGGGCCGAGGCGTTCCCGTCGCTCGACTTCGACTCCGTCGCCGCGGAACGGACCGTGCGCGGCCAGTTCGTGCGCGACGTGCTCGCGGACCCGTCCCTGGACACGGCGTTGCGCGGCCGCGTGCTCGCAACGGGCCTGCGCGCGCTGGAGGAACGATGAAGATCGAGTCGGTGACCGCGCACGCGTTCGGTCCGCTGCACGACCGGACGTTGCCGCTGGCGCCCGGTCTGACCGTGGTGTCGGGCGTGAACGAGTCCGCGAAGTCGTCCTGGCACGCCGCCATCCGGGCCGCGCTGTGCGGTGAACCGTCGGCGCGGCACCGTCCGTGGCAGGGCGAGTCGTGGCGCGTGACGGCGATGGTGTCGCTGGCGTCGGGCGAAGTCGTTGCCGTGGACCGGGATCTGAACGACGACTCGGCGCCGGACGTCGCGCGCCGGGTGGGCCTCGACCGCACGTCGTTCGCCGCCACCGCCTGCGTTGACCAGGCGCAGCTGCTGACGGTGCTCGACGCCGCAGACGGTCTGCAGGAACACCTGCGCCGTGCCGCCGCCACGGCGGGCACGGACGGCACGGTGGAGCAGGCGTTGAAACGGCTGAACGCGCCCGTGGACGCGTTGCGGGAGGCGCGGAACCGCTTGCGCGAGGCGGAAACCGACCTCGGCGTGGCTCGGCGCGAGCACGTCCGGTACCTGGAGCTGAGCGCGCGGGCGAGGCTTGCCGCCGCGGCTCGTGCCCGCCTGGCCGTCCAGGAGCACGCCGCGTCGATGGAGGCGTTGTCCCAGCGGGTGGCCCGGCTGACCGAGTTGCAGAAGCGCTTCGGCGACTCGCCGCCGTCCGGTCTCGCCGCGCAGGAGGAGCTCACGCACGTGGTGAACCGCGCGCTGGCCGCGTGGCGTGCCGCCCCGACCCCGCGCGTGCTGACCGGTCCGTCGGCGGCGACCCTCGAAGGCGAGCTCGAAGCCCTGCCGGAGTTCCCGGTCGGTGAGACCGCGGTGGACGACGAACTCCGTGTCGTGGCAACGGCTTACGAGACCGCGGCCGCCGTGGCCGCGGCGCACAACGAGCGCAGGCCGTCACCCCCGACCACCGCTGAACCGTCGGTGCTGCGGGGCCTGGCCACGCGCCTCGACCCGGCCGCCGGTGGCCGCCTGACCACCGCGTCGATCGAGGTGGACACCGCCCGCCAGATCCAGGACGAGGCCGCCGCGAACGCAGCGCGCGCCCAGGTCGAGGCCGACGTGGCGGCGGCTCGCGTGCACGAGATCGCCGTGCCGAACCCGTTCCTGCGCAACGCTTTGCTGGCTCTGAGCTGCCTGACCAGCGTCGTGGGTCTGCTGCTGTTCGTGGTGGGCCAGCAAATTCCCGCCGTCGGTGTGCTGGTGGCCGCTCTCGTGGCCGGCGTCGGTGGAGCCCTGTCCCGGGGCAACGCGGCCCAGCGCAACGCCGCGGTCGCCTTCGCCGCCGAGCGTGCCGCGGCGGCCACCGACGCACGAGCCGTGCTGTTCCACGCGGACCGGGCGCTCGCCGAAGCGGAAGGCCAGCGCGCCGTGGCGTCGGAAGCCGTGCGCGTGCACGACGAAGCCGCTGCCCGGTGCGCCGCCCTGGGCATCCCAGCCGACCGCGAGACGTTGTGGCGCCTCGCGAACCGCGCCGCCTGGGAGGCGGAGCACGCCGACCTGATGTCCGAGGTGGCCCGCACCGAGAAGGCGGTGCGCGTGGAACTGGCCGCCCGCGGCAAGGTCGAGGCGGGCATGTCCGTGCCGGATCTGCTGGTGGACTACGAAACCGACTGCAAGGTCCGCGCCCGCCAGGCGTTGATGGCGGCCCAGCGCCCCCTTCTCGCCCAGGCACTGGAAGACCGTCGTCTGGCGGAGTCCACCGTCGCCGAGGCCACGGTCGCCCACACCAGAGCCCTGGCCCTGCTGCGCCACGCCGTGACGGCCATCGGCGGCACCGGCGAGCGCCCGGAGGACCTGCTCCGCGCGATCGCCGAGTGGCAACGGGGCTGGGACCGGATGCTCCGCGAGGCGGAAGAGGAGCGCAACGCGTGGGCGGAGCTCCAGAACCTGTTGGCGGAGGGCACGGTGAACGACCTGGAGACAACCCTCTCCGCCGCCCAGACCGAGCACGCCGCGCTGATCGAAACCGCGGCCCGCTACGCCGCCTGCGACCCGGTGGACCCGACCCTGGCCACAGCAGCCGACGCCCTGGCCGCCACAGTCACCGAACTGGCCCGCAAACTCCCCAGCGTCCCGGACGCGGAGGAGGCCGTGCAGGCGGCCACCGCCGTCCTGACCGAGGTGACGGCCGAAGTGGAAGCCATCGACCTGGCCTCCCGCTACCTGACGGCCGCCCGCGAGAAGGTGCACAGCACCATCGCCCCGGCCCTGGAAACCACCCTCCGCACATGGCTACCGTTGGTGACCGACGGCCGTTACGTGGACGCCGCCGTAGACCCGCAGTCCCTGACCGTGCGGGTGTGCTCCTCCTCCGAGACGTGGCACCAGGCTTCACGCCTGTCCTTGGGCACCGCCGAACAGATCTACCTGCTGCTGCGCGTGGCCCTCGCCCAACACCTCGCCACCGAGCCGTGCCCGCTGCTGCTGGACGACGTCACGGTGCAGGCCGACGACGCCCGCACCCGCGCGGTGCTGGACCTGCTGCTGAAGCTGTCGGAGGACCGGCAGATCGTGCTGTTCGCGCAGGAGACCGCGGTGCTGGAGTGGGCGCGGGAGCGGCTGGGTGAGCGGGACGTGCTGCACCAGCTCACGCCGGTGGCGGCCTGACCGGTCTTCGAGAGGTCACCAGCGCGGCGACCCGGACGGCGACTTCGTCCGGGTCGTCGTGCTCCCACACCCGCACGACGAGCCATCCGGCGGCCGTGAGCTGCGCGTCGGTGTCGCGGTCGCGGACGACCACGCCGTGCAGCTTCACCCGCCACCACTCGCGGTTCGCCTTCGGCAGCTGCCCGTGCTCGGGGCACGAGTGCCAGAAGCAGCCGTCGACGAACAGGGCGATGCGCGGCCCGCGGAACACGACGTCGGCTCGCCGACGCCGGTTGGTGCCGGGCGGTGCGACGTTCACGAGGTAGCGCAGCCCCCTGCGGTGCAGCGCCCGGCGAACCGCCAGCTCCGGCGCGGTGCCGACCCGCCGGGTCCTGCGCATCACCCCCGAGGTCGCCGCGGAGCTGGCTCCAGGCGCGGGCCCCGGGTCGATGTAGCGGTACACGACCTGCAGCATCCCGGAATTGTCAGACCCCGTCGCTACCGTCACCCCATGACCAACGCCGCCTTCCGCAAGCGCACCCCCACCACCGACGAGAAGCTCGCCGACCTGGGCCTGCGCCTCGCGGTCCTGGACCGGGCGATCGCCGCCGGCATCGACGCGCGCGCCGCCTCGCCGCCGTTCGGGCCCACCAACGCGCCCGGCCTGCTCGACTGGATCCACCGGGTCGGCACGCTCCGCCAGCTCCTCGCGAGCGAAGGCTGGCAGCGCCTCGACCACTGGAACGCGGGCCTGATCCGCCACCCGTCCCGCCCGATCCTGCTGGGCACCCTGCAGGGCAACCGCGGCACGGGCTCGCCGGACGCGCCGTTGCGCAGCGACTACGCGAAGGGACCCGCCATCGCGGCGATGATGCGGGACAACGACCACGACCAGTTCGCGCTGTTCGAGAACGCGCGCAGCGAAGGACTGAAGCTGTGGTTCCTGGTGACGTACCCGTTGCAACTGGAGGACCGGCTCGTGGTGCTGCGGGAGGTGTCGCAGCCGGAACCCACGCCCCAGAACCAGGTCATCGAGCGCTGGGCGCACCGGATTCCGTTGCCGCCGATGGAGTTCCCGGTGCTCAAGACGCCCAATGTGGACGGTCCGGAGGAGGTGGACTTCCCGATCGCGCTACGTCGTTGAGGCGACGCCGAACGCGACCTCCGCCAACGCCCCCGCGCCAACCAGCAGCACGAGCGTGAGCACACCGAGCAACACCGCCGCACCGCGCCGGCCGGTGCGCCTCGTCCTGTGGTTCGCATGGAAGCCGAGCACAGCGCAGGCGATCGGCGCCGCCCACACCGGATGCGGCCACCTGACCACGCCGGCCACCGACAACGCGACCAGTGCCAGCCCGAGCAGCCACGCACCCACGTGAGCGCTACGCGAAGTCGGGTCGCCGCTCGGGGTCACCGGCTCGAAGCTGCGCGGGACAACCGCACCGCGCTGAGCAACGCGTCTGCGCCGCGCAGAATCAGGTCGGCCGCCGCGACCGGCTCGAGCCCACCTGGGACAGTCGCGGCGAGCTGAGCGAGGCAGACCAAGCGACCACACCCACGCCGCCCAGAATCGGGTGGCCCAGCCCCTACCGACTCAAACCCACGCCGGACGGACGCCGTGCGCTGGGCAACGCCAGACCCAGCAACCACGCCTGCGCTACGCAGAATCCGGTCGCCCAACGCGACCGGGCTCGAGCCCACACCGCACGGCCGCGGCGCAGTGTCCAGCACCAGACCAAGCGACCACGCCTGCGCTGCGCAGTGTCCGGTCACCCCGACGTCGCTGGCCCGAAGCGGTTCGGTCAGTCACGCCACCCTGCGCAGCGCCAGACCAAGCATCCACGCCCGCACCGCCGGAATCGGGTCGCCCACCTGCCACCGGCTCAAGCCCACGCCGGGCAGCCGCACCACCCTGAGCAACACCAAACCAAGCAACCACGTCCCCATTGGACGCAAAGCCGAGTCACCCCCGCGGGCCCACGCGGGGCAGCCGCGGCGCGCTGAGCAGCCGCCGTCCTGTCTACCGGGACCCGCGTGGCAGCTCGCCGCGCCACCGGTGACAATGACCGGATCATGCTCACGCCCTCGCGACTCACGCTCGCCCGCACCCGGCGCGGACTCACCGCGGCCGAGCTCGCGCGCAAGGCCGGCGTGCAGGCGCGGGCCATCGGTGAGTACGAGCGCGGCGTGCGCAGGCCCAAGGCTGCCACCGTCGAGTCGTTGGCCGGGGCGCTCGGGTTTCCGGCCGCGTTCCTGAGTGCGCCGGAGCCGCCGCGGCCGCAGAACGCGCCGCACGACGCCCAGGCCACGGCGGCGGCGCAGTTGGCGATCGAGTTCAACGGGTGGTTGGAGCGGCTGTTCGTGTTGCCGCAGCCGGATCTGCCGCCGCCCAGGACCTCGCCGGGTCGCACTCGCGATGCGTGGCGGCTTGCGGCGGGGCCGGCGCCGAACATGGTGCAGCTGCTCGAGTCGCACGGCGTGCGGGTGTTCTCGTTGCCGGTCGACTGCGCCGGGCAGGAGGCGTTCTCCTGCTGGCACTTCGGGACGCCGTACGTGTTCCTCGACCCGACGGTCACGCCGGAGCAGGCCAGGTTCGACGCGGCGGTGCAGCTGGCCGTCCTGCTCGGGCACGACGAACCAGCCGAGTTCGCCGCCGAGTTCCTGATGCCGCACCAGCTTCTGGCCGGTACGGACCACCGGCACTGGCACGTGGCCAGGGAGCGGTTCAGCACGCGGGCGAACGTGCACAGCCTGGCGCCGGGTGGCATGGCGCGGCGGGAGTCGTCGAAGCTCCTCACCAAGGTGTTCAAGGTTCTCCGGGAGCACGGCACGACGCCGCTGCACGTCGCCAAGGAACTCAATCTCGGGCTGGAAGAGCTCAACGGTCTGGTGTTCGGCTTGGTGCTGACCGCGCTGCCCGGCGGCGGAGAACGCGGGCCCCGAGGGCGTGCGCGCCTCACTCTCGTTCACTGACTGGTCACAGGCTGCAATTTTTTGGCCCGTTGTATTAGACCAAACGAGCGATTTGTGAAACGCATCGCTCGGCATCCCCGACACTGAGAGTGACGGGAAGCCGAGTCGTGAGGATGCGCCCATGACGATGCAGCAACGCACAGAGCCATCGCCCGCCGCAGTTCTGATCTCCGTTGCCGTGCTCGCGTTGGTTCTGACCGTTGCTTTCGGCCCGCTGGGCTTCGTCATCGGGCTCGCGTTGTTCGCGTTGATGTTCATCGGCAGCAAGAAGAAACCCGCCGAACAGTCCACGTCGTCACGTACGCGCTCCCGGATCCGGCGCCTGTCCACGGCGGGACGCGTCGCGATCGTCGGCGAGTCGTACTACCAGGACGCCATCGCCGAGGTGGCGAGGCACGCGACGGCGCACTCGCCGGACGAGCCCATCCCCGCGACCGCCGTGCTGGTGCCGGAGCCTTCCGACGGGCACGACCGCCAGGCGGTGCGGGTCGACCTGCTGCGCGGCGATGGCTGGGCGGTCACCGCCGGCTACCTGCGCACTGATCAGGCTGCCGACTACCAGCCGCTTCTGCTCGAACTGGCCGAACGCGGCGAGGTCGGTTCGTGCCCCGCCCGCATCATGGGCGGGGGTCAGCGCCACTACGGCGTGCACCTGCAGCTCGGTGCCCCGCGGCTGTTGCTGCTCGACCACGAGGCTCTCGGCACGGCACCGACCATGCCCGCCGAACACCAGGTCACCGTCACGGGCGAAGAAGCGCATCAGCACGTGCTGCACCGCGTGGTCAACGGACACACCCCGGTGCACGTCATCGCCGAGCTCCGCGACTGCCGCATCGCCAAGGGCTCGCACACGGGCGAACACACACTCGAGGTGCTGCTCGAAGGCGAATGCATCGGCCAACTCTCCTACGCGATGGGTCTGCGCTACTGCGACGTGGCGCAGGAGTGGCGCGCCCGCACGGGGCGCGCGCTCTGCGAAGCGGTCATCGTCAACGAGGGCACGCGCGGCCTTCACGCGAAGCTGCTGCTGCCCAGGTAGTCCGCAAACGTTCGCGGCTCACGGCCGAGGACCCGCTGCACCCCGTCGGACAGGTGTGCCTCGGCTCCCGTCCGGATGCGCACCAGCAGCATCGTGACCAGCTCGGCGATCTCGTCCGGGTACCCGAGCCCGCGCAACGAGGCCGCGAAGTCGTCCGGGGCGACGTCCGTGTAGAGGACGGGGCTGCCGGTCACCGCCACGATCCGCGCGAGCATCCCCGCGAACGACAACGACTCGGGCCCGCTCAGGTCGTAGGTCTCCCCCGCGTGACCGGGCCGCGTGAGCGCCGCGACGGCGACCTCTGCGATGTCGCGGACGTCGATGAACGGGTGCACGCCCTGCCCCGCGGGCACAGCGAGCTCGCCGTGCCGCACAGGCTCCGCGAACATGTCCTCGTCGAAGTTCTGCATGAACCAGGTGGGACGCAGGATCGTCCAGTCGGCCCCGGAGTTCTTGATCGCCGCCTCGAACGGGTCGTCGTCCGGCGCACCCCGCATGGACAGCAGGACGAACCGGTTGACGCCGGCCTTCACGGCCACCGGCACGAAGTCGGCGAGCGCTGCCGGGTTCTCCGGCGGCACGACGTAGACGGCGGTGGTGCCGGCGACGGCGGGTTCCCAGGTGCCGGGGAGAGACCAGTCGAACTTCGTGGCGGACGACCTCGACGCCGGACGAGCGGCAGGACCGAGGAGTTCGGTGACACGACGACCGGTCTTGCCGGTGGCGCCGAGCACGAGGACGGTGGACGACTTGATTGCGCTCAATGTTGACATGACTAGAGCCAATCAACATTGACGCGGACGATCCATGCTTGATTGACCGCCATCCTTGCTCGTTCGTCCACGTGGTACTTAGTGGTGCATGAGTCAGCGTGATCTCGTGGACCTGAGGGACGCCTTGCGGGCGTTCGCCGCTGCCCGCGACTGGGACAGCTACCACACGCCCAAGAACCTGGTGATGGCGTTGTCTGCCGAGGTCGGCGAGCTCACCGACCTCTTCCAGTGGCTGACGCCCGAGGAAGCGGCGAACGCGATGAACGACCCCGATCTCGCCTGGAACGTGCGGGACGAGCTCGCCGACGTGATGCACTACCTCACCCGGCTGGCGGACAAGCTCGGTGTCGACCTCGTCGAGGCCGCGTTCGCGAAGATCGAACGCAATGAGCGCCGGTTCCCCACCGGAAGCCTGACACCGGTCCCGGTCGAGAAGGGCGAACTGTGAGTCGGCGAAGCGCCGTCCCCCTTGCGATAGCACTTCCCCGCGGAGAACGGCGCTTCCGTGTTCAGCGTCGACAGGACGACCTGGATTCGCGACCACCATGTGGGTCCCGGTCCAGGGTCCTGGCGCCGACCGCCGGCCCGTGATCGGCCGAGCCGTCGCGCTCGACGCGCTGCGGTCCCGCTAGAGGTACGTGAGCAGGAGAAGGATCAGGCACACCAGCAGCACGACGCCGAGCACCGCGGGCAGGAGCGACTGCGAGGACGGCGCGGGCTCGCGGGCGTGCCTGCCCCGCCTCCTGCGCGCTCGCCACCGCAAAGGTGCCTCCCCTGCCCACTGCTCATTCATGACGATCACGGTAGGGAGGAACAACCTGCGCTTGACCTGCATCACCCGCTCGCCTGCGCCTCATCACCCGGTCGGCGGCTCAAGCGGACACGACCCCTCGCGGACGGGGCCAGAACACAAAAAAGCCCTGCGGGGAGCGCTTGTGGCGCTCGACCCGCAGGGCAAATTAAGTTCGGCGGCGACCTACTCTCCCACACCGTAACCAGTGCAGTACCATCGGCGCAGAAGGGCTTAACTACCGGGTTCGGAATGGGACCGGGTGTTTCCCCAACGCTATAACCACCGAAACACTATGAAATTACAACCAACGATGAGCCGAAGCTCGAACCGGTTCTGGTT
>NZ_BBOJ01000030.1 GCF_000974445.1 Lentzea aerocolonigenes
TCCTCGTCGGGTATCCCGCACCGGTCGCGCCGCGTCCTGGCGGTCTCGGTGACCGCCTCCACGTCGACCTCGATCTCGGCCCGCTCGCCGGCCGCGGCGGCTCGTGGCGCGTTCTTCAGTGTCTTGCGTCGCTTGGCTTTAGCCGCCTTGACCGCAGCCGGACCGGCCTTGGAGGTGTCCCAGGACTCCGGCAGGAACAACCGCCAGCCCAGCGGACAGGAGGCGGTGTCGGTGACCGCGTGCACACTGACCCCGATCTGGCAGTTGGCGACCTTGCCCAGGGTCCCGGAGTACTGCCGGGCCACACCCGGTGAACTCGTGCCGTCTTTGGGGAAGCCGCTGTCGTCGACCGCCCAGGCCACCGGACCGATCGCCTCCACCGCACGCCGGGCCAGTCGCACTCGCACCGCGTCGGTGTCCCAGGTCGAGGTGGTCACGAACTGCTGCAGCCCTTGGTGATCCACTCCCAGACGTTCCGCCATCGGCTGCATCGACTTGCGCTGCCCGTCCAGCAGCAACCCACGCAGATACGTCTCACCCTTGGCCCGTTGATCGGACCGGGCCAAGGGCTCGAACACCTCCGCCGCGAAGGCCTCCAGGCGTTGCCGCACATGAGCAAGCTCATCAGGGGTCACCGGGACAGTGAATCGCCCAGCCTGTCCCGCGCCCCTACGACACGCCGAGACCTAACAAAGCACTACTAGCGCCTGTATCGAAGTCCGGTTCGATGAGAGTCGAGCTTGAGGTGGTTCCTGGTGGTGCGGCCGGACGGCCCGCATACCGGTGTTGTATGTGGGTCGTCCGGCCGTGCCGCCAGGGGCCGCCTCGGGCCCGGCTGTCGCGGATCGGACTTCGATACAGGCGCTAGTTGACGCCGCGCTCTCGCCCAGCCCAGTACGGTTCGCGGAGCTTGAACTTCTGGATCTTGCCCGTCGCGGTGCGCGGGATCGAGTCGCGGAACTCGATCGACGTCGGCGCCTTGTACCCGGCGAGCCGCTCCTTGCAGTGGGCGATCAGCTCGGCCTCCGAGACCTCCTCGGTGCGCACGACCAACGCCTTGATCGTTTCACCCCACTTCTCGTCCGGCACGCCGATGACCGCGACCTCGGCGACGGCCGGGTGCGAGAACAGGCAGTCCTCGACCTCGATGGACGAGACGTTCTCGCCGCCGGTGATGATCACGTCCTTCTTGCGGTCCGAGATCGTCAGGTAGCCCTCGTCGTCGAAGTGGCCGCCGTCGCCGGTGTGGAACCAGCCGTCCTCGATGGCGTCGGAGGTCGCCTCCGGGTTCTCCCAGTAGCCCTCCATGACCACGTTCGAGCGCGCGAGCACCTCGCCGGTGTCGGAGATCTTCAGCTGCGCGCCCAACGCCGGTGCGCCGGCCCGTGACTGCTTCTTCGCCTTCTCCTCACCGACGGGCCCCGGCTGGGCGCGGTTGAAGGTCAGCAGCGGTGCCGTCTCGGTCAGGCCGTAGATCTGCAGGAACTCCCAGCCGAGCTCCTCGGTCACGCGTTGGATCGTGCGTGAGGGCGGCGGCGCACCTGCGCACACGATCCGTACGCGGTCACGGCCGGGGATGTCGCCTTCCCACGACTGAGCGGCATCCAGTACGGCGTTCCACACGGCCGGTGCACCGCACATCAGCGTGACGCCGTGGTCGCGCACACGGCGCAGGATCTCGGCGCCGTCGACCTTGCGCAGCACCACCTGCGGCACACCCAGCCCGGCCAGGCCGAACGGCATGCCCCAGCCGTTGCAGTGGAACATCGGCAGGACGTGCATGTACACGTCGCCTTCCCACGCGCGTGTGTGCATGGCGAACGTGACCGCGTTCAGCCAGATGTTGCGGTGTGTGAGTTGCACGCCCTTGGGCCGTGCGGTGGTGCCGGACGTGTAGTTGATGGTCGCCGTCGCGTCCTCCGAGGGATCGCTCCACGGCCGTGGCTCCACATCGAACCGGAGCAGCGACTCAGACTCCTCGCCCAGCGTGAACCGGTGCCGCGCGGTGACGTCGTCCAGGGACAGCTCGGGGTCGACGAACAACGCCGACGCACCGCTGTGCTCGACGATGTACTTCACCTCGTCGGGCCGCAGGCGGAAGTTCACCGGCACGCAGATCCGCCCGCTGCCGGGCACCGCGTGCAGCAGTTCCAGCAGCCGCGCCGAGTTGTGGCTGACGACGGCGATCCGCTCGCCCTCGCCGATGCCCAGTGCGTCGAGCCCGGCCTGCCACGCGCGCACACGGGTCGCCATCTCCGCATACGTCGTCGTCTCGACCGGTTTCGCCGGCTGGTCGGGTTCGTCGATGGTCGCGGTCGTCGCCGAGAACGCGAACGACGCCCGGTCCAGGAAGTCCGTGGTGATCAGCGGTACGCGCATGAAACGACACTACGACCAGGTGCTCGGATCTCCCCAGGACGAGAACCGGCCTCCCCCGGATGGAGGAACGGAGCTGAGGTCGGGCAGCACCTCGCCGACCGGTTCGTGCAGGACGACGGCCGCCACGGAGTCGTACGGCGTCGGCTCGTCGTTGCAGATGATGACCTGGGCTCCGGCGCGGGCGGCCAGTGACACGAGGCCCGCGGCGGGTTGCACGGAGAGCGACGTTCCCGCCACCAGCAGCACGTCGCAGTCGAGTGCCGCGAGCCGGGCGCGGCGCAGCACCTCGCCGTCGAGCTCCTGTCCGAACGAGATGGTGGCCGACTTGAGGATTCCGCCGCAGCGCAGGCATTGCGGCTCGGGCTCGCCCTCGGCGACGCGTTTGAGCGCCTCCCGCATCGGGCCCGTGGCACCGCATCCCAGGCACACGGTCGCGTGCATCGTGCCGTGCAGCTCCAGCACCCGGTGCGGATCGGAGCCCGCCTTCTGGTGCAGGCCGTCGATGTTCTGGGTGACGACGGTGCGCAGCCGGCCGGACCGTTCGAGTTCCACCAGCGCCTTGTGCGCGGCGTTGGGCTTGGCCGTCCACACGGGACTGTCGAGCTTCGTCCGCCAGGACAGGCGGCGGAGCTCGGGATCGGCGAGGTAGGCGTCGAGGGAGGCGGCGCGTCCGGCGTCGGCGTCACGCGTCCACAGCCCTTCCGGACCGCGGAAGTCCGGGATGCCCGAGTCCGTGGAGACCCCGGCGCCCGTCAGGACCGTGATCCGGTGCGCGGACGCGACCAGCGCCCGTGCCGCTGCGCACGCCTGAGAAGCCACCGGTTCACACTAGTGCGGTGCGCAGCGCTGTGGGAGCCGCCATCGCGGCAGTGGGCTTGATCACTTCCATCACCGGAACCTTCTTGCCGTGGCTGAAATCCGGATCGACCACGAGGGACAGTTACGAGGTGCTTTCGCTGCGTAGTCTCGCCGGGTTGGACGGGGTGGCGGGCAGCGTCGTCACGGGGGTCTGGGTGAGTCTCACGCCCCTCGCCATGATCGCGGTGGCGCTGTACGTGGTCCGATTTCGACGGTTTGCCGCGTGCGTCGGCCTTCTCTTTGGCACGATCAGTGGAACCGTGGCCCTGTTAGCCACAGTCCAAGGGGATAGCAAGGGTGCATTGGTCGGAATCAGCATCGCCGGACCAGTCGTCACCCTTGCCGGTGCCGTGCTGACGATCGTGGGGGCGATCACGGTGCTCACCTCTACCAGGCGCAGCGCAGTGAGAACTCCAGGAGGGAAACCGTGAGCTACCCAGGTGGTGGCGGCGGCCAGTGGCAGCCGCAGAACAACCCGTACGGGCAGCAGCCCCAGCAGGGCGGCTATCCGCAGCAGCCTCAGCAGGGTGGCTACCAGCAGCAGCCGGGTGGTTACCCGCAGCAGGGCGGCTACCCGCAGACCGGGCCGCAGGGTTTCCCGCAGCAGGGCTACCCGCAGACGGGCCCGCAGGGCTTCCCGCAGCAGGGATTTCCGCAGCAGGGATTTCCGCAGCAGGGCTTCGAGCAGCAGCCGTACGGCTACGCCCCGATGGGTGGCGAGCCGCCGAAGAAGAAGCGCACCGGCCTGGTCATCACGGCCGTCGTCGCCGTGCTGCTGCTGATCGGTGGCGGTGTCACGTTCTTCGCGCTGAAGAAGTCCGACCCGGCGGCGAACGCGGGCCAGGACACCCCGGCCATCGCGGCGAAGAACCTCATCGAGCAGCTGGGCAGCGGTGACGTCGTCGGCATCATGGCCTCGCTGGCACCGGCGGAGGCCGCGCTGTCGAAGGACTACATGGACTCGATGACGAAGGAGATGAAGCGTCTCGAGATCCTCAAGCCCGACGCCGACCCGAACAAGCTCACCGGTGTCGAGTTCAAGAGCGAGAACATCAAGTTCGACGAGGCCAAGGCCGAGAAGATCAACGACCACCTCACGATCAACAAGCTGACCGAGGGCAAGATCACGATCACCTCGGACGTCTCGAAGATCCCGCTCACCGACAAGCTCGTCGACGCGCTCGGCGACAAGGTCAGCCTGACCACGTCGAAGTCCGAGACCTGGGACATCACCGCCGAGGTGCAGAAGCGCGGCCAGCCGATCGGCATCGCGTCGATCAAGGTCGGCGACAAGTGGTACCCGAGCGCGTTCTACACGATCGCCAACGCCGTTCTCGAGGACGAGAAGCTGAAGTGGCCGCAGCAGGGCTTCGCGCCGCAGGGTGCGGGCTCGCCGGAGGACGCCGCGAAGCAGCTGGTCAACGCCGCGCTGGACGCCGACCTGAAGAAGGTCGTCTCGCTGCTGCCGCCGGACGAGGCCGGTGTGCTGCAGGACCTCGGCCCGCTGCTGCTGGAGCAGGCCGGCACGCAGAAGCCGACCGGTGCCAAGCTGAACGCGCTGGAGACCGACGTCAAGGACGTCACCGGCGGCAAGCAGGTCACGGTCAAGAAGCTGTCGATCACCGCCGAGGGCGAGACGGTCACGATCACGCGCGAGGGTGACTGCTACTCGGCGGACATCCCCCGCGAGGGCACGCAGAAGCTGTGCGCGGACGACATCACGCAGCTGTTGCAGCAGCAGGGCGGCAAGAAGATCCCGTCCGAGGCCGTCGAGATCATCGGCCGCGTCGCCGGGTCGGTCATGAAGACCGGTGTCGGTGTCGTCACGACCAAGGTCGACGGCAAGTGGTACGTGAGCCCGGTCCGCTCGTACTACGAGCTGGCGCTGACGCTGTTCCGCGGCTTCGAACCCAAGGACGTCGACGCGCTGATCGAGCTGCTCAAGAAGTAAGTTTTCGCAGGTCGCCCACGGCCCTGTCATCCGCAACAGCGTGATGACAGGGCCGTGGCAGTTCCTGGGCCGACTGTTGGCGCCATGGAAACTCAGGTTCTGATCATCGGCGCCGGCCCGACCGGCCTCACCCTGGCCCTCGACCTCTCGCGCCGCGGTGTCGCGTTCCGGATCGTCGACGCCTCGCCCGCGCCGTTCGCCGGCTCGCGCGGCAAGGGCCTGCAGCCGCGCAGCATGGAGGTCTTCCACGACCTGGGCGTCATCGAGCCGGTCCTCGAGTCCGGCCGCTTCCACATGACGATGCGCACCTACAGCGGCCGCGAGGTGCTGCGGGAGTGGGACGTCCACGAAGGACGGCACCCGACGACCGAACGCCCGTACGCGAGCACGATGCTCATCCCGCAGTTCCGGGTCGAGCAGATCCTGCGCGACGCGTTGCCCGCCGGCACCGTCGAGTACGGCACGCCGCTGACGTCGTTCTCCCAGGACGACGACGGCGTCACGGCGGTAATCGGCTCGGAAACCGTGCGCGCCAAGTACCTCGTCGGGTGCGACGGCGGGAAGTCGTTCGTGCGCAAGCATCTCGGCGTGCAGTTCGTCGGAGAGACACGGGAGGACCAGCGGATGCTCGTCGGCGACGTCCGCGTGTCGGGTCTGGACCGCGACCACTGGCACAGCTGGGGCGGCGGCGTCGACCGGTGGCTCGCGCTGTGCCCGTTGCCCGGCACGGACCTCTTCCAGTTCCAGGCGACCGGTGACGGCGAACCGTCACTGGAGCTGTACCGGCAGATCGTCCGCGACCGCACCGGCCTGGACGACGTGGTCGTGCAGGACGCGACGTGGATGTCGTTGTACCGCACCAACATCCGCATGGTCGACAGGTTCCGCGTCGGCCGGGTGTTCCTCGCGGGCGACGCGGCGCACGTCCACTCCCCCGCCGGCGCGCAGGGCATGAACACCGGCATCCAGGACGCCTACAACCTCGGCTGGAAGCTCGCGATGGAGACGCTGCTCGACACCTACGAGTCCGAGCGCAAGCCCGTCGCGCAGTGGCTGCTCGGCATGACGACCGCGATCATGATGTCCGGCAACCCGTTCGAGCGGCGCGGCGACGAGACGCTCCAGCTCTCGCTCTCCTACCGGACGGCCGACGGCGAAGGTCTGCAGCCCGGCGACCGCATGCCCGACGGCCACACCGACCAGGGCCGGATCTTCGACCTGCTGCGCGGCCCCGACTTCGTGACGCTGGACTTCCCCGACGGCCCGGTGCTGGTCCGCCCGGACGGCTACGTCGCCGCGATCGGCCGGTCAGCGATCGACGCCTACTTCGGCGCGAACCCGGTCACGCAGCTTCACCACCGCCGGGTCGCTGCTCGGACCGCCGCGTAGCCGTTCCGCCTCGTCCAGGGCCTCCTCCGCACCGCGGGGGTCGCCCTGGGCGAGCAGCCAGTCCGCGTACTGCTCCAGCACCATCGCCCGCGCCGGCCCGTCCGCACTCCTGTTGACGGTGTCGAGCGCCTTCCGGTGTTCCTCACCCGCCTGGCTCAGGTGCCCGAGGCGGGTGAGCGCCAGCCCGAGTCCGGCGTGGACGGTCGCGCGGAACTGGTTCGCCCGCTCGTCCGTGGTGTCGAGCGCCTGCCGGTAAAGCCGCACGGCCTGCTCGAAGTCACCGCTGAAGTACGCCACCTCGCCGTGGGCCAGCGCGACCCGTGCCCGATCGAGGTCGAGCGGCGAGGCGGGCACGAGCTCCAGATCCGCGCGGGCCCCGGCGAGGTCACCGATCCTGACCTTGATGCGCGCCGCCTGCATGAGCACCGACATCGGCACCAGCACGCTCTCCGGTTCCCCCAGCTCGGCCGCCACCTGCCTGGCCTCGGACACCGCCTTGAACGCCTCGGCGAACGCCCCGCGGTTGACCAGAACCATGACCAGGCACGACAACCCGAACACGACGGCCCACCGGTCACCCACCGCCCGGAACCCGTCCAACGCCTCGCGGTACGCGGCCTCGGCCTTCGGCGCCGCCCCTTCGCTGAACTCGCCCGCCACGATCCCGCGGATGAGCACCGAGAACGCCCGCATCCACGCGTCGGGCGACCGAGCCAGCCGATCGGCCAGCACCTCGAGCCGCCCGCCCAGGTCGGTCTCGCCCCAGATCTGACCGCTGGTGAGCATCAACGCGCAGAACGCCGTCGGCAGGTCCTCCTGCCACAACCGCTCCGCCGCCACGACCGCTTCGGGCGTGCCGAGCGAGACCAGCACCTCCGACAACGGGTCGTCCGGCACGAGAGGCGCCCAGCGGCGGATCTCCTCGAACCGCTTGGTCATCACCAGCCAGTGCCACGTCCTCGCGGCCATCATCCGCCGCGCGATCCCGTTGTCGTGGTGGACGGCCCACGCCAGCGCCGCGTCGAGGTTGGACCGTTCCGCGTCGAACACCTTGAGGGCTTCGAGCTGCCGGGGACCGCGCAACAGCGGCTCGTTCTGCTCGGCGAGTGCCACGTAACAGGCAGCGTGTCGGGCGGGGTCGGTCTGGTGCTGCTCCAGCGCGTACTCGCGGACGGTCTCCAGGAGGCGGTAGCGCTCACCGGCACGTACGACCAACGACTTCTCGACGAGGGCGGCCAACAGGTCCTCGGTCTCCCAGAGGTCCTGATCTTGTCGGTGGTCCTGAGTACGTTGAGATGCAGGGGTTCCCGGCTCGGGGGTACCCCTGCGCGAGCCTGCCCCGCTCAGGTCTGGCGCGATGTAGCCGCTTGACGAGACCTGCTGGGGTGAGGTGTAGCTGGCCGACGCCACGTGGTGAGGTGAGGTGTAGTCGGCCGACGCGACCTGCTGGGGCGAGGTGTCCTGCTCCGCCGTTCCAGCCTGAGCACCGTGGTTGGGCGCCGCCTCCACTGCCTGAACACCAGGGCTGGGCGCCACCTCCCCAACCTGAACACGAGAACTCGGCGCCACCTGCCCAGCCACAACACCAGAACCGGGCGCCGCCTTCCTAGCCACAACACCAGAGCTGGACACTGCCTCCCCAGCCACAACAGCAGAGCTGGACACAGGAGCCCCGGCCGCGCCCTCCCGCTCCCCCTGAACCCGACCACCCCGATCCGCACGGGTTCCCGGCGCGGCGACACGCAACCCCGCCCCGCACACCTCGTGCACCGCCGCCGCCGTCGCCCCACCCACGAACACCGCCAGCCGCGCCAGCAGCAACCGCTCGGCGTCGTCCAGCAGCTCCCAGCTCCAGTCGATCACCGCCCGCAGCGTCCGGTGCCGCGCCGGTCCGGTGCGTGCGCCTCGGTCCAGCAGCCGCAGCCGGCTGTCCACACGGGACTCCAGTTGCGCGGCCGACAGCGAGCGGGCTCGGGCGGCCGCCAGTTCCAGTGCCAGCGGGATGCCGTCCAGCGCGCCGCACACCCGGCGCACCACGTCCCGGTCCAGCGCCGAACCCACCCGTGCCGCGAACAGCCGCACGGCGTGGTCGAGGTCCAGCGGCGCCACCGGATGCACCACCTCGCCCGGAATTCCCAGGGGCTCGCGCGATGTCGCCAGCACGCGTGCGTCCGGCGCCTCGGCCAGCAGGCGGACGCACAGCGCGGCGGCCGCGTCCACGACGTGTTCGCAGTTGTCGAGCACCACCAGCGACGACCCGAGGCGGGAGAACACCGGTGTGGCCAACGGGTTCGGGCCCAGCGCCGCGTCCAACGCCGCCAGCGGTTCCGCCGCCGAGTCCAGTTCCACGAACCACGCCTGCGGGACCGACGCCGCGTGGGTGAGCGCCAGGCGTGTCTTGCCCACGCCGCCGAAGCCGGTCAGCGTCACCAAACGGTTGTCCCGCAACAACTCGGCCAACGTCACCAAGTCGGCATCGCGACCGACGAACGACCCCACCGGTGCCGGGAGGTTCCCGCGTGAGACGCGCTCCCGCAGCACCGTGAGGTGTGCGGCGGCCAGCGTCTCGCCGGGGTCGACGCCCAGCTCGTCGGCCAGCGCGTCGCGGACTCGCGAGAACACCGCCAGCGCGTCCGAACGCCGGCCCGCCGCGTGCAGGGCCAGCATCAGGCGGGCCTGCACGTCCTCCCTCAACGGGTGCGCGGCCGCCAACGCCTCCAGCCCGGCCAGGTCGTCGCGCAGCAACGCCAGGCGCACGGCCTCGTCGACGGCGAACGGCGCCTCCTCGAACGCCGCCCCGCGCCACAACGCCGCGTCACGGGTGCGCGAGAACTCCTCGACGTCGGTCGACGCCTCCAAGCGGTAGCCCAGGGCGTGCGACGACACCGCGCCGGCACCCAGCGTCCGCCGCAGCCGTGACACCAGCGACTGCAACGCGGCGACGCCGTCGACGGGCGGTTCGTCCGGCCACAGGTCCGCGATCAGCCGGTCCGCGGGCACGACCCGGCCAGGCTCCATCGCGAGCCTGATCAGCAACCACCGCAGCCGCTTTCCGCGCACCTCGACGGGAGCGCCCTCCGCGACGACCTGGAGCGGCCCGAGAACGTTGACACGCATCAGGTTCGCCGCACGCCCACGACGACCGCGGCGGCCACCAGCGCGACGCCGACGACCCCGGCCCACAGCACCGACAGCGAGACCTGGTTGTGCCCCAGCGCGTCCAGCACCCACCCGAGCGGAGTCGCCCGCCCCAGCGGATACGTCAGCACCACCACCGAGAACACCGCCAGCACGGTGCGCCCGATCGAGTCGAACACAGGCCTCGCGAACATCAGTCCCACGCCGACACCCAGCAACGCACACACAGTATGCGCGCCGAGTCCGACAAAAAACTGACCTGCCGTGTACGGGTGGGGGTTCGTCACCACCGGCCACACCGCCGCCACCAGCGCCATGACGAGCGCGATCGACACCGCGACCAGCGCCGCCGCCGTCAGCACCCGCGACCAGCCGCCCGCCGACACCACCGTGATCTCACGCCGCACCACGTCCTCGGACGTCGCCACCACGACGGCCATCCAGGCCGTGACGGGGTAGAGCAACGCCGCGGAACCCGAGTACGCCTCCAGCGGCTGCCCGGCATCGCTCGAGAACAGCATCCCCAGCACGCCGAGGAACACCAGCAACGGCGCCAGGAACCGTTGCCCGCGGAACACGTCAGCCGCGAGGTACCGCACCAGGGAGATCACCGCACGCTCCGCACCGAACACCCGAGCCGCAACGCCTCCGCCAGCACGTGGTCGCTCCGGTCCGGCGCCACCAGCACCTGCACCGACGAGCCGCGGGACGACACCGACCGCACGCCTTCCAACGCCTCCAGCGCATCCAGCCCCACGACGCGGCTGAGCTCGATCGTCACGTGCCCACCGGCCAGATCCACGCGCGTCGCACCGGCGAGGTGTCCCTCGTGGTCGGACACCAGCGCGGTCCGCCCCTGCAACAGCGACACCAGCTCACGAGCCGCCTCCGGGTCGAGACCGGTCCACGGCTCGTCGAGCACCAGCACGTCCGAGGCCAGCAACGCCTGCGCCAGCGCGACCTTCTGCGCGTTGCCCTTCGACAGCTGCGACATCGGCGCCGTCAGCGAGCCCGCGAAACCCAGTCGTTCCAGCACGTCCCCGGCCGCGGCGGCGCGAATCCGGCCCATGTGCGCAAGATAGGACGAGGCGGACATCTTGACGTCCGACGGGAACCGTTCCGGCACGTAGCCGACCGACGCCGGCCGGACCACGCGTCCGGTCGTGGGCTTGAGGATCCCGGCCGCGATCTTGAGCAGCGTGGACTTGCCGGTGCCGTTCGCGCCGGTCAGCACGACCAGGCCGGAGACCTCCAGCGTGAGGTCGCGCAGCACCCACGGCCCGCGCCCGTAACGCTTCGAAACCTGATCGAGGTGCACCACGCCAAGATAACCATCCATGACACCGCTTCCGCTCGCTTTGGCGTGCATCTGGCTCGGCATGGTCCTGGCGATCTCTCTCGAAGCACCGCTGAAGTTCCGCGCGCCCGGCATCACGCTGCCGCTGGGCCTGGGCATCGGGCGGCTCGTGTTCCGCGCCCTGAACGCCTCGGAGATCGTTCTCGCGACGGCCACCGCCGTCACGTTCTCCCTGGCTCCCCGCCCGCTCGCCGCCACCGTGCTGCTCGTCGCGCTGGCCGTGACCCTCGCCGTTCAGGTGGCGGTGCTGCGGCCGCGGCTCGAGGCCAGGGCGCAGCTCATCATCGACGGAGAGACACCTCCCCCGTCACGCGCGCACCTCGCCTACATCGTGCTCGAATGCGCGAAACTGCTGATGCTGGCTGCCTTCGGAATCATTCTCATGTTCGTTTGACGAAACTCTCCGTGACATCAAATGTATACCCAATGAATACAGTCGCCCAACTTTCACACGATCGAGTGAAGCGTGGCGACAAACCGTCACCTGAGCAACAAAGATGAGTTGCCTCAAGCTCAGTTCGACGGAATGCGGGTGACACCCCTGAAAAGCGGTACGCAATTCTCCTTCGACCTGCTCGCGGGCGCGTTGACCGGACGAGATGCGGCACGCGCCACGGGCACGCTGCACGTGCTCGGAAATCCCGGCGGAAGAATTCACCTGCGCGACGGCGGTGTCGTGTGCGCGGAAAGCCCCGGCTCGCCCGGCCCGGACGCGCTCACCGGCACCCGCGGAAGGATCGGCGAAACCGAACTGCACGTGGTGGCGATGATGGCGACGCACGACGCCGCGTTCACCGTCGTCGCAGGAGACGTCGAGGACTGCGTGTTCACCCCGCAGACGCTCGACACGGCGGTCGCGATGAGCGCCGCGGTCGACCCCGTCCGCCTGCTGCAGGAGACGTCACGCCGGATCACCTCGCTGCTCGCGCTGCCGTGCCCGCTCTCCCCGCACCACGACCGCGTCGCCCCCGTTCACGGCGCTGACCTGCACGATCTCAGCCGGCTGCGCGAGGAGATCCTCGCGCACGCCACCGGCAGGCGCACCACCAGGGACATCGCGTTCGCGTCCGGCCGCAGCGTCTACCCGGTCACGATCGAGGCCTGCCGGATGGTGGCCGACGGCCTGCTGACCGTG
This sequence comes from Lentzea aerocolonigenes, assembly GCF_000974445.1. GTDB lineage: Bacteria > Actinomycetota > Actinomycetes > Mycobacteriales > Pseudonocardiaceae > Lentzea > Lentzea aerocolonigenes. The sequence continues at coordinate 12,208 of NZ_BBOJ01000030.1, forward strand.
GTGCCGGCAACCACGGTCATCGCGAGCCCGCGGTTGCCGGTGTGCGAGGACGACGACGTTCCGCTGCCCCGGTCGTTGCGGCACCAGCTGTTGCCGAAACTGTTCAAACAGCCCGAGAAGAAGAAACCCTGAAGCCGACGGCTTTCTGATTCTCTCAGACGTGCCCGAGAAGCTCGAGGGCGCATTCCGTCAACTCCGTCCCCTCCGCCGCCCGAAAAGAAGTGGAAAATGACCAAACCGAAGTTGAGCATGTCCGACCAGATGGTCGCAATGGTCCGGTACCTGCGGCAGGAGGTCCCCAGTTGCGTGGCCGCCGGCGTCGTCGACATGGCCACCGGAATGCTGCTCTCTTTCGAAACGACCGAGAGTCACCCGTCCGAGGTGCTCGATCTGCTCGCCGGCGCGACGCTCGACCTCTTCCAGGGCCGCACGGTCACCATGATCGAGGACGTCTTCAAGGAGCGGCGCGGCATCGCGAGCGCCGAGCACTACTTCCAGGAGGTCCTGGTCAACAGCAGCAACCTCACGCACCTGTTCATCCGCAGCAACCACAACCAGGACGTCGTCGCCGTCGTCGTCTGTCCGAAGTCGGTGAACATCGGCATGCTCTTCGCCGCGGCCCGCCGCGTCGTCAAGGAACACGGCGGCGCGTAGCCTCGCCGCCCTGCGCGGGTAGCCCGGCGCACTCCTCCGGCCCCGGCCGGGCTACCCCTGGGCGATGTCGCAGATCAGCTCGGCGAGCTCGCGCGGCCGCGACAGGAACGGCGAGTGCGAACCGGGCAGGTACCGCACGTCGGCCGCCTTGAGCCGTTCGGTGAACACCCCCGGGAACACGACGTCGTCCGTGCACACGATCGACGTGGTGGGCACGGTCTGCCAGGCCGCCGCGATCACCGGCTCCTCGAACACCCGCGCGCTCTGCGGCCGCAACCGGTCGACCGCCCACGAGGCCAGTTCGTCCGGCACGTCGCCGTAGAGCAGCTCGGACGGCGGCACGTCCAGCATCTTCGAGCCCGGCTCGTACCAGGGCTCGCCGAGCACCGACACGACCGACTCCCCCGGCTCCAGCAGGTGCGCGGCCAGGTAGATGAGCCGGTCCGCGGATCCCGCGGCCTCGCCCACCGGCACTCCGGCGTAGGAGTGGGCCAGCACGGTCACCGGTCCGTTCAACGCCCGCAACGCCTCACGCACGGCCTCGGCGTCCTCGCGCAGACCGTTCGCCGGCGAGCCCGACGTGCTCGGCAGATCGATCGCCGACGTGGTCCAGCCCCGCGACGTCAGCTCCGGCACGAGGCGCTCCCAGCACCACGAGCCGTGCCAGGCGCCGTGCACGAGCAACAGGTTCCCCCGGTCCATCAAGATCTCCTCCTCATCGGTGTGCACGTACGCTAACCAGGCAAGATCACCCGCGACATCGTCGAGAGTCCGCTTTCCTGTCGGGAGAGTCCGAACGTGAACCCGCTGGAGCACGTCCTGTCGGCACTCAGCGTCAAGTGCGCCGTCGCGACGCCCCTGCACGCGGGCGGACGGTGGGCGCTGCACTTCGTCGGGCGGCTCAACCTGCGGGTCGAGGTCGTCCTGCGCGGCCGGGTCCACGTGGTCGTCGGAGAGGAGAGCTTCTGGGCCGGCGAAGGCGACTGCTACGTCATCGCCGGGCGGCGGCCGTACCGCATCGCCAGCGACCCGGACACGCCGTCGGTCTTCGCGGCCCCGGTGTACGAGCACCCCGACGGCACCCCGCGCGAGCTCGGGAGGATCGGCGAAGGCCACGACACGACGTTGCTCGGGGCGGGGTTCACCGCGGGCCCGGAAGCGGACCAGGTGCTCGCCGTCCTGCCGCCGGTCATCCACGTGCGCGGCGCCGAGAGCGGCACGGCCCAGGCGACCATCGAACTCATCTCCCGCGAGATCGAGGGCGGCGGCAGGATGATCCTCGACCGGCTCACCCAGGTGCTGCTGCTGCAGGTCCTGCGGGACCACGCGTTGAGCGCGTCGCTGCACCCGCAGCTCGGACCGGCGCTCAAGGCGTTGCACGGCAACGTGAAGCACCCGTGGACGGTCAGCGAGCTGGCGTCGGTCGCCGCGATGTCGCGGTCGACGTTCTTCGTGCGGTTCAAGGAGATCGTGGGCACGACACCGCTCGACTACCTGCTGCGCCTGCGCATGCAGACGGCGTCCCGCGCGCTCCGCGAGACCACCGACACCGTCGCCACGATCGCGTCGAACGTCGGGTACGGCACGGAGAGCGCGTTCAGCGCCGCGTTCAAGAGGTTCACGGGACGCTCACCCGGCGAGTACCGCGTGACTTAGGGCAACCTTGGTTGAACCGGCTTACAGGACAAGCGTACTGTTTGGGGTCGAGGGGCAGTGGTCGACCGGTTGAGGAAGACTCTCCCCGTACCCCGAACTGACCACTGCGCTGTCACCAGATGGAGTTGCACGTGACTAACAGCCTGGACAGCTTCGGCGCCCGCGGCACGCTCAACGTCGGCGACGCCTCGTACGAGGTGTTCCGGCTGAGCGCCGTGGAGGGCGCCGAGCGTCTTCCGTTCAGCCTGAAGATCCTGCTGGAGAACCTGCTGCGGACCGAGGACGGCGCGAACATCACCGCCGACCACGTGCGCGCTCTCGCCAACTGGGACCCGGCCGCCGAGCCGAACACCGAGATCCAGTTCACGCCCGCCCGCGTCGTGATGCAGGACTTCACCGGCGTTCCGTGCGTCGTCGACCTCGCCACGATGCGTGAGGCCGTCACGCAGCTGGGCGGCGACCCGGCCAAGGTGAACCCGCTCGCGCCCGCCGAGCTCGTGATCGACCACTCGGTCATCGCCGACATCTTCGGCCGCCCGGACGCGTTCGAGCTGAACGTCGACCTGGAGTACCAGCGCAACAAGGAGCGTTACCAGTTCCTGCGCTGGGGCCAGACCGCGTTCGACGAGTTCAAGGTCGTCCCGCCCGGCACCGGCATCGTGCACCAGGTCAACATCGAGCACCTCGCTCGCGTCGTCATGGTCCGGGGCGGCCAGGCGTACCCGGACACCCTGGTCGGCACCGACTCGCACACCACGATGGTCAACGGCATCGGCGTGCTGGGCTGGGGCGTCGGCGGCATCGAGGCCGAGGCCGCGATGCTCGGCCAGCCGGTCTCCATGCTGATCCCGCGCGTGGTGGGCTTCAAGCTCTCCGGTGAGCTGCCCGCGGGCGCCACCGCCACCGACCTCGTGCTCACGATCACCGAGATGCTGCGCAAGCAGGGCGTCGTCGGCAAGTTCGTCGAGTTCTACGGCGAGGGCGTCGGCGCGGTGCCGCTCGCGAACCGCGCCACCATCGGCAACATGTCGCCGGAGTTCGGCTCCACGGTCGGCATCTTCCCGATCGACGGCGAGACCATCGACTACCTGCGCCTGACCGGTCGCACCGAGGAGCAGATCGCGCTCGTCGAGGCGTACGCCAAGGAGCAGGGCCTCTGGCACGACCCGTCCCGCGAGGCCGTCTACTCCGAGACGCTGGAGCTGGACCTGGCGACGGTCGTCCCGTCCATCGCCGGTCCGAAGCGCCCGCAGGACCGCATCGAGCTCACGAACGCCAAGGGCTCGTTCCGCGCCGCGCTGAAGGACTACGTCGCGCACGTCGAGGACGAGAAGTCCGACGTCGACGAGGCGATCGACGAGACGTTCCCGGCCTCTGACCCGATCGCCGTGCACGAGGGCGAGAACGGCAAGGGCGCGCCGCGCCTGCAGACCGCCGCAGAGGGCTCCGAGGGCCGTCCGTCGAACCCGGTCAAGGTCACCGTCGACGGCAACGAGTTCGAGCTGGACCACGGCGCCGTCGCGATCGCCGCGATCACGTCGTGCACCAACACCTCGAACCCGTCCGTGATGCTCGGCGCGGCCCTGCTCGCGAAGAAGGCCGTGGAGCGCGGTCTCGAGCGCAAGCCGTGGGTCAAGACGACCCTGGCGCCGGGCTCGAAGGTCGTCATGGACTACTACGAGCGCGCCGGCCTCATGCCGTACCTGGAGAAGCTCGGCTTCCACCTGGTCGGCTACGGCTGCACCACCTGCATCGGCAACTCGGGCCCGCTGCAGGAGGAGATCTCGGCGGGCGTGCAGGAAGGCGACCTCGCGGTCGTCTCGGTGCTGTCCGGCAACCGCAACTTCGAGGGCCGGATCAACCCGGACATCAAGATGAACTACCTCGCGTCGCCGCCGCTCGTCGTGGCGTACGCGCTGGCCGGTTCGATGGACAAGGACATCACCACCGAGCCGCTCGGCACCGACACCGAGGGCAAGCCGGTGTACCTCTCCGAGATCTGGCCGTCGCCGGCCGAGATCGCCGAGGTCATCTCCTCCTCGATCTCCGCGGAGGGCTTCACCAAGGGCTACACCAACGTGTTCTCCGGCGACGAGCGCTGGCAGTCGCTGCCCACGCCGACCGGCAACACGTTCGAGTGGGACACCGAGTCCACCTACGTGCGCAAGCCCCCGTACTTCGAGGGCATGGAGATGGAGCCGAAGCCGGTCACCGACATCTCGGGTGCCCGCGTCCTCGCGCTGCTGGGTGACTCGGTCACCACGGACCACATCTCCCCCGCCGGTTCGATCAAGGCCGACTCGCCCGCGGGCAAGTACCTGACCGAGCACGGCGTGGAGCGCAAGGACTTCAACTCCTACGGTTCCCGTCGCGGCAACCACGAGGTGATGATCCGCGGCACGTTCGCGAACATCCGCCTGCGCAACCTGCTGCTCGACGACGTCCAGGGCGGTTTCACCCGCAACTTCCTGGAGGCCGACGCCCCGCAGACGACGATCTACGACGCGTCGGTCGCGTACGCGGAGGCCGGCGTTCCGCTGGTCGTGCTGGCGGGCAAGGAGTACGGCTCCGGCTCGTCGCGCGACTGGGCCGCCAAGGGCACCTCGCTGCTCGGCGTCCGCGCCGTCATCGCCGAGTCGTACGAGCGCATCCACCGCTCGAACCTGATCGGCATGGGCGTCGTCCCGCTGCAGTTCCCGGCGGGCGACAACGCCGCGTCCCTGGGCCTCGACGGCACCGAGACGTTCGACTTCACCGGCCTCACGGAGCTCAACAACGGCACCACGCCGTCGACGGTGCACGTGACCGCCACGAAGGCCGACGGCGCCAAGGTCGAGTTCGACGCGGTCGTCCGCATCGACACCCCCGGTGAGGCCGACTACTACCGCAACGGCGGCATCATGCAGTACGTGCTGCGCAAGATGGTCCGCAGCTAGTCAGTTCGATTGAGAAAGGCCGTCCACACACCGTGGGCGGCCTTTTTCACATTCACAGAATTATCCTTTCAGTAATCACGTGAACGCCCATCGCATGTGATGTAACAATTTTCTGACCTGCACAGATGTCCCTGCGAACACCCTTACTACGGGAAGCGGTGAGACATTTGTTGAATCGTCCACGAGCACTGCTGGCCGCCGCCGGTCTCGGGGCGGCTCTGTGTGTCGCCCCGGCGATCCAGGCCGGTGCCGCGACGGAGTCCACCTACGTCGTCCTCTACCGCGAGGGCGCCTCGTCGTCGAACGCCGCGAACACCATCGCGAGCGCTGGCGGCACCGTGGTCGCGAACTACAGCCAGATCGGCGTCGTGATCGCACGGTCGTCGAGCGGTGGGTTCGCCTCCGCGTTGAAGCAGAACGGCAACGTCGAGGGCGTCGCCGCGACGTCGGGCCTCGGCGTGCAGGTCGCACCGGACCAGGCCGACGGCACCGAGGACGTGTCGGCCGCCGCCACGTGGGGCGACTCGCTGTCCGGCCTGCAGTGGGACATGCAGCAGATCAACGTGCCGCAGGCGCACCAGGTCACGCCCGGCAGCAAGCAGGTCGTCGTCGCCACGCTGGACACCGGCCTCGACTTCACCCATCCCGACCTCGCGCCGAACTACGACGCGTCGCGCAGCAGGGACTGCTCCAGTGGCGCACCCACGGAGCTGCTGCCCGGCAACGACCAGAACGGCCACGGCACCCACACGGCCGGCACCATCGCCGCGGCCGCGAACGGCACGGGCATCGTCGGCGTGGCGCCGAACGTGCGTCTCGCGGGCGTGAAGACGAGCAACAACGACGGCTATTTCTTCCCGGAGATGGTCGTCTGCGCGTACGTGTGGTCCGCCGAGAACGGCATCAACGTCACCAACAACAGCTACTTCGCCGACCCGTGGCTCTTCAACTGCCGCAACGACGCCGACCAGCGCGCGATCTGGAAGGCCGAGCGCAGGGCGATCCGGTACGCGCAGTCCAAGGGCGTGCTCGTGGTGTCCTCCGAAGGCAACGACAGCACGGACCTGTCGCACCCGCGCGTCGACGTGATCAGCCCCGACTTCCCGCCCGGCAGCGAGCAGGAGCGGGAGATCACCAACGCGTGCGCGGTCGTCCCGGTCGAGATCCCCGGCGTCGTCGGCGTGACGGCGACGGGCAACAAGCGGTTCAAGTCGTACTACTCGAGCTACGGCATCTCCACGGCCGACGTGGCCGCCCCCGGTGGCGACGCGCTCCTGCAGCTCACCCCGGCCGCCCCGAACGGCCGGGTGCTGTCGACGTACCCGAGCTACCGGCCGTGCACGCGGAAGGTGGTCGAGAACGGTGCGACGTACTGCTACCTGCAGGGCACGTCGATGGCCGGGCCGCACGTGGCCGGTGTCGCCGCACTGCTGCTGAGCAAGCAGGGCAGCGCGGGCGCGGCGGCCAAGCTCCAGCAGGCGACCAACCCGTTGCCGTGCCCGGACACGTCGATCTACGCGGCGTTCCCGCAGAACAGCGGGGAGCCGCAGACGTGCCAGGGCGGAACGGCGCACAACAGCTTCTACGGCTCGGGTGAGATCGACGCCCTCAAGGCCGTGAGCTGACGACGAGGGGCCGCTCACCTGCGGGTGGGCGGCCCATTCGCCGCCGTGATGCCCGCACCCGAACCACCGGTAACAGCTACCTGGTGGCTCGCGATGCCAAGTCACCTTGGATCACGGCGGGAGACCATCATGACCTTGAGCGTGCTCGGCGACCTGAACTGGTCAGCCGTCATCGTGGCCACGATCGCGTACTTCGGGCTGGGCGGCCTGTGGTACGCGGAGTTCGCGTTCGGCAGGGCCTGGCAACGGTCGGCGGGCTGGGATCTCAACCCTCCGGAGAACGCGGGCGCCGGCATCTACGCCGTCCCGCTCGCCACCTGTTTCGTGGCGACGCTCGCCACCGCGATGATCGGTGCCGCGTCGAACACCGACAACATCATGGAAGGCATCCTGCTCGGCCTCGTGGTCGGCATCGGCGTCGCTCTACCGGTGATCTTCGTGACGGGCACCTTCGACATGACCAAGCCCGCTCCCATGACCTTCGCGGCCATCGGAGCGGGTTATCACATTGTGGGGCTCGCACTCGTGGGCGCGATCCTGGGGCTCTGGGTCTGAGTCCCGTTGCGCCGCGCGTACCTGGCCGCCTCCGCCCGGTTCGGCACGCGCAGCTTCCGCAGGACCGACGCCACGTGGTGCTCCACGGTCCGGCGCGACAGGAACAGCTCCTCGGCGATCTCGGTGTTCCGCCGCCCGTCGGCGAGCAGGGTCAGCACCTCGCGTTCGCGCGCGCTGAGGCCGTCGGCGCCGGTCGTGGTGGCACGTCTCGGAATGTCGCGGACGCCGTGCTCGCGCAGGCGTCGTGCGGTGACGTCCCGCATCGGCCGGGCACCGAGCTCGTCGAACACGGCGAGGGCCTCGCGCAGCAGACGTTCGTCGTCGCTGTCGAGCAGGGCGAGCGCCGCCTCGTACGGGCAGCCGATCTCCCTCCACCGCAGCGCGGCCTGTTCGTGGAAACCGTTGAGCTGCAACCGGTACGGCTCGGCCGCGCCCGCCGGAACCGCGGAGACGGGCTCGGTCCGCGACAGCAGGAAAGCCAGCTCGCCGAGGTGCCACGGTTCCTGCGCGACGGCCAGCGCGGGCGTCACGATGGTGCGCACCGCGTCGAGATCGCCCGCGTACCAAGCGGTTTCGGCCAGGGCACGGGTGGCGCCGACCATCCAGCCGACGACGGGTTCGGCGTTGACCATGACCGACCGGACGTGGGTGAGCAGTCCCCGCGCGTCCTGGTCGCCGCGACGGGCCCTGAGCGTGCCGAGCACGACCATGCTGATCATCGTGCGGCCGTCGTCCACTCCGGCTGACCGCAGCACCTCGGAGGCGAGCGACTCGGCCTCCTCCCACGCGCCCTGGTCGAGCAACGCCCGTGCCCGGAACGCGCGCAGCCACTGCCGCCAGATCTCCTGGCCGTGGTCCTCGGTGTACGCGATCGCCTCCCCGTACCACCGGTCGGCCAGCCGGTACCAGCGACGCGTCACGCAGATCAGCTGCGCCCAGAAGTACCCGAGTCCGGCCTCGTCGTGCGCGCCGGCCGACCGGGTCAACCTGATGCAGTCCGCGATGAGGTCGAGACCGGCCGGGTCACCGCTCTGCGCACGACCGACGCCGATCGACAGCGCCGCCAACGCACGGGTGAGCGGGCCGTCGGCGGGCACCCGCTCGCCCCACGCGACGGCCTCGGCGTTGCGGAACCCCATGGCCGCGAACTTCCCCTGCACGGCGCAGGCGAGGGCGAACTCCGGCCCGGACGGCGGGTCGCCGAGCAGTTCGACGGCCTGCTGGCTCGCCCGTTCCCCGAGCGGCACCTCCCGTGCCAGGTGCAACGCGGTGATCGCGAGGCCGACCAGCGCCACGCCCTGACGACGCCGGTCCCCGACCGCCGCCCACGCCGCCACGGCCTCCTGCCACCACCGCACCGCGGCGTCGAGGTCGTCGGACAGGTGGCACTGCCGTCCCAGCCCTTCGAGCAGCTCCGCCCGTTGCGCGCGATCACCGCAGACGTCGAGGGCACGCCGCAGGTGCGCGGCCGCTTCCTTGTGCGCACCGAGAGCGGAGGCCTGCTCAGCGGCCGCCCGCGCGTAGGTGAGCAGCGCCGCGCGGTCGTGAGCGCGCAGGGCGTGACCTGCGAGCCGGGCGGGGTCGGCGTCCGGCCGCAACACCTCCAGCGCGCGCCGGTGCAGCTCCGCGGCGCGCCCCGGTGCGATCGCGTCCTCGACCGCCACCCGTGCGAGCTCGTGCCGGAACGACACCACGCCGCCGTCCGCGACCACGAGGCCCCGGTCCGCGCACTCGTCGAGATCGCCGGGGGAACGTCCGGACACCGCCGCCACCACCCGTGGCGCGGCTCGCGGCCCGAGACACGCGAGCGCGTCCAACGCGTCGCGCGCACCGGGCGCCAGCCGTGCGGCCCTGGCCAGCACCGCGTCCCGGACCGTCGTGGGCACGGACTCCGCCTGGCCGGCCAGCACCTGGGTGACGAAGAAGGCGTTGCCGCCGGTGCGGCGGTGCAGTTCGGCGGGATCCACACCGGACCCCGAGGCGAGCGCGGTCACGGCGGCGAGCGACAACGGTGGCACGGCGAGCCTGCGCACCACCGGGGCGGTCGACAGGTCACCCGCGAGCACCCGCAACGGATGACGCGCTCCGGCCTCGTCCTCCCGGTACGCCACCACGACCATCGCCGGGCACCGCTCGATCCGCCGGCCGAGGAAGCGCAGGAGGTCGAGCGTGCTGTCGTCGGCCCACTGCGCGTCGTCGACCACGACCAGCGTCGCGGTGGCGCGCAGCTCGTCCAGGAACAGGTGGCGGAACTCGACGGGGTCGCCGCTGACCGGGACGTCCATGTCGCGCAGGGGTCCCAACGGCACGGGCGTGGCCAACGGCTCGCAGGTGCCGTGCCACGACCGTCCGTCGACGCACCGGCCGAACTCGCTGATCAGCGCGGTCTTGCCCGCGCCGGCGTCACCACCGACGAGCACCAGCCGGCCGTGCCCGGACACGGCCTCGTCCCACCACGAGGCCAGCGCGGCACGCTCGCGGTCGCGTTCCACCAGCGCGGTCGCGCCCACGAACCGATGGTAGGCAGTGAATTGGGTAGTCACCACGGATGTCCGGTTCGCCCGTCCGGCCGCACGCTCGCCACATGGACTACGACGTGATCATCGTGGGAGCGAGCATCGCCGGGTGCACCGCGGCGACGGCGTACGGACGCGCGGGACTGCGCGTGGCGTTGCTGGAACGGCACCACAACCCTCAGGCGCACAAGACGCTGTGCGGGCACTTCATCCTCGGCGGGACCCACGACGTGTTGCAGCGGCTGGGTTTCTGGCAGCAGATGCTCGACCACGGCGCGGCCGTCACCCAGCGGCTGGGCGTCTGGACCGACGCCGGGTGGATCGTGCGGAGACCCGGCGACGGCGTGCCACCCGCCATCAGCCTGCGCCGCAGCAAGCTCGACCCGCTGCTGCGCGACATCGCCGCCGCCACTCCCGGGGTGGACCTGCTGATGGGTCAGAAGGTCGTCGACCTGGTCGAAGGCGGGGTCGTGACGAACACGGGCACCACCCTGCGCGCCCGCCTGGTCGTCGGTGCGGACGGCCACCGCTCGACGGTCGCGCAGCTCGCCGGGGTGCCGGAGGACCACGCCCCGAACGAGCGGTTCCTGTTCTGGGCCTACTACGAGGGCGCGCGGATGAACGGCCCCGGCGACGGCCAGGTGTGGCAGCTCGACCCGGACGTCGCCGTCTGCGTGCCGGCGGGGGACGGCCTGACGCTGGTCGGCGCCTTCCCCGCCAAGCAACGGCTGGCGGAGTTCGCGGACGACCGGCTCGCCGCGTTCGACAGGTTCGTCGCGCGGCTGCCGGGTGGTCCGTCACTGGCCGGCGCCCGCCGCGCGTCGAACCTGGTCGGCACCACCGACTACCCGTGCGTGCGGCGTGATCCGGCCCCGCGGCCGGGGGTCGCGCTGATCGGTGACGCAGCTACGACCTCCGACCCCGTTCCCGCCGTCGGGTGCGGCTGGGCGTTCCGCAGTGCGGCGTGGCTGGCCGAGGCCACCGCCGGACCGTTGCGCGACGGGACGGACCTCGGTCCGGCGTTGCGCCGCTACCGCCGTGCGCACCGGTTCATCGGCAGGTACGACGACATCGGACGGCGGGACGCGCTCGCGAAGCCGCCCAACGCGCTCCAGCGCACCATTCGTTCCGCTGCCGTCACCGATCCGTGGATCGCCCGCCGGCTGGCCGCGTTCGGGAGCCGGTCCGCGGCACCGTCGGTGCTGCTCAACCCGGTGGTCGTCGCGCGGGCGCTGCTGACTCGAGCTACTTGCGCCAGAACAGGTGGTGGGTGACGCCGCTCGAGCTCGGCACCACGTCGAGGTGGAACCGGTCGAGCAACTCGTCGGGCGAGTCCCACAACCGCAGCCCTGAGCCCAGTTCCAGCGGCGACACCGCGACGTGCATGGTGTCGACGAGGTCGGCGTCGAGGAACTCCCGGATGGTCGTGACGCCACCGCCGAGCCGGACGTCCTTGCCCTGCGCCGCTTCCCGCGCCTGCGCGAGCACGGAGGAGGGGTCGTCGTCGACGAAGTGGAACGTGGTCTCGCCCAGCGTGAACGACGGGCGCAGGTGGTGGGTCAGGACGAACACCGGCGTGTGGAACGGCGGCTCGTCACCCCACCAGCCCTGCCACTCGTGGTCGGTCCACGGCCCGCGCTGGGGCCCGAACTTGTTGCGGCCCATGATCTCGGCGCCGATGTTGTGCGCGAAGTCCCGCGTGAAGTAGTCGTCGAGACCCCGGCTGCCACCGGGGTCCGTGCGGTTGGGCCAGCTCGCCGTCGCGCCCGCCCAGGCGAACAGGCGCTCGGGCGAGACGTCGAGACCGAAGGGGTTCTCGAAGCTCTGGGCCTCGCCGGCGGCGATCCCGTCGCTCGAGACCACGAAGTTCTGCACTCGCAGCAGTTGAGTCACGTCATGAAGACTCGCAGAGCCGGCAGAACTCATCGCTGGCCGTGCGCCGCCTTGTGCAACTCACGCAGCGCACGCACCGACGACACTGCGTACTCGCGATCCACGGCCTGAACAGCCATGACCGAGATGTACTCGTCCTCCGGCAGCTCCAGCCGGGCCCACGCGGCGCCGTCCGGGAAGCTGACCGACAGCACGTCGTTCCACTCGAAGTGGTGAGACGTCACGACGTTGCGCACGTCGACACCCGCGGCGTCGGCGGTGACGCGCGGACGGGTCAGCAGCAGCACCCCGCCCGCCAGCAGGAAGCCCAGGACGATCATCGCGACCTGGTCGGACGTCCGGAAGATCACGCCGGTCGGGGTGTTGCCGAGCAGCAGACCGACGACCGTGAAGACGACGACCAGACCGACCGCGCACGCCCACGCGACGCGGCGGATCTTCTTGGGACGGAACACGATCGTCGTCACTCGAAACCCCGCTCGGTCCACGGCTGACGCAGTCCGCGCAGCACCAGCGCCGTGTCGATGGCGGCCACGGTCGCCTCGTAGCCCTTGTCCTCCACCGAGTCCGGCCAGCCGGCGCGTGCCACGGCCTGCTCCTCGGTGTTGCAGGTGAGCACGCCGTTGCCGACCGGCGTCGACTCGTCCAGAGCGACACGCGTCAGGCCGTCGGTCACCGAGTCGCACACGTACTCGAAGTGCGGGGTGCCGCCGCGGATCACCACGCCCAGCGCGACGACCGCGTCGTGGTGACGTGCCAGCTCCTGCACCACGACGGGAAGCTCGATCGCACCGGCGACGCGCACGACCGTGGTGTCGACGCAGCCCGCGTCGGCGGCGGCCTTCAGCGCACGGTCGAGGAGCTGATCGGTGATCTTGCTGTTCCAGCGCGTCGCGGCGATCCCGACGCTCAGGCCCTTGCCGTCGAGCGGAGTCTGCTCTGGACGGCCCTCGCCACTCATTCCTGGTCCTCCGTAGCGGAAACAACGGCCTCGTACTGCTCCAGCTGGTGCAGCTCGTGGCCCATCCGGTCACGCTTGGTGCGCAGGTACCGCAGGTTCTCCGGGTTCGGGGAGATCGGCAACGGCACCCTGTCGAGCACACGCAGACCGTATCCGGCCTCCAGACCGACGCGCTTGGCCGGGTTGTTCGTCAGCAGCCGCATGGACTTGATGCCGAGGTCGACGAGGATCTGCGCGCCCGTGCCGTAGTCGCGCGCGTCGGCCGGAACGCCCAGTGCGAGGTTCGCGTCCACGGTGTCCGCACCCTCGTCCTGCAGCTGGTAGGCCTGCAGCTTGTGCATCAGGCCGATGCCACGGCCCTCGTGGCCGCGCATGTACAGCACGACGCCACGTCCTTGTGCCGCAACGGCTTCCAGTGCCGCGTCGAGCTGCGGGCCGCAGTCGCAGCGCAGCGAGCCGAACACGTCACCGGTGAGGCACTCGGAGTGCACGCGCACCAGGACGTCCTCGCCGTCGCCGATCTCGCCGTACACCAGCGCCACGTGCTCGATGCCGTCGAGCGTGCTGTCGAAGCCGACGGCGGTGAACACGCCGTGCGCGGTCGGGATCCGTGCTTCCGCGACGCGTTCGACCTGGGTCTCGACGCGGCGGCGGTACGCGATCAGGTCGGCGATCGTGATCAGCGCGAGGTCGTGGTCGGCCGCGAACACCTCGAGCTCGTCGCGCTGGGCCATCTCCTCTTCGAGCTTCTGCGACACGATCTCGCAGAGCACACCCGCCGGGGACAGTCCCGCGAGACGGGCGAGGTCGACGGACGCCTCGGTGTGACCGGGGCGGCGCAGCACCCCGCCGTCGCGGGCGCGCAACGGCACGACGTGGCCGGGCCGGGTGAAGTCGCTTGCCTTCGCGGTCGGGTCGGCGAGCAGCCGGATGGTGCGGGCGCGGTCGGCGGCCGAGATGCCGGTGCCGATGCCCTCGCGCGCGTCCACCGTGACCGTGTACGCGGTGCCGCGCTGGTCCTGGTTCGTGTGGTACATCGGCGGCAGGTCGAGCCGGTCGCAGTCGGAGTCGGTCAGCGCCACGCACACGTACCCGGACGTGTAGCGGACCATGAACGCGAGCAGCTCCGGCGTCGCCTTCTCGGCGGCGAAGATGAGGTCGCCCTCGTTCTCGCGGTCCTCGTCGTCCACGACGACCACGGGGCGCCCGGCGGCGATGTCCTTGATCGCCCGCTCGATGTCGGCGAAGTCGGTGCTCACTGGGTCTCCTCGCCCGCGATGGCCCGCAGGTGCGGGACTGCCAGTCGTTCAACGTACTTCGCCAGCACGTCGACCTCCAGGTTCACCACGTCGCCGGGCAGGCGGTGCCCGAGCGTGGTGAGGTCGAGCGTGGTGGGGATGAGGCTCACGGTGAACTCGTTCTCCGAGACGGTGACGACCGTCAGCGAGACACCGTCGACCGTGATCGACCCCTTCTCCACGACGTACCGGGCGAGCTGAGGAGGCAGTCCGATGTGGACGATCTCCCAGTGCTCGGCCTTCTCCCGCGAGAGAATCGTGCCGGTGCCGTCGACGTGGCCCTGCACGATGTGGCCGCCGAGGCGCTGGCCGACCGCGGCCGCGCGCTCCAGGTTGACCCTGTCGCCCTCCGCGACCTTGGCGAGGCTGCTGCGCATGAGGGTCTCGCGCATCACGTCCGCGGTGAAGGTGTTGTCCTCGACCTCAACGACGGTGAGGCAGACGCCGTTCACCGCGATGGAGTCGCCGTGCTTGGCGTCGCTGGTCACGACAGGTCCTGAGATGCGGATCCGTGCCGCGTCGGGCAGGTCCTGCGTCGCGACCACGTGGCCGAGTTCCTCGACGATCCCGGTGAACACCGCTCCTCCTAAATTTGCGGAACCGCGCTGATCCGCAAGTCCGGTCCGCTCATGGTGACGTCTTCCACGGTCAGCCGGACAGCGTCCGTGATGGTTGACACGCCCGCGTCCACCACCGCCGCGGGACCGTTCCCGAGGATGGCGGGCGCGACGTAGGCGAGCACGCGGTCGATCCTGCCAGCCCGCAGGAACGCACCTGCCACAGTTGCGCCACCTTCGAGCAACACGTCCACGACGCCCCGGCCGGCCAGCGCGGTCAGCACCTCGTCCGGGTCGTGCGTACGCAGGTGTAGCGCGGTGTGCTGGAGTTTGGCTCCACCCGGCAGGTCGCTCATGCCCACGACCACGGGCAACGGCTGGTGGGGCAACGGCATTCCGTCGGCGTCCCTGGCGGTCAGCGCCGGGTCGTCCTTCTTGACGGTGTTCGTGCCGACGATGATCGCGTCGAGCTTCGCGCGCATGTCGTGGACCTGCTTGCGGGAGGTCTCCGAGCTGATCCACTGGCTGGTGCCGTCCTGCGCGGCGATCCGGCCGTCGAGCGACGCCGCGTACTTCCACGTGATGTGCGGACGGCCCGTGCGCGTGTAGTGCAGCCACGCCCTGAGGGGCCCCTTGGCGACCTCGTTCTCCAGCAGGCCGCTCTCGACGGTGATGCCTGCTTCTTCGAGGCGTCTCGCTCCACCGGCGGCCTTGGGGTCCGGGTCGCTCACGGCGTGGATGACGTGCTTGATGCCTGCTTCTATGAGCGCTTCGGTGCACGGCGGCGTACGGCCGTAGTGCGAGCACGGCTCGAGGGTGACTATCGCCGTTCCGCCACGTGCCTTGGTTCCGGCTTCCTTGAGCGCCATGACCTCGGCGTGTGATCCACCGATCGGCTGGGTGCCGCCGAAGCCCACCGCGTGGCCGTGCTCGTCGAGGACGACGCAGCCGACCGGCGGGTTGGGGCTCGTGGTGCCCCGCACCCGTTCGCTCTCCGCGATGGCGAGCACCATCGCGTCCTCGGGAGTCACGCTGTCCTGATTCCCTGAGCGCCGGCCGCCTGGGCACGCAGCGCTTCGACGGCCTTGCCGGGGTCGGCGGCGTCGTACACGGCGGACCCGGCGACGAAGCAGTCCACCCCGGCCTGCGCGGCCTGTTCGATCGTGTCGGCGTTGATGCCGCCGTCGATCTCGACGAGCAGCTTGAGGTGCCCGGTGTCGACGAGGTGACGGGCCTGCCGGACCTTCTCGAGCGTGTCCACCATGAACTTCTGCCCGCCGAAGCCCGGCTCGACCGACATCACCAGCAGCGTGTCGTAGTGCTTGAGCACCTCGACGTACGGCTCCAGCGGCGTGCCGGGCTTGATGCTCAGCCCCGCCTTGCTGCCCGCGGCCCTGAGGTCCTTGGCGAGCTTCACCGGGTCGTTCGCCGCCTCGACGTGCACGGTGACGTTGTAGGCGCCCGCCTCGGCGTACCCGATCGCCCAGCGGTCCGGGTCCTCGATCATGAGGTGGCAGTCGATCGGGATGTCGGTGACCTTCAGCAGCGACTTCACCACGGGCAGGCCGAGCGTCAGGTTCGGCACGAAGTGGTTGTCCATGACGTCGACGTGGATCCAGTCCGACGTCGGCACCGCGGCGAGCTCGTCGGCGAGCCGCGCGAAGTCGGCGGACAGGATGCTGGGGGCGATCATCGGCGTGTGGACCACAAGGGTGAAGTCTAGGTGTCCAGCAGGTCGAGCAGCCTGCCGGGAGCCTCGTCGGTGACCACCACGACACCCGCGTCGGTGAGCGTCGTGACGTGCGTCTCCCACAGGGGGTGACGGCGCTTGTCCGCACTCGCCTGGGGCATGACGACGACCTTGCAGCTCTCGACGCCGATGGCCTCGTTCAACGCGGTGAGCGCCTGGTTGTCGCCGATGCCGAGAGCCAGCTTGGCCACGGAGTTCGCGCTGGCGGGGGCGAAGATGAACGCGTCGGGCGTCGGGTAGGGCTTGGGCTGGCTCGGCAGCCGCGGGTTCCACCGGATCTCCAGGTCGGTGAGGGCCTGGAGCTCGTCCAGCTCATTCGCCTCTTCGAACCACGGGACGACCGTCGGCGTCAGCGTGATGGCCAGCCGCCACCCTCGTCGTGTCGCGGGCTCGGCGAGCTCGGTGCGGAACCAGGTCTCGACGCCGCCGCAGCCGCTTGCGACCAGTCCGAGCAGCCCACGTGTCATGGAGTCGATCTTAGGCGTCCTGGGTCGGCCACGAGGGCGGAGCGGCAGTCGCAGCGCTCGCTGGAGAGACCGATGTCGCACGCCTCGGGGTTCGCGCACCGGGGATTCCGTGCGTGTCCCGGCGGTCGAGGCGTGTCCAGCTCCGCCGGCGTCCCGACTTCAGCACCACCGGCGTCGCGACCTCAGCACCACCGGTGTCCCGACTTCAGCGCCACCCGCGTCCCGACTTCAGCACCAACGGTGTCCTGGCGACCACGATCTCCGTAGCGCTGTTGTTCTTGGACCACCATCGAGAACACCGCACCATCGGTGTGCCCCCATGCGTCCCGCACCCCCGGAACCACACGGTGTGGCGATCTTCGCCACGACCGACGAGGCCGGTCCCGGCCCTGCCAGGGACGGAATCCAGGCGATCCAGCAATCGCCAGGGTCCCTGCCCTACCGGCGGCGGGACCCACGCGATCCACCAATCGCCACCCGATCAGGGCCCCAGCGGCCACGATCAGGGCACCAGCCGCGCCCCGATCACCCTCGGCCACCACACGGCTCAGGTACGGCCGATGTGCACGTGACCGTGAACATCACCGATCTGGGCGACGAAACCGTAGACGTCACCGACCGTGTCACTGTCCCGGTCCCCCGCGCTCATCGGCCGCCCAGAACTGTCAGACCCCGTCCCTACCGTCGTTCACGAGCGCTCAGGAAGGGCGTCGCAGCACCGCGCAGAACATCGCATCGGTTCCGTGCAGGTGCGGCCAGAGCTGAACGTGCGGCCCGTCCCCGAGGTCCGGAACTCCGGGGAAGAGCTCGCGCGTGTCCAGCACCTCGGCTCCGGTTCGCCGGGCGACGTCGGTGACGACCCCGACTGTTTCGGAGAGATGAGGTGAACACACGACATAACCCACGACGCCGCCAGGACGCACCAGTCGCAACGCCTCGGTGAGCAGCTCGCGCTGCAGCTTCGTGAGCGTGCCGACGTCGGCGGGCTGGCGCCTCCACCGCGCCTCCGGGCGCCTGCGCAGTGCACCGAGACCGGTGCAGGGCGCGTCGACCAGCACGCGGTCGAACGCCCCTTCGACGAAGTCGGTCTCGCGGCCGTCGGCCACGTGCACGGTTACCGGCAGGCCTGAGGTGATCTTGCGCACGAGCTCGGCGCGGTGAGGTGCCTTCTCGACGGCGATCAGCTCGCCGCCGTCGAGGCCGACCAGTGCGGCCAGCAGGGCGGCCTTGCCGCCGGGGCCCGCGCACAGGTCGAGCCAGCGGTCGTCAGTGCCCTCGAGCGGCGCGCGGGTGAGGGCGAGTGCGCAGAGCTGGCTGCCCTCGTCCTGCACGTTGGCGAGGCGTTCCCGGACGGGCTCGAGATCGCCCGGGTCGCCCGCCCCCGCCTCCAGGTGCACGCCGTAGGGCGAGTACGGCGCCACGTCGCCGCCGGTGATGGCGGCGAGCTCGTCGGCGCTCACCTCGCCTGGACGTGCCACGAGGTGCACGGCCGGCCGTGCGTCGTCGGCTTCCAGGGCGCGCTTGAGCGGCTCGTCCCGGCTGCCGAGGGCCTCCGCGAACGCCTGCGCGATCCAGCGCGGGTGGGCGTGAGCGAAGGCCAGGTTGCCGATCGGGTCGGTGTCCGGGTCGGGTGCGAGCTCGTCGACCCACGCCGCCTCGTCCTGTTCGGCGACCCGGCGCAGGACGGCGTTGACGAAGCCCGCGATCCCGGAGCCGAGCTCGGCCCGGACGAGGTCGACGGTCGAGGCGACCGCCGCGTGCGACGGAATTCGGGTGCGCAGCAGCTGATACGCACCGAGCCGCAGCGCGTCGAGCGCCGAGCCGTCCACTTCGGACAGCGGGCGGTCGGAGCACGCCTCGATGACGGCGTCGAGCAGGCCCTGCGCTCGCGCCGCGCCGTAGGTGAGCTCGGTGGCCAGGGCTGCGTCGCGACCGGTGATGCGACGGTCGCGAAGCAGTTGCGGCAGCACGAGGTTCGCGTACGCGTCGCGCTGCCGCACCGCGCGCAGCGTCTCCAGCGCGGCGAGGCGTGCCGGATCCTCCACTGGCGGCCTGGTGGGTCCGGTGCGACGGCGCGGCGGGTGAGGCCTCTGCGGGCGGGACGGCTTGGAGGCTCCTCGCGAGTGGCTGGTCATGCGGTGTGCCTCACTGTCTCTGGCTCCCCTGCGGCGCCACGGGTCACGCGCGCCGCGTTGCTGTCCTGCCACTCACGGGCGACGGTTTCCGGGCTGGGTCGGGAGCACGTCATGCGATGCGCTCCCCTGCCTCGATGCGCACGCCGCGGGCCCAGTCGGTCGCGGCCATGCGCTTCTTGCCCTGCGCCTGGACCTCACCGAGGGCCACGGCGGTGGTCGCCGTGCCCACGAGCACGCGCTTGCGTTCGACCAGCACCTCGCCGGCGGGCAGGGTGACGTCGTCCACGGGCGTCACGGGACCGAGCTTCAGGCGCTCGCCCCGGAACTCGGCCCACGCGCCGGGTTCGGGCGTCACGGCGCGGGCCAGGCGGTCCACGGCCGCGGCGGGCGCGGTGAAGTCGAGGCGCGCGTCCTCGACGGTGATCTTGGCGGCGTAGGTGACGCCGTCGGCGGGCTGGTCGACGGCGCGCAGGGTGCCGTCCTCGATGCCATCCACTGTGGACAGAAGGAGGTCTGCCCCTGAGGTCGACAGCCGGGTGAGGAGGTCGCCGGAGGTGTCGCGGTCGCGCACCTTCTCGGTCACCACGCCGAACACCGGGCCGGCGTCGAGCTCCTTGACGATCCGGAACGTGGAGGCGCCCGTGATGTCGTCGCCGTTGCGCACGGCGGCCTGCACCGGCGCGGCACCGCGCCAGGCGGGGAGCACGGAGAAGTGGAGGTTGACCCAGCCGAACTTGGGCACGTCGAGCGTGCGCTGCGGAAGCAGGCTGCCGTAGGCGACGACCGGGCAGAGGTCGGGTTCCAGGGCGCGCAGGCGCTCCAGGAACTCGGGGTCTCCCGCCTTGGCGGGCGTGAGGACCTCGATGCCGTGCTCGTCGGCGAGCGCGCCGACCGGGGAGCGCTCCAGCTTGCGGCCGCGGCCGGAAGGGGCGTCGGGGCGGGTGACCACGGCGACGACGTCGTGGCGAGGGGAGTCGATGAAGGCGCGCAGCGAGGGAAGTGCGACCTCGGGCGTGCCGGCGAACACGAGTCGCATGGTCAGCTGGACCTGCCGAAGAGTGGGTGCGGGCTCTGCTTCAAGGTGGGGACCGTACCGTCGAACCACTCGGACTGCCGGATTTCCTTCATGGCCCGCTTGCGGGTGTCGGCGTCGAGGCGGTCGAGGAAGAGCACGCCGTCGAGGTGGTCGGTCTCGTGCTGGATGCAGCGCGCCAGCGTCTCGGTGCCCTCGACCTCGATGGGCTCACCGTGCATGTTCCAGCCCTTGCCCACGACGTGCAGGTGGCGCTTGCAGTCCCACGACATGCCGGGAATGGACAGGCAGCCCTCGGGCCCGTCCTGCATCTCCTCGCCGACCACTTCCCAGGTCGGGTTGACGAGGTGTCCCGCGAAGCCGTCGCAGTGGTAGGTGAAGACACGCAGTCCAACGCCGAGCTGCGGCGCGGCGAGTCCCGCTCCGCCCGCGTCCTGCATCGAGTCCCACAGGTCCTTGACCAGGGTGCGCAGTTCCTTGTCGAAGTCGGTGACCTCGACGGCGGGGGTGCGCAGCACCGGGTCGCCGAACAGACGGATGGGTTGGACGGTCACGCAGTGCTCCTCGTGGTGGACTGGAGGTCAGTCTACGAGGAGCGCGGTCAGTGCTCGGACGCGCTGCCGAGGAAGATCACGCCCACCAGCGCCACGACGAAGTGGCCGGTGAAGCGCAGCGCCGTCAGCACGGGGCGCAACAGCGCGTGGAAGTTGAGGTGGGCTGCCGGTGCGCCGGTCAAGGTGGTTGTCGTCATGCCACACACTGTGCCGTTCGCGCAGGTCAGCCCACATCAGCTCGGGGTATCGAGCCTCCATCGGCCCGAGGTAGGAAGATCGGGTGCAACACTCGGCCGGAAGGTGGACACCTCCAGGTCATGAGGCTGATGCGACCGAGCTGGGAGGGGGCGGCCGCTGTGCCCGACGACGCCCCGTCGGACGCCGAACTGTGGGCACGTGGTGACGAGCGCGCCTTCGGGGAGCTCTACGACCGTTATGCCGAGGCGGTGTGGAACCACGCCTACCGGCTGACCGCGTCGTGGTCGACCGCGGAGGATCTGACGTCGGCGACGTTCCTGACGGCCTGGCGCCGCCGCGCGGAGATGACGCTCGTGCGGGACAGCGCGCTGCCGTGGCTGTTCACCGTCGCGGGCTTCCTCGCGCGCTCGGAGTTCCGGCGCAAGGCGAGGTTCACCCGGCTACTGTACCGCGTGCCCAGGCAGGACGTGCAACGCGACCACGCCGACGAGGTCGTCTCCGCCCTCGACCACGAGGCTCGGTTGCGCCGGGTGCTGGAGGCCGTCGAGGCCCTTCCCCGCGCCGAACGCGAGGCCGTGGAGCTGGTCCTGCTGGGCGAGCTGTCCGTCGCTCAGGCGGCCGAGGCCCTGGGCGTCGCCGAGGTCAGCGTGCGTTCCCGCATCTCGCGCGCCCGCACCCGGCTGCGCAAGCAACTCTCCGACGACACCCTGGAGGTGGAGTGATGCCTCTCGACCTGCCACATCGCCGCGCCCTTCCCGAGGACGTCAAGGAGCGCATGCGCCCGGCCTTCACCCAGTCCCGCGTCCGAGGCAGGCGCGCTCCGCTGGCCGTGGCCGCCGGGGTGCTCCTGATCGCGGGCGGTGTGGTCGCCGCCCAGATCGTCACCCAGCCCGTTCACGAGGTGGACTCGGGTCATCTGCAGGTCGTCGCTCCGTCCAGCCGGGACCTGGACAGGTGCCGCGCCGCCCTGAACGACCAGAACTGGCGCTCCACCCGGATGGTCGTCTTCGACCTGCGCAAGGTCCTGGTCGGCGAGGACGGGCGCTTCTGCGAGCTCACCCGCACCCGAGCACGGGTCGCGGCCGAGGACTTCAAGCCGGCCGCGCTGGAAGAGGGCTCGATCGCCTTCCGCTCCACCAAGATCATCGCCGGTGTGCCCCCAGCCGGCGCGCGAACGGTGCACGCCGTCAACAGCGGCTACACCCACTCCCCGCTCGGCCCCGGTCCCGAGGGGGTCGTCACCCCGGGCTTCTTCGTCGTCGAGACCCCCGGCGTGGCCTCGGAGCTGGTGTTCGACGACCGGACCATGCGCATGCCGACCATCTCCCCGAAGCCGGCGACGGTCACGGACAGCTACGAGAACAGCGACACCGACCCGTGGTCGGAGGAGAGCGTCCTCGCCCGTTGCGTCGACATCGCCTCCGACGGCGGCAGGAGCGCGGAGGAGCTGGGCGGGTTCGAGCCGCTGATGGTCACCGGACTCGACAAGCACCACGGCATGATGATCGCCCACCGCGAGCACGAGAAGTGGGCGTACTGCAGCTTTTCCGGAGGTACGAACGGCGGCCTGCAACTGCTGAACGTCATGGAAGACGACCCTGACAAACCGTTCATGTTCACCGGCGACAAGACCGGATCGGACTACTCCGTCGTCGGGCGCGTCGACCGTGCCGCGAAGAGCGTCCAGGTGTCCGATGGCGACCACCCACCGGTGTCCGCGGAGATTGCCGACGGACACTTCCTCGCCGCGGTCCCCATGACCGACGACGAAGCCAAGACGATCCCGACGGACCGCCTGCACCTGGTCGTGCGCAACGACAAAAATCAGATCATCTACGAGGGCGGCTTCGGCTGATCATGGAGTCATGACCTGGACGGCACCCGCAGTGGACCTGACCCACGAACCGCTCATCGGAGCGGAGCGCCCGATGCTGGAGGCGTGGCTCGACCGCCATCGAGCCACGTTCCTGCGCAAGTGCGCAGGCCTGACCGGCGAGCAGCTGGCCGAGGCCACCGCTCCCCCGTCGAACCTGACCCTGCTGGGCCTGATCCGCCACCTGGCCGACGTCGAACGCACGTGGTTCCGCATCCGCATCGCAGGCCAGGACGTCAAGGCCCGCTACGTCGTGCAGGGCAGCCAGGACGCGGCCTTCGAGAACCTCGACCCGCTTCGCGCCGAGGCCGAGTACGCCGACCTGGTCGCGGAGATGGCCGAGGCCCGTGCGGCCGGCGCCACGCGGGACCTCGACCACACCTTCGTGCACGCGCGGTGGGGCGAGATGTCGGTGCGGTGGGTCTACATCCACATGATCGAGGAGTACGCGCAGCACAACGGCCACGCCGACCTGATCCGCGAACGCATCGACGGACACACGGGCGAATAGGCGCCACCACACACACGGCGCAGGCCGGGTACCCCCAATTTCTAGACTAGTGACGGGGTCTGACACTGCTGTAGGGCACCGCGTCCAGCAGCGTGATCCGCACCGTGGCGCCGCTGGGCACCCGGTAGGCGCGTTGCTCACCGCGAAGGGCTCCGTTCACCGCGGCTCCCAGTGGTGAGTCCGGGGAGTAGACCTCGATCGTGCCGTGTTCCGCTCCGCGCACGCCGAGCAGGAACGTCTCGGTGTCACCGGTGTCGTCGAAGCGGACGGTGAGCACCATGCCGGGTTCGGCGACGCCGTCGTCCGGTGGGTCCTCGCCGACGACGGCGTGGGAGAGCAGGTCGTTGATCTGGCGGATGCGGCGTTCTCGTGCCTGGTCTCCGACGATTCCCGGATCGCCGGTCTCGTCGTCGGGCCGGGTGCGGGCCGGTGCGAGCAGTGCGGTCAGTTCGTTGCGGAGCCTGTGGTGTGCCTGCGGTGTCAGCCACACGCGTGGGGTCGTGCTCGTCATGGTGCCTCCGTTGCGGGAGTAGTGCCGTCAGGGCGGTTCGGGGGGAGGTACCGCCCTGACGGCGGGGGCGTCCGTGCAGGCCGGGTTCGGTCGGCCCGCGACCCGCACGGACAGGGAGAGGGTCAGTGGCGGGGAGCGCCGGTGCGGCGGAGCATCGCCTCTACGTCGTGGGCGTAGCCGGTGGCGACGCGCAGGAGGATGTCGCGTTGGACGCGGAGGAAGTCGTTCTCCCTCCGCAGCCAGGCGAGTTCGGCTCGCTCGTCGTCGGTCAGCGGTGTCTGGTCGGTTTCCACGTCGCACTCACCGGAGCGGGTCGAACTCGCGCAGGGCGGCGGGTTGCTTGCCGGTGGTGATCTGCTCCGCGAGCAGCCGTCCGGTGATCGGCCCGTGTGTCAGACCCCACATGCCGTGTCCGCCGGCGACGTACACGCCGGGCGTCCGGGTCGCGCCGATCAGCGCACGGCCGTCCGGTGTGACCGGACGCGGGCCGACCCAGACGTCGGTGCGGTCCGCCCACCACACCCCGTCCAGCAGCGGGCGCACGGAGGCGATGATCGCGTCGACGCGTGCTTTGTCCGGTGGCGCGTCCGGGTCGCGGAACTCCATCGTGCCCGCGACTCGAAGACCGCCCTGGTGAGGCGTGCACGCCACCCGCACCTCCGGCAGGTAGAGCGGACCGTGGACCGGCTCCCGCACGGGCACGGTGAAGGAGTAGCCGCGGCCTGCTCGCACCGGCGTGCGGACGCCCTGTCGTGCCGCGAGCCGCGGCAGCCAGGCGCCGGTCGCGAGGACGGCCGCCTCGGCGGAGATGGCGTTGCCGTCCTTCGCGCGCACGACGACACCGGCGTTGTCCGCGTGGACGTCGACCACGTCGAACGTGCGGATCGTGGCTCCCCTGGCGACCACGGCTCGGCCCAGCGCCTGCACGAAACCGCCGGGATCGACGAACCGCTGCCCGTCGACGCGCACGCCCGCGGTGAGGGCGGGAGCGGCCAACGGGACCTGGTCCCGGAGGTCCGTTGTGGACAGTGCGGTGTGGTCGACGGGTTGCCCGGCCGCGGCCATGCGGCGCAGCTCGCGCAGAAGTCCCTGTGCCTGCCCGGCGGAGGTGAACGCGGCGGTGATCGGCGCGGCGACGGTGGGGGCCTCGACGCCGTTGGCCGTGAGCACGTCGTAGGCCTCGACGCTCTCCTCGTTGAGCGGGAGGTTCGCCCTGACCGCCCTGGTCCACGACGGCCACCTGCAGTGGGCGGCGAACCGCGCCAGGAACGCCCACAGCTTCGGATCGGCGGTCAGCGGGATGTGCAGCGGCGCGGCCGGGTCGAACAGCGACCGCAGGCCGTAGCGCAGGACTGCGGGCTCGTTCAGCGGGATCGCGAGTCCTGGCGCGATCCAGCCCGCGT
The DNA here is from genome assembly GCF_000974445.1 of Lentzea aerocolonigenes. Lineage (GTDB taxonomy): Bacteria > Actinomycetota > Actinomycetes > Mycobacteriales > Pseudonocardiaceae > Lentzea > Lentzea aerocolonigenes. Next base: position 37,294 of record NZ_BBOJ01000030.1, read on the forward strand.
TGCCCCACGACGCGCCGGCCGCGACACCCGTCCGGTCGACCACTGTGACCTCGACGCCGCGCTCCTGCAGGAACCACGCGGTCGACAGCCCCACCACGCCTGCCCCGACCACCACCGCGGAGCGCGGACCGCCGTCAAGGCGCTCGACGCCGACCATTCCGACCTCCTGTCATCGCTCGTCTCGATGCCAGGATGCGGTGGGCGCGGAACGAACCGGATGTCCGTTCCGCACAATTGAAGGGTCAGTGGTTGTCGGTTTCCGACACCGTCGCGGCGAGATCGATCATCATCGCGACCCGTTTGCCGGCGTCGTCGAGGTCGAGGCTGGTCACCTCGCTCATCTTCCGCAGCCGGTTGCGGACGGTGTTGCCGTGCACGCCGAGCCGCTCACCCGCCACCGCCAGGTCGCCCTGCGCCTCGAGCCACGCGCGCAGCGTCGCCACGAACGCCGTGCCGTGCTCGGCGTCGTGCCTGCGCAGTTCCGCCACCGGTCCTCGCGCGGGGGTGCGGCCGACGCGTGCCGCGGTGCGCAGGCGTTGCAGCAGGATCTCGTCCCACGACTCGTCGTACACGGGTGGCGCGGCGTCAGCGGGCTGGGTCTCGTGCAACGCCAGGCACTCGTCCGCCTCCTGCCTGCCCGCGGGCAGGTCCGCTGCCGCGGCGACCCCGCTGATGCCCGCCGCGACGGTCACGTTCGCGGGCAGTGCCGCCCTCAGCGCCGCCAGCCAGTCGCGTGCCGCGGCGACCTTCTCGCCGGGCAGGATCGTGTAGATGCTGTTGCCCGCCAACGCACTGCGGCCCGGCCTCGACCAGCCGAACCCGGTAGTGGCCTGTTCGAACGCCAGCAGCACGGCCGCGTGCCGCTCGGCGCCGACGTGGGCGCGGACCGCGACGACCCTGGCAGGGCCCGGCGGCAACCCGAGCTGACTGGTCACGGTCGCGGCGTCGGCCGTGCCCTCCAGCAGCCGGATCACCAGCTCCGACTCGACCTGGCGCTCCAGGTCGGCACTGGCCCGCAACCGCAGCAGGTGCAGTGCCACGGTCCTGGCGCCGTCGGTCAGCGCGGTGCGCCGAGCACCTTCCAGCGGCCCTCGGCACGCCACCCAGACCGCCCCCAGCAGTTCCCGGCCCACCCGGACCGCGACGACCATTCGCCCGGTGAGGCCTCGTTCAGGTACCCCGGCGACGAAGAGCGGCTCGTCGGAGGCCACCAGGTGCGCCCGCACACCCGCCGCGTCGAACAGCTCGCGCACCCAGGCGGGCACCTGCCGTCCCATGATGGTCTCCAGCCGGGCGGCATCGACCTCCTGCTGCGGGCCCGAGTAGGCCAGCACCCGCGACAGCGGGTCCTCGATGGTCACCGCCCCGCCCACGGCGTCGGCGAGGCTGTCGGCCAGCGCGAACAGGTCGGTGGGGCCGCGCCCGGACTCGGTCTCCCGTCCCTCCAGCACCAGGCCGTAGACCACGCCCGCGAGCTGACTCCACGACAGGGCAGGATCGGCGAGCATCACCGCGACACCCTCGGCTTCCCCGACCGCGACGGCGTCCGCCAGGAACTCCTCGGCACCCCGGACCAGCACGACGACGGCCCGCGCCGCCACCGCCCCGCGCACCGCTTCGGTCACGGACTCGGCGCCGACGGCCAGGAAGACGTCACCCACCTCGGCCCGGTCGTCCGTGACGTCCCGCAGCACCACGCCGCGCAGCTCGGCCGACCGCGGCACCGGGCAGCAGCACAACCTCACGCCGTAGCCACCCAGCACGTTGACCAGCCGGTCCAGCCTCACCATGAGGTCACCGTAACCACCGCGTGCGCAAAGCCGCCGTCCCGCGAGCAACGCGTCGAGGGCGTGCTCGCGGGACGGCGGCGGACTGGTGTTCCCGGCAGGCTCAGCCCACCTTCACCACGCGGGCCGCACCACCGCCGCGCCGCGTCGGTTCGGCGACGGCACGCCAGCGGCCGTTCGAGGCGCGCTCGACGGCCGTGGCCGCGCCGATCTCGGCGTTCTGGCTGAACTTGTGCCCGATGGCCTGCAGGCCCGCCGTGGTCGCGGCGGCGATGAACTCCGCCTCGGCCGGGGTCGTGGCCGCGTTGCGCTGGGAGGCGCGCGGGGCGGCGACGGCGTCGAGCAGGGACATGTTGCGGTCCAGCCGCGCGGTCAGGATCTGGGTGACCGTGGTGATGATCGTGGAACCGCCCGGCGAGCCCACGGCCAGGAGGACCTTGCCGTGGTCGAGGACGATCGTCGGCGCCATGGACGAACGCGGGCGCTTGCCGGGGCCGGGGAGGTTCGGGTGCGGGACGCCCGCGGTCGGGGGCACGAACTCGAAGTCGGTGAGCTCGTTGTTGAGCAGGAACCCGCGACCCGGCACGACGATGCCGCTGCCGCCCTCCGCCTCGATGGTCAGCGTGTAGGCGACGACGTTGCCCCAGCGGTCGGCGACCGTCAGGTGCGTGGTGCGTTCCGCGTCCTCGCGCAGCGCCGACATCCCGGCGGTGGCCTCACACGCCTGCGGGTTGTTCGGGTCCGCAGCGGGCTGCGGAGCCGGCAGCACGGCGTCGGGCTTGATCAGGCACGCGCGGCTGTCGGCGAACTTCTGCGAGAGCAGGCCCTCGGTCGGCACGCGCGAGAAGGCCGGGTCGCCCACCCAGCGCAGCCGGTCGGCGAACGCGAGCTTGGTCGACTCGATGAAGCGGTGCAGGTACTGGACGTCGGAGACCTTCGACAGGTCGGTCGACTCGAGGATGTTCAGCGCCTCACCGACGGTCGTGCCACCGGACGACGGCGCCGCCATGCCGTAGACGTCGAGACCTCGGTACCGCGTGTGCGTCGGGTCGCGGCGCTCGACCTGGTAGCGGGCCAGGTCGGAGATCTCCATGGCGCCGGCACGCACGTTGCGCGTCGAGCCGGGGACGACCGGCGGCTGCTGCACGGTCTTCACGAGGTCGCGTCCGACGGCCCCGCCGTAGAGAGACGCCAGCTCGGTGCGGGCGAGCTCGCGGTAGGTGTCGGCGAGCTGCGGGTTGCGGAACGTGCTGCCCACCGCCGGCGGCTGGCCGCCGGGCAGGTAGAGATCGCGGGTCGAGGTGAAGTCGGCGAAGCGGGCGGCGTTGTTCGCGATCTGCGTGTTGAACGTCTTGTCGACGACGAAACCACGCCGTGCCAACGCTTCCGCGGGCGCCATGGCCTCGCGCAGGTTCAGCGTGCCCCACTTGCGCAACGCCTGCTGCCACGTCTTGGGCGTGCCGGGCACGCCGACGGACAGACCGCTGGTCATCGCCTCGGCGAACGGCAGCGGCTTGCCGTTCTCCACGAAGAGCTGGTCGGTGGCCGAACGCGGCGCGGTCTCACGCCCGTCCAGAGTGGACACACGACCGGAGTGTGCGTCGTAGTAGACGAAGAACCCGCCGCCACCGATGCCCGCGGAGAACGGGTCGGTCACGCCGAGCGCGGCGGCGGTGGCGACGGCGGCGTCGACGGCGTTGCCACCGCGGCGAAGCACGTCGACACCGATCTGGGACGCGTCGGGGTCGACGCTGGAGACCGCGCCGCCCCAGCCCACCTGCTCGGGTACGCGGGGCGCAGGTTCCGCCGCGCCTGCCGTGGCAGGGGCGACCAGTACGACGGAGAGCGTCAGTGCGGCAACCGTTCGCAACATGGGCAGAACTTCTACTCCGCCGCGACTGGTTGGCAACACTCCTTGAGGAAGGCCTAAGGTGCGGAGGTGTCGATCGATCTTGACCAGTTGCGAACGGATTTCGCGAACACCCCGCTCGACGAGGCGGACCGCGAGGAGGCGCTGCACCTCCTGCTGCGCGACCGCCGCGAGGGCGACGCCGACCTGCTGCGCCACCTCCTCGCCGAGGAAACCGCCGCCCACCACGAGGGCTGGGGCCTGAGCGAGACGATGGTCCTCGCGGCGCTGCTGCTCGCCGAGTGCGGCCGCGAGGAGGACGTCTGGACCCTGTGGGAGGCCAAGAACGCCTCGTTCGACACGATGGCGGGCCTCGACGGCTTCCTGCTGTTCCCGGCGGGCATCTCGGGCACGACCGCGCACGTGATCGCGAGCGAGCAGCACCCCGAGCGCGGCGACCTGATGACCTACATGAGCGAGTACCTCGAGTACGAGAAGCTCACCGACGAGGACATCCGCGGCCACATCGCGAGCCTGCGGTCCCACTTCGAGGCCTGAGCCGGCGCCAACCGTTCAGAGGACCTCCAGCGGGTCGAGCTTGATCCGCACCAGCTCCTGTTCCTTCCGCGCCGTCCGCACGGCCTGGGCCTCGGCCAGCACGGCGGCCAGCTGCCGGCCCTCGCCGCGCGCGACCCGCACCAGGGCCCGTTCCTTGGTCTCGTCGTCGTTCAGCGGCACCGGCCCGAGGACCTCGCCGGTGGAAGGCAACCGCAGCTCGTCCAGCAGGGCGTTCACCGCGTCCGGCGTGCCGTCGACCGTCGCCATCCGCACGGCCGGCGGGAACCCGAGCTCGGTGCGCGCGGCGAGCTCCGTGGCCGCGTGCCACACCGGATCCCACCGCACCAGGGCCTGCACGGGCGTCAGCGCGGAGTCCGCGATCACCACCACGCGCCCGTTGCCGGGCCGCACCAGCCCCGCCGCCGTCATCCACCGCCGCAACGCCTCCTCGGAGGCGCGCAGATCGGCCCGGCCGAGCAACGCCCACCCGTCCAGCAGCAGCACCGCGCCGTACCCGCCCTCGGCCACGGGCTCGGCCCCCGGCGTCGCCACCACCAGCGAGGGCTTGCCGGGCACCTTGGTCAGCACCTCGTCGGCCCCGCTGGTCCGCACCGGATGCCCGGGAAACGCGCGCCCCAGCTCCTCCGCCGTGCGCCGGGCCCCGATGATCTGCCCGCGCAACCTCCGCGACCCGCACGTGGGACACCGGAACGCGGCCTCCGTGGCCGCACACCACCGGCAGTACGCGGGCTTGGGCAGCCCGTCCTCGGTGCCACCCGGCAACGCCAGCGGCCCGGCACAACGCCGGCACCGCGCAGGCCCGCGACACTGACCGCAGGCGAGCGCGGGCACGTACCCGCGGCGCGGCACCTGGATCAGCACCGGCGAGTCGGCAAGCGCGAACCGCGCGGCGTCGAACGCGATGGACGGCAACCGAGCCGTGCGGGCCGCCGGGTCTTTGACGTCCTGCCACTCGTTGTCGCCCACGGACACCACGCGAGGCGCGATGGCCCGCAGCGTCTCGCGCGAGGCCACGATCTCGTGCGCCCACCCGGTCTCGACGAGCAACTGCGCCTCAGCCGTGCGCGCGAACCCACCGATCAGCAACGCCGCACCGCTCATGTGCGCGCGCTGCACCAACACGTCCCGCACGTTCGGATACGGCGCACGCGGCTCGACGTGCAGGTCGTCCCCGTCGTCCCACACGACGAGCAGCCCGGGATCCTTGACCGGCGCGAAGGCGGTGGCCCGCGTGCCGACCACGACCCGCGCCACCCCACGCCGCACGGCGAGCCAACGCTTGTAGCGCTCTGACGGCCCGAGGTCGGCCGACAGCGTGACGACACCCTCGATCAGCCTGCCGCACGCCTCGGCGACGCGGGCCAGGTCGCGGTGGTCGGGCACGACGATGACGACCCCGCGCCCGGACGAGGCGACCGCGGCCGCCGCTTCGGCCAGCCGGGCGGGCCAGTCCTCGGAGGGCAGCGCCTGCCACACGGCGTGGGCGGGCCGGCCTTCGCGGAGGGCTTCGAGGTACTTGGGGCCGCGGGGATAGCGGGACCAGGCGTCGGCGGGGACGGGAGGGAGCTGGGAGCGCGTGGGCCCAGCGGCTGGCGGGGCGGCTGAGGGATCGGCCGGGGAAACGCCGGGCGCGCCAGGCGAAACGGGAGGAGCGGCTGGTGGAGCCGCTGAAGGATCGACAGGAGCGGCGCCGAACGCGGGCGTCGAGGCAGGAGGAGCCGCCGCAGGATCGACCGGACTGACACCGGAGGCCGGCGGCGAGACGGGAGAAGTGGCTGGTTGGGCCGCGACCGGATCTGTGGGCTGCCCCAGCGCGCCTCGGGAGGTTGAAGGCGAGGCGAGCAAGGCCGTCGGAATCGACTCCGCGGACAAGGCAGCGCCAGCCGCCGGTGAGGCGGCCTGAGCACCCGACGAGGACCCCGCTGAGGGGTGTGCCGATGAGTCGCTGGACGTGCGAGGCGTGGCCGTCGCCGCATCAGCCGGCGACTCACCAGCCGCGGGCGGCTCCCCCGCGGGCTGCTGCGGCTCGGACGGCATCCCCCCACCGCCGGTCGCCTCCACCTGCGCGGTGGGCCTCTCCTCCACCCACGCCGGGACCTGCGGCAGCGGGGACGGCTCGCCCGAGGCGGCGGCCTCCGCTCGGGCGTGGCGGGGTGGGATGGCCAGGCGCAGGACGTCGATCATGCCGCCCGCGTACCTGTCGGCTATCGCGCGGGCCAGGGTGGCGATTTCCGGGGCCAGCACCGGTTCGGGTGAGACGACCTTCTCGATGAACGACAGTTTCTTGCCGTACTCCGAGGTGGCCACGCGTTCGAGGAGGTAGCCGTCGACGAGCTGGCCCGCGAACCTCACCCGGACTCGGCAGCCCTCGACCGCCGTGGCGTCCAGTTCGGACGGAATCAGGTAGTCGAAGGGGCGGTCCAGGTGGGCCAGCGGCACGTCCACCACGATGCGGCCGACCGGTAGCGTCGCTGCGGGGACCCGTTCCCCTTTTCTCGCTCCGGTCTTCGCGTTCATGCCTCCTGGTGTATCAGACACCCCCGACAGTCACGCGCCGCGCCTCACCGAACTGGTGACACCCGACACGCGGATTCAGCCGGAGATCGACTCCTGGCCGTTCTCGATGTGCCCGCACAGCCGCCGGCGGAACCGCGGTTCCTCCTCCACCGTCACGGTCAGGTCGTACCAGCCGGAGTTCATGGCGGTCAGCCACGGGATCACGTGGCGGTGGCCCGGGCGCACCACGTACTTGCGGCGTCCCAGGACGAACGTCAGGCGTGACGAGCCGGAGTTCTCGAACGTCAGCGTCAGCACACGGCTGTAGCCGCGCACCGACGACGACACGCGCGCACGGTCGGATGACGACCCGGCGAACTCGCGGCGGAAGCCGTTGGGACCCAACAACACGAGGTCGTGGTCGCCGGCAACCTCAAGAGATGCCGATGAGGCCACGTCGAAGTGCTGTGGCTGCGCGAACTGGCCCGAGTACGGGTACAGCGCGAGGTGCACGGAGGCGGAACCCGAGTTCGACATCTCCAAGAGAGAGCCGCGCAACGACGCGTCGGGCTGGTACGGCAGGGGGCGCGCACGTCGTCGTCCGGCTTCCTGTTCGGGCATCTTCTGCGACGAAGGGGGCGCTGGACGCCAGCGCGGGGTCGCGGGCGGGACCGGTGCGGGCTCGCCGACGTCGGGCCACGTCCGGCGCCGGTCGAAGTCGAACGTCGAGGTCAGGTCGCCTGTGACGGTCCTGCGCCACGCGGAGATCTCCTCCGAACGCACGCCGGTCCACCGTTCGAGGAACTGCGTCATGGACGTGTGGTCGAACACCTGCGAACACACGTAACCGCCGACGGACCACGGCGAGACGACGGTCATCGGTACGCGCGCGCCGAGTCCCAACGGGCGGTCGCCCACATACTCGTCGGACACGGACAACGGCGGGCGCGGCGGCGGCACGTGGTCGTAGAAGCCGTCGTTCTCGTCGTACGTGATGAACAGGACCGTCGACTCCCACACCTCCTGGTTGGACGCCAGCGCGTCCAGCACCTGGTAGGTGATCGACGCGGACGCGGCGGGCGACGAGGCGCCGGGGTGCTCGGAGTCCACAGAGGACGGAACGAGGTACGACACGGCGGGCAACCGGCCAGACGCCACGTCGGCGCGGAAAGCCTCCCCCAGGCCACCGGGCCGGACGCGGTGCAGTCCTCTGTCGTACAAGGACTTCTCGGCGGCGGTCAGCTTCGACAAGTCCAGCGAACCGATCAGCGCCGGGTCGCCGGTCCCGTAGAGCTTGTCCAGCGACTTGAACCCCGCGGGCAGCACCTTGCGCGCGATCTCCTTGAACCGCACGAAGAACTCCAGGTTGTTGTCCTGGAAGTTGTCCCACTCCTGGTACACCCGCCACGACTTCCCCGCCGCCTCGAGGCGTTCCGGGTACGTCTTCCACGTGTACCCGGCGTGGTTGTCCTCGTTGTAGGCCGCGTTGCCGGTCGCGCGGGCACCCGACGGCTCGAACCCCGTGTACCCGGACACCCAGTAGTTGCGGTTCGGCGAGGTCGAGGACGGCACCGAGCAGTGGTAGGCGTCGCACAGCGTGAAGGTGTCGGCGAGCTCGTAGTGGAACGGGAGGTCCTGGCGCGTGTAGAACGCCATCGTCGCCGCGGTCTTCGCCGGCACCCAGTTGTCGTTCCACCCGCCGCGCAACGCCGCGTGCCCGCCGTTCCAGCTGTGGTCCAGGTCGCCGATGTACTGGATGTCACGGCCAGACGCCGCCTCACGCACCGGGAACGGCAACACGCCCGACTGGTTGAACACGCCACGAAGAGCGTTGCGGTCCGAGAACCCTCTCACGCCGCGCAGGGTTCCGTAGTAGTGGTCGAACGAACGGTTCTCCTGCATCAACAGCACGACGTGCTTGATCGCGCGCAACCCTCCCGCACGAGGCTCACGTGCCAACGCGGCGTACACCGACGGCGGCAGCAACGTGCCCGAAGCAGCAGCAGCGACAGCGGCCATGAACCCACGGCGAGAGAGCGACATGAACCGAGTTTCTAGTCTCACCACGTGACGCGGAACCGACCCACGTATGAACAAAGGCCCCGGATTCACCGGGGCCTCGTTCACAACTGACACTCAGGGTGCGGCGATGGCGGCCTGCACGCTCGCACGAGCGTCGAGCAGACCCTTGCCGCACTGGGCGGCCGGAGGCATGACCTTTGCCTTCAGGTGCAACAGCACCTGCGCGGGCGTCAGCAACGCCTTCCCGTTCTGGACCCTCGCGTGCTGCATCAGAGCCACGACACCGGCGACGTGCGGGGTCGCCATGCTGGTGCCCTGGTAGTGCTTGTAGATCGACGCGGCCGGCACGGTCGGGCCGTTGTTCAACGTCGACAGCACCCCGTTCGCCACCACCGGCGACGTCTCACCGCCCGGCGCGCAGATCTCGACCGTGGCACCGAAGTTCGAGTACGAGGCGCGGTTGGCCGACCGGTCGGTGGCACCCGTGGTGATCACGCCCACGCAGTTCGCCGGGGTCGTGCCGGACGCGTTGGCCGCGGCGTTGCCCGCCGCGACGACGACGGTCGCGCCGAGCGCGTTGCGGGCCGTGTTGATCGCGTTCTGCAACGTCACCGGGCACGCCGCGGAAGGACCGCCGAGCGACAGGTTCAGCGTCCTGGCCGGGTTCGGGTTCGCCGGAACGCCCGGCACGGCGCCACCGGCCGCCCACACGATGCCCGCCGCGATGTCCGCCAGCGTGCCGCCGCACGTGCCGAGCACCCGCACCGGCACGACCTTGGCGAGCGGTGCCACGCCCGTGCCGCCGGTCGCGTTGTTGCGCAACGCCGCCACGGTGCCCGCGACGTGCAGCCCGTGCCAGCTCGACGGCCGTGCGGGCACACCGGGACCGCACTGCCCGGCCAGCTGCCAGTCGCCCTGGTCAGTCGGGTTGGCGTCCCGGCCGTTGCCGTCCTTCGCGAAGCCCGCGTTGCTGATGAAGTCGTAGCCACCGATGTAGTTGGCGGACAGGTCCGGGTGCGCGGTGCGCCCGGTGTCGATCACCGCGACTCGCTGGCCCAGCCCTGACGGCCCGAGGCCCCACGCGAGCGGCAGGTCGATGCCGCCGGGCGACTCCCAGTAGTGCCACTGCGACGGCCACAACGGATCGTTCGGCGCCATGGTCTCGAGCACGATGTTCGGCTCGGCGTACTCGACGTCGCCGCGCGCCATCAGCACCCGGATCGACTCGGCGGCGTCCCGCGAGGCGAGGACCTCGGCACCGTCCGTGGCGTCCGCGACGGCCCGCGTCCGCGACTTCTCCAGCGCGTCGGCCCGCGAGGCGCCCTCACGGAACTTGACGATGATCTCCTGCTCGGGTTCCTCCTGCGCCGCGGCGGTCAGCGGCACCACCGCCAGCGCCATCACCGCACCGAGCAGTGCTGCCAGGCCAGTTCTCATGATCTTTCCTCCCCGTCCAGAGGGATTGACGACGAGAAGGAGAGACCCGTGCGGTTGTGGCCCGGCTGCGGTCGCCACAACCGATCCACAACAGGCCCCGCGTACTCACGTGCACAACTTCAGCAAGGGGGCCGAAAATGCTTCAGATCGTCGTCGCGGCAGCACTCGTCGCCGCAGGAACCGCCGCCCCACCCGAATCCGTCACCGTCGCACGGGTGGAGGCGGGCAACCTCGTGATCACCGGAGCGCCGGGGCGTACCGCCAGGATCCACGTCTCCGGCACCACCATCAGCGATGCCGGCACGATGCGGGCCGGGACCGGGTGCACGCGCCTGTCGGCCTCGCGCGTCCGGTGCGGGCAGGTCCAGAAGGTGGTGATCCACCTGGGCAACCGCGACGACACGGTGCTCTACGACAGCGCGGTGCCCACCGAGCAGCACGGCGGCGACGGCGACGACTCGCTGCACGGCGGTTCCGGCCCGGACGTCCTGGAGGGCGGCGACGGCGACGACACCCTGACCGGCGGCATGGGCGCCGACCAGCTGTTCGGCGGCGACGGCGACGACGTGCTGGACGAGCCTTCGACCGACTCCGGTGGCAACGTCCTGCAGGGCGGCCCCGGCAACGACAAGATCGACGGCGCGAAGCCGGACATGCGCGACCGCGTGGACTTCAGCGACCACACCGAGGGCATGACGATCGACCTCACCGCGGGCACCGCGACCGGACCGGGCGAGATCGACGAGCTGACGAACGTCCAGGACGTCTACGGCACCGCGGGCGACGACACGTTGAGCGGCAACGTGTGGCACAACTGGATGTACGGCTTCGAAGGCACGGACACGTGCACGGAGGGTCCAGGAGACATGTGCGTTCCGTGAGTTCGCCCGCCTGATGTATCAGGCAAAGCCGTAAAACCTCCGCAGGTGCGTGGACCCACTCGACGTCCGCCTGCTCGGACCCCTCGAAGTCACCGGGCCGGGCGGCGTGCTGCGCCTCGCCGGCACGCGACAGCGCTCCCTCCTGGCGCTGCTGGCGTTGCGCGCACCCTCGGTGCTCCCCGCGACGCGTCTGATCGACGCGTTGTGGGGCACCGAGCCCCCACCCACCGCATTGCGCACGCTGCACAGCCACATCGCCCGTGTCCGTTCGGCGTTGGCCGCGATCGGTCTGCCAGACGTCGTCGTCACCACCACTGCGGGCTATGCGTTGCAGATCGATCCATCGCACGTGGACGTCACACGGTTCGAGCGCGCTCCCTCACCCCGTGCGGCGTTGGCGTTGTGGCGCGGCGATCCCCTCGCCGACTGCGACGTCTCCGAGTGGGCGTCCGCCGAGATCACCCGTCTGCACGAGGCCCGTCTCGCGGCTGAGGAAGCGTTGGCGCAACAGGACATCAGCCGTGGTGCGTGCGGAACTGCGGCCGCTCAGCTGGAACGGCTCGTGGTGGCCCATCCGTTGAGAGAACGCTTCTGGGAGCTGCTCGCCGACGCACAACTACGTGGCGGCCGACGGGCAGACGCGTTGAGCACGGTCCGAAGAGCGCGCAAGGTGCTCGTCGACGAACTGGGCGTCGATCTGGGGCCAGGGCTCCGCGCGATCGAGTCCGAAGCGCTGGCGTGCCCACCTCCCGACACGAACACCGGCCTCGTCGGACGGCAGCGCGAGACCCAGGACGTCGTGCGGCTGCTGGAGAAGACCCGGATCGTCACCCTCACCGGACCGGCGGGCTGCGGCAAGTCGAGACTGGCCCAGCACGTCACGCCCTCGGCCACGGTGGTCGACCTGACCTCGGCGACCTGCGTCGACGACGCGGTGGCAGCGGCGTTCGCGATCACCACCCGCGAACTGAGCACGCTCGGGAACACCCTGCTGGTGCTGGACAACTGCGAACACCTGCGGGCGCAGTGCGCGGCGTTCGCCGAAGCCCATCCCCGGCTGCGCGTGCTCGCCACCAGCCGTGAGCCGCTCACCGCACGAGGTGAGGCCGTCTACCCGCTCCCGCCGCTCGCGGTGCCCGACCCGGACGTCCCGCGCTCGCTGGCCGAACTGGCCGCCTACGACGCCGTGCGGCTGTTCCTGGACCGCGCCGCCCACACCTACACCGACGCGGACGCCCCGGCGATCGCCCACCTCTGCGCCGCGCTGGACGGCCTGCCGCTCGCGCTGGAACTCGCCGCCGCCCGCACCTCCGTGCTCACGCCCGCCCAGATCGTGCGGAGGCTGCGCGACAGGTTCGGCCTGCTGGGACCGCTGCGCGCCGCCATCGCGTGGAGCCACGACCTGCTGACGTCCCCGGAACGCACGCTGTTCGCCGACCTCGCGGTGTGCGCGGGCGGTTTCCCCGCCGACCTGGTCGAGGCGCTGGCAGGCACGCTGGACGCGCTGACGGGCCTGGTCGCCAAATCGCTCGTGCGGGTGTCACGGGTCGCCGGTGAGACCCGGTTCTCCATGCTGGAAACCGTCCACGCGTTCGCTCTGGAACAGCACTCTTGCGCACACGCCCGTGCGGCAGACTTCTTCTTAGGTCTGGCCGAACGCGCCGAGGCCGATCCCACCGGCACGTTGCTCAACGAGTTGCGTGTGGAGCACGCGAACCTGCAACGCACCATGGACTGGTTCACCACCACCGGCGACACGGACAAGGTGCTCAGACTGGTCGTCGCGTTGAACCGCTACTGGCACCGCACCGGCAACTACCGCGAAGGCCGGACATGGCTCGCGGTGGCGCTGAAGGGCTCAGGACCGTTGCGCGGCAAAGCCTTGGCGTCCGCGGCAGCACTCGCGATGCTCGAATGCGACTACGGGGAGGCCGTCCGGTACGCCCGCGACGGCCTGGAAGCCGACCCGTCACTCGCCGGACGGCTGCACCGGCTGCTGGGCTCGGTCGCACGAGAACGCGGCTACTACGAAGCGGCACTGCACCACTACCAGGAAGCAGCGCGCGCATCGAATCCCGTCAACGCCGCCTACGCCCGTCAGCTCGCGGGCGCCACATCCTGGCTGGCAGGTGACCTGGTGGTCGCGGAGGCCGATCTTCAGGCATCACTGAAGTCACTGCGAGAGCTGGGCGACCAGCGCGGCGCCACCTCCTCGCTGGCCTACCTGGGCGCGGTCGCCTGGTACCGGGGCGATGCCGCCCAGGCCCGCGAGCTGCTCGACGAAGCGCTGGACACGTTCGGCGAGCTGGAGTTCAAGGAGGGCATCGCCTGGGCGCTGAACCTGCTCGGCGTCGTCGAGCACGGCACCGGCCACCCGGCCGCCGCGCGGTCGTTGCTGGAGCGCAGCCTCACCCTGCACCGCGAGCTCGGCGACCGCTGGAGGGAGGCGAGCGTGCTGGAGGCGCTCGCCCGTGCCGCAGGACGACCGGAACTGCTGAGCGAGGCGGCGGCGATCCGGGCCAGGATCGGAGCCCCGGTCCCGGCCGTGGAACGGGACATGGCGCGCTCTGGTTAGCGTTCGGGCAACGCGCGGTTGTGACTCTTCTGTTCGTAGGCAAGACACGGAACGAGGGGAAACAACCATGAGACTGCGCATCGCAGCTGCGGCACTCACCATCGGCCTGTGCACCGCCGGTGTCGCCGCAGCGGATGACATCCCGCCGGACTTCCAGAACAGACCGACGATCGCGGACTGCTACAACGCCGTGCCCACGATCGGCGGCGCGGGCGTCATCATCGGCGGCCCCGGCGACGACGTGATCGTCGGCAGCAACGGGCCGGACGACATCTGGGGCATGGGCGGCGACGACGTCATCCTCGGTCTCGACGGCGACGACGTCATCCACGGCGGCGACGGCAACGACCTGATCTGCGCCGGCCGGGGCGACGACCTGGTCCAGGGCGGTCCTGACCACGACACCGTCCACGGCGAACCCGGCGACGACAAGATGCGCGGCGGCGACGGGCGGGATCTGCTGTCCGGCAACGCCCACGTGCACCATGACGAGGGCGACGGAGAGGCAGGCGTCGACGTCTGCACCGCCAGCACCGAAATCCCGGTCAGCTGCCTGTGACCGACTGCCGCAACAGGATCTCCGTGGCGGGATCGGGCCTCACCCCGAGCTGCCGCAACGAGTCCAGCACGCGCGCACGCGTCTCCACGGTCCGTTGTGGATTCCGTGCGCGCAACGCTGCGGCGAGCGCCAACCGGTGTGCGCGCGGCTCGAACGGTTCCAGCGTCAACGCCCGATCCGCCAGACGCCACGCTTCTGCCGGATCCGCTGACACGAGCCGAAGTTCACCCAGTACCAACAGGTTCTGAACGTACCGCGCCCGGACGTGACCGATCTCCGCCTCGCACTCCTCGATCAGGTCCGGGAGCGGTTCGCCCCGCCACAACGCCACGGCCTCGCTCAACTGGCCCACGTCGCTCAGCTCGTGGAACGACCACAGGTCCGCGGTCAGCGCACCGCCGCGCACCAACCGGATCGTGTCGCCGTTACCGCGCAGGCAGTAGCTCGCCTCCCCACCGGCGCGGTCCGGTTCGAGCAACCGGCGCAGGTGCGTCATCGTCACCCGCAGGTTCCGCGCGGCACTCGCGGGATCGAGGCCGGGCCAGAGCAGGTCCACCGCCTGCTCGCGGCCGAGCACGGGCCGCAGCACCAGCAGCCCGAGCAGTTGCCGCACGCGCACCCGGCGCAGCTGCGGCGCGTCCACGGCGACCCCGTCACGGGTCACCCGCATCGGCCCGATGACCTCGATGCCGATCGAGTGCTCCGGTGGCGCGGGCACGGTGGCGAGCAACTTGGCGGCGCCCGCGGCGAGGCCGGGATCACGCGCCAACTCGCGGAACTGGCGATGCACCGGGAGACCGACGCGATCCGCCAGCCAGGTGCCCAGTGTCGTCCTGCCCGCCACTGCGTAGCGGACGGCCAGTTCGACCGACCACGGCAACGGCAGGAAGCACAGCGCGTGTTCTGCGGGCAGGTCCGTGCGGAGATCTCCTTGCCTGGCTTGGAGGAACGCGCGCCCAGCCGCCCGTGCCCGTTGGTGCGACGGCCCCAGATCGGCGCTGTCCCAGCGTTCTCTGAGCTCGTCGCTGAGCACGTAGCCCAGCGTCAGGAACCGGCGCAGGTGCCGTTCGGCGAGCTTGATGTCGACCGGCCACCGCGCGAGGTGCTGCTTGTAGATGTCGCGCGCAAGGTCTTCCTCGCCGCGTGTGACCGCAACCGCCGCCTGCGCCGCACACGCCAGCACGGCGTCACGCGGGTTGTCCTGCTCGGTGAACGGCTCTGTCGTCGTCTCGCCGAACGACGCGGCGATCACGGTGTGCAGCGCACGCGCCACGAGCTCTCCTCGCGCCGTACTGTCCGCGTCACTCCCATGGAACTCAACGGCTTCACCGTCGAACCACCGAGCAGCGGCGGCGTGGCGGCGCGCCAGATCGTCGTCCAGCATCCGTTCGGCGAGCTCGGCGGCCTCCCTGCCCCGCCCGCACATCGACAGGCAGTGCACGTGGAAGCGGATCGTCGACACCGCCAGCGCTTGGGGCACCTCGCTCGCCGGCGCCCGGGCGAGGTGGACGAGCGCCTGCTCGGGATCACCGGCCAGCTCGGCGACCACCGCGGCCACGCTGTGCCGCAACAACCTCAGCACCGGCGTCGAGGCGTCGAGCCGCTGCGCCTGGTGCGCGACCGTCGCGAGCCTGACCAGATCGCCCCTGGAATGCGCGGTGATCACGGCCTGCCCCAGCGCCACCGCCGCCCCGTCGTGGTCACCGGCTTCGAGCAGCTGTGCGCAGGCCCGGTCCACCAGGCAGTCGATGGACGGATCCGTGAAGTCGCGCGCGTGCACGACCGCGGCCCTGAGCAACAGGAACGCCGGCTCGTCCGCGTGCTGCGCAGGCACCGCGTCGAGCCACCTCTGCGCCGTTGCCCAGGGCAGCACCGACAACGTGGTGCGCACCAGCTCGACCGCCAGGCGCGCCAGCAGTTCCCAGTCACGTGCCCGGCACGCCACCCGCCCTGCCGCGGCCAGGTCTCCCCGCGCGTACAACACTTCGACGGCCCTGTCCCGCAGGTGATCGGTCGGCAGCAGATTCGCCCACAGGTCGTGCGCCCGGTACCGGCCGTCGTCCAGCCGGTCGACCAGCGGAACTTCCAGTTGCTCCACAGGTGTCCCGGCGACCGTGCTGATCTCGTCACCGGTCGCGCACCCGAGCGCCACCAAGGCGGTCAACGCGTCGCGCACGGGTTCGGTGAGCCTGCTCAGCACCTCTTCCGCGGCGTAGCGCCACGATGCCGCAGGCCCTGCCGTCAGCGACAGCCGGACGAGCGCGGGCCAGCCGTTCAGGTCCTCTGGCAGCTCGCGCCCGAACCTGCGGGCGAGCGCGGCGGTCTCGGCACCGCTGAACGCCAGGTCCGCGGTCCCGATCGCGGCCACCTCCCCCGCCGCTTCCCTGCGAGCCAGCGGAAAACCCGGCGCGCACCGCCCCGACAACACCAGGTGCGCGGTGTCCGGCAGGCCGCGGGCAACGGCTCCGAGCAAGGCCGCGCCGGGTGAACCGGCGGGGATCTCGTGCACGTCGTCGAGCAGGAGGCACACGTCGAGCGGCGCGCGTCGGCGCAGGGCCGCGAGGACTTCCGGTGCTCCGGGGTCGGGACTCGGGCTGTCCAGCGCGTCGAGGATCGCCTGCGCCAGCCGGGAGGCGTCCTCGTGGCCGGGACCACACGTCACCCACACGTCGACGCCGCGTGGTTCGAGGAGGTTCGCGCGGACCGCCTGGGCGAGCGCCGTCGTCTTGCCGAAACCGGCGCCCGCGACGACCAGCGTGACCGGGCGGCACCAGCGCGCGCGAAGACGGTCGACCAGGCGCAGCCGAGGCAGCTCGACGTCCAGCGGACGCGGCACCGCGCGCAGACCCGTCGTGTCCTCCCCCACGCAGGACGGAGACCGTCAGAGGCCCCGAAATACGCGAAACGGCCCGCCTCCCCGAGGGGAAACGGGCCGTCCGAACCGTGAAATCAGGCGCCGGCGGCGTTGCGCAGGGCCTCCGCGCGGTCCGTCGACTCCCAGGGCAGGTCGACGTCCGTGCGGCCGAAGTGGCCGTACGCGGCGGTCGGCGCGTAGATCGGGCGCAGCAGGTCGAGGTCGCGGATGATCGCGGCGGGCCGGAGGTCGAACACCTCGGTGATGGCCTGCTGGATCTTCTGCGGGTCGACGGTCTCGGTGCCGAAGGTCTCGACGAACAGACCGACCGGCGCGGCCTTGCCGATCGCGTAGGCGACCTGGACCTCGACGCGGGTGGCGAGGCCAGCCGCGACGGTGTTCTTGGCGACCCAGCGCATCGCGTACGCGGCCGAGCGGTCGACCTTCGACGGGTCCTTGCCGGAGAACGCGCCACCACCGTGACGGGCCATGCCGCCGTAGGTGTCGACGATGATCTTGCGGCCGGTCAGACCGGCGTCACCCATCGGGCCACCGATGACGAAGCGGCCGGTCGGGTTCGTCAGCAGGCGCACGTTCGTGGTGTCGAGGCCCAGCTCGTCGATCTCGGGGGCGACGACGTGCGTGCGGAGGTCGACGCCGAGCAGCTTCTCGAGGTCGATGCCGTCGGCGTGCTGCGTGGAGATGACGACGGTGTCGAGCCGTACCGGCTGGTCACCCGCGTACTCGATGGTGACCTGCGTCTTGCCGTCCGGACGCAGGTACGGAACCGTGCCGTCCTTGCGGACCGCGGTCAGCCGGCGCGACAGGCGGTGCGCCAGCGCGATCGGCAGAGGCATGAGCTCGGGCGTGTCAGTGCACGCGTAGCCGAACATCAGGCCCTGGTCGCCCGCGCCCTGCTTGTCGATCTCGTCCGCCGCACCCTCGACGCGGTTCTCGAACGCCGTGTCGACACCCTGCGCGATGTCCGGGGACTGCGCGCCGATCGCCACGTTCACGCCGCACGAGTGGCCGTCGAAGCCCTTCGCGGACGAGTCGTAGCCGATCTCGAGGATCTTCTCGCGGACGATCGTGGGGATGTCCGCGTAAGCCTCGGTGGTCACCTCACCCGCGACGTGGACCTGGCCGGTCGTCACCATCGTCTCCACCGCAACGCGGGAGCGCGGGTCCTTGGCCAGCAACGCGTCCAGGATGGAGTCACTGATCGCGTCGCAGATCTTGTCGGGGTGTCCCTCGGTCACCGACTCACTGGTGAACAGCCTGCTGCTGTGCTGGCTCACGGACACTCCTTCTTCACGGACTGGTCTGAGGAAAAGTCTACTGACTCGTAGTCAACCGAGCGGTAACCGCGTCCCACACCACGGACGCCACTTGCGTTTTCGGCCCGTGGGGTATAGAAGCCTCGGCGCCTTCTCTCGACAGCAGCCAGCCGGCGTTGTCCTCCTGCTCGAACGCCTTGCCGTCGCCGACCGCGTTCACCACCAGGAGGTCGCAGCCCTTGCGCCGGAGCTTGGCGCGGCCGTAGTCGAGCACCGACGTCGTCTCGTCGCCGGTCTCCGCGGCGAATCCTACGATCACCTGGCCCTGCCGACGCGAGGAAACGAGCTCCACGAGAATGTCGGGGTTCTTGGTCAAGACGATCGGGTCGGGATCCGAGTCGGTCTTCTTGATTTTGTGTCCGGTCAGCGAGACGGGCCGGAAGTCGGCCACCGCCGCGGCCATGACGACCACGTCCGCGTCCGCGGCGACCTTGTGCATCGCGTCGCGCAGCTCCACGGCCGAGCCGACGCGGACCAGGTCGACCCCGGAGGGAGTGGCGAGGTCCGCCGTGTTGCCGGCGACGAGCGTCACCCGCGCGCCGCGCTGGGCGGCGACCCGTGCGAGCGCGTAGCCCTGCTTGCCGGACGAGCGGTTGCCGATGAACCGCACCGGGTCGAGCGGTTCACGCGTGCCACCCGCGGAGATCGCGACGTGCACGCCTTCGAGGGTCCTCTCGAGAGCGTCACCGCGCACCAGCAGCAGCCGGGCGAGCTCGACGATCTCGGCAGGGTCCGGCAGACGGCCCTTGCCGGTGTCCTTGCCGGTCAGCCGGCCGCTCGCGGGTTCAGCGACGATCACACCGCGGCTGCGCAGCAGCTGCACGTTGTGCTGGGTGGCCGGGTGCTCCCACATCTCGGTGTGCATCGCGGGCACCAGCAGGACCGGGCAGCGCGCGGTCAGCAGGGTGTTCGTCAGCAGGTCGTCGGCGAGGCCGTGCGCGGCCTTCGCGATGAGGTTCGCGGTCGCCGGGGCGACCACGACGAGGTCGGCGTTCTGCCCGAGCTTGACGTGCGGCACCTCGTGCACGTCGTCGAACGGGTCGGCGGACACGACCTCGCCGGACAGCGCCTCGAACGTGGCGGCTCCCACGAACTTGAGCGCGCCCTCGGTCGGGACGACCCGCACGGAGTGGCCGGACTCGGTGAGCCGCCGCAGGACCTCACAGGCCTTGTACGCGGCGATGCCCCCGCCAACCCCGAGGATGATCCTGGGCTTGATGGGGGCATCAGCGTCAGATGACGCGGTCACTCGCCCTCGGTGTGCTCAAGGAGACCAGCGTGGATCTCCCGGAGAGCGATGGAGAGCGGCTTCTCGCGCGGGCCCGGCTCGACGAGCGGGCCGACGTACTCGAGCAGGCCCTCGCCGAGCTGCGCGTAGTAGTCGTTGATCTGGCGGGCACGCTTCGCTGCGTAGATCACCAACGCGTACTTCGAGCTCACCTGCTCCAGCAGGTCGTCGATCGGCGGGTTGGTGATGCCCTCCGGGGAACCGGTCAGGTGACCGAGCTCGGTGTGGGTGATCACTCGTCAATCTCCTGAAATTCGTGGTCCGACCATCAAGGATAGCAAGTCGGCGGCGGCCGACTGCACGTCGGCGTTCACGACGACCTCGTCGAACTCCTTTTCGGCCGCCATCTCCTCACGGGCGATGGCCAGCCGGCGTTCGACGACGTCCGGATGTTCGGTGCCCCGGCCCGTCAACCGGTCGACCAGGTGCTCCCAGGACGGGGGCATCAGCATGACCAGCTGGGCCTCGGGCATGGCCACGCGGACCTGCCGCGCGCCCTGCAGTTCGATCTCCAGGAGCGCGGGACGGCCCGCAGCCAGAGCTTCTTCGACGGGCCGGCGAGGAGTTCCGTAGCAGTTCCCGGCGAACTCGGCGTGTTCGAGGAACTCGCCGGCGTCCACCATCTGCTGGAACTTCTCGCGGTCCACGAAGTGGTAGTGCACTCCGTCGACCTCGCCCGGCCTCGGCTTCCTGGTGGTCGCCGAGACGGAAAAGTAGACATCGGGCTGCTGCCTGCGCAGCTCCGCCAGAACGCTGGATTTCCCAACCCCTGACGGCCCGGACAAGACGGTGAGGCGGGAACGGGCAGAACCCGTTCCCGCCTCGGTGCCAATCACTCTCCGCTGAACTCGGAGAGCAGGGCCTTGCGCTGGCGGTCACCGAGACCGCGCAGGCGACGGCTGGGAGCGATCTCGAGGCGCTCCATGATCTGCTGCGCGCGAACCTTGCCGACGCCCGGGAGGGCCTCGAGCAGCGCGGACACCTTCATCTTGCCCAGGACCTCGTCGCTCTCGGCGGCCTTGAGCACGTCCGTCAGGGTCGTGCCGCCGCGCTTGAGGCGCTCCTTGAGCTCAGCCCGAGCGCGACGAGCGGCAGCAGCCTTCTCCAGCGCTGCGGCTCGCTGCTCCTCGGTAAGCTGGGGAAGAGCCACGATTTCCTCCGTGGTGTGGATTCTTTTCGGATCGGTGCCGCGACCGTACCGACCGCAATTGCCTGGGGACAACGTGACCCAGTCAGGTAAATCTTCAGCGGTCATGAGTGATGCGGCGGGTGGTAGTAGTACCAACACCCTCCGGCGGCCTGATCACTGCCCTCCGGGAACTCGTCGCCCACGTTACGTGTGCTATGAGGCCGGTGACCAGCGGGGCAGCCGGTGGCGTGGACCCTACCAACACATGTTTGCCCTGGTGAGCGCGCCACACCCCAAAAGTTGCGGCGCGCACCACCTCAGAGGCTCTCCTGAACCCTTCGCACGGCGCTGACCAGCGACGATACGTCCGGCCCATGCCTGAGAACATCTCGTGAAGAAGTCGGAAAGACGTTGCGCATGTCGGGCCCGAAGAGCCGTTTTAGATCCGCCACCGAGCCGCCCTGAGCACCGAAACCCGGGGCCAGGATCGGCCCGTTGAACCCCGCGAGGTCCACATCCGTTTCCCCGATCGTGGCACCCACGACGAGACCAACATCGCCGCACGGGGAAATGCCGGAATTCCGAGCGGTGGCGAAATCGATGATCGTCTGCGCCACGGTTCGCCCGTCCGGAGCAACCGTGCGCTGAACTTCGGCACCCTCCGGGTTCGACGTCAGCGCCAGCACGAACACCCCGCGGCCGGTCGCCCGTGCCGTGTCGAGCGCGGGCTGGAGCGATCCGAAGCCGAGGAACGGCGACAGCGTCACCGCGTCACCGGCCAGCGGCGAACCGTCGCCCAGGTACGCCTCGGCGTAGGCGGCCATGGTCGAGCCGATGTCGCCGCGCTTGGCGTCGACCAGCACGAGCGTCCCCGAGCCGCGCAGCTCCGCGATCACCCGTTCCAGCACGGCGACGCCACGCGACCCGTAGGCCTCGAAGAACGCCGCCTGCGGCTTCACCATCGCCACCTTGCCGCCGAACGCCTCCACGGCCGTCAGGGCGAACCGTTCGAGGCCCTCCACGGTCCTGGAGAGGCCCCAGGCGTCCAGCAGGCTCGGGTGCGGGTCGATCCCGACGCAGAGGGGGCCGTACGCGTCGACGGCCTTCGCGAGCTTCTCCCCGAACGTCACGCGCCCTCCCCCGGAGCCGGCCGGAGCGCCTGGACCTGGCCGAGCCCGCCGCACGGAGACCCGTGCGGCGTCACGACCTTCGTGAGCTTCTCCCCGAACGTCACGCGTCTCCCCTCAGAGCGGCCTGGAGCGCCTGCAACGGCTGCACGCCGATGTCACCGCGGATGAGCGCCTCGATGCCGTGCACGGCCGCGGCAGCGCCCTGGATCGTGGTGACGCACGGGATGTCCTTCGCCACGGCGGCGGTGCGGATCTCGTAGCCGTCCACGCGCGGGCCGCTGTTGCCGTAGGGCGTGTTGAAGATCATGTCGATCTCGCCGGCCAGGATCATGTCGACGACGTTGCCCTCGCCCTCGAAGTGCTTGCGCACCTCGGTGCACGTGATCCCGTTGCGCTTCAACACCTCCGCGGTGCCGGAGGTCGCGAGGATCTCGAAGCCCAGGTCCGCGAGGCGCTTGACCGGGAAGATCATCGCGCGCTTGTCGCGGTTCGCGAACGACACGAACACCTTGCCCGCCGTCGGCAGCGAACCGTAGGAGGCCGTCTGCGACTTCGCGAACGCCTTGCCGAACGACGAGTCGATGCCCATGACCTCGCCGGTGGACTTCATCTCCGGGCCCAGCAGCGAGTCGACGCCGTGGCCCTCGGGCGTGCGGAAGCGGTGGAACTGCATGACCGCTTCCTTGACCGCGACCGGCGCGTGCTCGGGCAGCCGGGCACCGTCACCGGTGGCCGGCAGGATGCCCTCGACCCGCAGCTCCGCGATCGTGGCGCCGAGCATGACCCGCGACGCCGCCTTGGCCATCGACACGGCCGTCGCCTTGGACACGAACGGCACCGTGCGCGACGCACGCGGGTTTGCCTCCAGGACGTACAGCACGTCGTCCTTCAACGCGTACTGGACGTTCAGGAGGCCCTTCACGCCGATGCCGCGGGCGATTGCCTCGGTGGAGCGGCGGACGTTCTCGATGTCCGAGGCGCCCAGCGTGATCGGCGGCAGCGCGCAGGACGAGTCGCCGGAGTGCACGCCGGCTTCCTCGATGTGCTCCATGACACCACCGATGAACACCTCGTCGCCGTCGCACAGCGCGTCGACGTCGATCTCGATGGCGTCGTCGAGGAACCGGTCGACCAGCACCGGGTGCTCGGGCGTCACCTCGGTCGCGCGGGCGATGTAGCCCGACAGCGACTCCTCGTCGTACACGATCTCCATGCCGCGGCCGCCGAGCACGTAGGAGGGGCGCACGAGGACCGGGTAGCCGATCTCGTCCGCGATCTCCTTCGCCTCGTCGAACGACGTGGCCGTGCCGAACTTCGGCGCGGGGAGCCCGGCCTCGGTCAGCACCTTGCCGAACTGGCCGCGGTCCTCGGCGAGGTGGATCGCCTCGGGCGTCGTGCCCACGACCGGCACACCGGCGTCGGCCAGGCGCTGCGCCAGGCCCAGCGGAGTCTGGCCGCCGAGCTGGACGATCACACCCGCGACCTCACCGGAGCGCTGCTCGGAGTGCACGACCTCCAGCACGTCCTCGAACGTCAGCGGCTCGAAGTACAGGCGGTCCGACGTGTCGTAGTCCGTCGACACCGTCTCCGGGTTGCAGTTGACCATGACGGTCTCGTACCCGGCCTCCCGCAACGCCATCGCCGCGTGCACGCACGAGTAGTCGAACTCGATGCCCTGCCCGATGCGGTTCGGCCCGGAGCCCAGGATCAGCACCTTCGGCTTCTCCCGCTGCTCCGCCACCTCCGACTCGGCCTGGGGGTCGAGCTCGTACGCGGAGTAGTGGTACGGCGTCTCGGACTTGAACTCCGCCGCGCACGTGTCGACCGTCTTGTAGACCGGCCGCACGCCCAGGCGGTGCCGCAGCGCGCGCACGCCGTCCTCACCGGCGAGCTCCGGCCGCAGCACGGAGATCTGCCGGTCCGACAGACCAGCGCGCTTCGCCTTGCGCAGCAACGGCTCGTCCAGCACGGGAGCCTCCAGCAGCTCCGTGCGCAACGTGCCGAGCCAGGCGATCTGCTCGATGAACCACGGGTCGATCTTCGACGCGTTGTACACGTCCTCGATGGACGCGCCGAGTCGAAGAGCACGCTCGACCGTGTAGAGGCGGCCGTCGTGACCGCGCTCCAACTGCTTCAGAGTCGACTCGAGCGTAGCGCCCTCGGGGTCGGCCTGAGTCCAGAAACCGACCGATTTCGTTTCCAGCGAACGCAGCGCCTTGCCCAGCGCCTCCACGAAGTTCCGGCCGATCGACATGGCCTCGCCGACCGACTTCATCGTGGTCGTCAACGTCGGGTCCGCGCCGGGGAACTTCTCGAACGCGAACCGCGGCGCCTTCACGACCACGTAGTCGAGCGTCGGCTCGAACGACGCCGGGGTCTCCCCCGTGATGTCGTTGGTGATCTCGTCGAGCGTGTAGCCGATGGCGAGCTTCGCGGCGATCTTGGCGATCGGGAAGCCGGTCGCCTTGGACGCCAGCGCGGACGACCGCGACACGCGCGGGTTCATCTCGATGACGACCATGCGCCCGTTGTCCGGGTGGATCGCGAACTGGATGTTGCAGCCACCGGTGTCGACGCCGACCTCACGGATGACCTGGATGCCGACGTCGCGCATGTGCTGGTACTCGCGGTCGGTCAGCGTCATCGCGGGCGCGACCGTCACCGAGTCACCGGTGTGCACGCCCATCGGGTCGATGTTCTCGATCGAGCAGATGACGACCACGTTGTCGTTGCGGTCGCGCATCAGCTCGAGCTCGTACTCCTTCCACCCGAGCACGCTCTCCTCGATGAGCACCTCGGTGACCGGAGACTCCTCGAGCCCGATGGCCGCGAGGCGCTCCAGCTCCTCCTCCGTGTACGCCATGCCGGAACCCAGGCCGCCCATGGTGAACGACGGCCGGATGACGACCGGCAGACCCAGCTCGGCGACGGTCTTGCGGACCTCGTCCATCGTGTTGCAGACGGCCGAACGCGGGACCTCGGCGCCGATCTTGCGCACGATGTCCTTGAACATCTGCCGGTCCTCGCCGCGCTGGATCGCGTCGACGTTGGCACCGATGAGCTCGACGTTGTACTTCTCCAGCACGCCGCGCTCGTGCAGCGCGATGGCGGTGTTCAGCGCGGTCTGGCCGCCCAGGGTCGCGAGCACCGCGTCCGGGCGTTCCTGCGCGATGACCTTCTCCACGAACTCGGCCGTGATCGGCTCGATGTAGGTGGCGTCGGCGAACTCGGGGTCGGTCATGATCGTCGCCGGGTTGGAGTTCACCAGGCTGACCCTGATGCCCTCCTCGCGCAGCACGCGGCACGCCTGCGTGCCGGAGTAGTCGAACTCGCAGGCCTGACCGATGACGATCGGGCCAGAGCCGATGACCAGGATGTGCTTCAGATCTTCACGCTTGGGCATCAGCGGGCCTCATTCATCAGCGTCACGAACTCGTCGAACAGGGGCGCCGCGTCGTGCGGACCGGCAGCCGCCTCGGGGTGGTACTGCACGGAGAACGCCGGCGCGTCGAGCAGCCGGACGCCCTCGACGGTGCCGTCGTTCGGGCAGTAGTGCGACAGCACGGCGCGGCCGAACTCGGAGGAGAACTCCTCCCCCGGCGTGCCCTCCAGCGCGAACCCGTGGTTCTGCGAGGTGATGGCGACCTTGCCGGTGGCCACGTCGATCACCGGGATGTTGATGCCGCGGTGGCCGTAGCGCATCTTGTACGTCCCGCGGCCGACCGCGCGGCCCAGGATCTGGTTGCCGAAGCAGATGCCGAACAGCGGCAGCTTGCGGCCCAGCGCCTCCTTGGTCAACGCGATCGCGTGGTCCTGCGTGGCCGGGTCGCCCGGGCCGTTGGACAGGAACAACCCGTCCGGGCTGACCTTGAGGATGTCCTCGAACGTGCTGGTCAGCGGCAGCACGTGCACCTCGATGCCGCGTGCCGCCATCATCCGCGGGGTGTTCGACTTGATGCCCAGGTCGAGCGCGGCGACGGTGAACTTCTTCTCGCCGATGGCCTCGACCACGTACGGCTTGTCCGTCGTGACGTCGACCGCGAGGTTCGCGCCGAGCATCTGCGCCGAGGCCTTGACCTGCTCGACCATCGACGCGTCGTCGGTGAGCTCGGAACCGGAGAACACCCCGGCCCGCATCGCGCCCTGCTCGCGGATGTGACGGGTCAGCGTGCGGGTGTCGAGGCCGGAGATGCCGACGACGCCCTGGTTCGCCAGCTCCTCGTCGAGGCCTCGCTTGGACCGCCAGTTCGACGGCGTGCGCGCGGGGTCGCGGACGACGTAGCCGGCGACCCAGATCTTCGACGACTCGTCGTCCTCGTCGTTCCAGCCCGTGTTGCCGATCTGCGGCGCGGTCTGCACCACGATCTGGCGGTGGTAGGAGGGGTCGGTCAGGGTTTCCTGGTACCCGGTCATGGCCGTGGAGAACACGACCTCGCCGAGCGAGACGCCGGTCGCTCCGTACGCCTCACCGCGGAAGACACGACCGTCTTCCAGCACCAATGCCGCGTTCGTCACGCCTTGCCTCCGTGTTCAATGGCCTTCTGGCTGAGAGCCGCAACCCATTCGTCGTAAACGTCTTTGTCATCGCCACGGAAACCCGTGTCGAACAGGTGGCCCTGGTTCTCCCACTGGACCACCAGCAAACCCTCTTCGCTGAACATGACCTTCCCGGCGAGGCCGCGGTCGGTCCGGGCGTCCCGGATGGACTCGGCCGGGATGAAGATCGGTGTGGCGCCGACGCGTTCGATCGCGACGCCCTCCGGCACGAGGCTCAGCGTCGCCTCCGCGCGGTGGCCGATGTCGCCGACCTGGACGCGGTCCTGCCAGTTGCCCGCGTTCGTCGTTCCGATGTAGACGCCCGTGGTCTCCAGAGTCGCCGCACCGAGCGTCGACGGCGTCGCCGGGAACGCGGGCAGGCTGGCCTGCTTGGCCTGACGCCGCTTCCAGCCGTGCCACATCCCGTACACGCACAGTGCGAAGAACAGGAACACCACCAGGACGAGCAGCACGCGGGTCATTCGGCAATCCTTCCCGCCAGTGCGGTCACGCGCCCGCGCAGGACGGTCGCCGTCACCGCGCCGGTCAGCTCCATGCCCTCGAACGGGGTGTTGCCCGCGATGCTCGCGAGCTCCGCGCCGGTCACGGTCCACGTCGCGTCCGGGTCGACCAGCACGAGGTTCGCGGGCTCGCCGACCGCGATCGGGCGGCCCTGGTCGGTCAGGCCGGCGATCTCGGCGGGCTTCTCGCTCATGACCCGCGCGACACCGCGCCAGTCCAGCAGGCCGGTCTTCACCATCGTCTCGACGACGATGCCGAGCGCGGTCTGCAGCCCGAGCATGCCCGGCCGGGCGGCCGACCACTCGCAGTCCTTGTCCTGCACGGCGTGCGGGGCGTGGTCCGTGGCGACGCAGTCGATGGTGCCGTCCGCGAGCGCCCGGCGCAGCGCGTCGACGTCGTCCTGCGTGCGCAGCGGCGGGTTGACCTTGTTGACCGGGTCGTAGGTGGAGAGCCGGTCGTCGGTCAGGATCAGGTGGTGCGGGGTGACCTCGGCGCTGACCTTGGTGCCGCGCGCCTTGGCCCACTTCAGGACGTCCGCCGTGCCGGTGGTGCTGACGTGGCAGACGTGCAGCTTCGCGTCGACCTGCTTCGCGAGGATGCAGTCGCGGGCGACGATCGACTCCTCGGCCGCCGCGGGCCAGCCCTGCAGGCCCAGGCGGGAGGCGTTCTCGCCCTCGTGCGCCTGCGCGCCGACGGTGAGCTTCGGCTCCTCGGCGTGCTGCGCGATGACGGCACCCAGCGCCTTCGAGTACTCCAGGGCGCGCCGCATGATCAACGGGTCGTGCACGCAGTGGCCGTCGTCGGAGAACACCCGCACGTTGGCCTTGGACTTGGCCATCGTGCCGAGCTCGGCGAGCTTCTCGCCCTTGAGTCCGACGGTGACGGCGCCGACCGGGTGGACGTCGACCAGGCCGACCTCCCTGCCGCGGCGGGCGACGTGCTCGACGATCACGGCGTTGTCGGCGACGGGGTCGGTGTTCGCCATCGCGAAAACGGCGGTGTAGCCACCGAGGGCGGCCGCACGCGAACCCGTTTCGATGGTCTCGGTGTCCTCGCGACCCGGCTCACGCAGGTGGGTGTGCAGGTCCACGAAACCCGGCAGCAGAACCGCGCCGTTGCCTTCGATGATCTCGGCGTCGTCATCCGCACCTTCTGCGATCACGCCGTCGCGGATCAGCAGGTCGATCGGTTCCCCCTCGCCGTAGGGCCTAACTCCCTTGAGCAGCAAGGGTTTCACGCGTTCTCCTCCTCGTGGGCGAGCAAGTGGTACAGCACGGCCATGCGCACGTGGACACCGTTGCGGACCTGCTCGGTGATGGCGGCCTGCGGGCTGTCGGCGACGACGGAGGCGATCTCCATGCCGCGCAGCATCGGGCCGGGGTGCAGCACGACGGCGTGCTCGGGCAGCAGCTTCAGGCGCCGCTCGTTGAGGCCGTAGGCGATCGAGTACTCGCGCGAGCTCGGGAAGAACCCGCCGGTCATCCGCTCGGCCTGCACGCGCAGCATCATGACGGCGTCCTGCGACGCGAGCTCGGCGTCGATCTCGTGCGAGACCGCGACCGGCCACTTCTCGACGCCGACCGGCAGCAGGGTCGGCGGCGCGACGAGAGTGACCTCGGCGCCGAGCGTCGTGAGCAGGTGCACGTTCGACCGCGCCACGCGGCTGTGCAGGACGTCGCCGACGATCGCGACGCGGCGGCCGTCGAGGCTGCCGAGGCGGTCGCGCAACGTGGCGGCGTCGAGCAGCGCCTGCGTCGGGTGCTCGTGCATGCCGTCGCCCGCGTTCACCACGGACGTGCTGGTGTGCTTGAGCCAGCCCGCGAGGCGGTGGGCCGCGCCGGACGCCGGGTGCCGCACGATCACGCAGTCCGCACCGGCGGCCTGCAACGTGAGCGCGGTGTCCCGCAGCGACTCGCCCTTGCTGACGCTGGAACCGGAGCTGCTGACGTTGATCACGTCCGCGGACATCCACTTGCCGGCGATCTCGAACGACACGCGCGTCCGCGTGCTGTTCTCGTAGAACATCGTGATCACGGTTCGGCCGCGCAGCGTCGGCAGCTTGCGGACCTCGCGGCCGAGCAGCGCCTGCTTCAGCCGGTCCGCGGTGTCGAGGATCGCGAGCGCCTGGTCGCGGTCGAGGCCGTCGGTGGAGAGCAGGTGCTTCACTTCAGCACCACTCCGTCGCGGCCGTCGAACTCCTCGAGCATCACCACGACGTCCTCGGTCTTGGACGTGGGCAGGTTCTTGCCGACGTAGTCCGCGCGGATCGGCAGCTCCCGGTGCCCACGGTCGACCAGCACGGCGAGCTGCACCGCGCGGGGACGGCCGTGGTCGCGCAGCGCGTCGAGCGCGGCGCGGATGGTGCGACCGGAGAACAGGACGTCGTCCACGAGCACGACCAGCTTGTCGTCGATGCCGCCCTCGGGCAGCTTCGTCGCCTCCAGCGGCCTCGTCGGGCCTCTGCGCAGGTCGTCGCGGTAGAGCGTGATGTCGAGCGTGCCCTCGTGCACCGTGCGGCCGGAAAATTCGGCGATCTTAGCGGCGAGACGCCGTGCGAGGGGGGCTCCCCGGCTGGGAATACCCATCAAGACGACATCGGGTGCGCTGGGTGCATCGAGAGCGGTCTTCTCGATGATCTGATGGGCCATTCGGGCGACAGTGCGCGCGACGTCACCGGCCGACAGGATCTCGCGATCCCCGGCCGGATCCGTCGCGCCACGTTGACGTGACGCCACGGCTGGACCTCCTTCCCCGCCTCACTGGACGGGTCCTTAAAGGACGTCGGACACCCGGTTGCAGCCGGGCTGACCTGCACCGTATCACCTGTGGACGGTCAGCCGTCCGAGTGGTGTCCCGTGCGTGGCGAGCGTCTCTCCCTGAGATCAGCTTGACCTGCCGACCACGGCGAGTAATCATTACTCTGCGTATCGATCTAAGCCTCCCCGCAGCACCGCCGTACTGCTGACGGGGCGAATGAACGGAGAACCGCCACATGGGCGACTACGCCAAGGCGCTGGGGGCCAAGCTCCGCGCTATCCGCCAGCAGCAGGGTCTGTCCCTGCACGGCGTCGAGCAGAAGTCCGGCGGTCGCTGGAAGGCCGTGGTCGTCGGCTCGTACGAGCGCGGTGACCGCGCGGTGACCGTGCAGAAGCTGGCCGAGCTGGCCGACTTCTACGGGGTTCCCGTCGCCGAGCTCCTCCCCGAGGGCCGCGTGCCGTCGGGCGCCGAGCCGGCCACCAAGATCGTGATCAACCTCGAACGACTCCAGCAGCTGCCGGTCGAGAAGGTCGGCCCGCTGGCCCGCTACGCCGCGACCATCCAGTCGCAGCGCGGTGACTACAACGGCAAGGTCCTCTCCATCCGCACCGAGGACCTGCGCTCGCTCGCGATCATCTACGACATGACGCCGGGCGAGCTCACCGAGCAGCTCATCGACTGGGGTGTGCTGCCCCCCGAGGCCCGTCCCGCCAAGGAAGACTGAGCCTTCCCGTTCGGAGCAGTGGCTCCCTCACGTCCTGTTAGTCGCCCTGAGGACGTCGAGGGGGCCACTGCTGCATTCAGGGGACCCGGCGTTGCCGGTCGGGTGGCGTCCGCGGCTGCCGAACCGCGCAGCAACTCGGTCAGGTCGTGACGCTCCGCGTGCTCGCCGGTCGCGTTCGGTCTCCTGCCCGGCCGCGGCCGTCGCGGGACGTGGCCTTGCTCACGAAACGAGCCGGGCGAGCTGCTTCTCGTCCTGGATGACGTGGATCGCGGCGATCTGTCCATCCTGGACGGTGAACGCCATCGCCGAGAACAGCACGCCGTCCACCCACGACACGAAACCGGCCTCGCCACCGATGAGCGCGAACCGGACCTCCGCCATCGTCGCGAACCTGCGGAACGTGCTGGCGCGTCCCGCCACCGCACGCCCGCCGATGACTTCCAGGGCACCGGCGCGCAGCACGACCTCGGGGTGCAGCACCGACACCAGCCCTTCCAGGTCGCCCTCGCGTGACGCCTTCAGGAACGCGTTCACCGCTTCCCGCTGCTTCGGCAGGTCGTCGCTCGTCCGCGGCCGTTCCTGCACGCGTTTGCGCGCACGGGACGCGAGCTGACGGGTCGTGGCGGGCGTCTTGTCGATCAACGGCGCGATGTCGTCGAACGGCACGGCGAACATGTCGTGCAACACGAACGCAAGGCGCTCATCGGGCTTCAACGTGTCCAGCACGATCAGCATCGCGAGCCCGACCTCGTCGCCGGCCACGGCCTGGTGCTCGGGTTCCTCCCTGACGTCGATCACCGGGTCCGGCATCTCGAACGCGTGCTCACGCCTGTCGCGCAACATGTTCAGGCACACCCGGCCCACCACGGTCGTCAGCCAGGCGGCGGGGTTCTCCACCTCGCTGGTGTCCGCCCGCTCCACCCGGATCCACGCCTCCTGCAACGCGTCGTCCGCCTCCGTGAACGACCCGAGCATCCGGTGGGCGACAGCGCGCAAACGCGTGCGCTCCTGCTCGAACTGCGCGATCAAGACTCCCCCTGTGGTCACGACCTCTCGTTCGCGAGGGTAATCGGTAGGCTCCTGGCAACGTGACCAACTTCGACGCGGGCCTCCTCGCCGACCGAACGCCGCTGCCGTCCGGTCTGGACTCCCGGCTGCTCCGCCACTTCACGTTCCTGATCGAGGTCGACAAGCTGAAAACCGTGCTGCGCGCGTCCCCGCTCGCCGCGGCGGACCGGCGCGAGAACGACGCGGAGCACTCCTGGCACCTCGCGCTCATGGTCCTGGTGCTCGCCGAGCACGCCGACGAA
Source organism: Lentzea aerocolonigenes (assembly GCF_000974445.1). Taxonomy (GTDB): domain Bacteria; phylum Actinomycetota; class Actinomycetes; order Mycobacteriales; family Pseudonocardiaceae; genus Lentzea; species Lentzea aerocolonigenes. The sequence goes on from NZ_BBOJ01000030.1 coordinate 69,066, forward strand.
CCGATCGACGTCGGCCACACCATCAAGCTCGTGGTCGTGCACGACCTCGTCGAGATCTACGCGGGCGACACCCCGATCTACGACACCGAGGCGGGCAAGGACCAGCGCGAACGCGAGGAGGCCGCCGCGGACCGGCTGTTCGGTCTCCTGCCGGAGGACTCGGGCCGCGAGTTGAGGGCGTTGTGGGACGAGTTCGAGGCTCGTGCGACCCCGGAAGCCCGGTTCGCGAAGGCGATGGACCGGCTGCAACCGTTGCTGCTCAACTGGATGGCCGAGGGCGGGACCTGGCGCACGCCCGGCGTGACGGCGGACGGTGTGCGGTCGCGCAAGGCGGTCATCGGTGAGGCTTCGGCGACGTTGTGGGACGCGGCGCGGCACCTGATCGACGAAGGTGAGCGCCGCGGCTGGGCTAGGTCACACGGTAGGTGACGTGGGTGAACCCGTTGCCCGCCCTCGACTCGACCTGTTCCAGGTTCAGGCCGGGCACGCCGTCGAACAACCGCGTGCCGGCGCCGAGCGTCACCGGCACGATCCGCAGCCGCAGCTCGTCGATCAGGCCCGCGGCGAGGTACTGGTTGACGGTGGTCGCGCCGCCGTGGACGGAGATGTTGCCGTCACCGGCGGCTTCACGGGCGAGCTCGAACGCGGCCTCGACGCCGCCGGTGACGAAGTGGAACGTGGTGCCACCCTCCATCGGCTGCGGGTCGCGGGCGTGGTGGGTGAGCACGAAAACCGGCGCGTGGTACGGCGGGTTGTCGCCCCACCAGCCGTTCCACGGGCGGTCCCACTCGCCGCGGACGGGGCCGAACATGTTGCGGCCCATGATGAACGCCTTGGTCTCGGCGAGCCGGTCCAGCTGCCACTGCCGTTCAGCGGGGTCGTCGAACCACGCGTGCAGCCTGCTGCCCCAGCCGTCGCCGCCGTCGTCGCCGAACGGGCGGTCCTCCGCCTGGTTGTGCCCGGCCGCGAAGCCGTCGAGGGAGATCGAGAGGTCGCAGGTCACCTTGGTCATGTGCACCAGCCTGAGGCCGAGGCGGCATGACGTCCACCGAGCCTGGCCGCACTTGCTCAGGTCTCCGAAAATCGATGAAGGGCTCCTTCATCCACCTCACGTGGATCAAGGAGCCCTTCATCGAGCTCAGAGGACGGCGCGCAGCTGGTCCGCGATCACCGCGATCCGGCCGAGCACGCCGTTCACGAACCGCGGCGAGTCGTCCGTGGACAGGCCCTTGGCGAGCTCCACGGCCTCGTCGATGGCCACCGCGTCCGGCACGTCGGCCGCCCACAGCAGCTCGTACAGGCCGATGCGCAGGACCGCGCGGTCGACCGCAGGCATGCGCTGCAGGGTCCAGCCCTCGGCGTGCTCCGAGATGAGGTCGTCGATCCGCGCGCGGTTGGCGTGGACGCCCTCGACCAGCGAGACGGTGTAGTCGTTCACCGGGGGAACGTCCGGCGAACCGACTCGTTCGGCCAGCAGCGTCACCGGGTCGGTGCCCAGCAGGTCGGCTTCGTAGAGGAAGTCGACCGCGCGCTTGCGGGCCTTGCTGCGTGCGCCCATTACTTGTCGCTGATGCGGCCGAGGTAACGGCCGTCGCGGGTGTCGACCTTGATCTTCTCGCCGGTCGTCACGAACAGCGGGACCTGGATCTCGGCGCCGGTCTCCAGGCGGGCGGGCTTGGTGCCGCCGGTGGAGCGGTCGCCCTGCAGGCCGGGGTCGGTGTGCTCGATCACGAGCTCGACCGAGGTCGGGAGCTCGACGAACAGCGCCACGCCCTCGTGCATCGCGACGACGGCCTCCTGGTTCTCCAGCATGTAGTTGGCGGCGTCGCCAACGGTGTCGCCGGGGACCGGGATCTGGTCGTAGGTGTCGCCGTCCATGAAGATGAAGTCGGCGCCGTCCTTGTAGAGGAAGGTCATGCCGCGCTTGTCCACGGTGGCGGTGTCGACCTTGGTGCCCGCGTTGAAGGTCTTGTCGACGACCTTCCCGGTCAGCACGTGCTTGAGGGTCGTGCGCACGAAAGCGCCACCCTTGCCGGGCTTGACGTGCTGGAACGCGGTGACGGTCCAGAGCTGGCCGTCGAGGTTCAGCACCAGGCCGTTCTTCAGGTCGTTCGTGGTGGCCACGGGGGAATTTCTCCTGTGATTGGACGGGGTGTCAGACGACCACGAGTTCCTTCGTGGTCAGGGTGAGGAGCTCCGGCCCGCTTTCGCGCACCACGAGGGTGTCCTCGATGCGGACCCCGCCCCGCCCCGACAAGTACACGCCGGGCTCGACGGTGACCGCCATACCGGCCGAAAGTGTACCGTCACCCGCCTTCGACAACGCCGGAGCCTCGTGGATCTCCAGCCCGACCCCGTGGCCGAGGCCGTGCAGGAAGTCGTCGCCGTGCCCGGCTTTCTCGATCACCTCACGTGACGCGCGGTCGACGTCGCTCACGCTCACACCCGGCCGCAGCGCCGTGCGTCCGGCGGCCTGCGAGCGCGCGACCAGGTCGTACAGGTCGCGCTGCCAGTCGGCGGGCTTGCCGAGGACGAGCGTGCGGGTCATGTCCGAGTGGTAGCCGTCGACCAGCGCGCCGAAGTCGAGCTTGATGAAGTCGCCCACGTGCAGGACCGCGTCCGTCGGCGCGTGGTGCGGCACGGCCGAGTTCGCCCCGAACGCCACGATCGAGGAGAACGACGGCCCCTCCGCGCCGTGGTCGAGCATGCGGCTCTCCAGCTCGCGCGCGACCTCGCGTTCGGTCGTCCCTGCCCGCAGCCCGCCGTGCCCGATCAACGCCGCCAGCGCCCGGTCCGCCGCCGCGCACGCCATCCGCAGCGCCTCGATCTCGACCTCGTCCTTGACCAGCCGCAGCTTCTCGACCAGACCACCCGCCCGGTGCAGCTCGGCCTTCCCCGCGGCCTCGGTGAGGGCTTCGAGCCCGTCGACCGTGACGTGGTGGCTCTCGAACCCGAGCCTGCCCTCGGCCTTCTCCGCGAGCGCGAGGTCGCACGGCCGGTCGATGAGCCGCTCCAGGTCCGGCACCTGCTTGGCCGACTGGGTCAGATATCGGCCGTCCGTGCAGAAGACCGACGTGTCGTCACCGTTCGCGTCGATCAGCACGGCGGCGTTCGATCCGGTGAATCCGGTGAGGTACCGGACGTTCAGGAGGTTCGTGACGAGCAACGCGTCCAGGTTCGTGGCCTGGAGCTCTTGGCGCAGTGCGGTTCGGCGTGCGGCGTACGACGACATGTCTCGCAGCGTACGGCCAGTCCTAAGCTGTGCGCATGCGTCCTTGGTTCGTCCGTGCGTTGTGGATGGGGCTCCTGCACGGGGCCGTGCAGACCGGCGTGGCCGCCGTGGCCGTGCGCAGCCCCGAGGCGACGTCGGTCGGCCCGATCGCGATCGGCCTGCTGATCGCCGCCGCGCTCATCTGGGGCGCGGTCGACACGCTGCGCGACCTGCCGTCGCGCGGCATGCAGTGGTTCATCGCCGCGCTGATCGCGGGCCCGTTCGCGGGTGCCCTGGGCGTGGTCGGGTCCGCGGTGCTGGTCGACCAGACCGGGCAGGAGGCGCTGTGGGTGGCGCTGACGGGCGGCGCGGCGTTCACCGCGTTGCTCGTGCTGGCTCCTGCCGGGCTGGGGATGCTCCTGGGTGGCTTCCTCGTGCCGAAGGACTCCGCTAGTCCCCACCCGTGATGGTGAGCTTGTAGTGCGCTGACGTGCTGAAACTGCCCGCTTCGCCCTCGATCAGCAGGTCGTGCTCGCCCGGCGTGAGCGGCGGGATCCACGCCCACAGCCCGCACGCCTGAGCCGCCTGCTTGCCCCCGCGCTCCCCGATCGCGTTGTCCCGTGCGACCTGGAAGGTGATCTCGACCGGGTCGATCCTGCGCAGCTCCACCGGCTGCCCGTCCAGCGTGACCGTTCCCTTCACCCCGGTCATGAAGTCGCGGCAGTGCGCCGTGTTCGCGCTGTACCGGTTGACCGCGGGCGCGGCGAGCGGACGACCGGCGGGCACCCGGCACGTCCGATCCACGGCGCCGCCGAACGTCCCGGCGAGGAACCACACGTCCTTCGGCTGGTCCTCGGCGCAGAACTTCCCGGTCTCGTCGGCGACCGGGTTGCGCTCCTCCGGGCTCGCGAGCGCCCACGTCCACCACCGCGCCTGGAGGTCCTGATCAGACAGTCTTTCGCCTGCGGCCAGGGTCGGCTCGGAGGTCTTGGTGGCGGTGCGGGGTTGCGGGATCGCGCACCCGGTCAGGAGCACCGCGAGGGCGGCGATGAGCAGTCTTGACACGCGCGGCATCGTCGCAGATCAGCGATCACCGCGCCGCTGGATTCGCCACCAGTTCGATCTCGAAACCGTCCTCGTTCTCGAGGAACGCCGCGTAGTGGTCCTGGCCGCCCGCGAACGGGTGCCGGTCGGCGAACATGAGCCGCCAGCCGTGGTCCTGCGCTTCGCTCGTGAGGCGGTCGACGGCCTCGCGGGTGCCGGCGTGCAGGGCGAGGTGGTTGAGGCCGGATTTCATTCGATCGTGTGGTCCGGTGACCGCCGGGGACTGCTCGACGACGACGTAGGTCTCGCCGAGCTTCCAGCTGACGCCGGCGGGCCAGCGCTGGAACTCGGTCCAGCCGAGGGCGGGGAAGAGCCAGCCGAAGGTGGCTTCGGCACGGGCGAGGTCGGGCACCCACAGCTCGACGTGGTGAAGGGTCACTTCGCCTGGGTCACTTCTTGAGCGCCAGCCAGCGCAGCGCCAGCAGGTAGCCCTCCACGCCCAGCCCCGCGATCACGCCGTTCGCGACCGCTGAGATGACGCTGTGGTGCCGGAACTCCTCGCGCTGGTGGATGTTCGAGATGTGCACCTCGACCAGCGGCGCGGTCAGCTGGGAGCACGCGTCGCGCAACGCGATCGAGTAGTGCGTCCAGGCGGCACCGTTCAGCACCACCGGGATCGACGCGTCGGCGGCCTCGTGCAGCCACCCGACCATCTCGCCCTCGTGGTTGGTCTGGCGGACCTCGACCTCGAAGCCGAGCTCCTTGCCCTCGGCGACGCACATCTCGGCGAGGTCGGCGTGGGTGGTGCTGCCGTAGATGAGCGGCTCGCGGGTGCCCAGGCGGTTCAGGTTCGGGCCGTTGAGGACGAGGACCTTCACAGCAGCACCTTCCCGGAACCGGAACCCGGCGTCGGCTCGGCGGCCACCGCGGAGTACGCGGCGGCGATCAGGGCCGGGTCCGGGCCTTCGAGGCGGCCCGGCTTGGCGAGGCCGTCGAGGACCACGAAGCGGAGCACGCCCGCCTTGTTCTTCTTGTCGACCTTCATGCCCTCCATCAGCTGCGGCAGGGCGTCCGGGTCGTAGGACGTCGGCAGGCCGAGGAGCTCCAGCACGCGGCGGTGGCGGTCGGCGGTCTCGTCGTCCAGGCGGCCGGCGAGGCGGGCCAGTTCGGCGGCGAAGACCAGGCCCACGCTGATCGCGGCGCCGTGGCGCCAGCGGTAGCGCTCGCGGCGTTCGATGGCGTGGCCGAGGGTGTGGCCGTAGTTCAGGATCTCGCGCAGGGACGACTCGCGCAGGTCGTTCGTGACGACGTCGGCCTTGATCTGGATCTTGCGGCGGACCAGCTCTGCGAGCACGGAACCGGTCGGGTCCAGCGCGGCCTGGGGGTCGGCCTCGATCAGGTCGAGGATGACCGGGTCGGCGATGAAGCCGCCCTTCACGATCTCGGCCATGCCGGCGACGAGCTCGTTGCGCGGCAACGTTTCCAGGGTGGCCAGGTCGACGAAGATGGCGTCCGGCTCGTAGAACGTGCCGACGAGGTTCTTGCCCGCGTCGGTGTTGATGCCGGTCTTGCCGCCGACCGCCGCGTCGACCATGCCGAGCAGCGTCGTCGGGATGTTGACCAGGCGCACGCCGCGCATCCACGTGGACGCGACGAAGCCCGCCAGGTCCGTCACGGCGCCGCCGCCGAGGCCCACGACGACGTCGGCGCGCGACAGGCCGATCTTGCCCAGCACGTCCCAGCAGAAGCCGGCCACGGCCAGGTCCTTGCCGTCCTCGGCGTCGGGGACCTCGACGCGGTGGGCGTCGGCGCCCACGGCCTTGAGCTCGTCGACCAGCACCTCGGCGGTCGCGGCGAGCGTCGGCTGGTGCACGATCGCGATCTTCGCGGTCCCGCGCAGGAACTCGACGATGTCGCCGAGCAGGCCGCGCCCGATCACCACGTCGTAGGGCTTCTCCGCGGCGACCCGGATGCGGACGGGCTCGGTCATTCTTGCGCTCCCTTGATCACCGCGTCGGTCACCTGCTCCGGGTCCAACGAGTCGGTCAGCACCTCGATCGTCGCGACCTCGCGGTACAACGGCAGGCGCGCGTCGAGCAGCGCCTTGAACGTCGCGCGCGGGTTCACGCCGGACAGCAGCGGACGCGCCGACGACAGGCCGGTGCGGCGCACGCCCTCGGCCATGCCCACGTTCAGGAACACGACCGTGTGCGCCTTCAGCCGCTCACGCGTCGTGGCGGACAGCACCGCTCCCCCGCCCAGCGCGAGCACACCGTCGTGCTCGTCCAGTGCGCGAGCGACCGCTTCCTCTTCGAGGGCGCGGAAAACCGGTTCGCCGTCGTCGGTGAAGATGTCCGAGATCGGCTTGCCCGCCGTCTCGACGATGTCCGCGTCGACGTCGCGGAAGGCGAGGTTCAGTCGCTTGGCCAGCAGCTCGCTGACCGTGGTCTTGCCCGCGCCGGGCGGGCCGACCACCACGTAGCGAGGGCTCACATGCCCTCCCAGCGGGCTTCCAGGGCCTTGAGGTACGCGTGGGCGTTGCGGCGCGTCTCGTCGAGCGAGTCGCCGCCGAACTTCTCCAGCGCGGCCTCGGCCAGCACCAGCGCCACCACGGACTCCAGCACGACACCGGCACGCGGCACCGCGCACACGTCCGACCGCTGGTGGATCGCGACAGCGGGCTCACCGGTGCGCACGTCCACAGTGGACAGTGCACGTGGGACGGTCGAGATGGGCTTCATCGCCACGCGCGCACGGAGGATCTCGCCGTTGGTGATGCCGCCTTCGAGGCCACCGGCGCGGTTCGAGCGGCGCGTGACGCCGACGGGGCCACTGCCGCGGTCGATCTCGTCGTGCGCCTGCGAACCCCACCGGCGCGCGGAGGTGAAGCCGTCACCGATCTCCACGCCCTTCATCGCCTGCACGCCCATCAGGGCGGCGGCGAGACGCGCGTCGAGGCGGCGGTCCCAGTGCACGTGCGAGCCGAGGCCCGGCGGCAGCCCGTACGCGAGCACCTCGATCACGCCACCGACGGTGTCACCGGCTTCCTTCACGGCCTCGACCTCGGCGACCATGGCCTCGGTGCCGCGCGGGTCGAAGCAGCGCGTCGGCGACTCGTCGATCGCCGCCAGGTCGTCCGGCGTGGGCAGGCCCGCGTCCTCCGGCGTCTCCGCCTTGCCGATCGACACGACGTGGCTCAGGATCTGCACGCCCAGCAGCTGCTGCAGGAACTGCCGCGCCACGGTTCCCAGAGCGGTCCGCGCGGCGGTCTCACGGGCGGAAGCGCGCTCCAGCACCGGACGGGCCTCGTCGAAGCCGAACTTCTGCATGCCGGGCAGGTCCGCGTGACCGGGGCGCGGGCGCGTGAGGGCCTCGTTGCGCCCGGTCGGCTTGAGCAGGCTCGGGTCGACGGGATCGGCCGACATGACGGTCTGCCACTTCGGCCACTCCGAGTTGCCGATGGTGACCGCGATCGGCCCGCCCTGGGTCTTGCCGTGGCGGACGCCGCCGAGGATCTCGACCTCGTCCTGCTCGAAACCCATCCTGGGCGAGCGACCGAACCCGAGCCTGCGGCGCCCCAGCTGGGCGACCAGGTCGTCGGTGGTCACCTCGACACCGGCGGGCATGCCCTCCAGGACGGCGACGAGAGCGGGGCCGTGTGACTCTCCAGCGGTGATCCATCGCAGCACGCTCACAATCCTTTCACAGCGTCGTCAACGCCCAGGTGGCGGCCAGCAACCCCGGCCCGTGCGGCACGGCGCGCGCCCGCCGGACGGCCGCCAGCAGCACCGTGAGGGCGCTGGACAGGATCGCCGCAGGTAAGAGCGACGACAGCGCGAGCGGCGCGCCGAGCCCGAAGGCGAGTTTCACGTCGCCGCCGCCCATCCACGCGGGCCGCAGGCGCCGGACGGCGAGATGAGAACCACCGAAGATCACCGCGGAGAGCGCCGCCGCTCCCAGCCTGTGGAACTCCAGGAGCAGCAGCAGGGCGCCCAGCGGGAGGGTCAGCGCGTCCGGCAACCGGTGGTGCCGCAGATCGATCATCGCGAGCACGACGCCGGAGCACGCCAGCACGTACGAGGAGGGCGGTGCGTCCAGGACGTCCGCGACCGTCCACGACGCCCCCAGGACGAACGCGAGCAGGACCGTGGTCATGAGCACCACGGTCCTGCCCGGCACGGCTCGGGACCAAATCCCGCCCTGTCGTGAACGGTCCGTTCACGACAGGGCGGAGTGCACGCGGGGAGCTTTCGTTCGCTCTGACCGCACGGAAGGGCCCCGCGTGCAGTCAGGAAACGTCAGCGAGACCAGTCGAACAGGGCGTCGTTCGCGGCCACGTCCACGTCCACCGCGAGGTCGCCGAGCACGTCGGCGGACGCGTCCAGCGCGATCACCGGGCAGATCGGCGCGAACCCCGCCGCTTCGACCTCGGCCGGGTCCCAGGTCACGATGCGCTGACCCGCCCGCACCTCCTCGCCCTTCACGACGTGCAGCTCGAAGCCCTCGCCCTTGCGCTTCACGGTGTCGATGCCGAGGTGCACCAGCACCGCGGCGCCGTCACCGGTGGCGATCACGAACGCGTGCGGGTGCAGCGTCACGACGGTGCCGTCCAGCGGCGAGACGACGTCGGCCTTCACCCGTGCGGGCTCGACGGCGACGCCGGGGCCGACCATCGCCTGCGAGAAGACCGGGTCCGGCACGGCGGAGAGCGCGACCACCCGGCCGGCCACGGGGCTGCCGACGCGCAGGCTCACAGGAGGTCCTCGATGTCCTGGGCGATGGTGTCCGCCTCGGGGCCGACGATGACCTGGACGACGCTGCCCGCACGCACGACACCCATGGCTCCGGCGGCCTTCAGGGCCGGCTCGTCGACCAGCGAACCGTCGTTGAGCTCGCAGCGCAGGCGCGTGATGCACCCCTCGATCTCGATGATGTTGTCCGCGCCACCAAGCGCGGCGAGGATCTTCTCCGGCCTCTCGTCAGCCACGTCCGTACCTCTCGTTCCCGTAACAGCGGTTGACACCCGCTTGGTGTGCGGAGCATTCTCCCGCACCAACTGGTCTAGACCGGAAAGTACCACTAGCGAGGAGGTGAGCGAATGCACGAGATCGTGGACGGGCCCAAGCCCAAGCACGCGCAGCTGCGCGAGATCCTGCGCCGTCTCGCCGAACAGGACCTCGCACCCGGCTCACCGATCCCCTCCGAGCGAGACCTGGCGGAGCGGTACGGGGTCTCCCGCATCACCGTGCGGGCCGCGGTCGGCCAGCTGGTCGCCGAGGGCCTGCTCACGCGGGCCAAGGGGCGCGGGACGTTCACCGCCAAGCGCCGCTACGACCTGCAGCTCTACCTCGACTCGTTCACCTCGGTCATGCAGACGCGTGGGCTAGAGCCCAGCACCGAGGTGATCAGCTGCGGCCAGGCGGCACCCGGTTCGAAGGCCTCGCTCGGACTCGAGGACGACGAGTACGCGTACCGCGTCGTGCGGCTGCGCAAGGCCGACGGGGCACCGCTGGCGCTCGAAGCCGGCTGGTACAGCCCGCACGTGCTCCCCGAGCTCGACAGGTGCGATCTGACCGGATCGATCTACGAGATCATCGCCACCCGTTACGGGGTGCAGCTCGACCACGCGCGGCAGACCGTGTGGGCCGAGACCGCCGACGCGGAGACCGCGAAGGCGCTGGGCGTCCGCAAGGGCAGCCCGTTGCTCGTGTTCCGCAGAGTGGCCAGCTCTCAAGGGCGGCCGTGCGAAGACGTGACTTCCTGGTACCGGGGCGATCTCTACCAGGTGACCATGCAACTGGACCGGACCGTCCCGGGGACCGGACCGAACTCCGCCAAGGGAGGTACCCGATGAGCACCAACGCCGCACAGACAGGCGGTCGTGAGATCAAGGGCCTCGCCACGTTGCAGCGCTTCGGTCGCAGCCTCATGCTGCCGATCGCCGTGCTGCCCGCGGCAGGTCTCCTGCTCCGCTTCGGTCAAGACGACTTGCTGGGCAAGGACGGTCTGGGCTGGAACAAAGTCGCCGCGGTGATCGGTGCCGCAGGCGACGCGCTGTTCAGCAACCTCGCCCTGCTGTTCGCGGTCGGCATCGCCGTCGGGTTCGCCCGGCGTGGTGACGGTTCCACCGCCCTCGCCGGCGTCGTCGGCTACACCGTCCTGACGAGCGTCTTCAAGGCCATGTCGCCGTTCGTCCTCGACCAGCCGACGGACCCCGCGGCGAAGCCCGCGCTGATCAACTACGGCGTGCTCGGCGGTATCGTCGTCGGTATCACCACGGCCCTGCTGTGGCAGCGCTACCACCGCATCAAGCTGCCTCCGTACCTGGCCTTCTTCGGCGGCCGCCGGTTCGTGCCGATCATCGTCGCCGGCGTCATGGTGATCTTCGGCGTCCTGCTCGGCCTCGTGTACCCGTTGTTCAACGCGGGCCTCACCGCGGTCGGCGAGTGGGTCACCGGCAGCACGATCATCGGCGCGTTCATCTACGGCACGGTCAACCGCCTGCTGATCCCGCTCGGCCTGCACCACATCGTCAACAACGTCGTGTGGTTCCAGTTCGGCACCTACAACGACAAGACCGGTGACATCCCGCGCTTCCTCGCGGGTGACCCGTCGGCCGGTACGTTCCAGACCGGCTTCTTCCCCATCCTGATGTTCGCTCTGCCGGCCGCCGCCCTCGCGATCGTGCACACCGCACGGCCGAACCAGCGCAAGATCATCGCCGGCATCATGGGCTCCGCCGCCCTCACCGCGTTCATCACCGGTGTGACGGAGCCGCTCGAGTTCGCGTTCATGTTCGTCGCGTGGCCGCTGTACGTCATCCACGCGCTGCTGACCGGTACCTCGCTGGCGATCTCGAACGCACTGGGCGCCCACGACGGGTTCTCGTTCTCGGCCGGTGCGATCGACTTCATCCTGAACTGGAACATCGCGACCAAGCCGTGGCTGCTGATCATCCTCGGTGTGATCTACGGTGCGATCTACTACTTCCTGTTCCGCTTCGTCATCACCAAGTGGAACCTGAAGACGCCGGGTCGCGAGGACGACGAGTCGCCGGAGGCCGACGAGAGCGTGGTCGGCGCGAGCGGTGACACGGCGGTGCGCGAGAAGCCCGCCAAGAACGAGAAGTAGCCCAGCACAACCAGCTCTACCGGGAGGAACCATCATGGCCGAGCGACGGGTCACCGTGGCCAGCAAGGTCGGACTGCACGCCCGGCCTGCCGCACTGCTGGCGAAGGCCGCCGCCGACCAGCCGGTCACGGTCACCATCCGCAAGGACGGCGGCGAAGCCGTGGAAGCGGCGAGTGTGCTGGGTCTGATGACCCTCGGCGCCATGCACGGTGACGAGGTGGTGCTCAGCGCCGAGGGAGACGGAGCGGATGCCGCTCTGGACGCCATCGCCGAACTGATCGCCACCGACCACGACGACTGAGTCGTGCTCGGGCTGTGAGCGGTCTGCGCGCAGGCCGCCCACAGCCCATCCGAAGTGCAGGACGACACCCGCGGTCACGACGCCGGCCAAGGTCGACGGCGTGGCCTGCGGGTACGTCACCATCAGCCAGACCCCGCCCGCGGCGATCGCGGACGACACGACCAGTCCCGCGGTCCACCTGCGCAGCACCAGGAACGCGAGCGTCGAGACCAGCAGCGCCGCGCCGAGCGTGTCGCTGAAGCGGTGCCAGCCCAGCGACACCGTCTCCGCCGCGACGGCCCCCGCGCCGATCGCCCCGGGTATCGCCACGAACAGCGCGAACCGCCGTGGCACCGCCATCGTCACCGCGATCACCGACGCCACCGCGGCCGCCGTGTGTCCACTCGGGAAGCTGTTGTGCACCAGCACGGCGTCGTCGTCCAACGGCGGGCGCACCAGCACGTAGAGCTTCAGGACCTGCGCCAGCAGCACCGAACCGCCGAGGACGAGCAACGGCGGGAAAGCCTTCTTGCGCGCCAACAGCACGACGAGGATCGCGGCGACGATGATCGCCATGTCCACGTTGGACGCCCACGACCGTTGGAGTGAAAGCTCGGGCAACGCGGCGTTCTCCGCCTTCTGCCCGAACGACGTCCACACCAGTGCGAAGTACGTGAAGAGGAATCCCAGCAAGCTTCCGGCCATGCGGTCGAGACTCCGCGAGCCGCTCAACGGGAGCGTCCACGCCATGTCATGGTTCCGCTACAGATCCGGCACAGGTGCCGTGACCCGCCGATAATGGATCTCGTGGCGATGGTCTTGCTGGTCGAGGACGACCCCGCGGTGCGTGAAGGACTCGGATTGGCGTTGCGCCGCCAGGGACACGACGTCCGGGCAGCGGGAACGGGCGAGGAGGGCGTCGACAGGCTGCGCGAGTCCCGGCCCGACATCGTCGTCCTGGACATCATGCTGCCCGGCATCGACGGCTTCGAGACGTGCCGCCGGATGCGCGTGCAGGCCGAGGTGCCGATCATCATGCTCACCGCGCGCGGCGACGACTTCGACGTGGTCGCGGGCCTGGAGGCGGGCGCGGACGACTACGTGGTGAAGCCGGTCGAGCCGCGCGTGCTGGAGGCGCGGATCCGGGCCGTGCTGAGGCGGACCGTCTCCGAACCGTCGACCGTGGAACGCCACGGCTCGTTGCTGATCGACCGAGCGGGCCTCCAGGTGCTGAAGAACGACGCGAAGGTCGCGCTCACCCCCACCGAGCTGAAGCTGCTGCTCGAACTCTCCCGCACCCCCGGCCGCGTGCTGACCAGGCAGCAGATCCTGGAGGCCGTCTGGGAGCACGACTACCTCGGCGACTCCCGCCTGGTCGACGCGTGCGTCCAGCGGCTGCGCGCGAAGATCGAGGACGTCCCCTCAGAACCGCGTTACGTCCACACCGTCCGCGGCTTCGGCTACCGCTTCGGCCCGCGATGAGGTTCGCGAGGTGAGGGCACTGTTCCGCGGCCTGAAACCCAGGCTGATGGCGGCGTTCCTGCTCCTGACGCTGCTGGGCGCGGTCGCGGCGACGGGCGCCTCGTACGCGACCGCCCGCAACCTGCTGCTGGAGGACGCCCAGAACGGCTTCATGAACCCGCTCGTGGACGACGTCCGCAACGCCGCGGAACGCCTGAAGGTCCCGCCGGCGCAACAGGACCTCGACGAATTCCAGGCCTCCCTGCGCAGCCCGGCGGTCGTGATCTTCGACGGACTGCGTTCCCGCAACGGCCCCGACCCCTCGGCCGCGCCCGCCGAGATGCGCGAGATGGTGAAGTCGAGCAGGACGATCATCTGGCAACGCCGCACGGACCTCGTCGAACCGTACGTGGTCATGGGCATCCCGCTGCTGCGCCCCGACGGCACGTCCACCGGTGTCGAGGTGTGGGCGTGGGGAACCCTCGGCGGCCCGCAGCGCGCCATCGACAGCTTCTCGACCGCCGCCTGGGTGGGCGTGAGCCTCGTGCTGCCGCTGGCCCTCGGACTGGCCCTCTTCACCGCACGCGGGGTGCTGCGGCCAGTTCGCCGCCTGGGAGCCGCGGCCCGCGCTCTCGGCTCGGGCCGTCTCGACACCCGCGTCGACGAACGAGGCTCCGACGAGCTCGCCGACCTGGCGCGGACGTTCAACAGGGCCGCGTCGCAGCTGGAAGCCTCGCAGGCCGCCGCCCGCCGCTTCGTGGCCGACGTGTCCCACGAGCTCCGCACGCCACTGACCGCGATGAGCGCCGTGACGGCCGTCCTGGACGAGGACGCCGCCTCGCTCCCCGAGGACACCGCAGTGGCGGCGCGCCTGGTCTCGGCCGAGACCCGCAAGCTCACCCGCCTGGTCAACGACCTGATGGAGATCTCGCGCTTCGACGAGGGCCGCAACGTCCTGGAGCTGGACGAGTGGGACATCAGCACCGCCGTCCGCGACACCCTGGCCGCCCGCGGCTGGACCTCGTCCGTCGAGGCCTCGCTGCCCGACGGCGTGGTGGGCAGGGTGGACCGCCGCCGCCTGGACGTGATCGTGGCGAACCTCGTGGGCAACGCCCTGAAGCACGGGGTCGCGACCGCGCGGCCAAACGGCAACGCTCCGGCACACGACGGCAGGGCTGCGCGGCCCGACGGCAACGCGCCCGCACACGACGGCGCCGGGGACCACGTGACGGCGCGGCCAAACGGCGACGCGCCGACACACGGCGGCGCCGGTGGCCACGTGACAGCGCGGCCCGACGGCAACGCGCCCGCACACAGCGGCGCCGACGGCCACACGACAGCGCGGCCAGACGGCGACGCGCCGACACACGGCGGCGCTCTCGTCCGCGTGACGGTGCGGCCCGACGGCATCGAGGTGGCCGACAGCGGCCCCGGCATCCCGGAGGAAGCCCTTCCCCACATCTTCGACCGCTTCTACAAGGCAGACACGGCCCGCTCCCGTTCCGAGGGCAGCGGACTGGGATTGGCGATCGCATGGGAGAACGCACGCCTGCACGGCGGGACGATCGAAGCGGCCAACGCACCATCGGGCGGCGCGGTCTTCACCTTGCGCTTGCCCTGGTGACGCTGTCGGCCTGCGGTGTGCGCCCGACCCCGATCCTGACCGGCGCCGACGCCCCGACCGTGTCGTCGCACGAGCTGACCGTCTACCTGGTGAAGGCGGAGCGGGACGGCCTGGTGCGGCGAACGCGGTCGTACACCGGGACCGTGGACACCGCCACGGCGATCAACCTGTTGGTAGGAGGGCTGACCGACGAGGAGAAGAAGCTCGGCCTGGTGACGGAGGTGCCTGCCACGTCGTCGCGGGTGTTCGCGGTCTCGAACGTGATCGTGCTGCCCGAGGACATGGGCCCGCTGTCCAAGTGGGCACAGTTCCAGCTGTACTGCACGGCGATCGCGAGCCGGGCGAAGGTGGAGGGCGTACCGGCGTCAGGCATCGACTGCCCGTGACAGGTCCGAGGCCAAACAACGCCAAAGGCGACCGACCCAAGGCCGAGGCCGAAGGCGAGGCGATGCGATGGCGCAGCCGAACCCCACGCCCTACGCAACGCGCAGCCGCCGTAAGCAACAGGCGTGCCATCAACCCGCGCGCGGCGCTGGCCGGTCTTTGATCAGATTGGCGGGGTCTGGGGCGGCGCCCCAGAAATCTTGAAACAGGAACGGCCCCACCCAACAAGACCCACCACGGGAACCGCCGTCAGAAAGTCAGCGGCAACAACAAAGCCAGCAAAGAAGACCCTACGACCGCGAGGCGAGCTCCGCGGCCAGCGCCTCCCGCATGACCTCCTGCGGCGCCGGCTTCCCGGTGAACTGCTCCACCTGCCCGAAAGCCTGGTGCAGCAACATGTCCAGCCCGGTCGCCAGCCGCGCGCCCGACTCCTCCACCGCCGCGGCGACCGGGGTCGGCCACGGGTGGTAGATCACGTCCAGCACGTACGGGGCTCGGGCCAGTGCGGCGGCCAGCGGGACCGTTGCCGAGGCCGGGACCGTGGACACCACCACGTCCGAGGCGCCCGCGAGCACGGCCAGGTCCACAGAGGACAGTGACAGCACCTCGGCCTTGATGCCGACGCGGGACGCCGTCTCCAGTGCCTCCCAGGCGCGCGACGGATCCCGCACCACCAGGGACACCGACGAGATGCCCAGCTCGGCGAGGCCTGCCAGCGCGGCGGTGGCCGTGCCGCCCGCGCCGATCACGACGCCGTGCGTGCCGTCGGAGAAGCCCTTCTCCCGCAACGCTCCTACGACACCGTCCACATCGGTGCAGTCGGCGTGCCAGCCGGAATCGGTGCGCACCAACGTGTTCGCGGCACCGACGGCCGTGGCGCGCTCGGTCACCGAGGACGCGAACGCCAGCGCCGCCCGCTTCGTCGGCATCGTGCACGACAGTCCTACCCACTCCGGGCCCAACGACGAGACCAGAGCTGGTACTTCGGACTCGGTGCACTCCAGCCGCGTGTAATCCAGGTCGAGACCCAGGGCGGCGTAGGCGGCGTTGTGCAGCACGGGGGAAAGGGAGTGCTCGATCGGCGAACCGATCACCGCCGCGCGCAGCACTAGTAGACGCCTTCCTTCCGGGCCTTCGCGACCAGCGCGTCGTGCTCGTCGTTCGTCCTCGAGAAACACGTGGTGCCGTCCTTCTGGCACTTCACGAAGTACTTGATGTCGCCGCCCTCGGGCTTCATCGTCGCCGCGACCGCCTGCTGTGACGGCGAGCCGATCGGCGTCGGCGGCAGGCCCAGGTTCACGTAGCTGTTGTACGGGCCGGCCTTCTCGCGGTCCTCGTCGGACGTGCGGATGTGCGGCTGGTTGAGCTGGTAGTTGATGGTCGAGTCGAACTGCAGCGCCATGGGCTCCTTCAGGCGGTTGTAGATCACCTGGGAGACCTTGGTGAAGTCCTTCTCGATGGCTTCCTTCTCGATCAGCGAGGCCATGACCAGGACCTCGTACGGGCGGAAGCCGGTGTTCGCGGTGCCACCGGGAATGCCGAGGCTCTGCAGCTTCTGCGCCGAGGCCACGACCACGCTGCGGATCAGCTCCACCGCGCTGACACCCGGCTTGACCTGGTAGACGCCGCGCATGATCAGGCCTTCGAGGCGGTGCACGGGCTCGGCGCGCTTCACGTCGGCCAGCGCCCAGTCAGGCACACCGAGGGCGACAGGATCGGTCTGCTCGGCCGCCGCCTTGATCTCGTCGCCGGTCAGGCACGTCTTCTTGCCGTCCTTCTCCGTGCAGCTCGCGTCGGCGAGCTGGGAGTAGATGCCCTTGACGGTCTTGCCGTCGGCCTGGATGTCGGTGAGCTTGACGCCGCCGACGATCTGGACGGCGGGCACCCGGGTCTTCGGGTCGATCATCCGGGCCACGGCCTGCTGGCCCGACATCTTCGTCTTCATCAGGTAGAAGCCGGGCTGGATCGACGTCACGCGGGCATCGGTCTTGCTGGCCTCGGTGAAGGCGCGCACGGACGCGATGACCCCGTTCTCCTGGAGGGTCGACGCGATCTGACCACCGACCTCGCCGTCCTTGACCTCGACGATGACGTCGGCCTCGCCGGCGCCGGCGAAGTCTTCGTACGAACCGATGCCCCGCAGCTCGCGGTAGCCGTAGTAGGCACCGCCCAAGCCCACGGCGAGGACCAGCGCGACGACGAGCCACATGACCGTCTTCTTGCGCTTCTTCGCCTTGATGCGGGCGCTGTTGTCACGCCCGCGCTCACGCTTGAGCGGACGTCGTTCATCCACGTCGGGGTCGGTGAACAACCCGAGATCGTCGCTCACACCTCGTCCTTTCGGGCGGCCACAGAGCGTGCCCGTGCATCCAGCCAAGACTGCAGGATCTCGACAGCGGCAGCCTGGTCGACCACGGCACGCTGCTTCTTGCCCTTCACACCGCGCTGCGCCAGCACGCGGCTCACCACGACCGTCGTCAGCCGTTCGTCGCTGAGCCGCACCGGAACAGGTGCGATGCGGCCGGCCAACGCGGCAGCGTACGCGGTCGCCGCTTCCGCTGCCGGGCCGTGCCGACCGGCCAGTGTTCTGGGCAGACCGACCACGACCTCGACGACGTCATGCTCGGCCACGAGACGTACGAGCTCGGTGAGGTCCGAGCCGCGCTTCTCGTCACGCTGGAGGGTAACCAGCGGAGTCGCCAGAAAAGCACCCGGATCGCTGAGAGAAATTCCCACACGAACCGACCCGACGTCGACGCCGAGCCTCCTGCCGAGGCCCGGATCGTCGACTCCGGCGACATCAGCGCTGCTCAAGCACCTTGTCCAGTTCGTTCGTGAGGGCCGTGATGGCCTCGGGCACGCCGGCCGGGTTCGTGCCGCCGCCCTGGGCCAGGTCCGGCTTGCCACCACCGCGGGCGGCGATGGACGGGCCGAACACCGGCACGAGCTTGCCGGCGGCCAGGCCCAGGTCGCGGGCGGCGGCCGTGGTGGCGACCACGAAGCTCACCTTGTCACCGTCGACCGAGAACAGGGCCACCACGCCGGGCTTGTTGCCGAGTCGGTTGCGGACCTCGCCACCGAGCGTGCGCAGGTCGTTGCCCGACACGCCCTCCAGGCCGAGGGCCACCAGCGACAGACCGCGCACGTCCAGGGCCTTGTCGGCGAGCGACCCGGCGTTGCCGAGCAGCTGGGCGGCGCGGACCTTCTCGAGCTCCTTCTCGGCGGACTTCAGCCGCTCGACCAGGGACTCGATCCGCTCGGGCAGGCCCTCGGAGCCGACCTTCAGCATGTCGGAGAGGTTCTGCACGATGGCGCGTTCCTTGGCCAGGAACCGCATGGCCTCGATGCCGACGTAGGCCTCCAGGCGGCGCACGCCGGAACCGACCGAGGATTCACCCAGCAGGGTGATCGGGCCGATCTGCGACGAGTGCTCGACGTGGGTGCCACCGCACAGCTCACGCGACCACGGGCCACCGATCTCGATGACGCGCACGGTCTCGTCGTAGGTCTCGCCGAACAGGGCCACGGCACCCATGTCCTGGGCACCGGCCATGTCGGTGTAGACGATGCTGACCGGCAGGTCCTTGCGCACGGCGAGGTTCGAGACCTCCTCGATCTCGCTCTTGGCCTCGGCGGACAGACCACCGGTCCAGGCGAAGTCGAGCCGCAGGTAGCCGGGCTTGTTGTACGAACCGCTCTGCAGGGCCGACGGGCCGAGCACCTGGCGCAGGGCGGCGTGCACGACGTGCGTGCCCGAGTGACCCTGACGGGCACCGACGCGCCACTCCGGGTCGACGCGGGCCTCGACGTGCTCGCCCTCGCTGATCTCACCGGACCGGACGCGCACCTGGTGCACCCACAGCTTGCGGGCGACCTTCTGCACGTCGAGGACCTCGAGCTCGGCGTTGCCCGTCACGATCGTGCCGGCGTCGGACTCCTGGCCACCGGACTCGGCGTAGAGCGGCGTGCGGTCGAGGACGACCTCGACGATGTCGCCTTCCTTGGCCGACTTGATCCGCTGACCGTTCAGCACGATGCCGCGCAGCGTGGCCTCGGAGGCCAGCTCGGAGTACCCCGTGAACTCGGTCGGGCCCTGCTCCAGCAGCTCGCGGTACACGGACTGGTCGCCGTGGCCGGTCTTCTTGCCGGCGGCGTCGGCCTTGGCGCGGGCGCGCTGCTCGGCCATCAGCTTGCGGAAACCGTCCTCGTCCACCGAAAGACCGGCCTCGGAGGCCATCTCCAGCGTGAGGTCGATCGGGAAGCCGTACGTGTCGTGCAGCTGGAAGGCCTTGTCACCCGGCAGGGTGGCGCGGCCGTCCGACTTCACCTCGGCGGCGGCGTTCTCGAAGATCCGCGAACCGGCGTCGAGCGTGCGCAGGAACGTGTCCTCCTCGGCCTTGAGCACCTGCTGGATGCGGGCGAAACCGCTGACCAGCTCGGGGTAGGCCTCGCCCATCGAGTCGCGGACGACCTCGGCGAACTGCTGCAGCACCGGCTCGTTGACGCCCAGCAGGCGCGACGAGCGGATGATGCGGCGCAGCAGGCGGCGCAGCACGTAGCCGCGAGCCTCGTTGCCGGGCGTGACCCCGTCGCCGACCAGCAGCACACCGCTGCGGGCGTGGTCGGCGATGACGCGGAACCGGACGTCGTCGACCTCGCTGGCGCCGTACTTGCGGCCGGACAGCTCCTCGGCCTTGTTGATGACGGCGCGCACGAGGTCGGTCTCGTAGACGTTGTCGACGCCCTGCAGCAGGTAGGCGACGCGCTCGACGCCCATGCCGGTGTCGATGTTCTTCGACGGCAGCTCGCCGAGGATCGGGTAGTCCTTCTTGGCGCCACCCTCACCGCGGATGTTCTGCATGAAGACGAGGTTCCAGATCTCCAGGTACCTGTCCTCGTCGACGATCGGGCCACCCTCCTCGCCGTACTCGGGGCCGCGGTCGTAGTAGATCTCCGAGCACGGGCCGCACGGGCCGGGCACGCCCATCGACCAGAAGTTGTCCTCGATGCCGCGGCGCTGGATGCGCTCGAGCGGCATGCCGGCGACCTTCTGCCACAGCTCGATGGCCTCGTCGTCGTCCAGGTAGACCGTCACCCAGATGCGCTCGGGGTCGAAGCCGTAGCCGCCCTCGTCCTGGGACTTGGTGATGAGCTCCCAGGCCAGGCGGATGGCGTCTTCCTTGAAGTAGTCGCCGAGCGAGAAGTTGCCGGCCATCTGGAAGAACGTCAGGTGGCGCGTGGTCTTGCCGACCTCGTCGATGTCCGGCGTGCGCACGCACTTCTGGATGCTCGTCATGCGCGGGGCGGGCGGCGGGGCCTCGCCGAGGAAGTACGGCTTGAACGGCACCATGCCGGCGTTGACGAACAGCAGGTTCGGGTCGTCGAGCAGGAGCGAGGCGCTGGGGATGTACTTGTGCCCGGCGTTCTCGAAGTGCTCGCGGAAACGCTTGATGATCTCGTGGGTCTGCACGGGAATGTCCTTGCTATTTCAGAAAGTTGTCAGGGCGCACAAATGAGGCGAACGGTGCTCAGTGCTTTCCGTTCGCCCTGGGCGCTCGACGCCCCGGCGTGAAGCCCGTCTGACGTTCCACGGTCTCCTGCAACTCCTGTTCCCGTTCGGCCATGCCCGCGCGCACCTCGGCCCCGAAGGAACCGATCGCGCCGGCGAGCTCACGCAGGCCTTCACCCACGTTAGCGCCGATACCGGCGGGAGTCGCCTGCTTTGTGACCTCGGCGGCCTTCTTCGCGACGAAGAGACCGGCGGCGGCACCCAGTCCGAACCAGAAGAGGCGGCTCATCGCGAACCTCGCTTCGGACGGCGCTTGGCGTGCTTGTTCGGCTGCTCCGCGGCCTTGCGGCGGGCCTTGACGGCCTTGCTCACGCCGTAGGACAGCGCGGCGGCCTTGACCAGCGGACCGCCGAGCGTGGCGGTGAACAGGCTGGTGAGCGCGGAGACGTTGCCGGTGACGGCGCGCGCGTTCGCCGTGATGCCGTCGACGCGTTCGAGCTGCGTGTTCACGTGCGTGAGCGTCGTGTTGGCCTCGGTGAACAACGGGTCCGTGTTCTCGTGTGCCTTGCGCATCGCGATCGTGGCCTCGTCGAAGAACCGTGCCGCCTTGATCCCCACGAACACCAGCACGATCACGAGCAGCACGAAGGCACCGGCGGCGAGCCACCCTGGCGACACAGATCCTCCTGGTGAACAGGCGTTCAGGCTTGGTTGCGGGTGAGATTACCGGGTGGGTCCGACACTCAGCCGATCGGCACCTTCAGTTGATCTTCAACGGCCCGTGGCGCCGTCGATCTGCTCCCGGAGGATGTCGGCGTGGCCCGCGTGCCGGGCGGTCTCGGTGGTCATGTGCGCGAGGATCCAGCGCAGCGACATGCGGTTGCCGTCGATCGGAATCGCCATGAGCGCCTCGGGCCCGCCGGCGTTCTCGATGGCCCGGTCACTGTCGGCGATGGCCGCGCGGTAGCCCTCGATCACCTCGTCGGCGGACGTGGTGGCGGGCACGGCCATGCCGAGCTCCTCCTCCTCGTCCCAGTGGTCGCCACCGAGGTGGTGGTAGAACCACATGCGCTCGGCCTCGGTGAGGTGCTGGACCAGGCCGAGGATCGACGTCCCGCTAGCGACCAGCGACTGGCGCAGCTGCTCCTCGGTGAGCCCCTCCGCCTTCTTCAGCACGCAGTGGCGCTGGAACTTCAGGAACGCGTGCGCGACGTCGAGCTCGTCGGTGTCCACGCGCGGCACCGGCTCGCGCTGGGTCTCGAACATGACCCGAACGTACGGGAAACCACCGGCAATCCAAATGAAACGGACCACTCATTGACTCGCGACCGTCACTGCCTGTGAAATACCCGTCACACAGGGCTTGACACCGGCGGTGCCGCCCGTTGAAGTAAGGCAACCCTAAGTCTGGAGGCCGGAGTGAAGCCGGTGTCGCACCTGGACTCCTACCGCAGGCACGCCACGGCGGGCGCGCCGCCGGTCCCGGAGCTCACCGCCCCGTGGGAGGCCCGCCTCCCCCGGCCGGACGGCTACGACCTGCACCTCGTCCACCGCTGGAACTCCGCACCGCACGTCGCGGCGTTCTCGCGGCAGGCGTGGCCCCTGCCGCGCTGGGAGGAGCAGCTGCGGACGCACCTCGGCGGCGACGACGTCCGGCCGTTGCTGATCAGCTGGCACGGCCGCCCGGTGATCTACGCGGAGGTCTACCGGGCGGCCCGCGCGGCCGTCGCCCGGTGCTACCAGGCGCGACCGCACGACCTCGGGCTGAACGTCGCGGTCGGCGAGCTGGCGATGACCGACCAGGGCCTGGTGCGGTCGCTGCTCCCCCGGCTCACCGACGCGTTGTTCGAGGCCGACCCGCACTGCACGCGGATCGTGGTGGAACCGGACGTGCGCAACGCACGCGCCATCAGGTCGTTCGAGGCCGGCGGGTTCATGGCCGCGGACGAGGTCATGCTGCCGAACAAGCTCGCACTGCTGATGGTCTGCAAACGCTAAAAAGCCGTGATGTCCTGCGGTGCGCGTTCCTTGCGGCTGAGCGCGCGCACCAGGTCGATCGCCTTGTGCCGGTTGAGCGACATGCGGGTCAGCAGGTCGATCGCCGTCTCGTTGACGCGGCGCGGGAACTCCGGCGTGTCCACCCCGACGCTCACCGCGAGGTCGTCGGCGTGCACGACCAGCTCCATCACGCGGCTGACCAGGTACTCGTCCAGCGCGACGGCCCACGGGCCCCAGTGCGGCATGCGGACGCCGCGGTTCTCCGCGCCGGGCAACGTCTTCTCGAGTTCGTCGAGCGTCTGCTCGACACGCGCGCACAGCGCTTCCGGGCCCTCCGCCGCGAGTTTCTCGCCACCCGCCCGGATGTTGGTGTGCATCTCCGAGTCGATGTCGAGCTCCGTCCAGTTCGCCCGCTTGTAGTGCTCCATCAGCGGAACGACCTCCTCGTCGCCGAGGGGCAGGGCGAGCATCGCCGGCAACGGCAACGCCTGGTAACCGAGGTGACCCGCGAGCCCGCTGACGCGGTACTCGGCCAGCGCGCTGGGCTCGGTCCACTGCGCGGCCACCTGAGGGTCCCGCAGGAGGTCGAGGGCGATGCGGGCGGAGGTCAGAAAGTCGTCCCTGATCGTCACGTCGCCGAACGTACTCGGCTCACCCGGCGGCGATCACCTCGATTTCGACCAGCCAGTCGCTGACCAGCGTGGTGGCGACGATCGCGGTGGTCGGCACGGGCCGGCCACCCAGCGCCTCGACGCGTGCGGCGGCGTTGGCCTCCGCGTACGAGGAGTCGCGCAGGTAGCTGGTCAGCCGGACGATGTTGGCGACGGTCATGCCCGCGGAGGCGAGGATCGTGCGGATGTTCGACCAGATCAGGTCGAGCTGCTCGGCCAGGTCGGCGCCTGGCCTGCCCGCCGGGTCGAGACCCATGGTCCCGGCGACGAACAACAGCCGTGAGGCGCCGCGGACTTCCATGGCGTGCACGTAGTCGTCGGAGGCCGGGTACACGCCGTCGGCAGGGTTGTGCGGCACGAGTTCCATGAGGCGATCATGCGACACGGCCTCAACCGAAATACCGGCTCTCACTCGCCCCTGATCACCCGGCGCAACCGCGGCAACCGCTCGGCGACCGCCCGTTCGGCACCCCGCCCGGTCGGCTCGTAGTAGTCGCGGCCCACCAGGTCGTCCGGCGCGTACTGCTGCGTGAGCACGCCCTCCGGAACGTCGTGCGGGTACCGGTATCCCTGCGCGTTCCCCAGTTTCGCCGCGCCCGCGTAGTGCCCGTCGCGCAGATGCGCCGGCACGGCACCGATAGCGCCCTTGCGCACGTCCGACATCGCCGCGTTGATCGCCGTCGTGACAGCGTTCGACTTCGGCGCCGTGGCGAGGTGGATCGTGGCCTGCGCGAGGTTCAGCGCGCACTCCGGCAACCCGATCAGCTGCACGGCCTGCGCCGCCGCCACGCACGTCTGCAGGGCGGTCGGGTCGGCCATGCCGATGTCCTCGCTGGCGTGGATCACCAGCCGCCGCGCGATGAACCGCGGGTCCTCGCCCGCCTCGATCATCCGCGCCAGGTAGTGCAGCGCGGCGTCCACATCGGACCCGCGGATCGACTTGATGAACGCCGAAGTCACGTCGTAGTGCTGGTCGCCGTCGCGGTCGTACCGCACCGCCGCCTTGTCCACGGTGGACTCCAGCAGCTCCAGCGTGATCACGCCGGAGTTCGACGCCACCGCCGAGTCCGCCGCCGCCTCCAGCGCCGTCAGCGACCGGCGCGCGTCCCCGCCCGCCAGCCGGATCAGGTGGTCCTCGGCCTCGGGCTCCAGCACCACGGACCCGCCCAGCCCGCGCTCGTCCGACACGGCGCGGCGGATCACCGCGCGCACGCCGTCGTCCGTCAGCGACTTGAGCTGCAACACCAGCGACCGCGACAGCAGCGGCGACACCACCGAGAAGAACGGGTTCTCCGTGGTGGCCGCGACGAGCAGCACGATCCGGTCCTCGACGGCCCCCAGCAACGCGTCCTGCTGGGTCTTGGAGAACCGGTGCACCTCGTCGATGAACAGCACGGTCGACTCGCCGGACCGCACCAGGCGCCGGCGGGCCTCGTCGATGACCGCCCGCACCTCCTTGACGCCCGCCGACAACGCCGACAGCGCCACGAACCGGCGCCCGGTCGCCTTCGACACGAGCGTCGCGAGGGTCGTCTTGCCGGTGCCGGGAGGGCCGTAGAGCATCACGGACGCGGGAGTGGCGCCCTCGACGAGACGGCGCAGCGGCGCGCCCGGCCCGAGCAGGTGGTCCTGGCCGACGACCTCGTCCAGCACCGCCGGACGCATCCGCACGGCCAGCGGGGCGTTGGCCGCGATGCGCTCGGCCTTCTCCTCGTCGGTCGCGCCGAAGAGGCCCTCGTCGAACAGACCTTCGCTCATGCGTTCGAGCCTAGCGCCTGCTTCGCGGGTCCACGTTCGCGACAGCCGGGGCCTGAGGCGGCCCCTGGGGGCGCTGGTCGTGTGCGAGGATTGCGTTCCGTGCCCATCCCCCGTGCCGTGCTCCTCGCCGGTCCCTCCGGCTCCGGCAAGTCGACCCTCGCCGCCCACCTCGGCTGGCCGGTGCTGCGCCTGGACGACTTCTACCGCGACGGCGACGACCCGCTGCTGCCGAAGGACGAGCACGGCCGCGCGGACTGGGACGCCGTGAACTCCTGGAACGCGGACAAGGCGTTGCAGGCCGTCATCGAGCTCTCCGAGAACGGCAAGGTCGAGGCACCGGTCTACTCGATCAGCGAGGACCGCGCGGTCGGCACGCAGACGATCGAGCTGGGCGACGCACCCGCGTTCATCGCGGAAGGCCTGTTCGCGGACCTGCTGGTCCAGGGCGCGAAGGACGCGGGCGTGCTCCGGGACGCCATCGTGCTCGCGCCGAGCCCTCCGGTCACGTTCGTCCGCCGGTTCGCCAGGGACGTCGCGGAGGCGCGCAAGCCCGTCCCGACGCTGATCAGGCGCGGTCTGCGGCTGATGCGCGAGCAGCCTCAGGTCGTGCGGCGCTGCGTCGACGCGGGCATGCGCCGCACCACCCCTTCGAAGGCCAGGGCTGACCTGTCCGTGTGAGGCCTGTGACCACGGGTACCCGAAGCGCACGCGAGTTGAGGAGTTCCGGTGCGCAAAGACCTGGTGGTCGTCGGCGCCTCCGCGGGAGGTGTCGAAGCGCTGCGACAACTGGTGGCCGCGCTGCCGAGGGATCTGCCCGCCGCGGTGGTCGTCGTCCTGCACATGCCCGCGGGTGGTTCGTCGGCGCTCCCGGCGATCCTCGCCCGCAGCGGCCCGTTGCCCACGGCGACCGCACAGGACGGCGCCGACCTGCGCAACGCCCACGTCTACGTCGCACGTCCCGACCACCACGTCGTGGTGCAGGACGGCGTGCTGCGCCTCTCCAGAGGTCCGACCGAGAACGGCCACCGGCCGGCCATCAACACGTTGTTCCGCTCCGCCGCACTCGCGAGAGGTTCTTCGGTGATCGGCGTGATCCTGTCCGGAGCGCTCGACGACGGCACCGCGGGCATGGCCGCGATCAAGAGCCGGGGTGGCCTCGCGGTCGTGCAGGACCCCGCCGACGCGATCTACCCCGGCATGCCGGAGAGCGTGCTGCAGCACGTCGAGGTCGACCACGTCCTGCCGGTGGTGCGGATCGGTCCGTTGCTGGCCCGCCTCGCCGGGCAGCACGCGGACGCGATCGCCCCGGAACCGGCGTCCGACACACTCCTCACGGAGGTTGCCGTGTCCCAAGACGACTCCGGAGCGGCGTACGGTGACATCCCGCGGATCGGCTCCCCCACGAACTTCACCTGTCCTGACTGCTCCGGTTCTCTCGTGGAGATTCCCGGTGAAGGCGTTCAGTACCGCTGTCTGGTCGGGCACGCCTGGACGGCGGACGCACTCATGGACGCATACGGTGGCACCCTGGAACGCGCGATGTGGACGGCGTTGCGCACCCTCGACGAGAAGGCCTCCCTCGCTCACCGGATGGTCGGCGTGTCGCGGGGCGCCGGCCGGGAGCTGGTGGCCGAACGGTACGTCCGGCAGGAGGAAGAAGCGCTGGCCGCGGCCGACGTCCTCCGCAAGTACCTGCTGCGAGGCGGCGTGCGTGAGGAGACCGGGGCATGAACATCGAGACGACGGACCTCGCGGGTGTCTTGGTCGCGACCCCGGCGGGACGGCTCGACCTCACCTCCTACACCCCGTTGCGCGACGGCCTGCTCAAACTGGCGGCGGACGCGCCACTCGCCCTGGTCGTCCGGCTCGGTCCCGGCTTCGAGGTCCCGAGCGCGACGATGCTGTCGGTGTTCACGACCGTCGGGATGAGGATCTCGCAGTGGCCGGACATCCCGCTGGTGCTGCTCGCCGAGACCAGCGAGCACGGCGATCAGCTGCACACCAGCGGCGTCGCACGGTTCGTCCGCACCACGGGTGACATCGAGGAGGCGCTGGACGCGGTCGAACGGCCGCCGCTGCGCAGGTTCCGGAGCGTGCCGCTGCCCAACTCCCCGGCGGCACCGATCATGGCGCGTGCCGTCGCGCGGGAGGTCTGCGAGCTGTGGGACGTCCCGAGGCTCAGCGACGACGCGGTGCTGGTGGTGAGCGAACTGGTGGAGAACGCCGTGCGGCACGCGCACTCGGAGTCGGTGCTGAGGGTCGAGCTGCGTCCGTCCGGTCTGTCGCTCGCCGTCAAGGACTTCGCCCCGGAGGTACCGGTGCGGGAGTCGCCGGAACCGGACGTGCCGGGGCATCGGGGAGTGCAACTGGTGGACAAGATCAGCGTCGCGTGGGGCTGCACGCCGTCATCCGACGGGGGCAAGATCGTGTGGGCGGTCCTCGGTCTCCGCGGAAGCGAGTAGGTTCTTCAGGCGTGAGTGAAGGTCAGCCGATCCCCGACCAGGACTTCGAAGAGGTGCTCCAGTACCTCAAGGAGTCGCGCGGTTTCGACTTCACCGGGTACAAGCGCACGAGCCTCATGCGGCGCGTGAGGCACCGGATGAGTCAGATCGGCGTCGAGGACTACGGCGACTACATCGACCAGCTCCAGGTCAACGCCGACGAGTTCAGCGTCCTGTTCAACACGATCCTGATCAACGTCACGGCGTTCTTCCGCGACCCGGAAGCGTGGGACTACCTGCGCCAGGACGTCATCCCGGCGCTGCTGGCCGAACGTGGGCCGGAGGACCCGGTCCGGGTGTGGAGCGCGGGCTGCGCGTCCGGTGAGGAGGCCTACAGCCTCGCGATCGCGCTGGCCGAGGCGATGGGCCCCGAACGGTTCCGGCAGCAGGTCAAGATCTACGCCACCGACGTCGACGACGAGGCGCTCTCCCACGCCCGGCACGCGAGCTACGTGGAACGCGACCTCCAGTCCCTGCCGCCCGAGCTCGCCGCGAAGTACTTCGAGCAGCAGAACGGCCGCTACAGCTTCCGCAAGGACCTGCGCCGCTCGGTCATCTTCGGCCGCAACGACCTGGTCCAGGACGCGCCCATCTCGCGGATAGACCTCCTGGTGTGCCGCAACACGCTGATGTACTTCAACCAGGAGACGGCAGGCCCGCATCCTCGGCCGGTTCCACTTCGCGCTGGTGCCCAAGGGCGTGCTGTTCCTCGGCAAGGCGGAGATGCTGCTCAGCCACAGCCGCATCTTCGACCCCATCGACCTCAAGCGCCGCCTCTTCCGCAAGACCGCCACGGGTCCGCACCCGTCGGCGAACTTCGTATCGCACACGATGGTGCACGATCGCAGGGTGGACCTGCGCGGTATGGACGAACTGCGGGAACACGCCTTCTCCGCGAGCCCGGTGGCTCAGATCGTGGTGACGGCGGAAGACGTCGTCGCGCTCCTCAACCGGCAGGCGGAGACCACGTTCGGCCTCTCGTCGAAGGACGTCGGCCGGCCGTTGCGCGACGTCGACATCTCCTACCGGCCGGTCGAGCTGCGCGGCTACGTCGAGCAGGCCCGGCTGGAACGCAAGTCTTTGCGCATCAAGGACATCGAGTGGCTGCGCGGCCCCGGCGAGTCGATGTGGTTCGAGGTGCACGTCAACCCGCTCGTCGGCGCGGACAACACCATCCTGGGCGTCTCGGTCGTCTTCCACGACGTGACGGCCGCGCGCCGGCTGCTGGAGGACCTCGAACACGCGAACCGGCAGCTGGAATCGGCGTACGAGGAGCTCCAGTCCACGAACGAGGAGCTGGAGACCACGAACGAGGAGCTCCAGTCGACGGTCGAGGAGCTGGAGACCACCAACGAGGAGCTCCAGTCCACCAACGAGGAACTGGAGACGATGAACGAGGAGCTCCAGTCCACCAACGACGAGCTCCAGACCATCAACGACGCCCTGCGCGAACGCACCGGCGAGCTCGACCGGGTCAACGAGTTCCTGGAGTCGATCCTGACGTCGCTGCGGGCGGGCGTGATCGTGCTCGACGTGCAGATGCGGGTGCTGGCGTGGAACCGCGGCGCCGAGGAGCTGTGGGGTGTCCGGCGCGACGAGGCGGAGGGCGAGCACCTGCTCAACCTGGACATCGGGCTGCCGGTCGCCGACCTGCGCCCGGTGGTGCGGGCGGCGCTCAGCGACGGCGCGTTCATGGAGGAGGTCAAGCTCTCGGCGGTGAACAGACGCGGCCGCGAGGTGGTCATCCGGGTGGTGTGCAGCTCGTTGCGCGCGAACGGGGGCGAACCGGACGGCGCCATTCTCGTGATGGAGCAGCAGGAGGGCTAACCGGTCGCGTTCTCCCCGCGCAGGAAGAACCCGCTGAGGCCGCTGAGCTCGAACGTCCGCAGCACGATGAACGAGCACTCGGCGAAGACCAGGTCGATCCCGCGGCGGTCGCACTCGGCACGCACCGCGAGCAACGTGCGCAGACCCGCCGAGCCGATGTGGTTCACGCCGGACATCTCGACCATGAGCACGGCGTGCGTCTGGTCGAGCTGTTCGAGCAGGAAGGCCTGGAGCTTCGGCGCCGTGACGAGGTCGATCTCGCCGGCCACGCGCACCACCGTCGACACACCGAGGTGGTCGGCGCTGAGCTCGAGCTGCGTGGCGTCCACCCGTCCCATGCTCCCACATCTGACCGGACACCGTTTCGTGATCGGGTTGCCCTGTGGCGGTGGGGCTGGTCTGGCAGGATGCCGCTCACACCACGACGGGGGTAAGCCGCGATGACCGAAACGCCCGGCTGGTCCTCACCCGACCAGCAACCGAACCAGCCGCAGCAGCAGCCGCCTCCCGGCTACTACGCGCCGCCGCCTCCGATGCCGCAGCCGTCGA
This sequence comes from Lentzea aerocolonigenes, assembly GCF_000974445.1. GTDB lineage: Bacteria > Actinomycetota > Actinomycetes > Mycobacteriales > Pseudonocardiaceae > Lentzea > Lentzea aerocolonigenes. The sequence goes on from NZ_BBOJ01000030.1 coordinate 99,014, forward strand.
TCAAACCGGGCGTGATCCCGCTGCGGCCGCTGGGCGTCGGCGAGATCATCGACGGCGCGATCACGACGATGCGCCGCTACCCGAAGCTGATCATCGGCGCGGCCGCGGTGGTCGCGGCGATCACCCAGATCATCGGCCTGCTGGTGCAGCTGCCGTTCCTGCGCGACCTCACCGCGGCGGTCTCGGTCGACCCGAACACGGTGTCGCAGGAGCAGTTCGTCCAGCGGCTCACCGACTCCATGGTCGGCTTCCTCGGCGGTGCGGCGCTCAGCGGGATCCTGGCGCTGCTCGGCACGGTGTTCCTGTCCGGCTACGTGACCGTGATCGTGGGTCACGCGGTGCTCGGCGAGCCCGTCACGTTCGCGCAGGCGTGGGACGAGTTCAAGCCGCGCCTGCTGCGGCTCCTCGGCGCGTCGCTGCTGTCGACTCTCGTGATCGCCATCGGCGTGATCTTCTGCTTCGTGCCCGGCGTCTGGCTCGGCGTGATGTTCTCCCTCGTCACGCCCGCGCTGGTGCTGGAGCGCTGCGGCGTCGGCACGGCGTTCGGCCGCTCGCGGGCCCTCGTGAACGGCGCCTGGTGGCGCACGTTCGGCATCCTGCTGCTCGCCTACATCATCGGCGCGGTCATCAGCATGATCATCGCGCTGCCGTTCAGCCTGCTCGGCAGCGCGGCCACCGGCTTCAGCGACGACCCGGCGGTGGCGCTGAGCGCCGGTTCCCTGGTCCTGTCCGCGATCGGCGGCATCATCGCGTCGACGATCACGCTGCCGTTCAGCGCCGCCGTGACCGTGCTGGTCTACGTCGACCGCCGGATGCGCGCCGAGGGCATGGACATCGAACTCCAGCGGGCCGCAGGACATGGCGGTATCTGACGTACCGGTAGATCTCGGCCGCGACGACGCGCGCGACGCCGCGGCACGGGAGCTCAGCAACCCGGCGTACGTCTCCGACGACCCGAACCCGCTGGAACGGGCGATCGGGTGGATCCTGGAGCGCCTCGGCGAGCTGTTCGCCGGGGCCGGGGGCATGAGCGGCATCACCGCGGTCACGGTCCTCGTGGTGCTGGCGGTGATCATCGTGATCGTCGTCCGGCTCCGGACCGGACGCACCGGCCGCGCACTGCGTTCCGGCGGCAAGGTGTTCGGCTCGACCGTCCTGACCGCCGACGAGCACCGTGCCGCCGCCGACCGCGCCGCGGCGGCCGGTGACCTGGCCGAGGCCGTGCGCGAACGCTTCCGCGCGGTGGTGCGGGAACTGGAGCAGCGCGGTGTGCTCGACCCGCGGGCCGGCCGCACCGTGGACGAGGTGGCGGTGGAGGCGGGCACGGCACTTCCGGTGCTGGCGGACGACCTGCGCGGTGCCGCCGTGCAGTTCGACGACGTCTGGTACGGCGGCAGGCCCGCGACGGCGGAGGGCTACCGGCAGCTGGTCTCCGTGGACGACAGGGTGCGCGGATGACGGCGGTCTCCCCCGACGCCGGGCGGATCTGGACGGCCGCGCGCGGCCCGGTGCTGATCGGCGTGATCATCCTGTTCGCCGCCGTCGTGATCACGTTGCTGCGCGGCAGCGGTGAGGGCGGCTCGCTCGATCCGCGTTCGTACCAGCCGGACGGCAGCCACGCGGTCGCGCGGTTGCTGGAGCAGAACGGTGTGCGCGTCGAACTGACGGACACCGCGTCCTCAGTGGACGGTGCAACGCTGTTCGTGCCGCAGCCGAACCTGATCGACCCGCAGCGGCTCGCGGACCTGAGCCGCCGGGCCTCCTCGACGGTGCTGCTGGCTCCCGCCGGTGGAGTGCGCCGGGTGGAGATCGAGACCCGGCAGCCGGGCTGCCCGCTCGCCTCCCGCGCCGGTGCCGCCACGACCGGAGGGTTCGTCTACGAAGGCGAACAACGTTGCTACGACTCGACGTTGGTGCGCACCGGCACGGTGACGACGATCGGCAGCGGCGCGATCTTCACCAACCGCTCGCTGGACGAGGAGGGCAACGCGGCGCTCGCGTTGTCGTTGCTGGGCCAGCACGAACGCCTGGTCTGGTACCTGCCGTCGGCCGCCGACCGGTCCGTGCAGAAGTCGTTCACGGACCTGGTCCCGGACGGCTGGAAGTTCGGCGCGCTGCAGCTCGGCATCGCGGCCGTGCTGATCGCGCTGTGGCGGGCGCGGCGGCTGGGCCGGGTGGTGCCCGAACCGCTGCCGGTGGTCGTGCGCGCCGCCGAGACCGTCGAGGGCAGGGCGCGGCTGTACCGGCGGTCGCACGCGGCTTCCCACGCGGCTTCGGTGCTGCGCCAGGCGACTCGTGACCGGCTGACCCCGCTGCTGGGTGTGCCGGCCGGTGAGGACCCGTCGGTGGAGATCGCCGTCCGGACGACGCGTTCCGCTTCGGACGTGCGGACTCTGCTTCATTCGCAGGAGCCGGTGGACGACCGGGGGTTGGTCGCGCTGGCAGCTGAGCTGGACGCTCTGGAGGACGAGGTGCGCAAGGCATGACGGCAGTGGTCACCACAGAGGAAGCACGCACGGCGCTGGTGGCGTTGCGCACGGAGATCGGCAAGGCCGTGGTGGGCAACGACGCCGCGGTGACGTCGTTGATCCTCGCGTTGCTGTGCAAGGGACACGTGCTGCTGGAGGGCGTGCCGGGCGTCGCGAAGACGTTGCTCGTGCGCGCGATGGCCCGTGCGCTGGACCTGTCGACCACGCGCGTGCAGTTCACGCCGGACCTGATGCCCGGCGACCTCACCGGTTCGCTGGTCTACGACTCGCACAACGCGGCGTTCTCGTTCCGCGAAGGCCCTGTCTTCACGCACCTGCTGCTGGCCGACGAGATCAACCGGACGCCGCCGAAGACGCAGTCCGCGCTGCTGGAGGCGATGGAGGAACGGCAGGTCTCCGCGGACGGCAAGACCCGGCCGCTGCCGTCGCCGTTCATCGTCGTGGCCACCCAGAACCCGGTGGAGTACGAGGGCACCTACCCGTTGCCCGAGGCGCAGCTGGACCGGTTCCTGCTGAAGGTGACCATGCCGATTCCCCCGCGCGAGCAGGAGATCGACGTGCTGACCCGGCACGCGTCCGGCTTCGACCCGCGCGACCTGTCGGCCATTTCGCCGGTGGCGGGTGCCGCGCACCTGGAGGCGGGTTCGGCGGCGGTGCGTTCGCTGACCGTGGCACCTGAGGTGATCGCCTACGTCGTCGACGTGTGCCGTGCGACCCGTCAGTCGCCTGCGGTCCGTTTGGGTGTGTCTCCGCGTGGCGCAACGGCTCTGCTTGCGGTGGCGCGCGCGTGGGCGTGGCTGTCCGGCCGTGACTACGTGACGCCGGACGACGTGAAGTCCCTGGCCCGCCCTGCCCTGCGCCACCGCCTGGAGCTGCGCCCGGAAGCCGAGCTGGAGGGCGTGACGGCCGACGGCGTGCTGGACGGTGTGCTCGCCGCGGTCCAGGTGCCGCGCTGACGTGGCACTCACGGGCCGCGCGGGCCTGCTCGCGCTCATCGGGGTACTCGTCGTCGGACTCCTCATGCCGTCGTGGCAAGGAATTCTTGTGTTCCTTGCAGTACTGGTCGTGTGTGTTGCGGTCGACTTGTTGTTGGCGGCGAGTGTCCGGCGTTTGACGTTCTCGCGCGCAGGAGCGACGTCTGTCCGTACAGGCGAGGTGTGTGAGGTCCAGCTGACCGTGCACAACCCCGGACGTCGGCTGCGTGGCGTTCTTCGTGACGCATGGGCACCTTCTGCCGGTGTGGTCACCGACCGGGTTTCGGTCGATGTACCCGCAAGTGGCTCACGTGTGTTTGCGTTTGAATTGCGCCCGTTGCGCCGCGGCGACCGCATGGCCGACCGTGTGACCGTGCGCTCCCTCGGCCCGTTGGGCATCGCCGCGCGCCAGGGCTCGCACGAGGTTCCGTGGACCGTGCGCGCGCTGCCCCCGTTCCACAGCCGACGCCACCTCCCGCCGTTGCTGGAACGCCTGCGCGAACTCGACGGCCGTCGCGCCTCCCTGATCCGCGGCGCCGGCACGGAGTTCGACTCGTTGCGCGCCTACGTCATCGGCGACGACGTCCGTTCCATCGACTGGCGAGCCTCAGCCCGTTCGTCCGACGTGGTGGTGCGAACGTGGCGCCCGGAACGCGACCGCCAGGTGACGATCGTGTTGGACACCGCCCGCACAGCCGCCGGCCGAGTCGCCGGCGCCCTGGGCGGCCTGCCCCGCCTGGACACGTCGATGGACGCGGCGTTGTTGTTGTCCGCCTTGGCATCGCACGCCCGCGACCAGGTCGACTTCCTCGCCTTCAGCCACAAGGTCCGTGCCTCCGTGCCCCGCGCCACGCTGCCCGTGCTGGTGCAGGCCATGGCACCACTGGAGGCCGAACTGGTGGAGTTCGACGCCCGCGGCGCCGTGGCGGAGGTGCTGCGCCGGGCGAGTCGCCGTTCGTTGGTCGTGCTGTTGACGTCGTTGGAGCCGTCGATCGAGCACGGTTTGCTGCCGCTGTTGCCTTCGCTGGCTTCGCGGCACCGGTTGCTGATCGCGTCGGTGTCCGACCCGGCGGTACACGCGATGGCAGCCGGACGCGGAGACCTGGAGTCGGTTTATGCCGCTGCTGCTGCGGAACGGACATTGGCCGAACGCCGCCGTCTGACCGCTTTGCTTGCACGGCACGGAGTTGACGTTGTGGACGCACTGCCGGATGATCTGCCACGCGCGCTTGCGGACCGCTATCTGGCGTTGAAGGCCGCAGGCAAACTCTGAACTTGTACCGGCTCCAAGAGGTACTTCCTTCGGGGAGATCCGGTCGGAAACGCTGGAGTGGAAGAGCTCCATGCTCCTAGCTTCTTGACCATGCCACGACGAAGCTCAAGCGTGGTGGGCAGGGAATTCGGCAAGGGCGTGCGCTACGCCATCGAGCAGACCCAGATGACCCATCGCAAGATCTCCGAAATGCTCGGCTGGGACGAGTCCAAATTTTCCGACCTGATCCGGGGCAAAGGCGGTGTCAGCGAGGCAGAGGTGCTGCAGCTGCTCGCCTTCTGCCGGGTGCCCCCGGCCGAGGTCCACAGGCTGCTTGCCCTGTTCCGCGAGTCCCGGGAACGGGGCTGGCTGGTGTTCTCCGACAGCGTTCAGCACGGGGTCCGCAACCTGGTCGAGCAGGAACGCCTCGCCAACAAGATCATCGCGTGGTCGATGAACCTCATCCCTGGTCGACTCCAGACCGCTGACTACATGTGGGGGCTCTATGAGGGGGCTGCCCGTCACGACGAGATCGACTACAAGGCACTCATCGCCGAAAGGCTCGCTCGAAGGGACGTCTTCCACGGGAGCCGCGAGTTCGTGTTCTACATCCACGAAGTGCGCCACGAGGCGCTTGATGTTCGAGTGAGGGTGAGAGGCCCTTGCCGTCTGGTCGTCGCAGCGGCTGGGTGAAGCTGGGAGCAGTCTGACCTGGGGAACGCCGGGGAGGGCGGGAAGCAGCTCTGACAACGCCGGGACGTGCCAGCACTGCCAGATGGTGCGGGTCCGGCTAGCGAGGCCCGAGGGTGCAGCGTGAGCGAACCAGTGGTTGACGCCCCGTAAGAGTGGAACCGGCTCCAATCTGGCGGATATGGGCCGGGGTGCAGTGCGCGGCTGTTGTTTCGTGAAACAGCCGACTCCATGGCCGTTTCTCATGGTCGGCGTGGAGGCCTCGCTGAAGGTCTGCGGCGTAGGCGTGGCGATGCTGCCGGGGTAGAGCTGGGTGCCTGCCGGGCTGATCGAACATCGAGTGAACGTGGGAACCATCCGTGGCCGCCCCGGCTTCAGGTATCCAGCCTGGAGGCTGGGGCAGGCTCGTTGCCGGCTGAGGGTCACCGGATGGGGCGGAGGTTCCGTAGTAGTCCGAGCACGCGAGAGGCGTGCACATGGCGAAGGGGACCAGTGATTCTGCAATCGGAGGATGCTGGAATGCCGGGAGGGCGCGGGTGAATACCCGTGAACCGGACGAGCTGACCCTGTTGAGGGCGGAGCGCCGGGTACTGGAGATCCAGGCCAAGTTGCACCGTTGGGCGGCCGAGGAACCTGGTCGCCGGTTCGATGATCTGTTCAATCTCGTGGTCGATCCCGCGTTCGTGCTGGTGGCGTGGGAAAGGGTGCGCGGCAACAAAGGCGCACGCACCGCTGGTGCGGACGGAGTGACCGTCGCCTGCATCCGTGACGGTCAGGGAGTCGAGGTGTTCCTCGACGCGCTGCGGTCGCAGGTGAAGGGCGGCGGTTTCCGTCCGGTTGCGGTGCGGGAGCGGATGATTCCCAAGCCCGGTGGCAGGTTGCGCCGGTTGGGCATCCCGAC
>NZ_BBOJ01000029.1 GCF_000974445.1 Lentzea aerocolonigenes
GGACATCGTCCGAAGTGGACGCTGGCTGTCGAGATGCTCGACGAACTCGCCGAACAGGGGTTGCGGCCGCCCGTGCTGGTCGCGGACGCCGGTTACGGTGACAACGGCCAGTTCCGCGCCGCGCTCGACGAGCGGGACATCGCCTACAGCGTGCAGCTCAAAGGCGAGGCCCTGGCGCACACCAGCGAGGCGGTTCCCGCCGTGCGGGAATGGTCCGGGACGGGCCGGTGCGGCCGCCGGCCCGCTGACACGCCCGTCTACCCGGACGAGCCGGTCAGCCTGGCCCGGCACGTGGCCGCCGCTGGCCGCGAAGCCGCACTCACCGTCACCTGGCGCGAAGGCAGCAAAGGCGCACTGTCCTCACAGTTCGTGTTCCTGCGAGTCCGGCCCGCCGGGCATCGCGTCCCCCGCGACCTCGACGACGGCATCCTGCCCGAGCGGTGGCTGATCGCCCAATGGCCCGACGACGAACCCGAACCAGTCACCTACTGGCTCTCCAGCCTCCCAGCCGACACCAGCCACACCGACCTCATCCGCTACGCCAAGATCCGCTGGCGGATCGAACACGACTACCGCGAACTCAAGACCGGCCTGGGCCTGGACCACTTCGAGGGCCGCTCCTGGCAGGGCTGGCACCGCCACGTCACCCTGGTCACGGCGGCGCACCTGTTCCTCACCTTGCTGCGAGCAGACCCAAAAGCGGCTGCGCCGGCCTGACCCTCTACAAGGTCGTCCGCGAACTGCAACTACTCCTCGCGACCTGGACCGGCGTCTGCCTGACCTGCCACCAAACCGTGAAACCGCTACGCCACAACAACTACCGACTAACCTAACAAAGCACTACTAGACCCTGTCCAACGGCTTGTGCGGCTCTGGCGGCAGCTCCACCCGGATCTCGTCGCCAGGACGCACCACACCGCCCACCAGCACGACGGACATGATCCCCGCGCGCCGGACCAGCTCGCCGTCCGGCCCCTTGCCCACGACCTCCCTGAGCAGGCCCTTCGAGAACCCGTCGATCTGCAGGCACGGGTTGCGCAGCCCGGTCACCTCGACCACGGCCTCGGAACCCAGGTGCAGCAACGTTCCCGTGGGCAGGCCGAGCAGGTCGACGCCCCGCGTGGTGACGTTCTCGCCGATCTCGCCTGGTTCGACCTCGAAGCCCTTGTCCCGCAGCTCGTCGAAGAGCTCGGCGTGCATCAGGTGCACCTGGCGGAGGTTCGGCTGGGTCGGGTCCTGCGCGACCCGCGACCGGTGCTTCACCGTGACGCCCTGGTGGACGTCGCCCTCGACACCGAGACCGGCGAGCAGCGTGATGCTCTCCCGCACGGGCTTGGTGAACGTGTACTCCTCGCTGCGGCTGACCGCTGTCACAACCCCCATGCCACCGATTGTGCACGATCAACCGGACGGCCCTGGCTGCTCCGTTCGGCGCAGCCGTACCGGGAAGAGCTTGCAACGTTCTTGATCGGGCGGTACCTGCGGCGATGAGCGCGGCCGTGGAAACGCTCCCACGAACTTCCGGAAAGAGTCTTGACTAAAGCTCGCGTCAGGCTGTTGACTCCGTCACACCTCAGCGGAACCGGTACCGAAACCGGTTTCAGAGGCGGCGGAAAGGAAGTTCGGCATGCGTGTCACGATCGCGGAGGTCGCCCAACGCGCCCAGGTGTCCAAAGCGACCGTGTCACGTGTGCTGAACGGCAAGCCGGACGTCGACGCCTCCACCGCGCAGCGGGTTCGCAAGGTCATCGACGAGATCGGGTACGTGCCCAGCGCGCGTGCCGTCGGCCTGGCACGGGGCCGCACCCGCACGGTCGCGATGCTCGCGCCATCGCTGACCTGGCCGTGGATGGGTGAGGTCCTGCAGGGCATCGTCGACACGCTCGAGGCCGACGGGTACGGGCTGCTGCTCTACACGCTGAACCGCGGGCCCGAGTCGCTGAACCAGTTCGCGAACCACGTGTCCGCCAACGCGTTCGACGGGCTGCTGGTGGTCGAGCCGCCGGACGCCCTGCACTACATCTCCACGCTCTACCGGGCGGGGCTGCCGGTCGTCATGATCGACGATCGCGGCTCGCACCCGGAGTTCCCTTCGGTGACGACGACGAACCGGCAGGGAGGCGCGGATGTCGCACGGCATCTCGTCGCGGCCGGTCGCCGCAGGTTCGCCGTCGTCACCGGACCACCGCACTTCGGGTGCACGCAGGCGAGGCTGGACGGGTTCCGGCTCGCTTTGGCGGAAGCGGGCTTGACGCTGCACCCGGACCTCGTGGTCGACGGCGACTTCACCACGGAAGGTGGTGAAGTCGCCGTCGACAAGCTCGTCGCCAGTGGCATCCCGTTCGACGCCGTGTTCGCGCAGAACGACCTCTCGGCGGTCGGGGTGCTGCGGGCGCTGCGGGAAGCAGGCAGGACCGTCCCCGGCGACGTGTCCGTGGTCGGCTTCGACGACGTCCCGGTCGCGGGACACACCGAACCCCGGCTGACGACGATCCGCCAGCCGCTGCAGGAGATGGGCGCCGCCGCCGCGCGGATGCTGCTCTCCACGCTCGAGGGACAGCCGATGCCCGACCACCCGCTGGTGCTGCCCACCTCGTTGATCGTGCGCGAATCCGCGCCCTGACCCACCACAACTGAACGGACACGCCAGGCCGTCGCACGCGGTCTGGCGAGTTCGCCGTGCCGTGTACGAGAGCGCTCTCATACACCGTCGTATCGGGAGATCACCCCATGCGCAGAACAGTCATCGTCGCGTTGGCCCTGGCGCTCGCGGCGACAGGTTGCTCCTCCGGTGGTGCCACGAAGGCTGCCGGGGTGTTGACCGTGGGCATGCCCAACGGACCGTTGACCGAGAACCACAACCCGTTCCTGCCCACGTCGGCGGCGGGTTCGCTCGGCTACCGCTACGTGATCTACGAGCCGCTCGCGTTCGTGAACAACACGCGGCCCGCCCAGGAGCCCGTGCCGTGGCTCGCGACGAAGTGGGACTGGACCGACAACTACAAGAAGATCACCTTCACGATCCGGGAGAACGTGAAGTGGTCCGACGGCAAGCCGCTCACGGCCGCTGACGTCGCCTTCTCGTACGAGATCCTGAAGAAGTGGCCGGCGCTCAACAACCGCGACTCGCTCAAGGTCGAGACCGCGACGGCGACGCCGGACGGCAAGGTCGAGGTCACGTTCGGCTCGCCGCAGTTCGTGAACCGCAACAAGGTCATCAGCGCGATGGTCGTGCCCCAGCACATCTGGAGCACCGTGCCGGACCCGACGACCTACACCAACCCGAACCCGGTCGGCACCGGCCCGTACCAGGTGAAGTCGTTCACCTCGCAGACCGTCACGGTGGCGCGGCGGGCCGAGTACTGGAAGGAACTGCCGAAGGTCCCGGAGATCCAGTACACCTCGTACAACGACAACACGGCGCAGACCACCGCGCTGGCGTCCGGCGCGAGCCAGTGGTCGTACGTCTTCATCCCCGACTACCAGAAGCTCTACGTCGACAAGGACCCGAAGAACCACAAGCTGTGGTTCCCGGCCGGTCTCGGCATCCACGGCCTGTGGCTGAACACGACCGTCGCGCCGTTCGACAACCCGGCTCTGCGCGCGGCGATGAGCGACGTGATCGACCGCGAGGCGATCTTCGTCAAGGGTGAGGCGAAGCTCTTCCCGAAGCTCGAGTCGAAGACCGGCATGCCTTTGCCCGCCGGTGACTCGTTCCTCGCGCCCGAGTACAAGGACGCCAAGTTCAAGATCGACGTCGACGGTGCGAAGCAGAAGCTGACCGCGGCCGGCTTCAAGTTCGAGGGCGACGTGCTCAAGGCGCCCGACGGCAAGCCCGTCACGATCGAGCTCACCAACCCGTCCGGCTGGTCCGACTACCTGACCGTGCTCGACATCATCAAGGGCGACCTGAAGAAGATCGGCATCGAGGCGACCGTGCGCACGCAGACCGCGGACGCGTGGACGACCGACTTCGCCAACGGCGCGTTCCAGGGCTCCCTGCGCTGGACCAACACCGGCGCCACGCCGTACGAGATGTACCAGAACATCATGGACGGCGCGGAGATCAAGCCGATCGGGCAGACCGCCGCGGTCAACTTCGGCCGCTACAACAACCCCGAGGCCACGGCCGCGCTCGCCGAGTACGCGAACGCCGCCGACGACGCGGGACGGGCCAAGAGCCTCGCGGTGCTGCAGAAGATCATGGTCGAGCAGGTGCCGATGATCCCGACCTCCGCCGGTCCGATCGGTGCGGAGTACAGCACGAAGAGCTGGGTCGGCTGGCCGTCCGAGGAGGACCCGTACGGTCCGCCGCAGGCCACGCTGCCGAACGCGCTGCAGATCGTCATGAAGTTGACGCCGGCGTCATGACGGTGTCCGACAAAGACAGGTCGGTCGCGCTGGAAGCGAAGGGTCTGGTCAAGACCTACAAGCGCGTGCGCGCGGTGCAGGACGTCTCCATCGTCCTGCGCCGCGGGCGCGTGACCGCCCTCGTCGGCGAATCGGGATCGGGGAAGTCGACGGTGGCGAAGCTGCTGGCGCGGCTGGTGGAGCCCACCGAGGGGGAGATCCTGCTGGACGGCAGGAAGGTGCGACGGGTCCGGGAGTACCGGCGCAAGGTCCAGATGGTGTTCCAGGACCCGTTCGCATCGCTCAACCCGATCCACACGATCCGCTACCACCTGACCCGGCCGTTGAAGATCCACAAGCGGCCGGAGACGCCGGAGGAGCTCCTGGAGCGGGTGCACCTGCCCGCCGACTTCCTCTCGCGGTACCCGCACGAGCTCTCGGGTGGTCAGCGGCAGCGCGTGGCGATCGCGCGAGCGCTCGCGGCCCACCCCGAGGTGCTGCTCGCCGACGAACCGGTGTCCATGTTGGACGTCTCGATCCGGCTCGGTGTGCTCAACCTGTTGCTGGACCTCAAGGAACGGCTCAAGCTCGCGGTCCTCTACATCACGCACGACATCGCGTCGGCGCGCTACTTCGCGGACGAGACGTTCGTGATGTACGGCGGGCAGATCGTCGAGGGCGGCGACAGCGAGTCCGTGACGCAGCGGCCGGCGCACCCGTACACGCAGCTGCTCATCGAGTCCGCGCCCGATCCGGAACGGTCGGTGGTCGCGCTGGACGCCCCGCCGGAGGAGGTCGCGGCGGTGTCCACGGGCTGCCGGTTCGCGCCGCGCTGCCCGAAGGTGCAGTCGCGCTGCTGGACGGAGGCGCCACCGCGCACCGAGGTCGACTCCTACGGGCACTGGGCGGCCTGCTGGTTGTACGGGGAGGCGGCGGCATGACGTTCCTGTTGCGCCGCGCCGCCTTCTACCTCGTGACGCTGTGGGCGGCGATCACGGCGAACTTCCTGCTGCCGCGCCTGCTGCCGGGCGACCCGGTGCAAGCGATGATCACCAAGCTCGGCGGGCGGTTGAACAGCGATGCGATGGCGTCGCTGTACATCCTGTTCGGGCTGGACGAGAAGAAGTCGATCTGGGCGCAGTACGTCGACTACTGGGGTGCATTGCTGCGCGGCGACCTCGGCTTGTCGTTCACGTTCTTCCCGACGCCGGTGGCCGACGTGCTCTCGCAGTCGTTGCCGTGGACGCTCGGGCTGGTCGGCGTGACCACGGTCATCGCGTTCCTGCTGGGCACCCTGATGGGCGTCTACGCGGGGTGGAAGCGCGGTTCGTGGATGGACTCGCTCATTCCGGTGACGACGTTCCTGTCGTCGATCCCGTACTTCTGGCTCGGGCTGATCGCGATCTCGGTGTTCTCCGTGACGTTCCCGCTGCTGCCCGCGTCCGGCGGGTACGCGGCCGGGCTCGTGCCGGAGTGGTCCGGTGAGTTCATCGGCAGCGTCCTGGAGCACGCGGTCCTGCCCGGCGTCACGATCGTCGTGAGCTCGGTGGCCGGCTGGATCCTGGGCATGCGCAACATGATGGTGACCGTCACGGCCGAGGACTACGTGCTGGTCGCGCGGGCGAAGGGCCTGTCGCAGCGGCGCATCATGTTCGCCTACGCCGCCCGCAACGCCGTCCTGCCGTCGATCTCGGGTTTCGCGCTGTCGCTGGGTTTCATCGTCGGCGGCGCGTTGCTGGTGGAGATGGTGTTCTCCTATCCGGGCCTCGGTTACGTGCTGTTCCAGGGCATCGGAGCGAAGGACTACCCGTTGATGCAGGGCGTGTTCCTGGTGATCACCTTGGCGGTGCTGGTGGCGAACCTGCTCGCGGACGTCGGCTACCTGCTGCTCGACCCGCGCACGCGACGGGAGGGCTGATCCCCGGTGAACTTCAAGACCAGGCTGGGCCTCGGGATTCTGGCCTTCTTCACGCTGATCGCGGTCGTCGGCTCGTGGATCGCGCCCTACGGCCCGTCCGCGATGAGCGACGACCTGTTGTCGCCGCCGTCGGGCGCGCACTGGTTCGGCACCACCACGACCGGGCAGGACATCTTCTCCCAGGTGCTCGTCGGCACCAGGGGAGTGATGGTCGTCGGGCTGGTCTGCGGTGTGCTGGCGACGTTCCTGTCGATCCTGGTCGGCGTGACCGCCGGGTTCCTCGGCGGCGCGGCCGACGAGGCGTTGTCCATGCTGTCCAACGTCTTCCTGGTGATCCCGGCGCTGCCCCTGATCATCATCGTGGCCTCGATGCTGCCGTCGGCCGACACCGTGCTGATCGCGGCGGTGATCTCGCTGACCGCGTGGGCGTGGGGTGCTCGGGTGCTGCGCGCGCAGACGATGTCGTTGCGGCGCCGCGACTTCGTGGAGGCGGCACGGGCGTCCGGCGAACGGACGTGGCGCATCATCGTGTTCGAGGTGCTGCCGAACCTCGTGGCCGTCATCGCGTCCGGGTTCGTCGGCACGGTGATCTTCGCGGTCATGCTCCAGATCACCCTGTCGTTCGTCGGCGTCGTGTCGCTGTCGACCTGGAACTGGGGCACGATCCTGTTCTGGGCGCAGAGCAACCAGGCGCTCGGCCAGGGCGCGTGGTGGTGGTTCGTCCCCGCCGGCCTGTGCATCGCTTTGCTGGGCACCGCGCTTGCTTTGATCAACTTCGGGATCGACGAGTACGCGAATCCCCGGCTGCGGAAGGTGCGCGCATGAGCCCGGTGCTGGAGATCCGCGACCTCTCGGTCGACTACGGCTCGTTGCGGGCCGTGCACGACGTTTCTCTCACCTTGAACGCCGGCGAGGTGCTCGGCCTGGCGGGGGAGAGCGGCAGCGGCAAGTCCACGCTGGCCTACGCCGCGACCCGCCTGCTCCAGCCACCGGGACGGGTGCCGTCCGGCGAGGTGCTGTTCAAGGGCCACGACCTGCTCTCGTTGACCGAGAAGCAGCTCCAGGTGCTGCGCTGGAACGAGATCGCGATCGTGTTCCAGGGCGCCATGAACGCGCTGAACCCGGTGATCTCGGTCGGCACGCAGATCGACGACGTGCTGCGCACGCACCGGCCGTCGATGTCGCGGCCGGAGCGGGCGGCTCGTGGCCGTGAGCTGCTGTCGCTGGTGGGCATCCCGGTCGACCGGCTGTCGTCGTACCCGCACCAGCTCTCCGGCGGCATGCGGCAGCGCGTGATGATCGCGATGGCGCTCGCGCTCGAACCCGAGATCGTGATCATGGACGAGCCGACCACCGCGCTGGACGTGGTGGTGCAGCGGCAGATCCTCGGTCAGATGATGAGGCTGCGGGAGACGCTGGGCTTCTCCATCGTCTTCATCACGCACGACATCTCGCTGCTGGTCGAGTTCTCCGACCGCATCGCGATCATGTACGGCGGCCGGGTCGTCGAGGAGGCGCCGGCGTCGGAGATCTACCGCGCGGCCAAGCACCCGTACAGCCAGGGATTGCTGTCGTCGTTCCCGGCCCTGCGCGGCCCGCGGCGTGAGCTCCGGGGCATTCCCGGATCGCCACCGGACCTGCGTTCGATGCCGGCGGGGTGTCCGTTCCACCCGCGTTGTCCGTCCGCGATGGACGTGTGCGGCGAGCGGATGCCTGCGCTGGAACCGGTCGGGGAACGACGTCGCGTCGCCTGCTGGTTGGAGGGTGTGCATGGGCTCGACACCGACTCGAACGGCGCTCCAGCGGTGTAGATCACGTCCGAACGCACTAGCTAAGGTATGCCTTAGTTAAGTTAGGGTTGCTTTACGCCGCCCTGGTGCTCGGAGAGGATCGCGATGGAACCGGTGTTGGACCTGGCCGGCATCGGCTTTGGGCCGTCGAACCTCGCTCTCGCGATCGCGGTCGAGGAGCACGCGCTGCCCGTTCGCGCGCGGTTCTTCGAGAGGCAGGCCCGGTTCGGGTGGCACCGCGGGATGTTGCTCGAGGACGCGACCATGCAGGTGTCGTTCCTCAAGGACCTGGTCACGCTGCGCAACCCCACGAGCACGTTCAGCTTTCTCTGCTACCTGCGCGAGCGCGGGCGGCTGATCGACTTCGTCAACCACAAGAACCTCTTTCCGCTGCGCAGGGAGTTCCACGACTACTTCGAGTGGGCGGCCGAGCGCGTCTCGCACCACGTGTCGTACGGCGCCGAGGTCGGCGCGATCGGCGTCCGCGGTGACGGGTTCGAGTTCGCCGCCGGCACCGAGGTCGTCAGGGCGCGCAACCTGGTGCTCGCGACGGGGCTCGAGGCGAACCTGCCGGACGGCGTCGCTCCCGGTGAGCGGATCTGGCACAACAAGGACCTGCTCCACGGCGTGGAGACCCTGAAGGACGTGCGGCAGGTCGTCGTGGTCGGCGCCGGGCAGAGCGCGGCGGAGACCGTGGCGTTCTTCCACGAGCGGTTTCCCGGGGCCGTGGTGCACGGCGTCTTCGCGCGTTACGGGTACAGCCCCGCCGATGACAGCTCGTTCGCGAACCGGATCTTCGACCCCGCCGCGGTGGACGACTTCTACGCCGCGCCGGAGGACGTCAAGCGCAGGCTGATGGGCTACCACGCCAACACGAACTACGGCGTGGTCGACCAGGACCTGATCGAGGAGCTGTACCGGCGCGTCTACCGGGAGAAGGTGCTCGGGCAGCAGAGGTTGTTGCTGCACAAGACGTCTCGGCTCACGGACGTCGGTTCCGACGGCTCGTGCGTGATCGAGTCGCTCGCGGACGGTTCGCGCGTGCCGGTCGACGCCGACGTGATCGTGTACGCGACGGGGTACCGGCCGGCGGACCCGGCGCGGCTGCTCGGGGAGCTCGCCGGTGCGTGCGAGCGCGACGAGCACGGCCGGTTGAAGGTGACCCGCGACTACCGCCTGGTCATGAACGAGGACGTCCGCGGCGGGATTTACCTGCAGGGCGGTACTGAGCACACGCACGGCATCACGTCTTCGCTGCTGTCGAACACGGCCGTGCGGGTTGGCGAGATTCTCGACTCGATCCTGCGGCGGCCGGTGGCCGTGGCGGAGGCGATGTCGGAGCTCGAAGCAGTCAAGTGAGGAGAGGGCCTGTCATGACCAACCCGTTCGAGGATCCGCAGGGACGTTTCTTCGTGCTGGTCAACGAGGAGCAGCAGCACTCGCTGTGGCCGACGTTCGCTGAGGTGCCCGCCGGGTGGACGAAGGTCTTCGGCGAGGAGAGCCGCGACGCGTGCCTGGCGTACGTCGAGGAGAACTGGACCGACCTGCGGCCGGCGTCTATCCGGTGAGGTAGTCCTCGAACGTCCGCTTGCCGACCGCGCGGTCCGGGGTGAGGTTCCCGCCCGCGCGGTAGGCGCGGTACGTCGCTCCCGGCACCTTCACCGGCAGCAGTTTGCGGGTCTTTCCCGTTGCGGCCAGGTAGCTGCGGGCGAAGTCGACTGCCTCGCGGACTTCGGGGCCGCCCATCTCCGGGGCGATGCCCGCGGGCGCGGCTTGGGCCAGCGCGGCCAGTTCCAGGCCGACCTCTGCCTCGTCGATCGGCTGGAAGCGGAAGCCCGGCACCGGCATGAGCGGCAGTTTCGACGCGCTGTCGAACATCCTGCGCAGCAACGAGTGGAACTGCGTGGCGCGCAGGACGGTGTGCGGCACGCCGGAAGAGATGATCAGCCGCTCGGTCGCGTGCTTCTGCTTGTAGTAGGGCAGCGGGACCTCGTTGCAGCCGACGATCGAGATGTACACGAGGTGGGCGGGCCTGGCCGCGAGGACGGCGCGCGCCATGGCGACCTCGTGCCGGAACGACGTTGCGCAGTGCACCACGACGTCTGCTCTGAGCGCGCCCAGACCCTTGCCGCGCAACAGATCCGTGCCGGTCGAGCGGGAGACGGGTCGGGCGCCGGGCAGCGCGGCCACCACGTGCCTGCCGAGGGAGCCGGTACCTCCCGTGACGACGAAGCTCATGCACTCACCCTGGCACGGTAGTAGTGCGCCAGCACGACGGTTCCCGTCACGGCGGCGATCGCGCTGACCACCAGGCCGGCCTGGGTCAGGCCGCTCATGCCCGTGCCCTCGCCCAGCAGCTTGATGCCGATCCACGCCGCGACGATCGGGTTGACCACGGTCTGACCGGCCACGACGAGGTCGGGTGGACCGGCGGCGTAACCGAGCTGGATGAACCAGGCCCCCGTCAGGAAGGCGATGGCCAAGCCCGCCAACGAGATCCACTCGATCTTCGGCAGCGCGGTCGCGACGTCTCTGACCAGCACGGCGACCAGCCCGTACGTGATGCCGGCACCCACCGCGAGTGCGAGGGCCTTGACGGCGTCCGACGTGAACGTCGCCACGACCACGCACACGAGCACGGCCGCGACCACGAGCTGCCCCGCCTGCAACGCCACTTTCGGCGACACGTCGGTCGGCACCGCCGAACCCGCCGTGATCGACACGAACACCACGATCCCCGCCGTCGCCACCAGCACCGCCGACGCGAGCAGTCCGCTGAACCGTCGCGCCCGAGCCACGGCGATGATCGGGATGGCGAGCGCGTTCAACGGCGCGACCACCGACACCGGGGCCAGTGCCAGCGCGACGATCTGCAGGACCGCGCACGCGAGCAGCACCAGGAACCCGTAGACCCACCGGCGTGACGACATCAGCCGGTACGCCGAAGTCAGCTTCAGATCGGGAAGTTCCCGCACCCCGGCGTGCTGCCACATCGCACCGAGCGCGCTGCACCCGGCCGCGAGCGCCGCGCACAGGATCGCGATCCCGACCACGTGCGCATCCTACGCCGACACTGCTATGGTTCATTACATGAGTAACGAACCCAGGAAGTGAGCCGTGTTCGACGACCGGAGCCCGATCTACCGCCAGATCGCCGACCGGATCAAGGCGGACGTGCTCAGCGGGGTGCTGAAGGCGGACGAGCAGGTCATGTCGACCAACCAGTACGCCGCCTACTACCGGATCAACCCGGCCACGGCGGCGAAGGCGTTCCAGCAGCTGGTGGACGAACGGGTGCTCTACAAGAAGAGGGGGATCGGGATGTTCGTGAGCGCGCAGGCTCGCGACATGCTGCGGGCACAGGGCAGGGAGAACTTCTTCGGCGAGGTCGTGGACCCCATGGTCGCGGAGGCGCGCGCCATCGGCATTCCCCTCGCCGACGTCATCCGCCGCATCGAGCAGCACCAGCAGGGGGACATGTGATGCGCGTCGACGTGCAGGGCTTAACGCTGCGTTATGGCGACGTCACGGCCGTGGACGACATGAGTTTCTCGTTGTCCGGCAACAAGATCTACGGACTGCTCGGCCGCAACGGCTCGGGCAAGACCAGCCTGATGTCGGCACTGGCCGGCTACCGCAAGCCTTCAGGATCCGTTCAGCTCGACGGCGAACCGGTGTTCGAGAACGCCGCCGCGATGCGCCAGGTCTGCCTGGTCCGGCACACGGCCGACGCGGCGGACAAGGGCGACAAGGTCTCGTACGTCCTCGAGTACGGCGCGGCCTGGCGCGACACGTGGGACAACCCGTACGCGCTGGAACTGGTCGAGCTGTTCAAGATCCCGTTGAAGAGCAAGGTCGGCGAACTCTCGCTGGGCCAACGATCCGCACTCGGCGTGGTGATCGGCCTGGCCAGCCGCTCGCCGCTGACGATGCTCGACGAGTCACACCTGGGCATGGACACGCCGACCAGGTACGCGTTCTACGACGCGCTGCTCACCGACTTCATGGCGCACCCGCGAACCATCATCATCTCCACCCACCTCATCGAGGAACTGGCGTCACTGCTGGAAGAGGTGGTGATCATCGACGGCGGTCGCCTGGTGCTGCAGGAGGAGGCCGACGTGCTGCGGTCGCGTGGCACCGAGGTCACCGGAAACGCTGCTGACGTGGACGAGTTCACCGCGGGCCTGACCGTGCTCAGCTCGAAGTCGTTGGGGCGCAGCAAGTCTGCGATGGTCTATGGAGGCTTGGACGACGGGCAGTTCGTGCGGGCGCGTCAGCTCGGGCTGGAGTTGGGGCCGATCGCGTTGCAGGACCTGTTCGTGCACCTCACCGAACCGGTCGGAGGGAAGCGGTGAAGGTCTTCCGTTTGCTGACCCGGACGCTGGTGACGTTCTGCGCTGTGGTCGCGGCTTGTGCCTTCGTGTTGGTCATCGTGCTCACGTTCGTCGTTTCCGGTTTTCGGGACGTGACGATCAGCGGGTGGAACGTTCTGGGGTCCCAGGTCGCGCGCTGGTTCCTGTTCTGGGCGGGCATCTACGTCGTCCACAACACGCTCCCGATCGCCATCGCACACGGGCGGACGCGCCGCGAGTTCCTGAGCGCTGCCACCGGGTTCTCGGTGGTGCTGGCGGTCGCGATGAGCTTGATCGTGTGGGTCGGGTTCGTGGTCGAGGGCGGGATCTACTCGGCCATGGGGTGGAAGGCCGATCCGCACGGTTCCGTTGTCGCCTACTTCCTGATGTTCCTGGTGTGGTGCGCGGTGGGGATGTTCTGCGCGGCGGCGTTCGACCGGTTCGGCGCTGCCGGGGTGTTTTCGGTGCCGGTCGGGTTGATGCTCGTGATGGTCACGACCGCGGGAATCCCTGGGGCGGGGAACTTGCCGTTCGTGCCCGACCTGCCGTCGTTGATGGGGGCCGGGTGGCACCTGGTGTCGGTGGTGGCGTTCGCGGGTGCGGTGCTGGGGACCTGGGTGGTGGCTCGGGACATGCCTGTTCGGGTGCGGACGTTGTGAGTTTGGGGCCGGGTGGCTTGCGTTGGGGCTTGCGTTGGGGCTTGCGCGGGTCGGCTGTGCGTTGGGGTTTGCGGGTCGGCTTTTGTGGTTTGGCGCGGGTTCCAGCGGGGTGGTCGCCTTTGCTGGTGTGGTCGCCTTGTGTTGGTGGGCGCGTGGGTCGTATGACGGGCCGGGTCATTTCATCGCCGCTTCGCGACGATTGCGATTGGGGCTTGACTTCGGGGCCCTTGCGAGGCGCACATCGGCCTTAAAAAGCCGGGCATAAGGAGCCCGGCCGATCCAACCAGCATAGCACCTCGCACCCAAAGTCAAGCCCCAATCGCAGTCGTGCGTGGTTGTGTTTGTTGTTCGGCTCGCCTCATTACCGGTTTCCTGCGTTCGCATTGCCCTGTCCGGCTCGGCTTCGCCATCGCGGTTGTTGGGTGCTCGGCTTCGCCGTCGTGGCTTTTGTAGCGGGAGGTTCGACTCGGCTACGCCATTGCCGTTGGCCTTCGGCTTCGGGTTCCACTTCGGGGGATTGGCTGCGATGGATGTGCCTCGCGGGTTCGGCTGCGCGGGATTCGTTCTCAGAATTAGCCTCGCGGGTTACCTTCATGGAATTGCGTCCATGCGGCAGGAGCAGCGCGCGACACGGGTAGCGCAACGGGAGGAAGAAGCGGCCTCCACCCGCGCAGCCGTCGGCCAGTCGGCGTTCGTGGGGTGCCTGCCCGTAGTCAGGCGGCCTTCATCGGCACCGCCCGGCCGTGGTTAGGCGGTGTTGATCGGGTTGCGTCTGGGTTTGCGGAGCGGGTCGAGCCAGTCGGGTGCGTAGAAGGTCGGGATGCCGTTGACCAGCTTGACGTTCCACTTGCTCTGGTGGATGAGCGTGTGGTGGTGACGGCAGAGCAGCACGGCGTTGTCGACGGAGGTATCGCCTCCGTTGGCCCAGTGGTGGATGTGGTGGGCGTCGCAGTGTCTGGGTGGCCTGCCGCAGCCCGGGAACGCGCAGCCCCGATCCCTCGCGACCAGAGTCCGACGGATTCCTGCCGGGAAGGTGCGGGTCTTGCGGCCGATGTCCATCGGCTGACCCTGACTGCCCAGCAGCAGCGGGATGACGCCCGCATTGCACGCCAACTGACGCACCTGCTCGGCCAGGATGTGATCGCCGTTGTCCAACATGCCCTGCCCGACCCGCTCGGCGAGATCCTCGTGCCGCATCGTCACAGTCAGGGTGACCGGCTCGCCGCCGTGCTCGGGCAGCTGGTCGGCGCGCAGCATCAAATCGACCAGATCAGCCAGCGCATCGCCCTCGCGTTCGGAGCGGCTGCGCGCGTCTGGGCCCTGGCCGGTGTCCGGACGGGGCTTGGCCAGCGGATCCAGCAGTGCCTCGTACTTCGCACCGGTGACCTTGTCCAGCTTGGCCCGGATCTCCAGCCGCCCGTTCTTCCACTGCATCAAGTGCTGGTTGGTCGGCGGCGCGGGCTCGGGGTCACGCGGCTCCGGGTCGTTCTGGAAGAGGCTGTACGCGAGTTTCTTGCCCAGGCCACGGACCGTGACGGGCTCGAAGTCACGCGCGTACCCCACCACCGTGGCCTCCTGCTCAGCAGGCACGGTCTCCATGACCGCCGCGACCGCCGCCACGTGCTCGACCGACAGCGCGCCCTCGGCCACCGCCGCCGCCGTCAGCGGAAGCTTGGGGGCGAGTTCACTGCCGGTCGGGGTGATCTCGTTGGTCAGCAGGGCGGCGTTGTCGATCCACCGCTTGGCGACGTGAATGTCCCAGCGGACGACGTGCCGCAACACCTTCGGCAAATCCTTGTAGCCGAGCTCGCTCGCGGCTCCGCGCCGATCCAATTCGGCGACGATCTGCAACGCGGCATTCTCACGAACCCGGATTTCCGTCACCTCGTCGACGAGACTGCGGAGCAGCTCGTCGGTGGAGAGGAGGCGGGTTTCGATCACGTGTCTAATCTACCGCAAGATCACGAACAGATAACGGGTAAAGCCGCACACGATAGGGTGAACCAGCGATGGCGAAGCCGAGCCGAATCGGGCAATGCGAACGCGGGCAACCGGTAATGAGGTGAGCCGAACAACCGAACGCAACCACGCACGCTTGCGATTGGGGCTTGACTTTGGGTGCGAGGTGCTAGCCTTTTCGGATCGGGCGGGTGCGGAGCATCCGACCTTTTCCGCCCGACACAGCGCCTCGCAAGGGCCCCGAAGTCAAGCCCCAATCGCAATCGTCGCGAAGCGGCGATGAAATGACCCGGCTCGTCATACGACCCACGAAACCACCAACGCAAGGCGACATGGCAACAAAAGGTGACCCCTCCGCTGGAACCCGCGCCGAACCACCCCAAGCCGACCCGCGCCCACGATCACCGCAGAGGCCGCCAGCTCCGCCGTCCGTTGGCGCTCCATCGGCGGCGGTCGGTGGGTGGGTGATTGCGGCGCCCGCTGAGCGCACGACCTCCAGCGACCCGGTGAGGTGGGCGTGCGCGAACTGGTTCAGGGCGTCCAGGCTGGTGGATGCCGGCCGATCTCCGCGTCCGTTGGCGGTCGGCGGCGACTGGCCCGGCTCGCCTGGGGCCGGGGCGCAGCTGCCGCAGGACGTGGTGCTGGACCACGTCAGGATGTACCGGTGAGGGCGATGTGCGCGGGCGGTGAGACGTCGAACGCCTCGCTGACGGCCTCGACCTCGATCTGCGCGGTCTCGCCGGAGGTCAACGGGATCGCGGGCACGAAGTACGCGTCGTTCGTCGTGCCACCGAGGAATATCCGCTCGGAACCGGTCCACTTGTAGACCCGGTACTGCCGGACGGCTCCGGGTGCGCGCGTCCAGGTGAGCCGTGCCGACACCGTGGTGGCGTTGGTGCGGCTCACCTGCTCGGCCTGTACGGCGGACGGTGCCGCGGGTGGCGTCATGACGGGGGTGGTGACGCCGATCCGGCCGATCGACGCGGTCACCGGGCCGCCGGGCAGCACTCGCAGCGAGATCTCGGTCAGTGTCCCGCCGGAGTGCTCGCCGAGCGGGAACACGCTGCGCCGCCACGCACCGGAGACGCCGCCGAGGTCCAGGACCTGCTCCGCGGCTCCGAACCGCAGCACGGCCTGGAGTCGCGACGGTCCGGTGCCGGTGCGGTGGACGATCTCGAACTGGCTGGCGCCGGTCAGCTTCAGCGACGTGGCGAACAGTCGGATGTCGTTGGCGGACAGGGGAGTGCCGGTGATCTTCAGTGCCGTGCCGCCGTCGTACGGGTCGTCCCAGTCGAGCGACGGCACGACCTTCGTGCCGGTACCGGTGATGCTCCAGCGCCACGTCGGCAGCACGTCCTGCAACGACAGGTTGTTCCAGGCCTGGGTCGAACGCACGGCACCGCCCACCGCGAACTTCTTGCCGTGCCCGGTGTTGAAGTTCGTCACGAACGGCAGGGAGGTGATCGGCGTCAGCTCGGTGACGTAGTGCGCGATGCCCTTCCACGCGGCGGTGGAGGTCGTGTTCGACGGGTCACCGTTCGGGCCGACCCAGAACCTGTTGTCCCGCGCGTAGAAGTCGGCGGGGCTCGACGCGGACTTGAACGTCCACTCCGGACGGTAGAAGCCGAGCGACGTGGTGTGCGGCTTGCCCTCCGGGAAGACCGAGGCCCAGCCGACGCTCGTGTTGTAGCCGTTCGCCTCCACGTCCACACCGGACGCCAGGTCGTAGGGGCTGCGTCCCATCTGCCGCGCCAGGGCCGCCGAGTTCGCGAGACCCTGTGTGCTCCACCAGAAGTTCAGGAACATCTCGTCCGACTGCTCGAAGAACATCCGGTTCCGCGCGGTCAACGCGTTCTGCCACGAGACGCTTCCGCTGTCGGTCATCGCGTCGTACCAGATGATCCGCAGCCCGCTCTTGCGCAGGTAGACGATGAAGTCGCGCATGTCCGCGGCGAGCTGGGCGTTGCCGCCGGCGGTCTCCTGGTTGAGGAACCAGCCGTCGAACCCGTAGGACCGGGCGACCTGGATCATCTTGTCCGCCACCGGGAACCGGTCGCCGTCGCGCCGGACGAAGTCGCGGACCCACTGGATCTGGCCGCCGTACGCGGTGGGCGGCAGGAAGACGTTGCCGATCACGCGCACGCCGTTGCGGTGCGCCGCGTCGGTGACGGTCGGGTTCGGCGCGAGGATCAGGCCCTCGGACGCCGACCCGCCCCAGAACACCAGCTCGTCGATGTACTGCCAGTAGTTCGTGGCGTAGTAGTTCATGTCGAGCGAGCCCTGCGCCGGGTTGTTGCTCGTCGGCGCGTAGGCCACCAGCGCTTGCACCCGCGCCTCGCCGGTGTGGGCGTGCGCGTTGGCCGGTCGCGCCGGGACCACTCTGCGGGCCAACGGCACGGTGCTGCGGTTGTACCGGGCGTCCCGGTCCGTCAGCGGATCCCAGTCGAGAATGGTCGCCGGGTGCCAGTACGACGCGTACGGCTGGGCGGTGGCGTCAGCGGCGGACGCGGGAGTCTCGGGCAGCAGACTGGTGAGAGCTGCCGTCGAGCTCAGAACGAGGAACTGTCTCCGAGTGGGCACGTGATCACCCTCGTGGGCCGTCCGATTCACCGCATACCGCCGCTGCGGTGACTGAACAGGACGACAACGCCGGAGTCTGCTGCGCTGGGTAACCGGGTGACTTTCTGTCGAACGGCGTCGAAATGTCCCGGTAACCATCCGAGTGGCCGAACCGCCGCGAGGCTACTGGGCGGTAGCGTGTGGCTCGCCGTCGCTTTTGGTTCCCCTGCAACCAATTGAGGTGTACATCGTCGTGCGCATCAAAACCGTGCTTGCGGCGCTCGTTCTGGCGCTGATCCCTGCCACCGCCCCCGCCGTCGCCACCGCGGCGGCCAATCCCTACGAACGCGGCCCCGCACCCACGGCCGCATCTGTCGAGGCCTCCCGTGGCACGTTCGCCGTCACGTCGGCCGCCGTCGCCCGCCAGTCGAACTTCGGCGGCGGCACCGTCTACACACCGACCAGTGATCTCACGTTCGGCGCTGTCGCCATCTCACCGGGCTTCACCGCCACCCAGACGTCCGTCGCGCACTTCGGTCCGCGGCTCGCGTCCTACGGGTTCGTGGTGATCACCATCAACACCCTGTCCGGCTGGGACGACCCCGACAGCCGTGGTCGTCAGCTGCTGGCGGCACTGGACTACGTGGTCCGCACCAACCCGCGCGTCGACGCCTCGCGCCTCGCCGTGATGGGGCACTCGATGGGCGGTGGCGGAGCGTTGCGCGCCGCCGCGTCACGTCCGGCCCTGCAGGCCTCGATCCCGATGGCCGGCTGGCACACCACCAAGAACTGGTCGACCGTCCAGGTGCCCACCATGCTGGTCGGCGGCCAGAGCGACCCCACCGCTCCCGACTCGCAGCACTCGCTGCCGTTCTACAACTCGATCACGGCCGCACCCGACAAGGCCTTCGTCGAGCTGCGCGGTGGCGACCACTCCGATCCCCGCAGCGACAACGCCACGGTCCGCAAGTACACGCTGTCGTGGCTCAAGCGGTTCGTCGACGACGACCTGCGCTACGACCAGTTCCTGTGCCCGGCGCCCGCGCCGAACACGCTCATCTCGGCGTACCTGGACACCTGTCCGCACGCCTGATCCGTGACGGGGTGCTGTGCCGGCGTGCGACGGCCTGGCACAGCACTCACGACTCCCTGGTGAACGGACGCGGCAACCCCTCCGGCAGCTCCAGCGGCACGGTGTAGAAGCGGAGCTCGTGGCCGTCCGGGTCGTGCACGTCGAGGAGAACCCAGCCGACCGGCGTCCTGATGACCCCGCCGTGCTCGACACCGCGTTCGGTCAGGTGTGCCGCGAGCGCCTCGATCGCTTCCTGGCCCGGCACGCCGATGGAGAAGTAGTCGAACCCGGCCGCGGCGGCCGCGCGATCCGGGTTGAGCCGCAACGCGAGCGGCGGTCCACCTCTGGCGTGGTCCAGGGAGACACCCATCCGCACGCCCTGCTCGACGAAGTTGACCATCAGCTCGTAGCCGAGGTTCGTCGTGTACCAGTCCAGCGACTTCTCGAGGTCGGACACCGGCAGTTTGAGGTGGTGGATGCCGTCCAGCAACGGTGTGGTGCTCATCGGTGACCCCCTGATTGCAGTGGGACTGCACTTATGCAGTTAGACTGCAACACATGCCAGGAGACGTCAACAGGGATCTGCGGGCGGCGCGCCGGGCGGACACCGAGGTCCGGATCGTCGAGGCGGCCACAGAGCTGTTCGTCGAACGCGGCTACGTCGCCACGACGCTGGCCGACGTGGCGAAACGAGCGGGCGTGGGGGCTCGCACGGTGTACGTGCGGTTCGCGACGAAGGCCGCGCTGTTGCAACGCTGCCTGGACGTGGCGATCGCGGGGGACCACCACCGCGTGGCCGTGCCCGACCGCGACTGGTTCCAGCAGGCGATGAACGCGCCGACCGCCCAGGAACGCATCGCGCGCATGGCCGGGATCAGCAGGCAACTGATGGACCGCACCGGGTCGTTGCTCCAGGTGGCACAACAGGCCGAAGCGGTCGAACCTGAGATCGCCGAACGCGCGCAGGCGGCCCGTGCGATGACGCATCAGGCCATCGGCGGCTTCTTCCGGAAGCTGGCCGCCGACGGCCTGATGTCGGACGAGAACGTGGACTGGGTCGCGGAGACGGGCGCGGTGCTCGGTCAGGCCGAGACCTACCTGCTGCTCACCAGGACCACGGGGTGGAGCGTCGAGGAGTACGAGTCGTGGCTGGCCGAGACCTGGACACGACTCGTCGGCACTCACTCGTAGGCGATCGCGTCCAGCACGTTCAGGCGCGCCGCACGGATCGCGGGCAGGATCGCCGCGATCACACCGACGAACGCGGCCACCACCAGGTACTGGACCATGGTGACCCAGGGGAACCCGATCTCCGAGATGCCCTGGTCCTTCAACGCCTGCACGGTCGCGAGCCCCAGCGCCACACCGACCGCGAGGCCGAGCACGGCGCCGAAGACCGAGATCACCACGGACTCGACGGTGATCATCCGCATCACCTGCGCCCGCCGCATGCCGATGGCCCGCAGCAGACCCAGCTCGCGGGTCCGCTCGATCACCGACAGCGCCAGGGTGTTGATGACGCCGAGGACGGCGATCAGGATCGCCAGCGCCAGCAGGATCTGGATCATCAGCAGGACCGTGTCGAACTGCGAGGTCGTCTGCTTCACGAACCCGCTGCGGTCCTGCACGGTGATCTCCGGGTTGTCCGCGAACAGCGGCTCGACGCGCTTCTGCACGTCCGCCACCGGCGTTCCCGGCTTCACCTGGACGAACGCCTGGCCGATCTGGTCGGACCGGAAGCTCTTGGCCGCGGACTCCGGCAGCACCAGCGCGCCTTGGAGCACCTGCGTCTTGGCCCAGATGAACCCGACCGTGTAGGTCTGCGGCTCGGCCTTGGCCAGTTGCAGGGTCACCGTGCTGCCGACGGACCAGCCCTTCTCGGCCGCGAGGTCCTCAGGCAGTGCGAGCTGGCCGTCCTTGAGCGGTGCGATGTCGCCGAACTTCGGCTTGAGGCCGAACATGGTCTTCATCGCGGCCACGTCGGTCGGGGCGATCGCGAACATCTGGTTCTCGCCCTGCAGCACGCCGTCGGAGGCCCAGCCGAACGCCGAGCTCACGCCGTCGGTCTGCTCGACCTTCGTCAGCACGTCCCGCTTGAACGACGCGGGCTGGCCCTCCATCTGGCCCTCGCCGGAGATGATGAGGTCCGTCTGGATCTGGCCCGCGGCGAGCTTCTCGATCGACTTGGTCGCCGACGTCAGCACCACGCTCACGCCGGTGATCAGCGAGATGCCGACCATCAGCGCGGCCGCGGTGATCGCGGTCCGGCGCGGGTTGCGCGCGGAGTTCCTGCGGCCCAGGAGCCCCGGCATCGACCACGACAGCAGGCGGCCGATCAGCGACACCATCGGCTTGGACAGCAACGGGGTCAGCAGCGCGACACCGACGAACGCCACCAGGATGCCGCCGAAGATCAACGTCAGCGACGCCTGGTTGAAGCCGAAGCCCAGCGCCGTGCCGCCCGCGGCCACCACGAGAGCGCCGATGATCGTGATCTTCGTCAGCGGCCGGTCCGGCGTCGCCGCCTCGCGCATCGCCGCGACCGGCGCGATCCGCGACGCCCGCAGCGCCGGCATGACCGCCGCGATCACGGTGACGACGATGCCGACCGCGAACGACGAGATCACCGCCGACATCGGCACGCCGATCCCCGCGAGCTGCAGGTTCGTGCCGCCGACGGAGCTGAAGATCTTCGCCAGCAACGCGCCCACGCCGATGCCGGCCCCGAGACCGATGATCGACGCGATCAGTCCGATCACGAACGCCTCCAGCACCACCGAGCCGATGACCTGGCCGCGCGAGGCGCCCATCGACCGCAGCAGCGCGAGCTCACGCGTGCGCTGGGCGACGATGATGGAGAACGTGTTGAGGATGATGAAGATGCCGACGAACAACGCGATGCCGGCGAACCCGAGCAGCACGTAGTTGAAGAACTTCAGGCCCTCGTTGATCTGGTCGGCCTGCTCCTTCGCCAGCGCCGCACCGGTCTTCACGTCGAACTTGGCACCGAGCTTCGCGGCGACGGCGTCCCGCAGGGCGTCGTCGGACGTGCCCTGAGCCGCCGTCACGGTGATCGACGAGAACGCGTCCTTCTTGCCCAGCAACAACTGTTGCGCCACCGGTTCGGTGAACGCCACCGACAGCTCGCCGCCCAGCGACTCGCGGCCGCCCGCGTACTCGTAGATCCCGGTGACCTTGAAGGTCTTCTTGGGCTCCAGCGTGAGCAGCCCGATCTCGTCGCCCACCTTGAAGCCACCGGTCGACGCGAGATAGGCGCCGAGGACGACCTCGTTGTCGGCGGCGGGTGCCCTGCCGTCGCGGATCTTCTCCTGGCCCGTGCCCGTCCAGTTCGAGCCGAACCGAGGCGCGCCGGACGTGGTGATGACCTTGTTGTTCTTGCCGATCGGGCGCACGGAACCCTGCACCTCGCCGACGGCGGACGCCACGCCGGGCACCGACTTGACGTCGGCGATCGCCTGGGGCGTCAGGGGTTCCGGCTCCTTGCCCTTCTCCTGCTTCGGCGACACCGACACGTCCGTGTTGGCGAAGGCCGACGAGAACAGGTCGGTGAACGACCGCTGGAGCGTGTCGGTCAGCACGAACGAACCGGACACGAACATCACGCCCAGCACCACCGCGAGCGCGGACAGCACCAGCCGGAGCTTGCGCGACAGCAAGCTCTTGAGAGTCGCCTTAAACATGCGGCACCGCGACCGAGTCGAGGTGCTTCATCGTGTCCAGAACCTCTTCCGCGGACGGCGACAGCAGCTCGCGGACGATCTGGCCGTCCTTGAGGAAGATGACGCGGTCGGCGTACGAAGCGGCGTTCGGGTCGTGCGTGACCATCACGATCGTCTGCCCGAACTCGCGGGCGGACCGCTGCAGGAACCCGAGCACCTCGGCGCCGGACTGCGAGTCCAGGTTTCCGGTCGGCTCGTCCGCGAAGACGACGTCGGGCCGTGAGACGAGCGCACGCGCACACGCCACGCGCTGCTGCTGGCCACCCGAGAGCTGCGTCGGCCGGTGGGTCAGCCTGTCCCGCAGACCCACCGTGTCGACGACGACGTCGAACCACGCCTTGTCGACCTTCTTGCCGCCGATCGCCAGCGGCAGCGTGATGTTCTCCTCGGCAGTCAGCGTCGGCAGCAGGTTGAACTGCTGGAAGATGAAGCCGACCTTGTCGCGCCGCAGGTCGGTGAGACCGCGGTCCTTCAACCCGGTGACCTTCGTGTCACCGATCCACACCTCGCCGCCCGTCACGTCGTCGAGGCCCGCGAGGCAGTGCATCAGCGTCGACTTGCCCGACCCCGACGGGCCCATGATCGCGGTGAACCTGGACCGTTCCAGTTCGACGCTCACCCCCGCGAGCGCGGTCACGGCGGCGTCGCCGGACCCATAAGACTTCCACACGTCAACGGCTCTGGCCGCGACTCCATCGGACGCGCTCACCTGTCTGTCCCCTCCTGTGGGTTTCGTGCGCACCATCATCAGCGACACGGACACACCGAAGGGTCAGGTTTCCCACTGAGATGGACCCTGAGATTAACCCCGGTGCCCCCGCCCCGAGCCGCCACGCTGAGAGAACTCTCAGCTGCGCCGCGTGCGCGCGAAGGTGCGTTGGAGGAAACGGTATTTCACCGCTGCCGCAGTGTCTTCAGACTTCGGAGTACTACGCCGTCAACTTCCGTCGCATCGGGACGGTCGGTTCCATCCGCCATGAAACCAGTTCGACGCGCAGGCCTTCCCTCAACGCGTTCTCGGCGAGCCAGTGGTCCACGTCCTCGCGGTAGGCGCGGGCCGGCCGCGGCCAGCGGTCCAGCCACTCGACGAACGCCGCGTTGCACGCGATCGGACCGCCCGGCGGACGCACACCCAGCACGAGCACGGGATCTTCTCCGGCGGTGAGAACAGCGGCGGTGTCGTGCGCACCACCGAAGAAGATCCGGTCCGCACCCAGCTCGCGGGCCTTGTCCGCCACCCCGAAGAAAGCCGACCCACGCCCGTGCGCGCGCACCACGAACTGGTGCGCGCGGAAGTCGGTGTCGAGGAACTCGTCGGCGTACGTGCCGTCGTCGGCCAGCACCAGCACGTTCGTACCGCCGGGGAGTGCCCCGACCTGAGCGGGATGCGTGATGCCGATGACGTTGATGCCCACGGCGACGATCCTGCCGAACGAGTGTTAACCCTTGGCAGCGCTTGCGTTAAACAAGTTTCGGAAGCACCTCGGCACCGAACAGGCGGATGGTCTCGATGACCGACTCGTGCGGCATGCCGCCGATGTCCACCATCACGAGGTGCGTGTCGATGGACAGCTGTTCCGCCAACGTGTTCAGCCGCTGCGCCACTTCCTCCGGCGTCCCGCACACCGCCGCGCCGTCCATGATGGCGTCGACGTCGATGTCGCCGTCCCCGCGCCACGGGTCCGCGAACCGCGCGTACTCGGCCAGGTGCGGCCGCCACCGCTCGCGCGCGTCCTCGTGGGCGACGAACACGTGGCTCGGCACGCCGACCCGTCCGCCGGGGAACCGTTCGCGGTAGCGCTGCACGACGTCCGAGTACATCGACGGGTCCCGCAGCGTCGACGGCAGCATCAGCGGCATCTCCAGCTCGGCGCCGAGATCCGCCGAGACCGCCGAGCCCGACCCGATCCACACCGTCGGCCGCGGCGTCTGCACCGGCCGCGGCGTCGTGGTCACCTCGCTCAGCTGGCCGCGGAACCGCCCGTCCCAGCTCACCGACGGCTCCTCCAGCAGCTTGAGCAGCAACCGCAGGTGCTCCTCGAACCGCGCCCGCAGCTCACCGGGCTGCACGCCGAACGCCGCGTCCGTCTGCTGGTCGACCCCGCGCGCCACGATCAGCTCGGCCCGCCCGTCGGACAGCACGTCTAGCGTCGCGAGCGCCTCGGCCACCAGCACCGGGTCGCGGTGGGCGAGCAGCGTCACGCCCGTGGAGAGGCGCAACGTGGACGTCCGTGCCGCCACCGCCGCGAGCAGCAACTCCGGCGCGGACACGATGTACCGGGTGAAGTGGTGCTCACCGATCGCGACGCCCGCGAACCCTGCTTCCTCGGCCACCACCGCCTGCTCGACCATCGCCCGCAGCCGGTCGGCCTGCGACACTTCCTCGCCCGTGCACGGGTTCGGCAGGTGGTCACCCAGGATCAGCAGGTAGACGTCCATGGCCGTCATTTTCCATCCGTCCGGGGCAAGATGGTTGAGTGGTCACCAACAACGAAGCCGAAAGCCGCTACGAGATCCACGTCGACGGCGCGCTCGCCGGGTTCCTCGAGTACCGGACCGTCGGCGGCGTCCTCGCCCTCGTGCACACCGAGGTCGACGACGCCTACGCCGGCCAGGGTCTCGGCGGCAAGCTCGCCAAGTACGCACTGGACGACGCCGTGGCCCGGGATGTCAAGATCTCACCGTTGTGCCCGTTTGTCGCGAAGTACATCGACAAGCACCCGGAATACCGTGTTACCGTCCGGTAATAGTTGTTGTCGCTAACAATGAGGTGGCGAGCGTGTGGAGTGAGCCAGGCGCGTTCGAGGTGGCACCAGGTGTGCACCGCATCCCGCTGCCGTTGCCGAACGACGGGCTGCGCGCGGTCAACGTCTACGCGATCGAGGACGGCGACGGCCTGGTCATGGTCGACTCGGGCTGGGCGCTCGACGAGGCCCGTGACCAGCTCGAGGTCGCGCTCGGGACGTTGAACAAGGGTTTCGACGACATCCGCCGGTTCCTCGTCACGCACGTGCACCGCGATCACTACACGATGGCGGTGTCGCTGCGCCGGCTGTTCGGCAGCAAGATCGGCCTTGGGCTGGGCGAGCAGCCGTCGTTGCTGCACATGCTGCACGGCCAGGACGACCAGCACGTCGCCGACCTGCGCAAGTGGGGCGCGAGCGAGCTGGCCGAGACGTGGATCAGGATCATGCACCACGTCGACCGCGGCGAGGCCCTGCGCGACTACGAGGAGCCCGACGAGTGGCTCACGGCGTCGACCCTCGACCTCGAACACCGCAGGCTCGAGGTCGTCCCGACCCCCGGTCACACTCGTGGCCACGTCGTGTTCGTCGACCACACCGCGAAGGTCCTGTTCTCCGGCGACCACGTGTTGCCGCACATCACGCCGTCGATCGGCTTCGAGCCGCTCAGGCCCGAACTGCCACTGGGCGACTACATGACGTCGCTCAGGCTCACGCGCGCGTTGCCGGACCTCAAGCTGTTGCCCGCGCACGGCCCGGTGACCGACAGCTCGCACGCCCGCGTCGACGAGCTGTTGCAGTTCCACGAGCAGCGGCTGGAGGAGATCGGCAAGGCCGTGGCGGGCAGTGCGTTCGAGACCGCCCGCAAGATCGGCTGGACCCGCCGCCAGCGCCGGTTCGACGACCTCGACATGTTCAACCAGGTGCTGGCCATCGGTGAGACGGCCGCTCACCTCGACGTTCTGGTCGAACGTGGTGAATTGACCAGAACGGAGAACGCCGGCGTGCTCGAATACCAGACGTGACAAGGCTCGAGCTGGCCGCCTGGACCTGGAAGATGCCCCGCAGAGGCCGGGGCTTCTGGTTCTCGCTGGCGATCGACGTGCTGTGGCCGGTCGTCGTGCTGTTCGTCCGGCTGAAGGTGCGGGGCAGGCACAACGTGCCGGGCAACGGCGGCGTGATCCTCGCGTTCAACCACCTGTCCAACTCCGACACCGTCGCGGCCGTCGTGTTCGCGCTGATGTCGAAGCGGGTGCCGCGCGTGCTCGCGAAGGCCTCCCTGTGGCGCACACCGGTCATCGGCTGGGTCATGCGCTCCGGTGGCCACATCCCGGTCGAACGCGGCACGGTGAAGGCCTCGGAGGCGCTGCGGCCCGCCGTGGAGGCGCTGCGGAACGGCGAGTGCGTGATGGTGTTCCCCGAGGGCACGTTCACCGACGACCCCGACCTGTGGCCGATGAAGGGCAAGTCCGGCGTCGCGCGGATGGCGCTGGAGAGCCGCGTGCCGGTCGTGCCCGTCGCCGAGTGGGGCACGCACGAGCTGTTGCCGAAGGGCACGATCCTGCCGAGGTTGTTGCCGCGCAAGAAGGTCGAGGTCGTCGCCGGAGCACCGGTCGATCTGTCCGACCTGTACGACCGCGAGCTCACGGCCGAGGTGTTGGACGAGGCCACCGCTCGGGTCATGGACGCCATCACGACCATGTTGTCCGGCATACGTTCCGCGCAAACGGGTAGCCAAAAAGCATGACTGCCCCGAATGAAGTTGTGATGAGGCCGGGGGGAGACGGGATGTGGGCGCCCGTGGTCCCCGAACCGCGTGAGCCCCAGGAGTGGGTCGTGCAGGCCGACGACGACCCGTTGATCGTCCGCGGCGTCGACTGAGTGACTGTCTAGACACACTAGACGCGTCTAGCTAGCCTAGACGCCATGACTCTTGACGAGGAACTGCTGACGGTGGCGCGCAAGGCGGGTACCGCCGCCGCTGCCGCTCAGGACCAGGCCGACATCGCGAAAGCCGTGTACCACCACTCCGTGCTGCGCCTGCACCGCGCCGGAGGGTCGATGCGCGAGATCGCCGAAGCGTTGAAGATGAGCCACCAGCGCGTGCACCAGATCGTCGAGCAGTCCAAGCGGACCGAGCGGTGCTGGTTCTGCGGGCGCGCCGGTGACGAGGTCGGCAAGCTGATGGCCGGACCGGCCGCGCTGATCTGCGACCTCTGCGTCGCCGAGGCTCAGGTCGCCGAGGTGGGCGACTGCTCGTTCTGCAGCGAGACCAAGCCGGTGCACGCCGGTGCGGAAGCGCAGATCTGCCGGTCCTGTCTGGACTTCAGCGCCGCGGTCATCAGCGCGGCAGCTTCACCACGGTGACGAAGAAGTCGTCGATCTGCCGAACGACCTCGATGAACCTGTCGAAGTCGACCGGCTTCGTCACGTAAGCGTTGGCGTGCAGGCTGTAGCTGCGCAGGATGTCCTCCTCGGCCTCCGAGGTGGTCAGCACGACGACCGGGATCGACCGCAGCTCCGGGTCGTTCTTGACCTCGCTGAGCACCTCGCGGCCGTCCTTGCGGGGCAGGTTCAGGTCGAGCAGGATCAGCCCCGGCCGCGGCGCGTTCTCGTACTTGCCCTGGCGCCGCAGGAACTCGATCGCCTCCACGCCGTCCTTCACCACGTGCAGGGTGTTGCGGATCTTGTGGTGCTCGAACGCCTCCTGGGTCATCAGGGCGTCGCCGGGATCGTCCTCGACGAGCAGGACGTCGATCACGTTCAGCGGTGACTCAGTCATGTACTTCCTCAACCTGGACGGCAACTGCGGGTTCTGCGAGCTCGGGCACGACGGGCAGGGTGAACTCGAAGCTCGTGCCGGAGTCCACATCGGTCCTCAGCCAGATCGTGC
The DNA here is from genome assembly GCF_000974445.1 of Lentzea aerocolonigenes. GTDB lineage: Bacteria > Actinomycetota > Actinomycetes > Mycobacteriales > Pseudonocardiaceae > Lentzea > Lentzea aerocolonigenes. The sequence goes on from NZ_BBOJ01000029.1 coordinate 28,040, forward strand.
CGCCGTGGTACTCGACGATCTTCCGGCACATCGCCAGTCCGATGCCCGTGCCCGGATAGGCGTCCTTCGGGTGCAGGCGCTGGAAGATCACGAAGATCCGGTCAGCGTACTCGGGCTCGATCCCGATGCCGTTGTCCCGCACCGTGAACTTCCACATGTCGCCGTCGCGTTCGACCTCGACGGCGATGACCGGGGCTTCGGTGCCCTTGAACTTCAACGCATTGCTTATCAGGTTCTGGAACACCGCGCTGAGCAGAGACGCCTCACCTCGGACGGAGGGGAGCTCCGCGATCTCCAGCCGGGCGCCGGTCTCCTCGACGCGTTCGGAGTAGTTGTCGACGACCTGGCGCACGATCTCGTTGAGGTCGACCAGGGTCTGCTCGCGGGTCAGCCGGCCGACGCGGGAGAACGCGAGCAGGTCGTTGATCAGCACCTGCATGCGTTTCGCGCCGTCCACGGCGAAGTTGATGTACTGCTCGGCGCGGTCGTCGAGCTGGCCGCCGTAGCGCCGTTGCAGCAGCTGGCAGAACGACGCCACCTTGCGCAGGGGCTCCTGCAGGTCGTGCGAGGCGACGTAGGCGAACTGCTCCAGTTCGGAGTTGGACCGCTGCAGTTCCGTCTTCGCCTCGTCGAGCGTCGCGAGCTCCTGCACGATCCGGCGGCGCATCGCGTTCACGTCCTCGCCGAGCATGACCGTCTCGCGTGGACCGTGGGCGTCGATCTCGCGCTGGAAGTCTCCCGACGCGACCTCCCTGACCTGCTCCGCCAGGTTCGCCAGCGGATCGATCAGCAGGCGGTGCAGCAGCAGTGACAGTCCGCCGATCACCGTGACCAGCAGCACGCCCATGCCGATGAGCAACCACAGCACGACCCTCGCCGCGTGGTGCAGGTCGTCGCGAGCGGCCTTGCTGAGCCCGGCGATGTCGGCCTGCAACGCGCCGATCTCGGTGCGGAGCTGGTCGAACAGCACCTTGCCGCGCTCGATGTTGCCCGCGGGACCGACGGTGGGGCCGGACAGCTGGATGGCGGTGATCGCAAGCTCCGCGTACTCCGACCGCCACTGCCGTGAGAGGTCCTCGATGAGGCTGAGCCGGTGGTTGACGTCGCCGACGCGGTCGCGCACGGCCTGAACGGCCTCCGCCTCGGCTTTCTGGCCGTCCGTGTACGGCTTGAGGAACTCGTCCTTCCCGGTGAGGATGAATCCGCGCAGACCGGTCTCCTGGTCGAGCAGCGCCCGGTTCAGGTCCTTCGCGCTGCGTCCGGCGGGCTCGACCTCGTCCACCGACCGCACGCGCGCGCTGCTGAGGGCGTCCAGCGCGACCACGGTCGACGCGATCGCCACCGCGGTCATGGCGAGCAGGATCACGACGATGGCGGCCAGCAGGCGGCTTGCCGGCAACCTCTGCGGGAGAGTCACTTTCCGTCCTTCAGCAGCAGGATGGCCACGTCGTCGTCGAGCGCGCCTCCGTTGAGCTCCGTCACCTCCGCGATGACGGAGTCCATCCAGTTGGGGCCTTCCGGCAGATGTCTGTGCAGGATCTCGGACAGGCGCTCGACGCCGAGCCGGTCGACGTCGTCGGGTACCCGGCCTTCGATCAGCCCGTCCGTGTAGCACATCACCGACCAGCCCTGCGGCAGCTGGACGTCGACACCCGTCCACGCGTAGTCGGGCAGCACGCCGAGCGGAACGCCGATCTTCGACTGGGGCAGGTCCACGATCCGGCTGCCCACCAGCAGCAACGGCTCGGGGTGCCCGGCGAGGAAGTAGCGGGCCGACCGGCGGTCCGGCGCGACGGTCACCATGCACGCCGTGGTGAAGATGCCCTCGCCGTGCCGTTCCGCGACCAGCACCTGGTCGAGCGTCCGCAGCACCTTCTCCGGCGGTTCGCCCGCGAGAACCAGCGCACGCCAGGCGATCCGCAGGCAGACGCCCAGCGCCGCCTCGTCCGGGCCGTGGCCGCAGACGTCGCCGATGATCGCGTGGACCGTGCCGTCCGGCATTCCGACCGCGTCGTAGAAGTCGCCGCCGAGCAGCATGCGCTGGCCGCCGGGCTGGTAGCGGACCTCGAGGTCGACGTCCGAGTTCTGCAGCAGCGCGGGAGGGAGCAGGCCGCGTTCGAGGCGGGACCGTTCCGCGGCCCGCAGCTCGGCCTCGCGGAGCTTGCGCTGGGCGTCCTCGGCTCGGCGGCGCTCGACCGCGTACCGGACACCGCGCAGCAGCAGCTCGCCGTCGACCTGGCCCTTGATCAGGTAGTCCTCCGCGCCCGCGGCGACCGCCTCGATGCCTTCCTGCTCGTCGTTCAGCCCGGTCAGCACGAGGATCGCCGGTGCGTTGTGCTTGCCCAGCAGCCGGTGCAGGCCGTTGAGACCCTGCGAGTCGGGCAGGCCGAGGTCGAGCAGCACGCACTGGGCGCCCGCGAGTTTCTCCTCCGCCTCCGCGAGCGTGCGGGCGCGCGAGAGGATGAACGGCGCCCTGGCCTCCTCGAGCAGCGCCTCGACGAGCAGAGCGTCGCCATCGTCGTCCTCGACCAGGAGGACGCGCACGGTCTTGGTTCGCATCAGGTCGGACTTTAACGTTATTGGGCTGCGCGGTCCGCGTCCGACCTACCAGGATGTCGGGCGTGTTGATCCGTGTCGCCCAACCAGCCGAACTGCCGTACCTCCAGGAGATCGAAAACGCCTCGGGGGAGGTTTTCCGCGACGTCGGCATGCCCGAGATCGCCGACGACGACCCGATGTCGCTGGAGGACCTCGCCGAGCACGAGGTCTGGGTCGCCGTCGGCGAGGAAGGCCTGCCCGTGGCGTTCATCGCGATCGGTGACGTCGACGGCGCCACCCACATCCACCAGATCAGCGTGCATCCCTCGCACGCACGCCAGGGGATCGGCGCCGCGCTGATCGAGCACGTGAAACGCGGCGAGCGCGCTGTGACGCTGACGACGTTCCGGGACGTGCCGTGGAACGAGCCGTACTACGAGCGCCTCGGGTTCCGCGCCGTGACCGAGACTTCTCCCGGCCTGGCCGAGATCATGCGCGAGGAGGCCTCACGGGGACTCGATCCCGCGACCCGTGTCGCGATGATCCTTCTCCCAGCGCAGGTACGAGCCTGAGGCGAGGGAAAGGGTGCTGAGCAGCCACACCACGACCCCCGCGTCGTCGGCCACCCCGATCACCGGCAGGAACTCCGGCAGGACGTCGATCGGCGACACGAGGTACACCAGCGCGGCCGCCCACAGCACCACCTGGCTGCGCGGCAGCTCGGGGTAGTTGCCGCTGCGCCAGGCCTTCCACAGCCGCGGCAACGCCTTCAGGCGCTGGATCGGGTTCCCGACGGGACCGGGGCTGTTCCGCGCGCGTTTGCGGCGGTTGCGCAGCACCCCCAGTCCCGCGAACACCACGCCGAGTGCGAGCAGCACCCAGCCGGCGACGGACGAGCTCAGACCGCCCAGCGGGGCGGTGCGGAACAACAGGATCAGCAAACCTGACAACGAGATGAGCGATCCGAAGACGACCATGGCTAACTGGGCTCCTGGAACAGCATCGTGGGCGCCGGCTTGTGCGGCTGCTTCTGTTGCGGTTCTGGCTGCTTGAGCTCGATCACGGGTTCCGGTTCCTGCTCGGGAACCTCCTTCGCCACGGGCTTGCGCGCCGTCTTCACCGGCGCGGGTGCGGGCTGGTCCAGGGCGGCGCGCGCCTTGGAGATCCACACCTTCTGCATGGCCTCGTCCTTGCTGCCGGCCGCTGTCGCCGCGAGTCCGGAGAGGACACCCCGGATGCGCGGGACCAGTGCTGGATGACGCCGAATCGCCTGCCACACAGCGTGATCACCCGGAAGCCGGGAGTTCACGAGCTGCTTGACCTGAGCGCGCAGCTCCTCTGTGGACAGATCGAGCCAACGCTCGACCGCTGACGGGCCAATCGCCACGTGTACTGCCTCCCCAAAAACGACAACCGCCCCCACAGGATCTCACGGATCCGGTGGGGGCAGTGGGCTGGTGTGGGAAAGCGTCAGGACGCGACGACTTCGAGCAGGGTCTTCCCGTTCTCGTCGACGATCCGGAACGTCGCGATCTCGTGCCAGCGCATGGCCACGTTCGCCTGGAGCCGGATCGTCTTCTTGTCGCCGGCCACCGGTTCCGGCGCGTACCAGGACGTGACCTGCGCGACACGGCCCGCGCGGCCGACAGCGACGAGCGAGCCCCTCCCGGGGCCGTTCATGCCGCTGACCTCGATGTCCATCGAGGTGCCCCAGGCCTCGTCCGAGGCGGTGATCTTGGTGAAGACGCCGCTGTTCGGGTCCTGCTGCTGCACCTTCATCGACGAGTCGGTGGAGTTGTTCGCCACCCTCGTCTGCGAGGTCGTGGTGCCGGGGTTCTGGGGTGCAGCGCGGTTCGAGCCGTCGTCGCTGCCGCGCACGACCAGCGACGTGACAACAGCCGTCACCGCCACGATGCCGGCGGCGGCGGCCGCGACACCTTGGGCGACGAACCACCGTCTGCGCTTCCTGCGCGCCGCGACGGCGTCCAGCATGACTCGCACCGACTTGCCGTCCGGGCGTTCCGGCGCTGTTCCGCGCAGCATTCCACCCGCGTCGGCCTCGTCGATGAGGTCGGGCACCACCGCGAAATCGCGCAGGTCAAGGGCACACCTGCGACATTCCGTCAGGTGGTTCTCGAACGCCTCCACCTCATCGGCATCGAGGATGCCGAGCACGTAGGCGGCGACGTCGAGGTGATCTGGTGCCGTTGTCACCGCGTCTCTCCCCGATCGTGCAACGCACGCCGCAACGCACGGAGCGCGTAGTACACCCTCGACTTGACCGTTCCCGGTGGCACACCCAGTGCCGCCGCGGCCTCACCGACGGTGCGGTCCCGCAGGTATGTCTCGAGAATAGCCTCCCGGTGTTCCTCTGAGAGACCGTTCATCGCCTCGGCGACGACGATCGCTGCGAGGGTGCGATCCTCCTCGCCGCCCGAAGGCGACTCGTCCGAAGGGGTCAGTTCGAACTCCTGCGGACGGACGCTTCTCTTTCGTCTGTCGTCAATGACCAACCGCCTTGCCACCGTGAACAACCACGACCGCAGGAGCACGGGGTCACGTTCGAGTTTCTCGGCATTGCGCCATGCCCTGACCAGGGTTTCCTGCACGATGTCCTCGGCCCACTGACGATCATGGCCCGTCAACCTCATGCAGTGTCCCAGCAGGGCACTGCCGAATTCCTCGTACAGCCGACGGATCAACTCTTCCTCGAGAGATCCCGGTCTTGGTGATTGTTCGTCTAACTCGCGTTGACGTCTATGCCGCGCCACGGGGGACATCCTTGCCTCAAGAACCGGCCGAAGTCGAGAGGCAAATATTCCTCACGAAGTCCGTGAACCGTTGCCGGATCGTGTCCGTACTCCTCGGTACCCAAGCCGAGAAAGGACCTGCCGATGCGACGTGGTCAAGCCATCACCGCCCTGGCGGCACTGGCTGTCAGCCTCACCGCGTGCGGCAGCACCCAGACGCCTCCCGGAGGCTCCGGAGCAGGCGGTTTGTCGGCGAAGAACGCCGACAACAGCGCCTCGATGGCGCTGTACATCTCCAACCGGGACGACCTCGGGTGGTTCGTGACCGACGGCGACGGGCTCCCGCTCTACCGCTTCGACAAGGACACCCCGAAGCCCTCGAAGTCCAACTGCGAGGGCGAGTGCGCCAAGACCTGGAAGCCCGTCCCGGCGGACAAGCCGGTGATGGCGACCGGGGTCGACCCGATCTCCATGGGCGTCCTGACCAGGCCTGACGGCACCAAGCAGCTCACCATCGCGGGCTTCCCGCAGTACACCTACGCCGAGGACAAGGCCGCTGGTGACCTGAAAGGACAGGGAAAGGGCGGCACGTGGTGGGTCACCGCCCCCAACGGCGCCAAGATCACCGGCGGGAAAGCGCAGAACAACAGCAAGAGCAGCGGTACGCCCGGCACGTCCCCCAGCCCGAGCGCCGGTCAGACGCCGTCGTCTGCGCCGACGTCGGGTGCGCCCGGCTACTGAGCCCACTGCTCGATCTCCAGCCCCCTACCGACTTCCCCTGAACAACGAGGACATCAAGACGATGACCAGAGCCCTCGCCACCGTCTTGGCGATGTTGTTCCTCTTCTCCGGCCTGACCGCCACGGCTGCAGCTCAGCCCGCGGACACCGGCGGAGTGATGGACACCCCGAGCGGACCACTGACCGCGAACGACCGCGAACTGCTGAACAAGGTGCGCCAGGCAGGCCTGTGGGAGATGCCCATGGGTGAGCTCACGGCCACCAAAGCGTCGAACGCCAGGGTCAAGCAGATCGGCAAGATGATCATGCTCGACCACATGATGCTCGACAACCTGACGAAAAAGACGGCTTCGGGCTTCGGGCTCACCACCCCGGACGTGCCGAACCCGGCTCAGCAGTCGTGGATGGACGAGCTGAACGGTCTCGAAGGAGACGCGTTCGACCAGGCGTTCGTGGCCCGGCTCCGGGCGGCGCACGGTCAGGTCTTCAACTTCATCGCGAAGGTGCGCACGCAGACCCGCAACGACGTGATCCGCGGGTTCGCGCAGGCCGGCATCGACGTGGTGATGAAGCACATGACGTTGCTGGAGAGCACCGGTCTCGCGGGCGACTCGTCGTTCGCGGAACCCCAGCCCGCCGGCGGCATCATCAACGCCAGCCTGGCCTCCGGTGAGGGGCCGAACATGTGGGTGATCCTCTCGGTCACCGCCGCGGGAGCGGTCCTCACGATCCTCCTGCTCCGAGTACTCCGCCCGCGACGACCGGTGCGGTGATTGGGCAAGACCCCGTTGTGTGACGGGAAACGGAGGTGGTGTCCCAAGGTCAGAGGCACTCCAACGCGGACCTGTTCCCACCCGCCCGGCCCTGATGTGTCCACTCCTGCACTAGCAGGGCCGGGCGGGTTCCCGCGAGAAGTTCTTTCCGGAGGAAGAGTTGTTGTCCAGCCAGATTCCGCTCCTGGTGGCCCAGGCATCCGAGTTCGACTCGGGCGTCAAGAAGATGGCGCAGCTGTCTGCCAGGCTGGCTTACGTCATGATGTGCGCCACCTTGTCCTGGGGCGTGCTCATCGCGACCGGATGGGCCGAGAAGCTCACCGGCCGTGAGGGACTCAAGAACGGGCACATGGTGCTCGCCTCGCTGACCATCGCGTTCGGCAGCATCCACGCCTTCGCCTTCACGTTGATCCAGACCGGCACCTTTCCCTTCTACAAGCTGCTGATCCCCATGGTCGACGGGGGCCTCTTCCGGCACGCGCTCGGCATCGTCGGCCTGGAGGTCATGGCCGCGATCGCCATCCTGGCCTCCATGCGGCACAAGGTCTTCTACCGCAAGTGGCTCCGGTTCCACCAAACGGCGTATGTCGTCGTGGGTGCCACCGTGGTCCACTCCTGGTTCGGCGCCATCGCGAACGGCAACCTGTCCGTTCTCTGGCTGGCCGGCCTCACCGTCCTCGTCCCGACCGCGACCCTGGCCCTGGCCCGTTTCCTGCCGCCCGAGGTGCTCACCCGCATCGGCATGCTCGACTCCGAGCGCGGCAAGGAACCCGGTGTCGGCGAGGGCGACGCGATGGACGTGAGCGTCAACAACGAGAAGTGCCACCGCTACGGCACCTGCCAGGCGGAGGCCCCGGATGTCTTCCAGTTGATCGAGGACAACCGCCTGACCTACAACCGCCGCCCGCCCGAGGAGCACTTCGCCCAGGCCAGAGCGGCACAGCGCGCGTGCCCGATGCGTGCGATCGAGATCAGGGAGCGAGTGAAGTGAGCGAACGGATCGTGGTCGTCGGCGGCGGGCTCGGTGGAGTCCGTTCCGCGGAACGGCTGCGGGAGATGGGTTTCGACGGGCAGATCACGATCCTGTCCGCAGAGCGGCACCTCCCGTACCACCGCCCATGCCTGTCGAAGCAGATCATCACCGGTGAATGGCACCCGGACGACTCGCTGCTGAACTTCTCCGGCGACCTGGACGCCGAGTGGCGCCTGAACTCGCCGGCGTTGCACCTGGACCCGAAGAAGCAGTCGGTCTGGGTCCCCGGCGGCGAGGAGATCAAGTACGACGGCATGATCATCGCTACCGGCGTGGACGCCAGGGCGATGGGCGGTGCTCCGCGCCACGACCCGCGGGTGCACGTGCTGCGGACGCTGGACGACGCGGTCGCGATCCGCAAGAACATCCGTCAGTCGCAGGGCCTCGTCGCCGTCATCGGCGGTGGGTTCATCGGCTGCGAGCTCGCCTGTTCGGTTCGTCACATGGGCCGCGACGTGGCTCTGATCGTGCGCTCGCCCGCACTGCTGGGCGGTGTCGTCGGCGACGAGATCGGCAAGAAGATCACCGAGGCGCATATCCACCACGGCGTGCGACTCGCCACCGGCGTCGGCATCAAGCACTGGGTGCGCCAGCCCGGCGGCATCGGCATCCACCTCTCGGACGGCCAGGTCTTCTTCGCCTCGTGCGTGGTCCTCGCCGTGGGCGCCGCGCCGGCCGTCGACTGGCTGCGCGGCTCCGGCCTGGACATCTCCGACGGTGTGCTGTGCGACGCCACGAACCACGTGGTCGGCGCCGAGAACATCGTCGCCTGCGGTGACGTCGCCCGCTGGCCCAACATGCGCTTCAACGGCGCCGTGCGCCGCGTCGAGCACTGGCTCAACGCCGTCGAGGGCGGCCGCGTCGCCGCCGAGAACCTCCTGGTCGGGCGCAACCACGCCAAGACCTACACCCCGGTCCCGCGTTTCTGGACCGAGCAGTACGGCATGCGGGTCCAGGGCGCCGGCCTCCCGGTCCTGGGCACCGACACCACCGACGTGAACGGTCTGACGGGCTTCATCGCCAACGGCAAGCTCGTCGGCATCGTGGGTCTCGAGTCCCCCGGCAAGATCATCACCGAGACCCCCGAGCTCTTCCGTCAGAACCAGGTGGACACGAACGTCTCGGTGTGGACGCAGCCGGCCGAGGAGACCAAGGTCGCTGCCGTTCCAGAAGTTCTTCCCACGACCCAGATCCAGGTTCCAGAACCAGTCGCCGCCCACGCGTCATCTGTACCCCCGTCCGTCTCGTCGTCGATGTCCCCGCCTTTGCAGCGGCGGCGGCATTCACGTTCGAGGCCGGAGATGGTGCGAGTGGGCGGAGGACGCGCGAGGCCCTAACCAGGCCGGAGGAGGTACCACTGCCGGCACAGGGCAAGCGGGAACGGCGAACTCCGACGTCGTTCGCGTGGCCAGGTGGCGGACCGATGACACCACGCGGACGATGCGCTCGTTCCCGCGTCGGCAGGTCGGCCTCTTCTACTCGTGCGTCACCAACGGTGTGGCGGCTCGGCGGGCTCCCGAGCCGCCACACCGGTCTTTCTACGGACAGGTCACGACCTGTCCCGCCCACGACAGCCCGCCCCCGAACGCGAACAACAGCACCGGCTCGCCCGACGGCAGCTCCCCGCGTTCCACCATCTTCGACAGCGCGAGCGGCACCGAAGCCGAGGACGTGTTGCCCGACTCGACGACGTCGCGGCCGATCACCACTCCGTCGGGCAGGCCGAGCCGGCGCGTCAGGGCCTCGATGATCCGCAGGTTGGCCTGGTGCGTGACGACTCCCGCCAGGTCGCTGAGGGCGATTCCCGCCCGTTCGCAGGCTTGTGCGGCCACGGACGGCAGTTCGCTGGTCGCCCAGCGGAACACCGCCTGCCCCTCCTGCGCGAACTGCGGGTGCCACTCGTCGACCAGCCGCACGGCGTCGCCGCGGCTCGGGTCCGAGCCCCACACGACAGGGCCGATCTGAGCGGAGTCGGCGGCGCTGATGACCGCGGCGCCCGCGCCGTCGCCGAGCAGGATGCAGGACGAACGGTCGGTCCAGTCGACGAGGTCCGACATCTTCTCGGCGCCGATGACCAGTGCGTTCCTGGCGGCGCCCGCGCGCACGGTGTGGTCGGCGGTGGCCAGGGCCGTGCAGAAGCCCGCGCAGGCGTTGTTGAGGTCGAAGCAGACCGCGGACGGGATGTTCAGGCGCGCGGCCACCTGGGCCGCGATCGACGGGCAGCGGTCCACGGCCGAGCAGGTGGCGACGATGACCTGGCCGATCTCGGACGGCGCGAGGCCGGAGGAGGCCAGGGCCTTCGACGCCGCTACGGCCGCCATGTCCGTGACGGATTCCTCCGCCGAGGCGATGCGGCGGGTCGCGATGCCCGTGCGCTGGCGGATCCACTCGTCGTTGGTGTCGACCATCTTCTCCAGGTCGGCGTTGGTCAGCACGCGTTCGGGTTGGTGGTGGCCGAGCGCGACGACACGGGATCCGGACAAGGTGAGCTCCTTCGGCGAGGCGACCCGCCGAATATAGCAACCGATCGGTCGGTAGCTAAAGTGTCGTAGGCTGCCTCCGTGAGCCCGCGCAGATCTGTTGCCGACACGCTGGAGACACGGCAGCGCATCCTCGACCGAAGCCTCGCGATCGCCTCGGCCGAAGGTCTGGAGGGACTCACGATCGGGCGGCTCGCGGCGGAGCTCGGGATGAGCAAGGCCGGGCTGCTCGGGCACTTCGGCACCAAGGAGACCCTGCAGCTCGCGGTGGTCGACCAGGCCGCGGAGGTCTTCCAGCGCGAGGTGCCGGGACGGGTGAAACAGGCGCCGTCGGGACTTCCGCACCTCAGGGCGGTCTGCGAGGCGTGGGTGTCGTACCTCGAACGCGAGGTGCTGCCCGGCGGGTGCTTCTTCACCGCGGCGACGACCGAGTTCGACGGGCGCAGCGGCCGCGTGCGGGACGCGCTGGCGGGCATGAACGCGTTGTGGCGCAGGGATCTGCGGATCCACGTCCGGCGCGCCGTCAGCTTCGGCGAGCTGCCGCGGGACACCGACGTCGACCAGCTGATCTACGAGATCGTCGGGATCATGCTGGCGCTGAACCACTTCCTGCAGCTCGAACACGACAGCGCGGCGCCGCGCCGGGCACGCCGGGCGTTGGAGAGGCTCCTCGGCGACGGCAGGGGAGGAATCGGCGGCTGAGGCCACTTCCTGGATGGAGGTGGTCGGACATGCGATTTCCCGGAGCGGCCGAGCCCGAGTACAGGACGATGGTCGTCGTCGACGTCTGCGGGGCCGGGCGGGACGACCTGGCTCGCGCGCGGGCCGAGAAAGCGATGGAAAGGGTCGTCCGCAGGGCGTTCCGGGCCGCGGGCGTCGGGTGGTGGCGGGTCGTCGTGCCCGATGGCGGGCACGGGATGGTGGTGCTCGTGCCCGCCAAGGTGTCCAAAGTGGACCTACGGGATGCCCTGATTCCGGCGCTGCTGCGGGAGTTGCGGCTGCACAACGCGCGCAACCCGCCGATCCGGCTGCGGATGGCGGTGTGCGCGGGCGAGGTGCGCCGGCACCGCCTGCGGTGGCTCGCGGACGACCTGAGCGCCGCGTTCCGGGTCCTGCAGGCCGACGTGGCGTGCCAGGACCTGGCCGTGATCGTCTCGGACGTCGTGTACCGGGCGGTGGCCCGGCACGGTGTGCGGGCCGTCGACTACCAGCCCGTTCACCGCAGCACGACCAGCGACGACGTTCCGCGCCCCGCCAGGACGGCGTCCAGACCGGGGTCGTAGCCGACGTGGCCCGCAGCGTCCACCGTGAACGGCAGCCTGCGGCCGTCGGGCAGCATCAGGGCGTGGGCGCCCGGCAGCAGGCCGAGATCGTGCGGCTGCCTCGCGTTGCGGCCGGCGAGCCCGAGAACGGTGAACGACGACAGCCCGGTCGCGGTGGCGTCGACGGTGACGGTCAGGCCGCGCACGACGAGAGTGGACGTGTTCGCCCCGGCGAGCAGGTCCTGGACGGCGTAGGTGACCGTTCCCGCCGGGGTCACGGTGAAGCCGACCTTGGTGCCCGCGGACGTGAGCACGTCGTGCGGGCCCGGCAGCAGGCGGAACGTGCGGATCTTCGCGGGCGCGGGCCACCCCGCTCCGCCGACCGTCGCGTTGGTGTAGTCGAGGTCGCTGACGTCCAGCGTGATCGGCATTCCCACCACCTTCACCGTCGACGTGCCGCTGCCGCGCAGCAGTTCCGAGGTGTACGTGACGATGCCTGCGGTGGTGACCTCGAAGTCGACCTTGTTGCCGGCGCCGGTGAGCACGGCGTGCTTGCCGGGGAGCAGGCGGAACGTGCGGATCTTCGCGGGTGCGGGCCAGCCGGCCCCGGTGACCGTGACGCTGGTGTAGTCGAGCTCGGTGCTGTCCACGGTGATCGGGAGACCGTGAATGGCCAGCGTGCTCGCGGAGCTGGTGAGCATCGGTGACGTGTGGGTGAGCGTGCCCGCCGCGGTGAGCGTGAACGGCACCTTGGTGTTGGCGGGCGTGAGCACGTCGTGGTTGCCCGGCAGCAGGCGGAACGTGCGGACCTTCGCCGGCGCGGGCCAGCCCGCACCGCCGATCGTGACGGTGGAGTAGTCGAGGTCCGTGCTGTCGAGCGTCACGGGGATGCCGTGCACGGCCAGTGTCGTGGTGCCGCTGAGCAGCGGTGAGGAGTAGGTGGCGGTGCCGGCCTCGGTGACCGTGAACGGCACCTTCGTGGCGCCACTGGTCACGACCTCGTGGTTGCCGGGCACCAGGTGGAACGTGCGGACCTCGGCCGGGGTGGGCCAGCCGGCTCCGGTGACCGAGACGTTGTAGTAGTCGAGCTCGGTGCTGTCGACCGTGATCGGGATGCCCCGCACGGTCAGCGCCGACGTGCCGCTGCCGCCCATCAGTGCCGAGGTGTACGTGACGGTGCCCGCCGGGGTCACCTGGAACGCGATCTGGCTGCCGCCCATCGGCACGAAGAAGTGCCCGCCGGGCAACAGGTTCACGGTTCGCACGGGTGCGGCCGCCGGCCAGCCGAGGCCCGACACCGTCGCGTTGGCGTAGCTGAGGCCGGACGAGTCGACGGTGACCCGTGCGCCGCGCACGACCAGCGCGGAGGTGCCGCGTCCACTGAGGACGGTGTCGTAGCTGTGGTCGTACTCCACGGTTCCGGCCTGGGTGACCTCGAACGGGACCGAGCCGCCTCCTGGCGCGCTCAGGGTGTACCGGCCGGGACGCGTGGCGATCCGGTGGGACTGCTTGGGATCGCGGGTGTTGCGTTCGCCCGACAACGAGAAGCTGGTGTAGCTCAACGACGTCGCGTCGATCGTGATCTCGGCGTTCTGGGGCGGCGGTGGCGGCGGTGGTGGTGGCGTGCTGATGGTGCTGGCGGTGGTCGTTGTTGTCGTCGTTGTTGTGGTTGTAGACGTCGCTCTGGCCTGCGCTGTCGTGGTCTGCGGCTGCTGGTTCGTCGTGGTTGTCGTCGTCGCTGCCACAACAGCGGTCGTGGTCGTCGTCGTGGGCACGAGCGCGACGGGCACCTGCTTCGGAGTGCCGGTCGAAGCGGACGGCGACACCGGCGGAGTCGTTGTGACGCCGGAAGAAGCGGTCACCGGTGTCGATCTGGTCGTCGAGGAGAGGGGCGGGCCGTCCAGTGGCGGTTCGGCGATGATGTTGTCAGGTCCCGTCAGCAGGATCGCGATGATCGCCGCGCTCACCACCGCCCCGCCACCGACCACCGCTACGGCGGTTCTGCGGACCAGGTCGGGGTTCTGGTTCACGAACTGCACCACGGACTGCATCTGCGGGGTGGACAGCTTCTCCATCACGAGCGAACGCGCGCGGTCGACCAGCCCACCACCCGCGACGGCGGTCGGTGCGGACGCCGCCGTGTCCGCGCCGCGGCCGAACAGCGCCAGCAGCATGCGGCGGCGTTCTTCCTCGTCCTCGCGCACCAGGCCGAGCAGGCCGGGGCCGAGTGCCCACCGGCTGTAGGTGCCGGCCTGGGACGCGCGCGGGCCGCAGACCGGGCAGGACGCGGAGTGCTTGAACACCGCGCTGGACGCGGACGGGTTCAGCACGATCTTGCGTCCCGGCGGAGTCAGCGCGGCCAGCGCGGGGCAGCTGTCCCGGCCCGTGCGCGCCAGCACGAGCGCGACGATGGCGTTGCGCATGGCCTTGCGGGCGCGGTCGAGCTGGCGGTCGACCCTGCTCGCCGGCAGCTCCAGCTGTTTCGCCAGTTCCGCACCTACGACGAGCTTGCCCTGCTGGACGCTCTGCTCGATGTGCGTGCGCATGATCGGTCGCAGTCCGGGGCTGAGCCCTTCCGCGGCCGCGCCGAGCAGCGCCCACAGCTCCTGCTTGCCCATCAGGCGTTCCATCTCGCTGGGCAGTTCCGGCAGGTCCGGTGCGGCCAGTTCGAGCGGCGCCTCGCCGGGGTCGGCGGTGATCTCGTCCGGCAGTTCGGCAGTGCGGCGTTTCGCGGCCTTGTAGCGCTCGAAGGTGATGTTGCGGGCGATGCCGTACAGCCACGCCTCGAGCACGTCCGGTTCCTGCCCGGCACGGATGCCCTCCAGCGCCCTGGCCACGACCTCGCTCACGCAGTCGTCCACGTCGCTGAGATTCGGCAGCTTGGCCGCGAAGAAGGGCCGCAGCTTCGCCTGGCAGTGTTCGAAGAGCTCTCTCCGCGCGTCCTCGTCGTTGGCGCGCAACCGGTCGATGAGACTCATCGGGCACCTCGCCGGGCGTGGGCCAGCCGGCTGCCGGTCGCGAGCAACCACTCGCGCGGCGGCACGCTCGGCAGCTGGGCGAGGTACGTCGCGAACGTGTCGTGGGTGGCCTCCCACGACGTGTGCCTGGTCCGCAGCACGCGCCAGCAGCGTTGGAACACCGGCAGGGAATACCGGCCGTACAAGGCGTCCAGTGCGGTCCAGTCACCCGCGCGCAACCGCGCGACGAGCTCGCTGTCGTCGTCCTGACCCCCGCGCAGCACGCGCAGATGTGTCGTCATCTCGTCTCCCGAGGAAGGTGGTGGGAACCCGTTCGGGAGTTGTGTGGCGGCTGCGGGCCGGTTCTCCCCGCATCCGGAAGAAAAAGTTCGCTCAACCCTCCCCGCGGGCATTCTGCGCGCGGGGAGGGCCGGGCGGCATCGGCCGATCCGGTGCGTCAGAGCACCGCGAGGGTGACGTCGTCGACCTGCATCCACGAGTCGACGCCCGGCGCCCAGTAGCCGGAGAACACGGTGACACCGGTGGCGGTACCGGAGTTGAACGTGACCGTCATCAGCCGATACCCGGCGCCCGCGCCGAAGCCGGTTTCCTGGAACCTCGTGCCGTTGTTGGGCCGCACACCGAAGAAGCCGCCGGTGTAGTTGCCGGACGTGCGCACCCATCCGTGCAGCCGATAGGTGGTGTTCGGCGTGACCGGCACGAACTGCGACACGGCGTTCCAGTTGCGGCTGGCCGTGCGGACGAACGCGTTGTTGCCGTTGCTGAACGAGAACCCGAGCCCGACGTCCACACCCTTGAAGTCAGGCCCCTCTCCCCGCCACGGCACGCTGATCGTCCTGGACCGCTGTTGCTCGAAACCCGCGTCCGCCACCAGGTTCGGGCCGGTCCGCACCCACACGCAGTCGGGCATCACACCGCCGTGCCTGGTCAGCTGCACCGAGGAGATCCTCTTGCTCCAGTGCTCACCGATCGGCAGCCCCGCTTCGGGGCCGCCGATGCGCGCCAGGTCGTCGAACGTGCGCCCGACCGCGCCGCCGTCGAGGTTCGCGCACGGCCCGTTGCGGTCCGCCCGGTCCCACACGGTCAGCACCGTCTGAGCCTGGACGTGCGCGGAAGCGGGCACGTTGTCCCAGTCGTTCCAGCAGAAGATCGCGCAGTCCCGCGTGACGTTGCGCAGCACGTAGGACGCCGACGCCGGGCCGAGCTCGACGCCGTCGTTCTGGCGTTGCGGGCTCTCCCAGAAGAACACGCGGTGGACCGGCGACCACGGGTCGCCCTGGCCGTCCGCGAGCGCGGGGGACACCGCCGAGACCAGCGCGGTGACCACGGCTGCCGCTATCAGGTGGAATCGCATTTCCTGCCTCCCATTGGTCGTGCTTGCACCACCGATGTGGAGGACGGGAAGCAGTTCTCCCCGCGCGTGCCCGGAAAAGTTCGGTCAGACCCGCGAGCGGAGGAACTCGTTGACGATCGCGGCGACCTCGACGGGCCGCTCGAACACCATGCCGTGCGAGGCGTCGACCTCGCGCACGCGCACGTTCGGGCAGATGATCGGCAGGTCGCGACGCAGCCCCGCGCGGTGGGCGTCCATCAGCGGAACGAGGTCGGGAGGCACCGGCAGGTTCCTGGTGGCCAGCACCAGCAGGAACGGACTCGTGACCCTGGCGAAGATCGGCAGCGCGTCGGCGAACTCCGGTGACTTCCGCAGCGTCGAGGTGATCTCGAGGTTCGGCCGGGTGATCGTCTCCAGCTGCGTCGTGAAAATGGCGTTGAGCTTCGCCAAGCCCTCGTGCACCTCGCCGGCGGGCAGGCCCGCGTAGTTCGCCGGATCCGTTGTCGCGGAACGGTGCCCGTCCAGGCTCACCACCGCCGACGACGGGTGCCGCAGCGCCCACGTGCCGGCGAGGATCCCGCCCAGCGAGTGCCCGACCACGACCGGATCGTCGAGTCCGAAGTGGACGATGGTCTCCTCGAGGTCGTCCAGCACCGCCTCCCACTCCCACGGGCCGTCGGGCGACTCGCCGTGCCCGCGCAGGTCGACGGCCACGGCACGCCCCTCGACGTGCGGCGCAAACGTTTCCCACGCGGTCCTGTCTCCGCCCAGGCCGTGCAGCAACAGGATCGGCGGGCCGTCGCCGCCGTGATCACGAGCCGCGAGCTTCACGGTTCCCTCCTCGAGTCGAGCCGGGCGCGAATGGACGCGACGGTGACGCCGCCGTCCGGATGCCGCGCGAGTTTGTGGCGGCTCACCAGGTCGTGGACGCCCTGGCGGGTGATGCCGAGCATCGCGCCGGCCACCCCGAACGACACGCCCTCCTTGCTCGGATGGCCGGCGCGACGTGCCGTGACACGGCCCAGCGGCGTGGCCCACCACCCGTCGGGCGGGTCGAACGGGGCGTCGCCGGGATAGAGGACCGCCATCAGCCGGATCGCGACCTGCTTGGCCAGCGCGTCGTCGGGACCCAGCAGCTGGGCCGCCCACATCTCGGCGTCGGCTTCGACGGAAGACCGCAGGCCGACGAGGTCGGCCTGCGGCAACAGGATCTCCAGCGGGTCGAGCAGGCGGCTCGTCACGAGCCGGATCAGGTCGTCGCGCAGGTCCACGTGTTCGGAGGTGGTCACCACTTGACAGACGATAGCAAGTACTTGACGGTCGACGTCAAGTACTCAGGCGGCCCACATTTGCACGGGTGCGATGTAGTTCCACGTGTAGAGCTGGTTCGCCCCGTCGTAGCTGCCGTCGGTGCCCGCGCCGTAGGTGTCGTGCACGTAGAACGACCCGTTGTCGTGGTAGCCGATCACCACGGACAGGTGCCCGGCGGTCGAACCCCACGTGCCGCTCATGATCACGAACTTGCCCTGGTCGATGAACGCGCGGACCTGCGCCGGGGTGAAGTTGCCCTGCTGGACGGCGGCGCCGTTGCGGGCCAGGAAGTCGCGCTCGGACTCCCAGGAGGCGCAGGGGCGGGCCGGGTTGCCGCCGCAGTAGTAGCCGGTGATCCAGCCGTGCGCGCCCTTCCAGTTGCCCGTGCGCGACCAGTCGTTCATCACGCGGTTGAAGGTCGTGCCGCGGTTGGTGAACTCGTCGGTGATGTAGCGGCCCCACTTCGACCAGTGCGAGGACGGCTGCGACACCTGGACGCCGAACTCGTTGGGCAGCTGGTAGGTGACGAGGTCGATCACGGCGCTGGTCGGGCCACAGGACGAGTTGCCGTTGAACTCGTTGCGCGTGTCCCACAGCTGGTGGATGTACTCGGCGCGGTTCAGCCGGCCCATCGTGGTGAACTCGCCGGTTGGGCAAGTCGACACGCACTTCGTCGACTTGCCCAACCGGCGACTCGATTCTGTTGATTCAACACCGTCGAGCGACGACGCCTTCTCCGCGGAGACCTTGCGGTAGCCCTTCTGAGGGCTGCCGATGACGGCCGTCGCGCCGTCGATTCCAGTGAGCGCGTAGTTGAACGACAAGCCCTCGACGACCCTGGAGGCCTTCTTCGAGGCGAGGTCCTGGACGTAGACGCCGTTGAACCCGGCGAACTGGTCGGGTCCGAGCTTCTTGTCGGACACGCACCCCATGACCTCGTACGCGACACGGGCGCCGTCGGTGCTCCACACCGCGCTGCGGTAGTGGTGCCTGGTCTCGCCGATCAGCGAGCGGATCTCGCCGTTCTCCGTCGCGAGGCCCAGCCACTGCGGGTCCGCGCCGCCGCAGCGGTAGATCTCGTTGTGCTTGATGAAGCTGACGTGCCGCTCGCCCTTGACGTCGACGAGCTTGAAGTCGCGGTACAGGGACGTGGAGTCGCTGCTGATCAACGGCTTCGCGGCACCGGTCTTCAGGTCGAACCGGACGAGCGAGCCGACGTAGGTGCTGTCGTCGGCCGCGTCCGGGTGCTCGACGGCCAGCAGTCCGATGCCGTCGGTGGTGAAGCCGAGCAGCTGGGGTGCGCGGCCCTTGAGCTTGCCTGCGACCACACCGTCGACAACGACGTTCTCGCCGTCGGCGTACGCGAGAGAAGAGCCGTGGAACACCGCCGAGGTGATCGCGCCGCGGGCAACGAACCGCGACTTGCCGTAACGGTCGACTGTGTGCAGACTGCCGCCGGTCGTGCCGTTGAAGTCCGAGATGACCGCAGACTGCATACCGTCTGCAGAAGACGTCGTCTGAATGGTGTATGCGGGATCGCTGACGTGGAAGGTCGCTCTCTTGGCGCCACCAACGATCACGTCGTATGCGGTATCCGAACTTCCGGCGCCGGAACGGACACCGTGCGCCACCGACGGGCTCTCGGAGTAGGGCTCGACGGCCTGAGCGGGCGGCATCACGGCCGCCAAGGTGCCGAAGGCCACCGCCACGGCGAGTGAGGTTCTCATCATGGGTCAAACGTCAGGGCGCGTGGCATGCGTCCGGTATGCGATCGGTAGTTACGATCGGGAGCTGTGGAGTTCCGGGTGCTCGGGCCGGTGGAGTGTTACGCCGACGACGGCGTGCGCCTGAGCCTTGGGCCGCCCAAGCAACGGGCCGTGCTCGCGCTGCTGCTCGCCCAGCCGGGGCGGGTGTTGTCGGTCGACAGGTTGATCAGCGTGCTGTGGGACGACGCGCCGCCCAAGACCGCGCTGAAGAACCTGCAGGTGTACGTCTACCAGCTGCGCAAGATCGTGGGGTCGCGGCTGCTGTCGCGCGCGCCGGGTTACCTGATGTCGATCGACCCCGCCGAGCTGGACCTGACCCGGTTCACCGAGCTGCTCGACGTCGCCCGCCGCGAACGCACGCCGCAGCGCTACCGGGAGGCGCTCGCGTTGTGGCGCGGGCCGGCGCTGGCGGATCTCGCCGCTTCCGGGCTGTTGCGCGGGGTCGTCGCGCAGCTGGAGGAACTGCGGCTCGCCGCACGGGTCGAGTGCGCCGAGGCGGAGCTCGACCTCGGACGGCACGTCGAGATCGTCGCGGACCTCAACGAGTGGGTGCGCGAACACCCGTTGAACGAACGCCTGCGCGAGCAGCAGATGGTCGCGCTGCACCGCGCGGGCCGGCCTGCCGAGGCGCTCGCCGCGTACCAGGAGTGCCGCCGGGTCCTCCTCGACGAACTGGGGGTCGAGCCGGGGGAGTCGCTGCGCCGGGTGCAGGCCGAGGTTCTGCGCGCGAAACCTGTTGGCGCGTCGGCGATCCGCCAGCTGCCGCCGGACGTGGTCACGTTCTCCGGGCGGAGCCGCGAGCTGGGGCTGATCAAAGCCCGGACTCAGGCTCGGACTCAGACCCAGAATCAGACCCAGAATCAGACCCAGCATCAGACACAGACCGGCAAGGACGGGGTCGCGGTGTGCGTGATCACCGGGCAGGCCGGCATCGGCAAGTCGGCGCTCGCCGTCCGGGCGGCCCACGAGATCGCGTCGCGGTTCCCGGACGGCCAGCTCTACGCCGATCTCTCCGACGGTGCCTCCGACCGCGTGCTGAGCCAGTTCCTGCGCGCGCTCGGCGACCGGCCCGGCGACGAGGAGGCGTTGCGCTACCGGTCTCTCACCGCGTCGCGCAGGCTGCTCGTGGTGCTGGACAACGTTGCCACCGCGGCCCAGGTCAAGCGGCTGCTGCCGACCGGCCCCGGTTCGGCCGTGCTGATCACCTCGCGCCGTCCGCTCACCGCGCTGCACGGCGCCTCGTACGTGAAGCTCGGCGCGCTGCCGCTGGAGGAGGCCTCCCAGCTGCTCGAAGGCGTCGCGGGGAAGGTCGGTGACGCGACGGAGCTCGTGCGCTGGTGCGGTGGACTGCCGCTGGCGCTGCGGATCGCGGGTGCCCGGCTCGCCGCACGTCCACAGTGGACGGCACCGCTGCTGGCGGCGAGGCTCGCCGACGAGACGCGCCGCCTCGACGAGCTCAAGCTCGGTGACGTCGCGGTGCGCTCGGCGTTCGAGGTCAGCTACTCCGAACTGGGTTCTCCGGCCGTGGCAAGGGTTTTCCGCTTGCTCGGTCTGCTGGACGGCCCGGACTTCGCGGTGGCGGCGGCACGGGCGCTGACCGACGTCCCCGACGTCGAGGAGCTGCTCGCCGAACTGGCGGACGCGCACCTGGTCGAGGAACCGGTGCCAGGCCGGTTCGCCCTGCACGACCTGCTGCGCCTGTTCGCCCGCGAGCGCTGCCGCGGTTCGGAGACGTCCGCGGAACGGTCGCTGGCGCTGGAACGCCTGCACAAGCACTACCTGGAAGCGTTGGCGGACAACCCGACCGACCTCTGGCTCGCCGAGGAGCGCGACAACCTGATCGCCGCGGCCCAGCAGGCCTCGCCTGCCGACGCGATCGCGTTCGCCGCCGGGCTGTCCTGGTACTTCCGCCGCCGTTCCGAGGTGGCGGACTGGGCCGCGCTCAACACCCTCGCCCTGGAGGCCGCGCGCTCGCTGGGCGATCTCCGCGCGGAAGCGTTGGCGTTGAAGGAACTCGGCGCGGCCTGCGAGCGCGGCTTCAGGTTCGCCGAAGCCCAGCAGCACTGGACGGCCGCGCTGGGACTGGCCCGCGAGCTGCACGACCGCCAGCTCGAAGCGGTGACCCTCAACAACCTCGGCATCGTGCACTGGCGCCGCCGCGACCTGCCCGCCGCCGTCACGTCGCTGCAGGCGTCGCTGACGTTGCGCGAGGAGCTGTCGGACTCCCAGGGCGCGGCCTACGTGCGGACCAATCTCGGCCTGGTGCACGCGGCGCTCGGCGACCTGCCGGCGGCTCTGGCGTGCTACCAGGACACCTTGACGACCTTCCGCGCGTGCGGCGACCGCTCCGGCGAGCTGCACGCGCTGGCGAACATGGCCGACGCCCACCGCCAGCTCGGCTCGCTGGACCAGGCGCTGGAGCTGGCGGAAGAGGCGTTGCGGCTCGCGCGTTCGGTGGGGGACAGGCAGATCGAGGCAGGGGTGCTGCTCGACCGCGGGATCGTGCACGAGCTCGCCGGACGGACCGCCGAGGCGCGTGCCTCGTACACGGAGGCCGTCGAGCTGTCACGGCGGATCGGCTTCCGCTGGGGCGAGTCCGAAGCGTCACGGAAGCTGGCGGCATTGCCGTCCGTCTGAGCCGAACGGCCTAGTGTGGATCACGTGGAACTGCTGCACCTCAGGTATTTCGTTGCGGTCGCCGAGGAGCTGAACTTCTCGGCTGCCGCGCGCAAGCTGCACATGGCCGCCTCTCCGCTGAGCCAGCGGATCAAGGACCTCGAACACGAGCTGGGGCGTCCGCTGTTCGACCGCAGCACGCACCACGTGGAGCTGACCCCGGCGGGCGCGGCGCTGCTGCCGATCGCGCGGGACGTGCTGGAGCGGGTCGGGTCGATCAGGTGGCGGCTCGACCAGGCCGCGAAACCCGACCGTGCCACGGTGTTCGTCGGCATGCCCGCCGGGGTGCACCCGGCGTTGCGGGAGCGGCTCAACGTCCTGGCCGAGCGCGTCGAGGACCGGTTCGAGGTGAAGCGGTGGCCGGGGACGACCGCGGACCTCGTCGCGGCGGTGAAGGACGGGAAGCTCGCGCTGACGTTGGCGCGTCTGCCCGTGCAGGAGGCCTCTCTCGGCACGCTGCACGTGATGACAGAACGTCTTGGCGCCGTCGTGCCGGCCGACCAGTTCGAAGGCCGTGAATCGGTCAAACTGGCAGATCTCGCCGATCTCGCCTATGCGAAGGCGCCGGAGGAATTGATGCCGTCCTATTTCGAGCAGCTCGACCGGCAGTTGCACGAGCTGGGCATCAAAAAGCGCATCCAGCTCAGCAACACCGGCTACCAGGGCACGTCGGAGATTGTGTCCAGCGGGCTCGGGTTCTCCGTCTCGATGCTGGACGAGGACAGCTCGATGCGCGGCTACCAGCTGGAGAACATGGTGGTGCTGCCGTTCGAGGACTTCCGCGCCCAGCTCGACACGGGACTGTTGTGGCGGCACGACCGCGGTGCCGACGGCGACCTCAAGGAGGTCATCTCGGCGGCGCGTGACATTTTCACGGAACCCATCACCAAATGAACAATGGTGTGACCGCTGTGGTCATACCATTGTTCGCGACATGATCGTTCCCTTTCTGGCCATTCGCAACTAGCTTCGGTTGTGCAAGAACGAAGCAGGTGCGAAAGGACGAACGATGAAGGACATCACCGCCGGTCCGCTGGACGGCGTGCGGGTGATCGACCTCTCGACCGTGGTGATGGGCCCGTACGCGGCCCAGATCCTCGGAGACCTCGGCGCCGACGTGATCAAGATCGAGTCGCCTGTGGACACCGTCCGCAACGGCCGCTACCGCACCACGCCGGGCATGACGCCGCTGAGCCTCAACGTCAACCGGAACAAGCGCAGCGTCGCTCTCGACCTGAAGGACGAAGACGACCGCGAGAAGGCCCTCAAGCTGATCGACACGGCCGACGTGCTGATCACCAACATGCGTCCGGGCGCGCTGAGCAGGCTCGGGCTGAACTTCGCCGACGTCGCCGAGCGCAACCCCGGCCTGATCTACGCCCACGCCCAGGGCTTCCGCGGCGACTCCGACCGCGCCGGTGCCGCCGCCTACGACGAGACCATCCAGGGCGCGTCCGGTCTGGTCGACATCGCCAACCGCGCGCTCGGGCGGCCCGTCTACCTGCCGACGATCATCGGCGACAAGGTCTCGTCGCTGACCATCGCCTACAGCGTGCTCGCCGCGCTGGTGCACCGGAACCGCACCGGGCAGGGGCAGCGCGTCGAGATCCCCATGGCCGACACGATGATCGCGTTCAACCTCGTCGAGCACCTCGCGGGTCACGCGTTCGTGCCGGAGGAGGGGCCGACGGGCTTCAACCTGTCGATGGCCAAGGGTCACCACGCCGTGCACACCAAGGACGGTCTCGCCTGCGTCGTGCCCTACACCCCGCAGAACTTCCGCGACTTCTTCGCCGCCGCCGGACGTCCCGACCTGGTCGAGGACCCGCGTGTCGCGGGCGAACGCCTCGATCCCGCCGACACCGACGACCTGATGGGCCTCGTCGACGAGTGCGCCTCCGCGCTGACCGGCGACGACTGGGCCGAGGTGTGCGCGAAGCACAGCATCCCGTTCGGGCCGGTGCTGGAGCTCGACAGGGCGCACGAGGACGACTACGTCCGCGACGGCCACCTGCTCGACGTCGTGCAGCACCCCACCGAGGGAGCCGTCCGCTCGATCGGCATCCCCGTCCGGTTCTCCGCCACGCCCGCCACCGTCCGCCGGCTGGCCCCGTTGCCCGGTCAGGACACCGCTGAAGTGTTGAAGGAGCTGTCATGAACGAGGTTCGCACCGAACGCGTCGGTTCGGCACTGCTGATCACGATCGACCGGCCGGAAGCCCGCAACGCCGTGAACGCGGCCGTCGCCACCGCGTTGTCCGCCGCGCTGGACGAGCTGGAGACCACGCCGGAACTGCGCGTGGGCGTGCTCACCGGAGCG
This sequence comes from Lentzea aerocolonigenes, assembly GCF_000974445.1. Lineage (GTDB taxonomy): Bacteria > Actinomycetota > Actinomycetes > Mycobacteriales > Pseudonocardiaceae > Lentzea > Lentzea aerocolonigenes. The sequence goes on from NZ_BBOJ01000029.1 coordinate 51,999, forward strand.
GGTGGCAGCTTCAGCGCGGGCATGGACCTCAAGGCCGCGCTGAAGGGCGAGTCGCCGGTCGTCGGTGATCGAGGGCTCGGCGGTCTCACCGAGGCCGAGCTGACCAAACCGCTGATCGCCGCGGTCGAGGGGTTCGCGTTGGGCGGCGGGTTCGAGCTGGCGCTGGCCTGTGACCTGATCGTCGCCGCCGAGGACGCGAGGTTCGGGCTGCCGGAGGTGAAGCGGGGCCTGATCGCCGCCGCCGGGGGAGTGGTCCGCCTGCCACAACGGATTCCGCACCACCTCGCGATGGAGATCCTCCTGACCGGTGAGCCGGTCGACGGCCGCCGCGCGGGCACGCTCGGCATCGCGAACAGGGTCGTGCCGAACGGCGAGGCCACCGCGATCGCGTTGCAGCTGGCCGAACAGATCGCCCTCAACGCCCCGCTGGCGCTCGCCGCCGTCAAGGCCGTCGTGCGCTCGGACGACCCGTGGGCCGCGCAACGCAACGAGAGCGCCCGCCTGATGACCACCGCCGACGTCCGCGAGGGCATGACCGCCTTCGCCGAGCGCCGCGCTCCACAGTGGACGGGGAAGTGACGTGCTCGGCATCACACCGCTGACCGCGCCCGCGTTTCCCGCGGTGCAGCCCCGGTTCTACGACCGCGAGTACCTGAACATCGTCTACCGGACCGACCCGGAGGCGTTGCGGGCCGTCGTTCCGGCACCGCTGCGGATCGACGAGCCGCTCGTCCGGTTCGAGGTCATGAAGATGAACGACGTCACCGGCTACGGCCCCTACACCGAGGCGGGCCAGGCGATCCAGGTCGTCTTCGACGGCGAGCGCGGCGAGTACCTGCACGCGATGTACCTCGACAGCTTCGCCGCCACCGCGTCCGGCCGCGAGGTCAGTGCTTACCCGAAGGTGATGGGTTCGCCGAGGCTCTACGCCGACAACGGTGCTCTGGTCGGCACTCTCGACTACGGCACGGTGCGGGTGGCCACGGCGACCATGGGCTACAAGCACTTCGAGCTGGACCGCCGCGAGGCTGAGGCGGAGATCACGGTTCCGACCTTCATGCTGAAGACCATCCCGGACTACGACGGTTCGTTGCGAGTTCAGGAGCTCGTGCGCACGGAGATCACCGACGTCGTGGTCAAGCAGGCCTACACCGGTCCGGCACGTCTGCAGCTCTTCCAGCACGTCCTCGCGCCGCTCGCCGACCTGCCCGTGCTGGAGGTCGTGTCCGCCAGCCACGTCATCACCGACCTGACGCTCGCTCCCGCCAAGCCGGTCCACAACTACTTGGAGGAAGCATGACCACCGTCGCAGTCATCGGTGCCGGAGTGATCGGCCTGTCGTGGGCACGCCTGTTCGCGGAGCACGGCCTGACCGTGCGGGTCACCGACCCGCGCCCGGACCTCGCCGAGGTCGTTCCCGGCGGCGTGATCGTCGCGTCGAGTGTCGCGGAAGCCGTGCGGGACGCGGACTTCGTGCAGGAGAACGGCCCGGAGAACCTGGAGTTCAAGAAGTCGCTCTTCGCTGAACTGGTGAAGGAAGCACCTCGGCACGCCTTGCTGCTCAGCTCTTCGTCCGCGATCCCGTCCACCGCGTTCACCGAGGGGATCGACGGGGAGCGAGTCCTGATCGGACACCCGTTCAACCCGCCGCACGTGATCCCGCTGGTCGAGGTCGTGCCGGGACGGCAGACCTCGGAAGAGTCCGTCGCGAAGGCCGTCGGGTTCTACCGCTCGCTCGGCCGCACCCCGGTGGTGGAACGCAAGGAGATCCCCGGTTTCGTCGGCAATCGCCTGCAGGCAGCACTGTCCCGCGAAGCCGCGTACCTCGTCGAACAGGGCGTGGTGACCCCGGAGGACCTCGACGCCGTCGTCACGAACTCGCTCGGCATCCGCTGGGCGACCGTCGGCCCGTTCCTCGGCGCCCACCTCGGCGGTGGCCCCGGCGGCTACCGGCACCTCGCCGAGCACATCGGCAAGTCCATGCGGGGCTTGGCACTCGGCACCCCTTCGCAAGATCCCGAACGGCTGATCAAGGCCGTGGAAGACGCTTACGGCTCCTCCACGTACTCGGCGCTGGCCGAGACGCGCGACCGCAAGCAGCTCGCCGTTCTGACGGCATTGGAGGAGAACTGATCATGCAACGCCTGGAAGACCAGCTCGCCGCGGACTTCTACAACTACGAGGCCCTGCTCAGCGACGAGGAGCGCAAGATCCTGCTGAGCGCGCGGGAGTTCATGGCCACCGAGATCAAGCCGATGGTCAACGAGTACTGGGCGCGCGGCGAGTTCCCGCACGAGCTGATCGGCAAGTTCCGCGGCGCCGGCCTCACCGCGTTGTCGTACGAGGGCTACGGCGAACACCCCGCCGCCGTCAGCAACCTGCTCACCGGCATGCTGGCCATGGAGCTGACCCGCACGGACGCGTCGATCGCCACGTTCTTCGGCGTCCACAACGGACTCGCGATGTACTCGATCTACGCGGGCGGATCGCAGGAGCAGCGCGACCGCTGGCTGCCCGCCATGGCCGCGATGGACAAGATCGGCGCGTTCGCGATGACCGAACCGCTCGGCGGCTCCGACGTGGCGGGCGGCATGCGCACCACCGCGAAGCGCGACGGCGACACGTGGATCCTCAACGGTGCCAAGAAGTGGATCGGCAACGCCACGTTCGCCGACCACGTGGTCGTGTGGGCGCGCGACCTCGACGACAACCACGTGAAGGGTTTCGTCGTCGAGAAGGGCACGCCCGGCTTCGTCGCGGAGAAGATCGAGGGCAAGATCGCGTTCCGGATCGTCGAGAACGCCGAGATCACCCTGACCGGCGTGCGCGTGCCGGAGGCGAACCGGTTGCAGCGCATCAACTCGTTCCGCGACGTCGCGGAGATCCTGCGCGCCACCCGCGGCGGCGTCGCCTGGCAGGCGCTCGGCGTCATGATCGGCGCCTACGAGCTCGCCCTCGACTACGCCGGGGAGCGCCGGCAGTTCGGCCGCCCGATCGCCGGGTTCCAGCTGGTGCAGGACCTGCTGGTGAAGTCGCTCGGCAACATCACCGCCTCCTGGGGCATGCTCGTGCAGCTCGCCCGGCTGCAGGACGCGGGCATCTTCTCCGACGAGCACTCGTCGCTCGCCAAGGCGTTCGTCACCTCCCGGATGCGCGAGGTCGTCGCGTGGAGCCGGGAGATCTTCGGCGGCAACGGCATCGTGCTCGGCCACGACGTCGCCCGGTTCTTCGCCGACGCCGAGGCGATCTACTCGTTCGAGGGCACCCGCGAGATGAACACGCTGATCGTGGGCAAGGCGATCACGGGGCAGAGCGCCTTCGTGTGAGCCGCTGGGAGTGGGGGAGTAACCTGTCGAATTGAAGAAATCTTCAATTCGACAGGTTGTGATGTCGTGAACGAGTTCAGGGACAACCTCCTCGCCCGCATCGAGCAGGCGGAGGAGGCCGTGCGCCTGGCGGTCGAACGGCAGGACGCGTACGCCGCCGAGGTGCACGGCGCCGACCTCGCCAACCTCAGGCGGCTGGCCGCCGAGCACGGGGTGAAGTGACGTGCCCGTTCCGCTCTACCAGGCGAAAGCCGAGTTCTTCCGCATGCTCGGGCACCCGGTGCGCATCAGGGTCCTGGAGTTGCTCCAGGACGGGCCGAAGGCGGTGCGCGACCTGCTCGCCGAGATCGACGTCGAGGCCTCCAGCCTCTCCGCCCAGCTCGCGGTGCTGCGCAGGTCAGGGATCGTCACAGCCACGCGTGAGGGGTCGACGGTGGTGTACGCGCTCGCGGGTGGTGACGTCGCCGAACTGCTCGGAGCCGCCAGACGCATTCTGACCGAGCTGCTGGCCGGGCAGAACGAACTGCTCGCCCAGCTGCTCGAGGAGCCCGCGTGAGCTTCCTGCCGACGACAGAGGACTGGACCGTCGCACGCCCCAAAGACCTCACCGCCGGGCTCACCGTCGCGGTTGTCGCGTTACCGCTGGCCCTCGGGTTCGGGGTCGCGTCCGGACTGGGGGCCGCGGCGGGTCTCGCCACCGCGATCGTGGCCGGTGCGCTGGCGGCGGTGTTCGGCGGCTCGAGCCTGCAGGTGTCCGGTCCCACGGGTGCCATGACGGTGGTGCTGGTGCCGATCGTGGCTCAGTTCGGGCCGGGTGGTGTGCTCACCGTCGGGCTGATGGCGGGTGTTCTGCTCATCGGGCTGGCGCTGCTGAAAGCCGGGCGGTACATGAGGTACGTGCCCGCGCCGGTGATCGAGGGGTTCACGATCGGGATCGCCGCGGTGATCGCGTTGCAGCAGGTGCCCGCCGCGCTGGGCGTGCCCGCACCGGACGGGCACAACGTCGTGGCGAACGCCGTGCGTGCCTTCGGTTCCGGACTCTCCTGGCCCGCCGTCGCGCTGTCGTGCGGGGTGGTGGTCGTCATGCTCGCCGGTGCGCGGTGGCGGCCCGCGATCCCGTTCTCGCTGCTCGCCGTGGCGGCCGGGACCGTCGTGGCCGAGCTCTGGTCGTTGCCGGTGGCGAGGATCGGCGCGCTGCCCGCGACCCTGCCGGCTCCCACCTTGTCCTTCGTGGACCTGGATGCGATGGGGACGTTGCTGCCGTCCGCGGTGGCCGTGGCCGCGTTGGCCGCACTGGAAAGCCTGCTGTCGGCGACGGTCGCGGACGGCATGAGCGTGAACCAGCGGCACGACCCGGACCGCGAGCTGTTCGGCCAGGGGATCGCGAACGTCATCACGCCGATGTTCGGCGGAGTGCCCGCGACCGCGGCGATCGCGAGGACCGCCGTCAACGTCCGTTCCGGCGCCGGATCGCGCCTGGCGTCACTCGTGCACGCGGCGACGCTCGCCCTGATCATGCTCCTGGCGGCACCGTTGGTCGGCCGCATTCCGCTGGCGGTGCTGGCCGGCGTGCTGCTGGCCACGGCGATCCGGATGGTCGAGGTCGGGTCCGTGCGGGTGCTCGTGCGGGCGAACCGCGCCGACGCGCTCGTGCTCGTGCTGACCGCCGCCGCGACACTGGCGCTCGACCTCGTGACCGCGGTGATCGTCGGCCTGGTCGTCGCCGGAGCCCTCGCGCTGCGGGCCGTGGCCAGGTCCGTGCGGATCGACGAGGTGCCGCTGGAGACCGGCGACCACTCGCTGGAGGAACGCGCGCTGCTCGCCGAGCACATCGTCGCCTACCGGCTCGATGGACCGCTGTTCTTCGCTGCGGCGCACCGGTTCCTGCTCGAACTGACCGAGATCGCGGCGGTGTCCGTGGTGATCCTGCGCATGTCCCACGTGACCACGATCGACGGGACCGGCGCGCTCGTGCTGCGCGACGCCGTCGAGAAGCTGGAGCACCGGGGCGTGACCGTGCTGCTGTCGGGCGTGCGGGACGAACACCGGCGGCAGCTGGAGACCAATGGCGTGCCGCAGTTCGCCACCACACCCGAGGCCATCGAGCACGCGCGAGGGTTGCTGCGCCGGTCCGGCGTTCTTCCCTAGAGGCCCAGGAAACGCAGCACGGCCAGCACCCGGCGGTGGTCGGCGTCGGCCTGGGGCAGGTCGAGCTTGGCGAGGATGTTGTTGATGTGCTTGGCGACCGCGCTCTCGCTGACCACGAGCTGAGCGGCGATCCCCGCGTTGGAACGGCCCTCCGCCATGAGCGCGAGCACCTCCCGTTCGCGTGCGGTCAGCCGGTCCAGCGGGTCGCTCGGCCGTCGCACCAGCAGCTGGGCGACGACCTGCGGATCGAGTGCGGTGCCGCCGTTCGCCACCCGCCGCAGCGCCTCGGCGAACTCCTCGACGTCCGCGACCCGCTGCTTGAGCAGGTAACCGACGCCGCTGGTGTTGGCGGCCAGCAGATCGGCCGCGTAGCGCTCCTCGACGTACTGGGAGAGCAGCAGCAGGGCGGTCGACGGACGGCTGCGGCGGATCGACAGCGCGGCACGCACCCCCTCGTCGGTGAAGCCGGGCGGCATCCGGACGTCCACCACCGCGAGGTCGGGTTCGTGCTCCTCGACCGCCGCGAGCAGCCCCTCCGCGTCGCCGACCTCGGCGGCCACCTCGAAGCCCGCCATCTCCACGACCTTGACCAGCCCCACCCGCAGCAGCACGGAGTCCTCGGCGATCACGGCACGCACGGCAGCTCCACACTCATCGTCGTCGGTCCCCCCACGGGACTGCTCAGCCGCAATGATCCGTCAACCGACCGCACGCGCCGGGTGAGCCCCCTCAGGCCGCTTCCGCCGGTGGGGTCGGCCCCGCCCAGGCCGTCGTCCTCGACGACCACCCGCAGCATCTCGCCGAGCAGCGCGACCGTGACGTCCGCCCCGGTCGCTTCCCTCGCGTGCTTGGCGACGTTCGTCAGCGCCTCGGACACCACGAAGTAGGCGACCGCCTCCACGGTCGGCGCGACTCGCTCCGGCAGGTCCACCCTCAGCCGCACGGGCAGCGGGGCGCGGGCCGCGAGTCCGGACAGGGCCGCGTCCAGCCCGAGCTCGTCCAGGACGGACGGGTGCAGTCCGCGGACGAGGTCGCTGAGCTCCTCGATCGCCTCCTTCGCCTGCCGGTGCGCGGAGTCGATCACCTCGCGTGCTTCCGGAGGCAGGTCCAGCGTGGCTTTGGCGATCCCCAGGTTCAGCGCCAGCGACACCAGCCGTTGCTGGGCGCCGTCGTGCAGGTCCCGTTCGATGCGCCGCCGTTCCGCGTCCGCCGCGTCCACCGCGCCCGCCCGGCTCTCGGTGAGGTCCTCGACCCGTTGCGCGAGGTCGTCCTCCCTGCTGCGGCCGAGCAGGGCGGGCACCACCTGGCTCTCCAGGCGCACGACCGCGGCGGCCAGGGCCGGGACACCTGTCAGCACGACCAGCCCCGCCACCGAGAGGTACGCCGCCTGCGTGGAGTCGATCCGCCACGGCCGGGGCAGCGCGTAGATCCACACCGAGGTCGGTGCCGCGGCCGCTCCGGCCAGGAGCAGCCCGACGACCAGCGCTTCGAGGCCACCGAACAGCACCCCGGCCAGGCAGTGGTACCTGATCTGGCGCCACGGCCGCCGCCATCCCGGATCCGTGACGGCGATCCCCAGCAGCTGCCGGAAACGCCAGCGCTGGGCCCAGGTCAGCGCCGGCACGCACAACGCCGCCAGCGCCACGGCGAACCCCAGGATCACGGGCGCGGTGCTGTCTCCTCCGCCGATGATCTCCCACACCAGACCGAAGACGTTGAACAGCAAGAACCCCATGAGGAGGTGCAGGGGCACTCCGAGCGCGAGGAAAGACGTGTCGCGGGTCAGGCGGGTGAGCGTTCGCCGCAGCCGGGGCACGATCTTCATGCCACGACCGTAGACGGTGTACCTGGTGCCACCCCCAAGACGGACAGCAGTGCTACTGACTCGCGGCCGCCCGGATCGCAGGGTTGATCACGAGCCCGACCGCCGGGTTCGTGAGAACGGAAGAGACCTCCGTCGTGGCCCTCATCTCCTTTGCCACCAACAAGAACACGTCCCGCGCCGGTTGCGTGCTCACCGGTGCGGGTCTCGTCCTGCTGCCCTGGCTCGGCTACCTCGCCGCGACCCTGCCGCCCGCCAGAGCCGTCGCCTGGGTCACCCTCGACGCTCTGGAAGCGGCCGCGCTCCTCACCGCCGGGACCCGGCTGCTGCGCGGCGACGCCGATCACCGCGCCCCCGCGGCCGCCGCGGCGGTGCTGCTCGTCACCGACGCCTGCCTCGACCTCGCCACCGCCGCCACGGGCCAGGAGCTGGCCACGGCCGTCGTCATGGCCGTGGCCGCCGAACTGCCCCTGGCGGTCCTGTGCGCGGTCCTCGCGCGCCGGCAGGCCGAGTGGTGTGGCATGCGACGTTAGACGTGCCCGGCGATGCGGTGCGGCTGGTACGCCGACTCCAGGAGTTCCACCTCGTCGTCGGTCAGCTCGAACTCCAGCGCCGCCACGGCGTCGTCGAGCTGCGCGGGCTTGGTCACGCCGATGATCGGCGCCGTGACGACGGGGTTGCGCAGCAGCCACGCGAGCGCCACCTGGGCCCGTGACACGCCCCGGGCGGAAGCCACCGCGGCCACCTGCTCGACGATCGCGCGGTCGGACTCGACGTACAGCGACGACCCGAACTCGTCGGTCTCGGTGCGGGCGGTCGTGGCGTCCCAGTCCCGCGTCAGCCGGCCGCGGGCCATCGGGCTCCACGGGATCACGGCGATGCCCTGGTCCGCGCACAGCGGCAGCATCTCGCGCTCCTCCTCGCGGTACAGGAGGTTGTAGTGGTTCTGCATGGACACGAACCGCGTCCAGCCGTTCTGGCGCTGCGTGAACAACGCCTTGGCGAACTGCCACGCGTACATGGACGAGGCGCCGATGTAGCGCGCCTTGCCGGACTTCACCACGTCGTGCAGCGCTTCGAGCGTCTCCTCCAGCGGGACGGTGCTGTCGAAGCGGTGGATCTGGTACAGGTCCACGTAGTCCGTGCCGAGCCGGCGCAACGACTCGTCGATCTCGGCGAAGATCGCCTTCCGCGACAGCCCCGCGCCGTTGGGGCCCTGGTGCATCCGGCCGTGGACCTTGGTGGCGAGCACGATCTCCTCGCGCCGCGCGAAGTCCTTCAACGCCCGTCCGGTGATCTCCTCCGAGGAACCCGCCGAGTACACGTTGGCGGTGTCGAAGAAGTTGATGCCGGCGTCGAGCGCGGCCTTGATGAACGGCCTGGAGTCCTCCTCCGGCAAGGACCAGGCGTGGTTGCCCTTCTGCGGATCTCCGTAGCTCATCATGCCGAGACAGATCTCGGACACGTCCATGCCGGCGAGCTTGGTGTAGCGCACGGTAAGCCCCTCAGTACAACGATGTTCACGGCCGGGTGACGGTGACGACAACCCGTTCAACATCAACGTAGTCCTGCTCGCCGGATCGTGCCCCTCTTCAACACGACAGTGGCATCGGCTCCTGTGTGCCTGACCTGCGGTTTAGCGTTCTTCTGTGACGAGCATCGAGGTGGTCGCGCCGCCGCGGGACGTGCTGGCGTGGAGTCGCGCCCTGATCGAGGTGCCCCTGAAGGCCGCGCTCGCCGGGCTGCCGGACGAAACCCGCGAGGTCGTCGACCACCACCGGCCCGACTACTCGACCGCCGCGTTCGCGCTGCTGGCAGCCGAGACCGTCGGTGACGTCTCCACGGCGATCGGGGTCGCGGCCGCGCTGGAGCTCGCCGTCTGGCACGAACAGCTGCACGCGGACCTGATGACGCGCGCTGTCAGCCGCGGCCACCAGCCGAGCGCGTGGGTGGAGTTCGGCGACGACAGGGCGGTCTCCGCGGCCGACGCGTTGCTGTCACTGGCTTTCGCGCGGCTCACCAAGCCCGAGGTGATGATCCTCAACGCCGCGCTCTTGTCCGTTGTGGACGGTTATGTCCAGGAAGTCGAGATGGAGGAACGGGACGACGTCGACGTCGCCGAGCACCTGGGCGGGGCGGCGGCGAAGCACTCCGCGCTGACGGCCTGCGCGTGCGAGTTCGGCGCACTGGCCGCGGGCGCCACCAGGAGCCAGGCCGACCACCTCAGGGAGTTCGGCGACGACGTCGGCCTCGCCCGCAAGCACGTGGACGACGTCCTGGCGATCTGGGGCGGCGCGGCGATCACCGGAAGGCCGCTGTACGACGACCTCCTGCACCGCCGCCGCACGCTGCCCGTGGTCGCGGCGATCAGCTTCGGCACCGACGTCTACGCCACCGACGCGGAACCGCGCGAGCTGGCGCACCGCGTCGAGCAGGCGGGCGGCCGCCAGTGGTGCGAGCAGCAGGCCGAACTGTTGCTCGCCCGCGCCCTCCACCACCTGCGACAGGTGAAACCGAGGGCGCGGGCGGCGGACGAGCTGTTCGGGCTCGCCAGGGAGGTCACGACCGCCAGGAGTGCGCGGGCTCGAACCCCAGCACCCGCCGTGCCTTCTCAATCGACAGCAGAGTCTCGTGAGGACCGAATTCCCTCTTGAGCGGCACGCCGGGGTAGACCTTCGCGACGAGCTCGTCGTTCGGCGTCGTCATGCACGTGTCGGCGTTGGCGATGATGAACACGTCAAAGCCCGTCGCGTCGTGCGCGAGCGCCTTGCGCACGGCCTGCGCACCGTCCCGTGCGTCGATGTACGACCAGAGGTTCCACTTGCGCGCGAGGGGATCCGCGTCGAACGGGAAGCGTTCGTAGTCGTGTGGCTCCATCACGTTCGAGAACCGCAAGCCGATGATCTTCATCTCCGGCTCCCACCGGCAGAACTGCTGGGCGAGCGTCTCGTCGACGAGCTTGCCCAGCGAGTACGACGTCTCCGGTCGCCCCGCGTACTCCTCGTCTACGGGGATGTACGGCGGGGGAGTGTCGAACGGCAGACCGAGCACCGTCTCGCTGGACGCCCACACGACGTTGCGAACCTTGGCGAGCCGTGCGGCAGCGAACACGTTGTAGGTGCTCGTCACGTTGTTGTGGAACGTCTTCGCGTTGGGCGCGACACCCGGCCCGGGAATCGCCGCCAGGTGCACCACGGCGTCGAGCCCGGCGTACCGGTCGTCGATACCGCTGATCGCCTCGACGACCTGGCCGTAGTCGGTGAGGTCGACGCGCGTGAAGTCGCATCCCTGAGGCGTGGGAGGAGCGGCCTGGTCGAGGTTGTGGACCTCCCAGCCGTGCACCAGCAGGTCGGCCACGACGGCGCGCCCGAGCTTGCCGCTGCCTCCGGTCACCGCGACACGTTGAGTCATGGGTCAAATTATTGCCCCAGGACTACGGGCGGAGCACGATCTTGCCCTGGGCGTGACCGGTCGCGCTCAGCTCCTGGGCCTGGGCCGCCTCGGCCAGCGGGAGGCTCTGCGCGACCCGGACGCGGAGCTCGCCGTCGGCCACGAGCCGGGCGTACTCCGCGAGCCTGTCGCCGAACGGCCCACCGCCGCCGGAGAACGTGACACCGAGCTCGGCCGCCTGGGGATCGGCGATGGTGACGATGCGGTCGGTGCCGCCACGCAGCTCGATCGACACCGGCAGGTCGCCCTGCCCGGCTGCGTCGAACACGGCGTCGACGCCCTGCGGTGCGGCGGCGCGGACCCGGTCGGCGAGCCCGTCACCGTAGGCGACCGGGATCGCGCCCAGCGAGCGCACGTAGTCGTGGTTGGCGGGGGACGCGGTGCCGACGACGGTGGCGCCGCGGGCGACCGCGAGCTGGACCGCGGCCGCTCCCACGACACCGGAGGCGCCGAGCAGCAGGAGCATGTCACCCTCGCCGACCTTGAGGGTGTCGAGCACGCGGACCGAGGTCTCGACCGCCACGGGCAGCGCCGCGGCGGCGTCCCAGTCGAGGCCGGCGGGCTTGGGTGCGAAGTCAGTGGCCAGGGCGTATTCGGCGTACGCGCCGGTGACCGTCCAGGTCAGCACCTCGTCGCCCACCGAGACCCCGGTGACGCCCTCGCCGACCTGGTCGACGACGCCTGCCGCCTCCAGTCCCGGGGTCACCGGGAAGGGCGGCGCCAACTGCGGCATCCACCCGTTGCGGATCTTGTGGTCCAGCGGGTTGACCGCCGCGGCCACGACCTTCAGCCGCACCTGTCCGGGCCCGGCCTGCGGCTCCCCGACCTCGTCGAGGCGCAGGACCTCCGGGCCGCCGAACTCGGTGTAGGTGATCGCCTTCATGTCTCACTCCGGTGTTCGTCGTTGGTTGACGTGTCAATCCTGGCGACCGGATCACGTGGGTTGAGCCAGCACTTCGGCTAGTTCTCACTGGCCGAAAGACCAGTCGGTACCCCGTCCGAGCGGACTACGCTCAGGGACATGGACCTGCTGACGGCCGTTGACGTGATTCAGGCGCCGCTGGGCGAGATGTTGCCCCGGCTGTCGGAAGCGCTCGCGGAGGCCGTTCCCCACCGCGCGGTCGCCGAGCTGTCCAACTGCTCGTTCGCGCCGTTCAAGTTCCGGGGCGAGTTGCCGGGGCCGACCACCGCGGACCTGGACTCGTTGCGACCGCTGGTGCCGGGGAGGGGAACCTGGCAGGGACGCGCGGTCATGGCGGGCGCGGAGGTGCCGGTCGTGGTCCTGGCGAGCGAGGTCACCGAGCCGAGCGCGCTGCTGGTGTTCCTCAGGACCGACGACACCCCGGTGCCGGAGGAGGCGCTCGCGCCCGCTCAGGCGCTGTGGGACCTGGTGACCGCGCACATGGAGGGCCTGCGCAACGAGGCCGTGCCGGCGACGCTCGCCGTGTCCAGAGCGGCCGCGGCGGCACGCGCCACGACCATCTCCGACCTCGGCGACGCCTACGGGACCGCGCTGACCTCGTTGCTCGGCGTGTTGCGCGATCGCACCGTGGACGACGCGACGGCCCGCTCGCGTGCCGTGGACCTCGCCGTCACCGCGCTGGTCGACCTGCGCTCACGGGCAGAACTGGAGCGCGCGCTGACCGAGGAGCGGACGGGCGACGCCTTCGACCGCCTCGCCGAGTCGCTGCGGCGGGCGCTGCGCGGCCGCGGTGTGCGGCTGGACCTGGGCACGCCAGGAGCAGAGGAGGGCGCGGATCGCGCCCTGCCGACCGAGGTCGCCTCCACGGCGAGCGCGGTCGTCCGGTCCGCCGTGCACGCGATGATCGACGACCAGCGCGACGTCCACCGCGTCCACATCGGCTGGAAGGTGGCCGCGACCGTGCTGCGCGCAACCGTGCGCGACGACGGCCCCGGCACCCTGTCCTGCGGCAGCCTCGACCGCCGCCGGGTCGCCGAACGCCTGGCGCCGCTCGGCGGGCGAGCGGAGGTGGACGCGGTGCCGGGGTGGGGCACGACCGTGACGGTGGAGATCCCTCTCGGCGCGCCGGAGAACCCGCGCGAGGACCCGCTGACCGTTCTGGGTGCACGGGAACTGGAGGTGCTGGGCCGGCTCGCGCGCGGCAGGCGCAACCGCGAGATCGCCGCGGACCTGCACATCAGCGAGTCGACGGTGAAGTTCCACGTGGCGAAGATCCTGGAGAAGCTCGGGGTCGGCTCACGCGGCGAGGCGGCCGCGCTGGCGCACGAGTGGGGCGCCACCCGCTGACTGGCCCGGCCGAGGTCGTGGACCTCCCAGCCGTGCTCCAGCAGGTCGTCGCGCCCGATCAGACGTTGCCGCCTGACGGATCACCGGAAACCGTGCAATTCCATTGTGCATGGCAATTCTTCAAGACAGCCTTAATTGTTGTCGCAATCATGGCCGGGTGCACTCGAAGTCGATAGGGTCGCGGGCGAGGGGAAATGTGTCGGAGGTGCTCAGCGGGGGGTTGAAATGCCTCGACCGGAACGACCGTTGGACGCTGCCCAGGACGCGGTGCAGCACTTCGCCGCCGAACTGCGCGAGCTGCGCCGTCGCGCCGGCGGGATCACCTATCGCCAGCTCGCGGAACGCAGTGGTTATGCCGTGTCGACCGTGTCGGAGGCCGCGGGAGGGCGGCGGCTGCCCACCTTGGACGTCGCTCTGGCCTATGCCGTGGCGTGCGGCGGCGATGGTGAGGAATGGGCGGCGAAATGGCACGCCGCCTCGCTGGCGGCGACCGAGATGCGCAGTTCGGGTTGTGCGGAAATTCGTGCGCCCTATCGGGGGCTGACCAGTTTCCGGTCCGAGGACGCCGATCTGTTCTTCGGACGCGAACGGATCGTGGCCGACATCGTCGAACGGATATCCGCTCATCCCGTGACGGTCGTGCTCGGGCCGTCGGGTGCGGGGAAGAGTTCGCTCCTCGCCGCGGGCGTGCTGCCCGCACTGGTCACGACGAGGGTGCGGCAGGTCGTCCTGTCTCCCGGCACCACGCCGCGGGCGACCCTGCTGCGGTGCCTGGGCGTGCCCGAGCTGGGTGCGGTGCCGGACGACGCGGAGCTGCTGATCGTCGTGGACCAGTTCGAGGAGGTCTACACGTTGTGCGGCCAGGACGAGCGAGCCGCGTTCCTCGACGACGTGCTGGCGCTGGCTGACCGGCCGGGCGGGCGGATCCGCCTGGTGCTGGGTGTGCGGGCCGACTTCTACGGCCGGTGCGCCGAGCACCCCCGCCTGATCGAGGCGCTCAGGGAGAACCAGGTGCTCGTCGGGCCGATGGAACGCGAGGAGCTGTGCGCCGCGGTGAGCAAACCCGCGTTGTCGGTGGGCCTGTCGGTGGAACGGGCGTTGCTGGTCATGGTGGTGAACGAGGCGGAGGGACAGGCGGGCGTGCTGCCGCTGCTGTCGCACGCCCTCCTGGAAACGTGGCGCAGGCGCCGTGGCGACGTGCTGACCGCCGCCGGTTTCACCGCGGCCGGCGGCATCAACGCGGCGGTGGCCCGCACCGCGGAGGCCGCGTTCGGCGAACTCGAGCCCGCTCAGCACGCGCTGGCCGCAGAGTTGCTGTTCCGGTTGCTCGCCGTTGACGAGGACACCGGTGCGGCGGTCCGGCGGCGGGTGGACGTCGCCGAACTGCTCGGCGTCGCGCCCGGCGCGGACGTGGTGATCGACCGGCTCGCTTCGGCCCGGTTGGTCACGGTCGACCTGAACACCGTCGAGATCGCGCACGACGCCGTGCTCTCCGCCTGGCCGAGGCTGCGCGGGTGGATCGACGACCACCGCGACGCGCTGCGCGTGCACCGGACGCTCGTCGAGGCGACCAGGACCTGGGCCGGCACCGGTCACGACCCCGCGACGCTCGCGACGGGGGCCCGGCTGGAGCAGTGGCGCGCCTACGCCGCTTCCGGGTCGGCCCCCGTCCGGCTGAGTCAGGAGGAGCGTGCGTTCGTCGAGGAGAGCACCGCGCAGGTCAGGCGTGCGGAGGCCGCGGTCAGGCGGAGGTCACTGCGGCTGCGTGCGGTGACCGCCGTTGCCGTGGCGTGCGCGGTCGTCGCGGGCGTGCTCGCGGTGGTCGCCGGCAACGCCAGGACCGACGCGCTGCACGCCCGCAACAACGCCCTGTCGCGGCAGACCGCGCTGAACGCGGGGAAGCTGCGCGACACCGATCCGGGGCTCGCGGCGCAGCTGGCGATCGCCGGGTACGGGATCGCGCGGACGACCGAGGCCAGATCGGCGCTGCTCGAGTCGTCGTCGGCGGTGTTGCCCGCGAGGTATCTCGGCGGTGCCGGTCCGACCGCGTTCGACGCGTCCGCCGACGGTGCCCTGATCGCGGTGAGCAACGCGACCGACGGCACGGTGCGGCTGTTCACCAAGGCCGACGGCAGGCTGGCCAGGGCAGCCGTGATCAGGCCGCGGCAGGTGACGGGCGTCGTGGTCTACGCGGTGGCGCTGACGCCGGACGGTCGCACGCTCGCGATCGGTGACATGGACGCGACCATCACGCTGTGGGACGTCTCCGACTCCCGTGCGCCCGAGCCTCTCGCCGCACCGATCAACGCTCCTGGTGGTGGTGCCGTCGAACGCCTCGACTTCGACTCCGGCGGCACGCAGCTCGCCGCTGCCGCGGGCGACAGGATTCTGCGCTGGAACCTGAGCGATCCGGCGAACCCGCGCTCGTTGTCACCTCTGCTCACCGACGCGAAGACCAAAACGGTCACCTACGGCAGCGGCGGCCTGCTGGCGTTCGGCACCGAGTCCGGCCACGTCCACGTCCTGCGCTCCGACGGGACCGAGCTCGCGGTGCTCGACGCGGGCGGACGGGCGGTCCCCGCCGTGTCGTTCTCCCCGGACGGCCGCACGCTCGTCGCGGGCACGCACGACCGTTCGCTGCTGTCGTGGGACATCTCCACGCCGGCCTCACCGAGACCGCTCAAGCCGCCGACACCGCTGTTCGACCTCAAGGTCACGACGACCGCGTTCAGCCCGGACGGCCGCTACCTGATCGCGGGCAGCGCGGACTCCACGGTCCGCGTGCTCGACGCCGCGACCTGGACGACGTTGCAGACCCTGCCGCACCCCGACGTCGTCAGCTGGGCCACGTTCACCGACGACGGCCGGTCCGTCGCGTCGGTGGCGACCGACGGCGCCCTGCGGGTCTGGCCGCTGGCCAAGGCCGTGCTCGGTCGTGCGGACGCGCCGATCGCCGACACGCCGTTCAGCGGCGACGGCACCAGGCTCGCCGTCTTCACCGAGGGCAGCGTCGGCCTGTGGGACACCTCCGGTGCCATCACACCGCTGGTCACCGGGCTCACGGCGACAGGGGCCGCGTTCAGCGGCGCCGGTGACCTGTCGCACGACGGCACCCTGCTCGCCGCGGGCACGACCGGCGGCGAGGTCCACCTGATCGACGTCTCCGACCCGGCTCACCCGCGGCTGAGATCACGGCTCGGCGGCTCGGGGGACGAGGTGATGGCGGTGGCGTTCAGCCCGGACGGCACGATGCTCGCCGCCGCGGGACGTGACACGTCGGTCCGCCTCTTCAACCTCGCCGACCTGCGGGAGCCGCGGCTCACGGCGGTGCTGGACGCTCCGGCGAACGTGGTGCTGGACCTCGACTGGCACCCGTCCGGCAAGATCCTCGCCGCCGCGAGCGGGGACAGCCACGTCTACCTGTACGACGTGACCGGCGCGCCACGGCTGCTGAGGCCGCTGGAAGGCCTGAAGAGCTACGCCTACAGCGCCACCTTCAACCCCGCGGGCACCGTGCTGGCCGTCGCCGGCGTCGACAGCGTCGTGATCCTCTGGGACGTCAGCGACCCCGCCACGCCTCGCCGGATCGGGCAGCCGCTCGCCGGTCCAACCGGCCGGATCTTCCAGCTGTCGTTCCACCCGCGTGGCGATCTGCTCGCGGCGGGAGCGATCGACGGCTTGACCTGGCTGTGGAACGTCGCCGATCCCGCCCACCCCGTCCGGACCGCCGTCCTGACCGCCACGGGCTCCCCGGTCGACACCGCGGTGTTCCGTCCGACCGGCGACCTGCTCGTGACCGGTGGCGGTGACCGCCGGCTCCGCACGTGGCGAACGGACTCGGACGCCGTCGTCGCCGAGGCCTGCGCTGCCACCGGCGATCCGCTCACCGAGCACGAATGGGCCACCTACCTGCCGGAGATTCCCTACGCACCGCCGTGCCCGCGGCGCTGACCAGGCGTTGTTCGCGGCCCGGGTTGTTCACGGGCGGGTTTTCCGGCCGTGCTCCGGGTTATCGGACAACGCGGAACTCCGTAGACATGGCCCGGCAAGTTCGTCCGGTGAGAGGGGAACCGATGATGAAACGGACGCTCGCGTTGCTGGTGGGGCTGGTCCTGACGGCGTTGTTCGGCCTGGTGGGTCCTGGTGCGGCGGTGGCGGCGCCCGCCGGGGACGTGACGGTGGCCGCGTCACCGGACTGCTCCGGCACGGGCAGCTGGGGCAAGATCCGTTATCAGGTGTGCCAGCGGTGGAACTGCGACCCCACGCACTGCTACCACCGCGGCTACCTCGGACTGATCAACACGGCGACCAGCGCGCGCACCGTCGAGTGGTGGATGGTCCACCAGGTCGCCGGCAACCCCACCGAGTGGCGGGACGGCCGGGAGTCCGTCCGGCTGGAGGCGGGGCAGCAGAAGACGATCTTCACTGACCCCACCTACCGCGAGTCCTGCGGCATCACCGTCACCAGGAAGCTCTGGATCCAGTACGACAGCGCCGGCTGGAGTCCGCCTCTCAGCGTCACGTCGCCGATGCCCTGCGTCTGACCGGAGCCAGGTGGACAGCGGACCGTTTGGGGGTCGGCCCGCTGTCCACCGCCACTCCACCCGTGCGGCCCAAGCTCGTGGTTCGGGCTCGATCCAGAGACCTGGACCACCCTCGGTTGCACGTCCAATAGTAGGAAGTCAAACTATTCTCATGGCGACCTCACTGCACCGGCCGGCCAACCCGGTCCGCTTCGTGACCGCGTCCAGCCTGTTCGACGGCCACGACGCGGCGATCAACATCATGCGGCGGATCCTGCAGTCGCAGGGTGCGGAGGTCATCCACCTCGGCCACAACCGGTCGGTGGCGGAGGTCGTCAACGCCGCGATCCAGGAGGACGCGCAGGGCATCGCCATCAGCGCGTACCAGGGCGGGCACGTCGAGTACTTCTCGTACCTGGTGGAGCTGCTGAACGAGCGCGGTGCCGGGCACATCCGCGTCTACGGCGGCGGTGGCGGCGTCATCGTGCCCGAGGAGATCGAGCTGCTGCACTCGCGCGGGGTGGCGCGGATCTTCTCGCCGCAGGACGGGCAGACGCTCGGCCTGGCTCGCATGATCAACCTGATGATCGAGGAGTGCGACCACGCGCTGACCGGGCCGTTCAGCCACGACGCGTTGCTGACGGGGGCGGACGAGGCTCTGGCGCGCGCGATCACGCACATCGAGGCGGGCACGGCGGAGCAGCTGGAGACCACCCGCAAGGTGCCGGTTCTCGGCATCACCGGTACCGGTGGCTCCGGCAAGTCCTCGCTCACCGACGAGCTGGTGCGCCGCTTCCGGCTCGACCAGCAGGACAAGCTGCGCATCGCCGTGCTCGCGGTCGACCCGACGCGTCGCCGTGGTGGTGGCGCGCTGCTTGGTGACCGCATTCGCATGAACTGCCTCGACGGAAACCGCGTGTTCTTCCGTTCGCTCGCCACGCGCCGTGCGGGTAGTGAGATCCCGGACGGCCTGGAGCAGGCCATCGTGGCGTGCAAGGCTTCTGGTGCGGACCTGGTCATCGTCGAGACACCCGGTATCGGTCAGGGCGACGCCGCCATCGTGCCGTTCGTGGACTTCTCGCTGTACGTGATGACGCCTGAGTTCGGTGCCGCGTCGCAGCTCGAGAAGATCGACATGCTCGACTACGCGGATGCCGTGGCGATCAACAAGTTCGAGCGCCGCGGTGCCGAGGACGCGCGCCGGGACGTGGCACGTCAGATGGTGCGCAACCGTGAGGCGTTCGGGGCCAAGTGGGAGGACATGCCGGTCTTCGGCACGTCCGCCGCGACGTTCAACGACGACGGTGTGACAGCGCTGTACCAGTTCCTGCGCGACGGCCTTCTGGAACACGGTCTGGCCGTTGAGGAAGGCTCTCTCGCGACGGTCAACGGCAAGACGTCGACCAGCGCGTCCACGATCGTGCCGGCCTCGCGCGCGCGTTACCTGTCCGACATCGCCGACACCGTGCGCGGCTACCACCGCAAGACCGAGGAGCAGGTCGAGGCGGTCCGCACGCACACCCAGCTCACCGCCGCGCAGAAGGCCCTCGAAGCCGCGGGCAAGGGCGTTGAAGACATCGCGGAGCTGGCGTCCGACGCCGAGCGCAAGGTCGACCGCGACGTCCAGGAGCTGCTCGCGGGGTGGCCGGAGACGCGCGAGCAGTACTCGGGTGACGAGCTCGTGTTCAAGGTGCGGGACAAGGAGATCCACACCAAGCTGACGCGGGAGACGTTGTCCGGCAACCAGGTCCGCCGCGTCAGCCTGCCCCGCTACGACGACGAGGGCTCGCTGCTGCGGTTCCTGCGCAAGGAGAACCTGCCGGGCTTCTTCCCGTACACGGCAGGCGTCTTCCCGTTCAAGCGCGAGGGCGAGGACCCGGCGCGCATGTTCGCGGGCGAGGGCGACGCGTTCCGCACCAACCGCCGCTTCAAGTACCTGTCGCAGGGTAACCCGGCCACGCGCCTGTCGACCGCCTTCGACTCGGTGACGCTCTACGGCCGCGACCCCGACACCCCGCCGGACGTCTACGGCAAGATCGGCACGTCCGGTGTCTCGATCGCGTCGCTGGACGACATGAAGGTGCTCTACGACGGCTTCGACCTCGTCGCGCCGACCACGTCCGTGTCGATGACGATCAACGGCCCTGCGCCGACGATCCTCGCCTACTTCCTCAACACGGTGATCGACCAGCAGGTCGAGAAGTTCAAGGCCGAGCACGACCGCGAGCCCGACGCCGAGGAGTACGAGCAGCTGCGCCGGTTCGCGCTCGCCAACGTCCGCGGCACCGTCCAGGCCGACATCCTCAAGGAGGACCAGGGCCAGAACACCTGCATCTTCTCCACGGAGTTCTCGCTGCGGATGATGGCGGACATCCAGGAGTGGTTCATCCAGCAGCAGGTGCGCAACTTCTACTCGGTGTCGATCTCGGGCTACCACATCGCCGAGGCCGGGGCGAACCCCATCTCGCAGCTTGCGTTCACCTTGGCCAACGGGTTCACCTACGTCGAGTCGTACCTGGCGCGCGGCATGAACATCGACGACTTCGCGCCGAACCTGTCGTTCTTCTTCTCCAACGGCATGGACGCCGAGTACAGCGTGATCGGCAGGGTCGCCCGCCGGATCTGGGCCGTGGCCATGCGCGACCGCTACGGCGCTCAGGAGCGTTCGCAGAAGTTCAAGTACCACGTGCAGACCTCGGGCCGTTCGCTGCACGCGCAGGAGATGGACTTCAACGACATCCGCACGACCCTGCAGGCGTTGTGCGCGTTGTACGACAACTGCAACTCGTTGCACACCAACGCTTACGACGAGGCGATCACCACTCCGACGGAGTCGTCCGTCCGCCGCGCGATGGCCATCCAGATGATCATCAACAAGGAGTGGGGCCTGTCCGCGAACGAGAACCCGTTGCAGGGCTCGTTCGTCATCGACGAGCTGACCGACCTCGTCGAGGAGGCGGTGCTGATGGAGTTCGACCGCATCTCCGAACGCGGCGGCGTGCTCGGCGCGATGGAGACCGGCTACCAGCGCGGCCGCATCCAGGACGAGTCGATGCTCTACGAACAGCGCAAGCACGACGGCTCGCTGCCGTTGATCGGCGTCAACACCTTCCTGCCGGAGGGCGGTGAGCGGGAGGTCGTGAAGATCGAGCTCGCCCGCGCCACGGAGGAGGAGAAGCAGTCGCAGGTCGACCGCACGCGGGCGTACCAGGCGGCGCACCGCGACGAGGCCCAGAAGGCGCTCGCCCGCCTGCGCGAGGTGGCGCAGACGAACGAGAACGTGTTCGCCGTGCTGATGGACGCCGCCCGCGTGTGCACGCTCGGCCAGATCACCGAGGCGTTCTTCGAGGTCGGCGGCCAGTACCGCCGCAACATCTAGACCGCGTAGGGCCGGCCGACGATCCACCCGCCGATCCGGTCGGGGAGCTCGTCGGTCGGCACCACCTCCACGGGGTCGCCGACGTTCACCAGGCCCGGCCGGATCACCCAGCTGTCCAGGCACAGCACGCCGCCGAACTCGTGCCGGATGCGCCGGTGCACGTCGAGGTCCTGCGTCCCGGTGTCGGGGTCGATGGTCGTGACGACGCACCGGGCGCGCTTCTGGAACATGCCGATCACCACGTCACCGATCACCAGCGCGTGGCCGGGCCAGCCGTCCTCCTCGCCGGGCTCGACGCCGCCGATGAGGATGTTGGGGCGCAACCGCCGTACGTCCACGCCGGCCGCCTCGACCTGGCCGTCCGTGGCCACCAGGACGTTGAGCACGTCGAAGCGCTCCGGTCCGGTGTAGCGGGTCAGCCTGCCGCCGTGCGGGAGCACCAGCGCGTGTGCTTCCCAGCTGTCCCAGGGGTGTCCGCCCACGAGCGGGCCGTCCGGGCCGGTCGACGCCGGGATCGTCAGCAGGCCGTACCGGGTGCGTCCGGTCAGCACCCCGCGCGGCCCCTGGACGTGCACGAGCCGGTCGCCTTCCACACCGTCGTCGGTGAACGTGGCGGTTTCCAGTGGCTCGCCGCCCAGCGACTTCACCGGGTAGCGCCACAACGATTCGACGTGCATCGCACTACTCCGTCGGGATGTCGTCGGTGGAGTCCGGGTCGATCCGCCGCTCGGACTCGAGGATCTGCACGTCGTTGATGCTCGCTTCACGCCGTGACATCAGGCCGGACGGGGCGAACTCCCAGTTCTCGTTGCCGTAGCTGCGCCACCACTGGCCCTCGTCGTCGTGCCACTCGTACTGGAAGCGCACTGCGATGCGGTTGTCCCCGTAGGCCCACAACGACTTGCGCAGCACGTACTCGTGCTCGCGCTCCCACTTCTTCGTCAGGAACGCGACGATCTCGTCCGTGCCGCGGATGAACTCGGACCTGTTGCGCCACACCGAGTCCGGCGTGTAGGAGCCGGCCACGC
This sequence comes from Lentzea aerocolonigenes, assembly GCF_000974445.1. Classification (GTDB taxonomy): domain Bacteria; phylum Actinomycetota; class Actinomycetes; order Mycobacteriales; family Pseudonocardiaceae; genus Lentzea; species Lentzea aerocolonigenes. Next base: position 73,944 of record NZ_BBOJ01000029.1, read on the forward strand.
GCTGCGGGTCGCGGGTGTTCCAGGCGTCCTGGGCGGCCCGCACCTTGAGCCGGGCGGTGTCGGCGTCGAACGGGGGAACGAGGTTCAAGGCGGTCCTTTCCAACGGTTGGGCGACGCTGTAAACGTTAGAACGAGAACCTAACGGATGCAAGCCTGTGTTACCGTTAGGTGTGCTGACGCCCGACGAACCACGTCCGGTCCTGCTGATGAACACCATCTGGGCCAACCGGTCACAGCTGCACGACGACCTGACCACGGTCGGCGGACTCCGCGACTTCCTCGGCGTACCGGCCGACGAGGGCGACCTCAGGGCGTTCCGCGAGCTGCGCCAGGCGTTGCGGGACCTCGCCGGCGTGCTCACCGAGGACACGCGGGAGATCGCGCAGGGCCGTGATCTGGAGCGGGCGGTGGCTGAGGTCAACCGTGCGGCGCGGAGTGCGCCGCAGTGGCCGCAGCTGGCCGTGCGCGACGGGGAACTGGTGCGGCACAAGGAAAGCGAGGGTTCGCTCGCGGACTCCGAACGCGCCTCGATCGCCGCAGAGGCGGTGGAGCTGTTCACCGGTGAGAGCCGGGTTCTGCTGCGCGCCTGCCACGCGCCGGGCTGTGTCCTGTACTTCGTGAAGGACCACCCGCGCCGCGAGTGGTGCTCGCCGTCGTGCGGCAACAGGGTTCGCGCGGCGCGACACTACCGGCGCAATCGGGGTGAATCCCCTGGTCCGAACGGGTTTTCCTGATCGCAGGGCCTACACGTGAGCCTTCTGCGTTCCGATAACCGGAGAACAGTAGGTATTGCGTGTGGTGGTGATCCGCGATGTCCAGAGAATCCGTGCCAGGCCACGACATCAACTATCACCTCGTCTGCTTCGACGAGACCGGCAACGAGCGGGGGCGCGAGAGCGCGGACGTCCTGTACGACGCCCGCCGCGGCGTCACCGACGTGTTCTTCTTCATCCACGGGTGGAACGGCGACGTGCCCGCCGCCCGCCTCCAGTACGGGCAGTGGGTCAGGACGATGGCCGACTGCCGCGCCGAACGTGAAGCGGCGCACCGGCTTCCGGGTGGCTTCAAGGCGTTGCTGATCGGCCTGCACTGGCCGTCGAAGGCCTGGGGCGACGAGGACGTGCGGTCCGACGAGTTCATCAAGGCGCAGGCCCAGCGTCTCGGGGGAGGTGCCGGCCGCACCGCCGCGGTGCGCACGATCGTCCAGGCCGCGCGGGAACACCCGTGCCGGATGTCGGCCGCGGTCAAGCAGGCCTACGACTATCTGGAGAGCTCGGTGCCGGACCTGCCGGGCGAGGACGGGATGACGTTCGACGCCGAGCAGCTCTACCGGGCGTGCCTGGAGGACCCGGCGCTGGGCGGGATCCTCTCGCCGTTGCGGATCCTGACGTTCTGGAAGATGAAGAGGCGCGCCAAGGTGTTCGGCGAGAGCGGCGCGGCGCGGCTCGCCCGCGAGGTCGCGCAGGCCGCCCCGAACGCGCGCATCCACCTGATGGGCCACAGCTTCGGCTGCATCACCGCGACCGCGATGGCGAACGTCGTGCCGGCCGCGACGCTGACCCTGGTGCAGGGCGCGATGTCGTTGTGGTCGTTCGCGGAACGGCTGCCCGGCGAACCCGGCTCCGGCTACTTCCGCAGCGTGCTCGCACGCGTGCCCGGCCCGATCATCGTCACCACCTCGGCGCACGACCACGCGATCGGCCGGTTCTACCCGCTGGCCGCGCGGTCGGGCCGTCAGATCGACCTCGACGAGTACCCGAAGTACGGCGGCATCGGCTCGCACGGCGTGCAGGGCACGTACGCGCACGGCCACAACATCGGATCTCCCGGCGAACTGACCAGGGGACAGGTGCACAACGTCGACTGCACGTCGGTGATCCGCCGGATCGAGGGGATCGCGGGCGCGCACAACGACATCTGCCACCCGGAACTCGCGCGGCTGCTCTGGAGGGCGGTGCTGGCCCGGTAGGGGTTGTCCGTTTTCAGAAACACGCGTTCCCGTTGACTGCTCCGACGACTCGGCCCTACCGTGGGTGAACCGTCGCTGGCGAAAAACCTCGGAGCCGAGGACGGTAAACCATGTTTCGTCGTCCATTGTGGATAGTCGCTGCCTTCGTGCTGGCGCTCGTCGCGGGAGCGTCTCCCGCGAGGGCAGCGGATCCCGTGCTGGTGCCCATCTTCGACGGCAAGACGCTCGACGGCTGGACCATGCACGCCAAGGGCGCGTTCGTCGTGAAGGGCGGCGCGATCCACAGCCAGAAAGACGCTTCGCGCGGCTGGATCTACTACGACAAGCAGCAGTACAAGAGCTTCCGCTGGATCTTCAAGCTGCGCCAGGTCTCCGGCAACCACAAGCCGACCGTGCTGATCTGGGGCAAGATCGCGACACCTCCGCTGAACGGTCTCGGCGCCATCCAGTTCCAGCCGCCCAACGGTGGCGCGTGGGACTACCGGCCGGGCCACAACAACGGTGGCGGCAAGCTCTTCACGAAGTACCCGCACCCCAGCTGGGACGTGAAGAAGTGGGCGCAGTGCGAGATCCTCGCCAACGGTGACACGGGAATCGCCCGCATGGCGTGCTGCCCGCTGCCCGACGGTGCGGCGAAGTGCAAGGCGCAGGAGGTCCTGAAGTTCGAGGACAAGAAGGAACCCGCCGGCCGCGAGGCACCGCTCGCGATCCAGATCCACAACAAGGGCATCGAGGACGAGTACAAGGACCTCGTGGTCGAGTCACCGGTGGCGGACCCGACGAAGTTCATCACGACCTAGCGGGAAAGCCGTGCCCCGCGCCGCGAGTCGGATGACCCCCGCGCGGCGCGGGCACGGTCTACCCCGCGCCCAGCCGCAGGACCACCTGCGGCACCAGCGTGTTGCCGAGGCACGGGCGCAGGTCCGCGCGCAACGCGGACAGACTCACCGGGTCGTGTGCGGGGGAGACGGTGAGCCCGACCGTCCCCGCCGTCAGGACGACGCGCTGCATCGCCTGTCCCGCACGGATTTCCGCCGCGGCCCCCTGGTTGAACGTGCACAGCACCAGCTCGGTCCCGCTCTTCACGTGCAGCCACGCCCGCTCCACCTCGGCCGCGCGCGACAGCAGCCCGCGCCAGGAGGCCAGTTCGGGGAACGTCGTCCACGTGCGACGGTTCGTGCGCAACGCGTGCAGCAGCGCCAGCACGTCCGGGCCCGGCTCCTGGTACCCGCCGAGCCGGATGGCCGCGGCGGCGTCGGCCGCTCTCTGTCCGGGCAGCAGCGTCACCAGTGGACGGATGCCGTGACCCTGCAACGCCAGCCTGGCGTTGAGCAGCACGACACCGCACGCGATCCGCGTCTCCCTGTCGTGCGGAGCGTCGGTGTGCAGCTCGATCTGCTCGGGGCGCACCTCGAACCGCACGCCGGGCGCCGAGGTCCTCGCGAGGGTGAGGACGCAGCGCACGTCCTCACCCGCGAGACCGAGCGAGTCGGGCACGGCGATCGTCATGCTCACACTCTCGGGCCGGTGGACGATGGTCGGCCACGGTCGAAGGTCCCCTCTTGCTAGGGCCGTGCGTTGGCTGAAAATGTGCGAATCTAGTCGTCGTGCCTGATGCGCCCGGTCGCCGAGACCTCGACGAACTGCTCGACGAGGTGCGAGATCGCATGGACGAGATCGTCACGACCCGTGACCACATGCAGGAACTCCTCGGCGCCGTGCTCGCGGTCGCGTCGGGGCTGGAGCTCGATTCGACGTTGCAACGCATCGTCCAGGCCGCGGTGGACCTCGTCGGCGCCCGGTACGGGGCGCTCGGCGTGCTCGGGACCCGCGACGACCTGTCCGAGTTCGTCTACGTGGGCGTGGACGAGGCGACGCGGGCCACGATGGGCCATCTGCCGGAGGGCAAGGGGCTGCTCGGACTGCTCATCAAGGACCCGACGCCGATGCGGCTGCGCGACCTGTCGCAGCACGAGATGTCCGTCGGCTTCCCGCCGAACCACCCGCCGATGCACAGCTTCCTCGGCGTGCCCGTGCGCGTGCGCGACGAGGTGTTCGGCAACCTGTACATGACGGAGAAGATCGACGCGGCCGAGTTCACCGCAGATGACGAGGCCGTGCTGCAGGCACTGGCCGCGGCCGCCGGCATCGCGATCGAGAACGCCAGGCTGTTCGAGCGGTCCCGGATGCGCGAGCGGTGGCTGGAAGCGATCGGCGAGGTCAACTCCGAGCTGCTCGGCGGCGCGTCCGGCGAGTACGCGCTGCGCCTGATCACCCAGCGGACCGTCGAGCTGGCCGCCGCGGACTCGGCGCTCGTGGTGCTCGGCGACGGCCAGCACACGCCGTTGTCGGTGGCGGCGAGCGCGGGCATGAAGATCGACGACTTCAACGCGGCCGACCACGCCGTCGACGAGGTCGTCCGCTCCGGCGTCCCGCTGCTGGTGGACGACCTGGGTTCGGGCTTCGGCCCCGCGCTGGCGGTTCCGCTGCGGTCCGGCGAGGGCGTCACCGGCGCCCTGGTCGTGCTGCGCCGCGGCGGCGAGACCAGGTTCCTCCCCGACCAGGTGCCGGTGCTGGCGTCGTTCGCCGACCAGGCGGCGGTCGCGCTGGAGTTCGCCGAGCAGCAACGCTCCCAGCGCCTGCTGGACGTGCTGGAGGACCGCGACCGCATCGCACGCGACCTGCACGACCACGTGATCCAACGGCTGTTCGTCACCGGCCTGACGCTCCAGTCGACCATGCGGAGGATCGCCGAGCCCGAGATCGCCGCCCGCCTGCAGACGGCCGTGGAGCAGCTCGACGAGACGGTGCGCGAGATCCGCACGTCCATCTTCGACCTGCACTCGACGGACAACACGTCGCTGCGCCGCCGCCTGCTCGACCTGGTGGCGGGCCTGACCGAGTCGACCCACCTCTCACCGGCGGTGCGGATGTCCGGCACCGTCGACAACTCGGTGCCACCCGAGCTCGCCGAACACGTCGAGGCCGTGGTGCGCGAGGCGGTCACGAACGCCGTGCGCCACGCGTCCGCGACCGAGCTGACGGTGCTGATCGACGCGGGCGAGGACGTCGTGATCACGGTGCAGGACAACGGCGTCGGCATTCCAGCCGACGCGTCCCGCAGCGGCCTGCGCAACCTGGCCCACCGCGCCTCGAAGTTCGGGGGCACGCTGGCGGTGCGGGCCACGGAGGGCGGCGGTGCCTGCGTGGTCTGGCGAGTGCCGTTGAACTAGCGGGGCTTCTCGCCGTCCTTGCGGAACTGCGAAGCGAACACCGCGGCCTGTGTGCGGCGCTGCATGCCCAGTTTGGCCAGCAGGTGCGAGACGTAGTTCTTCACCGTCTTCTCGGCGAGGAACATCCGCTCGGCGATCTGCCGGTTCGTCAGGCCCTCGCCGATCAGGTCGAGGACCGTGCGCTCCTGCTCGCTGAGCATGCGCAGCGGGTCGCCCTCCTCGCGTTCGCGGCGGATGCGGTTGAGCAGCGCGGAAGTCGTGCGGGCGTCCAGGAGGGACTGTCCTGCCGCGACCGTGCGGACCGCGTTCACCAGGTCGGCGCCCAGGATCTGCTTGAGCACGAAGCCCGACGCGCCCGCCATGATCGCGTCGAACAGGGCCTCGTCGTCCGCGAAGCTCGTCAGCATCAGGCACTGCAGACCCGGTATGCGGCTGCGCAGTTCGCGGCACAGCTCGATGCCGTTGCCGTCGGGGAGCCTGATGTCGAGCACCGCCACGTCGGCCTGGGCTCCCGGCACCTTGGCCAGGGCTTCCGCCACCGATGCGGCGTCACCGACCACCTCGAGATCGGACTCCTCGCCGAGCAGGTCCGCGATGCCGCGGCGGACGATCTCGTGGTCGTCGACGAGGAACACACGCGTCGCCATGCGGCTCACCGTAGCCCAAAGACCCTGACACGAGGGGACCAACGGCACGCGGCTCACTACGACGATCGGGCCTACTTTGAGATCATGAGCGGTCCTCCCGTTGTCGTCGGAGTCGACGGTTCCTCGTCCGCGCTGGCGGCGGTGGCGTGGGCTGCTCGGGCGTGCGTGCTCCACGACGCGCCGTTGCGGCTGGTACACGCGTACACGTTGCCGACGCGCGGATATCCGGAAGTCATCTCATCGGCGCGTGAGCTGCGTTCGGCGATGTACGACCAAGGGCGGATGTGGCTCTCTCAGGCCGTTGCCGTCGCACGGTCGGAGGCACCTGATGTGCCCGTGGAGCACGACCTGCGCATGGAACATCCCACGCCCGTGTTGATCGAAGAGTCGACACGCGCGCGGGAAGTCGTGGTGGGGGTCGCACGGGCTGGGAGGGTTCACCGGAGCGCTGGTGGGCTCAACGGCCGTGGCGCTGTCTCTTCACGGTGAATGTCCCGTGGTGGTGGTGCGTGGCAACCACCGTGATGGGCCCGTGGTGGTGGGCGTCGATCTTTCGCCTGAGTCGGACCCTGCCATCGGTTTCGCGTTCGAGGAGGCAGCGGCGGCGGGAGTGCCGCTCGTGGCCGCGCACGCCGGCACGCAGTCCCTGAACACGCGAATGTCCGGGTGGCTGGTGAAGTACCCGGACGTCGCGGTGGAACAGCTGGTGGTGCAGGAGCGGCCGATCCCGGCGCTGCTGGAGCTGGGGCGGCGGGCCGGACTGCTCGTGGTCGGGTCGCGGGGGCGTGGCGGATTCGCCGGGATGCTGCTCGGATCTACCTCGCAGGCCCTGATCTACCACGCCCCGTGCCCGGTGGCCGTCGTCAGGCCTGCTTGATCGCCGAGATCTCGAACTCGAGGACGACCTTCTCGCTCACCAGGACGCCGCCGGTCTCGAGCGCGGCGTTCCAGGTCACGCCGTAGTCCTTGCGGTTGATGGTGTGCGAGCCCTCGAAGCCCACGCGGGTGTTGCCGAACGGGTCGACGGCCACGCCCTCGAAGGCGAACGGGATGGTGATGCTCTTGGTGACGTCCTTGATGGTGAGGTCACCGGTGATCTCGAAGTTGTCCTCGTCGATCTGCTTCGCGGAGGTCGAGACGAACTTGATCTCCGGGTAGGTCTCGACGGCGAGGAAGTCGTTGGTGGTCAGGTGACCGTCGCGCTGCGCGTTGCGGGTGTCGATGCTGGCGACCTTCAGGGTCACCTCGGCGGTGGTGTTCTCCGGCTTGTCACCGTCGATGCTGATCTTGCCATCGAACTCGTTGAACGCACCACGAACCTTGGTGACCATCGCGTGGCGCGCGACGAAGCCGATGCGGGAGTGCGAGGCGTCGATGACGTAGGCGCCGGTCAGTTCGGAGAGGTTGGTGGCCGTGGTCATGGCGGTCAGTCCTTCGGTTTGCTCGACTTGGTTGATGTGTCACTCACCTTGCCTCAACCTGGATGATGTGTCAACTATTCCCGTATGCTGAGCAGGTGACACGATGGCTGGAACCTGAGCAGCAGCGTGCGTGGCGTGCCTACGTCCGCATGCAAGGGGAGCTCAACGCGCATCTGAGCAGGCAGATGTCGGCCGACTCGGAGATCTCGATGGCCGACTTCGCCGTGCTGGTGCAGCTCACCGACACGCCGGACGAACGCGTACGCGTGTTGGAGCTCGCACGGTCTTTGCACTGGGAGAAGAGTCGCATCTCACACCATCTGGCCCGGATGGAGAAGCGCGGCCTGGTGCGCAGGGAGATCTGCCGCAGCGACGGGCGCGGGTCGTTCGTCGTGCTGACGGAGCTCGGCCGGTCCGCGATCGAGGAGGCCGCGCCGGCGCACGCCGAGACCGTGCGTGCGCTCGTGTTCGATCAGCTCTCCGACGACGAGGTCGACGCGCTGCGAGAGATCTCGGAGAAGGTCTTCACGCGCCTAACGACAGGAGAATGTGCGTCGGTAATCGCTCGGTGCGACGCCGACGACCCGATGGAAGTGGTGTCGGAGGAGGGCGGCTGTACCGAAGCCTGACCTGGCGGCGACCGCGTCGACGTCCAGGTCGGTCTCTTCGAGCAGTCTGCGCGCGTGCAGCACTCGTTGGAGTGACAGCCACTTGTTCGGGGTGGTGCCGGTCTCCGCGACGAACCTGCGCGCGAACGTCCGCTCGGACATGACGGCGAGCTTCGCCATCGACGCCACCGTGTGGTTGTCCGCGATCGTGTCGAGCACCTGCTCCAGCACCGGTTCGAGGCTGTCCGCACTGCACTCCGGGATCGGGAGCTCCACGAACTGCCGCTGACCGCCGTCGCGCTGCGGTGGCACGACCATCCTGCGCGCGATGGTGTTGGCGACCTTGGTGCCGAGCTCCCTGCGGACCAGGTGCAGGCAGGCGTCGATGCCCGCGGCGGTGCCGGCGCTGGTGATGATGTTGCCGTCGTCCACGAACAGCACGTCCGGGTCGAGCTGGGCCTTCGGGAAGCGCTCGCGGAACTGCCCCACTTCACGCCAGTGCGTGGTGCAACGGCGGTCGTCGAGCAGTCCGGCCGCGCCCAGGATGAACGCCGCGCTGCAGACGCTGAGCAGCGTCGCGCCGGTCTCCTGGATCGCCCTGAGCAGCTTCTCCGGGTACTCCTCGCGCACGCGGGCGGCAGGCAGCGCCACCAGGTCGGCGTCGTGCAGCGCGTCGAACCCGAACTCCGGCGTGATGGTCACCCCGGGGACCTGGGTGGCCACCGGCTGGTTCGGGAACTCGCCGCACACGCGGAAGTCGATCGGCGGCACGCCGTCGTCGGTCCTGTCGTAGCCGAACACTTCGCAGAGCAGCCCGAACTCGAACGGCGCGACGCCGTCGATGAGGGGAACCGCCACCGATCGCAGCATGGCAGGATTTTAGCGCGCTGCGACAGATCTGCCACTGTTGGCGGGATATTGTCGAGCGCAAACTTCATGACATGACTCTTGCAGTGATCGTCCTAGTCCTGGCAGGCATCTCCGTGTGGCTCGACCGGCACCGCGACCGCAATGCGGGCCTGGCGGGTTCGTCCGACATCAACGACCGCGACCGCATCCGCGTGGGCAACGACCTGCGGTACCTCACTTGATGAGTGGCTGCGGTCCCGTGTAGCGGGCGACCGGGCGGATGATCTTCGTGTCCTCGGACTGTTCGAGCGCGTTGGCACACCACCCGATCACCCGGCTGCACGCGAACGTCGGCGTGAACATCTCGCGCGGGATTCCGCACTGCTCCATCACCACGCCGGCGTAGAACTCGACGTTCGCGTACAGCTGCCGGCCGGGCTTGAGCTCGGCCAGCAGCTCGGTGACCCGGCGTTCGACCGTGACGGCGAAGTTCGTCAGCTCGGTGGGGTTCTCGAGCGCGATCTCCCTGAGCAGGCGAGCCCGCGGGTCCTCCGTCTTGTAGACGGCGTGACCGAAGCCCATGATCCGGTCGCCCTGCTCGATGCGCTCCCGGACCCAGGCGTCGATGTTGTCCGGCGTGCCGATGAGGTCGAGGGCCTCCAGCGCCCTGTCCGGCGCACCTCCGTGCAACGGCCCGGAGAACGTCCCGATCGCCGCTGTCACCGCGGACACGACGTCCGCGCCCGCACTGGCGACCACCCGTGCGGTGAACGTCGACGCGTTGAACCCGTGGTCGATCGTGGCGATCAAGTACTGCTCGACGGCACGGCTCGTCCACGTTGACGGCTCCAGTCCAGTCAACATGTACAACCAGTTCGCCGACGTTGACAAATCAACCCTGGGGTTGACCGGATCAAGCCCCAGCTTGAGCCGGTGCAGTGCCGCCAGGATCGTCGGCGTCATCGCGCTGACCCTGAGCGCGTCCGCCTTCCTGGTGCTCATCGGCGCGTCCCACATCGGCTGCGACGGCAGCATCGACAACGCGGTCCTGAGCCCGGCCAGCGCAGTGCACCCCGATTTCGCGATCGCCGGCAGCACCTCGCTGATGCTCGCGGGCAGGGACCTCAGCTCGGCGGTCTCCCGCGCGAAGTGCGCGGCCTCGTGCGCGTTTGGCAGCCTGCCCTCGACGAAGAGGAACCACACGTCCTCGAACGACCGCGTCCTGGCCAGCTCGATCGCGTCGTACTCGCGGTAGTGGTAGTAGCCCGCGGCACCGTTCACGTCCCCGATCAGGGTCGTGGTGACGACGACGTCTTTAAGTCCTTTGGGTGCATCAATCAACATGTACAACAGGCTCCGTCAACATGTCTTGTACAGTCAACGTTGATGGAATCAATGTTGACGACGAATCAAGCTGCCCGTCGCCTGGGCGTGAAACCGGCGACGGTCTACGCGTACGTCAGCCGCGGCCTCCTGACCAGCAAGAAGGTCAACCGCCACAGCATGTTCGAGGTCGCCGACGTCGAGGCCCTGGCGCAGCGCACTGGTGCACGCGGAGCAGTGGCGGCTGTGACCGATCGCATCCGCACGCGCATCTCCCTGCTGGAGAACGACCGCCTGCACTACCGCGGCCGCTCCGCCGTCCAGCTGAGCGCGACCAAGCGCTTCGAGGACGTGGCCCACTGGCTGTGGACCGAGATCGACTCGACGGGCATGCAGTTCCCGGAGGGCCAGGAGATCTGGATGGCCCTCCCCGAGAGCGCCACGCTGACGGACAGGGTCCGCGTCGCCGTGGCACTGGCGAGCGCCGGCGACCCTCTCCGCTTCGACCTGTCCCGCGCCGTCACGACGGCCAAGGCCCTCATCGCCGACGTGGTCGAGTCCCTGCCCCTGCAGCAGCGCCCGATGGGCACGGACATCGCCGACCGCCTGTGGGCACGCCTCTCCCCGGAGCCGCCGGAACCGGATCTGCTGAACACGACCCTGATCCTGCTGGCCGACCACGACCTCGCCATCTCGACCATGGCCGCCCGAGTGGCCGCCTCCGCCCGAGCCCACCCGTACGCCGTGGTGTCCGCCGGCCTCGGAGCCCTGGAAGGCCAGAAGCACGGCACCGCCAGCACCCTTGCACACCGCTTCCTGCTGCAGGCCGAGACCGACCCCATGGGCGCCATCGCGGAACACCTGCGCGCCGAACGCCCGATCCCCGGCTTCGGCCACTACGTCTACCAACAGCGAGACCCGCGCGCCGACCACCTGCTCACGGTCCTGCGCGCCCACGGCGACCTGGTGGCGGACAAGGTGATCGCCACCCAGCAGCGGTCGTTCCCGAACGTCGACCTCGCCCTGGCCCAGTTCGGCGTGACGTTCAAGATGGCACCGGACGCGGGCGAGGCGATCTTCGCGATCGCCCGGATCGTGGGGTGGATCGCGCACGCGATGGAGGAGTACGCGGAGCCGGGTCTGAGGTTCCGGACGCTCGGCGTCTACACGGGCGACAGGCCGTAGCGCGGCGCGGGACCCGGCTGGTGGTCGAGTGAGCGGCAAACGACCCACGACATCCCTGGTCGCAGTGACCCTCGCGCTGTGCGACCGGCGTGGCCGGTGAACCCGGTCGACGGCCGGTTGGAGATCCGCCGGGCAGCGACGGCGGGGTGCGGGGCACGCGTGAGCGGGAGTCGCTCGGCCCTTTGGACCGTGGTGTTTCGCGGCTGGTTGGAGATCGCTAGGTGGCGATGGCGGGTGCGGGGCACGCGTGAGCGGGAGCCGCTCGGCCCTTTGGACCGTGGTGTTTCGCGGCTGGTTGGAGATCGCCGGGCGGCGATGGCGGGGTGCGGGGCACGCGTGAGCGGGAGCCGTTCGCCCCTTTGGACCGTGGTGTTTCGCGGCTGGTTGGAGATCGCCGGGCGGCGATGGCGGGGTGCGGGGCACGCGTGAGCGGGAGCCGCCCGCCCCCTTGGATCCTGGCGTTTCACGGCTGGCTGGAGATCACCAGGCGGCGACAGCGGGCGAGCGGCACACGTGAACAGCAGCCGCCCGCCCTCTCGGACCCTGGCGTTCCACGGCCGGGAAGCGGACCATGGACCGCGTGAGATTGTCCGCAGTGGACAACCTGAAGGTGATCCTGGTGGCGTGGGTCATCGGCGGCCACGCGCTGCTCGGCTACGCCGCGATCGGCGGCTGGCCGTACGACGAGGTCAACGAGGTCACGTTCCACCCCGGCGTCGAGACCGTGCTGGCGGCGTTGATCGGGCCGTCCGGGCTGTTCTTCATGGGCACCTTCTACTTCATGGCCGGGATCTTCACTCCGGGCTCGATCGAACGCAAAGGCCGGCAGCGCTTCATCACCGAGCGGCTGGTCCGGCTCGGCGTGCCGTGGGTCGTGAGCGCTGTGCTCGTCTGGCCGACGTTCGTCTGGATCGCCTACAACGGTGCGGGGCGGAACGTGTCGTGGTGGCACGCGTTCACGCACCGCGATCCGTTGCTGGACAGCGGGTCGCTGTGGTTCGTCGGCGTGCTGCTGGTCTTCTCCGTCGCGGTGGCGCTCGGGCCGCCGATCACACAACGCCGCATCACGCCGCGAACCGTGGTGGGCATGACGATGATCGTGGCCGGCACGACGTTCCTGACCCGGCTGGTGTTCCCCGCGAGGAGCGGTCAGGTCGGCGACCTGCACCTGTGGTGGTGGCCGCAGTGTCTCGGCATGTTCGTGCTCGGTGCGATCGGGGGTCGCAAGCTCGCCGAACGGGTGCCGGACGAGATCTACCGGCTCACCCGCGCGGTGGTCGTCGGCACCATCGTGGTGCTGCCGATCGCCGCGGCGTTCCTCGGCGTGCTCGACCTCGCGGAGAACGCCGGACCGTTCCTCGGTGGCTTCACCTGGCAGGCCGCGGCCCTGGCGCTCGTCGAGGGAGCCCTGGTGGTGGCGGGCAGTCTCTGGCTCATCGGGCTCGCGCAACGCAGGCTGACCCGCCAGGGGCCCTTCGCCGAGGGGCTGGCGCGGTCGGCCTACGTCGCGTTCGTCGTGCAGGGGCCGATTCTGCTCAGCCTTGCGACGGCTCTGCGTCCGCTGGAGCTGCCCGCTGAGGTGAAGGCGCCCGTTGTCGGTGCTGGGGCTGTCGCGGTGTCGTTCGCCATCGGCTGGTTCGTCACTTCACGCCGAGGCGCTTCAGCACGCTCGTCGTGATGCCGGCGGCGTCCAGGCCGTGCGCGCGCAGGATGCGGGCGCGTGAGTCGTGCGGCAGGAAACGTGGTGGCAGAGCGAAGGTCGCGACGCAGTGGTCGGGCAACGCCTGTCCCAGCCGCGCGCCCAGTGCACCGGTCGACGTCGTGTCCTCCACGGCGAGGACCAGGCGGTGCCGGCTGCCGTACTTCACGAGGTGCGGGTCCAGGGGAGCGATCCACCGCGGATCCACCACGTTGACCTGGACGTCGTGCGACTCCAGCTCGACAGCCGCCGCCAGACAGGCGCCGGCCAGCGGACCCACCGCTACCAGCAGCACTTCGGCGTCCGGAACCTCGCGCAGCACGTCGAAGTGGCCCACCCGCCGCAACGCGGGTACGTCCGGCCCCGCGACGGCCTTCGGGTAGCGCACGACCGTCGGGCCGTCGGACACCGCGACGGCCTCGCGCAGCAGCGAGGCCAGAGACGCCGGATCGCGCGGGGCGGCGAGGCGCAGGCCGGGGACGACGGGCAGTACGGACGCGTCCCACATGCCGTGGTGCGAGGCGCCGTCGGGTCCCGTCACACCGGCGCGGTCCAGCACGAACGTCACCGGTAACCGGTGCAGCGCCACGTCCATCAGCAGTTGGTCGAACGCGCGCGACAGGAACGTCGCGTAGACGGCGACCACCGGGTGCAGGCCGCCCATCGCCATGCCGGCGGCGGACGTCACGGCGTGCTGCTCGGCGATGCCCACGTCGAAGACGCGCGCGGGGAACTTCGCGGCGAACGCCCGCAGGCCCACCGGTTCCAGCATCGCCGCGGTCAGGCAGACGACGTCCGGGCGTTCCGCGCCCAGCAGCACGATCTCGTCGGAGAACACGTCGGTCCACGTCCGGCTCGAAGAAGACCCGGACGCGCCGACCGCGTGCAGGCGGTCGGCCTCGTCGGAGAACACGTCGGTCCACGTCCGGCTCGAAGAAGACCCGGACGCGCCGACCGCGTGCAGGCGGTCGGCCTCGTCGGCCTCCGCGGCCTCGTACCCCTTGCCCTTCACCGTCTTGCAGTGCACGACGACCGGGCGGCCCAGGGACTTGGCCTCCCACAGGGCGTTCTCGACGGCGTGCACGTCGTGGCCGTCGACCTCCCCGAGGTAGGCCAGGCCGAGAGCCTCGAACAGGGCACGAGCCGAGCCGTCGAGCAACGACGCCGCGAACCCGCCCGCTGTCGGGTCGTACGAACGGCCGTTGTCGTTCAGCAGCACCACGACTGGCCGGGAGGAGCCGCCGATGTTGTTCAACGCCTCCCAGCACATCCCGCCGGTCAGCGAGCCGTCGCCGACGATGGCGACGACCCTGCGGTCGGTGCCGCCGAGCTCGAACGCCTTGGCCAGACCGTCCGCATAGGACAGTGCGGTGGACGCGTGCGAGTTCTCCACGACGTCGTGCGCCGACTCGGCCGCGGACGGGTAACCGGACAGGCCACCCGCCTGCCGCAGGGAGTCGAAGTCCGGGCACCGGCCGGTCAGCATCTTGTGCACGTACGACTGGTGCCCGGTGTCGAACAGCACGACGTCGACGGGCGAGCTGAAGACCCGGTGCACCGCGATGGTCAGCTCGACGGCGCCCAGGTTCGGCCCGAGGTGGCCGCCGGTCCGATGGACCTTGGCGATCAGGAAGGACCGGATCTCCGCGGCCAGGGAAGAGAGTTCGGACGAGGAGAGCGCCCGGACGTCGGCGGGCGAGGTGATGTCAGCCAGCACGGCGCACCGCCAGCGGCAGCGTGAAGGCGATCGTCTCGGTCGCCGCCGTGTGCGTCGAGATCTCCACGGGACCCAACGCCCGCAAGGCCTCCATGACCTCGTCCACCAGCTCGGGTGGAGCGGAGGCACCGGCCGACAAGCCGACCGCGGACACGCCGGCCAGCCAGGCCGGATCGATCTCCGACGCGTCGTCGACCAGGTAGGCCGGGGTGCCTGTGCGAGCGGCGAGCTCGACCATCCGCACCGAGTTCGACGAGTTCTTCGAGCCCACCACGAGAACCAGGTCCGAGCGCTGAGCGACGTCCCGGATCGCGATCTGCCGGTTCGTGGTCGCGTAACAGATGTCGTCGGACGCCGGCCCGCGCAGCTGGGGGAACCTGCGGTGCAGCGCCTCGATCACCTCGGCGGTCTCGTCCACGGCCAGCGTCGTCTGCGTCAGGTACGACACCGGCCCGGCGATCTCCAGCGCCTCGACGTCGGCCACGGTCTCGACCAGCACCATCTGACCGGGTGCTTCGCCCAGCGTTCCCTCGATCTCCTCGTGCCCGGCGTGTCCGATGAGGACGATCGTGTCACCGCGCTCGGCGAACCGGCGGGCCTCGGAGTGCACCTTCGTCACCAACGGACAGGTCGCATCCAGGACGTCCAACGACCGTTCGCGAGCCTCGGCGCGCACGGCAGGAGACACGCCGTGCGCGGAGAAGACCGCCGTGGCACCGAACGGCACCTCAGCGAGCTCCTCCACGAACACGGCACCACGAGCCTCCAGCGACCGGACCACGTGGATGTTGTGCACGATCTGCTTGCGCACGTAGATGGGGCCGCCGCGCTGGTCGAGCAGCCGTTCGACGATCTCGACCGCACGCTCCACTCCGGCGCAGAACGACCGGGGTGAGGCGAGCAGCACAGAACGCGGCGGGTGTTCCGTCATCGGGCGCCTTCCCAAGGGGTTCAGTGGTCTCGATGGGTGACCAGCTGGGCGAGCGTGCCGAGCTCCACCGCCGCACGCGCGGTCGGTGAGGCCTCGCCGAGGTGGACCAGTGCCTGCGTGTGCAGCTCGTCGGCCTGCCTCTGGCTCCACGCCCGCCCACCGGCGGCGTCGACCAGGGACGCCGCTCGCGCAAGCGTTTCCGGGTTCATCTCCTGGGTGCCGAAGTACAACGACGCCAGCTCGGCGGCAGCGGGCTCACGAGCGGTCAGCGCGCGCACGACCGGCAGGGACTTCTTGCGGTTCACCAGGTCCGAGTGCGCGGCCTTGCCGGTCACCGCCGGGTCGCCCCAGATGCCGAGCAGGTCGTCCACGTGCTGGAACGCGAGGCCCAGCTCGGCGCCGTAGCCGCGCATGGCCTCGACCTGTTCGTCCGTGCCGTCGCCGTACAGGGCACCCAGAGCCGTTGACGCACCGAGCAGAGCGCCGGTCTTGCCGCGTGCCATCCGCTCCACTTCGGACACCTCGACGTCGGACCGCGTCTCGAAGTCGAGATCCAGCGCTTGGCCTTCGAGCAACGCGACCACGGCGTCGCCGAGCGTCCGGACGGCCTCCAGTGCCCGCGGATGGCCAGACCCCGCGAGCACGTCCACCGCCAAGGCCTGGAGCGCGTCACCCGCCAGGATCGCCGAGTTGACGCCGAACACCGTCCACGCCGTCGCGCGGTGGCGCCGGGTCGTGTCGCCGTCCATCACGTCGTCGTGCAGCAACGAGAAGTTGTGGATGAGCTCCACCGCGACCGCTGCCGGCACTGCGGAGTCCGCCGAGCCGCCGACGGCCTCCGCCGCGAGCAGCACCAGCGCGGGCCGGATCGCCTTGCCGCTGTTGCCCAGCACCGGGTTGCCGTACTCGTCGCGCCACCCGTGGTGGTACTCCGCTACCGCGCGCAGAGAGGGCGGCAACTGCTCGACGGCCTTGCGCAGAGCCGGGAGCACGAGGCCCCGGCTCCACGCGAGCACCTCGCCGGCGGGTCTGCCCGCCGCGAGCGGTTCGGTCATCTCGCCGAAGAACTCAGCTGTCATGGCTCTACAGACCGATCTCGACGTTCTCCAGCACACCCAGCGCGTCCGGCACCAGCACGGCGGCCGAGTAGTACGTCGACACGAGGTACTTGAGCATCGCGTGCTCGTCGATGCCCATGAACCGCACGTTCAGGCCAGGCTCGTACTCGTCGGGGATGCCGGTCTGACGCAGGCCGACCACACCCTGCTTCTCCTCGCCGAGCCGCATCGCGAGGATCGACGTGGTGCCGTTCTTGTTGACCGGGATCTTGTCGCACGGCGCGATCGGGATGCCGCGCCACGACTGCAGCTGCTCGCCCTCGACCTCCACCGTCGGCGGGTACAGGCCGCGCGCGGACAGCTGCCGCCCGAACGCCGCGATCGCCTTGGGGTGGGCGAGGATCAGCCGGGTGTTGCGGCGCCGCGAGATCAGCTCGTCCATGTCGTCCGGCGTCACCGGGCCGGACCGGGTGCTGACCCGCTGCTTGAGGTCGGCGTTCGCGATGAGGCCGAACTCCTTGTTGTTGACGAGCTCGAACTCCTGCCGCTCGCGCAGGGCCTCGATGGTCAGCCGCAGCTGGTGCTCGACCTGGTCCATCGGCTGGCTGTAGAGGTCCGCCACCCGCGTGTGGACGCGCAGGATCGTCTGCGCCACCGAGAGCTCGTACTCCCGCGGCCGCAGCTCGTAGTCGACGAACGTGCCGGGCAGCGTCGGTTCGCCGTCGTGGCCGGACGCCAGCCGGATCTCCGCCTCGCCGTGCTTGTTCGCCGCACCCGACGGGTTCGCCAGCTGCTGCGCGATGTGTGCCCGCAGCGGCTCGATCTGCCCGTTGAGCTGGTTGAACGTCGCCCGCGACAACACCACCGCGGTCGTCGGCGTCAACGCCCGAGCGGTGAAGTCCCACGTTCCCTCCACCCCGCCGAGCACCTCGTGGTCACCGAAGTGCTCACCGTCGGCGACGGTGCCCAGCGCCACCTCGTCGCCGTACTCGCCGCGCCCGGTCTTCGTCACCTTGCCGTGCGCGATCACGATGATCGAGTCGGCGGGCCGGCCGCGTTCCGCGATCACCTCACCCGGCTCGTACTCGCGCTGCTCGAAGCGGTTGGCCAGCGCCGTCAGCGCGGCCTCGTCCTCGAACCCGCGCAGCAACGGGAACTCGCACAGCTCCTGCGGCACGACGCGCACCTCGGAACCGACGCTCGTGAACGTGACGCGCCCGTCGCCGACCGCGTAGCTCAGCCGCCGGTTGACCCGGAACGCGCCGCCCTTGGCCTCGACCCACGGCAGCATCCGCAGCAGCCACCGGGGCGAGATGCCCTGCATCTGCGGTGCGGACTTGGTGGTCGTCGAGAGGTTGCGGGCCGCGGCCGTGGAGAGGCTCAGCTGGCTCTCGACCCCAACGCCCGGATCGGTAACGGTCACTGCGAATCCAATCTATCGAGTCAGAACTGCGGCGGTGCCGAGTCCGGTGGGGGAGTGGAACTTCCGGGTGGGGGTTGGGGAGAAACGGCCGGACCTCTGCGTCCAGAGCAGCTCACCGGCCAGCCACGACTTCAGCGCTTCGACGTACCGGTGCAACCCGGCTGTCGCCTCCGGGGAGAGGTCGTACTCAGCCGCGGTGGACGGCAGCTCGCCGATGATCGAGACGATCTGCCGCAGCCGCGCCGAGATCAGGTCGGCCACGATCGAGACGGCCTGGTCGTGCTCGCAGTCGAAGAACTGCCGCACGGCCAGCACCGCGCTGGTGGTGCTGCCGCCGGTCGCGTAGGTGTGGTCGAACCCGACGATCTCCTGGCGCAGCGCAGGCACGTCGCCGAACGAGTCGATGAGCGCCCTCATCGTGCTGTTGCGCAACAGCTCCGCGGGCAGCTCGGCGCCGACCGACCTGCGCACCAGCTTCGCGGACAGCTCCGTCGCGATCGACCGGCGGCGCATCTCAACCAGGTCGATCGGGTCGGGCACCCGGCCCTGCGCGGTGTTGTGCAGCTCCCACAGCAACGCGTCCAGGTACTCCGTCAGGTGCTCGACGTCCTCGGAGTCCACAGTGGACCGCGACACCAGGTCGGCCAGACCTCGTTCGGCGGGGTTCACCGGTTGAGCCGACCCGGCGAGCACCGACTTCAGCCTGGCCACGAACGCCTTGCCGCCGACGACGTTGCGTGGTCGCAGGAAGCCGTCCAGGAACGCGTCGCTCACGTAAAAACCCCACGTGTGCCAGTCGCTGATGTGCTGGAGATCGTCGAACGACGCGGTCGGATGGGTCAGCGAGGCGAAACCGCCGTAGTCCGCCGCGTCGTAGAACGCCTCGGTCCACGGGGATCCGTTCAGCATCCCCATGTCCCGCACCCACGTCCTGGTGTGCGCGCGGACGCGGTCGGCGTGGGGTGAAAGCCTGGCCGCGAACGGCATGTCGAACTCAGCCACGAGCGACCCCCAGCCACGCGCCGGACGTGCCGAGGCCGGTCGGGCCGCGCAGGATCGTGCGGAAGAACGCCGAGTTGCCCGCGCCACCACCCTCGACCTTGGTGTAGCGGCCGGCGTGCAGGTGCCACTCGTGCCCGCCGGACTGCCAGTCCTGCAGGCCCTTCACGTACTTCAGCACCCGTGCCTGCTCCAGCGGGCCGACGCCGTGCTCGGCGAACAACGTCGGCAGCTCGGTGAACACGGTGTTCTCGAACTGGTGCAGCCGCGAGGTCAGCAGGGCGTTCACGGCCTCGACCGCGGTCTGCGTGTCGTGACCGAAGAACTTCTCGAACACCAGCACGCCGTTGGAGTTCTCGCCCTCCCGCTGCACTTCCCTCTCGTACGAGAAGATGTCGTTGCGCAGGTGGATCGCGTCGGAGAACGTGTCGGAGAGGACCCGCAACGGCCGGGTGCCCGCGATGGACGCGGGCACCTCGGCGGCTTCGGAGACCTCCACCAGGTTCGCCGACCACGGCGCGCCGCCGACCTTGCGGCGCATCTCGATGTACTCGATCGGGTTGGCGACCGTGCCGGACGCCATGTTCTTGATCTCCCACATGCACTCGAGCAGCAGGTTGTGCGTGCTCGTGGTGAACCTGCGCCGCCAGTCCTGCGACATCAGCCCGATCGTGCGCTGCCACAGGTCGACGAGCCCGCGCTCGGTCGGGTTCCGCGGTTCGGGGGAGAGATCGGTGCCGTTGATCGGCATGAACGCCGGCAACCGGTCGAGGTACGCCTTCGCGCCCGTGACGTCCTTGGTCTGCTTGAACTCCGCGAAGAACTCGTCGTCGAAGTAGAAGACCCAGACGTACCAGTCCGTGATGAGGTCGAGGATCTCCGCGGGCGCGTCCGGGTGGGTCCACGCGCACATGAACCCGTAGTCGTCGCCCGCGAGGATCTCCGGAGTCCACACCCCGGTGTCGAGCATCCCCATGTCCCGCGCCCACTGCGTCGAGTGGGCGCGGGCGCGTTCGAGATTCGGGTTCATCCGTGCCGGGTGGGGCACGTAGAACTCCGGCATGGTGAACGCCGCAGCCATCTTTTCCGGCATCAGCCTTCGCGGCCCAGCTCGACGTGCTCCAGCACACCGATGGCGTCCGGCACCATGATCGCGGCCGAGTAGTAGGCGCTGACCAGGTAGTTGATGATGGCCTGGTCGTTGATCCCCATGAACCGCACGGAAAGGCCCGGCTGGTACTCGTCGGGGATGCCGGTCTGGTGCAGGCCGATGACGCCCTGGTTCTGCTCGCCGGTGCGGATCAGCATCACCGACGACGTGCGCGTGTCCGAGATCGGGATCTTGTTGCACGGCAGCACGGGGATGCCGCGCCACGCCGGCACCTGCTGACCGTTGAAGTCGATGTGCTGCGGGTAGATGCCGCGCCTGTTCAGCTCGCGGCCGAACGCGGCGATCGTGCGCGGGTGGGCGACGAAGTAGCCGGGGTCCTTCCACACGATCGACAGCAGCTCGTCGAAGTCGTCCGGCGTGGGCGGGCCGGACCGGGTGTGGATGCGCTGCTTGAGGTCCGCGTTGTGCAGCAGGCCGAACGACCGGTTGTTGACGATCTCGTGCTCCTGGCGTTCGCGCAGGGCCTCGATCGTGAGCCGCAGCTGCTGCTCGACCTGGTCCATCGGGTTGTTGTAGAGGTCCGCGACCCGCGTGTGGACCTGCAGCACGGTCTGCGCGACGCTCAGCTCGTACTCGCGCGGCGAGAGCTCGTAGTCGACGAACGTGCCGGGCAGGACGGGCTCGCCGTCGTGGCCGGCCGACATGCCGATCGCGGCCTCACCGAAGTCGTTCTGCGGCTTGTTGCGGCTGTTGTAGGTCTGCTGGATGTGGGCGCGCAGCCCGCCCGCCTCGCCGTTGAGGGCCTGGAAGTCGGTCCAGGACAACGTGAGCACGGTGACCGGGGTGACGGCCTTCGCGGTGTACTCCCACTCGCCCTGCGGCCCGGCCAGCACGGTCTCGCCGAAGTACTCGCCGTCGGCCAGGTTGCCGAGCACGGTCTCGCCGCCGTACTCGCCGGTGCCGATCTTGTCGACCTTGCCGTGCGCGATCAGCACGACGGTGTCCTTCGGGCGGCCCTTCTCGACGATGACGTCGCCGATGCCGAACTCCTGCTGGGTGAAGCGTCCGGCGAGCGCGGTGAGGACGGCCTCGTCGTCGAAGCCCTTCAGCAGCGACAGCTCGGTGAGCTCCATCGGGACGACGCGGATCTCCGCGCCGATGTTGGTGAAGGAGACGCGGCCGTCGCCCAGCGTGTAGGTGAGCCTGCGGTTGACGCGGTAGGCACCACCCGCGGCCTGGACCCAGGGCAGGACCTTGAGCAGCCAGCGGGAGGTGATTCCCTGCATCTGCGGGACGGACTTGGTGGTCGTGGCCAGATTACGAGCGGCGGCCGTGCCCAAACTCAGCTGCTGACGGCCCTCATCGAGGTCAGAATCCGTCACAGTCACAACCCTGCACCCACCCATCTGCAATGCGCTAATGGACCAATCCGATTAAGCCGGAAGGGACGTTAGTTCTCGCAATTGAGGGCTGTGAAGGGGCCAAAAAGGCGACATTCGGGTGGGTGTCTTACGCCTGTTGATGCTACGGAGCGTACAACTGGTGCTAGTCGTATCAGTATGGAATAACGCACTCGTTTGGCCCAGTAAGGTCACTCTTTTGTGCGCATTGATGCGGTCTGCCGGACTGATATAGAACACCACTCCGAGTGTTATTGAATCCACTCGAAGTGGTGTCTTCGGATTTTGTACCAACGACTATTCGTGCTAATTACGCATCGCGGGAGTTCAGGAACGATTCCAGCTGAGTGACGACGAACTCGTGGTCCTCGGCCTGGGGCAGGCCCGACACGCCGACGGTGCCGACCGGGCCGGTGCCGCGCACGACGACCGGGAACACGCCGCCGTGCGCCGCGTACAGGGCCGGGTCGAGGTGCGGTGACTCCGCCTCGAACGTCGTGCCCTTCTCGCGGAACGTGGTGCCGACGTAGAACGAGCTGTGGCCGAACCGCTCGACGACGCGGGCCTTGCGCTCCAGCCAGCTGTCGTTGTCCGGCGAGGTGCCCGGCAACGAGACGTGGAAGAGCCGGTGTCCGTTGCGCCGCACCGAGATCGCGATCGGCAGGCCCTGCTCGCGGGCCGCGTCGAGCAGGTGCAGGCCGAGCTCGATCGCGACGTCGTTGCCGAAGCGCGTGAACTGCAGGCGCCGCTCCTGGGCGAGGAGCTCTTCGCTGGTCGTCACAGTGCCACCACCCGGTTCTCGCGCGCGGACGTGAAGGCGGCCTCGATGACCTGGAGCGCGTACACGGCGCCCGCCGGGTCGACGGGGACGCGGCCGGCCTGCAGCTCGGCGTAGAAGGTCTCGTAGGCGCCGAGCTCGACCGGCACCTCGACCGTCTCGCCGAGAACCCCCAGTTGTCCGCTGCGCGTCTCGTAACCCCAGTTCGGATCGGTCGGGCGGCGGCCGGCGTCGAGCGCGTCCTCCTGTTCGTCCATGCCGCTGACCACGAACGCGCCCTCGCTGCCGAGCACGCGGAACCGCGGCCCGTGGTGCGCGGCGTGCGCGTTGGCCCACAGGTGCGAGCGGACGCCGTTCTCGTGCGTCAGCGCCACGAACACGTCGTCGTCCACCTGCACGCCGGGGCGGCGCAGGTCGAGCTCGGCGTAGACGGTCCTGACCGGCCCGAAGAGCTGCACGGCCTGGTCGACGAGGTGGGCGCCGAGGTCGTAGAGCAGTCCGCCTGCCTCCTCGGGCGCACCGAACTCGCGCCAGTTGTCCCAGATCTCCGGCACCCAGCGCTCGTAGCGCGACTCGAACCGCCGGACCTCGCCCAGCCGGCCGAGGATCTTGCGCACGGTGAGGAAGTCGCTGTCCCAGCGGCGGTTCTGGAAGACCGTGAGCGGAACGCCCTTGGCCTGCGCGGCCGCGACCAGCTCTGCGGCCTCGGCGCTGGACGGCGCGAACGGCTTGTCGACGACGACCGCGACACCCTGGTCGATCGCCCGGCGCGCGTACTCGACGTGCGTGCGGTTCGGCGTGCCGACGACGATCAGGTCGAGGTCCAGCTCGAACAGCTCGTCCGCGGTCACGATCTTGGCTTCCGGGTGCGCGGCACGGGCCTGCGCCTGCCGTTCCGGGTTCGCGGTGACGATGGCGGCGAGTTCCATGCCCTCCGTCGAGGAGATGAGCGGGGCGTGGAAGACCCGTCCCGCGATGCCGTAGCCCAGCAGTCCGACTCTTGTCATGCTTCCGATTAAAGCAACGCTGTTGAATAATTGCGACCGTGGACCTCACCTCGCTGCGTTCGCACAACGACAGAACCGTGCTCCGGTTGGTGCGTTCCGGGGCTCTGAGCAGGGCTTCCATCGCCGACGAGACCGGACTGACCCCGCAGGCGGTCTCGAAGATCGTGGCGCGGCTCATCGCGGCCGGCCTGGTGGAGGAGACCGGCGCGGTGCGCGACGGAGGCCGCGGCAAGCCCCGGATGTCGCTCCAGCTCCGCGCCGACGGCGGGTTCGCGTACGGGGCGTACGTCGACCGGGACGAGCTGCGGGTGGTGAAGCTCGACCTGACCGGTGAGGTGGTGTCGGCGTCCGTGGTGCCGCTGGCGCCGATGTTCACCCCGTCCGACGTCCTGGAAGCGCTGGAGTCGTTGGTGGAGCCGGGAGTGCTCGGGCTCGGCATCGGGATCGCGGGCCCGCTGGACTTCCGCGACGGGGTCGTGTCGCCCAACGGGTTGCCGGGCTGGTCGGAGGTTCCGCTTCGGAAACTCGCCGAGGAACGCCTCGGGCTGCCGGTGGTGGTGGACAAGGACACCAACGCGGCCGTGCTCGCCGAGGCGTGGCGGAGACCTCTCGAGGACGCGGCTGTTGTGTTCGTGGGCACCGGTCTGGGCGTGGGGTTGCTCCTCGGAGGAGAGGTGCACCGGGGCGCACGGTCGGGTGCGGGCGAGTTCGGGCACACGACCATTCAGCTGGACGGGCCGTTGTGTGTGTGCGGGCGGCGCGGGTGCGTCGAGGCCGTGCACGCCGCGGCAACCGGGGTGGAGGCCGCGCGGGTGCTCGCCGCGGCGGTGACGAACCTGGTGCAGCTGCTGGACCTCGACCAGATCGTGCTGAGTGGACGGAAGGTGCTCCAGTCGCCCGAGCTGTACCTGCGGGCGATGCCGGACGTGGACGTGAGCGTGACGTCGTACGGGCCTGATCTCGTGCCGATCGGCGCGGGGCTGCTCGTGCTCGGAGAACTGTTCTAGCATCGCTGGCGTGGACGTCGAGCACGTCATCGGTGCGCCGCACCCGAGGCTGCGGCCGTTCGTCACGCGGTACGGCGGGTATCGGATGCGGACCGACCCCGGCGTGCACCGCGGCCTGCCGTCGCGCTCGCTCACCCTCATCGTCACCCTGGACGGCACCGTCGACCTGCCGCAGGGCCGGTTCGCCACGCTGTGCGGCGGCCTGCACGACGAGGCCGTGCTCATCACCCACGACGGGTTCCAGCACGGCATCCAGTGCGCGTTGACGCCGTTGGGCGCGCGGGCGTTCTTCGGCCTGCCCGCCGCGGAGCTCTCCGGAACGTCGGTAGGACTCGACGCGCTCGACGCTCCCGCCGCCGAGCTGCGTGAACGGGTGCAGACCGCGACGACGTGGACGGACCGGTTCGCCGCGCTGGACCTCGTGCTGGGGCGGTTGCTGCGGCCGGTGAGGCAACAGGTCGAGGTGGCGTGGGCGTGGCAACGGCTCGCCGAGGGCGTGCCGGTGGGGGAGATCGCGGCCGAGGTCGGGTGGAGCCGGCAGCACCTCACGTCGAGGTTCGCGGCGGAGTTCGGCCTGACGCCCAAGGTCGTGGCGCGCGTGATGCGGTTCGAGCGGGCGAACCTGATGCTGCGCGGCGAACGCCGGCCCACGCTGACCGAGGTCGCCGCGGCCTGCGGCTACACCGACCAGGCGCACTTCAACCGCGACTGGCGGGCGCTGTGCGGAGCGACGCCGACCGAGTGGATCGCGGCGGAGCTTCCATTCGTACAAGGCAGCGAGACCGGGCAGGGCGCAGAGTTGTCGCCATGACAACACCTGCACCCACCTGCTGGCCGGGACTGTCCTACGAGGACGCGCCGGCCGCGATCCGGTTCCTGGTCGAGGCCTTCGGTTTCACCGAGCACCTCGTCGTGCCCGGCGAGGCCGACGGCGAGGTCGTGCACTGCGAGCTGCTCTGGCCCGAAGGCGGCGGCGTGATGCTGGGGTCCGCCAAGCGTTCGGTCGGCGAGGTCGAGGCCACGGCCGTCGGAGCGGCGTCCGTCTACGTGGTGACGGACCGGCCGGACGAGATCTACGCGCAGTGCACGGCGCGCGGTGCCACGGAGGTCCGCGGGCTGAAGGACGAGGACTACGGGTCGCGCGGCTTCACCGTCGCCGATCCGGAAGGCAACCGCTGGAGCTTCGGCACCTATCGCGGTGCGTGAAGCAACCTTCCCGTAACAATTGGAGTCTTCCCGGGTGGAGAGGTTCACACCTAGGGGAGGACAGGTGCGCTTAGCGCGCTGTTTTGTGGCCACCGCGCTCGTCGCCGGGCTGATCAGCCCGGCGACGGCGGCGCAGGCGGAGCCGAGAGGCACCGCCGGGATCGGAAAGACCCGGACCGTCACGCTCATCAGCGGTGACAAGGTCTTCCTGGACGAGCAGGGTGGACTGGTCGGCGTCGAGGGGCGGCCCGGCATGAAGTTCGCCCAGTACGTGCAGGACGACCACCAGTACGTGGTGCCCGCGGACGCCGTCGACGCGCTGAGGCAGGATCGCGTCGACAAGCGCTTCTTCGACGTGACGGCACTGCACTCGTTCGGCTACACCGACGACAAGATCGACCGGATTCCGGTGCTGGACAACGGCTTCCGCACGGCTTCCGCGGTGCCGAAGAAGGAAGCGCCGCAGCGCTGGAAGGATCGTGCGACGGCCCGCAGCGGCGGGAAGCTGTGGTTGAACGGCAAGGCGAAGATCTCACTGGACCAGAGCGTGCCGATGGTCGGGGCACCCGCCGCGTGGCAGGCCGGGTTCGACGGCACCGGTGTCACGGTCGCGGTGCTCGACACCGGCTATGACCAGAACCACCCCGAACTCGCGGGCGTCGTGGCGCAGTCGAAGGACTTCACCCCGGCGGGCATCCAGGACAACGTCGGCCACGGCACGCACGTCGCCGCTACGATCGCCGGGCACGGCGACAAGTACACGGGTGTCGCGAAGGGCGCGAAGCTCGCGGTCGGCCGGGTCTGCGAAGCCGAGTGGTGCGAGGAAAGCGCCATCCTGGCCGGAATGGACTGGGCCGCGCGCGAGGTCAGGGCCAAGGTCGTCAACATGAGCCTCGGCACCCAGATGGCGTCCGACGGCACGGACCCGATGTCGGTCAGGGCGAACGAGCTCACGGCCGAGACCGGTGCGCTGTTCGTGGCGGCGGCGGGCAACTCGGGCGACCGCGTCAAGGTCAACGGACCAGCGGCCGCCGACGCGGTGCTGGCGGTGGCGAACCTGACCAAGTCCGGCACGGTGAACGAGTGGTCGTCGCGCGGGCCGCGGCACAAGGACTTCGCGGTCAAGCCGGACATCGCGGCGCCGGGCACGGACATCGTGGCCGCACGGGCCGCGGGCACGCTGTGGGAGTACTACGTCGACGACCTGCACGCGAAGCTGACCGGCACGTCGATGGCCGCACCGCACATCGCCGGTGCGGCGGCGGTCCTGGCCCAGCGCAACCCCTCCTGGACCGCCGCCGAGCTCAAGGCACACCTGATGGCGACGGTGAAGCCCGTCGCGGACACACCGGCGAACGTCGGAAACGGCCTGGTGGACGTGGGCCGCGCGGTCTCGCAGCAGGTGCGCGCGGACGTCGGCAGCCTGTCGTTCGGACTGCTGGAATGGCCGCACACCAAGACGTTCACGAAGACGATCACCTACTCGAACGCCTCTGCCGAGCCGGTTTCCCTGGCGTTGCAGCACGATCTCGGCGCGGACTTCACCGTGCCGGCCTCGGTGACGGTGCCCGCCGGCGGTACGGCGAAGGTCGACGTGGTGCTCGACCCGCGCAAGGGCAACGGCACTTTCTACGGTCACGTCAAGGCTTCCGGCAACGGCATCTCGCTGACCACCGCGGTCGGCGCGTACGTGCAGGAGGAGCGGCGCACGCTCACGTTGTCGGTGACCGGTCGTGACGGCAAGCCGGTGCCCGACGAGTTCGTGGTGCTGGTCAACATGGCCACTCAGGAAGCCTCGATCCTGAGCATCGTCGACGGCGTCGGGTCGGCGCGGATCGGCGTGGGCGACTACGCGGTGATCGGCCGGATCGACGAGAAGACGGAGCACTACGACTGGTTCAACCCCGTGTCGGCGACGGAGGTCTCCGGACGTCTCACGCTGAGCGCGGACACCACGGTGACGCTGGACATCAGGCAGGGCAAGCAGATCGCCCTCCAGCTGCCCGACGACAAGTCGGAGGTCTGGTACCGCAACGCGGACCTGCGCGTGCCGTTCAAGCCGGGCAAGATCAGCGGTGTCGCCAGTATCGTCGACGGCCGCGTGCCGCTGTACGGCCTGTCGTTCGGCGCCCCGCTGCCCGAGCTGACCTACGACTCGGCCCTCAAGGCCGGGCAGCCGCTGATCTCGGTCGTGGGCGGATTCCCGGTGCGGTACTGGGAAAGCAGCTCGTACCTGAAGCCCGGCGAGCACCAGCTCGACGTGGCGGAACGCGGTGCCGACGTGCGCGGCAAGCTGGCGCTGGTCCGCACCGCGGGCGAGGACCCGTACGAGGTCGCGCGCGCCATGCAGGAGGCGGGCGCGGTGGCCGTGCTGTGGGCGGGCCCGGTGCCGTTCGGGTTCTCGACGCGGTCGGTCATCCCGGTGATCGCGGTGGCGGAACACCACGTGACGACCACGCCCGCGCGGCTGACGTTGCGCGCCATCACGGGATCCCCGGTGTCCTACACCCTGTACCTGCAGGACAAGGGCAAGCTGCCGGTCGGAACGCGCAAGCTCCGCCACTCGGAGCTCGCCGAGGTCAAGGCGCGGTACCACCTGTCGGGCGAGGACCGCTACGTCGGCCAGCGCAACTACCCGGTGATCAACGGCGTCCCCCTCCTGCACCTCGGCGCCATGGACGAGAACCTCATGGGTGCTGTGCAGCGCACCGAGTACTACTCGGCGGGCGGCTGGTACCACGAGGGCTTCGAAGGCCCCACGTCCTGGGCGGACCTCAAAACGGTGACCTACGAGCCGGGCAGGACGTACGAGCGGTCCAACCACCGCGCCGTCGCCTCACCCCGGTTCGGTCGTCCGACGGCGGTGACCTGGTCACTGGGTGGCGGCGTCGAGAGGACCGGCGAGCTGATCACCGTGCGGATCTCCCCGTTCGGCGGGTCCACGTGGGTGGAGAACTGGCGCGACAGCGGCTTCGGCTCGGTGGAACTGCGGCACGACAACGAGGTGGTGGGCTACAGCGACTACCGAGGAGGCACCCTGCCCGCCACCGCGAAGAACGGTCGCTACACGATGACGCTGAGCGCGGGCCGCGACACACCGGCGTTGTCGAAGAACGCGTGGACGACGTGGGGCTTCTCCGGTGCCGCGGACGGCAAGCTGCCGTTGCTGGAGGTCGACTACTCGCTGCCGGTCGACCTGCGCAACAGCTGGGTCGCCGGCGTCCCGATGCCGGCGAAGTTCACCGTGTCGCGTCAGGCAGGTGCCGGAAAAGCCACCATTCGTGAACTTCGCGCCTACGCGTCGTTCGACGACGGTGTCAACTGGGTGCCGGTGAAGTCCCTCGTTCCCCCTGGTGGGGCGCCTGGGGGTTACGTGTCACTGAAGGTGGTTGCTGAGGACACCGACGGCAACACGGTCGACCAAACGGTCGTGCGCGCTTACCGCCTTCGGGAGTAACCGCACGGTCGTTCGGTCGTTGTAACCCCCTGCGGCACCTGCCCCCGTTGTGCGCGAGACGAAGAAGGACGCGGCGTCTCGCGACCGGGGGCAGGTGCCGCCATTTTCGGTTGGCCTGTCCCAGTGACCTGTGATCGCATGTCGTTCATGGGGAGCTTCCAAGAGCTGGTGGCCGAGGGGGCCGCGGTACCGCTGGACGGCTGGGACTTCTCCTGGTTCTCCGGCCGCGCCACCGAGGAACGCCCGCCGTGGGGCTACGCGGCGCAGATCGCGTCGCGCCTGGCACGGGTGGAGTCCGCGCTGGACCTCCAGACCGGCGGGGGAGAGGTCACCGCGTCCGCGCCCGTGCAGCCGCCGTTGATGGCCGCCACCGAGTCGTGGCCGCCGAACGCCCTCGTCGCGTCGCGGAACCTGCCGTTGGTCGTGCGGGCGCCTGACGAGGGGCCGTTGCCGTTCCGGTCGTCGGCGTTCGACCTGGTGATCAGCCGGCACCCGGTCGTGACGCCCTGGCGGGAGGTCGCGCGGGTGCTCAAGCCCGGCGGGACCTACTTCTCGCAGCAAATCGGTGCCGGCACGAACCGCGAGCTGACGGACTTCATGATGGGGCCGCAGCCGGTGAGCGACGCCCGCAGCGTCGAGCGGGCCCGTGCGGACGCCGAGGCCGCCGGGTTGGAGGTGCTCCAACTGGAACCGGTCGAGTTGCGGGTGGCGTTCTTCGACGTCGGCGCGGTCGTGCACTTCCTGCGGAAGGTGCTGTGGACCGTGCCGGGGTTCACCGTGGAGAGGTACCGGGACCGGCTCCTGGACATGCACCGGCACATCCAGGAGCACGGTGAGTTCGTCTCCACCTCGACCAGGTTCCTGATCGAGGCGAGGGCTAGTGGTGCGTCACGCAACGTTGGCGGCGTAATTCACGCTCAGCAGGCCACCTCGCGGCACCGCCCCCACGCCCGCAGCCAACCAGGATGAGGACGTGGGGGCGGCACCGCGATGCGCCCGTCTGACCGCGAATTCCACCGGCAACGTTGCGAGCCACACCACTAGCCGCGTCGCTGCCTGAACCGTTCGACGTCGTCCTCGGTGATGGGCAGCAGTTTGCCGCGCTTGTGCTGGTCCATCACGTCCTGGTACGTCCAGGTCCTCTCCCACCCGGAACCGGGGACGTACGACTCCTCCCGGTCGCGACCCCCGGAATCCTGCCAGGTCCGGATGACCTCCCGAGCATCGTCCACCGAGGACTTGCCCTCGGACAGCCAAGCCCAGTAGCGGTACTCGGGAGCCATGCGAACCTCGTTCCCCCAGGGGTGTCTAGCGCGGCTGGCGCTCGCGGCGAATCGTGACCCGCTTGCCCTTGATCGTGGCGTCGCGCAGCTGCTCGATCACGTCGTTCGCCGCCGGGCCCGGCACCTCGACCAGCGAGAACCGGTCCGCGATCTCGATCGCGCCGATGTCGCGGCCCTTCAGGCGGGTCTCGCCGGTGATCGCGCCGACGATGTCCTGCGGCCGGATGCCCGACGAGCGGCCCGCGCCCAGGAACAGCCTGGTCATGCCCTCGGACGGGCCGCGGCGCTCGCGGCGCGGGCCCGAGGGGGCACCGTCGCGGCGCGGGCGGTCCTCGCGCGGGCGGACCTCCGGGATCTCCTCCTCGTCCGCGGCGGCGCCGGAGGCCTCGTGGGCGAGCTTCACGGCGGCGAGGGCGATGTCCATGACGTCGAACTCGTCGGCCAGCGTCTCGACGACCACGCGGAACCGCGACAGGTCGTCCTCCATCAGCGACTCGTGCAGCGACGAGCGGGTGAGCTCCAGCTGACGGGCGCGCAGGTCGGCGACCGTCGGCACCTTCTCCATCGGGATCTTGGTCTTGGTGACGCGCTCGATGGTCTTGAGCATCGAGTTCTCGCGCGGCTCGACCAGGGTGATCGCGACGCCCTCACGGCCCGCGCGGCCGACACGGCCGATGCGGTGCGTGTAGGCCTCGGGGGCCGACGGCACGTTGTAGTTCACGACGTGCGTGAGCTGCTCGATGTCGAGGCCGCGGGCGGCGACGTCGGTGGCCACCAGCAGGTCGGCGGTGCCACCGCGCAGGCGCGACATCACGCGGTCGCGCTGCTCCTGGCTGATGCCGCCGTGCAGCGACTCGGCGCGGTAGCCGCGGCCGTTGAGTGTCTCGGTGAGCTGGTCGACCTCGTCGCGCGTGCGGCAGAAGACGACGGCGGCGGTCGGCGCCTCGACGTCCAGCACACGGCCGAGGGCGGCGGGCTTGTGCTCGCGGCGCACCAGGTACGCGGTCTGCCGGACGCGCGGGGCCTCGCCCGGCTCGGTCTTCTCCCGCTCGATCTGGATCAGCACCGGCTCGCGCAGGTGGCTCTTGGCCATGCGGTCGATGCGCGGCGGCATCGTGGCCGAGAACAGCACGGTCTGCCGTTCGGCCGGGGCCTCGGCGAGGATCGCGTCGATGTCCTCCGCGAAGCCCATGTCCAGCATCTCGTCGGCCTCGTCGAGCACGACGACCTGGAGGTCGCCCAGCGACAGCGTGCCGCGCTGGAGGTGGTCGATCGCACGGCCGGGGGTCGCGACCACCACGTCGACGCCGCGGGACAGCTCGCGCAGCTGACGGCCGATGGGCTGGCCGCCGTAGATCGGCAGCACGCGCGCGCCCATGTGACGGCCGTAGCGGTGCACCGCCTCGGACACCTGCACGGCCAGCTCACGGGTCGGCGCGAGTACGAGCGCCAACGGCTTCTCGCCCTTGCCGATCCGGTCGGCGATGCGTTCGAGCAGCGGCAACGCGAACGCCGCCGTCTTGCCCGTGCCCGTGGCGGCCTGCCCGAGCAGGTCGTTGCCGGCGAGCAGCGGCGGGATCGCTTCACTCTGGATCGGCGTCGGCTCCTCGTAGCCCAGCGTGGTGAGTGCGTTGAGGATGTCGGGCCGCAGCCCCAGGTCGGCGAAACCGTTGTCGGCGGTGGTCATGACGAGTATCTTCCCCCACCGCCCGACATCGCACTCACTCAGACCAGCTCAGGCCACCTCCCGCTGGTCCAGTCGCACGTCCGCGCTGCTCGTGACGCCGTTGACCGTGGCGGAGACCTTGACCTGACCAGGCCTTATGGCGGTGAGCGTCCCCGTGGCGGGATCGAGCTGCGCCACGTGCCACGGCCTGATGCCGGACCTGGCGCCCACGTGCAGACCGGGTGACCCTTCCCACACCACGTTCATCGGGTAACGCACCTGGACGGTCCGCGCGCCCTGTTTCACCGTCGCCGCAACCGTTTCCGGTGTGCCGAGCCGCACGGTCGCCGGCGCGTGGACCTGGAGCGAGTCCACGTGCGGCCGGATCTCCGCGGTGATGCCGCGGTCGGTGACGCCGACGAGCGTCCAGCCGGTGAAGCCGCCCGCCTCGGCGGGTGCCTTGCCGGAGTTGCCGTTGATCACGTGCGGCACGCCGTCCACTGTGGACGCGAAGAACCCGCCGACGTGACCCCCGATGAACGCCGTGGGTTCGTCGCGTTCGGACAGCAGCCTCTCGAAGTAGGCGGCTTCCATCCGGTCCGAGAGCTGGCTCGTGTGCGCGGGTGTGGGATCGCGTGGCGGGTGGTGCATCATCACGATCGCCTGACCGTTGGTCTGGAGCGCGTTCCGGAGCATCTCGACCTGGTCGGGACCGCCGCCACGCAGCGTTCCGGTCGACGAGTCGAGCAGCACGAACCGGGTGCCCCTGTGGTCGAACGTGCGGTGGGTGGCGCCGAACTCGCGGCCGAAGTCGTCGATCGTGCCCGGTCCCATGATCTCGTGGTTGCCCGGCACGTAGTACCAGGGGAAGTCGCCGAGCTCCTCGGTCAGGACCCTGCGCGCGAGCTTCAGGTCCTCCGGCGACGCCTCGTCGACGAAGTCACCGTTGATCACGACGAACTCGGCGCCGGACCGCCTGATCTCCCGCAGCGTGCGGCGGGCGGACCTCACCAGGTCGCTGTCCGGGTTGCGGGCGACGAACTGGGCGTCCGACATGACCGCGAACTTCCACCCGTCCGCTTTGCACGATCACGTCCTCACGCAGTTCGGCGGTCGGTGGCAGGGCGATCGGCGGCGGGACGCGGGCGGTGATGTCGTCGACGATCACCTCGCCCCGGTACGAGCGGTCCGCCTTGGTCTCGATCGCGGTGAACCTGGTGAGCTGGACCGGGAACTTCAGCTCCGGTGGTACCGCGACCTCGATCTGGTTCCAGCCGTTCCAGGTGATGTACGGCCCGTAGAGCGACCGCGACTGGCCCGTCGAGTCCGTCACGGTGAACGCCGTCCACTCGCCCTGGCCGCTGCCGTGCACCCACGCAGCGAGTGAGAGCGGCTGGCCTTCGATCTGGAGCGGCTTCGGCGGGACGGCGTACGCGGTGCGCGTGCCGGTCGACTGCGTGAAGTCGTAGCAGAGCTTGAGGCCGCCGCCGGTGTGGCCTTCGGGTTCCGGCGTGACCCGGCCGGTCGCGCGTGCCGAGCCGAAGGTCCACTGTGGAGCGTCGTCGAACGCGGCGATCAGCTGGTCGTGGACGCCGACGGTCACCGCGACCCGGGTCTCCTTGCCCTGGGTCCTGGCCCTGATGGTGGTCGCGCCGGGCTTGAGCGCCTTGATCTCCAGGTCCGGGGTGACCGCGATGATCTCCCGGTCGTAGCTGAGGTCGAGGTCCGCGCGCTCGATCGGCGCGCTGAAGCTCCTGGCGTCGAAACCGTTGATCTGCAACGGTTTCTGTTCGTCTTGGCTCAGGCTGATCCGGGCGTTCTGCGGTGCGAGCCGCGCAAGTCTGCCCAGGACGGTGAGCTCGGTCGTCTTGGTGGTCGCGCCGCGGAACGCCGTGAAACCGGCGGGTCCCGGCTGTGAGGCGTGGAAGGTGTCGCCGATGGCCCAACCGCCTGTTGCGCGCGTGACGTGCTCGTTGTTGGTGGCGGGTCCGAACGTCTCGTCGTGGCCGCGCACGGTCATCCGGCGGGTCATGCCGGGGAAGACGCGCCGGCTCGTGGTCTGGACGTCGAACCCCGTGAGCCGGCCGCTGCCCGTGGGCGCGTAGAGCGCGAGTCCGTTGGGAACCGGCCGCTCACCGCCGTCCGAGGGCGTGTTGACCATCTTGAGCTCGGTGGTGCCGGTCGACGGCGAGCGCGTCACTGCGGATCCAGCCGTCTGTTCCGTACCAGTCGAACGAGCTGAGCGCGACACCCGGGGCGACGGGTCTTTCGGTGCGCTCGGCCTCGATGCGTCTCGTGATGTCGGCGTGAGCAGGGGAAACGGGCGCCAGGAGGGCAGCGGCGATGATCACCGAAAGTGCACGTCTCGTCACGCCCCGGAACCTAGACTGGTCCGGTGAAGAATCGCCTGACGGTCTGCTCCTCGCACCTGATCACCCTGCCCAGCGCACCCCACGGCCCGGTCCGCGCGGCCATCGGGACAGCGCGCGAGGCCGTCGAGGCCTTCGACCCGGAGCTGGTCGTCTTCTTCGGCACCGACCACCGCCGCGCCTTCCGCTCCGTCGTCCCGACCTTCGCGGTGGTGCTGTCCGCCACCGCCCAGGGCGACGTCGCCGGCCCGGTCGGCACCTACGACGTGCCCCACGCGATCGGCCGTGAGCTGGTGGCCGACCTGATCGCGCACGACTTCGACATCGCCACGGCGTACTCCGCGGCGCTGGATCACGCGTTCGGCCACACGACCCGCGACCTGCTGGGTGCCGTGGACGCGAAGCCGGTGCTGCCGATCTTCATCAACTGCGCCTCACCACCACACGCGTCCTTCCGCCGCGCGGCGTCGCTGGGACGCCGCGTCGGGGAGTTCTTCTCGGATCGCCGCGTGCTCTACGTCGGCTCGGGCGGCCTGGCGCACGACCTGCCCGGCTTCCGCGAACCCGAGACGGGCGTGGAG
Source organism: Lentzea aerocolonigenes (assembly GCF_000974445.1). GTDB lineage: Bacteria > Actinomycetota > Actinomycetes > Mycobacteriales > Pseudonocardiaceae > Lentzea > Lentzea aerocolonigenes. Next base: position 108,871 of record NZ_BBOJ01000029.1, read on the forward strand.
CTCACGGAGGAGGAGCGCCAGGCGTGGATCAAGTCGGTCAACGAGAGGGCGCGCTCCGAGGGCACGATCCGCGAGCTGGTGCGCACGTGGGACGAAGCCTTTCTGGCCGGAATAGGTGACACGTCGTGGGAGTGGCTCGACTCGATCGGCGTGGACCTGGTCGAGCGCGGCGGGAACGGGGCGGCGGAGTGCCTGACCTGGACGGCGGCCTGGGCCGCCGGTGGGCAGGCCTTGACGACGCTGGCGCACGAGTTCGACACGAACGGCCGCGCGGTCGTGATGTCGGAGCGGTAACGGCCCTGGTGCGCGGCGCGATTCCCGTTCACCCCAGCGGGGAACGGAGGTCCGTCGTGCCACCTTCCGACAGCCATGTTCCCTGGCGGCGGATGCCGCTCTTCGTCGCCTCGACGTTCCGCGACATGGACCGCGAGCGCGATCTGCTGGCCCGCGTGGTGATCCCTCAGGTCAACGAGCGGCTGCGGAAACGCGGGCACGGCGTGTCGATCTACCCGATCGACCTGCGCTGGGGCGTCGACACCGACGACGGCCTCGACGCCGACACCCGCCAGCGCGTCGTCCTGCAGGTGTGCGCGGGCGAGGTGCGGCGCTGCCGGCCGCTCTTCCTCGGCCTGCTGGGCGGCGAGTACGGCTGGGTGCCGCCCGCGCACATCGGCGAGGAGGCCCGCGTCGCCGCCGGTGTCCCCGATCCCGGCTTTCCCTTGTCGGTCACGGCGTTGGAGATCCTCTCCGCGGTACAGGAGGGTCGGAACGACGGCGCGGCACCCGTCTTGCTCGCCAGGTCCGGGGCCGCGCGGACACGGGCGCAGACGAGGTTCCGGCGCCACCTCCGGGACCTGACCGTCCCCTACGACGAGGACACCTTCACCGACACCGCGACCGCGGAACTGCTGCGGCTGCTGGATGCGGTGCTCGTGCCGCCGGCACCTGGCGACTGGCTGGCCGCCGAGGTGCGGGCACACCGGTGGGCAGCCGAGCAGGAGGCGCAGCAGTTCGTCGGCAGAGACGCCGAGCTCGGCTGGATCAGCGATCACTGGAGCGGGGCGCATCCGTCGCCGACGACACTCGCGCTGGTCGGCCCCTCCGGTTCCGGCAAGTCCGCGCTGATGGCGATGGCGGCGACCCGGATGACGTTCCCAGGACAGGCGAGGGCGTACGTCCGCGTCGGGGCGGCGACGAGCAAAACAGTCGAAATGTGCGTCCTGGTGCTGCTGGCGCAGGTGGACCCCGCGACGGCACAGGCGATCGCTCGTCGGCGCACCCCGGCCGACCTGACCTTCGACGACGTGCTGGAACCTTGGCTCGCGGCGGTGCGCGGGCCGGTGCGGCAGGCCGGGGCGCTGATCGTCGTCGACGGCATCGACGCCTTCGTCGGTCCGATGACCGAGTCACCCTCGCTGGCCTGGCTCCCGCTCGACCTGAGCGACCACGCGCGGGTGCTGGTCTCCGCCACCGACGACTCGTTCCAGGCGGACCTGCTGCGGCGGCGGCCGGCGACGCGGGTTCTGGACATCGGTGACCTCAGCACGAAACAGGCGCGCGCACTGGTCGTGCAACGGCTGGAACAGCACCACAAAGCGGTGGCACCCGCTCTGGTGCGGCGACTCGTCTCCCGCTCGACGGTGGCGCGCTGGCTCGTCGTCGCGAGCGACCTGCTCACGACGCTGGTGGCGCACGACTACGTGGTGCTGCGCAGGGCCGGCAGACGGACGGCCGATCCCGGGGCCGCGCTCCGGCTCCTGCTCGAAACGGTGGTCGACGACTTGCCGTCCGATGTGGCGGACCTGCAGCTGACCGCGCTCAACCGGTTGATCGAACTGGTGGATTCCAGGCTGGGCGCGATGCTCTGCGTGGTCGGCGAGGCGGTTTTCGGTGTGCGGGAGGACGATCTGCGCGCCGTCGTGGCCGACGCCACCGGGCGGGCGGTCAGCGGTGTGGAGATGGCACTGTTCCGCGACGTCCTGTCCGCGTTCGTGACCGTCCAGGACGGTCTCTGGACGTTCGTGCACGACACGGTGGTGGACGGTGTCGCGCGCCTGGTGGACGAGGAGTTCCGCGCGACGGGGACCGATGTGGGTGACTTCTGCCGCGACCTGCTCATCCGCCGGCTGCTGACCTACCCGATCAGTGACGTCGTGCGCTCGCGTGAGCTTCTGCCGCTGCTGCTCGTGGCAGAGGAAACGCAACTGCTGACCAGGCTGCTGGCTGATCCGGAGGGCTCGACGGACGATTCCGTGCGCGGCTTCTCCGCGGTCCTGCTGGGCACCGTTCTCGGCGGGGAGATCGACGCGGTCCTCGAGGTGGTCGCGGCCGCCACCACCGATTCCCAGCGGTTGACGGTGATCGCGCTCCTGGTCGCGGGTGTGCCGATGGTGAAGCGCGACGTCGCAGCCAGGATCGGCGCTGTCTGCCGCGCGGCGATCGCGGACGTGTCTCCGACCGCGGCCGACAGGTTCGGCCACACGGCGCAGGACCTCACCGCACTGATGGACAGGGTCGTTTTCGATCCGTTCGCGCCCCACGCCACGCCGGACCCCGTCGAAGCCTGGCTGGCCGCGGCCCTGCACCGCGGGGCTGGTTCCCTGGCCGAGGCGCCCGGCACGTCGGGCGGGGTCCTGGACGCGCGGTCACAGCTGAAGATCGTCCCCGTGTCGGCGACGGTGGCCGAGTTCGCCGTGGCGGTGGCGGAGGGAAGGGTGATCGCGCCACCTGATGACGCGGACCTGGCTGCTTCGTGCCTCGCCCAGTGGCGGAAGTCGCTCATCGAGGTGCAGTGGCCAGACGCGAGCGCTTTCCGGTCCACGGAGCTGCAACTGAAGCTCACCGAACGGGCGATGTCGCTGGCGTGGCCGGAGCGGGGCTTCACCGCGGACGACACCGATTTCGCGCAGGCACGCGCGTGGGTCGACAGGACTCGCGGCAACCCGGATCTGGCGGTTCTGCTGGGGACCGCGGCCAGGCTGCGAGCACTCGCTTGCCTGCGGGACGAGCTCGACGACCGGGCTTCGCCGGTGGTGCGGGACGCGTTGGCGTGCCTGGACGAGGCGATCTGGGAGCTGGACGTGCAGTGGTCCCTGACCCCGGACGCACGGTGGGTCGAACTCATCCTGATCGAGTGCCGGTTGGTCCACATGAGACTGCTGGCCGGCTGTGACGAGTTGGTCGCGGCCCGCGCTGCCGGGCTGCCCGCGTTGACGGCCCCGCACGTGGTGGACGTCGTCGGCCCCCTCCGCTTCGACGAGGCGGCCGTGCTGTGGCTGATCTGCTGGAACGAGGAGCCCGGGGACGACGATCCGCGCCCCGTCCTCGACCGGCTCGCCGCCGAGGCCGACCGGCGCCCGGCCGCCCCCGACGACGAGCACGCGCAGCTGGTCGAAACGCTGCTGCTGGTGGTGGCGGTGCGGGCCGCAGGGCACCTCGGTCACTTCGACTTCGCGGAACTGATCGTCGAGCGCACGGCCCGCAGGCTCCGCGAGGGCCTGATCGCGGAGCCGGAGGTCGGGCCGTTCGCCGAGATCGTTCTGGAGGAAATCGCGGAGGAGGCGCCACGCGGACGTTCCCCGAAGGCGGCTGCCGCGCGGCGCCTGCGTGACTTGGCGGAACGGCTGCGGTAGCTCGTCCGGTAAGGCGCTCATGGTTGTTGTGGCATGTCCACGGTGGAGAGGACGTCCGCCTCGGCCAGGTACAGGCGGCCGAGGTCGATGAGAAGCGTGCCCAGCTCCCTGTAGTGCTCCGCGCGTTCGACATCGGGAATCAGCCCGCACGTGCGCAACATGTTTTGTGCGAGCAACTCACCGAACTGTGGATAAGTCTTCACCACCTCACGCGAGAGGCGTTGAAGAGATATGCGGAGCAGGTCTTCGGTCAGGATTTCCGCGGCCACGGCAGGATCCCCTCGCTCTCTCGCCAGATGCCGTCGCACTCCCAGCACGTCGGCCACACGTTCTTGTCTCGCCACAAACTGACCTGGTGCGGTACAAAGGGATGTCCGCACAGCGTCTCGACGAGCTGCCCCCTGGTCAGCTCGTCGTGGATGGCGTGTCGCAGCCCCTGGTGGGGCGTCCAACGGAATCTCACCTAATTATTCTGATGCTTGGAGGGGCTCCAAGCTAACCCGCTGCTTTCGTGCCGATTCGTCGTGACGGTGTCGCTCACGGAGAAAGGTGCTCTGAACTGCAAGGATGTGACTTGTCGAGGGTCATTTCCGTGCCAGTTCAGGAGCACCTTTCTGGTGAGCAAGGCTACCGGGTCCTACCCATCGTTGATGGTCGACTCCACTGCGAACGGGATCGTGTCCTGCGCGGGCGCGACACTGCTGGTCGACACGGCGACCAAGACCGGCTTGGACCAGGCATTATCGGCGGCGCTAGCCCCTTGGAGACACCCGAACGCGATCCATGATCCCGGCAAGATCCTGTGCGATCTGGCGATCACGCTGGCCCTGGGCGGAGACTGCCTGGCCGACCTCGCCACGCTACGGGCCGAACCGGGTGTGTTCGGCCTGGTCGCCTCCGACCCCACGGTCTCCCGGCTGATCACCACCCTTGCCGCGGACGCGGACGCGGCACTCGCGGTCATCGACTCCGCCCGCGCCGCCGCACGAGCCAGAGCGTGGACACTGGCCGGCACCCACGCCCCGGACCACGACATCAGCCCCGACCATCCGCTGATCATCGATCTGGACGCCACACTGGTCACCGCGCACTCGGACAAGCAGAACGCGGCACCGACATTCAAGCGTGGCTTCGGTTTCCACCCGCTGTGCTCGTTCGCCGACCACGGCGCGCAGGGCACCGGCGAACCACTGGCGGTCATGCTCCGGCCAGGCAACGCCG
>NZ_BBOJ01000028.1 GCF_000974445.1 Lentzea aerocolonigenes
GCCGATACCGGGGATCTGCTGGATCACCGTCCAGCCGGGGTCTTTGGCGGCCCGGCGCAGCAGCAGGCCGGTGACGGTGTCGATCTCGAAACCGAACGCGTCGATCAGCCGGCACTGCGAGTTCACCCTGGCCCGCAACACCGGCTCCAGCGGAACCTGCGCGAGCAGGACACGCCCGCGCACCCCGAACAGATCGGTGACCGGCAGCCGCAGGCCCTGCTTGGCCAGCACCGCGTGCACACCCGCTTTCAACCCCGACCGCCGGCCGACCAGCCGGCACCGATACCGCACCAACTCCCGCAGCTCCCGCACCGCCGGCGGAGCGATCCACGCCTCGGGCAGGCGGCCCATCCGCAGCAGGTCCGCCAGATCCGTGGCATCCCGCACATCGTTTTTCACCCGCCGGGTCGTGAATCCCTTGATCCCCAGCGGATGCGCCAGATGCACGTGCGCGCCCGCCTCCGCCAGCACGTCCGCGGCCCAGTACCAGCCATAGGTGGCCTCCAGCACCACCTCCGGCGCCTCACCGGCCTTGCCGATCTCGGCCATCAACCGCATCGGATCGTTCACGATCCGCACCGCGTCCAACCGCTCACCCTCAGCGGTCATCCGCACGATCACCGAACGAGACCGGTGCAAATCGATCCCGACGAACTGTTTCCCGTCATACTCAGACACAGGGGCCTCCCTTGAGTTGGAGTGAGCAACCCGAGTGTCCGCTCGGGACCCACCAGGAGCGAGGCCCCGCTCCTTCATCGCATCAAGCCCCAATCGCAATCGTCGCGAAGCGGCGATGAAATGACCCGGCTCGTCATACAACCCAAAGCGACCACGCTGGAACACGACCACACCAGCAAAAGGTGACCACCCCGCTGGAACCCGCGCCCAACCACCCCAAGCCGACCCACGCAAGCCGAACCCGCGCAAGCCCAACGCAACACAAAGCAGAGCGGGGCACGAAACACCGCACCCCGCCCCACCCCCAACTCAGAAGGTCCGCTGCACCCGCTCAGCCACCAACTTCACGAACCGCGACGGATCCGAAAGCTCCCCGCCCTCAGCCAGCAACGCCAGCCCGTAGATCAGCTCCACCGCGTCCTCCAACGAGGAGCGCTCCCCAGAGACAAACGCCGAGTGCAGCCCCTCCACCAGCGGATGCGACGGGTTGAGCTCCAGGATCCGCTTGATCTTCGGCAGCTCCTGCCCCATCGCCTTGTACATCTTCTCCAGCGTCGGCGTGATGTCGTGCGCATCGCCGACCACGCACGCCGGCGAAGTGGTCAGACGCGTGGACAGCCGCACCTCCTTCACGTCTTCCGACAACGAGGAGGCCATCCACGACAGCAGGTCCGCGAACTCCGAAGCCTTGGCCGCGGCCGCGGACTTCTCCTCTTCCGTCTCCAGGTCTACCTGACCCTTCGCGACGGACTGGAACTGCTTGCCGTCGAACGACGGCACCGCGTCGACCCACATCTCGTCGATCGGGTCGGTCAGGATCAGCACCTCGTAACCCTTGGCGCGCAGGGCTTCCATGTGCGGCGAGTTCTCCACGGCCGTGCGTGAGTCGCCGGTCATGAAGTAGATGTGCTCCTGGCCTTCCTTCATCCGCGACACGTAGTCGGCCAGCGTCGTCAGGGTGTCCTCGGAGTGCGTCGAGGCGAACGAGCAGACCTCGAGGATCGCGTCGCGGTTGTCGTGGTCGGAGAGCAGGCCCTCCTTCAGCGCCGCGCCCATCTCGCCCCAGAACTTCTTGTAGTCGTCCGGGCGAGCGCCCATCAGCGACTTCAGAGAAGAAAGGACCTTCTTCACCAGGCGGCGGCGCATCAGCTGGATCTGGCGGTCCTGCTGCAGGATCTCGCGCGAGACGTTCAGCGAGAGGTCCGCAGCGTCGACCACGCCCTTCACAAAACGCAGGTACTCCGGCATCAGCTCGGCGCAGTCGTCCATGATGAAGACGCGCTTCACGTAGAGCTGCACGCCGCGCCTGCTGTCGCGCATGAACAGGTCCATCGGGGCCTGCGCCGGCAGGAACAGCAGCGCCTGGTACTCGAACGTGCCCTCTGCCTGCATGCGGATGGTCTCGAGCGGCGCGTTCCAGTCGTGGCTGATGTGCCGGTAGAACTCCGCGTACTCCTCCTCCGTCACCTCGGAGGCCGGGCGTGCCCACAGGGCCTTGCGGGAGTTGATCTCCTCGCCGCCCAGGCGCACGGGCCAGGTGATGAAGTCCGAGTAGCGCTTGACGATCTCGCGGATCTTCGCCGGCTCGGTGTAGTCCGGCAGCCGGTCCTCGTCGTCGGACGGCTTGAGGTGCAACGTGACCGAGGTGCCCTGCGGCGCGTCGTCGACGTCCTCGATCGTGTACGTGCTCTCGCCGGTCGACTCCCAGCGGACGCCCTTCTCGGCGTGCGGGTGCCGGGTCACGAGGGTGACCTTGTCGGCCACCATGAACGACGAGTAGAAGCCGATGCCGAACTGGCCGATCAGGTCGGACGACGACGACTGCTGTTCCTTGAGCTTGCGCAGGAACTCGGCGGTGCCGGACTTCGCGATCGTGCCGATGAGGCCCACGACATCCTCGCGCGTCATGCCGATGCCGTTGTCGCGCACGGTCAGCGTGCGTTCGGCGGGATCGGACTCGATCACGATGTGCAGGTCGTCGACGTCGACCTTCATGTCCTTGTCGCGGAAGGACTCCAGCCTCAGCTTGTCCAGTGCGTCGGAGGCGTTCGACACCAGCTCGCGCAGGAACGTGTCCTTGTTCGAGTAGATCGAGTGGATCATCAGCTGCAGCAGCTGGCGCGCCTCGGACTGGAACTCAAGGGTTTCCATGCATCCCCACCGAAAAAGAAAGCGGAACGAACAGCCCTACAACTTAGCGACCCACGACGGTGAGTGCGTGCGGGACCGTGTGAACTGACACCGGCAACGCCTCCTGGCGTTCGCCGTCGGCGTAAGCGATCCACCCGTTGCCACCGGACAACGACACCTCGCGCGCGCGGAACGTCCGCACGGCCGGATGCTCGGTGTGCGTGCCTGTGCGCAACGTCGGCAGCATGCGCATCAGCATGGCGCGGCTGGCGTGCTCCACGACCGTGACGTCGAACAGGCCGTCATGAGCGTCCGCGCCGGGGCACACCGGGATGCCACCGCCGTAGTTCGGGGTGTTGCCGACCGCCACGAGCGTCGCGTCCAGCTCGATCGACTCGTCCTCGGTCGTCACGACCAGCGGTGCCGACCTCAGCGAGGCCAGCTCGGCCACGATCGCGAGGTCGTAGCGGCGGGGACCGGACGGCCAGCGCATCGCGTTCGCCCGCTCGTTCACCGCGGAGTCGAACCCGGCGCACAGCACCGTCGCGAACCACTGGCCGGTCGACAGCCGCCCCAGGTCGAGGGTCTTGCGGATGCCGTGGACGACGTCCTCGACCGACTGCGACCCGATCGCGGCGGCCAGGTCGTTGCCGGTGCCGGCCGGCACGATGCCCAGAGCCGTCGACGTGCCCGCGCACGCCTGGATGCCCAGGTGCGCGGCCCCGTCACCGCCGAGCACGACGAGCAGGTCGACGCCGTCGGCGACCGCCTCGCGCGCCATCGCGAGGGTCCCTGAGGCGTCGTGCGCCACCAGCTGCGTCAGCGACGACACGTGCGGGCGCAGCGCGGCGGCGGTCGACCCGGCCATCCGGGCCGCCCGCCCCTTGCCCGACGCGGGGCAGACCAGCAGAGCCGCCCGCGTCACGTGGCGTCGTCGTAGTTCACGCGCTTCGCGGGTTCCGAAGCGACGGCTTTCTCACCGGGCATGTTGCCGTCGGCATCGGACGGCGTGTAGTCGAACGGCGCCGCCTCGTTGTCGTCGAGCGAGTCCCAGCCCTCGGCCTTGCGCAGCCTGGCCTGACGCTTGTCGTGGAGGCGCGCGAGCTGGATCGCCATCTCGAACAGCAGGGACAGCGCGAGCGCCAGCGCGACCATCGAGATCGGGTCGGTGCCCGGCGTCGCGATCGCGGCGAACACGAACAGGCCCATCAGCAGGCCGCGCCGCCACTTCGCGAGCAGCTCGTAGCTGACCACGCCCGCCCGGTTCAGCATCACGACCACCAGCGGCAGCTCGAAGCTCACGCCGAAGATGAACAGCATCGTGATGACGAACGAGACGTACTTCCCACCGGTCAGCGCCGTGATGAACTGGTCGCCACCGAAGCTGATCAGCACCTGCAGGCCCTGCGGCACGACCCAGTAAGCAAGCACCGCACCCGCCGCGAACAGGATCGCGGCGAAGAACACGAAGGTGCGCGCGAACTTGCGTTCCTTCTGGTACAGGCCGGGCGTGATGAACGCCCAGAACTGGTACAGCCAGAAGGGGCTGAGCAGCACGGCACCCGCCGCGGCACCGACCTGCAACCGGATCATGAAGCTCTCGAACGGCTCCGTCTGCAACAGCCGGCAGCCGGTCTCACCGGGGAACTGGACCCGGTACGGCGCGAGGTCCGGCTGGCAGTAGGGGCCGGTCATGATGTCGCCCAGCGACGGGATCGGGCCCAGCTTCACGGCGAACCAGATCCAGCCGAAGATGGCACCGGCGGTGATGATCAACATCGCCATCGCGAGCCGGTGCCTCAGCTCGTAAAGGTGCTCTTTGAGCGACATGGTGCCGTCGGGGTTGCCCCGACGGCGCTTGCCGCGTTCCCGGCGCTCGGCAAACCACCGGAACGGACTTGCCACCGCGCGAACCGTCCTTACAAGTCAGATGACCGGCAGGTCAGTTGTTGGTGGCCTTGTTCTGCGCGGTCTGCTCGATCGGAGGAGCGACCTGGGGCTGCTGCTGCACCTGCGGCTGGGCCGGCGGGAGCTGCTGCACCGGCTGCTGCACGGGCTGCTGCTGAACGGGCGCGTCGTCCGCGTCCTGCTCGCGCAGGCCCTTCGTCTCGGCCTTGAAGATCTTCGCCGACCGGCCGAGCGAACGAGCCATGTCAGGCAGCTTCTTCGCACCGAACAGCAGAATGATCACCACTGCGATGATGATCAGCTCGGTGGGTCCGAGGTTACCCATTGGTGATCCTCCTGTCTCCCCCGCCACGACGATCGTACGCGGGGTTCGCCCTGGTACGGGCCTGTTCCGGGTGCCGCCGTGCGGCGAAGGCCACCTTCAGCGCAGCGGATCGCGCCTTCAGCAGTCCGACGCCGTCGCCGACCCTGTCCCTCACCAGAGTGCGGGCGCTGGCGAATCGACGCAAGGATCGGATGACTCGGACCGCGATCGCGACCAGCGCGACGAGGCCGAGCGCGATCAGCGCCAGGGTCGGTGTAGACGGCACGAGCACACGTTATACGTCTTGGGTGGACAGCAGGTGATCTGCCCGCATCAATGCTTCGCGAGCTTGGCGCGTCACCTCGTCCGCGAGCTCGGCCGGCTGTTCGACGTGCACGTCCCCGCCCAGCCCCAGGAGCAGGCGCACCATCCACGACGGGTCGTCGTACCGCATGAGGACACGCGTGCGGCCGTCCGAGAGCTCCGCGGCGTGGTCGACCGGGTAGTACTCGGCGACCCAGTGCGCGTCCGGTTCGAGCAGAAGGACCGCGATCTTCTGATCGTCCCGCGGCTGGAACAAGCCCTCCGATGTATCCGTCAGCCTCGCGTGGGGCGGAGGCGAGGACGGCTCGTCGAGGACCTCCACGTCGTCGATCCGGTCGAGCCGGAACAGCCGCACGCCGAGCGCCGAGCGGCACCACGCTTCGAGATAGCCGCGGCCTTCCACGAGCAGCAGACGCATCGGATCCACCACTCGGTCGCTCATCGCGTCGTGCGACTGCGAGTAGTAACGGATGCGCACGGCCCGTTCGCGCTTCACGGCGTCCTGCACCGCGGCACGGACCTCCGCCGTCTCGCCCCGTTCGAACGCGCCGAGCCCGACCACCATGCCCGCGGGCTGCGCCTTGCCGACCGCCGACTCGATCTTGGCCAGCGCGCGCTGCACGGCGTCCGTGTCGACCACACCGGGTGTGTCCGCCAGCGCCCTGAGCGCGACCAGCAGCGACGCCGCCTCGGCAGCCGTGAGCCGCAACGGCCGGTTCATGCCCGCGTCGAACGAGACGGTGATCGTCTCGCCCTCGAACGAGAGGTCGATCAGGTCGCCGGGACCGTAGCCGGGCAGGCCGCACATCCACAGCAGCTCGAGGTCCTTGCGCAGCTGCTTGGGCGTGATGCCGAAGTCGGCCGCGGCCTCCTTCACGGTGATCGCGGGCCGGTTGAGCAGGTACGGCACGAGTGCGAGCAGACGCGGCAGCCGTTCGTTCGACGCGGTCACCGCGCTCCTTCCAGTGCGCCCTGCAGGCGGTCGCGGACGGACTTGGCCAGCACCTCGGGCTCCAGCACCACGACGTCGGGCCCGAACCCGGCGAGCCACTTGGCCGCGGAGTCGGGGAACTTCAGGTCGATCTCGACGATGTCGCCGCCGTCGCGTTCGTCGACGACCTTCGCGTGCCGGCGCACGCCCTGCGCCCTGCCCTTGGCCACCCAGATCCTGGCGGGGGCGGTCTGGTGCGGATCAGCCTCCGTGCGCGCGATGAGGCTCATCAGGTCGGTGCCCTCCGGCACCTTGAAGGCGCCCGGCTTGCCGACGGTCCGGACTGTCCCCACGACCCTGGACAGCCGGAAACAGCGCGTGCCGTCGCGGTCGCGGTCCCAGCCCACGAGGTACCACTTGCCGCGCCAGGCGACGACGCCCCACGGCTCGACCGTTCGTTCGCTCTGCCCGCCGGGCGGGGGCTTGCGGTAGGAGAACGTGACGACCTGACCCGCCTGCACGGCCTGCAACAGCGGCGGGAACGCGGGCTCGTTCGCGCGGACCTTGGGCTCGACGGTCGCCGGCGTGTCCTGGTCGACGTCCACTCCTGCTGCCCTGAGCTTGATCAACGCTCCGTGCACGGCACCCGTGAGCTGCGGCGAGTCCCACAGCCGCGCGGCCAGCGCCACCGCGGCGGCCTCGTCGGGTTCGAGGTCGATGTCGCCGAGCTCGTAGTCGCGCCGCGCGATCCGGTAGCCGTCCTCCGCGCCCTCCACGTTCGACTGCCGGCCGGTCTCCAGCGGTACGCCGAGGTCCCGCAGCTCGGACTTGTCCCTTTCGAACATGCGGAAGAACGCCTCGTCCGTCGGCGCTTCGTGATAGCCGGGGACGATGACGCGGATGCGCTCCGCTGTCAGGTACTGACGGGTCGACAGCAGGCACAGCACCAGGTTGACAAGGCGTTCGGCACGGGCGATGGCCACGGACAAACCCTAACCCCGTGCGCTTCGAAACCCTGACATCACCTGTCGTGAACGGTCCGTTCAGAGCAGTGTGCGCAGCTCCCGCACCAGCTCCACGGGTGCTTCCTCGGCCATGTGGTGTCCACAGTCGATGGACCGAACCCGCACGTCACCCGCCCACTCGTCCCAGATTCCGGCCAGGTCCTCGTACAGCTCGCCGAGGTCGTCCTTGGCCGACCACAGGGCCAGCACCGGACAGGTGATCCTGCGGCCGCGCGCCCGGTCCTCGTCGTCGTGTCCCCGGTCGACCTCCAGCCCGGCGCGGTAGTCGCCGCACATCGCGAGCACGGTCTCCGGGTCGTGGATGGCGCGCTGGTAGTCGGCCCAGTTCTCCACGCCCATCGCGAGTGGCGTGTCGTGGTAGCGCCCGCCGTACCAGAGGTCCGGGTCCTGGTTGATCATCGCGGCCGCGATCTCCTGCTGCGCCAGGAAGAACCAGTGGTACCAGGCCTGCGCGAACCGGGCGTCGCAGCGCCGCAGGTGGGCGCCGATCGGCAGCCCGTCCAGCACGGCCAGCGCGGTGACGCGGGCCGGGTGGTCGAGCGCGAGCCGGATCGCCGCGGCCGCACCCCGGTCGTGCCCGGCGACCGCGAACCGCTCGTGGCCGAGCGCGCTCATCAGGTTGACGAAGTCGCGTGCCATGGCGCGTTTCGAGTAGTCGCCGGGTTTGCTGGACTCGCCGTAGCCGCGCAAGTCCGGGCACACGACCGTGTGGTCCTCGGCGAGCAACGGCGCGACGCGGTGCCACGTCGTGTGGGTTCGAGGGTGGCCGTGCAGGAGGAGGACCGGTGGCCCTGCCCCACCGATCCTCACTCGCAGCACGGCCTCGCCGACATCGATGCGGCGCAAGGTGAATCCCTCGAACACCTTCGTCATCTACCCGGCGGGGGCTACGAGGAAACGGCCGGGGCGACGACGATCTCAGAGTGTGGATCGTGCGGGAGCACGGTCGTGCCTGCCACGACGAAGCTCACGGGGTGCAACCGCATCAGGTGCGACCGACCCGTCCCTTCTCGCCGGCGGCCCAGCAGTTGAACCCGGCGCAGTCGACGGTGTCGAAGCTGCCCGTGTCCGCGACCTTCCAGTGCTCGCCGTCCTTGCTGACGTCCGTGCCCGACGGCCCGACCGCCACCAGCCCGTTGCCGCGGTAGGCGATGCCGGAGCGGTACCCGACCGGGGCCTGCCCGCCTGCCTTCCAGCCGCGCGGGTCGTAGGTCGCGAACGCCGGCGTCGGGTCGGTCGGCTTCAGGTAGTCGCCGCCGATCGCGACGCCCCGCCACGGCGTCTTGAACGCGACCGCGAACACCCCGGCCGCCGCGCCACTGGGCAACGGCACGTCGGAGGCCTTCCACGACCTGCCACCGTCACGCGACTCCAGCACCCGTGCCTTCGCGCCGCCGCCGGTCGCGATCCACGCGTGGTTGCCGCTCGTCGTCACGCACTGCCCGGACGCCGCGAACGCGAACTCGCCCGGCAACGCGTCCGGCATGCCCTTCGTGTCGTTGACGTGCCACGACCGCCCACCGTCCCACGTGCGCAACACGCGGAACTTGCCGTCAACGGGGTCACTCAGCGCGAGCCCGCGAAACCGGTCGAAGAACGCCACACAGTCGTAGAACGCCTTCGGGTCGTTGTTGCGGAACGACTCCTGCCAGGTCTTGCCGCCGTCGGACGTGCGGTAGATCCGTGATGCCTCCCCCTCGCCGATGGACAGCGCGACGGCGTTGCGCGCGTCGAACGCCTGGATGTCGCGGAAGTCCAGCGTCGCGGTGTCCGGCGGTGCCACGGACTCCCACGACCGGCCGCCGTTGGTCGTGCGCAGGACCGTGCCTTTCGAGCCGCTGACCCAGGCGACCTGGCCGTTGACCGCGGACAGGCCGCGCAGGCGTGCGTCCGTGCCGGTCGGTTTCAGCTCCCAGTAGGAGTCGGCCGAGGCGACTCCGGGGAGAACCAGGAAAGCGGCGAGTGCCGCCGCGATGATCCTCATGCCGCCACTCTGGTCGAACGCGGTGATCGCTTCCTAGCCCCGATCGGACCGAGAGGGCTGAACGGGTGATCTGCTGCGTCGTTGCGGTACTTCCGTTCGGTCGCGGCCGAAGATCTCCGGCATGCAGGAGAACGACCCGCGTCTGGTGATCGGGGCGACGGCCCCGCGACGGTCACTCGCGGAGGTCACCACACCGCACCCGTGGACGACGGCGGCACGCGAGCACCTCGGGCCGTCGAACACGATGCGCAACGCCTGCGCGGCGGTGGTGTCGGAGCTGGCCGCGTCGTGGACGGGCCACCGCGCGGCCTCGGCGGGTGATCCCTGGCTCGACGAGGGGTTCGCGGACCGGTTCACGCTGCGACTGCGCTGGCTGACCCTCAGCGTGCTGCGGACGGACGAGTTGCGCCTGTCCGACGCCGAGACCGCCCTGCTCGTCACGTTCCCCTACCTGCACCAGGCGTTCTGGGCGAAGCAGGCGGAGACCGTGCTGCGGGGCACCGATCCCGCGGTCGCGGCCTTCGCCTCCAGTGCCGAGCTGCCGAAGTTCAGCGCGTTCGCGGCCGGGTTCGGCGCCCTGCACCGCCGGGGCGTGCGCGCGCTCTCCTCGGGCGACCCCGCCGCCACCGGCATCGGGTGGTGGCTCTTCCACCAGTGGCTCGTCCGGCAACCCGAGTGCTACGGCCAGGAGAACATCACCTCGCTCTTGCCGGCCTCGATCCCGCCGCCGTTGAACGCCGTGCTCACCGCGCCGCGGCTGACGGAACTGATGCGCGCCGTCCAGCTCGACCCCGCGTACCTGCGCCGCGTCGACCGTCCGGCGAGGCTGAGGCCGACGGTCCGCCTCCTCGGCGGCACCGAGCTGGAACAGGACCTGCGCGAGCAGCTGCTGGGCTACCTGCTCGTCGTCGCCCACCGCACGGCCGTCGACCCCACCGTGCTGCCGCGCGTGATCGCCGACCACCTCGGCATCGACGACGGCATCACGCCCGGCGAGGTGCTGACGTCCATCCGCGAGGCGACGTGGGACGGCAACCGCACGCGGGTGCTCACCGCCACGTGCCAGCACCCCGCGACCGCGCTCGCCCTGCACGACCGGGCCGCGGCGGTCGACGCCGTCCTCACGGAGATCGTGCGCGCGGCCGAGGACTCCCCCACGCTCGCACCGCTGAGGGACATGCCCGTCCACGCCTCGGCCGACGGCACGAGCCCGACCACCTCCGAGGGCCACCGGTTCCGCCTGGCGGACGACCAGATCCAGGCGTTGCTCATGGGCGAACAGCTCTACGGCACACCGGACCTCGCGATCCGCGAGCTCTACCAGAACGCGCTGGACGCCTGCCGCTACCGCCAGGCCAGGACCTCCTACCTGACCGCGATGGGCACCGCGTTGCCGCCCTGGCAGGGCACGATCAGCTTCCGGCAGGGCGTCGACGAGCAGGGCCGACCGTTCCTCGAGTGCTCCGACAACGGCATCGGCATGGGCGACCGCGAGCTCGTCGACGTGTTCGCCCACGCCGGCGTGCGGTTCACCGACATGCCGGAGTACGTCGAGGAACAGGCCGACTGGGCCTCGGTGGGCATCGAGTCGTTCCCCAACAGCCGGTTCGGCATCGGGGTGCTGAGTTACTTCATGCTCGCCGACGAGATCACGGTGACGACGTGCCGCCTGAGCCGCTCCGGCCGTCCGGGGCAGCGGCTGGAGGTGCACATCGCGGGCCCGGACGCGCTGTTCCGCGTGCGCGACCTGGGGCCGGGCGAGGACGCGGGCACCGTCGTGCGCCTGCGGCTGCGGCCGACGGAGAACCCGGTGCGCTGCACCGAGCTGCTCCGCCGGATCCTGTGGGTGAGCGACTTCACGGTGACGTCGGACGACGAAAGCGGCCAGCAAACCTGGGAACCCCGGCGGCTGTCCGACACCGCACCGGTGGGTGCGGAAGACGCGTTCCGCGACGGCGCCCTCCGCTCCGCGAAAAAGCTCGCTCCCGCGAGCGGGGGCAGAGTGTGGTGGTGCGACACCGAGGGAGCGATCCTCGCGGACGGGATCTGGGCGGGCATCACCACGTTCGGTGCCATCGTCAATCTGTCCGGCAGTGACCAGCCGCGGCTCACCGTGGACCGCAACGAGATCATCGACTTCGACAACGGGCGGGTCGACGAACTCATGTGGTCCGCCGTGCCGACACTGATCAACTCACCGGACACCCCGCTGTCCCACGCCTGGCTCTCGGACCTCGCCGAGACGATGCCGCGACTCGCCGACGAGATCTGCGAGCGCGCGATCGAGGCCCGGCACCGCCCCTGGCGAGTCGGCAGCGTGGAAGGGCCCATAGAGATCGTGGGCTGCTATCCACCCGACGCCGATGCTCTGGCGCAGGACGATGAACTCGAGGCTGTCGAGTGGAGCGCCGCAGTCAGCAGGTGGCGACTGGCGGCGTGGCTTCGCGCCGGAGCAGGACCGATGTCCCCAGCAGTCGTGCCGGCTCGTCCGTCAGACGAGATCCTGCTCGAACACAGCGAGAGCACGGGATTCCCGGGCTATGTGCTGGAGGTGGCCGTGCGGGCGCACCGTTCACCCGCTGAGGTCGTGGCGCGACTCGCCGAGCTCGGACTTCCAGTCCCCGATCCGCGGTCGGTGCCCGCTGAGATCATCGAGTCCGACCGGGTCCTGCTGGCCGACCAGAACGAAGCGTCCGGGCGCTACCTCCCGTGGGACGAGCCTGTGCCGCACGCTCACGTGCTGTTGGCCGCGGTCATGACAGGTATGACCCCCTCCGCCGTCGTCGCAAGGCTAATCGAACTCGGGTTTGACACCTCAAGGATCGGCAGGCTGCCCGCCGAAGTCGACGTCAGCGACCAGCTCCTGCTGAAGACTCGGGCGGCACCCGCGCCCCTCCCGGTCGATGAGATGGTCCCGGTCGCGCACGTCATGGTCGTGGCGGCCGATGACCACCGGACACCTGCCGAGATCGCGGCGAGGCTGGCCGAGCTCGGTTACGCCACGCCTGACCCTGGGAGCTTGCCAGCGCGCGTTGAGCCCGATGACGCGCGGACCTTCACCCTGAAGCAGGGCGAATGGACGTCGTACGTCCAGAACCCCGTCCCGGCACTGCACGTCGTTCGCGTCGCTCTTGCGACGAACAACCCACCGGCACACGTCGCCGCGCGGCTCGCGGCAGCGGGGTTCCAAGTCTCGGGGACGGTTCCCGAGCAGCTCACACCGCTCGACAGAAAGATCGCCCGGAGACGCCACCAGTCGGCCGACACCGTGCGTGACCTGTACACCGACACGGTCGTCACCACCGGACAAGTGGTGAGCATGGCGCTGGACCTGGACCAGCCACCGATGGCAATCGCGCGAAGGCTGGCCGAGTTCGGCTTCACCACGCCCTCGCACGACTGTCTCCCGGACGACGTGGACAGCACAGACAGGCAGCTGCTCAGCGCTTCGATCGGTGCGGAAGACCATTACTACGCCCAGGAGCCCGAATGGCTGCACACAGGCCAGTTTCTGAGCCTTCCTCACATCCTGATCGCCGCCACCAAGATGACGCGCAGTCCGCTCTCGATTGCCCGCAGGTTCGCCGAGTTCGGCTTCGGCACCCCGCCCGACCACCTGCTGGACATCGACGTGCGGTTGGAGGACCTGCTGCTGCTAAGCCTCGACCTGGACGGAAAACCGCCGTGGCTGACCGACGAGCACCTGGTCGTGCCGCTGGGTCACGTGCTCGCCGCAGCTGCCAGGCTGGCCAGACCGCCCGCGGAGGTCGCCGCGAGACTGAGCGAGCTCGGACTGCGCCCCGAGGACGCTCCGCTGCCGGAGAAGGTCGAGCGGTACGACAGCAAGCTGCTCGCCTGGGTGCGGCGGAGCTACAGGTCGGGCGAGGCCCGTTGGATCGGACTGGCGGCGCCGGCCGACGCGCTGCACCTGCTGGTCACCGCCGGGAACACCGGGATGACACCTCACGAGGTGGCCAGGCGGCTGTCGGCTCTGGGCGTTCCCGTCGTGCGGCCGCGCCGGCCGTTGTCAGTCGATCGGACCGACATGGTTTTGCTGAGCCAGAACCTGGACGGCGATGCTCCGTACCGCGATCTGGCCGCGGACTTCCCGCGTGCCGACGTCATGCGTGCGGTGTCCGCCACGAAGCTGCTGCCCGGTGAGGTGCTCGGGCGGCTCACCCGGCTCGGCATCACCGTCGGCGAATGACGAAGCGGCGGGCCCCAGACGGGACCCGCCGCTTCGTCAACAGCCTGGTCAGAGCGACGAGATGAGCCGCTCCACCCGCTCGTCCACCGCGCGGAACGGGTCCTTGCACAGCACGGTGCGCTGCGCCTGGTCGTTCAGCTTCAGGTGCACCCAGTCGACGGTGAAGTCACGTCCGGCGGCCTGGGCCGCCGCGATGAAGTCACCGCGCAGCTTCGCCCGCGTGGTCTGCGGCGGCGTGTCCTTCGCGGCCTCGATCTCGCCGTCGTCGGTCACGCGCTCGACCTGGCCCTTGCGCTGCAGCAGGTCGAACACGCCGCGGCCGCGCCGGATGTCGTGGTAGGCGAGGTCGAGCTGGGCGATGCGCGGGTTCGACAGGTCCATGTTGTGCTTGGCCATGTACCGCTCCATCAGGCGGTTCTTGATGGCCCAGTCGATCTCGCGGTCGATCTTCGTGAGGTCCTGCGACTCGACGGCGTCCAGCGTGCGGCCCCACAGCTCGATCACGCGCTGCGCCATCGGGTCCGGCGAGCGCTTGGCCGTGTGCTCGACGGCCTTCTCGTAGTACTCGCGCTGGATGTCGAGCGCGGAGGCCTCCTTGCCGCCCGCCAGGCGCACCGTGCGGCGGCCGGTCAGGTCGTGGGAGATCTCGCGGATGGCTCGGATGGGGTTGTCCAGGGAGAAGTCGCGGAACTGGACGCCCTGCTCGATCATCTCGAGCACGAGGTTCGCGCTGCCGACCTTGAGCAGCGTCGTCACCTCGGACATGTTCGAGTCGCCGACGATGACGTGCAGGCGCCGGTAGCGCTCGGCGTCGGCGTGCGGCTCGTCGCGGGTGTTGATGATCGGGCGGGAACGCGTGGTCGCGGACGACACACCCTCCCAGATGTGCTCGGCGCGCTGCGAGAGGCAGTACACGGCGCCGCGCGGGGTCTGCAGGACCTTGCCGGCGCCGCAGATCAGCTGGCGGGTGACCAGGAACGGCAGCAGCACGTCCGCGATGCGGGAGAACTCGCCGGCCCGTGCGACCAGGTAGTTCTCGTGGCAGCCGTAGGAGTTGCCCGCAGAGTCGGTGTTGTTCTTGAACAGGAAGATGTCGCCGCCGATGCCCTCGTCGGCCAGTCTGCGCTCGGCGTCGACGAGCAGGTCCTCGAGGATCCGCTCACCCGCCTTGTCGTGCGTGACCAGCTGGGCCAGGTCGTCGCACTCGGCCGTGGCGTACTCCGGGTGTGAGCCGACGTCGAGGTAGAGCCGAGAACCGTTGCGCAGGAAGACGTTCGAGGAACGCCCCCACGACACGACCCGACGGAACAAGTACCGCGCGACCTCGTCCGGGGAGAGACGCCGCTGCCCGTGGAAGGTGCAGGTCACCCCGAACTCTGTCTCAATGCCGAAGATCCGCCGCTGCATCCCTCAACAGTAGGCGACTTCCGGCCGCACGCGGGTGATCCGTTCGGGCGGCACGCCGGTTGCGGTTTAGTGTCGGTGGGGTGTGGAAACGGGTCAGCGCTCTCGACAAGAAGCTCATGAGCTCCTCTGCCGGACTGCCTCCGAGCAGGCTCGACAGGGGTTTGAAGAGGCTTTCCAAAGCCGCCAACCACAGTCTGCTGTGGTTCGTCGTGGCGGCAATTCTGGCAACGGGGAAGGGATCGTTCCGGCGCGGCGCGCTACGGGGTGTCGCGGCCATTGCCGGGGCCTCTGCCAGCGCGAACCTCGTCGGGAAGTCACTTTTTCCGCGACGCAGGCCAGCCGCGGATCTGATCGCGGTGGAACGTCGCCTGTCCAAACGGCCGACCTCGTCGTCATTCCCGTCGGGGCACTCCGCGTCCGCCGCCGCTTTCGCCACGGCGGTCGCCATGGAATCCCCCAAAGCAGGCGCGGTGGTGGCACCGATCGCGGCCGCCGTGGCTTATTCACGCGTCCACACAGGCGTGCATTGGCCGACTGACGTCGCGGCCGGCGCGGCGGTCGGCGTCGGGGCCGCGATGCTGACGCGCCGGTGGTGGCCGCTCGGGTTGAACGAGCCCGCGTCGGCCTACGAGCACGCCGACCTGACGTCGTTGCAGGAGGGCGACGGGCTGGTCGTGGTGGTGAACCCGCACTCGGGAATCGGGCCGGACCCGACGCCGCAGATCACCGAGGAGTGGCCGAAGGCCCAGGTCGTGACGATCGACGAGCTGGACTCGCTGCCGGACGCGAAAGCGCTGGGTGTGGCCGGTGGCGACGGGACGGTGGCCGCCGTGGCCGCCATCGCGGCCGAACGAGATCTGCCGCTCGTGCTCATCCCGTCCGGCACGTTGAACCACTTCGCGCGCGACGTCGGCATCACCGGCCTGCACGACACGGCTCAGGCGGTGGCGGACGGCGTGGGCGTGCGGGTGGACCTCGCGCAGGTCAACGGCCAGTGGTTCGTGAACACGGCGTCGCTGGGCGGCTACCCCGACATGGTGCGGATCCGCGAGAAGCTGCAGAAGCGCTGGGGCAAGTGGCCGGCGGCGGCGATAGCGCTGGGCCGGGTGTTGCAGCGCGCGCGTCCGTTGGAGATGACCATCGACGGCGACAAGCACCTCGTGTGGTTGTTGTTCGTGGGCAACGGGCCGTATCGACCCAAGGGGTTCGCACCGACGATGCGTCCGCGTCTGAACGATGGACTGCTCGACGTCCGGTACGTCCGTGCGGATCGCCGGTTCTCACGGACCAGGTTCTTCCTGGGCGCCCTGCTCGGGGCGTTGGAGCACTCACGGACGTACACACACCTTGAGGTCGGGTCGTTGAACGTGAAGGTGCACGGTGCGCCCGTGTCCATCGCAACGGACGGAGAGGTGCGCGAGAGAGACACGCAGTTCCTCTTCCGCTCCCGAGCCGCCGCCCTAGGCATCTACCGCCCTTGAGTTCACGCGGGGCCCCCGCGTCCTTCAGAAGAGTACGTAGGGTCCCCGCGTGAACTTCAGTGTTCGACATTGTCGAACGTTCGCAGCTAGAGTGCGTGCTGTGCCCGGACCCATTCAGTCCATCCAGCGCGCGGCGGAGGTCCTCAAGCTGCTCGCCCACGGCGGCGCGCACCAGCTGAGCGTCGGCGAGATCGCCCGCGCCCTCGACCTCGCGAAACCGACGGCGCACGGCATCCTGCGGACGTTGCAGGAGGTCGGGTTCGTCGAGCAGGAGGTGGAGGGCGGCAAGTACCGCCTCGGCGCCGCCCTGTTCCAGATCGGCACCTCCTACCTCGACGGCAACGAGCTGCGCGCGAAGGCGTTGAACTGGTCGGACACGCTGGCGATGCGTGCGCGCGAGGCGGTGCGCATCGGCGTGATGCACGGCAAACACGTGCTCGTCGTGCATCACGTGTTCCGGCCGGACAACAGCCGGCAGACGCTCGACACCGGCGCGCTGCTGCCGTGGCACGCGACCGCACTGGGCAAGGCGCTGGTGGCGTTCGGCGAGTGGCCCGACGGCGATCTTCAGCGGTTCACCCGGCACACGCTCAACCCCGACGAGCTGGCCGTCGCCATGAACGAGGTCCGCGACCGCGACTGGGCCTACGACCTGCACGAACTCGTCGAGGGCGAGGCGTCGGTCGCCGCGCCGATCCGCGACAGGCGCGGTGTGGTCGTCGGCGCGATCGGGATCTCCGGGCCCGTCGAGCGGCTGTGCGACTCCCCCGACCAGCCGCCGCGCCTCGAGCTCGTCTCGTACGTACGTGAGGCAGCTCGCAGTGTCTCCAGGGAGCTGGGTGGCCTCTCCTGGTAGTAGTGTGAGACCGTTCGACATTGTCGAATGGTTCACACAGAGGAGTGTGCACGTGGGCTACATCGCGGCGATCGACCAGGGCACGACGTCGTCCCGGTGCATCGTGTTCGACCGGTCCGGCGGGATCGTGTCGGTCGCTCAGCGCGAGCACCGGCAGATCTTCCCCAAGCCCGGCCTGGTGGAGCACGACGCGACCGAGATCTGGACGAACGTGCAGGCCGTCGTGCGCGACGCCCTCCAGCAGGCCTCGCTGACCTACGCCGACATCGCCGCGTTCGGGATCACCAACCAGCGCGAAACGACGGTCGTGTGGGACAAGGCGACCGGCGAGCCCGTCCACAACGCGATCGTCTGGCAGGACACGCGCACGGACGCGTTGATCAAGCAGCTCGGCGACCAGGACAGGTTCCGCGAGCGCTCCGGCCTGCCGCTCGCGACGTACTTCTCCGGTCCGAAGCTGCGGTGGCTGCTCGACAACGTCGAGGGCCTGCGCGCACGGGCCGAACGCGGCGAGGTCCTGTTCGGCACCATGGACACCTGGCTGATCTGGAACCTGACCGGCCGCCACGTCACCGACGTGACCAACGCGTCGCGCACCATGCTGATGAACCTGGAGACCCTGGACTGGGACCCGGAGCTGGTGGCCGCGATGGACGTCCCGCGCGAGATGCTCCCCGAGATCCGGTCCTCCTCCGAGGTCTACGGCACCCACGAGGGTGTGCCGGTCGCGTCGGCGCTCGGCGACCAGCAGGCGGCGCTGTTCGGCCAGACCTGCTTCGCGCCCGGCGAGGGCAAGTGCACGTACGGCACGGGCGCGTTCCTGCTGATCAACACCGGTGACAAGCCGGTGCACTCGCAGAACGGCCTGCTGACCACCGTCGGTTACAAGATCGGCGACGAGCCGGCCGCGTACGCGCTGGAGGGCGCGATCGCGGTGACCGGCGCGCTGGTGCAGTGGTTCCGCGACAAGGTCGGGCTGATCTCGTCGGCCGCGGAGATCGAGACGCTGGCCCGCACGGTCGACGACAACGGCGGCGCGTACTTCGTGCCCGCGTTCTCCGGACTCTTCGCACCGCACTGGCGCAGTGACGCGCGCGGCGTGATCGCCGGCCTGACGGGCTACATCTCGCGCGGACACCTCGCACGGGCCGTGCTGGAGGCATCGGCGTGGCAGACCAAAGAGGTCGTGGACGCCATGAACGCCGACAGCGGTGTTGACCTCACGACGTTGCGGGTCGACGGCGGGATGACCGCCAACAACCTGCTCATGCAGTTCCTGGCGGACGTGCTCGACGTGCCGGTGGTGCGCCCGATCGTGGCCGAGACGACGTGCCTCGGCGCGGCGTACGCGGCCGGGCTCGCGGTGGGCTACTGGCCGGACACGGACGCGTTGAAGGCGAACTGGCACAAGGCGGCCGAGTGGGAGCCGTCGATGGAACCGGCCGCCCGCGACAAGGGCTACCGGAAGTGGAAGAAGGCGGTCGAGCGGACCGTCGGGTGGATGGACGAGGACGATGACTGACCTGACACAGCGGGAACGGGCTCGCGAAGAGCTCCAGCACGGCAAGTTCGACGTCGTCGTGATCGGCGGCGGCATCCTGGGCATCGCGACCACGTGGGCCGCGGCCCGCTCCGGCCTGCGGGTCGCCCTGGTCGAGAGCGGTGACTTCGCGGGCGCCACCTCGTCCGCGTCGTCGAAGCTCGTGCACGGCGGCCTGCGCTACCTCGCGATGGGCCCGTCGGCCGTGCCGATGGTGCACGAGAACCACAAGGAGCGCCGCGCCCTGGGCGACCGCCTGGCCCCGCACCTGGTGCGCCCGCTGCCGTTCCTCGTCCCCGTCTACAAGGGAGGCCCGCACAGCCGTTTCGTGCTGGGTGCGGGCGTGACGCTGTACTCCGCGCTGTCGGGCTTCGGCGACGGCATGGGGAAGGTGCTGTCGGCGCGCAGGGCTGTTGAATGGGTGCCTGACCTGCGCGCCGACGGTTTGCGCGGTGCCGCGATGTACTACGACCACCAGATGAACGACAGCCGCGTGGCGATCACCGCCGCGCGCGCCGCCGCCGAGGCCGGTGCCGTGCTGCTCAACCACATCTCGGTCGTGGGCCTGCGCAAGACCGGTGAGAAGGTGACGGGCGTCGACCTGCGCGACGAGCAGGGCGAGTTCGGCGTGGACGCGCGCGTCGTCGTGAACGCGACCGGCCCGTGGCTGGACGTGTTGCGGCGCATGGAGGACCCCGCCGCCGCGCCGTCGATCCGCCTGTCCAAGGGCTCGCACCTGGTGCTGCGGACGTCGTCGGAGTGGAAGGCCGCGCTGACGATCCCGGTCGACGACGTGCGCGTGTCGTTCGCGATCCCGTGGGAGGGCCACCTCCTCCTCGGCACCACCGACGAGGCGTACGACGACGACCCGGCCAAGGTCGCCTGCACCGACGCCGACGTCGACCAGATCCTGGGCGAGGCGGGCGTCGCGGTGTCCGGCCTGGACCGTTCGCGCATCGCGTACACGTTCGCGGGCCTGAGGGTGCTCCCCGGAGGCCCCGGCGACACCTCGCACGCCAAGCGCGAGACGGTGATCACCGCGGGCTCCGGCGGCATGATCAGCGTGGCCGGCGGCAAGTGGACGACGTTCCGCAAGATCGGCGCCACCGTGCTGGAGCGGGTCAACTCCGAGCTCGGCCGCACGTTCGACGGCCCGCTGGACGGCGTGGCGCTGCCCGGTTCCGCCCAGCCCACCACCGTCGGCGACGTGCTGCACACCGCCTGGGACGCGCTGCCCGACGACGTGGTGCGCCACCTCGCCACGCACTACGGCACGACGTCGCACGAGGTAGTCGCGCTGGGCCTGGAGAACCCGGCCCTGCTGGAGCGCGTCCACCCGGACGGCCCGGACATCTGGGCGCAGGTCGAGCACGCCCGCCGCACCGAGTGGGCGTCCGAAGTGGACGATGTACTTCGCCGTCGCACCACGGTGATGGTGCGCGGTCTCGACTCGCCCGAGGTGCGCACGCGGGTGTCGGAGCTGCTGGCTTCCTAGAGGGCCATCGCGCGTTCCACGAGGTACTCGGCCAGTTCGGGTGCCGAGTGGAACGCGCTGCGCACGGCCAGTGTCCCGTCGCAGCCCAGCACGACCTCTTCCCGCGACACCACGCGGTGTTCCAGCCGCAGCCCCTCCAGATAGGCCTCGATGATCGCCTCCCGCACAGGCGGCAGGTCCGCGACCGCCATCCGCCCGGCCTGCGCGAGTCCCACGAGCAGCTGACCGAGGTCCGCGCCGACCGGGTTCGGGCACTGCCAGGCCACGTCGATCACCACGAACGACTCGGGCTCGTCCGCGGGCACGAGCAGGTTCTGCGGGCACGCGTCGTTGTGCCCGTTCGCCTGCGGCAAGGCCTCCAGCCGTGCCAGCAGTTCCGGCATTCGCGTGGCCAACGGCGAGCAGTCCGGCCGCAGGAACGCGTCCCGCACCAGCCTTCCCTCGTACAGCACCCGCAGCGCCCTGCCCGGCGGGCCGCCGAACCTGCGTCCCGCCCACCGGCCGAGTGCCAGCGCGGCCCGCCGGAACCGGGGCAGGTCCCACGACACGTCCGCGACCGCGACGTCCTCCAGCCACAACGCGATCCGGTCGCCCAAGTCGTCCACCCGCACGACCCGCGGCCGGCGCATCCCGGGCGGCAGCTCGAAGTCCGACAACAGGAAGTCCGCCTCGTCGCGCCACGGGAACTCCCCGACCACCTCCGCCAGGTCGGCGGGAATCCGGGGTTTGCGCAGGACCTTCACGAAGACCGACTCTCCAGGCGTCACGACCCGGTAGAGCGCGGCCGTGGTCACGGCGATCGGCCGGAACGCGATCGGGACCACGCGGGTCAGCGGTACGGGTCGGTGATCTCGCCCAGCTTCTCCAGCGCCTCGCGCAGCTGGGCCATGCGGCGCTTGCCGATGTGTCGTTCCCATTCCGCCTCGATTCTCGCGATCTCCGCCTCGGCGACGGGCGCGGCACCCTTGGCCTTCTCGGTGACGCACACCAGGCGCGCCCTGCCGTCCGTCGGATCCGGCAGCCGTTCCACGTACCCGGCCTTCTCCAGCTGGTCGACCAGGAACCCGGCGGTCTGCTTGGTCACCTGGGCCGCTTCGGCGAGCTCGGTCAGCCGCGTGCCGTCCGGCCCGATCCGTTGCAGGAGACGGGCCTGAGCGAGGGTCACGTCGTATCCGGCCTCGGTGATCACCGACATGATCCGGTTCTCCAGCTCCCGGTACGGGATGTAGAGCAGCAGCCCGATGTTCACCCAGGACTCCTCTTGTTTTTAGTCAGAGACTCTGATTAAAGTAGTCAGCCTCTCGAACTAAATCAAGGGGATGGTGACGATGGACGAGACCGCGATGTGGCAGACGATCGACTCCGAACGCGCGGCGACCGCGGACCTGCTCGCCGGGCTCACCGACGTCGAGTGGACCTACCCGTCGCTGTGCGAGGGGTGGACCGTGCGCGAGGTCGCCGCGCACCTCTCTTTTGCGGACCGCGTCGGCGTGGGCACGGCGTTCAAGGCCTTCGTCCGGGCTCGCGGCAGCTTCAACCGCATGGTCGACCAGACCGCCCGTGCCGAGGCGCGCAGACCGACGGCGGAGATCGTCGCGAACGTGCGCGGCGCGGTCGAGCACCACCGGCTCGCGCCCGGTCAGACCCTCAAGAACGCCCTGATGGACATCATGGTCCACACGCAGGACATCACCCTGCCGCTCGGCATCGAGCGTCACATGCCGATCGACGCCGCCGTCGTCGCGGCGGAGGACCTGTGGCGGATGGGGTTCCCGTTCCACGCGCGGCGCAGGCTCGCCGGGCACCGGCTCGTCGCCACCGACGCCGACTGGTCCGCCGGCGAGGGCACCGAGGTCAGCGGCCCGATCGAGGCGCTGGTCATGCTGCTGGCCGGCCGCACCGCGACCATCCCGCGGCTCACCGGCATCAAGGTCTGAGCTCGCGCACCACCCGCCGGCACACGTGCACGCGCTCGAACCGTTGGCGCATCTCGGTTTCTCGCTCGATCCTGGCGCGCAGCACCGCCCCGACGGGCTCCAGCCCGTACTTGGCGCTCAGCACCGTGCCCACCTCGGCGGCTGACGCGTGCACCTGCACGTAGCTGTCCTGCTCCACAAAACCGTTGCGCGCGAACCACCCCAGCGCTTCCTCTCGAACGCACGCGTCGAGCGAGCGCACCCCGCACCGCTCCAGCCGCCGCACGGCTTCCGCGAGCAACGCCGTCGCGATCCCCCGCCGCCGGCAGTCCGGATGCACCACCACGGTGTCGATGGTCGCCTCCGCGCCGGGCACCGAGATGTCCAGCACTCCCACCACGTCGCCGTCGACCGCGACGAGCTCCAGGTCGGCACGACGTTTGACCGGCCAGACGTCGTCGTAGTGAGTGGTCCGCAGCAATCCGAGAACCCGGCACCGCAGCCACGACGCCTCGTCGGTGGCCTCGTAGTCGCGGACCTCCGCCTGCGAGGCGAGCACAGCGGGCACCTCAGGTCTGCCAGAAGTCCCCAGCAAGCTCAGTCTCCCGGTTCTCCCCCGCACGGCGCCGCTCACGATCCCCCACCCCGCTTCCGCAGCCTCCGCCGTCAAGGGTTCCTGATGTCAGGCCAGCTCGCACGCAGGTTCGGCCGTCACCGTTTGCCAGGAACATACTCAGTATGCATACTCGGTAGGCATGTCGGTCAAACACGGTCTGCTCGCGTTGCTCGAGCGCGGACCCATGTACGGCTACCAGCTGCGGGCGGCGTTCGACTCGGCCACCGGCGGCACGTGGCCGTTGAACATCGGACAGGTCTACACGACGTTGTCACGCCTGGAGCGGGACGACCTGGTCGCCGCGCTGCCCGAGAACGACGGCCAGCGCCCCTACGAGATCACCGGCCACGGCCGCGACGAGCTCAAGAAGTGGTTCGCCACGCCCGTCCAGCGCGGCGACCGGCCGCGCGACGAGGTGGCGATCAAGCTCGCCCTCGCGATCACCACTCCCGGCGTCGACGTCGCCAAGGTCGTGATGACCCAGCGCACGGCCACGATGCGCACGCTGCAGGAGTACACGCGGCTCAAGACCCAGCCCGGCGACCTGCCGTGGCTGCTCGTGCTCGACGCGATGATCTTCCAGGCCGAGGCGGAGCTGCGCTGGCTCGACCACTGCGAGGCGAGCCTGCTGCGCTACGAGCCGCAGGCCCTTCCCCAGACGGCGGACGTCGAGGTGCCGCGATGACCGTCCTCGAACTGCGCGGCGTGCACCGCGTCCACGGCACCGGCGAGACGGCGGTCAACGCCCTCGACGACGTCTCGCTCACCGTCGAACCCGGCGAGCTCGTCGCCGTGATGGGCCCGTCCGGCTCCGGCAAGTCGACGTTGCTGAACCTCGCCGGCGGCCTCGACAGCCCGACCAGCGGCCAGGTCCTCGTCGACGGCACGAGCCTGCAGTCGTTGTCCCGCAAGCAGCTCGCCGCGTGGCGCCGCAAGCGGATCGGTTACGTCTTCCAGAACCTCAACCTGATCGCGAGCCTCACCGCCGCGGAGAACGTCGCGCTCCCCCTCGACCTCGACGGCGTGCGCGGGTCCCGCAAGCAGGCCGAGCAGGCACTGTCCGAAGTGGACCTCGACGGCTACGCGGACCGCTTTCCCGACGAGATGTCCGGCGGCCAGCAGCAACGCGTCGCCATCGCCCGTGCCCTGATCGGCGAGCGCCGCCTCGTCCTCGCCGACGAACCGACCGGCGCCCTCGACTCCCGCACCGGCGAGACGGTGCTGCGCCTGCTCCGCTCCAAAGTGGACGCCGGAGCCGCCGCCGTCCTCGTGACGCACGACGCCCGGCACGCCGCCTGGGCGGACCGCGTGGTCTTCCTGCGCGACGGCGTCGTGGTCGACGTGTCGGAGCGCGACCACCCAGAACAACTGCTGAGCACGCCGTGAACGGCTGGCGCGCAGCACTGCGCATCGCCTGGCGCGAGGCCCTCAAATCCCGCGGTCGCTCGGCGCTCGTCGTGGCCCTGATCCTGATCCCGGTGGCCGCGTTGTCGTTCGCGGCCATCGTCTACGACTCGACCGAACTGACCCCCGACGAGGACGCCTCCCGCCACATGGGCGCCGCCGAAGCACTGGTCAGGTGGCCCACGGGCGCCCCGGTCATCCAGCAGCCCAACCAGCTCCT
Organism: Lentzea aerocolonigenes; assembly: GCF_000974445.1. Taxonomy (GTDB): domain Bacteria; phylum Actinomycetota; class Actinomycetes; order Mycobacteriales; family Pseudonocardiaceae; genus Lentzea; species Lentzea aerocolonigenes. The sequence continues at coordinate 24,427 of NZ_BBOJ01000028.1, forward strand.
GGGCATCCCCGCGGGCAAGGAAACGGGCCCGCCACCGTCAGAAGAACGCCTGAAGGCCCTGCTGCCAGGCTCCCAGCTCCTCCCAGTCCAGCGCGCCGACGTCACCGTCCGCACCACTGCGGGCGCTGGCCGCTTCGAGGCCCGCCTGCTCGACCTGACCAACCCGCTCACCACCGGCACGGTCACCGTGCTGGAGGGCCGCCCCGCCACGAACCCCACCGAAGTCGCGTTGTCCCGCAAGGCGATGGACCGCACCGGCACGAAGCTGGGCGGCACGATCACCACGGAGACCGGCCGCACCTTCACCGTCGTGGGCCTGGTCGAGGAACCCGGCGGCCTCGAGAACACCACGATGGTCACCCTGCCCGGCGCGTTCCCCGACGCCGACCAGGCCTGGCTCGTGAGCACCCCGCTCGACTGGGCGAAGGTCAAGGAGCTCAACAAACAGGGCATCGTCGCGCTGTCCCGCACAGTCCTGCGCACCCTGCCACCGCCCTCCGAACGCTATCCGCAACTCGAAGGCACCAACGAACTCCGCGCCGACGTCCTGGCCCTCATCGCGGGCTTGGCCGTCCTGGAAATGACCCTCCTGGCAGGCTCAGCCCTCGCCGTGGGCGCCCGCCGCCGCAAACGCGACCTCGCCCTCGTCGCCGCGGTGGGCGGCGCCCCGTCCCACGTCCGCCGCATAGTCCTGGCAGACGGCGTGGTCCTCGGCACCCTGGCCGCCCTCGGCGGCGTAGCCCTGGGCACGCTCACCGCTCTCCTCAGCCGCCCGCTGATCGAGTCGGCCATCGAGGAACGCTACGGCGCCCAACGCTTCTACCCCACGGCCCTGGCCGCCCTCGCCCTGCTGGCCGTGATCACCGGCCTGCTGGCAGCCCTGGTCCCGGCCTGGATCTCCTCCCGCCAGGACGTGGTGACCGCACTGGCGGGCCGCAGAGGCATCACCCGCTCCCGCCGACGCTGGCTGGTCCTGGGCCTGACCCTCATCGCGGCAGGCGTGGCCACCGGCATCCTCACCGCGATCCGAATGGAGATCGCCGGCATCCTCATCGCCCTGATCCTCACCGAACTGGGCCTGGTCCTCTGCACCCCGGCCCTGCTGGGCCTGCTGGCCAAAGCGGGACGATGGCTCCCGGTCCCCTTGCGCATAGCCCTGCGCGACGCCTCGCGCAACAGAACCGCCGCAGCCCCAGCCATCTCAGCCGTCATGACGGCAGTGATCGGCGCCGTGACCGTGAGCGTCATGCTGACCTCCCAAGCAGAACAGGAAGCCGGCCAACTGGCGGGCACCCTCGGCGACGTGACGGTCCACCAACGAGGCGGCCCGGGCACCACCCCCACCACCTCGATCCCCACCGAGGTGGCCACCGCCATCCGCAACACCATGCCCACCAGGGAAGTCCACGAACTCAAACTCCTGTCCTGCCCCGGCGGCCCCTGCCTGGCCCACATCCGCCCACCAGCAGACAGGGAGTGCCCCTACTCCCAGGACGTCCTGAACCGAGCCCCCACCACCGCAGAAGAACAAGCGGCCCTGAAAGACCCCCTCTGCACCAACGTGGGCCGCTCCCACCGCTACTTCAACAGCTTCACCACCCCCAACGGCTTCCTCGTGATCGCCACCCCGGAAGCCGCCACATCCCTCTTCCACCTGGCACCACAGGACACAGCCCCAGCCGAAGCGGCCCTGCGCGAGGGCAAGGTGGTCGTCAACGACCCCACCCAGATCTCCAACGGCCAGGCCCTGATCGCCACCGGCGCCCAAGCCACCACAACCCCGGCCAAAGCCCACGCGGTGCCCCCGACATCAGCCCCACTGGCCGTGATGACCGAGGACACCGCCAATTCCCTGGGCTTCGACATCACAGCCTTCACGATCTACGCCCCGACCACCCGCATGCCCACCCAGGCAGAACAAGACGCCCTGACAGCAGCCCTGGGCACGGGCCAGTACGACGTGAACGTAACCCGCCCGACAGAATCAGAAGTACAGCGCTACCTGAGCATCCTGAGCCTGGTAGCAGGCCTGATCACCCTGGCAGCAGCCGCCCTGGCCACAGGCCTGGCAGCAGCCGACAGCCAAAAGGACCTCACCACCCTCGCCGCCGTAGGCGCCACCCCAACCCTGCGCAAACTCCTGTCCCTGTCCCAATCGGGCATGATCGCGGGCCTGGGAGGCCTGCTGGGCACAGCCGCAGGAATAGGCGCAGCCCTGGCCCTGCTGGCAGCACTGAACGTCGGCTACGCCACCCACTGGCCCCAACCACCCCAAAACCCGCTGACCGTCCCCTGGCAGAACACCCTGGTCCCACTACTGGTGATCCCAGCAGTGGCCATGCTCGGCGCAGCCCTCTTCACCCGATCCCGCCTACCAGTCGAACGCCGCGAATAGGCTGCAGCCGTGACCACCTTCGCGATAGTGCACGGCGCAGGCGACGTGGGTTGGTCGTGGCACCTGGTAGCCAACGCTCTGGAAGCCAAGGGCCACACCGTCGTAGCCCCAGACCTCCCCACCGAAGACGAGCAAAAGGACCTGACGGACTGGGCGTCGACAGTGACCGACGCCCTCCCGTCCACGTCAGACGTGGTGGTAGTGGGCCACTCCTTCGGAGGCTTCATCGCCCCACTGGTAGCAGCAGAGATCAACGCCAAAGCCCTGATCTTCGTAACGGCCATGCTCCCCGAACCAGGCGAGGCACCGGCCGACTGGTGGGAGAACACCGGCTACACCGACAGCGGCCTGGAAGACCAGTTCTGGCACGACGTCCCACCACACCTGGCCGAGGAGAGCCAAAAACGGGAACGAGGCATGTCAGAGGCGGCCATGGCAAAGCCGTGGCCCCTGGACACGATGCCCAACATCCCAACCCACTTCATCCTGTGCACAGAGGACCGCTTCTTCACACCAGAGTTCATACGCCCAGTAGTGGCAGACCGCCTGGGCGTGGAACCCGTAGAGCTGGCCGCAGGCCACTGCGCACAACTGAGCAAGCCAACAGAACTGGCAGCCCTGCTAGAGCTCTACGGAAAATAGGGCCGAGGCCGAAGGCGAGCCGACGCGAAGGCGAAGCCGAGCAGCACTTAGCGTGGGGTTCCGGTGGGTTGGTCCCGTCACGAGTCGTGCCACAGCTCTTGTCGCGCCCGAGGGGAGAGGTCAAGTCGCACGCTTTTCGCGACTTGACCTCTCCCCTCGGGTGTGACTCGCTCCTGGTACGGCTCGTGACGGGACCAACCCACCCGAACCGCACGCCCTACGCAACCGCAAGCCGCCCAAAGCACCAGGCGTGCCATCAACCCGCGTGCGGCGCTGGCCGGTCTTTGATCAGATTGGCGGGGTAAGGGCAGAGCCCCCAGCCTGAAACCGGCACCGAACACGGCGACGCAACCACCGCCAGCTCGAAACAGGAACGGGACACCGCAACCCCAACCACCCCACGGACACAAACCGGCAAACGCCAACGCACCAGGGAAGACAAACCCGACGCGCACAACCACAAAGCAAAGGGCCCCCGACCAAAAGCCGAGGGCCCCGCAACACTCAACCCCTACTCAGGACTCGTCCTCAGCCTCAGGCAACGAAACATCCTCCACCGGCTTACCACCCTTGGTCCCAGCCGGCATCAACGAATCCAACGCCGCCCCGGCAATCCGGCGGAACGCCCGCCGAGGCCGAGCCCTCTCCAACACCGCCACCTCCAACTTGGCAGCGGGCAACACCTCAGGCGACCCGTTCCCGGTGGACGGCGACCCAGCCGACAACGCCTTCACGGCAACCGGCACAGCATCAGCCAACGACAACCCGTCGGAGAACGACTCCTTCAGGGCAGTGTTGGCGGCGTCCACAGTGCCACCCATGACGATGTACTGCGGTTCGTCCACAATGGACCCGTCGTACGTCAACCGGTACAACGTGTCCGACTCCGCCGAGTCCCCGACCTCAGCCACGCAGATCTCCACCTCGAAGGGCTTGATCTGCTCGGTGAAGTAGGTGCCCAACGTGGTCGCGTAAACGTTGGCGAGCGAACGAGAAGTGACGTCCCGGGGGTCGTTCTGATACCCGCGCACATCAGCGAACCGGATACCGGCCTGCCGGAGGTTCTCGAACTCGCTGTACCGCCCCACGGCCGCGAAGCCGATGCGGTCGTAGATCTCCGAGACCTTGTGCAGCGTGCTGGACGGGTTTTCCGCGACGAACAGAATGCCGTCCGCGTACTTCAGCACGATGACGCTGCGACCCCTGGCGATGCCCTTGCGGGCGTACTCCGAGCGGTCGCGCATCACCTGCTCTGCCGATGCGTACAGCGGCATCGTCATGGGTGGTGCTCCTGACGTCGAACCGGTGGGGGACTCAGCCTGCGGGGCGGGACCGGCGGCCTTCGACGACCGCGTCGGCGATCGTCTGGACCTGCGACTCCGGTACCTCGACGGCGCCGTCGGCACCGTTGATCGTGACCACGACCGGGTAAAGGCGCCGGACCGGGTCCGGGCCGCCCGTCGCCGAGTCGTCGTCCGCGGCGTCGTAGAGCGCCTCGACGACCGCGCGGATGGCGGTGTCGACGTCCGCGTCGGGGTCGTAGAGCTTCTTGAGCGCCGACTTCGCGAAGAGCGAACCCGAGCCCACGGCCTGGTAGCCCTGCGACTCCTCGTAGCGGCCGCCGGTGACGTCGTAGGACACGATGCGGCCTGCGCGTTCGGGATCTGCGGCCGAGGTGTCGTACCCGGCGAACAGAGGCACCACGGCGAGGCCTGCCATGGCCGCGTCGAGGTTGCCCCTGATCATCGCCGAGAGGCGGTTCGCCTTGCCGTCGAGCGACAGCGGAACGCCCTCGATCTTCTCGTAGTGCCGCAGCTCGACCGCGTACAGCCGCACGATCTCGATCGCGATGCCCGCGGTGCCCGCGATGCCGACGGCCGAGTGGTCGTCGGTCACGAAGACCTTCTTCATGTCGCGCTGGGCGATGACGTTGCCCATCGTCGCGCGCCGGTCGCCGGCGATCACGACGCCACCCTTGTACGTGGCCGCGACGATCGTCGTCCCGTGCGGGGCCTGGACGGTCCCCTCCGGGAGCTTCCGGGCGCTAGGCAACATGTCGGGTGCCTGTGCCCGCAGGAAGTCCGTGAACGACGACGAGCCCGGCGTGAGGTACGCCGAAGGCAGCGCCGCGGCCGGGTAACGCCCGGTCGAGCTGTTGTCCATGTGTTGGTTGTTCTCCCGTCCCCGAAATGGTCAACAGGCCCCCGGAGGCCTACTGACCACCCTTTTGCACGTATGCGCGGACGAAGTCCTCCGCGTTCTCCTCGAGCACGTCGTCGATCTCGTCGAGGATCGCGTCCACGTCCTCGCCGAGCTTCTCGCGGCGTTCCTGACCGGCACCCGCGGCGTCGTCGGCACCGTCGTCGCCGTCGCCACCGCCCTGGCGCTGCTTCTGTTCCTGGGACATCTCGGCCTCCCGCATAACTCGCCTGACAAGAACACTACCCAGCGGCACCGACAAAAATCCTGAGCCACTCGGGTAGACGATCACCCGCGAGTCAGTGCGTCCACCAGCTGCTCGGCGGTGTCAGAAGCCTCCAACAGCGCTCCGACGTGCGCTTTTGTGCCTCGGAGCGGTTCGAGCGTCGGGATTCGCACGAGCGATTCCCGACCGAGATCAAAGATCACCGAGTCCCAGGACGCGGCCGCGACCGAGGTCGGGTAGCGCTCCAGGCACCGGCCGCGGAAGTACGCACGCGTGTCCTCAGGCGGCGTGGTGATGGCCGCGCGGACCTCCTCCTCGCTGACCAGCCGCTTCATCGAGCCGCGCGCGACCAGGCGGTTGTAGAGGCCCTTGTCGAGCCGCACGTCCGAGTACTGCAGGTCGACCAGGTTCAGCCGCGCGGAGCCCCAGGCGAGGCCGTCGCGCTGCCGGTAGCCCTCGAGCAGCCGCAGCTTGGCGACCCAGTCGAGCCGGTCCGCGCACTCCGCGGGGTCGCGGGCCAGGGCGTCGAGCACCTCGCCCCAGATCCGCAGGACGTCGCGGTCGCCGACGCCCTCCTTCTCGACGAAGGCGGTCGCGCGCTCGTGGTAGGCGAACTGGACGTCGAGGCCGGTGAACTTGCGGCCGCCGGTCAGCTCGACCTTGGTCTTGAGCGTCGGGTCGTGGCTGATCTGGTGCACCGCGCGCACCGGGTCGACCAGGCGCAGGTCGTCGAACCGCTGGCCGGCCTCGATCATGTCCAGCACCAGCGACGTCGTGCCGACCTTGAGGTACGTCGAGTACTCGGCCAGGTTCGCGTCGCCGATGATGACGTGCAGGCGGCGGTACTTGTCCGCGTCCGCGTGCGGCTCGTCGCGCGTGTTGATGATGCCGCGCTTGAGCGTCGTCTCCAGGCCGACCTCGACCTCGATGTAGTCGGCGCGCTGCGAGAGCTGGTAGCCCGCCTCCTCGCCGGACGGGCCGATGCCCACGCGGCCGGAACCCGTCACGACCTGGCGCGACACGAAGAACGGCGTGAGGCCCGCGATGACGGCCGTGAACGGCGTCGACCGCTGCATCAGGTAGTTCTCGTGCGTGCCGTACGACGCGCCCTTGCCGTCGACGTTGTTCTTGTACAGCTGCAGGCGGGGCTGGCCGGGCACGGTGGCGGCCTTCAGCGCGGCCTCCTCCATCACCCGCTCTCCCGCCTTGTCCCAGATCACCGCGTCACGCGCGTTGGTGACCTCGGGAGCCGAGTACTCGGGGTGCGCGTGGTCGACGTAGAGCCGCGCGCCGTTGGTGAGGATGACGTTCGCCGCGCCCAGGTCCTCGACGTCGGAGTCGGCGGGGTGACCACCGGGCGAGCCCAGGTCGAACCCGCGCGCGTCGCGCAGCGGCGACTCCACCTCGTAGTCCCACCGGGCACGCCTGGCGCGCGGTATGTCCGCCGCCGCCGCGTACGCGAGCACCACCTGTGTCGAAGTGAGCACCGGGTTCGCGGTCGCGTCGCCCGGCACCGCGATGCCGTACTCGACCTCGGTTCCCATGATCCGCCGCATACGCAACACCCTACGACGTAGGCCCGACATTGTGGTGAGGGCGGCTCGAACGTCGCACGTCCGAGCCGCCGTCTCCGCGGGGGCGCCGTCAAGCTCCGCTCACCCCGCTCACCCGGAGGCGAGCCCTGCTGCCGGGCGAATCCTCGACGCGCCGCGAGAAGGCCCGAACGCGGCGACCACGGCGAGCACCACGACCGCCAGCGCACCGATGACCAGCGGCAACACCACCGTCGCCCCCGGCAGCGAGAGGTCCAGGCCGGTCGCCAGGATCGCGATTTCCGCGTAACCGAACCCGAGCACGCCGCCACCGATCACGCCCACGAGGGCCAACATGACCGCTTCAGCGATGACTCCGCCCTGCAGTCCGCCGCGAGTGACGCCCAAGGCGCGCCTGAGTGCGAGCTCCTTGCGGCGTTCCTGGACCGAGATCGTCAGGGCGGTGCCGATGCCGGTCACGGCGACCGCGACGGACAGCCCGAGCAGCACCATCATCAGCACCGTGCCGAGGTGCATGTACCGGTCCGCGTTCGCCCGCTCGTCCGCGTCCGTCCGCACGATCACGGTCGGGTTGCCGGGCAGCGCGGCCTGCAGGCCCGCCCGGAACTTCGCGGGGTCGACACCGGGCTTCAAAGCGACCAGCACCTTCTCGGCCGCTCCCGTGGTCAGGCCGCCGAGGATCGGCGTGTAACCGGTGAGCGTGCCGGGCACCGTGCCCACGACCTCGTACTGCTTCCCGTCGTTCTCGACGAACGACCGGTCCGACCAGTGCTCCGGCAAGACCGCGGTCCCGGCGACGAGCCGCTCGGCACCGGCGACGTTCTGCGCCTTCATCCACGCCTTGAACTCGTCCGGGTCCACACCCGCCCCGTTCTCGGCCTTGTGCAGCACCACGCTCGCCGCCACGCCGTCCTGCGCGGGAATCACCGGCAGCGGGCGCTCCCCCGCGTCCACGACGGTCGCGTCCGGGCGTTCCTCGTTGGCGAACGTGTAGGTCATCTCCTGCGCACTGCCCAGCACGACCAGGAAGAACGTCACCATCGAGCTGGCCAGCAGCAACGGCAGCGCCACCGACGCCGACCGCTGCGGCATCCTGCGCACCTCCGCGCCGGCGAGCTTCCAGTGCGTGCCGCCGATCTTGCCGAACAGCCGGGCGATGAACGGCACCGTGACCGGGCCGAGGATCCAGAACAGTCCGGTCACCGCGGCGATCGCGGAGAACGTGACCGCGAGCGGAGCACCCGCGGTGCCCTTGGCCGCGATGGCCAGCAGGGCCAGCATCGCCGCGCCACCGGTGAACAGCAGGCCGAACACCAGCCGCAGCCGGCGGACCGAGCGGGGCGGCACCTCGTTCTCCGCGTCACGCAGAGCAGCCAACGGCGACACGCGCGCAGCGTTGATCGCGGGCCGTACAGCCGCCATCACGCTCAACAGCGCGGCAACAACAACTCCGAGGACGACGTACCCGAGCGACGGCAACAGCTCCGGGCTCAGCTGCACCGCGCCGAACAGCGCGGAGATGCCCGTGACGTCGAACGTCCTGGCCAGCACCCACGCCATCGGCCCGCCGAGCAGCGCACCGCCGACACCGGCCAGCGCACCCGTCACGAACGCCTCGAACAGGCTCCTGCGCACCAACGGCCCGCGCTGGGCACCGATGCACCGCAGCAGCGCCGTCTGCCGCTGACGTTGCGCGTAGACGGCGCGGAACGTGGCAGCGGCGACGAACACCGCCGTCGCCAGCGCCAGCACGCTGAACGGCAGCAGGATGAACTTGAGGTCGTCACCGACCTTGTCCGCGTCCGGCGCCGGGTCCCACACGACGTACGAAGCGCCCGCCGCGCTCGCCACGACGTCGCGAGGGCCGCCGATCACCCACACCGCCAGGGTGTCCGGCCGCGGGTCGAGCTTGCGGGCGAGGTCCGGACCGGCGACCAGGATCGGCCGCGAGTCCATCCCGCCCTTCTTCATGACACCGCTGACAGCGACCTCGAACGGCTTGCCGTCCGCGGAGGCGAGTTTGATCCTGTCGCCCGGCTTGAGGCCGCGTTCGTAGGCGGTGATCTTGTCGACGGCGACCTCGTTGTCGGCGGCGGGTGCCTTGCCCTCGGCCAGCGGCCAGCGCACCAGATCCGGTTGCTGGACCTCCACCTCGGCCCGGTGCTCCCCCGCACGGCCGTTGGCGTCCAGCAGGTCCGCGTGCGCCTGCTGCACCGGCACCGCCCTGCCGACCGCCGACAGCCTGGCCAGCAACGCGTCGTCGAGCTTCGGGCGGTTCGCCTCCACGGCGTTCTCGTCGTAGGGCTGCCGTTTGACGTCCACCACGTGGCCCACTGTGGACGGTGTGAGCGGTGCGCCCTCGTCGACCGACCTGGTGAGCGCGTCGCTCAGCACCAGAGCGGCCAGCAGGCAGGCCACACCGACCACGAGCGCGACGCCCGGCAGCAGCGCGCGGCCCGGCCGGGCGCGGAACTCGGCGACGCCGAGCCGCAGGGAAGTGGACACGAATCCTCCTCGGTGACGTCTGACCGTCACGAAGGTAGGAAGGAAGGCGATCAGCGGGCGTCGGACTGCGGTAGCAAGCTCGCGTACGACCACAGGAGGACACGGGGATGATCAACCTCTACGACGAGAACGCGAACGTGATCGGAGAGGTGACCCGCGAACGCATGCGCGCCGAGAACCTCTGGCACGGCTGCGTCCTCACCCTGGTGCACTCGACCGACGGCGAACGGATCTACGCCCACCGCCGCACCGACACCAAGGACATCTTCCCCGGCCTGTACGACTACACGGCCGGTGGTGTGATCGACGCGGGTGAGACGCCCGACGTCGCGGCTCAGCGCGAACTGAAGGAGGAGCTCGGAGTCGAGGCGCCCCTGACGTTCCTCTTCCAGACCACGTACGTCGACGAGCAGACCCGCTACCACGCGTGGGTTTACGAGACGCACAGCGACGGGCCGTTCACGCACCAGCCCGAGGAGGTCGCCTGGGGCGGGTGGATGGGCCTGGACGAGCTGCGCGGCAAGATCGACGACCCCGGCTGGCCGCTCGTCCCCGACGGCCGCGCGATCGGCCGCGAGTGGTTGCGCCGCACCGGTTCCCGCTAGAGCCACCCGCGTTCGTCGGCGACCCGCAGGGCCTCCATCCGGTTGCGGGTGCCGGTCTTCGTGGTGGCACCGGAGAGGTAGTTCCGCACGGTGCCCTCGGCGAGGTACAGCCGGGCGGCGATCTCGGCCACGGTCGCGCTGGAGCGGGCCGCGATGAGCACGTCGCGTTCGCGGGCGGTCAACGGTGACTCGCCCGCGGCGAGCGTGGCCGCGGCGAGCACCGGGTCCACCACCCGTTCGCCTGCCGCCACCCGACGGACGGCGTCCGCGAGCACCTCTGCGGGAGCGTCCTTCACGACGAACCCGACGGCGCCCGCCTCCATCGCCCGGCGCAGGTACCCGGTGCGGCCGAAGGTGGTCAGGATGACCACGCGGCAACCGGGCACCTGCGCGGTGAGCACGGCGGCGGCCGCGAGCCCGTCCAGTCCCGGCATGTCGATGTCGAGCAGCGCCACGTCCGGCTGGTGTTCCAGCGCCGCGGCCGTGACCTCGTCGCCGCGGCCGACCGACGCGACGACCTCGAAGTCCGGTTCGAGGTCGAGCAGGACGCCGAGCGCTTGGCGGATCAGCTCCTGGTCGTCGGCGAGCAGCAGCCTGATCGTCACACCGCCACCCGCAGAGACCAGCCGCGAGGGTGTGCCGGACCGGCGGTCAGCACACCACCGGCCGTGGTCACCCTGGTCCGCAGACCGTCCAAACCGGACCCGGCACCGGCAGTGCCGCCCAGGCCGTCGTCGCGCACCTCCACCGAGGACGCGGTCAGCTCGACCGTGCACCGCCCGGCCCGCGCGTGCCGCACCACGTTCGTCACCCCTTCCCTGACGACCCAGCCGAACAGTTCCCGGCGCTCCGGCGGCACCGCGTCGCAGGCGGTGGGCAGGTCGGCCGCGATCCCGGCCGCCCGCAGCAGTTCCCGGCTCCTGGCGAGCTCACCGGCGAGCGTGACGTGCTGGTACCCGGACACCGCTGCCCGCACGTCGGCCAGCGCCTGACGGGCCAGCTGCTCCACCGACTCCATCTCGGCGCGCGCCTGCGGTGGTTCGAGCCTTCTGGCCAGAGCGCTCTTCACGGTGATCGCGGTGAGCGAGTGGCCGAGCAGGTCGTGCAGATCGCGGGCGATCCGGTTGCGTTCGGCCTCCGACGCGAGCCTCGCGACCTCGGCCTGGGCCTCCCGCAGCTGCTGGTTCGCCGTGGCGGTGCGACCGAAGGCGTGGACCAGCAACGCGGTGAACACCACGGCCACCGCGAAGTACCAGCTCGCCTCGGTGTCCCACCCAACCACTCGCGGCACGACCACGCACGCGGCAGCGCCCACAACCACAAGAGCCACCGCCGCACGGGTGCCGAGACGCGCAGTCGCCGACGGCACGACCATCGCGAGGAGGATCAGCACCATCTCGTGGGCCAGCGGCGCGAGCAGCACCGCCAGCACCGTCATCGCCGCCACCAGCCACCAGTGCAGCCGCCACGCCGACCGGATCGAGGCGATCACGACGCCGAGGTAGCAGGCGGAGACGGCCACCAGCAGCAGGTAGCCGACGATCAGGCCGGTGCCGTGCGCGTGCTGGTTGACGCCGGCGGCCGCCAGGAACGGGTAGCAGAGCATGCCCAGCGAGAGCAGCAACCGGCGCCTGTCGTCCACGTCAATGACCTTACGTTGTCGACACACGAGCGCTTTTCTCGTGTGTCGACAACGTAAGAATCGCTTCTAGGAGTGTCACGAGGTCGCGAAGGTGGCGCGCACGCTGCGGGCGAACGTCAGCAGCACGACGATGATCAGCAACGCGCCGCACACCCCGTTCGCGATCTTGAACCAGACCGGGAACGAGCCCGGAATGGACTCGATCACGACGATCGCCACCACCTGAGCCGTCGCGATGATCCGCACCCTGCGGTAGTTGCCGCGCGAGCCGTTGGCCATGGACACCCCGAGCGCGAACGTGACCAGCGACGCCACCGCGAGGATCGAGCCGCGGATCCACACCGCGTCCGTGACGACGTCGGGGTCGCCGCTGAACACCACGATCGCGAGCAACGTCAGCACGGCCACGGCCGCGTAACCGCCGAGCAGCTTCTTGGCGATGTCCAGCTTCTCCCGGGCATCGGGATCGGTTTGCTTCGTCATGCCGACAATGCTGGTCGTGCGGAGTTTCCGCTGGTAGCGATGATCCGCACGTCCTCGCCGTGACATCTGTCAGAAACCGGACACCTAGGTCCAGCTGAGCCCGGCGCGCGTCTTCCAGTACTGCTCGGCGGGTTCGGCCAGGTCCGGCAGGTCCACGCCGACCCGCAGCGCGTCCACATTGGACCGCAGCTGCTCCGGGCTCGCTGCACCCGACAGCACGACGTCCACCCACGGCTGCCGCGCGATCGCCGCCAGCGCCACCGCGTCCGGGCCGACGCCCAGCGCTTCCGCCTGCGCCGCAACCGCTTGCGGCGGGTCGACGACGAGCCTGCCGTTCGCCACACCCTCCTTGACGATCACGCGCAACCCGGCGTCGTGCGCCTCCCGCAGCGCCTCTCCCGCCGAGGTCTCCAGCAGGTTCCAGGTGGACTGGACGGACGAGAAGATGCCGAGTTCGAGCGCCTTGCGGATCGCGTCGGCCTGCCGCGGTCCGGACGTGGAGAAGCCCAGCGGCACGCCGATCTCGACCATCGCGTCCTGCAACGCGCGATCTGAGAACAACGGGCTGTCGGCCGTCAGCGAGTGCACCTGGTAGAGGTCGATGCGCGGCAGCAGTGCGCGGGTTTCCTGCCACTGCTGGGTGAAGCGGGCCAGGGAGTGCTCCTTGACCTCGTGCACCTCGGCGTCGGGCCGCCAGTTCGCGGTGTAGGCGTAGCCCCACTTGCTGGAGACCGTCACGTCGTCGTGGCCGGGCAGCCACGACGACAGGAACTCCTCCGACAGCCCGTACGAGCGGGCGGCGTCGACCCAGCGAATGCCCAGTTCATAAGCCGTGTCGAGAACACGGTGGCATTGCGCGCGCATCGACTCGACGTCACGCACGGCAGGAAGCGCGTCTTCGCGACCGAGGTTGATGTAGGCGGGACGACCGAGCGACGCCAGTCCGAGCGCGAGTTGAGCCATGGTGCAACGGTAAACGGCGGCCCCGGAGGACCGCCGTTCACGTGACCCGCCGGGGTCGGCCTAACGGTTGGCCCTGATGTGGTTGCGCACCCACTTGCCGGCTTCCTTCAGCCGGCTCTCACCGGTGAAGCTGCTGCCGGAGCAGGTGCCTTCCTTGAACACCGCGCCCGAGCGCTCGTCGTCGGAGAAGTTCCAGTTCGTCCACGAGATCTTCGCGGAGTTCATGAACGTGATGAACTTGTTCGCCATGGTGAAGTCGTTGGGACCGTCACCGGAGGCCTCCTGCGAACCGAACTCGGTGACGAACACCGGCACCTGGCTCGAGACCGTCTTCAGGGCGTTGAGGTAGCTGTCCCTGTGGTCCTTGGCGTAGAAGTGGAACGTGTACATCAGGTTCGAGGCGTTGACCTTGTTGCGGCTCACCTCGTTGATGTCCTTGCCGTCGGACAGGCCGAACGTCGACCAGCCGTGCGTGCCCACGAGCACCAGGCTGTCCGGGTCCTCGGCGCGGATCGTCGGGATGACGGCCTCCGCGTAGGACTTGACCTTCGACCACGACACGCCGTTCGGCTCGTTGGCGATGTCGTAGATGATGTTGGTCTTGTCCTTGTGCCGCTGCGCGATCTCCTTGAAGAACGTCTTGGCGCGCGAGGTGTTGTGGTTCGGGTCGCCCGGCGAGAGCTGGTGCCAGTCCACCAGCGCGTACAGGCCGCGCTTGGTGGCCTCCTCGATGTAGCCGTGCACCATGTCGGTGAACTTCCGGGGGTTCGACTCGTAGCCGCCCTCCTGGATGTACATCGAGATGCGCAGGACGTCGGCCTTCCAGTCGTTCGCGAGCGCGTCCAGGGACGCCGTCTTCACGCACTGGGAGTACCACTGGATGCCGTGGGTGCTCATGCCCCGCAACTGGACCTGCTGGCCCGCCTGGTTGCACAGCTTCACACCGCAGACCTTCAGCTGGCCGTTGACCGCCGCGGGCGAACCCGGTGGCAGAGCGGCAGCGGAGACGTCACCCGCGGCGGCGGCGGAACTTCCCGCCACGACACCGGTCAACGGGAGCACGACCGCCGCGGCGAGCGCCACCACAGACTTCTGCCAAGCCATTCAGCGCCTCCTCTCGGACTGCTGGCGGCGGATTAGTTAGGTAACTTTCCTTACCGTTAAAGGTATAGACGACCTTAGGGCTGCCCCAAGAGCGAGTCAAGCGTCTCGTCGCAGAAGAGTCACCGTTCCGGCACCCAGTGTCACCACTACGTAAATGAACAAACAGGCGACGGCGGCGAGCGGGCCCAGCGGCGGATCGTTGACGACCCCGGCCACCTCCCACACGAGGTACGGCACCATCACTCCTGATGCGTCCATGTTCCACGGGGAGGGCAGCATCGGTGTGACGGCCGGCAGACCCCACAGCAGGACGCCCACCACCACGATCGTCACCGCCGTCGACCGCAGCGCCAGGCCGAGCCCGAGGCCGGTCAGGCCCGTCACCAGGATCGACAGCACCGCCGCGCCCGCCCACGGCAGCACGTCGCCCAGGCTGTCCCACGGCGCGACCGGGGGCGGCCGGTCCCCCATGATCAGCCAGCTCGTGCCGATGCTGAGGGTCAGCGCGACGGCCCCGATCACCACAGCCGTGGTGGCGACGAGCGCGCTTTTGGCCGCCAGCAAGCGTTTCCGGTCCGGCACGGCGGTCAGCGCGCCCAGCCGCGGGTCGGACGTCGCCACCAGGGCACCGAGCGCCGCCACGCAGAACTGGACGACCGGCGTGATCACCACGCTCGCGTCGGCGGACCCGAACTTCATCTGCTCGGCCGCGGACGACGTGTCGTAGTCCCGCACCATCAGCCACGAGATGGTCGCGCCGAACGCGATCATCACGCCGATGGCGGCGATCAGGCCGTAGGGCGCCCGGACCGTCCGGAGTTTCAGCCACTCTGCGGCGAGTGCGTTCTTCACAGACCCCTCCCCGAGGTCAGTTCGAGGTAGGCGTCCTCGAGGGAACCGTTCTGCGTCAACGCCTCCATCGGCGTCTCCTTGACCAGCTGTCCTCTTGCGACGATCACGACGTGGTCGGCGGTCAGCGCCATCTCGCTCATCAGGTGGCTGGAGACGAAGACCGTGCGGCCCTCCTTCGCGAGGCCGCGCATGAGGTCGCGGATCCAGCGGACGCCTTCGGGGTCGAGGCCGTTGACCGGTTCGTCGAACATCAGGACCTCCGGGTCGCCCAGCAGCGCCGCCGCGACGCCCAGCCGTTGCTTCATGCCCAGTGACAGCGCCTTGATCCGCTTGTGCCGCACGCCTCCCAGACCGACCTGCTCCAGCAGCTCGGTGGCGCGTTTCCGGTCGATCCCGTTGCTGGCGGCGATCCAGCGCAGGTGGTCGAGCGCCCTGCGCCCGTGGTGCACGGCGGCCGGGTCGAGCAGCGAGCCGACGTGCCGCAGCGGGTGGTCCAGGTCCTGGTAGCGCTTGCCGTTCACGAGCGCCTCGCCGCCCGTCGGCCGGTCCAGCCCGAGAACCATGCGCATGGTCGTGGACTTGCCGGCGCCGTTCGGGCCGAGGAAGCCCGTGACCAGTCCTGGTTGGACGGTGAACGACAGGCCGTCGACCGCCGTCGTGTCCCCGTATCTCTTCGTCAGGTTCCGCACCTCGATCATGCGGAAGAGGGTCGGCCTTCGAGGCCTTCTGACGGATCGGCCCGCAGGCCGAGGTCGTGAATCGGACCGTGGTCCGAGGCGTCCGGGCCTCTCGGCTCGCTACCGTCGACCGCGTGATCGCGAAACTGCACCTCTACCTGGTCGACGTGGCGGCCGCGCTGGTGATCTGGATCCTCGTCGCCTACGCGATGCTCGAGCCCCACCAGCCCCCGTCGCCCTGGGTCGCGGTGCCGTTGGCCGCACTGGTCGCGGTCCCCGTCGCCGTCCGCCGGTTGTGGCCGGAGATCGCGCTGGGCGTGACCACGGCCGCGATGGTGGTGGCGGTGATCAGCCGGGTGCTTCCCGTGCACGCGCTCGGCGCCACGGTGGCCGCGGTCTGCTTCGTGCTCTACACGGTGGCAGTCGAACGCGACCGCACGTGGTCGCTGGCGGCGCTCGTGGTCGCCGTCATCGCGACCACGGGGATCTCCGGTGGCGAGCCCGAGAGCTTGCTGGTCGCCTTCGCCGCGCTGGGTTCGGTGTGGGCCATCGGGTACACGACCAGGCTGCGGCGGTCGTTCCTGGAGCGCGAGACGACCCAGCGGGCCGAGCAGGCGCTGGCCGACGAACGCCTCCGCATCGCCCGCGAACTGCACGACGTGGTGGCGCACAACCTGTCCCTGATCGCGGTGCAGGCCGCCAACGCCGCACACGTGCGCTCACCCGCGCACGCCTACGAAGCCCTGACGGTGATCTCCGAGACGAGCCGCGCCGCGTTGACGGAGATGCGCAGCCTCCTCGGCGTCCTGCGCTCCGACGCCGACCTCGCCCCCTCCCCCGGCCTGGACGGCCTCGCCGAACTGGCCGACCGCGCGTCACTCGCGGGCGTGCGCGTCTCGTTGGAAGTGCGGGGCGACTCCGCTGTGCCGGAGGGGATCGGCCTGTCGGTGTACCGGATCGTGCAGGAGGCTCTGACCAACGTCGTGAAGCACGCCGCGCCCGCGTCGTGCACGGTGGTGGTGGACGTGACGCCGTCGTCGGTGCGGGTCGAGGTGACCGACGACGGACCTGGGGTGAAGGAGCTGGGAGTGGGACACGGCCTGATCGGCATGCGCGAACGCGTGGCGGTTTACGGCGGCACGTTCAGCGCGGGCCCTGGTGAGACCGGCGGTTTCCGGGTCGTCGCGGAGCTGCCGCACCGATGACGAGCGTGCTGATCGTCGACGACCAGGCGTTGCTGCGCGCGAGCTTCCGCCTGCTGGTCGACAGCGAACCGGACCTGACCGTGGTGGGCGAGGCGGGCACGGGCTCGGAAGCCGTGTCGCTCGCTTCTTCTTTGGCACCGGACGTCGTGCTGATGGACATCCGCATGCCGGAGATGGACGGCATCGAGGCCACCCGTCTCATGAACGGCCCTCGCGTGCTGGTGCTGACGACGTTCAACCTGGACGAGTACGTGTTCGGTGCGTTGAGGGCAGGCGCCTCGGGCTTCCTGCTCAAGGACACGCCCCCTGGCGAGCTGCTGGCGGCGATCAGGGTGGTGGCGTCCGGCGAGTCGTTGCTGTCGCCGCCGGTGACGCGCCGGCTGATCTCCGAGTTCGTCCGGCAGCCCGCGTCGATGGTGGTGTCGGGGCTGGAACGGCTGACGGAGCGGGAGAAGGAGGTCCTGCTGCTGGTCGCTCGGGGGCTGTCCAACTCGGAGATCATGGCGGAGCTGCACGTCAGCACCGGGACGGTGAAGACGCACATCGGGAACCTGCTGTCCAAACTGCACGCACGCGACCGTGCACAGCTGGTTATTGCGGCCTACGAGTCGGGCCTGGTCGGTTAGCCTGCCCCGGTGTTCTCTGGGGATGTCACCGCCGTGCGCGAGGCCGTCGCCGCCGCGCAGTCCGGTTTGGTCGATCGTGAGCTGATCGCCGAGGTCGTGGTGCTGTGCGCCGTCGCGGGCGAGCACGCTCTCGTCGTCGGCCCGCCGGGCACGGCCAAGTCGGCGGCGGTGCGGACGATCGCGCGGCAGCTGGGCGGCACGTACTTCGAGTACGTGCTGGGGCGCTTCACCGAGCCCAACGAGATCTTCGGGCCGGTGGACCTGCGCAGGCTCGCCGACGGAGTGGTCGAGATCGAGACCGCCGGCATGCTGCCCGAGGCGGAGATCGCGTTCCTCGACGAGGTGTTCCTGGGGTCCACGGCCATCCTCAACACGTTGCTGGGCCTGTTGAACGAGCGGGTGTTCCGGCGCGGCGCCACGCGGCTGGAGAGCCCGCTGCGGGTGTGCGTGGGCGCCACGAACACCCTGCCGGACGACCCGGTGCTGGCGGCGTTCGCGGACCGGTTCCTGGTGCGGCTGTTCATCGACCCGGTGGCGGACGCGCTGCTCGAGGAACTGCTGGAGACGGCGTGGGCGCCCGTGCAGAGCCCCGCGGCACACGTGCTGCCGTCCGTCGACCGGCTGGCCGAGCAGGCACGCGCGGTGGACCTGCGACCGGTGGTGCAGGCGGCCGCCACGGCGGTGCGCAGGCTGCGGCACGCCGGTGTGGTGCTGAGCGACCGGCGGGTGGTGCGGGCGCAGCGGCTGGTCGCGGCGGCGGCCGTGCTGGACGGCCGGACCGAGGCGTCGGCGGAGGACCTGTGGGTGCTGCCGCTCATCGCGCCCAGCAGGGAGGCGCAGGCTCTGGCGAGGGACGTCCTCGGTGACCTGATCGACCGGGCGCGCAACGCGAGCCTGGTGCACGCGGCGGAGGAGTTCTCCCGCGGGCCGCAGGCGCGGGCGGAACGGCTGGCGCTCACCGCGGAGAAGGTGCTCGGCGGTGAGCTGGACCGGCTGCGCGTGGAGGCGACGCTGCGGGAGATCGACGCCGGTTTCGCGGCGGACGACCTGCCCGCGGTGCTGCGCGACGCCCGCACGCGTCTCATCACCGCGCTCCAGCCGTGAGACCGCTGACCTGGGCGCGCCGCGAGCCGCCGCTGGAAGCCGCTGCCGTGGCGGGCGGTGCCACATTGCGTGCCGCGACGGTGCGACGGCTGCGGGCCGGTGCCCGGCTGCGGGTGGCGTTCGGTCCTGAGTGGACGCTCGTGGTCGGTGACGACCTGCCGTGGGCCGACGGCGTCACCTACCTCGGGTGGGACGACGGACTACTGGTGCCGACGACCCTCGCGCCGTCGACACCGCCGGGGCTCTTGCGGCACTCGCTGCCGGACGACGCGCTCGTGGTGCTGCCGGGTGCGGTGCTGACGGGCCCCGCTCCGAGGCGCACGGCGAACCCGGAGCTGCTCGCATGACACTGCCGGACGCACTCCGCCCCTGGGCCACCACGCTGTCCACGATGGACCTCGACCTCGCCACCGCGCTGGGCCCGCTGCTCAGGGACCTGGACGAGTTCATCGACGCGGCGACCACGACGCACCCGCACCGCGGCGAGCCCGACGGGTTCGGCGGCATCGGGCTGAAGGGCGAACCGGAACGCATTCTGGTCTCCGAGTGGGCGCTGGCCCGGCACTTCCCGCACGAGTTCCTCCGCAAGGCCGCCACCGGTGAGCTCCTCCACACCACCCCGGAGTTCGTCGAACCGCACCGGAGAGGTCAGGCGGCGGTCCTCGTCGACGCGGGCCCCGACCAGCTGGGCGCCGCGCGGCTGGTGCAGCTCGCGGCGCTGATCGTGCTGCAGCGCAGGGAACCCGGCCTGCTGCTCGGCGTTCTCGGCGATCGGCCGGGCACGTGGCATCCCGCCGGCATCACGGGGCTCCTCGAGGCCCGCCGCACCACGCGGCCCGACCAGAGCGACGTCACGAAGTGGGCGGACACCGTCGACGACCTGTGGCTGCTGAGCAGTCCGCGGCTGACCGCCCGGCGCTGCCTCACCACCACCGAGTCGGCGTGGGACGAACGGGGTGCCACCGCCGTGCGCGTCGAGCTCAACGGACTCTCCACCGAGCTGACGTTGCCCGGCAGGCGGCACGGCGTCAGGTTGTTGCGCGGCAACCTGCGCACGCCCCCGGAGGAGGAGAAGCGCGCGGGCGTGCTGCGGTTCCCGTCGTTCCCCGGCGCCGAGAAGGTGTTGCTGGCGCGCGGCAGCACCGATCGCGACCTGGTGACGTTGCAGGTCCTCAGCGGCATCCAGCGCCACCACCGGCTGCCGGGACGAGTGCTCGCGGCCGCCCAGGTGCACAACCGGCTCGTCACCCTCGTCGAGCGGGACGGTGTCGTCCGTGCGCACGTCATCGGCAACCAGCTCAAGCGGTTCTACCGGCTGGCGGTGACCGCGGAGGAGCTCGGCATCGACCCCGAGCAGGTCGCGGCCACCGGACTCGCGCCGCTGCACGTGTCCGGCAACACGATGTTGTGCCGGTGGAACGACAACTGGTGGGTCCTCCAGGCAGGTGAGCCGCCCCGCGTCAGCGAGTTCGCGGTCGTCGCGCCCGGCAACCACCACACGGACGAGCCCCGCACGTCGCGAACGCCCGTGCTGCTCGGTCCTCCTCCGTTGCGGGCCACGTCGCACGACGGAACCCGATGGCGGTTCGAGCGTCCGCCGGACATCCTGCTCCCGGACGGAGCCAGGCCGCTCGGCCTGCACCTGTTCGAGGACAACAGGCCCGGGATCGTCTTCCAGGAAGGCCTGATCGTGCGCGTGCAGACCGCCGCCCGCACCCGCACGCTCACCGCCTGGTCCGGCGCGCCCGCCGTGGTGCACCCGATGCAGCCGTGGGTCGCCGTGCCGCGTGACGACGGCCGCGTCGAGGTGGGTCACCTCGTCACCGGGAAACGGATCGCGACGATGCGAGGTGACGCGTGACCACGTTCCGCGGCACCGTCACCGCCAGGGCGTTCGTCATCGACGTCGGCGTGATCGGCGAGCAGGAGGCCCGCACGCGGGTGCTCGACCTGTGGCAGCCGGGCGCACGCATCCACGCGCTGCCAACGGGTTCGTGGCTGGTCGTGCTCGCCGAGCCGGTGGAGGTCCGCGCCGAACGAGCACCCGGCCTGCCGCTCACCGAGGTGCCGGAAGGCCTGGAGCCACTCGACTGTGCACTGTGGACGGACACGAGCGGCCTCACCCGGCACGAGCTCACCCCCGCGGATCTCGCCCCGGCGCCGGAACCCGTCGAGTCAGCCGTCCCCGAGAGACCTCAGCTGCGGGTCCGCGGCGGCATCGGCACGCCGTCCAAGCACGCCGAGAAACTCCTCCGGCACGATGGCGGTACACCGTTCCGCGCGCTCCTCATCGTCGTCGGCGCGCTCAGCGTTCCGGTTCTGGTGCTCGTCGCGCTCTCCGCGGGCAACATCAAGCCGATCCTGGTCATCGTGTTCATCGCGACCATCGTGGCCATGCGGACCGCGAGTGGGGGTACCGCGGGAACAGCTGACCGGGCACCGGGCCGGGAACCGGGGAACCTCTGGGTGCGGCTGGTCATGCGCACGCCGTTGCGGGCGCTCGTGCGGTCGCGGCACGACAGGTACCTGCGCCGGCTCACCGAGCAGTTCGAGCGCAAGGACTGGCACAACGCGCTGCGCGACGCCGTCGGGATCGGCGGCGACTCGAGCAGCGGCCGGCTCACCACGAAGACTCCTTCGAGGCGCACGGGCGCGGTGCGGCCCACCAACGTCCTCACCCCCGGAGCCGGACCGCTGTACGGGCCCGACGTGCACCGGCACCTCAGGGGGCTCTACGAGGCCGCCGCGCGGGACCTCGAACGGCTGGGACGCCACGACGAGGCCGCGTTCGTGCACGCGGACCTGCTCGGCGATCCCGCCGCGGCGGTCGCGATGTTCGAGCGGCTCGGCAGGTTCACCGACGCGGCCGAGCTCGCGGAAGGCCGGAACCTCGACGCGGACCTGGTCGTGCGGCTCTGGTGGCGTGCCGGGAACAGGACGCGGGCGATCGACGTGGCACGGGCGCGCGGCGCGTTCGCCACCGCCATCGCCCGCCTGTCCGCCGAGGACGGGCGAGAGCTGCGCGCGGAGTGGGTGCGCGAGCGGCAGGACGCGGGCGACCACCTGGGCGCGGTCGCGGCGGCCTGGCCCGACGAGACCACCCGCCACTTCGCGGTGCCCTGCATCCAGGCGGGCATGGCGCTCGGCGGACCGGTGAGCAGCGCCTTGTTCGCCCACCTGGCCGTCGGCTGGCCCACCCCCGCCACGCACAGCACGGCGCTCGCGTTGCTGAACAGCGACGACCCTGAGCTCGCCGCGGCCAGGAAGCACTTCGTCGACGCCTGGCTCGCTCTGAACGGCGACGACCGCGAACTCGGCAGTGCGGCCACGCGGGCGTTCGTGCGCGACGGCACGACCGTGCCACCGGCGTTGAAGAAGGCGGCCGACCCGTTGCTGGCCGCCGACCTGCCCAAGGCGCCGAAGCTCCGCCGGACCGTGCCGGACCTCGAGGTCCCGGTGCTACCGGGGCAGCTCCTGGTGCACGACGCGGTGGCGGTGCGCGGCGGTGCGGTCCTGGTGGCGCTCGGCGACCAGGGCACCCGGCTCGTCACCGGCGACGGACGCACGCGGGCGCACTGGGACGTGCCGTCGCACCAGGTCGTCATGGCCGACCACGGCGGATCAGCGCTGCTGGCCGGTGTGCGCGGCTCGGTCAGCGAGGTGCACCACGTCGACCTGGCCTCCCGCAGGGTCCGGCACTGGACCACGCTGTCGCACCGCACGTTCCTCCGGTCGTTCGACGGCGGCATCGCGGTCGTGACGGGACCGGACGGGCTGGAGTTCCTGGACGTGCGCAGGAACCCGCCGACCGTCGTGTGGCGGGAGCTCGACCGTGACGCGTCGATCCTCGGCGTCGCGCGGAACGCCCGCAGCCTCGCGGTGGTGTTCGCCGAGCCGGGCGGTCAGGTGATCGAGCGGTGGCGGTGGGACCTGCCGGATCTCACGCTGCGCCAGCGCGTGCGGGACCCGGACCTGACCCTGCCGCACCGCGGGACGCTGCTGCCGTCCGGCGAGTACTGCGCCGGTGTCGCGGACGGCGACGCCTGGTACGTGCAGCAGGACGACTGCGTGGAGATCCGCACCAAGGAACGTGTCGTGGCGCGCACGACCGCGGTGGTGGACGTGATCCGCTGGCACGCGGGGATCGTCACGCTGATCGACCACGACAACCGCGTGCTGGCCGTGGACGCGGCCACCGGCGCGCAGGTCGCGGCGTTCGCTCTCCAGGCCTGGTAGGAAACGGCGAACCGCCCCGGCCGAAGCGACCGGGGCGGTTCGGGCGAACGGTCTTACAGGTACGTGCCGGTGTTCGTGGCCGTGTCGATCGCGCGGCCCGTCTCCTGGTTCTTCCCGGTGACGAGCGTGCGGATGTAGACGATCCGCTCGCCCTTCTTGCCCGAGATGCGTGCCCAGTCGTCCGGGTTCGTCGTGTTCGGCAGGTCCTCGTTCTCGGCGAACTCGTCGACGATGGCGGCCTGCAGGTGCCGGACCGAGAGGCCGGGCTGCTTGGTGTCGAGCAGCGACTTGATCGCCGCCTTCTTGGCCCTGTCGACGATGTTCTGGATCATCGCGCCGGAGTTGAAGTCCCGGAAGTACAGGACCTCCTTGTCACCGTTGGCGTAGGTGACCTCCAGGAAGCGGTTCTCCTCGGACTCCTCGTACATGCGCTCGACGGTGTGCTGAACCATGCCCTCGATGCAGGCCTTCGGGTCTCCGCCGAACTCGGCGAGGTCGTCGGCGTGCAGCGGGAGGTTCGCCGTCAGGTACTTGTTGAAGATGTCCTTCGCGCCCTCGGCGTCCGGTCGCTCGATCTTGATCTTCACGTCGAGGCGGCCGGGGCGGAGGATCGCCGGGTCGATCATGTCCTCGCGGTTGGAGGCGCCGATGACGATGACGTTCTCCAGGCCCTCGACGCCGTCGATCTCGCTGAGGAGCTGGGGAACGATCGTCGTCTCGACGTCGGACGACACGCCGGAACCGCGGGTGCGGAAGATCGAGTCCATCTCGTCGAAGAACACGATCACCGGGGTGCCCTCTGACGCCTTCTCACGAGCCCGCTGGAAGATCAGGCGGATGTGCCGCTCGGTCTCACCGACGAACTTGTTGAGGAGCTCGGGGCCCTTGATGTTGAGGAAGTAGGACTTGGCCTGCTTGTCGGTCTCGCCGCGGATCTCCCGCACCTTCTTGGCCAGGGAGTTCGCCACCGCCTTGGCGATGAGCGTCTTGCCGCAGCCGGGAGGGCCGTAGAGCAGCACGCCCTTGGGCGGGCGCAGCTC
Organism: Lentzea aerocolonigenes; assembly: GCF_000974445.1. GTDB lineage: Bacteria > Actinomycetota > Actinomycetes > Mycobacteriales > Pseudonocardiaceae > Lentzea > Lentzea aerocolonigenes. The sequence continues at coordinate 48,484 of NZ_BBOJ01000028.1, forward strand.
GTACTCGCGGAACAGGTCGGCGTGCAGGAACGGCAGCTCCACGGCGTCGCGGATCTGCTCGATCTGCCGGGACAGGCCGCCGATGTCGCTGTAGTCGATGTCCGGGACCTCCTCGAGCACGAGGTCCTCGACCTCGGCCTTGGGGACCCGCTCGTAGGCGAAACCCGCCTTCGAGTCGACCAGCAGCGAGTCGCCGGGCTTGAGCGGCGAGTCGAGCAGCGGCTGGGCGAGCCAGACCACCCTCTCCTCGTCCGCGTGACCGACGACCAGCGCGCGGGCGATCTGGTCCTCTCCCTCTTCGGAGAGCACCTCCCGCAGTGCGCAGACCTCACCCGACCGCTCGAAACCGCCGGCCTCGACGACCGTCAGCGCCTCGTTGAGGCGGACCGACTGCCCGAACGACAGCTTCTCCGGCTCGACCGCGGGGGACACGGCGACCCGCATCCTCCGGCCGGACGTGAAGACGTCCACCGTCCCGTCGTCGAAACGCGCCATGAAGACGCCGTACCCGCTGGGCGGCTGCGCCAGCCGGTCGACCTCCTCACGCAGCGCGAGCAGCTGGCTTCGTGCTTCGCGGAGGGTGTCTATGAGCTTCGTGTTTCGCTCGGTCAGTTGGCTGACCCGCTCCGTCGCTTCCGCCAGCCGCTGCTCGAGCAACCGGACGTGGCGCGGGGACTCGGTCAGCTTGCGGCGCAACGACGCGATCTCGTCCTCGAGGAACCTGATCTGCGCGTTCAGCTCTGCAGAATTGTTGCCCTGGTTCAGCTCGCCACCCTCATCGGGTTGGCTGCCGGGATGACCGTGCTGCATGTCGGCACCCTCCTCCCGTGTTCGTACCGATTACGGTACCGGCGATCACCGACAAAATCGTGTACTCACAACATCATCTTCGCTCGTGTGACGCAACGGTCCGGCCTCCAACAGAGGTCAACTGCTCCATCTCGGTGTCCGGTGGAACCACCCACCCGCTACGGTGCGTCCCAGAAACCCCGGCCCGCGCATCGCTCTGCGACACGCCAGCCGACCTGCGAGAAGTCCGAGGAGAGGGTCATGGGAGCACCTGGGCGGCCGCCCGGTCCCCACGCTCCGCGACCACCCTCGGACGACCGCGAACACGCCTGGTGCGGCCCGCGGCCCGGCGACGGGCGCCAACCCGCCGTCGTCCCACCAGGTGGACGATCGGCTGCTCCGATCGGTGGTGACACACCGCAACCCACCCCGTTCGTGCCCGTCGGAGGACCCGCGCGAGCGAGGCTCCGGTGCGACCGGAGGGCGTGCGGCCAACCGGGTGGTCGTGCCGACGCGACCGGCGCACCACTCCGACAGCGCAGTGCATCGCGCTCGATTTCCGGTGGAGGTGCCGCAATCGTTATCAGACACGGCCCTGGCGCGGCCAGCCGGCAACAGCACAAGGTGTGCATAACCACTCGTGCGTGTCGATAGACCCCATTCGGCCGCGCGCCCGACCACGAAGTACCAGAATGTCCAAGCGATAGATCACCTCATCCGCATCGGGGGAGTTTCGATGACGTACCCGCCGCAGCAGCCCGGTCCCTACGGGCAGCAGCCGCAGCCCGGTGGGCCGTACGGGCAGCAGCCGCCGCAGCAGCCGGGTCACGGCCAGCAGCCGCAACCCGGTTACGGCCAGCAGCCGCCGCCGGGGTACGGCCAGCAGCCGAATCCGTACGGCCAGCCGCAGCAGGACCCGTTCGGCCAGCAGGGGCCGCAGAGCGGCGGTTTCCCGCAGCAGGGTTACGGCCAGCCCCAGCCCGGCTACGGCCAGCCCGGCCCCTACGGCCAGCAGCCCGGCTACGGCGGGTTCGGCGGTCCCCCGCCTCCCAAGAAGAGCAACACCGGCCTGATCATCGGTGTCGTCATCGGCGTGCTGGTGCTCGTCGGCGGTGGCATCACGGCGGCTGTCATCTACTCCGGCAACAGCTCCAGCAGCAACTCGTCGTCGTCCAACTCGGGCAACGGCTCGGACTCGGGCAACAGCGGCGGCGGTGACGACGCGGCCGAGGTCAAGAAGGTCGCCGAGGAGTACTACGCGGCCGGCACCTCCGGCAACACCAGCAAGGCCAAGTCGATGGCCTGCAAGGAGGTCGTCGACGAGGCCGAGCAGGCCGAGAAGAAGCTCGACAGCCTCACGCCGGAGCAGCGCAAGCAGGCCGAGGAACTGGCGAAGACGCTGAAGACCAGCGTGAAGGTCAACGACGTGGCCGTCAGCGGCAACGAGGCGACGGTCAAGATCAACCTCTCCATGAGCATCGGTGGCAAGAACTCGACCGTCGACACCGACGTGAAGTTCAAGAAGATCTCGGGCACCTGGAAGTTCTGCACGCTGCAGAAGGACATCAAGATCCCGACGAAGTAGCCGGTGACGCGGCGAGGGGCCCTGCCGAATCGGTGGAACCCCTTTGTGAACTAATGGCACGTCGAGCCAGAAGATCTGCATCGGGGGAATTCGATGACCTACCCGCCTCAGCAGCCCGGGCAGCAGCCCGGTTACGGCCAGCAGCCGCCGCCGGGGTACGGACAGCAACCGGGCTACGGACAGCCGCCGGGACAGCCGGGGTACGGACAGCAGCCGGGTCCGTACGGCCAGCCGCAGCAGGACCCGTTCGGCCAGCAGGGACCCCAGAGCGGCGGGTTCCCTCCGCAGGGACCGCAGAGCGGCGGTTTCCCGCAGCAGGGTTACGGCCAGCCCCAGCCCGGCTACGGCCAGCCCGGTCCCTACGGCCAGCAGCCCGGCTACGGCGGGTTCGGCGGTCCCCCGCCGAAGAAGAGCAAGACCGGTCTGATCATCGGTGTCGTCATCGGCGTGCTGGTGCTCGTCGGCGGTGGCATCACGGCCGCCGTCCTGCTCACCGGCAACAGCTCCAAGAGCAACGACTCGGCGTCGACGAACACGAACTCCCAGCCGACGAACGGCAGCACGAAGCCGACCACACCGTCGTCGAAGAGCTCGTCGAGCGGCGGCGACTCGGACGCGAAGGAAGTCGCCGAGAAGTTCACCGAGATCGTCCTGAAGGGCGTTCGGGCGGGCAAAACCGACCCGAACGACGTCAAGTCCCTCGTGTGCTCGGCGGAGTTCCCCAAGCTGAAGAACCAGTCCGGTCAGGCCCAGCCGACCGCGGCGGCCACCGTGGCGGACGTCAAGACCTCGGGCAGCAGCGGCACGTTCACGCAGAAGCTCACCGGGCTCGTCGATCCGTCCAAGCCGGGTCAGACCACCTCGGGCAGCATCATCTACAAGCTGTCCAAGGAAGGTGGCGACTGGAAGGTCTGCGGCATCGACAAGATCGAGTCCAACTGACCCCATGACGCGAAAGCGGGAGCCTCACGTGAGGCTCCCGCTTTGCGTTTCTCAGCCCTTGCTGGGACGGCGTTGCGGCTTCGGCGCGGTGACGCCGTCCGCGAGCTTGCGCGTGGTCAGCAAGAACGCGGTGTGCGCGATCATCCGGTGCTCGGGGCGCACCGCGAGACCGACGACGTGCCACGGGCGGACGAGCGTCTCCCACGCGTGGGGCTCCGTCCAGCACGTCATCTCTCGCAGGGCCTCCGTGACCGTGGAGAGCTGCGTGGTGGTGGCGACGTACACGACCAGAACGCCACCGGGGATGAGGTTCTTCGCGATCGTGGGCAGCACTTCCCACGGCGAAAGCATGTCGAGGATGACCCGGTCGACCTCGCCCTCGTGGTTCTTCACGTCGTCGACGGTGATCGACCAGTTGCCGGGGCGCTCGCCGAAGAACGTCTCCACGTTGCGGATCGCGTGGACCGCGTGGTCGTCGCGCACCTCGTACGACTGGACGCTGCCCTTCTCCCCCACCGCACGCAGCAGAGAGCACGACAACGCGCCGGAGCCCGCTCCTGCTTCCAGAACGCGCGCGCCGGGGAAGATGTCGCCGTACATGACGATCTGCGCGGCGTCCTTCGGGTAGATCACCTGCGCGCCACGCGGCATCGACAGCACGTAGTCCGGCAGCAGCGGGCGCAGCGCCAGGAAGTTCGTGCCGCCCACGGACGCCACGACCGAGCCCTCGGGCTGCCCGATGAGCGAGTCGTGCGGGATGGCGCCGCGGTGGGTGTGGTACTCCTTGCCGGGCTCGAGGACGACCGTGTAGTGCCGGCCCTTGGGGTCGGTCAGCTGAACCCGGTCACCCGGCTGGAACGGTCCACTTGCGCTAATCACCGCGCAATGGTGTCAAACGCCCTTCTCAATGGCCGCACGCAGGTCCTCCCTGCGCAGCACACCGGCGGGACGGCCCTCCAGGTCGACGACGAGGAACTGCCACGCCGCGGTGCCCTGGACGCGTTCCACGATCTCCTCGCCGGGCTCGTCGGCGAGCAGCACGGTCTCCGGCAGGATCGGCTCCGCGGCCTGCTCAGCGGGCGCGAACGGGCTCGAGGCGGCCAGCTTCTCCGCGGCCTCGGTGTCGAGCAGGCCCGCCGCCACGCCGTCCGCCCTGACCAGCACCACGCCCCGGCCCGCGGAGGTGCTCAGCGCGTCCTTGACGGGACTTTCGGCCGGCAGCTGGAGCACCGGCCGGATGAGGTCGGCGAGGGTGACACCGGCAGGCCACGTACGGCGTCGTTCGCTGGCCAGCTCGCTCTTCGCACCGGCGACGACGACCCACGCCGTGAGGGCGCACACGCCGAAACGCAGCCAACGGTCCTCCGCGCCTTCCGCCACGCCGTACAGCGCCCACGCCACCAATGCGATGGCAACGGCGAAACCACCGACCACGGCGACACGCGTGCCCATCGCTCGTTGCCCCGTCACGGCCCACACTCCCGCACGGACGATCCGCCCGCCGTCGAGCGGAAGGCCGGGCAACAGGTTGAACACGGCGACCGCGACGTTCGCGGCGGCGATCTGGAAGACCAGCACCCACACGACGTCGCCGGGTTCCATCACGAACGCGCCGAGGCCGAAGACCACCGCGAGCACCACGGACACGATCGGACCCGCGCCCGCGACGACGCCCTCGTGGCTGGGTTTGCCGGGCGTGCGCATGATCTCGGACAGTCCGCCCAGCAGGTACAGGCGCAGTCTTCTGACCGGAAGACCGAGCCGCAGCGCCGCGACGCAGTGGCCGAGCTCGTGCGCGAGCACCGAAAGCCCCAGGAACACGGCGAACAACGCCGCCAGCAGGAGACCGACGCCCGGTGGCGTGCCGGGGGCGAGGTCGTCGACGAGGGGTGCGTAGAAGGCGACCACGATCGCCGAGCCGACCCACCACGACGGCGCGAGCAGCACCGGGATGCCCGCCACCCGGAACAGCAGCAGGCCGCCCTCTCGTTCACTGATCCGCGCGGCCACGGGTGCACTGTAAGGCCGCAGGTGTGATCTCGCGGTCTGGTGGGGCGGCCGGATGCGGTCCCGTAATTGTCAGACCCCTGTCCTAGGGTTCGACCCATGAGCACCACGTTGCGCAGGCCCGCGCTGTCGCCGTCCCGGGCGGGGGACTTCAAGCAGTGCCCGCTGCTCTACCGGTTCCGCGCGGTCGACCGCCTGCCGGAGAAGCCGACGAAGGCCCAGGTGCGCGGCACTGTGGTGCACGCGGTGCTCGAGGACCTGTTCGCGCTGCCCGCCGCCGAACGCGTGCCGGACCGCGCCCGCACGATGATCGCGCCCGCGTGGGAGCGCGTGAAGGCGGAACGCCCGGAGTTCTCGACGTTGTTCGAGGTTCCCGGCGGCGAGGAGGAAGCAGAGTGGCTGGCGTCCGCGACCAAGCTGCTCGACGGCTACTTCGGCCTGGAGGACCCGCGCCGCCTCGAACCGGAGTCGCGCGAGCTGCTGGTCGAGTCCGAACTGCCCTCCGGCGTCCTGCTGCGCGGCTACATCGACAGGGTCGACGTGGCGCCGACGGGTGAGATCCGCGTGGTGGACTACAAAACCGGCGCCGCGCCCCGCGAGGTGGGCGAGGCGAAGGCGCTGTTCCAGATGAAGTTCTACGCCCTGGTCCTGTGGAAGCTGCGCGGCGTCGTCCCCCGCCAGCTGCGTCTGATGTACCTGGCCGACCGCCAGGCCCTGGCCTACACCCCGGACGAGTCGGAGCTCTCCCGCTTCGAACGCACCCTGGAAGCCATCTGGCAGGCCATCATGCGCGCGGCCCCGACCGGCGACTTCCGCCCGTCCCCCAGCCGCCTGTGCGACTACTGCGACCACAAGGCGTTCTGCCCCGCGTTCGACGGCACCCCGCCTCCCTACCCGGGCTGGCCGGAGCCGGACGACACCGAGCCCCTCCAGGACCGCGACTGATGAGCGCCTTCTACCTGCCCCTGAGCGACAACACGTTCCGCGCGACGGAGCACACCGTCGGCCCGTGGGGTCCCGAGAGCCAGCACCTGGGCCCGCCCTCCGCACTGCTGGTGCGCTCGCTGCTGGCCCTCGGCAGGCCTTCGGTGTCCCGCGTGACGTTCGAGGTCCTCGGCCCGGTCCCGGTGGCCGACCTGGCGGTGTCCACTTCGGTCGAACGCCCGGGCCGCTCCGTGGAACTGCTGTCGGCCTCACTGTCGTCCGAAGGCCGCGTGGTGCTCACGGCGCGTGCGTGGCACATCGTCGGTTCGGACACCACAGCCGTGGCAGGCGGCGAAGTCCCCGCGATGGCACCGCCGACGTCGGCCGCGCCGATGGAGATCCCGGACTTCTGGTCAGGCGGCTACCTGGCCGCCGTCGAATGGCTTTCCGTGTCCGGCGGCATCTTCACCCCCGGCGACGCCCAGGTGTGGGCCCGCCCGCGCGTGGCCGTCGTCGAGGGCTTCGAGCCGACCCCGCTGGAACGCCTGTTCTCGGTGGTGGACTCGGCCAGCGGCGTTTCGTCCCGTGTGGACATCCGCAAGTGGTACGCCATCAACACCGACCTGACGGTGCACCTGCACCGGCAACCCGTCGGCGAGTGGGTGGGCATGGACGCCCGCACCACCATCGGCCCGGACGGCGTCGGCCTGGCGACGAGCGTGGTGCACGACGTGGAGGGGCCAGTGGGGTCGACGGCGCAGGCGCTGTTCGTGCGCGAACGCTGAGACGCCCCCGCACGAACATCTCCCATCACAACGACAGTTCTTTCTTCTTGTCCTCCGCGGTTGCGCGGTCGTCTGCGCCGCGCAGCCACGTGGAGTACAGACCGGACAGCGCCAGGGCCACAGTGCCCACCGCTTCCGCGCTCACTCCCAGCGCCACCAGGGCGACCGCGGAGCCGAGCACGACGACGAGGGCGGCGAGATCGACCGCTCGCGACCTCGAGATGAACTGGCGACGCGACATCAAGACCTTCTTTCCGGGTTGCCCGACCGGATCCGAGTCTGTCGGCCGCCTGACTGCCGTGTACATTTGTCGCTGAGACAAAACACAATTGAGCGAGACAATGGAGCCGCGGTGCACCCCCGCCGACCGTCACGAGGCAGGCCGCGCACTGCCCCTGGTGGCGGCACCGTGGAGATCAACGAGTTGGCCCTGCACCTGCAGGAGCTGATGCGGTCGGCGAACATGTCCGTCAGCCGGCTGTGCGCCTCGTTCACCGAGGAGCAGTTCCGATCGGATCCGGACGCACCCGCGGCCGTCCCGAGCCGTGCGACGCTCTCTCGCCGCCTGAACGGCATCGGCCTGCTGGGGCAGCGGATGCTCGTCGAGGCGATCGTCGCCGCTTGCACCACACCGGAAACACACGCGGCCGCCCGGCAACGGGCCATGCGGCTCTTCCGCCGAGCCAGTCAGCAAGCCACCCCGCTCGACGCCGTGCCCACCCGGCAGGACGAGCTGACCAAGCTCCGCTCAGAGGTGGCACGACTGCGCCACCGGTTGTCGCACGGGAACACCAAGCACGAGGCGCTCACCAACCGGGTCCTCGAGCTTTCGCTGCACCTCGTCGAACAGGGCAAGGCACCTGAACGGGATGACGACACGTCCGACCCTCGCGTGGCTGCGTTCCAGCAGGTGCTCCAGCGGTCGGAGGACGCCCGCCGCCGGGCCGAACGGCTCGCCGAGTCACTCCAACGGCAGCTGGACGCGATCAGGACCCAGGCGCCGGCCACCGGACAGGTCCCGCCCGCCGAAGTCGCGCCACGCCCCGCAGATCCGGCGCCGGGCCCCGAGGACGTCGAGAGACTCGTGACGGCGATCCGGGAGATGGATCCGACGGGCACGAGGTTCGCGTCCGCCATCCGCAAGGCGCTCGACAGTCATCTGGACGGCCTGCACACCGGCCGCTTCCGGTGGGACCAGCTCTCCAGGGTCGAGAAGACGACCATCGGGGACCGGATCCGGCTGATGATCGGCCGGGAGTTCGCGTTCGCCGACGGGTCGGCGCTGGACTTCGAGCTCGACGGCATCGAGTTCGACTGCAAGGTCTCGCTGACGAAGGAATGGATGATCGCGCCGGAGGCCTTCTCCAAGCCCTGCTTGCTGATCTGGGCCAGCGACGTGCGGTCCGAGTGGGGCGCGGGCCTCCTGCAGATGACCGGAGACCTGCTCAGCGCCCCCAACAGAGACAACAAGAGGCGACTCACCCGGCAGGGCAAGGAGACGATCCGCTGGATTCACGAGAACGCTCCGCTCCCGCCCAACCTGCTCCTGCAACTGCCCGGCGACCAGGTGGACGCCGTCCTCGCGCCGCGTGCGGCGGCAGCACGGGTGTCCGAGCTGTTCCGCCGGGCACAAGGCCTCGTGATCGACATGACCGTGCTCCAGACGGTCACGATGGACAACCTCGCCGCCAAGCGGGTGCGGGAAGCGATCCGCGCCGTGCGCGCGGACGGCGTGCTCGTGCTGCGGGCGCGCCACGGCCACATCGCCCGGCAGCTGGGTTTGCCGGTGCCGGAAACCGGTCAGTTGGTGAGCGTGAGGGTCGTCCCCGCGGGGGAAGACGACGTGCTGGTCGCCACGATCGACGGGCAGCCGTGGCGCCCCGCCTATCCGGAAGACCCGATCGTCGAGGCACCACAGCTGTAGGACGTCACCGGTCCGCCGGGTCGAGATCCAGAGCGCCCATCAGCGCACGCACACACAGATCTCGCAGCTCCACCCGATCGAAAGCCTGACGCTCCAACCATTCCACGCACATCACGCGCACGAACTCCAGCCAGGCCAGCACAGCAGCGGCCGCCAGCGGGTTGGTCACGCCCGCCGCGTCGAGCAGCCTTCGTTGCAGGGCGGCGAACCCGCCCGTGGTCACCGCCTGCACCACCGGATCGTTCGCCAGCACGCGGTTCGCGGCCAGCACGACGTTGCGGTTGGCCTGGAAGTAGTCGACGTGGGCGTCGAGACCGACGGCGATCTGGTCGGCGAGGCTGCCGGTGCCCAGGTCCTCAACCTCTGTCAGCAGCTGGGCGGTGGCGCGCTCGTGCACGGCGGCGAACAGATCCCGCTTGCTGGAGAAGTGCCGGTAAAGCAGCGCGCGGGAGACGCCGGCCCTGGTCGCGACCTCCTCCATCAACACGTCGTCGTAGAGCTTCGCGGCGAACAACGAAGCACCCACGTCGATCAGCTGGAAACGGCGCGATTCCGGCGTCAACCTCACGCCGGGAGCTTAGTTGACACGCGTCTACCAAGCCGAGTAGACACGTGTCTACCAAGGGGGTGGGGATGGCCGCGACGCTGAGATGGCTCGCGTGGGCGATGGGAGTCGCCTGCGCGTTGATCGGGATCTACCACGTGGTGCTGGGGGTCGCCTCCGTGCCGGGTGAGGAGATGGCCGGCGCGACGGTCGACAGCCGCGAGCGCTTCTACAACGCGATCTTCTTCGGCTACGGGCTGGCGTGGATCTGGGCGGCCCGGCAGAAGCCGGTCCCCGCCACCGCCGTCCGGTGGCTGGCGGGCGTGTTCGCGCTGTCGGCTGTCGGAAGGCTGCTGTCTCTCGCCGTGCACGGGCAGCCGCACTGGTTCCAGATCCCGCTGATCGTCCTGGAAGTGGTGCTTCCTCCGGTCTTCTTCTGGCTCGCCTCCGCCGACGAGAAGCGCGTAACTTCAACGGGACTGTGAAGAGGTTCGCGAACCGGCAGGAGGCGGGCCGCGCCCTCGCCGCGCGACTCGCGGACCGGCCGTGGCACGACCCGCTGGTCCTCGGACTCCCCCGCGGCGGCGTCCCGGTGGCCAGGGAGGTCGCGAACCACCTCGGCGCCGAGCTCGACGTGGTGGTCGCGCGCAAGATCGGCGCACCCGGCCATCCCGAGTACGGGGTGGGCGCGGTGACGGCGGACAGCGAACCGATCTACGACCAGCGGGTGCTCAGGGCGTTGCGTCTCACCGAGGAACTGCTCGCCGGCACCTGCGATCGGGAACGCGACGAGGCCGCGCGGCGAACCGCCCTCTACCGCAAGGACAAGCCGCTCACCATCTCCGACCGCGACGTCATCCTCGTGGACGACGGGCTCGCCACCGGCGTCACCGCCAAGGCCGCGCTGCACTGGATCACCCGGCACGAACCGAGAAGCGTCACGCTCGCCGTGCCCGTGGCCGCCAGGGAGTCGCTCAGCACGTTCTCGACGCCGGTGGTCGCCGTGCTGGTCCCGCGGCACTTCGGCGCGGTCAGCCGCTGGTACGAGCGGTTCGATCAGACGACGGACGCCGAAGTGCTCAGCGCGCTCGAGTAGTGCTCCACCACCGGGAACGGCGAGTAGAACTTGTGCAGCAGCGACGACCAGCGCTCGTACGACGGCCCCTGCCGGAAGCCCACGGTGTGCGCCTCGAGCGACTCCCACCGCACCAGCAGCAGGTAGCGCGACGACGTCTCCAGGCACCGCAGCAGTTCGAGGCCGAGGAAGCCCGGCGAGGCGGAGATCAGCTCCCGCGCCTCGCCGAACGCCCACTCGAACTCGGACTCGCGGCCCGGCACCACGTCCAGGACCGCCTGCTCCAGGATCACAGCCGGCAGAACCTGATGTCCGAGGCCAGCACGGCCTTGGCACCGATCGCGGCCAGCTCGTCCATCACGCGGTTCGCGTCCTTGCGCGACACCATCGCCCGCACGGCCACCCAGTTCTCGTCGGCCAGCGGCGCGACCGTCGGCGACTCCAGACCCGGCGTCAGGGCGACCGCGTCGTCGAGGATCGTGCGCGGGCAGTCGTAGTCGAGCATCAGGTACTGCTGGGCGAACACGACACCCTGCAGGCGAGCCGTCAGCTGCTTCTTGGCCGCGGTCAGCTCGGAGCCGGCGCGGTGCACGAGCACCGCCTCGGACTCGCAGATCGGGTCGCCGAACGGCACCAGGTCGTGCTGGCGCAGGGTCCGGCCGGACCCCACGACGTCGGCGATCAGGTCCGCCACGCCGAGCTGGATCGAGATCTCGACGGCACCGTCGAGCCGGATCACCTTGGCGCTGATGCCCCGCGTCCTCAGGTCGCGGTTCACGAGCTTCGGGTACGCCGTGGCGAGGCGCTTGCCCTCCAGGTCCTCGACCTTCCAGTCCTTGCCCTTGGGCCCGGCGTAGCGGAAGGTCGACCCGCCGAAGCCCAGCGCCAGCAGCTCCTCGACGGAGGAGCCGTTGTCGTCGGCGCCGGAGTCGGCGGCGAGGTCGCGGCCGGTGATGCCCAGGTCGAGGTCACCGGACGCCACGTAGATCGCGATGTCCTTGGGACGCAAGAAGAAGAACTCGACGTCGTTGTTCGGGTCCAGCACGGTCAGGTCACGCGACTCGTGCCGCTGGCGGTATCCGGCCTCGGTCAGCATGGCGGAGGCGCGTTCGGTGAGCGCCCCCTTGTTCGGGACTGCTACGCGCAGCATGTGGAAGTCTCCGTCAGAGGTACTTGTAAACATCTTCGAGGGTCAGGCCGCGGCCCAGCATGATCACCTGGAGGCGGTACAGCAGCTGCGAGATCTCTTCGGCGAGCTTCTCGTCGGACTCGTACTCGGCGGCGATCCAGACCTCGCCCGCCTCCTCCAGGACCTTCTTGCCCTGCGCATGGACGCCGGCCTCGAGCGCTGCGACGGTGCCGGAACCCGCCGGCTTGGTGGCGGCTCGTTCGGTCAGTTCGGCGAACAGGGAGTCGAAGGTCTTCACGACGTGACATCCTCCCATCTCCCGCACCCCCGTCCACACCGCGGTCACATCTGTCCCAGGCCGTGGACGTGATCTGTCCTGCATGGACACCCGGTAGCGTGAATTCTCGTGTCGGAGTTCGCCGAAGTGCTCGAAGCGCTGCGCCGGGTGCGCGGAATCAACCCGTTCTTCGCCCTCGACGTGGGCCGCCCGGACCAGACGTGGCTGCCCGGATCGGCACTGCTGGAAGGCCCCGCGCTCAAGACGACCATCGACGCCATCGCCACCCGCTACCGGGCGGAGGAACCACGCGTCGCGGCGAGCCTGTTCTTCCTCAGCTACACAGCGCGGCTGCTCAGCCCTCTCACGGCGGCGAACCTCCCGATCGACGTGCGCCCGGAGAACCTGTGGTGGCACCACGACCCGGCGAACGGCCTGAGCGTCCGCATCGACGAGCCGCGGCTGGGCCCACCTGCCGCCGAGGCGCTCGAACCCGTGGTGGAAGCGATCCAGAGGATCACGCCCGTGGCGCGCGGATTGTTGTGGGGCAACGCCATGTCGAACATCGCGGGCGCGCTCAAAATGGTTGTGCGCGCACGGATGCTCACGGCCGAAGAAGCGGAACTTCGCGGCGCACGACTGATGAGCGCGCCACCGTTCGAACAGGCAGGGGAATTCATCCCCTTCCCCGGCGAGGTCACGTTCCGGCGTCGGAGCTGCTGCCTTTACTACCGCGTAGCCGCAGGTGGGAAGTGCGGCGACTGCCCACTCGTGAAGTGATGAACACGACAACTCTTATGGCCGGTTGTGTTTAAGCCACCGATCAACTTACGGTGCACGCGCCGCAGTGACGGGAAGCCGGTGTGAATCCGGCGCGGTCCTCGCCACTGTGACCGGGAAGCGATCCCCGCCGAGCACGTCACTGGTTCCACGCAGGAGCTGGGAAGACGCGGGGGCAGCGTTGATCCGGGAGTCAGGAGACCGGCTGCGGCGCCGCAAGGAGAGTTGACCTTCCACGAGGTATGGAGGAGCCCGTCATGACGAGCCCCGCAGCACATCTGTCCGCCGTCCGCGTGCCCAAGTGGGCCTTCGCCGCCGCCCTGCTCGGCCTGATCGTCACGTACCTGGTCCTGCAGGAGAACGGACTCGCGCTCGGTGCGAGCTCGGAGCTGCTGCACGAGTTCTTCCACGACGGCCGGCACGCGCTCGGCGTCCCGTGCCACTGATCCGCTGATCACGCACATGACGACGACGTACAAGTCCCTCGCTCTGCGGGGGATCGCGGCGGGCGGCATCGCCGGTGTCGCCTCCGCGCTCGTGCAACTGCTGGTGACCGAGATCCCGATTCGCGCCGCGCTGGCGGTCGAGGAGGCCAGGGAACCGGCTGGCGAGGGCCATTCGCACGGTGGCGAGGAAGCACTGGTCGGCCGCGGCGCCCAGGTCGTGGGCGGCATGCTCGGCGTGGTGATCGTCGGCATCGCCGTGGGCCTGGTGTTCGCCACGGCCTACGCGCTGTCGAAGCGCTGGTTCGTCGACCGCACGCCGTTCAGCCGCAGCCTCGCCTTCGGTGCCGCCGTGTTCGGCGCGGTGGCACTGCTGCCGTGGCTGAAGTACCCGGCCAACCCGCCCGCCGTGGGCGACCCGGAGACGGTGAACTACCGGACCGCGCTCTACCTCGGTGTGGTGGTGGCCGGTCTCGTGATCGTGTGGGGAGCGAGCCTGCTGGCCGAACGGCTGCGCGCGCAGCCACAGCCGGTGCGCGTCACCGCGGTGCTGCTCGCGGTGGCCGCGGCCGTCGCGGTGGTGCTGGTGGCGTTCCCCGCGCCGCCGGACACGATCCCCGCGGACATGCCGGTGAACGTGCTGTGGCAGTTCCGCCTCAGCTCGCTCGCCCAGCTCGCCACGCTCTACGTCGGTCTCGGCGTGGTGTTCGGCCTGCTGATCGACCCGGCCACGCGCAGGGCCAAGGCCTCCGAGAAGGCCGCAGTCGCCTGATGGTGTGGGGTGGTCGCGCGCGGCCACCCCACACCGAGGTCAGTCCGCCTACACGATCACACGGACGTAGAACGGATCACCGTCGATGATCCGGTCGTAGGAGTACCACGCACTGAGCCAGGTGCCCGCGGCCTCGTTGTCGTCCCCGAGGATCGACTTGACCGAGAAGTTGCGCAGCGGGTTGTGCGTCGCCGAAGCGCCCTCCCTGGTGGTCGCGAACGGGTACTCGTCGCACTGGTGGCCGGGCTTCGGGTACTCGCCGGGAGGCAGTTCCGTCTCGCACGCCGCAAATGCGCTCTGCCTGTTCTTCTGGCGCCACTCCCTGTCGTGGTAGAGGCGGTGCAGTGGCGCGCGTCCGATGGCACCAGGGATGTCCTTGCCCGCGACCCTCGGACAGGTCTCGCCCGGTCGCTCCATCGCCTGCTTGTAGTGCATGCCGGACGCCTGCATCGCCGCGAACTCGGGTGTGGCGATCGGGAAGTTGATCACCGCGTTGACGTCCGGGAAGATCGCACCCTGACCGCCGGTGAACGCGTTGTACTTCAGGTAGTCGGCGGAGTCGAAGCGCACGCGGTTCTTGGGCGTGTCGAGGTCACGCCTGCTGTTGTTCGGCGCCGTCGCGGTCACGTGCACCCAGGCGTTGCCGTACCCGACCCGATCGGGGTTGAGGTCCGTGACGGGTGGTTCAGCGCCCACGACCTTCATGCGCGCCTCGTTGTTCGCGTCCCACTCGGAGATCGAACGCTCCACTGAGGACAGACTGCTGTCCGGTGCGCAGTCGTCCGGTTGTACCAGGGAATCGCACCGCATCTCCACCTTGATCTTCATCAGGCGGTCGGCGACTGAGACGTCCTCAAAATCGGAGACGAAAACCCGGTAGAGCGACTCGCGGAAGTGCGTGTTGCCCTCGCCGATCACCGTCACCAGGTACACGACCCGTCTGCCGAAGCACAGCGGCCCCCAGCAGTGCATCTTGTAGTTGATCGAAGCGTTGCCGCTCCAGCAGTACGAGTAGTGGTTCTTGATCTGCCCCGGCGGGTTCTCCTCCGCGCCGGGGTTGCGGCACTGGTCGAACGTGAAGTGGTCGTACTTGAAATCCGGCGGGGTCCAGGACGCACCCATCTGAGGCTTCGGCTTCAACTGCAGGTCGGCGTACGTGCCGCTGCGGCCGTGTTCGGCCTGCAAGGACGTCAGATCGCGCAACTTCGGCGTCTCCTGCGACGGGGTGGCGGTTCCGGTGTCCGCACCACCCGAGTTGATCTCGACCAGTTTCTGGCCCTGGTCGAGGTAGACGGCCGTCCAGGTGCCGTTCGCCAAACCAGCGCCGTTGATCATGTTGTTGCCGCCGTTGAGCGGTGCGCCCTGCTGGGCGAGATCGTCCCAGCCCTGAGCGCCCGCCGCTGGATCCACACCGAACCGGCCACGGCTGATCTTGTTACCGGTACCGATGGACAAGATCGTCAGCATTCCGCTCGGCTCGAGGATCACCGCAGTTCAGGAATCGTGCGGTAGGTCGCCGGTCCGCCCACGCCGTCGACCGAGGCGTGCAACCAGCGGCTGGTGTGCCGCGAGATGTGCTCCAGCCTGTTGTCGGTCGTCCCGATCACGAGCGGCGGATACTTGGCCGGCACCTTGGGTCCGACGTCGGCAGTTGCTCCGGTTGTAGCCGAGACCAGTGTTCCCGCCGCAAGTGCGGTCACCGTCAGAATCCTCGTCAAGCGGCCCGAAAATGGGCGCAACAAATTTCGCCTACTCAAAAATAAGCACCCCCATGCAATGGAATTGCCGTTTCTCCGACACCCCCCCAAACCCATGCTCTTGTTCCAGGAAAACGCGATCTACCGCCGTCCGGCCCAACATCGCGAACGGCGATGCGGCATCATGACGACATGACGGAGAACGACGTTCAACCGTGGGAACGCATCCACAACTGGTTGCACAGCAACGCTTCCCGGACTTTCGGCCAGATCACCGCGCCACCGGGTGCAACCGGGTTCTGGCGGCTGACCGGAGCGCGCAACCTGATTCCCCCGGCGTACACGCCCCTGTCCGCGGAAGATTCGAACCGGACACGCATCCGCAAGACCACAGAATTCCAGGTCGAAGCGGAACCCGCAGGCACCACGTCCGGGATCTTCCTCCAAGAATTCGTCCCGCTCGCTGCGGACGGCATGGGTGGCTACGTTTTCGTCGACGAACGACCCGGACCGGAGTCGGGTTGTGTTCGCGAGTGGGACGTCGACGAAGGCAGCCGCCTACCCACGCTGTGGCCGACCATCGACGCGATGCTCGCCGATATCGCGCATTCGCTCGGCACCGGCGAACCGGCCCTCCGCGAGCATGTGAAAGCCGCCAGGGCCAAGTTCGTCAAGGCCGTGCTTTACGTGCCCGAGGTGCGTGACGGCCTGCTGAGCTGGCAGTCCGTACGGGTTTAGAGCGCGCGCAGCACGTCCAGGTCCACGCCCACCAGCGAGTCGCGGAAAATCCGCCGCTCCCCCGCCGGCACCTCGACGTCGCACGGCACCACCAGAACCGTGCACCCGGCGGCGACGGCGGCGGCCACGCCGGTCGGCGAGTCCTCGATCGCCACGCACCGCGTCGCGTCCACGCCGAGCAGGCGCGCTGCTTTCAGGTACGGCTCCGGCAACGGCTTGTTCTGGCCGTCGACCTCGTCGCCGCACACCGTGACGTCGAACAGGTCCCGGCCGATCGTGTCCAGCGCGACCTCGGTCAGCGAGCGCTCGGTAGACGTCACCAGGGCCATCGGCACGCCGGACGCGCGCACCGCCCGCAACGCCTCAGCCGCGCCCGGTCGCCACGGCAGGCCGGCGCGGAACACCTCCTCGGTGCGGCGCGAGATCCACGCGGCGCCGTCCACCAGGTCCTCGGGTGAGGGCTCGATGCCGACGTCGGCGAACAGCAGGCGCATCGTCGTGGGCACGTTGGTGCCGACCATGCTTTCGCGGGTCTCCAGGGAGAGCACCCCGCCGAGCTTCTCCGCGTACTCGTAGAGCGGGATGTCCCACAGCTTCTCGGAGTCCAGCAGGGTGCCGTCCATGTCCCACAGAACGGCAGAGAGGTCAGACATTGAAGTACTTCGCCTCCGGGTGGTGCGCCACGAAGGCGTCGGTGGACTGTTCGGGGTGCAGCTGGAGCTCCTCGGACAGGGTCACGCCGATGCGTTCCGGGTCGAGCAGGTCGACGATGCGCCTGCGGTCTTCCATCTCGGGACAGGCGCCGTAGCCGAACGAGTAACGCGCGCCGCGGTAGCCGAGCTTGAAGAACTCCTCGACCTCGCTCGGGTCTTCCGCCGCGACGGACTCACCCGACGGCCACACGAGCTCCTCGCGGACCCGCTTGTGCCAGTACTCGGCCAGCGCTTCGGTGAGCTGGACCCCCAGTCCGTGGACTTCCAGGTACTCACGATACGCGTTCTTGCCGAACAGTTCGTTGGCGTAGTCGGCGATCGGCTGGCCCATCGTGACGAGGTGGAACGCGATGACGTCGACCTCACCGGACTCGCGGGAACGCCAGAAGTCGGCCAGGCATAGGCGGCGATCCCTTTTCTGGCGCGGAAAAGTGAACCGGAAGCGCTCGGCGGAGTCCACCGACGGCTCTTCCAGGATGATCACGTCGTCGCCTTCGGAGACGCACGGGAAGTAGCCGTAGACGACTGCGGCGTGGGCAAGAACACCTTCCGTGGCAAGGCGTTCCATCCAGTAGCGCAGACGCGGGCGGCCCTCGGTCTCGACCAGGTCCTCATAGGACGGTCCGTTGCCGCCGCGCGTGCCCTTGAGGCCCCACTGGCCCATGAACGTCGCCCGCTCGTCCAGCAACGCCGAGTAGTCCGCGACCGGGATGCCCTTCACGACCCTGCTGCCCCAGAACGGTGGCGCCGGGACCGGGTTGTCGGTGGCCACGTCCGAGCGGCCGGCGACCGTCTCCTCCTCGACGGCGGCGGCCTTGCGGGCGGCGGCGATGCGCAGCGAACGTTCGCGGCGCGCCTTGCGTTCCGCCGCCTTCGCCTCGGCTTCGGGGTCGACGCGGGGAGCTTCGCCGCGCTTGGCCGCCATGATCGCGTCCATCAGGCGCAGGCCCTCGAACGCGTCACGGGCGTAGCGGACGTCGCCGAAGTACATCTCCGTCAGGTCGTTCTCGACGTACGCACGCGTCAACGCGGCGCCGCCCAGCAGCACGGGCCACCGCGCGGCGACACCCCGGGAGTTCATCTCCTCGAGGTTCTCCTTCATGATCACCGTGGACTTGACCAGCAGGCCGGACATGCCGATCGCGTCCGCGCGGTGCTCCTGCGCGGCCTCCAGGATCGCGTTGATCGGCTGCTTGATGCCGATGTTCACGACCTCGTAGCCGTTGTTGGACAGGATGATGTCGACGAGGTTCTTGCCGATGTCGTGGACGTCGCCCTTGACGGTGGCGAGCACGATCCGGCCCTTGCCGCCGTCGTCGGACCGTTCCATGTGCGGTTCGAGGTGCGCGACGGCGGACTTCATGACCTCGGCGGACTGCAGCACGAACGGCAGCTGCATCTGGCCGGAGCCGAAGAGCTCGCCGACGGTCTTCATGCCCGCCAGCAACGTGTCGTTGATGATCTGCAACGCCGGACGCTGCTCCAGCGCGGAGTCCAGGTCGGCTTCCAGGCCGTTGCGCTCGCCGTCGACGATCCGGCGCTCCAGCCGTTCGAACAACGGCAGCGCGGCCAGTTCCTCGGCGCGGGAGGCGCTGTTCGACTTCGTGGTGACGCCCTCGAACAGCTCCATGAGCTTCTGCAGCGGGTCGTAGCCCTCGCGGCGGCGGTCGTAGACCAGGTCCAGCGCCACCGCGCGCTGCTCGTCGGGGATGCGGGCCATCGGCACGATCTTGGACGCGTGCACGATCGCGGTGTCGAGGCCCGCCTGCACGCACTCGTGCAGGAACACGGAGTTGAGCACCTGGCGCGCGGCCGGGTTGAGTCCGAAGGAGACGTTCGACAGGCCCAGCGTCGTCTGCACGTCCGGATAACGGCGCTTGAGCTCGCGGATCGCCTCGATCGTCTCGACGGCGTCGCGGCGGACCTCCTCCTGGCCGGTGGAGATCGGGAACGTCAGGCAGTCGACGATGATGTCGTTGACCCGCATGCCCCAGTTCTGCGTCAGGTCCTCGATCAGCCGGACGGCGACGCGGACCTTCCAGTCCCTGGTGCGGGCCTGGCCCTCCTCGTCGATGCACAGCGCCACGACCGCCGCGCCGTGCTCGGTGACGAGCCGCATGATCTTCTGGAAGCGGGATTCCGGGCCGTCGCCGTCCTCGTAGTTGACCGAGTTGACGGCGCAGCGGCCCCCGAGACACTCCAGGCCTGCCTGGAGCACGGCGGGTTCGGTCGAGTCGAGCATGATCGGCAACGTCGACGCGGTCGCGAGACGCGAGGCCAGCGCGCGCATGTCGGCCTCGCCGTCGCGGCCCACGTAGTCGATGCACAGGTCGATGAGGTGGGCGCCCTCGCGCGTCTGGTCGCGCGCGATCTCGATGCAGTCCTCCCACTTCTCCGCCAGCATCGCCTCGCGGAACGCCTTGGAGCCGTTGGCGTTCGTGCGTTCGCCGATCATCAGCACCGAAGCGTCCTGTTTGAACGGAACGGCCTGGTACAGGGAGGACACGCCGGGCTCGGGACGTGGCCTGCGTTGCGTCGCGCCGAGGTCCTTCACCGCCTCGGCGACCTGGCGCAGGTGCTCGGCCGTCGTGCCGCAGCAGCCGCCGACGAGCCGCGTGCCGAACTCCTGCACGAACCCGGCCAGCGCCTGCGCGAGCTCCTCGGGCGACAACGGGTAGACCGCGCCGTTCGGGCCCAGTTCGGGCAGGCCGGCGTTCGGCATCACCGACAACGGGATGCGCGCGTGCTTGGAGAGCGTCCGCAGGTGCTCGCTCATCTCGGCGGGACCGGTGGCGCAGTTGAGGCCGATCAGGTCGATGCCGAGCGGTTCCAGGGCGGTCAGCGCGGCGCCGATCTCCGAGCCGAGCAGCATCGTGCCGGTCGTCTCGACGGTGACCTGGGCGATGATCGGGACGACGCGGCCCTCCGCGGCCATCGCGCGCTTGGCACCGATGATCGACGCCTTGGTCTGCAACAGGTCCTGCGAGGTCTCGACGATGATCGCGTCCACACCGCCGGCGAGCAGGCCCTTGCACTGCTCGACGTACGCGTCGCGCAACGTCGCGTACGGCGCGTGACCGAGCGTCGGCAGCTTGGTGCCGGGACCGACGCTGCCGAGCACGAACCGGGGCTGCCCGGACGTGCTGAACTCGTCCGCCACCTCCCGCGCGAGCGCCGCGCCCCGTTCGGACAGGTGGAAGATCTGGTCCGGGATGTCGTACTCGGCCAGGTTCGCGAGGTTCGCGCCGAACGTGTTCGTCTCCACGGCGTCCACACCGACTTCGAGATAACCGCGGTGCACGGCCTTCACGACGTCCGGACGCGTGACGTTCAAGATCTCGTTGCAGCCCTCTAGACCGTTGAAGTCGTCAAGAGAGAGGTCAGCGGCCTGGAGCATGGTGCCCATGGCACCGTCAGCGACGACGACCCGGTTCACCAGCGCTTCCAGGAACGGCGACTCTCCGCGATCACGCATGGGCCAAGCCTACGATGAGTTGACCTGGGGAGGCCGTAGTCTGGCGCCGTGAACGATCCGTCCCAGGAATCCCCGACCCCCTCGAACCCGCGCAAACCGCTCACGAGTCCGATCATGGTCTGTGCCTTCGAAGGGTGGAACGACGCGGGCGATGCCGCCAGCACCGCCATCGAGCACCTGCAACTCACCTGGGACGCCACCCCGCTCGCCGAGATCGACCCCGACGACTACTACGACTTCCAGGTGACTCGACCCACGGTCCGCATGGTGGACGGTGTCACCCGAAGGGTCGACTGGCCGACGACGCGGCTCTCGGTGTGCAGGCCCCCAGGCTCCCCGGTCGACGTCATCCTCGTGCACGGCATCGAGCCGAACATGCGGTGGCGCAAGTTCGCCGCCGAGCTGCTGGGCCACATCGAAGCTCTCGGGG
Source organism: Lentzea aerocolonigenes (assembly GCF_000974445.1). Classification (GTDB taxonomy): domain Bacteria; phylum Actinomycetota; class Actinomycetes; order Mycobacteriales; family Pseudonocardiaceae; genus Lentzea; species Lentzea aerocolonigenes. The sequence goes on from NZ_BBOJ01000028.1 coordinate 69,513, forward strand.
TGACGACCGTGGTGACGCTGGGCGCGCTGCTGATGGACACGCCCCACACCCGCCCCGTGCCGGTCACCGGCACCGCCTACGACCCGGACGCCGCCGCGAAGTTCGGGCTGGAGCACTCCAAGTACGAGGGCCCGACCGGCATCGTCGGCGTCTTCCAGGACGCGTGCGTGCAGGCGGGCGTCCCGGCGATCTCGTTCTGGGCCGCCGTGCCGCACTACGTGTCGCAGCCGCCCTCCCCCAAGGCCACGCTCGCGCTGCTGCACCGCGTCGAGGAGGTGCTCGACATCGAGGTCCCGCTCGGCGCGCTGCCGGAGCAGGCCGAGGAGTGGGAGCGCACCGTCTCGGAGATGGCCGACGAGGACGAGGACGTGCGCAACTACGTGCGCGCGCTGGAGGAGCGCGGCGACGCGGCCATCCAGATCACCGAGGCCTCCGGGGACGACATCGCCGCGGAGTTCGAGCGGTACCTGCGCCGCCGCGGCCGCGGCCCAGGCTGGCCCTCAACCGGGCCTCGCTAACCCCTGTTTCGACGACACGCGGGGCCCCTGCGTACTCCAGAAGAGTACGAAAGCTCCCCGCGTACTCTGCGCCACCGCGATGCGAGGCGACCCGGCACGGGCTGCGCCGGCCGCACGATGAAGTACGCGGGGAGCTTTCGTACTGCAGGAGAGGACGAAGGGGCCCCGCGTGCACTTCGCAACGGCTGCGCGCGGCGGCCGGTGCACGCTGACCTGCTGCCGGCCAGGTGTCAGACCCCCTCGCTAAGCTTGAAATTGGGGGTACCCGGCTGACGTCGTGTGTGTGGTGCGCACGCACGGACGTCTACTGCCAGAAAAACTTAGCTCCACTAACCATCACCGCCGCTCCCCCACTAGGGTGGAGCGGCGGAGGTGTCTGTGGGCCGTTTGGCACGCGCCGGGTTGTACGCCGGCGCCTTGATCGGGCCGTTCGGCGGCGCCATCACGACGTCGATCCTGCCCGAGATCGGCCACACCTACGGCCGCTCACCCGGTGCGGCGGCGGCGACACTGACGTACTACCTCGTGCCGTTCGCCGTGCTGATGCTCGTGTCCGGCACGCTCGCCCAACGCTGGGGTCCACAACGGACCGTCCGCATCGCGTACGTCGCCTACGCGCTGGCGTCCGCGCTGGCGGCAACCTCGTGGACGTTCGAGGTACTGCTGGCCTCACGAGCACTCCAAGGCGCCGCGAACTCGTTCACCACGCCGGTGCTGCTGGCCGTCATCGCCGCCTCCACGCCGAAGGAGAAGCTCGGCCGCGCGCTGGGCCTGTTCGGGTCGATGCAGGCCGCCGGGCAGACGTCCGCCCCGCTGGTCGGAGGGCTCGCCGCCGAGGCGAACTGGCGGCTGGCGTTCGTGGTGATCTCCGTCGTGGCCGTCGCCCTCGCGATTCTCGGCGTGCCGGACACGGACACCGAACCGGAGCGCGACGCCAGCCTGCGCAGTGCGTTCGTGCCGAGCACCCTCAGGCCCGCGCTGATCGCGTTCATCGGCTGGGCCTGCCTGGGCGGGTTGTCGTTCCTCGTCGCGTTCCGGCTGGACGACGTCTTCGGGCTCGGCGCGGGCGAGCGCGGCGTGCTGCTCACCGGCTTCGGCATCGTCGGATTCCTGACCGCGCGGCAGGTCGGCAGGGCGATCGACCGGTACGGGGCCACGACCACGGTCGTCGTCGGCGCGACGCTGGGCGGGGGTCTCATCGCGGCGGTGGGCGTCTCGCCGGTCGCGGCGATGGTGGTGATCGCGTGGGCGCTGACCGGGGCGGCCGCGCAGGGTGTGTTGGTGAGCATCAACGCGTTGGTGTTGCAGAGCGACAACGCCAACCGGGGCGGCAGCGTCAGCGTCGTGCAGTCGCTGCGCTTCATGGGTGCTGCCGCCGCCCCGCTGGCGTTCGTTCCGCTCTACCAGTCCCATCCGCTGCTGGGTTTCCTCGTCCCAGCAGCACTGCTGATCACGGTGCCGGCGATCGTCACGTGGTCAGGTCGCGCCGCCGGAAACCGGCGAACCCCGCAGCCAGAAGCACCACCGCCACCGCGCTGAGCCACAGCAGCGGGCCCGCGACGATGTCCGGGTACTTCGGGACGTGCGTGAACGGCGACACGTCGAGCGCCCACTGGTCGAGCTGCAGGGCCGGGCCGAGCAGCGTGATCACCAGCGACGCCGAGACCACGGCCCAGCTCACGCCCGTGAACTGCGGGAACAGCCCGAACAGCACCAGCGCCACACCCGCGACCACCCAGGCGGCCGGGAGCTGGACGAGCGCGGCTCCGAGCATCTTCGGCAGGGCCGTGCCGACGTCACCGATCTGCAGGCCGTGCACCAGGCCGAGGCCGAGACCGGCGAAGGCCAGCACGATCGCGCCGCCGACCAGGGCGAACACCGCGTGCGACGCGACCCAGCCCCAGCGCGAGACCGGGGTCGCCAGCAGCGGTTCGGCGCGGAACGAGGTCTCCTCCGACCGCAGCCGCAGGACCGCCTGGACCAGGTAGATCGACGAGATCAGGCCGATCAGCTGGGTGACGGTCGCGAAGAACGCGTCCACCATCGCGTCCGCCCCGCCGATCTGCTGCACGATCTGACCGAGCGTCGGGTTGTCCTCGACCATCTGCCCGACCGCCTGCGCCACGCTGCCGTAGATCACGCCGACCACGAACAGAGCCACCGACCACCCGATCAGCGACCCCTTCTGCAGCCGCCAGGCCAGGCCGAACGGCGTGCCGATCTTGCCGTGCGCCGGCCCGAGCCTCGTCGGCAGCAGGCCGAGACCGACGTCCCTGCGCGTCACGACGTAGGCCGAGGTGCCCACCAGCACGACGAACACGGCCAGCGGGATCAGCAGCACCCAGAACCTGTTGTCACCGAACGACCGCACCTGCTCGGTCCAGCCGATCGGGGAGAACCAGGTCAGCCACTGCGGGCCCGACTCCCCCGCCGCGTCGCCCGCGGCGCGGAGCAGGTAGATCACGCCGAGGAACCCGCCCGCGAGCGCGTTGGACACGCGCGAGTTCTCCGACAGCTGCGCGGTGAACGCGCTGACGCCGGTGAACACCAGGCCGACGCTCGCGGTCGACAGGCCGAACGCCCAGGCGCCGTCGGCGGGGAGGTCCTTGCCGATCAGCACCAGCGCCTGCAGCACGCCGATCAGCAGGCTCGTGCCGCCCGCGACGATCACCGCGGCCGCGAGGTGCGCGTGCCGGCCCACGACCGCGGCGCTGACGAGCTCCGTGCGGCCCGCCTCTTCTTCGGCGCGCGTGTGCCGGGTGACGACCAGCAGAGCCATGATCGCGATGAACAGGCCCGCGAAGACGCCCCAGCGCCACGCGACCAGACCACCGAGCGTCGACCAGTCGTGCAGCGGGCCGAGCATCGCGAGGAACGCGGAGTTCGCGTTCGCCGTGGCACCGAGCAGTGCCCTGGACTGCTGCGTCCCGTAGACCTCTTCCAGCGCGGTCGTGGTCGACAACGTGGTGAACACCAGGAAGAAGATCCAGACCGGCAGCAGGATCCGGCTGCGGCGCAGCGCCAGCCGGACGAGGTGGAGGGTGCCGATCATTTCGTGTCCTCGTAGTGCCGCAGGAACAGCTCCTCCAGCGTCGGCGGCTGCGAGGTCAGCGTGCGCACGCCCGAGGAGACGAGCTGCTTGAGCACGGGGTCGAGCTTGTCCGAGTCGACCTCGAACTTGACGCGGTTGCCCTCGGCGACGAGGTCGTGCACGCCCGCCATCGAGGTGAGCCCGTTGGGCGGGCCCGCGAGCTCGGCGGAGATCGACGTGCGGGTCAGGTGCCGCAGGTCGGCGAGCGTGCCGGTCTCGACGATGTGGCCGTTGCGAATGATGCTCACCCGATCGCACAACGCCTCGACCTCGGCGAGGATGTGGCTCGACAGCAGCACGGTGCGGCCGCGCTCGCGTTCGTCGTTGATGCAGTCCTGGAAGACGGCCTCCATCAACGGGTCGAGGCCGGACGTCGGCTCGTCCAGGATCAGCAGCTCGACGTCCGACGACAGCGCGGCGACCAGCGCGACCTTCTGCCGGTTGCCCTTGGAGTAGGTGCGGCCCTTCTTGCGCGGGTCCAGTTCGAAGCGCTCGAGGAGCTCCGCGCGGCGGGCCTTGTTCAGGCCACCGCGGAGCCGTCCGAGCAGGTCGATGACCTCGCCACCGGTCAGGTTGGGCCAGAGGTTCACGTCGCCGGGGACGTAGGCGAGGCGGCGGTGAAGGGCTGCGGTGTCCTTCCACGGGTCGCCGCCGAGCAGCCGCGCGGTGCCGGAGTCGGCACGCAGCAGGCCGAGGAGGATCCGGATCGTCGTCGACTTGCCGGCGCCGTTCGGGCCGAGGAAGCCGTGCACCTCACCGGTCTGGACGTCCAGGTTCAGGTCGTCCAGTGCACGCGTCGGACCGAAGGTCTTGACCAGGCCCGACACGGATATCGCAGATGTCATGCCCGGTAAGCTACACTTCTTTCACAACTTCGTGAAGTACGTAAATTTTGCCCGATCGGCTGACGAAAGGGGATGATGCCGCCGTGACGAGAGCTACACAGCGTGACACGCAGGCGGTGAGCCAGTTCGTCGAGCGCTTCGGCGGAATTCTGGCGGACACCGGCGTGCCCCGCATGCCGGCTCGCATCCTCGCGGCGCTGATGACGACGGACTCAGGACGGCTCACCTCAGCCGAGATCGCCGATCTGCTGCAGATCAGCCCGGCGGCGGTGTCGGGCGCGGTGCGCTACCTGACCACGGTCCAGATCGTCAGCCGCGAGCGCGAACCGGGATCGCGCCGGGACGTCTACCGGATGCGCGACAACGTCTGGTACGAGGCAACGTTCCGCAAGGACCAGATGCTCGGGATGATCGACGAGGTGCTCGGCGAGGGCGTCGACGCGCTCGGCCCGGACACCGACGCCGGGGTGCGGCTCGACGAGACGCGCGAGTTCTTCCGGTTCTGCCACGCCGAGCTCGGCTCGATGCTGGACCGGTGGCGCGCGCACCGCGAGAAGTGGCTCGAACAGCGCGAAGCCTGAAACAATGAACGGCGCATTTATCCACTTGAGGTGGACAAATGCGCCGTTCATCGATTGCTGCGTCAGCCCGTGACGAGCGTCAGACCGTACGCCGAGAGGATCTCGTTGACCGGCTGGAAGTAGGTCGTGCCGCCGCTGGTGCAGTTGCCGGAGCCACCGGAGGTGACGCCCTGCGCCTGCGTGCCGCTGACCCACGAGCCGCCGGAGTCACCGGGCTCCGCGCACACGTTCGTGCGCGTCAGACCGCTGACCGAGCCCTCCTGGTAGTTCACCGTCTGGCTCTTGGCCTGGACCTCACCGCAGTGCCAGCCCGTGGTCGAGCCGGACCGGCAGATCGACGCGCCGACCGCGGCCTCGGTGTGACCGGCCACGACGACGTCGGCGCCGCCGTAGTGGTTCACCTTGGCCGTCGCCGTCCACGCCGAGTTGGTGCGGACGAACGAGTAGTCGTTGCCGGGGAAGGACGACTTCTCGAACTCACCCATCGCCGACCGGTCCACACCGGCCACCGTGTCACCGGGCGAACCGCAGTGACCGGCGGACACGAACCCGCCCTGCACCGCGAACCCGATGGAACAACGACCGGCGTTGTTGATGTAGTAGGCGTCGCCGCCGCGCACGTCCTTGAGCAGACGCGGCGCCTCGTCGGTCTCGACGACCTTCGCGAGCGTGCCCGCCTTGCCGGCGAACGACTTCGCCGCCTCGGCCTGGCCGCGCTTGACGGTGATCGTCACGGCGTTCGCGCGGGTGTCGACGAACCAGCCGGTGACCTCGGCGGGAGCCTTCGCGGCGTCCAGCTCAGCCTTGGCCGAGTCGAGGGCACCCGCGGAGTTCGCGACCACCTTCGGTTCCGCGCCGAGCCGGCGGAGCCGGTCGGTCTTCGCCGCGTCGGTCACGCCCACGACGAGCTTGCCGGCGGACGCGTCGAACCACGCGCCACCGAAGCTGTCACCGGCGAAACCCTCCACGACGCGCTGCAGGACCGCGGCCGCGTTCTCCTGGCGAAGACGTTCGGTCGCCTGCTGGGCGTTGAGCCCCAGGTCGCGCTGCATCGCGGCGAGCAGGTCAGCCGACGGTTGCGGCGCGGCGACGGCGGCAGGGGAGACCGTCGTCGCGAGTGCACCCGCCAGCACGGCGACTGCCGCGACAGCCATGCGCTTCATAGGCATTTCTCCTTGATCTTCGGTTCTGCAGGGCCGGTGTAACGCCGGACCGGGCAACCGCGATGAGGAGATCGGCTGTGCTGCAACACAGCCCGCACGACACCGGATGCATGGCGTCCCCAGGCGGTCGAACTGCCCGATCAGTTCGTTCCTCCGTCTGGGGGACGCTATGTTGTGCTGCCTACCGGCCGGTAGGGCCGATCGAGGGTGGACCTCTCGGCGTTGGGCTTGGTATAGGGAAACCAAATGCCTTCTCTTGGCCGATTTCCGTGACTGTGCGCAATCATTGCGATTGACACGAAACGTCAAATCTGTCAACAGTTCGCACTCGACGGCGTATCCCTCTGACCTGCGGTTTAGGGCTAGCGTGCAGGACACCCTGTTCCCTGCACGAGGGAGAACCCTGCAATGCGAAGAGTCTTGGGTACGGGACTCGCTGCCGCTGCCGCCGTGTGTTTGGCCGCAGCTGTGGCACCCGCCGCATCAGCTCAGGAAAACCTGGGGACGATTCTCGGCGCCGAGCGCGCCGACGTCGTGAAGGACAGCTACATCGTCTCGCTGAAGGCCGACACGGCGTCGAGGGCCGCCGCGCCTGGCCTGGCGAGCAAGTACGGCGGCCAGGTCGGTCAGGTCTGGCAGCACGCGCTCAACGGCTTCTCGGTGAAGATGAGCGCCAAGCAGGCGCAGCGTCTCGCCGCGGACCCGAAGGTCGCGTACGTGCAGCAGGACGCCGAGGTGCACATGCTCGACGTCCAGCAGAACCCGCCGTCGTGGGGCCAGGACCGCGTCGACCAGCGCGACCTGCCGCTGAGCAACAGCTACCAGTACGACACCACGGCGTCCAACGTCACGGCGTACATCATCGACACCGGTGTGCGCACCACGCACACGACGTTCGGCGGACGCGCCACCTGGGGCACCAACACCTCCGGTGACGGCAACAACAGCGACTGCAACGGCCACGGCACGCACGTGGCGGGCACCATCGCGGGCGCGGAGTACGGCCTCGCGAAGGGCGCCAAGGTCGTCGCCGTCAAGGTGCTGAACTGCCAGGGCTCCGGCACCACCGCCGGTGTCGTCGGCGGCATCGACTGGGTGACGGCGAACGCGGTGAAGCCCGCGGTCGCCAACATGTCGCTCGGTGGCGGCGCGGACGCCACCCTGGACGCGGCCGTGCGCCGCTCCATCGCGGCCGGCGTGACCTACGCGATCGCCTCCGGCAACTCGAACACCGACGCCTGCAGCACCTCGCCTGCACGCGTCACCGAGGCGATCACGGTCAACGCGTCGACCAACACCGACGCGCGCGCCTCGTTCTCGAACTACGGCTCCTGCACGGACATCTACGCGCCGGGTCAGAACATCGTGTCGTCGTGGAACACCAACGACACCGCGACCAACAACATCTCCGGCACGTCGATGGCCACCCCGCACGTCGCGGGTGGCGCGGCCCTGTGGCTCGCCACGCACCCGAACGACAGCCCGGCTGCCGTGTGGGCCGGTCTGGACGCGGCGTCCACGCCCAACAAGATCACCAACGTCGGCGCCAACACGCCGAACAAGCTGCTCTACACGCTCTTCGGCGGCGGCCAGCCCGGCACCCCGTCGGTGACGAACCCGGGCAACCAGACGTCGACGGTCGGCACGGCGGTCTCGCTGCAGCTCGCGGCGTCCGGCGGCACCCCGCCGTACACCTGGTCCGTCTCCGGTCTCCCGGCCGGTCTGTCGGCGTCCGCCTCCGGCGCGATCTCCGGCACGCCGACCACGGCGGGCACCTCCACGGTGACCGCCACGGTGACCGACTCGGCGGGCAAGACCGGTTCCGCGACCTTCACGTGGACGGTCAACGCGGTCGGCAGCGGCTGTGACGCCAAGACCAACTCCACCCCGGTCACCATCGGCGACCTGTCGACCGTGACCAGCACGATCGTCATCTCGGGCTGCGCGGGCAACGCGTCGGCCACGTCGTCGATCAAGGTCTCGATCACGCACACCTACAAGGGCGACCTCGTGGTGGACCTGGTCGCGCCCGACGGCTCGGTCTACAACCTGCACAACCGGTCCGGCGGCTCGGCCGACAACATCAACGAGACCTACACCCGCGACCTGTCGGGTGAGGCTGCCAACGGCACCTGGACGCTGCGCGTGCGCGACGCGGCGTTCCTGGACACCGGCACGTTGAACAGCTGGACGCTCGACCTCTGATTCACCGCTGAACGAACCGCCCCCGGTGCTTCCGCCTCGGGGGCGGTTCCTCGTTCAGGCCTCGAACCACTCGCGCCGGTGCTCGAACCACTCCGCCAGGTCGTCATCGTCGACGTGCTGGCGCAGCAGGAGCTCCAGCACGTCGTCCCGGTCGGGGTGGTCGCTCGCGCGCACGTGGTCGAGCGTGACCTGGACCCCCGCCGCGAAGAGGTGCTCCACGTCGTAGGCGCAGCCGGCGTCGAAGTTGGCGCGCTTGATCGCGTGGTGCCGCCAGACGTCCTCGACCTGCCGGTGCTCGGCCAGCAGGAACCCGGCCAGCGCGGCCTGCTCCCCCAGGCCCTGGGAGTTCGCGCGGCACAACGCTTCCTGCTCGACCAGGAACCGCAGCAACGGCAGGTCCGCCCTCGTGCGCTCGTCGCGCAGCACCTCGCCGCGGGCCGCCTCGTTCGCGTCCTCGCCGTCCTGTGCGCGCTCGTACCGCAACCGTTGCCAGGCCGTCATCCGTCCATTGTGGCCCTGCCGCATACTCTGCCGGTGAGTTCTGGGGGCAGCTGGCAGGTCGTCGTGCACAACGACGACCACAACGTGTTTTCCGTGGTCCACCACCTGATGCGCAAGGTGTGCGGCGCGAGCGATGCGATCGCACGGGAGAAGACCACGCAGGTCCACCAACGCGGACATGCGGTGGTCGGCGAGTACGAGAGCCGGGAAGAGGCCGAGACGACCGCGCTGAGCCTGGTCAGGTTCGGGCTACACACGACCTTCGGGCGGGTGTGAGGTGGAGGATCCCAACTTCGCCGTGGTCTCGGCAGGCGACGGACTGCTCGTGCGCGCGTCGGAGGCGTTCATCGCCTCCGCGTTGCCGGTGCTCGCCGAACTGCACGACCTGCTGGAGAACGGCGTCGTGCCGCGTCAGCGCAGGAGGCGGTTCTGGCGTGCCCCGACCGCGGAAGCCCTGATGCGGCAGATGTTCCCGGACACCTCCAGCTCTCCCGCCGAGGCTGACGCGTTCTGGGAACGCCACCGGGAGGTGCTCACCGACTCCGGGCCGTCGCGACGCGTGCGGGAACGGTTCGGGGAGCCGACCCCGTGGTTGATCGGGTTCGACGAGGTCGACGACTGGCTCGTCACCTTCGCCCAGCTGCGAGGGCTGCACCGGACGTGGTCCCGCTCGACCACGGCCAGCGCTCAGGGGTTCAGCTCCGTGCAACACGCCTTGGTCGCGGCCCTCGAACCGAGCGCCGCTCACGGCTGGCCCATTCCTCACTGAGAACGAATCGCTTTCCATTCGCATTGCGATTCGACTGCCGCCACGTTGAAGATCCTTTGCAGTTCCTTTTATCAGTGATCACTGGTCGATGGGCGCGTCCTCCGCCCACCGATAAACGGGCGGCACGTAATCGGTGAAACGGTCGAGCAACCGTTCGAGGTCGTCGTCCACCAACACCATGTCGCGGTACGCCGGCTTGAGAAACCCCTCGGACACCATGTGGTCGATCATCGCGATCAGGTGGTCGTAGTAGCCGTCGACGTTGAGCAGGCCGATCGGCTTGGCGTGCAGCTCGAGCTGGGCCCACGTCCAGATCTCGAAGAACTCGTCCAGGGTGCCCGCACCGCCCGGCAGCGCGACGAAGGCGCCCGACAGGTCCGCCATCAGCGCTTTCCGCTGGTGCATGGTGTCGACGACGTGCAGTTCCGTGAGGCCGTCGTGCGCGATCTCCCACTCGACCATGTGGTGCGGGATCACCCCGATGACCGACCCTCCGACGTTCAGCGCACCGTCGGCCACGGCACCCATCGTGCCGACCCGGCCACCGCCGTAGACGACCTCGATCCCGCGCCGCGCGAGCAGCCGGCCCGCCTCGGCCGCGGCCCGCACGTGCCGCACCCTCCCTGCCGACGAACCGCAGAAGACACAAATTCGCATGAGGACACCTTATAACCGAATCGCGCGGGCAAGGAGGAAGAAACGGACATCTTCCGCCAATTCCGCCGTGACGCTGAACAATTCCTGAAGGTCACCGGCAGCCGGTGAAATCCCGCCGAAGCGAGGTGAAAGTGGAGAGGGAAATCGACAGGCAAAGGAGTGCGGACAATGAATTGCGTGCATCTGGTCGTCGGCCCCACTGGTGCGGGTAAGACGGAGGTCGCCACGAACATCGCGGACGAGCACGACGCGCCGGTCGTCGTCGCCGACCGGATCCAGTGCTACCTCGACCTGCCCGTCACGAGCGCGCGGTTCGACGGGCCGCGCCGCCACCACCTCGACGCGAGGACCGTGCCCGACGGCGACTACCCGCTGCACGAAGCCGCGCACGCGCTCCTGAGGAAGGTCGAGTCCCTGAGCCGCAGGCACGACTACGTGGTGGTGGAAGGCGGGTCCATCTCGTTGCTGCGCAGGTTCGCCGACTGCCGCGGGCGGTTCCCGTTCCGGCTCACGTCCACCGTGCTGCCGCTCGTCGACGAACGCACGCACCTCGACCGGTTGCGCACGCGGGCCGCGCGGATGATCGCCGACGGCATGCTCGACGAGATCGCGAAGGCCTGGCAGCACCGGAGGCAGCGCTCGTTCGTCGCGTCGGTCAACGGGCCGGAGGCCGTGCTCCACTGGTGCATCAGGACAGGCCTCGACCCCGAAGACCTCCCCGGCATCCGCGAGGCCGACATCGCCGAGCTCACCGAACGCATCGCGGTGGTGCACCACGAACACAGCCTCGAACAGCACCGGGTGTTCACCACGCTGTTCGGCTGGAACCACGACTGATCGGATGCCGGCGCGCGCTGCGGGACAGCGCGCGCCTGCTGACCGTTAGAGCTCCACGCCCAGAAGCGCGTCCACCGCCGTACGGATCTGCGACGGTCCGTGCGTGTCCGAACCGCCGTGCGACAGCGCCTCGTCGGCCCACGCGTCGATGGCCGCCAACGCGCGCGGGGTGTCCAGGTCGTTGCCCAGGTGGTCACGCAGCCGTGTCACGGTGTCCACAGCGGACGGACCGGACGACAGGTCCGCGGCCCGGCGCCACTTGTCCAGGCGGACCAGCGCCTCGTCCAGCAGGGCCTGGGTCCACGGGCGGTCGTCGCGGTAGTGGCCCGCGAGCAGTGCGAGACGGACGGCGTTCGGGTCGACCTTCTGGGCCCGCAGCTTCGAGACGAAGACCAGGTTGCCGCGCGACTTCGACATCTTCTCGCCGTCGAGGCCGATCATGCCCGCGTGCACGTAGTGGCGGGCGAACGGGTGCTGGCCTGTCTGGGCCTCGGCGTGCGCGGCCGAGTACTCGTGGTGCGGGTAGATCAGGTCGGAGCCGCCGCCCTGGACGTCGAAGCCCATGCCGAGGCGGTTGTGGGCGATGGCGCTGCACTCGATGTGCCAGCCGGGGCGGCCCTCGCCGAGCTCGGACGGCCACGACGGCTCACCGGGACGCTTCACGCGCCACAGCAGGGCGTCCAGCGGGTGGCGCTTGCCGGGGCGGTCGGGGTCGCCACCGCGTTCGGCGAAGAGCTCCAGCATCTTCTCTTGGGAGTAGTTCGACTCGTAGCCGAAACGGCCGGTGGCGTCGTGCGAGTAGTAGATGTCCGGGTACTCGGAGTCGTCCACGCGGTAGGCGTGACCGTCGGCCACCAGCTTGGCGACCACCTCGACGATCTCCGGGATCGCCTCGACGATGCCGACGAAGTCCTGGGGCGGCAGGACGCGCAGGGCCTCCATGTCCTCGCGGAACAACGCGGTCTCGCGCATGGCGAGCACGACCCAGTCGTCCTGGTCGCGCTCGGCGCGCTCCAGCAGCGGGTCGTCGACGTCGGTGACGTTCTGGACGTAGTGCACGTTGTGGCCGTTGTCGAGCCACACGCGCTGCACGAGGTCGAACGTCAGGTAGGTGGCGGCGTGGCCGAGGTGCGTCGCGTCGTACGGCGTGATGCCGCACACGTACAACCTGGCGGTGTCTCCTGGAGCCGTCGGGCGCACCTCGCCCGTAGCCGTGTCGAACAGCCGCAGCGGGCGGGGGTCCCCCGGAACCCGCGGCACAGGAATCGATGACCAGGTCTGCATGCTTCCGACACTAACGCGTGCCGCCGAGTGGAGTGCAGTTTCCGGCTGTTGGGACGGCCACCCCGGACGGACCAGGACAGAAAGATCGGACATTCATTGACGACGTTGTCATCGCGTCCCTAGCGTCCAAGGGCATGCTTCGTGTCGCCGTAGCCACGGTGGTAGCGCTCTCACTGTCCCCCGCAACCGCACCCGCCGAGCCACTGGACGCGGTGGCGTACCTGGAGAACCCGCGCATGACGGGCGAGAACCAGGAGCCTCCGCACCCCGATCTCCAGCTCGAGCGGCGCCTGAGCCTCAACGGCGAGTGGCGCATCCGGATGTTCGACAGGCCCGAGGACGTCAGAGACACCGCCGAGGGCTGGCGCACGGTCCAGGTGCCGCACACGTGGCAGACGGACTTCCTCGACCACCCGATGTTCCGCAACATCCCCACCGAGATGTACCCGGACGACCCGCCCAAGATCCCCCGTGACGTCAACCCCACCGGCGTCTACGAGAAGACGTTCGACGTGCCGCGGAACTGGGACCGCACGCTCGTCCGGTTCGAGGGAGTGACCAGCGGCTACTTCGTCTGGCTCAACGGCGCCTACGTCGGCTACGACCAGGGCGGCTACACGCCCGCCGAGTTCGACCTCACCAGCAAGCTCAAGCCCGGCCGCAACACCCTGAAGGTCCAGGTCCACCGCTGGGGCTCCGGCTCCCACCTCGAGGACTACGACCAGTGGCGGTTCTCCGGCATCTTCCGCGAGGTCTGGCTCTACTCGACGCCGAAGACCTACCTCCAGGACGTCACGATCAAGACCGACCTGGACGCCGAGTACCGCGACGCCACGATCAGCGCCGACGTCAAGATCGGCGGGCCCGCCGAGGGCCACACCGTCCGGACCAGGCTGTTCGACCCGCGGGGCCGTGAGGTTCCGATCACGAACGGCAAGGTCGCGAACCCGTTGAAGTGGACCGACGAGACCCCGAACGTCTACGAGCTGCGGATCGAGCTGCTCAAGGACGGCCGCGTGATCCAGACCGGCCGGCAGCCGGTCGGGTTCCGTAAGATCGAGATCGCCGACAAGCAGCTGAAGATCAACGGAAAGCGCGTCCTGTTCCGCGGCACCAACCGGGCGGAGACGAGCGTGCGCGGCAGCCGGCACGTCACCCGCGCCGAGCAGGAAAAAGACGTCCAGCTGATGAAGCGGTTCAACATCAACGCGGTCCGCACCTCGCACTACCCGAGCGACCCGTACTTCTACGAGCTGGCCGACCGCAACGGCCTGATGATCGCCGACGAGGTCGACATCGAGACCCACCACCACGACGGCTGCCCGTCCAACTGCCTCGCCGAACGCCCGGAGTGGCAGGACGCGTTCCAGGACCGGTTCGCCGCGATGATGCAGCGCGACAAGAACCACCCGAGCGTGATCATGTGGGACACCGGCAACGAGGCGGGCCTCGGCAAGGCGCACTACACGATGGCCGAGTACGCCAGGAAGAACGACACCCGCCCGCTGTACCACCAGCCGAACGTCCCCGACGGCGACGCGCCGTTCGCCGACGTCTCCGGCCCGCGCTACCCGTCGCCCGCCGGTCTCGAAGCCAAGGCGAAGACCACCACCAAGCCGATCATCATGGGCGAGTACGCGCACGCGATGGGCAACAGTCTCGGCAACTTCAAGGAGTTCTGGGACGTCGTGCGCGCCTACCCGCAGGTGCAGGGCGGCTTCATCTGGGACTGGGCCGAGCAGAACATCGCGTTGCCGTTGTTCACCACCCCTGACGACGCGAGCGGCATCATGAGCTGGCTTTCCGGCAAGCCGTCCCAGGTGGACGGACCACACGGCAAAGCCTTGCAGCTCAGCGGACTCGACGACTTCGTCGAGGTGTACCGGGACCGCAAGCTCGACGAGGTGAGCACCGGGCTCACCCTCGACGCGTGGGTCAAGCCGGACACGTGGACCGGTGACTTCACGGTCATCTCCAAGGGCGACCACCAGTACGCGCTGAAGATGGCGAACCAGAACACGCTGCAGTTCTTCATCCACAGCGGTACGTGGCGCACGGCCGAAGCGCAGGTTCCCGCCGACTTCCACGGCAGCTGGCACCGCGTCACCGGCACGTTCGACGGCACGAAGCTCCGGTTGCTGATCGACGGCCGTGAGGTCGCCACGACGAACTACACCGGCACGATCGACTGGTCGCACTGGCCGGTCAACATCGGCCGCAACGCCGAGACCATGCAGGAGAACGTCCAGACCCGCATGGCGCACGGCAGCGTCGACCAGGTCCGGATCTACCACCGGGCCCTGACCGACGCCGAGCTCGCCGCAGACCCGAAGAAGTCCGCGGTGCTGGCGCTCGACTTCGAGAAGCTGGAGGACAAGGGCCGCAAGGAGTCCTACGGCGCCGGCACCGGTGGTGTCGACGGCGTGGTGTGGGCGGACCGCAGGCCGCAGCCGGAGACGACCGAGCTGATGGCGGTCCACTCCCCCATCAGGTTCTCCTACGACGACAACAAGCTCACGGTCGTGAGCGAACGTCAGTTCACCGGCACCGACGACCTCGAACTGCGCTGGCAGGTGCAGGACAACGGCCGCACGATCGCCCAGCACCGCGGCAGGCTCCAGCCGGGCACGGTCACGTTGCCCGATTTCACCGCCGACACCGACCGCTGGCTGACCGTCCGGGCGACCGACCGGCAGGGCAACGACGTCGGCATCGCGCAGTTCCCGCTCGGGGGCACGCAGATCGCCGGCCTGCACACGTCCGTCCCGGCAGGCGAGCTCACCACCACGCAGAACGACGACGAGGTCGTGGTGTCCGGCAAGGACTTCCGTTACGTCGTCAGCAAGCGCTCCGGCACGCTCACGTCGATGCGGGTGCGTGGCACCGAGCTGCTCAGGACCGGCCCGGAGCTCGACGCGTGGCGGGCGCCGCTGTCCAACGAGTTCATGAGCGAGGACAACTCCTGGTACCGCAACGGTCTCGACCGGCTCAGGACCACGCCGTCGAGCGTCACAGTCACGCGGAGCGGGAAGGACACCGTCATCACGGCCAGGTCCACCGCCCAGGCCGTGGCCACGGCGTCGTTCGGCCAGACCTTCACCTACCGGATCACCGGTGACGGCGAGATCCACGTCGGCCACCGGGTCGCCGCGAAGGACAGGATGCGCGACCTGAGCTACCTGCCCGGCATCGGTTTCACGCTCAAGGTTCCCGACAGCTTCGGCAGGTTCACGTGGTACGGCCGCGGTCCGGGCGAGAACTACGACGACCGCAAGTCCGGCAACCCCGTCGGCGTGTACCAGTCCACTGTGGACCGCGAGTTCAACGACTACTACAAGCCGCAGGACTTCGGCAACCACGCGGACACGCGCTGGGCGACGCTGTCCGACGGCCGCGCCGGCCTGCTCGTCGCGGGTGACCTCGACGTGCGCGTCTCACGGTACGACGACCTGGATCGGGCGGCCTACCCGTTCGCGCTCAAGAAGAACGACGGCTGGACGACCCTGCACGCGGCGCATCGCGTCACGGGCGTCAGCGAGACGTTCCACGAGCCGTTGCCGCAGTACCAGGTGGAGGCGGGCAACGAGTACGCGTACTCCGTGCTGCTGCGCCCGCTCACGCCCGTGGAAGCGGCCACGGGCAAACTCGGCCAACGAGTGGACTGCGCACCCACCGCCGAGCTGAGGGCCACCGACACCGCTCTCGAACCGGGCGAGCAGGTGGAGGCCGAACTGGTGGTCACGAAGCCGTGTCCCGGCACCACGACGGCCACCCTCTCCGCTCCCGAGGGCTGGTCGATCTCGCCGGGCATCCTCGATCTCACCAACGGCTCGGCGAAGGTGACGATCAGGCGCGACGGCGGCGACATCGGCACCCGCCCGGTGTTCGCCGAGATCCGCTCCGGGAAGGCCACGACGACCCTGAACAGGGACTTCACCGCCACTCCTCCCGCGCCGACCGGGGAAGCGGCGGTGTCCGCGCTGCCGTTCCTCGGCGAACGCAACGGCTGGGGCCCGATCGAGCGCGACCGCAGCAACGGCGAGAACTCCGGCGGTGACGGCAACCCGATCAGCATCCGGGGCGCGAAGTTCGACCGGGGCGTCGGCGCGCACGCCGAGTCGGAGTTCGGGGTCTACACGGGCGGGAAGTGCAGCCGGCTCACCGCGACCCTGGGTGTGGACGACGAGACGAACGGCAGCGGCAGCGTCCGGTTCGAAGTGCTGAAGGACGGTCAGCCGGTCTACCAAAGCCCCGTGCTGACCGGGCAGAGCGCGGCGCTGCCCATCTCGGTCGACACGAGTGGAGCAACGGTGCTGACGTTCCGGGTGACGGACGGAGGTGACGGCAACGCCTGGGACCACGCTGACTGGGCGACGCCTACGTTGACCTGCGCTTAACGGCGTACCGTTGGGGATCAAGGGCATTCGCCGGTGAAGGGCGGGTCTCATGATCGTGGAAATCCTCGGCGGACTCGTCGCGCTCGGGGGCCTCGGCCTCGCGATGAGCGCGAGAGTGATCAAACAGTTCGAACAGGGACTCGTGTTCCGGTTCGGCAAGCTCCAGCAGGCCGTGCGCGGGCCGGGGCTGACGATGATCGTTCCGGGCGTGGACACGCTGCGGAAGGTCAACATGCAGATCGTCACCCTGCCCGTGCCGGCGCAGGACGGCATCACGCGCGACAACGTGACCGTGCGCGTGGACGCCGTCGTGTACTTCAAGGTGCACGACCCGGCGAAGGCCGTCATCAACGTCGAGGACTACCGGTTCGCGATGTTGCAGGTGGCGCAGACGTCGTTGCGGTCGATCATCGGCAAGAGCGAGCTCGACGACCTGCTGTCGAACCGCGAGCACCTCAACCAGGGCCTGGAGCTGATGATCGACACGCCCGCGCTGGCGTGGGGCATCGACATCGACCGGGTCGAGATCAAGGACGTGGCGCTGCCCGAGAGCATGAAGCGCTCGATGTCGCGGCAGGCGGAGGCCGAACGCGAACGCAGGGCCCGCATCATCACCGCGGACGGCGAGCTGCAGGCTTCCAAGAAGCTCTCCGAGGCCGCGGGCACGATGGAGCAGACGCCCGCCGCGCTCCAACTGCGGCTCCTGCAGACCATCGTCGAGGTGGCGGCGGAGAAGAACTCGACGCTGGTGCTGCCGTTCCCGGTCGAGCTTCTCCGCTTCCTCGAGAAGAACACCGGCACCGAACTACCGAAGGGTGATTCGTCCGAGTGAGTTAACCGCAGTAACCACCCACTCCCCCGGAACGACGTCCGGACAGGGGGTAGTGACGCATGCAGGAGAGGGCCAGGAACAGGTTCGTCGGCATCGGCATCGGCTCGTACGAGCGGGTGCAGCCGCTGCAGCACGCCGTGAGCGACGTGCGGGAGCTCCGTGCGCTGCTCAAGGGCTACGAGGGCGAACCACTGGTCGATCCGTGCGAGAACGAGATCCGCACGCACATGCAGACGTTGGTCGACGACCCGCAGAACGGTGGCTCGCTGGTCGCGTTGTGGAGCGGTCACGCCGTCCCGGTCACGGGCAAGCTCAGGCTGCTGGCCAGGGACAACAGCGGCAGGGCCGACGGCATCGCCATCGAGGACTTCGTCCTGTGGTGCGCGGCGTCGGGCGCGCACCAGGTGCTGGTGATCGTCGACGCGTGCTACTCGGGCCAGCAGCTGGACGACGCTCTGGGCACGATCGCGAACATGCAGGAGGAGCTGCTCGCCGGGCAGATGCACTGGGCGGGTGTGCTGGTGTCGTGCTCCGGCGTCGAGACGGCCCGCGACGGCCTGTTCGGCGGCAAGCTCCGCAACCTCCTGCGCACTGGGCCGATCGCGGACGCGGACGTGCTGCGCTGGAGCGACCGCACACCGCTGGTCGACGGCGGCATCATCGGCACGGCGCTGCTGAACGCGTGGGACAGCGACGTGCAACGACCGCGCTTCATGCAGTACGGCTCACCTGGGCCGATGCTGCCGAACCCGCTCTACGCACCGCACACGGTCGTGAAGCACCTTCTGCTCGCGGCGCGTGGTGGCGACTCGCCGGACAACCGGTCGTGGTTCACCGGCCGCACCGCCGAGGTCGACCAGGTCGTGGGCTGGATCCGGTCCGCCACGCCCGGCCTGCGCGTGGTCACCGGCGCGCCCGGCACCGGCAAGTCGGCGATCGTCGGCCGCGTCGTGAGCCTCTCCAACCAGGCGGAACGGGATCTGCTGCTGACCGCCGGGCCGCCGTTCCAGCACGCCGACCCCGGCCAGAACTCGGTGGCGGCGGCCGTGCACGCCCGCGCGATGGACGCCGACCGGGTCGCCGACCTGATCAGCCGCCAGCTGGTCGCCGCGGGACTCGTCGGTCCGCCGGACGGGCCGCGCCGGGGTGCCGCCGAGCTGGTCGGCGTGGTCAGCACGCTCGCCGAGCCGCCGGTGATCGTGGTCGACGGCCTGGACGAGGCACGTGGTGAGTCGTTCTCGATCGCCACGTCGCTGCTGACCAAGCTCGCGAACCACGCCGTCGTGATCGTCTCCACGCGGCAGGCGCACCGGGTCGCGGGCGGTGCGCCGCTGCTGACCGAGCTCTCTCCCGTCGAGGTGCTGAACCTCGACAAGAGCGACAGCGCCTCCTGTGTGCGCGACTACGCGGTGGCACGGCTGGGTTCCCGCGTTGCGCCGTCCACTGTGGAGGAGATCGCGCGGATGCCGTTCCTGGCCGCGTGGATGGTCACCGACCAGCTCCTCACCGACGGCGGGGCGGACTTCGAGCCGTCGCTGGGGGCCGCGTTCGACCACGAGCTCGACAAGGTGTCCGCGGCACGGCCGTTGCTGACCGCGCTGACGTGGAGCTACGGCGCGGGGTTCCCCGAGGCCGAGTGGATCGCGGTGGCGCAGGCGTTGTCGGGCGAGGAGTTCGGCCGTGACGACATCACCGCCGTGCTCACCGAACTGGGCCGTCACGTCGTCCAGGACGGTGAGGAGGGCACGGCGGTCTTCAAGCTGACGCACCAGACGTTCGCGGACCTCCTGCGGCCTCCGTTCGCGCCGAGCAGGGACGCGGTGTTCGCGCCGGGAGCGGAGAAGGTGGCGTGTGCGTTGATCCGCCTGTACCGGCAGCGGATCGAGGCGGGTGTGCCGCCGGACGTGCCCGGCTACCTGTGGAAGTACGCGTGGCGGCACTGCGGGCACGCGGGCGCGCAGGCGTTGGACGGCCTGCGCGAGCTCGCGATGATGAACCGGATGCTGTTGCCGGACATCGCTCTCGCGGCGACCACGGCGGCGAGCGAGCTGACGCACTGGGGCCGCGGCGACGAGGCGATCGCACCGCTGGAGGAGGCCGCCGAGCACTTCCGCGCGCTGGTGCCGGACATCCGGATGTACCTCGCGGACCTCGCGCACGTGCTGAACCGGCTCGGCCAGCGGTTCCGCGAGGCCGGCAGGCTCCAGCAGGCGGTGGCACCGGCGGAAGAGGCCGTGGTCCGCTATCGCGAGCTGGTCGCGTCCACGCCGACGACCGCGGAGACCCTGACGCACAAACGGCTCGCGCAACGCATCGCGAAGACCACGTCGCACGGCGGCGACAACCCGACGTACGCGGCGCACCTCAGCGGTGCGCTGGTCGACCTGAGCGAGGTCTACGCGATGGTCGGCCGAGGGCACGAGGCGTTGTCGACGGCCAAAGACGCCGTGGCGGCCGTGAGCACAGGTGCTCCGCTTGCGCGCGCGTTGATGTGTCTGTCGGCGCGGTGCTGCGAGACCGGGCGGCGCTACGAGGCCATGCAACGCTCACGGCAGGCCGTCGACGAGTACTTCCAGCTCGCGCAGACGAACCCTGCGTTCCTCGCTGACCTGGTGACCGCACAGGTCGAGCTGAGCCGCGACTACCTGACGCTGGGCAGGCTCGCCGAGGCCGACCAGGTCACGCAGCAGGCCGCGGAGATCAGCGTCACGCTCGGCAGGCACGCCCCGTTCGGGCCGCAGCTCGCGGACGCGGCGCTGAGCCTGAGCGTCGCGTACAGCATGGTCAACCGCAGGAGCGAGGCCCTCGACACCGCCAGGCAGGCCGCCGACCTCGCCGACGGACTGCCGATCCACGGCCAGGCGCTGCACAACCTGATGCGCCGTCAGCGCGACGCGGGCAAGCTGGAGGACGCCCTGGTCACCGGGCAGCGGACCGTCGAGGTGTGCCTGCTGCCCGAGCACGAGCACCGCCTGTCGACGCTCGCGGCAGCGCTGTTCACGCTCGACACGATCTGCGCGGGCCTGGGCCGGCCGGAGATCGTCGACAGGACGTGGGACCACGTGCTGGAGCGGTTCACCGGGCCGCACCACGCGACGCTGCTGACGCTGCGGGCCGCGGCGACGGCGGCGGGTGACCCGGTGGCGGCGAAGTGGCTGTGCCAGGCGCTCACCCACGTCGGGCAGTCCCGCCAGGCGCTGCACGACGTGCACGACATCGCGCGCCGCCACTTCGACTCCGGCCGGCCGTGGCCGTGGGACACGACACCGGACTGGCTGACGGTCGACCGTGTGTTGTTGAAGACCGCACGGGCGTGGGTGTTCGCGCGCTCGTACGCCGAGGAGCGAGCGATCCTGCTCGAACACCCCGAACTTCTCTCGACGGACGCGGACGTCGCCGTCACCGAGGCGTTGTACGGCACCAGCCTGCTGGAGGCGCAGGTCATCCAGTCCCGCCGCACGACCGCGCAGGCGCAGGGCGTCGAGCACTCGTACCGGCCGTGGTTGCTCGCGAGCCTCGCGGACGAGTTCGTGGACGCCACGACCGCACGCCGCCGCGAGCTGCTCGCGACGCGCCGTGCGGAGCTGCTGGACAAAGAAGTCCTCAAGAACGTGCGGGACAACCGGCCCGTACAAGCGTTGCTGCTGCTGGCCGACGAGGACACCGACGTGCTCGATCTCGTGCTGGACGCTCAGGACGATCCCTCACTGGTCACCGACGTCCTGCGTGGACTCGCGGCGAGTGCGTCACCGCAGGCGCTCACCCAGGCCGTGACGGCGTTGGAGCCGTACGCATTGGCAGCGCTCTACAAGGCGGTAGCGCGCGCTCGGGCCGGTGACGGGCGTCTGGCGTTGCCTCCTGCCGACCAGCGTCTGGCGTGGATCCACGAGCTGACGTACCTGGTGCCCGCGAACCCCGAACTGCTGTCCCTCATCCGCAAGCTGGCCGAGGAGTCGTAGATGAGCGATCTGGTCGTCGTCCTGCCCGGCATTCTCGGCAGCACGTTGCGCGACGAGGACGGGGTGGTGTGGGAGGTGTCGGGCAGGGCCGTGGTGCGCGCGGTGCTGACGCTCGGCCGCAACCTGCAACGCCTCAAGCTCCCCGACGGCATCGGCGACGAGCACCCCGGCGACGGCATCCAGCCCGTGGCGTTGATGGCGGACCTGCACGTCATCCCCGGCATCTGGACGCCGTTGAAGGGCTACGACCGGGTGACCAGGCGGATGAACTCGCTCGGCTACACCGTCGAGAAGGGCAACCTGCTGCTCTTCGCGTACGACTGGCGGCTGTCCAACAGGTACAACGGCGCCCTGCTGGCTCGCCGCGTCGACGAGGCGCTGGACAAGCTCGGACCGAACGCCAAGGTCAGCTTCGTGTGCCACTCGATGGGCGGGTTGGTCGCGCGGTGGTGCATCGAGCAGTGCGGGATGGCCGAGCGCACGGACAAGCTGATCACGATGGGCACGCCGTACCGCGGTGCGGCGGCAGCGTTGGAGCAGCTGGTCAACGGCGTGAGGAAGGGCCTCGGGCCGTTGGCGATCGACCTGACCGAGTTCGCGCGCTCGATGCCGTCGCTGCACCAGCTGCTGCCGGAGTACGCGTGCATCGAGAGCGCTTCGGGACTCGTGAAGACGACCGAGACCACGTTGCCCGAGCTCGACACGAAGATGGTCGAAGACGCGATGGCGTTCCACGGCTCGTTGAGCGACTCGTTCGCCGACCGCACGTACGCGATCATCGGCGGTAAGCAGCCCACAGCCACGACCGCGCGCATCGCCGACGGCAAGGTGACCTGCTTGCGCACCTACGAGGGCGACGAGCTGTACGGCGACGCGACCGTGCCGATGGTCGGGGCCGCACGCCGTGGGCTGGCGTTGTCGTCGAACACGCTGCACCGCGTGACGGAGCAGCACACGTCGTTGCAGGACAACGCGGCGGTGCTGGACGCAGTGGAGTCGTTCCTGACCTCGAAGGAGATTATCCCGAGGAACGTCACGGCGACGGAACCGCAGGTCAGCGTGCCGGACCTGGTGCTGGCAGGCGAGGACCTGGCCGTCACCGTCGAGCTGAAGGACACCACCCCGCGGGCGCTGAAGGTGGCGGTGCTCGACGAGAACGGCAGACAGGTCGAGTCGCGCAGTCCGGCAATCTCCGAGACCATGGCGATCAAATTCGACGGACTGACCCCTGGCGCCTACTACGTGCAGGTCAGCGGCATCTCGGTGGGTGCTCCGGTGGTCCCGGTGACCTCGGCGGTGCTCGTCATGGATTGCCCCTCGCCCTGACCGGGAGGACGATGTTCGGGTACAGCGAGGAGGCGCGATGACCACGATCAAGCCGACGCCGGTGGTACCGCATCCGGGAGCTGCGCGCGCCCGGCCGAAGGGGTCGTACTTCCTCTCCCTGTTCAAGACCACAGATCCCAAACAGATCGGGATCATGTACCTGACCACGTCGTTCGCGTTCTTCATGATCGGCGGCGTGATGGCGCTGCTGATGCGCGGCGAGCTGGCGCGGCCGGGCCTGCAGTTCCTGTCGAGTGAGCAGTTCAACCAGCTGTTCACCATGCACGGCACGATCATGCTGCTGCTGTACGCGACGCCGATCCTGTTCGGGTTCGCCAACTTCGTCCTGCCGTTGCAGATCGGTTCGCCCGACGTCGCCTTCCCCCGCCTGAACGCCTTCTCGTACTGGCTGTACCTGTTCGGCGGGATCACCGTGCTCGCCGCGTTCGTGACGCCGGGCGGCGCGCCCGACTTCGGCTGGTTCGCCTACACCCCGCTGTCCGGCGCGGCACACTCACCGGGCGTCGGCGCGGACCTGTGGATCATGGGGCTGGCGGTGGCCGGCCTCGGCACCATCCTCGGTGCGGTCAACATGGTCGTGACGGTGGTGTGCCTGCGGGCGCCGGGCATGACCATGTTCCGGATGCCGATCTTCACCTGGAACATCCTGGTGACGTCGGTACTGGTCCTGATGGTCTTCCCGATCCTCACCGCGGCGCTGATGGGCCTCGCGGCGGACCGGCATCTCGGCGCGCACGTGTTCGACCCCGCGAACGGCGGCGTGATCCTCTGGCAGCACCTGTTCTGGTTCTTCGGCCATCCCGAGGTCTACATCGTCGCCCTGCCGTTCTTCGGGATCGTGACCGAGATCTTCCCGGTGTTCAGCCGCAAACCGTTGTTCGGCTACAAGGGACTGGTGTTCGCGACGCTGGCGATCGCGATGCTGTCCGTGGCCGTGTGGGCACACCACATGTACGCCACGGGCGCCGTGTTGCTGCCGTTCTTCTCGCTGATGACGTTCCTGATCGCGGTGCCGACCGGCATCAAGTTCTTCAACTGGATCGGCACGATGTGGAGGGGGCAGCTGACCTTCGAGTCACCGATGCTGTTCTCGGTCGGCTTCCTCGTGACGTTCCTCTTCGGGGGTCTGACGGGCATCCTGCTGGCCGCGCCCGCTCTCGACTTCCACGTGTCGGACACCTACTTCGTGGTGGCGCACTTCCACTACGTGCTGTTCGGCACGATCGTGTTCGCCACCTACGCGGGCATCTACTTCTGGTTCCCGAAGATGACCGGCCGGATGCTCAACGAACCGCTGGGCAAGCTGCACTTCTGGACGACCTTCTTCGGCTTCCACGGCACGTTCCTGGTACAGCACTGGCTGGGCAACGAGGGCATGCCGCGCCGGTACGCCGACTACCTCGGCTCCGACGGCTTCACGACGCTCAACATGATCTCCTCGATCAGCTCGTTCGTGCTCGGCCTCTCCGTGCTGCCGTTCGTGTGGAACGTGTTCAGGTCGTACCGCTACGGCGACCCGGCCCCGCAGGACGACCCGTGGGGCTACGGCAACTCGCTGGAGTGGGCGACGACCTCTCCCCCGCCGCGGCACAACTTCAAGGAACTGCCGCGCATCCGTTCGGAGCGGCCGGCGTTCGAGCTGCACTACCCGCACATGGTCGAGCGGATGCGCGAGGAGGCGCACTTCTCGTTGACCCATCCCGGAAAGCACCGGGTGGGCAAGGACGAAGCGACCGAGAAGGCGCTCGCCTCGACGGATCGGGACGGCAAGACCGACTAGGGCCTGCGGCTTGCACCTTCCGCAACGGCATGTGGTCCAGTGGACTCGTCTTTCACGCCACCCCGCCGGGTCAGGATCGGTGACGCGGCGGCCTTCGCCGGCACGACGCCGCGGGCGATCCGCCACTACCACGAGATCGGCCTGCTCCCCGAGCCCGAGCGGGGCGGTGACGACCGCCGCCGCCACGGGTACGAGGACATGATCCGCCTGCTGTGGATTCGCAGGACGGCAGGCGCCGGGATCGCCCTGGACGACATCCGTGACGCGTTCAGCACCGGTGCCGGTGTCGCGGGCGTCCTGGAGCGGTTGGAGGAGAGCCTCGCCGAGCAGGAGGCGGAACTGCGGCGGCAACGGACCGCCGTGCAGCGGGTGCGCGCCGAAGGCAGCCGGATGGGCCTGCTCTCCGACTTCGTCACCGCACGCCTCAAGGACCTGCCCGAGGGCTCCCTGCGTCAGGCGGACCTGGACGACCTGCTGATCACCGAGCGGATCTTCGGCCCGCTCGGCGCGGCCGTCCAGGCCACCCGGTTCGTCGTCCTGGCCACGCATCCCGCTCTGCGCCAGGAGTGAGGACGACGACGCCCTCTTCGACGCCTGGGACCGTGCTACCGCTGATGACGGGGAGGCCCGCTCCATGAGCGCGGTCGAAGCCATCGGCAAGATGCCCTACGACTTCTCCCCGGCCCGCCTGCGCTGTGCGGAGCTCGTCGAGGAGCTGTCCGCCACCTGAACGACGTCAGCGGCCGGGAAGCAGACCCCCGTCCACCACGGCCTTGCTCAGCGGCGCGGCCAGCTCGACGAACCGCTGCTTCTCCTGGTCCGACAACACGTCGTAGGCCGGCGCGGCCATGCGGTCCGTGTCGTCCTCGATACCCTGCCGGAACTCGCGTCCCTTCTCGGTCAGCAGCTGGTCCTCGCCGACGAGTCCGCGGCCGCGCAGGTCCTCGACGGTCGCCGCCCACTGCTCCTCGGACCACACGCGCGTCCGGCGCAGCACCTCGGCCGGGTAGTCGCCCGTGGCGGCGTGCAGCACGAGCGCCTCGATGCCGGTGATGTTGTGCCGCAGCAGGGCCGCGAGGTGCCCGTCCCCGCGGAACTCGCGCAGCAACGTCTGGGCGTGGAAGAGCTGCAGGCGCGTCTCGTCCGGCCACGGCAGCCCGGCGTGCGCGGCGAACAACGTGCGCCCCTGCGGCATCTCCTTGGCCCGCTCGGCAGCCCGCCGGGCGAGTTCGGTGATCTCCTTGAGGTCGTCCGGCAGCACCTTGCCCAGCGCCTCGTCGGCCGCCTCCAGCCGGAGCTCGATCATGCGCTGCGGCGTGACCTTCTCCCACGCCTGCGGAATGCGCGCCCGCACGATTTCGGGGTTGAAGTTGTAGAACGTCGCGATCACGACGTCGGCCCCCACCGCCCCGAGCGCCGCCGCCCGTGACGCGAAGTACCCACCGGGCCGGTCGAGCCCGACGCTCGCG
The DNA here is from genome assembly GCF_000974445.1 of Lentzea aerocolonigenes. Classification (GTDB taxonomy): domain Bacteria; phylum Actinomycetota; class Actinomycetes; order Mycobacteriales; family Pseudonocardiaceae; genus Lentzea; species Lentzea aerocolonigenes. Next base: position 95,748 of record NZ_BBOJ01000028.1, read on the forward strand.
TACCGCGTCTCCGCCTCCGGGGCGAAGTAGATCATTCCGTGCACGGCCTCGAGCGAGCGAAACAGAGTCCTGATCATGTCTTCCAACCTAGATCTTCCCGGCCGGTTCGTCAGGCGCCAAAAATTGTCAGACCCCTCTGTCAAGCTCCCTGACGTGGACCCGAACACCTTCTGGAAGCTGATCGCCGAAGCCCGCTCGACCGACTGCTGTGACGTGGTCGCCGCGGCCACCGCGCAGCTGGCGACCCTGCCCCCGGCCGAGATCGTGGCCGCGCAACAGGTCCTGTGGGACCTGATGGCGCAGTCGTACCAGAACCCGTTGTGGGCAGCGGCCTACCTCATCAACGGCGGCTGCTCGGACGACGGCTTCGACTACTTCCGCGGCTGGCTCCTGACCCAGGGCCAAGCGGTCTTCACCGCCGCCGTGGCGTCCCCGGACTCGCTGGCGTCCTTACCGGCCGTGGTGGCCGCGGCGGAGTCCGGCGAGGAGTTCGAGTGCGAGGCAGCGCTCTCCATCGCCTGGGACGCCCACATCAAGGCCACGGGCATGCAGCTGCCGCAGGACGCCTTCAGGATCCGCTATCCGGAGCTCGACCCGGACTGGGACTTCGACTTCGACGACGAGGAGGAGCTGGCAGCCCGCCTGCCGCGGCTGGCGGAGCTGTACCTGCGTTGAGCGACGCGGGGTGTGGTGGGCGGAGGCGCCGCGGGTGGAGGCACGCCACTCCGTCTGCCTGAACTGACCGGCTACGGCAGATTCGGGCCCGCCAGCTCGCCTCTCACCTGCGCCGACCGGCTACGACACGTCCACGCTCGCCCGCTCACCCGCGCCGACGGCAACAGCACGCCCAGGCCCGCCCCCTCACCCACGCCGACCGGCGACGAGCACGCCGAACGCCACGTGATCCAGCCACTGCGGAACCCTTGGGAGGGCACGGATGTCCGGGTTGTGCCGCCCGATGACCTCCAGGTCGAGTGCAGCGATCAACAACCCGGCGATGGCTCCCCGGATCACACCTCGCACCCCGAGCCGTGTCAACACGAACGTCCAGAACGCCGACACGGCCAGATGCACCACCACACCCGCACCAACACCGCCACGCACCAACGACCCGGCAGCGCGCGTGGCACGCAGCGGTGAGTCGCCGACCGCGAGCGCGTACGCAGTCGACGGCAGGCCGCTCAACACAACAGCGACCAGGTACCGACGCATCAGCGCGCCACCTCAACCGCCAACGGCACACGCCCGAGCCACAGCATCACCACGCCACCAACCACAGCCGACGCATCGCCACCCGACCAACCGCCGACGACACCCGACCAGACAGCCGGCGCATCACCGCCGCCGTCGCCGCGACCTCAGGTAGTCACTCACCACGGCAGCCCCGAGCCCGTCCTCATCAGGCGACACGACCCGTCCCCCGCCCCGCCGAGCCACGATGTCCACGAACGCGGCCAACCGCGGATCATCCCCCAGCTTGAACACCGAGATCGTCGCCCCGAGACGAGCCAACGCGTCAACCTCGTTCAACGTCTTGGTCAATGTCCGCGGCAGCGGCGGGTAGTTGAACTCCGCATCCCCGTCCGGCTCCAGGTGGGCCGTGGGCTCGCCGTCGGTCACCACCAGCACCACGGGCTGCGCATCAGGATGACGTCGCACGTGCCGACCAGCCAGCAACAACGCGTGGTGGAGGTTCGTTCCCTGCTCCCACACACCTTCCAGCCCCGTCAGCTGACCGATGTCCACCGCCTCGGCATAGCGCCCGAACGTCACCAGTTGCAACGCATCCGTGCGGAAACGGGTGCGCACGAGGTGATGCAGCGCCAACGCCGTGCGTTTCATCGGCACCCAACGGCCGTCCTGCACCATCGACCAGGACGTGTCCACGCACAACGCCACCGCGGCACGCGTGCGGTGTTCCGTCTCGGACACTTCCAGGTCCACCACGTCCAGCGACATCGAGCCCGACCGCAGCACGGCGTTGCGCAGGGTGCGTGGCACGTCCCACGGTTCGGTGTCGCCGAACTGCCACGGCCTGGTCGAGCCCATCAGCTCGCCCGCGGCGCCGGCCGACGTGGTTTCGCGCGAGCCCTGCGACGAGCGGAGTTGGTCGACGACGCCGCGCAGGGCCGTCTCGCCCAGGCGCCGCAACGCTTTCGGCGTCAGGCGCAACGAGCCGTCCGGGGCGCGTTCCAGGATGTTCTGCTGCCGCAGCGCCTTCTCCAGGTCCGCCAACCGGCGGGCGTCGACCGCGGCCGACCCTCCCAGCTGGCGTTCCAGCGCTTCCAGGTCGATGTCCTCCAGGCGCGCGCCCGGATACGACTGGGAGAGCTGCTCGGCCAGTGCGTCCAGCTCGGCCAGGTCCGCCATCGCCTGCGCGCCCTCGCCGAGACCCAAGGGGTCCTGGCCGCGGAAGCGGGCGGAGGAGGTCCAGTCGAGACCGGGGCGCAGTTGCTGCAGCAGAGAGTCCAGAGTGGACAGTGAGGAGCCGATGCCGCCGAACGCCTGCTGGGACAACGCCGCCAGCTCGGCGCGCTGGGCGTCGGTCATCGAGTTCATCATGCGTTGCGCGGCGGCCGAGCGGGCGGCGAGGGCGTCGATGAGCTCGTCGACGTTGCGGGGCTTCTCCGGGAAGAACTCGCCGTGCTTGCGCATGAACTCGTCGAACAGGCGCGGGGTTTCCGGCGAGCCGGACGCGTGCGCCTCCAGCAGCGAGTTGAGGTCGCGCAACATGCGCTGGATGCGGCGGACGTCGTCGGAGTCCACGTTGGACAGTGCTTCCTTCATGCCCTGGAAGCGCTGGTCCAGCATCTCGCGGCCGAGCAGCTCGCGGATCTGCTCGAACGCGGAACGAGCTTCTTCAGAACGCCAGTCGTACGACGCGAGCTCCTGGACGGCCGCGGCCGTGCCGGGTGGCAGCGCGTCGAGCTGGGCCTCGCGGAAGCGCGCGTCGTCGGACGGGTCCGGGAACAACGCGCGGCGCTCGGCCTCCACCGCCTTGTCCAGCAGCTGGCGGACCTCGGACAGCGTGCCGTCGAGGCGGTGCCGGCGCTGGATCGACGCACGGCGCTGCCACAACCGCGAGGTCAGGTCGTCGAGGCCGCGCGTGCCGTCGACGCCCCGGCGCAGCAGCTCGCGCAGGGCGGACGACGGGGACGCGCCCTCCATGATCTCGCGGCCGAGCTCGTCGACGGCCGCGCGCAGGTCGACCGGCGGCGCCAGCGGGTCGGCGCCACCACCCCAGCGTCCGTAGCGATATCTCATCCGTAAACCGATCGGTCGTCGTCGGAGGAGGTGTCCTTCGACAGGTGGCGAGTCAGGTACAGCGACTCCAGCGCCAGCTCCACGGCGGAGGCGATGCGGCCGACGGGGTCCTTCGGGCCCGCGCCCATGCGGGCCGCCACCTCGTGCAGGATCGGCAGCTCCGGCAGGGCCGCCAGCAGGTCACCGGCGTGCACGCGGTCACCGGTCGCGACCGGGTGGCCGTCGGAGACCACCTCGGCCAGCGCACGGAGGTTCAACCCCGCCAGGCGGGCACGGGCCGTGTCGGCGATCGAGCGGCGCAGCAGGTGCACGAGGACCTCGTCCTCGCGGCCCTCCTCCCCCGCCTCGAACTCGAGCTTGCCGCGCAGCACGTCCGGCACCGACTCGAGGTCGACCGGGCGGGCGATGGCCGGGGTCTCGCCGATCAACGCGGACCGGCGCAGTGCCGACGCCGCAACGGTTTCCGCCGCCGCGACCGCGAACCGGGCGGACACGCCGGAACGCTGGTCGATCGACGACGACTCGCGCAGGTGCCGGACGAACCGGGCGATGATCTCCAGCAGGTGGTCGCCGACTTCGGCCACCAGTGAGGCCTCCTGGCGGACCAGGTCGACCTCGGCGTCGACCTCCAACGGGTAGTGCGTGCGCACCTCCGCGCCGAAGCGGTCCTTCAAAGGCGTGATGATGCGGCCGCGGTTCGTGTAGTCCTCGGGGTTCGCGGTCGCCACGAGCAGCACGTCCAGCGGCAGCCGCAGCGTGTAGCCGCGGACCTGGATGTCGCGCTCCTCCATGACGTTGAGCAGCGCGACCTGGATGCGTTCTGCCAGGTCAGGCAGCTCGTTGATGGCGATGATGCCGCGGTGGGCGCGCGGGAGCAGGCCGTAGTGGATCGTCTCGGGGTCGCCGAGCGACCGCCCCTCGGCGACCTTCACCGGGTCGACGTCGCCGACCAGGTCACCGACGGACGTGTCCGGCGTCGCGAGCTTCTCCGCGTAACGCTCGTCGCGGTGCCGCCACACCACCGGCAGGTCGTCGCCGAGTTCCGACGCCCGGCGGCGGGACTCCGGGGTGATCGGGTCGAGCGGGTGTTCGCCCAGCTCGGAGCCCTCGATCACGGGCGTCCACTCGTCGAGCAACGTCACCAAGGTGCGCAGGAGCCGCGTCTTGCCCTGCCCGCGCTCGCCGAGCAGGACGACGTCGTGGCCTGCCAGCAGCGCGCGTTCCAGCTGCGGGAGCACCGTGCGGTCGAACCCGACGATGCCGGGCCACGGGTTTCTGCCCTCGCGCAACGCCGCGAGGAGGTTCTCCCTGATCTCGGTCTTGACGCCGCGCGGCAGGTGCCCGGCGGCGCGCAGTTCGCCCGCCGTGCGGGCCAGGTTCTGGGTCACGCGAACGACGCTACGCACCGAATCCGGGCTCGTCGATGTGGAGCAACTCCAGGCGGCGGCGCTTCTCGTACAGCAGAATGCGGGGCGCTATGAGTGACAGTGTTGATTTCAAATGGGCTCCCTCCCCTGCCGACTGGCGGGCCAGCCTGCGCGCGATGGTGCCGATGTTCCGGTGGGCGCCGTGGTTCGCCCTGGCGCTGGGCGTGTTCTCGCTGGTCCTGCTGTTCGGTTTCGACGGCATGGTGCCGGCGGCCGTGTTCGGCCTGGTGTTCGCGCTGGTCATCGGGTTCATGGAACCGGTGGCGGTGTGGTGGCGCTTCTCGTCGGACGAGATGATCAGCCGGACCGTCGTCGGCAGCGCGGACGACCAGTCGTTCCGGATGGCCGTGGGCACCTCGGTGCGCGAGGAGATCGTCTGGGAGGAGCTGCCGGGCTGGACGGAGACGCGGCAGGGCTTCGTGCTGGAGACGCTCGACGAGGGCGCGGCGTCGCTTTCGGTGCCGCACCGGGCGTTCGCGTCCGATGAGGACGTCGCGTCGTTCCGCACGTTGCTGGAAGAGCACATCGGTCCGTCGAAGTAGGTGTCTCGGATCGGACACACCGGGTGGGGCTCACCCGGTCCGGCCACGTAACCTCGTCGCGTGTCCTGTGCGAGTGCCACGCTGGTCGTGTGGACGTCGGGTTGGCTGCACGGTCTGGCCGCCTCCGACGACGTCCTCGACGCCCTGCACACGTGGGCCGAGCAGCACGAGGTGGTGGCCGATGACGACGGCACCGCCACGGCGCTCGACCTCCCCGGTCCCGACGAGGCCCCCGTGGGTCCCGCCCTGCTGCTGGCCGCGTTGCGGCGCGCGGGGGCGACGTCCGCGCGGCTGGTGCTGCCCGTGCCGGGTGACGTGCGGGGACTGGGCGGCAAGGGCCCGCTCGCGACGTGCGCGCTGCGGTCCGGTGAGGCGCTGGTGATCCCGTCGGTGCACGTCGGGCTGGTGCCGAAGATCGTGGCGGACGGCGTCATGCGCTGGACCGTGTTCGACCTGCCGTCCTCGAACGGCCTGGAGCACATCCCGATCGGCGAGGCCGAGCACGGGCTGGGCGCGGCGCTGCGCGAGGCGACGGCGGCACTGGCATCACTCGACGTGGCCAAGCACCGTCCGAACGTGCGCAAGGAGATCGCCGACCTCGCCGCCGCGAACTCGTCGCTGCCGTGGCCGGACGCGATGCCGCCGCGCGCGCTGCGGGTGTTGCAGCGTGCCGCCGAAGTGGACGCGATCGTGTCCGTGGCCAGGTCGGACTCTCCAGGTGGTGCCGTGTCGGCGTCGGCGATGTCGGCGCGCACCGAGGCGTTGCGGCCGGTGTCGGAAGCGGTGCGGCGGGCCCGGTGCGCGGCCGTGGACGAGGCCGTGCGCGTGCTCGCGGACAGCGGCGCGGGCAAGCACTGACCCAAACGAGTGGTTCTCCTCCGGCCAACTCCCCCTGGCGCGGCAACTCCCCCGGAACTGTCGGTGGCCCCGCATAGGGTGCCGATGGGGAGGTACGCCGGATGGACGACGTCGACCAGCGCCGGTCGAGCACAACACCCAGGTACGCGGGTGCCCTCATGCTGGCCGCCGTCGCGGGCCACCTGCTCTCGCAGGCGGCGACGGGGGCGCTCGCGACCTGGCAGTCGTGGGTGCTCTACGGCATCGGCACGGCGCTGCTCGTGCTGTCGGCGTCCGCGATCGAGCGGCTGAACCAGCTGGTCAAGCGCATCCGGTTGCGCTGGGTGGTGTTCACGGCGGTGCTGGTGGTCGCGGCCGGGCTGATCGCGCTCGCGGCACCGCCGGTGGTCGCGTACGGCCGGGTGCTGCTGCTCGGCTGCCCGCAGCCGACCGAGGTGCGCGTGCTGACGTCGCAGGACGCGTTGCCCGCGATCAGTGAGGTGGCGCGGAAGTTCGAGCAGCACACGGCGAAGGAGCACCACGAGTGCCGCACGGCGCGGCTGCACGTGTTCTCCGCCCCGGCGGATCGGGGTGCCACGGCGTTGCGGACCTCCTGGCCGTCGCAGGCCCTGCGGGAGATCGGACCGCATCCGGACGTGTGGCTGCCGGACTCCACGGCGGAGACGGCCGAGGTGGTGCGCCGCGCCGGTGGCCTCGGCTCGACGGTGCGCATCAGGCCGGGCGGCTCGGCGGCGTTCTCGCCGGTCGTGCTCGCGGTGCCGACGCGGATCGCGAAGGACGTCGTGACCGGTTCTTCCGAGAAGTGGGGCGACCTGCTGACCGCGGTCGCGGGGAAGGGTCTCGCGATCGGGCGGCCGAACCCGCTCACCTCGACCGACGGCAAGCTCGCGACGTACGCGTTGTACCAGGAGCTGACACCGGCCGTGGTGGAGCGCCGCGTCGAGGACGCCACCAGGTTGCGGCCGGACGCCGCGATGATCACCACTGAGCAGGTGTTGTTGCGGCACAACAAGACCAGCTGCGCGCAGAGCCCGTGCCTCACCGCGCTGTACCCGTCGGACACCTACCACGCGGACTACCCGGTGAACCTCGTCGAGTGGGACGAGTGGGACGTGTCGAACTTCGCGGCACGCGAGCCGGCGCGGGAGTTCCAGGCGTGGCTCGGCACGCCGGACGGGATGTCGGCCCTCAACGCCGCCGGGCTGCGGCCCGCCAGGCAGGCGGCGGGGGCCGAGTTCAGCGAGGAGCACGGCGTGCAGGCGGGTCTGGCGCTCGACCACACCGAGGCCGCGCCCGAGGAGAAGGCCCTGGAGTCCTTCCAGAAGAAGTACGAAGACGCGAAGAGGGCAGGCCGGGTCTGGCTCACGCTCGACGCCTCCGGCTCGATGACCGAGCCGACCGCCACCGGTGAGCCGCGGTTCGCCATCGCGGTCGAGGGCGTCCGCAAGGCCCTGTCCCAGATGGGCGCCAGGGACACGTACGGCCTGTCGGTGTTCAACAACACCGAGGTCCGGCCGCTCGTCCCTCTCGGCAAGCGCGACGAGCAGACGGCGGCCACGGCCTTGAGCACGGTGCAGCCCACCGGTGGCACACCGCTGCACACGGCGATCCTCGACAGCCTCGACCGGGTCGGCGCGAACGACGCGGAGCACGTCAGCGCGGTGATCGCGTTGACCGACGGCGAGGACACGACGAGCGCGCAGACCCGTCAGGACGTGGTGGACGCGGTGCGGCAGAAGGGAATCCGGGTGTTCGTGATCGCGGTCGGGGACGCGAGCTGTGCGGCGCACGGGCTCGCCGCGATCACGGACACCTCCGGCGGTGAGTGCCGCGACTCGACGACGGACACGCTCGGGGACGACCTGGCCGCGTTGTTCCGCAAGGTGTGGGGAGGCACCGGATGAGGTGGATGCGACGACTGTGGGCGGCCAGACCGAGGCTGGGCCCACCCGGCGTGGTGTGGGCGAACCGCTCGTGGCTCGCGATGGGCGTGGCCGTCGGCGTGGTGCTGACGATCCTGTTCACCAGCGGGGTGCAGCCCCTCTTCCGCGAGTCGACCGAGTGGGAGAAGGGCAAGCTGCTCGTGCTCAGCGGCCGCGACCAGAGCGAGGGCGGCCAGCGCCGCGCGTTGATCAACCAGTGGAACGCCGAGCACCCCGAACAGCCGGCGGAGATCGTCGAGCTGCCCACCGAGGCGGACGGCCAGCGCAGCGAGATGGTGGCGCGCGCGAGGGAGAAGGCGGAGAACGCGGACGTCTACAACCTCGACGTCACGTGGACCGCGGAGTTCGCGCAGTCCGGTTACCTGCGCCCGCTGTCCGGTGTGGACACCAGCGGCTTCCTGCGGCGTCCGCTGGAGAGCTGCCACTACCAGGGCGTGCTGTGGGCGTTGCCGTTCAACACGGACGCGGGCCTGCTCTTCTACAACAAGAGCCACGTCACGGACACGAAGGAGGTACCTCTCGACCTCGACGACATCGCCACCACCTCCACTCGCCGCCTGCGCGCACCGGAGGGCGAGGGCCTCGCCGCCGGCTACGCGGGCCAGCTCGCCGACTACGAGGGCCTCACCGTGAACGCCCTGGAGCTGATCTGGGCGGAGAAGGGTGACGTCGTCGACGAGACCGGCAAGGTCGTCATCGACTCCGACCGCACGCGCAGGGCCCTGCGCTGGCTCGCCGACGGTCTCAAGGGCGACAAACCGGTGGTGCTGCCGGATTCGCGCTCCCAGAACGAGCCGCTGAGCACGCAGGCGTTCCGCGACGGCAAGGTCGTCTTCATGCGCAACTGGCCGGTCGCCCACCGCACCCTGCAGGGCAACCGCGGCGAGTCGGCCGGCCGCCCGGGCATTGACTTCGAGGTGGCGCAGCTCCCCGGCCCGAGCGTCCTGGGCGGCCAGAACCTCGCGATCTCCGCCAAGTCCACGAAGCCGCGCGCCGCCCAGGCCCTCATCGAGTTCCTCACGAGCCCCCGCAGCCAGCAGCTGCTCTTCGAACGAGGAGGCCTGGCCGCCACGCGCGGCATCGTCTACCAGGACAGCCGCGTGGCCACCGAACACCGGTACGCGCGCACGCTGCTGAAGGCCATCGAGGACGCCCGATTAAGGCCGGTCACCCCGTACTACTCGCGCTTCAGCGACGAGTTCCGCACTGTGGTCCGCTACGCCCTCGACCACGACGGTGCTCTGCCCAGCAACGCCTCGCAGGTGCTGAGCGCGGCTCTTCAGGGCCACTGATCGACGGAAGGAACAGTTTCCATCGCTTGGGGACGCACCAGAGGCCTGAACATCCTGGTCTCATGCCCTACAAGTTCAGGAAAGCCGCCATCGCCCTCGCGGCAGTCGCCCTGACCGCCGTGGTGGCTCCGCCCGCAAGCGCCACCACCGCTCTCGCCGACTGCACGGCGAGACTGAACCCGCTGGCCTGGCAGTGGACCGCGCAGTGCACGGCGCCGCACAAGGTCACGATCAGGTCGGACCGCCGGTGGTACTGGCTGCACCAGCCCGGCATCGTCTACACCACGACGTCGACGAGCACCCGTGAGGTCGTTCCCGGAACCCCGTGGAACGGATGGATCCTTCCCCTTCCCGAGTCGGTCACCGTCACTCTCTGCCTGACCGCCTACCAGGACTCGACGCTGCTGATCGCACCGACAACCTGCTACGGCCGCTGGCCGTAGAACCGCTCAGGGCGTGCGCCTGCGCAGCGTCACCGCGCCCAGCACCAGCGCCAGCAACCCGCACGCCGCCACGATCACCAGGTTGCGCAGCAGTTCGCCGGTGATGTCGGACGACGTCGTCACGGCCGTGAGCGCGTCCACGGCGTACGACAACGGCATGACGTTGGACAGCCACTCCAACACGGGTGTCATCGACTCGCGCGGCGCGAACAGCCCGCACAACAACACCTGCGGCATGACGAACAACGGCATGAACTGCACGGCCTGGAACTCGGTGCGGGCGAACGCGCTGGCGAACAATCCCAAAGCCGTGCCCAGCAACGCGTCCAGCCCGGCGATCACCACGAGCAGCCAGACCGAACCACCGATCGACAACCCGAGCCACCACAACGAAACACCAACGGCGACAAGCACCTGCACGAGCGCCACGACCCCGAACGCCAGCGCGTAACCGAACAACAGGTCCAGCTTGGCGATCGGCATCGTCATCAGCCGTTCCAGCGTCGCCGTCGTGCGTTCGCGCAGGGTCGTGATCGACGTGACGATGAACATGATCGCGAACGGGAAGACCGCCAGCAGTGCCGGCGCGGCACGGCTGAAGGCGGCTTCGGAGTTGAAGACGAACCGCAGCAGGATCAGCAGCAACGACGGCATGAGCACCATCAGCGCGACGGTGCGGCGGTCGTGGCGGAACTGGTTCAGGATCCGCGCGGCGGTGGCGAGCAGGATCGTGGTGTTCATGCCGCCTCACTCTCCCTGACCAGCGACAGGAACGCCTGCTCCAGGTCACCGGTGCCCGTCTGGGCGAGCAGTGCGGAAGGGGTGTCGTCGGCGAGCAGCGCACCGTCGCGCATCAACAACAACCGCTCGCAGCGCGCCGCCTCGTCCATGACGTGGCTGGAAACCAGCAACGTGACTCCACGGGACGCCAACGTGCGGAACAACGTCCACAGCTCGTCACGCAGCAACGGGTCGAGGCCGACCGTCGGTTCGTCGAGCACCAACAGCTCGGGTGTGCCGAGCAGTGCGACGGCCAGGCTCGTGCGCGACAGCTCGCCACCGGACAAAGAGGACACGAGCTGGCCTTCGTGCCCGCCCAGGCCCACCTCGTCGACCACGCGAGCGACGTCGGATCGCGGCGCGCGCAGGACGGCACAGAAGTAGCGCAGGTTCTCGGCCACGGTGAGGTCCCCGTACACGGAAGGGTTCTGGGTGGCGTACCCGATCCGGTTGCGCAGGCCGGGGCTGCCGGCCGGTGCGCCCAGCACGGAGACCGACCCGCCCGAGACGATCTGCACGCCGACGACCGCGCGCATCAGCGTGGTCTTGCCACAGCCGCTCGGGCCGAGCAGCCCGGTGACACTGCCCTGCGGGATCGTGCAGCTCACGTCCCGCAGGACCAGACGCCCGCCCCGGTGAACCCGGAGCCCCTTGACCTCGACGGCCGCGGAACTGGTCATCCACCAATTCTGCGCCCGTTGAAAAACCTGTGTCTAGGGTCGAACGGGCCTCTTGGCCGGTTCGCAACACAACGGCGCGCACGGCGCACCGTTCACCGTGCACCCGGCCGCCACGAACGACGACAGCTTCCGCGCGGGCGCACCCGCCGTGTGCTCGGCGACCAGCTCGACCACGAGCTCGGCAAAGCGCGGGTCCCCGTTCGGCGTCGCGGCGCGGGCGAACTCCATGCCGAGCTCGGCGGCGCGGTCACGGGCCTCGGTGTCGAGGTCCCACACGACCTCGAGGTGGTCGGACACGAACCCGATCGGGCACACCACGACCCCGGTGACGCCCTTGGCGTGCAGGGCGTCGACGTGGTCGACGATGTCCGGCTCCAGCCACGGGATCTGCGGCGGGCCGGACCGCGACTGCCACACGACGTCGTACTCGGTGATGCCGAGCTCGGCGGCGACCAGGCGGGACGCCTCGACGACCTGGCGCGAGTAGCGGTAGCCGCCCTCGGCCGGCGGGCCGGCGGCCTTGTCGGCCGACACCGGCACCGAGTGCGCGGTGAAGACGAGCCGGTAGGAACCGGACAACGACGCTGCCGCGGCACGAACGCCGTCCGCGAAGGCGGAGATGAACAGCGGGTGGTCGAAGAACTGGCGCAGCTTCACCAGTTCCGGGCCGTCCGGCACGGCCTGCAACGCCCGCACGATGTCCTCGTCGTACTGGCGGCACGCGGAATAGCCGCCGTACGCGCTCGTCGGGAAGACCAACGCCCTGCGGACGCCGTCGGCCTTCATCTGCGCGACGGTGTCCTCGACCATCGGGTGCCAGTTGCGGTTGCCGAAGTAGATCGGCAGCTCGAAGCCCGTGGCGCGGACGGCCTCGATCGCTTCGAGGTTCAGGCGGTTGATCGGCGAGACACCGCCGAAGTGCTGGTAATGGGCCTCGACCTCGTCCAGCCGCTCCGGCGGCACGCCACGTCCGCGGACCACGTTCTCCAGGAAGGGGCGGACGTCCTCAGGACCCTCTGGGCCGCCGAACGACAACCAGAGCAGCGCATCGAAACTCACCGCTCCATCCAATCAGACGCCGAATCGCCTCACACGACGAGCCGATGTGACGTCAGAGACCGCCCACGAAGTGCACGCGGGGAGCTTTCGTTCACTCAGTGCGAACGAAAGGGCCCCGCGTGCAGTCGAGAGCAGCGGTCAGAGACCGAGGAAGTGGACGCCGCCGTCGACGAACACCATCGAGCCCGTGGTGGCCGGGAACCAGTCGGACAGCAGGCCGCACACCGACTTCGCGACCGGCGTCGGGTCGTCGACGTCCCACGACAGCGGAGCCTTCTCGCCCCACATCTTCTCCAGCTCGGAGAAGCCGGGGATCGACTTCGCGGCCATGGTGCGCACCGGGCCCGCCGAGATGAGGTTCACGCGGATGCCGTCCGGGCCGAGGTCGCGCGCCATGTAGCGGTTGATCGACTCGAACGCCGCCTTCGCCGCGCCCATCCAGTTGTAGGCGGGCCACGCCTGACGGGCGTCGAAGTCGAGACCGACGACCGACGAGCCGTGCGACAGCAACGGACGGACGGCCTGCACCAGCGCCTTGTACGAGTACGCCGAGACGTGCATCGCGACGGAGACGTCCTCCCACGGCGCGTCCATGAACGGCGCGCCGAGGCAGCTCTGCGGGGCGAAGCCGATGGCGTGCACGACACCGTCGAGGCCGTCGACGTGCTCACGGACGCGGTCGGCGAGCGTGTCGAGGTGCTCCTGGTTCTGCACGTCGAGCTCGACCACGGGCGCGGGCTTGGGCAGGCGCTGGGCGATGCGCTGCACGAGGCTCATCCGGCCGAACCCGGTCAGCACGACCTCGGCGCCCTGCTCCTGGGCGACGCGTGCGACGTGGAAGGCGATCGACGCGTCGGTGATCACACCCGTGATCAGCAGTCGCTTGCCTTCGAGCAGTCCGGTCACTTGATCCAACCCTTTCCCAGAAAGAACAGAAACTTCAGTGGCCCATGCCGAGGCCGCCGTCGACCGGCAGCACGGCACCGTTGATGTAGCCCGCCTCGTTCGCCGCGAGGAACGTGACGGCGCGCGCGATCTCGTCGGCCGCGCCGTAGCGACCGGCCGGGATCTGCTTCAGCGCGGCCTCGCGGACGGCCTCGGGCAGCTCGTTGGTCATGTCGGTCGTGATGAAGCCGGGCGAGACGACGTTCGCGGTGATGTTGCGCGAACCCAGCTCCAGGGCGATCGAGCGCGCCATGCCGACCATGCCGGCCTTGGACGCGGCGTAGTTGACCTGGCCCGGGCCGCCGCTCAGGCCCACGACCGAGGAGATGAAGATGATGCGGCCGAACTTCTTGCGCAGCATGCCGCGGGAGGCGCGCTGGGCGAACCGGAACGCACCGGTGAGGTTCGCGTCGATGACCTTGGTGAACTGCTCCTCGCTCATGCGCAGCAGCAGGGTGTCCTCGGTGATGCCCGCGTTGGCGACGAGCACCTCGACCGGGCCGTGTGCGGCCTCGACCTCGGTGAACGCGGCGTCGATCTCCTCGGAGTTCGTCACGTCGCACTTCACGCCGAGCAGGCCTTCGGGAGCGCCGGATCCGCGGTGCGTCACCGCGACCTTGTCGCCCTGCGCCGCGAACGCCTGCGCGATGGCGAGGCCGATGCCGCGGTTGCCTCCGGTGACCAGAACGGACCGACTCACTAGCTCTCCCTGCGATCGCTGCTGGTTGACCGGGTGAGGCTATCGGCTACCGGCAGGTAGACCGGCATCGGCGGGGACATGTCACACCAGTCGGGGCATGATCGGGTGATGCGGGCCTTTCTCGATCAACTCCGCCGCCAGGTGGACGGCGACGTCCTCGACGATCCCGCGAGCCGGGCGCTGTACTCGGCGGACGCGTCGAACTACCGGCACGTGCCACGGGTGATCATCCGCCCGCGCACCCCCGAAGCGGTAGGGGCCGCTGTGGCGCTGGCCGCTGAGCACCGCGTGCCGATCACCAGCCGCGGCGCGGGGACGTCCGTCGCGGGCAACGCGTGCGGCACCGGTCTGGTGATCGACTTCAGCCGGTACCTGACCGCGTTCGAGATCAGCGGCGACCGGGCGTTCGCGCAGCCGGGCGCGGTGCTCGACAAGATCAACGCGAGCGCCGGCGACTACCTCTTCGGACCGGACCCGTCCACGCACTCGCGCTGCACGATCGGCGGGATGATCGGCAACAACGCGTGCGGCGCGCACTCGGTGAAGTGGGGCAAGACCAGCGAGAACGTCGTGAATCTGAACGTGCTGACGGTCGACGGCCGCACGTTCGACACGACCGCTCCCCCGCCGCTGGCCCTGCCGGACCACGACCCGGCGTGGTTCCCGCAGCTGGGCCGCCGGGTCAGCGGGTACGCGCTCGACGCCCCGACGCTCACCCAGCAGCTCGTCGGCACCGAGGGCACCTGCGTGGTGGTGCTCGGCGCGGAGCTGAAGCTCGTGCGCAGGCCCGAACGGCGCGTTCTCGTCGTGCTCGGCTTCGCGGACACCTACGAGGCCGCCGACCAGGTCACCCAGATCGAGGACGCGCTGGCGATCGAGGGTCTGAACTCCTCCCTGGTGGACAGCGTGCGGACCCGCCCCGACCTGCCGGAAGGCCGCAGCTGGCTGTTCGTCGAGGTGGAGGACCACCCGGAACGCGTCGCGGCGATCACCAGGAACTCGATGATCATCCACGACCCGGCGCACCAGCGGGCGCTGTGGCGGATCCGCGAGGACGGCGCCGGGCTCGCCACCCGCATGGCCGACGGCAGCGAGGCGTGGTCGGGCTGGGAGGACGCGGCCGTCCCGCCGGAACGCCTCGGCGCCTACCTGCGCGAGTTCGACCAGCTGCTGACCGGGCACGGTCGGCGCGGCGTCACCTACGGCCACTACGGCGAGGGCTGCCTGCACGTCCGCATCGACTTCGACCTCGCGCACGGCTACCGCGAGTTCCTCCAGGACGCCGCCGACCTGGTCGTGAGCCACGGCGGCAGCCTTTCGGGCGAGCACGGCGACGGCCAGGCGCGGTCCGAGCTGCTCAGCCGCATGTACCCGCCGGCGGCGATCAGGGCGTTCGAGGAGTTCAAGCACGCGTTCGACCCCGCGAACCTGCTCAACCCCGGCCGGATCGTGGCCCCGGCGAAGCTCGACGACGACCTGCGGATCCTCGTCGCACCGCCGAAAATCCCGACGCGGGCGGAGTTCGCGAGCGACACCCGCCGGTGCGTCGGCGTGGGCAAGTGCCTGAACACCAAGGGCGGCGTGATGTGCCCGAGCTACCGCGTCACCCGCGAGGAGAAGCACTCGACGCGCGGGCGCGCGCACCTGCTGTTCGAGATGCTCGCCGGTGACGTGATCAAGGACGGCTGGCGGTCCGCCGAGGTCGCCGAGGCGCTGGACCTCTGCCTGGGGTGCAAGGGCTGCAAGCGCGACTGCCCGGTCGACGTGGACATGGCGAGCTACAAGGCGGAGTTCCTGCACGAGCACTACAAGGGACGGCCGCGGCCGCGTGCGCACTACGCGATGGGCTGGCTGCCGACGTGGCTGAAGTACGGGCTGGTGAACAGGTTCACCGCGAGGTTCGCCCGGTTCGCCGGGATCACCCCGGAGCGCTCGCTGCCCACACCCACCACTGCTCTGGTCCGGCAGCTGCACCCGTTCGGCAGCGGTGACCCGGTGCTGCTGTTCCCCGACACGTTCACGAACTTCTTCGAGCCGGGCATCGGCCTCGACGCCGCGAACGTCCTGGTGCACCTGGGAAACCGCGTCGAGCTGCCGTCGGCGAACGTCTGCTGTGGACTGACGTGGCACTCGACGGGTCAGCTCGCCAAGGCCCGCCGGGTGGTCGAACGGACCGCGCGGGTGCTGCTGCCGTGGACGAGCCGGGGCGTCCCGGTGATCGGCCTGGAGCCGAGCTGCACGGCGTTCCTGCGCGAGAAAGCCCCGAAGCTGTCAAGCGAACCGGCCGTGCACGCGCTCGCGGCGGCGACCCGCACGTTCGCCGAGCACGTCGCACCGGAGCTGCCGTCGCTGGAAGGCGAACGCGAAGCCGTCGTGCAGACCCACTGCCACCAGTACGCGGAACTGGGTTTCGACGCGGACCGCGACGCGCTGGCCAAGGCCGGGGTGAAGCCGGAGATCGTCGAGGGCTGCTGCGGCCTGGCCGGCAACTTCGGGTTCGAAAAGGGCCACTACGAGGTGTCGATCGCGTGCGCGGAGCAGGACCTGTTGCCCGCCATCAGGGACAACGCCGGCGCGCTGGTCATCGCCGACGGCTTCAGCTGCCGCACGCAGATCCGCCACACCACCGACCGCGAACCCGTCCACCTGGCCACCGTGCTCGCGACCCGGCTCGGTGTGACTCAGCACTGAGCCCGGTCGACGTCGTGAGGAGGCGGAGGGCGGTCGCCGCAAGACCGCCCTCCGCATGGCCTTTCAGTCGCGGTCGAGCACCGAGTCCTTCGAGGTCTCCCGCATGAACCCGTAGACCAGCAACGAGATCAGCACGCACCCGGCGACGTAGTAGAAGAACACCGACTCGTGGCCGGCCTGCTTGAACCACAGCGCCACGTACTCGGCCGTGCCGCCGAAGATCGCCACCGTCAACGCGTACGGCAGGCCGACGCCCAGCGCGCGGATGTTCGTCGGGAACAGTTCGGCCTTCACGATCGCGTTGATCGACGTGTACCCGGTGACGATCACCAGACCGCCCAGCATGAGCAGGAACGCCGGAAACGCCTCGGACGTCTTCGCGAGCGTCGACAGCAGCGGCACGGTCGCGAGCGTCCCGAGCACGCCGAACCCGAGCAGCAGCGGACGCCGGCCGATCCGGTCGGACAACGCTCCGGCGATCGGCTGGAGCACCACGAACACCAGCAGCGCGCCGAAGTTGATCCAGCTGACCGTCGCGGCGTCGATCTTGCTGGTGTTCACCATGAACTTCTGCAGGTAGGTCGTGTACGTGTAGAACGCGACCGTGCCGCCCAGCGTCAGACCCACGACGAGCAGACATTCCTTGGGGTGCCGCAGCAACGCCTTGAACGTGCCCTTCTGCGGGTTGTCCTTCTGCTTCTCGAAGTTCTCCGACTCGTCCATGCCGCGGCGCAGCCACATGACGATGATCGCCCCGGTCGCGCCGATGACGAACGCGATCCGCCAGCCCCACGACGTCATCTCCGCCTTGGACAGGAACTGCTGCAACACGATCTGCACGCCCAGCGCCACGAGCTGCCCGGCCGTCAGCGTCACGTACTGGAAGCTGGAGTAGAACCCGCGGCGTGCGGGAGAGGCCACTTCGGACAGATAGGTCGCCGAGGTCGCGTACTCGCCACCGACCGACAGCCCCTGCAACAACCGCGCGAGCACCAGCAGAACCGGTGCCACCACACCGATCGACGCGTACGACGGCGTCAGCGCGATGATCAGCGAACCCAGCGCCATCAACGTGACCGACAGGGTGAGTGCGGCGCGACGCCCGTGGCGGTCGGCGTAGCGGCCGAGCAACCAGCCGCCCAGCGGCCGCATGAGGAAACCGACCGCGAACACGGCGGCGGTGTTGAGCAGCTGCGCGGTCTGGTCGCCCTTGGGGAAGAACGCCGCGGCGAAGTAGATGCTGAACGCGGTGTACGCATACCAGTCATACCACTCAATGAGATTTCCCACTGATCCGCGCAGCACGTTCGCGACCACTCGGCGCTCGGTGCTCTTCTCCTGAACGACTGTCATGCCGGACACCATCTCGGCGCCGCCAGAGGAGTCACAACCTGGGCGGACGCTTCTTTACAGTCACTTAGGCGCGTCGCCACGCGCAGGAAACACCCGTCATGGCCGATACTGCTCGCATGCGGGTGCTGTTGGTCGAAGACGACGACGGTGTCGCGGACGCCCTGGTGGAGGCACTGCGGGCGAACGGGCACCGGCCTTCCCGCGTGAGCAGGGGCGCCGACGCGTTGATCGCCCACCGCGACGCCGACGTCGTGCTGCTCGACCTCGGTCTGCCCGACCAGGACGGTCTGGAGGTGCTGCGCAAGCTCCGCAAGATCGACCCGGTGCCCGTGCTGGTGCTGACCGCCCGCGGCGACGAGCGGACCGTGGTGCGCGGGCTGCGGCTGGGCGCGGACGACTACCTGGTCAAGCCCGTGCGGCTGGCCGAGTTGCTGGCCCGCATCGACGCCGTGGCGCGGCGCAGTGCGGCGCGGTCGCAGGAACCCGGTGACATCGTGCGGGTGTCCGATGTGGAGATCGATCTGCAGAGCCGTCAGGTCGTGGTGGGCGGGCGCGAGATCTCGTTGACCACCAAGGAGTTCGACGTCCTCGCTGTGCTCGCGCGACGACCGGGCACGGCGGTGAGTCGTCAGCAGTTGATGGACGAGGTGTGGGGCAACGCGTTCGTGGCGGTGTCGCGCACTCTCGACGTGCACCTCACGCAGCTGCGCGCCAAGCTCGACCGGCCGGGCCTGCTGCACACGATCCGCGGTTTCGGTTACCGGCTCGGTGAGTGATGCGGCAACGGCTTCTGTTGGTGCTGCTGCTCTTCTCGCTCTCGGCGGTCACCGCGTTCGCCTTCCCGCTGCTGATGAGCACGGCGTCGGAACGCACCCAGCAGTTCGTGATCAGCCGCACCGCCGACCTCGACCGCTTCGCCACGCTGCCCGTCGACGTCGTCGTGTCCGAGGCGCAGCGCTACGCCGAGGTCTACGGCGAGGAGGTCGTGGTCGTCGACGCGTCCGGCACTCCCGTCGTCGAGTCGGGCATGACGGTCGCCGACGTGTCCGCGCAGATCGACGCGGCGCTGCGCAACCAGCCCGCCGCCCCCGTGCCGACCGTGATGCCGTGGAGCGGTGGCGACGTCCTGTTCGCACGTCCCGTCGGCACCGGCACGAAAGTCGCGGGGGCCGTGGTGCTGCGCGCGTCGACCGAGGTGGCCGCTCTCGACGTCGCACGGCGGTGGGCGATCGTGCTGGCAGGGGCGTTGCTCGCGGCCTGCGCGTGCGTGCTGCTGGCGTTGGTCGTCGCCCGCTGGCTGCTCCGGCCGCTCAAGGAGCTGGACCGGGGCGTGCGGGCGGTCGCGGAGGGGCAGCGCCGCACCCACGTGGCCGACACCGCGGGTCCTGCCGAGCTGCGGGCGTTGTCCGAGTCGTTCAACCGCATGTCCGACGCCGTCGCCGAAGCCGCCGACCAGCAGCGACGCCTGATCGCCGACGCCTCGCACCAGCTGCGCAACCCGATGGCGGCGCTGCGGCTGCGCGTCGACATGCTGCCGTCCAACGGCTCGTTGCTGACCGAGGTCGAACGCCTGGAGTCGTTGCTGGACGGCCTGCTCGCCCTGGCCTCGGCCGAGAGCACCGCCACCGAACGCGCGGCGGGCGGCGTGGAACCCGAGCTCGCCGATCTGCAGGTCGTCGCGCACGACCGGGTGGACGCGTGGCGTGCGGCCGCCCATTCGGCAGGCGCCACGATCACGGTCGAGGACC
This sequence comes from Lentzea aerocolonigenes, assembly GCF_000974445.1. Taxonomy (GTDB): domain Bacteria; phylum Actinomycetota; class Actinomycetes; order Mycobacteriales; family Pseudonocardiaceae; genus Lentzea; species Lentzea aerocolonigenes. Next base: position 115,473 of record NZ_BBOJ01000028.1, read on the forward strand.
GCGCGCCCGGACTGGTGCGGTGCGCGGTGTCGGACCTCGCGCAGGTGCTGGACGTGTTGCTGGACAACGCCATCAAGTACGGCGGCCGACAGATCACGGTCGGGTGCGACCGGGCGACGCTGACCGTGCGGGACAACGGCCGCGGTCTGTCCAAAAAGGACATCAAGCACGCCACCGAACGGTTCTGGCGCGGCGACGACTCCCAGCGCGGCACGGGCCTGGGCCTCGCCATCGCGGAACGGATCGTCACCGCACACGACGGGAAGCTCAAGCTGCACACCGACAACGGCCTGGTCGTGACGGTGGAACTGCCGAAGGAGCCGCTGCTGTGAGGCGCAGAACGTTCCTGCTCGGCGCGCTGGCCCTGACCGCGTGCGGCACCAGCGAACCGTCCGGCACGATCCGGATCGCGGGCGGTGAACCCGGCGGCTTCTACAACGACTTCGCCGCGCTCATCTCCCGCCTCGCCCCCAGCCCGCTCACCATCACCCCGATCGAGACCGGCGGCAGCGCCGACAACCTCAGGCACCTGCGCGAGCACACCGCCGACCTGGCGCTGACCTTGAGCGACAGCGCCCACATGGAACCCGGCCTGGTCGCACTGGGCCGCGTCTACGAGAACTACCTGCAGCTGGTGGTCCTCGACTCCTCGCCCTACCGCACCGCCGCCGACCTGATCGGCAAACCGGTGTCGCTCGGCGCGGCCGGCTCCGGCGCCGCGCTGCAGGGCTCCCGGCTCGCGCTGGGCGTGCGGGAGGAGCACTACCCGTTGCGCAACGCCGTGGACGCCCTGAAGGCGGGTGAGATCGCGGCGCTGCTGTGGTCCGGCGGCGTCCCGACCCCGGAGCTCGACAAGGCCAGCGGCATCAGGCTACTGCCGCTGGACGGCTTCCTGCCGCGCCTGCGCCAGGACTACGGCAAGGTCTACGAACGCGTGGACATCCGCACGGGCGTGTACGGCGCGGCGTTCGACGTCCCGACGATCGGCACGCCGAACCTGCTGGTGTGCCGGCCGGACCTGAGCGCGGACTACGCGGGCGCGGTCGTCCGGCTGCTCGTGGGCAAGGCGGCGCAGCTGGTGCCTGACCAGGCGCTCGGGACCCAGTACCTGGACGTGCGCAGCCTCATCGACACGGGCAAAGTACCTCTGCATCCAGGGGCGGCAGCGGAGTACCGGAGGTTGCACGGATGATCATCACGATGGCGTCGGTCTCGCTGGACGGGTTCTTCGAGGGACCCGGCCACGACATCAGCTGGCACCACATGAGCGAGGACATGCACGACTACATCAACGCCGACCTCGCGGCGATGACCCAGCTCCTCGACGGCCGCCGCACGCACGAGCTGATGCTGGAAGCGTGGCCGCACGCCGAGGACAACCCCGACTTCACGCAGAAGATGCGGGAGTTCGCCCCGATCTGGCGGGACGTGCGCAAGATCATCTACAGCCGCACGCGCACGTTCACCGAGTACAACAGCGAGACCCGCACCGAGGTCGATCCCGACGAGGTCAGGAACCTGCCGGGCGACAGCATGGTCGGCGGCCCGAACCTGCTGGAGACGTTCTTCGCGCACGACCTGGTCGACGAGATCCGCCTCTACGTCAACCCGGTCGCGATCGGCGGCGGCACGCCGTTCTTCAAGAAGCCGAACGCCCTGGCGCTCAAGGGCACCAGGGCGTTCGACAGCGGAGTCGTGCTGCTGACCTACGGCAGGCTCTAGGGAAGTCTCTGCCCCAGGAGCAACGCCGCGGCCGCCGCGAACATCGCCGTCATCGTGCCGAGCAACAGCCACGGCTTCGACGCGTCCGCCTGCTTCTTCTCGTAGCCGATCTGCTCGCCGAGCGTGTCGTAGACCCGGCGCAGCTCCTCGGCGGAGGCGGCCTTGAAGAACTCGCCGCCGGAGATCTTCGCGATCTCCTTCATCGAGTCGTCGTCGACCGGCACGGACTGCTGCCGTCCCTCGATGTCGACCACGCCGTCCTCGGTGCCGAACGAGATCGTGGAGATCGGGATCCCGGCCTTCTTGGCGTCCTCGGCCGCGTCGAACGCCTTGCGCGTACCGACCGTCTCCTTGCCGTCCGTCATCAGCACGATGCGGGCGGGCGGCGGACCCTCGGCGCCACCGACGACCTTGCCGAACGAGTCGATCGACGCCATGGCGGCCACCAGCGCGTCACCGGTCGCGGTCGACTGGGCGAGCTTGAGCCCGTCGATCGACTGCGTGACGGCCGCGCGGTCCGTCGTCGGCGCGACCAGCACGGTGGCCGAGCCGGCGAACGAGATCAGGCCGAGGTTGATGCCCGGCGTCAGGCCCTCGGCGAACGACTTGGCGGCCACCTGCGCGGCCTCCAGGCGGGACGGCTTCACGTCCGTCGCCTTCATCGACAGCGACACGTCGACCACGAGCATCACGGTCGCCCGGTTGCGCGGCACCCGCTGCTCGGACGTCGGCCCGGCCAGTGCGACCGTCAGCAACGCCAGCGCGGCCAGCAGGAACGCCGCCGGGACGTGACGCGACCAGCGCTCCCGCTTGGGCGCGACCTTCTCCAGCAGCTCCAGGTTCGTGAACCGCAGCACCCGCTTGCGCCGCATCCGTTGTGCGACAACGTATCCGGCGCCGAGCAGGGCGACCGCGACCAGCAGCAGGAACCACCACGGGGCGACGAAGTTCGAGAAGCTCACGCGACACCCCCAGACCAGCGGCGCTTGCGCGCCACCACGAAACGAACCGTGTCCGCGATCCAGTCCGAGTCGGTCCGCAGCACCAGGTGCCCGGCGCCCGCGCGCCGCAGCCCCGCCGCCACCTCGGCCCGGTGTTCCGCGGCCGCCGCGTTGAACTCCTTGCGCAGCAACGCGGACGCGGTCACCTCGCGCTGCCGGCCGGTCTCCGGGTCGGACAGCACGACGGTGCCGACCTCGGGCAGGTCGACGTCACGCGGGTCGACGACCTCGATGGCGACGATGTCGTGCCGCGCGGACAACGCGCGCAGCGGCCGTTGCCACTCCATGCCGCCCAGGAAGTCCGAGATCACCACGATCAGGCCGCGCCGGCGTGGCGGACGGCGCAGCTGTTCGAGCAACGCCGCCAGGTCGCCGCGCGTGCCCTCGTCCGCGCGCGGCATCTCGGCGATCTTGCGGATCATGCCCCGCGCGTGGGCGAGGCCGCCGCGCGCCGGGATCCGGAGGTTCTCCGCGCCGGTCGAGACGGCGGCGCCGATGCGGTTGCCGCCACCGCGGGTCAGGTGCGCGACCGCGGCCGTCGCGGCGATGGCCAGGTCGCGCTTCTCGCAGACCGCCGTGCCGAAGTCGAGCGACGGTGACAGGTCGATCGCCACCCACGTCTCCAGCTCGCGGTCCGCGACCGTCTCACGGATGTGCGGCACCGTCGTGCGCGCCGTGACCGCCCAGTCCATCCGGCGCACGTCGTCGCCGGGCTGGTAGGTCCTGGCCTCGCCCGGTTCGGTGCCCGGTCCCGGCACGAGGCCGAGGTGGTTGCCCTGGAGCAGTCCGTCCAGGCGCCGCCGGACGTCGAGCTCCAGCATGCGCAACGCGGCTTCCATGCGGACGCCACGCAGGACGGGTGGCGCCCACGAAGGGCGCTCGGCGGCGGTCTTGTCGCGGCTCACTGCCTACCAGCCGGAACCGGCTGCTGCGGACGGGCCGACACCTGCGGCAACGGCACGATCTGCAGCACGCGCGTGATGATGTGGTCGATCGGCACGCCGTCGGCCAGCGCGTCGTACGAGAGCACCAGCCGGTGGCGCAGCACGTCCGGAACGACGTCCACGACGTCCTGCGGCAGCACGTAGTCGCGGCCGCGGACCAGTGCGAGGCCGCGCGCGGCGGCGATGATGCCGAGCGACGCGCGCGGCGAGGCACCGTACGCGACCCAGCCGGCGACGTCGGTGAGGCCGTGCTCGCCGGGCGCGCGGGTCGCGATCACCAGGCGCACCACGTAGTCGACGAGCGCGTGGTGCACGAAGACGCGCGACGCCACGCCCTGCAGGCGCACGAGCTCCTCCGGCGAGAGGACCTGGTTCGGCGTGGGCGCCTCGACGCCCATGCGGTAGACGATCTCGCGCTCTTCCTCGGCCGTCGGGTACTCGACCTGGATCTTGAACAGGAACCGGTCGCGCTGCGCCTCCGGCAGCGGGTAGACACCCTCGTTCTCGATCGGGTTCTGCGTCGCCAGCACGAGGAACGGGTTCGGCATCGGGAACGTCCGGCCGCCGATCGACACGTGCCGCTCGGCCATCACCTCGAGCATCGCCGACTGCACCTTGGCGGGCGCGCGGTTGATCTCGTCGGCGAGCACGAAGTTCGCGACGACGGGGCCGAGCTCGACGTCGAACGCCTCGCTGGACTGGCGGTAGATGCGGGTGCCGAGGATGTCGGCGGGCACCAGGTCGGGCGTGAACTGCACGCGGGAGAACGAACCGCCGACCACGCGGGCGAACGTCTCGACGGCGAGCGTCTTCGCGACGCCCGGCACACCTTCGAGCAGCAGGTGGCCCTTGGCCAGCAGACCCACGAGCATCCGCTCGACGAGCCGGTCCTGGCCGACGATCACCCGCTTCACCTCGAACACGGTGCGTTCGAGCAGCTGGGCGTCACGAGCCGGGGTGACGGGCGCCGATGCGTTCGGCGTTGCCTCGGCGGCGGGCTCGGTCACGTGCGGGCCTCCATGGAGAACAGGGTTTACCGATCGTGGGACAGTCTTGCTCTTCGCCTGTTCAACCGCTGTGAAGGGTGTCCAGGTCGGCGGGCGTGTCGACGTCCTGCGCCTCACCGGGCAAAGCGGACACCTCCACCGGGTCGAGTCGCTGAAGAGTCTTGCGCAGCGGCATGTCGCGCGGATCTTCAGGGAGGGCTTCGCGCAGTGCGGCCGTGTTCCAGACGCCGATCAGCCACTGCGTGCGATCGTCGGTGAGCACAGCGTTGCGTCCAGCGGCGCGCAGTCTCGCGATGGTGTCCTTCGTGAGGCCGGGCTGGTCGACCGCGAGCACCGCGACCCACTCCGCCCGTACGTGCCCGAGCCCCGCGGCGAGCCCGGCCAGCGGACCTCCGCCGGGTGGGTCCTCGCGCGCCCAGATGACGCCGGGAACGTCTTTCTCCGGCCCCACCACGACGATCTCACCCGCATCGTCCACAACGGACAGAACGTGGTCCAGCAGGGTCGCGTCCCGGTAGGACAGTGCCGCCTTGTCGACGCCGCCGAGCCGTTCACCCCTGCCCCCGGTGAGGATGATCGCCGCGTACGTCATGAGCGTCCCTTGATGTGTGCCGCAACGCCTTCCAGGAACAGGTGCAGGCCGAAGTCGAAGTCGGCCCCGAGGTCCTCGGCGCGGACCACGTCGTCGAGGTCGAAGACGCCGGCCTCGATGATCTCGGCGAGCGCGGGCATCGCACCGGGGTCGACGATCTCGCGCAACCGCTGCCCGTACTGGTGGTTGAACCGGCCGGGGTCGGCCTCGAAGCCCTGGGCCAGCGTGCCGATCAGCCGTGCCTCGCCCTGCACGAACGTCGACAGGCCCATCACGACGCCGATCTTCTCCCCCGGCTCCAGCGGAACGTCTTCGAGGGCGGTGAGCGCGCTGTCGAGCCAGGCGAGGTTCTTCGGGCCGGACGGCGGGCCGCTGATCGGGATCTGCAGGAACCACGGCCGCCTGCGGATGGCCGCGAGCACGGCTTTCGCCCAGAACCCGAGCTTGTCGCGCCAGTCGCCGTCCGGCAGCGGAGGCGGCTCCTCCATCGCCGAGTCCCACATCAGCGCGAGGAGCTCGTCTTTGCTCTTCACGTGCCGATAGAGCGCCATCGTCGCGTTGCCCATCTCCTGCGCGACGCGTGCCATCGACACGGCAGCGAGCCCTTCGGCGTCCGCGACCGCGATGGCGGCCCGCGTGATGTCGGCGGCGTCGATGGTCGGCTTGCGCCCCCTCTTCATGCACCCCTGCTTTGCATGTGACTAGTCAAACAGATGCGTATCCCATACGCTAATTCCGATTTAGCGTATGGGATACGCATAAAAGGGGGTGGCAAGTGATCGTCGAGACGACCGGGCTGACGAAGAGCTACGGGACCAACACCGTGCTCACCGGCCTGGACCTGGAGGTCGCGGAGGGGTCGGTGCTCGCGCTGCTCGGGCCGAACGGCGCGGGCAAGACGACCACGATCCGGATCCTGAGCACGCTGACCAGGCCGGACGGCGGGACGGCGCGCATCGCGGGGTTCGACGTGGTGCGGGAGGCGGCGAAGGTGCGCGAGGTGATCAGCCTGACCGGCCAGTACGCGGCCGTGGACGAGGAGCAGACCGGCCGGGAGAACCTGGTGATGATCGCGCGGCTGCGTCGTTTCTCCCGCTCGGCGGCTCGATCGCGGTCGGCGGACCTGCTGGAGCGGTTCGACCTGGTGGACGCGGCCGACCGCAGGGTCCGCACGTACTCCGGTGGCATGCGACGGCGGCTGGACCTCGCGATGAGCCTGGTCGCACGGCCGCGGCTGCTGTTCCTGGACGAGCCGACGACCGGCCTCGACCCGGTGAGCCGCACGACGATGTGGGACGCGATCGGCGAGCTGGTGCGCGAGGGCGTGACGATCTTCCTCACGACCCAGTACCTGGAGGAGGCCGACCGGCTCGCGGACCGGATCGTGGTGCTGCACCGCGGTGGCGTGGTCGCGGACGGCACCGCCGACGCGCTCAAGAACCAGGTCGGCGGGACCCGCCTCGACCTCGACTTCGGCACCGCCCTCGACGCCGGGCGCGCGGAGGTCCTGGTCGGCGGCGTGCGGACCGGGTCGCGACTGAGCACGCCGTCCGACGGCAGCGCGGCCCACCTGCACCGCGTGCTGGACGACCTGCGGGTCGCCGGTGTGCACCCGGAACGCGTGTCCACCCACCGCCCGACGCTCGACGACGTGTTCGTGGCGGTGGCGGCATGACCGGAACGCTCACGATGGTCGGCCGCAGCGTGCGGTTGAGCCGGCGCAACGTCGACACGCTGCTGATGTCGATCCTTCTGCCGGTGATGATGATGGCGTTGTTCGTCTACGTGTTCGGTGGCGCGATCGCCACGGGAACGTCCTATGTGAACTACGTGGTGCCCGGAATCATCGTGCTGTGCACCGGTTACGGCGCCACGTCCACCGCGATGTCGGTGGCCGACGACATGAAGAAGGGCACGATCGACCGGTTCCGCTCGATGCCGGTCAGCAGCTTCGCCGTGCTGACCGGTCACGTCACCGCGTCCGTCGCCCGCAACGCCCTCGCCACGGCGATCGTCGTGCTGGCCGCCGTCGGGATGGGGTTCCGCCCGTCGGCGACCCTGCTCGGCTGGGTGCTCGCGCTGGGCTTGCTGCTGCTCTACGTGCTGGCGTTGTCGTGGCTCGCGGCGGCCGTGGGCGTCGTCGCGCGGTCGGTGGAGTCGGCGAGCGTGTTCAGCTTCTTCATGCTGTTCCTGCCGTACCTGAGCAGCGCGTTCGTGCCGACCGCGACGATGCCCGCGGTGCTGCGGGTGATCAGCGAGCACCAGCCGATCACGCCGATCATCGAAACGGTGCGGGCGTTGCTGACCTCGGCGCCGGCCACGTCCGGCTGGCTCGCGCTGACGTGGGCCGGCGGACTGCTGGTGGCCGCTTTCTCGTTGGCCACGTGGCTCTTCCGGCGCGTCAGTTCCCGTTGAGGTGCAGCGCGTCGAGGCGGGTGAGCTCCTCCGGCGTGAGGACGAGCTGGCCCGCCTCCACGTTCTGCCGCAGGTGGGCCGGATCCCCGGTGCCGGGGATGACCAGCACGTGCGGTCCCCGTGCGAGCGTCCACGCCAGCCTGACCTGGGCGGGCGTGGCGTCGTGCGCGGCGGCGATCGCGGTGACCTCGTCGTCCTCGGCCGAGGTGCCGGCTTCCTTGTTCGCGCCGGCGAGCGCGAAGAACGGCACGAACGCGACGCCGCGTTCGCCGCAGACGCCGAGGAAGTCGTCCTGGTCGGGGTGGTGGCCGAGCCCGTAGGAGTTCTGCACGCACACCACGGGCGCGATCCGCTGCGCCTGGTCGAGGTGGTGCGGCCGGACGTTCGACAGCCCGAGGTGCCTGACGAGCCCTTCCTGCCGGAGTCCCGCGAGCTGCTCGAAGTGGGCGCTGACGTCGTCCAGGCCGCTGACCCGCAGGTTCACCACGTCGAGGTGGTCGCGACCGAGCTGGCGCAGGTTCTCCTCGACCTGGCCGCGGAGCTGTTCCGGCGTGGCGAGCGGCAGCCACTCCCCCTGCGGCGTGCGGCTCGGGCCGACCTTGGTGGTGATCACCAGGTCGGCCGGGTACGGCGAGAGCGCGCTGTTGATCAGCTCGTTCGCCGATCTGGTGGCGGAGAAGTAGAACGCGGCCGTGTCGACGTGGTTGACGCCCAGCTCGACGGCCGTGCGCAGGACCTCGATCGCCTGCGCGCGGTCACGTGGTCGCGCGTGCGGGTCGAACGCCGTGCCCTGCTGCGGCAGGCGCATCGCTCCGAAGCCGATCCGGTTCACGGTGAGGTCACCCAGTCGCCACGTCACCGGGTCCACTGTGCCAGCCTTGGTGTCGTGGGACTGTTCACCCTCTCCGAAGCCCAGGCCGAGCTCGCCCGGTTGTTGCCGGTGCTGGACGAGATCGTGCGCCTGCGCGCCGACGCGGCCGAGCTGGCCGTCGGCTCGTCCTCGCTGGGCGGCTTACCGGAGTTCAAGGCCGCGCAGGCCCGGCTGGACGAGCTGATGGAGGCCGTCCAGCAGACCGGTGCCGAGCTGAAGGGGTTCGCGCCGCTGCTCGTCGACTTCCCGTCCGAGATGGACGGTGTGCCGGTGCTGCTGTGCTGGCTCGAGGGCGACCGGACGCTGTCCTGGTACCACCGGGCGGATCTGGGCTTCGCGGGGCGCAGGCCGCTCCCAGCGGAATGATCTTCAGACCGGCTTGCGCCACACGGAGATGTGCTTCGTCGAGTCCTGGGTGAACGGAGCCCCGTCCCAGTCCGCGACGCGACGTTCCAGCTCGAGCCCGGCGATCCTGGCCATCAGGTCGAGCTCCGCCGGCCAGGCGTACCGGTGCCGGGAGTTGTTGCGGCGGTAGCGACCGTCGTCGCCGTCGCGGGTGAAGTGGTGCGACACGAGAATCTGCTCGACCAGGTCGAAGGTGTCGAAGCCGAGATGGTGCTCGGAGACGTCGAACGGCACCGCGACCTGGCCGGGCGTCAGGGACCGCAGCGGCGGCACACCCAGCTCGATGACGAACCGGCCGCCGGGCGCCAGGTGCCGCGCGGCGTTGCGGAAGCACTCGACCTGCTCGTCCTGGGTGAGCAGGTTCGTGATGGTGTTGTAGACGAGGTAGACCAGGCTGAACTCACCGGGAACGACGGTGGTGGCCATGTCCCCGATGACCACCGGGAGCGCGTCCTCGTCGATCTTGCGCCGCAGCGCCGCCGCCATGTGCTCGGACAGTTCGATGCCCACCACCGGCACGCCGCGTTCCCGCAGCGGGACGCCCACTCGTCCGGTTCCGATCGCGAACTCCAGCGCCCGGCCGTCTCCGGCGAGCTCGGCGAGGAAGGCGAGAGTCGGTCCGAGAACCGCATCCGAGAACAGTTCGGTCTGCTCGGCGTCGTAGCGGTCGGCGGTCGCACGGGTCCACAGTTCACTGCTCGTCACGGGCAACCACCTTGCCGAGCGCCGAGGGTGCTGTCGACGCATTTACGCCGCGGACGGAGTTCTAGGGCGCGAGGAAGCCCGCGATCAGCAGGACACCGATCAGGCCCGCGATCAGGCCGAGCGCGGCGAGGTACTGCTTCGCGGTGGTGCGGCCGGGAATGCGGTGCAGGATGATGCCCGCGGCCACGGTGAGCGCGCCGGCGATCGGCACCAGCGCGCGCCACGCCTTGTCCCACGTGAACGGCAGGTAGTCGTCCGCGCCGTACAGCGACAGGATCAGCGCGGGCAGGCCGAGTCCGGCGGCGGCCGCGGCGGCGAGCGTGTTGAACCGTTGCTGCGCCTCGCCTTCCTGCGCCACGGCGAACGTCGACACGCTGCTGAGCAACGACTGCAGCCGGGTGACCTCGTCGCCGAGCTCGGCGTCGATGGCCTCGCAGTGGCGCATGGTGACGGTGTTGAAGCGTCCCTCGCGGATGGCCTCACGCGCGTGGTCACGGGCACGGCTGAACGCCAGGGACAGCTCCACCAGCTGCGCCATGACCATGCGCAGGGCGGTGTTCTTGCGTTGTGCCAACAGGTCCGCGACCTGACGTTCCATCTCGTACCGCAGGCCGCGCAGGTCCGCGACGGTGTTGCGGGACCCCTCCGCGAGCGCCTTGGCGATCGTCAGCGCCCGCTCACGCCCGTCGACGGGGTGGGCGGGTTCGTCCAGCGATCCGGCGAGGTCGTCCGCGGAGAAGCTGCTCTGGCGCCAGCCCTGTTCGTCGCTCCACGCCGCGCGGACGACGATCTCGACGCTGGTGCCGTCCGTGCGCGCCTCGCCGACGAGGATCTTGCGGTGTTCACGGCCGGTGATCCGCACGAACGGCACCGCCGGTCCGTCGAGCCGCCCCTCGGTGAGGGTGATCTCCGCGCCTAACGCCGGGTCTGCGGGATCGCCCGCCAGGATGCGCATGCCGATGATCTTCGCACGGTGACCGGATCCGTCCGTTTCTCGGCCGGGTCGTGCCTGTCCGCGCGAGGTCGTCCCGGCGAGGCTTGATGACATGAAGCGAGCATTGATCGTCATCGACGTGCAGGAGTCGTTCCGGCAACGCGCCAACTGGGCCGAGACGTCCAACCCCGACGTCGTGGGCAAGGTGAACCAGCTGGTCGACATGTCGCGCGACGCCGGTGACCTGGTGGTGTGGGTGCTGCACTCCGAACCGGGCAGCGGTGACGTGTTCGACCCGGCGCTGGGCCACGTGCGGCTGATCGACGGGCTCAAGCCGCTCGACGACGAGCCCGTGCTGACCAAGACGTCGCACAACGCGTTCACCACGACGAACCTCCAGCAGACGCTCACCACGCACGGCGTTCGCGAGCTGCTGATCAGCGGCATCAAGACCGAGCAGTGCTGCGAGACGACCACGCGGGTCGGGTCGGACCTCGGGTTCGACATGACGTTCGTGACGGACGCGACCGCGACCACGCCGCTGCCGCACTGGCGGACGGGGAAGGTGCTCGGGGTCGAGGAGATCATCGAGCGGACCGAGTACGTGCTGGCGGGCCGGTTCGCGCGGATCTCGGATGTCGCTACGCTGACCGGATCGTGACCAGAGTCGTTTTTCTGCTCGTGCCGGGAGTGCACCTGCTCGACCTCGCCGGGCCGGCGCAGGTGTTCTCCAGCGCGGCCGACCTCGTGGGCGGCTACGAGCTGTCGTACGTGGGCGACTCGGACTCCGTGCTCAGCCACCAGGGCGTGCCGCTGGGCACGTCGTCCGAGCTGCCCTCTCTCGACGTGCACGACCTCGTGTTCGTGCCGGGGTGGCGGTCGCCCCGGATCGTTGGTTCGGGACCGTTGAGTGCGCGTGCGTTGGCGTGGTTGCGCACTCACCACGACAACGGTGGCACGGTCGCGAGTGTGTGTGCCGGTGCGGACGCGTTGGGTCGCGCCGGTCTGCTCGACGGTCACCGGTGCACCACACACCACGAACTGCAGGACGAACTCGAACAGCGCTACCCGGCCGCACGGGTCGTGCGCGACGTTCTGTTCGTGGAGGACAACCGAGTCGTGACGTCCGCGGGCATCGCGAGCGGCATCGATCTGGCCCTGCACCTCGTCGCTGTGCGCCACGGCCCCACCGTCGCCGCGGCCATCGCACGCACGATGGTCGTCTACGCGCGCAGGAACGGTGACGACCAGCAAGCCAGCGTGCTGCTGCGCCACCGCTCGCACATCAACGAGACGGTGCACCGCATCCAGGACGTCATCGAGTCACGCCTCACCGATCGTCTTTCCTTGGCGGAGCTGGCCACCCTCGCCGGTTGCAGCGAACGGACCGTGACGCGACTGTTCGGCCGTGCGACCGGAATGACGCCGTTGAAGTACCAGCAAGCCCTGCGCGTCGAACGGGCGGAGCACCTCATCGGCCAAGGCGCCACCGTGGAGTCAGCGGCGCGGAACGTGGGCTTCGAGGACGCCCGGATGCTGCGCCGGCTGCGCTCCCGCTGAAATTGTCAGACCCCCGGCATAGTGTGGCCTGCGTGACGACTCTGGCGAACCGCCCCAACACCGCGTTGCTCGTGATCGACGTGCAGAACGGCGTGGTCAACCACGCCCACAACCGCGACGAAGTCGTCGCGAACGTCGCCACCCTCGTCGACAAGGCCCGCGCGGCCGGCGTCGACGTGGTGTGGGTGCAGCACAGCAACGCCGAACACATGCCGAAGGAGTCCGACGGCTGGCAGTTCGTGTCCGAGCTGAAGGTCGCCGACGGCGAACCGGTGGTGCACAAGACGTACGCCGACTCCTTCGAGGCCACCGACCTGGAAGAAGTGCTGGCGGGCAAGGGCATCGGCAGCCTCGTGGTCTCCGGCGCGCAGACCGACGAGTGCATCCGCTCGACCCTGCACGGCGCCCTCGTGCGCGGCTACGACGCCTTGCTGGTCAGCGACGCACACACGACCGAGGACCTCTCGGAGTACGGCGCGCCGACCCCGGACAAGGTCATCGCGCACACGAACCTGTACTGGGAGAACCACACCGCACCCGGCCGCACGGCGGGCGTGGTGAAGACGGAGGACGCGTTCAAGCCAGCGTGAGCAGGTGGCCGTGCGGGAGCGGCGGCGAGCTCCCCGGCGCCGGTGTCAGCCCGCCAGCCGGTTGATCTCGTCGCTGCGCAGCACCCGTTCCGCCTGAGCACCCTTGGCCAGCGCCACCACGGCGCGGCCGAGGTGCTCGGTCGTGGTCACGTACTTCGGCGCGAGCCGCCGCAACACGGGCAGCAGCCACCACGTCCACGTGTAGAGGTACCGGTAGATCCGGGTCCGCGACGTGATCCCGTGCCGCGGCTGGATGAACCCCGGCCGCACGACGAACACCCGCCGTTGCAGCGCCAGCAGCTCGTTCTCCGTGCGCCCCTTCACCCGAGCCCACATCGCGCGACCGTCAGCGTTCGCACCCTCACCCGACACGTACACATACGTGCCACCGACAACACGCGCCGCCTCAAGCGCGTAGTCGTGCGTCACAGGCGTGTACTCGGCCTCGGTCAGACCCGCCGACGTCAGCCCCATGCAGTAGAAGCACGCATCGGCATCGGCCAGTTCCTCCGCAATCGGGGACAGGTCACCGAAGTCGGCGTGCACGACGTGCCGCAGCTTCGGATCGTTCACCGCCAGCGGAGAACGCCCCACCGTCACCACGGAGTCGACCGCGGGGTCGAGCAGACACTCGCGCAGCGCGCCTTGACCCACCATGCCGGAGGCGCCGAACACCACGATCTTCACGCCACAAAACTAGTGGACGCACAGCCAAAAAGTCGGCTTCACCCCAGTGCCGCACCGACCCGCTCACCGTCGCCGGTCGCGAGCAGGTCGAGCAACGCACCCCGCAGCAGCGCGAGTTCTCGTGTGCGCATGGCCAGCCCATCAGCCGTATCGCGCACATCCGCAGGTTGTGCAGCGCGCAGCACCTCCAACCAGTCCTCCACGGTCGCGCGCGCAAACCCCGCCCACGGCCCGTCAGGCTCCACGAGAGAGCGGGCGTAAGCCTCCAGCCACAACGTCAGCAACGGCCGATGCGCCGGCGCCGACAGCCACTCCCACAACCTCGCCACGACGCCGGGCCCGGTGCCGATGTCGGCGAGCAGCGCCAGCTCGTCCTCACGCGCCCGCGCCAACAGGGCCTTGACCAGCCCGTCCTTGCTGCCGAACAGGTAGAGCAACACCCGCGTGCTCGACCCGATCGCCGCCGCCAGCGGCCGCAGCGACACGTCGGCCAGCCCGTGGCTGAGCGCATAGCGGTAGGCGGCCTCAAGCAGTTCGGTCTCCCGTGCGGACGGCATGGCCCATCTTGGCATCACTGAAACAGTCGTGTCAGTATGGCCGCACTGAAACACTCGTGTCAGTTGGAGGAGCCGTGCTGATCCGTCCTCTCGACCAACCCGGCGACCTCGGCTGGGTCGTCCAGGCGCACGGCGAGCTCTACGCCGCCGAGTTCGGCTGGGACACCTCCTTCGAGGCACTGGTCGCCAAGATCGTCGGCGACTACGCGACCGGCCACGACGCCACCAGGGAGGCCGCCTGGATCGCCGAGCTCGACGGCGAACGCGTCGGATGCGTGTTGTGCGTCAAGGAAAACGACACGACCGCAAAGCTGCGCGTGCTGCTCGTGCACCCCAACGCCCGTGGCCACGGCGCGGGCAGCAAGCTCGTCGACACCTGCGTCGAGTTCGCCAAAACCGTTGGCTACCAACGCATGGTGCTGTGGACGGTCGACGGTCTCACGTCAGCACGCAAGATCTACGAGGCACACGGGTTCGAGCTGATCGAGGAGACGCCGCAGCACAGCTTCGGCCACGACGTGATCGGTCAGCTCTGGGCCCGGAACCTCTAGGCGTGGTGTCATGCTTGGCCCATGCCGGAAGATCGAACGCGCAACACAGTGCCGGGAACCGTGCACGGTTCGGTGTCGCAGGTGGGAACGGTGCACGGCGACCTGCACGTCCACCCGGCATCAGGACCGGCCAGGCCGCCGGCCGACCTGCCCGTGCGGATCGCGAACTCGATCACCGATCCCCAGCAGCGCTCGGACACGCTGGTCGAGATCGCGGAAGCTCACTTCGAGACCGACGCCGAACACGCTGAACAGGTTCTCGCCCACGTGCCGGACCGCGCCAAGCACGCGCACGCCTTGGTGAACCTGGCCTTCGCCGTCGCCCCGCGGGACCCGGAACGCGCGTGCCGCCTGGTCGAGCCGTTCCTGGACGACCACCCCGACAGCGATCTCGGGCTGGCCGCTGTGACGACCTTCGTGCTGACCCGCACCGATCCCGAACGCGCCACCCACCTCGTGCGCAGGGCCGAGAAGCGGCCGGACTGCTCCCCTGCCCACCTGGCGTGGCTCGCAGCCGTCCGCCACGCAGACGATCCGCAGGACTTCACCCGGCTGGTGAACCTCGCCGAGCACGCCGCACTGAGCGCCGACACGTGGAACCGGCATCGACTGCTGCGCCAGGTCGCGGACGAGGTGGCCGCCGTCGACGTGGACCGGGCCGTCGAGATTCTCGAGAAGTCCGATCGCGGTATGGGAATAGCAGGCAGCATTTGGAGCGGCGAGCTCAAGCACGCCGCGACCGCGCACCGCGACTACGCGCTCGCGCTGTTCGACCGCGAGTTCCGAGTCGCGCGCCGGCGCAACGCCGACCTGGACCACTTTCGCAAGAACCTGGCCATCGCCGCCGCCGGGGTGGACATCTACCGGGCGGACGCCGTCGCGACCAGGATCAGCTCGGCCGAACACCGGGTCTCAGCTCTCATCGGCATGGCTCGCGAGATCGCAATGACGGACCGCGACCAGGCGCGGGACTGGCTGGCGACGGCCAAGGACGTCGCGGCCGCTCACCGCGCTGGTGTGAAGGACGCGCCCGGTTCGACGGACCTGCTCGGTGAGGTCGCGGCCGCCGCCCTGGACCTGGATCTCGCGCTGAGCCAGGAGGTCGTGCGCCTCATCTCCGACGAGATCTCCGCCAGCGACTCCGTGCCCGAGCTGGTGGCGTACGCGCACAGCCTGGCCGGTGCCGATCCGGTCCGGGCGGAACAGCTCGTCGAGCGGGTGCTCGCGGTGGATCCCCACTCCGAGGCCGCCCGAACCGTGCTCCTGCGCATCGCCGGGTCGTACGCAGAGGCCGACCCCGCGAGGGCGCTCGCGGTGCTCGATCGAGTCGAGATCCACAACTCCTCGGAGGTCGCCGAGGTCCTCGTCAAGGCCGCCGCCGGCCTGGCGGTCTGGGATTCAGGCGAGGCGAAGGCCGTCCTCAACCGAGCACAACGCGAATTGCGCGCCGTCCACTCGGTCTCCTATCCCGTCCGCAGGACGTGGGAAAGCCTTGCCACGACGTTGGCCCAGCTCGACCCCGGTGTCGTGGAACGCCTGGCCGCGCAGATGTCCGGACGGGACGCCGTACTGGCGGCGATGGCGATCGGCGTGCTCAGAGCATGCGGGTCACGTACGGCATGATGCCGCCGTACCGCACGGGCGAGATCCGCACCACCGCACCGGAATGCGGCGCCTCCACCATCATTCCGCCGCCCAGGTACAACGCCACGTGCGTGCCGCCGCCGGGACCCCAGAAGATCATGTCGCCCGGCGCCATCTGCGAGAGCGGCACCTTGCGGCCCGAGTTGTACTGGTAGCCGCTGTAGTGCGGCAGGTACACGCCGACGCCCGCGAAGGCGTACATCATCAGGCCGGAGCAGTCGAAGCCGATCTTGCGGTAGTCGCCGAACGAGTCGGCCACGCCACCGTCGCGCACGCCGTACGTCGGGCCGTTGTAGTTGCCGCCACCCCACGCGTAGATGACGCCGCGTTGCGCCAGCGCCCGGTTGATCACAGTCTGCACGCGGTTGCCCGACGGTGCCGCCGCGACGGGACGCTGGGGCGCCGGCGCCTGGGCCGCTGCCTGAGCCTCCGCGGCACGACGGGCGTTCTCCTCGTCCTCGCGCTTCTTCGCCTCGACCCAGGAGTCGTACTGACGGCGTTGCGCTTCCAGGCCGCTGACCTCACCGCGCGCCGAGGCGAGCTCGCGTTCGACGGCGTCCTTGTTCGACTGCAGCTCCGCGGTCGCCGCCTCCTGCGCCGAGTGCGCCTCCACGGCCACCTGCTGCGCGTGGTCCGCGACCTTCTTCGCCTCGTCGGCGGCGGCCTGCTTCGACTCGGCCTTCTGCAGCGCCGCACGGGCCGCGGCGTCGAGGTTCGCGGCGGTGCCCTGGTCGCGGGTCACCTGGTCGAGGCGGTTCAGGCTGGCCGCCGACACCGCCTCCAGCATCTGGGCGCGGGCGAGCAGGTCCTCCGGCGACTTTGCGCCGATGTACGCGGAGAAGGAACCGACGGTGCTGCCCTGCGCGTAGGAGGCAGCCGCGAACTCGTCCAGCTCACGACGACTCTGCTCGACGGCCTTCGACGCCGCGTCGGCCTGCACACGGGCGGAAGTGGCCTCACGGCGCGCGGCCTCGGCCTCGGAGATCGCGGTCTCCAGGTCCACCCGCGCCTTGTTGGCGAGCTCGCGCTTGTACGAGACGTCGTCGAGCAGCTCCTGCAGGCGGGACTCGGCCTGCGTGAGCCGCCCGGTCAGCTCGCCCACGCGGGCCGCCTTCGCGTCTGCCTCAGCCCGCGACGCCGAGATCTCCGCGTCACTCGGGTTCGGCGGAGGCGGCGGCACGGCGGCGGCCGTCCCCGTTAGGACGGCCGTCATCAGGACCACCACGGCGGAGAGTCGTGTCAGCACCGGACATCACCTCCGACCGCATTAGACCAATCAGACGCATTCGGCGCATCCGGAACCGATGCACCGTCAGCCACACGTGTCACAGTGGAACACGCCATGCGGTCCAATTGGGACGATCGGAGGTCCGGCGTGTCGCCGGTACGGCCTAGTAGTGCTTTGTTAGGTTAGTCGGTAGTTGTTGTGGCGTAGCGGTTTCACGGTTTGGTGGCAGGTCAGGCAGACGCCGGTCCAGGTCGCGAGGAGTAGTTGCAGTTCGCGGACGACCTTGTAGAGGGTCAGGCCGGCGCAGCCGCTTTTGGGTCTGCTCGCAGCAAGGTGAGGAACAGGTGCGCCGCCGTGACCAGGGTGACGTGGCGGTGCCAGCCCTGCCAGGAGCGGCCCTCGAAGTGGTCCAGGCCCAGGCCGGTCTTGAGTTCGCGGTAGTCGTGTTCGATCCGCCAGCGGATCTTGGCGTAGCGGATGAGGTCGGTGTGGCTGGTGTCGGCTGGGAGGCTGGAGAGCCAGTAGGTGACTGGTTCGGGTTCGTCGTCGGGCCATTGGGCGATCAGCCACCGCTCGGGCAGGATGCCGTCGTCGAGGTCGCGGGGGACGCGATGCCCGGCGGGCCGGACTCGCAGGAACACGAACTGTGAGGACAGTGCGCCTTTGCTGCCTTCGCGCCAGGTGACGGTGAGTGCGGCTTCGCGGCCAGCGGCGGCCACGTGCCGGGCCAGGCTGACCGGCTCGTCCGGGTAGACGGGCGTGTCAGCGGGCCGGCGGCCGCACCGGCCCGTCCCGGACCATTCCCGCACGGCGGGAACCGCCTCGCTGGTGTGCGCCAGGGCCTCGCCTTTGAGCTGCACG
>NZ_BBOJ01000027.1 GCF_000974445.1 Lentzea aerocolonigenes
CCGCAGTCACACCAGCTTTTCGCTGGTTTACTTCCGGGGCTTTGTGTTTGTCAGGCTCGTTCCGGCTTGTTTTCCGGCCCGTGTCGCTCTGACTTGGAGAACATTACACGGGGGTGTTTCGATCTCCAAATCGGGGGGTCACCTAAGCGCCCGCACCGCCGCTGACCTGCATGTTCGTGACCTGGAAGACCGGATGGCGGCCGGCCTCCGCTTCGAACGCCGAGACGGCGTCACCGACCTTCGCGTCGAAGAAAGGCCTCGTCACGGGCTCCTTGCGCACGTATGCGGCCAGCACGGGCGCCGCGACGGCCGCGGAAACCTCCGTCAAACGAACTGAACGTGACCTGCGTCCCCTTCGCAGGACCGCTTCGCCGGCTGCCCGTGCGTTGCGCACCCAGTCGCGAACGCCGTACGGCGCGACAAGCCACTCCTGCCCGTCGTGGCGCATCAGGCGGATGGGGATCGTCCGTTCCTGACCACTGCGGCGGCCGCGGATAGTCAGCAGCACGTAGTAGGAGGGAGCGATCCCGAGAGAGACTGCGCGACTCACGACGACGTTGCCGACACGGCGGATGAGGGTCTGACGGAAGGTCTTGGCCACAAGGTCAATCATGGACCTGTGTACGACGTCCTTGTGATCGGTGGCGGCCCGGCAGGTCGCGCGCTCGCCCGCGCGTGCGCGCACGAAGGTCTCGACACCGCGATCGTCGATCGCCAGGACCGTGTGTGGACGGCCACCTACGGCGCGTGGGCCGACGAGCTCCCCCTACACACACCGGTAGCCGCTACGAGCACGGTGGTGCGTGCCTACGCGCATGAAGAGCATCTGATCCCACGCACCTATGTCGTCCTCGACAATGCACGGCTGCACGAACTCCCCGACACGGTCACGGTCCTGAAGCGCCCCACCGATGCGCGGTACACGTTCAACGCCACCGGCGCGCGCAAGGGCCGTGCCGAGCAAACGGCCGTAGGCACGGTCATCGAGTCGGACAGGACCGATACGACGCTGATGGACTGGCGCGACGGCGACACGTTCCTCTACGAGGTCCCGCTCGGCGGCAACCGGCGCCTCGTGGAGGAGACCTGCCTGGCCCGCCGGCCCGGCATACCCCTCGGCGAGCTGCGCGAACGTCTCCACCGCAGGCTCGAACCAGGCCTGCAGGAGGAACGCGTCCGCTTCCCTCTGGACGCACCGAGAGCCAACGGCCGTGCGTTCGGCGCAGCAGCAGGCTTCATCCACCCGGCGACCGGTTACAGCGTCGCCACCTCGCTGAGCCTCGCCCCGAAGGTCGCCCAGGCCATCAAGGCCGGCGACGACCCCAAGCACGTCATATGGTCCCGCAACGCGCGCGTGGTGCATGCACTGCGCAGGCGTGGCCTGGAAGCGCTGCTCCGCATGGACGCCAACGAGACGAGGGACTTCTTCGAGCTGTTCTTCCAACTCGAAGAAGAACTGCAGCGTGCCTACCTGTCCGGCCGTGAGGACGTACGCGGTACGGCGGCCGCGATGGCGGCGTTGTTCCGCGCGGCACCGTGGCGTCTTCGCGCCAAGATGATGAACACCTGGTGAACCCGCTTGGAGCTGTTCATTCGTGCCTGCACGATTTGAGACGTGCCCGCATTGCTGGATGACGTCAGGTTCGCCTTCCAGCCGCTGTTCAACCTGAACACCGGGGGCGTCGTCGCGGTGGAGGCTCTCGCCAGGCCGCACGACGGCAGCGTGCAGGATCTTCTCCAGGCCGCCTTCCAGGCCGGTCTGCTGGCGAACGCCGACGTCGGCCTCGCCTGCCGCGCCATTCGTTCCGCGGCCGACTTCGACCTCATGCTGCCGTTGCACGTCAACCTGCTCGCGATCACGGTGGCGGACAAGCCCGAGATCATGGCGCCGCTCTACGGCGCGCTCAGGGACGCCCGCCGCTCCCCCGACAGCATCGTCGTCGAGGTGGGCGAACCGTACTCGCGGGCCAACCGCGCCCGGCTCGCCCGCGGCCTGCAGACGTTGCGCAACAACGGCTTCCGCATCGCGCTCGACTGCGTGGGCGAGGGCGACGTGCCGCTCGGCCTGCTCACGAGCGCCGCGCCGGACTTCATCAAGCTCGACCGCGAGATCGTCCGGACGTTGCCCGACGACGCCGCGCGCGGTGCGCTGGTGCGGTCGTTGGTGCACCTGGGCGAGTACACGGGCGGCCAGGTCGTCGCCGAGGGGGTGGAGACCGAGGCCGAGCTGACCTACCTGCGCAAACTCGGCGTCGGGCACGCGCAGGGCAACATGCTCGCGCCGCCGCAGCGAAGACCTGCGGTGAACGCCCGCATCGCGCCGGAGGCCGTGACGGAGACGGGTGAGATCCGCCGGAGCGCCGGCCCCAGGGTGACCGACTTCTTGCACCCCGCCACCACGTTGCCGGAACACGCCACGAGCGAAGAGGTGCGTGAGGTGCTGGCGAGCCAACCGGCCGTCACGGGCGTGGTGCTCGTCGACGACGAGGGTCGCCCCAAGTGGTCCGTGGACCGCAACAGGTTCCTTCTCGCCGTTACCGGGCCGTACGGGCATGCACTGCATGCGAAGCGAGAAGCCGCACGCCTCGCGGACAAGCCCCACATCATCAGTACCGAGTCATCGGCGCTCGACCTGCTCGACGTCGTGGCCGGTGCGAACCGTGAACGCACGAACGACGACCTCATCGTCGTGGACCACAACGAGCGGTGCATGGGTGTTGTGCGCGTTGCGGACGTTGTGCGCGGTGTCGCCGAGCTCAAGGTCGAGCAGGCCGCGGCGTTGAGCCCGCTGACCCGGCTGCCCGGCAGCGACGCGATCGCGAAGGAGGTCGACCGGCGCATCGGGCTCGGCGAGATCTTCGCCGTGTCGTGGCTGGACGTCGACAGCTTCAAGCTGGTCAACGACACGGTCGGGTTCGCGGCGGGCGACGACCTGATCCGCGAGATCGGGCACGACCTGGCCGAGCTCGCGCACGCGTTCCCCGGCGTGCAGGTCGGGCACGTGGGCGGCGACGACTTCCTCGTCCTCGCCGGGCTCGACGAAACGGTGCCGTTGTCCGCCCGTTTGCTCGACAAGCCGTACACGGCGGAGGGACGACACATCACCCTCTCTCTTGCGACCCTTATCTGTGCCGCGGGGTCAGTGGGGTCGTATCGCGAGGTGTCGCGGTTGCTGGCACCAGTCAAGGAGCACGCGAAGTCGCTCGCCGGGTCCAGCTGGGTCATGGGACGCCCAGGCAGTGAACGACGTGACGTGCTGCGTGGTGCCGTGCAACGCGCGGTGAGTTGAACAAGTACAACCAAACGCCTCCTGTGCGACGAGCTGATCACTCATAGCATCGTTGTCGCTACACAGCGCACAGGAGGTTCGGCGTGCAGGTCGGCAGCAGAACTCAATCGGTACCCGCGCAACGCACGAGCATGGACGGCCTCCTCACCGTTGGGGTGGAAGAAGAATTCGTTCTCGTCGAGGCTTCCACGGGCCACTTGGCCAACCGTGCCAACGAAGTGCTCACCGGAGCAGACCGCTACCAGGTCGACCTGCAGCCGGAAATCGCGCAGTACCAGGTGGAATCGGCCAGCGGCATCTGCACGGACATGGGCGTGCTGCGGGACGAGCTCGCCGTGGCGCGGCGTGCGTTGATCGAACGGGCCGCGCGGCACGACGCCAGGCTCGCCGCGACCGGAACGCCGGTGCTGGGCCTCACGATGCCCACGCCGTTGACGAACTCCCCGCGCTACCACCGGATGGCGCAGGAGATGGGCGCGCTCACCAACGACCTCGCGATCTGCGGCTGTCACGTGCACGTCGGGCTCCCCGACGACGAGTCGAAGATCTTCGTGAGCAACCACCTGCGGCCGTGGTTGCCGACCCTGCTGGCGCTCGGTGCCAACTCCCCGTACTGGCTCGACGGCGACACCGGGTACGCGAGCTGGCGTTACGTGGTCTGGAACCGTTGGCCCACTTCGGGTGCGCCGCCGCACTTCGACTCCGCGGCCGAGTACTACGCGGCACGGGAGGAGATCGTCGCGAGCGGCGCGGCGATGGACGCCGGGATGCTCTACTGGGACGTGCGGCTCTCCGCCCGCCACCCAACGCTCGAGCTCCGGGTGTCCGACGTCGCGCCGACGGTGGAGGAAGCGGTGCTGATGGCCGCCCTCGTGCGGGGAATCGCCACCACGGCGCTGACTTCCGGTGCCGCGCCCGAGAAGATCCCGCCGCACCTGCTGAAGGTCGCGATGTGGCGTGCGGCGCGCGACGGCCTGGCGGGCTTCGGCATCGACCCGGTGACCGGTTCGCCGACGCCCGCGTCCACGATCGCCGCGTCGTTGCTGCGGTGGGTGCGGCCGGCGCTGGAGTTCTCCGGCGACTACGAGATGGTCAGCGACGGCATCGACCGGTTGCTGCTCGACGGCACGGGCGCGGCGAGGCAGCGCAGGGCGTTCGCGCGTCGCGGCAGGCTGGACGACGTCGTGGGGTTTCTCGTGGCGCAGACCTCGCCGGTCTGAGATCCATTCGACTGCGATTAATACGATCGTGTACACCTCGGGTCGGCTTGGTGTGCCTCCAAGCCGGGATCCGGTAGTTAGTGCACGTGGCCACCCCCATCTGGGCACCGGGAGTGAACGGTCCGGAGAAACCCAACACCGCACGGGTCAGGGATTACTGGCTCGGTGGCACCCACAACACGGAGGCCGACCAGGAGCTGGCGGCCCACCTCGTGTCCGCGGCGCCGCACCTGCCGTACCTGTGCCGCACGCACCGCTCGTACCTGGGCAGAGTCGTCAGGAGACTGACCTCACTGGGCGTGCGCCAGTTCCTCGACCTCGGTTCCGGCCTGCCCACCGCGGACAACGTGCACCTCGTCGCGCCCGACGCGCGCGTGGTGTACGTCGAGATCGACCCGGCCGTGGCGAGCGAGGGCCGTGAGCTCGTCGCGAACCACCCGAACGTCTCCTACCTGTGCGCGGACCTCTGCGACCCGGACGAGGTGCTCGGCTCGGCGGAGGTCCGCACGACGCTGGACCTGTCGGAGCCGGTCGCCGTGCTGGTGCTGGACGTGCTGCACTTCGTCCCGGACAGCGCCGAACCGCACAAGGTGCTGGCCGGGTACATGGACGCGTTGGCGCCGGGGAGCTACCTCGGGCTGTCGCACACGTGCCGCGACCCGTTCATGCTGGCCGCGGTGGGGCTTTTCGGCGCGATGTACGAGGACCAGCCGTTGCCCGCGTTCACGTTCCGCTACCCGGAACAGGTCGTGCAGCTCTTCGACGGCATGGAGATCCTGTCGCCGGGTGTGGTGCCGATTCCGTTGTGGGAACCGGATCCCGGCGAGGTGCAGGACCGCAACCCGGAGAACTTCCAGGGATGCGGCGGGCTCGCGCGCAAGAACTAGGCGAGCAAAGGGATCGTCGCCAGCACGATCGTCGCCATGACGGCCATGGACATGCCGTACCGCAGCTGCTGCCTGGCCGTCGGCATGTCCCGTGCGATCAGGAACGCCGAGCACGCCGCCACGCCCACCGCAGCCCACACCAGCCCGAACCGGAACCACAGACCGCCTCCGACCAGCAGCAACCCGCCGACCGTGAGCTGCGTGGTCGCGTTGATCGCGTGTCTCGTGCCGTACGCGACGGCCGGGGTTCGTGAGCCGACGCGGGCGTCGCCGGCGCGGTCGGGAACGGCCCACCACAGCGCCCGGCCGGTCGCGAGCGCGGCGACGCCGGAGAAGACCAGCCACACCGCGGGATCAGCCTGTCCCCCGGCTGCCGCGTAGGCGGTCACGCTCGGCAGCAGACCGGCGGCGATCGCCAGCACCACCGGGCCGGAGTACCCGCGCCGTTTCAGCCTGACCGGTTCGAGGTTGTAAGCCAGGTACAGCACCAGGATCAGCCCGACACCGATCGCCACCCTCCACGACACCGCGATCGCCAGCGCGAGCGCGAAGACCATCTCGAAGATCGCCAGCGCGAGGACCCTGCCGGCGCCGATCTCCTGCACCGCCTGGGCCAGATGGCGTTTCTCGGCGGTGTGGATGTCGTTGCGGACGTCGGCGTAGGCGTTGAGCGGGTTGCCGGAGATGATCGCGACGAAGTTCGCGAGCACCGCGATCACGACGGCGAGGTCGAACCTCGTCGCGTAGCAGGCACCCCAGGCCGCGCAGCACGCGTAGTGCGTGCCGAACGGGTGTTCCAGCCGGTGGAGGTAGGTCAACGCCGGCACGTGGCCACCATCGCGAGGCTCGGCGGCGGTGCC
The DNA here is from genome assembly GCF_000974445.1 of Lentzea aerocolonigenes. GTDB lineage: Bacteria > Actinomycetota > Actinomycetes > Mycobacteriales > Pseudonocardiaceae > Lentzea > Lentzea aerocolonigenes. Next base: position 6,257 of record NZ_BBOJ01000027.1, read on the forward strand.
ATCGCGGCGCCCCGCAGCTGGGGTGTGCAGTCGGCCGGGCTGAGCCGGACGTGCCGGTGCCGCAGCAGAGCCGTGACGATCGTGCGGATCTCCAGCAGTGCCAGGTCCTTGCCGGGACAGCGCCGCACTCCCCCGCCGAACGGGAAGAACGCGCCTGGTGGTGGTTGGGCGCGGCCGGGGTCGAAGACGTGCGGATCGGCATAGGTCGCGGCCCGGCGGTGCGCGAGGTAGATGCTCGGGGTGATCACCATGCCTTCGCCGCTCATCCGGTTGCCGGCGAGCGTCGCGGGCGGGGACAGCCGCAGCGACTCGGCGATCGTGGCGTCGAGCAACGCCTCGTCGGTGAGCTCTTCGGCCAGACCGGGCGTGCGGTCGATCCAGTACAACGTCCACGCGGTCGCGGACGCTGTCGTCTCGTGGCCCGCGAACAGCAGGGAGACGACCTGGTCGCGCAGGTCCTCCTCGGGCAGGCAGGCGGCGAGCGCCGGTGGTTCGGCGGTGCGGGCGCGGTGCAGCAGCATCCGGTCGAGGTCCGGGTCGAACCTGGTGGTGCCGCGGGCGAGGTAGCGGTGCGCGAGCGTGCGGACACGGCTGCCGAGACGGCGGTCCAGCCAGCGGGTGAACGCGGCCAGCAGCTCGTCGTCGTCGACGCCGAAGACGATGCGGCCGATGATCCGCAGCGTGAGGGTGCGCGTCCAGGCGGCGAGACCGACGGGATCGCTCGGCAGCTCGGCGATCGCACGTTCGACCACCTCGTCGACCAGCGCCTGATACCTGTTGCCGCGCAACAGGGGTGTGAGGGTGCGGCGGTACGCGGTGTGCTCGGCGCCGTCCAGCCAGAGCACGGATCGGTTGCCCAGCAACGGACTCAGCGTGCGGCTCGGCGGGTGGCGCAGGGCGCGGTCGTTGCGGAACAACGCCGACACGACGTCCGGGTGCCAGGCGAGCCAACGCCGGTCCGCGAGCTTGACCAGGCCGTCCTCGAAGCCCTCCACCGAGTCCAGGAACGGGATCAGCCGCAGCGTGAACCTCAGCTCGGCCCGGTTCATCGGCACACCGCGCACGCGAGGTGGAGCGCGGCCAGACCTTCGGCCCGCACGATTCTCGTCGGGGTGTAGAGGTCTTTGTCGTGCCACAGCGGCGGGTGCGGGCGGTTTCCCCACTCCTGCATGAACTTCGCGCCGCGGGTGATCGCCCTGCTGACGTCGGCGCGCGAGTGGGACAGGATCCGGATGGCGTAGGCGGTTTCCTCGTAGGTGCCTTCCCAACGGCCCCACGAGCCGTCGGCGTTCTGCGTGCTCAGGACCCAGTCGACGGCCTTGTCGTTGCCCCGCAAGGCGTTCGTGACGCACGCCGTGGCGTAGTACGGCGAGGCGTGCCACTTGTCGAGCCAGTAGCCGCCGCGTTCCTGCATGTCGCGCAGCCACTCCTCCAGTTGCCGGTCGTGGCCGATCGCCTGGAGTGCGTGGGCGTTCGTACTGGTCGACGGTGTGCGCTCGTTCGGGAAGCAGGCGAAGTGCCGTGCTTCGCGGTAGCGGGCGAGGGTTTCGGTGGGGCGCGGGCTGTCGCACAACGCCAGGGCGTGCAGTGCGGTGGCGGTGTCGTCGGCGTCGGCGGGAAGTCCGGGTCCGCCGGCCGCGCCGTGCCGGGTGAACGCGGCCCTGATCTGGTCCGTCATCGCGTCCGGGACGTCGAGACCGGCGGACTTCAGCGCGACGATGATCCAGGAACGTTCGAACAGCGGAACCGGCACACCGGCCGGGACGGGTCCGCCGTGCCTGCGCTGGACGGCTTCGAGGTAGTCGAGGCTCCTGCCCGGTCTGGGACCTCCCAGCTGAACCGCGGTGGCGGCGGGGCTCGCCGCGACGATGCCGTCGACGGCGGTCACCTCGGGGCGCGGGCCGAAGATCTCCAGGGTGTGCCAGAGCTTTTCGGGCAGCGGACGTTGTCTCAGCGCGTGCAGCGGACGCGGGTCGAGCGGTGTGCGCAGCCCGAGTCTCTCGGCGAGGGCGGGGACGATGAGCTCGACCGCGACCGTGTCCGGCAGCTTCAGCGGACGGGTCAGGAGTGTGCGGAGCGCCTGGAGTCCTCTGCGTGCCGCCGGGTGGTCCTGGAGCGCGTCGACCACGCTCAACGTCGGGACCAGGGCGTATTCACCGGGACCGCCCCACGTGCCGTCGGCGTGCTGGGTGTCGAGGAGGTACCGGACCCTGGCCTCGTGGCCGGTCAACCAGGGCGCGAGGGCGACGAGCCTGCCCGTCTCGTACACGGACGGTGAAAGGCCGCTCCAGGGATCGTCGGTCAGTTCCGCCAACAGCCTCATCGCGGGCCCCCGGAGATAGCAACTGCGTAACCGTAGGACCACAGAGAGTAGCACTTTGGGCCGTTGAGCCCGCAAGGGTCTAGGCCGTTCAGCGGTCCACCCTGCAGGGTGGTTCGGCCGGGCGGATCCTGTGGACGGGCGAGAAAAGGAGGAGGTTGTGACCACAGCACGCGAGATCATGCACCCCGGAGTGCAGTGCGTGAACGAGGACGCGAGCCTCGTCGAGGCCGCCCGCATGATGCGGGACCTCGACGTCGGATCCCTGCCGATCTGCGGCAAGGACGACCGGCTGCACGGAATCATCACCGACCGCGACATCGTGATCAGGGCCGTCGCCGCCGGGATGGACCTGGCGACGACCCGCGTGAGCGAGTTCGGCGGGCACGTGCACTGGGTCGACGCGGACGACTCGCTGGCGCACGTGCTGGAGACGATGGGAGACAACCAGATCCGGCGGTTGCCGGTGATCGACAACCACCGGCTGGTGGGCATGGTGTCGGAGGCGGACCTCGCCCGGCACCTGCCGGAGGACCAGCTGGCGTCGTTCGTGGAACGCGTCTACGCCTGAGCCTCGAAGGGCTGCGGCGATTCCTTCAGGCCCGAGAAGACGGCGGCGATCAGACGCCGGCCCTGGGTCACGCCGTCGTCGTTGTTAGGGACGCGCCACAAGAAGCTCATGAGCATGATGATGTCCGCCGGGTCGTGGCCGGGGGCGATGGCGCCCTCGGCCACGCAGGCGTCGACCAGCTTCGTCACGGCCGCGGTGGCGGGCCCCCACGAGGCGTCGATCATTTCCTGGGCCGCGGCGCCGTGCAGCGCGTCACCGAGACCGTGCTTGATGCGGATGTAGGCCGACAGCGTCTCGAACCACTCGACGAACGCGGCCTTGGCCGACGAGTGACGCGCCAGCACCTCGTCGGCGGCGATGGTCAGACGTTCGATGTCGTGCTGGTAAGCCGCGAGGATCAGGTCTTCGCGGGTCGGGAAGTGGCGGTACAGCGTCCCCGCTCCGACCCCGGCGCGTTTGGCGACCTCGCTCAACGGCACCAGCGGGTTGTCCGCGAACAGCTCGTGAGCAGCCTCGATGATCGCGACACGGTTGCGCGCGGCGGCTTTGCGCTGCGTGCCGTAGGTGCTCGGCGTCTCGTCGGTCATGGCCCAATGATGCCCTCCGATTGACTCGCGGAGGATCCTCCGCTAGTTTTGCGGCCACTTGCGGAGGATCCTCCGCGAGTTCGGCCTCTCGGAAGGCACCCTCCATGCGTTATGTGAAGCTCGGGAGCACGGGCCTCGACGTCTCCCCCGTCGCGATCGGCGCGATGACCTACGGCGAACCCGGAAACGGCCACCCCGTCTGGTCACTCGGCGAAGCCGACGCCCGCCCCCTGATCAGGCACGCTCTGGACGCGGGCATCAACTTCTTCGACACCGCGAACATGTACTCGAACGGCTCCAGCGAGGAGATCCTCGGACGTGCGCTGCGCGACTTCGCGAACCGCGACGACGTCGTGATCGCGACCAAGCTGCGCCACCCGATGCGCCCAGGCCCGAACGGGAAAGGCTTGTCCCGCAAGGCGGTCATGACCGAGGTCGACCACTCGCTGCGCCGGCTCGGCACCGACCACATCGACCTCTACCAGGTGCACCGCAACGATCACTCGACGCCGCTCGAGGAGACCCTCGAAGCACTGCACGACCTCGTGAAGGCCGGCAAGGTGCGCTACCTCGGGGCGTCGTCGATGTTCGCCTGGGAGTTCGCGAAGGCCCTGCACCTGCAGAAGCTGCACGGCTGGACGTGGTTCTCCTCCATGCAGAACCACTACAACCTGCTCGCCCGCGAGGAAGAACGCGAGATGATCCCGCTCTGCCTGGACGAGGGGGTCGGGACCATCATCTGGAGCCCTCTCGCCCGCGGCCGGCTCGCCCGCGGCTGGGACGACGCGAGGTCCACCGCCCGTTCCGAAACCGACGCCGCTTACGCGGACCTCCTCTACTCCCCGGAGCAGGAAGCGTCGAACCGCGCCATCGTCGACGCCGTCGGCAAGGTCGCGGCCGCCCACGGCGTGAGTCGCGCGGCCGTCGCACTGGCCTGGCTGCACCGCCAGCCGGTGGTCACCGCTCCGCTGGTCGGCGCCGGGTCGATCGCGCAGATCGACGACGCGATCGCGTCGCTGGACGTCGACCTCACCGATGACGACGTGCGAGCCCTCACCGCCCCTTACACCCCGCGCTACGACTGGCAGGGCGTCTCCGACGAGGCGACCATGAACGCCATCCGCGCCCGTGTCCCGGGAATGGCACTCGCGTGAGGCCGATCGTCCGCTCCGGTCCCGCCGCCCGCGCCGGAGCACTCCTGATCTTCCTCGGCCCGCTGGTGTCGTGGGCCGAGGAACTCGTCACGGCGGCGGCGTGGCAGGAACCGCACTACTCGCCGCTGTACAACTGGGTCAGCCACCTGGGCCTGACAGGTCCGAGCGAGGTCGCGTTCGGACAGGTCGGCAACTCCCCGCTGGGAGCCGCCATGGACATCGGCTGGGTCCTCTACGGCGTGATGCTCGTCATCGGCGCGTTCCTCACCTTCGACGCGCGCAAGGGTGTGCGGCCGACAGCGATCATCGCGCTGGCGGTCCTGTCCGGTGTCGGTGTGTCCCTCGTGGGGATCTTCCAGGGATCCAACGAGAACGTGGCGAACGGACTGATCGCGTTCCACACCCTCGGCGCACAGAGCGTGATGGTCGCGGGAAACCTGATGGCGGTCGTCGTCGGAGCCAGTGGTGCCCGGATCGGCCTGAGCCGGGGCCGCGGCGTCGCGAGCGTCCTGCTGGGGATGGTGGGCCTGGTCGCGTTCCCCGCCTTCATGGCCAACGCGCTGACCGGCTGGCTGTGGAACATCGGACTGTTCGAGCGCGCCGTGATCTACCCGATCATGATCAGTCACGTGCTCCTCGGCAGCGCCCTCGTCCGGGCAGCACACCGTCGCACCGCGCTTCAGCCGTTCAACGGGGACCTTCCGGCCTTGAGCCCGGCAGGCTGACGCCGTGTTCGAGATAACGGGTCTCGCCTGACTCCCGGGCTCGCAGCGCTTGGGTGACGCGGCGCGCGAGCCTGGGGATCAGGCGTCGCCCGGCCTCTTCCGGCGGCACGAACTCGTACGACTTCAGCTCTTCGGCCTGGAGCCGGATTTCGTCCTGAGCGGTGAGAACGCCGCCTTCGAACACGAAGAGCACGCGGTCGTCGTCGCGCGGTGCCCAGTCGACCACGAGCAGGCGGCCGGGTTCCCTGACGAGGCCCAGCTCTTCCTCGACCTCGCGTTTGCAGGCTTCGCGCGGAGTCTCGCCGTGTTCGATCACGCCGCCGGGGATGTCCCAGTTCGGCTTGTAGGTCGGTTCGACGAGCAGGACGCGCCCTGCCTCGTCGAAGAACAGGGCGCCGGCCGCGGAGATCGGTCTGCTGCTGTGATCCACGGCTTCCTTTGTACGTTGGTCGTCCCGCCAGGACTTGAACCTGGGACCTGCCGCGTATCAGACGGACGCTCTCACCGGCTGAGCTACGGGACGGAAGTGGAAGACGAGGGTGTCGAACCCTCCACGGCGATCTTGCAAGGATCGTCTGCGCACCGGCGCGTCCCCCGTTGTTCAGTTGTCTGCGTGCCCCCACCGGGATTCGAACCTGGACTGGACGCGTTCTGAGCGCGTTGCCTCTTCCGTTGGGCTACAGGGGCGTGCGGATCCGGGGAGTCGAACCCCGACTGTCATGGCCCTCAACCATGTGCCTCTACCAGTTGGGCTAGATCCACTTCGAGCGAGCGGCCGGAGGGCATCGAACCCTCTGCTTCGGTTTGGAAGACCGACGTGTCCGCCGAGTTCACCACGACCGCGTGTTTTTCTGGCAGCACCGACGGAAGGAGTCGAACCCTCGGGAAACGGGTTTGGAATCCGTTCCGCTTCCGAAGCTCGTCGGCATTGTTGGGTTGCAAAAAGAAAACCGCCCAGGGTTTCCCGTGGGCGGCTCCGAGGTCATGACCTGGGGATCAGGTCATGGCGTGGAGCCCCACGCCACCGCCAGCAGACCGCCGGCGATGAGGGCGAGAATTCGCCATCCCGCAAGCTCCGCCTTGGCAAGCATGTCTTCCTCCGGTTGATCTCTCGCTGTGTTGATGGGCCCAAGTTATGTGACGGGCGGACGGCCGTGCAACGCATTTAAGCGCGTTCCAGATAGTGGATTCCCGTCGAGATCGTCGAGTTGGCGTTGCACGCGCTCGGCGGCGTCGTCGCGGCCTTGTCGCCGGTACAGCTCCACTGCTTCGCGCCACGCTTCGCGGGCCTGGTCGTGGTGCCCGAGGGCGAGGTGGGGCCGGCCGATCTTGTCGAGCAGTTCCGCCGCCACGTAGTCGTTGCCCATCCCCCTGAACAGCGTGAGGGCCTGGAGGTAGTGGGCGACCGACTGCCGGTGGTCGCCGAGGCCGTGGGCGATGAACCCGAGACTGTGCTGGTTGGCACCCTCACCAGTGGCGTCGCGGTGGCGTTGGTACAGGGCGAAGGCGGCGTTGCAGTGGTCGTGGGCGGTGCCGAAGTCGCCCAGGTTCGCGGCGTGCCAGCCCACCGCGTTGAGCGCGTGGGCTTCCCACACCGGCGCGTCGATGGTGCGGTAGAGGTCGAGGGCGCGACGAGCGTGGTCCATGGCGCGCCGGTCGTCACCCCGTTCTCCCCAGATCACGGCGAGCACCCGGTGGGTGAGCGCGTGTTCGGGAACGTCTCGGTGCCGCGCGGCCACGGCGAGAGCCTGGTCCAGGTGACCGATGGCCTCTTCGTACGAGCCCAGCCGGGCGTGGGCGCGGCCGAGGTTTCTGAAGGCGCGGCTGCGGGTGGCGGGATCCGGCAGGTGCTGTGCGGCGTCCAGGGCCGCTCGCCACACGGCGATCGCGTCGTGCACGTACCCGCGGCGGAGGTGGAAGGTGTCCATCGTCCGGGCGAGGTGCCAGACGGTGTGGTGGTCGCCGCGGGAGATCGCGGTGCGCTGGGTGGCCAGCAGCGTGGCGTATTCGGCCTGCAGCCAGGCCATCGCGGCGGCGGCGTCGGGCAGCGGGTGCGGCTGGACGGCCGGTGGGTCGAGTTCCACGGGCTGGCGGTGCGGTTCCAGGAGGCGGTCGGCGGCGTGGGCGGTGTGCAGGTGGAAGTCCATCACCCGCGTCAGGGCCGCTTCCCGCACGTGGCCGGGCAGTTCGTGAGCGATGGTGGCGGCGTACTCCTGGACCAGGTCGTGCATGCCGTACCGCCCGTGCGGCCGCCGTTCCAGCAACGACGCTTCCTCCAGCGCCGACAACGCCTTGCGCGCCGCGGCCGGGGGCAGGCCGGTGAGAGCGGCCGCGGCGGGCAGGGTGGTGTCGGGACCCGGTGCGATGCCCAGCAGTCCGAACAGGGTGCGTTGCTGGTCGGTGAGGTGCCGCAGGGACCACGACAGGACGGTGGGCAGGCTCGCGTCGGGGTCGTCGGAGTCCAGGGCGGCCAGGCCGAGGTCGCGCAGTTCGGTGACGAGGTCGTGCAGCAGGTCCGGCTGGCTGCGGATGCGGGCGGCGACCAGTCCGAGCGCCAGCGGGAGCCCACCGCACAGGCCGATCAGTTCGGTGATCGCTTCGCCGTCATCGATCGCCGTGCTCAACAGGGCGCGGGCTTCGGTGTCGGTCAGCACGTCGAGGTTGACGGGGTGTGCGCCGTGACGGGTGAGCAGTGCGGTGAGCCGGTGGCGGCTGGTGATCAGGACGGTGCAGGAGCTTCCGCCGGGCAGCAGCGGCACGACCTGGTCGGGAGCGGCGGCGTTGTCCAGCAGGACCAGCATCCGTTTGCCGGCCGTGTGACTGCGGTAGAGCGCGGCGAGGGCGTCCGGGTCCTGCGGCTGGTGCCTGCGGTCGACACCCAGTGCGGTCAGGAAGCCGGCGAGCACGTCGGTGGCGTCCTTGGGATCACCGGGGCTGAAGCCGCGCAGGTCCACCGCCAGCTGCCCGTCCGGGAAGCGGTGCAGGTTCAGGTGTGCCCACGTGAGAGCGAGCCAGGTCTTGCCGATGCCGCCGGTGCCGCTGATCGCGGTGGTGAGGGCGCGGTCGAGCTCGGCCAGCTGGGCCACGCGGCCGGCGAACCGTGTCGGTGCGGCCGACAGCTGGGCGGGCACCACCCGGGGTGGACGCGTTCCCGTCGCGACGAGGGACAGCGCGGGATCGGCGGTCAGGATCCGCTGGTGCACCTCCTGGAGCGCGGGGCTGGGATCGGCGCCCAGTTCCTCGACCAGCCGTTTCCTCAGCCGTTGGTGGTGCTCCAGAGCGTCCGCGGTGCGTCCTGCCTGGTGCAGCGCCAGCATGAACTGGCCCGCGACCAGCTCGTCCAACGGGTGTTCGGCGGCTCGTGCGGCGAGCTCGACCACCAGGTCGACGCCCTGGCCCAGGCGCAGCCGCACGGTGGTCAGCTCGTGCTGCGCGGCCAGCCGTTCCTGCTCGAGCCGGTCGCCTTCCGCTTCGGCCCACTCACCGTGCACGCCGGTCAACGCGTGTCCGCGCCACAACTGCAGCGCGCGAGTCAGCAGTTGAGCCGTCTGCTCGTCGTCGGCTTCCGCATCGGCCGCGGCACGCAGGTCGCGGAACCTGTGCAGGTCCGTCACGGGCTCCGACAGGGCGTAGCCACCGGAGCGGCGCACGATGGTCACGCCGTCGGGGCCGCTCAACGCACGGCGCAGCCGGGAGATGTAGTTGTGCAACGTCGACCGCGTCCGTGGTTCCGCGTCGGCGCCCCAGACCCGCTCGACCACCCTGTCGACCGGTACGACCCGCCCGGCGTCGACCGCCAGAGCCGCCAGCACGCACCGCTGTCTCGGTGTGCCCAGATCCACCGGCTGCCCGTCGGCTTCAGCGCTGAACTCGCCCAGCAGACGCACCAGCACCGACACACCCACCGCCTCCTCGTGGCCTCCGGACATAGTGGCCTGAGCAGCGCCGTACAGAAAACCTGTGAGCGTTTCACCTGCCCGGCCACGCATCCTGGCACCGGGTCGCTCCCCTGGTGGCCCGAATGGCGAATGGCGCGCAGCCTGGGGGATGCGCGCCGTTCGACAAAATTCAGGAATCAGACGGTGAAGCCCAACGCCCGCAACTGCTCGCGGCCGTCGTCGGTGATCTTCTCCGGGCCCCACGGCGGCATCCACACCCAGTTGATGCGGAAGTCCGACACCAGGCCGCCTCCCGTACCGCCGGTCAGGGCCGCACGGGTCTGGTCCTCGATGACGTCGGTCAGCGGGCAGGCCGCCGAGGTGAGCGTCATGTCGATGGTGGCGACGTTCTTCTCGTCGATGTGGATGTCGTAGACGAGACCGAGGTCGACGACGTTGATGCCGAGCTCCGGGTCCACGACGTCGCGCATCGCCTCTTCCACGTCGTCCAGTGCGGCGACGTCGGCCTTCGGCTCGAAGACCGGCATGCCTTCCGCGCCGCGAACGACCTCTTCCGACTCGGTGCTCATGCTGCTCCCTGGCTTCGTGCGACTGCGTCCTTGAACGCCATCCAGCCCAGCAGCGCGCACTTCACGCGTGCCGGGTACTTCGCGACACCGGCGAACGCGATGCCGTCTTCCAGGACGTCCTCGTCCGGCTCGACCTGGCCGCGGCCCTGCATGAGCTCGACGAACGCGTCCATCTTCTTGAAGGCCTCGCCCACCGGCTTACCCACGACGAGGTCGGTCAACACCGACGTCGAGGCCTGGCTGATCGAGCAGCCCTGGCCGTCGTAGGAGACGTCCTGCACCACGTCGTCGACGACGTGCACCCGCAGCGTCACCTCGTCGCCGCAGGTCGGGTTGACCTGGAACGACTCGGCGTCGTACGGGTCGCGCAGGCCGCGGCCGTGCGGGTTCTTGTAGTGGTCCAGGATGATCTCCTGGTACATCTGCTGGAGCTGCATCAGGCCACCCCGAAGAACTTCTGCGCCTCGCGGACGCCGTCGACCAGTGCGTCGACCTCGTCCAGCGTGTTGTACAGGTAGAACGACGCGCGCACGGAGGACTGGGCGTTCAGGCAGCGGTGCAGCGGCCACGCGCAGTGGTGGCCGACGCGGACCGCGATGCCCAGGCTGTCCAGCACCTGGCCGGCGTCGTGCGGGTGGACGCCCTCGATCTCGAACGGCACGGCGCCGCCGCGGTCGACCGCGTCCTGCGGGCCGAGCAGCCGGACACCCTTGATGCCCGACAGACCTTCCAGCGCCGCAACGGTCAGCGCGTGCTCGTGCGCGTGGATCCGCTCCATGCCGACGACGCTGAGGTAGTCCACCGCGGCACCCAGACCGACGGCCTGGGACGTCATCGGCGAACCGGCCTCGAAGCGCTGCGGCGGCGGGGCGAACGTCGAGCCCTCCATCTTCACCAGCTCGATCATCGAGCCGCCGGTGATGAAGGGAGGCAACGCCTCCAGCAGCTCACGACGTCCGTAGAGGACACCGATGCCGGACGGGCCGAGCATCTTGTGGCCGGAGAACGACGCGAAGTCCACTCCCAGCGCGTGGAAGTCGACCGGGCCGTGCGGAACGGACTGGCACGCGTCCAGCACGGTCAGCGCACCGACGCGTTGAGCCGCCGCGACGAGCACGTCGACCGGGTTGATCACGCCGGTCACGTTCGACTGGTGCGTGAACGCCACGACCTTGGTGCGCGGCGTGATCACGCTGTCCACATCGGACAGGTCGAGACGACCGTCCTGCGTGAGCTCGAACCACTTCAGCGTGGCACCGGTGCGTTGCGCGAGCTGCTGCCACGGCACGAGGTTCGCGTGGTGCTCCATCTCGGTCACGACGATCTCGTCGCCGGGACCGACGACGAAACGCGCGGCCTCGGGGCCGGACGTGGCGGCGTTGCCCATCGCGTACGCCACGAGGTTGAAGCCCTCGGTGGCGTTCTTGGTGAACACCAGCTCGCCGAAGTCGGCGCCGACGAAGTCCGCGATGCGCTGACGCGCACCCTCGTACGCGTCGGTCGCTTCCTCCGCGAGCTGGTGGGCACCGCGGTGCACAGCGGCGTTGTGCTGCTGCAGGAACGCCTTTTCCGCGTCCAGAACCTGCGTCGGGCGTTGCGAGGTGGCGCCGGAGTCCAGGTAGACCAGGCGCTTCCCGTCACGAACGGTGCGAGACAGGATCGGGAAGTCCGCCCTCAGAGCGGTTACGTCCAGTGGTGCTGCGGTGGTGGTCACAGCGCCTCCTCTCACAACCCTCAACGTCAGGAAAGGCTGGCTGCTTCCGCCTTGCCGGTGTACTTCACGTAACCCTCGGACTCGAGCTGGTCCGCGAGCTCCGGACCGCCGGACTCGACGATGCGGCCGTTCGCGAACACGTGCACGAAGTCGGGCGAGATGTACTTGAGGATCCGGGTGTAGTGCGTGATCAGCATGACGCCGACCTCACCGGAGGCCTTGTAGCGGTTGACGCCCTCGGACACCACGCGCAGCGCGTCGACGTCCAGACCGGAGTCGGTCTCGTCGAGGATCGCGACCTTCGGCTGGAGCAGGCCCAGCTGCAGGATCTCGTGGCGCTTCTTCTCACCGCCGGAGAAGCCCTCGTTCACCGAACGCTCGGCGAACGCCGGGTCGATGTCGAGGTCGGCCATCGCACCCTTGACCTCCTTCACCCAGTGGCGGAGGTTCGGGGCCTCGCCGCGGACGGCGGTGGCGGCGGTGCGCAGGAAGTTCGACATCGAGACGCCGGGCACCTCGACCGGGTACTGCATCGCGAGGAACAGGCCCGCGCGGGCGCGCTCGTCGACGGACATCTCCAGGACGTCCTCGCCGTCGAGCGTGACGGTGCCCGAGGTGATCGTGTACTTCGGGTGACCGGCGATCGCGTACGACAGCGTGGACTTGCCGGAGCCGTTGGGGCCCATGATGGCGTGGGTCTCGCCCGCCTTGATCGTCAGGTCGACGCCCTTGAGGATCTCCTTGGGGGCGTCCTCGCTGACGACCGAGACGTGCAGGTCCTTGATCTCAAGCGTGGCCATGACTACCTAAATCTCCTGGTGCTGAAGTCAGTTCGTGGTGGCGGTGACATCGACGAAGACGTCTCCGTCACGGATGTCGACGGCGTAGACGTCGACCGGTTCGGTGGCGGGCAGCGAGGAGGGCTTGCCGGTCTCGAGGTCGAAGCACGACCCGTGCAACCAGCACTCGATCCCCTTGCGGGAGACCTCGCCCTCACTCAACGACACCGCGGCGTGCGAGCACTCGTCCGCCAGCGCGTGCACCCGCTCGCCCTTGCGCACCAAGACGATCGCGGTGTCGTCGACCTCGGTGGCGAAAGGCTTGCGTTCGTCCAGTTCGGACAGTGCACACACCCGGATCACGCCCCGACCGCCTCGAGCTCTGCCTCGATGGCGGCCTCGAGACGCTCGCGCACCTCGGGGACGGAGATCTTCGCGATCAGCTCCTGGAAGAAGCCGCGCACGACGAGACGACGTGCCTGCTCCTCCGGAATGCCGCGCGCCTGCAGGTAGAACAGCTGCTCGTCGTCGAACCGGCCGGTGGCGCTGGCGTGGCCCGCACCCTCGATCTCGCCGGTCTCGATCTCCAGGTTCGGCACCGAGTCGGCACGCGCGCCGTCGGTGAGCACCAGGTTGCGGTTGAGCTCGAAGGTCTCGGTGCCCTCGGCCGCCACGCGGATCAGCACGTCGCCGATCCACACGGTGTGCGCGCCCTCGCCCTGCAGCGCGCCCTTGTAGACCACGTTGCTGCGGCAGTTCGGCTGCGAGTGGTCGATGAACGGCCGGTGCTCCTGGTGCTGACCCGCGTCCGCGAAGTACAGCCCCTGCAGCTCCGCGTCGCCGCCCTTGCCCGCGTACTGCACGACCGGGGTGACGCGGACGACGTCGCCGCCCAGGGTCACGACCGTGTGCTTGACGGACGCGTCGCGACCGAGCTTCACGTGGTGCTGCGAGACGTGCACCGCGTCGTCGGCCCAGTCGTGGATCGCGATCACCTGGAGGTGCGCGCCGTCCGCGACGAGGAACTCGACGTTCTCGGCGTACGCACCGGATCCGCGGTAGTCCAGGACGACCGTGCCCTCGGCGAACTGCGACGCCTTGACCACGACGTGGCCGTAGGCGACCTGCCCGGAACCGGCGCCCGTGATGGTCACGGTCGTGGGCTCGGACTTCGCGTCGCCGGGCAGCGTCACGACGGTGGCGTTCTCGAACGACGTGTACGCCTGCGCCGCGATGCGGTCACCGGGAACGCCGGCCTTGCCGAGGCGCTCGTCGTCGCGACCGACGGTCTCGACGGTGACGCCTTCGGGAGCGTTCACCTCAACGGCAGCGGAACCCGTTGCCGCAGCACCGCTGTGAAGGCCAGCGAGACGCTTGAGAGGCGTGAAGCGCCAGATCTCCTCACGACCGCCCGGCACCTCGAACGCGTTCACGTCGTAGGACGTGAAGTGCTCCGCGCGCGAGGTGACAGGAACAACGGCACCGTGGGAGTGAGGTTGAGTCGACAGGGCGGCCATGTCAGCCGACGGCCCCTTCCATCTGCAGTTCGATCAGGCGGTTGAGCTCGAGGGCGTACTCCATGGGGAGCTCGCGCGCGATGGGCTCGACGAACCCGCGCACGATCATCGCCATGGCCTCGTCCTCGTTCAGGCCGCGCGACATCAGGTAGAACAGCTGGTCCTCGGAGACCTTCGAGACCGTGGCCTCGTGGCCCATCGCGACGTCGTCCTCGCGGACGTCGACGTACGGGTAGGTGTCCGAACGGCTGATGGTGTCGACCAGCAGCGCGTCGCACTTCACCGTGGACTTCGAGTGGTGCGCCCGCTTGTTGACCTGGACCAGGCCGCGGTACGAGGTGCGGCCACCGCCACGCGCCACCGACTTCGACACGATGGTCGAGGAGGTGTGCGGCGCCAGGTGGACCATCTTCGCGCCGGCGTCCTGGTGCTGGCCCTCGCCCGCGAACGCGATCGAGAGGACCTCGCCCTTGGCGTGCTCGCCCATCAGGAAGACGGCCGGGTACTTCATGGTCACCTTGGAACCGATGTTGCCGTCGATCCACTCCATGGTCGCGCCCTCTTCTGCCTTGGCGCGCTTGGTGACCAGGTTGTAGACGTTGTTCGACCAGTTCTGGATCGTCGTGTAGCGGCAGCGGCCGCCCTTCTTCACGATGATCTCGACGACGGCCGAGTGCAGCGAGTCGGACGAGTAGATCGGCGCGGTGCAGCCCTCGACGTAGTGCACGTACGCACCCTCGTCGACGATGATCAGCGTGCGCTCGAACTGGCCCATGTTCTCGGTGTTGATCCGGAAGTAGGCCTGCAGCGGGATCTCGACGTGCACGCCCTTCGGCACGTAGATGAACGAGCCGCCGGACCACACCGCTCCGTTGAGCGCGGAGAACTTGTTGTCACCGGCCGGGATGACCGAGCCGAAGTACTCCTTGAACAGCTCCGGGTGCTCACGCAGACCCGAGTCCGTGTCGAGGAAGATGACGCCCTGTTCCTCGAGGTCCTCGCGGATCTTGTGGTAGACGACCTCGGACTCGTACTGGGCGGCGACACCGGCGACGAGGCGCTGCTTCTCGGCCTCCGGGATGCCCAGGCGGTCGTAGGTGTTCTTGATGTCCTCGGGCAGGTCTTCCCAGCTCTGGGCCTGCTTCTCGGTGGAGCGCACGAAGTACTTGATCGTGTCGAAGTCGATCCCAGAGAGGTCGGCGCCCCAGTTCGGCATCGGCTTGAGGTCGAAGAGCTTCAGCGCCTTCAACCGGTAGTCGAGCATCCACTCGGGCTCGTCCTTCTTCGCCGAGATGTCGCGAACGACGTCCTCGTTGAGGCCTCGGCGGGCGCTCGCGCCGGCAGTGTCCGAGTCGGCCCAGCCGAACTCGTAGTTGCCGAGAGACGCGATGGTCTCTTCCTGCGTGAGCGGAGACTGCACCGTGGTGGGCGTGCGCTGCTCGGCAGCGGCAGTCATGCGGGCTCCCCTCCATCATCTGGGATGAGCTTTCCGGCAGAGCCGGGTTGAACGTTCGGGATGTGCGTCGTGCACACGGCGTGGCCGCTTGCGATCGTCGCGAGGCGCTGAACATGAGAACCGAGGAGGTTCGCGAAAGCTTCCGTCTCGGTCTCGCACAGCTGGGGGAACTCAGCCGCCACGTGGGCTACCGGGCAGTGGTGCTGGCACAACTGCTCGCCCACGCCGACGTGACGTGCCGACGCAGCGTAGCCCTCCCTGGTCAGCGCGGCCGCGAGGGCCTTGGCCCGTTCGGCGGGTGTGGCCTGGGCCACGATCGCCGCTCGGTGCCCCTCGACGAGCGCGTCGACACGACTCTGCGCGAACGCCTTGACCGCTTCTTCCCCACCCGTCTGGGCGAGGAACCTGATCGCGGCGACCGCGAGGTCGTCGTAGGCGTGGCCGAACCGGGCACGTCCGGCGTCAGTCAGCAGGAAGAGCTTCGCGGGACGGCCACGACCGCGCTGGGTCTGGCGGGGTGCGTCCCTCGTGATCGCCTCGCCGTCCGCGAGCAGTGCGTCGATGTGACGGCGCACGGCCGTGGGGCTGATGCCCAGTTCCTCGGCGACAGCCGCCGCGGTGACCGGACCCTGCTCCAGCAGAAGCCTGGCGACGGCGCGCCGAGTCTTGCCGTCGTGCTGTTGCACGGCGTCAAGGTGGGTCTCGGCGTTTTTCACAACACCAGTGTTGCGTATTTAGCCGGAGGTCGCAAAGATCGCGGTCACAGGGTGACCTGACTCACGGCTGAGACGGGCTGGATACCCTCTGGCCATGCCCACCAACGGCGGAGCCACGACTCCGGAGAGCGACCTCTTGAACGGTCGAGAGCGTCGCCAGCTGGACATCGTCCGCCGCTGGGGCACCATCGGCGCGTTGCTCCTGACCGTCGGGTCGCTCGGTGGCGGCGCCGCGCCCATCTACTCACCGCTGTACGGCGTGCCCGTGCTCGGGCTCTTCTCGCGGATGCCTTCAGTCGCGATGGGGGTCGTCTGGACCGGCATCTTCATGATCGTGTCGGCCTGGCTGGCGCTGGGCCGGTTCGTCCGCCCCGGCAGACCGCGCCTGATCTCGCGCGGCCAGATGGACCGCACGTTGCTGATGTGGACCGTGCCGCTGGTCTTCTGCGTGCCGATGTTCTCCCGCGACGTGTACTCGTACCTGGCGCAGAGCGAGATCGCCGCACGTGGGTTGGATCCGTACGTGCTGGGCCCGGCCAACGCTCTCGGCGTCGACCACGTGCTCACGCGCGGTGTGCCGAACATCTGGCGCGAGACGCCGGCGCCGTACGGACCGCTGTTCCTCGCGTTCGGCCGGCTGACCGCGATGCTGACCGGCGACCACGTCGTGTCGGGCGTGTTCGTGCACCGCCTGCTGGTGCTGTGCGGCCTGGTGATGATCGTGTGGGCACTCCCCCGGCTGGCCGCCCGCTTCGGCGTGCCCCCGGTCGGCGCGCTGTGGCTGGGCGCACTGAACCCGCTGGTGCTGTTCCACATCGTCATCGGCGTCCACAACGACGGCCTGGCCCTGGGCCTGATGCTGGTCGGGTTCGAACTGGCGATGCGCGGCCTGGAACCGTTGAAGTGGACGTGGATCACCCTGGGCGCCGCGGTCATCGTGTGCGGCGCGATGGTGAAGGTCCCGGCGCTCGCGGCCCTGGGCTTCCTGGGCGTGCTGGTGGCGCGCAAGCTGGGCGGCCAGCTCAAGCACCTGGCGCTGGTGGCCGGGATCATGACCGTCATAGCCGCCGTGGGCGTGGTCGCGATCTGCCTGGGCACGGGCTTCGGCTTCGGCTGGATCTCGACGCTGAACGTGGCGTCGACCGTGAAGTCGTGGATGTCGCCCCCGACCGCGCTGGGCTTCCTCGGCGCGGGCACCGGAATCATGCTCGGCCTCGGCAACCACACCGAAGCGATGATCTCGCTGACCCGCCTGCTGGGCCAGGGCATCTCCGTCGTGATCACGGTGATCCTGCTGTGGCGCAGCTTCAAGGGTCGGATCAAGGCGATGAACGGCCTGGGCGCGGCACTGGGCGCGATCCTGGTGCTCGGCCCGGTGCTGCAACCCTGGTACGTGCTGTGGGCCGCGCTGCCGTTGGCCACAGCGGTGGTGGGACCGAAGTTCCGCACGTTCGCGATGGTCACCTCGGCGGTGATCGCGGTGATCCTGCCGCCCACCGGTTCGGCTTTCGACGGCCGCGCCTACACGGTGCCGCAGGCGGTTGCGGGCGCGGTGATCACGTTCGCGGTGTGCGTCCTGATCGCCCGCAAGCGGGTCGGACCGTTCCTGAAGTCCGACCCGGCGTGATCATGCGTTGTCGCTGTCGCGCAGGGAATGGATCATGCTCCGGAGGATGTGCAGGGCGGTTGACTGCTCGTCGTTCGTCAGCCCGGCCAGCATCCTGAGCTCGACGGACCTGACGGCCGCGGTCGCCTTCTCGAGGTTCTGCCGCCCTTTGGGCGTGAGGCGCGTCGGCAGGACCTTCCCGACGGGCGCCTCCCTGGTCACTTCTCCGTCCCGTTCCAGGGCTTGGAGCAGCACGTTCATCGTCTGCCGGGTCACGAACGCACCCCGCGCGAGCTCGGAGTTGGACAAGCCTTCCCGCTGAGCCAGCAGCTCCAGACAGGCGTAGTGCGTCACGTTCATCCCCAGCGGCCGCAGCACTTCCTCCATGGCCACGCGCAGGGCGCTCGACGCCTCCTTCAGCAGGTAGCCGAGTGACGTGTTGAGGTCGACGCCGTCTTGACTCATGTCAGTATCCTGACATAGGTTGGTTCGTGTCAGAAAACTGACATGGATTTTGTATCGAGGAGCATCACATGCCCGTCACTGGTCCTGACTTCATCTCGCTGCAGGCTCGCGACCTCTCCGTTTCGCAGGCGTTCTACGAGCGGTACCTGGGGCTGGTCCGCTCGCCGGCCGGGCCTCCGCACGCCGTCGTCTTCGAGACCCAGCCGATCGCGTTCGCGCTCCGCGAGGTTGTTCCTGGCACGGAACTTGGCGCTCAGCCCGGGGTCGGGATCGCGGCCTGGCTTCACGCCACGGACGTTCAGGCGATTCACGACACCCTCGCGGCTGATGGTCACACCATCGTTGCCGCGCCGATTGACGGGCCGTTTGGGCGGACGTTCACGTTTGCCGACCCCGACGGGTATCGGATCACGCTTCACGACCGGGCCTGACGTCACTTCCTGGTGGGTCGGCATCGCCCTGCGTTGGTGGTCGCTTCGGTCGTATGACGAGCTTTGGTTGCGTCATCGTCGCGAAGCGGCGATGAAATGACCCGGCTCGTCATACGACCCAACGCGACCACCAACACAAGGCGACCGCACCAGCAAAGGTGACCACCCCGCTGGAACCCGCGCCGAACCACGAAAACCGACCCGCGCAAGCCCAAGCCGACCCGAACACACCCAACCGGTCCAGTAACCACACCCAGTCGGCGGACGACTACTCAGCAGGGGGAAGATCCAAGCCGGAGGGGGTGAGGCGACATGTCCGAGCAGCAGATGTCGCGGGAAGAGGTCCGGTTCGCCGTAGTGCTCAACGGGGGCGTGAGTCTCGCGGTCTGGATGGGCGGCGTGGTTCTGGAGCTCGACCGTCTGACCAGGCCGGGGACCACGTACCAGCCGTTGCTCGACCTCGTCGGGTGCACCGCCAGAGCTGACGTCATCGCCGGCACGTCCGCGGGCGGGATCAACGGGGCCGCGCTGGCGTTGTCCCAGGTCAACAAGCAGGCCGATCTCAGCAGGCTGAGGGATCTCTGGGCTGAGCAAGGCAGGATGGAGCAGCTGCTCAGGGCGCCGTTCAAAGGCGAGCCGGCCAGTCTTCTCAAGGGCGATGAGTTCTTCCTGCCGAGGCTGCAGGAGGCCCTTGCCCACCTCACCACCGACTTCGAACCCACCGAGCCCAACGAGCGGCCCATCGACCTCAGGATCACCACCACGCTGCTGGGTGGCGTGCCGACCATCACCTACGACGACCTGGGGCAGCCGCTCACGCAGTCGGTGCACCAAGGGTCGTTCTCGTTCCGCCGCGACCCGTACAACTGGGTTTCGGACAAGACGCGGGACGACTTCACGGCCGAGACGTTGAACGAGCGGGTGCTGCAGCTCGCGCTCGCGGCGCGCAGCAGTGCCAGTTTTCCGTTCGCGTTCGAGCCGAGCTTCATTCCTGTCGGTGGGCAGGCGACGCCGGACAAGCCCGACATGGCGGACGTTGCCAGCTGGGCGAACGGGGGCGATCGCAGCAGGTTCGCGGTCGACGGCGGTGTTCTGGTCAACACGCCCACCAAGGAAGCGCTCGAAGCCATCGATCGCATGCCGGCGGACGGGCCCGTGCGGCGGGTCATGTTGCTGGTGTTCCCGCACGCCGAGCCGTTGGGGTCCGAGCCTCAGGCCGACTCTCCCGCCAAGGTGATGACCACGGTCAGCTCTGGTGCCAAGTTGCTCAGCGCCATGTCGAGCCAGGCCGGGCGGACGTACGTGGAGAAGATCGAGGAGCACAACCGGCGGGCCGCGAGCAGCCGGGGTGGGCGGATGGCGTTGCTGGAACGGTTGCACGCCAACCAGGAGAACGTGGTCGACGAGGTCTACTCGTTGGCGGACAAGCTCTTCGGGCACTACGAGGACATCGAGATCCGGCTCGCCGCCCGGCAGGTGACGGCTCAGCAGTTCGCGCTGCCCAAGGGGAATCCGGCCAACTGGTCGTTCGAGCGGGCGCGCCGGGCCGCGGAGATCGCGCAGCGCAAGTGGAAGAAGACGTACGGGGTGCTGCCGTACGTGCCCGGTGTGAAGCTGCCGGATCTCGTGTGCCGTGAGGACACGGGCTGGGAGTGGGGCATCACGATGGCCGAACGTCTTGGGGCGTCGGCACTCGACCTGCTCAAGCGGCTCGTGTGGGTGGCGCCGGACGGCAGTGCGGACGCGATCGCCAAGGCGCGCAGGGAACTGCACCAGGTGCGGGCCGAGCTGCGCAGGCTGCGTGAGGAGCTGTTCGCGTGGAAGCCGTCGGACTCGCTCGGCGAGGAGTACTGGACCGGCAGGCTCGCGAGCTACCACGAGCACATGATCGACGGGCACCTCGGGCTGGAGGTCAGGGCGCAGGTCACCGAGATCGGGCGGATCGTCGCCGGGGCGCAGCGGGTGATCACCGAGCTCGACGAGCACCGGCTCAAGCTCGGCGGACTCCTGTGCTGGCGGGCCCTTCTGAACGCACCCGCCACCACCCGGGAAGCCGGGCTCGGTGACGACCAGCGGTGGCTGAGCCGCCTGCTGGCGCTGGAGATCGCCGGCACGTGCCTGTCCGACGACGCGTCGACGGGGCTGGACACGCCGGTCGAGCTCGTGCAGGTGTCGCTGCAGACGCGCAACGCGTTCGCGCAGCAGTCGATCACGGCCGACGACAAGGCGGGCGGGGCGTCGCTCTCGCGGTTCTCCGGGTTCCTCAAGCGGTCGTGGCGGGTCAACGACTGGATCTGGGGCCGGCTGGACGGCGCCACGATGCTGTGCCGGGTGCTGTTCGACCCGCGGCGGCTGCGGCGGATGGACACGCTCGGGCGGCCGGAGAACGACCAGCGCACGGCGGAAGAGCGCGCGGCGGCTGTGGTGGACCAGGTCATCGCGGCGATGTTCGGGCCTGAGCTGCCCGTGCGGGTCGCCGCGTGCGCCGAGGAGGCCAAGAAGGAGCTCGCGGGCATCTACGAGGCGGACCACGAGCTGTCGCCTTCGTCGATGAAGCTCGCCGAACTCGCCGCGTGGGGCCTGCACTGGCGGATCATCTGCGAGGAGCTCCCCCGGCTGAGGGCCGCCATCATCGCCGATCGCGGCGACGGCGCGGACAAGCGTTCACGAGGTGAGCTCTTCCTGGAAGAACACGCGGACCTGCTCCGGAGGCTCGAGTACCCGGAGGAGCACACGGTCTCGCTGGGCATGTCGGCGCTCACCGCCTTCGACCGCGCGGGCATCGGCCGCGAGCCGCTCACCCAGGAGGCCGCGTCGGACCAGATGATCCGCACGGCAGCCACCGCCGCGGCTGTCGCGGTCACGGTCGCCGACTCCGAACGGTCGGGGCTCGCCGCCGCACGCCCGGTCACCCGCACGCTCCGCGGCGCGGCACTGCTGCCGTACTGGACGATCACCGGCCTGACCAGGGGCGGCAACCTCGCGCAGTTCCTGGGGCTGCTCGGCCTCGCGGTCGGCGGCGCGCTGGTCGTGATGGCGTTGTTCGGCGTGCTGCCGACGTGGGCCGCGGGGCCCGGCGCGGCGATCGGCGCGGCCAGTCTCCTCGCCGCTTTCGGTTACGCCGCACTGCGCAGCGGCACACTCCTGCACGGACTGGTGCTGCTGTCACCGGTGATCCCGCTGGTGGCGATAGCCGCCGACCGGTTGCCGGACAACCGCGAGGAGATCACGACCGGCACGGTCACCCTCGCCGGTGTGGCGTTCGTCGTCACGGCGCTGCTCGTCCTGGGCTCGCTGCCCGCGCCGATCCGCACACCGCTCGCGGTGCTGGCCGACTTCCGGCCGCTGGAGATCGTCAAGCGCCGCTGGAAGCAGGCGGCGGTGGTGCTGGTGGCGGCAGCGGGCGTCTGGGCGATCTGGCGGTTCGAGCTGCACACCAAGCCGTGGCTGGTGATCCCGATGTCCGTCCTCTGTGGAGCGTTCGGGGTCTGGATGGCGTTGTCCGGAGGGAAGTCGCTGCAACGCTGGCGCCGTGTCGAGGGTGTCTGGGGCACGGAACGCGCCGAGCCTCCCGCCGCCGCGACCGCCGGCTGGGCCGTGATCTACGGCTTGGGCTACCTCGCGCTCGCGGACGTGCTGCTGGTCCTCGGGCCGTCGGGCTGGGGCCGGCAGGCGGTGATCGGCACGGCGCTGGCGTTCGGCCTGACGCTGCTGCTGATCACGTCCTGGTACGTGCCGCGGGGGGAACGGCGCCGGATCCGCGAACAGCTCGTCACCGAGGCGATTCCGGCGATCTACCCGGACGGCTGCGACGTCCCGGCGGTGTTGCGCGAACGGCTGGAGGGCCACGCCTCGCTCTACCGGTTCCTCATCAGGGGAGAGGGCGAGCACCCCTCAGAGCTCACCCTCTCCCACACCGGACTGGTTGTCGCGCAACGGATCGAGCAGAAGCTCAGGCCGCCAGTGCGATGATCGGCGTGGTGTGGCCCATCGCTCGTGCGTAGAGGCCCTCGAAGCGCTCCAGGGTCGCCGCCAGCGCGTGGTGCGAGATGATCTCGCTGCTGGTGGCGCCCATGCGAGCCCGCATCGGCGCGTCGTGGACGAGCGTGTGCAGGCGCTGGGCCAGCTGGTTCACGTCACCGGGCTCGAACAGCCAGCCGTTGCGGCCGGGGTGCACGAGGTGCGGCAGCGCCATGGCGTTCGCGGCGATGACCGGCTTGCCCGCGGCCATGGCCTCCATGGTGGCGAGGCTCTGCAGTTCGGCGACACCGGGCATGACGAACAGGTCGCAGCGGGCGTACGCGTCGAGCAGGTCGTCCTCGGACACGAAACCGTGGAACTTCACGCGGTCGGTGATCTCCAGGTCGCGGGCCAGCAGCTCCCACTCGGCGCGGCAGGTGCCGTCGCCGACGATCTCACCGAACGCGCCGGGCACACGGGCCAGCGCCCGCAGGAACTCGTCGACGCGCTTCTCCTCGTCCAGCCGCCCGACGAACAGCGCGGTCGGCCGGTCGTTGTGCGTCACGGAACGCTGGTAGCGGGAGATGTCGATGCCGCACGACACCGGCACCGCGCGTTCCGGGAAACCGCTCTCGTGCAACAGCTGCACGGCCCGCGGCGTCGGCGCGGTGACGATGTCGGCCCGGCCGAACACCCGCGCCAGGTCGCGGTAGGCCCACTTGCGCGACAGGCCCTGCAGGAACGCCGGCACGTGCGCGTGGCTGAACAGGTTCTCCGGCATGAAGTGGTTCGTGGCGAGCGTCGGGATGCCCTGGGCGACGGCGGAGTTCAGGACGAACCGGCCCACCACGAAGTGCGCCTGGACGTGCACCACGTCCGGCTTCAACGACTTGATCAGCTCGTCGGCCTCCTTGGCGGCCTGCCACGGCAGGCAGAAGCGGAAGTCCGGGTAGAACGGCAGCCGGTGCGACCGCAGCCGGTGGACCGTGACGCCGGGGATCTCGGTGGCCTTGGGCGAGTCCGGGGCGACGACGTGGACGTCGTGGCCGTTCTCGGCGAGACCGACCGCCAGGCGCTGCGCGAAGCGCGCGGCACCGTTGACGTCCGGCGGGAACGTGTCGGCGGCGATGACGATGCGCAGCGCGCTGGAGGTGTTCACGAGAAGCTCCGTTCGAGTCTTGACCTGGTGTGGTTGACGAGCGAGTGCGAACACACCGCTGGCGGCGGCGAGCGCGCAGGCGATCAGCGCGGCACCGGTCCACACGGACAGGTGCGCGGCTTCGCCGAGGAGGAAGGCGCCGATGCCGACCGCGACCAGCGGGTCCACCACGGTCAGGCAGGCGACGGCGAGATGAGGGGGTCCGCCCGCGTAGGCGTGCTGGACGAGCCAGCCACCGACGGCGAGCGAGAGCGCGATGCCGAGCACGGACGCGATGTGCGAGAGCCCGAAACCGCCTTGCTGCACCGACTGCGAGACGGCGCGCATGAGCACGGACACGTACGCGTACGCCACGCCTCCTGCTGAAGCGAACGCCACGGCACGAACGCGCGCGTTCGTCGTGAGCGCAGCAATGATTCCGGGGACCGCAACCGCGCCGAGGACCACGAATCCGGCCGTGAGCTCCGCATCGGGCACGACCTGCGTTGCGGTCGCACTGCCGGACGCGAGGAACACGAACGCACCCACGCTCACGGTCGTGATGAGGATCGCCGGAAGCTCGCGGAACCGGCGGTCGAGCAACGCGGTCATGCCGATCGCGAGCACGCCGATCGGCTGCACGACGGTGAGCGGCGCCATGCCGAGCGCGGCCGCGTGCACCCCGGCACCCGCGACGAGCAGCGCGAGCCCGCCGAGCCAGCGCGGCTGGCGCAGGACGCTGACGCGGGCACCGGTCTCGGCGACCGCGTCGTGCTGAAGACGTGCGGCGAGCGCGAAGCACACGGCACCGAGCACGGCGAGCGTGATGGCCAGCATGGTCATGTCGTGCGCCTCACCTGTAGTGCCGCGATGGCGAAAAGAAGTCCGTAAAGGGATGCGAACAAAACGCGTTCGGTCAGCCCGCGCGCCTCGAAACCGGCGAACGAAACGTGGCTGACCAGAAACGCCGCGCTCGACACGCTCGCCGTTATTGCGATACCGAGCAGGGCCGGAAATTTGCGGGCGATGAGCACTCCGGCCGCGGGCAACGCCACGAACATCACGGCGCCGGCGTACCGGTGGACGTAGCCGGACAACGAGGTCGGCGCTCCCGTCGGGTCGGTCGGGAAGATCGTCGCGACGGTCAGGCCGGCGGCCCACGTCCCGATCAGCCACTGCGCTGACCTGCCTACACCCCGCAGGTTGACGGCGAGCAACGCCGAAACGGCGGCGAGGCTAAGAGACGTCGCCGCGAGCCATTCGGTGCCGTTGCGGACGAACACGTAGTCGCTGATGACATCCGTGACCGGGTTGAGCTGACCCGCCGACACGACATGCAGGTAAAAAATCGGGACCAGTGAGAACACCAGTCCCCCGACCACAAGTCCCCGTCTTTTCGCCCCCGACTCGATCACGTCAAAAGTCTCTTGCGGCGGCGTTGATCAACCAATGGGGAACTCCCCCGAGCAAACCCTGAGGTGTCCCTGAGTACCCGGGGTAGGGACAGCCCCACCCCCTCTTCAGGAAAGTACGCGGGGAGCTTTCGTACTCTCCTGCAGTACGCGGCGTCCCCGCGTACTGCAGGACAGGACGGAGGGTCCCCGCGTGTGGATCGGGGGGACCGCCTAGGCTTGCCGTTCGTGAGCCCGAATCCCCAGCCTGCGGTGGAAGTGTCGGGGCTGGTCAAGAAGTACGGCTCGAAGACCGCCGTTGACGGCCTCGACCTCGTTCAGCACCCCGGCACCGTTCTCGCCCTGCTCGGGCCCAACGGCGCCGGCAAGACGACGACCGTCGAGATCTGCGAGGGGTTCCGCTCCGCCGACGACGGCACGGTGCGCGTGCTCGGTCTCCCGCCCGGCGACGAGGCGCTGCGGCCGCGAATCGGCGTGATGCCCCAGGGCGGCGGTGGCTATCCCGGCATCCGCGCCGCGGAGATGCTGAACCTCGTGGCGGCGTGCGCGAAGAACCCGCTCGATCCGAAGTGGCTGATCGACGTCCTCGGGCTCGGCGCCGCGGCCCGCACCCCGTACAAGAGGCTCTCCGGCGGCCAGCAGCAACGGTTGTCGCTCGCGTGCGCGTTGATCGGACGCCCGGAGCTCGTGTTCCTGGACGAGCCGACCGCGGGCATGGACCCGCAGGCACGCCGTCTGGTGTGGGACCTCGTGGGCGCTCTCAAAGAAGACGGCGTGGCCGTGCTGCTGACGACGCACCTCATGGACGAGGCCGAGGCGCTGGCCGACAACGTCGTGATCATCGACGAGGGCAAGGTCGTCGCGCAGGGCTCCCCCGCCGAGCTGACCGCGAACCGGCCGGACGACCAGCAGCTGCGGTTCCGCGCCAGGCCGGGTCTCGACACGTCGTTGCTGTCCGCCGCACTGCCCGAGGGGCTGAAGGTGCGCGAGGCGACGAAGGGCGCGTACGTCGTGGAGGGGTTGATCGACCCGCAGGTCGTGTCGACCGTCACGTCGTGGTGCGCGCAGCAGGGGGTGCTGGCCGAGGAGCTGACGGTGGCCAAGCGCAGCCTCGAAGACGTTTTCCTGGAGCTGACCGGCAGGGAGCTGCGTTCGTGACCACCTTCGCTCCCGGCACGTTCAAGCCGGCTCCCGGCCGCGGGTCGTTGCCGAAGATGCTGTTCGTGCACGCGCGCACCGAGGCGTTGCTGACGTTGCGCAACGGCGAGCAGATCCTGCTGACGGTGATCATCCCGCTGGCGTTGCTCATCGCTCTCAGCCTGATGTCGGTGATCCCGATGCCGGAACCGCGCGTGGGTTCGGCTGCCGCGCGGATCTTCGCGCTGGCGATCATCTCGTCCGCGTTCACCGGGCAGGCCATCGCGCTGGGCTTCGACCGGCGCTACGGCGTGCTCAAGCGGCTGGCGGCCTCGGCGTTGCCGCGCTGGCTGCTCGTGACCGGACGGGTGTGCGGCGCGCTGGTCGTCGCAGCGCTCCAGGTTGCATTGCTGGCGGTCACCGCACTGGTTCTCGGCTGGAAGTTCCCGCTGTCCGGCCTGCCGTGGATCGTGTTGCTGCTCGTCCTCGGCACATTGACGTTCGGCGCGCTTGGCGTGTTGCTGGGCGGGGCGCTGCGCGCGGAGATCGTGCTGGCGCTGGCGAACATCATCTGGTTCGTGCTGCTGATGGTCGGTGGCGTGGCCTTGTCGGTCCCCGTGGGGTTCGTGCACCTGCTGCCGTCCGCCGCGCTGGCGGAAGCGCTGGAAAGTGCTGTGGTGTACGGCACGGCGCCCGGTGTGGGCCCCGTCGCAGTGCTCGTGGCCTGGGGTGTTGTGGCCGGGGCACTGGCGACCCGGACGACTCGTCTTACCTGAGCGGGCCTACCATCAGGGCGTGTCGAAGCTGACCGCCTTCCTCGTTTCCTGGCAGCGCGCGTTCGCGATTGCCGTCGTCGTCGCGCAGGCCGGAATCGCGGTCACCGGGTCGATCGTCCGCGTGACCGGCTCGGGCCTCGGCTGCCCGACGTGGCCGCAGTGCGTCGAGGGCAGCGTCGTCCCCGTGCAGCACCCCGAGGTCGCGGCGCTGCACCAGTGGGTCGAGTTCGGCAACCGGACGCTGACCGGTGTCGTCGGCGTCATCGCGGGCCTGTGCGTGCTCGCCGCGTGGTTCAACCTGCCGCGGCGCAAGCGGGTGCTGACGCTGTCGCTGATCCAGCTCGGCGGGGTGGCGTTGCAGGCGGTCGTCGGCGGCATCACCGTGCTGGCCGGACTGGCCTGGTACACGGTGTCGGTCCACTTCATGATCTCGATGGTCCTGGTTTGGCTGGCGGTGCTGCTCGTGAGCTCGCTGTCCGAGGGCGATGGTCCCGCCCGTCTGCTGGTGCCGGCCCCGTTGATGAAGCTCCAGGTCGTCATGGCCGCCGTGCTGGGCGCGCTGCTGCTCGCGGGCACCTGGGTGACGGCCGCCGGGCCGCACGCCGGTGACGCGTCGACGCCGCGCCTGGGCGTCGAGGTCGCCACGCTCGCGCAGATCCACGCGGACCTGCTGTTCCTGTTCCTGGGCCTGCTGATCGCCGTCGGGTTCTTCACGCGCACCCGCACGTATTGGACGCTCGTCGGTGTCGTGCTCGCCCAGGGCGCGCTCGGCATGGTCCAGTACTGGACGGGTGTGCCCGAGGTGCTCGTGTCGCTCCACGTGCTGGGTGCCGGCGCGGTCGTGATCGCCACGGCGTCGTTGTGGACGTCCAGCCGCGAGCGCACCCACGAGGTCGAGCTGCCCGCCGATCAGGCGCTCAGCAAGGCCTGAGCGTCGCCCTGGGAGTTGTGCCCGGCCCAGTTCGCCGGTGTGGCTTCGAAGTTCACGTCCTTGATGGTCCTGTCGGCGCCCGCGTCCAGCAGGATGCGGATGACCGGCAGGTGGCCGCGTTCGGCCGCGAGGTGCAGCGCCGTGACGCCCTCGCCGTGCATGGGACCGCCGAAACCGGTGCGCTGGTTGGGATTCGCGCCCAGGTCCAGGAGGGTCCGCGTCGCGTTCTCCAGGCCGCACCACGCCGCCCACGCGAGCGCTGTGCCGCGGTAGACGTCCGCGTCGATCCTGGCGCCGCGCTTGAGCAGGTCGCCGAAGACCTCGACGCGGTCGTTGCGGGCGGCCCACGACAACGCCTCGTCGAGAACTTCCTGCGGGTCGTCGGTCGGCCACCAGCGCGGGAAACCGCTGTGCGGCCGGTAGTAGCCGCGTTTCGCCTCCGGTTCGGTGGCGAGGTCGAGGTTGCCGAGACCGGCCGCCGTGCGCAGGTTCGGCGGGTGCACGCCCAGCAGTTCCGCGGTTTCCCTGTTGCCCCAGAACAACGCGACCGTGAGCGGTGTGCCGCCCTCGCCGCGTGCCTCCAGATCTGTTCGTGCGCCTGCGTTGAGCAGAAGTTCGGCCATCTGCGGGAGGTTCGCGTACGCGGCCTGGTGCAACGCCGTCCAGCCGTGGACGTTCTGGTGGTTGACGTCCGCGCCGTCGCTCAGCAGCACCTCGACCAGGCGTTCGTCGCACTTGGCCGCGGCGAGCCCGAGCAGGTCGTTCCCGTTGGTACCACTGGCTTTCACGAGCCACGGATCGCGCGTGATGATCGCCTTGAGCTCACCGGCGTTCTGCATCTCGATGGCCTGGTAGGCGCGGGCGAACGGACGCGGCTTGCGGATGTGCGCCTTGAACGCCTTCCAGTCCGCACACCCGTGGGCCTGGGCGAGGACGGTGTGCGCGCCCTCCTCCGTCAGCGGAACGTCGTCGAACACCTCGAGTGCGCCCGGCACGCCGTCCCACGCGGAGGCGAGCAGTCCCCTGGCTCGTTCCTCGTAGTACTCGACGTCGTCGCGAAACGGGTGCCACATGGCACCCACGCTACTTCGGTGACGCGGGCCTGCGCTCCCACAAAGCGGGAAGTTCCTCTGAGAGCCAACCGTAGAGGTGGTCGACGGTCCGCAGCCGCATCGCACGCTCCGGGTCGCCGCTGAGCAGCCGCATGCCGTCGTCGGTCAGCGTCTGGACACTGGCGATCGCCCTGAGCTTGCGCTGCACGAACTCCGACCAGGCCTTCTCGTTGATCCGGTACTCGGCGGCCTGCCTGCCGCGCCGGGTCCGCTTGGTCACCAGGCCGACGTTGACGAGGTACTTCAGGTTCGTGCTGATCGACCCGCTGCTGGCCTCCAGCTCCTGGGAGAGCTCGGCGGCGGTGCGTTCGACCGGCTGGCAGACCAGCAGGTAGCCGAGGATGCGGCCGCCGATCAGCGGAATGCCCTCCTCGGCGAAGTGCGCCGCGAACCGCTCGATCCAGGCGGACAGCCGGGTTTCCCTGCCCACGCTCATCTCAGTGATCCCTTTCGGTCGACACTGAAACTATCGTAGCGATCTTGTCAACGGACTCGCCGGGACCAGTCCGCGCCGGACTCCCACAGCCGCTCGGCCTCGTCGGCGAAGTGCCGGTACCAGGGCGCGTCCTCCTTCGACAGCACCACGATCGGCCCCGCCTCGCCCTCCGGGTGGAACTCGTAGTGCTGCACGCAGACGATCCCGTTCGGCCTCTGCACGTCGAGGCAGTTGAAGCCCGCGGACGGAATGCTCGACAGCACCCTGATCTCCAGCCGGCCGCCGTGCCGCTCCCGCACCGCGGTGAGGTCGTCCAGCGTCGTCCGGATCCTGGCGCGCAGCTGCTCGACGCCCTGCGGGTGCGACCGGTGGCGGTCGGCGGTCATCATCAGCGCCTCGTCGGCTGGGTCGAGCACCAGCACCCGCACGCGCCCACCGGATTTGAGGATGCCCGGCAGGTCGGTGCGCATGCCCTGCACGGTCCTGGTCATGGTCAGTCCGACGAGGAGGACGTCGGACGCGGCGGCGCGGCGGTCGATCAGGTCCGGAGGGAACTCTGCTCGTAGCACGACCGACCCCGCCCGTGCCCGGTTGATCTGCTGGGTCAGCTTCCTCGACTTGATCTGCGAGAACGCAAGGATGGCCAGCAGCGCGAGCACAGCGGACGCGAGTTTGTCGAGGCCGACGAGCCCCGTGATGCCCAGCAAGGTGAAGACGAGACCGACCAGCGCCAGGAGGTAGAGGTCGAGGTTGTCGTCCGCGACGAAGGCCCGCACCCGTTTGATCCACACGGGTGGCAGGTTACGGCTGGAGCTTCACCTCGGTCAGGAAGATCGACCAGGATTCCGCCGCCACCGGCAGGTGGGTGGCCGGTGCCTTGCTGTCCCGGATGCCGACGCCGCGTCCGACCTCCACGCAGTTGTCGGCGGTGCCGCTGTAGCTGCTTTTGCGCCAGTTGGTCATTGGAGGCCCTCCAAGATGTTGTCGATCACCGCCCTCGATTCTTCCCGATTCAGGGCAACGGCTGCGAGCCGCTTCACCCTGTCCTCGTACAGTGCGACTGTTTCCTTGTCGTCGAAGAACAAACCGCAGTTCAGGGTGTCCAGGAAGACGAGCGGCGGGTACTTCGGGAACTTCATCACCCGGAAGTCGCCGGCAATGCCCGCGTGCGCGCCGACCGACCTCGGGATCACGTGGAAGTTGATGTACTGGCGCACCGACATCCGCAGCAGGTGGGCCAACTGCTCACGCCACACCTCCTCGCCACCCACCGGCAGCCACAAGGCCTGCTCGTGCACGTAGAAGGTGAACGTCCGACCCGGCCTGAGGATCTCAGCACGTGCGATCCTGGCCGCCGCGACCTTCGGAACGTCCTCCGCCTCGACAGGCGAGGCTTCGGTGACGATGTAGGCGTACTCGGGAGTTTGAAGCAGGCCCGGCACCACGATCATCGACCACGCGACGATCTCCGTGGACTCCTTCTCGTGGTTGATGAGCGTGCGCACCTGGTCCGGAACGCCGTCCTCGGGGAACAGGATGAATCCCTTCTCCCCCGCCTCCAGGAACAACGCCAGCAGGTGCTTCCTCTCCCCGAGCGGAAGCCGGCAGTAGGCGAGCAGCACCTCGACCTCGTGCAGGTCGATGCCGCCTTTGCCGTTGACCGCGTCGGAGATCTTCGACTCGTCCCAGTCCAGCTCTTCTGCGAGTTTGCGTTGCGTCAGACCGGTTTTGGCGATGGCTGCGCGAAGACCGTTGCCGAACTCGCGGCCCACGACGTTCGACTCTCTTTTGGGCATGCGGAAAAGCTAGGAGGCCGGAACCCTCAGCTCTATCGTTTCAGCTCAAAAAGCCCTGAAAGAGGCAGGCATGGAACAGCTCCAAGCTGGTCAGCAGGCGGGAACACCCGGAACTGCCCGGCTCGTTCAGCGACGAGGCTTGTGGAGATCGGCAGGGTCGAACGTGACCGAGATCGTGCCCGCGACGAGCACTGACTGCTGGCTGCCCGGCGTCAACGTCACGACGTCCGAGTAGACGCCGTCATTCAGCCGATGGCAGTAGATGACCGGACCTTCCACACCGTCGAGCTCGACTCGCCAGTACGCGGGCACGCCGGCCGCGGCCAGAGCTGCGGGCTTTTCCAGGCGATCGCTCTTCTTCGTGGACGGGCTGACGATCTCGACCACCAGCGCGACGTTCGCGACGTCGACGGACACGGTCTCAACGCGCTCAGTCGACACCACCACGTCCGGGATGTAACCGAAGTGCTCGCTGACCCGGACGCCAACGGCAGTGACCGCTTCCATCCCCTCGGAGAAGACAGCGTCGTCGAGAATCCGCACCAGCCTGTCGCCCACCCGCTGATGCTTGTACGCCGGGGCGGGGGTCACCACGAACCGCCCGTCGACCAGTTCGATGCGACGGCCTTCTTGGGGGTCAAGACTCTCCCAGTCGTCCAGGGTGTAACCGTCCAGACGCCGCGCAGTGGTCATTGCCTCACCCCTTGCCTGGCTCTCTGACTCCGGTCGA
The DNA here is from genome assembly GCF_000974445.1 of Lentzea aerocolonigenes. Classification (GTDB taxonomy): domain Bacteria; phylum Actinomycetota; class Actinomycetes; order Mycobacteriales; family Pseudonocardiaceae; genus Lentzea; species Lentzea aerocolonigenes. The sequence goes on from NZ_BBOJ01000027.1 coordinate 38,194, forward strand.
CCCACAGTTTCAGTGTTGCACGTGCGGCCGCCATCGCCACAGAGACGACGACCACCGGTGCACACGCTAGGAGGACGACGGCCCCGAGCACCACTCGCTCGGGGCCGAACAACCGGAAAGAGCTACCCCTTGGAGGAGCTCCAAGTCAGCAGACAGGCGCGAGCGGCGTCGTCTCGTCGGGCCCCGGCCGGCGGCGCCACCGGTCCAGCTTGGCGTGTTCCGTCAGCGAGATCAGCGTCTCCCGCACGGAGAGCCGCACGCGCGGATCGCAGTTCACCACCGGAACGTCGCGGCCGATGCCCATTCCGTGGATGATCGCCTTCACGTCCGACCGGACAGACGCGTGCACGTTGTTCAACGCCAGCACGTACGGGATCCGATGGTCCTCGAAGTACCTCATCGCGTCCACGGAGTCCGCGGGGCGCATCACGTCGAACAGCACCACGGCACCGACGGCGCCGCGCACGACGTCGTTCCAGCCGGCGCGCGGGTCCTGCCACTGCGGGGCCACGAACAGGTGCAGCGCGAGGCCGGGGTCGAGCCACACCCGGCCGAACTGGATGCGCACCAGCTCGGTGACCAGGCCCGCGCGCTCCGGTGGGAGCGCGGTCATGGTCAGCAGATCGTTCTCGATGATCGACCTGATGAAGGTGCTCTTGCCGACGCCGAAGCCACCTGCGACGACGATCTTGGCCGAAGTCAGCTCCCGACCAGGCGGCCCAGGGGGCCCGAAGTCGGGAAATCTAGAGCCGACGTAGTCCACTCAGCACTCTCTCCATCAACCCGAGGTCCGGCGTGTCACCGCCTGCGGAAGCGGTCTGGTGCACGTCCACCAGACCTCGTTCCGCCATGTCGCCGAGCAGCACCTTGACGACTCCGAGCGGGAGCCGCATCAGCGCGGCCACTTCCGCGACGGATCGCGGCGAGCGGCACAACTCGACGACGTGTTGGTGCTCAGCCTGCAAGATACCTGCAGACTGCCGACTCTGATCATTGGCGGAGACAAGTGTCTCGATCTCGAGGTTGATGTTCGACCGAGTGCGCCCTCCCGTCCAGGCATATGCACGAACGATCGAGGCGTCCTCGGGCTCACGGACAGTGGGCTCGAAGGTCGCAACACCAACCTCTTGCGGTACAACGGGAGTTGCTTCCCGCTCTGGCACCGGGGCGGACGTGCGCGCTCGTTTGCGGCCCGAGTCCAGGGAAAACCCGTTCATCAGGTCGGCGAACGTCTGTTCGGCGGGCGGCTGGGCCCGCCTGCGTCGTCGGTGCGCGTCAGCGGCCGAACTCATGATCACCTCACGCTGTGCAGCTGAGCTCGCAGTTCGGGAGTGAGGATCTGGCCCACCTGGTCGACGACCACGGTCATCTCGTAGGCCACTTGGCCGACGTCGCTGTCGGGGGCGGCGAGAACCGCCAAACAAGACCCGTCTCGAATGGACATGAGAAGCATGATCCCGTAGTCCATCTCGATCACCGTGCGCAACACTCCGCCACCCTCGAAACACCGCGAGGCGCTCGTCGTGAGCGCCGCGACACCCGATGCGATGGCGGCGAGCTGTTCCGCGCGGTCCGGCGGAAGGCCTGTCGACTTCGTGAGGAGCAGACCGTCCACCGAGATCACGATCGCGTGCGCGACACCGGGCACGCGATCGGTGAAGTTCGTGATGAGCCAGCCGAACTGGTCAACCTGGCGCGACTGCGGCGTGCTCATGTCTTCTCCCCGTTGTGCTGGCCGTTCCCCTGGCCGTTTCCGTTCCCGTTGCCTCCCAGCGGGGCCTGGCGCAGGCCTGTCTGGTAGCTCGCGAGGAAGCCTCGTGCTCGTTCCGGATCGCGCTTCGGGCCGGCGGCAGGGCGGGTGCCGTTCTCGGGACGTGCGGCGAGGTCGGGGAGCAGATTCTTACGCGGCGCGCGTTTCGGCAACCCGGCATCGGTCTCGCCGGCGTCCGTGGCGGGGTCGCCGGCCTGTTCCCAGACCGTTCCGCCGGGCTTCTTGCCGAACCACGACGCCACTACGGACGGTGACGACGCAGGTGGGGACGATTGGTCACCGTTGACCGGTTCGTCCTGGACGGCGCCACCTGAGAACCAGGAGGACGTCGTCTCGTTCGGTGTCTCAACAGGCACGGGTTTCGGGGCGGCGACGGGCTCCGGGCGCGGGTTGCGCTGCTGCGGTGCCTCGTCGATCGCCGCGCCGCGGAACGAGGTCCACTCTGCCGACTCTCGAGGGTGCTCGATGGCCGGTGCGGGCGCGGGCGGTGGTGCCAGGTTCGGGGTCTTCACGACGACGTGCGGTTGCTTGGCGAGAGCGGGCTTCGGCTGCGGCAGCGCGGCGTGCCGCGGCTGGGCGGGCGCGGGAGCCTCCTCCTGCGCACGCACGAGCTCCGAGGGCACGAGCACGAACGCCCGCAGGCCCTCACGGCCCTCTCCGGGGGCGCGCAGCCGGACCGTGATGCCGTGACGGCCGGCGAGGCGACCGACGACGAAGAGGCCCATCTGGCGCGAAACCGGCACATCATCCTCTGTACCAGAGGAAAGACGTTCGTTGGCCTCGGTCAGCTCGGCGGGGCCCATGCCGATGCCCTGGCCGGCGACCTCGACCAGCACGGAACCCTGCTGGTCGATCCGCGAGCCGATCATGACCTGCGTGCTGGGCGCGGAGAACGCGGTGGCGTTGTCCAGCAGCTCCGCGACGAGGCGGACGAGGTCGCTGGCCGCATAGCCGACGATCTCCACCGACGGGGTCGACTTCACCACGACGCGCTGGTAGTGCTCGATCTCCGACGCGGCGGCGCGCAGCACGTCGGCCAGCGGGACCGGCTGGTGGAACCGGCGCGCGACGTCGGTGCCGGACAGCACCATGAGGTTCTCGTTGTTGCGGCGCATGCGCGTCGCGAGGTGGTCGAGCTTGAAGAGGTTGGCGAGCTGCTCGGGGTTCTCCTCGTGGCGCTCCAGCTCCTCCATGAGCTTGAGCTGGCGTTCGACGAGCCCCTGTGAGCGGCGCGACAGGTTGACGAAGATGTTCTTCATGCCCGACCGCAGCGACGACTGCTCGACGGCGGAACGGATCGCCATCTCGTGCACGGCGTCGAACGCGCGCGCCAGCTGGCCGAACTCCTCGACGGTGTGCACGGGCACCGGTTCGATCTCGGTGTCCGGCTTGCGGTCGGCGCGGATCGCCGCGACGACCTCCGGGAGGTGGTGGTGCGCCACGTCGAGCGCGGAGTGCCGCAGCTCGGACAGCGACCGCAGCAGGTAGCGGCCGATGACGAAGCCGAGCGTGCCGGCGATCAGCAGCATCGCGAGCAGGATGACCGCGGCGGCGCCCGCCTTGTTGGACGTGTCGTCCTGGAGCGCGGCGGCGGAGTTCGCGAGCTCGTCCTGCAGCTGGCGGACGACCTGTTCCATCAGCCGGATGGTGGTGCCGGACGCCTTGTTCCAGTCCTCGACGGCGATGCCGAACGAGGGCGGCGGCTTGGGCTGCCCGGCGCGCGTGGCCGGCGCGGGGACGCCGTCGGGCTGGGTGAGCGCGCGTTCGACGAGCGCGGTGCGGTTCGCGACGACGGCACCGGTCACGGTCTGGTCGTAGGCGCGGCGCTGTTCGGTCGTGCCGACGGCCTGGAAGTCGCTGAGGCGGTCCTGGAGCCGGATGTCGGACTGTTCCAGCACGCGGACCTCGGGGCCGAGCAGCTTGGTCCGGCCGATCCCGGCCAGGACGACCGCGTGCTGCAGCGAGACCTGCTCCTGCGCGATGACCATGTTGTGCAGCGCGAGCGCGGTGCCCGCGATGGCCTCGTCGCCGAACTGGCTGATGAGCGCCTGTTCGAAGTCCAGCAACGACTTCACGACCGCGGTGTAGCCGGTGGTGCCGCCGGACGGGTCGCCGCCGTCGCCGCCCTGCGCGACCTTCTCCCGCAGGTTCTTCAACGTCTCCAGCTGGCCGCCGAGCTCGTTGAAGCGGTTGCGCGCGACGTCGCTCAGGCCCTCGGTGCGGTCGACGCGGCGGCGCACGGTCGCCGCGGCGTTGTCGGTGGCGCTGATCTGGTTCTGGTAGGCGCCCACGCCGGAACCGCTGGTCGTGCTCTGCGCGGCGAGCGTGCGTTCCTGCTGGACGCTGGAGATCAAAGGCGCGAGATCCGACCGGAGCCGGACGAGACCCTGCATCTGCACGTAGTTGTTCGACCGGTCGACGTAACCGGAGATCTGCAGTGCGCCCGCGCCCACGGCCACCGCGACGGGCACCAGGAGCACCACACCGAGCTTGACCGGGAGGCGCCAGTTGCGCCAGTCGCTGATCTTTCTCCACTCGACATTCACGAAATGATCCCCAAGGCGCGCTCGAAGTGCCCCACTATCGGCTACCTCCTGGCCTGGTGAATCCCCGCGACTTGAGTCACCCGCAGCTCGATATCCAGATCGGCCGTATCGGGTGTTAGCGGATAGTAGGCCAGAGAGCGTGACGCGACAACGACCTCGGGCGTGCACGACTGATCACCCACCGTGACAGCCCACCCCTTGGGGTGGTCGTCACAGCTCAGGGGATTGACTCGTCGCCACGCGTGGTTACGCTTGCGCCTCCCACCCCCGGATCGGACGCGCCCTGTGCGCGAAGCCTCGCCGGGCACTCCCCGTAACGAATGCGAGCGGTTGATGACGAAGGCGCTGCCCTCCGTGTCACGCCCGGCCACCCCCGGTTTCGCCACCTTTGCAGAACCTCATCACTCATTGCTCATAGATGGTGACGGTGAGCCGGACTTCGGTGCCATCCAAACGAATGAGGAATTTCTCGCGCTGAAGCGCCGGGTGACGCGATTTATTCTCCCCGCAACGCTGCTGTTCCTCACCTGGTACGTCACCTTCGTATTGCTTTCGGCCTACGCCGCGGACTTCATGCGCACTCCTCTGTTCGGAACAGTGAACGTGGGCCTGACGATGGGATTTCTCCAGATCGTCACGACGATCGTGATCACAATGGCGTACGCCCGTTACTCCAAGAGGAGGCTCGACCCGCAGGTCGAGAAGGTGCGCGCGCTGGCCGAAACCGATGAGGAGCTCGCGTGACCGGGGCGAACACCGCAATCAACCTGTCGGTCTTCGGCATCTTCGTTCTGCTGACGCTCTACATCGTCTATCGGGCGTCGACGCGGAACGTGAGTGCGTCGGACTACTACGCGGCGGGCAGCAGCTTCACGGGTACTCAGAACGGCATCGCGCTCTCCGGTGACTTCCTCTCCGCCGCGTCGTTCCTGGGCATCTCCGGCGCGATCGCCGTGAACGGCTACGACGGCTTCATGTACTCGATCGGGTGGGTAGTCGCCTGGCTGATCGGCCTGATGCTCATCTCGGAACGGCTGCGCAACACCGGCCGCTTCACGATGGGTGACGTGATGGCGTTCCGCATGCGCCAGCGCCCGGTGCGCGCGGCGGCGGCGAACGCGACGCTGGTGATCTCGATCTTCTACATGATCGCCCAGATGGCGGGCGCCGGCGGCCTGATGGCGCTGCTGCTGGACGTGCACAGCAAGGTCGGCCAGGCGATCATCATCGCGGTCGTGGGCATCGTCATGGTGCTGTACGTGCTGGTCGGCGGCATGAAGGGCACGACGTGGGTGCAGATCATCAAGGCCGTCATGCTGATCCTCTGCGTGTCACTGATGACGATCTTCCTGATCGGCAAGTTCGGTTTCGACTTCTCCGCCATGCTCGACCGCGCGACCCAGAAGTCGCCGCTGGGCGAGGCCGTTCTCTCTCCTGGTGTGAAGTACGGCGCATCGGGCCTGTCGAAGATCGACTTCATTTCGCTGGCGCTCGCGCTGCTCCTCGGCACCGCGTCTCTCCCCCACGTCCTGATGCGCTTCTACACGGTGCCGAACGCGCGTGAGGCACGCAGGTCGGTCGTGTGGGCGACGTGGATGGTGGCGATCTTCTACTCGTGCACCCTGGTCATCGGCTTCGGCGCGATGGCCCTGGTCGGCACGGACAAGATCACCGGTGCTCCCGGTGGCGAGAACTCCGCGGCGCCGCTGCTGGCGTTCCAGGTCGGTGGCACGGTGCTGCTCGGCATCGTGTGCGCGGTGGCGTTCGCCACGATCCTCGCCGTGGTCGCAGGCCTGACGCTGACCGCTTCCGCCTCGTTCGCGCACGACGTGTACGCGAACGTCATCAAGCACGGTGAGGCGGACCCGCGCGACGAGGTGCGCGTCGCTCGCATCACCGCGGTGTGCGTCGGCGTGCTCGCGATCGCCGGCGGGATCGCGGCCAACGGTCAGAACGTTGCCTTCCTGGTCGCTCTGGCCTTCGCGCTGGCGGCTTCCGCGAACCTGCCGACGCTGCTGTACTCCATGTTCTGGAAGCGGTTCAACACGCGCGGCACGTTGTGGAGCATGTACGGCGGCCTCACCTCGTGCGTGCTGCTCATCGCCTTCTCCCCCGCCATCTCCGGCTCGAAGTCGTCGGTGTTCCCGGACGCCGACTTCGCGTTCTTCCCGCTCTCGAACCCCGGCATCGTGGCGATCCCGCTGTCGTTCCTGGCCGGGTTCCTGGGCACGATCCTCAGCAAGGAGCCCGCCGACCCCGCGAAGCAGGCGGAGATGGAGGTCCGCGGGCTGACCGGCATCGGGTCAGGTCTGCGCTAGAAGTCCCGCCACCGCTTCGTTGAACACCTCGGGGCGTTCCAGGTTCGGCATGTGCGCGGCGCCGTCGACCACGACCAGCGTCGAACCTGGAACCCTGTCGCGCAGGTACTCGGCGTCCTTCACGGGCGTGTACTCGTCATCACTGCCGACCACGATCAGGGTCGGCACGGTGACGGCTTCGAGGGTTCCGGTGTAGTCGGGCCTTTCGGCGCGGCCCCTGAGCGCTGCCGCCGCGCCCTCCGGCGGTGCGTTGTGCATCATCTTCGACACGTGCTCGCCGGCGGCGGTGTTGTGCGGCGCCACCATCTTCCACAGCACTTCGGTCGCGTAGCCGGACATGCCCTCGTGCAGCAGCCGGTCCGCCATCGCGTTGCGGTTCCGGCGCCCCTCCTCCGTTTCGGGTTGGGCGAACGTGTCGGCGAAGATCAGGCCCTTGATGCGCTCGGGGAACCGGCGGGCGCATTCCATGACGATCTGGCCGCCCATCGACAGGCCGCCGAGCACGAACCGGTCGATCCCGAGGTGGGTGAGCAGCGCGGCGATGTCGGTCGCGAAGACGTCCAGCGGCGTGGTGCCGGGGACGACCGTGCTCTCGCCGTAGCCGCGCAGGTCGGCGGCGATCACCCGGTGGGTCGCTGCGAAGTGCTCGACCTGCGGGCGCCACATCGAGCGGTCGAACGGGTGGCCGTGGACCAGGACCAACGGATCGCCGCCGCCCTCGTCGTCGTAGCCGATGGTGATGCCGTTGACGGTCGCGGTGGTCATGATCCCGACCGTAACCAGGACCTTCGCTCGGTACAATCAAAACATTGCTCTCGGTGCAATTGGGGCGCCTGTGGACGACTTCCGGCGGATCGCGGACGCCATCGCCGCGGACATCGCTCGCGGGCGGCTGCGGCCAGGCGAGCGACTGCCGCCACAACGCGCGTTCGCCAGGCGCCACCGGATCGCGAACTCCACGGCGGCACGGGTGTACGGCGAGCTGGCGCGGCGCGGGCTGATCACCGGCGAGGTCGGCCGGGGCACGTTCGTCCGGGCACGCGCGGCGGAACCCGCCCTCGCCGATCCCGGTAGCGCGCCGGTGGACCTCCAGCTGAACTTCCCGGTGTTGCCGGAGCAGGCGGCACTGCTGTCGGCCGGCCTGAGCACGATCCTGCGGCCCGACGTCCTGGCGGACGCGTTGCGACCGAGCGGGGTGACCGGCACGCCCTCCGCCCGAGCCGCGGCCGCAGAGCTGTTGGCACGCGACGAATGGCGTCCGTCACCAGAACAGATCCTGTTCACCGGCAACGGAAAGCAGTCACTGGCGGCGAGCATCGCAGCGCTCGTGCCGGTCGGCGGGCGGCTCGGTGTCGAGGCCCTGACCTATCCGGTGGTGCGCACGATCGCCGGTCGGCTGGGGATCACGTTGGTGCCGTTGGAGATGGACGACCACGGGGTGGTGCCGGACGCCGTGCGGACGGCGGCGGTGCGGGCCGTCTACCTGCAGCCGGCCCTGCACAACCCGCTCGGCGTCACGATGCCCGCCGAACGCCGGGCGGAAGTCGTCGCGGTGCTGGAGGAACTGGACCTGCCCCTGATCGAGGACTGCGTCTACACGTTCCTGTGCGACGAGCCGCCGTTGGCCGCGCTCGCCCCGGACCGCACGGTCGTCGTCGACAGCCTGTCCAAGCGGATCGCACCGGGATTGACGCTCGGTTTCGTCGTCCCGCCAGCGGCGCTCGGCGACCGGATCGCCGCCGCCGCGCGAGGTGGCGGCTGGACGGCGCCGCGGTTCGCTCTCGACGTGGCGGTGCACCACATCACCGACGGCACCGCGGCCACCATCCAGCAAGCCAAGAGAGCGGACGCGACGGCGCGGCAACGGCTCGTCGCGGCGAAGCTGGACGTGCGCGCCGATCCACGCGCCTACCACTGCTGGTGGGAGCTGCCACCGCCGTGGCGCGCCGACACGTTCGTCGCCGCCGCCGCGCGGGAGGGCATCGCGGTGACGCCGGCGTCGGCGTTCGCGGTCGGCAAGGCACCCAACGCGGTGCGGCTCGCCTTGGCGTCCCCGCCTCTCGACCGGCTCTCCACCGCACTGGACGTGCTGGCCGGCATCGCCCGCGGCACACCGGAGTTGGGCGCGTGACCCGACCACGGCGAACCACCACCGCGCGGCCCGCCGGCCGGCATCGCCCGCGACGCACCCTGCCTAGACGCGTGACCTGATCGCGGCGCTCAACCGCGACGCGGCCTCCTCGCCGGTGTGCTTGAACCCCAGCGACGGCTCGGTCAGTTCCAGCTCCAGCAGCAGCGGCTCGCCCTCGGCACCCTCGACCACGTCCACGCGGGCGTAGAGGAAGTCCTTGCGCGACAACGCGAGCAGCTCGGCGGCCACGTCCAGCACGTGCTCGGCGAGCTCGAGCTGCGGCACGGACGGTTCGATCGCGCGCAGCCTCTCCTCGACGTACAGGCCCGACTCCGACTCGGCCAGGCCCTGGGCCAGCATCGGTCCTTTGTGGAACGAGTGGGAGTACTCGCCCGCGAAGAACACGAGTGCCGTCTCGCCGTGCTCGTCCACACTGGACTGGTAGGGCTGCACGAGTGCTTTGACGCCAAGGGCTTCGAGGTGTGCCTGGGCCGCGGAGGGTGAGGTGAACCGGGCTGCCCCGCGCGAGCCCGCGCCGATCGCCGGCTTCACCACGAACTCGCCGTCCGGCCACACCGGCGACGAGCCCGGTTCGACGACGGCCGTGGGCACGACGGGGACGCCGTGGGCCGCGAGCTCGACCAGGTAGGACTTGTCGGTGTTCCAGCGGACCACCGACACGGAGTTCGCCAGCGCGGGCACTGCGGAGCACCACGCCAGGAAGTCGTCGAGGCGCTCGGGGTAGTCCCAGGTGGTGCGCAGCACGACGAGGTCGGCGCCCGAGACGTCGGTGCCCCACGGCTGCCACGTCACGTCGACGCCGTCGCGCACCAGGGCGGCGATGAGCGCGGCCTCGTCGCCGTCACCCTCCGGCAGTGCGGCGCAGGACGCCAGCACCACCTTCATGACTGCATCGAGGCCATCTTGCGGCGGTGCGCGGGACCGATCTTGGTGCCGGCGGTCGTCTCGCGGTCCCATTCGGCCTGCTCGACGTTGTCGACGGCTTCGACGGCCTTGGTGGCGGACTCGACGTCCGCGGCCATCACGTCGCCCATGGCGCCGTCCGCACCGACCAGCACGATCCGCGCGCCGGCCCTGCCGATCGGCTCCACGACCGCTTTGACCGCCGTACCCGGCTTGCCGTGGGCCTTCACGAACTCGGCGATGCGCTTCTGAGTGGTTTGATCAGACACCCCCACACTGTAAAACCAGCGGGTAGCTTCAGTGCGGTGACCACCGACACGCTCACGTCGTTCCTCTCGTGGTACTTCGACCACCACCCGGCTCACGCGGCGCAGGTCGGCTCGCTGGAGCACTACTCGACGTTCGGGGACTTCTCCTCGGCGGCGTTCGAGCAGCGGGCCAGGGAGAAGGGCGCCTGGATGGCGCGGCTGGAGCCGTTGCCGAGGTCGGTCGACCGCGATCTCGCGCTGTCGGTGCTGCGCGGATCGCTCGCACTGGAGGCGTGGCCCGGCTGGCGGCGCGACCCCCAGGAGTACTCCGGGATGGTCTTCTTCGGACTGCTGGGTCCGTTCCTGCACCGGTTGCTGCCCGAGGACGAGCTCGTCGCCACCGCGATCGCGAAGCTGCGCGAGGTGCCGTCGGTGTTCGCCGCCGCCGAGGCGAACCTCGACCGGCGCTCGCGTCGCCGCTGGTCGTGAAGCGGGCGCGCGACCAGGTGCGGACCGGGCGTTCGTTCGTGCTGGACTCGCTGCCGCAGCAGGTGTCCACACCCCAGCTGCGCGCTCAGCTGGTGGACGCCGCCGTGCCCGCCGCCGAGGCGTTCGACCGGTACGCGGCGTTCCTCGACGAACTCCTCCTGCGGGCGACCGGCGACTGGCGCATGGGCGAGAAGCTCTACTCGACGGTGTTGCAGGACAAGGAGTTGCTCGGCTACGGCGCACCGGAGCTGCACCAGCGCGGGCAGGACGCCTACGCCGCGCTGGAGGCGGAGCTGGTCGAGCTGGCGGGCTCCGCGGACTGGCGCACGGCGATGAGCGCGTTGCAGGACGACCACCCGCCGACGCTGGAGGCGATGCGCGCCGAGTACGAGGCGGAGACGGCACGGGCCCGCGCGGCACTGGTCGAGCACTCGCTCGTGACGCTGCCGGACGGCGAGGAGTGCCAGGTGGTGCCGTCACCGCCGTTCCAGCGGGCGATCATGGCGGTCGCGAGCTACGTCGGCCCGCCGCCGCTGACCTCCAACCGCGGCGGCTACTTCTTCGTGCCGTACACGCCGGACAACGCGACGGACGAGCAGATCACGCAACGGCTGCGCACCAACGCGCGCTCGCAGCTGCCGACGATCTCGGTGCACGAGGCCTACCCCGGCCACCACTGGCACTCCGCCTGGGTCGCGGCGCAGGGCCCGGCGCACCCGCTGCGGAAGGTGTTCCGCACGCCGTACTTCTCCGAGGGCTGGGCGCTGTACTCGGAGAAACTGCTGCGCTCGGTCGGCTACTACACGACGCGAGGGGCGTTGATGGGCCACGTCGAGGCGCGGCTGTTCCGCGCGGCGCGGATGGTCGTCGACACCGCGCTGCACTGCGGGGACATGACGCCGGACGAGGCCGAGGCGTTCATGGTGGCGCGCACGGCACTGACACCGGGCACGGCGGCGGGCGAGGTGAAGAGGTACTGCGCGTGGCCGACGCAGGCGCCGTCGTACCTGACCGGCGCGCTGGAGATCGACCTGATCCGGGACGACTACCTCGCCGCGGGGCTGGGGTCGTTGCGCGACTTCCACGACCGGATCGCGGGATCCGGCGCGCTGCCGCTCGGGCTCGCGCGCCGGGTGGCGCTGGGCGAGGACTGACGGCACCGTGGTTCCCAGGTCGTGGGAACGGGAACAACGTCGTCACGGCCGGGGTTGAGCCGGGTGAGTCGATCAAGGAGGACAGATGCCCAAGGCAGTGGTGGTGCGTTCGGCCGGCGGCCCCGAGGTGCTGGAGTTCACGGACGTGCCGTCGCCCGTGCCCGGTGACGGCGAGCTGCTGGTGCGGGTGGGCGCGGCGGGCGTCAACTACATCGACACCTACCAGCGCAGCGGCCAGTACCAGGTGCCGCTGCCCACCGCTTTGGGACTGGAGGGCGCGGGCGAGGTCGTCGTGTCGAACTCCCCCGACTTCGCCGTCGGCGACCGGGTGGCGTGGATGTCCGTGCTGGGCAGCTACGCGTCCGAGGTAGTCGTGCCGGCGTCGGCCGCGGTGAAGGTGCCGGACGAGCTCGACGTCGAACGGGCGGCGGCCGCGCTGTTGCAGGGCATCACCGCGCACTACCTCGTCTTCTCGACCTACGCGGTCAAGGAGGGCGACCGGGTGCTGGTGCACGCGGCGGCCGGTGGTGTCGGGTTGCTGCTGACGCAGTGGGCGAAGTCGCGCGGCGCCCACGTGATCGGGACCGTGTCGACCGACGAGAAGGAGGCGCTGGCCCGCGAGGCCGGGGCCGACGAGGTGCTGCGGTACGGCGACTTCGCGTCGCAGATCGACAAGGTCGACGTCGTCTACGACGGGGTCGGGAAGGACACGTTCGACCAGTCGCTCGCGTCGTTGAAGCCGCGCGGCATGCTGGCGCTGTTCGGGGCGTCGTCCGGGCCGGTGCCGCCGGTGGACCCGCAGCGGCTGAACCAGGCGGGGTCGGTGTACCTCACGCGGCCCTCGACCGGCGCCTACCTGCTCGACCGCGCCGAGTTCGAGTGGCGCGCCTCTGATCTGTTCGCCGCGATCGCCGACGGGACGCTGTCACTGCGGATCGGCGGCCGGTACAAGCTGGAGGAGGCGGCGCAGGCGCACACGGACCTGCAGTCGCGCAAGACGACCGGGAAGCTGCTGCTCCTGCCGTGACTTCACGCCGGAACGGCCCTCCGACCGCCGGAGGGCCGTTTCGCATTTCCGGTCACGCGAAGAACTTTCTCGATTCCTTCGTGGACGTGCCACGTTCGAGTGATGCCGCGCCCGTTTTCGTTGAACTGCCCTCATCCGCCCGTTAGCTTCGTTCACGGGGAAGCCGGCGGAAGCATAGAACGGCCCGCATGACGGCGAGTGGGGAACAGCCGAGCCGCGGCCGAGTGCTTCAGTGGCATGCGGACGAAGGCTGGGGGGCAATCGTTTCACCGGAATTCGACGGTCCGGTCTGGGTTCATTTTTCGAGCATTGACCCGGGCGATCGGAACACGTCCACCGGAGGCTATCGGAGCCTCCGGGAAGGCGAGGCCGTCGAGTTCACGGCGGAGCGCGCTGACCAGGACGGATACCGCTGGCGAGCCATCAGGGTGAGATCGTCGGAGGGGAACCTGAACAGTGAGGAAACTCAGCCGTGAACTGATCGCGATCGCTTCGAGTGCGCTGGCCGCCATCACGCTGCTGGCCGGAACCGCGAGCGCGGACCACTACCACACGTTCACGCAAAGCGCGGAGTACTTCGAGGCCACCGACAACAACGGTCACTTCACCGCACAGGCGAACATGCACGCGGGTTGTGCGGTGCCGATGCCGTGGTCATTCCGAATCTCCGCGGCGGTGCAGGCCATCGCCACCAGCACCATGAACTGCACGGCCGGCCACAACCAGCTTTCGTACAGCGACTCGCACCCGAACATTCCGGTGGACTACCACTGGCACTCCACGGTCCAGGGCAACCTGGTGAAGAACATCAAGTACGACCTGTGGGGCAACTGCACGTTCAGGGTGCAGGTCGGCGGCAGGCCGGGCACCGCGAACCTCAACTTCCAGTTCCACTACTCGATGTTCTGCGGACCGTGCGGCCGCTCCGACGGCGGGTTCCACAGCGAGCTGGAGATCGTGCCGGACTAGCGCCGGTGGTTCGGGGGTGCGCCCTGCGGACCCCCGAACCGTCGCACGTCTACGCGGCGGGGGTGACCTTCACGCCGTCGATCACGAACACGAGGGTCTCGTTCGGCTTGATGCCCTGCCCGCCCTTGCCGTAGCCCTTGGCCGGCGGGACGACCAGCAGGCGCCGGCCCTTCTCCTTGAGCCCGACGATGCCCTCGTTCCAGCCGTCGATGACCGGCGCCTGGCCGACGTTCTCCACGTCGAACGGCTGCCCGCGCTCGAAGGAGCTGTCCAGCACCTTCTTGTCGGAGAACGTCGTGAGCTGGTAGTTGACCGAGGCCGTCGTGCCCGCCTTCACCTCGGCGCCGGTGCCCTGCACCAGGTCCTTGATGATGAGCTCGTCGGTGGGCTTGCAGGCCGGGATCTCGACCTTGGGCGCCGCACCGAAGGCACCGGTGACCTTGAAGTCGTCGGCCTTGCAGGGGGCCGACGGCGCGCCCGCGGAGGGCTGGGCCGAGCTGCCGCAGCCGGACAGGCCGGCGGCCGCGACGAGCGCCAGGGACGCGATGAGCAGGACATTACGCATGGTCGGTGAGCGTATTCGGATGGTTGTGAGCCGGGTGTAGCAGGCCGGGCTGCGTGGGCCGGGCCTACGCAGCGTGGGTGCTCCGAGGGGCCGGGTCACCCTCATCCGACTCGTTCTCCAGCGATCAGCGACGGGGTGTCACCGAAGCGCACGAGTACGGGCCGACGACTGCGCTCAAGGGCGGTTATTCCGGGACTAAATGTCGCACGAATAGCAGCTTCCTTATCTTTTGACCGACGCGTACAGTAACTCCGCGCACTTGATCGGACACCGACTGCATTCGTCCGTTCGGGTAGCGGCCGTTGAGGTGACCCAGGAGGTGGGACACGTGTCCGCGGAGGCCGGAGGCATCCGCAGCAACCTGATCTCGGAGTTGTTCTGGACTCGGACCGGGTTGCTCCTCCTCATACTCGTCGTCACGTCGGGAACGTGTCTGGCCATTTCCAGTCAAATGGATTCCGGGGCACCTAGAAACTTCCTCACCGCACTGGGCACCGGCACGCTCATATCGGCGGTCGTGAGCTTCACGCAGACGCTCGTCACGTCGAAAGCGGCGCAGAAGGCACTTCTGGCGCCGGTCGTCGAGGAGAGCCGCCGGGCGCTCAAGGAGCTCAGCGAGGAGTACCGGCTGCTGGACAGGGAGTTCTTCCCCAGCCACGTGTTCGAGCCGACGGCCAAGCCGTCTCCCGTCTTCAACCAGCTGATGATGCAGGACCTGGAGCGGACGCGGCTGTACTGCTTCCGCGGGTTCGCCGGGCGGTACGCGGCGGGCAGGGTCCTGTTGTCGCAGACGGAATGCGAGCTCAGGGCCGTGCTGGCGGACCCGCGCGACGACAACGCGATCAGCGGGCGCGCGCGGTACCTCCTGCGCAACGCGGGCGCGGACGGCGACTACGACGAGATCGCCGCGCAGCTCAAGGAACAGATCGGCATCGGGCTCGTCGGGCTGTTCGTGGCGCGCAGCCGGTGCAGCAGGATCGACGTCACGATCGTTTCGGACCCGCCGCAGGACCGGCTCGAACTGTTCGACGACTGCGCCTGGATCACGCTCTACAGCAACACCGCCGGAGTCCCGAGGCCGTATCCGCGGACTCTCAGGTTCACCGAGAGCTCCTTCCTGTACGCGATGGAACGCGCGGAGTTCCTGCGGATCAGCAATTCCAAGGCCGGCTATCACTTCGTCATCACGCCGGGAACCACGAGAACCGACTTCCTGGCGTTGTTCGAGAAGATCACCGGCGAAACACTCACCAAAGACGGGTTCGCGGAACTCGAAGAGAAGTTCCACGCATTCCGTCGCGAATTCTCCGCATCCGCTCAGTTGAGGAGCTGATCGATCTTGCTAGCCGAGTTCACCGGGTTGTCCGCGCTCGAGGAGCTCGCCGCCCGGGTGAAGCGCGCCGAATTCCCTGTCGTCGATCACTGGACCGACGTCGGCGCGTGGTTCCGCGAGTGGGCGACCCGTCCGCAGCTGCGCAAGGAGCTGCGCGAGCACATCGACGGCCTCACCCCGCAGCAGGCGACCTGGGTGATCGCGCATTCACGGGAGACGACGACGCACTTCGCGTGGTGCCTGCGGGACGAACGGGACGAACCGTTCACGTTCTGGCTGCACGAGTACAAGCCGCTGTCGGACTGGCGGACCGGGTACGCGGACTCGGTCCACAACCACCGCTACCACTTCTGCACCACCATCCTGAGTGGCGCCTACCTGCACGAACGTTTCGCAGTCCGGCTCGGTGTCGGCGGCCGCACGGTCGTCGCCACGGAGCTCACGGACCGCACCCAGTGCGCCGAGGGCACCACCGGCACGTTGCTCGCGCACGAGTTCCACCGCATCCCGCGCGCGGCGGATGGGACCATGACGTTCCTGGTCAAGTCGCGCGCCGTCACGCCGTGGAGCCTCAGCTACGACCCGGACACCGGGATCAGCCACCGGCACGTGCCGGTCGAGGACCGCTTGGAGGATCTGACGAACCACCTGTGAAGCCCCGCGCGGGGGCCTGTGACACGCCTACCATCAGCCCACCCGGTGGGAGGGCTGATGATGCGTACGCGCACAACGATTCCGAGGTCTGTCATCGCGGACGTGGAGCAGCGCGTGAGGCGGCTGTGCGAGGACCTGGCCGCGAAGCTGCAGTTCCACGGCTGGCACCACGTGAGCTTCGTCCGCGACAAGTCCGTGCACTTCGCCGGACGCAACGGCGCCGCGCGAGACGTCGTCGAGGTCGCCGCGCTGGTGCACGACCTGAACTACATGGTCCGCCGCAACTCGCTGCCGACCGACGGCGAGGCGTTGCGCCGCAAGATCCTCTTCGTCTCCGGCGTGTGTCTCGGCGACATCGAGTGGATCGAGAAGATCGTCGTCGAGGCCGAGATGCGCACCCGCCACAGGGACATCTCGCTGGAGGCGCAGGCGTTGTCGGACGCGGACACGCTGTTCAAGGCGCTGCCCGTCACGCCGGTCGTGCTCGCGCACAAGTACTTGCAGGAGAACGGGATCACGCTCAAGGAGCTCGCGTACAAGATCGTGGGCGAGCAGGTGTCCAAGGCCGACGAGGGCTACTACTTCTACGACGCGGAGGCCGCCGCGACGTATTCCAAGTGGGCAGAGACGAACCTGTTGCTGTGGCAGCACATCGTGGAGTCGCTCGACGACCCGTGCGTCGAGGAGCTGCTGACCAAGGTGGCGTCCTGAGCCTCACCGCACCACCAGCGAGCTGAGCTCGGGCGGCACCGGCCCGGGGTGCACCACGCCCAACGTCCGGGTGGCCCGCGTCATGGCCACGTAGAGGTCGTTGGGCCCGGCCGCGAGCACGGCCGCGGGGTCGGCGATGACGACCACGTCGAACTCCAGGCCCTTCGCCTCGTCCGGCGTCAGCAGCACGACCTTGCCGGTGAGGTCCGGCGGCACCGGCAACGACAGCGCGTCCGCCAGTCCGCCGGCATCGAGCGTGATGATCGCCAGCTGACCGTCGGTGTGCTCGTCGATCACCGCGGCGAGCGCGCCCGGCACGTCCGCGGCCTGAAGACGCCACGGCAGCTCACCGCTCTCCCGGACCGACCGCGGTGGCCGCAGTGCCGGGTGGTGCCGCGCGAGCAACTCCGCCGCGACCGTCATGATCTCCGCCGGGGTGCGGTAGTTGACGGTCAGCTGCGCGAGCCGGCGCGGTCCCGGCACCCGCTCCCACGACGTCGCGCCCGCCGCGCTCCCGGTCTGCGCCAGGTCCCCCACGACGGTCATCGACCCCGACGGGCAGCGGCGCACCAGCATCCGCCAGGCCATCTCGGACAGCTCCTGCGCCTCGTCGACCACGACGTGCCCGAACACCGGCACGCTCTCGCCGACGAGCGCGGCGGCCTCGTCCAGCAACGGCACGTCCGCGGCGCTCCACGGACCCCGCACCACGTCCGCCGGGGTCAGCGGCGGCCACAGTTCGTCGAGCACCTCCCCGACACCGGCGTCACCGAGCAACGCCGTCCGCAACGCTTCCCGGTCGACGTCGTCCAGCAGGTCGCGCGGGCCGTCGTCGTCCGCGCCGAGCACCACGCCCGCGGCTGCCAGCGCACGCAGTTCGGCCTCGCCGAGCCGGCCGTCCGCGCTGCCGCCGTCGAGTGTCTCGCCGGTCTCGGCGAACACGACGGACTCCAGCTGGTCGACCAGCTCCCCCGCCAGCGCGCTGACGACTTCCCGCTGGAACACCAGCCGTGCCTGGTTGTGCGGCATCCCGGTCTCCCTGGCCGTCCGCACGGCTCGCCGCACCGCCGACGCGTCCAAGCGCAGCACCTGCTGTTCGAACTCGACGTCCACCGGTTCGTCCGGCACCCGGACCGCGGCCCGCACCCGCTTCGCCAGCAGGGACGCCATGTCCGCGCTGCCCTTGCGCTCGGCCTCCGCGGCCGGATCCACCTCGGTGACGGCGACAGGCCGCAGTCCTGGCACGGTCGCCGTCACCACCCGGTTCTCGCCGAGCCCCGGCAGCACCTGGCCGATGTAGCCCAGGAACACGTCGCTCGGTCCGATGACGAGCACACCGCGAGCCCGCAGGTGTTCGTGCGTGTAGAGCAGGTAGGCGACCCGGTGCAGCGCGACGGCCGTCTTGCCGGTGCCCGGTCCGCCCTGCACGACCAGCACACCGCGAGCGTCGTCCCGGATGATCCGGTCCTGCTCGGTCTGCAACGTGGAGACGATGTCGCGCATGCGTCCGGTGCGTTCGGCCGTCACGGCGGCGAGGAGCGCGGCCTCCCCGACGAGCCCGTCGCGGGGTGCGTCGGGATCGAGCAGCTCGTCGTCCAGCGCGACGACGGTCCGGCCGCGCGTGGTGATCCGCCGCCGGCGCACGACGTCGCCCGGCTCGGCGGCGGTCGCGGTGTAGAACGGCCGGGCCGCGGGCGCGCGCCAGTCCACCAGCAGAGGCTCGTCGCCCTCGAACAGTGAAATCCGTCCTATGTGGACACTGCGACCGCTCGTGAAATCCAGGCGGCCGAAGCACAATCCGTCCTCGACCGCCCGCAGCCGTGCCAGCTCCGCCCGCCACACGTCCGGCGCGTGTCCTCGGGAGAGCGCGGCGGTGGCCTCCTCCCGCAACGCGTCGAGGCGGGCGTGGAGAACGTTCAGGTGGTGTTGCTCAACGGCGAGTTCGGACACGCCGGCGAGAGTGCCCGTGATCTCGCGGAAAGTGCAGTCTTGTTCTTCTTGACAGCCTCAGCCGAGCGTTCTGACCAGCAGAAAACCCGCGAGCAGCAGGAGAGGTCCAGCGACGGCGCAGATCAGCAGACATCCCGAGCCGGTCCGCACGCCCTCCTCGATGTCCTCGGTCAGCTGCTCGTACGTGCGACCGGTGACGAGGCGAACGCCCTGCCTGCCACCGAGCACCGGGCGACCACCCCTCAGCTCGACCCTGCCCTGCACGTGCAGTGCCTCACCGATCGGCAGCACGTACTCCTCCACCGTCCATCCGAGCGTGCTGGAGTACCACCTGCGTTCGAACGACTTCTCGCTCAGCACCCCGCGGGCGATCAGGCCCTGCAGGTGGGTGCTGTCCCGCGCGGAACGCACGTCCTCGTCCACCACGCGCCGCACCGGCGGACCGTGAAAGCTGCGGCCCGAGCTGCGGTGGGGATGCACGAGGCTCCCGTCGACGAGCACCGATCCGGTCGCGTCGCGCACCCCGAACGGCATGTCGCCACCGGCTTGCCAGACCAGCGTCGTGGACGGGCCGTCGCCGGTGGTGCACTCCAGCACCTCGGTGAAGAACCACGCACACGGCTCACCGGTCAGCGGTGCGACCAGCGGTGTCCCGGCGGCGGGCTCGCTGCGGCCCTCCACCGCGCACAACCGCCGCCCCGGCGTGGTCACGTCGGCGCACCGGGAGACGGACAACCGGGCGACCCTGCGGCGCTCCCGGCGGTCGCTCCAGGTCAGCAGCGCCCACACCGGCGCCAGGACGGTCAACGCGCCACCGATCGCGACCAGCACGACCGCCAGAGCCGTCATGTCGCCCTCCTCGCTGCGACGAGGTCATCGAAGACGGAGGTCCGCGTTCGCGTGCAGGGCGTAGGCGAGGCCCAGCACGTTGCCGCGACTCATCATCTCCCAGCGCGTGCGCCGCAACGCCTCTCCCGCGGGCATTCCACCCGCGAGCCGGGCGAGCAGCATGCCGCTGACCCACCCCGTCATGCCCTGGTCGACGACCACCTCCGGGCATAGGACGCCGGCGGCGCCCGCGCGGTTCACGAATTCGCCCACCAGATTCGCGGCCGGTGAGGTCGTGACGACCAGCGGCCGGTGGGGCCACTCGACCTCCACCGCTTCGAGGACACCTTCGTCGTAGACCAGGTGCACGACGTCCGAGCGCTCGTCCTCCAACGCGCGCGACAGCTCCGACGGGCTCACGTAGGCCGAAGAGATCGACTCCGGCGGCAGGAACGACAGCAGCTCGGCCACGTGCCGCTGGGTGAGCACCCGGTCCAGGCCGGGGTCGACGGCCAGCGTCACCTCGACCTGGCGCTCCGCCGCCGAGACCTGCCAGGCCAGCGGACCCTCCGGCTGTTCCAGGACGCTCGAGAACCCCCAGAAACCGAAGGGGCACAACACGTTCCCGCTGTGGTCGGGCTCAGGGCACCGCGACGGCACCTCTCCTCCGGCACCGAACGGCCCGAACCGCGACACGGACGCGCACAGCCGGTACGGCCCTTCGACGAACGGCAGGTCGTAGACGTGCGCCCACGGCACGCGCGTCGAGCCCACCACCGTGATCACCCCACCGCGCGGGATCATCACGCCTTCGACGAACAACCGCCCGTGCAGCGCGGCGCCCCGCACGGCGAAGGCGGCGAGGTCCTCGCAGAACGCCGGGAAACCCTTGCCGTACCAGGGATCCAGACCGGACACCGGCGGCAGGCCTGCAACCGCGTCCAGGCTCACCCAGTGCGGTTCACGGCCGGACGCCACGAGCGCCCGCTCACCGAGCACCAGGACCGAACCCGTCCGCGACGACAGCGGCACGAGATCGGCGAACGTCCGGGAAAGCCTGAACCGCAACCGTGTCCTGGACTCACCTCCGCCGACCGGCAACACCACCTGCTGCACGTGCACCGGCACCGCACCGCGGTAGATGACCAGCTCACCGCTCCACGGCACCGACGCGTACGGGGTCGTGACGGGGAAGCTCACCCACGGGCTCGCGCCGTCCGCCGGCAGCACGAACGACTCGGACTGCACCGCGCGCCCGTTCAGGCAGAGCACGGCCCGCAACTCCAGATCACCGGGCAGCGGCGCCGGATGCGTCCCGACGCGCACCCACACCTCGTACTCGGCCCCCGGCCGCAACGCCCCGGCGATGCCCTCGGTCGCACCCGGCAGCGCGACCACGACCGTCACCGGGCGATCTTCGACCACCGGCGGCGAGGGCAGCGCGGTGTAGGTGACCACGTGGCGGCGTTCCAGTTCCTGGAACTGCCAGACGACGTCCTCGACCCGTCCCTCGCCCCGGCCGCGCGGCACCCCGATCACGACGTGCGGCGCGCTCCAGCCCAGCAGCACCGTCGACGGGTCCAGCCCGGAGACCCACGTGTGCGCGGCGGTGAACAGCACGACCGGTCGACCGAGCCCGCGCAACGACCCGATCACCGGTGAGGAGTCCCAGGAGCGGGTGTCGTGCACCGCCACCAGGTCGCCTGGTACGTCCGCGATCGACGGCAGGCCGGACGGGGACGGGAAGTGACGAAGATCGAGAACGGCGAACCGCAGCGGCCGCACCCGCGTCGGCACCACGGCCGATCCGACCGGCGCCGCCTGGCTGACCTGCGCCCAGCCGCCGGGATCGGTGATCACGACGAGCGAGGACGACGGCGTCACGACCGCGACGTGGTCGAGCGGTGAGCCTTCACCACCTGTGACGGTGAACTCAACGGGCGCCACAGCCGTACGCCTGGAGGTGCAGCTAGAACGGCCAGCCAAGCACCGGCAACCCGACCACGGCGTCCACGGCGAGACCGCAGAACACGAGCATCAGGTAGAGGTTCGACATGTGGAAGAACTTCATGGTGTTCGTGGACCCGCCGCGGCGCACGACGTTGTGCAACTTGTGCGCGAAGACGGCGAACCACAGCCCCGACAGGGCCGCCACCGCCACGTAGATCCACGAGGTGACGGGAGCGAGCGCGAGCGTGCAGACGACCGTGATCCAGCTGTAGATGACGATCTGCCGCGTCACCTGCGCAGCTGTGGCCACCACGGGCAGCATCGGCACGCCTGCCCTGGCGTAGTCCTCCTTGAACTTCATCGCGAGGGCCCAGGTGTGTGGCGGAGTCCAGAAGAAGATGACGCCGAACATGACCAGGGCCGGCCACTCCACCGTGCCCGTCACCGCGCTCCAGCCGATGATCACCGGCATGCAGCCCGCCATGCCGCCCCAGATGATGTTCTGGGAGGTCCGGCGCTTGAGGACCAGCGTGTAGACGAAGATGTAGAACAAGATCGTCGCCACGGCGAACACGGCGGAGATCAGGTTCACGAACATCCAGAGGAACGCGAACGAGAAGACGCCGAGCACGATGCCGAAGATCAGGGCGTTGCGCGGTGGGATGGCGTTGTGCGCGAGCGGGCGGGCGGCCGTCCGCTTCATCACCGAGTCGATGTCGGCGTCGACGAAGCAGTTGAGGGCATTTGCCGACCCCGCGGCGAGGGTGCCACCGGTGAGGGTGCAGGCGATCAGCCACAGCGGCGGCAGGCCGTGCTGGGCGAGCAGCATCGCGGGGATCGTGGTGATCAGCAGGAGCTCGATGACCCGCGGCTTGGTCAGCGCCACGTAGGCACTCACGACCTGGCGGGGCGATCTGGGAGCGGCCTCAGCAACGAGACTGTCGGCACTCATCGCGGGAACGCTCCTCGTGTTGAGACAGGTGTGAAATCCAGCGACTGATGGTAACCGCGCAAAGAATTCACAGCCCGTTCGGGTGCTGGTGTGCCTCGGCACACACCCACCTGAGACCTTTCAGAGCAACATCTGAATCTCTCGGGACTAGGCTGGCCGGTGGACGAGGGAGAGACGCGGGTCAGGCCGTTCGGGATCGATCAAGCCTGCCCGCCCTAGCGACAAGAGTGGAGCTGTAAGTCCGTGACCGTCACCGACGACATCACCCGGCTCACCAAGGCCGATCTGCCTGACGACTGGACCGAGCTCGACAAGCGCGCCGTGGACACCGCGCGTGTGCTCGCGGCGGACGCCGTGCAGAACGTCGGCAACGGCCATCCCGGCACCGCGATGAGCCTCGCGCCGCTCGCGTACACGCTGTTCCAGCGCGTGCTGCGGCACGACCCCGCCGACCCGGACTGGATCGGCCGCGACCGGTTCGTGCTGTCCGCGGGCCACTCCAGCCTGACGCTGTACATCCAGCTCTTCCTGTCCGGTTACGGGCTGGAGCTGGACGACCTCAAGTCGCTGCGCAAGTGGGGTTCGAAGACGCCGGGTCACCCGGAGCACGGCCACACCAGGGGCGTCGAGATCACCACCGGCCCGCTGGGCTCCGGTCTCGCCTCCGCGGTCGGCATGGCGATGGCCGCCCGCCGCGAGCGCGGCCTGTTCGATCCGGACGCACGCCAGGGCCAGAGCCCGTTCGACCACAACATCTACGTGATCGCCTCCGACGGTGACATCGAGGAGGGCGTCACCTCCGAGGCGTCGTCGCTGGCCGGCACGCAGCAGCTCGGCAACCTCGTCGTCTTCTACGACGACAACAAGATCTCGATCGAGGACGACACCACGATCGCGCTGTCCGAGGACACCGCGAAGCGCTACGAGGCGTACGGCTGGCACGTCCAGGTCGTCGAGTCCGGTGAGAACGTCAAGGGCATCCTCGAGGCGGTCGAGAACGCCAAGGCCGTCACCGACAAGCCGTCGTTCATCCTGCTGCGCACGATCATCGGCTACCCGGCGCCGAACAAGCAGAACACCGGTGCCGCGCACGGTGCCGCGCTGGGCGTCGACGAGGTCAAGGCCACCAAGGAGATCCTCGGCTTCGACCCGGAGCAGACCTTCGAGGTCGCCGACGAGGTCCTCGCGCACGCCCGCGAGGTCGTGAAGCGCGGCGAGCACGCCAAGGCGCAGTGGCAGTCCTCGTTCGACGAGTGGGCCGCGGCCAACCCGGAGAACAAGAAGCTGCTGGACCGCCTCGTCGCCCGTCAGCTGCCCGAGGGCTGGGCCGACGCGCTGCCGGTGTACCCGGTCGACGCCAAGGGCGTCCCGACCCGCAAGGCCTCCGGTGAGGTCATCAACGCGCTCGCGGGTGCGCTGCCCGAGCTGTGGGGCGGTTCCGCCGACCTCGCCGAGTCGAACCTGACGACCATCAAGGGCGCCAAGTCGTTCGGCCCGGAGTCGATCTCCACCGGCATGTGGAAGGCCGACCCGTACGGCCGCGTGCTGCACTTCGGTGTCCGCGAGCACGCCATGGGCGCCATCCTCAACGGCATCGCGCTGCACGGCCCGACCCGCCCGTTCGGTGGCACGTTCCTGGTGTTCTCCGACTACATGCGCCCGTCGGTGCGTCTGGCCGCGATCATGCAGGCCGCCGTCACGTACGTGTGGACGCACGACTCGATCGGCCTCGGTGAGGACGGTCCGACGCACCAGCCGATCGAGCACCTCGCCGCCCTGCGCGCGATCCCGGACTTCGCGGTCGTCCGCCCCGGCGACGCCAACGAGACCGCGTTCGCGTGGAAGGCCGTGCTGGAGCAGCTCGGTCCGGTCGGCCTCGCGCTGACCCGGCAGAACGTGCCGACGCTGGAGGGCACCTCCGCGGAGGGCGTGAAGCGCGGTGGTTACGTGCTCTTCGGTGACGACAACCCGGAGATCGTGATCATCGGCACCGGCTCCGAGCTGCAGGTCGCCGCCGAGGCCGGGAAGGTTCTGCAGGCCGAGGGCGTTGCCGTGCGTGTGGTGTCCATGCCTTCGATCGACTGGTTCGAGAAGCAGGACGCCGAGTACCGCGAGTCGGTCATCCCGTCGTCGGTTAAGGCGCGCGTAGCGGTGGAAGCCGGTATTGCCCAGCCGTGGTACCGCTACGTCGGCGACAACGGCGAGATCGTGTCGATCGAGCACTTCGGCGCCTCGGCCGACTACCAGGTTCTGTTCAAGGAGTTCGGCTTCACGACGGAGAACGTCGTCGCCGCCGCCCGCCGTTCCCTTGACCGAGTGAGGGGTAACAAGTGAGCAAGCCGCTTTTGGAAGCACTGTCCGGCGCAGGTGTCTCGATCTGGCTGGACGACCTGTCCCGTGAACGGCTCACCAGCGGCAACCTGGACGAGCTGATCCGCGACTGGAACGTCGTCGGCGTCACGACGAACCCGACGATCTTCGCGGGCGCGTTGTCGAAGGGCGAGTCCTACGACGAGCAGGTCCGCGAGCTCGCCAACCGGGGTGCCGACACCGAGGCGACCATCCGCGAGGTCACCACGACCGACGTGCGCAACGCGTGCGACAAGTTCCGCGACATCTACAACTCGACGGGCGGTGTGGACGGCCGCGTCTCCATCGAGGTCGACCCGCGCCTCGCGTTCGACACGGACAAGACCGTGGCCGAGGCGCAGGACCTGTGGAAGACCGTGGACCGGCCGAACCTGCTGGTGAAGATCCCGGCCACCGAGGCGGGTCTGCCGGCGATCACCAAGACGATCGCCGAGGGCATCTCGGTCAACGTCACGCTGATCTTCTCGGTGGAGCGCTACCAGAAGGTCATGGAGGCCTACGTCGACGGCCTGGAGCAGGCCAAGGCGAACGGCCACGACCTGCGCACGATCCACTCCGTCGCGTCGTTCTTCGTGTCCCGGGTGGACACCGAGATCGACAAGCGCCTCGACGCGATCGGTTCGGACGAGGCGAAGGCGTTGCGCGGCAAGGCTGCTCTCGCCAACGCGTGGATCGCCTACGGAGCGTTCGAGAAGACGTTCCAGGGCGAGCGCTGGGAGGCTCTCAAGGCGGACGGCGCGAACGCGCAGCGGCCGCTGTGGGCGTCGACCGGCGTGAAGGACCCGAGCTACTCCCCCACCCTCTACGTCGACCAGCTCGTCGTGCACGACGTCGTGAACACGATGCCGGAGAAGACGCTGCACGCCGTCGCCGACGGGGGCAAGATCACCGGTGACACGGTCACCGGACGCGCCGCTGAGGGCCAGGAGGTGTTCGACCAGCTCGCCGCCGTGGGAATCGACCTCGAGGACGTGTTCAAGGTCCTGGAGACCGAGGGCGTCGAGAAGTTCGAGAAGTCCTGGGAAGAGTTGCTCGAGACGGTGACGAACCAACTGGCTCAACTGAAGGGCTGATCACGAAGTGACCTCCGTCGAAATCGTGAGGTCACCGAACGCCGACCAGGTCAGCACGATCGCTGCTGACCTGGTCGCGGATTCGGTGCCGAGCAAGCTGACCGCGCAGGACCCGACCCTGTGGGGGCCGGAAGCCGAGTCCGAGGCGAGCATTCGCCTCTCGTGGACGACGTTGCACGAGACGTCCCGTCCACTGCTGGCCGAGCTCAAGGCTCTGCGCGAGGAACTGCACGCCGAGGGTGTGGACCGCGTCGTTCTCGCCGGCATGGGCGGTTCGTCGCTGGCCCCCGAGGTGATCACGCGGACGCAGGGCGTGCCGCTGGTCGTGCTGGACACCACCGATCCCGCCCAGGTCGCCGACGCTCTCGCCGGTGATCTCGAGCGCACGGTGATCGTGGTGTCGTCCAAGTCCGGTGGGACGGTCGAGACCGACAGCCACCGGCGCATCTTCGAGAAGGCTTTCGCGGACGCGGGCATCGACGCCGCGTCGCGCATCGTGGTGGTCACCGATCCCGGTTCGCCGTTGCAGTCCGCGTCCGAGGAAGCGGGCTACCGCAAGGTTTTCCTGGCCGACCCGCACGTCGGTGGCCGTTACTCGGCGCTGACCGCGTTCGGCCTGGTCCCGTCGTACCTCGCCGGTGCGGACGTGGAGTCGCTGCTCGACGACGCGGCCGAGGTCGCGAAGATCGTGTCGCAGGACTCGGTCGACAACCCGGCGGTCCAGCTGGCCGCGATCTTCGGTGCCGCGCACGCGCACGGCGCGGAGAAGATCGTGTTCGCGGACACCGGTTCCGGCATCGCCGGGTTCGGTGACTGGGCCGAGCAGCTGATCGCCGAGTCGACCGGCAAGAACGGCACCGGCCTGCTGCCGGTCGTCGTCGAGGGCCCCGGCGCTCCTGGTTTCGTGGACGCGCGCTCGGACGCCACGACCGTCGCGATCGGACCGGCCACCGGGTCGTCGCACGTCGCGGTGGAAGGCAAGCTGGGCGCGCAGTTCCTGCTGTGGGAGTACGCGACCGCGCTCGCCGGCCGGGTCCTCGGGATCAACCCGTTCGACCAGCCCGACGTGGAGGCCGCGAAGAAGGCGGCCCGCGCACTGCTCGACGCGCCGGTCGCGTCCGCCGCCGAACCGTCCTTTGTGGACGGCCCGGTGCAGGCGCACGGCACGGGCTGGGCGCCGCGCAAGGTCAGCACCGTCGCGGAAGCGCTGGCGGCGCTCGTTGAAGTCGCGCCCGACCACGGCTACATCTCGGTTCAGGCGTACTTGGACAGGATCGACGACGCGTCGTTCGAGCTGCTCCGTGCGGAGATCGCGAAGAGGACGCACCTGGAGACCACGTTCGGCTGGGGCCCGCGCTTCCTGCACTCGACCGGCCAATACCACAAGGGCGGTCACCAGAACGGCGTGTTCATCCAGATCACCGGCGAGTCCGGCGACGACCTGGAGGTGCCCGGCCGTCCGTACACGCTGGCGCAGCTGCAGCTCGCGCAGGCGCTCGGCGACGGTCAGGTGCTGGCCGAGCACGGCCGCCCGGTGCTGCGGCTGCACCTCGAGGACCGCATCGCAGGTCTGGCCCAGCTCGTCGAGGCAGTCCAGGAGGACGGCTCGTGACCACATCCGACAAGTGGCGCAACCCGCTGCGGGACGCACGCGACAAGCGCCTGCCCCGCATCGCGGGCCCGAGCGCGCTGGTCATCTTCGGTGTCACCGGTGACCTGTCGCGCAAGAAGCTGATGCCCGCGATCTACGACCTCGCGAACCGGGGTCTGCTGCCGCCGGGCTTCGGTCTCGTCGGCTTCGCCCGCCGCGACTGGGCCGACCAGGACTTCATGCAGGTCGTGCACGACGCGGTGAAGGAGCACGCCCGCACGCCGTTCAACGAGCACGTGTGGTCGCAGCTCGCTGAGGGCATCCGGTTCGTGCAGGGCACGTTCGACGACGACCAGTCGTTCGACAACCTGGCGTCGTGCCTGGCGGCTCTGGACGCCGAGCGCGGCACGGGCGGCAACCACGCGTTCTACCTGTCGATCCCGCCGGGTGCGTTCCCGACGGTGGTCAACCAGCTCAAGCGCGCCGGTCTCGCCCAGACACAGGCCGACCAGTGGCGTCGCGTCGTCATCGAGAAGCCGTTCGGTCACGACCTCAAGTCCGCCAAGGAGCTCAACCGCACGGTCAACGAGGTCTTCCCCGAGGAGTCGGTGTTCCGCATCGACCACTACCTCGGCAAGGAGACCGTGCAGAACATCCTGGCGCTGCGGTTCGCGAACCAGCTGTACGAACCCATCTGGAACTCGAACTACGTCGACCACGTGCAGATCACCATGGCCGAGGACATCGGTCTCGGTGGCCGCGCCGGCTACTACGACGGCATCGGTGCGACGCGGGACGTCATCCAGAACCACCTGCTGCAGCTGCTCGCGCTGATCGCGATGGAGGAGCCGGTCTCCTTCAAGCCGTCGGATCTGCGGGCGGAGAAGGTGAAGATCCTCTCGGCGACGCGTCCCGCGCAGCCGTTCGAGGAGACCACCGCGCGCGGTCAGTACACCGGTGGCTGGCAGGGCGGTCAGAAGGTCCCGGGACTGCTCGAGGAGGGCGGGTTCTCGCCCGAGTCGAAGACCGAGACGTTCGGCGCGATCACCTGCGAGGTCAACACCCGCCGCTGGGCCGGGGTGCCGTTCTACCTGCGCACCGGCAAGCGCCTGGGCCGTCGCGTCACCGAGGTGGCGGTCGTGTTCAAGCGGGCGCCGCACCTGCCGTTCGACGACACCGCGACCGAGGAGCTCGGCCAGAACGCCCTGGTGGTCCGGGTTCAGCCGGACGAGGGCGTGACGATCCGGTTCGGGTCGAAGGTGCCGGGCAACACGATGGAGGTCCGCGACGTCACGATGGACTTCGGCTACGGCCACTCGTTCACCGAGTCGTCGCCGGAGGCCTACGAGCGGCTGCTGCTGGACGTGCTGCTCGGTGAGCCGTCGCTGTTCCCGAAGAACGACGAGGTCGAGCTCTCCTGGGAGATCCTCGACCCGATCCTCGACTTCTGGGCGCGCAAGGACGAGCCGGCACTCGAGAAGTACAAGGCTGGAACCTGGGGTCCGCCGTCGGCGGACGCGATGACCGCCAGGACCGGAAGGCACTGGAGGCGTCCGTGATCATCGACCTGCCCTCGACCACCACGTCCCAGATCAACTCACGGTTGGTTCGTCTGCGGGACGAGGGTGGCGCGACCACTCTCGGCCGCGTGCTGACCCTGGTCATCGTGACCGAGGACGGCCAGCGCACCGACGCCGCGATCGACGCGGCCAACGACGCCTCGCGCGAGCACCCTTGTCGCGTGATCGTCGTGGCCCGCGGTGCCCGCCAGGCGGCTCCGCGGTTGGACGCGCAGATCCGCGTCGGCGGCGACGCGGGTGCGTCCGAGGTCGTCGTGCTGCGGCTGTACGGCGAACTGGCCAAGGAAGGCGCCTCGTGCGTCATGCCGCTGCTGCTGCCGGACACCCCGGTCGTGGCGTGGTGGCCGTTCGACGCGCCGGTCTCGCCGTCCAAGGACCCGATCGGCCAGCTCGCGCAGCGCCGCATCACCGACGCGGCCGCGGAGAAGAACCCGATCAAGGCCCTGGAGGCCCGCAAGGCGCACTACGCGCCGGGCGACACGGACCTGGCGTGGACGCGGCTGACGTTGTGGCGCGCCATGCTCGCGGCGTCGCTGGACCTGCCGCCGTACGAGAAGATCACCGAGGCGGAGGTGACCGGCGAGGCCGACTCCCCGTCCACCGACCTGCTGGCCGCGTGGCTGACGGACCGGCTGAAGGTTCCGGCCAAGCGCTACAAGGCGACCTCGGGTGAGGGCATCGTGCAGGTCAGGCTGGACCGCGCGTCCGGTGCCGTCGACCTGCACCGCCCGGACGGCAAGGTGGGCACGCTGTCGCAGCCGGGCCAGCCGTCCCGCCGGGTGGCGCTGCAGCGTCGTTCGGTGCGCGACTGCCTGGCCGAGGAGCTGCGCCGGCTCGACCCCGACGAGGTCTACGCGGCGGCGCTGAAGTCGCTGTCGAAGGTCTCGAAGGGCCGTGCTCCCGCTCCCGCGCCTGAGCCCGCTGCCGAGTCCGGCAACGGCAAGGCTGCTGCCGCTGTGAAGAAGTCCAAGGCGAAGGCGAGTTCGTGAGCAATCCGCAAGTGGTGGTCCACCGCGACGGCGACCTGCTGGCCGCCGCCGCGGCGGCCCGCCTGGTGACCCGCATGGTCGACGCGCAGGCCGCCCGCGGCTACGCGTCCGTCGTGCTGACCGGCGGCCGCACCGGCACGGCCGTGCTGGAACACCTGAACCGCAACGGCGCCCGTGACGCCGTGGACTGGTCCCGCGTCGACCTGTACTGGGGCGACGAGCGCTTCCTGCCGTCCGGGCACCCGGAACGCAACGAGACGCAGGCCCGCGCGGCGTTGCTGGACCACGTGCCGGTGGATCCGTCGCGGGTGCACGTGATGGAGCCGTCGGACGGCAAGTTCGGCGACGACCCGGAGGCCGCGGCCGAGGCCTACGCTTCCCTGCTGGCGTCGCTGGCCAGGCCGGAGGACCACGGCGACGTGCCCACGTTCGACGTCTGCATGCTGGGCGTCGGCGAGGAAGGCCACGTGGCGTCGGTCTTCCCGTCCTCTCCTGCCGTGTACGAGAAGGAGCGGACGGTCGTGGCCGTGCGCAACTGCCCGAAGCCGCCGCCCACGCGCGTGTCGCTGACGTTGTCCTCGGTGCGGCGCGCGCAGGAGGTGTGGCTGATGACGACCGGTCAGGCCAAGGCCGCCGCGGTCGCCATGGCGCTCAGCGGCGCGGGCGAGGTCCAGCTTCCGGCCGCGGGCGCCACCGGCCGCCGCCGCACGTTGTGGTTGCTCGACACGGCAGCCGCCTCGGCGGTGCCGGCGTTGTTCAAACCACCCCTGGCCTGACCAGTTCTGGATGAAGGGCGCCTTCATACACCTGAGAGCCCGTTGCGTTTTGGGTTTCTCTAGTTGGTGATGGCCTCGTTGGCTGGATGTTGTGAGGGGCAAGGGCCGCAGGCCTTTGCCCCTCATGCTGTCTGGATGACGTCTGTGGTGGTGGCGGCGGTGAACAGGCGGCGCAGGTTGTGCACCGCGGCGACGAGGTTGAGCTCGCCCAGGCATGCCGTCATGCCGCGCATGCTGAACGTGCGGAGCCCGATTCGGTCTTTGATGTGCGCGTTGACGGTTTCGACTGTGGCGCCGCGTTTCTTGTAGAGCGCCGCGCCTTCGGGTGTGCGTAGCCGGTGCCGCATCGCCTCGATCGGGGTGGCGTGCTCGGGTGGCGGGCCGCTGGTCGGATCCTGCGTGGCCTGCTGGGCGAGCTGATGTGCTTTCCCGGTCGCGATCAACCTGTCCGGGCCCTCGGCGGTCAGGTTGTCCTCGCTGCAGTAACCCGCGTCGGCCAGCACAGTCCCCAGCTGCTCCGGCGCGTCCCGCTCACCGTTGATCAGCTCGGCGGCCGTGACGGTGCATTGCATCATCGGCGTCAGCTCCCCGGTGTCAGCCGGGCTGCTGGTCAGCGTCAGCGCCAGGACCAGCCAGTCCGCGGACACCGCGAACTGCGCGTTGTAGCCCTGCACCCAGCCCTTGCGGGTGGGCAGGATCCGCGAGTCCGGATCAGTCAGATTCCGCTGCGCAACCTTGCCGTTCTTGCCGTTCTTGCCGTTCTGCGTCGCGGAGACGGCCCGGGCCAGGGCCCGTTCCAGCGCAGCGAGCGCCTTGCGCACCGCTTTCCCGCCGAAAGGATCAGCGACCCGGCGGCCTGACGGCCGCCGCCGCCCCGACGCGATGGCCGCGGCGACCTCGGCGGCATAGGCATCGATCTCGGCCTGCCGCACGGCCAGTTCCCGTGCCAGCCGCGCCTTCGCCGCCGCAACGGGGTCCACTCCAGCCGGATCACGGCCGGTCACAGGCCCCTGCGTCAGCCGCACCAGATGCTGCTCGGCCTTGGCCGCCTGCTCGGCCGCTGCCTGGCCGGCTTCAGCCTGCTCCTGTTCCATCTCGGCCAGGATCTGCGCGATCCGAGCCTTGCGGCGACCAGGATCGGCCAGTTCCGCTGGCACCTCGTCTCCGCGACTGTCCGCACCGAACTCGGCATCCTCGGCGGCGTCGACCGCCGCGGCCTGCGCGGAGATCGTGCGTGCCTGCTCCCGGAACCAATCCACCCCATGGCTGGCATCGATCGACGCGTTCGCCGCGATCTTCGTCCCATCGATCGCGACGGTCGACAACCGGCCCATGCCCGCCCGCGCGCACAACCGCAACACCTGCGCGAACACCTCGTCGAACGCCTCGACATGGGCTTGGCGGAACCGGGCGATCGTGGTGTGATCCGGCACGTCCTGCGCGCAGATCACCCGAAACGCCACATCCGTGCCGCACAGCGGTTGAATCCGCCGTGACGACCGCTCACCCACCGCATACGCGTAGATCAGCAACGCCAGCAGCATCGCCGGGTCATACGCCTCGTGCCCGACACCACCAAGACGGTGCCGGGCACGAAACGCAGTCAGGTCCAGCCGCTCGACCACATCGAGCACGAACCAGACCAGATGATCAGCGGGCAGCCACTCCCGCATATCCGGAGGCATCAAAAACTGTTGATCACGATCAACCGGCCGGAATCCCTTTGCCACCGGGAGATCTTCCCAGCCAAGTCAAAACGCAACGGGCTCCTGAGGTGGATGAAGGCGCCCTTCATCCCTTTCGCTGCAACCTGGTGATCCGCTGCGCGCACGACGGGTGCGAGGCCAGCATCCGCGCCCTGAGGCCTGCCCTCGCGCGGATGTCGTCGTGCCCTTCCCTGATCCAGCGCTGCAACACTTCCAGCAACCGCGGCCCGTACCCGAGCTCGGCGGCGACCCGGTCCGCGTGCAGCTCGGCCCGCCTGCTCGTCAACGCCACCAGCGGCGCGATCACCGGCACCAGCAACAACCACGGACTGGCCAGCACCGCGGCGATCCCCAACGCCACCACGACGACGCGCGACACGACGGTCGCCGTGCCGCCGAGCACCTGCCCGATCCTGAGCACGACCGCCCCGGCCAGGACGACCACGAGAATCACCGTTCGCGCCGGCAGCTCGTACCACCACCGCACCAACGAGATCATCGTGTGCCCCGCGAGGTGGTGCCCTATCTCGTGCGCCAGCACCGCTTCCAGCTGCTCCCGCGGCAGGCCGAGCGCCGCGGTCGACACTCCGACCACGTGCCCGCCCACCGCCATGGCGTTGATCTCGCGGGAGTTCTGGATCCGCAACCAGTACCGGCGCGGATCAACCCCCGCGGTGGCGCACACGTCCTCCAGCAACGGCTGCAGCGCCGCGCTCTCCGTCCTGGTGGGCTTCCTCAGCCGGTGCACCAGCGCCGCGAGCACCCGATCCGTGGCCAGCACGAACACGATCGCCCCGGAAACCAGCCACACCACGGGAAAAACCCACCACTTGTCCTGGCTCACCGCCCGCCCGAGCACCGCCACGAACAGCAGGCTGCTCAGCACCGTCGGCACCCCGAGCAGCAGCTCGGCCACCGCGGCCACGTGAAATCGCCGGGATGCTCGCATCGTCACCACCCCTGCGCGAGCGTTCCAGCCGAATCCCGTTTGTGTCCAGCCGATTCGCCCGTCCCGCCCACTGTGATGCGATGGCTCCATGCACATCCGAGACGTGACGGCCGACGACGCCGCGGCGATCAGCGAGATCAACCGCGAGGCGCTGGGCTACGACTTCCCGGTGCAGGACACGCGGGCCCAGCTCGAACGAATCGTCAAGGCCCCCAACATCGCACTGCTCGTGGCCGTCGACGGCGAGGAGATCCTCGGCTACATCCAGCTCAGCGACTACGAGAACACCTACCACCGGCCGTTGAAGAACCTGATCACCCTGGCGACCTCGCCGCGGCACCAGCGGCGCGGCGTGGGCCGGCTCTTGCTCGCAGCCGGGGAGGAGTGGGCGCGCGCGGACGGTGCGTGCGGGGTGCGGCTGGTGACCGGGCAGAACCGGGTGGACGCGCGGAAGTTCTACGCGGCCAACGGGTACGAGGTGCGCAAGGAGCAGACCAACCTGATCAAGTGGTGGAGTTGAGCAGGTCCTCCATCACGTGCACCGGCAACGACGGGTTCGCGGCCGCCGCTTCACCGGCGTACGGGTCCTCGACGAGCTCGGCCAGCGTCGCCACGGGCAGATCCGGGCGGTTCGCGGCGAGACGGCGGGCCTCGCGGTCTCGCAGACACAGCAGCACCGTCTCGGCGGAGGTGTTGGGGTGCTTGACGATCTCGCGGCAGGCCTCCCCCGGCAGCCTGCGGTCGCGCGCGAGGAGGTGCAGCAGTTCGGGCGTGCAGTTCGGGTTCTGCGCGACGCGGGCGGACAGGCGCGAGCCGTAGCGCGTCACCAGATCTTCCAGTTGTGCCGCGGTGAGCGCCGGGTTGGTGGCGACGGCCGCGACCACGTCCGGCTCGGGGTCAGCGAGGAGCAGCGCCAGCACGTCGGTGGGCAGGTCGTGTCGTTGCGCTGCCAGCATCCGCACCCGTGGCGTGGATGAGGAGGCGAGCGCACGGAGTTCTGCTTCCGACGCCACCGACACGCGCGGAACCGGTGAACGGCCCGTGAGCGCAACGAGAGAGATGAGCAGATCCAGCGGAATCGACGGATTCTGCACCAGCGCGCCGCGTGTTTCACGGTCCGCCTTGGCGGCCAGCTCGCGCAGCACCGCTTCCGGCGCCGCGGGATTCGCCGCGATCCGGCGGCGGACTGCGGGGTCCTTGGCCAGGTGCTCGCACGCCCACGGCGGCAGGTCGGTCCTGCGCGCCACGACGTGACGGATCGACGGATCGGGGTGGCGCACCAGCTCGGCCACGACGGCGGGTGACGTGGCCGGGTCGCCTGCCTGGTGGAGGGCTTCCTCGTACGCCGACGTGGGCGGGTCGATGCGGCAGTCGAGTTCCACCAGCACCTGCTTGCTCCTCGCAGCCAGCAGCTCGGCCTGCGCGGCGGACAGGTCGGCGCGGCCGGCGAGAACGCGGTCGAGCCAGGTGTCGTTGAGCGCGATGAGGCGTTCCAGCAACACGGCAGGCAACGATGGATTCCGTGCAAGTCCTTGCAACGCGGTCACGACAGCAGGTCCTCCATCACGTGCACCGGCAACGACGGGTTCGCGGCCGCCGCACCAGCCGTGAACTCACTCCGCAGCAACGCGACGATCGTCTCCACCGGCAGGTTCGGATGACTCGCCGCGGCGTACCTGGCCTGCGCGTCCCCCAAGCACAGCAACAACGTCTCGCCCGACGCGTGCGGATGCCGGGCGATCGCGCGGTACGTCTCCTCCGACGAGGCACGCAAAGCCATGTGGTGCAACAACTCCGGCGGGCACAACGGGTTCAGCGCTGCCCGCGGGTACAACGGCGGGCCGTGCCGTTCGACGAGCCGCGCCAGCTGATCGACCGTCACCAGCGGGTTCGTCACGATCGCCGGAGCCACACCGGGATCCAGGACAAGATCTTGGAACAGGTCCAAGGGCAGGTCCGGGCGGCACGCCACCAGCATTCGCGCGGGAACGGTGGCGCCCGCCAACGTCCGCAGTTCCTCCTCCGACGCGGCGGCGACCCGCGGCACCAGGCCGATGCGCGCCACCCCGGCCATGTGCACCAGAAGGTCCAGCGGCAGGGCGGGATTCCGCAGCAGCGCAGGAGTTCCGGTGAGCTGGCGCAGGACCTCCACCGGCACGGCGGGGTTGGCGGCGAGCTGCGTCAGGATGCCGGGCTCGACCTCCGCGGCCAGCTCTTCGTAGACGTGGGAAGGCAGGTCGGTGCGGGCGGCGAGCCAGTAGCGGGCGTCGTGGTGGTGCACGAGGCCGGCGGCGATCGGGGGCGGTGTCGCGGGGTTCGAGGCGAGCTCGCGGGCGAAATCCATCAGGCGCGCAAGCGTTTGAGCGGGCGTGTGCGGGCTGGCGGCCAACGCCTTGCGCACCTCGGTGCTCGGATGACGGCTCAGCTCGTCGGCCAGAGCAGCCGGGAGCACGTGGCAGCGGACGAGCTGGGCCACCACCTGGTCGTCGTGGTCGCAGGCCAGGCGTTCCACGACGTCGACGGGCAGGTGGTGGGCCTGCTCCGGGAGCCCGAAGCGGGCGTCCGGGTGCGACGCGAGCCGCCGGGCCAGGTCGGGGTCGGCATCCGGGTGAGCCGTGACGACCAGTGCCACCAACGGGTTCGACGTCGGCACGTCCGCCGGTGCGACCCAGCCCTTCTCCAGCAGCGCGCACGTGACCGCGGAGTCGTCCTTGGCCAGCAGGGCCCGCACGTGGTGCGGCTCCAGGTCGGCGCGACGGGCCAGGTCAGTGCTCTGAACCGGGTCCGCCACCGCGATCAGACGGCCCACGAGCAGGGGCGGCAGAGCGGGGTTGCTCGCCAGGCCGTCCCGAACACCGTTCACCAGTTCTCCCAGGTAACGCGGCAGGCATTCCCCCCGACAACGCGTATCATCCCGAATCGCGTTGAGTAGCGGGGGTTTTGTGGCAAACGGCAGTGCGAAGCGACGTCCCACCATCGGGATGATCACCGCTGGCCCGCTCATCGAGCTCGCGGGCGAGCAGTGGCGCGGTGTGAGTGACGGCGCCCAGCACCTCGGTTGCGACCTCGTGTGCTTCGTGGGCAGCGAACTGGACCACCCGGATCCGCACAAGCGTCGGGCGAACACGGTGTACGACCTGATTTCGCCGAACCGGGTCGATGCGCTCGTGGTGTGGACTACGCGCGTAGGGCAGCTCATCGGGTCCGAAGGCATGCAGCAGTACGTGAAGCGCTACGCACCGATGCCGATCGTAAGTGTGGAGACGTCCCTCGCCCAGTGGCCAACCATCTTGATGGACAACCGCGATGGCATGGAACAGGCCGTTGACCACCTGATCGAGGTGCACGGCAAACGCAGGATCGCGTTCGTGCGCGGTCCGCTGACGCATGCGGGCGCCCAGGAACGGTTCCAGGGGTACCTGGACTCGTTGCGCAAGCACGGGATCGCGCCGGATCCCTCGATCGTCACGCTGCCCGGTTCGTTCATCTGGGAACCGAACGGCGCGGCCGACGCAGTGCGCAAGATGATCGCGAAGGTCGACGAGCCCCCGGACGCCATCGCCGCCGCCAACGACGACTACGCGATCGGTGTCGTGTCAGCGCTGGAGGAGATGGGCTTCCGCACGCCAGAAGACGTTGCCGTCGTCGGATACGACAACCACACGAACGTTCGCACGCACGACCTCGGTTACATCACCACCACTGGCGGCAGTCCCCCGTCCAGGGTGCGCCGCGAGGTGAACATCGACGCGGCGACACCCGCGTTCACCACCGTGCGAGCGCCGTTCCACGAGATGGGCTTCCGGGCCGCGGAACTGGCGCTGGCACTGGTGCGCGGCGAGCCCACGCGCCGACGTCAGATCATGCCGACCGAGTTGATCGTCCGGCGGTCGTGCGGCTGCCTGCCGTCGGGGCTCGGCGACCACGCCCCCGCGCACGGCCGGTTGAACATCAACGAGTCCGCGACCGCGTCCACGGTGGCCGACCACCTGCGCGACTCGCTCGGACCGCTGTCGGCGAAGCTGCCGGAGGGGTGGGCCGAGCAACTCATCGTCGAGCTGATGGCCGCGGGCCGCGGCGAGGTCGAGGGCGCGGAGTTCCTCAACCTGCTGGCCGAGTACATCCGTGCGAGCGCGCGCGCCGGGTGCGAACCGGAGCGTTGGTGGCCACCGCTGTTCGACCTGCATCGGTTCGTGACGGCGCGGATCAGCGACGCGACGCTCATCAACGACCTGTGGCTGCGCGTGCAGCTTCTTGTGGGCGATGCGTTCGCCACGGACGCACGCTTCCGATACCTCTCACACGAGCGTCACGACCAAACGGTGCGTGAAGCAGGTCAACGGCTCATCGCGTCACGGGACGTGGACGAGCTGACCGACGCTCTGGCCGATGAGCTCCCTCGCCTCGGAATCCCTGGGTGCCACGTCATGGCGTACGACACGCCAGGCACGGCGCGCGCGCTCGTCCGTTACGAGAACACCGAGCTGAAGGACGCGCCGGACACACCGTTCCCCGTCATCAACCTGACGCCGTACCCGTTCAAGAGGGACGAGCCGTTCAGTGCGTTGATCGCCCCGCTCTACACCGACGAGGACCACCTCGGGTACGTGATCTTCGAGGAGGGTGGTCCGGAGCCCGGCTGGATCTACGAGGCCGTGCAGCAGCAGCTCAGCAGTGCGCTGCGCAGCATCAGGCTGATGCAGGAACTGAAGGACGCGCGCGCTCGGCTCGAAGAACGTGTCGGCGAGACCGAAGCACAGTTGCGGCACGCACAGAAGATGGAGGCCATCGGCAGATTGACCGGTGGCATCGCGCACGACTTCAACAACATCCTCACGGTCGTGAACGGCAACAGCGAGATGCTGCTGCGACGCACCCTTCCCGACGACCCGCGCCGCACCGCGATCGAGGACATCCAGCACGCGGGCGAACGAGCCGCGAACCTCACCCGGCAGCTGCTCGCGTTCACCCGCCAGCAGGTCCTGCACCCGGAGTCGCTCGACCTCAGGGAGAGCCTGACGAAGGTCCACTCGATGCTGCGCACGCTCGTCGGCGACCACATCGAACTGGAGATGGACCTGCCGGAGCACGTCGCACGGGTGTGGGCGGACGCGGGCCAGGTCGAGCAGATCCTGTTCAACCTCGCGGTCAACTCCCGCGACGCGATGCCAGACGGCGGCACCCTGACGGTCTCGATCGCCGACGCCGAGCTCGGCCACGGCGACACCGGCCGGATCGTCGGTGTGCGGCCGGGCGCCTACGTCGTGATGCGCGTCCACGACACGGGCACCGGCATGGCCGCCGACGTGCAGGCGCAGGTCTTCGAGCCGTACTTCACCACCAAACCCGTTGGCAAGGGCACGGGTCTGGGGCTGTCCACGGTGTTCGGCATCGTGCAGCAGTCCGGCGGGCAGATCGAGCTCATCAGCGCACCTGGCGCCGGCACGACCGTTGAGGTGTATCTACCCGTGCCGCACGAACGCGAAGGCACGCCTGAAGCACCATGTGCGCGCCGTACGACTTCACATCAGGGTGCGGGGACCGTGCTGCTCGTGGAGGACGACGCGCAGGTGCGGATCATGGCTCGGCGCTCGCTGGAGACCGCGGGCTACGCGGTGATCGAGGCGGGCGACGGACAGGAGGCGTTGCAGCTCGCCACGGCGCACCGCAGCACGATCGACCTGGTGCTCACCGATGTCGTGATGCCGAAGATGGGCGGTCCCGAGCTCGTCCGGCTGCTCCGGTCGACCGGCGCGGCACCCGCGGTGATCTACATGTCCGGGTACACGACCGACGAGGTCCTGGAAGGCGAAGTGCTGATCACCAAGCCGTACGCGGAGCCGGAGCTGCTCGAACGCGTGCGCGAGGTCCTGCGTCAGGAGGCCTGAGCCCGCTTGGCGACGGCGAGACGAACCGCCTCGTCCAGGCTCTCGATCCGGAACGGCTTCTGCAGGTACCCGGCGATCTCGTGCCCGGCGAACCGGCGCTCCAGCGACGTGCGGTCGTACCCGCTGGTCAGGACCACCGGGACGGCGAGGCCCTCGTGCGTCACCTGGGCCAGCACCTCCTCGCCGGACAGGCCGGGCATGCTGTGGTCGAGCAGCATCGCGCTGATCTCCGCACTGCGCTCGCGCAGGATCGCGATCGCCTCGACGCCGTCGACGGCCTGCAGGACGCTGAACCCGAGCTCCTCGAGCAGGCTGACGGTGTACCTCCGCACAGGGTCCTCGTCCTCGACCACGAGCACCAGACCAGCTTGCGACATGCGCGTCAGTATGCCGGAAACTATTCGTTCCCTCAGCACCAGGTGGCCGACAACTTTTGGCAAGTCTTCACGAACTGCTCCATCAGGATGACATGGGCCATTTGGATCACACCAAAAGTTGAGGGTCTGCGCTAATCTTCGCGGCACCGCCGCCGCTCCACGCTGAGAAAGAGGCACCAGGAAAGGCCAACTTCATGCGTAAAGCGACGGCAGCAGCCGCTCTGGCCGTGCTGTTCACATTGTCGTCCACACCCGCGCACGCCGAAACGGTTCCTTCGGAGCGGGTGACGATCGACGTGGTGACGGTGAACGGTTCCGGGTGCAAGCAAGGCACCGCGGAAGTGATCGTCTCTCCGGACAACACCTCGTTCTGGGTGATCTACAGCGACTACCTGGCCCAGGCGGGCAAGGGCGCCGGTGCCACCGACTTCCGGAAGAACTGCCAGATCAACCTGCAGGTCAACACGCCGCAGGGTTTCACCTACGGCGTCGCGGAAGCGACCTACGCCGGCTACGCGCACCTCGAGCGCGGCGCGACGGGGCACCAGTGGGTGAGTTACTACTTCCAGGGGCAGTCGGCCACCAACACGTGGAAGCACTCCTTCACCGGACCGTTCGACGACAACTGGTCGATTACGCACCGCACCGATTTCGCTGACATCGTCTACGCACCGTGCGGAGAGAAGAAGAATCTCAACGTCAACAGCTCGCTGCGCGTTGACAAGGGTTCTTCCGACGCCAATGCAAACAGTTTCATGACGATGGACTACACGCGCGGAGAAGTGCGCACGCTGTACCACTTCTCGTGGAAGCGCTGCTGATTTTCCGCAAAGGCCGCCGCCACCTGATCAACCGCCGCCACCCCACCCTGCGAGATGCGTCGGAAAGGTGCACCCATGCTCAACGTGGTTGCCGCTGCCCTGTTGGCCTCTTCCATCATCATCCCGCCCGGCGCGCCCAACGACACGCCGCCGC
Source organism: Lentzea aerocolonigenes (assembly GCF_000974445.1). Taxonomy (GTDB): domain Bacteria; phylum Actinomycetota; class Actinomycetes; order Mycobacteriales; family Pseudonocardiaceae; genus Lentzea; species Lentzea aerocolonigenes. Next base: position 78,988 of record NZ_BBOJ01000027.1, read on the forward strand.
CTGACCACATCACGATCGACATCGTCACGATCAACGGCTCCGGCTGCCCCGCCGGTACAGCCGCCGTCGCGGTGTCCGAGGACAACAAGGCGTTCACCGTCACCTACAGCGACTACCTGGCCCAGATCGGCGTCGGCGCGAAGCCCACCGACCTGCGCAAGAACTGCCAGCTCAACCTGCGGGTGAACGTGCCGCAGGGCTTCACCTACGGCGTCGCCCAAGCCGACTACAGAGGTTTCGCACACCTGGAACGCGGCGCCTACGGCATCGAGAAGGCCAACTACTACTTCCAGGGCATGTCGCAGACCGAGCAGATCTCCCACCGCTACAACGGCCCCATCAGCGACGACTGGCAGGCCACCGACACGACCGAGGTGGCCGCGATCGTGTTCGCCCCGTGCGGCGAGAAGCGGAACTTCAACATCAACACGGAGCTGCGGGTCTACCCCGGCTCGTCCAACACGGCCACGACGACGAGCTTCATGACGATGGACTCGACCGACGGCAACCTGGAGACGACCTACCACTTCGCGTGGAAGACGTGCCCCTAGCAGTGCTGTGACTACCGCATGCGCCCTCGGGGCGTGTGCGGTAGCACATATGTGAGCGCAGCGCCGTACAGATTCGCGTGTGAAGCCGTCTATCCACGTGACGGGGCAGGTCGGGGTAAAGGGGCAGCCAATGCCAACCGCCGCATACGCGCAGTACGGTGAGGATCGGAAGGCTCACAGGGGAGGTCGGATCCTGACCACGACGCTGCTCCCGGCCAGACGGTCGGCACGAACGGCGGCTGGCTCCCGCCTGTCGCGCGTCAACTACCGCGAGGTCCTCGTCGACCTCGCGTTGATCTTCTTCGCCGTGCTCGACGTGTGGCTGCTCGGGCTGTGGATGGAGGCCGATCCCAGCAAGGACCTCCCGCCCATCGAGAGCTACCAGGTCTGGCTCAACTGGGTCGCGGTCGGCGCGCTGGTACTGCGCCGCCGGTTCCCGTTCATCACGCTCGTGCTGACCATCCCCGGCTTCTTCGTCGGCTGGTCGCAGCTCGCCGCGATGATCGCCCTGTACTCGGTGGCCCGCCGCTACGTCGGCGGCTGGCAGACGGGCCTCGCGGCCGCGCTCGTGTGGCTGAGCCGGTTCGTCGCCTGGCCGCCGCAGGAGCTCATCGACCGGCCGGCGTCCGGCCACTTCCACTCGGCGATCTACGGCTTCCTCGTCGCGGGCCTGCCCATCGCGATCGCTCTGCTTGCGCACGCACGGCAGGAGCTGTCCGACCGCATCGTCGAGCTCGCGGAGTCACGAGAGAGAGAACGCGTCCTCCACGCGCACGCGATCCGTGCGGACGAACGGGCAAAACTCGCGCGCGAGATGCACGACGTCGTGTCGCACCAAGTCAGCCTCATCGCCATGCAGGCGGGAGCATTGCGCATGGCCGTTGCCGACGCGGAGCACAAGCAGGTCGCGGGCACCATCCGCACGTTGTCGACGCGCACTCTCGACGAACTCCGTCAGCTCGTGTCGGTCCTACGCACCACAGAGGACAACCAGCCGGGCGTCGACGAGCTGCCGGGACTCGCCGCCGACGCGGGCTTCGAGGTCACCATCCAGCTCAAGGGGCCGGTCGAGGACCTCTCCGCACCGGTGTCCGGCGCCGTCTACCGGACGGTGCAGGAGGCCCTGACCAACATCCGCAAGCACGCCGTCGGAGCGAGCGCGACCGTGCTCATCGACGCCCAGTACGACGACAACGTGCTGGTCGAGGTGCGCAACACCGCGGCAGGACCGTCGGCGGAGTCACCGCTGCCCAGCGGCGGCCACGGCCTGGTCGGTCTGCGGGAACGCGCCACGTTGCTCGGCGGCGAGTTCTCCGCGGGCCCGACCGAGGACGGCGGCTTCCTGGTGACGGCGTCGTTCCCGAAGGAGCGCGTCGTCAGCGATTGAAGCGCCGGAACGCGTGGAACGACTGCTTGGGCTCCAGCCTGTAAGGCGAGTCCTCGTCGTCGAACCGCGCACGGATCGTGCGGAACAAGCTGTACGAGGCCATGTCGTAGTCGCGATCGCGGCACGTCGGGTTGTGCGGCGAGTCCGGTGAGCTGCGGGGGTTCGCGCCGCGCGTGATGGCGGTGTCGGTGCTGGCCACGATGGAGGCGACGCCGGCCGAGCTGATGGCCCGGCCGGACACCGACGTCTCCAGGTACGCGAAGTAGCTCGCGGACCTGTTCGAACTCGCGGTCAGGGGCTCTTCGAGGCCAGTGACGCGCTGAGGGCCGCCGCCGCGCCGAGCACACCGCACGTCAGCGCGATCGACATCGTCGGCTCGCTCGGCAGCAGCACGGACACGAGCAGCCACACGGCCACGCCGAGCCCGAGGCCGAGCGGCACGGACGCGATCACCGCGGCCATCCCGGTCTGGCGCCGCCGCAACGCCCGCAGGTTGGACTCCAGGTACGCCAACGTGAAGAGCAGCAACAGCGCCGAACCCGTGCCCATGAGGCTCAGCCACGGCGTCCGGTTGGACTCCAGCAGGAACGGCGGCTGGTCGTCGACCTTCGCCGTCACGACCCCGCCGATGATCCACCGCGCCGCACCCGGCAGCACGAACCCGTCCGGCCCGCGCTGCGGCACGTCCGCGAGCGGAATCCCCGCCAGCGTCACGACCAGGTGAGTGCCCTCGGCCTTCACGGGGTCCGCCAGGTCCTGCGTGACCTTGACCTCCGGCGGGGTCCCGGTCGCCACGAACGGCACGATCGCCAGTGCCACCAACGAGATCGCCGCCACCAGCCACAGCAACCACGGCGACGACGGCGGTTTGATCACCTCGGCGGCCGGCACCAGCGTGCTGCTGCCGCTGAGCCGCGCGGCGGGCACCGGGTCCACGAGCGTCGCGCGGATCGGCTGCTGCGTGAGCGAGACCGTGGTGCGGTCGACCGGCCGCAGCGACGGACGCGTGGACGACGCCGACACCTGGGGTGCGAGGTGCACGGGCATTCCCAGGCGCATCAGCCAGTCGGACCCGAACAGGTGACCCGCCGCCCCCGCCAGGTCGATCGCGAACGTCTCGGCGTTGCGGTAGCGCGCGTTCGGGTCCCGCGCGATGCTGCGCATCACCACGCCCGCAAGGGGTTCCGGCACGTTCGGCAACGGCCGCGGGTCCTGGTAGACCCGCTTCTGGATCATCGCCAGCGGCCCGCCACCGCGTTCGAACGGCAGGTCGCCGCACAACAGCTCGTACAGCATCGTGCCGGTCGCGTAGACGTCCGCCGCGGGCGACAACGGGTTGCCCATCGCCTGTTCGGGCGCGATGTACGCGGGCGTGCCGAGCACCGCACCGGCGTGCGTCACGAGCGTCGCACCCTCCGACACGACCTGGGAGATGCCGAAGTCCGCCACCTTCACCACGCCGTTCGAGGTGAAGAGCAGGTTCTTGGGCTTCACGTCGAGGTGCAGCACGCCCGCCTCGTGCGCCGCGTGCAGACCCGACAACGCCGCCAGCACGATCCCGCACGACTGCTGCGCGGTCAGGCCGTCGCCGGAGAACCGCGACCAGACCGTGCCGCCGTCGAGGCGTTCCATCACCAGAAGGTGCTCGCCCTGCTGCCGGACGTAGTCGTACACGGGCACGATGTGCGGGTGGTCGAGCCGCGCCAGCAACCGCGCCTCGTGCTCGAAGCGCTCGCTCATCCGCGGGTCCTCGGCCACCGCGTGCGGCAACCGTTTGATCGCAACAGGCCTGCCGAGCTGACGGTGCACGCCGCCGTAGACGACGCCCATCCCGCCTTCGCCGATCTGCTCGCCGACGGCGTACCCCGGCAGAGCGGCGACCACACTGGACACAGTCACCGTTGAATCCTCACGGTATCCATTTCGGACGGTTGCTGACCACCCGGATGCGGTGTCACATAGCCAAGAACGAACGCGGCGGCCGCGGCACCGAGGATGAACGGGATCTCGGCCGCAGGCGACGGCGCCACCAGCCGCAGCACCGACAACGAGATCACCGCGATCAGCCCGGTCCCGAACCCGGCCGGCAGGAACCGCATCGCCCGCTGCCACCGGTTCGCGGGCAGCCGGCGGCGAGCCAGCGCGATGAGTGCCCCCGCCCACGACAACGCGGTCAGCACGAGCACGCCCAGACCGAACGCCCCGTACACGGACCACAACGACCCGCGCACGTCCCCGGTCGTCTCGACCTCGGCGATCGTTTGCCGTTGCACGTCTATGACCTCAACCGTGACCGGAAGGAGACCAATGGCCTGCGAACCGAGGTCGGTCGGCTCGAGCGGGAACGACCGCGTTTCGGAAGACTTCGGCGCGACATCGAACGGAACCGTTGTGTCGTAGGCGAAGAAGGTCAACGCCAGCGCCGTTCCGCTGATCCGCACGGTCTTCACGCGCTGCACGGTGTCCGTGTTGTTGCGGACCGTGACCGACACCTTGGTGGTGGCCGAGGGGTCGAGCACCAGGTTTCCTACTCCAACCGGTCTACCGTCCACATCGGCCTCGAGCAGAACCGACCCGTCCTGTGCGGAGGCCGTTGACGGCAGCAGCATAATTCCGCACCACAGCAGTAAACCTGCACCGGCCAAGCGACGTCTCACTAGCGCACCTTAGGTTCTGATCCGGGGAGAGGGAATGCGGTCTTTAGGCTTACTCGTGGCTTGCACAGCCGGTGTTACGGTGCTGGTCGCCACACCGGCGGCCGCGCAGACGACCACGCCTGCGCCCCCTCCCGTGCTGACGGCGGCGCCGCAGCCTGCCACAGCGGGCGGCAACATCACCATCTCCTGGAGCGGTTTCGTGACGTGTCGTCTGGTCACGATCAGCTTCGCCCTCGACGGCACCCAAATCGCCACCGCAACGTCGTCCGCGAGCGGCTCGGTGGGCGCCACCGTTCCAGCAGCCACCACAGCGGGTAGCCACAAGCTCACCGCGACGTCGTCGAACACGAAGTGCGGCACCGCGGGCACCGCCCTGCGGGTGGTGGTCCCGCCCCCACCCACCACGACGACCACCAAGCCGCCCGTGACGGTCCCCCCGGTGACCAACCCGCCGGTGACGCGCCCGCCGGTCACCACGACGACGACCACCACGACGACCCCGACCACCACCACGACGACCACGGACACGACCTCGTCGACGACCTCGTCCTCGAGCCAGCCGTCCGACCCCGGCACCGGCGTCCTGATCCTGGACAAGGAGAACATCCAGCCGGGCGAGGACCTGACCGCGACCGGCACGGGCTGTCCCAAGGGCGCCCCGGTGACGCTGAAGTCGCTGGGCCAGGACGTGGGCCAGACCGTCGCCGACGAAAACGGCCAGTTCAAGTCACCGGTGAAGTTCGCGAGCATCGAACCGGGCCGTCACAAGGTCCGCGCCGAATGCGGCATCGTCCTGGTGGGCAACGTGGACGTGACGCTGTCGAGCTCGTCGGGCGGCACCACCAGCACGCTCGTGGTCCTGCTGTTCTTCCTGCTCGTGGGTGCCGCGATGCTCCGCCGCCAGTTCTCCGGCCTGCGCGGCTAGCCGCACGCGGGGCCCTCTCGTACTCCAGGAGAGTACGAAAGCTCCCCGCGTACTCCTCGCCTGACGACACGCGGGGACCTCTCGTGCGCTCCAAGCGAACGAAAGCTCCCCGCGTGCACCGCCGCTGACGGGAACGCGGGGCCCGCGCGTTCCCCAGCGGGAAACGAAAGGCTCCCGCGTTACCTCCCAGCACACGCGAAAGGCCCCCGGGATCCGGGGGCCTTTCGCGTAGTTCTGCGAGCCTGGCTTACGGCTCTTCGCGCTGACGGCGCAGCTTGGCGAGAGCCTCTTCGAGGATCGCCTCCCCATCAGCGTCAGACCGCCGCTCCTTCACGTACGCAAGGTGCGTCTTGTACGGCTCGTTGCGCGGAGGCGCGGGTGGCGTCTGCTCGTCCCGCCCTGCCGGCAGGCCGCAACGCGGGCAGTCCCAGTTCTCCGGCACCTCAGCGTCGACCGCAAAGGAAGGCCGGGACTCGTGACCGTTCGCGCACCAGTACGACACCCGACGACGAGGCGCGGACTCGCCGCGCTCCGACTCTCCCATCGGGCCTGCGCCGACGCGGGTACCGCGAATCGCGTTACCACCGGACATCGACCGTTACACCCCCACCAAGTGGTTACCCCAAGCCCCTGAGGGCTTCTGCCGCTGAACGGTTGATCAGCTGCCCGCGCCGGGCAGCTTGATCAGCAGTCCGATGCCCACGATCGCGATGATCCAGACCGCGCCGACGAACAGCGTCAGGCGGTCGAGGTTCTTCTCGACAACGGAGGAACCGGACAGACTCGACTGCATACCGCCGCCGAACAGCGAGGACAGGCCGCCGCCCCGGCCGCGGTGCAGCAGCACGAGCAGCACCAGCAGCACGCTGGAGACGATCAACAGGATCTGCAGGAACAGGATCATTTCTTCCTCGCTGTCAGGCAGCCGACGCCACAGAGTACCTGTTCGACTGCCGAACGTGTGCAACCAGTTGGGGTTAGTGGTTTATCCAGATCAACTTAGGGTAGAGGGCCGCCGGCGGCCAGAGCGCACAACTTGGTGAATTCGTCCGCCTGAAGGCTCGCGCCGCCGACAAGGGCGCCGTCGATGTCCTTCTGCTGAATGAGCTCACCGATGTTCGACGACTTCACGGAACCGCCGTAAAGCACGCGAACGACGGCCGCGGTCTCCTCGCCGTACTTCTCCGCCACGAACGAGCGGACCAGCGAGCACACCTCCTGCGCGTCGGCCGAGGACGCCGTGCGGCCCGTGCCGATCGCCCAGACCGGCTCGTAGGCGAACACGATCTTGGCGACCTGCTCGGCCGTGAAGCCCTTGAGCCCGTCCTCCAGCTGCTGGCGCACCAGCTCCAGGTGGCCCTGGGCCTCACGGGTCTCGAGCTTCTCGCCGAAGCAGAAGATCGGGGTGACCTCGACCTTCAGCGCCGCCTTGATCTTGGCGTTGACCAGCGCGTCCGTCTCGCCGTGGTACTCGCGGCGTTCGGAGTGGCCCACGACCACGTAGTGGCAGCCCAGCTTCGCGAGCATCGGGCCCGACACCTCACCGGTGTAGGCGCCGGAGTCGTGCTGCGAGATGTCCTGCGCGCCGTACTTGATCAGCAGCTTGTCGCCGTCGACCAGCGTCTGGATGCTGCGGATGTCGACGAACGGCGGGAGAACGGCCACCTCGACCTTGGCGAAGTACTTCTCCGGCAGGGAGAAGGCGATCTTCTGCACGAGGCCGATCGCTTCGAGGTGGTTGAGGTTCATCTTCCAGTTGCCCGCGATGAGCGGGAGCCGGGCGGCCATCAGCGATCACCTTCATTCTTGGCGAGAACGCTGATGCCGGGGAGTTCCTTGCCCTCGAGGAACTCCAGGGACGCACCACCGCCGGTGGAGATGTGCGAGAAGCCGTCCTCGGGCAGACCCAGGGCACGCACGGCGGCCGCGGAGTCGCCACCGCCGACGACGGTGAACGCCTCGGACTTGACCAGGGCCTCCGCGACGGCACGGGTGCCGCCGGCGTAGGTCTCGATCTCGAAGACGCCCATCGGGCCGTTCCAGAACACGGTGCGGGCGTCGGCGAGCTTCGACGCGAACAGCTCGCGCGACTGCGGGCCGATGTCCAGGCCCATCTTGTCGGCGGGGATCGCGTCGGTCGCGACGACCTCGTGCTCCGTGTTGCCGAACTCGGCCGTGACCAGCACGTCGACCGGCAGCACGAGCTCGACGCCGCGCTTCTCGGCCTCCGCGAGGAAGCCCTTGACCTGGTCGAGCTGGTCTTCCTGCAGCAGCGACGTGCCGACCTCGTGGCCCTGGGCCTTGAGGAACGTGTACGCCATGCCGCCGCCGATCAGCAGCCGGTCGACCTTGGTCAGCAGGTTCGCGATGACGCCGAGCTTGTCGGACACCTTCGCGCCGCCGAGCACCACGACGTACGGGCGCTCCAGGTCGTCGGTGAGCTTGCGCAGCACGCCCAGCTCGGTCTCGACGAGGCCACCCACGTACGCGGGCAGCTTCTTCGCGACGTCGTAGACGGAGGCCTGCTTGCGGTGCACGACACCGAAACCGTCGGACACGAACGCGTCCGCGAACGCCGCGAGCTCGTCGGCCAGTGCCGCGCGCTCCGCGTCGTCCTTCGAGGTCTCGCGGGCGTCGAAGCGGACGTTCTCCAGCATCACGACGCCGCCGTCGGTCAGCGCGGCCACCACGGACTTCGCCGACTCGCCGACGAGGTCACCGGCCAGCGCCACCTCGGCGCCGAGCAGCTCACCGAGACGAGCGGCGGCCGGAGCGAGGGAGAATTTGGGGTCCGGCTCGCCCTTGGGGCGGCCGAGGTGAGCGGTGACGATCACGCGGGCACCCGCGTCGGCGAGCGCCTTGATCGTCGGCACCGACGCGCGCACGCGGCCGTCGTCGGTGATCTTGTCTCCGTCGAGGGGGACGTTCAGGTCGGCGCGCACCAGGACGCGCCGACCTGCGACACCCTCGGCGAGCAGGTCGCTGAGAGTCTTCACTGACTGTCCGTTCCCGCTGCTCAGATCTTGGACGCGACGAGCTTGACCAGGTCCGCGAGGCGGTTGGAGTAGCCCCACTCGTTGTCGTACCAGCCGACGACCTTGACCTGGTTGCCGATGACCTTGGTCAGCGGCGCGTCGTAGATGCACGAGTGCGGGTCGGTGACGATGTCGGCCGACACGATCGGGTCCGTCGAGTACTTGAGGATGCCGGCCAGCGGGCCCTCGGCGGCGGCCTTGTACGCGGCGTTGACCTCGTCCACGGTGACCTCGCGCTTGAGCGTGACGGTCAGGTCGGTGGCCGAGCCGGTGGGGATCGGCACGCGCAGCGCGTAGCCGTCGAGCTTGCCCTGCAGCTCCGGCAGCACCAGGCCGATGGCCTTCGCGGCGCCCGTGGAGGTCGGGACGATGTTCAGCGCGGCGGCGCGGGCACGGCGGAGGTCGCTGTGCGGCGCGTCCTGCAGGTTCTGGTCCTGCGTGTACGCGTGGATCGTGGTCATGAGACCCTGCTCGATGCCGAAGCTGTCGTGCAGCACCTTGGCCAGCGGCGCGAGGCAGTTCGTGGTGCAGGACGCGTTCGAGATGATCGTCTGCGAACCGTCGAACTTCTCCTCGTTCGCGCCGATGACGACGGTGAGGTCCTCGTTCTTGGCCGGCGCGGAGATGATGACCTTCTTGGCGCCGCCCTCGTCCACGTGCGCGCGGGCCTTGGTGGCGTCGGTGAAGAAGCCGGTCGACTCGACCACGACGTCGACGCCGAGGTCCTTCCAGGGCAGAGCGCCCGGGTTGCGCTCGGCGAGGGCCTTGATGACCTTGCCGTCGACGGAGATGCCCTCGTCGGTGACCTGCACGTCGGCGTCCAGACGACCGAGAATGCTGTCGTACTTCAGCAGGTGGGCCATCGTGGCGACGTCACCGAGGTCGTTGAACGCGACGATCTCGATGTCGTGGCCGGCGGCCCTCACGGCGCGGAAGAAGTTGCGCCCGATCCGGCCGAAACCGTTGACACCTACACGAACCGTCACGACTGACTCCTTGCGTTCAGCTTGGTAGGAACAAGCCCACCCTATCTGCCGAACTGCGCCGCTGGTCACACGGATAGTGCGTATCTCTTGATCGAACCAGAAAAAGGTGCCCTGACTAGGCCGTTCGGCGGTGCGGGGTGCGGAGCGTTCGGGCGCACGCGCTCAGCTGCGCCGCAGCCCCCGCAACACCTCTAGACCTCTAGACCTCTAGACCTCTGCTTCGAGCATCTCCGCGGTGACCGCGGACTCCGTGTCCGGCAGCCCGAGGTCCTTCGCCCGTTTGTCGGCCATCGCCAGCAGCCGCCTGATGCGGCCCGCGACGGCGTCCTTGGTCATCTGCGGGTCCGACAGCTGCCCCAGCTCCTCCAGCGACGCCTGCCGGTGCGCCAGCCGCAGCTGCCCGGCCGCGGCGAGGTGGTCCGGTGCCTCCGGCCCGAGGATCTCCAACGCGCGGGCGACCCTCGCGGCGGCCGCGACGGCCGCCCGCGCGGACCGGCGCAGGTTCGCGTCGTCGAAGTTCGCGAGCCTGTTGGCGGTGGCCCGCACCTCGCGCCGCATCCGGCGCTCCTCCCAGGCCATCACGCTGTCGTGCGCGCCGAGCTTGGTGAGCATGGCGCCGATCGCGTCGCCGTCCCTTATGACCACGCGCTCGGCCCCGCGCACCTCGCGGGACTTCGACGCGATGCCCATCCGGCGTGCCGCGCCGACCAGTGCCAGCGCCGCCTCCGGACCGGGGCAGGTGATCTCCAGCGACGAGCTGCGACCGGGCTCGGTCAGCGAGCCGTGCGCCAGGAAAGCACCGCGCCACGCGGCTTCCGCGTCGCACACGCCACCCGACACGACCGGCGCGGGCAGGCCGCGCACCGGACGTCCGCGCGGGTCGAGCAGACCGGTCTGGCGGGCGAGCCCCTCGCCGTCCTTGACCACGCGGACCACGTAGCGGGTGCCCTTGCGCAGGCCGTTCGACTGGATCGTGAACACCTCGGCGTGGTGGCCGTAGAGGGCCTGGATCTCCTTGAGCAGCCTGCGGGCCGCCGACCCGAGGTCGAGCTCGGCCTCGACGACGACCCGGCCGGACACGATGTGCAGGCCGCCGGCGAACCTGAGCAGGGAAGACACCTCCGCGCGGCGGCAACAGGTCTTGGATACCGCGAGCCTGCTCAGCTCGTCCTTGACCGCCGACGTCATCGCCACGGGCCAGTCCCTCCCACTCCGGTCTGTCCGACCACTTGCCTCAGGCAACCGGCAAGCGCCTCCGGATCATGCCGTTCAGCGGCGTCCGGTGCGGCGATCTTCGCCAGATGCGTTCGCGCCCCCAGCGCCGAGGCGGCTCGCGTCAGCCGGTCCGGGGTGGGGACCGAGTCGACGTCGGCGATCACCGCGTCCACCTTCAGCTCGGGTGCGTGTTCGCAGACTACGTCCAAATGGCGCTCCGGAGAGAAACCGGCGGTTTCGCCCGGTTGGGGGACAAGATTGAGCACGAGCACCTTCTTGGCACGCGTGCGCACGAGCGCGTCGTGCAGCTCGGGCACCAGCAGATGCGGCAACACGCTGGTGAACCACGATCCGGGCCCGAGTAGCACGAGATCGGCGTCGAGTACAGCTTGTACCGCTTCCGGACAGCCGACAGGTCGCCCGTTCGGGGCAGTCAACCGGATGCGCTGCACCAGACCCGGCGTGGTCGCGATGGCGACCTGCCCCCGGATCCGCCGCACGACCTTCTCGTCCTCGTCCAGCCCCACGACGTCGGCCTCGATGTCGAGCGGCTCGTTGGACATGGGCAGCACCCGCCCCCGCACCCCGAGCAGCCTGCACGCCGTCTCGAGGACCTTGACGGGGTCGCCGAGCTGCTCGAGCAGCCCGGCGATCACGAGATTGCCGACCGCGTGGCCCGCGAGCGCACCCGTGCCACCGAACCGGTGCTTGAACAGCGAGGTCCAGAGCCGGCTCGACTCGTCGTCCCCCGCCAGCGCCGCCATGGCCTTGCGCAGGTCACCGGGCGGCAGCAGGTCGGACAGCTCCCTGCGGAGACGTCCAGACGACCCGCCGTCGTCCGCGACGGTCACCACGGCCGTCACGTCGCCGGTGACCTTCTTGAGGGCGCTCAGCGTCGCGTGCAGCCCGTGCCCACCACCAAGAGCAACAGCTTTCAACGTCGTCACTCGCGTCCCAGATCCCTGTGCACGACCTTGACCGCCATGCCGTCCTCGCTGGCGAGCCGAGCCGCCAGCTCCTCGCTCAGTGCCACACTGCGGTGCTTGCCCCCGGTGCACCCGATCGCGAGCGTCAGGTACCGCTTGCCCTCCCTGCGATAACCGGCGCCGATGAGCCTGAGGAGCTCGTGGTACCGGTCGAGGAACTCGTCGGCCCCCTCCTGGCTCAGCACGTAGTTGCGCACCTCGCCGTCGAGCCCCGTCTGCTCCCGCAACTCGGGAATCCAGAACGGGTTGGGCAGGAACCGCACGTCCATGACGAGGTCGGCGTCCATCGGCAGCCCGTACTTGTACCCGAAGCTCAGCACGGTGACCCGCGTCCGCGTGGCGGCCTCGGTGCCGAAGGTGTCCTCGATCTTGGCCCTGAGCTGATGCACTGACAGTGCTGACGTGTCGAGCACCAGGTCGGCTTCCTGCTTGAGCGGCGTGAGCAGAATCCGCTCGGCCTCGATGCCGTCCTGCAACCGCCCGTCCCCCTGCATGGGGTGACCGCGCCGCACGGCCTCGAACCGCCGGATGAGCACCGCGTCCGTGGCCTCGAGGAAGAGCACGCGAGGCTTGTACCCGCGAGCGTCGAGGTCTTTGATGATGGCGGCCAGGTCCTCGGTGAACGCACGGCTGCGCACGTCCATGACGACAGCGACCCTGGTGATCGCCCCACGCGCCTGAGCGCCGAGCTCGACCATGGTGGCGATGAGTTCCGGGGGCAGGTTGTCCACGACGAACCAGCCGAGGTCCTCCAGGCACTTGGCCGCGGTGCTGCGGCCCGCACCGGACAGCCCGGTCACCACGGCGACTTCGATGCCGGACTTCTCCGCGTTCACGACTACGACTCCGTTACCTGTTGATTGGGTTGACGCTGTTTGTTTGGGCAAGCTCGGTTGGTGGGCCCGGTGTTGGGCCTGGTCCCGGGGGTGGGGCCTGGCGGTGTTGGGCCGAGCTTGGTGTTGCGGTCTGGCTTGGTGTTGCGGTCTGGCTTGGTGTTGCGGTCTGGCTTCGTGCTGCGGTCTGGCTTCGTGCTGCGGTCTGGCTTCGTGCTGCGGTCTCGCTTCGTGCTGCGGTCTCGCTTCGTGCTGCGGTCTGGCCCGGTGTTGCTGCCAGGTTCGGGGTGTTGCGGCCGAGCCCGGCGTTGGTGCCGACCCCGGTGTTGCGGCCCGGCCCGTGTTGCCGTCGGGCCCGATGTTGCGATCGAACTCGGTGTGGGGCCAAGCCCGGCTCCACCGCCGAACCCGACGTTCGTGCCAACACCGGTGTTGCCGCCAACCCCGGTATCGCCGCCGAGCCTGGTGTTGCCGCCGGACCCGATATTGCTGCCGGACCCGGTATCGCTGCCGAGCCCAGGTGTTGCGGCCGGGCTCGGTATCGCTGCCGAACTCGGGTGTTGCGGCCGGACCCGGTGTTGGCGGCCACGCCACAACCCGGCGCGCCCGGTGTGAGTCTCCACTGGAACGGCTCCCGCGCGCGGCAGGTTCGACAGTTGAGACGCTACGTGCCTGGGCGATCCTCGCCACTCGGACGAGTGAACCTGGTCCTGATCCACGCGTGGTGCCGTCTGTTAGACGTCCGGAAATCATGGTCATCTTCGCCGCGACAAAAGGAAGGAGCGGGCCGGCGGAGCAATCATCGGGGCGTGCTCCTGGGCACGGTCAGGGGCGCCGCAGCCTCACTGCGGTGGCTGAACAACTCGGGACTGCTGTGACTGGACAATTCGGGTCCGAGGACGGGTTCGCGCCCGGCGGCGGCGGAAAGCACCGCTGCGGCGATCGGCGACCCAGCCGCGGTCACGCCTTGCCCCGGCACGGCGTCAGGGGCGGCACGCGCGCGGCGCACGAGCCACACAGCGCGGCCGGCTTCACGCCTTGCCCCAGGCCGGCATCAGGGCCGGCGCGCACGGTGCAAGAGCCGGACGGCGCGGCCGGGGTCACGCCTTGTCTCCGGAGGACGCCAGGGTTGCCACCACCGCCTCGGCCGTGCGGCGGCCCACGCCTGGCACGACGCTGATCTCGTCCACTGTGGCCTGTCGGAGTTTGCGGACCGAGCCGAAGTGCTTGAGCAGGGCGGCTTTGCGGGTTTCGCCGAGGCCTGGGACGTCGTCGAGTTCGGAGGCGATCATGCGCTTCGAGCGTTTTTGGCGGTGGTAGGCGATGGCGAAGCGGTGGGCCTCGTCGCGCACTCGTTGGAGGAGGTACAGGGCGTCGCTGGTGCGCGGGAGGATCACCGGGTCTTGCTCGCCTGGGACCCAGACCTCTTCCAGGCGCTTGGCGAGGCCCACCACTGCCACGTCGGTGATGCCCAGTTCGGCCAGGACGTCGGCTGCCGCTGCGGCTTGGGGGGCGGCGCCGTCCACCACCAGGAGGTTGGGCGGGTAGGCGAACTTGCGGGGTTTGCCGGTGTCCGGGTCGATGCCCGGGTTGGGGCCGCCGGACGCGGTTTCGCGGAGCATGGCCTGGAAGCGGCGGCGGACCACTTCGGCGATGGAGGCCACGTCGCCTTCCGTGGCGGCTTCGCGGAGGGCGAAGCGGCGGTACTCGGACTTGCGGGCCAGGCCGTCTTCGAAGACGACCAGGGAGGCCACCACGTCGGTGCCCTGGACGTGGCTGATGTCGATGCACTCGATGCGCAGCGGAGCCGTGTCCAGCATCAGGGCGTCCTGCAGTTCGCCCAACGCTGCCGAGCGGGCTGTCAGGTCGCCGGCGCGGCGGAGTTTGTGCTGGGCGAACGCTTCCGCGGCGTTGCGGGCCACGGTTTCCATCAGCGCCCGCTTGTCGCCGCGCTGTGGAACGCGCAGCGCCACGCGGGAGCCGCGTTGTTCGGAGAGCAGATCCTCCAAAGCGGACGCGTCGTCCGGCAGCACGGGGACCAGGACCTCGCGCGGGGTGCTCTCGGTGTTGTCGCCGTAGAACTGCATGATGAACTGGTCGACCAGCGCCGCGTCGTCGACCGCCTCGACCTTGTCCAGCACCCAGCCCCGCTGGCCGCGCACCCGGCCGCCGCGAACGTGGAAGACCTGGACCGAGACCTCGAGCTCGTCCTGCGCGAACGCCATCACGTCCGCGTCCGTGCCGTCGCCCAGCACGACGGCCTGCTTCTCCATCGCACGGCGCAACGCGCCCAGGTCGTCTCGCAGGCGGGCCGCTCGCTCGAACTCGAGGGCGTCCGACGCGGCCGACATCTCGCGTTCCAGGCGGCGGATCATGTGGTCCGTCTTGCCCGCCAGGAAGTCGCAGAAGTCCTCGACGATCTCGCGGTGTTCGGAGGCGGAAACCTTGCCCACGCAAGGAGCCGAGCACTTGTCGATGTAGCCGAGCAGGCACGGGCGCCCGATCTGCCCGTGGCGCTTGAAAACGCCGGCGGAACAGGTGCGCGCCGGGAACACGCGCAGCAGCAGGTCGAGCGTCTCGCGGATCGCCCACGCGTGCGCGAACGGCCCGAAGTAGCGCACGCCCTTCTTGCGCGGGCCGCGGTACACGTGCAGCCGCGGGTAGTCCTCGTGCAGCGTCACGGCCAGCACCGGGTACGACTTGTCGTCGCGGTACCGGACGTTGAAGCGCGGGTCGAACTCCTTGATCCAGTTGTACTCGAGCTGCAGCGCCTCGACCTCGGTGGTGACGACCGTCCACTCGACGGAGGCCGCCGTCGTCACCATCTGGCGGGTGCGCGGGTGCAGCCCGGCGAGATCCGCGAAGTACGAGTTCAGCCTGCTGCGCAAGCTCTTCGCCTTGCCGACGTACACGACCCGGCCACCGGCGTCGCGGAACTTGTAGACGCCGGGAGCCTCAGGAATCGTGCCCACCGCGGGGCGGTACGTCGAGGGATCTGCCACGCCGTCAAGACTATCGACGTGGTCTGACAAAAACAGAAAGGGTCAGGCCAGGACCACTTGGTCGCCCTGAACGCGCACCGCGACCGCACGCAGGCCGGTCGTCGCCGGCCCCTTCTTCACCGAGCCGTCCGCGGGCGAGAACTGGCTGCCGTGCGCGGGGCAGGTGATGGTGCCGCCGGCAGGTTCCCCGACCATCGCTCCCTGGTGCGTGCACGTCGCGTCGTAGGCCTTCACCTCGGTCGCGGAGATCCGCGCCACGACGATCTTCTTGCCATCAGGGCTGTTGACCAAGGCGCCGCCGCCTTCAGGCACGTCGGCCAGCGCGACGAGAGCGCCCCCGGTGGATCCCGACGTCGGCGTGGAGCCGTTCTGCTTGGGGGTCGAGCTCGAGCCGGTGCCCGAAGGAGCCGGCGAGCTGCACGCGGTCACGAGTCCACTCGGCACCGCGAGGGCGACCACGATTCCGCACAGCGCCGCCCGCCTGCTGACCGGGCTTTCGGTGTTCACGACCGTTCCTCCGTGGTGGTGGGTGTCCGGGTTCACACCACAGCATTACGCGAGGAGATCGACGAGAGTTCAGCCAGAAGCCCGATGCACAGCAAACCCACAGGTAGATTCCGAACGTGCGCAAGGATCTTCTGGCCATCGCCGACGCGCTGCTCCCCGGCACACGGCTGGACGACGCATACCCGGCGCCCGACGGCAACATCCACGACGTGCTGCTGATCCCCGGCAAGGCCGCGGTCAGGGTCAGCAAACGGCCGCTGGCGGCGAAGTCGATGCCCCGCCACGTCGAAGTCCTCCGGCAGCTGGCTTCCCGGAGCCTGCCGTTCCAGGTCCCGGAGCCCCTCACCCCCGTGACGATGTTCGGTGACCGGGCCGCCGTCGCCGTGTCCTGGGTCGACGGCACCGCCCTGCCCAGACACCAGGGCGATCCCGAACAGATCGCCGAGGTCTTGGAAGCCGTGCGCGCAGTCCCCCTGGACGACGCGCTGCTCACACCCCTGGACGGGCGAAAGCGAGGCCCGTCCTGGTCGACAACGATCACCGAGGAGATCCTCCCCCGCCTGCCCGCGCACCACCGGCAGGAAGCACAACGGCGTCTCGACGCCGCCCTCGCCCTGGAACCCGTGCCCGACGCCCTCGTGCACGGCGACCTCGGCGGTTCCAACGTCCACTGGTCAGAGAAAGGGAAGCTCGTCGGCATCCTCGACTGGGACGCGGCCATGCCCGGCGACCCCGCCGTCGACGCCGCCCTGATGGCCTGGCACGGCTGGGACAACGTCCGCCGCGCCGTCTCCGCCGACACCTACCGCCGCGCCCGCACCTGGGACGCCCTGTTCGGCGTCGAGCACCTGGTCGCCACCATGAACGGCCGCCCCATGACCAGCCCGGACGGCTTCGTCCAGGCGATCGTGCCCTGGCTGGAAGCTCAGGAGAGCAGCAGGTCCTGACCGGAAACCGAGATCGCGACCTCCGTCAGCCCCGACGTGGCGGGCCCCTTGCGCACAGCACCGGAGGACGGGTCGAAAGCGCTCCCGTGCAACGGGCAGGTGATGACACCACCGGCGGGAGGGTTGACCAACGAGCCCACGTGCGGGCAGGCCGGGTTGAACGCGCGAAATTCACCCGATTGAGGCTGCACGACCAGGAGCTGGGCGTTGCCGGGCATGTCCACCAGCACGCCGCTGCCCACCGGCACGGACGCTGCCGAGGTCACGCGATCCCCCGGCCGGGCGGTCCCCACGCCACCCGTCTTGCGAGGAGCGGGCTCGCCACAGGCGCCCAAGGCGGCAGCGAGCCCACACAACAACAGCACTGAACGACGATCCACGAGCACCGATTATCGGCGCTGGTCCTCCGCGGCTGCCGTCCGGGCCAGTGCCAGCACGGCGGTGAACGGCGGGAACCAGTGCCGGGAGTGCGACGGCGGGTTCGCCCAGCGCAGCGATCCGTACCTGGTCATCGTGGGTGGGAGGGCGATCCGGTGCGGCGAGCGCACGAACTGGACCTCCGGCGGCGCCTTCAGGTGCGTCGGGAGCAACGCGACCAGTTCGGCGAGGAAGATCCAGTGTTCGCGGGGGCCGGGGATGACGGTGACCGGGCCGGCGAGCATCCGCGACTTCAGGTCGGCCAGCACGCGCGACCCGATTCGCGCGGGCATGGCCAGTGCGGTGGTGGCGGGGCCGAGGGGCAGGAACACGCCTTGCTCGGTGACCGTCACCTGCCAGCCGAGCAGCCGGTAACCGGCGACGGCCTCGCCGATCATCCGGTCGTGTCCCCTGTTCTGTGGGATCCCGGCACTACCGTGGCCGGTCTCCGCGGTCGTGAGACTCATCGGCGGTTGTCCTCCCCGTAGGTGGGTCAGGCACTGGTCGAACCACGGGGATCGACCCGCGACCCGACGATGTGCAGGGTGCGTTGCACTTCCCTCCAACACCACTCGCCCGGTGCATGAGCCTCATGCGCCGGGCGTATGAAGCTCATCCGCCGCACGGAGGTACGAGCACTGCGACACGCGAATCCATTACGTCTTATGCATGAGATGGATGGACTGACGATCACAGCTCCGTACACTTGGTAAACGCTCAGTGACGGGGGCGAGGCCGATGGATACCGCGAGACCCAAATCCAGGCGCGCTTGCCCGTGTGGAGCGTTCATCGCCGCCGACAACACCGATCGCCTTTGTCACCGGTGCCGGCGCAACGCCCGTTCGGACGTCCACGGCCCCCCTGCCGTCCCGGACGACTTCTGGGACAACCCCGCGATCACGGCCGCCTTCGCGGACCGCGACATGGGTGCACTGATCTCCGCTTACCGGCACCACCCGCAGCACTTGAGCCGGGTCAGCCAGGACCGCATGGCGGGCTGGCTCGGCATCAGCCAGGCGCAGCTCTCGCGGTACGAGTCGGGCGAGAACCAGATCGACCGCCTCGACCGGCTGCGCCACTTCGCGCTCGTGCTCGGTGTACCGGGCGAACGACTGTGGTTCGACCGAGTCGTCATCCCAGCTCAGGCAGGCTCACTCGACACGAGCCCGCCAGACGTGCTCGCCGCCCCCTGGGAGGCGACGAGCATTGCCCGTTCGGTCGAGGAGACGGCGAGGAGCGACTTGGCGATCAGCAGACGAGCGGCGCTCACCGGAGCGGCCGCGGTGACGGTGGGATCCGCACTGGTCGAGCCGCTGCAGCGGTGGTTGCACCCGCTGCAGAACCTGTCGAAGTGGTCGTCGCACTCGGCGATCAGCGAGGAGGAGCTCGCCGCCCTGCAGCGCGTGGCCGACGGCCTGCGCGGCTGGGGCGGCAGGGGCGGCTACGGACTGGCGCGCAAGGCGGTGCTGGGGCAGCTCGACGAGCTGGCCGAACGCCTCCAGCGCGCGCCCGCGGGCCCGACGACAGAACGCGCGTTCTTCATCGGCGCGGAACTGTCCAAGGTGGCGGCGAGCATGTCGTTCGACGCGGGCCTGCACAACGCGGCCCAGCGCTACTACGTGCTGGCGGTCCGCATGGCCAAGGCAGGCCACAACGACGGCTTCGCGGCACTGTGCCTGGCCGCCATGGCGCGGCAGATGTTCGACCTGGGCCGCCCGGAGGACGGCCTGGAGCTCGTCCAGCTCGGCCAGTACGGCACCCGCCGGACCGGCACGCCGACTCTGAAGGCCCTGCTGCTGACCCGCGAGGCCTGGGCCTACGCCCAGATGGGCAAGACCCGCGAGTTCCACCAGGCCGTGGGCATGGCCCAGGACAGCTTCGCCCAGCGCGAGGCGGACAGCGAACCGCGCTACCTCCACAGCTTCGACGAGGCGGAACTCGAGGGCGTGATCGGGGCACGGTGCCGCGACCTCGCCAAACACGACCCGGCTCAGGCCGTGTTCGCCGAACAACACATCCGGCGGGCCCTGGAACTGCGAGACCCGTCGAAGGTGCGCAACCGCGCTTTCGACGTGATCGGACTGGCGCGCACCAAGATGGTCGCGGGAGACCCGGAGGCGGCGTGCGGGTTGATCAACGAGGTTCTGCCGACAGCGGCGAAGCTCTCCTCGGGCCGGGTGCTCCGCAAACTGGAGGACTTCGCCAAGGAAGCGGCTACGCACCGCCACATCCGCGCCGTTCAGGAGACACGCGACGCGATCAGAGCGATCCGGACGGCTTGATGCGAGTAGGCATCACCGGCCACAGCAACCTGGTCCCCGACTGCGTTCCGGCCGTGCAGGCAGCGCTCACCGAGGTTCTTCAGGACCTCGACCGGCCACTGGTCGGCGTCACGTGCCTGGCACCGGGCGCCGACCAGGTCTTCGCCAGAGCCGTCCTGGCTCTCGGCGGGCAGGTCGAGGTGGTCCTCCCGGCTCTGGACTACCGGGACCGCCTGAAACCGCACCAGGTGGCCGACTACGACGAACTGCGCGCCGCCGCCACGGTGGTCAGCGTCCTGCCGCACATGTCCAGCGGGCGCCAGGCCTACGTGGCGGCGAACGAACGCATGCTCGCCTCGGTGGAGATGCTGATCGCGGTGTGGGACGGCGTGCCGGCGCAGGGCAAGGGCGGCACGGCGGACGTGGTGGAGCAGGCGCGGGCGTCCGGCGTCCCGATCGAGGTGGTGTGGCCACCGGAGGCGCGCAGGAAGTCCTGACGCCGGGACCGCTACTCCAGCAGAGGGAAGTTCGTCGGCAACCGGACCAACTCGGCCCGCCGGTCTACCCCCGGCCCCCGACGTTGATCACGATTTCAGGGCATGGCAGCCGATCCGTTCGCTCGCCTGGCCGACCGCCAGCACGCACTGCGAACAGCCCTGCGGGCCCTCCAGGCCGCGGGCCCTGGCAGCCCCGACTTCCCCTCCTTGGTCGCGGAGACCGACAAGGAGGTCACCGCGGTGATGGAAGCGCGCAGGGACGTGGAAGCGGCCAGGCTGGCCACCCCGAACCGCGCTCTGGCCGCCGCGACGACCACGGCGGCGCTGATCGTCGCCGTGGGCTGGTTCGACGCCTGGTCCCTGCTCTCCCTCCTCCTCGCCACCGCCACGGCGGCAGCGGTCCTCGTGGACCCCACCGGCCGCCACCTCTTGGAGCCGAGGGCCAGGACGACGGCCATCACGGCCGCCCTGATCGCCACCGTCGCCACCCCGCTGGCACACGGCTGGGCAACAGCAATCACCGCCGCAGGCATCGCGTGGTGGGCCTGGAGGACGCTCAAATGATCAACATCGATCCGGTCAAGGCCCTGGACGACAAGGTCGAGCGCCTCAAGAAGGACCTCAAGTCCCTGACCGCCCGCATCGACAACACCCAGACCGACGCGGCCCAGCAACAGCTCAGCACCACCAACCAGCTGCGCGACACGAACCGCAAGCTCACCAAGACGAACGACCGCATCACCGAACTGGCCGAGAGCGTGCACCGTCTCGAACGCCTCCTGGTAGCCCTCAACCGCAAGGTGCGGGCGGGCGAGACCCAGAAGGCCGACTTCGACGACTGGCCGGAGATCACCAAGGCCGAGATCGCCAAGATCCTCGCGGGCCAGGACGCCTACGCCCGCAAGACGTTCACGCAACAGGAAGCCAAGAACACCCGCAAGGCCATCGCCGAGTACGACAGGGCGGCCCTCATCGCGATCGACGCCGCCGAAGCGCTCACGACGCTCCCGCCGAACGCGGAGTCGTTGTGGCGCAAGAAGTACGACCAGTGGCGAACGATCACGCGGCGAACCCGCCCCGAGGCACCGGACGACAACACGCACGCCAGTGACACCGTCGCCAAGTCAGCGGGCAACGAGGCGATAGCCCAGGCACGCCAGAAGATCCGCGCTCGCATCGAGGACGCGGTCGCGCGGGACCTGCTGTTCCCCGCGTGGTTCGAGAACATGCTCGGCCCGGCCGCACCACCCGGCAAGGCGGGCGATTGGCTTTACACCGCAACGGATGTGGTGTTGTACCGGTTGCTGCACGACGTGACGAGCCCAGCGGACGCACTGGGTTCGCCACCTCAGGAACAAGGGCACCGCAGAACGCTCCACGACCGTTTGGTCGTGGAGTGCGCGGACTACCGCAGGCCGTGAGCACGCAGGCCACCGGACAGGGCGCTGTGTTGGACTGCCGCTCCTCCGGAGACGGCGGCGAGTTCGTCCACAAGTCGGTCGTCCGGCCGAATCGCTCGCACCGAATTGGGCTTCGCCGAATTCGGCACGAGCGGTTGACCGGACGACCGACACGAACTCGCTGCCCGAGCACTCACGTCACGCCAGCTCCAGGCTGAAACGCTGCTGCTCGACGTCCACCGCGAGCACCTTCACCTGCACCGAGGACCCCACCTCGGCCTGGCGGCCGTGCAGAAGCCCGTGTGCACCAGCGGGGTGCTCGACGAACGAACCGAAGGGAACGGTCGAGACGACCTTCCCCGAAAAGACATCACCAACGTTGGGAAGCATTGCGCATCACCTCCTCTCCCGTGCGCGTATCCCGGAAACGGATAGGCGCGGGGGACTGGAGGGGCCCTGATCAAGTCAGGGCCGGGCAACCGTTCCGCTCACGGCACAAGGCCGACCCGGCAGTCATACCCGCAACCCTAGCCAGCACAAGCCGGTGTCCGCAATGGAATCTAGAATCCGTCACATGCTGGAGACGTCCGCACGGCTGCTGAAACTGCTGTCCCTGTTGCAGGTGCGGCGCGACTGGACGGGCCCCGAGCTCGCGGACAGGCTCAGCGTCGACGTGCGCACGATCCGCCGCGACGTCGACAAGCTCCGCAGCCTCGGCTACCCCGTCACCTCGCTGCCCGGCGCGAGCGGCGGCTACCAGCTCGGCGCCGGCGCGGAACTGCCGCCGCTGCTGCTCGACGACGACGAGGCCGTCGCCGTCGCAGTCGGGCTCAGGACCGCCGCCAACGGCACGATCGCGGGCATCGAGGAGACCTCGGTCCGCGCGCTCACGAAGCTCGAGCAGATCCTGCCGACGAGGCTGCGCAGGCGGGTGCAGGCGCTCCAGATGCACACGACTCCCCTCACGGCGGCGGGGCCGACCGTCGACGCGGAGACGCTCACGATCATCGCGGCGGCCTGTCGCGACCACCAGCAGCTGCGGTTCACCTACGCCCCGACGCAGGGCGAGCCCTCCAAGCGCCTGGTCGAACCCCAGGGTCTCGTGCACACCGGGAGACGGTGGTACCTCGTCGCGTGGGACGTGTCCAAAGAGGACTGGCGAACGTTCAGGGTGGACCGCATCACCACCGAACCCACCCTCGCCGCCCGCTGCACGCCGCGCGAACCACCCGCGGAGAGCCTGGGCGACTTCGTGTCCCGGCAGGTCGCCTCCAACGTCTACACCTACCAGGCCGTGCTCACGATCCACGCCCCGCTCGAAGCCGTTGCGGAACGCACGTCGCCGGTGTCCGTCTCACTCGAACCGATCGACGACCACTCGTGCCTCATGCGCACGGGAGCCGACTCGCTCGACCGGATCGTGTTCCACCTGCTGTTCCTCGGCTTCGAGTTCGAGGTGCACGAACCGGCCCAGCTCGCCGAGCACGTCGCGACCCTCATCACCCGGCTGCAAAAAGCGATTACAGTGCAAGGGTGACAGTGGACTTCGCGACCGCCGCGGACCCGTTCAGACGGGAACTGCTCGCGCACTGCTACCGGATGCTCGGCTCGCTGCACGACGCCGAGGACCTGGTGCAGGAGACGTACCTGCGCGCGTGGAAGGCGTACGGGCAGTTCGAGGGCCGCTCGTCGGTGCGCACCTGGCTGTACCGGATCGCCACGAACGTCTGCCTCACCGCGCTCGAAGGTCGCACCCGGCGCCCGCTGCCGTTCGGGCTCGGGACGCAGAGCGCGACCGAGCAGGACCCGCTGACCCAGGACCACGAGGTCCCGTGGCTGGAGCCGTTCCCGACCGATCCCGCCGCCATCGTCACCGAACGCGAGTCCACCCGGCTGGCGTTCGTCGCGGCGCTCCAGCACCTGCCGCCGCGGCAACGCGCGGTGCTGATCCTGCGCGACGTGCTGAAGATGAGCGCCGCCGAGACCGCCGACGAGCTGGAGATGACGGTCGCGGCCGTCAACAGCGCCCTGCAACGGGCCCACGCGCAGCTCAAGGACCTCTCCGAGGACGAGGTCGTCGAACCCGCGGACGCCAAGCCGTTGCTCGACCGGTGGGTGAAAGCCTTCGAGGCCAAGGACATCCCGGCGATCATCGGGATGTTCGCCGAGGACGTCGTCTGGGAGATGCCGCCGTACCCGCAGTGGTACCGCGGCCCGGACGTGGTCGCGTGGCACCTCGCGAACCAGTGCCCCGCGGTGCCGCACGGCGCCAGGATGATCCCGGTCGAGGCGAACGGCCAGCCCGCGTACGGCCTGTACCTGCGCGACGAGGACGGCGTGTTCCGGCCGTTCAACCTCCAGATGCTCGACCTGAAGGACGGCCGGATCACGCACGTCCTGTCGTTCTTCGACCTCAGTCTGTTCCCGAAGTTCGGGCTGCCCGCGACCGCATGAACTCGGAGCGGTCGAGCGGCCGGTTCACGACCCGCACGTCGCCGATCCAGCCGTACAACGACTTCTCGACGACCTTGTTGTACGCGTAGGCACCGACGAGCCACGGGTCACCGGCCGTGGAGATGCCGCGCGCGGGCGTGGACGGGTTGCGCAGCAAGGGAGATCCGTCGACGTACAGCGTCGTGTGCACACCGTCGTTGACCACCGCGACGTGCCACCACGTCTCGTAGGGCATCTCGTGCCCCCAGTTGGTCGAGATTCCCGCCTGGTTGCGCGGGAACACGGCCCACTGCAACCCGCCACCGCCCGCGAGGTTCAGCGTGGCGATCGGTTCGCTCGGGTCGTCACCGGTCTTGCCGGCCGTCGAACCGGGCGAGAGCTTGGTGAACAGTCCGCACCAGGGGTGGTCGAAGTCCTTGGGGAGCTTGTGGAACAGCTCGATGGTGTACCCGCGCTCGAACGTCTCCCGGTTGATCGGCGCGCCCTCCACAGTGGACAGATAGCCGTTCTTGCCGAAGTAAAGCGAACGATGTGACGGCGCGAACCGGTGGTGGTCATCCGTTGCGGTCAAAACCCCGGTCTGCTTCAGGTCGTTGCCGTTGCCCGACAGGTCCTTCAGGCCCTCGCCGAGCCGCCAGTACGCGACCGTGCCGCGCACCAGCACGTCGCGCGCCGGCTGAGGCGCGGGCAGCACCGGTGGGTCGAACCGGGCGAACCGCTGCTCGAAGTCGATCGGCACGCTGAACCGGTCGGCCGGTCCGGTCAGCTCGATCTCTTTGCGCTCCAACGGGTTGAGCGTCTTCTTCCCGAGCAGCCACGGCGAGAGCGTGCGCACGTCGATCGTCTTGCGGTCCAGGTCGAAGTGGTACAGCCGGATCATCGCGCCGCCGCCGTAGTAGCGGTCCTGGTAGTTCGTGATGTGCACGTGCACGTCGTTGCCGGACGCGTTGCGGAACGTCGCCCGCGCCGGCGGCCAGAAGTGGCCGTTGAGCGACAGGAAGATCTGGTCGTTGTCCTTGATCAGCTCGTCCCACAGCTTGCGGCCGTAGTCGGACATCACCGCGACGCCGTCACCGCCGTCCTGGACCACCTCGTGCGTGGTGAGGACGACCGGCAGCTTCGGGTGCTGCTTCAGCACGGTGCGCGCCCACTCGAAACCCTTGGCGGACATGCGCCAGTCCAGCGCGAGGACCAGCCACTCCTTCCCGGCCGCGCGGAACACGTGGTAGCTGTTGTAGCCGTCCGCGCTGGCACCGCGGAACGTCGGCGAGTGCCGGAACCGCTGCGGCCCGAACGCGTCCAGGTACGGCGTGCGGCCGCGCTGGTCGTCGGTGCGCGAGTCCGGCAGGTCGTGGTTGCCCGCGAGCACGCTGTAGCCGACGCGGCGGCGGTCGAGCACCTCGAACCGAGCACTGATGTCGTCGATCTCGCTCTTGCGGCCGTTCTCGACGAGGTCGCCGAGGTGGCTGACGAAGACGATGTTCTCGGACTTCTGGTGGTCGACCAGGTACTGCAAGGTCGCCTTCAACGGCGCCGAGTCGCCGCGGTCGAGGTCGAACATGTACTGCGTGTCCGGAATCACCGCGAGCGTGAACCGCCGCGACTCGGGGTCGGACCGGCCGCCGCCGACAACGATGTCAGCGGCTGCGGAACCGGGCGTGACCAGGGCGGCAGCGGCGGCGGTCGCACCGGTGCCGAGCAGGAAGGAGCGACGGGACGCGGTCATGGCGCGGAGCGTAGGTGCGCTGGGCCAACGCCAGGAAAACGCAGCACGAACCTTCTGCCGCAAGTGCACGCGGGGAGCTTTCGTTCGCTACGACGACACGCAAGGGCCCCGCGTGACTCGATAGCATGGCTAACTATGTCGTGGGGGTTGCTGGCGGTGGCAGGCGTGGTGGTTGCGGCGGGAGGGCTGCTGCAGGGGCTGATCGGGTTTGGGCTGGCGCTGGTCGCTGTGCCGTTGCTGGCGTTGCTGGATCCGGCGCTCGTGCCGGTTCCGGTGCTGGTCATCGCCAGCGCGCACGCGATGATGTCGCTGGCCAGGGAGTTCGGCCACGTCGACTGGCGCGGCGTGGGCTGGGCGATGCTGGGACGCCTGCCGGGCACCGTCGTCGGCATCTGGATCGTCGACTCGCTCGACCCGAAGAGCTTCGGCGTCGTGGTCGGCGCCGCCGTCCTCGCCTGCGTGCTGCTCTCGCTGATCTCGTGGCGGCCGCGGCCGACGCCGGGATCGCTGGTCACCGCGAGCGTGGCGAGCGGGTCGTTCGGCACGGCCACGTCGATCGGCGGGCCGATGGTCGCGCTGCTCTACCAGAACCAGGCGGGGCCGCAGGTCAGGGCGACGCTGGCGGCGTTCTTCACGCTCGGCTCGGTCACCTCGATCATCGGGCTGACGAGCACGGGGAACGTCACCGTGCACCAGCTGTGGAGCGGGGTGCTGCTGATCCCGTTCCTGGTGGCCGGGTTCCTGCTGTCAGGGCCGCTGCGCAAGCGGTTCGACGCCAAGGGGATCCGGACGCCGACGTTGATCGTCTCGGGAGTGAGCGCGGCCGTGCTGATCGTGCGGAGCGCGCTGCTGTAGAGAGCGCGCTCCGCGACCAGATCAGGCGAACGGCTGCACGTTCGGCTGGAACACCTGTCCCTCAGCCGGTGCGACCAGATCCACCAGGTACTTCGCCACGACGGCGTCCGCACCGGCGGAGCGGCCCAGGATGCAGTGGCCGAACGAGTCGACACTGATCAGGCGCGCGTTGCCGAGCTGCTTGGACATGCGCTGCGCGAACAGGTACTGCGTGGCCGGGTCGTAGTAGTTGCCCACCACGACGACCGGGTTCTTCGTCTTGCGGTTCCACGGCCCGATCCAGCGGTCGGGGTTGTGCGTCGGCCACGTCGGGCACGCCAGCAGGTCAGAGGCGGCCTGGTAGCGGCCGAACGTCGGCGACTCCTTCTCCCACTTGGCCGCGGTCTGCTCCCAGAAGCGGTTCGTGTGCGGGAACGGCTTGTCGGTGCAGTTCACCGCGTAGTACGAGTCGTCGGCGGTGTACGGGGTGTCGGCCAGCGGGTCGACGTCCATGCGGCCACCACCGTTGTTCAGCGGCGCCGGAACGTCCACAACGGACTGAACGCTGAAAGCAGCGGCAGCGGCCGGGTTCAGCGCGGCGTGCACGCTCTGCAGCCACGGCACCAGGGTGTTGATGCGCGCCACCGTGTACAGGTCACCGGCCACGCGGCCGATCACGTCGGCCAGCGTCACCTTGGTGCCGTTCGGCAACGTGGCAGGCCCCTTGGCCAGGGCCTTCTTCATGTCCTCGAACTTCTGCCGGGCGTTGCCGGCGAACGCGCACTTCGCCGGACCCGCGCTGTCGCAGCGCTTCAGCATCGCGTCCAGCGCGATCTCGAAGCCCTGGGCGCGCTGACGGTCGTACTCGGTGCCGTTGGTCAGGCGCAGCCGCGGGTCGACGTTGCCGTCGATCACGATCGCGCGCGACTTCTGCGGGAAGATGTTCGCGTACGTCGAGCCGATCAGCGTGCCGTACGAGAAGCCGACGAAGTTCAGCTGCTTGTCACCGACGGCCTCGCGCATCACGTCGAGGTCGCGCACGACGGCCTCGGTCGACATGAAGTTCAGCAGCGGACCGGCGTTGATCTTGCAGTAGTCCGTGTAGGCCTTGGCCGAACGGATCGTGTTGCCGATCTCCTCCTTGGTGATGGGCAGGCTGGACCAGCCCGCGTTCACCGCGTCGGACTCCTCCTGCGTGCGGAAGCAACGCAACGGCGCGCTGCGGGCCACGCCACGCGGGTCGAAGCCGATCACGTCGAACCGGTCGAGCACCGACGCCCCGAAGTAGTTCTTCGACACGGCGCCGCGCAGCAGGCCGGAACCACCGGGACCACCGGGGTTGAGGAAGATCGAACCGATCTTGCGCGACGGGTCGTTCGCCGGGCGCTTCATCATCGCGATGCCGGTCTTCTCCCCGCGCGGGCGCGAGTGGTCGATCGGCACTTCCTGGACGGCGCAGGTGAGCCGCGCACGCTCCTCGGGCGTGACGCTGGCGGGAAGACCGGCGAGAACGTCTGCCGCGCACTGCCCCCAGGCAGCGGGTCTGACGGAGGAGGCCTCGGACTGGGCGGATGCCGTACCCAGTCCGGACACAACGGTGCCGAGCACGAGCGCACTCACGAGCGCCGCGCGCTTGACACGCACAGAAGCAGAAGATGACGTCACGGATGCACCCCACCACCGACGGTGCACCGTTTGTACCCGCCTATCGTCGGGTTGTTGGCCGTGGGTGGCGGCACTTTCCAGCACCGCCACCACGTTTCGGACAACTCAGGCGAACGGTTGCACGTTCGGCTGGTACACCGAGCCGTTGACCGGCGGGGTGAGGTCGACCAGGTACCGCGTCACGGCCGCGTCGGCACCGGCCGAGTCACCGAGGATGCAGTGACCGAACGCGTCGACGCTGATCAACCGCGCGTTGCCGAGCTCCTTGGCCATGCGCTGCGCGAACAGGTACTGCGTCGCGGGGTCGTAGTAGTTGCCCACCACGACGACCGGGTTCTTCGTCTTGCGGTTCCACGGCCCGATCCAGCGGTCCGGGTGGCGCGTCGGCCACGTGGCGCAGGTCAGCAGGTCGGACGCGGCCTGGTAGCGGCCGAACGTCGGCGACTCCTTCTCCCACTTGGCGGCCGTCGCCGCCCAGTTGCGGGTCGACTTCGTGAACGGCTTGTCCGTGCAGTTCACCGCGTAGTACGAGTCGTCGGCGGTGTACGGGGTGTCCGGCAACGCACGGACGTCCGCGCGTCCACCGAGGTTGTTCAGCTTCGGAACGTCCACAACGGACTGGACCCCGAGGGTCGCGGCCGACGGGTTCTGCGCCACGTGGAGCGCCTGGAGGAGCGCCGTGAGGTTCTTGAACGTCGACGGGCTGTACAGGTTGCTCGACGTCGTGCCGACGAGCTGGGTCAGCGTGACCTGCTGGCCGTTCGGCAACGTCGTCGGGCCCTTGCGCAGGTTCTCGCGGATGGCGTCGAACTTCTTGCGGGCGTCACCGGCGAACGCGCACTTCGCGACCCCCACGGTGTCGCAGCGCTTCAGCATCGCGTCCAGGGCGATCTCGAAGCCGCGGGCGCGCTCACGGTCGTACTGCGCGCCGTTGGTCAGACGCAGCTGCGGGTCGACGTTGCCGTCCAGCACCAGAGCACGCGACTTCTGCGGGAAGATGTTCGTGTAGGTCGCGCCGAGCAGCGTGCCGTACGAGAAACCGACGTAGGTGAGCTGCTTGTCGCCGACGGCCTCACGCATGACGTCGAGGTCGCGCGCGACGGCCTCGGTCGACATGAAGTTGAGCAGCGGACCGGCGTTGATCTTGCAGTAGTCCGTGTAGGCCTTGGACTGGCGGATCGAGCTCGCGATCTCGTCCTTGGTGATCGGCAGCGCGAACCAGCCGTCGTTCACCGCGTCGGCCTCTTCCTGCGTGCGGAAGCAGCGCAGCGGCGCGCTTCGGCCCACACCCCGCGGGTCGAAGCCGATGAGGTCGAACTTCTCGAGGATCTCCGGCGTGAAGAAGCTGGAGCCGTAGGCGCTGTAGATCAGGCCGGCGCCACCGGGACCGCCGGGGTTGATGAAGAGCGAGCCGATCTTCTTCGACGGGTCGAGGGCGGGCCGCTTCATCATGATGATGCCGGTCTTGTCACCCCTCGGCCGCGAGTGGTCGACGGGCACCTGCTGGACGGCGCAGCTGACCTTGTCGCGCTGGGCCGCCGGGATCTCGGCGAGGACGTCCGCCGCGCACGGCCCCCAGGCGGCGGGTCTCGTGGTCGAGGAGGCTTCTGGCTGGGCTGACGCGGCACCCAGCCCGGAAACGACCGTGCCGAGCGCGAGCGCACTGACGAGCGCCACGCGCACGGCACGCGTAGTTGCAAGGGTCATCGATGCAGCCCACCACTGACGGTGGGCCGCTTGTACCCGCCTAACGGATGGTTGTGCGTCTCGTTACATCGCTTGGGCGAGCGAGACCGCGAACCGCCCCTCGGTATCGGTCCACCACCGGTGCAACGAGAACCCGCCCTCGTCCAGCTCCCGGCGCACCCCGTCCTCGCGGAACTTCGCCGACACCTCGGTGCGCAGCTCCTCCCCCGCGTGGAACTCCACGGTCAGCCCCAGGTCCGCGAGCGTCACCCGCATGTCCCGCCGGGCGCGCAGGCGCATCTCGATCCATTCCTGCTCGGCGTTCCACAACGCCACGTGCTCGAACGCCTCGACGTCGAAGTCGCCGCCGACCTCGCGGTTCAGCACGTTCAGCACGTTGCGGTTGAACTCCGCCGTGACGCCCTGCGCGTCGTCGTACGCGCGCACCAGCGTCTCCTCGTCCTTCACGAGGTCCGTGCCGAGCAGCAGCCACTCCCCCGGCTCCAGCACGTCGCGAACCGTGCGGAGGAACTTCTCCCGCTCCTCCGGGATCAGGTTGCCGATCGTGCCGCCCAGGAACGCCACCAGGCGCGGCGACTCACCGGGCAGCAGCGCGAGGTGCTGCGTGAAGTCGCCGACCACGCCGTGCACGCGCAGGCCGGGGTAGTCCGCCATGATCGCGTGGGCCGCGTCCGTCAGCGCCGACGCCGAGACGTCCTGCGGCACGAACTCCTGGAGCGTGCCGTGTTCCCGCAACGCGCTCAGCAGCAACCGCGTCTTCTCCGACGAGCCGGACCCCAGCTCCACGAGCGAGTGCGCACCCGTGGTCGCCGCGATCTCGCCCGCGCGGTCGGCGAGCACCTCGCGTTCGGCGCGGGTCGGGTAGTACTCGGGCAGGCGGGTGATGTCCTCGAACAGCTCGCTGCCCACGGCGTCGTAGAACCACTTCGGCGAGACCCACTTGGGGTCCGCGGTCAGTCCGGCGCGCACGTCGGCACGTAGCGCGTGTGCGGCGTCCTCCGGTTTGAGATGAACGTCCAGCACCGGCTCGGTCATATCGGTTGAACCTCCACAGTGGATGGAGCAGCGGTGACCACGTGCCGGTCGGGGATCTCCCACCAGTCCGGGTCGTCGTCCAGCGGTTCGGACGCGAGCGTCACGCTCTGTCCTTTTTCGAGCACCCACAGAGCGTGTGTCCACGTGGTGCCCACGAGCACGTCTCCGTTGGTCAGCAAGAAGTTCAGGCGCGACTTGGGTGCCGCGTCCGCAACCTCTTGCACGAGTTCAACAAGCGTTCGGGCCGGGTTCTTCCCGGTCTCCAGTCTTCGTCGCAGCACCGTCCACAACAGCGCGGAGTCGGTCGGCGCGTCCATGGTCAGCAGGTCGGTGACGTCCAGCATCTTCGCCAGGCCCGCCACGGTGTGCGGCCAGCCGTCCACGCGGCCGTTGTGACTGAACAGCCAGGTGCCGTCGGTGAACGGCGCGCACGCCGCGTCGGCCACGGGCATGCCGGAAGTCGCGCTGCGCACCGCGGCGAGCAACGCCGTCGTCTCCGTCGAGGCGAGCTGGCGCAGGTTCGCGTCGCTCCACAACGTGCCGGCGCGCCGGTACCGCACGGGGCCGGGGAACCATCCGACGCCGTAGCCGTCGACGTTGACGGTTCCCCCTGCCCGCATGTCCTTCGGCGCGTACGACTGGTGTTCCAGCGAGTGCGGTGCGTCGTAGAGCAGCCTGGCCAAGGGCACGGCGGGGCCGAGGTAAGCCAGATGGCGGCACATCTGTCAGGCGTCCCTGGCGCAGCGGAAGCCGGAGAAGATCTGCCTTCTGATCGGGTAGTCCCAGTTGCGGAACGTCGAGCGGATCGCGGACCTGTCGGTGCCGAACGAGCCACCGCGCAGCACCTTGTAGTCCGGCCCGAAGAACACCTCCGAGTACTCGCGGTACGGGAAGGCCTCGAAGCCCGGGTACGGGTGGAAGTCCGTCGACGTCCACTCCCAGACGTCACCGATCAGCTGGTGCACGCCTGCCGGAGACGCACCCGCCGGGTACGCGCCGGCCGGGGCCGGGCGCAGGTGGCGCTGGTCGAGGTTCGCGTGGATCTCGGCCGGTTCCTCGTCGCCCCACGGATAGCGGCGCGAGGTCCGCGTCGCCGGGTCGAAGCGGGCCGCCTTCTCCCACTCCGCCTCGGTCGGCAGGCGCTTGCCCACCCACGTCGCGTACGCCTGGGCCTCGTGGAAGCACACGTGCACCACGGGTTCGTCCGGCACGATCGGCTCGGTCACACCGAACGCGGTGCGGCTGAACGAGTTCCCCTCGCGGTGCCAGAACCGCGGGCCGGTCAGCTTCGCCGTGGTGCGGTGCTCCCAGCCCGCCTCCGTCCACAGGCGACGGTCGTCGTAGCCGCCGGCGAGGACGAACTCGGCGTACTCGGCGTTCGTGACCGGGGTGGTGTCGATGAAGAACGAGTCGACGTGGACGGCGTGCGCGGGACGTTCGTTGTCCAACGCCCACGGTTCGTCCGACGTGCCCATCTCGAACGGTCCACCCGGGATGAACGCTTCCGTTGCGGCGACGAGGTTTCCGCGCGGTGGTGCGGGTGCGCGCAGGACGGGTCCGCCGGTGCGCAGCTGGTGCGTGGCGAGCATCGTCTCGTCGTGCTGCTGCTCGTGCTGCACGATCATGCCGAACGCGAAGGCGTTCTCGACGAGCCGGCGGCCCTCCAGCGGCACCTTCTCCAGCACGTCGAACACCTTGCCGCGCACGTCCCCGACGTACTGGCGGGCCTCGCGGGGGTTGAGCAGCGGTAACTCCGGCCGGACGCTGCGGCCGTACTTGAACGCGTCGTAGTACTCGTCGATGTCGCTGCGGACCGGTTCACGACCTCCGACGTCGCGAACGAGCCACAGCTCCTCCTGGTTGCCGATGTGCGCCAGGTCCCAGACCAGTGGCGACATCAGCTTCGAGTGCTGCCGGACGAGGTCGTGCTCGTCGACGGCATCGGTCAAGGCGGTGGAACGCGCGCGCGAACGCAACAGTTCCTCCGCCACGTGCTCGCGGAGTTCTTCTGTCACAGCTTCCCCTCAAGCTCCCGGCTGATGGTGCTGATCTGATCCTGAGAAAGACCGGTGCGGTGCAACGCCTCGATGCCGAGCGCGACGACGTCCTCCGCCGCTCTGGCAATGCGTTCGTCCGCCATCCCGTGCCGTGCGGCGACGAGCCACCGCCCGGCGGCCCGTTCCGTCGCCGCCAGCACACCGTCCACAACGGACGGGTCGCTGAACAGCGCCACGAGCAGCGCACTCGGCGCTATCCACCCGCCAGGCGCGGGCGTGTCCAGATATCTGATCTCGATGTACCCGCGCGGCCGCACCGGCGGGAACATCGTGGTGAGGTGGTAGTCGAGGTCGTCGCTCGTGGGGCTGCGGTCGAGCGCCCCGTCGATCCACTCGGCGAACGTCAGCGGGCGCGGCGGAACCCAGCTCTGGCTCGGCCCGCGCACGACGATCACCGGGGTGTCGATGACGCGTTTCGCGTAGACGGCGGCCGGATCGGCGCACACAGCACTGGGTCTGGTGCGCACGGGATCCGTGCCGTAGAGCGTCCGCATGCGCGCCGACGCCCAGTCCTCGTGCATCCCGCCGATGCTCGGCGAGTTCGCGAACAACGCGATCAGCACGGGCCCGAGCTGGTGCACGGCCGCCCATCTGTCCTTGAGGTGCTTCTCCTCACCGAAGTCGAGGCACACCTGCAGCCCGGCGGTGTTGCACATCATCGCGATGCCGTCGCCGCCGACGTGGCTGAACGCGTGCTCCATCGCGGCGTACCGGGGCACCTGCAGCATGCGCGTGGGGCTGCGGTGCTGGTCAGCGCCCCGGTCGCCGAGCACGAGACCGTGGTCCGCCAGCATGGCGGTGAGATGGGAGATGTCCTGCGCGACCGTGCGGAAGAGGTCCGGGAGGCTGGTGCAGGGAGGAGTCGAGATCTCGACCTGCCCGCCCGGTTCGACGGTCAGCGGGGTGCCGCTCGGAAGCGGCCTCTGGGGGCTGTCTGGAACGAGAGTCGGTGGTGCGTGCTCGCCGAGGGCGGCGGCGAGTCGTCGTCGATCGAGGACCTGGGCAGGGTCTTCGGCGTGGTGCACGGTCCACTCGAGCTCCACGCCGAACAGCCTCGGAGGGCCGTGTTTGAAACAGACCGAGGCGACGTAAGCCTCGGCCTCGGCGCGGTCGGCGAACCTCGCCGGCGCCGGTTGATTACGCAACGCAGTCACGCTGCCACACTCCCCGTGATCGTCTGGCCCGTTCGACGCTACACGCGGGGTCTGACAGTTGCACGGGTTGAAAACCTTACAGATCAAGGGTTGCCCGTACGCACGCGTGCACACGAGCGTCAACCCA
Source organism: Lentzea aerocolonigenes (assembly GCF_000974445.1). Classification (GTDB taxonomy): domain Bacteria; phylum Actinomycetota; class Actinomycetes; order Mycobacteriales; family Pseudonocardiaceae; genus Lentzea; species Lentzea aerocolonigenes. The sequence continues at coordinate 113,354 of NZ_BBOJ01000027.1, forward strand.
CGGGTGGCGGCCCGAGCAGTTCGATCGAGTGCAGCGCTGCGGCGTGACCCAGCGCGGCCGGATCGATCACGGGCGGTGAAGGCAGTACGCGTGCCCGTGCCGGCTCCCCCACCGCCGACGCGAAGTCCTCGAACCCGGACGGCGTGGTGATCTGCAGCGCCCGCAACGGCTCGCCCGCGTCGACGACGAACGTGTGCGGCAACCCTGCGGGCAGCAACACGAAGTCACCCGGCCCGGCGGTGAACTTCTCGCCGTCGCAGCGGAACTCCGCGCCACCCGACAGCACGTAGAACAGCTCGTCCTCGACCAGGTGCCGGTGCAGCGGGGGCGCGAAGCCGGGCGGGTTCAGGAACTCGACGACGGTGAGCTTGCCGCCGGTCTGCGCGCCGCCCGCCTTCGTGGTCATCAGGCTGCCCAGGAACCAGACCGCCTCGCCCTCGTCGGCACGGGTGAGATAGGGGCGCATGATCGCCTCCAAATTAGCCAGACTCATGGTCTAGTGAATATGCCACTAGTATGACCGAACTGTGGGCGACGTCAAGAAGCGCGAGTACAAGTCGCAGGTCCGCGAGGAGGGTGCGCGGCGCACCAGGCAGGCGGTCGTGGCCGCGGCGGCGGAGCTGTTCGTGGCGCGCGGGTACGGCGGCACCTCACTGAACGACGTCGCCAAGGCCGCGGGTGTCTCCCGGCCGACGGTCTTCGCCGCGTTCGGGTCCAAGCCCTCCCTGCTCAGCGAGGTGCTGGACGAGGCGCTGGCGGGCGACGACGAACCGGTGCCCGTGCGCGACCGGCCGTGGTTCCGGCCCGTCTGGGACGCGCGGTCCCCCGCCGCGGTGCTCGACGCCTACGCCGACGTGTGCGTGCTCATCGGCGGCCGGGCCGCCGGGCTGTTCGAGGCGGTGCGGCAGGCGGCCGACGACGCCCCGGAGGCGGCGGAGCTGTGGGCGACGCTGCTGCGCAACCGCCGTGCCGGTGCGGCGATGGCGGTCGAGCAGGCGGGCAGGCTCGGGCCGCTGGCCTGCGACCTCGACACCGCGATCGACGTGGTGTGGCTCTACAACGACCCGGCGCACTACGCGTCGCTCGTCGACCAGCGCGGCTGGCCAGTGGCCAAGTTCCGCGACTGGCTCGCGCGCAGCATGAAACGGGCGGTCCTCAGCTGAGGACCGCCCGCTCGCGCTCAATAATCACGTCCTGGCGTTCGACCGCCCGCGCAGCACGGTGTTGCCCGTGGACGCGTTCTTGATGGCCGTCTCGATCTGAGCCATCGTCGACGACGACGTGATCCCCGGAACCGTCGCGGTGTTCAACGCGTACAACGTGAACGTGTACGGGTTGGTCGAGCCACCGGGACACGGCCCGAAGAACTTCTGCGAGTTCGCTCCGGACCCCATCGCCTTCTGCTTCGCCCCACCCTGACCGGGCACGGTGAAGCCCGCTCCGAGGTTCTCCGGCAACGAGGACGTGGCAGCCGGGATGTCCCAGATCGCCCAGTGCAGCTTGTTGCCGTTGTTCACCCGGTCCGCGAACACGATGGCGTACCCGGCGGCACCGGTGGAAGCACCCCACGCCAACGGCGGTGACGGGTCCTGGCCCGCCACGCCGTCACCCGCGCACGTGTACTTGGCCGGGATCATCGCGTCGTCCGCGAACGCCGAGGACGTCAGCTTGAAACCGCCGCCGCCTCCGCCCGAGTACTGGATGTCGATCAGCAGGATCCGGTCGTTGTTCGCGGTGCCGTCCTTGTCCGTGGACGTGGTCAGCCAGATGTCGCCGTCGTGGTCGACCTCGACCGTGCGCAGACGGTTGTAGGTGCCCTGGAAGTACACCTTCTGGTCGACCAGCGTGTCGCCGTCGATCCGCATCCGGTAGACCCGCTGACCGACCGTCGTGGCCACGAACACGTGGTCGTTGATGATCGTCAGACCGGACGGCGACGCCTGGGACGTCGACCAGGTCTTCTTCGGCGCGATGTAACCGGAGCAGCTGCCCGAGGTCCCCTCGCAGAACGGGTAACCGTAGTTGCCGCCCTTGGTGATCAGGTTGACCTCGTCCTGCGTGGAGTCGCCGAACTCCGACTCCCACAGCCGGCCCTTCGAGTCGAAGTCCAGGCCCTGCGGGTTGCGGTGGCCGAAGGACCAGACGGCGTTGCCGAACGGGTTGTCCGACGGGATCGAGCCGTCGAGGTTGATGCGCAGGATCTTGCCGTTGAGCGAGTTCTTGTTCTGCGGGTTGTTGTCCGGGTTCTGCGCGTCACCGACCGAGATGTACAGCTTGCCGTCCACCGGGCCGTACCGCAGGCGACCACCGTTGTGGTAGCGGTTCTTCGCCATGCCCTGCAACAGGATCTGGTACGAGCTCTGCACCAGCGCGCCGTTCTCGTACTTGATCCGGATGACGCGGTTGCCCTCGGACGCGGTGTGGTAGACGTACAGCCAGTGGTCGGTCGCGAACGACGGCGAGACCTCCAGGCCGAGCAGGCCGCCCTCACCGTTCGTGCCGACGGCCTGGCTGATCTTGCCGGCCAGCGTCTTCTGCCCGCTCTTGGTGAGCCGGTAGATGTTGAACGTGTTGCGCTCGCTGAACAACGCCGAACCGTCCGGCAGGAACACCACGCCCCACGCGACGTCGACGCCGGACGCGATCGTGGACACCGCGCCGGGCTCGGGCGTCCCGGACGGCCCACCGGCCGCCGGGGTCACCTTGATCTCGTTGGACAGCCCCGACTTGTTGCCCTTGGCGTCCTTGGCGAGGACCCGGAACGCGTACTCGGTGCCGGTGGTCAGCCCGGCCACGGTCGCCGAGGTGGCGTTGCCGTCGGCGGACTGCTTGACCTCGCCGTTGACGTAGATGTCGTACCCGGTGACGCCCACGTTGTCCGTGGAGGCGTTCCAGGCGATGTCGACGCTCGTCGCGGTCTTTCCGGTCGTGCGCAGGTTGCCGGGCACCGTCGGCGCCTCGGTGTCCGGCGGGGCGGGCTGCGTGCGGCCGGGCACGTTGTTGGAGGCCTGAGAGACGTTGCCCGCCGCGTCCTTCGCGATCACGGTCCAGTCGTACTCGGTGTCGGGCTGCAGGCCGGTCGCGGTCGCCTGGAGCACGTTGCCGACGCTCGTGACGTGCTGGCCGTGCTGGTAGACGTCGTAGCCGACGACCCCGACGTTGTCCGTGGCCGCCTCCCACTTCAGCGACACGGTGGTGGACGTCGAGCTGACGAACTGCAGGTTCTTCGGCGGCGACGGGGGCTCGTTGTCGACCGGGCCGACCAGCACGGCGGACAGCTTGTCCGCGTTCGGGCCGCCGTTCGCGGTCGTCGCGGTCGCCTTGATCTTGTTCGCGCCCGCGTGCAGCGTGACCCTCGCGGTCCGCGTCTGCCACGTCGTCCACGCGCCGGTGCCGGGGAACGACACGGTCTGCGGGCTCGCGCCGTCCACGGTCACCGAGACCGGGCGGTCCGTCGTCGTGCCGTTGGCGTACCGGAACGTGAGCTCGTGCTCACCGCCCTGGTCCGCGTTGATCGTGTACTCGACGGACGAACCCACGACGTTGTCGTAGTTCACGAAACCGGTGCCGGAGAAGCCCGCGTGGTTGGACTCCACGACGCCCTGGGAGATCGTCGCGTTCTCGGCCTCCTGCTCCAGGGCCGCCGCGGCGGTCTCCTCGACCTCCACGTAGTCGAGGTTCGGCCCACCCGTGGCACCCGTCGACGTGAGCCTGATCTTGTTCGAGCCGGCGTTCAGGCTGATCGTGTTCTCGACCGACGTCCACGTCGTCCACGCACCCGTGCCCGCGAAGGCGCGCTCGTCCACCGCGAGGCCGCCGTTGACGCTCACGTCGACCGGCCGGTTGTCCGCGGTTCCGTTGGCGTAGCGGAAGACCAGCTTCGCCTGACCCGCCTTCGACAACGTCACGGTGAACTCGACCGAGCTCCCCGCGACGTTGTCGAAGTTGACGAACCCCGTTCCGGAGAAGCCGGCGTGGTTCGACTCCACCACGCCCTGCGAGATCGTCGCGTTCTCCGCTTCGTACCGGACCGGCGCCGCGAGGGCCGACTCCGGTACCGACATCACTGCGATGGCTGTTGTGCAGGCAACACCCATCGTGCCGAGCGCGCGTAACGCCCGACCTCTGCTCGGTGCCACTGTTGTGCCTCCCACAAGACGGGTAGGGGGATCACTCAGAGCGGCGGCGGATTCAGTTATTGGATAGAAACTTTCCTATCTGTCGCGCAGATCACACCACCACGTGACAAGTCCTGTCAACCCTTCGCCGACGTGCGGGAAAGCGCTTACCCAAGCCCGTGACGTGGCCCGTTACCGATCCCGGTTCTCCGCCAACGCGGCGATCAGGTCCGAGACCGTGCGACTGAGGAGCAGATCGACCACGTGGACGCCTGTGGACTCACGCCGCTGCCACCCCAGGCGCTCCGCGAGCGTCGACAGCTTGACGAAATCCTGCGTCTCCATGGCGGAGGAGGATATTGGTGCCCGGAGGCCCGTCCGCGCAGGCCCGGCCGTTGATCCACACGAAAGGATCACGGCAGAAGATCACACTGATGGACGTGTCCAATCCGTACGTACGGATTGGATTTCCCACCCTCCTCCTGACACCATCTACAGGTGCCCAGGGTGAGCCAGGACCACCTCGACGCCCGCCGCCGTCAGATCCTCGACGGCGCGCGTGCCTGTTTCGCACGCCACGGCTACGAGGGTGCCACGGTACGCCGGTTGGAAGAGGCGACGGGACTCTCCCGCGGTGCGATCTTCCACCACTTCCGCGACAAGGAGTCGCTCTTCCTCGCGCTCGCCGAGGACGACGCCCTGCGCATGGCGGACGTCGTCGCGGAGCAGGGTCTCGTCCAGGTCATGCGCGACCTGCTCGACGAGCCGGAGAAGCGGACCGAGGAGCACGCGGCCGACTGGCTCGGCACGCGCCTGGAGGTCTCCCGCAGGCTCCGCACGGACCCGGACTTCCGCGCGCGGTGGGCCGAGCGGTCCGAACAGCTCACGGCCGCGACGAGGCAACGGCTCATCCGGCAGCGCGAGGCCGGCAACCTGCGTGACGACGTCGACGTGACGGTCCTGACGAGCTTCCTCGAGCTCGTCCTCGAAGGACTCGTCTCCCACCTCGCGATGGGACTTCCGGCCGACGACATGGAACCTGTGCTCGATCTGGTGGAAGAAACCGTTCGCAGGCACCGCCGCAGCTCTTGAAGGTTCTTCACGAACGCCTCAGTGTGGGGGCATGTCGTCCACGCTGAAGACCGCCGCCCAGTTCTTCGCGGTGCGCACGCTCGTCCGCGGCTACGCGCTGCTCGGTGACCCGTACGCGGGTGTGATCGCCTCGCCGCCGGGCCGCGACCCGTACCCGATGTACGAGAAGATCCGCGCCAAGGGCGACATGGTCCGCAGCCGCATGGGCGCGTACGTGACGCCGTCGCGCGAGATCTGCGACTCGGTGCTGCGGGACAACCGGTTCCTCACGATGACGTTCGACGAGGCGTCGATGGTGCCGATCACGCTGGTCAAGAACGGCGAGAAGATCGTCAACCCGGTGCAGGACTCGTTCCTGATGATGAACCCGCCCCACCACACCAGGTTGCGCAAGCTCGTGCAGCCGTTCTTCACGCCGCGCGCGTTGAAGGACCGCACGGCGTCGATCCAGAAGATCGTGATGCAGTACCTGGACCGGTTGGACGGCCGGTTCGACGTGGTCCAGGAGTTCGCCTCGCAGGTGCCGATCCAGGTCATCGCGGACCTGCTGGGCGTGCCCGACGACGACAAGGCGACCTTCGCGCGGTGGGGCAGTTCGCTCGCGGAGACGCTCGACGGCGTGTGGTCGCACAAGCAGCTGAAGAACCTGCACGAGACGATCATCGAGTACAACGACTTCATCGACGACCTGATGGACTCGCGGCGCCGCAACCCGAAGGACGACATCGTCAGTCACCTCGTGACGCAGCACGCCGACCTCAGCCGCGAGGATCTCGTTGCCACGACCGGTTTGCTGCTGTTCGCCGGGTTCGAGACGACGGTGAACCTGATCAGCAACGGCGTGCTGAAGGCGTTCGAGAACCCGCACACCGTCGCACCTCTCTCGCAGAGCCCCGAGTACGCGGAAGGGTTCGTAGAAGAAGTGCTGCGGCTCGACCCGCCCGTGCAGTACACGATCCGCTGGCCGAAGGAACGCCTTGAGCTGGCGGGGGTTTCTCTGCCGAAGGGCATGCCGGTGATGCTCATGCTGGCGGCGGCCAACCGCGACCCGCGGGTGTTCAAGGATCCGGAGAAGTTCGACCCGACGCGGTCCAACGCGCGCGAGCACCTCGCGTTCAGCGCGGGCATCCACTACTGCATCGGCGCGGGGCTGAGCCGCATCGAGGGAGCGGTCGCGTTGCACGAGCTGTTCAAGCGGTTCCCGGACCTCGCGCCGGACGGTCCGGTGGCGCGCAGGAAGTCGAAACTGATCCGCGGCGCGTTGCGACTTCCGGTTCGAGCGAACGAAACCAAACGATCACTGGCGGTGAAGAACACCTGACGTGGGGCGAAATTCGTCGCAGCACGTGCTCGACTTCACCCGGCTGGAGCAATGTTCGTGCCCCAATGACACATCTGCGTAGTGCATCCTTGTAGGTGAGAGGGAGACCCGCCGCACCGCCGCCGCGACGGGCCTCCCTCTCGCCTTGTGCAAGGCCTTACTCGACGCCCGCCATGAGCTTGCGGATGACCGGCGTGGCGACGGCGAGAGCCACGCCCAGCACGATCGCCGCGCCGCCCAGCGTGAAGAAGTAGGCGGACGGGCTGGTCGTGTAGAACTTCACGAGCTGCGCGGCCACACCGGTGCCGGCCGAGACCGCGAGGAACCACAGGCTCATCGTCTGCGACGCGAACGCCCGCGGCGCCAGCTTCGTCGTCACGGACAGGCCGACCGGCGACAGCATGAGCTCACCGCAGGTCATGATCAGGAACATCAGCACGAGCCACAACGGCGTCACCTTGCCGTCGGCGGCCGAGTTGCTCGCGAAGTACATGAGCACGAACGACAGACCGACGAGCACGAGCGCACCGGCGAACTTGCGCGGGGTCGACGGTGCGCGGTCGGCGAGCTTGAGCCACAGCCACGCGAACACCGGCGCCAGCGCGATGATCATGATCGGGTTGATCGACTGGAACCACGCGACCGGGAACTCCCAGCCGAACACGTGGTTGTCGACGTGCGAGTCGGCGAACTCCGCGATGACCGAGGCGCTCTGCTCGAAGATCAACCAGAACATCGCCGCGGCGATGAACAGCGGGATGTAGGCCAGGACGCGCGGCTTCTCCTCCGGCAGCGTCTTCTTGCTGCGGTACATCACGGTGAAGTACGTGATCGGCAGGACGATCGACATGATGCTGATCATCAGGATGACGCCCTCGACGCCACCCAGCAGGTACGCCACGACACCCAGCGCGCCGATCGCGACCACGACACCGCCGATGAGGCCGTAGACGCGGCCCTTCTCCTGCTGCGGCAACGGGTTCGGCGCCACGGCGGCGGAACCGCGCAGGTTCTTGCGGCCGATGCGGTACTGGACCAGGCCGAGCGCCATGCCGACCGCCGCGACGGCGAACCCGGCGTGGAAGCTGATGCCGTCGGCGAGCGCACCGGTGATCAACGGCGAGACGAAGCCACCGATGTTGATCGCCATGTAGAAGATCGTGAAGCCCGCGTCGCGACGCGTGTCGTGCTTCTCGTAGAGGCCGCCGACGACGGTGGAGATGTTCGGCTTGAGCAGGCCGGTGCCCAGGACGATGAAGATCAGGCCGAGGTACACGCCCGCGATCCCGATCGGCAGCGCCAGTGCGATGTGGCCGCACATGATCAGCACGCCGCCGTAGAACGTCGCGCGCTGGCCGCCCCAGACGCGGTCGGCGAGCCACCCACCGGCGACGCCGGACATGTACACCGCGGTGCCGTAGATGGCGACGACCGACAGGGCCAGCGCCTTGTCGACGCCCAGGCCACCCTCGGAGACGGCTGTCCACAGGTAGAGGCCGAGAATGGCCTTCATCCCGTAGAACGAGAACCGTTCCCACAGTTCGGTGAAGAACAGCGTGGACAGGCCTCGGGGGTGCCCGAAGAAGCCCTTGTCCTGCGCGGAGATGCTGGCGCTGGGAGCGCTCACGTCATCGTCCTCTCGTGTCAACGATGTCACGGCGGATCCGTGGCACATTACGCCGAACGTTCGTACCGCTAACAACTCGAGTTGCGTCCGAGTGGCCCAACTCTCACGCCGGGGTGCGGGTTTGAGCGGGATTTGATGCACTGCTGGGATGGACTTGATCCAGGCGCACGGTGTGGCCATGACGGAGTTCGACCGGCGGGTGCGGGCGATCGCACCGGACCAGTGGGTGCTCGGCACGCCCTGCCGGGAGTGGTCCGTCAGAGACCTGGTCGGTCACCTGGTCTACGAACAGCTCTGGGCCCCTGAGTTGCTCGCCGGCTGCACCGTCGAACAGGTCGGGGACCGGTTCGACCACGACAACCTCGGCGACGACCCGCTGGTGTCCTGGGTGGTCGCGGCCGCGGCGGCGCGCGAGGCGTGGCTGGAGCCGTCGGCGCTGGAGAAGGACGTGAGCGTGTCCTCGGGGACGATCGACGCCGAGGAGTACTGCTGGCAGATGACCACGGACCTCGCCGTCCACGCGTGGGACCTGGCGCGCTCGATCGGCGCGGACGAACGCATCGACCCCGACCTGGCGTCGACCGTGCTGGGGTACGTGGAGCGCAACATCGAGCAGTGGAGCCAAAGTCCGCTGTTCGACACACCAGTACCGGTCGCCTCGGACGCGGACGACCAAACACGGCTGATAGGACTTCTGGGACGTAAGCCCTAGCGCCTTGACACCCGCGACCCGAGTTGCGCAGAGTGATGACACCGCCGCTTTCAGTCAGGAAAGTTCCCTGTCGAAAGAGGTGGAAATGCGCAAGCTCGCCCCAGGGCTTTTCGCCGTGTCCGCACTCGTCGCTTCCCTCGTGGCGTCCCCCGCGGCCCAGGCGGCGGGGCCCAGCGCCGCGCAGCTGCTCGCCAAGCTGACGTCGTGCCAGCAGATCTCCAGCGGCAAGTACCGCAGCGACTCCGAGACCGCCGCGAACATCCCGGTCTGCGGCAAGAACGGTGCCGTTTGGTACAAGGCCGACCTGGACATCGACTGCGACGGCCAGGTCACGTCGAAGTGCAACAAGAACACCGACCCGTGGTTCCAACCCGACACCGCCTTCCACGACTCGAAGGGCAAGCCGCTGGTCGCGGACAAGCTCCCGTACGTGGTGGTACCCAGTGCGAGCGGCACCTGGGACTACCGGAAGTTCGGAATCCAGGGCGGCGGCGTCGTGGCCGTCATCTACAACAACAGGGTCGAGTACGCCGTTGTGGGCGACACGGGCCCGAGCAACATCATCGGTGAGGCGTCCTACGCCACCGCGGTGGACCTGGGCATCAACCCGAACCCGGAGAACGGCGGGACCGACGGCCCCGTGCACTACCTCTACTTCAAGAACTCGAAGGTCTCCCCGATCGAGGACCACGGGAAGGCCACGTCGCAGGGCGAGACCCTGGCCCAGAAGTTCCTCAACGAGAACTGACACGGGCACGGGCGGCCCCGGCGCTTCCGAAGAACGGTCCGGCAGACGCCGCGGTGGTGACCGAGGTTCCTGGTCACCACCGCGGCTCACATCCGATCAATCGAAATCGAAGTCACCCGAAAAGGATTCGCTGATCACCTTCTGCGTCTCACCGGCACAGCAAGCTTTCACCGAACCAAGAATCCAATTCACACGACAGAGACGACACCTGCCGCGAACAATCGAACCTTGCCCGCCGCGCTCCGCGACTTCGGACCCGCACGCGAGGGCCTCACCCCTCACGACCGTCACATCAGTGCGCCCGCACAATAGCAACTCCGACGAACACGACGGCTCGGAATACCGGAATTGGGGACGGTTTCCAAGGATCACACGTTCGGGTATCGCCGCAGGAACAGGCCCTCTTCCGACAGCAGACGCTGATATTCTGGAGCGAGGAACGAAGAGCATTCGGCGCGGTCTCGACGACATTAGTCGATCGATCGCGAGAGTCCCCTGCGGTTTCTTCACCCGAGCACCCAAGAAGGCGGGGAAATGGCGACGAAGATCACGCGTCGACTGCGCTTGCCGCATCGCCGGCTGGGATTCCGCCTCGGCGCCGCGATGCTGACCGTGTCGCTACCGCTGATGGTGGCCCTTGCGGCGTTCCTGACTGTCAGAGCGGCCGACAGCTTGACCGAGTCGAGCAAACAGAGCGCGGTCGAGAACGTCAGCTCCGCATCGCTGAGGTTCTCGGACTGGCTCAACGAACGGCAGCGTGACCTGGCGGTGACCGCGGCCGAGGCAGCGGACCAGACCTCCGCCACCGTGATCACCGCGTTGCTGGTCGAACGGGTCAAGCTGACACCGGAGTTCACGGTGGTGGAGACACTGGACCTGGCAGGCAACATCGTGGCCTCCAGCAGCGCGTCGACGATCTCCCCCGGCAACGCGGAGTGGTTCCGCGCGGCCGTCTCCGGCAAGAACACGCTGGCCTCGTTCACCGAGCGCGACGGCCGCATCGACTGGATCATCGCCTACCCGATCCTCGGCGCCGACGATCGGCCACGAGGAGTCGTCGCCGCCAATCTCACACCCTTGACGCTGTCGAAGCTGCTGGTCAACCCCGAGCTGCGGCAGGGCAGCGAGTTCACCGTGGTCGACGCGGAGCACCGGCTGATCTTCGACTCCGCGACGATGAAGGACGCCACGGACAGTGCCGCGCTCGTGGCCGCGGGTGCGTTGCGGACAAAGGTCGAGAATCCCGCCACGCAGCAGTCCGCCAGCACTGGCTCCGGCTCGGTCACCTTCACCGACGCCCACGGTCATCAGGTCATCGGCGCCTACGACGTGATCGAGGACCTGGGCTGGGTGCTGATCGCGCAGGACGATCTCGACCTCGTGCTGGCGCCGGCGACCGTTCTGCGCAACCAGGCCGTCATCATCGTGGGCGCCGGAGCACTCGTGGCCGCCGTCATCTCGGTCCTGTTCGCCTGGCGGGCGACCCGCCCCATCACCCGGCTCACCGAGGCGGCCCGGCGCGCCGCGAACGGCGATCTCACCGCCCGTGTCGCACCCGCGGGTTCCGTCGAACTCGTCACGCTCGGCGAGTCGTTCAACGCCATGGTGTCGACGTGTGAGCAGCTGGTCGGGCAGGCGACGGTGGCGGGGTTCGACGTGAATTCGGCGGCCGCCGAGTTGTCCGCGTCCTCGGATCAGCTGGCCGCCACCACCACTCAGCAGAGCGTCGCGGTCACCGAGGCCACGGCGACCACGGAGGAGCTGGCCCGTGCCGCCTCGGTGATCGCCGACACGGTGGACGCCGTCACCCACCAGACCTCGGACACGCGGGACAACCTGGAGCAGGCGGAGAACGACATCAGGCTGTCCAGCGAGCGAACGCTCGCGCTGGCCGGGCGGGTCAACGACATCGACGGCCTGCTCACGCTGATCAACGACATCGCCGACCAGACCAATCTCCTCGCGCTCAACGCGGCCATCGAGGCCGCCAGGGCGGGTGATCACGGCCTCGGCTTCGCGGTGGTGGCCGAGGAGGTCCGCAGGCTCGCCGAACGCTCCAAGACCTCCGCGAGCGACATCGCCTCGATCGTCTCGGCGATCCAGAACGAGACCAACGCCACCGTCATGGCGATGGAAACGGGCGCGAAGCAGCTGGGCCAGGGCCTGGAACTGCTCGACGCCGTGGCCGAGGCGTACGGGCAGGTGCGTCTGACCACACAGCAGCAGCGCAGCGCGACAGCTCAGGTGGTCGAGACGATGGGGCAACTCTCCGACGCCAGCAGGCAGGTCTCGGCGACCGCGCAACAGATCGCCTCCGCCGCGGGCAACCTCGCCGAACTCGCCGGCACCCTGCACGAAGGCGCCAAGGTGGCTGCCGGCGGCCTGTCGGACGCCGGCAGCCTGTCCCACGCCGGCAACGGGCGACGGTGATCGGTCGTGCAGACCGTCCTGCTGCCAGTGCACGAGGAGCTCTACGCGCTGCCCGTGCGGTGGGTGCGAGAGGTGCTCGCCGCCCCCCGGATCACGCCGCTGCCGACCGCGCCACCGGAGGTTCTCGGACTGTTCAACCTGCGAGGCGAGATCGTCCCGCTGTTCGACACGGCGGCACTGCTGGGAATCGGTACCACCGACGCCGTGGCGTTCACGGTGGTGCTGTTGGGCCCGCAGGGTTCCGCGGCTCTCACCACGACCGCGTTCCCGCACCGCGCGGTGCTCGACGTGCCCACAGGCCGGTCGGAGCACCACGGCACCGCGGGCACGTTCCGGATCGGCGAGCGCGTCGCGGTGTTGATCGAGCCGTCGGCGCTGCTGGCGCCGGATCGTCGACTACCGGCCGGGTCGGCGTGATGGGGCTGGATCTGAAAGAGGTGCGTGCGCTGTTCGCGCAGGAGGCCGCCGTCCGGCTGTCCCGCCTGGGCAACCAGCTGCTGATGCTCGAGCAGACGAGCGGCGACCGGGAGCTGGTCGACTCGGTCTTCCGCGAGCTGCACACGCTGAAGGGTTCGTCGGCCGTCGCCGGGTTCGACGACATCAGCAAGATCGCGCACGATCTCGAGGAGCTCGTCGACGCGATGCGCGACTCGCCGGACGCGGTGGCCGCGGAAACGATCGACGTGCTGCTCAGCGGTGTCGACAGGCTCAACGCGGCGATCGAGGCGGGCGTCGGGCCGATCGATCCCGGTACCGACGCGGGACCGGGCACGATGCCCGGCCCGCACGCCCAGGAACCCTTGCCCCGCGACCCCGCGCCGGCGCCGCGCACCGAGAGCGACGGCAGCGGCGTGGTCATGGTGCCGATGGAACGCCTGGACGAGTTGGTCCGCCTCGTCGGCGAGTCGGCGTCGGCGCACCTGCGAGTGGGCCGGATGCTGCAGGAGCGCTTCCGGATCGACCCGGCCTCGTGCGCCGAGTACACCAAGCTCTCCCGGTCGCTCAACGATCTGCAGGACCGGACGATGCGGACCCGGATGGTGCCGGTCGCCACGATGACCGACCAGATGCACCGCGCGGCTCGTGACGTCGCCAGGGCCAGGAACAAGGACATCAGGTGGGAGGTCCGCGGAGCCGACACCGAGTTGGACCGCGGTGTCCTGCACCGGCTGTCCGAGGCGTTGCTGCACCTGGTGCGCAATGCCGTCGACCACGGAATCGAGTCCGCGGACGAGCGCGAGGCGAAGGGCAAGCCGAGGCAGGGAGCGATCCGCCTGCACGCCATGCAGCTCGGTTCCGAGGTGATCATCGCGGTCAGCGACGACGGCGCGGGCGTCGACACCGAGCGGGTGCGGGAGCAGGCAGCCCGCCAGGGCGTCGACGTCGAGCACCTGACCGCGGAGGACCTGTGCGGGCTGATCTTCCGCTCACGACTGTCCACCGCCGCGTTCGTCACCGACATCTCCGGCCGCGGGGTGGGGCTCGACGCGGTTCGCACCGCCGTCGAGGCCGTCTCGGGCCGGGTGGAGGTCCGGTCCGAATACGGTGTCGGCACCGAGTTCCGGATCATCGTGCCGATCACGCTGGCGGTGCTGCGCTGCCTGCTCGTCGAGGCAGGCGGTCAGCGGTTCGCCATCCCGTTCCACCGGGTGATCACCTCACGCAGGTACGACGCCGCGGTCGTCACGCGGGCAGAAGGGCGGCCCGTGGTGTGGGTGGACCAACGACCGGTGCGGGTGTCCAGGCTGGCCGACACGCTGGCGATGTCACCGGAGGAAGCGTCCGACGGGCCCGTCGTGGTGCTGGGCGACACCGCGGACTCCCACGCGTTCCAGGTGGACCGGCTGGTGGGCAGGCGCGATGTCGTCCTCAAAGGACTCGGCCCGCCCGCGCCGCACCTGCCGGTCGTGGCGGGCGCGGGCGTCGAGCCGGACGGGTCGATCCTCATCGTGCTCGATCCGCCAGGGCTCATCCGCCGCGCCGGGCGGGCGGCCGGGACGGACGCCGTGCCCGTACCGGCTGGACGCCGCAGCGTGCGACGGCACCAGGTGATGGTGGTGGACGACGCGCTGACGGTCAGAGAGCTCCAGCGCAGCATTCTCGAACGCGCGGGTTACGAGGTGCGGGTCGCCGGCGACGGCGCTCAGGCGCTGTCCTCCCTGCGGGAACAACCGTGCGACCTCGTGCTCACCGACGTGGAGATGCCCAACATGGACGGGTTCGCGCTGACCGAGGCGATCAGGAGCACACCAGCACTGGCCAACGTCCCGGTGCTGATGCTCACGTCGCGGGCGGGTGACTCCGACCGGCAGCGCGGGCTCGACGCGGGTGCGGACGGCTACATCCTCAAGAGCGGCTTCGACGAGGGCAGCCTCCTCACCGCGGTCAACCGGCTGCTGGGTGGCACGCCGTGAGGCGGCCCGGTCGCCCGGTGCGAGCCATGATCGTCGGGCACGCACCCGACGACAGCGACCAGCTGACGCTGGCTCTGCAACAGGAGGGAGACATCGCCGTGGTGAGTGAGGCCACCACGGCCGACGAGGCGGTGCGGGGCGTCGCCGTAGTCCTACCCGATGTCGTCGTGCTCACGCTGCGCGCGGAGACCCGCGCCTGGTACGACGCCATCGAGCACATCATGGCGTTCACGCCGACCCCGATCCTGGTCGTGGCCAACGGCATCGCGGGCCGTCGGGCACCGTCCGCGGTGCGCGCGCTGATGTCCGGCGCGATCGATGTCCTGCCCGCGAACGGCGGCTGGACGTCCCGGTTCGCGGCAGAGCTGCGCCGGGCGGTGCGGTTGGTCTGCGGTGCGCACGTCGTGCGCCATCCCCGGGGGCTGAACCCGCAGCGGGAGTCCCTTCCCCGCACACGGTCTCCGCTCGTGGCAGTGGGCGCCTCCACCGGCGGTCCCAGCGCACTGGCCACCTTCCTGGGCGGGCTCGGCGATCTCGACGCTCCGGTTCTCGTCGTCCAGCACCTGCATCCCGAGTTCACCGCGGGGCTCGTCGAGTGGATGGGCCGCGTGTCGGCTCTGCCCGTCGCCCTCGCGGCGCACGGCGAGACCGCACAGCCCGGCCGGGTGTACTTCGCTCCCGGCGGTGTCCACCTGCGGCTGACCGCCGATCGTCGGCTCGAACTCACCGCCTCTCCCCCGGCCACCCACCAGCCGTCGGTGGACGAGTTGTTCACGTCCGTGGCGGAGCAGGCCGGTGCGGATGCCGTCGGAGTGCTGCTGACCGGGATCGGCGACGACGGCGCCCGCGGACTGCTGGCGATGCGCGGGCGGGGCGGTCAGACGTTCGCGCAGGACGAGTCCACCTCGGCCGTGTTCGGCATGCCGCAGGCCGCCCTGCGCATCGGGGCGGTGACCCGGCTGCTGCCCATCGACCAGCTCGCAGGCGCCGTCCGCAACGCCACCAGGAAGGTCGCGTCATGAACGACGACGCGACGCTCGACGCCTTGGTGGACCGCGTCGCGGAGCTGTTGCACCTGCACATCGGCCTGCGGTGCGAGTCCGCGCTGTACAGCAGGCTCAGGCGGGCCGTGCGGGACGAGGCCACCGCACACGGTGGCGATGCCCAGGGCTACCTCGCGGCACTCCTGCCGGGCAGTCCGGTCATGCAGAGGCTGCTGAACCGGATCACGGTCCAGGAGACCGCCTTCTTCCGCCACCCCGAGCAGTTCGAGATCCTCGCCCGCGACATCCTGCCCACCCTGCGCCCTCCGGTGCAGATCTGGAGCGCGGCGTGCTCCAACGGCCAGGAGCCGTACAGCCTCGCCATGCTCCTCGACGAGTCCGGTGTGGACGGTTCGGTGATCGCGACGGACCTGTCCACCTCCGCGGTGCAGCGCACGGCGGAGGCCAGCTACGGCCCGCGCGAGCTGACCGGGCTCTCGTCCGAGCGCATGGCGAGGTACCTCACCAAGAAGGGGACGTGTTGGGAGGTCTGCCGGGCGATCAGCGACCGCGTCACCGTCTTCCGCCACAACCTCCTCGACCCGATTCCGGAGCGCGTCAAGTCCTGCCAGGTGGTCTTCTGCCGCAACGTCCTCATCTACTTCTCACCGCAACACGCGAAGGTGTTCCTCGACCGGCTGGCCGACGCCATGCCGCGCAAGGTGTGGCTGTTCCTGAGCTCGACGGAGACGATCTGGCAGGTCAGCAACCGCTACGAGGCGGTCCGGATCGACGAGGGTTTCGTGCACCGCAACCGCGAGGCCCACACCCCCGTCGCCCGGTCACCGGTTCGCCCCCCGGCGCCCGCCAGGACGGTGCAGGGGCACCGGCAGTCCTCCCCGAGGAAGATCACCGCGCGCACTCCTGTCCCGGAGACGCCGCCGGTGCCCTTGGACCACGCCGAACAGGCCGCGCTGGCCGCCAGGGTTGGGCAGGAGGCCCTGAGCTCCGGCGACTGCGGCTCAGCTGTCGTCGAGTTCAGGAAGTGGGCCTATCTGACTCCCGACGACGTGATGGCTCACGTCCACCTGGGTCTCGCGCTGGAGGCCGCGGGAGAGCGGTCGTCGGCCCGCCGTGCCTACAGCGTCGCGCAACGTGTGCTGGTCACCGTCGACCCGGCCCACCTGGAAGGGGCGATGGAAGGCTTCGCGATCGACGAGCTGGCGAGGTTTCTGCAGGGGAAGAAACAGGAGGGCGAGCCGTGATCACGATGGTTCGTTTCCGCACCGGGAACACGCAGTACTGCCTGGCTGTCGACGCGACGCGGGCGGTTCGCACCACGAACGGGCTGCTGCCGCTCCCACAGGGACGTCGCGATGTCGCCGGCATCCTTCCCGGTGACCCTCCGCTGACCGTCATCGCGCCGTTCGGCCCCGGTGGCGAGAGGGTCCTCGTGGTCGAGGCCGCGAAGAAGACCTTCGGCGTGCTGGTCGACGCGGTGACCGGGCTGGCCCGCGTGGACGAGGCCGACATCCGCCCGGCGCCGGACGGCCAGGACAGCCAGTTGATCTCCGGAATCATCCGGAGTGAAGGCGAACTGACCCTGGTGACCGACCCAGAAGTCCTGGTGAGGCGGCTATGACCAGCACCTCGACGGTGCTCGTCGCCGACGACTCGCTGGTGATCCGGGCGGTGGTCCGCGCCGGCCTGGAGGACGCGGGCTACGCGGTGATCGAGGCCGACGACGGGCACGCGGCGATCGACCGGTGCCGCGCGTGCTCACCCGACGTGATCCTGCTCGACATAGAGATGCCGGGCATGGACGGTCACGAAGTGCTGGCAGCGCTCAAGGGGGACGAGACGTCGCGCGACGTCCCTGTCGTGTTCCTCACCGGCCGCACCGGCGTGGACGACGTGGTTTCGGGCCTGCACGGCGGTGCGCACGACTACCTGAGAAAGCCGTTCGAGACTCCCGAGCTGCTGGCCAGGGTCAACGCGGCGGTCCACGTCAAGAAGCTGCAGGACCAGCTGCGCCGGCGCAACGCGGAGCTCGAGCGGCTCAGCCGCACCGACCTGCTCACCGGGCTGTTCAACCGGCGGCACATGGAGGAGGAGCTGACCAGGTGGCACAGCTCGGCCGTCCAGCAGGGTGATCCGATGGCGTTGGCGCTGTTCGACATCGACCACTTCAAAGCCATCAACGACACCTACGGCCACGCGGTGGGTGATCTCGTGCTGCGTGAGTTCAGCCGTCATCTCACCGAAGGACTGCGAAAGGGGGACGTGGCCTGCCGGTGGGGCGGTGAGGAGTTCCTCGTGCTGCTGCCCCGCACCCCTCTCGCCGGGGCCTCCGAGCTCGCCGAGCGCGTGCGTTCCTTCGTGGCCACCACGCCGATCGTGGTGGGCGGCCACCGGATCACGGTGACCGTCAGCGGCGGCTGCGCGCTCGGACCCGGCGCCGGAATCGACGCCGTGCTCAGCCAGGCCGACCAGCGCCTGTACGAGGCGAAGCACCTGGGCCGCAACCGCATCGTCGCATCCACGACAACTGGTCGCCGGAGTACCTGAAGCGCCCCGCCCCGCATCCCCCTCTGCCTCCTGCGAGGCGGGGCGCTCCTCCCCCGGCCCGCGGTCTCCCGGATCCCCCCGGAAGCGGTCGACCGCACGGCCTTTCTACAGGTAGATCGTTGTCCGGTGTCGAAGCCGGACGAGTGGACAACGAGCTTCGGACAACGTTTTGGTCTCCGCACAACGCTGCCCCCGGCGCCGGATGCGCCGGGGGCAGCGGGTGCCGGACGGATCAGCCGACGTGTGATCGACGTCCGCACCGGTGGTTGGTCGTGGGTGGACCGCTTCCAGAGCGTGCCAGCCGTGCGTGACCGGCCCCTGAACCTCAGATGACCTTCTGCTCCAATGTGACGCACCTGATGCCCACGGCGTCGAGGTGCTCGCTCGTGCGGACGAACCCGGCGCTCTCGTAGAACCTCAGGTTCTCGTCGCTCTCGGCACCGGTGAACAGCCAGACCACCTCGACCTCATCCGGCGCCTGCGCGGTGATGTGCTGCAGCAACCGCCGCCCGACCCCGCCGCCCTGCACGTCGGGTGCGACAGCCAGCCGGGCGACCTCCATGCGGTCGCCGTCGACCCGGCTGCGCACCGACCCGACGAGCCTGGCCCCGTCGAACGCCCCGAGCGCGGGCGTGCCGTCGCTCAGGTGGGCGCGGATCTCGTCGAGCGTCTCCACGAGCGGCGGCAGGTCCCACGCCCCGTACCGGCGGGCCTCCTGGAGGTACGCGGCACGCTGGACCGTCATGACCTCGCCGGCGTGCTCGCGCGTGATCGGTCCGATGTGGACGGTCACGGCCCGGTGACCCCCGGCGTCCAGCTCTCCGGCACACCGCTCTCGGTGAGGATCAGCTGGTGGTCGTGGAAACCCTCAGGCGCGTCCGGCTGCCACGGCCACTTCCCCTGCGGCGTCGGCACGATGATCTGCACGGCCGCGAAGTCCGACCCGTCGTAGAGCAGGTACGCGCTGCCGAAGAACTCCGGGTAGAAACCCTTGTACACCCGCTCGAACGTGATCGGCACGCCCGCGAAGAAGTCGAAGTACAGCTGGCCGGGCACGAACCGCTCACCACTGCTGGCCCGCTTCACGTACGCGTTGATCAGCGTCTCGCCCATGCCCTGGTCGAGCCCGATGACGACCGCCTCGGCCACGCCGAACCGCCGCCACGCCCCCACCGAGAACACGTACCCAGCGCCCTCGGCGTCGGGGTTCACGACGATGGTGGCGTGACCGTGCCGGTCGGAGATGGAGAGCAGCCGGGCACGCAGCTCGATGTCTTCGTCGGAAAGCACGCACTCCACCCTACGGCACCTCTTCAGTGCCTTATGCCTGCTTGGAGCTGCTCCAAGACTCCCACCTTCAGGCAGATTTGGCCGTGAACGATGGAGTCCGGCCCACCTCGACTCCTAGCGTTCCGCCATGCCCAAGAGAGAATCCAGTGTGGTGGGCCGCGAGTTCGGCAACGGCGTCCGTGCCGCCATCGAGCGCACGGGACTGACGCAACGCCGGCTCGCCGAACTGCTCGGCTGGCAGGAAGCCAAGATCTCGGATCTGTTGGCAGGCAAAGGCGGCGTGACCAAGGAAGAGGTCATCGCCCTGCTCGCCTACTGCCGCACGACCGCTGAGGAACGGGAACGCCTGGTGGCGTTGTTCCTGGAGTCCGGGGAGAAGGGCTGGCTCCAGTTCCCGGAAGACGGTGTGCCGGACCAGGTCCACACCTTCATCGAGCACGAGAAGAAGGCCAAGAAGATCATCGCGTGGTCGCCGACCCTGGTGCCGGGCGTGCTTCAGATTCCCGAGTACGTCCAGGTCGTCACCGAGGCCTCACCCGTGATCGAGGCCGACGACGTCCCCGCTGTCACCGCGGCGAGGAGTGTGCGGGCGAAGATCCTCGACGGCACCCGCCAGTTCGTCTTCTACGTGCACGAGTTCGCCCTGCGACTGCAGGTGGGTGGCCCGGAGGTCTGGCGGGAGCAGCTGGCGCACCTGCTGAGGGTGTCGGTGCGGACGTACGTCAGCATCCGGATCATCCCCGCGTCGGCGGGGATGCACGCAGGCACATCGGGCGGCTTCTACGTGATGGAGTTTCCGAAGTACCCGACCGTGGTCTATCTGGAGACCCTGAACCGCTGTCTGTTCCTCGACGACGCCGAGACCGTCAAGGTGTACGACACCACCCTCAAACACCTCGCTGCCGTTGCTTTGGAGTCGGGTAGCCCAGGGGAGTTTCACCCCTGGGCTCCCACAGATCCCGGCGTGACAGTCTCCCGTCACCGGGCTCTTGTCACTCTGGTCACCAGACGCGCGGGACCGAAGTTACCCAGGTCCAGTGCGCGAACATGCGGGGGTGTCGCTGCGTGATTCCCCACCAGCACTGGAAGGATTTCTTCTTGGCCCGCAACCGTTTGTACTTCTTACGGATCCAGCGCATCAGGTAGGCGTTGATGCGCGACAGGAGTTGATACAGGGCGGAGCGGTAGAACGCTCCGTAGTACTGCATCCAGCCTCGCACGACAGGGTTGATCCTGCCTGCGAGGTCGGCGAAGGAGTGACCGGTACGTCGGTGCAGCCGCCAGGACCGCACTTCCGCGTTGATCTTGTTCAGGGCGTCCTTGCTGATCGCGGGCAAGAACCTGTTGAAGTTCCCGTTCTTGCCCCGCGCCCGCCGCTGCCGGAACGTGAATCCCAGGAATGTGAACGACGTGTGCTCGTGCGAGCCTCGCCGCTTGCCGTCCTGGCAGTACACGATCTTCGTCTTGTCGGGGTGCAGTCGCAGCCCGACCTGTTCCATCCGCTGCGCTATCGCCCTGGCCACAGTTTCGGCCTGGGCCTTGCTGGCGCAGTGCACGACGGCGTCATCGACGTACCGTTCGAACGGGACGGTCGGGAACTCCCGTGCCATCCACGCGTCGAACGCGTAGTGCAGGAACAGATTCGCCAGCACCGGTGAGACCGCGGACCCTTGCGGGGTGCCGCGATCCCGTTGCACAAGGCGGCCGTCCGCATGTTGCAGCGGCGCTCGCAGCCACCGCTTCACATACAGCACGACCCATGGGGCGTCGGCGTGTTCCTCCACCGCTGTGACGATGAGGTCCCATGGCACGCTGTCGAAGAACTTCTGGATGTCCAGATCGATCACCCAGTCGCGTTTCCAGCAGCGTTGCCGGCAGGCCGCCACCGCGTCCAGCGCCGAGCGGCCCGGC
>NZ_BBOJ01000026.1 GCF_000974445.1 Lentzea aerocolonigenes
CGGGACGGGCCGGTGCGGCCGCCGGCCCGCTGACACGCCCGTCTACCCGGACGAGCCGGTCAGCCTGGCCCGGCACGTGGCCGCCGCTGGCCGCGAAGCCGCACTCACCGTCACCTGGCGCGAAGGCAGCAAAGGCGCACTGTCCTCACAGTTCGTGTTCCTGCGAGTCCGGCCCGCCGGGCATCGCGTCCCCCGCGACCTCGACGACGGCATCCTGCCCGAGCGGTGGCTGATCGCCCAATGGCCCGACGACGAACCCGAACCAGTCACCTACTGGCTCTCCAGCCTCCCAGCCGACACCAGCCACACCGACCTCATCCGCTACGCCAAGATCCGCTGGCGGATCGAACACGACTACCGCGAACTCAAGACCGGCCTGGGCCTGGACCACTTCGAGGGCCGCTCCTGGCAGGGCTGGCACCGCCACGTCACCCTGGTCACGGCGGCGCACCTGTTCCTCACCTTGCTGCGAGCAGACCCAAAAGCGGCTGCGCCGGCCTGACCCTCTACAAGGTCGTCCGCGAACTGCAACTACTCCTCGCGACCTGGACCGGCGTCTGCCTGACCTGCCACCAAACCGTGAAACCGCTACGCCACAACAACTACCGACTAACCTAACAAAGCACTACTAGGCGCCACGTGAAAGATCGAGGCTAGCGGCCCCGGCAAGCACTTCCAGCGCGCTCCATCAGACGAAGATGATCTTTGCGAATCTCACTTTCACGTCATTTATGCAGTCGAGATGACGTGACCGATGAGAAAATGAAGTCGATTGCGAGACCCTACATGCCCGGTGGGGCTTCCAGTCGGACTACCTGTCGAGTGTCCTTTTAGGCGGGTAGCCCCTCGGCGCGCTTTTCCGCCTGGTCAAAGGGTTTGCAGGCCCTACCGATGCAACGCCCGACTCACCCCACGGGAATGAGAATGATGAAGGCGTGTCGCTGCGGGCAGCCCGCGCAGGCTGCCGACGCGGCCCGTTCGAACGCAGACAGGGTTGATCGGTCCAGTAGGTAACGATTCGGCGACCCTGATGATCCGTTCACCCGCGCTCTGCGCGGCACCTACAACGATCTTGAAGCCGAACGGCAGGCCGCCCTGTCCGCCGTCGCTGTGCTGGACGCCGCCGACGACGCTGCACCCACCCGGCCCGACGCGGCGGACGCGGACCTGCTGGACGCGCTCCCTTACCTCACCTGGAACCTGTCAGATGCGCCAGAACCGTTGCTACGTAAGCTTTTCGAGGCAGTCAGCCTCACCGTCCGAATCACCGACGACGGCGACCACGTGACCATCAACGTCCGCCTACCCGCCGACACCATGCCCGAGATCATCAGCACCGCCGAAACGATCAGCACCGCCGTCAAACAAGCAAAACCCCAGATCACAACGTGTCTAGCGCTTGTGCCGATGCTGTAAAGCCCCCAACCGGGATCGAAGCTGCACAACGCGTACCGGTCGGTGCCGACTGTGCCGAGCCGGGTGGCCGCGAAGACGTCGCACGGCGCGGGCTCCTCCAGCCAGCCCGCCGGTGACCGCGTCCAGTACCTGTTCTCCTCCCCGAACCGCGCCAGCGAGACCTGGCCCGGCGCGATCGAGCCGAACGCCTGGCCGGTGACCTCGACGCCCGGCACCGGCTGCCACGTGCCGAACCACAGCTCGCGGTGGAACAACCGCGACGACTTGCCGTCGTAGATCACCGCGAGAAACCCCGAGTCGTCGAACCCCAGTGCCCCAACGGTTCCCTTGATTCCCGACGGCTCCCAGCGCGTGCCGCCGTTGCTGGTGACGAACAGCTGCTCGCCGTCGGTCACCAGGCCGGCCGCGTCGTTCGCGAAGAGCACCCGCAGCCGGTCGGCTTCCGGTACCGCCAGCGCCGGGGTCTTCACCCGCGTCCACGAGCTGCCGCCGTCGAGCGTGCGGACGAGCTGCGGGCACTTCGCGGTCTGGCACAGGGTGTCGAGG
Organism: Lentzea aerocolonigenes; assembly: GCF_000974445.1. GTDB lineage: Bacteria > Actinomycetota > Actinomycetes > Mycobacteriales > Pseudonocardiaceae > Lentzea > Lentzea aerocolonigenes. Next base: position 1,963 of record NZ_BBOJ01000026.1, read on the forward strand.
CCCAGCACCCAGCCGCGGTCAGCGGACGTCCACGACGTCGACGCGGGCACGACACCGGTGGCGGCGTGCGCGACGAACGTGGTCAAACCGGTCAACAACAGTGAAACAGCAAGAACAGCAATGCGTTTCCCCCACATCGCCTTCTCCCCTCAAGAGGCTGGTTTCCACTCAACACCTCTTGCGCGTGAAGCGGCAACCACCCACAACGCCACCAAAACCCCGGCACCGCCGGAGAGCAGGAACGTGAGCCGAGGCCCGACGGCGTCCAGCAGCAGACCACCGCCGACGTACGAAACCGCTGCCGCCACACCGATTCCGCCGTAGAAGTTGCCGAACACCCTGCCCGTCCGGTCACCGGGCACCAGCCGCTGGATCAACGTGCTGTGCGCGACGTCCATCGCCGCGATGCCGAGCCCGCGCACGGTCTGCAGCACGAACGCCAGCGCCACACCGGAGGCGACCCCCGTGAGGAGGTTGCCGGCGCTGCTGATCACGAAACCCGCCACCAGCAACGCGACCATGCTCGCCCGCGCCGCTCCCCTGGCCAGCAACAGGTACCCGGCGAGCAGACCGATGCCCACCGACGCCAGCAGCAGCCCCACCGCGCTGTCGGAGGCGTGGAACACGTCCTTGGTCAGCATCACGATCGCCACGTCGTCGATCGCGGTGCACGCCACCACGCCGCAGAACCCGAGGAAGATGATCCGCAACGCGCGGTTGTGCCAGATCTCGCCCAGTCCCGCCCGCGCGTCGGAGAAGAGCGATCCACCGAACTCGGCCGGCCCGGTCAGTTTCGGCAGCTTCAGCAACAACAGCGCCGACAGCCCGAACGACAAGGCGTCCACGAGCAGGGCACCGCGCAGGCCGACCAGCGGGATGAGCGCGGCGGCGAGCAGCGGCCCCAGCGCCTCGGCGGCGTTGGAACCGAAGCCCAGCACCGTGTTCGCCTGCCCCAGGTCGTCGTCGGACACCAGTGACGGCACCGCCGCGCGCGAGGCCGGGAGGAAGATCTGGCCGAGCACGGCGCGGACGCCGACGAGCAGGAGCAGGACCGGCAGCGGCGGCAACGTGAGCGCGATGACCGCCAGCAGCACGCCCTGCGCGAGCTCGCAGCTGATCATCACCGTCCGCCGGTCGAACCGGTCGCTGATCACGCCGGTCAGCGGGCTGAGCAGCGAGGGCGCGAAGTCGCCGACGAGCAGCAGGGCCGCCACCGCGATCGCCTTCCCGGCGACGGACTCGACGTGCAGCATCAGCACGACCAGGCTGAGCATGTCCCCGAGAACGGAAACGACCCGTGCGGTGCTCAGCACGCGCAACGGGCCGTTCTCCTTCAGCAGCGTCAGCACACGGTCATCGTGCCAACACCTGTTCGAGCTGGTCAGCCAATTTGTTCATGATCTTGGCGTAGGACGCGAAGCTCAGCGGGGCGACCGCGTTCCACTCCACGAACCGGCCGGCCCGCACCGCGGGCAGCGCCTGGAAGACCGGGTGGCCCTGGATCATCTGCTCGGGGTTGAGCACGTGCTGACGGGTGTCCCACATGATCACGTGCTCTTTGTAGGTCCCGGAGTTCTCCCACGACAGCGACTGGAAGTAGCCGCCGCCCTCGGTGTCGGGCTTCTCCGGCGTGAGCAGCGGCAGGCCGAGCTCCTTCGCGTACCAGTCGAGGTCCGGGTTGCGGGCGGGCACCGCGACGTAGAAGAGCTTCGGGTCGGCGCCGACGACCTGGATCTTCTGGTTCGCGGCCGTCATCTTGGCGCCGATGGCCCTGAGCCGGTCCGCGGCCTTGGTGAACGCCGCCTCGTCGGCCTTGACCTTCGCCGACTCGACGTCACCGCCGAGGGCCTTCGCGAGCTCGCGGAAGCGCTTGATCCCGTCCGGCAGCTGGATCTTCGACTGTCCGATGCCGACAGTCGGGGCGATCTTGAGCACCTTCTCCTCGAACTCGGCGGTGAGGTGCCAGAGCCCGGTGACCTCGGGGTAGTAGCCGGCGACGACCAGGTCGGCGTTCAGCGCGGCGAACTTCTCGAAGTCGATCTCGCCGTAGCCGGGGCCGGTGATGTCGGTGACCTGGCTCGGGTCGACGCTGCCCGCTTCCGGGTCGGTGCTGCCGTCCGCGTGCTTGAGCGGCCCGAACGTGCCGACAACGTTGACACCGTAGTCCTTGAGCGCACCCGCGGCGGACACCTGCGCGACGACGCGTTCAGGACGCTTGGGCGCGGTGACCTCCTTGCCGCGGTCGTCCTTGAACGACCACTGGCCGCCCTGCTGCTCCGCCGGAGCGTTCTCACCGCACCCGGCGACCAGGCCGAGCAGCAGAACCGCGGCGACTGTCCTGCGCATTGTCCACCTCCTGAGGTTAGCTTTACCTAACCTAGCAAGAGGCTTTACAAGATCCGCAACACCTGTACGTTGGTAACCGTGTGGAATCACTTGACGACGGGGCGTCGCATCGCCGTTGTCGTCGCGTTGATGCTCCTCGCGGTCTTCGGGCTCCAACCGGCCTGCCCGCCGGAGCCCAGCCATCACGGCGCGTTCGTGCCCGGCATCTCCGGCGAGTTCTGCCACCACGGCGACACCCACCACCTGTCCGCGCCCGCGCCCGCGCAGGCGGCCGTTCAGGCGAGCGCCGCCGCCCTCACCGCGCCGGCCGCGGACGTCACGCCGCCCGCACGCCCCGGCACCACGGCACAGTCGTGTCCGTGGCGTTCCGAGCACTCCCGCTCCGGACGAACACTCCTGCTCGACCTCGGGATCTCTCGAACATAGGTCGACCGCCTCTCTTTTGCGTGCTGCGGCAGGACTTCCCGGCTCGTGCCGACGGTCCTGCCGCGATGACGCGCGCTCTCGCGACGGCTTACGACCACTTTCTTCCGAGGGACTCCCCCAATGTCTGTTCCTGTGCTGGACCGCAACACTCCCGCGGGCATCGTCGGCAACACGCCCGTGCTGTGGATCGACGAGCTCTCCCGCACGTCGTCGTCCGGTTTCTGGGCGAAGCTCGAATCCGCCAACCCCGGCGGCGGCATGAAGGACCGCGCCGCGCTGCACATGATCGGCCGCGCGCTGGAACGCGGTGACCTGCGCCCGGACGGCCACGTCGTCGAGTCGACCAGCGGCACGCTCGGCCTCGGGCTCGCCCTGGCCGGAGTCGTGCACGACATTCCGGTGACGCTCGTGACCGATCCCGGCCTGGAGCCGATCATCCAGCGGATGTTGCGCGCCTACGGGGCGACCGTTGATCTCGTCGAGCACCCGCACCCCACCGGAGGCTGGCAGGAGGCGCGGCGCGAACGCGTGGCGGAGCTGCTGGCCTCACTTCCCGGCGCGTACTGCCCCGACCAGTACAACAACCCGGACAACGTGGCCGGGTACGCGCCGCTGGCCCACGAGCTGGCCGCGCAGCTCGGGCACGTCGACGTGCTGGTGTGCGCGGTGGGGACGGGCGGTCACTCCGCCGGCGTGGCGTCCGTGCTGCGCCGCCACTTCCCGTCGTTGCGACTCGTCGGCGTGGACACGATCGGGTCGACGATCTTCGGCCAGCCGGCGCGCACCCGGCTGATGCGCGGTCTCGGGTCGAGCATCTTCCCGCGCAACGTCGACTACCCGGCGTTCGACCAGGTGCACTGGGTGAACCCCGGCGAGGCGGTGTGGGCGTGCCGGACGCTCGCCTCGCACCACTACGCGAGCGGCGGCTGGAGCGTCGGCGCGGTCGCGCTCGTGGCTTCCTGGCTGGCGAGGACCTCCGCTCCCGGCACGCGGATCGCGGCGGTGTTCCCGGACGGGCCGCAGCGGTACTTCGACACGGTGTTCAGCGACGAGTACTGCGCCGCGCACGGCTTACTGGACGTCGTTCCGGCAACCGAGCCGCTGGAGATCTCTTCGTTGCGGGAACGCGAAGTGCTGTCGTGGACGATGTGCCGGTCCGTTGTGGACCCTCTGGCGGTGACGGCGTGATCGCGCAGTTCCGCTCGTTCGACCGCAGCGTGCAGTTGTTGCTGCTCAACCAGTTCAGCATCAACGTGGGCTTCTACATGTTGATGCCGTACCTCGCTTCCCATCTGTCCGTGACGCTCGCGCTGGCCGGGTGGGCCGTCGGGCTCGTCCTGGGCGTGCGGAACTTCGCACAGCAGGGCATGTTCCTGATCGGCGGCACACTCGCGGATCGCCTGGGGTACAAGCCGTTGATCGTGGCGGGATGCGCGTTGCGGACCGGCGGGTTCGCGTTGCTCGGTCTCGTTGACGGGTTGCCCGCGTTGGTGATCGCCTCGGCGTTGACCGGATTCGCGGGGGCGTTGTTCAACCCGGCGGTGCGCGCTTACGTGGCCGCCGACGCCGGCCCGCGCCGCGTGGAGGCGTTCGCGTTGTTCAACGTCTTCTACCAGACCGGAATCCTGGTGGGGCCGTTGGCCGGGCTGGCGTTGACGGCCGTGGACTTCCGGCTGACGTGCCTGGTGGCGGCCTTCGTGTTCCTGGTGCTGACGGTGCTGCAGTGGCGGTCGCTGCCGCAGCGGGCCGGGTCGGTGTCGGGGAACTCGGTGCTGGCGGACTGGCGGGTCGTCGCGGGCAACCGGCGGTTCGTGCTGTTCGCGGTGGCGATGACCGGCTCGTACGTGCTGTCGTTCCAGGTCTACCTGGCGTTGCCGCTGGCCTCGGGATCGGCGGTGCTGACCGCGGTGTTGTTCGCCGTGTCGGGCGTGCTGGCGGTCGCGGGCCAGATGCGGGTGACGGCGTGGGCGCGTGAAGCGTTCGGGCCGGACCGGTCGCTGGCGCTCGGGATGCTGGTGCTGGGCCTCGCGTTCCTGCCCGCGATCCTCGGCGGCTCGGCGGGGCTGATCCTGTGCGCGGCACTGCTCGCGCTCGGGACGATGGTGGTGTTCCCGTTCGAGATGGACAAGATCGTGTCGTTGTCGGGCGACCGGCTCGTGGCCACGCACTACGGCCTCTACAACACCGTCGTGGGCGTCGGGATCCTGCTCGGGAACCTGCTCACCGGAGTCGCGTTCGACACCGCTGCGCGCGCGGGGGTGCCGTGGGTGCCCTGGCTCGCTCTCACGTCGGTGGGGCTCGGGTGCGCGTGGGCGCTGAGGACGCTGGCGTCCCGTGTCGAGGCGCACCAGGCCGCCTGATCCGACTGAACCCGGTCAGCCGTTCGGCCGTAGGCCTCCTCAGAAGCCGATACCGACTTTTGAGGAGGCCGCGTGCCCGGCCGACGTGCTGCAAGGACAACCGCCATGGCCGCCGTGGTCGCCGCGACCGTGGTGTCGATGCCAACGGCGCACGCGCAACCAGCCGACGAGGCGCTCAAGACGTACACCGAGCTGACGCACCACGCCGAGAAGCTCACCCAGGACCACCTCAAGGCCACGGGTGACCTCGCGAAGGCCAACGCGATCGTCGGCATCGCGACGGAGGCCGAGAAGAAGGCGCTGGCCGAGTCCGAGCAGTACCGCGGCCAGGTCGACGTGCTGACCACCGCGTCGTTCGAGGGCGCGCGGCTCAACAACCTGTCGGCGTTCCTCACGTCGACGTCCCAGCAGGACTTCCTGGAGCGGATGCAGGCGATGAACATCATCGCCACCGACCAGAACGCCGCCGTGTCGCGGATGAACGCCACTTTGGACGCGGCGAAGAAGGCGCGTTCCGACGCCACCGCCGCGGCCGCCGCGGCGGAGAAGCTCGTCGCGGACGTGACCGAGCGCAAGACCGCCATGGACCAGCAGGTGACGGCGGCGCGCACCAAGTACCAGTCGTTGTCGGCGCCGCAGAAGCAGACGCTGGCGGCTTCCGGCCCCAAGGTGACCGTGAACGCCCCCGCCGGCGCCGCTGGGCAGGCGCTGCAGTTCGCCCTGAGCCAGCAGGGCAAGCCGTACGTGTTCGGGTCGAACGGCCCCGACTCGTGGGACTGCTCGTCGCTGGTGCAGGCCGCGTACCGCTCCGCCAACGTGTCCATCCCCCGCGTCACCTACGACCAGGCGAAGGTCGGCCGCGCGGTGAGCCGTGCCGAGGTCGCGCCGGGTGACCTGATCATCTACTACTCGGGTCAGTCGCACGTGGCCATGGCCGTGGACAACGTCCGAGCGGTGCACGCGTCCACCGAGGGCATCCCCGTGAAAGTTGCGAACATCGACTCGATCGGCCCTATTTCGGTGATTCGTCGGGTCGTCGGGTGACGCTTCTCTCCCACCCCGCGATAAAGCGACGTAGACGTCTGTGAGAGCGTGCTGATCGGTGAACTGTTGAGGACCCGGTGGTAGACGAACATCAGGTCGTTCCGTAACCTGTCCGAGACCTTCGGCCCAGCAGTTAACCCACTCGGGGCACACGCCAAGGTTGTCGCCTTACGCGCAGTAGTTCTCGCGGGGGCGACTGCCAGGAAGAAGGAGGACCCGCGACGTGGTGTCGCAACCCTCGCGCCGTACCGTGCGTGGAGCGCTCGTAGCGACGGCAGCAGTCGTCGCGGCCGCTCTCCCCACGACGCCGGCCACCGCACAGCCTTCTGCCGCTGATGCGCTCGCGAAGTACAACGAGCTGTCCGAGAAGGCGTCCCAGCTCAACCAGGACCACCTGAAGGCCCAGGGCGACCTCGAGGCCAAGCAGCGTGAACTGGAAAAGGCCAAGGGCGATCTCGCCGCTGCTCAGAAGGCCGAGGAGTCCCTCCGCGGCCAGGTCGACGTCCTCACGGAGGCCACCAACTCCGGCGCGCGGTTCAGCCAGCTGTCCGCGCTGCTGGTGAGCGACTCGCAGCAGGACTTCCTCAACCGCATGTCGGCCATCAACATCCTGGCGGCCGACAACGCCGAGGCCCTGAAGAAGCTCACCGACGCCGTCGACGCGGCCGACAACGCCTCGAAGACGGCGAACGAGGCCACCGAGGCCTCGAAGAAGCTGCTCGGCGAGATCGAGCAGAAGAAGGCCGACCTGGCGAAGCAGCTGGACGAGGCCCGCAACCAGTACAACTCGCTCAGCGCGGCCACCAGGAACTCGCTGAAGAACGCCGGCGACATGTCGACGATCCTGGTCCCGCCCGGCACCGCCGGTAAGGCCCTGGAGTTCGCACTGGCCCAGCGCGGCAAGATGTACGTCTACGGCTCCAACGGCCCGGACACCTGGGACTGCTCCTCGCTGATCCAGGCCGCGTACCGCTCGGCCAACGTGTCGATCGGCCGCACCAGCTACGCCCAGGCCGCTGCGGGCCGCCCCGTCTCGCGCGCCGAGGTCAAGGCCGGCGACATCATCGTCTACTACTCGAGCCAGTCCCACGTGGCCATGGCCGTGGACAACGTGCGCGCCGTGCACGCGTCCACCGAGGGTGTGCCGGTGAAAATCGCGGACATCAACTCGATCGGCCCGATCTCAGTGATCCGCCGCATCGAGGGCTGACGTTCTTCGTCGGTGAACGCCCCTTGCCTCCGGGCAGGGGGCGTTTCGCTTTCACTCCAGCGGGTGCACGTGCCTTCGCGGCCCGGCGAGGTGTCCGGCTCTTGGCTACGTTCCGCTTCGGCACCGTCATCGTCCGAAGTGGAGCGTCTCAGTGGACACCTTGCAAGCCGGGCAGGAACTCACCCGCGGCCAGCAGCTCACCACCGCCAACGGCTACATGCTGACCCTGCAGTCCGACGGCAACCTGGTGCTGTCCGAGAACACCGGCACGGTGTGGGCCAGCGGCACCGACGGCAAGGGAGCCGTGCGCGCCGCGTTGCAGGACGACGGCAACTTCGTGCTCTACACCGGCGACAACAACGCCGTGTGGGCCACCAACACCGCGGGCAACAACGGCTCGCGCCTGGTGCTGCAGGACGACCGCAACCTCGTCGTGATCGCGGGCGACGGCAGCGCCAAGTGGGCGTCGGGCACGAACACCGCGTCCCCGCAGGCAGCCCCCGAGGCCGCCGCGCCGGTTGTCGAGGAGCCGGCTGCTCCTGCTGCTCCTGCTGCTCCGGCCGTGCAGACGTACACCGTGCAGGGTGGCGACACGTTGTGGGCGATCGCCGAGCGCTTCTACGGTGACGGGAACCGGTACGGCGAGATCGCTTCGGCGAGCGGGATCTCGAACCCGGACCTCATCCACCCCGGACAGGTGCTGACGATTCCCTGAGGTTCGCCTCACAGGCCCGTTCTCGGGCACGTTGCGGACGTCGGTGGCTCCTTTGGGATGCCGTTGCTCGGGGATGCCGTTGCTCGGGGGGTGCCGTCGTTCTGGGATGCCGTCACTCTGGAACGCCGTCGCTCTGGAACGCCGTCGCTCTGGGATGCCGTCGTTCGGAAACGCCGTCGTCCGGAATGCCTGAACGGGCCGGCCCCATCGCGGGGGCCGGCCCGTTCCGCACGTCTGGTCCGCGCCTGACTCTCAGCCGACCTGGCCGTTCGGGCTGTCGGGCCCCTCCTGCCGAGCGATCGCGAAGGCGGGGTTGCCGTCGGCGTCCTGGCGCACGTCGAGGACCTTGTCCTCCAGGTACTGGGCGGCAGCCGGTTCCATGATGACCTTGGCCCCCGCCGGAGCCGCCACCACTTCATCGCCATCGACCGGCTCACTGAGCGACAGCTCCAGAGCGGTCTGGCTGTTCTGCTCGGCGGCCAGGGCGAAGCGCAGGCCGACGCCGTCGTCGGTGCCCTCTGACTGTGACGTCAGCTCGTTGATGACCTCAGCAGCCATCGGCGTCACTTCGAGCATGTCGGCCCCTTCATCAGGAAACAAGAAACTCGTTCCGTGTTCCCGACCTGGGCCGAGTTCAACCACCGCTCGCCGAATTCGCCGGCAATTGGGCGGGAGCGGGGGCGTTGGCGCAGGTGAGAGGCTTGGCCGCCTGAGGTCGGTCGGACGTTCTCGGCGACGCCGCGGGCCGCACTCCCGGCTTCCCGGGGAGTCGGGCAGCCGTGCTCCAGCTGGGCTTGGGACGTGCCACGTCGGCCTCATCTCCAGGCCGCATCACGCACCAGTCGACGCGACGCGTGGCCAACGCGACGCGTGTCGGGAGTGGCAGATGGCGGGAGCGGCGCGCCGTGTGGGATTGCCCTGCCTGCGCGCGACGTTGACGGGTTGGGCTCTCTGCACGCGGCGTGGGCGGGGGCCGCGCCGCCTGCGCACGGCCTGGGCAAGCTTGGCGCTGGGGTGCACGACCGCGTTCGATGCGCCGCTGACGCCGCGTGCGGCGCACCCGAACGCCAACTCCGCCTACGCCACCCGGTGCGCCGACCTCGACACCTCGCTCCCCACGCGCCAGCCACACACCGAAGCCCGACCCACCACACGCGGCGCACCACGCGCCCAGCCCCTCGCCTACGCCACCCGATGCGCCGGCCTCGACACCTCGCTCCTCACGTGCCCGCAAGCCGAGCACACCCGCTGCACCGGGATGAGGTCCGCCACCAGGCGCCACGAGTCCGCGAACGACGGCACCTCCTGGCCCGGCACCAGCAGGCTGTCCAGGACCTCCTGGCGGCGGCGGCCCTTTTCGCGGCTGCGTTCCACCGGGTCGCGGCGGTGGGCGAGGGCTCGGGATTCGGCGCGGGCGCGTTCGCCTTCCGAGGTCAGGCTGGTGCCTCGACGGGGGGCGTGCAGGGCGGCGTTGCGGCGGTTCACGCGGTACCACTCGCCCAGCGACACGCCTGGTAAGGGTGGGCGGGCCAGGCGGGCGCCGTCTGCTGTCCAGGTGCGGAGGCGGGCTCGCAGGAACTCGTGGGCCACCTGGGCTCGGGAACGCGGCCTGCCCTGGCGGGTGCCGTCCGGCTTGGTGTCGACGGCCACCAGCAGGGCGTCCACGCTCCAGCCCGCCGCGAACCACGGCTCCAGCAGGCGGCGGACCCAGCGGCGGTCGGCGTCCGGCCACGAGGCGCGCACGCACAGGGACTCCACGGCGACGTCCACGTCGGCGTCTGTGGACGGCACCACGCGGCCCGGCCAGCGACGGGGTTCGATCTGCATCTGACTGACCTCCCTGTAGCACACACGAACATCTGTTCGACATGCTGCCACGGGGGTCTGACAAAAATGGAACACCTGATCTCTGACCAGGGGAAACTCACCCGATCAGCACAGCGGCACCGGTCACCCGACCAGCCCTGAGGTCCGACAGCGCCAGGTTCGCCGCGGAAAGCGGATACGGCTGCACGGCGACCTCCAGCCGATGCGAGCCGCAGAACGACAAGAACTCAGCCGCGTCGGCGCGGGTGTTCGCCGTGACCGACCTGATCTGCCGCTCCTGGAACAGGTGCCGCGAGTGAGAGAGAGCCGGAACGTCGGTCAGGTGGATCCCGGCGATCGCCAGCGTCCCGCCCCGGTCCAGAGCCTCCAACGCGGGCGGCACCAACGTCCCGACCGGCGCGAACAGCACCGCCGAGTCCAGCAACACCGGAGGCGAGAGATCACCAGCCGAAGCCGCCCCCAACGACAACGCCAGAGCTCGCGCCGCGGAGGACCGCGTCACCACGTGCACCTCGTACCCACGAGCCACCGCGACCTGCAACGCCAGATGAGCGGAGCCGCCGAACCCGTAGATCCCCAACCGCCCACCAGGTGGCACCGCGGCACGCTTCAACGCCCGGTACCCGATGATCCCGGCACACAACAACGGCGCCAGCGACTCGTCCGAATACCCCGAAGGCAGCCGCAACGCATAAGCAGCAGGAACGACCGCATAAGACGCATAACCCCCGTCGGCGTCCCACCCGGTGTAAAGCGACGACGGGCACAGGTTCTCGTCACCGCGCAGACAAAATCGGCAACTCCCGCAGGTGTGCCGCAACCAGGCGATTCCCACACGTTCGCCAACGACGAAATCGCCGCTGGCAACGACAACCTCACCAACGACCTGATGCCCTGGCACGACCGAAACGCGGTGCACGGGCAGATCGCCGTCCACGACGTGCAGGTCGGTGCGGCACACCCCGCAGGCGAGTACCCGCACCAGCAGCTCGCCCGGAGCGGGCGCGGGCACCGGCACGTCCGCGGACCGCAACGGCGTGGTCTGCCACGAAAGCATGATCCCCAGGTTAGCCTGCGGAAATGACGCACGACGAGCCCCACGACGAGGTCACCGGCGATCGCATGAACTGGCTGCGCGCAGGTGTTCTCGGTGCGAACGACGGCATCGTGTCCACCGCCAGCCTCGTCGTCGGCGTCGCCGGCGCGACCACGGACCGGGGGCAGATCCTCATCGCGGGCCTCGCCGGTCTCTTCGCGGGCGCGATGTCGATGGCGTCCGGCGAGTACGTCTCCGTCAGCAGCCAGCGCGACGCCGAACGGGCACTTTTGGCGAAGGAGCGCCGCGAGCTCAGGGAGATGCCGGAGGAGGAGCTCGAGGAACTGGCGGAGATCTACCAGGGCAAGGGCCTCGACGCGGACACCGCGCAGGAGGTCGCGAAACAGCTCACCGAGCACGACGCGCTGGCCGCCCACGCCGAGGCCGAGCTGCACATCGACCCGGACGAGCTCACGAACCCGTGGGGCGCCGCCGTCGCGAGCTTCATCGCGTTCACGATCGGCGCCCTGCTCCCCCTCGCCGCGATCATCCTGACACCGACCAGCCTGCGCGTCCCGGTGACCGTCGTCTCCGCCATCCTCACCCTCGCCCTGACCGGGTTCATCAGCGCGAGGCTCAGCGGTGCGGGCAAGCGGCGCGCGATCGTGCGCAACGTCGTGGGCGGGCTGGTCGCGATGGGTGTCACCTACGCGATCGGTTCGCTCGTCGGCCAAAGCATCGGATAGCGCCGAACTGGGTACTGCCAGGACATGAGTGAAGAACGTGGCGCGTACGTCCCGCAGGACACCGACAGCTTCGAGGCCCTCGACGAGGACAACCTCAAGCACGACCCGTTGGAGACCGAGCCGGAGGAGGGCTGGGCCGAGTCCGACAAGTACGGGATGACCGAGTACGAGCAGGCACATCCCCGTCCTCTCGACGAACGCCTCAAGGAAGAGCGCAGCGATGTCGGCGAGCCGGGTGCATGATCGAAGCATGAGCCTCGGCATCCCGGAGAAGATCACGGCGTTGCTGTTCGACCTGGACGGTGTGCTCACCAGCACCGCCGTGCTGCACCGCCAGGCGTGGCGGCAGACGTTCGAGGGCATGGGCCAGCCGTTCAGCGAGCAGGACTACCTCGCCCACGTGGACGGAAAACCGCGCTACGACGGCGTCCGCAGCTTCCTGGCCTCGCGCGGCCTCACCCCGCCGGAGGACGAGATCCGCCGCATCGGCGACCAGAAGAACAACCTGGTCAACCAGATCATCGACGAGCAGGGCATCACGCCGTACCCCGGCTCGGTGCGCTACCTCCAGGCAGCGCGCCAGGCGGGTCTGCCCATCGGCGTGGTCACCTCGTCGGCCAATGCCATGCGCGTGTTGCGCGCCGGCGATCTCCTCGACTACGTGGACGCTCTGGTGGACGGCAACGTGATCGTCGCGTCGAACCTCCACGGCAAACCGGAACCGGACTCGTTCATCGAGGGCGCGAGAAGGCTCAAGACGGCACCGGAGAACGCCGCCGTCTTCGAGGACGCGCTCGCCGGGGTCGCGGCGGGTCACAAGGGCGGGTTCGGGTTCGTGGTCGGCGTGGACCGCGGCAACCAGGCCGAAGCCCTCAAGACCAACGGCGCCGACGTCGTCGTCAACGAGCTCGACGAGCTGCTGTCATGAGCTACGCGATCGAACCGTGGCAGCTGCGCTGGCAGGGCCTCGCCGTGGACCAGCTGCACCGCACCGAGTCCACGTTCGCCCTGTCCAACGGCCACATCGGCATGCGCGGCACCCTTGACGAGGGTGAACCCAGAGGTCTCCCTGGCACGTACCTCAACGGCTTCTACGAGGAGCACCCGCTGCCGTACGGCGAGGCGGGCTACGGTTACCCCGAGGCCGGGCAGACCGTCGTCAACGTCACCGACGGCAAGATCATCCGGTTGCTGGTCGAGGACGAGCCGCTGGACATGCGCTACGGCAACGCGATCGAGCACGAGCGGACGCTGGACTTCCGCTCCGGCACGTTGCGCCGCCGCACGGTCTGGGAGTCGCCGACCGGCCGGCGTGTGACCGTGCGCAGCGAACGGCTCGTGTCGTTCACGCAGCGCGCGGTCGCGGCCATCCGTTACGAGGTCGAGCCGCAGGAGGACCTGCAGCTCGTCGTGCAGTCCGACCTGCTGGCCAACGAGCCGACCATCCACCGCACCAACGATCCCCGCGTCGCGGCCGCGCTGGACGCCCCGCTGGTCAACGACTTCACGATGGCCGAGAAATCGCGGGCCGTGCTGTGCCACCACACCAAGGTGTCCGGCCTGCGCATGGCCGCCGCGATGGACCACGAGATCTGCATCGGCGAGGACGGCGACGAACAGGACCCGCGCACGGAGATCCGCGCCGAGGCCGACCTCGCGCGCTACACCGTGGCAGTCGACGTGCCCGCCGGCAGCTGCCTGAAGCTCACCAAGTACCTCGCCTACGGCTGGTCCGGCCAGCGTTCCACCCCGGCGCTGCGGGCCCAGGTCGAGGCCGCGCTCGCCGGTGCCTGCCAGACGGGCTGGGACGGGCTCGTGCGGGAGCAGCGGGAGTTCCTCGACGACTTCTGGCAGGTCGCGGACATCGAGATCGAGGGCGACGACGAGCTGCAGCAGGCCATCAGGTTCGCGTTGTTCCACATCCTGCAGGCCGGCGCCCGCGGGGAAACCCGTGCCATCCCTGGAAAAGGTCTCACCGGACCCGGCTACGACGGTCACGCGTTCTGGGACACCGAGATGTTCGTGCTCCCGGTGCTCACCTACACGCTGCCCGACGCCGCCCGCGACGCGCTGCGGTGGCGTCACTCCACTTTGGACAAGGCACGCGATCGCGCGAAGGTGCTGGGGCTCAAGGGAGCCGCGTTCCCGTGGCGTTCGATCAACGGTGCGGAGTGCAGCGCGTACTGGCCAGCGGGCACGGCCGCGTTCCACGTCTCCGGCGACGTCGCCTACGCCACGCAGCAGTACCTCAACGCCACGAACGACGAGTGCTTCGACCGCGACGAAGCGACCGAGATCCTCGTGGAGACCGCACGGTTGTGGCTCTCGCTCGGGCACCACGACCCGCACGACGGTTTCCGCATCGACGGTGTGACGGGCCCGGACGAGTACTCGGCGATCGTGGACAACAACGTCTACACGAACCTGATCGCGCAGCAGAACCTGTGGGCCGCCGCCGACGCCGCGGAACGCAACCCGAGCGACGCGACGGAAGAGGAGATCCGAGCCTGGCGCCGGGCCGCCGACGACATGGCGATCCCCTACGACGAGATGCTGAAGGTGCATCCGCAGGCGGACAACTTCACCAAGCACGCGGAGTGGGACTTCGAGAACACACCGGAGGAGAAGTACCCGCTGCTGCTGCACTTCCCGTACTTCGACCTGTACCGCAGGCAGGTCGTGAAGCAGGCGGACCTCGTGCTCGCGATGCACGTGCGCGGCGACGCGTTCAGCGACGCGGACAAGGCGCGCAACTTCGCCTACTACGAGGCCCGCACCGTGCGCGACTCGTCGTTGTCGGCGGGCACGCAGGCGGTGCTGGCCGCGGAGGTCGGGCACCTCGACCTGGCGTTCGACTACCTCGTCGAGGCGGTGTTCACCGACCTGCACGACCTGCACGACAACGTCAACAACGGCCTGCACATGGCCTCGCTGGCGGGGGCGTGGATGGCGCTCGTCGCCGGGTTCGGCGGCATGCGCGACCACGGCGGTGAGCTGACGTTCGCGCCGCGGCTGCCGGCCTCGCTGACGCGGTTCTCGTTCCGGATGGCCTTCCAGGGCACGAGGATCTCGATCGACGTGTGCGAGACCGAGGCCACCTACCGGATCGTGGACGGCACCGAGCTGAAGACCCGGCACCACGGCGAACCGATCACGATCACGGTGGACGAGCCGGTGACGATGCCGATCCCGAAGGCTCCCGAGCTCGAACGGCCGAAGCTGCCGTTCGGCAGGGAGCCGCGTCGGCGCTAGCGCCTGTGTCGAAGTCCGGTTCGATGAGAGTCGAATCGGACTTCGACACAGGCGCTAGGGTCCCCGAGTCACATCCGCACGGGCGATTTGGGGGCCGTGGTGAGCAGCAGCAAGGTTCTGGTGACAGGGGCGAGCATCGCTGGGCCCGCGCTGGCCCACTGGTTGCGACGGCGCGGAGCCGAGGTGACCGTGGTCGAGCGGGCGCCGGGCTTGCGCCCCGGTGGTCAGGCCGTGGACGCGCGCGGGGTGACCAAGGAGGTCATCCGGCGGATGGGCCTGGACGAGGCGGTGCGCGCGGCCTGCACCGACACGGCGGGTGCGTACAACGTGGACGTCGACGGGAACGTGCTGGAGACCTTCCGCGCCGACGACAACGGCGGTGACGGGTTCATCGCGGACATCGAGATCCTGCGCGGGGACCTGTCCCAGGTGCTCTACGACGACACCCGCGACGGTGTCGAGTACGTCTTCGGCGACCGGATCGCCGAGCTCACCCAGGACGCGGACGGGGTCGGCGTGACCTTCGCGAGCGGTGGCCGGCGGCGCTTCGACCTGGTGGTCGGGGCCGACGGCCTGCACTCGTCGCTGCGCGCGATGGTCTTCGGGCCGCGCGAGCGGTACATCCGCCACCTCGGGCTCGTGCTGGCGTTCTACAGCGTTCCCAACGAGTTCGGGCTGGACCGCTGGTTCATCGAGTACCAGGACCAGGTGACCGCGCGCTCCGCCGCCCTGCGGCCCATCCAGGACGCCACCAGGGCGATGGCCATGTTCGCCTTCCCGGCCGCCGACTTCGAGGTCGACCACCGCGACGTCGAGGCGCAGAAACGGCTGCTGCGCGAGCAGATGGCCGGACTGGGGTGGCTGACCCCGAAGATCCTCGCGCACCTGGACGACACCCCGGACTTCTACCTCGACCAGGTCGCCCAGGTCGTGATGGACCGCTGGTCGGACGGACGGGTCGGCCTCCTCGGTGACGCCGCGTTCAGCTCGTCGCCAATGTCCGGGCAGGGCACCGGACTCGCTCTCGTCGGCGCCTACCTGCTGGCGGGCGAGCTGGCCGCCGCCGAGTGGGACCCCGAGGCCGGGTTCGCCGCCTACGAGACGCGGATGCGCCCGTTCGTCGAGGCCAACCAGGAGATCGGGCGGCTGCACGCGCACAGCCGCGCCGTTGCGCGGCCCGAGGGCGAGCCGGATCCGGAGCCCGACATGGACGCGCTGATGGCACTGGTCGACCGCGCGCTCAACGGCATCGAACTACCCGACTACGACTAGGGCCGCCATCGTCACAGCTCCAGCACCACCTTCACGTCGTCAGGCCGTTGCTCGAAAGCCTCCCGATAGGACTCCAGCGGAACTCGTCGAGTGATCATCGCCGACAGCCAGTCGTCATCCGCGCGGTCCAGCACGGCCGCCGCCTCCCGGTAGTGCCGCACGTTCGCGTTGACGGTCCCGAACACGATCCCGTTGCGCAGCACCATGTCCCGGTTGGCCTGCCCGAGATCGGCGGGCACGACCTCGGTGGACGGCACACCGGTGAGGCACACCAGGTCACGGCCCAGCAGCCGGGCGACGAGCTTCGGCGCTCCCGTCGCCTCGATCACGACCTGGTGATCGGGCAGCGAGCGGTGGTAGGTCGCGCCGAGCGCCTCGACCAGGTCCGGTTTCGGCCCGTCCACCGCCAGGTCGAACACGTGCACGTCGAGGCCGCGCTGCACGCCGATCAACGCCGCCAGCAGCCCGATCGGTCCCGCGCCGGTCACCAGGACGCTGTCGAACCCGAACAGCGCCAGCCGGTCCAGCCGTTCCCAGGCCTTCACCACCACCGAGGCCGGCTCGACGAGCACACCGGTGGAGGAGCTGACACCGACGGCGTAGGACGCCGGCACCGTCCACAACGTCGAGGCGTAGCCGTCGAGCCCGGTGATCCCCCGCTCGGTGTACTGCCCGTTCCGGCACAGGTCGAACTCCCCGCGCGCACACGCCACGCAGGGCACCGGGTCGGGTCTGCGGACCACCCCGGCGACCAGCGAGCCCGGTTCGAACCCCGGTCCGCTGATCACCCGCCCGAGAGACTCGTGTCCGATCACGAGAGTTCCGCCGACCCCGAACTCACCGCGCACGATCTCGCGGTCCGTCCCGCAGATGCCGACCGCGAGGCCCTCGACCAGCAGGTCTTCCGGTCCCGGCTCCGGATCGGGCAGTTCGGTCAACGACAAGGAACCGGGGTGTGCAAGATCCACCGTCAGCGCGCGCATGAGAACCATTCTTGACATATCAACACGATCACGCTGACCATGGGAGCGCTCTCACCAAAATGATCGAGCACTGCCTGTCTCAGTGAGGAGATAGTCGATGCGCAAGCTCCTGCTGCTCGCGACATCGGCCCTACTTGGGCTGACAACGTTGTCCCCACCCGTTCAAGCCGCTCCACCGAGCCTGCTCCCGCTCACCGTCACGAACAACTCCGGCCGCGGCGACGCGGTTCACCTGTACGTGTTCGGCGAGATGGGCGGAAGGCTCGGGTACGTCAACGCGAGCGGCCAGTTCACCCCCTGGTCCGGCGGGACGGTTCCGCCGTCACCCGCGCCGGACGTCTCGATCCCCGGCCCCGCCAACGGCGCGAGCCGCACCCTGCAGATCCCGATCAACCTGGCCGGCGGCCGGCTCTACATGTCCTTCCGGGACAAGCTGAAGTTCGGCCTGGTGCCGAACGGGCTGGTGCAGCCGGCACCGTGGGCCGCGGGTGACCCGAACCGCGACATCCTGTTCGACTGGAGCGAGTTCACCTACAACGGCGGCGGGTTGTGGTTGAACAGCTCCCAGGTGGACATGTTCTCCGTCCCGCACGCGGTCGAGGCGACGTCCCAGGCGGGCGCGACCCGCAAGACCGGCGAGCTCGTCTCCGGCGGGCGCAACCGGATCTTCGACCAGCACCAGCAGCTGGGCGGCGACTGGTCGCGGTTGGTCTACACGCGCTCCGACGGCACCCGGCTGCGGGTGCTGAACCCGAGCAAGGGCCTCGACGCGGGCGTGTTCTCCAGTTCGTACTTCGCGAACTACGTCAGCAGCGCCTGGTCGACGTACCAGAACACGCCGCTGACCGTCGTGCCGTACCAGAACGAGCCGAACCGCAAGTTCACCGGCCGCACCAGCGGTGGCGTCCTCAACTTCACCAACACGGCGGGCCAACAGGTCGCGTCGTTCCAGCAGCCGTCGACGCGGGACGTCTTCAACTGCGACGGCAGGCTGGCCGCTCCGAACAACGACGTCGGCGCGATCTCCCGCTCGCTGTGCGCCGCGCTCAACCGCTCGACGCTCGGGTACCTGCACACCCAGCCGACCTACAACGCGAGCGAGTTCTACACCCGCTCGACCACGAACCACTTCTCCCGGATCGTGCACCAGAACATGGTGGACGGGAAGGCGTACGGGTTCGCGTTCGATGACGTCGGCGCGTTCGAGTCACTTGTCCACGAACCCAACCCGCGTTCGGCCAAAGTCACGCTAACCACATTCTGAACCGAAGCGTTCTTGCTTTTGATCGACTTTCACTCCACTGTGTGAGACGCCGTCGCCGCGGCTCTCACACAGTGGAGTCGTTGTGTGCGTAAGGGTCCTGCTGGTCGAGGACGACGAGCGAATCCGGCAGGCGTTGAGCCTCGCCTTGTCCGACGAGGATTTCACCGTTGACGAGGCGGGTTCGGGTGAAGAGGCGTTACCGCGTTTGGAGACCGAGTCGTTCGACGTGGTGCTGGTCGACCTCACGCTGCCCGGCATGGACGGGCTGGAGGTCGTGCGGACGCTGCGGGCCCGCGGTGACCTGCCCATCATCGTGGTGACGGCGCGGACCGACGCCCGCGACATGATCGCCGGGCTGGAGGCGGGAGCCGACGACTACGTCACGAAACCGTTGATGGCAAGCGTTCTCGCGGCACGAATCCGCGCGTTGTTGCGCAGGCGCGGCCCCGGTCGTGAAGCCGTTCGGGTGGGCGATCTGGAAATCCGTCCGCAGGAAGGGCTCGTGCACCGAGCGGGGGAACGCGTTCACCTCACCAGAACCGAATTCCGGCTGCTGCTGGAACTCGCTGGTGCGGGCGGCCGAATCGTCACCAGGGAACAGTTGCTGCAAAAGGTTTGGGGATATGACTACTTCGGTGACACCCGACTGCTCGACGTGCACATAAGAAGGCTGCGCCGCAAGATTGAAGCCAACCCCGACGACCCCGCGCTGCTGCTCACCGTGCGCGGCAGCGGCTACCGGATCGGCTCGTGAGCCTCACGCTGCGCTGCCGGGTCACCCTCTCGTTCGGCTTCGGGCTGTTGATCGTGACGAGCGTGCTGGCGTTCGCGACGTGGAACCTCGCCTCCGGCTACATGCTGCGCCAGCGGGAGGCGAGCGCGACGCGGCAGGCCGAGGTCAACGTGCGGCTGGTCGAGAAGTCCCTGTCCTCACCGGGACTCGACGAGCTGCTGACCGGGCTCACCACCGGCCCGGACTCGTCGATCCTGCTGCTCAGCCCGGACGACCTGGTCACCGCGGGCCGCAAGGTGGAGCCGTCGCAACTGCCCGCCGCACTGGTCGAGCACCCGCCGGGCCGGGAGCGGATCGTCGTGGACGGGGTGCCGATGCTCGCCGTGGCGCTGCCGGTGGCGGGCGACGCCGTCTACGTCGAGCTGTTCGGGCTGCAACAGCTCAACCGCACGTTCGCGTTCCTCAGCGCGGTGCTGGTCGCGGGCACGATCGGGTCCGCGCTGCTCGGCGCGGCCCTGGGGTCGTGGACGTCGAAGCGGGCGCTGAAACCCCTGGCGGAGCTGAGCTGCGCCGCGGGCAGGATCGCCGGTGGGGACCTGCGGGCCCGGCTGCCCGACCAGGACGACCCGGATCTCGCGGCGCTGGCGGCGAAGTTCAACTCGACCGCGCAGGCGTTGGAGCAACGGGCGTTGCGGGACGCCCGGTTCGCCTCGGACGTCTCGCACGAGCTGCGGTCGCCGCTCACGACGATGGTCAACGCGGGTGCGGTGCTGCGCCGGCGTCGCGAGCACCTGCCCGGCACGGCGGGGACCGCGCTGGAGCTGCTGACGTCGGAGGTCGACAGGTTCGCGCGGATGGTCGTGGACCTGCTGGAGATCTCGCGGGCCGACCAGATCGACGACCCGCCGCCGGAGGAGATCGCGCTGGACGCCCTGGTGCGCAACGTGATCGCGACCCGTGCGGAGGTGCCGCTGGAGCTCGAGCCGGCCGTCGTGCTGGGTGACCGGCGGCGGCTCGACCGGGTGCTGACGAACCTGCTCGACAACGCCGAGCGGCACGCCGGTGGCGCGGTGCTGGTGTCCGTGCGGGTGCTGGGCGACGCGGTCCGGCTGGAGGTGGAGGACGCCGGGCCGGGGGTGCCCGAGACGTTGCGGGAGCAGATCTTCGAACGGTTCGCGCGCGGCGTGATGGCGGGCAGCAGGGGCGACGACACTGGCAGTGGTCTGGGGCTCGCGCTCGTCCGCGAGCACGTGCACCGGCTCGGCGGCCGGGTGTGGGTGGAGGACCGTTCGCCGAGCGGCTCCCGGTTCGTGGTGGAGATGGTCTTACGGAGTTCTGACGGCTAGCCGGTTGCGACCGCTCGTGGTCCTACGGTCGTTTCCATGCGAATACTGATCACCGGCGGGGCCGGGTTCATCGGGTCGCACGTCGCGGACGAGCTGGCCGCACAGGGCCACGACTGCGTACTGCTCGACGCGTTGCTGCCCGAGGCGCACGGCATCGTTCCCACACTGGACCACGAGCTGACGATCGGCGACGTCACCTCACCCGACGTCCTCCGGCCGCTGCTGTCCTCTGTGGACGCGGTGTGCCACCAGGCGGCGATGGTCGGGCACGGTGTCGATCCGTTCGACGCGCCGTCCTACGCACGGCACAACGACCTCGGCTCGGCGGTGTTGCTCGCCGAGATGTACCGGGCGGGCGTGTCCCGGCTCGTGCTGGCGTCGTCGATGGTCGTGTACGGCGAGGGCCGGTACCGCTGCCTCTCCCACGGGATCGTGCGCGCCGAACGGACTGCTGCCGACGTCGAGCGGGGCATGTACGAGCCGAGGTGCTTCTGCGGTGACTTCGTCGTGTCCGAGCTGGTGCCCGAGGACGCGCCACTGGAGCCGCGCAGCACCTACGCCGCGACGAAGCTGGCGCAGGAGCACCTCGCTCTCGCCTGGGCCCGTCAGACCGGCGGAAGCGTGTGGGCGTTGCGCTACCACAACGTCTACGGCCCGCGGATGCCGCGCGACACCCCGTACGCCGGGGTGGCGTCGATCTTCCGGTCGGCGCTGCAGAACGGTGTCGCGCCGCGGGTGATGGAGGACGGCCGGCAGCGGCGCGACTTCGTGCACGTCACCGACGTGGCACGGGCCAACGTGCTGGCCCTGGCCTCACCGCGGCCCGGCTTCGAGGCCGTGAACATCTGTTCCGGCACGCCCCACACGATCGGCGACCTGGCCTTCGCGCTGGCCGACGCGTGCGACGGCCCGACACCGGAGATCGTGGGCGGCGCGCGGCCCGGCGACGTCCGGCACGTCGTGGCGTCGCCCGCGAAGGCGTTGGACGTGCTGGGTTTCGAGGCTCAGGTCGGGTTCACGGAGGGTGTGCGCGACTTCGCGTTCTCCTCGCAGCGGGAGCCGGTCACCAGTTCGTGAGCACGAGGTGGTTCACCGCCAGGGCGGTCAGCGCCTGCGCGGTGAGCCACCTCTTGTCCAGTTTCGCGGTGCCGGCGAGGAGCCAGACCGCGAACGGCAGCCAGATCCGTTCGGTCTCGGCCTTGCTCAGACCCGACAGGTCGGCGGCGAGGATCGCGGTGCCGGCACCGACGACCCACTTGTTCCTGTGCAGGCCTCTGATTCCCGCCGGGCCGATGACCAGGGCGAGTGCGGCGAGGTTCGCCCACACCCAGTACCAGTACGGCCTGGTGGCGCCGATTCCCTGGTAGTAGCGGAGTTTGACGAGCTCGTAGCCGTCGAGCCACCAGAACCCGTTGAGGGCGAACAATGCCACGACCGCGAGCGCGCCCAGTGCGGCCAGAGCGATGCGGCGACCGAGCGCACGCCCGCCGTCACCCCACATCGCCGCGATCGCGAGCGGAGCGAGCAGCACCAGGCCGTAGGACAGGAAGAGGCACCAGCCGAGCACGACGCCGCCGAGCAGCGGCCACCTGGTGAGCAGGTAGATGCCGACGGCCGCGACGCCCATGAACATGCCGTCCGCCGACGCGCCCACCCACACCGCACCGGGGAAGAGGACGAGGAACGGCAGCACCGCGTTGTTGTCGATCGCCTTGGGGATCGCGACGGTGGCGAGTGCGCCGACCAGGACGCAGAAGATCGACGCCGCGGCACCGCCCTGAAGCCCGACGCGGTCGAGCGCGACGAACGTGAGCAGCGCGCCCGGCGGGTGACCGGAGACGTGCGTGGTCCACGAGTCGGGCTGGAAGTCGAGGATGCGACTGGTGAACCCGTTGAGCATCGCGGGAACGTCCGTGATCTCCGGAACCTCGTGGAGGTACTCGTCCACGGAGGTGAGCCTGGTGACGAAGTGTCCCCAGCCGTCGATCATCGCCAGCGAGAACGTCCACGCCACCGAGGCGAGGTAGGCGATCGGCAGCGCGAACCGGTGCCGCGCCAGCTCGGGTCCTTTGGCGACGACCAGGAACGCGATCAGGACCGCGGCGGGGGTGCCGGGGCCGACGTGCGGCTGCCAGTCGCCGAAGATCGGTGCCGCGGACGCGAAGAGGAGCCCGGGGTGGTGAGCGTTGACGATCAGCCCGACGACGACGGCGGCCGCGACGAGCAACCCCGCGAGAACTAGACGCACCGCGCCCAACCTAGGGGGTCGTCGCGGTGTTCGCGCGCTGGGCAAGACAATCGTAAGAACTCTTTCGTGCGTCACAATTCCGTAAGCACCACAACACTTTCCCGTGGTCCAGGGTGGATCCATGGATGTCGTGTTGCCCTGCCTGGACGAGGCCGCCGCACTGCCCGCGGTCCTCGCCACCCTGCCTCCCGGTTGCCGCGCGATCGTCGTGGACAACGGGTCTTCCGACGGCTCGCCCGAGATCGCCGCTTCTTTGGGCGCCCTCGTCGTGCACGAGTCGAAGCGCGGCTACGGCGCCGCCGTGCACACGGGCCTGCTCGCCGCCACGTCCGACGTCGTGGCGTTCGCCGACGCGGACGGCTCACTCGACCTGTCCGAACTGCCCGCGATGGCCTCGTTGCTGGCCGACGCGGATCTCGTGGTGGGCCGCCGAATTCCGGTGAGCGCGAGCGTGTGGCCGTGGCACGCCCGAGCGGGCAACGCCGTGATCTCGGGTTTGCTGCGCCGCCGCGGACTGGACGTGCACGACATCGCCCCGATGCGGGTGTGCCGTCGTTCCGCGTTGCTGGCGTTGGACGTGCGCGACCGTGCTTTCGGCTATCCGCTGGAACTGCTGGTGCGCGCGGCCTCGTCCGGCTGGCGCGTGCGCGAGGTCGACGTGACCTACGGCCCCCGGGCCGCCGGCACGCGCTCGAAGGTGTCGGGCTCGGTGCGCGGCACGTTGCGAGCGGCGCGGGACATGGCGGGGGTGCTGCGATGAGTTTCGTCGTGCTGGTCATGGCCAAGTCGCCGGTGCCCGGTCAGGTGAAGACGCGCCTGTGCCCGCCTCTGTCGTTCAAGGAGGCCGCGGACGTGGCGGCGGCCTCCCTGCTGGACACGATCTCGGCCGCGTTGTCGACACCCGGCGCGGTGCCGGTGGTGGCGCTGGCCGGGGTGGTGCGGCGTCCGGACGTCCATGAGGCGCTGGCGGAGTGCGTGGTGATCCCGCAGCGGGGCTCGACGTTCGCGGAACGGCTCGTTTCGGCACACGCCGACGTGGCTCGGTTCGGGATGCCGGTGCTGCAGATCGGGATGGACACGCCCCAGGTGACGCCGACGCTGCTGTCGTCGTGCGCGTCGTTCGAGGAGGCGGCGCTGGGGTTCGCGGAGGACGGCGGGTGGTGGGCGCTCGGGTTGCGGGACCCGCTGCGGGCCTCGGTGTTGCGGGACGTGCCGATGTCGCGCGCGGACACGGGAGTGCGGACGCTGGAGGCGTTGCTCGGGATGGAGGTGCGGACGCTGCCGGTGCTGTCCGATGTGGACACGATGGCGGACGCGGTGGCGGTGGCCGGGCTGGTGCCGGACGGGCGGTTCGCGGCGGCGTTGGCGGAGGTAGGGGCGGTGGTGGCGCGATGACGCACGCTCACGCAGAGGTCCCCTCCGGAGGGGTCCCCTGGTTCCATTCTCCCAGGCGGCACCGACAATTTTCGGCCCCCGCCGGCCCGGTGGTGACACGATGATGTTCGACCAGGCCCTCAAAGGCATCCCCAGCTGGCTCGACCTCCCCGGCACCACCCCGCGCCCGCTCAGCGTCGCCCGCTGGCAGGCCGACGCCGACGAGGGCGACGACGTCCTCCTCGACGCCTGCACCGGCCCCACCCTCGACGTCGGCTGCGGTCCCGGCCGGCTCGTGGCCGCTCTCCTCGCCCGCGACGTCCAGGCGCTCGGCGTCGACGTGTCCAGCGAGGCGATCCGGCGCACCACCGCGCGCGGTGGCATAGCCATCCGGCGGGACGTGTTCGGCCGGTTGCCCGGCGAGGGGCGGTGGCACCACGTCCTGCTCGCCGACGGCAACATCGGCATCGGTGGCGACCCGGCCGCGCTCATGGACCGCATCAGGCACCTGCTCAGGCCCAGCGGGACCGTGGTCGTCGAGGTCGAGCAACCCGGATCCGGGCTCACGATCGGCCAGGCGCGAGTCCGGACCGGCGGCACCAGCAGCAGGTGGTTCCCGTGGGCCTGGAGCGACGCCGATTCGCTGCCCGCGGACGGGTTCTTCCCGCTGTGGCAGCAGGTGCGCGCCGGGCGGTGGTTCGCGTGCTGGGAGAAGTCGTGAAGTTCCAGGCACCCGCGCACCACACCGGCGTGACGAGCAGGGTCGGCACCTGGCTCGGCGTCGCGTTCGGGCTGTGCTTCGTCACCGGACTGCTCAGCCACGGCGTGCAGCACGACTGGCCGTGGCCGACCCGGCCCGTCGACCTCTACCGCGTCACGCAAGGCGTGCACGTGATCTCCGGGGTCGCGTCGATCCCCTTGCTGCTGGCCAAGTTGTGGAGCGTCTACCCGAAACTGTTCGAGCGGCCGCTCATCAGGTCCGTGCCCCACGCCCTGGAGCGCGGCTCGATCTTCGTGCTCATCGCCGCGTCGTTCTTCGAGCTCGTCACCGGCCTGTTCAACGCCGCGCAGAACTACCCGTGGTCGTTCTACTTCCCCACCGCCCACTACGCGGCGGCGTGGATCGCGATCGGCGCGCTGCTCCTGCACGTCGCCGTCAAGATCCCGCTGATCCGCCGGTCCCTCGAACCCGGGCCCGAAACGAAGACCATCCTGTCCCGCCGGGCTTTCCTGCGCACCACCGCGCTCACCACGGGTGTCGCGGTCGTCGCGACGGCCGGTGTCACCGTGCCGTGGCTGCGCAAGATCTCCGTGCTGGCCTGGCGCAACGACGGCGACCTGCCGGTGAACCGCACGGCGAAGGCCGCGAACATCACGATCCCGTCCGACTGGCGCCTCAAGGTCGGCGAGAAGAGCTACTCCCTGCCAGAACTCAGAGCCATGCCGCAGACCACCCACGAGCTGCCCATCGCGTGCGTCGAGGGCTGGAGCCAGAACGCCACGTGGACGGGAGTCCGGATCTCCGAGCTGATCAACGCCAAGGGTGACGTCCGGGTCGAGTCGCTCGAGAAGGACGGGCTGTACCGCGCGACCACGTTGCCGGAAGCCTTCGCCCAGGATCCGCTGACCCTGCTCGCCCTGAAGCTCAACGGCGAGGAGCTCAGCCCCGATCACGGCTATCCGTGCCGGATCATCGCGCCGAACCGGCCGGGAGTCCTGCAGACCAAGTGGGTCACGTCGTTGGAGGTGCTGTGAGGATCCTGCTCGGCGCGGTCGGCGTCGGACTCGCGGCCTGGGGAGCGTGGCTGCTCCTCCCCCAGATCACCGTAGAGCTGCTGATCTGGCTCGGCGGCGGTGTGGTGCTGCACGACTTCCTGATCGCACCGCTGGTCGGCGCGTCCGGGTTCGTCGTCAAGCGCGCTTCCGTCGGCGTCGGCCTCACCGTCACGGGAATCATCGCCGTCCTCGCCACGCCTCTGCTGTGGCGGCAGTACAGCGGACCGGTCAACCCGGGACTGCACGACCGCGACTACCCCACCGGAGTCGCGGTCGTGCTCGGCATCACCTGGGCCGCCGTGGCCCTATACGAGATCGCGGCGCACCTTCAGAAGCGTCGCCGCGCCCACGAAAACGACGACGTACCCGACGAGGAACAGCGCGGCCGTGGTGCCGCTCAGGTCGTTCAGCACGCCGGGCGCACCGGACCCGCCGACGGCGCCGGCGAGATTTCCAGCCGAACCGCCGGGCAGCACCTTGGTCAGCGACTCGACCGGTCCGAGGAGCGAGCCGACGCCGCGCAGCAGGTTCTCGGTGACGATCGCCCACATCAGCCCGAGCCCGACGGACAGCGCCGGTCCCTTGGTGACGACGCCGAGGAACACCCCGAAGCCCGTCCACATCGCGGCGATCAGCAGTGACGCGCCCAGCGCCTCGACCGCGTCGAAGCCGGGCAGGCTCCAGTCCCAGCCTTCGACAGTCGCCACAACAACAGCCGCTCCGAGGTCGACCACGAACGTCAGCGCCACCAGGACCACGACGATGATCCCCAACGCGCCCAAGGTGCCCGCCATCGCGGAGACCCGGCGCGGGCCGGCGGTCAACGTGGTCTTCCAGGTGCCCCAGCCGTAACCGCTGCCGACCGCCAACGCCGCCAGCACCAGGATGATCGCGCCGCCGAACATCGGCAGGCCGCGCACGACCGCCGCGCCCACGTTCTCCGGCTGCATCGCGCTGATCAGCTGCTGCTGCGAGAGGTCACGGGTGTTGGTGCCGCCGTTCAACGCGAGGTAGTTGAACACGTAGCCGAACGTCAGCGTCATCACCAGCCACACGCCGATCAGCACCCAGGTCGCCGGCCACTTCCACAGCCGCAGCAGCTCCGCCTTCACGCTGCCCATCACGCCGCTCCCGTCATCTCGAAGAAGACCTCTTCCAACGTCCGGCGCAGCGGCCGGACCTCCCGCACGTCCACGTCGGCCCGCACCAGCGTCCGCACCAGAGCACCCGCGTCCGTCTCCCGCACGTGCAGCACGTCCCCGTGCATCGCACTGCCCTCGATCAGCACGTGCGCCTTCTCGATCGGGTCCGCGCGGATCAGCAGCACGGTGTCACCGCGCAGCTGCTCGACGGTGCTCTCCGCGACGAGCCGGCCCTGCGAGATCACACCGACCCGGTCGCAGATCTCCTCGACCTCGCCGAGCAGGTGGCTCGACAGCAGCACCGTCTGCCCCTGCGCGGCCAGAGCACGCACCAGGTCGCGCATGTCGGCCATGCCCGCCGGGTCGAGGCCGTTGGTCGGCTCGTCGAGGATCAGCAGCTCCGGCCGGCCGAGCAGGGCCGCGGCCACGCCGAGCCGTTGCTTCATGCCGAGCGAGTACCGGCGGAACTTCTCCCCCGCCGCACTCACGAGGTCGACCTGCTCCAGCGCCGCCTCGACGTGCGTCCTGCCGACGCCCCTGCGGTGAGCGTGCACGCGCAGGTTGTCGCGGCCGCTCAGGTACGGGTAGAAACCCGGCCCTTCGATCAGCGAGCCCACCTTGAGCAACGCCCTCGGGGTGCCCGGTGCCTCACCGAGGACCTGGGCCGAACCGCTGGTCGGCTGCACGAGCCCCAGCAGCATGCGGATCGTGGTCGTCTTGCCCGCGCCGTTGGGACCGAGGAACCCGTAGACCTCGCCCCGCCGCACGGACAGACTGACCTCGTCCACCACGGCGCGGTCGCCGTAGCGCTTCGTCAGCTTCTCCGTCGTCACGATCATGGGACCAATCGTGTTCCCGCACACCGATCAGGTCGTCAGCTCCGGAGCGTCATGAAGATACGCACATCTGCGTACGCCCCCGGTCGTATCGTCAGCACCATGCAGACCGATCTGGGCAGGATCAAGTGGCAGGACGTGGCGCTGACCGTGGCGCTGCTGTTCTTCGGTCTGGCGGGAACGCGGTTCGCCGCACGGCTGCAGGGCGCGGAGAACCTCGACGTGCTCGCCTACCTGCTCATCGCCGTGGCGGCCTCCGGACTGCTGTTCCGCTCGGTCCGTCCGCTGTGGACGGTCGCGGTCACGACCGTCTCCATCGCGGTCTACCTGGCGCTGCACTACCCGTTCGGGCCGATCCTCATGAGCGGTGTCGCGGCGATGTACGCGGTGGCCGTGTACGCGGGCATCGAGCTGGCCGCGGCGTGCGCGCTGCTGTACGCGCTGGTGATCCTGCCGTGGTGGAACGACTCGGTGACGTCGTGGATCACCTGGTCGGCCGGCTGGATCCTGCTGCCGGTCGCGGCCGGTGTGCTGATGAGGCTGCGCAGGAAGTCCGTTGTGGACACCCGCGAGCGGGCCGTGATCTCCGAACGGCTGCGGCTCGCCCAGGAGGTCCACGACGTGGTGGGCCACGGGCTGAGCGTCATCGCGATGCAGGCCGGCGTCGCGCTGTACGTGCTGGACAAGGACCCGGCGAAGGCTCGCGCGTCCCTGGAGGCGATCCGCGACACCAGCAAGGAGGCGCTGGACGGTCTGCGGTCCGAACTGGACACTCTGCGCGGATCGGCCCCGCTCACGCCGGCGATCTCGCTCGCCGACGTCCCCGCACTGGCGGCACGGATGCGCGAGGCCGGGCTCGACGTGTCGGTCGAAGTGGACGAGCTGGAGCTGCCGGACCACTACCAGCTCGCCGTGTACCGGATCGTCCAGGAGTCGCTGACCAACGTCCTGCGGCACTCCTCCCCCGGCGTCACCGCGTCCGTCAAGGTGTACGCGGTGCGCGGCGAACTGGTCGTGCAGGTGACCGACACGGGCTCGCCCGGCCAGTTCACCGAGGGCCACGGCATCACCGGCATGCGTTCACGGGCCGAAGCGCTGGGCGGCACGCTCGAGGTCGACGGATCGCACGGTTTCGTGGTGACGGCCCGGATACCGTTGCCGTCATGATTCGCGTGGTGGTGGCCGACGACCAGCCGCTGGTCCGGATGGGACTGCGGACGTTGATCGAGACCGAGGACGGCGTCCAGTTCGCCGGAGAGGCCGCCGACGGCCGCGAAGCCCTGTCGCTCATCCAGTCCGTGCGGCCGGACGTGGTGTTCCTCGACATCCGGATGCCGTTGATGGACGGCCTGGAGGTGCTGCGCCGCGTCTCGGCCGACCCCGCGTGCGCCGAGGTGAAGATCGTCGTGCTCACGACGTTCGACCTCGACGAGTACGTGTTCGAGGCGCTGCGGATCGGCGCGTCCGGGTTCCTGGTCAAGGACTCCGACCCGACCGACCTGCTGCGGGCCGTGCACGTGGTGGCCGACGGCGGGTCGCTGCTGTCGCCGTCCGTCACGCGCCGGGTGATCGACCGGTTCGCGTCGGGCGCGTCGGCGAGGCCCGTGCCGCACCTGGACAAGCTGACCGAGCGCGAACGGGAGATCATGCGGCACGTCGCGTCCGGCGCGTCCAACGACGAGATCGCCGCCGTGCTGGTGATCTCGCCCGCGACGGTGCGCACGCACGTGTCGCGGGCGATGGTGAAGCTGGGCGCACGCGATCGCGCCCAGCTCGTCGTGTTCGCCGTTCAGTCAGGCCTGACGTGACTCGAACGCGGCCTTGAGGCCCTCCGCCACCGACTCGGGGATCGAGTCGTAGACGCGCGGCGGCTGCGGGTCGTACTCGATGCCGACCTGGACGGCCTGCGCGACCAGCTCGCCGAACTCCGCCTCGACCAGCCGCAACGCCATGTCGATGCCCGCCGACACGCCGGCCCCGCTGACGACCTTGCCGTCGAACACGACCCGGTCCTCGGACACCTCGACACCGCGCACGGAGAGGACCTCGCGCGCGGCCCAGTGCGTGGTCGCCCTCGACACCAGCCCGGCCTCGGCCAGCAGCGTCGACCCGGTGCACACCGACGTCGTCCACTTCGTGGTCGGGTGGACCTCCCGCAACCACTCGACGACGCCGCCGGAGTCCCTCAGCAGCTCGCGCCAGTGGCTCGACCCCGGCACGACGACGATGTCCGTCGACTTCAGCGAGGCGAACGTGTCGGTCGGCACCACGGACAGCCCGTTGTCGGACTTCACCGGGTCGAGCGTCGCGGCGACGAACCGCGTCGAGACGACCGGCACCGAGCCGATCACCTCGTACGGGCCCACGAAGTCGAGCGCGGTCATGTTCGGGTAGAGCACGAACGTGGCTTCCATCAGGCAACCCCAGTGGTCCGGAAACGGGCGCGGTAGCTGCCCGGCGACACGCCGAGCACGCGCAGGAAGGCCCGGCGCAGGGTCTCGGCGGAACCGAACCCCGACTGACGGGCGACGAGGTCCAACGAGTCACCGGTGCTCGCCAGCCGGTCGGCGGCGGCCTCCACGCGGGCTCGTTCGACGTACTGAGCGGGCGAGACACCGACGTTGCGCGAGAAGACGCGGGCGAAGTGCCGCACGCTCATCATCGCCTTGCGCGCCATGACCGGCACCGTCCACTCGCGGGTCGGGTCGGCGTGGATGTCGTCGAGCAACGCCCGCAGCGAACCGTCCCGCACGGGCTTCGCGCGGGTGTGCACGCTGAACTGCGACTGGCCGCCCGAGCGCTGCAGGAAGACGACCAGGTACTGCGCGATCCTGCGGGCGAGCGCCGGCCCGTGGTCCTGCTCGACCATGGCGAGCGCGAGGTCGATGCCCGCCGTCACCCCGGCGGACGTGGACACCTGCCCGTCGCACACGAAGATCGCGTCCGGCTCCACCTCGACCCCGCGGTTCTCCAGCTCGCCGGTGAACGCCCAGTGCGTCGTCGCCTTCTTGCCCTTGAGCAGCCCCGCCCCGGCCAGCACGACGGCACCCGTGCACACCCCCGCCACGCGGCGCGACCTGAGCGCGAGCCGCCGCAGGTTCGTGGTGAGCACCGGATCGGACGCGGCCTCGTCGTACCCCCAGCCGCCGACCACCAGCAGCGTGTCGATCGGGCGGTCCAGCGTGCGCAGGTCGGCACCGGCCTCGACGCGCACCCCTGCCGTCGTGGTGAACGGTCCTCCCCCGAGCGTGGCGACCGTGACCTGGTAGCGCGGTTCCCGGTGGTTCGCTGCCTGGAACACCTCGATCGGGCCCGCCAGGTCCAGCAGCGCCGTGCGGTCGTAACCGACCACGACTACTTCCCTCAAATTCCCCACACCTCCACTCTCCCCATCCGAAGTGGTGGCGGCAACGACATAACTCCCTCGCATTCGGACACCGCCGAAGTGCACGCGGGGAGCTTTCGTTCGCTTCGAGCGCACGCGGGCGCCCCGCGTGCGCTTCGGCGAACTGGGGTGATGGGGCGCCGGTAGACTGGCCCGCAATGCGGAAAGTGCTCTCCCTCGCCACGATCGGACTGCTCACGATCCTGCTGGTCGTGAGCGACCACCCGTTTCCACCGCCCTCGGATCCCGACCGCGAGTCGCGAACCGCGGTCGTCGCGCTCGGCGACAGCACGATGTCCGGTGAGGGTGCCGGGGCCTACGAGCCGGGCACCGACGGCGAGGACGGCGGCAACTGGTGCCACCGCTCCCGTGACGCCGAGATCGTGAAGACCCTCGTCGAGGCCGACCAGAAGATCAACCTGGCGTGCTCGGGCGCGAACTCCGACAAGCTGCGCAACGAACAGCTGCCGCAGCTGCGCAAGATCGCCGGTTCGAACCGGGTCGTCGCCGTCGTGGTCGCCATCGGTGCCAACGACGACCCGCGGTTCTCCGAGATCCTCAACAAGTGCTTCGAGGCGTGGGGCAAGCGCAGCGACTGCACGTCGGCCGTCGCGCCGGAGTGGACGAAACGCGTGCGGCGGATGGTTCCGAAGGTCGAGAACACGCTGAACGCGATCCGCCAGACCATGCGCGACTCCGGTTACCTCGACTCGTCGTACCAGCTCGTCGTGCAGTCGTACGCGGCGCCGGTCTCACCGAAGATGCCGCGCTCGTTGCAGAACCTGTCCGGCTGCCCGTTGCGCACGACCGACCTGCAATGGGTCGTCGAGGAAGCGGTGCCGGAGCTGTCGAACGGGCTGCGCGCCGCGGCGGACAAGGTCAACGCCCGGTTCCTCGACCTCTCCCGCGCCGGTGAGGGCCACGAGGCGTGCGTCGGTGGCGACAAGCCGGAGACGGAGTGGTTCACGCGGCTGTCCGTCGACTGGGCCGGACTGAAGGACCAGAAGCGGGGCTCGCACGCGTTGCAGGAGTCGTTCCACCCCAACGCTCGCGGTCACGCGCAGATCGGCCGCTGCCTAACCGAGTTCCTGGCGACCGACAAGCGCGACGGCGCGTGCGTGCCGAAGCTCGACGGCACGCTCGGCCTCACGACGGAGAGCTGACCCAGCGCTTCAGCTCTTCCCTCGGCCAGCCGGGATCGCCGTCGCGGGCGAACCTCGCCCACGCCTGCGCGATGTCGCCGCGGAACATGTCCGGCACGTCCGCGCCGTGGTGGGCAGGCTTTTTTGCGTAG
The DNA here is from genome assembly GCF_000974445.1 of Lentzea aerocolonigenes. Classification (GTDB taxonomy): domain Bacteria; phylum Actinomycetota; class Actinomycetes; order Mycobacteriales; family Pseudonocardiaceae; genus Lentzea; species Lentzea aerocolonigenes. The sequence continues at coordinate 34,578 of NZ_BBOJ01000026.1, forward strand.
ATCGACCGGAACGCGCGTCCGTGCTCGTCGGCGAGCCTCATCGTCGGCCGTTGGAAGAGATCGGCGTCCTCGTCGGCCGTGTGGCACACCAGGAGATCCACGTCGTACGGGCCTTCCAACGGTGAGCGCGGCAGCGAGTCGCCGTCCACGATCGGTTGGTACAGCACGACTTCCGGGTCCGCGGCCCGCTGCACCTCGACCGCTTCGGCAGGCGTGAAGAACCTGCCCGCGAGGCTGTGCGCGATGGCGCGGTGGAACAGCCCTCGCGCGGCGGGCATGACCATCAGGCTCGCGACGGTCTGCGCTCCCGACGACTGTCCCGCGACGGTGACGTTGCCGGGATCTCCGCCGTAGCGCTTGATGTTGCGCTGGATCCACCGCAACGCCGAGACGACGTCGAGCAGGCCGCGGTTGTGCGGAACCCCTTCCAGGGCACCGTACCCGTCGACCGCGAGCCGGTAGTTGCAGCTGACGAAGACGATTCCGTGCGACGCGAGGACGTCGCCGGCGTACTCGGGCTGGGACGACGAGCCGACGGTGTTCGCGCCGCCGTGGACCCACAGGAGCACCGGCGCCGGACCGTCCACAGCGGACCAGACGTTGAGGGTGTGCGCGTCACCGAACTCGCCGGCCGGCTCGCCGTCGCTGTCCACAGGAGGGTGGAGGCGCAGCGGGCCGACCGGCGGTTCCGCGTACCTGATGCCGAGGTGAACGCTCAGGCCTGCACCGACACCTGGTGCGAGACCGGCAGCACGCGCAGGTTCGCCGCCGCCCGTTCGAGTTGGGAGAGCACGCTCGGCCGCAGCCCCGCGATCTCCAGGTCGGCCACGGGACCGGCCATCTCCTGCAGCAGCACCTGCTGCGGGTGATCGCCCTCGGCCTCGGCCACCGCCAGCACGCGGAACGGCGTGCCCGGCGCGAAGATCACGCGTTCCTCGGTGGCCACGGCGACGCGGTCCGCCACCTCGACCCGGCGGCCGGTGACCGACCACAGCAGGTACTCGGTGACGCCCTCGATGCGCTGCGACGGGTTCGCGACGGCGTCCAGCAGGCCGTGCTCGACCAGCACGTCACCGGAGCGGTAGCGGCGCGGGCCGGTCGGACCGGTCACGCCCCACACCGTCGCCACGCCGTTGTGCACCGGCAGGCGGTTCAGGCCGGAGACGATGCACGCGACGTACGGGCGCAACCGCCCGAGGCGTCCCATGCGGAGCGTGTCGACGACCATTTCTTCGTCCTGCGACACGCACGCGAGCAACGCCGTCAGGTCGGTGACCATGGCCTCGAACGCGGCCGGGTCCTCCTCCGCGTCGGGACGCTGGGCCAGCAACCGGCAGACCGTGGCCGCGTGCACGCTGTAACGCTCGCCGAGCGCACGGCGGACCGTGTCACGTTCCGCGTCCGAGCTGCTGTGGTCCGGCAGAACCGTCTCGCGTTCGCCGTTGTCCTCCGGCGGGATCTCCCACATGGCCAGCGGCTGCAACGGCAGCGGGCCGTCCACCCGGAAGCGGACGGGGCTCGAGTCCGGGTCGGACGACGGGAACGCGGCCTCGTCGGGGTCGTCCAGCGCGTGCGACGTCACCGTCGCGATCGCCGGACCGGAGTCCATGCTCACGAACGCGGGTCTTTCGAACTCCGGTTCGGGCTCCGCCGGGATGACCGGGGTGAACAGACCGCCGCCGCTGTCCGAGTCGCGCGCCGACAACGCGTGCGCGGCCGCGCTCAACGCCGAGGCGACCTGAGCGGGGGTGCCGGTCGGCGTGGTCGGGGGCGGTGGCGGAGGTGCCGACACCGTGGCGTCGCAGAACACGAGACGCAGCAGCTTGCGCACCTCAGGCTCAAGACGTTCCACGAGAGCAGCACCGTGCACAGCGACCGCACCGGGCGTGGTGCGTCCAGGCGTGCCCACGGTCAGACGTGCCCACTCCGGGTCAACGGGCTGAGAGCGCACTTCTGCCGCGTTGTACGGCTCGTCCTGCTCACGCACCCACAGACCGGAGGGGACGACCTCCAGCACGACGCCGTCGCCGAGAGAGAACACACCGGGCGACACCTCGGCCAGTCCTGGCACGGGAGCGCGATAGCCGGACACGACCGGAACACCCTCGTTCGGCGTGCACAGCACCTCGGTCACGAACGGCCGCCACGTCTGCTGCCCGCGCGGGTCGACCGCGATCACCGCGGGCCCACCGGTGCGCAGGTTGCCGACCGGCAGGCCGGTGAACATCGCGATCGGTTCGCCGAGCTGGTCGGCGACGAGCCTGCCGAGACCGGAGTCGATGCCGTACGGCACCAGCCGCACGCGCGACCGGGCCGCCTGGGGCAGCGCGGTCAACAGGCGGCACACCTCGTCGGTCGGGATCGCCGACTGGCCCGGCCCGCCGACGACGACCGTCAGCACGTTCTCCCGGCACGGCAGCGCCACGATCGGGCGCGAGTCCTGGGCCGCCGGGTCGAACGGCGGCTGCTGAGCGCGCAGCCAGAGCCCGGCGGGAATCGGTTCGGAGATGCCGATCTCGCCCGTCGGCCACGGGGAGTTCGGGTCCATCGCCTCCCACTGCGGCACCGGGAAGCGGCGGCCGAACGGCATCGGCGACGCGTTCGGCTGGAACCTCACCCAGCTGCCGTAGCCCTGGGTGCCCACGACGAACGCGGCTCCGGGAACCGTGGTCAGCACCCCGTCCGGTGCCACGACCTCGGCCTGGAGCTGCTCGGCCAGCCACTGCGCCGGCGCGGTGGGCCGCATCGTGCCCGCGTGCGACACCGCGAGCCGGATGGGCCCGCGACCGCTGAGCGCGCTCACGACGTGAGGCCAGAAAGTGCTTTGGTCACCGCTCGGGAAGTCCACCACGACCACGGTCCTGCCGCGGTCGACCGGCAGCGTGCGGGCGAGGCCCGTCGCAGCCTGGCTGGGGCCTTCAGGTGCGGAAACAACGAGCGTCGCCCCGACGAAACTCGCCGCGAACGGCGTTCGCTGGGGCAGTGGCTCCGGCTGCGGCACTGCTGCCGGGGGCTGCTCGACGGGGTACAGATCCGTGTTCGTCATCGGCTCCGAACTCTGGGTCTGTGTTTGCTGGTCGCCATGGGCGGCGGCACGTCGGCCCATCAAGCGCCTGATCACCTCCGTGCCATCCCGTTCACTCGCCCTTTCGGCTTAATCGGGCAACGGGGGTGCACGCTACCAAGACGCGCAGCACTCATGTCACCCAGTCGGGTTATTTGATCTCATCCGATCGAGTCAGCCACACGGCGCGCGCTCGTCCACACACTCCGTGAGGGCCGATGATTGCTGATGCGGAGTACGCCTTGCGACCTTCGCGGCCAAGTTCCCACGCAAGGAGCAAGTGGTCCACGCCCAGCTCGACCGGACGCTCGACCTGAGCGACGAAGGTGCCGAGCACGAACGCGGGCCCGCCGTCCGGGGCCACCGGCTGCGCGGACGGGCAGTCCAGCGCCGCCCACACGATCTCCGGCAGCACGTTCGTGCCGTCGTTCGGCAGCACGTCACCGGGCCGCCAGACACCCGCCCACTCGCTGCGGCCGTCGAGCGGCCCCAGGAGCGCGGCGATGCCGTCCTCACGACCGGGCCCGCACCCGAAACACGTCGGGAACGGGTGCTTGTCGCGCCACGGCACCTTCGCGGCGGCCGCGCGGGCCTCGTCCAGCGTCGGAGCGGCGGGAACGTCGAGGTCGAGCGTCGCGGGCTCGGCGGAGGCGATCACCACGTCACCGTCGAGCAGCTGCCCGTCGCGGACCTCCATCTCCCGGTCCAGCGGCACGGGCTTGCGCAAACGGACACTGACCGCCTGCGAGTCGACGTGCGCGGCGAGCAGGCCCGCCGAATATCCGCCGTTGCCCATTCCGGGCGGACCGTTGAACCGGCTGAGCACCTTCATCACAGCGCCTCCGCGTAAACCCACTGGCCGTTCTCCCGGACGAACCGGCTCCGTTCGTGCACGACGCCCCCGACGTAGTGCGCGCGGAACTCCACGACGCCCTCGTTCTGCAGCAGCCCGCCGTTCTCAGTTGCCAGAATTTCGAGCTTCAACCACCGGTCACCAGCGTCGGTTCCGGCGCTCGCGGGACGGTGCTTCGAGGCCCACGTCCTGAGCAGGTAGTCCTCATCGGACACCGCGAAAGCGCTGTAGCGCGACCGCATCAGCTGCTCGGCGGTCGCCGCCGTGCGGGCTCCGGAGTGCAGCGCGCCACAACAGTCCACATAGGACTGGCCGGTGCCGCAGGGACACAGTTTGTTGTTCACGCACACATTGTGCCTGGTGAACCCGTTAGAACCGATGCCGCACCCCGTACGTACACCTTGTCAAGACTGACTCGCGGGAGGCAGAGGAGACGGCAAGTGAGTGTCGACAGCAGGACTGAGCTCGTTCCGCTCCGCACGTGGTTCGGGCTGCGCTGGCGCGGCTACGACCGCGACGAGGTGGACGACTACGTCGCCGAACTGGAAGCCGAGCTTCGCCTGGTCACCGCCGACCGGGACGCCTCGGAGGCGAGGGCGGAAGCCCTGGCCAGCAGGTTGGTCTCGGTCCAGGAGGAGAACGCCGGCCTGCAGGACGGCCTGCACCGCATCTGCCTGACCCCGATCGACCCGAAGGGCCTGCCGGAACGGCTCGCCCGAATGGTCGCCCTGGCCGACGAAGAACGCCGGGAAGTCATCAGGGACGCCCAGCTCAAAGCGTTGATGATCGTCGGAGAGGCGGAACAGCGCGCCCGCAAGCTCGACGAGGAGGCGGCCCAGAAGCGCGAGCAGATCCGCGAGGACTTCCGCCTCGCGATGTCGGCCCGCCGAGCCGAGGCGATGCGCGCGCTCGCGGAACTGCGCAACGTCGCCCTGGACGAGGCCGAACGCATCATCGCCGAGGCCAAAGTGCTGAGCGCGCGAACCGACTAGAAACATTTCGCACGTTCTCGCGAACGGCCGGGCGGAGAGACCCGAAGAATCTCCGCCCGGCTATTCGTCGTGGAAGTCCGGCACCGTGGTCACACCGGTCTGCCAGTCGCGGCGCAGAATCGCATATCCCACGGAGTCGTGCTTGTGCCCCGACGAGTCCGGCCACGCCTTGCGGTAATGCGCTTCCTTGACGTATCCGCACCGCCGGAACACGCGCCGCATCGCCACGTTGTCCTGCCGTGTCGTGCCCTCGATCCGTTCGACGTGAGCGAACTCGCCGAACAACCGGTCGGTCAGCCACGTGACGGCGTCGCGCCCGAGCCCCTTCCCCCGGTGCCGCTCGCTGATCCGCAGGTCGAACATCGGCGTCTCGTCCTCGAGGTCGAAGAGCCGGACGATCCCCGCCCGTTCACCGTCGGCCTCGATCCAGTACGTCTCGTCGTCGTAGTACCCCTCGGCGACCCGTTTCAGCACATCGGCGCGTTCGACGATTTCGATCGTGTGGAACGGCCAGCGTTCGCCGGCGAGGAAGTCGGCCAGCGCCTCACCGTCGGCGGCATCGAATTTGGTGAACACCCGGGCCTCTCATTCACGTTGTGCGGCACGCCTTACGCATACGACATCCGTATCACCGCTGTTGGGGTGACAAGTGTCCACAAAGGTCTTGCGTCACATAGATTTGCGATGTTTCCATCCCCGCATGGACATGGGGACGCTCACGCCGATCACGGCCTACATCATCGCGTGCATCGGCTCGGCCCTGGGCCTCCTCTCCAGCGAACGCGCACGGAACGCGACCGGCGCGGCACGCAACGGGTGGCTCGCGGTGGCCGCGGTGTCCATCGGCGGACTCGGCATCTGGGGCATGCACTTCACCGCGATGCTCGGCACGTGGATGGGCGCGACGGTCGCCTACGACATCCCCGTCACCCTGCTGAGCATGATCGTCGCTGTACTGGTGGTCGGCACGGGACTGCTCCTGACACTGCGCCGGGGCGACGAGCGCCTCCGCACACTCGCGGCGGGCGGACTCGTCACGGGCCTGGGCGTCGCCGCGATGCACTACACCGGCATGTCGGCCATCGTGATCAACGCCGAGATCACCTACAACCCCGTCGTCGTGGCGCTCTCCGTCGCGATCGCCGTGGTCGCCGCCACCGCCGCACTGTGGTTCACGAGGAACGTCAGCGGCCCGCTCGCCGTCCTCGGCGCCTCCCTGGTGATGGGACTCGCCGTCACCGGCATGCACTACACCGGCATGCACGCCATGAACATCAAGCTCGACGAGCTCGCCCCGGTCGCCGTCAGCAACTCCGAGGAACTGATCACGTCGTTGATCATCAGCGGCGCGGGGTTCAGCGTCATCATCGTCTTCCTGCTCGCCCTCACGTCCTCCGACGAGGAAGGCCGCGAGGAGGCCGAGCTGCTCAACCGCGTCCTGCGGCGGACCGAGTCGCGGGGGCAGTGAGCACGATCGCCCGCGTCACGTGCAGGGCGGCTCGTAGCGCAGACCGGGGAAGTAGCGGTCCCACTCCGCCCGCGTGATCACCGGACGCGCCGTCTCGCACACCCACCTGCCCGCCTCGTCCACGTCGGCGAGCGGGCGGCTGGGCACCTTCCACAGCAGCGCGGTGCCGTCGTCGCTGCCGGTCGCGAGCGTGTTCCCGTCCGGGCCGAACGCGACCGACACGACGGCGCTGCCGTGGCCGGTGAACGTGGCGATCCGCCTGGGCCACCGGGCGTCCGCGAGGTCCCACAGGCGCGTGGTCTGGTCGACGCCCGCCGTGGCGAGCATCCGGCCGTCGCCGCGGAAGGCGACGGAGCGGACGATCCCGTCGTGGCCGCTGATCGTGCTGAGCCGGCGCGGCGCCCGCGGGTCCGAGGTGTCCCAGAGCACCACGAGACCGTCCTGGCCCGCGGTGGCGAGCAACGTGCCGTCCGGGCTGAAGGCGAGCCACACCACCGGTGCGGTGTGAGCCGTCAGGAACACCGGGTGCTCCGGGTCGGACAGGCGCCACACGGCGGCGCGGTGATCCCAGCCCGCGGTGGCCACCACGTCGTCGTCCGCGCCGAACGCCACGGAGACGAGGCCGTCCGCGTGGCCGCGCAGCGTGGCGACCTCCTCGCCGGTGCGGGTGTTCCAGACCTTCGCGGTCCGGTCGGTGCTCGCGGTCGCGACCAGGGTGCCGTCGCGGCTGAACGCCACCGCGTTGACCTCGCGGGTGTGGCCGCTCAGCACGGCGCGGCCGGCGCGGTCGTCGGAGTTCCACAGGCGCGCCGTGTAGTCCCAGCCCGCCGTGGCCACCGTGCGGCCGTCCGGGCTGAACGCCGCCGCGTTCACGGTGCCGCGGTGACCGGTCAGCGTGGCGATCTCCTTCTGCTGGGCCACGTCCCACAGCTTCGCCGTGCCGTCGTGGCTCGACGTGACGACCATGCTCCCGTCCCCGTTGAACGCCACGGTGTTCACGTGACCGGCGTGGCCGCGCAGCCGGGCGAACGGCAGCGGGAACGTCTCGAGCAGACTCGTGCGCGCCTCGTCGGTAGGCGCGAGGCGGTAGGCCGCGAGGCTGAGCTGCGCGGCGAGCATCGGGTTCGAGCGGCGCAACGCGTCCGCCTTGCCCGCGACGATCTGGGACAACGCCACGTCCCGCTGCCGTGCTGCCGTGCGTTCGGCGTGCACGGCATAACCCGCCGCACCGACGACGAGCAGGAGCAGGACAGCCAGCGTCACCACCAGCTGGCGCGAGCGACGGGCCCGCCGCAGCTCCGCCGTCGCGCTGGCGTGCAGGAACTGGTGCTCACGCGTGCTGAGCACGTCCGCGTGACCCGCCGCCCAGTCACGGGTGAGCGCGAGCCGCACGCCCCGGTACAGCGCGCCGGGGTCCTGCCCCAGCGACTCCCAGGCCTGCGCCGCCTCGGTGAGCCTGCGGTGCAGCCGCAGTCCCTCGTGGTCCTCCGCGAGCCAGTCGCGCAGCCTCGGCCAGCGCCGCAGCAACGCCTCGTGCGCCAGCTCGACGCCGTCGCGGCCCGCGGTCAGCAGCCGTGCGGCGGTGAAGCGTTCGAGCACGACACCGACGTCCGGGTCGTCGTCCAGCTCGCCGTGCGCCACGACCCGTTTGACGTCACCGATGTCCTCGCCGACCGCGGTGAGCCGGCAGAAGAGGTTCCGCGCGAGCACCTGCTGGCGCGGCGTCAGTCCACTGTGGATCTCCTCGGCCGTCTGGGCGAGCGCGCCCGCGAGACCGCCCGCGGACTGGAAACCGCTCAGCGTCAACGTGTTCCCGCGTCTTCGCCGCCACGTCTCCAACAGCGCGTGCGACAACAGCGGCAACACACCGGGCTGACCGGTCGCCTCCGCGGCGATCGTCGCCTGCAACGAGCTCTCCAGCACGCACCCCACCCGGACGGCGGGCTGCACGATCGCGCGCTGCAGCTCAGTCGCGGTCATCGGGCCCACCGTGACCTGGCCGTCGCGCAACGCGTCGACGAGCTCGGGAAAAGCGGTGCAGTGCGCAAAGAAGTCCGCCCGCACCCCGATGACGACGCGGCACGGCGCGCCCGCCAGCAACGCGACGAACTCGGCCCGCTGCTCCTCGTCCCGGCACAGCGTGAAGATCTCCTCGAACTGGTCCACGACGAGCATCGCGTCCGGCCCGCCGACCTCCTCCAGCCACCGGGCGCACTCCCGCACCGGTGACGGTCCCGGCGTGCCCAGCACCGCGGCTTCCAGGCGGGGCAGCAACCCCGCGCGCAACAGCGACGACTTGCCCGAGCCCGACGCCCCGAAGACCGCGACGAACCTGGTGCGCGACAACGTGTCCAGCAGCTCCTCGACGAGCCGCTCACGTCCGAAGAACCGGTCGGCGTCCTCGCGCTGGAACGACCCGAGCCCCAGGTACGGTGCGAGGGAATCGTCCTCGGGCGGCGGAGTCTGCGCCGTCAGCTCAGCGGTGATCTCGTGCCAGCGCTGCTCCCACGACTCGACGTCGCCCTCGCACGCCCGCACGTACGCCACCGTCACGTCGAGGCTCGGCAGCTTGCGCCCGCTCGCCGCGTCGGACAGGGCAGCCGCGGAGAAGTGCGCGCGCCGGGCCAGTTCGCGATAAGGCGGACCGCCCGCCTTCTCCCTCAGCTTCCGCAGATCCGCCGCGAACCGCAGCAGCGGCGTGTCCCCCGGATCCAGCGGACGTTCTCCCCGTGGCACCAACGACCTCCCCCAGTGTCGGATCCCTCCCGCATTGTTCAGTCCTTGTCGTTCAGCGTCCGGACACCGAACGAAGACAACCCGATCGCACTAGACAGACGTTCAACGCCGCCCGCGCCCAGCAGTGGGACTGCGTCGGTGGCGTGGGCACGCAGCAATGGCACTGATCCGACACCAACGAGGGGGAATCGTCTTGTCCAGGAACCGAATGCTCGCGCTGGCCTTCGCCGCAGCCGCGGCACTGGGCCTGCTCGCTCCGGCCGTCGCGGGCGCCGCTGAGGAGAAGTCCGCCGCACCGCTCGCCTGCACGGTGAACCCGGACCCCGGCTTCGTGCTGTTCTACCAGCACTCCGACTGCCAGGGCCGCTACCAGGGCTGGGCGCGCTGCGGCTGGCACGACTTCACCGGCGTGCTGCGCCGCAACGCCAGCTCCTACTGGGACAACCAGTTCGGCGGCGCCTACACCCTCGTCTACGAGGGCTCGACGCAGGTGTACCGGACGTGGCCGCAGACCGGCGTCCGCAACGTCGCGACGTGGGAGAACGACCGCAACGAGCGGGCCTACCTGGTGTGTTGACCCGCCTCACGGTGATCGTCCTGCTGCTTCTCGGCCTCTGCGGCGAGAAGCAGCGGGCCCTTCCCGACGACATGGACCTCGACGCGGTGGCGTATCCGCTGAACGCGTTCGATCTCACCGAACACGAGATGGTGGTCGTCGCACGGGCGAAGTACCTGATGGCCCAACGGTGTGTGCGACAGCTCGGCGCCGACCTGCCCCCGTTCCCGACCGGCAGGATGCGCGCACCCCAGGACGACCGGTACGGCCTCGCGTCCAGGCGCACGGCGTGGGAGTGGGGCTACTCCCTCGACAAGCCGCCGGTGCGCGTCATCCCGTGGGAACTCCAGATCGACCCGCGTTCCCGCCTCCACGCCCTTCTCACCGAGGGCCCCGACGGCGGTTGCCTGGGCTCCGCGAACCGCGCCCTCGCGGAACCCACCACCAACCCGTTGCCACGCCTGGACGACGAGGCCTGGCGAGCGTCCCGCGACACGCCCGAGGTGAGGCAGGCCGCGCAGGCGTGGCACCGGTGCACGGCCCGAGCCGGACTCGACTACGACGACCCGGTCGAGGCGCCGTACTACCACTGGGGCGAGAAGCGGATCGCCGCCCACCGCACGTTGACGGAGCAGGACCGCAGGAACGGCCTGCGCCCCTCACCGGTGGAACGCAGGGCGGCGCTCGTGGACGTCCGGTGCAAGGTGGAGTCGGGCTTCCTGCGGGCGTGGACCGAGGCGGACGTGGCGGCGCAGCGGGAGCTGGTGGGGCGGCACCTCGGGGAGCTCACCGCACGGCGGCGGGCGCTCGACGCGCTGGTGCTGGCCGCTGACCGCGGTATGCCTGGATGATCAGGACCGAGGATGTGATGACCAGGGTCCGCGAGGCCGAGTCCGGGGACCCGCACGGCTCCCGGTGGCCGCGCTACAAGCGGAGCGACGACGCCACAGCGGCGTTCTGCCTCCTCTGACGCTCGCCGGCGAGGGCGTCGGCCGAAGCCCTCGCCGGCGTCGCGCTAGTCCCTCTCGATCAGGTGACCGATCACGTCCGGACCCGGATGCGCGTGACCGGAGCCGTCGCGCCGCGGGTCGACGTCCGGCAGCTCGACCGGCGACCCCTTGTCGTCCGCGCCCGCGGGCCTGCTGCCGATCCACGCCAGCACCAGGTGCGACTCGCCCTTGAGGAACCGCTGCGACCGCACACCACCCGTCGCGCGGCCCTTCGCCGGATACTCGCTGAACGGCGTGACCTTGACGCTCTGCCCGGACGACGTGACGACCATCGGCTCGCCGTGCTCGTCGTCGTCCGTGCGGATCGCACCGAAGAACACCACGTGCGCGTCACCGCTCAGGTTGATGCCCGCCATGCCGCCGCCCTTGAGGCCCTGCGGCCGGACCAGCTTCGCGTCATAACGCAGCAACGACGAGTCCGAGCTGACGAACGCGAGCGTCTCGCTGCCGTCCGTGAGCCACGTGCAGCCGACGACCTCGTCGCCGTCCTTGAGCGTGATGACCTCGAACTCGTCCGACCGCACCGGCCACTCCGGCACGCACACCTTCACCGTGCCGAGCTTCGTGCCGAGCGCGATGCCGGGTGAGTCCTTCGGGTCGAGCGGCGCGATGCCGACGACCTTCTCGCCCTTCTCCAGCGGCACCAGCTCACTCGCCGCCATACCGCCGCGCAGCGACACCGTTCCGCTCTGCTCCGGCAACACCGGCAACGGCAGCACGTCGGTCTTGAACGCACGCCCGAGGTTCGTGATCAGCACGACCTGACCGCGCGCGGTGGAGTGCACCACCGCGGCCACGGCGTCGTGCTTCACCCGCCCCGCCCGGCGCTTGCCCTCGGACACCTCCTCCGACTCCGCCGCGGTCCGCGCGACGAGCCCGGTGGCGCTGAGGATGACCTGGCACGGGTCGTCCGCGACCTCCAGCGGCCCCGCCGGCTTCGACGCCGCGAGCACCTCCTTGAGGTCACCGTCGATGAGGCTGGTCCTGCGGTCGCCGCCCAGTTCCTTGGCGACGTTCGCGAGCTCCTGCGAGACGAGCTTCTTCAGCACGTTCTCGTCGTCGAGGATCGCGGTCAGCTCCGCGATCTCCTTGTTCAGCTTGTCCTGCTCGTTCTCGAGCTCGAGCTTGTCGTACTTGGTGAGCCGGCGCAGCGGCGTGTCGAGGATGTAGGAGGCCTGGATCTCCGACAGCTTGAACTGCTTCATCAGGCCGTCCTTGGCGGCAGCGGCGTTCTCGCTGCCCCGGATCAGCTTGATGACCTTGTCGATGTCGAGCAGGGCCTTGAGCAGACCCTCGACCAGGTGCAGGCGTTCCTCGCGCTTGCGGCGGCGGAACTTCGTGCGCCGCGTGACGACCTCGTAGCGGTGCTTGAGGAAGACCTCCAGCAGCTGCTTGAGACCGAGCGTCTGCGGCTGCCCGTCCACCAGCACCAGGTTGTTGATGCCGAACGACTGCTCCATCGGCGTGAGCCGGTACAGGTCCGCGAGCAGCGCCTGCGGGTTCACCCCGACCTTGCACTCGATGACGAGCCGGATGCCGTTCTCGCGGTCGGTGAGGTCCTTGACGTCCGCGATGCCGGTGAGGCGCTTGGACTTGTTGACCTCGTCGGTGATCTTCTCGACGATCCGCTCGGCCCCGACGCCGTACGGCAGCTCGGTGACCGTGATGGCCTGGCGCCCGCGGGAGCCCTCCAGCGGCCCGATCTCGACCTTCGCGCGCATGCGGACCACGCCGCGACCGGTCTCGTAAGCCTTCCTGACCTCGTCGAGGCCCAGCAGGATGCCGCCGGTCGGCAGATCCGGCCCCGGCACGAACTCCATCAGCTTGTCGAGGTCGGCGTTCGGGTGCGTGATCAGCCACCGCGCCGCCCCGACGACCTCGCGGAGGTTGTGCGGGATCATGTTCGTGGCCATGCCGACCGCGATGCCGGACGTGCCGTTGACCAGCAGGTTCGGGAACGCGGCCGGCAGCACCGACGGCTCTTCGAGCGAGCCGTCGTAGTTCGGCCGGAAGTCGACCGTGTCCTCGTTCAGTTCACCGACGAGATGCATCGCAGCCTGGGACATCCGCGCTTCGGTGTAACGCGATGCAGCCGGTCCATCGTCTGGGCTACCAAAATTTCCATGCCCGTCGATCAACGGCTCGTTGAGACTGAAGTCCTGTGCAAGTCGAACCAACGCGTCGTAGATCGCGGTGTCGCCATGCGGGTGGTAGCGACCCATGGTGTCACCGACCACGCGGGACGACTTCACGTATGGGGTGTTGGGGCGCTGACCGTTGTCGTGCATCGAGTAGAGGATGCGACGGTGCACCGGCTTCAGCCCGTCCCGCGCGTCCGGCAGTGCCCGCGAGTGGATGACCGAGTACGCGTACTCCAGGTACGAGTCCTCGATCTCCGTCTTCAGCGAGTTGTCGAGCACCGTGGCGCCGGCCCGGTCGAACGCGGCGGGGTCGACCTTGGTCGTGGGTCCCTTGCGGCGTGCCATGACTGTCTTCCAGCTCTTTCCGTGAGGCTTAGAGATCGATGGCCGACTGGTCGACCCGTGCGGCGGACTCGACGAGCCAGTTGCGACGCGGCTCGACCTTCTCGCCCATCAGCAGTTCGAGGGCTTCCTCGGCGGCCTCGGCGTCGTCCATGGTGATGCGGCGCACGGACCGGCTCGCGGGGTTCATCGTGGTCTCCCACAACTCGTCCGCGTCCATCTCGCCCAGACCCTTGAACCGCGGCACCGGCGTGACGACCTGCTTGCCCGCCTTCTCCAGCTGCGCGACCTTCTTCTCCATCTCGCGCTGGGTGAAGGTGAAGTGCGTTTCGGCGTTGCGCCCGCGAGTCATGACCTTGTGCAACGGAGGCATGGCGGCGTAGAGACGCCCGTCCTCGATCACCGGGCGCATGTACTTGGCGAACAACGTGATCAGCAACGTCCGGATGTGGCTGCCGTCGACGTCCGCGTCGGCCATCAGGATCACCCGGCCGTACCGCATCTGGGAGATGTCGAACGTGCGGCCGGTGCCGGCGCCGAGGACCTGGACGATGGAGGCGATCTCGGCGTTGCGCAACGTGTCGGCCAGCGAGGCCTTCTGGACGTTGAGGATCTTGCCGCGCAAGGGGAGCAACGCCTGGTACTCGGAGACGCGAGCCATGCGAGCGCTGTTGTGGACGAACACGCCGGCTTCGAGCGCGAAGTTGTGGTAGCCGTCCACGGTGAGGTCGTAGACGTCTTCCCGCTCCGGCAAGGCTTCCACGGAGGCGACCGAGTGGTTCACCATCGACGCCGCTTCACGCAACCTCGTGAAGTCGTCGTCGTAGTGCGCCAACACCTTCAGGAACTTCAAACCGGTCTTCGCGTTCTCCTTGCGGTCCAGCTCGTAGGACAGCGCCAGCTCGAAGTTCGACGGCGTGTCCAGCATCGGCGCCAGCCGCTTCAGTGCGGCGATCCGACGGCCTTCCACCTGCTTTGCGACGCGCTCCGCACGCGACGTCGACTCGACGTAGCGACGACGACCGGTCTGGATCTTCTCCAGGTGACCGGTGGACGCGTCGGCCATGCGCTGCTTCATCCGCACCGAGTGCTCGCGGCCGAACTCCGGGTTGTTCTCGTGCCATGCAACGACCGCATCACGCTGACGCTGACGCTCCGCAGGGTCCGAGAACTGGTCGATCGTGGTGCGGGAACGCCAGGCGAGCAGTTCCTCGTCCTGCCACTGCGCCAGCGAGCGCTCGCGCCACTCCTCGCGCTTGCCCGGCTGCGTGAAGAACGCGCGCACCCGCTCGGCGGCCGCGGCGCGGTGTTCGGGCTTCGCCCAGTACTCGGCCTGCAACGCACGCATGCGCTCGGCGTAGGCGGCCTTGTCCTCGTCGCTCAGCGCCGAGTACCAGTCCTGGAAGGCCTGCTCGATGCGGGCGCGGAACTCGGGGTCCTGGTTGCGGGCGGCCAGCCTGGCGAGGCAGGAGGCGCGGAACTCCGGGTTCTTCCACTGCTCGGACAGCATCGCGGACTTGAACTCGGTGCCACCGGCGGCCAGCCAGGCGCGGTAACCCTCGTGCACGTGCTCGCCCATCATGGCGGCGTGCAGAGCGGCGTGGTCCTCCCACGTCATCCGCTGGAGGTTGCGGGGGTCGTTGTTCCGCTTGTCCACGTCGACGTGGTGACGGACGTTGCCGTTCTCCGCGCTGTCGAACCCGTGCCGGAGGTTGTACGCGTCGGCGAGGTAGTGGGTGTAGACCCACTCCTGCCTGTCGTTCATCCAGACCCGCTCGTAGCCGTCGAGGTTGTGACCTTCGGCCTTCGACGACACCGACCGGTACAGCGGCATCAGCGAGTCGCCGGGCTGCAGGGCGTCCGCGCGGCGGTACGAGCCGTCACGCAGCCGGAACAGGTGGTCCGGCGTGCAACGAACGGACTCGCCGTTGTCCAGCGTCACCCGGACCAGCGGGGCGTTCTTCTTCGTCAGCCGCGGCTCGACGAGCGGTACGACAACGACGCGACCAGCCTTGTTGGTCGCGTAACCGAAGTGCGTGACTCCGCGTTCCCAGTCCTCGACCAGTTCGCCGAACGACAGCGACTTGCCGGACGCGAGCGAAACGCGAGTTTCCTTCACAAAACACCCGAGGGCCGAATCGCCCTCGACGAGGAACAGCTCACTACGCGAAACACCGGTCGTCCGGCAGTCCACGAGCTTGGCCGGCATCGCCGCGCCCTCGAGCGCAGTCTTCCGCCGAGCCGCGTCCTTCTGCTGCTTCTGCGTCAACCGCACGCGCGACGCGTCGACGACCTTCTGCAGCACGGTCTTCGCTTCGACCTTGGTCTTGCGGTCCTCGGTCCACGCCCGCACCTGTGCGTCGACGATGCCCTGCAGCACCTTCGTGATGCCCGCGGTCGACAGCTCGTCCTTGGTCTGCGAGGTGAACTGCGGTTCCGGGATGCGGACGTGGATGACGGCGGTCATGCCCTCCAGCACGTCGTCCAGGGTCGGCATCTCCTCCTTGGGCTTGAGCAGCCCTCGGGTCTTGGAGATCGCGTCCTGCACCGCCTTCAGCACAGCGCGGTCGAAGCCACGCCGGTGCGTACCGCCGTGCATGTTGCGGATCGTGTTCGTGAAGCACTCGACGGTGCGCTCGTAGCCGGTGCCCCACCGCAGAGCGACTTCGACCTCGGCGGATCGCTCCACTTTGGACCGCATCACGCCGTTCTCGTCGGCGGCGTTCTCGAAGTAGGTGCCGGAGCCGGTGATGACCAGAGTTCCCGACACCGCCCGATCACCGGAAGGCGCCAGGAACTCGACCATGTCGGTCAGGCCGTGCGGGTAGTGGAAGACCTCTTCGGAGATCTGGTCTTCGAGCGCGGTCCGCAGCACGTACGTCACGCCCGGTACGAGGAACGCCGTGTTGCGCAGCTTCATGCGGACGGTCTCGACGTCCAGCGCCGCGTTGTTCTCGAAGTAGCGGGCGTCGTACCAGTAGCGGATCGACGTGCCGGTCGACTCGTTGCGCTTCATCTTGCCGACGACGTTCAAGCCGCCCTGGCGGGTGAACTTCGCCTTCGGGCCGGGGCCGTCGAAGACGCCGGGGACGCCGTGGGCGAACGACATCTCGTGGACCTTGCCGCCGCGGCGCACGAGCACGTCGAAGCGGTGTGAGAGGGCGTTCACGGCCGAGGCGCCGACGCCGTGCAGGCCGCCGGAGGTCTTGTAGCCGGAGCCGCCGAACTTGCCGCCTGCGTGCAACTTGGTCAACACCAGTTCCACACCGGACAGACCGGACTTCGCGTGCACGTCGGTCGGGATGCCCCGGCCGTCGTCGTCGACCTGGACGCTGCCGTCGGCGTGCAGCGTGACCACGATCTTCGTCGCGTAGCCCGCGACGCCTTCATCGGTGGAGTTGTCGACGATCTCGCTGAAGAGGTGGTTGATGCCCCGGCTGTCGGTCGACCCGATGTACATGCCTGGCCGCTTGCGGACGGCCTCGAGTCCTTCGAGGTGCGTCAGGTCGTCGGCCCCGTACAGGGTCTCTGCGGTCACGGGTATTTCTCCCTGGTCGTGTGCGGACTGCCAGCAGCGTATCTGCCTGCACTGACATTCCTGGGCAGGACGCCCGCAGTAGCGGTCACGACTGCGCTCCGCGACGGTCCCGGTACACCCTCGAGTACCCGTCCAGCCGCCGGTCAGAGCCTTCCCGGGCAGGAACGGGCACTGCTCCGAACGACCGCCGGGCGGCGAACGTCACTCGGGTTGCGGTGCGTGACCTGGTCGAGACCTTCCCGATGCGCACCCGTGAACCGTGATGAACATCGGCACGTATGCCCCGGTGTCGGAAGCGGACCGAGGGATGGAGTGATCGCGTGCGGCACGGTGTGGACTCGGGTCTTTTCCAGCAGACCGCGCACAGCCCGTCCTACTTCGAGCTGTCGCGGACCGGTGCCGGTGAACTCGTCGACTTCTGCATCCCGTGCAACCCGTACTTCCCGACGCCCGAGATGTTCGAGGAGCTCTCGAAGAACCTCGAAGCGGTCCTGAGGTTCTACCCGAGCGACTCGTCCAAGATCGCGCAGCAGCTCAGCGCCGTGCTGGGGCTCAACCCGGCGACGATCGCCATGTCGAACGGGTCGACCGAGCTCATCACGTGGATGGACCACATGTGGATCCACGAGAGCGTGGCGGTCCCGATCCCGACGTTCGGCCGCTGGACCGACCAGCCGATGGAGAGCAACAAGCGCGTCGACATGTTCCTGCTCCAGGAGAGCAACAACTTCGAGCTCGACGTCGACGAGTACATCAAGTTCATCCGTGCCCGCGGCAGCAAGGTCGCGGTCATCTGCAACCCGAACAACCCCGACGGCGGTTACCTGCCGCGGCGGGAGATCGTCCGGTTCATGGACGAGCTCGCCGACCTGGACCTGGTCGTGATCGACGAGTCGTTCATCGACTTCGTCGAGGTCGAGCGGAACCCGTCGGTCGCGGCGGAGGCGTCGATCCGGCCGAACGTGGTCGTGTTGAAGAGCCTCGGCAAGAACTTCGGGTTGCACGGCATCCGCTTCGGTTATCTGGTCGCGAATCCCGGTCTGGCCGGGAAGATGCGCCAGACGCTGCCGAAGTGGAACCTCAATTCTCTCGCGGAAACCGTCGTGTTCATGCTCGCCGAGCACGAGGCGGAGTACGCGGAAAGCCTGCGTCTGCTGTCACGGGACA
The DNA here is from genome assembly GCF_000974445.1 of Lentzea aerocolonigenes. Taxonomy (GTDB): domain Bacteria; phylum Actinomycetota; class Actinomycetes; order Mycobacteriales; family Pseudonocardiaceae; genus Lentzea; species Lentzea aerocolonigenes. The sequence continues at coordinate 52,445 of NZ_BBOJ01000026.1, forward strand.
GGTACCGGATGGGGATGGAGCTCTCCCGCGTCCCCGACCTGACCGTCTACTCCTCGCAGGCCAACTTCCTGCTGGTCAAGCTCGGTGGCGGCGTGGACGGTCGGGAGCTTCGCGACCACCTGCTGTCCCGGCACCAGGTCTTCATCCGCGAGTGCGGCAACAAGCTCGGCATGAACAGCCGTTTCGCGCGTCTGGTCGTGCGTCCGGAACAGGACGTCGACCGGCTCGTCGAAGGCATTCGCGACTTCACCCAAGCGAGGTGGACCACCGAACACGCAAGCCATTCGAGCCACTCCAGCGAACCGTCGCTGCTGATGCACAGTGCTTGATCATTTTTCCGAGGCGTTGAACGCTCACATCGAAAGGTCCCAGAGAATGTCATCACCGCACGTCCTCAGCGGTCGGCGCGGCCAGGTGGCTGCGGCCGCGCTGGTGGCCGCCACACTGCTCAACGCGGCGCTGTTCGGCGGTACGAACGCCACCGCCTCCTCGCACCGCGAGGCCCCGCTCATCGCGGGCGACCCGGCCGTGGACAACACGGACCTGTACGCGTTCGTCAGCCCCGACCACAAGGACACGGTCACGCTGGTCGGGAACTGGTCCGGGTTCCAGGAGCCCAACGGCGGCCCCAACTTCTTCCCGTTCGCCGAGGACGCGCAGTACGACTTCAACGTCGACAACGACGGCGACGCCAAGGCCGACGTGGTCCTGCGGTTCATGTTCCACAACGACGACCGCCGCAAGAACAACACGTTCCTGTACACCAACGGTGTCGTGGACTCGCTCGACGACGAGAACCTGTTGTTCCGCCAGCGCTACGACCTCGAGGCGATCTACCAGAACGGCCAGCGGGTGAAGCTGGCCAACAACGCCCCGGTCGCGCCGTCGCCCAACGGCCCCGCGTCGATGCCGGACTTCAAGAAGCTGCGCGACCAGGCGGTCATCCAGATCCCGGGTGGCGGCAAGGTCTACGCGGGCCCGTCCGAGGACGCGTTCTTCGCCGACCTGCGGGTGTTCGACCTGCTCTACGGCGGCAACCTGAGCGAGGTCGGCCAGGACACGCTGCGCGGCTACAACGTCAACACCATCGCGATCCAGCTGCCCAAGCACGCGCTGGCGTTGCGCAACGACGTGCACCGCAACCCGAACATCGGCATCTGGAGCACCACGTCGCGCCGCACGTTGAAGCTGTCGCCGGGCAAGGCGGAGGCCGTCGGTGACTTCGTGCAGGTCTCGCGCCTGGGCAACCCGCTGGTCAACGAGGTCGTGGCCCCCGCGGGCCTGAAGGACGCGTTCAACGGCCTGCGCCCCGACCAGGACGCCGGCGTGAAGGAACTGGTGGACCGGGTGGTCAACCCCGAGCTGCCGAAGCTGATCGAGGCGATCTACAAGATCCCGGCGCCGAAGGGCCAGCGCGACGACCTGGCCGAGATCTTCCTGACCGGTGTCACGAAGAAGCTGGGCGGGCAGATCAACGCCGACCTGAACTCGCAGGTCAACAACGCGGACGTGGACCAGCGGAAGTTCCGCCCGGCCGAGATGCTGCGGCTGAACCTGATGATCGACCCGAACCCCAACCCGAACCGTCTCGGCCTGCTCGCCGGTGACACGCAGGGCTTCCCGAACGGTCGCCGGCTCGCCGACGACGTGGTCGACATCGCCGTGCAGGCGGTGGAGGGTGCCGCGGCGTCCGGCAAGATCGTCGAGGCGCTCGCCACGGGTGACAAGGTCGACGCGAACGACCAGCCGTTCGAGGCGAACTTCCCGTACGTCGGCCTGCCCCGCAACGGCACCGCCGTCAACGCGTCGGGCAACACGGCCAACGTCGCGGTGAACCCGGTCGGCAAGATCGGCAGCCTGGACCCGATGGCGATGACCACCGCGGTGGGCTCGGCTTTCGTGTTCGGCGCGGGCTTCTGGTTGTGGCGCAAGCGTCAGCAGCAGATCCGCAAGTACGGGTCGCACTCGAAGTGAAGTACCAACAACGGCAAACCGTCGCGGTGGTTCTCCTGGTCACCGCGGCGCTTGCCTACCTCGCCGCCTCCGGTCCTGCCGACAGCAGGGCCGGGGGCGCGCCCCCTGTTCCGGCCGTGGCGCAGCAGAACCAGATGCACCGCGTGGTGCACCAGCTCCAGCAGCGCCTGCACAGCCTGCCGCAGGACAAGGCTTCCTGGGCGCAGCTGGGTGCGTCCTATGTGGAGCTCGCGCGCGTGACGGCCGACCCGTCGTACTACGCGAAGGCCGAGGGCGCGCTCAAGAACGCGGGCGACACGGGCCTGGCCGCCATCGGCATGGGCACGCTCGCGAACGCCCGGCACGACTTCCACGCCGCCCGCGACTGGGCGGCGAAGGCCATCGCCTCGCTGCCGTCCTCGGCAGAGGCGTACGGCGTGCTGGCCGACGCGTTGACGCAGCTCGGCGACGACGCGGGTGCTCAGGACGCGGTGCAGAAGATGCTCGACCTCAAGCCCAACACGGCGTCGTTCGCGCGTGCCTCCTTCCACTTCGAGCTCCACGGTGACGTCGACGGCGCTCGCGATGCGATGCAGCGCGCGCTGACCGCTGCCGCGACGCCCGAGGAGATCGCGTTCTGCCGCTACCGGCTGGGTGAACTCGCGTTCGACCACAACAGGCTCGACGAAGCCGCACAGCACTACGAGCAGGGACTGGCGGCAAGAGGAGACGACATGACTCTCACTCAAGGCATGGCCAAGGTCGCGGCGGCACGGGGCGACGTCCCCGCGGCGCTGGAGGACTACCGCAGGCTGGTGTCCCGCGCTCCCCTGCCGCAGTACCTGCAGGAGTACGCGGAGCTGCTGGAGGCCAACGGCAAGACCGAAGAGGCCGCGAAGCAGTACGACGTGCTCTCCGAACAGCAGCGGCTGATGGAGTCGCAGGGCGCGTCCGACGACCTGGCCGCGGCGCTGGTGGCCGCGGACCGCGGTGACGGCATGCAGGCGCTGCGCCGGGCGGAGGCCGAGTGGAGCCGCCGGCAGAGCGTGTTCGTGGCCGACGCGATGTCGTGGGCGTTGCACATGAACGGCCGGGACGCGGAAGCACTGGAGTACTCGGACCGCGCCAACGCGCTGGGCTGGCAGAACGCGACGTTCTCCTACCACCGCGGCATGATCCTGGCCGCGCTGGGCAGGGTCGCGGAGGCGCAGGAGGCGCTGGTGCAGGCACTGCGGCTGAACGCGAACTTCTCCCCGTTGCAGGCGCTCAAGGCCGGCCGCAAGCTCGCGGAGCTGCGAGGCGGCCGGTGAGCCTGTCCAGCTGGGTCGTGCGGCCCGTCCTGGTCGTCGCCCTCCTGCTGGCGGGCATCTTCTTCATCAACGGCGAGGCGTCCGCGCACCCGCTGGGCAACTTCAGCGTCAACCACTACCACGGGCTGCACCTGCACCCGGACCGGATCGATCTGAGATCCGTGGTCGACGTGGCGGAAATTCCCACGCTGCAGGAGAACCTGAGGACCCGCGACGCCCGCAAGTGGTGCGACGAGGTGTCCGGGGCCGACCGGTCCACAGTGGACGGCAGACAGATCACCTGGTCGCTCTCCAGCGCCACCAAGGAACACCCGGTGGGCCAGGCGGATCTCATCACCACGAGGCTGGTCTGCGAGTTCACCGCGAAGGTGGACCTCGACCGGCCCGCACGGCTGGAGTTCCACGACGAGTCGAACGCCGACCGGGTCGGCTGGCGTGAGATCACCGCCGCCGGCACCGGGATCAGGCTCACGAACTCGCAGGTGCCGACCGAGAGCATCAGCAACGAGCTGCGGACGTACCCGGAGGACCTGCTCAGCAATCCGATGAACGTCCGCTCGGTCACGTTCAACGCCGAACCGGGCAGCGGGTCCGAGCCGAAGAAGGCCACCGGCTCCCCCATCCAGTCCTTCAGCGTCACGGCGGCCAAACTCAACGACATCCTGGGCAGCGACGAACTCACGCCGTGGCTCGGGTTTTTGGCGTTGTTGCTGTCGCTGCTGCTGGGTGCGTCGCACGCGGCGTTGCCCGGTCACGGCAAGACGCTCATCGCCGCCTACCTGGCCGGCCGTCAGGGCAGGCCCAGGGACGCGTTCATCGTCGGTGCGTCCGTCACGGCCACGCACACCGGTGGCGTGCTGGTCCTCGGCCTCGTCATCAGCGCCTCCAGCGCGCTGGCCGGCGAGTCGGTCCTGCGCTGGCTCGGGCTGGTCAGCGGTGTGCTGATCACGGTGATCGGCGCGATGCTGCTGCGCTCGGCCCTGTCGACGACCCGCGAACCGGCACTGGCCGGCGTCGGTCACGGGCACGGCCACGGACATGGGCACGGACACGGACACGGTCATGGCCACGGTCATGGCCACGGACACGGTCATGGGCACGGCCACGGGTACAGCCGCGCGAGCCTGATCGGCATGGGCGCCGCCAACGGCCTCGTCCCGTCACCCTCCGCGCTCGTCGTCCTCCTCGGGGCGATGGCGCTGGGCCGGACGTGGTTCGGCGTGCTGCTGGTCGTCGGTTACGGATTCGGCATGGCCGCCACTCTCACCGCGGTCGGCCTGGTGCTCGTGAAGGCCCGGGAACGCGTCGAGAAATTCCTGGACGGACGTGCCACGCGCGCCCTGTCTCATTACGCACCCGTGGGCACAGCCGCGATGGTCATCGTCGTCGGTGGCTGGCTCACATTGCAGGCTCTTTAGAATTACATCAATGTGAGAAGGGCCCGGATTCTGACCGAATCCGGGCCCTTCTGGTGTTTCCGTCCCCTACAGGTTCGCCACCACGAACGTCTTGCCCTCCGCGTTCTCCACCGAGATCGACTTCACCTTGTCCGGTGACACGCTGACCATGCCCCGCACCTTGGAGCCCTCGACCCGCTGCTTCTCGGTCGTGGTCCAGGCGAACGCCTCGGTCTTCGTGCCGTCGGTACCCACCACGATCAGCTTGCACTTCTGCGCGGTGGGCAGGCCGTCGATGTTCGCTGTCACCAGGTAGCGGTCCTGCGACGACGGCGCGATCTCCGCCACCATCTTGATCCCGCCCGCCGTCGCCTCACCCGTGCGGGTGGAAGCGACGCTCGTGCCAGGCCCCTGGTTCTGCATGAACACTGCGGCACCCCCGAACGCGACCACCGCGGCTACCGCCGCGGCGGCGAGATATCCCGGCCAGCGCCGGGGTTTGGCGTGCTGCGGTTCGGGGAGTTCTTCCACCGGCCGCGGACTGGCTCTCGGGCTCTGGTCGGCCACCCGCGGCTGCGGGATGACCGATTCCTGCCTGATCTGCCGCAGCGCTCGCTGCAGCACCAGTTCCGACGGCATGGGCAGGTCGGCTTCGAGCTCGTGCAGGAATGCCTCACGAGGCATCTCGTCGAGCGCCATGCGGATCCGATGGAAGTCGGCGACCTGCGCACGGCAAGACGGACAGCCCCTCAGGTGCTGCTCCACGCCAAGACTCTCGTGCGCGTCCAGAACGCCGAGCGCGTAGCAGCCAAGGGTGACCGCGTCGTGCGCGCCAGCTGTCATACGACCTCCTCGTCGTCCCGATTCGACCCCCGCGGCGAAACGGTGTCACAAGGAAAACGCGCAGATAGGAGTGTTTGGTTCAGCTCGCGAACGGGTTCATTCTGATTGCCGATAACAATGGCATTACGTAACCGTGCAACTACCCGCGAGTACCGTCCTGAGCAGCGCTTTTCACTCGATCGGACGACTCAAGGTGTCTCGAATGGCTACAGGCACGTCTCTCGACGAACCAGCGGTCGCTCCTCAGCTTCCACGAACACAGCGAGGCCGTCCAGTACCCGCGCCAGACCGAACTCGAACTCGTCCAGAGGACTTTCGAAGCCGCCCGAGTTCCAGATGTGCGTCATCATCGGCAGCCGCTCGGGCGTGAAGTGCTCCCAGAGCGCCTCACGGCCGCTCCACCAGTCCTCCTCCGACACGCCGCTCTCCCGTTCGGCCTGCACGCGGTCGGCCATCGTCCTGCCGACGCCGTCGACGAACTGGGCGACCGTCGTGACCACCGCGACGATCTCCTCCGACTGCAGGCCGAGCTCGGAGACGACGGCGAACGCGGCGTCCATCCTGGTCATGGCCTGGGGGCCGGGCATCCGCCGCGAGGTGGTCAGCTGCAGCATCCACGGGTGCGCGCGGTACATCGCCCACATCTGCCGTGCGAAGAACTCGAGCCCCTCGCGCCACGGACCGGCCGGGGCCGGGTCGGTCTCGCCCCAGACCGCGTCGACCATCAGGTCGAGCAGCTCGGCTTTGCCGGGGACGTGCCGGTACAGCGACATCGCGGTGTTGCCGAGCGTCTCGGCGACCCGGCGCATGGTGAGCGCGTCGACCCCCTCGGCGTCGGCCACCCTGATGGCCGCCTCGACGACGCGTGACTGACTCAGCGCCGCCTTGGGACCCCTGGTCGGCTCGGCCGGCGCCTCCCACAGCAGGCGGATGCTCCGATCCCGGTCGCTCTGCTTCACCAAGCCCCCTCTTCACAAACACCTTGCCTGTGAATCCTAGAACCGTGTACAACGTACACTCTGTGTACAACGTAAGCAGTTAAGCCACGGGGGTGAAGGTCGTGGGACACGCGGTGCTCGCGGAAGGCCTGCGGAAGAGGTTCGACAGGAAGGCGGCACTGGACGGGTTCGACCTGGCCGTGCCCGCCGGGACGGTGTGCGGGCTGCTCGGCCCGAACGGCGCGGGCAAGACGACGGCGGTGCGGATCCTGGCCACGTTGCTGCGCCTGGACGGCGGACGGGCCGAGGTCGCGGGCCACGACGTGGTGCGCGAGGCGCCCGCGGTGCGCCGGCAGGTGGCGTTGAACGGTCAGCAGTCCACGGTCGACGCCGTGCTGACCGGCAGGGAGAACCTGGTCATGTGGGGGCGGCTGTACCACCTCTCCCGGCGGCAGGCCGAGGCGCGGGCGGACGAGCTGCTGGAGCAGTTCGGGCTCACCGGCGCGGCGGACAAGCGCGCCAAGCACTACTCGGGCGGCATGCGCCGGCGCCTGGACCTCGCGTCGAGCTTCATCACGCGGCCGTCGGTGCTGTTCCTGGACGAACCGACGACGGGTCTCGACCCGCGCAACCGCGGCGAGGTGTGGCGCGAGGTGAAACGGGTCGTCGCCGAGGGCACGACGGTGCTGCTGACCACGCAGTACCTCGACGAGGCCGACCAGCTCGCCGACCAGATCGTCGTGCTCGACACCGGCCGGGTGGCGGCGCAGGGCACGCCGGATCAGCTCAAGTCCAAGCTCGGCGGCGACCGGATCGAGGTCGTCGTCCGCACCGCGGAGGAGCTGCCGCTGGTGCGGGACGCGCTCGGGCCGGACGCCGAGGTGGACGCCGACGGGTTCCGGGTGAGCGCGGCGGTCGCCGACCGGGTGGCGGCGCTGACGCGGGTGACGTCGGCGCTGGCCTCGAAGGGCGTGGAAGCGGAGGACATCGCGTTGCGCAGGCCGACGCTCGACGAGGTCTTCCTGGCCATCACGGGACACAAGGCCACGGAGGTGCCGGCGTGAGGTACGCGGCGATCGACTCGTGGGTCGTGGCCAAGCGCGACCTGATCCACTGGCTGCGCGAACCGGTCAGGGTGTTCGCGAACCTGGCCTACCCGATCATTTCGGTGCTGATCTTCGGGCTGGTGTTCGGCAGCGCGATGAACGTCTTCGGCGGCGGCGACTACATCGAGTTCCTCATGCCGGGCATGTTCGGCCAGACCATCGCGTTCGGCGTCGGCACCACGATGATGATGGTGTCGATGGACGCCGACCGCGGCGTCACGGACCGGTTCCGCGCCTCGCCGATGTCGCAGACCGGCGTGGTGGCCGGGCGCAGCATCGCCGACCTGGTGAACTCGTCGCTGGAACTGCTGGTGCTCGCGTTGTGCGGCCTGGTGATCGGCTGGTCGTTCCACGACGGGCCGCTGAACGCGCTGGCGGCGTTCGCGTTGTTCCTGTGGCTGCGGTTCGCGCTCGTGTGGGTCGGCATCTACCTGGGCCTGCTGGTGAAACCGGAGGCAGCGCAGGCGTCGTGGATGTTCCTGTTCCCGCTGACGATGTTCGCGAACACGTTCGTCTCGCCGGAGCTGATGCCGGGCTGGCTGCGCACGGTGTCGGAGTGGAACCCGCTGTCGTCGACCGTGGCGGCGGCGCGTGAGCTGTTCGGCAACCCCGGCGTCGGCGGCGACTCGTGGGCGGCGCAGCACTCGCTGCTACTGGCCGTGCTGTGGCCCGCGGTGTTCGTGGCGGTGTTCTGGCCGCTGTCGGTGCTGAAGTACCGCAACCTCAGCAGATAGCAGGTCGGTCCGGAGCTGGTCGGCGAGCCACGCCGCGAGCAGCTTGCGCCAGTTCCGGACCATCGTCTTCTTGCGCTCCGGCAACGTGCCGTCGCCCTCCCACTCGCGCCAGTCCTCGCTGGCGAGCCACCCGATGCAGCCCGCGATCCGGTGCACGCGCAGCAGTGCCGGGTCGGGCATCGAGCCGTACCCGGCCCAGAACGCCTGCGGCAACGCGGCCCCGTGCAGGTAGAGGTGCTCCTCGAACGCCGCCAGCTCGTCGAGCGGGTTGCCCTGGCCGGGGTTGTCCCAGTCGATCAGCGTGGCCCGGCCGTCGCCGACGATGATGTTGTGGAGGTTCACGTCGTTGTGCAGCAGGCCGACGCGGTGGATCTTGCGGAACGCCTGGCCGATGCTCCGCCAGACCTCTTCGGACACCGGTAACGCGTCCGCGAGCGTCCTGCCCTCGACGTACTCGACGAGCACGTCACCGCGCCCGTTGTGGGCGAGGATCTCCGGCGCGCCGGGCACCACGAACTTCGGCAGGTCGCGTGCCACCCTCGGTTGCCGCAGCACGGCCTTGCGCCCGTCGGCCAGCGTCACGAGGTGCAGGACGTTGGTGAGCCCTTCTCCTTCCAGGGGTTCGACGCGGACGGCGGTCTCCAGCAACCGGAACAAACGCCCACCTCCTGTGGCAAAAGGTGTAACACGACAGATCGGACAGCGAAGGACTTCGGGGGATGCATTCGGCGGCGATGTACGCATGGAGGCACACCGATGACCCAACGCTATCGGCGCAGACGTCTCGCGCTCTTCTCGGCACTGGCACTGGTGTTGCCACTCGCCGTGACGGGCCCGGCACTCGCTGATCCCACCAACAACACCCCGGCCAAGCTCACGAAGGCCGTGACGCTCAACGGAGTGCTGCGGCACCTCGACGCGCTCCAGTCCATCTCGAACACCCACGGCGACCGCGCGGCCGGACGTCCCGGCTACCAGGCGTCGGTCGACTACGTCGTCGGTCAGCTCAACGCAGCCGGTTACACACCGACGGTGCAGGCGTTCGACTTCACGTACCTGGAGGACAACTCGCGGCTCGACGTCGTGTCGCCGTTCCCGATCTCGTACCGCAGGGACCTCGACTTCACCTACACCGACTTCGTGCCCAGGGCGGAAGGCGACGTCACCGGCGCGCTCCAGAACGTCGACCTGGTCCTGCCGCCCACGCCGACGCCCAGCAGCACCAGCGGCTGCGACGCGGCCGACTTCGCCGGGTTCGTCCCCGGCAAGATCGCGTTGATCCAGCGCGGCACCTGCCTCTTCGTCGACAAGGTCCGCAACGCCCAGCTCGCGGGCGCGGCCGCGGTCGTGATCTTCAACGAGGGCAACCCCGGCCGCACCGGCCTCTTCATCCCCAACGGTGACGCCACGGGCATCACGATCCCGGTCGTCGCGGCGACGTTCGACGTCGGCAACCAGCTCGCCTCCCTCTTCTCGCCCATCGTCAGGGTGAAGGTCGACGTCACCACCGAGACGCGCACCGCGTGGAACGTGCTCGCCGAGTCCCAGTACGGCAACGCGAACAACGTCGTCATGGCCGGCGCGCACCTCGACAGCGTCCAGAACGGACCCGGCATCAACGACAACGGCAGCGGCTCCGCGACGTTGCTGGAGACCGCGATCCAGATGTCGAAGGTCAAGACCAACTCCAAGGTCCGCTTCGCCTGGTGGGGTGCGGAGGAGTCCGGGCTGCTCGGCTCCGACCACTACGTCACCGCGCTGTCGCAGGCGGAACAGGACAAGATCGCGCTGTACCTGAACTTCGACATGGTCGGCTCGCCGAACTACTTCTACGGCGTCTACGACGGTGACAACTCGAGCGGCACCGCCCCGCCGAACTTCATCCCGCCGGGGTCGGCGCAGATCGAGGACGTCTTCGAGAAGTTCTACGCGGGCCGCGGCCTGCCGTTCGAGGACACCGAGTTCTCCGGGCGGTCGGACTACGGCCCGTTCATCGCGGTCGGCATCCCCGCGGGCGGCCTGTTCACCGGCGCCGAGGGCATCAAGACGGCTCAGCAGGCCGCCCGGTACGGCGGAACCGCGGGCGTCGCCTTCGACCCGTGCTACCACCAGCCGTGCGACAACAGGTCGAACCTGAGCCTGACCGCCCTGGACGTCAACGCCGATGCGATCGCCTCCACGGTGATCACGTTCGCCTTCGACACCTCGGCCGTGAACAGCGTCCGTGTTCCCGGCAAGTCACACGGACGCGTTCCGCGAGGAGTGCTGTCCTAAGAGGACCAGAGGTCGCACCGGTGGTCCGCCGGTGCGACCTGCCCGGTCGCGAACAACCGGACGTCCTGGCGTGTCCAGCCGGGGCGTCCGGTTCGCACGAACCGGGTCCACGCCTCGACCATCTCGTCCGACAGCTTCCGCTGCCCGGCGGTGAGCTCGACGTCGCCGTACCTCAGCAGGAACGGCAGCTCCGAGCCGTGGTAGGCGCCGTACGGGAACTCCGGCATGCCGGGGAAGATCATCGGCGGTGCGGGTTCGGCGAACTCGTAGCCGAACGCCCCGGTCTGGCTCCTGAGTTCGTCGGTCGTGCACGCCGAGGTCATCGCCGTGAGTGCGGCGGACAACGGCACCCGTTCGTCACCACCGGCCGGCGGATACCGTTCCAGGATCCGCTTCGCCTTGGCAGCGCCGAAACCCTGCGCGAGGGCTTGTTCGTATCCGGCGGCGTCGAGCGGCGGGTAGAACATCGCCACGAACACCGTCAGCTCGTCACGCGTGGTGCCGGCGAGCACGGGGATCTTGTGGAAGCGGCCCTGGCGCAACGCCGTGATCGGGTTGTCCGGCAACGCTTCCGTGTCGTACGCGGGTGACGAGAAGAGCGGGGTCAGGGCTTTGACCTGCTGGACGCTCAGCCCGCGCAAGCAGTTCAGGTCCGTGCACCCGTGCGGTGCCTTCGCTCCGGCCTGTTCGACGTCCGTGCGGGCGGCCCACGTGTGGTGCACCTGGTTCTCCCCCGCCGGGAGCCCGAGCTGGCACGGTCCGCTCTGGATGATCGCCTTGTGGAACAGGCCCGTCGTCCTCGGCGAGGTCAGCTGCGCGCACGTCGACAGGCCGCCCGCCGACGCCCCGAAGAGCGTGACGTTGTGCGGGTCGCCCCCGAAGCTCCTGATGTTGCGCTGGACCCATTCGAGGGCTTTCTGCTGGTCCTTCAGCCCGAACGCGCCGGAGCCCTCGAGTCCCGGGTAGCCGAAGAAGCCGAAGGCGCCGAGCCGGTAGTTGACCGTGACGACGACGGAACCGTTGCGCACCAACTGGTCCGCGCCGTAGTCCGACCCGGCGCCGCTGGTGAAGCTGCCGCCGTGGAGCCAGACCATGACCGGCCGGTTCCGCGCCTTGTCCGGCGTGGTGACGTTGAGGTACAGGCAGTCCTCGCTGTCGCTGGCGGGACTGCCGAACCCCTCGTCCTGCGCGCACCGCGGCCCCGGCTCGACGGCCTTGCGGACGCCCTGCCAGGGCTGCGCGGGCCGCGGATCACGCCACCGGTTCTCCCCGGTGGGCGGTGCGGCGAAAGGAATGCCCTGGAAGGTGCGCTGGGCGTTGGTGACGGTTCCGGACACGAATCCCGTGTCGGTGAGGACGGTGGTTCCCGCGGCATGGGCGGGAAGTGCTGTCGCGGCAACGAGAATGGCCGCTGCGATGGTTGTGGTTGAACGCATGTCACGATCAACCTAGCTGCGTGTGCAACCTCTTTTGGTTCCGCGACAACAACCGCACCGCCACCGCGGCGGGCAGGTACATGAGAACCCCGTACACGGCGGCCGGGATCGCCATCGCCTCGTCGTTCAGCACCGTCAGCGCCAACGTGATCGCGATCGTGGCGTTGTGGATCCCGATCTCCATGGCGCTGGCGATCGCCTGGTCGCGCTCGACCTTGAACGCCTTGGGCACGAAGTACCCGACCGTCAGGCTGAGGACGCTGAGCAGCAACGCCACCGGCCCAAGCGTCGCGACGTTGTCGACCAGCTGCTGGAACCCCGTCACGATCGCCGCGACGATGACGAGCACCAGAACCACGACCGAGGCGATCCGCACCGGGTTGTTCATCTTCAACGCCCAGGCCTCGTACCTGCTGCGGACCCACATGCCGATCGCCACCGGCACCAGCACGATCGCGAACACCTGCAGGAACTTCGCCGGCTGCAACCCGAGCGCCGCCTGGTCACCCAGGAAGTAGGAGGTGCTGAGCCCCACCACCAGCGGCAGCGTGAACACCGCGAGCACCGAGTTGATCGCCGTGAGCGTGATGTTGAGCGCCACGTTCCCGCCGGCGAGGTGGCTGAAGAGGTTCGCCGACGCACCGCCCGGCGACGCCACCAGCAACATCATGCCGACCGCGAGCACGCCCTTGATCCCGAACGCGAGCACCAGCCCGACGCAGATCGCCGGCAGCACGATCATCTGGCAGGCCAGCCCGATGGCCGCCGCCTTGGGGTACTTCGCGACCCTGGCGAAGTCGGCGGTCGTGAGCGTGAGGCCCAGGCCGAACATGACCAGGCCCAGCGCCACGGGGAGGAAGATCTGAGCGACGAGCACGGCGGCCTCCGCGAATGTCCGGCTTGTGCCGTTTGATCTGATCGGAAGATCTTGCCGTTACGCCGGGGCGCACGGAATCGGCCAGGTGGCCGCACTGGCCCCTCAGGTGGGATAGTTTTGTAGAAAACCTTCTGGGGCAGAAATGAGAACTGCACCCCGGCCTGCGGTCATTCGCCGCGTTCCTGTCTGAGGTGCGGAACGGCACCGCCTGGCGCACCCTGTGGCGATGGCGCGTCTGCTGACCCCGCGCTTCGCTCTGCTCACCGCCGCTGACCTGGGCTACTTCACCGCGATGGGCATCGGCGTCTACACCCTGCCCTTCTACGTCACCGGTCCGCTCCACAGCAGCAAGGCCGCGGCGGGCGTCGCGTTCGGCGCCTTCGCCGTGTCCGCGCTCTTCCTCCGCCCGCTGGCAGGCCGCCTCACCGACCGCGCCGGGCGCAGACCTCTTCTGCTCGGCGGGGCCGCGCTGGCCGCCATCAGCCTCGCCCTCACCGCGCTCGCGACCGACCTGCCCGCGCTCATCGCGCTGCGGCTCCTGCTGGGTGTCGCGGAGGCCGCGTTCTTCGTCGCCGGGTTCGCCGCCCTCGTCGACATCGCCCCGCCCGACCGTCTCGGCGAGGCCCTGAGCCTCAACTCGCTGGGCCTCTACCTCGGCCTGGCCGCGGGTCCGCCGCTCGGTGAGGTCCTCGTGCACCGGTCGTTCCCGACGGCCTGGCTCACCGCCGCCGCGTTGTGCCTGGCCTCCACCCTCGCCGTGCTCCCGCTCGGCGAAACCGGCACCCCGGGACAGGCCGCGACCACGAAGCTGATCCACCGTCCCGCCGTGGGGCCGAGCACCGCTCTCGGCGCGTCACTCGCGGCCACCGGCGGTTTCCTGGCGTTCTCCGCGCTGCGGGCCCAGGAGACCGGCTACGAGAACACCAGCCTCCCGCTGTTCCTCTACGGCGCCACGGTCGTGGTCTGCCGGCTGGTCTTCGCGAAGGTCCCCGACCGCGTGCCGCCCCTCAGGCTCGGCGCGATCGCTCTCGCCGTCATCGCGACCGGCCTGGTCCTCACCGCCGTCCCGCACCTGCTGATCGCGGGCAGCGTCGTGCTCGGTGTCGGCGTCACGTTCAGCACGCCCGCGTTCTTCGCCGCCATCTTCGCCACGGCACAACCGCACCAGCGCGGAGCGGCGTCCGGCACGGCCAGCGCGTTCCTCGACCTCGGGCTCGGCGGCGGACCGATCCTGCTCGGCCTCGTCGCGAACGTCTCGACGTCGGCCGCACTGGCCGCCGGTGGTGCGATCGCCGCGCTGGGCTGCCTCTGGACGATCCGGTTGCGCCGAGCACACTGAACGACGTGCAGATCGGTGTCTTCACCGCGGGCGACCTCGAACCCGGCGAGATCGTCACCCTGGCGATCGCGGCCGAGGCAGCGGGTTTCGACGTCTTCGCGGTCGGCGAGCACCACAACCCGCCCTACAACTCGTCCTCCCCCGCCACGCTCCTCGCCCACATCGCGGCGAGGACGACGAACATCCGGCTCTCGACCGCCACGACGCTCATCACCACGAACGACCCCGCGAGGCTCGCCGCCGAGTACGCGACGCTCGACCTCCTCGCCCCGCACCGCACCGACCTCGTGCTCGGACGCGGCAACACGGCGAAGGTGTTCGGCTGGTTCGGCAAGGAGATCGAGTACGGGCTGCCGTTGACGATCGAGCACTACGAGGCGCTGAAAGCCTTGTGGCACAACAGGCCATACCTCTGGCACGCCTGCACCCGCTCTCCCGAGATCGCCGAACTGGCGGCAGAGCACGGCGACGGCCTGTTCGTGTTCGCCGGCCGGAGCGAGCAGGTGGCCAGGTACCGCTCCCTGGCCGCGCGTCCCCGCGTCGGCGTGCTGACCCACCTCGACGACCTCACGGCGGCGCTGGACCTGAACCCCGACCGGTTGCTGGTCCACGCCCGCGACGCCGATCACCTCCGCCAGATCACCAAGGCCACCACCAGGATCAGCACCCCGACCGCCACCGCAGAGCCGAGCACCCACAACCCGTAGATCGCGAACGCCACGAACTCCGACCCGATCGCCGCCACCGACGTCACCGTCGCCCGCGCGTCGGACTCGATCCGGTGCTGCAACTCGGTTTCCACGTGCACCAGCACGAACCGGTAGAGCCCGTAGAACAGTCCCAACAGGACGATCGCGACCGGAACGGCCAGCGCCGCCGCCACGATCAGCAGCACACCGGACGCGAACAACACCCAGCCGCGGAACGGCAACCGGCCACCCAGGGACGCACCGGCAGCGCCCAGCAACGGCACTCCGATCGTCGCCAGCGGCACCCAGACCGTCGGCACGTGCCAGTCCTGGACCAGCAGCGGGAAGTACTCCTCGAACGCGTCGATCGCGTACACCAGCGCCACCGCGATCACCGCGCGTTTGATCGGCACGGACTCCTTGAGACCGGCGCGCAGCGTGGCGAAGTAGCTCTCGTGCTCCTCCGACTCGCGCGGAGGTTCCGGGAACCGCAACGCGACCACGGACGACGCGAGGCACATGGCGACGGAGGCCCAGCCGGCCCACTCGTAACCGCCGAGGGAGAACAACGCGGTGGCGAGGACGGCGACCGGAACCTGCGAGATCAGCTCGATGGTGTCGATCCGCGCGTTGAGCCGTCCGTACTGCTCCTCGTCTCCGTTGGCCGCCAGCCCGTCGTACAGCAGCGCCTCGAACGAGCCCGAGGTCAGCGTTCCACCGAGACCCCACAGCACGAAACCGGCCGCGAAACCCCAGAACGACGGGAACACCACCCACGCGGCGTGGCCCAGCGCCTGCAACACACCGGCGGCGACCAGGGAACTCCGCCGCGAGAACCGGTCCGCGATCGCACCGGACGGCACCTCGAAGACCACGGCGGTGGCCGACCAGATGGCGAGCAGCACCGAGATCTGAGCGTCCGACAGACCGCTCTCGTCGAAGAACAACGCGTACAGCGCGTAGATCGGCACGACGTGCGTGCACCACGTGAACGCCGCCGCGGTTCGGGAAAGATCAGCTGAAGATCACCATCGTCGTCGCATGGGACAAGGCTAAGCCGTCAGCGCCACCGATTAAATGGCGCTGACGGCTCGTGGTCGCTCAGAAACCGGCCGTGACCTTCGTGAACGCGAGGTCGGCCTGCCCGATGCCCGAGCAGCTCGCCGACACCTGGCCGTCGCAGCCGCCGCGGTCGCGGTTCACCGACCAGAACGCGAGGCGCCCCAGCCCGTTCGACTTCGACCAGTCGCGGATCGCCGTCCAGTCGTCGACGGTGGTGAGCTCGCGCTGGTCGGACAACCCGTTCATGCCGGAGATGCCGACGTGCTTGAACGCCTCGGCGTCGCTCCAGCCGAAGGTCGACTTGAGCTTGTTCTTCAGCCCCGTGGCCGCGCCGATGGTGTCGGTGCGGATGTTGGAGCTGCCGAAGTCGAACGGCATGATCGTGAACACGTCGATGTTCGCGTTCAACGCCTTGGCCTGGTCGATCAGCCGCGCACCGTAGAAGTTCGGCCCGGTGGTGCCGGTGCCGAACGTGACGATCGTCTGGATGCCGGGGTTGTTCTGCTTGACGATCCGCAGAGCGGTGATGATCCGGTCCTGGACGGTCGTGTTCTCGAACTCGTCGGAGTTCTCGATGTCGATGTCGATCGCCTTGAGCCCGTAAGCGTTGATCACCTGCTGGTACGCGCCGGCCAAAGCCTCAGGCGTGGAGCAGTTCGGCCCGAGCTTGTTGCCGCTCCAACCGCCGAACGAAGGCACGATGTCACCACCGGCCGAGCGAATGGCGTTGATCGTCTGCTGGTCGATCCCACCCGTGAGCGGACGCTGGCTGTCCCAAGACGGGGTGCACCCGCCGCCGGACAGGACGAACGCGAGGGTGAACCACTTGACGCCGGTAGAGCTCATGACCTGAGTCGCGCTCTGCGGGTTGCCCCAACCCAGGTAGAGGTAGGGCGCGCCACGACCGTTGCCGGGCAACGGCGGGTTGGACGTCGTAGTGGTGGTAGTCGTCGTAGTAGTCGTAGGCGGCTGCCCACCGTCACACGACCCACCGTTGATCTTGCAGTTGGTAGGACTGCCACCAGAACCGCGCACGGTGAAGCCGAAGCTGGCCGTGCCACCAACGGGCACGTTGCCGTTCCAGGTGTTGCGAACGGTGATGTTCTGCCCGCTCGCGGCATAACTGCCGTCCCACAGCGACGCGATCGCCTGCCCACTCGGCAACGTGAACTCGACGGTCCACGACGTGAGCGCAGACCCACCGCTGTTGGAAATCGTGTACTTGGCCTCGTAACCGGTGCCCCAGTCCGACGTCTTCGTGAACGCCGCCGTCACGCCCGTCGCGCCGCTGGCCGGAGCGGCGAGAACGCCTCCGGCCACCGTCGCGATCGCCAGCGCGGCGGTCAGCAACTGCCAGCGGAACTTCTTCATGGTGCTCCATTCACGTGCAGGGGGAACGTGATGGCGAGCACGTTAACTGGTCTGGACCACCCGTTCAAGGGGATGAACCGGACAGCATCTGCGCTCGTCAGGGCGGTTGTGAGGGAGCGCTCCCACAGTTGGTCCACTTGACATGGTGGGCGGTTTTGGCGCGACCAGAAGGCTTTGAGGTGCGTGGAACCGGTTACGGGTCGGCGCGACGTTGTCCGCGTTGCCGAGGCTCTTGATGACGCTTGGGTTCGGAGGGCGCGAGTTGGCTTGGGCTGGAGCGTGCGTGGGTCGGCTTGCGTTGGGGCCTGCGCGGGTCGGCTTGGGGTGGTTCGGCGCGAGTTCCAGCGGGGTTGGTCACCTTCTGCCGGTGCGGTTGCCTTGTGTTGATCGTCGCTTTGGGTCGTATGACGAGCCGGGTCATTTCATCGCCGCTTCGCGACGATTGCGATTGAGGCTTGACTTCGGGGCCCTTGCGAGGCGCACATCGGCCTTAAAAAACCGGGCATAAGGAGCCCGGCCGATCCAACCAGCATAGCACCTCGCACCCAAAGTCAAGCCCCAATCGCA
Source organism: Lentzea aerocolonigenes (assembly GCF_000974445.1). Classification (GTDB taxonomy): domain Bacteria; phylum Actinomycetota; class Actinomycetes; order Mycobacteriales; family Pseudonocardiaceae; genus Lentzea; species Lentzea aerocolonigenes. The sequence continues at coordinate 70,341 of NZ_BBOJ01000026.1, forward strand.
TTCGTGCGTGGTTGCGTTTGTTGGTCGGCTCACCTCATTACCGGTTGCCCGATGATGCATTGCCCTGTCCGGCTCGGCTTCGCCATCGCGGTTGTTGGGGGCTCGACTTCGCCGTCGTGGCGTTGGTAGGGCAGGTTCGGCTCGAAAACGCCATTGCCGTTTACCTTCAACTTCGGGTTCCGGTGATTAGCTGCACTGGATGTGGCCCCGCAGATTGGCTCGCGGGATTACTGCTTCGCGAGTTACCTTCGGAAGATTGGCCTCACTGGCTACCTTCGCGGAATTGCCCACACGCGGCAGGGGTAGCGCGCGGCCCGGGGCCTCGCAACAGGAGGAAGAAACGGCCGCAGCCCACGCAGCCAGCGGTCAGTCAGCGTTGGCGCGGGTGCCTTGCCGTGGCCAGTCAGCGTTGGCGCAGGCGCCTTGCCGTGGCCAGTCAGCGTTGGCGCAGGCGCCTCGTCGTGGCCAGCCGGCGTTGGCGCGGGTGCCTCGTCGCGGTCAGGCGTTGGCGGCGAGCAGGCGCGTTGTCCGACTTGGACGTCGTCGGGCACGAGGCACCTGGCCGTGACCAGGGCGGCATTCATCAGGCTGCCTCGCCGTGGTCAGGGCAGGCCCTCATCAGCCTGCCTACCCGCAGCCAGGCGGGCTTCATCAACACCACCATCCCCGTGCTCAGGCGGCCTTGATCAGCACCGCCTGCCCGGCTGCGGCTAGGCGGTGTTGATCAGGTTGCGTCTGGGACTTCGTTGCGGGTCGAGCCAGGCCGGTGGGTAGAACGTCGGCATCCCGGTGACCAGCTTGACCTCCCACTCGCTCTGGTGGATGAGCGTGTGGTGGTGGCGGCACAGCAGCACCGCGTTGTCCACCGACGTGTCGCCGCCGTTGGCCCAGTGCTGGATGTGGTGGGCGTCGCACTGCCGTGGTGGTCTGCCGCAGCCCGGGAAGGCGCAGCCCCGATCCCTGGTGACCAGAATCCTGCGGATCGCGGCCGGAAAGGTGCGGGTCTTGCGGCCGACGTTGAGCGGCTGGCCCGCTCCGCCCAGGACCATCGGGATGATGCCCGCGTTGCACGCCAGCTCACGCACCTGCTCGACCGGGACGCGGTCGCCGTTGTCCAACGTGGCGTGGCCAACCTGATTGGCCAGGTCCTCGTAGGGCATCGTCAGGGTCAGGGTGACCGGCTCGCCGCCGTGCTCGGGCAGCTGGTCGGCGCGCAGCATCAGGTCGACCAGTTCGGCCAGGGCGTCGCCTTCGCGTTCCTCGCGGGAGCGCGGGTCGGGGCCTTCGTCGGCGGTGGTCGGGCGGGGCTTGGCCAAGGGATCGAGCAGCGCCTCGTACTTCGCGCCGGTCACCTTGTCGAGCTTGGCCCGGATCTCCAGCTTGCCGTTCTTCCAGAACATCGAGTGCTGATTGCCCGGCGGCGCAGGCTTGGGGTCGCGCGGCTCGGGGTCGTTCTGGTGGATGGTGTAGGCGAGTTTCGTGCCCAGACGGCGGACCGTGGCAGGTTCGAAGTCGCGCGCGTAGCCGACGACGGTGACCTCGTGTTCGGCGGGCACGGTCTTCATGATCTCGGCGACCACGCCGACGTGCTCGATCGACAGCGCGCCCTCGGCCACCGCCTCCGCCGTCAGCGGCAGCACCGGAGCCAGTTCGCTGCCGGTCGGCGTGATCTCGTTGGTCAGCAGCGCGGCATTGGCGATCCAGCGCCTGGCGGTGTGGAGATCCCAGCGGACGGCATGCCGCAACACGTGCGGCAAATCCTTGTAACCCAACTCGGCCGCAACCCCACGCCGATCCAACTCGGCAAGCTTCTGCAATGCAGCGTTCTCACGAACCCGAATTTCCGTCACCTCGTCGACGAGACTGCGCAGCAGCTCGTCGGTGGAGAGGAGGCGGGTCTCGATCACGTGTTCTAATCTACCGCAAGATCACGATCAAATAACGGGTAAAGCAGCACACGATAGGGTGAACCATGCGATGGCGAAGCCGAGCCGAACCGGGCAATACGAACGCAGGCAACCGGTAATGAGGCGAGCCGAACAACCAACGCAACCACGCACGACTGCGATTGGGGCTTGACTTTGGGAGCGAGGTGCTAGCCTTTTCGGACCGGGCGGGTGCGAAGCATCCGACCTTTTCCGCCCGACACAGCGCCTCGCAAGGGCCCCGAAGTCAAGCCCCAATCGCAATCGTCGCGAAGCGGCGATGACGCAACCAAAGCTCGTCATACGACCAATGCAACCACCAACACAAAGGCGACCACACCAGCAGAAGGTGACCAACCCCGAGGGAGCCCGCGCGGAACCACGGAAACCCGACCCGCGCACACCCAAACAGGCGGCCACCGCGCCGACGCCCCGTCACGCGCTACAACTGGTCGACCCGATCGGCAGCCCGCTCCTCCAGCAGCTGCAACAACGCGTACGTGGTCTGCCGCTGCTCCTCCACCAGCTTCGTCAGCCACGATCCGAAGTAGAGGAACCCACCGGCCCCGATCAGCCCGACCCCGAGGATCCCGCCCGACACCACGTACGGGATCTGCTCCCACACGTACCCGGTGTGCGCGACGCCCCACCAGGCGAAGAGGATCGCGGCGATTCCCGCCGTCATCAGCATCGTGCCGGCGAGTCCCAGCCCGCTGCGCATTCGTGCGCGGCGCCGGTCCTGGATGGTCATGGGTTCACCCGCAGGTCGGGGACACCGGTCGGGTGTCCGGAGGGGCAGGGAGCGCCGCCCAGCAGGAACGTGCCGAACGACTTCATGCCGAACGCCGAGGCTGCCGCTACGCCCAGTCCGGCCAGGACCAGGAGTGCCGGCACGCCTGGGAAGTCGAGCAACGAGCGGGGTTTCGCGCGGGCCGAGGCTACCGGTGTGACGGTCTTCGGTGGCGCTACGGCTAATGGTGGAGAGCCTGCCGACACTGGAGGCGCTCCTGCTGCGGGCGGTGGTACCAGAGGTGCTTGCGGTACCTGGGTGTCCGGTGGGGTCAACGGGGCGGCGGCGGAGGCGTTGGCCGCGGCTTCCGTGTCGCCGACGATCACCACCATTTTGCGCAACGGGTTCAGCAGCGGCACGAGTTCCTTGGGCAGCAGCGGTGCCACCACGCCGTCCAGGATGCCGCCGAGGCCCAGCTTGGTGCGCAACGCCAGGACGTCGACGGTCAGGGTCAGGCCTCGGCTCGACGAGGTTGCGGCCGTTCCCTCCAGCTTCGTCGCGGACGTCGGCCAGGTGAGTGTGATTCCCAGTGGTTCCAACGCTTTCAGCAAGCCGTCCGGTGGGGCGGCCGGGGACTTCACCGGGAACTTCTGGCCCAGCACGGTGAACTCCGCCACGGAGAACGTGCTCGTGCCGCTTCCCTTGCCGCCGTCGCTCACGGCCACGGATTCGAACTTGACGCCCGACAGCACGACCATCCCCGCCAGCAACGAGATCGTCTGCGCGGACGTCACGGCGGACGAGCGCGCCTCGGTGCCGGACACCGAACTGACGCTGGTCGACGACAGACCGTCGGTGGTGAGCAGGAACGGGACCTCCTGCTTGGCTCCGGCGTAGGACTCGGCCTTCGAGGCGCCCGCGGCGGCCTTCATGCCCGGCTGCGACGCGTCGGCGGGTCCGCCGGGGTGCGAGGCGTTGGCCTGCACCGGATAGGCGAAGCCCAGCAGCTGAGGCAACCCGGTGCCCACGGCCGCGCCCGGCCAGAGCGAGCTCGCCAGCGACCGGCCGATCGGGCCGGAGCCCAGCTCGGTCTGCGTGTACGAGAGGTGCACCTCGCCCTGGGGTTCCGCGGGCACCGGGAGAAGATCGGTGTGGAGCAGCACGGACACGGGTGCCGCGTGGGCGGACAGCGTGAAGCCACCGATGTCCGCGGCCCTGGCCGGTGCCGGGGACAGCAGAAGAAGCAGAAGCACCAGTGCGTACCTCACGATGTCCCTCCGAAGTAGACGGTGGCGAGGTCGGAATCCTCAGAGATCTCACCGTGCTTCATCACGACGACCTGGTCGGCCACGGCGGAGGCGGTCTCGGCGAACTGCTCGACGATCAGCATCGTCACGCCGGACGAGGCCAGCTCCGCCACCACCTCGTACAGCTCGGCGACGATCACCGGCGCGAGGCCCATCGACAGTTCGTCGATCACCAGCACGGCCGGGTCGGTGATCAGCGCGCGGGAGAACGCGAGCATCTGCTGCTCGCCGCCCGACATCGAGCCCGCGAGCTGCTTGTGCCGCACTCGAAGCTTCGGGAACCGTTCGTAGACCACGTCAGGATCACCGCGCATCAGCCTCAGGTTCTCCGCGACGGTGAGGTTCGGGAAGATCGCCCGCCCTTCCGGAACCGTGCACAGGCCGGCGCGGGCCAGCTCGTCGGGTGCGGCGTCGTTGACGTGCACCCCGCCGAGGTGCACGTGACCGGAGGTGGCCCTCAACTGTCCACTGAGGACTTTCACCAGGGTCGACTTGCCCGCGCCGTTCGGGCCCAGCAACGCCGTGACGGTGCCACGCGGCACGGAGAGCGAAACCCCGCGCAGCACCTCGATGCGGCCGTAGCCGGCGTGGACGTCCGTCAGGTCGATCATCCGAGATACGCCTCCCGGACTCCTTCGTGCTCGCGGATCTCGGCGGGCGTGCCGGAGGTCAGCAGGCGGCCCAGGTTCAGCACGTGCACGTGATCGCAGTAGCCCATCACGAGATCCATGTCGTGCTCGACCAGCACGACCGAACGCCCCTCCGCGCTGAGCTCCTGCAACAGCTCGCCGAACGCGTTGGTCTCCGCGCGGTCGAGCCCCGACGACGGCTCGTCGAGCAGCAGCAGCCGCGGCTCCGTGGCCAGCGCACGAGCGAGTTCGAGCAGCCGCGCGGCGCCCGTCGGCACGGTGTCGGCCTGGTTGTCGGAGAACTCCGCGATCCCGACCCGTTCGAGCAGCTTCGAGGCCAGCCGCAGCGACCTGCGGCGGCTTTCCAGCGCCACCACGACGTTCTCCCACACCGTCAGCGACCCGAACACCTCCAGCCGCTGGAACGTCCGCGCCACCCCCAGCCTCGACCGCTGGTGCGGGCCCTTCGCGGTGATGTCCGCGTCGTCGAGCAGCACCCGGCCGGCCGACGGCCTGCGCAACCCGCTGATCACGTCGAACAACGTCGTCTTGCCCGCGCCGTTGGGACCGATCAGCCCGGTGACGCCCGGCGAGACCACGAGGGACACGTCGTTCACCGCGGTCACCTCGCCGAAGCGGACCGTCACGCCCTCCACCCGCAGCGTGCTCATGCGCGCCGCCAGGACCAGGCCCGGAAGAACCAGCTGACCAGGCCGTTGGGGTCACGGGCGAGCCCGGCCGCCGCGACGCCGAGCAGTACGACCGCCGCGCCCGCGAAGGCCGGGAAACCGCTCTGCAGCACGGGAAGCAGCATCAGCAGCAGCCCGCCGAGCGCCGCGCCGGACACCGACGTCACGCCGGCGATCACGGCGAACAGCAGCAACGGCAGGTTGTTGAACAGCTGGAAGTCGCTGGCGGCAACGGTTTCCCGCAGCTGCGCGAACAACCCGCCGGCGAGCCCCGCGATCGCCGCCGACAGCGCGAACACGCCGACCCGGATCCAGCGCACGTTCATGCCGAGCGTCGCGCAGGCCGCCGAACTGTCCTTGACCGCGATCATCTTGCGCCCGAGCCGCCCGCGCCTGACGGCGAGCACCCCCATGCCGACCAGCGCGAACACCCCCGCGGCCAGCAGCAGCTGGGCCGTCGCGGACTCGACCAGCTTCGGCACCTGCAGACTGCCCCGCACCCCGAACGCGATCGGCGACTGGAGCACCAGCTTGTCCATGAGCTGCGCGAACCCGAGCGTCGCCAGCGCCAGGTACAGCCCGCTCACCCGCAGCGCCGTCAACGCGATCAGCGCCCCGATGGCGGCCGCGACCGCCGCCCCGGCCAGCAGCGTGAGCGGTGAGGTGGATCCGAGCCGCGCGACCGTCACCGCACCCACGCCGACGAACGTGAACTGCCCGAGCGACACCACCCCGCCGTACCCGGTGAGCAGCACCATCGACAGCAGCACGATCCCGAACACCAGCGCGAGCGCGAGCTGACCGGCCACCACCGAATCCACCAGCAACGCCAGCGCCACGACGACACCGAGGAACAGCCCCGCGCCGACCCCCGCGGTGAGCCCTGTCGGCACCGCCACCCCGCGCGACCCGCGCACACCACCGATCCGCAACGGTGACTGCGGCATCGCGAGCAGCACCACGAACAGCAGCAGCGCCGGAATCGCCGCCCGGAACGAGATCCAGAACGGCGACGACGGCAGGTACGCCACCGCGTAGGACTGCACCAGCCCGAGCCCGAGCGCGCCCACGAACGTCAGCGGCAGACTCCGCAACCGCCCGACCAGCGCCGCGGTGTACGCGGTGATCACGAGCAGCGTCATCGTCACGTAGTCGAGCTGCACGACCGGAGTCAGCAGAATGCCGCCCAGTGCCGCCAACGCCGACCCGATGGCCCAGCTCAACGCCGATAACCGGTGCGGCCGCGTCCCGTACAGCGAGGCCAGCTCCGGCGCGTCCACGCAGGCCCGCATCGCGAGCCCGGTCCGCGTCCGGTTCAGCAGCACGTACAGCCCACCGGCGACGAGCACCGCGCACGCCAGCGTCACCAGGTCGTGCCCGCTGACGAACGACTGCCCGATGTGCACGCCGAGCTGGTCGAGGAACGGCCGCACCGGCCGGGCCTGCGGCGGCCAGATCACCTGGGCGGCGCCGATCAACCCGACCAGCACCCCCACCCCCGCGACGAGCGTGATGCCGACCGGTGCCCCCGCGAGCCTGCGCATCACGAACCGCTCGATCACCAGCCCGAACAACGGCGCGCAGCCGCCGACCACGATCAGCAGCGCGAGCCACTGCGGCAGCCCGCGGTTCTCGGCGAGCTCCCAGTAGAGGAAGGCCATGACCATGCCGATCGCGCCGTGGCCGACGTTGAACACCTTGGAGGTGCTGTAGGTGAGGACGAGCCCACCGGCGACGACGGCGTACGCGCCGCCCGTGACGAGGCCGAAGATGGTGTAGGCGAGCAGCGCGGTCATCCGCCCACCCCCGTGTCGATCAACGCCCCGCACGAGTACCCGGACGCCGGCGCCAACCGCGACCAGGCCCCGCCCTTCAACCGCACCAGCGACATGCACGCCGACGTCCGCTTCCCCCCGACGTCCTGCGGCGCGACCATCCCCTCCGCCGTGAAGTCGTGCACCCCGCGGACCTGGTCCAGCACCGCCTTGCGCGTCAGCTGCGGGCCGATCTTCGCCGCGAGCTGCACGAACAACCGCGCCGCGGCCCACGCGAACATCCCGAAGTACGAGGGCGACGCGCCCGGCGCCACCCGCCCCAGCCACTGCTTGTAGAGCACGACCTGCGGGTTGTTCTCCTCGAACAGGCCACCGTTCGTGTAGACGACGGTGCCGTCGACCGCCGCGCCGCCCTGCCGCACGTACTGCGCGTCGTACGCCGACGGGTCCGTGATGAACGCTTCCGGCGTGTATCCCTGCTGCCGCATCGCCTGCTGCAACCGGACCGCGTATTGTGCCGACCCCATCCAATATACAATCTTCGCGCCGGTCTCCTTGAGCTTGGCGACGTACGGCGCGTAGTTGACGTCGGCGATGTCGATTGCCTGCGTGTATACAAACTTCAATCCGCGTTGCTCGGCGGCTTTTTGCATACTGCGTGCGTTCTGCGAGCTGGCGTCGACGTTCAGGTACAGGAACGACGCGGCGCCGGCCGCGCTCGGGAAGCTCGACTTGATCAGGTCGGGATACGCGGACGACACCAGGTTCACCACGTTGGACGCGACGCCGAAGCTCACGGGCGTGCGCTGGCGTTGCGTGGTCACCGTCGAGGCGCGCAGGTCCGGGATGCCGCACGCGGCCGCGGCCGGGCCACCGCCCTGGTCGAAGCCGGACATCGAGCCGACCAGGGCGAACGCCTGTTCACACGCCTGGGAGGTGGCCTGCTGGTCGCCGCCGCTGTCGGTGCGGGAGTCGAACGAGACGAGTTTCAGCTTGCGGCCGCAGATCGCGCCCTGGGTGGCGTTGAAGTACTCGACGAACGCCTTCGTGCCCTGCTGCGCCGCCTGGAAGAGGCCGGGCACCGGGCCGCTGATGTCGGAGATGTTGGCGATCGTGATCTCGCCCGCGGTGACGCCCTTGTCCGTGGCGCCGCCGGTGCCCTGGCACCCGCCCGCGATGCTGCCCGGCGGGTTCGGCTGCTGGTTCGGCTGCTGCGGGTTGTTCGCGCCCGGCTGGCCCGCGGTGCCGTCGGGCACAGTGCCTTCCTCGCCGGGCGCCGTGCCTTCCTGAGTGCCCGCCGTCCCGCCTCCGGGCACGACGAGCGCTGCGCGTTGCTCGTCGGTGAGCCTGCTTCCACAGCCCGCGATCAACGCGCAGACCATCAACACGATCAGTGCGGTCTGGCGGCGCATGCGGACGAACGCTAGGGCACTGCATCAATCCAGCCCGGGCCGCCCACCTGCGGTTTCACCCGTCTGGCCGACACGATTTTTAGAACACGTTCTATCTGCAAAGAATCGCGCGAAATACCGTCACCGAAGCCGTGTTTCCTCGTTAGACAACCTTGGTCCAAGGAACACGTTCTACTAGGACGGCGGCAGCAGCTCCGGCCGGCGCGGCCTGATCACGTCGCCAGAGGACTCACCGCGCAGGCGACGCATCACCCACGGCACGACGTGCTCGCGCGCCCACCTGAGGTCCTCCGCCCGGCGGACCTTCCGGTCGACGAGCGGGGCGACACCGAGGACAGTGCGCTCCAGCGGGTGGGCCACGCCCAGGCCGTCGAGAACCGAGATGGCGACCTCTGTGTGCCCGAGGGAGTTGAGGTGCAGGCGGTCGGGCGACCACATGCGGCGGTCGCGGAGCTGGCGCATCGACCACATGTCCACCAGAACGCACGAGTGTTCGGCGGCGATGGACCGCACGTGCTCGTTGTAGATGGCCACGCGTCCGCGCATCTTGCGGAACACCGGGTCGTCCACGCCGTCGACACCGGTGAAGAGGACGACGCGCGCGCCTGCCGTGACCAAACGCGCCACCGCCGCTCGGTACCGGCGCATCAACGCGTCGATGTCGACCTTCGGCCGCATGAGGTCGTTCCCGCCCGCGTAGAGGGAGACGAGGTCGGGCTTCATCGCGAGAGCGCGCTCCAGCTGCTCGCCGAGCACCTGCGGCAGCAACCGGCCGCGCACCGCCAGGTTGGCGTAGGTGAACTCACGATCGGCCGCACCCAGCACGTCCGCGACGCGGTCCGCCCATCCCCGCACGCCGTTCGGACGACCGGCGTCGTCGTCACCCACTCCCTCGGTGAACGAGTCCCCCAACGCCACAAAACGCTTGCTCATGCTCACGACCTTAGGTCGTGCTTTCGAGCCGGGGTTGCGCGGGGTTCGATAACGGTTCGATAACGCCGGGGTCTCGAACTGAGGCGCGCACCCATTCCTGGCCGTACTCCAGTTCGTGCGACTCCCCATGGACTTGGCGATGCCGACGCGACTGCTGGTCGCGCTGGCCGGCTGTGCGCTGGCCGTGCTGCTCAACACCGGGAGCGCGATCGGTCAACCCTCCACCACGCCTTCCACACCCATCTCCACCCCGCCGCCCGGCAGTGGCGGGACGGGGGACGAGGTCGTGCAGACGCAGTGGGGCCCGCTCGGACCTGCCGACCGGGACTTCCTGAACCGGGTCAAGCAGGCCGGGTTGTGGGAGAAGCCCGCAGGCGAGAAGGGCAAGGCCAAGCGGGCGGACCAGCCCAAGATCCAGGAAGCCTGCAAGCACCTCATCGAGGGGCACACGCTGCTGGACAACGTCGTGAACCGGGCGGGCGTCCTGCTCGGCCACACGTTGCCCACGGAGGCCTCCGACGAGCAGAAGGGCTGGCTCGCCGAGATGGACGCGGCGAACGGCGAGGACTTCGACGCCGTTTTCGCCAACCGGCTGCGCGCGGCGCACGGCAAGGTCTACGCCTTCGCCGCGCAGATGAGGGCGGGCACCAAGAACGAGCTCGTCCGCATCCTCGCCACCCAGGCGATGATCACCGTCTTCGACCACATGAAGGTGCTGGAGGACACCGGCAAGGTCGACTTCGCCGCGCTGGAGTCCCCGCAGCCGCTCGCAGCGCCGACGGCCGCCTCCGGGGAACCGGAACCGACCGGGGACAGCACGGAAGCTTCGGCGAACCCGACCGACGGCGTGGTCCCGACCGTGCCGGAGGGCACCAAGTTCACCCGCACCGCCGAGCAAGGCGTGTTCGGTGAGAACAACGGTGTCTTCTTCGGCGCGATCGCGGTGCTCGCCCTCGCACTGGTCGGAATGAGAATGATCTCCCGATCGAAGAAGAAATCACGGCGGGGTTCTCGCTCGTACTGAAAATCGCACACCGAAGTTCAACCCGAACAACGCGGCTAACCGCCGTCAGCTTCACCATGCCGTTTTATCGGACTACACGAGGTGGCAAATGGCTTTTCACCGTAGGAAATCCACGATCTGGCTGACCGCCGCAGCAGCGGCGATGGCCGTGGTCGCTGGTGGCGCGACGGTGGTGGCCATCAGTTCTTCTGATGGCGCCGCACTCGCCGACGGGGCGGACAAATCGGAGTTCGTCGACATCACGAAGGTGAAGCCGAACGTAAAGAAACCAAAAGAGCAGCAAGGCGCCACCACGGGTACGTTCACCGTCAACTGCGGCCGCAACGAGAACCAGCACTTCAACCCGGACAACTTCATCGCGCAGCCCGGTGTCCGCAACGGTGCCCAGCACCTGCACGACTACGTCGGCAACCTGTCCACGAACGCGGACTCCAACAACAAGTCGCTGCAGAAGGCGGGCACGACCTGCAAGAACGGTGACAAGTCCGCGTACTTCTGGCCCGTCGTGCGCATCGACAAGGACGACGAGCCGGCCCAGGAGCAGCCGAAGAAGAAGGACGACAAGGCGCAGCAGGACAAGGACAAGGCCGACAAGGCCGCGGCCCGCCTCGAGTGCCCCGACGTCGCCTCCCTGCTCCCCGAGGACGTGCCGGACAAGGCCCAGGCGGAGATCGACAAGGAGCTCGCGAACCTCGAGAAGGTGACCGACGAGGCCGAGAAGCGCCTCGAGCAGGTCAAGGCTCAGGACGTCGACAACATCATCGTCGGCCCGACGCGGGAGAAGCGCGCCGCCATCCTGAACCGGATGATGCTGGCCTTCAGCCGCCAGGGCAAGCAGGCTCCTGACCTGAACCCGGCCGCGGCCTGCACGGTCAAGGAAGCCGGCCAGGCCTCCAAGGCTGACAACGGCGCCAAGAACAACGACGAGGCCCAGGCCGAAGGCACCGAGAACAAGAAGAACCAGAACAACAAGGAAGAGAACGCGAACAACGAGCTCGAGGGCAACGACGGCGAGATCCAGCGCCCCGAGGTCGTCGACCTGACCTTCCGCGGTTCGCCCGTCGGCAAGGTCGTCGCGATGCCGAAGTTCCTCCGAGTCCTCTACGGCGACGCCAAGGCCGGCCAGAACGGCCCGAAGAACGCCAAGGACTCGTGGACCTGCACCGGTTTCGAGGACAAGGTCCAGCTCGCCAAGTACCCGATCTGCCCGCAGGGCTCGAAGGTCAAGCGCATCCACGACTTCCCGAGCTGCTGGGACGGCAAGAACATCGACTCGGAGAAGCACCGCGAGCACATCATCTACCCGGACGCGAACGGCAAGTGCAAGAAGGGCTTCAAGGCCGTTCCGCAGCTGCGGATCTCCCTGACCTACAACATCCCCAGGGACGTTCAGCAGAAGGGTCAGTACAAGGTGGACTCCTTCCCGGAGGAGAACCACAACCCGCTCACCGACCACGACGACTTCGCGAACGTGATGTCGCAGCAGATCATGAACCGACTCGTCAACTGCGTGAACTCCGGCAAGAAGTGCAAGGAGTGACCCAGTTCTGACAGCGAGATCCCCCGGTGCACCTCCCGCGCACCGGGGGATTTTCGTTGTGCGGTCCGGGATGGGCGGCCCGCCTGTACCGTCGTGCCGTGCCCCGCCACGCCTTCATCAGCTACAGCCGCACCGACCAGGAGTACGTGCGAGGTCTCGCCGATCACCTGATCGCGGCGGGTGTCCCCGTGTGGTTCGACTACCGGCTCATCGCCGGTGAGCAGTTCGAAGAGGTGTTGCAGCGCAACATCGCCGAGGCGGGTGTCTTTCTCGTCGTGGTCACGCCCAGCGCCTACGAGTCGCGCTGGGTCGCCCGCGAGATCGCGTACGCCGAGGAGCAGAAGAAGGTGATCGTGCCGCTGCTCGTCGAGGAGTCCCCGAAGTTCTTCCGCCTCGTGGACCTCCACCACGAGGACCTCACCGGCGGCGCGCTTCCCGGCGAGGAACTCGTGCAGCGGCTGCGCGCCCTGTGCGGTGCCGCCCCCGAGGGCGTTCGTCCACCCGCGGAGCGAGGCCTGCCGAACCCCTGGCAGTGGCCCGGCGTCCGCGAGCGGATCATCCTCGGCGAGAGGCTCTTCCGGCGCCGCGTCCTCGGTCAGGAGCGGGCTGTCGCGAAGATTCTCGACGCGCTCAAACGCGGAGCCCTCGGCCTGTCCGGTGCGCAGCGCGGCGCCGGCGCGAACCAGCGGCCGCGGGCCGTTCTGCTGCTCGCCGGGCCGCGGGGAACCGGCAGGATCGAGTCAGCCGTGTGCATCGCCGAGACGCTGTTCGGAGATCAGAGCGCCTGCGTGAGGTTCTCCACGGGCGACTTCACCACGGCGAACCAGGTCGAATCGGGACTGGACCGGCTGGTGGACGCGGTCGTCGAACAACCGTGCCGGGTGATCGTCTTCGACGAGATCGAGAAGGCACATCCGTCCTTCTGCGACAAGCTGCTGCAGATCCTCGACGACGGCAGGCTGACGGACAGCCGCGGCGTGTCCGGGGACTTCTCGCAGAGCGTCGTCGTCGCGGTCACGGACCTGGGCACCTCCCGGTTCGATCCGGCGGGCGACGAGCCAGTCCCACTGGTGTTGCCGGAGATGCCCTACCCCCAACTGGAGTCCTCCGTCCGGTCCGCCGTCCGTGACCACATCGGGCGCGCGATCGGGCGCCCGGAACTGCTGAACCGCCTGGACGGCAACCTGGTCGTCTTCGAGTTCGTCAGCGCGGACGTCGTCCACGCGGTCTTCGAGCACCAGCTGGCCAACGTCGTGCACCGCCTCCACGACGAGTACGGCGTCGAGCTGGAGCTGCTCGCCGAGACGGCGGACGCCCTGTGGAGGAGGTGCACCGCTCGCGGGGTTCCGGATGCCCGCGACCTCGGCAACCTCGTCGAGTCGCATCTGATCACCCCGCTCGCCCGCGCGTTGTTCGAGCTCGACTGCCCGCCCGGCAGCCGGTTGACCGTCGAGGGGATGAGGTGGGCACCGGACGGCGAAACCGACCTGAGAATCAACGTCACTCCACCCGGCGCCGAGCGGATGAGGCCGTTCACCACCATGAACATCGTCCCGGAATGATTGACCGAAAAGGTATAGACCACTAACACTGGGGCGCATGGTCACCCGTTCCTGCGCGGTGCTGATCGCACTGCTGGCATCGTTGCTAGTACCGGTCACCGGCTCCCCCGCCTCGGCGGCGCCGGCGACGTTCGTCCACCCCGGCGTCCTCGTCTCCCGTCCACAGCTGGACTTCATGCGCACCAAGGTCCAGGCCGGCGCCCAGCCGTGGAAACTCGCCTACGACCGCATGATGGCGTCGAAGTACGCCGACCTGAACCGCACGCCGAGGCCGCGGGCGGTCGTCGAGTGCGGTCCCTACTCCAACCCGAACTACGGCTGCACCGACGAGCGCGAAGACGCCATCGCGGCCTACACCCTCTCGCTCGCCTGGTACGTCACGCGTGACAACCGGTACGCGGCCAAGGCGATCCAGATCATGGACGCGTGGTCCGCCACCATCACCGACCACACCAACTCGAACGCCCCGCTGCAGACCGCGTGGTCGGCGAGCAGCTGGCCCCGGGCTGCCGAGATCATCAAGCACGTCTACGGGAACTGGCCCAACAGCGCCAGGTTCGGCACCATGCTCCGCAACGTCTACCTGCCCGAGATCCAGAACGGCCGTGCCAACACCAACGGCAACTGGGAGCTCAGCATGATGGAGGCGTCGATCGGGATCTCGGTGTTCCTGGAGGACCGCGCCGCCTACGACAGGGCCATCGGCATCTTCCGCACCCGCATGCCCGCCTACGTCTACCTGACCACCGACGGATCCCTGCCGAAGACGCCGCCGGGCAGCGGCATCGACACCCGCTCGGAGATCATCTCCTACTGGCAGGGCCAGTCCACGTTCGTCGACGGGCTCTCCCAGGAGACCTGCCGCGACTTCACGCACACCGGCTACGGGCTCGCCGCGGCCGCGCACCTCGCCGAGACCGCGCGGCACCAGGGCCAGGACATCTGGGGTGAGATCAAGGACCGCATGCGGCACGCGTGGGGCCTGCACACCAAGTACCAGAACGGTGAGCCGGTGCCGTCGTGGCTGTGCGATGGCTCGTTCAGCCAGAGCCTCGGGCCGACGTCGGAGGTGTCGTTCAACGCGCTGAACACCCGGCTGGGCATCGCGATGGCGAACACCCAGCGCTACACCGAGACCCAGCGTCCACAGGGGACGAACAACCTGTTCGTCGCCTGGGAGACGCTGACTCACGCGGCGAATCCGGCCTAGGAAGTACTAGCGTGCCTTCATGACCGAGACACCGGACGTGAAGCCACGCAGCCGCGACGTGACCGACGGCCTGGAGCGCACCGCCGCGCGCGGCATGCTCCGGGCCGTCGGCATGGGTGACGAGGACTGGGAGAAGCCGCAGATCGGCGTCGCCTCGTCGTGGAACGAGATCACGCCGTGCAACCTGTCGCTGGACCGCCTGGCCAAGGCCTCCAAGGACGGCGTGCACGCGGCGGGCGGGTATCCGCTCGAGTTCGGCACGATCTCCGTGTCGGACGGCATCTCCATGGGCCACGAGGGCATGCACTTCTCGCTGGTCTCGCGCGAGGTGATCGCGGACAGCGTCGAGACGGTGATGCAGGCGGAGCGGCTGGACGGCTCGGTGCTGCTCGCGGGCTGCGACAAGTCGTTGCCCGGCATGCTGATGGCCGCCGCCCGGCTCGACCTCGCGAGCGTCTTCCTCTACGCCGGGTCGATCCTGCCCGGCCGGGTCACGCTGACCGACGGCACCGAGAAGGAAGTCACGATCATCGACGCCTTCGAGGCCGTCGGGGCGTGCTCCAGGGGCCTGATGAGCCGTGAGGACGTCGACCTGATCGAACGCGCGATCTGTCCCGGCGAGGGCGCGTGCGGTGGCATGTACACGGCGAACACCATGGCCAGCGCGGCGGAGGCGCTCGGCATGTCGTTGCCGGGCAGCGCCGCTCCCCCGGCCACCGACCGCCGCCGCGACGGGTTCGCCCGCAGGTCCGGCCAGGCCGTGGTCGAGATGCTCCGGAAAGGCATCACCGCGCGGCAGATCATGACGCGCGAGGCGTTCGAGAACGCGATCGCCGTCGTGATGGCGTTCGGCGGCTCCACCAACGCGGTGCTGCACCTGCTCGCGATCGCGCACGAGGCCGGCGTCGAGCTGTCGCTGGACGACTTCAGCCGCATCGGCGCGCGCGTGCCGCACCTCGCCGACGTCAAGCCGTTCGGACGGCACGTGATGACCGACGTCGACCGCATCGGCGGCGTGCCCGTGGTGATGAAGGCACTGCTGGACGCCGGTCTGCTGCACGGGGACTGCCTGACGGTCACCGGCCGCACGGTGGCCGAGAACCTCGCCGACATCGCGCCGCCCGACCCCGACGGCCTGGTCCTGCGCGCGCTCGACAAGCCCATCCACCACACCGGCGGCATCACGATCCTCAAGGGCTCGCTCGCCCCGGAAGGCGCCGTGGTCAAGTCCGCGGGCTTCGACTCGGACGTCTTCACCGGCACCGCGCGGGTGTTCGACCGCGAACGCGCGGCGATGGACGCGCTGGAGGACGGCACGATCACCGCGGGCGACGTCGTGGTGATCCGCTACGAGGGTCCCAAGGGCGGGCCCGGCATGCGCGAGATGCTCGCCATCACCGCGGCGATCAAGGGCGCGGGCCTCGGCAAGGACGTCCTGCTGCTCACCGACGGCCGGTTCTCCGGCGGCACCACGGGCCTGTGCGTCGGGCACGTGGCACCGGAGGCGGTCGACGGCGGGCCCATCGCGTTCGTCCGCAACGGCGACCGGATCACGCTGAACGTCGCCGAGGGCACCCTCGACGTGGACGCCGACCTGGAGAGCCGCCGGGAGGGCTGGGCGCCGCTGCCGCCGCGCTACGAACGCGGCGTGCTGGCCAAGTACGCGAAGCTCGTCGGCTCGGCTTCGCGCGGGGCGGTCTGCGACTGAACGTCGCCTGATCGGCTGAATCCGCCGTGCGGGCGCGGTCACCCTGGTCGGTGGGGACCCGCGATCGTGCCCGCGGCGGCGGGTACCTCGCGTTGGCAAGCGGACAGCCGATGCGGGAGGACAGCACGATGATCGATCAGACGCACGTTCAGGCTCTGCACGACTGCGACGTGATCGACAACAAGGGCGAGAAGATCGGTTCCGTCAAACAGGTGTGGCTCGACGACGGCACCGGGGCGCCGATGTGGGCCGAGGTCCACACCGGACTGTTCGGGATGAAGGAGAGCTTCGTCCCGCTCCAGCAGGGCCACGTGGCGGGTGGCGCGATCACCGTCCCCGTCGCCAAGGAGCAGGTGAAGGACGCGCCGAGCGTGCACATCTCCGACGACCACATGTCGGACGAGGAGCAGGAGGCGCTCCACCGGCACTACGGGATGATCCCGCGGGCCAAGACCGGTGAGCACGACCGGCTGCGCGGTGACGCGGCGGAGGTGACGCTCTCGGAGGAGAAGCTCGACGTCGGCACCCGCAACGTCGAGACGGGCAGGGTGCGGCTGGTCAAGCACACCGTCACCGAGCAGCGCAACGTCACCGTTGGACGTCGAGCGCGACGACGATCGGCGCGGCGGCCGCTGAGCTGGAGCCGGGCGAGCCGTCCACCGCTTCCGCCGGTGGACGGCTCGCCGGCTCAGGTTGTCGCCAGCGCGCTGACCGAGGAGATCTCCGGAACGAAGACGACGGCGTCGTAGGCACCGCTCAGCGACCGCACCTCGAGGTAGTGCTCGCCGTCGCGGGCCGGGTCGTAGAGGCCGGAGATCAGCCGTGTCCGCCACGGCGCGTCGAGGGCCGCGGGAACTCCGTCGCCCAGCGGCACGGTCCGCGCACCGCCCGCCGCGCCCAGGACGTCCTCGAGGGACCCGGGCACCGGAGGGGGAACGTCGACGCCGTGGGCCCGGCCGTGCCCGAACGTCACGTGCACCGCCGCGTACGCCTTCCCCAGCTCCGCACGCAGGTGTCCGCCCATCATCGCGTCTGCGGCGATGTGCGCGCTGCCCTCCCACAGCACAACCCGTGCGGGGCGCTGCGCCAGCACCCGCTCGGCGGCCTCGCGCTCCTCGCGCTCGCCGTCGTGCCCCACGCCGATCGCGTTCGCGTGGTGCTCCACGATCGCGTCGAGGAGGCCGCTTGCCTCGGCACCGGCCGGGCCCGCGATCGCCCGTGCCTCGCGGGCGAGTTCCACGAACGGGACGCCGGGGTGGGTGCCGTGCGCCCGCTGCACGTGCTCACCGTTGTCGTGGGCGGTGCGGATGACCTCGAACAGCTCGCGGATCTTCGCCACCTCCGGTGGGGCGACCAGCTCCAGCACGCGGTCGTAGTCGGCGGGCAGGACCTTCGATCCGCCCACGCCGACCACGCGCACGGGATCGCCGGGGTGCTCGGCGTTGCGCCGTCGCAGCGAGTCCAGCGCCTCGCGCATCTCCTCGGTGCGCCACGGTCCCCACGCCTGGCGCAGCGCGGCCACGACGTCGACGTCCTCGCCGCGCACGTACCGGTCGTACAACTCGACGACCCGCGGGTTGTCGAGGATCGCGATCACCCGGAAGCCTCGTTCGACGAGCGACCACGTCGTCCGCGCCACGACCGCGAACGTCTCCCGCCCCGCGCGGGTCCCGGTGCCCAGCCCGACGATCGCGGCGTGCCCCACCAGATCGGCGAGCGCCTCCGCGTCCGTGTCCGCGCGCTGGGCGCCCAGCCAGTCGACCAGCTCGTACGGGTGGTCGTGACGTGCTCGGCGCAACGCGTGCGCCCACCACGTCAACTCGCGCAGGGCCTGGCCGATGGCCTTGTGTTCACCGGCGGGCGGGCGGTAGCGGCCTTCCGACAGGTGTTCCCAGGGCGCGGAGAGCGCGACCATGCGCCGGGTGGTGACCATCGACAGCTCGGCGAGAACCGGACGCAGGTGCTCCCCCGCCAGCAGCCCGCCGCGCACGCCGTAGGGCACCACGGTCGCGGGCTTGAACATCCACTCACCGTGGTGCCAGTCGAGGAAGCGCTTGAGGCTCGCCGGGTAGGCGTGGTTGTACTCGGGCGTCACGATGACGAAGCCGTCCGCGGCGGCGAGCACGTCCGACACCGGTGTCCGCGCGCCACCGCCGGGCCGCAGATCAGCGTCCGGTGGCAGCTCGACCTCGGCGAGGTCCACCACACGGGTGCGGACACCGCCGGGCACCTGTGCGACCACCCAGTCCGCGACCGTGCGCCCGATTCGCGGCTCCCGCACACTCGCGACCACGACGACGAATTCCAGTTGTGCACTCATGATCGCAAGGGTGCAAGTTGAACTTATGTTGAGGTCAAGCTCGCTACCGTGGCGGTATGACGCATGCCATCGCACTGACCGTCGGCGACGTGGCCCGTGCCGCGGGTGTCGCGCCCTCCGCCGTCCGGTTCTACGAGAAGCACGGCGTCATCACCGCCACGAGAGACGGCGGCGGACGGCGCGTGTTCGACGACTCCGCCTCGTGCCGGATCAAGGTCGCGAAGCTGGCCCAGCGGGTGGGGCTGACCGTCCGGGAGATCGCGGAGCTGTTCGCGGACCTGTCGCCGTCGGCGGGCACGCAGGAGTGGGGCCGCATGGCCGCCGCGCTGGTCGGCGAGTCCGAACGCCGCCTGGCCGACCTCCGCACCTCGCTGGCGGAGATGCAGGCGGGCGGCCCCCTGTGCGGCGTCGTGGACAGGCTGGGCTAGTAGAGGCTGTCGAGGGTGTCCGCGTAACGCTTCTCGATCTCCCGGCGGCGCGGCTTCAGCGACGCGGTCAGCAACCCGTCCTCGACGCTGAAATCGTGCTCCAGCACGGCGAAACGCTTGATCGTCTCGTGCCGCGCGAGCTGCGCGTTGACGGTCTTGATCGCGCTCTCGACCTCTTCCTCAGCGTTGGTGAGGCCCTGCGCCGTGTCCGGGTCGAGCGTCACCAGCGCGACGCAGTACTTGCGGCGGTCGCCGTGCACGATCACGTTGCTGATGTACGGCGACGCCGCGTTGATCATGCTCTCGATCCGGGTGGGCGCCACGTACTTGCCGCCGGAGGTCTTGATCAGTTCCTTCTTGCGGTCGGTGATCTTCAACCGTCCGGCGTCGTCGATCTCGCCGATGTCGCCGGTGTGCAGCCACCCGTCGATCAACGTCTCGGCGGTGGCGTCCGGCCGGTTGTGGTAGCCGCGCATGACGCCGGGACCGCGCAGCAGGACCTCGCCGTCGTCGGCGATCTTGACCTCCATGCCGGGGATCGGCGGTCCGACCGTGCCGATCCTGATCATGCCCGGCCGGTTGAAGAACGTCGCCGCGGACGACTCGGTGAGCCCGTAGCCCTCCAGGATCGTGATGCCGGCCCGTTCGAAGAACTCCGCGATCTCACCGGCGAGCGGCGCCGAACCCGACACGAAGTAGCGGATCCGCCCACCGACGCGCTCGCGCAGCTTCCGGTACACCAGCCGGTCCGCGAGCCAGCGCGTCGCGGGACCGTGCTCGCGGTCGGCCCACCGGAAGATCTTCTCGGTCAGCCCGCCCTTCTCCCGCGCACCCGCGACGATCCGGCCGTGGATCTTCTCGAAGATGCGCGGCGCGGCGGCCACGATCGACGGCCGCAGCTCGCCGAGGTTGTCGACGATCCGCTCGACGCTGCCGTCGACGGCGGTGGGCACACCCGCGGCGATCATCGCCATCGTGAGCACCTTGCCGAACGCGTGGGAGAGCGGCAGCCACAGGAAGTGCAGGTCGGTGGGCTGCAGAATGCCCAGGGACGCAACGGCTTCCGCCGTCGTCAGCCAGTTGTCGTGGGTGAGCTCGACGCCCTTCGGCGTGCCCGTGGTGCCCGAGGTGTAGATCAACGTCGCCAGGTCGCCGGGCGTGAGCTCGTCGATCAACGCGTCGTAGTCGCCCTGCGCCTTGGGGACCGCCCCGAACCGCAGCACCTCGACGCCGTCCGGCACGAGCCCCTCGTGCTCGTCGGTCTCGACGACCACGATGCGGCTGCCGGAGTCGTTGACGATGTGCGCGACCTCGGCGGCGGTGCTGTTCGGGTAGATCGTGGTGGTGGCGCCCCCGGCGGCGAGCACGGCGAGGTCGGTGACGATCCACTCGATGCTGGTGCGCCCCATCAGCGCCACCCGATCGCCCTTGCGCAGGCCCTTCCCGCGCAGCCCGGACGCTTCCTCCGCGACGCGTTCCTGCAGCTGGGCCCAGGTCAGCGTCGCCCAGCCACCGTTGTCGCGGTACCGCATCGCCTCGGCGTCGGGCGTGCGGGCGACCCGGTCGCGCAGCAGGCCGGGAATCGACAGCGCCATTGCTTCTCCCCTTCTCTGGAGCGTCGCTCCAGAGCGGTACTCTAACCCTCGTGGCCGACCGAAGACAGTCTCTCCTCGACGCCGCCCTGAAGCTCGTCGAAGAAGGCGGCCTCGACGCCGTCACCATCGCGGCGCTGACCGAGCGTTCCGGCATGTCGAACGGCAGCATCTACCACCACTTCGGCAGCCGCGCGGGCGTCTTCGCCCAGCTCTACGCCGACAGCTACGCCCGCTGCGTCGCGGCGATGCGACCGGCCCTGGACGCGCGCCCGGCCGGCCCCGTCGTGCGGGACGTGGTGCTGCGCTACCTGGACTGGGTGACGGCGAACCCGAGCAGGGCCCGCTTCCTGTACGCGGCCCCCGACCACGCCGACCCGTCGGCCAAGCAGGCGGAGTTCGAGCCGGTCCTGACGTGGTTCCTCGAACGGATGAAGTCCGGCGAGTTGCGCGCGGTGCCACCGTGGGCGATGGAGCCCGTGGTGATGGGCCCGGCGCACGAGTCGGTGCGCCGGTTCCTGCTCGGAGTGTTCGACCTGGACGAGGCGCGCGAACTCATCGCGGACGCCGTCTGGGCCGTGCTGAAGCCCTAACCCTGGTCGTTCTCCGTGCTCTCACGGGCGTTGAGCACCACGTCACCGGCGATGTGACCGATCTGCATCACGACGCCGGCCGTGTCGCCCGAAATGATGTTCGCGCGGATCTCGTTGACCTGCACGGTCTCGTCCTTTTCCCCAGTCATACCTGATCTATCTGTTGGAGCCCCAGTTCGTTAGCACTAGAACACACGTTCGATTATGCTGCGAACCATGCGCCAGGGTTCACTGTTCGACCTGGAGGCGGAGCCGGTGCTGAGCCCGCTGTCCCCGCGCCGCACTGAACTGGGCGACGGCGCGTGGATCGACGTCCAGCCCGGCTGGCTGTCCGGCGCCGACGCGCTCTTCGACCAGCTCGTCTCCGAGGTGCCGTGGCGCGCCGAACGCCGCCAGATGTACGACAACGTGGTCGACGTGCCGCGTCTGCTCTGCTTCTACTCGGGCGCGCTGCCGTTCGACGTGCTGACCGAGGCCCGCGCGGTGCTGTCTGACCACTACCTGCCGGAGCTCCACGAGCCGTTCACCACGGCCGGGCTCTGCTACTACCGCGACGGGCGGGACAGCGTGGCGTGGCACGGCGACACGATCGGGCGGGGGCAGACCGAGGACACGATGGTCGCGATCCTGTCCGTGGGGACGCCGCGTGCGTTGTTGCTGCGGCCGCGTGGGGGTGGGGAGACGCACAAGTACGCGCTGGGGCACGGGGATTTGCTGGTGATGGGCGGGTCTTGTCAACGCACTTGGGAGCACGCGGTGCCGAAGACGTCGAAGGTTGTGGGGCCGCGGATCAGCGTCCAGTTCCGTCCTCGCGGGGTTCGCTAGCGGCCTCACGTTCGGCAACCCACTCGTCGAGCGCTCGCGCCTTGTCCGGTTCTCCCAGGTTCCGCAGGTCGAGGGCGAGGTGGCGGGCCGAGACCAGGGTGTCGGGATGGTCGTCACCGAGAACGCGCCGCCGCCGGTCGAGGGTGCTCTCGTCCAGCTCCCGCGCCCTGCGGTAGTCGCGCAGCGTGCGCAGGTCGACGGCAAGGTTGCTGGCCGACAGAAGGGTGTCGGGGTGGTCGTCGCCGAGCACACGTCGGCGCCGGTCGAGAGTGTCCTCGTCGAGCTTCTTCGCCTGCTCGTGTTGTCCGAGGTGCCACAGGTTGAACGCGAGGCTGTTGGCCGACCTGAGCGTGTCGGGGTGGTCGTCGCCGAGCACGCGCCGTCGCCGGTCGAGAGTCTCCTCGTTGAGCTTCCGCGCTTCTTCGTACTGCCCTGTTCTCGCCACGTTGACGGCGAGGTTGTGGGCCGACGCGAGGGTCCTGGGCGCGTCGACGCCGAGGATCCGCTTGCGTCGCCAGAGGGTGTCCTCGTCGAGCTCCCGCGCCCTCGCGTGCTCCCCCAGTGCCGCCAGGTCGAGAGCGAGGTTCTGGGCCGCGTTCAAGGTGCCGGCGTGGTCGTCACCGAAGAGACGCCGGCGTCGGTCGAACGTCGCCTGGTCCAGCTCTCGTGCCAGCGCGTACTTCCCCATCTGCCGGAAAGCCAGAGCGAGGTTGTTCGCGTAGCCCAGAGTGTCGACGTCCTCGTCGCCGTGGTGGAATCGGTGCAGGTCGTACGCCCGCTGTGCGAGATCCACCGCTTCGCGCGGCTGACCGCGGGTGAGCAGGTAGCACGACGTGCGGTCGAGAAGCTTCGTCAGGCCTCGCGAGCCGGCGTCGGCGCGGTCTGGTGCGGTGACGGTCAGGACGTGCGGAAGCAGCCGGTGCCAGGCCGGCCAGACAGGAGGGTTGTTCCACGCGTCGGCTGGAGCCGCGTTGAGCAGCAGGAGCTGCGCGGTGGCCGGCCACCCGGCCGCCGGTCCGGGCACGTGCTCGCCCTCCTGAACCTGCCCTCGCAGCAGGGCTGCGGGAATTCGGTGCAGCAGAACGCTGTCGGTGCCGACCCGCGCCAACGCGCGGCGATTGAGGTTGCGCAGGGTACGGGCTAGTGCGAGCGGATCGGCGGCGACCGAGCTCAGCGGCTCCGGCAAGAGCTCCGGGTGGTCGGTGATCAGCGTCAGCGGCACGGGTTCCGGCGCCAGCCACGCCAGCAACGTGAGCAGCTGCAGCCCGGCCACGTCGCGGGCAGCGAGAGCGTCGAAGGCCACCGACCACGACGCCGCCACCGACAACCGGCCACCAGCTGTGTTCTCGTCGGAGAAGTCGTGGTGCAGGAGCTCCGCGGCGCGCGTCTCCAGCAGGTTCAGGTAGCTGGCCGGGGTCAGGCCCCCTTCGGCCAGCAGTGCCGCGGCCTGGTCCAGCGCCAGCGGAAGGTGGCCCAGCGCCTCCCCGAGCCGTCGCGCGTCCGCGTCGCCCAGGCCCGCGACCCGCGCCCGCAGCAGTGCGGCGGACTCCGCCGGTTCGAACAGGGCGACCTCGACCTGGGTCGCCACGCCCTGCCAGTCGGGGCACCGCGAGGTGATCAGCACGCGGGCATCGCCGCCCGGCAGGAACCGGGTCAGCCCGCCGGGCTCCTCGGCGTTGTCGAACACCACCAACGACCTCGGGTGCGCCCACAGGTGGCCCAGCACCCTGGCGAGCACGACTTCGACCGGTTCACCCGGCACCGCGAGACGCAACGCCTGCGCCAGTTCGGAGAACTGTTCCGCGATCAGCTCCGGACGCTCGGCCGAGACCCACCAGACCACGTCGTAGTCGCGGGCGTACCGGTGCGCGTACTCGATCGCCGTGGTGGTCTTGCCGACGCCGCCCATCGCGTGGAGTGCCTGCACGACGGCGGGACTGTCCCCCGCCAGTGCCGCACGCAGCTCCTCCAGCAGGTCCTCCCTGCCCGTGAACAGCGCGGACCTGCCGGGCACGTTCCACACCCGAGTGACCGCCGCGCCACCGGCGGCAGGGCGGTGCAGATCGGTCAGCGCGTGCAGCACCGCCGTCTCGAGACCATCAGGTGAGGACACCACGGCAGCCGTCACGCCGCTGTCCTGCAAGCGCTGCCGGAAACCCTCCTGCCGCGCGCCGTACTGCGGGTCGCGGAACAAACCGGCAGGCCCGTCCGTGTCGTCGCCGAGCAGGAACACCAGCCGGGGCAGGCCCAGTTCTCCGGCCGCCTCGAACTCCAGCTCGGTGTAGGACAGCTCGGGGCGGTCGCGGACCGGTGAGCCGTACCGGAACCCGGCCACGAGCACGTACACGTCCGCGCCGGCCACGGCTTCGCGGCAGACCTCCGCCGGGGTGTGATCACGGGCGGCGAAGTACGCCATGTCCACCACCGCGTCACCCGCGCGCGCCACCGCCGACTCCACGGCGGCCACAAAGGACCGATCTGCCGGGAAGCGCCGCAGCTCCGACGTGTGACTGATGAACACCCGCCGGGGAGTCGCCATGGCCCTCAGATCGTCTCGGGAGCGCGGAACGTTGCAATTCCACCACGCAAAGGAATCACACGGCCTGCACGGCCAGCAGCGCCAGGTCGTCGTGGTCGTCGCGGTCCAGCCACTTCAGCACGGCCTCCTCGCAGTGCCGCGCGATCTCCTCCGCCGACAAACCCTTGCACTCCTTGAGAACCGTCCGCAGCCGCTGTTCCCCGAACAGCTCGGTGCGGTCGGCGTGGGCGCGGGCCTCGGTGAAGCCGTCGGAGTACAGCACCAGCGTGTCGCCGGGTGCCAGGGTGACCTGTTCGCCGTGGAACCGGACGTCGGACAGGATGCCGACGATCGCGCCCGGCGCGCTCACCTCCTGCACGGTGCCGTCCGCGCGCAGGATCAGCGGTGCGGGGTGGCCGCCGGACGCGAGCGAGAGGCGCACTCCGCCCGACGCCAGCGGCACGAGCTCGCCGACGACGATCGTGGTGAAGAGCTTGGAACCGGTGGCGCGCAACGAGGTGTTCAGCAGGTGCAGCAGCCGCACGGGGTTCGTCTCGACGAGCGACAGCGCCTGCAACGACTGCCGCACCCGTCCACTGTGGACCGCGGCTTCCAGGCCGTGGCCGCAGACGTCGCCCAGCGCGAACGTCGCCGTGCCGTCCGTGCGCGGGTGCACGTCGTAGAAGTCGCCGCCCACCAGGGCGCGCTGGTGCGCCGGGATGAACACCGAGGCCAGCGTCACGCCGCGAACCTCCGGCAGCGGCAACGGCAACAACGCCGAGCGCAGCACCTCGATCGTCCGCTGCTGCTCGGTCAGCTTCGACGCGGATTCCAGCGCCACCGCGGCGTGTTTGCCGAACAACCGCACGCGCTCGACGTCGTGGGGCGCGAAGTCGCCGCGGCGCAGCACCACCAACGCGCCGCCGACACCCAGCGGCACGGCCAGGGCGCAGCCGAAGTCCTCCGCCACACCCCAACTACCTTCACCCAAAGAGGTGATCCTGGTCAGCGTCGAAGTGCCCGTCAGCACGTCCGTCAGCGTGGAGGCTCGACGCGGTGTGCGCGTCATCGAGGGTTCGCCGCCGCCGCACTGCCACCACTCCAGGCGGTCGCGCGTGGCGGGCACCACGGCCACGCAGTGCTCCCCCAGCAGCTCTGCCGCGAGCTGCACGATGGTCTTCAGCGTGACCTCGCGCGAGGTGCCGCCCGCGAGCCGCAGATGCGCGTGGTCGAGCGCGGAGTCCGTGAAGTACCAGGCACTCCAGCCCTCGCCGAGGTCGTGCTGGCGGCCCGCGACGTGCACGTCGAAGCGCTCGCCGAGGCACAACCGGGGGAACCGGTCGGCGGCCGCGGCGTTGCGCACGCGCACCACCCCGGCGGGATCGACGACGAGAACGGCTTCGCGCAGCCCGTCCACCAGGCGCTGCCAGCCGTCCAGGTCGATGCCCACGGCGCTGCTCATCCGCTTGTGTCCTGCGCAGACGGCCGGATCATCACGGCCTCCTGCGGGTCGTTGGCGTGCATCGCGGCATCAAGTTACCTCGCTCCCAACCTAACGTGGCAGTCTTGGCTGCGACCACCGAGGCACGGAGGCTTGGAGTGACCACGGCCAACGAAGAGACGGACGCGACCCTCGAACGGGTTCTCTCGGCGATGAGAGACCTGCGTGACGGCAACTTCCGCCGCAGGCTCGTCGTGCCGGGGAACGGGCCCGTGTCGGCGCTCGCGGACGTGTTCAACGAGATCGCGGAGCGCAACCAGTGGCTCGCCGGTGAGCTGGGCAGGGTCCGGCAGGCGGTCGGCCAGGAGGGCAGGCTCACCGAACGGGTGGCGCCCGCGGGCACCGCGGGCGGCTGGTCCCTGATCGCCGACTCGGTGAACGGCCTGGTCGAGGACCTGATGCGGCCGACGACCGAGCTGAGCCGCGTGCTCGCCGCCGTGGCCGAGGGCGACCTGACCAAGCGCATGTCCGACCAGACGCTGCGCGGCGAGTTCGCCACGCTCGGGTCGACGGTGAACGGCCTGGTCGACCAGCTGTCGTCGTTCGCGGACGAGGTGACGCGTGTCGCCCGCGAGGTCGGCACGGACGGCCGCCTGGGCGGTCAGGCGAAGGTGCCGGGCGTGGCGGGCACGTGGCGCGACCTGACCGACAACGTCAACTCGATGGCGAACAACCTCACCAACCAGGTCCGCAACATCGCCCAGGTCGCGACCGCGGTGGCGAACGGTGACCTGACCCAGAAGATCACCGTGGACGTCTCCGGCGAGATGCTGGAGCTCAAGAACACGCTGAACACGATGGTCGACCAGCTGTCGTCGTTCGCCGACGAGGTCACCCGCGTCGCCCGCGAGGTCGGCACGGACGGCAAGCTCGGCGGCCAGGCGAAGGTGCCCGGCGTCGGCGGCACGTGGCGCGACCTGACCGACAACGTGAACTTCATGGCGGAGAACCTGACCACGCAGGTCCGCAACATCGCCCAGGTCACCACCGCCGTCGCGCAGGGCGACCTGACCCAGAAGATCACCGTGGACGCGCGCGGCGAGATCCTGGAGCTCAAGTCCACGATCAACACGATGGTCGACCAGCTGTCGTCGTTCGCCGACGAGGTCACCCGCGTCGCCCGCGAGGTCGGCTCGGACGGCCGGCTGGGCGGTCAGGCGCAGGTCCCCGGCGTCGCGGGCACGTGGCGCGACCTGACGGACTCGGTGAACGTCATGGCGAACAACCTGACGACCCAGGTCCGCAACATCGCCCAGGTCACCACCGCCATCGCGCGCGGCGACCTGACCCAGAAGATCACCATCGACGCGCGCGGCGAGATCCTCGAACTGAAGACCACGATCAACACGATGGTCGACCAGCTGTCGAGCTTCGCCGACGAGGCCACGCGTGTCGCCCGCGAGGTCGGCACCGAGGGCCGTCTCGGCGGTCAGGCGCAGGTCCCCGGCGTCGCGGGCACGTGGCGCGACCTGACCGACAACGTCAACTTCATGGCGAACAACCTCACCAACCAGGTCCGCAACATCGCGCACGTCGCGACCGCGGTGGCCAACGGCGACCTGTCGCAGAAGATCACCGTCGACGCGCGCGGCGAGATCCTGGAGCTGAAGTCGACCCTGAACACGATGGTCGACCAGCTGTCGTCGTTCGCGGAGGAGGTCACCCGCGTCGCCCGCGAGGTCGGCACGGACGGCCGCCTGGGCGGTCAGGCCCGCGTGCAGGGCGTCGCCGGCACGTGGAAGGACCTGACCGACAACGTCAACCTGATGGCGGACAACCTCACCAACCAGGTCCGCAACATCGCCGCCGTCGCCACCGCGGTCGCGAACGGCGACCTCTCGAAGAAGATCACCGTCGAGGCGAAGGGCGAGGTCGCGGCCCTCGCCGAGACGCTGAACGGCATGGTCGACACCCTGCGCGCGTTCGGCGACGAGGTCACCCGTGTCGCCCGCGAGGTCGGCACCGAGGGCATCCTCGGCGGTCAGGCGCGCGTGTCCGGCGTGGCCGGCACGTGGAAGGACCTCACCGACTCGGTGAACTTCATGGCGGACAACCTGACCAACCAGGTCCGCAACATCGCCCAGGTCACCACCGCCGTCGCCCAGGGCGACCTGACGAAGAAGATCGACGTCTCGGCCCGCGGCGAGATCCTGGAGCTCAAGACCACGATCAACACGATGGTCGACCAGCTCTCGTCGTTCGCCGACGAGGTCACGCGTGTCGCCCGCGAGGTCGGCACCGAGGGCAAGCTCGGCGGCCAGGCCGAGGTCGACGGCGTGGCGGGCACGTGGTCGAAGCTGACCGACAACGTGAACCAGCTCGCGTCCAACCTGACCACCCAGGTCCGCGCGATCGCCGCTGTCGCCACCGCCGTGACCGCGGGCGACCTGACCAGGCAGATCACCGTCGACGCCTCCGGAGAGCTCGCCGAGCTCAAGGACAACGTCAACCAGATGATCGCGAACCTGAAGGAGACCACCCGCGCCAACCGCGAGCAGTACTGGCTCAAGACCAACCTGGCGCGCCTGTCCGGTCTGATGCAGGGCCACCGCGACCTCCGCGCGCTGGCGTCGTTGATCATGAGCGAGCTGACGCCGCTGGTCAGCGCCCACCACGGCGCGTTCTTCCAGGTCCAGGAGGACGACGACGCCAAGCAGACGCTGGAGCTCACCGCCTCCTACGGCTTCCGCCTGGACGCCGCCCGCGTGACGCACGTCGCGATGGGCGAGTCGCTCGTCGGCCAGTCCGCGGTCGAGAAGAAGACGATCCTGGTGAAGGACGTGCCGGGCGACTACCTGACCGTCTCGTCGGCTCTGGGCGAGTCGGCCCCGGTGAACCTGGTGATCCTGCCGATCCTGTTCCAGGGCGAGACGCTCGGCGTGATCGAGCTGGCCTCGCTGAACGTCTTCACCGACGTCCACCTGGACCTCCTCGACCAGCTCAAGGAGGCCATCGGCGTCAACGTGAACACGATGCTCGCGAACTCCCGCACCGACGCCCTCCTGACCGAGTCCCAGCGCCTGACGACCGAGCTCAGGGCCGGTTCCGAGGAGCTGGAGGACCGGGCGCGCCAGCTCCAGACGGCGTCGAAGTACAAGTCCGAGTTCATGGCGAACATGTCCCACGAGCTGCGAACCCCGCTGAACTCGCTGCTGATCCTCGCCAAGCTCCTCGCCGACAACCTCGACGGCAACCTCAACGCCAAACAGGTCGAGTTCGCCCGCACGATCCACTCGTCCGGCTCGGACCTCCTGCAGCTGATCAACGACATCCTCGACCTCACGAAGGTCGAGGCGGGCCACATGACCCTGCACGAGGACCCGGTCCGCCTGGACGAGCTCGTCCGCTACGTCGAGACGTTGTGCCTGCCGTTGACCGCGGAGAAGAACCTGGAGTTCTCCGTCAGGGTCGACCCGAACGTCCCGGAAACCCTCCGCACGGACGAGCACCGCCTGCAACAGATCCTCCGCAACCTCCTGTCCAACGCGGTGAAGTTCACCCACGACGGCGGCATCCGCCTGCACGTCCGCATGGACGACCCGTCAACGGTGGCGTTCGACGTCCACGACACGGGCATCGGCATCCCGTCGGAAAAGCTCGCCGTCATCTTCGAGGCGTTCCAGCAGGCAGACGGCACAACCTCGCGCAAGTACGGCGGCACGGGCCTGGGCCTGTCCATCAGCCGTGAACTGGCCCAACTCCTGAACGGCGCCCTCCGAGTCCGCTCCGAACCGGGCATCGGCTCGACGTTCACCCTCTGCCTGCCCCTCGGCAAGGTGGTCAACGACACCTTCGTGGTCCCGGAACCCACCCCGATCGTCGCCCCGGCCCCGGTCCTGGCCGCGTCGGGCTCAATCCGCTTCCACGGCGAAAAGGTCCTGGTCGTGGACGACGACCTGCGAAACGTCTTCGCGCTGACGAGCGTCCTGGAGCTGCACGGCCTGGAAGCCATTTACGCCGACAACGGCATAACGGGCGTGCGCGCGCTGGAGCAATACGACGACGTGGCAATTGTCCTGATGGACATCATGATGCCCGAACTCGACGGCAACGCGACGATCTCGGCCATTCGCGCAATGGAACGCTATGCCGATCTTCCGGTGATCGCGGTCACGGCGAAGGCGATGAAGGGCGACCGCGAGAAGTCACTGGCCTCCGGCGCCACCGACTACGTCACCAAACCGGTGGACACCGAGCACCTGATCCGTCTGATCGCCTACTACCTCGGCGTCTCAGCCGAAAGCTGAGGTTTTTGACGCACGCGGGGCCCTTTCGTGCTCTCTGAGTGAACGAAAGCTCCCCGCGTGCACTCAGAACCGCGTCAGCTGGCCGTGTCCGCCGACTCCTGCACCGCGGCATCCACCGTCTCGTGCAGGCTCAACACCTCAGCCACGTCCGCCAGCTCGAACAACCGGCGAACCGGTGCCTGGGTGCAGGCGATCCGCAACTGCCCACCGGCCTCAGCCAGCCGCCGGTGCCAGTCCAGCACCAGCGCCAGCCCGGTCGAGTCCATGAACTGCAACCCGGACAGATCCAGCACCGCGTGCTTGCCCGTAACGTCCGAATCGAGCCGTGCGGACAGCACGGGGACGGTGTCGATGTCCAGCTCACCGGCGACGGCGATCACTCGCCATCCCCGCTGGACCTCGCTGCCGACGTTGAGCTCCATCGTCGCCGTTCCTTCCGCCACGCCCGACTCCGTGCGACCCAAATCGTGCAGCACGGGGGCCGACCATGCGACCACCGGGGGGCTGAAAGATCCGAACGGGCCGCCGGATGTGCGACGATGCGCCTTGTGTTGAACGACCCACTGGCTGAGGTGCGGGTGACCCTGACCGCCGAGGGCGGCTCGTGCGCTCGGGCACGTCAGGTGGTGCGTGACGCCGCTTCGTCGTGGGGTCTGTCCGAGGACCTCTCGGACGACGCGCAGCTCGTCGTGACCGAGCTCGTGTCGAACGGGATCGACCACGGTGAGGGACCGATCACACTCACCGTGAGCAGGAAGACGGGCGGCATGCTCGTCGAGGTGCACGACGAGTCGCCGAAGCAGCCTCAGCTCAGACCCGTGGACCCCAGCTCGGCGCGTGGCCGGGGGATGCAGCTGGTGCAGGCGTTGAGCGTGCGCTGGGGCACCACACCCGGTGATGACGGGAAAGTGGTCTGGGCCGAGTTGGCGTCCTGAAAACGGGTACTTCACACCCCATGACAGCGACACCGCCTGATCCCGACCCTCAGCGCACGCCAGGACTGGAGCCCGGAGGCGGGGTGCGGCCCGGTGACACCCCGCCGGAGTCCGGGCAGACCTCGGGTCTGTCCCACCGCGAACCGACCCCTCCGAAGGCGACCACCGGACGCATCGTGATCGCGCTCATCGTGCTGATCGCCGTTCTGGTGGCCGCGATGATGCTGACCCAGGCCTTCCTGCTCGCCTAGTTCGGCACTAGTTGCCGGAAAGACGCGACGCCAGCAGGCGCTTGCCCTGCTCGGCACCCTTGCGGCTGTCGGTCTGCGCCTTCTTGAAGAACTCCGCGAGCTCGTTGTCACCGTCGCGTTCCGCGTCCTGGATGAACGTCTCCAGGCGCAGCGCGTTGTCGAGGCACGCCTCGGTGAACCAGAGGATGTTGTAGTCCTTGTCCTTCGTACCCGTGACGTGACCGGTCTCCGTGGTCGACACGGCTCCTCCTCGTCTATCAGGGAATTTGTGGTCACTCGGCGTGTACCCGGCGTGGCCTGGGGAAAACCGGCTCGGCTTGTGGTCGCCCTCCGGTGGCGCGTACGGTCGGTGCGGACGGGAGTCCACATGAACCAGCTTCGACAGAGAACTACCTACGTCCAGTCCATCCCGATCGTCGCTCTCACCGGCGAGATCGACATGATGTCCTCAGCCCCGGTGACCAGCAGGATCGCCGAGCTGCTCGACCGCAAGCCGCCCGCACTGGTGATCGACCTGCGGGAAGTGCGGTTCTTCGGTTCCGAGGGGATTCGCACCCTCGTGGAGACCCAGAGCCAGGCCGACGAGCTCGGCGTGAAGTTCGGCGTCGTCAGCGACAGCAGAGTCGTGTTGCGCCCATTGGAAATGACGGCCGTCGACCAGCTTCTGTTGCTGTTCAACGACGTCGACGACGCCGTCACGGCGCTGAACGGTTGCTAGGCGGCTGACTCCGCCCGGCTGCGCGAGCGCTCCACGAGATCCAGCAGCAGGCCTTCTTTCGTGGACCACGGCGAGATGTCCACGACGTCGTGCCCCGAGACCTCCATCAACGCCTCCGCGACCACCGCGCCCGCCAGCGACTGCTGGGCCCGGTGGCGGGAGATCCCCGGCAGGGCCGCGCGTTCGCGCACCGAGAGCTTCGCCAGCCGGGGGATCCACTTCTCCAGGTCCTTGAGCCGCAACTGGCGGGACACGTACGTGCCGTTGCGCGCTCCGGCGAGCCGGGCCAGCTGTTCGAACACCTTCGAGCACCCCACCGCGCGAGCGCTCTCATCGCGCGGGAACGCGGCGGCGATCCGGTCGCGGACCTCGGCCCGCATGTCGTGCACGGTCAGCCCGGCCCGCGTCAAAGTCCGCGCCCCCAAGGGCAACGACACCGCGCGGTCCGGCTCCGCACCGGATCCCGCCGCCAGCTCGACGGTGCCGCCGCCGACGTCCAGCACGACCATCGGGCCGGCGCTGAAACCGAACCAGTGCCGCGCCGCGGTGTAGGAAAGGCGTGCTTCTTCCTTGCCCGACAAGACTTTCAGCTCGACGCCGGTGCGTCTCGCGACTTTGCGCATGACCTCGGCGGCGTTCGAGCTGTCGCGCACGGACGACGTGGCGACCGGGAGGAAGGGGACGTCGCCCGCACTCTTGCGGGCGGCGAGCACGGCGGCGCACAGCGACTCGATGCCGGCCTTGCTGATCGCCCCGTCCGAGTCCAGCTCCCGGTCCAGCCGGAGCCGCACCTTGTGGGACACCAGCGGACGCAGCAGGTCTCGTTCCACGACCACCAGGTGTGCGCTGAAGCACCCGACGTCCAGAACACCTACCGACATCCGCCACCTTCCTTCTGCCAAGTCCTCTTTACCACCCCATCGACGGCCATTGTGCGGAACTCAGCACCCGAACAGGCAATCCTGGACCGATGAGATGCGTTACAGTCACCCGATGTCACTGGCGGAGATCCCTTCCCGGCTCGAACGCGCCCTGAAATCGGCAGATCGCGGCGTGATCGTCCTGGCAGTGGACGGTCTCTCCTCGGACGTGGCCAAACAGTCCTGGCTGTCGGCCTCCACCACCTCCACGCTCTCCTCGACCGTGCCGTCGACGTCCGCGACGGCGTGGCTGACCGCGTTGACCGGCGTTCCCGCCGACGTCCACCGCGTGCCGGGAACGGTGTACCGCAACGGATCCGGCCTCGTGCACGCCATCACCGGCGCACCCGTGATCCCGGACCTGCCGACCGTGCTGGAACGGCACGGCGCCACCGTCGCGGCCCGCGAGCTCGACCACCTCGAAGGCACCTGGGCCCAGGCCCTCCTGCGGGGGTGCACCCGGATACCCGCGCCCCCGCGCCACAAACTCGCCGCCCAGGCGGACGATCCGCCCCTGCTCGTGGCGAACGTGGTGGCCGACCTGGACAAGGCGCTGCCGGACGCCAGGTTCCTCTGGACGTACGTGAACGTCGACGACCACGTGCACCGCAACGGGTACGACGAGTCGGTGCACGAGGCGATGCTGCGTCTGGACGCACACGCTTCCCGTTGGGCCGCACAGGGCTGGACCGTCGTGGCGCACTCCGACCACGGCCAGGTCGCCGTCGACCCCGATCCCGACCTGGTCGAGGCCTGGGACGCGATCGTGCGCGAGGAGTGCGTGATTCCCTCCGGCGGCGCGGGACGGATGCGATGGCTGTACCCGAAGGCCGAACGCCTGGACTCCGTTTTCGACCGCGTGGCAACGACTCTGGGCTCCACGGCCACCGTGCACCACGCCGGCGACCTCGGTCTGCCGCAACCGGAGGCCGGTCCGGTCGTGGCGGTCGCCGCGTCGCCGAGGTTCCCGATCCCGGACCCTTCCAGGAAGTTCGAGCACGGCGGCCTGAGCAGGGACGAGATCGACGTGCCCTTCGCGGTCTGGCAGGCCGTACAGTAGGTGGGGTGCGCATCGAGTTTTCGAGCTCCATAAGGGAAATCGATGCTGCCGATTGGGATTCGGTGGTCCGCGAGAGCGGTGCGCCGGTCTTCTACGAGCACGCGTACCTCACCGCCTTCGAACAGGCGCCGCTGACGGACGTCGAGTCGTTCGCGTACTTCGTGGCACGTGACGGTGACAAGCCCGTCGCCGTGACGCCCGCCTACCTCCAGACGGCACCGGATCCGTTGCGCCACCTGCACGAGGCGTACCCGGAGGCACGCGACCAACGCGCGCTGCTCAGCCACACCTGGCACTGCTACGACACGCGCGTGCCGGCCACCGCGGAGGTCCTGCCGAGGCTGCTCGACGCCATGATCCGCACGGCGTCGATCTTCAAGGCGCAGTGGTGCGGCTTCCAGAACGTCCGGCGCGGCGGCGAACTCTCTGCGGCGTTGCGGGCGAACGGTCTGCCCGCACGCCACCTCGCCGCCAGGTGGTCCACCGAACTCGGGTCCTACGAGCACTACCTCGCCCGGCTGAGCCAGCGCGCACGGGCGAACCTGCGCCGCAACGAACGCCGAGCGCGGGAGGCCGGCGTCGTGACCGAGGTCGTGGGCGTCGACGACGCCGCGCTCGACGAGATCACCCTGCTGTGCGACAAGACCGCGACCCGTTACGACAACGGCGGGTTCTTCTCCGGGCCGGCGTTCGCCAAGTTCGTGACCGCGCTCGGCGACCTCACGCACGTGGTCGAGGTCCGGCAGCACGGCAGGCTCGTCGCGGCCGGGGTCTGCCTCACCGACGCGACCCGCTTCCACACGTGGAGATGCGGTGTCGACTACGCGGTCGACGGCCGGTACAGCCCGTACGGCGTGTTGTTCGCCGAGTCGGTCAGGCTGGCGATCCGCCTCGGCAGGACCACGCTGGAGGACGGCAGGGGCAACGCGAGCTTCAAGCGGCGGCACGGACTGAGCCCGCGCCCTCTCGACGCCACGCTGATCCGAATCTGAATTGTTCACCCTTGTGAACAATTCTTTTCCAACGTCGGAATCCAGCCCGTTCACGTATCTGACCAGCTGAATCAATTTTTGACTTCTCTTTGCAGACCTTGATCGGATCTGACAGGGTGGCGCCGGGCGCAAGGACATGAAAGGGACTGGACGGTCTCGTGAATCTGTCTCGACGCACCCTTCTGGCGTCTGCCGCGGCCACTCCCCTGCTCACCGGAGCCGGGGTCGCACTCGGTGCCGGGGAGGCTGCCGCTTCCCCGGCCGAGCTGCGCGGCGCGCTCGACTACGGGCTCACCAAGCTGAGGGCGGTCGCACCGGGCATCACGTCGTTCCCGGAGATCACCCGGTTCGAGAAGTGGACCTACGTCGCCGACGGCGGCTGGATCGGCGGTTTCTGGCCGGGCACGTTGTGGCTCGCGCACCTCGACAGCGGCGACGCCGGGTTCCGCGCGCTGGCCGAGGCCGCGAACGACAGGCTGGCACCGCGCCGCCTCGAACCGCGCGACCACGACCTGGGGTTCCTGTTCTACCCGTCCTGGGTCACCGCCTACCGGCTCACCGGCGACACGAAGTGGCGTGACGGCGCGGTCGACGCGGCGACCACGCTGATCCAGCGCTGGAACGCCACCGGGAAGTTCATCCGCGCGTGGGGCAAGCTCGGCACGCCGGGCAACGCGGGCCGCGTCATCATCGACACGATGATGAACCTGGACCTGCTCGCGTTCGCGACCGAGCAGACCGGCGACCGCAAGTTCCTCGACATCGCGATCGCCCACGCCAGAACCACGCAGACGCACTTCGTCCGCGCGGACGGCTCGACGCCGCACGTGTTCGACTTCAACCCGGACACCGGCGCGCCGATCGGCCCGAACACCGTGCAGGGCTACAGCCCCACGTCCTGCTGGGCGCGCGGCCAGGCGTGGGGCATCTACGGCTTCACGACGATGTACCGCCGCACGGGCCTGCGCGAGTTCCGCGACACCGCCCGCAGGATGGCCGACTTCGCGCTGTCCGCGCTCACGCCGGATCACGTGCCGGTGTGGGACTACCGCTCTCCGTTGGGCGCCAACGACGTCAAGGACTCGTCGGCGGGCGCGATCATGGCGTGCGGCCTGCTCGACCTGGCCAAGGCCACCGGCTCCGGGCGTTACCGCGAGCGGGCGCTGAAGATCCTCGACGGCCTGGTCGGCACGTGCCTCACCACGAGGTCGGCGCGCGCCGAGGCGATCATGGCACGTGGCACCCGCAACCGGCCGTCCGAGGACGGCGTGGAGGTCTCGCTGCCGTACGGCGACTACTACCTGTTCGAGGCGATCCTGCGCGTGCTCAAGCCCGCCCAGATCGCGAAGGCCATCGGCCTGTAGCCGTGCCGTGAGTGCACGCGGGGAGCTTTCGTTCGCTTGGAGCGCACGCAACGTCCCCGCGTGCGGTGAAAGTACGCGGGGAGCTTTCGTACTCTCCTGGAGGACGCAGCGTCCCCGCGTACTCACCTCAACGACGAAAGCTCCCCGCGTGCTCACCTCAAGGACGAAAGCTCCCCGCGTGCTCACCTGAGTACGAAAGCTCCCCGCGTACTCTCCTGGAGGACGAAGGGGCCCCGCGTGCGGCTCACTTCTCGATGACGCGGGCGGTGGGGCCGTTCGACCACGTCGCTTCCAGGCGGGAGAGGCGGCCCTCGGCGTTGCGGAAATTCACCACCAGCGGGCCGCCGGGCTGTTCCACCGCCACCGACCAGCCGTCCGCGGGAGTCGCCGACAACGCCTCCACCCCGGAAGAGCGGTAGCGCACGACCACGTCACCGCCGCGCAGGTGGAACGCGTGGACGTACGAGCCGTCCGACTGCCATTCCCCCTGCGGAAGTTGAGCCGAGGTGGGACGCGCATCCGTACTACTGGGAGGAGCCGGAACGGACGAACTGGGAGGCCTGGTGGACGAGGGCGTGACAGGCGACGGGCTGATCGAGGCGCCGTCGTCGGGCACCGGAACGCTGATCGAGGTGACGGTCGGCATCGGCAGCACCGCCGGCCCCGTCGGGGAGTTCACCGCGGCCACGGGCGCGGGTTCCATCGCCAACCGGATGCCGAACCAGGACAGGCCGATGGTCACGGCGGTCACCAACGCCCAGGCGACCAGGTATCCGATCGACCGTCTCACCGCGAGGACCCTCCCGTAGCATGGCATCGGTACTGCTGGTCGAGGACGACCCGGTGGTGCGGGCGGCGATCACGCGCGCTCTCACGGGCCAGGGCCACATCGTGCACGGTGTCGCGCTCGCGATCGAGGCTTTGCGCGAAGTCACCGCCAACAGCTACGACGTCGTGGTGCTCGACCTCGGGCTCCCCGACCTCGACGGCGGTGACGCGCTGCGGATGATCCGAGGCGTCACGAACACCCCGGTCGTGATCGCGACCGCCCGCGACGACGAGGCCGAGATCATCCGGCTGCTCAACGCGGGCGCGGACGACTACCTCGTGAAGCCCTTCTCCAGCGAGCACCTGGAAGCGCGGCTGCAGGCCGTGCTCCGGCGTGCGCGGGACAGCAAGCAGCTCGTCGTCGGCGGCCTGGAGATCGACGTCAACCTCCGCAGGGCCACTGTGGACGGTCAGGACCTCTCCTTGACGCACAAGGAGTTCGAGCTGCTGTCGTATCTCGCGGCACGGCAGGGCGAGGTCGTCCCGCGCGCCGAGATCCTCGCGAACGTGTGGCCGTCGACGCGCGACGACCAGACCCTCGACGTCCACCTCTCGTGGTTGCGCCGCAAGCTCGGTGAACGGGCCGCGCAGCCGCGGTACCTGCACACGGTGCGCGGGGTCGGCGTTCGTCTGGTCGCACCGAGATGAGGCGGTCACTGGTCCTGGTCGCTCTCGCGGCGACCAGTCTGGTGGCGCTGGCTTTCCTCATCCCACTCGCTCTCGTCGTCAAGAGCGCGGCGTACGAGCGCGCACTCGGCGAGGCCGAGAAGCAGGCCAACGCGCTCGTCCCGGCGCTGGTGATCACCAAGAAGGCCGCGGACATCCGGCAGGCCATCCGCAGCACCCCGTACGGCGCGCAGCAGCGACTCGCGGTGCACACCGGTGTCCCGGCCGGCACCCTCGGCACCTCTCACATCACCGCCGCCAACCTCGAGGAGGCCCGAAAACTGGCGACGGCTTCCACTGTCGAGCGGCCTGATGGCATCTCCTATCTCCAGCCGCTGGCCACCAGTGCC
The DNA here is from genome assembly GCF_000974445.1 of Lentzea aerocolonigenes. Lineage (GTDB taxonomy): Bacteria > Actinomycetota > Actinomycetes > Mycobacteriales > Pseudonocardiaceae > Lentzea > Lentzea aerocolonigenes. The sequence continues at coordinate 108,893 of NZ_BBOJ01000026.1, forward strand.
AACGGGGTCGCGATCATCGAGGCGTTCGTGCCGCGCGAGCAGCTCACCCACGGCGTGATCGGCACGTGGTGGGCGCTGGCCGGTGTCGCGGTCGGGCTCGTCGCCATCTCGGTGTTCGTCGCCGACCGCCTGGGCGCCCGCGCCGTCAAGGCCACGCGCCGCCTGGCGGAGGGCGCCAGGCGGATGGGCCAGGGCGACCTCACGGTCCGCGTCCCGGTGAAGGGACCGCCGGAGCTCGCGGAGGTCGGCAGGGCGTTCAACACGATGGCCGAACGCGTCCGGCACCTCCTCGCCGCCGAACGGGAGGTGGTCGCCGACCTCTCGCACCGCCTCAGAACACCCCTCACGGCCCTTCTCCTGGACGCGGATGCCCTCGGACAGGGGTCGGGGGCGGATCGCGTGCGCACGGCCGTTCAGGGGCTTGAGAGAGAGGTCGGCGAGATCATCAAGGCGGCCCGGTCCGGCCTCCAGCCCGACAACAGCGGGGTCGACGCGGCGAGCGTCGTCCGCGACCGGCTGGTGTTCTGGTCCGCGCTCGCCGACGACCAGGAGCGCCCGTGGACCGTCCGGGGCGCCGACAAGCCCGCCCACGTGCCGCTGTCCCGCACCGATCTCACCGCCGCGCTGGACGCGTTGCTGGGCAACGTGTTCCGGTACACGCCGGAGGGCACCCGGTTCGCCGTCACCCTGGTGCACCAGGCCGATCTGGTGGCGCTCGTGGTCGAGGACGCCGGTCCCGGCATCGCGGACACCGAACGGGCGGTGCGGCGCGGCGCCAGCGGTGGTGGTTCCACCGGCCTGGGACTCGACATCGCCCGTCGCGCCGCGGAGAGCACGGGTGGTTCTCTCCACGTCGACCGCGGGCCGTTGGGTGGGGCGCGCGTGCAATTGAGGCTCCGGAGGCACTAGGCGCCCTCGTGGGGCGGGAAAAAGAACACCGCCGGCGGCGAACGGACCGTGGGACGGGTCCGTCGCCGCCGGCGGGCACCGGCCGGCTGCGCCGCACCGCTGCCGCACCACCGAGTTCCGAGCAGGAGGGTGGAACCCGATGAGCAGTGCGCGCTCGCCTTCCCACACCGGTGTAAGAGGTGGATCAGCCGGGGCTCTCGGCGTCTGGTGTGGGGACCGGCGTATTCAGCTGGTCTGTGTGATCGTTTTTGCGATCTGACACGAAGTTAGCCGACGGGCCGCCGTCGCCAATCCACCGTTCAGACGATTAATCCGTTTTAAATATATTTAAGTTCGCCCGGTCGGCTGTCCTCGGGTTAAGTCCATTTAAGATAGCGTCGCTGCCACGCCGCCATCCATCCCCCGAAATGAAAGGCGCCTCATGCTCAGTGTGATGGCAGCAACGAGTTTGGCAGTGTCGCTCCTCGTCGCCCCCGAGGCGCCGAGCACCGCGGATGTCGTTCCTCCCGGAAAAATCACCGTCGACGTCGTCACGGTCAACGGTTCCGGGTGCCCGGCGGGAACAGCCGCCGTCGCCGTCGCGGACGACAACACCGCATTCACGGTCACTTACAGCGACTACACAGCGCAGGCCGGTTCCGGATCGTCACCGACGGACTTCCGCAAGAACTGCCAGCTGAACCTGCGCGTGCACTACCCGCAGGGCTTCACCTTCGGCATCGCGAAGGCGGACTACCGCGGGTTCGCACACTTACCCAGAGGCGCGAAGGGCATGCAACGCGCCAGCTACTACTTCTCCGGCTCGTCCTCCACGGGCACGAGCACGCACAACATCAACGCCCCCATCACCGACAACTGGCAGTTCACCGACTCCACGGACGTCGCGGAGATCGTCTTCGCACCGTGCGGCATGGTGCGGAACCTGAACGTGAACACCGAGGTGCGCGCGTTCACGAACTCCTCCAACCAGCCGGCGTTCGTGTCCATGGACTCGACCGACGGCAGCGTCAACACCCGCTACCAGTTCGCCTGGAAGCGATGCTGAGCGAAATTGATCACGGAGCGCGCCCGGCGTTCCACGCACGGTGAACGCCGGGCCCTCTCACCGTGACCCGCACGTGACTTTTGACGGGTGAGTCAACCAGGCCATTGCTTCCTCCGTATACCCATGTAGATTCCCGCTCACCGCGACGGCCATTCGGGTGACCGTCGTTGGATCGCGCGCCGCACGCGAAACGGAGGCAGAATGCAGGCGAACGCCCAGACCGCCCAGGTCGACGACCTGACACTCATCGCGCTGCCAACCGCGGTGAACTGCGCGGATCTGTTCGTGCGCTTCACCCTCGGTGAATGGCGGCTGCGCAACATGATCGGCGAGTGCTCGGCCGTCGCGTGCGCGCTGGTGGAAGCGGCGATCGAGTCCGCGGACCCCAAGACCTCGCGGCTGATCACGCTGCGGCTGAGGCTGAGCGGCGACTACCTCGTCATCGAGCTGGAGGCGGCCCGGTTCACGATGCCGCCCACCTCGCCAGACCTGCGCACCGGCGAGCTGCAACTCGCCGGCGGCATCAAGCTGATCTGGTGCGAGCTCGCGCTGCCGACCGGCGTGAACGCCAACGCGGTGCCGCTGCCCCGGCGCGAGAAGCGCCGTTCCCCCGCGGCCGAGGCGCTGGGCGACGAGCCGGACGTCGACCCCGAGCTCATCCAGCGCATCCTGTTCGGCCTCGGCGGCTCGATGGGCGGCGGCAACCAGCGGTAAACCGCTTCACCACGAGTTTCACCCGGAAAGGCGCGTCCATCAGTGGACGCGCCTTTTCCGTGCCGGACCGGCACGCCGGTGTGGACACTTCACGAATTGAGTTCCACCGCCCAGACGCGCGCTGCTCCGTTCGAGGCGTGTTACATTCCCGCGGCGCCGGAGCCTCACGTTTCTGAACAGCGTTCTTGCGGTACGGGTGGAAATTGACCGACGCATTCCCCGGCTCGACCCCCAGATGCTGTAACCGATCGAACACAAAATGTGACAAATAGTTGGCGCGCATTTAATTGCGCCCACACCCGGCAATGTTGCTCTGGTTGGCGGACGGTTCTTGAACACCCTTTCCGATACGGTCTCGTATCACGCCGCCCGAACTGTCCTGCACATTCGGAAAGGTGTCTCATGATTAGCGCACTGGCTGCGGCCGGTCTGGCTCTGTCCACCATCGTCATTCCCCCGGCCGCGGATCCGCCCCCGCCGGGACAGATCACCATCGACGTCGTGACCGTCAACGGCTCCGGTTGTCGCCTCGGTACGGCCGCCGTCGCGGTGTCCCCCGACAACAAGGCTTTCACCGTGACCTACAGCGAGTACCTGGCTCAGGTGGGCCCGCAGGCGAGGCCCACCGATTTCCGCAAGAACTGCCAGCTGAACCTCAAAGTCAACGTGCCGGGCGGATTCACCTACGGAATCGCGCAGGCCGACTACAGAGGCTTCGCCGACCTGCAGAGGGGAGCGAAGGGCACGACGAAGGCGAGCTACTACTTCCAGGGCATGTCGGACACCGACCAGCGCTCGAAGACGTTCAACGGCGGTATCAGCGACAACTGGCAGGTCACGCACAAGACGGACGTCGCCGCCATCATCTACCACCCGTGCGGGGAGAGGCGGAACTTCAACGTCAACACCGAACTGCGCGTGGAGAAGGGCACGTCGGACCCGACGAAGACCAGCTTCATGACGATGGATTCGACCGACGTCTCATTCTCGACGCTGTACCACTTCGCGTGGAAGAAGTGCCCCAAGTAGGAGACGGCACCTCGACAGCAGCAGAAGGCCCCTTGGTTCCCGCCGCACGGGACCAAGGGGCCTTCTGCTGCCACCGCGGTCAGATGTTCTGGTTCGCGAAGCCCTTGGTCGCGATCTTCGACAGCATCGCCTGCCACACGGAGGAGCTGGTGTGCGGGTCGCCGGTCACGCCGAGCGCGGACTTGAGCCCGTTGAACGCGGACTGCGTGGCGGGGCCCCAGTCGCCGTCGATCGCGATGCCCGCGGCGCGGAAGTTGTTGCACACGGCCTGAACGAACTTCGTGTCGGACTCGGAGTCCTTGAGCACGCGGACCGGCATGCCACCGAAGTCGGAGTGGATGTGGTCGGCGTGGTCGGCGTTGTACCAGCCGTCGAGGACGTAGCGGAACCGGCGGCGGCACACGGCTTCCGTCGCGAGGTAGCGCTTGCGGACCGACGCGGTGCCCGACGCGTGGGCCTTGTCGAGGGGCGAGATGGTGTTGCCGCCGGACCAGCGGACGTGGTCGAGGTCCATCGCGGTGCCGGCGCCGTGCTGGCCCGGCTTGTCGACGTAGAAACCGGCGGAGACGATGTAGCTGATCGAGCCGTAGGCCGACGAGAGCGAGCGCAGGTCCCGGATCCAGGCGACGAGCGCGTTGTAGAACGCGTCGGTGCACTGCCAGTTGCGCAGGGTGGTGTTGCCGCGGTTGGAACGCCAGTAGTAGACGGGCGTGCCGTCGATCTTCTGGAACGTCATCATCGCCAGGGCACCGGCCTCGGCGGCCTGGATCTCCGCGTCGGTGTGCTGGTCGGCGATCTTCGGGTCGGCACTCGCCAGGCCCGGAGCGATGGTGGACAGGCCGGCGAGACCGGCGACGGCCGCCGCGCCCGTGACGAAGCCGCGCCTGGTGACGTTGTTCTCGAACACCCCAGTTCTCCCTCTGTGTCCTCGCCGGGGCGGACAGGACGAGGGGCCTGTCTCACCACCGGCGCGACGGAGTCTAGGGATCACGTTCAGAACGGGGAATCCGCTCTGACCTGGGGTTTTCCTTTGTCTTTACCGCACTGACCCGAGCACGCGGATCAGGCTCTTCTCGGTGTCGTTGCCCAGTTTCTCGAGCGCCAGCTTCGCCACCGGAGCGCCGAGCTTCGCCAGTCCGTTGAACTCGAGGTGGGCGTGGTAGCCGATCCTCGTCGTGCCGGACGTGGAGCCGGCGGTGATCGAGATGTCGTCGGTCGCGGTGGCGGTGTCGTTGCGGCCGACGAACTGGAGCCCGTTCGGGTCGTCGCGGGTGAGCTCGTAGACCAGCTCGGTCTTGCGGCCCAGGAACGTCGACACGTTGCGCCAGCGGGAACCGACCTCGACGGGTCCCTCGTCGAGCCGCGTGCACGTGACGGTGCCCGGATCCCACTGCTCGGTGCGGGCGAAGTCGCGCAGGTACTCCACGACCCCCTCGGGCGAGGACGCGACGGTGAACGTGCGCTCGACGTCGACACCGGTCTGCTGCGGCGCGTTGAACGACCGCGGCGCGAGGCGAAGTCGTTGCCGCTCAGCCAGTTCCGCCTGACTCTCGGCCCGGCGCAGCAACCGGTCCAGCCGTTCCGCGTCGACGCCGGGCAACGTCTGCAGCGTGCGCCACATCGTCGCCTTGGCGTCGATGCCGGTGCGCAACGCCTCCAGCTCGAGCACGTCGCTCAGCGGAGAACGGCCCAGCAGCCTGCCGTTGAGCTTGAGCCTGCCCGCCTTCTCGGTGAGCCAGCCGATCGCTTCCTTGTGCGGGCGCGGCTCGACGCCGAACGAGCGCATGACGTCGAGGAGCTCCTTGCGGTCGGCGTCGACGTCGTCCGCGAGGACGCGCAGTTCGGGGTGCGTGCGGCTGATGCGACGCGCGAGCTCGGTGCCCGCGGACGCCCCGGCCAGGTGGTCGTTGAGGTAGATGCCCAGCAGCTCCGTGTTCACAGCTTTTCCCGTTCCTTCGCTTGCACCGGTTCGAGGATGATCGGCTGGGCGCGGCGTCCGGTGACGATGTTCCACGCCCACTGGGTCAGCACCGCGGCCCGGTTGCGCCACCCGACCAGGAACGCGATGTGCACGACCGCCCAGGCCGCCTTGCCGATCAACCCCTTGAGCCGCAGCTTCTTGATGTCGGCGACGGCGTCACCGGGCGAGATCGTCGCCATCGTGCCGAGGTCGAGGTACCTGAACGGCTTGGCTTCGCGGCCCCGCAGCCGTGCCTTGATGACGCGGGCGACGTGGTGCCCTTCCTGGATGGCGGGTTCGGCGATGCCGGGCAGGTCGTCGAGGTTGACCATGTCACCGATGGCGAAGACGTTCCCGGTGACCGAGCAGTCCGCCGGGTTCACCACGATGCGGCCCTTGCGGTCGGTTTCGGCACCGGTGGCCTCGGCGAGCTTGCGCGCCAGCGGAGAGGCCTGCACCCCGGCCGCCCAGATGATCGTCCGCGCCTCGACCCGGTCGCCGTCCTTGGTGGTGATGCCCTCGTCGTCGATCGTCTCGGCCATGGCGCCGGTCATGACGGTGATGCCGAGCTGTTCGAGCTTGCGGTGGGTGTGCCTGCGCAGCGGTTCGGAGAACGGCGGCAGCACGTGCGGTGCGGCGTCCAGCAGCGTGATCCGGATGTCGCGCGGGTCGATCTCCCGGAACTGGCCCTTCAACGCCCGCCGCGCGAGGTCCGCGAGCTGCCCGGCGAGCTCCACCCCGGTGGGCCCGGCCCCGACCACCGCGAACGACAGCCACTGCTTCGGGTCATCCGACGCCACCGCCGTCTCGAACGCCCGCAACAACCGCGACCGCAGGTCAACGGCCTGTTCGAGGGTCTTCATCGGCGGCGCCGACGCGGCCCACTCGTCGTGCCCGAAGTAGCTGTCCCGCGCGCCCGCCGCGACGACCAGCGTGTCGTACGCGACCTCCCGCGACCGCCCGTCCGTCACGTCGACGTGGACCAGCCGGTTCGTGGTGTCGAACCCGGTCACCTCCCCCAGCAGCACACGGGCGTTGCGCTGCTTGCGCAGGATCGCCCGGAACGCCGGCGCGACGTCGCCCGCGGGCAGCAGGGCGGTCGCCACCTGGTACAGCAGGGGCTGGAACAGGTGGTGGTTGGTGCGGTCGATCAACGTGACCTCGACGTCGGCGCGTTTGAGCCCGCGCACGACACCCAGGCCGCCGAAACCACCACCGACAACGACTACGCGGTGCTTACCCATGCGTGTCACGTACCCACTCGAGGCGCCCCCTATCCGGCCACGCCCGGGCTGTGCGCCGGGAGGGGCCGCACGCGGTCTCGTGGCGGGCCTCGCCCACGCCCGGCCCCGGCCGCCCGCCCGGCCCTCGACAGCGGCCACCCGTTCCACCCGCATACCAACTCCGAACGCCGGGTATCCGCCCGCCATGACCACCACTGCTGACCAGTCGCTCTGGCTCGCCGCCCTGGGCACTCCCCGGCCCCCTCTCACCGGCGAGCACACCTACGACGTGGCCGTGGTCGGCGGTGGCATCACCGGCCTCACCACGGCCCTGCTGCTCAAGCGGCGCGGGCTGAGCGTGGTCGTGCTGGAGGCCGACCGGGTCGCGTCCGGCGTGTCCGGCAACAACACCGCCAAGGTCACCGCCCTCCAGTCCACTGTGTACTCGCAGATCCGGCGCACCCACGGCCTCGCCGCCGCCACCGACTACGCCACGGCGTCCCAGGCCGCCGTCGCCCAGGTCGCGGACCTGGTGAAGCTCGAAGGCATCGAGTGCGACCTGCGCCGAGCGCCCGCCGTCACCTACGCCTACACCGAGTCCGAGGTGCAGGACGTCGACCACGAGCTGATCACGGCCCGCCAGGTCGGTTTGCCGGTGCGCGCCAGCGTCGACGTCGACCTGCCGTTCGAGGTGCACGCGGCGATCAGGCTCGACGACCAGATCGCGCTGCACCCGGTGAAGTACCTGCGGGGACTGGCGAACGCGGTCGACGGTGGGGGCAGCAGGGTGTGCGAGCACAGCCGCGTGATCGACGTGACGGGCACGCGGGCGTCCACTGAGGACGGTCACGTCAACGCCTCGCAAATCGTGATCGCCACGCACTTCCCGACGCTGGACCGGGGTCTGTACTTCGCGCGCATGGAGCTGACCCGCGCCTACTGCATCGCGGCGCGCGTCCCCGACCCGCCGGAGTCGCTCGCCATCAGCACCGGCAGCCCGTCGTGGTCGGTGGCGGCGCACGGGGACAAGCTGATCCTCGCCGGCCAGAGCCACCCGACCGGCAAGCCCGCCGTGGAACCGTTCCGCCGGCTGGAGGACTTCGCGCGCAGGCACTGGCAGGTAGAGGAGATCACCCACCGCTGGTCGGCGCAGGACCCGACGTCCTACGACCACCTGCCGATGATCGGCAGCTACACGCCGGGCAGCGACACCCTGTTCACCGCCACCGGCTACATGAAGTGGGGGCTCACCAGCGGCACGTTCGCGGCGTCACTGCTCGCGGACCTCGTGACCAGCAAGCCGAACGACCTGGCCGAGCGCTTCAGCCCGCACCGGCTGTCGCTGAAGTCGTTGCCGGAGCTCGTGAAGAAGAACGCCGAGGTCGCGGTGCAGCTGGTCGGCGACAGGGTGATGCCCGCCGACGCGACGTCCAGCGAGAACCTGCCGCGCGACCACGCCCACGTCATCCGCGACGGGCTGGGCAAGACCGGCGTCTACCGCGACGCCGACGGGCAGCTGCACGCGGTGTCGTTGCGCTGCACGCACCTCGGGTGCCTGGTGCGGTTCAACGCCGCCGAACGCAGCTGGGACTGCCCGTGCCACGGGTCGCGGTTCGACGTCGACGGGGAGGTGCTGGAGGGGCCGGCGACCAAGCCCCTCCCGAGACGCGAAGCCCGCTAGTTCTTCTTGGCCACCAACGTCAGCACGTCGTAGCGAGCCACTGACTCGCCCTTCTGGTTCACCACGTCGGCGTCCCAGCGCACCTCGCCGTACTCCTGGTCCTCCCGCGGCGTGATCTGCTTGACGGTCAGCGTCACCGTCAGCGTGTCGCCGGGGAACGTCGGAGTGAGGAAGCGCAGATTCTCCAGGCCGTAGTTGGCCAGCACCGGGCCGGGCTCCGGCGAGACGAACAGGCCCGCCGCGAACGACACCACGAGGTAGCCGTGCGCGACCCGTCCACCGAAGAACGGGTTCGCCGCGGCGGCCTCCTCGTCCATGTGCGCGTAGAACGTGTCACCGGTGAACGACGCGAAGTGCTCGATGTCCTCCAGCGTCACCTCGCGCGGGCCGGCGACGACCGTGTCACCGAGCCGCAGCTCGGCCAGCGTCTTGCGGAACGGGTGCACCGCGTCGTCGCGGCGGGGCGCGCCGGTCACCCAGCGGTTCGTGACCGCGGCCAGCGTGCGCGGGCTGCCCTGCACGGCCGTGCGCTGCATGTGGTGCAGCACGCCGCGCATGCCGCCCATCTCCTCGCCGCCGCCGGCACGTCCGGGGCCGCCGTGCACCAGCATCGGCAGCGGGGAGCCGTGGCCGGTCGACTCGCCGGCGTCCTCGCGGTCGAGCACCAGCAACCGGCCGTGCCACGGCGCCACGCCGATCACGACGTCGCGCACGAAGTCGGTGTCGGCGGACACGATCGAGCCGACCAGCGAACCGGAACCGCGCGCGGCCAGCGCGACGGCGTCGTCGGCCGACGAGTACGGCATCAGCGTCGACACCGGCCCGAACGCCTCGACCTCGTGCGGCTGCACGGCGTCAGCGGAAGCACGCAGCAGCATCGGCGACATGAACGCACCGCGCTCGGCATCCGCGTCCACAAGGGACAGAGGGCCGTCGCCGTAGACGACCGAGGCGTTCTCCTGCAACGCCTTGAGCGACCGGCGGACCTCTTCACGCTGCTCCAGACCGGCGAGCGCACCCATCTTCACCGACTTGTCCGCCGGGTTGCCGATCACGACCTCGGCCAGCCGGGCCGCCGTCGCCTCGGCCACCGCGTCCATCAACGACTCGGGCACCAGCGCGCGCCGGATCGCGGTGCACTTCTGCCCCGCCTTGGTCGTCATCTCGGTCACCAGCTGGCCGACGAACAGGTCGAACTCGGGCGTGCCGGGCGTGGCGTCGGGGCCGAGGATCGAGCAGTTCAGCGAGTCCGCCTCGGCGTTGAACCGCACCGACGACCGGATCACGGCCTGGTGCGTGCGCAGGTGCTGGGCGGTCGACGCGGACCCGGTGAAACCGACCAGGTCCTGCGGGGTCAGGTGGTCCAGCAGGTCGCCGGCCGAACCGCAGACGAGCTGCAGCGAGCCCTCGGGCAGCAGCCCCGACGCGAGCATGAGCTCGACCATCTTCTCGGTCACGTAGGCGGTCTGGGACGCGGGCTTGATCAGCGACGGCACCCCGGCGATGAACGCGGGCGCGAACTTCTCCAGAGGCCCCCACATGGGGAAGTTGAAGGCGTTGATCTGCACCGCGACACCGCGCAACGGCGTGCAGATGTGCTGACCGACGAACGTGCCGCCACGGCCCAGCGGCTCCAGCGCGCCGTCGACGAACACCTTGTCGTTCGGCAGCTCGCGCTTGGCCTTGGACGCGTACCCGAGCAGCACGCCGAAGCCGCCGTCGATGTCGACCCACGAGTCGGACTTGGTGGCACCGGTGCGCGCGGACAGCGCGTACAGCTCGGCCTTGTGCTCCTTCAGGTACAGCCCGAGCGCCTTGAGCAGCTGCGCGCGCTGGTGGAACGTGAGCTCGCGCAACGCAGGCCCGCCGACCTCGCGGCCGTACCGCAGCGCCGCCCCCATGTCGATGCCCGCGGACGAGATCCGGGCGATCTCCTCCCCGGTCACGGCGTCGTGCAACGGCGCGCCCTCCACGGACGGCGTGTGCCATCCACCCGACACGTAGCTGCGCAGCAAGCTCATCGAGCCAACCTCCTGAAGCGGGGGCCGACGGATCCTCATCGACCCGGCTACCGGCAACGTATCAGCCGTCCAGCAGCGCGACGAGCGATGCCGCGTCGTCGGTCCGCCCCTGCGCCAGGTACAGGGTGAGCGCCTGGTCCCACAGCTCACGGGCCTGCGCGCGCTGGTCCAGCGCGGCGTGCACGTCGCCGAGGTGGTGCAGCACGGTGGCCTCCTCGTAGCTGTTGTCGAGCTGCCGGTACACCTCCAACGACTCGTGGTAGTGCTCGATCGCGGCCGCGGGCCTGCCGTCGTGGAACGCGATGTGCGCGAGACTGTCCAAAGTGGCTGCTTCGCCCTCGGCGTGGCCGAGCTTCCTGTTCAGCGCCATCGCTTGTTCGCAGTAGTCCGCGGCCTCGGCGTAGCGGCCCAGGCACGCGTAGCGCCAGCCGACCTCGTTCAGGGCCTCGGCTTCCCGCAGCTCCAGGTCCGCCTTCCGGAAGCCGTTCAGCGTGTGCAGCGCGTGCTCCAGCGCACCGGCGAGGTCCCCGGCGCGTTCCCTCGCCCACGCGATCGCGCGGTGGGCGCCCGCACGGCCTGCGAAGTCCTCCTCGTCGTGCAGCTCCAGGCTGCGGGTGAGGTGGTTCTGGGCCAGTTCGTCCCGCGAGAGCTGGGCGTAGACCAGGCCGGCGCTCAGGTGGGCGGCCGCCTGTTTCGGCCTGTCCCCCAACTGTTCCGCGGCGCTGAGGCCGAGGTGCCACGTGGTCAGCTCGTCGGCCGTGCGGCCCCGTCTGCGGTGGTAGTGGTTCAGCGTCCTGGCCAGCAGCCAGGTGGTCTCGTGCCAGCCCTGCTCGGCCGCGACCCGCTGCACGGCGAGCAACGACTCGTGTTCCTCGTCGAACCACCGCATGGCGGCGGCCGCGTCCGGGAACCTCTCGCAGGGTTCCAGCTCCGGCAGCGGCCGGTGCGGTTCCAGCGTCAGCGCACCGGCCCCCGCACGCCGCACGAGGTGGTCGGCGAACCGGCGCAGGGCTTCGGTGTTCTTCCCGGCCAGGTCGGCCGCGTACAGGCGGACGAGGTCGTGCATGCGGTAACGGCCGGGCACGTGCTGCTGCACGAGGTGCGCGTTCTCCAGTTCCCGCAGCACCATCCGCACCCGCGGCCGCGCGGAGAGGGCGTCGATCGCGGCCAGGCTCGCGTCCGGGGAGGGAATCAGCCCGAGCAACGCGAACAGCTCCGCGGCCTCGGCGCTCAGCGCGTCGCGCGACCACGAGAACACCGTCCGCAGGTTCGCCTCGGCCTCCCCCGCGTCGAGGGCGTCGAGGCGACACTCGGCCAGCTCGTCGGCCAGCGCGGACAACGGCAGCTCCCGGTCCATGGCCGCCCGTGCCGCCACGATGCTCAGCGCGAGCGGCAGCCCGCCGCACCACCAGACCAGCTCGCTGAGGTCACCGGGTTCGACGGCGACGCCCGCCCGCCCGAGCCGGGACTGCAGGAACTCCCGCGCCTGGCTCGCACCCAGCACGTCCAGCGGCAGGAGATGAGCACCGGCGGCCAGCAGCCCCGGCATCCGGTTGCGGCTGGTGACGATCACCGCGCACGACGGGTTCCCCGGCAGCAGGCCGGTCACCTGCCCGGTGTCGCGCGCGTTGTCCAGCAGGATCAGCACCCGCTTGTCCGCGAGCAGGCTGCGGTAGCGGTCGGCGCTCACCGGCCCGCCGGGCTCGCCCAGCGCGTCGAGGAACCCGCGCAGCGCCGCGTCCGTCGTGAGCGGCTCGCCGGACGGGTCGAACCCGCGCAGGTCCACGTACAGCTGGCCGTCCGGGAAGTCGTCCAGGTGCTGGTGCGCCCACTGGACGGCCAGCGCGGTCTTGCCCACGCCTCCCGCGCCCGCGATCACCGTCACGCCTTCGCCGCGCACGTCGGCGAGCTCGGTCTCCCGGCCGGTGAACCACTGCTGCGGCGCGGGCAGCTGGCGAGGCGTGCGGGTCGGTTCCGCGGCGAGAATGCGCGCGTGCAGGGCGCGCAACGGTGCGCCGGGATCCACCCCGAGCTCCTCGGCCAGCCTGCGCCGGAGCGCCTCGTAGTGGCGCAGGGCCTCGGCGGAGTTGCCCGCGCGGTGCAGCGCGAGGATCAGCTGCCCGGCCAGCCGTTCGTCCACCGGTCGTTCCTCGGCGGCCTTGAGCAGCTCCGGCAGCACGGTGCGGCCGAGCTCGATCGCCAGGTCGTTGCGGTCCAGTTCGGCCTCGACCCGTTCGACGTGCAGTTCCTCCCGGAACGCGGCCAGCCACGGCGAGTCCAGCCCGGCGAGCGCGGGCCCGCGCCACAGCCCGAGCGCCTCGTCGAACAGCTCCAGCGCACGCTCGCCGGTCTGCCCGCGCGCCTGTTCGACGAGCGCCCGGAACCGGTGCAGGTCGACCGAGTCCGCCCGCAGCCGGTAGCCGCCCGGCTCCCGCCCGATGTCGAGCACCTGCCGCAGTTTCGACAGGTACACGTACAGCGTGTCCTTGGCGCGCAACGGCGTCTGGTCGCCCCAGACGCGGTCGGCCAGCCGGTCCAGGGGCACCGGACGCCCCGGTTCCGCCAGCAACGCCACCAGCACCGCCCGCTGCTTGACGTGCCCGATGTCGACCAGGACCCCGTCCACGCGGACCTCCAGGTCACCGAGCAGCGCGAACTCGAACGTCAAGGCACTCCCATCAGCCGATTCAAGATCCATCTTAGGTTCGTTTCAGACGGCTGCCCCACCGTGGTGAGCGTCAGAGGGGCAACCCGAACAGATCGCTCAAGGGGTATTACGTGAAGTCTCGCAACATCGTTCTGGCGGTCGCCGGCGCCGTTCTCGCGCTGGGAGGAGTGGCCGCACCCGCCGCGTCCGCCGACGACGACGTGCACCGTCTGTCGGCGGCGTGCAAGTCGCCCAGCGACAAGAAGATCAACATCTCGTGGGGCAACGGCCACCAGAGCGTCACGGTGTACTACAACAACCACTGCGACCAGCGCCGGGCGATCGAGCTCACCTACAGCGGCATCGGCGGCATTCCCATCAAGGAGTGCTTCGTCGTGCCGGCGAAGAAGAAGGGCAGCAAGAAGCACGACCAGGCGAACCCGCGGATCGTGGCCATCCTGGCCGGCAGCAGCTGCTGACCTGCGTTCGACGCATCCACTTCGAGAACAACGCAGGGGGAACACGTGAAGGCTCGCAACATCGTTCTGGCGGTCGCCGGCGCCGGTCTCGCGCTCGGCGGCCTGGTCGCACCGGCCGCGTCCGCCGGCACGTCCGACGACGTGTCCGTCCAGGACGTGCACCGCAACTCGGCGACCTGCAAGTCGCCCAGCGACAAGAAGATCAACATCTCGTGGGGCGACGGCTCGACCACGACCACCGTGTACTACAACAACCACTGCAACCAGGCACGGGCGATCGAGCTGTACTTCAAGCCGGCGGGTGAGTTCCCCTTCACCAAGTGCTTCGTCGCGCCGGCGGGGAAGAAGAGCAGCAAGGAGATCGGCCACGCCAAGCCGGTCGAGGTGAACATCCTCAAGGGCGGCAGCTGCTGATCTGGGGGTCGCGGCGCTCGGCCGGGTCGTCCCGGCCGAGCGCCGCGCTTGCCTGATCGTCCCACCGCCGGGAACCATCGAGCACGTGGACGAACTACGCGCGTTGCTCACCAGGCACGCTCGCCCGGACCTGACCACGTCCATTCCCGACGTCCTGGTCTCGAAGACCACCGCCGCCGGCCCGCCGACGCCGTCGATGACCGGCACGATCCTCGCGTTCGTCGCTCAAGGCCGCAAACGCATCGCGTTGGGCGACCGCGTCTACGACTACCGCGCCGGCCAGTACCTCGTGGCCTCGATCGACCTGCCGATCACCGGCAACTACGTCGGCATCAGCCCGTCGGAACCCGCGCTCGGCATCGGCCTGGTCCTGCGTCCGGAGCACATCGCGGAACTCCTGCGCGACAACGACCTCCCCCAGTCCGCGGGCACCCCGGAGGGACTGGCCGTCAGCGACGCGACCCCGGAACTCGTCGACGCCGTCACGAGGCTCGCGCGCCTGCTCGGCAACCCGCGCGACGCGAGAGCACTCGCCCCGCTGGTCAAGCGGGAGATCCTCTGGCGCGTCATGACCGGTGAGCAGGGCGCGGTGGTGCGTCAGCTCGGGTCAGGGGACAGCAGCCTGGGCCACATCGCCAGGGCGGTCGGCTGGATCCGGGAGAACTACGCCGAGTCGTTCAAGGTCGGCAACGTCGCGCGGATCGCGGGCATGAGCGAGTCGGCGTTCTACCGGAACTTCCAGGCCGTCACCGCGATGAGCCCGATCCAGTTCCAGAAGCAGATCCGGCTGCAGGAGGCACGGCTGCTGCTCGCGACCGGCCGGGACGTGACGAGCGTCAGCCACCGGGTCGGCTACGACAGCCCGTCGCAGTTCAGCCGCGAGTACCGCCGCCAGTTCGGCGCGCCGCCCAGCCGGGACGCGCTGCTCAGGCCGCAGCCTGCTCTCTGACGGTCAGGTAGACCGCGCGGACCTCCAGCGTCCGCTCGACCTTCTCGATCAGGGGCGCGAAGAACTGGCGCCGGTGCTCGGCGTCGCTCATCGAGATCACCGAGAAGTACATGCTGCCGAACGCCGCGAACAACGTCGCGTTGCGCAACATCGCGGACGGCACCCCGAGCCACGACATGGCCACCGTTCCCCCGATCCACTGCTCGGCGATCTCCGGCGTGACGACGATCAGACCCAGCACCACGAAGAACGCGTACAGCGCGAGCCCCACCACCGCCGCCTGCACGAGCTGGCGGATCGCGAGCATCACCAGCAGGTTGCGGCCCTGCCGGCCGTTCAACCGCTTGGGCTGCAACGGTTCGGCGATGTCCACCCCGGCCAGTGGCGTGCCCTTGCAGGCACCCTTGAGGATCTCCGGCCGCAGGTCCTGCTCGACCCTGCCGATCTCGTCGCGCAGGCGGGCGGCCGCGGCCAGCACGGTGATCGCGGCGAACAGCAGCACGATCAGGCTCACCCGCGGCCAGTGCAGCCGGTTCATCGCCTGCCACAGCTCACCGGTGAAGAACAGGAACAGCGTCACGAACAGCATCGGCGGGAGTGCCCGGCCGAGCAGGTGCACGCTGTTGCGCAGGTCGGCGATCACGTGTCGGATGGCGGCCCTCAGCAACGCGCCCAGGCCGTAGGTGGTGGCCAGCATGGTCGCCACGAAGGCCAGGCCGAAGAAGGCGATGAACCACAGCGGGACGACCCACCACTCGTAGTCAGGTCCCTCGGCACCAGGCGTGGTGATCTCGTCGTTGGCCACGTACTGGAGCAACGGCACGATCACCGGCATCGCGGCGTACACCACCAACAGCACGATGGTCGTGTGGCGCGAGAAGCTCGGCAGTCGCCGGACGAACGACGAGAGCAGCTTCCACGCGGACACCATCACCACGACGATCACGCCGAGCAGCACCCACTTCGACAACCCGGTCGAGCGGATCAGCACGAGCCACGCGAGGCTGCCGACCGCGACGAACGTCAGCGCCGGCAGCATCCGCGGCAGCACGTGCGAGCGGAAGCCGTAGCCCTCGATCATGGTGGGCGCGCCCTGCCGGACGAACCACTGCTCGGTCCGCCGGACCATCGCTTCCGAAGCCACGGCGTGGATCATGCCTCACCGGTCGAACAGCCGCGCCATCACGCTGAAGTAGTGGGTCGGGGAGATGCGGGCGAGCGCGTCGAACACGTACGCGTCGGGCCCGACGAGGATCCGCGCCTTGCCCCGTTCGACGCCGCGGTGGATGACCTCGGCCGCCTTGTCCGACGTGGTCAGCGCGATCTTGTCGAAGTCAGAGGCGATCTGCTCCAGCGACCGGCCGTCCTCGTCGAGCTCGGCGTGGATGCGCCCGTTGCGGATGATGTTGGTCTTGATGCCGCCGGGGTGCACGGTGACCGCGGAGACTCCGGTGCCGCGCAGCTCCTGGCGCAGCGAGTCGGTGAAGCCGCGGACGGCGAACTTCGAGGCGCAGTAAGCGCTCTGCTTCGGCATCCCGAGCAGCCCGAACACGCTGGAGGTGTTCACGATGACGCCGTAGTTGCGTTCGAGCAGCAACGGCAGGAACGCCCTCGTGCCGTTGACGACACCCCAGTAGTTGATGTCGAACAGCCAGGAGTCGTCCTCCGGCCGTGAGTTCAGCACGGTCGTGGACGTGGCGACGCCCGCGTTGTTGAACACGGCCGCGATGGGCAGGTCCAGCCAGTCGCGGACCTCGCCCGCGAACTGGTGCACGTCGTCCGCGTCCCGCACGTCGAGCACGCGGCTGAGCACCGGGCCGTGCAACGACTTGGCGGTTTCCTCGAGCCCTGCCTCGTCGACGTCGGCGATGACCACCGGTGAGCCGTGCTGGGACAGCCGTTGCGCGAGGCTGCGGCCGATTCCCGAGGCTGCTCCGGTGATCACCGCCGGTCGACCGGCGATCTTTCGCACCATGCGACCAGTAGATCACCAAGGGCAATCGCCCTACTGGCGCAGCTCGGGGAACTGCTCGTCGCGCCACTCCCCCGCCTGCTCGGCCCGGTTCTCCTCAAGGGCGCGCAGGTCGACCCGGCGGATCTTGCCGGACACCGTCTTGGGCAGCTCGGCGAACTCCAGCCGCCGGATCCGCTGGAACGGAGCCAGGTTCTCGCGGGCGTGCCGCAGGATCTGCAGTGCCGTCTCGCGGCTGGGTTCCCAGCCCGCGCTCAACGCCACGTACGCCTTGGGCACGGCGAGCCGCAACGGATCCGGCGACGGCACGACCGCGGCCTCGGTGACCGCGGGGTGCTCGATCAGCACGCTCTCCAGCTCGAACGGCGAGATCTTGTAGTCCGACGCCTTGAACACGTCGTCCGTCCGTCCGATGTAGAACAGGTAGCCGTCGTCGTCGCGCGATGCGATGTCGCCCGTGTGGTAGTAACCGCCGGACATCGCCTCGGCGTTGCGCTCCTCGTCGCCGTGGTAGCCGACCATGAGCGACATCGGCCGCTGCTCGAGATCGATGCAGATCTCCCCTTCGTCGGCGGGTTGTCCGCTGATCGGGTCGACGAGCACGACGGGCACACCGGGGATCGGCCGTCCCATCGACCCGAGCTTCACCGGTGCGCCGGGCACGTTGCCGACCGACAGCGTGGTCTCGGTCTGTCCGAAGCCGTCCCGCAGCGTGAGGCCCCACTGGTTGCGGACCTGTTCGATCACCTCGGGGTTGAGCGGTTCCCCTGCGGCCACGACCTCCCGCAACGCGCCGGGCCCTCCGCTGAGATCGGCCTTGATCAGCATCCGCCACACCGTCGGCGGCGCGCAGAACGTGGTGACGCCCTTGTCCCGGATCTGGCCGAGCAACGCGGCCGCGTCGAACCGGACGTAGTTGTAGACGAAGATCGTCGCTTCGGCGATCCACGGCGCGAAGAAGCAGCTCCACGCGTGCTTGGCCCAGCCCGGCGAGCTGATGTTCAGGTGCACGTCGCCCGGCCGGATCCCGATCCAGCGCATGGTCGTGAGATGGCCGACCGGGTACGAGGTCTGGGTGTGCTCGACGAGCTTCGGGCGGCTGGTCGTGCCGGAGGTGAAGTACAGCAGCAACCTGTCGTCCGCCCGCGTCTTCGGGTGCGGCACCGGGTTGTCCGGCGCCTCGGCGGTCTCGGCGTAGTCCAGCCAGCCGGCCTCGGCGCCGCCGACGGCGATCAGAACGGGGCCGTCCTCGAACTTGTCCGCGTCCTGCGCCCGCGCGATGACGTGCCGGACCGAGCCGCGGTGCAGCCGGTCGGCGAGGTCCGCGGGCCCGAGCGCGGTGGTGGTCGGCATGATCACCGCGCCGAGCTTCATCACCGCGAGCATCGACTCCCACAGCTCGACCTGGTTGCCGAGCATGATCATCACGCTGTCGCCCTTGCCGACCCCGTGCCACGCGAGCCAGCGCGCGACGCGGTTCGAACGGCGCCGGAGCTCGTCGAACGTGTAGGCGCGCCCGGACCCGTCCTCCTCGACGACGTGCAACGCCGTGGTGGTGTTGCCCTCGGCGATGACGTCGAACCAGTCGTGCGCCCAGTTGAAGCTGGTGCCGAAGCTCGGCCAGGTGAACGACTCGGGATCGGTGAGCATCAGGTCGCGAGCCGCGCGGTACGTGTCGTGACTGGACATGGGCAGAGGGTGGGAGAGCCGGGGCCGGCGGTATACCCCCGTACGGGGGTGCACCCCTTTTCGAGGGTGAGGCGGTGGGCGAGACTGCGAGCGTGCTGCCAGACCGCTTTCCGGCGCTGCTGCCGCAACGCCTGGAGATGCTCCGCCGTGCCACCGGGCTGCCGGTCGTGTTCGGCGGGGCTGTGACGCCTGGCCGTGACCTGGTGCTCAGCTCGTTCTTCGGCACGCACGGCACGTCGTTGCACGGCCTGCGCATCGGAGCGGGACGTGGCCTGGGTGGCACGGCGATCGCGATGGGCGCGCCGGTGCGCGTCAACGACTACGCCTCGACCAAGGCCATCACCCACGAGTTCGACCAGATGGTGGTCGTCGACGAACGGCTGACCTCGGTGTTCGCCTACCCGGTCACGGTCCGCGGCACCGTGCGCGGCGTGCTCTACGGGGCCGTGCGCGGGCAGACGACCATCGGCGACCGGTCGATCAGGATGGCCGGCGCCATCGCGCAGGGATTCGCACAGGACCTGGACATGCCTTCACCGAACACCCGCGCCGCCCTCCGCGAGCTCGCCGAGGTCGCCAAGCTCGTCGGGGACCCCGCGTTGCGCGAACGACTGCGCAAGGTCCACCAGGATCTCGGCGGTGAAGTTCCCGTCACCGTCCCGACGGGACTGACCCCGCGCGAACTCGATACGCTTCGGCTGGCCGCGGTCGGTGCGTCCAACCGGGAGATCGCCGCCGAGCTCGGGTTGAGCACCGAAACCGTCAAGGCCTACCTCCGCGGCGCGATGCGCAAGCTGGGGGTGCACAACAGAACCGCCGCCGTCCACGCGGCGAGGTCGACGGGAGCGCTCTAGAGATGTCGTGGTTCGAGAAGGCCGTGATCGGCACCGACCGCCTGCTCTACAAACTGACCGGCGGCAAGGTCATGACCGTCTCGCTGAGCAAGCAGACAGGGCTGACCCTGATCACCGTGGGCGCGAAGTCCGGTGAGCAGCGCCTGAACCAGGTCCAGTACGTGGCCGACGGCCCCTCGATGCTCGTGGTGGGCTCGAACTGGGGCAAGCCGCACCACCCGGCGTGGACCACGAACCTGATCAAGACCCCGGACATCCAGGTGAACGTCCGGGGTACGGTGCGTGCTGTGCGAGGAACGCTGCTTTCGGGTCCCGAGCGCGAGGCCGCCTGGAAGAAGATGGTGGCGGCCTGGCCGGCCTTTCAGGACTACGTCGCGCGGTCAGGCGGCCGCGAGCTGCGGGTCTTTCGCCTGACTCCGCGCTGAATCCCACGCGAGCCACACACAGCCGACGATCATGAGCACGCCGTGCGCGATCCGGAACGCGGGCGGCGTGAAGAACTGCGGCAGGAACAGGGCAAACCCGGCCGCGAACACGATCGCGGGCACCGTGCGGAGCTTGAGCGCGACCATGACGGCCGCGACGCCCATCGTCACCAGCCCGACGGCGAAAGTCGTGACGGCGAACGGGTTGAAGCGCACGGACTCGGCCAGTTCGACGATGTTGGGCTGCGCGGCGATCTCGTGCAGGGCGAAGTCCTCGGCGCCGTAGTAGGGCAACGTCAGGCCGGCGCCGACCCAGAACGTGATCGCGGCGGTGCGGTGGATCTCCAGCAGCGCGATCGGCACCAGGATAAATCCGATCATGGCGAACAGGTGCGACAGGACCCACGCCTGGGACCCCATCGCGGCCGCAGCGCCCGCGGTCGTCGACTCGTCCTCCCACGGACGGAAGACGGGGTACAGCAAGAAGAGCAGGCCTGCGGCGGTGAGCGAGATTCTCATGATTGCCCCCTGAGATCGGTGAGATACATCCGGACGAGCTGGTCGTAGGTGTCGTCGAGTCCTTCCGGCAGGCCGAACCCGCCACCGGACTCGATCGACGCGAAGCCGTGCACGATCACCCTGAGCCGCCGCGTGGCGTGGATGGCGTCAGGGCCTTCCATGCCGAAGCCGCGCAAGGTCGCGAGCATGACTTCGACGAGCTTCATCCCCGCTGCCTGCTGAAGTTCGTCGTGCAGCGGGTCCATCGGCATGGCTGCGTAGCGCTTCGGGTGTTCGGCGACGTACGCGCGGTAGGCGTGCATCAGCGCTGTCACGGCTTCCTCGCCGGACAGGCCGAGCACGACCTGTGTGAACCGCGCGGTCATGTCCTCCAGCACCCGCACACCGACGTGGCCTCGCAGTTCGCCGAGGCTCGCGACGTGCTTGTACAGCGAGGGCGTGGCGACGCCGGTCCGTGCGGCGACGGCGGCGAGCGTCAGTCCTTCGACGCCCTGCTCGTCGACCAGCTCCAGTGCGGCGTCCACGACCTTGGCGGTGGTGAGACGTGCTCGAACGGCCATAGCTTAAAAGCTAATGCCATTAGCCTCACGCGTCAAGCACGACTTCGCGCCTGACTGAATGCCGAGCCAGCGCGACCAGCGCCATGAGGGCGACGAGCGCGCACACGCCCCGCCAGCCGAACCGGACGTACGCCTGCACACCCAGCCACGACCCGACCGCGCCACCGATGTACGCGCACGTCATGTACGCGGTGTTGAGGCGTCCGCGATGGGTGTCGCTCAACGCGTACATGCGGATGGAGTTGGCGACCATGCCGCACTGCATCGCGACGTCGAGCACGAGCGTGCCCACCACCAGCGCGACCAGTCCGGCCGGTCCGCCGACGGCGCCTGCCGTGAGCACCCCCGCCGCCGCGATCACGGCGAGCATGCAGACGAGGTTCACCGGATCGGAGCCGCGCCGGTCCACGATCCGGCCCGCGACCGGCGTCGCGGCCATCGTCACGACGTTGACCAGCGCCAGCAGTCCCACGGCCTGCGCGCCGTAGCCGTAGACCGGGCCGGTGAGGAGCAACGCGACACTCCCCCACACCGCGCTGAACGCCCCGAAGATCATGCCCTGGTACAGGCAGGAACGCCGCAGCTCGGGTTCCTTCCGCAGCAGCCGCAACGGTTCCAGCAGAAGGTCTGGATAGGACTGCCGGGTGTGCGGCTCGGTCCGCGGCAACGCCCGCCACAACGCCACCGCCATCACGAACGCGAGCCCCGACGCCACCAGGTACGGCGCCCGCCAGTCCAGCCACTCGCCGAGCACCCCGCTGAACGTGCGCGCCAGCAGCATCCCGCCGATCGACCCGGCGAGCATCGTCCCGCTGGCGGCACCCCGGTTCTCCGGTGCGACCATCCCCGCGACCATCGGGCCGATGATCGGTGCGATCACCGTGGCGACACCGACCGCGACCCCTGCGGCGAACAGCGGCCCGAACGACGGCGCGCAGCCCGCGACGGCGAGCCCGAGGCCCGTCACCGTGAAGAGCGTGGCGATCAACGGCCGGTACGGCACGCGGTCGCCCAGCGGCACCAGCAGGAAGATCCCGCACGCGTACCCGATCTGCGCGGCCGTGATCACCAGCGCCGCCCGGTCCGGCGAGATGCGCAGCCCTTCGGCGACCAGCGGTGTGACCGCCTGCGGGAAGTAGACGTTGCCGACCGCCACACCGCAGGCCACCGCGAGCAGCCATCGCAATCCCCGAGTCACAGCAGCCACGTTGTCGGCGCACGACCGCCTGGCGCAATTGGTTTTTCCTATCGGAGGCAAGCCGTTCGGCCCATTGGCCGCAGGTCAGGTGACAAGTACCGTGATCGCCTGCGGCGTCGGGGCGGTCGGCGGGGTGCCGGCCGAAGCCGGGATCTGCACCACCCGGAGGCAGGAATGCGAGTAGCCAGACGCTGGGCGGCGGCTGCCACCGTCGCCGTCGGCGCAGCGCTGTTGTCACCCACCACCGCGAGCGCGCACGCACCATCGGGCGCGATCTTCACGACGTTGCCGGACGGCAGCGAGGTCAACTTCAACCACTATCCGTCCAAACAGGACGTGTACCTCGACGGCGGCCCCGGCCCCGGTGCGCCGCAGACGGCCGCCGGGCTCGACGACGGCACGTACGTGTTCCAGGTGACCGACCCCAGCGGCAAGGTGCTGCTGTCCACCGACCCGGCGCGCTGCCGCCAGTTCACCGTTGCGGACGGTGTGATCAGCGGCGTCGTCGACACCGACTGCGAACACGTGACCGGGTCCGATGTGGACCACGGCGCCACGACCGTGCAACTGTTCCCCTACCTGGACACGCCCAACAACGGTGGTGTGTACAAGGTCTGGGTCACCACCGTCGAGGACTTCCTGGCCGGCTGCGCGAAGTTCGGTGTCGCGAACGGACTGAACGTGGTCGACTGCGGCAACTCCGGCGGCAACCGCCACGGGTTCGTCCCCGCGCACAGCAAGACCGACAACTTCAAGGTCGGGGACCGGGTGATCGTCGAGATCGACACCCGCTTCTACCGCTGGGACGGCGCCGGACCGCTGGACGGCTACGCCGTGACGTGGACCGACACCAACGGCGCGTCGAACAAGAAGTGGTCCTACTACGCCCCTGAGCTGCTGGTGATGCACGAGGCGCACGTCGAGGCCGTCGAAGCGGGCGTGCACCAGATCTCGGTGGCGAACCAGCCCGGCTGCACCGTGCTGCGCGTGGACGTGCAGAACCAGCGCCTGGACGGACCGGGCACCGTCCAGGTGCGCGTGTCCAACATCGGGCAGGAGAAGACCATCTTCGTCGACGTCCGCTGCGGGTGACGTGACCGGTGAGAGCGCTCCTCGGGGCGCTCTCACTGAAAATTCGTCAGGCAAAGGTTTTTGTGAAGATCTTGCGGATGTTCCAACGTTCGACGCCCGGCAACCGTTTCAATGGTCGAGTCACTCATCCGAGCGAGGAGAACCCATTGCGGTTTGCCAGACACCTGGGGGTGGTCGCCGCAGGCCTGATGGTCTCGGCGACCATCACATCGGCATCGGCCACGGCCGGACCGTCGTTCCACACCGCGATCGACCCGAGCAGTGTTTCGGAGTCGATCGCCTACCTGGTCAAGAACTACCGCGTCAGCGAGCAGGAAGCCCTGCGCCGCCTGGAGCTCCAGAACGACGCGATCAAGCTCGAGGAGACGCTGAAGCGCGAAGCCGCCGGTGAGTACGGCGGCATGTGGCTGGATCAGGAGGCCGGCGGCGAGCTCGTCGTCGCCATGACGAAGCCCGCGGTCGCCCAGCGCTACGTCGGCGGCATGCCCGACCGCGCCAACGTCAAGATCCGCGAGGTGAAGCACTCGCTGGCCACGCTGAAGTCGGCCTACGACCGGATCAGCAAGCAGGTCGGCGCCGGTGCGGACGCCGTGCTCCTGCCGGCCATCAGCGAGACCGAGAACCGCGTCGTCGTCTGGGAACGCGCGTGGCTCAAGGAGAACAAGCCCGGGGCCACCACTCAGGCGGTGCCGGAGAACCGGACGTTCGACGCGGATCCGAGCCTGGTCTCCACCCGGATCCTGCCGAAGCCGACGCCGTTCGCGGGCGACCCGGTCAACGTGGGCTACTGCCACCCGTTGTACTGCACGAACTACGGCCCCATGCGGGGCGGTCTGCGGCTGGACATCAGGCGCGACAACGGCACCACGGGCGGCTGCACCGCGGCCTTCAACCTGCGGACGACCGGCGGCGCGTTCCCCAACGCGTCGTGGGTGCTGACCGCGGGCCACTGCACGGTGAACAAGCAGAACTCCGTGCCGACGCAGCACAACCGCCTCAACGTCGTGAACATGCACGGCATCGAGAAGAACGCGTACCCGTACGACTACGCCGCCCTGCGGTACGTCGACGCGAAGACCGCGATCAAGTGGCTGGAGGGCCAGACCAACCGCAACACGGTGCTCAAGTTCTGCCGCAACGGCGGCAACGACAGCAACGCGGACACCCCGTGCGGCCCGCAGGCCACGTCGCAGAACCAGGAGATCACCAAGGTCACCCCGCTGGCCGAGATCAAGGCGGGCGCGATCGTGTGCACGTCGGGCGCCGGCGCCAGCTCGGTGGACTACCCGGACTCCTACGACAGCGGTCCCGGGGCGGGCTACCACCCCGGCACCAGGTGCGGCCGGGTCCTGTCGACCGACGTCGGCATCAACACCGACCTGTGCGCCCGCAACGGTGACAGCGGCAGCCCGCTGTTCAGCCAGGTCGACAAGGCGGCCCTGGGCATCCTCAACGGCAGCCAGCAGGCCCGCAGCGGCGCCTGCCAGCCGGGAGAGCTGAACAACTACTCCCCGGTCTCGACGATCCTCGAGGACCTCAGCGCCCGCTCAGCCAGCGGCGGCTCGGTCTTCAACGTGATCACCACGCCGATGGGCTGATCCCCGCTGTGTCCGGAAGGCTCCGCTCGGAGCCTTCCGGACCTCGGCGACTCACCAGGACAGCGGCGGCCCGCACTTCCCGCCGACAGCACGACCCCGCGACGAGCACTCAGCGCCTTCGCACCCACCTGGACGTCGGCGGTCCGGCACGGACCGACCCCTGCAGTGGGCCTCTCCGGAACTCCGACGCCCGATTCCACCCGTGTTCCCGCTGGCAGCGCTCAAGATCATCTGAGAGCGCTCTCATCTGACAAATTCTTGAAAACCTTTACACGTTGACCGAGAGTCACGGCGTGACAACACTTCCGAACCACTGGGCGCACAACTAAATCCAGGAAAGGTCGGTTCGATGCAGCGACGCATCGGGACGGCCCTCGCCGCTGCCTTGATGGTGGCCGCAGGGATAACCGTCGCCACCACCACCCAAGCTCCCCCTGCCAATGCGGCGGTGACCTGGGCCGACGAGTTCAACGCCCCCGCCGGCACGGGTGTCGACGGTGGCAAGTGGCAAATGGAAGTGGGCAACAACAACGGCAACAACCGCGAGTCTCAGTGGTACCAGGCCGGTACCTCGAACGCGGCGCACGACGGCAACGGCAATCTCGTGATCACCGCCAAGCGCGAGAACCCCGGCAACTACCAGTGCTGGTACGGCCGTTGCGAGTACACGTCCGCCCGCATCAACACCGCGGGCAAGTTCACCCAGACCTACGGCCGGTTCGAAGCGCGCATGAAGATGCCGCGCGGCAAGGGCATCTGGCCGGCCTTCTGGATGCTGGGTGCGGACATCAACAGCGGTAACCCGTGGCCGGGCTCCGGCGAGATCGACGTCATGGAGTTCCTGGGACACCAGCAGAACACCGTGTACGGCACCATCCACGGCCCCGGCTACAGCGGTGCGGGCGGCCTGTCCCACGTCTACAACGGCCCGAACTTCGCCGACGGCTTCCACAACTTCGCCGTCGACTGGCGTCCGGGTGAGATCGTGTGGTCCGTCGACGGCCAGGTCTACGGCCGCAAGACGCCGCAGGACCTCGGCGGCAAGACTTGGGTGTTCAACAAGCCGTTCTTCATCATCATCAACCTCGCGGTCGGTGGTGAGTGGCCGGGTTACCCGGACGGCAGCACGACGTTCCCGCAGCAGCTCGTGATCGACTGGGTCCGCGTCTCCAACGACAGCCCGCCGCCCACCGGCGGCACGGAGATCCGCGGCATCGGCGGCAAGTGCGTCGACGTGGCCGGGGCGAACACCGCCAACGGCACACCCATCCAGATCACCGACTGCAACGGCAACGCCGCCCAGAAGTGGAGCCGTCCCGGCGACGGCACCATCCGCGCGCTGGGCAAGTGCATGGACGTCTCCGGCGGAGGCGTCGCGAACGGCACGGCGGTCCAGCTCTGGGACTGCAACGG
The DNA here is from genome assembly GCF_000974445.1 of Lentzea aerocolonigenes. Taxonomy (GTDB): domain Bacteria; phylum Actinomycetota; class Actinomycetes; order Mycobacteriales; family Pseudonocardiaceae; genus Lentzea; species Lentzea aerocolonigenes. The sequence goes on from NZ_BBOJ01000026.1 coordinate 135,284, forward strand.
CACCGGAGCACAGCGATGGACCGTCAGCGGTGCTCAGGACATCGTGAACCCGCAGGCCAACAGGTGCCTCGACGCCACCGGCGGCTCGTCGGCCAACGGCACGAGACTCCAGATCTGGGACTGCGCGGGCACGGCCAACCAGAAGTGGCAGGTCTGAGGTCTCTCCCTGCCCGGTAGCGCATGGCCGGGCCGGAAACGGCGCTGGACGTGAACCCCTTGCGGCGGAAGGGGATCACGTCCAGCGCTCGTTCAGGCCAGAAGCCTCGCCACGGCCCAGTCCTGCACGGCCACCCCGACGGACTTGAACACGGTCCGCCCCTGCCGCAACGGCGGATTACCCAGCGCCGCACCGAGTTCGACGAGCGCCTCCAGCCGCAGCACACCGGAGTTCACCGCCCGGATGATCTCCCCGGCCTCGCTCAACGCCGCCTCGACCTGGTCCACCACAACGACTTCCGCCGCGGCGAGCAGCTCCTCCGGCAGCTCCCGCATCACGGGCCGGTACGACCCGATCGCGTTGACGTGCACCCGTTCCTTCAACGCCTCCATGCGGAACAACGGCACGGTCGACGCCGTCGCACAACACACGACGTCCGCGCTTTCCACCGCCTCCTCGGCGTTCGCCGCCACGTCCATCACCGTGTCCGGCAGCTCGTCCTTCAACCCGTCGACGAGCGCCTCGGCCTTCTCCGCGTTCCGGTTGAACACGACGAGCTTCTTCAACGGCCGCACCGCGTGCACCGCCCGGACCTGGTCCGCAGCCTGCGCCCCGGCCCCGAGCAGCGCCAGGTGGGAAGCGTCCTCGTCGGCCAGCAGATCCGTTGCCACCCCGACGACAGCACCCGTCCGCAACGTCGTGAGCGGCACCGCGTCCGTGACGAACTGCCCCTCGGGATGCGAGTAGACGACCGTGCCGGTGATCACCGGATCCCGCTCCAGCTCGATGCTGATCACCTTGACCGCCGTCGACCGCGTCGGCCGGTGGTGCACCGCCATGACGAGCGAGCGGCTCTCGCTGAACGCCTGCCGCGGCGGCAGCTCGAACTCCCCCGCGGCGAGGCCGGCGAACGCTGCGCGGACGGCTTCGATCGCCGCGGGCATGGTCATGGTTCGGATGGTAACGACCGGCAGAATGGCACCCGTGACCGAGACCTGGGATCCGTTCGGCACCCTGCGCAACGCGCTGTGGATGGGCGGCGCGCAATGGGCGGGCAAGTCGACGGTGGCACGAATCCTGGCACTACGACACGGAATCACCGCGTACAACTACGACTACCACGACGCCCGCGGCCACAACGACCGCCGCATCGCCAGCGGCAAACCGCTGCCGAGCTCACCGGACGACATGTGGGTGCACCCGACGCCGTCCGACCTGGCCGCGAACACCCTGGCGGGGTTCCCTGCCAGGTTCGAGTGGGTGCTCGACGACCTGCGCGCACTCGTGTCGGGCAGGCCGATCCTCGCCGAGGGCTGGGGCCTGCGCCCCGAACTGGTGGCACCCCTGATCGACTCACCGCGCAGGATGGTCGTGGTGGTGCCGACGCCCGAGTTCCGCGAGCACCAGATTCGCGTGCTGCCGCGCGCCACAGCGCTTCCCGCCGAGGTCAGCGATCCCGCTCGGGCGCAACGAAACCGCCTGGAGCGCAACCGGCTCGTCGCGGAGGACGCGGTGCGCGCCGCCCGTGCGTTGGGAATGCGCGTGATCGAGGTCGACGGCACCCGTGACGCCGAAGCGGTCGCGGACGACGTCGCCGACCACTTCGCGCCGTTTCTCAGTCCGCTCGGGTGACGTCCGCGAGGAACGCGGACCACGCGGCCGCGCCCACCTCGACGTGGCTGACGGGCGCCTTGCTGTCCCTGATGCCGATACCGGTGGCGACTTCGACGCAATCACTCGCGTTCGCGCTGTAGCTGCTCTTGCGCCACTCGGCCATCAACGTCTCCTCAACCGGCGATGTCTTTGATCAGACTCCTGGATTGTTCCTCGTCCAACGCCGTCCGAGCGAGTGATTCAACGACCGCGTCGTAGCTCTTGAGCGGAAGCGGCGACTCGATGATGAGGCTGGCGTTCTCACTTTCCACGAACACCACCGGCTCGATCTTGTGGAACCTCAGCAGGCTGAACGGCCCGGAATGCCCTGCGTGCGCCCCGATCGACGTCGGGACGACCCTGACCACGACGTACGGCCGCATCGACACCTGGGCGAGGTGCTCGAGCTGCGCGCGCATCACCTCTTCACCGCCGACCGGCGTCCTGAGCACGGATTCGTGGAGGTAAAAAGTCGCCTTTAGTTGCGATCGAAGCGCCTTCTTCCGGACCGCACGTGCTGCGACGCGCTCCTCGACCTCGTCATCCGGAACGTTGGCGCTCGCCTCGACCACCGCACGCGTGTAGTCGGGAATCTGCAACAGGCCGTGCACGACCAAGGGCTGCCAGCTCACGAGAGACTTCGCGATCGCCTCGTGGTGAATGAGGGTGCGCGGCAGGATCGGCTCGGCTGCCCCGTGCTCCTGCAGCCACCCCTTGACGTTCGTGGCGCGGAACAGCGCCAGCAGGTGTTCGCGTTCGTCCGGCGGCGTCCGGCAGACGCCCAGCAGCACGGCCAGTTCCAGCTCGGTCGCGCCGCCCTTGCCGTTCACGAGATCGGACACCTTGGCTTCCTGCCAGCCCACGAGCTCGGCGACCGCGCGCGAGGTCATGCCCGTGGCGGCAATGGCCGCGCGCAGCCCGTCACCGAACTCCCGACCCCTTGCAGTGGAGAATCTTTTCGGCATGGCGAGGACCGTAGCCTCATTCTCACGCATTCCAGAACGTTTGACCGCAACACAACCCAAAAGGGCGTTAGCCCGGATCTTTCGTGCCGGTGACGTCCTGGCTTGAGAGCGTGTCCGGTGGCTGTGGGGCTTCCTCCTTTCGGTGTTCAGGGTCGTTGCGGTGGCCCGTTGTCGGCCGGGTGCCGTCGGGTTCCACTGCCCGATGGAGGTGAGCTGCTGTTCGCAGGGACGGGTTGCGGCTGGTCAGGCCAGTTGCGGCAGGTTATGCAGGCGCTTGCAGGCAGTCAGGATCAGCTCGGTCCAGGGTGCGTGGCGGGCCAGTCGGAGGTGGACTTGCCGGGCGTGGCGGGCGATGCGGCCGGCGACGGAGAACACGCGTAGCCGCAGGCGTTTGGGCTCCCAGCGGCGGGCTTCGTGGCCGGTCAGGGCCAGCATCTGGGTCCAGGCCGTCAGCTCGACCGCGAGGGCGACGATCGCGACCCAGATCTGGTTGTGGGCGTAGCCGTGGAAGGGCAGGTTGGTCAGCCCGGTGGCTTTGGCGGCGCGGATGCGGTCCTCGGCGCGGGCGCGGCGGCGGTGACGTAGTTCCAGGTCAGCGAGTTGACCGCGGCCGGTGTTGGTGGCGAACGCGGTCAGGCGGAGCCCGTCGGCGTCGGTGAAACGCAGTTGTGCGCCGGGGTGCGGGCGTTCCTTGCGGACGATGACCCGCATGCCCTTCGGCCATCCGGACATCTCGAGCACGCCGGTGGCCTCGGCGACCCAGGCCCCGTCGCGCGGGGTGCGCTCGTCGTCGTAGGCCGGGGTCCACGCGTGTGCGGGGATGCGGGCCAGGCGTTCGACAGCGTCGTCGGACAGGGTGAACCCGACCGAGTAGCCCAGTTTCCTTGCGTGCAGCCATTCCACGAACTCGTGGGTGCCG
>NZ_BBOJ01000025.1 GCF_000974445.1 Lentzea aerocolonigenes
TGAACACGCTGGGTCTGGTCTGCATAGTGCGGCGGCCCCGGCGGTACCGGTCCTGGCTCGGGCAGCCCGGCACGGTCGCCGAGAACGTGCTCAACCGCGAGTTCGGCGCCGAGGCTCCGGACACGAAGTGGGTCACCGACGTGACCGAGTTCCGGATCGGGGACCGCAAGGTCTACCTGTCACCCGTGATCGACCTGTTCGACCGGTCCGTCATCGCCTACTCCTGCGGACCCTCGCCGACGCTGGAGCTGACGAACTCCTCGCTGCGCGAGGCGATCGCCACCCTGCCCGCCGGGGCCGCGCCGCTGGTGCACTCCGACCAGGGCTTCCAGTACCAGCACGCCTCCTGGCGTGCCCTGCTGGCCGACGCGTGCCTGACCCAGTCGATGTCACGGCGCGCCAACTGTCTCGACAACTCGATCGCCGAGAACTTCTTCGGCCATCTGAAGGAAGAACTGTTCCACCACACCAGGTTCGACACCGTCGAGGAGTTCACCGTGGCTCTGCACGAGTACATCGACTGGTACAACACCACCCGTATCTCGACCACGCTCAAGGGCCTGAGCCCGGTCGAGTACCGAGCCCAGGCCCTCGCGGCCTAACCTTTACTTAGCCAGTCCAACTTCCGGGGACCAGTTCAATGAAGGCGCCCCTTCATCCCGCTTCAGCGGTCCCTGCTCGTGACCAGCCGGGCCAGACCGCGCAGATCCAGGGCTGCGGCCGGACGCGGATCCGCTCGGTCCAGGCAGCCGAACGCCAGCCGCACGCGGCGGTCCGCCTCCGCTTCCGCCCACGCCCGGCCGCCCGCTTCCGCGACGAGCGCGACGATGCGCTGGACCGTCTCGTCCGCGGCGCGGTCGGAGAGGTAGATCCGTCCGAGCAGGCGCCCCGCCGGCGTGTCCGCGGCCAGTGCCGCCACGACTGGCAGGGTTCTCCTGCGGGCCCTGATGTCGGAGTGAGCGGGCTTGCCGGTCCTCTCCGGGTCCCCCCAGATGCCGAGGATGTCGTCGACCAGCTGGAAGGCGACGCCGAGATGCACCCCGAACCACCGGCAGTGGTCAGCGGCGGCGGGGTCGGCTCCGGCCGCGAGAGCACCGAGGCGGCAGGCCGCCCCCAGCAGGGCACCGGTCTTCCTCGCCGCGGTGGCGAGGCACTGCTCGACGTCGGCCGACGCCGCGGTCTCGGCCGCCACGTCGGCCGACTGCCCTTCGCACAGGTCGACCAGCACGTCGGCGAGCACACCGGCCAGGGACGGCGGCACCAGGCGCAGCGCGAGTCCCACCAGGACGTCCCCGGTGAGGATCGCCGCCGTCGTCCCGAACCGCGCCCAGGCCGCAGGACGGTGCCGCCGCGTTTCGTCGCCGTCCATGACGTCGTCGTGCAGGAGCGAGAAGTCGTGGATCAGCTCCACCGCCGTCGCGGCCGCGATCACGTCCGGCGCCGGAGGCCCGTCGGCGAACGCGCGGGCGCAGGCGAGGGTGAGAGCGGGCCTGAGCGCCTTGCCGCCCGGCGGTGAAGGTCTGCCGTCCGCGTCCCACCACCCGATGTGGTAGCCGGCGACGCGACGCAGCGCCGGGCCGAGCTCGTCCACCGCGGCGCGGTGCACCGGCTCGATCAGCGTGCGCGCGTCGGTCAGGAGGCGGGCGGGGCCGGACGTCGGCAGCACCACGTGACCCGTCATCACCGTCCCTCCGGCGCGCCGTCAGGGGCGAGCGCGCCCGTATCGCCGCCGGTGGAGAGCTGGACGTGCACGTGCCCTCTCCCCGCGTCGATGTTGATCACGTCCAGCTGGACCGCGGCCACCGACCACGTGCGCAGTGCCAGCGTGCGCTGCTCACCCGCCAGCGCCACGAGACTGCTCCTGACCGGCTCGGCCACACCGAGTGCCGTCTCGAACCCCTTGACCGCCGCGGCGAGCTGTTGCACAGCCGTGCGCAGGCCGGAACGCGCCACGTTGATCCCGTTTCCCGCGGAAGGCGACTGCTCGTACGACTTCTCCGCTGCCGAGAGAACGTCCTTCCACCCGTTCACCACCTCCGCGGTGAGTGGCGACTTCGGGGCCGACCCGTCGACGGGAGCCGCCTGCGCCATGGCCGCGAGCACCGGGGCCAGCTGGTCCCTGATCTCCTTGGCCTGGTCGGTCAGCGGGCCGAGCTGCGCGGCGTCGCGGGCGGCGTCCTCCCGTTGGAGTTCCGCGATCCGCCGCTGGGTCGCGTCCGGCCCGTTCCCCGAGGTGATCACGTACGCGACCGCCAGCCCGAGCAGGAAGGCGGTGAGGAAACCCGCCCACAGCCGCCCTTTCGGCCTGGGCGGCGGCGTGGCCCAGACGGCGGCCTTGGTCGCACGTGACCGAACGGTCCTGCTCATGGTTGCTCCTCGACGCCGTTGCGGGGAAGCCGGTCAGCGGCCCCGGAAGACCGCTGACCGGCTCCTCGGCTACCGGAAGGTCCACCTCTGGTTGGTCCCGCCGTGGCAGGTCCAGATGATGAGCTGGGTTCCGTCCGCCGTGCCTGCGCCGTTGGCGTCCAGGCACTTCGTGCCGTTGCGGATCGAGCCGTCGGACTGCGCGGTCCAGTTCTGCCCGGACGCGCCGTTGCACGTCCACAGCCTGACGATCGCGCCGTCGGTCTGGCTGTTGCCGGTCACGTCGAGGCACTTGTCGAGCGACCGCAGCGTGGTGCCGTTCTGCGTCCACTTCTGGTTGTTGCCGCCGTTGCAGGTCCACAGCTGGACCTTGGCACCGTCGGTGGAGCTGGCTCCGTTGACGTCGACGCACTTGCCGCCGCCGCCGACGATCTCCTTCGCACCGCCACCACCCGGCTGTCCCGCGCCCGGTCCGACGTAGGTGATCGAGTCGAGGTCGAAGCTGGTCGACGACGACGTCTTGAACACCGCGAACAGCTCGACGGTGCCGGCCGGCGCGGTCACGTTCACCGCGGGCGTGCTGGCGTAGGTGTCCGCGCCACCGGTGCTGGTGACCGGCGACGAGGCGATGAGCTGACCCGTCGGCGAACCGGCGCGCAGTTCGATCGTCCCTCCGCCGCCTGTCGGCGATGACACCCGGAACGACACCTGGTTGATGCCGGTGAAGTTGACCGGTTTGAACGAGATCCAGTCGTTGTTGCTGATGTCACCGACCCTGGCACCGGACTCGGCGCCCGCCTGAGACACGATCGTCACGCCGGACGAGTCGTTGAAGAACTCGGCCTGCTTCTGCTTGGGCTGCAACACGACCTGGGCACTGCCGGTCAGGGGCGGCACGCCGTTCGCACCGTTGTCGGTGTACTCGGCCGAGCCGATGACGTGCACGTTGAGACCTTGGTGCCCGGAGTCGATCGTGGTCTGGAGCGCGCCCGAACAGCCGGTCATCGGCGAGCCGATCGGGTGCTTGTGCGAGTCGTGGCCCATGTTCGACTGGACGCTCACCTTGCCGCAGTCGATCGTGCCGTCCTCCAGGTCGGTCACGGACAGCGTGTACGGGACGGGGTCACCGAAGTTGATCATCCCGCCGTCGACGGGACCGGTGAACTTCACCACCGGCTCGGTGTTGCCCACGCTGATGGTCACGTTCGCGGTGCCGATCTTGCCGGCCGAGTTGGTGACGGTGAGCTGGGCGGTGAACTTCCCGCTGCCGGTGTAGACGTGCGTGGGGTTCTGCTCCGTGGACGTGGCGCCGTCGCCGAACGTCCACCGGTAGGTCAGCGGCAGACCACCCGGGTCGTTGGAACCGGCGCTGGAGAAGCGCACCGTCAACGGCGACGGACCGGTCAGCGGACTGGCGGAGGCCTGCGCCACGGGTAGCCGTTCACCGGTGGTCGTGTAGTCGATGCGCCACAACCCGGCGCCGGGCAACGGTTTGTTGTCGTCCCAGCCCGTTCCCCAGGTCAGCAGGTACATCGACCCGTCGGGACCGAACTTCGCGTCCATCGGCGAGGCGAACGACATGTTGGACAGGAAGTTGTTGACCTTCAGCAGGTTCCCGGACGAGTCCATCCGGAACTCCCACATGCGGTTGCGGGACCACTCGCCGAAGAACGGGGTCTGGTCGAAGTAGGCGGGGAACTTCGTGCTCGACGGGTTGCCCGCGTTGTACTGGTAGGCGGGGAACGCCATCGGCGCCTCGCCGCCGCTGCTCGGGCCCATCTCCGGGAAGGCGTTGCCGTTCGCGCCGTTGCCGTACCAGAGGTCCGCGGCCCGCGACGCGGGCAGAGTCGTCAGGCCGGTGTTGTTGGGCGAGTTGTTGACCGGCGAGGCGCAGTTGAACTTCGGGCCGGACGTGCCGTTGGCGAAGTTCCAGTCGTTGTAGGCGATGTTGTTCGCCACGCAGTACGGCCAGCCGTAGTTGCCCGGCGACTTGATCACGTTCCACTCGACGAGCCCGGCCGGGCCGCGGTTCGCGTTGTCGCCGCCCGCGTCCGGGCCGTAGTCGGCCGCGTAGATCACGCCGGTGGTCGGGTGCACGCTGAACCGGAACACGTTGCGGAAGCCCATCGCGTAGATCTCGGGCCGCGTCTTGGCCGTGCCGGGCGCGAACATGTTGCCCGAGGGCACGGTGTAGGTGCCGTCGGCCTCGGGGTGGATGCGCAGGATCTTGCCGCGCAGGTCGTTGGTGTTGGCCGCGGTGCCCTGCGCGTCGTACAGCGAGCGACCGGGACGTTCGTCGATCGGCGCGTAGCCGCCCGAGTCACCGTTGGGGTTGGTGTCGTCGCCGACGCTGATGTAGAGGTTGCCGTTCGGCCCGAAGTTCAGCTGGCCGCCGGTGTGGCCCGGCTCCTCCTTGCGCGACGCGGGCAGGGTGAGCAGGACCTTCTCGCTGGCCATGTCCATCCTGTCGCCGTTCATGGTGAAGCGCGAGATCCTGGCGATCTCCTGGCTCCCCGCCGGCGAGTAGTTCAGGTAGACCCATTTGTTGGTGGCGAACGCCGGGTCGAGCGCCATGCCGACCAGGCCGTCCTCCGAGTTCTGCCCCTGGCCGTAGACGCTGAGCGTGCCCGCGACGACCGTCGTCCTGGTGTCCGGCTTGTAGATCTTCAGGTTGCCGCCGTACTCGTTGAAGAACACCCGGCCGTCGGGAGCGACGTCGAGCGTGCTCGGCGCGATGGTGGAGTTGTCGAGCTGCACCTTCTGGAAGCTGCTCCACACCGTGGGACCGCAGTCCGCGCCCACGATGCCGCCCGCGGTCTCCACGCCACCGGTGATGTGCTGGCGGAACAGGGGTTCCGAGTAGCTCGAGGCGTTGTGGCCCATGCCGGTCGCCCACACCCGGCCGCCCTCGAAGTTGCGGCACCACGAGATCGGGTGGTCGACGCCCATCTTCTGCGGGCCCGCGTCGTAGGTCGACTCGTCCGCCGTGACCAGCACGTGCACGTCACCGCGCGCGGAGCGGTTGAAGTTGTACCACTCCTCGGTGCGCGTCCACCGGTCCGGAAGACCGGCCCCGGACGGGTGCTTGCGGTCGGCGACCTTGGCGGTGCCGGACACGATCGACGAGTGCTGGGTCATGGTCATGCCGAGCATCTGGTCCCACCACGGGAACTGCTGCTCGATGTTCATGTCCGTGGCGTTGTGGATCGCCACCACGCCGCCGCCCCTGCGCACGTAGTTCTGCATCGCGGTGCGCTGCGCGGCGGTGTCCCACACCATGCCCGACGTCTGCAGCATCACGACCACGCTGAACGTGGCGAGCGTGGTGTCGTTGAAGACCGACGCGTCCTCGGTCTTGGTCATCTCCCAGCCGCGCTGGGCGGCCAGCTGCTCCATCATCGTGATGCCCGCCGGGATGGAGTCGTGCCGGTACGCCCCGGCGGCGGTCTTGGTGAACAGCAGGACGTGCAGGCCGTGGGCCTGTGCCGGGGTGATCGGCGTGACGAGCCCCATCACCACCAGAGCACCGGCCAACGCCGCCAGTAGTCGCTTGAGTCTGTCTTGCATTGCCACTCCTCCGGGGGTGGTGACGCGGTCGGCTAACGGGTGAGAGCGGCGGCGGCAGCGTGCAGGAAGGCCAGGCCTTCGACGGCGAGGGCGTCCGGGGAGTCGGCCAGCGGCCGCCAGATCGAGGCGGCCGTCGCGATGGCGGCGTTGTCCGGGGTGAACGACTCGATGCACAAGGGACCGCGGTAGCCGGCATCGCCCAGGGCGCCCAGCAAGGCGGGCCAGTCCTGGTGATCGCGACCCGGCGTACCGCGGTCGTTGGCGCACACCTGAACGTGTGCGATGCGCGCGCCGGCGGCGAGAACCGCCTTCACCGGCGCCGCTTCCTCGATGTTGAGGTGGTAGGTGTCGAGCGCCAGGCCGCATCCCTCGGCAGGGAGCCCGTCCAGCGCCTCGAGCGCTTGGTCCACGGTGTTCAGCAGGCTCGTCTCGTACCGGTTCAGCGGCTCCACGGCGATGCGGACACCGCGCTGCGCCGCGTACTCGACGACGGGGCGGAGGTTCGCGCGCAGCTCGCGGTACACCCGCGGCCGGTCGTCGATGCGCCAGGTGCGGCCGACCGAGCTGTACGCGGGGCCAGCCGCGACCGGGCTGCCGACGATCGCCGCGACGTCGACGACGTGCCGCAGGTAGTCCTGGGTCTCCGCGACCGTGTCCGCGGCGACCAGCTCACGGCCGGGCGGCATGACGAGGCAGACGGTCGCTCCGAGGTTCAGCTCGGCCAGCAGGTCCGCGGCGCGGCGCGGGTCCCAGTCGCCCGGCTGCTCCACCGGCAGTTCGATGACGTCGAACCCCCACTCGCGAACCCGTGGCGCGAGCGCGGCCAACCCGTCATCGGTGAGCGGTGACGTCCAAACCCATGTGTTGACGCCGATGTCCCACATGCAGGTGAACGTAAGCCCGACCATATGGCAGGGTCAATGCAAAAGTCCGACGCAACCGGACTAAATTATGGCTGATCTATGCCAAAAGTAGTTCAGGCCTGTCCGGCGGAGATCGCGGAGACGACCGCGCCCAGCCGGGCGTCCAGCACCTCCGGCGACAGCACGTGCTGCACGACCATTGCCGCGGCGCCCAGCACGCCGGCGGTCGCACCCGCGGTCGACGCGACGATCCTCAGGTTCTCCGTGGCCAGTGGCAGGGAGCGCCGGTAGATCGACTCGCGCACCCCCGCCAGCAGCATCTCCCCCGCCTCCGCCACCAGCCCGCCGATGACCACCAGGGACGGGTTGAACATGCTCACGCACCCGGCGAGCACCTCGCCGATGTCCCTGCCCGCCTGCCGCACCACCCGGCCCGCCTCGAGGTTGCCGGACCGGACCAGGTGCACCACGTCGGCCGTCGAGTGCGCGGGGAGTCCCAGTTCCCTCAGCTTCGCCGCGAGCGCCGGACCACCGGCGACCGCCTCCAGGCACCCGGTGTTGCCACAGCGGCACAGCGCGTCCTCACCGTCGGGCACCCTGATGTGCCCGAGGTCGCCCGCCGCGCCGGCCGCGCCGCGGTGGAGCACGCCGTTGCTGATCAGCCCGGCACCGACGCCGGTCGCCGCCTTGATCACGATCATGTGCAGCACGTCCGGGTGCGAGGCGGTGTGCTCGCCCAACGCCATCAGGTTGACCTCGTTGTCGACCAGCACCGGCACGTCGAACTCCGCCGCGATGGCCGCGGGCACGTCGAACCCGTCCCAGCCCGGCATGATCGGCGGGTTGTTCGGGCGGCCGGTGGAGTGCTCGACCGGGCCGGGCAGGCCGATGCCCACGCCGGCGATCTCCGCGGTGTCCACCCCGCGCAGCAGCTCGCGCCAGGTCGCGACCAGGAGCTCGAGGATCGCCTCCGGACCGTCCGCGATGTCGAGACCTACCTGTTCGACCGCGAGCAACCGGCACCCGAGGTCGGAGACCGCGACGGTCGCGTGGGTGGCCCCCACCTCGGCCGCCAGCACCAGCTGCGCGCCGGGGTTGAACACGAACCGGCTCGCGGGGCGCCCGCCGGTGGACTCCTCAATGCCACCTCCGGTCACCAGCCCAGCAGCCAGGAGCACGTCGAGCCGCAACCGCACCGTGGACCGGACGAGGCCGGTCGCGGCCACGATCTCCGCTCGGGTGCGCGGCCTGCCGTCCATCAACAGGCGCAGCACGGCGCTCGGGGAACCGGAATCGATGCCATGGGTGCTCTCCATCGGGCAATTGTCACACCGGCAACGAAAGAACCGGGCTCAACGTCGGGCTTGCGTGTGATCGTCACCGAACCCGGGTCAGGCCGGTGTGGCGGCCGTGTGCCGCGCGAACAGGGTGGCGTAGTCGCTCTCGAGCCCGGACAGTGCCGTGCGCAGCGCGGGGAAGATCCAGCCGGTCGGGGACGACTCGCACCTGTCGAGTTTGGTGAGCAGGAGCAGCCTGGCCGCCCCGATGACGACGAGGGTGGCCCCGCTCGCGAGGACGCTGCCACCGAACGCCACCACCCTGGTGATGCCCTCGTAGCCGGAGACACCGCGACCCGACCGGCCGACGCCCCGCAGGCTGAGGTAGCCCGAGCCGTTGCTGACGGTGGCCCTGGTCGTGCAGCGCGTACTGCCGAGCAGTCCGTCGAGGGCGGTGTCGACGCTCAGCGTGGTGTCGACCGTCCGGCCGGGCGCCGGCAGCAGCTCGTGGGCGATCACCTGGTCGGCTCTGGACGCGAAGGCCCGGCGGGCCCACGTGCCGTGCCCGTCGGTCCAGGTCGAGGTGACCTCGCCGGTGCGGGAGTCGGTGATCCGGCCGTAGCCGCCGACGGCGGTCATGCCGGGACTGGAGATCCGGAACTCGTAGGCGGGGTGACAGGACCGGCCGGCCTCGAAGACCACCTTCTCCATCGCGGGCTCGCCGTACAGCACGGCACCGCATTCACCGTTGGCTGTGCGGAAGCCGTCCCTCCAGCACACGGCCGGGCTGGTGTCGTGGATCCTCGGCTCTGGCATGCGCATCACACGACTCCTTTGTCAGTGACGGGAATGGTCGTGAGTGCTTTCCGGCGCCGCAGCGGCGGAAAGCACTCACGACCGCGGATCAGGTCAAGCTCCACTGCTGGTTGGACTGGCCGTTGCACGTCCACAGCTGGACGAGCGCGCCGTTGGCCGTGGACGCGCCGGACACGTCGACGCACAGACCGGACTGCGCGCCGGTGATCGTGCCGTTGGCGTTGACGTTCCACTGCTGGTTGGCCTGGCCGTTGCACGTCCAGATCGCCACCCTGGTGCCCGCGGTGGTCCCTTGGCCGTACGCGTCGAGACACCGCTGCGCAGTGCCGTCGAACACCGTGAGCTGACCCGACGCGGACCGGGCCCACTTCTGGCCGGTGCTGCCCGAGCAGTCCCAGATCCGGGTCTGCGTGCCCGCGGTGCCGTTCGGCGCCTCCAGGCACTTGCCCGCGCCCACCGCGCGCACCGCACCGGCCGGCGGATTCGGGTTCGGATTGCCACCACCACCGCCGTACCCGGCAGCGATGATGTTGGCCTGCACCGCGTTCTCGGTCGCGTCGGACGGGTAGCCCGCGACCATCGCACCCTCGTAGAAGGTTCCCGCGCTGAGGTTGGCGCCGCCGTCGGGCTTGCAGCAGTCACCACCGCTGCCCAGGATGATGGCGCCCTGCTTGCGCATCGGGCTGTAGCCGTTCGGCAGCGAGCCGTCGTACAACGTGGTGAGGTCGCCCGCCTGGGCGTTGCCGCCCTTGAGCGCGAACCGCGAGGTCCCGTTGTTCTTCAGGATCGCCGTGACGAACTTGTCCGTGAAGGCGCGCTGGTTCGGGTTCCACTGCTGGCTCCCGCCGGGGAACAGGCCCCACTCGAGATCCGCCTGGACCCACGGACCGCGGCCCTGGCAGCCGCCGAACCAGCACTGCGTGCTGAAGTTGATCGCGTCCATCGCACCGGCCGCATCGGCTTTGCGGGTCGTCTCGCTGTTGCCGTAGTCGAAACAGCAACCGCCGTTCACGTGCGTACCGCTGGTCACCATGTACATGCCCTCCGGCGCACTGCCGGTGGGCACGCCCGTCAGGTGACCGTCCCGCCAGTAGCTGTTGCCGGGGTTGATGTAGAGCGAGTACGCCTTGCTCTTGTCGGCGCCCATCACCAACGACTCGGAGGTCGCGCTCGCGGGCCTGCTCTGCGGCGAGCCCGGCACCACGCTCGAACCCTGGTACCACAGGTCGTTGCCCCGGCCGGACTGGTCGTAGACCACCGTGACGACGCACGACGTGCCGGCGCAGAACGCGTCCTGTGTCGCCGCGTTGGCGTTGCCGCCGGCGGCGAGCAGCCCGATGTCCTTGCTGGTGTTGTCCGACGAACGCCTGACTTGGTAGAGATTTCCGTTGTAGGCGCCGTAAAGCGCACGCGTCGTGCTGTGCGCCGCGATGCAGGGCGTGCCGCCGCTGGCGTAGATGTCACACGGTCCTGTGGTCGCCGCTGCCGCGGGTGCCGATGTGGACCACGTCAACGTGGCCGCGGCCAGCACGGTCACCGCCAAGGCGATCCGCGTGCGCGCCGCCGTGGAGACTGCCGAGAGTCTCATTCCGCACCTCCTGGGAAGGTCTGCCCGCTCATGGCAGGGTCCAGCGCTGGTTCGTGCCGCCGTGGCAGGTCCAGAGGATCAGCTGGGTGCCGTCCGCCGAACTGCCTCCGTTGGCGTCCAGGCACTTGTTCGCCTGCTGGTTGACCAGAGAGCCGTTCGACCCGGCCGTCCAGTTCTGCGATCCGCTGCCGTTGCACGTCATCAGCTGCACCTGCGCGCCGTTGGCGGTGCTGCCGCCCGCGACGCCCATGCACTTGTTGAGGGCGCGCAACGTGTTCCCGCTGACCGTCCACTGTTGACTCGCGTTGGTGTTGCAGGTCCACAGCTGGATCTTCGTGCCGTCCGCGCTGCTGCCGCCGGCGACGTCGACGCACTTGCCGGAGCCGCCGGTGATCCGCCCCGTGCGCGGAACCGTCCCGCCCAGCTCCTTGATCCGGACGTTGCGGAACGACACGTCGTCACCGGACCCGTGGTTCTGCAGGGCGATGTGCCCCGACGTGAGCGACCTGGCCGGATCGGCGTTGGTGAAATCGTTGATCTTCACGCCGTTCAGGAAGACCTGGAGGCGTTCGCCCTCGACCAGCAGCTCGTAGGTGTTCCACTCGCCGGGCGGGTTCAGCGCGGCGTCCCTCGCGGCGGTGTCGGGGGCCTTGACCCCGTAGATCGCCCCCGTGGTCTTGTCCGCGGTGTCCGTCGCGTCGATCTGGACCTCGTACCCGTTGGCGAGAGCCGAGTCCGGGGTGCTGCCCGCCGGGAACCCGAGCACCACACCTGAGTTGTCATCTCCCGGCATCCGCCAGTCGAGCTTGAGGGAGTACGACCGGAACTCCTTGGCGCTGTACCACAGCATGCCCAGGCCGTCGAACGACGTGAGCGTGGCGTCGCTGTTGGTGAAGCCGCCGGGGCCTGCCTGCGTCCACCCGGTCGTCGACCCGTTGTAGAGGGTCGTGTAGCCGGTCTCCGGACGGCAGTCGGCCTTGGTCCTGTTCGCCGCGTACCTGATGCCGCCGAGGACCATCGTGCGGAAGGCCGGTTCGGTGTAGCTCTCCTTCGTGTGGCCGAGGCCCGTGTAGAAGGAGCGTCCACCGGCCATGGGCTTGCACCACGTGATCGGGTGGTCGGCCCCCATCGACCCACCTGAGTACGTGGACTCGTCCAAAGTGGACAGCACACGGACGTTGGCACGCGGGTTGGCGCGGTAGTTGTACAACTCGTCGGTGCGGACCCAGGCCGGGGAGAGGTGCGCGGTCGCCGCGTGCGCACGGTTCTCCGTCCGGACCGTCGCCTGCTGGATGGCCGGGTGCGACGCGAAGTACGCACCCACCAGCTCGCCGTAGAACGGCCAGTCGTACTCGGTGTCCGCAGCCGAGTGGATCCCCACGTAACCGCCGCCGCCGCGGACGTAGGACTCGAAGGCGCTCTGCTGGGTGGCGTTCAGCACGTCCCCCGTGGTGCTGAGGAACACCACGGCCTCGTACTGCGCGAGGTTCGCGGTCGTGAACTGCGCCGCGTCCTCGGTGGCGGTCACCGTGAAGTTGTTGGCCGCGCCCAGCTCGCGGATCATCTGGATGCCGTTGGGGATCGAGTCGTGCCGGAAGCCCGCGGTCTTGGAGAACACCAGCACGTCGTAAGGTGCGTCCGCGGCCGCCGCCGGTGGCGCGGGTGCGACCCCGCCCACGACGAGCGCCGCGGCGGCCACGCCGAGCGCCCGTCGCCAAGCCTGGTAGGTCATCTCATCCTCCTTGGGTTCGAAGCACGCGGCGGAGTCATGGCAACGTCCAGCGCTGGTTCGTGCCGCCGTGGCAGCTCCAGATGATCAGCACCGTGCCGTTGGCGGTGCCGGCGCCGTTGGCGTCGAGGCACTTGCCGGACTTGGTGTTGACCACGGAACCGTTGGCTCCGGCGGACCAGTTCTGGCTCGTGGCACCGTTGCAGGTCCCGAGCTGCACGGCGCCACCGTCGGCGGTGCCGCCGTTCGCGACGTCCATGCACTTGCCCAACGCCCGCAACGTGGTCCCGTCGACCGTCCACTGCTGGTTCGCGCCGCTGTTGCAGGTGTACAGCTGGATCCGCGTGCCGTCGGCGCTGCTGCTGCCGGTGACGTCGGCGCACTTGCCGGACGCCGCCCCGGTGATCGGCCCGGTGCGGCCGCCGCCACCCGAGGACGTGTCGAACGTGAAGGCGTCCACGTCGAACAGGTAACCGGTGCCGCTGCCGGCGAACGTCAGGTACAACCTGCCGGTGGTCGTGGGCACGTTCGTCAGCGCGGTGGAGACCTCCCGGAACGTGTCCCAGCCGCCGGTCACCGGCACGGTCAGCGTGGCCACCGCCGGACCGGTCTGGGAGCCGGTGCGCACCGTGATCGTGCCGCCCGCTCCCGCGGAGGACACCCGCGTGGTGAACCTGTTCGCGCCGGTGAGGTTGTAGTTGTCGAACGCGATCCAGTCGCCGTTGTGGATGTCGCCGACGGTGCGGCCGCCCTCGGCCGGCGTCTTGTCGAACAGGCCGGTGCCCGACTGCGTCGTGTAGTGCTCGGCCTGGCGGTGCCGGGGCTGGAGCACGTTCTGGGCGTGGGTGGTCGCGGGCGGCACGCCGTTCGCGCCGTTGTCGGTGTACTCGGCGTCGAAGACGGCGTAGATGTTCGCCGCCGTGTCGTGCTCACCGTCCACCGGAATCTGGATCGTGCCCGAACAGCCGGTGCGTGAGGTGATCTTGTGGGAGTGGCTGTCGTGGCCGAGGAGGTAGGACAACGTCACCTTCGAGCAGTCGATCGTCCCGTCCTCCGCGTCGGACACCGTGATCGTGTAGGGGACGCTGTCGCCGAAGCTGAACAGGCTTCCGTTGACCGGGGTGTTCAACGTGACCACGGGCGCGGTGTTGCCGACGGTGATGATCACGTTGGTGCTGCCGGTGAGCCCGGCGGGGTCCTTCACCGTGAGCGTGACGGTGTACTGGCCGTTGGCGGTGAAGGTGTGGCTCGGGTTGGCCGCAGTGGACGTGCCGCCGTCGCCGAAGTTCCACTCGTAGGTCAGCGCGCCGTTCTCCGGGTCGGAGGAGCCGGCCGACGAGAAGTCCACGGCCAGAGGTGCCGCGCCGGACAGGCGGTTGGCGGCCGCACGGGCCGTCGGCGCGCGGTTGCCCGCCTGCCCGATGTACTCGATGCGGTAGAGCGCGGAGCTCGCGTCACCGTTGCCCCAGCCGGTGCCGTAGTCCAGCACGTAGAGCGCGCCGTCCGGGCCGAAGGCGGCGTCCATGACCTGGGTGCCGCGCCAGGGGAAGTCACCGACCTGTCCGGGCGAACCGTCGGGGTTGACGTCGATGGTCTTGATCCAGCGCCGGCCGAACTCGGTCGCGAACACGTGACCGTCCAGCGAAGCGGGGAACTTGACCGTCGACGGGTTGTTCGCGTCGTACCGGTAGACCGGCGCGGCCATCGGGGACTCGGACCCGCAGCCGAACGCGGAGAAAGAGCAGTTGTCGTACTTGATCCACGCGGCGCGTGCGGCGGGCAGGTTCGTCAGACCGGTGTTGTTCCGCGAACTGTTGACCGGTGCGGCGCAGTCGAACCTGGCGCCGGAAGGACCGGACGGGAACGTGTAGCGCACATAGGTCTCATTGGTGGTGTTCGTGCCGGTGCAGTACGGCCAGCCGTAGTTGCCCGCCGAAGTGATCCGGTTGAACTCCACCTGGCCGGCCGGGCCGCGGTTGGGGTCGGTCGAACCCGCGTCCGGTCCGTAGTCACCGAGGTAGATCGTGCCGGTGGCCTTGTCCACGTTGAACCGGAACGGGTTGCGCAGGCCCATCGCGTAGATCTCCGGCCGCGTCTTGGCCGTGCCGGGCGGGAACAGGTTGCCGGCCGGGATCGAGTAGGACCCGTCGGCGTTCACCTTGATCCGCAGGACCTTGCCGCGCAGGTCGTTGGTGTTGGCCGCGCTGCGCTGCGCGTCGTAGACCGGGTTGCGGCCGGAGCGCTCGTCGATCGGGCTGTACCCGCTGGAGTCGAACGGGTTGCTGTCGTCACCCGTGGACAGGTAGAGGTTTCCCGCCGCGTCGAAGTCGATGTCGCCGCCGACGTGGCAGCACATCCCGCGGTTGGTCGCCACGTCCAGCACGGTCACCTGGCTCGCCATGTTGACCGTGAAGTCCGCGTTGAGGGTGAACCGGGACAACCGGTTGACCCCGTTCCACGCGGAGAAGTCGGTGCCGTTGGCCGGCGCGTCACCGCCCGGTGTTGACAGCGGCGGCGCGTAGTAGAGGTAGATGTAGCGGTTGGTGGCGAAGCCGGGGTCCGCCGCGACACCCTGCAGCCCTTCCTCGTCGTGGGTGTAGACGGGGATGTTCGCTATCACGTTCGTGGCACCGGCCGCGGTGGTGCGGCGCAGCGTGCCGTTGCGGGAGGTGTGCAGCACCGAGCGGTCCGGCAGCACGGTCATCGACATCGGCTCGCCCATCTCGGCGACGCCCTTGGCCAGTTCGACCTGCTGGAAGTCGGCCGGGTTGACGGTGTGCGCGGCGGCCGGTGGTGCGGTGGTGGCCGTGACCGCCACGGCTGTGGCGACGGTCAGGAGCGCGGCGGAGAGCGCCGCGGTGAGTCGGTTTCTCATGGCAGGTAACACCTTCGGTCTCGGTGGCGCGCTGGTGCTGGGTTCGCGGTGGACGGCCGGGGATTCGGCACGTCGAGCAGGTCCGGGTGAGCGGACCCGTCGGAGAGGGACCCGGTGCGAGCGTCACGGCGCCGGCCGAGACGAGCGAGGAGACCGCGGAACGCGCGAGAGCCCGGCGGCGGCGCCGGAGGGTGGAGGTACGAGGCCATGATCGTCCTTCTTCGTTGAAGGTGTCTGCCGCTCCGCCCCTTTCCGGGAGCGCTCCCAGAAGGGGGCGGAAATCGGCCCGCCTCCCGTTGCCGGGAGTGCGGGCCGAGGTGGTGCTAGGTGGTCTGGCGGCCGGGCAGGCGCCAGGTCTGGTTGAGCGGGCTGCCCTGGTTCACGGGGTTGCAGGTCCGCTGGTCGAGCAGGGCACCCGACGCGGTGGAGGCGTCCACGACCGCGACGCACTTGCCGCTGTGCCGGGCGACGAGCTGGAAGTCGGTGGGAGCACTGCCCGCGTAGGTGACCTTCCGCAGGGTGAACTGCTGGTTGGTCCCGCCGTTGCAGTTCCACTGGATGACCGCGGCACCGTCCGCTGTGGACACTCCGTTGACGTCCAGACACTTGCCCGACTGCTGGTTGGTGACGGTGAAGGTGTCGGCCGCTCCCGCCACCGGGTTGAAGTTCCACCGCTGCTCGTCAGCGGTGCCGCAGGTGACCTGCTGCTGCCGGGTGCCGTCGGCGGTGCTGCGGCCGGGGTTGGTCAGGCAGTGCTGCGAGTGCTGGGCGACCGCGGTGGACTGGAACGCCCCACCGGGAGTGCCAGACGGCGGCAGGACCGTGATGGTGAAGGACTCGTCGACGTTCGAGTGCGGCAGGTTCACCGTGGTGCCGTTGTTGTTCAGCGTCACGACCGTGTCCACAGCGGTCACGGGCCCTGAGACGGCTCCGCCGTTGTTGTACGGGATGCGCTCTGCGAGCACGCGCACCTGGTTGTTCTTCACGATGCCCTCGGTGGCGTCCAGGCGCCGCAGGTTGACCGCGATGTTGCCCGTCGTGCGACCGCCGCCGACCAGGATCTTGGCTTCACCCGGTGCCTTCGTCGCGAACCCGTCGTAGTTCTGGCTCGGCGTGACCGTGGAGATCTGGCCGGTCTGCGAGCCGTAGAAGCGGTAGACCCACCACTCCCCCTTCGGCTGGTGCTGCCCCGCCGAGTTGTGCACGAGCAGGTTGCCGAGGTCGTTGTGCAGGTTGCCGCCGCTGGCCCAGTTGGCGCGCAGGCCGTCCGCGCCCGCCCGTTCCAGCCGTGAGATGTACCACGAGCCGTCGCCGGGGTTCTGCTCGTTCGACGCGCCGTACTCGTTGATCTGGTACGGCCTCGGGTGCGGGATACCGCGCGAGTCGAGCGTCTGGTTCGCCACCTGCACGTTCGACACGGGGTCGCCGGGCAACGAGTGCCAGCTGATGATGTCGGGCACGGTGTTGGTGGAGCGCACGAAGTCCAGGTACTGCGGCCACCAGCCGCCGGTGGACGGCGTGCACGCGCAACTCGGCCCGACGATCAGCTGGTTCGGGAACTCCGCCCGGATGCGCTGGTACGTGCGGCGCCACAGCTCGAAGTACTGGGACTGCGGGCGGTTCCAGAAGATCGTGATGTTGGGCTCGTTCCAGATGTCCCACTGGACGGGGACACCGGTGGCCCGCACGTCGCCGATCAGGCGGGTGAGGAAGTTGTCGTAGTCGGTCCAGTTGCCGTTGTCACCGGGGAAACGGGAGATCCCGAACCCGTCGGCGCCCCACAGGTCGTGCGGCAGCAACACGAACTCGCCGCCCAGCGCACGGGTGCGCAACAGCTGCGCGCGCGTCGAGTTCCACCGCCGGTCGTACTTCCCGGAGACCCAGCCGCCGGGACTGTCCAGCTGGGCACCGCCCGCGCGCATGTACCGGAACTTCACGTCGCGGTAGAAGTTGTCCGCGGGCCCGGACGCGTTCTCGGTCATGCCGTAGATCCAGCCCGACGCCCGGTAGGTCGGAGCGCCGGCGCCTGTGGAGAAGTCGACGGCGATGGACTCGTCCGCCGCCCCCGCCGGCACCGTGAAGGCGAGGACGGACAACAGGGCCGTGAGCAGAGACAGGACCGCTCGGCGGCGGCCGCGCCACTTTCTCGTGGTGGTGTTCACGCCTGCTCCTTTGCAGGGAAAGGGTTGCGCAGCGGAGTCCAACCTGGTCGATCGATCGATGTGTCAGAGGTTCCGGGCCCACTCGTGCAGTTCGCGGGCCTGTTCCGCGAGCCGGTGCTCGTCGCTGCCCAGCGGGTCCTTGAAGAAGAACGCGAGCGCGCCCTGGGCACCGGTCCGGCCCGCCGCGTGGGCGGCGGCCATCAGGCGGGCGAGGTCGAGCACCAGCGGGGCGGCCAGGGACGAGTCCAGGCCGCTCCAGGTCAGTTGCAGTGACATCCGCGCGCCGAGAAACCCTTCGAACGACACGTGATCCCACGCCGTCTTGCGTTCGCCGAGATCGGGAACGTGGTCGATGTGCAGGGGCGCGGTCACGTCCTCACCGAGCAACGCCGCCAGCCCCCTGGTCTTGGACGCCAGCTTGCTGTCCGCGTGCGCCGGGTCCTCCAGCGTGGCCCCGTCACCACCGCCGAGCAGGTTCGTGCCCGTCCAGGACAGCACGCGCAGCGCTCGCGAGGTGAACATCGGTGCGAGCGCCGCCCGCACCAGCGTCTCCCCCGTCTTGCCGTCCCTTCCCGCGTAGGGCAGTCCCTTCGACACCGCCAGCTCGGCCAGCGCCGGCACCGCGACCCCGGTGGACGGTGTGAAGTCCACGAAGGAGCACCCCGCCTGGAAAGCGGCGTAGGCGACGAGAGAGCTCGGCGGCAGCACGACGTTTCCCGGCACGGCGAGCGCTTCCTCCAGCGCGGCGAGCGAGTCGTGCTCGACCCGCACGGGTGGCTCGGTCGACGCCACGTTCACCACCACGACGCGGGCCAGCTCGTGCCGGGCGCGGAAGTCGGCGATGTCCTCAGCCAGCCGCCGGGCGGCGTCGGCCTGGCTTCCGGACGACGCCGCCGGGTCGTAACCGGGCCGGATCTCCGCGTCCGCGGTGTCCAGCCCGCTCGCGATGCCTCCCGTCACGTCGTACGGCAGCACGCCGTCGCGCACCAGGGACTCGACCCGCTTCGCCAGCGGCGTGGTCACGATGTCGTGCCCGCCGACCACGAACGCGCCCCACGGTGCCAGGTCCGCGTCCAGCAGCTCGGTGACGCAGCCGACCGGCGGCACCAGACCCGCGCGCAACGCGAGCAACCCGCTCACGGCGGTGGTCGCCACCGATCCCCTGGCACCGTTCAACCACAAGCCGATTCGTTCGGCCACGACCGTCTCCTCTCGTCAGCCGACCCCGGCCGGCCTCTTCGCCGCCCGAGCTGAACGCCGTCGACGGTGAGCCGAAAGCGTTGCAGCGAATGAACTCCAGTGCCTCGGGCGCCCCGATGAGCCGGTGTGGCGGATCCGGTCGCGGCACAGCGAAGTCCATTGTGGACAAAATGTGCCGAGACACACTCCTGTCCACGGGCGAACCAGGGCACGATCACGCCTGGGCGAGCTCACCATTGAGTCCTCCGAGCGCCGAGAACCGCTGCGACAGCAGGGAATTCAGCCTTCCGCACAGTCAAACTAACGAGCCGCTTTTCACACGGCAAGGTCGTGACGGTGTCACATATCAGCCAAATTGGCCCCTTGACCCGGCAGTCGACGCAGCCCGCCCGACCGGAGCTGGTGCGAACGTCCATTGTGGATGATCATTCGGCAGGAACACCCGCTTTCGCCAGCACCCGGAGGAACGCACGCGACCACTGGGGCAGGTCGGGCCAGCCCCGGCAGGACACCATCGCGCCGTCCACGACGTCCGGCCCGTCGGCGAAGGTGGCGCCGGCCTGCTCCACGTCGACCTTCAGCGGCGGGTACGCGGCGGTCGTTCGTCCGCGCAGAAGTCCCAGTGCGGCCGGGACCTGCGGGCCGTGGCAGATCGTGCCGACCGGGAGCTCGTGAGCGAAGAAGTACGCGACGATGCGGGCGACGTCCGGGTCCGTGCGGATGTACTCCGGTGCCCGGCCACCCGGAATCACCAGCGCCTGGTACTCCTCCGGGCGCACGTCCGCGAACGCCAGGTCCACGGGCAGCCGACGACCCGGCTTCTCCGTGTAGGCGTCACATCCCGGTTCGAAGTCGTGCACCACCAGCTGCACCGGCCGTGTCGTGGGCGCGGCCACGACCACCTCGTGGTCGTCCTCCCGCAGCCGGAACAACGGGTACATCGAATCGAGCTCCTCCGCGGCGTCCCCCGCCAGCATCAGTACTCGTGCCATGCGCCTTCCTCTTTCCCCGTGCGGTTTTCGTTCAGTTCTGCGGCAGGAGTTGCCATTGCTGGTTGACACCGCCGTTGGCGGACCATTGCACGACCTGGGCTCCGTCGCTCGTGGACTGCCCGTACACGTCCGCCACGAGACCGTTGCCGACGTTGACGATCGTGAAGAACCCACCGGCCGCCGATCGCAGGAACCACTGCTGGTTGGTGCCCCCGTTCGCGGTCCACTGCTGCAGCTGCAGGCCCGTGGTGGACGACGAACCGTTGACGTCGAGCACCTTGCCCGTCGCGTCGTAGCGCAGGGTGAAGGATCCGTTCTGCGCGGCGCTGACGGTCCAGGTCGCGTTCCCGCTCTGCTGCACGGCCTTGGCACCGTCGGCGGTGGAGTTGCCGGCGATGGCCAGCGGCTTGCCGCTGTTGCGGTTGACGATGCGGTACTTGCCGGGGGTGGGCCCCTGTCCGCCGCCCAGGGTGAAGTACTCGGCGGTGTCGGTGAACGTGGTGACGCCGGACTTGCCGGTGGACAGGACGAGGTACACCCGCGAGCCGCTCGCGGGAGTCGTGAAGGACACCGGCTGCTGCACGCGCGAACCCAGCGGGACGGTGAGGGTCGTGCTGCCCGAGGCGATCACCGCACCGGTGGGGCTGTCCAGCCGGGCGCTCCAGGCGAAGTCCACGGCGGTACCGGTGAGGTCGTCGTTGAAGACGGTGATCGTGCGGTCGACCCTGGTGTTGCCGGCGAAACCGGGAACCGCCGACGCCAGCGGGAAGCCGCCGCTCGCGTCGGACACACCGGAGGCCGACCAGTAGGGCAGGTCGATCGCGGCGATCGGGTTGAACCCGGCCTGGACCCGCTGGATCTGGGCGTTGCTCCACGGGTCCGGCAGGTTGTCCGCGCCGTAGACGGGGCGCCCGCCCTCCTCCGGGGTGAAGTCCGTGGTCCGCACGCCGGGGATGACGCTCGCCCAGGCGGACAGCAGGGTGTAGGGCCGCAGGTCACTGGTGTCCTTGCCGCGCTTGGCGGCGGTCGCGGTGCCGAACCACGTGAAGCCCTGCTTGCTGCTGCACGCCGGCCAGATGTACTCGCCCTCGCCGTCCGGCCGGCCCGCCACGGACCAGGTCTGTTCGCCGTAGCGGCCGGTGCCGTCGAGGTAGTGCGGGATGAGGTTGTAGTTGGCCTGCGTCATGCCGGGATACCGGTTGGGCGCCCCGCCGGGGGCCAGCTCGGTGATGATCGGCCTGGTGCCGTCAGCGCCGTTCACGGCCGCGTACAGGTCCTTCTGGAACTGCTCGGAGTCGGAGTCGGAGAGGTTCGGCTCGTTGACCTGGCTCCAGCGGATGATCGACGGGTGGTTGCGGTCGCGCAAAGTCAGCGCACGGGCGTGGGCCACCATGTTGGCGCGGCCCGCGTTGAAGTCCTGGGCGTTGCCGGCACCGCGGATCGCGGTCTCGTCGATGATCATCAGACCGAGCTCGTCGGCCACGTCGAGCATGTACGGACTGGCCGGCTCCTGGTGGATGCGGACGACGTTGAAGTTGAGGCGCAGGTAGTTGTCGACCGCCTGCGGCCAGCCTCCGTTGCCGGCCGACGGCGGGAGGAAGCCCGGCAGCGTGTCGAACGCGTCGCCCTTGCCACCGTTGTCGATCCGGTCGTAGTTGGCGCCCTGCAGGTTGTCGCCGCGCACGTTCACCCGCACGCCGTTGAGGCGGTAGTACTCGCCGTTCTGGGTGCTTTCCCGGAACCCGAAGCGGTACGTGGCGTCGCTGGTGCGGCCGTCGTCGGTGGTCGCGCGCACCGACAGCCGGTGCAACTGGGCACGATATCCCTGCCGATACGGCACGTTCGGCCACCAGTACGAGGCCGCTCCGAGAGTCCACGCCACCGGACCGACGGTCACGGTCGCGGTGGAACGGGCCGCGACGGTGACCGTGCGGCTGGGCAGCGCGGGGTAGGCGAAGGCCTGTCCGTTGTCCGAGGCGAGCGTGCCGCCGAGGGTCACGGTGCGGGCGCCGCCGGAGGTGTTGGCGACCGTCACGTCGTAGGTCAGGGTCTGGTCGGTCACCGAGGTGCGGACGAAGGCGTCGCTCACGTGCACGGCCGGGTACACGCGCAGGAACGCCGAACGGAAGATCCCCTGCGGAACCGCCTCCGACCAGTTGGCGGCGTCGGGAACCAGGTACTTGCCCGCCGGCGTCTTCAACGCGTTGCGGCCCTTCACGTTCACGCTGATCGTGTGCGTCGCGCCGGGCGTCGTGAAGGCGGTGATGTCGAAGTTCGACGGCGTGTACGCGGTCGTCTGGGTGGCGACGACCCGTCCGTCGACCGACAGGGTCGCCTGGTGGTTCACCGCACCGAACTCGATCCACGCCGACTGCGGCTGCCCCGAGTCGGGGACCGTGATGGTGCGCGAGTACGTCGCCTCGGACACGTCGGTGAAGCCTTGCTTGTACCAGCCACCACCGGGCACGGAGATCGTTGTCGCCGGGCGGCCCGCCGGCGTGAAACTCCACCTGCCGGCCAGGTCGACCGACTGTATCGCGGCCTCACCGGCGGCGACCCCGTTCACGTCTGCGACTGCGGGGGCCGAACCGGCCGCCGCGACCGGGACCGCCACCGCCGTACCGACCACAGCGAGCACCACCGCGACCACGGCCGCGAACCGCCCCCGAGACATGCTTGAACTCCTTGTCCGCCAGCCAGGAGTCGTCGTGCTGGCAACAGTTCCGAGTTGTGTCCACAACGGATAGACGTTCCGGGGGGGCGGCGGCGCTCCGGACGTGGTCCTTGGCGGACCGGAGAAGACGGGTGCTGGTGAACCCGGTCGGCGAGCTCGGCCCTGCGGCAGCTCAGCGAGGCGGCGAAGCGCGCCTGGTGGTGATCACAGGCGGCGCCACCGCGTCGGGCAGGAAGGTCTGGACAGAGTACGAGACAGCACTGTCACGGGTACTCCTCGAATCGAGGGCAGGGCCGCGCGCCGACACGCGCGATTCGTTTGTTGACCAGCGAACAATTAGTCGGACCGTTTCCACGTTAGGGCTTGGGCCAGACCCGGTCAATAGGTCATACATGTTGCCCGAATGAGTCAGGTTGCTCCACAAGGCGCAAGCCGACGCCGATCAGCCGAGCCTCCCAGCCGTGCTGCCGACCAGGTCGTTGTCGAAACATATGCGATCGCTACCAGTCCGTGGTCCGACGGCGGGAGACCGCCCACCGCCGTACGGACCACGGCCCCCTCGCACGGCCCACGATATTTGTATGACTCATTGCCGCTACCCTCTGATCAATTGGTGAACTGCTGATCAGTCTTGTGCGATCCCGTTCACCAGGTGGAGGCAGCACGAAACCCCGCCAGGCCGGAAAGTCCACAAGGGATGCTGAGTGATCCTCGGCGAAGGACGCTGTACCGCGGGAAAACTCACGGCACAGCGTCCTTCGAGTGGCTCAGGCGCGCAGGCTCCACTGCTGGTTGGCGGCGCCGTTGCAGGTCCAGAGGATGACCCTGGTTCCGTTCGCGGTGCCGGCACCGTTGGCGTCCAGGCACAACCCCGACTGCACACCGGTGATCGTGCCGTTGGCGTTGACGTTCCACTGCTGACTGGTCTGACTGGTGCAGTCCCCGATCACCACCGCGGTGCCGTTGCCGGTACCGCCGTTGCCGGCCGCCAGACACTTGGTGCCGTACACCTGCAGCTGCTTGCCCGACGTGTTGGTGAAGCGCTGGTTGGTGCCGCCGTGGCAGTCCCACAACTGCGCCTGTGCGCCGTTGGCCGTGCTCGCGCCGCTGATGTCGATGCAGCGGCCGGACTGGCCGCCGACGATCGTGGCGCCCTGCGGACCGCTCCCACCCTGCCGCCGCACGAGCGACTTCGACTCCGCGGACCGGTTCCCCTGCGCGTCGAGGACGTAGAGCCGGTAGTCACCGGCGGTGGCCGGGACGTCGATCGTCGTCGCCGTCCCGCTCGCCCTGGTCATCGTCGGGCCGACCGCGAAGTTCGTCGTACCGAGCGGGGCCAGCCAGACGGTCCTCGTCGCGTCGCCGATGCTCCGGATCGGGATCGACGTCCCGCCGGCGCCGACGAACGTGCTGCCGGGCAGGGCGTAGTCCGGCCGGGAGAGGTTGCTCTGCGGGATGACATCCCGGTAGGCGTCCTCCAGACCGGAGCTCACGGCGATGCTGTGGGCAGCCGCCGGCCAGACGTAGTCCGAATAGACGAGGATGTCCTGGACGGTGCTGTTGGGCAGGTTCTTGTTGGAGACCTTGTTCACCGGACCGTACGTCTGCGTGATGCTCAGATCGTGTTTGCGTCCGAAGTCGTCGGAGTTGATGAGCCAGTTGACGTTCTTGTCCACGCTCAGGACGTTGTCGCGGAAGGTGATGTACGCCGAACCTTCGTCCGGGTGAAGCCCGTACTTGTGTCCGGACGGGACACCCTGGAGGTAGTTGTTGGTGATCGTGGTTCCCGGCTGGCTGCCGAGCGTGTAGATCGGGGCCGTGTCGTTGAGGCGCTGGACCGTGTCGATGATGTGGTTGTAGCTGATGTTGTTGTTCCGCGCCGTGGTCGTCGGCCGGTTGGGTGCGATGGAGCCCGAAGAGCCGTCGAAGTTCCACCAGCCCCAGCCGAGCGTGATGCCGTTCCACGGAGCCTTTTCGATCCGGTTGTGCTGCACGGTCAGGGTGTCGACGAAGTACGCCGAGATCGGGCTGTGCCCGCTGAACAACACCGCGCTGTCGTAGAGGTAGTTGTTCTTGATCTCGATGTTCTTCGGCAGTCCTTCGACCTGCGGGGAGTACTTCTCGCGGTTCGTCGTCGTGTGGTCCCCGATGTAGACGTGCTGCGGATGACCCACGTTGATGGCGGCCCCGGCCGTGTCGTTCGTGTAGTTCCCGACCAACTGGATGTTCTGCACGTCGTTGACCAGGCTGATCGCGTCGACACCGGTGTGCTGGACCCGGTTGCGCAGCAGGGCGATCCCGTCGGCGTTCTCCACCTGGACGGCACCCGGCGGGGTGTCGAGGTTGCGGTAGTAGTAGACGTGGAAGTTGCCCTTGGCGTAGGCGGTGTTGCCGGAGTTGCCCTGCTGGGCCTGCTTGAAGACGGAGCCGGCCACGCTGAAGAGGTTCCAGTCCGAGTGCTGCACCGTGAGGCCGGTGAACGTGATGTTGCGCGCGTGGTTGGCCGTGGACGTGCCGGCGACCCGCAGCAAGGTGGAAACGTTGTTCGGCGCGTAGACCGTCGCCGTCGCCATGTTCTCGGAGTCGGTCTTGTAGTAGTAGACGGTCTGGCTCGACCTGTCGAAGTAGAACTCACCCGGCGCGTCGAGGAACTCGTAGGCGTTCATGAACTTGTGGCTTCCACCGGCCTGGAAGTTGCCGTTGAACGCGCCCTGGGCGATGGCCCCACCCGGTTGCTGGAACAACGCGACACGGTTGGCGCCGTCGCTGGTGACCTGCCGGACTCCCACGATGGACGTCTGCCAGGTCGTCGCCGTCTCGATCTCGATGTCGTCCGGGTTGCGGGAAATGGCGGGCAGATCGGCCGTGCTGTACTTCGCGCCGTCGCACTGCGAGCCCGACTCCCACGCCCACGGGGCCTGACCGGCGGTGACGTTGTACGTGCCGTAGCACCCTTGCGAGTTGATCGTCTTGGTGGCCATGAAGGCGCGCTTGTCGTTGACGTAGAGCGCCCGCAGCTTGTTGCCGCGGGTGAGCGGAGCCTTCCAGATGTTGCCGCTGTGCTGCGTCCAGCCGGTCACCTGCACGCCGCCACTGAGCACCGGCGTCTCGTTCTGGTACGCGGAATAGATGACGCGGTACCCGTTCGTGCCCGAGTCTCTCGGCGTGAAATCCACGGTGCTGCCCAGCGGGTAGTTCCCCCCGCGGAGCTGGACGTGGATGTCCCCGGTCATGTTCGAGTTCACCGCGCGAACAGCGTCCCGTGCACGCGGCAACGTCTTGAACGGGGCCGTGATCGTCCCCGGATTGTCATCATTTCCGTCGGGAGCCACGTAATACGTTTCCTGGACGGCGGCAGAGGCACGCGACTGGTCTGTCGTGACTGGCAGCAGTGCCGCGGACACCAGCACCGCAAGGGCCAACAACGACCTTCTGACAATGACGGCTGTTTTCACCCTGCTCTTCCCCTCGCTTGTTCGCGAACAGACAGGCCGTGGTGGAGCACCGGTCCGCAGCGGGGACGAGCGCTCGACGGCCGGCCTCGGACCACTCGCGAACCAACGTCACCTTCCAGCAAGCCGGGCGACACCGGGGAGCAGTGGCAGACATCTGCCACAGTTGTCAGCCCTCACACCGTGAACGAAGACGCGCACTTCACGCGCGACGAGCTGGAACAGCCGAAGCCAGCCGCGCCCGCGCCACGCGCGGCGCTCGCGATCCGGACCTCGTGGCCGCCTCGGCCTGGATCGCCACACCGACCGCGACACCCCACCAGCCCACACCCGCGGCCAGCGGCCACCACACGGACTCGGTGACAGCGAGCAGCACGTTGCCCACCGCGCAGGACAGCTGCACGAGCATCGCCAAACCGAGCACCGCCCGTGCGCCACAGCTCGTCAGGCCGCGCTCAGCCATGACAACTCCTCGCATTCTGCCGCTGCGGGGTGTATCGCCTGCTGTCATGCCCTGTTACGGAAGGACGTGAGGGTGCAACTTTGGTCAGTACGGCGAAGAGTTCTCCATCAGCGCGTTGTCGTGGAAGCCGCCGACAGAACCGGTCAACAGCAGGATTTCCTGCGCCCGCGGTTGACAGCGATGACACCCGCCGCGCGCATGACCTGCCAGTGTTTCCGTTGCTCCAGTGGAACTTGATGAGGATGAAGTCGTCGGCGCAGTGGACGTCGACGAGGCCGTTCAGGCCACCACGGGGCAGATCACCGGACTGCTGGCGACGAGCCGGTGGTGGTCCTCCTCGCTGGTCCAGCCTTCGGTGAGGTGGACGACGTCGGGGTCGGACGCGGAACGGGGGACGAGGTGGACGACGCCGTGTTCGCTCGAGCCGGGGCTGCCCTCGTCCACGCAGGCCAGCAGCAGATCGACCAGCCGGTCGCCCATTCCGGCTTGGCGGTCAGGGTGGCGTTGGAGCCGTACTCGGCAATCATGAAGGCCTTCTGCGTTGATGGAGTGACGTTCGAGAACAGGCACTCACGCGGCACGCGAGGTGACGATGGTCGTGGCGAGGCTGCGCGCCTGGTCGTGGGCGGCGGCCAGGGACGCCTCGTACAGCGGCAGCAGCGCAGCGAGCGCCGCAGCGACGGGGGCCATGGTCAGCTCGGGGGTCACGGTCGTGACGTCGAGCCCGAGGGCGTCATCGCGCCCCAGCAACGCCTCCAACGTGGGCACCAGGTAGTCCAGACCTTCCTTGGGGGTGCCGGGACCGTAGCCACCACCGCGGGCGGAGATCAGAACAGCCGGACGACCCGCGACCGGGGAGGCGCCGGTGTGGTTCAGGGTGCGCTCGCTGACGACGATCTGGTCCAGCCACGCCTTGAACACCGACGGCATCGACAGGTTGTACATCGGCACGGTGAACAGGTACGCGCCGGCGCCGAGGAACTCCTCGATCAGCTCGTCCTGGAGCGCGGCGGCCTTCGCCTGCTCCGGAGTGTGCTGGGCGGGGTCGGTGATGCGGGCGGTGATGCCCGCCGCCGTCAGGTGCGGGACCGGCGAGGCGGCGAGGTCGCGGTGGACGACCGGGCCCTGCCACTGGTCGCGGAAGGACTGCGCGACCTGACGTGAGACGGAAGCCTCGCCGAGCGAGGAGGAGTCGATGTGCAGCAGGTACGACACGGCTGTTGCGCCTTTCGGAAGTGAGATGCGAAGAGGTGGAGGTTCAGGGGCGGGCCGGGACGGCGCAGCCGTCGGGGCCGCAGCCCGGGGCATCGCCTGCGGGGGCCGGGGTGAGCGGGTGGCCCTCCTCCCAGGCGGTGCGCAGCAGGTCGAGCAGGGTGTCGCTGTCCTGTGCGCCGGGGACGGCGTAGCGGCCGTCGACGACGATGAACGGGGCACCGGTGGCGCCCAGACGCCGCGCACGGCGGGCTTCGTCCTGCACCTGGGTGCGGTAGCGGCGCTCGGTCAGCACCTGACACGCCTTGTCGCGGTCCAGGCCCAGTTCATCGGCGAGCCGGAGCAGGTCGTCCAGGGCGAAGACGGGCTCGGCCTTGCCGAAGTAGGCGCGGAAGATCGTGTCCCAGGCTTCGCGGTTCTTGCCCTGCGCCGAGGCGTGGGCCAGGAACTCGTGGGCGAGGTCGGTGTTGCCGACGACGTTGTCCAGCACCCGGTACGGGCTCAGGCCCTCGGCAGCGGCCAGCGACTCGATCTGCCCGGTAGCGGCCTCCGCCTGCGCGCCGCTGATGCCGTGCTTGCTCAACAGGGCCTCGCGGGTGCTGACCGTGCGGTCGGCGGGAAAGCCGTTGCTCAACGGGAAGGAGTGGTGGACCACCTCGACCTCGTCGCCGTGCTCGAACCGCTCCACGGCGCGGTCCACCCGGTGGCTGCCGAGCCCGCACCAGGGGCAGGTCACCTCGGCCCAGATCTCTACCTTCATGGCTTGAACTCCAATTCCTCTCATTTGTGCGTAACGCCATGATGCGCCAGTATGGAGGACGTTACAAAAGGCACACCGGTGTGCGCGACGGAGAGGAATGGGCGCCATGCAGGACAGCACTGGTACGGAGATGGCGGCCGCGACCGGGCCGTGCGCGAGCATCCCCGCCGACCACATGGCCTTCATCCGGCAGGTCCTCGACCGGGTCGGCGACAAGTGGAGCATGCTGATCGTCGCCGTACTCCAGGACGGCCCCCTGCGCTACACCGACCTGCAGCGCCAGATCCCGGGCATCTCCCAGCGCATGCTCACCCACACGCTGCACCAGCTCCAGGGGGACGGCCTGGTCACGCGGACCGCCTACGCCGAGGTGCCGCCGCGCGTGGAGTACGCCCTGACCCCGCTCGGCCGCGGCCTGCACGAGATCGTCCTGCAGTTGATCGGCTGGGTTGCCGACCACCACGACGAGATCCGCGCCAACCGCTCTGGTACCAACGCCGCCGCCTCCTCGCCCCGGTCCTGAGCCCGCAGACACCGCAGCAACGCGACCACACCCCCAGGCAGCAACGCGTCCGCGCGGCGGGCCGCATTCAACACCGTTGCGGACAGTTGCAGTCCGGCAATCGAGCGGACCTGCGCGACCCGCCGGGCCCGCACGCTCACCCTGGTCCACCTCCAGCCGTCCACCGGCGACGCAGGAGGCAGGCACTTTCACGCCCGCGCACCCGCTGGAGCTTGTTCAACTCCGCCAACAGGCTGTCCAGCCCCAACGCACCCAGGTCCGCGTTCAGCTCAGTGAAGAACGTGCCCCACCACCCGAGTCCTCCTCGTCCGCTCCGCCATCCGGGGCGATCAGGTCGTCCAGCCGGGACCGGGTCGCCGCCGACAAGGACAGGGCATCGCACTGAGCGCTGGTGCACTAGAGGTCCTCCTTGAGGCTCTCGATCAACTGTTTCCGCAGCCCGGCTGCGGTCGGCTCCGGATTTCCGCTGTGCAGTTCCGCTGCCGCGGACCACGACCGGTGGGCGGCGTGGAGGTTGCCGCGGTCGGCGTGAAGGTCACCGATGCTGCTGTGGAGGTGGGCAAGGTGACTCGACTGCCATAAGCGCTACGGCCACAACAGGGGCACGGCGTTCCACAACGCCCAGCAGTTCAGCGCAGCCCAGGCCGCGATCCACACCACCGCAGGGATGTGCGTATCTGCGGCGAGCGTCCGTGCGTCGTCCTCAACATCGTGCGCGCCCCGCAGCCTGTTCCGCACGAGCGCCCATAGGCCTGCGAACTCGCACAGCAAGAGAAGCCAGGTCTCGGTGTACGCCAACCAGTGCTGTGCGTCGATCGATCCCCATCGCACGACCACGAACGCAAGCGCGCCTACCAGGACGACGCTGCTGACCGTGAGCACGTCGCGCGACACGGCCAGGATCAGCGCCATCGAAGCCACTGTGAGCGCCAGCACCATCGGCGCTTTGCCCTGACCGAGCAGTGCCGCGAACCCGAGGCCGACCAGAGGCGGCGTAGCGTAGCCCGCAGCACTGGTGATCACTGCGGACGGCCACGACGGGTACCAGGTCCAGGTGCGTCCCGAGTCCGGGGAATGGATCTCGATGAACTGCACACCGCCGCCGGTGACGACGCTCGCGACACCGTGGCCGGCCTCGTGCGTGATCGTGCCGAGGACCGTGAAGCCGAACATCATCTTGCGTATCAGTGAGACCCGCGGAATCACCGCCGAGGTTACGGCGAACAGCGCGACGAAGCCCGTTACCGCGGTGACCCACCACATCGGCAACGGTGTCGCCACGGTGACCGACCACACCGACTGGTCCACGCTCGTGATCACCTCGCTGTCGGGTGCCGGGCGGAACAGGGCGTCTCATCGATTGTGCCAAAACAACATGGGTTCTCGGAACCTCATTCGACTGATTCCAAGCGGTCGTGCTGGCTGTCGCCCCGGACCTGACGACGGCCGCATGTCCCCCACCGTGCGGGCTTTCTTCAAGTCCTGAGTCGTTGCACGGCGTCGAGCCCGAGCGCTGACAGTAACGACGACCGTGCTGCACGCGAGGGTCAGTCGTCGTCGCGTGCTGTTGTGAGCGGGCGCAACAACAATCTCGACACGAGCCCGACATCAGCGCCGAGAACCCACACGCGCGTGCCGCTGCTCAGAAGGAGCGCTCACGCCGCTCTGTTGGTCGCGAGCAATTCGACGACGGCATGATGCCAGCCCGTCGCGTCGCTCATCGCATGGATCAGGCGCGTTCCCACGCCGTACGGTGCCTGCTCGACGCCGACAGCGGCGAGCCGCGGGTGAGCGAGCCCGAGGTCAGGCTTGTCAACGCTGAGGCCTCGCACGCCCCTTTCGCAGTGCGAACGGTGCGACCGCGCAGAACAGGGCGCTCATCAGGAACAGCACCGTGAGAGGACCCAGCAGATGCGACAAGTCATGGCTCCACATGAGATCGGAGTGGACAATCGCCGCCTGCGGCAGATTCACGGAGGAGGCCAGGGCACTGGTCGCCCAGCGGGTGGGGAACAGATACGAAGCCCATCCGAGCACGAACTCGAATCCGGACGAGACACCAAGCGGCAGAACCAGGCCGCACAGCACCACCGCTCCTCCTGACAGCCCTGACATGATGCCGACGGCCTGCTCCGCCGTCGACGACAGGCAGCTGACGAGCAGCCCCAGGCACATCGAGCACCAGGTGAGTCCTGCGAGCACGAGACCTGTCTCCACACCGGCCGGAAGACCGGTCAGAGTGTCCTGGCGCAGCTCGTTCCCCAGGGTCAGCACCACCGTGGCCACAACGGCCTGCACCAACGCGGGCACTCCGCGACTGATGGCTCGAGAGAGGACGACGGCGGAATCCGGCACGCCCCAACGACTTTCCCGCCGAAGCACTTCTCTGTCGTTGACGATCGATGTCAACGACAGGGCCATCGCGAGCAGGGACAGGCAGATGGCCGTGACCGCGATCGCCATCGCCAGATCGGGATTGGGCTGACCGGGAGAGCCGACCAGGCCGCGATCGTTAGTCCACGTCGCGATCGCTGCGGCGACCAGAGGTCCCAAGAGCGCCAGGCCCGCGAGCAACTCCTTGCGCAACCACATCCGGTGGAACTCTCGCCTCAGACTCACCGCCAGCACGTGCTGCCACGGCTGTGTGCGGCCTTCGCGTGGCAGGGCCGGCGCCGCCGACCTCGTGGCCGGGCGCGGCGCCGGTGGCCGCAAGGGCATTTCCGCGGTACGACCTTCTCGCAACGCGTCCATCACATCCGCGGCCGAGTCCGCAGAGAACCTGCTCAGCAACTCCTCCGGCGGGCCGACGTAGCCGGTTCCGGACGGTTCGCTCTCCCCAGCCGGACTGGCCGCGATCGCGACCACCGCCGAACTCTCGTTCAGGTGAGCCATCGTGTGGGTCACGATGACCACCGCACAACCATCGCGCGCGACCGCCGCGAGATCCCTCATCAGCTTGCGGTCGAAACCTTCGTCCAAACCTGACGTAGGCTCGTCGAGCATCAACAACAACGGGTCGCTCAGCAACTCCACGGCGACGCTGAGCCTGCGTCTTTGCCCACCGGACAACTTGCCCACCGTCTGGTCCTGGAGCAGGTGGAGGTGCAACCTCTCCAACACGTCCCGCACGCTGCCCGCGAGTTCCGCGGAAGTGGCGTCGGCGGCGAGGCGGAGTCGTGCGGCGTGCCACATCGTCTGCTTGACTGTGAGCTCGTCGAGCATGGACGAGGCCTGTGGCACGAAGCTCACCAGCGCGGGGTTCACCCTGTGCGCAACACCGAGCGGCATCCCGTCCACCTCGGCCCATCCCTCTTCCACCACGGCCTCGCCGAGCAGGCCCGCGCACAACGTGGACTTGCCGAGTCCGGACGGGCCGATGATGGCGAGCATTCCGCCGCTGGGCAGAGTCGCCGACACATCCCGCAGAGTCGGCACTTCCTTGCGGTGGTGTCGGATCGTGAGCCCGGACAAGATCAGTGACGGAGGCGTCGCCAGGTTCTCGCAAGTGATCGTGTCGCCGTCCAGCACCCGGAAGACGTGGTGGCCCACGAGAAAAGACCCACCCGGCCCCACCGGGGCCTGCAACACGGGTCTTCCATCGACGAACGTCCCGGTGCCGGCGTTGAGATCGCGGACGAGGACCCCCGACGATCCCCGACGCACCACAGTGTGCCGCAATGCCACGTCAAGTCCGTCCACCTCGACGTCGGCACCACCGCCTCGTCTGCCGATCGTGAGTGGAACGTCACCGAGCCGGACGCGTCTGGCCAGCTTCGCTGGCGTCATCGGCATCGCGGGCACGACCAGCATTGGGGGCGTCACCGGTACCGCGGGCCCGGCCGTCACCGGAGAGCACGGACCAGGCCGAACCGGTGGTGCCACATCCCCGATCTCCACGGTCAGGCGCACTCGATGCCTGCCCAGGCTCAACTCCGCTTCCACCACACCGGTTTCGGCGAACTCGACACCGATCACGTCGCTGGAACCGAGCGGAGCGACGTCGACTCCATCCACTTCCAACCGGCTACCGCGCTCCAGCACGTAGAGACGCCATCCCGCCGCGTAACGGAACCTCGCCCACCTGGCCGGTCCTGCCCCGACTCGGATCCCCGCCTCCGCACCGCTGCCCAGAACCGTTGTCTCGTCAGGGGAAAGTCGATGGCGGGTGCCATCCACGACCACCACGAGCGACAGATCCGGCGTCATGCCCACCTCCTGTTGTCCCAGTGACCATCGCTGGACATCGGGAAAACGCAACAGCCGCAAGGCGATGTCGCTTGGAATGAAACGATCACAGCGAGTCGTGCGATCAACCGTCTGCTCATGCCCTGAGGAGGCAACATGGTTGGCGTCGACAGCGTCAAAAGGGTGGAAGGATCCACTCGCAAGGTTTGGCCGTTCTACATCGTGTGCGACGTCTCAAGCTCTATGTGGGACGAGTATTCCTGGCCGGTCAAAGCATCGGCGCCGTTGTCGGTCATGAACGACTCGCTCGGTCTGATGCTGGAAGAGCTCGCCGAGGACATCGAGGCATCAGCCATCGGCAGGGTCTCGGTCGTCACCTTCGCCGACAAGGCGACGACCCACTACCCGCTCACCCCGATCGGGAAGCCCGGCCGGCTCGATCCACTGCCGCGAGGCAGTTGGACGAACTTCGTAGCTGCCTGGGAGCACCTGAGGGACACGATCCACGCGGACGTCGGCGAGTTGGTCGACCAGAACTTCCGTCCGAAGAGGCCGGTCGTCTTCTTCTTGACCGATGGCAACGCCGGGCACAGCAAGCACACCCAGACGGTGGCGGAGTGGTCCGTGCCCAGAGACGAGCTCTGCGCGCCGGAAAACGAGTACCGTCCGTTGGTGGTGGCGCTCGGCATGGGCAGCGTCGACCAGGCGACCGTACGGGCGCTGCGGTCCACCAACCCTCAGGGTGCCGCATTCTTGGCGAAGCCCGGGGAGCCGGCGAGCATCCTGCTCAAGGCGATCATCAAGGTCATCATCCAGTCGATCACGGTGTCTGCGGCACAGGGCTCGTTCATGGTCCCCACGCCGATCGGGATGACGCGCCTCGACGCCGGAACGGTATGACGTGGGCAAGCGGCGCAAGAGTTACAAGACAGCCTGGAAAGGGAATTGGGAGACCATCAAGACGTGGCCGTCTTTTTCTCGCAGGAAGGCACCACCGGGTGCCGATCCGCAGGAGCACGCGGTGGAACCTGCGGCCGAAGACGCCTTTCCGGTGCTGACAGCACCGGCGGGCACCGGGCGTGACAGCGTGCCGGACGTGGCGGGGCACCGCTGCCGCGTCGGCCAGCTGCAGCTCAGTGCCGCATCCGTGATCGGTTCACGGCACCGTCAGAACGGTGAGGTGCGCGAAGACGCGTACGCGTTCGCCACTGGCAAGAACTCCTGTGGCGTCGCGGTTGCGGACGGTGTGGGTTCCGCGATCAACGCGCATATGGCCGCGAACGCGGCCGCACGGTGTGCGGTGGACGAAGTGGTCCGGTGGGCGGACACCAGAAGGTCCTCCTGGATAGATCATTGTGTGGAGCTCGTGCACCGGACGAGCGACGCGGTCCGCCAGGTGCCGGACACCAGAGCGGGACACCCCGCGGCCAAGAACAACCCGCCCGCCGCCACTCTCTCCGTCGCGACGCTGCGGATGCTCGACGACGCGACCACAGAGGTGAACTGGTTGGCGTACGGGGACACCGCAGTCCTCAAGCTGTCTCTCAACGACGGGCGCTGGACCTGGCTGTCAGGAAAGGAACAGGCCCGGAGCAACGTGACGCACGCACTTCCAGGCCCGTTCGAGAACAGCGTGCACGGCGAAACCGTGCTGGAGCCCGACCACGTGTTCGTGATCGCCACCGACGGAGTCGCCGAGGCAATCGAGGCGATGCCCGCCGAGTTCGCGGAGGCGATCACGGGCACGGTGCTGGAGGCCATGTCGGCCGCGAAGTTCACCACGTTGCTGGACTTCGACGTGCAGGGGATGGCGGACGACCGCACGATTCTCCTCGTGTGGCAGCCCAGGTAGCCCGAGTCAGGACGCCATGACAGACCCCATCAGGGTTCAGCACACGAGCCTGCGGACGTTGTCCGACGGGAACTTCGCACTCGGCGGCCAGAGCAGCGGCTTGAGCTGGGTGCGTATGAGTTCGGACGAAGTGCTGCTGTACAAGCGATATCTGCCGGACACCACGCAGGGCGCCTCAGCCGAGAGTCTGACCACCATGGCCGAATGGCGGCGGTCCCTCGGTCTCGCCGACCGCACCTTCCTGGACGCGCGAACGAGCTGGGTCCGGCACGTCGTGATGCAGGACGGTGAAGTCACCGGAGTGCTCGTGCCGCCGGCGCCAGATCCGTTCTGGCGCATGCACAAGAACGCGCCCTTCCCCAGGGACATGGCAGGCCTGACCCTGACAGCGCACGACGCGAAGGAGCGTGGCAGGGACTACGCCAGCGTTCCGCAGACCATCGCGCGACTGGGGCACCTGCTGCGCACCCTGTCCTTCCTGCACCTCAACAACGTCGTCGTCGGAGATCTCCGGCTGCAGAACACCCTCACCAGCGGCATCTCGCAGGCACCGGCCACCTACCTGATCGACTGCGACGCCATGGTGTTGAACGGTGTCAGCGCGCTGCATGTGGCGGAAGCACAGACGATGCGACCTGACGACGTCGAGGGCTGGCCGCAACTGCTGGACGAGCGAACGGACTGCTGGAAGTTCGCCTCCATGGCCATCGCGTGCATCGGCAAGGACGCGGCGCTCGCAGCGGTCGTCAACGACGTCCGGCGGCACCTCATCCCTGACCATTCGGAGGTCCTCGAGGACTTTCTGCTGTTCGAAAACCAGCACGCGTCCGCGCGGTCGTTGCGGGCGATGGCCGACGTGTGGCGCGGCTACGTCACGAGTTCCGGTCAGGAGAAGACCCGAGTCAACAGCGGACTCGTGCTCACACCTTGGCTCGGCGCTCCGTCCTGCGCGTACGAGCAGGACGCCACCTGCCCCGCCTTTTCCCTGCCGCCGCAACCTCCTGCGCCGGCCAGCACCCCTCCTGCCCGGACCAGTGTGACCGCGCCGAGGAAGCCGACGGTCAGCGTTGCTCCTGCCCGGAACCACTTCCCCGTACCGAGCCTGCCGATTGTCACCCGGCCCCCGGCGCCGCCCGATCCGGACCCCGACGAACGCCTGCGGCGAGCGAGCTTCTGGTTCGTCATCTTCCTCGTCGCGATCGGTGTGCTCGTCGGCGCCTCGCTCGTCGCGTACGAACTCGGACGGTGAAGGCCGGTGGTGCGCAGAAGAGGCCGGCACACCACCACGATCACTCGGCGGACCGCGCCGCCACTCGCAGAGCACGCACCGTCGGCAGCATTCCACCTGCGGGGTGTCAAACACGGTCCAGTGGGTCTGGCCTGCCTGTCAAGCTGCCGAAGGTGTGTATTCGTTGATCAAGCCGCCGAGTACTTGTCGGCGACGTACGGACCTACAGCCGGGCTCTGCGATCAGATGATCAGGTTGCGGTCGAGTGTGGTGGCGCTTGATGTGGTCGACGGTGGCTGTAGTGGGACACGTAGCGGTTCAGCACCGCCTTACGGTGATGCTCGTTGATGAAGAGAATCCGGTCGGTAAGGTCGCGTCTGACGGTGCCGAGGAAACGTTCGGCAGGGACAACTACAAATCGAACGCATCCAGACGGACCCGTTCTCCACAAGCGAATCAGGCAGATCGGGTTCCACGGATCGCGCGTGCCTTGCTGTATTCGACCCTTTGCCCGCGAGATGGATGTGGTCAGAGCGCACGCAGGTAGATCAGTGTGGCG
This sequence comes from Lentzea aerocolonigenes, assembly GCF_000974445.1. Lineage (GTDB taxonomy): Bacteria > Actinomycetota > Actinomycetes > Mycobacteriales > Pseudonocardiaceae > Lentzea > Lentzea aerocolonigenes. The sequence continues at coordinate 36,342 of NZ_BBOJ01000025.1, forward strand.
CTGGGGGAAGCCCGATGCGGCAGGGGAGAACGGGAGCGGCTCCGAGCACTCGACGCCAGCTACCGCCAAGATGCCGCATCAATTGATCTTGTCGGTCCACTTGTGCTTGTGGTTGGCGCGGTGCGCGGAGCGCAGCAGCCAAGTCGGGCTGAACCGAGCGATGATGGACGCTACCCACGACTGGGCGTAGAGGTCGTTCAGCCGACCTGTGACCTTGGGACTCAGAACGCGAACCCGATCGATGAGGGCATTGGCCCGTTTGTTGAACTTCCTGTCCTGGAGTTTCAGCGCCATCGCGAGTTCGAACTGCGTGCGCAGCGTCTCGTGGTGGGCTTCGCCCAAGGTGACCAGCTGTCCGCGGTGGGCGGATTCCAGGTGTTCGATGGCTTGAGGGAACTTCGCCAGCTGCAGGTAGGCCATGCCGAGGACGTACGAGCACCTGTGGTGGAGCGGATGGTCGACGCCGACGCGGCTTTCCAGGACAGGAAGCAGCGCCCTGGCGTGATCGCGCGCGGCGGCCGCTCTTCCTTGGCCGATCAGGGCAGAGCCGATCGCGGTACGAGTGGTCAGTGTGGACAGATTGCGGGGGCCGAGCACCTTCTCCTGGTCGACCAGCTGCGCCCGGAGCCTCTTCTCGGCTGCGGGCCAGCGCTCCAGATCCGGCTTCAGCTCCAGGAATCCCAATGTGATGTCGGCGCTGGCGAGGGTGAAGCGAGCCTGTGCGGCCACCGGATCGTGCGGGGTGTTCGCGTTCTCGTAATAGTCGACGACGAACCGGGCGCGGTCCCGGGCGTCCTCGGGGCGGTCGGTAAGCATGTCGATCTCGGCCAGCTCCAGCCGGGCCTCGTGGGCGAGCCGTGCGGGCAGTTCGTCCTCGCGCTCCAAAATGGCGACCAGGCGCTGCCGGTGCGGTAGCAGGTCGCCCCGTAGGCGGCGAGAACGAACCCAGTCGATCTCGGCGGCAGCACCGTCCGGCCAGGACGAGATGACCGGGTCAGTGATCACGTTCTCCCACACGGGATCCGCCTCCGCAAACCTGCCTCCAGCATCCAGCGAAGCCGCGAGGACCAGGAGTGCGTCGAGCCTCTCGCCTGCCTCTCGAGCATGTTCGACTGCGCGTTCGTGCTCACCTACCTGGGCGTGGCAGCGAGCCGCGGCGAGATGCGTCGCGGCCGTGCCGGCGGCGGGGAACTCGGCCAATAGGCGTTCGTAGAAGCGTGCCGCCGCCTCGGGGCGGCGGAGGTGGACCAGCGTCGCGGCTGTGCGAGTGAGAAGCAGCTCGCGCAACTCGGGCGCCAAGGCACGGTTTCCACACAGGTGCCGTGCGTGGGGAAGCAGCCTGTCGTCGAGCGGGGTGTCAGCCGAGGTGAGCAGGCGCGCGGCCGCCACCACCAAGTCGTTCGCGGGAACTCGACAAGGGAGTCTGCGAGCCGCGAGCCGGACCAGCGCGTGCGCGCTCCACGAGTCACCCTCCCAGGTGATCTGATGGCTGTCCCGGAGCCGTCGCAGCGCACGTACAACGGAGTGTTCGTCGAGGTCGAACCGGTCGGCCACCGCGCAGGCGAAGCGCACCGGGATGGCGTCCAGCGCGCATTCCGCGGCGAGTTGCAGCAGCGTCAAGCAGTCCGGGTTCGTTTCGCGCCCGAGACGGTCCGCGACGACCGTGACGATCGCCTCGATCCCCTCCTCCGCACCGTCGTACACCCGTCCGACTTGTTCGGCGAACGAGCCGAGATCGCTGCGTTCGCGCGCGCCGCGAGCCAGAGCGGCGAGTGCCATCGGATGGCGGGACACGCTCCTGGCGAGCAGCGTGGGAAGTTCGTCTTCCTCTTCGGAGGACAGCGGGTGGTACAACTTGACCAGCTGGACGGCCTCGTCCGGGCTCAGCCCGTCGAGGCGTACCTCCTCGGCAAGTCTGGACGCTGGTCCTCCCTGAGAGACCAGGATCGTGTCGACGTTGTCCAGCGGCATGATCAGCTCGTCGAGCTGCCTGTCGGTGAGATCCGGTGGAATCGTGTCGACCACCCAGAGCTGGCGCCGATGGCCCCGCTTGACACCCAGCGAATCCATCGCCGATCCCCGGTCCCGCACGCCGAGGAGGCGTTCGATCTCGTCGGGGTAGTAGTCCGCGACACCGCGGAGGTCCAGCTTCCACACGTCGTCGTAGAGGTGGCCGAAGTACAGGATGTAGTCGTCGACGAGGGTGCTCTTGCCCGCGCCAGGCAACCCGGTCAGCAACGCGGCCCGGTTGACGGGCCGTTGGGTTATTGGGAAGTCGTTGCGGGTCAGTGCGGTCCGCACTCGCCACATGTCGCCGTGACGCCGTACCCGCACGTCGACAGTCGGCGACATCCCGTGGATGCGCGGAGGCGTGACGGCGACGTTGATGCCGGGGAACGTCCCGCGGACGTCCCGCGCCCTGGCGCAGATCTCGTCCACGATCTCGCTGACGTCCTGACCGCGGTCCTCGATGTACAGCTTGTCCTGCAGCGCGACCGGCTGGATGTGCGCCCGGTCCTTCTCCGGGTTGATGACGAGTATCCGGCTCTCTCCGCCTTCGGCCTCGTCGGAGAGGAAGGCGTGGATCAGCTCGAGCTGGCACGAATGACTGATGGCGTAGCACGATGAGTAGTGGACGACGAACAGCTTGCTGCGGCGCAGCCCCTTCTCGATCTCCGGCGTCAGCCCTTGGCCGGGCCGGACCTTCTCCCGGTCGAAGAAGGGGTCGTGCCCACGGGAGACCAGCTCCTCGTGAATTTTCTTCACTCGCGACAGTCTTTGTCCGGAAAACGAAAGAAACGCGATGTGGTCTTCCACGGCGCGAGAATACCGCCCCGCTCGATCATCGAGGCTGTCGCGGGACCGGCAGGTCCGTCCGTTCGCACAGCGGTGGCACCAGTTGCCTGATGTCGGCGGTCACCTCATCGGCGAGGGGTGACCCGACAGCCTGGAACAGGCTGCGGGCGGTTTGCCAGTGCTCGAGTGCCGTCGCCGCGCGGCCGTCCGCGAGCGCCACCGAACCTAGACCTCGGTGCGCCCAGGCCTGCTCGAACTCGCTCTCGCAGCTCTCCCCCATCTCCAGCGCCTGCCGGTGGGCGATCTCAGCCAACACCAGGCCACCTAGCCGGCAGTGCGCCGTCCCGAGGACGTTGTTCGCCTGCGCGATGTCCAGCGGGAACTCCAGGAACGTCGCGAGGTCCACGGCCTCCTGCGCACACCGGAGCGCCTCTGCGGGCTGCCCCAGGTGCAGATGGGCGTTCGCCATGCTGCGCAGTGTTATGCCGATGTGGTTGGCCGACCCGGTGACGCGGTAATAGCTCATGGCGGCTTCCAGGAGGCGCAGCGCACCTGCGGGATTCCCCTGCCGGCGGAGCACTGACGCCATGTTGGCCAGCGAGTTGCTCTCGCCGCCTCGGTCGCCGATCCTGACGAAGATCTCCTTGGCCTCGGTGAACTGGCGCATCGCGTCGTCCAGCAGGCCGCCGGCGGTCATCGCCATGCCGAGGTTGTTCAGCGTGAGTGCCTCGGCGTAGGCGTTGCCACACCGCCGAGCAGCGGAGAGCCCGTTCACGTGAGTTTCCAGCCAGCCGTCAAGCTGCTTCGTGAGGTAGAAGTAGTCGCGCAAGACGTAGGCCAGCTGCCAGCGGTGCTCGTCCAGCGAGGGGTCGTCGAGCCGGGACAGGGCGACGAGGTTCTGCTCTTCCTCGTGCAGCCACAGCTTCGCGGCGGTGGCGTTGGCGAACCCGCGGCCGGCTTCCTGGTCGCCGGGCAGCGCGGTTCGCACCCGGTGCGGCGTGAGCAGCCGGTCCGCGCGAGCGGCGGACCAGAGGTAGTACTCGAAGAGACGGCGGCGGGCGGCGGCGGGCGGCGGATCGTCACTCACGGCGGCGACCTCGCCCGCGTAGACATGCAGAAGGTCGTGCATTCCGTACCTGCCGTCGCCCATCTCCGTCACCAGATGCGCCCGAGCGAGGTCCGCGAGGACCCGCACGACGACGTCGAAAGGTCGGCCGGCGACGGCGGCGATCGTCCGGGCCTCGACGCCACGCCCCGGTCCGAGGCCGATCGCGTGGAACACCGCGGCGTGGTCTCCGTCGATCTGGCGGTAGGACCAAGAGAACACGGTGCGTACGTTGGCTTCCGGGCCGAGCGTGCTCAGCGCGGCGAAACGCTCGCGCTCGTCGTCCAGCTCAGAGACCAGTTCCACCAGGGATGACGGCGGTCTGGACACCAAGCGCTCGGCGACGATGCGCAAGGCCAACGGCAGGCCGCCGCACTGCTCGGCCAACCGGAAGGCCGCCTTCGGCGCACGGGAAGCTTGTGGTCCCGCACAGGCGATCAGAAGCCGGACCCCTTCGGAGGTCTGCAGTGGCGCGAGGCGCAACAGGGTGGCGGTGTACCGGATCCGCAGTTCGCTCACCAAGTCCCTACTGGTCACGATCACCACGGCGGGACCCGTTCCTGGCAGCAGCGGCTCAACCTGCGCGGCGGACCGGGCGTTGTCCAACACCACGACCATGCGGCGCCCACTCAACAACGTCCTGAAACGTGCGGATCGCTCCTCCTGAGTGGTGAGCTCCTCCGGCCGCGCCACACCGAGTGCCCGCAGGAAGCCCGACAACGCTTCCTGCGGCGCCACAGGCTCGTCCGGGCCGAACCCTCTCAGATCGACGTAGAGCTGGCCGTCGGAGAAGTCAGCGGCAGCGTGATGTGCCCACCACGACGCCAGCGCGGTCTTGCCTACCCCCGCCGGCCCCGAAATGACCGCCAGCCGCGGCATCGAGTCCGCAGCGTCCGCGACGAAGGCGTCCAGCTGAGCCAGTTCGTCCTCACGACCGATGAGGTGACTGCTCGCCGGCACCTGCCGGGGCACGTTCCGGTCGGAACCCCGTGCGGGGACGAACCTCGCGACGTGCCGAGCGAGCGACTCGATGTCCGCGCCGAGGGACCGGTGACGTACCTCGGCCGTCTGGTGGAGAAGCATCGGGCGCACATCAGCCGGCAGTTGCCCGTGGTCGGGCAACACCGCGCCGTCGAGCAGCACAGGCACGATCGGGACTCCCCGCCGGATCGCCTCCCGAATCTCGCGGCGGACCCAATCGCTCTCGTGGTGGATCGGCGGTGACTCGGCGTCCAGTCCGGTCATCCAGTCCGGCCCGATGAGCACCAGCAGAACACGCATGGACGACAGCGCGGACTGGATCTGCTCCGGGTAGACGGCTCCGGGGCGCATCGACTGGTTGTCCAAGAACACCCGCGAACGCCCGAACCGCCCAGCCAGCAGTTCGAACGCCGCCGCGGCGGCGAACCGCGCATCGGCCGTCCGGTAGTTGATGAACACGTCGACCATCAGCGACCCCCGCCCGGCAACGGTCGTAGGCATCTCCTTCCCACGATAGCGAGACCTGGGCCGCGCGAGTGGCCGGATAGCGCCGGGCCTCGCGGGCCTTGGCAGGCTTCGCCCCCTCCTTCCCTGCACCGCGACAAACGTCTCGTCATTCATGAGCCGTTCGCAGGCAATCCGCTCTCACACCTCATACTCGTTGACCGGGTTGTACCGCAGCGCCCGGAACCGCGGGCACGTGCTCCCCCACCCGATCCACAACCGGTCGCGCGGACCCGGCCACACCTGTCGGCCGGTGTATCGCGGGTTCTCCAGAATCATCGCCACCGTCCGCACGATCCACCACTCCCCCGACCTATGCGCGTTCCGCACCGACGGGCACACCACATCTCGCTTGCTGAGTTCCTGCGCCAACGACGCCACTGTCCGGCCGCGCGCCTGTACCGCGAACATCCACCGCCCCACGGTGCTGTCACCGATTCCGGCACCAACACGTGCACGCCGCCGACCCCTCTTCGTCGAGATCACCATGCAACTTCCGCTCAGGGTGCCCACCGAGTTCCAGCTGGGCTACGGGGTCCCGCGAAGAAGGTGGCCTCGGTTCTGGGCATGGACTCGTGCTGCACCCGTCCAGGCCCCGTCCGAGCGAATGCGGCACGAGCACACCTGCTTGCAGGACTGGACCCAGGCGGACATCGCGAAAGCAGCCCAGCCTCTGGGTGCTCCCGCCAGATCACGGTGACCTCGGTGGCTGGACGGAGAGTCGGTGTTGGGGTGTCGAGGTCGCTGATGCGGCGACCGAGATGTTGCCGGGTCAGGCTTCGTCGCCACCTCAATCGGGTGACGCTTTGTAACAGATGTCCAGGCATGCTGCGACAGGACAGGCATGCGCATTGCCGTTGCCGCCCTTCTGCTGTTGCTGACCGCCGCGTGTTCGACCCCGCTGCCGGCCACCACCGCCGCAAGCACACCCGATCTGCCGGCCGCAACCGCCGCCGCACCAACCCAGACGACGCCCGCGGCGGCTACCACGATCTCTCCGGCCGCGCCCGCAGTGAAAACGTGCACGGTGCCCAACGTCGTCGGTCTGATTCACCAGACCGCGCAGGACACCATGCAGAAGGCCGGCCTGTACTTCCTGACCGAGGAAGACGCGAGCGGCCAGGGCCGACTGCTTGTCAACGACCGCAACTGGAAGACCACGAAGCAGAGCGTTGCGGCCGGTGCGGTCATCGACTGCAACACGAAGATCCTGTTGTCGGCCGAGAAGATCGACGGTTAACAACTCAGGTGCTCGCTCATGTGACGAGTTGAGTGGCGCTTTGCAACATGATTGCCAAGCAAAGCAACAGGTCGGCTGTGCGTAAAGCGCGATCGCGGTGCCCGAGAACGGGCGCTGACCGTCGGCTCGATCGGTCTGGCTCACTTGGCCCTGGCCTTGTCCCGCTGGTCGCCGCCGCTGAGGCCCTGCAGGTGCGGCTCGCCCGGTCGTGACCCGCGCCTGCCTGGGCTCGGCTCTGGCGCGACACCCTGGGACGAAGAACGATCCTTCGAAGCAGGCACATGGACTGGCACGTGCGCCGCGACGACCAAGCGGAGCGGGGACCGCGGCAGAACAAGTGGTCCGCAGCGCTGCCGGAGAAACGTGCTGGGCACCCTTTACTCGGCTCCACTGCGGCTCCCGGCTGTCCGGCACTCGTTGACCTCCGCGCTCCACACTCCGTAGGTTCGATCACGAACGGGGAGGTTCGGGATGAGCAACCTGGTGCGGTTCGCCGACGGAACCGGCAACGTCCGTGTCGGCCTGCTCACCGGTGAGCAGCTGCGGCCGCTCGCGGTGGCGTCGATGAGCGACCTGCTGCGCCGTCCCGTGGCGGAGATCCGCGAGCTGACCGAGGCCGCCGGGGAGGCCGTGTCCGCGGTCGGGGTACGCCTGCTGCCGCCACTGGACGGGCGGATGGAGGTCTGGGCCGCCGGGGTGACGTACCTGCGGTCGGAGGAGGCACGCCGCGAGGAGAGCGTCGACGAGGACGTCTATGCGCGGGTGTACCGCGCGAAGCGGCCGGAGTTGTTCTTCAAGTCGCCCGCGTGGCGCGTGGTCACCGACGGCGAGCCGATCGCGATCCGCGCCGATTCCGCCAACAACGTGCCGGAGCCGGAACTCGGCCTCCTGCTGACCAGTGCCGGGGAGATCGCCGGGTACGTGGTGGTCGACGACGTCAGCTCCCGCAGCATCGAAGGCGAGAACCCGCTGTACCTCCCGCAGGCCAAGATCTACACCGGTTCCTGCGCGGTGTCGGCACTGGTCCGGCCGGTGTGGGAGGTACCGGACCCGCTGTCGCTCGACCTCCGCATGCGCATCCTTCGCGACGGTCACGAAGTGTTCGTCGGCGAAGCCAGTACCGCGCAGCTGAACCGCGAACCGGCCGAACTGGTCGAGTATCTGTGGCGGGACAACGACTTCCCCGACGGCGCCGTGCTCTCGACGGGCACGTCCGTCGTGCCGGGGCTCGATCTCGGGCTGCGACCGGGAGACGTGGTCGAGATCGAGATCAGTGAGGTCGGAACGCTGCGCTCCTCTGTGGTGCTGGGAGCGGACGAGGTGCGCCGGGTGCTCGCGGCCCGCTGATGGCTCGGCGGCACTCCGCGCTCGGTCCCGTGCCCCCTCAGCCAATCTGATCTGACCGGATGTAGTGGTCCTGCGGTATCACGGCACCGAGACCACAGAACTACCGCCAAGAGGACTGTGGGGTGATGAGGGAACCCTTGCATCCCGATAGCGTCGAAGCCATGACCAATGGTATTTCCACGGCAGACAGTTTCCGAGTCGGCCGATTACGCATGACCTTTGCCTGGCTCATCGCAGGCGCGGCGGTTTTCACGGCTATCCTGCTCTATTTTGCCGTCCTGCTCATAACCGCACAGACGACCGAGAACGCGGTGCTGTCGTACGTTCTCGCCACACTCACCGCGCTCGTGTGCGCAACCGGCTTCGCGCGATTGTCGGTTCGACTCCGAGGCGACCACAGGCGAAGCCGCAGACGGCTGACCGAAGGCATCTGCCTCACGATTTCACTCCTGCTGGCAGCCGGGTTGTCCTGGGCGTGGTTCGGGGCGCCCACAACCTCTACGCCGCTGCCCGACTCGCCGGCCGTTCAGCACTGGGATCTGCCGACCGGTTCCCGGATCGGCTACGTCCGCACCGCCGGGAAGGTCACGCACCCAGAGCCAGTGCTGCTCGTTCACGGCGGCCCAGGAGCCCCGACCAACGCGAGTGACGAGTTCGCCGGGCGCCTCGCCGCCGCCGGATTCGCCGTGTACGCCTACCAGCAGGTCGGCGCGGGCCAGTCGAGCCGGCTGGATCCGGAGGAATACACGATTGCCCGGCACGTGGCCGACCTCGAAGCCATCAGGCAGAAACTGGCGGCTCCGAAGATGGTGCTGATCGGCTCGTCCTGGGGCGGCCAGCTCACCGCACAATACCTGGCCACACATCCGGACAACGTCGCAAAGGCGGTCGTTGCAAGTCCCGGAGCCATGTCCAGCGACTCTTTCACCGACGGCAGCCTCACACCGAACGGCAAAAGCGATCAGACCGGCCAGTTCGCGAGGCACACCCGCTTCGCGGCGACGTACTTCCTGGCCCAGTTGGGCGGATTCCGAGCAGCCCGGACATTGATGCCCACCGATACGGCGGACGGGCTCTATCAGCAATTCGTGCGAAGTCTCAACATGAGCTCCGGTTGTCCTGGTGTCGCTGAGGCCGCGCGTTCCATCGACGCCACCGCCGGACACAGCCTCTGGGTCAACATCGCCACTCTCGCTTCGGCGTCGAAGGCAACCGACCCTCGGTCGGCGTTGCGCCACAACCGCACCCCTGTGCTGGTCTTGCGGGCGCAATGCGACTACCTCCGCTGGGAAGTCACCCGCGAGTACCGCGACACCTTCGCCCAATCGACGATGCTCACCATCGACGATGCCGGACACACCGTTCTCGCCGACAAACCAGGCGAAACCGGCACGGCAGTCGCCGCCTTCCTCACCGGAGAAGCTCTGCCGACCAAGCCGTACACCGCGGCAGAAGAGCCCTGGCAACGCTGAGACGTGGCACGCAGGCGACTTTCTTCGGGCACGAGGCAGCGACGCGCTGCTGCCCCGCCAGGAGTCATCGGAACTCGCCTCAATGGCCTACTACGTTGCTTAGGATGTTTCGCGTGCGTGGCTATTGACCAGTCACTTGGTCGGGAGCCGCAGCCGCTTGAGCGCGAGTGCGTTGAGGGCGACGATCACGCTCGACCCGGACATCGACAAAGCGGCGATCTCGGGACGCAGCATCAGGCCGAAGGCGGGAACGAACACGCCGGCCGCGATGGGCAGCGCGATGGTGTTGTAGCCGATCGCCCAGCCGAGGTTCTGCCGCATCTTGCGCAGGGTGCCGCGACCGATCCGCAGCGCGATCGGGACGTCGAGCGGATCAGAGCGCATCAGCACCACGTCGGCGGTCTCGATGGCCACGTCGGTCCCGGCACCGATGGCGATGCCGAGATCGGCCTGGGCCAGCGCGGGAGCGTCGTTGACACCGTCGCCGACCATGGCGACGCGCCGGCCGCCGGACTGCAGCTCGGCCACCTTCACGGCCTTGTCGCCGGGCAACACCTCGGCGATGACGGTGTCGATGCCCAGCTGGGCAGCGATCCGCGCGGCCGTGGCGTGGTTGTCGCCGGTCAGCATCACGACCTCGACGCCGAGGTCGTGCAGTGCCTCAACGGCCGCGACCGAGGTCTCCCTCGGCGCGTCGGCGATGCCGATCACTCCGGCGGGCACACCGTCGATCGCGGCCAGCACCGCGGTACGGCCGGTGGCGGCGAGTTCGTCCCGACGGCTCGCCAACGGGCCGAGGTCCACGTTTTCCCGCTCGAGCAGCCGCCGGTTGCCGACGACCACACGCCGGCCGTCGACCTCCGCGATCGCCCCGTGCCCCGGGACGTTCTCGAATCGAGCCGCCCGCAGCCCGTCGAGGTCTCCGGCGCGGCGGACGATGGCCTCGGCGAGCGGGTGCTCGGACTCGCGTTCGACCGCGGCGACCAGACGCAGCAGCTCGTCCTCGCCGAAGCCGTCGGTGATCACGTCGGTGACCTCCGGCTCGCCCTTGGTCAGCGTGCCGGTCTTGTCCATCACCACGACCTCGATGCGGGCGGAGGTCTCCAAAGCCATGGCGTTCTTGAACAACACCCCGCGTTTCGCGCCGAGGCCGGTACCGACCATGATCGCGGTCGGGGTGGCGAGGCCGAGAGCGTCGGGACAGGTGATCACCACGACGGTGATGGCGAACAGCATGGCCGTGGCGAACGAGGCGCCGGACAGCAGCCAGGCTGCGAGAGTGAGACCTCCGCCGGCGAGCGCCACGAACACCAGCCAGAAGGCCGCCCGGTCCGCGAGTCGCTGGCCAGGAGCCTTGGAGTTCTGGGCTTCCTGCACGAGCTTGACGATCTGCGCGAGCGCGGTGTCCGAGCCGACCTTGGTCGCCCGGACCCTCAGCGTGCCGTTGGCGTTGATCGTGGCGCCGACGACGACCGAGCCAGGAGACTTGTGCACGGGCAGGCTCTCACCGGTCACCATCGACTCGTCGACCTCGGACTCGCCCTCCTCGACGACGCCGTCCACCGCGATCTTCGCGCCGGGCCGCACGAGCAACAGGTCACCGACGGCGACCTCGGCCGTCGGCACCTCCACCGGTTCGCCGTCCCGCAGCACGACCGCCTTCGGTGGCGCCAGGTCGAGCAGCGTGCGGATCGCGTCGTTGGCGCCCCCGCGGGCACGCATCTCGAACCAGTGTCCCAACAGGACGAACGCGGCGAGCACCGTCGCGGCCTCGTAGAAGACCTCTCCCCCGCCGGTCAGCGTGATGACCACGGAGTACAGCCAGCCCGCGCCGACCGCGACGGCCACGAGCACCATCATGTCGAGCGTCCGGGCTCGCAGCGCCCGCCAGGCGCCGTCGAAGAAGATCCAGCAGGAGTAGAAGATCACCGGCAGGCTCAGCAGCAGCGACCACACGTCCGCGCGCATTCCGAACGGTGTCGGCAGGTGCAGCCCGAACACCTCGGTGCCGATGGGCGACCACAGCACGATCGGGATCGAGAACAGCACCGCCACCAGGAACCGGTTGCGCATGTCGGCGACCATCGCGGCCATCGACATCCCGGCGTGCCCGCCGTGACCCATCATCTCGTGCGGCGAGTGCTCGGCTCCCGGTTCCGCGGTGGGATCGCAGATGTGGTTGGGGACCGACTGGCCGGCGCAGTGGTAACCGCACTCGACCACCCACTGGCGCAGTTGTGCCACGGAGGTCGTGTCCGGGTCGAAGTGCACGGTCGCGGTCTGCGCGGCCGGGTTGACCTCGACGTGGTGCACGCCGGGTTGCCTGCCGAGCTTGGCGTTGACGACGTTCTGCTCGGTCGCGTAGTGCAGCCCGCTGACGTCCAGCACCACGGAGTTCATCGCTGCTCCTCGTAGCCGAGCACGGTCATCATCCCGGCTTCGGCGTGGTAGGCGTTGTGGCAGTGGACCATCCACTGGCCGGGGTTGTCCGCGTCGAACTCGCACGCCACGGTCTGGCCGGGCAACACGATCGCGGTGTCCTTGCGCGGGCCGTTCAGCTGGAAGGTGTGGCCGTGCAGGTGCATCGGGTGCCACATCATCGTGGTGTTGACGAACTCCAGGCGCACGCGTTGTCCACTTCGGACTCTCTGCAGACCGTCCGAGCGGCCGTTGACGCCCCACTCGTAGCTCATCATTCCCCCGGTCAGCTCCAGCCGGTGCACCACGTCCGGTGTCCTCGACGGCAACGGCACCGTCGCCTTGAGCTCGTCGTACGCCACGACCTTGCCGCGCAGTTCGTCCGGCCGCACGTCGGGCCCCGGCGCGGTGCCCGCCCCGGTGCGCACGAGGGCCAAACCTGCGCCGCTCTTGCCTTCCGCGACGGCCACGAGCGGAAAGGCACCATCGGCCAGCGTGACCAGCACGTCGTAGCGCTCGCCCATGCCGATGACCAGAGCGTCGGTGTCCACCGGGACGACGGGGACGCCGTCGGTGTGCGTCACCGTCATGCGGTGCGTGCCGAGCGCGACGCGATAGGCGGTGTCCGCGCCCGCGTTGATGAACCGGATCCGGACGCGTTGCCCGGGTTTCGCGGCGAAGGTGAGGGGCGCAGCCGCCAGCCGGCCGTTGACCAGGTGGTGCGGGTGAGCGACGTCGCCGCCGAGCACAGCCGCGCCGTGCATCATGTGACCGCTGCGCCTGCGCAAGCCGGCGAGCACCTGGTCGGGATCGGTGCCCGTGCCGTCGAGCCAGTCGTCCAGCACGACCACCCACTCGGCGTCGTACGCACCGGGTTCGGCCGGATCCTCCACGATCAACGGGGCGTAGAGGCCGCGGTCGAGCTGGGTACCGGTGTGCGGGTGGAACCAGTACGTGCCCGGAGTCGGCGCGACGAACCGGTAGGTGAAGTCCTCTCCTGGTCTGATCGCGGCCTGGGTGAGCGGAGGCACGCCGTCCATGTCGTTGCGCAACGCCGGACCGTGCCAGTGCACCGACGTGTCCGCGGGCAGCCGGTTCACCACCTTCGCCTCGATCAGGTCCCCGGCACCGACGCGGATCTCCCGACCGGGCAGCACCCCGTCGTAGGTCCAGGTGTGTACCACCTGGCCACCCAGGTCGATCTCACCTTCGGCCGCGGTCAGCGTGACCACGCGGGTGCGGCCGGTGCCTCCGCGGGCCGCCTCGGCTCGGTTCACCGCCGGGTCGGTAGGAAGGACCAGCGGGTTCTCGGCGGCGGTGCAGCCGGCGAGGCCGAGAACGGTCGCGCCGAGAAAAGCCCGGCGGGTGAAGGAGCTCATGCGGTCGCCTTCCGGAACAGCCAGGTCGCCAGCACGCCGAGTCCGAGCAGCCAGCCCAGCCCCAGCAGCAACGCCCCGGTTTCGTCGAAACTCGTGGTCAGCCCGCCGTCGAGCAACACGCGGTCAGCGCCGTAGCCCGGCAGGAACCGTGCCCAGTCCGGTGGTTGCGCCCGCAGCATCGGGCTCTGCGCGATGCCGATGTCGAGGAACGGCACCAGAAACGCGATCAGCACTCCGGACACGCGACCGAAGACCGGTCCGATGCAGACCCCGATCAGCGCGTAGATCGCCGCGAGCAACACGTTGCCGCCCGCGTAGACCGGCCACTGCTCCGCGTCGAACACGGTGGCGGTGACGAGCAGCGACGCCGCGGTCACGAGCAGGACGGCGCAGCCGATCACACCCAGGCGCGCGGTGAGCAGTGTGGGCGTGCGGAAGCCGGCGAGGGTGAGGCGCTGGTCGCCCGCACGGGCGTCGAGGACGATGAACAGTCCGGCGAGCGCGGCCAGTGAGGCGATGGCGATCGGGGTCATCGTGCCGGCGTGCATGTCGGGCAGCCAGAACGAGAGCGGGCGCCGCACACCGTCATCCACCAGGGACAGCACCATGGTGTCGTCAGGTGTGATCACCTTCGACAGCCAGATGAACACGATCGGCACCGCGACGAGCAGGAACCACAACACCGGGTTGCGCCGGTAGTCGCGCAGTCCCATGCGCAACGCGGTGATGAACTGCGCCGCCCGCACTCGACGTCGGCGGGCAACTCTCGTGGTCGCCGTGACCACCAGACACGCGAACACCAACGCGCCGGCCGTCCACACGAGCGCCCAGCCGAGGTCGCCCACCTGGCCACCGTGCCGGGACGGCAGGTCGACCATCCACAACGTGACGAAGTGGGTCGGCAGCCAGCGCGTCGCGAGCCGGTCCGGTGAGCCGAGCGCGGGGCCGAAGAACACGTCGAGGATCCAGACGAACAGGATCAGCACCGTGCCGTTGACGGGGTTGCGCACCAGCACACCGGTGACCGCGCCGATCGCCAGGTAGATCACGGCGAACATCAGCGTCCCGGCGGCGACCCGCCCCGGCTGGTCGATCCCGGTCCTGGCGGCGAGCGCGGCCAGTGCGGCGGCGGAGGCCAGCACGGCGAGCGCCAGACCGGTCGTGACCCGTGCGGCGACCAGTCGTGCGGCAGGCATCCCCGCGAGCACGAGCCTGCGGTCCGCGGCCCTGGCCGCCCGCAGCTGGAAGTACAGCGCGATGCCTGCCAGGAAGCCCGCCGCCCATCCCGCGGCGGCGGTCTCCACCGAGGGCCCGGTCCCGCCGAGCAGCTTGGCGGCCTCCGCCATCGACCCGGCCGCGACCACGACGAACACCACCGGCACCAGCACGAGCACCAGCGGGTTGACCGGGTTGCGGGCGTAGTCGGCCAGGAAGCGGCGGACGAACAGCAGCGTGGTCATGTCCGGCCGTCCCGCAGGTGCACGATGCGGTCGAAACGCTCCTCGTCGGCGACGAAGTGGCTGATGATCAGCACCGAGCGGCCCTGCTCACGACGACGTGCGACCAGGTCCCAGAACCTCAGGTAGGTGTCCCAGTCGAACCCGGCGTAGGGCTCGTCCAGCAGCAGCACGTCGGGGTCGGCGAGCAGCGCGAGTCCCAGGTTCAGCTTTGCCAGCGTGCCACCGGAGAGCTGATCCGCACGGGTGGACGCGTAGCGCTCGAAGCCGAGTGCCGCGTAGAGCTCACGCCGCGACCGGCGCTCGGCCTCCGGGCTCATCCGGTAGGCCCTGCCGAACAGCTCGAAGTGTTCGTCGCAGGTGAGCCGCTCGTAGTACACCGGCTCCTGCGGGCAGTACCCGAGCCGTCCGGTGATCGACACCGTTCCCGCGTCCGGCCTCAGGGCACCGACGAGGATCTTCATCAGCGTCGACTTGCCAGAGCCGTTCTCCCCGACCAGGCCGACGACCTCACCGGGCAGCAGCGTGATGTCCGCGCCGCGCAACACGTTCTGGCGGTGTCGCAACCCGTGCCGGTAGCTCTTCTCGATGCCGCTCGCCTCCAGCACGGCGGTTCGCACCGGTTGTGCGGTGGTGGTCATGGCGCGCTCCAGCTGCCGACAGCGTCCTGGGGAAGTCCGGTGATGCGCAGCTCCACGGCCGCTCCGGCGGGGACAGGCGTGGCGAAGCTGAGCGTGCCCTCGCGGTGGTGGCCGCCGGGGCTCTGCCCGTCCCAGCGGGCTCCGTTCACGCTCGTTCCGTTGACGGTCAGCCGAGCCGTGGTGGCCGGGTCGAGGCCGAGGTCCACGGTGTGGGTGTCGAACTTGATCCTGAACGTGGCGCCGGAGCCGTCCAGCGTCAGCGCGGTCATGGCGACCTCGACCCCGCCGGCCTGGACGGTCCGGCTGCCCAGCTCTGCCCGACTTGGTTCGGGGCGGGTGAGGAACCAGGCCACCACTCCGAGCACGACCAGCGCGACCGCGACGACAACGGCGACTCCGCGCCACGACGTGGTGATGTGCACCATTCCGCTCACCGTCCAACTGGGACTGACGTGCGGCGCAGCCTGCGCGCCGCGAGGAACACACCGAGCGCGTTGATCGCGATTCCGATCGCCATGATCGGAATCCGGTACTCGGTCAGGAACACCGCGGCGCCGGACGCACCGATGATCGGCGCGAGGTCCGCGACGTGGTGGGCACAGCAGGCGATCATGCCGACGGCCGAGGCGCCCGCTCCGCCGCCGGTCGCGGCGCGCACGTCCGCGTGCAGTCGCTCACGCCGCCGCAACTCGGTGAACAGCCCGATCTGGGTGCCGAACCCGGTCAGGATCAGCAGCAGCCACGGCCAGTCGTCGAGGGTCTGCTGCCCCAGGTGCGCGAGACCGCCCGCGTAGCCGACGACCAACGCGTAGAACAACGCCAGGCCAGCGGCTCCGAGGATCCCGGCACGGATCGCTTTCGTGTTCATCGCCGGCTCCGGGCACGTACAGCCGGAACTGCGCGCAAGCGGGGCAGGAAGGCCGGGGTCCGTTCGGCGTACGCGGACCACTCCTCGCCGAACCGTTGTGCGACCTCACGTTCCTCGCTTCGTGCAAGCCTCGCGTACACCACGACCAGGACGGGGAACATGATCAGCGTGGGGATCGTCGGCCACTGCAACAGGAAGCCGATCATCACCAGCAGGAACCCGTCGTACTGCGGGTGCCGCACCCGCGCGTAGGGCCCTGCCGTAGCCAGCCGGTCTTCCTTGGCGGCTTCGTGCAGCCGGGCCCATGCGGCGGAGATCAGCCAGAACCCTCCGGCGATCGCGACATAACTGGCCAGGTGAAAGGGACTCAGGTGCGGGTCACCGGTCCAGCCCGTGAGGTCGTTCCACAGATGCCCGCCCGCGTGGGTGTCCTTCAGCAGCGGGAACCGCGACCCCAGCCACGACCCGAGCAGGTAGATCGTCAGCGGGATGCCGTACATCTCGGTGAACAGGGCCACGAGGAACGCGGTGAACGCGCCCATCGCCCGCCAGTCCCGCTTGGTGCGCGGCCGGAAGAAGCTCGTCGCGAACATCACGAACAACGCGATGTTCAGGATCACGAGCGGCCACAGCCCGTAGGCGGCGTCAGCCATCACGACCCGCCGGTGGTGTGGTGTTGATCGTGGTGCTGTTCGTCAGGTCCACCGTGGCCGCCGTGCCCACCCATCATGAACATCATCATCAGCGGGCAGGCCAGCACCAACAGACCAAACAGCATCGTCTGAAGGGGCACGCCTGCGAAGGCGAGACCGACGATCAGGATCGCCAGGGCGATCGCGTACAGGCCCAGTTGCTTGCGCTTCACGGCGTCCTCCTCATCCTCGACTGCTTCGAGAATCGCCGCCCGGAAAGCGGGTCAGCAGGGCAGCTCGTCGCCAGCACGGAAATCCGAAGGTCCCCGTCCCGAACGGGACTAAGTCCCTGCCCAAACCTACGACGGATCTTAGGAGGTTTTCTAGCAGCCTAAAGGCATCGCTCGACCGGGAGCGGTCAGTCAGCCGGACGGAGCCCTGCTAGGGTGACAGCGACGAGCCGGCGCACGGCGTCCTCGGAGGAAAGATTGCCCGCCGCCGTGAGCGCGTGGACGCAGAAGGCCGCGAGCTCACCGGGCTCGACGTCGTCGCGAACCTCTCCCACCCGCGCGGCGTCGGCCACGAGGTCACGGATCACGTCCTGGACTTGCGCCTGAGCGCCGGCGACCTGCTCGTCCCGGTGCAGGACGGCTGCGAGATCGGCGTCGAAGTGCCCGCGCGACCGGCGCGAGATGTCCGCGAACGCCTCGAGCACCGCCTCCAGCCGTTCGCCAGGATCGGTCACGCGGTCGCGAACCGCGATCAGGTGCGCGATCAGGTGCGCGATCTGCTCGCCGTGCCACGCGCGCAGGATCGACTCGACGTCCTGGAAGTACTTGTAGAGGGTCGCGCGGCCGATGCCGGTTTGCTCCGCGATCTGCGACATCGTCACGTTGAGCAGTCCGCGCTCGGCGACCAACGCCGCGGTGGTGTTCAGGATTGCGTGCCGCACCTCCCGGCGGTGCGTCTCGATCGTCTCGTTCCACAGCTTCGGCACAACGACATCCTACGGGACCGAGACACTATGTATTGAAAAAGACACAGTGTCTCGTAAACTGTCCTGCATGGCTGACACACCCCGCTGGGCGAAGATCATGTGGATCGTCGTGGCCGTCGTCGTCGCGCTGGTCGTCGTGGTGCTGCTGCTCCCGATCGAGCACGGCCCTGGAATGCACCGATGAGGCCACGGGCCCGCAAGGTCGCGCTGACCGCGCACATCGGCGCTTCGGTCGGCTGGTTCGGCGCGGTGCTGACGTTTCTCGGACTCGCGATCGCAGGTGTCACCGCGCAGGACGATCGGCTGGTGCGCAGCGCATACCTCGTCGCGGAACCCGTTGTCTGGTACGTGATCGTTCCGTTCGCGGTCGCCTCGCTGCTCACCGGGCTGGTCTCTTCGCTGGGTTCCGCGTGGGGTCTGTTCCGGCACCACTGGGTGCTTCTCAAGCTGGTTCTCAACGCGTTCGCGACGGCGGTCCTGCTGCTCTACACGCAGACCGTCGGCCACCTCGCGGACATCGCCGGGGACTCCGCCGCGGACATCGCGCCGCTGCGGTCGCCGACGTTCGTGCTGCACTCCGCCGCGGCGCTCGTCCTGCTGGTCGTGGCTTTGGTGCTCGCCGTGCACAAGCCACGTGGCGTGACCCGGTTCGGCCGGTCAGCGTGAGGCGAGGGCAGGGAGCAGCGTCGCTTCGAGCACACCGGCGGCCTCTTCAGCGGCGAGGCTGCCCGCGTTCACGTCCTCGGCCGCCGCGTGCAGCAGGCTGTAAACGGTCGTGACCAGCCAGGTCATCGGCAGATCAGACCGGAACACGCCCTCCTGCTGCCCGCGGACCAGCAGCGACTCGACGTGGTCGACGACCTCGCGATGACGTTGCCTGAGCCGAGTGGCACCGAGCTCGCGCTGGGCCAGGTCGAACAGCTTGCGGTGCTGGTCCAACTCGTGCCAGGACGACTGCAGGAGCCGTCGCAACGCGTCGGTGGCAGGACCTTCACCGGGAGTCGCCTTCTCGATCACCTCTCCCGCCGCCGCGATCGCGCGGTCCAGCACGGCTTCCAGCAGGACTTCGCGGGACGGGAAGTGGGCGTAGAGGGTGACGCGGCCGACGCCCGCGGCGCGCGCGATCGCCGCCATGCTCGCGCTCGGATCCTCGGTGAAGGACACCAGGGCGGCATCGAGGATGGCGGCGATGTTGCGTTCGGCGTCGGCGCGGCGCCGGGTCTCCGTGGTGGCCACGACCGAGAGCCTACGGACCTCAGTGCGCGAACACCGGGCCGTCGGTCGCGGGTGGCCGTCCGGCGGGAACGAGCAGGGTCGCACCGACCGCGACCACCGCTGCCACGACTGCGGTCGCGGTGAACGCGGCACCGAACCCGGTCACGCCTCCGCCCTGCAGGCTCTGCGCGGCGATCGTGGACACGAAGGCGATGCCGAGTGTGGCACCGAGCTCGTGGCCGGTGTTGACCAGTCCGGACGTGGTGCCCGCGTCGTGCGGGCCGACGTGTGCCATCGCGGTGGTGGTGGCCGTGACGAACGCCGCGCCGAGCCCCAGTCCTGAGATCAGGAAGCCGGGAAGCACTGCCAGCACTGCGTTTCCGGACGCGGGTACCTGCGCGAGCAGCAGCGCCCCGACGGCAGCGAGGCCGAACCCGGCCGCGACGGCGGGGCGTCCGCCGAAGCGGCTCACCACGCGCACGCCCAGGTGCGTGCCGAGGCCGATCACGAGCGCCACCGGCAGGAAGATGAGCCCGGTCTGCAGCGCGTCGAGTCCCAGAACGTGTTGCAGGTACTGGGAGTTGAGGAAGAAGTTGCCCAGCAACAGCGCTGACGCCGCCAGCATCACCAGGTTGCCCGCGACCACCGGCCGCCTGCCCAGCAGGGACAACGGCACCAGCGGGCGGGCGGCCCGGCGCTCGACGAGGACGAACAGCGCCAGCAACGCCACTCCTCCGGCCAGGAACCACGGCGTGCTGCCGCCGCTCCAGCCCGTGTCACCGGCGCGCACCAACCCGTAGATCAGCGCTCCCACGCCGAGAACCACGGTCAGCGCACCCGGCACGTCCACACCGGACATCGACTGTCCACTTTGCCCGGCCGGAACCAGGCGCGGCAGCAGGACGGCGACGAGCACGCCGACCGGGACGTTGATGAAGAACACCCACTCCCAGCCGGGACCGGCGGTGAACACACCACCCAGCAGCACACCCACCGCCGCACCGGCTCCGGCGATCGCCGCCCACACGCCGAGCGCACGGTTCCGCTCGGGCCCGTGGAAGGTGGTGGTGAGGATCGACATCGCCGCCGGAGACAGCAACGCGGCACCGACGCCTTGTGCCGCCCGCGAGACCACCAGCGCAGTCGCACTGCCGGCCAGTCCGGACGCCAGCGAAGCGATCGTGAAGACCACCAACCCGGCCAGGAACACCCGGCGTCTGCCCACGGTGTCGGCCAGCCTGCCGCCGAGGAGCATCAGGCCGCCGAAGCACAGCGTGTACGCGGTCACCACCCAGGTCAGCGCCGCGCGGTCGAGGCTCAGATCGATCGCCATCTGCGGGAGCGCGACGTTCACGACCGTCACGTCCAGGATCACCATGAACTGCGCCAGGCTCAGCAGCACCAGCACCCACCAGTTCGTTCGCACGGCCACACCGGTCATGCCCACTCCTCAAGTTGAACACCACTGTTCGACTTAAGGTACGCCCACAGCCGCAATAAGTCGAACAGCTATGTTCGACTTATTGCGGCTCGATGCCCGCGACCAGGTTGAACGAGCCGGTCAGCAGGTTGAGACTCACCAGCCAGACGACCTCGGAGATCACGCGGTCGCTCCAGCTGTGCCCGCGCAGTTCCTCGACGTCGGCGTCGACCAGCCCGGAGTACCTGATGGCACACGTGCGCCACGGCCAGAAGCGGTTGCCAGGCGGAGGCGGAGCCAGGCTCACGCCGGCTCCAGCGATGACATCAGTGGTGGTCGTGGTGACCTTCGTGCACCTCGTGACCACCGTGGTACTGGTGCACGACCGCGTGCCCCTTGCCCCGCGAGATCAGCCATCGGTTGACCGGCACGGTCAGCACGAAGGCCACGACCAGCGCGAACGCGAGGCTCGCCCAGAACAGCCAGCTGCCCAGACCTGCTTCCATCGCGCCGGGCACGACCAGCATGATCCCGTTGTCGACGATCTCCATGACGGCGATGGACAGGGTGTCCGCGGCGAACGCGACGCCGATCGCGACCTTGAACGCCACCCCCGCCTTGAGCACGGGCCGCATGGTCAGCGAGTACCCGAAGAAGAAGGCGAGCAGGACGGACAGCGCGACCGTGGCGAGGTTCGACCAGCCCAGCGCGGTACCGATGATCATGCCGAGCACCTCGCCGATCGCGCAGCCCGTGAGGCAGTGCAGCGTGGCGGAGACGGCTTGCTTGGTCAGGCTCGCGGGTGCGGCGCCGTGGTTCATGAGTCCTCCCTCAGTTCAGGTCGGACCATACCCCTAGGGGGTACCCGTATCAAGTGGTCACCCGAGCTGGACTCCTCTGCCCTGCAGCCACGCCAGCGGGTCGAGCTTCCGGCCGGCTTGGTCCCACAGCTCGAAGTGCAGGTGCGAACCGGTCGAGATGCCGCGGTTGCCCATCTCGGCGATGACCTGACCGGCGCTCACCCTTTGTCCTTCACGGACGGAATAGCTGTTGATGTGACCGTAGATCGCGGTGGTCCCGTCCGTGTGCCGCACCCGGATCCAGAGACCGAACCCGCTCGCGGGACCGGCTTCCAGCACGACACCGTCCATGGTGGACCGGATCGGCGTGCCGATCCGGTTCGCGATGTCGAGGCCGTAGTGCGTCGTTCCCCAGCGCGGGCCGTAGTTCGACGTGATCGTGCCCGTGGTCGGCGCGAACACCTTGATCTTCCGCGCCTGCTCGGCCTCGTAGGCCGCCTTGCGCCGGGCCTCCGCCTCGGCCTCCCGCTGCTCGGTCATGCGCATGCTCTTCTTGAGCTGGCCGACCTCGTCGTGCGTCGGCGCACGGGTCAGCAACAGGGTCGGAGCGACGTCGTCCCCGCCGAGGCCGGACAGGTTCGCAGCCAGTCCCACACCGGCGTTCACCTGCGGAGCCGGCTCGGGCACGTCGAGTTGCAAGGCCGAGACCGCGGCACCTGCGGCGACCCCGGCGATGACCAGGTGGGCAGACAGCCGTGGACGGGCTGCTGCGGCGTGTTTCGCCACTGGTCAGCCGACGATTCGGCGTGCGCCGATGTAGTGGCCGTCGCCGCGGAGGGCGCGCACGTCCACGAGCTGGCCTTCGGTCGGAGCGTCCACCATCTTTCCTTCGCCGACGTACATCGCCACGTGGTGGATCGCCGCGGGATTGCCGGTTCCGTCGTCGTAGAACACCAGGTCACCGGGCAGGAGTTCGTTCTGCGCGACGGGTTTGCCCACTCGGTACTGATCCACCGCCACACGCGGGATCGTGATCCCGGCCGCCGCGTACGCCCACTTCGTCAAACCCGAGCAGTCGAACGCGTTCGGACCGTTTCCGCCCCACAGGTACTGGGAGCCCCGCTTGGACAACGCGGCCTGCAGCGCCGTGTTCGCGGCACCGGGCGGCCCGAGGTAGGTGCCGGTGTCCTTGACCTGACCCATGCCCAGCGACGACTTCTGCGCGGAGGTGAGGTTTCTCACCGCCTTGCGCAACTCGCCGATGCGACCGTCGAGGTCGGACTTGCGCTGCTTGAGCTCGTCCGCGTGCTTGGCGGCCTCCTTCGCCGACTGCTCGGCACGCTGCTGCTGCTCATCCGCCTTCGCGACCGCCGCGGACAGCGAGTCGAGCGCTTCGGCGTTGTCGGCGGCCAGGAGCCGGAGTGCGGACATCCGGTTGAGGAAGTCCTGCTGGGAGTCGCTGACGAGCAGCGCGGACAACTGGTTGAACCGCGCTCCCTGGAACGTCGACTCCGTCAGCACGTCGACCCGGCCACGCAGTTGCTCCGCAGCCTGCCGCGCCGCGTTCAGGTCCGCGGTCGCCCGCGTGAGCTCCACCTGCTTCGCGTCCAGGTTCTCCTGCGCCTTGAGGACCTCGTCGTTGAGCTTCTCCGCCTGCCCGCTCAGCTCCTCGTACTGCTTGACCGGATCGGCCGCCGGCTGCGCTCCCGCCGGAACGGCTCCCGCGAGCACCAGAGCCGCGGCAGCAGCCACCGAACCTCGAAACCTGCTTCGTTGCAACATCACGTCGGCGCAAGCTACGGGAACATCACCGCCACTGTCTACTATTCGACTTAGTAGTTCACCGGGATTGAACCGATCCGGGTGCCAGACCCGTAGAACGTGTCGATGAGATCTACTAGGTACGGTAGTTGCATGGTCGCCGGCACACGTCACACAGCCACTCGGTGGCTGCTGCTGTGCGTGCTGTTCCTCGGCGTGGTCGGGATGCATCACGTCGCCACCAGCGGCGACATGAGCTCCGGCCACGACATGGCGCCCGTGACCGCACACCACCAGCACTCACCCGAGGAGCCCGCACCCTCCTCCCCCGGCCACGACATGCTGCATTTGTGCGTCGCGGTGCTCTGCGCGGTCACGTCCCTGCTTCTTCTCGCCTGGTTGCTGGTGCGCTCGACACCCCGCGAAACCGCTCGAACTCCCGGTTCCTCGGCGTGGCCGCGCGCACCCGGTCGCCCACCACCCGTCGGTGGCCGCGACCTGCTCAGCTCGGTCTGCGTGTTGAGGTTGTGATCTGCCCGGCTCCCACGCGATCACAGTCCACAAAGCACAGATGAGGAACACCGAGAATGAAGAAGTCCTTGATCGGGATCGCCGCCGCCGGGGCCGCCGTTGTCGCGCTCGTCGCAGGGTGCGGCGGGAACGACACGGCCGGCATGAACCACAGCTCGTCGACCGCTCCCGCGGCCACCGGCAGTGGTCAGGCCGCGGGCAACAACGCCGACGACGTGACGTTCGCACAGGGCATGGTGCCGCACCACCAGCAGGCGCTCGACATGGCGAAGCTCGTGCCGTCGCGCAGCACCAACGCGAAGGTGCTCGACCTCGCCAAGCGGATCGAGGGCGCACAGGATCCCGAGATCCAGAAGATGAACGCGTGGCTCAAGGGGTGGGGCGCGGCCACCTCGATGCCGGGCATGGACCACGGCTCGATGCCCGGCATGTCCGGGATGATGAGCGCCGAGGACATGAAGATGCTCGAGCAGTCCAAGGGCGGCGCGTTCGACAAGATGTGGCTCGACATGATGATCAAGCACCACGAGGGTGCGGTCGCGATGGCGAAGACGGAGTTGCAGAAGGGCAGCAACGCCGACGCCAAGAAGCTGGCCCAGGACATCATCGACGCCCAGCAGAAGGAGATCACCGAGATGCAGGGCCTGCTGAAGGCGGTCTGACGCGGTGAGCGGCGGGCGGCGGACGTGGAGGGAACCACGTCCGCCGCCCAGCCGGCATACGCCGCGAGGCAGGACATGGGTGCGCACGCCCCGATGACCTGCTACGTGCCTTCGTATGATCTGCCCAGACGGCCATCGCGTACCCTTGGCCTGCGGAAAGGGTGGGCCATGCGCGGACTGGGTGAACTGGAAGCAGCGGTGATGGACGTGCTGTGGCACGCCGGTGAGCCGCTGCGGGTGCGTCAGGTGCTCGAACGCCTCGACACCGGCAAGGACCTCGCCTACACGACCGTGATGACGGTGATGGACAACCTGCACCGCAAGGAATGGCTCACCCGTGAGCGAGACGGCAAGGCCTACCTGTACGCCGCGACCGTGACCCGCGCCGAGGCCGCGGCGAACGCGGTGCGCGAGATCCTCAGCGCCTCCGGTGACCCGCAGGCGGCCCTGCTGCACTTCGCTCAGACGGCCTCCGACGAGGAGTCCGACGTGCTGCGCAAAGCGTTGCGGAGGAAGGCCTCGAAGAATTGATCGTCGCCCTCGCACTCCTCCTCGGATCCGCTCTGGTCGGCTGGCTGGCGCCACGTCAGCTCGTTCGGCTCGCGGACCCGGTGGTGGCGCTGGTCGCGTGGCTCGTTTCCGTCGTCGCCGTGATCGCCACGGTCGCCGGCGCGATGTTCCTGCTGTTCCTGCCCGACCACGGGCTCGGGGCCCTGACGGTGTTCCACCACTGCTGGGACTCGCTGCAGCACGGCAGCGGCCCCACCGTCGAGGCGGTCAGCGGCTTGACGGGTGCGGCTCTGCTGACAGCCCTGCTCGCCCGTGTCGCCGTCGTGGGCCGCCGCACCGCACGCAGGCGGGCGCACGAGGGCCGGCAGCACCTGGACGTCCTGCGGATCGCGGCCCGCCGGGATCCGGGCCCGCACCCGACGCTCTGGCTGGAGCACGACCGCCCACTGGCGTTCAGCCTCGCCGGAAAACCCGGCGTCGTCGTCGCCACGGACGGACTGCACCGCCACCTGACCCCGGCGCAGGTCCAGGCCGTGCTGACCCACGAACGGGCGCATCTGGAGGGACGCCACCACCTCCTGGTGACCATCGGCGACGTCGTGGCCGCCACCCTGCCGTTCCTGCCGCTGTTCAAACGGGCGGCGATCGCGGTCCGCGAGTTCGTCGAGATGGCGGCCGACACCGCGGCTGTCCGCGCTCACGGTGCGGAGAACGTGCGCGTCGCGTTGCTGCGAGTCGCCGGGCACGGTGCACCTGGCGCGGCACTGGCGATGAGCAGGGACGCGGTGGAGACGAGGCTGGCGCGGCTGCAGCAGCGACGACACGCCCCGAGCGCGGTGCGGAGGCTGCTCTCGTGCGGTCTCGCCGGTGCCGCGGCCATGGCGTTGCCCGCCATCGCGGCCGTCGGCGCGTTGACGGCCCTGATGCTGCTGGTCTGCCCGTACGGCTAGAGCGGAACAGGCACCACCTACGTAGCCGGTTAGTAGATAATGCTGCTGGACGGCGACGGAGGCGTGCGATGCAAGGACTCGGCGAGCTGGAAACAGCCGTGATGGAAGTGCTGTGGCGTGATCCCGGCCCGCAGCGGGTTCGCGACGTGCTGGACGCGCTCAACACCGAACGCGACCTCGCCTACACCACGGTGATGACGGTCCTGGACAACCTGCACCGCAAGGGCTGGGTCTCCCGGGAACGAGACGGCAGGGCGTACCGCTACGTCGCCACGAGAAACCGGGAGGACGCGGTGGCCAACGCGTTGCGCGCACTGCTGGACTCCGCGAAGGATCCGGAGTCGGTGTTGCTGAGGTTCGCGCGGTCGGTCTCACCGCGCGAGTCCGAGGTCCTGCGCCGCGCCCTCGACGACACGGCGGCGGACCAGTGATCCTCGCCGTCGCGCTCCTGGCAGGCGCCGCGATCGTGGGGTTCACAGCGCCCCGTTTCCTGGAACGCATGACCGCCGGCCAGGTCGCGCCGTCCGTGGTGATCGCGTGGTGGTTCGCGACCGGTCTCAGCGTGCTGCTCACCGCGCTCAGTGGCGTCGTGCTGATCCTCGTCCCAGGTCACGGGCCCGCGCGCTGGCTGCTCGACCGGGTGCACGAGTGCTGGTCGGCCATGACCCACGGCAGCGTTCCCGCGCTCGACGACGTGCTGGGCGCGTTCGGCGCGCTGCTGATCGCCGGCGCGCTGACCAGGTTCGGCCTGGCCGCGTTCCGACGGCGGTCAGAGGCGATCAAGCTCCACCAGAGGCAACTGGGACTGCTTCGGCTCGCCGCACGGCGGGCATCCGGCGACGAGCCGCTCATGTGGCTCGACCACGGTCAGCCGCTGGCGTACAGCGTCGCCGGACGGCCGTCGTTCATCGTGGCCACCACCGGTCTCACGGATCACCTGTCCGACGACCAGGTCGCGGCCGTGCTCGCGCACGAACGGGCCCATCTCCGCGGCCGTCATCACGCTCTGACCGGCCTCGCCGACGCGGCGGCGTCGGCCATGCCGTTCGTGCCGCTGATGCGCCAGGCCCCGGCCGCCATCCGCGTGCTGGTCGAGATGGCCGCGGACTCCGCAGCGGCCGCTGCCCACGGCGCGGAGACGGTGCGCTCGGCCCTGGTGCGCGTGGCGACCGGCGGTTCACCTGCCGGGGCTCTCGGCATGGCGGACAACGGCGTCGAGCTCCGGCTCAGCAGGCTGGCACGTGCGTCACGTCCCAGGCCGTGGTTGAGCGCAGGCGCCTTGGCGGCCACGGTGGTGGCCGCACCGGCACTGCCCGCGGTGGTGGGCATCGGACTGTTCGCCGTCACCTCGACCTTCTACTGCCCCATGTGAAGCGCTCACTCCACATAGGACACGACGCTCATCATGCCCACTTCACCGTGATAGATGTTGTGGCAGTGGGTCAGCCACTGACCAGGGTTGTCGGCTTTGAAGTCCACCTCGGTGGAACGTCCCGGCAACACCAGCACGGTGTCTTTGCGCGGCCCGTCGGCTCGGACCTGGAACGTGTGTCCGTGCAGGTGCATCGGATGGAACATCCGCGACCTGTTGTCGAACCTCAGCCGGACCTGCTGCCCTTCCCGGATCGGCAACCCGTCGTTCGGGTCGTAGACCTTGCCGTTGATCGTCCACGTGTACCTGTCCCCCGGCCCTTCCAGGACGAGCTCGTGCACCACGTCAGGCTGTTTGACCGGCAGCGCGACACGTTCCGCCGCGCGAAGTGACGCCGGCATGAGGACGGGCAACGCCATCAGCTTCTTCACCAGGCCGTCCTCCACCACGACCGGCTGTGCGGCAGGAGTGCGCAGCACCACCTGGGCGTACTGGTCGCGGCCCTCCGCCACGGCGAGCACCGGGACGGAACCGGCAGGCACGGTCACGACCGCGTCGAGCCGCTCCCCCATGCCGATGAGGACGACGTCCGCCTCCTGCGCCTGCACCGGGAAGCCGTCGGTGTGGGTGATCCTGAGCCGGGAACCGGGGACGCCGACCCGGAACGCGGTGTCAGCCGCCGCGTTGATCAGCCGGAGCCGCACCCGCTGTCCTGCCTTCGCCTCGATCGCCTGCGGGTCGCGGAAGGTCCGCCCGTTGGCCAGGACGTGCGGGTAGGTGACGTCACCCGCGTCGCCGCCGAGCAGTTCCGACTTCGGCATCGTCATACCGGGCATGGAACCGTGATCCATGCCACCCATGCCGCCCATGCCGTTCTTCTTCAGCTCCTGGAGCACGGCGTCCGGTGTGCGGTCGACGCCGTCGAGCCAGTCGTCGAGGACGATCACCAGCTCGGTGTCGTAGTCCGCGCCGTCGTCGGGGTCCTCGACGATCAGGGGCGCGTACAGCCCCCGGTCGAGCTGCACACCCGAGTGCGGGTGGAAGAAGTAGGTGCCCGCGTCCGGTACGGCGAACTCGTAGGTGAAGGACGTACCGACACCGATGTCGTCCTGGGTCAGTCCGGGCACACCGTCCATGTCGTTGCGCAGCGCGATCCCGTGCCAGTGGATGCTCGTCGGCTCCGGGAGCTGGTTCTTCAGCTCGACCTTCAGGATCTCGCCTCGCCGGACCCGGATCTCCCTGCCCGGCAGCTGACCGCCGTAAGCCCACGTCTGAACCTCGACACCGCCGAGGTCCACCCGCGCGGAGACCGCGTTGAGCACGACCGATGTGCTGCGGGCCCCCGCGAGCCGCCGCGCTCGCTCCACCTCCGCCACCCGTGGCGATCCAGGCGCGATGCGCTTGCCGGCCGGATCAGCACCGGACGCACACGCCGCCAGCCCGGCCGTGGCGGCGAGACCGGCGCCGAGCCGGAGAAAGCTTCGGCGTCCGATCGGACCGCGGCTGTCAGAAGTGGTCATGCCCATCCCATCAACTCGGTTACTACTATGTTCGATAGTAGAACATGCCAGAAGTGCAGCACGTCACACGCGGACTCTGGTAAACCCCTACCCCCCTGGGGTATGTTCAACTCAGGTGCCCGCCGTTCCCCCGGTCAGTTCGGACCGGCCGCGCGGTGGACCGATCGACAGGAGCGCGACGTGCACGGCTACACCGACAACAAGGACGCCCACCTGCGCCGTCTGAAGAGGATCGAGGGCCAGGTCCGCGGACTGCAGCGGATGATCGAGAACGACGACTACTGCATCGACGTCCTCACCCAGATCTCCGCGGCCACTCGCGCGTTGCAGGCGGTGTCGCTGGGACTGCTCGACGAGCACCTCAAGCACTGTGTGAGCCAGGCCATCACCGACGGCGGTGCGGCAGCCGACGAGAAGATCGCGGAAGCCAGCAACGCCATCGCCCGCCTGGTCCGCTCCTGATCACTCCATCCCCACCCTTCTTCGAGGAGAACGACCGATGGCCGAGTCCACCTACACCGTCAAGGGCATGACCTGCGGGCACTGCGTCAGCTCGGTGACCGAAGAGGTCAGCGCGATCAGCGGCGTGCAGCAGGTCGACGTCGACCTCCCCACCGGCAAGGTCACCATCACCAGCGACGCGCCTGTCGCGGAGGACGCGGTGCGTGCCGCCGTCACCGAAGCCGGCTACGAGCTGGTCGGCTGAGACCGCTTTCGAGGGGGAAAAATCATGAAGACCGGCCAGAAAGTCGCCGCCTACGGCCTCGCGCTGGCGATCGTCTTCGGCGGGACCTGGGCGGCCGGTGCCGCGATCGGCCCGTCCGGCGGTGCACCGTCGGACGCGGCCGCCGCGGTGAACCACGGCGAGCACGAGGCCGAACCGGCGAAGATCCCACCGGGACTGTCCGTTTCGGAGAACGGCTACACGTTGCAGCTGCACGAGAAGGAGTCCTTGGGCTTCCACATCAGCGGACCGGACGGCAAGCCCGTCACGAAGTTCGCCGTGGAGCACGAGAAGCGGCTGCACCTGATCGTCGTCCGCCGGGACGGCTCACTGTTCCGCCACGTGCATCCGGAGATGACGCCGGACGGCATGTGGTCGGTGCCGCTCACGCTCGCCGAAGCCGGCACGTACCGGGTGTTCGCCGATTTCAAGCCGGAGGACGGCCAGAAGACCACCCTCGGCGCCGACCTCCAGGTCGCGGGCGCCTACCAGCCGCGCACCTACGCCGACAGCAGGACGTTCACCGTCGACGGCTACGAGGTAACCCTCAACGGTGAGCTCGAAGCGGGCAGCGCGTCGACCGTCACCATCGCCATCAGAAAGAACGGCAAGCCGGTGACGGACCTGCAGAACTACCTGGGCGCGAAGGGCCACCTGGTCGCGCTGCGTGCGGCCGACCTCGCGTACCTGCACGTGCATCCCGAGGACGGCGCCGAAGTGAAGTTCGCCGTCGAGGTTCCCACGGCCGGCCGGTACCGGCTGTTCCTGGACTTCCAGCACGAGGGCCAGGTCCGCACCGCCGAGTTCACCGTGTCGACGGTGGGCACCACGACTCCGGCCGCGCCGCAGACCCACGAGGAAGGAGAAGGTCATGGCCACTGAAACCATCGAGATCTCGATCGGCGGCATGACCTGCGCCTCCTGCGCCGCGCGCATCGAACGCAAGCTCAACAAGCTCGACGGCGTCGAAGCCTCGGTGAACTACGCGACCGAGAAGGCACGCGTCACCTTCCCCGGCGACCTGACGCCCGCCGATCTCGTGAAGGTGGTCGAGGACACCGGCTACACCGCCGAACTGCCCGCACCGCCTGCCTCGGACGCCGTCCAGGTCGAAGAGGCAGACCCGACGCGATCGTTGCGGCAACGGCTGATCACCTCCGTGGTGCTGTCGGTGCCGGTGATCGCGCTGGCGATGATCCCTGCGCTGCAGTTCACCTACTGGCAGTGGCTGTCGCTCGCGCTCGCCGGGCCGGTCGTGGTGTGGGGCGCGTGGCCGTTCCACAAGGCCGCCTGGACGAACCTGCGGCACGGCGCCGCCACCATGGACACGCTGATCTCCGTCGGCGTGGGCGCGGCGTTCCTGTGGTCGCTGTACGCGCTGTTCCTCGGGACCGCGGGCACGCCGGGCATGACGCACGGTTTCTCGCTGACGATCGAACGGATGTCCGGCGCCGGCAACATCTACCTCGAGGTCGCGGCAGGCGTCACGACGTTCATCCTGGCCGGGCGCTACTTCGAGGCGCGCTCGAAGCGGCGCGCGGGTGCTGCGTTGAGGGCACTGCTCGAGCTCGGCGCGAAGGACGTCGCCGTGCTGCGGGACGGCCGCGAGGTCCGCATCCCGACCGGCGAGCTGCGCGTCGGCGACAAGTTCGTGGTGCGGCCCGGCGAGAAGATCGCCACCGACGGCGTCGTCGAGGAAGGCAGCTCGGCGGTCGACGCGAGCATGCTCACCGGTGAGTCCGTCCCCGTCGAGGTCGGCGTGGGCGACGCGGTGGTGGGCGCGACCGTCAACGCGGGCGGCAGGCTCGTGGTGCGTGCGACCCGCGTCGGCTCCGACACGCAGCTGGCGCAGATGGCTCGGTTGGTCGAAGAGGCACAGAGCGGCAAGGCCGAGGTCCAGCGCCTGGCCGACCGGGTGTCGGCGGTGTTCGTGCCGATCGTGATCGCGCTCGCCGTGGGCACGCTGGGCTTCTGGCTCGGCACGGGCAACGGCGTGGGCGCCGCGTTCACCGCGGCCGTGGCGGTGCTGATCATCGCCTGCCCGTGCGCGTTGGGCCTGGCCACGCCGACCGCGTTGCTGGTCGGTACCGGCCGCGGCGCCCAGCTGGGCATCCTGATCAAGGGTCCGGAAGTGCTGGAGTCGACTCGCCGTGTCGACACCGTGGTGCTCGACAAGACCGGCACCGTGACCACGGGCCAGATGAGCCTGGTCAGCGTTCACACCGACGAGGACGAGGAGGAGGTGCTCCGCCTGGCCGGTGCGCTGGAGCACGCCTCGGAGCACCCGATCGCCAAGGCCATCGCCAGGGGCGCGGCCGAGCGGGTCGGCGAGCTGCCCGCCGTGGAGGAGTTCCAGAACCTGGAGGGGCTGGGCGTTCAGGGCGTTGTCGGGGAGCACGCGGTGCTCGTCGGCCGGGAACGCCTGCTCGCCGAGTGGAGCGTTCACCTCGACGCCACGCTCGCCGAGGCCAAGAAGGCGGCCGAGGAACAGGGCCGCACCGCGGTGATCGTCGCGTGGGACGGCAAGGCGCGCGGTGTGCTCGTCGTGGCCGACACCGTGAAGCCGACGTCGGTCGAGGCGATCCAGGGGTTGCGCACGCTGGGCCTGCGTCCGGTGCTGCTGACCGGTGACAACGAAGCCGCCGCTCGCGCGGTGGCGGCCGAGGTGGGCATCGACGAGGTGATCGCGGAGGTGCTGCCGGCGGACAAGGTCGACGTCGTGAAGCGTCTGCAGGACGAGGGACGCGTCGTGGCGATGGTCGGCGACGGCGTGAACGACGCCGCTGCCCTCGCCCAAGCCGATCTGGGTCTCGCGATGGGCACCGGCACCGACGTCGCGATCGAGGCCAGCGATCTCACGCTGGTGCGTGGTGACCTGCGGGCCGCCGTGGACGCGATCAGGCTGTCGCGCCGGACGCTGGCGACGATCAAGGGCAACCTGTTCTGGGCGTTCGCCTACAACGTGGCAGCGCTCCCGCTGGCCGCTCTCGGCCTGCTCAACCCGATGATCGCGGGCGCCGCGATGGCGTTCTCGTCGGTGTTCGTGGTGAGCAACAGCCTGCGTCTGCGCGGATTCCGCAGCGTCAGCAGCTGATCCACCTCACGCGGAAGCAGCGTCCTCGGCCAGTCGGTCGAGGACGTTGTCCGTGAGGGCGTCTCGCATTGCCGGCTGCCGTTGATCAGCGTATGGGGCTCGTGTGCGGGTACTCCGTGATCGTTGGATCGAGAACGGAGGAACGCGTTATGACGCAGGCGATGGAAATGCTGCGGACCTACCCGGCCGATCTGGGTGAAGTCGACCGCGACGCGCTGGCGCGCTGCATCGAAGCGTGCTTCGAGTGCTCTCAGGCCTGTACCGCGTGTGCGGACGCATGTCTGAGCGAGCAGCAGGTCGGCGAGCTCGTGAAGTGCATCCGGACAGACCTCGATTGCGCGGACATCTGCGACACCACCGGCCGCGTGCTGTCCCGGCACACCGGCTACGACGCGAACGTCACGCGAGCCATGCTCGAAGCGTGCGCCACGGCGTGCAAGACGTGCGCCGACGAGTGCGAACAGCACGCGTCCCACCACGAGCACTGCCGGGTGTGCGCCGAAGCTTGCCGTCGGTGCGAGCGCGCGTGCCGGGAGCTGATCGCCTCACTTGGCTGACTCCGCACGACGGGTGGTGGGGCCGCGCTCGGGCCCCACCACCACGACGTTCACGTCAACGAGATCCATCGACCCTCTGACGGCACCCGCCCGGCTGTGACGACGAACAGGAGGTAGGGCCCAGGAGGTGCGATGTTGCCGTTCGGTGGTGCGGTCACCTGGACCTGCGTCGCGGTCGTACCGGTGATCTCACACTCGATCAGGCGCTGAGACATGTTGAAACCGTGCGTCACCGCACCTGGACGCAGCAGCACGACCTCGGCGATACCGGCGGGATTGGTCGTGTCGACGCCGAACCCCGCGCCGTGGGCGACGCTCGCGGGCGCCGCGGTGATCACCGGGCGAGGCAAGGTGAAGTAGGACGGGAAGTAGCGCTCGTGTTGCGTGCTCTCGCCGGACTTCCACTGTCCAGGGCGGTCTCCGCCCATCAGGACGCTGCCGTCGGGAAGCAGGATCGCCGCGGAGTGGTACCCGCGCGGGATGCCCATCGTGGCGCACTGCTCCCATCCGCGCTCGGGTTCGCGCGGATCGAAGATCTCCGCGGGTCCCCCGTCCGCTCCGTCGACGCCCCCGGCCAGCAACACCCGGCCGTCCGGCAGCAGAACGGTGTTGACCTGCTGCGCTCGTGTCGCGTTGAGGTCAGGTAGCGCCTGCCACACCGGGGTCGGTGACGAGAGGTCGATCCACTCGGCTGTCTGCTGCGCCGACGCGAAGTCGCCGCCGGCGATCAGCACGCGCGGCTCGTAGCCGGGCGGTCGCAACGGCAGCAAGACCGAGGTGCCCTTCTCACCCGCGGTGCTGCGGTTGCCCGCGATCGTGGCGAACGATTCGAGGTTGGCGATTCCGGCGGCGCCCAAGTCGAACCGCTGGGTGGGCATGTGCGGCCCCGCGATGAAGATCTTGCCGTCGGGTAGCACGTACGCCCACGGGTAGTACTCGTCCTGGTTCATCGCGGCGGGGACCACGACCGGTGCCGACCACGTCCCCGCAGCCGGATCGTAGAGTTCGAACGACTTCGACGCGGAGCCGAACAACGTGATGGCGCGGCCGTCCGCGAGCGTCAGTGTCGTCGAGTAGAACCGGTCCTGCGCCGTCGGCCCCTTCCGGCTCCAGGACAACGTCGCAGGGTCGAACACGAACGTCTGCCTCGGCGTGAACCCTCCGTGCACCAGAATGGTGCCGTCCGCGAGATAGGTGTGCTCCGCGGACCAGATGTTGGCCAATGGACGGTCGTGCACCGGCTGAGTCACGTCGAACGGCTGGTTCCCGGGCAACGCCAGGGTTTCCGTGCTGTAGTCCCAGATGCGGCTGAGGTCGTCACGGGTGTCGCCGTAGCCGAAGAACATCACCTTCGTTGTGCCCGGCACCAGCGTCGCGTGCATCATGCAGACCTCCGGTGAGCCGGGCACGGTCTTCCACTCGCCGCACAGGAACTGCTCGCACCGGTCCGGGTCGACGTCGGGACAGCTGTTGTCACAGGTGCCGGCCGGCAGGCCGGTCGTCTCCCGCAGGTGGTCTGCCTGCTCGTCGGTGAGCCACACCGTCTGCTTGCTGCGCACGAGACCAGCGAGTCCCTGCATCATGTGCATCTCGACGTGGCAGTGGAACAGGAAATCGCCGCACAACTCGTACTTCTTGCACCCGTCGTGATCGTGTTGTTCCTCGATGTGGTGCGGGAGCAACAAGACCGGTGGCGCCACCGTGTCCACCACGAAGGACTCGGCGGGGCCGATGCTGCGGACGTCGACCGGCTCGCCCGCGAACTCCCAGCGCTGAGCGTGCGGATGGAAGTTGTGCCAGTTCATCCCGAGGTCGAGGTTGAAGACGTACCACCGGATCCGCTGCCCCGCCCTGGCGACGATCGTCGGAGTGTTGCCCACGAACACACGGCCGTTGAGGCACGGGCTGGGAATGCCTGCGCCGTCCTCGGTCACCGTGTGCAGCGCCGTGCCCGGCGTCCACCGGACCTTGCCGCCCGGCCTGATCTTCGCCTCGACGGGGTCGAACCGCATGTTCATCGGATCGGAATCCACAATGGACACCGTCACCTCGGCGGCCTCTCCTGCCGCCACGATCACCTTGCCCTGCATCTGCTGGTGAATCTCGCAGTGGTAGGAAAACGTCGCCTCCGCACCGAACACGGACTCGAACGGCGCCGCTGCGGGCGAGAACGGTCCGCTGTTGAACGCCGGCGTGCCGCGCCCGCGGCTCATGAGGTGCAGGAACACCGGCACGTGCAGCACATCGTCCTCGCCGTGCCGAGGATGCGCGTACTCCAGTTGGCACCACTCCTCAAGGAAGTCCAGGACTCCCTTGTGCTCGTGGTCGCGAACGTTCCGTCCGTGCCCGTGCCCGTGCCCGCCTCCTCCACCGCCGTGCGACCCGTCGTGACGTGGACGAACCACGTGGCCGGCCTCGATGTGCCCGTGATCATCCTCGTCATCGGGATGCTCACGGCAGCACCGATCCACGTACTCCTTCACCAGTGGAGGCAACTCGAAATCGCACGGCGACTCGACGTCTTCCGGCAACACCACGATGCCCCCGAACAACCCCCTGTTGACGCTCTCGCCGATGTGCCGTGAGTGGTCGTGGAACGGCCACGCGCCGACAGCGTCGTCAGGCACGTAGAACCGGTACGTCCAGTGCTGACCGGGACAGATCTCGTCAGACCGCCGTCCATCCGCGGACTGCGTGCCCATCGGCCACGAGCCGTCCGAGTCGATCCCGTACCGCAGACCGTGCAAGTGGAAGCTGTGCGGCATCGTGTCCGCGTTGAACACGTGCACGTGCAACCGCTCCCCCGGTCTGGTGTAGATCACCGTTCCAGGAACCCGATGCGTGAACACCGGTTCGTTCACGTCAGACAGCACGAGCTTGTCCGGCTTCGGGATCAGGTAGTCCGGATCGAGGTATTCGCGGTAGACCAGCGCATCCAGCCTGCGTGCGTTGACCTCGGACAAGGGAATCGAGCCGTCCTCGTGTCCCGTGTTGCGCATGCAGTCGCGCCGGTACGCCCCATGAGGGCTGGGCTCAGCGGGTGAGTAGCCGGCAATCTCTTCGATTCGCAAGTACACATGCCTGACTGCCATGACCGCACCCCTTCCGGATGCAGACCAGATCGCCAGTGCCTGTCGCCCGTTAGCACCAAGCCGACCCGCATCGCCCATCCAGCGCATCAACTCGGGCACCTCGGCCGGGTCGACCAGAGGCGAAGGTCCATCGGTTGCGCCTATGAGATGACAGTCAGCCAGGGCGACGTGCACCACACCCGATGCGCGTGCTCAACGCAGCGCAAACGCGATCAGCAGGAGGCCGCCGACGTCCGCGACGCCGAGCCGTGGAAGGAACGCCTGGACGAGCGGCTGCGCTGGGCCGACGTCCTGGTGTGCCTGGTGATGACGGCCTGCGACAGTCGGAGTGGTCGTTCCAACCACGACCACCGGCGCGATCGACCCACGTCGACGAACTCGACGACCATCGCACCGACGCCGTCGATCAGCTCGTCCGAGATCGCGCGCTGCCACGCTCCTACCGCTCGACAACGCCGACTTCGATGTCGGCGTGTCCCGCGCCTTCGCTGTCATGCACCTCGTCATCCGCCGGGTGGAGCCTGTGGTGGTTGCCACGACGACCCTGGGCAGGTTCGGTGCCGCGGTGACCGGCCGCGCCGCGCTTCACACGCTCGAGGCGTTGGGCACCAGCGCCTGATCACTCTTCATCGAGCGACACCAGTGCAACGGCGTACAGCTGCCGGCTCCTGGTGCACGAGCCAACCGGAATCCGGCTCAGTTCGCAGACCGGCGGCTCCTGCCGCGGGGCGCGGTCGCCGCGGGGGTGCGGAGGTCTTCGAGCAGTTCCATCTGACCGGTGATGACACCGGTGAGGATGAGCCTTGCGACGGCGAGCAGTTCGGCGACGTGCGGGCTGGTCAGCGAGTAGAAGACGTTCGAGCCTTCCTTGCGGGTGGTGACGAGTCCGGCGCGGCGCAGCACGGCCAGTTGCTGCGAGAGGTTGGCGGCCTCGATGCCGACCTCGGGCAGCATCTCGGCGACGGAGTGCTCGCGCTCGCTGAGCAGTTCGAGCACCCGGATGCGTGCCGGGTGACCGAGGGTTTTGAAGAACTCCGCCTTGACCTGGTACAGGGGCCTGCTCATCGGTGCCCCTTCCCTTCGACCGTCGTCATGGTGCTGATCCTCCCTGGTTGATCCCTGCGGATGCGACTCGGGATGCATTTCAACAGGGTTCAGCAGTTGCTAATCTTACCAAGTCAGCAACCCTGGTCACCTCGCACGACTGCGGGAGGGCAGGTATGAGCGAGCCCAAGACGGCGGACGTGATGTGCCGGCGGGTCATCACCGCGGCGCTCGACACCCCGTTCAAGGAACTCGTCGGCATGATGATCGCTCACGACGTGAGCGCGATCCCCGTGGTGGACCCGGCCGGCAGACCGGTGGGGATGGTGTCCGAGGAGGATCTGGCGACGAAGCTGGAGTTCCGCGGGGGTGCGGCGAGTCCTCCGGTCCTGGGAGGCGCGCACACGCGGGCGCGATGGCACAAATCTTCCGCGACTGTCGCGGCTGATCTGATGACCACCCCGGCGGCGACCGTCACGGAGGGCGTGGAGCTGTGTGCCGCGCTGCGGCAGCTCGCAGCCGGGCGTACACACGCGCTGTGCGTGGTGAACGGTGCGGGCACGCTCGTGGGGATCCTCACCCGGCGCGACACGCTGCGACTGTTCCTCCGCGGCGATGACGCGATCCGCTCTGACCTCGAACGCCGGCTCCTTCCAGCTTCGTCGGCCGTGCACCGGGTCGCGGTGCGCGTGTCCAGCGGCCTGGTGACGCTGGACGGCTCGCTGTGCCTGCGCAGCGCCACCGAGCGGGCCGAGTGGATCGCGCGTGCGGTTCCGGGGGTGATCGAGGTGCGCAACAGGCTGACCTTCGACGTGGACGACCTGATGATCACCGGCCTGTAGGGCCACTGCCTCAGTCGAGGCGATGCCGCAGCGCCTCGAGTTCGTCGTGCAGGGCGGTGGGGAGCTTGTCACCGATGGTGGCGAACCACTGTTCGATCAGCGGGAGCTCGGCGCGCCACTCGTCGTGGTCGACGGCGAGCGCCTGGCGGATGTCGAAGTGCGACGACGGGTCGAGGCCGCGCAGGTCCAGGCCCTTGGCGCCGGGAACCCAGCCGATCGGGGTCTGGAACGCGGTCGCGTGGCCTTCGATGCGGTCCACCGCCCATTTGAGGACGCGGGCGTTCTCGCTGAAGCCCGGCCACAGGAAGCGTCCGTCGTCGCCCCGGCGGAACCAGTTGACGTAGAAGATCTTCGGCAGTTTCGCGGCGTCGGCGCGCTTGCCGGTGTCGATCCAGTGCTGGAAGTAGTCCCCGGCGTGGTAGCCGATGAACGGCAGCATCGCCATCGGGTCGCGGCGCACCACGCCGACCTCACCGGCGGCCGCGGCGGTGGTCTCCGAGGAGAGGGTGGCTCCCATGAACACGCCGTGCTGCCAGTCGAACGACTCGGTGACCAGCGGGACGGTGCTGCCGCGGCGGCCGCCGAAGAAGATCGCCGAGATCGGCACGCCCTGAGGGTCGTCCCACTCGGGCGCGGTGGCAGGGCATTGGGTGATCGGGGTGCAGTAGCGGGAGTTGGGGTGGGAGGACAGGTCCTCGGAAGCCGGTGTCCAGTCGTCGCGGCGCCAGGAGGTGAGGTAGTCAGGAGGGGTGTCGGTGCAGCCCTCCCACCAGACGTCGCCGTCGTCGGTCAACGCGACGTTGGTGAAGATGGAGTTGCCCTCGGCGAGCGTGCGCATGGCGTTGGGGTTGGTGTTCCAGCCGGTGCCGGGTGCGACGCCGAAGAAACCGTTCTCCGGGTTGACGGCGTAGAGGCGTCCGTCTTCACCGAAGCGCAGCCAGGCGATGTCGTCGCCGAGGGTTTCGACCTTCCAGCCCGGAATCGACGGTTCGAGCATGGCGAGGTTGGTCTTGCCGCAGGCCGAGGGGAACGCGGCGGCGATGTAGTGGACCGTGCCGTGGGGTGAGGTGAGTTTGAGGATGAGCATGTGTTCGGCGAGCCAGCCCTCGTCCCGCGCCATCACGCTCGCGATGCGC
This sequence comes from Lentzea aerocolonigenes, assembly GCF_000974445.1. GTDB lineage: Bacteria > Actinomycetota > Actinomycetes > Mycobacteriales > Pseudonocardiaceae > Lentzea > Lentzea aerocolonigenes. The sequence continues at coordinate 75,409 of NZ_BBOJ01000025.1, forward strand.
AAGGAGTAGCACTTCTTGCCGAGCAGGGCGTTGCCGCCGTAGCCGGAGCCGTAGCTCCAGATCATCCTTTCCTCGGGGAAGTGGCTGATGTACTTGGTCCGGTCGCACGGCCACGGCACATCGGTCTGTCCAGGCTTCAACGGCGCGCCCACGGAGTGCAGGCACCGCACGAAGTCCGCGTCCTCCCCGAACAGGGCCAGGGCGTCGGAACCCGTGCGGGTCATGATGTGCATGGAGATCACCACGTACTCGGAGTCGGTGATCTCGACGCCCAGCAGGGGTTTGTCGGCCGTGAGCGGTCCCATGCAGAACGGGATGACGTACATGGTGCGGCCCGCCATGCTGCCGCGGTAGTGCTCGGTCATGATGATCTTCATGTCGAGCGGGTCCATCCAGTTGTTGGTGGGACCGGCGTCGGCTTCGTCGGCCGAGCAGATGTACGTGCGGTCCTCGACCCGCGCGACGTCGGTGGGATCCGAGGCGCACCAGAACGAGTTCGGCTTCTTGTCGAGCCGCACGAGCGTGCCCGCCCGCACCAGTCCGTCGGTCAACCGGCGCCATTCCAGCGGCGAGCCGTCGCACCACACCACCTGGTCCGGGGTGGTCAGCGCCGCGACCTCGGACACCCACTCCAGCAGCTTCTGGTGTGTGGTCGGCGCGGTCATCGTGCGGCTCCTCGGTGCAGTGCGTCGGTGGCGAAGTCGGTGATCTGGCGGGTGAGGGTGTCGTCGGCGCGCCGGGGCAGTTGTTCGCCCGGCGGGGTGGCGGCGGAGAGGGCGACGGCGCAGGCGTGCTGCACCTCCGGAGTCAGCCGCGCGTGCGGATGCCGGGTCAGCGCGTGCAGGAGACCGGGCAGGGCGAGCATCGGGTCGCGGGCGGGGTCCGGCACGATCACGGCGGGTGCGGCGTGGCGGGGCCACGCGAAGCGGCCACCTCCGCCGACCAGGTTGATCACCGCGTCGGCGTCGGCGGCGATGCGGCGCAACGGGAACGCGAGCGCGTCGACGGGGTTCCAGGTGGTGATGTCCCGGATGCCCGCGGTCAGCAGGACGGGGTTCAGCAGCGGCATGGTGTTGGCGCCCGCGATGACGACCCGGCTGGTCTCCGGCGCGCGGCCGGCTCGGGCCAGCATGGTGAGCACCGCTGCCGTCAGTGCGATGGCCGTGGTGTCCTGATCGGTGAGCACCGGGACGCCGACGACGGAGTCACGCGCTTTCTGCACGCGTTCGGGCGCGGCTCGGACGAGGAGCACAGCGCTGGTGCCGGCCGGGAGGTTGTGCAGCCCGTAGTCCGAGGCGATCACGTGTGCCTGCAGCCCTGCCTGCTCTTCGACCACCGCGGCGTAGCGGCGCAGCACGGCGGTGGTGGCGCCGATTCCACCCACCACGGCGACCACGGCGCGTTTCGCGGTCAACGTCCGAGTCCCGAGTTCTCCAGCAGCGCCGGGTCGAACCAGCGGGTGGTGTCGATGCCGTGCTGGGTGGCCCGGTCGAGCAGGTCGCGGATCCGGGCGCTGTGCAGGTGGATCTCGTACTCGTGGCCGGCTTCCACCGCCTGCTTCAGCATCTCCTCGGCCTCGGAGACCTTGCTTCGCAGCTCTGCTTCGAACTCGTTCATCATCTTCGACATCTCCCTCGTCCGCAGACTCCATAATCTGCGGACTTAAAGAACTATGCAACTCTTTGGGTGCAGCGTCACTACAGGTCGTTGCCGGCGTACGACAGGTTGAAGCTCTTGTTGGTCAACGGGAAGTCGGGAACGATCGTGTCGGCCAGCGCGACCGGCAGCGCGGGCCAGTTGAAGAAGCTCGGGTCCACGATCTTCACCCGGCTCAGCCGCCCGTCGCCGGTCAGCTCGACGCGGTGCACGATCGTGCCGCGCCAGCCCTCGACGATGCCGACCCCGGAGCCACCTGTGCCGCTGGTGACCGGCCCTGTCGCGGTGGTGCGGCCGCCGAGCATGTCGGCGAGGCTGGTGATCATGGCGATGGACGTCGTGATCTCCTCTGCGCGCACGAGGAAGCGCGACAGCACGTCACCGTCGGTGCGGGAGTGCCTGGTGCGCGGGAACTCCGCGGACAGGAACGGGTGGTCGTGCCGGGCGTCGACGTCCAGGCCGCTCGCGCGCGCGACGACGCCGAGCGTGCCGAGGTCGGCGGCCTGGTCGCGCCCCAGCGGTGCGGTGCCGGTGAACCGGTCGGCGACCACGGTGTTCGACAGGGCCAGGTCGACGATCTCGGCGGCGTCGGCCCCGACGGCGGCCAGCACCCGCGGGTCGGGCAGGGCGGTGATCGTGGCGCCACCGGGGTGGACGGCGTCGCGCAGCAGCCGGTGTCCGGTGACGGTGTCGTTGAGGCGCAGGAGACGTTCGCGGACGCGTTGGCAGTGGGCGTTGAGCACGCCGTAGGCGACGTCGTTGCACAGGGCGCCGATGTCGGTGATGTGGTTGTAGAGGCGTTCGAGCTCCAGCAGGATCGCGCGGATGCGTTGCGCGTCCTCAGGTACCGGCCACCGATGAGCGTCCTCGACCGCCAGGCAGTACGCGAGGGTGTGACCGACGGTGGTGTCGCCGCTGACCCGTTCCGCGAGTTCGATCCCCTCCCCCGGGGTGCGCCCGTGGAACAGCTTTTCGAGTCCTCGGTGGACGAACCAGAGGCGGGCCTTGAGGTTGAGGATCGTCTCGCCGACCACGGAGAAGCGGAAGTGGCCTGGGCCGATCATGCCGGCGTGCACCGGGCCGACCGGGATCTCGTACACGCCAGGACCTTCGACCGTGCGGAACGGGTACGGGCCGTCGACGCTGCCGAACTCGGGCGGGTCGCCCGCCTCCGTGAGCATGGGATACCAGCCTCGGGGCCAGTGGAAGTGGCGCACCAGTCGTTGCGGCAGCGGGTGGCCGGTGGGCACGATGCCGAACAGGTCGTGCATCTCTCGTTCGAACCGTCCGGCGGCGAACGACAACCCGGCCAGGCTCGGCACTTCCGGGGTGTCCTGGTCGAGCGGCACGTGCAGCTCGACCCTGCGGTCCGGCGCGGCGGCGGTGAACAGGTACACCGCGCGCAACCGGTCCCCGTCGTCGTGACCGGCGACCAGCGCGAGCCGGAAACCCTCCTCCAGCAGGGAAGCGGCCTGGCCGGGCAGCTGCGCCGAGGTGAGGGTTCTCGTGATCATCGAGTCACCGCCAGAGGCTGGGTGGCCAGGTCGAGCAGGACGGGCAGTGGCCCGGCGAAGATGCCGAGCACGGCACAGGCGAGCAGCCCGCCGGCCAGAGCGACCGGAACAGGCGATGCGACCCGAGTGTCCGAGGTGGACGGTGCTCCGAGCAGCATCCGGCTGGTGCGGGAGATCAGCGCGGCGGCGATCACCAGCACCAGCAGCAGCGCGGCAGCGGTGAACCAGCCGAGACCGGCGGTGAAACCTGCGCGGGCGATGCCGAGCTCGCTCGCGAACAGGCTGAACGGGGGCAGGCCGATCAGGGCGAGCACACCGAACCCGAACGTCGTGGCCACCGCGGGGTGGCGGGCGACCAGGCCGCTAACCCCCTCGATCCGACTGGTTCCGGTGAGCTGCAGGATGCGGCCCGCGCTGAGGAAGAGGACCGCCTTGGCCAGCCCGTGTCCGAGGACGTGCAGCAGCGCCGCGGTCAGTGCCAGAGGGCTGCCGATCGCAGCGCCGAAAGCGACCAGGCCGAGGTGTTCGATGCTCGAGTAGGCCAGCATCCGTTTGTAGTCGCGCTGTCCGATCAGCAACGACGCGGCCAGCGCGAGCGAGGCCAGCGCCATCACCACGAGCAGGGTGCGGGCGAACCCGGGGCCCAACGCACCGTCACTGATCACCTTGACGCGCAGGATCGCGTAGAACGCCACCGACAGCAGCACTCCGGACATCAGCGCCGACACCGGCGCCGGGGCCTGGGAATGCGCGTCGGGCAACCACGCGTGCAACGGCGCCAAGCCTGCCTTGGTGCCGAACCCGAGCACCAGCAACACCACCGCGATCCGAGTCACGCCGGGATCGAGCCCCGGCGCGTGCGCGGCGAGCGTGGCGAGATCCAGCCCCGCGGGGCCGGGAGCGTGCGCAGCGGCGAAGTTGAGCACGATGGTGCCCAGCAGCGCGAGGGCGATCCCGGTGGAGCAGATCACCACGTACTTCCACGCCGCCTCCACCGAGGCGCGGGTGCGGCGCTGCCCGACGAGGAACGCGGTGACGATCGTGGTGGCCTCGACCGCCACCCACACCACACCGAGGTTCGCGGCGAGCACCGCGAGCGCCATCGTGGCGAGGAACAGCTGCACGAGCAGGCTGTGCCGCGCGGCCGTGCGGACCGTTGCCCTGCCCGCCTCGATCTCGCCGCGGAAGTACGCGGGTGTCGCGGCGGTCGCGATCAACCCGACCGCACCGATCACCAGCACCATGAACGCCGACAACGCGTCGGCGCGCAGCAGCCCGGCCACCGTGCTCACCGGGCCGGATCGGCTCACCTGCACGGCCAGCGCGACCGCGGCGGCCAGCACGACACCCGCGGATCCGGCGCTGACCCAGGTGGTGGCGCGGCGCCATCCGAAGACGAGATGGACGAGCGCACCGAACACGGGCACCCCTATGGGAACGAGCAGAGTCATCAGTCGCGCAACTCCCTCAGTTCGTCGAGGTCGGTGCCGCCGAAGGTCTCCCGCATCCGGGTCGTGAGCACCTGCAGAACCAGCACGGCCAGCAGCACGTCCAGCGAGACGCCCAGCTCCACCACGAGGCCGACACCCGTGGTGGTGAGGAAGCCGACCGCGGTGATCCCGTTGTCCATCAACAGGAACCCGACCAGCTGCGACAGCGCTCGCCGCCGGGTGACCAGTACGAAGAACCCGATCAGCACCACCGTCACGCCGACCGGGATCGCCTGAGTCGCCGCCGACGGCGCCAGCTCCACCAGCGGCTGCGACACCGCGTAGGCCAGCAGCGTCAACACAGCGGCGGCCAGCAACGACGCCGAGACGTTCACCAACGGCCTGGTCTCGCGCTGCGCCTCCCCCGCGCCCGCCAGCGCCCGGCGCAACAAGTACGGCAACACGCCCGCGCGCAGCACGAGCACCCCGGCGGCGACGGCCCACAGCTCAGCGGAGTTCTCCTGTGCCGCAAGCACTCCCACGAGCACGGCGAGTGCCGCGCCCTGCAGTGCGAACACCCGGATGATCACCGAGAGCTCGCGGCGCCACAACACCAGCACCGCGGTCAGCAGCAAGGCTCCGCAAGCCAGGTACAAGGGCTCCACGGTTCCCCTTTCAGGCCCAAGAGGAGTTCAAACGAGGAAGAACGACGCCGCGACGGCCAGCAGCGCGAGCAGGAACGATCCGGCGAGCAGCTCGGGCACCCGGAACAGCCGCAGCTTGGCGACGAACACCTCGGCGGCCGCGAGCAGCCCGCCCAGCACACCGACCTTCACGACCAGGGCCAGCACTCCGATCAGCACCGCCAGCGGGGTGGCCTCGGTAGCGATTCCCCACGGTGCGAACAGGTTCGCCAGCAACCCGAGGAACACCGACAGCCGCATGGCGGACGCCAGTTCCACCAACGCCAGATCAGGGCCCGCATACTCCAGCACCATCGCCTCGTGGACCATCGTGAGCTCGAGGTGCGTCGACGGGTTGTCCACCGGGATCCTCCCCGTCTCCGCCACGATCACCACGATCAGCGCGACCGCGGCCAGCAGGCTCGCCGGCGAGATCACCCGCGCCGGGTCGTGCAGCGTCGACGAGACGATCGCGCCCAGGTTGGTCGACCCGACCCGCACCGAGAGCGCGAAGATCGCCACCAGCAGGGTGGGCTCGACCAGGGCCAGGATCGTCATCTCCCGGCTCGCGCCCATCCCGCCGAACGCGGTGCCGGTGTCCAGGCCCGCCAGCGCGAGCGCCACCGCGCCCAGTGCCAGCAGCGCCACCACCGCGAACAGGTCCGCCACCGGGTCCAGCGCGGACTCCGTGGCGATGAACGGCACCACGACCGCGACCACCAGCGTCGTGGCCACCAGCACCAGCGGTGCGAACCGGAACACCTCGCTCGTGCCGCGCGGCGCGATCCGCTCCTTGCGCAGCAACTTGCGCAGGTCACGCCACGGCTGCCCGGCACCCGCACCGGCGCGTCCCTCCAGCCGGGCCCGCACCTGCCGCATGAGCCCGACCAGCAACGGCGAACCGGCAACGATCAGCACCGGCTGCACCACTCCGCCGACCACCCCGAGCGCGCTCATCGCGTCACCGCCAACAGGATCAGCACGCCGCACACCGCGTAGAAGCCGTAGCCGAGGTAGCGGTGCACGCTCCCCGGCGCGAGCACACGCCCGGCCTCGCCCCACGCGGTGATCACACTCAGCACCGGCCGGTAGAGACGCCGCTCGATCCGGTCGGGCATCTTCCGCCGGTACTCCACGGCCTGCACGAGATAGCGGGACTCCTGGTGGTGCGACACGTCCACGTCCAGCTCCGGCTGCACCACGTCGTCGAAGACCCGCTGCAACGGCTCCGCGAACGACGTCGCCGTGTACTCCATCCGCGCCGACATCGGTCCCCCGCCGCAGTCCCACAACCGCGCTTCCCGGCGCACTCGCCGTGCGACGACGGCCCGGACCACGCCGGCCACCACGATCACAGCGGCGACGAGCCCGAGGGTCAGCAGGAGCGGTGACAACGCGCCCGTGGCCTGATCCAGCCGCAGTGTCACGTCACCGGACACTGCGACCCCACCGGCCGCGGCCTGGACCGCGGGCAGGATCCCGGCCGGCCACAGCGCGAGCACCACGCAGACCACCGCCGCGACGCCCATTCCGGCGAGCATCGTGAACGGGCTTTCGTGCGCGTTCGACGCGGCGTCGCTGCGCGGTCTGGCCAGGAACCCGACCCCGAACGCCTTCACGAACGTGGCCACCGCCAAGCCGGCGGTGAGCGCCACCGCCGCCACCGCGACCGGCATCGCGATCGCCGCCGTCACCCCGCCCGCGGGCAGACCGTGGATCAACGCCTGCAGCAACAGCCACTCCGACACGAACGCCGTCCCAGGCGGTAACGCCGACGCCGCCAGCGCCCCCAGCCCGAACGCCGCCGTGGTCACCGGCATCACCGGCCGCAACCCGCCCAGCGCGTCCAGATCACGGCTACCGGTCGCGTGCAGCACCGATCCCGCCGCGAGGAACAGCAACGTCTTGAACGCCGCGTGCCCGACCACGTGCAGCAGCGCCGCGGTCAACGCCAGTGCCGCCAGGGTGTGATCACCGAAGGAGGCGAACAACCCTGCCGCACCGACTCCGATGAGCACCAGGCCCATGTTCTCGGTCGTCGACTGACCCAGCAGTCGCTTCAGGTCCGAGCTCATCGCGGCCTGCAGGATCCCGTACACCGCCGACAGCGCGCCCAGCGCGAGCACCAGCAGCCACCACCACGCCGCACCGCCACCGAGCAGATCGACCCCGACCCGCACCAGCCCGTAGACGCCCAGGTTCACCATCGCCGCCGACATCAACGCCGACACGTGACTCGGTGCCTCCGGGTGCGCCCGCGGCAGCCACGCGTGTAACGGCACGATGCCCGCCTTCGACCCGAAACCCGCCAGCGCCGCCACGAACACCACGCCCGCCACCGCCGGCGACAGATGCCGTCCCGCCTCGCGCAACGCGGTGAACGAGTCGTCCGGAGCGTGCGCGACGAACACCATCAGTCCAATCAGGACCGACATGAACCCCAGGTGCGTCATCACCGCGTACCACCGGCCCGCCGACGCCACCTGCGGGCCGCGCCGGTGCTCGGCGACCACCAGCACCAGCGACGCCAGCGCCATCAGCTCCCAGCACACCAGCAACGTGGCCACGTTCGCCGCCGCCGGCACCAGCACCATCGCCACGACGAACACGGGCAACGCCACCTGCACGCCGCGTGCCCGCAGATCCGGAGTGTCCGCGTAGGACACCGCGTAGATCCCCGTCGCCACCGCGACGCCACCGGTCACGGCCACGAACAACCCGCCCAGCGGATCGAGCGTCAGCGCCACGCCCGACAGTGGCAACACTCCAGGCAGAACAAGGGAAAACGATCCACCGGCCAGCGCCGCGGCACCCGCGAACACCGCGGCCGCGCCCGTCAGCGCGGTGCCCGCACCGATCACCGCCGTCCGCGCGCGGATCACGGCCAGCAGCGCCGTCACCAGTCCGACGGCCACGGCCGCGGCCATTCCCGTCGCGGAGAGGTTCATCGGCCGGTCAGCTTTCGCAGTCCTTCGACGATCGCCTCGGGCCGCGGCGGACAGCCCGGGATCTCCACGTCGACCGGCACGACGTCGCGCACGGCACCAGCCACCCCGTAGGCGCCTGCGAACACCCCGCAGTTGCGGGCGCAGTCCCCGACCGCCACGACCAGCTTCGGTGCGGGCACGGCGTCGAACGTCCGCCGCAACGGCTCGGCCATGTTCCGCGTCACGACCCCGGTCACCAGCAACGCGTCGGCGTGCCGCGGCGAGGCCACCAGCCGCGCTCCGTACCGCTCGCCGTCGTGGACCGGCCCGAACGCCGACCCGATCTCGATCTCGCACCCGTTGCACGACCCCGCGTCGACGTGCCGGATCTGCACCGACCCGCCCAGCACCGCCGCCCCCTCGGGCCGGTCGCCCTCCGGCAGCGGCGGCGGAGGTTCAGCCACTCGCCCGGTCCGGAGGATCTTGCGCCACAGACTCAGCACGATCTCGCTCCCGCGATGGAGTCGGTCGGATCAGAGAAGCAGGTGCGGTCACCCCGCCGTCGGGGGAGGGACACGGGGTGACCGCGGCTCAACCGGTGCGCGACACCGGCGGACTCGTGGCGCGGAGATCCTCGAGCAGCTCGGCCTGCCCGGACAGCACCCCCGACAGGATCAGGCGCGCCGCGACCAGCAACTCGGCCACGTGCGGGCTGGTCAGCGAGTAGTGGACGGCCGCGCCTTCCTTCCGGGTGGCGACCAGGCCGGCCCGGCGCAGCACCGCGAGCTGCTGCGACAGGTTCGCGGGTTCGACGCCCACCTGCGGCACCATCTCCGCGACCGCGTGCTCACGCAGGCTCAGCAGCTCCAGCACCCGGATCCGCGCCGGATGCCCGAGCGTTTTGAAGAACTCCGCCTTGAGCTGGTACAGCGGCTTGCTCATCCGCGCACCCCTTCCCGCTCACGCGTCACCCGTCACCTGGTCGCACGCTTCAACACTTGCTAACCTTAGCAAGTCCGAAACAACACAACTCGACAGGACCAAGCCCGTGCCCGGAACTCCCGCCCAGCTGCGAGTTCTCGTCGCCGACGGATCGTCGTTGTTCCGCGACACGCTCCGGGAGGTCCTTCGCGACGCGGCTGACATCGATGTCGTCGCCGTCGCGGGCTCAGCGGACGACGCGATCCGCCTGGCCCAACAGCACGAGCCCGAGGTCGCCGTCGTGGACGTCCATCTGCCCGGCGACGGCCTGCACGCCATCCGCCGCATCCATCAGAAGACACCCGCGGTGAAGGTCGTCGCGTTGTGCGGCTTCATCGACGCGCCGTCCGAGACCGAACTCCGCGAGCTCGGCGTCGTCGAGTACGTGATCAAAGGCGTGCCGAACCGCAAGATCCTGGCGGCCGTCCGCCGAGCAGCCGAGGAAGGCGCCACCCTGTGACACTGCGCGGAACCAGACCCAACCCGTTCCAATGGCTGTGGTACGCGGTGGGCGGGCGACTCCCTCAGCGATGCAACCCGTGGGTCCTGCACGACGTCACGTGCCGCACCTGGGCGGTGCGGCACTTCATCCGCGCCTTCTTCCAGATGTCGCCGATCCTGCTGCTGCTCCTGCTGCCGGGCCCGCTCTACATCAGGATCCTGTCGATCCTGCTCGGCATGTTCGTCGGCTACTTCTACTCCATGACCTACATGTGGCACACCACCGAGCAACGCCTGGTCAAACAGGGGTTCGCGCGTGGCCTCGGCGAGCAGACCCGCCGGGCCAGACACGCTGAAGCCGACGCACGCGCCAAAGCCGCCTATGAACGGCTTTACCGCAGCAACACCTGAACGACGCGCGAAGCACCGCTACGGCGCGGGGGACGCTGAACCGTCTGAACGTGGCGGCTGTTGCTGCCCGCCCCGGCCGAGCACCGTCACGAGGCTCAGTGCTGACGGCAGCCGTTCTCATGCCGGCCGCGCTCGCACCCGCGGAGGCCGCCGACAACACGGTGGTTTGTGCTGCCACCGGTCGGTCCGCCGACTCCGCGACCGGATCAGGCCAGTGCCAGGAAGAGCTTCTCCAGTTGAGCCCGGTCGGCCACCGCCTGCTCGGAGTCGTCCGAGACGCACTTCTCCAGTCCGCTGGCGATCAGTTTGAAACCTGCCCGGTCCAGCGCTCTCGACGCGGCGGCCAGCTGCGTGATCACGTCCTTGCAGTCCCGGCCGGACTCGATCATCTGCACGAGACCGCCGACCTGGCCCTGGACTCGCCGCAGCCGCTTGACCACATCCGCGAGGACGTCTTCGTTCAGCTCCACCGCTACCTCCTTCGGTACCCCCCAGGGTACCTGAGCCCAGGAACAACCGGCCGGCCCGCGGCGCTGGAACAAATACCCGCGGGGGTATGCAACCGGAGGCCGGAGATGAACGACGACGGCGAGGCAAAGGTGATCACGACCAGATGCGGTCGCCGCATCGTCGTGAGCCACGCGGCAATTCCCGCGACACCGATCCGCTGGGTGACCGTGCGGGTCTCGTCCGGACAACCGGAGGACCACAGCGAGTGGATCAGCTTGAACCCCGCCGAGGCGGCCGAGCTGGGTGCGGCCCTGATCGCGCGTGCCACCACCGACTGAGAAGGAGACCGATGTGGCCACGATCGAACTGAACAGAACCAACTTCAACGAGATCGCGAGCCGGCCGGGCACCGTCCTGGTCGACTTCTGGGCGTCGTGGTGCGGCCCGTGCTGGATGTTCGCCCCGGTCTTCGAGCAGGCCTCGACCCGGCACGGCGACATCACGTTCGGCAAGGTGAACACCGAGACCGAGACGGAACTCGCCCAGGCGTTCGGCATCTCGTCGATCCCGACGCTGATGGCCATCCGCGACGGCGTCGTCGTCTACGCACAGCCCGGCGCACTTCCCGCTGCCGCACTCGAGCAGCTGATCACCAAGATCGGTGAGCTCGACATGGACCAGGTGCGCGCCACCGCCCAACCACGCCGCTGAGAGGACCCACGACCGTGAAGTACGACCTGACCATCACGCTCGACCTGTCCTACGAGGACGCCGTGCCCGCCGTCCGCGCGGCGCTGAAAGAGCAGGGTTTCGGTGTGCTGACCGAGATCGACGTCCGGGCGACCATGCGGGAGAAGCTCGACGCCGAGGTCGAGCCGTATGTGATCCTCGGCGCGTGCAACCCACCGCTGGCACACCGGGCGCTGGAGAGCGACCGGACGATCGGCCTGCTGCTCCCGTGCAACGTCGTCGTTCGCGCTGACAACAGAGGCACTCTCGTGCAGGCACTCGACCCCAACGTGATGACCGAGCTGACCGGGCGGGAGGAGCTGCGGCCGGTCGCCGAGGAGGCCGGCAAGCGCCTTCGAGCCGCACTGGACTCGCTGACCTCACAGGTCACCACGGCAGGCTGATCGCGAAATCGGTCGCGAGCCTGGTGTGCACCTCCAGACCGGCCACGCGGAGGTGCGCCTCGACTGCCGCCCTGGCCACCTCGGCGAGGTCGATCTCCCGACGCTGCAACGACAACGCGGCAGCCTCCGCCTCGGAGAGCTCGGTGAGGTCCTGCACGATCTGGCCGGCCACGTGGCCGAACGCCGCCGCAAGATCGCCGAGTCCTCCTGGTGCGTTCGCGGTCAGCGACGCCCGAACGGCCACCACGACCTGCCCTGCCGGGGCTGTGCCGCGCAGGAGCAACGCTGTGCACGCGGCACGTCACCCAGCACTTGCTCCACGTGATTCCCGCAGCCCTCGTAAGTCGGCTTGCCACAGCGCGAGCACGTGACTCGTTGACACATGGTGGATCCCTTCGTCTCACAGCGTTCTTCCAGCATACCCCCAGGGGTACCTGGTCAGTTTGCCCACATACCCCTGGGGGTAGTCAAGCGGACGCGCTATGGTGGGTTCAGATACCCCTGGGGGTACTTGGAGGAGACAATGACGCACATCGTCCCCATCGACACGCCGAGCCTGGGTGACCGCAGCTACCTCGTGAGCGACGGCTCCGTCGCGTTCGTCGTCGATCCCCAACGCGACATCGACCGGGTGATCGCCCTCGCCGAGCAGCACGGGGCGCGGATCACCGATGTCTTCGAGACGCACATCCACAACGACTACGTCACCGGCGGACTCGCGCTCGCCCGCGCCACCGGCGCGGCGTACCACGTCAACGCGGCCGACCCCGTGACGTTCGACCACACCCCGATCCACGACGGCCAGGTCGTGCAGGTGGGTTCCGAGATGCGGGTGCGCGCCGTTGCCACGCCAGGACACACGTTCACCCACCTGTCCTACGTGCTCGAGACGCCTGATCGCGCATCGGCGGTGTTCACCGGCGGATCCCTGTTGTTCGGCTCCACCGGCCGCCCCGACCTGCTCGGCCCGGACCACACGGACGAGCTGGTGCGAGCGCAGTACGCCTCCGCGCACCGGTTGGCCGACCTGCTGCCCGACGACGCCGAGGTGTTCCCGACACACGGGTTCGGCAGTTTCTGCTCCGCCACCCAGTCCGAAGGCGAACGATCGACCATCGGCAGGGAGAAGAAGACCAACCCCGCGCTGACCGGCGATGAGAAGTCCTACGTGGATGCTCTGGTCGCCGGCCTCGACGCCTTCCCCGCCTACTACGCCCACATGGGGCCCGCCAACACGGCGGGACCGGACGCCGTCACCCTCGTCGAGCCGAAGACAGCCGATCCGGCGGAGCTGCGCGCACGCATCGACGCGGGTGAGTGGGTCGTGGATCTGCGCTCTCGCACGGCGTTCGCGGCAGGACATGTCGTCGGCAGTCTGAACTTCGGTCTGGACGGCAGCTTCGCCACCTATCTGGGCTGGCTGATCCCTTGGGGTACACCCGTTTCCCTGCTCGGGAGCAGTGCCGAGCAGGTCGCGGAAGCACAGCGAGAACTCGTGCGCATCGGCATCGACCGCATCGAGTCCTCCGCGACCGGGACCCCCGAAGAGTGGTCCGGCACAGCACCTCTGGGGGCGTTCCCACGCGCGAGCTTCGCCGATCTCGCCGACGTGCGGCACCACCGCCCGGTCACCGTCCTCGACGTCCGGCGCGAACTCGAATGGGCGGACGCGCACGTCGCCGGTGCCGTGCACGTGCCGCTGCACGACCTGCTGCACCGCCTCGACGAGGTGCCACCGGGCGAGGTGTGGGTGCACTGCAAGTCCGGCTACCGCGCCTCCATCGCCGCCTCCGTGCTCGCCGCCGCGGGCCATCGCGTGGTCGCGATCGACGACGAGTTCGACCGGGCCGGGCAGGCCGGTCTGCCCATGGCGGTCTGATGCTGCCGGCAGCGCTCTTCGGACTGGTCATCGGCGCCGTGCTGGGCACACTCGGCGCCGGTGGCTCGATCCTCGCCGTGCCCGCGCTGGTCTACGGCGTCGGCATGCCGCTCGCCACCGCCATCCCGACCTCCCTGGTCGTGGTCGCGGCGTCCGCGCTGGGTGGCCTGGCCGTCCGTTTGCGCACCGGGACCGTTCGCTGGCCGGTGGCACTGGTGTTCGCCGCGACGAGCATCCCCGCTGCCTTCGCGGGCACCGCTCTCGGACGCCTGATCCCCGAGCGCTGGTCACTGCTCGCCTTCAGCGTGCTGATGGCGGGGGTGGCGGCGCGCATGTTCGCCGCCCCCTCCGATTCGGGCGGAGCGTGCCGCACGCGCAGCGGGAAGGTGAACTGGCGAAGCTGCCTACCCAAAGCACTCGCCGCCGGAGCCGTGGTCGGAGTGCTGACCGGGCTGTTCGGCGTCGGTGGCGGGTTCGTCATCGTGCCGGTGCTGACCGTGCTGCTCGGCCTGACCGCCGCCGAAGCCGTCGCCACCTCACTGGTCGTCATCACCATCACCGCGCTGGCCGGCCTCACCGCCCACGGCCTCGCCGGCGCGCACGTCGACCCCGGCATCACGGCGGTGTTCGCGGGCGCGGCACTGCTCGCCGCCGTGATCACCGGGCGCCTGGCCAGGCGGCTGCCCGCAACCACCCTGCACCGCGCGTTCGCCTGGGTCGTCGTCACCGTCGCCGCGGGCGTGGCCACCTCCGCCCTGTTCTTCCCAGCCGGGCTGAACAGCGTCTGACGGTCACGCGACTGCGACGGTGAAAACGGCCATGAGCAGCCGACGCCAGATCACCGGCCGGTCCTCACACCACGCGGTTCACGCCCGGTACCAGCGTCGCCAGGTGTCCGACCACGAAGCAGACCGGCACGCCGATGGCCGCGACCAGCACGAACTTCGCCTCCGGCGGCCAGGGCAGCGGCCGCGCGGTGAGCGACAACAGCACCAGTACAAGCGGATGCAGCACGTAGGCCGCGTAAGAACCTCGTGCCGCTCGAACGGTCACCCTGCCCGCCACACCGTTCCAACGCGAGGCGAACCACCACACCAGCCAGATCGAGACGAGGATCGCGATCACGCCGTCCAGCAGGGCGAAAGCCACCACGCTCCAGTGCCATCCACCGGTGATCGCGCGTGGCCCGTCGTCGGTCAGAGTCAGCGCCCACGTGGCGCTGAGCGTGACGACCATCGCCAACGCCACCCATGCACAGAACCGGGCGAAGCGCCGTGGAACGGTGCCCAGATCCACCATCGCGCCGAGCGCGAACATCCCCGCTGCCTGTGGCCAATGCGCCAGCTGCAGGTTCCACAACGTCGGACTCGCGTACCCCACCCGTTGCCACAACGCCAGGTCCGCCGCCGCGATGACCGCGGCGAGCACCACGACGGGGCGGGCGCTGATCTTCGTGCGCGGCAACGGCACCAGCGCGTACAGCGCCGAGAACACCAGCAGGGCGACCACGAACCACATCGGACCGAAGTCGCGCTCGCCGAACGGGTCGGCGAGGTGGCTTCCCAGCGTTCTCCCGGTGCCGCCCAGCCAGTCCGTGAACGGATCGAGGAACAGCAGGAACACCAACGCGGGCACACCCAGCCGGAGCACCCGTGTCCTCAGGAACGACATCGCACCGTGCCGGGAAACCGAGAGGCGCGCGAGCCGGCCCGAGATCAGGAACAACGGTGCGAGGCCGTAAACCGCGCCGAGGGCCAGCGGCAGACCCGCGACCTCCGTCACCAACGCGGAAGTCGTCCGCTCCTCGTAGTACCACCCCGCCAGGTCCGACAGGTACGCGGTGGCCACGTGCACGACGACAACACCGGCGATGACAGCGATCCTCAGCCGGTCGATCCAGGCGAGCCGCGTGATCACGTCCGGCCCGCCGGCCTGCGGTGGGGCGGTCAACGCGATGTCCAGCCGGGTGCGATCCGCTCCCACTCCCGTGCCCAGCGGCGCAGGCGGATCCTCTGGTGCACGGACCGCACGACCAAGTAGAGCAGGATCATCACGACCGCCACCGCGGTCCAGAGCAGCACCGCGATCGTGATCGCGTTGAAGGCAACACCTTCTGCCGTGAGGGGCGCCTTGGCCAGGGCACCACTGCGGTCGATCCAGATCGGGACGGTGGTCCCCGCCTTGGTGTCGTAGTTCGCCTGCACCGTGCCGTGCCGCTCCGTCCCGTCGGACGCTCGCCACGTCGCCGGCACCCGCGGGGACTCCGCCGTCCTGCCGCGTCCAGCGGCTCCGACCAACTGAGGCGCGTCCTCGATCAGCACCGCCTCGGCTCGGTGCCGGTTCTGTTGTTCGCTCGCCGCCTGGACCTTCTGCGTCGCGTACCACTCCGATCCGGTCGCTGCGGCCACCGGTACGGCGAGCAGCGCGATCAGCACGGCCAGAACGAGGGCAGCACCTTCGAGCCGATCACCTGGTGCGGCGAGCTGGTTGCGGCCGGGAAACGCCCGTCGAGCCATCCGCGAGATCGGCTTCGTGTCCATGGTCCACCTCCGCCGTCAAGGGTTCCTCGCCGCGGCCGCGCCACCCAGGGCCCTTCGTCGTCGTCCCGGTGAGCCCCTGTGCTCACCGGAGATGAGACCCTCGTCGGCCGCGGATCACCGGGAGGCCGCCCACCGGTGCCGCACCCCCTCCGCGCGTTCCTGTTCCTCCAGTTCCAGCTCGGTGCGCGCGAGCGCGTCGCGCAGCCGGGGAACCCAGTGCCGCCGCAGCACCCGCACGCGTTGCCGGGTCGCGTCGGCTTCGGCGGACACCCGTCGCAGTGCCGTGACGGCGACAGCGTGCTGAACGGCCGCGTCGAGTGCCCGGCGTTGTTCCTCGGCCGCGCGCGTGATCGCCGTGCCACCGGGCAGTGCGGACTCCGAGTCCGGTGGGGTGCAGGTCGCCGCGGCCGGGTAACGCACGCCCAGCGTCGCCGTCCACGAGATGGTGACCTCCGCCTCCGCGGCTGTGCCCGCCAGACGGATGCCACGCCTGCCTCCCACCAGCGCGGCGCGCAGCATCCAGGTTCGCGCCTCGGTGAGGCGTGCGGTCCACTCGGCGCCGCTGCGGCCGACGGCCGCTTCGAGACGTCGCTGTTCCGCGTGCAACGCCCGCAGTTTCTGTTCCAGCAGCTCGGCCGCGCGCTCCGCGCCGGCCAGGCGGCGGCGCAGCCACGAGCGGCCGGACCGGCCGGGTGGTATCCGGATCGCGGTCATCGCTGCTCCAGCAAGGCGGTGGGCAGCATCACGAGTTCGGAGCGGGGCAGCCGCAGGAGCACCCTCCACGCCCGCTCGAGGGTGTCGTCCAGCGAGCGGGTCTCGCCGCGGCGCTGGCCGATCAGGTCGTCGCGGAAAGCCTGTTCGAACTCCAGATACGCCCGGTCGGTGCGGCCGAGTCCACTCAAGCCGATCAGCTCGGCGAGGTCGCGGACTTGCCTGGCACGTGCCAGGGCGGCCAGCAGCTGCGCGGCGACGTCGAGGTGGTCGGCGCGAGTGCGGCCGGGTCCCGCGCCGTTGCGCATCAGCCTCGACAACGACGCGAGCGGGTCGACCGGCGGGTACACACCGCGCGCGTGCGCCTCGGCGGAGAACACGATCTGTCCTTCGGTGATGTAGCCGGTGAGATCGGGCACGGGATGGGTGATGTCGCCGCCCGGCATGGTGAGGACCGGCAGCACCGTCACCGAGCCCGGTCTGCCGCGGATCCGGCCGCAGCGCTCGAACAACGTGGCGAGGTCGCTGTAGAGGTAGCCCGGATACGACCGTCTGGCCGGGATCTCCCCACGTGCCGCGGACACCTCGCGCAACGCTTCGGCGTAGCTGGTCATGTCGGTCATCACCACCAGCACGTGCCTGCCGCCGCGGAAGGCCAGTTCCTCGGCGATGGTCAGCGCGATCCGCGGGGTGAGGATCCGTTCGACCACCGGGTCGTCCGCGGTGTTGAGCAGCAGCACCAGTTCTCCCGCGGCCGAGCGTTCCTCCAGCGCGTCGCGCGCGAACGCGGCGTCGGCGTGGGTGAGGCCGATGCCAGCGAACACCACGCAGAACTGTTCTCCCTCCGCTGTGGACTGTGCGGCGATCTGCGTGGCGAGTTCCAGGTGAGGCAGTCCCGGCAGGGAGAACAGCGGCAGTTTCTGGCCGCGCACGAGCGTGGTCAACGCGTCGATCGCCGACACACCGGTGAACACGGGCTCCGCGGGCGGTTCGCGCCAGGTCGGGTTCAGCGGGGCTCCGGTCACCGGCTCCCGGCGCGTGCCGAACACCGGCGGGCCGCCGTCGATCGGCTGGCCGCGGCCCCCGCACACCCGGCCGAGCCACCCGGTGCCGACCGGAACGTCCAGCGGGCTTCCGGTGAACTCCAGGGACGTGCCCGAGCAGCTCATCCCGGCGGTGCCCTCCAGCACCTGCACGACGGCGAGGTCGTCGTCGACCTCCAGGACCAGTCCGTGCCGCAGTTCGCCGGACGACAGCCGGATGCGCACGAACTCGTCCCAGCCGACGCCGGTGACGCCCGCGACCACGACCAGCGGTCCGCGCAGTTCCCGCACCCCGGTGAACTCGACGCGCCTTCCCACGTCCTCTGTCACATCAGCCTCCGCAACCCGGCGAGCACCACGTCCCGGCACTGCCCGATGAGCTCCACGTCCCGCGGCCCTGCCCGTTCACGCAGCCGGACCAACTCGGTGAAGTCGAACTCCTCGACGTCCTCGACGGCGACGCCCGCGCCGACGAGCCGTCGGCACTCGTCCACCACCGCCAGCACGGCGTCGACGAGCGCGGCCGCCTTCTCGTCACCACCCGGAGCGTCCACTGAGGACAGTGCGCTCTGCTGCAGCACACCGTCGCGCAGCAGCCGTCCGCCGAGCAGCACGACCCGTTCGGGGGCCGAGAGCGTGGCGGCGCCGACCAGTTCGGCGAGTGCGGACAGCCGGTCCGCCTCGGCCAGCAACCCGATCACGCGGTCGCGCCGGGCCGGCCAGTCCGGGTCGTTCTCGCGCGCGTGGTGGCCGCCGATCGCGGGCGCGTCGCGGGAGAACGAGCCGGACCACGACACCGCCGGGTAGTGCCTGGAGTAGGCGAGGTCGCGGTCGAGCGTCCACCTCGCGCGCACGAACCGTTCGGTGTGCGCGGTGACCGGCTCGGTCATGTCTCCGCCCGGTGGCGACACGGCGCCGATGATCGTGACCGAGCCGGTCGACCCGCCCAGTGTTTCCACCGAACCGGCGCGTTCGTAGAACGCCGCGAGTGCGGAGGCGAGGTCGGCGGGATAGCCCTCCTCGGCGGGCAGTGCGCCGGTCCGGGAGGCGAACTCGCGCAGCGCCTCCGCCCAGCGCGAGGTGGAGTCGGCGATGACGACCGCGTGGTAGCCCATGTCCCGGTAGAATTCGGCCACGGCGACACCGGTGTAGATGCTCGCCTCGCGCGCCATCATCGGCATGTTGGAGGTGTTGGCGATGACCACCGTTCGGTCGGCCAGCCGTCCGCCCGTGCGCGGGTCCGTGAGCTCGAACAGCTCCGCGACGACCTCGGCGAGCTCGTTGCCGCGTTCACCGCATCCGATGTAGACGATCACGTCCGCGTCGCACCACTTCGCGAGTTGCTGCAGCAGCACGGTCTTCCCGGTGCCGAAGCCGCCCGGCACCGCGGCGGCACTGCCGCGTGCGATGGGGAACAGCAGGTCCACCACGCGCTGACCGGTGCGCAGCGGCTCGACCGCGGTCCGGCGGGCGCGGTGCGGCCGCGGCACCCGCACCGGCCAGTTCGCGATCAGGCCGACCGGCGCGCCACCCACGGTCGCGATCACCGCGTCAGGCTCGCACTTCCCGTCCGCCAACGACTCCACGACACCAGCGGTGCCCGGCGGCACGAGCACGCGGTGCTCCAACGCACCGGCGTCGGCCACCACGCCGAGCATCTGCCCCGGCTCCACGACCTCGCCCTCGCTGACGCGCGCCTCGAACCGCCACGACTGGTCGCCGTCCTTGATGGCGGCACCCGGCGTGAGGAAGGCGGGAGCCGCCGACAACGGGCGCAGCAGTCCGTCGAACACCCTGCCGAGCAGGCCGGGGCCGAGCCGCACCGACAACGGTCTGCCCGCCGGCACGGCCGCGGCACCGGGGCCGAGACCGCCCGTGTACTCATAAGCCTGCAGACTCACCAAACCGTCACGAATCGCCACGACCTCACCGGGTATGGCCGACGGGCCGAGGGCGACCAGGTCGTGCATCGCCACCGGGCCGACATCGCGCACTTCGACCAGAGGACCGGCTACCCGGACGACGCGACCCGCGGTCACGACGCCCACAGCTCTCGCACCTCGTCGCCGAGTGCCTCGACTGCTCGTGCGGTGACGGCCTGGACGCCGAGATCGAGTCGTTTGCCCGGCGCCACGCCGAGCACGCCCCCGCCGTCGCCGTCGCACACCGACGCATCGGGTCCCAGTTCGGCCCGCACCGACGCGACGAGCCGCGTGCGCATCAGCGGATCTGTGAAGGCCCGCGAGACGGCGGCGGCGACCCGGTGTGCGAAGTCGTCGTAGATTTCGCGCTGTACGGCCAGTTCCAGCGCACGGGCCTCGCGGCGGGCGCGTTGGTGCTCGGCGGCGATCGACTCCGCCGCGGCGGCCCTGCCCGCGGCGGCGGCCTCGGCCAGAATCCGCCGTGCTTCCGCTCGGGCGTCCGCGAGCGTGCTGTCGGCCTCACGGCGCGCGTCCGCGAGCTCCTGCTCCGCCTCGGTTCGCGCCCGCGCCAGGAGTGCCGCGATCACCGGCGCCAGCGCGTCCAGCTGAGCGTTCACGGCGGCATCACCACCACGAGCGGCCAGGACGTGGCCGTGAGCTCGATGCTCAGCACGCGGGCCGCCTCTTCGGTGAGCAGCACGACCGAGACGTCGTCCTCCAAAGAGCTCCACGCCTGGCGCACCGACGCGTCGTCGCCCGCGTCGTGAACACGTGCCCCGGCGAGCGCCCAGCCGTCCACTCCGGCCCCGATCACGGCCACGGCCCCCACGACTCACGCCTGCCCGATGAGGATCACGGCGACGATGAGGCCGTAGATCGCGATGCCCTCGGCGAGACCGACGATCACCATGGCCCGCCCGAACAGCTCCGGACGCTCACTCAGCGCGGCCAGCGCGGCCGCTCCGGTGTACGCCACGGCGATCGCCGCGCCGATGGACGATCCGGCGACCGAGATCGCCGCGCCGATGAGCGCGGCCCAGTTCGCCGTGGGCGAAGCTCCCTGGGCGACGGTCAGCGGTGAAGCGGCCGCGTCGACGCCGCTCAGCGCCACGACCAGCACGATCGCCGCGCCCACCAGAAGAAGCCCGTTCAGCCCGAGGAACACGGTGAGAACGGCGCGTCCCTTGCGCCGCACCAGCAGCACCGCTCCCGCGCAGGCGGCGACGAGCACCGGCAAGCCTGCCAACCAGACCATCATCGTGCCTCCCCGTGCCACGGGCGGAAGGGCCGGCCCTCGATCTCGAAGACCCGCGAGAACAGTTCGTAGAACTCCAGGCGCAACGCCTGGATCGCGGCGACCAGCGCCTCGAGGGAGAACGCCAGGGCGTTGCCGAGCAGGAAGAGGAAGACCGCCGCGCCGATCCCCGCCACCCCGTGGCCGGCCAGCGCGGTCGTGCCCAGCCACACCACGGAACCGATCGCCGCGTGCACCAGGCCGAACGCCGCGAGCCGGGCGAAGGACACCAGGTTCGACCCGGTTCTGATCACGATGTCGAACAACTGCACCACGGCCTGCGCCACGCCCGCCGCACCACCACCGGACGCGGCCGCGAAACCCACTCCGGCCAGCACCAGCCCGGCCACCGCCGTGACGGCGCCACCCACGACGACGAGATCGGCGTGGAGCAACAGACCACCGGCCACGCCGGCGATCCCCAGGAACAGCGTGGCCCCGGCGATCCCCGACGCCGCGTACACCGCGAGCCGCGGACCGCCTTCCCGCCACCGGTTGACGATGGCGACGGCGTAAGCGGCGGCGAGCAGCACCGCCCCCGCCGCGACACCCGCCCCCAGCAGCAGAACGGGGTCCTCCAGTGGATCGACCCACAACACCGGGACGACGCCGGTCGGTCCGAAGAACTCCCCGTAGAGAACGCCGAAGAAGGTGCTGGCCACGCCCGCACCGGCCACGAACGGCCAGGCGGAGCGCCAGCGGGCGAGCCGGGGCCAGGTGCGCACCAGCGCCGCGACCGCGACCAGCAGCAGTCCCTGGCCGGCGTCGCCGAACATCATCCCGAACATCAGCACGTAGGCGGCGCCGGCCAGCAACGTCGGATCGACGTCCTGGTACGGCACGGTGCCGTACGTGCTGACGAGCGGCGTGAAGGAACGCCGCACAGTCCCGGTTCCGCGCAACAGGGTCGGTGGGTCCACTCCACGCGGCGCGCGCATGGGCACCAGCGCGGCGCCCACCTCCGCGAGAGCAGCCGCGACGGCCGGCCGTTCCACCGCTGGGCACCATCCCACCAGCGCCGCGACCTCACCGCGCCGGACCGCGCCGGCGACCACCTTCTCCAGCTCCTCGTCGGTGCGGTCGATGTCGACCAGACCCGACAGCTTCATCACCGCGTCGCGCAGCACGGCCTCGGGCGCGACGATCGCCACCCGTTCCATCCGGACCGGGGCCACTGCCTCAGGCAAGGGCATCGAAGACCTCCACCGGCCGGCCGCCGTGTGCGGTGAGCTCGAGCGCGGCACGCACCCGCCGGGCGTCCAGCGCGAGCAGGGCGGCGCAGCCCACCACCGGCCCCGGACCGAAGCCCGGACCGCGCAGCAGCGTGTGCGCGTCGTTCTCGACCCGCGTCCACCACCGCTCCTCGGCACGCCAGAGATCCGCGGGTTCCTGGACGTCCACGAGCGCCCAGGCCGCCTCACCGGGCAGAGCACCGGCGAACGCCACCAGGTCGCCGGGCACCTCCGGTCCGAGCAGCGCCGACTCCGGTGCCGGTCGGCCGAGCAGGAACCGCGCCCGCGCGACCAGCAACGCCGCCGCACCCGCGGCCCACGCCGAAGCCTGTGACACGCCACCCGCCACTCGCGCCGCCCAGCCGAGCTGCACGCCGCACGCGATCCGCCACGGGTCGGCAGCACCGGGATCGCCCCAGGGCGAGGCGGCGAGTGCGTCTCGCAGTTCGGCGAGCGAGGTGGTGGCGGCGAGCCGGGGCCAGGCGGTGGCCAGGGTGCCGAGCCGGTACAGCTCACCCGTGCTCTCCCCGGTCAGGGACCGCACGTGCTCCAGCACGTTCGCGACCTCGAACCACCCGGCCAGCAGCCTCACCAGCTCGGCCCCCGCCCGCGGCTGCCACCCGGCGAGCACCCGCAGGTGCCACAACAGGGTCGCGGCGACCGCGTGCTCCGTCTGCTCCAACGACTGTCCCACCCGCAGATGGCGCTGATAGGGACCGGCGCTCAGCAACCGTTGCGCCTCTGCCAGCGAGGCACAGCTCGCCACCTCACGCGCGCCGACGGCGCCCGCTCGCCGGCGCAGCAGCGCCCGCGCCCGCACACCGCCCGCGGTCCACGCCGCGCTCACGGCACGACCTCCGCGAGCGCCGACAGGGCCGACGCCACCGCCCGGTCCACCAGCTGAGGCGCGCGAGCCGCGGCGCGCGCCCGCGTCTGTTCGGAGCGCTCCCGAGCGGCCGCGACGAGTTGCTCGCCGTCCGGGGCCGCTTCCGCCCGCGCACGGGCGGCGGCGCGCGCACGCACCGTCGCGGCACGATCGACCGCCTCGGCGCGGAAGTTCTCGGCGTGACGGGCCGCCTGCTCACGAATCCCGGCCGCTTCG
Organism: Lentzea aerocolonigenes; assembly: GCF_000974445.1. Classification (GTDB taxonomy): domain Bacteria; phylum Actinomycetota; class Actinomycetes; order Mycobacteriales; family Pseudonocardiaceae; genus Lentzea; species Lentzea aerocolonigenes. The sequence goes on from NZ_BBOJ01000025.1 coordinate 98,758, forward strand.
GCACGCGCCTCGCGCCGGATGCGCTCCGCCTGTGCCTCCGCCTCGGCCAGCAGGGCGAGCACCGGTTCGAGCTCGGTCGCCAGTTCGGCCGCCCGGTCCGCGGGCACTCCCGGCCGCGCCGCCGCACCCGGCGTCCCCGCCGGGCGGTAGCGCTGCAAGAGATCGCGGAGCCTCGTCACTCCTCCATGGTCGCGACGGGCCGCCACGCACGGCAGTGACGCTCATCCCCGTTCCGCAGGGACCTCTGCCCCTTGGGCACCGAGGAACCGCCGCGCCACGGCCGAACTGCCCTGTCCCGCCAGCTCGGCCCGCAGGATCCTCGACGGGTCAGCACACCGTGAGGAGGCGGGCATGCCGGCGGAACGCGTCGCCGAGGACGTGTACGTGATCGCGCTCGGGCGGGGCCTCATGGCCACGAACGCCTACCTGGTGCGCGCGGACGAGGGCTGGGTCCTGATCGACACCGGCTGGCGACGCGACGCCGACACCGTCTCCAACGCCACCCTGGCGTTGCTCGGCAAGGGAACGCGCCCGACCGCGATCCTGCTCACCCACCTGCACCCGGACCACTCCGGAGCCGCCCCCGCCCTGGCTCACCGGTGGGACATGCCGGTGCACGTGCATCCGGCGGAACTCCCTCAAGCCGCGGGGAAACTGATGCCCCAGTACGCCAACCCGCTCGACCGCCGGCTGATCGGACCACTCATGAGGTTGCTGCCCGCGAAAACCCGCGCCCGCCTCGTCGCGGCAGGAGACCTGACCGGCACCGCGCGCGGCCTCGACCCGCTCTCCAGCCCACCCGGTCTGCCCGGCTGGGAAGCCGTGCCGACACCCGGTCACACCCCGGGCCACATCGCCTACCTCCGTCGCCGCGACCGCGTGTTGATCACCGGTGACGCGCTGCTGACCATCGACCTCAACGCGTTCGGCCGACGACGGCTCGCAGGCCCGCCGTGGTACACCACGTGGCACCGGCCCACAGCCGAAGAATCGATCCGAACACTGGCGACACTGCAACCCGAGGTCATCGCGCCCGGACACGGCGAACCCCTCAGCGCCGACGCCGCCACCCGCCTGCGCGAGTTCGCGGACCAGCTCCGCACGCGCTGACGAGCCGGATTCAGACTTCAAGCGCGGCAAGGACTCTCGCTCTGCGCCGTACCAGCGTCACCCGCACGTGCCTCTCTGACAGCCGGATGCGGTCTTGTCCCGAAACCTCTGGGCTCGCCGGCCCAGGGCCCCGCCGTGGATGAGAGCGCTCACTCCGCCTGACGTGTCACGAACAGAAGTGCTCAAGGCTCCAGATCGATCGTCTGCACATGCCCGTAGCCGGTGAGCCTGTTCGCAGGACGCCGGTACGAGCCGAAGGTCCCTGGTGCGCTGCCTGCACGTGACGCAAGGTGGACGTGGCGCCGGCACGCCGGGACGCGGATGTCACAGTCGAACACCTGCGTGTCGGCACCGCGTGAACCAGCCGGACGGACGCGCGCTGAAGGGCATCGGCCGTCACCGCTGCGGCCGGACCACCGCGAGGGGGCACGGCGCGTGGTGCACGAGCGTCGCGGCCGTGGAACCGAGCAACGTCGATGTGGCCGGCGGCGGCTCCCAGGTCGGCGCGGCTCGGCATCGGTGGCAGATAGGCGTGTGCCAGGCGCAACGGCGCGTTGTGGCGCACACACTCGTCCGCTGCCCACGCGACGGCGTCGAGCGCCGACACCGATCCGTCGACGCCGGCGACGACCGGTGCTCCAGGTCCCTTGCTCGTGAAACGAACGTCCTCTTCGCCGGGCACGGACGACAGGGCGGACCGACTCGGTTCGCGCGGGGCCTTCGGCCTTCCCGTCACAGGAAGACCGCGGACGAGATCATCCGCGGGAGCCGACCGCGAACGCGACCCGCTTGGCAACGGACACCGCGTGGTCGGCGAACCGCTCGTAATAGCGGCCGAGCAGCGTGAGGTCCATCGCCGTCTCGACATTCCACCGGTGCTCGAAGACCAGCGTGCCGTACAGCGACCTGAGCAAGGTGTCCATCTCGGCGTCGGCTCGTTCCAGGGCCACTGCGGCATCGGCGTTCTCCGTCGTCATCGCCTCCTGAGCGGCCGCGGCCATCCTGGCCGCCACCGCTCCCATCTCGACGATCGTCGGACGCACCGCCGACGGGACCACCGGCCGGGGATGCCGCTGCCTCACCAGTTCGGCCACATGACGGGCCAGCGTGGCCATGCGCTTGAGGTCCGCGCTCGTCCGCAGGCCTGCGATGATCGTGCGAAGATCACCTGCCACGGGCTGCTGCCGGGCCAGCAACGTGAGAGCCTGCTGATCGATCCGGTGGTGCGCCTCGACCAGTCCGGCGTCGTCGTTGATCACCTCGGCGGCTCCGCTGAGCGATACGTCGAGCACGGCGGTGGTGGCGCGGGTCATCGCGTCCTGGGTGCGCTGGGCCAGATCGGCCAGCTGCCGGCGGAACCCGGCCAGCTCGGCGTCGAACGCCTCACGCATGACGATCACCTCTCCACGGTCAGCCGAACATCCCGGCCCGGCGGGGACGCAGGGTGTGGTCCCACTCGTACTCCAGCTCGTTCTCCAAGCCGACGACGCCCGGCAGCGCGCGGACGAAGTAGGCGGCGAGGTCCACATCGCTGCGCCGCTCCAGCAGTCCTCGCATCGTCACCACGCCGTCGTGCACAGTGATGTCCACCGTGGCCGGGTTGAGCCAGGTCGAGCTGCTGAACACCTCGTCCTGGATCTCTGCCCGCAGCGCCTCGTCGTCCTTCACGAACACCTTGAGCAGGTCTCGCCGCGACAGCACCCCGACCAGAGCGCCCTCCACGTCGACCACGAACAGCCTGCGCACGCCGGCCTTGGCCAGTTCCACCGCCGCGGTGCTCGCGGAGGCGTCCATGCGGATGGTGCGGACCGGCGTCGTCATCACCTCACGCGCGGTGCCGCCGAGCGCCCGCCGCCAGCGCCGCTTCTCCGCCCGGCTCGACAGAACGGCGGGCCTGGTTCCGCCGCGGAACTCCTCCTTCGCCAGCAGGTCGGCCTCGGAGACCACGCCCACGGCGTAGTCCCCCTCGACCACCGGCACCGCGCTGATGCCGTGCTCCTTCATCAGCAGCGCCAGGTCCTTGAACGGCGTCTCGGGGTGCGCGGTGATCACCTCGCTGGTCATCAGCGAAGCAACGGAAAGCCGGTGCATGGCGTTCTCCTCCCGTTGGGTGGTGAGTGTCCGCGACACCCTCAAGGCTTCTCCCCGACGGCTGCGTGCCACAGGGACCTTCGTCGCCACAGATCTGAGCCACTGTGCTCGTCGCACCACGACGAAACCCGGTGAGCTGCGGCGAGATCACGCCAGGCGTGGCGCCATCCGATACGGCTGCACGACTCCGGTGCGCCACGCCGCCGGGTCGGGTTCGACCTCCGGATCGCTGAAGTAGATCTCCCAGGCGTCGCCCGCGATGTCGCCGCCCCGTGCCCGCACCCACGACGTCAGCGCGCCGTACGCCGACTCCATCGCCTCGTAGGGCCCGAGGTGCACCGTCCTGGCGGCCGGGCCACCGGGAAGTGCTGAGGGGTGCACACCGTCCGCGCGGTCGATCGCCACGCCGACCGGGTATCCCGCCTCCACCCGGAACCGGCCGTCCTCCAGCCGGTGGTAACGGGCGAACGGTGCGCCCGTCGGCTCGATCCCGCAGCCCGCCAGGACGGCGGCGATGTCGTTGTACGTCTTCGTCAGCCACGGACCGATCTCCGGTACCGCCAAGGTCGTCTCGGCGACCGCTGTCGGCTGCTCGGAGAGGATCTGGGGGTGGATGTCGTATCGCTGCACCATCACGTCAGCGTCCGTCGCCGCACGTCCGCGTCGACAGGGTCGTGCGTTCGCGGCCCTGCGGCACCCCGGAGCACATCTGGCGGGACCTTCGCCTCTACCGGGACCGCGGACGCCGCCGCCCGCAGCGTCAACCGCTTGAGAGCCAGCGCGTTGGCAACGACGATCAAGCTGGAACCGGACATCGACAGTGCGGCGATCTCGGGACGGAGGACGAACCCGAAGAGCGGTTCGAGCACGCCCGCGGCGATCGGCAACGCGATGGTGTTGTAGCCGATGGCCCAGCCCAGGTTCTGGCGCATCTTGCGCAGGGTGTCCCGTCCGATGCGCAAGGCGGCCGGTACGTCGAGCGGGTCGGAGCGCATGAGCACGACGTCGGTGGTCTCGACGGCGACGTCGGTTCCCGCTCCGAAGGCGATGCCGAGGTCGGCTCGGGCGAGCGCGGGAGCGTCGTTCACGCCGTCACCGACCACCGCGACCCGGCGGCCGCCGCGTTGCAGCTCGGCGACCTTCGCCTCCGGCAGCACCTCGGCGACAACGGTGTCGATCCCGATTTCGTGCAGCGCTCGCACGGCGGCGGCCGAGGTTTCCCGTGGTGCGTCGGCGATGCCGATGAGACCGACCGCCCTGCCGTCCACGGCGGCGAGGACCGCGGTGCGGCCTGTGGCGGCGAGCTCGTCACGGCGGGCCGCCATCCGCCCCGGGTCGACGCCCTCGCGTTCGAGCAGTTCTCCGTCTCCGACGACCACCCGGTGCCCGGCCACGTCGGCGACGGCACCGTGGCCGGGAACGTTCTCGACCCGCTCGGCCCCTGTCCCGCCGAGTCCGCGTGCGCGGCGGACGACGGCTGCCGCGAGCGGGTGTTCCGACTCCCGCTCGACCGTCGCGACGAGCCGCAGCAGTTCCTCCTCGCCGACACCATCCGTGATCACGTCCGTGACCTCTGGCTCCCCCTTGGTGAGCGTGCCGGTCGCGGCCATCACGACGACATCGATCCGGGCCGACATCTCCAGGCCCGCGGTGTTCCTGAACAACACACCTCGCTTCGCCCCAAGCCCGGTGCCGACCACCACCGCGACCGGGGTGGCGAGCGCGAGCGCGTCGGGACTGGCGACCACCACGACGGTGATCGCGAACAGGACGGCCGTCGCGAACGAGGCACCGGACGACAACCAGGCCGTCAGCGTCAGTCCTCCGCCCGCGAGCGCCACGAGGACCAGCCAGAACGCCGCGCGATCGGCGAGCCGCTGCCCCGGTGGCTTCGAGTTCTGCGCTTCCTGGACGAGTTTCACGATCTGCGCCAAGGCGGTGTCCGAACCGACCCTGGTGGCCCGGACGCGGAGAGTGCTGGAGGAGTTGGTGGTCCCGCCGGCCACCGTCGATCCGGGCGCTTTGTGCACCGGCAGGCTCTCACCGGTGACCATCGACTCGTCGACCTCCGAGTCACCGTCCTCGACAACACCGTCCACGGCGATCTTCGCCCCCGGCCGGACCAGCAGCAGCTCGCCGACCGCCACCTCGGCCGTCGGCACCTCGGCGGCCTCACCGTGCCGCAGCACCACGGCCGTGGGCGGCGCCACGTCCAGCAGCGCACGGATGGCGTCGTCGACACCTCCACGGGCACGCATCTCGAACCAGTGTCCCAACAGGACGAACGCGGCCGGTGCGGTCGCGGCCTCGTAGAAGACCTCTCCCCCGCCGGTCAGCGTGATCACCGCCGAGCACCCCCAGCCCGCGCCCACCGCGACAGCGACCAGCACCGTCCCGTCGAGCGTCCGGGCCCGCAACGCCCGCCAGGCCCCGTCGAAGAAGGTCCAGCACGAGTAGAAGATCACCGGCAGGCTCAGCGACAACGACCACACGTCCGCGCGCATCCCGAACGGCGTCGGCAAGAGCAGCCCGAACGCCGCGGTGCCGACAGATGACCACAGCACGACCGGAATCGAGAACAGCAGCGCTACCAGGAACCGGTTGCGCAGGTCAGCGGCCATCGACATCGCGCCGTGGCCGGTCTTCTCGTGCGGGGAGTGCTCAGCGCCCGGTTCCGCAATGGGGTCGCAGGTCCGCCACGGAGGTCACGGCCGGGTCGAAGTGCACGGTCGCCGTCTGCGCGGCCGGGTTGACCTCGACCAGGTGCACGCCGGGTTGCCTGCCGAGCTCGGCGTTCACGACGTTCTGCTCGGAGGCCCAGCGCAGGCCGCTGACGTCCAGCACCACGGTGTTCATCGCGGCTCCTCGTCACCGAGCCGTGTCGCCGGCCCGGGCCTCGGCACAGCAGGGGTCCTCGCACGAGCATCGCCTTCCGGGCCAGGTGTCCATCAGGGACGTTCGGTGCCATCGCCGGAATCCGAAGGTCCCGTCCTGGTCGGCCGGGCGTGTGGCGCCCGATCGCACAGCGCGGGCGGTGGAGGTGTCCGGCACCGCCTTCCGGCCCCGGCGGAAGGGGACCTCCTGCCCGGTTCGGCGCACCCTCCAGCCACGACCCTGGACGGTGGAGGTGAGTGCGGTGAAGGCATGGATCACGGCACACCGACCCCTTGTGGCCGGCGCGGCGGTGTTGGTGCTCGGTGGTGTGGTGGTACTGATCTTCGCGCTGCTCCGGCCGGCTCCCGAACCACCGGTCGCGGCGCCACCGAGCACGTCGGCCGCTCGGACGACCACCACCAGCACGACCACACCCACGAACGCTCCGCCGGCGACGACGGCACCGACGACGACCCGGACGACGACCGTTCCTCCGGGTAGCCCTTTCCCGGAGTCGTTGCGCGGCCAGGACGTCTCCAGACTGCCGACCGATCGCAAGGTCGTCGCGCTCACCTTCGACGCGGGCGCCAACGCCGCGGGACTGCCCAGCATCCTGCGCACGCTGGCGGACCAGCGGGTGCACGCGACGTTCTTCCTCACCGGTGACTTCGCGCAGGCCGATCCGGGTCACGTCCAGGCGATCCTCGCCGCCGGGCACCGCGTCGGCAACCACTCGATGACGCACCCGTACCTGACCCGGTTGCCGGACAACGAGATCGCCGGCGAACTGACCAAGGCCGAGCAGGTTCTGCTGCGCACCGGCGCCGATCCCCGGCCGCTGTTCCGCTTCCCCTACGGTGATCGCGACGCACGGACGATCGCAGCCGTGAACGCGCGGGGCTACGTCGCGGTGCGGTGGACCGTCGACACGCTCGGCTGGCAGGGCACGGCTGCCGGTGGTAGCGCGCGGCGAGTGGTCGATCGCACGATCGAGGCGTTGCAGCCCGGTGAGATCGTGTTGATGCACATCGGATCTCACCCCGACGACAGATCCACTTTGGACGCTGACGCGCTGCCGGACGTGATCGCCGCCGCGCGGGCACGCGGCTACGAGTTCGTCACGCTCGACGCGCTGCTCGGTGACGGCCCGGCCGGCTGAGCACCCAGGACAACGCCCTCGTCAGGCGGGACCGCGCACACCCGCCGCGTAAGCGGCCCGGCAACCTCCTCGCAGCAGCTTGCCGCTGGAGCTGCGCGGCAACGTACCCGGCGCGAGCAGCACGACGTCGTCGACCCTCACCCCGTGTCCGGTGTGGACGGTGCGGCGCACTGCGGTCGCGATCTCGTTCACGTCGACGTCGCCGACCACTTCCGCCAGCACGACGACCTGTTCCCGTTGCCCGTCTTCGACGCCGAGCACGCAACAGGCCAGCACAGCCGGATGCGAGGTTTCCGCGGTGGCCTCGAGGTCGTGCGGATGGTGGTTGGCGCCCGCGACGATGATCACCTCTTTCGCCCTTCCGGTGACGAACAGCTCGCCGTCCCAGCGGAAGCCCGTGTCACCGGTGCGCAGGAACGTGCCGCGCCTGCCGGGCAGCTCGGCGTGGAACACCTCGTCGGGGCGGTTCCAGTAGCCGGTGCCCACGCTCGGGCCCTGCACGAAGATCTCTCCCACCTCGCCCTCCGCGCACTCCTGCAGCGTGCCGGGATCGGCGATCACGAGCGTGACCGACGGCGGGACGGGACCGCAGCTGACCAGCCTCCTGCCACCGGGAGGATCGACCGGCAGGGCGCGCCCCCTGGTCAGCGCATCGGCGTCACAGCGCAGGATCACCGGCCCTTCTCCCACCAGGGCGCTGGTGACCATGACGGTCGACTCCGCGAGGCCGTAGCCCGGCACGAGCGTGCCCCGGCGCAGACCCACCGGGACGAACACCTCGAGGAAACGCTCGAGCGTGCCGGCCCTGACCGGCTCACCGCCGATCAGGGCCATCTCCCAGCCGCTCAGGTCGAGCCTTGCCCGCTGGGCCTCGGAGACGCGTCGCACGCACAGGTCCAGCGCGAAGTTCGGCGCGCAGCTGTCGGCCCTGCCGAGCTGCGAGATGAGCCGCAGCCAGCTGACGGGGCTGCGGACGAAGATCCCGGCCGGGAACAGCACCGCCGGCCGCCCCGCGTACAGCGGGTCCAGCACACCGCCGATCAGGCCCATGTTGTAGTGCGAGGGCAGCCACGAGACGCTCGGCGGGCGGAGCAGTCCTTCCTCGTCGGACGGGCGGTACAGGTTGTCGTGGATCAGCGCGAGGTTGTGCAGGACGTTGCCGTGGGTCAGCGTCACGCCTTTGGGCTCGCCGGTCGATCCGGAGGAGTACTGCAGGTAGGCCGGAGTGTTGATGCCGATGCCGGGCGGCGTCCACCGGTCGGCGAGCGCGGGGTCGGTCTCGTCGACCGCGACGCGCACCAGGCCGGACAGTGCAGGCGACTCCTCGACCAGCGCGAGACACTTGGCGAAGGTGAGGCCGGTGGAGAGCAGCAGTTCCGGCCCGCAACTCTCGACGATCGACGAGATCCGGCTCACCTTCAGGCTCGTCCTGGTGCCGTCGAGCGGCGCGACCGGCACGGCGATCAGCCCGGCGTACAGGCAGCCGAGGAACGCGATGTGGAAGTCCAGGCCGGGCTCGAAGCACAGCAGCGCTCGGGTGCCGCGGGGTGCGAGCTCACCGAGCCGGGTGGCCAGCGCCCGCGCCCGGCGGTCCAGGTCGGCCAGCGTCAGCGCGTCCCACTCGGTTCGTCCGTCGGCGTAGAAGGAGTAGGTGCGCAGATCGGGTTCGGCCGCACTGCGGGCCCGGCACAGGTCGACCAGCGTGGTGAACTTCCGCCGGCCACCCGCGACCCCCTTCGGCAGCCGCACTCCGTCGCGGAGCTGCATCACTTGCCTCCCAGCACGAGCGCACGACAGGCGGCACGGCGCAGCTTTCCGCTCGTGGTGAGCGGCAGCGCGCCCGGTGACAGCAGTGCCACCCGGCTGAGCACCACTCCGTTCTCCGCGTGCACCGCTGTGGAGACGGCGTACCGGATCTCGTCCTGGGACGTGGTCCGGTGCCGGTGGTCGACTTCGACGAACATCACGACGTCCGAGCCGTCCATCACCGCGCACGCCATCCGCACCGCTGCGTGGCTGTCCGCCGCGGTCGCCTCGACGTCGTACGGGTAGAGCTGGCGTCCGTCCACCTCGAGCAGGTCGGGGATCCGGCAGGTCACGAAGAGCTGACCTTCGAAGAGGAATCCCAGATTTCCGGTGCGCAGGAACCGGCGTCCGTCCACCAGTGCGCCGAACGTCTGCTCGGTGCCGATCGGGTCGTTCCAGTACCCCGCACCGATGCTCGGACCGGACACGAGGATCTCGCCGACCTCGCCGGGTCCGAGAGGCGTGCACGTCTCCGGGTCGGCGATCACCACGTCCAGCGAGGGATCCGGTTCGCCGCAGCCCACCAGGCTTCGCGCACCGGCGCCGCTGGACGCCCGTTCGACCCTGCCCCGCTCCAGCGCGGCCGAGTCGAACGGGCGCACCACCGGCTGCCCGTCGAGCGGACCGCCGCTGATCAGCACGGTCGACTCGGCCATGCCGTAGCTGGGGAAGAACGTCTCGCGGCGGAACCCGCACCTGGCGAAGCGCGCGGTGAACCGGTCGATCGTCGACGCGTGCAGCGGCTCGTCGCTGATCGCGGCGATCCGCCAGCGACTCAGGTCGAGTCCGTCCCGCTGGTCGTCGGTGACCCGGCGCAGGCACAGTTCGTACCCCAGGCTCGGTGCGGCCGCGATCTCCGCTCCGTAGCGCGAGATCGCCCGCAGCCAGTTCGCGGGCACCCGTGCGAAGGACTGCGCCGACATCAGCACGGACAGCTGTCCGAGGAAGAGCGGTTGCAACACGCCGCCGACGAGCCCCATGTCGTGGAACACCGGGAGCCACGACACCGTCGGCGCGACCCGCCTGTAGTCCTCGTCCGGCCGGGAGCCGCCCCGGACGATGAGCTCGAGGTTGTGCAGCACGCCCGCATGGGTGAGCACGACGCCTTTGGGCCTGCCCGTGGTGCCGGAGGTGTACTGCAGGTAGGCGATCTCGTGCTGTTCGTCCGTGTCGTTCCACTCGGATCCACCGTCGGTCACGGTATCGGTGGCGAGCGGGATCAACGGCCGTTGGCCGAGGATCGCCTGCAGTCCGGCCAAAGTATCCTTTGTGGACAGCAGGAGGGCAGGTTCGCAGTCGTCGGCGATGGCCGTCAACCGGGTGTGCCGCGCGTCGCCCGACGCCCTGCGCACCGGCGGCGCCGGCACCGCGATGATGCCGGCGTACAGACACCCCAGGAAGGCCGCCACGAACTCCAGCCCGGGCGGATGGCACAGCAGCGCGCGAGATCCCGGCTGCGCGAGTGACCGCAGTCGTACGGCGATCGCCCGTGCGCGGACATCCAGTTCCGCGTAGGTGAGTGCGGCCGACTCCACGACGCCGCTCTCCAGGAACACGAACGCGCGTTCCTCGCCTCTGCGTGCCACCTGCCTGCGACACAGTTCCGCCAGGTTCGCCACGTCGGCCGTCGTTTCCGCTGACACCGCGCATCAACTCCCGTTTCCGGAGATTTCCGTTGCGGTGCAGACGTTACGGAGAGCCGCCGGCATTGTGATCAGTCGCGAGACGGAGCCGGGAATCAGTCTCGCGACCGCTGCCGCCGGAGCAGCCGCGGTGTTCTCCTCGACACATGCCTCATGAACACACGTTCCTCGACTTCGCCCTGTCACATCCTTCGTTGCCTCCGCTGCCGCGAGAAGAGGAGGAAATCGTGATCACCGGCCTCGGCATGACGACCCCTCAGGGCGGTGACGTCCCGTCCACTTGGGACGCACTGCTCGCGGGCACCTCCGGCGTGCGCGTGCTCGACGCTCCGTGGGCCGCCGACCTGCCGGTGCGGCTCGGCGCGCCGGTGCGCGAGGACCCCGGGTCTTTGCTCGACCGCGTGGCACGCCGCCGGATGGACCGGTGCCAGCAGCTCGCCGTCGTCGCGGCACGGCAGGCGTGGGCGGACGCGGGAGCACCGGAGGTGGAGCCCGAGCGGCTGGCGGTGGTGTTCGGCACCGGGCTGGGTGGCGGTGGCACGCTGGTCGAGCAGTACGACCGGTGTCAGGAGCTCGGTCCCGACCGCGTCTCGCCGTTCACCGTCACGATGCTGATGCCGAACGGCCCGGCTGCCGCCGTCAGCATGGATCTCGGTGCACGAGGTGGTGCGCACGCCCCCACGAGCGCGTGCGCCTCCGGTGCGGAAGCCATCGCGCTCGGCGCCGCGCTGCTGCGCCGCGGGCTCGCGGACGTGGTCGTCGCCGGTGGCACCGAGGCGTGCCTCGGCCGGCTGTCGATCGCGGCGTTCGCCCGGATGGGAGCGTTGTCCCGCAACCACGACGACCCCTCGGCCGCATCGCGTCCGTTCGACGCGAGACGTGACGGGTTCGTCATGGCCGAGGGTGCGGGCGCTCTCGTGCTGGAACGCGCCTCGTTCGCCCGCGCACGAGGCGCTCGCGTCACCGCCCGGCTCGCCGGCGTCGGCATGACCTCCGACGCGCACGACATGACCGCGCCGTCACCGGACGGCCAGATCCGCGCCATCCGGCAGGCGCTGCGGTCGGCGGCGCTGAGCCCGTACGACGTCACGCACGTGAACGCGCACGCGCCGGGCACCCAGGTCGGCGACCGCGTCGAAGCCGCCGCGGTGCTGGAGGCCCTGGGCCCGCACCCGCTGGTCACCGCGACCAAGTCCGTGACCGGTCACCTCATCGGCGGCGCGGGTGCGGTCGAGGCGATCTTCACCGTGCTGGCCGTGCGCGACGGTGTCGTCCCGCCGACGCGCAACCTCGACGACCAGGACTCCGACGTGAAGCTGGAGATCGTCGCGGACCGGCCGCGGCACGCGCGGGTCGTCGCCGCGATCTCCAACTCGTTCGGATTCGGCGGGCACAACGTCGTGCTCGCGTTCACCCGGCCCGGGTGAGCAGTCCCAGCCGCTGGGCGAGCAGTGCCGCGTGCATCCGGTTGGGCTGACCGAGTTTCGCGAGGATGTGCGAGACGTGGGACTTCACCGTGGCGCAGGTCAGGTAGAGCTCTCGCGCGATCTCGTCGTTGCTGCGGCCGCGCGCGATCCTGACCAGGACCTGACGTTCGCGATCGCTGAGCAGTCCCAGCCCGCGGTCGGCCTCCTCGGGCGGGGGCAGTATCTCGAACCGGTCCAGCAGGCGTCCCGCCACCTCAGCGCCGAGGTGGGCGTGGCCCTGTGCCACGGCACGCACCGCGGCCACGAGTTCCTCGCGGCTCGCGCGCTTCAGGAGAAGCCCTCTCGCGCCGGCGGTGAGCACCCGGTGGAGCCGCTCGTCCGTGCACTCCCAGGCCAGCACGATGACGCCACCCGTGACACACGTCCTCAGGCGCGGCAGGTCGGTGACGTCCGCGGTGAGCACCACCTCGGGCTGATGTCGTCGTGCGAGGCACAGTCCCTCGGCCGCACGACTGGCCTCACCCACCACCACGACATCCGCCGTTTCTTCCAGGGCGTTGCGGAACCCTTGGCGCACGAGGACTTCGTCGTCGATCAACAACACGGAGACCGGCATCAGTGCCCCATCCCCAGCCCGCCGTCGACCGGGATCACGGCCCCTGTCACGTACCGCGCCGAGTCGCCCGCGAGCCACACGACCGCGGCCGCGACCTCCTCGGGTTCGGCGAAGCGCCGCAACGGAATCGACTCCCGGTACAGCTTGCCGTACTGCTCGGGCAGCGCCGCGGTCATGTCGGTGTCGACGTACCCCGGCGCGACGACGTTCGAGGTCACACCGCGGCTGCCCAGTTCGCGGGCGAGCGAGCGGGCGAGTCCGATCAGCCCCGCCTTGCTCGCGGCGTAGTTCGTCAGACCGGCGCTGCCGTACATCGCGACCACCGAGGAGATGAAGATCATCCGGCCGTTCCGGGCACGGGCCATCGGCGTGGCAGCTCGCCGGGCACAACGCCACGCCCCGGTCAGGTTCGTGTCCAGCACCGAGGTGAACCTGTCCTCGGTCATGCGGGTGATGAGCGTGCTGTCGGTGATCCCGGCGTTGGCCACGAACACGTCCACCGGTCCCAGTTCGGACTCGACCGCGGTGAAGGCCGCGTCCACCTGCTCGTTGTCGGTCACGTCGCACTTCACCCCGAAGGCACCCGCCGGGCAGTCACCGCCGCGGTGCGTCACGGCCACCTTCGCGCCGTCGGACAAGAACGCCTCCGCGATCGCCCGGCCGATTCCCCGGTTGCCTCCGGTCACCAGCACCGTGCGCGTCATGGCGTGCTCCTTTCGGATCATCGGCGTCCGGGTGATGCCACAGGTCGGTGTCCCGGCCGCCCCTATCGTGAGGTCGGATTCGGGCACCGTCGCCCTCAACCTGGTTCGAGGTTAGGGAGATCGACAGTGCCACCTGATGGCCGTCACGGCCGACGTGTTGACCTTTCCGGCCATCCGCCCGGTTTCCGCCGGGGCACGGCCGGAGTGCGGGCGATGGTCGAGGTCGGCACCGAACACGGCGTGGACGTGCGGAAGTGTCTGCACAGCACCGGAATCTCCCCCGAGATGCTGCACGGTGAGGGCGCGGTGGTGAGTGACACGCAGGAACTCGCGGTGGCCGCCAACCTCGTCACCGCGACCGGCCACGCGGCCGGGGTCGGGCTCGCCGTCGGCGAACGACTCTCGTTGCGCGCCTACGGGATCTGGGGTTTCGCGTTGCTGACCTGCCCGACGGTGCTGGGAGCCGTCGAGTTCGGCCTGCACTACCTGCCTCTCACCTGTGCGGTGACCGGCTTGAGCCTGCGGGTGTGCGAGGACGAGGCTCACCTGATCGTGGACGACCGCCGCTCCCCGGCAGCGCTGAGACCGTTCCTCGCCGAGCGGGAGGTCGCGGTCACGGCAGGCATTCTGCGGACCATCCTCGGTGAGTCGCCGCCCTCTCTGCGCGTGGAACTCCGCCGTTCCCGGCCGTCGGCCGACTACGAGAAGGCGATCGGCGCGCCGGTGCGGTTCGACACGCCGCACGACGCGATCGTCACGAGCAGCGCGGTGCTCGACCTCCCCCTGCCGCAAGCAGATCCGCTCACCATGACGGCGTGCGAGCGCACGTGCCTCTCACTGCTGCGCGAACAGTGCGCCCCGTGCGTCGCTCAGGCCGTGCGGACGGTCATCGCCGAAGGTGTTACCGACGCCGGCCTCATCGCCGCCCGTCTACACCTGTCGGCCCGCACGTTGCGCCGGCATCTCGCCGCGGAGGGAACGTCGTTGCGCAACCTCGTGGACGAGGCCAGGCGGGTCAAGGCCATCGAGCTCATCACGCTGCACCACCTCGGCGTCGAGCAGGTCGCGCTGCGGCTCGGTTACGCCGAGGCCGCGACGTTCATCCGCGCGTTCCGCCGGTGGACGGGCACGACCCCCGGTGCGTACACCCGCCGCTGATCTCGCCGGCAGACAGGCCGCACTGGTGATCGTGCTGCACCACGTGCTCGCGGACGGGGCCGGCGGACTCGCCGTCCTCGCCGGTCCGGCCCATCCGGGACCCGGACTCGCCCGGTCGATCATCGGGAGTCCCGGCGCAGGTTGACGGCCATCGCGACGAGCGCGACGAGGAGCACTCCCACGACGAACGGCTCCGCCGGATCGAATCCACGAGCCCCGGCGATCCCGGCCCTGGCCTGGAACACCAGGGCCACGACGTAGTTCACCTGGTACAACGCACCGAACACGAGCACAGCGGTCGCGAGCACGAATCCCCACGAGTCGCGGAGCCACAACAGGACTGACGCCAGCACACACGCCGGCGCGAAGAACGCCAGGTCGAGCACGTACGCCAGATGCACCGCCGGCATCGGGAGCACCAGCTGGCTCTCGTCCGGAAGCGCTCCGGTGACGGCGAAGCGCAACGAGTAGAACACCCACATCCCGGCGAGGCCGAGCCCGAGGAGCATCAGCACCACGCTGATCGAACGCACCGGCGTTCCCGGCCTGAACCGCCGGCGGACGGCGGCGGCGTCGAAGTTTCGGAACAGCAGCACCGCGGCCGCGACCGTCAAGGGCAGGAGGGCCACGTGCACGAGGAACATGTCGTTGAACGACGATCCGAAGACGTAGATCGCGTAGTTGTAGCCGGCGTACATGAGCAGGCCGAGCCAGACCAGGCGTGCGCCGGCGGATCCCCGTCGTTCCACCACCAACGCACCGACCAGCAGCGGCGTGGCCAGCAGCAGGGTGACCAGGTCGTAGGCTCGAAGCTCCGCACCGATCTCCGGGGAGTCCCGGTAGAGATCAGGAATCCACAGTCCCACCGCGGACGACACGGCCATCAGCGCCGCCACGACCGCTGAAACCAGGCGGGCGGCGCGGAGGCTGTCCGTGCCGGTCTGCGTCTCGCCCACGTCGGCCCCTTCCGCCGAGCCTGCTCGGTCACGTGAAGATGATCTGGCCACCCGCCGCGCGCTCGTAGAACTCGCCGACCGTGATCACTTCCTGAACCTGGTCGATGAAATCCTCTTTGGACAGTCCGAACAGGTCCACGGACGCCTGGCACGCGTACAGGCCTGCTCCGGTGTCCGCGATCATCTCGATGAACTCGGGGATCGGCGGAATGTCCAGCCCGTCCATCTTGCGCGACAGGTAGTGCGTCATCACCGCGGACATGCCGGGCAGGCCGCCCGCCCACGTCGCGAGGTGCAGGCCGGGATTGCCGACCGTGGCGAGCTTGATGTGCTCGTGCCTGGCCTTGTGCACGGCGTCGAGCCCGAAGAACGTGAAGAACAGGTCTGCCTCGATGCCTTCCGCGCGGGCGCCGTTGGCCATGATCAGCGCGGGGTAGATGCCTTCCAGGGAGCCCTTGGAGACGATGATGGACACCTTCTCGATCTTGTCCTGCATCACGAACGGTCCTCTCTGCGATCAGATGCAGCCACGCGGCTTCGGGATGCCGGCGATGCGGGCCGCGAGCTTGGCCGGTCCCTTCGGGAAGAGCTGGTAGAGCTCCTTGACGCTGACGCCGGAGGACTTGCCCAGCGCGCGAACGGTGGGACCGGTGCCCTTCTGCGCGAACTCCGTGCGCATGAAGTTGATGACCTGCCAGTGCCGGCCGGTCAGGTCGCCCACGCCGGCCTCGTGCGCGATCTCGGCCGCCATGTCCTCACGCCACTGCCTGGGGTCGGTGAAGAAGCCTTCGTCGTTCACCGAGACCTCGGTTCCCGCGTACACCTTGCTGGACATCCAGGTTGCTCCTCACCGGAGTTCGAATCGCTTGCCCGCCAAGGGCATCGCGGTGGACACGCCGGGCAGGTCCCTGCCGGGCAGGAGGCTGTGCCAGTACAGCCAGCCGAACATCAGCTTGCCGAGGTGGTTGAGCCGGGACTCCTTGAGCAACGGCAGTCCGACCGCGGACGGGTAGTGCCCGGGCAACGGCTCGGTGTCGTAGTTGAAGTCGATCAGCACCGCCTTGCCGAAGCCGCTCTCGATGAAGCAGTTGGTGTGGCCGTCGAAACTCGCGTCGAGCTCTCCTCCCGCGAGGTACCGCACCACGTTGCGCACCAGCACTTCTCCCTCGAAGTGGGTCACCGAACCCGCCTTCGACACCGGGATCGCCGCGGCGTCGCCGATGACGAAGACGTTGTCCCTGACCTTCGACTGCAGCGTGTGCTCGTCGGTGGGCACGAAACCGAGCGCGTCACCGAGCCCCCGGGAACGCTCGACGCATTCGGCTCCTCCGTGCGCGGGCACGACGACGGCCAGGTCGAACTCGACCTCCCGCTCGTCGAACGAGATCAGCTTTCCCGCCGCACCGTCGACCTCACCGGTGTTGAACTCCGTCACCAGCTCGATGCCCTTCTCCTGCAGCATCCTGGCGAGGGCGCGGGAGGCGACAGGTTTGGTGAACGCCCCGTCCAGGGGCGTGACGTAGGTCAGCCGGACCTGGTCGCGGATGCCGCGTTCCTGGAAGTACCAGTCGGCCAGGAAGCAGAACTCCAGCGGTGCCACCGGGCACTTGATCGGCATGTCCACGACGTTGACGACCACCCGGCCGCCCTCGAAGTCCCGCAGCGCGCGGGCAAGCGCGGTCGCGCCCTTCAGGTCGTAGAAGCTGAACACCTTCGACATCCAGCCGGCACCGGTCAGGCCCTCGGTCTCCTCCGGCACCAGCCGGGCACCGGTCGCGACGACCAGGACGTCGTAGTCGAGCTCGGCACCCCCGGTGAGGTGGACCTTGTTCGCCTCCACGTCGACGTGGTCGACGCCGCAGTCGCGGTAGGCGATGCCGTCGTGCAGCTGCCGACCCCGCGAACGGACGAGATCCTCCTGGTGTGCGAGCCCGAACGGCACGAACAACAGACCAGGCTGATAGACGTGGTCGTCGTCGCGGTCGACGACGGTGATCTCGCACTCCCCCGCCAGGGCGCGCTGGAGCCTGTTGGCCGCGAGGGTGCCGCCGGTGCCGCCGCCGAGGATCACGATTCGCCTGGTCATGTCACCAGTCTTCGGTCCGGCGCGGCCGGTCCCCAGGGGCCTTCGTCCCCGCGCACGCGGGCCCGTGGACCGCGTCCGCGGGCGGTCCACGGACTCACGATGAACCAGTGACGAGCCACGTTCTCGACGCTCCGGCCTCGCCGCTGCTGGACCGCATCCGCAGCGGCCTCATCGGTGACGGCGAAGTTCTCGACGGGCCTTACGGTCCGCGCAGGATCATCTACGCGGACTACACCGCGTCGGGCCGGGCGCTGGACTTCGTGGAGGACTTCATCCGCGCGCACGTCCTCCCCCGCTACGCCAACACCCACACGGAGAGCTCCGGCACGGGGCTGTACACGACGAGGCTGCGCGAGCAGGCCCGGCGGCTCATCCGTGATTCGGTCGGTGGCACGGAGGACGACCTCGTGATCTTCTGCGGCTCGGGTGCGACCGCTGCGATCAACAAGCTCATCGGGATTCTCGAGATCCGGCTTCCGGCGGGGTTGAGCGACAAGTACTCGTTGCGGGACCGGATTCCGCCGGACCAGCGCCCGGTGGTGTTCGTCGGTCCGTACGAGCACCACTCCAACGAACTGCCGTGGCGCGAGTCGATCGCGGACGTCGTCGTCATCGGCGAGGACGCCCGCGGCCACATCGACGTCGCCGAACTGCGCAGGCAGCTGGTGCGGTACTCCTGCCGCCCGCTGCGGATCGGCAGCTTCTCCGCCGCCTCCAACGTCACCGGTGTGCTCACCAACGCCGACAGCATCGCCGCGCTGTTGCACGACCACGGCGCGCTGTCGTTCTGGGACTACGCGGCCGCAGCCCCGTACGTGCCCATCCGCGTGCGGGAGAGCGCGCCCGGTCGCGGCGACCACAAAGACGCGATCTTCCTGTCACCGCACAAGTTCGTCGGCGGACCGCAGACGCCCGGCGTGCTCGTGGTCCGCCGCGAGCTGGTCACCAACGCGGTGCCGACGGTGCCGGGCGGCGGCACGGTGGCGTTCGTCCGCCCGGACGGCCACCGCTACCTCGACGACCCGGTGGCCCGCGAGGAGGGCGGTACACCCGCCATCGTCGAGTCCATCCGGGCCGGTCTGGTGTTCGCGCTCAAGGACGCCGTCGGCACCAGGCTGATCCAGGCCCGCGAAGAACGCCTGTGGCGGCACGCCCTCGCGGCTTGGGAGGACGAGCCCGGCATCGAGATCCTCGGCCACCACGACGCCGCCCGGCTGTCCATCGTGTCCTTCCGCCTCCGCCACGGCGAACGGTTCCTGCACCACAACTTCGTCGTCGCCGTGCTCAACGACCTGTTCGGCATCCAGTCCCGCGGCGGGTGCTCGTGCGCCGGACCGTACGGACACCGGCTGCTCGCCATCGACACCGCGCACTCGCACGGCTACGACCACGAGGTCGCCATCGGCTGCGAAGGCGTCAAGCCCGGCTGGGTGCGGCTCAACTTCAACTACTTCATCACCGACGCCGTCCGCGACTACCTCGTCGAGGCCGTGCGGCTCATCGCCCGGTACGGCCACCGGCTGCTGACCGACTACTTCTTCGACCCGCACACCGGACTGTGGCAGCACCGCGCCAAAGCCGCTGTCCCGCTGGAACTGCCGGATCTGCGCGCGGTGGTGAACACCTCCGCGGCCGCCACCGCGCCGCGGGCCGACGACGGTGTCCTGGCCTCACAACTGGACGATGCCCGGTGTCTGCTCGCCGAACGCGCGGACCTGGTCGACGACGGGCCCACCGGGCTGTCCGAGGACTTCGAGGCGTTGCGGTGGTTCCTCCTGCCGCCCGTGTGTCTGCTCGGTCAGGCGAGTGCCAGGTAGAGGTCCTCCTCCAGTTGCGTGATCACGTCAGGTCGAGCACCTGACAACCCACCAGCACACGACCACTCCCGGCACGAGCGCAGAGAGAAGTCACGGCCGAAGGATCCGCCCCTGCGGGGTCATTCGCGGTGGGGCCTCGGTGACGCGCGCACCCACGGTCGTCCCGGCCTCGCCGCGCAGGATCGCTTCGGCGTCGGCGAGCGCGCCGATCGCCGCCGTGGACCCGGTCGCCTCGACGAAACGGCGGCACGCCTCGATCTTCGGGCCCATCGAGCCGGCGGGGAACGTCAGGTGTTCGAGTTCGTCCAAGTCGAGGTGGTGCAACGGTTCGGCGTCCGGCAGGCCGAAGTCGGTCATCACGGCGGGCACGTCGGTCAGCAGGAGCAGGCGGTCGGCTTTCAGGGCGATCGCGAGTGCCGCGGACGTGAGGTCCTTGTCCACCACGGCCTCGACGCCGACGAGCTTGCCCGTGTCCACGATCGGCGCGCCTCCTCCTCCGGCGCAGACCACGACCGTTCCGTCGCTCACCAGCTGCTCGATGGAGTCCTGTTCGACCAGCCGCAGGGGTTCGGGCGACGGCACCACGCGGCGCCAGTGCGGGCCGTCCGGTGCGATGGTCCAGCCGTTCTGCTCGGCCAAACGGGTCGCCCGGTCGCGGTCGTAGATCGGGCCGATGAACTTGGTCGGTGCGGAGAACGCCGGGTCGGCCGGGTCGACGACGGTCTGGGTCACCACGGCGAGAACGGGTTTGCGGACTCCCGCGTTGCGCAGCGACTGGGCCAGCCAGTAGCCGATCATGCCCTGTGTCTCGGCGCCGAGGGTGTCGAGCGGGTACGGACGGCTCAGCGCCGGGTCGGCCTCGCTCTCCAGCGCGAGCAGGCCGATCTGTGGGCCGTTGCCGTGGCAGATGACGAGGTCGTGGTCGGCGGCCAGTGGTGCGAGGGCGCGCGCCGCTGCCTCGACGTGGTGGAGCTGGACGGCCGCGTCCGCGCGTTCGCCGCGCACGAGCAGGGCGTTGCCTCCGAGAGCGACGACGATGCGCATCAGGAGGCCAATCCGGAGATCATGACCGCCTTGATGGTGTGCAGGCGGTTCTCGGCCTGGTCGAAGACGACGGACGCGGGTGAGGAGAACACCTCGTCGCTGACCTCGGCGCCGTCGAGGCCGTACTGGTCGTGGACTCGGCGGCCAACGGTCGTGGTGCGGTCGTGGATGGACGGCAGGCAGTGCAGGAACTTCGTGTTCGGGTTGCCCGTGGCCTTCATCAGTTCGGCGGTGACGCGGTAGGGCGTCAGCAACTCGACGCGGCTTTCCCAGACCTCCGGGGAGTCGCCCATGCTCACCCAGACGTCGGTGTAGACGAAGTCGACGCCGCGGACGGCCTCGTCCGGGTTGTCGGTGACGAGGACGCGGGCGCCGGTCGCGATGGCGAGCTCGTGCGCCTTGTCGATCACGTCGGCGGGTGGCTGCAGCGTGGTGGGGGCGGCGATGCGGACGTCCATGCCGAGCAGGGCGCCCGTGATCAGCAGGGAGCGGGCGACGTTGTTGTGGCCGTCGCCGACGAAGGCGAAGCCGATCTCCTCGACCGGGCCGGGGTGGTTCTCGACCATGGTGAGGACGTCGGCGAGCATCTGGGTCGGGTGCCAGGAGTCGGTGAGGCCGTTCCAGACGGGGACGCCGGCGTGGTCGGCTAGCTCCTCGACGGTCTCCTGGGCGAAGCCGCGGAACTCGATGCCGTCGAACATGCGGCCGAGAACCTTCGCCGTGTCCGGAATGGACTCCTCGCGGCCCATGTGGGAACCGGTCGGGTCCAGGTAGGTGACGTGGGCGCCCTGGTCGTGGGCCGCGACTTCGAACGCGCACCGGGTGCGGGTGGAGCTCTTCTCGAAGACCAGGGCGATGTTCTTGCCGGTGAGCAGTGGCTGTTCGGTGCCGGACGCTTTGGCCCGCTTGAGACCCCGAGCCTGGGAGACGAGGTCGAGGAACCTGTCCTTGGTGAGGTCGAGTTCCTTGAGAAGAGAGCCTGGGTGTCGCATCGGGAGGTCCTTTCAGATGCCGTCGCGCTGGATCGGACAGGTCATGCAGCGGGCACCGCCCCGGCCGCGGCCGAATTCGTTGCCGGGGATGGCGATGACCTCGATGCCGTGGTCGGCGAGCATGGTGTTGGTGACGGTGTTGCGCTCGTAGCCGACGACGACGCCGGGTGCGAGGGCGAGGAAGTTGTTGGCGTCGTCCCACTGTTCACGTTCAGCGGCGCGCGCGTCCTCGGCCGCGCTCAGCACGCGGAGGCGGTCGAGGCCGAGCTGGTCGGCGATCGTCGCGAACACCGAGTCGCGTTCCTCGACCCGCAGTCCGGCGGAGGCGTGCTCGACCACCTCGATCGGGTCCGCCGGGGTGATCAGCCACGTGCGCAGCTGAGCCGGGTCGAGTTCCGGGTACCGGATGAAGGTGGCCGGGTCGAGCATCGTCATGACCGTGTCGAGGTGCATGAGCGCGTGCGAGCGCGGCAACTGGACGGCGATCACGGACTTCGCCTGGCCGGTGCGGAACAGTTCGCGTGCCAGGATTTCCACGCCCATCGGGGTGGTCCGCTCCCCCATGCCGATCAGCACGGTGCCGCGGCCGAGGACGAGGATGTCGCCGCCTTCCAGCGTCGCGGGCTGGTGGTTGGCGTCGTCGGCACCGTAGTAGGTCGGGAAGGTGACGTCGGCGAACAGCGGGTGGAAGCGGTAGACGGCCTGGCAGTGCAGGGATTCGCGGCGGCGGGCGGGCTTGGCCATGGGGTTGATCGTCACGCCGCCGTAGATCCACGCCGAGCTGTCGCGCGGGAACAACGTGTTGGGCAGCGGCGGAAGGACGAAGTCGTCGAGGCCGAGCGAGCTCCACCGCAGGCTGTGCACGCCGAGGGGTGACAGGTCGGCGCGGGTGACCCCACCGATGAGCAGTTCGGCGAGCTGTGGCGCGTCGACCTTCTCCGCGAACTCGCGCACCGGGGCGGACAGCGTGGGGCCGAGCAGCTCCGGGGTGCAGACGCGGTCGAGGACGAACGCGCGGGCTTCCGGCAGTGCCAGGGTCTCCGCCAGCAGCGTTCCGGTGTGGTGCACGGTGATGCCGCGAGTGCGCAGGACATCGGCGAAGTGGTCGTGTTCCTCACGAGCCTTCGAGGCCCACAGCACGTCGTCGAAGAGCAGCTCGTCGCAGTTGCGCGGGGTGAGGCGGGACAGCTCCAGGCCGGGCCGGTGCACGACGACCTGGCGCAGCGTGCCGACCTCGGAGTGGACGCCGAGGGTCATGACTTCACCTCGCCGTACTCACCGCGGCCGGCCTTGAGCCAGATGTAGAGCGGCACGCCGAGCAGCAGGCACACGGCGCCGTAGTAGACGGCCTGGTAACCGCTGCCGGCCAGGGCCCAGAAGGAGAAGACCAGGGCGAGCACCGAGATGATGCCGTCACGCAGGAGGTGCGGCCACTCGGCCTTGCGTCCGCGGACCAGCAGCCAGAACAGCTGGGCGGCCGCGCTGAACAGGTACGGCACGACCGCGGTGAACACCGACAGCAGCACGAGCGTCGTGAAGACCTGCTCGAAGTTGGTGTAGCTGACGACCACCAGGGCCGAGGCGAGGACGGTCGAGCTGATGATGCCGAAGCTCGGGATGTCGCCTCGGGTGCGCAGGAACGCCTTCGGGAACAGGTTGTCCTTCGCGGCCGCCATGGGCATCTCGCCGATGATCAGGGTCCAGCCGATGAGGCAGCCGAGACCGGAGACGACAGCGGCGATCGCGATGGCCTGCCCTGCCCACTGGCCGCCGAAGATGGCGTTGGCGGCGTCGGTGAACGGCGCCTTCGTATCGCGCAGAGCCGCGTTCGGCACGGTGCCGAAGACGGTGAGCGTGCCGAGGATGTAGATGACAGCGCAGCCGATAGTGCCGAGGACGGTGGCGCGGCCGACGTTGCGCTCGGGGTCACGGACGCGGCCGGCGGCGACCGACGCGGTCTCGATGCCGATGTAGCTGAACAGCGCGATGGCCGCGGCAGCCGAGATGGCGCCCCAGATCGAGGTGCCGCTCGCGTTGAACGCGCCGAAGTTCGCCGACTTCACGAAGAACACGCCGACGGTCGCCATGAACAGCAGCGGCACGATCTTCAGCACGGTGAACAGGATCTGCGTCACCGCCATGTTCCGCAGGCCGGACAGGTTCACCAGCGCCGGGATCCACAGACCCACCAGAGCGATCACGATGGACCAGCCGACCTCGTGCTCCGTGTTCACGAACACCTCGACGTAGCCGACCAGCGCGACGACGATCGCGGCGTTGCCCGCCCAGGCGGTGATCCAGTAACACCAGGCGTTGAGGAACCCGGCGAACTCACCGAAGGCATCGCGCGCATAGACGTAGGGGCCACCGGAACCAGCGATCCGCTTGGAGAGCGCGCCGAACGCGAGAGCGAGCGCCAGGGCACCGATCGTGACGAGCACGAAGGCCACCAGGCTGACCGGACCGAACGGCGCGAGCGCGGCGGGCAGCCCGAACACGCCGGTGCCGATCACGGAGCCGACCACCAGCGCGATCGCGGTGGGCAACCCGAACCTGGACGGTGTCGGCGCATCGGCGCCGGGGTCAGGCCGCGTCGCGGCGGCTGGTCCTGAGGTGTCCGTGCTCACGACGTGCTCCCAACTCCGATGTGGACTTTCGCTGTGAGCAGCCTGCGCCGGGCGTGCACGACGTCCCACCGACCCAGGGCTTGTCGGTGCCGGGCACTAGGTCCCCTTCCGGGCGGGACCCCGGTCTCTGCGCGCCGCGAGACCGCGCGAGAAGCCTTGGGGTGAAGACGAGTCACGAGGAGGAACCGATGAGGGCGCTGGTCTACGGCGGTCCTGGCAAGCGCGAGTGGAAGGAGGTGCCGAAGCCCGGGATCAAGGACCCGACCGACGCGATCGTGCGCGTCACCGCGGTCACGATCTGCGGCACCGACCTGCACATCCTCAAAGGCGACGTGCCCGAGGTCGAACCGGGACGCGTCCTCGGCCACGAAGCCGTCGGTGTGGTCGAAGAGGTCGGTGCGTCCGTGACCGGACTCGAGCCCGGTGACCGCGTCCTGATCTCGTGCATCACCGCTTGCGGGCGATGCTCGTACTGCCGCACCGGAAGCTACGGCCAGTGCCTCGGCGGCGGAGGCTGGATCCTCGGGCACCTCGTCGACGGCGTGCAGGCCGAGTACGTGCGAGTGCCGTTCGCGGACACCTCGACGCACCTGCTGCCCGCCGACGTCTCCGACACCGCCGCGGTGGTGCTCGCGGACATCCTGCCCACCGCCTACGAGGTCGGTGTGCTCAACGGGACGGTGAAGCCCGCGGACACCGTGGTGATCGTGGGTGCCGGGCCGATCGGGCTGGCGGCGGTCCAGACCGCGCAGCTCTACAGCCCCAGCCACGTCGTCGTCGTCGATCTGTCCCCGGCACGCCTCGACGCCGCCAAGCAGTTCGGGGCCGACGTCACGGTCGCGACGGCGGAGGAAGCCGAGGAGGTCGTCAGCGAGCTGACGGGCGGGCTCGGCGCGGACGTGGCGATCGAGGCGGTCGGCGTGCCGGAGACGTTCGAGCTGTGCGCGAAGCTGGTGCGGCCGGGCGGACACGTGGCCAACGTCGGTGTCCACGGCAAGCCGGCGACGCTGCACCTGGAGAACCTGTGGATCCGCAACGTCACCATCACCACGGGCCTGGTGGACACGGTGTCCACGCCGACGCTGCTGCGCATGGTTGCTGCCGGCCGGATCGACGGGGAGCGGTTCATCACGCACCGGTTCGCGCTCGGGGAGATGGAGCAGGCGTACGAGGTGTTCGAGAACGCCGGCGACAGCGGAGCGCTCAAGGTGGTTCTGCAGGCCTGAGAAGCAGAAAGGGCGCCGGGTGTGAGCCCGGCGCCCTTTCGTGTGCTCATGTCCTTCTCCCCCAGCGGAAGTAGGCGAGAGGACCGGCGAAGTTCACCAGGATCGCCAGTGCCCACCAGAGCTTGCGGCCGCGCACGAACTCGCGAGGCCGCAACGCCAGGTCGGTCCACGCCGCCCCGGCCATCGCCACCTGCACGACACCGATCGTCAGCAGGGTCCTGCGCTGCGCCTCGGTGAGGTCGCGCCATCGTCTCGCCACGGTCAGATCCGTTCGGGTGTGGTGATGTGCACATCGGTCACGCCCGCGACCGCGCGCACCAGCACGTCGGCGACGTGCCGGTCGGTCGCGTCGTTCATCCTGTCCACGATGGACACTCTGCCGCGGTTCACCTCGACCTGCCACCGGTGTGCGGAGCCCAGCACGGCGAGGCGGTGGCGGACCTCCGCCTCGATGACCCAGTCGTCGCGGCTGATCGAGCGGAGCATGTCGCGCCGGGTCACGATGCCGGCGAGACGACCCTCGTGCACGACCGGCACACTGCGCACGCCGTGCTCCAGCATCAGGTCGGCGACCTCGGCGAGGTCGGTGTTCGGCGTGACCGTCACCGTCGGCTTCGTCATCACCTGGGCCACCAGGTCACCGGGCGCGTGCCGGGGCACCGGCGGTTCCCCGTGCACCAGCCAGCGAGGGTCCTGTGGCAGCCGGTCGCGCAGCAGTTCGACCTCGCTGACCACACCGACGAACGTGCCCACGGCATCGACCACCGGCAGCGCGGTGAAGCCGCGCTCCGCCAGCAGCCTCGCCGCGTCACGGGCACCTGTGTCAGGGCTGACCACCACGACGTCAGTGGTCATCACGTCTCGAGTTCTCATGTGGGCGCTCCTTCAGCCGAAGATCTCGGTCTGGCGCGGCGGGTTCGTGTCGTTCCACGCCGGCCGCAACCGGTTCTGCAGGTCGACGACACCCGGCAGCGACCGCACGAGGTGGTCGGCGATGTCGATCTCGCTCTGGCGTTCGAGCCTTCCCTGCAACGTGACCACGCCGTCGGCCACTTCGATGTCGATCGTGTCCGGGTCCGCCCACAGCGTCCGGCCGAAGATCTCCTCGCGAATGGTCGTCCTCAGCTCGTCGTCCTCGCGCAGGTAGAGCTTGAGCAGGTCGCGGCGCGACAACACGCCGACGAGAGCGCCGTCGCGGTCCATCACGAAGAGCCTGCGAACGCCGGTCCTGGCGAGCTCCCTGGCCGCGGCACTGGCCGAGGCGTCCGGCGCGACGCTCCTGACCGGGCTGGTCATCACGTCCCTGGCGGTCAGCCCGGAGGCCTGCTCCCAGCGGTGCTTGGCGTCGCGCCCGGCGAACAGACCGGGTGCCTCGGTGGTGCCGCCGCGGAACTCCTCCTTCGGCAGCAGGTCGGCTTCGGACACGACGCCCACGGGAAAGCCCCCGTCGAGCACGGGAACAGCGCTGATCCCGTGCTCTTCCAGCAGTTGCGCGAGGTCCTTGAACGAGGTCTCGACGTCTGCGCTGATCACCTCACGCGTCATCAGCGAGGAAACAGTCGGTTCACGCATGACACACCCTCCGGTGATCCGTTCGTTCACGTGCCCTTCAGCGTTGTCGAGCGCAAAACAGCAGGACACGTGCCAAAGGCGGCACCGCGCGGGGACAGCGGTCCCGGATCGCTGAGGACCTAGGCCCCTCACCACCACCGGGCGGCACTGCGAGGTTTGAGCGAGGGACCAAGACCTGGAGGTGAGCCGGATGAACCGCGGTCAGCCGGATGAGAACACGCTGCGGGCGGCGGTGGCGCTGGCGTGCCGTGCGCCGTCGGTGCACAACTCCCAGCCGTGGCGCTGGGAACTCGGTCAGCACAGTCTGCACCTGTACGCCGATCGAACACGCACGTTGCCCGCGATCGACCCCCTGGGTGCCGACCTGATCATCAGTTGCGGAGCCGCGTTGCACCACCTGCGGGTGGGACTGGCGGCACTCGGATGGCGGGCGGTCGTTCACCGGCTGCCGAACCCCGGAGAGCCCGACCACCTCGCTGCGATCGAGTTCCAGCCGTGCGAACCCTCCGAGTCGCACGTCGCTCTCGCTTCGGCGATTCCGCGCAGGCGCACGGATCGCCGCGCGTTCTCGTCCTGGGCAGTGCCCCAGGAGATCCTCGGGCAGCTCGTGGACTGTGCGCTCGCCGAGGGCGTCGAAGCCCAGGAGGTGGTGGGCCGCGCACGGGACGAACTGCTCATGGCGATCGCCACCGCCGCCACCGCGCAGCAGGCCGATCCGGAGTACCGAGCCGAGATCCGTGAGTGGACCGGCGTCTATCCC
Organism: Lentzea aerocolonigenes; assembly: GCF_000974445.1. Classification (GTDB taxonomy): domain Bacteria; phylum Actinomycetota; class Actinomycetes; order Mycobacteriales; family Pseudonocardiaceae; genus Lentzea; species Lentzea aerocolonigenes. Next base: position 126,426 of record NZ_BBOJ01000025.1, read on the forward strand.
GGTGCCTCGGCGGGTGTGCCGGCCGCGAACATCCCGGCGGGTTCACGGCAGTACGGGAACCTCCAGATGCGTGAGTTCTCACCGGGTGAGCTGCTGCAGACCGACAACCGGCTGCTCAGCGAGGACGCCGGATCCCTGATCGTGCTGAGCACCTCGTCCGACGACGAGCTGTCCCGCCTGCGTGCGGGCGAAGCGACGAGCGCGGTCCTGCTGGAAGCGACCTCGGCCGGGCTCGCGTGCTGCCCGCTCAGCCAGCCGCTCGAGGTCGTGGAAACGAGAGAGCTCGTCCGCGACCACGTCCTGGGCGGCTCCACCTGTCCGCAACTCGTGATCCGCGTCGGCTGGGCCGGGTTCAACGCCGACCCGCTGCCCGCCACCCCCCGCCGTCCCGTCATCGACGTCCTCACTCCGCAGGAGCGGCCATGAGCAGCTACATCCGCGACTTCAGCACCCTCGGCAAGAACGACACGGACATCGCCGGCGGGAAGGGCGCGAACCTCGGCGAGTGCACCCGTGCGGGACTGCCGGTGCCGCCGGGCTTCGTCGTGACCGCGGAGGCGTTCCTGAACTCGATGAGCCAGGTCCGCGGCGACCTCGCCACCGAGCTCGCGATCGCGCTCGACCGGGCGACCTCCCCCGAACTGCTCGCGGAGTCCGCCGAGCGGATGCGGGAGCTCGTGCGCAAGGCCGGCGTCTCCGACGACGTCCGGCACGCGGTGCTGAAGGCCTACCGCGAGCTCGGCCAGGACGAGTCCGTCGCCGTGCGTTCCTCGGCCACCTCCGAAGACACCGCGGGTGCGTCGTTCGCAGGCATGAACAGCACGTTCACCAACACGCGCGGTGCGCACGCCCTGCTCGACAGGCTGCTGGACTGCTGGGTTTCCCTGTTCGGCACGCGCTCGGTCGCCTACCGCGCGGAGCAGGGCATCACCGACGAGCCCGCTATCGCCGTCGTCGTGCAGCGGATGGTGAACTCCGAGCGGTCGGGTGTCATGTTCACCGCCGACCCGTCGACCGGTGACCGCGACCGGATGCTCGTCGAGGCCTCGTTCGGCCTGGGCGAGGTCGTCGTGAGCGGCTCGGTCGAGCCGGACACGTACGTCTTGCGCCGCAACGGCGACACGGTGTCCCTCGTGGACACTCGCGTCGGCAGGAAGTCGCACAAGATCGTGCGCGGTCCGGACGGAGCCGACCAGCGGATCGACCTCACGACCGAGGAGTCCCACGCGCAGGTGCTCACCGAGGCCGAGGCGGTCGCGATCGGGCAACTGGGCATGCGAGTGCAGCGGCACTACGGTGAGCCGCAGGACACCGAGTGGGCCATCGCCGACGGCAAGACCTGGCTGGTCCAGTCACGTCCCATCACCACGCTGCCCGAGACCACCGCGACGCCGGACGGTCCGCTGGTCGCCGGTCTGGCCGCCTCTCCCGGCATCGCGTCCGGACGGGTCCGGGTGCTGCGCTCGCCCGATGAGGGCTCACGGCTGCGCGACGGCGAGGTGCTGGTCGCCGAGATGACCAACCCCGACTGGGTGCCGACGATGCGCAGGGCGTCCGCGGTCGTCACCGACGGCGGCGGCATCACCTGCCACGCCGCGATCGTGGCCCGTGAACTGCGCGTGCCGTGCGTCGTCGGCACCGGCTCCGCCACCTCGGTGTTGAAGGAGGGGCAGCAGGTCACCGTGGACGGCAGCGCGGGCGAGGTCCGCGCGGGATCGGCCCCCATCACCACGGCGCCGCGGATCGTCGCCCCGGCGGTGCCCGCCACCGAGGCCCTCGGCACGCGCGTGTACGTCAACCTCGCGTTGCCCGAGCACGCCGCCGAGGTCGCCGCCATGCCCGTCGACGGCGTCGGCCTGCTGCGGGCGGAGTTCATGCTGACGGAAGCACTCGACGCGGAACACCCCCGCCGCTTCCTGGCTCAGCGTGGCACCGAGGACTTCCTCCACGCCATGACCACGTCACTGCTGCAGATCACGCACGCGTTCGCGCCGCGCCCGGTCATTTACCGCACCATGGACTTCCGCACCAACGAGTTCCGCGAGCTCAAGGGCGGCGACGAGTTCGAGAAGCACGAACACAACCCGATGATCGGCTACCGCGGCTGCTACCGGTACGTCGACGACCCGATGCTGTTCGGCCTCGAGCTCGAGGCACTCGCACGTGTTCGCGAGCAGACGCCGAACCTGCACCTGATGATCCCGTTCGTCCGCACGAAGTGGGAGCTGGAGGCCTGCCTGGAGCAGATCGACCGCAGCCCCCTCGGACGACAGCGCGGCCTGCACCGGTGGGTCATGGCCGAGGTTCCGTCCGTGGCGTACTGGATTCCCGAGTACGCGCGCTCCGGCATCGACGGCGTTTCCATCGGCAGCAACGACCTCACCCAGCTCGTGCTCGGCGTCGACCGGGACTCCGAGCTGTGCGCGGACCTGTTCGACGAGTCCGACCCGGCCGTGCTCGACATGATCAGCCGCATCGTCGGTGCCGCACGCGACGCTGGCATCACCTCGTCGCTGTGCGGGCAGGCACCGTCCAACAAGCCTGAGTTCGCGGAGAAGCTCGTGGAATTCGGCATCACGTCGATCTCGGTGAACCCCGACGCCGTTCCGGCGGCCCGCGCGGCGATCGGATCCGCCGAGCGCCGGCTCCTGCTGCGGTCCCACCGCTGAACCTGGCCGGCCTCCGCTCAGGAAAGGCGCACCGCAGCGATCTGCTGTCGAACGCGTTCAGCCTGCGCGGTGCGCCCCGGTTGCACCGATGGCACCGCACCCCTTCCCCTCCCAGCCAAGTAGGAGATCCTCATGCCGGTTCGCGTTGGCATCAACGGGTTCGGTCGAATCGGGCGGGACGTGCTGCGCGCCGCCATCGACCGCAACGACACGGCGATCGAGATCGTCGCCGTCAACGACATCACCACGCCGGAGACGCTGGCGCACCTGCTCGCCTTCGACTCGACCTACGGGCCGTGGCGCAGGCACGTCTCCGCGGAGGGGAACACCCTCACCGTCGACGACCACAGCATCCTGGTGACCGCCGAGGCGGATCCGGCGGAACTCGACTGGGGCCGGCTCGGAGTGGACGTCGTCATCGAGGCCACGGGCCGGTTCCGCACCAGGGAAACGGCCGGCGTCCACCTCGAACGCGGTGCGCGCAAGGTTCTGATCACCGCTCCCGGCAAGGGCGTCGACGCCACCATCGTGCTGGGAGTCAACGACGACGTCTACGAGCCGGGCGCACACCACATCATCTCGAACGCGTCATGCACCACCAACTGCGCGGCCCCGATGGCGGCCGTGCTGAACGAGGCGTTCGGCATCGTCGAGGGCGTCATGACCACGATCCACAGCTACACCGGCGACCAGGCGCTGCTGGACCGGCCGCACAAGGACCTGCGCCGGGCGCGTTCCGCGGCGGTGAACATCATCCCGACCTCCACCGGCGCGGCCCGGGCCATCGGACAGGTCATCCCGGCGCTGGACGGCAAGCTCGACGGACTGGCCGTGCGCGTCCCGGTCGAGGACGGCTCGCTCACGGACCTGACGGTCCGGCTCACCGAGCCGGCCACCGCGGATCAGGTGAACCGCGCCTTCGAGGAGGCGGCAGCCAGGCATCTCAAGGGAATTCTGCGCTACACCACGGATCCGGTCGTGTCGCGGGACATCATCGGTGACCCGGCGTCGTGCGTGTTCGACGCGTCGCTGACCAAGGTTCAGGGGCACGTCGTGAAGGTGATGGGCTGGTACGACAACGAATGGGGCTACGCCAACCGCACCGTGGACCTCGCGGACCGCGTCGCCCGCACACTGCCCTGAGCGGTCACGTCTTCAGTTCGGCGAGCGCGTCGGCGATCGACGCGCTCCACCGTTCGATCTCGGCCCAGTCGCGGAAATCGCCGAACCGGCCACCCATGGCGCGGAACAGGAACGCGCCGACCTTCCCGAACGTCGCCGGCGTGATCACCCCGGTGAACAGGCGGTGCTCCACCGGGGTGACGTCCCCGAGCAGCTCCGCGAGGACGTCGGCCTCCTCCAGCATCGCCCATCCGCGCAGCGGGCCCCGCAACGCGCCCGGTGAGCCGACGCTGAACAACCACACCGGCTTGCCGCGCAGACCGCGCCGGTTCGCGGCGAGGAAGTCCGCGCCCTCCGGCAACCAGGACTGGTCGTGCACCGCGCTGCCGATCACGAACGCGTCGTAGCACGCCACGCCGGCCACCTCCTCGACCGAGCGCAACACCACCTCGTGCCCCCGTGCCATCAGCGCGCCTGTGATCCACTCGGCGATGCCCGCCGTCGAGCCGGCAGCACTCGCGTAAACCACCAGAACTCGCATCATCGCCTCCTCGTCCACCTTCCAGGATCGTCTGGAACGAAGAGCGACTTCAGTAGCGGGTGTCCCTGCCCAGGCGAGCCCAACGACCCTGTCCCACCTGGATCGCCAGCGCAAAAGTGTTGGTATGACCGAGATTCTCGTCGCATACGCGACCAAGATGGGCGGCACGAAGGAGATCGCCGAGGCGATCGCGGCGCGCATTCGGGCCGCCTCGCACGAGGTGACCGTGCTCGACGCCGCGGACGTCGGCTCTGTCGCGGACTACAAGGCCGTTGTTCTCGGCAGTGCGCTCTACGCCGGCCGGTGGCGTCCAGAAGCGGTGAAGCTGTTGAAGCGGAACGCGGATCTGCTCGCCAGGCGTCCGGTGTGGCTGTTCCACAGCGGTCCGCTCGGCAGCGACCTCTCCGCGCAGAAGGCGCCGCGCAAGGTGCAGGAACTCGCCACCCGCATCGGCGCGGACCAGCCGTTCACGTTCGGCGGCCGCCTCACCGGCCAGACCGCTGTCGGTTTCCTCGCCAAGAAGATGGCGAACGGTCCGATGGCGGGCGACTACCGCGACTGGGACGCGATCGACCTGTGGGCGTACAAGATCGCCCAGCACCTGGTCGCCGCGCGATGAGTCTGCTGTGGCGTGCACCGCCAACAGACTCATCCGGTGCGGTCCCAAGGACCCTGGGTGCGCCACCCCCGGCACGCGAAGCTCGTAGTCAGGACGAAACACCTGGGAGGTAACGATGTCTGCTGTTCACGTGCCCGTCCGAACCCGCACCGACGCGGGCGCGATGTCGCTCGCGGTGCTGCGCATCGCGACCGGTCTGCTGTTCCTCTGGGCCTTCTTCGACAAGGCGTTCGGGCTCGGCTACGCCACGCCCGCCAAGAACGCCTGGTTCTCCGGAGGCTCGCCCACCAAAGGTTTCCTCGGCCACGTCAACGTGGGACCGTTCCAGTCGACGTTCCGCGACTGGGCCGGCGCCTGGTGGGCCGACACGCTCTTCATGGTCGGCCTGCTCGCGATCGGTGTCGCGCTGGTGCTCGGCATCGGCCTGCGCGTCGCGGCCGTCACCGGCACGCTGATGATGCTGCTGATGTGGGCAGCCGAATGGCCGCTCGCGCAGCACGACTCCGCCGGCGCGGCGACGATGTCCACCAACCCGGTCATCGACTACCACATCGTGTACGCGCTGGTGCTCATCGTCGTTGCGACAACGGCTTCCAGCGCCATCTGGAGTCTGGCCCAGTGGTGGTCCGACCTGCCGTTCGTCCGCGCGAACCCCTGGCTCAAGTGACTACAACGCGAAATGGGGGCGCCGCAGCTGCGGCGCCCCCATTTCCGGCGTTTCAGTTGGCCGACGACCGTCACCGACCCGTCCATTCGGGTGCGATCCGCTTCCACTCGTCCGCCCACCGCCGGCGGCGGAATCTCCTGTGGACGAACGTCGTGACGAGATAGAGCAGCGCCATCGAGCCCGCGGCCGCGCTCCACAACAGGAGGGCCAGCACGATCGCATCGATCGCAGCCCCCTCGTTGGTCATCGGAGGCTCAGTCACACGCCCGTCCCGGTCGACCCAGATCGGCACGACAGCGCCGGCTTTGGCGTCGTAGTGGGCCTGGACGGGCCCGCGCCGGGCACTGCCGTCGCGCAGGCGCCACTGGGCGAGCACGGGAACCGTCTCCACGACCCCGCCCCGCTCGGACGAGCCGATCGTGTGCGGGGCGTCCTCGATCAGGACCGCCTCCGCGCGACTCCTGCTCACCTGTTCGACGGCAACTCGCTCCCGTTGCGTCGCATAGATCTCCGACCCGGCCGCACCGGCCACGGGGACGGCCAGCATCGCCACCGCGATGCCCAGCACGAGCACCGTGCTCTCGATCCGGTCGCCTGTGGTCGCGAGCTCGTTGCGGTAGGGAAAGGCTTGATGGACGAGTCTGGACATCCGTTTCGCGGTCATGGTCCACCTCCTTCCTCAAGATTTCCGGGTCGGCGCCCCGATCCACAGGGACCAACGTCTCGACCCCGCTGAGCCCGTGGTCTCGGTCTGGGAGGAGGCCCACGCGTCCGGTCGACGCCGTGCGAGCCGCGCGCGGTCCTCCTGTCACGCCGCGTGTTCTTGGTCCACGCCGGGGCGGACCACAGGGGCGCGCTGTCGAACTTCCCCGCCACACGCGCAATGCCTGGCCCGCGGTGTCGCCCAGGAGTTCAGCCGGACCGGCCGTCGAGCTCACCCGCCCGGTCGGGCACCTCGCGCTGCAACGTGCGCGCGGTGCGCTGGTAACCCTGCGACGGCGGCCGATGCGGCAGCGTGATCTCGGGCGGGGTCACCTCGTGGTAGTCGATCGTGCTCAGCAGGTGGGCGATCATGTTGATCCTGGCCCGCCGCTTGTCGTCGCCTTCCACCGCGTACCAGGGGGACTCGGCGATGTCGGTGTGCACCATCATCTCGTCCTTCGCCCGCGAGTAGTCCTCCCAGCGCGTCAGCGACTCGAGATCCATCGGGGAGAGCTTCCACCGCTTCAACGGGTCCCGGAGCCGCCTGCGGAACCGGTGTTCCTGTTCGGCGTCGCTGACCGAGAACCAGTACTTGCGCAGCAGGATGCCGTCCTCGACGAGCATCCGTTCGAAGACCGGGCACTGCCGGAGGAACAGCCGGTGTTCCTCCGGTGTGCAGTAGCCCATCACGCGCTCGACACCGGCGCGGTTGTACCAGCTGCGGTCCAGCAACACGATCTCGCCCGCCGCCGGCAGGTGCGCGACGTAGCGCTGGAAGTACCACTGGGTGCGTTCCCGCTCACTCGGGGCGGGCAGCGCGACGATGCGGGCGACCCTGGGGTTGAGGTGCTCGGCGATGCGTTTGATCGCCGAGCCCTTGCCCGCCGCGTCCCTGCCCTCGAACACGACGACGAGTCGCGCACCGGTCTCCCGCACCCACTCCTGCAGCTTCACCAGCTCGATCTGCAACCGGTACAGCTCCCGCTCGTAGACGTCCCGCTTCAGCCTGTCCATCGGCGTCTCCGCCACTTGTCCAGCTCCACCAGCACGTACGACACCGCGCTCAGCACGAGCACGACCAGCCAGGGCTGCCAGCCGAGCGGAGCTGTGTGGAACAACGAGTTCATGAACGGCGCGTAGGTGAGCAGCAGTTGCAGACCGACAGTCAGCGCGACGCCGACGAGCAGCCACCTGTTCGGCCCGGTGCGCGGACGGATGCGTTCCAGGGACCGGCAGTTGGCCAGATAGGCGATCTGGGCACCGACGAACACGTTGACCGCGACCGTGCGGGCGACTTCCAGCGACGCTCCCGCCGAGAGCTGCCAGCGGAACGCCCCGAACGAGCAGGCCAGGAGGATCGCCGACACGAACAGGATCCGTCCGACCAGGCTGCGGGTGAGCAACGGAAGCGAAGGCGGTAGCGGCGGACGGTTCATCACGCCCGGTTCACGTGGCTCGAAGGCCAGGGTCAGTCCCAGCGCGACGGCGGTGGTCATGTTGATCCACAGGATCTGCACCGGCAGGATCGGCAACGCGGCGCCGAGCAGGATCGCGGCGAGGATCACCAGCCCCTCCGCCATGTTGGTGGGCAGGGTCCAGATGATGAACTTGCGCAGGTTGTCGAACACCGCGCGGCCTTCCTCGACGGCGGCGCGGATCGACGCGAAGTTGTCGTCGGTGAGCACCATGTCCGCCGCCTGCTTGGCGACCTCCGTGCCGCCGCGGCCCATCGCGACGCCGATGTCGGCCCGCCGCAACGCGGGTGCGTCGTTCACGCCGTCGCCGGTCATCGCGACGACCTGGCCGTCCGCCTGGAACTGCTTGACCAGCCGCAGTTTCTCCTCCGGGGCGACACGGGCGTGCACGTCGGTGATGCCGAACTCCGCGGCGATCGCGCGAGCGGTGGCCGGGTGGTCACCAGTGATCATCTTGACCTCGACGCCCGCCGCCTGGCAGGCGTGCACGGCCTCGATCGCCTCGGGCCGGGCGGGGTCGTGCATGGCGACGAGACCGAGCAGCCGCACGTTGCCGCGCAGGGCTTCCTCGGTCATCTCGACGCCGGTGGCACGGCCGATCGCGAGAACGCGCAGCCCGGCGGCGGCCAGCTCGTCCGCTTCGGCGCTGTGGGGAAGTCCCGCGAGGTCGAGCAGCTTCTCGACCGCGCCCTTCAGGTAGATCACGTCGTTCTCGTGCCTGGTGGCCATGAACAGCCGTTCCGAGCTGAACGGCAGCACGTCGACCCGTGCCGTCAGGTCGGAGGAGTCCAATCCGATCTTCTGGGCGGCCACCACGAGCGCGGCCTCCGTGGGATCGCCGACGGGAAGCCAGCGGCCGTCCTCCTCCACGATTCGCGCGTCGTTGCAGGCCAGGCCCGCGAGCAGGCACTCACGCACCGCCGGGGTCACCGCCGGCGTGAAGACACCGGTGGGCGTGTAGCCGATCCCCGACACCTCGTGCCGCACTCCCCCGACCACCACCGCGTTCACCGTCATCGCGTTCGCGGTCAGGGTTCCGGTCTTGTCCGTGCAGATGATCGTGGTGCTGCCCAGCGTCTCCACCGCCGGCAGGCGCCGGATGATCGCGTTGCGCCGTGCCATCCTGGACACACCGATCGCGAGCGTCACGGTGACCGCCGCGGGCAGCCCCTCGGGAATCGCTCCGACCGCCAAGGCCACCGCGGCGGTGACCATCTCGGCGAACGGTTCGCCGCGCAGCACCCCGACCACCACGCTGAACGCGGCGAGGCCGAGGATCACGACCGTCAGCACCTGGCTGAAGTGGGCGAGCTTGCGGGTCAGCGGCGTCTGCACGGTCGCTGTCGTGCTCACCAGCCGGTGCACCCGGCCGATCTCGGTCTCCGCACCGGTGGCCACCACGACCCCGCGCCCGCTGCCCGCCGTCACCAGCGTGCCGGAGTAGGCCATGTTGGCGCGGTCGGCGAGCGCGGTCTCCGGCGGCAGCACGACCGAGTTCTTCGCCGACGGCACCGACTCGCCCGTCAAAGCCGACTCGTCGACGCGCAACTCCCGCGCCACCACCAGCCGGAGGTCGGCGCCGACCTGGTCGCCCGCGTCGAGCAGCACGACGTCGCCGGGCACGAGCTCGGCCGACGGGACGCGAGCGCTCACACCGTCGCGCACCACGGTGACCTCGGTGCGCACCATCGCCACGAGCGCGTCGAGCGCCTTCTCCGCACGGGCCTCCTGGACGAAGCCGATGATCGCGTTGATCACGACCACGCCGAACACCACGGAGGCGTCGACGACCTCGCCGAGCGCGGCGGTGATCGTCGCGGCGGCGAGCAGCACGTAGATCAACGGGTGGTGCAGCTGCCCGAGCAGTCGCAACGTCCAGTGCTGTCCACGCCGCGGCGGCAGCTCGTTCGGACCGAGGTCGTCGAGCCGCTGCCGCCACTGCGCCGTCGAGAGCCCGGCGTCCTGGTCGGTCTCCGCGAGCACCACGACCTCGGGCACCGGCAACCCGTGGTGCGCGACGTCCTCGCGGTCAGCCGTGGGAACCGGCATGACCAACTCGCAGATGCGGGTCCTCGTGACTGATCGCCCGCAGGACGTCGTGCCGCGTGACCACACCGAGGATCAGGCCGTCCTCCAGGATCGGCACGCTGAGCACCTCGCGCAGGGTCATCGCGTCGTACAGCGTGGCCGCCTCCATCTCCGGGCCGGCGGTCAGGACGGGTTGCGACATCACGTCCTCGACCTTGCCGGTGACGCCCGCGCAGGCGGCCTTCGTCACCACGCCGCGGAACACCCCGTGGTCGGACACCGGCAGCACGGTGAGGCCGGAGTCGTCCATGAGGCCCTCGGCGTGCCGGGCGAAGTCACGTGGCCCGACCGTCACGAGCGGACCGGCCATGACGTCCCTTGCCCTCATCGGGTCGCCTCCGCGGACTCCCGGTCGGTCACCGGGATGACGACGACCGGCGTGTGGGCGTGCCGCACCACGTGCATGCTCGTCGAGCCCAGCACGATCTGACGCATCCAGTGGCCGGTGTGCGAGGCGACGACCAGCAGTGCGGCGCCCTCCGACGCCTTCTCGAGCACTTCTGCCGCGTAGCCCCGCAGACTGCGCCGCACGATCTCGGGCAGCTCGGCGCGTCCCTCCGACGCCGCACGCACCGACTCGTCGATCAGGGCCTCCGACTCGGCCTCGGCCTGCTGCACGGTGTTCTCCCGCCAGTCGGCCATGGGCTCGTAGTTCCAGGCGTTGACGACGTGCAGCGTGCAGCCGCGAACGACAGCCTCGTCCATCGCCCACCGGAGCGCGCTGTTCGACGCCGGGGTCCCGTCGACACCCACCACGATCGGGTTTGCTGTCGTGCTCATCGAGTCCTCCTCAGTTGCCGCAGAAACGGGTCGGCCTGCCGGGCGTGGCCGGTTCGTGCTCTCACAGCAACGGTCCGGGGGTCAGCGGCACGGCGGCTTCGGCGGCTTCGGCGGCAGGACGCTCTTCCTGCTCCGTTTCGGGCGCGCGGATCACGACCACCGGGCAGGAGGCGTGGTGCACGCAGTACGAGCTGACCGAGCCCAGGATCGCCTCGACGATCGTGCTGTGGCCGCGGTTGCCGACCACGAGCAGCTCAGCGTCTTTCGAAGCCTCGACCAGCGCGGTGCGCGGATCGGCTTCGACGAGGACCGGGCGGACCTCGACGCCTTCGAAGCCTTCCACCGCCTTGTCCAGTCCTTCCTGGGCCGCGGCACGCATCGCCTCCGGCGACATCGAAATGACCACCTCGGCGGGTACCGCGCCGATGACGAACCCGTAGTCCGGGTGCCACGCGGTGACCGCGTCGACCCTGCACCCACGCCGCCGAGCGTCCTCCACGGCCCATTCCAGCGCCGCCCGCGCGGCGGCCGATCCGTCCACGCCGACCACCACGGGCCGGGATTCGTTCTCGCTCATGCACTTGAGCCTCCCGGCCCGCGTGATCAGCAGTGAGTGGCCCGAGTCCCGTGCGGTGCGGGACCTTCGTCCTACCAGGCCACACCGAGTGCCACCGCGACGACGACAGGCGCCAGCCACGCGGCCAGCTTCACCGCGAACCCCGGTCCACCGGCCACCGCGGCGAGCACGAGTTTGACCACCGTGTTCGTGGCGAGCGCGGCACCGCAGGCCAGCACCGCGGTGTGCACTGGAATTGACTGCGGCGCGAGGGACGCGGCGGCGATGGCCGCGGCGTGCGCGTCCGCGAGCCCTCCGAGCGCACCCGCGGCCACCACTCCCCCGCCACCCAGCCATTCGGCCGCCGTCCGAGTGATCACCAGGAACAGCACGAGGATCCCGGCCAGCACCAACGCGGCCTTGATCGACATCGGTCTGCCGACCACCGGTTCGTCGTCGGCTTCCGCGGGTTTGGTGCGCCACACGAGCCAGGCCACCTCCACCAGCAGCACCACCGCGCCGGCGCCGATCGCGGGCAGCAGCCGCAGCGCGACCGGCGGGCTCGCCACCGCCGTCACCGCGACGATCTGCGCGAGCGTGGCCAGGTTCACCGCCACGGCGCCGGGAAACGCCGCCGCGCCGACGGCCCGGTACTTGCGGCCCATCACCGCCGTCGTCGCCGAACCGGACACGAAGCCCCCGGCGAACCCCGTGACCAGGAGGCCCCAGCGCTGTCCGAACGCCCGCGCGGACACGTACCCGGCCCAGCCGATCACCGTGACGGCGATGACGAGCCACCACACCCTCGTCGGGTTCAGCACTCCGTACGGCCCCAGCGGCCGATCCGGCAGCAACGGCAGCACCACGAAGGCGACCACGAACAGGACCATCGCGTCGCGGACGTCCTGGTCGCTCACGACCTTGCGGGCGAAGCGGTGCAACGGCCGTTTCGCCGCGAGCAACGCCGCCACCACCACACCGACAGGTACCGCGAGCTCGGGCCGCTGCCAGGCGAGCGCGCCCAGGAGGAAAGCCGTGATGGCCGCGATCTCGGTGGTCGCACCGGGCTCCGTGGTCCGCAGGTACCAGGCGATCACCAGCGCGGCGACGGCCACGAGCGCGACGCCCAGTGCGATCGGCGACACCGCCGCGCTCACGGCACCGGCCAAGGCGATCAGCGGGAACGTCCGCGAGCCCGCCGGTCGCACCGAGTCGCGCGCGTTGTCGTGCTCGCGTTCGACACCCAGCAGGAGGCCGATCGCGAGTGCCGTCGCGAGGTGCCCCAGCGCGACCGCCGTGTTCACGGGCTCAGCCCGCGGCCTTCACGACGTGCGCGTCCGGTCCGGGGAAGACCAGGGTCTCGTGCTCGGAGTCCAGCCACCGCACCAGGTACGGCGGCGTGCCGTCCTCGTGCCTGACCTCCGTGATCAGCCCACGCCGACCGCCGTGGTCGATCACCGGTCCCTCTACGACCAGCCAGTCACCGGCTTCGGCCTTCATGGCACACCTCCTGCTCGAGTTCCTTAGAGGGTTCGCCACGGCCGAGCGCACGAGCAGGGCGAATGGGCTCGCCCGAGTCATGACGTTGGTCCCTGCCAGCCGCCGTGGAGAGACGGCCACGCTCGTGATGAGCGATGGGAGGAGACGATGAGGACACCGGTGATCGTGGTCGGCGTGGACGGTTCCGACCAGTCGAACGCCGCGCTGCGGTGGGCGCTGGAGGAGTCGGCGCGCCGCGGCGCCAGGGTGGAAGCGGTGCTCACCTACTTCCACGAGCCGGTGTTCGTGCCGGCGACCTTGATGGGTCTGAACCCGTACGGCGAAAGGCCGCAACGCCACCCCGCACAGGAACTGCACGCCAACGTCGAGCTCGTGCGCGCGACGGTGCCCGACGCACCGGACGTCACCGAGGTCGTCGAGGTGGGCGACGCGGCGGACCACCTGGTCGAGGCCTCCCGGCACGCCGACCTGCTCGTGATCGGGACCCGTGGCCACGGCAGGGTCGCCGGAGCCGTGCTGGGCGGAGTCGCCCAGAAGTGCCTGCACGGCGCTGAATGCCCGGTGGTGGTCATCCCACCGCGCGCGGTGAAGTGATCGGAACCGGCTGAGGCGGCCTCCCACCGCGGGAAGGCCGCCTCGGCGTTTCTCTCACTCGACGGGCCGGACGATCGCCAGCGGGCACGGCGCGTTGTACACGAGCGCCTGACTCGTCGACCCGAGCAACATCCCGGCGAACCCGCCGTGCCCGTGGCTGCCCACGACCACGAGCTGCGCCTCCGCGCCGTACCGCATGAGAGCCCGCACCGGACGGTCCCGCAGCACCACGCGGTGAACGGCGACGTCCGGGTACTTCTCCTGCCAGCCGGCCAACCGCTGAGCCAGCAGCCGCTGTTCCTCGCCCTCGACCTGGCTCCAGTCCACCGTGAACCGCGACGCGCTGTACGCGCTCTCCACCATGAAGTCCTGCCAGCACATGATCGCGGTCAACGAACAGCCGCGCATCGAGGCCGCCTCGAACGCGAACGCCAGCGCGGCCTCGCTCGTCGGCGAACCGTCCACACCGACCACCACCGGACCGTCCGGCACCGAGGTGCCGCGGACGACGACTGTCGGGCACTTCCCGTGCGCGGCGAGTGCGAGTGCGGTCGAGCCCACCAGCAGGCCGGTGACGTTGCCGAGGCCCTGTGACCCCAGCACCACCAGCCGGGCGTCGCGCGACTCCTCGATCAGCAAATGGATCCCGCTGTCGTTGAGGACCTCGGTCGTCGCCTCGACGTCCGGTGCGGCGGCACGGGCAGCGGCGACCGCTTCGGCAAGCCATCCGTGCGCTTGGTCCTCGATCGCCTTCCGGATCTCGTTGCCGGTCATGATGATCTCCGGATATCCCCTGACCGGCAGGGAGTACCCGTGCACGAGCCGCAACGGCACGTGGTGGCGGGCGCATTCGTCGGCTGCCCACTTCACCGCCGCCAGCGCCGACGACGAGCCGTCGACACCGACCACGACGGGCGCGTCAGGTCCCTTCATCGCTTTCCCTCAGTCAGCACGCGTACCCGCAGCACTCCGGGAACCGACCCGGTGAGTGCGCTGATCACGCGTTCGGTCTCTTCGTCCGCCGCTTCTCCGCCGACCACGGCTTCGCCGTCCTGCACCACGACCGTCCACTTGCGACTGCCGCCGCTGTAGAGGTCCAGCATTCGCTGGGCTTCGGCCGACACGGTCGTGTCCGTGCGGGCGAGGACCCGCACGAGGTCGCGCCGGGTGACGATGCCGACGACCTGTGAGCCGTCGACGATCGGCACGCAGCGGATGCGGTCGTCCACGAACACGCGGGCGATCACGGCGCCCTGTGCGCCGGTGTCCATCGCGACGGCGGGAGAGGTCATCACCTCGCCCACGGTCTTGCCGCCCGTCTCGTCGACGTAGCCGTTGCGCAGCAGGTCAGCCTCGGTGACGATGCCGATGAGCCGCTTGTCGTCGTCCACCACCGGCAGTGCGGTGAACCCGTGCGACACGAGCAGCGCCGCGGCGCCGCGCACGGGCACGTCCGGTGTCACCGTGATGGCCGGACTGGTCATGATGTCGCTAGCACGCATGGCGCTTCTTCCTTCCGGTCCTTGGCACCCACGAGCAGCAACGCCTGCGGGAAGCCCGCCAGCTCGTGACGTTCGATCAGCCCGGCCCGCCACTCCTGCCGGTGCATCAGGTGGATCACCGGGCGGACCCGCAGTCCCGCGGACCGCGCCGCGAGAACCGCCGCCTGCAACGCGGCACCGCCTCGCACGTGGTCCGGACGGCCGTCGCCGACCGTCACGACGACGAGGGTGTCGTCGTCGACCGGGTGCAGCTCGGTTCCCGCCCAGTGGTTGGCGGACACGAGATTCCTCGCTTCACCGTCCCCGGTGCCCTCGGACAACCGGGTGGCCTGGTGCTGGGCGAGCTCACGGGGGTCCGGCGGTTGCCGCCGGTCGGCTTTCACGACCGCGATCAGATCCGGGTTCGCGTGGTCGGACGGGAACACCACCTTGGCGTGCCAGCCGGCGGTCCGGACGGCGAGCACGATGTGCTCCAGCGCCGCGCCGCAGGTGAGCAACCTGTCCATGCCGAGCGGGTCGTGCGACGACCTGTGCCGGACCTCGTAGAGGTACACCGACCGGTTGTGCAGCTCGAGCACCCAGGGTTTGCCCGGGCTGTACACGGGCGCACTCCTGGCCGCTTCCACGATTTCCGCCGCCTCCGCGGCACTCCAGCGCATGCTTCGACGATCCGGCGCACGGCGGTGCGCCGGACAGAGCGGAGGGTCTCGCCCGGTGCGGGACGTTGGACTCTGCGAGCGGGTCAGGGCCGCGTTCCAAGCTGGAGTCCCAGGACGAGGAGGTTCCATGAGCACCGCCAAGAAGTGGTCCGTCGAGATCCACATCGACGAGCACGAGTCGCGGACCAGGGCGGAGGCACGCCTGCACACGGCGGACAAGACGCACCTGGTCGGGACCGGCCTGGCCCGGCTCAACCCCGCGGACCGCGACGTTCCGGAGATCGGTGACGAGCTCGCGGCGTCGCGGGCGCTCTCCGACCTCGCGCACCAGCTGCTGGACGCGGCCGCGAACGACGTCGAGGGCGTCACCCGGACCCCGGCACAGCTGAGCGAGTGAGGAGCGGACGATGTACTACGGCACCCCGATGGGCTGGGGCGGGTTCGTGGTGATGACGCTGGGCATGGTCGTGTTCTGGAGCGTGCTCCTCACGGTCGTCGTGCTGCTGGTCCGCCGTCGTGACGAGCACGGTGGCTCGGCGCTGCGGATCCTCGAGGACCGGCTGGCCAGAGGTGAGATCGACACCGACGAGTTCGACCGGGTCCGCAAAACCCTGCGTTCTCGTTGATCAGAGTCTTTGGTCCCTGTGTCGGCTCGCTCGCGGGGAGGATCGTTCCGTACCACGTCGTTGAGCGAGAGGTGGTAGCGGTGGTCGCGCGTGTCTTCCTGGTCGACGACCACGAGGTCGTCCGCGTCGGGATCAGAGAACTGCTCAGCGCCTCGGAGGACCTCGAGGTCGTCGGCGAGGCCTCCTCGGTCACCGAGGCGCTCACCAGGGTGCCCGCGGTGGCGCCTGACGTCGCCGTGCTCGACGTGCGGCTACCGGACGGCAACGGCATCGAGCTGTGCCGGGAGCTGATGTCCCGGCTGCCCGACCTCAAGTGCCTGATGCTCACCTCGTTCACCGACGACGAGGCGTTGTTCGACGCGATCATGGCGGGCGCATCGGGATTCGTGCTCAAGCGGATCGTCGGCAGCGACCTCACCAACGCCGTCAAGACCGTCGCAGCAGGACAGTCGCTTTTGGACGCACGCTCCACCGCCGCGCTGCTGAACCGGATCCGCCGCGAACGCGAGAGCGGTGATCCCCTGCGGATGCTCACCGAACAGGAGCGCACGGTGCTGGACCTGGTCGGCGAGGGTCTCACGAACAAGCAGATCGCGGACAAGATGTTCCTCGCCGAGAAGACGGTCAAGAACTACGTGTCGCACCTGCTCGCCAAACTCGGGCTGGAACGCCGCACTCAGGCCGCCGTGCTCGCCTCGAAGCTCGTCAAGCCCACGCCGGCCGAAGAGGGCTAGGTCCTAGTAGCGTGTCGCTGCTTAGTTATGGCGCCTGCGGCTGGGAGGCTGTTGTCATGGCCTCCCAGCTGAAACGGCCGGTGACGTTGTCCGCGCGGGATCGTGAGGAGTTGATCCGGCTGACGACAACGGGTGTGCATTCGGCGTCGGCGATCAGGCGGGCGCGGGTGCTGCTCGCGCTGGACACCTCGGTGGGCGAACCGGATCCGAAGGAAGTGATCGCGGACCGGCTCGAGGTCTCGGGCGAGATGCTGCGACTGGTCGCCAAGCGATTCGCCGAGACCGGTGGTGATGTGCTGGCCACGATCGGACGTAAAAAGCGGGATCTTCCGCCGGTGCCCTCGCCGGTGACCGGCGAGGTCGAGGCGCGGCTGATCGCCCTGGCATGCTCGCAGCCGCCGGCCGGGCATGCGCGGTGGTCGTTGCGGCTACTGGAGAAACACGTCCAGCTCACCGAGGACATCCCGAACCTGGACCACTCGACCATCGGCCGGGTTTTGAAAAAACGGAACTGCGTCCTCACCTGAGGAAGTGCTGGAACATCCCGCCGCGGTCCAACGCGGAGTTCGCCGCCCGCATGGAGGACGTGCTCGCCGTCTACGCCCGGCGCTATGACCCGGCCCGGCCGGTCGTGTGCATGGACGAGAAACCCTTCCAGTTCCTCGGCGAGGTCCGCGAGCCACTCCCGGCCCGGCCGGGCCGCGATGCCCGGCAGGACAGTGAATACGTCCGGTGCGGCACCTGCTCGATCTTCGTGTTCGCCGAGCCCCTGCGCGGCTGGCGCCGCGTGCATGCCCTGCCCCAGCGCACCATGCTCGACTGGGCCGCGCAGGTCAAACAACTCCTGACCGTGGACTATCCCGACGCCGAGACCGTGGTGCTGGTCATGGACAACCTCAACACCCACGCCATCGCCTCTCTCTACGAGGCCTTCGCGCCAGACGAGGCGTTCTCACTCGCCCAGCGCCTGGAGATCCACCACACGCCCAAACACGGCTCCTGGCTCAACATCGCCGAGATTGAACTGTCCGCGCTATCACGGCAATGCCTCGACCGCCGCATCAGCGACCTCGACACCCTCAACACCGAACTCACCGCCTGGCAACACGCCATCAACACCGAGCAACGCAAGGTCCGCTGGCAATTCACCACCGACGACGCACGCGTCAAACTCCGCCACCTCTACCCCAAGAGTTAGCCGCGACACCCTACTAGTCCAGCGGCACCCGCCACGTCACCCGCGTGCCACCGCCGGGCTCGTCCGTGACGGTGCAGGACCCGCCGCAGCCGCCCGCACGGTGCTCCAGGTTGCGCAGACCGCTGCGGGCCACGTGCGGCGGCATGCCGACGCCGTTGTCCACCATGCTGATGGTCAACGCGTCACCCGCCTCGACGGTGAGCGTCAGGTCGGTCGCCTGCGAATGGCGCAGCGCGTTGCCGACCACCTCCTTGACCACGGCCTCAGCCTGCTCGCCGATGTGTTCGGGCACGAGGTTGTCGATGGTGCCGCTCATCCGCACCGCGGGCGTCAGCGCGGCGCCCTCGGTCAGCTCGGCCACGATGTCGAGCAACCGCCGCCGCAGCCCCGTGTCGTCGTCAGCGGCCTGCAGGTCGAAGATCGACGTGCGAATCTCCAGCACCGTCTCGTCGAGGCTGTTGACGGCTTTCTGCACCCGCCGCCTGACCTCGGGGTGGGTCACCCACGTCAGTGAGCCCTGCAAGCTCATGCCGGTGGCGAACAGCCGTTGGATCACGTGGTCGTGCAGGTCGCGAGCGATCCGGTCGCGGTCCTCCAGCACGTCCACCAGACGTCTCGCCTTCTGGTTCTCCCCGAACTCCAGCGCCACCACCGTCTGGTCGGCGAGGGACGCGAGCAGCGGCATCAGGTCCGGTCCGAACGGCACCGCGCCCTTCTCCCGAACGGTCACCAGGAGGCCGGTCACCGTCGTGCCCGCGCGCATCGGGACGATCACGCACGCGCCGAGCTCCGTGTCCACCGCACCGAAAAGCCCCTCCAGGTCCTCCACCAGCATCGGCGCACCCGAGGCGAGCACGTCGGCGAGGACCGTCCCCGAGGGGTCGATCGCGCCCTCGACCAGCGACACCCCTGCCTGAGCAATGGCCCGCAGACGCTGGTCAGGGCCGTCGGCGAGCAGCACCGCGACGCTGTTCGCAGCCGCCAGCTCCGAGCACCGGTGGACGATGAGCCCCAGCGCGTCCTCGGCGGAGGCACCGCCCAGCAGCAGCGAGTTGATCTCCGCGGTGGCTTCGAGCCACCGCTCGCGCAGCCGCGACCGTTCGAAGAGCCTGGCGTTCTCGACCGCTACGCCGGCAGCTGCCGCGAGTGCCTCCAGGACCACCTCGTCATCAGGGGTGAAGTCGGCTCCATCGATCTTCTCGGTCATGTAGAGGTTGCCGAACACCTCGTCGCGCACGCGCACGGGAACACCGAGGAAGCTGTGCATCGGCGGGTGGTTGGCCGGGAAACCCACCGAGGCGGCGTGCTCGCTGAGGTCGTGCAACCGGATCACCCGCGGTTCCTCGATCAGCAGGCCGAGCAGCCCCTTGCCCTCCGGCAGGTGTCCCATTCTCGAGCGGGTCTCGGCGTCGATCCCGACGTAGACGAACTGGGAGAGGTTGTCGCGCTGACCGAGCACGCCCAACGCGCCATAACGAGCCCCGACGAGCTCGACAGCAGCCTGGACGATGCGTTGCAGGGTCGAGTCGAGTTCCAGGCCGGCACCGACCGCCAGCACAGCGTCGAGCAGGCCCTGCATCTTGTCCCGTGTCGAACCGACCTCGGCCAGCCGCTCCCGCATCTCGTCGAGCAGGTCGTCGAGCCTGAGCCCGCCCAGCAGGCTGCGCGACCGGCTCTCTGCTGAACCCGTCATGGATCGAAGCCTGGCACGCGGTCGTTCTGCCGCCAAGCAATCCCGGCCAGGTCGGGACCTTCGGCGGTGTGGTCCGTTTCGCGAACGGGTGACAGTTTCGGCACCGGGTTCGGCAAGCAGGGCGACGGGAGGGTCAGGAATGGCTCACGTGATCGCGGCGTTGGGACTCCCACCGGAGCAGGTGGAGGCAGCGCTGCGATCCGCGTCGCTCGCGCCGTCCGTGCACAACAGCCAGCCGTGGCGGTTCCGGGTGCTGCCCGACCGCATCGAGCTGCACCCCGACCTCGGCCGGAGGCTTCCGGCCACGGATCCGGAGGACCGCGAACTGCGCCTGTCCTGCGGCGCCGCGCTGTTCAACCTGCGACTCGCGCTGCAGGGATTCGGTGTGCGCCCGCTCGTCACGATCACGCCCGGCCACCCGGCGCCTGACGCGCTG
This sequence comes from Lentzea aerocolonigenes, assembly GCF_000974445.1. GTDB lineage: Bacteria > Actinomycetota > Actinomycetes > Mycobacteriales > Pseudonocardiaceae > Lentzea > Lentzea aerocolonigenes. The sequence continues at coordinate 146,587 of NZ_BBOJ01000025.1, forward strand.
GCGATCGTCCGCCGCGTCGGTGGGCTCACTCCTGACGACGAAACGCGGACCCTGCTCAAGGCCGTTCCGCTGCGCCGCACCAACCGGCGGCCGTTCTTCGAGTCCGGTGTGGACGCGCGGCACGCGTACGCCATGGTGCGAGCGGCTCAGCTCGAACGGTCGTGGCTGCACATCGTCGGATCCCGCGAGGAGGTCGCCCGGATGAAGGACTTCGTGCGCCGCGCCCACCGGATCCAGCAGGAGGACCCCGAGGTGCAGGCCGAGCTCGGCACCTTCACCGGGCACCGACCCGGCGCCACCGACGGTGTGCCGCCCGCGTCGGCGGGCTTCCACCCCGAGGCGCAGGACGAGTGGGCGTTCCGCGACTTCCACCCCGGGCACGAGCACGAACGCCTGTCGGGGAAGGACTACGAGTCCAACCCCCTGGTCGCGGTCGTGTGCTCGCACCACGAAGGCCCGCTGGGCGAGATCCAGGCGGGCCAGGCGATGCAACGGGTGCTGCTCACCGCCACCACGCTCGGCCTGTCCGCGTCCTTCATGTCCCAGCCGATCGAGGTCCGCACCGTGCGAGAGGAACTGCGCCGCGCGCTGGGCGGCGTGCTCGTGCCCCAGGCCCTGCTGCGCATGGGCTTCAGCACACCGGTCCCCGCCACACCGCGACGACCGGTCGCTGAACTGCTGATGGAGCCGACGACCTCGACGAGCTGAGCGGGTCACACCAGGACCCGCTCACCGTCCTTCGGCACGACCGCGGTCCACCCGTGCTCGGTCTCCAACCTGTCCGCCAGTGTCGCGGCGCTCTCCGGTTCGCCGTGGACGACGTAGGTGGTGGCCGGGGCGGGACCGCTGGTCGCCCACGCCATCAGCTCGTCCGCGTCGGCGTGCGCGCTGAACGCGTCGAGCACCTGGACCTGGGCCTTCACCGGCACGTACCGGCCGTGAATCTTGATCTCGCGGGCCCCGTCGACCAGCGAGCGGGCCCGCGTGCCGACCGCCGCGTAGCCGACGATCAGGACCGTGTGCCTGTTGTTGGGCAACATGTGCTTCAGGTGGTGCAGCACCCGGCCGCCGGTGGCCATGCCGGACGCGGAGATGATGATCGACGGCTTCTTCGGGTCGTTGGCCTGCATCGACTGGGCCGAGGTGTGCAGCTCCGCGAGCTGACCGGGGTCGAACGCGTCCTCGCCGTTCATCAGCTCGGGACGGATCTCCGGCCAGCTCTTCGCGACCGCCTGCCGGTAGACCCGCAGTGACGCCAGTGCCATCGGGCTGTCCACGAACACGGGCAGGTCGGGAATCTCCCCCGCCCGCACCAGCTTGGCGAGCTCGATGAGGATCACCTCCGTGCGGTCCACCGCGAACGCGGGGATCAGCACGCTGCCACCGCGTGCCGCCGTGCGCCGGATGGTCTCCGCGAACAACGCCGTCGCCGCGGCGTCGTCGTGCGGGCGGTCGCCGTAGGTCGACTCGATCAGCAACGCGTCGCAGGCAGGTCTCGGTTGCGGTGGCAGCAGCACGCGATGGGCGGGCCTGCCCAGGTCACCGCTCACGACCACGCTGCGATCGCCCAGCGTCAGATGTGCCCAGGCCGAGCCGAGGATGTGGCCGGCGCGGCCGAACTCCAGGCCGACGCCGGCGGCGATCGACCGGGGCGCTTCGAAGTCGATCGGCCGGAACAGCTTGGTGGCGCGCTCCGCGTCGCCCGCGTCGTACAACGGCAGCGCGGGCTTGTGCTTGGACCAGCCCGACTCGTTGGCCTGGCGTGCTTCCTCCACCATCAGGTGCGCGCTGTCGGCCAGCACGATCGCGGCCAGGTCGGCGGTGCCCTCGGTCGTGAACACCGGTCCACGCCACCCGTGCCGCACCAGCACCGGCAGATAACCGCTGTGGTCCAGGTGGGCGTGGGTGAGCACGACCGCGTCGAGCCGATCGAGGTCCAGCGGAGGCTGCTGCCAGTTGCGGCGCCGCAACGGTGCCAGCCCCTGGAACAACCCGCAGTCCACCAGGACCTGCGACCTGCCGGTGTCGAACAGGAACTTGCTTCCGGTGACCGTGCCGGTGCCGCCGAGAAACGTCAGCGTGCTCATCGTCGTGCCTCCTCGTGCTGGAGACCACACGGTCCTTCGTCCGCCGCCCGTCGACACAGCGGCACGAGACCCAGTGGTGCCAGGACTTTCGTCCCGCGAAGGTGCCCACCCTCCGCACTGGGAACGGCTCTGGCGCCAGGTCACCGTGGACTTGTGGAACCTGTCGTCGTGATCGCGGACGGCTCCCCGTGGAGCGAGGAAGCCGTGCGGTGGGCTGCGACGCGGTGGTGGTGCGAGGTACGACCGCCGAACGGCACGGCCTGCACGGACACGTCACGGCTCGCGTCAGCGGTGGACCCGACGACGCCGCTGTCCTCGCCCGCCCCGTCGTCTTCGCCACGAGCCACAGCGCGACGCTCCGAGTTCTGCACGCCGCGCCGTTGCCCGTGCGGCGCCGTGACCAGGGCCGCGCTCCACCACGCCCCTTGCCCCGTGCTCGTGGTGCACCGATCCGTCCAGGAGGAAGACCGTGGCGTCCCTTCCCTTCCCGCTCCTCGCCGACCAGTTCGCGCCGAGGTCTGAGTTCGGCCGCACCGACCACGTCGTGGTGGACGCCGATCCGGCCGCGACGTACAAGGCGGTGCACAACCTCGACCTGACGGACCTGCACGGCTTCCTCGTCACCGCTGCCGTACGCCTGCGCGAACTGCCCGAACGATGGCGTCAGGACCGCTCTCCCCGGCAACGCACGCGGTTGACGATCCAGGACCTCGACGCGGGCACCGACTGGGTCGTGCTCGGCGAGAACCCCGGCCACGAGATCGTGTTCGGCGCGATCGGCAAGGCCTGGAAACCCGTCGCCCAGTGGGTTCCGGTCGAGGCACGGGACTTCATGGACTTCAACGCACCCGGCTACGCCAAGGTGGTCTGCTCCGTCTCCGTGCTCCCCTACGGCCAGCGCCGCACGCTCGTCACCGCCGAGATGCGGGTCGTCCTCACCGACCCGCGCGCGTGGCTGAGCTTCCGCCGCTACTGGCGGATCAGCACACCGTTCGTGGGCATCATCAGCCGCGCGATCCTGCGCACCGTCAAACACTCCGCGGAAACAGGCGGTCTGCGATGAACGTCATCAGCACACGGCAGCTCAGCAAGTCCTACGGCAAGACCGTCGCGTTGCGGGACCTGGACCTCGAAGTGCCTCCCGGCGAGGTGTACGGGTTGCTGGGGCCCAACGGCGCCGGCAAGACCACCACGCTGCGTCTGCTGATCGACGTGATCAGGCCGACGCACGGCAGCATCAGGCTCTTCGGCGCGCAGATGTCACCACGGCTGCGTGGCCGGATCGGCTACCTGCCCGGCGATCTCGTGCTCTACGACCGGTTGACCGGCGCCGACTACCTGGGCTTCTGCGGGGCGTTGCGCGAGCACCCCGACCTCTCCGAGGCGTTGCGGCTCGCCAAGCGCCTCGACCTGGACCTCGACCGGCGCACGGACGAGCTCTCCAAGGGCAACCGGCAGAAGCTCGGGATCGTGCAGGCCTTCGCACACCGGCCTGAGCTCGTGATCCTCGACGAGCCCGCGAGCGGCCTCGACCCGTTGGCGCAGCGGGAGTTCCACACCTACCTGCGCGAGTACGTCGACGGCGGCGGCACGGTGCTGTTCTCCTCGCACGTGCTGTCGGAGGTCGAGCACGTGGCCGACCGCGTCGGCATCCTGCTCGCCGGGAGCCTCGTCGTCGAGGACACCGTCACGTCGTTGAAGGCCAACGCCGTGCGGGAACTCACTTTCACCTTCGGCGAGGAGGTCGCGGCAGCGTCCTTCAGCGGTATACCCGGTGTGCAGGCGGCAGTTCAGGTCAGCGGCACGGAGGTCCGCTGCCGCGTCACCGGCGCGGTCGGCGAGCTCGTGCGCACCGCGGCCAGGTTCCCGCTTCTCAACGTCACGAGCCACGAACCAGACCTCGAGGACATCTTCGTCCACTACACCGAGGAGCACTCCGATGGCGACTGAGCTCATGACGAAGTCGTTGCGGGACAACCGCGGCAGCACCACCGGCTGGGGCATCGCGCTCATCGCGAGCGTGCTGCTGCAGCTCGCCGTGTACCCGGCCGTGCGGGATGCCGCGGGTGAGTTCGAGAAGCTGCTCGAGTCGTACCCGGAGTCGTTCAAGGCGCTCTTCAACGTCCAGCAGTCGCTCGCCAGCGGGGTGGGCTACCTGCAGGGCGAGGTGTTCGGTTTCCTCGCGCCACTGGTGCTGCTGGGCGTCGCCATCGGCCAAGCCTCCAGAGCGACGGCGGGCGAGGAGAAGGCCCACACGATGGATCTGCTGCTGGCCAATCCGATCTCCCGCACCCGTCTGCTGCTGGACAAGGCGCTCGCGGTGTTCACCTCACTCGCCCTCGTCACGGTTGCCTTCGGTGCTGTGCTCGTGGTGGGAAGCAGCGTGGCCGGTCTCGGAGTGCCTTGGCTGGACCTGGTGTGGGCGGTCACGGCGAGTGCGGTGGTGGCGCTGCCGTTCGGCGCTCTGGCTTTGCTCGTCGGTGCGCTCATCGGCCGGCCTGGCCTCGCGGTCGCGATCCCGGTCGGACTCGGTCTGCTGACCTACCTGCTCGACGCCCTTTCGCCGCTGTCAGAGGGTTTGCGGCCGTGGCGGGTGCTCTCTCCGTTCCACCACGCGGCGGTGAACGACGCGTTGACGGGTGACCCGAACTGGCTCGGTCTGGCGGGACTGGTCGTGCTCACCGCGGTTCTCGTCGCGGGTGCGGCGATGGCGTTCGAGCGGCGGGAGATCAGGGCCTGAGCGCAGCCTGTGGTGGTGGATGAACGGAACCTTCGTCCACCACAGGTCGATGAAGGTTCCGTTCATCGACGACGCTTGGTTTGGGGGCGTGCTGGGACGACTTTGCCGTGGCCCTGGTTTTCACCCGAACGAGCCGGTTCTGTGGAATGAATCCAAACCCTAACGTCGAAGGCATGACCGCGATCATTTCCACCGCGTACAGCCGGGACCTCGGCGACGAACTGCGCAGGCTGCGGGAGTCCTGCACCGGGCTGGGCGGCCGTGCGATGGCCATTCAGCTTGGATGGGATCCAAGCAAGGTGTCCACCATCGAGAACGGCAAGGCGCGGGCGAGCGACATCGACCTCGTCCAGTACCTCGCGACCTGCGGCAAGGACATCGACTTCATGGAGGACTTCCGCCGCCGCTACCGCAACGCCTTCGACCTCTACTTCGTGCAGGTGCCGGACAACCTCCGCACGATCGCCATGACCGAGTCGATGGCCAAGAAGATCGTCTCCTACGACATCATGACGGTGCACGGTCTTCTGCAGACGCAGCGCTACGCGCGTGAGCTGTTCGTGGACGGGGATATCGAGGCCCCCGAAGACATCGAGAAGTACGTGCAGGCACGTATGGAACGGCAGACGATCCTGCGGCGGCCGAACCGCCCGGAGTGCCTGTTCTACGTGCACGAGCTCGCTTTGCAGCTGCACCTCGGCGACGCGCAGCTGATGGAGGACCAGTACCTGCGTCTCCTGTTCAACACCCACATCCTCCGTGTCGTGCCCGCGAACGTGAGGGGCGCCGCATTTCAGACCAAGTGCACCCTGTACGAGTTCGAGAAGGTACCTCCGGTGGTGTTCACGGAGACCAACATGGGCCAGGTGTTCGCACAGGACAACGCGGCGGTGGAGCGCGGCAGGAGGTTGTTCGAGCGATTGGATGCCGTGGCCTTGGAGTCGGGTAGCCCAGGGGAGTTTCACCCCTGGGCTCCCACAGATCCCGGCGTGACAGTCTCCCGTCACCGGGCTCTTGTCACTCTGGTCACCAGACGCGCGGGACCGAAGTTACCCAGGTCCAGTGCGCGAACATGCGGGGGTGTCGCTGCGTGATTCCCCACCAGCACTGGAAGGATTTCTTCTTGGCCCGCAACCGTTTGTACTTCTTACGGATCCAGCGCATCAGGTAGGCGTTGATGCGCGACAGGAGTTGATACAGGGCGGAGCGGTAGAACGCTCCGTAGTACTGCATCCAGCCTCGCACGACAGGGTTGATCCTGCCTGCGAGGTCGGCGAAGGAGTGACCGGTACGTCGGTGCAGCCGCCAGGACCGCACTTCCGCGTTGATCTTGTTCAGGGCGTCCTTGCTGATCGCGGGCAAGAACCTGTTGAAGTTCCCGTTCTTGCCCCGCGCCCGCCGCTGCCGGAACGTGAATCCCAGGAATGTGAACGACGTGTGCTCGTGCGAGCCTCGCCGCTTGCCGTCCTGGCAGTACACGATCTTCGTCTTGTCGGGGTGCAGTCGCAGCCCGACCTGTTCCATCCGCTGCGCTATCGCCCTGGCCACAGTTTCGGCCTGGGCCTTGCTGGCGCAGTGCACGACGGCGTCATCGACGTACCGTTCGAACGGGACGGTCGGGAACTCCCGTGCCATCCACGCGTCGAACGCGTAGTGCAGGAACAGATTCGCCAGCACCGGTGAGACCGCGGACCCTTGCGGGGTGCCGCGATCCCGTTGCACAAGGCGGCCGTCCGCATGTTGCAGCGGCGCTCGCAGCCACCGCTTCACATACAGCACGACCC
>NZ_BBOJ01000024.1 GCF_000974445.1 Lentzea aerocolonigenes
GGTGCTGACCCGCCAAGGCTGGCAGGTGGCCAAGAAGACCGTGCTTACGCTGATGAACACGCTGGGTCTGGTCTGCATAGTGCGGCGGCCCCGGCGGTACCGGTCCTGGCTCGGGCAGCCCGGCACGGTCGCCGAGAACGTGCTCAACCGCGAGTTCGGCGCCGAGGCTCCGGACACGAAGTGGGTCACCGACGTGACCGAGTTCCGGATCGGGGACCGCAAGGTCTACCTGTCACCCGTGATCGACCTGTTCGACCGGTCCGTCATCGCCTACTCCTGCGGACCCTCGCCGACGCTGGAGCTGACGAACTCCTCGCTGCGCGAGGCGATCGCCACCCTGCCCGCCGGGGCCGCGCCGCTGGTGCACTCCGACCAGGGCTTCCAGTACCAGCACGCCTCCTGGCGTGCCCTGCTGGCCGACGCGTGCCTGACCCAGTCGATGTCACGGCGCGCCAACTGTCTCGACAACTCGATCGCCGAGAACTTCTTCGGCCATCTGAAGGAAGAACTGTTCCACCACACCAGGTTCGACACCGTCGAGGAGTTCACCGTGGCTCTGCACGAGTACATCGACTGGTACAACACCACCCGTATCTCGACCACGCTCAAGGGCCTGAGCCCGGTCGAGTACCGAGCCCAGGCCCTCGCGGCCTAACCTTTACTTAGCCAGTCCAACTTCCGGGGACCAGTTCAGGATGAAGGCGCCCTTCATCGTTGTCAGTGCTGGAGCGGGAAGCCGCCGCCGATGCCTCGCCAGGCGAGGTTCGAGATCAGGGCTACCGCGTCTTCCTTCGGCACTCGGCGGTTGTCCGCCAGCCACGAGCGCGCGGTCACCTGGGAGAGGCCCACCAGGCCCACGGCCAGCAGGCGGGCGCGTTCCTCGTCCAGGCCCGCGTCCGCGGTGATGGTCTCGGTGATCGCGTCCACGGAGTCCGTGGTGGCGCGCTCGACCGCTTGCTGGACCGCCGGTTCGGAGCGCAGGTCGGATTCGAAGACCATGCGGAAGGCCTGGCCCTCGCCGTCCACGAAGTCGTAGAAGGCGGCCACCGCGGCGCGGACTCGGAGTTTGTTGTCCGTTGTCGAGCCGATCGCCGTGCGGACTCGGCCCACGAGCTCGTCCACATGGGACTCGAGCAGAGCCATGTAGAGCTCTAGTTTGCCGGGGAAGTGTTGGTAGAGCACCGGTTTGGACACGCCTGCGCGTTCGGCGATCTCGTCCATCGCCGCGGCGTGGTAGCCGTTCGTGACGAACACGTCCTGCGCCGCTGCCAGCAGTTGCGCGCGGCGGGCGGTGCGCGGCAGTCGAACGCCCCTTCCTGCGGGTGCGCTCTGCGCCGTCTCCGTCATGGTGCCTCCAGCACGAGTGTTCCGGCCGTCGGAGAGGGGTTGCCAGACCGCGGCGTGAGCGCAACCTTACTCGCTGGTAGCCCACATCCGGGAACCATCTGGGCGTTCTTTCCCGCATCCTGGTCTGGTGAGCACGCTGAACCCCGCCCCGCTGTCCACGGTCGCGCTCCCACCGCTGGACAAGTCGCAGACGCCGTGGCCTGGTGAATTTTGCCGAATCGACGATCACGAGGTGCACGTCCGGGTCACGCCCGGCGACGGGCCGCCCGCGGTGTTCGTGCACGGGCTCGGCGGGTCGGCCACCAACTGGACGGATCTGTCCGCGCAGCTCAGGGAGCACGTCAGCGGGTACTCGATCGACCTGCCGGGGTTCGGGCGGTCGGAGCCGGTTGCCGGGTACGACTTCAGCTTGGCCACGCATGCGCGGACGGTCGTCAAGTACCTCGAGACGCTCGGGGAGCCCGTGCACCTGTTCGGGAACTCGATGGGCGGTGCGATCTCCGTCATCGCGGCCGCAACCAGGCCTGATCTGGTTCGGACGCTCACGCTGGTGAGTCCGGCCGTGCCTGATCTGAGGCCTCGGCTGGACCGGATGTCGGATCCTCGGATGGCGCTTGCCGTGTTGCCGGTCATCGGGTCGAAGGTGCGGCGGGAGCTCGCGAAGCTGACGGCGCACGAGCGGACCAAGCAGATGCTGGACCTCTGCTTCGCCGATCCGAGCGTGGTGCCCGATCACCGGATCGAGGAGTCGATCAAGGAGAACGAGGAACGCGCGCGGCAGAAGTGGGCCGGGCACGCGCTCAACCGCAGCACCTTTGGGCTCATGCAGAGCTGGCTGACGCCTGGGCCCAAGTCGTTGTGGAGGCTGTTGCCGCTGGTCAAGGCGCCCACGCTGGTGTTGTGGGGAGAGAACGACCGGCTCGTCAGCGTGCGGAAGGGTCCCCGGACGGTGCGGCTGCTCCCGAAGGGGCGACTGTTGGTGCTTCCCCGTACCGGGCACGTCGCCCAGATGGAGCGGCCCGCGACCGTTGCGCGGGCAGTGCTGGGCATGTGGGAGGCGGTCGATCGACACACATGGTGATGAACGACGGCCATACGGGGGATGTGGGACCCTGGGCAACGTGAATCGCGCCCCCGAGCGAGGACGTCCTGTTCCGCCTGCTGACCGCTACCGTCGCGGCGAGCGCCGGACCAGTGCCGAGCCGCTCGCGGCCGCCTGGGAGCCGGAAGGCACCGCGCAGCTCAGACGCCCCCGCAGACGCGGTGGTGTGAAGAAGCTCGTCTCCAACTACGGGTGGCGGATCTACGCGATCCCGGTGCTGCTCGTGCTGACTGCCCTCGTGGTCCTCGACACCGTGCAGCCGAAGACGCCCGCGCTGGGAGGCGCGGGCACGACGGCGGTCGAGACGCCGGGCAGCACGCCGGAGGCGCCGCCGTCCGAGGTGCAGGGGCAGAAGCCCAAGCTCGACGTTCCCACCGCCGAGCTGCCGGCCGGACCGGCGTTCTCCGAGAACGGTGTCGGCACCTGGCGGGCGATCGCCGGCGGCGGGAACAGGGTGGGCGAGGGGAACGCGCGGACGTTCCGCAAGTACGCCATCGCCATCGAGGACGGCGTGCAGCCCGGTGACTACAACAACGACGACGCGGCATTCGCGCGGACCGTCGAGGGGATCCTGTCCGACCCGCGCAGCTGGATCGGCACCAAGCAGGTCGCGTTGCAGCGGGTCGAGGCGAACCAGAACCCGGACTTCACCATCAGCCTGACCACCACGAAGACGACCCACACGATCTGCGGCCGGGAGATCCCGTTCGAGACGTCCTGCTACGACAAGCCGACCAAGAGGGTCGTCATCAACGTGGCCCGCTGGGTGCGCGGGGCCATGGCCTACGGGTCCGACATCCCCGGCTACCGGACGTACGTGATCAACCACGAGGTCGGCCACGCGCTGGGCAACAACCACGCCGCGTGCCCGGAGAACGACGCGCCGGCGCCGGTGATGATGCAGCAGACGTTCGGCGTGGCGAACAACTTCGTCTCGCAGCTCAACGCCGGTCAGGACGTCGTGCCCGCCGACGGCAAGGTCTGCAAGACGAACCCGTTTCCCGCTGGCTGAGACGGCTTTCCAAGAAGGAAGAGTCGAGGCAGGGTAGACGTTGTCTCGGATACAGAGGCATGCAGTCGTCGAGGAGGAGCAAATGGCGCTTCCGCCGCTCGTTGAGCCAGCCGCGGAGCTGACCAAGGAAGAAGTCGCGCGGTACAGCCGTCACCTGATCATCCCGGACGTCGGGGTGGACGGGCAGAAGCGGCTGAAGAACGCGAAAGTGCTCGTCGTCGGCGCGGGCGGCCTGGGCAGCCCGGCACTGCTGTACCTGGCCGCGGCCGGGGTCGGCACGCTCGGCGTCGTCGACTTCGACGTCGTGGACGAGTCGAACCTGCAGCGTCAGGTCATCCACGGCCAGTCCGACGTCGGCCGCCCCAAGGCGGAGTCCGCGCGCGACTCGGTCGCCGAGATCAACCCGTTCGTCAAGGTCGTGCTGCACCAGACGCACCTCAACTCCGAGAACGCGCTGGACATCTTCCGCGACTACGACCTGATCCTCGACGGCACCGACAACTTCGCCACGCGGTACCTGGTGAACGACGCCGCGGTGCTGCTGGGCAAGCCGTACGTCTGGGGCTCGATCTTCCGGTTCGAGGGCCAGGTCAGCGTCTTCTGGGAGGACGCCCCGAACGGCCAGGGCCTCAACTACCGCGACCTCTACCCGGAGCCGCCGCCTCCCGGCATGGTCCCCTCGTGCGCCGAGGGCGGCGTGCTGGGCGTGCTGTGCGCGTCGATCGGCTCGATCATGGTCACCGAGGCGATCAAGCTGCTCACGGGCATCGGCGACCCGCTGCTGGGCCGTCTGATGGTGTACGACGCGCTGGAGATGTCGTACCGGACCATCAAGATCCGCAAGGACCCGGAGTCGCCGAAGATCACCGAGCTGATCGACTACGACGCGTTCTGCGGTGTCGTGTCCACGGACGCGCAGCAGGCCGCCGCGGGCAACACGATCACGCCGCTCGAGCTCAAGCACAAGCAGGAGTCCGGTGAGGACTTCCTGCTGGTGGACGTCCGCGAGCCGCACGAGTACGAGATCGTGAAGATCCCGGGCTCGGTGCTGATCCCGAAGGACAAGATCCTTTCGGGTGAGGCGTTCTCCGAGCTGCCGCAGGACAAGCCGCTGGTGCTGCACTGCAAGTCCGGCGCGCGCTCGGCGGAGGCCCTCGCGGCGCTGCACAAGGCAGGGTTCAAGGACGCCGTGCACGTCGGTGGCGGCGTGCTGGCCTGGGCCCGCGAGGTCGACCCCAGCCTGCCGACGTACTGACCCGGACTGGGCCGTCCGGGTGGTGGAGTGAAAAAGCCGCGTGTCGGCTTCCACCACCCGGACGGCCCAGCCAGGTAGCGTGCGCGATCGTGACCCGGTCCCCCGAACCGCCCCCAGCGCACGTGCGTGCGGCGTTCGGGGCACGTGACGCCGAGCCAGAGCTCATCGACGGTGGCCCTGCGTGGCGGTGCGGCGACGCCACGATCCGGCCCGCGCCCAAGCCCGCCGAGGCCACCTGGATCGCCAAGACCCTCGACGGCCTGGACGTGCCGAACCTGCGCATCGGCAGACCGTTGAGATCCACCGACGGCCGGTACGTCGTCGGCGGCTGGTCGGCCACCAAGTTCCTCGCCGGCCGTGCCGAGGCCCGCCACGACGAGGTCATCTCCGTCGCCCAGCGCCTGCACCAGGCCACGGCCGAGCTGCCCAAACCCCGATTCCTGGACGCCCGCACGGACGTGTTCGCCGTCGCCGACCGCCTGGCGTGGGGCGAGGAGACCGTGCCGCTCGACGCGGACCTCGGTGGCAGGCTGTTCGACCTGCTCAAGGAAGTGCAGAAGCCGCTCACCCTCTCCTCCCAGGTCGTGCACGGCGACCTCTTCGGCAACGTGCTGTTCGCGGGCAACGCCCCGCCGGCCGTCATCGACTTCACGGCGTACTGGCGTCCTGCCGAGTGGGCGGCCGCCGTGGTCGCCGTGGACGCCGTCGCGTGGGGTGGCGCGGACCCCGGCCTGTTCAAGCGCTGGAGCCACCTGAGCGAGTGGACGCAGGTTCTCGTCCGTGCGATCTTGTTCCGCCTCGCGGTACACGCTCTTCACCCGTTGTCAACATCACAGTCCTTTGCGGGCTTGGAACGAGCTGCTCACCAGGTGACGGCACTGCTGTGAGCGGGCCAATTTCCCGGTTCGAAACATTGCGGAGCATCGGGTTAACAGGGGCTTCTTAGCGTCAGCGGGGTGACCCATTGCCCCTACTGCGCGCTGCAGTGCTCCATGAGCGTCATCGACGGCCAGGTGGCCCCTGGTCCCGGTGGGCTGTGCCAGAAGGGCTGGACGGCGGGGGAGCTGCTGCGTCATCCAGGCCGGCTGACGACGCCTCTTCTGCACGGTGAGCCTGTTTCCTGGGACGAGGCACTCGACTTCGTCGCCGCGCGCATCCGTTCGTACGAGCCCGACGAGGTCGCCGTGTTCGGTGGCGGCGGGCTGACCAACGAGAAGGCGTACCTGCTGGGGAAGTTCGCCAGGGTGGCGCTCAAGACCTCCCAGATCGACTACAACGGCCGGTTCTGCATGTCCTCGGCCGCCGCGGCGGGCAACAAGGCGTTCGGGCTGGACCGCGGCCTGCCGTTCCCGCTGACCGATCTCAGGTCCGCCGACACGGTGCTGCTGGCGGGCTCGAACCCGGCCGAGACGATGCCGCCGTTCCTGCGCCACCTGGAGGGCGCACGACTGATCGTCATCGACCCGCGCCGCACGCCCACCGCCGAACGCGCGACGCTGCACCTGCAGCCCGCACTGGGCACGGACCTGGCGCTGGCGCTGGGACTGCTGCACACCGCCGTCATCGAGGGCGTGATCGACAAGGAGTACATCTCCTCGCGCACCAGCGGTTTCGACAACGCGTGGCGCATCGCCGCGCAGTGGTGGCCGGAGCACACCGAACGCGTCACGGGCGTGTCCGCCGCCGACCAGCGCGCCGCGGTGCACATGCTGGCGGGACGGTCCTACATCCTGACCGGCCGCGGCACGGAGCAGCACGCGTCCGGCACCGACAACGTCTCCGCGTGGATCAACCTGGCGCTGGCGCTGGGACTGCCGGGCCGCGCGGGCTCCGGGTACGGCTGCCTGACGGGCCAGGGCAACGGCCAGGGCGGGCGCGAGCACGGGCAGAAGGCCGACCAGCTGCCCGGTTACCGCAAGCTCGACGATCCCGTGGCACGGCAGCACATCATGAAGATCTGGGGCGTCGACTGGCTGCCCGGCGTGGGGCGCAGCGCGTACGAGCTGCTGAACGCCGACGACGTCAAGGCGATGCTGGTGTTCGGCAGCAACCCGGTGGTGTCGGCGCCGCGCGCGTCGGGCATCGCGGACCGGCTGAAGGCGCTGGACCTGTTGGTGGTGGCGGACTTCGTGATGTCCGAGACCGCCGCGATGGCCGACGTCGTGTTCCCGGTCACGCAGTGGGCCGAGGAAGACGGCACGATGACGAACCTCGAAGGCCGGATCATCAGGCGCCGCAAGGCACTCGACCCTCCGGCGGGCGTGCGCAGCGACCTGCACCTCATCCACGGCCTCGCCGCGCGCCTCGGCTGCGCGGAGAAGTTCCTGACCGAACCGAAGGAAGTCTTCGAGGAGCTGCGCAGGGCGTCCGCCGGCGGTCCTTCCGACTACTCGGGCGTCACCTACGAGCGGCTCGATTCCGAGCAGCTGCACTGGCCGGTGCCGTCCGTCGACCACCCCGGCACGCCGAGGCTGTTCCTCGACCGGTTCGCGCATCCCGACGGCCTCGCGAAGTTCATCCCGGTCGACCACCGCGGTCCGGCAGAGCCGCCGGACGAGGAGTTCCCGTTGCAGGCCACCACCGGGCGGGTCCTGCAGCACTACCAGTCGGGTGCCCAGACGCGACGGATCGGCGAGCTGATGAAGGCGGTTCCCGAGATGTACGTGGAAGTGCACCCCGACACGGCGTCGCGGGCCGGGCTCGAACCCAACGGCCTCGCGCACGTCGTGTCCAGGAGGGGCAGGGTGACGGCGACCGTGCGGTGCGTGCCGAGCATGCGCGTCGACGCGGTGTTCCTGCCGTTCCACTTCCCCGGTGAGGGGCGGGCGAACCTGCTCACCAACCCCGCGCTCGATCCGACGAGCCGGATGCCCGAGTTCAAGGTCTGCGCGGTGCGATTGGAGCGGGCATGAGGCGAGTTGTGATCGTGGGTTACGGCATGGCCGGCGCGCGTCTGGCGGACGAGCTGCGGCGCCGTGACCAGGACATCTCCATCACCATCATCGGGGCAGAGCCGCACGCCGCGTACAACCGCGTGCTGCTGTCGACGGTTGTCGCCGGGACCATGACGCCGGAGTCGACCCGGTTGCACGACGAGAAGTGGGCCGCGGACCACAACGTCGACCTCCGCCTGGGCTACGAGGTCATCGAAATCGACCGAGCGTCACGCACGGTGACCATCGAGCGCACGCGGGGAGCTTTCGTTCGCTCTGAGCGCACGCGGGGGCCCCGCGTGGCCCAGGAGGAAACGGGGGACGCCCGCGTTACCGTTCCGTACGACGCGCTGGTGCTCGCCACGGGGAGTGTGCCGTGGGTGCCGCCGGCCGAAGGGCTGGTCGAGGACGGCAAGCTGGCGGCTGGTGTGGTGGCGTTTCGGACGCTTGACGACTGCGCCGAGATCGAGGCGAAGGCTCACAAGGGGGCGCCTGTCGTCGTGCTCGGTGGCGGGCTGCTCGGCATCGAGGCCGCGCGTGGCCTGGCCGGACGCGGCTGCCTGGTCACGGTCGTCCACCCCGTCGGCCACCTCATGGAACGCCAGCTCGACCCCGGTGCCGGCGGCGTCCTCGCCCGCACGCTGGGGCAGCTCGGCATCGAGTTCCGCCTGAACTCCTTCGCCTCCAAGTACCTCCCCGGCGACGGCCTGATCCTCGACGACGGCACGCACGTTCCCGCTGAACTGGTCGTGGTGTCCGCCGGCGTGCGTGCCGAGACGTCGCTGGCCGTCAAGGCGGGCCTGGAAGTCGACCGCGGCATCGTCGTGGACGACCAGCTGCGCACCAGCGACCCGCGCGTTCACGCGATCGGTGACTGCGCTCAGCACCCCGGCACGGTCTCCGGGCTCGTGCAGCCCGCGTGGGACCAGGCCGCCGTGCTCGCGGACCGGCTGACCGGCGCGAACCCCGCGTCCCGTTACCGCGGCACGTCCGTCGTCACGCGGTTGAAGGCGCGGGACGTGGACCTGGCGGCGCTCGGGGACGTGCACACCGATGTGGACTGCCCGGACTCGGAAGTCCTGTGCTTCCAGGAACCTTCGCGTGGTCGCTACGCCAAGCTCGTGCTGCGCGACGACAGGGTGGCGGGCGCGATCGTGCTCGGTGCACCGGACGCGGCCGCGACGATCACGCAGCTCTACGACCGGGGCATTCCCGCGCCGACCGACCGTTTGGCGTTGTTGCTGGGTCGTGCGCTTCCCGCGGAGGCGGCGTCACCGGCGGACCTGCCGTCCAGCGCGGTGATCTGCCGGTGCAACACCGTCTCCAAGGGACAGATCGTGTCGGCCTGGCGTTCGGGCGCGGAGTCGTTGCCGCAGCTGGCGGAAGCGACCCGGGCGACCACGGGCTGTGGTGGGTGCAAGGACGCTGTGTGCGGGTTGCTCGACTGGCTCGGAGCCTCACAACCCGCCTCCGCGTGATGTGCGGCGGAGTTGCCTCCGCCGTCATCGGCCAGAACGCCTCGGTAATCCGAGGTTCTTAGCTTTTCCGGCAGTCGCCGAACCGCTGTGGAGGACATACATGAGCCGCTGGATCGAGCACTGGGAGCCGGAGAAGCCCGAGTTCTGGGAGAGCACCGGCAAGAAGATCGCCCGCAAGAACCTCGCGTTGTCGATCTTCGCGGAGAACCTCGGGTTCAGCGTGTGGGTGCTGATGAGCATCGTGGTGGTCAGCCTCGGCTCGGTCGGCTTCAACTTCAGCGTGGGACAGCAGTTCTGGCTGCTGATCGTCCCGAACCTGGTCGGCGCCGTGCTGCGGGTGCCCTACACGTTCGCGGTGCCGAAGTTCGGCGGGCGGCTGTGGACGACGATCAGCGCCGGCCTGCTGCTGATCCCGACCGCGATGCTCACCTACGCGGTGACGACGCCGGGCACGCCGTACTGGTTCTTCCTGCTCACCTCGGCCGCGATGGGCCTCGGTGGCGGCAACTTCTCGTCGTCGATGGCGAACATCTCGTTCTTCTACCCGGAGGGCAAGAAGGGCCTGGCGCTCGGCATGAACGCCGCCGGCGGCAACCTGGGCGTCGCGATCACCCAGCTCATCGTGCCGATCGTGATCACCATCGGGACCGGGATCCACCTCGCCTACGCGGCGCTGATCTGGATGCCGTTCATCGTGCTCGCCACCGCCCTCGCGTGGTTCTTCATGGACAGCCTCACGCAGGCCAAGCCGGACGGCACGTCGTACAAGCTGGCGCTGTCGAACAAGCACACGTGGGTGATGTCGTTCCTGTACATCGGCACGTTCGGCTCGTTCATCGGCTACTCGTTCGCGTTCCCGTCGCTGATCAAGATCAGTTTCGTGGAGTACAAGAGCTGGGTGGCGCTCGCGTTCCTCGGCGCGCTGATCGGCTCGATCGCCCGTCCGGCCGGCGGATGGCTCGCGGACCGCATCGGCGGCGCCAAGGTGACGCTCGCCACGTTCATCGGGCTGGGCGTCGGCACGATCGGTGTCATGGCCAGCGTGGAGATGAAGAGCTTCCCGCTGTTCTTCACCTCGTTCATCGCGCTGTTCATCCTCGCGGGCGTCGGCAACGGCTCGACGTACCGGATGATCCCGGCGATCTTCAAGACGCAGTCCGACGACGACAAGTCGGCCAAGCGGCAGGCCGCCGCGGTGGTCGGCATCGCGGGTGCGATCGGCGCGGCCGGCGGTGTGCTGGTGAACCTGGTCTTCAAGTTCTCGCTGGAGGGTTCGAAGACGCTGACGCCCGCTCTGACCGCGATCCTGGTCTTCTACGCGCTCTGCCTGGTCACGACGTGGTGGTTCTACCTGCGGCGCACCGTGTTCGCGACGCGTCCGTCGCTCGCCTACGCGGGCGTGTGACGCACACCGCTCTGAGCTGCGGCGAGAGTTTCCTTTAACACCCGCGAAATATCGCGGACCTTGGGATGACACGCCGCCCGGTGAGCATAACTGGGCGGAAGGAGGAGATGCCCGATGACTCAGACCCTGGTCGTGATCGGTAACGGCATGGTCGGCCACCGGCTCGTCGAGATCCTTCGTGACTCGTCCTGGCGGATCGTGGTTTTCGGCGAGGAGGCGCGCCCGGCGTACGACCGGGTGGCGCTCTCGTCCTATGTGGACACGTGGAGCTCTGCCGAGCTGGAACTGCCGCCGCTGACGGGCTGCGAGCTCCGTCTCGGTGAGAAGGCGGTGTCGGTCGACCGGGAACGTCGTGTCGTGGTGGGCGCGTCCGGCATCGAGGTGACGTACGACGCGCTGGTGCTCGCCACCGGTTCCGTGCCGTTCGTGCCGCCGGTGCCCGGCCGCGACCTGCCCGGATGTCACGTCTACCGGACGATCGACGACCTCGATGACATCCGTGCGACGGTGAAGGCCGCCGACCGGCCCGGCCGGCACTCCGGCATGGTGCTCGGCGGTGGTCTGCTCGGCCTGGAGGCCGCCAACGCGTTGCGCGGCATGGGAGTGTCGCCGCACGTCGTGGAGCTGGCGCCGCGGCTGATGCCGATCCAGGTCGACGAAGGCGGTGCGGGGCTGCTGAAGCGGCTGGTCGAGAAGCTCGACCTGACCGTGCACACCGGCACCTCCGCGTCCTCGATCGAGCGCGACGGTTCGCGGTTGATCGCCAAGCTGGCGAACGGTCTCGAGCTCGACCTCGACGTCGTGGTGTTCAGCGCGGGCATCAGGCCGCGCACGGACCTCGATCTGGGGCTGGAACTGGGCCCGCGCGGCGGGTACCTGGTCGACGCCGCCTGCAGGACCGCCGACCCGCGCGTGTACGCGATCGGTGAGTGCGCTGCGGTCGAAGGTGTGACCTACGGGCTCGTGGCTCCCGGTTACTCGATGGCCGAGGTCGTCGCGGACCAGCTCTCCGGTGGCGCCAAGGTGTTCCCCGGCGCGGACCTGTCGACGAAGCTGAAGCTGCTCGGTGTGGACGTGGCGTCGTTCGGTGACGCGCACGCGACCACCGAGGGTGCGCTGGAAGTCGTCGTGAACAACGCCGTCGCGGGCACGTACAGCAAGCTCGTGGTGTCGGACGACGCGAAGACCCTGCTGGGTGGTGTGCTCGTCGGTGACGCCTCGTCGTACCTGTCGCTGCGGCCGTTGGTGGGCAAGGAAGTTCCCGCCGCGCTGCTGCAGCCCGGCGGCGCCGTCGACGTGGAGATGCCCGCCGACGCGCAGGTCTGCTCCTGCCACGCCGTCACCAAGCAGACGATCACCGACGCCATCCAGTCCGGTGTGGCGTGCGACGTCGCCGAGCTGAAGGCGTGCACCAAGGCGGGCACGGGCTGCGGTTCGTGCGTGCCGATGCTGAAGAAGCTGCTGACCGACTGCGGTGTCGAGCAGTCCAAGGCGCTGTGCGAGCACTTCACGTACTCGCGGGCGGAGCTGTTCGAGATCGTCCGTGCGACTCGGATCACCACGTTCACGGCGTTGGTCGAGAAGCACGGCACCGGGCGTGGCTGCGACATCTGCAAGCCCGCCGTGGCCTCGATCCTGGCGTCGCTGAACAACGGGCACATCCTCGGCGAGGCGCAGGTCTCGTTGCAGGACACCAACGACAGGTTCTTGGCGAACCTGCAGCGCAACGGCACGTACTCGGTCGTGCCGCGCATTCCCGGCGGTGAGATCACGCCGGAGAAGCTGATCGTCATCGGTGAGGTGGCGCGTGACTTCGGGCTCTACACGAAGATCACCGGTGGTCAGCGCATCGACCTGTTCGGCGCGACCGTCGACCAGCTGCCGCAGATCTGGCGCCGGCTCGTGGACGCGGGCTTCGAGTCTGGTCACGCGTACGGCAAGGCGTTGCGCACGGTGAAGTCCTGCGTCGGCACGACCTGGTGCCGTTACGGTGTGCAGGACTCCGTCGGTCTCGCGATCGAGCTGGAACTGCGCTATCGAGGCCTGCGTTCGCCGCACAAGCTCAAGTCGGCGGTGTCGGGTTGTGCGCGTGAGTGCGCCGAGGCCCGCGGCAAGGACTTCGGTGTGATCGCCACCGAGAACGGCTGGAACCTCTACGTGGGCGGCAACGGCGGCTTCACGCCGCGCCACGCGGACCTGCTCGTGTCCGATGTGGACACCGAGACGCTGATCAAGGTCATCGACCGGTTCCTGATGTTCTACATCCGCACGGCGGACCGGTTGCAGCGCACCTCGGCGTGGCTGGAAGGGCTCGACGGCGGGCTCGACCACCTGCGCGAGGTCGTGGTCGACGACAAGCTCGGCATCTGCGACGACCTGGAAGCGGCCATGGCGGCACACGTCGACGACTACGCCGACGAGTGGCGCGGTGTGCTCGAAGACCCGGAGAAGCTCGCGCGGTTCACGTCGTTCGTCAACGCGCCGGGCACGCCCGACCCCACGATCTCGTTCCGCGCTGAGCGTGGTCAGCGCGTCCCCGTCCAGCTCGGCATTCCGGAGGTCGTCAGGTGACCGTTGTCTGTGACTTCGAGGTGTTGCGTCCGGAACAGGGCGTCGCGGCGTTGCTGCCCGACGGCACACAGGTCGCGGTGTTCCTGACCGCGGACGGTTCCCTGCACGCGTTGGACAACATCGACCCGTTCAGCGGCGCCGCGGTGCTGTCGCGCGGCATCGTGGGCGACCGCGGTGGCGTTCCGGTCGTCGTGTCGCCGGTCTACAAGCAGGCGTTCGAGCTCGCGACCGGCAAGTGCCTGGACGAACCCGAGGTTTCGGTTGCCGTGCATGGCGTGCGCGTGCGTGACGGTGTCGTGGAGCTGACATGACCGGACCGCTGGCGGGCTTCACGATCGGTGTGACCGCGGCCCGCCGCGCCGACGAGTTCGGCGCCCTGCTGGAACGCAAGGGCGCCACCGTCATCCACGGCCCGGCCATCCGGATAGTGCCGTTGCCCGACGACGCCGAACTGCACCAGGCGACCCAGCAACTGGTGTCCGCACCGGTCGACGTGGTGGTCGCCACCACCGGGATCGGGTTCCGCGGCTGGTTCGAGGCCGCGGAGGGGTGGGGCCTGGCAGGCCGCCTGCACCGCGCGCTGGAGAACGCCGTGGTGCTGCCCCGCGGCCCGAAGGCGAAGGGCGCGGTGCGAGCGGCGGGCCTGGTGGAGACCTGGTCGCCGTCGTCGGAGTCGAACGCCGAGCTGCTGCAGTACCTGCTGCGGATGGGCGTGTCCGGCAAGCGGGTCGCGATCCAGCTGCACGGCGAACCGTTGCCGGACTTCGTGAACACCCTGATCGCGGCCGGCGCCGACGTGGTCGAGATCCCGGTCTACCGCTGGATGCCGCCCGCGGACACCGGCCCGTTGCACCGGCTGCTGGACGCGGTGCTGGCGGGCCAGGTGGACGCGCTGACGTTCACGAGCGCCCCGGCGGCCACCTCGGTGCTGCGCGAGGCAGGCGACCGGTACGCCGACCTGGTGTCGGCCCTGCGGCGTGACGTTCTCGTGGTCGGCGTCGGCGCCATCACCGCGGGCCCGCTGGTGGCCGCGGGCATCCCGGTCGTGCAGCCCGCACGGGCCCGGATCGGTTCGATGGCACGGGAGCTGGCGCTGGAGCTGCCTGCGCGCGCCACCCGGTTGCGCATCGCGTCCAAGGACATGGAGATGCGGGCGCAGGCTGTGGTGATCGACGGCGAGCTGCGTCGCGTCGCCCCGGCCCCGATGGCCGTGCTGCGGACTCTGGTGGCGGCGCGCGGACGTGTCGTGTCGCGCCAGGACCTGTTGGCGGCCTTGCCTTCCGGCGGTGAGGAGCACGCGGTCGAGACGGCGATCGGCAGGCTGCGGACGGCGCTGGGTTCGCCGCAGATGGTGCGCACGGTTGTGAAGCGCGGATATCGACTCGCCATGGAGCCCGCATGAAGCTTGTACTGGCCTTCCACGGCACGCGTGATCCTCGCGGTGCCGTGGTGTGTGAAGAGATCGCTTCGCTGGCGCGTTCGTCGGTGGACGTTCCGGTCGAGGTCGCCTACGCCGATGTGCGGCAGCCGGACGTGCGGTCCGTTGTGGACGGTCCGGCTGTGGTGGTTCCCGCCTTTTTGGCTGCTGGGTACCACGTTCGTGTTGACATCCCGCAGCAGATCGGGTCGCGTCCCGATGTCGTGGTGACGCCGCCGTTGGGTGTGGACGCTGTGGCGGCGGTCCGGGATCGGTTGCGGGAAGCAGGTTTCCGCCGCGGCGACGCAGTGGTGCTCGCCGCGGCGGGCTCGTCCGATGCTCGCGCTCTGGCGGATGTTCGGCGGGCTGCTGGACTGTTGGGGGCTTCGGCGGTCGGGTACGTGGCCACTGCTACGCCGCGTGTGCCTGATGTCGTGGCTGAGGTTCGGGAACGGCGCGGGATGCGGGGGCGTCGGGTCGCCGTCGCCTCGTGGCTCCTGGCACCCGGGGTGTTCCACGGGTCGCTGGCCGAGTGCGGTGCGGATGTGGTTTCGGCACCGATCGGGGCGCATCCTCTGGTGGTCGATGTGTTGCTGCGCAGGTATTACGAGGCTCGGGCTGTGTTGTTGCAATCTGCGTGAGTGTTGCGGGTCGGCTTGCGTTGGGGCGTGCGCGGGTCGGCCTGGGGTGGTTCGGCGCGGGTTCCAGCGGAGTGGTCACCTGTGCGGTCGTGTCGCCTTGCGTAGGTGGGCGCGCAGGTCCTGACGAGCTTTGGTTGCGTCATTACCGCTTGCCCGATGACGCATAGCCCTGTCCGGCTCGGCTTCGCCATCGCGCCTGTAGGGGTGCTCGGCTTCGCCGTCGCCTGCGTTGCGGCGCGAGTGGTCACCTTTGCGGGTCGTCTCGCGTGATCACCGTGTCGTCTTGCCGGGTCGGCGTGCCTTGATGCGCCGCCCTCCCCGCGCGTGGCGCGTCAGCGGTTACCAGAGGCCTTGCTCCTCCTCCTTGCGCGCGTCCTCCCACCGGTACTCGCGCAGGTTCACCTTGCCGTCCAGGTTCGGCACCCCCTCCTCGTGCAGCATCTGGAGCTGGGTGTCGCGGAGATGGGGAGCGCACGTGCCGTCGGCCTTGAGGACGCGTTGCCACGGCAGGTCGTGGCCGTCCTCGTTGAGGATGCGGCCGACCAGCCGTGGCGACGGGGCCTTGGCGAGATCTGCGATGTCGCCGTACGTGGCGACACGTCCGCGGGGGATGGATTTGATGGTGTCGCGGACTCGCTCGTGGATCTCTTCGTCCATCCCCCGAGTCTAGCTAGATGCCGTTGGCCCAGGAGGTGACCACGGCGTGGTAGTCCGGGGCGTTCGGCGCGTAGTTGATGGAGTGGCCGTAGCCGTTCAGGACGTAGGTGTCCAAGCGCGGCACGGACGGGAAGAACTGGCCCTCGTCGGCCTTCAGGGCCTCCGGGGAGGAGCAGTCGCTGCCCATCAGCGGGAGGCCCGCGCTGCAGAAGTGCGTGTCGTTGCCGACCACGATGAGGACGGGAACGGTGATGTTGCGGGAGATCGGGATGATCACCGTGTCGAGGAGGATGGTGTCCACGGCTTCTGTTGCGGCGAAGACGTCCTTCGTGGACTCGTCGAACGAGATCGCGCCGGGGACCAGCGGGCCCGGTTTGTGGAACGCGTTGTAGCGGGTGTCCGGCATCGTCGTCAGGTAGCCCGCGTCGAGGCCTGCCGGGATCATGTTGGCCAGCACCGGGACGACGGTGATGTAGTTCATCTTGTGCGTGAAGCCGGTGACCAGGACGCCGTCCACGTCGCGGTAGGTGCCCGCTTCGATCATGGCCATCGCCGAGCCGATGGAGTGGCCGGCGACGATCACCTTGGAGAAGCGGGGTTTCAGCGTCGCGATGACCTGGTGGGCCGCGCTCGCCTGGGTTGAGGCGGTGACGAACGTGCTCAGGGGCTTGGAGCTCAGGCCGGTGCCCAGGCGGTCCAGGGCCAGGGTGGCGAAGCCCGCGTTGTTCTGGGCCTGGGTGAACGAGTGGGTCGAGGGTTCGAAGCCGACGTCCCAGTACGTCCTGTCGTAGGTGCCGCCGGGGATCAGGACCTGGACGGTGGTGGCGCCGTCGGGGACGCACAGCCTGCCGGCCATGGTCTCCAGCGACGTCACCAGCGGGGTGAGGCCGATTCGGACGGGGTAGCTGACGTTCTGGCAGGAAACGGCGGCGGAGGCGGGCAGCGGAGCTAGCAGGGTTCCGGTTGCCAGCAGAGCCGCGGCGCACAGCCTGCGGAAACGCATGGTGGAACGACCTCCAACTTAGTTGGTGCGGGGGACGGTCTTCATCAGCAAGCCGTCCGGGTACGGGGCGGACGTGAACTTCACGCGCGCCGGACGGGTGGGGACGAGTCGCCAGCGCCTCGCGACGGTCGCGAGGGTGATGACGATCTCCGTGTGGGCGAAGGTGTTGCCCAGGCACTGGCGGGTGCCGCCGCCGAACGGGACGTACGCGCCGCGCGGGAGGGAGGCGGTGAACTCGGGCGTCCAGCGGTTGGGCGAGAAGCGGTCCGGGTCCGGGTAGAAGCGCGGGTCGTGGTGCAGCGCGTGCGGGCTCACGATCACCTCGGTGCCCGCCGGCAACGAGACGTCGCCCAGCTGCACTTCGACGAGGGTTCGGCGCATCACGAACCAGATCGGGTACTTCCGCAAGGTTTCCTGCACGACCTGGGCGGTGTAGGTCAACGAGCTCACGTCGGCGAACGTGACCTGGCGGTCGCCGACCACCGAGTCGACCTCCTCGTGTAATCGGCGTTCGATCTCGGGGTTCAGACCCACCTCGTACAGCGCCCAGGCCAGTGCGATCGCGGTGGTCTCGATGCCGGCGGTCAGCAGCGTCAGGACCTCGTCGTAGACCTGCTGGTCCGTCATTCCGACGCCGTCGTCCTGCGCCAGCAGCAGCATCGACAGCACGTCGCCGTGGTCGGTGCCGTCCGCGCGCCAGCTCTCGATCAGTTGCAGCACAACGGCTTTCATGCGGGCGATCGCGGCGTCGAACTCCCGGTTGCCCGGCAGCGGGAGCTTCTCGACGAACGACGGGGACAGCGCGCGGATCATGCCCTGCTGGATCACCGTGAAGATCGAGCGGCGGACCTCCGCGACCGCGCGTTCTCCCATCTCCGCCGAGAAGAGCGCCTCGCCGACGATGGTGACCGCGAGCTCCTGCATGTCGTTCTCGATGACGCGGATCTCGCCGGGCTGCCACCTCTCAACCAGCGCAGAAGCAGCACGAGCCATCGTCGAGGCATACGCTTGGATCCGTTCCCGATGGAACGCCGGTTGCATCATCCGGCGCTGTCGCAGGTGGTACTCGCCGTTCGACAGCAGCAGTCCCGTCCCCAGGTACGGCTGGAACTTGTCGAACATCGCGCCCTTGCGGAACTTGGAGCCTTGGGAGACAAGAACTTCGTGGGTCAGCGCCGGACTGGTGACGAAGTACGCGCGCAACGGACCGAGGTCGAGGCGCACCACGTCACCGTGCTCGTGCAACGCGTCGGTGAACCCGGCGCGCCGGGTGAGCATCGCCGGGGTGTGCCCGAGTAACGGCCAGCGGCTGGGAGCCACCGGGACGGGCATTCGGACTCCTGGGGAGTTGGGCCGAATGGGGACGGACCACCCTAGGAGCCGTTTGGGGGAAGACGACAGTGCCTGATCGGGTGGTTCCGCATCACTCTGTTGGTTCAGTGTGCACGCCTCTCGGGTGACTAAGCTCGTGCGTCTTCCCCCGATCGCCACGAAAACCGAAGAGGTGCTTCCCGTGGCAGAGACCCAGGACTGGGTGCCGCTCGGCATCGACACCACCGTGCCGAGCATGGCCCGCGTCTACGACTACATCCTCGGCGGCGCCCACAACTTCGCCGCCGATCGCCAGGTCGGCTCCCAGATCGAGAAGCTCGTGCCGGGCCTGCCCAGCGTCGCGAGGCTCAACCGCCGGTTCCTCGGCCGCGCGGTGAACTTCCTGATGGACCAGGGAGTTCGCCAGTTCCTCGACATCGGTTCGGGCATCCCGACCGTCGCGAACGTGCACGAGGTGGCGCAGGACCGCGACCCGGCGGCCCGGATCGTCTACGTCGACAAGGATCCCGTCGCCGTCGCGCACAGCCAGTTGATGCTCTCCGGCAACGACAACGCCGCCATCGTCCAGGCGGACATGCGCGATCCGGAGGCCGTGCTGGCGAGCCCCGACGTGAGGCAGCTGCTGCGCTTCGACGAGCCGATCGGGCTGTTGATGCTGCTCATGCTGCACTGGGTGCCGGACGAGGACAGCCCCGAGAAGCTCGTCGCGCACTACCGGGACGCGCTGCCCGCCGGCAGCTTCATCGTGATGACGCACGTGGCCAAGGACCAGATCGACGAGAAGGTCGACCAGGCCGCCGACGTCGTGAACCGCAGCAAGAGCGCCGACCAGATGCACATGCGCACGCACGAGCAGGTCAGCGCGTTGTTCGACGGGTTCGAACTGGTCGAACCGGGCCTCGTCGGCTGCGGGGAGTGGCGGCCGGACGGTCCGGGCGACTTCGCGGACGAGGCGTCCATGAACATGTTCCTCTACGCCGGGGTCGGTCGTAAGGGATAAAACCACACAGTAGTGTCGGAGGTTCACACTGTCGGCGCAGCGTGCGTCGACTACCGGTAGGTAAACTGCCGGACACTCTCCAACCCATACAGGGCAACGGGAATGACGAATCCGAGCCGAAGACCCGATGCCGCTCCACCACCGGACCACGCCGCCGTCCGCGCGCGGGAAGCCTTGTCGCGCAAGTGGAGCTACCTGCTCAGCAGCGTCATCGTCGTCGCGCTGAGCAGAGACGAGCTGGACGCCGAACTGGGCGGCCAGCTCGACGCGTTGTGCGCGGCGCTGCACAGCGAGCCGTTCGACCCTGCTCCGTTCGAGGAGGTGGGCGAGCGACTCGTCGCTCTCGGCTACGTCAACGAGCCCGGCCTCCGGCGCACCGTCGACGTGCTGGGCAAGGGCCTGCTCGCGCTGGAGGAGTTCCAGGAGATCGAGCACTTCCCGGTGCGCGTCGTCGGTGGCCTCGGCGCGCTCGCCGCAGGGTTCTCGCTGGCCCGCGGCCGCTCGATCCTGGACCAGCAGGAGAGCATGCAGCGCTCGTTGCTCAAGGCCGCTCGTGACGCGCAGTGGGACCAGCGGCAGAGCGAGGCCAAGTTCGCGGGCATCGCGATCTCGTCGACGAACGGCATCCTGATCGTCGGCCTCGACGGCAGGATCGTGTGGGCGAACGAGGCGATCGGCGAGATCATCGGCGGCCGGCCCGAGCCAGGTGTCCGGCTCATGGAGCTCATCGCGCCGAACTCGGTCGTGGCGTTCCGCGAGATGATGGAGAAGGTTCTCGCCGAACGCGACGAGTTCGAGCGCGAGCCGATCCAGTTGCTGCGCGGCGAGGACGATCTGGCCAAGGTGACGCTGACCGCGTCACTGCTGCGCGACGGCGACGACAAGCCGAGCCACGTGCTCGTGGTCGCCGACGACGCCACGGAACTCGCGCTGCTGCAAGGAGAACTGCGCAGGCAGTCGCTGCACGACGTGCTGACGGGCCTGCCGAACCGGCAGTTCTTCACCACGCACCTGGAAACCGTGCTGCGCCGCGCCGACCCGGAGTTCGGCGTGACCGTGTTCCACCTGGACCTCGACGCGTTCGGCCTGGTGTGCAACAGCCTCGGCGGCCGCGTCGGCGACAAGCTGCTGCAGCACGTCGCGCGCCGGCTGCGGGCGTTGATGTCCCACGAGCAGGCGATGGTCGCGCGATTCGACGGCGACGAGTTCGGCATCGTCGTGGAGAACACCGAAGCGACACCGGACATCGCGACGATCATGGCCGCGATCAACACCGACCTGGCCGAACCGATCTTCGTGGACGAACACGGGCTCGCCGTCTCGGTGAGCGCGGGCGTGGTCCACCGGCCGTCACCCGACGTCGAGCCCACCGAACTGATGCGCATGGCGGACCTCGCGTTGCGGCAGGCCAAGAAGGACCAGCGCGGCCAGTGGGAGTTGTTCCACAGCAACCAGGACACCGAACGCAGGCGCGACCACGCGCTGGCCGTCGTGATGCCCGGCGCGTGGGAGCAGGGCGACATCGGCGTCTGCTACCAGCCCGTCCGCGTCCTCGCGACCGGTGAGCTCGCCGGCGTCGAGGCCGTGCTGCACTGGGACCTCTCCGACCGGTGCGCCGAGCTCGCCGACCAGACAGGACTCATCCTGCCGATGGGCGAGTGGCTGATCAGGATCGCGACCGGCCAGGCGCAGTGGTGGCGGCAGCGCGGTGAGCTCGACGCGCAGTTCGGCGTCCGGCTCACCCGGCACCAGGCGACCGACGCGGACCTGGTGTCACGCGTGGCGAAGGTGCTGGAGGAGACCGGAATGCCGCCCGAGCTGCTGACGCTGACCATGCCGGTCGGCGTGCTGAGCGTGGCCGGCGCGGCGGAGAACCTGAGCACGCTGGCGGACACCGGCATCCGGATCGCACTCGACGACTTCGGCCTCGGGCCGCGTGACCTGGCGTGGCTCTCGGAGCTGCCGATCGCGTCGGTGTGCGTGCCGAAGGACCTGGTGCAGCGTCAGGATCCGCGCTCCGCCACGCTGGTCAAGGCCGTGCACGACCTGGGCGTGAACCTATGCGTCGACGGCGTCGAGACCGCGGAGCAGGCGAAGTGGTGGACGGAAGCGGGCGCCGACCTCGCGATCGGCGCCCACTTCGGTGCGCCCGAAGCCGCGGGCGACCTGCTCAAGAAGCTCCAGGGCTAGATGCTGCGCTGCCACGCGATGACCGCCGCGTGGTAGGCGTCCGCGTCCTGGGCCGCGAAGTTGAAGCAGTGCCCGTAACCGTTGAGGACGAACGCGTCGAACCGCGGAGCGTTCGGGAAGAACGGCCTCTCGGACGCTGCCAGTGCGGCCGAGGACGAGCAGTCGGCGCCGAGCGGCGGGGTGCCGCAGAAGTAGTCCGCGCTGGACTGCACCGACATCACCGGCGCGGTGATGCTGCGGCTGGAGGGGATCACGATGTTGTTCATGAGGATGGCGGTGACGGACTCGTTG
The DNA here is from genome assembly GCF_000974445.1 of Lentzea aerocolonigenes. Classification (GTDB taxonomy): domain Bacteria; phylum Actinomycetota; class Actinomycetes; order Mycobacteriales; family Pseudonocardiaceae; genus Lentzea; species Lentzea aerocolonigenes. The sequence goes on from NZ_BBOJ01000024.1 coordinate 21,635, forward strand.
GACGAGAACGCGTCCTTTGTGGACTCTTCGTAGTCGATCACCGCCTGGTTCAGCGGACCGGGCTTGTGGAACGTGTCGTAGCGGCCGCCCGGTGCCGTGGTCAGGTAGCCCGGGTCCAGACCCAGCCTGCTCAGCTTCGGGTCGAGCGTGACCGGGATCAGGCCGGTGAGCGCGGGCACCACTCTGGTGTAGTCCCACTGGTCGGCCATGCCAGTGGTCAGCACGCCGTCGACGTCGTGGTAGGTGCCCGCCTCCGCGAGTGCGACCGCGGAGCCGATGGAGTGGCCGCCGACGAGCACCTTCTGGAACTGCGGGCGCAGGTTCTGGATCACCTGGTGCACCGCTTGGGCCTGGTTCGGGGTGTTGATCAGCGCGCTCAGCGGTTTGCTGCTCCTGCCCGAACCGATCCGGTCCACCGTCATGGTGGCGATGCCGGCGTGGTTCATCGCCTGCCGCACCGAGCGGACCTCGGGCTCGACCGGGATGTCCCAGTACGCGGTCGTGTACGTCCCACCGGGGACCAGGACCTGCACCGTCGTCGCGCCCTGCGGTACGCACAGGCTTCCGTACATGGTCTGCTGGGTGAGCCCGAAGGCCACCGGGGTGTACACGTCCTGGCAGCTGGTCTCGACCGCGTTCGCGGGAGCGGGCACGGGGACGAACAATGCGAGCAATGCGGCGGCACAGAGCCGACGGAGACGCATCGGGGAACAACCTCCAACTAACGGGGAACGGCCTTCATCACGAGGCCGACGGGGTGGACGGCGTTGGTGAACTTGGTGCGCACCGGCCGGACGGGGACCAGCTGCCGGACGCGTCGGGGTTCCGGTGGTTCGCGCGGTCGTGGTGCGGCGCGTGCGGGCTGAGGGTCACCTCGGTGCCGGAGGCCAGGCGCGCGCCGTCCGGACGCACCGTCGAGAGCAGGTCGCCGTGGTCGGCGGGATCGAGCCCGTTGCCGGTGAACAGGCGGAATCTGTCGAACATCCGCCCTTTGTGGTGCATCAGCTGCGGAATCGTCACGAAAAACGTTCGCACCGGGCCCGGACGTACTTCAGCCAGATCACCCTGACGCTGTGAATTCGAGGTGGACTCGAATCTTTTCCATAGCATTGGCAAGGTGTTCCCGGGAAATGGCAGCCTGCCGGATGCCGCCGGGACGGACATCATCGCTCCTCGCGACGTGGAAAGTGATGGACCACCATAGGAGTCATTCGGGTGAGAGTGACAGTGCCCGATCGGGTGGCCTGCGTTCACACCGGCGGCGTAATGTCGTGAGCTTCGTGCCTGCCTAAGCTTGTGCGTCCGCAAACCCGAAGAGGTGGACGCCGTGACGGATGATCGGAACTGGGTTCCGCAGAGCGTTGACGTCTCCGTGCCGAGTCCGGCGAGGCTGTACGACTACATGCTGGGCGGAGCGCACAACTTCGCGGTGGACCGCCAGATGGGCGCGAAGATCGAGCACCTGATGCCGCACGCGCGCAGCGCCGCCAGGATCAACCGGAAGTTCCTCGGCCGCGCGGTGAGGTTCATGGTCGACGCGGGGGTGCGGCAGTTCCTGGACATCGGTTCCGGCATCCCGACGGTGGCCAACGTCCACGAGGTCGCGCAGGCCGTGGCCCCCGAGTGCCGCGTCGTGTACGTCGATCGCGACCCGGTCGCCGTCGCCCACAGTGAACTGATTCTCGCTGGTAACGACCGGGCCGCCGTGCTCCAGGCCGACATGCGCGACCCGGACAGCATCCTGAACGCCGGAGAGGTGGGCCGGCTGCTCGACTTCGACCAGCCGATCGGTCTGCTGATGCTGTTCATGGTCCACTGGGTGCCGACCGAGGACGATCCGTGGGGCCTGATGAAGCACTACCGCGAGGCCCTGCCCAGCGGGAGCTACCTGGCGATCACCCACCTCGCGAACGACCACGACAACGAGGGCGTCAGGGCCGCGGCCACCAGGCTGAGCCAGGTCGGCGGGGAGCAGGCGATCGAACGCGGCAAGGACGAGATCGCGGCGTTCTTCGGTGAATTCGAGCTGGTCGAGCCGGGACTCGTCAGGTACGCGGAATGGCGCTCCTCCGGTCCGGGCGACATATCCGATGATCCCACGGTGAACGAGATCGCCTATGGATCCGTCGGACGCAAGCCATAGGAAATCTCCATCGAGTGATATTGATTCACACTCTCGGTCCACCGGAGTTCGACGGTGCGTGAGTAAGATGCCGGGCATCTGAGCCCACTGCGAGGCAGAGTCAATGCCCAACCCGAGTCGAATACCAGACGCGTCGCCACCGCCCGATGACAATGCCCGGGCACGGCTGACGCTTGCTCGCACTTGGTCATATCGGCTGCTCAGCACGGTCGCGATTCCGATGGGCAGCAAAGATCTCGACGTGGAACTGAGCGGTCGGCTCGACGCGTTGTGCGCGATGCTGCACGAGGAACCGTTCACCACCGCGGTCGTCGAACAGGCCGGCGCGGATCTCGCGCGCCTCGGGCACCTCGGCCGGGACGGCCTGAAGTGCACCGCGGAGGTGCTCGGCAAGGGGTTGCTCGCGCTGCCGGAGTTCCAGCCCGTCGAGCGGTACGCGGAACGGGTCGTGCTCGCGATGGGCGCACTCGGTGCCGGTTTCACCGCCGCGAACACCGAGTCGGTGCTCACGCAGCAGGAGGTCATGCAGCGGTCGTTGCTGAAGGCGGTGCGCGACGCGAACTGGAACCTCAGGGAGAGCGAGGCCCGGTTCAACGAGGTGGTCACGTCGTCGACCAACGGCGTGCTGATCGTCGACCTCGAAGGCAGACTGCTGCGGACCAACGCGGCGACCGGCGACATCCTCGGGTACGCCCAGGAGGAGCTCGTCGGGGTGCCGCTGCTCGATCTCATCGCGCCCGGCTTCGCCGAGATGCTGCACAACGCGATGGCAGAACTGGTCGACGGTGCGGTGGAGCGGGTCAGCCAGTCGCAGCGGATGGTGCGCAAGGACGGTGAGGTGGCGCAGCTGACGCTGACCGCGTCGCTGCTGCGCGGTGCCGACGACGCGCCTGCCCACTTCGTCGTGGTGGTGGAGGACGGCACGGAACTGGCGTTGCTGCAGGGCGAGCTCAAGCGGCAGTCGTTGCACGACGTGCTGACCGGTCTGCCGAATCGCCAGTTCTTCACCACGCAGCTGGAGATCGCGCTGCGCAACGCGGATTCCGAGCACGGCGTCACGATCTTCCACCTGGACCTCGACGCGTTCGGCATGGTCTGCAACGGCTTCGACGGCCGCGTCGCCGAACGGTTGCTGCAGCACGTCACCCAGCGGCTGGAAGTTCTGCTGGCGGGCGAGAAAGCGATGATCGCCCGGCTCGGCGGTGACGAGTTCGGCGTCCTGATCGAGAACGCGGCGGCCACGCCGAGCATCGGCGTGATCATGAAGAGCATCAACGACGACCTGCTCGAACCGGCCTATGTGGACGGTCGTGGACTCGCGGCGTCCGTGAGCGCGGGTGTCGTGCACCGGCCGGACCCAGACTGGGAACCGTCCGAGGTGCTGCGCGCCGCGGAACGAGTGCTGCGCAAGGCCAAGAAGGGCAGACGCGGGCAGTGGGAGCTGTTCCACGCCGGCCAGGACGCCGAGGACCGCCGGAACGACGCGGTGGCCGTGGAGATGCCGGGTGCGTGGGAGAACGGCGAGATCGTCGTGCGGTACCGCCCGGTCGTGCGCCTCGGCGACGGTGAGATCGGCGGCGTCGAGGCGGTGCTGCACTGGGATCGGCCGGGTGCGGGCCCCCTGGAGCACGACGTGTGCCTGGAGCTGGCCGAGGCCACCGGGTTGATCCTGCCGCTCGGCGAGTGGTTGCTGCGGGTCGCGGCGGGCCAGTCGGCGTGGTGGCGGCAGCGCGGGCAGTTCGACCAGCCGCTCGTCGTGCGGCTCACCGCGCACCAGTCGGCCGACGCTGATCTGGTCTCACGCGTGGTGGGAGCGCTCGAGGAAACAGGGCTCCCGTCCGACCGGCTGATGGTCAGCATGCCCAGCAGGGCGCTGCCGATGGCCGACGCGGCCGACGACTTCACGGTGCTCGACCGCATCGGCGTCCTGACCGCGATCGACGACTTCGGGCTCGGCCCGCGGGATCTGGCGTGGCTCTCCGAGTTGCCGGTGAGGTCGGTGCTGGTGCCGCCGGACCTGACGAGGAGTCAGGACGCCCGCTTCGCCGTGCTGGTTCCGGCTGTGCACGAGTCGGGTGTGCGGATCTGCGTGGACGGCGTCGAGACCGCGGACCAGGCGAAGTGGTGGACGGAAGAGGGCGCCGACCTCGCGATCGGCGCCCACCTCGGAGCTCCGCTGGACGCGGGAGACTTCCTCAAGAAGATCTAGTGGCGTGGCGCTGCCACGCGACGACCGCGTCGTGGTAGCGGGTCGAGTCGGGCGCGAAGTTGAAGCAGTGGCCGTAGCCGGTGAGGACGAACGCGTCGACTCGCGGTGCCTGCGCGTAGAACGGCCTTTCGGACGCTGCCAGCGCTTCGGAGGACGAGCAGTCGGAACCGAGCGGCGGGGTGCCGCAGAAGTAGTCGGACGGCGTCTGGACGCTCATCACCGGCACGGTGATGGCGCGACTGGCCGGAATCACGAGGTTCACCATCAGCGGCGTCGTGACCAGTTCACCGGCCGCGAAAACGTCCTTTGTGGACTCGTCGTAGGCGACGACGGCCGGGTTCAGCGCACCCGGCTTGTGGAACGAGGTGTAGCGGGATCCCGGTGCCGTCGTCAGGTAACCGGGATCCAGGCCGAGCTTGCTCAGCTGCGGGTCGAGCGTGACCGGGATCGAGCCGGCGATCGCGGGCAACGCCTTGAGGTAGTCCCACTGGTTGGTCATCCCGGTGACGAGCACCCCGTCGACGTCGCGGTACGTGGCGGCCTCGGCGATCGCGATCACGGAGCCGAGGGAGTGGCCGCCGATGAGCACCTTCTGGAACTGCGAGCGCATCCGCTGGACCACCTTGTGCACCGCGTCGGCCTGGCTCGGCACGGTGACGAGCGCGCTCAGCGGCCTGGTGCTCCTGCCGGTGCCGATCCGGTCGACCGCCATGGTGGCGATGCCGGCGTGGTTCATCGCGAGCCGGACCGAACGGACCTCGGGGTCGAGCGGGATGTCCCAGTACGCACTGGTGTAGGTGGCGCCGGGAACGAGGACCTGGACCGTGGTCGCGCCCCGGGGGACGCACAGCTTGCCGTACATGGTCTGCTGGGCGAGGCCGGAGCTCACCGGTGTCTGGACGTCCTGGCAGGTGGTCTCGACGGCGTTCGCGGGAGCGGGCACGGGGACGAACAAAGCGAGCACAGCGACGGCACAGAGCCGACGGAGACGCATGGGAGAACAACCTCCGGCTAACGGGGAACGACCTTCATCAGGAGGTCGATGGGGTACACGGCGTTGGTGAACTTGGTGCGCACGGGCCGGTCCGGGACGAGCCGGTAGCGCGAGCAGACGGTCGCCACCGCGATGACGATCTCGGTCAGCGCGAAGTGGTTCCCGATGCACTGGTGGATCCCGCCGCCGAACGGGACGAACGCTCCCTTGGGCAGTTGCCGGGCGCGTTCAGGAGTCCAGCGGTCCGGGTCGAAGCGCTCGGGATCGGGGTAGTGCTGGGGGTTGTGGTGCATGGCGTGCGGGCTGATGATCAGCTCGGTGCCGGGCGCCAGGTGGACGCCGCCCAGGTCCACGTCCTCCACGACGCGCCGCATGAGGAGCCAGAGCGGGTACTTGCGCAGCACCTCGGTGGCGACCTGGCCGACGTAGGTCAGCTTCGGCACGTCGTCGAACGTCACCGGACGCCCGGACAGCACCTCGTCGATCTCGGTCAGCACCCGCTGCTCCACCGCGGGATTGGCGGCGATCTCGTGGAAGATCCACGCCAGCGCCAGCGCGGTGGTCTCGATGCCGGCCGACAGCAGGGTGATGACCTCGTCGAAGACCTGCTGGTCGGTCATCGGTTCACCGGCCTCGTCCCTGGCCAGCATCAGCGTCGACAGCAGGTCGCCGTGATCGGTGCCGTCGGCCCGCCAGCTCGCGATGACCTCCTGCACGATCGCGCGCATCCGGGCGATCGCCGCGTCGAACTCGCGGTTGGCCGGGATGGGCAGCTTCTCGACGAACCCCGGTGAGAGCGCGCGCACGATGCCCTTCTCGACGATCGTGGAGATCGAGCGGCGAGCCTCGTCGATCGCGCGCTCGCCGATCTCGGTCGAGAACAGCGCCTCGCCGACGATCGTGATCGCGAGGCCCTGCATGTCCTCTTCGATCCGCCGCACCTCACCGGGCCGCCAGTCGTCCACCAACTCCCGCGTCGCGCGGATCATGGTGTTCGCGTAGCCCGCGATCCGGTCGCGGTGGAACGCCGGCTGCATCATCCGGCGCTGGCGCAGGTGGAAGGGTCCGTTCGACATCGCGAGCCCGTTGCCCATGAACGGCCGGAACTTGTCGAACATCCGCCCTTTGTGGAACTTGGGCGCGTCGGTGACCAGCACCTGGTGCATCAGTTGGGGGCTCGCCACGAACACCGTGCGCATCGGCCCGAGATAGATTTCGACCAGATCACCTTGAGCGCGTAAATTCGAGGTGAATTGGAATCTTTTCCGCAACATCGGCAGAGTGTGCCCGAGAAATGGCAGCCTGCCGGGCGCCACCGGGACAGACATCATCGCTCCTCGCGACGTGGAAAGAGAAAGTCAACCCTAGGAGTCATTCGGCCCACAGTGACAGTGCCCGATCGGGTGGCGTGTGTTCACACGTGCGGACCAGCCGCGGGCCCGTCGTGCCTGCCTAAGCTTGTGCGTCCGCAACCTGAAGAGGTGGTCGTCGTGGCCGACGAGAAGAGCTGGGTTCCACAGAGCGTGGACGTCTCCGTGCCGAGCGCGGCGAGGCTGTACGACTACATGCTCGGGGGTGCGCACAACTTCGCGGTCGACCGCCTGGCGGGTGACCGGATGGAGGCCGTGATGCCGCACGCGCGCAGTGCGGCCAGGGTGAACCGGGCGTTTCTCGGCCGCGCGGTGCGGTTCATGGTCGACCAGGGCATACGCCAGTTCCTGGACATCGGCTCCGGCATTCCCACCGTGGCCAACGTGCACGAGGTCGCCCAGGAGGCAGCTCCGGAGTGCCGGGTCGTGTACGTGGATCGCGATCCCGTGGCCGTCGCGCACAGCGAACTGATCCTCGCCGGCAACGACCGCGTCCGCGTGCTGCAGGCCGACCTGAGGGATCCGGACAGCATCCTGAACAGCCCGGAAGCGCGTCTGCTGGACTTCGACCAGCCGATCGGCGTGCTGATGCTGCTGATGCTGCACTGGGTGCCGACGGAGTTCGATCCGTGGGGGCTGTTGAAGCACTACCGCGAGGCGTTGCCCAGCGGGAGCTACCTGGCGATCACGCACTTCGCCGACGACCACGACTACGAGCCCGTCAAGATCGCGGCCGCCAACATCAACAAGGCGGGCGGTGACCAGGCGGTCGAGCGCAGCCGGGACGAGATCGCCGCGTTCTTCGGTGATTTCGAACTGGTCGAACCGGGACTCGTCAAATTCGCCGAATGGCGACCCTCCGGACCGGGGGACATGTCCACTGATCCGGCGATCAACCGACTCGCGTACGCTGGAGTCGCACGCAAGCCATAGAGAATCCCGATCGAGTGATGTTGATTCACACTGCCGGTCGAGAAGAAACCAACACTCCGTGGGTAAGATGCCGAGCATCTGAGCCCATTGCGAGGCAGCCCTGAGATGGTCAACCCGAGCCGCATTTCAGATGTCACGCCCTCGCCCGAGGACATCGCCAGGGCGCGGCTGACGCTTGCCAGGACGTGGTCGTACCGCCTGCTCGAGACCGTGGCCATCCCGATGGGGCGCGACCTCCTCGACGAGGAACTGAGCACCCGGCTGGACGCGCTGTGCGCGATGCTGCACGAGGAGGCGTTCGCCACCAGCGCGGCGGAGCAGGCCGGTGCGGAGCTGGCGAACCTGGGGTACCTCGGGCACCTCGGGCTGCGCTGCACCGCGGAGGTGCTGGGCAAAGGACTGGTCGCCCTGCCGGAGTGCCGGCCCGTCAGCCGGTACGCGGAACGGATCGCGCTGCTGATCGGCGCGCTCGCGAGCGGCTTCACCAAGGCCAACACCGAGTCCGTGCTGGCACAGCAGGAAAGCCTGCAGAAGTCGTTGCTGAAGGCGGTGCGCGACGCGAACTGGAACCTCAAGGAGAGCGAGGCCCGGTTCAACGAGGTCGTGACGTCGTCGACCAACGGCGTGCTGATCGCCGACCTCGAAGGACGGCTGCTCAGGACGAACGCGGCGGTGGGCGACATCCTCGGATACGCCCAGGACGAGCTCATCGGCGTGCCGCTGCTCGACCTCATCGCGCCCGGCTTCGCCGACATGCTGAGCAAAGCGATGAAGGAGCTGATCAACGGCAGCGCCGAGCGGATCAGGCAGTCGCAGCGGATGGTGCGCGAGGACGGGGAGCCCGCGCGGCTCTCGCTCACGATCTCGTTGCTGCGCGGCGCGGACGACGGGCCCAGCCACTTCGTCGTCACGATCGAGGACGGCACCGAGCTGGAGCTGCTGCAGAGCGAGCTCAAGCGGCAGTCGTTGCACGACGTGCTGACCGGACTGCCGAACCGGCAGTTCTTCACCACGCAGCTGGAGATCGCGGTGCGCACCGCGGATCCCGAGCACGGCGTCACGATCTTCCACCTCGACCTCGACGCGTTCGGCATGGTGCGCAACAGCTTCGGTGGCCGGGTCGCGGAGCGGTTCCTGCAGCACGTCGCGCAGCGGCTCAGGGTGGTGCTGGCCGGCGAGAAGGCCATGATCGCCCGGTTCGACGGCGACGAGTTCGGCGTGCTCGTGGAGAACACGGCGACCACGCCGGGCATCGGCGCGATCATGAAGAGCATCAACGACGAGCTGCTCGAACCGACCTATGTGGACGGTCACGGGCTCGCGGTGTCGGTGAGCGCGGGCGTGGTGCACCGGCCGGCGGTGGGCGCCGAACCGGTTGATCTGCTGCGCGCCGCGGACACGGCGTTGCGCCGGGCCAAGGTGCGCCGGCGCGGGCAGTGGGAGGTGTTCCACCCCGGGCAGGACGCCGAGGACCGTCGTGACCACGCGATGGCCGTGACGATGCCGGGCGCGTGGGAGAACGGCGAGATCACCGTGCGGTACCGCCCGCTCGTGCGGCTGGCCGACGGAGAGATCACCGGTGTCGAGGCGGCCCTGCACTGGGACCGGCCGGACACCGGCCCGCTGGAGCACGACCGCTGCGCGGAGCTGGCCGAGGCCACCGGGTTGATCCTGCCGCTCGGCGAGTGGCTGCTGCGCGTCGCGAGCGGGCAGTCGGCGTGGTGGCGGCAGCGCGGGCAGTTCGACCGGTCGCTCGTCGTGCGGCTCACCGCGCACCAGTCGACCGACGCGGACCTCGTGTCACGCGTGGTGGGAGTGCTCGAGGAGACCGGGCTGGCGGTGCAGGACCTGGCGATCAGCATGCCGTCCGAGGTGCTGCCGGTGACCGATGCCGCCGACAACCTCGCCGTGCTCGCGGGGCTCGGCGTGCACGTGGGGATCGACGACTTCGGGCTCGGACCGCTGGATCCGGCGTCCGTGCCGGAGCTGCCGGTCCGGTCGGTGCGGGTGGCGCGCAGTCTGGTCGCGCGCCGATCTCCTTACGTGACGGCGTTGCTGCCGTTGGTGCGCGAGGCCGGCATCACGGTCGCGGTCGACGGGATCAGCAGCGCGGAGCAGGCGCAGTGGTGGCGCGAGGCGGGAGCCGACTTCGCGACCGGCGACCACTTCGGCACGGCGGGGACGTCCGGTGACTTCCTGAAGAGGCTGGAGCCCCGGTGACCGGACGGGGTCGGGGTCACGTCCGGTCACCGGAGGAGTCTGCTAGCCGGTGAACTTCGCCAGCGCCTTGGTGAATTCGTAGGTCTGCTGGCTGATGCCGGAGCACGAGTCGCTCATCGCTCCGCAGTTGCCCTTGTCCCGGTTGACCGCCCAGAACGAGACGCGGGACAGGTGCTTGGAGTTCGCCCACGTCACGATGTCGCGGAAGTTCTGCGGGGTGACGGTCTCACCGGTGTCGGTCTTGCCGTTCATCGACGACAGGCCGGTGCGCCGGTACGCCGCGTCGTCCGACAGCCCGAACGTGGCCTTGACGTGGTTCTTCAGGCCGTCGACCGCGCTCTTGGTCTTCGCGAACATGTCACCGCCGGTGCCGAAGTCGAACGGCATGACCGCGAACGTGTCGATCGGTGCGCCGAGTTCCTTGGCACGGGTGACCAGGCGTTTGCCCCACGAGTTGGGCCCGGTGCTCTCGGTCGGCATGGTGATGACGACCTTCACTCCCGCGTTGTTCTGCTTGATGATCTTCAACGCGCCGAGCACGCGGTCCTGCACCGTGTTGTTCTCGAACTCCTGGGCCTCGATGTCGATGTCGATCGCCTTGAGCCCGTACGCGTCGATCACCTTCTGGTAGGCGCCCGCGAGCGCCGTGGCCGAGCTGCACTTCTGACCGAGCTTGTTGCCCGACCAGCCGCCGATGGACGGGGTGGCCTCACCGCCCGCCGCGCGGATGTTGCTGATCAGCGTCTTGTCCGACCCGGTAAGCGAGCGAGTGCCGTCCCACTTCGGGTTGCAGCCGCCGTCGCTGAGGATGAACGCGAGGGTGAACGCCTTGATACCCGTCTGCTGCATGACCGACGTGGCGCTGGGCACGCTGCCCCACTGGTAGAGGTAGGGCGCGGCGAGGACGGGGTTCACCGCGGCCTGTGCCTGTGCGGGCAGGAGCATCGCCGTGCACGCGGCAGCGACCGCGCCGACCAGGAACCGCTTCATCAGTCCTCCAAGACTGCTCGTTCCAGGGCGGCGGAGCTGGCAGTGAGGGGGCTTGCAACGTCTTCAAAAATGGACTAGACCACCGCTCTCTGTCAAGAAGGTAGTCGAAAACCGGGTACTGCTCCGTCCGGCGGGCATCGCTGATCTTGTCGGTGCAGCGTGGTGAAATCGGGACGTGGCACTCGCACCCCAGCTGGTCCGCCGGAAGCCGGAGACGCGCCCGCGTCCCCGGTGGGACGACGCTGCCCAGCGCGTTTTCTCGCACGAGGGCGGCTTCCTGCGCGTTCTCGGAGGTCCCGGCACGGGCAAGACGACGTTGCTGGCCGAGCTGGCCGCGCACGTCGTGCTGGAACAGGGGGCCGATCCGGAGAACGTGCTGGTGCTCACCGCGAACCGGCGCGCGTCGGTGGCGCTGCGGGCGCACATCACGCGGTTGCTGACAGGTCGGTTGTCCGCTGTCCGCGAACCACTGGTGCGGACCGTGCACTCGTACGCGTTCGCGGTGCTGCGCAACCAGGCGGTGCTGCTCGGCGAGCCGCCCCCGCGGCTGTTGTCGGGCCCGGACCAGGACGCGATGGTGCGCGAGCTGCTGGCCGGTGACGTCGAACTGGGCGCTTTGAAGTGGCCGGAGCGGTTGCGGCCGGCGCTGGAGCTGCCGGGGTTCGCCCACGAGTTGCGGGATCTGCTGCTGCGGGCGGCCGAACGCGGTCTCGGGCCGGAAGACCTGATCGAGCTCGGTGAGGAGCACGGGCGGGACGAGTGGGTGGCCGCCGGCCGGTTCGGTGCGCAGTACGAGGCCGTGAACCTGTTGTCCGGCATGGACTCCGCCACGGCGTACGCGCCCGCGTACGACGCCGCCGAGCTCGTGTCCTCCGCCTACGCCGCGTTCGTGAACGACGAGGAGCTGCTGTTCACCGAACGCCGGCGGGTGCGGTACCTGCTGGTGGACGACGCGCAGCACCTCGACCCGATGCAGTACTCGCTGATCAGCTCGCTCGGGTCGGGGGCGGCGCGGTTCGTGCTGGCCGGTGATCCCGACCAGGCGATCTTCACGTTCCGCGGCGCCGATCCGGAGATCCTGCGGGACGTGCCCGGTGAGACGGTCGTGCTGCGGCAGTCGCACCGGATGCTGCCCGAGATCCGTGACGCGGTTGCCCGGCTGGCGGCCCGGCTGCCCGGTGCTTCGCCTGCTCGTGTGGTGCTGCCGGTCGACGGCGAGGGGTCCGTGCAGGTGCGGCTGCTCGCGTCGTCCGCGCAGGAGGCCGCGTGGGTGGCGGACCAACTGCGCCGCTCGCACCTGGCCGACGAGGTGCCGTGGTCGCAGATGGCCGTGATCGTGCGGTCGGCGACGTTGTCGTTGCCCGTGCTGCAACGCGCGCTGCTGGCCGCCGGTGTGCCGGTGGCGGTGCCGTCGGACGAGCTGCCGTTGGCGCAGCAGCCTTCCGTGCGCCCGCTGCTGGCTCTCGTGCGTGCCGCGGCGATGCCTGGTTCGTTGGACGAGGACACGGCGGCGATGCTGCTGTCGTCGTCGTACGGCGGTGCGGATCCGTTGGCGCTGCGGCGGTTGCGGCGTGGTCTGCGACGCCTGGAGATGGCCGCCGGTGGCGATCGGCCGAGCGGCGAGCTGCTCGTCGAGGTCGTGGAGACCTCGGACCGGCTGGCCGCGCTGGAGGACGCGGAGTCGCTGCCCGCACGGCGGATCGCGCACCTGCTGTCGTTGGCGCGCAAGGCGATCGAGGCGGGGAAGTCCGTCGAGGTCGTGCTGTGGGAGCTGTGGACGGCCACCGGTCTCCAGGACCGCTGGGTGGCGCAGTCGGCCCGGCGCGGCATGCCCGGGATGCAGGCGGACCGCGATCTGGACGCGATCGTGGCGCTGTTCGAGGCGGCGGCGAAGTACGTCGACCGGCTGCCGGGTTCCGGCGTCGCGGGCTTCGCGGACTACCTGGAGTCGCAGCGGATCGTCGGCGACACGCTGGCCGCCGCGGCCCCGACGGGCGAGGCGGTGTCCGTGCTGACGGCGCACTCGGCGGCCGGACGCGAGTGGGAAGTCGTTGCGGTGCCAGGGGTTCAGGAGGGCAGCTGGCCGGATCTGCGGCTGCGCGGCACTGTGCTGGGCGTCGAACGCATGGTGGACGTGCTGGCCGGTCTCGAACCGTCGGTGTCGGCGGTGGCACCGATCCTGGCGGAGGAACGCCGGCTGCTGCTCGTGGCGGCCTCGCGAGCGCGCTCGAAGCTGCTGATCAGCGCCGTGCGGGGCGAGGACGAGCAGCCGTCCCGGTTCCTCGACGAGATCGAGTCGTCCGCCGAGGACGAGCGGAAGCTGCACCGGCCCCAGCGCGGTCTGGTGCTGGGCGAGCTCGTCGGTGAGCTCCGCCGCGTCGTGTGCTCGGACTCGGAGGACCCTGACCGCAGGTCTCGTGCAGCCGTTCAGCTGGCCAGGCTGGCCGAGGCCGGCGTGCCGGGAGCCCACCCGGAGTCCTGGTACGGCTTGGCAGACGTGTCGGTGGACGCTCCACTGTGGACGGAGGAGCAGAAGGTCAGCGTGACGCCGTCGACCATCGAGGTGATCACGAAGTGCCCGCTGCGCTGGGTGGTGGAACGGCACGGCGGCCAGGACCCGGCCGAGCTCGCCTCGGTGACAGGCACACTGGTCCACGCCTTGGCACAGGCCGCGGCATCCGGTGCCGACGCGGCCCAGCTGAGGGTGAAGCTCGACGAGGCGTGGGCCGCCGTCGACGCGGGCGCGCCGTGGTTCTCCCGCCGCGAACGCCTGCGCGTCGAACGCATGCTGGACACGTTCCTCGCCTGGCTGACCATGAGCCGCAGCCAGCTCACCCAGGTCGCCGTCGAGGAGGAAATGGTCGTCGAGGTCCCGAAACGCGACGGCGGCCCGTGGCTGCAGGTCCGCGGCCGCGTCGACCGCCTGGAACACGACGAGGACGGCCGCCCGGTCGTCATCGACATCAAGACCGGCAAGAGCCCGGTGTCCCGCGACGCCTCGCAGGAACACCCCCAACTCGCGGTCTACCAGCTGGCGACGTCGCTGGGCGGCTTCACCCACATCGGCCTGGGCACCGAACCCGGCGGCGCCCGCCTGCTGTACGTGGCGAAGGAGGACAAGAAGACAGGAGCCGTGGAACGCACCCAGGCCCCGCTGGACGAACAGGGTGTCCGAGCCTGGCTGGAAGTGGTGCAGGGCGCAGCCGAGTCGGTGCTCGGCCCGGAGTACACGGCGCGGGAGAACGCCGACTGCGACCGCTGCCCGGCCCGCACGACCTGCCCAGTCCACCCGTCGGGGCGACAGGTGAGTGAATAGGTTGACCTGCACGTTTCGTTCGTTCGAGCGGCCGCCGGACACACCGGGCCGGGCGGTGCGGCCGGCCGTGAGGCAGGTAGGAAGATGTGTCGGTGACGTTGCACAGCGCCCTTGACCGGACTGCCCACTTGCGGGGAGTGCGGTCCGGGGTGTTCGAGCGGCGCGCGGTGTCGGAGCGGCGCGCGCCGGGTGGGTGCACGGACGGCTACCGCGGTTCCTGTCCCACCGGCGGCCGAGCCCTCAACCGTTCCCGCCTCGCCACCTGCGTCCGCACCTGGCCCTGCGCCGCTACCCCGCACACGCTCCCCACCACCAACCCGCCCCACCACCACGAGCTCCCCCGATGACCGTCAGTCCCTTCGAGATCGCCGAAGCCCTGGGCCTGAACAAACCGACCCCCGAACAGGCCGAGGTCATCGCCGCGCCCGCCCAGCCCGCGCTGGTCGTCGCGGGTGCGGGTGCGGGCAAGACCGAGACGATGGCCGCGCGCGTGGTGTGGCTGGTGGCGAACGGTCTCGTGCTGCCGGACCGGGTGCTGGGCCTCACGTTCACGCGCAAGGCCGCGCGGCAGCTCGCGGACCGGGTCCGGGCGCGTCTGCGCAGGCTGGCCGGGTCGCCGTTGCTGGACGAGCTGGATCCGAGCGGCGAGCGGAAGATGGCTGTGCTGACCGGCGAGCCCGTGGTGCTGACGTACCACGCGTACGCCGGGCGGCTGGTGTCCGAGCACGGGTTGCGGCTGCCGGTCGAGCCGGGCGTGCGGCTGCTGACCGAGACGGCGTCGTGGCAGCTCGCGCACAGGGTGGTGTCGACGTGGGCTCGCGACCTCGACACGGACAAGGTGCCGGCGACGATCACCGGGTACCTGCTGCGGCTCGCGGGGGAGCTGGGCGAGCACCTCGTGACGCCCGAGGCGTTGGAGGCGCACGCCGCGGAGTTCTGCGCGTTGGTCGAGAACGCTCCGCGCGCGCCTCGCCAGCGGGACGCGTTGCCGGAGAAGCTGCGGGAGGTCGTTGCGGCACAACGACTCCGCGTGGCTCTGCTGCCGTTGCTGGAGGCCTATCAGCAACGCAAGCGCAAGGAGGCCGCTCTCGACTTCGCTGACCAGATGTCGCTGGCCGCGCAGCTCGCCGGGTTCAAGGAGGTGGCGTCCGGCGAGCGCGAGCGGTACGGCGCGGTGCTCCTCGACGAGTACCAGGACACCGGACACGCGCAGCGTGTCTTGCTGCGGTCGCTGTTCGGACTCGGCGAGCCCATGCCGGTGACGTCCGTGGGCGACCCCGCGCAGGCGATCTACGGCTGGCGCGGGGCGTCCGCCGCGAACCTGCCGCGCTTCGCCGAGGACTTCCCGCCGACGCGGAAGTTCGGGCTGCTGACCAGTTTCCGCAACCCTCCCGAGGTGCTGGAGCTCGCGAACGCGGTGTCGTTGCCGCTGCGGGAGGCCGGGCTGGACGTCGAAGAGCTGCGCGCGCGTCCTGGTGCCGGGCCGGGTGACGTCCGGCTGGCGTTGCACTCCGACATCCGGCAGGAGCTCGACTGGCTCGCGGACAACGTTGCGGCGCAATGGGAAGCGCACCTCGACGCCGAGGGCGTGCCACCGACGGCGGCGGTGCTGGTGCGGCGGCGGTCGGACATGGCGGCGATCGCGTCGGCCCTGCGCGAGCGCGGGCTGCCGGTCGAGGTCGTCGGTCTCGGCGGGTTGCTGGACGAGCCCGAGGTGCGGGACCTGGTGTCGGCGCTGCGAGTTCTCGTCGACCCCTTGGCGGGAACGGCGGCCGCCCGCCTGCTGACCGGCTCGCGCTGGCGGCTGGCCGCGGTCGACCTGGCGGCGCTGTGGTCGCGGGCGCGGGAGCTGGCGGGCGTCGCGCCACGACAGTCCGTTGTGGACGATCCACTGCTGGTGCTCGCGGACGCGTTGCCGGGCGAGCACGCGGAACAGGCAGGCCTCGCCGACGCACTCGACGACCCCGGCGACCCCGACGCCTACTCGCAGGACGGCTACCGGCGGATCCGGCGGCTGGGCGGCGAGCTGGCGGCGTTGCGGCGCAGGCTCGACCAGCCGTTGCCCGAGCTCGTGGCGGACGTCGAACGCACGCTGCTGCTGGACATCGAGTCGATGTCGCGACCGGGCATGGTCGGCCGAGCCCACCTCGACGCCTTCTCCGACGTGGTGACCGACTTCGCGGCCGCGTCCCCATCGGCGACGCTCCCGTCGTTGCTCGACTACCTCTACACCGCCGAGCACGCCGAAGACGGGCTGGAGCCGGGCGAGGTCGAGGTGTCCGAGGACCGCGTGCAGATCCTGACCGTGCACTCGGCGAAGGGCCTGGAGTGGCACATCGTCGCGCTGCCGCACCTGGTGCGCGACGTGTTCCCCGGCCGCAAGAAGTCGTCGTGCTGGCTCAAGGCCGTCACGGAACTGCCGGCCCCGCTGCGAGGCGACGCGGCCGACCTGCCGTCGCTGCGGCTGTCCGCGGGCTTCAACCGCAAGGAGGTCGACGAGGCGCTGACCGTGCACGCCGAGGAGTTCGAGGACCGCAGGCTGGTCGAGGAACGCCGCCTCTTCTACGTCGGCGTGACGAGGGCCGAGCACAGCCTGCTGATGTCGGGCCACTGGTGGGCCGAGGCGGGCGACAAACCCAAGGGCCCGTCGGTGTTCCTGCAGGAGATGCACGAGGTCCTGCAACGCGACAACCCGCCAGGCGACATCAGCCTCTGGGCTCCCGAGCCCGACGCGGACACCCCGAACCCGCTCGCCGAGGACGTGAAGAGCTCCCAGTGGCCGGCCGACCCCCTGGGCAAACGCCGAGACGCCGTGGTCGAAGGCGCCGAGATGGTCCTGGCCGCCCTGGACGCCCTGCGCAACGCCCCGCCGGAGCCGTTGCCGCTGATCTTCGAAGAACCCGTCGTCGTCGAGGAGGACTACCCGCCGCCTCCCGACGAGCCGCCGGACGACGACTTCCCGCCGGAGCCCGAACCGCTCCCGGACGACGTGGTGCCCGACGACCCGGAGATGCCGGAGGAGGACGACCCGGACGGCTGGGCGCGAGACGTCGACGTGCTGCTGGCCGAACGCGCGGCCTCCCAGAACCGTCGCGAACAGGTGGAGCTGCCCGACCACCTGTCGGTCTCGCAACTCGTGGAACTGGCCAAGGACCCGGACCTGCTGGCCCGCAGACTCCGCCGCCCGCTCCCGTTCCCCCCGAACCCGCTGGCGCGCCGAGGCACGGCCTTCCACACGTGGCTGGAAAACCGCTTCGGTGCGACCCGCCTGCTGGACCTGGACGAACTACCAGGCGCCGGCGACGCCGACGCCTCCCCGGACGCAGACCTGGAACGCCTGAAGGAGGCGTTCCTGCAGAGCGCGTGGGCGGACCGAACCCCGCACGACGTGGAGGTGCCGTTCGAGACGGAGTTCGAGGGCATCTCGGTGCGCGGCCGCATGGACGCCGTGTACCGCGACCCGGACGGCTGGACCGTCATCGACTGGAAGACCGGCGCCGTGCCGGACGCGGAGGCGCTGCCGGCCCTGTCGGTGCAGCTGGCGGCGTACCGGCTGGCGTGGGCGGCGCTGACGGGGGAGCCGTTGGAGCGGGTGCGGGCCGCGTTCCACTACGTGCGGCACGATCACACGGTGAGGCCGGCGGACCTGCTGGACGAGCAGGGGTTGAAGGACCTGATCCGGTCGGTGGAGTCGTGACGGGCGGCGTTCGCCGTGGAGTCGAGACGGGCGGCGTTCGGCTGGAGTTGTGACGGCCCGGGGCGATAGCTGCGGAGTCGCGGCGCGCGGTCGGCCGCTAGCAAGTCGACACGCGCGGTTGGTTGCGGAGGTCGACACGCGCGGGGTTGGCCGCCGGGCGGTTGTGACGGTCGGGTCTGCCTCTGTGGAGTCGTGACGGGGCCCTGCCGTTGCGGGTCATGATCGCGAGTTGTCCACAGGGTGCGGCTTTGTGACCTGCGGATACGGGTGCTCGACTAGGCTGTGGACAGCCGGGAACCCAAAGCGGTTTTCAATCGTTGCGTGACAAGGAAGCGCGCGGGGGAGCAGCAGGCGAGCTGGGGCAGGACGGCGGACTCGTTCCGGTCGGCCGAGTTCTGGCGAGTTCCGGTCGGGGGGCATGCCGAGTCTGGGCTGGCGCAGCTTCGCCCCCGCACCCTGGGTCAGGGCAGGGCTCGTTCCGATCGCCCGCGCGAGTCAGGGCTGCGGGCCGCGAATCAGCACTGCGGGCCGCGAGTCAGGACTCTGGGCGAGGCGGGTCAGGACTGCGGGCCGCGAGTCAGGACTGCGGGCGAGGCGGGTCAGGACTGCGGGCCGCGAATCAGCACTGCGGGCGAGGCGGGTCAGGACTGCGGGCGAGTCCCGGCCGGCGCGTGCGACTCCTTCAGCACCCGCTCGTACAGCACCTTGAGCAGCCAGCGTCCGAACAGCGACGGTCCGAACTCCGGTGAGCGGTCCTCCGGCGGGACCATCAGGTTGGCTGAGGTGTCGTCGCCTACCACCACGCCGATGCCGTAGTAGTCGAGCTCGATGTACGACCAGGCCTGGGACTCGTCGGAGCGGGGGAGCATCACCGCGCACGGGGCCAGGGTCAGCAGTGTGCCGCACGACTGGAGGGCGCGGTCCGTCGTGGACTCGCTCACCAGGACGCCGACCAGTTCCACCGCTGCCACCGGGAGGCGGTCGTGGGCTGCTGGCTCGAACCACGAGCGGAACCACGACGGGTCGGCGCGGGGTGGCCAGCCGTTCTGGGTTCTCCACTCGTGCACTTCCGGCAGCAAACGCACCACCGCGGACACCTGCTGGCCCAGGACGGCTACGTCGGGTACGACGACTCCGTCCCAGCCGAGCGCTGTTGCGGCGCGCTGAAGAAGCGTTTGCACAGGGCGCATCCTAAGGGTTCCTCGCGCGGAAAATGACATCGTTTGCGGGAGACTTGGTTAAGGATTACCCAGGGTGGTCATGGGGCCGCTTTGGCCACTTTCCAGGCCCAAGCGACGAGTGGGATCTGCAGTGGCAGGCGACCATACGCCAGGGCGCGGGCTTTCGGCGACTTGTCGCGGAAGTCCAGAGCCATTTTCACGTTTGCGGGGAACACCGCGATGAACAACGCGGCGGCTGCCAGGGCTCCCAGGCGGCGGGTTCGCGGGGTCGCCACGGCTGCGGCCACGGCCAGTTCGGCGACGCCGGACGCGTAGGTCCACTGCCTCGGGGTGCCGGGGAGGGCTCGCGGGACGATCGCGTCGTAGTACTTCGGCCTGGTGAAGTGGGTGGTCCCCGCCAGGCTCAGCAGTGCGGCGAGCGCCATCGCCGACCGCGCTCGGGAACGGTTCGGTTCCATGCGGTCACCCTGTCATGCCTACGCCGCGTAGGCGAGATCGGGCTGGCCTATTCTCCACGAGCGTGGCAGGTGATTCTCATCATCCCGAACGCGCCGCTGTTGCCGCGCTGAGCGATTCCTTCGTCGCGGGACTCTGCGAGTGGATCAAGATTCCGTCGATCGGCGCCGATCCGGCGCACGTGCCTGACGTGCGGAGATCTGCCGAGTGGCTGGCCGCTCAGCTCAGAGCGGACGGCTGGCCGGAGGTCCGGGTCTGGGGCGACGGGCCCGCGCTTCCCGCCGTGTTCGCCTGCTGGCCCGCCGCGGATCCCGAGGCGCCGACCGTGCTCGTCTACGGCCATCACGACGTGCAGCCCGTCGATCCTGTCGAACGCTGGCAGCATTCGCCGTTCGTGCCCGTGATCAGCGGTGACGAGCTGTTCGGCAGGGGCGCGAGCGACGACAAGGGGCAGGTCCTGATGCACCTGCTCGCGGTCAAGGCGCATCTGGCGGCGACCGGGCGGAATGCGCCGGACGTCACGCTGAAACTCTTCGTCGAAGGCGAGGAGGAATCCGGTTCGCCGCATTTGCGAAAGCTCCTCGACGATCACCGGAATGATCTCGACTGCGATCTTGTCGTGTTCACGGACACCGCGCTTCACGAACGGGACGCACCGACGGTCAACACGGGGCAGCGCGGTGTTCTCGCCGGCGAGATCACGTTCTTCGGCGGCACCGACGACGTTCATTCCGGGCGTGCGGGCGGTGCGATCCCGAATCCCGCGACCGCGCTCGCACGACTGGTCGCAGCGCTGCACGACGAGGACGGGCGCATCCAGCTCCCCGGCTTCTACGACGACGTCCGCGAGCCGACCGCGAAGGAGCGCGAGGACTACGCGGCGCTGCCGTTCGACGAGCAGAAGTGGCTGGCGCACAACGGCGGCGGGGCGCAGGCGCTGCACGGCGAGCCCGGTTACACGACGCTGGAACGGATCTGGGTCAGGCCGACCGCCG
Source organism: Lentzea aerocolonigenes (assembly GCF_000974445.1). Taxonomy (GTDB): domain Bacteria; phylum Actinomycetota; class Actinomycetes; order Mycobacteriales; family Pseudonocardiaceae; genus Lentzea; species Lentzea aerocolonigenes. The sequence continues at coordinate 42,139 of NZ_BBOJ01000024.1, forward strand.
AGGTCAACGGGATCAGCGGTGGCTACACCGGTCCCGGCTTCAAGACGATCATCCCCGCGAGCGCCACGGCGAAGATCAGCTTCCGGCTCGTGCCCGACCAGCTGCCGGAGAACGTCGCCGACCAGCTCAAGGAGTTCGTCGCCAAGCACACGCCGCCGGGCATCAGGGCCGAGGTGAGCTTCCGCGGCGACGGTGTGCCGCCGTACGCGATCAGCCCGGACGACCCGGCGAACGCGACGGTGAAAGAGGCGGTGGAGCTGGCGTTCGGCAGCCCCGTGCGGTTCGCGCGCGCCGGCGGGTCGGGGCCGGCGGCGGTGCTGCAGGCGTGGCTCGGGGTGCCCCTCGTCTACCTCGGCGCCACCTTGCCGGATGATCGCGTCCACGCGCCGAACGAGCGCGTTGTAGTGCCGTTGCTCCTCAAAGGCGCGGAGGCGGCGGCTCACCTGTGGCGGATGTTGCCCGAGAGGTTGTCTCGATGAGCCTGACTGACGAAGCGTCGCACTCGCTCGTCGGCGTGATCAGGATGCCGGACCAGGTGCAGAGCCCGGTCCGCGCCATCCTGAAACGCGTCATCGGCGCGATGGCGGCGTTGTTGCTCGCGGTGCTGATCGTCTACCTGGACCGCGACGGCTACCGGGACGTCAACGAAGACGGCGTCTCGCTGCTCGACGCGTTCTACTACGCGACGGTGTCTCTCTCAACGACCGGCTACGGCGACATCACGCCCGCGTCGTCGTCGGCGCGACTGATCAACGTTCTGGTCATCACGCCGTTGCGGGTCCTGTTCCTGATCGTGCTGGTCGGCACGACACTAGAAGTTCTCACCGAGCGCTCCCGTCAGGCGTTGCGCATTCAGAAGTGGAGGCGGGTCGTGCGGGACCACGTCGTCGTCGTGGGTTATGGCACCAAGGGGCGATCAGCGGTCGCGGCGCTGCTCGGCGACGGTGTCGAGCCCGGCTCGATCGTCGTCGTGGACACCGTGCAGGAGTCGCTCGACGCCGCCTCCTCCATCGGGCTCGTGACGGTGCATGGCTCCGGTACGCGCAACGACGTGCTGAGGGTCGCCGGTGCGGCCCGTGCGCGCGCGATCGTCGTTGCACCGAACCGGGACGACACGGCCGTGCTGGTGACGTTGACCGCCCGCGAGCTCGCACCCAAAGCGCAGATCGTGGCGTCGGTGCGGGAACGGGAGAACGAGCACCTGCTGAAGCAGTCCGGCGCGGATTCGGTGGTCGTGTCGTCGGAAACGGCGGGCCGGCTGCTCGGCATGGCCACGGCGACGCCGTCCGTGGTCGCGATGGTCGAGGACCTGCTCACGCCCGACGCCGGGCTGGCGATCGCCGAACGCGACGTCGAGGCGAGCGAGATCGGCGGGTCGCCGCGGCACCTCTCGGACATCGTGCTGGGAGTGGTGCGGGGCGGGACCCTGTTCCGCGTCGACGCCCCGGAGGCGGACGCGATCGAGCCGGGCGATCGGCTGCTCTACGTCAAGAAGGTCACGCCCGCGGGGGAGTGACCGAGGTGCCGGTGCCCGCCTCGCCGAGGCGGGCACCGGGTGGCTGATCAGGTCAGCCGGTTATCGCGGCCACAGCCGCCACGCCTGGTCGACGTATTCCGAGCACGGGAACTGCACCAGCTGGGTGCCGTCGCTGCCTCCGCGAACGACCAGGCACTTGCCGCTGTTGGCATTCCTCACCCACAACCACTCACCCTCGACGCCCCCGTAGAAGTGGAAGGTCCAGAACTGGTCGGCGTAGTCCAGGCAAGAGAACTGGACTGCGGGTGCCTCGTTGTCAGTGCCGCGGATGAGCAGGCATTTGCCGCTGTTCCGATTGCGCAGCTGGTACTGCCCGTTGCCCTTCTCGACGAAGTCCCACTTCTGGTCGGCGTAGTCCAGGCACTGGTACTGGACGGCGGGGTTGTTGTCGGCCGCACCTTGGACCAGCATGCACTTCGAGCTGTTGTAGTTCTGCAGCCAGCGGTTGGTGGGTCCCGCTGCCGCGCCCACCTGCGCCAGATCGACCTTGTCCGGCAAGGAAACCGTCGGTTCCGCACCGGCCGGCTGGATGGCGCCGACCATGGCGAAAATCAATCCGAAGAATACGATCGCGATTCGATTTCTTGCACGCTTCAAAGGAGCCCCCAGGCTTGTGAAGGTGTCGCAACGGAATCGATCAGAGCATCGCAACAGCGGCTCGCGGAATTAATCGGGGGCGCGGTCGCGGCCGCGTTGCGGAGTTTCCCCGGCGGACCTCGATGCCCCCAGATCAGGTCCAGGAGCCACGGTATTGCGGAATCCTATACGGCGAAAGCGCCCGAATGGCCGAGGCGATTGCTCAAGAAACCGAGCTCTGCCGCGGACTCGGCATCACGGCCGGCGCGCGCAGAGGCGCGTAGCGGAAGAGGAACGCGTAGAAGCCACCCGCCAGCGCCGCCATGCAGAGCAGCAACGCGGTGAGGCGGCGCCCGACCGGTAGTCCGGCGGGGAGCGACGACGCTGAGGACACCATGTCGGTGCCGGTGGTGACGACTTCGACGGTCTCGCCCTTGCGGTGACCACAGCCGTCCAGTTTGGCCTGCTTCTTCTGGCCGCCCGCATCCCATTCGACGGTGTCCATGCCCTGGCCGCAAGCGCCGGTCTCGACGACGGTCGCGGCCACGGGTCTGGGAGGTTCAGAGGCGCCGAGCACCTTGGCGGGCGCCAGCAGCGCGACCGCGACACCGATCCCGACCAGTCCGACGACCAGCAGGATGAACACCCATCTGTCGGGGCTTCGCGGAACCGCCACACTGCGATGTTCGCAGACGCGGCGGTCCGCGTGGAGCCCAGGTTTATTTCGGCATCTGACGCAGCTGCTCGACCTTGATGGTCTTGCCGTCGGACACGGTTCCGGTCACAGCCACGAGGTCGCCGTTCTTCGGCTTCTCGCTCACGGACGACAGGTCCAGCGGGGTCTGCAGGCCGTCCACCTGGATCAACGTCGCGTTGTTGCCGTTGACGTCCTTGATGGTGCCCTGCTCGTGGGCCTTCGCCAACGCCACGTTCAGCGCCTTGCCGTCCTTCACGCGCACGGTCACGCGCTGGTCGGCCTTGAGCCCGGCGAGGTCGCCGCCACGCAGCTTCGTGGAGCCGTCAGTGGTCAACGACACCTCGCTGCCGTCGTCCTTGGTGATCGTGAGCTTGCCGCTCTCGACCGACTTCACCCGGCCGACGACCAGGGTGCTGTCCTTGAGCTTCGCCTTGTCCGGACGGCCGGGCTTGCCGGGGCCGCCGGGGTGGCGCTCCGCGAACGCCGCGGGAGGGCCATCGGGGTTGTCGGCCGCCGTCGCGACCGCGATGCCGCCGACGGTGAGTCCGACGGCCGCGACGACGGCGCCGGCCCACGCAGATTTCTTCGACATGTGCTCAGGGTGCGCGCGCAATCTGAGCGTGAGCTGAAGGCGAGTCGCCCGAACTCCGGATGATCAGCAGAATGGTGAGGTGTCCGCCAGGGTGTTGGTGATCGAGGACGCCGAGGCGATCGGCGCCGCGGTGTCGTCCGCGTTGCGCGAGTCGGGTTACGAGGTGCAGCACCGCCTGGACGGGCGTCAGCTGGAGGCCGATCTCGGCCGCTTCCGCCCCGACCTGGTCGTGCTCGACGTGATGCTGCCCGGCCGCGACGGCTTCCAGCTGCTCGAGGTCATCCGCCGTTCCTCCGGCGCCGGGGTGGTCATGCTGACCGCCCGCGACGGCGTGCCGGACCGGTTGCGCGGGCTCTCCGGCGGCGCCGACGACTACGTGGGCAAGCCGTTCGTGCTGGCAGAACTGGTGGCGCGGGTGTCGGCCGTGTTGCGCAGGCTCGGGCGCACGCCGTCGACGGTGCAGGTCGGCGACCTGGTCGTGGACGCCGACGCCGGTGTCGTGATGCGCGCCGACCAGCCGATCGAGCTGACCGCCACCGAACTGCGGCTGCTCGTGTACCTGGCGGCCCAGCGCGGGCGCGTCGTGTCGAAGACGCAGATCCTCACGGCCGTGTGGGGGTACGAGGACTACGACCCGAACCTGGTCGAGGTCCACGTTTCCGCCGTGCGCCGCAAGACCGAGGAACACGGGCCACGGCTCGTGCACACCGTGCGTGGTCTTGGGTACGTGTTGCGGGCTGAGGAATGAACCTCCGCACGGTCTCGTTGCGGCGGCGGGTCGCCGTGTCGGTGCTGCTGGTGCTGTTCCTGGTGCTCGTCGCGTTGGTGATCGGGGTCGACCGGACGTTCGCCGGGCAGTCCTCCCGTGATGTCGAAGGGGTGCTGCGGGACCTCGAGACGCGTGCGGTCACCTCGGTGCTGCGGGGAGCACCGCCACGTGAGGTCGTGCGGCAGCTGTCGAAGAAGAACGGCGTCCAGGTGACCGTGGAGTTGCCCAACGGCACGTCTTTCGGGGACGCGCCGGAGGACGGGCAGTACCAGCGCAAGGCGCGCACCATCAACGGCAACAGGTTCACCTTCTACGCGGACACCGAGGCGATCTCGCAGGCGCAGGTCCGGTTGCGGAAGCTGCTGGTGCTGCTGGGGCTCGGGGCGATCGCCGTCACCGGGCTGTTGATGATCGTGGTGGTGCGGCGGGCCTTGGCGCCGTTGGACGCCATGACGTCGTTGGCGCAGGCCATTGCCGCCGGGCATCGGGGCGGGCGGCTGAACCCCTCGCGCACCGACACCGAACTGGGGCGCACCGCGGCCGCTTTCGACGGGATGCTGGACTCGCTGGAGGGCTCCGAGCAGCGCACGAGGCGGTTCGTCGCGGACGCTGCCCACGAGCTGCGCACACCGATCACCGGGGTGCAGGCCGTGGCCGAGGCGCTGGTGCAGGCGCCGGTGGACTCGCCCGACCGGGACCAGATGTCGTTCCTGCTGGTGCGGGAGGCGCGACGGGCCGGGCGGCTGGTGGACGACCTGCTGGCGCTGGCCCAGCTGGACGCCGGGTACGAGATGCAGCGCGAACCGGTGGACCTGCTCGGGCTGGCCGAGGCCGAGGTCGCCAGGACCCGGTACGTGGCACCCGACTTCGACATCGCCGCCGAAGGCGTCTCGGTCACCGTTCACGGCGACGGGCAGAGGCTGGCCCAGGTGCTCGCGAACCTGGTGGACAACGCCCGGCAGGCCACCGGCCCGTCCGGAACCGTGCGAATTCGCGTCGACCTGACGGGATTCACCGTCTCCGACAACGGACCCGGCGTGCCCGAGGCCGAACGCGAGCGGATCTTCGACCGGCTCGTGAGGCTCGACGACGCACGGGACCGGCGGTCCGGCGGGTCCGGGCTGGGGCTCGCCATCGCCCGCGGGGTGGTGCGGGCTCACGGTGGCGAGCTGACCTGTGAGCCGTCGGAGAACGGGGCCGTGTTCCGGGTGACCTTGCCGGTCGCGCGGCCTTCCTAACCGACTTTGTCCGCCGGTGCCGCGAAGGTGTTGCACGCCGTCGTCGTGTTGCTCTTGAAGCCCGCGGTCGCCCACTGCGCCTGGTTCGCCGCTGAGCCGTGAGCGTTGTTCTCCGGCTTTTCCTCCACGGCGTACTGGAAGTCTTCCTGCGCCTGGCGGGCCAGGTTCGTCGTCACCGAGCCCCGGCCCTGCGCGCTGGTGAGGAACATTCCGGCGAAGCAGTTCGCCTGCAGCTCGATCCGGCGTGACATCTCCAGGCCAGCCGGGGTCTTCTCGCCAGCGTCGGTGATCTTCAGGTCCGCTGCCCGCAGCAGACCGGTCAGCGCCTGGACGTGGTGGCCGTACTCGTGGGCCAGCGTCGCCAGGTGGGTGGCCGGGGCGTCACCGCCGCCGTTCTCGCGCAGGCGGCTGGTCGGCATGTAGATCGTGCGGTTGCGGCCGCAGTAGTAGGCCACCGCGTGATCCGACTCCGGGGCGGCGCCGCACGGGCCGTCCTTCAGGTCGGGAGAAGCGTCCAGGGACGGCTTCTCGAACGGCATGTTCGCCGCCGTCAGGAGAGGGCCCCAGGCCGCGTCGAGGCACTCGACGCCCGCCGCGTAGTACGCCGCCAGCTGCTTGTCCGTGGTGGCGAACTGGGGGAGCGTGCAGGTGATCGGGGCCAGGGAGGCCGCGTTCACCAGGACCGGGTGGTCCGCCAGGCGGTAGACGGCTCGCGGGCGGATCGGGGTCGACGGTTCCGTCGACGTGACCGGCGCCGGGCGCGAACCCGCCAGGGCGTGACCCGTCACCACTCTCGGGCGACTCAGTTGACCGATTCCGAGGACGAAGGCGACCACCAGCACGAACACTCCCGCGAGGACCACCGGGTTGTTCTTGGCCGGTTGGGTCACGTTCGCCCCTTTCTAGGAGACAGAGCCCGGGTCCGCTGCCCAGGTGTTGCACTCCGACGCCTTGTTCGACTTGTAACCGCGGTCCACCCAGGTGGCGTTGTTCTCGGGTGTGCCGTGGTCCTTGGTCGGATAGATGTCGTAGTCGCCCCGGTTGCCCGCGTCGGTCAGACCCACCCGGATCACGTCCATGGGCACCGCTCCGTGTGAGAGCGGGGCCAGGGTCATGCCTCCGAAGCAGGTTGCTTGCAGCTCCATCCGGCGGTTCAGGTCGAGGCCCTTCGGAGTATCCCACCCTCCCGCGTCGTACTGCGCGCGGTCCGACGCTTTCAGCATTCCGGTGAGCCACTGGATGTGGTGGCCGTACTCGTGGGCGAGCTGGCCCAGGTACTTGCCGGGGTGGTTCGGGTTGTTCGGGTTGCGTTCGGCGGCGTAGGCGTTGGCCGTCCAGTAGATGCCGCCCTGGCAGTACCGCGCGGTCTGGTCGGGGCGCACGGTGCCGCACGGGTACTGCGACGTCTCGGTGACGACGTGCAGCTCAACGGGCTGGTACGGGAGGTTGGCCGCCTGCAGCGCAGGCTTCCACATGCTCTCGATGCACGGCAGGGCCGCCCGCAGGAAGCGGTCCTGGCCCGCCGGCGAGTAGTCCATCGCCGGAAGCGGGCAGCCGGAGATCGTGTTCGCGCCGAAGGCCGGCTTCAGGAACGGGTGGTCGGCCAGCGTGTAGACGGCCTTCGGGCCCGCCTGCGCCGGCTGGGACGTCTGCGTGCGCGAGGCCGACGGACGTGACGGCGTGGTCGTCGTCGTGGTGGCCTCGGTGGTGGTGGGGGCAGCCGTGAGGGTCGGGCTGTACGTCGTGTAGTTCGAGTAGCCCGTGTCCTTGAACTTGCTGTTCAAGGTCGCCGCGAACACGCCGACCGCACCCAGGCCGAGGATCACCACGCCGCCGAGGATCAGCGCGACCACCGGGCCGTTGTTCTTGCGGCGCGGCGGTGGCATTACCGGGTACGGCGCGTAGCCGTTGGGCGGCGCGCCCCACGTCGGTTGCGGCGGCGGCATCACCTGGCCGGGCGGCGGCGGACCGTAGTGGCCGTACTGGCCAGGAGGGGGTCCCTGTGGTGGTGGCGCGCCGTACGGAGGAGGTGGCGGGCCTTGTGGCGGACGCTGCTGCCCGAGTGGTGCGGGCATCGGCGGCGGGCCGACCGGGCGTGGCGGCGGCCAACTGCCCGGCGGCGGTGGTTGCGTCATCGCCTGAGGTCCCCCCATTGGTGAGCCTGGGTCGGGTACGAGCATAGGCGGACAGAGATCGCGCGTCCCCCGACCGGGCTAACGCGTCCCGTCCACGTTTCTTCAGACGCGCGGGTCGGCGGATCGGTTCACGAGACGTCCGCGGAACTCGCCGCCCAGGTGTTGCAGGCCTTGATGTTGTTCTGCTTGTGGCCGTGCATCACCCAACGCTCGTTGTTCGGCGCGCTGCCGTGGTCTGGCGTGCGGTTGTAGTCGCCGCGTTGGCCCGCGTCTGTCAGACCGGTGTTCACGACGTCCATGGGCACGACGTTCTTGTGCGAGAACGGCGCCAGCGTCATGCCGCCGAAGCAGGTCGCCTGGAGCTCCAGCCTCCGGTTGAGCTCGAGACCCTTGGTGGTGTCGAAGCCGCCCACGTCGTACTGGGCCTGGTCGGCGGCGCGCATCATGCCGGTGAGCCACTGGACGTGGTGGCCGTACTCGTGGCCGAGCTGGCCGAGGTACACGCCGGGGTGCCGCGTCCCGTTCTGCTCGTTGGCGTAGAAGTTGCCCGGCCAGTAGATGACGCCGCGGCAGAACATCGCGGTCGTGTCGGCCCTGCGCGAGCCGCAGGGCGTCTGCGTGCTGCCGGTGAACACCTGGAGCTCCACCGGCTGGTACGGCAGGTTGGCCGCCTTCAACGCCGGCTGCCACGCCTTCTCGATGCACGGCAGCGCGGCCGACAGGAACCGCTCCTCGCCCGCCGGGTTGTACTCCATCCTCGGCAGCGGGCAGGAGTCGAAGTCGTTCGCGCCGACGTTCGTGGCGAAGATCGGGTGGTCGGCGAGCTTGTAGACGGCCTTCGGACCGACCGGGGTCGACGGGGTGGAGGTCCTGGTCGACGACGTGGTTGTTGTCGTGGTGGTCGTTGTCGTCGTGGTGCTCGTGTAGGAGTAGGTCGGGCTGTACGTCGTGTAGTTCGAGTAGCCCGAGTCCTTCACCTTGCTGTTCAACGCGGCTGCGAAGACGCCCACGGCGCCGAGGCCGAGGACCACCACGCCGCCGAGCACCAGGGCCAGGATCGGGCCGCTGCTGCTCTTGCGGGGCATGGGCGGGTACGGCGCGTATCCGGGGTGCGGGTGGTGGCCCCAGGTCGGCTGCGGTGGGGGCATGACCGGGCGCGGCGGTGGCAGGGGTGCGCGGCCGGGCGGCGGGGCGTACGGAGGTGGGTTCGGCGGTCGCAGCTGCGGCGGGCCCACGGGTGGCGGGCTCGCGGGTGGTGGACCGTATGGAGGAGGAGGCGAACTCACCGGGCGCATCCCCGGCGGCGGTCCTTGGACCGGGTGCGCAGGCGCGGGCGGCCGGCCCTGAACAGGGCGCGCAGGCACGGGCGGCGGCCCCTGGACCGGGCGGGGAGGCATCGGCGGCCCGTACGGTGGTGCTGCGGGCACGGGCGGCGGACCGACCGGGCGTGGTGGCGGAAAACTGCCCGGCGGCGGTGGCGTTGTCATCGCCGAAAATCCCCCAGATGGCGTCTGTTCGAAAGTCCGCCGGAGCATATGAGGACTCCAGTATTGTCCGCAGCCGTGTTGAAGAACTGGGGAGTGGCGATCTTCGCCGCGGCCGCGCTGACGTCCGTCATGACCGTCGGGACGGCTGCCGGCGCGCTCGCGCAGCCGCTGCCGGGGACCGTCAGCACCGAGGTGCGGATGAAGCTGGAGCGCGACTCCAGGCTCTCCGTCACCGAGACCGTCCACGTGCCGGACGGCAAGACGGTGAAGCGGACCGTCCCCTTGCGACTCGCGGTCGGCAACGACCTCGAGCGCCAGTACCAGGTCACCGACGCGAGGGTCGAGGGCAAGGGCAGCGCGAACGTCAGCGGTGACAAGTTCTCCGTCACGCTCGAGGGCGGGCAGGCCACGCTGACCTACACGGTCGTCGGCGCGGTCGCACCCGTCGGCGACGCGCTCGAGGTGCGCTGGCAGGTCGCCGGTGGCTGGGACACCGAGCTCGACAAGGTCGCCGTCACGTTCTCCGCACCGGACTCCCCGACGTCGGTCAACTGCCTCGCGGGACCCGTCGGCTCGTCGCAGCCCTGCACGAGCGCGGACCTCGCGGACGGCAAGGGCGTGCGGGCGCAGGAGATCAAGCTCGGCGCGGGGGAACGGGTCGACGTCGCGATCGGACTGTCCGCCGGGGTCGTGCCGCCCAACGCCGTCGTGGTCGAGCAGTCCGGGCTGGCCGCCGCCTTCGCGCTCACCCCGATCAGCGGCGCCGCGCTCGGCGGGCTCCTCGTCCTGCTGCTCGGCGGTGTCGCGCTGCTGTGGTACCTGCGCGGCCGGGACGCGGCGGCGCTCGCCAGCGAGGTCGGCGCGGTCAGCGTCCTCGTGCGCGACCAGAACAACAGGGTCGCGTTCGCCTCTCCCGACGGTGTGCTGCCCGGCCAGGTCGGCACCGTCGTCGACGAGCACGTGGACGTCGTCGACGTGACCGCCACGGTCATCGACCTCGCCGTGCGCAACTACCTGTGGATCGCCGAGACAGAGGGCCACGACTGGCAGATCGTGCGCCGCAACCCGGCCGACGCCTCGCTGTCCGGCTACGAGCGGGCCGTCTACGAAGCCCTTCTGCCGCAGGGCGTCGACGCCGTGACGGTGTCCGAGCTGCGCGGCCGGCGGATCGATCTGGCCCGCGTCCGCGACGAGCTGTACGCGGACGTCGTGGAGAAGCGCTGGTTCGTGCGCCGCCCCGACGCCGAACGCAGCCTGTTCTGGTGGGTCGGTGTCGTGATCGCGGTCCTCGGCCTGGTCGCGACCGTCGTGCTGGCGCTGACGGTCGGCAACGCGCTGTTCGGGCTCGCCGTCGCGGTCGGTGGTGTAGCGCTGGCGTTCGGCGCGCGGTCGATGCCCGCCCGCACCAAGCGCGGCAGTGAGCTGCTGGAGCACGTCCGGGGCCTGCGCGGCTACCTGCACGGCGTGACGCCGGACGACGTTCCCGAGGAGGACCGCGAGCTCGTGTTCTCCCGCTCGCTGCCGTACGCGGTGGTGCTCGGCGAGACCGAGGGGTGGCTGACCAAGTTCGGGCAGCAGGACCTCTACTGGTACGGGAACGCGGAAACCAGCACAGACTTCCGGCGCAGCTTCCCCGCGTTCCTCGGGGCGCTCGACGGCGTGCTCGCCCAGGCGGGCCACCTTCGATCGCTCCGGGCGCCGAACCCGTAGGCTTGCCTGCATGGCCTCACCCGAACTGCACAGGTTCACGTTGCCCAACGGCCTGCGGGTGGTGCTCGCCCCCGACGCCAGCGCACCGGTCGTCGGCGTCAGCGTGCACTACGACGTCGGCTTCCGCTCCGAGCCGGAGGGGCGCACCGGCTTCGCGCACCTCTTCGAGCACCTGATGTTCCAGGGCAGCGAGAGCCTGGAGAAGCTGGCCCACTTCCGGCACGTGCAGTCGTCGGGCGGCACGTTCAACGGGTCCACGCACCCGGACTACACGGACTACTACCAGGTGCTGCCGAGCGCGGCGCTGGAGCGGGCGCTGTTCCTCGAAGCCGACCGCATGCGCGCGCCGAAGCTCACCGAGGAGAACCTCCGCAACCAGATCGACGTGGTGAAGGAGGAGATCCGGCTCAACGTGCTGAACCGCCCGTACGGCGGGTTCCCCTGGATCCTCCTGCCCGCGGTGCTGTTCAAGACGTTCGCCAACGCGCACAACGGCTACGGCGACTTCGTCGACCTGGAGAGCGCCACAGTCGACGACTGCGCGGAGTTCTTCGACACCTACTACAGCCCGGCGAACGCGGTGCTGACGGTGGCGGGCGACCTCGACGTCGAAGCCACGAAGGCGTTGGTGGAGAAGCACTTCGGTGACGTGCCCGCACGTCCGAAGCCGGAGCGCCCCTCGTTCGCCGAGCCCGCCCCGCAGGGTGAGGTGCGCCACGAGCACGGCGACGCGCTGGCCCCGCTGCCCGCGATCGCGATCGGCTACCGCGTCCCGGACCCGGTCACCGACATCGACGGCTACCTCGCGTACCTGGTGCTCGCCGGCGTGCTGACCGACGGTGACAGCTCCCGCCTGCAGCAGCGCCTGGTGCACCGCGAGGGCATCGTGATCGACCTGAACGCCGGCTGCGGCCTGTTCGGCCCGCTCGAGGCCCGCGACCCGGACACGTTCAGCATCACCGCGATCCACACCGCCGAGGTCTCGCCCGACCAGGTCATCGCCGCCATCGACGAGGAACTGCAGAAGCTCGCGCAGGAACCGCCGTCGGCGGAGGAGCTCGCGAAGGTCACGGCCCGCTGGGCGTCGACCATGCACAAGGAGCACGACCGGCTCACGAACCGCACGCTGGGCCTCGGCTCCGCGGAGCTGCTGTTCGGCCGCGCCGAGCTGATCTACGAACTGCCCGAGCGGATCGCCGCGGTGACCGTGGACGAGGTGTCCGCCGCGGCCAAGGCGCTGCGTCCCGACGCCCGCGCCCTTCTCTTCGTCAAGCCCACCGGAGGAGCTCAGTGACCGTCTCAATTTCTTCTCCGGGGCAAAAGACCCACCGGTCGGCAGAAGAGATCGGACGCACCGAGGTCGGCCCGCGTCCGCTGCCGGAGCTGGGCTCGCAGAAGGCGGCCGCTGATCTGTCCACTGTGGACACCGTGCTGCCGAACGGCCTGCGCGTCATCGCGATCAAGCGCGCCACCGTGCCGATGGTCGAGCTGCGGCTGCGCGTCCCGTTCGCGGACCCGGCGACCTCCAGCGAGGGCTCTGCGCACTCGGCGCAGGCGGAGATCCTCGCGAACACCGTGCTGACCGGCACCGCGACCCGTTCGCGCGTGCAGATCGACACCGAGCTGGCGCTGGTCGGCGGCGAGCTCGACTCCGTGGTCGACCCGGAGCGCCTCAGCTTCACCGGCAACGCGCTGGCCACGGGCCTGGGCACCGTGCTGGACGTGCTGCGCGACGTGCTGACGTCGGCGGCGTACCCGGCCGACGAGCTGGAGCGCGAGCGCGCCCGTCTCGTCGAGCGCATCACGCTCGCCCGCTCGCAGCCGAACGTCATCGCGCGGGAGGCGTTGCAGAAGAAGCTGTACGGCGACCACCCGTACGCCAAGGAGATGCCGGAGGCCGACGAGGTCGCCGCCGTCACCCGTGACGAAGTGGTGGCGTTGCACGCCAAGGCGTTGCTGCCGCGCGGCTCGGTCTTCGTGATCGTCGGCGACGTGGAGCCGGCCGAGGCCGTCGCGCAGGTCGGCGAGGCGCTGGGCGCGTGGCAGGGCGAGGGCGAGGCCGTTCAGCTGCCGCCGTTGCCCGCCGTCGAGGGCGGCGACGTGCTGCTGGTGCACCGCGCCGGTGCCGTGCAGTCGCAGATCCGCCTCGCCGCGCAGGCGATCCCGCGCACGGACGAGCGCTACCCGGCGTTGCAGCTCGCGAACCTGGTCTACGGCGGGTTCTTCTCGTCCCGCCTGGTCGAGAACATCCGCGAGGACAAGGGCTACACCTACAGCGCCCGCTCGCACCCCGAGTTCACGATCCACGGCGCCACGCTGCTGATCGACGCGGACACGGCGTCCGACGTCACGGCCGCGGCACTGCTGGAGACCCGGTACGAGCTCGCGCGGCTCGGCATGGTGCCGCCGTCGGAGTCCGAAGTGGACGTGGCGCGCCGGTACGCGATCGGCACGCTGCTCACCAGCACGTCCTCGCAGGGCGGCCTGGCGTCGTTCGTCGTGAACCTCGTCGCGCTCGGCCTGGGCATCGACTGGCTGGTCGCGCACCCGCAGCGGCTGCAGGCCGTCACGCCGGAGCAGGTGGCCGCGGCGGCGCTGGAGTTCTTCGCGCCGGGCAACTTCACCGGTGTGCTCGTCGGTGACGCCGAGCAGCTCAAGCCGAAGCTCGCCGCGCTGGGCGGGGTCTCGTTCCAGTGAGCTTCGAGCTGGCCTCACTGCCCGCGCTGTCGCGGTTCGTGGTCGACCGGTGTGAGCCGTTGCGCGGCGACGACGAGAAGCTCGCCGCGCTCTGGCCCAAGGCCCGGATGATCGTCGTCGACACGCGTGGCCGCACGCTGGTCGCGGACCGGGGCACGCGGCTGGCCGACCGGCCGGCCGTGGACTTCGGCGACCAGCCGCCCGTGAACGCCGTCCTGCTGGGTGAGCAGGACGGCGTGGCGTACTTCGCCGTGCAGATGCCCGCCGAGGAAGACGAGCAGGTTCCGGTCGGTCGTTCGTGGGTCGCACCGGAGCTGACGGACGAGCCGCAGTGGCTCGACCTGCGGCAGTCCGGTGCGACGCTGGACGACATGTCCGCCGGGTTGTTCACGACCGCGGCGGCGTTGTTCCAGTGGCACCGGCTCGGCAAGTACTGCGCCAAGTGCGGTGCCAGGACCGTGCTGGAGAAGTCGGGCTGGGTGAGCGTCTGCTCCGGGTGCGGACGGGAGGAGTACCCGCGAACCGACTCCGCGGTGATCTGTCTCGTGCACGACGGGGCCGACCAGGTGCTCGTCGCCCGCGGGCCGGAGTGGCCGGAAGGCCGGTTCTCGGTGCTCGCCGGGTTCGTCGAGGCCGGGGAGTCGCTGGAGGCCTGCGTCGCGCGGGAGATCCTCGAAGAGGTCGGCGTGACCGTGAAGGACATCCGCTACCTCGGTTCGCAGCCGTGGCCGTTCCCCCGGTCGTTGATGATCGGCTTCGAGGCCGTCGCGGATCCGGCCGAGCCGTTGCGGCCGGCGGAGGGCGAGATCGCCGAGGCCAAGTGGGTGTCGCGGGCCGACGTCCGCAAGGCGATCGAGGAACCGGGAAGCGTTCCCGGGCTCGGGCTCGCGGGTGGCGCGTCGATCGCGTTCCGCATGCTGCAGAGCTGGTCCGGCGCGGTCTAGCCGGCGCCAGGGCTGCCGGCCGGGAACCGGGGCCGCGTCGGCCGCGGCTTCGCCTTGCTCCGCCTCGGCCGGGCCGCCCAACGAGGTCATCAGGAAGACGCCGTCCACGCCGGTGAACGCCTCGGCCGGCGAGGCCGGGTCGTCGAAGTCGCGTGGACGTCGTTGGCGTGCTTGGGTTTTCGGTTACGCGGTCACGGCGATCTTCACGAGGTGATCCTGGAGATGTAGCCGTCCGGGCGGACGGTGGCGTCGAGGCCGTCCAGCACGATGCTGGTGCCCTTGCCGTCGGACAGGTCGAGGCCGGGGACGAACGTGCCCGCGAGCGGGTGGTCGCAGCCGGTCTCGTAGCGGATGTCGGTGCCCTGGACCATCGCGGAGATGCGCCGTTTGACCTCCGGCAGGTCCAGCAGGTCGCTGAAGAGCGCGTACAGCTCGCGGGCCTGCGGGTCGGGGCGGGTGAGGGCGACCTGGGCCATGGTGTTGCGCAGCACGCGTTCCGCGACCGGGTGGCGTTCGGCGGTGTAGGTGTCGATCAGCTCGGAGTCGCCGGTCGCGAGCTTCCAGCCGAGGTTCAGCGCGTCGTGCAGGCCGAGGTTCAGGCCCTGGCCGCCGAACGGGGAGTGCACGTGGGCCGCGTCGCCCGCGAGCAGGACGTTGCCGCGGCGGTAGGTGGTGGCCTGACGGGTGTTGTCGGTCCAGACCGTCGCGGTGTGGACGGCGGTGATGCGGACGTCGCGGCCGCTGACCCGGCGCAGCGACGCTTCCAGCACCTCGCGGGTGGGTTCGCGGTTCTCGGGAGGACCGTCGTACTCGATCATCATGATCCGGCCCTGGAGCGGACCGGAGGCGTAGACGCCGGTGGGCGTGCGGTTCCAGCCGCGGTCGAGCTCGCCGTCGAGGTCGACGATCGCCTGGTAGCCGGTGAGGCTCGGGCCGGTGCCCGGGAAGTCGATGCCGGCGAGCTTGCGGACGGTGCTGCGGCCGCCGTCGCAGCCCACGACGTAGTCCGAGTCGAAGTCGAGGCTGGTCACCTCGACACCGCGGTGGATCGTGACGCCCAGTTCCAGGGTGCGGGCTTCGAGCACGCGTTCCAGGGCCTGCTGGCTCAGCATCACCAGGTCCTGACCGTCCAGTTTGAACAGTCCGGCGAAGTGGCCGGTGCTGGCGCGGTACCAGGCGAGGCGGGAGGTCTCGGCCTCGCTCGCGGCGGTGACGGCCGGGCCGAGGCCGCGCATGGCGAGCATGTCGAACGTGCGGCCGCTGATCATGTGGGCCTTGATGGTGTCGGCCTGGGTGGTGAGGCGTTCGAGCACGGTGGTGCGGACGCCCTGCAGGGCGAGTTCGCACGCGAGCAGGAGACCGACAGGGCCGGCGCCGACGACGGTGACGTCGGTTGAGGTTTTCATGCACAACATTTGACTGTGGAAATGTCGCGGTGTCAAACCTGTTTTAGGATGAGGTGGTGACGGAGCCGATCTACTCGTGGCTGTACGTGCAGCAGGGCGTCGACGCGGTGAAGGCCGCCATGGGACGCCGCATGGAGGCCGACGCCGGGTGCTCGCTGCTGGAGCACGTGGCGCTCTACCAGCTGCACCACAACGGCGGACGGCTGAAGATGCTGGAGCTCGCCGAGCTGCTGGACGTGAGCCCGTCGGGAGTCACGCGGCTGATCGAACGGCTGGTGAAGCGCGGGTGGGTGACGCGCGAGCAGCCGCCGGACAACCGGCGGCTCGTCTACGCCGTGCTCACCGAGGAGGGCGAGGAAGCGTGCCTCGGCACCACGGCGCGCGTGTACCGGGCGTCGCTCGCCGAGGAGTTCACCGGGTTGCTCAACGACCGCGACCTCGCCGACCTGCGCCGGATCGGCCGCAAGCTCCTCGAGGGGCACGGCCGGTGGGACGTGAAGCGGTTCGCGCCGTCAGAGGAGTGACGGCAGCACGTGCTCCTCGGTGACCATCAGACCCGTGGTGGCCATGGTGTCGGCCAGGTCCGGGTCCCAGCTCGCGTTCTCGGGGCGTGAGTTGAGGGTCGGCAGCTCCACGCCGCGGGCGATCAGCGTGGCGACGGCCTCGCGGTAGTCGTTCGCCGACATCCGCCACGCCGTTCCGCCCGTCCAGGCGAGGACCTCGTTGGTGGTGCGGATGCCGTCCGGCGTGAAGTCGTTGTGGCACCGCACGGTCCTGCCGTCGAGGTGGTGCTTCGCCTGTGCCGTCAGGCCGTTCGGGAGCACCACCAACGGTCCGGGCACGCCGGACTCGAGCAGGCGCGGGCTGTGGACGACGGTGACCTCATCGGTGTCCAGGGTGTCGTGCAACGTCAGGTAGCCCTGGGAGGTCAGCACCGGGTCGCTGTACGCGTCCGGCAGCACCCCGGCGCGTTCCCAGTCGGTGCCGGCGAGCCGCAACGCCTGCCGCACGACGCGGGCGAGCGGGCGGCCGTCGTCGAGATCGTTGCCCGCCAAGGCGAACCGGGTCGTCCACTGCCGGGGTTCCTGCTGGAGCCGGGCGAGGATCGACGCCGCCTGGTTCGCGATCATCGGCAACGCGGGCTGCGGGATCTTGCCGTACCTGCGCACGTGCTCGATCCACTCGGCCGCCCAGGGCGCGTGCAGCAGGCCGTGCTCGCGCAGTGCGAACCTCAGCACGGCGTCCGCGGTGGACGCCTCCTCGGTGCTCGACATCCCGACCGGCCTGCCGTGCACGGACTCCAGGACCTCGGGCAGGGTGCTGCCGTGCGCGCGGACGTGTTCGTCGAGACGTGCCAGTGAGATCTGACGACGCGCCGGGTGCGCGACCGGTTTGCGGAGGAGCTCGCCGAGCGCGGTCGCGGTGCGGGCGTCCTCGACGCGGAAGCTGAACGCCGAGCGGCCGCCGCCCTCCATCGTCTCGCGGGCGAGGCGCCAGAACTCTGCCAGCTCAGGGCGGTCGAACTCAGTCACGACGCCAACTTAGGCCTTGACTTCCGGACGTCGTGAGCGGACCGTACCTAACCATGAGCGCCGCACCTAATCGCGATAGGCAAGCCGAACGGCGTGAGGCCACCCGAAGAGAGATAGTCGACGCCGCGTGGGAGATCGCGCGCCGCGACGGGCTGGGTGCCGTCACGTTGCGCGAGGTCGCGGCCATGATCGGCATGCGCTCACCGTCGCTGTACTCGCACTTCGACTCGAAGAACGCTATCTACGACGCGATGTTCGGCCAGGCGTGGACGCTCTTCCTCGCCGAGGCCGAGCAGAACTTCGAAGACCTGCCGGAAGCGCCGCGCGAGGCGTTGCTGGCGATCGTCCGCCACTTCTACGACTTCTCGGTCGCCGACGTGGCCCGCTACCAGCTGATGAACCAGCGCTCGATCCCCGGCTTCGTGCCGTCCGACGCTGCCTACGCGCCGTCGGTGCAGGTCATCGACCTGCTGCAGCGGACGTTCCACCGGCTCGGCATCACCGACGGTGCCGACGTCGACCTCTTCCTCGCGCTGGGCGGCGGGTTGCTCGAACGGCAGCTCGCGAACGAGCCCGGCGGCGACCGCTGGCTCCGTCAGCTGCCGCGCGTGATCGACATGTTCGCCGACGACCTCGACCTTCCCGGACCTCCGCTGAGGAGCACGACATGACTTCCGCACTCGCCACCAGACCGAGGACCTCCGCGCTCGACCGCGACACCGCGATGCGGCTCGCCGAGACCGAGTACGGACGGGTCGTCGCGCTGCTCGACGGCCTCGGGTCCCGGGACTGGGCCAGGCCCACTGACTGTCCCAGGTGGGACGTGCGCGCGATGGTCGCGCACATGCTGGGCATGGCGGAGATGTCCGCGTCCATCCGCGAGAGCCTGCGCCAGGTCAAGGCGGCGGAGAAACGCGGCGGGGTGTTCATCGACGCGCTGACCGAGCTCCAGGTCGCCGAGCGCGCGGACATGTCCCCGGCCGGCATCGCGGCCCGCTACGCCGAGGTCGCTCCACGCGCGGTCAAGGGACGGCGTCGCATGCCGTGGTTCGTGCGCAAGCAGAAGATGGGCCAGGCGCAGCAGATCAACGGCCGCGACGAGACGTGGACGCTCGGTTTCCTCGGCGACGTGATCATGACGCGTGACCCGTGGATGCACCGGGTCGACATCTCGCGGGCGGTCGGGGCGCCGCTGGTGCTCACCGCCGACCACGACGGCGTGCTCGTCGACGACGTCGTGCGCGAGTGGGCGCAGCGGCACGGCAGGCCGTTCACCCTGCACCTGACCGGTCCGGCGGGCGGCACGTGGGGCGAGGGCGGCCCGGTGCTGGAGTTCGACGCGGTCGAGTTCTGCCGCGCGCTGTCCGGACGTGGGGCCGCCCCGCTGGACACCGAGGTGCCGTTCTAGGGAACGATCCACTCAGGACGGCCGGTACACATCGGTCGCGAATACGGGGCATCCTCGTCGACACGTGAGGCGTCTACTGGGACATGAAGAAAATCCGACTGCTCGCCGCAGGGGTCACGGCGGCGGTCATGGCAACTTTCCTGGCGCCACTGCCCGCGAATGCCGACCCCCGGGCTGAGATCGCCGTGGACGCCGAGGCGGCGTTCGCCGTGTTCGACCGCAAGACCGGACGTACGACGATCGCCTGGGACGAGCACAAGCAGTACCGCTCGGCGTCGGTGGTCAAGATCCTCATCGCGCTCGACTACCTGGAGAAGCGCGGCCCTGACGCCGAAATCCCGCAGGCCGACCTGGTGCGGCTGGAGCCGATGCTGAGGTCGAGCGACGACAACGCGGCTTCGGAGCTCTGGGTCCAGGAGGGCTGGGAGAAGATCGTCGAACGCATGGTCGTGAAGCTGGGGCTCGAGGACACCGCACCGCCGGTCAAGGTCGGGTTCTGGGGCTACACGGCGCTCAGCGCGGCCGATGTCATCAAGATCTACCGTTATGTGCTCGAGCAGGCACACCCGAAGTTCCGCGATTTCATCATGGGCAACCTGCACCAGGCGACGAAGTGCGCGACCGACGGCTTCGACCAGTCGTTCGGCCTGCCGAGCGTCGTTCACGGTGCGCTGGCCTACAAGCAGGGGTGGTCGCGCTTCGGTGACACGCCGCCCAGGCCGTGTGTCGAGTCGCCCAAGCCGCCGACCTATCCCGGTGTCGGCAAGGACGGTCCGGTGGGTGAGGGCCTGCGTTCGGCCGCCGATGTCGACCTGACGCGTCCGGCGATGCACACCACCGGCACCTACGGGCGCGACGACCGCAAGATCATGGTCGTGCTCACGCTGGAGCCGGTGGGCACCACCTGGGACGTGTCCGCCGACCGGATCACCAGGCTCACGCGCGCCGTGCACCTGGCAGACCGCATCCTCGACTGACCCGTTTGAAAACGATGAAGGGTCCCTTCATCCACGTCACGTGGATGAAGGGACCCTTCATCGCGAGCCTAGGGGTCGATCCGGTCCAGCGCCGCGCCGTCCCAGGTGGTTTGGGTGCACGCCACGCCACGGCCGTTCTTTGGCCGCAGCACGTCGAAGATGTGCATGCGCGGGATCTTGTCGGACACGCCCCAGCCGCTCGGCCAGGTGATCACCCAGTCCATGTCGAGGTCGACCAGCAGGCCCAGCATGCGCGCGATGGTCGGGTCGTCGAGCCGTTCGAAGGCCTCGTCCAGCAGCACCAGGCGCAACGGGTCGAACTCGTTGCTCACCGCGTCGTAGAAGCTCGCCGCCGCCGCGAACAGCGTCACGTACGAGATCAGCCGGGTCTCACCGGACGACAGCTGGCGCAACCGTCGTTCGCGCGGGTTGCCGTCGGGGCCGGTGTCGGCGACGGTCACCGTGAACTGGTGCCACGTCCGGTAGTCCAGCGCCCGGGACAGGATTTCGGCGTAGCCGCCGGAGTGCGTGTCGCGCTCGTTCTCGATCCGTTCGGTGAAGACGCGGCGCAGCGTCGCGTCCTGCTCGGGCGTGCGTTCGCCGAACGGCAGCCGCACGAGCGCAAGCGCTTGCCTCGTCTGGTCGTCGAGCGCGCTGGACGACTTCCAGGCGAGTTTCACGTGCACGCCCTGGCTGGACCGGGCCTGGGAGAGCACCTCGTTCATGCGCTTGGTGAGGTCCTCGGCGACGGTGATCTGGCCGCGCAGCCACTCCGCGAGGTCGCGGATCAGGTAGTCGGCGAAGATGCCCTGGTACTGCTCGTCGAGGAACCCGCGCTGCTCGGCCAGCTTCGTCGTGACCTGGCGGGCGGCGACGGCGACGGGCTTCGCGCCCTCCTCACCGGTCACCGTCACGGTCAGCAGGCCCGCGTGCTGCTCGGCGGCGATGTCGTGGCTGCCGGCGAGCGCGGTCTGGAGGGCCTGCAACTTGGCGATCACGGTGGCCTCGGTGCCGCCGCGCCGGTCCGGCGTCTCGGCGATGGCCTGGCGCACCAGAGCTTCCTCGGGAGCCTCGGGGAAAGCCGCTGCCAACAGGCCCGGTGCGCGCACCGTCGCCTGGAAGTTCGCGGACGCGCGGTCCAGCGCCTCGGAAGCGTCGGCGACCTGCGTGGAGTTGGTCTCCAGCAACGCTTCGAGCTTCGCCGCCTGCTCACGCGCGGTCGTGATGCTCTCGCGCACTCCCTTGAGGTCCTCGCGCATCTTCTTGCGCGACTTCTCCAACGACGTGAGCTGCTCGCTGATCTCCTTGGCCTCGCCGCCGACCGCGTCGGTCAGCTCGGCGAGCGTCCCTGCCTGGGCCGCGTAGTCGACGCACCGGGTGTCGGCGTCGGCCTCGGCGGTCCGCCGGTCGGCGACGGCCTCGTGGTAGCGGTGCGAGGCGTCGGTGAGGTCGGAGATCGTGCCCTGGCAACGCCTCTTCACGGCGTCGCCGAGCAGATCGGCCGTGCGCTGGGCTTCCGACGCCGCTGCTCGGGCCTGCCTGAGCGCCTCGGTGTCCGACGGCAGACCGGCGTCGCCTGCCTGGCGGGTCAGCTCTGATCGTGCCGCTTCCAGCCGTGCGTTCGCGTTCTCCAGGGCGTCGCGCAGCTCGAACGTGCGCTGCTGCGCGCGTGCCGCGGACTCCTCGGCGGCCTGGACGCGGCTGTGCTTCGCGATCAGCTCGCCGTCGCCGGGGAACGCCGCGAGGTGCGCCTCCCACGTGGCGACGTGCTCGTGGGCGCGGGCCAGTTCGTCCTCAGCGGTGCCGAGTCGTGCGCGCAGCTCGGCCAGTTCCTCTTCCAGAGCCGCGATTCGACGGCCCCGAGCGGCTTCTCGCGCGCCCGCACCGATGAACTCGGCCTCGGGCTTGACCCAGCGACCGGTCAGCACGCCCGTGCGCCAGTCACCCGTGGTCGTCATGTCGTCCAACGACACCGCGCGCAACAGGTCGGCGACGAGCGACTCCGGCACCGGTGATCCTTCCACCGCCGGCACCAGGAACTCGGACAGCGAACGGCCGTCGACGGCGTCCCGCGGAACGGCCAGGACGTCGTCGAGCTCACCGCCGTGCGCCGTCACCCACGCGTCGAGCAGGCCGCTCGCCTGCAACGCCGCCTCCAGTCCCGCGCGTTCCGGGTCGGTCAGCGAGGGCGCGAAGTCCACCAGCCGGTAGAACGGGGCGCCCTTGGTGGTGTCGCGGGCCGCCGACGTGTACTGACCGGGCACGGGAACGCGCTCGTTGCCCGAGCGCAGGCCGACCAGTTCCTCGTCGAGCGTGTCCAGGCGAGCGCGCAGTTCGGTGCGCTGCTGGGTGAACGCGTGGGCGGCGTCGCGGGCCGCCTGCACGAGAGGCCCTGCCCACTCGCGCGCGGTGGTGCTCAACGTCTTCGCAGCCGCGGGATCGGCGGTCTGCGGCAACACCAGGGTCTCGGCGGGGCGTTCGTCGAGCAGCGGGCCGCTCGACGTCCAGACCTCGACCTGCTCCAGCCAGGTCTGCACGACCTCGGCCAGCTCCTGCATCTCCTGGTTGCGCAGCGCGGTCGCCTCGGTCGCGCCGTGCTGGGCGTCGCGGGTCTTCTGCCGCAACGACTCCACCTCGCGTTGCTGCGAGTCCAGCGCGATCGCCTGCTCGTGCAACGACAGCGCGAGCGCACCCCGTTGGCGTGCGAGGGAAGCGATGCCGGAGGTCTGGTCGACGACGGACGTGAGCGCGGCCAGCACGTCCTCGGTCGCGGCGGCGGGCGGCACGCGGCGTTCGATCGGCAGCGGCCCGGCCTCGGGATCGGGCTTGGCGCGCACCGAGTCCGTGGTCACGGTCGCCTCGGCGGGAGGCACCTGCGGCACGTCCGGCGCGAGGTCGGCGTCCATGCCGGCCAGGCGCAGGTGCTCGCGCAACGGGTCGCTCAACGCGTCGGCGGCGCTCAGGTCTTCCGCGAGCCTTCGCAGCAGGCGCAGCACGTTGTCGACGGCCGCGTCCTCCTGGGCGCGCTGGCGGTGAGCGGTCTCGAGAGCGGCGACGGCGGAGGAACGCTTCTCCGCCACCAGGTTCTCGCGCGTCTTGAGATCCTGGAGGTCGCGGAACGCCGGCAGCTCCTTCAGCGCCGCGATGGTCTCCTCGGCCTGCTGCTCGCCGGTCTCCATGTCGACGAGTGCCTGCTCGGACGCCGCACGCTCCATCCGCGTGAGGTCCAGCTCCTGGGTGAGCTTCGACTGCTCGCGGCGCAGCTTCGCCACCGACTTCTCGGCGGCCTCCAGCCGTTCCGAAGCCGACCGCAGCCCACCGAACGCGTAGTCGCTGTAGGTCTTGAGGAACGTGCTCAGCGCACTGTCCGCAGAGGACAGTCGCACGATGTTCTCGCGGATCGACTCCAGGTCGTCGAACGACGTCGCGAGCTGCTCGACCATCGTCTGGTCCAGCGGCGGCAGGGCGTCGCTCAGGATCTGTTCGAGCTGCCCCTCCAGCACCTTCAGGCCGACGTCCGGGTTGCGCAGCGTCCGCTGGAGGTGCAGCAGGTCGCCGTACCGGGCCGCGGGCACGCCGTAGACGCTCTCGGCGATCTTCGCGCGGAACGCGGGCTCCTCGAACATGCAGTCCGCGCCGATGAGGTCGCGCAGCTGTGCGGGGCCGTGCGGGACGCGTTCCGGACCGGCGAGCTGGAGTTCCGTGCCGACGCGCATGGGCGTGACGAAGCGCCACGAGTCCGTGATGGCCTGCGAGGTCTTGGAGGCCTTCACGCCGAGACCGCACGTCAGGTACTCGTTGCCCGAGTGGTCGGCGGCCTCGCGGATCAGCTCGACCCACGCGTAGCCGATGCGGTTCGGGCCGCCGTCGTAGTCGTCCAGCATGAGGCGCCGGATGCTGACCGTGTCGAAGCCCTTGGAGCCGAGCTGGCGCAGGTCGCCGTCGAGGCACAGCGGCAGCAGCAGCTCCAGCGTGCGGGACTTGCCGGAACCGTTGGTGCCCTGGAAGATCGCGCGGCCACCGGAGAAGTCGAACGTCTGCTCGGTGTACTGCCAGATGTTGACCACGCCGCCGCGGTGCAGCCGCCACCTGCTCATGACACGTTCTCCTCGTCGAACAGGGACCAGCTCGGCACTTCGGGCACGACAACGGGTTCCGGTTGTTCTCGTTCGGGATCGCCGTCGGGGGACGGCAACCAGCGGTGCGCGGCCGCGCTGATGGACCAGCCTTCGTCGGTCGGGACGGCCAGACCCATGCGGCGCAACAACTCCGTCACCTCGGCGACCAGCCGGTCGAGGTCGTCGGTGAACTGCTTCGACCACGCGGCGGGGTAGTCCTCGACCAGCGCGGCGCAGACCTCGCCGATGCGTTCGGTGGTCACGACGTGCCGTGCGGGCGGGTCTTCCTCGTCGCCCTCGACCAGATCGGGGAGCGCGAGAAGCGCGATGCGGGCGACCGTCGAGACGCCGGGGAACGACAGGTCGGTCAGGAAGTCCTCGGGGTCGGCGGCGAGCACGCCCTCGACGCGGCACTCGGTGTAGAGGCCGAAAGCCTGCTCCAGCAACGCGGTTTCCTTGCGCTGGTTGCGGCGCAGCCACTCCGCCTGGTCGTCCGGCAGATCCGCGTAGAGCACCAGCGGCGTCTCGACGAGCTTGCGCCGCACGGCGTGCTCGACGCCGCGCGGACCGGGGCGGGCAGCCAGTTCGACGAGGTGAGCTGGGTCCTGGGCCTCACCGACCGGGCCCGTCACGAGCTGGCCCAGCAGGTCGGTGTCGATCGTGATCAGCGCTTCCTGCGGGATCATGTCCTGCGCGACCGAACCCTCGGTTTCCTGCAGCACGCCAAGGGAAACGAGGTGGCGCAGCGCGGCCGTGAGCGCGCGTCGTTCGGTGACGTCGTCCGGTGCGTCGATGCCTGCTTCCACTGCGGCGGAACGGATGTCGGCGACCAGGCGGGACAGCAGCGTCTGGCGGCCGATGCCCGTGAGGACCGCGAGCGTGAGCGCCAGGTACGCGTAGCCGCGCGGGGACATGCTGAGCACGCCGCGGGTGTCGTCGTGGCCGGGGCCGGACTTGTAGAGGCGCGCGAACCGTCGTTCGACGACGAGCCGGTAGCCGAGCAGGCCCGCGAACAGGTCCTGGAGGGTCGCGCGGTGCCGGTAGACGAGGCTGAGCAGCTCGCCGTCGGGGCCGTCGCTGCGGAGCATTGGCCTGCGCAGCAACGTTCGGGCGCACCGCACCACGTTGGCGGCGTCGATGTCGGAGAGGTTGTCCAAGTGGTTCATTGCTTCAGCGCCACCGTCGCGTCGTGCAGCGTGAGCGTCCCGGCGGCGGAGCGGATCTGCGTCGTGGTGCCGTGGGCGATCTCGAGTTTGAGGCCGCGCACGGGATCGCTGGCCGATCCGCTGTCCTGCGGCGAGTCGCGCTGGGCCATCGCGAGCGTCAGCAGCTCGCAGAAGACCTCCAACGCGCCGTGCGTCAGCGTGGTGTTCTCCAGGTTTCCGGCGGCCTTCGTCAGTTCCGCGACGTGTCGTGCGCGGATCTCGTCGGCCTCCCTGGCCTCCGCGAGCAGCGACTGCTCGGTCATCGGGTCGTCGAGGATCCGCGACGGCCGTCCACGCGCGCCTCGGTCGCCTCGGGTCCGCACTGAAACCGTCACGTCGCAGACCGGTCCGTCGCGCCACGGGGTGCGCTCGTTGTCCGAGTCGTGTTCCGGCGCGGGGGAGAGGTGGCGGGCGCTGTAGAGGCCGAACGCGGCCGCGTAGATCTCGTGGGCTTGTTCACGCGTCGAGTTGTCGAACCAGCTCGCGAGCTTCAGCAGCTCGGCGCGCCGTCCGGGCAGCAGGCCGCCGCCGGAGGTCGCTCGCTTGACGCTGGCCAGGAGGCTGCCGATCGCGCGGGCCGTGGCCTCGCGCAGCGCCGTGACCTGGCTCGGGCGGCCGGGCCTGTCGACGAACCAGTCCGTGAGCTCCTGCCAGTCCTCGGGGGTGCGGCCGCGGGCGCGTTCGACGCTGGCGCCGAGGTCGGTGCTGAGCAGCCTGAGCAGTTCGGAGCGGGCCTTGGTGAGGCGGGCCAGGGCTTCGGCGATCGGGGGCGTGTACTTCAGGACGTCCTCGACGACCCGCTGGATGTACTCGACCAGCAGGTTCCGGAAGCCCGCGATCTCGTCCGGCGCCAGGTGGTTCCGCGTCACGACCTGGCCGAGATAGGCGTAGAAGTCGCGCACGGTCGCGGCGAGCTCGGCGTGCTGCAGGAACAGGGTCGTGACGCGTTCGGCGAGGAGTTCCTTGGTCTTGTCGCCCTCGTTGAGCAGGGCCACGGAGAGGGATCCGCCCAGCTCGTTGAGGCCGCGTTCAATGGCGGGGAGGAGCTCCCTGGACACCTCGCGGGCGCCTTCGGGGACCCGGAGCAGCTCGTCGACGTCGCGCTGGACGCGGACGGCGAGCTTCGACACCTGGTACCGGACGCTGCCGTGCTGGAACTCGGCGATGCTGGCCGCCACGACCTCCCTGCGCCCCTGGACGAGGTTGCCCCACTCGACCAGCTGCTTGAGTCGGTTGATGACGTTCTCGATGCGGCTCTCGCCGGGCTCTACGCGGCCTTCTCTTTCCTGACCCGCCAGCGCTCCGGCCACCTCGCCCGCGGACAGGTCGGCCAGCAGCGTGGAGGTGAACAGCCGCATGATCGCCAGGTACGTGCGCTGGTGATCGCGCGCGTCCAGATAGGCGTACAGCTTCAGCCGCTTGTGCTCCACGACCGGCCACCCTAATGCGCGCGGTGTTGTGGTGCGGCGCTACCGTGCCCACAGCGAGCTGGGGAGGATGCCGTGGGCGCGGGGCGCGCGTTGGGGTTGTTGCTGGGCGTGGCCGCGGACGCGGTGTTCGGTGATCCACGCCGATTTCACCCGGTAGCGGCATTCGGAAGCTCCGCCGCGGCCCTGGAGAAGCGCGTGTACGCGGACTCCCAGGCCGCCGGCGTCGCGTACTCGGCCGTCCTGGTCGGCGGCACCGTGGCACTCGGCGTGGCCGTGGAACGCGTGGCCCGCCGCCACTGGCTGACCCAGGCGCTGGCCACGGGCGTGGCGACGTGGGCGGTGCTCGGCGGTCGTTCGCTGGCCGTCGAGGGCACGTCGATGGGCCGTGAACTGGCGGAGGGCGACCTCGACGCCGCGCGGGACCGTCTGCCTTCCCTGTGCGGCCGTGACCCGTCTCGGTTGGACACGTTGGGCCTGGCGCGGGCGACCGTTGAATCCGTGGCGGAGAACACGTCGGACGCCGTCGTGGCACCGTTGTTCTGGGGCGCCGTCGCCGGCGTTCCGGGCCTGCTGGGCTACCGCGCGGCCAACACGCTGGACGCGATGGTCGGCCACAAGTCCCCGCGCTACCAGCGTTTCGGCTGGGCCTCCGCACGCCTCGACGACCTGCTCAACCTGCTGCCTTCCAGGCTGGCCGCGCTGCTGACCGTCGGCGGCGCCCCCGTGGTGGGCGGATCGGCAACGCAGGCGCTGGAAACGTGGCGCCGCGACGCCTCAGCCCACCCGTCACCCAACGCGGGCCAGGTCGAAGCGGCGTTCGCCGGAGCGCTGGAGATCAGGCTGGGCGGCCGCACCGTCTACTCGCACGGCGTCGAAGAGCGCCCGGTGATGGGCCACGGCCGCAACCCGGACTCAGGTCACGTGACGCGAGCCGTGGAGCTGTCCCGAGTCGTCGGCTTCGGCGCCGGCGTCGTCAGCGCCTTCATCGCCCTCTTCCGCAAGTAGCTCGGCGATCGACTTCTTCTTCGTGCGGCCCTCGTAGAGCACGCCGCCCGGCCGCGCCTCGCGGATGGTGAAGTACAGCCAGCCGCCGACCGCCATGACCCCGAACGCGATCCACTGCAGCGCGTAGGAGAAGAACGGCCCGGACTCGATCCGGGGCAGCGGCAGCACGTCGAGCGCACCCGGCTGGTTCTCGATCAGCTGGTAGTAGCCGGGCTCGATGTCGTTGCCCACGGCCTTGTTGTTGATCGAGTAGATCTGTTTCCGGCCGTCCTGCTCGAACGCGGGCTGCTCGTTCGACTCGTTGGGCCTGGCAAGCCCGACGAGCGTGACCTCGCCGGTGGGCGGTGCGTCGAAGTTCGGCGGCTTGATGCCGTTGACGGGCCTGACGTACCCGCGGTCGACGAGGACGGTGTGGCCGGTGGTCGTCCTGAACGGCGTGATGACCTCGAACGCGGCCTCGCCCTGGACCGTGCGGAGTCGGGCGAGGGCTTCCAGCTCGGGGACGTAACGGCCCTTGAGCTCGACCTTCTGCCACTCGTCGTGCTGGGCGCCGAACGGCACGGGGTCGCTCTTCAGCGACTTGGTGATGGCGGAGTTCTGCGCCTGACGCTCGTCGTTGCGGCCGAACTGCCACGGCGACAGGAAGTAGATGCAGGCACCCGCGAACACCCAGACGGCCAGGGTCAGAGCGAGCCAACCCGGCTTGAGGAGGAACTTGAACCGCACGTCTTCACGGTAGTTGCGTGAGCTGGACCTCGTGGAACCGGGTAACGAACCCCTCACCCTCAGGGCTGGCCGCCATCACCCCGACCTTGGCCTCCACCCCGGGCGGGAAGTAGGCCTTCCGCAGCACGTGAACCGGCTGCTCGCCGTCCACCCCGTACCGCACCCACACCGCGTCACCCTTGCGCTCCGCCGACACCGTGAACCGCTCGAACGGCTCCACCAACGCCAGGTTCCAGTCCGAGAACCCACGCGTCACGACCGTGCTGGCCTGCTGCTTCCCGTCGAACACCTCGATCCCGGCCTTGATCCAGTTCTCGCCGTCGACCAGCAGTCCGACGCCGGCGTGGTCGTACTGCGCCGCGTACTCGCCGCTGAAGGTCGCCGTGATGGTGAAGTCGCCGGTCAGCGACACCCCGAACAGGTGGCCGTTGTCGCGGATCACGCCGTTGCCGGTGAGGCGCCAGAAGTCCGACGACGGGTCGGCGTGCACGGTCAGAGGGTCGGTCGACCACTTCTGCGGCTCGTTCAGCCAGGTCCAGCCGGTGAGATCCATGACGATCATCCTGGCACGCTCGACCAGCCGGAACGACCGTCCGGCGATCGCGCTCATCGGTCCGGCCGATCACCTTGGCCGATGAGCCGGGCCCGTGTCGGTGCCCGGCAGTACCTTCGAGGCGATGGACAGGTTCAAGGCCTACTGGGACCGTCCCGAGATGCGTGACGCGTTGGCCTGCCGCGACATCGGGACGGTCTTCCGGCTGCTCGTCGAGGACGGTGTCGCTCAACGAGAGATAGCGCTGATCACGAGCCAGAACCAGTCCGAGATTTCCGAGATCATCGGTGGTCGCCAGGTCATGGCGTACGAGCTCCTCGAACGCATCGCGCTCAGCCTGGGCATCCCGCGCGGCTATCTGGGGCTGGAGTACGACGTGACTCACCATTCGTCGGAGCGGGACGAATGTGCCAAGCGCGCCTCGTTCCTCGCTCATGCGGCCGAGACCGTGGTCGGTCAACCGGTGTTCGGCAGGCCGGCGCGAGAAGGGCACGAACACGAAGCAACGCCGGTGCCTTCCCGGGTGGGGCCGGGTGACGTCGAGATCCTCAACCGCGTGCTGCGGGATCTGACGGTGCTGGAGTCGCGGTTCGGTGGCGGGCTGGTGCTGGCGGCTGTCGAAGGGCAGCTGCGGTGGGCGCGGCGCCTGCTCCATGCTTCGATGCGGGACACCACCAGGCCTGCGTTGTTCGAGGCGGTGGCCTTGCTGCACAGGCGAGCGTCGAGCGCGGCTTTCGACATGCGGCGTCTTGACCAGGCGCGGAATCACCTGCTCGCCGCGCTGGAGCTGACGCAGGAGACCAAGAACCTGCCGTTGCAGGCGATGCTGTTCTACTGCGCGGGTCGGATGGAGCAGTACCACGGGCCACCCGACGCGGCGTTGAGGCTGTTCCAGTTCGGCTATCCCGTGGCCCTGGCGTCGAGGTCACCGAGGCTGTGCGCCTTGCTCGAAGTGCGGGAGGCGCGTTGCCATGCGGTCATGGGCAACCGCGAGTCGGCTGAGCGGTCGCTGTCGCTGGCCGTGGAGAACTTCCACGCGGAGGGCGAGCTGCCCGACTGGTTGACGTTCTTCGACGAGTCGGAGCTCCTCGCCGCAGTCGGTGTGACCTGGGGCGAGCTGGGTGCGTGGGACAAGGCCGTCGCGGCGCTTCGTCGGAGCTTGCGTCAGCGAGGCGACGGCTTCGCGCTCGCGAGTTCGTTCGACCTCGCCGAACTGGCGACGTGTCACCTCCGCAGTGGCGACGTCGACGAGGGCGTACGGGTGGCGACGAAGTCGTTGGACCTCGTCGGCCAGCTCAACAGCAAGCGTGCCCGCGACCGTCTGGAGCCACTGGAACGTGCCGCTCGGCGAGGCGGTAGTGAGACCCTCGGCGTTGTGCGCCGGATCACAGATGTCCGCGGGTGAAAGGTCACGGCTTCCTGAAGAAGTTCGTCCTCACAGCTGCTCGCGCACCCACGCGATCAGCCCCGGCATCGCCGCTTCGATCATGACCAGCACGTCGGTGAACCCCGTGTCGTCGCCGTAGTACGGGTCCGGCACGTCCACGTCGTCGGCGTCCGGGTCGAACGAACGGAGCAACCGGACGCGGTCGGGATCGGCCATCCGGCGCAACGAGCGGGCGTGGCCGGTGTCGAGGGCCACCAGCAGATCGGCGTCCAAGTGCAGCTCGGAGACCTGGGCGGCGACGTGGTCCGTGGGGTATCCGTTGTCCGCCAACGTCTTCAGCGCGCGGGGATCGGCGGGGTCGCCGACGTGCCACCCACCGGTCCCCGCGCTGGACACGGTGACGAAAGACGACAATCCTTCCCGCGACAGCCATTCGCGGAACACGAGCGCGGCCATGGGGGACCGGCAGATGTTGCCGGTGCAGACAAAGGCGACCTTCACGCGCCACACGGTAACGCTCAACCGCTGTCGCAAGATGTACGGACAAACGACATGGAGGCCGCCCATGCAGACAGGTACCGACGTGCCCCCGCAACGGGAGATCATCGGGTGCACCGACGCCCTCGGGCGCCGTCGTGCGTTCGAGGTGTACCTCAACGAGAAGGGTCGCGTCTGCTTCCGCACCCCGCCCGGTGAGTCGGCGCAGCTCGACGCGTTCCAGCTGGACGAGCTGATCAGCCACCTCACCGAGCTCCGCCGCTACATGCAGTGACGCGGTGCTCTGAGCTGGTCGCCTAGTATCTCGGCGATGACCAGCCCAGACCTGCGCCACCACGGTGACGTCGACGCCGCACCAGGCCTCGCCGACTTCGCCGTCAACGTGCGGGTGCCGCACCCGCCCGGTTGGCTGCGCGACCGGCTGGCCGCGGCGCTCGACGGACTCGGGCGGTACCCCTCGAAGCAGGCTGAAGAGCGCGCGCGTGAGGCCGTCGCACGCCGCCACGGGCGCTCGCCTGACGAGGTTCTGCTGCTCAACGGTGCCGCTGAGGGCTTCGCGCTGCTGCCGAAGCTCTCGCCGCGCCGTGCCGCGATCGTCCACCCCGGCTTCACCGAACCCGAGGTGGCTTTCCGCGACGCCGGAATTCCGGTGGAACACGTGCTGCTCAGCGGCGACTTCCGGCTGGGCGATGTGCGGTCCGACGCCGACCTCACCGTCATCGGCAACCCGACCAACCCCACGTCGGTGCTGCACGAGGCCGCGAAGCTCAAGACCCTGCCCGGCCGCCTGGTCGTCGACGAGGCGTTCATGGACGCCGTGCCGGGCGAACCGGAGTCGCTCGCGCACGACCCGGACGTGCTGGTGCTGCGCAGCCTCACCAAGACCTGGGGCCTCGCGGGGCTGCGCGCTGGCTACCTCCTCGGCGATCCCGAAACTCTCGGACGGCTCGCGCACGGCCGTCCGCACTGGCCCGTCGGCAGCCTGACGCTGGAAGCGATCACCGCCTGCTGCGAGCCGGAGGCGTTGGAGGCCTCGAAGCGGTTCGCGCTGGCAGGCGTCACCCACGCGGCGTACGCGTTGGAGCAGCTCCAAGACCTCGTCGTCGTACCCCCGAACGGGCCGTTCCTGCTGGTCAGGGCGCCGAGGGGTACGCGAGAAGCGTTGCGGGACAAGGGGATCGCGGTGCGGCGCTGCGACACGTTCCCCGGACTCGACGACACGTACCTGCGCGTCGCGATCCGGCCGCCGGAGGAGTTCGCGGTGTTCGTGGACGCGCTGCGGGTAGTGATGGAGGAACTCGCGTGAAGCTCGCCGACGTGATCGCGGTGCTGGAGGCCGCGTATCCGCCGAAGACCGCCGAGCAGTGGGACGCGGTGGGCCTGGTCTGCGGTGATCCGCGGGAAGAGGTCACGAGGGTCCTGGTGTGCGTCGACCCGACGTCGTCCACTGTGGACGAGGCGGTCGAGGTGGGCGCGCAGCTCGTGCTCGCGCACCACCCGCTGCTTCTCCGCGGTGTCAACGGGGTTCCCGCCGACGACCCCAAGGGTGCGTTGGTGCACAAGCTGATCCGCAACGGTGCCGCCCTGTACTGCGCGCACACCAACGCGGACAGCGCGCTCCCCGGCGTGTCGGACGCCCTCGCGAAGGCCATCGGTCTGCACGTCACCGGACCAC
Source organism: Lentzea aerocolonigenes (assembly GCF_000974445.1). Classification (GTDB taxonomy): domain Bacteria; phylum Actinomycetota; class Actinomycetes; order Mycobacteriales; family Pseudonocardiaceae; genus Lentzea; species Lentzea aerocolonigenes. The sequence goes on from NZ_BBOJ01000024.1 coordinate 74,441, forward strand.
TCGAACCGGCGGAGCCGTCGGGTGAGACCGGCACCGGCCGCATCGGCGAGCTGGCGGAGGCCGAACCGCTGAAGGTCTTCGCCCAGCGCGTGGCCGACGCGTTGCCCGCGACCGTGCAGGGCGTGCGGGCGGCGGGCGACCCGGAACGCCTGGTCAGGCGGGTCGCGGTGTGCGGCGGCGCGGGCGACAGCTTCCTCGGCCTGGTGAAGAGCGCCGGGGTCGACGCGTACGTGACGGCCGACCTGCGGCACCACCCGGCGAGCGAGCACGTCGAGTCCGGTGGCCCCGCGTTGGTCGACGTGGCGCACTGGGCCAGCGAGTGGCCGTGGTGCGAGCAGGCGGCGGAGATCCTGCGGGAGGCGTTCGGCGGTAGGGTCGACGTACTCGTCTCCACCCGCCGGACCGATCCGTGGACCGTCGGCGCGGCGAGTTCAGCAGCAGGAGGACATGCGTGAAAGCCGATCCCGCAGTGCAGCGCAGGCTGCTCGACCTCGCCGAGGTCGACGCCGAACTGGCGCGTGTCACGCACCGTCGCCGCACGCTGCCGGAGATCGCGGAGATCGCGGCCGCCGAGCAGCAGGTGCGCACGAAGCAGGACGCGCTGGTGGCCGTCGAGACGACGCTCGGTGACCTCGACCGCGACGTGAAGCGCCAGGAGACCGAGATCGACCAGGTTCGCGCCCGCGAGGACCGCGACCGCAAGCTGATGCAGTCGGGCTCGGTCGGCGCCAAGCAGCTCACCGACCTGGAGCACGAGCTCGCGACGCTCCAGCGCCGCCAGGGCGTCCTGGAGGACGACCTCCTCGAGCTCATGGAACGCCGTGAGGCCGTCGAGGCCGACGCCTCCTTCGCCCGCGTCGAGCTGGACAAGGCCCGCGAGACCCTGGAAGGCGCGACCGGCCGCCGTGACGCGGCCCTCGCCGACCTGGAGTCGACCGAGACCAAGCGCACGGCCGACCGCGCGGTCATGGCCAAGGGTTTCCCGGACGACCTGCTGAAGCTCTACGACCGTCAGCGTGAGCAGCGCGGCATCGGCGCGGCCCTCATCCAGTCCCGCCGCTGCGGCGCGTGCCGGATCGAGCTGGACCGCAGCGCCGTGTCGAAGCTCAAGGAAGCGGCGGCGGACGAGGTCGTGCGGTGCGAGGAGTGCGGCGCGATCCTGGTCCGCACCACGGAGTCAGGTCTCTGATTTCGTAACGGCCGACGCAACTCTGCGATCATCCCGTCGTGACAGCCGGTAAGAATCGCGCGTGGTGGGTCTGCGGTGGCGCCATCGTCTGCGGTGGCGCCGTGTGGGCGTTGCTGCGGTTCGGCGTCCCGGTCGTCTTGTCCGACGCGAACCACCCGGCCCGTCCGGCCCTGGAAGCCCTGAGCTGGATCGCCGGAATCGCGAGCCTGCTCGTCGCCGTCGTGGCATTGATCGTGGCGTTGCGCCAGAGCGGCTCCAGCACTCCGACCGCGACCCACGGCGGAATCGTCTTCACCGGCAACGTCACCGGCGGCTCCGGCTCGGGCCCGACCACCGGCGTCCACGTCGAACACCCACCGGACCCTCCCTCGCCGGCGCGGCCCCAGGCCTAGCCACGCCGGCCACGCCGAGGGCCTCGTTCGCCGGCAGCGTGACCGGCGCGACCGCGGTCGGCGTGGTGCAGGGCGACCTGGTCTTGGGCGGAGCAGCGGTCCCGGACGTGGCTTCGGTTCAGGTGTCGCCCGCCTTGAGCAGGTTCCCCGCCAGCACCGAGCAGTTCGTCGGCAGGTCCACCGAACTGCAGCGCCTCGATGACGCCCTGGCGCAGTCGGGCCGCGCTGCGGTAGTGGCGGTGCACGGCCTGGGCGGCGTCGGCAAGAGCACGCTCTCCTCCGAGTTCGTCCGCCTGCACGCTCAGCGCTACAGCGTGGTCTGGTGGATCACCGCCGACTCACCGACCGCGATCGACACCGGCCTCGCCGACATGGTGACGACGTTCGCCCCTCACGCCGCAGACCTCCCGCTGGAGCAACGCACCGAGCTCGCCGTGCAGTGGCTGGCGACGCACGACGGCTGGCTGCTGGTGCTCGACAACCTCACCACGCCGGGCGACGTGGCAGGCCTGCTCGAACGCGTCCGCTCCGGCGCGGTCCTGATCACCAGCAGGCAGGGCACAGGCTGGCGCGGCGTGACGACCGTGTCGTTGGACGTGTTGTCGCCGCAGCAGGCCGAGGAACTGCTGTCCAAGATCGTGCGGCTGGACTGGCCTTCCGCGGACCTGACCGGTGCTTCGGAACTGTGTGAGGAGCTGGGCTGGTTGCCGTTGGCCGTCGAGCAGGCTGCGGCCTACATCGGTCAGGCTCACATCACCCCTGGTGACTACCTGGAGCTGCTGAAGCGGTATCCCGCTCGGATGTTCACCGCGACGGCCGAGGGTGGCGACGCCCAGCGCACGATGGCGCGGGTCTGGCACGTGACGTTGGACCGCCTCGCGGACACCCCTCTGGCGGGCCGGCTGCTGCGGCACTTGGCCTGGTACGCACCGGACGGGATTCCCCGTGCTTTCCTGGCGTTGCAGTTCGAGGAGCCGGATCTGACGGAGGCGCTGGGCAGGCTGGCGGCGCACAGCATGATCACGCTCGGCGTGGACACGATCTCGGTGCACCGCCTGATCCAGGCCGTCTCACGCACGCCCGACCCCGATGATCGTCATCGGCTGCCGGAGGACGTGGCCGCCTCCCGTGATGCAGCTTGGGTCTGTCTCGCAGAGGTGCTGAAGGAACTTGACGCTCGCGATCCTGCGGCGTGGCCTGCCTTCCGATTGGTTCTGCCGCACATCCGGGCGATCTTCGCCAACACGAGTTCGGACGATGATTCCCTTGAGGCTTGTTGGACTCTCAACGAGTTGGCCCGCTTCGTCGAGAACCAAGGGGATGTCGCGACGTCCATCAGCTACAAGATCCGTGCCCTCAGCGGCTACGAACGTCTCTGTGGCTCTGAGGACCAGGCCACGCTGATCATGCGGAACAACCTGGCATACGCCTACAAGGCGGTGGGCGATCTGGATCGGGCGATCCCCTTGTTGGAGTTGACCCTCGCTGACACCGAGAGACTGCTGGGCGCTGATCACCCGGAAACTCTGAACCAGAGGGGCAACCTCGCAAGCTGCTACGGGGAGAAAGGCGGCTGGACCGAGGCGATTCCGCTGATGCAGTCGGTGCGTGCTGATCGGGAGAGGGTGTTGGGACCTGATCATCCGCAGACGCTGCGGTCGAGGAACAACCTGGCACACGCCTACCAAGCGTCTGGTGATCAAGTCCAGGCGATTGAGCTGTACGAGACCAATCTTGGTGACTACGAGCGAGTGTTGGGGGCAGACCACCCGGAGACGTTATTCGCGAGGAACAACTTGGCCTGTGCGTACGCGGATGGCGGTCAAACGGGTCGAGCTGCTCGTCTGCTCGAGGCGGTCCTGGAAGTCCAGAATCGGGTGCTCGGACCGGAACATCCAGACACGCTGGTGTCAGCGATGAACTTTGCATCTGCTCGTGCCTCGACCGGTGACCTGGAACAGGCGATCCGGCTGTTGGAGTCGGTCCTGGCCACCAGCGAGCGGGTGCTGGGGCCTGACCACAAACGGACCAGAGTCGTACGTGACCGTCTGAGCGAGGTTTTGGAAAAGTTTTAGAACCCGCTCAAACCCCAGGTGAGCGGCTTTTAGAAGCCGCTTGAGCTTTCTTTCAGCCACCCCCGCCAAGCTTCTCCCATCGCAAGGAACAAGCCGATGAGAGAAACCTGGTGGGGGAAATGAAGAACGTTCTCGGTCGCGTAATCGCAGCCTCGCTCATCACCGGAATCGCATTGGCCGGCAGCCAGATGGCCGCCAACGCCGGTGAGCTCCCAGCCGGCGCCGAGCGGATCGCCATCCTCCAGAACGGCACGCTGTCGGCCAAGGAAGGCAGCCTCTTCTCCTCCTGGACCACGCTGCAGGGTGACGTGCAGAAGTTCGAGGTCGCAGGCAACCTCATCGGCGCTCTGAACACCGACGGCACCCTGCACGTCAAGGAGGGGTCGCTCGGCGCCACGTGGACCGAGCAGGCCCGGAACGTCAAGGACTTCCGCCTGTCGAGCAACCGCATCGCGGTCCTGCGCACCGACGGCACGCTGGTCGTCAAGGAAGGCCTCCACGGCGCGTTCGTCGAGCAATCCGCCGACGTCACCGACTTCGAGGTGACCAACAACCGGATCGGCGTGGTCACCAAAAACGGTGAAGCGCACGTCAAGCAGGGCGATCTCTTCGCGGCCTGGACCCAGCAGGCGTCCGGCGTCAAGGACCTGGAGCTCACCGGCACCCGTGTCGGCGTCATCCGCACCGACGCCACCGCCGCGGTCAAGGACGGGGCCGGTGCGTTCGTGGAGCAGGCGAGCGGCATCAGGGACCTGGAGCTGTCCGGCGACCGCATCGGCGTCGTGTCGGACGGCGGTGACGCCCTGGTCAAGGACGGTCTGTTCGGCGCCTGGTCGCAGCAGGCGTCGAACGTCGCGGACCTGGAGCTCACGAGCACCCGCGTCGCGGTGCTGTTCACCGACGGCACCGCGGCCGTGAAAAGCGCGCAGGGCTCTTTCGCCGACCAGGCCTCCGGTGCTCAGCAGATCGGTCTCGCCGCGCCCTCCGCGTGAAAAAGAAAAACCCCCGAAAAACTCTCCCGAGCAATTCCGGCAAGGAGCCGATGATGTCCACGATCAAGAACGTTCTCGCCCGACTCACCGCGGCCACTCTCGTCACCGGAATCGCGCTCACCGCGATGCAGGCCACCGTGTCCGCCGGCGAGCTCCCGTCCGGCAACCACCGTCTCGGTGTGCTGAGCAACGGTGCCCTCGAGGTCAAGGAGGGCAATCTCTACGCCAGTTGGGTCGAGGAGATGGGAGGCGGGGTCGAGAAGTTCGACATCGCCGGTGACCGCATCGGTGTCCTCACGACCGACCACAAGCTCTTCGTCAAGCAGGGCAACCTGTGGGAGAGCTGGACGGAACAGGCCCAGAACGTCAAGGACTTCCGCCTCACCGGGAGCCGGATCGGCGTCCTGCGCCAGGACTCCACGGTCGCGGTCAAGGAAGGTGACCTCAACGCCACTTGGGTCGAGCAGGCCGGCGGCGTGAAGGACCTCGAGCTGTCCGGGAACCGCGTGGGCGTCGTGCTCGACAACGGCGTCGCGACCGTCAAAGAGGGCACTCTGTACTCCTCGTGGGTCGATCAGATGGGTAACGTCGCCGACCTCGAGCTCTCCGCAGACCGGGTGGGTGTCCTGCGCACCGACGGCACCGTCGCGGTGAAGGAGACCAGTCTCTGGTCGAACTGGGTCGAGCAGATCGCCAACGTGAAGAAGCTCGAACTGTCCGGCTCCATGATCGGTGTGGTCACGAACGACGGCCTCGCCACGGTCAAGGAGGGCAACCTCTACGCGACGTGGGTCAACCAGATCTCGGACGTGGCGGACCTGCAGATCGCCGGTGACCGGATCGGCGTGCTGACCACCGGCGGCACGGTGACGGTCAAGGCGGGCGGCCTCTACGGCTCGTGGGTCAACCAGTACGGCGGCGCGCAGAGCTTCCGGCTGGCCGCGGCGGTCGGAAACCAGGGCGGGCGGCACGTCTCGCAGCAGGACATCGTCAACATCTACGGTTCCGCTTACGCCACCGACACCGTCGCGGCCGGTCTGACGGACCTGAACGCGGAGATGCAGGCGGCGGGCATCACCTCGCCGACGCGCAAGGCGGCGTTCCTCGCGACCCTCAAGCACGAGAGCGGGTTCCGCTACAACGCCGGTGAGGCCGGCAACGGCGCCGTCTACAAAGGACGCGGCTTCGTCCAGCTGACCGGTGACTTCAACTACCGCGCGGCGGGCGGCTACCTCGGCCACGACTTCCTGAGCCACCCGGAGGACGCCGCGAAGGTCGAGTGGAGCGCCAAGATCGCCCGCTGGTACTGGACCGTCGCCCGCAACATCAACGCCTCCGCGGACGCCTACGACATGGGCGGCGTCGGCCGTGCGATCGGTTACTCGTACGACCTCGACCCGACCGAGTCGCTGAACCGCTGCGCCTCCTACAAGAAGGCCCTCGCCTACTTCAACGGCGGCTCTCTCCCCGTCGCCGAGAGCTCCATCAAGTGCACCCGCTGACCCCCTTCGCCCTGAGCTTCAAGGAGATCACCATGTCCAAGCGCACCGTCACCGCCGTTCTCGCCGCCTCCGCCCTGGCCCTGCTCGGCATCATCCCGGCCAGTGCCGACACCCGCACCGACGTCCGCGACCTGGCCGCCGCGAACCTCGGCAAGACGACCTGCAGCACGAACAGCCTCGGCGGAACGGGCTTCATGGACAGCTGCCGGCTCCAGCACTTCTGGTGCGCGGACTTCGCGAGATGGGTGTGGGGCAACCGCGACCTCAAGGTCGACCGCCTCAGCCCCGCGGCCGGGAGCTTCTACCTCTACGGCGAGCAGAACGGCACGCTGCACAACGACTCGTCCTACGTCCCGCAGGTCGGCGACGCCGTGGTCTTCAACTACTACGGCGCCGGCCGGGCCGACCACGTCGCCCTCGTCGACGCGGTCAACTCCAACGGCACCATCCGCACCATCAACGGCAACTTCGGCGGCACCAGCGCCATGAACTCGACCGTCCAGTACGCCATCGGCGGCGGCCGCGTCGGCCAGTCGGTGGCCGGCCAGACCATCTCGGCGTTCGTCAGCCCCGCCGGCGTGAGCGCGGTCCGCCCGATCAAGTCCCGCATCGGCGTCCGCTTCAACGACTCCTCGGTGCACGTCAAGGAGGGCAACCTCTACGACGGCTGGCTCAACGAGTACGGCGGCGGTGTGGTGAAGTCCGAAGTGGACGGTGACATGATCGGTGTCCTGACGGCGTCCGGTGACCTGTTCGTCAAGCAGGGCAACCTCTACGAGACCTGGTACAACCAGGCTGGCGGCGTGAAGGACTTCTCGCTGGAGTCGTCGAAGGGCCGCGTCGGCATCGTGCGCACCGACGGCACCGTCGCGGTGAAGGAAGGCGGCCCGCAGGGCACCTGGGTCGAGCAGATGGGCAACGCCAAGGAAGTCGAGCTCTCCGGCGACTACCTGGGCGTGGTCAGCAACGACGGCACCGCGTACGTGAAGAAGGGCAACCTGTACGAGTCCTGGACGACGCAGCTCGGTGACGTCGCCGACCTGGAGATCTCCGCGAACGGCGACCGCATCGGTGCCCTGCGCACCAACGGTTCGCTCACCGTCAAGGACGGCGGCCTCTACGGGTCGTGGGTCGAGCAGACCAGCAACGTCAAGGACTTCGACCTCTCCGGTGACTACATCGGCGTCGTGTTCAACGACGGTCTCGCCACGGTGAAGCAGGGCACCCTCTACGCGGGCTGGATCAACCAGCTCAGCGCCGCCAAGGCCATCGAGGTCGACGCCAAGGCCGGACGCATCGGTGTTCTGCAGGACAACGGTTCGCTGACCGTGAAAGAAGGCGGCCCGTACGGCTCCTGGGTCAACCAGACCAGCGGCGTCGCGGACTTCCAGCTGACGAACTACTGATTCCAACCGAACGCGAAGAGGGGCCGTCACCGCGACGGCCCCTCTTCGCGTGGGCCGAATGCCCTATTGCGCGCACGGCGAGCGGCGCTACGTTCGAGTGGCAGGACCGCTTCCGGCGAAATGGGGATGGAGCCGAGCGGCAGTTGTGCGGACCTCTGCGCGTCCGCACCTGGGGGAATCGGGGGAGCCCGATGAGGGCTACTTGTGCTGTCTTGCTCACGGGTGTGCTGGTGCTGTCCAGCGCGCCCTTCTCGGCGGCCGCGGCGGCCGCGATCGACAGACCCGTGGCCGAGCTGTTCGGCGCCCAGCCGAGCTTCGGCATGGCGGGCGACGGGGTCAACACCGCCACCGGCAACGTCACGCGCACGTCGGTCGACCTGCGCTTCGGGCCGCTCGCGCTGGCCCGCACCTACAACTCGCTCGACCGCTCGGACCGTGCTCTCGGCGCGGGCTGGAGCACCACCTACAGCGCACATCTCGTGCTGGGGGACGACGGATCGGTCGCGTACCACGGGGACGACGGGCGGGTGCTCACGTTCGTGCCCGGCGACGGTGGTGGTTTCCGGCGGCCGCAGGACCTCGACGCGGATCTGCGGCGCGAGCCCGACGGCCGTTTCTCGTTGCGGGACAACCGGGGCGGCAGTTGGACGTTCGACACCTCCGGCAAGCTGCAGGAGGTCGCGGCCGAGGGCGAACGGACGTCGCTGGGCCGCGACGGGGAGGGCAGGCTGACGTCGGTCGCGCACTCCGGTGGCGAGCGGCTGACCTTCACCTACGACGCGGGCCGCCTGACGAAGGTCGAGTCCGGTGACGGACGGGCGGTGAAGTACGACTACTCGCCGGAGGGCAGGCTCGCCGCCGCGACGTCACCGGAAGGTGCGGTGGCGCGGTACGAGTACACGCCGGCCGGACGTCTTTCGGCCGTGTTCGACGCCGAGGGCCGACGCGTCGTCGCGAACGTCTACGACGAGCGGGATCGCGTGCGGCACCAGGACTTCGTGGCAGGGGGAGGAATCGACCTCGCCTACGACGACCCGAACGCCATCACGACGGTCTCCAGCACCGGCAACGGTGCCCGTGCCGTCTACCAGCACTCCAACGCCGGCCGGTTGGTGAAGGCCACCGACCCGGCCGGCAAGTCGGTGAGCCAGTCGTTCGACGACAACGGCAGGCTCGTCGAGGTGGTCGCGCGCGGCGGGGCGAAGGTGCAGCTCGGCTACGACGGACGCGGCAACGTCGTGCGGCGCACGACAGGGGAGATCACGACGTCGTTCTCCTACGACGACCGCGACCGGCTCACCAGCGCGACCGACGCGGGGCAGGGCACCACGCGGTACGAGTACGCGGGCGAGAGCCGGGTGCCGTCCGCGGTGACCGACCCCAACGGCGCCACGACCAGGAACACCGTCGTGGACGGGCTGATCACCGAGACCGTGGACCCCGCGGGCGGCAAGACCACGTTCGGCTACGACGCCGGACGCCGGCTCACCTCGGTCACCGACGGCCTCGGACAGGCCACGAAGTTCGGGTACGACGCCGCCGGACGGCGCACCACCACGACGTCGCCGCAGGGCCGGGTGTCCACAGTGGAGTACGACGTCGCCGGCCGGATCACCGCGCAGGTGACCCCGTCCGGCAAGGTCACGCGCAACCGGTACAGCGGATCCGGGCTGCTGCAGGACACGACCGATCCCGCCGGCGGCGTCACGGCCCACGCCTACGACGGCGCAGGTCAGCGCATCGCCACCACAGACCCGTTGGGGCGCAAGAGCACCTTCACCTACGACGGTGACGGCAACGTCGCGACGAGCACCGATCCGGCCGGTGCGGTGAGCAAGTACGGCTACGACCAGTTCGGCCGGCTCAGCACCTCGACCGCGCCCACCGGTGCGGTGGTGCGCTACTCCTACGACGCCGACGGCAGGCAGTCCGAACGCGCCGAGCCCGCCGGCACCGTGGTGACCGGCTACGACGACCGCGGCAACGTCGTCTCCACCACCGACGCCGCGGGACGCACGACGCGGTACACCTACGACGCCCGCAACCGCGAGACCAGCCGCACGGACCCGACCGGGGCGGTGTGGCGGACCGGCTACGACGCCGCCGGGCACGTGACGTCGCGGACGGACCCGCTGGGCGCGGTGACGAAGTACGAGTACGACGCCGCCGGTCGGCTGACGGCCGTGATCGACCCGCTCGGCAACAGGACCGAGTACCGGTACGACGCGGCCGGACGTCTGACCGAGACCCTCGACCCCGAGGGCGGTGTCACGCGCAACACCTACGACGCCGACGGGCGCAGGGTCGCGCAGACCACGCCCGCGGGACTGGTGACCCGCTTCACCTACGACGCCGACGGACGGGTTCTGACCGTCACCGGCCCGCGGGGCGGCGTGACGAAGTACGAGTACTCCGCACGGGGTGACCTGATCACCACGACGAGCGCCACCGGTGCGGTGCGGCGCACCGAGTACGACGCCGCCGGGCAGATGATCGCCGCGGTCGACCCCAACGGCGGCCGCACCGGCTACGGCTACGACCCGGCCGGAAACCTGACGTCGTTGACGGATCCGAAGGGTGCGACCACGAAGTTCGCCTACGACTCGGCGGGCAGGCAGACCTCGTCGACGGATCCGCTGGGACGCACCGCGAAACGCGAGTACGACGCGTCCGGCAACCTCGTCGCGGTCACCGAACCGGACGGCAAGGTGCTGCGCATGGAGTACGACGCCGTCGGTGAGCTGGTCAAGCGCAGCGCGGGCGACGGTTCGGTGGTGTCCTTCGGCTACGACGCGGCCGCACGCCGCACGTCCATGACCGACGGCACCGGCAAGCACGAGTACGGCTACGACGCGGCCGGGCGGCTGACCACCGTCACCGAGCCCGACGGCGCGAAGTTCACCTCGTCCTACGACGCCGCCGGCCGCAGGACCGCGGTGCAGTACCCGGACGGGTTGAAGATCGACTACCGGTTCGACCGCAACAGCAGGCTCGTCGGGTTGAAGGACCCGAAGGCGGGCGAGGCGAAGTACGCGCTCGACGCGGACGGCAGGCTGGTCGCGGAGGACCTGCCGGGCAAGTGGGCGCGGAAGTACGCCTACACCGGCGGCCTGCTGACGCGGTACGAGGAGTCGGGGCCCGGCAGTTCGGCGCGGATGACCGCGTTCACCAGGGACGCCGACGGCCGCGTGCTCACGGAGACCGAGGGCAGGGGCCACGACCTCGACGCCGAGGGCAACCCCGTGCGCGAGTACCGCTACGACCCTGCCGGGCAGCTGCTTTCGGTGGGCGGCAAGCACGTCGAGCCGTTGCGGGCCACCTACGACCCGGCGGGCAACCGCACCAGCGTCGTGCGCGGCAAGACCACCACGAAGCTCACCTACGACGCGGCCGACCAGCTGACCGCGGCCGAGACCGGCGACCGGCACACCGACTACTCCTACGACTCCGTGGGCAGGCTGCTGGAGAGCCGGGCGGGCGAGAAGTCCGACCGCGGTGAGCGGACCACGTTGACCTACAACGGTTTCGGTCTGCTGGTGGCGTCCGCGACGACGCGGCACCACAAGACCGAGCGCACGCAGGCGACCTACAACGGTGACGGCCTCCTGGTCGCGCTCACGCAGTCCGAGGGCGACCAGGACGACAGCGGCAAGCATCAGCGCACGTCCCGGTACCGGTGGAGCGTGGGCGACCCGGTGCCGCAGGTGCTGTCCCAGCGCGAGGACGGCCGGCAGGAGGACAGCGGGAACGGGGAAGCGGACTTCGTCTACGGCTACGGCCGCGTGTTCGCGGACACCCGGCACAAGTCGGCCACGTTCTCCCGCGACGCGTACGGCTCGTCCGTCCGAACAGGACAGACGCACGACTGGGTGCAGGCCGACGGCTACGACGTCTTCGGCGCACCGCAGAAGGGTGAGGACGCGGACACGTCCAACCCGGACAAGCCGAAGTTCGGCTACCGGGGTGAGCTCGCGCTCGGGCAGGCCGTGTACCTGCGGGCGAGGTTCTACGAGACCGGCACCGGCCGGTTCCTCAGCCGCGACCCCGTGGCGACGAAGGCGGGGCAGGCCAACCCGGTGAGCGCCTACGTCTACGGCAACAACGACCCGGTGAACTTCACCGACCCGCTCGGCGAGTGGGCGATCACCGACGCGTTGTTCCGCGCGGTGGCGGCGATCCTGGCGGGCCTGACGCCCAACTGCCCGCCGTCGACCAACGCGATCACCAGGCACGACAAGTGCTTCCAGAACCACGTGTACCGCACCAGGGGCTACGTCCCGGAGGACTGCCTCGACGCGGACTACAGCTGCCTGGACGCGCTGTGGCACGGCCGTCAGCCGGAACGGGCCTCGCAGGCGTTCACGATCCACGAGCTGAACGTGCGGCGGCAGAGCTGGTGGGACAACCTCTGGGACAACAAGGGTTTCAGCACGACGATCAGCGAGAAGGTCGACTGGGAGGTCGGCCCGCCGGACAACTACATGGACACCTTCCGCATCGACATCGTGACCGAGGAACGCAACATCTACGAGGTCAAGCGCTGGCGCGGCCCGGCGACCACGACCGAGGTCGACGCCCAGCTCGGGCACTACCAGTACCTCGCTTTCTGGTACGACAACGTGCACTTCGACCGCGGCCGGGAGCTGATGGACTGGGCGGACACGTACCACGTCAGCGAGGGCTTCTGGGACTTCCTGACCGGCGGTAAGACGATCTACGTCTGGGGTCTGGAGAACCCGGCGGGCCACATCTACTTCGAGGAGAAGGACAAGACCCCGGAGCGGGTGCGCAGCAAGGTGTGGCGGCAGAAGTTCGAGGAGGGGTTCCCGATTCCCGTGCCGATCCCGATTCCCGTCCCCGTGCCGGTCCCGGTGTAGGGCAGGATCGGCACGTGGCGATCGTCGTGCGGCAGGAAGCCAGGGCGGAGTTCGGGTCGGCGGACACGGTTCTCGTCGAGATCCGTTCGGACTCTCCTGCCGCACGAACCGCGGTGGAGCAGTTCGCCGGGGACCTCACGGGGCTGGGCGCGAAGTTCGTGTCGCCCGCGTTCGCCGTCCCCGGCGGCCACCTGCTGATGATCGACCCCGGCGCCGCCGACCTGCGGCATGCGCCGGACGTGGTCATCGGACGGCTGCGCGAGGCAGGTGTGGAGGACGCGGTGCTCGCCGTGCCCACGCGCATCGGCGAGCGCTACGAGACGATCCAGGCGCTGGCTCCATCGGCACGGGCGTGGCTGCGCGCACCGCTGGCCAAGCCCTTCGGCGAGGCACCGCGGACACCGCCCGTCTGGCTCGCGGGCCTGGTCCACGAGTGGACGGGCCCCGATGCGCTGGCAGTGGTGCTGTCGGCGGAGGTGCCCGCCACAGCGGAAGCGGTGGCCGCGGCGGTGTCGTCCGGCGCGCCCACGGCGGTGGTGGCGAGCGACTTCGCGACGTGGGTGCGGGCAGGCGCGGTGACCGGAGGCTTCGGCCACCTCACCCCCGGCGCGACCCTCACGGCGTCCGGGGACGTGGTGGCCCACCTGCGCGCGCAACGCGACGTGGTGCTCACCCACGCCGACAGGCTGGCGTGGGCGGGCGTGTCCGCGGTGCCGGACGCGCGTGACCTGCTGTCGGCCGAGCTGCCGGCGGAGGTCGGGAACCTGGCCGACTTCGTCGTGCCGGACGTCATGTGGTGCCAGGTGCTGTCCGCCGGTCACGTCGAACGGCTGGGAGGTCCTCCCCCTGGTGCGCGGCGGCTGGACGGCGACCGGTGGGAGCTGGTCGTCGGCGAACCTGAGCAATGGATGCCCGGCCATCCCGATCAGCAGCGCGTCAGGGAGCAGGCGCGGACCCTGCTCGGCGCCTGCCTGGTGGACGCCGACGAGGCGTTCTCGCTCGCGCGGCAGCGGATGGCCGAGGCGCGGGAGCGTGACGACGAGGGGTTCTTCCCGCAGGGGCGGCGCCCGCGGAGGTGACGGTCAGGCCTGGCAACGGCGTCCGCGTTCCGGCACCGCCAGATCCACCAGGTAGCGGTCGACGACCTCGTTGACGCACTCCGAACGCAGGTAGGCCGTGTGTCCTTCGCCCTCCCAGGTGAGCAGGACACCGTTGCCGAGGGCGGCGGTGAGGTCGACGGCGCCCTGGTACGGCGTCGCGGGGTCGTGCAGACCACCGATCACCAGCACCGGTGAGGCGGTGGCCGCGGCCGGACGTGCCAGCGGGTGGCGCGGCACGTCCCAGAACCGGCAGCCGAACAGCCCTCGCGCCTGATACCCGCCGAACAACGGGAAGTCCTTGCTCCACCGCGCCGCCGCGGTCGCGATCTGCTCGTCCGTCAGCACCGCGGTGCCGTCGTTGCACCCGATCACGAACGACGCGTCGGCGGCGTTGGGGAACGTGCCGTCGTGCCGCCCGCTGCCGGCGTCCGCCAGGTCGAAGAACCCGGTGCCGTCTCCTCGACGAGCCAGGCGCAGAGCGTCCTCGAGCGGCTGCCACCGGGCGCTGTCGTAGAGCGCGGACATGACGCCGAACAGCACGGTTCCGCCCTTCGTGCGGCGGTGGTCGGCCGGGTTCTCGTGGGTGAGAGGCGTGGTTGCGGCCTGGGCGAGCACCCCTGTGAGCAGGGCGCGCAGGTCACCGAGTTCCGCGCAGGACGGCCGTGCCGCGCAGTCCTTGGCGAACCCGTCGAAGGCCTCCTCGAACCCGCGCAGCTGCCGTTCCGCGGTGGAGTTGTCGTCGACGAGCGGGAACGACGGGGCATCGAGGACGAGCGCGCGCACCTTGTCCGGGAACAGGTGGGCGTAGGTCGCGCCGAGCTTGGCGCCATAGGAGAAACCCGCGTAGGTGAGCTTCGCGTCGCCGACCGCGTCCCGGATCGCATCCACGTCGCGCGCGGTGGCCTCGGTGTTGAAGAACTGCGCGGAGTCGCCCAGTTTCTCCTTGCAGGAGAAGGCGGTCCGGCGGCTGTCGCGCTCGGCCTCCGCGCGGCCGGCAGGGGTGCGCATGTCGCCGTTGAAGTCGATCAGGCGGTCCAGGTCGGGGTCGCTGGTGCAGCGGACGGGCGCGGACTCGCCGACGCCGCGCGGGTCGAAGCCGATGACGTCGAACCTCTTCAGCAGGCCTTCTGAGGCCCTCGCCGCGAACGACGTGGCGAACTCGATCCCCGCGACCCCTGGTCCACCCGGGTTGAGAACCAGCGACCCGATCCGGCCGGTCTGCTCGCGGTGGCGGACGCGGACGAGTTTGAGGGAGATGGTTTTCCCGGTGGTGTTGTGGTCGAGCGGCACGGCCAGGGTGCCGCAGCCGACGTCCAGGTGCTCCGCGAGCGCGGGCCGCCGGTCGCAGTCGGTCCACGTGATCGCGGGAGGCGTGTGCGCGCAGCCGCTCACCGGGAGCACCAGCAGGAGCCCCGCGACGATGGTCCGGAACATGCGCTGAGAGTGTCACCATTGGACGATGGCCGCACGGCCGTCCAGGCGCCGCACCGCCACGCTGGCTCTCACCCTCCTGGGGTGTCTGGCGCTGCCGCACGTGCCGGTGCTGCTGACGAGCCGGACCGCACCGGCCGTGATCTACCACAACGGTGTCGTGCTCACGATGGACCAGACCAGGCCGCACGCGCAGGCGATCGCGACCAGCAGGGATCGGATCACCGCGGTCGGCGACGACGAGGAAGTCCTGCCGCTCGCCGACCGGGTGACCCGCCTCGTGGACCTGGGCGGCCGGACCGTGCTGCCGGGATTCATCGACTCGCACGCGCACTGGATCGGCGACGGCCAGCTGGTCGGCCTCAGCCCCGAACAGGCCGTCGAGGCCGCCCTGCGGCGCGGCTGGACCAGCATCAACGAACAGTTCGTCGACATGCCGCGGCTCAACCGCCTGCGGGAGCTCGACGCCTCCGGCGCACTCCGCGTCCGCGTCAACGCCTACCTGCCGCTCAACTTCACCGACGACAAGTTCACCTGGTTCCTCGACCACGAGCCGCGTTACACCTACAGCTCGCACCTGCGAGTGGCGGGCGTGAAGTTGTTCCTCGACCACGACTGGGGCACCGACTTCCACTGGGACCAGGTCGAGCTCGACACGTTCGTCCTGGCCGCTCACCGCAACGGCTGGCAGGTGAGCGCGCACGCGGTCAGCGCGCGGGCTCACGACCAGTACCTGACCTCGATCGCCAGGGCGTTGGCCGCCCACCCCGACCCGGACGCCCGCCACCGCGTGGAGCACGTCGTCCAGCTGCGTGACGACCAGCTCGCCAGGATGCGCGAACTGGGCATGATCGCTTCCATCCAGCCCGGTCTGGTCGGCGCTTCCGTGACAGAACAGGGATTCTCCGAACTGGTGGCGCGGGGAGATCCGAAGTGGATCGCCCGGTGGCGCGACCTCGTCGACAGCGGTGTCCGCGCCATCGGGAGCTCAGACATGCCGTGGCTGGTGCTGGGACTGGGTTCCCACGCCACCGACCTGCCCCACGGCTCTCCCCTGGAGGCGGTGCACCAGGCGGTGACCCAGCGACTGACGGTCGACCAGGCGCTGCGGATGTTCACCGTCGACGCCGCGTACGGCACGTTCGAGGAGGACGTGAAGGGCAGCCTGGTTCCCGGCAAGTACGCGGACCTCGTCGTTCTGGCGGAGAATCCCACGACCGCCGTCTCGTTGCCGGACGTCGGGGTGCTGGCGACAATCGTCGGCGGGAAGGTCGAGCACTGCGCGGATCCCGTGCTGTGCCGGTGAGGAGGCCGGTGTGAACGCCGGGAAGACGGCGCTGAGGATCGCGGCGGGCCTCTCGGTCCTGTCCGGACTCGGGTTCGGCCTGCCCGCGGTGTACGGCGCCGTGCACCTCGCGCGGACCGGCGAAGTCTGGCAGTTCGTGGGATTCCCGACGTACGGGCACGGTCCGTTCGAGAAGGTCGGCGTCCCCACGACCGTGCCGCTGCTCGCCGGGTTCGCGGCCGTCTGCGGCGCCGAGGTGATCGCCGGCGGCCTGCTGTGGCGCCGCCGCAGGGCCGGGACGAAGCTGTCGCTCGCGCTGCTCCCGTTCGAGGTGGCGTACTGGCTCGGGTTCGCGCTTCCGGCAGGGCCCGTCCTCGGCGTCGGGCGCACGCTGGCCGTCCTCGCGGCGCTCAAGTCGTCCCGCGGCGAATGAACCGGAGAACCCTGCTCCTGTCCGGCGTCGCCGTCGTGTCGCTGGCCGCCGCCGGGCTGCTGAGGTTCCGCGACGAACGGCTGCCCGACCCGATCAACGAGCAGTCGTTGCCGACGGTGCCCGCGCCCGGCCCGACGGCCGAGCCGGTCGAGGTCGTGTACTGCGCGGGCTGGGACGCCGCCACGCGTGCCCCGGTCCTGCCGATGTCCGAGGCGGTTGCCCGTGCTCAGGACGCCGCGGGCGGTCAGTACGCCGCGGTCCTGCTCGTCGGCGGGGTGGCGCGGGCGGTGGTCGAGGTGTGCTGGACGGCTCACCACGCCGAGGTGTGGCACGTCGACTCGGCCGGTCGCCGCTACCGCGGTGTCGCCTACCGCCGGTGGCCGGACGGGCGGGTGCGGCTGTTCGAGGTACGCGGCTGGCGCTACGAGGGAAAGGACACGCCGGAGTTCGCCGGCGAGAGGCCGACCGTGCGGACCCGCGTCCACCGCACCGCGACGGCGGAGATCGAAAATTTCGAGGTGTCGGCGGAGCTTCCCGACGGGAGCACGTTCCAGACCTCGCGCGAGGACTGGCCCGAACCGGTGCGGCCGCCGGACGACGTCGCGGTTCCCCAGGTCGGTGGCTGGCCCGCCCTGGCGGGACTGACCGGCCCGGTGACCACCCGCTCCGGCCCCGACGAGGTTCCCGCCACGTTCCCGTGGCGCCCACCGCAACCGTTGCGTCCGCACCACATCGAGAAGACCGTCACGGACGGCGCGCGCTTCCGCACGCGGGAAGGTCGTGTCCTGACCGTGAAGCGGAGTCCCGCGGGCACGATCCGGCTGCCCAGCGGCAAGCTGCTCGTCGGCGACCCCCACTGGTTCGACGCCGAGTCCAAGCCGCTGGCCGAGACGGTTCCACCCGGCGAGTACCCCGTGGAGGTGTTCGGGCTGACGGAGAACGGGACCGAGCTGACGACGGCCGCGTGCCGGGTGACCGTCACGGACGCACCGGTCACGTCGTGGCACCTCGCGTTGCGCGACGGCGACCACGAGCTGGACCTCGGTGACGGCGAGTACTTCGGCAACCCGGTCGACACCGCCACGCTCGCACTGGTCGACCAGACCGGTGCGACGGCCTACGACGATGCCGCCATCACGGCAGTCTCCGCCGGTGAGGCCCGCCACCACAGGCTTTCCGACGCCAGGACCGACCTGATCATCGTGCCGGGCTGGAGCGACGGCGCGTTCCCGGTCTGGCTCGGACGCACCGCCCACGGAGCGATCGGCTGTTTCGTGCTCGACTTCCACACGCCCGAGCTGGCCACCGCCGAACCCGCCTGAGCAGGGAATGGGCCGGTGGGCGTGTTAGCGTGCGCTGTGCGCACAAACGAGCGGCCGGCTGGCGAGGATCGAGAGCCGCACTTCGTCCAGTCAGTGGCGCGAGCGTTGTCCGTGATGCGGTCGTTCAACGCCGAGCGTCCGTCCCAGTCGCTCGCGGACGTCGCACGGGCGACCGGTCTGGACCGGGCGACCGCACGACGGCTGCTGCTCACCCTCGCGGACCTCGGCTACGTGCGCGCCGAAGGGCGGGAGTTCCAGCTCACCCCGCGCGTGCTCGAGCTCGGCTACGCCTACCTGTCCGGCCTGTCGCTGCCGGAGATCGCGGGCCCGCACCTGCGCAAGCTCGCCGGTGACCTCAACGAGACCGCTGCGCTGGCCGTGCTCGACGGGGACGAGATCGTCTACGTCGCGCTGATCCCGAGCTCGCGCGTCGCGACGGTGCGCATCAACATCGGCACCCGGTTCGATGCCTACCCGACGTCGATGGGGCGCGTGCTGCTGGCGGGCCTGCCGGAGCAACGGCTCGAGGACTACCTGGCGCGCCTGCACCTGGAGAGCAAGACCGACCGCACGGTGCGGTCGGTCGACGCGTTGCGCGAGGAGATCAACAGGACGCGCGAGCAGGGCTGGGCGCTCGTGGACGCCGAGCTGGAGGCCGGTCTGCGCGGAGCGGCCGCCCCCGTGCGCGACCGGGCAGGCGCCGTGATCGCGGCGGCCAACGTCTCCGTGCACGCGGGCAGGATGACGCCGCAGGAGGTCGAGCGGGAGTACGTGCCCGCGATCCTGCGCACGGTCCGGATGATCGAGGCCGACATGATGGGACTGGCCTGATCACGCGGTGAGGTCGATCCAGCACTTGCCCGGCGTCGAGCGGACGGCCTCGAACGCCTTCGCGGTCTCCTCGAACCCGAACGCCGCGCCGAGCACGCGGGACGGCGCGATCTTGCCGTCCTCCAGAGCGGCGACGGTGCCGGCGAAGTCGGACGGGTGGTCGTAGATCAGCGAGCCGACGAGGGTGAGCTGGCGGTAGACGAACTCGGACATCAGCACCCCGAGCGGCCGGGCGGTGAGGCCGATCAGGACGGCGGTGGCTCCCGGCGCGAGCCGTTCGAGCGCGGGGGCGAGGGCCTCCGGTACGCCGGAGGTCTCGAACATGAACCGGAACCCGGCGGACGTCTCTCCGGCGGCCACCGCGCCCAGTGACACGGCGAGGTCTCTGCGTCCCTCGTGGGGCTCCAGCACGTGTGGCGTGATCCCCATTTCCACCAGGGTCAGGCACACGAACAAGCCTTGTGAACCGGTGCCGACGACGAGGCACGAGTCGCCCGGTGCGATCCCTGAACGGCGGATCGCGGCGCGTGCGACCGTCAGCGGCTCCGCGCACACGAGGTCGGGGAGTGCGACGTGCGCGGCGGCGGGAAAGGCGAACTCGGCGGGGACGGCGACGCGTTCCGCGAGGAGTCCTGGCGTGCCGAGCCCGATGACGACGCGGTTCGGGCACGCGGACGTGAACCCGGTGCGGCACGGCGGGCACGCGAAGCAGCAGTAGTTGGGTTCGATCGCCACGTGCTGCCCGACGTGGCGGTCGTGTACCCGCTCGCCCACGGCGACGACCTCGCCGACGCCCTCGTGGCCGAGCACCCACGGCATCGACGGCACGGCCTTCGCGCCTGAGCGAACCGTGAGGTCGGACCCGCACAGGCCGACGGCGAGCATGCGCACCAGCACCTCGTCCGCACCGCAGTGCGGCTCTTCGACGTCGATGATCTCGACGACCCCTGGACTGACCAACGCGGCGGCCTTCACCACACCACTTCCCTTCGTCGCTATACGCACTAACGCGCACGATGCGCACACCTGTCAAGCGGACTCACTGTTTTGTGACGGCTCCGTTCCTCTCCGGAAGCGGGTTCATCTGCGCATACATGGTCAACTACCTGTACGCAAACAGTTGACTGGGTAATGAGGGTAGACCTACCGTGCCCATGCGCATCAAACACAATTGTGCGCATAGCGCACATTAGCCCTCTTCTGTTGATGTCACTGCGCTTCAAAGGAGAAGACCGTGGACACCCCAACATCGAGTTCGCTCGCCACCCGGCGAGCACCGCGCGCGGCCGCCGCGAGCGGATGGTTCGGCAGCGCCCTGGAGTACTACGACTTCTTCATCTACGCGCAGGCCGCGGCCCTGGTCTTCCCCTCGATCTTCTTCCCGAAGGGCAACCCGACCGTCGCCATCGTCGCCTCGCTCGCCACGTTCGGCGTCGGGTACGTCGCCCGCCCGATCGGTGCCTTCGTGCTGGGCCACTGGGGTGATCGGCACGGACGCAAGAACGTGCTGATCCTGTGCATGCTGATGATGGGCCTGTCGACGTTCCTCGTCGCGCTGCTGCCGACGTACTCCTCCGTCGGCGTCCTCGCCCCGGCCCTGCTGGTGGTCCTGCGGCTGATCCAGGGCTTCGCCGTCGGCGGTGAGATCTCCGGCGCCAGCACGATGATCGGCGAGCACGCCCCGCCGGGCCGCCGCGGCTTCTACGCGAGCTTCGCTCTCCAGGGCGTGCAGGCAGGGCAGATTCTCGCCGCCGCGGTGTTCCTCCCGTTGGCCGCGATCCTGCCGAAGGACGCGTTCGAGGCGTGGGGCTGGCGGATCCCGTTCCTGCTCAGCGTCGTGGTGGTGATCGCCGGTTACGTGATCCGGCGCAGGGTTGACGAGACACCGGTGTTCCAGCAGGAGAAGGCGCACGACGCCACCCCGAAGGCGCCGATCGTGCTGGCGGTGCGGGAGAACGGCTCCGACATGCTCCGGGTCGTCTGCATGGCGTTGATGAACGTCGTCCCGGTGGCCACGACGGTGTTCGGCGCGACCTACGCCACCAGCAAGGCCTACGGCGTGGGTATGAGCACCACCACCCTGCTGTGGATCTCCGTCGCCGGCAACGCCGTCGCCGTGGCGCTCATCCCGTTCGTGGGCAGCCTTTCCGACCGGATCGGGCGCAGGCCGTGCATCGTCGTCGGCGCCCTGAGCTCGGGAGCGTTGTCCTACGCCTACCTCTGGGCGATCAGCGAGGGCGACACCGTCCTCACGTTCATCCTCGCGATGCTCATGTGGGGAATGGTCTACCAGGGCTACAACGCGGTGTTCCCGTCCTTCTACCAGGAGCTCTTCCCGGCGAGGACCCGCGTCACCGGGTTCGCGGTCTCGCAGAACCTCGGCACCGCGATCACCGCGTTCCTGCCCACGCTGTACGCCGTCGTCGCCCCTCCCGGAGCCAACGTGCCTCTGATCGTCGGCAGCTTCACGTTCGGCTGTGCCGTCATCGCTGCGATCGCGGCGCTCTCCGCACGTGAGACCTACCGCCTGCGCACGGAGGACCTGGGCGTCCGCACCGCCGAACCCCTGCCGCGCGAGGAGTACGACCGCCTCCGCACCACCGTGTCCGCCTGACCGAGGAAGAAGCAGCACCTTGCGCTCACTCGCCACCGTCTGCCTGTCCGGAACCCTGGAGGAGAAGCTCACCGCCGCGGCACGGGCCGGGTTCGACGGCGTGGAGATCTTCGAGAACGACCTCGTCGCGAGCCCGTGGTCGCCCTCGGAGATCCGGGCGCGGTGCGCGGATCTCGGTCTGTCGATCGAGCTGTACCAGCCGTTCCGCGACTTCGAGGACGTCCCGGCGGCGGTGTTCGCCGCGAACCTGCACCGCGCGGAACGCAAGTTCGAGCTCATGCGTGACCTGGGCGCTGACCTGCTCCTGGTCTGCTCGTCGGTGTCCCCCGACGGTCTCGGCGACGACGATCTCGCCGCCGAGCAACTGCACGCGTTGGCGGGCCGTGCTGCACAGCACGGCCTCCGCATCGCCTACGAGGCACTGGCCTGGGGCCGGTACGTCAACACCTGGGACCACTCCTGGCGCATCGTGCGCACCGCTGACCACCCCGCGCTCGGGTTGTGCCTGGACAGCTTCCACGTCCTGTCGCGCACCCCCGACGTGAGCGGCATCGCCGAAGTGCCGGGGGACAAGCTGTTCTTCGTCCAGCTCGCCGACGCGCCACACCTGGACATGGACGTGCTGCAGTGGAGCAGGCACCACCGCCTGTTCCCCGGCCAGGGCGCGTTCGACCTGCCGGGCTTCACGAACCTCGTCCGGCGCACCGGCTACGAGGGCCCGCTCTCGCTGGAGGTCTTCAACGACGTCTACCGCCAGGCCGATCCCGGCAGCACGGCCGTGGACGCGATGCGCTCCCTGCTGGACCTGCAGGACCGTTGCGGCGACGACGTGGTGCCGCCTGCCGCTGAACTGGCCTCGATCGCCTTCGCCCAGCTGACCGCGCACAGCTCCGACACCGAGATCGCCTTGGCGTCACTGGGTTTCACCCGTCACGCGAACCACCGCACCAGCCCGGTCCGGCTGTGGCGGCAAGGCGCGGCAACACTTCTGGTCACCACCGGCACCTCGCCCGGCGAGATCAGCGGGCTGGGCCTGGAAAGCGCGGACCCGTCGGCCTCCGCGCGCCGAGCCGCCGCCCTGCTGGCCCCGGAACTGCCCTCGGACTCCGGCACGTTCACCGTCGCCGACCCGGACGGACTGTCACTGACGTTCTGCCCGCCCGACGACACGTGGCCGGCCGTGTTCCTCCCGACCGGGGAAGCCGAGGAAGACGGCATCGGACTGACCGGCATCGACCACGTCGCACTCGGGCAGCCGTTCGACCGGTTCGACGAGGTGGCGTTGTTCTACCGGTCCGTCCTGGGCTTGCGGCCACACGACGACACAGAGTACGCGGCACCGTTCGGTCTGGTGCGCAGCCGTTCTCTCGTGCGCGCGGGCGTCCACGTCGTGCTCACGCGCCCACTGCTCCGGCGTGGGGACTGGGCGCCGCACGTGCCCGATCCGCAGCACATCGCCTTCGCCACGGACGACATCTTCGCCACCGCTGAGGCGTTCCGCGCCTGCGGCGGCTCGGCACTGTCCATTCCGGACAACTACTACGACGACCTCGAAGCGCGGCTGGCGCTGTCCGCGGAGCTGCTCGCGAGCCTGCGGGAGTTCGGCCTGCAGTACGACCGGGATGACAGCGGTGGCGAGTTCTTCCACTTCTCCACGCCGATGGTCGGATCGCGCGTGTTCTTCGAGATCGCGCAACGCGTTGGTGGCTATTCGGGTGTCGGTGCCGCCAACGCGCCGGTGCGGATGGCCGCGCACCGCCGGCTGCGCGGTCACCTGACGGAAACAGCGTCGTCATCGGGATGACGCGCGTTGTCGGATCTGGATAGTCGGGCCGTATGTCTTCGACGGATTGTCCACTGTTCCTCGCGGTGGTGGCGCTCCCAGACTGATCCGCAGCCAGTCAGTCGCTCTCGTCGAGGGAAGGAGGGCCGATGTCGCAGGACCTGCAACCCTCATTGCGCAAGCGGCACCTCAGCATGATCGCGATCGCCGGGGTCATCGGCGCCGGGCTGTTCGTCGGCAGCGGTGCCGCGATCGGCAAGGCCGGACCCGGTGTGCTGCTCTCCTACGCCGCCGCGGGCCTGCTCGTCGTGCTGGTGATGCGGATGCTGGGAGAGATGTCGGCGGCGAACCCCGACACCGGCAGCTTCTCCGCCTACGCCGAGCGTGCGATCGGTCCGTGGGCGGGTTTCGCGATCGGGTGGCTGTACTGGTGGTTCTGGGTCGTCGTGGTCGGCATCGAGGCCACCGCGGGCGCCGCCATCGTGCACCGCTGGGTGCCGGGCGTGCCGCAGTGGACGTGGGCCCTCGTGCTGACGATCGCGCTGACGCTGACGAACCTCTACTCGGTCAAGTCCTTCGGCGAGTTCGAGTTCTGGTTCGCCGGCATCAAGGTCGCGGCGATCACCGTGTTCCTCGTGCTGGGCGTGCTCGCCATCGGCGGTCTGCTGCCGGGCTTCTCCTCACCCGGCATGTCGAACCTCACCGGCCACGGCGGCTTCTTCCCGTCGGGCTCCGGTCCGGTCTTCGCCGCGATGCTCGTGGTCGTCTTCTCGTTCTTCGGCGCGGAGATCGCCACCGTCGCGGCGGGTGAGTCGGCCAACCCCGTGCAGGCCGTGCGCGCCGCGGTGAAGTCGGTGGTGTGGCGCATCCTCGTCTTCTACATCGGCTCGATCGCCGTGGTCGTCACGCTGCTGCCGTGGGACGACGCCAACGTCGCCAAGAGCCCGTACGTGGCGGTGCTCGACACCCTCGGCCTGCCCGCGGCCGCGGTGGTCATGGACGTCGTGGTGCTCACGTCGGTGCTGTCCTGCCTGAACTCGGGCCTGTTCACCGCGTCCCGGATGATCTTCTCGCTGTCCAGGCGCGGCGAGGCCCCCGCGGCCCTCGGCCGGGTCAGCCGCCGGGGAGTGCCGACCGCCGCGGTCCTCGCGTCCATCGTCGTCGGGTTCGCGACGGTGGCGCTGAACTACCTCTCGCCGGACACGGTGTTCCTGTTCCTGGTGAACTCCTCCGGCGCGGTGGCGATCTTCGTGTGGCTGGCGATCGCCGTGTCCCAGCTGCGGATGCGGCGGCAGCTCGAACAGCAGACCCCCGGGCAGCTCACGTTGCGCATGTGGGGCTACCCGTACCTGACCTGGGTGACGATCGTCGGCATGGTGGGCTTGCTCGTGGGCATGCTGTTCGACGCGGACGCCCGTTCCCAGCTGCTGCTGAGCCTGCTCGTCGCGGCAGTGGTGGTGGCGGTGGGTGTCGTGCGCGGCCGCCGAAGCGCACCGCGACCCGTGACGGTGCCGGAAACGACGTGACCTTCAGGCCGGGGCTCGTTCGCTCGCCGCGAGCCCCGGCCCGTTTCTCAGCGCAGCACCTGGCAGCCCGTCTCGTTGCCCTGCGCGTCGAAGCCGCACACGTGTGTCGCGCCGGCCTGGTCGGTGAACAAGATCCCCGTCGTCTCGTCCCAGTACCACACGAGCGTGGCCGCGCTGCCGTAGCGGCTGTCGCTCACGCGCACCCAGGGCGAGAACTCGGGGCTCGAACCGATCTGCCTGGTGCGGTACAGGTACCCGTCAACGGCACGGATCACGACGTCCGAGCCGTCCCGCCGCCCGTCGTACATGGCTTCCGGAGGAAGGCTGGTTTTCGGGCTGTTCAGGGAAGTCCACTCGAGGCTGTAGAAGCTGCTGGTCACGACCTGACCGTCCGGCGTCGTGCCGAACAGCCGGGTGCCCAGCCGCGCGTCCGCCGCGCTCTCCACGCGGTTGCCCGTGAGGGTGCCGCCCCGGTTGAGGAACCTGCTGCCCTCAGGAGTGTCCGCGTAGTGCTGGTACACGACCGCGCCGCCGCCCTGGCGAATCGCCAGCTGGGCGCCGCGGCCCATCGAGAACGGGATGCTGTGCGTCGGACGGCCGCTCAGTTCGCTGCCACCGAGGTTCTCCCACGGCGAGAACGCGCCGTCGAAGGTGACCTGCCCGCGATACGACAGCTGTCCCCCGGACACCCCGTAGATCCCGACGGCGTCGTTGTGGTTGTAGCCGACCATGTCGATACCGGACGGCATGTTCCCACCCAGGTCCTGGAACGCCTTCCAGGTGCCGTTGAGGGTGGTCTTGCTGGTGAAGTAGACCTTGCCGTTGTTCTTGACCGCGGCGAGGGACACGTGACCGTCCCTGTGATCGACGACGGCCACCGGCAGCTGGGCGAACCCGGTCGACCCGGTCACCGCGGTGTCCCGGTAGGCACCCGTGCTCGACTTGGCCCGCTGCATCACCTTGCCGTTCTTGACGAAGAAGTGCTGGAACTCGTTGGTCCCCGTCTGGATGACCGCCGGCGGCTCCGGATCGACGGCGGCCGTGGCCGTCGTGGTGCCCGTGACCAGTCCGACGGCCACCGCTGCGGCGATGAACGTTGATCTCATGTGATCCCTCTCTGGGTCGGGTGCCCGGGAGCTTCGCGGTCGCCGCTTCTCTTCGGCTTCCACTCGGCTTCGACCACCGCCGGAAAGATCACGCGTCGATGACGCGGGCGTCGAACGTCCAGCCCTGCTCCGCACGTCCCGTCGCGGTCCACTGCACGATCTTGGCGCCGTTCGCCGTGCTGCCACCTCCGGCGACCGACGCGACCTTGCCGCTCTTGTGGTTGATCAGGTTGTAGCAGGTCGCCGCTCCGGCGGGCGGAGTGATCAGGGCGCGAGGGCGACACCGGTGAGAACCGTGCTGGCCAAGCGAATCATCGGACTCCCAGCTTCGTGTTGATCTGCTCGGCAAGTTAGGAGCCGGCGCTGACACGGCACTGACAGGTGTACAATGCCTAGCAGTTCTATGCATAAGGCACTTAGGGGTCTCATGAAGGTCACCAAAGACCTCGTCGCCGCCTCCGCCACGCCGATGGTGCTCGGCATCCTCGCCGATGAGGACAGCTACGGCTACGCGATCCTCAAACGGATCAACGAGCTGTCCGGGGGAGAGCTCGACTGGACGGAAGGGCTGCTGTACCCGTTGCTGCACAGGCTCGAGCGGCTCGGGCACGTGGAGTCGTACTGGCAGGCGGTGGCGGGGGAACGCCGCCGCAAGTACTACCGCGTCACTCCCGGCGGCCTGGCCGAGCTCGCCGAGCAGCGCCGTCAGTGGGACACCGTGGTCGACACGCTCAAGGGCCTCTGGCGCGACTCCAACCAGTTCGTCGTGATCCCGTCGGAGGCCCGCGCATGACCGAGGATCTGGAAGCCCAGTTCGCCGAGTGGCGACGCTACGTCCGGAGCCGCCCGGAACTGCGGCAGGCCGACGCCGACGAGCTGGAAGACCACCTCCGCGGCTCCGTCGACGAACTGCTCGCCGCGGGCCTGCACACCGACGAGGCGTTCCTGGTCGCGGTCAAACGCATGGGCAGCCTGGACGACCTGTCCCGCGAGTTCGCCAGGGAACACTCGGAACGGCTGTGGAAACAGCTCGTCCTGACCGGTGAACCCGATAGCACGTCTCCCCGGTCCCGCCGCGACCTGCTGGTCATGGTCCTCTGCGCGCTCGGCGCGGCCGTGTCGATCAAGGTGCCGGAGCTGTTCGGTCAGCGGTTCGAACGAGACGGCGGGTTCTACGCCCCCAACCTGGCCCTGTTCGCGCTGCCCTGGCTGGCGGGTTTCCTGGCGTGGCGCAGGAAGACGGCGCCCCCGGTGATCGCCGCGCTGGTGGGGTTGTTCGCACTCGGCGCCGTGGGAGCCAACGTCTACCAGCTCGGCGACGAGTCCCAGTCCCTGGTGCTCACCACGATCCACCTGGTCATCGCACTGTGGTTCGTGGTCGGCGTGGCCTACGTCTCCGACGACCTGCGCTCGTCCCGCCGCCGCATGGACTTCGTGCGGTTCACCGGCGAGTGGTTCGTCTACTACGTCCTCATCGCCCTCGGCGGCGGCGTGCTGACCGGCCTCACGTTCGGCACCTTCGAAGCCATCGGAATCTCGCCGCAGAACTTCGTGGCGCGCTGGCTGGTGCCGTGCGGCGCGATGGCGGCAGTCGTCGTGGCAGGCTGGCTCGTCGAGGCCAAACAGAGCGTGGTCGAGAACATCGCCCCGGTCCTCACCAGACTGTTCACGCCGCTGTTCACCGTGGCGCTGCTGGCTTTCCTCGTCGCGTTCGGCTTCTCCGGCAGCGGCATCGACGTGGAGCGGGAGGCCTTGATCCTGTTCGACGTCCTCCTGGCCGTGGTGCTGGCACTGCTGCTCTACTCGATCTCGGCCCGCGACCCCCTGGCCCCAGCGGGCCTCTTCGACAAGCTGCAACTGGCCCTGGTGATCAGCGCGCTGGCCATCGACGTCCTGGTGCTGCTCGAGATCACCGGCCGCATCACCGAGTTCGGCACCACCCCGAACAAGGCGGCGGCACTGGGCGAGAACGTCCTGCTGCTGGCCAACCTGGCCGTGTCGGCGTGGCTGCTGGTGGGCCTCGCGCGCGGCCGCACCCCGTTTGCGACGCTCGAACGCTGGCAGACCGCGTATCTGCCGGTGGTCGCGGGGTGGGCGTGGACAGTGGTGCTGGTGTTCCCGCCGTTGTTCGGTTACCTCTGATCAGGTTCCGAAGCACGACAAAGCGGAGGGGCCGTCGGTGAGACGCGATGGTGGCCACGGTGGCGCGCATTTTCTCCGTTGCTGGAACATGATCTACACACTCCAGTGTGGACGGTGAGATTCGTTGAAGCCGTTGGACCCGCGGATTGTGGAGGTCGATCCGAGAATCGCGGGATTCCGCACGTCCATGCTTGCCGCCGTGTGCCGCCGAACTACCCGGAGAGGTTCGCGACCACGGAGCTGAGCACGTCCGCAGCGGTCAGGCAGGGGTGCGAACGTGCGGATCGTCAGTTGATCGCAAGGCGGCTGAAACGTTCGCGATCGGCCCCATCGGGTTGGGTACGAGTACTGCTGCCTCAGCGGTGCCCGAAAGGCTGGACCATGTTGCGTGCGACGACGATCACCGCGTTCGCGATGCCCACCACGATCACGCCGGGCACCGTGCCTCCTGCTCGGATCGCCGCCGAGGTGGTGACGATCAATGGATCCGCGCGCCTGGGCACGAACGGCTTCTGCGGCCAGTCGGAGATTGTCGGGAAGTGCCGCACCTTCGACGGCCCACTCAGCGACAACCGGCAGGCCGCCGACCACCGGCGCCAGTGTCACGTGAGGCTTCTCCTGGACAGCACTGATCCACCAGCTTCTCCGCCGCTGCGCACCGCACGAGCCGGAAGGTGTGTCCAATGATCAACACCCTGGTCGCCGTTGTCATGGCGATGTCCACGGTCGCCCTCCCAGCGGCGGACAGCCCACCGCCCGGTGCGGTCACCGTCGAGGTGGTCACCGTCAACGGGTCCGGCTGCCGCCCCGGCACGGCCGCGGTAGCCCCGTCACCGGACAACGCAACCCTTCACGTGCTCTACAGCGACTACCTCGCGGCGGTCGGTGCCGGTACCAGGCCGACGGACTACCGGAAGAACTGCCAACTCAACCTCCGGGTGAACGTGCCGCAGGACTTCACCTTCGCCATAGGCCAGATCGACTACCGCGGCTTCGCCCACCTCGAACGCGGCGCTACCGGCACACAGCGAGGGACCTACTACTTCGCCGGCATGCCGCAGGTGACGAACAAGAGTCACACCTGGCAAGGTCCGCTGGACGACAACTGGCAGGCCACGGACACCATCGACACACCCTTCTACCGGCCGTGCGGCGTGCCGGGGAATCTCAACATCAACACCGAGTTGCGGGTCAGCGTCGGCACGTCGGATCCGAAGACGACGAGCTACATGGCGATGGACTCGACTGACGCCTACTTCGCCACGGTCTACCACCTCGTGTGGAAGCGCTGCCCCTGACCGGAAGGTGACCAGGTTCGGCGAGCCGGAAGCACTGCAGAGACTCCACGAGAAGTGGAACACGGAAATCGTCCACAACGCCGACAGGGCGGGACGCTCGATGCGAGCGTCCGCCCTGTCGGTAGGGATGAAGCTGGTGTCCGAGGGGGGACTTGCTCGCTAAGTACACGCCTCAATGTGAGCTGAACCGGCCAGCAAAGGAGGCCCATGCTTCGACGAGGCAGGACCGGCTCAGATAGCTGCCTTCCTGGCGAGGGGTTGGACGTACGTCACGTACTGGCCGTACTTGACGTACGTCAACCAGCGATGCATACTCGATGTCAAGGTCAACGGCAGCTGCGCAGTCGAGGAGCACCTGTCGCAGTTGGTCGATCTGGGGAGGGCATCATGAGCGCTGCCGTGCACTTTGAGAGCTACAGCGAAGGCCGGGCCAATCTGAAGACGTTGCTCGACGCGGCGGAGCAAGGGCGCGTCGCGACGCTGCGGCGGGACCGCCACACGGCGGTGGTTGTCGACAGTGATCGCATGCGGCATTTCCTGAGTTCAGTGGTTCCCTCGCATGCTTCTGTCGTGCCGGAAAACGGCGGCTGGTCCGTGTTCATTCCCGGGTTGCCTGTGTCGGCCGATGGCAACAGCTTCGACGAGGCAATCACCGAGATGATCGATGCTCTTCGGGAGTACGCCGAGGATTGGCAAGCACGCCTGCGCGATGCACCCAACCACCGCGAGAACTGGGGCATTGTCGCATTGATCGTGCTGAGTACGGACGAGCAGCTTCAAGCTTGGCTGGTGGGCTGATCACCGGTGACCTGGCCTGAGCCCACTCGAAGCGACCACAACAAGTTCTGCGAGGTTGAAGGGTGGGAGTTGGTACGCGACGCTCGCGGCCGCGCCGTCTCCCATCACGTCACATACGAACTCAACCTGCCTGATGGTCGTATTCTGCGCACTCGCGTTTCACGGCCTGTCAACCGCGACGGATACGGGCCGAGCTTGTGGAAGTACATCCTGCGCGACCAGCTCGACGTCGACGAAGCTGAGTTCTGGTCTTGCGTGCGTGACGGGGTAATCCCGTCTCGTGGCGGTATTGAACCGCCGCCGGAGGCGATTCCTGCCCAACTTGTCCACCTGCTCATCAGCCAGGTCGGTATCCCTGAAGTCGAGGTCATGCGGATGACCAAGGAGCAGGCGATCGAACGCGCAAACAGGTACTGGACCGAAGGTGAGTGACACCAGTCCCGCAGCTGAGTAGGACGATGGTGCCGCTCGACGTAGCAACCTCCAGGGCGGGATTCGTCCGCTATCCGCGGTAGACGTTGTCGCGGTGCCAAGCGAAGTACGGCTGCGAGCTGGTTCGGTGTGCTCCACAGGGACGTCCGTGCAGCTGGTTCAGGTGATCGCGCAGGCGGCCGCGGAGCCCGTCCTCGAACCAGGAGAGAACGCGACCGGTGTCGTCCACGGTGATGTGGCCGGATTCGAACAGGCTGTCGCAGCCGAACTTGCAGGCGAGCATCGCCACGTTGGTCAGGTCGTTGCGCTCGTCGTCGGTGCACAGCGACCGCTTCTTGATGTGGGCGGCGACGAGGAAGTCTCCTGGGTAGTCGTGCCCGCACAGGTCACAGGGTGCGGCGGTGCGACCGCCGAGCAACAACCTGCGCAATTCCCTCTGCTCCTTGCGGGTCGTGACCTGCGCGCTGCCGTCGAGCACAGTGAACTTCCGGATGCGCACTGGGAACTTCGGGTCGTGCAAGGTGACGATGGCTGGCCGGAGGGAGACGACTGTGCCGGGAATGGTCGCCAATACAGCTCCGACGAACGAGGAACGGTGCCCGAGCTCGTCGACGGCCACGAGCACAGACCCCTGCGCGTGCAGCTTCTCCAGACCGGCCTCGACATCGGCGATGTCGACCCACTGCCCCAGAGGCGATCGGTCGGTGGTCACCAGTACCTGCTTCTGCTTGACCTCGACGATGGTGTTCACGCTGCCGGTCACCGTCTCGATGGGATCTCCGATGAGCGAGCGCAGCAGAGCCGACGCGTCCGGTGCCTTGCCGCGGTTCGCCGCTTTCGCCAGGTCCGCAGCCAGACGGTCGGCGTCGTCGGCGGCGTATCCGGGTACCCGCAGCCTGAGCCGAATCTGCTTGGTGGCGTTACCGTCCGGGTTCCTGCCGATCTTTCCCTGTGCGCGTCCCAGTTTCTTGCGCAGCGCCTCCACGTCTCGCACCGTCGCCAGCACGACCGGCACTTCGACGATCGTGCGTTGCGTCTCGGGCAGATCCTGGACCTTGGTGGAGTCGACGACTCCGCTCTGTAGCGCTGCACCGCGCTCGCGAAGCCGGCGGAGCAGTAGCTCCAGGGCGAGGTTGTACTGGTGGTTGCGGGGGTGAGGACTTCCGTTGACCTTGCCGCCCGAACTCTTCATGACCAACGCGAGATGGTCGCCGTCCGGTTCGATCTCGAACTCCGCGTTGAGCTCGGCGCCGGCGTCGTCTGTTGCGCGCATGGCCCCATCATCGGCGCCTGCTGCAACCGAGTTACCGCGGGCACGCCTCACTGGTCGGACACCGTGAGACTCGGGGCCGAGTTGTCGTACGACAAAGCAACGAGGCCGTCTGCGGCGCCAACAGGGCGGATGCTCGATGTGAGCATCCGCCCTGTCATTGGCGAACGTGTCCGAGAGGGGACTTGAACCCCTACGCCCTTTCGGGCACTAGCACCTCAAGCTAGCGCGTCTGCCATTCCGCCACCCAGACTGATGGGATCATCATACAGACCCGTCCGGGCCCCCTGAACGCGGGGCTACGATCGCCGCGTGAAGGTCATCGTCGA
The DNA here is from genome assembly GCF_000974445.1 of Lentzea aerocolonigenes. Lineage (GTDB taxonomy): Bacteria > Actinomycetota > Actinomycetes > Mycobacteriales > Pseudonocardiaceae > Lentzea > Lentzea aerocolonigenes. The sequence continues at coordinate 106,574 of NZ_BBOJ01000024.1, forward strand.
GGCCGACGGCGGGTCGCGGGGCAACCCCGGGCCGGCCGGGTACGGCGCGGTCGTCCGGGACAAGCTCAGCGGTGAGACGCTGGCCGAGCGCAAGGGTTCCATCGGTGTCGCCACCAACAACGTCGCCGAGTACCAGGGGCTGATCGCCGGGCTCAGGGCCGCCAGCGAGCTGAACGCCGAGACCGTCGACGTGCGGATGGACTCCAAGCTCGTCGTCGAGCAGATGAGCGGGCGCTGGAAGATCAAGCACCCCTCGATGCAGCCGCTCGCGCGTGAGGCTCAGGCTCTTGCGCGGACGTTCAGGGCCGTCAGCTACGAGTGGATTCCCCGCGAGCGCAACCGGCAGGCCGACCGGCTCGCCAACGAGGCGATGGACGAGGAGACCAAGGGCGAGGCTGAGGGGGACAAGCAGCCGCACTGGAGCGGGGCTGTCGGTGAGCCCACGCGGCTGATCCTGTTGCGGCACGGGCAGACCAAGCTCTCCATCGAGCGACGCTATTCGGGACGGGGTGATCACCCGCTGACCGAGCTCGGGCTGGAGCAGGCCACCAAGGCCGCCCAGCGTCTCTCCGAAGTGGACGACATCGCCGCGATCATCTCGTCGCCGCTGCAGCGGGCCGTGCAGACCGCGCAGAAGCTCGGGGACGCGACGGGGCTCGAGGTCGTCACGCACCAGGGGCTCATCGAGACCGACTTCGGCACGTGGGAAGGGCTGACGTTCGCCGAGGCGGCGCAGCAGGACCCCGAGGTGCACCGGCGGTGGCTCGCCGACACGAGTGTCCGGCCGCCGGACGGGGAGAGCTTCGACGAGGTCAACGCCAGGGTGCGGAAGGCGCGCACCGAGATCATCGCCCGGTACGGCGGCAAGACGCTGGTGCTGGTCAGTCACGTCACGCCGATCAAGACGCTGCTGCGGCAGGCGCTCGACGTCGGGCCGCAGTTCCTCTTCCGGATGCACCTCGACCTGACCGGTGTGTCGATCGCCGAGTTCTACCCGGACGGGCACGCCTCGGTGAAGCTCGTCAACGACACCTCACACCTCAGCTGACCTTGCGCAGCCGCGGCGTCAGCGCCGTCGTGAACCGGTCGGCCGCCGCCTCCAGGGCCGCGGCCGCGCCGGGTGAGTCCACGTTCCGGTCCAGCACGAACTCGCCGCGCACCACCTGGTCGGCGCCCTTGGCCGCGAGCAGCGGGTGCAACGCGTAGTCCATCGCGACGAGAAAGCCCTGGTTGCCGCCCGTCGCCAGGGGCAGCACCGCGCGCCCGCGCAGCGCCTTCTTCGGCAGCAGGTCCAGCAACGCCTTGACCAGGCCGCTGTAGGCCGCGCGGTACACGGGCGAGGCGACCACGACGCCGTCCGCGGAGAGCACACCGCTCACCGCGCCGGCGATCTCCGGGTCGCGCAGGTCTTCGGTGAGCAGCGACAACGTGGGCAACGACCGCACGTGGAGCACCGACACGCGGTGTCCGGCCGCGCGGAGGTGCTCCTCCACGAACGACACGACGACGCCGGTCGGCGCGGCGGGGGACGGCGCGCCGGAGATGATCAGCAGATCGGACATGACAAGGGCTCCCTGAGGTTGCGGACGGGGCAAGCGCTCAGCGGAGGCAACACAGGCTGGCTGCCACGCGGCCGTAGTCGACGTGGCGACGTCGTGTCATGGACTGAGTGAACCAACGTCCGGACCACTGGACAACCAGTTCCAGCCGCTGGGATATCCTGGTGGGCGCGGATGAGTCGGCAGGGCGGCCGCGGCAGGAGACTGTCGAGGAAAGTCCGGACTCCACAGGGCAGGGTGGTTGTTAACGGCAACCAGGGGCGACCCTCGGGACAGTGCCACAGAAAGCAGACCGCCTCGCTTGTCGAGGTAAGGGTGAAACGGTGGTGTAAGAGACCACCAGCGCCCCAGGTGACTGGGGCGGCTAGGTAAACCCCACCCGGAGCAAGGCCAAGAGGGCACGTGAGTGCCTGCGCGAGCGTTCGAGGGCGGCCCGTCCGATGCTCGCGGGTAGGCCGCTAGAGCCTGTCGGCAACGGCAGGCCCAGATGGATGGCCGCCAAGTGGGACGCGAGTCCCATGAACAGGATCCGGCTTACATGCCGGCTCATCCGCCCTTGATCGTTACGGCGACTGGCCCAGCCTGACCGCACTGGTGCGGTGGGAGAGTTGGCGGCGCCGATTCCTCCATTCGGCCCTGTGCGGCGGTTTGTTCGTCAATTAGCGTCCCTCTCCGCGTGGATGCCGCGTGGCTTGTCGATCACTGTGGGGTGACGGCCCGCGGCGTCTGAGACCTGGGGGTTACGTGGTGCCGCCGCGTGGATTCAGCCTGCCCAAAAAACTTCTGGTCGTGTTCTCACTGACCGTTCTCGCGTTGGTCGGCGTCCCCGCCGGACCGGGGATCAACGGCCCAGGCCACCTTCCTGAACTGGGATTTTCGGGGCTGTGGCAGTCGATCGCCGGGTGGTTCGGCGGCAGAGCCGAGGCGGCGCCCAGACCGAGACAGGAGCCGCCGAAGCGGGTGCGGGAGCTGACCGAGCGGCGGACGCCGTCGGTGCGGTTGTTCCAGCTGTCGGACGGCCAGATCGAGGCAGAGGTCTCGCCGCGTCCGAACGTCGACACGACCGTCAGGGAGAAGCCGCGCGACGGCTACCGGTTCGCCACCGACACCAGCGCTTTCGCGAGCCTGTTCGGTGAGTCGACGGACAAGCTCGCCCGGTTCGAGGCCGGCGGCAGGCGGATCGGGCTCGGCATCGACGGCACGTCCAGGGTCGTCAAGCCGAAGGTGGAGAAGAACGTCGTCACCTACGCCGGCGCGTTCGACAGCGCGGACGTGGTCTACCAGGTCACGGGCGAGGCGCTGAAGGAGAAGATCGTCCTCGCCAAGGCGCCGAAGGACGCGACGTACCGCTTCACCCTCGACCTCTCCGGCGTGACGGCGCGGGCGTTGCCGGACGGCGCGATCGGGTTCTTCGACAACCCGGACGCACCGCCGCTGTTCACCATGCCGAAGCCGTTCATGTTCGACAACAAGGCGGATCGCAAGTCGCCGCACGGCAAGGTGTGGAGCGACAAGGTCACGCAGACCGTCGAGCAGCAGGGCTCGAAGCTCACCGTCACGGTGAAGGCGGACCAGGGCTGGCTCACCGCGAAGGACCGGCAGTACCCGGTCGTCATCGACCCGACGATCAAGCTGCAGCCGACCGCCACCACCGGTCAGGACGTCCAGATCTGGTCGGACTCACCGGATCGCAACGACGGGTCGAGCTACCAGCTCTCCGTCGGCACGGACGCGTGGGGCAAGGCCCGCACGCTGATCAAGTTCGACACGAGCGTCGTGCCCGCGGGCACCGCGCTCACGAGCGCGAAGCTGCGGCTGTACTACGACTCCGAGCTGTGGACCGGCGCCAACAGCAACGTGCACGAGGTGCGGCGGGTCACGCAGGGCTGGTCGGAGGACACGGCGACGTGGAACTCGATCAACGGTGCGTTCGCCGAGGCCGCGCTGTCGACCGCCACCAAGCAGGCGAACGTGAGCAACGTCTGGCACGAGTGGGACGTCCGCAACATCGCCCAGCAGTGGGTGTCGGGTTCGGCGTCGAACTTCGGCCTGATGGTCAAGTCGACCGATGAGACGCTGAACCGCGGTGGTGCGATCTACCAGGCCGCCGAGTTCGCCTACAACGGGGAGACCGAGAACTCCCCGAAGCTGGTCCTGACCTACGGCAGGCCGAGCGCGGACCTGCAGGCACCGACGAAGATCTTCGCGACGGGTGCGGAGCTGAACTGGGGCGCCTACCCGGATCCGGATCCGAACAACCCGGTCGACGACGTGGTGGAGTACCAGGTGCACCGGTCGGTGTTCCAGGCGTTCACGCCGTCGGAGTCCACGCTGGTCGCGCCTCTCGCCCCGGCCACGACCACGTTCACCGACACCACCGCCCGGCCGACGCCAGCGGATTCACCGGACCCGTTCGGCAACGCCTACTACTACATGGTCGCGGCGAAAACCCGTGACGGACAGGTGATTCCGGGTCCGACGCAGCTGGTGCGGCTGCCCAAGGCGGGGTTCATCACGCAGGTGTTCCGCGGTGGCGCAGACGACGCGACCCTGTCGTCGACGCAGCCGAACACGAACCTGGACACGCTGGGCGGCCAGCCGTGGCTGATGGCGGGCAAGGGTTCCGGCACCTACGGCACGACGCGGGCGGCCGTCCGGTTCCGCGACCTGTCCGCGCTGCCGGCCGGTGCGCGGGTGACGAACGCCGAGATGACGCTGTGGGGCTTCTACAGCACCGGCTCCGGTGCGATCTTCGACGGCCATCCGCTGACGAAGTCCTTCGTGGAGAACCAGGTCACGTGGAACCGGGCGTCCACGGCGACGGCGTGGACGGCGCCGGGTGGTGACATCGGTGCGGCCGGCGACAACGTCTCCGGCATCACCAACGACCCGAACCGGCACATCTGGGACCTGACCGCGGCCGCGCAGGGCTGGGTGGACAACCCCGCGACCAACTACGGCTACGAGGTCAAGCTGCGCGACGAGAACGGCCCCACGCAACGGGTTCTGTTCCTGTCCGACGAGGCCGCGGAACCGCATCTGCGGCCGAAGCTGACGGTCACCTACACGCAGCCGATCGCGGAGATGACCTACTACGCGCCGGACACCCCGTCGATCCGGATGATCCCCGGCGACGAGTACACGATCCCGGTGACCGTCACGAACTCGACCACGTCGACGTGGCGCGCGGCGGACCAGGTCGTGTCCTACCGCTGGAACCTGCCCGACGGCACCGACGTCACCACCGGCGGAAACCGCCTCGAAACGGCACTGCCGGCCGATGTCCCGCCCGGCGGCAGCGTCACGGTGCAGGCGAAGGTCAAGACGCCGATCCAGTCCGAGGCGGGCAACAAGCGTGAGCAGTTCGTGCTGAACTGGGACCTGCGCAACAAGACCGCGGGCACGTGGCTGTCCGCGACGGGCGGGATCGCGGCGCTGCCGCAGAACGTCACGGTCGAGGACCCGACGTCGGACCAGCTGGGCCTGGAGAAGTTCTACTCCTACGCGGGCAAGTCGACCGGGTCCGGCTCGAACGTGCTGGTGAACCAGTTCGCGGGCAACACGGTCTGGTCGTACGACGCGTTCACCAACCCCGGCCGGGGCCTGAACTCGTTCGTGCGCATGACCTACAACAGCCTGGACACCTCGGCCACGTCGCTCGGGCAGGGCTGGTCGCTGGCCGCCGCGGGCGTGACGAGGCTGGGCGCGTACCTGGAGCTGCACCCGAAGGGGCAGGACCACCCGAGCCGGATCACGCTGCCCGACGGTGACGGCACCTCGCACACCTTCGAGCTCAACAAGAACAACAGCTCCGACCCGGCGCAGTGGACGTACGACGAACCGGCGGGCGTGCACCTGTACGTGCAGCGCGACGGTGCCGCGGACAAGTCGCGGCGCTGGAAGATGACCCGCCCGGACCGCACCGAGTTCCTGTTCGACGACGAGGGCTGGCTCACCGCCGTCCGCGACCGCAACGGCAACGAGCAGCGGTTCACCTACACCGAGCGCAGGTCGAACAACCAGCCGCGCAAGTTCCTCGCCTACGTCACCGACCCGTCCGGCCGGCAGACGCTCACCCTGGACTACTGGGAGAAGGGCGAGACGCAGAACCCGAAGATCATCGACAACGTCCAGTCGCTCAAGGACGTCTCGGGCCGCACCATCACCTTTTCATACGACGACAAGGGTTTGCTGACCCAGCTCGTCGACGGCTCCGGCACGTCGCTCGCCAAGACGTTCAAGTTCGGCTACGACGCCGGACAGGGCAACAAGAACGTCAAGCTGGTCAAGGTCACCGACCCGCGCAACCACGACACCGTTCTCGCCTACTACACGGCTCCGGTTGACCCGAAGGACAAGTGGAAGCTCCAGACGATCACCGATCGCCTGAACGCCACCACGACGTTCGCTTACGCCGACCCCGACGGTTCGGCCGGCTCCGAGGTGGAGTCGACCGTCACCGACTCGGAGAACCGCCAGACCAAGTTCCGCATCGACGGGTACGGCCGTCCACTCAGGACGACCAACGCCAAGAACCAGACCACGGCGCTGGAGTGGGACGCCGGCAACAACGTCACCAAGCTGACCGAGGACAACGGCGCGGTGTCGACGTGGTCCTACGACCAGAAGACCGGTTACCCCACCTCGCTGCGGGACGCCGAGGCGGTGGCGAACAACTGGCCCGCCACGACGATGGCGTACCAGACGTCGCTGAACGGCCACGTCGCCGAGCTGACCTCGAAGACGTCGCCGGAGGGGCGTGCGTGGGCGTTCGGCTACGACGCCAAGGGCAACCTGACCTCGGTCACCGACCCGAAGGGCGTGCCGACGGCGTCGCCGGACGACTACAAGTCCGTCTACACCTACGACCAGTTCGGGCAGCTGCAGACGTCCACGGACGCCAACGAGAACACCACCACGTACTCGGAGTTCGATCCGACGGGCTATCCGAAGAAGACGACTGATGCGTACGGGAAGGTGACCAACACGGTCTACGACGTGCGTGGCAACGTCACGTCCACGACCGACGCGCTGGGCAAGACCAGCACGGTCGCCTACGACGTGTTCGGCCGTCCGCTGGAGCGCAGGACGCCGAAGGATCAGGCCGCCGGCCTCTTCATCACCTCGCCGGCACCGGTCTACGACGCGAACGACAACGTCACCCAGTCCACGGCTCCCAACGGCGCGGTGTCGACGGCCGTGTACGACAACGCCGACCAGTTGCTGGAGACCACGGCGCCCAAAGACACGCCGACCGGTCCTGAGCGCAAGACCAGCTTCACCTACGACTCGGTGGGCAACCTCAAGACCGAGACGCAGCCGCTCGGCAACCTGACGCCGGCGAACGCGAACGACTACGTCGCCCGGTACGACTACGACGAGATCTACCAGCTGAAGTCGGCGACCGACGCGGACAACAAGAAGATCACCTACGAGTACGACCGCGTCGGCAACCTGATCACCGTGGTGGACCCGCGCAAGAACGCGACCGCCGACACCACCGACTACACCACGAAGATCGCCTACGACCTCAACCATCGCGCCGTCGACACGACCGATGCCGCGGGCAAGACCACGCACGTCGGCTTCGACCGCGACGGCAACGTCACCACCCAGCGCGACAAGGAGAACAACACCACTACGCTCGTGTACGACGAGCGCGCCAAGGTCGTCGAGGCACGCGTCCCGCACAAGGCGGGCGTCACGCGGGTCACGAAGTTCGAGTACGACGAGGTCGGCAACTCCACGCGCGTCATCTCGCCGCGCGGCGTCGAGACCACCGACGACGCCGACGACTTCGTCGCGCAGACCGTGTACGACAAGCTGAACCGGCCGGTCGAGAAGCTCACGCCGTTCGACAAGGACGACTCGCGCTACAAGACCGCGGACAAGACGACCTACGTCTACGACGCCATCGGCAGGGTCGAGCAGGTCAGCGCACCGCCTTCGGCCGGTCAGACCCTCCGCAACGTCACCAGGTACTCCTACTTCGACACCGGCTGGGTGCGTTCGTCCACCGACCCGTGGAACATCGTCACCACCTACGACTACAACCCGCTCGGGCAGCAGGCCTCCCGGACGCTGACGTCGGCCGGTGGTTCGTCGAGCCGCACGATGACGTGGGACCACTTCCCGGACGGCAAGCTGAAGTCGCGTTCGGACAGTGGTGTGCCGGTCGGCCTGCACGTGGCGCTGACCGACAACTCCGACACCGGGTTCGTCGAGCTGGCGGGCAACTGGACCACCTCGTCCGCGGGGGCGGAGTTTCAGGGCTACGACTACCGCAGCACCGCCCGCGGCACCGGCGCCACCACGTTCACGTGGAAGCCGGTCATCCCGCAGGACGGCAGCTACGAGGTGTTCGTCAAGTACCCGAAGGACGTCTCGGGCGCGGCGACCAACGCGCCGTACACGGTCGAGACGGGCACGGCGAGGTCCACCGTCGCGGTGAACCAGACGCAGCGGGGCGGCGAGTGGGTCAGCGTCGGCAGCTTCGCGTTCACCGCCGGCACCGCAGCCAAGGTGACGGTGTCCGACAACGCCGACGGCACCGTGCTCGCCGACGCGGTGAAGCTGGTGCGCAACAACGCCTCCGAGCCGGACAACGAGTCGAAGACGTTCGGCCAGTCCTACGACGCCAACGGCAACCTGACGTCGCTGACCGACTCGTCGCCGGGTGCGAAGGTGGACGCCTACGCGTTGACCTACAACGGGTTGAACCAGCTGACCAAGGTCGAGGAGAAGCTGGCCTCGGTCATCAAGGGCACGACCACGTTCTCCTACAACGAGAACGGTGCTCCGCTGACTCGCGGGCACGACAAGCAGTCCGCTGAGTTCTCCTACGACCCGCGCGACCTGGTCGCGCAGGTCAAGAACACCGAGACCGGTGGCACACCGAAGATCACCTCCTACAGCTACACCGACCGCGGTCAGGTCAAGGAGGAGACCAAGCCCAACGGCAACAAGGTCGTCTACGGCTACCACCAGGACGGCGCTCTCGCCTCGCAGGTGGAGTCGAAGTCCGGTGGTGCGCTGGTGTCCCAGCACGTCATCGACTACGACGCCAACGGTCACCGGAACAGGGACGCGTCGAAGGTCCAGAACGCGGACAACGCGTCCGCCTACCTGGACGAGGTGCGCGAGTACAGCTACGACCCGCTCGACCGCATCCGCACCCTGACGAAGAAGTCGGCCGCCGGCGCAGTGCTGGAGACCGAGGACTACGTCCACGACGCCAACAACAACGTCACGTCGCAGACCATCGAGAACAAGACGACGACGTACAACTACGACCGCAACCGCCTGCTGTCGGCTTCGGCGTCGGGCACGGTCGCGTCGTACAACTACGACCCGTTCGGCCGTCTCGACTCCGTCACCGCGGCCGGTCAGATCGTGGAGGCCTACGAGTACGACGGGTTCGACCGCACCGTCGAGCACCGCAAGCAGGCCGACGGCGGTGGGCTGAAGACCACCACCTACGCCTACGACCCGCTCGACCGCACGTCGTCGAGGACCGAGGACGGCAAGACGACCGACTTCGCCTACCTCGGCCTGTCCGACAAGGTCGTCTCGGAGACGATCGCGGGCCAGCTGCAGCGCACCTACCAGTACAGCGCGTTCGGGCAGCGCCTCACCCAGATCAAGAAGGACACCGACGGCACCGGTCCCGGGGTGGCCGAGGACTCCTACTACGGCTACAACCCGCACACCGACGTGGAGACGTTGACGAAGGACGACGGCGACACGCGGGCGACGTACGGGTACACGGCCTACGGCAAGGACGACAGCGAGGCCTTCACCGGCATCGACAAGCCGGACGCGCAGCAGCCCGGCAAGCAGCCGTTCAACTTCTACCGCTACAACGGCAAGAGGTTCGACCCGTCGTCCGGTTCGTACGACATGGGCTTCCGCGACTACAACCCCGGCCTCAACCGGTTCACGACGCGGGACATGTACAACGGCGCGCTGGCCGACCTCAGCCTCGACAGCGATCCGTTCACGGGCAACCGGTACGCGTTCACGAGCGGCAACCCGATCAGCCGGATCGAGCTCAACGGGCACGACTGGTTCGACGACTACCTGAACATGATCACGGCACCCGCGCCGGCGCCGAGCGGTGACGGCCTGCCGCTGCCGTTGGGCGGCACGGCGAAGAAGGTCGACGCGACACCGGCACCCGAAGTCAAGGACAAGAAGCTCCAGAGCATCGTCAAGGACATCTACGGCAAGCCGGGCGTGCAGGTGTACGGGCGCGGCACCACCGGAGACGCGCTGCGCTACGAGCTCCAGACCGGCAACCAGCTCGGCGCCCAGCAGAACCGGTGGCACTACGACGAAGCGGCGAGGCAGTTCAACCAGCTCTCGAAGTGGCTGGAGGACGTCCGCAAGGTGGAGGCGAACATCGCCGCCGGCAAGGGAGGTACGTTGCCCGACGCCGAGGACATCTCCAGGGCCAGGGTCGAGGCCGCCGACCTGTGGGACGCTCTGACCACCAAGGACACCGGTGGCAAGGTGGTGAACCACATCAGGGCTGTCGACGCGTCGGGCAACCACAACTTCCGGACGAACATGGAAAACGCGATGAAGAACTCGGCCGTCGCCGACATCACCGGCGCCACGTTCGAGACGGGCTACGGCGGCAGGCCCATCTTCAAGGGCGGGTTCCCGAAGTTCGCCAACGGTGCGGGCAACGTGCTCGGGGTTCTCGGGTTCGGTGTGGCGGCATACAACAGGGGCTTCGAGAGCGCGTTCATCGAGACGTTCGACGTCACCGGCGTTGTGGGCGACTACATGCGCATGCAGCAGTGCGCGGCCGATCCGAACTGCGGAACGGCGTGAGGAAGAGGATCATGGCTGAGAAAGAGGACGACTGGGTGCGGATCCAGCTTCCGGGTGGATCGTCGGTTCCGGTTCGCAGGGGCAGCCCGGTGGAGGCGGCGTTCGGCACGTCGCCCGTCCCGGCTCCGACGGACAGGATGCAGTGGAGCATCGGGCTCCTCGGCGACTTCCTGTGGCTGAACCTGCCGGAATGCCGTCCGTTCTTCGCGGAACAGATCAAGGCCGAGGTCGAGCAGGCGATCGACCACGACCGCGAGCTGCGGCCCCTCCAGCCGATGGACATCGCCGACTACGTCCTGTGGCAGCCGCTGATCGAGCCCGCGCTCGAGGCTCGGCCGATGGACGAGCAGTGGGTGAGCAGGCTGTTGCGGGTCGTCCGCGAGGCCTGGGAGCTGGAGCCTCCTCCGTGGGAGGACACCAGGTACGGCCTGCGGGTGTACGTGCTGGAGAGGCTCGACGTGCCGGAACACCTGCCGGTCGTCGAACGGCTCGATCCCGCGCTGTACGCCGCGATCAGGGCCGAGATCGGTTCGTAGCTCTACGAAGGACGGTGCCGGGCCTGCCCGCCCGGCACCGTCCACGGGGATCAGAACGACGCGACGTTGAGCAGAGGCTCGTGCGTGCCGTCCGGATCGGTCGCGGAGTTCCAGTTGTTCGTGCCCGCGGCCTGCAGAGCCGACTTCACGGCCGCCGGGGACGCGCTCGGGTGGGTCGACTTGTACAGCGCCGCCGCACCCGCGACGTGCGGGCTGGCCATCGACGTGCCCGAGATCGTGTTGTAGCCGCCGCCCTTCCAGGTCGACAGGATGCAGACGCCAGGAGCGATGACGTCCACGTCAGCGCCGTAGTTCGAGAAGTCGGCGAACGTGTCGTCCACGTCGGCACGGCACGTCGAAGCCGCTCCGCCACCCGGCTGGCCGTTGAAGTCGGCCAGCGCGCTGACCGTGACGACTTCCTCGTAGGTGGCCGGCACGAACGTCGACGAGTTCGCCGCGCTGTTGCCCGCGGCCACGACGTAGGTCACGCCGGCGGACACCGAGCGGCAGATCGCCTCGTGCATCGCGTCCTTGTTGGACCCGCAGGCGCTGTCGCTGCCGGAGCCGCCGAGGCTCATGTTCGCGACCTCGATCTCGTTCGCGTGCGCGGTCACGTAGTCGATGCCGCAGATGATCGCGGAGAACGAGCCGCTGCCCTGGTTGTTGAGCACGCGGACCGGCCAGATGCGGGCGCCGGGGGCGACGCCGACGACCCCGTTGCCGTTGTCGAGCGCGCCGATGGTGCCCGCCACGTGGGTGCCGTGGCCGTTGCCGTCGTCGGCGCTGCGGCCGGTGGAGCAGTTCTTGGCCCCTGCCGTGTTGACGTTGAGGTCGGGGTGGTCGAGGTCGACGCCCGTGTCGATCACGGCGACGTCCACGTTCACGCGTTCGTCGGTGCCGTTGATCCGGGCGGTCGGGCTCTGCTCGGCGTCGATGCGGTCGATGCCGGTGGGCAGGGTCTGCGCGGCGATCGAGGCCACGCCGTCGGGCTGCACCAGGGCGACCCGCGGGTCACGCGCGAGGCGTGCCGCGGTCGTGGCGGTCATGTGTCCCGAGTAACCGCGCACGGCGGAGGTGTAGACGTTTTCGACGGTGACGCCGAGAAGGCCGGTCACGCTGGACACGCTCACGCCGTCCTTCAGCAGGACGATGTATCCGCTGGTCTGGGTGTCGGCACTGGCGGGAGCGGCGGGAACGGCGGCGGCGAGCAGGACGGCTGCGAACAGGGCCTGGACGGTGAGTCGTCGCATGTCTCTCCTCAGGGGCAGGAGCAGGGATCACGATGTTCTCACCCGAACGGGCAGAAGCGTTAGTACTTTCGGGTGTAAATCGGTGAGCGCATCCGCCTGTATTGATGAACGGGTGCTGACTCACCTGGAGTGCGCTCGCTGCGGCCTGAGCCACGACGCCGACACCGTCCAGAACCTCTGCCACGAGTGCGCGTCACCGCTGCTGGCCCGTTACGACCTCACCAGGGTCGGCCGTCCCACCAGCGAGAACAGCCTCTGGCGCTACCGCGACGTGCTGCCGGTCCGCGATCCCGACCCCGCCTTCAGCCTCGGCGAGGGCATGACCCCGATCGTGCCGTTGCCCGCGCTGAGCCGGGCTCTCGACGCGAAGATCCTGATGAAGGACGAGTCGCTCATCCCGACCGGCTCGTTCAAGGCCCGCGGCGCGGCCGTCGGGGTCGCCAGGGCGAAGGAGCTCGGCGTCGAGGGCATCAAGATGCCGACCAACGGCAACGCGGGCGCCGCCTGGGCCCTGTACGCGGCCCGCGCGGGTCTGCGCAGCGTCATCGCGATGCCGGACGACGCCCCGCTGATCACCCGCGAGGAGGTCGAGGCGAGCGGCGCCGAGCTGCGGATCGTGCCGGGCACGATCGCCGACGCCGCCAAGGCCGTCGCGGACGTCGCCCTCTTCGACGCCTCCACGTTGCGCGAGCCGTACCGCATCGAGGGCAAGAAGACGATGGGGTACGAGATCGTCGAACAGCTCGGCTGGCGCGTGCCCGACGTGATCGTCTACCCGACCGGCGGCGGGGTCGGATTGATCGGGATTCACAAGGCGCTGCACGAGATGCGCGAGCTCGGCTGGATCACCGGGCCGATGCCGCGGCTGGTCGCCGTCCAGTCCACCGGCTGCGCCCCGATCGTCAGGGCGTTCGACGAGGGCGCGGCGGAGTCGGCGTTCTGGGAGGACGCCTACACCGACGCGTTCGGCATCAACGTGCCGAAACCGTTGGGGGACTTCATCATCCTGCGGGCCATAAGGGAAACCGGCGGCACCGCGCTCGCCGTCGACGACGAGCGCATCGAAGCCGACCGCGCCGAATGTGCCCGTCTCGAAGGAGTTTTCCTGTGCCCGGAAGGCGCCGCCACGATCAGCGCGGTCCGGGCTCTGCGTGCGAACGGCTGGCTCGCGGCGGACGACGAGGTGGTCGTGCTGAACACCGGAGCGGGCATCAAGTACCCGAGCGTCAACCGAGGTCCCGCACCCGAAGCCGCGCCACACCGGCGGAACTGAGCACGACGGCCACCGCCGCGAGCCCGAGCAGGGGCGCGGCGGTGAGCTGTTCCCCGGTCAGCACGCGCGGCAGGAAGTGGAACGGCGACACCAGGTTCGCCACGCCGTAGTCGATGCCGAGCGACGGCCCCACGATCTCGCCGAACATGTTGACCACCAGCCACACCACGAACGAGATCGCCGCGGCCGCCTGCGGCACGAACCCCACGGCGAAACGCCGCGGCGGCCACGACCGGCACCACGAACACCCAGGCCTGTGCGAACGCGAGGTGGCTCCACCCGTTGGGCGAGAACCACCGCAGCCACAGCACCCCGCTGCCGTCCGCCGCGAACCGCACCCCGTACGTCACGCCCAGCACGCCGCACGCGATCAGCCTCGCTGTCGACGACCGTTCGGTGAGCTGTGCGGCCACCCCGGCCACACCCGCGAACACCAGCCCCGGCGCGGCCACCGCGGCGCCGAACCGCAGTCCGCCGATCGCCGCCACCAATCCGCCGGTCAGCAGCGAAGCGCCCACGGCCAGGGCGAGCGCGGAAGCGAGGGGAGCGAGGCGGGAGACGGGGGTGGCGCGCAGGAGCTCGTGGCGGCCGGACTCCTCCTCGGCCCTGGTGTGCCGGATGACCGTGAGGATCGCCATCAGGGACGTCAGGGTGAACGCGACGTCGGCGATCTTCCACCTGATCAGGCCGGGCAGCGTCGGGTCGGTGAGCTGGCCGGTGAACGCGGTGAGCGCCGCGTTGCCCGCGACGTCGTGGGCGAAGGCGAGGGCGGAGTCCGGGCTGGGGAACATCCGGGTGTACTGGCCGGTGACGCTGAGGACCACGCCTGCGATCAGCACGATCCAGGAGGCCAGGACGATCCGGTCGCGGCGCAGCAGGAACCGTAACATGGTTCAGAAGCTACACAGGTTTCACAAATTCATGAAGACTGACGAAGGCGGGTCGCACCTCACCGCTTGGCAGGCCGCCCCGAGGGCATCCGGAGAACGGGCCGAAACGGCTCTCCGGCGTTGTAGAGCTCCTCCAACTCGGTCACATAGGCGAGCACCGCCGGATTCACGATGTCCGCCAGCGACCGCACCCCGGCCTGAGGCTCGTAGGACGCCAGGTACGTGGCCGCCGCACGAGCCCGCTCCAGCACCGACCTGTCGAAGTTGATCGTCCGCTGGACCCGGCGCCGGGATTGCGGGCCCTCCCCGGTAGGCTGATCCACGCCTGGAGCACTAGGGGAGGCTGTGATTCCGTCCACACTTCCGTCCGGCACGAGGTCAGGTTCGAGCATCGGCGAATCTCCTCGGAGTCGTCGCTCCGGAGCGCGCCCGCGGAGGGGTCGCGAACCGGCCGATCTGGGCGTTCACATGAGTGGACACGTGCGCGTGTTTGGGACGCACGCACTGTGTGTGACCAGGGCGTTCGCAGTCGGGTGAACCTTGCCAGCGACGGAGAGAATCTTGAGCCGGGTGTTCCCCACTGACCTCTCCTCAGTGATGATGTGTCGGCCAGATTAGACGTAATTCCTCCCAGGGGGAACGGCCAGATGATCTACAGCCCGCACCAACAGCTTCACACGACGTGACGAACTCGTGTTCTACTCGTAGCGCAAGCCCGAGCGCACTCTGGAGTACCTAATGACCGCCATGGACCTGGTGACACTCGCTCAGCAGCAGCCGACGGTGCCGGGCACAGGCAATGTCCGCGGCTGGATCCTGGACAACATCGTTCCGCTGCTCCTGCTCACCGTCGCGCTCCTCCTCCTCTGGCTGGGAGGTGGCAAAGGTGACAACGCGGGTGTCATGCGCCGCCTCGGTGGCGTGATCGTCGCCCTGGCCATCATCGGCCTCGCGGTCACCACCGACGCGGGGTCGAACATCGGCAAGTGGCTCGCCGGCCTGTTCGTCGGAGGCTGACACGTGCGGGTCCGCACTGACGACGAGGTCTACCGGGTCGACGCCGTCTGGCTCGGCCCGCCCAAAGCGACTTTTCCCTGGCGCGCGCGGTACGTCGCGTGGGGCGTCGGGATCGTCGTTTTCCTCGTCGTACTCACGATCGAGCGGCAGATGGGCGTCGGGTTCGGGTTCTTCTCGACCGCGTGGGCCCTCGTCGCCACGATCCTCCTCACGCGCTTCATCACGGCGCGGATCAGTCATGAGCGGCCTCTCACGGCCGTCATGTCGATGTGGGTCCGCGAGCTCACCGCACCTCGAGAACGCACGGCAAGCTCTGGAGGAGCGGCCAGCGCCGCCCGGATCCGGGTCAGCGCCCAGCGGCCTCGTCCCAAGTTGAGCAAGAAACAACAACGACGGGCGAGACAGCAGGCCCAGACCCGCCGGACGTCAGCCAGCCGTAAGAAGGAGGTTCGCGGTGTTCGGACGCCGGCGAGACCGTGACCGTCGCTCCGCCCAGCACATCGCCCAGCACGCCGCGGCCGATCCCCGCGAGCGCGCGCAGGTCTACTCGAAGCGCGGCCGGCGCCTGCCCGGCGAGCAGGCCGTGCCCAGCTACACGCCGTCGATCGCGGCCCGCAGCATCGACGGCCACCTGCTGCGCACCGGCCAGGAGGTCTACGCCTGGTACCGGCTCGCGCCGCAGCGCTGGTCGTTCCGCAGCGACTCGCAGCGCCAGGACCTGATCGCCGCCATCGCCGGTCAGTACGCCGAGCTGCAGGGCCGCTGGATGCACCTGCGGGTCACCACGCGGCCGTACCCGATCCGCATGTGGGCAGAGGCGCACGTGCACAACGCCGTCAAGCGCCTGCCGGACACGCCCGGCACGCTGTCGTTCGACGACTACATGGTCGGCGAGCAGCAGCAGCTCATGGGCCGCTCGATGGCGGAGAAAGAGGTCTACCTGGGCGTCCAGGTGCAGACCCGCAACATGATGGACCGCGCCGTCGAACGGGCCGCCCCGGTGCTGCGCAAGGTCTTCCCGGACGCCGTTGACGCCGAGCTGGTCGCGCTCGACTCCGAGGTCGAGCACCTCGACCAGGTGATCGGGTCCGCCGGTCTCGAAGGCCGTCCCGCGACGGCCGAGGAGATGTCCTGGCTGATGCACCGGTCGTGCTCGCTGGGGCTGCCCGCGCCGCGCAACCTGCCCGCCGTGCCGGGTGCCGCGTGGGAACCGGAGGACCTGGCGTCGTTCACCGACGCCGCGGACTTCCACCAGGAGCCCTACTCGCCGACGGTGACCGTGCGCGGCCGCACCGGCTCGAACGCGGGCATCAAGCGGCACGTCGCGGTGCTCACGGTCGGGCTGATGCACGGCCTGCAGATCCCCGAGGTCGACGACCCGTGGGTGCAGCGCGCGGACCGGCTCCCGGCGAGTGTCGAGTGGTCCGCCCGCATCTACGTGCGCAAGCCCGAGGAGGTCTCGGGCGAGCTGTCGCGGCAGATGAGCAAGGTGCGCTCGCAGGTCCGCCACTACACCGACGAGCACGAGCTCGACCCGCCGCAGTCGCTCGCCCGCCAGGCAGGCCGCGTGCTGGAGATCGACGACGAGATGACGTCGGGCTTCACCGCGCTGGGCACCCGGGTGCGCAGCTGGTGGCGGCTCGCGGTCAGCGGCCCGACCGAGCGCGAGGCGCTGCGGCTCGCCCAGTCCCTCCTCGAGCTGTACAAGCCGAAGATCGCGATCGAGCACCCCGAGGCGCAGTACGCGATCGCCCGCGAGTTCATCCCCGGCGAACCGCTGTCCAACGGCGCGTACCTGCGCCGCGGCTCGGTGTTGTGGGCCGCTTCAGCGGTTCCGACGGCCACGGCCGAGGTCGGCGACCGCCGCGGAATTCTTCTGGGCGAGACCGTCACGGCCACGCGCCGCCCGGTCGCCTGGGACCCGTGGATGGCGCAGGAGCTCCGCGACGCGTCGGGTCTGACGGCGATGGTCGCGGGCCTGGGTGCCGGTAAGTCGTTCCTCGGCGGCGGCATGGTCTACAAGACCCTGCGGGCCGGCGCGCACTGGACGTTGCTTGACCCGTCCGGCCCGCTGTCCGCGCTGTGCGACCTGCCGGAGCTGCGGCCGTACGCGCGTCCGATCAACCTGCTCAACGCCCAGCCCGGCATCCTCAACCCGTACCGGGTGGTCGCCGAGCCGATGATCGAGCACTTCCTCGACGAGGACGACCCCGAACGGGCCTGGCGCCGCGAGAAGGCACTGGCGGCGGCGACCCGTCGTCGTCTGGTGCTGGACGTGCTCACCGGTCTGCTGCCGTTCGAGGTCGCGCGGCTGCCCCAGACGCGCATCGTGCTGCTGCGTGCCGTCCGCACGGTCGGTGGCCGCTTCGACGCGCACCCCGGTCTCGTCTTCGAGGCGCTGCGCCGGGACGCGTCCGAGCACCACGAGCACGCCGTCGTCGTCGCGGACTTCCTCGACGAGATGCGCGAGCGCATGTCGTTGCTGATCCCCGAGGACAACCACGACCCGTACAACGAGCAGCGCGACGACCGCCTCACCGTCCTGACGATGGCGGGCCTCAACCTGCCGAAGGACGGCGTCGGCCGCGAGCACTGGACCGACGCGGAGTCGCTCGGCGTCGAGATGCTGAACCTGGCCGCCTGGCTGACCCAGCGGTCGATCTACGACCGGCCGAAGGACCTCCGCAAGGGCGTCTGGATCGACGAGGCGTTCTTCCTCTCCGAGGTCCCGACCGGTCGCGTGCTGATGAACCGCTTCGCGCGTGACTCGCGAAAGTGGAACGTCCGCGTGCTGTTGTCGTCGCAGATCCCAGCGGACTTCCTGAAGATCCAGGGCTTCGTGGCACTGCTCGACTCGGTCTTCGTCGGCAGGCTCGACGACGACCAGGCGCAGGCGGACGCGTTGCGGTTGCTCAAGGTTCCGGTCGGAGCCGGGTACGAGCAGGTCATCGCGTCGCTCGGCCGCCGTCCCGGTGGCGAGCGCACCGCGACCGAACGCGACCGCGCGCCGCGGCAGTTCATCTTCGGTGACGGTGCCGGCGGTGTGGAGCGCATCCGCATCGACTTCAGCGGCCCGCACCTCGAGCACCTGCGCAACGCCCTCGACACGACCCCCGATGCCAAGCGCGACAACGGCAAGGGCGAGCTCGTGCCGGCGGACGACACCAGCGCGGCTCCCCAGCCGCCCGCCTACGTGCCCGACGAGATCGACGACGAACTGGCGGCGGACATGGAACTCGGACTGACGGAGGACGAGGCTCATCTGGTGGGCCACGGTGACGGCACCAACCGCCACCGGGACGGCGCCGCATGACGGCGCTGACGGTTGTGCTGGTGATCGCCGCCTTGCTCTGGGCCAGGCGGCGGTTCCACCTGCGCATGTCAGCACGCACCAGGTCGGTGAGCCTCGTGGCAGCCATCCTGGCGCTCCAGGTGGTCCTGGGTGCCCCGATGGCGCACGCCCAAACCTGTGGCGACCCGCCGAATCCGGAACGGCCCGGCGCGGGCATGGTCGGCGCGCTCGACCCGCCCGTCGGCAACGGCCTGCCCGGCTCGCCGTACCTCGAGTACGGCTACGCGGGCATGGTGTGGCACACCTACACGACCAAGTGCAACGTCGTCCCGGACGCCAACGCCACGATCGACACGTGGGCGGGCAACGAGCTGTTCAGCATCGGCAAGAACATCGTCGGTGCCACGAACGCGTTGCACTACACGGTGATGGGCCGCGGTCTGCTGGTCCCGCTGGACGACGCCGTGAAGAACGGTGTGCAGAAGGTCTACGACAACGTCTACCTGCGCTGGTTCGGCCTGGTGGCGTTGATCCTGGCGATCCTGATGTTCCGCCAGATCTGGACCGGTGACTTCGCCACGATCTCCAAACGCGGGCTCTGGGCGTTGGCCGCGATGTGGCTCGCCACGTCGACTCTCGCGCTACCTCAGTTCTACAACCTCCTCGACAACACGCTGGTCTCCAAGACCTCGGAGATCCAGGCGGGTTTCATCGAGGCGCCGGAAGAACAAGGCACACTGCACGTTCTCCCGACGAAACTGCACGACGCGGTCGTCTACCAGAGCTGGCTGCGCGGCGCGTTCGGCACGCCGGAAGCTCCGCAGGCCAGCGAGTACGGCCCGCGCATCCTCAAGGCGCAGGCGTGGACGACGACGGAGATCGCCGAGCACAAGGACGCGGACCAGGCGGCCCTGGAGGCGAAGAAGGCCGAGTGGAAGGCCTTGGAAGCCCAGCTCGGCACCGCGAAGGGCTACTTCGACGGCACCGACGGCAGCCGCACCGGTGCGGGATTCCTCGCGCTGCTGCAGTCCATCGCGTTCTCGCTGTTCCAGCTGTTCGCGAAGGCCGCGGTGCTGCTGGCCCAGCTGCTGCTGCGCATCCTCACGCTCGCCGGGCCGCTCATCGGCCTGGTCGCGCTGATCCACCACGACCTGCTGCGCAAGGTCGCGCGCGCGGCCGCCGTGACGGTGTTCAACGTGCTGGTGCTCGCGGTGCTCGCCGGTGTCCACGCGTTGCTGCTGCAGGCGATCTTCAACGCGAGCGGGCTCTCGTTGCTGACGCGGACGTTGCTCGGCCTGATGCTGACGCTCATCTGCTTCGTCATCGGCAAACCGTTGCGCCGCATGTGGCAGATGGTCGAGATGTCGGTCGGCTCCGCGGGCAACGTCCTGCCGATGAGCGGTGGCGTCTGGTCGAAGATGATGGGCAAGAAGAAGACCGGCCCGTCGCCGCAGGACGAGTTCTGGGAGTCCGTGCGGGAGAACGAGACCGACGACGAGGTGCCGCAGCGCGGCCGCAACCGGGTGCGCCCGGAAGCCTCCAGCCCGGTCATGGCGACGGCGCAACGGCTCGACCGCGACTCCCAGCCCGGCCAGATCATCGGCGGTGGCGAGGGTTCCGGCGTGCGCGCGGGGGCACTGCCCGCGGGATCGGGCCCGGCGGCGTTGCCGGTCGGCCGGTCGCGCGTGGTGGACAGCCCGCCGGTCACGGACAGGCAGTGGGACCGGGTCGACGACGCGGTGCTCGTGCCGTCGCGCTCAGGCGGTTACTCCGGCCCGGTGCAGGAACCTCGCAGGGCCGAGACAGAAGTGGTGGCAGGACGTCAGGTGCACGTGATCTACCGACCGTCGCGCGGTTTCGAAGTCAGGGACAACTGAAGGGAGGCGTAGGTGCCGATCCGAACCAACCGCGGCCGTGCCGCGGTGTACCGCAGGCTCTGGGGCTGGCCGCTGCGTTCCCCGCGTCACCTCGCCGCCTCGATCATCATCTTCGTGGTGCTGGTCGTCGCGCTCGGCGTGATCATCCCGAAGGTCCTGGACCGCAAACCGTCCACGCCGACGGCCGGGGGCCCGTCGACGTCGCAGCAGGGCACGCAGGTGGGGCAGCTGCCGGCCAGCGGCGCCTCGCTGCCCACCAAGGAACCGGCGCCGTCGATCTCCGCGTCCGCCGCTCCGCCCCAGGCCGACGCGCAGCTGGTCGCCGAGCTGTGGGCGGAGAACTGGATCAAGCCGCCACCGGACGACGACGTCAACAAGTGGCTCACGCAGCTCCGTCCGTACACGACGGAGGAGTTCCTCGCGCAGATGGCGACGATCGACCCCAAGAACGTGCCGGACAAGATCACCCAGAAGGTCACGCCGAAGAAGTCGTTCACGTCGTCGGCTGACTTCGAGGTGGGCACCGATCTCGGCAAGGTCGTCATCACGCTGGTCAAGGCGCCGGACGGGAAGTGGCGCGTGAACAGCTACACGAAGGCGGGCTGACCATGCGCCTGATGTTGCTGATCGGGGCTCTCGTCGCCATCGTCGTGATCGCGGTGGCGACCTCCGGTGTGACGCAGGTGGTCAGCAACTCCACCAATCCCGCGGTGACCGGCAACTTCCAGCTGATGGGCTGCAACGCCGCCATCGGGCCGTGGGACGCGGGAGGCGGCGCCGCCAAGGGCCAGGCCGACGCGGCGCGGCTCAACGACGAACAGCGCAACATCGTCGCGCGGATCATCTCCATCGGCCAGGAGCGCAAGCTGCCGCCGCTCGCGTGGCAGGTCGCGATCCAGGCGGGCATGACCGAGTCGGGCCTGCGTCCGCTGAACTACGGCGACCGCGACTCGCTCGGGATCTTCCAGATGCGTCCGTCGATGGGCTGGGGAACACCGGCCCAGGTGACCGACCCGACGTACGCGATCAACAAGTTCTACGACGTGCTGCTGAAGGTGCCGGACTGGGAGAACAGGCGGCCCGGTGACTCGGCGCAGGCCGTCGAACGGTCGGCGTTCCCCGACCGGTACCACAACTGGGAGTCGATGGCCGCGTTCCTGCTGAGCGAGCTCGGGCAGATCAGCGACCCGGCGGGCTGCGGTTCGGGCGCGGGCCAGTTCCTGCTGGGCTCGAACGCGGCGGCCAGCGCCATCGAGTTCACCAAGCAACAGCTGGGTGAGCCGTACCTGTGGGGCGGCAACGGCCCGGACGCGTGGGACTGCTCCGGCATCCTCGTGAAGGCGTTCGCGACGGCCGGCGTGAAGATCCCGCGCGTGGCGAACGACCAGTACGAGAAGGGTGGCGCCCACCTCCCGGTGCGCGACGCCCAGGCAGGCGACCTGATCTTCTGGGCGACCGACACGTCGAACCCGCGCACTGTGCACCACGTGGGCATGTACCTGGGCAACAACGAGTACATCCACGCGCCACAGACGGGTGACGTGGTGAAGATCAGCAAGATCAACTGGGACTATTACGAGTTGATGCCGCTGGCCGTCCGGCCGGGCGTGTAGATCGCGGGGAGGCGCTGCATGTTCAACCACGACCCCATCCCGAGGCCTTCCGGACCGCCCGCGTCGAGCACACCAGTGCGTGACTACATGGCGGCCGGTGCTCCCGGGGTGTCCGCCGACTACGTGGTCATCCCGCGTGCGCTGGCCGAGGCGATGCCGCTGCCGTGGCAGCAGCACCTGACGCACCTGCTCGCGGACTTCCACCGCACCTACGGTCACCTGAAGTGGCCGATCTACCGGGTGGTGCCGTCGCGCTACGAGAAGCTCGCCGACCTCGACGAGGACCAGCTGGCCGAGGTCGGCGCGATCGTGGAGATCGACTCCGACGGATCTCTGGTCTACCGGGACCGTTCCGGACGTAAGATCGAGAACGCCGAAGACCGCACGGTGCTGGTCTCGTGTTTGGACCCGATCCCGTCGGAGTACGCCAACGCCAACCAGTCCACGCCGCCGCGGGGATTCCCGGCGCCTTTGGGAGGCGAACGCGTATGAGTGACACGAGCGGTTGGTACTACTGCCTGACCCACCAGGCCGTCGAGCAGGGCAAGGGCTGCAGGGGCGGCGATCGGATGGGACCCTATCCGGACCAGGCCACGGCGGCCCGCGCGCTGGAGATCGCCAGGGAACGCACTCGCGCCGCTGACGAAGCGGACAAGAAGTTCCGCGGCGACGACGAGGACTAGAGATGTGACGACGAGGCCCGGAGCGCGTGCTCCGGGCCTCGCTCCGTCCGCCCGCCTAGTCTGTGTGGGTGGCCTCACTGGTGATCCGCACGGGTCGTGCCGACCTGTCCTTCGACGGCATCCGCACCGAGTTCGACCTGCCCTCGTCGTTTCCGTCCGAAGTCCTGGCAGAGGCCGAAGCGGCGGTCTCCCGTCCCGTCGGCGACCGCCCGGACCTCACCTCGATCCCGCTGGTGACGATCGACCCGCCGGGAGCCAAAGATCTGGACCAGGCGCTCTGCCTGGAGAGGACCGCTTCCGGTTTCGTCGTGCACTACGCGATCGCCGATCTCGGCCTGTTCGTGACGCCCGATGGCGCGCTGGACTCCGAGGTCCGTGAACGCGGACAGACCATCTACCTGCCCGACGGCAACGTGCCGCTGCATCCGACCGTGCTGTCCGAGGGCGCTGCCTCTCTCTTGCCGGGCGTGACGCGTCCTGCGGTGCTGTGGACGTTCACATGCTCGGCTGACGGAGAGCCTGTTTCGGTCGAGGTGCGGCGGGCGCTGGTCCGGTCGAGGGCCCAGTTCGACTACGCGTCGGTGCAGGAGTCGTTCGACGCGGGCAACCCGCACCCGTCCGTCGCCGCCCTGGCGGAGTTCGGGCCGTTGCGGCGCGAGCTCGCCCGTGAGCGCGGGGCGATCGAGCTCCAGCTGCCGGAGCAGGAGGTCGAGCCGGACGGCGAGGGCTGGAAGCTCGTCACCCGGCCGCGGGCGGAGGTGGACGCGTGGAACGCCGAGATCTCGCTGATGACCGGGATGGCGGCGGCGTCGATCATGCTCGAGGCCGAGGTCGGCATCCTCCGCACGCTGCCCGACCCGGACGCCGAGGCCGTCAAGGCACTGCGCAAGTCCGCCGCGGCGTTGCGGGTGCCGTGGCCCGCGGACGTGTCGCCGGGCGCGTTCCTGGCCGGGTTGGACGCCACCCAGCCGGAAGCGCTGGCGCTGTTCACCGACGCCACACGGCTGTTGCGCGGCGCGGGCTACTCGGCGTTCAACGGCGAGGTTCCTGAAGTCGTGACGCATGCGGGCGTGGCCGCGCCGTACACACACGTGACCGCACCGCTGCGGCGCCTCGTGGACCGGTTCGCCACCGAGGTGTGCCTCGCCGTCACAGCAGGGGAGGAGCTGCCGTCCTGGCTGGCCGAGGCGTTGCCGCAGCTGCCGTCGCTGATGGGCGCGTCGGACTCGCTCGCCTCGAAGGTCGAGCGGGCCTCGCTGGACCAGGTCGAGGCGTGGGTGCTGGCCGGACGCGTCGGGCACGAGTTCGACGCCGTGGTGCTGCGGTCGGGGGACCAGGAGGCCGAGGTCTTCGTCTCCGACCCGCCGGTGCTCGCCAAGTGCGCGGGCAGGCGGCTGCCGGAAGGTGAGCGCATTCGCGTCCGGCTGGACGAGGCCGACCCCGCTGAGCGGCGCGTACGGTTCACGGCGAGCTGAGCTTCGAGCGCTCCTCTGAGAGTACGCGGGGAGCTTTCGTACTCTCCTGGCGCACGCGGGGGCCCCGCGTACCGTCCAAGGTTACGCGGGAGCCCCGCGTAACTTTCGGGATGCGGAAAAGCTGAGAGCGAGCGCAAGGTCACGTTGGGCCGCCCGCGTCTGCCGAGCCGTGTGAAGATGCACGGGTGACAGAGATTCGTGACCTCACCGTCGGCGTCCTGGGCGGCACCGGAGCCCAGGGCAAGGGCCTCGCCATCCGCTGGGCCAAGGCGGGCCTCAAGGTGATCATCGGCTCCCGCAGCGCCGAGCGGGCGGAGCTGGCGGCCAAGGAGATCGTCGACGTCGCCGGCGGCGACGTGCGAGGTGCGGACAACACCGACTGCGCGGCCGACTCCGACATCGTGCTGGTCGCCGTTCCGTGGGACGGTCACGGCGACCTGCTGGCGTCGTTGCGCGACCAGCTCGCCGGGAAGATCGTCATCGACTGCGTGAACCCGCTCGGCTTCGACAAGCAGGGCCCGTTCGCGCTGCCGGTGACCGAGGGCAGCGCCGCCCAGCAGGCCGAGCTGCTGCTGCCGGAGTCGCGCGTCACCGCCGCGTTCCACCACGTGTCCGCCGTGCTGCTCGCCGACCTGTCGGTGTCCGAAGTGGACATGGACGTCCTCGTGCTGGGCGACGACCGCGAGGCCACCGACACCGTCCGCGAACTGGCCGAGCTGGTCCCCGGCTTCCGCGGCGTCTACGGCGGCCGGCTGCGCAACGCCCACCAGGTCGAGGCGTTCACCGCGAACCTCATCGCGGTCAACCGCCGCTACAAGACCCACGCCGGCCTGAAGATCACGGGAGTCTGATGCTGCCCGTCGACGACCTCGGTGAGCCGGTCGCGCTCGACCAGCCGCACCGCGTGGTCAGCCTGGTGCCGTCCATCACCGAGGCCGTCGCGGTCAGCGTTCCCTCGTCGCTGGCCGGAGCCACCGACTTCTGCACGCACCCGTCCTCTTTGGACGTTCCGCGGATCGGTGGCTCGAAGTACCCGGACGTCGACAAGGTCCTGTCTCTCAACCCGGATCTCGTGATCGCGAACTCCGAGGAGAACCGCGCCGAGGACGTGGACCGGTTGCGCGCCAACGGGATCCAGGTCTGGGTGACCGAGGCGCCCGCCACCGTCCCGATGGCGCTGAAGTCGTTGCGGCGCCTCTTCGGCACGGCGTGGGACCTCGAACCGGACTGGCTGGTGCGCGCCGAGGACCTGTGGCGCTCGGCAGCACCGGTCCGCCTGACCGCGGTGGTCCCGGTGTGGCGCCGCCCGTGGGTGGTCGTCGGCAGGGACACCTTCGCCACCGATGTGTTGCGGCGCCTGGGAATCGAGAACGTCTACGGCTCCCACGAGGAGCGCTACCCGCGCCCGTCGTTGCAGGAGCTCAACGACCGGCGGCCGGACCTGGTGATCCTGCCCGACGAGCCGTACGAGTTCACCCACTCCGACGGCCCGGAGAGCTTCCCGGGACTGCCGTACGTGCTGGTCAACGGCAGACACCTGACCTGGTACGGCCCGTCCTTGGTGGAGGCGCGGGAAAGCCTCGGACGCGCTCTGGACTACACCCAGGGTTGACAACCACAGGTGGATTCGCGAGGCGTTGAGCGCTGCCAAGATCCACGCCCATGGGGAAACTAGCCGTCATCATCGCGACCGCCGCCGCCGCAACCGCGCTCACCGCCATCCCGGCCCAGGCCGAACCGCTGGTCGTCTACCAGCTCGCGGGCACCAACCGCTGCCTCGCCGACACCGGCAGCAACGTCGTTCTGACGACCTGCAACGAAAGCGCCACCAACCAGCAGTGGATCGTCCCGGTCAGTGCCGACGACGTGTCGCACAACGTGGCCACCCGCAAGTGCCTGGCCGCCACGCCCGCGGGCGACGTGCTGACCCAGGTCTGCGGCACCGGCGCCTCCCAGCGCTGGCGCCGCACCCCGGTCACCGACAGGAACTTCCAGTTCCGCCACGTCACCACCAGCAAGTGCCTGACCGCACAGGTCACCACCGCGGCCTGCACCACCACGACGGCGAAGTGGAACCGCCTCCGTTAGTCGCGGAACCGATCCGTCGCTTCAAGCAGTGCGGCGAGGATGCCGGGCTCGTCGTAGGCGTGCCCGGCATCCGGCACCAGCACCAGTTCCGAACCGGGCCACGCCTTGTGCAGGTCCCACGCCGACACCGCGGGCGTCGCGACGTCGTACCGCCCCTGCACGATCACGCCCGGGCTGTCCTTCAACCGCACGGCGTCCCGGATCAGCTGCCCCTCCTCGAACCACCCGTTGTTCACGAAGTAGTGGTTCTCGATCCGCGCGAACGCCAGCGCGTACGAAGGTTCGGCGAACTCCGCCACCAGCTCCGGCCGCGGCAGCAGCGTCACCGTCGCGCCCTCCCACGTGCTCCACGCGACCGCCGCCGGTCCGTGCACTTCCGGATCCGGTGAAGCGAGCAGCTTCGCGTACAGCTCGACGGGGTCGCCGTCGAGACCGGCGATCGGCGCCGTGAACTTCTCCCACAGGTCTGGGAAGAGGTTCGCCGCCCCGCCGCGGTAGTACCAGTCCACTTCGGACGAACGCAGCGTGAAGATCCCGCGCAGCACCAGTTCGGAGACGCGATCCACGTGCTTCTCGGCGTACGCCAGTGCCAGCGTCGAGCCCCACGACCCGCCGAACACCTGCCAGCGCGAGATGCCGAGCGACTCCCGCAACAGCTCCATGTCGGCGACGAGGTGCCACGTCGTGTTCAGCGACAGGTCACCCGAGGCGGACGCGTGCGGCAGCGATCGGCCGCAGCCGCGTTGGTCGAAGAGGACGATCCGGTAGGCGGACGGGTCGAACAGGCGGCGGTGCGACGGCGAGCAGCCGCCGCCGGGACCGCCGTGCAGGAAGACGACCGGCTTGCCGTCGGGGTTTCCGCACTCCTCCCAGTACACGAGGTTGCCGTCGCCGGTGTCCAGGTGGCCTGACGCGTGAGGCTCGATCTCCGGGTACATGGGCCTATCGTCGAACACATGGCGCAGTTCACGAAGGAGACGTCGACCACCGGGGCGTTCGTCCGGCAGGCCAACCGCTTCACCGCGCGGCCGGAGCCCGAACCCGGCCGCTACCGGCTCGTCGTCAGCCTCGCCTGTCCTTGGGCGCACCGCGCGGTCATCGTCCGCGAGCTGCTGAACCTCGAGGACGACATCTCGCTCGCGGTCGTCGACCCGATCCGCGACGAACGCGGCTGGCGTTTTCCCCGGACCGATCCGGTCCTGGGCATCGACTTCCTCAGCGAGGCGTACCGGAACGCCGATCCGCACTACGACGGCCGCGTCACGGTGCCGGCGTTGGTCGACACCACCACCGGCGAGGTCGTCACGAACGACTACCCGCAGATCACCCTGGACTTCAGCCTGCGGTGGCGCCCGGAGAGCACCCTCTACCCGGAGCACCTGCGCGACGAGATCGACGCCTGGATCGAGCCGATCTTCCACAACGTCAACAACGGCGTCTACAAGGCCGGTTTCGCCACGTCACAAGAGGCTTACGAGGACGCGTACACCAGCTTGTTCGCCGAGCTCGACCGCATCGAGGAGCACCTGGGCACGAACACGTTCCTGGTCGGCGGCCAGCTCACCGAGGCCGACATCAGGCTCTGGACCACGCTCGTCCGGTTCGACGCGGTCTACCACGGCCACTTCAAGTGCAACCGGAACAAGCTCACGGAGATGCCGAACCTGTGGGCGTACGCGAAGCGCCTCTACGGGAATTTCGGCGACACGGTCGACTGGGACCACATCAAGCGCCACTACTACGTGACGCACCACCAGATCAACCCGACCGGCATCGTGCCGGCGGGCCCAGACCCGAAGGCCTGGACCCGCTAACCCAGCTTTGCCGCACGCGGGGCCCTTTCGTGCGCTCAGAGTGAACGAAAGCTCCCCGCGTGCATTCCGCCTAGTGGAAAGTGTGCTCGGGACCGGGGAACTGGTGCCCGCGCACCTCGTTGGCGAACTCGGCGGCCGCGCCCAGCATGATGTTGCCGATGTCGGCGTAGCGCTTCACGAACCGAGGTGCCTTGCCGCGGTTGAGGCCCATCATGTCCTGCCACACGAGCACCTGGGCGTCGGTGTCCGGGCCGGCGCCGATGCCGACGGTCGGGATGACCAGGTCGTGCGTGATCTGCTTCGCGACCTCGGCGGTCACCATCTCCAGCACGACCGCGAACGCGCCCGCCTCCTGCACCGCCAGCGCGTCCCGGACCACGGTGTCGTGGTTCTCGTGACGACCCTGCACGCGGTACCCGCCGAGCTGGTGTTCGGACTGCGGGGTGAAGCCGATGTGCGCCATGACCGGGATGCCCGCGGCCGTGATCGCGCGGATGTGCGGCGCGAAGTAGGCGCCACCCTCCAGCTTGACCGCGTGCGCCTGGCCTTCCTTCATGAACCGCACCGCGGTCGCCACGGCCTGCTCGACCGACACCTGGTAGGAGCCGAACGGCAGGTCAGCGACCACGAGAGAGCGCTTGACCGAACGCGTCACCGCGCGTACGAGCGGCACGAGCTCATCCACCGTGACGGGCAGCGAGGTGTCGTTGCCGTAGACGGTGTTCGAGGCGGAGTCGCCGACCAGCAGCACGGGGATACCGGCCTCGTCGAAGATCGAGGCGGTGAACGTGTCGTAGGAGGTGAGCATGGGCCACGGCTCGCCGCGTTCCTTCATCTCACGCAGGTGGTGAACGCGAACCCTCTTGGCCGGGGGCTTCTGGCCCGCTCCGGAGCCGTAGGGCGCGGAAACTTCGGCAGTGGTCATCGTCGACCGTTCCTTTCCTCGAGGCCCACGGTGTGGGTCCCCGGGCGCTTGGTGCACGGTTGCCGAACACCAGAGTGACACCGTCAGCCGGAAACGGGACGCAGATGCGGTTACCGTCACACGCGTGGCAGCACGAATCACTGAACTGGTACTGGACTGCACCGATCCCGAACGTCTTGCCACCTTCTGGGGAGAAGTTCTGGGCTACGAGGTGCTCGACCGCGACGAGGAATCGGTGGAGATCGGACCGCCGGACAAGCGCACGACGTTGCTGTTCCTCCGCAACCCCGACCGCAAGCTGCAGAAACTCCGCCTCCACATCGACGTGAGGGCCACCGACCGCGAGCAGAAGGACGAGCTGGAACGCCTTCTCGCGCTCGGCGCCACGCACGCCGACGTCGGGCAGGGCGACGACGTGAGCTGGTACACCCTCCACGACCCGGAGGGCAACGAGTTCTGCCTGCTCAGCGGTCGGGCAGACCCCTGAGCACCTCCCGGACGGCCATGACCACGGCGTCCGGCCGGTCCATCTGAATCATGTGCCGACTGCCGGGCACCGGTACGTTGCGCCCCCACGGCACGAGGGCGGCCAACGACCGGTGTTCCGGCCACACCCGGCGTCCCGCGGTGAGCACGAGCCACGGCACTTTCGGCAGCTCACGACGTTTGCGCAGGCGTTCCAGCGTCGCGACCTGGCCGGGGTAGGACGCGAGCTCCCACACCACGGCCCGGCCGACGCCCGGCCGCCGGTAGACCATCTCGACGAGGTCCGTGGGCGCCGGATCGGTCACGCCCAGCGTCGAGGCCGCGGTCAGCAGGTTGCGGAACGAGTGCCCGAACCGCCGCGTGAGCCGCGCACCGAGCCACCGGCTGCCGAACGCCCGCATGGCCTGCGCGATCACCGCCGACATGTCGAACGGGGCTCCCGCGCCCGGCGTCTCCGTGTCCGGATCGAGCAGCACGACCCCGCTCACGCGGTGCGGGCGCAGCCGGGCGTAGGCCTCGACGTGCATCGACGCCATCGAGTGCCCGACCAGGACCGCCTTCGGGATGCCGCGCATCACCGCGTCCAGCACGGCCACCTCGCGCGCCAGCGACGGACCGCGCCGCGCCGGACCGCTCATCCCCAGGCCAGGCCGGTCGAACACGATCACCCGAGCGTGTGGTTCCAGCAGCCGCACCGTGCGGTCCCAGTCGAACCAGGCCCCGCCCAGACCCGAGCTGAGCACCACGACCGGGAGACCGACACGCCCGGAGGAGGCGACGTGCACCCGTCCGGCCGAGGAAGGAATCATGGCGGTCATCGGCAGACCTCGGGAGTGGATGTGGCACCGGCGTGGAAGTGGAAGACCGCGGGCACGATCGCGACGATCGTGCAGCTGGCCGGGGTGCTCTCGCTGCTCAGACTGATCCTGCCGGAGGACAGCTGGTTCACCGACGTCGCGGACGGCATCGGGTACTTCTTCGGCCTGCCGATCGACGGCAACCTCTTCATCGCCCTGGTGTTCTTCGTGCTCGGCGCCGCCCTGCGCAGGCACAAGCGAGCCGCGTTCTGGGCGCTGCTGCTGTTCCAGGTCACTGGCCTGCTGATGGTCGGCTTCACCATGGTCATCCTGGCCCTCGCACCTGAAGAAGTCCTGGATCCGGGCGAACAGCCGCACTGGGTGTTCCTCGGTGTCGGGGTCGCGACCTCGGTGCTGTTCGTGGCGCTGCTGTGGGTGGTGAGGGAGGCGTTCCCCGCCCGGCTCGCGCGCGGTGCGTGGCGGCGGGCGCTCGCGTCGTTCGTGCTGGGCATGGTCGCGCTCGTGCTCCTCGGCTGGGGCCTCGCCGAGATCTTCCCAGGCAGGCTGGTCGAGCAGACCGACAAGCTCGCGTGGGCGGCGAACCAGGCCACGGGTGAGGTCGTCCGGCTGGGTCGCCTCGACATCCCCGAGGGCCCGCAGTGGCTGAGCATCGTGCTGGGCCTGGGCGGCACGCTCGTCGCGATCCACGCGATGTACCTGTTCTTCCGCGGGGTCCGCACCCAGAACATGATCACGCCGGACCAGGAGCTCGACCTGCGCCGGCTGCTCGCGGCCGACGGCGAGCCCGACTCGCTGGGCTACTTCGCGACCCGCCGGGACAAGAGCGTCGTGTTCGCGGCTTCCGGCCGTGCGGCGCTGACCTACCGGGTGATCGGCGGCGTCACGCTGGCGTCGGCGGACCCGATCGGTGACGAGGAGGCCTGGCCGGAGGCCGTGCTGGCGTGGCTGTCCGAGGCCCGCACCTACGGCTGGACGGCGGGCGTGCTCGGCGCGTCCGAACGCGGTGCGCAGGTCTACTCCGACGCCGGGCTGAAGGCGCTGGAGATCGGTGACGAGGCGATCCTGGACGTCCGCGAGTTCAACCTCGCCGGTCCGGAACGGCGCGGGCTGCGCCAGGCCGTGTCCCGCGTCGAACGCGCCGGGTACACCACGCGGGTCCGCCGGCACAGCGAGATCGCGCCGGACGAGATGGCGTCCATTTTGGACCGTGCGGAGGCGTGGCGCGGGGCCGAGACCGAGCGCGG
Source organism: Lentzea aerocolonigenes (assembly GCF_000974445.1). Taxonomy (GTDB): domain Bacteria; phylum Actinomycetota; class Actinomycetes; order Mycobacteriales; family Pseudonocardiaceae; genus Lentzea; species Lentzea aerocolonigenes. The sequence continues at coordinate 138,252 of NZ_BBOJ01000024.1, forward strand.
GTTCTCGATGGCCCTGGGACGCCTGGGAGATCCGAGCGACGGCCGGTGCGTGATGGTCGAGGCCTACGACGCGTCCGGTGCTCTGCGCGGACTGCTGTCGTTCGTGCCGTGGGGCCGCCGGGGCGTGTCGCTGGACCTGATGCGACGGGACCGCGCGGCGGAGAACGGCCTCAACGAGTACATGGTCGCCCAGCTCGCGGCCGCCGCCGGGCACCTCGGCGTGCACCGGATCTCGCTGAACTTCGCGATGTTCCGCGCGGTGTTCGAGGAGGGCGAGAAGATCGGCGCCGGCCCGGTGCTGCGGGCGTGGCGGCGGGTGCTGTCGCTCGCGTCGCGGTTCTTCCAGCTGGAGTCGCTGTACCGGTCGAACGCCAAGTACCTGCCGGAGTGGGAGCCGAGGTTTCTCTGCTACCAGCGCTCCCGGTCGTTGCCCCAGGTCAGCATCGCCGCGGGCATCGCGGAGGGGTTCGTGCCGTCGCTGCGGTCGTTGCGCAGGCGAGCCCTGCAGAAGACCGACGTGAGCGCCGAGTTCGCCGCGCGGGTCGCCGAGATCGACGCGATCAAGATCGAACCGAAGACCGTCAGGCGCCCGGAGCAGGTCCGGGTGCGGATCGCGAAGGTCGAACGGCTGGTGGCCGCGGGCGTCGACCCGTACCCCGTCGGCTTCGACCGCTCGGATCTCCTCGCCGGTGCGCGGGAACGCTTCGGCGAGGACGTCTCGGTCACCGGACGCGTGGTGGCGCTGCGGGAGATGGGCAAGCTGTGCTTCGCGCGGCTGCGGGACTTCAGCGGCGAGATCCAGCTGATGCTGACCGTCGACTCGCTCGGCGACGCGCTGGCGTCCTGGAAGTCCGATGTGGACCTGGGCGACCACGTGGGCGTGACCGGTCAGGTGATCAAGTCCGACCACGGCGAGATCTCCGTGCTCGTCGAGAAGTGGACGATGACCGCGAAGTGCCTGCACCCGTTGCCGGACAAGCGGAAGGGCTTCACCGACCCGGAGGCGCGCGTCCGCCAGCGCTACCTCGACCTGGTGGTGAACCAGGACTCGGCGTCGTTGCTGAAGCTGCGCAGCGACGTCATCCGCAGCGTGCGCGAGTTCCTGCACTCGCGGGAGTACCTCGAAGTCGAGACGCCGATGCTGCAGGCGGTGCACGGCGGCGCGAACGCCAGGCCGTTCGTGACCCACATCAACGCCTACGACATGCGGATGTACCTGCGGATCGCGCCGGAGCTGTACCTGAAGCGGCTGTGCGTCGCGGGCGTGGACCGGGTGTTCGAGCTCAACCGCAACTTCCGCAACGAGGGCGCGGACGCCACGCACAACCCCGAGTTCACGATGCTGGAGGCCTACCAGTCCTACGCGGACTACCGCGTCATGCTCGACCTGGTGCGCACGTTGATCCAGCACGCGGCGCGCGAAGCGTTCGGCGCGGAGGTGGCGCAGCGCCCGGACGGCACGTTCGACCTGTCGGGCGAGTGGCCGGTGGTGCCGGTCTACACGGCGGTCTCCTCGGCGCTGGACGCCGTGATCACACCTTCGACGTCGGTTTCGGAACTGCGGTCGCTGCTGGCAGCGCGGGGCGTCGAGATCAACGAGGACTGGGACCACGGCCAGCTCGTGCAGGAGGCGTACGACTCGTTCGTCGAGGCCTCGACCGTCGGGCCGACGTTCTACATCGACTTCCCGACCTCGGTGTCACCGCTGACCCGCCAGCACCGCGTCGACCCGCGCCTGGCCGAGCGGTGGGACCTGGTGGCGTTCGGCGCGGAGATCGGCACCGCGTACTCGGAGCTCACCGACCCGCTGGAGCAGCGGCGACGGCTGGAGGCGCAGTCGTTGAAGGCCGCGTCCGGTGACGTCGAGGCGATGGAGCTGGACGAGGACTTCCTGCGGGCGCTGGAGCACGGCATGCCCCCGACGGGCGGGCTCGGGATGGGCGTGGACCGGTTGCTGATGATGCTGACCGGCACGTCGATCCGGCAGACCGTGCTCTTCCCGTTCGTCCGGCCTCAGTGATCCAGGTACGCGAGGACGGCTTGGACCCTGCGGTCTCCTGAGCCGTCCTCGCTGTTGAGGCCGAGCTTCAGGAAGACGTTGCCGATGTGCTTGTGCACGGCTCCCGCACTGAGGACGAGCCGTTCGCCGATGGCGGCGTTCGACAGTCCTTCCGCCATCAGGCCGAGGACTTCCCGTTCGCGCGGAGACAACACACTCAGCGCGTCGTCGGCCTTGCGCCGTACGAGCAGTTGCGACACGACCTCGGGGTCGAGCGCCGTGCCGCCGTTCGCGACCCTGTGCAGCGAGTCGAGGAAGTCCGCGACCTTGCCGACGCGTTCCTTGAGCAGGTAACCGACGCCCCCGTTCGTGCCGGCGAGCAGTTCGTGCGCGTAGCTCTGCTCGACCCACGCACTGAGCACCAGCACGGCGAGCTTCGGGTGCCGCCGGCGTGCTTCGACCGCGGCTTTCAGGCCCTCGTTGGTGAACGTCGGCGGCATCCGCACGTCGACCACGGCGATGTCGGGTTGGTGCTCGGCGACGGCGTCCAGGAAGTCGTCCGGATTGTCGGTCGCCGCGGCGACTTCGATGCCTTCGTTGCGCAACAACAACGTCAGCCCCTCGCGGAGCAACGCGTCGTCTTCGGCGATCACGATGCGCATGGTCACTTCCCCATCGGTAGCACAACGGTGAGCACGGTAGGCCCGCCCTCGGGACTGCTCACGTCCGCGGTGCCGTCCAACGCCGCGACCCTGCCTCTGATGCCGTCCAAACCCGTTCCCCGCTTCTCGTCCGCGCCACCCTTGCCGTCGTCGTGGACGACGACCACCAGCTGTTCTTTGTCGATGTTGAGGCTCACCCAGGCGTGGTTGGCGCCGCTGTGCTTGGCGACGTTCGTCAGTGCTTCGGCCACGGCGAAGTAGGCGGCGGCTTCCACTGCGGCCGGGAGCCGGCCGAGGTGGTCGGCCTGCAGCACGCAGGGCACCGGACATCGCGCCGCGAGCGCCTGGACCGCCCCGTCCAGGCCCAGGTCCTCCAGCACCGGCGGGTGAATGCTCCGCACGACGTTGCGCAACTCTTCCAGCGCGTCGCCTGCTGCGTCTTGGGCTCGGAGGAGTGCTTGCAGGGCGTTGTCCGGGTTTTGTTTCAGGGTTCGTTCGGCGATGCCGAGCATCATCACCACGCCCACCAGCTTGTTCTGGGTGCCGTCGTGGAGGTTGCGTTCGATGCGCCTCAGTTCGGCGCCGTGGGCCTGGAGGGCGGCGGCACGGGTCGCGACGACCTCGGCCAGCCGCTTTTCCAGGGAGGCCCTCGGGGGTGACAGCAGCGTTTTCGCCCACCTGGCGTCCAAGTCCGCGAGCTTGGGGAGCTGGGTGAGGATCAGAGCCAGCACGATCCCGATGGGGATGCTCAGGAGCGCCTTCGGCCAGGAGTCGATGTGGACGCCGAACGAGTTGTCGAACCCGCCGGGGATCGCCCACCAGATCAGGGGGACGAACGGCTGTTGGATCAGCGCCCCCGGAACTCCGACGGCGATCGCCCCGAACAGCGTTCCGACCACGGCGTGGCTGATCAGCCACAACCCTTCTCTGCGGCTGCCAGGATCCGCCAGCACGCCCTGGGCGCGGTGCAGCCACGGGCCGTCGAGCGGCGGCGGTGACGGCAGCTCGGCGCGGGTGTAGCGGGCGATGCGCCGCCGGTCGAAGTCGACGATCCGGCGGATGATCGGGGCGGTGACGGGCAGCAACGGGAGGACGACCACGGACAGCAGCAGTACGCCTATGGCGAGCCACGAGGCGATGGCCGTCAGCAGGCCGGTCGCCAGGTAGACCACCGCCGCCCAGATCCGTTTCATGTGGGCAAACGTATCCGGCTGACCTGGGACGGCGCGGTGGAGCAGGCTCTACTTCAGCCCTCGCGCCAGCCGTTCGTGATCGGCAGCCGCCGGTCCCGTCCGAACGCCTTGTTCGAGATCTTCGTGCCCGGCGGGTACTGGCGGCGCTTGTACTCGGCCTTGTCGACCATCCGCAGGACGCGATCCACCAACTCCGGCGCGAAACCCGCTGCCAGGAGATCGTCGTACCCGCGGTCGCCGTCCACGTACTGGGTCAGCAGGGCGTCCAGCAGCTCGTAGTCCGGCAGTGAGTCGGTGTCCACCTGGCCAGGACGCAGCTCGGCCGACGGGGGCTTGGTGATCGAGTTCTCCGGGATCGGCGGGACCTCGCCGCGCTTCTCCGCCTCGTCGTTGCGCCAGCGGGCCAGGGACCAGACCAGGGTCTTGAAGACGTCCTTGATCGGGGCGAAGCCGCCCACCGCGTCGCCGTAGATGGTCGAGTAGCCGACTGCCAGCTCGGACTTGTTGCCGGTCGCGAGGACCAGGTGGCCGTTCTGGTTGGACAGGGCCATCAGGAGCATGCCGCGGCAACGGGCCTGGATGTTCTCCTCGGCCAAGCCCGTCAGCTTGAGCTGGTCCACGTAGACGGAGACCATGTCGCCGATCGGCTCGGTGGTGAAGTGCAAGCCGGTGCGGGTGGCCATGTCGGAGGCGTCCGACTTGGAGTGTTCCGAGGAGTACGACGACGGCATTGAGACGCAGTACACGGAGTCGGCGCCAAGAGCGTCTACGGCCAGTGCTGCTACTACGGCCGAGTCGATGCCGCCGGACAGACCGAGCACAACGGACCGGAAGCCGTTCTTGTGCACGTAGTCGCGTAGGCCGGTGACCAGTGCGTGCCAGACCTCTGCCTCGTCGGACAGCGGCTCGAACACTCGCGGTGCGGGGAGTGGCTCGTAAGGAGCGATCGCGTCCGACACGAAGACTCGGCGCACGTAGAAGTCGCCGATCTGGCCCTGTTCGTACTCGCCGCCGCCGGGAAGGTCGAAGTCGACGAGCATGAGGTGCTCCACGAACTGCGGAGCGCGGCCGATCAGCTGGCCGTCGGCCGCCACGACGATCGAGTCGCCGTCGAAGACCAGCTCGTCCTGGCCGCCGATGAGGTTGCAGTAGGCGAGCGGGGCGCCTGCCTCCGCCGCCCGGCGGACCACCAGGGGGAGGCGGAGGTCGTCCTTGTTGCGTTCGTACGGGGAGGCGTTCGGGGAGACGACCAGGTCCACGCCCGCGTCGCCCAGGGCGGTGATCGGGCCGCCGTCCTGCCAGAGGTCCTCGCAGATCACCATGCCGACCTCGACGCCGTTGATCCGCACGATGTCCAGAGAGGAGCCCGGCTTGAAGTAACGCCGCTCGTCGAACACGCCGTAGTTCGGGAGGTGGTGCTTGCTCTGCCGCGCCACGACACGCCCGCCGTGCAGGACGGCGGCGGCGTTGCGCGGGCCTGCCGAGTCGTGTTCCAGGTAGCCGACGACCGCTGCCACCTCGCCCAGGCCGGCGGAGTCCAAAGTGCTCGCCAGGGTGTCGAGTGCTTCGGCGGAGGCGCGGGCGAAGGACGTGCGGATCGCCAGGTCCTCGACCGGGTAGCCGGTCAGCACCATCTCGGGGAACACGACCAGGTGGGCGCCTCCCTCGCGAGCCTTGCGCGTCCACTCCACGACCAACGACGCGTTGCCGTCCAGGTCGCCCACAGTGGCGTTGACCTGGGCGAGCGCGATCCGAAGCTGCGGCATGCCCTCATCATCTCCCATACCATCGGGCTGTGGTCCGTCTCTTGAGCGTGTTGCTCGTCATTCCGCTGCTCGCGTCCTGCACGTCGATCATCGAAGGGGCGGCCAAGCCAGGCGTCTCCTTCGAGAAACCCGGTCCTGCGGGGACTGTCCCCGCCGGGCTGGAGAAGTACTACGGCCAGCAGCTCGCCTGGCAGGAGTGCTCGTCGTTCGTCACCACCGGGTCCAGCCGGCAGGCGTACGGGAGCAAGAAGGACGTCGACTGCACCCGCCTCGAGGTCCCGCTCGACTACTCCAAGCCGGACGGCGACACGATCACCATCGGCGTGCTCAGGTACCGGGCGACCGGGCAGAAGATCGGGTCGCTGCTGATCAATCCCGGTGGTCCCGGCGCGTCCGGCATGGCGGCGGCGGCGGGCATGGTGTCGGACTACCGCAAGACCGAGCTCGGGAAACGCTTCGACCTGATCGGGTTCGACCCGCGGGGCATCGGCGCGAGCGATCCGGCGGTCAAGTGCCTCACCGGACCGGAGCGCGATGCCGAGCGTTTGGACCTCGACGTTGATACGAGCGCGCAGGGAATCGCCCAAACGGAGCAAGAGAACAAGGCGTATGCCGAGAAGTGTGCCTCCGGGACAAAATTCGGGGCGGCAATGCTCGCCAACTTGGGCACGCGGGACGTAGTTAAGGACATGGATGTCCTCCGCTCTGCGCTCGGCGACGCGAAGCTGAGCTACGTCGGCTACTCGTACGGCACGCGCATAGGCACCGAGTACGCCGAGACCTTCCCCCAGAACGTGCGTGCACTCGTCCTCGACGGAGCCGTCGACCCGACCCAGGACCAGCTCGCGTCGCTGGTCGGGCAGGCAGCCGGCTTCCAGAAGGCGTTCAACGAGTTCGTGAAGTGGTGCCGGGACAAGGGCGACTGCCCTCTCGGCGACGACGCCAACGCGACCTTCCGGCAGCTCACGACACCGTTGATCCAGAAGCCGGTCAACGTCGGCGACCGCAAGCTCTCCTACAACGACGCGATCACCGCCACGATCCAGGCGTTGTACTCGGAGCAGCTGTGGCCGTTGCTGCTGAACGGCCTCAACGAGCTGAAGAACGGCAAGGGCCGTGTGCTGATGACGCTGGCCGACGCGTACTTCGACCGTGACGACCAGGGCAACTACTCCACCATCACGGACGCGTTCAGCGCCGTGCACTGCGTGGACGACCCACGGCTGACGGACAAGAACGCGCTGTTGGAGACCGCGAAGAAGTACAAGGAGGCGGCGCCGTTCCTCGACGACGGCAACCCGCCGGGTGCGGCGCTCGACTCGTGCGCGTTCTGGCCGGCCCCGGTGTCCGGCCGCACCGAACCGCCCAAGGCCGACGGCATCCCGCCGCTGCTGGTCATCTCCACGACCGGTGACCCCGCCACGCCCTACGAGTCCGGCGTGAACCTGGCCAAAGCGCTCAACTCGCGGCTGCTCACGTTCGAGGGCGTCCAGCACACGGTCTTCCTGCAGGGCCAGAAGTGCGTGGACGACGCCGGCGTGAAGTACCTGATCGACCAGACCTTGCCCGCCGACGGAACCCGGTGCGCCTAATGACGAAGAGGCGATCCCGAGTCATTGCGGCCTTGTTCGCCTTGATCGTTGTGCTCAGCACGTCCACGTCCTACGCGCGCATAGACGGTTCACCGATCGCCGCGCGCAAGGGCTTATCGCGCTTCTACGAGCAGGTGTTGTCGTGGGGCGCGTGTCAGCCCTATGCGACCGACACGAAGAGCAAGAGCCTGTTCGAGCGCGAGGGCATCCAGTGCGCGCGCCTGCAGGTTCCGCTCGACTACGAGAAGCCGGACGCGGGCACGATCACCGTCGCACTGCTGCGCCGGACTGCCTCCGAACAGGGGCGGCGAGTCGGTTCCCTGGTGGTGAACCCCGGCGGTCCCGGTGGTTCGGGCATGGCGCACGTCGCGAACATGCAGCCGAACAACCCGGTCAGCAAGCGGTTCGACGTGGTGGGCTTCGACCCGCGCGGCGTCGGGGCGAGCCAGCCCCGCGTGCAGTGCCTGACCGACGCCGAACGCGACGCGCAACGGCTTCGTCCCAAGGGCGAGACCGCGAACGCCGTGGAGACCGAGAACAGGTACTTCGTCGACAAGTGCACCGAACGCAGCGGCATCGACCTGCTGCGCAACGTCGGCACACGGGACGTGGTCCGTGACATGGACGTGCTGCGCGGGGCGTTGAGGGAGCAGAAGCTGAGCTACCTCGGCTACTCCTACGGCACGCGCATCGGCACGTTGTACGCCGAGATGTACCCGCGCAACGTGCGCGCGATGGTGCTCGACGGCGCGGTGGAGGTCAACGGCGACAAGGTGGCGGCGTCGGCGCGTCAGGCACAGGGCTTCGAGGAGGCGTTCCAGCGGTTCGCGGGCTGGTGCGCTCAGCGCGACTGTCCGATCGGGAAGGACACGAGCACCGCCGAGTCCAAGTTCCGGCAGATGATCGATCCGTTGAAGAAGACGCCGATGCAGGTCGGCGACCGCAAGCTGTCCCACTCGGACGCGAACACCGCCATCATCCAGGCGATGTACTCGGACCGGCTGTGGGAGACCGCGCTGAAGGGCCTGCAGGAGCTGAAGCAGAACAAGGGCAACACCCTGCTGCAGCTCGCGGACCAGTACCTCGGCCGCGCCCAGGACGGCACCTACAGCCGCATCCAGGACGCGTTCGTGGCCATCCGCTGCGTCGACGAACCACCGATCAAGGACCGCGCCACCCTGGAGTCCAACCGTCGGAGGCTGTTGGAACTCCTGGGCAACGACACGATCCCCACCGACGAGACCGCGCTCGGGCCGTGCGCGTTCTGGCCGGCCCCGCACACGTCGGAACCGCATCCGCCGAACGTGAACGGGCTGCCGCAGGTGCTGGTCGTCTCGACGACCGGCGACCCGGCGACGCCCTACCAGTCCGGTGTGGACCTCGCGGCCGCACTGGGCGCGCGTTTGCTGACGTACAACGGAAACCAGCACACGGCGTTCCTCGCGGGCATCGGCTGCGTGGACGGCGTGGGCACGAACTACCTGGTGGACTTGAGACTGCCCGAAACAGACTCGGTCTGCTGACGCTTCGAGGGGAGGAGGACCGATCCCAGCGCGCCTACAGCGCAGATCACCGCCGTGATCAGGAAGATCTCGTGGTACTCGGTGAGCAGCGCTTCGGTGAGCCCGCGCTGGTACTCGGCCATCTGCCGCTCGAACTCGGCTTTCTCGACCCCGAACGGCAGCGGGGTGTTCAGGCCTGCCGTGAGCTCGCGGAACCGGTGAAGTCCCCACGCGGACAACGCCGCCACACCGACGAGCATGCCCGTCATGCGCGCGACGACGACGAACGCCGACGCCACGCCGTGTCGCACCGACGGCACGACACGCAGCACAGCACCGGACAACGGCGCGATGACCAGACCGAGGCCGAAACCGGCGATGGCGAGGTCACGCGTCAAAGCGAACCCGGACACGTCCGCGGGCCACTGCGCGATGAACACGTACGCCACCGAAGCGATCGCGAGCCCGCCGAAGGACACCCAGCGGTCGCCCAGGCGTGAAGCGAGGAACCCGCCGAGGACGGCGCCGATCGGCAACGCGACCAGGAACCGCGTGAGCAGCGTCGCCGCCGCCGCGGAGTCCTTGCGCAACACGGTCTGCGCGAACAACTCCACGTCGACCAGCGTCACCAGCAACGCCGCACCGGCCGCGAGCGACACCCCGAGCACCGCCCAGAACGGCCGCCACTGCACGCCTTCGGGATCGATGAGCCGTACAGCAGCACGGCGTTCCCACAAGAAGAAGGCGCCCAACACGACGATGGCCGCCGCGAGCACGGGCCAGCCCCACGACGGCAGCACCGACTCGGCGGGCTTCGGGTTGTAGAGCGCCACCACCAGCAGCGACAACGCGAGAGCGAGCAACACCCCGCCGACGACGTCGATGCGGACCTCGCGCCGTGTGTTCGGCACGGTCCGTTGCACGATCACCATCGCGATGACCGCCAACGGCACGTTCACCCAGAACACCCACCGCCAGCTCTGCGGCTCCCACGCCTCGAACAACGGCAACGCGTTGAAGAGCGACGCAACGCCGATGCCGTACAACGTGCCGAGGACAGACCCCAACTCTTGAGCCGCGCCCACCGCCCCGAGGGCAGTCGACCGCCGGTGCTCCTCCCACAGGTCTGCGACCAGCGCCATCGTCACCGGCAGCAGCGCACCACCAGCGAGTCCCTGCACCACCCGGCCGGTGACCAGCAACGGGACGTCGCCGGCCACCGCCGTGATCATCGAGCCCACGAGGAACCCGAGCAGCGACACCTGCAGCACGAACCGCCGCCCCAGCCGGTCCGACAGCTGCCCGAGCAACGGCATGCCGGCCACGTACCCGAGCAGGTACCCGGTGACGATCGGCGTGGCCTGCTCGAGCTCGTTCACCGCGATGCCGAGATCACGCACCATGTCGGTGAGCACACCGACGACGACGTAGGCGTCGAGCGCCCCGAGCAGCACGGCCGCGCCGGACGCGGCGAGAGCGACTTTGCGCATTACGCAGGTGCCGTGACGGTGACGGGCTTGTCGAAGTCGGTCAGTCCGATGTCGATCTTCTGACCACCGGGCAGCTCGAACAACGCGCTCTTCAGCTTGTTGTCGCTGCCGAGCGAGAACGTCGACTTCACGTCCGCGGAGATGCCCGGCACCAGCCCGGCCGCCACGTCCTTCGGCACCGTCGCCTCGACCACCGACACGTCACCGGACGACTTGGTCTTGGCGTCCTTCGCCGACGCGAGCACCTTCGCCGCGCCCTTGTCCGGGTTCAGGATCGCGGACGGGTCGTAGACCTGCCCCGCGAACGCCGCCGGCAGCTTCGTGAACCCGCCGGTCGGGCCCTTGAAGTGCAGGTTTCCGCCGGTCAGCACGTACTCGATGGACAGCAGCTGCCCGGCGAACGTGACCTTCGCGGTCCCCTTCGAGTCACCCGCGGAGGTGAGATCGCCGTCCGCCTCCTTCACCGGGACGTCCGGGAGCTCGCCGTCCACCTTGATGGTGAAGTGGACGGTCTTGACCGAGCGCATCTGCTCGGCCGACTTCGAGAGCAACGTCGCACCATCGGGGAGATCTCCACCGGACGTGCAGCTCGTGAGCAGGGCGAGTGCGCAAACCAACAACCAACGGGCGGACATGCGTTGATCGTAGAGAGTCCCGAGCCCTTAAGCTGCGCCCTATGGACCGCCAGCAGGAGTTCGTGCTCCGCACGCTCGAGGAACGCGACATCCGGTTCGTCCGGCTCTGGTTCACGGACGTCCTGGGCTTCTTGAAGTCCGTGGCGGTCGCACCCGCCGAGCTCGAGGGCGCCTTCAGCGAGGGCATCGGGTTCGACGGCTCCGCGATCGAGGGCTTCGCCCGTGTCTACGAGTCGGACATGGTCGCGAAGCCGGACCCCTCGACGTTCCAGGTGCTGCCCTGGCAGACGCCCGAGGGCAGCAACTACTCCGCGCGCATGTACTGCGACATCACCATGCCGGACGGCTCCCCGTCGTGGGCCGACCCGCGCCACGTCCTGCGCAGGACGCTGTCGAAGGCCAGCGAGGCCGGCTTCACCTGCTACGTCCATCCCGAGATCGAGTTCTTCCTGCTCAAAGGCCTGCCCGGCGACGGGAGCGAGCCCGAGCCCGCGGACAACGGCGGGTTCTTCGACCAGACCTCGCACGAGACCGCCACGCACTTCCGCCGCCACGCCATCGAGGCGCTGGAGGCGATGGGCATCTCCGTCGAGTTCAGCCACCACGAAGGCGCGCCCGGCCAGCAGGAGATCGACCTGCGCTACGCCGACGCGCTCACGATGGCGGACAACGTCATGACGTTCCGCTACGTCGTGAAGGAGGTCGCGATCACGCAGGGCGTGCGCGCCTCGTTCATGCCGAAGCCGTTCTCGGACCAGCCGGGCTCGGGCATGCACACGCACTTCTCGTTGTTCGAGGGCGACCGCAACGCGTTCCACGACGAGGAAGACCCGTACCAGCTCAGCGACATCGGCAAGATGTTCGTCGCGGGTGTGCTGAAGCACGCACGCGAGATCTCCGGAGTCACGAACCAATGGGTCAACTCCTACAAGAGGCTGATCGTCGGCGGTGAGGCCCCCACGGCCGTGTGCTGGGGTCACGCGAACCGCTCGGCATTGGTCCGTGTGCCGATGTACTCGCCCGGCAAGGCGTCGTCGCGCCGCGTCGAGATCCGGTCGCTGGACTCCGCGTGCAACCCGTACCTCGCCTACTCGGTGATCCTGGCCGCCGGGCTCAAGGGCATCGAGAAGGGCTACGAGCTGCCGCCACCCGCCGAGGACGACGTGTGGTCGTTGACGGACCGGGAGAGGCGCGCGGCGGGCTACGCGAACCTGCCCCAGAACCTCGGTGAGGCGCTCACCGAGATGGAGAACTCGGAGCTGCTCCCCGAAGCGCTCGGCGAACACGTCTACGACTTCTTCCTGCGCAACAAGAGGACGGAGTGGGACGCGTACCGTCGCAGCGTCACCCCGTACGAGTTGCGCACTCTTCTTCCCGTGCTGTGAGGCCGATACGTTGCTCTCCGTGACAGAGGTACCCGAGTTCCAGCCGACGATCTGCGCGTGCACGGTCGCCACGGCGGCGGAACTGCCCGCGGTCAAGGTCCTGTCCAGCTCGTTCCTCGCGGAACACCCCGAGGGCCGGTTCGTCGCGCTGATCGTCGATGCGCAGCCGGAGCACACGGGACCAGGGCTGATCACGCCTCTCGACATCGGTGTCGCCGAGATCGAGCTGCACGTGCTCGCGACGTCGCTGGACGCCGCCGGGCTGAAGGCCGCGATGGTGCCGCGGCTGCTGGAGGCGCTGCTGTCGCAGGGCATGCCCGTGCTCTACCTCGACCCGTGGGTCCAGGTGTTCGGGTCGCTCACGAAGCTCGTGCTGGAGGCGTTGCGCAACGCGCCCGTCGTGCTGCTGCCGCGCACGTTGCGCCCGTTGCCGTCCGACGGCCTGCAGCCCGGTCCCGCCGAACTGCACGAGCTGGGCGCGTTCGACCCCGGTTTCATCGCGGTCGGTGAAGGCGCCGAGCCTTATCTCGGGTCGCTGGACATGCCGGCGATCGTGCCGCATCACGTCGTGCGTGACGCACGCGTCGGGTTGTCGGTGTGGAACGTGTCGGACCGACCGTTGCACCGGACCGAGTCGGGGGCGCTGGCCGTCGTCGGCCAGGACCTGCTGACCGTGCACTTCCGCGGCTTCGACCCGCGACGGCCGTGGCTGCTGTCCGCCGACTTCGCGGAACGCCCCCGCGTGCTGCTGTCCGAACACCCTGAGGTCGCGGAGCTCTGCACCGCGTACCGCGCTGAGCTGGTGCGATCCGGCTGGACCGTCGCGCCGGTGCCGTACCGGTTCGACTCCCTGGTCGACGGCACGCTGATCCCGTCCGAGCTGCGCGCCGACTACCGGGCTTCGGAACTGACGCCTCCTCCGGCCTTCGGTGAAGACGGTGGTGGTGGGTTCCTCATCTGGGCGTGCGAGCCCACCGAGCACGGTGGCACGCGTTGGGCTGACGCGGTGTGGCGTGCCGATGCGTCGCTGCAGCAGCAGTTCCCCGCGCCGTTCGGTGCGGACGCCGACGCCTGGCGCGAGTGGTGTGCCGGCGTTGGTGTGGCGTCCGGACGTTTGCCGGTTCCCGCCGTGCCGCAGCCTCGGGGCGAAGGACCCGCGCTGCTCGACCAGCTCGGTGTGTCCGTCGTCGGGTCTGGGCCACTGTCGGAGCTGATGCTCGCCGCAGCGCGCGCGTCCGGCCTTCCGGTGTCGACGTCCGCCAGCTATCCCGTTGTTGTGCGCGCTTCTTCTGCGGATGAGGTGCCTTCTGGCCGTTTCATCGTTGAGGTCGCGCTGGACGCCACGGCTGCGGACGACCGCACGGATGTGAACGAGCTTTGGCTGTCGTCCGAAGTCTCGCGCGCTGCCGCTGAACGCATCGGCGGGCCCATCGTGCGTGTGGTGCCCGTGCCGGTGCACGACGTTGGTGTCCGTGAGCACGAGTCAGGCGAAGTGGTGGTGTTCGCGGCGATCGCGGACCACTCTCTCGACCGTCCCGGCAACGTGCTGGGCGCGGTGTCGGCGTTCCTGAGCGCGTTCCCCGATCGTGCGGACGTCGAGCTGCGGATCGCGGTGTCCGGTGCGTTCGAGCACCCGGAGGCCGCCGAGCGGTTGCGTCTGGCCACGGCCTCCGACCAGCGGATCTCGCTCGTCGAGGACGACGACGTCTGCCTGACCGCCGATGTCGTGGTGTCGCTGCACCGCGGTGGGGCGGACGACCGGATCGCGTTGCGTCTGGCCGAGCTGGCCGTCCGCGGAGTCCCCGTCCTCGCGTCCGGCCATGGTGCCGTTGCGGAGCTCTTCGGCAAGACGGCGGTTCTCGTGCCGTGTCAGGGCGTCGAGCCCGATGTGCAGGCGGCGGCGCAGTTGCTGCGTTCATTGGCCGATGACCTGCCCACGGCCGTTGCGCTGGGTGCCGCCGCACGAGAGCACGTGCTGTCGGTGCGGGCAGTCCCACGCGTGGCCGAAGTTCTTCGCGAACGCGTCGAGCACGCGTACCGAGGATGGCGGGCGCGCCGGCCGAAGCCGAAGCCCGAGGTCGACCCGATGCTCGCGCTGCAGTCGGCGAAGCACGCGTTACTGCGCCAGCCCAACGTCGACGGACCTCATCGGACGCCGATGGCACCTGCGCTGCGCAAGGTCGTCTTGCGCGCGTTGGACCACTACGACAACCACATGCGCCAGGTGCTGCACACCCTGATCGACGGGGTCGAGCGCACGGTGTCCGAGCTGGTCAACCGGCAGGACGCGCTGAGGGCCGGCGTCGGCGCGGGCGAACTGGAACTGCTGCGCGCCGAGGTCGAGCAGGTCGCGGAACGGCAGTCGCACTTCGGCGACCAGCTGATCGGTGTCGACGACGGGGTCGTCCGCGTGCGCGCGGACATGGCCGGTCAGGGCCGACGGCTGCGGGACATCGAGGACGCTGTAGTCGCCGAGGCCGCCAAGCGCGCGAAGTCGACCGACGTGCTGGCGGAGCGGATCGACAAGCTCACCGTGGCGCTGGACCGGACGCTCGACCGGATCGACACCCTGGAGTCCAAGGTCGTCGAGGTGTTCCGCGAGCGCGACTCCCGGTTGGACGCCGCCATCCGTGCGGCTACCCACGCACAACAGACCGCGGACGCTCTTCGGCGCGTGGTGGTCCGTCAGCACGAGGTCTCCGACGACGCGCCCGACGTGCGTTCGTCGTTGGTGTTGTGCGACGCGGGCATGATGCGGTTGCCCTCCGACGACGCGTTCATGCTTCCGCTGTTGTCGTCCAACGGCGTGTGGGAGCCGGATCTCGCGGAGCTGCTCGACTCGCTGGTCGAGCCGGACGGGATCTTCCTCGATGTCGGCGCGTACGTCGGATACCACTCCATCAGGGTGTTGTCGCGGCTCGGGCTGATGGGCGCGGTTGTCGCCGTTGAGCCCGATGCGTCGGCTGCGGCGTTGTTGAGGCACAACGTCTCGGCGAACCTGCCTGCTGCTGTGGCCGGCCGTCTGACCGTGATCGAGGGTGCGGCGTGGGAGAGCGCGGGCGAACTGGCCGTCTCCCCGACGTTGACCGGTGGTGTGTCGGTGTCGCCGCTGGCCGCGGACGCCGGTGAGGACGTTGCTCGGGTGCGGTCGGTGCGCCTGGACAAGGAGCTCGAAGAGATCGCTCTGGTGCAGGGCATGAAGCTTTCGGTCGTGCGGGTCGACACGCCTGGACGTGGCCATCGCGCTCTCGCGGGTCTCGTCCGGCTGTTGCGTCGCGACCGGCCGCACGTGTTCCTGGAGTTCTCCGCGACCTCGACCGCGGAGTTCGGTGACGATCCGGTGACGGTGCTGAAGGAGTTCGGCGTCTGGGGCTACGACCTGGTGCCGGTGGCCACCCGTCAGGCGGCCTCGCCGGACCAGATCGTCAAGGCGATGGAGGGTCTTCGTTCCATCACCCTGTGGCTCCGGCCGCGTCCGGTCGGCGCCAAGCCGGCTGCTCCGACGCCGTCCGTGCCGATCAAGCAGCCCGCTGACCAGGCGATTTGACTTTGATCCTCCCCGTGAGTAACTTTCTCCAAGTCGCAAGCGAGACCCCGGAACGAGCGGTTGACACCGCGGATCGGGCCGGGTAAAGTATCGCGGCGTCAAACCCCCAGAAGTGAATGAACGGCCTACCGTGCTGTCCGGGATCGGAAAACGACCCCGATTTGACACCGGAAAAGCCACTCAGATAACTTCTGAACCAAGCTAAAACTGAATGCGAAGCGAGTTTGCGCCGAGCCTGAATCGCCGGAAACGCCGATTTGACAGAGCGAAAACGAACGAGCTAAGCTTCAAACACAAGCCCCGAGAGAAACTCTCCGGAAACGGAGAATGGAACCGGTGAGCGCGTGTTCTTTGAGAACTCAACAGCGTGCCGAAACACAGCCAGTAATATGAATACTCCTCGTCAGGAGTATTCCTTTGAGTAGATAGACCAGATTGCCAGACATATTCCGTCTGGAGCGATCACAACGATCCTTATTGGAGAGTTTGATCCTGGCTCAGGACGAACGCTGGCGGCGTGCTTAACACATGCAAGTCGAGCGGTAAGGCCCTTCGGGGTACACGAGCGGCGAACGGGTGAGTAACACGTGGGTAACCTGCCCTGTACTCTGGGATAAGCCTTGGAAACGAGGTCTAATACCGGATACGACCCTTGAAGGCATCTTTGAGGGTGGAAAGTTCCGGCGGTATGGGATGGACCCGCGGCCTATCAGCTTGTTGGTGGGGTAATGGCCTACCAAGGCGACGACGGGTAGCCGGCCTGAGAGGGTGACCGGCCACACTGGGACTGAGACACGGCCCAGACTCCTACGGGAGGCAGCAGTGGGGAATATTGCACAATGGGCGAAAGCCTGATGCAGCGACGCCGCGTGAGGGATGACGGCCTTCGGGTTGTAAACCTCTTTCAGCAGGGACGAAGCGCAAGTGACGGTACCTGCAGAAGAAGCACCGGCTAACTACGTGCCAGCAGCCGCGGTAATACGTAGGGTGCGAGCGTTGTCCGGAATTATTGGGCGTAAAGAGCTCGTAGGCGGTTTGTCGCGTCGGCCGTGAAAACTTGGGGCTTAACCCCGAGCCTGCGGTCGATACGGGCAGACTTGAGTTCGGCAGGGGAGACTGGAATTCCTGGTGTAGCGGTGAAATGCGCAGATATCAGGAGGAACACCGGTGGCGAAGGCGGGTCTCTGGGCCGATACTGACGCTGAGGAGCGAAAGCGTGGGGAGCGAACAGGATTAGATACCCTGGTAGTCCACGCCGTAAACGGTGGGTGCTAGGTGTGGGGGACTTCC
>NZ_BBOJ01000023.1 GCF_000974445.1 Lentzea aerocolonigenes
ACGAGATTGAACAGATCATCGAACCGGCGACCAGGTTCCTCGGCCGCCCAACGGTGCAACTTGGCCTGGATCTCCAGTACCCGGCGCTCCGCCCTCAACAGGGTCAGCTCGTCCGGTTCACGGGTATTCACCCGCGCCCTCCCGGCATTCCAGCATCCTCCGATTGCAGAATCACTGGTCCCCTTCGCCATGTGCACGCCTCTCGCGTGCTCGGACTACTACGGAACCTCCGCCCCATCCGGTGACCCTCAGCCGGCAACGAGCCTGCCCCAGCCTCCAGGCTGGATACCTGAAGCCGGGGCGGCCACGGATGGTTCCCACGTTCACTCGATGTTCGATCAGCCCGGCAGGCACCCAGCTCTACCCCGGCAGCATCGCCACGCCTACGCCGCAGACCTTCAGCGAGGCCTCCACGCCGACCATGAGAAACGGCCATGGAGTCGGCTGTTTCACGAAACAACAGCCGCGCACTGCACCCCGGCCCATATCCGCCAGATTGGAGCCGGTTCCACTCTTACGGGGCGTCAACCACTGGTTCGCTCACGCTGCACCCTCGGGCCTCGCTAGCCGGACCCGCACCATCTGGCAGTGCTGGCACGTCCCGGCGTTGTCAGAGCTGCTTCCCGCCCTCCCCGGCGTTCCCCAGGTCAGACTGCTCCCAGCTTCACCCAGCCGCTGCGACGACCAGACGGCAAGGGCCTCTCACCCTCACTCGAACATCAAGCGCCTCGTGGCGCACTTCGTGGACGTAGAACAGACATTCCGGGCGAGCCGGACGGTTCATGATCGCCTGACGGTCGATCCGGAGCTGAACGTACTTCTCGATGTCCTCAGGGGCGGCATGCCCTCCCTCGGTGAACAGGGCCCGCGCGTACTCCGGAGTCTGGATGAGGCCAGGCATCGTCAAACCGTCGAAGCTGGTGATCTTCTTGGCTGTCGCTTCGGCCATGGCCACGGTGCGCAGGTTGTCGGACACCTGCACCACGTACGGGTCGAAGGCGTAGCGGTATCGCTCGCGGAACTGTTCGAAGTAGACGCTGTCGCGCCCGCACGTCATCAGGTAGTGCACGAGGTCGATCTCGCTCGCGCGCGCCTTGCCGTTCTCGATGTTGGAGACCTTGCTCGGGTCCCAGCCGAGTTGTTCCGCGAAGGCGAAGCCCGTCAGCCCGGTGAACTTCTCGCGGAGCCGGCGCAGTTCGTCGCCCAGGTCGCGGCTGTAGGCGGTGGAGGTGATCGCAGTCATTCGTCCGACGGTAGGCATTGGCCCTCCTCCACGAACCAGCTCATTGGGGTGAAAACGAGTGCCCGCAAGGCAGGCCGGACGGTGGCGGGCGAGCGAAGGGCAACGGGTAGGAGGTGCGCGCGGGACGGTGGGTGCACGGCGGCCAGACGCGTACCGGGTAGGGGGCGGATGCCGGACAGTGAGCCGACGCCTGGCAGCGACTCAGTGCGTGGGTGCGCAGCGCGGCGCGGGTTGAGGGGCGGGCGCAGGTTGGGAGCCGGGCGCGCGTTGGAGGCCGGGCGCGGGTTCGGGCGCGCGTTGGGGGCCGGGCGCGCGTTGGGGGCCGGGCGCGCGTTGGGGGCTGGGCTCGGGGTGGGGTCAGGCGGGGACTGGCCACCTGGTGTGGGGTGTGGGGTTGGTTCTTGGGGTTCGGGTTGGGTCCAGCCAGGTGGGCGGGGTGAAGGTCGGGGTGCCATGGTGGAGTTTCACCTCCCACTCGCTTTGGTGGATCAGGGTGTGGTGGTGGCGGCACAGGAGAGTCGCGTTGTCGATCGACGTCGGGCCGCCGTTGGCCCAATGTCTGATGTGGTGGGCGTCGCAGTGCTTGGGTGGGCGGTCGCAGCCCGGGAAGGTGCAGCCACCGTCTCTGGCGACCAGCAGGCGGCGGATCGCGGTGGGGAAGGTTCGGGTTTTGCGGCCTATGTCCATCTGCTCTGAGCGGCCGCTCAGGACCACCGGGATGACTCCGGCGTTGCAGGCCAGGCGGCGGACCAGCTTGGCGGGGACTGACTCGTGGGTGTCCAGCGTGGCCACGCCTGTCGCGGAGGCCAGGTCGGCGTAGGGCATCGTCAGCGTCAGGGTCACCGGCTCGCCGCCGTGTTCTGGGAGGCGGTCGGCGCGCAGCATCAGGTCGATCAGGTCGGCGAAGGCGTCGCCGTCGCGTTTGGGGCGGGTGCGCGGGTCGGGGCCTTCGGCCGGGGTGGTCGGGCGGGGTTTGGCCAGGGGGTCGATCATCGCCTCGAACTTCGCGCCGGTGATCTTGTCGAGGCTGGCGCGCACCTCCAGCTGGTCGCCCTTCCACTGCAGGCGCAGCCGGTTGACCGGGAGCTCCGGTTCGGCCTCGCCCGGCTCCGGGTCGTTCTGGAACAGCCGGTAGGCCAGGTCCCTCGCGAACG
The DNA here is from genome assembly GCF_000974445.1 of Lentzea aerocolonigenes. Lineage (GTDB taxonomy): Bacteria > Actinomycetota > Actinomycetes > Mycobacteriales > Pseudonocardiaceae > Lentzea > Lentzea aerocolonigenes. The sequence continues at coordinate 2,398 of NZ_BBOJ01000023.1, forward strand.
ACTTCACCGCGCGGGGCTCGTGCTCGCGGGCGTACTCGACCAGGGGGCGCTCCGCTTCGGGCGGCAGGCTCTTCATCGCCTTGGCGACCGCCGAGACGTGCTCGCCGGACAAGGCTCCCTCTGCCACCGCGGCGGCGGTGACGGGCAGTTCGGGCTCCAGCACCGAGCCGGTCGGCGTGACCTCACGGGTCAGCAGCCCGGCTCGCGCGAGCCACTGCTGCGCGGTCGTCAGGTCCCAGCGCACGGCGTGGCGCAGCACGTCGGCCACATTCCGGTAGCCCAACTCGCTCGCGGCGCCGCGCCGTTCCAATTCGGCGATCTTCTGCATCATCGCGTTTTCGAGAACACGAATTTCCACCACGTCACCGACGACTGCACTCAGCAGTTCGTCGGTGCCCAGGAGGCGGAAGTCCGGTTCGCTCATGCGTTCGACATTACCGCAAGATCACGACTAAAACACACGTCAGGCGTCACACGATCGGGCGAACAAACGCGACAGGTGGCCATAGGGTCCGTTAGTACGCATCTCTCTAGACGTAACGCACAAACTAGCAACCGCGCACGGCACTAAAGCGCGAAGCACGCAAAGAAACCACACCCCGCAACCACCCAAGAAAAGGGACCACAGAAATCCGGGCCGGCACACGCCCGACGAAGGAGGGCATGTGCCAGGCCGGCGAAGCCGTCCAAGCACAACTTGAGACACTCACGCGCGTGAGGACACTCCTGTGGTGCGGCGCCATGAACGCCGTCTGGCTCGGCACCATGGCGTATCTCGCCCTCGACGATCCCACCAACTTCGACCTCAGAGCCCTCGCCGGCGCCGCCGCGGCCTGGCTGCTCGCCACCGCGGCGAGCTGGCTGCTGTTCCGGGGCGCCAAGGACGCGAAGTGGTGGCAGCTGGCCGTCTGGACGTTCCTGGTGTCGATCGTGGCGTTGGTCTTCGTCACGATCAGTGCCGGATTCGTGGCGCCGCCCCCGCCCAGCTGACATGATCTCGCGAAGCAACAAGGTCTGGGGGGACCAGAGATGCAGCCAACGCCTTTTGCGCCACCACCGTCGCCGCCCGCCAAGAAGGGCACGCCGCTCCTGCACTGCGCCGCTGGAGCTTCGATCTGGTACGTCGCCTGGATCGTGACGGTCGTCGTCGCCAACGTGAGAACCCAGTCGGAATGGGACAACCTGGTGCCCGCGCTCGTCATCGGCGGGGTGTTCTGGGTGATCACCACGGTCGTCACGTGGCTGATCCTGATGCGGGCGAAGCTCGCGCCGTGGGTGCTGATCCCGCTGACGATCCCGGTCTACCTCGTGGTGTGGATGGTGATCTACGGGATCATCGGCGCGATCAAGAACATCTACCTGATGCTCTTGTACAACAGCTGACGCGTCAGACCGCCAGCAGGGCGCTGACCTCGCGGCCCGCCAGACGGCTGCGTCCACCCAGGGCCGCGATCTCCAGCACCACCGACACACCCGTCACGATGCCGCCGGCTCGCTCCACGAGCGTGCAGGCGGCTTCGGCGGTGCCACCGGTGGCGAGCACGTCGTCCACCACGACGACGCGCTGGCCCGGCTGGATGGCGTCGGCGGGCAGCTCCAGCGACGCCGTGCCGTACTCCAGGTCGTACGCGACCGAGTCGGCGACGACCGGGAGTTTGCCCGGCTTACGCAGCGGCACCACGCCGTAGCGCCAGCCGTAGCCCAGGGCAGCACCCAGGAGGAAGCCGCGCGACTCGATGGCGGCGATCACCTGGGTGCTGTCGTCGATCTTGTCCTGCAGGGCGTCGACCACGGCGCGCAGGGCGTCGGGGTCGGCGAGAACCGGCGTGAAGTCCCGGAAGACGACCCCTGGCTTGGGGAAGTCCGGGACTTCACGCATCAGTCCCAGAGCACGATCCAATTTCAACGCTGGCGCTTTCCGGTCGGGCGGCGGCGCACGTCACCGGCCTTGGCGGTGCGGTGAGGCACCGACGCGGCGGCGGCGAGCGCCTCTTCCTTGCGCAGGTCGGCGGCGAGGGCGTCCTCGTCGACCGACTCGATGCCCTCGGCCACCTGCGGGCCGGAGGCCTTGGCGCGGCGGGCGGCCACGCGCTTGGCCTGCGCGATGTACTTCGGGTCGCGCATCTTCAGGTCCACCAGGACGGGCGTGGCGATGAAGATGGACGACAGGGCGCCGACGAACATGCCGACGAGCTGGACGAGCGCCAGGTCCTGGAGCGTGCCGACGCCCAGGATGCCGACGCCGACGACCAGCAGGCCGATGACCGGCAGCAGCGCGATCAGCGAGGTGTTGATCGAGCGCATCAGGGTCTGGTTGAGCGCCAGGTTGGCGGCCTCGCCGTACGTGCGGCGGGTCAGGCCCAGCAGGCCTCGGGTGTTCTCCTTGACCTTGTCGAACACGACGACCGTGTCGTACAGGGAGAAACCGAGGATGGTGAGCAGACCGATGACCGTCGCCGGCGTCACCTCGAACCCGATGAGCGAGTACACGCCCGCGGTGATGATGACGTCGTGGAAGACGGCGACGAGCGCGCCTACGGCCATGCGCCATTCGAAGTAGAACGCCAGGAACAACGTGACCGCGATGAAGAACCAGAACAGGGCCCACAGTGCCTTGCCGCTGATCTCACCGCCCCACGACGCGGAGACGGCGCTGTCGGAGATCGCCGTCTGACCGCCCTGCGGCGACGTGTCCTGCGCGAGGGCCGTCTTGAGCGTCGCGACCTCGGCGACGTTCAGCGCGGGCGACTTGATCTGGATGGTCGCGCTGCCACCGGAACCGACGGCCTGCACGGCGTTCGGCTTCTTGCCGGGCAGTGCCTTCGCGTACGAGTCCTCGACGGCCTTCGTCGAGATCACCTGGCCGGACTGCGAGACCGACGGCAGCGAGATCTTGGTGCCGCCCTCGAAGTCGATGCCGAGGTTGAACTGCTTGAAGACCATCGAGCCGATGCAGACCAGCAGGATGATGCCCGAGATGATGTACCAGCGGGTGCGCTTGCCGACGATGTCGAAAGCGCCGTTGCCCACGTAAAGGCGCGTGAACACGTTGCCCATGTCAGGCCTCCTTCACGGCGGCGGTCTTGCCGGTCACGGCGGCGCGGTGGGCCGCACCCTCGCGCGCGGCGCCGCCCAGGCCGGACAGGTTCGGGTTGGACAGGAACTTGGACTTCGACGCCATCGCGACCAGCGGGTGCGTCACGAGGAACACGACCACGAGGTCGAGGACCGTCGACATGCCCAGGGTGAACGCGAAGCCCTTCACCTGGCCGACCGCGATCACGTACAGCACGGCGGCGGCGATGAAGCTGACCGCGTCGGCGGAAAGGATCGTGCGGCGCGAACGGACCCATGCGCGCGGCACGGCCGAACGGAACGTGCGGCCCTCACGCACTTCGTCTTTCAGTCGTTCGAAGAAGACGATGAACGAGTCCGCGGTGATACCGATGGCGACGATGAAACCGGCGATGCCCGCGAGGTCGAGCGTGAACCCGATCCAGCGGCCCAGCAGCACCAGCACCGCGTAGATGATCACGGCCGACAGGCCGAGCGACAGGATCGTCAGCAGGCCCAGCAGGCGGTAGTAGAACATGCAGTAGACGAAGACCAGCGCGAGGCCGATGCCACCGGCGATCAGACCGGCCTTGAGCGACTGCAGGCCGAGCGTCGGGGAGATCGTCTGGGCCTCGGACGAGTCGAAGGACAGCGGCAGCGCGCCGTACTTCAGCGTGTTCGCGAGGTTCGTGGCTTCCTTCAGCGTGAACTTGCCGCTGATCTCGGTGGAACCGCCCGTGATGGCCGACTGGATGGTCGGCGCGGACATGACCTCACCGTCGAGCACGACCGCGACGGCCTGCTGGACGTTGGCGGAGGTGAACTTGGCCCACTTGGAGCCGCCGTCGCTCTTGAAGCTCAGGTTGACGACGTAGCCGGTGCCGTTCGGGTTGTTGTTCGCGGCGGCGTTGTCGATGTCCTCACCCGTGAGACGGGTGTAGTTCGTGTAGTCGTCAGCCTTGGTCTGCGTGTCTTCCTTGGGCTGCACGGCCGGTGCCAGCGTGTACTTGAACTCGCCCTTCTCGTCACAGGTGACGAGCGGCTTGTCCAGGTCGTCGTTGCCGCGCAGCGGGTCGGCCTTCGAGCAGTCGAGCAGGAGAGCGGCCTGCTGGAGGATCTGCGGGTCCGTGGCCTGGCGCAGGGCCTTGGCCTCCTGGATCTCCTTCGCGACCTTCGGGTCGACGTTGGAGGGGGCGGACGGGGTGGAAGTCGGAGCGCTGGAGGACGACGGCGCGGTGCTGCTCGACGGCGGCGTGCTGGACGGCTGCGCGGCCAGGTTCGGCGCGGGGCGGCCCTGCGGAGCGTTGCTCGACGAGGGGGTGCCCGCGCTCTGGCTCTGCGGCGTGGACGGCGGCGTGCTCGCACCGCTGGACGGCGCGGTGCTCGACGAAGTCTGCGGCTGGACGGGCGTGCCCGCCGGGACCGGCTGGCCGATGACCTTGCGGAACGCGAGGCGAGCGGTCTGGCCGAGGCCCTTCGCGCCTTCGCTGTCCGCGCCGGGCACGGTGATCGTCAGGTTGTTGCCGTCTCGCACGACCTCGGCACCGGACACACCGAGACCGTTGACGCGGACCTCGATGAGGTCACGCGCGCGGTTCAGCGAGTCCTCGCTGGGCTGCTTCCCGTCTTCCTGACGCGCGGTCAGCGTGACGATGGTGCCGCCCTGGAGGTCGATACCGAGCTTGGGTTTGGCCGAACCGTTCCCGGTGAAGAACACCAGGGCGTAAAGAGCGACCACGATGAGGACAAAACTCGCCAAGTACTTCGCGGGGCGAATTTGCCCGGCCGGAGGTGCCACGATCCGTCCGTCTCCTAGTAGCGATGGTTTCCGAGCGCGCAGCGTAACGCGCGCCGCGTGAGCTGCGCGTCACTACCTGGAGTTGGCGGATTTCACAGTTGCCAACTCCAGGTAGCCGAGCTTATGTGGTTACTTCTTGGCGTTGTGGTCCAGGGGCTCGGCGACCTGTGCGGTGGTCGCGGGCTCCTCGTCCTCCTCGACCTTGTCCTCGACGACGGCCTCGTCCGTGTCGACGACCTTCTCGCGGATCGCGGCGCGCAGCCAGCGCGTGACGACACCCTCGGAGATCTCGATGTCGATGGTGGTGTCGTGGCTCGCGTCGGCGACGGTGCCGTAGAGACCAGAAGTCGTCATGACCTTGTCCCCCGGCTCGAGCGAGCTCTGCAGCTGCTGCTGCTCGGCCATCGCCCGCTTCTGCTTGCGCGCGCTGAGGAACAGCGGCACGGCCAGCAGAACCAGAAGCAACGGGAACATCAAAGACGAAAGGTTGCCCATCATTCTCCGATCAAGTGGACATGCCTAGACGCACGTCCGATATGTCCAGGTGCTTTCACCGATTGTGCCAGGTCACCACAGTTGATCACCGGCGGGCGGTTCCAGCCCCAGGTGGTGCCACGCTGCGGGCGTCGCCACTCGGCCGCGTGGTGTCCGGGCCAGCATGCCAGCCCGCACCAAATACGGTTCGCACACCTCTTCCACGGTGGTCGGTTCCTCACCGACCGCGACCGCGAGCGTGGACACCCCGACCGGGCCGCCGTTGAAGCTCTTGACCAGCGCCGACAGCACCGCCCGGTCGAGCCGGTCGAGGCCGAGCTGGTCGACGTCGTAGACCTCCAGCGCCTGCTTGGCGATCTCCTCCGTGACCCGGCCGTCGGCCCTGACCTCGGCGAAGTCGCGGACGCGGCGCAGGAGGCGGTTCGCGATCCGTGGGGTGCCGCGGCTGCGTCCCGCGATCTCGATGGCGCCGTCGTCGTGGAGGTCGACGCCGAGGATCTTGGCGCTGCGCTTCACGATGAGGTCGAGCTCGTCGGCGCTGTAGAACTCCATGTGGCCGGTGAAGCCGAAGCGGTCGCGCAGCGGCCCGGTGAGCGCTCCGGACCTCGTCGTGGCTCCCACCAGCGTGAACGGTGCGATGTCGAGCGGGATGCTGGTCGCGCCGGGGCCCTTGCCGACGACGACGTCGACGCGGAAGTCCTCCATCGCGAGGTACAGCATCTCCTCGGCGGGGCGGGCCATGCGGTGGATCTCGTCGATGAACAGGACGTCGCCCTCGACCAGGTTGGACAGCATCGCGGCGAGGTCGCCCGCGCGTTCGAGGGCGGGGCCGCTGGTGATGCGGATGGCGCTGTTGAGCTCTTTCGCGATGATCATGGCCAGGCTGGTCTTGCCCAGGCCGGGAGGGCCGCTGAGCAGCACGTGGTCCGGGGCGGTACCTCGTCGCATGGCGCCGTGCAGGACGAGTTCGAGCTGCTCGCGCACCCGCTGCTGGCCGACGAACTCGTGCAGGTCGGCCGGTCGGAGGCTGGTCTCGACGTCGCGCTCGGCCGGCGCGGCGAAGGGGCTGAGCTCGTCCTCGGTCACTTTCGCCCCAGGGTCGCGAGCGCGCGGCGCAGGACGGCGGAGGTGGACTGGTCCGGGTTGTCGGCGAGGACGCCGTCGACGGTCTGCTCCGCGGCCTTGGCCGGGAAGCCGAGGCCGAGGAGCGCCTCGACGACGTGGTCGCGCGTCTGGCTGTGCGAGGGAGCGGCGGGTGCCGGGAGGGCGCCGACCTTGTCGCGGAGCTCGATGATGAGGCGTTCCGCGCCCTTCTTGCCGATGCCGGGAACCTGCGTGAGGACCGTGATGTTGCCTTCGGCGAGGGCGTGGCGGAGCTTGTCCGGTTCGAGGACCGCGAGCGTCGCGAGGGCGATCCGCGGGCCGATGCCGCTGACCGTCTGGAGCAGGCCGAACAGCTCGCGGGCCTCGGCGTCGGCGAACCCGAAGAGGGTGAGGCTGTCCTCGCGCACGACCAGCGTGGTGGCGAGGCTCGCCTCCTCGCCGCGGCGCAGCGTGGCGAGCGTGGTCGGGGTCATCTGGACGGCGAACCCGACGCCGCCCACCTCGACGACGGCGTGGTCGAGGCCGACGTGCTGCACCTGGCCGCGCAGTGACGAGATCACCTGGTTCCTCCGGGATTCACGGGCATCGACCCTAGTGAGTGCGGCCGACCAGGTCGGCGAGGGTGCGCGCTCGCGCAGGCGTCCCCTCGCAAGGGGGACCCCTTGCTTTCATTCTTCCAGCCGGCCCTGACAATTTCAGCGAGCGCTGAAGCCACCGCGCTCATCACGGCGCCGTCCGCCGCGCCGCTTCGGCCAGCTTGGCCTTGTGCACGCGGGCGAGCTCCGCCGCGCGTGCCTGCGCCTCCTCCATGCGGTTGCGCATCGGCGCGCGCCAGTGGTGGCAGATGGCCAGGGCCAGCGCGTCCGCCGCGTCCGCCGGCTTCGGCGCCACCTTCAGGCCGAGCAGTTTCGTCACCATCGCGGTCACCTGCGCCTTGTCCGCGCGGCCCGAGCCCGTGACGGCGGCCTTCACCTCGGACGGCGTGTGGAACTCGACGGGCAGGTTCCGTTGTGCGGCGGCCAGTGCGACAACGCCCGACGCCTGTGCGACGCCCATGGCCGTGCGGACGTTGTGCTGGGCGAAGACCCGTTCGATGGCGACGACCTGAGGCTCGTAGCGGTCGAGCCACTCGCAGACGCCGACGTACAGCTCGTGCAGGCGCACGGACAGAGGAGCGTCAACGGGTGTGCGCAGGACGTCGACGGCGACAGCGCGCACGGTCCGGCCCGGTCCGCCGTCGACCACGCCGAAGCCGCACCTGGTCAGACCGGGGTCGACCCCGAACACCCGCACAACAGCTCCCCGGATCGCTGAACGAACAACAGTTCGAACCATATCCGGTGCACGCACGGGCGACTCGCACCGACACGGTTCGACAAGTCCGCACCGCCGTCACTACGGTGATCGGGTTTCGATCACGGGAGTGCGCGGTGAAGAGGTTCTGGCTCGTGGCCGGGTGCGTCGGCACCTTCATGGTCATCACCATCCTCGCCGCTCTCACCGCGCCGCGTGAGGTCGGCGTCGCGATCGACAAGGTCGTGCAGCTCGTGTTCGCCGTGGCGGCTCTTCTGGCGTATGCGAAGAAGCGCGACGGCTGGATGACGGCGGCGATGACGAGCCTGACCGTCGGGCTGTCCGCGTGGATCTGGGGCCAGCAGATCCTGGGCGTGCAGCTGCCGACGTCGACGATCGCGCCGCTCGGGTTCACGCTCGTGCCGGTCCTGTGCCTGGCCGCGGTGGTGGTGAAGGCGCAGAAGCGCCGCGCGGACGACCTGTTGCCGAACTACCGCAGCCGCACCGTCGTCGTGCTCGACGGGTTGATCGTGATCGGGTCGCTGTTCGTGCTGACGTGGGTGTCGGCGCTGGAGTCGCTGACCCGCGCGTGGGCGACCGAAGGGCCCGGTTTCGCCACGGTCGTCGCGCATCCCGCCGCGTACCTCGTGCTGCTCGTGGCGATCGTCGTGCTGTCGTGGACGCATCAGCCCGTGCGTCAGTGGCCGATGCTCTTCATCGCACTGGCCGGTATCGCGCAGTCGTCGTCGGGCTGGGTATTCGCGTTCTACATCTCCAAGGGCATCACGGCGATCCCGGCGACCGCGGACATCGGGTTCATGCTGTGCCCGGCGTTCTTCTTCCTCAGTGCGCTGGCACCGGCCCGCAACCTCCAGGCGACGCCCGGCCGCATGCGGACCGCGGACCTGTTGCACCTGTTCGTGCCGTACGTGCCGCTCGCGATCACCGGACTCTTCGTCCTGTGGAACACCGCGACCGGCGGCCGCCTCAACCCGGTCGAGATCTACGTCGGGCTCGCCGTCGTGTGCTTCGTGATCGTGCGTCAGCTCGTCACGATGATGGACAACGTCCGTTTGATGGACCAGCTCCGCGTCTCTCGTGAGCAACTACGGCACGAGGCGACGCACGATCCGTTGACCGGTGTCGCGAACCGTTCCCTGTTCCGCGAACGGCTGGAGCGCGCGCTGGCGGTGCAAGACCGCGCACAGCCGTTGATCCTGTTGTTCATCGACGTCGACGGTTTCAAAGCGGTCAACGACAACAACGGGCACGCCGAGGGCGACATGGTCCTGCGCAACGTCGCCGCACGGCTGGAGAACAGCGTGCGCGCGGAGGACACAGTTGCGCGGCTCGGCGGTGACGAGTTCGGTGTGCTGATCGACGGCGGGGACGCCGAGGAGATCGGCGAACGGCTGCTCAAGGCGTTGGCTCATCCGCACGAGGTGCAGGGCAGGGTGCACCACGTGCATCGGTGTGGCACAACGGTTCTCGCACGACCCCGCGGTCACCGCCGACGACGTGCTCGGCGCCGCGGACGCCGCGATGTACACGGCGAAACGGCTCGGCAAGGGCATGGTCGTCGTGCACGGTTCACCGCTACCGGAGATGACGTGACACCAGAGCAGTTGATCAGCGAGCTCGGCCTGCAGGAGCTACCTGTCGAGGGCGGGTACTTCGCGCAGACGCACCGGTCGGACGAGGTGTCGGCGATCGCGTACCTGTTGCGCAGGCCCGACTTCTCCGGCATGCACGTGCTGAAGCACCTGGAGATCTACCACTTCCACGCCGGGTCGCCGTTGCGGATGGTGTTGCTGCACCCGGACGGTTCGGTGACGCAGCCGGTTCTGAGCGCGTCGAACCCGCAGGTCGTCGTGCCCGCGGAGGTGTGGCAGGGCAGCGCGCCGGATGGTGAGTGGTCGTTGGTCGGCACGGTGGTGGTGCCGCCGTACACCGACGACATCGTCTCCTTCGGGCAGGCGGACGACCTGTGCGCGCGTTATCCCTCTCACGCCGCGGAGATCAAGGCGTTGTGCCGCTTCTAGGCCGCGTCCTGCGAGTCCGTCCGGGGCTCGTAGGACGCGGCCTAGGATCTCTGGAATGGCGCTTGTCCCGCTCAACGGCATCGAGCTGAACGTCCAGACCGAGGGAGCCGGTGACCTCGTGGTGCTGATCATGGGCACCGGCAGTCCCGGCCGCGTCTGGCGCGCCTACCAGGTGCCCGCGCTGGTGAAGGCCGGCTACCGCGTCGCGTACTTCGACAACCGGGGCATCCGGCCGTCGTCGGAGTGCGCGGACGGCTTCACGGTCGACGACATGGTCGCCGACACCGCGGCGCTGATCGAGCACCTGGGCGGCCCGGCGCACGTGGTCGGCACCTCGCTCGGCGGCCGCATCGCCCAGGAGCTCGCGCTGGCCCACCCGGCGCTCGTTCGCTCGGTGGTGATGATGGCGACCACGGGCCGTCCCGAACCGGCGCAGCGGGCGTGGTCGCAGGCGTTGTGCGACCTGTACGACAAGGGCACCGAGGTGCCGGTGGCGTTCTACGCGGCGGCGTCGCTGATCCGCAACCTGTCGCCGGCGACGCTCGCGAACCCGGCCGCGACCCGCGACTGGTTGCAGCTGTACGAGTTCGCGGGGTCGTCGCTCAGCGGCGGTGAGCGCGCCCAGCTCGCGTTGCACGACTACGAACCGCGGCTGGACGCGTACCGGAAGATCTCGACGCCGGCGCTGGTGGTCGGGTTCGCCGACGACGTCGTCCTGCCACCCCGCCTGTCACGCGAGGTGGCGGACGCGATTCCGGGTGCCCGCTACGTCGAGGTCGACGGGTGCGGGCACATCGGGTACCTGGAGCGGCCGGAGGAGATCAACCGGCTGCTCGTCGAGTTCATCGGTCGAGGCTGAACTCGTCCGTCGTCCCGCCCGCCAGCAGCACGTCGAGGTGGCCGCTCACCACGTACGTGCCGTGCGGTGTGCGGGCCGCGGTGGTCGGCGCAGTCGGCCACGAACTCTCGGATTTCACCTGCCACGTGCGAGGGTCGAGCACGGTGACCGCGTTCTTCCCCGGCGCACCGAGGTTGTTGGTGACCACCACGAGACCCTCGCGGGTGAGCGTCAGGCCGTCCGCGCCCACGAGCTTCGGGGCGGGCAGTTGCTCGACGTGGCCGCGGGTGACCTTGAACAGGGTGCCGTTCGTGTAGTTGCCGGTGACGGCGAATCCCCTGGGGTCCCAGACGATTCCGTTGTTGCCGATGGCCGCTGCGAGCCGCGGGTCCGAAGCGAACGCCGAGACCTCGCCCGAGGGCGACACCTGCCAGATCGTGTCGCCCGCCGGGCCGGTGACGTAGGCGTTGCCGGACGGGTCGACCGCCACGTCGTTGGCGCCGCCCGGCACGTCCACGAACCGCAGGGCGCGGCCGGTGCGCAGGTCGAAGATCCCCAGCCCGGACTGGCCGGGTACCGACTTCTCGCCGAAGCCGATGTCCCCGTAGGCGACGAGCAGCCTGCCGCGGTCCACCTGGATGCCGAACGTCGACACCATGCGCGTGCCCGTGACCAACGGCCGGACGCGGCCGTTCGTGCCGACGAGCGACACCGTGCCGTGGCGCACTGAGCTGACGAGGAACTGTCCTCGGGTCGGATCCCACTGCACGCCTTCGGGGTGCAGCGACGGCGACGAGGCCTCGATGTGCCTCGGTGTGGCCGACGCCGTGCCCGTCAACAGCAACAACGCCGCCATGACGGCTAGCGCGATGCGCATTGCTTCCCTCCAGTAAGAGCACTGATTGCTATCAGAGTCCTGATATCTATCAGTAGTCTTACCACACTTCTACGATGGGTGGATGCGCAGCGGTGATCGGATCGGCGGAGACATCAAGCGCGCCGAGATGGAGCTGATCGCCGCGAAGTCGGCGGCGGTGAAGCCGGCGGGCCTGACCGCACCGCAGTACTCGGCGCTGCTCGCACTGAGCGAGCACCCCGGCGCGCCCGCGGCGGAGCTGGCGCGGTTGTGCCTGGTCACGCCGCAGACGATGACGACGATCCTGCAGAACCTGGTCGCGCTCGGGCTGGTCGAGCGGACGCCGCACCAGTGGCAGCGCAACGTCCTGGAGAACCGGCTGACCGAGGCGGGCCACGCGAAGTTCCGCGAGGCGGACCAGGACGCGGTCGCGGTGGAGCAGAAGCTCGCGGACGCGTTCACCGACGAGGAACGTGCGCAGCTGCGCACGCTGCTGCAACGGTGTTCAGAGGTCTTAAAAAGTTCTTACCGGACGAGCGGGTAGCGGCCGGATGGCGCAGTCTGAGTGACGCCAATCACTCAGGGAGGTCCCGTCATGACAGACCTAGGAAGCCTGCGCGCCGCCTTCTCCGGAACCCTGCTCACGGCGGACGACCCCGCGTACGAGGACGCGCGAGCCGTTTTCAACAGCGCCGTCGAGACGAGACCGGCGGTCATCGCCCAGTGCGGCAGCACCGACGACGTCAAGGAAGCACTCGCTTTCGCCCGGCGTGCGGGGATGCCGGTGGCGGTGCGCAGCGGCGGGCACAGCGTGGCGGGCGCGAGCCTCGTGCAGGACGGACTGGTGCTGGACATGCGCGGGATGAACGCCGTCTCGATCTCGCCCGACGGCCGCAGCGCCGTGGTGGGCGGCGGAGCCACGTGGGGCACGTTCGACCGCGTCGCGCAACGCGCCGGTGCCGCCACGACCGGCGGCAGGGTCTCGACCACGGGTGTCGGCGGGCTGACCCTCGGCGGCGGGTCCGGCTGGCTCGAGCGCAAACACGGACTGGCGTGCGACAACCTGCTCGCCGTCGACCTGGTGCTCGCCGACGGCAGGACGGTGACCGCGAGCGAGACCGAGCACCCCGACCTGTTCTGGGCGTTGCACGGCGGCGGTGGCAACTTCGGCGTGGCCACGTCGTTCACGTTCCGGCTGCACCCGCTGCCGGAGTTCTCCTTCGCGCTCATGCTGTGGCCGGCCGAGGAGGGCGAGGCCGCGACCCGTGCCTGGCGCGACTTCGCGGACACCGCCCCGGAGGAGATCGGCGGCGCCGCGCTGTTCATCACCGGGCCGCCGGAGGACTTCGTGCCGCCCGAGCTCGTCGGCAAGCCGTGCTGCGGCGTTCTCGTGACCTCGATGGGCACCGCCGCCGAGCTCGAAACCCTCATCGCCCCGCTGGCGGCGCTGGAGCCGCGCGCGCTGGTGCTGACCGACATCCCCTACGCCGACCTGCAGTCCATGTTGGACGATCCGCCCGGCTTCCGGAACTACTGGTCCGCCGAGTACCTGCGGTCGTTGCCCGACGAGGCGGTGCACGCGTTCTGCGCCGCCGCCGAACGGATGATCACCCCGTCGCCCTCCCAGCACATCATGCTGCCGTGGGGTGGCGCGGTCGCCCGCAACGCCGCCGACTGGCCGATGGCCAACCGCGACACGCCCTGGGTCGCACATCCGCTGGGACTGTGGGAGAACCCCGCGGACGACCAGCGGGCGCGGGACTGGGCACACCACCTGCGCGACGTGCTGGCGCCGTGGACCACGGGCGCGGTCTACCTCAACTTCATCGGCGACGAGGGCACGGACCGCGTCGTCGCCGGCTACGGCAGGCAGAACTACGACCGGCTCGCCGGGATCAAGGCCGAGTACGACCCCGGCAACACGTTCAACCGGTGGCACAACATCACGCCGGCCAAGGTCAGCAGCTGACGCTCAGCGGTGGGCGGCCTGACCGGTGGGCCTGATCAGGATCTCGTTGACGTCCACGGTGGACGGTTGCGAGACGGCGTAGAGCACCGCCCTCCCGACGTCCTCGGGCGCCAGCTTGGGATCGGCGGCCCTGGACGCGGGAACGGCGTCGGTGTCGACGAGTCCGGGCTGAACCACGGTGACCCGCACCCCGGTGCCCACCGCTTCGGCCCGGATCGCCTGCGCCAGCCCGGTGATCGCCCACTTGGTCGCCGAGTAGAGGTTGCCCGGCCGCACCCCGCGGCCGGCGGCGGACCCGGTCAGCACCAGGTGGCCGCCGGACCGCAGCAACGCGGGCATGGCCGCGCGGGCGGTGAACGCGGGCCCGCACACGTTGGTGACGACCATGTCCGTCCACTCCGCCGGCTTCGCGCCCGCCTCGGACACGAACGACGTGTCGAGGGAAACGCCCGCGTTCGCGAAGACAACGTCGATGCGCCCCCACCGCGATTCCACTCGGGACATCAACTCCTGCACGGAGTCCCACGAGGAAACGTCACACTTCGCGTCCCACCCGCGGTCTCCGACAGATTCTTCTGCCGAACGCGAGGCCCTGACCACGCGGTAGCCCGCGTCGGCCGCCAGCGAGGCGGTGGCCGCCCCGATGCCGCGGGACGCGCCGGTCACGACGAAGACCTGTTCCATGATCCAACCCTAGTCAGGGAAGTGTCAGTGCCGCCTGTTTTGATACCGCGCATGACTTTGAACCGCAGGTCCGTGTTCGGACTGGGTACCGTCGCGGCCGCGACGGCCGTGCTCGGCTCCAACGGTGCAGCACACGCACAGGAAGACGCGGAGGTCGAGATCGAACGCTCACCGACCACCGCGGACCGCTCGCGCAAGCGGGTGGCGCAGATCTACCGGCGGCAGACCCGCAAGGCGAAGGGCACGTGGTCGTCGCTGATCACCATCGCCGACCTCGACGGGACGACGAAGGCCGCCGTCGACGAGAACGCGGACAAGGTCGTCGAGGCCTACAGCGTGAACAAGATCGCCGTCGCGGTCGCCGTGCTGGACAAGGTGGACCGCGGCCTGATCAAGCTCGACCAGACGGTCACGGTGTCGGCCGCCATCGTCATCCAGGACACCGACGGCATCTTCGCGCTCGACGGCGCGTACCCGAGCGAGGTCACCGTCGGCCACGCGCTGGCGAACCTGCTCACCGTCTCGGACAACACCGCGGTCCGCCTGTGCGGCCTGGTCGTGCCGGCGCTGGAGCTCAACGAGATCCTGCGGTCCAAGGGCTTCGTGCACACCCAGGTCGTCCCGGTCGCGAACCCGAACCGGTTCTTCCTCGGCACCACCACCGCGCGCGAGACGCACACGCTGCTGCAGAAGCTGGTCGACGGCCAGCTGCTGTCCGCCGCGTCCACCGCGTACCTGCTGAACATCCTGCGCGCGACGGCGAGCTTCACCGACGGCGTCCGGCTGAACCTGACGACCAACGAGCGGCTGCGCGTCGCCACGAAGGCCGGCTGGTTCGACGACGGCCGCAACGAGGCCGGGATCATGTTCAGCGAGGACAACCGCGCGATCCTGGTGTACTCGATGTTCGCGTCCGGCGCGTTCGCCGGCGACAAGGCCACGAACGACGCCGACTTCAGCACCACGCACCCGGCCGTCGGGGCCCGCGCGGAGCTCGGCCGGTCCATGTTCGACGCCGTCATCAAGATCACGACCACGAAGCCGAAGCACCGTGCAAAGGTTTACAGGTCCGTCAACGGCGGCTGATTTCTGAGATTTATCTGAAATCTGGACCAAAGAGCACTGGTTTTCGGATATACAGGCACCAACGCCGGGGTCGGTCGTCGCCGCCGTCGACGACCGGCTTCCCCGCGTTCTCTACAGCGCCGGTTCCACAATGGCGTGGTACCTGCGTGAAACCTCCTCGATCACCTCGTCGAAGTCCGCCGCCCAGATGTCGGCGTTGAAGATCTCCACTTCGACGTCTTTCGAATATCCCGTCGCGGCGACCTGCCTGGTCAACCGGTCGAGGTCGATGTCGCCCTCTCCCGGATAACCGCGGCCCAGCAACACGTCCGCCGGCACCGGCGTGAGCCAGTCGCACACCTGGTACGACGCGATGCGCGGTCCCGCGCGCACGATCTGCGCGTCGAGGTCGGGGTCCCACCACACGTGCAGCGCGTCGACGACGACACCGACCGACTCGTGCCGCTCCGCGATGTCCAGCGCCTGCGACAACGTCGAGAGCACGCCCCGATCGGCACAGAACACGGGGTGCATGGGTTCCAGCGCCAGGGTCACGCCCGCTTCCGCCGCGTGCACCGACAGTTCGGCGATGGCGTCCGCAACGCGCTGACGTGCGCCGATGAGGTCCTTGTCGCCCGCCACTCCCCCGACGACCACGACGAGGGTGTCGGTGCGCAGCGCGGCGGCCTCGTCGATGGCGCGGCGGTTGTCGTCGAGCGCGGCACGGTTGTCGACGGCCGTGACGAACCCTCCGCGGCACAGCGACGACACGCGCAGACCGGCGTCCGCGACGAGTTTCGCCGTGCGGTCGAGACCGTGGTCCGCGACCGGTTCACGCCACAGCCCGATGGACTCGATGCCGTGCCGGACACAGCCCTCCACTGCCTCGACGACCGTTGCCCGTTTGATCGTGGCCTGGTTCAACGAGAGGCGAGCCATTGCCGCCACCGCCGTTCCGCGAACTCCGGTTCGATCACGCCGGCGATCTCCGCCAGTCGTTTCGCCTCGGCCAGGTGCTCGACGCTGCGAGCGGATTCCAGACCGTCGAGCAACGCGAACCGTTCCTGATGTCCCGCGAGCCACGCCAGGAACACCACACCGGTCTTGTAGTAATAGGTCGGCGCGCTGAACAGGTGCCGCGACAACGGAACCGTCGGCGCCATGATCCGGTGGAACTCCGCGGTGTCGCCCTCGGCGAGTTTCCCCAGGGCAATCGCTGCCACCGGCGCGATCGGGTCGAAGATCCCGAGCAAAGCGTGGCTGTAACCCTCGTCGTCGCCCGCGATCAGGTCCGGGTAGTTGAAGTCGTCGCCGGTGTAGCACTTCACGCCGGTGGGCAACGCGCGCCGCAGCCCGATCTCGTGGTCCGCGTCGAGCAGCGAGACCTTCACGCCGTCGACCTTGTCCGGCCGCGACGCGATGATCTCCAGGAAGTTCCGCGTGGCCTGCGGGATCTCCGCGGCACCCCAGTAGCCCTCCAGCGCCGGGTCGAACGCGGTGCCGAGCCAGTGCAGGATCACCGGTTCGCTGACGCGGTCGAGCAGGGTGCCGTAGACCTTCTCGTAGTCCTCCGGCCCGCGCGCCGCGGCCGCGAGCTGACGTGAGCACATCAGCACGGGCTGTGCGCCCGCCTCCTGCGCGACGTCGAGCTGCTCCAGGTACGCCTGCAGCACGTCGTCCAGGCCGGCCTCACCCGTGAGGTGGTCGGTGGCGACGCCCGCGCAGATCCGCCCGGTCTTCTCGGCGGCGCTGCGGCGGATCAGCTCGGCCGCGGCCGGCCAGTCCAGGCCCATGCCGCGCTGCGCGGTGTCCATCGCCTCCGCGACACCGAGGCCGTGCGACCACAGGTGGTGCCGGAACGCCAAAGTCGCGTCCCAGTCCACCGTGCGTTCGTCCTTCGCCACGACGTGTGCCGCCGCGAACACGATGCGACTAGACATCGGCGATCTCCACCCGGCGACCCTCCGAAGAGGACTGCAGACCCGCGGCGGCCAGCGCGACGCCCCGTGCGCCCGCGCGGAAGTCGTGCGGGAACGGCGCGCCCTGGTAGACGTGCCGCAGGAACTCCGCCCACTGCACCTTGAAGCCGTTGTCGAAGTCCTCGTTGTCTGGCACCTGCTGCCACTGGTCGCGGAACGGGTGCGTGACCGGGAGGTCCGGGTTCCAGACGGGCTTCGGCGTGACGGCGCGCGGCTGCACGAAGCACTCCCGCAGCCCCGCGACCGCGCTGCCCTCGGTGCCGTCCACTTGGAACTCGACGAGCTCGTCGCGGCGCACCCGCACGCACCAGGACGAGTTGATCTGGGCGATGACGCCGTTCTCGATCTCGAAGATCCCGTACGCGGCGTCGTCCGCGGTGGCCTCGTACGCGTTGTCCTGCTCGTCCCAGCGCGTGGGGATGTGCGTGACGGCCTTCGCCGTGACCGCCTCGACGCGGCCGAAGAGGTCGTGGAGCAGGTAGCTCCAGTGGCAGAACATGTCCGAGACGATGCCGCCGCCGTCCTGCGCCCGGTAGTTCCAGCTCGGGCGCTGCGCGGGCTGCCAGTCGCCCTCGAAGACCCAGTAGCCGAACTCGCCGCGCACGCTCAGGATCCGGCCGAAGAAGCCGCCGTCGATCAGCCGCTTGAGCTTGCGGATGCCCGGCAGGTAGAGCTTGTCCGCGACCACGCCGTGCCGCAGGCCCTTCTCGTCGGCCACGCGCGCGAGCTGCAACGCCTGCTCGACGGTCTCGCTGACCGGCTTCTCCGTGTAGACGTGCTTGCCTGCCTCCAGCGCCTTGGTGATCGACTCGACGTGCTTCGAGGTGACCTGCGAGTCGAAGTAGATCTCCACCGAGGGGTCCGCCAGCGCCGCGTCGAGGTCCGTGGTCCAGCGCGCGAGGTCGTGCCGTTCCGCGATCTCCTTGAGCTTGTCCGCGTTGCGCCCGACGAGCACCGGTTCCACCTTCAGCACGGTCCCGTCCCGCAGCCGCACGCCCTCGTCGCGCAACGGCAGCAGGGAGCGGACCAGGTGCTGGCGGTATCCCATCCGCCCCGTGACGCCGTTGACCGCCACTCCGATGGTCCGAACCGCCATCACACCTCCCTGGTAGCAGCGCTGGAAAGCGCTTTCCCGCCACGCTAATCGCGGTACTTGACGGCCGTCAACCTCCGCGCGAGTTAGTCTCAGCGCTCACATGCACGTTGACGGAGGTGGTCGTGTCCGCCCGACAGGTGACACTTGCCGAGGTGGCCAAGCAGGCAGGTGTGTCGCTGGCGACCGCCTCGCGCGTGCTCAACGGCAGCACGCGGCAGGTGAGCGAGGAGCTGAGCGAGCGCGTCCTGCGCACCGCCGAGGAGCTCGGCTACGTGCCGAACGCCTCCGCGCAGGCGCTGGCCCGCAACTCCAGCTCGCTCGTCGGACTGGTCGTCCACGACATCACCGACCCGTACTTCTCGTGCATCGCCGCGGGCGTGACGCGGGTGGCCGAGGAGGCCGGGCTCGTCGTCGTGCTGGGCACGACCGGCCGCAGGCCTGAGCGCGAGGTGGAGCTGCTCTCCACTCTCCGTGCGCATCGGGCCCGTGCGGTCGTGCTGGCCGGTTCACGGACCACGGACCGTGCGGCACAGTCGCGGCTGGCAGCGGAGATCGACGCGTTCACCGAGCAGGGCGGACGTGTCGCGTGCGTGTCGCAGGCGAAGCTCGGCACCGACACGGTCGTTCCCGGCAACCGCGCGGGAGGCCGGGCGCTGGCGCGGGAGCTCGCCGCGCTCGGGCACAAGAAGTTCGCCGTGCTGGGTGGTCCCGCCGACCTGGTCGTGGCACGGGACCGGCTCGCAGGGTTCAAGGCCGGGCTCGCCGACGCCGGCGTCGCGCCGCCACTGGTGATCAACGGCGCGTTCACGCGGGACGGCGGGTACGAGGCCGCGCTGGAGCTGCTGGCGTCGAAATCGCGCGCCACCTGCGTGTTCGCCGTGACCGACGTGATGGCGATGGGCGCGATGGCCGCGCTGCGCGAACGCGGCGTACGGGTGCCGGAGGACATGTCGATCGCCGGGTTCGACGACATCCCGACCCTGCGCGACACGGTTCCGGCGCTGTCGACCGTGCGGCTGCCGCTGGAGGAGATGGGCGAGATCGCCGCAGGTCTGGTGCTGGACGCGGGTGGTGACGAGGCCCGCACCGTCCGCGTGGCGGGCGAGGTGGTGCTGAGGGCGTCGACCGGTCACAATTAATCTGGCCAACAATTAGCACCGTCTGGCTGTTCACGTACTTAGTCATGAGGAGTTGAGCCGTCCCCATGGGGTCTGGCCCAGGCTGGCATACCAATCCGGTCCCTAGCTGCCACGTTCTTCGGGGAGCGCGCAGGTGACCGGAATCCTTCTGAGCGTGCTCGGTCTGCTCGCCGTCGTGGCGCTGACGGCCGGCACCTTCATCGCGGTGGCGGCGGAGTTCTCGCTGACCGCGCTGGAACGCAGCACCGTCGAACGCCACGTCGCCGAGGTCGGTGACGCGAAGGCGCGGACCATCGACCGGGCGCACCGGACGTTGTCGTTCCAGCTCTCCGGCGCCCAGCTCGCCATCACGCTGACCACGCTGATCACCGGTTACATCGCGGAACCGGCGATCGCGTCGCTGATCGAGCCGGGGCTGACCGCGGCCGGCGTGCCGCACGCCTTCGCGGTCGGCCTGTCGCTGGCGCTGGCGCTGGCGATCGCCACGGCGTTGTCGATGGTGTTCGGCGAGCTCGTGCCCAAGAACCTGGCGATCGCGAAGCCGCTGGAGACCGCGCGGGGCGTGGTGAGCTTCCAGGCGGCGTTCTCCACGGTCTTCCGCTGGTTGATCAACTGGATGAACAACTCGGCGAACTGGCTGGTCCGGCGCTTCGGGGTCGAACCGGTCGAGGAGCTCGCGTCCGCGCGGTCGCCGGAAGAGCTCGGCGCGCTGGTCCGCACCTCGGCCGAGCACGGCACGCTGGACCAGGGCACCGCGGTGCTGCTGGACCGGTCGCTGCGCTTCGGCGACCGGACGGCGGGCGAGCTGATGACCCCGCGCGTGCGGGTGGAGGCGCTGCGGGCCGACGCGACCGTCGCGGACCTCGTGCTGAAGGCGCGGGAGACCGGGTTCTCGCGGTTCCCGGTGCACGACGGGTCGCTGGACGACGTGCGCGGGATGGTGCACGTGAAGCAGGCGTTCGCGGTGCCTTCCGCGTTGCGCGGGTCGACGCCGCTGTCGGCCGTGACGCGCCCGGTGCACTCGGTGCCGGAGACGCTGGAGGGCGACGCGCTGCTGGACCGGCTGCGGGCCTCCGGGTTGCAGGCGGCGCTGGTCGTCGACGAGTACGGCGGCACGGCGGGGCTCGTGACGCTGGAGGACGTCGTCGAGGAGATCGTCGGCGACGTGCGCGACGAGCACGACCGCGGTGAGACGCCGCCGGTGCGGTCGCTGGGCAAGGACAGCTGGCTCGTGTCGGGTCTCCTGCGCGACGACGAGGTGGCCGAGGCGACCGGGTTCCACATGCCCGAGGGCGACTACGAGACGTTGGCGGGGCTGGTGCTGGCACGGCTGGGGCGGATTCCCGACGTCGGTGACGAGATCCGGGTCGACGGGTGGCGGGTGACCGTCATGCGGATGGACCGGCACCGCGTGGCCGAGCTGCGGGTGGTGGCGTCGTCGTGAACTTCCTCGTCGTCGTGTTGTTGCTGGCGGGCAACGCCTTCTTCGTCGGTGCCGAGTTCGCGGTGATCACCGCGCGCCGGGACCGGCTGGAGGCGTTGGCGGACAAGGGTTCCTCGCGGGCCCGGACCGCGATCAAGGCGTCGCAGCAGCTGCCGTTGCTGATCGCGGGCGCACAGCTGGGCATCACGTTGTGCTCGTTGGGGCTGGGTGCGATCGCCGAACCCGCGCTGGCTTCTGTGCTGGAGGGGCCCCTCGGCGCCGTTGGGCTGCCGTTGGCCGTGGTGCACGGTGTGGCGTTCGCGGTGGCGTTGGTCATCGTCGTCGCGTTGCACACGATCCTCGGCGAGATGGTGCCGAAGAACCTCGCCATCGCCGGTCCGGAACGGGCCGCGGTGTGGCTGGTGCCGGTGCACTACGGGTTCTCGCGGATGATCTCGCCGGTGCTGGCGCTGTTCACCGCCGCGGGCCGGTGGATCCTGCGCCGGTTCGGGGTGGAGCCAGTGGAGGAGCTGGAGTCGGCCTACACCCCGGACGAGCTGGCGCTGCTGATCGGCCAGTCGCGTTCGGAGGGGCTGCTGGAGGACTCCGAGCACCGGCGGCTCAGGCAGACGTTGTCGTCCGCCGAACGCACGGTGGCGGACGTGCTCGTGCCGCTGGACCGGCTGACGACGGTGTCCGCGTCGCCGACCGTGGGCGAGATCGAGGCGGCCGTCGCGGCGACCGGGTTCTCGCGCTTCCCGGTGCTGTCCGACGCTGGCCTGGTCGGGTATCTGCACGTCAAGGACGTGCTGGACCTGGAGGGCGCGTCGACGCCGGTGCCGAGGGCGCGGGTGCGCGGGTTGCCGGAGGTGCCCGCGGACGCCCGGCTCGACGAGGCGCTGGCGGCGTTGCGCCGGGCCCAGTCGCACCTGGCGCGCGCGGTCTCGGCCGACGGTGCCGTGCTGGGCGTGGTGGCGTTGGAGGACCTGCTGGAGGAGTACGTGGGCACCGTGCGAGACGGCACCCACGTCCGCTGGGTGTAGCCGGTGTGTGTGCCTGAGGCCCTGTCGACGGTCGGAGCGCGGCGCTGACCGTCTCAGGAGGACAGTGAGGCCTTCACGGCGCGGGTGCGCTCGTCGGCGAGCACCTCTTCGTCACCGTTCTCGATCGCTTGCAGCACCTGGGAAACGACGTCCTCTGGCGAGATCTTGGGTCCAGTCTGGGCGGCCGCCATGTCCGTGTCGATGAAGCCGGCGTGCACGGCGATGACGTTGGTTCCCTGCTCCCGCAACGCTTCCCTGGTCGACTTGGTCAACGACCAGGCCGCCGCCTTGGACGCCGCGTAGCCGCGCCAGGCCGGTCGTCCGAGGAACGACAGGATGCTCAGCACGTTGACGAGCGTGCCGCCGCCGTTGGCCTTCAGCACGGGTGCGAACGCGTCCGTCGTGCGGACGATCCCGAAGAAGTTGACCTCGAACTCCGCCTTGATGCTGTCGACGCCCTCGCCGGGGATGAGCACACCGGCGTTGTTGACCACGATCGAGACGTCGCCGAGCTCCTTGGCCGCGGCCGCGACGGACGCGTCGTCGGTCACGTCCAGCTGGACCGGGATGACGCCCTCGTCCACCACGGACGCCGGGTTGCGCGCACCGGCGTAGACCTTCGCGCCGCGCCTCGCGAACTCCAGCGCGAACGCCCGTCCGAGCCCGCGGTTGGCTCCCGTCACCAGCACCGCCGCACCGTTGAAGCTCATCGCTACCTCCTAGGTTGGATTTCCCAACCCACGTTAGCGAGGTAAGTTGGATTTGCCAACTCACTGCTAGGATTGGTCACATGGCACCTCGAACCTGCTCCGTGGCGAACGCGCTGGAGGTCGTGGGCGAGCGCTGGTCGCTGCTGGCGTTGCGCGAGGTCTTCTTCGGCAACACGCGCTTCGACCAGATCGCGGCGAACACCGGCGCGTCCCGCGACGTCCTCGCCGCGCGGCTGAAGAAGCTGGTCGCGGCAGGCGTGCTGGAGAAGCACCAGTACTCCGACCACCCGCCGCGGCACGAGTACCACCTGACGGACGCGGGCCGTGCGCTGCACCACGTGCTGTTGATGCTCAAGGAGTGGGGCGACGCCTACGTGACGGAGGGGCCCCTCCCGCTCGTATACGAGCACTCGTGCGGACACGTGCTGGAGCCACGCGTGGTGTGCGCCGCGTGCGGCGAGGAGGCGACGATCGAGTCGCTGAGCCGCGCACCTCAACCCACCCACTAGGTTGTGCACCATGAGTGAGGACGACGAGGACGAGTTCGCCGAGGACGACGACTTCGAGGACGAGGAAGACCCGGACGACCTCTTCGCCGTCACGCCCGAGCCGCGCACGGTCTGCCACCTGTGCGGGGGCGCGAGCTACATCGCGGCGCCGACGCTCGCGATCATCAGCGGTGCGGCGCGGACCGTCGACAACGGGCGGGAGTGCCCGCACTGCAACGGCGCGCGGACGTTCACCGGGCTGGTGCCGCCGCTCTAGCGCCTGTGGTCAGGCGGGCGGCCACCCCGTGGCACGAGCCTTGCGGTGCCACTCGACGAAGTCCTCGACGCTCAGGCGCGCCACCTCGTCGGCGATGACGTCCAGGGGCAGGTCGGCGGCCCGCTTGAAGCGCACGCAGGCCTTGCCCATGTCGAGCTTCTTGCCGGTCGCCGCCCACCTGGCGCGGAACGACTCCTCGCCGTCACCCATCACCGTCATCAGGTAGACGGCGCAGTAGTTCTTCTGGGCGGCCAGAGCCGCGTACATGAGCGGCTTCTTGTTGTAGGTGGGGCCGCTCACCTCCAGCGGCACCGAGTAGGTGATCAGTCCCCAGTCCATGACCTCCGCGTAGCCGTCGGGGAGGTTGGCGAGGATGACGTCGCGCACAGCCTCCACCTCCGCACGCCGCTCATCAGGCAGTTCGGCGAGGTACTCCGCGACCGTGGAAGCGTTGCTCTTCACCATGCGCGTACGGTAATCGCCCGTGGAGGTCCTGACCCGAGCCGAATGGCACCAATTGCGCGAAGATCACGTTGCGCGCATGCGCCGGTTCACCGGGCCGCACCAGGAGCGGAAGCTTCGCAAGGAGAAGCACCCGGTCATGGACTTCCTCTTCACGTACTACAGCCATCGGCCCGTGCGGCTCGAACGGTGGCACCCAGGACCAGGGATCGTTCTGGAGGATGCGGCGGAGTACCTGGAGTTTCCGCACTACAAGGCCACCCCCGACGGTGTGACGCTCGACGTCGAGAGCTTCCTGGAGCAGCGGGCGAAGACGCTCGAGTTCGTCCAGGCGCTGCTCACGGCCACGCTCAGCAGGCCGGCGCGGCTCGGGTGCTTCGGGCTGCACGAGTGGGCGATGGTCTACCGGCAGCAGCCCGACGAGGTCCGGCACAACGCCTGGCCGTTGCGCCTGGGCAGCGACGGGACCGACGCCGTGGTCGAGTCGAGCAGGATCCAGTGCGGGCACTTCGACGCCTTCCGGTTCTTCACGCAGCCCGCACGTCCGCGCAACACCCTCCAGCCCACGCGGGAGGACCAGGTGGCGAACGAGCAGCCGGGGTGCTTGCACGCGAACATGGACCTGTTCAAATGGGCGTACAAGCTGGAGCCCGCGACTCCGTCCGACCTGGTCGCCGACTGCTTCGAGCTGGCGGCGGACGTGCGGGAGCTGGACATGCGGGCCTCCCCCTACGACCTGGCGAAACTCGGCTACGGGCCGGTGCCGATCGAGACCCCGGAGGGCCGTTCGGAGTACGTGCGGCGGCAGGCGGCGTTCGCTGAGCGGGCACAACCGTTGCGAGAACGGCTCGTGTTCGTATGCCAGTCGATACTTACAGTGACTTCACTTCGCTGACCGAGTTCACCTGTTAGCGTGACTGGCGGTCGTCGGGGGCCGCTGAGTAGTTGTGAGGGATCGATGTCTCGACACCGCGCCCTGCGGGCGAAGGTGAAGCGTGGGATCGCCAAGTGGCCCGTGCTGATCGTCGTGTTCGTCGTGCTGATCGGCCTCGGCTGGCTCGCCCTGTCGTGGGCAGGTGGGGTGCTCGAGAGGCGTTCCCAGGCACTGGCGCAGAACTGCAGCGAGGGTGACTCGGTGCTGCGCGTCGCCGCGACGCCGAGCATCGCCGGCGCCGTTGCGGATGTGGCGCGCGCGTACAGCGCGACACGGCCCGTTGTGTACGACCACTGCATCGCGATCGAAGTGACGTCTCTGGACTCCTCCGCGGTGCTGGACGGCCTGACGACGACCTGGGACGAGTCGAAGCTCGGCAAGCGACCCCACGCGTGGCTCCCCGACTCGACGCTGTGGGCGAACCGGCTCACCGCGCTCAACGCCAAGCTGGTCGGCGCGGCACCCAAGTCCGTCGGCACCTCGCCGGTGCTGCTCGCGGCTCCCGAGGCCGCCGCGCCGGTGCTGAAGGACTTCCGCTGGTCGGACATGCCCGAGGTCACGGACTGGAGCAAGCTGGGCCAGTCCTGGGGCCGGTTCAGCGTCGCGATGCCCGACCCCGCCGCGAACACCGCCTCCGCGCTGGCGATCCAGGCGGCGCTCGCCGACGGCAAGGGCCCGGTCACGGCGGAGTCGCTCGGGTCGGAGGCGTCGAAGGCGAAGCTGACGAAGCTGGCGGCGACGGTGCCACCGGAGGTTCCGGCCACGACGCGCGACGCGTTGGGACGCCTCGGCGACACCGCGACGGTCAACGCGGCCGGGTTCTCCGTGACGCCGGTGTCCGAAGTGGACCTGTTCAAGCACAACACCGGCAAGGACGCGCCGTCCAAGCCGCTCGTGGGCGTGCTGCCGGCGGGCCCCGCCCCGATGGCGGACTTCCCGTACGTCGCACTGGGCGGCGCCGAGGTCGGTGAGGCGGAACAGCGTGCGGCGCAGGCGTTCCGCGAGTTCATGACCCAACCGGCGCAGCAGGCCATCCTCGCGCGCGGCGGGTTGCGCGTCGAGTCCACTCAGGACCGCCCGTCGCCCTCGCCGGGCGTGTCCTGGTCCGCCGTGACGGAGACCCTCGTGGCCGCGGACGCGACGACCGCGCAGCAGATCTCCTCGGCCTGGGCGTCGGCGGACCGCGGCGGTCAGGTCGTCACGGTGCTGACGGACGTCTCGACGTCGATGAAACCCAGGCTGGACAAGGTGAAGGCGGCCCTGCGCGGCCAGGTGGACAGATCGGTGTCGGGGTCGTTCGGGCTGTGGGAGTTCGCCCGCGACCTCGACGGGTCCAAGCCGTACAAGCAACTCGTCGCGACCGGACCGGTCGCGGACAAGCGCGAGGCGTTGCGCAAGTCCATCGACGGGCTCAAGACCACTGAGGGCTCACAGCTCTACAGCGCGCTGGCGGCGTGCTACGAGGCGGCGCACGACGGTTTCGTGGCCGGGCGGGTCAACCGGGTCGTGGTGATCACCGACGGCGCCCCGGACGGCGGGATCGATCTGGCCGCGCTGAAGTCGCAGCTGCACGGGACGGATCTCGCGATCAGCTTCATCGCCATCGGCAACGACGTGGACAAGGGCGCGCTGACCGACATCGCGGAGACCACGGGCGGCAGCGTGTCCGTCGTGGAGAACGCGGACGGGCTCGACGCCGCGCTGGGCCAGGTCCTGTCGACGAAGGCCTGACCCGGCGGATCCCTCTCAGGCGGCGTTGAAGCGGTCGGGGTCCGGGCCGGTGCGGGTGCCGTTGTCCAGCTCCGCGATGACCGTCATGTCGTCCTGCGCCAGCTCGAAGTCGAAGATGTCGATGTTCTCCTTGATCCGGTACGGCGTGACGGACTTCGGGATCACCACGTTGCCGAGCTGGACGTGCCAGCGCAGCACGATCTGGGCCGGGGTCTTGCCGTACTTCTCGGCGAGGCTCGTGATGTCGGGCTTGTTCAGCAACGCGCCCTGGGCCAGCGGTGACCACGCCTCGGTGACGATGCGGTGGGTGACGTGGACCTTGCGCATCTCCTCCTGCTGCAGCAACGGGTGCAGCTCGATCTGGTTCACCGCCGGGGTGGTCGGGAACTCGTCGAAGAGGCGCTGCAGGTGTCGCGTGTGGAAGTTCGAGACGCCGATCGCGCGGACCCGTCCGTCGGCGTAGAGCTGTTCGAACGCGCGCCAGGTCTCGGTGTAGAGCTCGCGTTCTGGGGTCGGCCAGTGGATGAGGTACAGGTCGAGCACGTCGCGGCGCAGGCGGCGCATGCTCGCGTCGAACGCGCGCAGCGTCGCGTCGTAGCCCTGGTCGGAGTTCCACAGCTTGGTCGTGATGAACAGGTCGGGGACGCCGGCGATCGCGTCGCCGACACCGGACTCGTTGCGGTAGGCGGCCGCCGTGTCGATGCTGCGGTAGCCGGCTTCGATCGCGGTCGTGACCGCACCGGCCACCTGGTCCTCCGGCACCTGGAAGACGCCGAAGCCGAGTTGAGGGATCCGTACTCCGTTGTTCAACGAGATCAGCGGAACCATGCGCGTAGCTTCGCACCGTTGTAGAGGTCTTGCATCGCCTTGACGGTCTCGACGAGTTCGTGTCTCACCTCATCAGGTGCCAGCACCTCCACGTCCGCGCCGAATTTGAGCAGGTCAGCGATGGCGTGCCGGGTCGACTCGGTCGGGAAACCGAACTCCTCGCCGGGCTCGGGTGCCGCGTCTCGAATGACGCGCGCCTGGTGACCGCTGAGCAGGTACTGGGTCTTGTCGAGCCCCGCGCGCGTCATGCGGACCGTGATGCGCTCGCCGTACATGCGGGCCTCGAACTGCTCCGACCACTCGGCCCAGAACGCGGCGAGGTCGAAGTCCGCCGGTCGTTCGAAGGTGTCCGGAAGCGCGTCGAGCGACAGCACGCGGGACACGCGGTAGGTGCGGCCGCTGCCGACGAAGTACCAGGTGCCGGCCTTGAGCACGAGGCCGTACGGGTCGACCTCGCGTTCGACGGTCTGGTTGCCCCACCGCTGGTACGTCATGCGCACCCGGCGCTGCTCCCACACGGCGTCGGCGATCGTGGCGAGGTGCTCGGCGGGCTCGTCGCCGCGGAACCACGTCGGGGTGTCGAGGTGGAACCGCCGACGGATCTGCTCGGCCCGCGTCCGCAGCTCGGTCGGCAGTGCGGCGAGGAGCTTGAGCTGGGCGGCGGCGGCGAACTCCTTGAGCCCCAGCTCCTCCGCGGGGCCGGGGAGGCCCGCGAGGAACAGCGACTGCGCCTCGCCGGTGGTGAGGCCGGTCAGGCGGGTGCGGTAGCCGTCGACGAGCTGGTAGCCGCCGGTGGGGCCGCGGTCGGCGTAGACGGGGATGCCGGCGGCGCCGAGGGACTCGATGTCGCGGTAGATCGTGCGGGGCGAGACCTCGAGCTCGGACGCCAGCTCGTCGGCCGTCATCCGGCCCCTCGCCTGGAGGAGCAGGAGCACCTGCATGAGACGACTCGACTTCATTCGTTAAACCTGACATGAACTGTCAGGAACTTCCAGCAGAGTGGTCCGCATGAAGGCAACCGGAACCATCGAGATGAAGAGCTGGGACGAGAACACCTGGGACGGCCGTCCCTACAAGGAGGTCGAGGGACGCAAGCTGACCGAGGCGCACGTCCAGTTCGCCTACACCGGCGACGTGACCGGCATCGGGAACTGCCGCTACCTCATGTCCTACGGGGACACCGTGTGCTGGACGACCGCGATCGAGGAGATCACGACCGACGACGGCACGCTGGTGCTGCGGCACGTCGGCGCGTACCGCGACGGCGTCGAGGGCGTGATCGAGATCCTGGACGGCACCGGCGCCTACGCGGGCGCGCGAGGTGCGGCGACGGTCGACTGGGCGGAGGATGGCAGCGCCACCTACACCCTGGAGTACGAGGTCTGACGATGACCAACGCCCCGCTCTACGACGCGGCCAAGCACCGGATCACCGAGCTGGTCCGGGGCAGCGACCCGCAGACGCCCGTGGCGGCGACGCCCGGCTGGTCGGTCAAGGACGTGGTAGCGCACCTGGCCGGGGGCCTGCGCGACTTCGTGGACCGCCGGTTCGACGGGGTCGAGTCGGGAGAGTGGGGCGAACGGCAGGTCCGCGACCGGCGCGACAACTCCCTGGACGACGCGTTCGCCGAGTGGGACGCGAACCGCTCGCTGGCCGAGCCGTTGTTCGACTCCCCCGTGGGGTCCGTGCTGATCTCGGAGGTCGTGCAGCACGAGCACGACCTCCGTGCCGCGCTCGGAGCTCCCGGCGACCGGGACGGCGTCGCCGTGCGGTCCGCGTTGACGAAACCGTTGCAGCAGCTCGACCAGCGGATGCGGGAGAACGACGTGCCGGCGTTGCGGATCACGCTGGAACACGGGGACCGCGTGCTCGGGCACGGCGAGCCCGCCGGGACGTTGCGGACCACGTCGTTCGAGCTGATGCGGGCGATCGGCGGTCGGCGGTCCGCGGACCAGATCAAGGCGCTCGACTGGGACGGGGATCCGGACGTGTGGATCTCCTCGCTGGCTTTGTTCGGACGGCACCGGCCGGAGCCGTTCGAGGAGTAACTTCCTGCGGCGTGAACGACTGGCTGACGGACACCCGCGATTCCTACGACACGGTGGCGGTCGACTACGCCGACCAGACTCGCGAACTGCTGGACGGGCTGCCGCACCTGCGGGCGGCGCTGCGGTTGTTCGCGGAGGAGGTGCGCGGGCCTGTCGCGGACGTCGGCTGTGGACCCGGCACCATCACCGCACGTCTGCACGAGCTCGGGGTGGACGCGTTCGGGATCGACCTCTCCCCCGCGATGATCGAACTCGCGCGGGAGGCCCATCCCGGCCTGCGGTTCGAGGTGGGGTCGATGACCGAGCCGCTCAACGTCTCCGTGGGAGGGATCATCGCGTGGTGGTCGTTGATCCACGTGCCGGACGAGCTCGTGCCGACGGTGCTGGGGCACTTCCGGGAGGCGTTGCGCCCGAACGGGTTGCTGCAGCTCGGCTTCCACGTCGGCGACCGGACGAACCTGAAGACGCGGGGCTACGGCGGGCACCCGATGCGCGTCCACGTCCACCTGCGACCGCCGGAGCGCGTGGCGCAGTGGCTGCGGGAAGCCGGCTTCACCGTGGAGGCGCAGTGGTTGCTCGGCGAGGACGGGGCCGTCCTCTTCGCACGGCGCGGGTGAGACCATCCGGCGGTGTCACAGGACCAGATCTGCCAGCGGTGCGGTGAAGCCGTCGAGCTGGCCGCCGAGGACTTCGAGCTGTTCGAGCGGATGCACCCGGACTGCTTCCACTACGCGTTCGAGCACGACCTGAACAAGCCGGGCCTCGCCGAGACCGAGGACTGCGGCGACCCCGCCTGCCCCGCCGCGCTCTGAAAACGCCACGCGGGGAGCTTTCGTACGCTCCTGGCGTACGAAAGGCCCCCGCGTACCGTCAAAACAGGGTCAGCTGTTGTAGGCCGAGAGCGGCGGGCAGGAGCAGACCAGGTTGCGGTCGCCCTTCGCGCCGTCGATTCGGCGGACCGGCGGCCAGATCTTCGGAGCAGCGGTACCGGCCGGGAACACGGCTTCCTCGCGGGTGTACGGGTGGTCCCAGGAGCCCGTGGTCACGCAGGCCGCTGTGTGCGGGGCGTTGCGCAGCGGGTTGTCCTCGACGGGCCACTCGCCCGCGCCCACGCGGTCGATCTCGCGCTTGATCGCGATCATGGCGTCGATGAACCTGTCGATCTCCGCCAGGTCCTCGGACTCGGTCGGCTCGACCATCAGGGTGCCGGCGACCGGGAACGACATCGTCGGGGCGTGCAGGCCGTAGTCGGCGAGACGCTTGGCGACGTCGTCCACCGTCACGCCGGTGGCCTTGGTGATCGGGCGCAGGTCCAGGATGCACTCGTGGGCGACGAAGCCGCCCTCGCCGGTGTAGAGGACCGGGTAGTGCTCGTCCAGCCTGCGTGCGACGTAGTTGGCGGCCGCCACGGCGGTCAGGGTGGCGCGGCGCAGGCCGTCGCCGCCCATCATGCGCACGTAGGCCCACGAGATCGGCAGGATCGACGCGGAACCCCACGGGGCCGCGGAGATCGGGCCCACGCCCGTGGCAGGCCCGGCGGTGGGCTGGAGCGGGTGGTTCGGCAGGAACGGCGCGAGGTGCGAGCGCACGCCGATCGGGCCGACACCGGGGCCGCCGCCACCGTGCGGGATGCAGAACGTCTTGTGCAGGTTCAGGTGCGAGACGTCCGAGCCGAACTTGCCGTAGCGCGCCAGGCCGATCAGGGCGTTGAGGTTCGCGCCGTCGACGTACACCTGGCCGCCCGCGTCGTGGACCAAGCCGCAGACCTCGCGGACGGTGTCCTCGTACACGCCGTGGGTCGACGGGTAGGTGATCATGATCGCGGCCAGGTCGTCCGCGTGCTCGGCGACCGTGGAACGCAGGTGGCCCATGTCGATGTTGCCCTTGTCGTCGCACTTCACGACGACGACGCGCATGCCGGCCATGACGGCGGACGCGGCGTTCGTGCCGTGGGCGGACGACGGGATCAGGCAGACGTCACGGTCGGCGTTGCCGTTCGCGCGGTGGTACGCGCGGATCGCCAGCAGACCGGCGAACTCGCCCTGCGAACCGGCGTTGGGCTGCAACGACACCGCGTCGTAGCCGGTGACCTCCGCCAGCCAGGCCTCCAGGTCGGAGACGATCTTCAGCAGACCCGCGGCGTCCTCGGCGGGCGCGAACGGGTGCAGCGTCGAGAACTCCGGCCAGGTGATGGACTCCATCTCCGCGGTCGCGTTCAGCTTCATCGTGCAGGAACCGAGCGGGATCATGCTCCGGTCGAGCGCGACGTCCTTGTCGGACAACGCGCGCAGGTAGCGCAGCAGGGCGGTCTCGGAGCGGTGCGCGTGGAAGACCGGGTGCGTCAGGTAGTCCGACGTGCGGCGCAGGTCGGCGGGGATGCCGTCGGCGGTGTCGGCGTCGATCGCGTCCACATCGGACCCGGTGACCCCGAACGCCTCCCACACCGCGACGAGGTGCGCCCGCGTCGTCTTCTCGTCGCAGGCGATGGCGACGACGTCTTCGTCGACCTTGCGGAGGTTGATGCCGGCCGCACGGGCCTTCTCGACGACCGCCGCGGCCTCACCGGGAACGCGGACCTGGACGGTGTCGAAGAACTCGCCGTGCACGACGTCGAGACCGGCCTCGCACAGGCCCGTGGCGAGCACGGTGGCCAGGCGGTGCACGCGGGTCGCGATGGCGCGCAGACCCTCGGGACCGTGGTAGACGGCGTACATGGACGCGATCACGGCCAGCAGCACCTGCGCGGTGCAGATGTTCGACGTGGCCTTCTCGCGGCGGATGTGCTGCTCGCGCGTCTGCAACGCCAAGCGGTAGGCCAGGGACCCGTCCGCGTCGACGGAGACGCCCACGAGACGGCCGGGCAGCTGACGCTCCAGGCCGGACCGGACGGCCATGTACCCGGCGTGCGGGCCGCCGAAGCCGATCGGCACGCCGAAGCGCTGGGTGGTGCCGATGACGACGTCCGCGCCGATCTCGCCCGGCGCGCGCAGCAGCGTCAGCGCGAGCAGGTCGGCGGCGACGACGGCCTGCGCACCGGCGGCGTGGATCTCCTCGATCAACGCGGCCTGGTCGCGCACCACACCGGACGCGCCGGGGTACGACAGCAGCACGCCGAAGAAGTCGCCGCCCAGGCCGAGGCCCTCGATGCCCTGCGAGAGGTCGGCGACGACGATCTCGATGCCCAGCGGCTCCGCGCGCGTCTCGATGACGGCGAGCGTCTGGGGCAGCGTGTCGGCGTCGATGACGAACTTGTTCGACTTGGACTTGCCGGCACGGCGCACCAGCGTCATCGCCTCGGCGGCGGCGGTCGACTCGTCCAGCATGGACGCGTTCGCGACCGGCAGGCCGGTCAGGTCGCCGACCATGGTCTGGAAGTTCAGCAGCGCCTCGAGACGGCCCTGCGAGATCTCCGGCTGGTACGGCGTGTACGCGGTGTACCAGGCGGGGCTTTCGAGGACGTTGCGCAGGATCACGCCCGGCGTGACGGTGTCGTAGTAGCCGAGACCGATCATCTGCGTCATCGGGCGGTTCCGCGCGGCCAGCTCACGCAGCTCGGCCAGCGCCTCGGTCTCGGTCGCCGGGACGGGCAGGTCCAGCACGAGGTCGCGCTCGTGGATGGACGACGGCACCGCGCGCTGCGCCAGCTCCTCCAGCGACCCGACGCCGATGACGTCGAGGATGCGCGCGAGTTCGGCGGGGCGCGGACCGACGTGGCGGTCGGCGAACGGGGTGCCGTGCTCGAGAGCGGCGAGCGGAATGCGGTCCTGCGTCATCAAACGCCTCCGGGGGCTGCGGGCACACGTGTCCTGGTGCCCTCCCCGCTCTGTCCGTACCCCGAAGGGCGCCTGAGAGGTTCACCCGCGACTGCACGGGCTTTCACCGTCGGCGGGATCCCACTTGCGGCGGGATCCACTTTCCAGAGGCGTCTCGCTCACGCGGTCCTGGATGCCTGAGAGGTTCCCGGGGAGGGACTTGCTCCTTCGGCGCCGGGCTTCACGAAATCCCGGTCTCTCCCGCCTGAGTTCAGCGACTACCCGCGAAGGATACCCGCAGGCAGCCCCACTAGTCCCCAGGGACGCGACCTACGTCTCAACGGCGAGATCCCGCAGCACCCGGCCGACGGGGTCCAGCAGGTCGTCGCGCACCGCGACCAGCAGGTGCGCGGTGCCCACCGCTTCCCCGCGCCGGGCCGCGACGAGCTTGGCACCCTCGATGAACCGCTCGATCCCGGCGCCGGTCGCGGCCGGCAACGTGGCCGGGTCCACCCCGGCCGCCCGCAGCGCCGCCGCCCCGCCGGAGGAGAACTCCGGACGGAGACGCCGCCCGGAAGCAGTCACTTGGTGGTCGACCACGAGCACCGCCGCCACCAGGTCCGCCGCCGTTTCCTGACGCCCAGCGGCCACCGCGAGCCTGGTCGCCTCCATTCGCACGACGTTCAGCACCGGTCCGCCCGTGCTCTGGCGACGCAGGACCAACCGCGCCAGCCACCGCATGGTGCCGCTACCGGACTCGCCCTCCAACGCCCCCGCCTGGCGCAGCAGCCACACCGCCGAACCGTCTTCCGGTTCCGCGGCCTTCCGCACGGCTTCGATCGTGGCCTCGACGTCCACCCGCAGAACGCCGAACAGCTCGGCGGCGCGTCCGGACGGCAGTGACAGCAACGCCACCGAGAGATGGGTCGTGGTCAGCACGCCGTCGCCGGCCTCTGCGATCGCCGCTCGCAAACACCCGTCCAAGGCACGACTCACCGGCAGCACGGACTCGCTGTGAGTCACGGACTCGGTGTGAGTGTGGTGGTGGGCAGTGCGCATCAGCGCGGTGACGTCCGGACCGGACACGGCCGCGCCACCGTCGTCACCGGTCCAGCCTCCGGCCATCGCCCGTGCCCGCACCGACTTGACCCCCAGCCTGCGGCCGCGGCCGATCGAGTCCGCCAGGGCGATCAGCAGGTGCTCGGTACCGACGAAGCCGGACTCCAGCCGCGACGCCTGCCGCACCGCGTCGGCCAGGACCTTCAAAACCTGCCAGGAGGGTGTGCACGTCATGTGCTCGACGCTAGGGAACAGCGCGATCCGCACGCTTCCGCCGACCGGCCACACGGGACGGCCGGTCGGCCATGATCCTTCAGCCGGTGGCGCGCTCGCGGCGGCGGCGGGTCAGCTCGTCCTCGGTCATCGGAGCGATCTCGACGCCGTCCGCACGTTCGGCCGGGAACTCGTGGATGGTGCCGCTGATCTCGCGCATCGCACCGCTCACGGCGATGCCGAACACGCCCTGACCGCCCTGCAGGAGGTCGACGACCTCTTCCGGCGAGGTGCACTCGTAGACGGTCGTGCCGTCCGAGAACAGGGTGATCTTCGCCAGGTCCTGCACGCCGCGCCGGCGCAGGTGGTCGACCGCGACCCGGATGTTCTGCAGCGAGACACCGGTGTCCAGCAGCCGCTTCACGACCTTGAGCACCAGGATGTCCTTGAAGGAGTACAACCGCTGGCTGCCGGAGCCGTGTGCCATCCGTATCGTCGGAGCGACGAGTCCGGTCCGGGCCCAGTAGTCGAGCTGCCGGTACGTGATGCCCGCGATCTGGCACGCCGCGGGCCCCCGGTAGCCGACGAGTTCGTCCGGCAGCGAGGAGTCCGGGAACAGCTCACCCTGCTGCCCGGATTCGGCCCGAACGGGCGCTTCCTCGACCACGCCTGCCTCCCCTCGGAACGGCCACGAAAGTCGAGGCCGTCAAGCCGCTGCGTCAGCTCGCGCGAACCAGCGACGTCCACTCGAGTTCGACGGTAAGACCGGTCCGAGGGCAGGTCAACGCGACGCGCGGGGAGTGTCGACCCTCAACCTCAGGTAGAGAGTCATACCGTCACCCGAAGTAGGACGTTCAGGTGACGTTTAGTGATCGTTTAGCGGCCGAACCGGACGGAAAGTAGCCCAAAGGAGCGACACTCGAGCGGAGTACTGCGGTTCCAAACAAGACGGACAGCGACACACCGCGAAACTCAGGTGTCAGCACCCCGGAAGTCCTCGGGTGAGACCGAGTCGAGGAACTCGCGGAACTTCTCGACCTCGTCCTCCTGCTCGTCCGGGATGATGAGGCCGGCCTCGGCCAGCACCGACTCCTCGGCGTGGATCGGCACCCCCACCCGCAACGCCAGCGCCACCGAGTCCGAGGGCCGCGCGGACACCCGCACGTCGCCGTCGAACACGAGCTCCGCGAAGAACGTGCCCTCCTGCAGGTCGGTGATCCGGACCTGTTCGAGGTTGCGCCCCAGTGCCCCGATGACGTCCTTCAGCAGGTCGTGCGTCAACGGGCGGGCAGGGCGGACACCCTGCTGTTCGAGCGCGATGGCCGTGGCCTCGACCGAGCCGATCCAGATCGGCAGGTACCGCTCGCCCTCGGTTTCACGCAGAAGAAGGATCGGCTGGTTCTGGGGCAGCTCCACCCGTACGCCGACGACGCGCATCTCGCTCATCGGGCCTCGCCTCCCTCTATGTCGTTCGGGAGTACCCGGATTCACACCCGAGCATCCCCCGGCGTACGTGTTCGACGCTACCCGCCAAGCGGGCCGTGTGCTCAATCGTTGCGGGCAGATCGTGATCAAGACTGCATCAGCCGCCGACAGGTCAGGACTGACGTAACCCCGCTTTTACCAACAACGTGTGCAACGAGGTGAACAGGTCGGCCAATTCCCGGACCGTCTCGGGATCTGAGAAGGATTTCAGCAGAACCACCTCGTGGTCCGCTGCCGCGCGAACCGCGCGCAGGTGTTCGCGCTCGACGCCGAGTCCGGTCATCGTCCGGATCGTGCGGAGCACGGTGATGTCGTCGGTGGTGAAACGGCCACCGGGGCCGGGGCGCAGCAGGCCGTCGCGTTCCAGCTGGGACAGCTGCTCGGCACTGATTCCGGCCTGGGCAAGCAGATCGATCCGGGACACCGAAGTGGAGTCGGCCCGGACCGTGTCGAGCTGCTCGCGGATCACCTTGAGCGGCAGGTACCTGTCGCGTTGTGCGGACAGCACGAACCGCAACCTCTCGACGTCCGCCACGCTGAACTGGCGGTAGCCGGAGGCGGTGCGTGCCGGGCGGACCAGCCCCTCCGCTTCCAGGAAGCGGATCTTGGAGATGGTGACCTCGGGGAACTCGGGGCGGAGCTGCGAGAGCACCGCCCCGATGCTCAGTCCCCCACGTTGTGGCCGCCCGGCCGTCACGCGTCAGGCTCCCGCGGAGCCAGGACCCGTCAGGAAGACGAGACGGAACTTGCCGATCTGGACCTCGTCGCCGTTCGCGAGGACGGCCTGGTCGACCGGCTCGCGGTTGACGTAGGTGCCGTTGAGGCTGCCGACGTCGATGACGACGAACTCGCCGCTCTCCCTGCGGAACTCGGCGTGGCGGCGCGAGACCGTCACGTCGTCGAGGAAGATGTCGCTGTCGGGGTGGCGCCCTGCGCTCGTCGTGTCGCGGTCCAGCAGGAACCGGGAACCGGCGTTCGGACCGCGCTTCACCACGAGCAGCGCGGAACCGGCGGGAAGGGCGTCGACGCCGGCAACGGCCGGCTCCTGTGCGGGCGCCTCGGCGCCTTCGACCTCTGCGAGGAAGTCCGCCCGGAAGACGGAGGTCCGCTCCGGGGACTGCTCCGGCGGAACGCCTGGGCCGTCGTTCGTGCTCACCTGAGCTCTCCTCCTGCTGCTGGATCCGTCACTTCCGGTAAAACCTATCGCGTTCGGGTCGCCACCCGAGGAGCGGCTCCCCTTCCGGCCGAAGATCCGGCGAAAGATCGACGTCACTCCTTCTCCACCAACGCCTTGTACCCGTCCGCGTCCAGCAGGCCTTCCAGCGCTTCGGGGTCGTTCAGCCGGATCTCGACCATCCAGCCCTCGCCGTACGGGTCGGTGTTCACCGAGTCCGGGGCCTGCACCAACGCGTCGTTGATGGCGACGACCTCACCGTCGAGCGGCGAGTAGAGGTCGGACACGCTCTTGGTGGACTCGACCTCACCGAACGTGTCGCCCGCGGAGACGGTGTGGCCGACCTCGGGCAGCTGGACGAAGACGACGTCGCCGAGCTGCTCCTGGGCGTAGTCGGTGATGCCGACGCGCACGGTGTTCTCGCCCGTGCTGGCGACCCACTCGTGCTCCTCGGTGTAGCGAAGCTCCTCGGGAATCAACTGACTGCGCTCCTCGTGCTGAACCTGTATGGAGTGATCTTTTCACGCGGCCTTGCCGGGAGTGACCCGCAGGGCCAGGAAGAACTGGTAGACGTACAGCAGCGCCGACCACAGGTAGAGCGCTCCGCCCCAGGCCGTGAACGCGTAGGCGAACGGCTGCGCGGCCTGCGCCCAGCCGGAGTCGCCCTGCGCGAGCAGCAGCAGGGGGAACGCGTACAGCAGGTTGAAGGTCGCGGCCTTGCCCAGGTACGTCACCTCGAACGGGCCCCAGCCCCGTCCGCGCAGGATCAGCAGGCAGATGCCGACGACGATCTCTCGCCCCACGAGCACGAGGGCGATCCACAGCGGAACGATGTCCCTGACCACGAACGCCACGAGCGTGCAGAACACGTAGAGGCGGTCGGCGGCGGGATCGAGCAGCGCGCCGAGCTTGCTCATCTGGTTGAGCCAGCGGGCGAGCTTGCCGTCCAGCCAGTCGGATAGCCCCGCGAAGACGAGGACGAGCAGCGCCCAGCCGTCCGCGCGGGGTCCGAGCAACAGGTACAGGAAGAGCGGAACACCGGCCAGCCGCAACACGCTGAGCAGGTTCGGAATCGTCAGCAGGCGATCAGCCGGATCACGCACACCCGCACTCTAAACGAGTGACTGCGCACGGGCTGCCGGATGGCGTCACGGCACGCGGTGCGACTGGTTGCGGGTCTGTGCGGGGCGTTCGTTTCTTACACGTGAAATCTCAGGCTGTGCGGGTGAGTGTCCAGCCCTGGCGCTGCATCTCGGCGCCGGTGATGGCGTGCGGGCGACCGCGGTCGTCACGTCCCACCCAGCGGGCGCGGAAACCCTCGAGCACGTAGGCGTGCCCCCGGCTCCAGACGACGCTGCAGGGCGTCGTGGGCAGCTCTTGTGCCTGCTGCGGCTGGGTTTCCATGGCGGTTCTCATTTCAGTCCCTCCGTGACATCAGGGATGTCGTGCACCGGGGCTCCGGCGTTATCCCTGGAAACGAATTCTGTCCGACTGTGGTTCAGAACACGTGTCCTGTTTGGGTCCTTAGCGTTAACTGGATCAAACCGCGCGCCGAGCTGATCGGCGGTGAAGCGCAGGGGATGAACGGGTCCTTGCCTGTGCAACCGTTCGTCGTACGCCGTCGACCGCACGGCGTCCTCCGGGGATCGGCAGGGCCTAACCTCGACGGGTGGACGAGGTGAAATTCGGTGGCGAGCTGATCACCCGGCTGATGGACCACCTGTGCGAACGGCTGCCGGGATGCCGGGGCGCCGGGCTCAGCGTGTGGCCGGACGGCGCGGTGATCAGGGCGGTCGGCGTGGCCCGCGAGCTGGACCAGGCCCAGGTCGACGGGCAGGAAGGACCGCTCGTCGAAGCCTCCCGCGACGAACGGCAGGTGACCGGTCAGGTCGGCGGCCTGGACGTGGTGGCCGTGCCGGGGAGCTGGGGCGACGGCGGTCCGGTGGTGCTCACCGTCTACCTCGACCATCCTCCGCACGTCGAGGACCTCAAGGCCATCGAGGAGATCGAGCCCCTCGTCGCGACCGCCGCCGCGGTGGTGGAGTTCTGCGCGGGCGAGGTGCTCAGGGCTGACCAGATGGTGCGGATGGTGCAGCACCGGCGCTACATCGAGCAGGCGAAGGGCCTGGTGATGGGGGCGAGGCCCTGCCCTCCAGGGGATGCCTTCGAGCTGCTCGTGCGGGCGAGTCAGCACGCCAACGTCAAGCTCCGGGACATCTCGATGGCGCTGGTGCTGGTGGCCAGCGGGGAGTTGGAAGACGCCGACGACGTGACGATGCCGCCGCAGATCGCCTTCGACACGGCGCGGCGGCTCTGGGGCGCGGTGAATTTGTGAGACCGCACGTTTGAGCCAACCATTGTTCGGGTACAGCCTGCTCGATCTGTCCTGTCGAGCGGTCTCTCCCGTACGGTGAGGCCGCAGCGGTTGAGCCAGCAGCCGCGTCGGGGCCGCTGCAGTGGCGGCTCCCTGTCGTGCGAGGGAGAACATCGGTGACTGTGCAGGACCCGCGAGCGGAGCAGACGATCGAGCTGTCGGTGCGGCAGCCGGCGCCCGGTGTCACGGTCCTCGCCGTGTCCGGTGAGGTCGACATGGTGTCCGCGCCCGCGCTGCGCGACGCCCTGGTGAACGGCCTGGGCGACGGTGGCACGTTCGTCGTGGACATGACCGGCGTGACCTTCCTCGGTTCCGCCGGGCTGGCCGTGCTGGTGGAGGCGGCGAGGCTGGCCCAGCAGGCGAACGCGACCCTCAAGGTCGTGGCGACCGCCCGGGCCGTCACGAGGCCGCTGGAGGCCACCGGGCTGGGCGAGGTGTTCAGCGTCCACGGATCCGTGGAGTCGGCCCTGGGCTAGCGCATCTTGACGGTGAGGCGGTTGCCTGCCGACCTGAGCGCGTCGGCGACGGCGAAGAGGGCGTCTTCCACTCCGCCCTTCTCCGCACCGAGCTGACTCAGATCGACGGTCAACGGCACCGTGCCGCCCCGCGCGGCCGTGGTGAGCGTGCGGCGCAGCGACGGACCGGCCTCGACCGGCACGTTCCCGCGCACGACCGCTACGACGCCGGAGGAGGTCTCGTGGACCCGCACGTCGCACTCGGGTGCCGCCCGGCTCGGGGGCACCACCGGCGAACGCGCCCTGCGCAGGCGGACGGTCGTGCCGCGTGCCCCGCGGTCGATCTCGACGGAGTCCACGCTCTCCCGCATGAGCAGGAGTCCCCGTCCGCGCATCGTGAGCGCGGGAGGCGGCACGCGCCACTGGCCGTGGTCGGTGACGTCGACGCTGACCGCGCCGTCGGGATCGAGGTGCGCGCTCACCTCGACGGTGCCGCGCGCCGGTCCGGGATAAGCGTGTTCGACGGAGTTGTTCACCGCTTCACTGACGGCCAGGACGAGGTCGCTCGCCTCGTCCTCGCCGAATCCGCTGTCCTGCAGCCATTCGCGCAACTGGTGCCGCACCGGCGCCACCTCGCGTGCGTCTGCGGGGAAGCGGAGGGCCAGGAAGTCTTCTCGCACCAGCACAGCGCTCCTCCCCTTTGGTTGCCTCTGACAGGTGACTTCCCGGGCCCACGAGCCAATACACGTGTGAAATGAGATCGATTCGGGTACGGCAATGACGTGCCGGCCTTCAGCAGAACGGACTACGAGGTGGGTGTGACGCAATTGTCAGGGGTCGAACTGCGGATGGCCGCGGATCCCACGCAGCTGTCCATCGTGCGCGCGGTCGCCGCGGACATCGCGATGCGGCAGGACTTCGACCTCGACTCGATCGAGGACCTGAAGCTCGCCGTGGACGAGACGTGCTCGACGTTGATCACGCTGGCGGCCGAGGACGCCATGCTCAGCTGTCACTTCGCGGTCGACGGCGCAGGAGCGGTCCACGTCCGCGCCAGAGTGCTCGCGAAGTCCGCGGCTGGTCCCGACGAGGGCAGCTTCGGCTGGCGCGTGCTGACCGCGCTCGTCGACTCCGTGCAGACCAGAGTCGAGGACGCCGAAGGGTTCGTGGTCCACATCGACCTCGTGAAGTCTTCGGCAGGGGCGGTGGATGCGTGACGGGCTCGGAGGAGGCGACCAAAACCTCCCCTGGCGAGGAGAAGAAGTCCTCGCAGGGCGGTGACTACGACCACCTGGCCCCGTTGTTCGCCGAGCTCGCGCAGACCCCTGCCGGTCCTGCGCGGGACACTCTGCGGGACCGGCTGGTCACCGAGCACCTCCCGGTCGCCCAGCACATCGCACGCCGGTTCGGCCACCGCGGCGAACCCCACGAGGACCTGGTGCAGGTCGCGACGGTCGGCCTGATCAACGCGGTCGACCGCTTCGACCCGGACCGCGGCAGCGACTTCCTGTCGTTCGCGGTACCGACGATCATGGGCGAGGTCCGGAAGTACTTCCGCGACTCCAGCTGGTCGGTCCGCATGCCCAGACGGCTCAAGGAGCTGCACCTGGCGATCAACGCGGGCACCTCGCGCCTGTCGCAGTCGCTCGGACGCGCGCCCACGCCGTCGGAACTGGCGGAGCACCTCGGGCTGTCGCGCGAGGAGATCCATGAAGGACTCGCGGCCGGAAACGCTTACCAGAGCGCGTCTTTGGACGACATGCTGATGTCGGAGGACTCGTCGATCTCGCTCGGGTCGACGATCGGCGAGGAAGATCCCGAGATCGCGATGATCGAGCAGCGGGAGGCGTTGCACCCGCTGCTGCAGAAGCTCCCCGAGCGGGAGCGCAAGATCGTGATCATGCGGTTCTTCGGCAACATGACGCAGACGCAGATCGCGCAGAAGGTCGGCATCTCGCAGATGCACGTCTCGCGGTTGCTCGCGAAGACGTTGCGGCAACTGCGAGACGTGCTCGAAGAGTAGTTCTACGACGCCACGCGGACGCGGCGCCGGGCAGCAGCGATGATCTGGCGCCGCTCGTCCTCCCCCATGCCGCCCCACACGCCGTACGGCTCCTGGGCCTCCAGCGCGTGGGCGCGGCACTGTTCCAGCACCGGGCAGTGCCCGCAGATCGCCTTCGCCTTCTCCTCCCGCGCGGCCCGCGCGTAGCCCCGTTCGTTGTCCGGGTGGAAGAAGATTGCGCTGTTGCGGCCTCGGCACAGACCGTGCATCTGCCAGTCCCACACGTCGGTGACCGGCTTGGGCAGACGGGTCGTGCAGGTCATCGCGACTCCCAAGAACGAGGGCGGAAGAGTTGCGATCACTGCGTACCCGTGGTCTGACCAGGGATAAACCTTCTACAACC
The DNA here is from genome assembly GCF_000974445.1 of Lentzea aerocolonigenes. Taxonomy (GTDB): domain Bacteria; phylum Actinomycetota; class Actinomycetes; order Mycobacteriales; family Pseudonocardiaceae; genus Lentzea; species Lentzea aerocolonigenes. The sequence goes on from NZ_BBOJ01000023.1 coordinate 44,671, forward strand.
GTTCAGGTGCCCCAATACCCAAAAGAGACAGGCCCAGGGTGAGCACTCGTGAGGTCAGGGTGAGCAGGTGCAGGCGCGAGTCCTGCAGCTCCTGCGACTCCGCGGTCGCCACCGGGCAGTTGTTGTAGAACGTCGAGAACGCCGTGGCCGTCTCGAACAGGTACGTCGTGAGCTTGTGCGGGGCCAGCTCGTCGATCGCGGCCTGGATCGCCGTGGGCAGCTGGAGCAGCTTCAGGGCGAGGTCGCGCTCGGCCTGTTCCTGGAGCACCAGGGGCGCGTCCGCCGGGGCCTCGCGGCCGACCTTGCGGCCGATCGAGAGGATGCGGGCGTTCGCGTACTGGATGTAGACGGACGTGTCGCCGGTGGTGGCGAGCATCTTCTCCCAGGTGAAGACGTAGTCCTTCTCCCGGTCGTTGGAGAGGTCCGCGTACTTCACCGCGCCGAGGCCGATGGTGCGGGCGAGCGCGTCCTTCTCCGCACCCTCCACTTCGGACGTTTCGGGCATCACCTTGTAGGAGTTCTCGACGGCCTCGTCGAGCAGCTCGATGAGCTTGATCGTGCCGCCCGCGCGGGTGCGGATCGTCTTGCCGTCCGAGCCGAGGATCGTGCCGAAACCGGTGTGCACGGCGGTGTGGGCGTCGTCGAGCCAGCCGGCCTGCTTCGACGTCGCGAAGATCATCTGGAAGTGCTGGGCCTGCGGCGTGCCGACCACGTAGATCAGCTGGTCCACCTTGCGGTCGCGCACCCAGTAGCGGACGGTCGCGAAGTCCGTGGTGGCGTAGCCGTAGCCGCCGTCGCTCTTGCGGATGATCAGCGGCAGCCGGTCGCCGTCGCGGTTGGTGAAGCCAGGCGGGAACACGCAGAGCGCGCCGTCGCTGGTCTCGACGAGGCCCTTCTGCTGCAGTTCGGTGATCGTGTCGGCGAGGTAGGGGTTGTAGAAGCTCTCGCCGTAGTTGTCGTCCGCGGACAGACCGATCTCGAGCAGCTCGTAGACCTGGTTGAAGTGCCGCTGCGACTCCCCCACCAGCTCGTGCCACAGCGCCAGGGTGTGCTCGTCGCCGCCCTGCAGCAGCACGACCCGGCGGCGCGCGCGGTCGGCGAAGCCCGGTTCGTTGTCGAACTTCTGGCGGGCCTGCTGGTAGAACGCGTTCAGGTCGCTGATCTCGTGGTCGGTGCCGTGGCCCTCGTCGGTGAGGTGCTCGATGAGCATGCCGAACGGGGTGCCCCAGTCACCGAGGTGGTTGTGCGGGATGACCTCGTGGCCCGCGAACGTCAGCAGGCGGCAGAACGCGTCACCGATGATCGTCGAGCGCAGGTGCCCGACGTGCATCTCCTTGGCGACGTTCGGGCTGCTGTAGTCGATCGCGATGCGCCGCGGCTCGTCCGTCGTCGGCACGCCGAGGCGGTCGTCGCCGAGCAGGGCGGCGGCCTGCTGCTCCAGCCACTCGCGGCGCAGCTTGAGGTTGATGAAGCCGGGGCCCGCGATCTCCGGGGTCTCCAGCGCGTCGGCCGCGTCGAGGTGCTCGACGATGAGCGCGGCGACCTCGCGCGGGTTGCGGCCGACCTTCTTGGCGAGGCTCATCGCCACGTTGCACTGGTAGTCGGCACCGTCTCGGTTGGACGGTCGGATCAGCGCTTCCTCGGCGGTGATGTCCACGTCCAGAGCGGCGCGCAACGCCCGCGCGACCCGCTGGCCCAGTTCGAGCCCGACATCCCCACGCAGCACTGAGCCCACCTTCCTGAAATCCGGCTGAAGAGTTCCAGTATCTCACCAGCGTCCGAGCAGCAACGCGCCCCCGCCCACGAGCGCCGCCGCGCTGACCACGCCGAAGAGCGTCACCCAGCCCAGGGCGGGCACGCCGGTGAGCCACGCGAGCTGGTCCGCGTCGCTGCGCGGGGCCTGCCTGCGCCAGCGCTTGACCTGGAGCTCCCACACCGGGCGCACGCCACCGAGCAGCAGGAACCACGCGAAGACGTACGCGGCGGTGTCCCTGACCTCAGGCGTCGCGTAGAAGGAGACGAAGAAGAACACGGCTCCGGTGACGATGATCGACAGGACGCCGAAGACGTTGCGGATCATGATCAGCATGGCCGCGAGGAAGCCGATGCTGATCCACAGCATCAGCTGGATGTGCTCGTTGGTGATGAGCACGGCGGCGCCGAAGCCGAGCAGGGACGGGGCGATGTAGCCGGCCAGCGCGGTGAGCACCATGCCGGGGCCGCGGGGCTTGCCGCGCGAGACGGTGAGGCCGCTGGTGTCGGAGTGCAGCTTGATGCCGCTGAGGCGGCGTCCGGTCAGCACCGCGACCAGGGCGTGGCCGCCCTCGTGAGCGATGGTGATGACGTTGCGGGTGACCCGCCAGATCCCGTGCAGGGCGACGGCCAGGAACGCGGCCAGCGCGGTGCCCCACGTGATCAGCACCTCGTGGGTCAGCAACTCGGAAGGCATCGAGACATCGAAACAGACGCGCCGTGAGAGCCGCATGTGGGCTCTCACGGCGCGTCCGGGAACACTCAGTGCTTGATCTTGTCCTTGCTCACGCGTTCGGTCTTCGGGTCGACGACCGCCTGTTCCTTGGTGATCGGCTGGGTCGTTCCGGTGCTCACCGTCGGATCCATCTGCTCGATCCGCCGGTCGTCGGAGTCGCGGAACGCCGCCGAGCGCTGTTCGGGCAGGACGGGCTCGTCCTCCTCCTCGATCAGCTTGCGGCGCGCGGGCAGCACCGCGAGCAGCAGGCCGAAGAGAGCGATACCGAGGTGCAGCCAGTTGTCGTTCGTGTTGACCGCCAGCGGGTTGCCCGCCCACTCGAACGGGTTGCGGGCGAGCACGCCGGTGATCATCAGACCCCACACGAAGAGCGCGCCGTAGCCCAGGAACAGCAGCCACCCGAACATCCGGGCGAGGCCCGAACCGAGAGCCATGAGCAGGCCGAGCACGCCGACGGCCACGTGCACCAGGTTGTGCAACGGGTTCACGGAGAACCCGAGCACGAACGAGTGGGTGGACCAGTCGCCCACCCCCGTGCGGGTGAAGCCCACGACGCCGAACACGATGAACGCGATGCCGGCCAGGGCGGCCAGCACCTGCACCGGTTGCAGACCGGCGACCTTGACAGTGACGCGGTGGGTCATGACGCCCTCCAGGCTCCGTTCTTGTCGCCCGGCTGACTACCCCGGCTCGGCCTGGGCCAAACCGTTCAGCGACACGTCGGGCATGCCGCTGCGCACCACCACGACGTTGCGCTTGCCGAGGTGCACGACGCGCGCCCGGGACGGGTTGACCAGGAGGGTCGTCTCGGCGTTCTGCTCGTTGTAGGCGCGGACCTCGACGTGCGTGCCGCGTGCGGCGGCGTTGCGCAGGGCCGCGGCGAGCGTGTCCAGGTTCCACGGCTTCACCAGCCGGAACTGGAACTCGTCGACGCCCAGCACCGCCCACACCTCGGTGGTGGTGGGTGGATCGGTCGGGTTCATGCGGACTCCTCGTGGTGGGCTCCGGGGCGCCGTGCCCACCGCTCGGCGCCCCGGAATTCTGTGGCGGGCTCGTTGCCCTTCAAGGAGAACTCAGGCGCATCCCCGCGCACATCTGTCGCAATACCTAGGTTTGGTCGCGGGCGATGCGTGCGGCCTCGGAGCGGTTGCCGGCGCCCAGCTTCGCCAGTACGTGGGAGACGTGCAGACCGACCGTGCGCACGCTCAGCACCAGCTCGCTGGCGATCTCCTTGTTGGTGCGGCCCCATCCCAGCAGTTCCAGGACCTCGCGCTCGCGCGGCGTCAGCGTGCCGAGACGGGGTTTGTCCTCGTGCAGCAACGGAATGCGCTGCCGGCGTGCCGTCCTGGCGATCATCCTCGTCAGCGGCAGTGCGCCGAGACGGTGCGCGGCCCGGTCGGCGTGGCGCAGCGCTTCCGGTTCGCCGCAACGGGTTCGCGCGTACGCGGCCTGGTACGGCATCTTCAGCCGGTCCCACTCGGCGGCGATCTCGCGCCACGAGTCCCGCCCGGCCTCCGCGAAGGCGACCCGGCGCCACACCTCGTCCTCCTGGCCGCGCGGCACGGGCAGGCGGGCCAGCAGTTCCTGTTCCGTCGCTCGCGGATCGTCGAGTCTGGTCACCCTGCCGGCCGCGGTCTGGAGGTCGTGTGCGGCGCCGAGACCTTCCGCGCACAGTCGCAGCACCTCGCCGTGGGTCAGCGCCTCCGGCGGGTCGTCAACGGCTTCCCTGCACAGTTCGACGGCGGCGCGGTGCTGCCCCTTCGCCCTGGCCGCGACTGCCCTGGTGTGGGCGCACTGGGCGGCGAACAGGGCGTCCGGCCCGTCGAAGGTCTTCTCGGCCTCCTCGATCAGGTCGTCCGGGTCCCTGCCGCGCAACGCCGCGGCTTCCGCCTTGCACAGCAGGATTCGCGCGGCCTTGTTGCCGGGGACGGCGTCCGGGACGTCGAGCGCGTCGAGCTCCCGCCACCGTCCGAGCGCGAGCAGGCTGGTCGCGAGGTTGTAGCGGATCACCGCGCTGAACGTCGGCGCGAGACCTTGGATCCTCAGCCGTGTCAACGCTTCCTTGCCGATGCGCGCGCTGCGTTCGTGTCGCCCTGCACTGCCGAGCACGTACGTCAGGTTCCCCACGGCTCTGGTGAGCTCACGGATGGAACCGCTGCGATGCGCGGCCGTGCGCGCGTCTTCCAGCGTCGCGATGCCACGGTCCACATCGCCGAGGAACGCCTCACACACACCTCGCACGCTCAACGCATACGCACGAACGGCGTCGTCGTCCGTCTCGATCGACTCGAGCTGCCGCACCGCCCGCGCGTGCTCGCCCTCCGACATGAGCCAGCTGGCCTCGGCGACGGCGATGCGCGCGACCATCGGCCCTTCGGCCAGTCCCTTGGCCTCCAGGAGGGTTTCGAACGCGGCGGCCCGGTCGCCCAGCACGAACTGGCAGTCCCACAACAGGTACAGCAGCTCGCACCGGTCGTCCGTGGTCGCGAGTGCCTTGCGCAGCTCCGAAGCAGCGTCCTGCGGCCTGCCCTCCCACCGCAACGCCTGCGCTCGTTCCAGCGCTTCCCGCACGTTCCGTTAGGAGGCACGGCGCGTGCGTCAGATACGGCCCTTGCGCCCGATGCTCGCGTACGCGCCCGGCACCATGCACGGCGCTTCGATCGACAAGCCCTCCATGAGCTGCTCGACGGGCGCCGGATGCGACACGACGAGGAACCCGCCGGCGGGCAACGCGTGCCGGTAGCGGCGCACGACCCGGCCCGGCCCGGTGGCGTCGTCGACGTACCTCAGGACGTCGACCATCAGCACCGCGTACGGCTCGCGCAGGTCGAGGTGGGACAGCACGCCCGGATGCCGCAGCACCTGCTCGGGCCGGCGCAGGTCGGCCTCCACCGCGCACGTCCGCGGCTCACCGCGCAGCAGCCCGCGCGCGAACGCCACCGTGACCGGGTCGCAGTCGACGTAGACGACACGGGCGTCGGGCAGCGTCTGGTGCGTGGCACCGCACGTCGGGATGCCCGAGCCGAGGTCGAGGAACTGGCGCACGCCCGCCGCCCAGCAGTGGCGGACGGCGTGGCGCAGGAACGTCCGCTGCGCCCGCGCCACGAGCGGCAGCTCCGGGTCGATCCGGACGGCCTGCTTGGCGAACGCCCGGTCGGCGGCGTAGTTGTGCGCGCCGCCCAGATAGAAGTCGTGGATCCGTGCGGCGTTCGGCCGACGTACGTCGACCTCGTAGCGTGCGAAGGCGGGGACCGCAGCCATTCGCAGAGCGTAACTGGCGCCTAGACCATTCGGGCGAAGTTTTGGGAAGATTCTTTGGGTCCGTCTGAGCTGGACCGTGGTGCGGGAGGGCCCGGTCCACCCCACTGAGACCGGGCCACGTAGCGCGTACGGGGATCGAACCCGTGTTTCCGGATTGAGAATCCGACGTCCTGACCACTAGACGAACACGCCGAGAACGAGCATTGAGACACAAATGCTCGCAGAAGAGAGAAGAAAGTGAACTAGCAGGTCACAGCTTTGAGGGCGCTCCGGCCCATTCCTCTGCAGCAATCATGGAACAATGATGACGGGCACTGCGGGAGTCGCGCAAAGGAATTAATCGAGCCACATCAGCGCGAACCACAGGGAAGCCCTCGCGTCGGCCGAACCAAGATCACGACTGAGCAGTCGTTCGGCGTGCGAGATTCGGTGCCGAACGCTGTTGCGGTGCACGCCGAGCACCGTCGCGGCCCGGTCCCAGCTGCCGTGCTGCCCCAGCCAGACCCGCACCGTCTCGACCAGCTCGGGGCGTCCGAGTAGCCCGGCGAGCTCGCGGCGGGCGAACGCGCGGGCGGCGACGGGATCCACGAGGGCGGCGAGTTCGGTCGCGGGGAAGGCGGGTTCGCCGGTGGCGAGGGCACGCCGCAGCAGCACCAGGGCTTCGGCCGCGGCGCTGTCGACCGCGGACTCGGGTACCGCCGACGAGACCCCGACCGGCCCGGACACCTCGACCCCCGCGGGCACCAGCGCCAGAAACCCGTCCCCCTCCTTCGACACCAGCGGCCCGTACCGCTGCGCCAGCACGTCGTAGTCCGCCCGCGACCGTCCCGCCACCACCCGGTACGGCCCCGGCCCCAGCACACCGCCCACCCCGGACACCTGCGACCGCAGCAATGCCGACGCCGCGAGCCGTGCGATCTGCCCGCGTTCGCTCTCCACGTCGCGCCGCAGCAGCCCGAGCAACGCGAGCGCGACCGCGACGACGGCCCGTTCGGCGGCCGACAACGGCGCCGGTCGCCGCACCACGAGGACCGCGGCCTCGACCGGATCGAGCGTCACGTGGTCTTCACCCACCTGGGCGGAAGCCGAACGAGGTCCCGACCCGGACGCCACCCGGCCCACGAGCGGGGCGACGTCCTCGGGTGCCGCCGCCTGGTCCACCAGGTCGGCGCGGCAGTTCAGCACCACCGCCAGCGTCGTCAGCACCGACTCGACGGGACGGACGCGGGTGGCGGCGCGGGTCAGGGCGCGCTGGCTGTCGGCGAGCATGCGCTGCTCCCGCACGGCGATCTCCGCGAGCAGTGCGCCGAGGGCCTGCGACACCGCGAGGAACGGCGTCGACGGCGGCACCTCCAGCAGCGGCATCCCCTGTGCCGCACAGGCTTCCACCAGCGACGACGGCACCGTCGGGAACTCCGGCTCCACCCCGAACCCGATCGCCGAGACACCCCTGGACATCAGTCCGGCGACGTAGGAGGGCACGTCGGCGGGGAACCGCACGCCGGCCGTGAGCAGCAGCTCCTCGCCGACCAGGTACGGCGTCGGGTCCTCCAGTTCGGACACGTGCGCCCAGCGGATCGGCCGGTCCAGCGCGTCGGCTCCACACAGGACGGTCAGCCCGAGATCGACTCGCGCGACGAGATCCCTCAGTGGGACGGTTTGCACAACCATGGCCCGCTGATTGTGCAGAACGACCACTTACCAGCGCCAGTGCGCGTTCCTACTGTGACCTGCAACCCAAGGAGGTCGCACAGTGGCTCTCGACTACGCGGTGATCGCCGCCTACGTGCTCGGCATGATCGGCATGGGCTGGTGGGGCATGCGCCGCGCCACCAGCAAGAGCGAGTACCTGGTCGCCGGACGCAGGCTCGGGTTCGGCATGTACTCCGGCACCATGTCGGCCGTGGTGCTCGGCGGCGCGTCGACCATCGGCGGTGTCGGGCTCGGCTACAAGTTCGGCATCTCCGGCGCCTGGATGGTGTTCGCGATCGGCCTCGGCATCCTGCTGCTGAGCGCGTTGTTCGCGCGCAGGATCGTGCGGCTCAAGGTCTACACCGTCTCGCAGATGCTCGACCTGCGCTACGGCGGCAACTCCAGCACGATCTCCGGCCTGGTGATGGCCGCGTACACCCTGATGCTGACGGTCACGTCCACGATCGCCTACTCGACCATCTTCAACGTCCTCTTCGGACTGCCGAAGAGCGTCGGCGTGATCATCGGCGGCAGCATCGTCGTGCTGTACAGCGTTCTCGGCGGCATGTGGTCGATCACGCTCACGGACATCGTGCAGTTCATCGTGAAGACCGTCGGCATCCTGTTCCTGCTGCTGCCGATCAGCCTGGCCACGGCGGGCGGGTTCGACGGCATCCAGCAGCGCCTGAACGACCCGGCGCTCTTCGAGGTCGGCAACATCGGCGTCGACACGATCGTCACCTACCTGCTGATCTACGTGTTCGGCCTGCTGATCGGCCAGGACATCTGGCAGCGGGTGTTCACCGCCAAGTCGCCGAAGGTCGCCACCTGGGGCGGCATCACGTCTGGTGTCTACTGCCTCGTCTACGCCGTCGCCGGTGCGCTCATCGGTCTCGCGGGCAAGGCGCTGTACCCGAACATCGCGAACAAGGACGAGGCCTTCGCGACGATCGTGGAGAACCTGCTGCCGACGGGTGTGCGCGGCCTCGTGCTCGCCGCCGCGCTGGCCGCGATGATGTCCACCTCGTCCGGCGCCCTCATCGCCTGCGCCACGGTGGCGTCCAACGACATCTGGCGCCGCAGGACCGATTCCGACGTGCACAACAACCGGATGTTCACGCTCGTGATCGGTGTCGTCGCGATCGCCATCGCGGTGGCGTTGAACGACGTCGTGGCCGCGTTGACCGTCGCCTACAACATCCTCGTCGGCGGCCTGCTGGTCGCGATCATCGGTGGCCTCGTGTGGAAGCGCGGCACCCGGCTCGGCGCGATGGTGTCGATGGCGGTCGGGTCGCTGACCGCGATCGGGTTCATGGTGTTCGTGGACGTGTACGCCAACGAAGCCATCTACTACAGCCTCGGCGCGTCCCTCGTGACGTACGTGGCGGTCAGCCTGGCGACGCCCGCCACGTCACCCGAGGTGCTGGCGAACTGGGACCGCAGGGTGGCAGGGGAATCCAGCGAAGAGGAACTGGTGAGCGCATGATCGGCCCCGTCGACTCCTCGCAGGTCCCGCGCTACGCGGGCCCGGCGACCTTCGCCCGGCTGCCGCGCCTCGACCAGGTGGCGCACGCGGACGTCGCGGTCGTGGGAGTCCCGTTCGACACCGGCGTCTCGTACCGGCCGGGCGCGCGGTTCGCGCCCTCGGCCGTGCGGGAGGCGTCCCGGCTGCTGCGTCCCTACCACCCCGGTCTGGACGTGTCGCCGTTCGAACGCGTGCAGGTCGCGGACGGCGGGGACGTCGCGGTCAACCCGTTCCACATCGGCGAGGCCATCGAGACGATCGAGGGTGCGGCGTCGGAGCTGCAGGCCGAGGGCACGCGGCTCGTCACGATCGGCGGTGACCACACGATCGCGCTGCCGTTGCTGCGGGCGGTCTCGCGGATCCACGGACCGGTGGCGCTGCTGCACTTCGACGCGCACCTCGACACGTGGGACACGTACTTCGGCGAGCCGTACACGCACGGCACCCCGTTCCGGCGCGCGGTCGAGGACGGCATCCTGGACACGGAGGCCATCTCGCACGTCGGCACGCGAGGTCCGTTGTACGGCAAGAAAGATCTCGAGGACGACCGGCGGCTCGGGTTCGGCATCGTGACGTCGTCGGACGTGATGCGGCGGGGCGTGGACGAGACGGTGGACGCGTTGCGGCAGCGGATCGGCGACCGGCCACTGTACGTGTCGATCGACATCGACGTTCTGGACCCCGCGCACGCTCCCGGCACCGGAACGCCCGAGGCGGGCGGGATGACCTCGCGCGAGCTGCTGGAGATCCTGCGGGGGTTGCGGGGGCTGAACCTGGTCGGCGCGGACGTGGTCGAGGTGGCACCGGCGTACGACCACGCGGACATCACGTCGGTCGCGGCCTCGCACGTGGCGTACGACCTGGTGAGCTTGATGGCTCTGAAGGAGGGCGTGTGACTCGCAACGGTGGCGACGTCGTCGTCGAGACGTTGGAAGCCCTTGGCGCGCACACCGTGTTCGGCATTCCCGGCCAGCACGCGCTGGGGCTCTTCGACGCGCTTCGCCGGTCGGACCTGAGGTACGTCGGGTCGCGGACCGAGGTGAACGCCGCGTTCGCCGCGGACGGCCACGCGCGGATCACCGGTTCCGCGACTCCGTTGCTGGTGTCGACCGGGCCCGGCGCGTTGCAGACGCTGGCGGGGTTGCAGGAGTCGGCCGCGGCTTCCGCGCCGGTGCTGGGGATCTCGTCGCAGATCCCGTCGGCCGGGCTCGGTGGCGTGCGCGGTGGGTACCTGCACGAGCTGACCGATCAGCTGGCGTCGTTCCGGGACGTCGTGAAGCACGCGCGGGTGGTGCGGCACGCGTCGCAGATCCCGTCCGCGCTGGCCGAGGCGTGGGAGATCGCGCTGACCGCGCCGTTCGGGCCGGTGTGGGTGGAGATCCCGCAGGACGTGCTGCTCGGGCCGGCCGGTGTTCCGCCGGTGACCTCGGTGTCGTGGTCGGTGCGCGAGCTGCACCCGCGGGTGGAGCTGGTCGAGGAGGCCGTCCGGTTGCTGGACGGCGCTTCCCGGCCCGTGATCCTGGCCGGCGGTGGTGCTTTGAGGGCTTCCGACGAACTGCGGGAGCTGGCGGAGAAGCTGCGGGCGCCGGTCGTGACCACGTTCGGCGGCAAGGGGAACTTCGGCTGGGACCACCCGCTGTCCGCGCAGTCGTGGCTGGAGGACTGGCACACCACGGAGTTCCTGGCCGACGCGGACGTGCTGCTGGTCGTCGGTTCGGGGCTCGGCGAGCTGTCGAGCAACTACCGGGCGTTCCGGCCGCGCGGTGCGGTGATCCAGGTCGAGGCCGATCTCGGCAAGCTGGAGTCCAACTACCCGGCCCTGGGCATTCACGCCGACGCGCGGCACGCGTTGCGCGCGTTGACCGCCGGGGTGACCGCTCGCGACGCGGACGGTGTCGCGGAAGAACGCGTGAAAGCGTTGCTGGGCAAGGTCCGCGAACGGCTGGCGGCGCAGGAGCTCGACCTGGAGCAGCAGGTTCTCGGCGCGCTGCGGTCGGCGGTTCCGGACGGCACACCGACCTGCTGGGACATGACGATCCTGGCGTACTGGGCCTGGTCGGCGTGGGATCCGCGCGGTGGCGCGCAGTTCTCCGCCCAGGGCGCGGGCGGTCTCGGCTACGGCTTCCCCGCCGCACTGGGCGTCGCGGCCGCCGTCGACGGACCGGTGCTCGCGGTGTCCGGTGACGGCGGCGCGATGTACGGCATCTCCGAGCTCGCCACGGCGGCTCAGCACGGTTCGCGGGTGGTGTGGCTGATCGTCGACGACGGCGGCTACGGCATCCTGCGCGAGTACATGACCGACGCGTTCGGCCAGGCCACCGCCACCGAGCTGGCGCGGCCGGACTTCGTGGCGCTCGCCGAGGCGTTCGGGGTGCCCGCCACCCGCAGCACGCCCGAGTCGCTGCGTGAAGACCTCGCCGAGGCCTTCGCCGGGGACGGACCGCACGTGGTCGTGCTTCCCGCCGTGTTGCGCATGTTCGCCCCCACGCACCTGGAGCACACGTGATCGTCGCGAACTTCATCAACGCCAAGTCTATTTCCGCTGGTGAAACCTCGCCGTTGGTCGATCCGGCGACCGGTGAGGAGTTCGGTCGCGCCGTCGTCTCCCGGACAGCAGAGGTCGACGCCGCGGTGCGCGCGGCCGAGGCCGCCTTCCCCGCGTGGTCCCGCACGACTCCCGGCGAACGCCAGCTGGCGTTGCTGAAGCTGGCCGATCTGCTGGAGGCCAACGCTTCGGAGATCGCCGACGCGGAGATCCGCGAGACCGGCAAGATCGCATCGGTCGTGTTCGGCGAGGAGATTCCGCAGTGCGTGGACCAGCTCCGGTTCTTCGCCGGTGCCGCCCGCGCGCTGGGCGCCGCCGCCGCGAGCGAGTACATCGCGGGCCACACGTCATACCAGCGTCGTGAGGCCGTCGGCGTGATCGCGCAGATCACGCCGTGGAACTACCCGCTGATGATGGCGGTGTGGAAGATCGCCCCGGCACTGGCGGCGGGCAACACCGTGGTGCTGAAGCCAGCCGACACCACGCCGTCGTCGTCCGTGCTGCTGGCGTCGCTCGCGGCCGAGGTCCTGCCGGCGGGCGTGTTCAACGTCGTGCTGGGCGACCGCGACACCGGCCGCCTGCTGGTGGAACACCCGGTTCCCGCCATGGTCTCGCTGACGGGCTCCACCCGTGCCGGTGTCGAGGTGGCCCGCAGCGCCGCCGCGACCGTGAAGCGCACGCACCTAGAACTCGGCGGCAACGCGCCGGTCCTGGTGTTCGACGACGTCGACGTGGCCGCGGCGGCGGAGGGCGTCGTCGGCGCCGCCTTCTACAACGCGGGCCAGGACTGCACGGCGGCCTCTCGCGTGCTCGTGCACTCGGCGGTGCACGACGAGTTCGTCGCGGCACTGGCGAAAGCGGCGTCCGCACAGGTGCCCGGCACGGACTTCGGCCCGCTGAACAGCCAGGCCCAGCTCGACCGCGTCCTCGGCCTGCTCGCGCGCTCCACCGCAACAGTCCACTGTGGAGGAAGGCAGCACGGGACTGCGGGTTTCTTCCTGGAGCCCACCGTGATCTCCGGGGTCGGGCAGGACGACGAGCTGGTCCAGGAGGAGGCGTTCGCGCCCGTGATCACCGTGCAGTCGTTCGCGGACGACGACGAGGCCGTCGCGCTGGCCAACGGTGTGCCGCAGGGGCTCGCGTCCTCGATCTGGACCCGTGACACGGGCCGGGTCGCGTCGCTGAGCGCCCGGCTCGACTTCGGCATCGTGTGGGTCAACACGCACGGGCTCGTGGCGTCCGAGATGCCGCACGGCGGGTTCGGCGCTTCCGGCTACGGCAAGGACCTGTCGCTGCACGGCCTGGAGGACTACACGCGCGTGAAGCACGTGATGATCGCGCACTACTGAGGTTGAACGTTCAGGGTGATGCGACGGACCGGTAGCCGGGACGACCGGACCGTTCCTGACCGTCCAACCTCAGTGGTGATCTGCACTTGAAGCTCGCGGTGTGCGCGGTGGACCGTCAGAGCTCGAACACCAGCCGTGCGGGCACTCGACCGTTGAGCACGTCGTCGAAGGACTCGTTGACCTCGTCCAGTGCGCGTGTCTGCGTGATCACCCTGGTGCGACCGGCCGCGTGCAGGGCGAACACCTCGGCGAGATCCGCGCGGGTACCCACGATCGAGCCGATGACCGAGATGCCGCCGAGCACGGTCTCGAAGATCGGGACCGTGATCGCGGCGTCGTCCGCGGGCAGCGCCACCATCACCAGCCGGCCGCCGCGGCGAAGTGACTGGAACGCCTGGGCGAACGGCTTCGGCGACGCCGCCAGCACCACGGCCACGTCGGCGCCGCCGACCTCGCGGATCGCCTCGACCGGGTCGGTCTCCGCCGCGTTCACCAGGTGGTCCGCGCCGAGTTCCGCGGCGAGGTCGAGCTTGCTCTGTTCGACGTCGACGGCGGTCACGAGGCCTCCGACGAGTCTCGCGTACTGCACCGCCATGTGCCCGAGGCCACCGATGCCGAACACCGCGACGCGCTCCGCGGGCACCACCCTCGCCACCTTGATGGCCTTGTAGGTGGTCACCCCCGCGCACGTCAGCGGCGCCGCGTCCACCGAGGACACCGCGTCCGGGACCTCCACGACGCCGCGGGCGTGCGCGAGGGCGTATTCGGCGTAGGCACCGTCGACGGAGTACCCGCTGTTGATCTGGCTCTCGCACAGCGTCTCCCAGCCGGACACGCAGTACCGGCAGTCCCCGCAGGCCGAACCGAGCCACGGAATGGCGACCCTCTTGCCCACCCAGTCGTCCCCGACACCGGCGCCGACGCTCTCGACGCGACCGATTCCCTCGTGACCGGGGATGAACGGGGGCTGCGGCTTGACCGGCCAGTCCCCGTGCGCCGCGTGGATGTCGGTGTGGCAGAGCCCTGACGTCTCGATCCGCACCAGCAGCTGGCCGGGACCGGGCTGGGGAATCGGCAACTCCTGGATCTCCAACGGCTTGCCGAAGGTGGTGACGACCGCTGCTTTCACCGCGGTTTCCTTTCCTCGAAGGGAAGTTCACGTTAGGCACGCGGAGGCTGCGAAGACGCTGCAACCGGCCGCGGTCGAGCGGGTTCGTCCACCAGGCCGCGGGCACGCGCCGCCGCGGCCCCGTGCGCGGCGGAGCCTCGCGGCAGCTGCGTGGCGAGGGCCTGCCACGCGGTGACGTCGGCGGCGCCCCAGCCGGCGCTCACCCAACGGCGCAACAGCCCCGCGTCGCCACTGGCCAGCACGGCACCGCGCAGCTGCTGCTCGAGCGCCGTGCGATGGTCCCGGACGAACGGAGCCTCCGACGAGGGCAGCAGAGGTCCGTCGTAGATCGCCATCGCGTCGTGCACGCTTCCCTCGGCCAGCAACGTGCTCATGACGGTGAAGTCCGCGCTCACCGGACGGCGCAGCGCGTAAGGACGTGAGTCGAGCAGCTCGTCACCGAGGACCGCCCGCAGTCGCGACATCTCGGCCCGCACGGTCGACATGCCGAGGTCCACTTCGGACAGATCGACGGCGAGGCGGCCCGCGGACCGGCCGCCCTGCGCCAGCGCGAGGACCACCAGGATCTCGCTGTGCCGCGGGCTGAGCGTCCGGACGTGTCCGTCGACCTCCAGCACGGCCTCGTCCCTGCCGAGTGCCCGGATCCGCACACCGGGCCGGGCCTTCCTCCCGCGGCCGATCAGCTCGGTCTCCGCGGCCCTGGCCGCCGCCCGCACCAGGGCCAGGGCGTAGGGGCTCGCGGCGCTCTCGTCACCGGTGATGTCCACGACACCGACGATCCGGCCGCTGCCGGGATCACGAATCGGTGCGGCGGAACACGACCACGGGTGCGCCACCTCGTTGTAGTGCTCGGCGGAGAAGACCTGCACCGGCTGCCGCAGGACGAGGGCGGTGCCCGGTGCGTTGGTGCCCGCCGAGGACTCCGACCAGCCCACTCCCTCGGCGAAGTTCATCCGCTCCGCCCGGTCGAGGGCACCGGTGCGCCCGCGGACCCACAGCAGCGTCCCGCCGGCGTCGCTGATCGCGAAGACGTGCCCGCAGTCGTCGGCCGGATCACGGAGCAACGCGTCGAACACCGGCAGCACCGGCGCCAGCGGATGCCGCGCGCGGTAGTCCGCCACCTCGTCGGCACCCATCCGCGCCGGAGGCAGCCGTCGGTCGTCACAACTCACGCGCGCCGTGGCGCACCGCCGCCACGAGCCGGCGATCATCGGGCGGACGAACGGGAGAACGGTCTTCGTGCACACGAACAGCTCGTGTGCCTTCCGCAGCGCCGACGTCGTGTCCACCCCTACATCCGACTCCTGGCGGGGCCCGTGCGCTCAGGGTCGAACGTCGCTCGCTGGATGACCGGAAGACCCTCTCGGCCACGGTGGAAGGCCGGGAAGTGACGGTCAGCCGAACCGTGACGCGCTCTTGACCTCAACTCAGGTTGAGCTCCTAGCGTCGATCGCATGTTCGCGATTCGGCAGTACGAGTTCGGTCCGGCGGAGAACCTGCGCTTCGAGGAGGTTCCCGACCCGGAACCCGCCGCCGGGCAGGTCCGCATCACCGTGGCGGCCGCCGGCGTCCACCTCGTCGACACCACGATCCGCAAGGGCGGGTTCGGGCCCGTCAACTTCCCGATGACGCCCGGACGTGAGGTCGCCGGCGTCGTCACGGCACTCGGCGGCGGCGTCGAGGCCGAGTGGCTGGGCCGCCGGGTCGTCGCGCACCTCGGCCAGGCCAACGGCGGTTACGCCGAGCTCGCCGTCGCGAACGTGGAGGCGTTGCACGCGCTGCCGGACGACGTGTCGTTCGAGGCCGCGGTCGCGATGATCGGCACCGGGCGGACCGTCGTGGCGGTCCTGGACACCGCGAAGCTCACCGCGGACGACGTCGTGCTCGTGACGTCGGCGGCGGGTGGCATGGGGGCGCTGTTCGTGCAGGAGGCGCGCAACGTCGGTGCGCGGGTGATCGGTCTCGCGAGCGGCGAGAAGCTCGACCACGTCGTGGACAACGGCGCGGACGCCGCCATCGACTACACCCGGCCGGGCTGGGCGTCCGGCCTCAAGGACATGACCGTCGTGCTCGACGCCGTCGGCGGTGAGGTCGGCGAAACAGCGTTGCGGACGCTCGGGCCCGGTGGGCGGCAGATCATCTACGGCTGGGCGTCCGGGGAGATGACGAAGATCAGCACGGAGGCGTTGTTCGCCAACAGCCTCACCGCGACCGTCGCGCTCGGGCCCGGCCTGCTGCGACGCGGGCTGCGGGTCCTGGAAGAGGAGTCGATGGCGGGCCTCGCGAGCGGGCGGTTCGTGCCGTCGATCAACCCGCCGTTCGCGCTCAGCGACGCAGCGAAGGCCCACGAGGCGCTCGAATCCCGTGCCACCGCGGGAAAAGTGGTGCTCAAGCCGTGAAGAAAGGGCCGCTTCCGCGCACGGAAGCGGCCCCTTCACCCCTCGGTCACGCCTGAACCGGCACCTCGACGAACTTCTTGCCCGCGAAGTTCTCGACCAGCACCGACTTGACGTCGTCCGGCGCCACCAGCGCGGCTCCGTCCAGGTTCGCACCCTCGGCGGCGCCCTTCTTGGACACCACCCAGGAACCGGCCTCCTGACGGCTGCCGTCCTTCGCCACGACGAAGATCCGGCACTTCTCGCCTTCGGGAATGCCGTTGACCGCGATGTTCGTCCGCACCCAGCCCGCCGCGGGGATGACCTTCACGGTCATCGACGCCTTGGTCACCGGGTCGGTGAACGTGGCGAGCTTGGTCCCGGCCGGATCCGGCGCCACCGTCGGTGTGGGAAGGGCCGTCACATCGGGTGACGTGGCCTTGCCGACGAAGACACCGGCGCCGAGCACCAGAGCGGCCACCACGGCCGCCGCGGCACCGAGAGCGAACTGACGACGCCGTGCGACGCCGCCTCGTTCGGCACGCACCTGGCGCAAGGTGCGCTGCAACAACAGATCGCCGCCCTCGGGCGGCCCGTCCAGCATCGCCTCCGGCGGCACCTCGCCGAGGTAGGCCTCCATCGCGCGGAGTTCCTCGAGCTCACGCGTGCAGTCGGGGCAGGACGCCAGGTGCTGGTCCATCTCGCGCACCTCCTGCTCGTCCATCGCTCCGAGAACGTAGGCACCGAGCAGCTGCGGGTCGTGCTGCGTGGTCATCCGGTCACCCCCTTCAGTGCGACCTGTTGACCGACGAACGTCTCCCTCAGGGCTCGCAACGCGTAATACGATCTTGATTTCACCGTGCCCGGTGGTACCCCGAGCGCTTCCGCCGCCTCCGTCACGCTGCGGCCGCGGAAGTAGATCTCCATGAGCACGTCCCGGTGGTCGCTCGACAACCGGTCCAGCGCCTCCAGCACCACCACCGAGTCGACGACCTGGTCGGCGTGGTCGCGCTCGATCGGTGGCGTCGCCGGTGACTCGGCCACCTCCTGAGGACGCGCGGCCTTCGCACGCACCCGGTCCGTGACGATGTTGCGCGCCACCGTGAGCAACCAGCCGCGCACCGATCCCTTGCCGTTCACGAGGGCGTCGGGATGGCGCCACGCTCGGACGAGGGTCTCCTGGACCACGTCCTCGGCAGCCGCCCGATCGCCGGTCAACCGCGTCGCGTACGCCAGCAGAGCCCGACCGTGCTCCTCGTAGAGCGATCGGATCAGCGCCTCGTCGGCCGCGGTCTCCCGTTTGCGGGAGAACAAAGCCGCCATCCACCCACTCCTCCCCGCCCGCGAAACCACCTGCGAGCGTCCTGTTCAAGACCTCAGCCGACACACGAGCAAAAGCGGGCTTCGGTTCAACGAGGTTTCGACGAAAAAAGATTGGAGGATGTTACTGCCGTCAGCGGGACCGGTTGAGCTGCCCGACCAGTTCGGCCATCAACGTCTCCGGCATCACGTTGATGAACATCGCGTGGTCGGTCGCCGGGTCGCGCATCTCCTCGGGGAAGCTGTCGATCGCGAACGGCCGGCCTGCGGGAACGTCGTAGCCGACGATGACGTGCAGGCGCGGGATCGGGAACGTCTTCGGCGGGCAGATGCCATCGGCCGACGGAAAAACCACGTGCGTGCGGTGGGACGCGCTGTCCGTGTTGTTGCCGTCCCAGCAGCTGCCGAACTCGAAGCTGCGCAACGTGGTGGCGCGCCCGCACAACGGATATTTCGTCGTGTAGCGACCCGGTTTGTCCGTGCAGCCCCACCGCGCGCGAACGTTCGGGCCGTAGTCGTTCGTGAACGCCGCCGGATCGCCGGTGATCATGCGCAGGAACCGCGGCATCGGCAGCACTGCGCTCACCGGGCTGCCCTCGTACCGGATCTCGACGCTCTTCGGTTGCAGCACCACGCCCGTGTTGCCGTGGACGCCGCCGCCTGGGGCGTGCGCGTCGTGGCCCGTGCCGTCGGTCAGGCGCAGCACCGGCCAGTAGTAGGTGGAGCGGTCGTTTTTCTCGCACGTCGTGGGCGCGGCCGCGAGAGAGTCGTTCGTCGAGTTCGCGTCTGCCGACTTGTTGCCCACGTACTCGTGTGTGTGGTGCGCGCCGAACGGGAGGCCCGGTGAGACGACCGGGTTGTCCGCGTTGAGGTGCCGTTCCTCGTTCGTGCCGCAGCGGATGACGAAGCTCGGCGTCACCGGATCGGTTCGCACCTGATCGAGCTCGCTGACGTACTGGTCGGCGCTGGACGTGCTGCCGCAGAGCACGACTACCGAGGCCACGAGCACGAGAACCGCGACCGCCGCGACTGCGAGCGTCAGCGGTTTGGTCTTGGCCACGGCTACAGCTTGCCAAGCGGGCCAGGCGGGCAACAGGTGGCACGTCTCAGTTCGAGCGTTCGAGGTTGCTGATCGGAGGGTCAGAATTCCACCGTCGAGTGGAAGGATGTCGTCAATGACCAACACCATTCCCCGCTTCCACCTGGCGGTGCCGGTCACCGACCTGGGGAAGGCCCGCGCGTTCTACGGAGGTGTGCTCGGCTGCCCGGAAGGCCGGTCGAGCGACCGCTGGATCGACTGGAACCTCTACGGCCACCAGTTCGTCACGCACCTGGTCGACGGGCCCGGCCCCGAGGTGGCGCACAACCCGGTCGACGGTCACGACGTGCCGGTGCCGCACTTCGGCGTGCTGCTCACCGAGGAGGCGTTCCTGCTGCTCGCGGACAAGCTGCAGGCGGCGGGCACGGAGTTCGTGATCGCGCCGTACCGGCGGTTCGCCGGGCAGCCCGGCGAGCAGTGGACGATGTTCTTCCGCGACCCGTCGGGGAACGCCATCGAGGTGAAGGCGTTCGCCGACGACTCACAGGTCTTCGCCACCTAGCTGGCCGTCACCAGCGGCCGGCGGTCGTGGTCGACCACGCTGACCCGGGCCACGTCCCCCGCCCGCACCATCGCGGACCCGGCCAGCGTCACCTCACCGTCGTGCGCCCTCCACGAGCCGGCGGTGAAGTTCCTCCCGTCCTTCGTGTGCACGACGAGCCAGCAGGCTTCCCCGTCCTGCATGCCGTCGACGGTGGCCACGAGTCTCAGGCCGCTCTCGGTGTCGGTGACCTGCACGGCCAGGTGGGCGCCGGCCGACGAGGTCCCCTGCAGCAGCGCGTCGGCGGTCTCGCCGACGCCCAGGCCCTGTCCCAGCCAGACGCCCCCGGCGAGCACGCCGGCGACCACGAAGGTCGACGTCACGGCCGTGATGCGCCCTCGGCGTCGCACGGCCTGATGTCTTTCCTCGCGAACCGTGCCCAGCGTGCGCAGGAGCAGGTGGTCCGCGTTCTGCGGAGGGCCGTTCAGCGCGGCCTCCGGTGGCAGTTCTTCCATCAGCATGGTGTCGATCTCGTTCAACTCGTTGGTGTCCAGGACGTTCGGTGCCATGCGCTGGCGGACGCGGCAATGGACACGGTCACGCGGAACGATGCACTCATTTTCCCCTTCTTCAGTCCCGCGCCAGTTGCGGTGACCGACACCCTCAAAACGAGCCTGCGAGGAAGTTGGTTCAACGCAGATACAACGACGTTGCTCAACCCACAGGAGACGGTTGACCTGGGCCTCCGACAGCTTCTAGGGTCTCGTATATGATGTATGACCGGGCGGAAGCGCCTCCCGCCTCTCGCACGGACTTCGTTCTGGAATCGATCAAAGAAGCGATTCTCAACGGAAAGCTGAAGCCCGGTCAGGCGCTCGTGGAAACAGATCTCGCGGCCGCGTTGAAGGTCTCGAAGACTCCGGTGCGCGAGGCGCTCAAGACGCTCGCCGGATCGGGGCTCGTCGTGATGAGCCCGTACAAGGGCGCCGCGGTCCGCACGGTCGACGCCGCCATGGCCGCCTCCGTCTACGACGTGCGCATGCTGATGGAGCCGGAGGCGTTGCGCCGCGCGATCGGGCTGGGCGCCTCCTTCGACGACGCCGCGCTGGCGCTGGAGGACGTCTCCGACCTGGCGCGGCGGTCCCTGGCCAACCGCCGCTTCCACCGCGCGCTGTACGCCGGGTGCGGCAACCCGTTGATGATCGAGATCCTGGACGGTCTGCGCGACCAGGCCGCGCTGATCACCGTCGCCGGGTGGGGCATCTGCCCGACCTGGGACGACGAGGCCGCCGAGCACCGCGCGATCCTCGCCGCCGCCGTGCGGGGCGAGGCCGGCCACGCCAGCGAACTACTCCGCCGCCACATCCAGACCTTCGCCGACCGAGTAGTTGAGGAGCTTCCCGATGGCGTTCGATGACCTCTCCGAACAGCTCGCGTCCGTCGTGGCGATCACCGTCACACCGTTCGACGCCGACGGCGCGATCGACGAGAAGAACTACGCCGCGGTCGTGGACCGGATGGTCGAGGGTGGCGTTTCGGTCGTGACGCCGAACGGCAACACGAGCGAGTTCTACACGTTGTCCGCTCTTGAGACCGAGCGCGCGCTTTCCATCACCGTGGACACCGTCGGCGATCGTGCCGCGATCATCGCCGGGGTCGGGCACGATCTCGCGAGTGCGGTGACCGCCGCGAAGTTCGCCGATCGCGCCGGTGCTCAGGGCGTCATGATCCACCAGCCCGTGCACCCGTACGTGTCGCTGGACGGGTGGGTCGACTACCACCGGGCGATCGCGTCCTCCGTGCCCGAGCTGAGCGTGATCCTGTACGTGCGGAACCCGCGGATCGGCGGCGCGCAGATCGCCGCGCTGGCGGACGCGTGCCCGAACGTGGTGGGCGTGAAGTACGCGGTGCCGGACCCGGTGCGGTTCGCGTCCGTCGCGCGCGATGCCGGGCTGGACCGGCTGACGTGGGTCGCGGGGCTGGCCGAGCTGTCGGCGCCGGGGTACTTCGCGGTCGGGGCGACGGGGTTCACGTCCGGGCTGGCGAACGTGGCGCCGCAACTGTCGGTGCAGTTCTTCCGCTGTCTTCAGGCCGGCGAGTTCGGTGCGGCGATGGAGATCTGGGAGTTCATCCGCGGGTTCGAGGAGCTGCGGGCGTTGAACGAGTCGGCGAACAACGTGTCGGTGGTGAAGGAAGCGTTGGCACAGCTCGGGTTGTGCCGGCGGGACGTGCGTCCGCCCGCTTCGGTTCTGTCGGAGGCCGACCGTTCTGCCGTTGGTGTGTTGCTGAACTCGTGGAGCCTGCTGTGACGTTGCGCAGCAGCGAGTGGTTCGACGGCGAGGGGTTGCGGGCGTTCTCGCACAACGCCCGGATGCGCCAGCTGGGCATGAACCCGTCCGAGCACCTCGGCAAGCCGGTCATCGCGATCCTCAACACGTGGAGCGGCATCAACCCGTGCCACATGCACCTGCGGGAGCGGGCCAAGCAGGTCGAGCGCGGTGTGTGGGAGGCCGGCGGTTATCCGTTGGAGTTCCCGGTTTCCACGTTGTCGGAGACGTACCAGAAGCCGACTCCCATGCTGTACCGGAACATGCTGTCGATGGAGACCGAGGAGATCCTGCGGTCGTACCCCGTCGACGGCTGCGTTCTGATGGGCGGCTGCGACAAGACCACGCCCGCGTTGCTGATGGGTGCCGCTTCCGCCGGTCTGCCCACGGTTTTCGTTCCCGCGGGACCGATGCTGCGGGGCAACTGGCGTGGCGAGAAGCTCGCGTCGGGCACGGACATGTGGCGGTACTGGGACGAGAAGCGCGCGGGGACGATCTCTTCTTCGGACTGGGCAGAGATCCAGTCCGGGCTGGCCCGCTCCCCCGGCACGTGCATGACGATGGGCACGGCGTCGACGATGACCGCCGCCGCCGAGGCGCTGGGACTCACTTTGCCCGGTGCGTCGTCGATTCCGGCGGTCGACTCGGCCCACCACCGGATGGCGGCGGCGTCCGGCCTGCGGATCGTCGAGATGGTGCGCGAAGGTCTGACGATCGGCGACGTGCTGTCCGCCGAGGCGTACGAGGACGCGATCCGGACCGTGCTGGCGCTGGGCGGCTCGACGAACTCGTACATCCACCTGATCGCGATGGCCGGGCGGTCGCAGATCCCGTTGTCGCTGGACGACTTCGACCGGTTGTCCCGCGAAGTCCCCGTGCTGGCCTCGGTTCAGCCCGCCGGATCGTTCCTGATGGAGGACTTCTACTACGCCGGCGGGCTGCGCGGATTGCTGTCGAGGTTGCGGGACTCGTTGCACCTCAAGCGGATCACGGTGACCGGGCGGACGTTCGGCGAGGACCTCGACGGCGCCGAGGTGTACGACTCGGCGGTGATCCGGACTCTGGACGACCCGATCTCGGCCGAGGGCGGACTGGCTGTGCTGCGCGGCAACCTGGCTCCTGACGGTGCGGTGATCAAGTACGTGGCGGCAGATCCGTCGTTGTGGCGGCACACCGGGCCCGCCGTGGTCTTCCACGGCTACAAGGACTTGCAGGCACGGATCAACTCACCTCTGCTGGAGGTGACTCGTGACTCGGTGATCGTGCTGGCCGGGGGCGGCCCCAAGGGCGGGCCCGGCATGCCGGAGTACGGGATGCTGCCGATCCCGGACAAGCTGCTTCGAGAGGGAGTCCGGGACATGGTGCGCGTGTCAGACGCGCGGATGAGCGGAACTTCTTACGGCGCTTGCGTTCTGCACGTGGCACCGGAGGCGCACGTCGGTGGGCCGTTGGCGCTCGTGCGTGACGGCGACCTGGTGACGTTGGACGTCGAGGCGCGCGTGTTGCGCGTGGAGATCTCCGACGAGGAGATGGAACGGCGTCGTGCCGTGTGGACCGCACCGCCGCCGAAGTTCGAACGCGGCTACGGTGCCTTGTACTACGAGCACATCACGCAGGCCAACGAGGGCTGCGACTTCGAGTTCCTGTCACGCCCGGGAGTGAACCCCGAACCCAACGCCCACTAGCGCCTCCCGCTGCCAGTCGTCCGTCCCGTTCAGCTGACTGCGCAGATACGCCGTGGTGAGCCGCTGCACGGTCGCGACCCGCTCGGGGCTCTCGTCCGTGGTCTCGGCGACGTCGTACCCGGAGACGCCGCCGAGCCCGTGCTCGCCGCCTTCGAGGATCAGCAGCTCCTTCGGGCCGGGCGACAGGTGGAACGGGTCGGTGTGCCACTCCGGGCCGTTGGTCGTGAGGTGCTCGGAGCCGTCCTTGTCGCCCGCCACGACGAGGGCCGGGGTCGTCATGGCACTGAAGTCCGAGGTCAGCATGAACGAGTAGTTCTCCTTGACGACGTCGGTCAACCCTTCGCCGCCGCCGGTGGAGCCGAGCAGCACGCCCGTCCTGATGCGTTCGTCCTTCAGGCTGGTCTTGTCGGTCGTCATGCCCAGCAGCAGGCTCGCGGTGTGCCCGCCCATCGAGTGGCCGGCGACCGCGATCTTCGTGCGGTCGAGCCGGCCCTGCAGCTGCGGCACGGCCTTCTCGATCTCGTCGAGGCGGTCGATGACGTGCGACATGTCCTCGGCGCGTTCCTTCCAGAACATCGGCGCGCCGGGGGTGTCCACGGGCAGGTTCAGGGTCCTGCTGCTCAGGTGCGTGGGCTGGAGGACGACGAAGCCCTGCTCGGCCCAGTGGTTCGCGAGCGGCGCGTAGCCGTTGAGCGAGGACAGGTGGTTCGAGTAGCCCTGCCCGTGGGACAGCAGGATGATCGGCAGCCCGCTTCCCTCGGTCGGCGCGGAGACCTTCAACTGCAGGTCAACGGGCCTGCCGGGGATTTCGAGCACGACAGGGCTCACCGTGAAGACGGTCATTGGTTCCCCTTCGAGTAGTCTGTCGCCTTAAGTGGAGCGATGTTCCGGAACGATACGGAGCGCTGTTCCGCTTTGTCAACCGCGTCGGGATTCGAGGGGAGTGCGCGTGCCACCACGCAAGCGGGCAGACGCCGTGCGCAACGAGCAGACGCTGCTCGCGGCCGCGGCCGAGGTGTTCGTCAGGTCCGGCGTAGACGCCCCGATCCGCGAGATCGCGGCGGAGGCGGGCGTCGGCATGGGCACGATCTACCGCCACTTCCCCACCCGCGCGGACCTCGTCGTGGCGGTCTACCGGCACCAGGTCGAGGCGTGCGCTTCCGCCGGACCCTCGCTGTTGTCCACTTCGGACTCACCGTTTTCGGCTTTGCGGGCGTGGATCGACCTGTTCGTGGACTTCCTGGTGACCAAGCACGGGCTGGCCGGGGCGATGCAGTCGGACAGCAGCGGGTTCGAGGCGCTGCACGGGTACTTCCTCGACCGGCTCGGGCCGGTGTGCGAGTCGCTGCTGCGGGCCGCGGCCGAAGCCGGGGAGATCCGTGGAGATGTGCGGCCGTACGAGCTGATGCGCGGGATCGGGAACCTGTGCATCGGGCGCGACGACGACGAGCGTTACGACCCGCGGCGGCTGATCTCTTTGCTGCTGGACGGACTCCGGCTCTGAACAAGGGATTGCCCCCGGACGAGATGTCCGAGGGCAACCGGTAGTGGTGCAGCTAGTTCAGCGCCACCTTGAGAATCTTCGTGTTGCTGTTGCCGGCCGTGGAGTCCTTGTCACCATTGGACGTCGTCACCCACAACGACCCGTCCGGCGCCGGTTCCGGGGTGCGGAGCCGCCCGTACGTCCCCTGGAAGTGCGACGTCGTGGCGCCGACCGACGAGCCGTTGATCTGCATGCGGTACAGGCGTTCGCCGCGCAGCGCGGCGAGGAACAGCACGTCGTTCACGATCGCCAGGCCCGACGGGGACGCGGAGCCGACCGAGAAGGTCTTCTTCGGCGCCACGTAGCCGCCGCACGAGCCGCTGGTGCCCTCACAGGCCGGCCAGCCGTAGTTGCCGCCCTTCTGCAGCAGGTTGACCTCGTCCATGTTCGAGTTGCCGAGCTCTGCCTGCCACATGCGGCCCTGCGAGTCCACGGCGAGGCCCTGGACGTTGCGGTGGCCGTAGGTCCAGACGTAGCGCGCGTTGCCGCCCTCGCTGACGAACGGGTTGTCCGAAGGCGCTGAGCCGTCCGGGTTGAGGCGCAGCACCTTGCCGCCCAGGTTCTGCTTGTTCTGGGCGTTGTTGCCGTTCTGGCCGTCGCCGGTGCCCGCGTAGAGCTTGCCGTCGGCGCCGAAGCGCAGGCGGCCGCCGTTGTGGAACTTGTTGCGGGGGATGCCGGTCAGCAGCGTCTGCCAGCCGGTGAGGGTGTTGCCCTCGATCTTGGCGCGCACGATCCGGTTGTCCGAAGAGGACGTGTGGTAGACGTAGATCAGGCCGTCCGCGGAGAACGTCGGCGACAGTTCGATGCCGAGCAGGCCACCCTCGCCGTTGGTGCCGGACACACCCGGAACCTTGCCCAGCGTCGTTTTGGTGCCCGACGGCGTGATCCGCACGATGTCCTGCGCGTCGCGGCGCGAGTAGAGGCCGTCGCCGTTCGGCAGGAACGCGAGGCCCCACGGGACGTCGTTGTCGGCCGCGATCTGCGTGACGGCGCCGACCTGGTCGCCGCCGGAGCGGGTCTTGACGGTCACCGCGTTGGAGGCGGGCGAGACGTTGCCGACGGCGTCGAAGGCCTTGACCGTGAAGGTGTACTCGGTGTTCGCGGTGCGGCCGCCGATCGTCGCGGACGTGCCGGTCGCGTCACCGACCTTGGTGGCGCCGGTGTAGATCTCGTAGCGCGTCACGCCCACGTTGTCGGTGGCCGGGTCCCAGGCCAGCGAGACCGAGTTCGCCGTGGCGCCCGTCGAACGCAGGTTCTTCGGCGCGGTCGGCGGGATCGGGTCGTCCTGCGCGGGTGGTGTCTTGAACTCCGCGGTGTTGGACGCCTGCGACACGTTGCCCGCCGCGTCCCGCGCGTTGACGTAGAAGCCGTAGCTCACGTTCGGCTTGAGGCCGGTCATGACCGTCGTCAAAGTGTTGGCCGGCACCGTTTTCTGGAACTGGCCGAGGTTGTAGATGTCGTACGAGGTGACCGCGACGTTGTCGGCCGCGGCCTTCCACGTCAGCTTCGCCGAGTCGGACTTGATCTCCGACGCCACGAGGTCGGACGGCGGTGACGGCGGCTCCACGTCGGCGGGGCCGGAGTTGCCGAAGACCTGGAACTCCTGCAACGAATAGCCGTACGACGTGCCGGTGCGGCAACGGGTCGTGCCGTACATCCGGACGTACCGCCCGCGGCCGGTGACCGTGAGGTCCTCCACGCCGCCCTTGCCGTCGGCGGTGCTGTGGATCGACGTCCACGTCGAGTCGTTCTCCGAGGTCTCGACGCGGTAGGCCTTGGCGCAGGAGAGATCCCACTGCAACCGGACGCGGCTGATGTTCGCGGACGCGCCGAGGTCGACGCGGACCCAGGCCGGGTCGGTGTTCGACTTGCTGGCCCAGCGGGTGCCCGCGTTGCCGTCGAAGGCGTTGGCCGGGGCGTAGTTCGCGCCGCCGGACGCCGACTCGGTCGCGGGTTTGCCTTGGGACAGCAGGACATCCGCGGCGGCTGCCTGAGGCGCAGCGGAAACGAGCGAGGTCACCGCCACTGCGAGCGCAGTGGCCAGGATGCCGGTCTTGCCCGGCAACCGCCGTGAACGGGGTGCCACAGGAGCCTCCCACTTTCGTAAGGGAACGGGTCGGGCGGCGGCATTGCGTTCGGCACGGCGGCGGGTGTACGAGTGTTACAGAAAAACCGTAAACGTTTTCGAGCGCCAGGTCCAGAGTCAGTTAGGGAGCCCGAGATGCGCTGGACAAGGAAGTTACGGCTCGTCGTCCCCGCCCTGCTGGTCGTCACCGCGTGCGGTGCGCCGGAGATGCCGCAGACGCAGAACGCACCCGCCACAGTCCCGGACAAGCCGGCGAAACCGGTCGAGCTCAACGTGCTCGACGTCGCCGGCAACCTGCAGCTCACCCAAGGCATGATCGACGAGTTCGTGAAGGCGAACCCCGACTTCGTCAGCAAGGTCAACTACACCAAGGCGACCGCGCCGGACATGCCGGGCAAGCTCAAGGCCGAGCAGAACTCCGGCACCTCCCAGACCCACCTCGTGCTCACCGGTACCGACGGATTGTCGTCCGTCGTCGAGCAGAAGCTCGTCTACGAACTGCTCCCCGGATTTTCGGCGAAGCTGCCCGACCTCGAGAAGACCTACCTGCCGCCCGCCTGGGAGATGCAGAAACTCGCGCAGGGCCAGGGTGTCGCCGTCACCTACTACCCCGCCGGCCCACTGCTCGAGTACGACCCGGCCAAGGTCCCCACGCCCCCGTCGTCCCCCGCCGAACTGCTGGAGTGGGCCAAGGCGCACCCCGGCAAGTTCCAGTACGCACGGCCGGCGAACTCCGGTCCCGGCAGGACGTTCCTGATGGGACTGCCGTACCTGCTCGGCGACTCCGACCCCAAGGACCCGGAGAAGGGCTGGGACAAGACCTGGGCGTACCTCAAGGATCTCGGCCAGTACGTGGACAGCTACCCCGGCGGCACGACCGACGTCATGAAGAACCTCGCGAACGGCACGTCGTGGATGGTCGCCTCCACCACCGGCTGGGACATCAACCCGCGCGTGCTCGGCTCGGTGCCGGAGGGCATGAAGATCGCGACGTTCAAGGGTTTCCACTGGGTCACCGACGCGCACTACGCCGTGGTGCCCAAGGGTGTCTCGCAGGACGTGCTGTCGGCGAACCTGGCTCTGATCAAGTTCATGCTGGACCCCAAGCAGCAGGCGAAGGCGTACGACAAGGGGTACTTCTACCCCGGCCCGGCGGTCAAGGACGTCACGCTCGACATGGCACCGCAGGAGTCGAAGGACGCGATCGCGAAGTTCGGGCGAGCCGAGTACGACAAGCTGATCGCCGACAACCCTAAGGAGACCTCGCTCCCAGCCGCGCAGCAGGTCAAGGCGTTCCAGCGGTGGGACCGAGAGATCGGGAAGAAGTAGTGGCGGGGCAACGCTTCGCGGAGCTGCACCTCGACCGCGTGCAGCGCGCGTTCGGCGACACCGTTGCCCTCAAGGGCATGGACCTGACGATCAAGGGCGGCGAGTTCGTCGCCCTGCTCGGCCCGTCCGGCTGCGGGAAGTCGACCGCGCTCAACTGCCTCGCGGGCCTGCTGCCGTTGACCGGCGGGCGGATCACGCTGGACGGCAAGCGCATCGACGACCTGCCGCCCGAGAAGCGCGGGTTCGGCATGGTGTTCCAGAACTACGCGTTGTTCCCGCACATGTCGGTGCGGCGCAACATCGGGTTCGGCCTGTCCATGCGCAAGACGCCGAAGCAGGAGCTCGCCCGGCGGGTGGACGAGGCCGTCCGGCTGGTCCAGCTGGAGGAGCACCAGCACAAGTTCCCCGCCCAGCTCTCCGGCGGCCAGCAGCAACGGGTGGCGATCGCGCGCGCCATCGTGCTCGAACCACCGCTGGTGCTGATGGACGAGCCACTGTCCAATCTGGACGCTGCCCTGCGCCTGGAGATGCGCACGGAGATCCGCAGACTGCACCAGTCGCTCGGGCTCACCACGGTCTACGTGACGCACGACCAGGAGGAGGCACTGGCACTCGCCGACCGGCTCGTGGTGCTGCGGCTGGGCGAGGTGCAGCAGGTCGGTTCACCGGAGGAGGTCTACGCGCACCCCGTCAACCGGTACGTGGCGGGGTTCATGGGCTACCGCAACATGATCCCGGTGACGGTGACGGCGCAGGACGACGAGCACGCGACCGTGCGGGCTGACGGCGTCGAACTCGTTGGTGTCAAACGGGAAGAACTCGGGGCGCAGGCCGTGGCGGCGGTGCGGCCGGAGGACTTCACGGTTGTCGCGGAGGTCGGCGCCAACACGCTCGAAGCGGTCGTCGAGATCGTCGAGTACCACGGCCGCGAGCAGGCGGTCGAGGCACGGCTGGGAGACGGCTCGCAGCTGCACGTCCGCACCACCTCGCGGCTGGCTCCCGGCGACG
Organism: Lentzea aerocolonigenes; assembly: GCF_000974445.1. GTDB lineage: Bacteria > Actinomycetota > Actinomycetes > Mycobacteriales > Pseudonocardiaceae > Lentzea > Lentzea aerocolonigenes. The sequence goes on from NZ_BBOJ01000023.1 coordinate 73,913, forward strand.
CCATCAGGTTGAGGGTGCCGGTCGAACGTGTGCTGGTGTTCGCATGACGACGGTCGTGGAGCGTGCGTCGCTCAAGCACCGGCTCGCCGAGAAGGGCGTCGACCGGGTGCTGTGGCTGCTCGTGCCGGGCGCGGTGTTCGTGGTGCTGCTGTTCGTCTACCCGTTCCTGTACGGGCTGCAACTCTCGTTCCAGCCGAAGGGCGGCGGCAGCCCGTTCCAGAACTACGTCACGTTCTTCTCCGACGACTACCTCGCCGAGACCGTCTGGATCACGCTGCGGCTCGGGTTGCCGGCCGCGTTGTTCAACGTGCTGGCGTCCATCCCGATCGCGTTCCGGATGCGCGGCCGGTTCCGGGGCAAGCGGGCGCTCACGACCCTGCTGGTCGTCCCGATCACGCTCGGCACCGTGCTGACGGCCGAAGGGCTGCTCGCGTTCTTCGGGCCCACGGGGTGGTTCAACCGCATCTGGATCGCACTGGGCGCGGACGAACCGGCGAAGCTCACGCACAACTACTGGGGCGTGCTGTTCAGCCTGATCATCACCGGGTTCCCGTTCGCGTTCCTGCTGACGCTGTCGTACCTGTCCGGCATCGACCCGACGCTGGAACAGGCGGCCGCGACGCTGGGAGCGTCGAAACGGCAACGGTTCCGGACCATCACGATGCCGTTGCTGGCACCCGGTCTCGCCGTCACGTTCTGCCTCTCGTTCGTGCTCGCGTTCTCGGTGTTCCCGTCGGCGGTGATGGTCGGCAACCCGGCGGGCGAGACGCACGTGATGTCGATCGCCGCGTACGAGACGGCTTTGCGGGACAACGACTTCGCGCTGGGCTCGGCGATCGCGATGCTGATGGCACTGGTGATGCTGGTCGTGATCGGCGTGGTGCTGATCTGGCGCACGACCCTGTACCGCGGCGCGACGGGAGGCAAGGGATGAAGGCACGTCCGGTCACGTGGCTGACCTGGGGCGCTCTGGCGTTCTTCATGCTGAACCTCGCCGGGATCGTCGGCGCCGTCGTCACGAACTCGTTCGCCGAGTCGTGGTTCGGCACCTGGCTGCCGAACGGGTACACGGGCAAGTGGTACGGCGAGGCGTGGCGCGACTACCGGCTGCTGGACGTGCTGGTGGTGACGTTCCAGGTCGCGATCGCGGTCGTCGTCATCTCCGTCCTGATCGGAGTCCCGACGGCCTACGCCCTGGCGCGCCGCACGTTCCCCGGCAAGAAGCTGCTCAACGTGCTGTTCCTGCTGCCGATCCTGATGCCGCCGATGACGTACGGCATCCCGCTCGCGACGGTGCTGTACAAGTTCCACCTGGCGGGCAGCATGGCGGGCGTGATCGCGGCGAACCTCGTGCCCGCGGTGCCGTTCGTCGTGCTGACGATGACGCCGTTCATCGAGCAGATCGATACGAAGATCGAGTCGGCGGCACGCATGTGCGGCGCGAACACCTTCGCCATCTTCACGCGTGTGCTGGCCCCTTTGCTGGTGCCCGGCATCCTCGCGGCGTCGATCCTGGTGCTCGTGCGGACGGTGGGCATGTTCGAGCTGACGTTCCTCACCGCGGGCCCGACCAGCCAGACCCTGGTCGTGTCGCTGTACGAGGCGATGTCGTCGGCGGGCATCCGGCCACAACAGATGGTCGACTCGATGGCGGTGATCTACACAGGATCGATGCTCGTGCTGCTCGTGATCGCACTGCGGTTCGTGAACCCGACACAGCTCGTGACCAGACTCAAGGATCCTTCCTGACGCCTGACCCGTCATGATTGTTTCAACCGGCACGAGGGTGAGGTACAAGTGGCAGTCACCATCCGCGACGTGGCACGCAGGGCGCACGTATCGGTCGCCACCGTTTCGCGTGCGCTGACATCCCCCGAGCTGGTCCGTCCGGAGACCAGGTCACGGGTGCTGGCCGCCGCGACGGAGCTCGGCTACCAGCCCAACAGGGCGGCTCGGGGGCTGATCACGGGCAAGACCGGCAACATCGGCATCGTCGTGCCCGACCTCGACAACCCGTTCTTCACGGGCGTGCTCAAGGCCGTGCAGGCGCGGGCGATGCAGGCCGACTACGCGGTGTTCGTGGCGGACAGCGACGAGGACCCGGTCACCGAGGCCAAGCTCGTGCACGCGATGGCCAAACAGGTCGACGGCGTGGTGCTGTGCGCGCCGGGTCTGGAGGACTCGCAGATCTACGAGGTGGCGGGCGCGACGTCGCTGGTGCTGCTGAACCGGCGCCTGCCCGGCGTGCCCGCCGCGTTGATGGACTCGGCGGGTGGGATGCACGCCGTCATCGACCACCTCGTCGCATTGGGACACCGGCGGATCGCTTATCTCAACGGCCCTCGCACGTCCTGGTCCAACCAGGAGCGTCGCCGCGGGCTCCTGTCGGCCGTCGCCCAGCACGACGTGGACCTGGTGGACCTCGGCCCGTTCGCGCCGCGCTACGAGGGCGGACTGCAGGCGGCTGATCTCGCCGTGGCGGCCGACACGACGGCGATCGTGGCCTACAACGACATCATGGCGCTCGGCGTGCTGGCGCGGCTGCGGGACCGCGGCATCACGGTGCCCGGTGACGTGTCGGTGACGGGTTTCGACGACCTCACGTACGCGGCGCTGTGCTCGCCCGCGCTGACGACGGTGGCGATGCCGGTGGCGCAGGCGGGGCGGACGGCGGTGAACCTGTTGCTCGACTGGCTGGACTCCGACAACACGGAGGTGCCGCAGATCGTGGCGGAGACGCAACTCATCGTGCGCGGAACCACGACACCACCACGGCGGTAGATACAAGGCGGCCCCGGCAAGGCGTCTGGGGGGAGTACGCCGTGAGCCGGGGCCGCGAAAGCGGCTGGGCCCGAGGGGGGAGGGGGCCAAGCGCCGCTGGTGCCCCACTCTGCCCTGAGCGGAGAGAAACCGCCAGGGTGGATGTACCTGTTTTTGGATTTCTCGTACGTACGGGTTACTCGTAGAGCCCTTCGTACAACCCAGAGTGAAGGCGGTGCACCACGTTGCGCTTGACCTTCAACGTCGGGGTGAGCTCACCTTCCTCCTGGGACAGATCGCGGGTGAGCAGCACGAACTTCTTCACCTGCGACACGCTCGCGAAGTGCGAGTTCGCCTCGTCGACGACTTCCTGCACCAGCGCTCGCACTTCCGGGTGACCCACCAATGATTCGACGTCGGTCGGCAAGCCCTTCGCCGACGCCCACGGCACGATCTCGTCCGCGTCGAGTGTGATCAGAGCCACACAGTAGGGTTTGCGGTCCCCGTACAGGACGGCGTGCGAGATCCACCGGGACTGGCGCAGGACGTTCTCCACGTTCGCCGGCGCGATGTTCTTGCCGCCCGCGGTGATGATGATGTCCTTCTTGCGCCCCGTGATCGTGACGAAACCGTCCGCGTCGATCTCGCCGAGGTCGCCGGTGTGCAGCCAGCCGTCCTGGATCGTGGCAGCCGTCGCCTCGTCGTTGCGCCAGTAGCCCGCGAAGACGTGCGGGCCGCGCATCAGCAGTTCGCCGTCCTCCCCCACGCTCATCTCGAGGCCCGCCACGCCGGACGCGCCGACCGAGCCGAGCTTGAAACGATCCAACGTGTTGATGGTGCCGACAGCGGTGGACTCCGTCATGCCGTAGCCCTCCAGCACCGGCACACCGGCCGCGTGGAAGAACTGCAGCACCTCGCGGGAGATCGGCGCGGCACCCGACAGCGCCTGCACGAGCCGGCCTCCGAACACCCCGCGCACCTTGGCGAACAGGGCGTCGACCTGCTCGAACGCCGCCGCCATCTCCGGCGGCACCGGCTCACCGGCCGCACGCCTGCGCCGCACCTCCAGGCCCAGCGTCACCGCCTGCGCGAGCTGCTCGGCGGGCACGGCGGAGGTGACGAACGTGTAGATCTTCTCGAAGATCCGGGGCACGGAAGGCAGGAAGGTCGGCTTCACCTCGGCGAGCTCCGGCACGATCTGCGCCATGTCGCCGCCGAAGTACGCCAGCGCGCCGCCGCGGTACATGGTGCCGAACATGATGATCTGCGCGAAGACGTGCGCCAGCGGCAGGAACAGGTAGACCGTGCCGGTCATCGCGTCGATGCGGGCTTTCTCCGCGACCCGGCACAACGCGACCCAGTTCGCGTTGGTCAGCACGCAGCCCTTGGGCGGGCCGGTGGTGCCCGACGTGTAGATGATCAGGCTCGGGTCCTCCGGCCTGATCGCGGCACGGCGGACGTCGAGCTCGTCGGCCAGCGGCGAGGTGCGGCCGGTGTCCTGCAGCTCGGCCAGCGTCGGGCGGTCACCGGCGGGCTCGATCGTGAAAATCGTTCGGAGCTCAGGGAGTTCGGCGCGCACCGACTCGACCTTGACGCACTGGGCCTCGGTCTCGGCCACCACGATCGACGCGCCGGAGTCGCCGACCACCCAGGCGATCTCCTCCGGCGCGCTCGACGGGTAGATCGGCACGACGATGCCGCCCGCCGCGAGCACGGCCAGCTCGACCGCCGTCCACTCGGGACGGGTGTTCGCGAGCACGCAGACCCGGTCGCCCGCCTTCAGTCCGGCGTGGACGAACCCGGACGCGAGGTCCAGCACCAGCTCGGAGACCTCGGCGTAGGTGTGCTCGGCCCACACCCCGTCCTGCTTGAACCGCCACGCCACCGCGTCCCCGTACGCCTGCTCCGCGAGGAACGGCAGGTCGGCTATCCGGCGGACGGCTTGCACCGCGTTCGGGCTGGTGACTCCTGCGGTCATGGCGGCTCCTGCTCGTCGGGGGCGGAGGGATCCTTCAGGCGGGCACGACCTGCACGCGGGTGCCGTTGAGGACGGCGGTGCCCGAGAGCGGGTCGATGCGGAGGTCGTCGGTGAGGAGGTTGACGTTCACGCCGGCGTGCTCGCGCGCGACGGTCAACCGGGTCCCCGGTTGGTCGTGGCCCCAGCCGTGCGGCATCGAGACGACGCCGGGCGCGATGTCGGCGGTGACCTCGACCAGCACCTCGATCTTGCCGACGCGCGAGGTGACCTGGGCGGACCCGCCGTCGTGCAGGCCGAGGCGGCCGGCGTCACCGGGGTTCACGAGCAGCGTGCACAACGGCTTGCCCTTCACCAGCGCGGGCACGTTGTGCATCCAGGAGTTGTTGGTGCGCAGGTGCCTGCGGCCGACGAGCACCAGCTCGGTCTCGGGGCTGTGCAACGCGCTGAGCACGCGCGGGAGGTCGTCCACGATCGGCTGCGGGGTGAGCTCGATCTTCCCGGACGGCGTGCGCAGGATCTCCGGCAGGCGCGAGGTGAGCGGGCCGAGGTCGATGCCGTGCGGGTGGTCGAGCAGCTGCCGCAGCGAGACCCCGTACGCGCCGGTGCGGAGTTTCAGGTCCAGCAGGCGTTCCTCGCGCGTCTCGCCCTCGGGTTCGAAGTCGGCGCCGAGCTTCTGCTGGAGCCCCTTGAGCTGGAACGCGGCGATGGCGTCGAGGTCGGCGTCGGGCCCGAGCCCGCTGAAGATCGTCGCGAGCCGGAAGAAGATGTCGGTCTCGTCGACCCTGCCTTCCTCCAACGGGATCGCCGCGCGCGAGTACTTCACGACGTTGCGCACGGAGTTGTTGAGGAACGCGATGTCGTAGTGGTCGCGGCGGGACGGCGGCGGTGTCGGCAGGATGACGTCGGCGTGCCTGGTCGTCTCGTTGAGGTACGGGTCGACGCTGACCATGAAGTCCAACGAGGACAGTGCGTCGTTCACGCGGGCGGAGTTCGGCAGCGACAGCGCGGGGTTGCCGCCGATCGTGAACAGGGCCCTGACCTGCCCCTCGCCGGGTGTCTCGATCTCGTCGGCCATCGTGACGGCCGGGAACTCCCCCATCACCTCGGGGTGTCCCTTGACCCGGCTGTGCCAGCGCCCGATGCCGAACCCGTTGCCGCGACCGGAGCCGCGCCTGCTGTGCGCGGGCAGCGGCCACATCACGCCGCCGGGGCGGTCCAGGTTGCCGGTGAGGACGTTGAGGGTGTCCACGGCCCACGAGGCGACCGTGCCGAACTCAACCGTCGTCGTGCCGATGCGGCCGTAGACGGCGGCGCGGTCGGCGGCCGCGAGAGTGCGGGCGAGCTCGCGGATCGTCTCCGGCTCCACACCGGTCCTGGCGCTGACGGCGTCCGGGCCGAACGGCGCGACGTGCTCGCGGATCGCCAGGTGGTCGGTGACGTGTCCGGCGAGGTCCTTGAGGTCGACCAGGTCCTGCGCGAACAGCTCGTGGATCAACGCCAGCAGCAGGAACACGTCCGTGCCCGGCCGGATCACGACGTGCTGGTCGGCCGCCTGCGCGGTGCGGCTGCGGCGCGGGTCGACGACGACGAACCGGCCACCGCGCTTCCGCAGCTCCTTGAACCGGCCCGGCGCGTCCGGGACCGTCCACAGGCTGCCGTTGGACGAGAACGGGTCGGCGCCCAGCACCAGCATGAAGTCGGTGCGGTCGATGTCGGGCACCGGGATCGAGAAGATGCTGCCGAACATGTAGCCGCACTGGACGTGCTTGGGCATCTGGTCGACGGTGCTCGCGGTGAAGACGTTGCGGCTGCCCAGCGCCTTGCGCAGCGGGCCGGCGTAGAGGCCGCCGGCGAGCGAGTGGACGACCGGGTTGCCCAGGTACATGCCGACCGCGTTCCGGTCGGGGAAGTCCTTCAGGCGCTCGTCGATGTACGCGAACGCCTCGTCCCAGGAGGCCTCGTGGAACTCGCCGTCGCGCTTGATCAGCGGAGTGCTCAGCCGGTCGGGATCGGCGTCGAGCGTGCCCAGCGAGGCGCCCTTGGGGCAGATGAAGCCCCTGCTGAACTCGTCCTCGCGGTCGCCGCGCACCTTGGTGATGCGGTCGCCCTCGACCGTCAGCTCGAGCCCGCACGTCGCTTCGCAGAGCGGGCAGGTCGTGAATACGGTCCTCATGCGTCCCCTTATTCGGCTTGCTACTGCCTACTGGTCGTCTGCCATCGGGCGCAATCGCCCAGCCGAGGTCAACCCGAACAGCTCGCTGACCGCTCTCGCGATCATGTCCGGTCGTTCGAGGGTGTGCTCGAAGCGGAACCCGATGATCGCGCGCGACCCGCGGAGCAGACCGGTCAGCATGACGGATTCGTCCTGGTCAGCGCCGTAGCAGACGATCCGGCCGAACGGCGCGAGCGCGTCCAGGGAGTCCTTCAGGGTGCCTCCTGGATCGAGTACGACGTCGACCTGTTTGCCGTCGTTGGCCTCGATCAGGCGATCGGCGAGGCCGTCCGGATCGGAGTCCACGGCGACGTCGGCGCCGAGCCGGCACGCCCTGCGGCGGCGGGCCTGGCTGGAGCCGGTCGCGATGACCCGGCCGGCGGCGAAGCTCCGCGCGAGCTGGACCGCGATCGCGCCCGTTTCGCTCGTGGCGTCGTGCACGACGATCGACTCGTCCGGCCGGAGGTGCGCACACGTGCGGAGGAGGTGCCACGCCGTGGTGCCCGCTCTGGCCAGTGTCAGCGCTTCGTCGTCGGTGACACCAGCGGAGACCGGGAGGTGCAGACGGCCGGCGACCACCACTACGCGCCGTCCGCCTTCCTCCACCCGTATCTCGTCCACCACCGCGGCTGTGCGCATGGAGTCCATCTCACGGTTTGCGGTTCACGGGCTGTAGTGCGGCTTCCACAACAGCTAAGGATTCACCGTTTCGCGCGTACCTACCTACGGAGTGAGTCCAGGTGGGTACGCCCTGTCTCGAGGTCTGGCGGTCGCGTGTGCACAGGTGCAGCATGTGCCGGTGAACGCCGCATTGCGCACCACCATCACGATTCTCGCGGTTGCGGTCGCCTACTACGCGACCGCGAAGGTGGGATTGGTCCTGGCACTGGTCAACGACCAGGTCACTCCACTGTGGCTACCGACGGGAATCTCGGTCGCGGCGCTGCTGATGTCGGGCCGAAAAGTCTTGCCCGGCATCGCACTCGGTGCGTTGACCGCCAACATCGCGCTCGGCGCGGGGCCCGGTCCGACCCTGCTGATCACCATCGGCAACACCGCGGCTCCGCTGGCCGCCTGGTACCTGCTGACCCGGTTCGGTTTCCAGCCGCGGCTGGAGCGGTTGAAGGACGCGCTGCTGCTCGTCTTCGCGGGCGCGCTGGGCGCGATGCTGATCAGCGCGGTGATCGGCACGACGGCGTTGAGGCTCGGCGGCGTGATCACGTGGCACGAGGTGCCGTCGGTGGTGTCGGTGTGGTGGACCGGTGACGCGATGGGCGTGCTGGTGTTCACGCCGTTGCTGCTCACGCTTCCCCGGCACTGGCGGACCTCACCGCGCAGGCTCGTGGAGGGCGGCGTGCTGCTGATCGCCACCGCGATGCTCGCGGCGTTCGTGACGACGACCCAGTTGCGGCTGTTGTTCCTGGTGTTCCCGATGCTGATCTGGGCGGCGCTGCGGTTCCAGCACGCGATCGCCGCCCCGTGCGCCGCGCTCATCTCCGTGGCGGCGGTGATGTCGGCCGCCAGCGGGCACTTCGCCGCGAGCGACCTGCTGACCACGATGATCGTGCTGCAGGCGTTCAACGGGTCGGTGGCGCTGACCGGGCTGATCCTGAGCGCGATCACGAGCGAGCGCAACCAGGCCCGGCAGGCCATCGAGCGCGCGTGCGAGCAGCTGGCGGCGACCGTGACGCGGTACCAGGAAGAGGGTGTGCGGAAACGGCTCGGGCGCGTGGTGCCGCCGGGTTCACCGGCTTCTTAGCGCGGCTTGGCGTCCAGCACGCGGGCCAGCTCCAGTCTGGACGAGACGTGCAGCTTCGCGTAGATCCGCGACAGGTACACCTCGATGGTTCGCGGGCTGTAGTGCAGCGCGGCGGCGATGTCGCGGTTGCGCATGCCCTGCTGCACGAGCCGTGCCACGTTCTCCTCGGCCTCGGTGAGCAGTCCCGGCGCTTTCGACCGCGCCCGCGGCACCTTCGCGCCCAGCGCGCGCAGCCTGTTCCCCGCCTGGCGCCGCAGCCCGTGCGCGCCGAGTCGCTGGAACGCCGTGTAGGCCTCGACCAGCACCGGCACCTCGTCGTCGGAGATCTCGCCCAGGGCGAGCTGGGCGAGGGCCTTCTCGAACTCCAGCCCGCCCAGCGCGGCTTCGGAGACGGCTTCTTTGAGCACCTCCGGGTCGCGCCGCACCACGCCGCCGATGCGCCGGATCGTGGTCCGCGACCACGGCGACACCCTCGTGGAGGACACATCGGACAGCCGGTCGAGTGCTTTCTGGGCTTCGTGCGAACGTCCGCGCTCCAGGTCGAGCTCGATCATCCGTGCGACGAGCAGGCACGAATAGGCGCTCTCCAGCCGTGCGCCGACATTGGCCGCGAGCAACGCGTACGCCTCGTCGACTTCGCCGCGCGCGATCAGGTATTCGGCCAGAGTCACCGCGTGCAGGCGTGAGACGTTCACGGACTGCGGCGCGGGCAGGGAGGCCAGCCGGGCGGCCACGTCGAGCTCGCCGCGCCAGGTCCTGATCGACAGCTCGATCGTCTGGAGAACGCCGAGTGCCTGGTCGGCCTGCGCGGCCTCGACGTCGGGCAGCCACCGGCCGATGCCGTCCAGCGCGGTGTCCCACCGGCCGCCCAGCCAGTCCAGCGCGATCCGGGACGCGGCCCGCTCCGCCCGGAACCCGTGCGCGCCGACCTGGCCGGCCAGTTCCTCCGCCCTGCGGACGCGCCAGGACGCGTCGTGCACCAGACCGGCCAGCGCGGTGATCGAGGCGCACACCGACAGCGCCTGCAGCTCCAGCATCGGCTGGCCGTCGCTGCACGCGAGCGCCCTGTTCGCGTACTCGACGGTCCGGTCGTGCTGGAACAGCAGGGAGGTGAGCATCGCGAGGTGCTCGAAGACGATCACGCCCTCAGCCGGGGAAGTGAGCGGTAGTGCCTCAACGCGCGCTACTTCGGCCACCGCGTCTTCGTGGCGGTTGTTGTAGACGAGCAGCACGGCCCGTTGGGCTTGCAGTGACGCAGGCGCTCCACCGCGCGCAACTTCCTCGTCTGCCAGTTCGATGGCTTCTGCCGTACGTCCAACTGAGAACAACGACGACACCACGGCCGTGGCGACACGGGTGCGTTCCTGTCCCGGTTCGAGGGACTCAAGGGCGGCCAGGCCGGGGTCGATCGCGGACGCCGGACGTGAGGCGCGGGCGAGCACCCGGCACTGCAGCGCGAGCAGCTCGGCACGTTCGGGAGCGTTGCGCGGCAACAACTGCAGGGCGCGGGCACACAGGGCGGCGGCGGTTTCGGGAGCGGAGGCGCGGGCCTGCGCGGCGGCCTCGGCGAGGACGGAGACGGCCGCGCGATCGCCCGGTGCGGCGGACTCGGCGAGGTGCCAGGCGAGTTGGAGGAGGTCCACGGGCAGGCCCTGGGTGCGATCGTCCAGCAACCGCGCGGAGATCAGCGAGTGCAGGTGACGACGCTGGGCGGGACCGACCTCGTGGTAGAGCGCCTCGCCGACCAGTGCGTGGGAGAAGCGATAGCCGCGGTCGTCGTCGTGCACCACGATGTGCGCGCGCAGCAGTTCGTCGAACGCGGCTACAACGGTCTCTTCGGGCAGTGAAGCAACACGAGCGAGGAGAGAGATCTGGTCCAGCCGGACTCTCCGGAACACCGCGACAGCGCGCGCTACGAGCCGTGTGTCGTTCTCCAGCGGTGCGACGCGTCGGAGGAGAGCCTCGCGCCGAGTCAGCCGGATCGCGTCCGGTGACACGGCGAGACGGGCACGGTTGCCGTCGAGGGTCACCAGATCGAGCTCTCTGAGCGACCGCGCGATCTCCGTGACGAAGAAGGGGTTGCCGTCGGACCGTTGCCGGACTTCGCGCGCGAGTCCTTCGTCAACGGGAGTCTGGAGGACGGCCTCGACGATGCGGGTGACGTCGGAGCCCGACAGCGGGGCCAGGTCGATGCGGACGACCTCCGCGTGCTGCTCGACGCGGTCCAGCAGGCTCTCCGCACCGGGTTCGCTGGTGTGCGAACGGCTCGTGGTGATCAGCACGAGAGGCGCGGCCGACACGCGGCGCAGCACGAGGGTGAGCAGGGCCAGGGAGTCGTCGTCGACGTGGTCGAGGTCGTCGATCAGCAACGCCGCGGGGCGCGTCGCCGTGAGTTCGGTGAGCAGCCGCACGACCCGGTCGCAGGCGCGGCCGAACCACGCCCCGGAGTCCTCGGTCACCGAGATCTCGAGCGCCGCCAACGTCTCGGCGCGGGTCTTGTCCGGCGGGAGCGACCTGATCAACGCGACCACCGCGCCGTACGGGATGCGCTTGCCGAGCACGTCCGAAGCCGAGGCCAGCACCCCGACGTGGCGTTCCCTGAGCCGTCGCGCGATCTCCGCGAGCAGCGACGTCTTGCCGATCCCCGGCTCACCGGTCACCTGGACGACGACGAGCCCGGTCGCGGGCGCGTGGTCGGCGCAGTCGAGCACGGCGCGCAGTTCCGGTTCCCTGCCCACGAGGGCGGAGCGGGTGTCGACGATGACGGCCTCCCGGCGGACTTTCCACTGAGTCTTCCACGCGGGTGACGCGGCGCGGCAAGGTCCGGTTTCCGTACCGGATCAGTCACTCACAGTAAGATTGTTGGTCCATGCGCGTTAGTCGCTGAGTCTTCCCTACTGATACGTGGTGGCTCTCGGTGATGCCCTGGAAGTCCACCGCCTGAGGAGGGTCGATGTTGATCCAGGGAACGTGCGCCTCGCAGTTCGCGGAAGTGCGCACCGAGTTCGAACGCAACTTCGCCGAGCGGGGCGAGGTCGGCGCCTCCGTCCACGTGACCCTCGACGGCGAGCCCGTCGTCGACCTCTGGGGCGGTGTCGCCGACCCGGTCACGGGCAGGGAATGGTCCGAGGAGACCATCGTCCACGTGTGGTCGTGCACCAAGGCCGCCACGGCGTTGTGCGCGCACATCCTCGCGTCCAGGGGCGAGCTGGACCTGAACGCGCCGGTCGTCCGGTACTGGCCCGAGTACGGCGCCGAGGGCAAGGACGCGACGCTCGTCCGCCACGTGCTGTCGCACCAGGCAGGCCTGCCCGCCGTCACCTCGGCGCTGCCCGCGGGCGCCTTCTACGACTGGGAACTGGTCACCTCGACGCTCGCCGCGCAGAAACCGTTGTGGGAACCCGGCACGCGGCACGGCTACCACGGCCTGACGTTCGGCTTCCTCGTCGGCGAGATCGTCCGCCGCGTCACGGGCCTGACGCTCGGCCAGTTCTTCGAGAAGGAGGTCTCGGGCCCGCTCGGCCTGGACTTCTGGATGGGCCTGCCGGAAGACCTCGAAACCCACGTCGCCCACACGATCCCGGTCGACCCGACCCAGCCCGGCGTGCTGCTGCCGTCGCTGTTCGTCACCGCCCTGACGCAACCCGAGTCGCTGCCGGGCCTGATGCTGCTCAACAACGGCGGTTACATGGCACCGGGCGAGTCCGACTCCCGCGCCGCGCACGCCGCGGAGATGGGCGCGATCGGCGGCATCTCGAACGCCCGCGGCCTGGCCGGCCTGTACCGGCCTCTGGCGCTCGGCGGCGCCTACAACGGCGTGCGGCTGGTGGACGAGTCCCAGCTCCCGCAGATGTCTTCGGTCGTGGTGGCCGGGCTGGACGCGGTGGTGGGCGTGCCGTCGCGGTTCGCGCTCGGGTTCCAGAAGGCCACGGACAACACGTACCTGCCTGAGAACGACCGCGAAGGCCTGCTGGTCGCCGAGGAAGCGTTCGGGCACAACGGGATGGGCGGTTCGCTCGGGTTCGCCGACCCTCGGGCGCGGATGTCGTTCGGCTACGCGATGAACCGGCAGGGACCGGGGCTCGGGGTCAACTCACGCGGGCAGTCGCTGGTGGACGCGGTGTACCGGGCGTTGGGGTACCGGCAGAGCGGTGGCGGCACCTGGTTCGCCTGAGAACGCGCTGACGCAGGGGTACCCCCGAGCTGGGAACCCCTGCGTCACAACGTACTCAGCAGGTCCGACAAGATCGTTCAGACGAGCGGACCCGCCACGGTCAGAACGGCTTCGTCTCCGCCGCGATCTCGCCCAGGATCTCGCTCAACGGCCGCGACGACTGCACCGACAACGCGGCCGCACCCGGCGGCACGTTCTCCGCGATGTCCGTGCCGGCGCAGGTCACGCGCGAGGCCGGTAGGATTCCCGACACCAGGTACTTGTTCACCAGTGCGTCCACGCAGGCGTTGCGGCGCAACGCGTAGTGGCCGTGCTGGCCGTCGTTCGACACGCTGATCAGCGGCTCGTTCAGGTGCTCCGCCATGACCCTGCCGTTGGCGAGCGGGGTCTGGGTGTCGCCGTCGGAGTTCACCACGACGCCGGCCGGGTACTTGCGGGTGATGGCCGGAATCTTCTCCGGGCGCTGGAACGCGCGGAACGTGCAGTTGGTCGGTCCCATGTAGTCGACCGTGCCGCCGTAGGGGTTGGTGTCCCGCCAACGCTTCATGTCGTTGTAGTAGGTGTTCACGTCGGTGAACCAGTCCCACTCGCAGGTGACGGCCTGGTACGTGCCGGGTGAGGTGGGCTCGATGTCGCTCTTCTTCAACGCCGCCACGATCGCGGACGCCTCGGCGGGGTTGACCGTGCCCGCCTTGATCGAGGCGATGTGGCGGGAGAACGCCGCCCACGAGCGGCGGTAGCGGGTCGCGCCCACGGCGTAGTCGAAGGACGAGACGTCCGCGTAGCCGCCGTACGGGCCGGCCTTCAACTTCGAAGCGATCGCGTCCAGCTCACCGCGGACGGCCTCCGGGGTCGTGCCGAGGCCGTACGTGGCGTTGCGCGCGGCGGTCCACTCGGTCCACTTCTTCATGTTGTCGGTGATGGCGTCCACCACGTCGACGTCCTGCTCGTGCCACGTCTTCAGCGGGTCCAGCGCCGAGTCCAACACGCTGCGGTCGAGCGACTTCGGGAACATGGAGCCGAAAACGGCGCCGAGCTGCGTGCCGTAGGAGTAGCCGACGTAGGAGACCTTCTTCTCCCCCAACGCTCCGCGGATGACGTCCATGTCGCGGGCCGTGTTCATGGTCGAGACGAACCGGCGCATCTCGCCGCCGCCGCGCTCGCAGTTCGCCTCCACGGCGCGGGCGTAGTCCGACCACCGCGAGAGCTGCGCGTCCGTTGGGCGCGTGGGAAATTCCTGATCGGAGGACGTCGAGATGCACCGCAGCTGCGTGGAACGGCCCACGCCGCGCGGGTCCATGCCGATGACGTCGTAGATCTTCAGGACCTCGGTCTGCGCGTTGAACCAGTGCACGGCGCCGAGACCGGAACCGCCCGGCCCGCCCGGGTTGGTCAGCAGCACGCCTCTGCGGCGCGCGGGATCCGTCGCCTTCTTGCGCGAGATGGCGATTTCCAGGTTGCCGTTGCCGGGGTTCTTGTAGTCCATCGGCACGATCACCGTGGCGCACTCGACCCCCGTCGAAGGCGACACCCAGCCCGCCGGGCACTCGCCCCACGCCACGGTCTGCGTGTAGTACTCGTCCAACGGGCCAGGCGCCGCCTGGGCCGTTCCCACCAGGGACATGAACAGCGGGGCGGCCAAAGCCGCCGCGCCCCAACGCTTGCTCACCGCGTACCCCTCCCGGTCATCGATCAGCGACTGACGCTTCCGCAGTCGCGGACCCGATCGACACCCCCGAAGGTCGGGTGAAATTCACCTCACCTCGCACACCTCGTAGGTCAGCTCCAGGCCGTTGAGGACTCCCTTCGCGACGGCCTGGACGCGGTTCAACCAGCGGTAGCGGTCGTCGCCGGCGTCGAACAGAGGGGCCGCGAACAGCGGGGCACCGGGGCCATTCGAGACGTCAACCCGTCCTGAGTAGTGCAGGAACACGAACGCGTCGTCGTGGGTGCGCAGCACGGAGCGCACGTCGAGGGTCGCGGTGCCGTCCGGGCCGATGGTCAGCCAGTCGGCGCTCGATGTGCCGTGCATGACGCCGCGCAGGCGTTCGCCGACGAACTCCCCCGACGCCACCTCGTAGATCAACCGGTCGCCCACGGGCGTTTTCGGGAGCCGGTAAGGCTTTCGCAGCTGGGCGGTCATGGTTCCGAGAGGCACGAGCTCCATCATGCGCAGAAGCTAGGTGCCACCCGCCCAGTGGGCAACGACCTGCGCTTATCCGCCGTGGAATCCCAGCAGAAGGCGTGCGGATGGGGTAGGAACGAGGTATGGATCCGGTCAAGGCGTTGAAGCAGGTGGCCTTCCACCTCGAACGGGCAGGCGAGCCGACCTACCGCGTCCAGGCGTTCCGCAACGCGGCCGCCGTCCTCGCCGACCTCGACCCGGCCGAGGTCGAGAAGCGGGCCGAGCTCGGCACGCTCACCGACCTGAAGGGCGTCGGGAAGGCCACGGCGGGTGTCGTCCTGGACGCGCTCGCGAACCGCGAACCCGGCTACCTCGCGAAGCTGCGGCACGTCGACCTCAGCGGCGGCGAGGAACTGCGCGCGAAGCTCAAGGGCGACTGCCACGTCCACTCCGACTGGTCCGACGGCGGCAGCCCGATCAAGGACATGGCGGAGGCGGCCCGCGACCTCGGCCACGAGTACATGGTGCTCACGGACCACTCCCCGCGGCTGACCGTCGCGAATGGACTCTCCCGCGAACGGCTGGAGAAGCAGCTCGACGTCGTCGCCGAGCTGAACGTGGAACTGGCGCCGTTCCTGATCCTGACCGGCATCGAGGTCGACATCCTCGACGACGGCTCGGTCGACCAGGACGAGGACCTGCTGGCACGGCTCGACGTCGTGGTCGCGAGCGTCCACTCGAAACTGAAGATGCCCAGGGCCGAGATGACGCAACGGATGCTGACCGCGGTGGCGAACCCGCACGTCGACATCCTCGGCCACTGCACGGGCCGTCTGGTCGTCGGCAAGGGCCGCCCCGAGTCGCAGTTCGACGCCGAGCGCGTCTTCGAGGCCTGTGCCGAGCACGGCACGGCGGTGGAGATCAACTCACGGCCGGAGCGGCTCGACCCGCCGCGCAGGCTGCTGTCGCTCGCCGTCGACGCCGGCTGCACGTTCTCGATCGACAGCGACGCGCACGCGCCCGGCCAGCTGGACTGGCTGAACTACGGCTGCGCGCGGGCGGAGGAGTGCGGTGTCCCGGCGGACCGTGTGATCAACACCCGGCCCGCATCTCGGCTGCTGTCCGGGTGAGGTGCTCGTACCAGGAGACCAGCGGACCGGTGTCGGCCAGTGCGCGGATCAGCGCGACCTCGCACAGGTCCCGGACCGGCCGCGGATCCCACCGGGCCAGCAGGTCGTCCAGCGACCCCAGCGTGCCGAGCGCGTACGCCTCCAGTCCCGCGCAGATCGGCACGACCGTCCCGTCCCGCTTCACCACCAGCGGATCGACCCGCACGAACGCCGCGGGATCCGTCCGCAGCAGCGCGGCGGACGTGACGTCGAACTGGACCTCGACGGCGTCCTCCTCCGCGACCCGGTTCAGCTCCACGGCCGCGTGGACGAGGTCGACGCGATCGACACCGTGCGGACGCACCCGCACCTTGCGCGCGCCCTCCCCCACCGCCTCGGTGGCCAGGTCCCGCAGCCTCAGCACGGTGCTCGGCACGAGGTCGATCAACACCGTCACGCGGTGACCGTCGGCGGCGCACTCACCCACTTCGTCCAGCCCGACCACGAGCTCGGCTCCCGGCACGACGGTGAGCCAGCGAGGGTCGTGGACCTCGACTCCCATGCCTTCTAGGAGCATCCATTCGCCGTGGAAATACCTCCGCGGCGATTCCACCCCTGAGGGGGATTTCCCAGCCGTTCACCGAACTGCTGCCGAACGATCACCGCACGCGGCGCTCCTGGCCCCTACCCTTCGCGACGGTCCATGTCCGCCAACAAGGAAGTGCGCTGGCATGTCACGTCGCAGGGCTCCGTTAGCCGTGCTGTCCACGGTCGTCGTCACGGCGGCCACCCTCACCGCCTCCACGACGGCTCAAGCAGCCACCACCACGTTCACCCCGACCGCCGACACCTACGTCGACAGCGCCGCCACCGGCACCAACTACGGCACGTCCGGCCAGCTCGGCGTCGACAACTCGTCGACCAAGCGGACGTTCCTCAAGTTCACGGTGTCGAACATCAGCGGCGCGGTCACCAACGCCAAGCTGCGCATCCACACCGACGACGTCGCCGACGCGCAGAGTCCGAACGGCGGCACGTTCCGGTCCATGACCAACGTCAGCTGGACCGAGACCGGCGTCACCTGGAACAACCAGCCCGCCATCGACGGCGCCACGCTCGGCTCCCTCGGGGCGGTCGTGCGCAACGCCTGGTACGAGGTCGACGTGACGAGCTACGTCACGGGCAACGGCACGTTCAGCATCGGCGTCACGTCCAGCAACTCGGACGGCGCCGACTACGACTCGCGGGAGAGCGGTTCGACCACCGCGCCGCAGCTCGTGGTCACCAGCGGCACGACACAGCCGCCCGGCGACCCGGTGTGGGTCGGCGCGGGTGACATCGCGGACTCCGGTTCCGGTGACACCGCCACGGCCGCGCTGCTGGACAACATCCAGGGCACCGTGTGGACGACGGGCGACAACGTCTACCCGGACGGCACCGCGTCGCAGTTCAGCACCTACTACGAGCCCACCTGGGGCCGGCACAAGGCACGCACGCGGCCGGTGCCGGGCAACCACGACTACCACACCAGTGGCGCGACGGGGTACTACAACTACTTCGGGGCGCAGGCCGGGCCGTCAGGACAGGGCTACTACTCCTACGACCTCGGCAACTGGCACATCGTGGCGCTGAACTCGAACATCGCCATGTCCGCGGGCAGCGCGCAGGAGCAGTGGCTGCGGCAGGACCTCGCGGCGAGCACGAAGCCGTGCACGGCGGCGTACTGGCACCACCCGCTGTTCACCAGCGGCGCCAACCACGCGCCGGACGCATCGACGAAACCGTTGTTCCAGGCCCTTTACGACGCCAACGCGGACTTGGTGCTCTTCGGGCACAACCACCAGTACGAGCGGTTCGCCCCGCAGAACCCCAACGGCGCGTTGGACAACGCCCGCGGCATCCGCACGTTCGTCGCGGGCATGGGCGGCGCGGGCGCCTACGGGTTCGGCACGATCAAGCCGAACAGCGAGGCCCGCAACACCGGCACCCGCGGCGTGCTGAAGCTGACGTTGCACAGCAACAGCTTCGACTGGCAGTTCGTGCCGGAGGCGGGCAAGACCTACACCGACAGCGGCACGACGAACTGTCACTGACGGGCTGCTGGAGGCCGATGTGTATCTGTCCACAATAGACAAGCCCAGGGCGGCGAACTGGAAAGGGCTGAGCGGCAACGTCTTCGCGCTCGGCACGGTCAGCCTGATCACCGACGTGTCGTCGGAGATGGTGG
Organism: Lentzea aerocolonigenes; assembly: GCF_000974445.1. Taxonomy (GTDB): domain Bacteria; phylum Actinomycetota; class Actinomycetes; order Mycobacteriales; family Pseudonocardiaceae; genus Lentzea; species Lentzea aerocolonigenes. The sequence continues at coordinate 92,257 of NZ_BBOJ01000023.1, forward strand.
CCGCGATCCTGCCGCTGTACCTGGTGATCGGCCTCCAGCTCAGCCCGGCCGCGTACGGGCTGATCGACGGCGTCTACACCGGCGCCACCACGCTTCTCCGGCTCGCCGGCGGCTACCTGGCCGACCGGACCAACAGGCGCAAGGCGGTCGCGGGCTTCGGCTACGGCCTCTCCGCCGCGGCCAAGCTCGGGCTGCTCGCCGCGGGAAACTCCTTGACGGCACTGGGTTTCGTGATCACCGCGGACCGTGCGGGCAAAGGTCTGCGCACGGCACCACGGGACGCGCTGATCACCCTCTCGACGCCGAGCGGTGACCTCGGGCGGGCGTTCGGCGTGCACCGGGCGATGGACGGCATCGGCGCGTTCGCCGGACCTCTCGTGGCGATGGCCGTCCTCGCGGCGTCGGCGCAGTCGTTCGACGCCGTGTTCGTCACGAGCTTCTGCATCGCCGCGTTCGGCGTGCTGGTCCTCGTTCTCTACGTGCGTGACCGGCCGGAACCCGTCGAGCGCAAGGAACCTCTGCAGCTCGCGCTCCTCAAGGACCCGGCCGTCCGCAGGATCGTGCTGGCCGCGTCGCTGCTCGGCCTGGTCACCATCGGCGACGGGTTCGTGTACCTGCTGCTGCAGAAGCGGGAAGGGCTGGCGTTCGGCTGGTTCCCGCTGCTCGCCGTCGGCACGAGCCTGGTCTACCTGTTGCTCGCCGCGCCGCTGGGCGCGCTCGCCGACCGGGTCGGCAGGCTCAAGGTCATGCTGGGTGGGTACGTCGCCCTGACACTCGTGTACCTGCTGCTCCACGGCCCGCTCGGCGGCTGGCCGCTGCTGGTCACCGTTGTGCTGCTCTACGGCGTCTTCTACGCCGCCACGGACGGCGTGCTGATGGCGCTCGCCGGCCCCGTCCTGCCGGAACGCCTGCGCACCACCGGCATCGCGCTGATCCAGAGCGGCCAGGCGCTCGCCTATCTCGGCTCCTCGGTGCTGTTCGGCCTCGCCTGGCAGTTCTGGAGCCCGGAAGCAGCCACCAGGACCGCCGCCGTCGCGGTCGTCCTCGCCCTGATCACCACCGCCGCACTGCTGGGACGCCGCCGCTCATGAAGAACCGCCTGCTCGTCACGCTCGTCGCCGCCGTGCTGCTCGGCGGTGTCGCCGTCGGCTACACCGTGCTGTCCGGCACACCGCCGCAGGAAGCCGCGCACTCCGTCCCGACCACCGGCGGCCCGCGGCTGGTGGTGCTCAGCAACGGCAAGCTCTCCACCGTGTCCCGCACCGACCCTGCCGGATCGCGCGAGGTCACCGAACAACGCTGCGATCGCGTCTACTCAGCCGCGGGCACGATCTCCTGCCTGCGCCCGGTCGGCGCGTTGAAAGCGGGCGAGCTCGCCGTGCTGAACAGCGATCTCGAGGAGCTGAAGACGGTTCCGCTGACCGGGTTCCCCAACCGCACGCGGGTGTCGGCGAGCGGCCGGATGGTGGCGTGGACGTTGTTCGTCGACGGGCACTCCTACGCCGCCAACGGTTTCTCGACGGCCACCGGCATCCTCGACACCAAGACCGGCACGCTGGTGCAGTCGCTGGAGGAGTTCGCCGTCGAGGGCCTGCCACAACGGCCGGTCGACACGAACTTCTGGGGCGTCACGTTCACCGCCGACGACAACCGCTTCTACGCCACCATGTCCACCGGCGGCCACCGCTACCTCCTCGAAGGCGACTTCGCGGCCCGCAAGGTCCGCCCGCTGACGGACGCGGACAACGTCGAATGCCCGTCGCTGTCCCCGGACGGCACCCGCATCGCCTACAAGAAGGCGGTCGACGGCGACCCGCAGAAGGGCTGGCGCGTCTCCGTGCTCGACCTGGCGACGCGCCGGATCACCGAGCTCGCCGAGACCCGCAGCGTCGACGACCAACCGGCCTGGATCGACGACAGGACCGTCGCGTACGGCCTTCAGCGCGACGACGGCCTCAACGACGTGTGGTCCGTGCCCGCCGACGGCACCGGCACGCCCGCGATCCTGGTTCCCGAGGCGAGCTCCCCAGCGCCGATCTAGGCCGGAAGGGGTCGCATCCGGTCCGGCATGTGCGCCCGCAACGTGTCGTGCAGCGCGGACACGGCGTCGGCGTCCAGGACGACGGACCCCGTCGCGCACGCCAGCACCGCCTCACCAGTGCGCTGGTCGGGCACGTACCGGAGTGTCCAATCCTTCTGGGCAACGTCCGGCACAGAGCACGACTCGGCCTGACGAATCGCGGTCAGCAGCTCCGACACCCGCTCGTACCCCAGCCGCGCGCTCCAGCGCAGCGCGGCAGGGGGACGGACGAATAACCGGAGGCCTCCGGCGGCTCGGCGAACCTCGACGCACGACAACACCGCTCAACCTCCTACACCAGCTTCACCAGCGAGACTAGCCAGAAAGGACGGGTGACAGGATCGCCTGTCACCCGTTCGGTTCACTGATAACAGGGCTTCTCGAACTTGAAATCTTTTGCGGTCTGACCGGTGAAGAACTCCTCTACCAGCGTCACTCCGGTCGGAGCGGCGTCGTCCGGGCGGTAGATGAGCGTCTGACGGAACAGTGCGTCCTGGGGCGAAGCGGAGAAATTACCTGCACCCGAAGGAAGCATGCCCTCGTAGTCCACGGAGTTGAGCTGACGCACCGCGGCGAGCAGCCCGGCCCGCGTCAGGTCCTTGTTCGCGGCCGCCTTCTCCAGCGCGGCCTTCAGCGGGTACGCCCACACCCACCCGGCGGTGTAGCCGTCGTTCGGGGTGACGCCGGGCAGCGCCGCCCGCATCGCGGTGTGGCCGACGGACTCGGTCGCCCACGCCTTCCACGGCGCCGACTGCAGGTACAGGGCCTTGATCGCGGGCGCGGCCGGCGACTTCAGCAGACCGGGGTTCCACGTCGGCGAGGTGCCGATGAACTTGCCCTTGTAGCCGCGGGCGGCGGCCTGACCGATGATCACGGCGGCGTCGGTCGGGCCGGTGGTCAGCACGACCAGGTCCGGCTTCTTCGACACCACGGCGTCGATCGCGCCGCCCTGGTTGTCCTGGCCGCTCTGCGTGGTCACGTTCTCGAACGACAGACCGCGCTTCTCGGCGGCCATCTTCGCGCCTGCCGCCGCGTCGTCGCCGTAGTCACCGGCGAGGTGCACGGCCATCACGGACTTCACGCCCAGCTTGTCGGTGGCGTAGTCGACGGTGTTCATCGACTCGACGCAGTAGTTCGCGCCGGACTCCAGCACGACCTCCTCGAAGCCCCACAACGACGTCCACGACGCGGGCACCGACACCATCTGGCTGTTCTCGAGGTCCGGCAGGATCGCCGCGGTCGTGGGAGAGCCCAACGTCTGCGTGAGCGCCAGGATGTTGCCCTTGATCTCCTGGTAGACCTGGTTGTGGATCTGCGGGTTGTACTTGTTGTCCTTGACGTACTTGGTCACGTCGATCTCGTAGCCGCCGATGCCGCCCTTGTCGTTGACGCGCTTCCAGAACGCCTTCTGCGCGTCCGTGATCGGCACGGCCAGCGTCTTGAACGGGCCTTCGGTGAGGTCCGAGATCGTGCCCAGGTAGATGCAGCCCTTGGACTTGTCGACGGCGTTCGGGCACGCCTCCTTCGTCACGCCGATGTCGACCTTGATGCCACCGGCGCCCTCCTGCGGCGCGGCGCCGTCCCCGCCACGGCAGGCCGCGAGAGCGAGCGCTCCGACGAATACGACTGCCAATCTCTTACCAGACATCGGGAATCTCTCCTCAGTACGAGAACGGCCAGGTGCGCCAGTAGTTGCGGACGCGGACCCAGATGCCGAACAACCCGCGTGGCTCGACGATGAGGAACACGATGATGAGCACGCCGTACAGCACGGCCTCGACCTGGAAGACCGTGACCGCGCCGGTCGCGTCACCACTGATGAACGGCAGCACCGCGGGCAGTTCCCTGGTGATGCGTGGCAGCAACGTGATGAAGAGCGCGCCCATGATCGCGCCCGAAATGGTGCCCGCGCCGCCGATGAGCACCATCGCGATGTACTGCACTGACAACAGGAGGCTGAACGAGCCGGGGTCGAAGAACCCGTTGATCACGAACAGCAACGCGCCCGCGACGCCCGCGTAGAACGAGGACACCGCGAACGCCAGGACCTTGTACTTCGTCAGGTCCACGCCGATCACCGACGCGGCCAGGTCGCGGTCGCGCACCGCGGCGAACGCCCGCCCGACCCGCGAGCGCACCAGGTTCCGCGCCAGCACCCCGAAGATCACCAGCAGCACGAACATGACCAGGTACAGCTGTTGTGCCGCGGTGAACACGGCGTTGTCCCTGTCCAGCCGCACGCCGAACAGCTCGGGGATCGCCGCCGGCCGCCCGACCCCGGGCCCGCCGGTCAGCGACGTCCACTCCCGGAACACGTGCTCTCCCAGGAAGACCAGTCCCAGCGTCACGATCGCGAGGTAGAGCCCGCGCAACCGCACCGCCACCGGCGCCACCAGCACGCCGAAGAACGCGGCCACCAATCCCGAGGCCAGCAGCCAGATCGGCAGCGACGTGATGCCGAACCCGATCACCCGCCCGGTCTCGGAACCGCTCAGAGCCGCACCCGTGTACGCGCCGATCGCGAGGAAGAACGCGTGGCCCAGCGACACCTGGCCCGCGTAGCCCGTGACGATGTTCAGCCCGATCGCGCCGATCGCCGCCACGAACCCGGTCGCGAGCAGCTGCAGCAGGTCGTCCGTGATGAGGAACGGCACGAGCAGGGCGAGCACGACGAGTCCCAGCGACCACGCGCGTTTCGGACGCGTGTTCAGGAACGCCATGTCCTGCGCGTAGGAGGTGTACAGCTCAGGCCTGCCCTTCACAGCCGCTCCACCTCCCTCTTGCCGAACAACCCGTACGGTCTGACGAGCAACACGAGCAGCATCAACGCGTACGGCGCGACGAGCGCGAAGTTCGGCCCGAGCCACGGCGCGAAGTCGCCCTGGTACGTCCCGAAGAGCGACTCGACGATCCCCACCGCGAGCCCGCCGACGACCGCGCCGCCCAACGACTCCAGCCCGCCGAGGATGATCGCGGGCAACGCCTTCAGCGCCACGATCCACAGCTGCTGGTCGACGCCGGCGCCGGTCGCCACGAACACGCCGGCCAGCGCGGCGAGCCCGCCCGCCAGCGCCCACGACAGCGCGAACACCGACCCGACCGAGATCCCTTGCGCCAGCGCCACTTCCTGGTCGTAGGCGACCGCCCGCATCGCGAGCCCGATGCGCGAGTACCGGAAGAACGCGAACAGCGCGACCGTCACGACGGCGGTGGTCCCGATCATCACCAGGTACCGCTGCTGCACCTCCGCGCCCAGGAAGTTCATCGTCGTGAGGCCCCACGGGTCGCCGACCTGGCGCACGTCCAGGCCGATGAACGCGTTCGTGACGACCCTGACCACGACGTCCACGCCGATGGTGATGATCGCGACGACGAACACCGGTTTGCCGACCATCGGCCGCAGGACCGTGCGTTCGACTCCCAGCGCCAGCACCGCGATCACCAGAGCCGCCACCAGCACGGCGCCGAAGAACGACACCTGCGGCGCGAGGTACGAGACCAGCACCGCGCCCGCCAGCATGAACGCGGGCTGCGCGAAGCTGATCACCTGCGTCGACTTGTAGATGATCACGAAGCCGAGCGCGAGCAACGAGTAGATGGACCCGGTGCCGAGGCCGCGGATCAACGACTGCAGGAACTCATCCATGCCGTGTTCCCCCGGCTCCGTCGTACATCGACTCCACGAGGTCGCCGAACATCTTGCCCAGCGCGGATCTCTTCACCTTCTGCGTCGCGGTCAGCTCGCCGTCCTCGTGGTCGAGCTCCTTGGGGAACATCCGGAACTTCTTGATCTGCTCGACCGAGGCGAAGCGAGAGTTCACCTCGGTCACGATCGACTGCACCAGCTCCAGGACCTCGGGCTTCTCCGACAGGTCCCGGTAGGTGGTGTAAGGGATTTTGCGTTGCTGAGCCCAGTGGCCGACCGTCTCGTACTCGATGCCGATCAACGCGACGAGGTAGGCCCGCTGGTCGCCGACCACCACGGCTTCCTTGATGTACGGGGAGGTCTTGAGCGCGTTCTCCAGCTCGGACGGCGCGATGTTCTTGCCGCCCGCGGTGATGATGATGTCCTTCATCCGGTCGGTGATCTTCACGTGCGTGTCGTCGACCCACTCGCCGACGTCGCCGGTGTGCAGCCAGCCGTCGGTGACCACCTGGGAAGTGGCGTCGGGATCACGCCAGTAGCCCGCGAACGTGCCGCCGTGCCGCGTGAGGATCTCGCCGGTCTCGGCGTCGATCCGCAGCTCGATGCCGGGCTGCGGCTCGCCGACGGTGCCGACCTTGACCCGTCCCGGCCGGTTTCCCGTTGCCACGGCGGTGTTCTCGGTCATGCCGTAGACCTCGTGCATCGGGACCCCGATGCCCATGAAGAACTTCAGCACGTCCGGGGCGATCGGCGCGGCACCGGACGCGGCGTACCGGACGTACCGCATGCCGATCCTGGCTTTCAGGGCGCGGAAGCAGAACAGCCAGCCCAGCGCGTAGATCAACCTGCTCTGCGCGGTGTGCTTCCCGCCGGTCCGCACGAGCGTTTCGCCGATGCCGTCCGCTCTGTGCAACCAGAACCGCGTGACGGAACGTTTGAGCCAGGAAGCCGACGACACGCCGATCGTGACGCCCGCCAGCACCTTCTCCCAGATGCGCGGCACGCCGAACAGGATCGTCGGCTGCACCTCGCGCAGGTTCGCCTGCACGGTCTCGATCGACTCGGCGAAGTGCACCTGCACGCCGCTCGCCGCGCTGAACCACGTCGTGAAGATGCGTTCGGCGACGTGGCACAGCGGCAGGTACGACAGCGTGACATCGGTGGAGGACGGCGGTGGCGAAGTGAAACCGCCGCCCTCCACCAGCACGTGGACGGCGAACTCGACGTTCGCCACGGTGAGCATCGCGCCCTTGGGTGGCCCGGTCGTTCCGGACGTGTAAATCAACGTCATCACGTCGTCCGGCTCGGTCTGAGCCATGCGTTCGGCCAGCTCGTCGCCGTGCTCGTCCCGGTACCGCGCGCCCAGCGCCAGGAAGTCGTCCCAGGCGAGCAGCTTCGGGTGGTCGTAACGGCCCTTGATGCCGCGCGGCTCGAGGTACACGATCCGTTCGAGGTCGGGCGTGTCCTCCAGCACCGCCAGTGCCTTGTCGACCTGTTCCTGGTCCTCCGCGATGAGGATCCGCGCGCCGGAGTGCGCCAGGAGGTACGCGACCTCGGACGGCGGGTTCGTCGGGTAGAGCCCGACCGTGATGCCGCGCGCGGCGACGATGCCGAGGTCGGCGTAGAGCCATTCGCGCCGGTTCTCGGAGTGGATCGCCACCCGGTCGCCGGGCTGCACGCCGAGTGCGAGCAGCGCGTCGCCGACGAGTTCGACGTTCGCCCAGTACTGCGCCCAGGAGACTTCCTGCCAGATGCCGAAGTCCTTGGCGCGCAACGCGATCCGGTCCGGCGTCTGAGCCGCCCTGTCCCGCACGCGAGTCACCACGGTCGTCGTCATGACGCCACGCTCCGGTGCTGCTCGCCGAGGTACGCGCGGATGACGTCGGGGTCCTCCTGGACCTCGGCGGGCGTGCCGGTGCGGATCGGGCGGCCGAAGTCCATCACCATCACGCGATCGGCCAGGTCCATCACGAGACCCATGTCGTGCTCCACCATGATCATGGGGATGTTCAGCTCCTCGCGGACGTCGAGGACGAACCGGGCCATGTCCTCGGTCTCCTCGACGTTCATGCCCGCGACCGGCTCGTCGAGCAGGAGCAACCGGGGTTCCATGGCGAGCGCCCTGCCCAGCTCGACGCGCTTCTGCACGCCGTACGGCAACAGCCCGACCGGGAACCGGCGCCACTGCTCCAGCTCCAGGAAGTCGATCACGTCCTCGACGGCCGACCGGTTCTTCAGCTCCTCGTTCCGGGCTTTCCCGAGCCAGAAGAACGCCGACAACGCTCCGTAGTTCATGTGGTTGTGGCGGCCGAGCATCAGGTTGTCGACGACGGTGAGGTGGGAGAACAGCTCGATGTTCTGGAACGTGCGGGCCATGCCCAGCGCGGCGATGCGGTGCGGCCGCATGCCGATGAGGTCCTGGCCGGCGAACCGCACGGTGCCCTGCTGCGGCCGGTAGACGCCGCTCAGGACGTTGAAGATGGAGGTCTTGCCGGCACCGTTCGGGCCGATGATGGCGAACAGCTCGCCTTCGCCGACCTCGAACGACACCCCGTCGACGGCGATCACCCCGTCGAACGCGAGCCGCACGTCGGTGACCTGCAGGACGCTCATGACAGCCACCGCTTCCTGCGCTTGTAGTGCTTGACCGCACGGAACGAGGAGGTGCCGAGACCGAGGTAGAACTCGCGGATGTCGTCGTCGGCGAGCAGCGCCGCCGCCGGCTTGTCCATGACGACCTTGCCGGTCTCCAGCACGTACCCGTGGTCGGCGATGGAGAGCGCCATGCTGGCGTTCTGCTCGACCAGCAGGACCGTGGTGCCCTGTTCGTTGATCTTCACGACGAGGTCGCGGATCTGCTGCACGAGCAGCGGCGCGAGGCCGAGGCTGGGCTCGTCTAGCAGCAGGTAGGAGGGCTCGGACATGAGCGCCCGGCCGATCGAGAGCATCTGCTGCTCGCCGCCGGACAGGTAGCCGGCGCTCTGTCTTCGCCGCTCCAGCAGCCGCGGGAAGAGCTCGTAGCAGCGGTCGAGGTTGTGCTTGAGGGTTCTGGGTCTCGCGTGGCCGCCGACCTTGAGGTTCTCCTCGACGGTGAGCTCGGCGAGGATCCTGCGGCCTTCGAGCGCCTGTTTGATGCCCCGGTCCGCGATTTTCGCCGGTGACAGACGGTGGATCGGTTCACCGTCGAGCGTGATGGAGCCCTTGGTGACCTTGCCGTCGTGCACGTCCAGCAGCCCGCTGAACGCTCTCATCAGCGTCGTCTTCCCGGCGCCGTTGGCCCCGAGCAGGGCCACGACCTGGCCTTTCGGCACCCTGAGGCTCACGCCGCGGAGCACCAGCATCACGTCGTCGTAGACAACCTCAAGGTTGTTCGCCTCGAGCACCGGCGCCTCCTAGGGCGTGTGATGCCGATCAGTATGACGTGGATCACAGCCGGTTTGCCCACTGTGGGCGATTTCGTGATGCGCAGATCGCGAGTGGTTCACCACTCTCCGTGACAGTCCGGTGTGGACAGGTAGGCGATGTGTAACAGCGCGTGACGCGGGTACTCACCCATCGACGACTAGTGAAAGAGGAGGAGGTTTCGTGACCACCATTGAGAAGTCGGTGGACGTCCACGTGCCGGTGAGCACGGCCTACAACCAGTGGACCCAGTTCGAATCCTTCCCGGCGTTCATGGACGGCGTCGAGAAGATCGACCAGCTCACGCCGACCCGGACCCACTGGACCACGAAGATCGGCGGGGTCGTCCGGGAGTTCGACGCGGAGATCACCGAGCAGCACCCGGACGAGCGCGTCGCGTGGACCACGGTCGACGGACCGCCGCAGGGTGGCGTGGTCACCTTCCACCGGCTCGACAACGACACGACGCGGGTCCACCTCCAGATGGAGTACGACCCGGAGACCTTCACCGAGAAGGCGGGCGCCGCACTGGGCGTCGTCGGCCACCGGGTCGAGGGCGACCTGAAGCGGTTCAAGGAGTTCATCGAGAACCGCGGCACCGAGACCGGCGCGTGGCGCGGCGACGTGACGCCGCCGCCCCAGGTCTGATCGCGGTGCGCCTTGACGCCAGACCAGCACGCGGCGTTCGAGGAACTCGGGCGCACCTGCCGTGACTCGCCGCGCTACTACGCGCTGCGGGACCGGCTGGTGCGCGAGTACCTCCCGCTCGCCCGGCACATCGCCCGCCGCTTCAGCGAACGCGGCGAGCCCATGGAAGACCTCGCTCAGGTGGCCGCGGTCGGACTGATCAACGCCATCGACCGGTTCGACGTGAGCAGGCAGACGGACTTCCTGTCCTACGCCGTGCCCACGATCACCGGCGAGGTGCGGCGTCACTTCCGGGACCAGTGCTGGGCGGTGCGCGTGCCCCGCAGGTTGAAAGAGCTGTGTGACTCCATCGACGGCGCGACCGCCGAGCTGTCGCACAAGACCGGGCGATCTCCCACTCCCTCCGAGATCGCCCGGCACCTGGGGGTGTCGCTGACCGACGTCTACGAGGGCCTGCGCGTGGAGAAGAACGTCTCGTTCGCTCCCCTCGACGCGCTGGAGAGCTCGACGGTCGACGACCCCGCGCTGGAGGGAGTCGAGATCCACGAGGCCCTGCAACCGATGTTGCGGGGCCTGCCCCGGCGCGAGCGGACCATCGTGGTCCTGAGGTTCTTCGGCCGGCTGACCCAGACGGAGATCGCCCGCCGCGTCGGGATCTCCCAGATGCACGTCTCGCGCCTGCTCACCAAGTCGCTGGAGCAGCTGCGGCACGACCTGCTGGCGGAGGAGTGAAATGACCGAGCGCGAATGTCCGGTTTTCGCGATACTGGCGGCATGAACCGGTTGCGGTGGCCCCAGAAGCTGGCGATCAGCACTGGCGCCCTGCTCGCGCTCTGGGGAGTCGCCGGTTTCTTCGTGACGGGTTTCGGCTCCTTCGCGGGCGAGTCCGAGACCTGGGTGCTCGGACTGCGCGTGAACCCGTTGCAGAACACCATCCACCTCGTGTTCGGCGCCGCGCTGATCGTCGCGGCTCCGCGACTCAAGGCGCTGAGCGGAACCGCGCTGCTGGTGGCGGTGCTGTTCCTCGTGCTGTTCGGCCTCGGGCTCGCCCGGTACGACGACCAGGTCGTCAACTTCCTCAACGTGAACCCCGGCAGCAACGCGCTGCACCTGTTCGCCGGCTTCGCCTCGCTGGCGGCGGCGCAGGGTGCCGCGTGGTGCCGGCAGTGCGACCGGGCGGCGCTGCTCAGGACGACCTGAGCAGCCTGCTCACCGCGCGTTCCGGATCGCCGTTCCCGATGACCTCACCACCTTCGAACGCCTCGACCAGGCGCGGGTCGACGTAGGACTTCCGCGCCACGGCGGGCGTGTTGCCCAGGTGTTCCGCGACCTCCTTCATGACCGCGCTGACCGCTCGTTTGGACGGCTTGCCGCGTTCTTTCAAGGCGTCGGCGAACGCCTGGGCGGCGTGGACCGTGGCGTGCCAGGTGCGGAGGTCCTTCACGCTGAACTCGTCACCGACCAGTTCGCGGAACCGTTCGTTGATGTCGTCGGCGGTGAGGTCGAAGACCCGGCAGTCAGGGGTCTGGTCCTTCAGCAACGAACGGACGGCGCGCGCGAGCATCGGGTCTTCGATCTCCTCGTCGACCTCGACGCCGTGCTTGGCGGGAAAGCGGAACCTCACGCGGTCCCCGCGCACGCTGAGGTGTTCACAAAGGAGGGTCGCGACACCGTGGGTGCCGTTGTCCTCCGCGTACTGCTCGTGGCCGACGCGGAAGACACCGAGGTCGAGCATCCGCAGCGCGATGGCCAGCAATCGCTTGCGACCGCGGGACTTCATGTCCTTCTCGATCTGCTCGCGGAACTTCCGCAGGCGCGGTGCGAGCCTCAGCACGCGGTCGAACTTCTCCGCGTCCCGGTCGGTCCGCCACTTCTCGTGGTAGAGGTACTGGCGGCGGCCCGCCTCGTCGTAACCGAGGGCCTGGATGTGGCCGTTCGGGTGCGGGGAGATCCACACGTCCCGCCACGCCGGCGGGATGACCAGCGCTTTCACCCGTGCGACGTCGTCGGCGCCCAGGCGCCGGCCCGTCGCGTCGAGGTAGCGGAACCCGCTGCCGTGCCGGCGGCGGGTCCAGCCCGGCCGGGCCGGGTCGCTGCGGCGCAGTCTCATTCGGGCACCTCGTGGTTGATCAGCACGAGACGCGGGTACCCGCTCGCCGATGAATCACTACACGGTCGGTGTGGAACAAGAGTTCCTTCTTGTTGATCCCGAGTCGCGGCGGCCGGTAGCACTGGCGCCCCGAGTCAGGGAGATCTCGCGCGCGCCCGGTGACCTCGACGTCCAGGGCGAGCTGACGCCGTTCCAGATCGAGATCGCGACCGGCGTCACGCACTCCTTCGAAGAGCTGGACGAGCAGGTGCGCGCCGCCAGGAAGGTGCTGGTCGAGGCCGCCGACGCCGCCGGGTGCCGGCTGGTCGCCACAGGCATGCCGCCGATCGGCAAGGCAGGTCCTCCGCCGGGATCGGACGACCCCAGATATCACCAGATCGAGTACTCGCACCGAAGACTCGTGATCGGGCAGGGTGCCTGCGGGCTGCACGTGCACGTGGGCGTCGAGGACAAGGCGGAGGCGCTGCGGGCGTCGAACAAGCTGCGGGCCTGGCTGCCGACACTGCTCGCGCTGAGCGCGAACTCCCCCGTCTACGAGGGAGAGGACACCGGGTACGCGAGCTGGCGGTCGATGGTGTGGTCGCGCTGGCCGGTGAGCGGGCCACCGCCGGAGTGGGACGGTCCCGAGCACTACGACCGGACCGTCGACTCGATCATCTCCACGCAGGCGTTGCTGGACAGGGCGATGGTGTACTGGGACGTCCGCCCGTCGGCGAACCACCCGACGGTCGAGGTGCGCGTCGCGGACATTCCGCAACTGGCAACGGAAGTGGTCGTTCTCGCCGAACTGATCCGAGCCCTCGTCGTATCGGAACCCTCCGAACAGCGGGTGGACGACTCCGTGCTGCGAGCGGCATATTGGCGGGCGTCGCGCGACGGGGTCGACGGACTGGCCGCCGATCCACACACCGGAAAACTCTCCCCCGCGTTCGACCGGGCAGAAGAGCTCGCCGAGCACGTTTCGGTCGCGCTGCGCGATCGCGGCACTCTGTCTACTGTGGAGCGGCAGATCGACTGGTTGCGCCACAACGGCAGCGGTGCCGCTCGGCAACGACGCTGCCCGGACCCCGAGTCCCTTGTGGACATGCTGATCGCCCGAACGCGTGAGGACATCTGATGCGACTCCCCGCTCCCCGCGGCCACATGAGCGCTGCGCTGGTCGCCGCGCTGCGCTCGCAACCATCGCCGCGACCCGCACTGCTCGTCAGCGGCGGGACCAGGGAGACCTGTCTCGACGACGATCTCCAGCTGTCGCTGTGGATCTGCTACGAACTGCGGATGCGCGGGTTCGACGACGTGCACCCGCAGTGGGAGGACCACCCGGCACTGGCGCAGTTCCACGCGGCTTTGGAATCGCGCTGGGAGGAAGGGCTGCGGTCGCTGGGTGAGACGACACAACCGGCGGTGCTTTCGGAGGACGGGCTGGCCGAGCTGCGCCGGCACCACGCGTTCTGGCAGCCGCGCAGGGAGATGCGTTCGGTGCTGCGCGACATCCAGGGCGACGCGTACGGAGCGCGGTCGGAGCGGACGCACTCGGTGCTGTTCACCGTGACGTTGCGCGACCTCGACGTCTGCGCGAGCGTCGACGAGATGCCCGCGCCGACCCTCGCGCTCGCGAACGCGCTGTCGTTGTTCGGCCTGCACCAGCGTCTGGTGGGCGCTCTGGTCGGGTTCCTGTCCGCCGTGGACACGATCGGCGGCGACCCGTTCGCGCAGCTCCTGCCCGTGCAGTGCCCGCCGGACGACGTCCGCCTCGGCTTCACCGCGTGCCACGAACTGCACGCCCGCCTGACGCAGCACGTCGACGCGAGCCTGCGGGCCGGACGCACCTCGCTGAGGGGTCGCTGGCTGGTCTCGCAGGGCCGCGTTAACGTGGGGTGCTGACCGCACTGAAGGGAGACAGCGTGCCCGACCCCACAGCTCTGGCCTCCGTGGTCGTCGACCGGATCGCACCCGACGTCGTCGTGCTGCACGTGTCCGGAGAACTCGACACCACGAGCAGCGGCGAGCTGACCACACCGTTGGACAGTCACGTGGTGGAGGCGAACCGGGCGGTCGTCGTCGATCTCGGCGGCGTGAAGTTCCTGGGCTCAGCCGGACTGGAGGCGCTCGTGCTCGGGCAGCAGCGCGCTACCGGCACCGGCGTCGAGTTCGTCGTGGTCGCTTCGACCAGAGCGGCGTTGCGCCCGATCGAAGCGACAGGGCTGGACTCGGTGTTCACGATCCTGCGCTCGCTGGACGAGGCCGTGGAGCGCTACTCGTCCTGAGTCACCACGGCAGGGGGCCGTCGGCGTCGAAGTAGCCGCCGGTCGGCCCGTCCTGGCCGATCTGCGCCATCCGCACGACGGACGCGGCGCCCGGCTCGACCGCGTTGATCCGCACGTTCGGGAACGCCTTGGCGTACTGCACCGCGACGATGTTGGCTGCGGCGGCGGACAGCGAGGCAGGGCCGCCGCCGACGTTCACGACGACCGGTGCGGACGACCGCTCCAGCAGCGGCAGGAACGCCTGCAGCACGCGGACCAGTCCGGCGAGGTCGTCCTCGAACGTCTCCTGCTCGAGGTCGGCGGTGGCGTTGACCAGCACGTCCAGCTCACCCACGGCCTCGGCCGCGGCAGCCAGGGACTCGTCGGACGTGACGTCGAGCTGCACGGGCCGGGCGCCGATCTCGGAGGCCGCCAGGTCATGGCTGTCCAACCAGACGGTGTGACCGGCGCGCACCAGCTCACGAGCGGTCTCGAGGCCGAGGTTCGCGCTCGCGCCGGTGATCAGCACAGCAGCCACACCTGGACGCTAGTCCTGGCCGATGTCCTCGTACCAGAGCTCGGGGCGTTCGGCGATGAACGTCGTCATCAGCTCGATCAGCGAGGGATCGTCGACGACCGTGATGCCGACGCCGTGCTCGGCCAGCCAGTCGTGACCGCCGTGGAACGTGGTGGCCTCGCCGATCAGCACGTTCGAGATGCCGAACTGGCGGACCAGGCCGCTGCAGTACCAGCACGGCGACAGGGTCGTGACCATGGTCGTGCCGCGGTAGCTGCGCTGACGGCCGGCGTTGCGGAAGGCCGAGGTTTCCGCGTGCATGGAGGCGTCGCCGTCCTGCACGCGGCGGTTGTGGCCCCGGCCCAGCAGACGGCCGTCGCCGTCGAAGAGCGCCGCGCCGATGGGGATTCCGCCCTCGGCGAGTCCCATCCGCGCCTCTTCGACGGCGACGGCCAGCATGTCAGCAGAGGTCATGCGACCCAAGCTACTTCGTCTTGAACAACTTCACCGTCATCGACGTGCCGCTCTGACGGAGAACCTTCAGGCCGACACCGACCGCCGGCAGCTTCACGCCCGCGTTGGGCTGTTCCGCGTACCAGTACTGCTTGGTGTCGTCGAACGTCGGCTGGGCCGCCGCACCGCGGACGTAGGACGCCTTGCCGTTGACGTGCAACGTGAAGGAGTCCGACTTCTGCAGCCCGAACGGCGCGTCGTAGCCGCCGATCGAAGGAGACCAGCGCTGGCCCTCCAGGTTGTACAGCGGGGCCGGGTTGGCGTCGATCGGCAGGATCAGGCCCTCACCGGGGTGCTCCCTGACGTTGTTGTCGAGGAAGCTCGTGTTCCACAACGACACCAGCAGGCCGTCCTGGTACGGGAAGTGCTCCACGAAGTCCGGCTTGTCCGGGAAGCTGAAGCGGTACGGGCCGGTCTTGTTGTACTTGCCGTACGACTCGTAGGTGCGGTTCGACGCGATGTAGAACTGGTCGAACGCCTTGGTCTCCTTGCCCTCGGTCGTGCGGAAGCCACGGGTGGTCCACACGCCGGTGGTCTCGCCGCCGTCGGTCAGCACCGGTGCGCCGTCGGCGGTCACAGTGATCTGGTCGGCGAAGAAGCCCTGCAGCGCAAGGGCACCGTCGGTCCGGTAGGCCAGGCGCAGCTTGGTGTTCTTGCCGGCGTAGGCGTTCAGGTCGACGGTGAGGTCCACCCACTGGCCACCGGAGGAAGCGCTCAACGCGGGTGCGTCGGCCGAGTCGCGCTGGAACGGTGCCCCGTTCGCGACGCCGTCGAGCTGGGTCCAGCTGCCGTCGGCGTTGGCCGCTTCGACGTAGAGGTAGTCGTAGTCCGCCTCGATGTCGTAGCGGGCCTTCATCGTGAGCGACGCGGACGTCTTGCCGCGCAGGTCGAGCGGGACGGTCATGGAGTTGTCGAGGTCGTTGCCCTTCTCGCTCCACCACATCTTGCTGCCCGCGAACGGCGCGCCGTAGTCGAAGGACTTGGAGATGTCCGGCAGCACGACGACGAGACCCTGGGCCTTCGCGGTGTTGTACTCGTGCGGGCCGAGCTCGAAGACGCGTTCCTGCCCCGCGACGGCGACCTCGTAGTCGAGCCAGCCGAGCTGGAGCTTGTCCCACGCGGAGAACTCGGGTGCGCGCTCGCCGGGCACCTCTCCGGGTCCGGAAGTCCTGCTCTGACCCATGACCGACCACCAGTTGACGCCGTTCGAACCGCCGGCGGTGTCGTAGTGGTCCGGCAGGCCGAGGTCGTGGCCGAACTCGTGCGCGAAGACGCTGACGCCGCCGTTCTCGGGCTGCACGGTGTAGTCGCCGACCCAGATGCCGGTGTCACCGATCTGCGCGCCGCCGAGCTTGTTGGTGCCGGGGCCGGTCGAGTAGTTCTTGAACGCGTAACCGCGGTGGCTCCAGAGCGCGTCCTCACCCTGCCACGGGTCGCCGTCGGCCTGGTCACCACCGGCGTGCACGATCTGGAAGTGGTCGATGTAGCCGTCGGCCTCGTTGAAGTCGCCGTCGGCGTCGTAGTCGTAGCGGTCCCACTGGTCGTACTCGGCCAGCGCCGCCTTGATCTGCTCGGTGGTCTTTCCCGCGGCCTTCTGGTCCGCGACCCACTGCGTGACGGCGTCCTTGATGAGCTCACGCGAGTTGTTGCAGATGTTGTCGCCGCACGGGTAACCGTTGCTGCGGCCGTAGCGGGCCTCGTTGTAGCGGACCTTCACCCAGTCCGTAACGGTGCCGTTGACCGTGTACCTGCCGCTCGACTGCTTGTCGTAGAAGTTCGCGACCGAGTTCGCGTCCTTCTTGCGGGAGAAGTACAGGTCCTGGAAGTACTGCCGGCTGAAGTCCGGCTGCCAGATCGTCGTGTTGTCGACCGCCCGGTTCGGCTCCGGGATCTGGTTGTGCAGCGGGCCGTCGAAGCGCTGCGGGCCGGGCGTGTTCGGGTTGGTGTCGCGGTCCGGGTAGTCCGGGTGCCGCTCGTTGCCGAACTCCGCGAGGATCACGAAGATCTTGTCGGTCTTCTCGCGCTTCAGCTCGACGTACTGGTCCTTGTTCTGCTTCTTGCCGACCTTCGCGACGGTGCTGCTGCCGCGCTTCTCCGTCTTCGCCTCACCGGTCAGCACGTCGGCGAGCGCCTGCTGCTTGAGCGCCCGGCGCTTGAGCTCCAGCTCGTGCGGCTGCTCGTCGGACTGCCGCACCTCCTGGACCTCCGGCTGCGCGGGCGGTGTGGCCGCCGCGGGCGTGACGAGTCCCGCCGTGATGAGCGCGAGTGACGCTGCCCCCGCCAATGCTCTTCGCACGTTCGTTCCCCTCTCGGATCCGAGAGCGGACGCTACGTAGCGCGGCGGTGACTCGACACGTCCGAAAGTCGGTTGTCGCCACGACTGTCCGACTGGACCTTTCGGCGGACGCGGTCAGCCGGGCTCACTTCGGCGGCAACGCTTCCACGAACTCGCGCGCCCGCCCGATCCAGTCCTCCAGCACGTCGTCCTCCGACACCGCGCCCCCGTCCACGATCACCCAGCCCTTCATGGGCCGCCCCGTGAAGTCGAAGACGCGCGCCCCGGGCTGGGCGAGCGCGTCCTCCTGCGCGTCCGGGCCGATGCGGGCGATCAGGTCGTCGCCGATCACACCCACCAGCATGTTCCCGTTCCAGAGGAACGCGATGCCGCCGAACATCTTCTTCGCCGTGATGCCGGGCAGTGCGCCCAGCGCCTCGCCCAGGCGGTGTGCCAGGCCCTCGTCGTACGCCACACGCTGAATACTGTCTCAGCGAGTTGCCAGGCGCCTCTCAGATTCGTGTGGCTTCATGGACATACAGGACATTCGAGGAGGCCATCTTGTTCGGCTTGGTCGGCTTTGTGCTCGGCTGGCTCTTGACGCTGTTCATCCTGGTGATGATCGGGCGGATGATCGTGGACTGGGCGGTCACGTTCCAGGCGCGCGGTGACTGGGTGTGGAAGGTGCGCCGCGTGACGCACGGCGTGACCGAGCCGGTGCTGGCGCCGGTGCGCCGGGTGTTGCCGCCGGTGCGGTTCGGCGGGTTCGGGCTGGACCTGGCGTTCACGGTGGTGTTCATCGCGGCGCTGATCCTGCGGTCGATCGTGTGGTGAGGACGCCGGGGTTCAGCAACCCGGCGGGGTCCAGCGCGGCCTTGGCTCCGGACAGGGCCGCGGCGAAGACGTCCGGACGTTGCCGCGTGTACCAGGGCATGTGGTCGCGGCCGACGGCGTGGTGGTGGGTGATGGTGCCGCCCGCCGCCAGCAACGCCTCCGACACGGCGGCCTTGATCTCGTCCCACTGCGAGGTCAGGCTGCCCCACCGGCCCGGCGCGTAGATGCCGTAGTACGGCGCGGGGCCGTCCGGGTAGACGTGGGTGAAGCGGCACGTGACGATGCCGATCCCGCAGACCTCGCGCAACGCCGCGGTCCCGGCCTCCACCACGGCCGCGTGCAGGTCGGCGAACCTGTCCCAGGTGCAGGCCGTCTCGAACGTCTCGGTGATCATCGCGTGCTGGGCCATGGCGTCGCGTTGGTAGGGCATGCGCAGGAACGACTTCCGCCACTGCTGCGCCGCCCCCTCGACGACCTCCCCGTCACCGCACAGCTCCAGCGCCTGCGCCAGCAACCCGTCGACCGGGTGCGACGCGGACTCGAAGGCCAGCACCAGTACTGCCTGGGACGACCCGGCGTTGAGGAACGCCTCCGCCGGGTCCAGCAGACGGCAGTTCGCCGGGTGCAGCCCGGACTGCGCGATCGCCCGGGTCGCGTCCACGGCACGGTCCCAGGACGCGAACCGCACCGACGCACCCGCTCGGTGCAGCGGCGGGGACTGCAGGCGCATCCACGCCTCGGTGATCACGCCCAGAGCGCCTTCCGAGCCCAGGAACAGCCGGTCCGGTGACGGTCCCGCGCCCGAACCGGGCAACCGCCGCGACTCGCTGACCCCCTGTGGCGTCACGACCCTGAGCGACTCGGTCAGGTCGTCGATGTGCGTGTAGAGCGTGGCGTAGTGGCCGCCGGCGCGGGTCGCGAGCCAGCCGCCGAGGGTCGAGAACTCGAACGACTGCGGGAAGTGCCGCAGCGTCAACCCGTGCTCCTTGAGCTGCGCCTCCAACGACGGCCCCAGCACGCCCGCCTGGATCCGGGCAGCCCGGCTCGTCGGGTCGACCTCCAGCACCCGGTCCAGCGCACCCAGATCCAGGGTCACCACCCGGTCCAGCTCGCGCGGCTCAACACCACCGACGACGGAAGTGCCACCACCGAACGGGATCACGGCGACGTCGTTCGACCCGCACCAGTCGAGCACGTCGACGACGTCCTGCTCGGTGCGCGGGCGGGCGACGGCGTCCGGCAGCGGGCCGACGTCCCCGGCGAGGTTGCGGGTGACGTCGCGGTAGGCCTGGCCGCGGGCGTGTGTGAGCCGGTCGACAACGTCGGTCGAGTACACCTCGCCCGGCGGCTGGATCCGCGGGGCGGGCACGTCCAGCGACTTCGGGTCCGGTGGAGCGTGGAACGTCAGGTCCGCGCCCGGCAACACCGCCCGGACCCGGTCGGCCAGCGCACGGCGTTCCTCGGGGGTGACGGCGTCCTCGACGTTGCCCCAGCCCCACCACGACCTCGTTGCCATGCCGAGCAACATAAGCGAAACGCTGTCGTTCTGGAATGACCTGAGTACAACTACTCGCGCGCCCACGCTCCCCGCAGCGCTACCGTCGGGGCCATGAAGTCCTGGGGGACAGCACTTCTGCTGCTGGTGATGACCGCACTCGGCTGGGCCATGTACGCCGTGACGAGACCCGACGGCAACAGCGCCACCGACGAGAAGGCCCGCCAGGTCGCGGACCGCATCGCCTACCCGGTCGGCGCGGACGGCAACGCGTACGCCCGCTCCGCGCTGGTCGGCAACACCGACCCGAAGTACTTCGCGGTCATCGGCATCACGGACAGCCCGGCGAACGACCCGGAGAAGGTCCGCGTGACCCTGCTGTTCCGCGTGTACGACCCCGGCACGTCGGAGGACCCGCCGTCCTTCCGGTTCTGGGAGCGGAACCCGGTGACCGCCTGCTACCGCGCCGACTTCACCTACTACGGCGTCACGAAGGGCGGTCCCGACCGCATCCGCTGTCCCCAGGACGCCAGGCCGATCACCCCGCCACCCGTCCAGCTCAAGGGCGTCCCGACCACGTACCCCGAAGCCTTCAAGACGATCCTCGGAGAGCTGCCGCCCACCACCACGAAGGACGACGTGCTCGCCGCGTTGCGCGCGAAGCTGCCGCCGATGCCGGTCGACGAGCGAACCAAGCTGCCGTGGGCCGAGCCGCGCCTCGACGCCGTCGTCGAGAACGGCGCGATCGGCATCGTCGCCAGCGGCGGCGGTTCGTGCCTCACCGGCGTGCGGCTCGCCGACGGAACCGTCGCGGCGTGGTACCCGCCGCGCGTGCAGACCCAGCCCGGCGAGTACGGCTGCTCCGGTCAGAGCGCGCTGCAGCTGTACGGCACGCCGCCACCGAAGTAGCGCCTTCGATACAGGCGCTAGCCAGCGCCGAAGCACACGAACCCGACGGCGGCCGCGTAGGCCGCGTCGTCGGTGGCCGCCCGTTGCACGGCGGCAAGAGCCTCGGCGGGCGCCATCCCGGCGGCCAGCTTCTGGTGCAGCTCCACCATCACCGGCGCCGTGCCGTCCGTCGGCACCGGCACGACAGGTGCGATCAACGTCCGAGTCCCCAAGCCCAGCAACGCGGCCGTGAACCCCATCAGCTCATCGCCGGGACGCACCGCGGACTGCCCGGTGTCACAAGCTGACAGCACCACCCGCGTGGGAGGCTGCCGCAACCGCTCGATGTCGTAGACGGTCAGCGGGCCGTCCGCCAGTTCCAGGGCGCTGAACAGCGGGTTGTCGACGCGGAACGAGCCGTGCGCGGCGATGTGCGCGAGAGCGGCACCGTCCATTGCGGACGCCACCGCGCTCACGGTCGCCTCCGCGTCGACGAGCACGCGGCCCGGCACGTGTCTGCTGATGGCCTTGATCTCGGCGGGCGCCGCGGCCATCCGCGGTCCGGCGGCGAGCACCGCCTCGCCCGGCGCGTCGGGGACCGACGTGGCGCGCAGCCAGACGGACGCGGACGGGGCGACGGTCACCTGGCGGTCCAGCACCGCCCACGGCAAACCGTTCAGCGCGCCCGTCGGCACCACGACCAACGGACGCCCGTCGACCCGCGCGGCCAACGGCGCCAGCAAACGTTGCGCCAGAAGCGAAGCGGCGTGCGCGGCGGAAGATCGCGCCACGGCGAGGTTCGGCAGCTGCGGTGGCAGCGTCACCAGGCGGTGCAGGGCGAAGCGCAGCAACCGGATCTCGCGGACCACGCCCTCCACCGGGCCGAGCGAGTGCAGAGAAGAGCGGCCGCCGGCCAGCACGACCGCCATCAGCACGCCGTCGTACTCGACGAACTCGATCAGCGCGGCACTTCCCAGGGCAGCGAACAGCGACCCGACCGACGGCGGTTTGAACACCGCTCCCCCGCCGGACATCTGCCGGGTGAGGTCGCGGACGCGTTGCTCGGCGCGGACCAGCTTGCCGCGCAGCGCACCGGCTGGTTTCCCTGCCAGCACTGCGGATTCCACGTCCGCGGCCACCGCGCGCAACGATGCCAGGGCGTCTTCGAGGCGCGGATCGTCGGGCGGTGACACGGACTTCATCCGCAACGCGCCCGCTCGCCAGCTCTCGGTCCACGACAGCACGCGAGCGGCGTTCCCGGACGCGACGGCGAGCCGCAGCCCCTCCAGCGCGAGGGCCTGGCCTTGCACACCGGTCGACGCCCGCAGCTCGGCCGCACCCAGCGACACCCGGTACTCGTCCAGCAGCGAGATGCCGCGACGCAGCGCCGACGAGGTGCCGCGAACGTCACCGGAAAGCTTGCGCCGCAACGCCTCCGCGTACCAGCCGCGCACGCGCAGCCCGGCCGGTCCGCGCAGCCTCGCGGCGGCCGCGAGACCGAACTCCTCAACGGCACGAGCGCGGTGACCGAGGTCGGCGGCGACCAGACCGGCGTCGATGCGGGCCTCCAGCGCGGGCAGCCGCCAGTCCATCGCGTCCAGTTCCGCGGCGACCCGCGACAGCGCCAGCCGCAACGGCCGGGTGCGGTCGCCGCGCAGCACGGCGGCGTGCAGTTCGAGGTACCGCGCACCGGCCGCCCACAGCAGGCGCTGCTCGCGGCGGAACCGGCGCCGCGCCTCGGCCGCGAAGCCCTGCGCCGCGGCGGGATCGTCGTCCAGCAGCGCGATCCTGGCGCGGAAGTACAGCGCCTCGGACACGCCCAGCGGGTTCTTCAGCGCCTTCAGCTCGGTGATCGCCCGGTCGGCCGCGGCGCGCGCCTCGTCCAGCAGTGGCACCGAGACGAGCAGCTCCAGCCGGTTCACCAGCAGCACCGGGCGCATCACGTCGAGCCGGCGGTGGACCTCCTCCGCCTTGTCGAACAACGTCAGCGCGGCGGGCACGTCACCACCGCGGGTCGCCATGATGCCGGCGTTCCAGTGCACGTCGGCGACCCCGAGCTCCTGGCCGAGCTCCCCGAGCAGGGACGCGGCCAGCGAGAAGTCCGCCGAAGCCTCACGCATGTTGCCCACGTACGCGCGCACGAGGCCGCGGTTG
The DNA here is from genome assembly GCF_000974445.1 of Lentzea aerocolonigenes. Taxonomy (GTDB): domain Bacteria; phylum Actinomycetota; class Actinomycetes; order Mycobacteriales; family Pseudonocardiaceae; genus Lentzea; species Lentzea aerocolonigenes. The sequence continues at coordinate 115,065 of NZ_BBOJ01000023.1, forward strand.
TTCAGAGCGCGCGCCTCGACCAGTTGGTCGCCAACGCGGCGAGCACCGGCGATGGCCGCGGTGTAGTCGCGCTCCGCGTCGTCGTGGCGGGTCAGGTAGTGGAAGACGACACCGCGTTGCATCAGGGCGGCGACCGCGTCGGCACCGGTCAGCTCCGGCATCGCGTCGTCCAGAGCCTTCAGCGCGGCCCGGTGCTTGCCCGTGTAGACGAGCACCCACGCGAGACTCATCTGCGCCAGAGCGGACAACCGGGGCAACCCGGCGGCGGAGGCGATCCTGATCGACCGGCGCAGGTGCCGCGCCGCGCCGGGGAAGTCGTGCATCTCCCGCAACGCGAGGCCGATCGCGCGTTCGGCGATCGACCATTCCGCCCGATCTTCCGTCGTGCGGAGCACCGCGCGGGCCATCTCCACGGCCGCACGCGGGTTGCGCTGCCTGGCCTCCAGCGCGTCCTCCGCAGAAAAGTCCGTCACGGCATCACTTTATCGGCTGTGGTAGCTTGATCAAGCTCGGTCGGGGTGCCCGTCAACGCTGCTTTAGTGAGGCCGTGGTGTCGAAAACGCCAGAAAGCGCGGAGCTTTACCAAAGAGCTTTTCTGCAGCTCATCGCCGAGGACAAGAACATCAGCTTCCACGCCGAACGCGGGCGTGAATTCCTTTATCGACCCGGCCAGCTGCTCGTCGCCGTCGAGGATCAACAACGGGTCGTCGAAAAGCTCCGGGAAAACAACATCATCGCGCGACCCGGCGAGGGTTTGGCCGGACTGGCGCGATTGACGTTGCCGAACAACGCGGAGGACATTCCGCGGATTGTTCGCCTGTTGCGCGACCAGCGGAACTGGCCGAACCAGCGGATGCCGCTGGTCCAGCCGCACCACGTGATCGTCGGCCACGGCGGCCTCATCATGGGCAACCCCGGCGACCGGCCCTACCCCGCCGAGCCGCTCCCCGCGCCCAAGGCGGACGGGAGCCTGCGGGACATCAGGGTCGGCATCATCGACACCGGCATCTCCTCCGGCGCCGACAGCGACCACTCCGGCTGGTTCGCCGAGCGCTACGCCAAGGAGGCCGACGACGTCGACCCCGCCTACAGCAGCGGCGACTTCTTCGCGTTGCAGGGCGGCCACGGCACGTTCGTCGCGGGTGTCATCCAGAACGCCGCACCCGGCGTCACGTTCGACCCGGAGATCGCGCTCGACCACAACGGCTTCGGCGACGAGGAACGGCTCTGCCGCAAGATCACCGAGCTGGGCCAGAAGAAGATCAGCGTGCTGAACCTGTCGCTGGGCTGCTTCACCGAGGACGACGTGGCGTCCGAGCCGTTGCGGCGCACGATCGAGGCGCTGCCGGACGACATCGTCGTGGTCGCCTCGGCCGGCAACCAGGGCACGCAGCGGCCGAGCTGGCCCGCCGCGCTGTGCGGGGTCACCGCCGTCGCCGCGGCCGAGCAGAAGCGGGACGGTTCCCTCGTGCCCGCGTTCTACTCGAACTGGGGCCACTGGGTCGACGCGTGCGCGATCGGCAACCGGGCGTCGACGTACCTCAAGGGCGAGTGGCAGCTGCCGGGCGAGGCCTCCGCGACGCCGTTCGCGCTGTGGGCGTACTGGTACGGCACCTCGTTCGCCGCTCCCCTGGTCACCGGACGGATCGCCGCCACGATGGCCGCTGACGGCATCACCGCAGCTCAGGCGCGTGACAAACTGTTGAGCGGCGCGGAGTTCGCACCCGGCTACGGAGTTTTTGTCAAATAGTTGTATCTGGGAGGCAACCCCGGCCTCCGCCAGTTGTGACCGCAAGGAGTCGACGTGAGCTCAGCCTCCCCGATCGCCGCGCTCGTGAGCGCGGCGGCCGAGGGCGACCAGTCGGCGTGGAACGAGATCGTGGACCGTTACACGCCCCTGGTGGTGTCGGTGATCTACAAGCACCGGCTGCGCCCGGCGGACGCCGCCGACGTGAACCAGACGCTGTGGCTGCGGCTCGTGGAGCAGATCGGACGCCTGCGGGAGCCGGAGGCGTTGCCGGGCTGGATCATGACGACCACCCGCAACGAGTGCCTGCGCGTGCTGCGCGTGCAGCAGCGGACGCACCTGTACGACCCGCTGTCCGAGTCCGACGCGCTGGAGTCGAAGCAGGTGGACGCGGACGTGGAGGCGGACCTGTTGGCCGTGGAGCGGCGGCAGGCGTTGCGGGACGGGTTCGCGGAGCTCACCGACCAGTGCAAACGGTTGCTGACGAAGCTGATGACCGATCCGCCGCCGAGCTACCAGGTCGTGAGCGAAGAGCTCGCGATGCCGGTCGGCAGCATCGGCCCGACGCGGATCCGCTGCCTGGAGAAGTTGCGGAAAACCCCTGCGCTCTCAGCGTTCCTGGGATCGCCGGCGACGAGAGGAGGTGTGCTGGGTGCGGCACGACTGGGACAGTGACGAGGTACTGCTCGACGCCTTGCGCGACGCGTTGAGCACACCTTCCGAAGAAGTACCGCCGGAGTTCGTCGAGGCCGCGAAGGCCGCGTTCACCTGGCGGAACATCGACGAGGAGCTGCTGCTGATCACGTCGTACGACTCCGTGCTGGACGACACGCTGTTCGCCCGTGCGCGGTCGACGGCGACGGCGCGGCAGCTCGTGTTCGACGCGGACGGCGTGATGCTGCAGGTCGAGGTGTCGGCCGCGGGGATCACCGGCCAGCTGATGCCCGCGTCCGGAACGGTGACGCTGGTGACCCCGGACGGGGACCACGAAACCGCGGCCGTCGACGAACTGGGCACGTTCGTGATGGGCGCGGCACCGCGTGGACCGGTCAAGTTCCGGTTCACCGGCGGTTGCACCGATTGGTTCATCCTCTGAGCACCATTCGAGTGATGGTGCAATTCATTCGTTCGGCCCACATCTGCGGCCAGTAGGGTTGTCGACGCTCAGAATTCGCATCTCGAGAGGTGTGCGGCTGTGGTCGATCGAGTCAGCTGGGTTCCGGAAGGCGTCAACGTCGACGTTCCGAGTTCCGCCCGGATCTACGACTACCTGCTGGGCGGCGGACACAACTTCGAAGCGGACCGCGAGACGGCAGAGGCATTGATCAGGGTGCTGCCGGTGCGGGACATGGCGCGCCGCAACCGCGCCTACCTCCGGCGCGTCGTCCTGGAACTGGTGGCTCTCGGCGTCCGGCAGTTCCTCGACCTCGGGTCGGGCATTCCGACGGTCGGCAACGTGCACGAGGTGGCGCACGAGGTCGCACCCGACTCGAAGGTCGTGTACGTCGACTTCGAACCGGTCGCGATCACGCACGCCGAGCTGATGCTGGCGGACGAGCCGAACGTGACGGCGGTGCTGGCCGACCTGCGCGAGCCGGAGAAGGTCGTGGCGCAGGCCAGGGAGATCCTCGACTTCTCGCAGCCGATCGGGCTTCTCGTCGTCGGAGTCCTTCAGTTCATCCCGGATTCGGACGATCCATGGGGTGTGCTGTCCCGATACGCGGATTCGCTCTCGTCCGGTTCGTACCTGGCGCTGTCGCACTTCACCGCCGACAGCATGCCCGCGGCCATGGCGGCCGGCAGGGAGATCTTCGCGCGCACCGCCGAGCCGATCACCCCGCGCACGCGCGCCCGGGTGACGGACATGCTGGCGGGCCTGGAGATCGTGGAGCCCGGCATCGTGTTCACGCCCGAGTGGCGGCCGGAGACGCCGGAGGACGTCGGCACGGACCCGTCGAAGGCCAACATCTACGCCGCGGTCGGCCGCAAACCCTGATGGCCACCTCGCCCCTCGCACAGCGGTGGGCGGCCGTTCTGATCGAGAGCGCGTACTCGCCGATGTCGCGGCGGAAGCTGACGCAGCACCTCGAGGAACACGCCGTCCGGCTGCGTGCTGGGCAGGACGCCCACGTCGTCGGGCAGTGGTTGGTGCGCAAGCGTTTCACCGGCCCGGACTCGTTGCGGCGCACACTGGAGGTGCTGTCCGGGCAGTTCCCGGCCGAGGTGCTCGGCGCGCTGGCGTCCGGTTACGTGCGGGCGACGCGCGACCAGTTGTTCACCGAGCAGGAGAAGGTCAAGAACTCGCTGCTGAAGACCGTCGAGGACGCGCAGCGCGACCTGCACGACAGCGAGGCCCGGTTCGCCCAGGTCTTCGCGACGACGGCGGTGGGCATCGCGATCTTCGACCTGCAGGGCTGTGTCGTCGAGGCGAACGAGGCCCTGGCGGGCATCCTCGGCCACGAGGAGATGCCCAAGGAGCTGTTCGCCGACGCCGACGCGGTGGCGCTGGCCTCGGCGTGCGCGCGGATGATCGCGTCCTCTGTGGACACCGACCGGCGCGAGTGGGAGCTGACGCGCAACAACGGCGACTCCGTGTGGGCGAACGTCGTGCTGTCCGTGCTGCGCGGGTCGGACGGCCTGCCGAAGTTCCACGTCGCCCTGATCGAGGACGTGACCGAGCAGCGGATGCTCCAGGAGTGGCTGCGGCACCAGTCGCTGACCGACCTGCTGACCGGGCTGCCGAACCGCGCGTCGTTCACGGACAAGCTGGAGTCGGCGCTCGCGACCGGCGAGCCGCACACGCTGGGCTACCTGGACGTGGACAGCCTGACGATCGTCAACGACGGCCTCGGGTACGTGGCGGGCGACGCCGTGCTGGTCGAGGTCGCGCGCCGGCTGCGGGTCGTGCTGCCGGACGCGGTGGTGGCGCGGGTCGGCGGCGACGAGTTCGTGGTGCTGATCCGCGGCACACCGGACGTCGCGGCGCTGGCGGCGATGATCGACGACGAGCTGTCGGAACCGGTGTACCTGGAGGGCGCGGGCGTCGCGGTGTCGACGTCGATCGGTTTCGTGCACGCGCAGGGCCCCGGCGCGGACCCGACCGCGGTGCTGCGGCGGGCGCACTCGACGTTGCGGCGGGCGGAGAAGGGCGGCAAGAGGCAGTGGGCGATCTACGACCACGAGGCGGACCTCGCCGACCGGGAGAGGTTCGCCCGCATCGCGGCGATGCCCGGTGCCTTCGAGAACGGCGAGATCTCCGTGGAGTACTCGCCGGTGTCGTGGGTCTCGGGCTCGACGGCGTTCCTGGAGGCCTCGCTGCGGTGGGGCGCTTCCCGGCACGACGCGGTGGTGGCCTACGCGGACACGCTGGGCCTGGCGGCTCGCGTCGGGCAGATGGTGCTGACCGACGCCTGCTCCCGCGGCGAGCCGGTGCTGGTGCGGCTGTCCAGGGACCAGTCGCGGCACCCCGACCTGGCAACGCACGTGCGCACCACGTTGCGGGCCGCGGACTTCCCCGCCTCGTCGCTGTTCCTGGCGCTGGACGTGCGCTCGATGCCGGACGGCGAGGAGAACCTGGAGGTCCTGCACGACATGGGCGTCCACGTCCTGCTGCACGAGTTCGGCGGCGGGTTCGGCGGTCTGTCCACTGTGGATCGCAGTCCGGTGTGGGGCGTCCGGCTCGCACGGCCGCCGTCGGAACGGCTGGCACGGCGGGGAATGGCGCTGCTGGTGCCGCTGCTGCGGTCGGCCGGCGTGCACGTGATCGGCGGGCCGGGCGATCCGGACGAGCTCGAGGCTCTGGGCGTGGACCTGACGGTGGGCCTCCCGCCGTAGCACGGGAGACCCACCGGTGTCACATCAGGCAGCGTCCTCGACCGAGGTGAGGTCGGCCTTGGCGGTGCCGGCGAAGTTCCGCTCGACACGGGACTTCTCCGCCGCGTTCGGGTTCGGGTTGGTGCACGGGACACCGCCGGTGGAGCCCGACATCAGGCTGGAGCACGGCCCCGGCTTGATGTCCGGCAGACCCAGGATGTGCCCGATCTCGTGGGCGGCGATGCGGATCTTGTTGTAGCCCTGGTCGACCGCCTGCTTGCCCATCCAGATCTTGCCGTTGCCGAGCGTGGTCGGCTGAGCCCGCGGCCAGCCGGGGTCGGACACGATGGTGAAGTTCGCACGCGTCCCCGCGGCGGCCTTCTTGATCTGGACGTTCTTCACGCTGGCGTTCCAGACCTTCACGGCCTCCGTGATGTCCGACTCGTACAGAGCCGCACCCGTGGAGTCGTAGGTGATGGTGCGAGCTGCTTGTGCGGTGCCCACGACGCCGAGAGACAGGGCGGCGGCGCTGGCCAGCACAGCAATTGTTTTGCGCAGGAACACAGGAATCTCCTCGCAATGCAGGGTAATTGCTCCCCGACTGTATCGGCGCGGCGTTGGCGCACAAGAAGAGTCAAGTGTCAAAAGCACGGCGCGGTTCAGTGCGTTCGTAGGTGTTCCCGGGGTCGCGGGGGCGGTGCACGCCTTGCGGCTAGCGGAAACACGACCTACTAGTGATGTTCTCGCCGCGCGGCGCCACGAACAGGTGGCCGCCAGTCGGAGGAATAACTGTTGACGCCCTCCGGATCTGATGGACCGAAGGGCGTCAACGAGTGCAGCGAATCAGGCGAACGAAGGCTGGCGCAGCGCGTGCTCCACCAGCGCGATGAGGATCTGCTTCGTCGACTGCCGGTTCCGCGCGTCGCAAGGAATTATCGGCACCGAAGACGGAATCGTCAGCGCGTCCCGCACCTCCTCGGCCCGGTGGTGCATCAGGCCGTCGAAGCAGTTCACCGCGATCACGTACGGCAGGTCGCGGTCCTCGAAGAAGTCGATGGGCGCGAACGCCTCGTCGATCCGGCGCGTGTCGACCAGGACGACGGCACCGATCGCACCGCGGACCAGGTCGTCCCACATGAACCAGAACCGGTGCTGTCCCGGTGTGCCGAACAGGTACAGGATCAGGTCCTTGTCCAGCGACACGCGACCGAAGTCCATGGCCACCGTCGTGGTTACCTTGTCTGGCACCGCGGACAGGTCGTCGACTCCGACCGATGCCTGGGTCATCACGGCCTCGGTGGTCAGCGGGGTGATCTCGGAGACCGAGCCGACGAACGTCGTCTTGCCGACACCGAACCCGCCCGCGACGACGATCTTCGCCGACATCGCGTTCAGGTCGACCCCAGGTGACCCCGGACGACCCGGAGCACCGTTGCTCATGGGAACTTCTCTCTACTCAGGCTCTCATGGAAACGTGCAGCTGGGCACGGATCTCCGGCGTGAGCTGAAGACCGACCCGCTCCACCAGCCGGGTCATCGCGTAACCGATGAGGCCGATGTCGCAGTTGGGTGCGGCGAGCACGGCGAGGCAGGACCCGTCGCTGATGGACATCAGGAAAAGATAGCCCCGTTCCATCTCGACGACGGTCTGTTTCACCTCACCCGCCTCGAAACAGCGCGCCGCGCCGAGGTTCAGCGAGACCAGACCCGAGGACACGGCGGCGAGCTGTTCGGCGCGGTCGTGCGGCAGGCGGTCCGACGAAGCGAGCAGCAGGCCGTCCGCCGAGACGACGATCGCGTGCGCGACACCGGCGACCCTGCTGACGAAGTCCTCGACCAGCCAGCTGAAGTTGTCCAGTTCCTCAGTCGCGGTGGTCACTGGTGTTCCCTTTCTGCGATCACGGGGATGCCTCCGACGGCCGAGTCGAAGAGCGACTCACGGCCCATCTGGACACCCTTCTGGTACGTGGCGAACCGCTGACGCAACCGGTCCGCGGACCGGCCGGGGGTGCTCACGGTCGCCAGCTGCGGTGCCGGTGACGACGGTTTCGGCAGTGAACCCGGTACCAGGCGCGCCTTGGGGACGCGCTTGGGCAGGCCGTTCTCCGTCGTCTGCGCGGTGTCGCCGGTGCCGAGGGCGCCGGCGGCACGCCAGCCCTCGTCCGCCGTTCCCCAGTCCGACTCGGCGAAGTCGGCGACCGCGCGTGGCACCGCCGTTGGTGCCTCGGTCTTCACGGTGGGCTCCGCCGACCGCTGCCGCTTGGGCAGACCGTTCACGGTGGCGGGTTCCGCGTCTTCTTCCTCGGCACGTTCCGGCTCCGCTGACGGAACGTCCTTCGTGGATGGTGCCCTGACGGGTTCGGCGACCGCGGGGGTCTGGAACCACCGCGACAGCGCGTCGGAAGAGATCTCCGGCTCGTCGACGATCGCCGGGAAGATCTCGGTGGCGGGCTCGGCGGGGCGCTCGATCGGCGGCTCGTAGGAGTAACCGTCCTCAGCGGACTCCTCGGTCGCCTCGATCCGCGCGGTGAACAGGCCGTCCGCCGACGTCTGCTCGATGCGGTGCCTGCCGGACGGTTCGTCCGCGGTGGCCGGTGCCGGCACGACGACCGGGTGTTCCGGCGTCCACTTCGGAACACCGGCGAGGCCCTCGGCGGTCGACTCGGTGGTGGTGGGCGCCGCGACCGGCGGCAGCGGCAGTGCGGGCACCGCGCCCTTGTGCAGCAACGAGATCGGCAGCACGACCTGGGCGGTGACACCGCCCTCGATGTCGTCGTTGTTCGCGAGCGTCACGCGGATCTCGTGGCGCTTCGCCAGCTGGCCGACCACGTACAGGCCCATCTCGCGGGCGACCGAGACGTCGACCTCCGGCGGCTCGGCGAGCTTCGCGTTGGCCTCGACGACGTCGTTCTCCTGCATGCCGACGCCGCGGTCGTGGATGCGGATCGCGATCTCGCCCTTGCGGGTCTCGATCGTGCGCACGGTGACCTTGGTGGTCGGCTTGGAGAAGGCGGTCGCGTTGTCGAGCAGCTCGGCGACGAGGTGCGCGAGGTCGTTGACCACGCGGCCCTGCACCATCAGGTCCGGCGTCGGCGCGATCTGGACCCGCGCGTACTTCTCGACCTCGGACACCGCGGCGCCGAGCACCTCGGCGATCGCGACCGGGCGGGTGACGCGGCGGTTGACCGTGGTACCGGAGAGCACCAGCAGGTTCTCGCTGTTGCGGCGCATCTGCGTCGCGAGGTGGTCGAGCTCGAACAGCGACGCCAGGTGGTCGGGGTCCTGCTCGTTCTGCTCCAGCCGGTCGATCACGCTGATCTGGCGTTCCACCAACGCCTGCGAGCGCCGCGACAGGTTGATGAACATGTCGTTGACGTTCGCGCGCAGGGCCACCTGCTCGACGGCGAGGCGGACGGCTTCGCGTTGCACGAGGTCGAACGCCCGCGCGACCTGACCGACCTCCTCGGTCGTGTGGATCGGCACCGGGACGATCGCCTCTTCCGCGGCCCGCTCCGGCTCGCGGTGCGAACGAATGCGGCGAATCGCTTCCGGCAGCTGGTTGCGGGCGACGTCGAGGGCGCTGCGGCGGAGGAGGCGCAGCGGCCGCAGCATCGACTGCGCGACCATCGCCATCAGACCGAACGCGATCAGCAGCGAGATCGCGACCAGTGCGGCGTCACGCCACGCGGCCCCGCGGGCCTCACTCGCGAGACGCGTGGTCGTCGAGTCGGCCTGGCCCTCCAGGTCGGTCGCGACCTCGCGAACCAGGTTCGCGGTGTCCTCACCGATCTTGAGCACGTCGGCGTCCGTGATGGACACCGGCTTGCCGTCGGCGTCCTGCGCGAGCGCGAGCTTGATCAGCCGGTTGCGGCCGTCCACCGACGAACCGGACACGACGTCCTGGAACTTCTGCCGGTTCTGCGGCGAGGCCACGTCGTTGAACTCGTTGAAGGCCGCGTCGAGCCGGGACTGCGCGGCCCGCAGGTCGTCCGCGGCACCGGGCGCGAAGCCCTTGCGCAGCGCGGTGGAGGTCAGGATCGAGTTCTGCTGGCCGATCTGCTCCTGCGCGCTGTACAGCGCCTGCGCGGCGGCGGCCAACGGCACGATCTGCGCCTCGCTCAGGCTGGAGATCGCGGCGCGGTGCACCTGGCCGAGCGAGGCGATGATCTGGTTGTACGCACCGACCACGGCGAGGTCGGGGTACTTCGTGCTCAGCAACGTGACGCGCAGGCTCGCCAGACCTTCGAGCGACTGCAGCGACTTCGTGAACGCTTCCTGCAGCGGCCCGCTCAGGACCGTGCTCGTCGCATCCCGGTATTTGCCCAGTTCCGTGTCAGTGGCACCGGTGCGGGCGGCGTGCTCGGGGCACGCGTTCTGCCTTCCGGCGGCAACACACTGCACGGCCCAGTCGCGCTCGACCTGGAGCGCGTTCTCCACCTTCGCAGCCTGGTGGCTCACGGCAAGTTCACGCTGGACGGTGCCGAACAGCTCCACGTCGTCGAGCTGAGTGTTCAGGCGCAGGCCCGCGAGAGTCGCGGTGCTCAGAGCCGGAACTAGCAACACCACCGCGAGCTTGCTCCGCAACCGCCAGTTGCGTAGGCGGAACCGGTCGATGCCTCGCTGGTCCTCACGACCGCGCACCGTCAACACTCCCCGCCCCGTTTAATAGCAGCAAACCTGGTGGATCTTGGAGTAAAACACCCGGTTCTCATACCGCCGTTTGGACGACAAAACAGCTGGTTCGAGAATCAACAACTTTGAAGTGGGCGGCTAAACGGCCCCAAAGCGATAATTCATCTGGTGGAAACGTTGAGCGCGGGTGATCGCGATCACGACTCGATCACAGTCACCCGCGCTGTTCGTCAACTTCCGGAGGGCTGGACGAGCATCGGCTTGACGTCGAGGTCCTTGTCCAGCAGCTGGTACTGCCGCATCAGCTGCACGACGCGCTGCAGACGGGTCGCGTCGAGCGTGGTCGGGAACGCACCGAAGTGGACGAGACCTGCGGTTTCCTTGTCGACCTTGGCGTAGTCGACGAGCAGCGGCTCGACCGTGGGACGGTCGGCGGCAGCGGCCTGGCCCTTGGCGATCGCGCGCTGGAAGGCGGCCACCGTCCTGGGGTTGTTCTTGGCGAAGTCGCCACTGGTCGCGTAGCCGGCGATCGGGATGTTGTCCGTCGGGCCGGACGCCGCGTCGAGGATCTTGATCTGACCGGCGGCGCGCTGGGCGCGGGTGATGAACGGCTCGACCATGAAGGCCGCGTCAACGGTCTTGTTCTGGACCGCCGCCTGCATGTCCGGGAACGGCATCTCCTTGAACGTCACCGACTTCGGGTCGACGTTGGCCGCCTCGAGGGTCGCCTTGGCGGTCAGCTCGGCGATGTTCCGGAACGTGTTGATCGCAATGGTCTTGCCCGCCAGGTCCTTGGCGCTCTTGATCGCGGAGTCACCGGCGGCCAAGATCAGGAACATGTCGGGTTTCGCCTGGTAGCCATCGGCGATGAGCTTGATGCCGTCGACCGCCTTCGCCGCGTCCTTCGACTGGGCGGCGAAGAACGAGACCCAGTTGCCGAACGTCATGTCCAGCTCTTTGTTGATCAGGCCGGGGATCGCCTGAGCACCACCCTGGATCGTCTTGAGCTCGACCTCGAGCCCCTCTTCCTTGAAAAAGCCCTGCTTGATCGCCACGTGGACCGAGGCCACGTCGAGGATCGGCAGAACCCCCAGGGTGATCTTCGCCTTCTCGACCGGGCCGTTGTTGGTGGCGGGAGCCGGCGTTTCCTTGCCGCCGAGCAGTCCACAACTCGCCACGGTGGCGAGCATCGTGGCAAGGGCGATGCCACGGACGGCCATACGGCGGACTCTTCGAGTCATCGGGAGCACTCTCCTGTCGGAGCGGTGTCGTCGTTGCGGGGAAAAGTCGCGACGGTCAACCACTCAGAGTAGTGATACTGCTCCAAAAGACCCCAGTTGACCGACACTAGCAGGTTCCAGTCCACTACCTGCGGTGAGCATCTAAGCACAGCAGGTCTAGGGCTAGGAGAACCCAGTTGAAGCGCGCTGTGACCGTCGTCGGCGCTGGGCCGGCCGGTCTGACCTTGGCAAACCTGATCCAGCAGTCAGGTATCGACTGCGTCGTCCTCGAAAAAGCTAGTCGCACCCATGTGGAAACCCGGCCACGGGCGGGAGTCTTGGAACACCGCTCCGTAACCATGTTGGAGTCACTCGGCCTGGCGGATCGTTTGCTGATGGAAGCAGACCGTCACGGAACGTGTGAATTCCGCGTGAGCGGCCAGGCGTTCCAGGTCGAGTACAGCAACCTCTACGGAGGCCGCCAGCACTACGTCTACCCGCAGCAGGAAGTGGTCAAGGACCTCATCGCGGCATTCGTGGACGCGGGTGGTGACATCCGGTTCTCGGTCAGCGACGTGGAGTTGGGGGACATCACCTCGTCGACGCCGTCCGTGGCCTGGACCAGCGCAGACGGCGTACGTGAAAAGGTTTCATGTGACTTCGTGGCAGGATGTGACGGCTTTCACGGGGTTTGCCGTCCGTCCATTCCAGACGGAGTGCTGTCGGAATTCGCACATCACCACGGAATCGAATGGCTGACAATTCTCGCGGAAGCCCCTCCGTCGACTAAAGCCACCATTTACGCGCTGCACGAGGACGGTTTCGCCGGACACATGTTGCGGTCCCCCACAATTTCCCGCTTCTACTTGCAGGTGCCGGTCGGAACAAAAGCGTCGGATTGGTCCGACGAACAGGTGTGGGAAGCACTGCACAAACGTTTCGCACTGCACGACTCCTCGTGGACGCTGACCGAGGGGAAGATCATCGAAAAGCGCGTGCTCGACATGCGCAGCCACGTGGTGGAACCGATGTCGTACGGCCGGCTGTACCTGCTGGGTGACGCAGCCCACATCATCACCCCGGTCGGCGCCAAGGGCATGAACCTCGCGCTGAACGACGCCGCGACGTTCGGACGTGCACTGATGGACTTCTACGCCACCGGATCGGAGACCGGTCTCAAGACCTACTCGGAGGACTGCCTGCGCCGGGTCTGGCGGGCACAGGAATTTTCACAGTGGATGGTGAACATGATCCACACCGACGTGAGCTCTCCCTTCTTCGGACGGTTGGCTCAGGCACGGCTGGAGCACCTGGCCGAGTCGCCTGCCTACCGCGCGTCCTTCGCCGAGAACTACGTCGGTCCCTAATGGGTGACGCGAGCCCCTAGGGAGTTCGCCTCGCCGCGCACTAGGGCTCTCACCCGATGCCGGGGGATGTCGATCTTGACTACGGTCGGCCCGACATCCCCCGAACACATCACAGGAGTGCGAGTTTCATGATCCAGCAGGGCACTGAGCAGGCAACGCCGCAGGTCACGCAGCCGACCACCCCGCAGGCCGCGCCCCAGCCTGCTGCTCCCGCACCCCAGCAGGCCGCCCCGCAGGAGTCCCAGCCGGCCACGCTGCACGACTTCACCCTCGACCTGCTGACCGACCCGGCCGCCCGCGAGGCGTTCCAGCTCGACCCCGAGGGCGTCCTGCACTCGTGCGGCCTGAGCGACATCACCCCGGCCGACGTCCAGGAGATCCTGCCGCTGGTGCTCGACGCCGCGTCCGTCGCGCACGTCGACGCCGTCGGCCAGGTCCTCGGCACGGCCGGTGACCTGGGTGTCGTCGACCAGCTCACGGCCATCGCGGGCAACGCCGCGGGCGTCACCTCGATCGCGGACGCCGTGGCCCTTCCGTCCGTGGTCGACGACTTCTCCGGCCTCGGCGACGTGTCGAACACCCTCGACTCGACCGTGCTGGGCACCGGCGCCCTCTCCTCCGTGACGGGCCTGGTCCACGGCACCGACGTCCTCTCCACCGCGACCGGCCTGGTGCAGGGCACCGGCGCCGTCGACACCGTCACCGGCCTGGTCAGCGGCACGGGCGCCGTCTCCACGGTGAACGGTCTGGTCAACGGCACGGGCGTCGTGAACACCGCGACCGGTCTCGTGCACGGCACCGACGCCGTCAACACGGTGACGGGCCTCGTCCACGGCACGGACGCCGTCAACACCGTCACCGGCCTGGTCGACGGCACCGACGCCGTCTCCACCGCGACCGGCCTGGTGCACGGCGTCGGCGCCGTCGACTCCGTGACCGGCCTCGTGCACGGCACCGACGTGGTCAACACGGTGACCGGCGTCGCCGACGTCCACAACGTGTCCGACGTGCTGGTCAAGGACCTCGACGTCGACACCCTGGTCAAGGACGTCGCCGACACCGACACCCTCGTCAAGGACGTCGTGGACACCGACGTCCTGGTCAAGGACACCGTCGACGTGACCCACAACGCCGTCCACAACGTCGGCCAGGTCGGCGACGTCCACAGCGACCTCGGCCAGGTCGTCGGCGACGTCAAGATCGGTGACATCGACGTCCTCGACCACGTCGGCAACGGCAATGTCCTGGACGTTCTGCACCACTGAGCCACACCCCTTCACCAGCCCCGGGCCGTGCCAGGTCCGGGGCTGGTGTGCGTTCGGGCAGGTTTTCGGTGAATCCCCGCTCCCCTAACGGGTGACCAGAGCCCCCTAGGGATCTCGTTTCGTCACGATCTGGGGCCAACTCCCGATGCCGGGGGAAGCCGTTCATCCATACGGTTCAGCCCAACACCTCCGATCCACCTACAGGAGCTCGAGTTCCATGGCCACCCAGATCACGCTGCACGCCTTCACCCTCACCCTGCTGGGCGACCTGGACGCCCGCGCCGAGTTCCAGGCCGACCCAGAGGGCTGCCTGGAGGCCGCCGGTCTGGGCGACATCTCGGTGGCCGAGGTCCACGAGATCCTGCCGCTGGTGCTCGACAGCGCGTCCGTCGTGAACGTCGACGCGCTCGACAAGGTCCTCGTCGAGGCGGGCGACCTGACCGCCGCCGACAGCCTCAAGCTCGTCACGGGCCACGTCGAGGGCGTCACGGGGGTAGCTGACGCCGGCGCCGCCCCTTCCGCGATCACCGCGCTGGTCACGGACTTCGGCGGGGTCGGCGACGTGTCGCACAGCCTCGACGCCACCGTTCTGACCGCCGGTGACGTCGTCTCGGACGTCTCCGGCCACAGCGCCGCCGCCGTCACGGAGGTGGCGGGCGTCGCGGACGTGCACGGCGTCACCGACGTGCTGGTGAAGGACATCGCCACCGACGTCGTCGTCAAGGAGGTCTCGGACTCCGACGTGGTGGTGAAGCACGCCATCGACTCCGTGGACGTCGACGTGAAGGACGTCGCGGACCTGAGCCACAACGTGGTGCACGACGTCGCGCAGGTCGGCGACGTGCACCACGAGGTCGGTCAGGTCGTCGGCGACATCAACGTCGGCGACATCCACGTGCTCGACGGCGGTGTCGGCAACAACAACGACGTCGACATCCACTTCTGACCTGTTCGCGGGGGAACAGGCAGCGGGCGCCTGCGGCTCTGCCCCCGAGCCGGGGCGCCCGCTTCTCCCTCCGCGTTTCGCGAGGCTTTCGTCAGGCGCGGTCGTAGAGCGCGGCCAGTCCCCGCTGCATCGCCTCACGGACGCGCCGCAGGTCCACCGGCGACCCGCGCTCCCCGCGTTCGCCGACAGCGCCCCACACGTCCGCGGGTGCGACCCCGGCGGGCAGGTCGAGGTACCAGGCGAAGCCGCGCGGTCGTGGCGGCGCACCGGCCTCCACGAGGTAGGAGTTGACGAACGTGTCGACGACGTCCTGGTCCGGGTGCATCGGCGCGGGCGTGCGCACGACGCGGCGCGGGCCGGCGACCCACGCCAGGAGGAGCTGATAGCCGTTGTCGGGCAAGGCGAGCAGTCGCCTGCCCTCCAGCAGCACGACCCCGTCCGACACCTCGACGGGTTCCGCGTCGACGACGAGGAACAGGTTCCAGCCGGTCACTCCGTCAGGACGAGACGGTCTCGCTGAGGGACTCGCGCTCGGCCTCTGCCCACTTCTCCACGTCCATCGAGGGCTTGCCGACGTTGAGCAGCCGCGCCACCTTCGAGCGCAGCGCCACGAACCCCTCGTCGGTCCGCGTGGTCACCTGGTCGCGCTCGGCGGGCAGCGGCACCTCCAGGTCGGCCACCAGGCGAGCGGGAGAGCCGCTCAGGACCAGGATCCGGTCGCCCAGGTACACCGACTCGTCGATGTCGTGCGTGACCACGAGAACGGTCGTGTCGTGCTCACGACGCACACGTAGCAACAGGTCCTCCAGCTCGAACCGCGTCTGCGCGTCGACCGAGGCGAACGGCTCGTCCATCAACAACAACGAAGGCCGGTACGCCAGAGCGCGCGCGATCGCCACGCGCTGCTGCATGCCGCCGGAGAGCTGCCACGGCCGCTTGCGCGCCGCCCCGGACAAACCGACCCACTCCAGCGCCTCGGCGGCGCGGACGCGGCGTTCGGCGCGCGGCAGGGAGCGCAGCGGGAACTCCACGTTGCCCTGCACCGTGAGCCACGGGAACAGCGAGCGCGAGTAGTCCTGGAAGACCACGGCGAGGTGCGAGCCCTTCAGGGACACGTCACCGCGGGAGGGTTCGATCAGTCCGGAGATCGTGCGCAGCAATGTGGACTTGCCGCAGCCCGACGGGCCCACCACGCACACCAGCTCGCCGGCGCGCACGGTGAACGACAGGCCGCCGATGGCCTCGTAGTCGCCGTAGGTGTGGCCCAGGTCGGCCACCTCAAGCATGTTGCTCATCCCGACTCCTCGGTTGCCACGCCAACGCTCTGCGTTCCACCGCCAGAAGTGCGGTGTTGAGTCCGTAGCCGAGCACGCCCAGAAGGACGATCCCGGCCCACATGCGCGTGTAGTCGAACTCGCGCTGTGCCTGCATGAGTTGCGAGCCGATGCCGTTGTCCGTGCCCACGAGCTCGGAGATGACCATCAGCACCAGTGAGAGCGAGAGGGAGACCCGCAGCCCGGCGAAGATCTTCGGCGAGGCCGCGGGCAGCACGACACCGAGAACCCACTGCCAGCGCGGGATCCGGAAGACCGCGGAAGTGTCCACTTTGGTCACGTCGACCGAGCGGGCACCGTCCACGCTGTTCAGCAGCACCGGCCAGATGACGCCGAAGACGATCGTGGCGAGCTGCATCGACGTGCCCGCCTTGAACAGCAACAGGAACACCGGCACCAGCGCCGGCGGCGGGATGGAGCGCAGGAACACGAGCAACGGGCCCGCGTACTCCATCGCCCGGTCCGAGCGGCCGAGCAGCAGCCCCAGCGAGACGCCGAGCACCGAAGCGATCACCCAGCCGGACAGCAGCCGCACGACCGACGGCACGACGTGGCCGGTGAAGTTCTCCGGTTCGAGGACCCACCAGTCCCAGGCCGCCGACACGATCTTCGACGGCGGCGGGAAGAACGGGTCGTCGGCGAACCAGCCGAGCAACTGCCAAACGGCAACGAGACCGGCGAACACGGTCCACCGTTGAAGGAACTTGGTCACCAGGCCACCCAACGCCGGCGGACGCGCTCGAGACCGTTGTTGAGCAGGACGCCGATCGCGCCCGCGACCACGGTGCCGACCAGCACCTGGTCCATCCGTCCAGGCCCGCTGCGGGCCTCCATGATGAAGTAGCCGAGGCCGATCTGGCTGCCCGCCATGAGCTCCACGCTCACCATCACGATCAACGCCGTCGTGGCCGCGAGCCGGATTCCGGTGAGGACGAACGGCAGCGCGCTGGGCAGGGCCACCAGGAACAGCACACCGAGCCGTCCGGTGCCGAAAACCCTTGCCGTGTCAACGAGCAGGGGGTCCAGTTCGTCCAGCGCGTAGATGGTGTTGAAGAGGATCGGCCACAGTGCCGCGTACACGGCGAGCGTGATCTTGGTTTCCGGCCCGAAGCCGAGCATCACCAGCGCGAGCGGAATCAGTGCCACAGAAGGGATCGGGCGCAGGAACTCGACCACCGCACGCGTCGCGTGCCGCACGGCGGGGACGCTGCCGAGCACGAGTCCACTCGGCACCGCGATCGCGATGGCGATCACGATGGCGATCAGCAGTGCCAGCACGGTTGCCACGACATGACCGATGAACTCGGGTGAGGTCAGTTGCGTGACCAGCTCACCGAACACGACGGACGGTGGTGGAAGCGCGTGTGCGGGTATGAGAGGGGAGCGTCCTAAGAGCTCCCACAGCACGAGAAACCCGGCGATGCCGAGAAGTCCCCTTGTGAACGCACGCACTCGGTCACCCTAGAGAGTGGATCTCGCGTTCACAATGCGTGCTTGCACAACTCCGCGTTGTTTCCCACACATCGCGGCGTTTCAGCAGACGTCCACGCGCTCCACTTCGCCGAAGCTCTTCACCCATTCGGAGTCCGTGAGCCGCGCGCCGTCTTTTTCACACATCCTCTTGATGATGCGGGCGCTGTCGAGGACGTACGGCAGCAGCTCGGGAGCCTGGCTCCCGCTGCGCACGAGGAAGTCGTCGTGCTGGGGCCGGTACACCGCCCGCGTCGAGTTGCCGTGACCCACGACGTACACGAGCCGGTCGGAAGGACGGCCGCTCGTGTAGAGCCGCTGCACCTCGAAGACGTTGTCGCGCACCACGGCCACGCGGTCGTCGGAGGCGAACGTGACACGGGCCCCCGACCGCAACGTCGTCTCGAGGCGAGCACGCAGCAACGGCGCCTCGCCGGGAACCCGCTGCCACACGTCGACGACCGACTCGGGCGAGCGCTCGACGGCGAGCCACCTGCCGTCGGCGCTGTAGGTGATGCCGCGCACGTAGCCGTGCTGGACCAGCGACAACGCGCTGCGCTCGACGGTGCCGCCGATGCGCCAGAACTCGATCGTCGTCACGCCGGCCGCCCGGTCCCAGACCGCGGTGGCGAGCTCGCGGCCGTCCTGGCTGAGCGAGACGGTCTCGGGGTTGTGCACCGGCATCGGCAGCTCACGAGGGTGCCGCGGGTCGCTGAGGTCGAACAGCTCGGCGTGCTCGGACTCGTCCGGCGTCGGCAGCCCGGCGTCCACCGCCGCACCGACCTTGCCGACGATCCGCGACCCGTCCGGGCTGAGGTCGAGCGTCCGGAACCGGTTGGGCAACGACTTGAGGTAGGTGACGTCCTTCGCGCCGTCGACGGCCCAGAGGTGCTCCTGGCCGGCGTTGTCCCTGGTGACGGCGCGGCGGTCGGACAGCTTCACGACCCGGTGGCGGTCGGCGAACCTCTTGCCGGGCTCGGCGCGGTCCTCGTCGAGGTTCCACATCCGGTCGGTGCCGTCCTGGTCGGTCACGGCGGCCAGCTCACCGCGCGGGGCCACCACGACGTCCGCGTCGTCCCCCGGTGTGCCGGTGAAGGGGATGCCGCGCGTCATCGCGTTCGCGAGCCGCAGCACCTTCTCGGCCTCCGCCGACGGGTAGACCTTGTAGCCGACCAGCGCGTACTTGTCCGCGTACGGCCGGCGCTGCTCCATCAGCGCCTCGGACTCGGAGATCGCCTTGCCGCCGAGCTCCCTGTCGGTCAGCGCGCTGATCTTGCGTTCGTTGGAGAGCGCGTAGACGACGGTGCCGGGCACCAGCGCGATCAGCACGGCCATCACCGCGATCAACGCCGTCGAGCGGCGCGTCTCGCGCTTGGTGCTCAGTGCGACGAAGCTGCGTTCCTGTGCCGTCAGGAACGCGCCGAGCTCCTTCGCCTTGCGCAGCCGCGCGCCCCGGTAGAGCGCCTGTGGGTCGCGGTCGCTCGCCTCCCACAGCTCCATCGCCGTGACGAGCTGCTGGTGGGTGCTGAGGTTGTCGCGCTCCTCCTCGATCCACGTGGCGAGCTCGGGCCAGCGCAGCACCGCGTCGTGGGTGAGCTCGACGCCGTCCTCGGTGAGCGTGACCAGCCTGGCCTTGGCGAGCAGGTCGAGCAGGTGGCCGTCGGTGACCGGCCTGCGGCTGCCGCGGTGCACGATTCCGTTGCGCTGCAACGAGATCAGCCGCAGGAAGACCTGCCTGGCGGCTCTGCGGTCGTCCTCGCCGAGGGTGTCGAAGAAGGACTGCGCGGCCTGGGCGGCGACGTGCTCGAGACCGCCGGACTCCTCGAACCCGGCGAGCGACAGCGTCATGCCGCGCTTGCGCCGCCACGTCTCCACGAGTGCCAGCTGCACCAGCGGCAACGCGTGCTGGTTCGCGGCGTCGGCGACCAGCCGCGCGATCACGGCGGTCTCGACCGCGGCGCCGATCCTGGCGGCGGGCTCGGTGATCGCGCGGCGCAGCTGGTCCGCGCTCATCGGCTCGACGGTGATCTCGGTGCCGCGCAGGCCCTTGTCGTGGCAGCGCCGCCGGTGGTCCGCGCGGACCGCGAGCACGACACGGGGGCAGCGGGTGATCGCGGCGATGAAGTCGTCCGCGTCGAGAGCCTGCTCGACGTCGTCGACGAGGAGGACGAGGTCCGGGCGGTGCTGGCGGATCCTCAGCCGGAGGTGGTCGGGGTCCTGCCGGAACTCCTCCGCGAGCTGGTCCGCCGTCGTGTTCTCGAAGATCCCGGCGAGCGCCTCGGCCAGTGCTTCGAGCGGCTTCGCCCCGGGAGTGACCACCACGGCGTCGTCGAGGGCGGGCAGGAGACCGGCCTGCAGCAGGGACGTCCTGCCGGACCCGGACGCGCCGCAGACGAGGGTGAGCTGGTTCGCCTTGACCGACTCGACAACCTGCTCGACGAGGCACTCACGTCCGAAGAAGCTCTTCGCGTCGTGCTCGGTGAACGCTGCGGCACCTGGGTACGGTGCGTTAGGCTGCAATGGCAGAGCGTGCTCGGCCGCGAGCTCACGCCAGCGCTTGGTCCACGGTGCGGGGTCCGCCTCGCACGCCTTGACGAACGCCAGGGTCAGCGCCAGCGACGGCAGCTTCCGGCCGCCGGCCGCGTCGGACAACGCGGTCGGCGAGTAGTTCGCCCGCCGAGCCAGTTCGCGGTAACTCGGTTTGCCTGCCTGGTCACGCAGTCTGCGCAGGTCACCGGCGAACCGCAGCAACGCGGTGTCCTCCGGCCCCAGCGGTCGTTCCCCTCGTGGCATGCCGCCTCCTGGCGGGATTGTCCACCAGAGGTTTGCCCGCCGTCTAACGACCCGCTAATCCCTCACCAGCCCCACGCGCGCCTGGTGATCGCCCCACTCCACTCAGTCACGACACGGTGGAGTGAACTCCAGATCGCCGAAGTACCGCGCCCACTCCTCGCGGTTCATCCGCGGGTACGCCTGCTCGCAGATCCGGACGGCCGGGTCGCGCGGATCCGCGTTCCACAGCCTCACCGACCGGTCCGCGCCACCCGTCACGACCTCGTCACCCTTGGGGGTGAGCCCGACCGCCGCGACCGGACCGGTGTGGCCGCGCAGCAACGCCTGCTCGACCGGTTCGCCCTGACCGCTCAGCTGCCACAGCCGCACCAGGCCGTCGTCGGTGGCCACCGCGACGCTGCCGGCGCCGAGCCAGGCCGAGGTGATCTCGCCGCCGCCGGACGGGATCTCGGCGCGCCGCACGGGGTTGCGCGGATCGGTGGTGTCCCACAGGTGGGCGGCGGTGCCCGCGGTGGTCATGAGGAGGTGGTCGCCGGAGAACTGGGCGCCGCCCGCGAACTCCTTGGTCAGCGACAGGAGCTTGGCGTCGCGCGGGTCCGTCACGTCGACGAGGTGCACGGCCCTGCCGGTGGTGACGGCGGCGAGCACCTGGCCGTCCGGGCGGAAAGCCATGCCCGCCAACGGTCCCAGGCCCAGCTGCGTCGAGAGGAGGAGTCTCGGGCGTTCCTGGCGGAGGTCCGTCCAGAAGCTCAGGGCACCGTCGTTGCCGGTCGTGACCAGAGTCGTGCCCTGCCAGGCGATCGCGGTGGCACGCGCGGGCAGCACGGCCAGTTCGCGGGGTTTGCCGAGGGAGACGTCGACGACGTGAACGGTGCCGTCCGCACCGGCTGAGGCGACCATTCCGCCGCTCGAGTCCGTGGTCAGGGCCGTGACGGCGCCGTCGTGCTTCGCGGCTTCGTGGGACGTGCGCGGCGACGGCAGGTCGTCGAGCCCGGTCACCACGACCGTGCCGTCGCGGTGGCCGGTGACGACCTGTTGCAGCGTCGGGCCGACGACCACTGCCGTGACCTCGGACTGGGCTTCGCGCAGCACCTGCGACGGCACGTCCTCCTGACGCAAAGCGTTGCGCGCCTGGGAAAGCGGCACGAGCCGGTAGGCGGCCAGCGCGATCTGCTGGGCGAGCGCGGGGTTCGCGGGACGCAGGGCGTTCGCCTCGCCCACGGCCTTCAGAACGGCGGCGGTCGTGCGTTGCTCGTCGGCGGTCCTGCCCGCCTGCAGGGCGAAGACGGTCGTGCTGGCGGCGACGACCACGAGCGCAGCCAGCGCGGCGAGCAGCTGGCGTTGACGCCGGGTCCGTCTTCGCGCGCTCGCCGACACCTCCTCCTCGGCGGCCCGGCTCGCGGCGAGGAACGCCCGTTCCCGGGAGTTGAGCGGCAGCCCGGCGGGAACGTTCGCGAGCCTCCGTCCGCGCAGCAGCGCGCCCGCGTCCCGGTCGAGCGACTCCCATGTCTGCGTGGCGTGCGTGATCTCGCGCTGCGCCTTGATGTTCTCGCGATCTTCCTCGACCCACTCGTGGAACTCCGGCCAGCCGCGGATCAACGCCTCGTGCGCGAGCTCGACACCGTCCCGGTCGACCACGACGAGCCGTGCCGCGGCCAGCGCCAGCAGCACGTCCTCGTCGGCTTCGAGCTCGCCGCCGTGCACGCGGCGTTTCGTGCCCTCCTCGGTCACGAGCCGCAGCAGGATCCGTTTCGCCTGCGCCTGCTGCCGCGAGGAGAACCCGTTGTAGACCTCCTGCGCGGTGCGGGCCACGGCGTGGTCGAGGCCACCGATCTCCTCGTAGGCGGCGAGGGTCAGCGTCATGCCGCGACGGTGCTGCCAGGTCTCGGCGAGCGCGTGCGACAGCAACGGCAGCACCGCGGCCTGCCCCACCGCGTCGGCCATCAGCCGCGCCAGCAACGCCGTCTCGACCTTTGCGCCCGCCACCGCGGCGGGCTCGGTGATGGCGAGGCGCAACTCGTCCGGCGTCATCGCACCGACCATGACCTGGCTGTTCCGCAGAACCTCCACCAGCTCCGGGTACTGCGCGCAATGGCCGTAGTAGTCGGCACGCACGCCGATGACGACCTTGCCGCACCCGGTGAGCGCCGCGATGAGCCACGCGCGGAGCTCCTCGTCACGGCACAACGTGAAGAGCTCCTCGAACTGGTCCACCACCACGAGCGACCGGTGCCTGCGGCCGAGTTCTTCCGGATCGCCGAGCCGGTCGGCGAGCTCGACCGCATCCTCACCGGTGAGCCGCGCGAGCGCGACCGCGCACTCCTCCCGCGGATTCGCGCCCGGCGTGAACAGCAGAACGGGTTCCTTGCTGCGGGCGATGAGACCCGCCCGCAGCAACGACGACTTGCCGGCCCCGGACGGCCCGAACACCCCGGTGAAGCGGTTCTTCGTCGTCAGCAGCTCGGCCGTCAACCGCTCGCGCCCGAAGAACTTCGGCGCGTCGACGGGCTGGAACATGGCCAGGCCGACGTACGGACTGTCGTCGGCCGCGCGCGGTTCGGACCCGGCGACCTCACGCCAACGCCGCGCCCACTCCTCCGGATCAGCGTCACAAGCCTTGGCGTAGGCCTTCGTGACAGCGAGACTCGGCAGCTTCCGCCCACCGGCCGCCTCCGACAGCGCGGCCGCCGAGTAGTGCGCCCGCCGGCTCAGCTCCCGGTAGGTGGGGCTGCCCGCACGCTCCCGCAGCCGGCGCAGATCCGCCGCGAACCGCAGGAGACCGCTCTCGCCCTCGTCGAGAGGGCGTTCCCGTCTCGGCATCCCGCCATTGTTCAGAGAACTTTGTTCAGCGGCCAACACATGACCGTGAACAACCCGTTCGCTCTAGCGTTGAAGTGGCGTGTCCGCCGCCCCTCGTCGGCCTGTTCCGTGTCCAGACGGGCGCATCGCGGCACCGCCCCCACGCCCGCATGTCGGGCACATGGGGGCGTGGGGGCGGTGCCGCGAGGTGCCCTGCTGGGCGCGGAACAGACCTGGCGAGGGGCGGCGGACACGCCACTCCAGGGGAAGACCCGGTGCTCGCGCCCCGAACCGGCGCCGGTGTGGCCGTGGGTGGCCGCCTCCAGGTGCCACCCACGGCTCAATCTCAGCACATCGGTACGGGCTTGACGCCCGGGAAGTGCCTCGCCCAGTCCTCGTCGGACAGTTTCGGCTCGCCGAAACACAGATCCCGCACGACTTGCCCGATGTCCGTGCGCAACGGCCAGACCGCGTCATCGGTCACCGCGACGAACTCCCGGTCCTCCGGCCAGTGGTCGAAGGCCGTGACGTTCTCCGGGAAGTTGTCGAACGAGGCGAGCGACACGGGTTCGTGCCGGTCCTTGAGGCCCCACACCTGCGCGGATCGGTCCGTGCCGATCAGCACCTGGCTGCTGTCGGCGGCGAACACGGCGGAGAGGCTCGTGCGGGGCGGCACCGGGAACTCGGCCCAGTCGACCGGATGCGCGGGGTCCGAGACGTCCCACACCCGCGCGACGCCCGTCATGTTGTCGATCAACAGGAAGAGCCTGTTGTCCGGGCTGAAGTAGACGTTGCTTCCCTGCACCTGGATCGTGCTCGCGTGGATGGGCGTTCCTCCGTCGAACCTCCAGAACTCCACCGTCGGCGGGCCGAACCGCGCCACCGCGAGAATTTTGCCGTCCGGCGTGAAGCCCGTGCTCAGCACCTGTTGACGGCCCGGCACCCCGGCCTCGCTCAGCCCACCGGAACCGTCGTACGTCCAGACCGTCGCCAGGCCGGGCCGGTTGGCGACGATCGCGACGAACCTGGTGAGGGCGCTGTCCGCGGCGAGGTTCACGGGACTCTTGGAGATCAGGGCGAGCTTGCGCGGCAGGGCGGGATCGGTGACGTCCAGCAGCACCGCGCCTTCCTCGGTGAGGACGACCAGGCGACGGTCGTCGTCGCTGACCGCGAGCACTCTCCCGTCGAGGCGCAGGCGCGGCACCACGTCGCGGGCACGAAGGTCCCACAGGTTCGTGGTCGACCCCTCACCGGAACCCGTGAAGAACCTGCCACCGCTCGTCTTCTTCACCGGTGAGGCCGAGATCTCCCGCGGGAACCGGTCCCTGCGGAAGGAGGCGTCGATGCTGAGCAGGTGGTCGCGGGTCGAGTCGCCCGCCGCGACCCGGTAGGCGGCGAGGGCCAGCCGGATCGCCTGGCCGCTGTCGGTCGGCAGCAGCGCGAGCCGGCGGGCCTCGGCCGCCGCCGCCCCCGCCACCGCGAGATCTCGCTGCCTCGACACCTCACCCGCCCTGTCCATCGCGAACACGACGGTGCCGGCGAGCAGCAGCACCAGCACGGACAGCACGCTCACCACGACCCTGGTCCGGCGAGCGCGACGGCGGCCGTCGGCCTGGCTGGCGGTGAGGAAGGCGCGTTCGGGCTCGGTCAGCGAGTCCGGGTCCAACTCCGCCGCCTGCGCGAGCCGCACGCCCTTGTAGAGGAGGTCGCGATCGCCGCCCCACTCCGCCGCCGCCTCGGTGAGCTGGTGGTGGACGCGCAGCGCGTCGCGGTCCTGGGCGATCCAGTCGCGCAGGCGCGGCCAGGAGCGGATCAACGCCTCGTGCGTGAGCTCGGCGTGCTGCTCGGTGAGCGTGACCAGCCGGGCGTTCGCGAGGTGTTCCAGCACCTCGGCGTCCAGGCCGGCACGGGTCGCGCGGCGTCTGGTGTCCTCCGTGCCTTCACCCAGTGCGATCAGGCGCAGGAAGATCCGGCGTGCGGTCTGCCGCTGCTCTTCGGTGAGCCCGGAGTACACGGCCTCGGCGGTGCGGGCGATGGCGTGCTCGACGCCGCCCGCCTCCTCGTAGCCGACCAGCGTCAGGGTCATCCCCCGGCGGCGGTGCCAGGTCTCCACCAGCGCGTGCTGCACCAGCGGGAGCACGGCGGCCTGGCCGGCCACGTCGGCGACGAGGCGGGTGACCAGGGCGGTTTCGACGGTCGCGCCGACGAGCTGGGCCGGTTCGACGATCGCGCGGCGGAGTTCGTCAGCGGTCATGGGGCCCACGAGGAGCTGTGCGCCTTCGAGGGCCTCGACGAGTTCCGGGTGGCGGCCGACGTGACCGTAGAAGTCGGCACGCACGCCGATCACCACGTGCGGGGCGCCGACCAGTGCCTGGACGAACCAGTCGCGTTGCTCGGGGCCGCAGAGGGTGAAGATCTCCTCGAACTGGTCGATGACCAGCACGAGGTCGTGCTGCCGCGCGAGCAGGCCCAGCGCGGCCGGGTCGGTGAGCTCGGAGCTCAGCACCACGGCGGAGTCACCGGTCACCTGAGCGATGCGGACGGCGCACTCGTCGAGCGGCTGGACGCCTGGTGTGAAGATCAGGGCGTTGTCCAGGTGCGGCAGCAGTCCGGCCCGCAGCAGCGAGGACTTGCCGGAACCGCTCGCGCCGAAGACGCCGACGAACGGGCGTGCGCCGACGAGTTCGACCAGCTTCGCGGTGAGCTTCTCGCGGCCGAAGAACCGGTCGGCGTCTTCTTTCTGGAACGCCTGCAACCCCACGTAGGGCGCTTCACCGGTCGGGTCGGGCGGGGCCGCGATGGCGCGCCAGCGCTGTTCCCACTCCTGCTCGTCGCCGTCGCACGCCTTGACGTAGGCGAGGGTGACGGCGAGCGACGGCAGTTTCTTGCCACCCGCGGCGTCGGAGAGCGTGGCGGCCGAGTAATGCGCGCGTGAAGCGAGCGCGCGGTAAGACGGTTTGCCCGCCTTGTCCCTGAGTTTGCGGAGGTCTGCGGCGAAACTGCCGAGTTCGGTGTCTTCGCTGTCCAGCGGACGTTCGGTGCGTGGCATGTCGGTCTCCCCCTGTGACCGATTGTCTACACCGTGTTGTTCAATGCGCATGCTCGACCCCTTACAACGTCATCGCCGTAGCGTTCTCGTTGCAAGGTGAACGGGGGTTCACCGCAGGTCTCCCCTCCGGATCCTGGGGGCCGGAGGGGCGAGCGGGTTCACATCCTGATCAGAGACCGACGAGCTTGTAAAGGCCGCCGACTTCCTGGCGGTTCAGGACGCGCATCGAGCCGGGACGCTGGTTGCCGAGCGACACGTCACCGATCGCGACCCGCACCAGCGACTGCACCGGGTAGCCCACGTGCTCGAGCAGGCGGCGCACGATGTGCTTGCGGCCCTCGTGCAGCACGACCTCGACCAGCGCCTTGCCGGGAACCGCGCTGATGAGCTTGAACGAGTCGACCTTGATCGGGCCGTCCTCGAGCTCGATGCCCGCCTTGAGGCGCTTGCCGAGCCCCTTCTCGACGGGACCGGGCACCTCGGCGAGGTAGGTCTTCATGACGTTGTAGCTGGGGTGCATCAGCCGGTGCGCGAGCTCGCCGTCGTTGGTGAGCAGCAGCAGACCCTCGGTCTCGGCGTCGAGGCGGCCGACGTGGAACAACCGCTCCTTGCGGTTGCGCACCAGGTCGCCGACGCACGGACGCCCCAGGTCGTCCTCCATCGTGGACAGCATGCCGAACGGCTTGTTCAGCGCGATCGTCACGACGTCCTCGCGGATCTGCACCCGCACGCCGTCGACGTGCACGACGGCGGTCTCGGGGTCGATCCGCCGCCCCTGCTCGCGCACGACCTCGCCGTCGACCTGGACGCGCCCCTGGTCGATCAGCTCCTCCGAAGCACGGCGCGAGGCGATCCCCGCCTGCGCCAGCACCTTCTGCAGGCGCACGCCCTCGTTCTCAGACATCGTCGATCGCATCCACTTCGGGCAGCAGCGGCGCGATTGGAGGCAGGTCCTTGAGTGACGACAGCCCCAACCGCTCCAGGAACAGTTCGGTCGTGCGGTACAGGATCCCACCCGTGTCGCTGTCGGTGCCCGTCTCCTCGATGAGCCCCCGAGCGACCAGGGTCCGGATCACACCGTCCACGTTGACGCCGCGCACCGCCGCGATCCGCGCCCTCGTGACGGGCTGCCGGTAGGCGATCACCGCGAGCGTCTCCAGGGCCGCGCGGGTGAGTTTCGCGCGCTGCCCGTCGAGCAGCAGCTTCTCCACGAACGGGGCGAACCGGTCCCGCGTGTAGAACCGCCAGCCGTCCCCCGCCCTGCGCAGGTCGATGCCGCTGCCGGACTCGGTGTACCGGGTGGACAGTCTACGGAGTGCCTCCTTGATTCGCTTAACCGGCTGCTCAAGGGCACTGCTGAGCTGGTCCTCGGCGATCGGGCTGTCGACGACGAGGAGCACGGACTCGAGCGCGGCCTCGAAGGTCGCGTCGTCGGTGAGGTCTGGGAGGCCGCTGTCCTCGATGGCCTCCTCGGGGGCTGCCGCGAGGAGCTGGGCTTCCAGGGCGGCGGCGTCGAGGTCGGGGGCCGGGTCGGGGTCCGCGGCGGGCTCAGGCTCAGCGTTGTCCACAGGGCCCGCCTCTGACGTGCCGTTTTCGTCGGTGCCGCCCGATAGACTGGAAACCGGGGGGACCCCCGCGTCGGCCTCGGCCTCCGCGGCCGGACCACCACCGGCCGCGGGTTCGGCACCGACCTCGGCCGGAGCGTCCGCCGCCTCCTCGCCCCCGTCGAACGCCGGCCCCGGGTTCTCGATCTCCGCCGCGTCCGGCCCCACCAGTGGCTCGCTCATCCGCCGTAGTCCTCGTCCTCGTCGCCGGCGTGTGCCTGCGCCTGCGCTTGCTCCAACGTCCCGCCGACCCACGTCACCTGCAGCGGACCGAGCGGGTCCTCCTGCTCGAAGGCCAGCGACTTCTCCCGGTACAGCTCCAGCAGCGCCAGGAACCTGGCCACGATCTCCATCGTCTCGGTGCAGTCCGCGACGATCTCCGCGAACGACGCCGTGCCCTTTTCGATCAGCAGCGCGCGCAGGGTGTCGGCCGTTTCGCGGATCGACACGCGGTGCTGGTGGATGTGGGCCGTGGAGAGGGTTCGCTTCTGCTTCGGGCGGAAGGCGGCGGCTGCGATCAGGGCGAACTTCTCGGGCGTCACGCCGAGCATCACCTCGGGGAGCAGGCCCTCGAAGCGCGGCTCCAGCGACACCGACCTCGGGTAACGGCGGTAAGCGCCTTGTTCCAGCTCGGCGAACAGGGCTGCCACCTGCTTGTAGGCGCGGTACTGCAGCAGGCGGGCGAACAGCAGGTCGCGGGCCTCCAACAACGCCAGGTCGTCCTCGTCCTCCACGTCACCGGTGGGGAGGAGGCGGGCTGCCTTCAGGTCCAGCAGGGTTGCCGCGATGACCAGGAACTCGGTGGTCTCGTCCAGGTCCCACGAGTCGCCCATGCCGCGGATGTGCGCGATGAAGTCGTCGGTGACCTGGTGCAGGGCCACCTCGGTCACGTCGAGGGTGTGCTGGGAGATCAGCTGCAGCAGCAGGTCGAAGGGGCCTTCGAAGTTCGTGAGCCTGACCTTGAACTTGCCGTCGTCGACCGGGGTCTCAGCGGGTGTTTCCTCTGTCACTGCTCGCGCAACCTGCGTACCAGCAACGACGCGTCTCCGTGCGTTTCGAGGTCGTCCAGCACGATGGCGATCGCCTCGCGCACCACGCGGCCGCGGTCGACGCCCAGCGAGTACGAGCCGCGCAGTGCCAGCCTCGCCTGTTCCAGGGCCAGCAGTTCCTCGTCGGACACGTACACCGTGATCTTCGTGGTGTGCTTGGTCCGGCCGGAGCCGCGGCGCTGGACGGGTGGCTCGACCGACTCGGAGGCCTCCGCGGGGGCGGCGGCAGCGGTCAGCCGGAACAGCTCGGCCGCGCCCGGCAGTGAAGGGCGACGGTTCACCGGGCGATCACCTCGCGGGCCAGCGCGCGGTAGGCGTTGGCGCCGGACGAGCGGGGTGCCCAGCGGGTGATGGGCTCGCCGGCCACCGTGGTCTCCGGGAAGCGCACCGTGCGGTTGATGACCGAGTCGAACACGATGTCGCCGAACGCCTCCACGACGCGGGCCATGACCTCACGCGAGTGCAGCGTGCGCGGGTCGAACATCGTGGCGAGGATGCCGGTGATGTTGAGCTTGGGGTTCAACCGTTCCTTGACCTTCTCGATGGTGTCGATGAGCAGCGCCACCCCGCGCAGCGAGAAGAACTCGCACTCGAGCGGGATCAGCACACCGTCCGCGGCCGCGAGGGCGTTCACCGTGAGCAGGCCGAGCGAGGGCTGGCAGTCGACCAGCACGTAGTCGTAGTGGTCGATGACGGGACGAAGGGTGCGCACGAGCGTGTGCTCGCGGCCCACCTCCGACACGAGCTGGATCTCTGCCGCCGAGAGGTCGATGTTGCTCGGCAGCAGGTCCATGTCGTCGACCATGGTCTTGCGGATGACGTCGCGGACGGCGGTGTCGCCTTCCATGATGACGTTGTAGATCGTGGTTTCCAGCTGGTGCGGGTGCACGCCGAGGCCGACCGACAGGGCTCCCTGCGGGTCGAAGTCGACGAGCAGCACCCGTCTGCCGTACTCGGCCAGTGCCGCGCCCAGGTTGATGGTCGACGTCGTCTTGCCGACGCCGCCCTTCTGGTTGCACACAGCGAGGATCTTCGCCGGGCCGTGGTGCAGCAACGGCGGCGGATCCGGGATGTGGCGGCGCGGGCGGCCGGTCGGGCCGATGCCGTCGACCTGCTCCTGAGCGACGTCGTCCACCGGCGCGGCGTGCGGAGCCAGGTTCAGATCGGCACGGGGCGCGAAAACGTGCTCCGGTGTCGACATGGCTGGCGTTCCCTCACTGGTCGTAGTCGTCTCTCCGGGCGCAGCCTAGGCCGCACCCGTGCGAGCGGCAACGCGCCTCGCCGGGCTTGTCAAGACTTGATTAGACGGCGACATCCGTTCGTGTCCGCCGCTCGGACGCTGTCAGCACCACGTCCAGCAGACCCGGGAAGAGAAGATCCAGGTCATCACGGCGCAGCGACACCCAGCGCTGGTTTCCCCGGCAGCGTGTTCGGGTGATGCCCGCTTCCCGCAGAACGCGGAGGTGCTGCGAGAGGGTCGACTTCGCGACGTCAACCTCGAAGGCCCCGCACAGCCTCTCACCGCTCGACTGGATCTGGCGCACGACCGCGAGCCTCGTCGGGTCGCTCAGCGCGTGCAGCACAGCGGCTAGATCAATGGCCTGTGGGGACGGCTCGTCCAAGTTCGGCACCTGACCACCGTACCCGTGGAAGCCTCATGTTCCAGTGGCCCGAGGGTGTGCAGTTGCGTAGACCTCCCTCAAAGTCGTAACGGTTACCAGTGTGTACACCTGAGTGGTCGTAACCGATGCGTGCCCAAGAAGTTCTTGAACCACCCGAACGTCCGCACCCCCTTCGAGCAGATGGGTGGCGAACGAATGTCGCAACGTGTGAGGGGACACCGCGGCGGTGATTCCAGCCTCCTCCGCGGCGGTCTTCAGAACGGTCCACGCGCTCTGCCGCGAGAGCCGTCCACCGCGCGCGTTCAAGAACAACGCGGGCGTCCCACGTCCCTTCGCTGCCAACGCAGGCCGCGCCCGCACCAGGTACGCGTCCACCGCCGCCAACGCCGGCCGACCCACCGGCACCAGCCGCTGCTTGCCTCCCTTTCCGTCCAGCAACACGGTCCGCTCGGCGGCGTCGATGTCGTCCACGTCCAGCCCGACCACCTCGGAGATTCGCGCTCCAGTCGAGTACAGCAACTCCAGCAGGGCTTTGTCCCTGAGGTTTCCCACGGTTTCGAGGAGGGTGAGAACCTCATTGACCGGTAATGCTTTCGGCAGCCTCTTCGGTGGCGATGGCGGGTGCACGGCCCGTGCGGCGTCATGCGGCACAACGCCTTCACGGTGCGCGAAGCGGTGCAACCCGCGCACGGCGACCAACGTCCGTGCGGCAGAAGACGCCGCAAGCCCGCTTTCCCGCAGTGCGGCGAGGAACTCACTCACCTGCACCTCGGTCACCGCGCCCAGGTCCGTGACACCGATGGACTCCAGGTGTTCGGTGTACCGGCGCAGATCACGGGTGTACGAGTCGAGCGTGTTGCGGGCGGTGCCGCGTTCCACGGCGAGGTGGTCGAGATAGGTCGCCACCAGCTCAGAGATCACGCCAGCCCTTCCAACACGATCTTCCCGTCACGTGCGTTGACCCCCTTGGCCAGCGCCGGATCCGAAGCGACAGCTTCCTCGAAACCCTTGTCCGCCAACGCGATGACGTACGGCAACGTCACGTTTGTCAGCGCGTACGTCGACGTGTTCGGCACAGCGCCAGGCATGTTCGCAACGCAGTAGAACACGGAGTCGTGCACACGGTACGTAGGTGAGTCGTGTGTGGTGGGCCGCGAGTCTTCGAAACAGCCACCCTGGTCGATCGCGATGTCCACGAGCACACTTCCAGGACGCATCCGGGACACCAGTTCGTTGCTGACGAGCTTCGGCGCCTTCGCTCCCGGCACGAGCACCGCCCCGACGACCAGATCGGCCCAGCGGCAGGCCTTCTCGACCTCGTAGACGTTCGAGGCGATCGTCTGCAGGTGCCCGCGGTAGGTGAAGTCGATCTGCCGCAACCGGTTGACGTTGTTGTCCAGGACGACCACCTCGGCCTGCATGCCGACCGCCATCGTCGCCGCGTTCATCCCGGCCACCCCGGCGCCGATCACCGCGACCTTGCCCGCCGCGACACCGGGCGCACCGCCGAGCAGCACGCCGCGGCCGCCCTGGGCGCGTTCCAGGCAGTGCGCGCCCACCTGGGCCGCCATCCGTCCGGCGATCTCGCTCATCGGCGCCAGCAACGGCAACGACCCGTCCGGCAGCTGCACGGTCTCGTACGCGATGGCGGTGATGCCCGACGAAGCGATCGCCTCGGTGCACGACGGCGACGCGGCCAGGTGCAGGTACGTGAACAGCACCTGGTCCCGGCGCATGCGGTGGTACTCGGGCTCGATCGGCTCCTTGACCTTCAGCACGAGATCGGCTTCCGACCACACCTCGTCGGCGGAAACGGCGATCCGCGCGCCCGCCGCCGTGTACTCGCGGTCGGGGAACGACGAGCCTGCCCCGGCGTCGTGTTCGATCACCACGTCGTGCCCGCGGCGCACCAGCTCGACCACTCCCGCCGGGGTGATGGCCACGCGGTACTCGTGGTTCTTGATCTCCTTTGGGACACCGACCAGCATCGTCGCAGCGTATTCCCGATATCGATCTGCTGCATCGGATAACGTGGCGAGCCGTGTCAGAACCATTCGGGCCGGAGCAGCAGCGCATCGGCAACCAGCAGCGCGAGGAAGCGATCACCGCGCTCAACGACCACTTCGCGATGGCGCGGCTCGACATCACGGAGTACCAGGAGCGGGTGAACCGCGCGTCCGGCGCGCAGTCGTACGCCGAGCTCGCCGAGCTGTTCCGCGACCTGCCGCAGCCGCACCCGACGTTCCTCGCGCCGCCTTCGGTGCCGTTCGCCGCCGTGCCCCCGCCGCCACCGGGTTTCGCGCCCCAGCCCACGCAGCCGTACTACCCGCCACCCACGGGCCCGCAGCCGCAGTTCGCCGGTCCCCCGCCGCCCGTCATGGGTTATGTGGCCGCCCCGTACGGCTTCGACCCGATCACCGGCGTACCGCTGTCGGACAAGTCGAAGATCGCCGCGGGCGTGCTCCAGTTGTTCCTGGGCGGCTTCGGCGTCGGCCGCTTCTACACCGGCCACGTCGGCATCGGCATCGCGCAGCTGCTGACGTGCGGCGGCTGCGGCATCTGGGCCTTGGTCGACGGGATCATCCTGCTGGTCAGCGGCGGCACGGACGCCCAGGGCCGCAAGCTCCGCGACTAAATACCGGCGAGGTTGCGCGCCACGCCCCACACAACGGCAACGACGAGAACGGCGAAACCGACCGACTTCGGCACGGATCGCCGTTCGCCAGTCCACCTGTCACGTGTCCACCGCGCGAAGAGCCACACGGCCAGTGGCACGCCCAACGCGAGCAACACGGCGTTGTAGTGGAACGCGCCGACGACATCGCCGTGCAGCAGCGCGTGCACCATGCGCGTGGCACCGCATCCAGGGCAGTTCAGCCCCGTGATCCACTTGAACGGGCACTTCGGCAGCAGGTTGCCCGGCTTGGTCGGGTCGACGAACAGCAGCAGCACCGCGCCCGCGCCACCCAGCGCGAGAACGCTGAAGGGTGCCCCCATCCGTGAGAAGGCACCCTTCAGCGTCTGCATGAGACCAGCCTACTTCTTGCGCGCGGCGAACCGGGTCGGCTTGTCGCGGAACGGCGCATCGGCCGGACGCGGCTCGGCCCTGCCCTCCAGCACCTCACGGGCCGCGAGCAGCCCGGCGACCGCGGACGCGTTCACGATCTCGCCCGAGAACACCATCCGCACGGCCTCATCGATCCCGAAGCGGTGGATCTCCAGGTCCGCTTCTTCCTCTCCCTGCACGTCACGGTCCACATCGGACAGACCGCGCGCCAGGAACACGCGCACGACCTCGTCGGTGAAACCGGGTGAGGCGGCCGCGTCGACCAGCACGTCCCAGCGCTCGGCGTCGAGCCCGACCTCCTCGGCCAGTTCGCGGCGCGCACCGACGACCGGCTCCTCGCCGTCGTGGTCGAGCAGCCCGGCCGGCAGCTCCCAGAGGTGCCGCCCGAGCGCGTGCCGGTACTGGTGGATCAGCACGACCGAGCCGTCGTCGTCGACCGCCACGACCGCGACCGCGCCCATGTGCTCGACGATCTCGCGCTTGGCCGTCTCGCCACCGGGCATCTCGACGTCGTCGATCCGCAGCGCCACGACCTTGCCGACGTGCAGGTCCTCGCTCGAGACCGTCCGGAAGTCGTGCCTGGACGTCACTTGGACGCTCCCGCCGTCAGCGGCAGCCGGTCGGCGACCCGGTAGTCGATCGCGGCCTTCACGAACGCCGCGAACAGCGGGTGCGGCTTCGTGGGACGCGACTTGAGCTCGGGGTGCGCCTGCGTGGCCGCGTAGAACGGGTGCATGTCGGACGGCAGCTCGACGAACTCGACCAGGCGGCCGTCCGGCGACACACCGGAGAACACCAGGCCGGCCTCGGTGAGCTTGCCCCGGTAGGCGTTGTTGACCTCGTAACGGTGCCGGTGCCGCTCGGACACCTCGGTGGTCCCGTACGCGGAAGCGACCACCGAACCCGGCGTGAGCTTCGCGATGTACGCGCCGAGCCGCATCGTGCCGCCCATGTCGCGCTGACCGGAGACGACGTCCTCCTGGTCGGCCATGGTGGAGATGACCGGCGAACCGCCCTCTTCGAACTCGCTGGAGTTCGCGTCCTCGATGCCCGCGAGGTTGCGCGCGGCCTCGATGACCATGCACTGGAGACCGAGGCACAGGCCCAGCGTCGGCACACCGCGCGTGCGGGTGTACTTCAGCGCGCCGATCTTGCCCTCGATGCCGCGCACGCCGAACCCGCCCGGGATCAGCACCGCGTCCATGCCGGACAACGCCCGCGCGGCACCCTCGGGCGTCTGGCACTCGTCCGACGGCACCCACTTGATCTCGACCTTGGCGTGGTGCGCGAACCCGCCCGCCCGCAGCGCCTCGGTGACCGAGAGGTAGGCGTCCGGCAGGTCGACGTACTTGCCGACCAGCGCGATCTTCACCGTCTCGGTGGGGTTGTGCACGCGCTCGAGCAGGTCGCCCCACACCGTCCAGTCGACGTCGCGGAACGGCAGGCCGAGGCGGCGCACTACGTACGCGTCGAGGCCCTCGGAGTGCAGCACCTTCGGGATATCGTAGATCGACGGCGCGTCCACGGCCGCGACGACGGCGTCGGTGTCGACGTCGCACATCAGGCCGATCTTGCGCTTCAACGCGTCCGGGATCTCCCGGTCCGCGCGGCACACGATCGCGTCGGGCTGGATGCCGATGTTGCGCAGCGCCGCGACGGAGTGCTGCGTCGGCTTGGTCTTCAGCTCGCCGGACGGCGCCAGGTACGGCACCAGGCTGACGTGCAGGAAGAAGACGTTGTCGCGGCCGACGTCGTGGCGGACCTGGCGGCACGCCTCGAGGAACGGCAGCGACTCGATGTCACCGACCGTGCCGCCGACCTCGGTGATGACGACGTCCGGCGTGACGCCGTCGGCGTCCGGCTCGGCCATCGCCCGGATGCGGCGCTTGATCTCGTCGGTGATGTGCGGGATGACCTGGACCGTGTCGCCCAGGTACTCACCGCGCCGCTCCTTGGCGATCACCTCGGAGTACACCTGGCCGGTCGTCACGTTCGCGTCGCCGCTCAGATCCCGCGCGAGGAACCGCTCGTAGTGGCCGATGTCGAGGTCCGTCTCGGCACCGTCGTCGGTCACGAAGACCTCGCCGTGCTGGAACGGGTTCATCGTGCCGGGGTCCACGTTCAGGTACGGGTCGAGCTTCTGCATCGTTACCCGCAGGCCGCGCGAGGTGAGCAACTGGCCGAGGCTGGAGGCGGTGAGCCCCTTGCCCAGGGAGGACGCGACGCCTCCCGTGACGAAGACGTGCTTGGTCGTACGTGCCTGCTGCACCAACGGGGCTCCCGTGAAAATCGTGGGGGTAAATCCCCCTATCCACGGGCCATAACGCTAACACGCCGCCGGTCACTCAGCGCACCACGACCCGGCAGATCACATCACCCGATCGGCGCAGTGAGGGGTTTCGCCGAACCCGCCCCGGCACGCGCCGAGATCAGGAATCGTTGTCACGTGACCTTTGACGTGGCCGGCAGCGTCGCCGGAGCCGTGCACGACCGTTCCGCGGCGTGGCGATTCATCGAGGGTTTCGCCGCGGCGTGGACGGAGCCGATCGGGCCGGAGGACGGCTGGAGCCGCCGGGAGCTCGCCGAGGCCGAGGACCGGCTCGGAGTCCGTGTCCCGGAGGCGGTGAAAGAGGCGCTGTCCTTGTTCGGCAAGCGGCCGGAGGTGACGAGCACCCACGACCGCCTGCTCGCGCCGGCCGAGCTGCGGCTGGACCGTGAGGTGCTCGTCTTCCGCACCGACCAGTGGATCGAGGCCTGGGGAGTACCGCTCGCCGGTGAGGACCCGGAAGTGCTGGTCAGGCGCGACTTCGACAGCAACTACCAGTACACCTGGAAGCCGTGGATGCCGCGCTTCTCGCTGGCGTGCGTGGAACTGGTGCTGTCCACGGCGGTGTTCGGCTACGGCGGCGGGACAGCGGACAGGGAGAGGTCCGCTGCGGACGTCCCCCTGCTCGAAGAGCACTTCACTCTCCTGCCGCTGAACAATCCTCTCAGCCGCTGGTTCGTCTCCGACGACTTGATCATCCGCGAGGACGACCGCGCGTGGCTGTGGGCCTGCGCCCGCACGCCGGAAGCGTTCGAACTGCTGGTGGAGCGATTTCCCGGTCCCTGGGAGCGTTAGCCCGCGGTGCCCGGCGAGGACGCCTCGGCGTTGCCCGCCACGCCGTAACGGCCGGAGCGGCCCTCCAGCTGTTCGCGCAGCGCCATCACCACGACGACCTGACCGGCCGGGGTGTCGGAGTTGTCCACCGTGGACAGGATCGACGTCGCGGCGGTGTCCGCGCGGACCACGCCGATGGCACCGGTGCCGTTCGCGGACCCGTTCGCACCGGCCAGCACGACGCCCGCGCCCGACCGGTCGAGCTGGGTGGCGAACCGCGCGACGGTCGCGGCGCGGTCTGCGGCCGAGTCACCGATCGCGGCACCACCGGTCAGCACGATCGCGAGCTGCGCGGGCTTCACCCCCGAGGTCGCCTTCACGAACCCGGCGTTGGAGAGCCCGGCGAGCGCGGCGGCCGCCTCGTCCGGCGTGGCCTGCGGCTGGTTGTTCGACGCGTTGAGCAGCAACAACGTCCCGAACAGACCGCCGGCGCGCGTACCGGGGTCGGCGGCGGTGGGCAACTGCGAACCGGCGGGCTGCAGCCGTGCCACGAGGTCGCGGAGCTGGTCACCGCGCGAAGGGTCGGCGAACGCGTCGGTCAGCTGGATCTCGCCGGTCACGCCGGCGCCCGCGGACTTCAGCAGCCCGCTCAGAGCGTCCCGATCGGACGGACGCGCGTCGGAGGTGGTGACGATGACGACCGTGCGGTCGGTCAGCCTGTCCTTGACGGCGAGCGGGCCGACGGACGCGGCGAACTTGTCCGCCTCGGTCAGCTTGGCGTTCAACGCGTTGCGGTCGTTCTGCAGGTCGTTCACCTGCTGTGCCAACGAGTTCTTCTCATCGCTCAAGCCCGACAACAGCCGCCCGCTGATCGCGGTCGACCCCAGCACGACCCCCACCGCCAGCGCGAGGAACACCGCGGTGATCGAAACTATGTGGTATCGCAGCGTGATCACGAGAAGAACCCCTTGAACCAGTTGACGACGGATTGCCAGCCGTCGACCACGATGTCGACGTAGACGTGACCGACACCGGACACCGCGAGCGCCGCCGCCATGGCGACGATCGCCGCGGTCACCAGCAGGACGATCACGCCCAGCGAGACCCGGCTGCGGTGCAGGGTCGCGACGGCCTCCCCGTCGACGAGCTTGCTGCCGAGCTTCAGCCGGGTCAGGAACGTGGAGGGGTTGGAACCGGAGTGCCCGCGGTCGAGGAACTCGCGCAGCGTCGCGCGCAGCCCCACGGTGACGACCAGGGACGCCCCGTGGGCCTCGGCGAGCAGCAACGCGAGGTCCTCCGCGTTGCCGGAGGCGGGGAACGTCACCGCGCCGATGCCGAGGTCCTGGATCCGCTGCAGACCCGGCGCGTGGCCGTCGGCCTGCGCGGGCACGACCACCTCGGTCGCCGCGCGCAGTGACGCGGTGCCGATGCCGTCGGGGTCGCCGACGATGACGTCCGGCTTGTACCCG
Source organism: Lentzea aerocolonigenes (assembly GCF_000974445.1). Taxonomy (GTDB): domain Bacteria; phylum Actinomycetota; class Actinomycetes; order Mycobacteriales; family Pseudonocardiaceae; genus Lentzea; species Lentzea aerocolonigenes. Next base: position 153,411 of record NZ_BBOJ01000023.1, read on the forward strand.
GCGTCGTGCAGCGTGTCGGCGCCGGTGTCAACGCCGATCAGCACCGGCCGGTACTCGCGGATGTACTTGCGGAGCCTGCGCAGTTCCTCGGCGTGCGACGGCCCACCCGCGACGACGAGCACCTGCCGGTCGCGCATCGGCACGTACACCTCGGGCACGCCGACGCCGTCGAGCACCAGCGCGCGTTCCCGGCGCAGGAACTCGATGGTGTTGGCGGAGAACGCCTCCAGCTGCGCCGACATGCCGGCCTTCGCCTCGATCATCGCGTCGGCGATGCTTTCGGCGTTCTGCTCGATCCCCTTGGCGAGCTCGCGTTCCCCGGCGTAGACGACACCTTCGTGCAGCCGGATCTTGGCGCCTTCCTTGATCTCCCGCAGCGCGACGGCGCCGACGTTGTCGATCAGCGGAATGCCCGCCTCGATCAGCAGTTCCGGGCCGAGGTTGGGAAAGCGACCGGAAATGGACGGTGAGGCGTTCACGACACCGACCACCTCGGCCGCGACGAGTGCCTCCGCGGTGCGCCGGTCGAGGTCGACGAGGTCGAAGACCGCGACGTCACCGGGACTGACTCGCCGCACCAGGTCACTCGCGCGCCGATCAACCCGCGCGACACCCGTGACACCGGGAAGTTCGTGGTTCGTGCGGCTCAGCAACCCGGAAAGCTTCATGCGCCGATAGTGACCCACGGTGCCCGCGTGACAGGTGAGGCACGCCGGGCAATTCGTGCTGGTCAGTCGTCGGGGTGAACTACTACGGCTCCAAACGCGAGAACCACTGCACTTATGAGCACCCAAATGCCGTTGCCGAAGCCCGCTTCCAGGCCCGGATCGATGGTGATGTTGCCCGCTTTGTGGAAGCTGATCGCGTTCAGCAAATAGACGAAGAGCATTCCCGTGACGCCGGCGAGTGCCGCGGCTCCGGCATAGGCGACTTTCCGCCACCTGATGCCCAGCAGGACGGTCGCGGCCGCCGCGGCGACCGGGATGCCGAAGAGCGGACCGTGTTCGTCTTTCGTGCCACCGAAGTGCGTGCTCCAGCCGGTGGTGACGAACTCGGTCTGCGGCTGGTCCGGGGTGAGCCGGATGAGCAGTTCCGACAACGGCAGGAACGTCGCCGCGACCGCCGCCGCGGCGGCGAGTCCGAGCAGGACCGCGCTGAGGAGTTTCACGCCGGCTCCCGCTGGACGGCGAGCGCACCGGCGAGTGCGGTGAGCGTTCCGGCCACGAGGAACACGAGCCCGTAGCCGATCGCGAAGTCGCCCTGCTGCTCGACGGCGTGGCCGCGTTCGGAGATCAGCAGCACCGCGGTGATGCCGACGGCTCCGAGCTGCGCCGCGGCACCGGCGAGCGCGGCCCGGTTGATCCAGATCCCGGCGACGAGCAGCACCGCCGTGAGCGCGACGGGCAGGCCGTACCAGGGCGAGAGGTCACCGGCGGGCCAGTCGCCCGGCTTGTTCACGACCTGCGTGCCCCACGCCCTCACGACGACCTCGACGTTGCCGGCGTAAACGGTCGAGTACCACGGCAGCACCATCGCCGTCGCCGTCAGCACCACCCCGGCCACGATCAGCGCGACCGCCGTCGGTCTTCCGATCACCGCGTCTCCTGCTGCGCGTCCGGTGGGATCTCGGTCCCGAACGGTGGCGTGTCGTCGTCGTGGTCGAGCTGGTGCACGACCACCGCGTCCTCGTCGTCGATCTGCTGAACCACTGGCTGGGGCCTCTGCTGGGCGAGTGCCGCGCCGATCACGGCGATGATCGCTCCCGCACCCAGCAGGTAGGTGCCGGCGAAGTAGTTCAGTTCGTACGACTGACCGTCGCCGGTCGGCCAGTAGCTCATCATCTCTTTTTCGTGCTGGATCTGCGCCACGTAGAAGAACACGACTCCGGCGAGCGCACCCGCCGCCCCCATCGCCAGCGGACGGCCGATGAACGCGCTCCTCTCCCGCAGCATCAGCACGACGGCGACCAGCGCGAGAACGGCCGTGATCATCACCGGCCCTCCCGCCGCGTAGTAGGCGTCGTCGACAGAGCTGGTCTGAGGCGCGCCTTTCACGATCCACAACGTGGTGGTGAACGACTGGTCCAGCCCGCGCCCGTACTGGTAGACAGTGCCGTAGGTGTTCTGGAAGCTCGCGAAGGCCGTCAGCAACGCCCCCAGGACGAGCAGAACCGATGCGATCTTGCGGCGGTCAATCACTCTTCGGCTCTTTCGGCTCGACGATCACGGGATAGCCGTACGGCGGCGTCTCCGTGTCGTCCGGCTCCTCGTCGATCTGGTGGATCACCACACCCCCTGTGGTCTCTTCGGGCCTCACCCGCCGCGGCAGCTCCTGGTGCAGCACCGCCGACACCACGGCCACGCCCGCCGCCACGATCAGCAGGGTGATCCCGTCACCCTGCTCCACGTTCACGGGCACGGGCGGCCCGAGCTCCTCGAGCTTCTTCACCGTCGCCTGGACGCTGGTGACCGCGGACCACGCCGCTCCCACCAGCAGTCCGGCCCCGAGCAACGACCCCACGCGCGTCGCGGGAACCCGGAACGCCAGCACCGCGGCCAGCGCCATGACCAGCGCCGCGCCGACGGCGGGCTCGCCGAACTCGATGGGACCGAGCAGCAGCGCGCCGCGGAAGTCGTCCCTCTCGATCACCCACGACGTCGCCTCGAAGCGCAACGTCCTGCTGTTGATCGTCACCTCGACGGCGTAGGCGGACAGGAACGTCGCCGCCACCGCGAGCCCGGACGCGACGAGCACCAGCACCGCCCCGAAGATCCGGCGCGTGCTCGTCGGCCCGGTCTGCTGGACGGTCACGTGACCATCATGCCGAACCTGAGCCCGGACAGCGGGTCAGGCCTTCTTCTTGCGCCGCCGCACGACCGGTGCCGCCGACTTGTCCGCCTTGGCCGCGGCCAGCAGCTCCTCGGCGTGCGCGCGACCGGTGTCGGTCGAGTCCATGCCGGCGAGCATGCGGGCCAGCTCGACCACCCGCTGCGTCTCGTCCAGCTTGCGGACCGCGGACCTGGTGAACGTGCCGTCCGCGGACTTGTCCACGACCAGGTGCCGGTCGGCGAACGCCGCCACCTGCGGCAGGTGCGTGACCACGATGACCTGGTGCGAGCGGGCGAGCCTCGCGAGCCTGCGGCCGACCTCGACCGCCGCGCGGCCACCGACACCCGCGTCGACCTCGTCGAACACCAGCGTCGGCACCGGGTCCGAGTGCGACAGCACGACCTCCAGCGCGAGCATCACGCGCGAGAGCTCACCGCCGGACGCGCCCTTGTGCACGGGCAGGGCCGGCGCGCCGGGGTGCGAGATGAGGCGGAGCTCCACGTCGTCGACGCCCGACGCCCCCGCGTGCAGGATCGACCGGCCGACGTTGAGCGCCTGCTGGTCGCCCGCTTCGGCGTGCCGCGGGCGGACCGCGAGCTCGACCGAGGCGTGCGGCATCGCGAGCCCGTCGAGCTCCTCGGTGACGGCCTTGCCCAGGTCGGCGGCGGCCTCGACGCGCGCGGCGGTGACCTGCTCCGCCAGTGCGGCGAGCTCGACGGCCAGTTCGTCGCGGCGGGTGGCCAGCGCGGTGAGGGCTTCCTCGGAGGTGTCGAGACCGTCGAGGCGGGCGCGGGCGTCGTTCGCCCACGCGATCACGCCGTCGACGTCCGCGGCGTACTTGCGGGTCAGGGCCTTCAGCTCGGCCTGGCGCTGCAGGACCTGCTCCAGGCGGCCGGGGTCGGCCTCCAGGTGGTCGAGGTAGCCGGAGATCTCCGCGCCGACGTCCGCCAGCAGCGTCGCCGCCTCGACGAGACGCGGTTCCATCTCGCGCAACTTCGGGTCTTCGGAAGCGGACAGGCGGCGGGCGGCCTCGGAGATCAGGCCGAGCGCGCCGGGGTTGTCCGGGTCGCCCTCCAGCGAACCGCTCACCGCGTACTGCGCGCCCTGGGCGGCTTCGCGGAGCTGGTCCGCGTCCGCGAGCCGGCGGGCCTCGTCGTGCAGTTCGGCGTCCTCGCCCGGCTTGGGGTCGACGGCGTCGATCTCGGACAGGCCGTGCCGCAGCAGGTCGGCCTCGCGCGCGAGCTCGCGGGAACGCTCGGTGCGCTCCTTCAGCTCGGTGGTGACCTTGAGCCACTCCTCGCGGACGCTCTGGTACGCGCGCAACGGCTCCGCCACGTCGTCGCCTGCGAAGCGGTCCAGCACGCCGCGCTGCTCGGTCGGGCGCATCAGCCGCAGCTGGTCGTTCTGACCGTGCACGGCGATCAGCTGCTCGGCCAGTTCGGACAGCACGCCGACCGGCACCGAGCGGCCGCCGACGTGGGCACGGGAGCGGCCGTCCGAGCCGACGGTGCGGATCGCGATCAGCGACCCGTCCTCGTCCGCCTCGCCGCCGACCTCCTCCGCCACCTTCGCGGCAGGGCTGCCGGCCGGAGCCTGGAAGCGGCCTTCGACCACCGCCCTGTCGGCTCCGGTGCGCACGCGGGACGCCTCCGCCCGGCCACCGCCGAGCAGGTGCAACCCGGTCACGACCATGGTCTTGCCCGCGCCCGTCTCACCGGTGACGACGGTGAATCCGGGGTCGAGTTCAAGGGTGGCCTCGTCGATCACGCCAAGGCCATTGATGCGCATCTCGGCCAGCACAGGGCGAACCTTACTTGTCGGGTCCGACATTTCCGGATGGGACCTTGCTCTGGGGGCACCATAACGAGCGAGTGCCGACGCACCGAGCGGCGCGATCAGCCTGCCGATGGTCCCCGCCACCCCTTCACCGGCAGGTCGAACTTCTCGACCAGCCGGTCCGTGAACGGAGCCTGGCGCAGCCGCACGACCTTGAGCGGCACCTCGCCCTCCACGATCTCGATCCGAGCGCCCGCGGGCAGCTCGAACGTGCGGCGCCCGTCCGCGGACAGGGCCGCCGGGTGACCCGTCGACTCGATCTCGAACGCCACGTGCGACTTCGGCGAGACGACCAGCGGTCGGGCGAACAACGCGTGCGCGTTGCTCGGCACCACCAGGATCGCCTGCACGTCCGGCCACACGACAGGGCCACCGGCGGAGAACGCGTACGCCGTGGAGCCCGTCGGCGTCGCGCACAGCACGCCGTCGCAGCCGAACGCCGACACGGGCCGTCCGTCGACCTCGATGACAACCTCGAGGATGCGTTCGCGGATCAGCTTCTCGACGCTGATCTCGTTGAGCGCCCAGGTCTTCAGGACGACCTCGCCGCCCACCTTCGCGACGAGGTCGAGCGTCATGCGCTCTTCCACGAAGTAGTCGCGTTCCAGCACGTGCCCGACGGCCTCGTGCAACGCGTCCGAGTCGGCCTCCGCGAGGAAGCCGACGCGGCCCAGGTTCACGCCCAGCACCGGCACCCGCGCGGGGCGGGCGAGCTCGGCGCCGCGCAGCAGCGTGCCGTCACCACCGAGCACGAGCACCAGTTCGGTGCCCTCCGCGGCGTGGTCGTCGGCGGGCACGACCTTGGTACAGCACGACGGGCCGAGGTCACGAGCCTCGTCGTCGAGCACTCGTGTCGTGACGCCCCCGACCGCGAGGCGGCCGGCCACCTGACGGGCGAGATCGATGTTGCTCTGGTGGCCGGTGTGGACGACCAGCAGGACTTCCCTCATTGGGGCCCTTCTTCGACGGCGGTGCGCACCATCTCCACAGCGTCGGATCCCATGGGCGCGGATCCCGCCTTGCGGAGCCAGAGGAAGTATTCGACGTTGCCGGACGGACCGGGCAGCGGGCTCGCGACGACACCTCTCGTCGTCAGCCCGAGCTCCTCAGCGGCCTTGGTGACCTCGAGAACCGCCGCGACGCGCAGTTCCGGGTCGCGCACGACGCCACCGGAGCCGAGGCGTTCCTTCCCGACCTCGAACTGCGGCTTGACCATCGGCAGCAGGTCGCCCTCCTCGTCGAGGCACGCGGCGAGTGCGGGGAGCACAAGCCTCAACGAGATAAACGAAAGATCCGCTACGACGAGTTCAACTTTCCCGCCGATGTCCTCGGGAGTGAGGGTGCGGACGTTGGTCTTGTCCTTCACCACGACCCGGTCGTCGGTCTGCAGCTTCCAGTCGAGCAGACCCCTGCCGACGTCGGCCGCGACGACCTGCCGTGCGCCGTTGCGCAGCAGCACGTCGGTGAAACCGCCAGTGGATGCTCCCGCGTCGAGGCAGCGCTTGCCCGTCGGGTCGATCTTGAAGCCTTCGAGCGCGCCGATCAGCTTGTGCGCGCCCCTGGACGCCCAGTTCGGGTCGTTGGCGAGGTCCTTGACGACGACCGCGTCGGAGGTCTCCACGGCGGTCGCGGCTTTCGTCGCGACGGTGCCGCGGACCGTGACGCGGCCGTCCGCGACGAGTTGGCTGGCGTGCTCACGGGACCTGGCGAGCCCCCTGCGCACGAGTTCGGCGTCGAGCCGCACTCTGCGAGGCACTGTGCATCACACCTTGTCGATGCTCGACAGTGCGTCGGTGAGCGTCGCGTGCACGGCGTCGAACCGCGCGACGTGCTCGTCGAGCGGAACGTTCTCGAGCCCGTCGAGCCTCGCCAGCGCGCCGTCGATGGCGTCAGCCGGGTTGGGCGGTGGTCCGGGCAGGGGGTAGCTCACGGCTCTTACGGTAGCCGATGGAGTACCGACAGGTCCGCGCCGACATACGTGGGCCGCTGGTCTTCCGGAAGCGCTTGCGCCTCTTCTTCGGTCGACACACCTGTGAGGACGAGCAGCGAGTCCATGCCCGCGTTGACCGCGCCCAGGACGTCCGTGTCGAGCCGGTCGCCGATCACCAGCGGCCGGTTCGCCTGGAGCTCCTTCGCGGCCTGCTGGAGCAGCGGGGTGGCGGGCTTGCCGGCGACGAGCGGTTCCGCGTCGGTGGCCGTTTTCAGGGCGGCGACGAGGGAACCGTTGCCCGGCAGGAGACCGCGTTCGGTGGGCAGGGTGGCGTCGACGTTGCACGCCACCCACAGCGCGCCGTTGCGGATGGCGACCGCGGCCTCGGCCAGCTCGCGCCAGCCGAGGTCCATGGACAGCCCCTGCAGGACCGCCACCGCGCCTTCGGCGGTGTCGGTCGGGATGAGCCCGCGCTTGAACACCTCGGCCTCCAGGGCCTCGGTGCCGAGCACGAGCACGGTGGAGCGCTTGGGCAGGCGTTCGGCGAGCATGGCCGCGCCCGCCTGCGAGGAGGTGCTCACCTCGTCGACGTTCGTCTCGAACCCGAGCTCGACGAGGTGGTCAGCCACCATCTGCGGTGAGCGTGAGGCGTTGTTGGTGACGTACCGGATCCCGACACCCTTGCTTCTGGCTGCCGCGATCGCTTCCGCAGCACCGGGCACGGCCTGGGACCCGCGGTAGACGGTGCCGTCGAGATCGATCAGCAACGCGTCGTACCGGTCGGCCAACGTCTCGCTCACTGCTCCGCGGTCTCCTCCTGGGTCAGCTCGAACGCGCGCTCGGCGGCGTCCGTCTCCCCTTCGTCGTCAGCCTCGGCGGCGTTGAGGAACCACTTGACCGCTTCCTCGATGCGACCGGCCGCGGCCAGGTTGTCGGCGTAAGCGTAGAAGAGCCGCGCGGAGTAGGGAGTGCGCTGCCCCGGATCCAGGTCGGGACCCTGCAACGCCACCACGGCCGCGTCCAGCTGCCCCATGTCGCGACGAGCACCGGCCGCGACGATCCGCAGCTCGATCTCGTCCTCCTGGGAGAGCTCCTTCGCCGCGGGATCCTTGGCGAGGTCGATGGCCCGCTCCGGCCGCCCGAGCGCCCGCTCGCAGTCGGCCATGATCGCGAGGTGACCCGGCCCGGGCATCATCCGGCGCGCGGCCCTGAGCTCGCTCAACGCCTCGGCCCACTCGTCCGCGAAGTAGGCGGTGAGCCCCGCCGCTTCCCGCACGACACCGACCCGCGCCGCCTTGCTGCGCGCGTACCGGGCGTGCTCCAGGGCGAGCTCGGGCTCCTCGTCGATCAGCAGCCCGGCCGCGGCCAGGTGCCGTCCGACGATCTCCGCGAGCCCCTTCGGAAGGCTGCGCAGCTCGGCCTTGATCTCCGGGTCGAGCAGCGACAGGTCGGCCTCCTCCGGCAGCTCGGGCCGGCCGCCGCGGGGGGCGGGAGCGTCGTCCCGGTCGTCCCGCTGCTGGGCGCGGTCGTCTGCCTCACGGTCGCCGGACCGGGTGCCGCGCTCGTCGGCGGTGTCGCGGTCGTCGGCGTCCCGGTCAGCGGCCTGGCCGGCTTCGGGGTCGGCGTCCTGGTCAGCCGTCTCGTCGGCGGTCGGGTCGGCTTCGCGGTCGCCCTCCCGGCCGGCGGTCTGGTCGCTGTCCTGGTCAGCCGTCTGGTCGCTGTCCCGGGTGACGCCGTCGGCGTCGTCAGCGGCAGCGCTCTGGGCGGAGGTCACGCCCTCGACGGACGCGGCACCGTCGCCGGCCTCGGCACCCTGCTCACGCCCGGCCGCGGCGCGGGTGGCCGCGGCACCGTCACCAAGGCGGTAACCGGCACGCGAGCCCTCCGACGTCACCTCGGGCGCGGACGAACCCTCGGCACCCGCGACGTCCTGACCGGTGGCCTCGACGCCCGACTCGGCACGACGTTCCTGGAACCGCGCCGCACGCTCACGGCTGCGCTCGTCCCGCCGGTCGTCGCGCTGGTAGCCACCACGCTCCGCACCGCGCTCGCCCGAGCGGTACCCACCCCGGTCGTCAGAACGGGAGTCACGACGGTCGCCGCGGTACCCACCCCGGTCACCGGAGTCGTCCCGCCGGAAGCCGCCACGGTCACCCGAACGCTCGCCACGGAACCCGCCGCGCTCACCGGAGTCGCTCTTGCGGTACCCGCCGCGGTCGCTGGAACCCCGGTAACCACCACGGTCACCAGAGTCGTCCTTGCGGTACCCGCCACGGTCGCTCGAGCCGCGGTACCCGCCGCGGTCACCCGAGTCGTCCCGGCGGAAGCCGCCGCGCTCACCGGAGTCGCTCTTGCGGTAGCCACCACGATCGCTGGAACCCTGGCCGCGGTAACCACCACGGTCGCCGGAGTCGTCCTTGCGGTAGCCGGGGCGGTCACCGGAGCGCTCACCGCGGTAACCGCCACGGTCACCGGAGTCACTCTTGCGGAAGCCGCCCCGGTCGCTGGAACCCCGGTACCCGCCGCGGTCACCCGAGTCGTCCCGGCGGAAGCCGCCGCGCTCACCGGAGTCGCTCTTGCGGTAGCCACCACGATCGCTGGACCCCTGGCCGCGGTAACCACCGCGATCACCCGAGTCGTCCTTGCGGTAGCCGGGGCGGTCACCGGAGCGCTCGCCACGGAAGCCGCCGCGCTCACCGGAGTCGTCCTTGCGGTAGCCGCCACGATCGCTGGAACCCTGGCCGCGGTAGCCGCCACGGTCGCCTGAATCGTCCTTGCGGAAACCACGGTCGCCGCGGAAACCACCGCGGTCGCCGGAGTCGTCGCGACGGAACCCACCGCGGTCGTTGGAACGGTCCCCGCGGTAGCCCCCGCGCTCGCCGGAGTCGTCCTTGCGGTAGCCGCCGCGCTCACCGGAGCGCTCGCCACGGAAGCCGCCGCGGTCGCCGGAGTCGCTCTTGCGGTAGCCGCCACGATCGCTGGAACCCTGGCCGCGGTAACCACCACGGTCACCTGAATCGTCCTTGCGGTACCCGCCGCGGTCGCTCGAGCCGCGGTAACCACCGCGATCACCCGAGTCGTCCTTGCGGTAGCCACCACGGTCGCTCGAACCCCGGTAACCACCACGGTCACCGGAGTCGTCCTTGCGGTAGCTGGGGCGGTCGCCGGAGCGGTCGCTGCGGTAGCCGCCGCGGTCGCTCGAGCCCTGGCCCCGGTAGCCGGCGCGGTCGTCTCGACGGTCGCCGCGGTTGGTGCGGTCGCCGGAGCCTTCACCACGCTGGGAGTTGTTGCTGAACTTTCGATCGCCTGCTGGACGGCCACCCTCGGAACGGCGCGGTCGGTCTCCCTGGCCACGCTGACGGTCGCCGGGACGATCCCCGAACCTGGACACCTAATCCTCCTATGGACACGCTGAAAGGGGCTTGTGAGCGAGCACTGTTGTTGTGCCCCGCAATCACAAGCCCCTTCAGGGAAGAAGTTCGGCGGCGACCTACTCTCCCACACCGTAACCAGTGCAGTACCATCGGCGCAGAAGGGCTTAACTACCGGGTTCGGAATGGGACCGGGTGTTTCCCCAACGCTATAACCACCGAAACACTATGAAATTACAACCAGCAACCCCGCAGGGCCGCGATCGGTCCTGGTTGTTCTTCCAGAACCGCACAGTGGATGCGTAGCGTCTTTGTAACAAGTCCTCGGCCTATTAGTACCAGTCAGCTCCAACCGTTACCGGTCTTCCACCTCTGGCCTATCAACCCAGTGGTCTAGCTGGGGGCCTTAACTCACGAAGAGTGGGATACCTCATCTTGGAACGAGCTTCCCGCTTAGATGCCTTCAGCGGTTATCCCTTCCGAACGTAGCCAACCAGCAATGCTCTTGGCAGAACAACTGGCACACCAGCGGTCCGTCCGTCCCGGTCCTCTCGTACTAGGGACAGCCTTCCTCAAGTATCCTACGCGCGCGGCGGATAGGGACCGAACTGTCTCACGACGTTCTAAACCCAGCTCGCGTACCGCTTTAATGGGCGAACAGCCCAACCCTTGGGACCTACTCCAGCCCCAGGATGCGACGAGCCGACATCGAGGTGCCAAACCATGCCGTCGATATGGACTCTTGGGCAAGATCAGCCTGTTATCCCCGGGGTACCTTTTATCCGTTGAGCGA
>NZ_BBOJ01000022.1 GCF_000974445.1 Lentzea aerocolonigenes
GGAAACTCAGCCTTGAGGGCGGCGATGATCTGGGTTTTCACCCTCGCCCCTGCTCCCTCAAGGCCCGCAATTTTTTCAGGTAGGCGACTTCCGCGGACAGCAGCAGGTTCTCCGCCCGCAACCGTTCCAGCTCACTGTCGGCAGGCGCGGACGCACCACCGGCAGGACGGCCCTTCCGCTTGGGCCGCAACGCTTCCTCGCCCTCACTGCGATACGCCCGAACCCAGGTATCGACCAGCTTGGGCGAGGACAGACCGTGCTCGCGCGCCAGCTCGAGCGCCGTCGCCTCACCACTGACATACCGGCGCACGACCTCGAGCTTGAACTCGAACGTGAACGACGGCTTGCCCGGCTTCCTCATCAGCGCTCCCGCGCTCCGCAGCATCCAACGATCACGCAAGCGTCGCACCGCCGTCGGCGACACACCCAACCGGGTCGCCACAGCCTTCGCGCCATACCCGTTCTCGAACAACACGACAGCGGATGCCCGCTCCCGCTCAGACAACGAACTACCTGGATGCACCCCACCACTCCCCGGAGAGCCGGAACTGGATTCCCAGTCCAACTTCCGGGGAGCGGTTCACGATCGGGGCGCCCCTTTTCGCACATCCAGGGGTCGGCCGGAGGGCACACCACGGTCGCCGCTGCCAGGACGAGGCTGGCGGGTATGGGCTACGACCTGCGCGAGCCCAGTCCCGTCCCGATCACGGAGAGCACGGCGGGCCCGTTCCCGTACGAACCGGACCCGCCGAACCACCTCCTCTGAGCCCTACAGCTGGGTCCAGTCCAGCACCGGCGCCGCGAAGTCGCGGATCGATGCCAGCAGCCCGAGCCGCGCCGCCTTCACCTTCTCGTCCTCGGCCATCACGAGCACCTCGTCGAAGAACGTGTTGATCGGCCCGGTCAGCCCCTCGGCCGCCGCGACGAATGCCGCCAGCCCGGTCACGTCGCGCGGGACACCGTCGAACGCCTTGTGCAGCGCCACTTCCGCCGGCTCCGACAGCACCGAGGCGTCGTAGGAACCCTCGACGGAGGCCGGGACGATGCGCCGCACCCGTTGCAGGGCGGCCGCCAGCGCGTCGAAGGACTCCTTGCCCGCCAACGACTCCAGCTGCGCCAGCGTCTCGTCGGCCAGCACCGGCGAGTCGGCCAGCGGCAGCACCGCCTGGACGAAGCGGTGCTCGTGGCCCGCGTCGAGCAACGCCTGCTCGTAGCGGCGCACGGCGAACTCGCGCGCGGTCTCCAGTGCCTCGGCGGACACGTCCAGGCTTTCCGCGGCAAGGGAAAGCGCCACGGGCAGGGTGATCGCCCGCAGGTCCGGGAACGCCCGCAGCACCGTCACCGCGCCCAGGGCCGCGCGGCGCAGGCCGAACGGGTCCGAGGAACCGGTCGGCTGCGCGCCGATGCCGAACAGGCCCGCCAGCAGGTCGAAGCGGTCGGCCAGCGACAGCAGCGCACCCGGCACGGACGACGGCAGCGCGTCACCGGCCGAGCGCGGGAGTTCCATCTCCCACAACGCCAGGGCGACCTCCGGGGTCTCCCCCGCCCGCGCCGCGTACTCGCGGGCCATCACGCCGGCCAGCGACGACAGCTCGATCACCATCTGCGAGCCGAGGTCGAACTTGGCCAGCGCGCCCGCGCGGTCCAGCGTCTCGCGGTCGACGTCCACCACGCCCGCGAAACGCCCGGCCAGAGCGGCGATTCGACCCGCGCGGTCCGCCATCGAGCCCAGCTTGTCCGCGAACGTCAGCTTCGCGAGACCCGCCTTCATCTCGTCCAGCGGCGTCTTGAGGTCGGCGCGCCAGAAGAACGCCGCGTCCTCGTACCGTGCGCGCAGCACGGCCTCGTTGCCCGCGCGGACCAGGTCGGCGTCCACGGAACCGTTCGCCACGGCCACGAAGTGCGGGAGCAGGGACCCGTCGGCCGCACGGACCGGCAGGTACCGCTGGTGCTTGCGCATCACCGTGGTGAGGATCTGGGCCGGCAGCTCCAGGTACCGCTCCTCGAACGAGCCGAGGATCGGCGTCGGCCACTCGACCAGGTTCGTGACCTCGTCCAGCAGGCCGTCGACCTCGACGACACCGCCGACCGACGCCGCCAGCGACTGCGCCGCCTCCACGATCGCGGCGGCACGCACCGAGGCGTCGACCTGGATCCCGTGTCCCGCCAGGAACTCCAGGTAACCGTCCGCAGTGGACACTTCGACCACCGGCTCGGCGGCCGTCCGGTGCACGCGGGTGACGGTCCCGGAAGCCAGCGACGACACCGAGACCGGCACCGGCGTCGAGCCGAGCAGCGCGAGCAGCCAGCGGATCGGCCGGGTGAACGACAGCTTCGGGTCGTTCCACTTCATGTTCTTCTCGGCCCGCAGGTCGGAGACGACCTCGGCCAGCAGCCCGCTCAGCACCTCGACGGCGCCGCGGCCGGCGTCGGTCTTCGTCAGCGCGACGAACTCGACGTCGTTCTCGACCACGCGCCCCAGAGCGGAAACGTCCACCCCTTGGCCGCGTGCGAAGCCCTGCACGGCCTTGGTCGGGTTCCCGTCACCGTCGAACGCGGCCGACACGCGCGGGCCCCGCACCGTGCGCTCGGCGTCCGGCTCGCGCGGCGCCACCGCGGGCACCTGCACGACGATCCGGCGCGGCGTGCCGTGCACGGTCACCTCGCCGTGCGTCAGCCGGGTCGCGTCCAGCTTCGACGTGACCGCGAGACGCACCGCCTCGACGGTCCTGAGCACCTCGGCGGGAGGCAGTTCCTCGGTGCCGATCTCGAACAGCAGCGTCGCGGGAGCCGCCACGTCCTCGAACGACGAAGGCTTCTCGGCGGCGGCCGGAACCTCCGCGACGCCGAGCGGGTGCCCGAGCTCCGAACGGCGCTCGGCCCACAACGCGGCGACCTCACGCGCCAGGCCGCGCATCCGGCCGAACGCACGCGCGCGCTCGGTCGTGGAGATCGACCCGCGCGCGTCCAGCACGTTGAAGATGTGCGAGCACTTCAGCACGAAGCTGTGCGCGGGCACTGGCAGACGGGCGTCGAGCATGCGGCGCGCCTCGGCCGCGAACTCCTCGAAGAGGCGCTTGTTCGCCTCCACGTCCGCGTCGTCGAGGTAGTACCGCGACATCTCGTACTCGGCCTGGCCGAACGCCTCGCCGTAGGAGATGCCGGGCGCGTAGGCGATCTTCTTGAAGTGGTCGACGCCCTGCAGCGCCATCATGATCCGCTCGATGCCGTAGGTGATCTCCACCGACACCGGGTCGAGCGTCATGCCGCCGGCCTGCTGGAAGTACGTGAACTGGGTGATCTCCAGGCCGTCCAGCCAGACCTCCCAGCCGAGGCCCCAGGCGCCCAGCGCGGGCGAGGCCCAGTTGTCCTCGACGAACCGGACGTCGTGCGCGCGGACGTCGATGCCCAGCGCCTCCAGCGAACCGAGGTAGAGCTCCTGGGGGTCGCCCGGGTCCGGCTTGAGGATCACCTGGAACTGGGTGTGCGTCTGCAGGCGGTTCGGGTTCTCGCCGTAACGGGCGTCGTCGGGCCGCACGGAGGGCTCCACGTACGCGACGCGCCACGGCTCGGGACCCAGCACGCGCAGCACGGTGGCGGGGTTCAGCGTCCCCGCTCCGACCTCGGTGTTGAAGGGTTGCACCACGATGCAGCCCCTGTCGGTCCAGTACTTGGTCAGCGCGAGCAGCGCGTCCTGCATCGTCAACACGGCGACGAGTCTACGAAACAGACAAAACCGCTGGTCAAGGGGCCTTGATCAGGTGGTGTGCGCCACTGTGCCACCCTGTGCACAACCGAGTGGAGTCTCCGCACGTCTACTTGGTGTACCCGAATGTGCCGAGAGGAGTGGGTGTGGACAACCGGCCGCCGCGGCCAGGAGACCCGAACGGTTCTCCCAGGCGACCCTCAGCCACCCCGCGTCCCCAGGCGGGTCAGCCCCGACGTCCGCAGGTCCCGCCACGCGGGTCGGAGCCGCCGCGCCGCGAGCCGCGGCAGCAGCCCGGCCGGGCGGAACCGCCGAAGCGGGAGCGCTCCGAACCGCCGCGTCGTGAGCCGCAGCGCCGCGAACCGCCGAAGCGCGAGTCCGCGAGCAGGAGCGAGTCCGCGAGCAGGAGCGAGTCCCCGCGCCGGGAGCCCCAGCGCCCCGCTCGCGCCACGTCGTCCGGCCCGCGGCCCCGTCCGGCGGCCGACCGCCCGACGGTCCGCACGACACCGGCCAAGGCGAAGCAGACCCCGGCCGCCCGGCCACGTCCCAGGCCCGCGGCGGCCCGCCGGCCGAGCGCGGCCAAGCGCGGCGCGTCCACCGGCGCCAAGATCTTCGTCAGCATGTTGTCCGCGGTGATCCTGCTGGTCACCGGCATCGCGTGGCAGAACCTGAAGTCGCTGACCGACGGCCTCACCAAGCAGGACCTGAACCTCGCCGACGCCGGGGAGAAGCCCGCCGACGGCGCGATCGACATCCTGCTGGTCGGCATGGACAGCCGCACCGACTCCAAGGGCAACCCGCTGCCGCAGAACATCCTCAACGAGCTGCAGGCGGGCGGCAGCGACGACGGCGGTTTCAACACCGACACGCTGATCCTGCTGCACATCCCGAACGACAGCGGCAAGGCCTACGCCGTGTCGTTCCCCCGCGACTCCTACGTGAAGATCGCGGGCGGGTTCGGGCGGCACAAGATCAACTCTGCCTACGGTTACGCCAAGGGTCAAGCCGCCGAGAAGCTCCAGGGCAGCGGCAAGAGCGCCCCGGACATCGAGATGGAGTCGCGCAAGGCCGGCGCGAACAACCTCATCGAGACCATCCAGAACCTGACCAGCGTCAAGATCGACCACTACGCCGAGGTCAACCTGGTCGGTTTCTACGAGATCACCAAGGCCATCGGCGGCATCGACGTCTGCCTCAACAAGAACGTCCGCGACAGCTTCTCGGGCGCGAACTTCAAGGCGGGCCCGCAGACCATCGAGGGCAAGAGCGCGCTGGCGTTCGTCCGGCAGCGCCACGGCCTGCCCATGGGCGACCTGGACCGAGTCGTGCGCCAGCAGGTCTTCATGGCGGGCCTCGCGAAGAAGATGCTGTCGGCGGGCGTGCTCACCGACAGCAAGAAGCGCAACGACATGATCAAGGCCGTGAGCGGCGCGATCGTGCTCGACGACGGCTGGGACATCACCAAGTTCGCCCTGCAGATGAAGGACATGACGGGCGGCAACATGACGTTCCAGACGATCCCGACCGGCAACCCCGACCTGCAGACGCCCGAGGACGGCTCCGCGGTCGAGGTCGACGAGTCCGAGGTGCACGCGTTCGTGAAGAACCTCGGCAAGGCCCCGGCGACCTCCACGCCGGTGGACCCGAAGTTCAACAACGCCTCGGTGACCGTGGACGTCCGCAACGCCTCCGGCCAGGCGGGCCTCGCGGCCCAGGTGCAGCAGTCGCTCGTCGCGAAGGGCTTCAAGGCGGGCCAGACCGGCAACGCCGAGGCGATGACGAAGTCGGTCGTCCGCTACGGCAAGGGCGGCGAGGCCGGTGCGAACGCGGTCCAGAACGCGCTCGGCGGCATGAAGATCGAGGAGGACGTGAACATCCCGGCCGGCACGGCCCGCGTCTTCCTCGGCTCGGACTACTCCGGTCCCGGCGCGCAGGGCTTCTCCAGCTCCGGAGCGCTCAACTTGGACGGTGCGCGGCAGCAGCCCGCCCCCGACCCGAACGCCCCCACGCCCATCACCGCAGACGGCGTACGCTGCGTAAACTGATACCCAGAGTAGAGCGATGTACCCCGTTCGGGGGATTCTGCCAGTAAGTTGCGTAAGCGCCGAAGCACTGGCGCCTTCCATCACCGTGAGACCCGCTCACGGGGTGGAGGACCAGTGCACACTGCGAACGGCCAAATCGACACAGCGGCGTACCAGCGCGTGCTCGGTGATGAGATCCGCAGCCTTCGCAAGCAGCGCGGCTGGACCCGCAAGGAGCTCAACAAGCGCCTGCAGACCGAGATCTCGCTGCAGACGCTGGCGACCTACGAGCTAGGCACCCGGCAGTGCTCCGTCGTGCGCCTGGTGGAGATCTGCCACGCGCTCGACGTCCCGGCGCACGAGGTGCTCGCGCGCGTCCACGAACGCTTCTTCGGCGACACCCCGGCCGGCCACCTGACGCTGAACCTCGCCGCCGTCGCCGCCACCGACAACCCGCGTCTGGTGCCGCTGCGCCGGTGGGCCGCGGGACGCCTGCACGTGCTGCCGCCGGGCGCCTCGCCCGAGGTGCACCTCGACCTGCCCGCCCTGGAGAACATGGCACAGCTGTGCCAGCTGCCGACCGTCGAACTGATCCGAATCCTGCGCGGCATGACCCGCTGACCCCCACCGCCCTTTTACGGCCCCGGACAAATACATTTCCCGCACGCGATACACTCGCCGCACTGGGAATGCGTTTATCTCATTGTCCGGATTGGAGCCGACCGTGCACGACCACCACGTCCTCTTGGCCGACGCCGAGAGCGCGACGCGCCGCCTCGCCCGGCGCGGGTTCGCGTTCGACCCGGAGCCGCTGAGGGACCTGTCCTCCCGGCGGGTCGCGGCGATCAAGACCGGGGACGACCTTCGTGCACAGTCCAAGCAGGTCGCGGCGGAGGTGCAGCGCCAGGCCAAGGCCGGTGGTGACATCGAGGGCCTCAAGGCCCTGGCGCGCGACCTGAAAGAGAAGATCAAGGAATCGGAAACCGAGGTCGCGCAGCTGCAGGCGGAACTGCGCGAAGTTCTGCTCGGCATTCCCAACTTTCCTCTCGACGAAATTCCGGACGGTTTCTCCGAGGAAGAGGCGCGCGAACTCCGCACGTGGGGCGAGGTGCCGAAATTCGACTTCGAACCGAAGGACCACGTCGACCTCGCCGAGGCGATGGGGATCTTCGACTTCGGCCGCGCCACCAAGCTCGCCGGACCGCGGTTCGCCGTGGGCCGCAGCGCGGGTGCGCGTTTGGAACGCGGGCTGGTGAACTTCCTGCTCGACCTGCACACCCAGCAGCACGGGTACGAGGAGTTCTCCGTACCGCACCTGGTCAACGCCCCGACGATGACGGGCACGGGCCAGCTGCCGAAGTTCGAGGAGGACCTCTTCAAGACCTCCGTCGGCGACCGGGCGCTCTACCTCATCCCGACCGCCGAGGTGCCGCTCACGAACTTCTACGCGAACGAGATCCTCGACCGCCGGCAGCTGCCGCTCGCGTTCACCACGCACACGCCGTGCTACCGGTCGGAGGCGGGCTCGTACGGCCGCGACACCCGCGGCATCCTGCGACTGCACCAGTTCGCCAAGGTCGAGATGGTCCGGCTGTGCGAGGCCGGCCAGGCCCTGGCCGAGCTGGAGAAGATGGTCGGCCACGCCGAGGCGTGCCTGCAGAAGCTCGGCCTCGCCTACCGGGTGGTCGTGCTCGCCGCCGGTGACACCGGGTTCTCCTCGGAGATCACCTACGACCTCGAGGTGTGGCTGCCGAGCCAGGACCGCTACCGCGAGATCTCGTCCTGCTCGAGCTGCAACACGTTCCAGGCCAGGCGCGCGAACATCCGCACGACCGACGCGGACGGCAACCGCCAGTTCGTCGCCACGCTGAACGGCTCGGGCCTGCCGATCGGCCGCACGGTCGCGGCGATCCTGGAGCAGGGCCAGCAGGAGGACGGCTCCGTGGTGATGCCCGAGGCGCTCGTGCCGTACCTGGGCTTCTCGCGGATCCAGCCGGACGGCAAGACCGTCTGAGACTCGTGTGCGGGGCCCAGGTCGTCAGGGCACCGGCCCCGCACATCGGTTCGAGCTGTCGTTCGGGCTGCTCCTCGCGTCCGCGCACACCAGGAAGTCCGATGTGGACAGTGATTCCGCGGCCGCGACGACGACGGGCGTGGTGGCCCACCAGGAAGGGCGGTGGTGTCACGCCGGTAGCATCGCCGGGGTGAACGATTCCCCCGCCCGCCTCCCTCTGCGCACCGCAGCCGCCGTGAAGCTGGGCAACCTGAGCTCCACGCTGTCCCAGAAGATGGGTCTCGGCGCCGGCGGCATGATCGGTGGCCGGGTGGCGCTGAAGCTCGACCCGCAGGCGCTCAACCGTCTCACGCAGGGCCGCAAGGTCGCCGTCGTGACAGGCACCAACGGCAAGACCACCAGCACGATGATGCTGGCCAGGGCCGTCGCCGCGCTGGGTGAGGTCGCCACGAACCACAGCGGCGCGAACATGCCCGACGGCCACGTCACGGCGCTGTCGAAGCAGCCGGACGCCCCGTTCGCCGTGCTGGAGTGCGACGAGGGCTACTTCCCCGCCGTCGCCGGCGCGAGCCACCCGGCCGTCGCGGTGATCCTGAACCTCAGCCGCGACCAGCTCGACCGCGTCGGTGAGGTCCGCACCATCGAACGTTCGTTGCGGGACGCCATCTCCGCGCTCCAGAACTGCACGATCGTCGCCAACTGCGACGACGTGATGGTCACCAGCGCGGCTTGGAACGCCTCCAAGGTCATCTGGGTCGCCACCGGCACCGGCTGGCACCACGACTCCGCGAGCTGCCCCCGGTGCGGCAACCCGATCCGCTGGCAGGGCGAGCACTGGCACTGCACTGGCTGCGACCTCGCACGCCCGCACCCGAACTGGATCACCGCCGACGAAGCGATGATCACGCCGGAGCACCAGAAGCTCGAGCTGCGCCTCACGCTGCCGGGCAAGTTCAACCAGGCCAACGCCGTCATGGCGTCCGCGGCCGCGCACGCCATGGGTGTGCCCACGGAGGAGGCGGTCGCACGGCTGCGTGGCGTCTCCAACGTGAGCGGCCGCTACCGCACGATCCAGCGCAACGGTCGCAGCGCGCGCCTGTTGCTCTCGAAGAACCCCGCGGGCTGGAGCGAGACCCTCACGGTCGTCAAGGAGGCCAACCACCCGGCCGTCCTGGTGATCAACGCCCAGGAGGCCGACGGCCGCGACCTGAGCTGGCTGTGGGACGTCCCGTTCGAACGACTGCAGGGCCGCACGGTCATCGCGTCCGGCGAGCGCGCGACCGACCTCGCGGTCCGCCTGACCTACGCCGAAGTCGAGCACACGATCGTGCCCGACCCGCTGAAGGCCATCGACCAGATGCCGCCGGGGGCGGTCGAGGTCATCGCCAACTACACCGCGTTCCGCGACTTGAATGCCAGGGCTGCCGCTGATGAGTGAGTCGACAATCCAGATCGCGCTCGTGCTGCCGGATCTCCTCGGCACATATGGGGACTTCGGCAACGCCGTGGTGCTCGAGAAGCGCATGGCGTGGCGCGGGATCAAGGCCGAGATCGTGCCGATCAACTACGGCGAGCCGGTGCCGGACTCGTGCGACATCTACGTCGTCGGCGGCGGTGAGGACACCGCGCAGACGCTGGCGGTGAAGCACCTGCGCGAGCACCCCGGTCTCCAGCGCGCCGTCACGAAGAACGCCGTGGTGCTGGGCGTCTGCGCCGGCATCCAGATCTTCGGCGAGAGCTTCACCCGTGCCGACAACATCACCCACCCCGGCATGGGCCTGATCGACTCGACCTCGCACGCGGGCGGCAGCCGCGCGATCGGCGAGGTGCTCGCGGAGCCCGCGAACGGGCTTTTCGAAGGCGTGCTGACCGGGTTCGAGAACCACCAGGGCCGCACCGTGCTCGGGCCGTCCGCCCAGCCGCTCGCGCACGTCAAGGTCGGCACCGGCAACGACGGCAGCGTCGAGGGCGCCGTCCAGGGCCGGATCGTCTGCACGTACCTGCACGGCCCGGTGCTGCCGCGCAACCCGCAGCTCGCGGACATGCTGATCGAATGGGCGACGGGCACGAAGGTCGCGCCGCTCGACCTGCCCGCCGTGACCGCTATGCGAGCTGAGCGGGTGAAGGCAGCTTCATAAGGCGTTCGGCGACACCCGGCCAGATCACGGCCATCACGTAGTCGGTCGCGAGCGCGGGTCCCACCGAGGGCCTGCGCTCGCACCACACGGCGAGTCGTTCACACGCCCCGACCACGATCTCGGCGAACGCCTCCGCCTCCAGCGGGTCGATCGCGGGCGCGAACGACACCAGCACGGACCCGATCATGTCCGTCTGCTGCTGCCTGATCCCCTCGACCTCCTCCTGCGCCGACGGCACCGCGATCGCCGCCTCCTGCCGCAGCAGCGCCCAGGACCTCTGGTGGTCGACGATGAACTCGAAGAACGCCCGCAGCCCGAGCCGCAGGAACTCCTCGGGGCTGCCCGCACCCGCGATCGCCGCCGCGGTCTTGTCCCGCAGCTCGGTGCGCGCCCGGTGGATGCAGCCGATGAGCAGGCCTTCTTTCGAGCCGAAGTACTCGTAGAGCATCGGCTTCGAGACGCCGACGCGTTCGGCGATCTCGTCCATCGAGGTGGCCAGATACCCCTGTTCGGCGAAGATCTCCTCGGCGACGGTGAGCATCTGCGCCATGCGCTGGGCCTTGGGCATGCGGCGCCGCGGAGCAGTCACGAACGCCTCCCGCCGATGGTCGTCATGTCTTCCCTGGTGATTTCACTGTCGTGCGAACGGCCCGCACGTGCCGGGCCCGCATTCGTTTGGTGTGGAACAGGACTCTGGACGACCGGCACCCTTCCGGCAAGACCCGCTCGGCCCACCGAGGCACGAATGGAGTCTACCGCTCGTAACTTACTTCGAGTAACCTACTGTGAAGTAGCCACCGTGAGCGGAGGGACGTCCCCATGCACCGTGAGACGAAAGTGCTCGTCATCGGCACCGGCTTCTCCGGCCTGGGCATGGCCATCGAACTCAAGCGGCGCGGTGAGCACGACTTCGTGGTGCTGGAGAAGGCGAGCGACCTCGGCGGCACCTGGCGGGACAACTCCTACCCCGGCTGCGCGTGTGACGTGCCGTCGCACATGTACTCGTTCTCGTTCGAGCTGAACCCCAGGTGGTCGCGGATGTTCGCCGAGCAGGGCGAGATCTGGGACTACCTGCAGGGTGTCGCCGACAAGTACCGGCTGCGGCCGCACATCCGCTTCAACACCAAGGTCTCCGGCGCGCAGTGGGACTCCGACACCAAGCGGTGGGAGGTCACGACCGAGCAGGGCGACACCTACACCGCCCAGGCCCTCGTCGCCGGTGTCGGCGCGCTGCACATCCCGAACGTCCCGGAGCTGCCCGGCATCGAGAACTTCAGCGGCAAGTCGTTCCACTCCGCGCAGTGGGACCACGACTACGACCTGACCGGCAAGCGCGTCGCCGTGGTCGGCACGGGCGCGTCCGCGATCCAGTTCGTGCCGAAGATCGCGGGGAAGGTCGGCTCCATGAAGATCTTCCAGCGCACCCCGCCGTGGATCATGCCCAAGGCGGACAGGGAGATCACCCACCGGGAGCAGAAGCTGTTCCGCGCCTTGCCCTTCACGCAACGGCTCTACCGCGACTTCGTCTACTGGGTGCGCGAGTCGTCGGCGCTGGGGTTCGCGATCAACCCGAAGATCATGCGGTTCGCGCAGGGCATCGCCTTGAAGCACATGAAGAAGCAGGTGCCGGACCCCGAGCTGCGCCGCAAGCTCAAGCCTGACTACACCATGGGCTGCAAGCGCGTGCTGATCTCCAACGACTACTACCCCGCGCTCGGGCACCCGAACGTCGACCTGGTGACGGACAAGATCTCCGAGGTCCGCGAGAACTCCGTCGTGGACGCCGCCGGGGTCGAGCACGAGGTCGACGTCATCATCTACGGCACCGGGTTCCACGTCGTCGACTCGTTCGACTACCTGGACATCCAGGGCAAGGGCGGTGCCGACCTCGCGAAGCAGTGGCGCGAGAAGGGGATCGAGACCTACTACGGCATCACGGTCTCGGGCTTCCCCAACCTGTTCTTCCTGCTGGGCCCCAACACCGGACTCGGGCACAACTCGGTCGTGTTCATGATCGAGTCGCAGATCCGGTACATCTCGCAGTGCCTCCAGCTCCTCGACAAACACCGCGCAGCGGAGCTGGACGTGCGGCTGGAGGCCCAGCAGGAGTTCAACGTCGAGATCCAGCAGAAGCTCGCCAAGGGCGTGTGGACCCAGGGCGGCTGCAAGAGCTGGTACCTCGACGCGCAGGGCGTGAACCGCACCGTGTGGCCGGGCTTCACCTGGCGGTACTGGATGCGGACCAAGCGCGTGCGCGCCGAGGACTACGTGCTCACTGCCAAATGATCTAGGGCTGCACGATGACCTTCAGGGCGGTCCGCTCGTCCATCGCCTGGTAGCCCAGCGCGACGTCGTCGAGCGAGACCGTCCGGTCGAACACGGGACCGGGGTCGATCCGCCCGGCGAGCACGTCGGCCAGCAGCTCGGGCAGGTACGCCCGCGCGGGCGCGACGCCGCCGCCGATGGCGATGTTGCGGCCGAACAGCTTGCCCAGCGGCAGCCCCGGCATCTCGTGCGGCACGCCGACGTAGCCGATCCTGCCGCCGTCGCGCACGATGCCCATCGCGGTCTCCCACGACTGCTCGGTGCCGACGCACTCCAGCACGGCGGACGCGCCGAGGCCGCCGGTCATCTCCTTGATGCGCTCGACCGCGGCCTCACCGCGTTCGGCGACCTGGTCGGTGGCGCCGAAGAGCTTCGCGATCTTGGCCCGGTCCTCGTGACGTCCCATCGCGATGATCCGCTCGGCACCCAGCCGCTTGGCCGCGAGCACGCCGCACAGGCCGACCGCGCCGTCGCCGACGACCGCGACCGTGCTGCCGGGGCCGACGCCCGCGCCCAGGGCCGCGTGGTGGCCGGTGCCCATGACGTCGGACAGGCTCAGGAACGCGGGCAGCAGCGAGGCAGGTGCGTCCGCGGGCACCCGGACGAGCGTGCCGTCGGCCTGCGGCACCCGGACGGCCTCGCCCTGGCCACCGTCGCTGCCCTTGGTGCCCCAGAAACCACCGCTGCGGCACGAGGTCTGCAGCCCGGCCGTGCAGTACGCGCAGGTGCCGTCGCTCCACACGAACGGCGCGATGACCCGGTCGCCGACCTGGACGCTCTTCACGTCCCCGCCGACCTCCTCGACGACGCCGAGGAACTCGTGCCCGATCCGCTGCCCGCCCTCGCGCTTGGCGACACCGCGGTAAGCCCACAGGTCGCTGCCGCAGATGCACGCGAGCTCGACCCGGACGACGACGTCGGAGGCCTCCTTCAGGGCGGCGTCCGGCACCTCCTCGACGCGGATGTCACGGGTGCCGTAGATCGTCGTAGCCCGCACCGGGCGCCTCCTCTGCCTCGTTGCCCAACCGTTACATGGTGCTCCTGAGCGGGCGTTCTCGCCGAATCGAGACGATGTGGAATTGGTTACGCGCCTACGATCGCACTCGTGCTGATCACCACGCGCGGTATCCGCTATGCGAAGGCGTCCCGGTTCACCGAGCCCGTGCCGTGCGCCTGGGACGGCGTGGTCGGCACCACCGAACGCGGTCCCGCCTGCCCGCAGCCGCCGTCCTCGCTGGCGCACGTGGTCGGCAACTCGGTCG
This sequence comes from Lentzea aerocolonigenes, assembly GCF_000974445.1. Taxonomy (GTDB): domain Bacteria; phylum Actinomycetota; class Actinomycetes; order Mycobacteriales; family Pseudonocardiaceae; genus Lentzea; species Lentzea aerocolonigenes. Next base: position 13,470 of record NZ_BBOJ01000022.1, read on the forward strand.
CGGGTCTGTCCTTCGACGAGAACTGCCAGGTGCTGTCCGTGACGGCCCCCGCCGGCGCCTCCGGGTTGCCGGTCATGGTCTGGTTCCACGGCGGCGCCTACGTGACGGGCAGCGGCGAGTCCAGGAAGTACGACGCCGGGCTGCTGGCCTCCGAAGGCGTGGTCGTGGTCAGCGTCAGCTACCGCCTCGGTGTCTTCGGCTACCTGCGGGGCAACCTGGGCCTGCTCGACCAGCTCACGGCGCTGAGGTGGGTGCGCGACAACGTCGAGGCGTTCGGTGGCGACCCGGCGAACGTGACCGCGTTCGGGCAGTCGGCGGGCGCGGACTCCGTGTACGCGCTGATGCTCGCCGACACCGAGGGCCTCTTCCACCGCGCGATCATGCAGAGCCCGCCGCTGGGCGCCCGCAGCCCCGAGCGGCCGGAGATGACGGCGGCCCTGCGCGAGTTCGTGTCGGTCGACGAGTCCACTCCGGTGGACGACGTGCTGGCCGCGCAGAAGGACGCGCTGTCGATGGCCGCCGCGCGCTTCAGCCCGTCCGGCGGCATGCCGTTCGCCCCCGACCTCGGCGAGGTCGACCTCACCGCGGCGGCTTCCCGGGTCGAGCTGCTCGTCGGGCACACGGCGGACGACGGCAGCCCGTACGTCGCCGGCCAGCCGGAACTCTGGGACGTGGTCACCGAGCTCGTGTTCGCCGGTCCGGCCCGTCAGCTCGCCGCGGACTGGACGACGGCGGGAGGCCAGGCGGCGACGTTCAACTTCAGGTGGCGGCCGGACGGCGCGCCGCTGGGGGCCTGCCACTGCATGGAGCTGCCGTTCCTCTTCGACCCCGGCGAGTGGGTGGGCGCGGGCATGCTGGTCGGGCAGGAGCCGGACCCGACGCTCGCGAAGACCATGCGGAACCTGTGGGCGGGCTTCGCGCGAAACGGGATGGACGCGCTGCCGTCGCGCTCGCTTGAATTCGGCGAGTGACCGACCGCGAGCGTCTGCGCACCACGTTCGGAGAGGACGCGGCCCGCTACCACCGGGCCCGTCCCACCTATCCCGCCGAGCTGTTCTCCCAGCTCAGCGGCCCGAGAATCCTGGAGATCGGCCCGGGCACCGGCCAGGCCACGCTGCCGCTGACTCAGCTCGGCGACGTGACGGCGGTGGAGCTCAGCCCGGAACTGGCCGCCCTCGCCCGTTCGCACGCACCCGCGGCGCACGTGGTCGTCGCGGACTTCGACGAGTGGCCACTGCCCGCCGAACCGTTCGACCTCGTGGTGTCCGCGACGGCGTTCCACTGGCTCGACCCGGCGACCCGGATGGCCCGGTGCGCCGCGGCACTGCGGCCCGGTGGCGCGCTGGCCGTGATCTCCACCCACCACGTCGCCGGCGGCACCGAACAGTTCTTCGTGGACGTTCAGGAGATCTACGAGCGCTGGGACCCGGCCACTCCGCCGAACCTCAGACAGTCGCGGGCCGACGAGATCCCGCGCGAGTTCGACGAGAGCGACCTCTTCGGCGAACCGGAGTTCCACCGGTACGTGTGGGAGCAGACCTACGACACCGAGGCGTACGCGGACCTGCTCCTCACGTACTCGAACCACATCGCGCTGCCGGCCCGCGACCAGCTGATCGCGGACATCCGGCGGCTCGTCGACACGCGGTACGGCGGCCGGGTCACCAAGGCGTACATGACCCAGCTCGCCGTGGCTCGCGTCAGGACTTCCGGGTCCTCCGCGCCATGAGGACGGTCGCGCCGCCCGCACCGAGCAGGGCGAGACCGCCGAGGCCGAGCGGCAGCACGTCGAAGCCGGTGAACGCCAGTTCGTCGGCTTCAGCGGCGGTCGCGACCTGAGGCGCACCGCCACCGGGGGGCGGTGGAGCCTCGGTCTTCGTCGACGGAGGGTTCTTCGGCGGGGTGCTGGGCGTGGTCGGCGGCGTCGTCTCACCGGGCTTGCACCCGGTGTGTGCCGGGTTCGAGCGGCCGATGCCGTGGTTGGCATCGCACTCGTAGCCCTTGTTCGCGTCCGAGCCGCCCGGCATCTGGCCCTGCGGGTTCTTGTTGTCCGCCTTGCCCACGCAGCCCGCGCACGGCTTGCCGACTGCCTCACCGCCGCCGTTGCCGTTCAGCGACGGCGAACCGTCGCGCGTCGAGTCGTACGGGCCGCTGACGTTCGCCCCGTTGCCACTGAAGTCCGCGTTGGACGGTGGCTGCGGCACCGAAGTGTCCTGAGTGGACTGTGCCGGTGGGACCTGAGGGTTGTTCGTCATCCCGTTCCCCTTGCCGTTGCCGGGATCGGCGAGCCCCAGTCCGGGGGCCAGCACCAACGCGGCGGCTGCGGCGAGGGCAGGGAGAAGCCGGGTTGCTTTCATAGTTTGAATATAGGACGGCCTGTGAGCTGCGTTACACCGCTCACCCGCAGGCCGTCCCGGGAAACACGCTACGAACAGGTGATCCGCGGCGACGCCCAGTCACCATGGTCGGAATTGATGCCGTCACCGGCGTCCGTGATGACCAACCGCAAGTTCTCGGCTCCGTTCAGTGACGCGGTGAGCTTCTTCGCGGCATCGGTTCCGGTCAGCCGTCCGGAATCCGCGGCCAACGTCGCGTCCGCGAACACCTGGAAAACCACCGATCCCTTGCCCGCGGCTACTTCGTCGTCGACACCGACGTCCACAGTGAACGCCGTGCACTTCCTGCCGAGGTAGAACTCGATGGTCGAGGCCGCATGCGCGCCGAAGCCTTTCTGGTGCGTGGTGCCGTTGATCGTCAGAGTCTTGCCGTCACCGGCCGTCTGGCTGCCGACGGACCTGTCGATCTCGACGGGTCCCCAGCCGTTCGTGGACGACGTTGCCTCGAACGCGGACAGGTCGGTCGTGCCGGCGGGCGGGGTCGGCCGCGGGCCACCGTCTCCCTTGGACACGCGGTAGATCACGGTCGCGAGCGACGGGACGGACGCCGAGATCGTGCCGGTCGTGGTGCGCGTGGACTTGGTCCACAGGTCCTTCAGCGTGGCCGGTCCGGACATGCCGATCTCGGACAGCGTCGTCGAGATCGTCTGCGTAGAACCGGACTTGTTGAACAGCGCGACGGCCTTGTCACCGTTCGCCAGCGGCTTCACGATCACGTCGACGCCGGTCTTGCCGGTGGTCCTGATGCGTTTGCCCTGCTTGCCGAGCTTGTCCTGGTCGATCGCGATGACGTCTTTGTTCTCCAGGATCGTGAACGTGTCCTGGCTGACCTTGCGCAGGTCGGAGCCGATCAGCAGCGGCGCGGCCATGATCGCCCACAGCGAGAAGTGGCTGCGGTACTGCGTCGCGGACATCTTGCCGTTGCCGACCTCGAGCATGTCGGGGTCGTTCCAGTGACCGGGGCCCGCATAGGCGTCCAGCACGACGTTCTTCTCGTAGATGTCCATCGTGCGCGGCCAGGTGTCGTTGATGTCACCCGTGGTGCGCCAGAGGTGCCCGGTGTCGGAAGCCCACTCCCACGGCTTGTTCTGACCCCACTCGCACAACGAGAAGACGATCGGGCGGCCGGTCTTCTTCAACGCGTCGCGCATCTTGCGGTAGCGCTGCTTGGCGTCGACGCCCTGGTTGTTGCAGTTGTCGTACTTCAGGTAGTCGACGCCCCACGACGCGAACTGCTGGGCGTCGGACTCCTCGTGGTCCAGGCCGCCGGGAAAACCGTTGTCCTTGTTGCAGGTCTTGGTGCCGGCGCTGGTGTAGATGCCGAACTTCAGGCCCTTGGAGTGCACGTAGTCCGCGACGGCCTTGATGCCGTTGGGGAATCTGGTCTTGTTCGGGACGAGCTTGCCGTTGGCGTCACGGGACTTCTCCGCCCAGCAGTCGTCGATGTTGACGTACTCGTAGCCCGCGTCCTTGAGGCCGCGGTTCACGAAGATGTCGGCGATGCCCTTGACCATCGCCTCGTTGAACTCGGCACGGCAAGCGGTGGTGTTCCAGTTGTTGAAACCCATCGGTGGAGTGAGCGCCAGACCGTCCGGTAACGCCTGTGCGGCAGGCACGACCAGGACAGCGCTGACCACTGTGGACAGCACGGCCAGAGCGAGGGTGCGCATGGGGCTTTCCTTTCCGAGCATCACGCGGGAAGACCCCAGGGCTTGCCCGGGGTCGTGATCGTCACCGGCCGGACGGCCAGATCGGGGCGGCGGCCCCTGGGGTGCACCAGGACTTCCTGCCCGCGGCGCAACGGGATCTCCAGCGTCCCGTCGCCGCGGTCGTGGTACCGGACCGGGCTCACCACGGTCACCGGACCGGTGATGCCGTGCCGCAGCACCAGCGGCTCCCCCGCGCGGCTGCGGACGAGCACGAACTCGGTCTTGCCCTTCGTGCGCCTCGCCGTGACGGAGAAGCCGCCTTCACAGGAGTGGTCGGCGATCATCACGTCGGGCCACGCGGAGGGCACGGCGGGGAACACGCGCACGACGCCGCCCCAGCTCTGGCACACGAAGTCGTGGATCGTCTGCGCACCGGACAACGGGGTCTCCACGACCGGTCCGGCCTCGGTGTACATGGTGTTCTCCAGCACCGGGTAGCGCTTGGTCGTGTCGAACATCTTCACGAAGTAGCCGTAGGCCTCGTCGCCGCGGAACATCCGCGCGGCGATCGAGCCGGACCCCGAGTAGCTGTAGCCGCGGTGCGCGGGCTCCAGCGACATCCAGTGGTGCAACGACTTCTCGATCAACGCGCGGTTCTCCTCCTGCTCCCAGTTCACCGTCATCAGCGGGAACGTCGCGAGCAGGTGCGAGAAGTGCCGGTGCGAGTTCACGAACGGCACGCCGGCGCCGATCATGAACCCGTTCTCGTCGACCGGGTACGGGGTGAGGTCCCTGAGCACCTCACGCCACTTCGGTTCGAGCGGGTCGTCGATCTTGAGCAGTTTCGCCGCGTCGACCAGCGTCTGGCAGCCCCACCGGATGAGCTGCAGGTCGTAGTTGCAGTCGGGGGCGTCGCCGTACTCGGGCGAGGTGGTGACGTCGAGGTGGAGCTTGCCGTCGTTGCCCTTCTTGAGGAAGTGCAGGTAGTAGTTGATCGAGCGGCGCAGCAGCGGGAACACGACGTCCGACAGGATCTTGGGATCCATGCTGTGCCGGTACGACAGCCAGACGTTGTGCAGGGCCCACGTGAGGTTGCCGAGCTCCTTCACGCCCGTGCCGCCGCTGCCCGGCTCGTACAGCGTGCCGATGTTGGACGTGGTGCGGTCGGTGCTGCGGCCGACACCCGCTGAGTCGTGGCGGTACTGCTCCTTGACGTTGCGGACGAGCTGGTCCTGGTTGTCCTTCAGCGTGCTGGTGATCGAGTCGAGCTCCAGGTGGTTCGAGCCGTGGATCAGCCAGTACTCCAGCTGCACGTTGAGGTTCCACCAGGCCGCGGCCCACGGCGTCTTCTCGAGCCACGGGCCTGTCGTCGCCATGACCGGCCTGCCGGCGCGGGAGCCGGACGCGACCTTGTAGAGCTGGATCCAGTAGAACGACTGGAGCCGCTGGTCGCCGAACGACAGGAAGCTCTTCCGGTAGAAGTCGTTCCACCACTTCCGGTGCGACCTGGTCAGCTGCGCGCTCGCGGCCTCGCGCACGGCTTTGAGGACGATCTTGTCCGCCGCGGCCTCGGGGTAGGTGTGCGCGACCGAGAGCAGCAGGCGCTGGGTGCGACCGGCCGCGGTGAGCCGGAAAGCGGTTGCCGTCTGGCCGCCCGCGTTCAGGGCCTGCGTCACCAGCGTCTCCCGGCCGTCGGCTTTCGTCACGGGATCCGGGTTGAGCACGTAGCCGTCCGGCAGCGGGTTGAAGTCCGCGCGCGGCGGGATCGCCTTGGACGGCACGAACTCCAGCACGGGCTTCTCCGTACCCGACGCGGTGACCTGCAACGACAGCACCGAGCGGGTGGAGTGGACGTAGGCGGCGAACGAGATGACGCCCAGAGTCGTGGTCACGGTTCCACGCAGCTCCGCGTTCCACAGGTCGAGCCGCCAGTCGAGGGCCGTGACGGTGCCGGCGGCGGTCAGCTTGAGGTTGCCGACAGGAAGTCTGCACACGCCGTACTGGCTGCCACCGGTCGTGCGGTGATCTTGGACGTCGGCGTGCTGCACGGTGAACCGGACGGTGCCGCCCTCGGCGTACACGACGCTGCCGAGCCGTCCGTCACCGAGGAACGGAGCCTGCCCGTACTGGGTCGGAGGCCGCTGCCAAACGAGATCCTGCGCCCCGAGGAAATCTTTCCACTCGTCTTCCTGCATGCCGTCGCACGCGAAGACATCCGATGGCCCGGCCACTTTCCCGGTCGCCACACCCGTCTGGGCGAGCAGCACCGCCGCCGTGGTCCCGCCGATGAAACCCCGTCTGCCAAAGGCCATTTCTCGCTCCCCGTCCGCGCACGACGACAACTGACGTCCTGCTGCGCGGCGGTGCAGCTTGGTCCAGACAACTGGGAAAGGTAGGAGTTCTGGACCACATCGCGCAAGACCCAACCAACCGCAACACGAAGCAACAACCGGGTGCTGCTCACCCTGCGATGTGGGTAAGACGCCTAGGATGTCCCGCCAAAGGGGCGGGGAGACGACGCACGAGCCGTGCCCTTGTACGAGGAGGTGGCATGGCCGTGTCGACAACGGCGTTCAACGAGGGCAGGGTCCCCCAGCGGGGCCGTCCTCGCGACGCCAGCAGGGACGACGCATTACGTCAGGCAGCGCTCGAGGTGATGGCCGAGGTCGGGTACCGGGCCCTCACCATGGACGCCGTGGCGGCCCGCGCGAGAGCGGGCAAAGCCACGATCTACCGGCGCTGGGAGTCGAAGCTCGATCTGGTGATCGACACGTGCACCCAGCTCGCCACGCAGAACCTCGCGGCACCGGACACCGGCTCACTCGCCGGCGACCTCCGCGAGTTCCTCTCGTCGTTCGCCGCGTTCCTCTCGGGACCGATCGGCAAGGCGGCTCAGGCACTGGTGGGCGAGCTGCCGCACGAGCCGGAGCTGGCGGCGGCGTTCCGCGAGACGTTCCTGATCTCGCAACGCGACGTGCTGCGCGGCATCCTCGACCGCGCCGCCGAACGAGGCGAGCTGCGCGCCGACGCCCCGCGCGGCATGGCCGTCGAGATCGCGGGCGCGGCGCTGATCTACCGCCTGATGCTCACCGGCGACCCGCTCGACGAGCCGTTCGTGGAGAAGGTCGTCGAGCAGGTCCTGTTGCCGTTGGTGCAGGTGTCCTAGCTGTACCTGGCCAACAGCCTTCGCCGCGTCTTCCGGCGCAAGGCAAGGCGTCTCGCGGCACCGGCCCCACGCCCACCAGGGCGAGAACCTGGGGCCGGCACCACGATGCCGGTTGCTGTCCTAGCGGAACAACTTGCGGACCAGCGCGAAGCCGACCACAGCGCCGACCGCGATCAGCGTGTACTTCACCTTGGGCTGGCTCAGCACGTCGAGCACGGACGACTTGCCCTGCTCGACGAGCTTCTGCGGGTTCGCGCGCTCGCTGAGCTCGTCCAGGGTGGCGGCCAGCGCGGTGCGAGCCTGTTCGATCTCGCGCTGGATGGTGTCGGGATCGCGAGCCACATGTCCTCCTAGCAGCGGTTCTGCCCGCAACCGTAGTGGACGGCCCGGTGTTCGGCTTTGAGCGACCCACGTGCGCCCCGAGAGAGCGAGTACATGAGGGGCCGATAGGCTTCCACGCGAGGGGTCGTAGCCCAATTGGCAGAGGCACTGGGTTTAGGTCCCAGCCAGTGGGGGTTCGAGTCCCCCCGACCTCACTCGGTGGCGGTGAGCTCTGCTCGCGGAGGGCGCTCACCTGGCCATCTCGTGGTGTTTTGTGGGGGCGAAGCCCCCACACCCCACCCGGCGGGCGGTGCCCCCGGACCCCCGCGCCGGGTGTGCGTTCAGCGGTCCGCCTCGGGATCGGACGCACGTTCAGCAGTCCGCGCCACGACCGGGCCGCGCGTTCAGCAGTCCGCTGCGTGACCCGGCCGCGCGTTCAGCAGTCCGCAGCGTGACCCGGCCGCGCGTTCAGCAGTCCGCTGCGTGACCCGGCTGCGCCTTCAGCGATCCACGCCATGACCCGGCCACGCGTTCAGCGATCCGCGGCGGGAGCCGGGGCGCGCGTTCAGCCGCTTCCCTGTTCGGCGAGCCGTTCGCGGCCGTAGAGCCGCACGGACTCCAGCTGCTCGAAGCTCCCGCCGGACGTCGTCAGCAGCGACTTGGTCACCAGCGCCGACAGCACGGCCAGCACCCGGTCCGGCGGCAGGTCGCAGGCCGCCACCGCGAGGTCGAGCCCGAAGCTCGGGAACGCCGAGAGGCACCGGAAGACGTGCTGCTCGTCGGCGCTGAGGCGGTCGTAGCTCCAGCCGATGGCGGCGCGCAGGCTCCGGTGGCGTTCGGCGGCGGTGCGGTTGCCGCGGTTGAGCAGTTCCAGGCGGTCGTCCAGGCGGGCGAGCAGCTCCGCGACCGGCAGCACCGTCACGAGTCTGGCGGCGAGCTCGATCGCCAGCGGCAGCCGGTCCAGGCGCAGGCACAGCGCGGCCAACGTGTCCTCCTCGTCCAGGCGCAGGCCGAGCTGGTTGGCGCGGGCGCGGTCGGCGAACAGGTTCACGGCGTGTTTCAAAGGCAACGGCTGGACCGTGAACAGCACCTCGCCCGGCACCCGCAGCGGCTCCCGGCTCGTCGCTATCACCCGCACGCCGGGGCAGCCGAGCAGCAACGGCTCCAGCAGCGCCGCACAGTCCGCGGCGACGTGCTCGCAGTTGTCCAGCACCAGCACCGCCGTCCGGCCCGTCAGCGCGCGCACCAGGGCGCTCAACGCGGGGATCACGCCGAGCGCCGTCGCGCACGCCTGAACGACATCCGATTCCGGCGAGAGCTCGACCCACACCGCCCCCGTCGCGAACTCCTTGGCCAGCCTGCTCTTCCCCACGCCGGCGGGCCCGACGAGGGTGAGCACGCGGGCGTCGCGGAGATTGCCGAGACGTTCCAAGTCGTCGTCACGGCCGATGAAACTGTCCAGTGCCGTAACGGGTTCACTCGCGCGTTGCCGGTAAGCGCGCTGACGGCAGGCGTTCGAGCAGTACCGCACGTGTCTGCGTCTGGAGGTCGCGACGCCGCAGGTCGCACACGTCCCCACCTGGTCGGCCATCGCACGGATCGTAGTCAAACGATTACACCTGTAGAAAGCCCTTTCCGATCACCTGTGGACCAAAGGCGCTTGAGCGCGTATACATCGGATGTGTCGCCGCCGCGACCGAGGTCTTGGAGGATTGGACATGCGGTTGTCCACCGTGCGGTGGCGCGCGGCCGGGTTGCTCGCCATCGCACTGACGGCAGGCGTCACAATTCCTGTAGCAGCACAAGAAACTAGCGCAACACCCAAGGCCGTGGTGACGGTCTCGAACGGCGTTCCGACACTGTCGGTGACGCGGGGCGGCACCACGGTGCTGGAGCCGAGCCCGTTGGGCGTGGTGACGGAAAGAGCGGATCTTTCCACAGGTCTGCGCCTGACCGGGCGGACCGAGCGGCGTGTGGTCGAGCACTACACCGCGTCGTCGGGCAAGCAGCGGCAGCGGACGGTGGCCCACAAGGAGGAGCGCTACTCGTTCGCCGGTGCGGCCCGTCTGGACGTGGTCGTGCGCACGGCGGCGGATGGTGTCGCGTACCGGTACGAGCTGCCTGCGGGCTTGGGCAACGTGCTGCGAGAGACGTCGGCGTTCGTGGTTCCGTCCGCTGCGACGGCGTGGATCGCGAAGTACCGGCGCGACTACGAGAACCCGTTCGTGCAGATGAACGCTCTCACCGCGGAAACGGCCGAGTACCTGCATCCGGCGCTGTTCGAGACTTCCAGCGGCGTGTACGCGCTGCTCACCGAGTCCGCTGTGGACGGTCGGCACTCGGGTGCGCGGCTCGTGCACACCGCCGGCTCACCGGCGTACGCGATCAAGTACTGGGACGAGCAGGTGACCGTGGACGGCCCGTGGCAGTCGCCGTGGCGCACGGCCGTCGTCGGCTCGTTGGCGGACGTCTCCACGTCGACCCTCGTGGACGACCTGGCGCCTCGGTCGAAGGTGCGCGACACGTCGTGGATCAAGCCCGGCAAGGTGTTCTGGAGCTGGCTCGCCGGTGGCCGCGAGGCAGGTCAGAGCCTCGCGACGCAGAAGCGGTACGTGGACTACGCGGCGCAGCACGGCTGGCCGTACGCGCTGGTGGACGCCGGTTGGTACTTCGACCCGAACTGGGACTACGACCCGACGTGGGAGCAGACGTCGTGGATTCCCGAGCTGGTGTCGTACGCGCGCGCTCGCGGCGTGAAGATCCATCTCTGGATCCACTACGACGAACTCGACACTCCCGCGGAGAGCGCCACGCGGCTCGCATTGTTCGAGAAGTGGGGCATCGCGGGCGTGAAGATCGACTTCATGGACTCCGACGGCCAGGACCGCTACCGCTGGTACGACCGCATCCTCGCGGAGACCGCCGCGCACAAGTTGTTGGTGAACTTCCACGGCTCGACGATCCCGCACGGCATTCACCGCACATGGCCACACGTCATGACGATGGAAGCCGTACACGGCGGTGAGAAGTCCTCTGGCCTGACAGGAGCTCATCTGACCGCATTGCCGTTCACGCGCGGTGTCGTCGGAGGCATGGACTACACGCCGTTGGCCTGGCACCGCCCGTCACGCACCACCTCCGACGCGCACGAGCTCGCGCTGACCGTGATCTACGAGTCGGGTCTCGCGAACCTCGCCGGACGACCCGAGGACTACGCCGCACGCCCCGTCGCCGAACGCTTCATCGACCAGGTGCCGACCGCGTGGGACGAGACGCGTCTGCTGTCAGGTCGTCCGGCCGACCACTCGGTGTTCGCCCGGCGCTCTGGCGACCGGTGGTTCGTCGGCGGCGGGTACTCCGGTGCCGCGCGCACCGTGTCCGTACCGTTCGACCTGCCCGCGGGCCGGTGGCGGGTGGAGATCACCAGGGACGGCCCCGCCGGCCTCGTGCGCGAGGTGCGCAACGTCCGGGCCGGAGACGCGCTGACGCTGGACGTGGCGGCCAACGGCGGTTTCGCGGCCATCGCCTGCCGTGGCTCGTCGTGCGAACGACCGGTGCGTGCGGTGCCGTCGACGTCGGTGACGGCTTCCGCGCGTGGGTTCTCGGTGACGGGGTTGTTCCAGACGCGGGAGGACGTGCGAAACGTGACGCTGGCGCCGCGCGTCCCTGCGGGCTGGTCGGTGTCCGGCGCTCCGGTCACGTCGCGTTCGGTGCGCCCCGGACAGGCGTTGTCGGGCACGTGGACCGTCGTCCCACCTGCCGCGCCCACGTCCTACGGCTACTTCGACATCCCGGTCGTCGCGACGTTCAACGGTGGTGTGGAGTCGGAGCAGACCGCACGGGTGCACCTGGTCCGGCCGCTGTCCGACTCGTGGTCGTACCTGAGCGACCGGCCGTGGGTGTCCGCTGTCGGCGGTGACGGCCCGGTCGAGAAGGACATCTCCAACGGCGGCACCGCGGCGCTCGACGGCCGTGGCATCGCTCTGCGCCGCGTGACCTACGGCAAGGGTCTCGGCACACACGCCTCGTCCGAGATCACCTACGCACTGGACGCCCGCTGCACGGGTTTCGCCGCGTCGGTGGGCGTCGACGACGAGGCGGGCCTGGACGTGGCACGGCAACGCGTGGGCGGCACGGTGTCGTTCCAGGTGCTCGGCGACGGCGTGGTGCTGACGGATTCCGGCGTGCTCGGCGTGCGCTCACCCGCGCGTGAGCTGGCCGTGGACGTGACCGGCGTGAGGACTCTCACCCTGCGCGTCTCAGATGGCGGCGACGGTACGACGAACGACCACGCTTCCTGGGCCGACGCGAGGATTCGCTGCTCCTGACGGTTTTCCGCGGTAGCCGGGGTGGGGCTTTCCCCACCCCGGTTCTGCGGCTCACACCACTGTCCTCTCAGCTCGTCGTCCGTAACTTGGACTCCATGAACCTGGTCGACTGGGTCACCGACCTGATGCACGTGGCCGGCGCACCCGGAGCGGCGCTGGCGATCGCGCTGGAGAACCTCTTCCCACCGCTGCCGAGCGAGTTCTTCCTGCCCCTGGCCGGTTTCACCGCGGCCCAGGGCAGGATGTCGCTGCTGGACGCCATCCTCTGGACCACCTCGGGCTCCGTCGCGGGCGCACTGGTCCTGTACTGGATCGGCGCCGTGCTGGGCCGGGACCGAGTCCGCCGCGTCACCGCCCGCATGCCACTGGTCCGCCTGTCCGATGTGGACAAGACCGAGGCCTGGTTCCTGCGCAACGGCTACCGCGCGGTCTTCTTCGGCCGCATGATCCCGGTGTTCCGCAGCCTGATCTCGATCCCGGCCGGAATCGAGCGCATGCGAATGGCGCCGTTCCTCGCCTACACGGCAGCCGGCAGCCTGCTGTGGAACACGGCACTGATCCTGGCCGGCTACCTGCTGGGCGACAACTGGCACCTGGTCGAGCAGTACGTCGGCATCATGTCGAAGGTCGTGCTGGGACTGGCGGCCGTGGCGGTGGTGTTCTTCGTGGTGTCACGCCTGGTGCGGGCGAGAAAGGCCGAACCGGAGGCTGCCCGGACGCGCTCCTGAGCAGCACCGGCCCCGGCGTTCATCCCTTCACGTACGTCCGCAGGTGCTGAGCCGTCACCGTCTCACCGGACGCGATGAGGTCCTGCGGCGTCCCCGTGAACACGACCTTGCCACCGTCGTGCCCAGCCCCGGGCCCCATGTCGACGATCCAGTCGGCGTGCGCCATCACGGCCTGGTGGTGCTCGATCACCACGACGGTGTTCCCGTTGTCCACCAACCGATCCAGCAACCCGAGCAACTGGTCCACATCAGCCAGGTGCAGCCCGGTCGTGGGTTCGTCGAGCACGTACACCGACCCCTTGTCGGTCATGTTGATCGCGAGCTTCAACCGCTGCCGCTCACCACCGGACAACGTGTTCAGCGGCTGCCCGAGCCCGAGGTACCCCAGCCCCACGTCCACGAGCCGGTCCAGGATCACCTTCGTCGGCCCGTCGGCGAAGAACGAGGCCGCAGCGGCGATCGGCATCTCCAGCACTTCGGCGATGTTCTTGCCGTTGAGCTTGTACCCCAGCACCTTCTGCGTGTACCGCTTGCCGCCGCACTCCTCGCACACGGTGGCGACGCCCGCCATCATCGCGAGGTCGGTGTAGATCAGGCCGATGCCCTTGCAGTTCGGGCACGCGCCGTCGGAGTTGGCGCTGAACAGCGAGTCCTTGACGTTGTTGGCCTTGGCGAACGCCTTGCGGATGTGGTCGAGCATGCCCGTGTAGGTGGCGGGGTTCGAGCGCTTCGAGCCGCGGATGGGCGACTGGTCGACCTTGACCACGTCGGCACGCGAACCGAGCGAGCCGTGGATCAGCGACGACTTGCCGGAGCCCGCCACACCCGTCACGACGGTGAGCACGCCGAGGGGGATGTCCACGGAGACGTTCTTGAGGTTGTGCAGCTTCGCGCCCTTGACCGAGATCTTGCCCTTGAACCCGCGCACCTGGTCGCGCAGGCCCACCTTGTGGTCGAGGTGCGTGCCCGTCAACGTGCCGGACTTGCGCAGGCCCGCCAGGTCGCCGGTGTAGCAGAGCTCGCCGCCGTGCACGCCGGCGCCGGGGCCGAGGTCGACGACGTGGTCCGCGATCGCGATGGCCTCGGGCTTGTGCTCTACGACGAGGACGGTGTTCCCCTTGTCCCGCAGGCGGAGCAGCAGGTCGTTCATCCGCTCGATGTCGTGCGGGTGCAGTCCGGTGGTGGGCTCGTCGAAGACGTACGTCACGTCGGTGAGCGCGGAGCCGAGGTGCCGCACCATCTTCACGCGCTGCGCCTCACCACCGGACAGCGTGCCGGACTCGCGGTCCAGCGACAGGTACCCCAGGCCGATCTCGACCAGGGAGTCCAAGGTGTTCAGCAGGTTCGCCAGGAGGGGCGCCACCTCGGAGTCGTCGACCTTGCGCAGGAACGTGGCCAGGTCGCTGATCTGCATCGAGGACAGCTCCGCGATGTTCTTGCCCTTGATCTTGCAGCCGAGCGCGGCCTGGTTGAGCCTGGTGCCGTTGCAGGCGTTGCAGGTCGTGAACGTCATGGCGCGGTCCATCCACGCCCGCACGTGCGGCTGGACCGTGTCGCGTTCCTTGCCCGCGTAGATCCGGTCGAACTTGACCAGCAGGCCCTCGTAGTTGAAGTTGAACTTGTCCCGCTTGAGCTTCTGCGCCGGAGCGTGGAGGAAGAGCTCCCACTCCTTCTTCGTGAAGTTCTTGAGCTTCTTGTCCATGTCGAAGAACTCCGACATGTTGTAGGTCTGCCAGTACTGCGAGCGCGGGTGGAAGTTCGGGATCGTGATGGCGCCCTCGTTGAGGGACTTCTCGACGTCGTACATCTCGTTCAGGTCCAGGCCGCGGGCACTGCCGATGCCCTCGCACTCCGGGCACATGCCGTCGGTCGAGTTGAAGCTGAACGCGGTGGACGTGCCGATGTGCGGCTTGCCGAGCCGGCTGAACACGATGCGCAGCATGGTGTGCGCGTCGGTGGCGGTGCCGACCGTCGAACGCGAGTTCGCGCCCATGCGTTCCTGGTCGACGATGATCGCGGCGCTGAGGTTGCGCAGCTCGTCGACGTCCGGGCGGCCCAGGTTCGGCATCATGGCCTGCAGGAACGCCGTGTAGGTCTCGTTGATGAGCCGCTGCGACTCGGCGGCGATCGTGCCGAACACGAGCGACGACTTCCCCGACCCGGACACACCAGTGAAGACGGTGAGGCGGCGCTTGGGGATGTCCAGCGAGACGTTGCGCAGGTTGTTCTCCCGCGCCCCGCGCACCTCGATCACGTCGTGGCTGTCGGCGGCGATTGGTTCCTGTCCACGCTTGCGGCTCATCGCACGACGGTCCCGCGCGCCGGTCGATCGTCACTCGAGCCGGGCTGGGGTCTCCAGGTGACGCACCAGTTCGCGGACGGCGCTGCGGCCGGCCCGGTTGGCGCCGATCGTGCTCGCGGAGGGGCCGTACCCGACGAGGTGGATGCGCGGGTCGGCGACCACGCGCGTGCCGTCGACCTTGATGCCGCCGCCCGCCGAACGCAGGTGCAGGGGCGCGAGGTGGTCGAGGTCGTGCCGGAATCCCGTGGCCCACAGGATGATGTCGGCGTCGAAGTGCTCGCCGGACGCCCACGCGACACCGTCCGGCGTGATGCGCTCGAACACCGGCTTGCGGTCGAGCACCCCGGACGCGATCGCGGCGCGTGTCTGGTCGTTGAGCGCCAGCCCGGTCACGCTCACGACGCTGCGCGGGATCAGCCCCTTGCGGACGCGTTCGTCGACCATGCCGACGACCTGGCGGCCGTAGTCCTCGGTGAACGGGCCTTCGCGCCACACCGGTTCGTGGCGCGTGACCCACCGGGTCTCGAGCGCGACAGGGGCGAGCTCCATCAGCAGCTGCGTGGCCGACGCGCCGCCACCCACGACGACGACGCGCTTGCCCGCGAACTCCTCGGGGCCCTGGTAGTCGGCGGTGTGCAACTGACGTCCCCGGAACGTCTCCTGGCCGGGGTAGTACGGCCAGAACGGGCGGCGCCACGTGCCGGTCGCGTTGATCAGGCCGCGCGTGGCCCAGACGCCGTCGGAGGTCTCGACCTTGAGCAGCGAACCGTCGTTCACGACCTGCGTGACGTTCACCGGGCGCACCACCGGCAGGTCGAAGAGCTGTTCGTAGCGGGCGAAGTACGACGGGATCGCCTCGTTGGCGCGTTCCTCCGGCCGCGGCTGCTCGAACGGCATGCCGGGCAGCTCGTGGATGCCGTGCACCGTGCGCATCCGCAGGCTGGGCCACCGGTGCAGCCACGCGCCGCCCGGAGCGTCGTTCGCGTCCAGCACGACGTGCTCCACTTCGCGCTTGCGCAGGAAGTAGGAGGCGGACAGGCCCGCCTGCCCCGCGCCGATCACCACCACGTCCGTCACACCAGTGTCAACCGCAGGAGGGCGGACGGTCTTCTCAGGGTGTGACCAACAGATCAAGGACGCCGCGGAACGAGTTACCCGCATCACGGAAGAAGTCACGAAGTATCGGTGTTGATCGATGTATGAGCCGTCTGACTGAGATCCCGCTGTCCGTTCTCGACCTCGCCCCGATCACGTCGGAATCGGATGCGACGACCGCGCTGCGGAACTCCCGGGAGCTCGCTCAGCAGGCCGAACGACTCGGCTACCACCGCTACTGGTTCGCCGAGCACCACAACATGCCGGGCATCGCGTCGTCCGCGCCCGCCGTGCTGATCGGGCACATCGCGGACGCCACGTCCACCATCCGCGTCGGCTCGGGCGGCGTGATGCTGCCCAACCACGCGCCGCTCGTGGTCGCCGAGCAGTTCGGCGTGCTCGAAGCCCTGCACCCCGGCCGGATCGACCTCGGCATCGGCCGCGCGCCCGGCACCGACCAGAAGACCGCCAGGGCGTTGCGGCGCACCGAAGCCGGTCTCTCCGCGGAGAACTTCCCGCAGGAGCTCACCGAGCTGATCAAGTACTTCGAGGGCACCGCGGAGCTCAACGCCGTGCCCGCCGCCGGCAACAAGCCGCCGATCTGGCTGCTCGGCTCGTCCGGCTACAGCGCGCAGGCCGCGGGGCTGCTGGGCCTGCCGTTCGCGTTCGCCCACCACTTCAGCGCGCAGAACACGCTGCCGGGGCTGGAGCTGTACCGGAAGCACTTCCGCCCGTCCGAGGTTTTGTCAGAGCCGTACGCCATGGTGTGCGCCTCGGTGATCGTCGCCGACACCGACGAGCACGCCCGGTGGATCGCGGGGCCGGGAGCGCTCTCATTCGTGCGGTTGCGCCAGGGCCGGCCCGGTCCGCTGGCCACACCGCAGGAGGCCGCGGACTACCCGTACACCGAGATCGACGAGCTGGTGGTCGAAGACCGCATGGCCACCCAGATCATCGGGTCCCCCTCAACGGTCCGCGCGGGACTCGACGCGTTGATGGAGTCGACGGCCGCCGACGAGCTCATGGTGACGACCATCGTGCACGGGCACGAGGACCGTCTCCGTTCGTTCGAACTGCTCAGCGATGTAGCCGAACGGACGCCTTCGTTGGGCCGTTCAGCCGCACATACGTGAGTCGGCTAGGCGTGAGCTTCACGTTTCGTACGACTGCCACTGCTCTGAACGGGTGATAAACGGCTCCCCTTGTAGCGCCAGACACACAGTGGGCGATGATCGGTGTGAGCGCGCACGCCCCCCGACGCGCTCCCTAGCATCACCAAGCGGTCTCGGCCGCAGGACGGCGTGGGGCAGGCGCACTCTGTGGCGCCGCCCACGTCGCCCATCACGAGTCGGCCACGGCCCGGCACCAGGTCCGCTTCAGAGGCCACTTTCGTTCGCCCCACCCCCTTCGGCACCGTCACAGTTGACGAGAGTCGTTCACACCCACCGCCGGGGTGGGAAAGGGGAGTTCGTGAAGTTCGCCAAATCGGCCGCGGGCCTGTGCCTGCTGCTGGCCGTGGCGGGATGTGCGGGCCCCGGTGTCGCCATCACCCCCGACGAGAACCTGACAGTGGAACAACGGGCTGAGACGCCCAGCGCGTCCGGTGCCGCCGCGTTCGGCACGCAGCGCGTGTGGTCCTCGGGTCTGTCCGTTGTGGTGTCCGCTCCCCGCTCCCTCGCGCCGTCAGCGACGGCGATTCCCCCGGCCAAGCGCACCGCGGTGTTCACGATCACCGTCTACAACGGCTCCAAGACCTCCTACCGCCCCTCCCAGCTCTCCGTGCGCGCCACGGCGGACGGCAACCCGGCCGCAGAGCTCGTGGACTCGGTGCAGGGCCTCAACGGTCTCGCCGCGGCCGTGGCGGAACTGCCGCCGGGCCGCGACACCCAGATCCAGCTGGCGTTCGCGGTGTCCGAGCTGCCGGTGCACATCGAGCTGACCATCCAGCCGGGTGGCCAGGGCCAGGACGCGGCGACGGTGTTCGAGGGCCAGGCATAGGCTTTCGGGCATGACCAGTCGTCTCGAGCCCGGAGACACCGCGCCCGCGTTCACGCTGCCCGACAGCGAGGGCAAGCCGGTGTCCCTGTCCGACTACCTCGGCAAGTCCGTGGTCGTGTACTTCTACCCGGCGGCGAGCACGCCGGGCTGCACCAAGCAGGCGTGCGACTTCCGCGACAGCCTCGCCCAGCTGAACGACCTCGGCTACTCCGTCGTCGGCATCTCGCCGGACAAGCAGGAGAAGCTCGCCAAGTTCCGCGACGCCGAGGGCCTGACCTTCCCGCTGCTCGGCGACCCGGACAAGAAGGTCCTCGTCGAGTGGGGCGCGTTCGGCGAGAAGCAGAACTACGGTCGCACCGTCCAGGGCGTGATCCGCTCGACGTTCCTCGTCGGCCCCGACGGCAAGATCGTCAAGGCCATGTACAACGTCCGCGCCACCGGCCACGTCGCCAAGCTGCTGCGCGAACTCCCCGCGTGAATGCGAGGTCGCCGTCGCTTTCGTGGCGACGGCGACCCGTTCTTCGGGTATGGTCGGGGTGAGGGCGTGCAACAAATGCCGCCCCTGTTCCGGTGAGGGTGATACACCGTGTGTCGCTTGACGGCACCTCGCGGCCCCGACATCCCGTCTGATTTCGTTCTGCGTGTCCACTTCCCCACGCGTGGCGGTTGACCTGGGCGTTTGAGCCCACAGTCCATCGTTGTTCCGAACACGCACGCCTGGCGCTGCGTGCATTTCGTGCTGGGAAAATTCAATGTTGAAGTGGATGTTGCTCGCCGCCGCCGTCGGCGCGGAGGTTTTCGCGACCCTTTGTTTGAAGTACTCCGACGGCTTCACGAAACCCCTGCCCGTGGCCGGACTCGGCGCGGGCTTCCTCACCGCGCTCTACCTGGAGTCGCTCGTGATCCGGATGGGCGTGCCCGTCGCCATCACGTACGCGATCTGGGCGGGCGCGGGCATCGCGCTGGTGGCGATCACCAGCCGCGTGCTGTTCTCCGACCCGCTCAACCTCGCGATGCTGGGCGGCATGGCGCTGATCGCGGCAGGCGTGTGCGTTGTGTCCGTTGCGTCCCACGCGCAGGCGGCAGCCGTCTAACCTCGTTTGGGTGGGCTTACAAGTCGTCGCTGTCTCGAAGCTCGGCCAGTCGGTGGCGCTGCGCGCCGCCACGGAATGGCTCGCCACGCCGGACACCCGCTCCCTGTCGCTGACCGACCTGGCGGCGCTGGAACTCTCGAAGCCCACCCAACGAGCCAAGCTCGACACCCTGGTCCAGCACATCGGCCACCAGGTCACCGAACAGCTGGAAGCCGTCCTCGAACGGTTCGCCGACGACGACGTCACCGCCTCGCTGGCCGCGGTGGAGGAGGCGTTGTCGTGCGTCGACCTGTCCGATGGGGCCCTGCTCGCCGACGACACCGACCCGGAGGTCCTGGCCCAGCGCATCCGCCGCTCGGTGCCGCGTCAGGATTTCGGGCGCTGTTACGAGATCGCGCTCGACCAGTCGTGCCGCTATCTCGTGCAGATCATCAGGCACCTGCCGTCGTTCCAGCCGCGCGCGCTTGCCGAGGTGCTGTCCCGGGCCACGGCCCAGACGGCGTTGCTGGAGGACGTGCTGGCCCGTCTGCCCCGGACTTCGTTGTACGCGCCTGCCGGGACGGACAACGACGACGAGTTCCGCGACGAGTACCTGCGCTACATCGCGGCGAATCTGGATCGCCTGGAACTGCTCGGGTTGTCCATGAAGGACAAGCCCAGGCTGGCGTTGAGCGTCGCGTACCTGAGCCTCACCGTGTCAGGTCAGGAGCGGCAGGGACGCGAGTGGTTCAGCGAGAGCGACCAGGCACGGTCCGGTGTGCGCGTCGAGTCCGCGCTGAGCGGTCGCACTCTCGTGCGCGGCGAAGCGGGTTCCGGCAAGACGACGCTGCTCGACTGGCTCGCGGTGACCGCTGCCCGCAGCGGGTTCTCCGACGACCTGGACACGTGGAACGGCCTCATCCCGTTCCCCGTCAGGCTGCGTGCCTACGCCGACTCCCCGCTGCCACGCCCGGAGGAGTTCCTGACGGGGCCGCTCGCCGGGCTGATGCCTGCCGGTTGGGTTCACCGGGTGCTGCGCGAGGGCCGGGGCCTGGTGCTGGTCGACGGCGTCGACGAGGTGCCGCCGCAGAAGCGCCGCAACGTCCGCGAGTGGTTGCGCGGACTGGTGCACGCCTTCCCCGACGCCCAGTTCGTTGTCACCGCCCGTCCCGCTGCGGCTGACGAGAAGTGGTTGGAGGAGCTGGCGTTCTCCTCGGTCCTGCTCGAACAGATGAGCTCCGCCGACGTGAAGGCGTTCGTCCAGCGCTGGCACGAAGCAGCCGGTGCGCCTGAGGAAGCTCGGCGCAGGCTCGTCACCCAGCTCGACAGCCGCGAACATCTGCGTTCCCTGGCTTCCTCACCCCTGCTCTGCGCGATGTTGTGCGCACTGAACCTCGGGAGGGTCTCGGAACTGCCGCAGAACCGCATGGAGCTGTACGCGGCGGCCCTCACCATGTTGCTGGACCTCCGTGACGCCGAACGCGGCATCGCGCGGGTCCTCACCACCTCGGACAAGACGGTTCTGTTGCGGGACTTGGCCTGGCGGCTGACGCTCGGCGGCCGCAGCCAGCTGCCGACGCAGAAGGTCCGCGAGCACGTGGCGCGAAAGGTCCGTGCGATGCCCAACGTCGACGAGGAGCCGGACGTCATCGTCACGCACCTGCTGGAACGCAGCGGCGTCATCCGCGAACCCGTGCTGGGGCGGGTGGACTTCGTGCACCGGACGTTCCAGGAGTACCTCGCCGGTGAGGAGGCGATGGAGGACGACCACGTCGACACGTTGGTGTCCCACGCGCACCTCGACTCCTGGGCCGAGACGATCGTGCTCGCGTGCGGTCACGGGCGACGGGCCGACGTGAGCGACCTGCTGACCAAGGTGCTCGACCGCGCTGATCGAGAACCACGATGCAGCCGGCGGCTGCGCCTGCTCGCCGCCGCCTGCCTGGAGACCGTCAAGGACGTCGACGCGGGGGTGCACGAGCGGGTCGACTCGATGATCAAGGACACGCTGGTTCCGCCGCGCAGCACCAAGGAAACGGCCTCGCTGGCGACCATCGGCCATCGCGTGCTGCGCTACCTGCCCGCCGACTTGAGCGAACTGTCCGAGGCCGCCGCAGCCGCGACGGTCCGCAGCGCGGCCTTGATCGGGTCACCCGAGGCGATGGTCCGCTTGGCAGGCTATGCCCGCGACGGCCGGCTCAGCGTGCAGAAGGAGCTGGTCGACGCGTGGCTGAACTTCGACCCGCAGCGCTACGCGGAGGAGGTCCTGGTCGACGCACCGCTCGACCGCGGCTACGCCAGGATTGCGTCCGCTCGTCTGATTCCTCACCTGTCGCACCTCCGCCAGCTCGTCGGCACGGACGCCTGGCTGCCACGCCACGAAATACAGCCAGACCTGGGCTTCGTCGGCATGCTGAAAGGACTTCGCCACCTCGATGTGCAGACAAGAGGGGAGGTGGATCTCAGCCTGCTCGCGGCAACCGCACCACGCATGATCCACGTGACGGGCGCGCAACGATTCACGAACCTGGACAAGCTGCCGCCAATCGAGACCGCACTCGCCCTGTACCAAAGGGAACCGTGGGCCGACCTGGAATTCGTGCGCGGACGAAGACTGAAACACCTCTATCTGAGCGAGGTGGCTTCCGACTGCGACCTGAGCCCGATCGCACAAGTGCTCGGACTACGTACCCTCACCTGCAGCCGCTGGCCGAACCTCGGTGCCCTTCCTCCGCTGCCGCACCTGGACTCCGTGTTCTTCGGCACGAGCCGTGACGTCCCGATCGATCTTCGGCCGCTCAGCGGGCGACACCTTCGGCTCAGGCTGCACCAGCTCAACACGCACATCGGGGTCGACGAGCTCGGCCCCGACGTGCGGATTGAGTGGATCGGTTAGACCAGCTTGCGCAGGTGCGGCACAAGCAGCTTCAGGGCGCGGCCCCGGTGCGACTCCGCGTCCTTCTCCTCCGCCGTCATCTCCGCAGAGGTGATCTCGTACCCCTCAGGCACGAAGATCGGGTCGTACCCGAACCCGTTGGTCCCCCGCCGCGCCCGCAGCAACGTCCCGCGCCACTCCCCGCGAACGACGACCTCCTCGCCACCGGGCACGACCATGGCCACGACCGACACGAACGCCGCACCACGACGCTCGTCCGGCACGTCGCCGAGCTGGCCGAGCAGCAGGTCCAGGTTGGCGTCGTCGTCGCCGTGACGACCCGACCACCGGGCGGACAGCACGCCGGGCATGCCGTTCAGCTCGTCCACCGCGAGCCCGGAGTCGTCCGCGACGGACACCAGGCCCGTGGCCGCGGCGGCGTCACGGGCCTTGGCCAGCGCGTTGCCCTCGAAGTCCGGCGCGGTCTCCGGCGCCTCGGGAAACGAAGGCACGTCCGACAACGACAGCACCTCGATGCCCGACAGGCCCTCCGAGGCCACGATGCGCTGCAGCTCGCGCAGCTTCTTCGCGTTGCGCGAGGCCAGGAGCAGCTTCACCGCTTGCTCGCCTTGGGCTCGGGCAGCACGCCGGGGTACGGCTCGGCCAGCGCGGCGGCCTGGATGCGGTTCAGCTCGGCGCAGCCCAGCAGTGCCACGTCCAGCATGCGGTCCAAAGTGGACCGGGCGAACGTCGCGCCCTCGCCGGTGCCCTGGACCTCGATCAACGTGCCCGCGTCGGTGGCGACGACGTTCATGTCGACCTCGGCCCGCGAGTCCTCCTCGTAGGGCAGGTCGAGGCGCACCCGGCCGTCCACGACGCCGACCGAGACCGCGGACACGGCGCACGACAGCGGGTTCGGGTCGGCCAGGCGACCGGCCGCGCCCAGGTACGTCACCGCGTCGGCCAGCGCCACGTACGCGCCGGTGATGGCCGCGGTGCGGGTGCCGCCGTCGGCCTGGATGACGTCGCAGTCGATGACGATGGTGTTCTCGCCGAGCGCCGCCAGGTCGATGCAGGCCCGCAGCGACCGGCCGATCAGGCGCGAGATCTCGTGCGTGCGGCCACCGATGCGGCCCTTAACGGACTCGCGGTCGCTGCGGCTGTGCGTCGCGGACGGCAGCATCGCGTACTCGGCGGTCACCCAGCCGAGGCCGGAGCCCGAACGCCAGCGGGGGACGCCTTCGGTGACACTCGCCGCGCACAGCACGCGGGTGTTCCCGAACTCGACCAGGACCGAGCCCGCGGGCCAGGTCTGATATCCACGCGTGATCCGGACGTCACGCAACACGTCGTCGTTCCTACCGTCGCTTCGCACCACGCGGCCTACCCTAATGAACCCTGCGGAGCGCGATGGCGTAGGGAGATACATGCTGACGATCGACGGTATTCCGCTTCACCCGTTGTTCGTGCACGCCGTGGTCGTGCTGTTGCCCCTCGCGGCGCTGAGCTCGGTCGCGATCGCGCTGGTACCGAGCTGGCGGCGCAGGTACGCGTGGCCCGTCCTCGGCGTCACGCTGGCCGGCGTCGCCGCCGTTCCGGTGGCCAAGGAGGCCGGCGAGGACCTCCAGGCGTCGCTGGCGCAGAGGATCGGGCCCAACCCCGCCATCGAGGCGCACGCCGCGCTCGGCGACATGTTGCTGCCCCTCGCGCTCGGCTTCGGCGTCGCGGTGATCGCGTTGCTCGTCGCCGGCAGGCTCGCCGACCGCGAACGCGCGGCCGAGGCGCCCACCACGAAGACGTGGCGGGTGATCTCAGTCGTGGTGAGCGTGCTGGTCGTGCTGCTCGCGATCGGCACCACCGTGCAGACGGTGCGCGCCGGTCACAGCGGGTCTTCGGCGGTCTGGAGCGGCATCGGCAGCTGAAGGGGCGCCGTCGCCGACTGCTTCAGCGTCCGCGTGACCGTGCAGAACTGCTCCACGGCGCGACGGACGACGGTTTCGAGCGCCTCCGGATCGTCCACCGAGGACAGGTCGTAAGAGAGCGTCACCGGGATGGAGATCACCTCGTTGCCGCTCTCGGACTGCACCGCGTCCGCGACGGCCGACAGCTGCTCGCCGCCGGTGCGGCGCAGGATCAGGGTCTCCGACGTCACCACCGCGCAGCCCGCCGCGGCCGCCACCAGCAGTTCGACCGGGCTGAACGAACCCTCCTGGCCCTTGCGGCCGATCCGCACCGTGGCGCCGCGTTCGTTGGAGGCGACGAACTCGTGGTCGCCCACCCGCTCGATCTCGATCATGACTGCTCCCCCACCTCGTACCGGCCGCCCTGCACGACCAGCTCACACGGCCCGTCGAACGCCGATCGGGCTTCCTCCAGCACGTCCTCACGCGACGTCCACGGCGGCACGTGCGTGATCAGCAGCCGTCCCGCCCCCGCCCGCGCGGCGAGCTCACCCGCCTCGCGCCCGGACAGGTGCAGGTCCGGCTGGCGGTCCGGGGCGTGCGTCCAGCTCGCCTCGCTCAGCAGCACGTCGACGCCCGCCGCCAACGAGTCCAGCGCGGCGCACGGCCCGCTGTCCCCGGTGTAGGCCAGGGTCACGTCACCGCACGAGATCCGGAACCCGTAAGCCTCGCAAGGGTGTGCCACCACGGCTGAGTCCACAGTGAACGGTCCGATCTCGACCGGCGCCCCCAGGCCGTGGAACGAGAAGACGTCGCTGAAGTCCAACGACGCCCGTTCGGCCTCGTTCGGCGCGTAGGCGGCGACGAACCGCGAGGGCGCCTCCGCGGGCGCGTACACCGGCAACGCCCCCGTGGGCGGCGACGGGTGGTACTTCCGCGCCACGTACAGCGAGGACACGTCGACGCAGTGGTCGGGATGCAGGTGCGACAGCACCAGAGCGTCCATTGAGAACAGCGGGCGCTCCTCCTGGAACCGCGACAGCACCCCGTTGCCGAACTCCAGCGCCAGCGTGAAGCCGTCGGCCTCCAGCAGGTAGCCGGACGCGGCCGCGCCCGGTCCAGGAATGCTGCCGGAGCAGCCGAGCACGGTCAGCAGCACGTCATCCCCATTGTTCGAAGGTAGGGAGGAACCGGGCCGCGAGCTTCGCGAACCGCTCGGGCGGACCAGTGCACGTCACCCGGTGGACGGGTGGTTCGGAGGCGAACTCGTCGCGCTCGGTGAGCAGCCGCACGACGTCCTTCACCGTTTCCTCCGCACTCGACACCAGTGTCACGGCCTCGCCCATGACGATCTGGATCACGCCCGTCAGCAACGGGTAGTGCGTGCAGCCCAGGACCACCGTGTCGACCTGGGCGCGCTGCAACGGTTCCAGGTAGGCCTGCGCCAGCCCGAGCACCTGCCGGCCGGACGTGATGCCGCGCTCGACGAAGTCCACGAACCGGGGGCACGCCGCCGCCGTCACGGTCACGTCGCGCGCGGCCTGGAACGCGTCCTGGTAGGCGTGGGAGTTGATCGTGCCGACGGTGGCGATCACGCCGATCTTGTTGTTGCGGGTCGTCATCACCGCTCGCCGCACGGCAGGCAGGATCACCTCGACCACCGGCACGTCGTAGCGCTCACGGGCGTCGCGGAAGCACGCGGCGGACGCGGTGTTGCACGCGATCACGAGCATCTTCGCGCCCTCGTCGACCAGCCGGTCGCAGATCTCCAGCGCGTGCTTGCGCGCCTGCGCGATCGGAAGCGGCCCGTAGGGACCATGAGCCGTGTCGCCGATGTAGTGGATCGACTCGCCGGGCAGCTGGTCCATGATCGCTCGGGCGACCGTCAGGCCGCCGACGCCCGAGTCCATGATCCCGATCGTCACGCCGAGAATGTAGCTGGTGTTGTGCTGCGCCGGTTGTCACGAGACACACCCCACGCCGCCAGCACGCCACCGATTGCGCCGAACAGGTGGCCTTCCCACGACACACCCGGCTGACCGGGCAGCACGCCCCAGAGCGCGGCGCCGTACAACGCGAACACGCCGACCGCGATCACCATCTGCAGCCACGACCGCGCGAAGAGCCCGCGCACGAGCAGGAACGCCAGGAACCCGAACACCAGCCCGGACGCACCGATGTGGCTGCCGGGACTGCCGAACACCCACACGCCCAACGCACTCGTCAGCCAGATGACCGCGGTGACCTGGAAGAACTGCTTCAACCCACCAGAGGTGGCGAGAAAACCCAGCAGCAGCAACGGAACCGCGTTGCCGGTGAGGTGGCTCCAGTCGCCGTGGATCAACGGCATCCACAGCAGGTTGTCCCACTCGCTGAAGTCGCGCGGCCGCACGCCGTCGCCTTCCAGGGAACCGCCGGTCGCGACGTCGAACGCCTCGACCACGTAGAGGAAGCCGACGAACCCGGCGACGACGAGGAACGACAGCACGGGGTGCGGCGGGATGACTCGTTTCGCCAGGGCGGTGCGGTCCACCAGACCAGGGTACGTGGCAGGCCGTGTCCTGTGAGTTCGTTCGATGGCAGCCACGTCCGAGAGGCTTTCTGACGGTGCCGCCGCGATGCCCTCATACCGGGCGTATTCGGGGATCGCGGCGGTGCCGTCAGAAAGCCCCTCGGGCGCGGTTGCCGTCCGACGAGGCTCACAGGACACGGCCTAAGGTGATCGGGTGTCGATCGAAGTAGCGGTGCGCGCGTCCGCCCAGCTCGGCGAGGGCCCGACGTGGGACCACGGCAGCTCCACGTTGCTGTGGGTGGACATCCTGGCCTCGGAGGTGCACCGCTACGCCCCCGCGCGGGACGACGACGCCGTGCTCGTGCTCCCCCAGCACGTCGGTGCCGCGAAACCACGCGCGCAGGGCGGCATCGTCTGCAACCTGCGCGACGGCATCGCGCTGATCGACCGCGACGGCACCAAGAGCTGGCTCGTCTACTGGGCTCGCGAGGGTGTGCGCGGCAACGACGCGGGCGTCGATCCGTCCGGGCGGCTGTGGGCCGGCACGATGCGCTACGACCAGGCCGCCGACGAGGGCTGGCTCGCCAGGATCACCGGCGAGGGCGCCGCGAAGGTCATGGTCGACAAGGTGAACACGAGCAACGGCGTCGGCTGGAGCCCCGACGGGAAACTCATGTACTACGTCGACACCCCGACCCGGCGGATCGACGTCTTCGACTTCGACAACGCCGCCGGCACCGTCTCCAACCGCCGCCCGCTCACGCACGTCGGCCACACCGAAGGCTGGCCGGACGGGCTGTGCGTCGACGCCGACGGGTGCGTGTGGGTCGCGTTGTGGGGCGGGCACGCGGTGCGGCGCTACACACCGCGGGGCGAGCTGGACCGCGAGATCGCGGTGCCCGTGGACAACCCCACCGCCTGCTGCTTCGGCGGGGCCGACTTCACCGACCTCTACGTCACGTCCGCCCGAGTCGGGTTGCCGGACCAGGCGTTGATCGACCGTCAGCTGAACGGGTCGGTGCTGGTGCTGCCGGGCATCGGCCAGGGCGTTCCGGGCGTCGCGTTCAACGGTTAGCCGCTCGACGTCACGCGCATCACCATGTGGTTTATACGGATGCGCGCCGACCGGCCGGTGAACTACAAAAGAGCAGTACACCGGCCCGCACTAGCATCTCTGGGGGGATGCGATGAAGGACGACCACGCCTGGAAGGGCGCCTGACCGATCACGCCCAGAGGTGGCCGTCGAGTCTGGCGGCCGCCTCGTCCAGCGTTCCGGCGTAGGCACCGGTGGACAGGTACTTCCACCCTGCGTCCGCCACCACGAAGACGATGTCCGCGGCCTTCCCCGCCACCTCGGCCTTCTGCGCCACGGCCAGCGCCGCGTGCAGGATCGCGCCCGTCGAGATGCCGGCGAAGATGCCCTCGGTCTCCAGCAGCTGCCGGGTGCGGCGCAACGCGTCGTAGGAGCCGACCGAGTACCGCCCGGTCAGCACCGACTCGTCGTACAGCTCCGGCACGAAGCCCTCGTCGAGGTTGCGCAGGCCGTAGACCAGCTCGCCGTACCGCGGTTCGGCGGCGATGATCTGCACGTCCGGCTTGGCCTCGCGCAGGAACCGCCCGACGCCGACCAGCGTGCCCGTCGTGCCCAGACCGGCCACGAAGTGCGTGATCTCCGGCAGGTCCTTGAGGATCTCCGGGCCCGTGCCGCGGAAGTGCGCGTCCGCGTTCGCCGGGTTCCCGTACTGGTAGAGCATGATCCAGTCCGGGTTCTGCTTGGCGAGCTCCTTCGCCGTGGCGACGGCCTGGTTCGAGCCGCCCGCGGCGGGCGAGAACACGATGCGCGCGCCGTAGGCCTGCAGCAGCTGACGGCGTTCGGTCGAGGTGTTCTCCGGCATCACGCACACCAGGCCGTAGCCCTTGAGCTTCGCGGCCATGGCGAGCGAGATGCCGGTGTTGCCGGACGTCGGCTCCAGGATCGTCGCGCCGGGACGCAGCACGCCGTCCCGCTCCGCCGCCTCGATCATGGCCAGCGCGGGCCGGTCCTTGATCGAGCCGGTCGGGTTGCGGTCCTCGAGCTTCGCCCAGATGCGCACGTTCTCGGACGGCGACAGGCGCGGCAGGCCCACCAACGGCGTCCCGCCGAGCGCGTCCAGGAGCGAGTCGTAGCGGGCCATGGGTGGATCAGCCGCCCGCGACGGCCGGGAGGATGGTGACGTTGTCCCCGTCCTTCACCGCGGCCTCGAGGCCACCGGCGAAGCGCACGTCCTCGTCGTTGACGTAGACGTTGACGAAGCGGTGCAGCGCACCCTCCTTGACCAGGCGGGCCTTGAGGCCACCGTGGTTGTTCTCCAGGTCGTCGATGACCTCGGCGAGCGTCGTACCGGCAGCGGACACCGACTTCTCGCCCCCGGTGTGGGTGCGCAGGATGGTCGGGATCGACACGGTGACGGCCATGATGGTTCTACCTCCGGGGAATGTGGCTCAGGACTCGATGATCTTGACCGGTTCCTCGGTCACGACACCGTCGACGATGCGGTACGACCGCACCTCGTGCTCGATCGGGTCACGCGTGGAGACCAGGACGTAGTGCGCCTCAGGCTCGCCGGCGAACGAGATGTCGGTGCGGGACGGGTACGCCTCGGTCGCGGTGTGCGAGTGGTAGACGACCACCGGCACCTCGTCGTTCGCGTCCATCTCGCGCCACACCTTGAGCTGCTCGGCGGCGTCGAACCGGTAGAACGTCGGCGACCGCTCCGCGTTCTCCATCTCGATGAAGCGCTCAGGCCGATCGGACCCGTACGGCCCTGCGATCACCCCGCACGCCTCGTCGGGATGATCGCGGCGCGCGTGGGCCACCATCGCGTCCACCAGGTCACGGCGAATCACCAGCACGCGTTCAATCCTACGGGCTGGCGGGAGTTGTCTCGGTATGCGAGATATTGCACTACACAGGGGGTCTGACCTGCGTCATCGGCACCGCAGCGCCTTCACGAGGCACCACGTCGCCGCCGCGAGCGCACCGAGCCGGAGCACGCCGCCACGCCGTTCCTGCTCGGACAGCGTGGCCCACTCGGCGAGCTCGACCGCCGTGGCGGCCGTGGTGGCGCCGATGGCCACGCGCAGCAACGCGGTGTTGCGGCCGTGCAGCGGATGACGACGGACGGGTGGCGGCACGAGCTCGGACACGACACCGGCGGCCTGGTCGATCACATCGCTCATGCCGGGTGGGGTACCCGGCTCAGAGGTCGCGGAACGCCTTGACCTCACCGAGCGTCGTCGCCTCGCGCGCACCGGACACCACGGCGTCCGCGAACACCTCCGCGGCCGCCGCGCAGAGGGCGTCGAGGGCGAACGGGCGCGGCTCCGCGAGCGGCACGGCACCCGTGGCCAGCGCGAACACCGTGTCGCCGTCGAACATCGAATGCGCCGGTCGCACGGCTCGCGCCAGGCCGTCCTGCGCCGCCATCGCGAGCCGCTGACACTCCGCTTTGGACAGATCCGCGTCCACCGCGACGACGCCGATCGTCGTGTTGAGGCCCTGCGGTTTGTGCTCGGGCAGCTCGACCGGCGTGGTGCCGAGCGACGGCAACCACGGCAGACCCGTTGCCCTGTCGACGACTTCACCGGCCGCGTTCACCACCGCCAGCGCGCCGACGTGGTGCTCGCCGACCTTCGTGGCCGCTGTGCCGACGCCGCCCTTCAACGACCCCACGCGCGCACCGGCACCCGCGCCGACGCAGCCGAGAGCGAACTCCGCGGAGGCGTTCGAGCAGGCCTCGTAGCCGAACGACGCGTCCGGGCGGTTGCCCCACTCCGACATCGGCAGGTCGAAGATCACCGCGCCCGGCACGATCGGCACGACGTGGTGCGGCTGCGCGCCCACCTGGAAGCCGATCGACCGTTCCGAGAGCCACCGCATGACGCCGTCCGCCGCCGCGAGCCCGTACGCCGAGCCGCCGGACAGGCAGATCGCGTGCACCTGCTGCACCAGGTTCGCCGGGTCCAGCAGGTCGGTCTCACGTGTTCCCGGCGCGCCACCGCGTCCGTCGACGGCGCCGACCGCACCGGAGGGCACCAGCACGACGGTGGTGCCGGTGGCCCAGCCCGGTTCGACGCGGTGGTGGTGGCCGACGAGAACGCCGGGAATCACGGCATCATCGCCTCGACCAGGGTGTCCTGCACCCAGGTCAGCCAGTGGTAGACGCCGAGGTGCGGCGATCTCGGGTCTTCCGGCGGCAGCTCCTCCGGCATGTCCTCGGTGACGTCGAGCGCGGTCCCCAGCGCCAGGCGCACGTCGTTCAGCGACGCGAGCCAGGCCTCCGCCTCACCGATCGACAACCGGATCTCGCCGCCGTCGGGCGAGCACGTCTGGAGCACGACCTCGGCCGCGCCCGTCTTGTGGTCCAGCAGCTCCGGCTCGTGCAGCGACCGCAACGCCGCCGCGGAGTTGACCTCGTCGGGGTCCGGCGCGTCGTCGTCCAGGCGGTGGAAGTCGGGCAGCAGCCGGCCGAGGATCGGGTCGTCGGGTGCCTCCGACGAGCCCGTTCTGATGCCGGTGAGCTCCGCGAGCTCGTCCTGCGGCGCTTCTTCCGCGCGGGCCAGCAGCATGTCCTGGATCTGGCTGACCAGACCGCGCACGACCGCGGCCTCCTGCCGGTCCAGCCGCCCGATGACGACGTCGCCGTCGCGGATCCACCGCTTCACGAGGCCCGCTGCATGGTCGCCCAGAGGCCTGCCGCGTGGAGCTTCGCCACGTCGGCCTCCACCTTGTCCTTGGTGCCCGAGGTCACGATCGCCTTGCCCTTGTGGTGCACGTCGAGCATCAGCTTGGTCGCCTTGTCCCTGCTGAAGCCGAACAACTTCTGGAACACGTACGTCACGTAAGACATGAGGTTCACCGGGTCGTTCCAGACCACGGTCTGCCACGGTCGGTCCTCGGCGGCGATCTCCGCGCCGACGGCCTCCGGCTGCGTCCGTTCCTGTTCGACGGGCGTGGTCATACCGCCAATGGTGTCATGTTCGCCGCAGTGGCGGAGACCGCATGCGGCTAAACCGGATGCGACCTTAGGGTTGGCGACCATGAACTCGACGGCGTTGCTGACCGACCACTACGAGCTGACCATGCTCGCGGCCGCGCTGCGTGACGGGACCGGTGACCGTCCGTGCGTGTTCGAGGTCTTCGCCCGCAGGCTGCCCGACGGTCGTCGCTACGGCGTCGTCGCGGGGGTGAACAGGCTGCTCGATGCGATCGGGGACTTCCGCTTCGGCGAGGAGGAGCTCGACCAGCTGCGCCGCAACGCGGTGGTCGACGATTCGACTTTGGAATGGCTCGCGAACTACCGGTTCTCCGGTGAGATCGACGGCTATCCCGAGGGCGAGCTCTACTTCCCCGGCTCACCCGTGCTGACGGTCAGGGCGTCCTTCGCCGAGGGCGTCGTGCTTGAGACGCTCGCGCTCTCGATCCTCAACCACGACAGCGCGATCGCGTCCGCCGCCGCCCGCATGGTCACCGCCGCGAACGGCCGCCGCATGATCGAGATGGGTTCGCGCCGCACGCACGAGGAAGCCGCCGTGGCGTGCGCCCGCGCGGCCTACCTGGCGGGCTTCACCGCGACGTCCAACCTCGAAGCCGCGCGCCGCCACGGCATTCCGACGGCCGGCACGTGCGCGCACGCGTTCACGTTGCTGCACGACTCCGAAGAAGCGGCGTTCCGCAGCCAGGTCGAAGCGCTGGGCGTCGGCACGACGTTGCTGGTCGACACCTACGACATCACCGAGGGCATCAAGACCGCCGTCGCGGTGGCGGGGCCCGACCTCGGCGCGATCCGGATCGACTCCGGCGACCTCGGCGTCATGGCCAGGCAGGCACGCGACCAGCTCGACTCCCTGGGCGCTCGCAACACCCGGATCGTCGTGTCCAGCGACCTCGACGAGTACGCGATCGCCGCACTGCGCGCCGAACCCGTGGACGCGTACGGCGTCGGCACGTCCGTCGTGACCGGTTCCGGCGCGCCGACCGCGGGCATGGTCTACAAGCTGGTCGAGGTCGACGGCAGGCACGTCGAGAAGCGCAGCTCGTCCAAGCAGTCGCGCGGCGGCTGGAAGAAGGCGTTGCGGCGCCACAAGGACACCGGCACGGCGCTGGAGGAGGTCGTGTTCCAGGCCTCGTCCCAGCCGGAGCTCGGCCGCTACGACAAGCTCGTCCAGATCCCGCTGATGCGCGCTGGACAGCTCACCGACGAGGTCCCCACGCTGGAGCAGAGCCGCGAACGTCTGCGCGCGGCTCTGGTGAGCGTGCCGTGGGAAGGCCTCAAGCTCTCGCGCGGCGAGCCCGCGATCCCGACGGTCTACCTGGAAGGCTGACATGACCAAGGCACTGATCGTCGTCGACGTGCAGAACGACTTCTGCGAAGGCGGCTCTCTGGCCGTGGCCGGTGGTGCGGCCGTGGCGGCGGCCATCTCGCAGCACATCGCGTCGTCGTCATACGACCACGTCGTCGCGACGCGCGACTACCACGTGGATCCCGGCTCGCACTTCTCCGAGACGCCGGACTTCATCGACACGTGGCCGGTGCACTGCGTGGCCGGCACGCCCGGTGCGTCGTTCCACCCGGAGCTCGACGTGTCCGCCGTCGAGCAGGTGTTCTCGAAGGGCAGGTTCGCCGCCGCGTACTCGGGGTTCGAGGCGGAGAACGACCTCGCGGGGTGGCTGACGGACAAGGGCGTGACCGATGTGGACGTCGTCGGCATCGCGACGGACCACTGCGTGCGCGCGACCGCCCTGGACGCGCAACGGAACGGCTTCCGCACGACGGTGCTCGTCGGGCTGACGGCCGCGGTCGCCCCGACGACCCGCGACGCCGCTGTGGACGAGCTGCGCGCCGCGGGTGTCGGGATCGCCTGAGACCTAAGGCGTTGGTGAGCAGGCCACCGTTCCGACGGTGACGCTGCCCGTGTAGCCGGACGACGGCTCGAACGTGATCTTCAGCAGGGTCATGCTGATGCTGCCGTCGTTCGGC
Organism: Lentzea aerocolonigenes; assembly: GCF_000974445.1. Classification (GTDB taxonomy): domain Bacteria; phylum Actinomycetota; class Actinomycetes; order Mycobacteriales; family Pseudonocardiaceae; genus Lentzea; species Lentzea aerocolonigenes. The sequence goes on from NZ_BBOJ01000022.1 coordinate 46,834, forward strand.
ACCGGGAACACGGTGTCGGTGAACTTCGCCTTGGCGAGCACGGTTCCGTTGCTCGCCTTGACCTCGTGCACGTAGCCGGACGGGATCTGCTGCGGCAGCCCGGTCCAGCCGGACATGCCCTTGAGCTCCCAGCCCGCCTGCGTGCCCTTCTCGTCGGCGCTGCAGGTGATCGTCCACTCGGCGATCTTGAGCCGCGGCCCCTTCGCCGCGACGAGAGCCGACAGCTCGAACGCCTTGCCGGTGGCCACCGACTTGGTCCTGGTGAGGAGCTCGTCCGGGTTCACGACCTCGGTCGTGCACGTGGACGACGTCTCGCCGATCTTGAGCCCGTTCCTGTTCACGGCGGGGCTGGCTCCGGTGACGGTGCCAGCCTGGTCCGGGTTGACGTTGCACACGGCGAGAGGTTCCACCTTGTACGTCTGGTCCGCCTTGGCGAAGTCGGCCGAACCGGAAGACGCCGTGCCGGGTGGGTTGCCGGCGAGTGCGGGTGCCGCCGTCGCCAACGTCAACGCGACCACCGCCCCCGCGACCACACTCTTTCGCACTGTTTCCCCTATGGCTCGAATTACCACCGCCCGATAATGGTTGTGCCGGGTGGCGCGGATGACAGTTCGGCACCCCACGTCACCCGTTCGTGAAATAGCGATTACACGACCGAGTGACAGGCGAACTGTTCGTCAGTGAACACCCGCCAGCGTGGCGAACGGCTCCCGGCGCGGTAACGCGGTCGGCAGGCCCGCCAACCTCTCCAGGGCGGAGCACACCCGCACCGCGGCACGCCCGTCGCCGAACGGGTTGCGCCCCAGCGGGAGCCGCAACCGGGAGCCGAGCACCCACCCCGCCTCGGCGAGGATGCGGGTGGTGTCGGTGCCGACGAGCCAGGCGCACCCGGCGTCGACGGCGAGCATGCGTTCGGTCGTCTCCCGCAGCACCAGCACCGGCACGCCGAACGTGGGCGCCTCCTCCTGGATGCCACCGGAGTCCGTCAGAACCAGGGCGGCGCGCCGCAGCACGCGCACCAGGTCCGGGTAACCGAGCGGGTTGGTGATGACCACGCGTTCGTGGCCACCCAGCAGGGACACGACCTGTTCGCGCACACCGGGGTTCGGGTGCGCGGGGATGAGCACGTGCACGTCGGGGTGGCGGTCGGCGATGGCGCGCACGGCGTTCAGCACGCGCATGAGCGGGCGGCCCCACGACTCGCGGCGGTGCACGGTGACGAGCACGAGCCTGCCACCGGTGGCGTCGAGGGTGCGTTCCAGGGCGACGACGTCGGCGCTGGACGCGGGCAGGTCGGCGGACGCGACGCGCTGCACGGCGTCCACGACGGTGTTGCCGGTGACGACGATGTGGCTGTCCGGCAAGGACTCCGTGTTCAGCGCGTTGGCGGCGTCGTCGGTCGGCGCGAGGTGCAGCGAGGTGATGCGGGAGATCATCTGCCGGTTCCCCTCCTCGGGGAACGGGCCGTACAGGTCACCGGTCCGCAGACCGGCTTCGAGGTGCGCCACGGGGATTCCGCGCCAGAACGAGGCGAGCGCCGCGGCCAGAGCCGTGGTGGTGTCGCCCTGCACGAGGGTGACCGCGGGGTCGCGGTCGGCCAGCACGGCGTCGAACTCGGGCAGCAACCGGGAGACCAGCTCGGACTGCGTGCCGGTGTGGCGGGGGACGTCCAGCCGCACGTCGGGGACCAGGTCGAACGCGTCCAGCGCCTGTTCGACCAGGTCGGAGTGCTGTCCGCCGTGGACGATCGTCGGGCGAAGACCGGGGTGGCCCCTCAGCGCGATGGCGACCGGGGCGATCTTCACGGCTTCCGGCCGCGTGCCGGCCACCAGCAGAACTTCTTTGCTCACCGTTGTCCTCTTCTCGGGGAGACCGGGTGGTCCGCCTGGGAGCGGGGGCAACCCCAGGCGGACCGTGTCAGCCGGCTCGGTTCGGCCTGGCCTTCGCGGTGGCGGGGACGCGCTTGCGGCGCGTGCTGTGCATCAGGAACGCACCAGCGAGCAGGAGAACGACTCCCGCGACGATCCACCACGTCACGTTCGCGCCGGTGACCGCGAGGGCTCCGACACCAGTGCCGACACCGATGCCGGTACCGGGGACCTTGTACATCTGCCGCTCCTCTAGGCCGCGTTGAGCGACGCGCGGCGGCGCAGCGCCACGAAGGCGACCGGAGCGGCGACGACACCGAGCAGGCCGAGGCCGATCCACAGGCCCGCACCCGACGCCATCGGGATGGGCAGGCCGGCGGGGCCGCACGTGGCGGACGAGATGATCACGTCGCCGGTGCCGATGGAGCCGACCTTGCCCTGCAGCAGCTTGATGTGGATCGCGTTGACCGTCAGGCTGCCGTCGTCGTTCTTGTACTGCTCGTTGAAGACGACCTCGGCGATCTTGATCCCGGCGAGCTGCACGTCGAGCACCGTGTTGGGCGCCGGGTCGGCGTTGACCTGGCCGAGCTTGCCGAGGTTGACGCCCGCGAGCTTGGACTTGCCGGACAGACCCTTCTGGGTCGCCGTGCACTCCGCCTCCACCAGTTCGGCGGAGATCTTCCCGGTGACCTTGGAGAGCAGGTCGACCCTGACGTCCGCGGTGCTCGCCCGCGAGTACACGCCGCCGGACTTGTCGTCCCGCGACGCGGAGGCGTTGATGACACCGGTCTTCATGACTCCGGTGAGATCGACGCCGGCGAACGTGTTCTGCGTCGGCCCGTTCGCGTTGGCGGCGGCGAACGGTTCCGCGTTGACAGCGGGGTTGCCGAGCAGCGTCACGTTGAGCCTCGCACCGTAGGCCGAGGCGTCCCCCGGAGCGGCCGAAGCAGGTGCGGCACCGACCAGGAGTGCGGCAATCGCGATGACTCCAGCCAGTCCCGTCATTCGGACACGCATGAAACTCCTTCCCTTGGTTCCTCCGGCCCCAGGGCGCGCCGATACCAAGGTGGTTTCACGCTTTCCGGGGGCAATTACCGGCATCGGCTTTCTTTCGAGGGAACTGAGGGTTACTCCCCGTATCGAGCGACACGACCACTCGACTCGCCCAATCGGCGCCACTCATCGTGGAACTTCTGATCAATTTCCGGTCACGGCGTCACTCGATCCGGGGATGAGGGCTGACGTTGCGTCGACCGATGGAACGTCAGGTAGCCCGTCTGGGCGCTCCCTCATCGGTGGAAAGGATCCTCGGGTGACGCTTGCCGTGCGCCGCACCGCATTCCCGAGCCGGGTGACGGTGGTCGTCCTGCTCGCTCTCGCCGCCGGACTCGTGTTCGCGCACCGCCTGTACCGCACGGCGGAGATCTCGCTGTCCGGAGCGGTCCTGAGCGTCATCAGCTCCTACGGCGTGGCCGTGGTTCCCGAGCGCCAGACCGTCTACTTCGGACTGGGCTCGGACACTCCGCTGGGCCTGCGCATGACACCGGAGTGCACCTCGGCGTTCCTGGTGCTGCCGTTGATCGTGGTCGGCGCGGTGATGATCGCGTTGCGCCCGCGCATCCAGTCGCGCGTGCTGGTCGCGCTGGCGTTCGCGGCGTCGGCGGTCGTGATCGTGAACCAGTTCCGCGTGCTCACGCTGGTCGGACTGGTGCGGTGGCTGGGTGTCGACACCGGTTACTACTGGGGTCACACGCTGCTCGGGTCGATGGTGAGCGTGTTCGGTGGCGCGGCGGCGTTGGTCGCGTTCGTCTGGCTGGCCACGCGGAAGTGAGCCTCGACCTCGTTCTCGGGTTCACGCAGGCGCTCGCTCTGACGATGAGCGTCGCCTTCGTGACGTACGTGTTCGTGATCGTGGTGCCGTACCTGCGGCGCAAGCCCGCGCCCGTCGGCGTGCCGGAGACGTTGGAGTGGCACTTCTTCGTGCCGTGCCGCGACGAGGAAGCCGTCATCGGCGCCACGATCCGCTATCTGCGCGAGACGTTCCCCATCGCGCACGTGTGGGTCATCGACGACGACTCCGACGACGGCACTGCGGGCGTCGTACGGACGTTGAAGCGCAACGGCGATGTCCGAGACACGCACATCCACCTCGTGCAGCGCCAACGGCCGTATGCCCGTACCGGCAAGGGCAACGCACTGAACGACGCCTACCGCACGTTGAAGCTGTGGATGGGCCGACGCGCGGACACGGACCGTGCGATCATCGTGGTGGTGGACGCCGACGGCCGGCCCGCGCCCAACTGTCTTGAAGTCTGTGCGGCGTCTCATCTCTTCGGCAACCCGCGCATCGGCGCCGTGCAGGTCGACGTCCGGATGATCAACGCGGGTCAGCGTCAGCCCGGCGTCTCGTTGTGGCGGCGGACTTTCGGCGCCGCCCTGGTGCGGATGCAGGACCTGGAGTTCCGCACGGCCATCGCGGCGATCCAGCTGTCGCGCGGCGCGACCGGCACGATCTCCATGGGCGGCAACGGGCAGTTCACCCGCCTGTCCGCCTTGGACTCGATCGCCGGGCCGACGGGCAGCCCGTGGCGCGGTTCGCTGCTGGAGGACTTCGAGCTCGGCGTGCACCTGCTGACGGCGGGCTGGCACACCGGGTTCTCGTTGGACACGCACGTGAACCAGGAGGCGCTGTACTCGTTGCGGCGCTTCTTGGCGCAACGAACCCGTTGGGGCCAGGGAACCATGCAGTGCATGCGTTATCTGAGGCGCATCTGGGACTCCGAGCACCTGACGACTCTCGGTGCCGCCGAGATGATGTACTACCTCGCGCAACCGTGGATGCAGTTGCTCGGCACGGTGATCTACCCGATCCCCATGGCGCTCATGGCTTACCGGTTCGTGGTGTCGCCATCCGAAGTCGTGGCGTGGTTCTTCGACGGCGCGTGGATCCTCTTCACCGTGTACGGCGCGTTCGGTCTGTTGCCCTTCGTTTTGTGGGGACCGGTGTATCGCGCGCGTTGTGTGCCCGTCGGCTTCTGGAAGTCCATCGGGTACGGACTCGGTTACGCGCTGTACATCTACACCTTCTACATCACGTCGTGGCGCGCGCTGATCCGCTTGGTGCGCGGCAACAACGGCTGGACCAAGACGAGGCGCAACGAGGAGCGGGCCGCGGGCAAGGTCGCGCTCGATGTGTAACCGGTCACTTTGTATAGATCAGACAAAGACGTTCTCGAGTTTCCCTGGTTAACCTCAGGTCCTCTCGATTTCCGCCTGGGAGGGACCGTGACACTCGCACTCGCGCCTCGTCGCACCGTGCTCGCCGACTTCGTGCCGGGCGCACTGGTCCGCGACCTGACCCTGGTCGTCGCCGGCGCGGCGCTCACCGGCCTGGCCGCGCAGGTGGCCGTGCCGATCCCCGGCAGCCCGGTTCCGCTGACGGGCCAGACGTTCGCGGCGTTGCTCGTCGGCGCCGCCCTGGGCTGGCAGCGCGGCGCCACGTCGATGCTGCTGTACCTGATCGCGGGAGTCGCGGGCGTGCCGTGGTTCCAGGGCGGCTCGTCCGGCGTCCCGGTCTCGCTCGGTTACGTGGTGGGTTTCGTGTTCGCGGGCGCCCTGGTGGGCTTCCTGGCGGGCCGCGGCGGCGACCGCACCCCGGCGCGCACGATCGGCACGATGGCGCTGGGCAACCTGGCCATCTACGCGGTCGGCGTGCCGTGGCTGATGGCGATGACCGGCATGGGCTTCGCGAAGGCGTTGAGCGTCGGCGTGCTGCCGTTCCTGGTCGGTGACGCGCTGAAGATCGCCCTGGCGGCGGGCGTGCTGCCGGGAGCCTGGGCACTCGTCCGCCGCCGGTAGCTCGACCGGATCCTCACCGGCGTAACGACGTGAGGCCCGCGGCCGAGAAATCCGCGTGACGACGCACACCCCGGAAGAGCTGGGCTGCCTGGCCGGCGGGCCCGCCCGCGCCGCCGAGGTCGCCCTGGCCCGGCTGCTGCACGCGGGCCTGGTCCGGGTGTCCCGCGACGGCGTGGTGACCGCCGTCCAGCACCACCCGGGCCGCGTTTCTCCGCTGGAAGCCCAGATCCTGAGCGGAGTCCGCACCGGACGCCATCTCAACGACGTCCTGCACTCCGCGGCGACCTCGCCCGAGGCGGCCGGGCTGCGCGCCCACCTCGCCGACCGCGGCCTGCTGCGGCGCCGGCGTTCCTGGCGGCCCCGGCTGTACCCGTGGCTGCGCCTGCTCGGGGTCGGCCTCCTGGTGGCCGGTGTCGGCCGCCTCGCCGCTCCGGAGCTCGTGGCGAAGCACGTGCCGCAGGTGACCGGGTTTCCGCTCTGGTGCCTCTTCGCCGCCGCGGTGTTGTTGTTCGTGTGGGCCACCGTGCTGAGCGCGCGCGACCCCGGCCGGCTGCGCACCAGAGCGGGGCGCCGGGCGGTTCGCCGGGCGGCAGGCCACGTCTCCGCGCACGACCCGGTGGGCGCGGTCGCGGTGAGAGGCCTGCGGGGCAGGATCGGCCGCCTCGCGATCGCGGGCATGGTCGGTCTGACACCGGTGGCCGTCGGCATGGTGCCCCACCGGGACACGTCGTCGAGCAGCAGTTGCGGCGGCGGGTGTTCGTCGAGCTCGTGCGGCGGTGACAGCGGCGGTGACTCAGGTGGCGGCGGCTGCGGTGGTGGGTGTGGTGGCGGCGGCGACTGAATCCGCCCCACGACGGCTCGGTCCGTGACGTCTGACCGAGACTGTCGGACCTGCCGGGTACGGTCTGTCCCGTGCCTGAAGTTCCCCCCACCCTGAGCCTGCTCGAGACCGCCGTCCACGCCGTCGGCGGTGCGGAGCGCCCTGGCCAGGTGGAGATGGCGGAAGCCGTCGACCACTCGATCCGCACGGGCGAGCACCTCGCGGTCCAGGCCGGCACGGGCACGGGCAAGTCACTCGCGTACCTGGTGCCGTCGATCAGGCACGCGGTGGCCGAGGACGAGACGGTGGTCGTCTCCACGGCCACGATCGCGTTGCAGCGCCAGCTGGTCGACCGCGACCTGCCGCGGCTGGCGAAGGCGTTGAAGAAAGATCTCGGCCGCGAGCCCACGTTCGCGATCCTCAAGGGGCGGCGCAACTACCTGTGCATGCACCGCGTGCACAACGGCGCGCCGGAGGAGCCAGAAGAGGCCGGGTTGTTCGACCCGTTCGCGGTGTCGCGGCTCGGGCGCGAGGTGAAGCGGCTGCACGAGTGGTCGTCGGACACCGAGACCGGCGACCGGGACGAGCTGGTGCCCGGCGTCAGCGAGCAGGCGTGGCGGCAGGTGTCGGTGACGGCGCGCGAGTGCCTCGGCGTGTCGAAGTGCCCGATCGGCGCCGACTGCTTCGCCGAGCGGGCGCGGGCGGAAGCGGGCAAGGCGGACGTGGTCGTCACGAACCACGCGATGCTCGCCATCGACGCGTTGGAGGGCTACCAGGTCCTTCCCGACCACGACGTGGTGGTGATCGACGAGGCGCACGACCTCGTCGACCGCATCACGTCGGTGGCGACGGAGGAGCTCAGCGGGGCTTCGGTGGCCATGGCGGCGCGCCGGTGCGGCAGGCTCATCGACCAGGACGTCGCGGACCGGCTGGCCGAGGCCAGCGACGGGCTGGCGATGATCCTCGAGGACATGCCCGCGGGCCGGCTCGACACGCTGCCCAGGGCGCTGGCCGGGGCACTGGCCGCCACCCGCGACGCCGCGCACAACTGCGTGTCGGCCATGGGGGCGGAGCGCAAGGAGGACCCGGACGGGGCGACGGCGCGCAAGCTCGCGCTGGCGTTGCTGGAGGAGGTCCACGACTGCGCGGTGCGGGTGCTGGAGGCGTTCGACGAGGAACGTGACGTCGTGTGGGTGTCGGGCGACTTCAACCAGAAGACGCCGACGCTGCGGGTCGCCCCGCTCGGTGTGGGCGGCCTGCTGCGCGAACGGCTGTTCGCCAAGCGCACCACCGTTCTCACGTCCGCCACGCTGACGCTGGGCGGAGCCTTCGACACGATGGCGCGCCAGTGGGGCCTGCCGCCGTCGGAGAAGGTCCGCAAGATCGAGGGCGCGGCCACGGACAAGGACATCGACGGTCCCAAGTGGAGCGGGCTCGACGTGGGCTCGCCGTTCCAGCACGCGTCGAGCGGGATCCTCTACGTGGCAAGGCATCTGCCGCAGCCGGGCCGCGACGGCCTGCCGCCGGAGTACCTGGACGAGATCGAGGGCCTGGTGAACGCGGCGGGCGGCCGCGCGCTCGGGCTCTTCTCCTCGACGCGCGCGGCGAAGGCAGCCACTGACGCGCTGAGGGACAAGCTCGACCACCCGATCCTGTGCCAGGGCGACGACTCGACGGGCCTGCTGGTCAAGAAGTTCGCCGAGGACGAGCGCACGTGCCTGTTCGGCACCCTGTCGTTGTGGCAGGGCGTGGACGTGCCGGGCCCGTCGCTCCAGCTCGTGATCATGGACCGGATCCCGTTCCCCAGGCCGGACGACCCGCTCGCCTCGGCCCGCCAGAAAGCGGTGAACTCCCGTGGCGGCAACGGCTTCCTGACCGTCGCCGCCACCCACGCCGCCCTGCTGCTGGCCCAGGGCGCCGGCCGCCTGCTGCGGTCGATGTCGGACAAGGGCGTGGTGGCCATCCTCGACCCGAGGCTGGCCACGGCCCGCTACGGCGGCTTCCTGCGCGCCTCACTCCCCCCGTTCTGGACGACCTACGACCCCGAGGTGGTGCGCGCGGCCCTCAAGCGCCTGGACGCGGCCCAGACGCCTTGATCCGCTCGACCAGTTCGTCCCGGAACGCCTGAGCCTCCTGGAGTTCCGGCTCGGAGCCGTCCGCCCGTTTCAAGGCGCCTTCGAGAATCTTCAACGCCTGGCGCTCGTCACCGCGCGCGTCGGCCTGCCGCGCCGCGTTCTCCATGGCCTTCGCGAGTTTGGTCTGCGCCTCGGGTTCCGGGGCGGCCTTGTTGATCCGGATCCAGTTGCCACCGGGATCAACCACGCTGAACCCGGTGTACCTGTCGTTGCGCAGCCGCGGCCGGGTCATCCGCGGAATGCCGGAGATGAGCACTTTCCCGTGCACCGCCCGCATGCCCTCGGCAAAGGCCTCGTACAGCGGCCCGGTGTCCTGCACGATGACCAGGCAGGTGCCGTACGACTGCTCGGGATCGAAGTCGTCCATCCCGAAGAAGTGCAGCTGGAGGTCCTCCCGCCGCACGGCGACGTACGGGTTCGGCCGCGTCTGCCGATAGGTGACCGAGAAGCCGAGCATCTCGTAGAACGACGCGATCTCGTCGATGTCGGGACAGGGAAGGAGCGGAAAGGTGAGTTCGTTAGCCACCACCGGAAGCTAAGCCCGCCACTGCCGAAACGACACCGAGCTATTTGCTCAAGCGAACAGCAGGACAACCCCGCCCAGCAACAACAACGCCGACACCGCGGCGATCGCCAACACACGACCACGCGGCGTCTGCGCGTGCTTCAACGCGATCCCCAACGGTCCGATCCCAGCCACAGCAACCCCTTTCGACGGCATGGCGACAACAGCGCGCACGGCCCCGACCGCGACCCCCAACGGCGACATGCCGAGTTCGCGCGCGCCAACAACATCCGCTTCCCACTGCTCACGCCACCGGTCGTCACCGATCACCGCCGCGGCAAACCGCACCAACAACAACGCGACTCTCATTGCGCCGTCCTCGGCACCAGTCGCGGCGCCGGAGCAGCCCGGGCCACGACCTTGCGCGCCTCCGCGGCACCCTCGGCCGTCAGCCGGTACATCCGCCTGCGGGGTCCGCGCCGTTCGGCGTCGTCCTCCCAGGCCGAGGTGACCCAGCCGGCGCGTTCGAGGCGGTCCAGCAACGGGTAGACGCTGCCCGACGGCCTGCCGGTCAACTTGATGATCTCCAGGCCCCACCGCGGTTCTTCAGCGCCCAGCAGCACTTCGAGCACGTCGACCGTGGCCTTGCCGATGCGTTGCAGTGGCTCCACGCCACCAATACTACCTATGTAGATTAAGCCCTGGCAACGTCGACCTTCTCGGCCCCGATCCGCCGCATGCGTTCGGTGCCCCACGCTCCCAACGCGGCGAGCGAGGCGTTGAGCGAGACCCCGTGCTCCGTCAGGGAGTACTCGACCTTCGGCGGCACCTCGGCGAACACCTCGCGGTGCACCAGGCCGTCCTCCTCCATCTCCCGCAGGTGCTGGCTCAGCATCTTCTCGGTGACACCCGGCAGACCGCGCCGCAGCTCGGCGAACCGGCGGGTGCCGTGGTGCTGCAACTCCCAGAGGATCAACGACTTCCACTTGCCGGAGACCACGTCCATCGCGGCATCGATGCCGCAGATGTAGGGACCACGCCGTGCTGCCACTCGAACCCCCAACGCTTACTTTTCAGTGAGTACCCCACTATTTAGTCAGTTCTTCTCAACGCCGGCGGTGCCGGAGAGGATTCCACCGAACCACGATCACAGGGGGAATCCGAAAAATGACTGCACACAACAACGTTCACGTGAGTGTTCTCGGACTGGGAGCGATGGGCAGCGCCCTCGCTGCCGCGCTGATCGAGGCGGGTCACCCGACGACGGTCTGGAACCGGTCACCGGGCAAGGCCGACGGCCTCGTCGCACAGGGCGCCGCAGCCGCGGCCACGGCCCGCGACGCGGTCCTGAACGGCCAGGTGGTGATCGCCTGCCTGCTCGACCACGCGTCGGTGCACGAGGTGCTCGACCCGCTCACCGACGAGCTCGCCGGACGAGTCCTGATCAACGTCACCACGACGACACCGGCCCAGGCACGGCAGTCGGCCGCGTGGGCGGATCGCGCCGGGACCGCGTACCTGGACGGCGGCATCATGGCCGTACCGCACATGATCGGCCGGCCGGAGTCGTCGATCCTCTACAGCGGATCCGCCGAGGTGTTCCACGAGTACAAGCCGTTGCTCGACCTGTGGGGAACCAGCACCTACTTCGGTGAGGACGCCGGACTGGCCTCGCTGTACGACCTCGCCCTGCTCTCCGGCATGTACGTCATGTTCGCGGGGTTCCTGCACGGCGCCGCCATGGTCGCGCCGGCGGGCATCACGGCGACCGAGTTCGCCGCGGCGGCAGCACCCTGGCTGACCGCCATGACCGGCGGCTTCCACGGGTTCGCCCAGGTCGTCGACGGCGGCGACTACACCGTGCCAGGGCAGCAGAGCCTCGAGTTCTCCGACCTCACCGACATCGTGACCGCCAGTGCCGACCAGGGCGTCAGCACCGAGGTGATCGACGTGGTCCAGCGGCTCATCCAGCGGCAGATCGACGCGGGCCGTGGAAAAGAGGGGTTCGCCAGGATCTTCGAGAGCATCAGGCACCCGGCCTAGGAACGCAGTCCCAGCCGTTCAAGCAGTTCGTCCCGGAACTCCAGCGCTGTGGCCCGTTCCTCCTCCGAGGCGTGGACTTCCCGCACCAACGCCCGTTCGAGGATCTTCAACGCCTGCCGCTCCGCCGCGTGCGACCCCGCCAGCATCTCCGCGTTGTGCAACGCCCGCGTCAGACCGTTGGACGAGCGCGGCTCCTGCTCCCGCACCGCCGACATCACCCGGATCCAGTTGCCACCGGGATCGACGACCAGGAACCCGTCGCGGCGCGGCCTGGTCATCCGCGGCAGGCCCGACACCAGCACCTGTCCGTAGACCGCGCGCATGCCGTGCGCGAACGCCTCGTACAGCTCGCGCGGGTCCTCCACCTGGATCAGGCACGAGCTGTACGACCGTTCGGGCTCGTAGCCCGGGATGCCGAAGAAGTGGAGGTTGATCTCCTCGCGCCGCACCGAGAGGTACGCGTTCGGCCGGTACTGGCGATACGTGATGGTGAAGCCGAGCATCACGTAGAACTCGGCGACCTCGTCGATGGAGGCGCACGGCAACAGCGGGATCGTCACCTCGTTGGCCACCCCGCCACGCTAGTGCTACAGATCAGCCGTCGACCAGCAATCCACGTAACGGTCCTTGCAACCTTCCGGCGCGCCGGGACACGCCGGGCAGCTCCGTCACCCGTGACGATCCCGTCAGGGCCGGGCGCCACTGCTCGTCCACCACGACGTGCGCCGGGCCGGAGACCTCGTCGACCGACAGCCCGAGGTGTTCGGACCACAGCTTCAGCCTGGTCCGCCGCACGACGTCCGGGTCGTCGGTCACGACGTTGAGCTCCGTGTCGTTGAACAACGAGTGCTCGTTCAGGTTGGCCGACCCGACCGAGAGCCAGTTGTCGTCCACAATGGACAGCTTGGCGTGCACGTACACCGGGCCGGGGTCGTCGCCGTGCGACACCAGGGTCGCCGCGATCAGACGTCTGTTGCCGTCGTCGGCGTCCAGGAGCCGGCCGAGCTGGCCGCGGGTGGTGTCGGCGCCGTTGCTGGGCTTCTTCGGCAGCACCAGCACCATCCGGAAGTCCGGTGACGGTGGGCGCCGCAGCTTCTCCAGCAGCACCTCGGTGATCTCGGGCGACCACAGGAACTGGTTCTCCAGGTACACCAGCGACTCCGCCGACCGCAGCGCCCGCAGGTACGAGTCGAGCAGGCTGAAGTCGCCGTGCGGCGCGAAGTCGTAGGTCTTCTCCGGGATCGTCCGCACGACCTGCACGGACGACGACCCGGCCTCCGGCGGCACCTCCGGGGCGGGCAGCGTCTCCCCCGCGATCTCCAGCCACCGCGCGGCGAAGTGGGCGGCCACCTCCGCCACGGCGGGGCCCTCGATGCGGGCGATGTGGTCGTGCCAGCCCAGGTCGCGCGGCGGGTGCTTCGGCGAGTCGTGCCGGTCGCCCTCCACCGCGGTCATGTCGAGGCCGCCGACGAACGCCACGTCGTCGACGATCACGATCTTCTCGTGGTGGCAGTGCAACGTTCGTTCGCGGGCATCGAGTTCGCACCGGACCGCGCCGCACTCCAGAAAGGCCTTCTGCGCCGCCGCCGCCCGCTTGCGCGTCGGCTCGAAGAACGGGATCGGCGGGCCAGCCCACAGCAGCACGCGCACCGGGACCCGTTCCGCGGCGGACGACAGCAGCTCGCGCAGCTGCGGCGCGCCCGGTTCACGGGTCAGCTTGAAGTCCGGCGACGCGTGCCAGTTCGCGATGTGGACGTACTTCTGCGCCTTCTCGATCGCCTCGGCGATGACGGGGAACGCCGAGGCGCCGTCGATCAGAACCTCGATCGAGTTGCCGTGCTGCACGGGTCGGCGCGGGGTGAACCACCCCGCGCCGTCACCGTCGAGCACCTCTCCCCACCCCAGGCGGCGCAGTCTTCGCCCGTGGTGAGAGCACAACAGGTTCTCCAGCCCGTCGCCGAGCCGTGCGTCGAGAACGTCGAGGAAGCCCACGAGGAGTGGATTTACCCGAATTGCCCGCGTTCTAACCCAGAGGTGAGAGAACCGTCGTCGTACCGGGCTCGACCTCGGTGAAGCCCGCGTCCCGCACGGCCACGACGTCGTCGCGCCCGATCAGCGCGTCCCACTCGGCGACCGACGGCGTCCGGACGGCACAGCGGTAGTCCAGCGACGCCCACTCCTTCAGCTCGTCGTCGGACAGGTGCGGCGCCAGCAGCATCGAGGCGTGCCCCACCTGCGCCGCGAGCTTGCCCGCGGACATCTCGACCCGCGGGTTCACGTACAGCAGCCGGGCGCCGGCAGGAACCGCCCCCGGCTCGTCGACCGGCAGGTCAGAGCCCGAGATCTGCAGTTTCGCGACCTCACGGGGCGTCTCGGACACCAGGACGGGCAGCAGCGAACGAACCGACGCACCGTCCACGGTGATCGTGACGCCCGGCAGCTCCTGCACGGCCTCCCACTGCACGCCGCGGGCCCGCCGCGACACCTTGCGGATCCGTCCGGCCACCCACGCCCGCACGGCCTCGTGCCACTCCCCGCCCACGTCGGCGCGCGGGTCGAGGCACACCGCGACCGCCGAGGCGGCCGCGGCCTCCAGCAACGCCGTCCGGGCAGGCGGCGAGACGCGTTCGATGCGCAACACCATCGGCATCGCGCGGACTTCGGACTCCTCGGCGTAGTTCCGGGAGGCGATCAGGTCGAGGATCATCACAGCCGGGTCAGCTCCAGGCCGTCCGCGGCGTCCGCGGCCTCCACCTCTGCCCTCGTGACGCCCAGGATGAACAGCACGGCGTCGAGGAACGGGTGCGACAGCGCGGTGTCGGCGACCTCGCGCAGCGCGGGCTTGGCGTTGAACGCGATGCCCAGACCGGCCGCGCCCAGCATGTCGATGTCGTTCGCACCGTCACCGACGGCCACGCACTGCGCCAGCGACACGCCCGCCTCCTCGGCGAACCGGCGCAGCGCCACCGCCTTGCCCGGCCGGTCGACGATCTCGCCGACGACCTTGCCGGTCAGCTTGCCGTCCACGATCTCCAGCGTGTTCGCCGCGCAGAAGTCCAGCTGGAGCTCGTCGGCGAGGCCGGTGATCACCGACGTGAACCCGCCGGACACGACACCGCAGTAGAAACCGAGCCGCTTCAACGTGCGGATCGTCGTGCGTGCGCCCGGCGTGAGCTCCAGCGTGGCGCCGACCTCGTCCAGCACCTTCGCGTCGAGGCCTTCCAGCAGCGCGACCCGGCGCCGCAGCGACTCCGCGAAGTCGAGCTCGCCGCGCATCGCGGCCTCGGTGATCTCGCGCACCTGCTCCTCGCACCCGACGTGCGCGGCCAGCATCTCGATCACCTCGCCCTGGATGAGCGTGGAGTCGACGTCGAACACGACCAGGCGCTTGGCGCGACGGGTCAGGCCGGCGCGCTCGACCGCGATGTCCAGGCCCACCCGCACCGACACGTCCGCCAGCGCCGAACGCAGCTCCGCGTCGTTCTCCATCGTGTCGTCGGCGACCGAAACCCGCAGCTCAAGACCGGTGACGGGGTAGTCGGCGACACCGCGGATCGCGTCGATGTTCACGCCGAGCGACGCGAGCCTGCGCGCCACCTCGGTGAACGCCTTCGCGGTGACCGGGCGGCCGAGCACGATCAGCACGTGCGACGACTCCAGGCGCGCGGTGCGCTTCGAGTCGGCGCCGATCTCGATCTCCACGTGCATCGAGACGGTGGCCATGGCCTGCTCGACGGCCTCCTGCAGGCCTTCCGGGTCGTGGTCGGTCGAGACCAGCGCCCCGAGCACCAACCGGCCCCGGATCACGACCTGCTCGACGTCGAGCACCTCGACGCCGTGCCTGGTCAGCACGGCGAACAGCACCGAGGAGACGCCGGGCTTGTCGGGGCCGGTCACGGTGATCAGCACGGGCGTTTTCACGTTCGTCTCCTCGTAAGACGCGGCGAGCCCCGGCAGCATCGCAGCAGCCGGGGCTCGTCGTTGAACCTTGAAATGCAGGTTACTTGTGGTCCGAGTCGTCCTTCTCGGAGGCCGTACCCGACTTCATGGCCGAGGCAGCGAGCTCGGACGGGGCCGGCTTCGCGTCCTTGTGCGCGATCGTCTTGCCGGTGAAGGTCACGTGACCCTCGTTCCGGATCCGCTCGATCATGTGCGGGTAGTGCAGCTCGAACGCCGGGCGCTCGGAACGGATCCGGGGCAGCTCGGTGAAGTTGTGCCGCGGCGGCGGGGACGACGTGGCCCACTCGAGCGAGTTGCCGTAGCCCCACGGGTCGTCGGCCGTCACTACCTCACCGAAGCGGTAGCTCCGGAAGATGTTCCAGATGAACGGCAGCGTCGACGCGCCCAGGATGTAGGCACCGATCGTCGAGATCATGTTCAGCGTCGTGAAGCCGTCGGACGCGAGGTAGTCGGCGTACCGGCGCGGCATGCCCTCGTTGCCCAGCCAGTGCTGGACGAGGAAGGTCGCGTGGAAGCCGAGGAACGTCGTCCAGAAGTGCAGCTTGCCGAGCGGCTCGTCGAGGAACCGGCCGGTGATCTTCGGGAACCAGAAGTAGATGCCGGCGAAGGTCGCGAACACGATCGTGCCGTAGAGCACGTAGTGGAAGTGCGCGACGACGAAGTACGTGTCCGACACGTGGAAGTCGATCGCGGGCGCGGCCAGCAGGATGCCGGAGAGGCCACCGAAGAGGAACGTGACGATGAAGCCGATCGAGAACAGCATCGGCGTCTCGAACGTGAGCTGGCCCTTCCACATCGTGCCGATCCAGTTGAAGAACTTCACACCGGTCGGAACAGCGATGAGGAACGTCATGAAGGCGAAGAACGGCAGCAGCACGGCGCCGGTCGCGTACATGTGGTGCGCCCACACGGCGACGGACAGGGCCGCGATGCCGAGCGTCGCGTACACCAGGCCGTTGTAACCGAAGATCGGCTTGCGGCTGAACACCGGGAAGATCTCCGACACGATGCCGAAGAACGGCAAGGCGACGATGTAGACCTCGGGGTGTCCGAAGAACCAGAAGAGGTGCTGCCACAGGATCACGCCGCCGTTGGCGGGGTCGAACACGTGGGCACCGAGGTGGCGGTCGGCTAGCAGGCCGAGCAGCGCCGCGGTGAGGATCGGGAACGCGAGCAGCACGAGCACCGACGTCACCAGGATGTTCCAGGTGAAGATCGGCATGCGGAACATCGTCATGCCGGGCGCGCGCAGGCAGACCACGGTGGTGATCATGTTCACCGCGCCGAGGATGGTGCCGAGACCACCGACCACCAGGCCGGAGATCCACAGGTCGGCGCCGACACCCGGCGAGTGGATGGCGTTGCTCAGCGGCGTGTACGCGAACCAGCCGAAGTCAGCCGCACCACCGGGGGTGATGAAGCCCGCCATCACGATCAGGCCGCCGAAGAGGTACAGCCAGTACGAGAACGCGTTCAGCCGCGGGAACGCCACGTCGGGCGAGCCGATCTGCAGCGGGAGCACGAAGTTCGCGAAGCCGAAGACGATCGGCGTCGCGTACAGCAGCAACATCACGGTGCCGTGCATCGTGAAGAGCTGGTTGAACTGCTCCTGGCTGAGGAACTGCATGCCAGGCCGGGCCAGCTCGGTCCGCATCAGCATGGCCATCGCGCCGCCGACCATGAAGAAGGCGAACGAGGTGACCAGGTACATGATGCCGATTTGCTTGTGGTCCGTGGTGCGGAACATCCGCAGCAGGAAGGACCCCTTGACCGCAGTGCGCGTCGGATAAGGACGCGTTGCGATCGGCTGCGGGGCTACGGCCGTCACGGTGCCTCCAGGCCTTGGTGGGACCAGTTCGTTCGGGAAACTCCCCGGGATATTAGACGGAGCCGATCAGCTCCATTCGGGTGGGCCATGGCCGGTGGCCAGCGGCGTAGCGCACGTCACACGTATCCTGCCGCCGTGCTCCGATTGGTCGCTGTCGCTTGTGTCCTGTTGCTGTCCGCCTGCGGCTCACCCGCCACCCACAACTCGGCGGACGTCGCGTTCGCGCAGGGCATGGTGCCGCACCACGAGCAGGCGCTGGAGATGAGCGACCTCGTCGCCTCCCGCACGGACAACCCGCGGGTGATCGACCTGGCCAAGCGGATCTCCGCGGCGCAGAAGCCGGAGATCGACCGCATGAACGGCTGGCTGCGCACGTGGAACGCCCCGGTGCAGGCGTCGTCGCACACGTCACACGGCCACACCGACGACCACGGCATGGTGAACCTGGGCAACCTCCCCGACCTCGACGGCACCGAGTTCGACCGCCAGTGGCTGTCCCTGATGATCCTGCACCACCGCGGCGCCGTGGAGATGGCGCGCAAGCACCTCGCCGCCGGCACCGACCCCGAGACCCGCAAGCTGGCCCAGGACGTCGTCGGCCACCAGGAGAAGGAGATAGCGGAAATGGAGTCGCTTCTCCCGCAGGGCTGATGCCAGCCTCTCTTGCGTGACTTCTGCTGCTGTACGCGCCGCCGTGTCGTTGGCCGCGTCTCACGGTGTGGCCTGCACGGACCCTGTCGTCCTGAAGGACGGCAGCAACGTCATCGTGCACCTGCGCCCGGCTCCGGTGGTCGCCCGCATCGCGGCCCGCACGGCCCTGGTGCGCCCGGAGGTGGCCTCACACTTCGCCCGCGACCTGTCGGTGTCGGCGTTCCTGGCAGCGCGAGGCGTGCCCGTCGTGACACCGTCCGCCGAGCTGCCCGCCGGACCTCACACGCATGACGGCTTCGTCATGTCCTTCAGCACGTACGTCCCGCACGACCCATCCGTCGAGTTGTCCCGTCCGGACGTGCTCAAGCTGCTGCCCGAACTGCACGCCGAACTGCGCCTGTACGAGGGCGACCTTCCGGTGCGCGGCCCTCTCGACGACGTGGAGAACACGCTCGAGTACCTGGGCGGCCTGGGCGTACCGGACCTCGAACCGTTCCGCGAACGGCACGAGGAGCTCGTCGCGTCGTGGGACGCGCACCACCGCGACGTCCAACCACTGCACGGCGATTCGCACTACGGCAACGTGCTGATGACCGCGTCCGGCCCCGTGTGGCTCGACTTCGAGGACACCTGGCGCGGCCCGATCGCCTGGGACCTGGCCTGTCTGGCAGGCGCACGCGGCAAAGAAGCCGCCCAGCGCGCCGTAGAGACCTACGGCGGCGGGGCGGCTCCTGAGGACGTGGAGTTCCACGTCGAGGCACGCATCAACTTCGGCACGCTCTGGGGCGTGCTGATGGAGAACTCCTAGGCGCGACGGCGGCGCAGCACGAACAGCACGGCGGCACCAGCGGCCAGCAGCGCGGCACCGAGGCCGACCAGCCAGGCGGACCCGAACCCGGTCGAGGCCAGGTTGTTGCTGTCAGCGGCCGCAGCGACCTTGGTGGTCGTGACCGCGACCTCCGACGACGACGTGGTCGTCTGGCTCGAGGACGGGGTCGACGAGTGGGTCACGGTCGAGGACGACGTCGTCGACGACGAAGAGGTCGTGCTGCTGCTGGACGTCGTGTCCTTCTTGATGCCACACGCGTACCAGTGACTGATGGCAGGAGCCTTGTCGTTCTTGTCCGGCGCCCTGAGGTTGAGCCACGGCGGCGTCGCGCCGAGCTTGTCCGCGAGGTAGACGTTGTAGGCGTCCGCGCCCTTCACGACAACGCCGGTGATCGTGACGTTGGCCGGCGCGGTGAGGATGTCGAGGTCCTTCTGGTCCACACCACCGGTGAAGGTGAACTGACCAGGAGCGATCGGCGTGCCGGTGAGCCCACCGACGGTGCACGCGTCCGGGTGCTCGATGTCGACGTTTCCGTCGTAAGCGACAGCGCGCTCGTCACCGGAGACCGGAGCCGGCTTGGTGGGCTGAGCGAACGCGGTGGTCACCAGGGCGAGGGTGGCCACGGCAGCCACGGCGGTGGCACCGAGCAGGCCGGATCTTCTCAGAGGCGTCAGGCGCATCGGGTTACTCCGTTGGGGGTCGGCGGGATGTCGCGATCTAAGACCATCGACGTCCCCCTAACGGAGGCCATTACGGCCTCAGGTACGCCCTGTGGCCTAGTCGTTATGCGTCTGTGAAGTTGAATCCCGAACGACCGAACGCCGAAGGGGGCCGACCCAAAGGCCGACCCCCTCCTCCCGCACGAACGGAAGCTCAGTCGTTCTGTTCTGCCTCAGCAGGCCTCAGGAACACGGTGCCACCACCGGTCGGCATACGTCGGAACCAGTCCACGGAGTTCACTGGCTGACCGATCACCGGGCCGGCCCCGGTCGGGAAATTAGGAAGCGAGACGCCTGCGCCCTGAGGAGTCTGCGGCCGGCGAAGTGGTTGGTTCGGGGTGGTCATCATTCCTCTTGGAAGTTGGTACTCACGGAGTCGACTCGACGAGTGAGGACGACACCAAAGAACCAAGTGAGGTTCTGAGACGTCGAGCCGCGAGTTCTGAAGGAACTTGCCATTCCTTAGCAGCTCGCGACAGCACGAACTCGAACGATGTTGGGTTTCGATCGTCGAGTTGGCCTACAGTCCAGCTCGCGTCACTGCCGAGCCAAAAAATTTCGGGCGGTCGGGTTGCCCGAACCACTACCGCGCGACCAGTGCGCGCACGCCGGATGCGTACGTCTGACACGACGCGGAAATGGCCGTTCTCACGGATCTCAGTGCACAGGGTGACACAGTCCACATCGGATCGCTCATCCGCCTCACCAGTAGGTTCACCGGTCAAGCCGTGCAGCAGCTGGCGCGAGTCAGCAAGCAGCACATCTTCGTGCTCGAGCAGCCAACCGCCGATCTCGTTCGCTCGTTCCCGCGCCTTCGGCAGCAGGGAATCAGGGCCGAGTTGTTCGGTACCAATTGACATGTTGAACTGCGCGAGGCAGCTGTAGGCATGCCATGCAGCGAACGTCTGTTCCAGTGGCCAACGAGCATGGGACCACGAGTTCTCAAAATAATCGGCGTCTTCAGCCCTTGAGTCAAGAAAATTTTGCGTAATCGCCAGGTCAAAGAACTTTTCATGCGCACCCTCATGCACGAGCGCCTCAGTCACTTCAAGCGGCAACGACGGCTCGTCGATGAGCACGATGCCGGGGACGTAGCGCGATGACGCCGACACGACGCCTCCGGATGTCTCCCTCTTGAGGACAGCGAGCATCGACACGTGCACGAGGAGGTCCTCAGCCATGTCGGGCGCGATCTCGCGGAACAGTCGGACACCCTCGGCAACGATCGCGAGGGCGGCTTCGAACCTCTCCCCGTCCGCTTCCGTCAGAGGTTGAGGACTGGCGCCGGCGGGAGCCACGATGCGCAGCGGCGCCTCGATCAGACTGGCCGCAGCAGGATCCGAGATCACGTCGATCCCGACATCACGCACACTGAGGGCAGCAGCTTCAGCCAGCCGCGCCTGCTCCAGACCACCTTGCCCCGCCAACGCCCGCCCGATCTCATAGCGAACGATCGGGTGATCAGCGAGGTTGTCGGACAACTCCGTGCCAGGCGCGAACAAGTCGACCGCGAGCCGATAGAGCGTGCGACGCTCGTCGACCAGCACAGCAGCGGGCGCGATCGCAGCATGCAATACATGCGCGCTCGCAACAGGCGAACCAACCACCGAAGACTCCGTACTGAACGTCCCCCGACGCAAAGGAGTCACGGACACCCCAAACATCGGTGGCGCCCCTGATGCCGCGCAAGCGTACGGCACATCGTGACGAGCACAACAGCCAGATCCCCCTAAAAGGACCGGTGCCCCGGTCCGCGTCGAGCAGCTGCGGACCGGGGCACCAGAGTCAACTGGTTCTGCTCATCAGCCGAGCATGATGCTGGTGACGTTCACGAAGCCAACGACGGCAAGCGCGATCACCGAGACGGCGACCATCGTGAGCACGGTCCGCCATCCGATGGCGGTGACGGCAACTGCGACGACGGCTGCAATTCCGAGTGCACTCCCTGCGGACATCTCGTTCCCTCCCGACTGAGCGAGTACGTGCCCCCAGGTGTGGGCGGTCCTGGGCGTCTCGCCTGGTAAAAGAATCTCGCTTGTCTGGTTGTCTGTCAACCGTTGACTAGTTGCCAGACAAGTTGCAAGCAGACTGCGATAGGCCTAAGCTGAACCAATGCCCGTCGACGACTCCCATCTGGGCGAGAGCTGGTCGCTCTCGCCAGATTCGCGACGGCCTCTGCCGGAGCTGATCGAACAGAAGCTTCGCGAGCAGATCATCGGAGGCACCCTCAAGGCCGGTGATCGCCTCCCCACCGAGCCGGAACTGGCCCGCAAACTGGATGTCGCGAGGTCGTCGCTGCGTACAGCTCTGCAGCGACTTCAACTTCAGGGCATCGTCGAGGTACGTCGCGGCCTTGGCTGGTACGTGCGCCGCACCGACCTGGCCGCCGTCGAGGAGCACCTCGAGGGCAGGCTGGCTGCACGTCAGTTCTCCCAGACAGACCTCCTGGAAGTGCGAATCGCGCTGGAGACCACGGCGACGAGCCTGGCCGCGGTTCGCGCCAACGACGGTGAGCTGGACGAACTGGCCAAGTTGAACCGCCGCTACCAGCGTGCACCGGTGGAGGACACGCAGGAGGTGATCGAGTCGGACGAGGAGTTCCACTCGGCGCTGATCCGCGCGTCGCACAACGAACTGCTGGAGCAGATGTACCAGGCACTCGTGCCCGGTCTGCAGGACTGCAAGCGGCACGCGCACCCCTCCCGCGAGGTGCACAACCGCTCAGCGAACGAGCACGAGCAGGTCATCTGGTTTCTGCGCAGACACGACGAAGTGGGCGCGAAGAGCGCCATGACCACCCACCTGCTGGGGCTCTACAACGACTTGGCGACCGACGACACAGCCCCCAGAGCAACCCTCAGCACGTACGTGGGGGTGTCAGACAACCCGATCTGGGGGCAGTCTCGCTGATACGGCATGCATCGAAAGGGTCTGGCGCTGATCCGTCATCACTCCCACCATGTAGGGACGAGCGGTGAAGTGAGGGGGCGGGCGACGAGTGGTGGCGGCGCGCAGACACAAACAAGCGCTGGCCGTCGCGTTCGCGCTGCTCGCCCTGGCCGCCGCAGATCTGGCGGTCGCATTCCTCTGGCAACCTGGCGCGCGCAATCTCCTGCACGACGTGCTGGTCGTGTTCTGGCCGTTGCCCGCGCTCGCCGGCTTTCTGCTCGGCGCGTATGAGCTCTTCCTGCACCGCCGCCTGATCAGCGAACTGAGCCAGATCTCCGGTCCGAGCATCGTCGAGCACCTGTTGCCGAGCGACGTGCTACGGACCTTCCTGTCCTCGATCTACGGCTCGAACGAGGCGAACCAGGACGTCGTCTCCGGCGTCCTCGGGGGCAACGGGCTTCGCCCGCACGGCAAGGATCTGACGATCAGCACGAACACGACCGTGAAGCTGGAACTGCAGGGCATCAACGCCAAGACGTACCACCTGATCACCACGCAGAGCTACCGCTTCCGGCACAACGTCCCCGTCGACCGGTTCGTCATCTTCGCCACCAGCAACGTGTTACTGCGCGACACGATCAGCGCGGCCTGCCGCTACCCGCTGTTCGAGCTCTACTACATCACCGACCCGTCCCTCTTCCTCGATTCGGTCGACGACGTCCTGCACTCGACGCAGATCGCGATCGACTACATCGACCACGACGGCAAGAGCCGTTCCGCCGCACCGAGCCAGATCCCGCCGCTCGAGGTCAAGTTCGACCAGTGGTCGAACTACCTGACCTTCTTCCGCGAAGCCATGGGCCCGTTGCCGAAACTAAGTCCCCACAACCATCTCGGCGATCTGCGCATCTTCGAGTGCGATCTCAGCGGTATCGCGGAGGACCACCTCGTGCGAGCGATCCGCGGGCTCACCGTCACGTCACGCATGTTGCAGCGCACCAACGAAGGCTTCTGCTACTGGCAGGCGCCCTATCCGTCCTATGTGGAGCAGATCCGCTTCGAAGCACGCGGCCTCACGGTGGATGACCACTCCCCCGCGCACGAGTTCTCCATCATGCCGTTCCTGTTCCGCTCCAACACCGTGACCGGGCAGTGGCTGAAGGCGGACGACCTGGACGACCTCACCGTTCGGTCGTGGTTGCTACCGGGTCATGGTGTGGCTCTGATGTGGCGGGAAGCGCGACATTGACCGTGCCACCTGTTGGCGCACGGCGGAACCAGTCGACCTTGTGCACCGGCTCCCCCTGAGGCCGGGGCCGTTCTGGGGATGCAGGAACTCCAGGCACCGGCCATGCCCCAGTAGCTGAGACATCGCCTGACAACGGACGGTCGGAGGTCATCGCATCTCCTCCCCTTTGCCAGCAAAGGTTACCTGGACACCGGGTCAGCGGTCACGTCTCGCCTTCCGACGAACCTGATCTCGTACCGATAGCCGAGCTTGGTGTTCCTGGACCGCCAATGAATTCCGTCTCGATGGCGGCACGTGCTCGATTGCAGGATCGACTCCTGTGCGTCACCGTGTTCGCCCTTGTTCTGGCTTGCCTCCACCAAGTGGGCCGCACGAGGCGACGGGAAGATCTCAAGACCTTCACTGCCGGTCACGTACACGTCAATCTCATCGGTGATGTAGGAGATGTCGATCGAGTGCGACTCCTCGGTGAACAGCGCTGGCATGCTCTGGTGCAGGTCGATCTCCAGCTTGATCTGGCGTTTCGACTTGCCCTTCTCCAGCGACACCGGGATGCGGACCACCCCTTCCTCGATCACCAGGTCCTTGAACAACTCCCCTTCGACAAACGCCCGGCTCCGGCGGATGTAGGACTGCTGAACGTCGTATTCCCTGCCGTCGATCATCAAACGCCGGACACGCACGCTCGCCCACGGTGGTGCGTCGACCGGTGCAGATGAGAAGATCGGGAACGCCAGCCAGGCGACCGCGACGTCTCGGTCAGCCTCGACCTCCAGTTCCACGACATAAGCGCCGCTGCCGTCCGAACTGACCACCAACCTGTCGGTTCGCCTGCGCACGCGCAGTTGACGAGACACGTGCACATCGACATCACGTAGCGAACGCAACAGGTCGAGTCGCTGATGCAGCGTTGTGCTGACGATCCAAAGCAGCAGTAGGAACGTGGCCGCACCCGTCGCGTACATGACCCAGGTCAAGACGCCGAACAGTTGCTCCTTGGTCGCCTCGTTTCGCAGGCTGACCAGCGTGCCAGCCACTGTCAGGAGAACTGAGACAGCCCCCGAGACGAACGCGGCGACTCCAGGAGAGATGCCCGACCTGGCTGAATCTGCCATCGCGCGTCCTTGAGCTCGATCAACAGGTCGTTCAGCGTAGGCAGCGCAAGGTCACATCCGGCAGCTCCGTCACCCGTTCGGCCTGCCTTACGCAAGCGAGCGCAAGAACTTGCGTACACTTGCGCCATGACGCAACGGAGGCTGGCCGAGGTCGCGGCCAAGGTCGGGGTCAGCGAGGCCACCGTCAGCCGGGTGCTGAACGGCAAGCCCGGTGTCTCGGACGCCACGCGCAGTGCCGTGCTCACCGCACTTGACGTGCTGGGATACGAGCGGCCCACGCAGCTGAGGGGTGAGCGGGCCCGGCTGGTCGGGCTCGTGTTGCCCGAGTTGCAGAACCCGATCTTTCCCGCGTTCGCGGACGTGGTGGGCAACGCGCTGGCGCAAAGGGGTTTCACGCCCGTGCTCTGCACCAGGACGGCTGGTGGGGTTACCGAGGCCGAGTACCTGGAACTCCTGCTCGAGCAGCACGTTTCGGGGATTGTGTTCGCCGGCGGGCTCTACGCGCAGAAGGACGCCAGTCACGGGCACTACCAGCAGATGATGAGCAGGAAGCTGCCTGCAGTGCTGGTCAACGCCGCGATCGACGACCTGGCGTTTCCGCGGGTTTCGTGCGATGACGCGGTGGCCGTGGAGCAGGCGTACGGGCATCTGCTCTCGTTGGGGCACCGGCGGATCGGGGCCGTGTTGGGGCCGCCGGACCACGTGCCGAGTTTGCGGAAGCTCGAGGCCATCACCAAGCAAGGCGGTGCCGATGTCGAGCACACCATGTTCAGCCTGGAAGGTGGGCAGGCCGCGGCGACCAAGCTCGTGCAGCGCGGGGTCACGGCGATCATCTGCGCCAGCGACCCGCTCGCGCTCGGGGCGATCAGGGCCGTCCGGCGCGCCGGGCTGGACGTGCCTGGGGACGTGTCGATCATCGGGTACGACGATTCGGCCTTCATGACCTGCACTGATCCGCCGCTCACCACGGTCCGGCAGCCCATTGAGGCCATGGGGCGGGCGGCCGTTGAGCTGCTGGCCAACCAGATCTCCGGCAACGCCGTGGCGCCGGACGAGTTGCTGTTCGAGCCGGAACTGGTGGTGAGGGCCTCCACGGCACCCGTTCGGTAGCAGTCGCCTTCTTGCGAGTTTTCGTCTGGATATTGCGTTCAGATGTAACGGGGACTTATGGTCGCCGTCACATCGACGCGCTCGCGAGAAGGGCGGCCCCACCATGAAGAAGTCCGCTGCCGTGCTGTTGGGCTGTGTCCTCGTAGCCGGCTGTGGGAGCGGTTCCACGAACGACACGGCGGGCGGCAAGGTCGTCGTCAACATCAACGGCCAGCCACCGCAGACGCAGGCGTTCGACCGCAAGGTCTTCGACGAGGACGTCGCGGAGTTCGAGAACGAGCACAAGGACATCGACCTCGTGCCGCACGAGGGGTTCATGGACCCGAAGACGTTCTCCGCCAAGCTCGCCGGCGGGCAGCTCGAGGACGTCTTCTACGTCTACTTCACGGATCCCGCGGCCCTCATCGCACGCAAGCAGGCCGCGGACCTCACCAGCTACGTCAAGGACGTCAAGTACTACGGCGACCTCAAGCAGGAGCTCAAGGACGTCTTCACCGCCGACGGCAAGGTCTACGGGCTGCCCACCGCCAACTACACGATGGGCCTGCTCTACAGCCGCACCAACTTCACCAAGGCCGGCCTGAACCCGGACTCGCCGCCGAAGACCTGGGACGAGGTCAGGGCAGCGGCCAAGAAGCTCAAGGACGCCGGCGTCACCGGGTTCGCCGAGTACAGCAAGAGCAACCAGGGCGGCTGGCACTTCACCACGTGGATGAAGTCCGTCGGCGGTGACATCGCGCGCAAGGACGGCGACACCTTCAAGGCCGACTTCAACAACGACAAGGGCAAGGAAGTCCTGCGCCGCCTCAAGGAGATGCGCTGGGACGACAACTCCATGGGCGAGAAGCAGCTCCTGGAGATCGGCGACGTGCAGAACATGATGGGTGCGGGCCAGCTCGGCATGTACCTCGCCGCGCCGGACAACGTCGCCGCGATCGTCAACCAGTTCAAGGGCAAGTACGACGACTACGGGCTGGCGGCGATTCCCGGACAGCAGGGCACCCTGCTCGGCGGCGAGGGTTACATGATCAACCCCGGGGCGTCGCCGGAGAAGATCAAGGCCGGCCTCAAGTGGATCCAGTGGAAGTACCTGAACCCGGACCGTCTTGAGACGAACCTGCAGAAGTACAAGGACCGCGGCCAGCCCGTCGGCCTGCCGATCCCGCCGATCGCCGACATCTGGACCGGTGAGCCGCGCAAGAAGCAGGAAGAGCTCAAGGGCAAGTACGCCACCATGCCCGTACAGAACTTCCAGGCCTATGTGGACGGTTCCGAGCAGACCAAGGGGACGCTCGAACCACCGCAGGCGCAGCAGGTCTACGCGATCCTCGACACCGTCGTGCAGGCCGTGCTCACCAACAAGGACGCCGACCACGCGGCGTTGCTCAAGGACGCCGAGACCAAGGTCAACGCCGTCCTGGCCCAGGTGAAGTGAGTGCGGCGCCACGTCACCGCGTACGGCTTTCTGAGTGCCGCACTGGTCGTCTTCGCGGTGTTCTCCTGGTGGCCGATCGTGCGCGGGGTGGTCCTGAGCTTCCAGCAGGTCAACTTCGTCACGAGCCCCGACTGGGTCGGCTGGGAGAACTTCGAGCGGCTCTTCGCGGACCCGCTGTTCGCGGTGGCGTGGCGCAACACGGCGTACTTCACGGTCCTGGCACTGGTCATCGGCTTCGGCGTCCCGTTCCTGACCGCCGTGGTGCTCAACGAACTGCGGCACGCCAAGGGCTACTTCCGGCTGCTGGTCTACCTGCCGGTGATGTTGCCGCCGGTCGTGACGGCGTTGCTGTGGAAGTGGTTCTACGATCCGGGACCAGGCCTGTTCAACTCCGTCCTCAGAGGACTCGGCCTGCCCACGTCCCAGTGGCTCGATTCCAGCAGCACCAGCATGATCAGCCTCGTCCTGGTGATCACGTGGGCGAACATGGGCTCGGCCACGCTGATCTACCTGGCCGCGCTGCAGACGATCCCCGGTGAGCTGTACGAGGCCGCGGACCTGGACGGCGCCGGGCTGTTCAAGAAGATCTGGCACGTCACGATCCCGCAGACCAAGTTCGTGATCCTGATGCTGTTGCTGCTCCAGGTCGTGGCGACGATGCAGATCTTCACCGAACCGTTCGTCATGACCGGCGGCGGCCCGGAGGAGTCCACGGTCACCGTGCTGCTCCTGCTCTACCGGTACGCCTTCTACTACAACGACTTCGGCACCGCGAGCGCGCTGAGCCTGATCCTCTTCGCGGTACTGGGCGTCTTCTCCTTCCTCTACCTCAAGATCACCAGGAAGGCCGACGCATGAGGACGCTCACCAGGGGAACCGGCAAGACGTACTGGGTCGTCCTCACGCTCACGCTGATCCTGTTCACGGCGGCGTTCCTGCTCCCGCTGGTCTGGGTGCTGCTCGGTGCTTTCAAGCCGCCGGCCGAGCTCGCGCAGCAACCACCGACGATCCTGCCGCGGACGTGGGAACCGGGTGCGTACGCCGACGCCTGGAACTTCATGGACCTCGGCCGGTTCTTCCTCAACACCTTCGTCGTCGCGATCGGCGCGTGGGCCGTGCAGATGGCCGTGATCGTGCCCGCGGCCTACGCGCTCAGCAAGCTGAAACCGTGGGGCGGCAACGTCGTTCTCGGCCTGATGCTCGCCACGCTGATGCTGCCCGCGACGGCACTGCTGGTCCCGGTCTACCTCACGCTCACCGACCTCGACCTGCTCAACAACCCCGCGGGCATCTGGCTGCCGGCCGCGGCCAACGCGCTCAACGTCTACCTGCTCAAGCGCTTCTTCGACCAGATCCCGGAAGAGCTCCTCGAAGCGGCCAGGATCGACGGCGCGAGCACGTGGACGACGCTCGTCCGCGTCGTCCTGCCGATCTCACGGCCCATCCTCGCGGTCGTCTCGATCTTCGCGGTCGTCGCGGCCTGGAAGGACTTCATCTGGCCGCTGCTCGTGTTCCCGGACCCGGCGAAGCAGACGCTCAGCGTGGCGTTGCAGCGCTTCGCCCCCGACACCCCGATCAACCTCCTGCTCGCGGGCCTCGTGCTCGCGAGCCTGCCGATGGTCGCGCTGTTCCTCGCGTTCCAGCGGCACATCCTCGCGGGGCTCACCGCGGGCGGCGTAAAAGGCTGAAAGGACACCAGATGAGTTGGTGGCGCAACGCATCCATCTACCAGGTCTACCTGCGCAGCTTCGCGGACGGCAACGGCGACGGCATCGGGGACCTGGCCGGCCTCCGCGCCAAGCTCCAGCACATCGCGAACCTCGGCTTCGACGCGATCTGGATCAACCCGTGGTACCCCAGCCCGCTCGCCGACGGCGGCTACGACGTGGCGGACTACCGCGACATCGAACCGGTCTTCGGGTCGCTCGCCGACGCCGAGAAGCTCATCGCGGACGCGCACGGGCTCGGCATCAGGATCATCATCGACCTCGTCCCCAACCACTGCAGCGACCAGCACCCGTGGTTCACCCGGGGCCTGTGGGACCGCTTCCACGTCCGCGACTCCGACGAGATCCCGAACGACTGGAAGTCGCGGTTCGGCGGCCCGGCGTGGAGCAAGCTCGACGACGGACGCTGGTACCTGCACCTCTACGCCGCCGAGCAGCCGGACTTCAACTGGGAGAACCCTGTTGTCCACCAGGAGTTCGAGGACGTCCTGCGGTTCTGGCTCGACCGCGGCGTCGACGGCTTCCGCATCGACGTGGCGGACGGACTGGTCAAGGACTTCAGCAAGCCCGACGCCGACCTGCCATACTCCGACCAGGACGGCGTCCACGAGATCTACCGCGAGTGGCGCAAGATCGTCGACTCCTACGACGGCGAACGCATCCTCGTCGGCGAGATGTGGCTGCCGGATCCGGAGAGGTTCGCGAGGTACCTCCGGCAGGACGAGATGCACTCCGCGTTCAACTTCGACTTCCTCTGCTGTCCCTGGAACGCCCAGGAACTGCGCCAGGTCGTCGACGCCACGCTCGCCGCGCACGAACCCGTCGGCGCGCCACCGACCTGGGTGCTGTCCAACCACGACGTCACCCGGCACGTGACCCGGTACGGCCGCGAGAAGACCGGATTCTCCTTCGCGGACAGGCAACACGGCGCCCCGACCGACTTCGAGCTCGGCACGCGCCGGGCCCGTGCGGCGATCATGCTCACCGCCGCGCTGCCCGGTGGCGTCTACGTCTACCAGGGGGAGGAACTCGGTCTCTGGGAGGTCGAGGACCTGCCGGACGAGCTGCGCGAGGACCCGGTGTGGCACCGCTCCGGCTTCACCGACAGGGGGCGCGACGGCTGCCGCGTGCCACTCCCCTGGTCCGGCGAGGACGGTCCGAGCTGGTTGCCGCAGCCGCAGAACTGGCAGGAGTTCTCGGTGGCGGCCCAGACGGACGATCCTGAATCGATGCTCAGCCTGTACCGCGAGGTGTTCGCGCGCCGCCGTGCGATCGACGGGGACCTGGAGTGGCTCGACCTCGGCGAGAACGTGCTGGCGTTCAGGCGGGGCGGCCACACGTGCGTCGTCAACCTGTCGCGGGCCCCGATCGACCTGCCGGGCGTGCCGGCGTTGACGAGCATTCCGCTGGTCAACGGTCAACTGCCGAGTGACGCGGCTGCCTGGTTGGGCTAGAAACGGGCAAGTCTTGATGTTGATCCGGGCATGCCCGAAAGCCGCGTCCCAGGTGGGCGCGGCTTTCGTCATGTGAAACGGGCAAAAATCGGGCAGGATCTCACTGAGTTGTGGTGGCGGCCACAACCTGACGTGGGTGTTTTATCTATGCACGGCCCGAACGGGCATCAGCAGAGCCGAGTGGGCAGGTGACATGCGAGCCGAGGAACGCAAACGGCGGATCCTGGCCAGGGCCCGCGCCGACGGTCGCGTCGACGTGGTGGAGATGGCGCACGAACTGCGCGTCGCCCCGGAGACGGTCCGGCGCGACCTCCGCGTGCTCGACGAGCACGGCCTGGTGCGGCGCACGCACGGTGGCGCGATCCCGGTCGAGAGCGCCGGGTTCGAGACCGGGCTGAGGTTCCGCGCCGGGTCGCACGTGCCGGAGAAGCGGCGCATCGCGAAGGCCGCCGCCGAACGGCTCGACGACGCCGAGACCGTGTTCATCGACGAGGGCTACACACCGCAGCTCGTCGCGGAGGCGTTGCCCACCACCAACCCGCTCACGATCATCACGGCGTCGCTGCCGACCGCGGCGGCGATGTCCGAGCACCCGTCGTGCACCGTCCTGCTGCTGGGCGGGCGCGTCCGGGGTCACACACTGGCCACTGTGGACCACTGGACCACGAGGATGCTGGGCGAGATGGTCATCGACCTCGCCTACATCGGTGCCAACGGCATCTCCCGCGAGCACGGCCTGACCACGCCCGACCCCGCGGTCGGCGCGGTGAAGGCCAAGGCGCTCGGCTCGTCCCGGCGGAAGATCTTCGTCGGGGTGCACACCAAGTTCGGCGTGTCCAGCTTCCACCGGTTCGCCGAGGTCGCCGACCTGGAGGCGATCGTCACCGACAGCGGCCTCTCCGCGCACGAGGCCCACCGCTACTCCCTGCTCGGGCCCAAAGTGCTCAGAGCCTGAGCACTTTCCAGCCCGACCCCCACGCACACCCCCGAACCCCCGGCGGGCTTGTTCAGCGCGCCCGGAAACCATTCCCCCGGAAGGAAAGACGATGTCGTCGATCCGCTCAACCCTTCGCACACTCGGGGCCGCCACCGCTGTGCTGCTCCTGGCTTCCGCCTGTTCCGGCGCTGGAGGCGGTGGGGGTGGCTCCGACTCGGTGAACGTCCTGATGGTCAACAACCCGCAGATGCAGGACCTGCAGAAGCTGACCGCGGACAACTTCACCAAGGAGACCGGCATCAAGGTGAACTTCACCGTGCTGCCGGAGAACGACGTCCGCGACAAGATCAGCCAGGACTTCTCCAGCCAGGCCGGGCAGTACGACGTGGCGACGATCTCCAACTACGAGACGCCGATGTACGCCAAGAACGGCTGGCTCGCGGCGATGGACGACTTCGTGGCCAAGGACAGCGCGTTCGACCAGGCCGACATCCTCACGCCGATCAAGCAGTCGCTGACCGCCGCGGACGGCAAGGTGTACGCGCAGCCGTTCTACGGCGAGTCGTCGTTCCTCATGTACCGCAAGGACCTCTTCGACGCCAAGGGTGTCACGCTGCCCGAGAAGCCGACGTGGCAGCAGGTCGCCGAGGCGGCCCAGAAGGTCGCCACGCCCGAGGTCCGCGGCATCTGCCTGCGCGGCCAGCCGGGCTGGGGCCAGGTGATGGCGCCGCTCACGACGGTCGTGAACACCTTCGGCGGCACGTGGTTCACCAAGGACTGGCAGGCGCAGCTCAACGCGCCGGAGTTCAAGGAGGCCACCAAGTTCTACGTCGACCTCGTGCGCAACCACGGCGAGGCGGGCGCGCCGCAGGCCGGGTTCGCCGAGTGCCTCAACAACATGACGCAGGGCAAGGTCGCGATGTGGTACGACGCCACGGTCGCCGCCGGTCTGCTGGAGGCCGACGACTCACCGATCAAGGGCAAGCTCGGCTTCGCGCAGGCACCGGTCGTGAAGACCGACACCTCCGGCTGGCTCTACACCTGGGCTTTCGGCATCCAGAAGGCGTCCAAGAAGCAGGAACAGGCCTGGAAGTTCATCTCGTGGGCGTCCGGCAAGGGCTACGAGGAGCTGGTCGGCAAGACCCTCGGCTGGGCCAAGGTTCCCGACGGCAAGCGCTCGTCGACCTACCAGCGCGCCGAGTACAAGCAGTCGTCTGGTTCGTTCGCCGCGGCCGCCGAGGCGGCGATCAAGGGCGCGAAGCCGAACGACCCCGGTGTGCAGCCGCGGCCGGCCCCCGGCATCCAGTTCGTCGGCATCCCCGAGTTCACCGATCTGGGAACGCAGGTGTCGCAGCAGATCAGCTCGGCGATCGCGGGCGCGGTGTCCGTGGACGACGCGCTGAACAACTCCCAGGGGCTCGCGGAGAAGGTCGCCGCGAAGTACAAGGGGCAGTGAGATGGCAGTCCTCGACTCCATCTCGACGGGGAAGCGGTCGGTCGCCGACCGGCCGCCTCCCGTCCCCCGCAAGCGGTATCCGAAGTGGGCGACGCGGGCGCCGCTGCTGCCCGCGCTCATCTTCCTGATCATCGTGACGCAGCTGCCGTTCGTGGCGACGCTGGTCATCTCGTTCATGAAGTGGAACTCGCTCGACCCGGCCGGGCGCGGGTTCGCCGGGATCGACAACTACGTGAACGTGTTCACCGACCCCGACCTGCGGTCCTCGGTGGTCAACACGATCGTCCTGACGGCGTCGGTGGTGCTGATCAGCCTGCTGCTCGGGCTGGGCCTCGCGTTGTTGCTGGACAAGAAGTTCGCCGGTCGCGGGTTCGTCCGCACCATGCTCATCGCGCCGTTCCTCGTGGTGCCGGTGGCGTCCGCGCTGATCTGGAAGCACGTGCTCTACAACCCGGAGTACGGCCTGTTCAACGGAGTCCTGAACTGGCTCGGCTTCGACGCCCAGCCGGACTGGATCAGCACCATGCCGATGACGGCCGTGGTGGCGTCGCTGGTGTGGCAGTGGACGCCGTTCATGATGCTGATCCTGCTGGCGGGCCTGCAGAGCAAACCCGTGGAACCCGTCGAGGCGGCCCGGATCGACGGCGCGTCGCCGTTCCAGGTCTTCCGCTACCTGACGTTCCCGCACCTGCGGCAGTACCTGGAGCTCGGCGGGCTGCTCGGGTCGATCTACATCGTGCAGAACTTCGACGCGGTCTTCACGATCACGTCCGGTGGCCTGGGCACGGCGAACCTGCCGTACATGATCTACCAGACCTTCTACCAGGCCCACGAGTACGGCGAGGCGTCCGCGGCCGGCGTGATCGTGGTGGCGGGGTCGATCGTCATCGCGACCTTCGCGCTGCGCGTGGTGTCCTCGCTGTTCAAGGAGGCGAAATGAGGCGCATCTGGGGCGTTGCGGCCTGGTTCTGCGGAATCCTGTTCTTCCTGCCGGTCGCGTGGATGGTGCTGACGTCGCTGCACAGCGAGTCCGACGCGGCGACGAACCCGCCGTCGCTCGCGGCACCGCTGACGTTCGACGGCTACGCCGAGTTCTTCGACGCGGGCGCGTGGCCGCCGTTGATCAACTCGTTCAGCGCCTCGATCGGGTCGACGATCATCGTGCTGCTGCTGGCGATCCCTGCCGCGTACGCGTTGTCGATCAAGCCGGTGGAGAAGTGGACCGACGTCCTGTTCTTCTTCCTGTCCACCAAGATGATGCCGGTGGTCGCGGCGCTGCTGCCGATCTACCTGATCGCGCAGTTCGCCGGGATGCTCGACAACATCTCGTTCCTGACGCTGCTGTACTGCTCGATGAACCTGCCGATCGCGGTGTGGCTCATGCGCTCGTTCCTGTCCGAGGTGCCGCGCGAGATCCTGGAGGCGGCGTCGATCGACGGCGCCGGGCTGATCACGATCCTGCGCCGGATCGTGGCACCCGTGGCCATGCCGGGCATCGCGGCGACGGCGTTGATCTGCTTCATCTTCAGCTGGAACGAGCTGCTCTTCGCACGGGTGCTCACCGGTGTCGTCGCCGGCACCGCGCCCGTGTACCTGACCGGGTTCGTCACGTCGCAGGGCCTGTTCCTGGCCAAGGTCTGCGCCGCGGCGGTCGTGGTCTCTCTGCCGGTGCTCATCGCCGGGTTCGCCGCCCAGGACAAGCTGGTCCAGGGCCTTTCGTTGGGAGCGGTCAAGTGAAAGCAGCAGTGATCACCGGCGTCGGGTCCGTCGAAGTGACCACTGTGGACGATCCTGCCTGCGGTCCGCGTGAAGTGATCGTCGACGTGGCCGCCTGCGGACTCTGCGGAACGGACCTCCACATCCTGCAGGGCGAGTTCGCTCCCACCCTGCCGGTCGTGCCGGGCCACGAGTTCGCGGGCACCGTCGTCGAGATCGGGTCGCAGGTGAACGAGGTGAGGGTCGGCGACCGCGTGGCCGTCGACCCGTCGCTGTACTGCCACGAGTGCCGGATGTGCCGTTCCGGCAAGAACAACCTGTGTGAACGCTGGGCGGCCATCGGTGTCACGACGTCCGGTGGCGCGGCGGAGTTCGCCGTCGCGCCGGTGGCGAACTGCGTGAAGCTGCCCGACCACGTGCGGACCGAGGACGCGGCGTTGATCGAACCGCTGTCGTGCGCGGTGCGCGGGTACGACGTGCTGCGGACGCAGCTGGCGTCACGGGTGCTGATCTACGGCTCGGGCACCATGGGCCTGATGATGCTCCAGCTCGGCAAGCTGACCGGGGCGTCGTCGATCGAGGTGGTGGACCTCAACGCGGAACGGCTGGAGACCGCGGTCAAGTTGGGTGTGTCCGCGGTGGCGGGGTCGGCGGACGAGCTCGACCGGCCGGAGGGCTGGGACGTCGTCATCGACGCCACCGGCAACGAGAAGGCCATCCAGGACGGCCTCGGCCGGGTCGCGAAGGGCGGCACGTTCCTCCAGTTCGGCGTCTCCGACTACTCCGCGCGGGTCACGATCGAGCCGTACCGGATCTACAACCAGGAGATCACCATCACCGGCTCGATGGCGGTGCTGCACTCGTTCGAACGGGCGGCGGACCTGTTCGCGACCGGAGTACTGGATCCGGAGATCTTCATCAGTGACAGGGTGCCGCTGACCGACTACGCGGGGGCGTTGGACCAGTTCAAGGCGGGTAAGGGACGCAAGATCCAGGTGCTGCCGTGATCTTGGCTTGAAGTAGTCGCAAATGTTCGTGGGCACTCGTGTATCCAGGCGAGTGCCTGCGACTCCTTCCTGACATGTCGAAGTCCGGGCAGAAGGTAGTACCGCCGTACTTTTCGCACATGTCCGACGAAGAGCTCCTGTCGTGGTACGCGGAGCTTCAGGCGCGGGCGATGAGCCCGCAGCCTGGGGACGTCGATTTCGACCACACCCACCAGGCCGCCAAGCCGATGGCCGTTGAAGAGTTGCGCCACCGGATCATGACGTTCCAGGGCTGGCCTGGAGGAATCTCCACGCTGGACGAAGGCTCGCCCTTCCACAACCTGTGGCACTGGCTCAGCGACTGACCCGAAGCGAGGTCGTCCTCGCTCGGGTCATCGGCGCGTTGGTGGCCGCCTGTGTGCTCTTCGCCGTCGTGCACACAGCGGTCACCGGCGCGGTCGCGCATCCGCGGAACTGGCTGGTCGCGTTCGCCTGCACCCTGCTCGGGGTGCGGGTGATCGGCCACGTCCGCAGGTCGGCCGTCGGGTGGTTGCTGCTGGCCATGGGCGTGTTCGGCGCGGTCGCCGTCGCGGTCGCGGGCCAGCCGGAGGACCATCCCGCCCGGTGGGTCGAGGCGTGGGTCTGGTGGCCCACGTACGCGTTGTTGCCCGCGGTGGCACTGGTCTTCCCGAACGGCAGGCCGTTGACCAACCGCTGGTGGATCGCGATCGGTGCGTCGCTGTTCAGCGCTGTCGCCGGCACGATCGGGATCGCTTGGGCGTCGTGGGGTGATCCCGCCGGCTTCTGGCAGTCCCGCGGTGGCGGCCTGGCCAAGACGATCACGCTGGTCGCGGTGCTCGCGGCGGGGATCGCGGTGGTCGCGGCCGTCGTGTCGTTGTTCCTGCGCTGGCGCCGGGCCGAAGGAGACGAACGCCGGCTGCTCGTGTGGGCCGTCGCGTTGCTGGGACTGGCCGTCGTGGCGACCGTTGTGGAAACCACGGACGGGCACGTCGCGTGGATCATCGGTGTGCTCGCGTTCCCTGCTGCTGCGGTGATCGCCATCGTGCGGTACGGGCTGTACGACATCGGGCTGCTCATCCACCGGTCGTTGCTCTACGGCTCGTTGACCGTCGTGCTGCTGCTCGTCTACCTCGGCGTGATGGTCGGCGCGGGCGAGCTGTTCACGAACGACGCCGAGGTGATCGGTGTGGTCGCGGCGGGACTGGTGTTCGCGCCGATCCGCAGCTGGTTGCAACGCAGGCTCGACCTGTGGCTGTTCGGTCAGCGCACCGATCCTTATGTCGCTTTGTCGACTTTGAGCGAGAAGCTCGAACGGTCGCAGGACGTGCTGCCGACGGTCGCGCAGACCGTGGCCGAGTCGTTGAAGCTGCCGTACGTGGCGATTCGCGGTGGCTCGGTGCTGGCCGAGCACGGACGCAGCCGCGGGTGGCCGCAGCTGCGTTTTCCCATGACGTACCGGGGATCGTCGGTCGGTGATCTCGTCGTCGAGCCGCGGGCGCCCGACGAACGGCTGAGCGACCGCGAGCTGAGTCTCCTCGTCGACCTCGCCCGGTCCACCGCACCTGCCGCGCAGTCGATCAAGCTGACCGCCGACCTGCAACTCGCACGCGAACGGCTCGTGCGTGCGCGCGAAGAAGAACGGCTGCGGTTGCGACGCGATCTGCACGACGGCGTTGGGCCCGCGCTGGTCGGGATCCGGTTGCAGCTCAAGGCGTTGCGCCGGTCGCTGGGCGAGGTGCTGGACCCGGTGCTGGCCGACGTCGACACGACCGCCGTCGAGGTGCGCAGGCTCGTGGACGGGCTGCGGCCGCCGATCCTCGACCAGGGACTGGCGCTGGCCGTGCGCGACGAGGCCGCGCGGTTCAACGGCGACCTGACCGTTCAGGTGGAGGCCGAGCAGATCGACGGCCTGTCCGCGGCAGTGGAAGTCGCCGCCTACCGGATCGTCGCGGAGGCGTTGACCAACACCGCACGGCATTCGGGCGCCTCGAAGTGCGTGATCACCGTCCGGGCGGACGGCGATCTCGTGGTGGAGATCGTGGACGACGGACGCGGGGTCTCGGCTGATTCCAAGCCGGGCGTGGGCCTCGACTCGATGCGAGAACGCTGCGCGGAGCTGGGTGGATCGTGCACAGTGGGACCCGCGCAACCACACGGGACACGGGTGGTGGCAAGGATCCCGCTGGAGGCCCAGTAAATGGACGCTGTGACGCGGGTCGTGATCGCGGACGACCACCCGGTGTTCCGGCGCGGGCTCAAGGCGTTGCTGGACGGCGAGGACGGGCTCTCCGTGGTCGGTGAGGCCGCGGACGGGCTTTCGGCCGTGCGGGTCGTGCTCGACCTGGAGCCGGACGTCGTCGTGATGGACCTGCACATGCCCGTGCTGGGTGGCGTGGACGCCGCGAAGCAGATCCTGGAGACGTTGCCTTCGTTGGGAGTCCTCGTGCTGACGATGCACGAGGACGACGAGCTGGTGTTCGCGGCGATGAAGGCCGGTGCGCGCGGATATCTCGTCAAGACGACCGACGACGACGAGATCGTGCGTGCGGTGCAGGCGATCGGGGCCGGCGAGGCGATCTTCAGCGCCACCATCGCGCAACGGATGATGGGCTACTTCACCGCGATCTCGTCGTCCAAGGCCGTGCTGTTCCCCCAGCTCACGGACCGCGAACGGGACGTGCTGGAGCTGATGGCGTCCGGGCTGGACAACACCTCGATCGCGCACCGGCTCTCGCTGTCGGGCAAGACCGTGCGCAACCGGGTGTCCGCGATCTTCACCAAGCTGCAGGTCGCGGACCGCGCGCAGGCCATCGTGCGCGCCCGTGAGGCCGGGTTGGGAAGTCCCTCTTAAGTCGGGACACCGGTCACCTGACGGCGGGACAGCACCCCCAGTGAGATTGGCGTATCCGCCAAAGGGGGCCCGATGGACATCACCTGGGACGTCGCACACGCGCGGCTCAGCCACGAACGAATGCTGCACATCACGCAAGCGCTCATCTCGATGCGACCCGAGACCGTGACGCTGGGCGGGGGCGAACCGCTCACCGTGCCCGGCCTGTTCGAGATCGTCGAGCAGTTCCGCGCCGCCGGCATCGACGTCGTCCTGCGCACGTCCGGCAAGTCGCTGCACCCGTCGATGGTGCGCACGCTGCTGGTCTCGTGCTCGCGCATCGAGGTGTGCGCGATGTCGTTCACCCACGCCATGCACGCGCTGCACCTGCTGGAGATCGGTGCCGCCAAGCTCGACCGGCACGCGGTGTTCGGCCTGGACGCCACGGGCATCCGGCGCGGGTTCGACCGGCTGGAGGAGTTCTGCGCCACGACCGCGTTCGAGCTGCCGCATCTGGCGTTCATCGCGTTCAGCGACACCATCGGGTCCGACCACGCGCAGTACCTTCAGTCGCTGGCGCCTCAGACGGTGCGGGTGACCGTGGAGACCGCGAACACCTCGGTCGTCAGAGCGAGTTGATCAGGGCGCGCCAGGCGGTCGTGGAGAACGCGAGAACGTCACCGCTCGCGTTCTTCGTGTCCCGCACGAGCGCGTCCTGAGCGAGCGAGACCTCCACACAGCTTTCGGGACCACCGCCGTCGCTGTAGCTGCTCTTACGCCAGGTCCGTTCCGCCGCCATGAGGGTCCTCTCGAAGTCCGCTGACGTACTCCGCCAGCTTGCGCTTCGATTGTTCCGCATCTAGGGCGACGGCATCCAGCCGCTCGAAGAGTCGCCTGGCCCGCGCGACGGCGACGTTGTCCTGCGCCCAGATCTGAGCGGTGTCGGAGTCGCTGTACACGACCGGAGCAGCCTTGCCGAACTCATACAGCGTGGCAGGAGAGCGGAAGGCGCAGACGTTCGCGGGTACGACCCGCAGAACGTGGGTGTTGAAAAGAAGACGCAGGTACTGGTCTTCACGAAGACGCGCATCACCCATCGGCAGCCGCAAGGCCAATTCGTGCACGTAGAACACGCATTCCGGCCGATTGGGCCGCCTCATGATCGTTTGCCGGTCGATGCGCGCTTGGACAAGCGTCTCGATGTCCACCGGTGCTTCGATGTAGGAGTCGACGAACAGCTGGCGCGCGTATTCCTCCGTCTGCATGAGGCCGTGCACGGTCAGGACGTTGTAGGCGAAGATCTTCGTGGCCATCGCCTCGGTCATGGCGAGTGTCCGCACGTTGTCCGGAACCTGCGCGAAGTACAGATCGAAAGCGTTGTAGTAGCGACGTCGGAACTCGTCGATGAAGTCGATGTCCTTGCCGCACGTCGCCAAGTACTGCACGACATCGACATCACTCGCCCGCACCTTGCCGAGCTCGATGTCGGACACCTTGCTCGGGTCCCAGCCCAGCTGGATGGCCATCGCACGGCCGTGGAGCGTTGTGCTCGTCTCCCTCAATCGGCGGAGCTCATCGCCGAGTTCCCGGCTGCACGGGGTGGAAATGATCGCGGTCATGCCCCTCGACGTTAGGGCTTGGATTCATTCCATGGCAGCGGCTCATTCGGGTGAAAACGGCGTCGAGCTCGCGTTCGTCCTCGGCACCGCCGAGCCGGGGTCGATGCCGGAGAACGCCAGTCCGATGACGAACCCGGCGACTTCTTCGAGCTGCCGGGCACGCCTCAGCCCTCCGAGCACCGCCGGCCGTGCGCCCACGTCGCGCACCAGGTCAGCGGTGATCCGCAGCGCGTCCTCGTGGTCACCGGCGAGCACCACCGTCACCGGCGCGCGGCCCTCGTCCCACTGGTCGGCGGGAAACACGTGGAACGCCTTGACCACTCGGGCACCCGGTGCCCAGCCGGCGACGTGTTCGGCCGCCGACCGGCCGTCCGGGGTGAGCAGCTCGCCGACGCCGTGGGCGACCGCGTTGGTGGGGTCGATCAACGGCGTGCCGGCCAGCGAACCCTCGGCCGCACCGGCGCTGCGCAGGGCGTCCGGGACCCCGTGCCACGACACGGCGAGCAGCACGGCGTCCCGCCCTGCGACCGCTTCTGCCGGGGTGACGG
Organism: Lentzea aerocolonigenes; assembly: GCF_000974445.1. GTDB lineage: Bacteria > Actinomycetota > Actinomycetes > Mycobacteriales > Pseudonocardiaceae > Lentzea > Lentzea aerocolonigenes. The sequence goes on from NZ_BBOJ01000022.1 coordinate 87,142, forward strand.
CCCGCGCCGCCCCCATTCGCGCGGCCGCCGCCGCGGCCTTGTCCGGTGAGCGACCGCCCACCAGCACCTCGTGCCCTGCGCGGACCCACCTCGTGCCCAGCGCGACGGCCAGGGTGCCCGTGCCCAGAATTCCTGTTCGCATGAGAGCTAAGGTAGAAGGCCGATGCACACCGATCGGTAGGAAACGGACCCGCGAGCATGGCGCCATGAACGACGAGTTGCTCGTGGACTGCCGGCTGCGCGCGGCCACGGACCTGTTGTCCCACACCTGGGACCCGGTCGTGCTCGCGGGACTGCGCGGCGGGCCGCGGCGCCGTTCCGAGCTGCTCCTCACGCTGGGCGGTCTCAGCGACAAGGTGCTGACCGAGACCCTGCGCCGGCTGCGGGCCAACGGTCTGGTCGAACGTCGCAGCGACCCGGCCGCGCCGGCCCGCGTCGACTACCGGTTGAGCGCGCTGGGCGTGAGCCTCGTCGAAGGTCCACTGCGTGAGCTGGGCCGGTGGATCGTCGAGCACGGCGACGAACTGCTGGAGGCACAGGAGCGGACCACCCCGTCGGCGGTCTGAGCGCTCAGAAGATCTCGCCGCGGGCAGCGAACACGCCCTCGATCGGCTGCTTCGCGCCCAGAGCGAGCCGCAGCAGCACACGAGCCTTGCGCGGGCACAACCATCCCGCCATCACCGCGCCGCGCGCGATCAGGTCCGACTCGGACCCGGTGAACCCGTAGGTGGCACGGAACGTGGTGCCCGCACCGGTCCGCGACGCCACGACCACCGGGAAGCGGGCCCGTGAGATCGCTTCGGCCATGCCCGCCGAGACGTGTCCGACACCCGTTGCGGCGACGACGACTCCGCCGACGTTGAGCCAGTCGAGGAGCGAGCCGTCATCGTCCAAAGTGGCCTCGATGAGCGGAACCGCCGGCACGTCCAGAGGTCGTGACAACGCCGGCAGCTGGTGCGCGGGGTGGAAGTACCGCGGTGCGCCCTCGACGACGAGTCCGAGCGGGCCGGGGAACGACTCGAAGGCGTTCAGCAGACTGCTGTGCCCCTTGCGAACCCAGCGAGCGGCGTGGATCTCGTCGTTGAGCACGAGCAACGACCCGCGCCCGCGGGAGTTGCGGGCCGCCGCGACCGCCACCGCCGCGGCGAGGTTGGCCGGGCCGTCCGCGCTGGGCAGGCCGGGGTGCCGCATCGCGCCGGTCACGACGACCGGTTCCTCGTGCGGCCACAGGCAGTCGAAGAAGTACGCGGTCTCTTCAAGGGTGTCGGTGCCCTGAATGATCACGACACCGGCAGCGCCCCGGGAGACCTGCTCGTCGGCCCAGTCGAAGGCCTCCAGCAGCGTCAGGAACGTGAGCGAGGCGCCGGGAGTCGTCGCCAGGGTGGCGATCTCGCCGACGTCGAGGCCTGCGACGAGGTCCTTCGCGCCGAGTGTCGGTGACACCGCGCCGGAGCCGGTCATCGTGATCGTGCCGCCGAGCGATGCCACCGCCACCCGTGAGTCCATGACCTCACTCTAGGGTCACTGGCGCCAGTACGTGATGTTGCGGAAGCGGGCCTCCGCGCGGCCGCTGCCGTGGTGGTACACACCGTTCTTGAAGTAGCGCGTCGCCGGACCTTCGTCCGGGTGAGTCAGCTTCAACGCGCCGTTGTAGTAGGTCCTGACCGTGCCGCGCCCGCCCGCCACGGCGGTGTGCTCGACGCGGATCCGGAACCACTTGTTGTAGATGCCGGTCGCGATGACCTGGTTGCTGTCCTTGCGCAGGGTGCCGCCGTTGATGTTGGCGACGTTGAGCATCACGTCGGTGGCGCGCGTGCCGTCGGGCCTGCTGCCGCGCAGGATCTGCACGACCGTCGGGCCGCTCACGCCGCTCGGGATGTAGATCTCGCCCTCCCAGGCGCGGGAGCCGCTGGAGTACTCCTGGTTGAACCGCATCTCGGTGCGCGGATCCGTTGGGCTGCCTTGGGTGTGGGGCTGGTCGTAGTCGTAGACCCACATCGTGTGCACGCCGCCCTCGAACTTGTAGCGGGCGCTCAGAGCCAGGTTGTACGGCTTCTGCATCGTGTAGGTGTACGGCGCCGAGACCCACTGCGCGGACACCTCCTGGGCGGCAGGCGGCTGAGCGAGGGCCTCAGCCGCCGGTGCCACGATCAGGGGTGCGGTCAGGGCGAGCGCGAGAACGGAGCGGCGCGTGTGGAGTGCAGGGGTTTCCACGGTGAATCCCTCCGACCTTCGATAAGTGGTCTGTACCACTTTGAGGGCACGGAGGCGGAGGGATCAATACCTGGTTCCAGTTCCGGAACGAGATTCAGATGGGCGAACTGTTCACAGGCCTGAACGCAGCTCATCGAAGGACGGGAACTTGGTCGCGATGTCGCTGCCGGTGAAGTTCCCGATCCAGCCGTCGTCGTCGTGGAAGAACCGGATCGACACGTAGTCGGGCGTGGTGCCCATGTCGAACCAGTGCGTGGTGTTCGCCGGCACGCTCAGCAGGTCGCCCGCCGTGCAGAACACCGCGTACACCTTGTCGCCGATGTGCAGGTAGAAAACCCCTGAGCCACGGGCGAAGTAGCGGTCCTCGTCGTCGTCGTGGGTGTGCTCGGCGAGGAACTTGTTGCGGAACTCGACGGCCTTCGCGCGGTACTCGTCGGTGTCCGCCGGCGCCATCTCCATCGCGTCGACGTAGGTGTAGCCCTCCGTCTCGCTGACGCGGGCGATGTCCTTTTCGTAGACCTGCAACGCGTTCTCGGCGGTCACACCGTCCACAACGGACCACCGGTGGAAGCGCACGCCGTGCTCCTTGAGCGCGGTGGCGATCTCCTCGGCGTCGGCCGTGCGCAGGACGGTCTCCTCGGGGCCGGAGTCCGGCCACACCGTCAGCAGCGTCATGAGTGCCTCCCCGTAAAGATGTCTCGCGTCTCCACCTTGAAGCGCAGCAACCACTCCAGGCATTCCAGGCGGTGCCGGGCCTGCACCAGGTCGTCGCCCCACACGTACACGCCGTGCCGCGCCACGATCAACGCAGGGGTTCGGGGGTCGAAGCCCTTCTCGAAGGCATCTCCCAGTTCGAGCATGTCCTGCGAGTTCTTCACGACCGGGATGACGACCTCCTCGTGGTCGTACCGGCCGAATCCCTTGAGCATCTCGAGGTCCTGGAGGACCACGCCGTCCGGCCAGTGCTCGGCGGCGACGACCGGTGCCAGCGCGTGGACGTGCACGACCGCGCCCGCTCCCGCCACCCTGGCGATCCTGGCGTGCAGTCCGGCCTCGGCGGACGGGATCTTGTCGCTGTCGACCGCGTTGCCGTCGGCGTCGATGACGACGCTGTCCTCAGCGGTGATCTCGCCCTTGTCGACGCCGCTGACGGTGACCGCGAGCCGCAGCGGATCCCGTTGCAGCACAACGGAGAGGTTGCCGCTCGTGCCACGCATCCAGCCCATCTGCGCGAAGCGGACGCACTCGCGGGCGAGCTCCGCCGTCACGAGAGCTCCCAGACCGTCGGGTGGGGCGTGAAGTCGGCGTTGCCGTACGGCTCACCGGCGCGCGCGACGCCGACGGTCTTCCAGCCGGCTTCCTGCGCGGCGTGCAGCTCAGCCGGAACGTCGCTGTAGAAGGTGATGTCGTCGGACCCGAGCACCTCAGCGATCTTGTGGTACGACGCGGCCTCGCGCTTCGGACCGGCGTTGACCGTGTCGAAGTGGTGCTCCAGCAACGGGGTCAGGTCGCCGTCGGTGGTGTGCTTGAAGAACGCGATCTGGCCCGCGACCGAGCCGCTCGAGAAGATCGCGAGCTTCACGCCGTCGTCGTGCCACTTGCGCAGCGCGGGGACGACGTCCGGGAAGAACTCCGCGACGAGGTCGCCCTGCGCGTAGCCCTGCTGCCAGATGAGACCCTGCAACGTCTTGAGGGGCGTGACCTTCTGGTCGGCGTCCATCCAGTCGTGCAACGCCTTCACCACGTCGTCGTGGCCGGCGAGCTCCTTGATCTGCCGCACGGCGTCGGCGACCACCGGGTCGTCACCGTGCTGCTCGATCCACGGCCCGAGCCGCGGGCGCGCGTAGTCGTAGAGGACGACCAGCACCTGGTCCGTCGCGCTCAGCGTGCCCTCGATGTCGAGCACGACCCACTTGCTCACCGCTGTTCTCCCTCGTAGTACTTGTCCAGCTCCCCGGCGCCGAACACCCCTCGATCGGTCACGACGTCCGTGACGAACCGGGGCGGCGTCACGTCGAACGCCGGGTACAGCCCTTTCACCCGCGGCGTGGCACTCGGCCTGCCGAGCACCTGCAGCACCTCGGCGCCGTCGCGGTACTCGATCTCCACGTGCTCCGTCGTGGGCGCCGCGTGGTCGGGTGCCTGCACCTGGGCGTGGAACGGTACGCCGAACGCGTGCGCTGCCACGGCCAACCCCAGTGTGCCGACCTTGTTCACGACGTGCCCGTCCATGGTGACCCGATCGGCCGCCGTGACCAACGCGTCGACCGCGCCGCTTTGCAGGACGGCCGCGCCCATGCCGTCGGTGATGAGCGTGGTGTCGACGCCCATCTCGATCAACGTCTCCGCGGTGAGCCTGGCTCCCTGCAGGTAGGGCCTGGTCTCGGTGCAGAAGAACTTCAACGTCTTGCCCTGGTTCTGGGCCGCCCTGACCGTTTCCGTCAGGTACAGGTCGGCCCAGCAGTGCGTCATGACCGTGGCGTTGTCCGGCAACAGGTTCGCGGTGTGCTCACCCAGCGCCTGGCTCTTGGCCCGGTACGCGTGGTCGCCGGTTTTGGCGCCCTGCAGGGCGTTGGTGACGTCCTGGGCCTCGTCGACCGCTTTGAGGACCGCCGCGGTCGCCTTGCGCAGGGCGTTGTTGGTGCGCCTGGTGTTTTCGAGCAGGTGGGCGGTCTGCGCGAGCTGTGTGCGCGCTTCGGCGAACGGCAGGCTTTCGAGGGTGCGGGCCTTGAGCACCATGCCGTAGAGCGCCGCGAAGTACGGGCCCGAGGACTGGGTGACCATGTCCTCGATGGCCCGCGCGACGTCCTCGGCCGTCCGGCACAGCACCCAGTTCCGCTCGAACGGGAACTGCCGGCGGTCCAGGATCAGCACACCGTCGTCGGTGAGCCGCACCGAGTCGGCGAGCACCGGCTGCATCAGCTGTACCCGGTGTGGGCGGGGCGCGCGCCGGTCAGGAAGTGCTCGCCGACCTCGCGGGCCTTGTAGACGACCGGGTCGTGCAGCGTGAGCGTGCGGGCGTTGCGCCAGAAGCGGTCGACGCCGTACTTGGCGGCCGTTCCGCGCGCGCCGACCTGTTCGAAGATGCGGCTGGTGACCTCGTTGACGAGCTTGGTGCTGACGACCTTGGCCGCGGAGATGGTGACCGCGACCTCCGCCCGCTTCGCCGCGGTGAGGTGGCGGCCGAGCTCGGTGGCTTCGTGGAGCTGCCTTCCGGCTTCGTCCGCGAGCAGCCCGGCGGCCCTCGTCTGGGAGACCATCTCGCCGTAGGCCGCGACGATGTACGGGTCCTCGGTGGCGGTCTCGACCCCGCTGACGAACCACGGGCGGGTCTTCGTGCGGGTGTAGTCGGCGGCCTCGGCGAGCGCGCCCTCCGCGATGGCGACGTAGAGCTGGGCGAGCACGACCTGGAAGCCGATGGCGGCGAGGCTGATGCGCGGGTCCTCGTTCGCGGGCTGCACGCCGAGGATCTCGGTGACCTCGACGTTCTCGAAGGCGACGCCACCGGAGGCGGTGAGGCGCTGGCCGATGTTGTCCCAGTCGTCCAGGTAGGTGATTCCCGCGGCCTTGCCGTCGAGCAGGAACGTGAGCTTCTCGCCGTTGTCCGTGCGGGTGGCGCTGACGACGATCCGGTCGGCCACGGAGGCGCCGGTGGCGAACGTCTTGCGGCCGTTGAGGAGGAAGCCGGTGCCCTTCGGCGTCAGTTCGAGGGCCGCGTCGAGGGGGTTGCTGACGCCTGCCCAGAACTGGTCAGCGGCCTTGCTGAACGGGACGTCGAACAGTCCGCTGCGCCAGATCTGCAGGTAGTGGTACCCGAGGAGGTGTCCGACGTTGGCGTCGGCGGCCCCGACGATCCGGTTGATCTTCTGCTGGGTGGCCCAGTCGCTGACGTTCAGCAGGCCGCTCTGCCGGAGCAGTTCCACCTCTTTGGCGGGTGGCTGGTTGGCCCGGTCCCTGTCCGCCGCGTCGGACCTGAGCGTCGCCGCCACGTCGTGCGCGACGTCCAGCCAGTTCGTCATCCCTGCTCCTCTCGGTGGTACCCGGTCCAACTTACTTCTTCACACCACCGGGCTAACCACGATGTGAGAGAGACCGTCCGCTGGCAGACTGCCCGCGCACCCCGCACGACGGGGACTTGAACGCTAGGGAGCAATTGGTATGGCGCAGGGCACCGTTAAGTGGTTCAACGGCGAGAAGGGCTTCGGATTCATCGCGCAGGACGGCGGCGGTCCGGACGTGTTCGTGCACTACTCGCAGATCGAGGGTCAGGGCTTCAAGTCGCTGGAGGAGAAGCAGCGCGTGGAGTTCGAGATCGGCCAGGGTCAGAAGGGACCACAGGCGCAGGCCGTCCGCGCCGTCTGAGTGTTTCCGCCAAGCCCGTCCGGCGTTCGTCGCCGGGCGGGCTTTTTGCGGTCAGCGCGGCCGACATGCGGGCGCAGCGTGCCGCCGTCCGTGACCAGCGACGGCAGCACGCCCGCGACGCCGAACTCCTCTCTGGTCGCCCTCCACACCCCCTGACCTGGGCTTCCCAAAATTGTCAGACCCCTCTGTCATCGTGTCATCACAGAAAGTTCCATTGGAGACCGATGATGATCGAAGGGCTGGTACCGCCGTGCACACCTGCTTCCCCGCTCAGCTCCGCCGTGAACGCGAAGGCCTGGCAGCTCGCCCGCTGGACCCCGCGCACTCCGCGGGAGGTGAACCGCCAGATCGGGGTGCGGACCCGCCGTTGGGCGACCGAAGAGCAGCTCCGTGCGGCGTCCCGGTACGTGCGGGAACGGCAGGACGAGGTCGTGTCCGGAGTGGACGGAAGCCTGGGTGATGGCGCGCACAGACCCGCAGTGCGTGCGGCTGCGCACGAACGGCAGCCGCTGTGAAGCCCACTCCGCCGACTGGGGCGAACCCGATCCCGACGACCCGATGCCGAACCCCGTGGCGTGTTGGTCCCACCTGACGCCGCACGAACGCGAGATCGCCCTGGCCAACCGAGCCCGGCGCGGGCCCGCGACCGAGCCGCCGCGGCCGTGGAGACGCCCCAGGCCCGAACTGCCCTTCCACGACATGCGGAAGTCGCTCAACAAAGCGGCGTACGTGCTGGCGATGGAGACCGGGCGCTTCCCGGGCGCCGTCAACCGGGAGCTGAACGACGTGATGGGTGTCGAGCGTCGGCGTGAAGCAACGAGAGATCAGCTGCGCGAGGCACTGGAACATGCCGGCGGCCGGTTGCGCGAACTGAGGAGGCGCCGGAGCGACCAGGAGGATGTCGGCTTCACGTCAGGCGGCGATCCGCCGTTCTGAGCGGCGCTGGCGAGGTGGAATTTCCGCACTTCCGCAATGAGACGTCGGCAGAGATCCGCGCTTCTCACAACCGCGCTCGGAACGTGATCCCCCGCCCCCGAACGAAGCGGGCGCCGCGATCCGTCAACCGCGACGCCTCCGCTTCTCGCCGCGGGATTCGACGAGTGAGCTGAGTGGCAACCGAGGGAGTCGAACCCTGCGCGGCTTGTGAAGGCGGCGCTCAGAACCGGCCCGAACCCTTCGGCTGGGCGACGGCTGCCTTGGAGTTGTACTACTGGTGAAGAGGAGCGAACTGTGCGTGGAATACCCACAGTGTTAAACGCCCAAACGCCTGAGCCCGTTTCACGTCTCACTCGTGTGGGTGACTCTGGTCACCGTGCGACGCCTCCCGCCGTGGCGAGGTCTCCCTGCCGTGCGAGGTCTCCCTGCCGTGCGAGGTCTCCCTTGCCGTGCGAGGTCTCCCTTGCCGTGCGAGGTCTCCCTGCCGTGCGAGACCTCCCGTCGTGCGACACCTCCCGCCGTGCGATACCGCTCTGCCGTCGCAGCCCTCTGCTGCTACTTCCCCTGGTGCCGATCACGGCGCGCGCGGCTCCGTCGGGCCCGCACTACGTCACCGGCGTCCAGTCCGGGCTCAACGTCGCCCAGAGCGGTACCGGGCCAGGGCTGCCCCAAGGGCAACGAAGACCACCAGCAATGGCGACTGAGCGACGGGAGGTTCGAGAACACCGACTCGCCTGGCCAGTGCATCGCCCGTCAGCTCACCACGGGTTCGTGCTCACAAGGGGATACGGTTCGCGAGCCAGAAAAGTTCGGTGATCAATAAAAAATCTTCGGCCTCGGCGGTGAGACCCGCCGGCACCTGACGCCGGTCGCCAACCGGACCGAGCCGATGCCGCAGGAGCCGCGGCTCGACCAGATGACATTCCTGACCGTCCACGACGCCTACGCGAACGGGGTCGATGGCACGTTTACGCCGCCGTTCGTCGACCTCGCGAAGAACCAGACGCGCGGCATCGTGCAGCAGCTGCACGACGGTGTGCGGGGCTTCATGCTGGACATCCACCAGACCCCGGACGGCGGGATCCCCTGCCACAACAGCTGCACGCTGGTGAGCAAGCCCGTTGCGCTCAACGTCGGCCTCCAGCGGATGCTCAAGACCAACACCTCCAAGGCCTGAACGAGGTCCTGTACCGGCCCGGAGGCGTGCAGCAGAACCGGTGGCCGCCGCGTAGCCGGCTCCAGGGCGCGACCGAGCTCGGACTGGTCCAGTTACAGCCGATGGGATGAAAAACCACTCACGGCGACCGGGAGCTTCCAGCCGTTGTTCGTCATGAACCACTTCGGGGGACGTTCCGTTCAGCGGCACGGCGACGAACGACAAACAGCAAGCTCGGCAACCGGGCGCAGCAGTTCTGCCGGCCCGCCGCCAGGAAGAAGCCGAACTTCCTCGCAGTGGATCTCCACCACCTCGGAAACGCGCGTGCGGCCGTGCAGCAGCTCAACTCATACGCATATCGGGCCGTAGCCCAAATAGTGGGAGTTGTACGCTCCGCGCATGGCCTCGATCCTGTTCACGCGCGGTGCGCCCTCTCTCGACATCATTGACCAGGAGGGCCTGCGCGACGCGGCGCAACAGGCCTTCACGAACGACCCCGGCGGCACGTTCGCGTACGGCACGAGCGTCGGTTACGTGCCGTTGCGCGCGTGGATCGCGGAGCAGCACGGGGTCGAGCCGGAGCAGGTGCTCGTCACCAACGGCTCGATGCAGGCTGACGCGTTCCTGTTCGAGCTCCTCGTCCAGCCGGGCGACGACGTGGTGGTCGAGGCGCCGACCTACGACCGCACGCTGCTGAACCTGCGTCAGCGCGGTGCCAAGATCCACGCCATCGAGCTGGAGACCGACGGCATCAACGTCGACGCGCTCGAGAAGCTGCTCGAGAGCGGTGTGCGGCCCTCGCTCGCGCACATCATCCCGAACTTCCACAACCCGGCCGGCTACACGCTGTCCGAGGCCAAGCGCGCGCGGCTGCTGGAGCTCGCGGCCAAGTTCGACTTCGTGCTGTTCGAGGACGACCCGTACATCAAGGTCCGCTTCGAGGGCGAGCCGCTGCCGACCATGCTGTCGCAGGACAAGAGCGACAAGGTCGTCTACGCGTCGTCGTTCTCGAAGACCATGGCGCCGGGCATCCGCTGCGGCTACCTGGTCGGTCCGAAGGCCGTCATCAAGAAGGTCCAGGACATCGCGACCACCACGTACATCTCGCCGAACATGGTGGCGCAGTCGATCGTGAACTCGTACTGCCGCTCCGGGCGTCTCGACGAGTCGGTCGTCAACGTCCGCACCGCGCTGAAGGCCCGCAGGGACGCGCTGGTCGCCGCGCTGAAGCGTGAGCTGCCGGAGGCCGTCTTCACCGCGCCGCAGGGTGGCTACTTCATGTGGGTCGAGCTGCCGGGTGTGTCGATCGAGAAGCTCTTCGGAGTCGCCAAGGAGCACGGCGTCGAGTTCGTGAAGGGCTCGGACTTCCTGCTGGAGGGCGGCGACAACGAGATGCGCCTCGCGTTCTCGGGCGTCACGCCGGAGCAGATCGACGAGGGCATCACCCGTCTCGCGGCGGCCGTTCGCTCGCTTTCCTGATCTGCGCTTCCAGGTGCTTCGGCAGCGCGCGTCGCTGCCGGAGCGCCTGGCGCAGCCGGGGCACGGCCGCCCGGAACGCGGCCGGGTCCTTCAGCGACGCCGCCACCGCGCGGTGCACCGGGCGTCGCATCCACGTGGCCAGCACGGCGTTGCGCCGCTCGACGATGTCTCCGTCCGGCGCTCGTTCCGCGGCCGGGTGGTGGTGCGCCACCACGTCCTCGACGTAGCAGAGCGCCCACCCCGCGGCCGCGAGATCCCACGACAGCAACGACTCCTCGCCGCGGAAGAACAGCACCGGGCTGAACCCGCCGACCTCCAGGAACGCCTGCCGCCGCACGATCGCCGAGCAGGCCATGAACCCGAGCACGGCGGGGCCCGCGACACCGTCACCCAGCGGGCTGTCGCGCAGCAGCGAGGTGATCGGATCCGGTACCTCGGCAGGGCCGACCAGCGTGCGCGCCGCGATCACCGCGAGGTCCGGGTGCTCGTCGAGGATCGGCTCGGACCGTTCGAACGCGTCGGGCGCCCACCACGAGTCGTCGTCGGAGAAGGCCACGTACGGCGTCCGCGCAACCCGCACGCCGTGGTTGCGGGCCACCGCGCCGAGGTTCGCGCCCGCCTCCAGCACCTCGACCTCGGGAAACTCCCGCCGCACGCGCAGCACGGTGTCGTCGGTGGAACCGTTGTCCACCAGGATCACCGGAGCCGCGAGCTCGCTGAGGTGCGCGAGCGTGCGCACCAGGCTGGTCGCACGGTTGCGCGAGGCGATGACGACGGTTGTCCGGGTCATGCCAGTCGTCTACCCCAGGCTCCTCCGCCGAACCAGGCAGCCTGAGCGCTGCGCCACACCTCTTGGAGGCGAGCGCACCCACGAGTTAGTGTGTACACCAATGATTAGTACACCAAGCATTCCGGAGAACCCGCTCGAGCTCGAGCGACAGGTCTGCTTCGCCCTGGCCGTGGCGAGCAGGACGGTGATCGCCGTCTACCGGCCGATCCTGGAGCCGCTGAACCTCACCCACCCGCAGTACCTGGTGATGCTCGCCCTCTGGGAACGGTCGCCGCGCACGGTCAAGGACCTGAGCAACGTCCTGCAGCTCGACCCCGGCACCCTCAGCCCGCTGCTCAAGCGGCTGGAGGCGGTCGGCTACGTCGAGCGCCAGCGGAACCGCAACGACGAGCGCGCGCTCGCCCTCACGCTGACCGAGGCCGGTCAGGAGCTGAGGAACGAGGCGCTCAAGATCCCCTTCAAGGTCGTGGAGCAGCTGGACATGACGTTCGAAGAGCTCGCGCAGCTGAACGAGGTGCTGCGCAAGGTGATCGCCAAGGCGACGCGATGAACCCCGCCCTCAAGGTCTGGTACTACGCGGGCGGGCGGCTGCCGCAGAAGTACCGCGAGTTCGTGCACGACGACGTGACCGGTCCGAAGTGGCTGGTGCGCTTCACGATCCGCAGCCTCGTGCAGGTCACGCCGCTGGTCGTGGTCATCGTTCTCGCGCTCGTGTTGGGGCTCGGCTCGCCGTGGCCGCTGGCAATCGCGTGCGGTGGGCTCGGTTTCGTTGTAGGACTGTACTTCGCGTTGTCCTACGCACCGGAAAGTGTGGATTACCGGCTCACCAAGTACGGGTACCCGCGAGGGTCGGCGACTCAGGGGCGCCGAGAGCGCAATGCCGCGCAGGACCGCGAACGACAGGCGAAGTACGACGCGGTGTGGCGGCGATCCGAAGGGTAGGACCCCCAATGGCCTTGTTGAGCGACCAGTTCGAGTTCACGAGGCCGCAGATCCTGACCCTCACCGCAGGCGTGTTGCAGCTCGCGTTCGGATGGTTCGACGTGTTCGGACTGGACCCCGACTACCACGTCATCCAGGTCGGCGTCGGCGCGCTGGGCGTCGCGATGGCGTGGCGGCACGACCTCGCGCGGATGTACGGCGTGCTCCTGCTGCTCTCGTTCGGGATGCTGGCGTTCTCGCTCGACGACGTCACCACCGAGGGCTTCCTCGAAGTGCGCACGGCGCTGATCGGGCTCGTGATCACGCTGGCCAGGCCGGCGAAGGCAGCCCCGAAATAGGTTCGGCCCCAACGGAACGCAACGGCGTCAGCGTCGCGTAACCGTCCACCAGCAACGCCGCGTCGGTGCCGGGAGCGGGCTTGTCCTCCGAGTACACGGTGACGAGCTCCACCTCGTTCTCCCCCACCTCGTCCACCCGGCTCTGCACCGTGCCGAACCGCGCCAGCTCCGCCCAGCGGAGTCCTTGCACGTCAACGATGTTCGGCACGTTCAGCGACAGCACCGTGGCGGCGGGCATCTCCAGCAACTCGGGGAGCACCGCGCGCACCGCCTCGCCTGCCTTGTCCCACAACGGTTCGGGCCCGTCCAACCCGACGTCGAGCGACACCGCCAGCGACGTGACGTCGTTCAGGTGCGCGGTCAGTGCCGCGCCGACCGTGCCGGAGTGCAGGATCGCGCGGCCGACGTTCGCACCGAGGTTCACTCCGGACAGCACCACGTCGGGCTTGCCGCCGAAGCCGCCGCGGCACGCGATCAGCGAGATCAGTCCCGGGTGCGCGGCGACCGCGTAGGCCTCCGCGTCGAGGCCGGGCAGCGTGCGGCGAACGCTCGCCACCCTGCCGCTGTCACCGGCGGCCGCGACCGAGGCGCTCGTGCCGCTGGCCTGCTCGGCCGGTGCGGCGACGACGACCTCCAGTCCGCACTCGACCGCGGCACGAGCCAACGTCAGCAGGCCGGGAGAGTCGATTCCGTCGTCGTTCGTGATCAGCGCGCGCATCCGCTCATTCCCCGATCGGCTCCAGTTCCACGCGTCGGCTCAGCTCGCGCACCGCATCTCCCCCGCCGCTGCCGAGGCCGTGCCGGGTCACGTTCACCGCGCCGGCCGCCGCGCCGAGCTTCACCGCGTCCTCCAACGACATACCCAGCGCGAGTCCGGCTGAAATCCCCGCGGTCATGGAGTCGCCCGCGCCACGGGTGTCGACTGGCTCCAGCCGAGGCATCCTCACCAGGTACAACGCCTCGTCCAGCAGTGCCAGCGCCGGTTCGTCGGCACGGGACACGACCACGCCGTGCACACCCGACTTGGCGATCTCACGGCACTTCCGCACGAGTTCGGGCAGCTCCTCCTCACCCAGTTCCTCGTGACTCACCTTGACGACGTGCGGACCGCCCCGCACCGCCTCGGCCAGCCGGTCCCCGGCCAGGTCCACGATCACGCGGCAGTCGTTGCGCATCAGGTCGGCCGTGAGGCGGTAGTACGTGTCGTGCGGCAGCACGCGGTCGTCGGACGGCCCGCTCAGCACGGCCGTGCCCGCGCGGATGCCCTCCACCAACGCCAGTTCGTACAGGTCGTCGAGCTCGTGGCGGGACAACGCGTCCGGCGGCATCTCGACCATCTCTGACCGGCTGCCGTCACGTCGATCGTGCACGTAGGCGCCGTTGCGCGCGGCGACGTCCCGCGCGCGCAGGTCGACGTGTTCACCTTCAAGCAACGTGCGCAACACACGGCCTGTCTCGCCGCCGAACGCCGCGCACACGACGGCTTCGACGCCCAGCGCGGCGATCATCCTGGACTGCCAGAAACCCTGGCCACCGGCGTGCAGGTGCACGTCGGGCTCGCCGTCGAGGTCCTCGACGGTCACGGTCAGCTGAGGGGAAGGGGCAAAAACGGCAACTCGGGCATCCACGGCATCCGGCTACCCAGCCGTCACGCGCCGGAACCACCTGTCGGGTCGTCGCCGTCCTGAGGTGCGGGCGCGCCGCCGGGTCCCATCTTCTCGTCGGCGCGCCACTCACCTGGTTCCGTCATGTCGCGGTACTCGTCGACCTCCTGAGGGGTGGGGTCGACACCGGCCTCTTCCGCGAACTCTTCTGCTTCTTCCGGATCCGTCATGCCCGACGGAGTACCCAGAAGAACTCAGCAGACGCCGCCGTCGCGCCAGACGCCCCACTGGCCGGTGGTGCCGGGCTCCTCGCCCTGCGTCCACCACTGCGCGGTCCACTTGTGGCCGTTGTGCGAGACCACGTTGCCGCCGGTGTAGATCTTCGCGCGCTCCCACGCGGGCTGCGAGCACGGGCCGGGCGGCGGGCCGCCGGTGTCCCACGGAACCTGGGCCGAGCGGTAGAAGTTGATGCCCATGGGCGCCCAGCGCGGGGCCTGGGCTCCCAGGCGGACCTTGAACTGGTCCCAGTTGTGCGTCGACCACGGTGACCAGCCCAGTTCCGCGATGGCCGAGAGCCGCGGGAACGCCATGAACTCGATGTCGCGCGACGTCACGACCGTCTCTGTCCACAGTGGAGCTTCGACGCCGCGGACCGCGGATTCCGGCACACCGCTCAGGTGAGTGCCGGGGTTCCAGTCGTAGGCGGTCTGCACCTCGATGTACCCCGCCCACGACAGCCCGAGAGGCGTGCTGGAGTTGTACTTCATGTCCAGGTAGGCCTTGTTCGCGGGCGACATGACCACCTTGTTGCCGCGCACCGCCGCTGCCTGCACGGTCGCGTTGGACGTGGTGGTGCCCCAGTACTGCGGGACGGCGGTCGTGTCGGTCGTGGTCTTCACGAACTCGTGCCACCCGAGCACGGTCTTGCCGTACTTCTTCACGATCGGCAGCGCGCGGTTCATGAACGCCTGGTAGTCCGCGTCGGAGGTGGCGTGCGCCTCGTCACCGCCGATGTGGAAGTACGGGCCAGGCGTGAGGGCCGCGATCTCGCGCACCACGTCGTCGACGAACTGGTAGGTGATGTCCTTGCCGACGCACAACGAGGAGTAGCCGACCTCGATGTCCGTGCGCAACGGCGGAGCCTGTCCGTTGCAGTTGAGCTCGGCGTACGAGGCCTGCGCGGCGTTGGTGTGGCCGGGCATGTCGATCTCGGGGATCACCGTGATCTTGCGCGCCGCCGCGTACTGCACGATCTCGCTGTACTGCGACTTGGTGTAGTACCCGCCGGGCCCGCCACCGACCTGCGTGCTGCCGCCGTACGTGGCGAGCCGCGGCCAGCTGTCGATCACGATCCGCCAGCCCTGGTCGTCACTGAGGTGCAGGTGGAAGTAGTTGATCTTGTACAACGCCAGCTGGTCGATGTACCGCTTGACCGACGCGATGGGGTGGAAGTGGCGGGCCACGTCGAGCATCGCGCCGCGGTAGGAGAACCGCGGGTGGTCGACGATCAACGCGCCCGGCACGGTCCACGGCCCGGGCTGCGTGGTCGCGCTCTCCACCGCCGCGGGCAACAGCTGCCGCAACGTCTGCACGCCGGCGAACAGCCCCTCGGAAGTGTTGGCCCTGATGACGATGGCGCTGGTTGCGACGTCGAGCTGATAGCCCTGGTCCCCCACGGAGCCCGGTGCACCCGCCAGCAGCAACGAGATGCCGTCGGCCGGCGTTCCCACCGCGTCGGACACCGGCAGCGCGTAGCCGGTCGAGGGCCGCAGGACACCGGCCAGGAAAGCGCCGACGTCGCGCGCGGCAGGGGCTGTGTAGATCTTCGTGGCTGCCGTCAGCGTGTGCGTGACACCGCTTCGGGCCTGCACCGACACCGGGACCGGCACGAGGCTGGACAACGGTTCCGCGGCCTGCGACTGCGCGCTCACGGACAGGGCCGCGGTGACAGCGATGACCGCGGCGAGAACGC
The DNA here is from genome assembly GCF_000974445.1 of Lentzea aerocolonigenes. Lineage (GTDB taxonomy): Bacteria > Actinomycetota > Actinomycetes > Mycobacteriales > Pseudonocardiaceae > Lentzea > Lentzea aerocolonigenes. Next base: position 102,935 of record NZ_BBOJ01000022.1, read on the forward strand.
GAGTTCTCACGACTCCTCCTCTTACGAGCCGGGGGCGGCGACCCGCGGTCCAGCGTGACGACCTGTCCCATTTGCCGTCAATGGTCTGAGCCAATTCGGCCGCGACCGACGTGGTGCCGTCGATCGAGACGCTGGTCCCTGCGGATCTCGCGGCAGAACTCGGGAGGCACCGCACGTGCAGAGTTCGTGCTGGTCGAGGAACCGAGCACCACCGGGCCGTCAGCCCGATCGCCCCGCTGGAGCAGCCCGGAGGCGGTGAACGCGGTGGCGGGCCTGGACTTCACCGACTTCCACCACCTCGACGCCAAGGGGATCACGGCGGTGGTGCGCTACACCGGTGCCGTGATCCCCGAGGCCGACGTCCGCCGGGCGATCGACGAGCTGCGTCAGTAGACCGTCAGCGTCAGTAGACCGGCAGCTTCAGGGAGTTCACGACCTCCGCGAACTCCTCCGAGGGCTCGCCGCCGTTCTCCCGGTTCTTCAGCGCCATCTCCTGGTTCGCCGTCACGTACGGCCGCAGGATCTCCTCGTAGCGCTGGAAAGCACCGTCGAAACCCGCCGCCAGCTCACCGGCCAGCACGTACGCGCCGACCAGCGCCATGCTGGTGCCCTGGCCCGACAACGGTGAGCCGCAGTAGCCGGCGTCGCCGAGGAGCACCACGTTGCCGCGCGACCAGGTGTCCATGTGGATCTGGCTCATCGAGTCGAAGTGGAAGTCCGGCGCCTCCCACATGTGCTTGAGCGCGGTCGGCCAGGCCCAGCCCGCGTCGGCGAACATCTCGGCGAGCAGGCGGCGCTGGGCGTCCACGTCGCGGTGGTCGAACTCCACGGCGCCGTTGAAACCCATGTAGACGCGGCATTCCGCGTTCGAGCGGGCGCTCATGATGCCGCCGCCCACGACGTCGCCCCGCTGGAAGGTCTGCCAGTGGTCGAGGCCGAGGAAGTTCGGCGCGGTGAAGACGGCGAGGTTCATGCCGAGGTGGCTGATGAACTGCTCTTCCGGGCCGAAGACGAGCCTGCGGACGTTGGAGTGCAGGCCGTCGGCGCCGACGATCACGTCGAAGTCGCGTGGTGCGGCCTTCTCGAACGTGACGCGGGTGCCGTCGATGGACGTGATCGTGTCGTCGAACAGGTACTCGACGCCGTCGGCCGCGTCGAAGAGCATCCGGGCGAGGTCGTCGCGCAGCAGCTCGACGTCGGGGCTGGAGAGGTCGCCGCCGCTGATGGTGCGGGTGGTGGAGCTGAACAGCTCGTTGCCCTCGGCGTCGACCATGCTCATGCCGCGCATGTTGGTGCTGCACGACCTCAGCTGGTCGCCGAGGCCCATGCGCTCGACGACCTCCAGCGCGGGGCCGCGGACGTCGATGGCCTGGCCGCCGGGCCGCAGACCGCGGGCCCGCTCCACGACGGTGACGGAGAAACCGTGGTGGCGCAGCCAGTAGGCGAGTGCGGGTCCGCCGATGCTGGCGCCGGAGATCAGGACTTTCTTCACGGTGTTGCCCCCTGTGAGTCGGTGTTGCTCACAAGGTGCCGACCAGCGCTGACCGGCGGCTGACCGTCCGCCGTCAGTGACGATCAGGGTTTGACAGCGACGCCCGCGAACGGCACTTCGTTGATCTCCGGGTTGGCCGCGAAGTCACCCGCGCCGTCCGGCCGCCACGCCGGGCAGCCGACGAGTCCCGGCTCCAGCAGCTCGAAACCGCCGAAGAACGCCAGCACCTCGTCGTGGGTGCGCGGGAACGCCTGGTTCTGCGAGCTCTTCACGTTGTAGGTCTGCACGGCCTCGTCCATGCCGGCGGGTTTCGCTTCCGCCGAGGCGTGCGTCAGCGCCAGGTAGCTGCCGGGGGCGAGCCGGTCGCGGTAGTGGCCGACGATCGTCGCCGGGTCCCACTCGTCCGGGACGAAGTGCAGCACCAGCAACATGAACAGGCCGACCGGCTGGTCGAAGTCGAGGAGCTTGCGGGTCGGGTCGGCGTTGAAGATCGCGTCCAGGTCGCGCAGATCGGCCTGCACCACGCCGGTGTTGCCGTTGCCCGCCAGGATCAGCTCGCTGTGCGCGACCGCGACCGGGTCCTTGTCGACGTAGACCACCCTGCAGTCGGGGGCCTCCGCCTGCACGATCTCGTGCAGGTTGCCGACCGTCGGGATGCCGGAGCCGACGTCGAGGAACTGCCGCACCCCCTGCTCGACCATGGTGAGCGCGGCCCTGCGCAGGAACGACCTGTTGAGCCGTGCCGCGTCCCGGACGCCGGGCATGATCTGCAGGATCTTCTCCGCCAGCGCGCGGTCCTGGGCGAAGTTGTGACCGCCGCCGAGCCAGTAGTCGTACACCCGTGCCGGTGAGGGCACCGTCGTGTCTACACCTGGTGGAACCCAACCGAGGTCGTTGCTCACGCACCGAGCGTACTCATGTGCACCAGACCGGCCGATTGGATGAGCATCCGATCGTGTGTATCTGCTCGCCTCCACTGGCGCTACGGCCCTAGGTTGTTCGGGGTCGCGAGAGGGTGGTGTGATGCCGAGCGTCACGACGGTGCCGGGCCGATGGCCCCTCATCGGGCACACCGTCACGCTGCTCAGGTCTCCGGTCGAGTTCCTGTCCTCGTTACCCGCCAGGGGTGACGTGGTCAGAGTCTTCCTCGGTCCCCTACCGGTGCACCTGGTCACGACACCCGAACTCGCGCTGCAGCTGCTCACGTCGGACAAGTTCGACAAGGGCATCGTCTTCGACAAGATGCGCCCGTTGTTCGGCAACGGGCTCGCCACGTCGAACGGCGCGTTCAACCAGCGCCAGCGCCGGATGGTGTTGCCGGCGTTCACCCGCGCCAGGGTCGCGACCTACGCGGAGACCGTGATCACGTCGCTCGCGACCGAACTGCGCGACTCGTGGCACGACGGTCAGCGGCTCGAGTTCGACCGGGTGATGCAGGACTTCGTGATGACCGTCGCCGGCCGCACGCTGTTCTCCGCAGAGCTCGGCCAGGAGGTCCTGGACGAGATCAAGCACTCCATCCCGATCATGCTCAAGCACGTGCTGGTGCGCGCTTTCTCGCCGGGGTTCGTGGAGAAGCTGCCGCTGAAGGCGAACCGCGAGTTCGACGAGGCCGCGGCCAGGCTGCGCAAGATCATCCCCGAGGTCGTCGTCGGTGCGCGGAAAGAAGGCGGCGACCACGGTGACCTGCTCTCGGCGCTGCTCGCCGCACGGGACGCGGACACCGGCGAGGCGATGACCGACGAACAGATCCACGACGAGGTCGTCACGATCCTCACCACCGGCGCCGAGACGACGGCCGTGGCGCTGGCGTGGTTCTTCCACGAGGTCGGCACACGGCCCGAGGTGCGCCAACGGTTCCACGCCGAGGTCGACGCCGTGCTCGGCGACCGGCCCGCGACGTTCGAGGACGTGGCGAAGCTCGAGTACACCGGCCGGATCATCAACGAGGTGCTGCGGCGCACCCCGCCGATCATCCTGATGCGCCGGGCCCGCGAGGACGTCGAGATCGGCGGCGTGCTCGTGCGGAAAGGCTCCGAAGTCGCGGTCTCGCAACACACTCTGCACCGCGATCCCCGGTGGTTCCCGAACCCCGGCCAGTTCGACCCCGACCGGTGGGAACCCGCCAGAGCAGCAGCGGTGCCGAAGGGCGCGTTCATCCCGTTCGGCGCCGGTTCCCGTTTCTGCCCAGGACATTTCCTCGCCCACACGGAGATCGCGATCGCGGCCGCGACGATCGCGACCCGGTGGGACCTCGTCCCCGTTGCGGGACAACGTGTCTACGCCCAGGTGAAGGCGACCATGCAGCCCAACAGGCTGCCCGTGACCGCCACGAGTAGAAGGCCTCAAGCGTGAAACTGCTCCCCGTTCTCGCCGCGGTGCTGGCGATGACGTCACTGACGCCTGCCGCCCACGCCTCCGCCGTCGAGTGTTCGCTCACCACACTTCCCGTGTCCGGTCCTACGGGCGAGGCCGCGACGGTCTCCGGTCAGCTCTGCAAGCCCACCGGCGTGAACCCGCGCTCGATCCAGCTGCTGGTGCACGGCGGCACGTACAACCGCGTGTACTGGGACCTGCCGGGTGTGCCGGAGTCCTACTCGTACCAGCGGAACATGGCGCGCGAAGGCCGTGCCACGTTCGCCGTGGACCGGCTCGGCACAGGTGCCTCCACGCACCCGATGAGCCTGCCGATGCTGATTTCCGTTGAGGCGCGGTCGATGCACGAGGTCGTGCAGCACCTGCGCACCGGACGCGTCGGCGGCACCGCCTACGAGAAGGTCGTCATCGTCGGGCACTCCGTCGGGTCGGGCATCGTGGCGATGGAGGCCGCGACCTACCACGACGTCGACGGCGTGGTGCTGTCCGGCATGACGCACATGCCCGCCGTCCCGGTGCTGACGCTGGGCGCCGCACTCGGGCTTCAGCCGGTGTTCCTGGACGACCTGCTCGCGAAGCTCGGCAGCGACCCGCTGTACTTCACGACGCGGCCGGGTGCGCGGGCCGGGTTGTTCTACGCCATGGACGACGCCGAGGAGCTCGTCGTGAACGCGGACGAGCTGACCAAGGACCAGGTTTCCGTGCCGGGCATGGGAACCGTGGCCGTCTTCGGCATCGTGCTGCCCACGACGTACGGCATCGACGTGCCGGTGTTCCAGGCGGTCGGCACGGACGACGTCCTGTTCTGCGGCCTGCTCGCGTTGCGCGACTGCTCGTCCGCGGCGAGCCTGCGCGCGCAGGAGGCGCCGTACTACCGGCCAGAGGCGCAGCTGGAGACCTACGTGCTGCCCGGTGCGGGACATTCACTGGCCCTGCACCGCAACGCCGGGGGCTACCGCGACGCGACCCGTGCGTGGCTCAGCGCGAAGCTCGGGATGTGATCAGCGCACCAGGCCCTGAGCGCTGAGCTTCACCGCGAACGGGAACTGCAGTTCGATGATCTCGTCGCCTTCCGAACGCGCCTGTTCGACGTACGCCCCGTTTTCGAGGTGGAGGCACCGCAGCCACGGCGCGTCGTAGTCGATCATCCAGTAGTTCTCGCAACCGACTTCCTGGAACTTCGCGCGTTTGAGTTCGAGGTCCACGTGCCGCGTGCGCGGTGACAAAACCTCGACCGCCAGCACGGGCGGTCCCAGGAGGGCCTGTTTCGTGAACTGCTCGCGCCGGCCGACCACCAGGTCCGGAATGAAGACCGTGTCGTCGGCGAGCACCACGTCGACCGGAGCCGGGAGGACCTCGAGCTCTGGCGGGCAGACAGCCGTCAGCGCCACCAGCAGTCGTGCGACGACCCGCTGGTGCACGGGGCGGGGTGAGGGGCTCATGACCAACACCCCGTCGACGAGTTCGAAACGGTGCCCGTCATCAGGCATCGCCTCCAGGTCCGCCCACGTCAGCGGTCTGCCGTGGGGAAACGTCGGGACACCACCCATGGTGCGTTCCACCCCCTGGTCGAGGCCACTGTCCGCCGGACGGGTCCCGGCGATGCCATTAGACAAGACTGGTCCGATTCTCACGACTCGCAAGCCCCTTTTGGCCGACCTCGCACCACTGCACGCACACACCTCTGTCACCACCGCCCCGCAGGGTGAGCACCGACTGGTCCTGTCGTGGACGGCCGCACTCCGATGGAGCAGCGTTTTGGTTGCAATCGAACAACTGGCTAATTTTTGATCAATTTTCGGGCGATTTTCGGTAACGCCGGCACCCGTGCCAATTGCTCGCGAATGCGACCCTAACGGAATATGGCGAGCCAGCCAAGCACTCGGTTGGAGCAATGCTTCACGAGTACCTCACAACGAGAAGATCAAAACGTCTCCAACGGGTTTCTCCAGCCATTCCGAGTAAACCGCACGGGTGACGGCCGGGACCCCGTGTGATCGCCGTGGGGACGACGTGGGGGCGGGCTTCACCACGCTCGGTGGCACCACCACCGAGGGAGCCGGGGAATGCGCAGGACCAAGGACAGACTCGCCCAGTACACGGCCGTCGCACTGGTCGCGGTCGTCGCTACGACGCTGGTGCTGCTGGCGCTGTCGCTCTAGCGAGCAACCGCTTCGCCACGGCCACCGCCCGCGGCTGACGCAGCCGCTCGGCGGCCCTGACCGCCTTCTCGCCGTGCCGCACCGCGGTCTCGTGGTCGCCGAGCGCCAGGTGCAGCCGGCACAGCTGGCCGTGCAGGCGGTCCCCCATCCAGCTGCGCCTGGCCCGCTTGATCGCCGACAGGCACCACTCGGCGTAGCGCACGGCCTCGGCGGGCCGTCCTTCCAGCTCCTCGCGGATGGCCAGTGCGGACGACAGTTCCAGCTCCCCGATGTGGTCCTCGACCTGCTCCATGACCCCGAGCACCTGGTCGTCGTCCGCGAGTCCCGTGTTCGTCCTGCACAGCCGGGCCGCCCGGCGCGCCATCTCCAACGCCTTGCCGGGCATGCCGAACTCCAGTGCGACGTAAGCGAGATCGGCGCACGAGAACATCTCGCCCCGCCAGTCGCCGCGTTCCTGGAAGACCGGCTGCGAGCGTTCCAGGTGCTCGACGCACTCGTCGTCGTTGAACAGGTAGTAGTGGATGTACCCGATGTCCTCCAACGCGAGCGCGATCCGCGAGACGTCGCCGTGCTCCTCGCCCAGCCTGAGGGCCGAGGTGAGATGGGCCAACGCCTCGTCGTTCCGGCCGCGCAACAGGTACGTGAGAGCGAGGTGGTGCAGCGCGTGCGCCTCCTGAGTCGGCGCTTCCACACTCCTGATCAGCTCCAGGGCGTGGTCGAAGTACCGCTGCGCCTCGTCGAGGCGGCTGCCTTCGCGCGCGATGACGCCGAACAGGATGAGCACTGACGCTTCCCCTGACACGTCACCGATCTGGCGTGTCAGGTCGAGCGCCTCCCGCAGGTGCTTCACCGGCTCGGCGTCGCGCCGGGACTGGTACGCCGATCCGAGGCCCCGCAACGCTTCCGCGCGGGCCTTCAGGTCACCGAGCTGGTGCGTGGCGGCGAGCGCGACGCTCTGCAGCTCGATCCGTTCCCGCCCGAAACCACGCAGCAGCAGGAAAGTCGCCAGTTGGTGCGGCAGCTGCCACGCGTGCGCGTAGTTGCCGCTGTAGGCCGCGAGGTAGACGGCGGCCCTGAGGTTGCGGTGTTCGGCGTCGAGCCACGCCACCGCCTGCCTGATGTTCGCGAACGACGGCGGATCCGGCGGTGGGTGGCGCACGGCCGAGCGGAGCTCAGGACGGCCCGGCGCTGTTCTGAGTTCCGCCAGGCTCACCGTGTGCAGGTAGAAGTCGAGGATGCCCAGCACCGCCTCCTCTGCCTCCCCCGGCTCGACGCTCGCTTTCGCGTGCTCCGCCAGGAGGTCGTGGAACCGGTAGCGGCCGTTCTCCTGCTGCTGCACCAGGTGCGCGTCGAGCAGTTCGTCCAGCAGCCGCTCGGCTTCCACGCGGGTCGTGCCGATCACCGCGGCGGCGAGGTGGGCGCCCCAGTCCTCGCCGGTGTGCAGCCCCAGCAACCGGAACAGCCGCTGCTGCTCGCCGGTGAGTTGCCGGTACGACAAGGCGAACGCGCCCGCGACGCTGCGTTCACCCGCCGTCAGCTCGGTCAGCCGTTGCTCGGTGAGGCGGCGCGTGACGTCCCGCGCGGACCACGCCGGCCTGGTGCGCCACCGGGCACCGACGATCCGCACCGCCAGCGGCAGGTAGCCGCACAACCGGACGATCTCGCGCGCGGCTTCGAGGTCCTGGTCGAGTTTCCGTTGTCCCGCAATGCTCGCGAGCAGCCGCAGCGAGTCCTCTTCGGACAGGACGTCCAACGAGATCGTGTGGGCGGCGTCCAGGTCGACGAGCCGGCGCCTGCTCGTGACCAGCACCAGGCCGGTGCCGGGCAGCAGAGGCCGGACCTGGGCGGCGCTGCCCGCGTTGTCCAGCACGACGAGTGCCTTGCGGTGCGCCATTTCCGCCCGCCACCGCGCGGCGCGGGCGTCCAGGCCGTCCGGGATGTCCTGTGCGGGCACGCCGAGCGCGGTCAGCAACTCCAGCAACGCGTCCGCCGGCGTCCGGGGTTCGACGCCGGCGGTGTGGGAGTGCAGGTCCACGAACAGTTGTGCGTCCGGGAAGCGGGACGCCAGGCGGTGCGCCGCGCGGACGGCCAGCGTGGTCTTGCCGATGCCCGCCATGCCGTCGATCGCCGTGATCGCGACGCACCCGGACGGCACGGCGGCGAGGATCTCGTCCAGGTCGTCGGCGCGGCCGGCGAAGTCGGCGATGTCACCGGGCAGGTCGTTGCGCGCCTTCGGCCTGTTGTCGGCCGTGAGCACTTGCTGGTGGGCCTTCTGCAGGTCCCGGCCGGGATCGAGGCCGAGCTCCTCGGCGAGCCTGCCGCGGATGTCGTCGTAGGCCTGCAACGCCTCGGTCTGCCGGTCGCAGCGGTGCAGTGCCACGATCAGCTGCGCCCACATGCGCTCCCTGGTGGGGTGCTGACGGGTGAGCGTGCGCAGTTCCGGGACGAGCTGGGCGTGCCCGCCGTCGCGGAGGTCGTTCTCGATCCGCGCTTCCAGCGTCGCGAGGTACTTCTCGGTCAACGCGGGCAGGTGGTCGCGTTCGAGGGTGTCGCTGCCGATGTCGGCGAACGGGCGGCCGCGCCACAACGCCAGCGCCTCCCGCGGTTCCAGGCGGTCGAAGCGGTGGACGTCGACCTCGTCGGGCCGCACGTCCAGCAGGTAGCCGCCGGGCCTGGTCCGCACGAGCTCGGCGTGGCCCAGGTCCTCGCGCAGCCGGCCGACGGTGGTCTGCAGGGCGTGGCGCGACCCGCCCACCAGTTCGACGAGCTCGTCGGCACCGACGACCTGGCCGGGCCGCAGCAGCAACGCGGCGAGGACCACCCGGCGCTTGCCGGGCGGGATGTGGACGCCGCGCCCGTCGAGCACCACGTCCAACGGCCCGAGCAGGCCGAACGATCTCACTGCCACTGACCCCAGTGCACCATCTCGTCGAACCTCTTGCGCATGCGAGTCAGCGGCGACGCGCCCTCGGAGACACCCTCCTCCGCGGGGTGGCCGATCGCGATCATGCCGATCGGCGCGTAGATGTCCGGCACGCCGAACTCCGCCCGCAGTGCGGGCCACTCGTCCTTGTTCGTCCCGAAGAACACCGCACCGAGACCCTCGTCCACGGCCGTCTGCAGGATCAGCAACGCGGCCATGCCGGTGTCGATGTCCCAGTACGGCACCGGCCAGTGGTCCTCGCTGCCCAGCCCCGTCCAGCTCTTGTCGGCCTGCGAGTACCGGTCGAGGTAGATGTCCTTGGCCGAGAACGGGATGACGACGACCGGGGCTGTCTTGGCGTCGTCGCCGCTCCACCACTCGAACTTCTCGGCGAGCCGCTGCAGGGGCTCGCCCCGCAGTACGAGAAATCCCTGGCCCTGCGAGAACCCCGCGGACGGCCCGCGCACCGCGTTGCGCATGATCCGCTGCAGGCTCTCGTCGCTGACCGGCTCGTCCGTGAACTTGCGCACCATGCGCCTGCGCCGGACGACGTCTTGGAACTCCATGCCGACCTCCCCAGGTAGATCTCCGACCGTAGCGGAGAACCACGCTCAGAGTCGGCGCAGCCCAGCCAGCACCCGTTCCAGCAACGCCCCGTCCGGCCTGTCTCCGCCGTACGACGACGCCGTGCGGTGCACGTCGATCAGCCCGTGCATCGCCATGTCGCCGAGCAGCACCTTGGTGACGCCCAGAGGAAGCCCGCGCAACGCGGCGATCTCCGCCACCGAGCGCGGCGAGTGGCACAGGGCCAGCACGTCCTGGTGCTCCGGGCGCACCGCGGTGGCGGAACGCTCGTTCACCGACACCAGCGACTCGATCTCCAGCTGCACGTCGGAGGTGGTGCGGCCGCCGGTCCACGCGTAGGCGCGCACGATCGACGACGACGTCTCGACCGACGGCAGCGGCGGGACCACCGGTTCGAAGGGCAGCGTGGCGTACGGGTCCGGCTCCGGCACGGGATCGGCCGCGCGGGTGGCCTTCTTCTTCTTGCCGCGCTTGCGGATCCGTTCACTGTCGAAGCTGAAACCACTGATCAGATCGCCGAAGTTGACCTGTTCGTCGGATTCCCCGCTCATGCCAGCTCAGCCCGCAGCTCCGGCGTGAGCAGCTGGCCCACCTGCCGCACGACCACGGTCATCTCGTAGGCGACCTGCGCGACGTCGGACGTGTTCGACGCCAGCACGGCGAGGACCGAGCCGTCGCTGATCGACGACAGCAGCATCACGCCGCGGTCCATCTGCACGACCGTGCGGACGACCGCCTCACCGGCGAAGCACTGCGACGCCGACTCCGCGAGTGAGACCACGCCGGCCACGATCGCCGCGAACTGCGGCGCGACGTGCGCCGGCAGCTTCGACGACGAGATCAACACCAAGCCGTCCGCCGAGATCACCACGGCGTGCTCGATGCCGGGTGTGCGTTCGGCGAAGTTGGTGACCAGCCAGCCGAACTGGTCCACCTGCGTGCTCATCGACTCTCCTGGTGGTCGGGAAGGCCTCGCTGCACACCGCGCTGGAAGGCGTTGAGGAATCCTCGGGCGGATTCCGGCGTCTGACGCGCGGGTGCGGGTGGGGGAGGCGGCGCGGCGGCAGCGGACGCCTGGAACCACGACGTCTGCTGGGCCTCGATCGCTTCCCCGCGGAAACTCTCCCAGGACTCTTCGCGTCGTGGTGCCAGTTCCGCCGGAACCAACACGATCGCGCGAGTCCCCTTGCCCTGTTGGGCATCGAGACGTACCACGATCTGGTGGCGGGCCGCGAGCCTGCCGACGACGAAGAGTCCCATCTCACGGAACACCTGGACGTCCACGCCCTCGCCCGCGGCCTCGAGGCGGTGGTTCACGGCCTCCAGCGCCTCGCGGTCGATGCCGATGCCGTGGTCGACCACGTCGATCTGCACGATGTCTCCGGCCTCGATCGACGCGCTGATCGAGACCTGGGTGTGCGGCGGCGAGAACGCCGTTGCGTTGTCGAGAAGTTCGGCCAGGAGGCGGACGAGGTCGCTTGCCACGTAACCGACCACCTCGGCGTTCGGCGCGGTGTGCACCATCACCCGTTGGTACTGCTCGATCTCCGCGGCCGCCGCGCGCAGCACGTCGGTCAGCGGGATCGGCCGGGTGAACCGCCGTGCCACGTCGCCGCCGGAGAGCACCATCAGGTTCTCGTTGTTGCGGCGCATGCGGGTGGCGAGGTGGTCGAGCTTGAACAGGTTCGCGAGCTGGTCCGGGTCCTCCTCGTACTTCTCCAGCTCCTCCATCAGCTTGAGCTGGCGTTCGACGAGGCTCTGGCTGCGCCGCGAGAGGTTCACGAAGATGTTGCGCATGTTCGCGCGCATGCCGGCCTGCTCGATGACCGACTTCACGGCCTGCTGGTGCACCGCGTCGAACGCGCGCGCCACCTGGCCGAACTCCTCGGTCGTGTCGACCGGCACCGGCTCGATCTCGGTGCTGCCGCGTCCGGTCGCCACCATCTCGGGAAGCTTGTGCCACGCCACTTCCAGCGCGGAACGGCGCAACGCGTTGAGGGAGCGCAGCAGGTAGCGGCCGACGACGAACCCGATGGTGCCGGCCAGGACGAGACTCGCGAACAGGACGGCGGACGCGGTGCCGGCCGCGTCGCTCGTCTCGTCGCGCAGACGGTTCGCGGTGGTGCGCAGGTCGTCCTGCAGACCCGTCACCACGCCGTTCAGCGACGTCACGACGGCGCCGGAGGCCTTGCTCCAGTCCGCTGCCGCGATCGGCAACGGCTTGGGCCTGTTCGAGTTCGCGTTGCCCGTGACCGGGGCGTCCGAGGTCGGGTGCAGCACCGCGGTGGCCAGCATCTTGCGGTGCGCCTCGATGTCCGGGCCGTTGAACATCGTGCCGTAGGCGTTGAGCTGGTCGGGGGTCGCCAGTGCGGCGAACTCTCCCGCGATGTAGCTCAGCTTGACGTTCGACTCGACGAGCGACCGCACCTCGGCGGTGACGAGCTGGCCGCGGGTGAGCCCGGACAGCACGACCGCCTGCTGGTAGAGGACCTGTTCCTGCACGTGCATCACGTGGTGCAGGCCCATCGCCGTGCGGAAGAGCGCGGGGTCGCCGAACTCGCTCGCGAGCACCTCGTCCACGTCGAGCATCAGCTCGGTGAGGCTGGTGTACTCCGCGATCACCTTCGGCACGTCGCCGGTCTGCTCGCGCAACGCGGTCAGGCCGCCGATCTTGGCGCCGACGTCGTTCATGCGAGCGGTCACGACCTCGCTCAACGAGGTCTTGCCGTTCTGTTCCCGCAACGCCTTGCGGGCGTCCTCGGTGCGCTTCACCTGTTCGGCGAGGATCTGAGGACCGACTCCCTCGGCGATGATGCGCCGTTCCGCCTGCACCCCCTGGATCACGGGGATCAGGGCGGAACGGACCTTCACCAGCCGCTGGAGCGCCGCGTAGGACTCGGCGCGTTCCATGTGGGACTGGATCTGCAGCACGCCGACGCCCACCGCGATGGTGACCGGAACGATCAACACCGCGGCGAGCTTCACCGGCAGGCGCCAGTTGCGCCAGTTGACGAGCTTGGTGAACATCAGACGAAGAGCTTGGCCGCGTTCAGGAAGAGCCGGTACAGGCCGTAGGCGAGCGGGATGCCCACCCACAACCACGCACCGATCAGCAACAAGCGCTGGGAGTTCACTTCCGCACCACGCCTTCCGACTCTTCTTCCTTCTCGGTCGTCTCTGCGACGTCCGCGGCCTCGGCCTCGTTCCACTTGGCGACCGTCGCCTCGTCCTTCGCCTCGCCGTCCTCAGCCTTCGGCTGGTCGGCCACGAGTTCCGCGACCTCGGGCTCGGGCTCGGGCTCGGCGGTTGCCTCGTCCGCGGCCTTCGGCTCGGCAGCGACCACCTCCGCAGCCTCGGACTCGGCAGCGCTCGCCTCAGCCGCCTTCGCCTCTTCCGCCTTCGCCTCTTCCGGCTCCGGCGAGGGCTCCTCGGTCGTCTCCTCGGCCTTGGGCTCGTGGAACTTCGGGTTGACCGGGCGAACCAGCTCGTTCGCGACGAAACCGACGACCAGCAGCGAGATCATGATGTAGAACGACGTGGTGTACAAGTCGGGACCGGTGTGTCCCGCCTTCTTCCCCGCGTCCGCGATGGCGTTGACGATCAGCGGCCCGAGCACGCCGGCGACCGACCACGCGGTCAGCAGGCGGCCGTGGATCGCGCCGACCTGGTAGGTGCCGAAGAGGTCGCGCAGGTAGGCCGGGATCGTGGCGAAACCGCCGCCGTAGAACGACAGGATCACCATCGCCGCGACGACGAACAGCGGCACGCTGGACGAGCCGATCGTGAGCAGCGTCAGGTACAGCAACGCGCCCGCACCCAGGTAGACGCGGTAGATGTTCTTGCGCCCCACCAGGTCCGAGGTCGACGACCAGACGATCCGGCCCGCCATGTTCGCCGCCGACAGCAGCGCGACGAAACCGGTGGCCGCCGCGGTCGCGACCGGCGTCGAGGACTCCTTGAAGAAGTCGACCAGCATCGGCGCGGCCTTCTCCAGGATGCCGATGCCCGCGCTGACGTTGAAGCACAGCACGACCCACAGCAGCCAGAACTGCGGCGTCTTGATCGCGTTGTTCGCGGACACGTTGAACGCGACGGTGGCCTTCGGCTTGTCCTTGAGCAGCGCCGCCTTCTCCTCCGTGAACTCCTTGGAGGGCAGGCGGATCAGCAGCACGCCGAGGCTCATGAAGACCGCGTAGGCGAGACCGTGGACGAGGAACGCCTTGCCGATGCCCGACGTCGAGGTGTTGCCGAACGCCGTGAGCATCGAGGTCGACCACGGTGACGCGATCAGCGCACCGCCGCCGAAGCCCATGATCGCGATACCGGTCGCCATGCCGGGACGGTCGGGGAACCACTTGATCAGGGTCGAAACCGGCGAGATGTAGCCGATGCCGAGACCGATGCCGCCGATCAGGCCGTAGCCCAGAACGACGACCCAGTACATGCCCGCCCACACGCCGGCCGCGGAGATCAGCAGACCGGAGCAGAAGCAGACGAGCGAGGTGAACATCGCCCACCTCGGGCCCTTGCGCTCCACCGTCGTGCCGAGAACCGCCGCCGAGAGCCCGAGCATCACGATGCCGAGCTGGAAAGGCAGAGCCGACTGCGTTCCCGTGATACCAAGAGATTTCTCCAACGGCGTCTTGAAGACGCTCCAGGCGTAGGCCTGACCAATGGAGAGATGAATCGCCAGTGCTGCGGGCGGAACGAGCCAGCGGTTCCATCCGGGAGGCGCGACTGTGCGTTCGCGCGCTAAGAACCCCACTATATCCCCAACCGTCACCAAAAACGCGGACCGATCGATCCTAGGCCAGGTGCACACGTGCGACAACGGTCTGGAGCCGTCGCGGTGCTGTTGCAAATCGGGTCAACAGCGGGTCAACTGCAGGTGAACGCGTGACACAACCCCGCAGGTCACACCATTTGAGACTAATGCAGTGTCCGATTTGACCTGGTCCACCAATTGAGACACGTTGGACTACACACGTGCGGGCGCTACAGTGAGCGCCGCACGCAGGAGGGCGGGATACATGACCAAGGCGGTGTGGTCGCCTGGAGAAACGCAGCACGAGCATCGGGAAATGCGGGGATTCGCATCATTCGAGGACCCCGCCGCTTTGTCGTACGTCGATTCCGACGGCAACCCGAAGTTCACGCTGATTCGGGAGACCGACGAATTCCGCGTCCTGCGGAGGCGCCTCACGGCGTTCGTCTTCCCGATGACCGCACTCTTTCTCTCGTCCTACCTCACCTTCGTGCTGCTGTCCGCCTATGCGCACGAGTTCGTCAGCACCAAGGTGATCGGTGTGATCAACGTCGGGATCCTCCTGGGACTCGGCCAGTTCGTGACTTCGATCATCATCACGCTCGGCTACGCCCGTTACGCAAAGCGACGGCTGGACCCGCAGCGCCAATTGCTCGCCGAGAAGACAGGCGTCGAGGAGTAAGGCATGCCCACCACCGGCAACCCGGTGCTGAACCTCAGCGTCTTCGCGGTCTTCGTGCTGATCACGCTCTACATCGTGTACCGGGCCAGCAGCCGCAACGTCACGGCGTCGGACTACTACGCCGCGGGCAGCTCGTTCACCGGCGCCCAGAACGGCGTGGCGCTGTCCGGTGACTTCCTGTCCGCCGCGTCGTTCCTCGGCATCTCCGGCGGCATCGCGGCGCACGGCTACGACGGCTTCCTCTACTCCGTGGGCTGGGTCGTCGCGTGGCTCGTCGGCCTGCTGCTGATCGCGGAGGGCCTGCGCAACACCGGCCGCTTCACCGTCGGCGACGTGCTGGCGTTCCGGATGAGGCAGCGCCCGGTCCGCGCGGCCGCGGCGAACGCGACGCTGGTGATCTCGTTCTTCTACATGATCGCGCAGATGGCCGGCGCCGGCGGCCTGATCGCGTTGCTGCTCAACGTGAGCTCGAAGTGGGGCCAGGCGCTGCTGATCGCGGTCGTCGGCATGGTCATGGTGCTCTACGTGCTGGTCGGCGGCATGAAGGGCACGACGTGGGTGCAGATCATCAAGGCCGTCCTGCTGCTGCTCTGCGTGACGCTGATGAGCATCTTCCTGCTGGGCAAGTTCGGGTTCAGCCTGTCCGCGATCATGCAGCAGGCCACCGAGCACAACAAGCTCGGCGAGGCCGTGCTCGATCCCGGTGCGAAGTACGGTTTCAGCACGATGTCCAAACTGGACTTCGTGTCGCTGGCGCTGTCGCTGGTGCTCGGCATCGCGTCGCTGCCGCACGTGCTGATGCGCTTCTACACCGTGCCGAACGCCTCGGAAGCCCGTCGTTCGGTCGTGTGGGCGACCTGGACGATGGTCATCTTCTACCTGTGCACGCTGGTGATCGGCTTCGGCGCGATGGCACTGGTCGGCACCGACACGATCGCCGCGGCACCGGGTGGTGAGAACTCGGCGGCGCCGCTGCTGGCGTTCCGCATCGGTGGCGCCGTGCTGCTGGGCATCGTGTCCGCCGTGGCGTTCGCCACGATCCTCGCCGTCGTCGCGGGCCTGACGCTGGCGGCGTCCGCGTCCTTCGCGCACGACGTGTACGCGAACGTGATCAAGCGCGGCAACGCCGAACCGCGCCGCGAGATCCGGGTCGCCCGTCTGACGGCGGTGGTCGTCGGCGCGCTGTCGATCGTCGGCGGTATCGCGGCGAACGGCCAGAACGTGGCGTTCCTCGTGTCGCTCGCGCTCGCGCTGGCGGCGTCGGCGAACCTGTCGACGATCCTCTACACGATCTTCTGGCGGCGCTTCAACACCACGGGCACGCTGTGGAGCATCTACGGCGGCCTGGGCTCGTGCCTGGTGCTGATCATCTTCTCGCCGGTGATGTCCGGCGCGAAGACGTCGATCTTCCCGGACGTGGACTTCGCGTGGTTCCCGCTCGGCAACCCCGGTCTGGTGTCGATCCCGTTCTCGTTCCTGTGCGGGTTCCTGGCGACGATCTTCTCGAAGGCCGAGCCGGAGAACGCGGACAGGGCGGCCGAGATGGAGGTCAGGGCGATCTCGGGGATCGGTGCCCGGGCCTGATCACCGGGGGATGATCCCCGACTCGTGGGCGATGATCGCGGCCTGCACGCGGTTTCTGACCCCGAGCTGCCGGAAGATCGTGCTGACGTAGACCTTCACGGTTCCCTCGACGACGTGCAGGCGTGCCGCGATCTCGGCGTTGGAGAGCCCGGCGCCGACGAGCCCGAGCACCTCGCGCTCCCGTGCCGTCAGAACGGCGATCCGTTGCGTGGCAAGGGGTCGCGGCTGTGCCGTCTGGAGCTGGTCGACGACCCTCTTGGCCACCAGCGGGGACAGGAACGCGCCGCCGTTCGCGACCGCGCGAACCCCGGAGATGATCTCCTGCGGGTCACCGGTCTTCAGCACGAACCCGGCCGCGCCCTCCCCCAGCGCCCTGCTGATGTACGCGTCGTCGGCGAAAGTGGTCAGCACCAACGTCTTCGTGTCCGGATGGCACTCGCGGATCACCCTGGCGGCGTCCAGGCCGTCGAACACGGGCATGCGGATGTCGAGCACGGCGACGTCGGGCCGGTGCCGGGCGACGCGGTCCACCGCCTCGCTGCCGTTCTCGGCCTCCGCGACCACCTCGATGTCCCCGGCGGTGGCGAGGACGGCCTTGACGCCGAACCTGACCACCGGTTCGTCGTCCGCGAGCACGACCCTGATCACCCGGTCCTCCTGGCGAGCCACTCCTTGAGCACGAGCCGATCATCCTGGAAGCACAGCTGGTGCAGGTCGTGGCGGTCGGCGTCGAACGGGTTGGGGTGCGTGCTGTAGTAGCGGCACTCGGTGTCCGGCGGCGCGGTGACCCCGAGCGGGTTGTCGACACGGGTGCGCCACGGCAGGTCGAGATCGTCCTCGAGTTGCCCGATTTCCGCCCCTTCGAACTGCTGCGGGGTGAGCACCGACGTCACCGCGTCGAACACCATGTAGCCCGGCACTCCGATCGCGATGCCCACACACACGACCGACGTGATCAGCACGGTTCGTTTGGCGCTCTTGCGGATCTCCTCCTCCGTGCGCTCGCGGTGCACGTGCGTGGGCGTGGTACGCGGCAACGGCCGTTCCGGCAGCTTCGCCCGCACCTCGAACCCGCCGTCGTCCGTCGGCGCGGCCTCGAACGAGCCGCCGACGAGCGCGACGCGTTCGGCGAGGCCCACCAGCCCCTTGCCGCTGCTGACCGCGTGGGTCTTCGGCGCGGGCCCGTTGGTGATCCGCAGTTCGAGGTTGGCCGTGAGGGTGACGGTGACCTTCGCGCCGGGCGCGTGCTTGATCACGTTCGTCAGCGCCTCGGCCGTGATGCGGTGCACGGTGCGCGCGATGATGCCGTCGATCCCGGTCCGGCGACCGTTGCGGAGCTCGACGTCGAGTCCGCTCCCGGCAACGACTTCCTCGATCGTGGCGACGGGCCCGTCCTCGTCGGACCGCAGCACCTGCATGACGTCGGCGAGCCGTTCCGCGGCCGCCGTGACGCTGGCCCGCGCGGTCTTGGCGGCCTCGCGCTGCGACGCGGTCAAGCTCGGTTCCAGTTCCAGCGCACCGACCAGGAGCGCGGCCCGCGCGAGCTCGTGGCCGACCAGATCGTGCATCTCCCCGGCCAGCCGCGCCCGTTCGGAGTTCCTGGCGTTGTCCGCGTCCCGTTCGAGGAGTGAGGCGTGCTCCCAGCCGACCTCCCGCAGCTCCGCGAACCGCCGGCGGAACCGACCGAACGCCCACGGCACCACCCCGAGCACCCCGACCCCGGACGTGACGGCGAGTGCGGTGTCACTCCCGCCGCGCTCGGTCAGTGCGACGACGACCCCCGCGAACTCCGCGGCGGTCAGGGCGATCGCGGTCGCGCGCGGGTCCTCGGCGTGCCGCCCGGCGAGAAAGCTGGTGATGGCGAGCGCGGGCGCCAGCGCGATCACACCGGTGGCGCTGTCGAGCTCGACCCGCACGAGGTAGCAGACCAGCCACGCCCCGAGCGCGAGGCCGAGCGCCACGGCGGGCCGCCGTTTCACGACCACGAACGCCCCGGCGAGCACGGCGAGGTAGAGCACCACTTCCCAGAGAGCGAGCCGGCCGGGCCGCGATGTCGCCGCCGCGGCCACCACCAACACCGCCGCGCACATCCACAAACTCAGCCGCGCCCACACGGCCCCCATCATCGCAGTCGCTGCATCACCACGGTCGGGGCGTCGGCAACGGTGCGTTGTTGCCTCTTCTCCAGCAGCACCGCGATCCCCCACGACACCAACGCTCCCAGCGCCAGCCCGGCCAGCACGTCGTGTACATAGTGGACACCCACGATCACGCGGGACGCGGCCGCAGCGAGCGCACAGACCGCCGCCACCCAGCCCCATGTCCGGTGCAGCGCCCAGATCGCCATCGCGGACGCCCCCGCGATCACCGAGTGGTTGCTGGGAAACGACCAGTCGCCCGGTTCCGGGCACGGCGCCAGCGAAGGCGCTGTGCGGCACGGCCGTTCCTCCTGCACCACGAGCTTGACCACCTCGCTGACCGCGTAGGCGACCACGACACCGGCGCCGGCCAGGACCGCCCGCAGCCGGTGCTGGAACCACAACGCCAGGAACATCAACGCGAACACACCCAGCACCGCGTCGGTGCCGATCACCAGCCAAGTCACCCAGCCGAAACTACGAAGATCGTCGTTTCGGCGCCCCTGCCGATCGGAACCGATCCGACCTTACTTTCGACAAGGTCGATCTCGTGCTGCGGTCGCATCCGGACTGTGGCAGGTTCACACCACCGTTCGGTGAGGAGACCGGGTGTGCTGATCCAGCGCGCGGCCATCGCGATCGTCCAGGTCCTCGGCCTGGCGGTGTGGTTCTCGATGTCCGCGGTCGTCCCCTCGCTGCGCCAGGAGTGGGGCATCAGCGCGGGCGCCGCGGTGTGGCTGACGGCCTCCGTGCAGCTCGGTTTCGTCACGGGAGCGATCGGGGCCACGGTGCTCAACCTGGCCGACCGCGTCCGCCCGCACCGGCTGCTGGCGGTCTCCGCGGCAACCGGCGCGGTGATCACGTTGGTGCTCGGGCTGTTCGTGGACGGGCTGGCGGCCGCGATCCCGTTGCGATTCCTGACCGGGGTGGCGCTGGCCGGCGTCTACCCGGTGGGCATGAAGCTGATGGCGTCCTGGTCGGAGTCCCGCAACCGCGGCCGCGCACTGGGCGTGCTGATCGGGGCGCTGACCCTGGGCTCGGCGCTGCCGCACGTCTTCGGACGCCTGCCGTGGCGCGAGGTGCTCGTGACCGCGGCCGCGATCGCGTTCCTGGGCGCGCTCGTGGCGTTCCTGGTCGTGCGGCCAGGGCCGTTCGTCACCGCCACGACCGCACAGCTCAATCCCCGGTACGCGCTGCAGATGTTCCGGGAGCGCAAACCCCGGTTGGTCAACCTCGGCTACTACGGGCACATGTGGGAGCTGTACGCGTTGTGGACGTGGCTGCCCACGTTCCTGTTGAGCGCCAACGCCAAGGCCGGGCTCACCGTGTTCCTGACGATGGGCGTGGCAGGGTTCGTGGGCTGCCTGATCGGCGGGTGGGCCGCGGACCGGTTCGGGCGAGCCCCCGCCGCCGTCGGCGCGCTCACCGTCAGCGGGCTCTGTTGCCTGTTCTCTCCTCTCGCGCACGGATCGGCGCTGCTGGTCGCGTTCTGCGCGGTGTGGGGAGCGTCGGTGATCGCCGACTCCGGGGTGTTCTCGGCGTCGTTGAGCGAGGTCGCCGACCCGCGCTACGTCGGGACCGCGCTCACCGCGCTGACCGCCATCGGGTTCGGGCTGACGGTGGTCAGCATCCAGCTCGTACCGCTGTTCGCCGAGGCCGTGACCTGGCGCTACGCCTTCCTGCTGCTCGTGCCCGGCCCCGTGATCGGGGCGCTCGCCATGCTCAGGACCAGGTCGCCGTAGCCGTCCGGGGTGCCGTAGCCGTCCGGGGTGTCGTAGCCGTCCGGGGTGCCGGCGTCGTCCGGGTTGCCGGCGTCGTCCGGGTTGCCGGCGTCGTTGAGCGAGGTCGCCGACCCGCGCCACGTCGGCACCGCGCTCACCGCCCTGACCGCCATCGGCTTCGGACCGGCTTCGGACTCGACGTCGGCTTCGTGCTCGGCGTCGGGCTCAGCTTCGGCGTCGGCTTCGGCTTCGTGCTCGTGCTCGGGCTCGGCTTCGTGCTCGGCTCGGGCTCGGCTTCGGCTTCGTGCTCGGCTCGGGCTCGGCTTCGGCTTCGGCTTCGGCTTCGGCTTCGGCTTCGGCTTCGGCTTCGGCTTCGGACTGACGATGGTCAGCGTCCAACTCGTACCGCTGTTCGCCGAGGCCGTGACCTGGCCCCACACCTTCTAGCTGCTGGTACCCGCGATCGGAGCGCTCGCCATGCTCAAGACCAGGTCGTAGTAGCCGTCCGGGTTGTCGGCGCCCGAGCGGCCGTCGATCAGTTCGCGCACGACGTCGCAGTGGCCCGCGTGCTGCGCGGTCTCGGCCAGGACGCGGACCAGCAGGTGGCCGAACGTCGTCTGGCGCTTGTGCTCCGCCCACCACTCCACCGACGCGGGCGCGTCCAGCGGTAAGAGGGAGATCGACTCGTCGGAGTGCTGCCAGGCCGTGCGGTAGAGGTCCAAGAGGTACTCACGGCTCTCGGTGGGCTTGGCCCACATGTCGCCGTTCTCCCAGATCGACTTGTCCTCGACCCACGGCAGCGTCACCGGCGCGGGGCGGCCCACGGAGTCGCCGAGGTAGCCGAGCTCGATGCCGATCAGGTGCTTCACCAGGCCGAGCAGGTTCGTGCCGCTGGGCACGAGCGGTCGGCGCACGTCGTACTCGCTGAGGCCCTCCAACGAGGAAACGACGGAGTCGCGGGAGTCCTGCAGGTAGCGGCGGAGGTCGTCGGCGGTCATGGTTCGGACGGTACCGACGGGGTCTGACAGTTCTCGGCGAGTCTCCTACCACCGCGCACCTCAGCCGCGCTCGATCGGCGGTCGAGAGCCGGGCGTGAAACAACAAGGCCGTGTCACTTTCGGCTGACTCACGGAGAGTGACGCGCAGGTCAGCGCCCGATCGCTCGAAAGTCGCTCGAGTTTCGCTGGAGCGGCCGCTCGTCTAGGACACAAGCTGACCTCAAGTGGTCATACAGTCGTTCATGTCGGGACAAACGAGCGAAGGACTAGAGCGATGACCACCACCGAGATCCTCACCGGCGAGCGCGCGGACCTGCTCGAGAGCCTCCAGCAGCACCGCTACTTCCTGACGTTCACGGCGAAGGGCCTCACCGACGAGCAGGCCGCGTCCAGCCCGACGGTCAGCGCGCTGTCGGTCGGCGGCTTGATCAAGCACGTCGCGACGGTCGAGGAGAACTGGGTCAAGTTCATCGAGGAGGGCACGTCGGCGCTGGAGGCCGACCCCGATTCGGACGCCTACGACAGCCACGAGCGCAACTTCCGGATGGAGCCGGGCGAGACGCTGGAGAGCATCCTCGAGCGCTACCACAAGATCGCCGCGCACACCGACAAGCTCGTCGAGACGGTCGACATGGACCTCTCGCACAAGCTGCCGAGCGCGCCGTGGTTCCCCGAGGGCAAGGCGTGGTCGGCGCGGCGCGTGTTCGCGCACATCATCGCCGAGACCTCGCAGCACGCGGGCCACGCGGACATCATCCGCGAGACGATCGACGGCCAGAAGACGATGGGCTAGGCACTCGTGATGAACGGCGCACTCGTCCACGTGAGGTGGACCAATGCGCCGTTCATCACGAGTGGCGGTAGCGCTCCTAGGGGCGGGGTGGCGAGAAGGTCGAGAGGAACTGGTCCCGGAAGTCGCTCATCCGCGACACCGGGGCCGACCCTCCCGGCCTGATGCCGTCGTCCCACTTCCAGGCCTCGACGCGCTGCAGCACCGCCGGGTCCTTGGCGACGATGGTGATCGGCACGTCCCGCGAGGCCCCCTCGCCGGTCACCATCTGCGCCGGCTGGTGGTCGCCGAGGAACACGAAGACCAGGTTCTCGTCGCCGTACCGTTCGAGGTACGAGACCACCGACTCCAGCGAGTACGAGATCGAGTGCCCGTAGTCGGCGCGCACGGCGGCCGGGTCGCGGCCGAAGATCGACTCCGGCGGGTCGTTCGAGGCCGGCATGGTCGAGTAGATCGAGCCGTCGCCCAGCTTCGACCAGTCCACCGAATCCGGCGTCGGCGACCACGGGGCGTGCGAGGACACCATCGGGATCGCCGCCATCAACGGGGCGTGTTCACCCGAACGTTCGTTGCGTTGGAACGACTCCAACGTGAACTGGTCCGGCGTCGTCGCGTACCCGAAGCGCGGCCCCTTGTAACCGAGGTCCTGGGCGGCGTAGATCTTGTTGTAGTGGAAGAAGTCGCCTTCCGGCCACGCCTGCGTGATGCCGGGGACGACGCCGACCGAGCGCCACGACGACTCGCGGAACGCCCGCGGCAGCGTCAGCCGGTCCGAGGCCACCAGGTTGCGGTAGCGCTGCTGGTTGTCGATCCACAGCCCGGACAGCAGCGTCGCCTGCGCCATCCAGCTGCCGCCGCCGGCCGTCGGCGAGGTCAGGAACGCGGACTTGGCCGTGTACCCGGCCGCCTTCAGCCGGTCGTTGCCGGCGGCCAGCTTCGCGGACACGTCCGGCAGGTCGAGGGCGGACTTGCCGTAGCTCTCCACGAACGTGAAGACGACGTCCTTGCCCTGCAACGAGGACAGCAGGCCGGGGTGGTCGCGGTACGCGTCGACCGAGGCCTCCGCGGCGAACACCTCCTGATCGTGCAGCCCGAGCCGCACGCGCTTGGCGTGATCGACCAACGACGTCGCGGCGGCGTCCGAGTACACCGGAACCCCCGGCACGGCAAGGGAAACGCACGCCACCGCCGCCAGCGCGACCACGCGGATCGCGACCGGACGACGACCTGCCGCGACGGAACCCAGCCGCAGCACCGAAACCGCGGCGAGCCACACGATGCCGACGACCAGTGCCACCGCGAGCCCCACGGCCAGCACGGAGGCGAAGCGGCCGAACGTCACGTCCACGAAGTCGACCGCCGGCACCAGCAGCGGCCAGTCGAGCACCAGGTCGAACGGCCGGTACAGCACCATGTCGAAGCCGATGTCCATGATCTTGACGACGGTGAACAGTCCCAGCGCGATGCCGGCCGCGACAGCGAAGGGCTTGCGCACCCGCTCCGGCAGCAGCACCAGCACCATCACGCCGATGAGACCTTCGAGCGGCACCCGCAGGAACGCCTCGAACGTGAACTTCTCCAGGTCGCTCGGTGCGATGAGCACGAACAACACGAACAGCCCTGCCAGGACAGTGGCCGTCCGACGCAGCAACATCCTCACCGAGAATCCCCTTTCCTGACCTATGAGGTAAACGCGGCACGGCCCGTGCGCGGTTCAACTGCACTACCATCGAGCCCGTGACCCGCCCGCACGTTCTGCTGAGCGTCGCCGTTAGCCTCGACGGCCACATCGACGATCGCGGCACCGAGAGGTTTCCGCTTTCCAACGCCGAGGACTTCGATCACGTCGACCGGATGCGCGCGGAGTCGGACGCGATTCTCGCCGGTGCCGAGACGCTGCGCCGTGACAACGCGCGCCTGCTCGTGTACAGCGAAGAGCGGCGCGCGCAGAGAATAGCGGAGGGCAAACCGGAGCTCCCGCTGCGGGTCACCGTCACCCGAAGCGGTGATCTAGATCCTGACCTGCTGTTTTGGCACTGCGGCGGCCCATGCCTGGTCTACACCAAGAGCCCCACGACCACGGTCGACCATCTCGCCGAAACGAAAATCTTCAGCGATTTCCCAGAAATTCTGGACGATCTCGGCGCGCGCGGCGTGAGAAAGCTCATGGTCGAAGGCGGTACGAGCATTCACACGGCGTTCCTCGCCGCCGGACTCGCGGACGAGATCAGGGTCGCGGTCGCGCCGATGCTGATCGGGCAGGCGACCGCCCCGCGTTTCGTGAATCCCGCCGAATTCCCCGGTGGACCGGCACGCCGATTCCACCTGGAGGACGTCGCGAAAGTCGGGGACGTCGCCGTGCTGCGCTACTTCCCGAAAGTCACTTCCTGAACAGCCCGAGGATCTGCTCGCGGCGGTAGACCGCGATCACCAGCGCCCAGATCATGAACACGATCGGCATCGTGGCGGCCTTGAACCCGCCGTTGGTGACGAGGAACAGTTCGGTGAGCGCGGCACCGCCCATGATCCCGGCGAGCGCCAGCGCCGCGAAGCCGCAGACGCGCGGGATCAGCAGGCCGATCGCGGCACCGATCTCCAGCACGCCGGTGAAGTAGCGGAACCACTGGCCGAAGCCGATGTCGTCGAACTTCGCGACGAACTGGTCGGTGAACAACGCGGAGCCGTTCAGGACGAACTGCACGGCGAGAACGATCTGCAGGATCCAGACGACGATGTTGCCGACCTTCGCCGCGGTCGAGGTCTGCTCAGACATGGCGGGATCCTCCCACCGACACCGCCGCGTTGCGCCACAGCCACAGCACGTCGCGACCGAACGACCACACCAGCGAGGCGAGCGCGAGACCGACCAGAACGGCCGCGAACGGCAGCAGGCCCGACGCCGCCACGACGAGGAAGATCCCCTGCACCGCGGCCACGACCTTGCGCGCGTAGCTGGCCGGCAGAGGTGCGTTCATCCAGCGGAAACGCCACGACGCGGCCACGAACACGTACCGCATGAGCCCGATCGCGAGCACCCACGGCCCCATGTGCACGGCCACGTACGCGCTCAGCACCAGGATCAGGAACGCGTCGACCTCCATGTCGAACCGGGCTCCGAGCGCGGTCGACGTGCCGGTGCGGCGGGCGACCTGACCGTCGACCCAGTCGAGCGACAACGCGACCGCGGCCAGCGTCACGACCAGCGCCACCGGCACGTCCTGGCCCGCGCGGTCCGCGACGAGCGCCGTCACCGCGCCGACCATCAGGCCGCGCGCCAGCGTGACGCGGTCGGCCGGGCCCAGTGACCTGGTGCGATGCCGCTGCATGCCGTAGCCGAGGAACGCCCACGTGGCGAACCCGTAGGCCAGACCGGCGGCCCAGCCGAGCGGCCCCAGACCGGCGGTCACCCCGACCACACCCAGCAGGAGCACCTGGGCTGCGGCCCAGACGGCAGGCTCCCGTACGACGACGGACGCCCTGGTGTGCTGAAGTGTGATCATCAGGTGCTCCTGGTGGACTTCGTGCGGCGGAGGTGTTGTGAGTGACACGTACGGCGAGTGCCTTTTGGCTCAATGAATCCGGAAAAGGGGAAGTCCGTCAGGTCGCGCTGGCCGAGCCCGGCCCCGGCGAGGTCGAGGTGCGGACGCTGTTCTCCGGTGTCAGCCGCGGCACGGAGACCCTCGTGCACCGCGGTGGTGTGCCGGAGAACCAGTACGCGGCGATGAGGGCTCCTTTCCAGGAAGGGGACTTCCCGTGGCCGGTGAAGTACGGGTACCTCAACGTGGGCGTCGTTGAACACGGACCCGAACAACTCCGCGGGCGCACGGTGTTCTGCCTCTATCCACACCAGACCCGTTACGTGGTACCGGAAAGCTCGGTCACGCCCGTTCCGGGCGACGTTCCGGCCGCCCGCGCGGTGCTCGCGGGCACCGTCGAGACCGCGGTGAACGCCGTGTGGGACGCGCGTCCGCTGATCGGCGACCGGATCGCGGTGGTCGGCGGCGGCATGGTCGGGTCGAGCATCGCGGCGGTCCTCGCCACGTTCCCCGGAGCGCGCGTGCAGCTCGTGGACGCGGATCCGAGCCGCGAAACCGTCGCCGATCAGCTCGGTGTGGGCTTCGCGTTGCCGGACAACGCTCTCGACGGGTGCGACCTCGTCTTCCACGCCAGCGCGACCGAACCCGGCCTCACCACCGCGCTGAACCTGCTCGCGCCGGAAGGCCGGGTCGTCGAGCTCAGCTGGTACGGCGACAAGAAGATCTCGGTTCCGCTCGGCGAGTTCTTCCACTCGCGGCGCCTCACGATCCGCAGCAGCCAGGTCGGCACGGTCGGCCGCCCCGACCGCAGCTACGCCGAACGCATGGCGCTGGCGCTGGACCTGCTGGCCGGGGACCGGTTCGACGCGCTGATCACCGGTTCCAGCGCGTTCGAGGAGCTGCCGGACGTCATGCCGAAGCTGGCGAGCGGGGAGATTCCGGCGCTGTGCCACCGGATTGACTACGGTCAAGCGCATGTTTCCGAGTGACACCACGGTCGACGTCCGCGACCAGCGCGTGGCCGTGCTCCCGGTCGGCAGCACCGAGCAGCACGGCCCGCACCTGCCGCTCGCCACGGACTCGGTGATCGCGTGGACGATCGCGTCGGAGATCGCCGCGCGGCACCCGGTCCGGCTGCTCCCGCCGATCCAGTTCTCGTGCTCGCAGGAGCACGCCGACTGGCCCGGCACCGTCAGCATCTCCGCGCGCACGCTGGTCTCAGTGATCACGGACATCGCGGACTCTTTGCGGCGCAACGGTGTCACCGGCCTGGTGCTGGTGAACGGGCACGGTGGCAACTACGTGCTGTCGAACGTCGTGCAGGAGAACGAGAACATGGCGCTGTTCCCGGGACGGGACGACTGGGCGTTCGCGCGGGAGAAGGCCGGCATCGAGACCTCCGCGTACAGCGACATGCACGCGGGTGAGCTGGAGACGTCGATCCTGCTGCACGCTCACCCCGATCTGATCCGTCCCGGCTACGAAACCGCTGACCACCTGGCGGAGGACCGGCGGCACATGCTCACCCTCGGTCTGGCGCCGTACACGTCCTCCGGCGTCATCGGGAGGCCTTCTCTCGCGTCAGCGCGCAAGGGCGAGCTCCTGCTCGCGGGGCTGGCCGAGTCCTTCGGCCACTACCTCGGCCTTTTCGACCTTGGTACGGCGTGAGAGGAACAGCACGACCGCGCCGGGCAGAGCGGCGATCAACGCCAGCACGCCGTAGACGATGCCCGTGGTGAAACCGTGCTGGGCGCCCAGTCCGGCGGCGCCGAAGGCCACCGCGAGGAACGCCTCGCGCGGGCCGAACCCGCCGATGTTGACCGGGATGGCCATGATCAGCAGCGCCAGCACGACGACCGGCGCGAGCTGGGTGATCGTGGCGGTCGACCCGGCGGCGCGGGCGGCGACCACGAACATCGCCACGTACCCGGCGACCGTGGCGGCCGACAGTGCGATGACCGCGGGCCAGGTCTTGAACGACAACAGCCTGATGCCGTCCGCGAGAGTATTGACCAGGACGCGGCGCACGGGCTTGATGTGCCAGCCGGCGACCGCCGCAACGGCCAGACCAGCGAGAACGAGCCCCACCGTGGTGCCGCTCAGGTCGAGGTCGAAGCCGGGCGCGGGGTGCAGCAGCAGCACCCCGAGGCCGATCCCGATGAGCACGACCTGGCCGGCGAAGCGCTCGAAGAACACGGCGCGCACGCCCCGTCCGACGTCGCCCGACTCACGTCCGTGGTTGACCGCGCGGTGCACGTCACCGAGCACGCCCGCGGGCAACACGGCGTTGACGAGCAACGCGCGGTAGTAGTCGCTGACCGCGGTCCGCATGGTCAGCGACAGGCCGAGGCGGCGCGCGACGAGCACCCAGCGGCCGGCGCTGAGCAGTGTCGTCACGAACCCGATCGCAAGTGCGGCGGCGACGGAGAACGCGTCGATCGCGCGCAGTCCGTCCACGAACGCCCCGGTGCCCAGGCGCAGGCCCACCGCCACCAGGATCGCGACCGCCAGCACCAGGCGAAGCCACGGCCAGAACTTCTTCATCACACAGCTCCCTGGATCATGACTTGGCGGGTATCGCTAGCAGGTCGACGTGGTGGACCACCGCGGAAGCCTCTGACCTGCGGCGCAGGTACTCGGGCGCTTCTGCGGCCAGTGCGGGTTCCTGCTCGACAGCCGCGCCGACCCAGCCCTTCAGCCATTCGCGCTGCAGTGCGTCGGAGTTCAGGCGCCACGGGCTCGAAGCCGTTCGAACCGAAGCGCCCGCTGCCACGAATGCCTCTTCAGCAGCGGCCGGAGCGTCCGGTCCGAGAAGCTCGCGCCCGTCCACGACGCGGCGCTGGTGAGCGTTGAACGCGTCCTGGAAGGCGGCGTCGAGCGGCTCGGCCGGTTCGAACTCGATCCGGCCTGCCACCGAGAGCGTGAACAGTGCGGGCACATGTGCTTCTACGCATGCAACCGCCAGAGCGTTCATCTCGTTGACAGTGAGCAAGTCGAGCAGCGCGGAGCAGGTGACCAGGTCAGAGCCCGCGAGGTCGGCGGCGGTGAGCTCGGTGAGGTCACCCTCACGAGTCTCGGCGGTGACGTTCTCGAGGGCGCTCACACCGGCCTCCGCCAGCGCGAGCAGCCGAGGGTCGCGGTCGTGCAGCACCCAGTGCTGTACGCCGCCGAGCCTCCCGGCGAGCCATCGTCCCATCGATCCCGTGCCACAACCCAGATCACGGATCGTCAGCGGGTTTCGGTTCACCAGAGTTTCGCGGACCACGTCGACGAGCTCGGTCGAGCGTGCCTGAGCGTCCGCGTTCTCCCGCAGTGCCAGCCATTCCGGCGCGAAGGTCATGGCCGCAGACTAGCCAGCACCCTCCGCAGGTCCTCTGTGGATCGATCCCAAGTGGACAGAAAGGCCCTTCTGGCGAGGGCTCTGGCCCGCAGCTCCGAGCGGAACTCCTGATCTTGGAACCACCGCGTCAGCGCAGCTTCCAATGCGTGTTCGTCGCCGGGAGGGAGGAGCAGCCCACCGTCGGCCAAAGCGTCGGGAACGGCGCTCGCGATGACCGGCAGGCCGTGGGCGAGCGCCTCGGTGACGACCATGCCGTAGGTCTCGTTGCGGGACGCCAGCACGAACAGGTCCGCGTCAGCATATGCCCTGGTCAGAGCGTCACCGACGAGCGGCCCGCGGAAGCTGACACGATCGTCTTCCGGCAGCTGCCGGGCGAACGGCCGGACCGGTCCCACGCAGTCGAGCCGCCACTCGTAGTCGATCTTCTGCAAGGCCCTGATCAGCAGGTCGTGGCCTTTGCGGGGTGTGATCGAGGCAACGCAGAGGAGTTGGCTGACGCCGTCCGTGCCGGGGGCTTCCGGCGCCGGATCCGTGCCGGGGACCACCACGTGGACGCTGTCGAGCCCGTGCCTGGTCCTGATGTTGTGCGCGGCCGTCGGACTGGTCGCGATGACGGCGCTCGCGGCCCTCAGGACCTGGCGTTCTCGCTCGTCCAGGGCCGCGGCCGTCGCGGGGTCGAGCCCGGTCTCGTCGGCGAGCGGCAGGTGCACGAGCACGGCGAGCCGGAGGCGTCCGGCGTGCGGGACGACCACCTCCGGCACACCGCAGGCGACCAGGCCGTCCAGCAGGACGATCTCGCCGTCGGGGATCCGCGCAAGCGTTTGCTCCAACGACGAGGTGTCGCGCGGACGCGGCCAGTCACCGGCGACGGGCAGACGGTTCATGCCCGCGCTCACGCGCAGGTCGTAGACGTTGCCGCCGCTGGGACCGGCCGGATCGTCGACGTCAGCCGGCAGTACGAAGTGCACGTTCGTAGCTCGCCCACGCCACATGGGACTCGTGGAGTGTGACGGCGATCGCATCGATGCCGTGAGCACCCTCACCGAGAGCACCCTCGGAGATCTTGCCGGCGAGCTGGTCGGCGATGTGCTTCGCGAGGAACTCCGTGGACGTGTTGATGCCCTTGAACTGCGGTTCCTCGTCCAGGTTGCGGTAGTTGAACGCGGCCAGGACCTTGTTCAGCTCCTGGGTCGCGAGTCCGATGTCGACAACGATGTTGTCCGAATCGAGCTCGGCACGTTTGAACGTTGCGTCCACCAGGAACGTTGCTCCATGGAGACGTTGTGCCGGACCGAAGACCTCGCCGCGGAAACTGTGGGCGATCATCACGTGATCGCGGACGGTGATGCTGAACAGGATGACCTCCGCTGTGCGGTCGGGTTACGGTGCGACCTCGCATCCGAGCGTAGCTGCACGCTCGGGAGGCGCCTGGTGACGAGGGGACCCGAGATGTTCGAACAGGCCTTCAACGACGAGGACGTGGCGGAGTCCGACCTGGTGACCCGCCGTGGCACCTTCCGTGCGGTCGCGTTCCGCGCGGACGGCCACGAGCACATGGCCCTCGTCTACGGCAAGACGAAGCTGCGCGAGAACGTGCTGGTGCGCATCCACTCCGAGTGCATGACCGGCGACATCTTCGGTGCGATGCGCTGCGAGTGCGGCGAGCAGCTCGACGCCGCGCTGAACACGATCGTCCGCGAGGGCAACGGGATCCTCATCTACCTGCGCGGCCACGAGGGCCGCGGAATCGGTTTGGTGGCAAAGGTCCGCACGCACGTGCTGCAGGACGCCGGTCTGGACACCCTGGACTCCGCGACCTCGCTCGGCCTGCCCGTGGACATCCGCGACTACTCCCCCGCGGCCCGCGTTCTCAAGCACCTGCGCGTGCAGTCCGTGCGGTTGATGTCCAACAACCCGGACAAGATCGCGGCGTTGGAGGACAACGGGATCACAGTCGCGTCGCGCGTGCCGTTGCTGATGGCGCCCAACTCGCACAACATCGCGTACCTGACCGCGAAGCGCGACCGGCTCGGCCACGACCTGCCGCAGGTCGACTCGTTCACCCTTCCGCACGCCCGCTGACCGTTGATTTCCCAGCATGTGGCGCTCAAACTGTTCCGATGCTGGCGCTGCGAGCAGGGCGTGCCTTCGACGGTGAGCACTCGCTCGCCGGTCCCGTCACGGTCATCACCGAGAACGGCACGATCAAGGCCGTCGAGCAGGGCCATCCCGACGTTCCCGGTGCCGAGGTCGTGGATCTCGGCACCGCGACCGTCCTGCCCGGACTGATCGACACCCACGTCCACCTGTGCGCGGACAGCGAGAACGGCGCCCTGGACCGGGTGCCCGGTTTCAGCGCCGAACAGCTCGACGCGGTGATCGCGGACAGCCTCGCCCGCCAGCTCCGGGCGGGCGTGACGACGGTCAGGGACCTCGGCGACCACCAGTGGGCGGTGATCGAGCAGCGGGGCAGGCACGTCCAGCGGATCCTCGGCTCCGGACCGCCCATCACCAGCTCCCGAGGTCACTGCTGGTCGATGGGCGGCGAGGTCTGCGGCGACGAGGAGCTGCGCCAAGCCGTGCGCGTGCGGGCCGAGCGCGGGGTCGACGTCGTCAAGATCATGGCGAGCGGCGGGTTCGCCACCCCCGGCTCCGCGGTCGGCGAGTGCCAGTTCACCGAACACGAGCTCCGCGTGGTGGTCGAGGAGGCCCACGCGCACGGCCTGCCGGTGACCGCCCACGCCCACAGCCTGGCCGCAGCGCTTCGGGCCGTGGCCGCGGGAGTGGACGGTCTCGAACACCTCTCGTGCCTCACCGACCGGGGCATGCAGGTCCCGGACGATCTCGTGGACGCGTTGGTGGAAGCCGACATCGCGGTCTGTCACACGCTGGGCATCACCCAGGAACCACCGCCCTTCATGATCGAGGCGTGGGACAAGATCGGCATGAGCTACGCCGGCAAGGTGAGCATGGCCGGGATGATGTACGACCGCGGCGTGCGGACGGTAGCGGGAACCGACGGTGGTATCGCGTCGGGCAAACCACACGGTGCCATCGCGTTTTCGGTCGTCGACCTGGTGAAGGGCGGCGTGCCGAACGCCGGCGCCCTGGCGAGCGCCACCAGTCAGGCAGCGAAGGCGTGCGGTGTCCCCAAGGGGATGTTGAAGCCCGGCTGGGACGCGGACATCATTGCGGTGCAAGGAGATCCGATGCGGGACATCTCCGCGCTGCACCACGTGACCACCGTGGTGATCGGCGGTCAGATCGTGACGACGACCTTGCCGAGCGACCGTCCCGAGTAGACGTGGTCGATCGCGTTCAGCGCTTCCGACAACGGGAACTCGCGTTCCACCGGCGGTTTCACCTCGCCTGCTTCGATCAGCACGCGCAGTTCGTCGAAGACGTCGGCGCATTCCGCCGACATCAGCGGGACGAGCTTCTGCGACACGAACGGGTTCAGCGCGACCGCGCGCAACGCCCGTTCGAACCCGCCCGTGAGCGATCCCCCGGTCTCGCCACCGACCAGCACCAGCGTTCCGCGCGGGGTCAACGCCTTGCGCAGCCTGGACAACGACCGGTTGCCGCCGCAGTCGAGGATCAGGTCGTAGGTGCCGGTGAAGTCCGCCGCTGTGTAGTCGACGACCTCGTCGGCACCCAACGACCGCACCAGGTTCATCTTCCGCGTGCTGCACACACCGGTCACGTGTGCCTGACGGGCCTTCGCGATCTGCACCCCGTACGACCCGACACCACCACCAGCGCCGAGCACCAGAACCCGTTGGCCTGCCTGCACTTCACGCAGTCCCTGGAGCGCGGTTCCGCCCGAGATCGGCACGGCGGCCGCTTCCGCGAACGAGATCCCCGCCGGCTTGCGCGCCAGCCGTGAGACGGGCGCGACGGAGTACTCGGCGAACGACCCCTGGCAGGTGCCGAAAACCTCGTCGCCGGCAGCGAACTCGGTCACGCCGGGACCGATCTCGGTGACGACACCGGAGACGTCCCTGCCGGGTACCGGCACCTTCGGGCCGCGGAAGCCGAACCCGATGACCCGCACCAGGTAGGGCTTTCCGGTGAGGAGGTGCCAGGTGCCCATGTCGACGCCCGCCGCCCGCACCTCCAGCAGAACCTCACCTGGCCCAGGCACAGGCACGTCCACGTCACCGAGCACCGCCGTTCCGTATCTTCGTTGCACGACAGCCTTCACTCGTCTTCCTCCTCCGGGTACTGGAAAACCTCTTCTAGTGACACCTGGAAGGCGCGGGCGATCTTGAACGCGACCTCCAGCGAGGGCGAGTACTTCCCCTGCTCGATGGCGATCAGCGTCTGCCGCGTCACGCCGATGGCCTTCGCCAGATCCGCCTGCTTCATCTCGCCGTGCGCGAACCGCAGGGCGCGGATGGAGTTCGTGACCTTCGTCGGCTTCACTGCATTCCCTTGCGGTAGGCCGCGATCTTCGCCAACGAACCGAGCACGGCGGACAGCACGAAGGACAGGTAGAGCACGTTCGCGATCCAGAAGTGGGCCGCCTCCGCCGCCGCGAGCGCCATCGCCGACACACCACCGATCACGATGAACGACTGTCCGATGTGGTCACCGAACCGGCCGATCTCGCGATCCCGTTCGTCGACCTGCAGGCCGTCGTTGCGCGCGGCGATGCCGAACCAGATCCCCGACACGATGCCGGCGACGATCCCGCCCCCGATCGTCCACAGCAACGCCCCCACGTACGGCGCGTCCACGAGCGGGCCGTCCGCCCCGTTCAGGACAACCAGCACGTAAACGGCATATCCGACCAGGGCGATGATCGCCAAGGCCCACGCCCGCTTCTCCTCGAACGCCACGGTCCCGCTCCCGATGTCAAAGAAACCTGACACGACCAAGGTAAAACTTCACAGACACCGTGTCAAACATCTTTTACATGATCACGCGCGTCCGTATGGCGGTCGACTACGTCCGATCGGAGGCGTTAGCGTGCGGCACATGCTCCGTCCGATCCTTGTTGCGTGCGCGCTCGCCCTGACGGCGTGCGGTGACGCCGTGACGGCGGAACCACCCGCCTCCACCAGCTCGCAGTCCACGTCCCCGCCGGCGTCGCACACCCCGGCCGCGGCCGTCGCGACGCCCGAGGTGTGCGCGATGCCCGACAGCGGCTTCGAGTGCGACTTCCAGAAGCGCATCAAGGCAGCTCAGGCCTACGCCGAAACCCGGCCCGGCACGGTCGGCATCGTGCTGCGCGACCGCAAGTCCGGGGTGATGTGGCGCAACGACCACGCGGACGACATGACGTGGACCGCGTCGACGATCAAGCTCGCGATGGTCGTGAACCTGCTGGAACGCCACCGCGCCGGCAAGATCAAGCTCAGCAACGACGACCGTCGCCTGATGACCGCGATGCTGCACAGCTCCGACGACGACGCGGCCGACACGCTGTGGAAGCGCTACGGCGGCGCGACGTTCAACGCGGCGTTCGGCAAGTACGGCATGACCAGCCTGGTTGCCCAAAGGGGATATTCGTCTTCTTTCCCCTACTGGGGCTTCGAGAAGTGCACGACGAACGACCTCGACCGGCTCATCAACTACGTGCTCGACACCGTGCCCGCGGAGGACCGCGAGTACATCGTCGGCCAGATGCGCCAGGTCGGCCCCGAGCAGCAGTGGGGTGTCTGGGGACCTGACTCCGGCACGAAGAACGGCTGGTCGGAGGAGGACGGCGGCTGGGTGATGAACTCGGTCGGGTTCGTGGGGAAGGACGCGCGGTACACCGTCGCGATCATGAACAACCTCAAGGGCGAGGGCGGGTACGACGAGGGCCGCGCCACGGACACGGAGATCACCCGCATCCTGTTCCGCTGACCATCCTTTCAGGACACCGGCTCGAAGTGGAACGAGCGGATGAAGCAGTCACGTGGCTGGTTCACGGCGAACACCACGCAATCGGCCACGGACTGCGCGGTCAGCACGCCGTCGCGCGGCGCGTTGTCGTCGTTGTCGAAGTCCGGTGGGTACAACGAGATCATGCGGATGCCCTCAGGCCGCAGCCGTTGCGACATGATCTCGGCGTAGCGGCCCTGTCCTGCTTTGGCCGCGTGGAAGGCCGCGTGCGCGACGTGCGCGGGATCGCTGCGGGACTCGGCTTCGAGCGACACGATCGTCACGACGTCGGGACGTTCGGAACGACGCAGCAGCGGCAGGAAGTTTTCGGTCATCAGCACCGTTCCGGCCGTACCGGACAAGATGGTCCGCACGATCGCGTCGTCGTCCGCCTGGGACTGTGCGAGGAACCCGGCGCCGTTGTTGACGAGCACGTCCACGTGCCCGAGCAGCTCCCCCACCTCGTCGGCGCAGTGCCGCACCGATGCCGGGTCAGTCAGGTCGCACCGCAGCGCGTGGGCGCCGGGCAGCTCGTCACGGGTGCGTTGTGCGGCAGCGAGATCACGAGCCGTGACCACCACCGTCGCACCCTGCGCGGCGAACCGGCGCGCGATCGTGCGTCCGAAACCCCTGCCACCACCGCTGACGACCACGTTCATGCGCGAGATGGTGCAACCTCCATCCCGCTGGAGGTCAAGTTGCTAGCGTGGTGCCGACCTGCTCGGAACTGGGGAAGGGGTCGCCGTGCCGGACCGGAGGGCACAACTCGAGGAGAAGATCCGCGCGTTCCAGGAGCAGGCCGCCAGAGCCGGCCAGCTCAAGGACAAGCTCTCGGAGCTGCGCGGGCAGGCTCGCAGCGGTGACGGCTCCGTCACCGTGACCGTCGCGCCGTCGGGCGCGGTACTGGGCCTGCAACTCAGCCCGACCGCGATGAGGTACAGCCACACGCAGCTGCAACAGGAGATCCTCGCCACCATCAGGGCGGCGACGCAGCAGGCGGCACAGGCGTTGCAGGACACCGTGACGCCGGTGCTGGGCGACCAGGCCGAGCTCTTCAAGGAGGCGTTCAACGCGCACTCCGGCGTGATGCTGCCGGACGCACCGCAGCAGCAGATGCCGCCCCAACAGCAGATGCCGCCCCAGCACATGCCGCCGCAGCCGCCTCCACCGATGTCGCGTCCACCACAGGGGAACCGTCCGAGGCCCGCGCCGGTCTCAGATGACGACGACTTCGGCGGCAACTCGATCCTGAGGTGATGGGGGCATGACGGGATTCCAAGTGCAGGGCGGCGCGCTCACCGCGCACAGCAACGGTTCGAAGGAGGCCGCCGGCCACTTCGGACAGTTGGCGACCCTGCTCGAACAGGCGAGGGTGAGCGACGACTGCTTCGGTCCGCTCGGCGAACTGCTCGCGTTCAAGTACTTCGAAGGCCTGCGGGAGTGCCAGGACATGGCCAACAAGGCCAAGGGCTTCCTGGAGGGCGTGTCCGAGCGCACCGAGCAGACCGCTCAGACCTACCGCGACGTCGAGGACGCGATCCACCAGGGACTGCAGAAGCTGTCCTCCGGTGGCGGCCCCGGCTCACTCGCCGACCTGAACAGCGCGGGCAACGCCGGCCGCAAGAGCGACTTCGAGCAGAACGCGAGCTACGGCAGCTCGTGGATGAGCACGGGCGGCGACATCTCCCGGGCGAGCAGCCCGCCGGACGTGGCCATCGCGGCGGTCAACGCGCGCATGGAGCAGCTGCAGTTCGTGATGAGCCCCGGCCAGTCGTTCATCGACAACGGCCTGGGCTTCCTGATCGGCATCGTGATCAGCCCGATCGTCGAGCTGGTGGTCGAACCCGCGATCGGCGACCCCGAGCAGATGCGCAGCACCGCGACCGGCTGGGGCAAGGTCGCGGACTGGGTGAAGTCCGCCGGCGAGCACGAGAAGACCCGCGCCGCCGCGACCTCCCAGCCGTGGACCGGCCAGGCAGGCGACAAGTTCCGGCAGCAGATGGACGAGTTCGGCATGGGCACGGACGCGTTCTCGAACGAGATCCGCGGCCTCCAGCAGATGCTGGAACTCGCCGCCGACCTCTTCGACGCGTTCGTCGAGATCTGCATCGACATCCTGCAAGAGCTGGTCATGGGCCTGATCATCGAGTGGCTGGCCGCGCTGGCCGCCTCGTGGATCACGGCAGGTGCCTCGGTCGGTGCCGCGGGAGCCGCCACCACCATGCAGGTCGGCGGCACGATGGCGCGCCTGGGCATGAAGGTCAAGCAGCTGCTCGGCAAGCTGAAGCCGTTGATCGAGCAGCTGGAGAAGATGCTGGTGAAGCTGCGCAACGGCCCGCTGAAGAAGCTCGTCGAGAAGGCGGAGGGCCTGCGCGAGGGCAACATGGCCGAGAAGTGGCTGATGCGCAAGGTCGACGGCAACCCGCTGGCCAAGATCCTCACCAAGGCAGACCCGGCAACGATGGCGTCCAAGACGGGCAACCGCTTCGCCGGCCGGTTCGGCGTGGACGGCGCGGGCGCCGACTCGCTCACGACGAACCTCACCGAGGCGGGCCTGCGGATGGCGGGCATGAGCGGCACCTCGCACGTGCCGACCGCCATCACCAACGGCGTCATGGAGAACGCGCCGGGCCTGGCGATGGAGCAGGGCATCAAGTACGGCTACAACAAGGGCCAGGACCCGTCCTCCGACGAGGAGCGTTCCGACGCCATGAACCGAGGGTTCGAGTACGAATGATCTTCTCTGCACCGCTCGGCCCCGGCCACGTCGCCCGGCAGCAGGTCTGCCGGGCCGGCGAGTCGTTGGTCTGGGCGATGTACCGGCGGACCTTCTACTACGCCGTCGACGGCCTCGACCGGCTCGGCGCACCGAGCCGGTCGTTGTTCGCGCGCGGGGCTTCTGCCGTGGGCCGAGGGGCGGGCGACCTCGCGCTGACGTTCTTGGGCGGCGGCGGGGACTCCGCCGACGACAAGGCGCCCGAGGCCGATCACCTCGTCTTCGGACCTTCCCGCGAGTCGCTGGCGGGTCGTGCGATGTCGGCGTTCGAGCCCGGTAGGCGCTCACACCGCTTGTGGGCGTTGACGTCCACGCGACTGGTGATCGCCGAGCGTGTGGTGGCTCCCGAGGATCCCGGGTCGACGTCGTTGCTGGGTATGGCGATCGAGTTCGGCAAAGGCGTCGGCAAGATCTTCACGGACAACCGCCTCAAGTTCGGTGAGAACGTGGAGGGCGAGCCGGTCGCCGTGCCGGAGTACCAGGTGGTCGTGGAGATTCCGCGCGCGCAGATCGCCGACGTCCAGGCCGCCGGCTCTTCGCTGCGTGTCGTGCTGGTCGACGGGTCCGGGTTCGAGTTCCTGCTCGAACCCCGGGTCGCGGCCCAGGACAAGGTGGTCGCGAAGGAGCTGACGAAGTTCTGGCTGCGCCGCGGTGAGAACCTGGAGCTGGGCCTGGCCCCGGTCTTCGGGTACGTGGGCGGCGTGGTCGGCGGATCGGTGCACGTGCCCTGGAGCCCTGTCGGCGAGATGCCCCCGCTGAAGCTGGACGCACTGCGGTGGCCGTTGCCCGCGCCCCCGTCACCGCCGGACTGGATCGACGACCCGACGCTCGGCTACTGGCTGGAAGGGCCCGCCCCGTCGTGCGCCGCGGTGCGACTGGCCGACCACTTCGCGTTCGCCCGTGGCAACGCGCGGCTGGCGGTGAGCGACCAGCGGGTCGCCGTGGTGTATCCGACGCATCTGTTCGAGGCCAAGCCCGCCACCGTCGTCACGACGTTCGCGGAGATCCCGCGCAACGCCGTGCGGCTGGAAACCCCTTCCACAGGGGCGAGTCTGCCGGCGGCCCCCGTGGTCAGGCTGACGTTCGCGGACGGCTCGCGCCTCGACATCCGTCACCCCTGAAGGGACTCCCACAGGCACAGCACGCTGCCCTCGCTGTCCTTCACGTACTGCGAGAAGCCGAAGTCGCCAACGCGTTCCTTGGCGTTGAGCAGCGTGCCGCCCGCCTGTGCGACCTTCCGCGCCACCTCGTCGATGCTCGGCACCTCGATGATCAGCACCGGGCCCTGCACGAACTCGGTGCGCGGTGAGATCCCGCCGTCGCTGTCCGCCGGGTCGACGGGGTCACCGTCGGTGTCCACGAGGACGTAGCCGAATGGCAGCTGCTGCGCCGACCACCCGAAGACGTCGCGGTAGAAGGCCGTCGCACGGTTCAGGTCGTCGGCGGGCAGCTCGAACTTGACCCTGGTCATCGCGCGAGGTCCGGGACCTGGGCGACCAGCTCCTCCGGCGCGGACAACCGCCAGGCCTCGAACACCAGCTCCGCCAGTTCGTCGGCCTCGATGCCCTCCAGGTACACCACGACCCAGCCGAACCCGCCCGCCGTGAACTGCACCTCGAACACGTCCGGCCGCTCCGCCACCAGTGCGAGCTGCTCGGACAGCGTCTGCTTCAGGCCCACGGTCTGCGTGCGCGGCCAGAAGTAGCCGAACACCTTGCCCCGCACCTTCAAGGTGTCGTACGAGCTCCCGGACGTCCGCTGCACCTCGGCGAGCGCGTCCACGATCTTGAAGAGCTGCTTGTCCGTCGTTGCCACTGCCGACCCCCAAAGCCGAAGGCCCGCAGTATAAATCCGCTCAGCGGACCGGTTGTGCCGCAGCGACCGCCACCGGGGTGACGCGGCTGCGTTGGGTCAACACGACGCAGACGACCACGACCGCGGCGGTGGCCAGTGCCGGCCAGCCGACCGGTTCGCCGAGGACCAGGGCCGACCACATCAGGGTCAGGACCGGTTGGGCCAGCTGGATTTGACCGATCTTGGCCACGCCGCCCGCGGCCAGTCCCGCGTACCAGGCGAAGAAGCCCAGGAACATCGAGATCAGGGCCACGTAGGCGAAACTGAGCCAGACGACGCCGGTGGCTCGCGAGAAGTCCGCTGTGTACCAGGAAGCCGGGATCGTCACCGGCAATGACACGACCAACGCCCAGCACACGGTCCGGGCGCCGCCGAGTTCGCGGGAGAGTGCGCCGCCCTCGGCGTAGCCCAAGCCGCACAACACGACCGCGACGAACAGGTAGAGGTCGGCCAGGCCCAACGAGCCGGAGAACCCGCCACCGGTGGCCACGAACGCCAGCACCGCGAGCAGGCCCGCGCCGCTGGAGAGCCAGAACGTCATCGGCGGACGTTCGGAGGCGCGCAGGACGGCCCAGATCGCCGTGGACATGGGCAGCACCGCGATCACCACGGCACCGTGGGCCGAGGTCTGGGTGGTGAGGGCCAGAGACGTGAAGAGCGGGAAGCCGACCACGATGCCCGCGGCGACGACGACCAGGCGGCGGATCTGCGTCGCCGACGGGAGTGGTGCGCGTGATAACGCCAGGTAGGCGATCGCCAGCACGCCGGCGACGAGGGCGCGGCCGAACGCGACGAACCACGGGTCCAGTCCTGCCACCGCCAAGCGGGTCGCGGGGAGGGAGAAGCTGAAACCCAGCACGCCGAGCGCGCCGAGTGTTACCCCCGCTGGCACGATAACGTTACTCTTGGCTCTCATGAATGAGGATAACGCAGCCGTCCGCGTTATCGAGGACCTGAGAGCGACAGCACGTGCCGGCCGCGCGGGCGATCGCATGCCGTCGGTGCGGGAGCTGATGTCGCGGCACCGGGCCTCGCCCGCGACCGTGCAGCAGGCCATCCAGCGCGTGGCCGCCGAAGGACTCGTCGAGGTGCGGCCAGGGCGCGGCAGTTACGTCGCCCAGCGCACGTCCGCGACCAGCCACGACCTGTCGTGGCAGGCGGTGGCGCTCGGCGAGGGCAGGCCCGGCGAGGAGCTGGTCGCGAACCTGCTCGCGGTGCCGAAGCCAGAGGCCATCCCGTTGTCCAGCGGCTACCTCGACCCCGACCTGCAGCCCACCGAGGCGCTCGGTCTCGCGCTCAGCAGGGCCGCGCGCCGGCCCGCGTCGTGGGGACGCGTGCCGGTGGAAGGCAGGGAAGAGCTGCGGGCCTGGTTCGCGAAGGAGGCCGGCGGCGAGCTCAGGGCCGGCGACATGACGGTGTGCGCGGGCGCTCAGGAAGCGCTGGCGACCGTGTTCCGCGGGCTGGGCGATCGCGGTGACACCGTGCTCGTCGAGTCCCCCACCTACCTCGGCGCGATCGCGGCGGCACGCGACGCGGGGCTCAAGGTCGTCCCGGTGCCCGCGGACTCCGACGGCGTGCGGCCGGACCTGCTGCGGGCGGCGTTCGAGCGGACCGGCGCCCGGCTCTTCTACTGCCAGCCGCTGCACGCGAACCCGCACGGCGCCGTGCTGTCCGACGAACGACGTGTCGAGGTGATGCGAATCGTCCGGACGGTGGGCGCGTTCCTCGTCGAGGACGACTGGGCGCGCGGTTTCACGATCGACGGCACCGCTCCGCCGACGCTCGTCTCGCAGGACACCGACGGTCACGTCGTCTACGTCCGCTCGCTGACCAAGGTCGCCGCGCCGGGGCTGCGCGTCGCCGTGATCGGAGCTCGCGGGCCCGCGGGCATCCGGCTGAAGAACACGCGGTCCAAGCAGGACCTGTACGTCGCGGGGCCGTTGCAGGAGGCGGCGATCGACTTCGTGACGTCCCCGGTGTGGCGCAGGCACCTGCGCACGCTCCAGCAGTCCTTGCGGTCCAGGCGCGACGCTCTGGCGCGCGCGATCGGCGAGCACCTGCCGGAGTTCGAGGTCGCGAGGTCGTCCGGCGGCCTGCACCTGTGGACGAAGCTGCCGGGCGGTGTCGACGACCTGGAGCTGACGACGGCGGCCGCGGCACGCGATGTCGTGGTGTTCCCCGGCAGGCCGTGGTTCGCCGCTGAACCGCCTGGCAGCTTTCTTCGTTTGACCTACGGAGGCGCTCCTGAGCACGTGCTCGCCGAGGGCGTTCGCAGGCTGTCGGAAGCCTATCGGGTGAATTGCATGGTTCGTTAACT
The DNA here is from genome assembly GCF_000974445.1 of Lentzea aerocolonigenes. Classification (GTDB taxonomy): domain Bacteria; phylum Actinomycetota; class Actinomycetes; order Mycobacteriales; family Pseudonocardiaceae; genus Lentzea; species Lentzea aerocolonigenes. The sequence continues at coordinate 144,845 of NZ_BBOJ01000022.1, forward strand.
TGACTCACTCCAGAAAAGACGGCATGGTGGCTCCCGTGCCCACGGCTTCCGACTTCGAGCGCATGTTGCGTGGAGCGTCACTTCGGGTGACGGCTCCGCGGATAGCTGTGCTGTCCGCGGTGCACGCCCACCCGCACGCCGACACGGACTCGATCATCGGTGTCGTGCGTCAGAACCTCGGCGCGGTCTCCCACCAGGCCGTGTACGACGTGCTCCGGGCGTTGACCGGAGCCGGCCTGCTGCGACGCATCGAGCCACAGGGTTCGGTCGCGCGTTACGAGGCCCGCGTCGGGGACAACCACCACCACGTCGTGTGCAGATCCTGCGGCGCCATCGCCGACGTCGACTGCGCAGTCGGCGCCGCGCCCTGCCTGGACGCATCCGACGACCACGGGTTCGTCATCGACGAGGCCGAGGTCATCTACTGGGGCACCTGCTCCGAGTGCACGACCGCCGCGAAAAGTTCCTGAACACCCGGAAGGATTCCCGTGTCCGACAGCACTGACGCCAAGGTGAGCGAGAACGTGGAGGAGGCCGGCGGCTGCCCGGTCGCGCACGGGCGCCGCAGCCACCCCAGTGAGGGTGGCAGCAACCGCGACTGGTGGCCGAACCAGCTCAACCTCCGGATCCTCCGCAAGCACCCGGTCCAGGCCAACCCGATGGGCGGTGACTTCGACTACGCCGAGGAGTTCCTGACCGTCGACCTCGACGAGCTGGCGCGCGACGTCGACGCCGTGCTGACCGAGTCGAAGGACTGGTGGCCAGCGGACTTCGGGCACTACGGCCCGTTCATGATCCGCATGGCGTGGCACAGCGCGGGCACCTACCGCACCCACGACGGCCGCGGTGGGGCCGGCGCGGGCATGCAGCGCTTCGCCCCGCTGAACAGCTGGCCGGACAACGGCAACCTGGACAAGGCCCGCCGTCTGCTGTGGCCGGTCAAGAAGAAGTGGGGCCGCAAGGTCTCCTGGGCCGACCTCATGATCTTCACGGGCAACCGCGCGCTGGAGACCATGGGCTTCACGACCTTCGGCTTCGCCGGTGGCCGCGCGGACGTGTGGGAGCCGGACGAGGACGTGTACTGGGGCCCCGAGACCGAGTGGCTCGGCGGCGACGCGCGCTACAGCGGTGAGCGCGACCTCGAGTCTCCGCTGGCCGCGGTCCAGATGGGTCTGATCTACGTCAACCCCGAGGGCCCGAACAGCAACCCGGACCCGCTCGCCGCGGCGCGCGACATCCGCGAGACGTTCGGCCGCATGGGCATGAACGACGAGGAGACCGTCGCGCTCATCGCCGGTGGCCACACCTTCGGCAAGGCGCACGGCGCGGGCGACCCGTCGCTCGTCGGCGTGGAGCCCGAGGGCTCGCTGATGGACGCGCAGGGCTTCGGCTGGATCAGCACGCACGGCTCCGGCAAGGGCCGTGACGCCATCACGTCCGGCCTCGAGGTCACCTGGACCCAGAAGCCGACCGAGTGGACGAACCTGTTCTTCAAGAACCTCTTCCAGTTCGAGTGGGAGCTCACCAAGTCTCCCGCCGGCGCGCACCAGTGGAAGCCGAAGGACGGCGCGGGCGCCAACACGGTGCCGGACCCCGAGGACGGCACGCTCAACCGCACGCCGATGATGCTGACCACGGACCTCTCGCTGCGCTTCGACCCGATCTACGAGCCGATCTCGCGCAGGTTCGCCGAGGACCACCAGGCGTTCTCGGAGGCGTTCTCGCGGGCGTGGTTCAAGCTGACCCACCGCGACATGGGCCCGATCCAGCGCTACCTCGGCGCGCAGGTGCCGCAGGAGGAGCTGATCTGGCAGGACCGCCTGCCGGTGCGCGACTACGAGCTGATCTCCGCGGACGACGTGGCCGCGCTGAAGGCCAAGATCCTGGAGACGGGCCTCTCGATCTCGCAGCTCGTCAAGACGGCGTGGGCGTCCGCGTCGTCGTTCCGCCAGAGCGACAAGCGCGGTGGCGCGAACGGTGCCCGGATCCGCCTGGAGCCGCAGCGCAACTGGGAGGTCAACGAGCCCGACCAGCTCGCGCAGGCCCTGCGGGCGCTCGAAGGCGTGCAGGAGGCGTTCAACGCCGCCCAGACCGGCGGCAAGAAGGTCTCGCTGGCCGACGTGATCGTGCTCGGCGGTGCCGCGGCGATCGAGCAGGCGGCCAAGGCCGCGGGCCACGACGTCGAGGTTCCGTTCCTGGCCGGCCGCACCGACGCCACGCAGGAGCAGACCGACGCCGAGTCGTTCGCGGTGCTGGAGCCCGTCGTCGACGGTTTCCGCAACTTCGGCAACAAGGCCACCCGCCTGCCGTCGGAGTACCTGCTGATCGACAGGGCGAACCTGCTCGGCCTCTCCGCGCCGGAGATGACCGTGCTGGTCGGCGGTCTGCGCGTGCTGGGCGCCAACCACGGCGGTTCGACGGCGGGCGTGCTCACGGCCAAGCCGGAGACGCTGACCAACGACTTCTTCGTCAACCTGCTCGACATGGAGACGGAGTGGAAGTCGGTCACGGAGGACCAGGAGAACTTCGAGGGCCGCGACCGCGCCACCGGTGCCGTCCGGTGGACCGCCACGCGCAACGACCTGGTGTTCGGCTCGAACTCGGAGCTGCGTGCCGTCGCTGAGGTGTACGCGAGTGATGACGCGTCGGAGAAGTTCGTGCAGGACTTCGTCTCGGCTTGGAACAAGGTCATGAACGCTGACCGTTACGACGTCTGATCCAGCCCCTCCCAGGTACCCCAGGCCACTCCCCCGGCCTGGGGTACCTCTGTTTTCAGGTTGTTCGGCGGGCCACCACTCGAAGGCCCGCAGGCGAGCTAGTAGATTGTCGCGGCTAACTCTTGGGGTAGAGGTGGCGCAGTTTGACGCGTGCGTCGTCGGTGGTGAACTGCCAGCGGACCTTGCGCTGCTCGGTGTTGATGGCGTGTTGCCAGGCGGCGAGTTCGGTGTTGAGGGTGTCGAGGTCGCTGATGCGGCGGTCGAGGCATTGCCGTGATAGCGCGGACAGTTCAATCTCGGCGATGTTGAGCCAGGACCCGTGTTTGGGCGTGTGGTGGATCTCCAGGCGCTGGGCGAGGGCGAACGCCTCGTCTGGCGCGAAGGCCTCGTAGAGAGAGGCGATGGCGTGGGTGTTGAGGTTGTCCATGACCAGCACCACGGTCTCGGCGTCGGGATAGTCCACGGTCAGGAGTTGTTTGACCTGCGCGGCCCAGTCGAGCATGGTGCGCTGGGGCAGGGCATGCACGCGGCGCCAGCCGCGCAGGGGCTCGGCGAACACGAAGATCGAGCAGGTGCCGCACCGGACGTATTCACTGTCCTGCCGGGCATCGCGGCCCGGCCGGGCCGGGAGTGGCTCGCGGACCTCGCCGAGGAACTGGAAGGGTTTCTCGTCCATGCACACGACCGGCCGGGCCGGGTCATAGCACCGGGCGTAGACGGCGAGCACGTCCTCCATGCGGGCGGCGAACTCCGCGTTCGCCCGCGGCGGGATGTTCCAGCACTTCCTCAGGTGAGGACGCAGTTCCGTTTTTTCAAAACCCGGCCGATGGTCGAGTGGTCCAGGTTCGGGATGTCCTCGGTGAGCTGGACGTGTTTCTCCAGTAGCCGCAACGACCACCGCGCATGCCCGGCCGGCGGCTGCGAGCATGCCAGGGCGATCAGCCGCGCCTCGACCTCGCCGGTCACCGGCGAGGGCACCGGCGGAAGATCCCGCTTTTTACGTCCGATCGTGGCCAGCACATCACCACCGGTCTCGGCGAATCGCTTGGCGACCAGTCGCAGCATCTCGCCCGAGACCTCGAGCCGGTCCGCGATCACTTCCTTCGGATCCGGTTCGCCCACCGAGGTGTCCAGCGCGAGCAGCACCCGCGCCCGCCTGATCGCCGACGCCGAATGCACACCCGTTGTCGTCAGCCGGATCAACTCCTCACGATCCCGCGCGGACAACGTCACCGGCCGTTTCAGCTGGGAGGCCATGACAACAGCCTCCCAGCCGCAGGCGCCATAACTAAGCAGCGACACGCTACTAGTGGCGTGGCGCAGAACGTTGCCGGGGGAATTTGCGGTCAGACGGGTGCATCGTGGTGCCGCCCCCACGTCCTCGTACTGGTTGTACGGGGGCGTGGGGGCGGTGCCGCGAGGCGCCCTGCTGAGCGTGAATTACCTCGCCAACGTTCTGCGTCGCGCCACTAGTAGATTGTCGCGGCTAACTCTTGGGGTAGAGGTGGCGCAGTTTGACGCGTGCGTCGTCGGTGGTGAACTGCCAGCGGACCTTGCGTTGCTCGGTGTTGATGGCGTGTTGCCAGGCGGTGAGTTCGGTGTTGAGGGTGTCGAGGTCGCTGATGCGGCGGTCGAGGCATTGCCGTGATAGCGCGGACAGTTCAATCTCGGCGATGTTGAGCCAGGAGCCGTGTTTGGGCGTGTGGTGGATCTCCAGGCGCTGGGCGAGTGAGAACGCCTCGTCTGGCGCGAAGGCCTCGTAGAGAGAGGCGATGGCGTGGGTGTTGAGGTTGTCCATGACCAGCACCACGGTCTCGGCGTCGGGATAGTCCACGGTCAGGAGTTGTTTGACCTGCGCGGCCCAGTCGAGCATGGTGCGCTGGGGCAGGGCATGCACGCGGCGCCAGCCGCGCAGGGGCTCGGCGAACACGAAGATCGAGCAGGTGCCGCACCGGACGTATTCACTGTCCTGCCGGGCATCGCGGCCCGGCCGGGCCGGGAGTGGCTCGCGGACCTCGCCGAGGAACTGGAAGGGTTTCTCGTCCATGCACACGACCGGCCGGGCCGGGTCATAGCACCGGGCGTAGACGGCGAGCACGTCCTCCATGCGGGCGGCGAACTCCGCGTTGGACCGCGGCGGGATGTTCCAGCACTTCCTCAGGTGAGGACGCAGTTCCGTTTTTTCAAAACCCGGCCGATGGTCGAGTGGTCCAGGTTCGGGATGTCCTCGGTGAGCTGGACGTGTTTCTCCAGTAGCCGCAACGACCACCGCGCATGCCCGGCCGGCGGCTGCGAGCATGCCAGGGCGATCAGCCGCGCCTCGACCTCGCCGGTCACCGGCGAGGGCACCGGCGGAAGATCCCGCTTTTTACGTCCGATCGTGGCCAGCACATCACCACCGGTCTCGGCGAATCGCTTGGCGACCAGTCGCAGCATCTCGCCCGAGACCTCGAGCCGGTCCGCGATCACTTCCTTCGGATCCGGTTCGCCCACCGAGGTGTCCAGCGCGAGCAGCACCCGCGCCCGCCTGATCGCCGACGCCGAATGCACACCCGTTGTCGTCAGCCGGATCAACTCCTCACGATCCCGCGCGGACAACGTCACCGGCCGTTTCAGCTGGGAGGCCATGACAACAGCCTCCCAGCCGCAGGCGCCATAACTAAGCAGCGACACGCTACTAGGTTCGAGGTGTGAGGCTCTGGGTGGTGGTGCTCACGATCTCGTTGGCCGCGGGGTGCACCGGGCCGGCAAACGGAAACGCGCCTCCGAGCACCCGGACGCCGCTGGAACAGCTCGTGCCTGAGGATCCCCGGCAGAAGTCGGGGCCGAGCACCGCCACGGTGGCCGATCCGGACGTCGTGCCGATCAGCGACCAGGTCGTGCCGAACCTGCCGGCGACCGTCACAGACGCGCAGGGCACTGACGTCACGGTGACCAGCGTCGACCGGATCCTCGCCTTCGACCGGCACGGCACGCTCGGCGCGACGGTGTTCGCACTGGGGCTCGGCGACCGGATGGCCGGACGCGACCTCTCGACCGGATTTCCCGCCGCCGCAAGGCTTCCGCTCATCACCGCGAACGGGCACCAGCTCGACGCCGGCGCGATCACGAGGCTGCGGCCGACGGTCGTGCTCACGGACACGTCGCTCGGGCCGTGGGACGTGGTGCAGCAGCTCCGGGACTCCGGCGTTCCCGTCGTCGTCACGGATTCCAGGCGTGCCATCAACAACGTCGCCACGCTGATCCACCAGGTCGCCGACGCGCTCGGTGTCCCGGCGGAGGGGCGCGAGCTCGCCGGTCGCACGAACCTGGAGATCGAGAAGACCAAGATCGCGGCGCAGAAGCTCTCCGGCGACTCGGAGCCGCGGATCGTGTTCCTCTACCTGCGCGGCGGGGCGGGGGTGCACCAGATCCTCGGCGAGGGCACCGGCGCGGACGAGCTCATCACCGCGGTCGGCGGGGTCGACGCCGCCTCCGCGACAGGGCTGCGGGGAGCGGTGCCGATCGATCCGGACGCACTGGTGAAGGCGGCACCGGACGTCATCCTGGTGATGTCCGGCGGGCTCCAGTCCGTCGGCGGAGTCGATGGCCTGGAGGCCCTTCCCGGTGTCGCGCGGACGCCGGCCGGGCAGAAGCGCCGGGTCGTCGACATGGACGACCACCAGGTGCTGGGCTTCGGGCCGCTGACCGCCTCCGTGATCGACGGCCTCGCTCGGGCGCTGTACACGTGAGCTGCGGCGTTGTGCCCGCCACGGCGACTTCACCCGGACGGCGGACTTGATCACTATGATGGGTGAGTGCCCCTGAGTCGTCGCCCTCCCGCGTTACTCGCTGCGCTGGCGCTGGTCAGCGCCGTCACGGCGTGCACGAACGCGGCGGCAGGCGACCCGTCCGGGATCCCTCAGGAGCAGGTGGCGCCCACGTCGACGAAGAAGACCCCGGCACCGGCACCGCCGCGGGACAAGATCACTCTCGCCACCGAGAACGGGCGGCAGAGCTCCGGAACGGTGCTGGCGGGGGCGGGGGACGCGCCGTACAACTACGCGCCCGCCGTGATGCTCGACAACGGCCGCGTGCGCGCGTGGTGGTGCAGCCAGCTGAGCGCGGCGCCGCCCGGCGGTGACGACATCCTCTACAGCGAGGGGCCCAGCGCCGACGGGCCGTTCAGCACGGCCGTCCCGGTGTTCTCGGGCAGCGGGACCAGCTTCGACGCGATGCACACGTGCGACCCGTCGCTGATCAAGATCGGCGACACCTACTACATGTATTACACCGGCGCGTCGCGGGACAACCACGCGAACGGCAGCTCGGTCGGCGTCGCGTCCAGCAAGGACGGCATCAGCTGGACCAGGGAGAACGGCGGTCAGTCGATCGTCGCCCCCGCCGGCGACAACATCCGCGAGAACACCTACGGCGCCGGTCAGCAGTCGGCCGTCTACGTCGACGGCTGGGTGTACCTGATGTTCACCGACACCACCGGCCTCGCCTCGCACCAGAACGGCGCCGGCCAGTACGTGCTGCGCTCGAAGGACCCCGCGTTCACCAAGGGCGTCGAGGCGCTCGGCACGCAGGGCTTCAAGCCCGTGACCTCGAACAACCAGCCGCGCACCCGGTCGGTGGTCGAGGCGTTCAGCGCCGACTGGATGTGGATCGAGGCGGTGTCCTCGTTCGCCATCGCCCACGAGACCGACAACGGCACGACCATCACGTTCTGGAACAAGGACTTCACCCGCCACCCGTTCGAACCGGTGCTGATCCCCGGCAGCTGGAAGGAAGGCCCGGGCCTCGTGCGCACGCCGGAGGGGCACGCGGCCGTCGACCCCAAGGACCCGTGCGGCCGGGTGGCGCTGGACGTGCTGCGCGGCACGATCGACGGTCCGGCGGGACCGACGAACATCTCCCACTTCGGCCTCGACGCGGTCGGGATCAAGGGGTGCGCCACCGCGGCCGAGGCCAAGGCGCTCAACGGCTACGCGGTGCCGTCGCCGGAACGCACGCTCGACGTCGTGGTGAACGGCACGGTGATGCGGTTCGAGCGCCGCTCGGTGGCCGCCAAGTTCGCGCGTGGTGTGCTCGGCACCCGGCCGCCGGGCGTCGACTCGCTGAAGCTCGCGGTCAGGGTCCCCGCCGGAGCCCCCGCCGTGATGAACCCGGACAACGTGGTCGGCCTGGTGCTCGACGACAAGCTCTGGGTGGTCGGATCGGCCGAGGTCGCGACGCTCAACTCCTCCACGATCACCCCGGTGTCCGCCGAGCAGTGGGCGCGCTACCAACGCCTGCCGGACCTCGCGAAACGCTGACCGGTACGTTCTCCTCCGAGTTCGACATCGGGGGGACGGACAGGTGACGGCGACGATCGAACGACCGAAAGCGCTCGCGGAGAGCGTGGTCCCGCTGCCCGCGGAGCCGCCGCACGAGCGGGCGTGGTTCGGCCTGCTGGCCGGGTTCCTCGGTTCGGTGGCGTTCCTGCTGCTCATCCCGCCCGGCTGGGCCCGGCTCGACCACCTGTGGGCCGAGGACGGCGCCAGGTTCGCGGTCGACGCGATCCGCTTCCCCGCGCTCGGCAACCTCGTCGAGCCCTACGGCGGCTACCTGCACACGCTGCCGCGCATCGTCGCCCAGGTCGTCGCGCTGCTGCCGATCGAGTGGACCGCCGCCGGGTTCGCGATCGCCGCGGCAGTGCTGCGGGCACTCGTCGCGTTGATCACGTTCGCGGCCTCCAAGGCGTACCTGCGGTCGGCGCCGATGCGGTTCGCGCTGGCCTCGCTGGTCGTCGTGCTGCCCGCGGGCAACTCCGAGACGTTGAACAACATGGCGAACCTGCACTGGTTCCTGCTCTACGGCGTCTTCTGGGCGTTGTTGTGGCGCAACGCCCCACGGGTGCCGGTCGCGTTGTTCGTGTTCCTCGCCGCCGTGTCCAGCCCGCTGGTGTTCGTGCTGGCGCCGATCGCGCTCCTGCGGCTCTTCCTGTCCCGCAGGGAGGTGCCGATCGCGTTCCTCGCCGGGCTGGTCGTCCAGGGCCTGGTCGTGGTGTTCGCGACGCGGACGCCGTACTCGCACGACGAAGTCGATCCCGTGCAGGTGCTGCTGGCGAGCCTGCTGCGGGTGCCGGTGGTGGCGTTCACCGGGTCCGAGCGGGTCAGCGACTTCTACCCGGCCAACGGCAACCTGGTGATCCTGGCCGCCCTGCTGGTCGCGGCCGTGCCGATCGTGGCGGGCCTGCGGTTCGGCGACCGGGCCGGACGGACGCTGGCGCTGGCGGCGGTCGCGTACAGCGTGATCGTCATCGTGGCGTGCCTGGTGCTGAACTGGACGCAGGCCCTGCAGGTGCAGGCGCCCGAGGTCGTGATGGCCGGGCAGCGCTACAGCATCGCGCCGTGCCTGTTCCTGTTCACGGCGATCTTCGTGGGCCTCGACGCGACCCCGTCGAAGACCTGGGCACGCGCGGTGGTGGGCGGCAGCCGCTACCTGGTCGGGATGGCCGTGGTCGTGAGCGTCTTCACGCACCTGCAGGAACCCAAGGCCGTGCTGAAGGGCGTTCCGTGGGACGAGAGCCTGGCGCGGGCCCGTGCGGCGTGTGCGGGCGGTGCCCCTGAGGCCAGGCTGGAGCACGAGCCGAAGGACTGGTTCTTCGTCGTGCCGTGCGGTTCAGTCGGCCGGTGAGTGCCCGCTGTCGAAAACGGCCGTGCTCGTTCGACGTGTGTGCATGACGACGATTGAGACACGCAACCTCGACCAGTACGGCAACACCGCTCTGCCGTGGAGCCTGGCGCGGGACCTCCTCGCCACCGAGTCCGCGTCGAAGGACGTGCCGTTCTTCCTGAACACCGTGCGCCCGGACGGCCGGCCGCACTCGGTGGGCATCGGCGCCGTCTGGTTCGAGGACGCCCTGCACTTCGTGAGCGGGCCGGGCACCCGCAAGTCGCGCAACCTCGCGGAGAACCCGGCCTGCACGGTGTCGGTGCGGCTGACCGGAATGGACCTCGTGCTGGAGGGTGACGCGCACCGGATCACCGACGAGTCCACTTTGGACAGGATCGCCGCGCGGTACCGGGAGTCCGGCTGGCCCGCCCAGCGCGACGGCCAGGCGTTCACCGCGCCCTACACGGCGCCGAGCGGTGGTCCTCCGCCCTGGCACGTCTACCGGATCACGTTGCGTGCCGCGCACGCCGTGGCCACCGCGGAACCGGGCGGCGCTACCCGATGGACGTTCGGCTGACGAAGTCCCGGAACGACCGCGCCGGCCTTCCCGTCACGTCCTCGACGGTGGAGGTCACGCGGTCCTCCGCGCCGCCGCGGATGTCCTCGTCGAGACCGGCGAGGATCGCGGCGAACTCCCCCGGCAACGACGCGGCAAGCCGTTCGGCCAGCTCCCCGGTGCTGACCGAACGGTGCCGCACCGGCCTCCCGGTGACCTCGGTGATGATCGCGGCGGCATCGGCGTAACTCAGCGCCTGCGGGCCGGTGATCACGTGATCCGTGTTGTGCGGCACCGGATCCGTCAACGCCCGTGCCGCCACGGCGGCGATGTCGGCGGCGTCGACGAACGCCACGCGGCCGTCACCGGTGGCCGTGACGATCTCGCCGTCGCGAACGCCCGCCGCGACCACGTGGTCACCGGTGAAGTTCTGCATGAACCACGACGGCCGCAGCACCGCCCACCCTGGCATCGTCCGCACCAGCGCCGGGAGAGCGCCCATTCCCGTGGCGCTCTCCGGCACCGCGGACGAGCTCAGCAGCACCACTCGCCGCACATGGCGCGCACGAGAGAGGAACGACTCGACCACCGGTGCGGGATCGACGACGCCGAGGGGCGGGATGAGGTAGACGCGGTCGACGCCTTCGAGGGCGCTCCCGTACGTCGCCTGGACGTCCCAGTCGAACCGGACGTGGTTGTCGCGCAACGGTTTCCTGGTGCCGATGCGAGCGTCGGGAAGCAGGTTCGCGAGCAGGCCACCCGTGGTGCCGGTGCCGCCGATGACCAGCGCGCTCACGCCCTCCACTCCTGCAGCTGCAGCGGGTTCCAGTAGTCGCGGTAGTTCACGATCTCGCCGTCGCGGGTCGCGATGACCACGATGTACGAGGACCGGTACGGCTCGCCGGTCGGCACCACGACGCCCTCGGCGTCGAATTCGACGATGGCGACGTCCGGGTCAGTGGTCCGGTGCACGACCTTCTTGGGGAAGGCCTTGATGTCGAGCGTCTTCGCGTAGTCGCGCACGTAGTCCTCGACCGCGGAACGGCCCTCCAGCCTGGAGGGCCAGCCGGGCGGGGCGAACGGGAACTCCGCCACACCGTCCTCCGCCCACAGGCCGGCGAACCCGATCATGTCCTTGTCCAACAGCAGTTGCAACGCCCTCTGGATGACATCCACGGATGTTCCTCCGATTGAAATGGACGAGACGGTCCCGTCCCGTCCACAACGTTAGGCGGGACGGGACCGTCTCGTCCAGTCCTATGATGTGCGTCATGACCAAGCGCACCCCGACCGGCGCCGCCGTCCTGCAGCCGCAGGTGACCCGGGCGATCACCGACGCCGTGCTCGACGAGCTGGCACTGCACGGGTACGGCCGGCTGTCGATGGAGGCGGTGGCCAAACGCGCGGAGGTCGGCAAGAGCGCGCTGTACCGGCGCTGGCCGTCCAAACAGGACATGGTGGTCGCGGCGCTGTCGGAGTTCTCCGTGCCACTGGCCGAAGTTCCGGACACGGGGTCGTTGCGCGGTGATCTGCTCGCGACCGTGCGGGCCGTGCACGACTGGCTGACCCACCCCCGGTTCGCCACGATCCTGCCCGACCTCACCGCGGAGGCCGCCCGCACGCCCGCGCTGGCCGAGGCGATCGCGGCGACGATCGGGGAACCGCGCCGCGCGCTCGGCGCCGTGACGCTCAGGCGGGCGGTCGAACGTGGCGAGCTACCGGCGGACCTCGACGTGGAGATCGCGCTCGACCTGGTCGCCGCGCCCGTCTACTGGCGGCTGTCGGTGCGCCGCGCCGAGGTCGAGCCCGACTACCTCGAACGGCTCGTCGACCACCTGATGCGTGCGCTTCAGTGCTGATAGCTGGGGTAGTCGACGTAGCCGGCCTCGGTCTGGAACCACGTCTCGCGGTCGGTGCTCACGAGCGGCAGGCCCAGCCGGAACCGTTCGACGAGGTCGGGGTTGCCGAGGTACGCGCGGCCGTAGCTGATCAGGTCGGCGCCGTTGGCGAGCCAGCGTTCGCCCTGCTCGCGCGTGCTCTCGTGCGGCCCGATCTGGCCGCCGGGGTTGAGGATGAACGCCGTGGGCCACGCCTTGCGCAGCGCCATCAGCACTTCGTCGTCGGCCGTCGCGAGCACGTGGACGTAAGCGATGTCCGGCAACGCTTTCAGCAACGCGTCGTAGAGCGCGGGCATCTCGGACTCGACGATGTCCTGCACCTGACCGCCGGGTGAGAGCCGGATGCCGACGCGGTCCGCGCCGATGGCGTCCACCGCCGCCTCGACCGCCTCGACGGCGAACCGGATCCGGCCGGTGACCGAGCCGCCGTAGCCGTCGGTGCGCTGGTTCGCGTTGGAGGACAGGAACTGCTGGATGAGGTAGCCGTTCGCGCCGTGCAGCTCGACGCCGTCGAACCCCGCCTCGACCGCGCACCTCGCCGCGTCGCCGAACGCCTGGGCCTGGTCGCGGACCTCACCGGTCGCCAACGCGCGCGGCACCGGTGCGGGCGCCATGCCGGTGGACGTGAAGACCTCGCTGCCGGCCGCGATCGCCGACGGACCGACGGGCTCATGGCCCGCGACCGCGAAGTGGCCGATGCGCCCGCCGTGCATGAGCTGGGCGAAGATCCGGCCGCCGTTGGCGTGCACGGCGTCCGTGACGACCCGCCAAGCCGCGACCTGGTCCTCGGTGTGGATGCCGGGCATGAACGGACCGGCCTGGCCGACGGCGTTCGGGTGGACGCCTTCGGTGACGATGAGACCGGCGGTGGCGCGTTGCGCGTAGTAGGTCGCCGTCGCTGCGGTCGGTTTGCCGTCCACGGCCCGTGCGCGGGTCATCGGCGCCATGACGAGACGGTTCGGCAGGGTCAGGTTTCCGAGCTGGTAGCTGGTGAGAAGCATGAGAGCTACACTAGAAACCTGACGTTGACGTCAGAGGTAGCTTTTGTGGCGGAGGTCTCATGCGCATCGGTGAGCTGGCGGAACGCACGGGCGTGAGCGTGCGCGCGTTGCGCTACTACGAGGAGCAGGGCCTTCTCACGTCCGAACGCAGTGAGAGCGGGCAACGGCACTACAGCGACAAGGCCGTCGACCGGGTGCGGCTGATCCAGCAGCTGTACGCGGCCGGGATCTCCAGCGCGTCGATCCTGGAGATGCTGCCGTGCGTGGTCACCGGTGAGGCGTCCCCGCACGTCCTGACCAAGCTGCACGAACACCGGTCGTCGGTGGTGCGGCAGATCGAGGACCTGCGGGGAACGCTTCAGCAGCTCGACTCGGTGATCGCCGGAGCCGTCAAGGCGCACGAGTCCGGCGTGCCGTGCCCGCCTGCCTGAGGCTCAGATCGTGGCGGTGTCGATCACGAACCGGTACCGCACGTCGCTCGACTGCACGCGGTCGTAGGCCACGTTGATCTGGTCGGCGTCGATCAGCTCGATCTCCGCGCCCAGGCCGTGCTCGGCGCAGAAGTCCAGCATCTCCTGGGTCTCCGCGATGCCGCCGATCATCGAACCGGCGAGCGTCTTGCGGCCCGCGATCAGGCTGAACAGGTTCACCGAGACTGGCTCCTCGGGAGCGCCGACGTTGACCAGCGCGCCCTCGGTCCTGAGCAACGACAGGTAGGCGCTGAAGTCCAGCGGGGCGGACACCGTGGAGACGATCACGTCGAACTTGCCGGCCAGCTCCCGGAACGTCTCCGGGTCGTTGGTGGCGCGGTAGTCGTGGGCGCCGAGCTTCAGGCCGTCGTCCTTCTTGCGCAACGACTGCGACAGCACGGTCACCTCGGCGCCGAGCGCGCGGGCGATCTTGACGCCCATGTGGCCGAGCCCGCCGAGGCCGACGATCGCGACCTTCTTGCCCGGTGCGACGCCCCAGTGCTTGAGCGGCGCGTACAGCGTGATGCCGGCGCACAGCAGCGGCGCCGCGACGTCCAGCGGCAGCGCGTCGGGGATCCGCACCACGTAGTTCTCGTCGACGACGATCTGCTTCGAGTAGCCGCCGTAGGTGACGTCACCGTTGCGGTCGACGGCGTTGTAGGTCTGGATGTTGCCCTTGGCGCAGTACTGCTCCAGCCCGCGCAGGCAGTACTCGCACTCGCGGCACGAGTCGACCATGCAGCCGACGCCGACCCGGTCGCCGACGGCGTACTTCGTCACCTCGGAACCGACCTCGGCGACCACACCGGCGATCTCGTGACCGGGGACCATCGGGAAGATGCCCTCGCCCCAGCCCTCGTTGACCTGGTGGATGTCGGAGTGGCAGATGCCCGCGAACTTGATGTCGATCAGAACGTCGTGCGCGCCGACCGCGCGACGCACGATGGTGGTGCGCTCCAGCGGTGCCTTGGGTGCGGGAGCGGCGTAGGCAGCGACGGTGCTCATCAGGGTTTCTCCTCGTTTCGTCGTGTCGCTTCACGACACTGCTCCCGTTCGAGGGGTCTACCCAGACACCTGGTTTTCGTACGTCCGCCGTGCCTACCACTGGCAGTATCAGGCACGAATGGCCTGGTCCGGGAATACTCGGACGCATGACCGATCCGCGCACCGAGCTGAGCGAGTTCCTGCGCAGCCGCCGGGCGCGGCTGTCCCCCGACGACGTCGGGCTGCCGCGGTACGGCAGGACCCGCCGCGTGCCGGGTCTGCGCCGCGAGGAGCTCGCACAGCTCGCGGGCGTGTCGGTGGCGTACTACACGCGGCTGGAGCAGGGCAACGGTCGCAACGTCTCCGCCGAGGTGCTGGACTCGATCGCGAACGCGTTGCGGCTCAACGACGCCGAGCGCTCGTACCTGCACAACCTGACCCACAGCAAGCCGGGCAAGAAGAAGGCCCCACGAACGCACCTGCGGCCGGCGTTGAAGCACCTGCTCGACGGCGTCAGCGTGCCCGCGTACATCGGCGGGCGCCGGTCCGACATCCTCGCGTGGAACCCCATGGCCGCCGCGTTGTTCGGCGACTGGGGCGAACTGGAGCCACGCGAACGGAACTGGGCGCGCCTGATCTTCCTGCGACCGTCCTACCAGGAGCTCTTCGTCGACTGGCAGAGCAAGGCCGCGGACGTCGTCGGTTTCCTGCGGATGGACGCGGGCCGCTGCCCGAACGACCCCGAGCTCGCCGCGCTGGTCGGGGAGCTCTCCGTGAAGAGCGAGCTGTTCCGGCAGCTGTGGGCCAAGCACGACGTCAAGGACAAGACCTTCGGCGTGAAGAAGGTGCGCCACCCGCTCGTCGGCGAGATGTCGCTGTCGTGGGAGACGCTGCGGATGCCCAGCGAGCCCGACCTGTTCTTCACGACCTACCACGCCGAACCCGGCACCGCGTCCGCCGAGGCTTTGCAGCTGCTCGCGAGCTGGGGCACGGACGCGACCAGGGCCGGGAAGTCTGTTAATACTCAGGCATGAGGACACCGCGTCTGGAGATCGAGTACTGCACCCAGTGCCGCTGGTTGCTGCGCGCGGGGTGGACCGCGCAGGAGCTGCTGACCACGTTCACGACCGAGCTCGGTGAGGTCGCGCTTATCCCCGGCACCGGTGGCGTGTTCGACGTCCGGCTCGACGGCGAGACGGTGTGGTCGCGCAAGGAACAGGACGGCTTTCCCGACCTCGCGGTGCTCAAGCAGCTGGTGCGCGACCGGGTGGCGCCGGAGAAGTCGTTGGGCCACACCGATCGCAAGCACTCAGCCGACGCCTGAGGACAGTCGCGCGTTCTCCGCGGCCTGCGTGACGGTGGGGCCGACCCCGCTGAAGAACACGGTCGGCTTCGAGCAGGACCCCTTGACCTCGTAGCCGCCCGAGACGGCACGCACGAGCGAGTGGCCGCAGTGCCGTCCTGGTGCGATCTCCTTCAGCAGCCGGGCCTCACGCGCGGCGTCCGTCAGCGTGGTGCCGTAGGCGTCGACGAACGAGCTGGGGCTGGAGCAGGAGAGTTTCACCTCGAAGCCACCGACGGCGGCGCGGCTGAGGTTGCCGCTGCACAACGTTCCGGTGTTGTTCTGGAACTGCCGCAGCAGCAACGCTTCGCGGTTCGCGTCGCCGGTGGTGCTGCCGTAGCCGTCGATGAACGCGTTCGGGCTGGAGCAGGACGTCTTGACGACGTACCCGCCGGGGGTCGTTCTCGTCAGGTTCACCGAGCACGGTCCTGCCGCTGCGGCCGGTTCGACCGCGACGACCAGGCTGCCCAGTGTCAGCGCGACGCCGCACAGAGTTGCTCGCACCGGTCCTCCCCTTGTCTTCTTCAACCTCGCGCGGAGAGGGGATCCCGTCAATCGCCCGCACGGCGGGAGGCCAGGGCGCACCTGGCCGCGGTGGGCGCGACGACCGCGGCCAGTGCGGTCCGGGTCAGCGCACCACGTCGTAGACCAGCTTCTGGATGCCGTTCGAGTAGGACTCGCTCTCGACGACCTTCAGCATCTGCTTGTCCTTGTCGGTCTCGCTGAACAGCCGCTTGCCCGCGCCGAGCAGCACCGGGAACACCAGCAGGTGGTAGCGGTCGATCAGGCCCGCGTCGGACAGGTTGCGGTTGAGCGTCGCGCTGCCGTGGATGGAGATCGGCCCGCCCTCGGTCTCCTTCAGGGCGGCCACGTCGTCGAGCGAGCGCAGGATCGTGATGTCGCCCCAGTTGTCGACGAGCTGGTCCTCCTTGAGCGTGCTGGAGACCACGTACTTGGGGAGCACGTTGTAGCGCGGGAAGTAGTCGAGGGTCGGCCACACCGGGGAGAACGCCTCGTAGCTGACGCGGCCCATCATCATCGCCGCGGCTTCCTCCTGCTCACGGCCCTTGATCTCGTAGGCGGCCTCGTCGAACTCGATGTCCTTGAAGGTCCAGCCGGAGCTGCGGTGACCGGGCTCGCCGCCAGGGGCTTCGACGACGCCGTCGAGCGAGACGAACGCGGTGGCGATGAGGGTGCGCATCGGGGTTTCTCCTTGGTTGTCGCACTTGCTGTCATGAGTGCGTCGAACGGTAGATGCCGGGATCGACACCTCGCGGAGAATTTTTCGGCACGTGTGACGGCGGCGCTGAACACCCCACCGAGTCCAGCGCCGCCGGCGTGCTCGGAAGTCTTCCCGCCCGCGCGCCGCACTACATGGGGGCAGAGCCCCCAATTAACGGCCGGGCGTAGGAGATGAGGTCCGCACGGGTCGTTCTGCCGGTGCGGGCCTTGAGGCTCGCGACGTGGCGTTCGACCGTCCGGGGGGACAGGAACAGCCGTTCGGCGATCTCGGTGTTGCCGAACCTGTCCACGACCAGCCTCAGCACCTCGTGCTCGCGGACCGTGACGCCTAGTTTGCGCAGCTCGGCGGGCACCGTGTCGTGGTCGCGGAGGCGTCGTTGACGGGGCGCGCCCGCCTCGCGCAGCACCGCACGGCACGCGGCGGCGACGGCGGGCACGCCGAGCCGGTGGAAGTACTCCTCGGCCTCCCGCACCCACTCCAGCGGCTCGCCCCAGCCGTCGGCGAGCGCGGCCGGACCGACGAGCCGGAGCCCCAGGTGACGCGGGAGGCCGAGGCCGGTGCTCAGCTCCAGCGCTTCCGCCGCCGCCGTCCCCGCCTCGTCCGCGCGACCGTCGCGGCCGAGCAGGACGGCACGGCTCCACGCCAGGTAGACGCGGTACAGCAGCACCTGGGCGAGGTGCGACTCGGCGAGCCGCTCGTACTCGGGCCAGCCCGCGAGGCCGTGCGCGACCCGCACCAGCAGTCGCGGCCCCTGGTAGAAGGTGCCGCGCAGGATCCGCGGTTCCGTGACGGCCCGCTCGACCTCCTCGAACTCGGCGAGCGCGCGGTCGTACCGCTCCTCCATCAACGCGCAGACCGCCGAGCTGTACGACCAGATCTCCTCCGAGCCGCCGTGGTCGCGCAGCCGGGCCAACGCCTGATCGGTCTCCTTGCGCCGTCCGTGCATCGCGGCGATGCCCGCCTCGACGGCCACCGCGAGCAGCTGCAACGCGTCCAGGCCCAGCTTCCCGGCCGCTTCGGCGGCACTGGCACCGCACCGGGCGGCCTCGTCGTACTCCCCGCGGACCAGGTACGTCGACGCCAGGTGCAGGTCGGCGGCGATGAGGATGACGATCGCACCGGCGTCGAGCGCCGCCCGTCTGGCGGCCAGCAGCGTCGTGACGTCGATCGACAGGTACTTGTCCGCGACGCCCAGCTCCAGCAACGCGCGCAGCCGCCAGGCGGCGAGGCCGTGCTGTTCGGCCACCTGCTGCCAGCGCCGGACGTGCTGCCGCGCCTCGGCCAGGTCCTGCCCTCGCGTGCACCGGGTGAGCACTTCCAGGGCCTCGCAGACGATCTCCGGGGTGCCGGTGGCGGCCGCGCGTTCGGCGAGCTCACGCGCCTTGGGCAGGAGGTCGAGCTGGTTGAGCCCGAACAGCAACGTCGCCTTGACGACGTCGACGGCCGCATCGGTCTCCACGGCCGACGCGATCAGGTCGAGCCCGCGTTCCCACTGACCGGCGACGGCCGCGACGCGGGCCTGGGCGAGACGGACCGCCGCCCGGCGTGCCGGCTCGGCACCGGCCGCGGTGAGCGCCTGCTGGAGTCGTTCTCCCAGCGCGAAAGCACGGGCGCCGTTGTCCGCGGGCACGACGACCGCGGCCAGCGGGAGCACGGTGGCGAGCGCGTCGAGCAGGTCCGCGGTGAGGTCCGGGTCGCCGGTCATCGCCTGGCCGCGTTCGAGCAGCTCGACGGCGGTCTCGAACCGGCCGAGAGCAGCGGCGTGCTTTCCGGCGCGCACCAGGGAGTGCACGGCCCTGGCGGTGTCGCCGGCTGCCTCCCACAGCTCGGCGACGAGCTCCAGTTCGGTGGGGCGCAACACTTCCGTGGTTCGCGCGGCCTTTCCGGCGAGCGACGCACGTGCCGTCGGCGTCATCCGGCCTCTGATCGCGTCGGCGGTCAGCGCGTGCCGGAACCTGTCGCCGTGGACGAGCTGCGCGCGTTCGGCCTCCTGCAACAGCTTCGTCGCGTCCGCGACCTCCGCGACCTCCGCCACGACGTCGAGCGGGAACACCGGTCCGAAGATCGCGGCGGCTTCCAGCAGCGCGACGCACTCGGGGCCCAGCGCGTCGACCCGGTGGAGGGTGGCCGCCGCGACGGTGGGAGGCACGGCCCGGAGGTCACCGTTGAGCAGCTCCTCCACGACGAACGGCACGCCGTCGGCGATCTTGGTGAGCTGGGCCAGCACGTCGGCGGGCGGCGGCTCGCCGAGCAGGTGGCGGGCCAGTTCGGCGACCTCGGAGTCCCGCAGTCCGGTGAGCCGCAACGCGGACGCGACCCTGCGCGCGACGGCCGAGTCCGCGAGCCGTTGCGCGCCATCGGGATGCGGCCGCAGCGTGCCCAGGAGCAGGACGGGTTCGCCCGCGAGGTTGTCGAGCAGGTAGTCCACGATCGCGAGCGTCTCGCCGTCCGCGTCGTGCAGATCCTCAAGCACCACAACGGTTTTCTCGGCGGTGAACAGCCGCAGCACCGCTTCGGCCCTGACCACGGCCGGATCAGGCACCCCGGCGGGCGCGTCCGGGGTCATCCTCAGCACCACGGGCAGGTACGCGCCGAGCTGCCGCTCGTCCGGAGCCTTGCGGAACGCCGAGAGCACCGCCTCGCACAGCGCCCGCAACGGCACCGCGCGACTCGCCCGGCCCCTGAGCACGCGGAACCCGCGGTCCGCGACGTGCGCGGCGAGCTCGGACGCCAGCCGCGACTTGCCGATCCCCGGCTCCCCCACCAGGAACACCGCGCCACCGCGACGCTGCTCGGCCCGTGCCACCGCGGCCCGCAGCGCTGAGGTCTCCTCGCTCCGGCCCACCAGCACCGGGGACTGGAACTGCATGGCGCAGCACAGTACCGGTCAGGAATCGAGAAGCACGGCCGAGCCTCCCGCTCCTACCGTTGTCCCCAACGCCAGCGAACAACCGGAAGGACAGGAAAGATGAGCAGCACCAAGGGGATCCGTCAGTTCCACCGCGTGGTCAGCATGGTCTTCATGGCCACCGTCGTGTTCACGGCGGTCGCGCTGACCGTGGACAACTCCGTGGTGTGGGTGTCGTACGTGCCGCTGCTGCCGTTGTTCGTGCTCATGGGCACCGGCGTCTACATGTGGTTCCTGCCGGCCATCGCCCGCCGCCGCGCCGCCCGGCGTGCCGCGACCGCCTAACCGTTCAGCCGGTCCTCGATGTGCGTCAGGGTGGCGTTCAACGCCACCCCGTACACCGCGATCCGGCACGCCAGCCACCACAGCGTCGCGTCCGTCGGGGCGACGACCAGGCCGATCACCAGCTCCCGCACGAGCCGCCGGGTCTGCGCGACCAGCACCCCGACACTCTGGACGATCTCCGCGAAACCCGCGGAGACCGAGCTCAGCCCTCTGATCGCCTCGATGTTGTGCCCCATCAACCGCAGGTGCTCACCGGCACCGTCCCAGCCCGGCACGTCGGACGCGATGAAGGCCTCGAGTTCCGCAGCCATGTCCCGCTGCTCGACCGCGATGTTGTACCAGGTCACGGCATGTGCCGCGATGACCTCCGGCAGTCCGGTGAGCTCGTCCAGCACCTCCTTGAGCGGCCCGATCCGCTCCATCGCCCCGAGTGCGAGCGGCTCGGCCGGTGCGACGAGCGAGGGCAGGGCGGCTTCGCGCACGGGGTCCGGCACCGGACGCCTCTCCCCGGCGAGGTCGCACAACCCGGTCACGATCAGGCGCAGGTTCTCCTCGACGTAGGCGACCAGCTCGTCCTGCCTCGCGTGCTTCTCCAGCACGGCGTCGACGACCCACCGGCACAGCCGCCCGTACACGGTCTCGTCGCCGACGACGACCGCGCTCGCCCGGTGGACGGCCGCGAACCGCACGCGTACGGCCTCGATCTGGTCGGCGTGACGGACGATCTGGCCGGGCACGCGACCCATCGTAGATCGGGAAACCGGGCTTGACCTTGCACCAACGTGCAGGGTCCATCGTGATCGCCATGCAGACCTCAGTGACCCGATGGGGCCGAGCGGGCGCCCTTTACGACCTCGTGGCGAGCGCCGCGTTCCTCACGCCGTGGACCGCCACGCTGATGCTCGACCTGATCGGCGCTCCCCTGCCCGACGTGATGTCCCTGCTCTTCGCCACGTTGTTCGGCACGGTGGTGGTGATGTGGTCGATCGCGCGGTGGCGTCGCCCCGAACCGTTGCTCATCGGCATCGACACCGCCGGTCGGGCGCTGTTCAGCCTGTGGTTCGTGTGGGCGTTGTGGCACGGGCAGACGCCGGTCCTGGCGGTGTTCCTGGTGCTGGAGCTGTTCTGGGGCGCGGCCCAGCTGCGCGCGCTGGTGCGGAGGTAGTTTCCGGTGGTGCGCATATCCGAACTGGCCCGCGCCGCCGGGGTGGGCATCAGCACCGTCCGCTTCTACGAGCGGCGCGGGCTGGTGAACCCGACCGCCCGCACCGGCGGCGGCTACCGCCACTACGACCAGGAAGCGTTGCGGCGCCTGAAGTTCATCCGCCGCGCCCAACGCCTCGGCTTCACCCTCACCGAGGTCGAGCAGATCCTGGACCTCTCCGACGCGCCCGAGCTCGACGACCTGGGTGACGTCATCGCGGAGAAGGTCGCCGAGATCGAGCAACGGCAGCGCGACCTCGACCGGGTTCGGCTGGCGTTGCTCGACGTCGCCGCGAACGGCGTGCGAGAGCAGTGCCCGGTGATCGCCGCGCTCAACTCGTAGGCTGTCACCGACGACGAACGGGAGGTCTGACGTGACGGTGGCCGAGGTCATGGCGGAGCTGGCCGCACTGGAGGACCCGAAGGCGCGCGCCGTCAACGAGAAGCACGGCGACGACCACGGCGTGAACCTCGGCAAGCTGCGTGCCGTCGCCAAAAGGCTGAAGACGCAGCAGGAACTGTCGGTGGAGCTGTGGCGGACCGGTGACACCGCCGCCCGGCTGCTGGCGTTGCTGATCTGCCGCCCCAAGGCCTTCTCCCGCGACGAGCTCGACGCCATGCTGCGCGAGGCGCGGCGGCCCAAGGTGCACGACTGGCTCGTGAACTACGTCGTGAAGAAGAGCCCGCACGCCGAAGACCTGCGCGTCAGCTGGTTCGCCGACGCCGATCCCGTCGTCGCGAGCGCCGGCTGGGCCCTGACCGCGGACCTTGTGGCCCGCGGTCCGGAGGGGCTCGACCTCGCCGGACTGCTCGACGTCATCGAGAAGGAGATGAAGGACGCCCCGGAACGCCTGCAGTGGGCGATGAACCACTGCCTGGCGCAGATCGGGATCTCCCACCCCTCGCTGCGGGCCCGTGCGATCGGCATCGGCGAGCGCCTGGAAGTGCTGAAGGACTACCCGACGCCGCCGAACTGCACGTCGCCGTTCGCGCCGGTCTGGATCACCGAGATGGTGCGCCGCCAGCCGGTCGGGTAGCTACTTCCGGTAGAAGTGCACGTTGCGCCACTGGTGTTCGGCGCTCGCGGTCTTCAGCGTGCCGTAGACGCCGTACTTGAAGTAGTGGTCGCCCTTGGGGCCGTTGTTCGTGTGCACGAGCTTGCCGTTGATTTGACATCCTCTCCGTCCTGAAGGACGACGGAGATTCCCTCCACGCTGCGCGTGGACCGCGCGGCGTCCGGGTGGGTTACCGCTTCACGGCGCGATGCCGGCACACGTGCTGGTCTTACCCGCGCTCCACGGTCGTTTGAGTTGTCCGCCTGCCCGGCGGCCAACACGTTCCTGG
Source organism: Lentzea aerocolonigenes (assembly GCF_000974445.1). GTDB lineage: Bacteria > Actinomycetota > Actinomycetes > Mycobacteriales > Pseudonocardiaceae > Lentzea > Lentzea aerocolonigenes. Next base: position 167,438 of record NZ_BBOJ01000022.1, read on the forward strand.
CGGCATTGACGTCCCGGTCATGAGTCGCGCCGCACAGGCACGTCCACCACCGCACGGACAGCGGCTTCGGCCCGTCGATCCGCCCGCACTCCGAGCACGTCTGCGACGTGGGCGTGAACCGGTCGATCCGGGCGAACACGCGCCCGTACCTCGCCGCCTTGTACTCCAGCATGCCGGTGAAACCGGACCACCCGGCGTCGTGCACGGACTTCGCCAGCCTCGTGCGGCCGAGACCAGCCACGCACAGATCCTCGACGTACACCGCTTGGTTGTCGCGGATGATCGCCGTGGACAGCTTGTGCTGCCAGTCCCGCCGCGTATCGACCACCCGCGCATGCGCGCGGGCGACCTTCACGAAAGCCCTCTTGCGGTTGTTGGAGCCCTTGACCTTGCGGCTCACTGCTTTCTGCAACCGCGCCAGCCTGCGCGCCGCCTGCCGCAGGAACCTCGGCGCGGCCACCTTCGTGCCGTCCGAGAGCACCGCGAAATGCGTCAAGCCCAGGTCGATACCGACCTCCGACCCAGCCGCCGGCACCGTCTCGTCCTCCTTCGTCGTGACGACGAAGGAGGCGAAGTACCGGCCTGCCGCGTCCTTGACGATCGTCACCGAGGACGGCTCGGCGGGCAGCTGACGCGACCAGCGCACGGGAAGGTCGCCGATCTTCGGCAGCCGCAGGCGTCCGTTGCCCAGCACTGTGAACCGGGCGTTGCGGGTGAACCGGATGGCCTGCCGGTTGTCCTTGCGGGACCGCAACCGCGGCGGGGCGACCTTGCGGCCCTTGCGGGTGCCCGTGACCGAGGCGAAGAAGTTGCGGTACGCGGTGTTCAGATCCGCCAGCGACTGCTGCAACACCACCGCCGACACCTCACCCAGCCACGCCCGCTCCGGCGTCGCCTTCGCCAGCGTGATGACCCGCTTGGACAATTCACCGTCCGAGGGGTACGGCTCACCGTGCTCATGGGCGGTCCGGCGTGCGCGCAGCGCGTCGTTGAACACCACCCGCGCACACCCGAACGCCCGCGCCAGCGCGTCCCGCTGACTGGGCTCCGGATAGACGCGGAAGTTGTACCGCAGCTGCACAACCGGACCGTATCGGATTGACCCAAATGGCCGCTCTCGCGGGTGTTCGTATCGGCAAGCATCCCCTATCGAGCCACACGCACACCTGGTTTCGCGACGAAGTACCGGCACAAGATGTTCAGCGACCAGCACCCGACCCGGCCGACTTCAACGACGTCTCCTACCAACGGATACGGCCAGATTCCCCCGACATCGTGCGTCACTACTGACGGACACAACGCCTCCGGCCAGGCCCCCACGTCGCCGGCTCAGCCAACGCCACCCCGATCAGCGTGCCGCGGCAGTACACCAAGCGGCCGACCCAGAGCACACTCGGCCGTGGCCAGCCTCCCGCGCGGGCCTTCACCACCGGGCTGAAGCCCGGCGCACTGGCCCGCACATCAGTAGCTCGTGATCTCGCCGCGGCTCTGGATCTGGAGGTTCCACGCGGGTGTGTGTTCCTGCCACCCGGTCCCCACAGGCCCGGCGAAAGCAGTCGGCTGGACTGCGGTGAACGTGAGAACAGCGGTGCCGATGATTGCGGCTATTCGTCGCATGAGACGCAGTCTGATCTTTGCGAGCCATTTCCGCGAGCACCGAAATTTCGACGCCGAAAAGGTGGGCAGCGTCGCCGCCGCCCACCTGGTCAAATCAGTTCACGCGTTTCGGTCAGTCACCGTAGGGGTTCTGCATCGAGACGTGGACGTGGTCGTAGTGACCGCCGGTCACACCGCTGCCCGCGGTGTAGTTGCGCCAGCCCTCGGACGCGCGGGCGACGCTCCAGATCTTGCCCTGCCAGATCACGTACCGGACGTCGAGCTTGACCGCGTACTTCTGCAGCCAGTAGGCGAGCTTCCAGCCCTGGGCCTTCTGCGCGGCGGTCGGGTAGGTGCCGATCGCGTTGGAGATCGTGCAGTCCAGCGCGTTGCCGGTGTTGTGGTTGCTGGTCGACGGCTCGCCAGGACGGTAGTCGCCGACGTAGCACTGGCGCTCACCGGTCAGCGAGGAGATCTGGCCGCGCACGAACGCGGTGCGCTTGGAGGCCTGCGGCGCGCGAACGGCCTGGGACGGCTCGTTGTTGGTGGCAGGAGCCGGGTACGGGGCGCCGGGGCTCGGGTCCGGGTCACCACCGGCGTCGCCGATGCGGTGCGAGGCGTTCTCGTTCTTGAGCTCGGCCTTCAGGTTGCCCTTGGCGCCGGGAGCGAACGTCTGCTTCGCGCCACCGTAGTTGCTGTTGTAGAAGACCGTGACCGACTTCGTGGTCTTGTTCCAGACGGAGGCGGCGTTGTTCTTCACGCACAGGCCCTTGCCGTTGCCGGCGCCCTTGAACTCGTAGCAGCTCGGCTGGTCGTCGCCGTAGTCCGCGACCGAGTCGGCGAAGTCGGACACCGAGCCCGCCTCGTCGCTGTTGTAGTACAGGCAGAACTCGCCCGACTCGCACGTACCGTTGCGGTCGGTCGCCGCGTTGGCGACACCGGCGCCGAAGGACGCGCTCACCAGCGCACCCATCAATGCCACGAAAATCGTTTTCTTCAACACGTTATGCCCTTTTCGTTTCCGCGGATCCGACATGGCACGCCGTCCCCCGATCGGCGCTGTCAGAACCGCGCTAACGCAGGGGAAGCAATGTTGCGCCGGAAGCATCTCGGCCGCCGCTGACATTCCACTGACACCAGCCGCAACCGATTTGTCAGGGCCGTGGAAACTCGTCGAGGCGCACCGACTGGGCCCTCGGATACTTCCTTCCCGGCATCGGAGCCGGTGATCCGGTGAAAGACACGGGCGTGCCCGCCAGCAACAGGGTCAGCCCGTCCGGCAGGTCGTCGCGGGAGACGAACCACGACCCGCCGCGGGTGTCGGTGATGAACCCGTGCGACTGCCCGGACTTCCAGGTCGTCACGGTCCCCCGCCTGCGGCCGCGAGGCGAGCCGGCCGGTGAGGCGACGGCCTCCGACGAGCGCACGAACGGGCTGCGCAACGGGTAGTCCGGCTGGTCGGCCGGGGCGAACAGCGCGTCGAAGCCGGGGGTGAACGGTGTCGCGGCCCGCAACGGCGCCGCGGTGCGCGGGGTCCAGGCAGGTGCCTTGTCGATCGTCCGCACGTCGACGACCGGCACGACCACGTGCACGCCCCGCGCGGTGAGCCTCGTGACGAGCGGGGCGAAGTCGGCGTCACCGGTGAGCAGCACGACCCACTGCAACGGCACGGAGACCGCGCGGTCCCACGCCTCCAGCGCGAGGTGGACGTCGACGCCCTTCTCCTTGCCACCGTGCAGAGGCAGGTCGTGCCGGGTGATGCCGGCGGCGGTCAGGGCCGCGTCGAACGAGACGGCCGGGGTGTCGATGCGGCCGCGGGCGTAGTGCGCCTCCGCGACCACGCACTCGTCGAGCGGACAGCCGGTCTCCACGTGGACGAACCAGCGCAACGCGTCGTGCAGACCGTCGAGCGAGATCCGCGCGGCCCGCCGGTGCGCGGTCGCGTAGAAGTCGCTCAGGTACGCGAACCACGTGCCGTCGTAGAACACTCCGATGCGGACGATCTTCCCCACCGCGCGGACACTACCCGGTGGACTCGGGGAAGTCGCAGCTCACGGCACCTCGCAGCGCCCAAAACCGGTGGCGCGGGTGCGCGATGATGGTGTCGATGTCGATCCAGCTGGCTTTCGGGGTGACCGCCGGGCCGGGGTTGAGCTGCTGGCTCCCCTCGTCGGGCGGTACGGCCGCGCCCCGGCTCGCCGAGGCGCGGGTCGGCGCGCACCCGCCGGGGTCGCCCGTGGCCGTGGGACCGGCCGACGCGGACCCGGTGGAGGCGACCCGGCAGCTCGCCCTGCTGGTCACCGGCGGACCGGAGGCGGCGGGCGCGGGCGTCGACCTCGGCGGCGGCTTCACCTCGGCGCGGCTGGCCGGCGCCCGCGGTGACCGGCGGGACGCGGTGCTCGCCGCGCTGCGGGTCCTCGGCGCCGACGGCGCGCACCGGCTGGGCGACCGGACCGCCGTCCTGGTGGCGCTGTTCGGGCCGGCGGCGACCAAGCGGGTCGGCGCCGCCACGAACACGGCCGTCAGCGAACGGCGCTGGGCGGCACTGGAACTGGCCTCGGCCGCGTCGGAGCTCCTCGGGCCGGAGCAGCTGGAACGCGTGCTCGACCTCCGCACGCCGGACGGCATCGACCCGTTCCCGCGCGGTGCGGCGTCCACGCTCGCCGACCACCTGTCCCGCGTGCTGTCGCGCTACCAGCGGCCGCGCCGGCTGTCGTTGATCATCAGCCTGTGGGAGCACGTGTGCGCCGAGCTGGCCGCACGGCAGCGCGTGGCACGACGGGCCGCGACGCAGACCCGCGCGGACCGGGTGGACAAGCTCCGCGAACGCCACCGCGTCCACTTCGACGAGGCGGTGCTGCAACAGCTGAGGTGGTCCGTCGGCGAGACGCCGACGCTCGCCGAGGCCGCCCGCTGGCGTCCACCGCCGTACTGGACCTCGTGGGAGCTCGAGCGTCTGCTGCGCGACGCGATCGCGGCGACCGCGCTGCTGCGGTTCGCCAGGACGTTGTCCGACGAAGGCATCGCGGTCGCCGCGCAGAGGCACCGCGCCGAGCTGGTCGCGGCCGACGAGTGCCTCACCGAGGAACAGCGGGCCGACGCCGCGCGCCGTCCCGAAGGCGCCTACAGTCACCCGGCGCGGCCCGGCTGCTACGTCCACCACCTGGTGCAGTCGCTGAGCCCGGACCGGCCGATCAGCGCGAAGACCGAGAACCAGGTGAAGACCCGCGTCGCCATGGCCCGCAACTACGGCGTGGTCGTCTTCGACACCGTGACGCAGCTGCTCGGCGAGCTCGGCGACCCGCTGCAGAACTGCTGGGACGCCTGCAAACCGTGGCACGTGGCGGCGCTGCGGCCGTGGCGCACAGCGCTGGGGTACGTGCGGGCGCCGCGGAGCTGGGAACAGCCGCCGCTGTCCGACGTGCACGCGGACAGCCCGGACCTGCCGCTGGCGCAACGGATCGGCACCGCGGACCCGGCCGAAGTGGAAGCGCCGCACGACCTGCTCTGGCTCGCCGACCTCGCCGACGCCCTGGCACCGTTCCACGGCAGCGACTCCGCCGAGGTCCGCCACGAACGCCCCCACCCGGACCTGACCTACGACGCGCCGCCGCGGCCGGAGCCGGGCAGGCCGCGCGCCGACTCCGTCCCGCTCGCGGCCGCCGCGGTCGCGCAGCTCGTGATGTTCGGTGCCACCCCGCCACCCCGTTGCGGCAGCTGGGCAGAACTGGCGGCCGGGGTCAGCGCGGACGCAGTGGTCGCGGAGGCCAGCGTCGGCGCCTTCCCGATCCCGCCAGAACTGTCCGCAATGGACGGACAGGTCGTCGCAGGACTGACCGTGGAACTCGGCCACGAGCCGAGGCAGCTCGCCGGCTGGTCGAGCTACATGGGCAATTGCATCGGCGAGTCCTGGTACGCCGACAAGGCGCGCCGCGGCCTGTGCGTGCTGATGGCGTTGCGCGACCCCGCCGACGGCCGCGTCGCCGCGAACCTCGACATCCGCCGGCACACCGGTGGCTGGCACGTCTACGAACTGCGCGCCAGGTTCAACGACGACGTCACCCCCGCGCTGGAAAAGCACATCAAGCGGTGGGTGGACGGCATCCCGGTCCCCGCACCGCCCGAGCCGGAACCGCTCGTGCCCGTGCCCCCGGTGCGCGCGCGACGCCGTCCTGTGGCAACCCGCCTGCCGTCCGAACTCGTCACCGCACTGACGAAGGCGGTCGAACGAGAACTGACGTCGACCGCAGCCGTGTCCGCGCGGCGCACTTATGCCGCGCTGGCGAGCGGACTGGGACGACCGGGTAGGCCGGCCGACTTCGAACCCGACGCGGCGGTGATCGCGTTGAAGCGCCGGCCCGGCCACACCGACCTGGTCCGCACCGCCCTCGACTCGGGCCTGAGCGCCCAGGCACTGTGGCAGGCGACCCGAGTCCGCCCGCTCACTGCGGCGGTGGAGAGCCTGCGCGAGCACGAACGACTCGGCGCCCTCACGAACGGCTCACCGCTGCCGCGAACGTTGCGCGCGCTCGCCCGCCTGCCGGAGATCGCACCGGCCCACGCGATGGACGTGGTGGCCCGGGCGATCCGCGCGGCGATGGGCGAACTGGTCGGCGACGACGCACTGGCACGGTCCGTCGCCCACCGACCGTCGACCGAACTGCTGTGCGTGCTGGCGATCGCGACCACCTGCACGGCGGGCTCCCACGACACGGTTCAGGTGGCGGGAGCTCGAAAGACGGCGGTTCCGGGCTTTCCGGCCAGCGATCTGTCCGATGAGGACGGTCCGTGGCGAGCCGCGATGGCCGCCGCCGCGGAGCTCGGCGCCCCCGTGGACGTGTTCTGGGAGCACATCGCCGAGCACGGCCTGGTGGTGCCCGCCGCGCTGGTGGGCGCCAGCGGGTGGCCGGTGCTCTGGAGCCGGGCGCACCGCTGAGAGCCCGGCTCCACTCGTTCCGCGTCGGGGCACAGGAACGAACGACGCGCCCTCACCGGCAGGCGGCAACTCGACACCGCCGTTCATCAGCCCGGTCGGCGAGTCGAGGTACTGGGCGAGGAACGACAGGTACGGCTTGTGCCGGACGAGCCGGCTGGGATCGGACACCATGACGGGCCACGCGTCGGAATCGTCGTTCCTTCACACCTCCGCTGACGGCAGTCAGCCGTCCGCACTCCGCCGTAGTGGGTGATCTGGGAGCCCTGCACGTCGCCGCGCACGTCCGCGGCATCGCGCAGTCCGCAGGAGAGCTGGTGGTCACCGTCGAACGCGACCGTGACGAGCGCGGGGTCGGCGCCGCGGATCCCCCAGCGAATCGGCCGGACCAACCCCAGGTCCGGTGCCGGCACATCCCGACCGGGGCAACTCACACCCACCGGGGTGCGTCTGACCTGGGTACTCGCGCATCGGTCCGCCGCATGGGAAAATGACCGCCCCTGGAAGCGGCACCGCGAGGTTTCGAACCTGCTCCGTCCCGTGTAACCCCCTGGCCACTGGACGGACCTGCCGTGAGCTCGGTGCTCAGGCCCACGAGCCCCGCATGGAGGCATAACCGCATGACGAAGACCGCGAAGAAGAAGAACGAAGTCGAGGTCCGCGAGCCTCGGCCCAAACCGCGCCGGGACGTCTCCCACGTGCCGTGGCGGGTCTGGGTGGTCGTGTGGAGCGCCATCTCCGCGGTCACGAGCCTGGCGGGCCGGGGCAAGAAGCACTGACGGCGGTCATTCAGCGGGCAGCGCCGCGGCCAGCCAGGCGACGGACGCGCCCGCGACGACGTGGATCGCGCTGGTGAGCCAGGAGTCCGGCAACGGCGCCGCCAGCGCGAGCACGGGCAGTGCGACCGCGTACGCCACCGCGGGCACCACGGGATGCGTGCGCGCCTTCACCATCGCGATCCCGAACAGCACCGCACCGACGGCGAACACCACCGCGCTGCCCAGCAACGCGAACCTCGTCGGCCCGGCGAGCACCGGACCGTCGACGTAGAACAACGCCACGTTGAGCGTGAACGCGGCGCCGCCGAACAGGCCGAGCCCGATGACGTTCGTGGTGAAGGCCAGGGCCCCGAACCCGCCACCACCCTGGCGCAGGTGCAACGCGGTGAGCAGCGGGAGCGCCAACGCGGGTGCGATGCCGAGCACGAAGCTCGTGGCCGCGATCTCGCCCGTGACGACCTCGACCGCGGCGGGCAGGCTGATGCACAGCCCGGCGAGCACGCCGGTCCACCGCGCCAGAACATCCAGTGTCATGTGCATTCTCCTTGTGCGACAACGGGTTCGCGACGGACGCTACGAGCGCGGGTGATCACGCCGGAAGTGCCGCGCGGCCAGGACCGGGCAGCCGGAGGTCATGTGCCTTCCGGCTCATGACACGGACGCCGCACGCGCCGTAGCCTCGGCGGTGTGACGAGCGTCAGGCCCGTCGTGCCGTGGGTTTCCGGTGCGGTCTACGGGATCGTGTTGCTGGCCGGGCTGTACTACGCGCTCGCCGGACTGGGCGACGGTGACGGGGCGAGACTCGCCGGCTTCGTCGCCGGGCTCGCTGCGGTCGCGGCGCTGGACGAGGTGGAGCGGCGGCTCGGCCGTGCGCCGGTGGCGTTCCTCGTGGCACGGCTGGCGTTGTTCTTCGCGGTGGCGGCGCTGGACGAATCCGGGTTGTCGCGGGTGCTGTTCGTGCTGGTGCCGTTCACGGCGTACCTCACGTTCGGCAGGAAGGCGGGCCTGGTCCTCGGCGGGCTGTGCCTGGCGCTGCTCGTCGCGGGCTTCGCCGTGCGGGTGCCGGACTGGTACCGGGACGCGGAGTACCTGTCGGACCTGCTGATGTTCGGCACGGGACTCGTGCTGGCGATCGCGATGGCGGAGGTCGCGACGAGGGAACGCCGTGCGTCGACCAAGGTCGCGGAGCTGTCGGCGGCGACCGAGCGCAACCGGCTGGCGCGCGACATCCACGACGGCCTCGGCCACCACCTGACGGCGATCGCGATCCAGCTGGAGAAGGCCACCGCGTTCCGCGACCGCGACCCGCGGGCCGCCGAGCAGGCGCTGACCGACGCCCGCGAGTCGGCCGCCCGCGCGCTGCGGGACGTCCGCACGTCGGTCGGAACCCTGCGCGCGGCACCGGTCTCGCTGCGGGCCGCGCTCACCGAACTGGCAGAACGGGACGACGTGGTCACGGTCCGGATCGACGGCGACGAACCCGACCTCGACCAGGCCGCGGTCACCACGTTGCACCGCGCCGCGCAGGAGGCGGTCACGAACGCCCGCAGGCACGGCCACGCCACGGCGGTGCGGGTCGCAGTGACGTTCGGCGCGGCCGGCACCCGCCTGGTCGTGACCGACGACGGCCGGGGCTTCGACCTCACGGCCTGCCGCACCGGCTACGGCCTGCTGGGCCTGCGCGAACGAGCCGCGCTGGTCGGCGGCGAGTTCACTGTGGACAGTCGGCCGGGCGCGGGCACGTCGGTGACGGTGACGGTCCCGTGACGGCGGTGCGCGTGCTGGTGGTCGACGACCAGCGGCTGGTGAGGGAAGGAATCGCGTCCCTGCTGGACATCCAGCCGGGCGTCGAGGTGATCGGAACCGCGGCGGACGGCCGGGAGGCGGTCGAGCAGACGCTCGCGCTGTCCCCGGACGTGGTGCTGATGGACGTGCGCATGCCGGGAATGGACGGCGTGGACGCGATGGCGGTGCTCGCGAAACGCGCCCCCGGCTGCCGGGTGGTCATGCTGACCACGTTCGACGACGAGGAGTACGTGGTGCAGGCGTTGCGCGCGGGCGCGGCGGGCTACCTGCTCAAGGACCTGCCCGCGGCCGAGCTGGCGGAGGCGGTCCGCCTGGCGCACGCGGGCGTGACCCAGCTCGACGACGCGGCGGCCAGACACGTGGCGGCGGCGCTGAAGCCGCGGTCCACCGGCGTGCTCACCGACCGCGAGACCGAGGTGCTGCGCCTGATCGCGGCGGGCGCGACGAACCGGGAGATCGCCGGCCGGCTGTTCCTGAGCGAGGGCACGGTGAAGAACCACATCTCCCGCATCCTGAGCCGCCTGGGCCTGCGCGACCGCACCCAGGCCGCGTTGTACGCGCGGGACCACGGCGTGCTGTGAAGGTCCACCCCGGCAGGGCGCTGGACTCGTGGACTCCCACTCCAGGCCCGACTTGATCAGGGCGGCGACAACGTTGCCGGGGGGAATTCGTGGTCGGACAGGCACATCGCGGTGCCGCCCCCACTTCCCCGCCTGGTCGGCGGTGGGAGTGGGGGCGGTGCCGCGAGGCGTCCTGCTGAGCGCGAGTCACCTCGCGAACGTCGCGTGACACGCCACTAGCGTTGCAGCGTCAGCACTCCCGGCTTGTAGGGCAGGAGGCCGTAGTCGATGCCGTCGGAGCTGGGGTCGCGTCCCTGGTAGAGGAACTGGAGGTTGCAGGGGTCGATGGTCTTGGTCTGGTCGGGGTTGGTGCGGACCAGGTCGCCGTGGCTGATGTCGTTGGTCCACGTGGCACCACTGTTCGCCTTGCCCGCGAACGGGTTGCTCTCGGTGGCGGCCTGCGGGGTCCACGTGCCGTTGAGGCTCGTAGCGGTGAACGAGCGGAAGTAGCGTCCGCGGGAGCCCATCGCCTCGACGATCATCAGGTACTGGTTCTGGTCCTTGACCTTGTAGACCTCGACCGCTTCGAAGAGGTTGGCCTTGGTGTCGGTCATGATCTTCGTGTAGCTCGACCCGAAGCTGCCGGGGAAGTTCCCGATGGGCATGCTGGCGCGGTAGATGTTGCCTTCGTCGTCGGCGAAGAACAGGTACACGTTCGAGCCGTCGGCGATGATCGTCTGGTCGATCGGGGCTCCGACGGGCAGCGTGCCCGTGAACAACGTCTGCTGCGCGGACCAGCCGTTGGGGTTGGTGGGGTCGCTCGAGGTGCGGTAGGAGAAGCTGTCCGGCCAGCCCCACTGGTAGGCCATCACCCAGATGTTCTTGGGAGCGAAGTAGAACAGCGTCGGCGCGACGGCGTTGAAGGGCATCGAGCTCTGGGTGGCGCCGGCCATGTCGGACCAGTTCGTGAACGGACTGAAGACCGTCGACTGCCAGGCGTCCTTGGTGTCGTGCGTCGTGGCGTAGACGAGGTTCTTGCCGTTGTGGACGACGGAGGTGAAGTCCTTGAGCGACACCCAGCCCGCCTTCGGGTTCGCCAGCGCGCCCGTCGAACTCCAGCGGTACGTCGACGGCAGCGAGCACGAGCTGCTGACACCATCGACCCGGACGAGCTGCCACTGCTGGTTGTTGCCGTTCCAGTCGCTCCACTGCACCACGGCGGCACCGTCGGCGGCCGAGGCGCCCTGCACCTCGACGGCCTTGCCGCTGTTGCGGTTGAGCAGCCGGACGTACCCGTCACTGGAGTCGGCGAGGCGGAACTGCTGGTTGGCGCCGCCGTTGTCGCTCCACTGCACCACGGAGGCACCGTCGGCGGTCGAAGCCCCCAGCACGTCCACGACCTTGCCGGAGTGCCGCACCCGCAGCTTGTAGTAGCCGCTGCCCGCGTCCACGAACTGGAACTGCTGGTTGTTGGCGTTGGATCGCGTCCACTGGATGAGGCCGGCGCCGTCCGCGGTGGACGCACCGTTGACGTCGAGAGCCTTGCCACTGCTGCGGTTCACCAGCACGTACCAGGCGGCTGTGTCCACAGTGGCGGCCGATGCCGACGTGGAGACCGCGGTGAGCATCCCGCCCACGAACGCGACAGCCGCCGCGACGGCCATCCCCTGCCGCCATCGACGACGCCACCTCGCGGTGCTCGCAAACCCGACCGACATAGCGCTTTTCCTTTCGTCATGTGGGAACCGCCGAAACCAGACGGCGCGCGGATGCGGGCGACCCGCCCGTGCACGGGCAGCCACCAGAATGGTGTTAGCGCTAACAATTTGCGGATACGTTCAGGGCAGCAATATGTAGGGACCGGGGCCGCAGTGGCCAATTGACCGTTCAACTAAGCGCGCCACTGGACTGTGAGCGATAACATCAATCGAGTCAAGATGTAACGGGGATGTTTTCGCCGGAAGTCCCACATGAGACGGCGAGCTGCTTCGCGGCTCGGCGGCCGTCGCCGCGGATCTCGTCCGCCATCGACCAGGGTTGTGCCAGTATTCGCTCGAGCGAGTCCGGGGGGATTTCATGCGCGTACTGCTGGCGACGACTGCCAACAACGGTCATTTCGGTCCGATGGTTCCATTCGCGGACGCCTGTCTGCAGGCCGGCCACGACGTGCTGGTCGCGGCGCCAGAGTCGTTCGCCGGGGTGGTCGAGCGTGCCGGGCACCGGCACTGGCCGTGCCCCGACGTCGATCCGGGCGAACGGGCCTCGCTCCACGCGAAGTTCCTGGCGGCAGAACCGGAGAAGCGCAACGAGACCATGGTGACGCTGGGCGCGGAGCTCGCCGCCCGGTCGATCATGCCGGGCGTGCTGGCCGCGCTGGACGAGTGGCGGCCGGACGTCGTCCTGAGGGAGATCGGTGAGCTGGGCTCGGCCATCGCCGCCGAGCTGCGCGGGGTGCCGCAGGTGCAGATGCTGATCGGGCTCGACAAGTTCGTCGACTTCACCCTCCCGCTGGCCGCGCGGGCGCTCGTGACGTACCGCGAGTCGCTGGGTCTCCCCGGCGATCCGGAGGGCGAGAACCTCCACCGCGCGCCGTCGTTCAGCCTGTTGCCGCCGTCGCTCGAGGTGCCGCGCACGCAGGCAGGCCCGGAGGTGCACCGCTTCCGCGTGCCCGCCGCCGCCGGCACGCCGCTGCCCGGCTGGTGGGCGAACGACGACGCACCGCTCGTCTACGCCACGTTCGGCACGGTGGCCGCGGGCGTGCCCTTCGCAGCGGCCGCGTTCCGCACGGTCGTCGAGGCGCTCGCCGACCTGCCGGTGCGGGTGCTGGCCACGGTCGGCGACAGCGGCGACCCGTCAGCCTGGCCCGCGCTCCCGCCGAACGTGCACGTCGAGCAATGGGTGCCGCAGCAGGACGTCCTCGCCCACGCGGCGGCGATGGTGTGCCACGGCGGCACCGGAACCGTGCTCGGCGGCCTCGCGGCCGGGGTGCCGATGGTGGTGGTGCCGCAGTTCGCGGACCAGCCGGACAACGCCGAGCGGGTGGCGGCCGTCGGCGCGGGGATCGGTGTCGGCGGCGGAGAGACGGCGCCTGCCACGGCGGAGGAGGTGCGGGCCGCCGTGACCGACGTGCTCACCGAGCCGTCCTACCGGAAGGCTGCGCGTGCGATGGCCGACGAGATCTCTGCTCTGCCTCCGGTCGACGACGCGATCGGCTTTCTGGCGAAGCTGGCTCTGGAGTGACGGTCAGGGTGCATGGTGGTCGAGGATCGCTGTCACCAGGGCACGTGTGCTGGCCGGCGGTCCGTCCGCACCCATCGCCTGCGCGGTGCTGTTCGTGCCCTCCCAGATGATCGACAACTGGTCGGCGAGCACCTCGGGCTCCGCCACGCCCAGCTGCTCCGCGAGCACGCCGAACCGTTCCCGCACCCACTTCTTCGCGCCGACCGCGCTCCGGTGGGCGGGTAGTGCGTCGTCGGGGAACTCCGCGAGCGTCATCATGCAGACGCACCCCCGGAACACCTCGGGACGGATGTCCTCGGCGAGCGCGTCGAACACGGCGAGAACGCCCGCGCGCGGATCGGGACCGGCTGCGGCGACGGCCGCGTCGAAGCGGGCCTCCGCCTGTTCCCTCGACCTCTCGACGTAAGCGGCGACCAGGTCGTCCTTCGTCGCGAACGCGCGGTAGAGCACGTTGGGCGAGACCCCGGCTTCCGCCGCGATCTTGTCCACGCCCGTCGCCCGGATGCCGTGCCAGTAGAAGAGGCGGCTGGCGACGTCGAGAACGAGGTCCCTGGTCTCGGCCGCCGTCCGGCGCATCGCTGTTCTCCCTCTTGCTCGGTGCTCCAGCCGCACGCTAGCGTACCCTCGTTGTAAGGGAACGTTCCCTTACGAGGTGGACCGAGGGGACGAGATGAACAAGACAGCACTGGTGACCGGTGCCTCCCGCGGCATCGGCCGCGCCATCGCCGAACGCCTCGCCGCGGACGGAGCACTCGTGGCCGTGCACTACGGCACCAACAAGGCCGCCGCACTGGAGACGGTCGCCGCCATCGAGGCGGCCGGCGGCAACGCCTTCCTGGTCGAGGCCGATCTGGCGCGACCCGACGGCGTCGGCCTGCTGATCGACGGACTGGTGGAAGGCCTCGCCGGCCGGCCGCTGGACGTGCTCGTGAACAACGCCGCGGTGTTCGGCCCCGGCATCGACGCGACGGAGGACGAGTTCGACCGGGTGTTCCGGGTGAACGTGCGCGCGCCGTTCTTCCTCATCCAGAAAGCGTTGCCACTGCTGGGTGATGGCGGCCGGATCATCAACATCTCGTCGGGGGTCACCTGGTTCGCGATCCCCGAGGCGGTCTACGCCATGACCAAGGGCGCGCTGAACGCGCTGGGCCGATCGCTGGCGAACACCCTGGGAGACAGGGGAATCACCGTGAACACCGTCTCCCCCGGCATCACCCGCAGCGACATGAACACCTGGCTCGACGACGTGCCCGGCGCGACCGAGGGCGTCACCCGGATCGTCGCTCTGGGCAGGGTCGGCGAAGCGGCCGACATCGCCGACGCGGTCGCCTTCTTCACCACGCCCGACAGCAGGTGGGTCACTGGCCAGGTCCTCGACGTCACCGGCGGCCTCTACCTCGGTCCGCGGGCCCCGTTGCACCACTGACGGGGCACACGGGGTCAGCCCGTCAGGGCGACGGCCGGGTCGGACGTGGCGAAGAGGCCGTCGAACACCCGGACACGGTCGAAGGACAGGGCGTGCTCGCGTGCTCGGTCCGCCATGTGTTGACGTTCCTCGGCTGACATGTCGAAGACCACCCGGTCGATCGCGGCGGCGATGTGGTGGGCGTTGCCGGCCTCGACGAGGATGGCCGTCCCGCCCACCGCTTCGCCGACGCCTCCGGTGGTGGTCGTGATCACCGGCCCGCCACCCGCGAGCATCTTCTCGGTCAGCGCGATGCCGAAGGTCTCGACGAACTCCGGTTCGGGCTTGGTGGGCAGCGCGTACACGGCGCAGCCGTTCATCAGCAGGGGCTTTTCCTCGTCCTCGACGTCGGTGAGGAAGACGATCCGGTCGTTGTGCCGGGTGATCGCCTGGAGGTGCTCCAGTTCGGGGCCGTTGCCGGCGATCACGAGCTTCAGCCGTGACTGCGCCTGGCAGCGGGCGAACGCGTCCACCAGGTCGTAGATGCCTTTGGCCCGGGTCACCCTGGACAGGAACAACACGTACCCGTCGCGTTCCAGGCCGCGTCGCTTCAGGGCGACGTCGACGAGCGCCGGATCGAGGTCGAGGTAGGCCGACGTGTCGATCGGCGGGTAGCTGACCGAGATCCGGCGCACGCACTGGCGGGCGAAGCGGGTGCCGCAGTGCTCGTCGACGGCCTCGGCGCAGGCGATGATCTCCTGCCTGGTGTACTCCGACACGGCGATCACCTGGTCGTTGGCGAGGAACCGGGTGAACAGGACCACGGCTGCCCCGAACCGGCCCTCGCGCAGGCACGAGCGAATCACGTTGGTGACGTCCGAGCCGACCGCCTTCGCGATGGTGTGGACGTCAGGTGCGTAGCCGACGGCCCGTGCCGCGTCGACGGCGTCGCGCACCACGGCGTCGTGGGGAGCGAGGTACATCGACACGCAAGTGGTCGGCACCGGCTCGGCCAGCAGTTCGACCAGGCGGCCCGTCAGCCCGGCCAGGTGCCGGCCGTCGGGCACCCGGTAGTCGCCGACGGGCTCGGGCCGCTCCACGGTGATGCCCTCGCTGTAGGGCATGATCCGGTCCAGCGGCTTGAGCGGCAGTCCTGCCGCCTGCAGCAGGGGTATCGGCCACGTCAGCAGCCGGACGTCGTCGAAGCCGCGGGTGAGCGCGACCTCGGCCAGGTTGCGGGCTTCTCCGGAGTGACCGCAGATGACCGGGTCGGCCCGGACCACGATGACGAGACGGCGGCTTGGCCTGCTCATGTGCGAGCCCCCTTTCCGGGCGGGTCGGACACCGATGGCGGAAGGATCTTGCGTCCCCACTCCGAGGGGTGAGGGCCGAGCTCGAGCAGCAGCCGGCCGCCGGTGTGGACGTCGGAGGCGCGCAGATGCGCCGCATCCAGTGGTGTGCCGTTCAGCTGGGCGGACTGCACGTACTGCGGCGGCGGGTTCTCTTCCAGACCGTCGGAACTGATGGACGTCTCGCGGTGTCCGCGGGTCTCGATGACGAACTCGCGGTCCCCGAGGTGCAGCGTGGCGCGGCTGAAGGCGGGCGCGTTGACTAGGAACAGGTTCTGCCCGGCGACCGGGAACAGGCCGAGCGAGGCCCACACGTACCAGGAGCTCAGCCCGCCCGAGTCGTCGTTGCCCGGCAGGCCGCCGGGACCGGTGCCGAACTGCCAGGTCAGCGCCGCGTGCACGATCTCGGCGGTGCGGTCCGGCCGAGCCGCGTAGTGGTAGGACCACGGCGCTTCCATGTCCGGTTCGTTGTTCAGGCCCTCGAACCGGTTCAGCAGGTAGCCGGCCGCCATCTCCAACGGGCCGGGACGCTGACCGGGCTGCGCCACCCGCGGGGCGCCGTAGCCGAAGAACGCGTCGAGGGTGCTGACGAACGCTTCGTTCCCGCCGACCATCGCGATTCTCGCGGCCATGTCGTGCAGCAGCCGGAACGAGTAGTTCCACTTGCCGCCTTCGTAGAACGACGAGTCGAGGAGCAGCCCGGTGTCCGGGTCGAACGCGTTGGACCACAGGCGGCTCCGCGCGTCGAGGTCGTCGGCGAGCTGGACGTCGTTGAGGGCCCTGGCGACGCCGGCGGTGCAGTGGCAGGCGTAGGCGAGGTCGAGCGTGTGCGAGATCGGGTGCACGACGCCGTGCTCGTAGAAGTCCTCGCCGTACATCCGGCGCAGGTCGTCGTACATGTGCACCAGCGCCCAGGTCCAGTCCAGGTCGCCGAGGCCGAGCGTGTGCGCGTCGGCCAGCGCGGTGTGGACCAGCGCGCTCGCCTGCCGGAAGAACCTGTCCGCGCCGCGGGCCATCCGATACCCGATGGGGAAGTTGCCTTCCTCCTCGCACACCCGGATCAGCGACTCCAGGAGATCGACCGCCCGGTCCGGGCAGATGGCCATGAGCAACGGCAGCTGGGTCTTGTAGATGTCCCACATCGTGCAGATGTCGAACACGAAGGGCCCCGAGGACGGCCAGAACGGGCTCTCGTCGTCGGCGAAGCACGGCTTGATCAGGGAGTGGTACAGGGCCGTCGCGAACACCTGCCGCCTGGCGGGTGACCCGCCCTCGACCTCCACCCGGCCCACGTGGTCGCGCCACCGCGCCCTGGTCTGCGCCCGGACGACGTCGAACGCCGGCGCCCCCTCGCCGCATTCGCGGTGCAGGTTCTCCCGCGCCTGTTCACAGCCGCGCAGCGAGAACCCGATCTGGATCTCGACGCTCTGCCCCGCGGTGGTGGGGCCCATGTAGAGCAGCCCGAACGGGCGCAACGTGGTCTGCCTGATGCGGTCGAAGTCGAGCCGCGTACCACCCTCGATCAGCCGGCGGTCGTGCCAGAGCATCTGCCGCCAGCCCGGACTGTCGACCCTGATGTACACCGACAGCGGCACGCCTTCGACGACCACGGTTCCCTGGGCGCGGCCGTTGCCGAGGCTCTCCACGTGCGCCCGCAGCGGCACGGTGCGGCCGAGATCGATGGCCAGCCCGCCGCAGGACAGGTCGACGACGACCCGTGCGCTGCGGTGCTCGGGGAAGGCGTACCGGTGGACGGCGACCTTCGCGCCGACGGTGACCTCACAGCGGATGCCGGTGTCGAGCGTGGCCGCGTAGTACCCGGCTTCAGCGGTCTCGTCGTGCAGCGGCCAGGCCTCACCGAGGACGTCCAGCTGCTGCACCATCGGGGTCACCCGCACGTAGTTGTAGTACTTGCGGATCGCACCGGTACCGGACTGTTGGAAGTGGGTGAACCCGGACGCCTGCAGCCGGTCGAACAGCTCCTCCGGCTGACCCTCGGTGTTCTTGTGGTAGAGGCCGTATCCGGTCGGGTAGGCACCGGAGTAGGCGCAGGCGGACACCATGCCGAGCGGCGACGTCGCGCCGGGGTGGGTGTTGCCCACCTGCGCTTTCGGCCACCACCAAGTGGCCGCCAGCCCTTGCGCCGCAGGCAACGAGGTGGCAGCCGTTCCGATGAATGGATCAATCTCGTCGAGGATGGACTGACAGTAGGTCGCTGGGGCACCACGTTGGTTTCAGCGACATGAACATGTCGAGGATCAAGGAGCCCGGGCGAAGTTCGGTTCCGCGGCTTCCAGTCGTGGTACCGGGATGCCCAGCCGTCGCGCTTCGGCGAGGGTGTCCCGGCAGATCTCGCGCGGCTCCTCGGCGTCGGGGTCGGAATGCGCCTCCATGCTCACGCGCAGGGGCTTGACGTGAGCGGTCAGCCAGGCGAGCGCGGGAGCCATCAGCCAGGTCGGCGCCCGGAACAGCAGCACCCCTGCCCGGTGGCGTCGCAGGTCGATGCCACGCGCCGCGAGGAGCGGCAGCAGCTCCCGGCCCGCCAGCAGGGCCTCACGCAGGTCGCCCGTCGCCCCGGCCAGCTCTGACAGGGAGCCCAGCCGCAGACCCTGTGAGAACAGGGCGGCATCCGACGCGAAGTGGACCCACAGCCAGCCGCGGAGGTCGGGCTGCTCCTTGATCCGGAGTCCGGCCCCGCGAAACGCCTGGCGCACGGCCCGCTCCCGGTCGGTCGGAGGCCCGCCGAGGGTGCCGAAGACGATCGACGGCAGCAGCATCCCGCGGAGCACGCCGTCCGCGCCGAAGCCGCCACCGGCCAGGGGGAAGCCCCAGGCGATCCGGTCGAGCGGCAGTGCGCCGGCCGCGGCCCGCGGTTCGGTCCAGAGGTTGCCGAGAACCAGCACCGTGGCCTGGCCGACCCGCGTGGCCAGGAAGACCGTTGCCTCCGCGAGGCGGTGGTGCGGCACGCTGAGCACGATCAGGTCGAAGTCGTGGTCCGGCTCCAGCGCCTCGCGGTAGCGCACCGGCCACTTCTCGACGACGCGCCGCCACCACACCCGGCGCCGCACATCGAGCAGGTCGAGGTCCACCGCGTCCCCGTACGCCGCCGCGCGGCCCGGCCGGACGTAGAACTCGACGTCGTGTCCGGCCTGGTGCAGGGTCCAGCCGTAGATGGTGGCGATCACGCCTCGGCCGAACATCAAGATCTTCACGCCGCACCTCGCCGGGGTACCATCGATCTGGAGGTCATCTCCACTTCAAAAATATGGAGGTAATCTCCACTTGTCAACGCGAGGGAGCGCATGACAGCCGGCAAGCCGCTGCGGGCCGACGCCCAGCGCAAGCGCGAGGCCCTGCTCGCCACGGCACGGGAGGTCTTCGAGACCGGAGACTTCTTCGACCTGCGCTTCGACGACTTCGCCCGCTTGGCGGGGGTGGGCACCGGCACTCTCTACCGCCACTTCCCCACCAGGGAGGCACTGGCCGAGGCCGTCTACCGCGGGGAAGTCGCCACGCTGTGCGACCGCGCTCGCCACCTGCAGGCCACCCTGCCCGCGGCGGAGGCGCTGGCGACCTTCCTGCGCGACGTGGTCGACCACACCGCTGCCCACAAGGGCCTCGCCCGGACGCTGGCCACGCTCATGGCCGACCGCTCAGGCGCCCTCGCCGAGGGCAGCCGGGCACTGGAGCAGGCCGTCACCGACCTGGTGGCCACCGCCGTGCGGGACGGCACCGTTCGCGACGACGTGGACGCCGGTGCCGTGATGATGGCGCTGCACGGCATCGGTGCGGCCCACGACCGCCCTGCTTGGCGGGCCGAGGCCGACGGCGTCATCACCCTCGTGCTGGCCGGACTGCGCCGGCCGCGCTCGGACGGATAGGTCGCGCGATTCAGCGAGCGTCACGGCCGGCTCTGCAGCCCGATCCGGTAGCGGTGGTGGTAATGCCTGCCGGTGAGCCACAGGTCCCCCGCCGTGTCCGGCACCGCCGCGATGCCCCCGATCACCTGGTCGCGGCCCGTCGGCACTTCGGCGACGGTGACGGCGGTGAGGTCGGCGTCCGCGACGACGGCGCCGGTGGCGAGGTCCACGCGGATCATCCAGTCCGTGCCGGTGACCGCCGCCCACACCTGCGGGCGGCCGTCGACGTTCACGCAGTGGAGCTCGCCGAGCCGTGCGGTGGACCACTCGCGGGTGACGACACGCAGCTCGCGGATCAACGCGGCGGTGTCGCGATCGCGCAGCAGCAGTCTGGTGGTGCCGTCCGACTGGACGAGGTTCGTCCCGTCGTAGCACAGTCCCCCGCTCTCGTCCGCGATCGTCACACGGCGTCGTTCCTCCAGTGACCGCGGATCCAGCAGCACCGCGGCACCTGCGCCGGTGCGCCACAGGCCGGCCGGGGTGAGCGCGATTCCGTTGCCCGGCGGCACGTTCCGCTGGGCTCGGAGCTCACCGGTGAGCGGTGCCACCGCGCGGATCACCGGCCCCGTGTCCTCCACCAGGAGATCCCCCACCAGTTCCAGGCCGCGTGCGTCGGCCCGGTCGGTGGGAACACGCGCGAGCACCTGGGCGCGGAAGTGTCGTGAAGCAGAACGCAGCGCGGCCGGCGCGGGACTGGCCGTGGTCGCCGGTGCCGGGCTGACGTGGGCGACGGGGCGAGGGGCCGCACAGGCGGTGAGAGCCAGCAGTGCCGTGGCCACCGGGCAGAGAATTCTGTTGATGCGCAACGGTTTCACCGCCCCGATCATCGTGCCGGGCCGGCCGCGGTGCTTCCGCCGCCGCGGGTGAGCCCGCCGGGCCCGTTCACCCGCCGGAGGTGAGGCCGCCCGCGCCGTGTGCGGCCAGGCTGGACGGACAATCCACTGTGGAGGCTGCCGTGACCGATGTGACAGTGCCTGCGGGACGACGACTGCTGGCCCGGCTCGCCTTCGTGCTGGCGGGAACGGCCGTCGTGGTCGTGCTGGTCGCGGCGGGGCTGCGCGCCGGTGTGGGGCTGGTGCTGGTCGGTGGCGCGGGAACGGTCATCGCACTCGTGGCCACCTGGTGGTTCATCACCCACCGCGGCCTGGTGCGCTGGCTGGCGGGGATCCTGATGCTGCTCGCGCCGCTGACCGTGATCGTCCTGTACGTGCAGGCGCGCCTGGCGTGGGTGGTCGTGGTGTGTGCCCTGCTGTGGTCGGCGGCGCTGGCTTGTGGACGGCGCGCGCTCGCTCCGAGCGGTGGGCCGGACCGTCCGGCCGAACTCGAGGTGCCACCTCCCCGGCGGCCGTACCTGATCATGAATCCGAGGTCGGGCGGTGGGAAGGTCGAGCGGTTCGGTCTCGCACAACTGGCTCAGGGGCTCGGGGCGGAGGTCTGCGTGCTCGACGGACCGCAGGACGTCGCCGCGCTCGCCCATCGGGCCGTCGACAACGGCGCCGACCTGCTCGGAGTGGCCGGGGGTGACGGCACCCAGGCGATCGTGGCGGGCATCGCGGCGCAACGCGGGGTGCCGTTCATGGTCGTCTCCGCGGGCACTCGCAACCACTTCGCACTCGACCTCGGTCTGGACCGGGACGATCCCCGCCGCTGTCTCGACGCGCTCAGCGACGGCGTCGAGGTGCGGGTGGATCTCGGTGTGGCCGGGGACCGCGTCTTCGTCAACAACGCGTCGTTCGGCGCGTACGCCGAGGTTGTGCGGAACCCCGCCTACCGCGACGGCAAGACCCGGACGACGCTCGACCTGTTGCCCGGCCTGTTGACGGGGCCGCGGGCGGCGGTGCTGCGGGTGCGGGCGGACGAGGCCGGGCTCGTCGGGGCGCAGGCGGTGCTGGTCAGCAACAACCCGTACGGGTCGAGCGACTTCGCCGGGCTGGGACGCAGGCCGCGGTTGGACGGCGGCGTGCTGGGCGTGCTCGCGGTGACGGTGCGCAACGCTGCCGAAGCCGCCGGCCTGGTGCGCGGCCGGCGGCGGTCGAGTGCCGTGTTCCAGCAGACCGCGACGGAGGTCGTCATCACGGCGGACACACCGTCGTTGCCGGTCGGGCTGGACGGCGAGGCGGTCACGCTGCCGGCTCCCGTGCGGTGTGTGGTCAGGCCGGGTGCGCTGCGCGTGCGGGTGCCGCGCCACCGGCCCGGGGTGCCGTCGCACCGGCCAGAGCTGGACTGGGTGCGGCTGCGCGGACTGGCCCTGTCCTAGAGGTCTTGCCTGTCCTGGAGGTCTTCAGCGCCAGGCCACTCGCCGAGCCGTGCGCCGGACTACCCGGCGTGTTCCGAACATCCCGGGAACTCCCCCTGCTCGCCGTGCCGTGCGTCGTGCGGTGCGGCGGGCCACGCGGCGTGATCCGAACACGTCTGCCTCCTCACGAAGTCGATCCCGCTGTTTCCAGGTCGTGCAGTTGCCTGGCCTCCTCCGCGTTCACCAACCCGATCGCGATCAGGTCGAAGGGGCTGATGAAGCCGTCGGAGATGCGGAAGCCCCCGGCACGGGCGACGGCGTCGCGCAACGGCACGGCCCAGTGGTGCTCGATGAGCAGCAGCGCCGCCGCGCTGTCGTTCGGGATGTCGGCGAGCACGTCCCACGCGTCCGCGTCGTCGAACGGGTGCACGCCGCCTTTTTCCGCGGCCGACTCGGCTCCCGCGACCGCGCCGGTCTCCGCGCCCGCCTCCCCCGCGGCGCCGAGACCGATCAGCGCGCCGATCTTGCCGCCCAGCTCGACCGCTTCCGCGGGCGACAGGGTGCTCAGGCGCTCGATCGCGATGTTGCCCTGCGGGTCCTTGTGGACGGCGATGGCGTCGATCACCCGGATGGAGTCGGTCTTGCGGAGCTTCTCCAGTTCGGCGATCACCTCACCGCGGAAGTCCGGGTGTGTGAAGCCCAGCACGATCAGTTGGATCGGCCCGATGGCCATGCGACCCCTCCTCGACTCGATCAGTTGCCTCATCGTCGGGGCGCACGGGCCTCGGTCACCTCATCCGCCGCGGGTGGAACGCACGGTCACCGCACAGGGCTCGGCTGGGTCCGCGGCAGGAACGCGGCCGCCACCATGCCGCCCAGTGCGATCACCGCCAGCACGATCAGCGCGAGCGCGTACGAGCGTTCGGGTGTCCTGGTGATGTCGGCGACGAGGATGGTGCCCGCGATGGCGGCGCCGAGTGAGGAGCCGAGGTTCGACACGCTGCGGGACAGGCCGGAGATCTCGCCCTGGAGGGCGTCCGGGAAGCTCGACTGCACGACGTTCACCGACGGTGTCAGCATCGCGCCGATGCCGAGCCCGATCAGGAAGAGGCCCGGCAGGAAGGTCCACACCTGCGACGAGATGGTGAGCAGGGCGAGGAAGAGCCCGATGCCGGCGACCGTGACGCCGAACCCGGTCAGGACGAGGGTGCGCTGGGTGTGCCGTTTCGCGAGGCGCTCGGCCAGCAACGACGCGAGCAGCACGCCCACCGTCGCCGCCGTGAGGATCAGGCCGGTCTGGATCGCGTTGTAGCCGCGCACCACCTGGAGGTAGGCCGAGACCACGAACGAGATGCCCATGAGCACGAGCCACTGCACGTTCTGGGTGACCAGGCCGAGGTTGGAGGTGCGGCTGCGGAACAACGCGGTCGACAGCAACGGCTCGACGCCCGCGCGTTCCTTGGCGCGCACCGAGTGGAAGAACCACACCAGCGTGAGAGAGCCGGCGACGAGCAACCCGGCCATCAGCCAAAGGTTGTCGTCCGCCGCCAGCACACCGGACACGACCAGGACGAGCCCCGCCGACGACAGCACGGCGCCGCGGACGTCGAACGGACGGGCCGGGTCCGGTGGCCCGGGATCCCGGACGTACCTGCGGCTCAGCACGAAGATCACCACGATCACCAGCGCCTGGAACAGGAACGCGACCCGCCAGCTCAGTGCCGTCGTGATGAGCCCGCCGATCAGCGGTCCGGTGGCCGCGCCGATGCCTGCCATGCCGTTGATCGCACCGAACGCGCGGGCTCGCGCGGTGACGCCGCTGAACAGCATCGTCGCCAGGATGTAGACGGGCGGGATCAGCAGCGCGGTGCCGACCCCCTCGAAGATCGAGTTGCCGAGGACGAGGACCGGCAGACCGGGTGCGAGCGCGCTCAGCACGGCGCCGGCCCCGTACACCGCGAGGCCGGCGGTGAGACACCGCTTGCGGCCGTACCGGTCGGTGAGTTTGCCGCCGGGGATCATCAACGCAGCCATGACCAGCAGGAAGATCGTGATCGCGACCTGGACGCCGTGGACGGTGGTGTCCAGGTCCCTGCTGATGTCGTTGATCATCACGTTCATGTTGGAGCCGGCGAAGCTGCAGATGAACTGGGCGAGGGCGAGGGGGACGAGCGCTTTGCGCAAGGCCTTGGAGTCCACCCGCGCAGACTCCAACGGCCCACGTCCTGGCCGCTTCACCCGCCGCGAATGAGGCACCTCGCCGGTGCTCCACCGCGGCGGGTGGTGTGCCGCCGGCCGCGAAGCTGTTGTGTCGCAGGTGAACCGGAGCCACCGGTTCCGCCGGGGAGGTCTGACCAAGCATGTGCCGATGGCTCGCGTACTCCGGTTCCCCGGTCCTGCTGGAGGAACTCCTCTACGTTCCGGCGAACTCGCTCGTCGCGCAGAGCAAGCACTCCCGGCTGGGAGTGGAGACGACCAACGGTGACGGCTTCGGCGTCGGCTGGTACGCGACCGCACCGGCGCCGGGCCTGTTCCTCAGCACGGAACCAGCCTGGAACAACCGCAACCTGCGCGAGCTCGCGGCGCAGATCACGGCGGGTGTCGTCTTCGCGCACATCCGCGCGTCCACCGGAACCGCGATCCAGCAGACGAACTGCCACCCCTTCCGGCACGGTCGCCGGCTGTGGATGCACAACGGCCTCATCTCCGAGTTCCCCTTGGTGCGCAGGGAACTCGCGTTGGTGGTCGATCCCTCGCTCTACGCCGAGATCGAGGGATCGACCGACTCGGAGATCCTCTTCCACCTCGCGCTGACCTTCGGCCTGGAGCACGACCCGCCCACCGCGGTGGCCCGCACCGTCGGTTTCGTCGAGGCGATCGGCAGGAACCACGGTGTGAGACATCCGCTCCAGATGACGGTCGCCACGACCGACGGCGAGACCACCTGGGCCTTCCGCTACTCCAGCGAAGGCCGATCGCGCAGCCTGTTCCACAGCGCCGACATCACCACGCTGCAACAGCAGTACCCGGACAACCCCGCACTGCACTCGCTCTCCGCCGACACCCGGCTCGTGGTGTCCGAGCCGCTGGGCGATCTGCACGGCGCCTGGCGCGAGGTGCCCGAGTCGACCTGTGTCGTCACGCGCGACGGCGTCCAGGAGATCCTCGAGTTCCGGCCGCGCCGCTGACCTGATCGCCGCGCCGGAACGTTCAGCACGCCACGGTCAGTCCACAAAGGACTTCATTCGGCCCAACGCAACCAGCTGCGAGCTGAACCCGCTAGTTGGCCCTCACACGTCTGGTGTCGTACGCCCACATCGCGATCTCGACGCGGTTGCGTGCGCCGAGCTTGGCCATCAACGACGCGACGTGGTACTTGACCGTGCTCAGGCCGACGAAGAGCTCGGTGGCGATCTCGGCGTTGGTCCGGCCCCGTGCCACCAACGCGAGCACCTCCTCCTCGCGCTCGGTGAGCGGGTCGACGGGCTGGACCGGTACCGTCGGCGCCTGGTCGGCGAAGATCGCCAGCAACCGGCTGGTGACGTTGGGGGCGATCAGCGCGTCCCCGTTGGCCGCCGCGTGGACGGCCTGCACGAGCAGCGCCGGACCGGCGTCCTTGAGCAGGAAGCCGCGGGCACCGGCGCGCAGGGCGCCGAGGACGTACTCGTCGAGGTCGAAGGTGGTGATCACGACGACCGCCATCGGGTCCGTCACGGCCGCTCCGGCCAGGCGCCGCGTCACCTCGACGCCGTCGAGCCCCGGCATCCGGATGTCGACGAGGAGGACGTCGGGACGCAGCCGGGTCGCCAGTTCGAGCGCGGCGAGCCCGTCCGCCGCCTCCCCCACGACCTCGATGTCGGGTTGCGCGCCGAGGATCATCACCAGCCCGGCCCGGACCAGGTCCTGGTCGTCGGCCACGACAACACGGATGCTCACGCCACCACCTCCACCGGCAGCACGGCCTCGACCACCCAGCCACCGTCGGACCCCGGCCCCGCGGAAAGCGATCCGCCGAGGAGCTGGGCGCGTTCGGCCATGCCCAGCAGGCCGAACCCGGCCTCCGGAGCCGGCCCCGCAGCGGTCTGCCCGTCGTCGCTGACCCGCAGCCTGACGGCGTCACCCTCCCGGCGCACGTCGATCCCGACGCGGGTGGCGCTCCGGGCGTGCCGCACGGCGTTGGTCAGCGACTCCTGCGCGAGCCGGTACAGCGCGGCGTCCACGGGTCGCGCCAGCCGGGTCAGCGAACCGTGCAGCGAGACCTCGACGGTGGGCGTCGCGTCGGCGCGCGCCAGAGCAGGCAGGTCCGCCACCCCCGGCTGCGGCGAGTAGGCGACGGCTTCCTCCTCCCGCAGCACCCGCACCATGGATCTCATCTCCGCCAGGGTCCGCGACGCTTCGGACTCGATGGCGGCCAGGACCTCGGCAGCCTTCTCGGGCTGGATGGCGGCGAGCACACCACCGGCCTGCGCCTGCACCGCGATGGCCGACACGTGGTGGGCGACCGTGTCGTGCAGCTCTCGCGCCAGCGCCACCCGCTCCTGATTGCGGATCTCGCGCTGCTGGCGGTGCCAGAGGTCCGCCCGGTAGCGGAACACCGCCGCGAGGGCCACGAACAACAGCAAGAGGACGCACCCGCCGAAGAAGTCGGCCCAGCCAGCGGAGGAGACGTACATTCCCAGCGCGACGACGGCCGTCACGAACGCCGTCCCCCAGACCATCTCCCGTCCCGAGCCCCACCGCACCAGGGAGTAGAGCAGGATCAGGACGGCCATCGTGGAGTAGAGGCCGAGGTCCCCGGTGCCGGCAGCCAGCTGGAGGACCGAGAGCAGCCCGACAACGCCCCACCCGACCACGGCGGCCACCAGAGGACGCCCCCGCCGCCAGAGCAGCGCGGGCGTCAGCGTCAGGGCGAGGACCGTCACGAGGGGTTGCCAGGCCAAGTCCGGCCGAGAGATGCCCTCGACCAGGGTGGCGGCCGCGAACACGGCTGCCAGCAGCCAGTCGAGCCGGCCGACGGGTGGCGCGTCAGCGGGCCGCGGCTCACGCGAGATGGAGCGCCAGACAGTGACCACGGCTCCAGCCTAGGGATCGGTGTCCCCCGGCGTACCAGCCGAAAGAACAGGAGGGAGACCGTGCCATCGGCCAGGCGAACCCCAGCCTCCGGACCGGGGTGCCCGCCGCCGGGCTCGGCGATCGTGAACCCACCGATCTTCACCACGACAACGGAGCCCACGATGAGTACACGTCACCCCGCCACGCTGGAAGACCAGCGGATCCCGGTGAGAGCCAAGCTCGCCGCAGCGTGGACCAGCTTCATGTTCCTGTACGCCTACGTGGACATTCTCAACTTCTTCACGCCCGGCGTCGTCCAGGACATCCTCAACGGCAAGGTCTTCAAGTTCGACCTCTCCGAGACCTTCTCGACGACGGCGCTGACCCTCGTGGCCGTCCCGATCTTCATGGTCGCGCTGTCGATGACGCTGCCCGCCAGGGCGAACCGCATCACCAACCTCACCGTCGCCGCGCTCTACGTCCCCGTCACGGCGTTCAACGCGCTGGGCGAGTCCTGGCGGTACTTCTACGGCCTCGGCGTCGCACTGGAACTGATCCTCCTCGCCCTCATCGTGCGGTACGCCTGGACCTGGCCACGCACCGCATCGTCGGCGACCAGCCCGGACCGTGAAACCGTTCGCGCCCAACAGCAAGCGTGAACACAGGCGCGGCAAGGTCCTGACCCCGTCAGGGCCTGCCGCATGCCGCGTCTCCGGACCACTTGTGGCGCAACAAATCCTCTACCCCTGACGCTGACAGCGTGGTCCATGAAGGACTCCTACCGCACAAATCAGCGTGAAGCGGACTCGCGACAACGGACGAACCCAGCGCAAATCGACACCAACGTGCGCCGTCCCCACCACCGTCGTCGGCACGGCTCACCTCCCAGACCTCCACGAAGTCGAACCTCGGCGACCAGCGCGCGTTACTCCACATGCGCGCCTTGACACCCGAACTCCCTGATCACCGAACCACCGGTCTGACCCCCAGGAACTCACCGAAGATCGCCCCTCCGATCGTCGCGTTCCGTGTCTCCGTTGCGACACTAAGTCAGAACTGGGGATGTGAAGCTCGGCTCGAAGCTGACAAAGTATCCGGGTGCCAAATCCTGCACCGGCGCCGGAGCCGGTCCGACTGCTCCTCGTCGAGGACGACCAGGAAACGGCGGCGATGCTGGCCGAGCTGTTCGCGGACGAGGGCTACGAGGTCGACGTGGCCCTGGACGGGCAACAGGGACTGCACCTCGCGCTGAGCCGCAAGCCGGGCATCATCGTGCTCGACCGGGGACTACCCGCGATCGACGGGCTGGAGCTCATGGTCCGGCTGCGGCGGGTGGGAGTGACCGCGAAGATCCTGATGCTGACCGGTCACGGTGACGTCTCCGAACGGGTGCGAGGGCTGAACGCCGGCGCTGACGACTACGTCAGCAAGCCGTTCGACCTGGACGAGCTGATCGCCAGGGTGCGGGCCCTGCACCGCAGACACCTGGAACACACCGATCTGCTCCCTCTCGGCCAGGGGTACCTCGACCCTCGCCAGCGCGAGGTGCTGACCTCGAAGAGAGGCCTGGTCCAGCTGTCCGCCCGCGAATGCGACCTGCTCCGCACCCTCGCCGTCACGCCCGACGTCATCCGCCGGCGCTCGGACCTGCGCACCCAGGTGTTCCCGGAAGCCACCTCGGAGTCCATCGTGGACACGTATGTGCACTACCTGCGCCGCAAGCTGGGGCGCGAGGTCATCCACACCGTGCACGGTCTCGGTTACCGCGCCGGGGTCGTGTGATGGCCGCGCTCACCCGCACCCGCTGGTCGATCACCGCACGGCTGACGCTGCTGGCCACGGGGATCGTGCTGGTCATCGAGTGCGTCATCTACCTCATCACGGCGCACATGCGTGAGAACGACACCCGCCACGACCTGATGTGGGCGATGGAGCACTCGTCGATCTCGAAGCCACCCGCGTGCACGTGGCTGGTCGTCGAACGCGATGGAGTGGTCGCCGAGACCGCCGGACTGCCCGACGGCTTTCCGTTGTCCGAGAGCCTGCGCCACGCCGGCGAGCCGCGGTTCGAGCAGATCGAGATCGACGGGCAGAGCTATCGCGTCCTCACGCAGCGGCGCGGCGACGAGTCCGTGCAGGTCGTCCTGGACGAGCGGTTCCACCTGCTGGAGAGGCAGAACCTGCTGATCGCGTTCAGCGTGGCGCTGCTGCTGTCCGCGCTGACCGTGGTCGTCGTCGTCCCCGCCGGGAGCCGTTT
Source organism: Lentzea aerocolonigenes (assembly GCF_000974445.1). Classification (GTDB taxonomy): domain Bacteria; phylum Actinomycetota; class Actinomycetes; order Mycobacteriales; family Pseudonocardiaceae; genus Lentzea; species Lentzea aerocolonigenes. Next base: position 196,571 of record NZ_BBOJ01000022.1, read on the forward strand.
CCTCTTCAACCAGGCGATAAAGCCGCTCAACGAAGCCCTGGCGCGGCAACAGCGGTTCGTCGCCGACGCGAGCCACGAGCTGCGCGCGCCCCTGACCCAGCTGCACACCAGGGCACAGCTGCTGGCGCGCAAGGTGGACAGGATGAAGTGTCCGGAAGCCCTGGCCGAGGAGATGCGGCGGCTGGTCAACGGCACCCGCCAACTCGGTGACGTGGTCGACGACATCCTCCGCTCCGCGATCTCCGCCGAGCAGCCGCGGTCCGCCCTGGTGGACCTGGCGGAACTGGCGGACGAGGTGGTCGCGGCAGAGGACGCGCGAGCCTCCGAAACGGGCCTGGTGCTGGAGGTCCGGCAGACACCAGGACAGTTCCTCGTGCCAGGAGAAGCATCCGCGTTGCGCCGGGTGGTCACCGCGTTGGTGGACAACGCGATCGGCCACACGCCCGCGGACGGCACCATCGTCGTCACCCTGGAGACGCCGACCCGGACCACGGTTCGGTTGTCGGTGCGCGACAACGGAATCGGCTTCGACCAGGCGGACGAGAGGTCGCTGTTCGAGCGCTTCAACCGCGGCACGGCAGGGCGCGGCCAGCGGTTCGGCATCGGGCTGTCGCTCGTCCGCGAGATCGTGGAAGCCCACCACGGCACGGTGTCGGCCGAGGGCAGACCTGGCGCCGGCGCGGTGTTCACCGTGGACCTGCCCGCCGCGACGCCGGCGATCACGTGGCCCTCCCTCGCGCCGGTCTCGGTGACGCGGCGAACCAGGTCCACGGGAGTTCACATCGCACGGCGGTAGCCGGCCGGATCGGGTTCCACGACGAGGAACGGTTTGCGGGTGCGGAAGCGCTCGTCGGAGGCCATGGTGACGACGTCGGTCGCGACGGAGGCCAGCGGCGAGCCGGGCCGCCAGACGAGCACGGTGCGGCACCAGAGCGGTTCCTCGGCGAGGGGGCGGAGCACCACGTCGGGCACGGGCGGCGAGCTCATCGGGAACAGGCCGACGGTGGTGCCGGAGCCGACGATGGTGGCCGCGGTGCCGTGGTCGGCTCCGAAATGCCGGAACCGCGGCACGAACCCGGCACGCTCGCACGCGGTGCGCAGACTCTGCCGCAGGCCGCCCGCCTTGTCCGCCGGTGCGATCCAGTCGTACTCGGCGAGGTGGGCCAGGCGGATCCTGTCGCGGCCGGCCTCCGGGTGGTCGACGTGCAGGCCGACCAGCAGCGGCTCGACCCCGAGGTCGCGGAAGATCAGCCCGTGCGGTTTCGGCGCCGGTGCGTCGGGATGCTCGGTGATCACCGCCAGGTCGAGCCGCGAAGTGCGCACCAGGTCCACGACCTCGCCGGAATCGTCCTCCACGTAGGTGATCTGCTCGTGGTCCGGCCGCAGACCGCGCAACGCCGCGGCGACGGTGGAGATCCACGGGCTGTCCACGCCTCCCAGCCGGATCGTCGCCGGCCCGCCGCCGTGCGCACGGGTGCGGGCCGTCGCGATCAGGTCGTCGAACTGACCGATCACCAACCGCGCGCCGTGCAGCACGTGGGTGCCCAGTTCGGTCGGCTCGACCCCGTGCGGACGGCGGAGGAACAGCGGCGCGCCGAACTCCCGCTCGATCCGGCTGAGCTGCGCGGTGAGCCCGGACTGGGCGATCCGCAACGAGGCCGCGGCCCGGCTGATGCTGCCCGCCTCGGCCACCGCCACGACGACCTGAAGATGCCGAATTCCCAACTCCATGACGCCCTCACCTGTCCAGCCGGAAACATCTGATCACGAACGCGACCCCGATCAGGGACAGCAGCGTGGCCCGGATCGAGGAGGTGTACATCGCCCGCGGGAACGCGTGGTTCGCGGCGTCGGCCGGCCACGGCTCGCGCGGCGCGGCGGTCCTGGCGCCCTGCGCCGAGTCCACCGCCTGGTCGCGAACGGCTTCCGGCTGCGACGGCGCGATGTGCCGGTGGTAGTTCGCGATCAGCGTCGGCGACGACGGTCCGCGTCCGCGCCTTCCCTGGGTTTCCCCCACCGGCTTCCGGCAGCTCGGCATCCTTTTCACCGTGCCAGCGCCCTCTTGCCCGCGGCGACGACCCGCGCGTACGTGGCGACCCTTCTGCCCAGGTATTCAGCGGTCTCGAGATCCGCCTTGTGCATCAGTTCGGGTTCTTCGTCGACATTGGACTGCGCGGCGGCGCCGTGCGAGAAGCCCAGCCGGTTCAGGTCGTACTCACTGCCATTGGCGGAGCACCAGCCGGAACGCAGACCCAGATTGATCCAGACCATTCCGTGCTGGGCGGCGAAGGTCGTGAAGTACGCGAGCGTTCCTGACTTGTCACCGGCCTTCGCCCCCGAGTTCGTGAAGCCCGCGGCCAGCTTGTCCTGCCAGCGCCGAGTCAGCCAGCGGCGACTGCTGGCCTCCGCGAACTGGTGGAACGCGGCCGAGGCGGATCCCATGTACGTCGGCGCGCCGAAGATCACGGCGTCCGCGTCGTCCAGCTGGAACCACTGCTCAGAGGTGATCTTGTCCACCTCGACGACCGCGACATCGGTGCCGGTCACGTCCAGGGCTCCCTGCCGCACCGCCGCGGCGAGCCTGCCCGTGTGGCCGCGCCCGCCGTGGCACGCCACCACCAGGCGCACCGGATCCGTCAGCTCGTTCAAGACGGCCTCCTGCTCTTCAACGAAGCACGGGACACGACACACAATTTGTCAGAAGAAAATGAGAAAGTTCTTAGAGCTCCATCATGTGCGAGATCCGTCCGGATGGGCGGATCTCGATGCGTCCACACAGCCCAAACGAAATCGTCTCGATTATCGTGAACCGACATAACTCCCGAGTTATTGGCAAGAGTTATTTGTTCGGCGCCAGCGGCCGTGACTAGCCTTCCAACTCAGCGTTCCCCATTCACTTCCTTCGCTGAACCAAGTTTCACAAAGGAGGTTCAGACGGCATGACGAATACCGGAAAGCTATTCAGGATGCGCCGGTTGTCCTCGGCGCACGACGGGCGACACCTCTTCGTCCCGCTGGACCACAGCGTGTCCGACGGTCCGGTCGTACCGCACGACCGGTGGCACGACCTGCTCCGAAGCCTGGTGGAGGGAGGAGCGGACGCGCTGATCGTCCACAAAGGACGCGCACGGCTGGTGCCGCCGGAGATCCTGGCGTCCTGTGCTCTCGTGGTGCATCTCAGTGCGGGCACCGCCCACGCCGCCGACACCAACTCCAAGGTCCTCGTCGGCATGGCCGAGGACGCGCTGCGGCTGGGCGCCGACGCGGTCAGCGTGCACGTGAACATCGGTTCCGACACCGAGGAGCGCCAACTCGCCGACCTCGGCGCGGTCGCGACGGCGTGTGAAGCCTGGGGCCTGCCGCTGATCGCGATGATCTACCCGCGCGGACCGCGGATCGCCGACCCGCAGGACCCGACCTTGCTCGCCCACGTCGTCAACATCGCCGCCGATCTCGGCGCGGACCTGGTGAAGACCTCGGTCACCCTGCCCGTGCGGCGGATGGCGGAGGTCGTGCTGAACGCGCCGATCCCGGTGCTCGCCGCGGGCGGACCCGTCGACGGCTCCGACCTGATCGCCTACGCCACCGAGGTGATGGCGGCGGGCTGCGCGGGCCTCGCGGTGGGCCGCAAGGTCTTCACCTCCTCCCACCCGGCATCGCTGGTGGCCCGGCTGGCCGCCGTGGTGCACGGGTCGCACGCCACGGTGTCGGATTCCGCGGCATACCAGGCCGACCTCTCCCGAATCCCGACGATGACGACAGGTGCCAGATGACGCTCGCTTGGATCGACCTCCGGACCGTGGCCCCGCAGCACGTCGAAGGCGTCGTGGACGCCGCCATCCACGCCCGGCTGCACGGCATCGTGTCCGACGACCCCGCCGTGCTGGCCACCCTGCCCCCGACCATCGCGAGCGTGCTGGTGGGCGCGGACGAGAGCTTCACCGGCATCACCACGACCGTGGTCGCGGACCAGGCCGAGCTGGACGCGCTCGTGCTGACGGCAGGCGACCGCGAGAACGTCGCGGCGTGGGTGGACGTGCACGACGACCGCACGCTCAAGCTGGCGTGCGCCGCCGCCGTCGCACTGCCCTACAGCGTGGTGCGGTTCACCGACCCGACGAAGATCCCGCTGGAGATCGTGCTGGCCTCGGCCGACCGCGCTCCCGGCAAGCTGTTCACGGTCTGCGGCGACCTCGAGGAGGCGTCGATCGTGGTCGACGTGCTGGAGCGCGGCTCCGAGGGCGTGCTGCTCGCGCCGAAGGACGCGACCGAGGTCTTCGCGCTGAGCCGGATGCTGGAGACGACCAGCCCGAAGCTGGAGCTGTCGACGCTCGTCGTCGACCGCATCGAGCACCACGGCCTCGGCGACCGGGTGTGCGTCGACACCTGCACGCACTTCGAGGAGGACGAAGGCATCCTGGTCGGCTCGTTCTCGACCGGATTCCTGTTGAGCTGCAGCGAAACCCACCCGCTGCCGTACATGCCGACCCGACCGTTCCGGGTCAACGCGGGCGCGCTGCACTCCTACGTGCTCGGCCCGGACAACCGGACCAACTACCTGAGCGAACTGCGTTCGGGCAGCACGGTCCTCGCGGTCAACTCCGAGGGACGCACCCGCAGGGTCGTGGTCGGACGGTCCAAACTGGAGTCCCGCCCGTTGCTCAGCATCACCGCGCACTCCGTCGACGGCGTCGAGATCAGCCTGATCGTGCAGGACGACTGGCACGTCCGCCTGCTCGGTCCCGGCGGCAAGGTCCGCAACGTCACCGAGCTCCAGCAGGGCGACGAGCTGCTCGGCTACCTCGCGACCGACCAGCGGCACGTGGGCATCCCGATCGGCGAATTCTGCAAGGAGCAGTGAGATGCGGGGCCTTCTCGAGGAGCTGTTCGACGCTCATCCCGGCGAGCTGCCCTACCTGGTGCACGACGGACGTGCCGTGTCCCGCGCCGAGGTTCGCGTGGCCGTGGCCGAGGAAGCCAAGGTGTTCGGTGGTTTCGGCATCGGGGACGGCTCGACCGTCCTGGTGCAGGTGCCGCCGAGCCGCACCCAGGTCGAGGTGGTGTTCGCGCTGTGGTCGCTGGGCGCGCAGGTGATGCTGGTGGATCACCGGCTCGCCCCCGCCGAAGTCGACGCGCTGCGTTCCTTGTGCCGTCCGGAGTTCACCGTCCGAGCCATGGCCGGCGGGCGGTTCGCGATGGCGTTCCAGCCCGCCTACGAGGTGGTCACCAAGCACCACCGCGACGGTGAGCGGGCGACGACCGAGCACCGGCTGATCCAGTTCAGCTCGGGCTCGACCGGGCAACCGAAGGTGATCGGCCGGACTCCGGCGTCGCTGGCCGCGGAGGTCGAGCGGTTCACCCGGATCGACGGGATGCCCAGGACCGGCGAACGGCTGCTGTTGCTGAGCTCGACCGCGCACAGCTTCGGGCTGATCGCCGGGCTGTTGCACTCGCTCGCGGCGGGCGTGGCTGTGGTGTTCACCCGGCGACTGTCCGCCAGGGACGTGCTCTCCACCGCCGAGGAACACGACGTGCACCTCATCTTCGGCACTCCCTTCCACTACGAACTGCTGACCACGGCGAAGTCCGCGCCCGCCCTGCCCTCCCTGCGGGCCGCGGTGTCCGGTGGCGAGCTGATGAGCGACGAGCTCGCCGAGGCGTTCCTGGAACGCTTCGGCTTCCGTCTCGGCGACTCCTACGGCACCACCGAGACCGGTGTGATCGCGATGGACGTCAGCGGAACCTCCCGGCCGGCGGTCGGTCCGGTCGCGCCGGGCATCGTGGTGCGGATCAACCACGGCGAGCTGGAGGTGGAGCTGCCCGACGGCACCCCGTACCTGCGAGGGTCCGATGTGGACAGATACGCCGCCGGCTGGCTGCGGACGTACGACCGGGCCGAGCGGGACGAGCACGGGACCGTGCGGCTGCTCGGCCGCAGCGACTCGCTGGTGGTGATCGGCGGGCTGAAGGTCGACCTGGTCGAGGTCGAGGCCGTGCTGCGCCAGCATCCCCGGATCACCGACGTGGTGGTGATCCACGCCGAGTCCATCGAGGCGTACGTGGCCACAGCCCAGGACGGTCCCGCCGCCGGGGAACTGACGGGCTGGTGCCGCGACCGGCTGGCCGCCTACAAGGTCCCGCGGCTGATCCGGGTGCTGCCGGAACTTCCCCGCACCTCCAACGGGAAGTTGATCCGGCGCACGCAGGCCCTGCGCGAAGCCGTTTCCCAACCGTCCTGATTTCCCGACGCAGAAGGGTTGGCCCATGCCGACGCTGGAGAAAGAGATCCGCGACTTCATCCTCACCACGGTCGTGGAGGAGATGAACCACCCGATCGAGCCCGGCCAGATGACCAGCGAGAGCCCTCTGGGCAGCGGCGGGATCGACCTGGACTCGCTGAGCCTGATCGAGCTGACCATGCGCCTGGAACGCCGGTTCAACGTGCAGTTCCCGGAGACCGACATCGAGCCGCTCAGCGCGATGACGCTGGGCGAGCTGGCCGCCGTCACCGTGGAGCGGGGCGCCACGGCATGACCACGCGCGTGGAGATCACGACCGCGGTCGTGCGGGAACTGCTCTCCGACCCGAAGATCTACCCCGAACTGCCGGCGGACCTCGACGAGGACGCCGAGCTGGCGCTGGACTCGTTGGCGCTGGTGTGGTTCCTGCACCAGCTCGGCACCAGGTACGACCTGGTGGTCGAGCCGGCGGACGAACACCTCGCCGAGTTCGGATCGCTGCGCGGCATCACCGAGTACCTCCGCCGGGTGCAGGCGGGTGACTCCGGCGATGAGTGAGGTGGTGGTGACCGGGTTCGGGGTGCGGACGGCGTTCGGCCGGGGTGCGGACGCGCTGCGCCGCGGCGTTTTCGGTGGTGTGCCGGCGTTCGCGCCCACCACGCGGTTCGACACCGGCCCGTACCGGACGCCGTTCGCCGCCACCACCGGGACCGACAAACCCGACCTGATGCGGGACGTGCTCGGCGAGTGCACCGACGAAGCCGTGGAGATGGCCGGGTTCACCGCGCGCGACGACACCGCCGTGCTGGTCGGGACGTCGGGTGACTTCGCGGTGCTGACCCGGTTCTGGCGCGGCGAGGCCGGCGTCGAGGCTGCCGACACGGTCCCCGCGTGGCAGGCCGACCTGCTCGCCGCGCGGATCGGCGCGTCCTCCGGGCGGCGGCTGGCGTTCACCAACGCGTGCGTCGCCTCGGCCGCGGCGATCATCCACGCGTGCGGGCTGATCGCGTCCGGCAGGGTGTCCTCGGCCGTCTGCGCCGGGGCCTACCTCGTGGAGGAGGAGGTCTTCGCCAAGTTCGACTCGGGCCGGGCCATGTCGCGCGACGGCTTCGTCCGGCCGTTCAGCGCGGACCGCGGCGGAATGCTGCTGGGCGACGGTGTCGCGACCGTGGTGCTGGAGTCCGCGGAGGCGGTGAGACGCCGGGGTGGACGGCCGCTCGCCGCGGTCGTGGGCTGGGGCGCCGGCTCGGACGCCTATCACGTCTCCCGGCCGCACCCGGACGGCGCCGGGCTCGCCGCCGCGGCCGGGCGGGCGCTGCGCCGCGCGGACGACCCGGACGGGCTGCGCATCGACTACGTGAACGCGCACGGCACCGCCACGAAGTTCAACGATCCCGCGGAGACCCGTGGCCTGCGCCGGGTGTTCGGCACGCGGGCCGACCAGGTGCCGGTCAGCTCCACGAAGAGCACGACCGGGCACATGCTGGAGGCCGCCGGGGTCGTGGAGTTCGTGATCACCTTGCTGGCGCTCACCGACGGCGTGCTGCCGCCGACGGCCAACTTCACCGAGGCCGACCCGGACTGCGACCTCGACTACGTGCCCAACGTGGCCCGCGACGCCGACGTGCGCCGCGCGTTGAACCTCAACGCGGCGTTCGGCGGGGTCAACACCGCACTCGTGCTGGAGCGCAGATGATCACCGCCAACCGCGCGGACCCCGTACCGGGGTTCGTGGAGTCCTCGTTCAACCCGCTGATCCACGACGTCGCCCGGCGCTGCCTGACCGAACGGCCGGGCGACGGCACGCGGACCGCGCTGCTGGTCGGCAGCACGGTCGGCGACTCGGGCACGACGGACCTGGCGAGCAGGTTGCTGATCGGCGGGCAGGTGAGCAACCCGCTGCTGTTCATGCAGGCCACCGCGAACGCGATCCTCGGCTACGTGAGCAAGGAGTTCGGGATCACCGGGCCGCTGATCGCGATGTCCGCGCTGACCGGACTCGGTTCCGCCCTGCTCGACACCGCGCACGTCCTGCTGGACGACGAGGAACTGGACAGGGTTCTTCTCGTCGGTGTCGAACTGGCCGGCAGCGACCGCACCGCCGCGTTCTGCCGGGAGCTGGGGCTTCCGCAGCCCACCGAGGACTTCGCGGTCGCCCTGCTGGTCGACCGGGACACCTCGTTCGAAGACTCCGGCGGGTACGACCTCCGACGACTGGCTGAAGGACCAACACCATGATCAGCAAAGCGGAACGCGCACAGGTGCTGGCGGACGCGACACTCGGCGCGGGCAACGTGATCCACCGGTTGAAGGCCTACGGCCGTCCGTTGGACGAGGAGGTCCTGCGGACCGACGGCACGTGGCAGGCGCCCGACGGCAGCCACCCGGCGGCGCTGACGCTCGGCGACCTGCACGCCGCCGTCGAGGTCTACGCGTCGTGGTTCCACGCCCAGGGGGTGAAACCACGTGACATCGTGGCCGTCCAGACCCGGTCCAGCACCGAGTTCGCGGTCAACTACCTGGCGCTGATGTCGTTGGGCGCGATCCCGTCGCTGGTGAACGGCAACCTGCGCCCCGAGATCGCCCGCGAGTACATCCGCCGCCAGCGCGTGGTCGGCGCGGTGGCCGACGCCGAGCACGCCAGAACTCTGGCCGACGGCGACCTGGAGCTCGGGTTCCTGGTCACCGCGGCGGACATCGCCGAGGCGGGACCGCTGCCGGAGAACTACCCGTACCGGCACCACTCCACCGACCCGATCATCATCACGCACTCGTCCGGCACGACGGGGATGCCGAAAGGCGTGCCGCACACCCACGAAACCCTGCTGTACGCCCAGTTGTACCGGCTGAAGCTGTCGGTCGGCGACGCGATGGGCAGGCTGCTCGTGGCGATGCCGGGTTCGCACAACGCGGCGGTGTCGGTGATGTTGTTCGGCTTCCTGCTGCGCTCACCGGTGTTGCTGTTGTCCAGTCAGCGCGGTGTCGACGTGCTGGACGCGATCGAGGAGTTCCGGCCCACGACCGTTTTCGGGTTCGCCGGGACGTACGGCGAGATCGTCGCCGAGGACTTGGACGCGCGCGACCTGGAGAGCGTGGAGGCCTGGTACAACAGCGGCGACGCGATCCACGAGGCGTACGTGCGCGAACTGGTCACGCGGGGCAGCCACGTGACCGTGAACGAGGACTTCCAGCGCGTCCGGGTGCCGGGCTCGGTGTTCACCGACGGCCTCGGCTCGTCGGAAGCCGGTTACTCGATGTTCCACATCGGCCACCGGACGGGAAGTTCGACCTACGGCCGGTGCGTCGGCAAGCCGATCAGCTTCGCCGAGGCCGCCGTGCTGTCCGAGGACGGGCAGCCGCTGCCCGCCGGGGTCGTCGGCAGGCTCGGCCTGCGTTCTCCCACGCTGACGCCGGGCTACTGGAACGACTCGCTGACGTTCTACCGGATGCGGCTCGGCGGCTACTGGCTGACCGGTGACCTGGCCGTGCGGGACGAGGAGGGCAACTTCTACCACCTCGACCGCGTGCCGGACGCGATCCGGACGAGTGAGGGCATCGTCTTCAGCACCTGCACCGAAGAGCTGCTGCTGGCCGAACTCCCCGACCTGGCCGACTGCACGGTGGTCGGCGTGGCGCCGGAGGGCGTGCGCGCGGACTGGGAGGGCGACGGTGTGGCGGAGGCGTACGCGCTCCTCCAAGTCGCAGAAGGCAGCACGGACGGTGGCCCGGACGATGCCAAGTGGACGGAGCTGGCCAACGACGCGTTGCGTGCCAAGGGTTTCCCACCCGTCACGCGGGCACTGCGGATGGACGCGGCCGACGTGGTCAAGGGCGCGACCGGCAAGGTGCTCAAGCGGCTCATGCGCGAGCGGTTCACCGAACAGCTCGCCGGAGGACGCGGTTGACTCCTCCCCCTCGTGAACGAGGGGGATTCCTACGGCTCGCGCCGCAGGGTTTTCTGCTTCGTCGCCGACAGCCCGCCCGGAGGTTTCCGTTGAGGTCTTACACCGGCTCCACAGACCGACACCGCCAGCCCGGCGGCCAAAATGTTGCGTGCCGCGTTCACATCACGGTCGTGGGTCGCACCACAGCCGCAGGTCCACGTGCGCACGTGCAGCGGCATCGCTGTCGCGAGCGTGCCGCACGCGGAGCACAGCTTGGACGACGGGAACCAGCGATCCACCACGACCACGTCCCGCCCGTACCAGCGCGCTTTGTACTCCAGCTGCTGCCGGAACTGCCGCCAGCCCGCATCGTTGATCGCACGGGCCAAGCGGTGGTTGCCGACCATGTTCGACACGGCCAGATCCTCGATCACGAGCGTTTGGTTATCACGCACGAGCCGAGTAGTGATCTTGTGCAGATTATCCGTGCGCCGGTCGACGATCCGGGCGTGCACACGGGCGACCTTGACGCGGGCCTTGTCCCGGTTGTTGCTGCCCTTCTGCTTGCGGCACAACGCCCGCTGCGCCTTGATCAGCCGTTCCCGGTCATGGCGTTCGTGCCGGGGGTTGCCGATCTTCTCCCCGGTCGACAGCACCAGCAGGTGATCCAGGCCAACATCGATGCCCACCACCGCATCCGTGACAGGCAACGGCGTCACACTCGGATCCTCACACAGCAGGGACACGAACCAGCGCCCGGCCGCGTCCCGCGACACGGTCACCGTCGAGGGCGTCTCCCCCTCGGGCAGCGGCCGCGACCAGCGGATGTCCAACGGCTCGGCCATCTTCGCCAGCGTCAGCACCCCGTCACGCCACCGGAACGCCGACCGCGTGTACTCGGCGCTGGCGCGCGACTTCTTCCGCGACTTGTACCGCGGAAACCGAGCACGCTTGGCGAAGAAGTTCGTGAACCCTGTCTGCAGATGCCGCAACGCCTGCTGCAACGGCACTGCCGACACCTCGGCCAGAAACGCCAGCTCCTCGGTGCGCTTCCACGCGGTCAGCAACGCCGACGTGGCCTCGTAGCCAACCCGTTCCCGACGCTGCGTCCACGCCTCGCTGCGAGCCTGCAACGCCAGGTTATACACCTTGCGGACACACCCGAACGTGCGCGACAACTCCGCCGCCTGCGCCTCAGTCGGATAGAAACGGAACTTGAACGCCCGCCTCACCTGCCCACCCACAGCCACAAACATATCAGTCCACTATGGAACCCGTGCGGGCTGGGTGACACAGCTTCGCTCTCGCAACGAAACAACTACTCCTACCCACCCTGCTCCGCAGAGGTCCGATTCCTCTCTGCCCTGAACGACGGGATCTCCTCGGAGGGCATCAGATGACCACGATGAACGACCCGGACACCACGACCCGCGCGGAGCTGATGGACGTCTACCGCTCGTGGTGGCTGCACGACGCCCGCTGGTACCAGGGCGTGGCGAAGCGGTTCGGACCGGCCGTCGCGAACGAGATCAACGCGGAGGCGCTGCGGTTCGTGGCGACGAGCATCGGCAGGAAGGTCGCGCGCCAGTTCGGCGGGAAACCCGCGCGGGACATGGAGGAACTGCGGCAGCGCTACGAGATGTGCGCCGACCGGACGTTCCCGCGCGAGCTGCGGGACCTCCAGGCGGTGGTGCTCGACGACGACGTGATCGAGGTCGTCATGCGGCAGAACTTCGCGGTCACCATGGTCCGGATGGCGGGAACGCTCGAGGGCTACGAGTGCCCGTGCACCGAGGTGCACGCCGGGTGGTCGGACGGACTGGGCGTGGCACTCGCGGAGAACTGCTCGACCGGGTGCCTGCGCTTCGGCGACCCGGCGTGCCGAATGCTGATCCGTGTCGAACCAGAAGGAGTCCAGTCTTGAGGGTCGTCGTCGCCGGTGCCACCGGACTCATCGGGACCGCGCTGCTCCCGTTGCTGCGGGCCAGGGGCCACCACGTGACCGCGCTGGTGCGGGACGAGTCGAAGGCCGTGGCCGCCGACGACACCGTCGTCGCGGACGCGCTGGACCCGACGGCCGTGCGCGGCGCGCTGCTCGCGGCCCGGCCGGACGTCGTGGTGCACCAGCTGACCGCGTTGCGGCAGATGAGCGCGGAAGCGTTCGAGACCACGGCGCGGCTGCGCACCGAGGGCACCGCGAACCTGATCATGGCGGCCAGGGAGGCGGGGGCCGCGAAGCTGGTGGTGCAGAGCATTTCCTTCGCCACGGCTCCGCTCGGCGACCCCGTCCTGTCGGAGGACGCGCCGCTGTACCTGGACGCACCGGATCCGGGGTGGGCGAGGACGGTGCAGGCCGTGGCCGAGATGGAACGACTGGTGCTGGGCACACCGGACATCGCGGGCACGATCCTGCGCTACGGCACGCTGTTCGGCCCGCAGACGCAGTACGACCCCGCCGGCCCGTTCGGCGCCGCGATCGGCCACGGCAAGGTGCCGATCCCGGAGACCGCCACGGGAGTGACGTCGTTCCTGCACGTGCAGGACGCCGCACTGGCCGCTGTGTCCGCTGTGGACAGTGATGTCACCGGCGTGTTCAACATCGCCGACGACGAACCGGCGGAGGGCGGAACTTGGCTGCCCGAGTACGCGCGTCTGCTCGGCGGCCCGCCGCCGCGCCCGATTCCGTCCGACGTGGCCGAGAAGGCGTTGGGGTGGTTCGCGAACTACCAGCTCACCGCCATGCGCGGCGCGCGCACGGACCGGGCGCGCACGGAACTGGGCTGGAAGCCGACGGTGTCCTGGCGCCGCGGTCTGGCCTCCGGATGAGCGCTCTGCGGATCTGCCTGATCGGGGCCGGGCCGCGGGGAACCTCAGTGCTGGAACGGATCTGCGCCAACGCCGACGGCCGCGCGGTCGAGGTGCACGTCGTGGATCCGTTCCCGCCGGGACCGGGCGGGGTGTGGCGCACCGGGCAGTCCGGTCATCTGCTCATGAACACGGTCGCCTCGCAGGTCAGCCTGTTCACCGACGACAGCGTGCCGTGCGAGGGGCCCGTGGTGCCGGGTCCCAGCCTCTACGAGTGGGCGCGGACGGCCGGTGGTGCGCTCGGTCCGGACGACTACCCGACCAGGGCGTTCTACGGCCGGTACCTGCGCTGGGTGTTCCGCCGGCTGGTCACCACCGCGCCGGAGTCGATCACCGTGGTCGTGCACACCGGCACTGCCGTCGCCCTGGACGACGCCGACGGGCGGCAAACCGTCACGCTGCTCGACGGCACCCGCCTGACCGGGATGGACGCGGTCGTGCTGGCACTCGGCCACGGTCCGCTCGCGCGCAGCCGCGAGCAGGACGAGAACCGCCGGTTCGCGTTGCGGCACAGGCTCTGTCACATCGAGCCCGCCAACCCCGCCGACGTCGACCTGAGCCCAATCGCGCCCGGCACGGCCGTCGCGGTCCGTGGCGTCGGCCTGAACTTCTTCGACTACCTGGCACTGCTCACCGTCGGCCGTGGCGGCGCGTTCGAGCAGACCCCCGAAGGTCTGCGCTACCTCCCGTCCGGCCGGGAACCGGTGCTGTACGCGGGTTCCCGGCGCGGCATGCCGTACCACGCGCGCGGCGAGAACCAGAAGGGCGCGCACGGCAGGCACCACCCGTACTTCCTCACCGAGATGGTCATCGCGAACCTGCGCAAGCGCGCCGACTCCGGCGAACCGGTCGGTTTCCGCGAAGCCGTGTGGCCGTTGGTGGATCGAGAGGTCCGCGCCGTCTACTACAGCCTGGTCGTCAAGGCCGGGCGCGGCGACACGGCGTCGCGGGCGTTCCTCCAGTCGTTCGTGCAAGGCATTCCGGACGACGACGAGCGACTGCTGGACCAGTACGGGGTCACCGAGCGGTGGGACTGGGACCGCATCGAGCGGCCGCAGGGCGACCGGGTGTTCGCCGACCGCGCCGAGTTCCGCGACTGGCTGCTCGACCACCTGCGCGACGACGTGCGGGAAGCGCGGCTGGGCAACCTGTCCAGCCCGCTCAAGTCGGCGCTGGACGTGTTGCGGGATCTGCGCAACGAGATCCGGCTCGTGGTGGACCACAGCGGGATCAGCGGCGACTCCTACCGTCGCGAACTGGAGGGGTGGTACAACCCGCTCAACGCGTTCACCTCGATCGGCCCACCGGTGCGGCGGATCGAGGAGATGATCGCGCTGGCCGAGGCGGGCGTGCTGCACGTGGTCGGCCCGCGGATCCGGATCCGCCGCCACACCACCGAAGGCGTGTTCCTGGTGGATTCCGAGGCGGTCCCCGGCCCGCCCGTGCGCTGCCGCGCCCTCGTCGAGGCCCGGCTGCCGGACATCGACCTGCGACGCAGCGCCAACCCGTTGCTGCGCTACCTGCTCACCACCGGCCAGTCCCAGCCCTACCGCGTCGGCGGCTACGAGAGCGGCGGCCTGGCCGTGACCGAACGCCCGTACCGGCTGCTCGACCGCGCGGGTCTGGCGCACCCGGCCAGGTTCGCGTTCGGCGTGCCCACCGAGGGCGTGCACTGGGTGACGGCGGCGGGCATCCGTCCCGGCGTCGGCTCGGTGACGCTGGAGGACTCCGACGCCATCGCCAGAGCAGTGCTGACCGTCCACTCCCAGCACAGGAGCGTGAACGCTTGAGCCGCACCGATTCCGGCCTGCTCGCCCCGACGTGGGCCGGTACGCCGGTCGAAGCCGCCACGTGCGACGAGGCGTGGCTGAGCGCGATGCTGGAGGTGGAGGCGGCGCTGGCCCGCAGCCAGGCCCGGCTGGGCCTGATTCCCGTCGCGCACGCCCTGGTGATCACCAAAGCCGCGGAGGCGGGCGGTCTCGACGTCGTCGCGCTGGCCAGGGCCGCCCGCGCGGCCGCGAACCCCGTGGTGGCACTGGTCCCCGCGTTCACCGCGCTGGTGGCCGCCGTGGACCCGGAGGCCGCCGAGTCCGTGCACCGCGGCTCCACCAGCCAGGACGTGCTCGACTCCGCCGCGATGCTGATCGCCCGCCGGGTGCTGGCCCAGATCGACGGCGACCTGTGCCGGGTGGCCGCGGCGCTGGCCGCGATGGCGGAGGAGCACCGCGACACCCTGATCGCGGGCCGGACGCTGACCCAGCACGCCGTGCCCACGACGTTCGGCCTGAAAGCGGCGGGCTGGCTGCAACTGGTGCTGGACGCACTGGCGAAGGTCCGTTCCGTGGCGTGTGCGGGCCTGCCCGCCTCGCTGGGAGGCGCGGCGGGAACCCTGGCCGCGTACGGCGAGTTCGCCGTTCAGTCGGGCCGCCCGGCACCGGACGGGTGTGAGTTGATCGCCCCCTTCGCCGAGGAACTGGGCTTGGCCGAACCCGTGCTGCCGTGGCACACCGTGCGCACCCCGATCGCGGATCTGGGCGCGGTGCTCAGCTTCGTCACCGGGGCACTGGGCAAGTTCGCGGTGGACGTGCAGACGCTCTCCCGCACCGAGATCGGCGAGGTCACCGAACCCGCGGCCGACGGCAGGGGCGCGTCCTCCGCCATGCCGCAGAAGCGAAACCCGGTCCTGGCCACGCTCATCCTGTCCGCCGGCCGGCAGGTCCCCGCCCTCGCACTGGTGCTGGCGCAGTCGATGATCGCCGAGGACGAGCGTCCGGCCGGCGCGTGGCACACCGAGTGGCAGGCACTGCGCGAGGCCCTGCGGCTGGCGGGCGGAGCGGCGTTCACCGCGGCGGAACTGGCGGAAGGCCTGGAAGTCCACCCCGACCGGATGCGGGCGAACGTCGAACTGAGCCACGGCGCCGTCGTCGCCGAACGGCTGGCGGTGGCCCTGACCCCCGAGCTGGGCAAGGCCCGGGCCAAGTCGTTGCTCACCAAGGCGTCCACCACACCGGGGTCGACGTTCAGCGAGGTCCTGCGCACCCTGCCGGAGCTGGCGGGCCTCGACCTGGACGACCTGCTCGACCCGGCCCGCTACACCGGCGCTGCGGGCCCGCTGGTGGATCGGGTGCTGCTCCGCTACCGCAGCTACACAGGACTCTGAACGACAACTCGGAACAGGCGGAACTCGTGAACCCGATCACCACCTTGCGCCCCGACGCCACCACAGTGGAGCAGTACCGCAAGGACGGCCACTGGCGCTCCGGCACCATCCTGGACGACCTGGCGCGGTGGCGTGCCGAGACTCCCAACGCCCCCGCTCTTCTCGTGCGGGAGGCCGGCCGGGGCACCCTGGAGCTGAGCTACGCGCAGTACGCCGAGTACGTGGACCGCTTCGCCGGCGCGCTGCACGCGCTGGGGGTGCGCAGCGGTCAGGTCGTTGCGATGCAGCTGCCGAACGTCTGGCAGGTCGGGCCGCTGGTGCTGGCCTGCGCCCGGCTCGGGGCCGTGGCGGCGCCGATCATGTGCGCGTTCCGCCCCCGTGAGCTGGAACGGATGCTCCGCCGGCTGGAGGCCGTCGTCTGCGTGACCGTCGACCGGTGGGACGACTTCGACCACGCGGCGGCGCTGGCCGAGATGGCACCCAGGCTGCCCGCACTGCGTCACCGCGTGGTGCTCGGCGAACGGACCGCGGACGGCGACGTCGACTTCCGCGAGTACTTCGAGCAGACGGAACACGGCACCCTGCCGGATCCGTCCGTTGTGGACCCGGATCGGGTCTCCCTGGTGCTGTTCACCTCCGGTACCTCCGGCGAGCCGAAGGCCGTCCTGCACACCCTCAACACCTCGTACGCCTGGTACGCCCCTCTGGCAGCCGCCGACGGCATCGACCAGGACAGCCGCATCTACTCACCGAACGCGGCGACGCACATCGTCGGCCTCAACATGGGCATCTTCATGCCGGTGCACCGCGGGGCCTGCGCGGTCGTGACGGACCGCTGGGAGCCGGAGTCCGTCATCGGTTTCCTGGCCCAGGCCGAGGTCAGCTGGATGGTCATCGTCCCGGTCTTCCTGTCCGTCCTGATCGACGCGATGGAACGCACGTCGCAGCGACTGCCCACGGTGCGGATCATCCGCGCGGGAGGCACCGTCGTCCCGCAGCCGCTGTTCAGGCGAGTGACCGAGACGTTCGGAATCCCGCTGGACGTGGGCTGGGGCATGACGGAGGGCGCCAGCACCTTCACCCGCACCGGAGAGCACCCGGAACTGGCCGGCCGCACCATCGGGCGCGGTGCCCCCGGCCACGAGATGGACCTGCGGGCCGACCACCCGATCAGCGACGAGCGACCCGGGCGTCTCCACGTCCGCAGCCCTTCGCTGTGCCTGGCCACCTGGGGCCGCGACGACGGCCGGCTGACCGTGCTGGCCGAGCACGACGACGGCTGGTACGACACCGGTGACCTGGCGGCGCCGGACGGCCACGGCGGCATCCGGCTGCACGGCCGCGCCGAGGACCGGATCGGCGTCATCATGATCCCGGTCAGCGACGTCGAGTCGGTGCTGCTGGACCACCCCGACGTGCGGGACGTCGCCCTGGTCGGCTACCCGGACGGCCACGGCGGCGAACTCGCCTGCGCGGTCGTCGTACCGGGAGTCCGGACGCCCACCCTCGACGGCCTGCGCGACTGGCTCGACGGCCTCGGCATGAGCGAATGGTGCCAGCCGTCCCGTCTGGAACTCCTGCCCCAGCTGCCGCGCAACGAGACCGGCAAGGTGCGCAAGAACCTTCTCCGGCAACGGCTTCGTGCGCACTCAGCCGACTGAGGAGGGTGGTCGGACCGCCCAGGCGACCCGACCACCGGAGTCCTCTGACCTACGACGCCAGGCGGGCCGTGGTGACGAAGAAGATCGCCGTCGCGGTGAAGGCGTTCCGGCGGGAAAGATCGCCCAGGTCGTCCTTCCACCGCGCCGCCGCCTCCTCACTGACAGCGCCCTGGGTGAGAGCCGCCGTCAGAGCCGGCTCCAGCACCACGCCGAACGCGGACGCGTGGTCGTTCAGGTTCGCCATGACGGGAACGACGGAGATGTCGGTGAATCCGGCGTCGGCGAGGCTGTAGGCGTTGTGGGTACCGGCGTGGGGATTCGGGACGGCCGCGCAGAACGCGTCCTTGACCACCTCGGTCGTCTCCGGGATCCGCGAACTCACCACCAGCGACGCGAGATCGGGGTCCGCGAGCACGATCGTCCCGCCCGGCCTCAACACCCTGCGGGCCTCGGACAGCGCCACGGCGGGCTCGGGGAAGTGGAGGAAGGTCCGCTCCGACCGGTACCACGACAGTTCAGCGTCCTCGAACGGCAACTCGAAGGCACTGCCCCTGACCACGTGACAGTGCGGGAACCGGGCCAGAGCCGCGTCGACCATGGCCTGACTGCTGTCGACCCCGACAGCGTCCTTCCCGAGCCGCACGAGATCCGCGACGGCACGTCCGGCGCCGCACCCGATGTCCGCTCCCCTGCTCCCGGCGACCTCCACGGCGCGATAGGTGGCCTCCCGCACCGCACGACCGCTCTCGCTCTCCTCCATCTTCTGCAGATAGGCGATGAAATCCTCGGGGACGGCAGAGGAATCGACGTCGTGGAAGTGCGCGGCAATGCTTTCGGCGGTGCGTGGTCCAGTGGTTTCCACGTGCTGCTGTCTCCCGTCATGAAGGTGCCCGATGCTTCAGCGCAATGAGGTTTCGCAAGTTTTACCGACAGCCCCAACTTAGCGCACTCCTACGGGGATTGACAGTGATTCAAGAGGGTTCGAGAACACGCGAACGGCCACCTCGGCCGGCATCGGCGCATGCGCTTGTGGCTGGTCATGACCCCTTCGTCAGCGCCCTACCCGCCCGCATCCCCAGCACGTCGCCGAATGAACACGAGCGTGATGTGAACTGACGAAAACCCGATTAGCACCGGACATCACGGAAAAACGCACGCCCTCGTGAAGGAACTCTCCGAGAGTGCGGACAACAACGAGCCGACGTCTCCTGACGACCACTTTCGCCGAACTGCGGGACGCCCACATCTCGGTGCAGAAATCCGGCGCGCTGACCGGAATGCCCCGCCGTCGGTTGGTGACCTTCTCAGGTGGCGAGGGCTTCGGTCGGCATCACCCCGGCCGCCCGCATCGACGGGTAGAGCCCAGCAACCACTCCGATCAGCAACGCCCCGGCGCAGCCTGCGGCGAGGAGTCCCGGCTCCAGGACGACGGGCCAGTGCTGCCGGGTGGCGTAACCGGCTGCCGCGACCGATCCGAGCAGGGTGCCGAACAGGCCGCCGAGCCCTGACAGCGCAACCGACTCGGTGAGGAACTGGCCGAGGATCTGGCCGCGGCGCGCGCCCAGGGCACGGCGCAGGCCGATCTCGCGGCGGCGTTCGAGCACCGAGATGACCATGGTGTTGGCGACCCCGATCCCGCCCACCAGCAACGCCACCCCTGCCAGGCCCAGGAACAGGCCGGACAGCGCGGTCTGGGTGACGCGTTTGGCCGCCAGCGCGTCCGATGGCTTGGTGACCTGCACGGCGTCCGGCCGGGCCGGGTTGACCGTGGCGGGCAGCACGGCGCGGACGTCCTCGACCGCCGACTCGGTGGCACGGAGGTAGATCGTGCTGGGATGGCCGCCGAACCCGAGATGGCGCTGTGCGGCCGGCCAGCCGACCAGCACCGACCGTTCCAGCTCCGGGTACAGCGGCATGGGTGCGAGCACACCGATCACCGTGAACCAGGTGCCGCCGACGTAGATCTGCGGCGCTCCCTCCGGCCCCACGCCGAGCCGGGTGGCCGCCACCGCGCCGAGCACGGCGGTCGGGAACGACTGCGTTGCCTCGTCCAGGAAGCGGCCCGCCTGCATCCGGCCGTTGACGGCGGGGAGCAGGCCGAGTTCGGCGGCCTGCACGCTCACCCCCGACACTTCGGACGGGTCCGACCGGTCCGAGCGGGTGACCTGCGCGGTCGTCTTGCCCACCGAACTCGCCTCGGTCACCGGGGCGATCCGCCGCACCATCGCCGGCGACTCGACCGGCAGCGGCACGGGCGGTTCGATCTTGCCGGGAGACGACACCGCGAGAACGTTGGTGCCGAGGGCGGACAGTTCGTCCAGCAAAGCACGCTGGCTGGACGCGGGGATGCCGGTGACGAGCACGAGGGTGGCGATGCCGATCGAGATGCCGAGCGCGGACAGGGCGGCACGGGCCTTGCGCGCCCGCAGGCCGATCAGTCCGGCGGCGATGAGATCACGCATGCGCACGCTCCGAGTCGGCCACGAGTCTGCCGTCGCGGAGTTCGACCCGGCGCGGCAGTCGCGCGGCGATGTCCCGGTCGTGAGTGATCACCGCGATGGTGGTGCCCTCGGCGTTGAGCGTCGCCAGGAGGTCGATCAGGGCGGTCCCGGTCGCGGTGTCGAGCGCGCCGGTCGGTTCGTCGGCGAGCAGCAGAGCGGGTTCCTTGACCAACGCCCGCGCCACCGCGACGCGCTGACGTTCACCACCGGAGAGCTGACTCGGCAGGTGCCCGGCGCGGTGCGTGAGTCCGACGCGGTCCAGCGCCGCCAGCGCGAGCTCCCGGCGACGCCGCCTCGGCACACCGCTGTAGAGCAGGCCGATGATCACGTTGGCCGTCGCGGACAGGCCCTCGATCAGGTGGAAGTGCTGGAAGACGAATCCGATGAACCGCCCGCGCACCGCGGAGAGTTCGGCATCGGGCAGCGCCGCCACGTCACGGCCGTTGATCTCGACGCTGCCTGACGACGGCCGGTCGAGCGTGCCCATGACGGTGAGCAGGGTGGACTTGCCGGAGCCGGACGGCCCGACGATCGCGAGCAACTCTCCCGCGTGGATGCTCAGGGTGACGTCGTCGAGCGCGACGACACCACCGGGGTAGGTCTTGCTCACGCCCCGCACCGCGAGAACAGGGGTCATGACGCGACCACGACCTTCAGGCCTTCGGTCACGTCCGGGCCGCTGACCTCGACCATGCCCTTGGCGAACAGCCCGGTGGCCACCGGGAGGAGCCGGCCTTCTGGCAGCTGCAACGCGTAGCCACCCTGTTTGACCGCGAGCAGCGCGCCGACGGGAACGGCCAGCACGTCGGCCTTGGTCTGCGCGGTGAACGTGACCTGGACCCGGCCGGAGTCGGCTGTCCCGTTGGCTGGAGGCTCGTCGAAACCGATGAGCACGCTCATCTTGGCCGGTGTCGAGCTGTCGGTGCCCGCGGCCTGCTCGGGCGCCGTGACCGCGCTGACCTTGCCCGGTGTGGTGGTGCCGTCGGCGAGTGTGATGGTCACCGCGTCACCGGTCTTGACGCGGGTGGCCGCGGCGGCGTCCAGCTCCACGGTCACCGCCTTGGCCGTGCCGCTGACCGTCATCAGCGGGGCCGAGGCGCTGTCGCCGAGCTGGGCCTGCACGGCACCTACCCTGACCGGTCCGTCGAGGACGACCGCGTCACCGACGTCGAGCACTCCATTGGGCTCGACGCCGATCGTCTTCTGATAGCGCTTGATCGCGTCCACCAGGGACGAGGTGAGCGCGGTCTCCTTCTTCACCCCGGACTTCGGCGCGTCGAGGCGGTACCCCATTGCCTTCAGGTTGTCCGCGACCACGGTGACGTCGCCCCCGATCATGCCGATCGAGTCGAGCTTGCGGTACAACGGCGTGCCGCCGTACATGAGGGTGATCGGCTTGTCGTCGACCGAGTACAGCCGCTCGCCCTGGGACACCACCGCTCCCGGCTGGGGCAGCCAGGTGACCAGGCCGGGCTTGGTGGTCTTGAGGGTGCGCAGCCTGCCGTAGCCGAGCGTGCCACCGACCGTGTCGGACGTGGTCAACGTCGTTTTGGTGACCGTGGTGGTGGATCGCGTTTCCGCGCCGGTCGCCTGAAGGGCCGGTGCGGCGGAACGGGCAGGCCAGAGATACCACGTCGCCGACGCCACGGCGATCACCGCCAGCGCCGCGAACACCGTCCTTCTACTACCCACCGTAGGCCTTCTTGCGGCAGTCGAACTCGATCTTGGTCTGCTGGTCCTGGGACATGGTCGGTGTGCCGTCGTAGTTGTAGCCGCCGCCGTTGGGCAACGGGGTGACCTTCAGGCCGTTGTCGTTCAGGCACTTGATCTCGACGCGGTACTGGTCCAGGTAGCGGGGGTTGGTGTCGGGGGACAGCAAGGGGTTCAGCAGAGGCCGCAGGATGTCGCACTGGGCGAACGCGTCCTTGTAGGTGGTGTCCTTGCCGGCGTTTCCCTCCTGGGTCGGGAAGGTGACCTCAACCTGGTCGTTGCGCTTCGAGAAGGTCGGCACCCCTTTGGCGGCCAGGCATTTCCCCCACGTGTTCCACCAGCCCCACAACTCGGCGTCCGTGGTGTCCAGCGTTTGCTGCGGATGCTTGTCCGGGCCCTTGGCCGGGGTCGCATTCGAGGGTGCCGAGGAGGGAGCGGGTTTGTCGGGAAGTTCGGCGACGGACGGCGTTTCGGGCGCTTTCTGAGCGCATCCCGTGAGCACGATCGTCAGCACCGCGGCGCCCAGCGCCGCAGGTCGGGAAGAGCTGGTCATGCCGGAAAGCCTGGCCAGCGGATGTGAGGATCTTGTCAGAGCGAGGTGCCGGTGGTGTCTGACCTGATGTGCCTGCCCATAGAGTGGCGGCATGTGCGCTCACGTGCTGGTCGCCGAGGACGACCCGAACCAGGCGCAGGTGATCGGGATCTACCTCACGGCGGAAGGCCATTCCGTCACGGTGGTGCACGACGGCGCGATCGCACTGACACGGGCCCGTGAACAGCAGCCGGACCTGCTGGTGCTCGACGTGATGCTGCCGGGGATGGACGGTCTCGACGTCTGTCGTGCGTTGCGCGCGGAATCCGAGGTGCCGATCCTCGTCCTCACCGCCCGCTCGTCGGAGTACGACCTGGTGCGAGGACTCGACTTCGGTGCCGACGACTACCTGACCAAGCCCTACAGTCCCCGCGAGCTCACCGCCCGCGTGCGCACGCTGCTGCGCCGCGCGAAACCGAGGGAGCTCGCGGACCGAGCGCAGGCACATCGGCTGGGTGACCTCGTCGTCGACCCGGTACGGCACCAGGTCACGATCGACGGCATCTCCGTCGAGTGCACGTACGGCGAGTTCCAGCTCCTGGAGGTCATGGTGCGGCAGCCGGACCGGGTGTTCACCCGGCAGCAGCTGCTCGAGCTGACCAGGGGTACCGACGCGTACGTGACGCCGCGGATCATCGACGCGCACGTGCTCAACCTGCGCAAGAAGATCGAGCGCGATCCGAGCAGGCCGGCCCGTCTGGTGACCGTGTTCGGCGTCGGCTACAAGCTGACCGATGGCTCCTAGGATCCCGCTGCGCCGCACGCTGGTGGTGCGGCTGACGGCCATCTCGGTGCTCATCGCGATCGGGTCGATCGCCGCCACCGCCTGGCTCGCGGTCACCACGACGACACGGGAGATCCAGCAGGAACGGGGAGCGGCGCTGTCGAGGGCGGCCACCGTCTACAACGACCTGCTCGGCTTCGCCGCCAGGAACCCGCGCTGGTCCGACGCCGCCGAACAGGTGAGGGTCGCGTCCGTCCGATCAGGACGCCGAGTCGCGGTGACCACAATGGACAGACAGCCGCTCGTGGACTCCGGCGGGAAGGAGCCGCTGTCACTGCCGGCCGAGGCCAGCGCGGTGATCGACCCCTTGAAGGTCGACTCGGAGCTGGTGCCCGACATCGGGCCGGACCACGTCGATCCCCGTGCGACAGGGCCGTTTCAGCTCACCCCCGAGGAACGGGCCCGGCAGCAGACGCTGGCCGCGAAAGTGACGTTCTGCCTGCATGGCGATGGCGTGCGCTACCAGGTGCGGGAGCTGCCGACAGGCCGCGTCAGGATCACCGCCGCCCCCGGCTTCGACAACCAGGTCAGGCTGCTCAAGTGT
The DNA here is from genome assembly GCF_000974445.1 of Lentzea aerocolonigenes. Lineage (GTDB taxonomy): Bacteria > Actinomycetota > Actinomycetes > Mycobacteriales > Pseudonocardiaceae > Lentzea > Lentzea aerocolonigenes. Next base: position 220,511 of record NZ_BBOJ01000022.1, read on the forward strand.
GGACTGGAGGAACTCCAGGCTCCGACCACCACCGAGAAGGCCGCCCTCGCCCAGCTGAACGACCTGCTCCACGCCTGCCTGCAACGCCAGGGCCTGCCCCCGGCCGCGGTCGGCCTCGACCTCACGCCCACGTCCGGAAACGACACCCTGGCCAACCGGTCCTGTGTGGACTCGGCACGACGTCAGCAACTGGCGGCGTTCGTCGCGCCGCCCGCGCTGCTGTTCGTCCTGGATCCGGCTACCGCGCACGGCAACGAGCTCACCCTGAACCGGGACGGCTGGGTGCGGATCGCGCTGGTCGTGCTGGCGGTGGTCGCGGTCGCGATGCTCGCGATGATCTTCGTGTCGTCCAAGCTCTCCCTGCCACTGCGCGGACTGACCGCGGCGGCCGTCCGGGACGAGCGCGCTCCGGTGAGCACGCGTGACGAGATCGGCTATCTGGCGCAGGCGTTCAACTCACTGCAGGATCGCCGCCAGGATCTCGACGAGCAGCGCCGCCGGATGGTCGGCGACATCGCCCACGAGTTGCGCAACCCGCTCAACACCATCCGCGGCCGCCTGGAAGCGGTGGAGGACGGCCTGTTACCGCTGGACCGCGGGCTCGCCTCGATCGTGCTGGACGAAACGCTGCTGCTCCAACGAATCGTCAGCGACCTGCAGGACCTCGCTGCCGCCGACGCCGGACAGCTGCGCCTGAATCCCGAACCGCTGCGCCTCTCCGACATCGTCGACCAGGTCGTCACCACCCACCGTGGAGTGGGAACAGCCCGGCTGACCGGCTCGACGGCAGGTGATCCGGTGATCGTCGCCGACGAGGCACGCCTGAGGCAGGCTCTCGGCAACCTGGTGTCGAACGCGCTGCGGCACACCCCCATCACCGGCGAGGTGACGGTGACCGCGTTCGTCGAGGGCGGCGAAGCGGTGATCACGGTGCGTGACACCGGCCCCGGTATCGACCCAGGCGACCTGCCGCACGTCTTCGACCGGTTCTGGCGAGCGGATCGATCGCGGGCACGGCACACTGGCGGCAGCGGACTAGGTCTGCCCATCGTGCGACACCTCGTCGAGGCCCACGGCGGCAGCGTGACCGCCGAGTCGCCGGGCGGGGCGCTGTTCACCGTTCGTCTCCCGCGAGCAGCAGAGCTGTCGATCTGACAGCACAACTCCGTGATCTTCACCTGGGAATCGTCTGCGGAGCCGCTGGTCTGCGACACCGATCGCATCGCCCACCAGGATCCACGGCCGCCTGGGCGGTCGAACGCGCCTCGGACGGATTACGCAGCACCTGGCGGGTAGGCCCGCGTTGCTGCAACGGTTCGAAACGGCGCCACCGGCGGCGAAGGCGTTGATCGTGGCCGCGATGGACGCCCGGCGCACGTGGCACCAGAACGTCTTGCCGCTGTCCCTGGTGGCACGCGCGCCAACCGCGTACCCGCCTGGCATCAGTGGCACCAGCGGCCTGGCGACTCGTTGGGGCCGGCGATCGACTACGTGTCCGAGCCTCCGCCATTTCTGATCAAGATTCTGCGCGACCACCTCCAGCGGCACGACAGCGAGCTCGTGTTCACAGCGGACGATGGAACCTGTTTGTGGCGCAGCACCTTTGCTCAACGGATCCTTGAACCAGCCGTCAACGGCAACGAGGACAGGCCACGCACACGCGCCCGCACCGTTCCCATCCTGCCGGGCCTCACGTTCCACGGACAGCGTCACAGCCACAAACCTGGCTCAGCCGTCAAAGCACACCCACCGGCACCAGAACCAATCACTCGGCGACTCTCCGGTCCCGTTGCCTCATAACCAGACACAGCGACCCTCACCCCGTTGGTAAGAGGGACACCACATCCACGCAGGCCACCGACCCAGGAAACGATCATCCCTGGAGAAAGCCGCTCCAGAACCTCTCCACCAGAGCAGCACAAGGCGATCAAGAGGTGATCACCGGTGAAACACAAAGAAACCCCTCTGACCTGCGTAAACCGCAAGATCAGAGGGGTTCTCCGAAGAGTGGACCTGACTACACAGTATGAGAACTCTGTTGTAGCAGCTCAGGGGCCTGAACTGGCCATCAAGATCGTTGGACCCCGTGGCACCTGCCGCTGATTTGTGCTGGCCGGAGGGCGTCGCCCTTGCCCTCCGGCCCGACCCTCAGATCATGCTGTCCCAGCCGGGCCATGCCTTGCGGAGCTGCGGAGCGGACTCCTGGTCCCGTGGCCACAGGCGGAACCGATACGAGTCGAGGCCCTCCGCTCCCTCTCTGGCCTCCGTATAGCCCTGGCTGGAGACACGCGCCCGATAGCGCCCGGTCGGCACCTCAAAGTTCAGTGGATTCCAGCCGCCAGACGCCTCGAAGTAGAGCCGCCCGTCCGGTACGTCGAGATCGACATCGACCACCTGATCCCAGTTGTCGTCATCGTCCGGCGGCTCGGCTTCCCACACCTCGATCCGCATCGGAGCGTTCAGGTTCCACTGCACTGGGGTGAGGACGTCAACCAGGCCGTCAGCCACACCGACGAAGCGGCGCGTCTGATGGGCATCGTCGAGCGCTTTGAGTACCGATTCGCGCTCTGGATCGGGGGCAACGCCGTAGACGTAGACCTGACCGTGATCGATCTGGACTTCCACGTCCATCGTGGTGTTCGGGGAGGTCATCAGCAGCTCTGTCCCAACGCGATGTCGATGCCTTGGAACGGTCCGGGAGCGATCTTGTCCGGGTGGGTGATCACGACGAGAAAGTCATCTCCATCCACGATCCGAGCTGCGACGTACTTGGTACTCAGTGTGCCACCTTGGCACTGATTTTCACGTGCAGGCACCTCGTGCTCCTGCGAGCCCGCGCCGCCCTGCCTGGAGCTCGCGAAGGGGTACTCGTCGCACTGCCCGCCGTAGGGGCGGGGGAAGCTGGGCAGGCACACCTTCTTGCGGTTGTCCGCCTGACGCGTCGAGTCCTTCGTCAGCACGCCAGGGTGACCGGCCTTCCACGCGGTGGACACGTTGCGCGTGATGAAGGGCATCTTGGCCGCGTCGAGGATCACGAACTTCAGGTCCTCGCACGCCTTCTCTTCGAGGCTCTTCTGAGGGGTGCACCGGCTCACCTGCGAGGCCGCCGACGCCGCCACCATGAACTGGGTTTCGCCCTCACCCACGAGTTCGACGCCGCCGATGAGGTTCTTGAACCCGTCGCCGATCATCGTTCCTACCTCGGGCACCGCGACTGCCACCGCAGCAACGGCCACGACTACCAGAAGTGCGCGGCTCTTGACTGACACTGCATCCCCCTACTTCGATCACTCCGCGCAATCGTCACATTACGATCCGCTGAATCTGCGACGGATGGACGGTTATCGACCAATCGGACTAGTCGACAGGTGCGACAACGGCCCGCCGGTCTCGGCGGAGCTTCTCCAACGCCTCGTCCAACAGCACTTGCAGGTCCCAGATCGAACGCCGCTCCAGCAACATGTCCCAGTGCGTGCGCGGAGGCTTGAGGACTTTGGGCGTTGGCACGACCGCGAGCCGCTGTGACTCCCGGCCGTGACGTCGGCACTCCCACGTGTCGGGCAGCTCGGCATCGTGCGCGAACGGCATGTCGAATTGGTGACCTGCCGGACACTCGAAGCTCTCAACCTTTCGGACCGCCGAGCCGGCGCATTCCGGCTCGCCTGTCGCTTGGCTGGTCCCCCACGGCACCCGTCCCGCGAACACTCGGGACATCAATCCCCCTTCGGCCTTCGCCGAGGGCGGGCCGGAGCCCGCCGCTGCGGCGTCCCCTATCGCGATTCGTTGACTTGCTGCTTCACCACGGAGAGGCCGGGGAAGTCAGCAGGAATCGCGTCCATCAGCACTTCGTTGCACGGTTCGCCTGCCCAGTAACCAGACTGGCGACGCTCGCCGATCTGCCGGAACCCGGCCTTCTCGTAGGCCTTGACACCCGCGACGTTGGGCGCCAGCACTGACAGGTAGATGCAACGCAGGTTCGTCACATGGAAGCCGTAGTCCAGGGTGAGCCGGGTCGCGGCGCTACCGATCCCCCGACCGCGGTTCTCGGCAGGACCGATCAGGATGAAGAACTCGGCGCTGCGCTGGCGGTGGTCGATCTCCAGCGTCGTGGTGCCTACCGGCACGGGCTCGTCGCCCGACAGGTCGTAGATGGTGAACCGGGCTGAGTGCATCGTGTTCTTGACCTGGATCGCGACGTTGGCGATGCGCTCTTCCAGCGATTCAGGGGTCTGCTGGCCGTAGCCAACGCGCACCCGTGGGTCGCTCTCCCATCGCCAGTAGGACTCGGCCAGGGCGCTGTCGAACGGCCCGAGTCCAACCTTGCCGTCGCTCAGCCAGATGATCGGTTCGCTGGTGTTCTCGCTGATGGTGATCGTCTCCTCTTAGTTCTGTTCCGGAACGGTTTTCAATGGTGTGTATCGAAGCGTTGACGAGGGCTCCGCAACGGGCTGTCCGTTCACGTCCACCCAGCAGTGGAACCGAATGGGGTCTGCGGCCACGCCGTGGCACCATGTAGCCCGCCGTCCGGACAAGCTCAGCGCCAGCACGGCGGCAACAGATTCCTCAAGACACGCCACCCGACTCGGCACGAACAGCGCGACCCAACGCACTGCGTTCAGGACCTCGTCCGCGTGGCCGACGGTGGCCAGCTGAGCAGGTCGCCGGTTGACCCAGCTCAGCAAACGGAGAATCCGCGCCATCCTCCTGCGCCGCCGACCAACACGAAGCGTCCCCAAAACCAGCACCAGGGCCATCCCCGCAATCAACAACGCTCCTCGTGGTGCACGTCGCGGGCTGGACCATCCGGCTTGTGCCTCCTGCGTACCAAAACTCAAGGTCCACGACTGTCCGGCGACCGGCGCCGTCCACGGCGTGGGCGTCGCCGCCTCGATCAAGACTTCGGCCTGGCGCAATCGCTCGCACACGTCCATCATCGGCTGCGAGTCCAGGCCGTTCGACCTGGACAGATCACCTGTGGCTGCCAGTTCCGCCCACCACCGTGCCGACGGTCCGATCAGGGTGTGCACGCCGCCGGAGCGGTAGTTCACAACGACCGTGGCCGGGCCAAGATCGCACGCCACGATGTGCGCCGGGGCAGTGAGGTAGCGGATCACGAAGCATCTTCTCCGGCTCGCTGGGTGGGCGACCACTCGACGGGTTCTGCTGAGAACAAAGCCCGTAGCCACGCCTCGGCACTGATGACCGGGTCGACAGACTCGAACGCGCCCGGCACTCCGGCCGCAGCAGAGGAAAGCGCATGACGGAGCCTGGCGGGGTCGACCAGCCCGAGGGTGGCGAGATGCCCGTCGGCAAGCTCGTGAAGCGCGCCGAGGTTCGCCCGAATTCCCTGGTAGAAGTCGGACGTGAAGCTACCTTTCGTGGTACGCCTCGCAAGTGCAGGCGGAAACAAGTCCTCCATTGCGCGCCGCAGCACGGGTTTGTACTCGGCAGGCCCAGGCCGAGAATCCAACGAAATCGACAAGTACGTGTCGACGACGCGGGAATCAAGGAACGGGTTATGCAGCGGCACACCGTGATGTTCCGCAAGCTGTACGTCCGCCCTCGCAGTCCGGCCAACCACAGACATTGCCTCAGCGGCTACAAGCGACGTGAAGCCCGATCGAGGCAAAGGGGCCGAATGCGCAGCGATACCAGTGACCAGGGATGCTGCCAGTTCGCGAGCCTCGGCCGTGGACCAGCGCGGTTGCAACGCCACTGGGACCCAGTTGACCGCCGAGGCGTTTCGAGCGGGTGTGCCTGTGCGCCACGCTCGGGCAAGCGACCACAGCGCATTTGGTCGATCACTTCGAGCAGTGCGGATGGAGTCCGCGAGCAACGGCCACACCGCATAGCGGCGTAGTCGAGCCAAGGCAACAGATTCGGTCCACGCGCGGCGGAGCCGACGGCTAGCGACCAGGTCGGCGAGCATGATCGGCTCAGTGCACAGCAGACTGTCGCCGCCGTCTCCGGTCATGTGACAGTCGGTTCCGAACTGGTCGCGCATCCAGTCGAGCTGAGCAGCAAAGTGCTTGTACGCGATGGTGGACGGGGCGGGCTCGTCAGTGACCGGCACCGTGTCGAGAGCGCGGTACGGCTCGTATCCGGTGGCGCCGATCGGCATGAACCGGTGCGTGATGCCGGGGTGCAACCCAGCTTCACGGGCGTACCCGAGATCCCCCTCTGTGGTTGCGTCGGTGGCGTGGACGGTTACCCCGGTGATCGTCCTGTCAGGACACAAGTACTCGGCCGAGAGGAGAGCCAGAGTTGTGGAGTCGAGTCCTCCCGACAGGTCCACGGTGGGATTCTTCGCGCTCTCCACGCGCACTGCCGCGGCCAACGACAGTTCAACTCGAAGCTGGAACGGCAGGTCTCCCGAACGCGACTGCGGGCGCCACACCTGCTGAACGTCCAGCTGCCCGGTGTTGGACAGCACCACGCGGTGGCCGGACGGCGCCAGGGCGACGCCGGCGAACATCGACCGATCGTGCGACATCCGCGCGACGGCCGGAGCAAGCAGTTCGACGGCGAGTTGGTGGGAGTCGAGTTCCTGCGCGGTCAGCGCCGCCAAGGCACGCGAACTCGACGCCCAGTAGACCCCGTTGTCGGCGGCCAGGGTGTAGATCGGCCAGACCCCGCCGAGGTCAGTCCACACCGTCGTGGCCTCGTCGGTGGTCTCCACCACGGTGTATGCACCCGGCCAACGTCGCACGATGTCATCCGGTACGCCATGCGTGGCCAGACGCGCGAGGTCAGCCTCAGAGGCACCACACGAACCGACGACGGCAACACTCCGGCTGGCGGTCCGGGCCGTTCGGATCTCCTGTTCCTGCCGTGATCCGACCAGCCAGCAGTCGGCGACGTCGAACCACATTCTGCTGGAGTGTCGCGGTTCGCGTCGCGCTTGAGCTGGCCCTCGAAAGCCGCCGTACCAGAACATGTGTTTACCTCCCCAGGTGGCGTTGGTGCCCGGCTGGGCAGAGCCGGGCACCAACGCACACGAATGGATCAGCCGACCTCGCGGCGCTTGTTCTCGCGGCCCTCCCCAGGGCCTCCGAGCGTCAGGTCCGCGACGTCGCCGAGCTCGACCATCAGCTCCGGGTCGTCGTCCGGCGCTGCAACCACCTGAATCTGACCTGACCTGTTCATCCTCGCCATCCTCCTAATCCGGGCGACTTCTTCCGTCGCCTATTTCCTCTTGCTCCCCACCGTCGACTACAACAACTGCGGCAGGGAAAATCGAGGCGCTAGTCAAACTCGATAAGCGCTTTAGCCACTTCTTCCAGTGGTCCGACATGCCGATAGATCGCCGTCGACGGCGCGAACGGGCGAGTCCAGTTTCTGGCGGACGGGACTAGCAAGCCTGCCGAATAACCAGGCCCCCAAGCTGCAAGGGTGTCGATGCGATCCGCCCCGGCCCGGTACCACAACAGGCCATCGTCCTGCGCGGTCGTACTCGGCATTGGCAGCGACCGAAAGCCCGCTCCATACAGTTGCCTAAAGATCGTGTCTACGTCCACGGTTACCCCCAGAGCAATCCGAACCCGACTAACGCCGCAAGGCTGTCTGTGCACAGGAGACAACCGCGCCGATCAACGGAAGGACTGACAGGCCTTCTATCGGCGGGCAAATCCAGCGCAGCGATTCCGAGTCACAGCTAGGACTCGGCGGCAGCTGAAAAAGCGCGTTCGTGCCGTAGTGCCTGACGCCGCGGTGTTCCAGCGCTCCCAGGCTCGTGATACTTGGTGGCTGCGACTGGCAGAAGAACGCCCAATGGCGCGACGTGCCTTGGATCTCCAGGACAGCCGCATCCAACCCCAGCAGCTTCAACGAGTTGTTGACCTCACCCGCAAGCCCGCTCGGCATCGAAACGATGTCCACACGCTGGCCGCACAGGAGGTAGATGCTCGCACCCTTCGTGAGCACGGGCCAGTCAAGTCCGCTCGCGTAGAGGTGGGTAGCGGGAACCGGGGGGTGAGCTGCCACCGCGCCGCCACGAGACAACTCACCCCCCGACGAGGCCGGCGATGCCGTACTGGGGGTGCACCTCGCGGCCTCAGGGTGCAGTACCGACCGCGTGCCCGTCGGAGAGTGTTGGGCAACGCGTCTGCCATCGGTCTGCGTGGTCATGGAGAACTTCCTCGCTGTGCCGTTGCTCGACTCGAACCTGTGGGCATCGGCCGCATCGCGGGTGACGTTCGCAACAGGTCGCTTGCCAAGACACCAAGATGGTCGTTTGGGCCAATCATCGGCAGATCACGGACCGATCATCTGGTGATCATCTGGTGATCACGGCCCCGCGGGCGGGGCGAAGGCCGCCATTCGCCGCTTACTGTTGAGTCGACGACGGAGGTCGGAAGATGGCGCAGCCTGAACCGCGCACGCGGCTTGAGCAGCTCGTACAAGGTGCCACCATGACCGTGGCCGACTTCATGGCGAGCTACGCAGCCGCTGCTACTGAGATCGGCGAAACGGCAACGGTCAGCGAACCGCAGGCGAGGCGCTGGCTCAGAGGCGGCTCGTCAAGCCCGCTACCCGTTGCGCGCCGCGTGCTTCAGCACATGTGGAAGGAGCCAGTCGCGCAACTACTCGGGCCACCCGATCACGGCGCGGCGAACGTTGTGCCGATCGTCGAGTTGAGCGAGGAGGAATTGATTGTGAAGGCTGGTCGGGATTCCGTGGAGCACGCTGTCCAGGCTGCGTCTGCGCTAGACCCGTCCGCTCTTGAACAGCTTCACGCGGAGGCGCGACGAGCGGCCCATGCCTACTACGTCACGCCGTCGTTCGAGATGTTCACCGACCTCATGCAACTCCGGCAGGTGGTCTACACCCAGCTGGATCGCATCGAGAAGCCTCGGCAGAAGGCTGAGCTGTATCTGATCGCTGGCCAGGTGAGCGGACTTCTCTCGTCCGTTTCCTGGGACCTCGGCTATCCCGACGTCGCCGAGGAGCACGCTCGCGCTGCGCACACTTATGGATCGGTGATCGACCACCTGTCGTTGCAGGCGTGGGCGCGAGCACATCAGGTGACATGCGCGTTCTGGTCGGACCAACCTCGTCGGGCGGTCCGCATCGCGGAGGCTGCGTTGACGACGGCACCGAGTGGGACCGCCCGAGCGCGATTGCTGTCAGTTCAGGCGCGGGCACTTGCATTGATTGGCGCGCGAGATGAGGCAGCCAGCGCCCTCGACGCGGCCTCTGCTGAACTTGAGCGGGCGGGCAGTGATCCACTTCTTGACGAGGTCGGTGGAGAGCTGGGGTTCGACCGTTCGCGCCGCGCTTTGTGCGCAGGCGCGGTTTACGTGGCGCTCGGAGATGGGAACCGTGCCGAAGCGGAGGCGACCGCCGCCCTGGAACTGTTCGGTCAGATGCCCGACGACGTCAGGTGGGGAGCCGGAGAACAGGGTGCACGGATCGACCTTGGAACTGCACGGGTTCTTCGGGGCGACCTGGCAGGGGCAGAGGATGCGTTGGCGTCCGTGTTCGGACTTGAGCCTGACCGGCGCACCGAAGCGTTGGTTCGGCGCTTGACCCGCCTCGGCGGGGTGCTGGGGGCTGGACGATTCCGCGGCGCTGTCGAAGCTGGAAGGCTCGGTGAAGCCATCGAGGACTTCGCGGAGCGCAGCTTGCCCCGCACCGCTGCGCGCCGCGCCATCGGTTCCTGAGCGGTCTACCGGCCGCCCCGGCGTTCGGCCCATGCAGTCAGCACGGCGGCTTCTTGCTCTGGGGCGATCCCGAGCTCGCCCGCTCGCTCATGCGCGACCAACTCGCCGTCGTGCATCCAGTTCCACGTGTCCACGACGGTGTCACGTAGCGGCCTCGTTGTGAGCCCGGTGGCACGAGCACGCGAGGAGTCAACGTCCCAGGCTCCTGCGTAGGTGCGCCACAAGGGAAGCTCGGTCCATTGCTTGAGGCCTTGGCCGACCAAGTAGCTTTCGTCAACCCACACCGCTTCTGCCGAGGACTTCGTCACCTCGGCACACGCACCCAAGAACGAGCCGAACGTGTCCGTTCCTGGAGCAGTAACGTTGAAGACACCAGCTGGAGCGTCAAGAGCGAACTGTGCAACGTCGCGGACGTCAACCGGCTGGATCGACCGTCCTGGATCGCCAGGGCACAGGACTTGTCCGCCGCGCTCGAATCGTCGCAACCACCAGGGCAACCGACCGACGTACTCACGCGGGCCGAGGATCACGCCGGGGCGTAGGACGGTTGTCCGCTCTGGGCCGAAGGTCTCCAGGATCGCCCGCTCACAACCCGCCTTGCCGAACCCGTAGGTAGACGGTCCCGGATCACCGTCGTACCCATAGTCCGGGCCTGCGTCCGATGGACAATCGAGCACCGGGGAGTCATCGGTTAGTGGCTCGGTGGGCCAGCCCTCATAGACCGACACCGTGCTGACGAAGACGTAACGGGCCGCCGTGGACTCCAGGGCACGAGCCACGGCGAGCGCCTCGCGGGGGACATAGCCCGTCGTGTCCAGCACCAGATCCCAAGGCCCCTCGCCGGCCAGTCGCGCAAGGTCCGCCGCGTTGGTGCGGTCGCCGCGCACCAGCTTTACGCCGGCTGCGCCTTCCCCTGACTGACCACGCCGAAACGTGGTCACGTCGAGCTGCGCTGCGAGTGCGGCGTCCACCACCGCACGACCAAGGAACCAACTGCCACCCAGCACCAGTACGCCCATGCCGCCATCCTCGCGAAGATCAGTCGGTCGAGTCCAGCCGACACCGCCAGCGCGTGATTCACTGGATCTCGACGAGGACAAACAACAAAGTCCGTCACCAACGGTCGAACGTTAGCCGTCTTCGGCGCACAGTTCCTGAAGGCACTGGAGAAACGCGTCTGCTTCGCGTCGGGGCACCGGAACGGTGTTGGCCTTCCGCGGACCAAGCGCTTGCGGCAGTTCGTCGATGAGGCCCCGTTGTACGGCCAGCTCGCCGATCAGGTTGTAGAGGAACGCGGTGATGGGTGCGCCCTGTCGGATGTGCAGGACTCGGTTGCCGTGTCGGTCGGTGCTGATCGTCCAGTGCGGTCTCTGGCCTTCTACGAACGTGACAAGTGGTTCCACAAAGCACATCCCCCATCGTGCGGTCCGACGACGTTGTCTTCGAGCCGCTTCCCTAGCGCGTCGTCTGGTCCTCCCCGACGAGTAGACGCGCTGGACCTGGCCGTCGTTGGCTGGTCAGTCAGATTCGGAGGCCCCACCGTACAACGGTTGCGCCTTCAACCGCTTTGGCAACCCTGCAGGTCGTTTCAGGGGGACGGCTGGGCTGGGAACTTGTCGCGGAGTGCTTGGGCCAGCGCCAGCAGGGCGACGCGTCCGTCTGGGGTGAGTTCCTCGTAGAAGTCCAGGAGGTTGGCTTCCTCGATCTTGAGCGGGCGACCTTGAACGGGGAACTCGGAGTCGAGCGCGAAGGCCTCGCTGACCTCGTCGATGCTCGTCCCGAGTGCTGCGGCCAGGCGCTCCATGACGTCCAGGTTCAGGCTGCGGTGATCCCACTTTCCACGGACGTAGCGCGACAAGCTGTCGTGCGGCAGGTTGTTGCTTCGCTCGATCGACCTGATCGACCGCCCGCCCGCGTACTTCCGGACGAGTCTGCCGATGTGGGTCTCTCGGTTACCGGCGTTGTCGTTGCCCGGTTCACCTGTGGTCATGGTTGTCCCCCCGCGCCGTCCTGCGTCGTGCTTCCCCTGAGGCAGTCCGGCTGTACCCAGTTGCGAAGTGCGCCATTCCTACCAACCGGCGCACCCATAGGCCAATTTTCGACCATCCAGTGGACGACCGCGACCCGCCGTTGGTCTCGTCACGAACATCCCCACCGTTGTTCGGGGCCGAATCGTAGTGCAGATCGTGCCCGATCAGCGTCCGGATCACCCACTTGACCCACACCGCACGTGTCGACACGCTGCGCGACGATATGAACGAGTGTCGCGTTTTCGCTTGACGCTCTGGTGGAGTTCAGGCAACGTGGAATTGCAAGGTCAACAACTTTCGTCACGAGTCCTGGGGGGCTTCATGAGGAAGCGACGCGTTCACGGGCGTGTGTCGGCTGATGTGGAAGCGATGTTGTCGGCGTGGATGGCCGAGCTATCGAGGGCCGGATACCTGCGGGTGTCCGGCCGCGAGGGCCGCTGACCACCACAGCCCGCTTGTCGACCGCCCAGGGAGGGCGGTCATCGCGATGACCGAGAACAGCATCACCGTGTCCACTGTCCCAACCGTTGCGCTGGACGACCAGGCGCACGACATCACCCTGCTCCGCATCGTCGAGGAGCAGATCGGCAAGCTCACCAGCTTGCGCAACACGTTGCGCGGCACCGTCAAGGACCGCCTTGGCGATCGGGAGTTCGGCACCGTCAACGGTGTTCCCGTCGTCCGCTGGTCCAACGAGTTGCGCGTGACGATCTCGCCGAAGCTGTTGAGAGCACGGCATCCTGAGGTCGCGCGTGAGTGCGAGGAGATCGCACCCGTCCGGAAGTTCTGGTTGCTGGACGCGGCGTGAGCACCCGGAGGAAGCCCGGCCGGTCACGGGAGACCGGCCGGGCTCGCCCTGGGGATGCCCCGACCGTGCTGGGTGATCTCGCCGCCGAGGTCGCCAAGCACCTGATCGGCCTGCCGCTGGACTACGGCAGCACCGTCGAGCAGATCGCCGCCCTGCTGGCGGCCGAGCCGCGCAACCGCGCAAGCGTGTGCGCGGTGACGGCCGTGATCGTGGACGACGCGCTGCGCGATCCGTTCCGCGAGACCACCGCGAACCGCTGGCGCACAGGCATTCCGTCCTGGGTCGCGCCACCGATGGTGGGCGTGACCGTGCGGCGGATGCTCTCGCTGGACGTGCTGGTGCCGACCGGCCGTTACGTGCGCTCGACCGATACCAGGGGCAAGAACGGCGGGAAGCTGATGCGCGTCTACGCGCTCAATCTCGCCGCGCCCGCGCTACTCCACGCACGCGCCGCCGCGCACCCAGCCGCCTGAACCTCTGTCTTCGTTGCCGTGCACCGTCGCGCGGCCATCTCGTGCTGACCACTCGCCATTTCCGTTACGGGGGAACGTTTCTGTGGCACGCGACCACGCTCGCTTCTACCTGTCCATGTGGGACGACCAGGACTTCATCACCCTGTCCGCACTCGCCAAGATCATGTACGTCCAGCTGTGCATGCAACGCAAACTCGCCTACTCCGGCGAGCTCACCGTCTCGGTGAAGCGCTGGGCCAAGGCGCACCCGGACCAGAGCACCGACAGCATCCGCGCCGCGCTGGCCGAGCTGGACGCCGCCCGCTTCATCGTCGTCGACCACGACACCGACGAGCTGCTGATCCGCTCGTTCATCCGCTCGGACAAGCTCTACAAGCAGCCCAACGTCCTGCGGGCCGCACTGCGCTCGGCGTTCGAGATCGAATCGCCGTTGCTGCGCCGGGCGCTCGCCGCGGAGCTGCGGCGGCTGCCGGTCGAGATCACCGGGCCGTCTCCGGCCGTCGCCGCCGACGAGCTGGAGGCAGGCGCGCGGGAGCTGCCCGCCTCGGTCATGGCCGCGATGACCGTGCGCGGTACTGCCCGCACCACGCCCACCACTCCGGCCGACACCGTCACCACCGGCCCGGCGCCCACGCCCGACACCGCCCCGCCGACCGTGCCCACACCTGCGGTGAACCCTGCCGCGAACCCTTCGCCGAACCCTTCCGCGAACCCTTCGCCGCGAGGTAGGGGAGAAGGGAGTAGGGAGATGGAGCTTGGAGTAGTCCCTCTTACGTTGGTTAAAACTCAAGTGGGTGTTCCCGCGCCTGTGCCTGCGCACACGGACGCGGACACGCCCGCGCGTACACGCGAGGCCGCTCCGCTCGCCAGGGTTTCCGCCGAGGCTCCCGCTGTCGCCGGCGTGGAGGGCGAACTCGAGGCGTCTTCGGTGCGGCAGCTGCGCCGCCGTGAAGCCGAGAGGCTGGTGTCCGCCCACTGCCCACGTCAACCCCGGCAGGTCCTCGACCGCTTGCGCGGCGAGGTGATCGGGCTGTTGCGCGACGAGGTCGAGCCCGCGGCCATCGCTTCAGGGCTGCGGTTGTGGGCGGGAAAGCAGCTTTCGACGTCGATGCTGGCCGAGCTGGTCGGCGAGGCGATGCGCGCCCGCTGCACTGCCGCGTCGCCTGAGGCGCGTCGGCGGGAGCAGGTGGCGGCGGCGAACTGGGAGGCGATCAGGGCCGACGCGATCGCCGACGACGACACCAGCCCGATCGGGCTGGCGGTGCGTGGCGAGCTGCCCGGCCACGCCGATGCGGCGACGCTGGACGCGATCCTGGAACGCGCGCTGCACCAGGCCGCAGGGCTCGACACGCCAGCAGCCGACGACCCCGCCGATGAACCCGCACACGACGGCGCGGAGAGCGCGTTGACGGGGGCGGCGGCGTGAGCGAGCACGGAGCCCAGCAGCTCAACCGCAGTGCCATGCGGGCGCTGTTGGCGCACTACCGGATCACCGCCGACGACACCGCGTCCGAGGACGTGGTGACCGACTGGCTGCGGACGCTGTGGGGCCGGAGCGTCGGCGAGTGCCACGCGGCGTTGAGCTCGATGGCACCGAACCGGGTTCAGCGCGCCACTGCGGCCGAGGTCGCCCGGTTGATCGAGCTCGCGCGGTCCAGGCCGGCCGCCACGGGCACGCCGAGCTCGGCCAGGCCGCCGCTGCCGCGCGACAGGGTCGCCGACCAGGCGGCGGGCGCGCGGGGCGTCGGCAAGGTCTACGCGGCGATGGGCTGGAGCGGGCACGAGAAGCACGCGCTCGCCCGTTCGGTGCCGTGCCCGTTCTGCAGGGCGCTGGCCGGAGTTCCGTGCAGCCCTCTGACCCGCAACCGCCTGCGCCAGCGCGAGGTCCGCGACCGGGAGACCCGGATGCACCCGTCCCGGCTCAAGGCCGCGACCGAGCGCCAGCGCACCAACTCGACTTCGTCCGGCGCTGCCGCGTCCGGCACCGCCACGCAAGGAGCTTCCGCATGACCGCCGCACGCCAGTACATCGCCGACGAGGTTGTCCACACCGACACGGACTCTGTCCACACGGTTGTCCCCAGCCGCGACGAGGCCGCGACCGCCCGGTTGTCCTGGGAGGTCGCGGTGGACCAGCTCGTCCGGCCCGGCCTGCACGTCGTGCGCCGCGCGAACGGCACCACCGAGACCGCCGAGGTGCTGACCCTGCTGCGCCAGGTCGAGGAGGCCGTGTTGCCCGGCTCGGCGGTCTCGGGCAGGCCGTCGCAGGGTTCCCGTCCCCCGGCCAGTCTGGGCGCGCTGTCGCTGCTGGCCTCGATCCGGCGAGAAGTCCGCTTGTGCTGCCGTGGCCACGGACACGAGCTGTGGGCGACGCTGTCCGATCAGGTGCGGGCGTGGGGCGAGCACGCCGAGCACTGGCAGCACGCGGCACCGGACTACGTGGTGTGGGCCGCCGAGAAGTCCACGCGCTGGGTGGCGCAGGCCCGGCAGCTGCTCGACCCCGAACCGCGGCTTCCGCTGCGCGGCCGGGCCTGCCCGGTCTGCCGCGTCGACGTCGTGCAGGTCTGGTCCGACGACGAAGGCGACTACGTCCGCCGCCCCGCGCTGCGCATCGACGCCGACCAGGTGGAAGCCGTGTGCGCCGCGTGCGGGCAGCGGTGGGGCCTGGACGTGTGGGCGCAGCTCAACACGCTGCTGGACCAGCAGCTCACCCACGAAACCCTGGCAGTGACCGGGATCACGCCCGGCAACAGCCGAAGTAGTTGACCTTTAGTCGTTTCAGTCGGCATAATGGTCAGCACTGGGATACGTGTGCCCAGACCCCCCAACCCGATGCCCGTCGCGCCTCCCCCCCGGTGCGGCGGGCATCGTGGCGTTTCGGGACCACATCAGGCTTTCCAGTCCACGAAGACGCAGGCGCCCGTCCTCGCCGCCGTCTTCGTCCCCGCGGGCGGTGGCGCACCGCTGCACGTCGCGATCGTTCCCCGTCGCGCCGAGCGCGACGCCGCCGCCCGCACCCCGGCGTCCTCGTCCCGCGTACCTATGCCGGCCGCCGCGCTCAGGGTCGCTCGTCGCCGAGCTGCCCATCGACGCAGCCGCGAACCACGCCCTGGACCGCGCTCAACCGGCCGGGAACCGGCTTTTCAGCACGTGGTCCGCGACGAAATTTCTTTTGCCTTCGCGCCCACATTTCCGCAGGTCAGGAATGTGGACGACAAAGCTCTAAAATAGTTCTCCGCTCGCATTCCATTTGCTTGCCTGAATCCGTGAATTGGGAGATCATGGAATTGCAAGTGAGGGTGGCCCGGTGCTAGCACACCAGGCCACACCAGGAATGAAAGGAAACATGAGGCAATGAACCGCAGAAAGAGCCTGGCCGTCTGGATTTCATCCAACCCGGATGAGAGGCTTTTCGGGGCCGGATGCTTTGAGAGCAAGAACATCAGCAGCCTTGGTGAGCTGTGCCAGGTGATGTTGAACAACATCATGGCCATGTCCGAGGACAAGTTCAGCATCCGGCATTTCCCGAACAACCACGTTTCCCTGGTTGTGGGCAATGCCTACCCGCTTGAGAAGGGCTGGGAGTTCTACACCCCCGGCACCGATGCCCCCGATCAGGATGGCTCGTTGGGCGGGATCTACGAGTCGGCGATCAATCAGTACAACTGGTTCTGTCCCTGGGATGCCGAGAACCCGGATCTCAACCGGTTCATCCTGTGTGGAATCAGGTTCCTGGGTATGCCCGATTCCGGGCACATGACCGATGTGGGCAAGGTGGTCAGCCTGACCACCGGTGAGTGTGACTGCCAGTTCCGGACCGCCCGCTAGCTAGGGCAGGGACCGGGGGTGTCCCCTCACCCCCGGTTCCGTGTCCGGAAAGGCTCACCATGTCCCGCAAGGACACCGGCCGGAGGTATGGCTCCCTGTACGGCCGCACGCGGACCAAAGATTTCTCCGAGTTGGTCGACTGCATGTACAGGGTGCTCACCCGGTCGGTCAATCATGTGACCGTGCCGACAGGGACGGAATTCGCGCTCGTGCACAACGGTGAACAGAACATCGTGGTGAAGGTCCTGGGCCTCACCGACGAGTTCCTGTTCAACGGTGAGATGTACACCTGCGAGGCACAGGAGTTGTACGACTCGGTCGAGGAGTTCTTCGAGGCGTTCAACTGGACGCACCCGGATGACGGCCTTGACCGCCGGTTCATCTTCTCCGTGCATTTGCTGGACGAGGCGCAGCAGGCGGAACGTGAACACCCGTCCGGGGTGTTCCTGTCCTCTGCTTCTGCCGCTTCCTGACCGCCGTCTCACGTGCGAGGAGGCCCGGCCGAATGAAAAGGCCCTGGCAGGCTGCTAGCACAGCCCCCAGGGTGTGGTCGGGCCTTCTCGCGGAGCGGAAACCAAAAGAGGAAACTCCGAGAGGACGCCCAACGTGGAACATGCTAGCCCAACTCCCAAGAGACGCCTATCCCTCGTGGAGGCATACGAGCGATTCCAGTTCGCGCGCCAGCGCTCCGCCGAGCGGGTCACCGCACTGCACGAGCGTCTGAGTGAGGACGAGGACGTGATCCGGGTGCTGTTCTTCCTGTACCTGGACCTCGGCTCGCAGGCCGTGCACGAGCGGACCGAGCCGTCGAGCGTCTACCACGCCCGCGAACAGGGCTGGATCACCGGAGATCGCCGACTCGCGCTCACGGCCGAAGGCCTCGGGGCGTTGTGGGACTGGAAAGAGGCGCTCAGGCCGCACCTGCGCGACGAGCGTTTCGCGCAGCTCTGGCGGGACGTGATCTCGTGGTGACCCGGCCGACCGACACCGGGCAGGCCAGCACCACGGCGTCAACGCCCAGCACAGGCGGAATCCCCTCGATGCGACGCGCGTGCGGACGGCACGCACTCGTCGAGGCTGTCGACCTGGTCACCGATCCCGAGGCCGGACAGGACACCGGTCCCGAGCGCGTGACCCACGACTCCGAGGCCTTCAAGAAGCTGGCCGAGGACCTTCCGGTGCGACGCGTCCTGTGGATGCTGGCCTCCGGCTGGACCTGGCCGTGGCTGCTGGAGGACGTCACGATCCCGGCCGCGCGGAATCGGGCGATCAGGCGCGGCCTGGTGGCTCCGCCCGTGGGTGAGCCGGACGCCGTACTGGTCCCGTACCACCTCACCGACGCGGGCCGCGCCGACCTTCTCGACTGGATCGAGCGCATCACCCCGCACCGGCATCTGTCCGAGGTGGACGCGCTCTGGCGCGTCGTGACCTGGAAGTAGACCCGCTCGGCGGCGGCCGTCCTGGTCGCCGCCGAGTCCTTCACCGATCACATTTTCGTTGACGTACAAGGGGAAAGTCGTTGACTGACAGGGTTATTTACGTGCGGCTCAGCAGGGAGCCGGTACCGGCGTGCGCGTGCGGGCTGCTCCACAGCCTCGGTGCGCAGAGCACATGGGCGGAACAGGCCACCGACATCACCCGCTACGGCGAGGGTGTGCACGGGACGATGGCCGAGCGCGCGGAGATGCTGCGAGCACAGATCGAGCGTGACCGCCGCGCCGTGAACGTCATGCGGCACATCAACCGCCTCGACGGTGACGCCCTCCTCGTGACGATGACCACCACGCCCCTGGACATGGCGGATCTGCTGGCCCGCGAGATGGTGTCCTACTGCCACCGGCACCACCGCTACACCGTGACGATGGTCGGCTACGCGGTCACCATGGCGTGGATGCTGACCGAGTTCGAGCTGGCACGCATCGAGGAACGCATCACGATGCGCGCGGCCATGCGCGCGGCGACCGACCAGGCACGGGCTCGGGCCGCACGCGATGGCGGCTGACCCGAGGCCGCCGAGGATGCTCGACAGCGCGCGGGTTGCCCGGCAGGATGACACGCGTTCCTCTGGGATTTGGTGACACGAGTTTCACGAGGACAGGAAAGGCCTGCGAACTCCGGTTCGCAGGCCTTTTCTCATTACGCAATCACTCGCGCAAGATCGAAAAACAATACGCTAGACCGTTCGTAGTCTCTTTGTTCAGAATTCCTCTGAATTGCTTGTGTGGCCGTGGTTCACCAGTAGTGTTTGTGGTGTCACCAACTCCCACACCGAACAGCACCGTGAATGAGTGTTGTCCGAATCCCAGAGGAACAACCAATGACCGAACCGGTTAAGCCTGCCCAGAACACCCCGGCACCCAATCAGACCGCCGACAAGGCTCCGGCCGCCAAGGGCAGCACCAAGGCCGCCGCAGCCAAGGCACCCGCCAAGGCCCCGGCCGCTAAGCCCACCGCCATCAAGGCCGCTGCCACCAAGGCCGCCGCTACCAAGGCTCCGGCCGCCAAGGCCGCCGCCGACAAGGCACCCGCCAAGGCTCCGGTTGCCAAGGCTGGCAGCCCCAAGGCCGCCGCCGACAAGGGCGCCAAGGCCGCCGTGAAGGCGGAGCCGATCAAGGCTGGTAAGGACTCGTGGGCGAGGATCGCGACCCGCAACAATGGCTCCCGGTCGATTTCCGACCTGTTGAACAAGGCTGGATTGTCCGGTTGGAATGTGCAGCCGGAAGGCGTGGTGGCCCTCGCGCCGACCGGATTGTGCATTGACTGCGAGAGGGCGGTCGGGGAGCTGCACACCAAGGAATGCCCGAGCCTGGACGAGCCGGACGCGAACCCCCGTGTCATCAGGGATGACACCTGCATTCCGATCCCGATGTTGGGATCCTTCGCGCTGATGCGTGAGAACCCGGATTCCGAGTTCGGGTGGGACGTGCTCGGACACACCAAGTCCGAAAAGCCTCCGGTGCCGATCGAGGTCCGCGCGGAGATGCTGACCTCGATCATGAAGGAGACCAAGGCCAAGACCGGACCCGCCGGGCCGCTGTGGGAGGGCAAGGGAGCGTTCGCCAGCATCCGCCTGCCCGAACCGGTGATGGTGGGAGGCAAGGACCCGGTCGAGATCCGCCTGGTCCTGGTCAACTCCCTGGTGCCCGGCCGCAAGTCCCAGGTGATCATCAGCCCCGTCCGGACCGCAAGTCAGACCACGTTCCCGTTCGGCTTTGGTGAGCCCTGCCCGAACGTCTACGACCTGTCGGCCGCCGATGACAAGGACACGCGAACCACCGAGACCAGCGATGCCCTGAACCTGCTGAACACCTACACCGAGTGGTTCACCCAGGCAGCCAATGAGCTGATGGGCAAGAAGATCACCGATGACGAGTTCACCAAGCTCACCAACATGCTGTTCCCGTTCCCCGGTGACACCGCCCCCAAGGACAAGCGCGAGCGGCACAACCTGGTCTACGTAGCCATGAAGGCGTTGGTGTACGGCAAGGTGGACATCACTGCCGCCATTGCCGGGACGTGGTGGGCCGCACTCCAGGCCGTCATGATCATTGCCGAGCACCTCGACCCGGCCAAGAGGCTGGAGAACGAGCAGCTGGACGAGCAGGGACGCGCCGTGGATGTGCTGTTCAGCTCCAAGCACTACGTACACGACGCGTTCCGCATGGCCCGCAAGGCAGTCAAGGGCACCAAATGACCGCCGACCCGGACAGGCTGCTCCACCGCATCCGGGAGGCGTTCAACCAGCACTACCAGGGCAACCCGGTTGACCTGGACCAGCTGGCCGCCGACTGGGAAGCCCTGGACCAGCACATGATCCGCAGCAAGGAACACCCGCCGTCCGACTGGCCGCCGTACAACTGAACCCCCGACAGCCCCGGCACCCCGTGCCGGGGCTGTCTCATGTCCGAGGGGTGAGGCCGTGCCGTCCCGTGCCGCGCGCCCGTGCACCCGTCCGGGCTGCCCGAACACCACTACCACCGGTGGCCACTGCCAGCCGTGCCGTTCCCGAGGCCGCAGGGCCTACGGGACCAGCGCGCAGCGTGGCTACACCGGACAGCACCGATCCCGGTTCCGCCCCGCTGTGCTGGCCCGTGACCAGGTGTGCCGCTGTGACCGCCTGGACTGTGCCGCCCACACCGGTCAGCCGTGCCGACAACCGGCCACCGTGGCGGATCACTGGCCGCTCACCCGCCGTGAGCTGGTGGCCGCGTGCCTGGACCCTGACCAGCCTGCCCGTGGCCGTGGTCTGTGTGCCCCCTGTCATGCCAAGGCAACAGCCCTGGACCCACGCACCCGAGGAGGGTGGAACAGCCCGTGAGCCACGCCGCCGACGCCGCCCGATCCGGCCGCACGCCCCACCCAGGGGGAGGACCCTTCCGCCGCGCAACCGGGCACAAGCCACTGAGGGCCGTCCGGGTCCCGCCAGGTTTTGCCGACGCCCGAACCCACGTCCGCGGGGCCAGTGGGTGAGCACCGACGCCGGCGCCGACCCAGAGGATTTGCTCGACGAGATCGAGCAGGCCGCCGACCAGGTGGCCGCGTGGACCGCGCGCTGGGAATCCCTTGTGCGCCAAGCCGTCGAACGTGGCATTCCGCAACGGCGAATCGCGCCGCACGCGAACGTGGACCAGTCCACGGTGTCCCGCCTCGCCGCGCGTGAGCACTCCCCCGCCGACCGCCGTTCGTGATGCACCGCGCATCACACGATGCACCGCGCATCACACCACCTGGAGGTGACCCGCTGCCCATCGAGATCGACGGCATCGCGAGCTCGGAACAGATCCGCGCCGAGCTCGCCGCCGAAGGAAACCCGGTTCTGCTCGGCTTCAGCCGGGGCAAGGACTCGCTGGCCGCGTGGCTGGCGATGCGCGAAGCCGGGATCACCGTCGTCCCGTATCACCTGTACCTGATCCCGAACCTGCGGTTCGTCGAGGACTCCAGGAAGTTCTACGAGGACTTCTTCCAGACCGAGATCCTGAACCTGCCGCACCCGTCGCTCTACCGCTGGCTCAACGGCCTGCTCTTCCAGCCCCCGGAGCGGGCGGCGGTGATCGAGGCCGCGCAGCTCCCCGAACCCGTGTACGAGGAGATCGCGGACATGCTCCGGGAAGACCTGGGGCTCGCCGGCTCGTGGAACGCCGATGGCGTGCGCGCCGCGGACTCGCCGAACCGGCGCATGGCGATGGTCACCCACGGCCCGAAACGCGAACAGCTGCGCAAGGTGTCGATCGTGTGGGACTGGCGCATCGCCGACGTCCGCGAGGCGCTGAAGCGGCACAACTGCCCGCTGCCGCCCGAGTACGAGTGGTTCGGCCGGTCGTTCGACGGACTGGACTTCCGGTTCCTCGACCCGATCCGCCAGCACGCGCCCGACGACTACGAGCGAATCCTTGAGTGGTTCCCGCTCGCCGACCTGGAGGTGTTCCGCCGTAACCTCGCCGCCTGACCCCAACGCCGATCTGCTGGCACAGCTCAAGTCCACCGCCGTGCTCGGCGGCCCTGCCTCGAACGCGGACCTGCTCGCGCAGCTCAACGCCGAACCGCTGCCCGATCCCCTGCAGGACGTCGAGTACACCGGCGACCTCGCCGTCGACGCTGGCGCCGAGCTCGACGCCCTGGCGATCGGGTTCCGCGAACGCACCAAGCGCGAAGACGAACGCTTCCGCCTCGCCACCGACTCCGAGTTCTGGTTCGCCCTGTGCTTCAAGTCCCGAGAGGACAAGGACGCGTTCCTCAAGGCCGCGGGCCTGATGCACATCGGAGACAAGTACCTCGACGGCCGAGCCGCCGCCGCTGTGCTCGGCGTCGACATGCCCACCACCGACACCGGAGAGGAGTGATCACCATGCGAGGCCGTATCGGCCGACTGATCGCAGGCGCCCGCCGCGCCATCTCGCGCCGCGCCGCCAGCCCCTCGCGAGGCCGCAGCTCCGGCACCTGAGCCGCAATTGAGTACCCGCGATTTTGTGGTTAGGAAATTGGTACGGTTAGTACGGCTAGCGGGGTCAGACTGTCAACGTCTGTCTGACCTGCCGGAGCGGGTGACGCGCCCACCACGTGGGCACGCCACCCGGCCGGTACCACTAGGGGACCAGGACGTCGTACAGGAAATGAGCGATCCTGACGCCTAGTCCCATGAGTCCGACGACGTGAGTCGAGCCGCAGTGACAGCTGCGGCTCGGCTTGCGTCTCGGCTTCCTGCCGGAACGCTTGTCGTCTCGCCCACCTCGTTTGACCACTGTGTGCCTCCTTGCCGACACGACTTGTCGACGTAGGGGGTGTCGGCGTCCCCTACCCACGTGTCGTAGAGGAAGACCGAACACAGTTGCCAACCGAGCGATGCGGCAGCAACAGCAACCGCACGTACAGAAGCCTATCTGGCCGCTGATCATCGGGGAGCCCGATCGGGTGGTGGCTTCCGTTTCGCGGTCGTCAGCCTAGCGAGAGATGCCCAGGTGAACGACCTTCGCTTGCCCTAAATCGCTAATCCCACGCTGATGGCTGATCAGCGGTCCCCCCACTGAGTGCGTTCTGCCGACCAGCACACGCAGGTGTCGCACGCAACTCCACTTGTGGCGCTGGACACCAGGGTCGTACAGCAATCTTCAAGGCGTGCCGCCGATGTGCGCAACAGCTGGCACACATCTCGCACACAGCTCGCACACCTGCGCACATCGGCGAGGTGGTGCCGATGGGCAAGCGCGGCCCGGCCGCGAAGCCAACCAAGCTCCGCATCCTGCACGGTGACAGGGCCGACCGGATCAACGCCGACGAACCCGAGCCGCCCGAGGACGAGATCCGTTGTCCTGACTGGGCTTCCGAGGACGCGCGCTCAATCTGGCAGCGCCTCGCGCCCGGCCTGGAAGAACGCGGGGTGCTGACCGTCTGGGACGTGGACGCGTTCCTGCTGCTGTGCGAGGCACTGGCCCGCTACCGCTCGGCAACCCAGCTCGTCAACGGCTCCGCCCTGCTCGTTCAAGGCGGTTCGGGGCTGATGAAGAACCCGGCGTTGCAGGTGCAGGCCGAAGCGGAGCGCACTTTCTTGCAGGTCGCCGCGCGCTTTGGGCTGACGCCAAGCGATCGGCAGTCCATCAAGGTCGAGGTGGGCCGCGATGGCAACAAGGGCGGCGCGGACCGCCTCCTCTCCTAAGACCTCCCGCAAGACCGCGAAGTCCTCCCCGCGGCTTCCCGTGTGCGGCCGGGAGTTCGACGGATCGCGCTGCCGCAAGCGCGGCAACCACTTCTGTGTCCCGCGCGCAGATCACGCGCAGGCGTTCGCACAGGAGATCTGCGTCCACACGAAAGACCGTTGGGCACGTAAGCCGTTCATCCTCGCGCCATGGCAGCGAGACGACATCGTCAGGCCATTGTTCGGCGAAGTCCGTTGGGACGCTGAGGCTTCCTGCTACGTCCGTCGCTTCAGGATCGCGTGGATTGAGATTGCCAGGAAGAACGGCAAGAGCGAGCTTCTGGCGTTCGTGGCGCTGTACATGCTGGTCGGCGACGGTGTCGAGTCCGCGGAGATCTACGGCTGTGCGCGCGACACCGAGCAGGCGAAGCTGGTGTTCAACGTCGCCGCCCGTATGGTCCGGTTGAGCCCCGTTCTGTCTCGTCGGTTGCGGGTGATCGAGCACTCGGCGCGCATCGTCGACGAGAAGACCAACAGCGTCTACGCGGTCGTGCCCTCCGACGCGCTGGGCAACCTCGGCTCCAACCCCTCCGCCGTGATCTTCGACGAGGTCTTGACGCAGCCCTCCGGCGACTTCTGGCACGCGATGCGCACCGGCATGGGCACCCGGCTTGAGCCGCTGCTCATCGCCGCCACCACAGCAGGCAACGACCCCACGTCGTTCGCCAAGGCCGAGCACGACGAGTGCGTGAAGATCGCCGAGAACCCCGACCGCGCCCCGCACCGGTTCGTGTACCTGCGCAACCTGCCCGAGGACGCCGACCCGTGGGACGAAGCCAACTGGCACCTCGCCAACCCCGCGCTGGGCGACTTCCTTTCGTTGCAGGCGTTGCGGGAAGAGGCGATCGAGGCCCGCAACGATCCGTCCAAAGAGAACGTGTTCCGCCAGTACAGGCTGAACCAGTGGGTCAGCCAGTCGTCGCGGTGGATGCCTATGCACCTCTACGCCTTGTGCGTCGGCACGGATGCGACGTCCGCGGACCGGCTGCGGGAGCTGCACGCCGGCCGCCCCGCGTGGGGTGGCCTCGACCTCGCGTCCAAAATGGACCTGACCGCGTGGTGCCTGATCATCCCGGCCGGCATCGACGGCCACGCCTCCGCGCTGTGGCGGTTCTGGCTGCCCGAGTCGGCCGTTGAGGCGCTGGACAAGCGCACTGAGGGCAAGGTCTCGCAGTGGGTTGAGCAGGGCTGGATCACGGCCACGGACGGCGAGGTCATCGACTATGACGTCATCGAGAACGACATCACCGCGGACACCGGCCTGGTGCGGGTCGCGGACATCTCCTACGACGAGTGGTCCGGCGAACCCGTCCGTCAACGCCTCGAACGCCGCACCGGCGTCCCCATGTACCCCGTGCCGCAGACCTACAAGGGCATGACCCACGGCATGACCGAGCTCATGGCCCTGACCAAGTCCCGCGCCTGGTCACACCACGGAAACCCCGTCGCCGAATACTGCTTCGACTCCGTCGAGGTCCGCCACCCCGCAGGCGAACCCGACCTCATCCGCCCCGACAAGCCCGAACGAGGCAAGACAGGCAAGCGCATCGACGCCGTACCCACCGCCGCGATGGCTGTAGGAGGCTGGAAGCTGCGCGGCGCGAAGCCGAAGAAGTCAGGGAGGATGGTCGTGATGGGCTAATCGGTGGCCTCAAGATCAACGATCGTCGCACCAGATGTACCCAGGTCCCGGCGGAACGCCGCGATAAACGCGGCTGCCGTGCCGTCACGGTCCTCGTAGGGGCTCTGTGCAGACAGGACGTTCTCCACTTTGCCGCCCTTTTCCGTGAGCGCTCGTTGCAGTGGAAGAGCCTTCTGGTGAGCCTCGGTGGTAACCGCCACAACGTGGTCGGAAGCGATGAAGGCGATCATGGCAAGCGCCTCAGTCACGTCCGCTTCTGCCTTTGAGATCTTGTCTCGCTCGACCAGCTCCATCACGTCGTCAGATTTCTGGTTCACGCGCACGAACAACCAGTTGATGTGCAACTGGATCAGCCATTTCCGGTACGCGGCAAGGTACCTGGCGTAGAGCTCGATTCGTTGTTGGCGAAGTTCCTTGACGTTGTCGTGGGCTCGCTCGGCGAGTTCCTTTCGCTGTTCCCTTTCACGTTCGCGGCTCCAGCGCAGGTCCTCACGCTGTTGCTCGCGCTCCCAGCGGCGGTCATCGCGGCGCGCGGCAAGGATCTGACCGCCCCAGGCACCGCCGACAGTGCCGATCACGGCGAGAACGCCGAGCATGATCGTGACCCACAATGGCACCGACATTCCCATGTACCAACCCTAACCACTGCCCTCACGGGTGTGGATTACACGATGGTGGTGGTCTTGCTGGCCATTACCACGAAGTTCACGTTGTCACCCGAGCAGTGGGTGACCCGCCTCGCGCGGCTGCACAACCGGCAACTCCCCGAGCTCGAACTACTGGACGCCTACTACGAGGGCGAACAGCCGCTGTCCTACATGCACCCCGAGTTGTTGCGGCGCTTGGACTCCCGCCTGCGCTCGGTGGTGATCAACTGGCCTCAGTTGATCGTGGACTCGCTGGACGAGCGCCTGGACGTCACCGGGTTCCGGCTCGGCGGTGAGGCGGCGGCCGATCGGGAGCTGTGGCACATCTGGCAGGCCAATCGGCTGGACCTGCATTCCGAGCAGGCGCATGTGGACGCGCTCGCGCTGGGCCGCTCCTACGCGATCGTGGGCAGCAACGAGCGCGACCGCGCCACTCCGCTGGTGACGGTGGAATCTCCGTTGGAGGTCCACGTTGACCTGGACCCGCGCACGCGCGAGGTCCGGGCCGCGTTGAAACGGCAGTACGAGGAGGACGGCGACGGCTACACCGAGGCCTACGCCACGCTCTACCTGCCGAACGAAACCGTCTGGTACTCCAGCGACAACGGCGGCGGCACCTGGGTAGAGCTCAACCGCGACGAGCACGGCATGGGCACCGTGCCCGTGGTCCCGATCATCAACCGGCCGCGCATCCGCCGACGCCGCACCGCACCGCCCCGGCTCGGGCGCTCCGAGCTGATCAGCGTTCTTCCGCTGTCCGACGCAGCCTGCAAGATCGCCACGGACATGATGATCAGCGCCGAGTATCACGCGATGCCGCGCAGGTACGCGCTCGGCTTCGACAAGGACGACTTCGTTGACGCGCAAGGGCGACAGCTCACGCCGTGGGAGTCCGTCGCGGGTGTGTTGTGGGCGTCTCCCAAGTCCCCCAAGGAAGACGGCGTCAGCGTCGGCCAGTTCCCTGAGGCGAACCTGTCGAACTTCCACGACACGCTCAACACCCTGGCGCGCGTCGTCTCCAGCCTGTCCGGCCTGCCGCCGCACTACCTCGGTTATGCCACCGAGAACCCCGCCAGCGCGGACGGTATCCGTTCGTCGGAGTCGCGGCACATCAAGCGGGCGGAGCGCCGTCAGCGCACGTTCGGCGACAGCTGGGAACAGATCATGCGCATCGTGCTGATGGTGCGTGACGGCCGCATTCCGGCCGAGGCGCTGCGGATGGAATCGCAGTGGGCCGACGCCGCCACGCCGACGTTCGCCGCGCAGGCCGACGCCGCCGTCAAGTTGTACTCGGCGGACCGGCTGTTGCCGCGCCGCTTCGCTCGCCGTTCGCTGGGCTACTCCGACACCGACATCCGGGACATGGAGGCCGAGGACGCCGAGGCGTATTCGCGCGTCGCGGGTGGCGATCAAGCCTCGGAGTTCGGCCCGAAGCCGCTTCCCGAGCCACGCGAACGTGAGACCGCGGCCGTGTCGCTGCCCTCGCCGCGTCGTCCGGTCGGGCAGCTCGGCGGCCAGGTGCTCCCGCCGCCCGCCGTGCAGTTCATCGAGCCGCAACCGGCGATCTGACCATCTGGTGGTGATGCCCGATGACCGCGCCCATGACGGAAGTGGACGCCGAGTTCTACACCGCACAGCAGCGCATAGTCCGTACCGCCGCCAACCAGGCCCAGACCGCCTGGCGTGAGCTCGGCAGCGCGGCGATCGACTCGGCCGCCGCCGCTGATGTCCGTTTGCAGGTGGTCGCGACCCTCGAAGAGGCGCAGGCCGAGGCCGCATCGTTGGCACCGCTGTACGTCGCCGCCACGCTGGCCGCGCTCGGCGCTTTGTCCAATCCGGTCGGTGCGCTCGTGTCGGCGATGTTCTCCGGGCTGGCCGCCAACGGTCTGCCGCTGGCCGCGTTGGTGGACTTCGCGTTGCGCCGCTACCGGCTGGCTCTGCTCGCCGGCGTGCCCCCGTCCGAGGCGCACGCGCTCGGACTGGCCAAGCTGCTGACCTACGTCACGACCGAGGCCGCGGACGCTGGCCGCCTCGCCCGCCACGCCGCCGCGATCCTCGAACCCGAGCTCGCCGGATACGAACGGGTCGTGACGCTGCCCGCGTGCGGACGCTGCATCCTGCTGGCCGGACGCCTCTACACCTTCTCCACCGGCTTCCTACGGCACCCGCGCTGCGACTGCGACATGCGCCCCGTCACCCACGAGCAGTGGCACGACGACCGCCCCGGCAACACCCCACGCGGCCTGTTCGACTCGATGACCCCGGAGCAGCAGAACAAGGCCTTCGGGGTCGGCGACGCCGAGGCGATCCGGGCCGGTGCGGACATCTCCCGCACGGTCAACGCCCGCCGTAAGAACGCGGTCTACGTCGCGGGCGGGCACGAATACACCCTCGACGCCACCACCGTGCGCGGCCACGGCCGCCAGCTCGGCGAGCTGGCCAAGCAAGGCGGCCGGTACAGCCGCTCCCGCGTCCCGCGCCCGACCGCCGCCCAACTGGTCAACACCGTCCCCGACCGCGCCGAGCTGATCCGCCAGCTCCGCAGGTTCGGCTACCTGCGCTGACCTGAGGGTTTCCTGTTTCCTCCTCGCCCCGGAAAGGGGGTTTCTCCTCCCGTTGTCCCAGCCGACCAGCCCACCCGCCAACCCTGCCGAGAACCCGCCCCACGCCCCCGCACAGCCCCCGGCCACCCCACCGGCACAGCCACCAGCCCCCGTCACCGAGCCGCCCGCCGACACGTCCACCCCGGACTACAAGGCGCTCTACGAGCAGGCACAGACCAAGCTCACCAAGGCCGAGAGCACGGCGCGGGAGCACAGCGCTAAGGCCAAGCGTCTGGACGAGATCGAGGCCTCCCAGCAGACCGAGGCCGAACGCGCCACCGCCCGCGCGACGGCGGTGGAACAGCAGCTCGCGACGATGCGCCGCACCGCCGTGGACGCGGAGATCCGCGCTGCCGCAACCGGATGGGCCGACCCGAGCGACGCGCCGCGCTACCTCGACGACCGGGACCGCTACCTCACCGAGGACGGCACGGTCGACACCGCCGCCATCACAGCGGACCTCGCCGCGGTGCTCACCCAGCGCCCGCACCTCGCCCGCGTCGACGGCCCACGCCGCCCGGCTCCCGACCCGTCACAGGGCCAGCGCCACGGCCCTTCCGGCACTGCGGAACAGATCCGCGACGCCGAAGCACGCGGCGACTGGGCCACGGCCATCAGCCTGAAGAACCAGCAACTCGCCGCACTCGCGCGCGAACAGCGCTGACCCGCAACACCTTCTCTGCCACCACGAAACCTCGGCACCGCCACAACCGCGCATCTCGCGCAAGCAGGGACGGGCGGCCGAGGTCACGCACACGCACGCGCAACACTCCGCCGCCCGCCTGGTGACACGCCGAGGAATCCCTTACCAGCAAAGGATTCCATGCCTGGCGTAGCCGCCATTGCCAACACCTACAACAGCCCCAACTTCGTCGGCGAGTTGTTCGCGCTCACCCCGACCGACACCCCGTTCCTGTCCTCCATCGGCGGCCTGACCGGTGGCAAGCGCGCGAACGGGATCGTGCACACCTGGTCGGTGTACGACCTGCGCCCACCGGACCCGAACCGGCAGCGCCTCGAAGGCGGCGACGCCCCCGCCGCAGAGACCCGCGTCCGAGGCCAGGACCGCAACGTCCTGGAAATCCACCAGGAAACCGTAGGCGTCTCCTACACCCGGCAGGCCTCCCAGCAGATGTTCGCCGGAACCGGGTCACCGAACCCGAACGCGGCGAGCATCGGCGGCACCAACGCCGTCCTGAACGAAATGGACTGGCAGACCCGCCAGGCGCTCACGCAGATCGGCCGCGACGTCGAACTCGGGTTCATCGTCGGCAAGCTCCAGGAGCCCACCGACAACTCCACCGTGCGCAAGACGCGCGGCATCCTGGAGGCCACCAAGACCAACGTCCTCACCAACGCGCAGCCCAAGCCGCTGACCGAGGCGATGATCCTCGACCTGTTGCAGAAGGTCTGGGAGAACGGCGGCATCCAGGTCTCCGAGACCGCCACCCTGATGTGCGCGGCGTGGCAGAAGCGTCAGCTCACCAATGAGTTCGTCACCAAGAAGAACTATCAGGAGCAGTCGCGCAACGTCGGCGGCGTCGCCGTCTCCACGATCGAGACGGACTTCGGACGGCTCAACATCATGTTGAACCGGTACATGCCTGCCGACACCGTGCAGGTGGTCAGCCTCGACCAGTGCGCCCCCGTGCTGCTGGAGACGCCCGGCAAGGGCTTCCTGTTCTCCGAGCCGTTGGCGCGCACCGGTTCCACGGACAAGGCGCAGATCTACGGTGAGATCTCGCTGGAGTTCGGACCGGAAATCGCCCACGGCAAGGTCACCGGCCTGACCACCGCAGCCCCGGCCGGAGGTGGCGCGTGAGGTTCACCTCCAGCATCTACAAGGAACTCGTCGTGCACGACCTCGGCGTGACGTTCGTCGACGGCGAGGCCGAGGTGCCCGACAAGGCCACCGCCGACGCGCTACGCGGGCTGCCTGCGGAATTCGGCGTGCGCGCGGTCGGCGGTCGCCCGCCTACCCCAGCCTCCAAGTCGAACTAACGCCGTCGGGTTAGCCCGCGCCCGGACCCACAGGCTCCGGGTACCGCTCACTCACCAGGCGAAACGACGCGCCGATGGCGGGATAGGCCTGGCCGAGCGTCCACTGTGGCCGCTTACCTTCGTGGAGGTAGTTGTTGCGAATCTGGCGCCCGGCGTCCACCGCTTCAGCAGCCTCGGCACTGATCAAACCCTGCTGCGTTGCCCTCTGGATGTTCGCCTGAAAGTTGTCCCTGTTGTTGAGGCGTAGCTTCAAGGCAGCCTCAACAGCGAAGATCGAGAAAACCGCAGACCCGGTCACCATCGGGTACCGGTAGAACGACATCGCGAACATCTCGCGGGCGTCGTCCAAAAGGTTCGCAGGGCCTTCCGGTGTGGTGGACGTGATGACGAGGTCTTGGGCCACCTCTTTGAGGCGGCGGTAGGTCATCGGTCGTTCCTCGCCGTTGTCGTCGAAGCCCCCGATCATCTTGAGCATCATCGGGTCAGGGTCTGGCGGCGCGAACTCACCGAGGTCGGTTCCAGGCGGCGTCCACAACTTCATCTCTGCACACACTCTCTCAACTCGACGGAGTCGAACCGGTCAGAATATGCCGCAGGCTGTAGCCCAGCTACTGACTTCCATTGCGGACACGCGAACGGGTGATGCCATGCCATCACTCGCTCCTCTTGCCACCGCCGACGACGTCCAGGCCCGCACCGAGCAGCAGTTCACGCCCGCCGAGCGCGCCCGCGTCACAGTCCTGTGCGCGGACGCCTCGGCGATGGCGCGCACCCTCGTTCCCGCGATGACCGACCCGCCGCCCGCCACGGCGGTGGGCGTGGTCAGCGCCGCCGTCCTGCGCGCGCTGGCCACGCCACCGGAAGGGTTGAAAGACGAGGCGATCGGCGGGCACTCCCGCACCCTCGCGCACGACGGCGGCGGCCTGTACTTCACCGCCGATGAGCTGAAACTCCTGCGCCCACCCGTTCCGGTGCCGCGTGGGGCGTTCTCGATCTGGACGTAGCCGCCACCGTTGCCCAGGCCGTCACGCCGGCCGCGACACCCCACCAGCCCACGCCCACGAACAACGGCCACCACACCGACTCGGTGACCGCGAGCAGCACGTTGCCCACCGCGCAGGACAGCAGCACGAGCACCGACAAGCCGAGCACCGCTTGTGCTCCGCCGCTCGTCAGGTCCCGCTCGGCCATGACGGTTCCTCGCAATTCCCCCTGGTGTGGGTGTATCGCCCCTCGATCTGTGCCCTGTTACGGAAGGTGGTGAGGGTGCAACTTCCCCACATCGTGACCCTCGTAGAGCCCCTGGAAGTTGAAGACCAGTACGGCAACCCCAGCCCCGCGGCCGACTACGGCCCTGGCGCACCGCGCCGCGACATTCGCGGCTACATGCAGCCGCACACCTCGACCGAACCCGCCGAGACCGGCCGTCAGCCGAAGATCACGCGGTGGCGGTTGTTCACGTACTCGCCGGTCGGCGCGCGTGAACAGGTGGAGTGGCGCGGTCGGGTGTTCCGCGTGGACGGCGATCCGGAGATGTGGGAACCCGCGTTCGGCCGGACCCGGTTCTGGGTGCGCTTGGTCGAAGTGGAGGGCTGAGCATGCCTCGCGCTTTCGAGGGTTTCCGCGTCGACCGTGACGGCGTCGCCGAGATCCTGCGCTCGCCCGAGCTGGCCGCACACGTCAAGGCACTCGCGGAAGAGGTCGCGACCGCTGCCCGCTTGCAGGGCCACCGCGTCACCTCCGGCGAACTGCTGCCCGTCGACGTCCTGCACGACCCCGCCCCTGATCGTGTCGGCTACACCGTGGCGATCAAGCACCCTGCCGGGATGGGCATGGAGGCCAAGCACGGCGTCCTGACCCGCGCGGCCGAAGCCCTCGGCCTGGACGTGCACGGCATCGACACCCACCGCGACACATGACCGGCCCGTCTCCGATTCCGGTCCCTGTCGACGCGGTGGAACTCGTGCTCGCCGTGCTGCGCCCGCTGCTGGCCGCCCGCCCCGAACCCGTCCTGACCGGATTGAAGGTCGGCACCGAGACCGGCCACGGCCAGCAGGGTGGGCCGCCGTCGCTGCCGTGGCTGCGGCTCACCGAGGAAGGCCACACCTGGCGGTGGCCCGCCGTGCAACGCGTCGTGATCCGGCTGACCTGCTGGCACCGCACCGACCACGACGCGAAAGCCGCGGCCGGTCTCGCGCTCGCCGTGCTGTGCTCGCTGCGCGGCGTGCGCGGCCTGCTCGACGTGGATCCGATCGTCGGCCCGATCGCCGCACCGGACCCACACACCCGCAAGCCCCTCGCGACCGCGACGGTTGCCGTCCATATCCGGACACCTGCCCGCCCCTGACCCTGTCCCGCTACGGAGGCTGCCGCCCTCCGTACTCGAGACGATTCCGGAAGCGCGCGGAGCCTCCCTTCTGGAGGCCTCCCGCTTGAGCCTGCATCCGACCCTTGTCCGTGTCCCCGGCACCGGGGAACTGTCCCTCGCCCCACCGGGCACACCCGAACCGCCCGACTCGACCACGGCCCTGCCCGCCGCCTGGACCGGCCTCGGTCTGTCCACCGAAGACGGCGTGACGATCAAGCGCACGATCGAGAAGTCCGGCACCACGCACTGGCAGCAGATCACCCCCGCCCGCTACATCTACACCAGCCAGGAACTCACCGTGGCGTCGGTGTTCCAGGAGTCCAAGGGCGCGGTGCTCGGCGTCTACTTCGGCGGGATGACCTTCGCCGAGACCGGCACCGGCAGCAAGAAGTACCGCGCCGAGATCAGCGCCGTCCCCAAGGGCGACGAACGCGCGCTGTGCGTGGACTGGACAGACCAGATCAGCGCCACCGAGATCTACCACCACCGGCTCTACCTGCCCCGCGTCGAGGTCTCCGAGACCGCCGACGCCCAGTGGACCCGCACCCAGGAAGCCCGCTGGGGCCTCACCTTCGCCGCACTCTCGCCCGCATCCGGCACCACGTTGGCCG
Organism: Lentzea aerocolonigenes; assembly: GCF_000974445.1. Classification (GTDB taxonomy): domain Bacteria; phylum Actinomycetota; class Actinomycetes; order Mycobacteriales; family Pseudonocardiaceae; genus Lentzea; species Lentzea aerocolonigenes. Next base: position 254,372 of record NZ_BBOJ01000022.1, read on the forward strand.
TGTGGCTGACCGATGACCCCGCCGTTCTGCTCGTCACACCCACGGTGACCGCCGCCAAGGCGGAGAGCTAACGACCTCAGCCGACTCAACCCACCTGGCGGGTCGGCAGATCCAGTTCCGCCTGCGCCATGACCACCAGCGGCTCCCACACCCGAAACAGGTGAATCATCGCCTCATCGGCATTCCCGGCGAGCGCGCACCGCACCCCGCTGTGCAGCGCTGCGATCAGGTCTGGGTGCAGCCCTCGTAACCAGGGCTCCACTGCTGCGATCAGGATCGCGGCACGGTCCCACGCGCTGAGCTCACCCCGAGCCACGAAGTAGGGAAAGGCGTGGGGACCACACACCTCACCGTTGATCATCGCTGCCAGCACGTCGTGCACAGCGGTCTGAAGAACCCATGCCGCCGTCTGCTCGTCTTCCAGCGGCGTTGCCATCCCCGAACCATAGCCGCCCAGGTTCGTGATCACCGTTCACCCATTTGGCCACGACATGAAGGAGACCCATCCGTGAGCAACCGCCAGCGCCGTGAGGCGAGCGGCCAGCCCGCGCCCGCGCCCACGTCTTCGGTGATGTGGCGAGGGAAGCGGTTTACTCTGCCCGCGCCGGAGGACTACCCGCTGGAGGCGATTGAGGCCGAAGAGGAGGGTCGCACGCTCAAGGCGCTGCGGCTCATCCTCGGCGAAGACCAGTACCTGACGTTTCGGGAGCTGGCCAAGACCACCGGCGACGCCGACGACTTCTCCAAGGCGATCATGCGGGAGCTGGGGCGGGGAAACCGGTAGTCGTCGGCCGTCTGCTGGCCGACGACACCACCGCCGAAGCCCTCGAAACCGATCTACTGCGCTACGGCGTCGACCTGCTTGACCTTTACCGAGGCCGCTTGTCCTACCGCCGCGTGTGCGCGCTCGTCGCGAACCTGCCCGAGGACGCGGCGGTCTGGCGCACGGGCGGGGCAGACGCCGGCTGGACTCGCGCGGATCTCGCGCTGGCCGCGCTGGAACGCCGCGTCACGCTGCTGTGGGCGACCGTCGCCACCGCGCTGGGCCACGAGGTCACCGAGGCCGACGTGACCAGTCCACTCGACCAGCTCACCGCCTCGTCCTCCGCCCCTGCTGCGGAAGGAGGTGGCACCGAGCCCGAGACGAAGTCCCTGCGCGAGATCGCGTTGTGGATGCGGGGCGGGTGATCGCCCCTGACCTTCGTCGGACACACCTACCTCAAGGTCCTGCCCACCCTCGTCGGCCTCGGCGCGGCGGTGAAGAAGGCGATCAACGAGGAGGAGCGCGGCGCCCCGGACATCAGCCTGGGTGCGCAGATCCAAACCGCGCTCGCCCGCGCCCAGCTCCAACGGCTCGCCGCCGAGGGCGACCAGACCGCCATAAGGTTGCTCGCCCAGCTCGACGCCGCCCCGGCCGAACGTGAAGCCGCCGCGCTGCGGGAACGCCAGAGCCGCAAGGAAATCAAGATCCGGGCGGTTCTGGACAAGTCGTTCACGACCAGCCTGGCGGGCCTCGGTCAGCTCGACCGGGCACTCACCGGCACCACGACCGAGATCACCCGCAACACCGCCGCTGTGGGTGCTGCCGCGCTGAAGTACGGCGCGTATGCCGGAGCGCTCGCCCAAGCCATCAGCCTCACCGGTGGCCTGGGTGCGGCGGTGGCCACGGCGTCGGGGTCGCTGCTGGTGCTCCCGGCCGTGGGCGTCGCCGCGGCCGTCGCGGTCCGCACGCTCAAGCTCGGCCTTGACGGTCTGTCCGATGCGTTCAAGGCCGAGTCCGCGCAGGACTACGCCAAGGCGGTCAAGGACTTCCCGCCCGCCATGCGGGAGACCACCGACGCCGTCCGGGCATTGCGGCCGCAACTCGACGGCCTCCAGCTCGACGTCCGCGCCAACCTGTTCGCCGGGCTCGGGAAGGAGGTCGAGCAGCTCGGCGGCACCTACCTTCCGGTGCTGCGGCACGGCCTGGCCGACATCGCCGGAGGCTTCAACCAAGCGGCCCGCAACGCCGCGACGTTCGCCCGCGACGGCCGCACCGTCGACGACGTCCGGCTGATCCTCGACCAAACCAGCCAGTCCGTCCGCGCACTGTCCGGCGGGGCCGCGCCACTGCTCCAGATCATCCGTGACCTGGCGGCGGTCGGCTCGCAGTTCCTTCCCGGCTTCGCGTCCGGCTTCGCCGATGGCGCAACGAGTCTGGCCGCCTTCGTCGCCCGTGCCCGCGAGACCGGGCAGCTACGCGAGTGGATGAGCGCCGGGCTCTCGGCGGTCGGCGACTTCCTGACCACGCTGGGAAACCTGGCCCGGATCGTGTTCACGGTCCTCCAGGCCGCCAACACCCACGGCGCCAACCTGTTCGGCACGCTCTCGGCACTGACCGGGTCCATGCTCGCGTTCCTCCGCAGTGCGGAGGGAACCACCGCGCTGCACCAGCTCTTCAGCGGTCTCAACGCCGCCGCCTCCGGGCTGCTGACCCTGCTCCAGGCCGTAGGCCGCGCGTTCGCCTCCGACACGGTGCCCGCTATTGGGCAGCTCGGCGCGTCCCTGGGGCAGGCCTTCACGATCCTGGCCGCCGGGGCGAAGCCCGCCGCTGAAATCCTGGCCGTCCTCGCACCCCTGGCGGGGGTCGCCGCGCAGGCGCTCGCCTCGGTGCTCGTGCCGGCATTGGGCGCCGTCTCGGGCATCGCGGCCGAGCTCGCGCCCGTCGTCGGCGAGCTCGTACAGGAGCTCGTCGGCGGCGCACTGGCCGACGGCATCCGCGAACTCACACCCGACCTGCTCGAACTCGCCCGCGCCGCGAAACCGCTGGTCGCCTCCCTCGGCCGCCTCCTCGTTCAAGCCCTTCAAGCGGCCGTGCCCGCCGCGTCCGCGCTGCTCAAGGCCTTGACCCCGATCGCGACCGAGCTGGGCGGCGCGCTGGTTCAGGCCATCGAAGCGGCGCTACCGCTGGTCACGATCCTCGCGACGATCTGGTCGGACGTCCTGCTGGCAGCCTGGGAGCAGGCACGGCCCGTCCTACCGATCTTGGTCGAGTCCATCAAGCAGCTCGTGACCGCGCTCGACCTGTCGGCCGCCACGCCGTCACTGGTCGAGACCGGCTCGCTGCTGGGCAAGATCCTCGCTGACGCGCTGCGCAACCTCGTTCCGCTGATCCCGCCGCTGGTCGCGGCGTGGGTGCAATTCTGGAGCGAGGGCCTGCTGCCGATGACGCCGCTGTTGCTGCGCATCGTCTCCGAGCTGCTGCCCGAGCTGCTGCCGCTGCTCGCCGAGCTCGTGCCGCTGATCACTCAGGCGCTCGGCATCATGACCGTCTGGAACGCCGGGCTGCTCAAGTTCGCCGGTGTCTTCCTCGACTACGTGATCCCCGCGCTGAAGCTGTTCGTCAGCGACGGCGTCGCGCCCGCCTTCCGCAACGCCGTAGAGATCATCTCCAGCGCGCTCGCGCTCATCCAAGGCGTGGTCAACACCGCCCTCGCACTGCTCCGCGGCGACTGGAGCGGCGCCTTCCGCGGCCTGCAAGAGATCGCGGCGGCTGGGTGGCGGCTGCTCGTCTCCGGCGCCGAGCTGGGCATCCGGTCCCTGCTCGGCTTCCTGGGCGGCGTCCCCGGCCAGATCCTGGCCAGCTTCGGCAACGTCGGCTCGCTGCTGATGGAGGCGGGCAAGTCGCTGATTCGGGGCTTCCTGCGCGGCATCGAGTCCATGATCGCCACCGTCCGCGCGAAGTTGCGGGAGCTGACCGACCTCCTGCCCGACTGGAAGGGACCGCCCGAGCGAGACGCGAAACTGTTGCGCGCCAACGGTGTACTCATCATGCGCTCCCTCGTGGACGGCTTCGAGGCCGAGGAACCGGCCGTGCGCCGCTACCTCACAGACCTGACCGACCGTATCCCCGCCGCCACGCTCGCCGTCGAGACCGGACCCGTTGCCGCGCAACGACTCGCCGGACAGGCTGCTGCCACGGCCGGCCGGGACCGCGGCTCAGACGCGGACCTCGCCGCGCTGGTCGACGCGATCGAGCGCCTGGCCGCGCGGCCGGTCGTGGTGCAGGTCGGCGCGACCGAGATCGCTCGCGCCACGGCCGAAGGCCAGCACGCGTTGTCCCGGAGGTGATCTGATGGGTTCGCTGTGGATCGGACCGCCCGGACGTATGCGTGAAGTCCGCAGCGCGGCAACAGAGTTCGACCGCTCGGTCCAGCTCGGGATCGAGGAGTTCGCGGCGCTGTCGGGCGGGGTCACCACTACCCGTCTGGCCGCGCCGCCCCGACGGCTGTCGCTGTCCTGGTCCGCGCTCGCCGACAGTGAATCGCAGTGGATGGAAGCGTTGGCGCGCAACGTGTACGGGCCTGGGCCGCTGGCCGTGATCGACCCCGCCTCCCGCAACCTCTTGGAGGGCGGCCAATCGCAGGGCTACGGCCCCCGCTCCGCCATCAGCAACGGCGGATGGGGCACGCTCATCGAACGCGACGACCACGTCCTGACGCTCACCGATCCCCGCGACAACGACCAGCTGGTCTACGACCACTCGCACTGGATCGGCTACCCCGTCACCGCTGGCCTTCCCGTACACCTGGCAGCAGGGCTGCCAGACGCGCAGTGCCAAATGACGTTCTACACAGCAACTGAGGGGTTCGTCAGCTCACACGGACCCGCGCCGACCTTGACCGTCATGCCGCCTGCTGGCGCGGCGTTCGTCGCGCTTCGGGTGATCCTGCGCGCGTGGAGCGGAACAAGGCCGATCGGCCCCGTCCTGATGCGCATGGGCGAGCCGATCGCCCCCGGCGACCTCGGCGCGCTCGGCGACGGATGCCCGCCGATGTCCGTCACCGCCTACAGCGACAAAGCCCGGCCGCCGCACCACGACCTCACACTGAACCTGGTGGAGGTGCGCCGTACTCCCCGCTAGCGGAAACCTCATCTCCGCCCTGCTCGACGCCGAGCGCACCAACACCAGCCTGACCCGGCTCGCCGGCCGCGACCTCACCGACCAAGTCACGTCATGGAGCCTCGACCGCGCTTACGACTCGGACCTGCCCGAGCAGATGCGCGCCGCGAACGGCAGCGCCTCGGCCGAGCTGCGCATGACGCTGTCCGGCGCGGACGGCAAGACCGCCGCGCAGCTCTACAGCCCCTACGCTCCGCACGCCACCGCCGACATCGCCCGGCCGCGCCAGTCCGTCACGCACGGCTGGGGTATCGCGGGCGAGGCCCTGCCCGGCTTCCGGGGCATGGTCCGCGACCGCGCCGCCACCAGCGCCACAGGGGTGGTGGAGCTGTCCGCGCTCGACGGCGCCGAGCGGCTGCGCGACGCGGCGAGGTTGCCCGCGGCTGTGTCCGCGAACACCACGCCCATCGCGTCCGGGGTGTGGGTGGTCGATCACCTGTTGCGCAACGCGGGCATCCACACCAGCCCGCCACCGCGCCCCGGCTGCATCCTCTACGCCTCGATGCACGGCGGCCTGGCCCCCAACATCGGCTTCTACCGTGACCACGTCCTGAACCTGCTGGACTGGCGGCGCGACCTGGCCCCGTGGGAGATCGCCCCGGTCCCCGGCTGGGGCCAGTACACCGCACGCTGGGACCCGCGTACCCGCACCACCGTTCCCGGCGCGCAGTTGCTGGCCGAGTTCTGGGTGGACAACACCAACCTCGGATCGGTCGGCGGAAAGGTTCAGCTCGGCCTGTTCTTCCAGGCCGACACGCAGACCAACAACGTCCGCTTCAGCGTCGACTTCGTCAACGAGGCCATCACGCTGGGCACCGACGGCACCTCGGCCACCATCAACACCAGCCGGTTACGGACCAAAGGCCGGTGGCACTGCGGGGTCTACTGGGCAGTCGGCTTCGACCGCGTGTTGCACGGCTACTTCTTCATGTCCGGCCCCAACGCACCGGACCCGTTCTACACCCTCGACATGGGCCGGTTCCCGGTCATGCCCGCCACCCAGCTCAACTACGTCGAGCTCGTCGCCGGTCTGCCCGTCGAAGCGGTGCAGGTGTCCAAGATGGACACGTTCATCAACACCAAAGACGACTGGGAACCACCGTGGCAGCGCGGCGCGGTGCTCGATGACGTCGGCTCCCAGCTCAACGCCATCCCACCCACCCAAGGCTCCGCGTGGGAGATCATCACCGCCGTCGCCAAAGCCGAACAGGCCACGGCCGAGTTCGACGAGTTCGGCATCTTCCGGTGGCGCCGCAACACCCGCTTCACCTCACCGGGCTCGCCGATGGCGACCGTGACCAGCGCACGCGAGATCGCCTCGCTGCGCGTCTCGGAAGCGATCGACGCCGTCCGCAACGTCATCGACGTCCCGTACTCCGTGTACACAGCGGGCGCGACGACCACCCGGTTCACAGACACCGAAGGCTCGTGGATTCCCGCGTTCGGCACGCTGACGTTGCGCTACGACTACGACAGCTCCGAGTACGACAGCCCGCCCCCGATCGTCTACGTCAACACCGTCCCGGCCAACACCAGCCGCGTCCGGTTCTCCAACCAGTCCAACGGTCTCGGAGGCGTGCACGGCGCGGTGGAGTCCACCACCGAACGCGACGGCGACCAGCTGATCATCACCTTCCGCAACCGCACCGGAAACGACCTCTTCCTCACCACCAACACCGGCACCCCCTCGGTGTCCATCGCCGCGATCACGCTCGCATCCGGTAGCCCGCAACGGTTCTCCATCCGCCGCTACGACCAGACCAGCCGCGACCGCTACGGCTCCCAGGTCTACGTCGTCCCCGCCACCCCGTGGATTCAGATGTCCACCGCCGCCGGACGCATCGCGGACTACCTCCTCAGCGTGGCCGCTTCACCGCTGCCGATCCTCGGCGACGTAGAGATCCTGCCGGACCCGCGGCTCCAGCTCGGCGACCTCGTGCGCGTGGTCGACGACGTCGGCGCGGCACTGTCCACACCGGCCTGGATCGTCGGCAACAAGATCAGCGGCGACAGCACCGGCCGCATCCGCCAGGTCCTCACCCTGCGCGCCACCACCAGCCCCGGCCCACCCGCAGACGCGGGCCTGTTCCCCGATCCCGCCTTGAGCCCCGACGCCCGCGCACAGCTCCAGCGTGAAGGCGTCCGGGTTCCCTGACCACCCGAGACGGAGGTTCATGGACCCGTCCCTGCTGCCCCAGCTCGGCGTGGCCGCAGCGCTCGTGATCGTCGTGGGCTACCTACTCACCGCCAACCACAGGCTCATGACCGCCAACCGGTCCGACCGCGCCGAGTACCTCAAAGCCCTGGCCGCACGCGAAACCGCGCACGCCGAGGCGCTGACCGCGCTGCGCAATCGCGTGTCCGTGCTCGAAGAGCGCATCGCCGAACTGGAAGACGAACTCGACCGCGAGCGCGACCGCCGCCGCGCAGCCGAGGACATCGCCGCCGCCGTGCGACGCCACACCTAACCCCACCCCCACAAGCGAACGGCCGTCACCGCCTGGTGACGGCCGTTTTTTGTTGCCCACCAACAGGAAGAGAACACATTGGCCTGGCGCGTAGCCAACTCCCTGCTCACCCTCCGAGACCAGTTCAACGCCAAGTTCCCCGGCCGCAACAAGGCCAGTGACGGCACCATCGGCGACCCCAGCCACCAGGGCACCGACAGCGACCACAACCCCTGGTACGGCGGCATCGTCACCGCCATCGACATCACCCACGACCCCGCCCACGGCGTGGACATCGACCGCATCACCGACGAACTCCAGGCGTCGCGCGACCCGCGGATCAAGTACGTTATCGCCAACGGACTGATCATGGACACCCGGCCGCAGTTCAACCCGTGGCAGTGGGTCCGCTACACCGGCGACAACCCGCACACGTCGCACTTTCACCTGTCGGTCGTCGCCTCCCCGCTGTGCGACGACCCGCGCCCGTGGAACCTGCCGATCCTCGGCGGCGCCAGCACCCAGCCGCCGACCCGGCCGCCGACAAAGCCACGGTTCCCCCTGCCCGAAGGCCACTACTTCGGCCTGATCACCGGACCGAACGAGTCCCACGGTGGTGCGCCCGAGTCGATGGGCGGCATCCCGAACGAGCAGTACTACGTCCGGCTCATCCAGGAAGAGTTGCAGCGCCTCGGCTTCGCCCCCAACTACCCCGGCTGGGCCGACGGAATATTCGAGCAGCCCACCGCCGACGCCGTCTCCGCCTGGCAGCGCGCCTACCGGCCCAACAGCACGTCCCGCTGGGGCGAGGTCTGGTGGGACGACTGGGCCGACCTCATCCGCCCATGACCCCACAACCAGTGCCCGCCGCGCTCACGCCCGGCGGGCACTGGGTCATCTCCCTCGCCCTCGTCGTCTGGCTGCTCATCAAGGGCAGCCGGGCCGCCGTGCTGTGGCTCGAACGCCACGACGACACCCAACCCACACCGGAGGTTGCTCCTTTGCTCGAACCCCGTCCCCGCCCGCTGCGCGCCGTCGCGACCTGGGTAGGCCTGATCACCGCGCTGGTCTCCTGGCTGGTCGGCTCCGGCCTACTCACCACCGGCCAGGCCGACGCCATCAACGGCACCGTCGCCGCGGTCCTCGCGCTGCTCGGCGCGTTCGGCGTCGCGCTCGCCGGAGAACGCAAGGTCACCCCGACCTTGGACCCACGCGACGACGCCGGCCGACCCCTGCACCCTCTCAACGTCGAGTGACCCACCAGCACAGCTAGCCCACGCCCACCAGCGCGAGGAGTCCCTAGGCCTCGCGCTGGCCTGGGGACTCCCGCGCCTTCACCGGGGGGACCCGCGAATGACCGCAGCAGCCCAGCAGCCGGACGCCTGGACGGTCGACCACATCGAGACCGAGCCCTTGGACGACGCGCAGCGCGACCAGGGCGTGAGCACTCTCGCGACGCTCATCAATTCCTGGAATGAAATACAGCGCTCCGCGTAAAGCCGACCATTAATAAATTGGGACCAAGAGTGCTACATTCCGGAACATGACAGAGGGAATTACCGGAATGAGCAGAGTCTTGCCAAAAACAGCGCCTATTCATGCGCCTACGCCGATTACTTGGGGGAACTTCTTTGTCTAGGCGGACGAGAACAAAAAGGGTGAGCACCGCTGCGGCGGGGCTCGACCTGGACACCGTGCGGGTCGGTATCTACCTGCGGCGCAGCACCGACGACGAGAACCAGCCCTACTCGATCGAGGCGCAGGACACCCGGTTAGATGCCTACGTCCAGTCGCAACCGGGTTGGAAGATCGTCAAGAAGTTCAAGGACGACGCGTCAGGCAAGAACACCGACCGGCCCGGCCTGCAAAAGGCGATGCAGTGGGCCAAAGCGAACATGATCGACGTCTTGCTCGTGTATCGAGTAGACCGGTTCTCCCGCAACCTGCGTGACACCGTGACACTGCTGGATGAGCTGGACAAGGTCGGCGTGGCGTTCCGCTCCGCGACCGAGCCGTTCGACACCTCGACTCCGGTCGGCCGGATGATGCTTCAGCTGCTGTCGATGTTCGCGCAGTTCGAGCGGGATCTCATCGTGGACCGTGTCACGGCGGGCATGGAGAAGAAGGCGGAAGCCGGACAGTGGAAGGGCGGCTACGCCCCGCCCGGCTACATGATGGACCCGGTCACTCACAAGCTGGTCGTGGTCGAATCCGAGGCCGTCATCATCCGGCTGATCTTCGATCTGTACACAAAGGACCGCCTCGGCTCCCACGCGATCGCCAACGAACTCAACGAACGCGGGTACCGCACCCGAAGCGGCGGACTCTGGCCCTTCAAAAGGGTTCTCACGATCCTGGAGAACCGCGTCTACCTCGGAGAGATCCACTACCGCGACGTCATCACCCTCGATGCCCACCCCGGCATCATCACGCCCGAGCAGTTCGACGAAGCCGAACGCATCATGGACTCACGCAGCGAAAGCCATTCGCGCCGCAGGTCGAACGGCTCGGACTACATGGCCACCGGCCGCCTGTCCTGCCCCAAGTGCCACACGGCAATGGTCGGCACAAGGGCAACTGGCAAGACCAAGACCTACCGCTACTACACGTGCAACAAGCGGCTGAAGTACGGCACGGATTCCTGCGACCAAGACCGCATCAACGCAGATGCGCTCGACCAGGCCGTACTCGACTCCGTCGCCAGCTTCTACGGCAACCAGCACCAACTCATCCGCGACGCCGTCGCCGAGGCCCGCAAGGTCTACGAGTCCAGCCACGAGAAGGTGACCGCCGAACTCAAGGCCGTGAGATCCGAGATCACCAAGGTCACCGCGAAGATCGACAAGTATCTCGACGCGTTCGAAGCCGACACCTTCGACGCCGACGACGACACCGCCAAGGAACGGATGCGCAGGCACCGCACCACGCAGAAGCAGCTACAGGCACGAGAGGCCGAACTCATGGAGGACCTGGAGAACGAGCCGACCATGCCCGACGCCGCCACCCTGGACACCGTCAACAACAACATCCGCACCATCATCAAGGCGGGCAACCCCAACCAACGCAAGGCCGTCGTAGAGACCTTCGTAGTCAAGATCAAGATCACCGGACCGGGCCGCATGGTCCCCGTTCTCCGAGTGCCACCAGCACCCACAGCCGCCGATGCCGCGGATGCAGAAGGGGCGGAAACCCGACTATCCGGGCCCGCCCCTCTGGGTGTTCGTGTATCGAGTTATCTGGTGGAGCTGAGGGGACTCGAACCCCTGACCCTCACACTGCCAGTGTGATGCGCTACCAGCTGCGCCACAGCCCCTTGAAGGTCCACGTTTCCGGGAGGTTTCCCTCTCGTTCTCGTGTGGCAATACCGTACATCACCCGTGCCACAAGATAAAAATCGGGGGTACCCGAACCGCATTCGGCCTGGTAGAGCCGGGTGACAACCACCAGAGCCCCGTCGATCCGAAGATCGAGTGCCCAGCCCCCGAGGCCCGCCGCGAGCTGCACAAACGGCACCCCAGAGGCCCTGGAGACCGCCTCTTGAGCACCGTCAGCTTCCAGGCTCCAGACGGAGAGAAGTTGGAGTGACGCGCGGCACAGCTGCACGTGGCCGTCGAGTCCACACAGGACACACAGGACATCACGAACGACGCCTGGCCCGGTGGAACAGGGCCAGGCGCTGATCGACGGGGCTACTTGGCGAGGTCGGACAGCCAGTTCTTGTTGTCCAGGTCGACGAGCTTGCCGTTCGCGGCAACGCTCGGCGTCCCGCGGAAGCGACCGGTGTCCGGGTCCTTCAGCACAGGATCGTTGCTGGTCTTGGACATCAGCTCGTCGAGCTGCGTCTTGTAGGTCTGGTTCTGCACGCAGGATTCGAAGCCTGCCGACGTGACGCCGAGGTCCTTGCCCAGCTTGATGAGCTGGTCCTTGGTGTAGCCGGCTTCGCCTTCCTCCGGCTGCGCGCCGAACAGCGCCGCGTGGAACTCGTTGAACTTGCCGCCGTCGGCCACGCACAGCGCGGCGTTGGCCGACTCGGTCGAGTAGCCCTCGGGCTTCGAGAGGCGGTTCAGCATCGGCAGGATGTTGTAGCGGATCTTGACCTTGCCGTCCTCGACCGCCTTCTTGATGCTCGAGCCGTAGGTCTTCTCGAACGTGCCGCAGATCGGGCAGAGGAAGTCCTCGTACACGTCGATCGTCACGGTCGCGGTGTCCTTGCCGACCAGCACGGAGCTGCCGTCGCGGACCGCGGGGGCCGAGATGATGTGGTCCGGGGACGTTTGCGGGATCGCGCCGTCGGACGCGGGGGCCGCGGACTTCGTCGACTGGAACACGACGTAGCCGATGACGGCGATGGCCAGCACCGCTACGACGGCCACGCCTGCGATGATCTTGGTCCGGTCCGAACCGCCCGTCGAACGGGCCTGGGCCACCGCACGCGCGGCCTGCTTCTTCTTCCGCGCACTGCGCTCTGCTCCACCCACGGCGACGAGGGTAGCGACACAAACTAAAGGAAAGCTGAGTACCCGATCACGCTTCCGGGTGGCGTGGCTTGCCGCCGACCCGTTCGCCGGTCGGGATCTCGGCGCTCTCGTCCAGGCAGCCGCACTCGGGTGCGACGGCCTCGGCCGTGTGCTCCTCCTCGTGGGTGGGCAGGGTCTCGGGGGCGACGAACCAGAAGCCGACGGCCAGCAGGAGCGACGCGCCGGTGATGGCGAACGAGGCTTCGAAGCCGAACGAGTCGGCCAGCAGGCCTGCGCACATCGGGCCGATGATCGCGCCCAGGTCGGTCACCATCTGGAAGCCCGCCAGCACCGGGCCGCCCTTGCCCTTGGCGCCGATCACGTCGGCCACCACGGCGTTCTGCGGCGGGTTCAGCAGGCCGGCGCCCATGCCCGCGATCAGCGACGCGGCCATGAACATCCACACGTCACCGGTGAAGCCCATCCAGATCGTCGCGAGACCGCTCACCACCAGGCCGGCGACGGCGACGGGCTTGCGGCCGCGGGTGTCGGCGATCTTGCCGGACAGGAACAGCATCGACGCGTTGCCGGCGGCGAACACCGACATCGAGATGCCCGCCACGGCCGCGCTGTGGTGCAACGCCTCGATGACGAACACCGGCACCAACGAGATCCGCACGCCGAACACGGCCCAGCCGTTCGCGAACCCGGACGCCAACGCCGCACGGTAGGCCCGGTGCCGCACGGCCTCACGAACCGTCATCGGGATGTCGGTGTTGGTCTTGTCGAGAGCAGCGAGAGTCGAACGGCGCAGGAAGAACCAGACCACGAACGCGGCGAGGCACAGCAACAGGCCGTACGACACGAACGGCACCCACACGCCGAACGGCACGAGGCCAGCACCGACGATCGGGCCGCACACGTTGCCGACGAGGAAGCCCGCCGCCCACAGCCCGGACGCCCGCCCGCGCATCGGCGCCGGCGTGATGCGGATCAACAGGCCCAGCGCGGCCACCGTGAACATCGTCGACCCGATGCCGGCGAGCGCACGCCACCCCAGCATCTCGGGATAGCTCGACGAGAAGCCCGACAACGCGGTGCCGACGGCCACGATGAGGATGCCGACGATGTAGACGTGCGGTTCGCCGAACTTGTTGACGAGTCTGCCGCTCATCGGCGCGAACGCCAGTCGCACGAACGCGAACGTGCTGATCAGAGCCGCGACAGCGGTGTGACCGACGCCGAACGACGCGGCGTACACCGGCAGCACCGGTGCCACGATCCCGAACCCGATGGCGATGATGAAGCTCGCCGCGACCAGAACCCACACCTCGACCGGTAACCGCTCGCGCACACAGCCTCCTTTAGCCCTGCTAAGGATATGTCACGCGGCAACTAAATAACTCAGTCGAGCAGCTCATCCACTCTGCGTACATATGCCGTCACGGGATAGGCGGCCATGAACCCGCACGCCTCGGCGAACCGCTCCCCCGGCCCCTCGTCCACCTGCGACGCGACCAGGTGCGCACCGGCAGAACGCAGCACCGCAGCAGCAGACACCACCAACGACCGCCCAACGCCACGCCGCCGCCGTGCCGGACGCACGACGCACTGCTCGACCAACCCCACACCGCGTTCGGCGAACCCCGACACGAACCCGCCGATCCGGTCGCCGTCGTCCACCACCAACAACGAACAACGCGGATCGTCCAATCGATGCCCGAGCCACCTCGCCAACCTCTCCCGGTTGCCGACCAGCTCGTCCGACAGCAGCTCGACGATCCCCGGCAGGTCCGCGTCGACAGCCCTCCTGACCTCGGACGCCACCGAAGCAGGCCCGCGGTGAACCACGGTCAACAGCTCCTCGACCGCGTACCAGCCGGAGTCGTCGGCGATCCCCTCGATCTCGTCGACGGTCGTCGGCGACGCGTACACCACCGCCTCGGCGCGTCCCACGTCCGCGAACGTCTGCTCCAGCTGCAACAACGTGGACGCGACCTCGACCGACGAGCCGTCCAGCGCGCAGCCGAAGTTCCCGGACGGCAGCGGGTTCTCGCGGTTGATCACGACCGCCGCGCATCCGACCCTGCCGACCTTGCCGTAGCGCACCGCACCGGACGCGAGCCGCGCTCCCTCCACCAGGATCGCGAGCGACCGCGCCTGGTACGGGTCCAGCAGCTCCGGGTCGTCCGGATCACGCAACGGGTCAACCAACTCGACGGCCCTTCCACGAAGCACCTGGACGCACCGCGCAGTCCAGCAGGAACACCCCGATCGTCGCCCACGACAACGGAGCCAGCACGGCGGACACCTCAGGAGCACCGACCCGCCGCACGAACTCGCGGTGCGACACGGCCTGCGCGAACCACGCCAGCCACGACCACCGCGAACGCCAGCGCAACACCGGCATCAACCCGTACGCCAGGTGCAACAACCCGGCAACCACCAACAACACGCGCCCCCACGGCCCGAACATCTCCCTCATCGAGGGTTGGATGCTCTTGCGCAACGACCGCCACGTGTCACCAAAAGAATCCAGCCCCGACGTGGTCAGCAACGCGGCGGCGTCGACGAACCGGACCACCCCGCCGGAGTCCCTGATCAACGTCGCCAGCCCGACGTCGTCGGCGTGGGTCGGAGCGAGCGCCTGCCAGCCACCGGCAGCCACGAACACCGACCGCCGCACCAGGACGCAGTGCCCGACCGCGAGCGCCGTCGGACCACGCCCTGATGGCGGCGAACCCTCGAACACCAGCGTGTTGAACGCGGGCAGCAGGAACCACCAGGCCACCCCCGAGCCACGCCCCGACGACGACACGAGGTCCGCGCCCAGCTCACCGGCTGTGGCCACCAGCCGTCCCACCAGATCGGGCGCGCACGTCACGTCCGCGTCCACGAACAGAAGCCATTCCTCGTCCCGTGCGGCCCCAACGCCGAGATGCATCGCATGCGTCTTGCCAGCCCAACCAGCAGCAGGACCGGACGACTCGATCACTTCGGCACCACGAGAACGAGCGACAGACGCGGTCGCATCCGCAGAAGCGTCGTCCACCACCACAACGCGCACACCGGGCTGACCGACCAACCCGGACAGCAACGACGGCAACGTCGCTTCCTCGTTGCGCGCCGGCACGACAGCCAGCACGGACGCGGTCTTCGTCGACGACGACAGCTTCGCCACGTGCTGCCACTGCGCCACGTTCCGTGCGGACCGCAACACGGACAACCCCGCGTGCACGGCACCAAGCATCCCCATATGTCCACCCTGACACACTCAACGGTGTGCACCTGCCCGATCTCCCCGTGAAGTCCGTCCTCCCCGAGCTCCTCCAGCAGCTCGACGAGCACGGCGCGGCAGTGCTCGTCGCACCACCGGGCACCGGCAAGACCACGCTCGTCCCGCTCGCCCTCGAAGGCAGGGTCGTGGTGGCCGAGCCGCGCAGGATCGCCGCCAGAGCAGCCGCCGCGCGCATGGCGAGTCTGCTCGGCGAACCCGTGGGTCACACCGTCGGCTACTCGGTCCGCGGCGACCGCAAGACCAGCAGGCACACCCGGATCGAGGTCGTGACCAGCGGGCTGCTCGTCCGCAGGCTCCAGCACGACCAGGAGCTCAAGGGCGTGGGGACCGTCCTGCTCGACGAGTGCCACGAACGTCACCTCGACGCCGACCTGCTCCTCACGCTCCTCCTGGACGCCAAGGCGGGCCTGCGCCCGGACCTCAAGCTCCTGGCCACGAGCGCAACCGTTGCCGCGCAACGACTCTCCGACCTGCTCAACGCCCCGGTCCTGCACAGCGAGTCGCGCATGTACCCGACGGAGATGACCTACGTCCCGCCGGCGCGCAACGAGCACATCGAGAACACCGTCGCCAGAGCCATCACCAAGGCTCTGTCCGAAGTGGACGGCGACGTCCTCGCGTTCCTGCCCGGCGTGCGAGAGATCAACCGCACGGCGAGCCTGCTCAACGCCGACACCGTGATCCTGCACGGCCAGCTCAACGCCCAGACGCAGGACGCCGCCCTGAAACCCGGTAGCCGCCAGCGGGTCGTGCTCGCCACGAGCATCGCCGAGTCGAGCCTCACCGTTCCCGGCGTGCGCGCGGTCGTCGACGCCGGCCTCGCCCGCGTGCCCAGGGTCGACCACCGGCGCGGCCTCGCCGGGCTCACCACGATCCGCGTCTCCCAAGCGGTGGCCGACCAGCGCGCCGGACGAGCGGGACGCGAGGCCCCCGGCCGCGTCTACCGCTGCTGGCCCGAGCACGAGCACTCGACGCTGCCCCGCTACCCGGAACCGGAGATCCGCACGGCCGACCTGACCCGGCTCGCCCTGGAGCTCGCGGTGTGGGGCACGCCGGACGGCACCGGCCTGAACTGGTGGGACTCCCCGCCGGAGGGTGCGCTCAAGGCCGCCCAGGAGACCCTGAACGCGCTCGGCGCCCTCGAACCGGACCGCCGCGACCGCATCGCGAACGTCGGCCTGCACCCCCGGCTCGGCCGCGCGCTCATCGACGGCAGCGCGCTGGCGGGCAACCGCACCGCCGCCGAGGTCGTGGCCCTGCTCGACGACAGCACCCACCCCGGCACGACCGACCTGGCGACCGCGTTGAAAGCCCCCGGCAAGTGGCGCAAGGAAGCCAAGAAGCTCGAGAAGCTCGGCAGCAACCCGGCGGGCAACGGCGACCCGGCGCTCGTCGTGGCACTCGCCTACCCGGAACGGCTGGCGAAACGCCGGTCCAAGAACAGCACCGTCTACCTGATGGCCAACGGCACGGCCGTCGAACACACCGACTCGCACGCCAAGTGGCTGGCCGTCGCGATCGCCGACCGCGAACCGGGCAGCAAGCACGGCCGCATCCGGCTCGCCGCCCCCGCCGACGAAGAGCTGGCCGTCACCGCCGCCGCGGCCCTGGTGCACACCGAGGACGACATCCGGTGGAACGGTGACGTCATCGCGAACAGCGTCCGCAAGCTCGGAGCGATCACGCTCGACGAACGCAAGCTCACCGACCTCGCCAAGTCCCAGCAGGCACTCCGCATGGGCCTCGAAGCCGAGGGCCTGGGCCTGCTCAAGTGGACCGACGCCGCCAAACGCTTGCGCGAGCGCATGGCGTTCCTGCACCGCACCCGCGACTGGCCGAGCGTGGACGACGAGAGCCTGATCAAAGCGATCGACCTCGGTCAGGCGAAGAAGCGCTCCGACCTGGCGAAGATCGACACGACCGCGTTGTTGCGCGGCCTGCTGCCGTGGCCGGAGGCGGCCGAGTTCGACCAGCTCGCTCCGGAACGCATCGGCCAGGGCAAGGTCGACTACACCCAGGACCAGCCCGCGCTGCACGTCCGCATCCAGGACGCCATGAAGTGGGCCGACACACCGCAGATCGCGGGCGTTCCCGTCGTGGTGCACCTGCTCTCCCCCGCGGGCCGTCCCACCGCCGTGACCAGCGATCTCAGGACCTTCTGGCGCAACGGCTACCTGCGGGTGCGCAGTGAGCTCAAGGGCAGGTATCCCAAGCACCACTGGCCCGAGCGGCCCTACGACAAGAGCAGATGAGCGACCGCTTTGAACCATTAGGAATCGAACAACGTTATTGTTGTCTATGGCGCACATCGCGATCTTCCTCATGCCCGAGCGCGGACACTTCCTGCCCGTGCTCGGGATGATCGCCGAGCTCGTGCGCCGCGGTCACCGCGTGAGCTGCCCGGCCACCGCCCCGTTCACCGCGGCCGTCACCGAGTGCGGCGCGAACGCGATCCCGTACACCACAACGCTTCCGCCGCAGCTGCCCGAGTCGCTCTACGACGCGGCGCGGCTCGCGCTCACCGAGGCGGAATCGGCGTTGCCGCAGCTGGAGGGCAGGTTCCGCGACGACCGTCCCGACCTCGTGGTGTGGGACATCGCGGCCTGGGCGGGCGGGGTGATCGCCCGCCGGCTCGGCGTGCCGCACCTCCTGCTGGACAGCTTTCTGACCAGCAACGCGCACTGGTCACTCGGCGCCGCGGTCCTGCCGGCGCGGACGTTCGACCGCGAGGCGATCAGGTTCTTCACCAGCGTTCAAAGCTTTGTCGGCGGCTCACTGCCCGAGTTCGTCGCGGGCGCCCAGCGCCGGATCGCCCTGTTCCCCAGGGAGTTCCAGCCCGAGGGGGACACGTTCGACGAGCGGTTCGTCTTCACGGGGCCGGCTCTCACCGAACGGGCGTTCCAGGGCGCCTGGGAGCCTCCGGGCGGAAAACCGGTGGTGCTCGCGACGACCGGCACGCAGGTCTGCGCCGACGCGGCGCGCGGAATGCCGTGGCACCTCGTCACCAAGGGCAAGGTCCGCACTTCCGCGCCGAACGTCGAGGTGCACCACGAGGTGCCGCAGCTCGCCGTGTTGAGGCACGCGAGCGTGTTCGTCACCCGCGGCGGCATCGGCGGCGTCATGGAGGCGCTGCACCACGGTGTTCCCATGATCGTCGTCCCGCACATGACCGACCAGCGGCTCAACGGCCAGCGCGTCGAGGAGCTCGGGCTCGGCGTGCTGCTCGACACCGTGACAGAGGAGAGCGTGCGCTCGCTGGTCGACCAGCTGACGTCGGATTCCTCGATCGCCGCACGGGTGAAGGACATGCAGCGGATGATTCAGCGTGCGGGCGGCGGCACGGCCGCGGCGGACGTCGTCGAGGAGGAGCTCGCGCGGTGAGACGGTTCTGGGACGACGCGGTCCGCACGCTCGGCGGCACACCGGACGCGGGCGATCTCGTCGAGCGCTACACCGAACCGCATCGGGCGTACCACAACGCCGTTCACGTGGCGTGCGTCGTGCGCGACTCGGCGAAGCTGGCCGACGCGTTCGCGTTCACCGCGGAGGAACGCGCGATCCTGACGCTCGCCGCCTGCGCCCACGACGTGATCTACGACGGCAAACCGGGCGACGACGAACGCGCCTCGGCGGCATGGGCGCGAGAACACCTGGCAGGGCTGGAAGAAGAGTACATCGCACGCGTGGAGTCGCTGGTGCTGGCCACGATCACGCACTCGTCCGGCGATCCGCTCGCGCACGTGCTGCTCGACGCCGACCTCGCGATCCTCGGCTCGGATCCGGAGCAGTACGAGCGCTACAGCCGGGCCGTGCGCCAGGAGTACGCGCAGTACGACGACGCCACGTGGCGCCTCGGACGCGCCAAGGTGCTGAAAACCCTGCTGGACCGCGAGGTCCTGTTCGTCACCGAACCCGCACGGCAGCTGTGGGACGCCACCGCGCGGGCGAACCTCGCGCGCGAACTTCAGTCGCTGGAGTAGAGCACTCGGGTCGCGGTGGTGAAGCGCCGCAACGTCTCCGGAATCGGCTCGACACCGATACCAGGCCCCGTCGGCACGTGCATGAACCCGTCCTTCAGCTCGAACGGCTCGGTGACGTCCTCCGCGAAGTACCGGCGCGACGCCGAAACGTCGCCCGGCAGCACGAATCCGGGCAACGCCGCCAGCGCGAGGTTCGGCCCGCGCCCGATGCCGGTCTCCAGCATTCCACCACACCACACCGCGATCCCGTGCGCGACCGCGACGTCGTGGATCCGCCGCGCCTCCAGGTACCCGCCGACGCGCGCGGGCTTGATGTTGATGACCCGGCACGCGTCCAGCGCGATCGCCGTCGCCGCGTCCTTGGCGGAGGTGATCGACTCGTCGAGGCAGATCGGTGTGCGGATCCGTTGCGCGAGCAGCGAATGGCCGCGGATGTCGTCCTCCGCCAGCGGCTGTTCCACCAGCAGGAGACCGAACTCGTCGAGGCGACACAGGTGTTCCGCGTCGGCCAGCGTGTATGCGGTGTTCGCGTCGACCTGCAGCAGCACGTCCCCGAACCGTTCCCGCACGGCCCGCACCGGTTCGACGTCCCAGCCCGGCTCGATCTTGAGCTTGATCCTGGCGTAGCCCTCGGCGAGGTAGCCTCGACGTCCGCGAGCAGCTCGGGGATCGAGTCCTTGATCCCGACCGACACCCCGGCGGGCACGCGATCGGCCGTGGCGCCCAGGTACGTCCCGATCGCCATCCCGTACGACCGCAGCTCGGCGTCCAGGACCGCGGTCTCCAGCGCGGCCTTGGCGAGCTTGTGGCCCTTGACCGCCTCGGTCCGTTGGACGACCTCGGCGGCGGTGACCTCGGGCGTCACCCGCGGCACGAGGTGCTGAGAGAGCACGAGCTCCGCGGCGCCGACGAACTCCGAGCAGTACAGCGGTTCCGGGTCGGCGGCGAACTCCGACCAGCCCTCGGCGGAGTCCGTGACCACGCGCAGCAGGAACGTGTCCTTCGTCGTCATCGTCCCGAACGACGTGCGGAACGGCGACACCAGCGGAATCGCGACGTGCAGCAGCTCTACCCGTTCGATCTTCACAGACGCTCCAACCCGTACCAGCCGTCACGGGACATCGACGTCGCCACGCAACCCCGCGCGAAGGCGTCGACGAACACTTCGCGCACCGCCTCGCGCCACTGCCGGGCGAGCTCCGCGGACTCCTTGCGCACCCGCACGACGTCGTGCGGCACCCGGCACCAGATCCGCTCACCGTCCGTGCGCGCCAACGGTTCCCCGTCCGGCGCGGTACGAAAGACCTCACCAGCGGGCAACGACTCTCGCGGCTCGCGGGACCCGGTGAGGTCCCACCGCACGGTCAGCCGGTCGCTCTCGTCGCCGTCGTTCACGCCGTCGCGCATCGGCCCGTAGAAGTCCACTGTGTACTCGACGGCGACGGCGCCGAGCTTGACCAGGTTGAACCGGGCGTTGCGCGCCACCAGCGGGTCGTAGGTCCACCGCATCGACCTGGCGCCGAGCCCGACGGCCCAGTCCTTCTGCGCGACTTTCAACGGGTGCCCGACGCCGGACCGCGCCGCCGCGATCATCGAGTACACCGACCCGTCCGGGCAGAAGAGCCCGGTCGTGGCGCCGATCAGCTCGTCGCCGTCGAACGCTCCGATCGTCGCGCCGCCCGCGTGCCGGATGCAGTGCAACGTCTCCGTCGACAGGACGTCCTCGGTCGTCTCCCAGACCTCGGCGTAGTAGGCGGCGACGCGGGCGATGCCGGGAACGTCAGAGATCACTCGGAACCGCAAGGCGGGCCTTCCTCACGCTGTACCCGAAGTAGATGACGAACCCCAGGACCATCCACGCCACGAACGCGATCCACGTGTCCAGCCCGAGACTGAACATCATGTAGACGCAGAAACCGAGTCCCAGCAACGGCGTGACCGGCGAGAACGGCACCCGGAAGGTCCGCCGGCGGTCCGGCTCGGTGCGGCGCAGGATGATCACCGCGATGTTGACCAGCGCGAACGCGAACAGCGTGCCGATGCTGGTCGCGTCGGCCAGCGAACCCAGGGGCACCAGCGCGGCGAGCACCGCGATGAACAGGCCGACGACGACCGTGTTCACGAACGGCACACCGGTCTTCGGGCTGAGCTTCGCGAAGATCGACGGCACGAGCCCGTCGCGGGACATCGCGTAAAGGATCCGCGTCTGTCCGTAGAGGACGGTAAGCACGACGGACGTGGTCGCGACCACAGCGCCGATGGACAGCAGGATCGGCCAGATCGCACCGCTCACGTTGTCGGTCAGCACCCGGCTCAGCGCGGCCTCGGTGCCCTCGAACGTCTGCCACGGCATGGCACCGACCGCGGCCAGGGCCACCGCGCAGTACAGCGCGGTGATCACGACCAGGGAGAGGATGATCGCGCGCGGCAGGTCGCGCTGCGGGTTCTTCGCCTCCTCGCCGGCGGTCGACGCGGCGTCGAACCCGATGTAGGAGAAGAACAACGTGGCCGCGCCGGCGCTCATGCCCGCCAGACCGAGCGGGAGCAGCGGCTGCAGGTTGCCCGCCTTGAACGCGGTGAACGCGACCGCGCAGAACATCAGCAGCGCGCCGACCTTCACCCACACCAGGATCGTGTTCGTGCGCGCACTGCCCTTGGCACCGCCCAGCAACACGAGCATCGAGATGACCACGACCAGCACGGCGGGGACGTTCACGATCCCGCCCGCACCGGGCGGCTGGCTCAGCACGTCGGGAATGCGCAGCCCCGTCACCAGATCCAGCAGCTCGTTGACGTACTGGCCCCACCCGACCGCGACCGCCGCGACCGAGACGCCGTACTCCAGCACCAGACACCAGCCGCACACCCACGCGACGATCTCGCCGAGCGTGGCGTAGGTGTAGGAGTACGAGGAGCCCGACGCCGGAATGAGGCCAGCCAGTTCGGCGTAGGACAGCGCCGAGAACAACGCGGTGATGCCGGCCAGCACGAACGACACCACGATGGCGGGACCGGCGAGCGGCACAGCCTGCCCCAGCACGACGAAGATGCCGGTGCCGAGCGTGGCGCCGATGCTGATCATCGTGAGGTGACCGACGCCCATGGTGCGCTTCATCTCGCTGCCGGGATGCGTCAGCTGGTCGATCGGCTTGCGCCGCAACACTCGCGCCCCGATGCGCTGCTCGTTGCTCATCAGGACAACCTAACCGGTCAGTCAGTTATGGGCGGCCACCAACCGGGCGGAACGTGCGGCGGTAAGTGTCCGGCGGCACACCGACCGTGCGGTGGAAGTGCCTGCGCAACGTCGTGGCGGTGCCCATCCCGGAGACCTCCGCGATCATCTCGACGCTGTCGTCCGTCATCTCCAGCAGCTCCTGGGCGCGCCTGATCCGCTGGGCGTGCAGCCACTGCAACGGCGTGGTGCCCGTCACGGCCTTGAAGAGCCGGGCGAGGTGGCGCGAGCTCATGTTCGCCTGCCGCGCCATGTCCTCGACCGTCAGCGCCTGGTCGAGCCGGGTGAGCGCCCAGCCGAACAGCTCCGTGAGCGGATGACCTTCGTCGGACGGCACGGGCGCGAGCACGAACTGGGCCTGCCCGCCGTCCCGGTGCGGTGACACGACGAGCCTCCTGGCCGCCGTGTTGGCCGTGGCGGTCCCGTGGTCACCGCGGATCAGGTACAGGCTGAGGTCGATCGCCGCCGCCTTGCCCGCGCTCGTCATCACCTGGCCGTTGTCGACGTACAGCACGTCCGGGTCGACCTCCACGCGCGGATACCGCTCGGCCAGCACGTCGGTGTGCGCCCAGTGCGTCGTCGCCCTGAGGCCGTCGAGCAGCCCCGCCTCAGCCAGCACGAACGCGCCCGTGCACAACGACACGATCCGCGCGCCCGCGTCGTGGGCGGCCCGCACGGCTTGGACGAGCTCCAAGTCGATCGGCTCGTCCACGTCCGCGACGGCGGGCACGATCACCGTGTCGGCGCGACCGAGCTGGTCGAGCGGCAGATCCGGCTCCAGCGTGAACCGGCCGACGCGCACCGGCCCGTTGCCGCAGACCTTGACGTCGTAGTCGAGCTGAGGGGCGGTGAAGATCTCGTAGGTGGCGGTCAGCTCGAAGTGCAGCATCCCGTCGGTCACGGCGAACGCAAGCATGTCCGAAATTGTACGCATCGTGTCGTTCCAGACACTAGTTCGTTCTCGTCTCCGCCAGTTGAATGATTCGCATGGGACACAAGATCGCGGTCTACGGCGCTTCAGGTACCACCGGGCGTTTCGTGTTGGCAGAACTGGAAAAGCGCGGCTTCGAGCCGCTCCCCTTCGGGCGTGCGCAGGCAACGGCAGACGACCCCGAGGCTCTTGACCGCGCACTGGAAGGTGCCGCCGCGGTGATCAACACCGCCGGTCCGTTCGCGGTGACGGCGGCCCCGCTGATCTCCGCGGCCGAACGTGCGGGCATCCCGTACGTCGACGTGGCGGCCGAGATCGAGGCGAACGCCGACACCGTCGCCCGCGGCGCCTCGGTGCCGGTGGTGCCCGCGATGGCGTTCTTCGGCGGCCTGGCGGACCTGCTGGTCACCGCCGCGATGGGTGACTGGACCGACGCGGACTCCGCGCACATCGCCTACGGCCTGAGCGGCTGGCAGCCCACTGCGGGCACGCTCGCCGCCGGTGCCGTCTCCCGCGACCGGCGCAACGGCCGGCGCGTCCGCTTCCGCGACGGCGAGCTCCAGTACCACGACGACACCCCTCCGACGCTGGAGTGGGACTTCCCGAGCGGACCGCGCCCGGTGATCGGCGAGTTCTCGATGGCCGACGTCGTCACAGTCCCGAGCCACCTCGCGATCCCGGAGGTGACCTCGTACATGTCAGCCACCGCGGCCCAAGGCCTGCACGACGCCCAGGACCGCCAGGAGCCCGAGACGTTCGAGGTGGACGTGCGCGTCCGCCGAGGCACCGAAGAACGCCGCCTGACCGTCGCCGGCCGCGACATCTACGCCGTGAGCGCCCCACTGGCCGTAGAGGCAGTCGAACGCCTGCTGACCGGCCGCTTCAACACCACCGGCGTGGCCTCAGCAGGAGCAATGTTCGACGCCGAGGACTTCCTGAAGTCCCTGGCCAACGTAATCCCGACCACGCACCGTTCTTGATCACCTCGCAGGCGGCGCCAGGCCAGCGCGCCATGGTCAAGCCCAAGGAAGGGCAAGACGGAGGTGACGGAGCAGTCGGCGCCGCTTAAGCCTTCCCACGCCAACCTCACGAGGGTCGCGTGAGGGCGCCAAGCGCCCGAACGACCGGGGGTCTGGGGGTCGCCCCCCAGACAAACACCCGGAACGAGCCGGCGAAGGTGGCCCAAAGGGCCACCGAGCAGCCTTCGGCCGAGTGGAGGTGCCGGGAATCGAACCCGGGTCCTGTGGCGGCTCATCAGGGCTTCTCCGTGCGCAGTTCGCTCTGCCTCTGCTTGACCCCATCAGTCACGCGAACGAGCTGATGTGACAGGCCCAGTCGCTGTGAGTTTCCCGAACAGTCCCCGCGACCGGGACTGCTGGTAAGCCCTCTAGCTGATGCCGGAAACTAGGCCGAAGGCACTCCTAGGCCGACAGCGTTGCTACTCGCCTCAGGCGGCGAGAGCGAACGCGCGCTTGTCGTTAGACGTGGCGCTTATTGGTTTGCGATGACGCTTGCGGTGGTCTCTCGCCTGCACCGGCACGCTTCCCCTGAATCAACGTCCACAGTCGAAACCGTTCACCCCCTTGTAGTGGTACGCATAGCATAACGATGGCGGCCACCGAGTTCTTCCCGAGGCAGGTAGGGCTGTCCCCACCCCGGACCGCATAGCTAGCCACATGGTCTCTGACCAGCAAGAACTACAACATGGACGTCATGAGGAAACCGAACGCGCTCGCAGCCGGGTTCTACCTGCTGACCCACCTGGTGACCGGCCTCTTCTGGTTCACCCTCACCGTCGTGCTGACCGTGGTCGGGTTCGCGACGTCCGTTCTGTGGGTCGGTCTGCCGATCCTGTGGCTCGCGATGAACGCCGGGCGGGTGGGGGCCTCGATCGAGCGGTCGTGGGTTCGGGTCGCGTTGCGCACGGACATCCCCAACCCGTACCGCGAGAGCGTCCAGGGGTCGGTGTGGCAGAAGTGGAAGCAGCAGTTCACGGACCCGGCCACCTGGCGTGACCTCGGTTACCTCGCGCTGGCCGTGCCGGTGGGCGCGGCCGAGTTCGCCGCGTTGATCTCGATGTGGACGGTCGTGACGGCACTGGCCGCCGTGCCGTTCTGGATCGGCGACGCGCCGTTCGCCGTGGTCGTGGGCGAGGTCTGGACGATCAACTCGTTCTACTCGGCACTGCCGGTGGCGGCGGTCGGGCTGGCGCTGATCCCGTTCGCACTGTGGGGCACGCGGTGGATGGGTGCGCTGCACGGCGGGCTCGCCCGCGCCATGCTCGGGCCGACGCGTGCCGACCAGCTGGCCGTCGAGGCCGAGCGGCTGCAGTCGAGTCGTGCCCGCGGGGTCGAGGCGGCGGAGGCGGAGCGCCGGCGCATCGAACGCGACCTGCACGACGGCGCGCAGCAGCGGCTCGTGGCGGTGGCGATGGGGCTGGGCCGCGCGAAGTCCAAAATGGACTCGGATCCGGAGGCGGCGGCCGCGCTCATCGCGGAGGCGCACGCGGACGCGAAGCTCGCCATCAAGGAGCTGCGCGACCTGGCGCGCGGGATCTACCCGTCCGTGCTGGGCGACCGCGGGCTCGACGCGGCACTGTCCGCGCTGGCCGCGCGAGTGCCGATCGAGGTCGACCTCCAGGTCGACGTGGACCCGCGCCCGCCGACAGCGGTGGAGAGCGCCGCGTACTTCACCGTCGGCGAGGCGCTCACGAACATCACCAAGCACTCCAACGGCACCAAGGCGACCGTGCGGGTCAACAGGGTGGAGACCGGGGTGCTGGTCGAGGTCACCGACAACGGTCAGGGCGGCGCCGAGCTGAAGCCGGGCGGCGGTCTCGCCGGCCTGGCCGACCGGGCTGCCACGATCGACGGTGTGGTTGTCGTCGTCAGCCCCGTTGGTGGGCCGACCGTGATTCGAGCGGAGTTGCCGTGCGCGTGGTGATCGCCGAGGACTCGGTGCTGCTGAGGGAGGGCGTGCAGCGGCTGCTCGCCGACGAGGGCATCGAAACCGTTGCGGCCGTGGAGAACGGCGACGGGCTGCTCGACGCCGTGACCGAGCACAAGCCGGACCTGTGCGTGGTGGACGTGCGGATGCCGCCGACGTTCACGGACGAGGGCCTGCGGGCCGCCATCGAGTGCCGCCGCCGCTATCCGGGGCTGCCGGTGCTTGTGCTGTCGCAGTACGTGGAGGAGCGCTACGCAGTGGAGCTCCTCGCGGGCGGTGCGAGCGGGGTCGGTTACCTGCTCAAGGAACGGGTCGCGGACGTGAAGGAGTTCGTCGACGCGGTGCGGCGGGTCGCCGACGGCGGCACGAGCATCGACCACGAGGTGATCACGCAGCTCATGGTGCGCAGCAAGAAGAGCCCCGTCGACTCGTTGACGCCCCGCGAACGCGAGGTGCTCGGGCTGATGGCACAGGGACTGTCCAACACCGCCATCGCCGCGACGCTCGTGGTGTCCGACGGCGCCGTGGAGAAGCACGTCGGCAACATCTTCGCGAAGCTAGGCCTGGAACCGTCGAACTCGGAACACCGCCGCGTGCGGGCCGTCCTGGCCTACCTGGACAGCTGAAGCAGACGGACGCCGTTGTCGTGCAGGACCGCCTGCTCGGCCGCGGCGTCCAGGCCCCACGACCTGATGGCGTCGAGCTGAACCTCGTACGGGTACGGGATGTTCGGGAAGTCGCTGCCCAGCACGACCCTGTCCGCGAGCCCGGCGATCCTGGACGTCCAGCCGGCGGGCAGCGGCACCATCCGCTCGGTGAACGCCACGCCCACCATGGTCGTGTCGACGTGCACGTTCCGGTAGCGCTCCACCAGGTCCAACGCACCCGAGTAGTCCGGCATCCCGGCGTGCGCGATCACCGCGGTCAACGCCGGGTGCCTGCGCAGCACCCCTTCGAAGACGCCGAGACCGGTGAACTCACCCGGCACCGGCCCGTCGCCGCAGTGCACGACGACCGGCACACCGGCCTCCGCGAGCTGGCCCCAGACACCGTCCAGCAGCTCGTCACGCGGGTCGTAGCCGCCGACCTGGACGTGCGACTTGAAGCACCGCGCACCGGCCTCCAACGCCTTGCGCACGTACGCCTCGGCGCCCGGCTCCGCGTAGAAGGTGCCCGTCTGGACAGCTTCGGGAACGCGCGCCGCGAAGTCGGCCGCCCACTCGTTCAGCCACTCCGCCATGCCCGGCCGGTGCGGGTAGACCAGTGGTGCGAACGCGACGACGCCCAGCTCCCGCAGTGCGGTGAGCCGGGCGTTCTCGTCTGTGCGGTACCAGATGGACCAGTCGACACCGGATTCGCGCACGCGGTCGAAGTACGCCCAGACCTTGTCGAGGACGTTCTGAGGCATTCCCGGGGTGCGGGGCGTCCCCGCAAGACACTGAGCGAGGCATGGTCCGCGCTTTCCGCGGACACACTTCTACCCGAGCGAGTGAACATGGATGTCCACCAACGCCATCAGTAACGGCCCTTCAGGGCCCGTCCGTGTGCCTTGGCGATCTCGCGGTTGGCGTCGCGCTTCGCGATGTCCTGGCGCTTGTCGTAGGCCTTCTTGCCCTTCGCGAGGGCGATCTCGACCTTGACGTAGCCGTCCTTGAAGTACATCTGCAGCGGGATCAGCGACAGACCGGACTCCTTGGTCTTGCCGATCAGCCGTTCGATCTCCGCCTTGTGCAGCAGGAGCTTGCGCTTGCGCCGGACCTCGTGGTTCGTCCACGTCCCCGCGACGTACTCCGGGATGTGCAGCGCGTGCAGCCAGATCTCGCCGTCGTCGACCTGGGCGAAGGCGTCCACGAGGGACGCCCGTCCCATGCGCAGGCTCTTCACCTCGGTGCCGACGAGCTGAATGCCGGCCTCGTAGGTGTCGAGAATGGTCCAGTCGTGCCGAGCCTTGCGGTTCGACGCGATGACCTTCTGCCCGCGTTCCTTGACCATGGCGACAACTTTACGTGGTCGGTAAAACCGTTAAAGCCGCACGTAGAGCCGCAGAGTGACGTAGCCCGTCGTGGCCGAGATGACGATCGCGACGAGGAACAGCCACGGCGACACGATCAGGATGTCCAGGTACCCCGTGGGCGGGATGATGCCCGACTCGGTGAGGTTCCTGGTGATCCGGTCGAGGAAGAACGCCTTGAACAGCACCAGGCCGGCGACCGCGGTGACCGAGCCGATGATGCCCGCGACGACCGCCTCGATGAGGAACGGCAGCTGCGTGTACCACCGGGTCGCGCCGACCAGGCGCATGATGCCGACCTCGACGCGGCGGGTGAACGCCGACACCTGGATGGTGTTCGAGATCAGCAGCAACGCGGCGAACGCCTGGATGAGCGCGAGGATCAGGGCGACGTCGCGCAGACCGTTGAGGCCCTCGAAGAACCGGTCCAGGAACTTGCCCTGGTCGTCGACGCC
Source organism: Lentzea aerocolonigenes (assembly GCF_000974445.1). Lineage (GTDB taxonomy): Bacteria > Actinomycetota > Actinomycetes > Mycobacteriales > Pseudonocardiaceae > Lentzea > Lentzea aerocolonigenes. The sequence goes on from NZ_BBOJ01000022.1 coordinate 283,071, forward strand.
CTTCACACCGGGCTTGCCCTCGAAGGCCTGCTTGATCACGTCGGTGCGTTCCGGGTCTTCCAGCTTGACGCGGAACGTCGCCGGAATGGCCTCGGGACGCGCGAGCTTGAGGAGCTCCGGCTGCGCTTCGAAGATCTTCTTGAAGCGCTCGAAGCCCTCGTCGCGGTTCTGGAACACCACGGTCTCGACACCGGAGGTCTGCTCGAGCTGGGAACGCAGACCCGCGCAGGGCTGCTGGGTGCAGTCCTTGTCGTTGGCGCTGACGTCGTTGGTCAGCAGCACGGAGACCTCGAGCTTGCCCGCGTAGTTGGCCTGCATCTTGTCGACCATGCGGACGACGAGCAGGCCACCGCCGAGCAGCCCGAGCGAGATGGCGGTCGTGAGGATCATCGCGATCGTCATCGTGACGTTCCGGCGAAGTCCGGTGATGACCTCGCTGAACACGAAGCTGGTACGCATCGGGGGCGGGGTTCCTTGGGGGTCGGGGATCTAGGAGTGTTTAGCGGCCAACGCCGTAAACACCGCGCGCGTCATCGCGGACGACCTTGCCGTACGACAGCTCCACGACGCGGCGGCGCATCGAGTCGACGATGCCGTGGTCGTGGGTGGCCATGATGACGGTCGTGCCGGTGCGGTTGATCCGCTCCAGCAGCAACATGATGTCCTGGCTCGTGTCGGGGTCCAGGTTTCCGGTCGGCTCGTCGGCGATCAGCACCAGCGGGCGGTTCACGAACGCACGGGCGATCGCGACGCGCTGCTGCTCACCACCGGACAGCTCGGTCGGGAACCGGTCCTCCTTGCCGTCGAGGCCCACCAGCTGCAGCACCTCGGGCACCACCTTGACGATGGTGTTGCGAGGCTTGCCGATGACCTCCAGGGCGAACGCGACGTTCTCGGCGACCGTCTTCGTGGGCAGAAGGCGGAAGTCCTGGAACACGCAGCCGATGGACTGACGCAGGCGGGGGACCCTGCGCCGCGACATCTTGGCGACGTCGAAGTTGGACACGTAGACGCGTCCCCTGGTCGGCACCTCTTCGCGCAGCAGCAGGCGCAGGAACGTCGACTTGCCGGACCCGGAGGGCCCGATCAGGAAGACGAACTCGCCCTTTTCCATCTCGACGGACACGTCGTCGAGCGCGGGACGCGTGGAGGTCTTGTAGACCTTGGAAACGTGTTCGAGACGAATCACGAGGCGCGAGTCTACCCATGGCCGGGGTAAAGCCCCCGTTCCGGTTAACTTCCCACCCCGGAAAGGCGGTCCTGACCCCCCACACGGCGTGGTCGACCTGGCACAACGGGCTGAAAAAGGAGCACGTTCGGACCACCGTCGGGACCGAACGTGCTCTTCGACTCAGATCAGCACGAAGGGCGGGGTCAGTCCCACCAGTTGAAGAGCGCCGCGCCCAGGGTTTCCGGCCGCCAGCACCTGATGTCGTGCGCCGACATCATCGGCCAGGCCGCGGGGTCGAACGGGCCGTCCAGCTCGGCCTTGGGATAGACCCGGTACTTCGTCTGAGCTGCCAGATCCGTGAGAACGGCCACCAGATCGGGTTCGTCGAGAAACGTGAGCGGCAAGGTGCTCACGCTCCCGTTGGTGAACTCGATGACCCTGGGTTCAGCCAAGGCCATCCGTCCGTAGTAGCGCGTGCCCACCACCGCGACCGTGCGATCGCGGTAGGTGAGCACGCCCTGGTGGAAGTTCGGGGTGTCGTACCGGGCCAGCCGGAACTCGGCCACCTCGCCCCGGCTGCGGCGGGCGAACTCGTGGACGAACCCCCGGAACTCGCTTACGCCTGGCTCTGCTTGCGCCACCGGATGCCGGCCTCGAGGAAGTCGTCGATCTCGCCGTCCAGCACCGCCGACGGGTTGCCGACCTCGTGGTTGTTCCGCAGGTCCTTGACCATCTGGTACGGGTGCAGCACGTAGGAGCGCATCTGGTTGCCCCAGCTGGAACCGGAGTCCTTCAACGCGTCCATCTTCGCCTGCTCCTCCTGCCGGCGGCGCTCGAGCAGCTTGGCCTGCAGGACGTTCATGGCCGTGGCCTTGTTCTGCAGCTGCGAGCGCTCGTTCTGGCAGGACACGACGATGCCGGTCGGGATGTGCGTGAGGCGCACCGCCGAGTCGGTCGTGTTGACGCCCTGGCCGCCGGGGCCGGACGAGCGGTAGACGTCGACGCGCAGGTCCTTCTCGTCGATCTCGACGTGGTCGGTCTGCTCGACGACGGGCACGACCTCGACGCCGGCGAACGACGTCTGGCGGCGGCCCTGGTTGTCGAACGGCGAGATGCGCACGAGGCGGTGCGTGCCCTGCTCGACGCTCAGCGTGCCGTAGGCGTACGGCGCGGTGACGCGGAACGTGGCGGACTTGATGCCGGCCTCTTCGGCGTAGGAGGTGTCGAAGACCTCGATGCCGTAGTTGTGGCGCTCGGCCCAGCGCGAGTACATGCGCAGCAGCATCTCCGCGAAGTCCGCGGCGTCGACGCCGCCGGCCTCCGCGCGGATGGTGACCAGCGCGTTGCGCTCGTCGTACTCACCGGACAGCAGCGTGCGGACCTCGAGCGACGCGATCTCCTCGCGCAGCTTCGCCCGGTCGTTGTCGGCGTCGGCCAGCGCGTCCGAGTCGTCGGCCTCCTCCGCGAGCTCGTAGAGCAGCGGGAGGTCGTCCAGGCGTTCGCGCAGGCCGGTGACCCGGCGCAGCTCGCCCTGCTTGTGGGAGAGCTGGCTGGTGACCTGCTGCGCCTTCTCCTGGTCGTTCCAGAGGTCGGGCTTGGCCGCCTGCTCCTCCAGGTCCGCGACCGCGGCGCGCAACGCATCGAGATCCATCACCGCCTCGATGCTCGAGAGCGTGGCGGAGAGGTCCTTGATGTCTGCTTCGACGTCCGGGTTCACGGCAAAAGATTACGCCAGCACCGGTCACCGTTCGCGACCGGTGCTCGCTGGCGGTCTCTTTCAGGCCGTCGGAATCGCGTCCAGCAGCTTGAGAACGGCCTTCGCGTGAGCGAGGCCGAACTCGGCCACCGCCTTGGCGTAGGGGTCCTCCGCCGTCTTCGCCGCGCTCTTCGCGCTCTCCTGCTCCTGGCCGTACGTCGACCGCGCGGTCGTGATCAGCGACTCGCGCTGCTTCGCGGTCAGGGAGCCGGCGTGCACGAGGCGCAGGATGAGCGGGCTGCGCAGGTGGTCCGGGCCGGGCTCGGACAGCAGCCAGTTCTTGAAGGCCTTCTTGCCCGCCGCGGTGAGCACGTACTGCTGGCTTGACCGCGGTCCTTGCTTGCCGAGTCGCAGCAGGCCCTGATCGGCCAGCGCGGGCAGCTCGCGGTACACCTGGCTGCGGGTCACGCTGAAGAACGCGCCGAAGCGGTCTCCTGCCTCCGCCACCAACTGGCCACCGGTCTTGGGTCCGTCGTGCAGCAGCCCGAGCAGGGCGGCTGCGGTCGCATTCAGGTCTGACACAACGACAACGTTCCCACGTCTGGGGGAAGCTGTCCACAATGGTCAGCCGTTCTGTCCACAGTGGCTGATCACCGGGCTAGTCTGATGGGCCATGCGGAGCAACGAAAAGTCTCGCTGAGTAAGCGGCAGTTTTCGTGACTCACGCGTTTGGCCGCTTGACCGTCCGTGTCCATCCCGGATGGAAAAACCCTTTCGCAGAAACGAAAGTCCCCCGATCTCACTCGATCGGCGGTACGACTCTCACCGGCCGAAGCCACCCGAATGGACGGACGTGGGACCTCGTCGCACGACCCGGTGATGTCGGCGCGCACCCCTTTCCCAGAGCCGTCCGACCGGGAAAATGATCATTGCCAGGCAGGCCGAGCGAGACCCACGGAGGTCGGGGACGATGAACATCAAGTGGCTGGACCACAAGAAGGTGGCGGCGCACACGGTGGCGTGGATGACCGGAGGCATTCCGGAGCAGGCGGGCAAGGACGAGTGCATGGTGTGCGGCAAACAGATCCGCAAGCACCGCACGGTCAACGGAGAGGGCCGGATCTGCTCGAGCATGCTGTGCGCCCAGTACTGGGCGGAGAACATGACCTGAAAGGCCTCGCCGGTCGCGGCAGGTCACGTGATCGGGAATAAGCAGAAGGCCGGAGCCTGATGGCTCCGGCCTTCTGTCTAGTAGCGGGGACAGGATTTGAACCTGCGACCTCTGGGTTATGAGCCCAGCGAGCTACCGAGCTGCTCCACCCCGCGCCGCTTCTAGCTTGCCTTGCTGTTGTAAGTAGAACTATACACCCCTCCAAAACCCCATTTTCACCACCCCCTCCAACCCGAGTTCCCGCAGGTCACGACCAGGAAGAGGGCGACCCGGCAGGAAAGCCGACTCGGAAGACCCAGCGGAAGGCCGACCCAGAAAGCCGACTCATCGGATAGGGCCTGCCGAAGCCGAAGGCAAGGCGGCCGGGGGTCTGCCGAAGCCGAAGGCAAGGCGGCCGGGGGTCTGGGGGCTTGCCCCCAGGGTGGGGTTTGGGGGCTCCGCCCCCAATGTGAAATGCGAAAAAGCCCTGTCTGCGATCTCCGCAGACAGGGCTCTCCCACTTTGTAGCGGGGACAGGATTTGAACCTGCGACCTCTGGGTTATGAGCCCAGCGAGCTACCGAGCTGCTCCACCCCGCGTCGGTATGAATAGAACCTTACGCGGGGTGGAGCGGTTGATGCAAATCGTCAGGTCAGCCTGACGGTGTGGGGCTCGGCACAACGGACGACTGGCCCGTCGCCGGCGGCGCCGCGGCCCCGGTGTTGTACTGCTTGAACCTCTTCGTCGCGTCGTCCAGACGTGAGTACGCCTGGCCGAGCTCGGTGAAGTTGCCGTCCTGCTGCGCCTTGCGGACGTCCGCGAGTGCCGCGTCGATGTCGTTGATCGCCTTCTGCAGTTCGGGGCTCAGCACCCCGTTGGTGGGCGCCGGCGTCGACGGCGTCGTCGAGGTCTGGCCGTTGCCGTTGTTGTTGCTCGGCGGCGGCACGACCGCTCCGGCACCGCTGAGCACCTGGTCCAGCGCCTCGTTCAACGTGGACGCGTACCCGACCCGGTCGCCGTACCAGACGAGGACCTTCGACAGCTGCGGATACGAGGTGTTGTTGGACGCTCGCTCGATGTAGACCGGTTCGACGTAGAGCAGCGCACCACCCACCGGCAGCGTGAGCAGGTTGCCGTAGACGACCGTCGTCTTCTGCTGTGCCAGCAGGTTCAGCTCGCGGCTGACGTTGTCCGACGTGAGGAACTGCGTCTGGATCTGCTGCGGGCCCTTGGCGTCGGTGTTGAGCTGGAGCACGCTGATCTTGCCGTAGTTGTCCGGGTCGGATCCCACGGAGACGTAGGCCGCCATGAACTCCCGGTTCTCCCGCACGAGCGGGCTGGTCAGCTGGAAGCGGACCTTGCTCGCGTCGCTCGGGTCGCCGGCGAGGACGTAGAACGGCGGCTGGGCGTCCCTGCGCTTGCTCGCCGCGTCGCGCTGGGCGTCGGCCGTGGTCACGTTGTCGATCGTCGGGTCCTGCGCCGGCGACCAGTAGGACACACCGGAGTAGAAGTCCGACGGCGACGAGACGTGGTACTTCGACAGGATCTGCCGCTGCACCTTGAAGAGGTCCTCGGGGTAGCGGAAGTGCTGGCGCAGTTCGTTGGAAATGTCGCTGCCCGGCTTCACCGTGCCCGGGAAGACGCCCATCCACGCCTTGAGGACCGGGTCCTTGTCGTCGATCGCGTACAGGTTCACCGAGCCGTCGTAGGCGTCCACAGTGGCCTTGACCGAGTTGCGGATGTAGTTGACGGGCTTGTTGACCTGCGAGATCACCACGCCGTCCGCGGTGAGCGAGTCGTTCGTCGCGTCACCGAGCTGCGTGCGCTGCGCGTACGGGTAGTTGTCGAGCGTGGTGTAGCCGTCGACGATCCACGTGATGCGGCCGTTGACGACGGCCGGGTACGGGTCGCTGTCCACGGTCAGCCACGGCGCCACGGCCTGCACGCGGTCGCGCGGCGTGCGCTTGAACAGGATCTTCGAGTCGTCCGCGATCGACTGGTTGAACAGGATGTTCCGCTCGCCGTAGTACGCGGCGAACGCGAGCTTGTTGAACAGGCTGCCGATCGGGACACCGCCGGCACCGGTGTAGGTGTAGGACTTGGAGTCCGTGTCGTACTCCGCCGCCGAACCCTCCGGACGACCACCCACGATCGAGTAGTCGTTCATGCCGAACAGCTCGCCGTAGTACGTGCGCGGCTGGTCGACCTTGATGCCGTTCGGCTCGTTGCCGACGTCGCCGTTCGGCTTGACCTCACCAGTCTTGAAGTCCGGGTAACCGCCGTTGGTCTGGTCGGCGACCGCGTTCACCTTGTTCGCCTCGGCGTACACGAAACCGTTGCCGTGCGTGTAGATGAGGTGCTGGTTGATCCAGTCGCGCTGACCCTGCGGCAGGCTGTCGAGCTTGAGCTCGCGGACCGCGACGATGTAGTCGCGCAGCTTTCCGTCCACTGTGTACCGGTCGACGTCGAGCTTGTTCGGGAACCCGTAGAACGGCCGCAGCTGCGTGAACTGCGTGAAGGTCCGCGACAGCACGGCCGGGTCGAGCAGGCGGATGTTGCCGAGCGTCGCCTGGTCGTTGGTCTTGATCTGGTCGTTGGTGACGGTCTGCTTGCCCTCGTAGGGCTTGGTGGAGACCTTGTCCTCGGTCAGCCCGAACGACTGCCGTGTCGCCGCGATGTTGCGGGTGATCGACGTGGCTTCCTTCTGGATGGCGTTCGGCTTGACCGAGAACTGCTCCAGCACCGCGGGCCACGCGGCACCGACGAGCACGCTCGACAGCACCAGCAGAACGGTCGCGATGGCGGGCAGCTGCACGTTGCGCATGAACGCGCCCGCGAAGAACGCGACCGCGCAGAACACCGCGATGCACAGCAGGATCAGCTTGGCCGGCAGCACCGCGTTGAGGTCGGTGTAGCTGGCGCCGACGAACTTCTCGTTCTCGTGCAGCAGAAGCTCGTACCGGTCGAAGAAGTACGCGACCGCCTTCAGCAGCACGAACGTGCCGGCGACCAGCGCCAGGTGCAGCCGCGCGGGCCCGGAGAGCTGACCGCCGCGACCGGCCAGCCGGATGCCGCCGAACAGGTAGTGCGCGATCACCGCGCCGATGAACGACACCGCGGTCGTGATGAACAGCCACGACAGCAGCCACTCGTAGAACGGCAGCTCGAACGCGTAGAAGCCGATGTCGTGCCCGAACTGCGGGTCGATCACGCCGAACGGCTGGGCGTTGAGGAAGAGCTGGATCTGCTGCCACTCGGTCTGCGCGGACGCTCCCGCGATCAACCCGACGAACAGCGGGATGCCGATCGCGAACAACCGCATGCGTCGCATGACGACCGTGCGGTAGCGCGCCACCGGGTCGTCGGGCCCGGAGACCGGGACGAACACCGGTCGCGACCGGTACGCGAGGTACAGGTTGAGCGCGACGATGCCGCCGACCACCGCCCCGACGGCCACGAACAGCCCCAGGCGGGTGAGCAGGACTGTGCTGTAGACGTTGCGGAAATTCACCTCGCCGAACCACAGCCAGTTCACGTAGGTGTCGAGCAGCCGCGATCCCGTGATGAGACCGAACAGGAGCACAACACCGACGATGAGCAGGATTCGGCTGCGTCGGGACAGTTTCGGCAGTCCGACTGGAGGCCGTGTGGCCACGAGGCACGCTCCTGGATCGCGGAATTTCAATACGTACGTTTAGTCCAACTCTACGGACGACGCCCTGGGTTCCCGTGAAGTCCGCAGTCTTACGATGACACGCGTGTCAGCGAGTGAAACGCCAGCGGTCATCCTCCCGACGGTCGCCCGCGAGGTAGAGGAGTTCGTAGCGGCAGGCGGCTGGGAGCAGCCACCGCAACTCTTCGCCCTCGTGGCCACGTCAGACCTGATCGCCCAGCAACCGGAGCTGCGGTCGCAGCTCGACCCGGAGTCGAGCCCGCTGACCCCGATCGCCCAGGACGCGCTGGAAGGCGATCTGGGCGACGCGCTGGCGGGCATCGAGTGGCCCCCGGCCGTGACGGGGTGCGCCCTGGCCCAGGAGATCGTCGTGCTGCCCCCGGAGGCGGAAACGGAGCTCAGCCACGGCGAGCTCGACGACGAGGCAGCCCGCAGGTTCGCCGCGGAACACCCGGCGCGCCGCGAGGCCCGCCTGGTCGCGGCAGTGCTGCGCGACGGCTCCGTCTCGTGCGTGCTGCGGCTGCGCGGCACCGCCGAGGTGCCGGAGGAGGTCGTCGAGCACCCGGAGCTGGCGCCCAACCTCACCGACGCCCTGCTCGCCACGCTGCGCCCCTGACCTGCCTGGTCCCCACCGGTCCAGGCTGGCACAAGCCGAAGCAGGGGTCCCCTCCAGGGGGTCCCCTGCTTTCAATTCTCCCAGACAGCACCGACAAAAACCGTCGTGCCTGGTCAGGGTGACCGTTGTCAGCAGCCCGGCGTGTCCTTGCCGGCGTTGAGCGCCTCCAGCGACGACACCGCGTCCTTCAGGTTCTCGACCTTGATCAGCTTGAGCCCCTCGGGAGCCTGCTGCTTCGCGTCCGTGCAGTTGGCCGACGGCACGAGGAACGCCGTCGCGCCCGCCTCCTTCGCGGCGACCATCTTGAACGCGATGCCGCCGATGGGCTTCACCGTGCCGTCGCCGGTGATCTCGCCGGTGCCCGCGATGGCCTTGCCGCCGTTGAGCTCGCCGGGCGTCAGCTTGTCGACGATGCCGAGTGCGAAGATCAGGCCGGCCGACGGACCGCCGACGTCGGAGAGGCTGATCTTGATCTTGAACGGCACGTCGGCGCGGTCCACCGGCGAGATGCCGATGAAGCCGGCCGGGCGGCCGTCGTCGCGGGTGGCGAGGGTGATCTGGGTCGACTTCGAGGTGCCGTCCTTCTCGAACGCCACCTCGATGCGGTCGCCGGGCTTGGTGTTCTCCAGGGCCGCGCTGACGTCGGCGGCGCTCTGCACCTGCTTGCCGTTGACCGAGATGATGCGGGCGCCGAGCGGGATGACGTTGTCCGCGGGGCTGCCCTTGGTGACCTGGTTGGCGATCACCTTGCCGGGATAGCCGAGGTAGTGCAGTGCCGCGACCTCAGCGGCCGTCTGGGACTCGCTGAACGCGAGCTCGTTGTTCTTCTGGACCTGCTCCTCCGACTCGCCGGGCTTGAAGAACTCCTCGCGCGGCGCGAGGGCGTAGCGGCCCGACAGCCACAGGCCGAGCGCGCCGAAGAGGGACACGTCGTCGGTGAGCGAGACCGTCGTCATGCGCAGTGTTCCGCCGGTGGGGAACGTGTTCTGGCCGTCCACCGCGACCACGTCGGTGTCCTTGACCTTGCCGAGCACGTCGTAGGTAGGGCCGGGGCCCAGCGCGACGTACGGGACTCTGGCGAAACCGCCGAGCAGTCCGAGTGCCGCCACCACTAGGAAGCTGACGATCAGCGTCCACGTCCGGCGGGTCAGTCCGCGCTCCCTCGGCGGGGGCGCGGGAGCGGGTGCGGTCGTGACGGTTTCACTCACGGCTGAACAGCGTACGACCATGTGGATCCGCGTACGGTAGAGGCATGAGTGACGTGCCGTTCGGGTTCAGCCCGCACGACCCCGACGACAAGAGCGGGAAGCCGGGAGACAACCCGTTCGACTTCAGCCAGCTGGGCAACATGCTGAGCCAGCTGGGCGCGATGCTGAGCAGCGCGGGGACGTCGAGCGGGCCGGTGAACTACGACCTCGCCAAGCAGATCGCGTTCCAGCAGCTGTCCTCGACGACGACCACCATCGGGTTCGCCGCCGACCAGTCGAGCGCGGTCACCGACGCCGTGCACCTGGCCGAGATGTGGCTCGACCCGGTCACGTCACTGCCCGCGGGCACCCGCACCACGCAGGCGTGGACCGCCCGCGACTGGATCGAGCGCACCATCCCCACCTGGCAGCGCCTGTGCGACCCGGTCGCGCAGCGCATGTCCGGTGCGTGGGTCGAGGCGATGCCCGCCGAGGCGAAGCAGGCGGCCGGTCCGCTGCTGTCGATGCTCGGCCAGATGGGCGGCATGGCCTTCGGGTCTCAGCTCGGCAACGCGCTGGCGCAGCTCGGCTCCGAGGTCCTCACCTCGACCGACGTCGGCCTGCCGCTCGGCCCCGAGGGCACGGCGGCCCTGCTGCCCGCGAACATCGAGAAGTTCACCGAGGGCCTGGAACGCCCCGCCTCCGAGGTGATGGTGTTCCTCGCCGCCCGCGAGGCCGCGCACCAGCGCCTCTTCACGCACGTGCCGTGGCTGCGGCAGCGCCTGCTCGACACCGTCGAGGAGTTCGCCAAGGGCATCAAGGTCGACACGTCGGCCCTGGAGCAGCTCGCCGGCCAGATCGACCCGTCGAACCCCGCCTCCATCGAGGAGGCCATGGGCTCGGGCCTGCTCGAACCGCAGACCACCCCGGAGCAGAAAGCGGCGCTGAACCGCCTGGAGACCTTGCTGGCCCTGGTCGAAGGCTGGGTCGACGTCGTCGTCGACGCGGCCGTGTCCGAGCGTCTCCCCGGCTCCGCGGCCCTGCGCGAGACGCTGCGCCGCCGCCGCGCCTCCGGTGGCCCGGCCGAGCAGACGTTCGCGACCCTGGTCGGCCTCGAACTGCGTCCCCGCCGCCTGCGCGCCGCCTCCGCCCTGTGGAAGCTCATCGGCGACCAGCACGGCGTGGAGGTGCGCGACAGCGTGTGGGACCACGCCGAGCTCATCCCGACCGCGGAGGACCTCGACGACCCGCTGGAGTTCGCCGAGCGCCTCGCCAACACCCGCAAGGCGCTCGAGGACCCGATCGCCGAGCTCGAGCGCACGATGCGCGAAACCGAGGGCAAGCCGGAGGACGGCGGCAAGCCCGACGAGAGCTGATCACCTCCTGAACATGCGAAACGCCCGGCGAGCACACCCTCGCCGGGCGTTTCGCGTAGTGGTTCGTCAGTCTTCGGTGATCCCCCAGCCTGCGGCGGCCGAGAGACCTTCCAGGTAACCCATGGCCCGATCGGTCTTCGGGTAGCGGTGCACCCACTCCCAGAAGTCCTTGCCGTGCCCTGGCACCAGCAGGTGCGCCAACTCGTGCACGAGCACGTAGTCGAGCACCCACGGCGGCACGTCGCGCAGCCGTTCGGACACCCTGATCGTGCCCTCGGTCGGCGTGCAGGACGCCCAGCGCGTGCGCATGGGCGGCACCCAGCGCACGCTGACGGGGTCGGCGAGCGAGTCCAGGTAGCGCGCCGACAGCTCGGCGCACCGCGCCATCAGCGCCTCGTCCGACGTCCGCGCAGGAGATTTCCTGCGCGTCTCACTGCGCTGGAGGCGGCTCAACATCTCCGCCACCCAGTGCTTCTCTTCCCCCTTGGTCATCCGTGCCGGCAGAAGGACGACGACGGTGTCGCCCTCCCGGTACGCGCTGACCATGCGGCGGCGCCGGGGGCTCCGCCGCACCTCCACCCGCGGTTCGGCCATGCAGTCACCGTAAACGGCGCCACCGACAATTTTCCGCCCCCAACCGGCGGCAGCCGCGCACCCGGCGGGTGAAGTTCCACCGAACGGCGGCTGGACACGCGCAGGATCGACATGCGCGGTTTCGCCGCCTCGCGGAGGTACCGTCGCGCCAAGGTCCCCGAGTGTGTCCGCACTCACAACTGCAAGGGAGGGGCTGTGGCCGAGAAGTACAACGGCTACTGCGTCAAGTGCCGGGAGAAGCGCGACTTCGACGGCAAGGTCGAGGAGACCAACGGCCGGCGCATGGCGAAGGGCACCTGCCCTGTCTGCGGAACGAAGATGACGCGGATCCTCGGCAAGGCCAAGGTCTGACGTTTCCGCTGGCAGGGGGCCTCGCCCCCTGCCAGTCTTTCTCATGTGGACACCAGACCTCGCGTCCGTGCAGGACTCGCCGTGGTGCGTCGCGGACCCGGCGTCGTCCAGGTCGGCACGGACCCGAAGCACGCTGTGGTGATCGACTCGCTGCCCGAGGCGCTGGTCGACGAACTGATCATCCTCGACGGCCGCCACACCGTCGCCGAACTGGGTGAAAGACTCAAAGCACGTGGCGAGGACCCCACCCAGTTGAGTGATGTTCTCGCCGCACTCGAAGAAGCCGGTCTGCTCGACACCGGCTCCCCCGCGAAGGGCGCGTCGGTCGCCGTCCAGGGCGCCGGACACCTTGCACTTTCAATTACTTCGCTTCTAGCTGAATCGGGCGTTCGCCTGGCTCACCACGCCGATCTGGTGGTGCTGGCGGCCACGCTCGTCCCCGATCCGACCGTCGTGAGCGGGCTGATGGCGTCGCGGACGCCGCATCTGACCGTGCGCGTGCGTGAGGGCGTGGGCATCGTCGGACCGCTCGTCCTCCCCGGCCGCACGAGCTGCCTGAACTGCGCGGACCTGCACCGCACCGACCACGATCCCGCCTGGCCCGCCATCGCGGCCCAGCTCGTCGGCAAACCGGCCTCCACGGACGTGCTGTTCGCGACGGGAACGGCCGCGCTGGCGGTGGTGCAGATCCTGGAGTCGCTGATCTTCGTCCGGGGCCGCGACCTCGCCCCGCCGCCCGTGCTGAACGCCACTGTCGAACTCGACCTCGTCGCGGGTGTTGCTGAGAGACGAAGCTGGTATCCGCACCCTGACTGTCAGTGCTCCGCACATAACATGGCCGAGTGACCGAGATTCCGCGCAAGGCCGTGCAGCGCACCGCCAAGCTGGCGAGCCTCCCGCTCGGGGTGGCCGGCCGGGTGGTGGGCGGCTGGGGGAAGCGACTGACCGGACGCGCGGCCGACGAGGTCAACGCCGAGGTGACGGCCAAGACGGCGGAACAGGTCTTCGCGGTGCTCGGCCAGCTCAAGGGCGGCGCCATGAAGTTCGGCCAGGCGCTGAGCGTGTTCGAGGCTGCGGTCCCGGACGAGCTCGCGGCCCCGTACCGCGAGGCGCTGACGAAGCTGCAGACCGCGGCCCCGCCGATGCCCGCCCGCACCACGCACCGCGTGCTCGCCGAACAGCTCGGCTCGTCATGGGCGAAGCGCTTCCAGTCGTTCGACGACGAGCCGGCCGCGTCGGCGTCCATCGGCCAGGTGCACCGGGCCGTGTGGCACGACGGCCGCGACGTGGCGGTGAAGGTCCAGTACCCCGGCGCGGACGAGGCCCTGCGCGCGGACCTGAAGCAGCTGCTGCGGTTCTCGAGGCTGTTGCAGGCGATCATGCCCGGCACCGACGTGCGCCCCCTGCTGGAGGAGCTGCGCGACCGGTACCTGGAGGAGCTCGACTACCGCGACGAGGCGGCGAACCAGCGCACGTTCGCGAAGGCCTTCGAGAACGACCCGCGCGTGCTGGTCCCCCGTGTCGTCGCCTCGGCACCCAAGGTCATGGTGACCGAGTGGACCTCGGGCACGCCGTTGTCGCAGATCATCCGCGAGGGGTCCGTCGAAGAGCGAGACCTGGCCGGACAGCTGCTGGCCGAGTTCCACTTCTCGGCCCCGTCGCGCTCCGGCCTGCTGCACGCCGACCCGCATCCGGGCAACTTCATGCTGGGCGACGACGGCCTGCTGCGCGTGATCGACTTCGGCGCCGTGGCCCGCCTCCCCGACGGCCTGCCCAAGACGCTCGGTCTGATGACCAGGCTCGCGCTGGACGGCAGGTCGGCGGACCTGGTGGAGCTCCTGCGCACCGAGAACTTCATCCGCGAGGGCATGGTCCTGCACGGCGACGACGTGCTCGGCTACCTGGCCCCGTTCGTGGAGCCGCTGCGCACCGAGTCGTTCCACTTCACCCGCCGCTGGCTGCAGTCGCAGGCGGAACGGGTGGGCGACCTGCGCAGCCCGGACTCGCAGACGGGCAGGTCGTTGAACCTTCCGCCGCAGTACCTGCTGATCCACCGCGTGACGCTGGGCGCGACGGGCATCCTCTGCCAGCTCGACGCCCACGTGACGGCACGCGACATCGTCGCGCGCTGGCAGCCGGGGTTCGACGACTAGAGCCCGTGCCGAAGTCTGGTTCGACGAGAGTCGGGCTTGAGGTGGTTCCTGGTGGTGCAGCCGAGCGACCCGCACACCGGTGTGGCACACGGGCCGCTCGGCCGTGCCGCCGGCGGCCGCCTCAGGCCCGGCTGTCGCGGACTGGTCTTCAACACAGGCCCTAACTCGTCCGAGTGAACATTGCTCGAGTTGTCCACAGGTTGGTGCTGAGCCCCATTTGCTGGCTCGCCAGTAGGCCACGATGACCCCATGGCAACCATCACAACCACCGCTGACCTGCGTAAATCCGGTGTCTCCTCGCGGGAGATCCTGCGCCACTGCACTCCGGCCGGACAGTGGCAACAGCTGCTGCCCGGCGTTGTTCTGCAGAAGCCATCACCCCCGACCCGGCTGGACCGGCTTCGCGCGGTGCTGTCCTACGCGGGCCCTTCCGCGGTCATCACGGGCGCGGACGCACTGACGCGGCAAGGCGCCACGCTTCCACTCCCCCGGCACATCCACGTGCTGGCGGGCAGCAACGCGCGAAGAGCCCATCCGTCGATCCTGCTGGAACGCACGACCCGGCCACCGGGCGTGGTGTCGCGCGACGGACTTCGGCTGGCTCTTCCGGCTCGGGCCGCACTGGACATGGCCCGCCGCGAGACGAACCCGCGAGCGGTCGTGGAGATCCTCGACGCGGTGGTACAGGCTCGGCTGTGTTCACCGGGTGATCTTCGCGAGGAGCTGCGGCGGAGCTGCCGACGCGGAACGGCGCTGGTCAGGCAGGCCTTACGCCACCTGTTTCCGGTTTGACCGGCGGAGGGCCGACCGGGCTGTGCCGCCTCGGTCCACCGACGCTTCCGACGGTGAGCCGAGCACATCCGACCTGCAGGGCTGTGCCGACTCAGTCAACCGGCGCTTCCGACCGTGAGCCGAGCACATCCGGACCTGCCGGGCTGTCCCGACTCAGTCAACCGGCACTTCCGACGGAGAGCCGAGCACATCCGGACCTGCCGGGCTGTCCCGACTCAGTCAACCGGCACTTCCGACGGAGAGCCGAGCACATCCGGACCTGCCGGGCTGTCCCGACTCAGTCAACCGGCACTTCCGACGGAGAGCCGAGCACATCCGGACCTGCCGGGCTGTCCCGACTCAGTCAACCGGCACTTCCGACGGAGAGCCGAGCGCATCCGACCTGCCAGGCATGAGGCGCGACGTGCATCTGCCCACCTCTGCCGAACACCGGCCCGAGCAGCGCGCCAACACACTCACCCGTCCGACAGAACGCCGTGGCGGACATCGACTTCAAGCACTCACGAACGCTTCCCGACGAGGAACCGACCCGCGCCGGGCAACGACTTCGACCATCCACCGACGCCTTCCGACGAACTGGCCGCCCAGACCTACCCACGCCGCGAAGGCCGCGCCGTGCGACCAACACCGCCGACCGACCATCTCGCCCGAGCAGCACACCAACGCCATCAAACGCCGAAAGGACACCTGAGCGCCAACCCCGGCCCGTGGTCCCAGCCGGCCACCGATCCCGGACCTGGGTTCGACCCGGCCGCCAACCCTGGCCCTGGAACTCGAACCGGCCGGCAACCCCGAACCTGAGTCCCGCCCGGCCGCCAACCCCGAACCTCGGTTCCGCTCGGCTCCGACCTCTGACCTGGGCCCACCTGGCCCCCGACCCCGGACCTGGGTCCCGCCCGTCCCCCGACCCCGAACCTGGGTCCCCCGCCACCAACTCCAGCCCGTGATCCCACCCAGCCACCAACCCTGGACCTGGATCCCCCGGCCACCAACCCCAACCCGTGATCCCACCCGGCCACCAACCCCGGACCTGGGTCCCACCCGACCCCGACCCCGACCCCGGACCTGGATCCCACCCGACCACCAACGCTGCCCACACGAGGTCGACCGTCCACACCGGACCCAACCCCCGCGAATCAGCGCCAGTACTCGTCCGGCAACTTCCCTTCGATGTCCCGCACGTGCGTCTTCGCGCAGACGTGACACAACCACCGAACCGACCCACCGATCCGCTCCGACGACCAGGCCAGGAACTCCAGGTCAGAAACGGAGGTGCGCAACCGCCCACATCTGTGGCACGCGGTCACCGGCGCCGTCCCAGGTGGACGGTGTCCGTCTCCAGCAGGAACACGTCCTCACGTGCGCCGACGTACTCCGAGTCGGAGGGGTTCAGCAGCCGGCGCAGCGCGTCGCGGTCGGCGGCGTGCAGGCGTGACGAGGTGACCTCGGCCAGCCAGGTCAGGCGGTCCACCGCCCACTCGCGCACGAAGTGCTTGGCCGGGGCCGGGTGATCGACGACGAAGCTGAAGGCGCTGATCTCGCCCAGGCCCGCGTCGGCCAGCGCGACGTTCCAGCCGACGGGTAGCCGGACCGCGCCGGTCATGCCCTCGCGCATCGACACGAACCACTCGGCGCGGGCCGCGGCCAGGCGGTCGGCCAGGCCCGGTTCGCCGACGCCCAGGTCCCAGGGCAGGAAGCGAGTTTCGAGGCCTCCCTCGGCCAGGGCCAGCCAGCCGCCCGGAGCCAGGGCGGAGACCAGGCGGCGGACGCCGCGCAGCTGGTCAGGGAGGTGGTGGATCACCCGCGAGCCCCAGATGAGCTCGACCGGGCCGGCGAACGACAGCGGGTCTTCGGTGGCGAGGTCTGCCAGGACGGGCTTCACCGACACGGCGCCGTCTGCTTCGGCGCGCGCGGCGGTGCAGGCTGCGTCCAGGAGTTCGGGGGTGGCGTCCACCAGGACGAGGACGCCTCCGCCGTGTTCGCGCAGGGCTGAGACCAGGGGCACGCTCATGGAGCCCGCGCCGCAGCCGACGTCCATGACCACCGGCGAGTCGGGGAGAGGTGCGACGAGTCTCCGTGCGACCTGAGACAACGCCTCTTCTTGCAGGGCGCCGTAGCGCCTCATTCCGCTCAGTCGAGCGGACCAGTCGATTCCGTCGTGGGTGTGGTGCGGCACAAAGGGAACGGTACGGAGGAACGGCCGAGGCCGCCATCCACCTTCTCGTGGATGACGGCCTCAGCTCGAGACTGTCAGAGGTCGAAGCGAGCCGCTCTGCGTCCCGCCCATCGCGACAACCTGCGCCAACGTTGCGCTGACGCGAGGCGGTTCGCCAGGCGTTGCTCTTCAGCGAACCTCTGGGCTTCTTGTATTCGTATTCGCACGAATTCTTCGTTCAGAGACATGGGTGTCAGGCCCTCGTTCAGGTAGGCGGGCAGTGCGCTGTGGTTGATCTGCACGGTGTTCACGCCGCCGACTCCGTCCTGCTGGCCGGAACAACTGCCGCGTCCTTGCGCGGACGGCCACGCGGCCGCTTCCGCGCGATGACGACACCGCGCTCGAAGATCTCTCCACCCCAGACGCCCCACGGCTCGTGACGGGCGAGCGCGCCGGCGAGGCACTCCGCCAGCACCGGGCAGGTCCCGCAGAAGGACTTCGCCTTCTCGAGGTCGGCCGGCGCGTCAGCGAACCAGAGGTCGGGGTTGTGGGTGCGGCAGGGGATGTCGAGCCCCTCCGCGAGGTCCGGAAGTGTCTCGCCGGTGAGCGGGACAGTCGCGGTCAACATCTGGGTTTTCTCCTTGTGTGGGGTACTGCAAAAACACGAAAGCCGCGGACTCTGTGCGAGTCCGCGGCTTTCGTGAGCCTGGTGGTCCTTCGACCCCCTTATGGGGTCGGCAGGAGCCTTCTCACTTGATGCGCGGACGGCGCATTCGTGTAGTTGTCATCGACGACCGGCAGCACGATCGGCTGCTCGCTGGTCAGTTCGGTGCCGCGCAGTGCGATCCCGCGCAGGGCGGTGCCGCGCTCACGACCCAGCAGTGCCACTGGCTTGTGGGCAGACTTGTGCCACATGGCCTGAGCGGCTGCGGACGTGCAGAGGCCCTCGGTCAACGGGAGGCCGAGCGCGCGCGAAGTCGTGAAGAGCTTCACAACGGCCACCTCCTCCAAGAGAGCTCTGCTGTAGAGAGCTAGTAGTAGTTCTTCTTCCCCAGACGGGTCCTCCGGACCCGGCATGAGCAGGTTATGACCCCGTCCCACGGGCTCGCAACCTATTTAACGAAACTTGTCCCGATCAGGTGGCGGAGTACCCGACACCGGCCCGGACCAGGCCCAACACGTCGTCGCCGAACTTATCAAGCTTCGACGCGCCGATGCCCGAGATCGCCACGAGTCCGGCCGAATCCGTGGGTCGCTGCTCCGCGATCGCCATCAGGGTCGCGTCGGTGAAGACCACGTACGCGGGCACCTTGAGCTCCCGCGCCCGCGCCGCACGCCACTGACGGAGCGACTCGAGCAGTTCCTCGTCCACATCGGACGGGCAGGACCTGCAACGACCGAGCTTCACGGCCTGCGCCTCGACCAGAGTCGCCGCGCAGACCCGGCAGGTCGGTTTTTCCTTCTTCATCAGAGGTGGCCGCTGAGCGCCCGCAGATACCCGTGCGGCGGGGTGGTTCTCGGGCACGAGGCTGTACAGGAACCTCGACCGGCGGCGGTACTTGCGCCCACCGGCCGCGCGCGACAACGCCCACGACAGCCAGAGGTGCTCACGCGCGCGCGTGACACCTACATACAGAAGGCGGCGTTCTTCTTCGACCTTCGCCTCGTCACCGTCGGCGTACTGGATCGGCATCGTGCCCTCGACGAGTCCGACGAGGAACACGGCGTCCCACTCCAGACCCTTCGACGCGTGCAGCGAGGCGAGCGTGACTCCCTCGACGGTCGGCGGGTGCTGTGCCTCGGCCCGCACGTCCAGCTCCGCGCAGAACCGCGGCAGGTCGGCGTCCGGCACCGCGGCGGCGAACTCCTCGGCGAGCTCGACCAGCGCGAGCAACGACTCCCAGCGCTCACGGGCCGAGCCGCCGGTCGGCGGTTCGTCGGTCAGCCCGACCCGGCCCAGCACCGCGCGGACGACCTCGGGCAGGCTCCCGTCGCGTTCGCCCGCAGAGCGCAGCGCGATCATCGCCTGGCGCACCTCGGCGCGCTCGAAGAACCGTTCGCCACCGCGCACGAGGTACGGGATGCCGAGCGACGCGAGCGCCTGCTCGTACGCCTCGGACTGCGCGTTGACCCGGTAGAGGATCGCGATCTCCGACGCCGCCACGCCCTCGTCGAGCAGTGTCTTGATCCGCCCGGCGACGGCGTCCGCCTCGGCCGGTTCGTCGTCGAACTCGTGGAACCGCGGCATCGGCCCGTCCGGCCGCTGTCCGATCAGCTGCAGCCGCGACCCGGCAGGACGGCCGCGTGCCCACTTGATGACGTCGTTGGCCAGCCCAACGACCTGGGGCGTCGACCGGTAGTCGCGCTCGAGCCGCACGACGACGGCCTCGGGGAACCGCCGCGCGAAGTTGAGCAGCGGCTGCGGCGAGGCGCCGGCGAACGAGTAGATGGTCTGGTTCGCGTCGCCGACCACGGTCAGGTCGTCGCGGCCGCCGAGCCACGCGTCGAGCACGCGCTGCTGCAACGGCGTCACGTCCTGGTACTCGTCGACGACGAAGCAGCGGTAGCGGTCGCGGAACTCCTGCGCGACCTCCGCGTTGTCCTCCAGCGCCCCCGCCGTGTAGAGCAGCAGGTCGTCGAAGTCGAGCAGCTGCGCCTCGTTCTTGAGCTGCTCGTAGGTCGTGTAGAGCTTCATGATCTGCTCGGCGGGCGCCGGGATGTCCCGCGCGGCGCGGGCGGCGGCAACCGGGTAGTCCTCCGGCGTCAGCAGCGACGCCTTCGCCCACTCGATCTCGCTGGTCAGGTCGCGCAGCGCGTCGGCTTCGGTCGGCAGGCCCAGCCGGGACGCGGCACGGGCGACGACGCGGATCTTCTGGTCGACGAGCTCCCACCGCGGGCCGCCGATGACGCGTGGCCAGAAGTAGCGCAACTGACGTGAGGCGGCGGCGTGGAACGTCACGGCCTGTGCGCCGTGCACGTCCAGAGAACGCAGACGGGTGCGCATCTCCCCTGCGGCGCGTTTGGTGAACGTGACCGCGAGGACCTGCGACGGGGCGACGTGACCGCGTTGGCACAGGTAGGCGATGCGGTGCGTGATGGTGCGCGTTTTTCCGGTACCGGCGCCCGCGAGCACGCACACCGGGCCGCGCGGCGCTTCGACCGCTGCGCGCTGTTCCGGATCAAGACCCTCCAGCAACGCCTCCATGCCCGGCAGTCTCGCAGACGGACGATCCGCGCTCATTGTTGAGACCGCTGTGTCCAATTTTTCCGGGCACGTATCCTGATGGGTATGGCTGGTAAGCAGGACAAGGCGGCTGCCAAGGAAGCGGCGAAGGCTCGTCGCGCGGCATCACGCGAACGGCGCAAGCAGATCTTCGAGGCGTTCAAGATGCAACGCCGCGAGGACAAGGCGCTGATCCCGCTGATGCTGGGGGCTGTCCTCGGCGTCACGGCGATTGCCGTGGTCCTCGGCCTGATCTTCAACGCGGTCTGGATGTTCGTGCCGCTGGGCGTCGCGATCGGCGCGCTGCTGGCCGTGATCATCTTCGGCCGCCGCGTGCAGAGCAACGTCTTCCGCAAGGCCGACGGCCAGCCGGGCGCGGGCGCGTGGGCGCTCGAGAACCTGCGCGGCCGCTGGCGTGTCACCCCCGCCGTCGCGGGCACCACGCAGCTCGACGCCGTGCACCGCGTGCTCGGCCGTCCCGGTGTCGTCCTGGTCGCCGAGGGTGCGCCGCAGCGGGTCAAGCCGCTCCTCGCCCAGGAGAAGAAGCGCATCTCGCGTGTCGTCGGCGAGACCCCGATCTACGACTTCATCATCGGCACCGGCGAGGGCCAGGTCCCGCTGAAGAAGCTCCAGTCGACGCTGATGAAGCTGCCGCGCAACATCACGGCCGCCCAGGTCGACGCGCTCGAGACCCGTCTCGCGGCGCTCGCCAGCCGCGGCGCCGCGCTGCCCAAGGGCCCGATGCCGCAAGGCGCCAAGATGCGCAACGTCCAGCGCACGCTGCGCCGCCGCTGACCTCAGGTCGTCGTCCCTGACCAGCTCCCACCACGTGGAAGGGCCCGCCGCACAACTCGTGCGGCGGGCCCTTTCGCGTGCTCGGGACTACCTGACCTTGATGACGACCGTGCCCGCGGCCTTGTCGTGCAGGCACCGCCCGTCCGAGTCCCAGACCAGCGCCGGGATGAGCGGGAAGATGAGGATCGTGCGCAGCAGCGCGCGGGGCAGGTGCACGAAGGCCTTGCCGTCGATGCGCGCCACCCGCAGGCCGAACAGCGCGTGCCCCGGCGTGAACCCGAAGAACGCGACCGCGACCACGGTGATGACGAACCAGGCCAGCAGGCTCCAGTTCTTCGGCAGCTCAGGCCGCGTGAACACCGCGGCGACACCGGCCGCGAGGACGAAGTCGGTCAGGATGGCGAACGTGCGCCTCCCGATCGAGGCGATGGAGCCCGGCCCCTTCTCCGGGAAGCCGTGACGCTCACCACGCCAGCGCTGTTGAGTGCCGTCGTTCGAGTCCTCACCCGGAGACAGCACCGATTGGGGTCCTGACAGCCACGAACCGGTCCACCTGCTCACTCCACCAGAGTAAGCCTGTGAACATCGGGTGAGGACCGGCAGGTCGTCTTGCCGCCTCGGACCGCCCCGTTAACACTGGCGAAACATCCGAGTGACGGACGGGCAACACCGCCGACATACGGTCGCTCGCGATGACCAGCCGTTGTCCATAGTCAAGGAGTCGACGAGGGTGTTCAAAAATTCCGACGAGGTGCTGAAGTTCATCTCCGACGAGGGCGTCAAGTTCGTCGACGTGCGGTTCAGCGACCTGCCCGGCGTGATGCAGCACTTCACGCTGCCGGCCAAGGCGTTCGACGCCGACGCGATCGAAGAGGGTCTCGCCTTCGACGGCTCCTCCGTGCGCGGCTTCCAGTCCATCCACGAGTCGGACATGCTGCTGCTGCCCGACCTCTACACCGCGCGTCTCGACCCGTTCCGCATCGAGAAGACGCTGATCGTCAACTTCTTCGTGCACGACCCGTTCACGCGTGAGGCGTACAGCCGCGACCCGCGCAACATCGCGCGCAAGGCCGAGCAGTACATCACCGACTCGGGCATCGCCGACACCGCGTACTTCGGTGCCGAGGCCGAGTTCTACATCTTCGACTCGATCCAGTTCGACACCACGGCGAACGGGTCGTTCCACAAGATCGACTCCGAGTCCGGCTGGTGGAACACGGGCCGTGACGAAGAGGGCGGCAACCTCGGCTACAAGGTCAAGTACAAGGGCGGCTACTTCCCCGTCACGCCGACCGACCACTACGCGGACCTCCGCGACCAGATGGTCCTCAACATGGAGGCGAACGGCTTCGCGGTCGAGCGCGCCCACCACGAGGTCGGCACCGCGGGCCAGGCGGAGATCAACTACCGCTTCAACACGCTGCTGCACGCCGCCGACGACCTGATGCTGTTCAAGTACATCATCAAGAACACCGCGTGGCAGGCCGGCAAGACCGTCACCTTCATGCCGAAGCCGCTGTTCGGCGACAACGGCTCGGGCATGCACACGCACCAGTCGCTGTGGAAGGACGGCGCGCCGCTGTTCCACGACGAGAGCGGCTACGCGGGCCTGTCCGACACCGCCCGCCACTACATCGGCGGCATCCTGCACCACGCGCCGTCGCTGCTGGCCTTCACCAACCCGACGGTGAACTCCTACCACCGCCTGGTCCCCGGCTACGAGGCCCCGGTCTCGCTGGTCTACTCCCAGCGCAACCGCTCGGCGTGTGTCCGCATCCCGATCACGGGCAACAACCCGAAGGCCAAGCGCATCGAGTTCCGCTGCCCCGACTCCTCGGGCAACCCGTACCTCGCCTTCTCGGCGATGGTCATGGCGGGCCTCGACGGCGTGAAGAACAAGATCGAGCCGCCGGCCCCGATCGACAAGGACCTCTACGAGCTCCCGCCCGAGGAGGCCCGCGACGTCAAGCAGGTCCCCGCGACGCTCGACGCCGTGCTGGACAACCTGGAGGCCGACCACGAGTTCCTGCTCGAGGGCGGCGTGTTCACCCCGGACGTGATCGACACCTGGATCTCGTACAAGCGTGAGCAGGAAATCGACCCGCTGCGTCTGCGCCCGAACCCCTACGAGTTCGCGCTGTACTACGACGTGTGATCGACTGAGCTCTACCGGAAGGCCCGGCGGGATCCCCCGCCGGGCCTTCCGGCTTTCCGAACGGCGATCAGGCGCTGAACAACGTCACGCTGCACGACAGCCCACGCGCGCCCGTGTGCACCCGCACGTTGGAGACCACGACGTCGGCCTCACCACCGGTCGGCAGTTTGATCCGGGCCTCACCGCCGTCGAGAGTCTCCGCGGCCGTTCCCGCGCCGGAGAGCTGCCAGACGCCGTCGGCCACCGTCTCGATCAGGTCCACGCGATCCAGCTCGACCGCACTGCCGTCCGCGTACACGAGCCGGGCCGGTCCTGAGTAGCTGAACATGCTCTGACACACGAGTGGGGCGGGCGCGGGGTTCAGAACTCTTGCTATCTCGCTCCCGACGACGAGAG
Organism: Lentzea aerocolonigenes; assembly: GCF_000974445.1. Classification (GTDB taxonomy): domain Bacteria; phylum Actinomycetota; class Actinomycetes; order Mycobacteriales; family Pseudonocardiaceae; genus Lentzea; species Lentzea aerocolonigenes. The sequence goes on from NZ_BBOJ01000022.1 coordinate 306,554, forward strand.
CGCGCCTGACCGTCCTTTCGCGGGTGGTGCAGGGCGTCGCGGAGCTGGCCTCCGCCGCTCTCGAGTCGGCCGGGACGCTTCACCTGTACTGCTGGCAGTGGTGACGCACTCCCGCAGTCCGCAATGGACAGACCGTCACGCGGACAGCCGCGTGCGGACCTCCATCAGCGCCTCCCCGAGCAGGTTCAGCCCCAACCAGGTCGACGGGTCGGCAGCCCGCGGGTCGGACGCCACCAAACCGATGCCCCACACGCGGTCCTGCGGGCTGGCCTCGACCAGGATCCGCGAACCCGTTCCCAGCAAGTAGGAACGCAGCGCGGGATCCTGCCCGAACTTCGCCAGGTTGCCGTCGACCACGATCTCCAGCCGCGCCGAAACCCACTCGGCGTCGGAGAAACCCGAGACCTGACGGCCCAAAGCCTTGGCCTCGGCGGGAGTGCGCGCGGCCAGCACCCGTTCGGCGACCGAGGTGTCGTCGAACAGCAAGGCCTTGCGCCACATCATGTAGTGCTCGGCCGACGAGAACTGTTGCCCGTCAACGACGAAGGAGCACGGCCACCACTGCGACAGGCATCCCTTGCCGATGCTGCCGTCACGTTCGGGCTGATGGCCCCAGAAGAACAGGTACTTCACGCACGACAGGCTAGGTGACCTGGTCGCGTGAGTCCTCGTCGTTTTCGTCCGGCGCCGGCATCTCGGGTTCGCGCCACGCCTCCGACCGGGTCGGGCCGTTGGCGCGCAGCTCGTTCTCGAGCTCCTTCTTCAGGTGGTCGTCCGCCACGAAGCCGTGTTGATCACTTCCGCGTTGTGCCATGCAGGAGGCGTACCCGTTCGGCGGGGCTCAATCACTTCGGCAGCGGGATCCCGGTGACCGTGATCGCGGCGCCCGTCGGGGCGAACTGGCCGGAGATCGAGTTGAACGTCAGCGTGAGCGAGTTCACACCCGCGCCGACCTTCTCGTCGAGCACCACGGTGCCCGAGGCGGTGGTGCCCTGGGTGACGAGGCCGTCCCACTTGCTGCTCGATGCCGCGTAAGTGCGCTTCAGATCGTCCAGGACGGCGATGCCGTTCACGGGGAGGGTCATTCTGGCCTGGGAGGCGTTCGTGGCCGTCACGAAGAGCTTCACACGGCCGTTCGCGGCTTCCACGCGTGTCACTTCGATGGTGAGCATGCCGCGCTGCTGCTTGAACGAGCCCGTCTGCACCTTCACGTCGGCGGAAGGCTCGGTGGTTTCCAGTGCGCCGTCAGGGGTTTGGACGCCGTTCGACGTAGTCGTCGTCGACGTCGTGTTGGGCTGAGCGGCGGAGTTCTCGCCGCTGAGTGCAAACTGGATCACACCCAGTGACGCGAGCACACCGACAGCAACGCCCGCAATGGCGATCACGGTCTTACCTCGGCGCGTGACCCGACGATGCTGCATGACTTCCTCTGTTCGACCCCCGTGACAAACAACAGCTCCCCCGCTGAGCGCAGCTAGTCTCATCTCGATCGGGTGAAACGTCAATGCGCTAGGGTCCGCCCGTGTCTCAAGATGTCGCCGAATTCACGGCTCCGCAGCTGCTCACCACCCACATCGTCGACTCGGCAGCCGAGGCGCTCGAAGCGGTTCAGGCCGCTGACGTGCTCGACCTCGGGGTCCGCGTCTACAACCGTCTCGTTCCCGACGCCGACGACGCCGAGTCGTTGGAGGAGGAGTGGGTGGTCGAGGTTTACACCAGCGCTCCCGCTGTCGACCCCGACCAGGACGAGGACTGAGCAGCCCAGAAGTGGGGGCACCCCACCAGGAGTGCCCCCAAACCTGAAGCAATACATGAATCTTTCAGACTGTTAGTACGACTTTTCCGCGCACGTGCCCGCCTTCGAGCAGTTTGTGCGCTTTCACCGCGTCGGCCAACGGAAACGTCTGCTGCACCTCGACGCGCAACTTCCCGGCCGCGACCAGGTCGACGAGCCACTGGGTCTGCTCGGCGTTCGGCCGGGCCCAGGTGTTGATCACACCGTGCTCCAGCGCCCGCGGCCCGTCCACAATGGACGTCATCCGCTCCCGGTCGCGCACCAGCTGCAACGACTGGTCGAACGCGAGTCCGCCGACGTTGTCGATCACCACGTCGACCCTGCCGTCGCCACCGGCCAGCTCCGCCACCGCGTCGACCAGCGCGTCGCCGTAGGCCACCGGTTCGGCGCCCAGCGACCGCACGAAGTCGTGGTTGCGCGGCGACGCGGTGCCCAGCACCCGCGCGGCACCGAGCTCGAGCGCGATCTGCACCTGGAGATGTCCCACACCGCCGGCGGCGGCGTGCACGAGCACGACGTCACCGGCGCCGGTGCCGACGGCCTTCAACGCCTGCAACGCCGTCAGCCCGGCGAGCGGCAGCGCGGCCGCGGTCACGAAGTCCACGGTGGACGGTTTGCGCGCGATCATCCTGTCCGGCACCGAGATCAGCTCGGCGTAGGCGCCGAACTGGACGTGGTCCTTGCGCGCGTAGGCGAGCACCTCGTCGCCCGGTTTCCAGTCCTGCACGCCGATGCCGACGGCGCGCACCACGCCGGCCACGTCCCAGCCGGGGATCAACGGCGTGTGGTGCGGCATCAGGCCCCGCAGGTACCCGGCTCTGATCTTGAAGTCCACCGGGTTGATCCCGGCCGCGCGGACCTCCACCAGGACCTGGTCGGGCCCCAGCAGCGGATCGGGCAGCTCCTGCAACGACATGACCTCGGCGTCGCCGAACTCGGTAAGCGCGATCGCTTTCACAGTCCCTCACCGTAGAAGACCCGCTCCGCCACCGCACGCGCACGACGGGTGGTGCGCCGGTACTCCTCGAGGAACTCGCCGGGATCACCGCCGGGCGGGTACCCCATGACCGAGGCGACGGCGACGAGGTCGCGCCCGGACGTCGGCAGCTGGTCCGACGCCTTGCCCCGCACCAGCGTCACGGCGTTGCGGGCGTGCGTCGCGAGGTTCCACGCCGCGGTCAGCGCGGCGGCGTCGTCAGCGGCGAGCAGCCCTGCCTCAACGGCGGCGGCCATCGCGGCCATTGTGGACGGTGTGCGCAGGTCAGGCACAGCACCGGCGTGCTGGAGCTGCAACAGCTGCACGGTCCACTCCACGTCCGCGAGCCCGCCGCGGCCGAGCTTGGTGTGCGTGCTCGGGTCGGCTCCGCGCGGCAGCCGTTCCGCGTCGACCCGCGCCTTGATCCGCCTGATCTCCCGCACGGACGCCGCGTCCAGCCCGGCAGCCGGATAGCGCAACGGATCGATCAACGCCTTGAACTCCGCGCCCAACGAGTCGTCCCCGGCGATGAAACGCGCCCGCAGCAGCGCCTGCTTCTCCCAGATCTCCGCCCACTGCCGGTAGTAGGCGCGGTACGACTCCAGGGTCCGCACGAGCGGGCCCTGCCTTCCCTCCGGCCGCAGGTCCGCGTCCACCTGCAGCGGCGGGTCCTGCGACGGCGCGCCGAGCAGCCGCCGGATCTTCTCCACGACACCGCTCGCCCACTTCACCGCCTCGGCGTCGGACACGCCGTCGAACGGCCGGCACACGAACAGCACGTCCGCGTCGGAGCCGTAGCCGAGCTCGTGCCCGCCGAGCCGTCCCATGCCGATCACGGCCAGCGCGGCGACCGGCTCCCCGGCCGCGCGCACAGCCGCGTCCAAAGCGCTCTGGAGCACCGCGCCCCACACCTCGGACAGCGACACGCACACCGTCTCGAGCGGCATGAACCCCAGCAGGTCCGCCGCGGCGATGCGCAACATCTCGTGGCGCCGCAACGACCGTGCGGCGGCGACCGCGCGCGTCAGGTCGTCGTACCGGGCGACCGCGCTGCGCAGCGGGTTGCCGACCGCGTGCGGATCACGCCCGACCAGCGCCTCGGTGTCCGCGAGCAGCCGCAGCACCTCCGGCGCCCGCACCAGCAGGTCCGGCACGAAGCGGGAGGTGCCGAGCAGCACCGCGAGCCGTTCGACGACAGCGCCCTCGTCCCGCAGCAGCCGCAGGTACCAGGGGGTTTCGGCGAGCGCCTCGGACACCTTCCGGTACGCGAGCAGCCCACCGTCCGCATCGGGTGTGCCGGCGAACAGGTCCAGCAGCACCGGCAGCAGTGCGCCCTGGATGCGCGCACGCCGGGACACGCCGTGGGTCAACGCCTGGATGTGCCGCAACGCGCCCTCGGGCGAGGTGTAGCCGAGGGCCGCGAGCCTCGCCACGGCCTCCTTGGTGGTGAGCCGCAACGCCTCGGTCGGTACACCCGCAACGGACTGCAGCAGCGGCCGGTAGAACAGCTTTTCGTGCAGCCGCCGGACCTGGTTGGCGTGCTTGCGGAACTCCGCGAGCAGCACCTGCCCCTCCGACTTCCGCCCATCGGCGTGCAGACCGACCGACCGCGCGAGCCAGCGCAACGCCGTGACGTCGTCGTCTGCGGGGAAGAGGTGCGTGCGCAGTAAACGCTGCAACTGGAGCCGGTGCTCCAACGTGCGCAGGAACCGGTACGAACGCCCGAAGTCCGCCGCGTCGTTGCGTCCGACGTACCCGCCACGGCCCAACGCGGCCAATGCGGCCGTCGTCGCCTGGATGCGCAGCTCCTCGTCCGAACGGCCGTGCACGAGCTGCAGCAGCTGCACCGCGAACTCGACGTCCCGCAGGCCACCGCGGCCGAGCTTCAGCTCCCGGTCGGCGAGCCCTGACGGCACGTGGTCCTCGACGCGCCGACGCATCGCCTGCACGTCCTCGACGAAGTTCTCGCGCTCGGCCGCCGTCCACACGTACGGCCGCACGACGTCGAGGTACGCCTGCCCGAGCTCGGCGTCGCCCGCGACCGGCCGTGCCTTCAGCAGCGCCTGGAACTCCCAGGTCCGCGCCCACTTCTGGTAGTAGGAGGCGTGCCCGTCGAGCGTGCGGACCAGCGCTCCCGCCTTGCCCTCCGGCCGCAGCGCCGCGTCGACCTCGAAGCACGACTGGCCCGCGATCTGCATCATCGTGCTGGCCAGCCGGGTCGCCACGCCCAGGTCGCCCTCGGCGACGAACACGACGTCGACGTCGCTCACGTAGTTCAGCTCGTTCGCGCCGCACTTGCCCATCGCGATCACCGCGAGCCGGCAGCGGTCGGCACCGTTGACCCGCTTCGCCGCGAGGGTCAGCGACGCGCGCAACGCAGACACAGCGAGATCGGACAGCTGCGCCGCCACCGTGTCGTACGGGACGAACGGCAGAATGGGCTCGACGACGTGCGCAAGGTCGTTGGCGGCAACGAGCAGCAGCTTCGCCCGGTACTCGGTGCGCAGCACGGCGCCGTCCGGCAGCTCCAGCGACACGTCGACGTCTTCGGTGAGCGAACGCCACCGGTCCGGGTTCACGACGAGGAAGTCCGCCAGCGCGGTCGACGACCCCAGCACGGCGAGCAGCCGCCCTCGCACCACCTCGTCCTGGTGCAGCGCGACCGACAGGGCGTCCCACTCGGTGACCGCTTGGAGCCGCTCCAATCCGCGCAGCGCGAGATCGGGGTCCGGTGCGCGGGAGAGGGCGGCCAGCACCGGCTCGGAGCCGTCCGCGGGACGGCGGTCAGCCCACAGGCCGAGGCCGCGCAGCACTTCCTCGCTGCGCGGCTCGGTGAGTCCGAATCTTGCTGGTGACGCGTGGCGGACTGGTTCGCTCATCAGGAGCCAACCTAGTCCTCACAGCCCTAGAAGACGATCAGAGAGAGCCCGTAGAGCACGACCGCGACGCAACCGGCGAAGCTCGCGTACGCGGGAACCTTCTTGTCGCTCGACAACGCGCGGATGCCGAGCACGAACAGCGTCACCACGAGCAACGTGGTCAGCATCGTGGCGCCGAAGACCTGCAGCAGCGCTTCCCACTTGATCGTCATGCCGCCACCTTGTGCAGCTCGGCCTGGGCGGCGACCTCGTCGACGATGTGTTCGGGCTTCACCGGCTCACGCCGCGCGAGGATCCAGATGCCGATCGACACCGCGGCGCCGATCACGGCGACACCGATGACGCCGGTGGTGCCGCTGGACGCCCACTTGCCGGCGGTCGCGCCGACGATGCCTGCGGCGGGGAGCGTGAACAGCCAGCCGGCGGCCATCTTGCCCATCGTGCCCCACCTGACGCCGTGCCGGTCGCGGCCGAGGCCGGAACCCATGATGCCGCCGGACGCGACGTGCGTGGTGGACAGCGCGAAGCCGAGGTGCGACGACGCGAGGATCGCCGTGGCGGTCGAGGTCTGCGCCGCGAAGCCCTGCGCGGGCTCGATGGTCGTCAGGCCGCGGCCCAGGGTGTGCGTGATGCGCCAGCCGCCGAGGTACGTGCCGAGCGCGATCGCGAGACCGGCGCTGACGATCACCCAGGTGGGCGGCGCCGAACCGGGGGCGAGCGAGCCGGACGTGATCAGCGCCAGCGTGATGATGCCCATGGTCTTCTGCGCGTCGTTCGTGCCGTGCGCGAGCGAGACCAGCGAGGCGGACGCGACCTGGCCGACCTTGAACCCGGTGTGCGAGACGCGCGGGTCGGCGGCCTTCTTGAGCCGGTAGACGACGATCGTGGCCATCGCCGCGACCAGGCCGGCGATCAGCGGCGCCGCGATGGCGGGCACCAGGACCTTGTCGACCACCTTGGCGAAGTGGATGGCGTCCACTCCGGACGACACCCAGGCCGCACCGATCAGGCCGCCGAACAGCGCGTGCGACGAGCTCGACGGCAGGCCGACGTACCAGGTGACGAGGTTCCACATGATCGCGCCGACCAGCCCGCCGAAGATGACGGCCGGCGTGATCTGGGCGTCGTCGACGATCCCGCCGGAGATGGTCTTGGCCACCTCGACCGACAGGAACGCGCCGACGAGGTTGAGGACCGCCGACAGGGCGACCGCCGTCCGGGGCTTCAGAGCACCGGTGGCGATGGAGGTGGCCATGGCGTTGGCCGTGTCGTGGAACCCGTTGGTGAAGTCGAAGATGAGAGCAGTGACGACAACGATGATCACTACAAGTGCGGGATCCACACTGATCCTCCGGCTGGATCGAACAAGGTGTCCGACAGGTGACGGTACCGGGTACTCAGGATGCCCTATAACTTACGAAAGTAGTGTCACACCAACGGAAGTTGTGTGCCCAAACACCCCGCGGGCGACAGTTCCCCCCGCACCATCTTGGCGAAGCGGGCCACGAACGGCTGCCAGACCTCCGCGAGGTCCCGATGGGCCTCGGCGAGGAAGTCCTGGTCGAAGTGCTGCGGGCGCGCGCACGCCGCCGAGACAGGGTCCTTGGCCGCCCAGTTCAAGACGATTTCCGGGGTCGTCTCGATGTGGAACTGCAACCCGTAAGCGCACGCCCCCACCCGAAACGCCTGATTCGGATATTTCGGTGAGGCAGCCAGGTGCTCGGCGCCGGGCGGCAACAGGTGAACCTCGTCCGAGTGGAACTGCAGGACGTCGGGCGTGAACGGCAGGTCGGCGAACAGCGGGTCGTTCGCCGACGAGTCCCGCTTCGCCACCAGCAGCACGCCGACCTCCGGCCCTTGTGGACCCTTGCGCACCTGACCTCCGGTGGCGACGGCGAGCAGCTGCGCGCCGAGGCAGATCGCGAGCGTGGGCAGCTTCCGCGCCACCGCGTTCGACAGCAGCCGGCGGGCGTCGGCGAGCCACGGGTGCTCGGTGTCGTCGAGCGCCCCCATCTCACCGCCGAGGCAGATGACGCCGTCGTAGCCGTCGAGGCTCTCCGGCGCGGGCTCGTCCTTCAGCGACACGAGGTGCAGCTCGATGCCCTCGGCCTCCAGCCAGTCGCCGAGCTCGGCCAGAGGGTCTGACTGCGAGGGCTGCAGGACGAGCAAACGCGGTGCGGTCACACATGTGAGCCTATGTCGGGTTGACTCAGCAATGACACGCGACCTTAGAAACACCGGCGCCGATGAGCTGATCCGACTCGACCGGATAGCCCGCCTCCTGCCAGGCGGTGATACCCCCGGCGAGCCGCTTCACCTTGTAGCCCCGTTGCGCGAGCGCGAGAGCCCCTTTGGTCGCCGCGTTGCACTGGAAGCTCTCGCAGTAGCAGATGTAGACGAGCTCGGGGTCGAGGTCGAGCTGCTCCGGCAGGTCGCGGTAGGGCAGGTTGATCGCGCCGGGGATGCGGGCCTTCGCGAACGCCTCGGGACTCCTCGTCTCCACCAGGACGTAGCCGGACGTGTCGCCGTCCAGCATGTCCCGGTGAACGTCGTCGGGGTCGGCCTCCAGCGCGAGCTCGGCGGCGAAGAAGATAACGGCCGCGGTCGGGTCGGCGGCGGGGAAGCGCAGTGCGTTGGTCATGTCCTTGATCCTGCTTGGACGGTCCTGGATGAGGACATGCGGAAGTCCAGGTGTTCGGCCCGTTCTCCTTATGATTTCCAGGTGGAACTCGACGCCGTGGACTGGAAGATCCTGGACCTCCTGCAGCAGGACGGGCGGATGTCCTACACCGCGCTGGGCCGCGTCGTGTCGCTGTCGGCCCCGGCCGTGACCGAACGCGTGCGCCGCCTGGAAGCCCTGGGCGTGATCACGGGCTTCGTCGCCGTGGTCTCCCCGGCCAGGCTGGGCCTGCCGATCGAGTCGATCGTGCGGGTGCGGGTCCGCTCGCTGGACACGCCCCGGTTCCGCTCCCACGTGCTGGCGCTGCCGCAGATCCGGGACGCCGACCACGTGACAGGAGATGACTGCTGGCTGCTGCGCGTGGTGTGCCGGTCGATGGTCGAGCTCGAGGAACTGGTCGAGGTGATGCAGCGGTACGGCGACACCACGACGTCGCTGGTGTTCTCGTCTCATGTGCGCAACCGGCCGGTGGAGGCTGCGCTGTTCGACTAGGGCGTGGGGGCCTGGTCTGACACTGAGGTCGGAAGTGAGCGGTGAGCGCGGTGTCGGGAGTGGCGGTGGTCTGGGCAGGGTGTCGGGGTGGCGGTTACGGCGACTGCGGATTGGGCCTGGTGGCGCCGCGCCGCTTGGCCTGGTGGCGCTACGTCGCTTTGGGTCTGGTGGCACAACGTCGCTTGGGGCCTGGTGGCGCCACGCCGCTTGGGGCCTGGTAGCACCACGTTGCTTTGGGCCTAGAGGCGCCATCTCCTTCGGGCCTGGTGGCACTTCCTCACCCACACGAGTGATTGATGTCCGGATTCACGCCTGGAGGCGCCTTGTACGTGTCCGGAAATCATGGTCATCTACCTCCGCGAGAGAAGGAAGCGCGCGATGGGAGCCCCCAGACGTCGCCGCAGACCTGCCTCACCACCTGTACTCCGACCAGTCCGAGACCGGCACGAACCCGATGCCTTGGTACACGGAGTTCGCCGTCGGGTCCTTCAGGTCCGCGGTCAGCACGACCTGGTCGGCCCCGGCCCGGTGCGCCCACCGGCTGACGGCCGCCGTCGCCGCGGCCGCGTAGCCGTGCCGGCGGTGCTCAGGCGGCGTGTAGACCGGGCCGACCCGCGAGACTCCAGCAACCGGTTCGGTGGTGCCCGCCCAGGAGACCGGTGTGCCGTCGACGACCCAGAGGACGTGGCCCGCCGGCATGTTCCGGCTGCCGCGCATCACCTTTTCCGCCTCGTCCCGGGCGAGGCCGTCGAGCTCCGCGGCGAACTGCAGCCACCACTCGGTGATGAGGTCGTCGTCCTCGGCGGCGGCGAGACGGGACTCGCCTGGCACGTCTGGGACCACGAGGTCGCCCAGCCGGTAGAGACGTAGGCGGTACATCTCCTGGCCGCCGTCGCGCCAGAGGGATCGGAACGCCTCCACGCGGTCCAGGGGTCCGGTGACTGCGTCGATCTCCTGGCCGCGCAGGGCGTTCGCCACGGCCTGCGCGGCGGTGGGTGGCATGGCCGCCACGTGAAGCGGGCGGTCCTGCATGCGGGTCACCGCGCCTACCAGGGAGCCCTTGTCGTGCAACGAGATCAGGGCCGCGGGCTGCCTGATGCCGCGCCGAGCCGAGTCCACGGTGGTCAGGTGCACGCTGTGGTTCACGGGGTCGGCGTTGAGGAAGTCGCCGGCCACCGCCAGGAAGTCCTCGAGGTCGTTGTGGGTCAGTGCTTCCACCAGGCCTCCGCCCAGTTGTCGAGGTCGTCATGGGTCAGCACCTCCACGAGGCCTCCGCCCAGTTGTCGAGGTGGCCGTGGGTCAGCGCTACCACCAGATCTCCGACCAGCTGTCGAGGTCGTCGCGAGTCACTGCCTCCACCACTGCTCCGCCCAGTCGTCTACTCCGGCCAGTCGTCAAGGTGAGCGTGAGTCAGGGCTTCCACCAGAACTCCGCCCAGTCGTCGAGTGGTTGGTAGCCGATGCGTTGGTAGATCGAGTTCGAGATCGGGTTGGTCAGGTCGGCGAAGAGGAGGACGTTGGTGGCGCCCTGGTCGAGGGCCCACTGGCTGACCATTGCGCTGACTGCGGCGCCGTAGCCGTGTCTGCGGTGCTCGGGTGGGGTGTAGACCGGGCCGACTCTGGTCATGCCCGCGTGGGGGAGGCTGGCTGCGGCCCAGGCCACGGGCACGCCGTCGTGTTCCCAGAGCGCGTGGCCGTTGCCCAGGCGCAGGGAGCTTCGCATGAGCTCGACTTCCTGTTCTGGGGGTGCCTCTGGCACGGCTTCGGCCGTGAAGGCTTTGCGCCAGGCGCCGAGGAGCTCCACGTCGGCCTCGGTGGCCATGCGGCCGGCGCCTTCGATGGTGGGTGGGGCCAGGGTGCCCAGGCGGTACAGCCTGGTGGCCAGGGATTCGGTGAAGTTCTTGCCCGTTGCTGTGGCGAACGCCTCTGACCTCTGTCGCGGACCGGTCACGCCTGGGGCGTCCGGGTCGATCTCGCTTGCGATTCGTGCCGCCAGGGCTGCCGCGGTCAGGGGGAGGTCGGCGGCTTGGAAGGGCCAGGGCGGGGTGCGGACCAGGGAGCCGACTACTTCGCCGTTTTCGTGGAACGTGATGAGGATCGGCGGGGTGTCGGTGGCCGGCAGGCGGCGGATGCGGTCCAGGGAGGTGAGCGCGATGGTGTTGCGCACCGGATCGGCTGCGAGCCGATCGTGCGTGGCGGCGTCGAACGATTCCAGGGTGCTGTGCACGACCGCGTCCATGGGTCCATCAGACCAGGGTGGGCAAGCGAAAATCTGAAGTGGTGCGGCCGCTGGCACGCAAAAGACCCCGGAGGGGAGCACCGAAGTGCTCGACCCTCAGGGGTCTTCTGAAAGATTGTCCGGCGGCGACCTACTCTCCCACACCGTAACCAGTGCAGTACCATCGGCGCAGAAGGGCTTAACTACCGGGTTCGGAATGGGACCGGGTGTTTCCCCAACGCTATAACCACCGAAACTCTGTGGAGTTGTACCTGCGGCGATCGGTGCCGCTCGGTTCTTCCAGAACCGCACAGTGGATGCGTAGCGTCTTTGTAACAAGTCCTCGGCCTATTAGTACCAGTCAGCTCCAACCGTTACCGGTCTTCCACCTCTGGCCTATCAACCCAGTGGTCTAGCTGGGGGCCTTAACTCACGAAGAGTGGGATACCTCATCTTGGAACGAGCTTCCCGCTTAGATGCCTTCAGCGGTTATCCCTTCCGAACGTAGCCAACCAGCAATGCTCTTGGCAGAACAACTGGCACACCAGCGGTCCGTCCGTCCCGGTCCTCTCGTACTAGGGACAGCCTTCCTCAAGTATCCTACGCGCGCGGCGGATAGGGACCGAACTGTCTCACGACGTTCTAAACCCAGCTCGCGTACCGCTTTAATGGGCGAACAGCCCAACCCTTGGGACCTACTCCAGCCCCAGGATGCGACGAGCCGACATCGAGGTGCCAAACCATGCCGTCGATATGGACTCTTGGGCAAGATCAGCCTGTTATCCCCGGGGTACCTTTTATCCGTTGAGCGACCACGCTTCCACAAGCCATGGCCGGATCACTAGTTCCGACTTTCGTCCCTGCTCGACCCGTCAGTCTCACAGTCAAGCTCCCTTGTGCACTTGCACTCAACACCTGATTGCCAACCAGGCTGAGGGAACCTTTGAGCGCCTCCGTTACTCTTTGGGAGGCAACCGCCCCAGTTAAACTACCCACCAGGCACTGTCCCTGATCCGGATCACGGACCGAGGTTAGACATCCAATACGACCAGAGTGGTATTTCAACGATGACTCCACCAGCACTGGCGTGCCAGCTTCACAGTCTCCCACCTATCCTACACAAGCCGAATCGAACACCAATACCAAGCTATAGTAAAGGT
>NZ_BBOJ01000021.1 GCF_000974445.1 Lentzea aerocolonigenes
CTCAATATCGTCGAGCACGCGCGCAAACAACTCACGTTCGTAGACGCGCCAGGAGTCGATCGCCGCAGCCACGATCGCATGAGTGCCGCATTCACCCAAGCCCACGATCCGCACCTGCGGAAACGGGCTTTTCCCATCTTGATGCCCCGTCTTGCCGAAAGCCTCGAGGTTGTCCGCGGTGTCGGGCACATCCACGATGACGCCGTCGACGGCCATCACCCGCCACCCGTGAAACCACGCGCCCTTGGTGCCTGGCTGCGCCATCGGCGCCGCGACCCGCTCGAACAACACCCGCAACGGCTCCTCGCCGAGCCGTTGCCGCGCCTGGGAGATCGCGCTCGTGCTCGGCACCTGCCAGCCAGTCCGCCACGTGCCCAGAAACCGCAAGCCGTTGACCAGCTTGCGCATCACTTCCTCGTAGCCGTCACCGAAGAACAGGCACAACGCCAGCACGTAATAGACGACCACCCGCGCGGGCAGCAACCGTGAACGCTTCTCCCGACGCCCTGTCTCGACCAGCACCTCGTCCACCAGGTCACGATCGAACAGGCGGGTCAGCACACCGATGCTGATTCCATCGGTGAACGAGCGAGGCGACGGCACCGAACCACCGTAGTGCCAACCACTTCACGGCCTTACACAGCCACATCCAAGATCGCTAACTTAGCGGCATTGGGGTCGAGCCAGTCAGGTGCGTAGAAGGTCGGGATGCCGTTGACCAGCTTGACGTTCCACTTGCTCTGGTGGATGAGCGTGTGGTGGTGGCGGCAGAGCAGCACGGCGTTGCCGACGGAGGTGTCGCCTCCGTTGGCCCAGTGTCGGATGTGGTGGGCGTCGCAGTGTCTGGGTGGCCTGCCGCAGCCGGGGAACGCGCAGCCCCGATCCCTGGCGACCAGGGTGCGGCGGATTCCGGCGGGGAAGGTGCGGGTCTTGCGGCCGATGTCCATCGGCTGGCCCTGGCTGCCCAGCAGCAGCGGGATGATGCCCGCATTGCAGGCCAGCTGCCGCACCTGGTCGGCGGGGATGTGGTCGCCGTTGTCGAGCATGCCCTGACCCACCTGGTTGGCGAGGTCCTCGTGCCGCATCGTCACGGTCAGCGTGACCGGCTCGCCGCCGTGCTCGGGCAGCTGGTCGGCGCGCAGCATCAGGTCGACCAGGTCGGCGAGGGCGTCGCCTTCGCGTTCGGAGCGGCTGCGCTCGTCTGGGCCTTGCCCGGTGTCCGGACGGGGCTTGGCCAGCGGATCCAGCAACGCCTCGTACTTCGCACCGGTGACCTTGTCCAGCTTCGCCCGAATCTCCAGCCGCCCGTTCTTCCACTGCATCAAGTGCTGGTTCGTCGGCGGCGCGGGCTCAGGATCGCGAGGCTCGGGGTCGTTCTGGTAGAGGCTGTAGGCGAGTGTGTTGCCGAGCTTGCGGACTGTGACGGGCTCGAAGTCTCGCGCGTAGCCGACCACGGTGGTCTCGTGTTCGGCGGGCACGGTCTTCATGATCGCAGCGATTGCCGCGACGTGGTCGATCGACAACGCACCCTCGGCCACCGCCTGCGCCGTCAGCGGCAGCACCGGGGCGAGCTCACTACCGGTCGGGGTGATCTCATTCGTCAGCAGCGCGGCGTTGTCGATCCACCGCTTGGCGACGTGAATGTCCCAGCGGACGACGTGCCGCAACACCTTCGGCAAATCCTTGTAGCCGAGCTCGCTCGCGGCTCCGCGCCGATCCAATTCGGCGACGATCTGCAACGCGGCGTTCTCACGGACCTGGATTTCCGTCACCTCGTCGACGAGACTGCGGAGCAGCTCGTCGGTGGAGAGGAGGCGGGTTTCGATCACGTGTTCTAATCTACCGCAAGATCACGGCCAAATAACGGGTAACGCCGCACACGATCGAGTGAACCAGCGATGGCGAAGCCGAGCCGGACAGGGCAATGCGAACGCAGGAAACCGGTAATGGGGTGAGCCGAACAACAAACGCAACCACGCACGACTGCGATTGGGGCTTGACTTTGGGTGCGAGGTGCTAGCCTTTTCGGATCGGGCGGGTGCGGAGCATCCGACCTTTTCCGCCCGACACAGCGCCTCGCAAGGGCCCCGAAGTCAAGCCCCAATCGCAATCGTCGCGAAGCGGCGATGAAATGACCCGGCTCGTCATACGACCCACGAAACCACCAACGCAAGGCGACATGGCAACAAAAGGTGACCCCTCCGCTGGAACCCGCGCCGAACCACCCCAAGCCGACCCGCGCAACGCGCCCCGGCACGCGCAACCCCACCCCCGCCCCAAAGCCCAGCACGGACCCCCTGCCACCCACCGGCCCACACCCCCACGACCTGCGACGTTCGGCGTGAACCGAACGGAGCATTTCTGAAACCGCGCGTCCCGAACGCGTCCCCACCTCCTCTAATGCCGTGACGGGCCCCTGCACCCGCGCGACACGCGTGGGCATCGCCCGCTAGGGAGTGTTGGAGGAACAGTGTTCTTGCGTTCACGTTCTCGCCTGCGCACCGCGGCCATCGCCGCGGTCGTGGGCGCAGGCGTTCTGACGGCGGCGACCCCCGCCGCCGCGGCGCCTCTCGCGGGCACACGCGCGTACCTGGTCATCACGGCGCCTGGTGCCACGGCGGGTGCCGCGTCGGCCATCACGAGCAACAGCGGCACTGTGTGGACTACCTATGACGCCATTGGTGTCATCGTCGCTCACTCCGGGGCCGCTGACTTCGCGAGCCGCATGCGTGCGGTGTCCGGGGTGCAGAAGGTTGGTGCCACCCGCACCACGGACGTTCCCGCCGAGGCGGCCAACCCGCCGATTCCCACCGCGCCCTCGCAGGCTGCGCCGGCCACGTCCGAGCCTGTGCGTTCGGACATGACGCAGATCGGTGCCGACAAGGCGTGGGCGGTCAACCAGGGGTCGGCGAACGTCACCGTTGGTGTGCTCGACACCGGGGTTGACGACCTGCACGACGACCTCAAGGCCAACTTCGACGCCGCCAACTCCGCGTCGTGTGCCTACGGCAAGCTCGACACTCGCACCGGGGCGTGGCGGGACACCGACACGCACGGCACGCACGTGGCCGGGACGATTGCCGCGGCCAAGAACAACCGGGGCATGGTCGGGGTCGCGCCAGGGGTGAAGATCGCCTCGGTGCGCATCGCGGAGAAGCCGAGTGGGCTGTTCTTCGCGGAGAACACCATCTGCGCCATGGTCTTCTCCGGTGACCGCGGCTTCGAGGTGACCAACAACAGCTACTACACCGATCCGTGGCTGTTCAACTGCCCGGACAACGCCGACCAGGACGCGATCCTCGAGGGCGTCAAGCGGGCCGTGGCCTACGCCGAGGGCAAGGGCGTGCTGAACGTGGCCGCCGCGGGCAACGAGAACTACAACCTCGCCGCCAAGAGCAGTGACGCGACCAGCCCCAACGACTCGACGCCGGCGACTCGCACGGTCACCAACGCGTGCCTGAGCGTTCCCACCGAGGTCTCCGGTGTGGTCAGCGTCGCGTCGATCACCTCGACGAACAGCAAGTCGTCGTTCTCCAACTTCGGCACCGACAAGATCCACGTCGCCGCGCCCGGTGACAGCGTCTACTCGACGGTTCCCGGTGGTCGCTACGGCACCAAGTCCGGCACGTCGATGGCTTCCCCGCACGTCGCGGGTGTTGCCGCGCTGCTGAAGTCGGCGAACCCCACGGCCACGCCTGCCCAGCTGCGTCAGCTACTGGCGACCCAGGCCGACGACCTGCGCTGCTCCGACAGCCGGTGCTCCGGCACCACCGCGAAGAACAACTTCTTCGGTGAGGGCCGCGTCGACGCGTTCGCCGCGGTCGACACCGGCACGCCGCCCGGCATCACGTTCGAGAACACCGCTGACGTGAACATCCCGGACAACGGTGCCGCCGTGACGAGCCCGATCATCGTCTCCGGCATCACGGGCAACGCCCCGGCCGCGCTCAAGGTGGGCGTCGACATCGTGCACACCTACCGCGGTGACCTGGTCATCGACCTGATCGCCCCGGACGGCACAGCGTTCCGGCTGCAGAACTCGAGCAACGACAGCGGTGACAACATCGTGCAGACCTACACGGTCGACGCGTCCGCCAAGGCCGCGAACGGCACGTGGAAGCTGCAGGTCAAGGACGTGGCCTCGGCCGACGTCGGCTACATCAACTCCTGGAAGCTGACCTTCTAGGGGCCACCTGGTCGGCCGCCCTTCGCGGGCGGCCGATCAGGCATATGGTGCGAAAGTGTTCGATACCCGCCAGCTAGAGGTGTTCGCGACCGTCGCCAGGACCGGCTCGTTCAGCGCGGCCGCACGGGAGCTGCACTGCACCCAGCCGGCGATCAGCCAGCAGATGCGCGCACTGGAACGGCAGGTCGGAGGGCCGTTGTTCGTGCGCACCGGCCGCGGGCTGGCCCTCACCGAGGCCGGTCGCATCCTCGCCGAGCGCGGCACGGCGTTGCTCGACGAGCTGGCGGCGACGCACCAGCAGATCAGCGCGATCGCCACGCACGACATCGGCACCATCCGCATCTGCGCGTTCCCCAGCGCCACCGTCTCGCTCGTGCCGGCCGCCGCCGCGATCCTCGCGAAGGAACGCCCCCACCTGCGGCTCGAACTGGTCGAGGGCGAACCGCCCGACTCGTTCTCCCTGCTGCGGCGTGGCGCCACGGACCTGCTGGTCAGCTTCAGCTACGAGGGCGAACCCCAGGACGAGACCGCGGTCGCCGGGATGCTGCGGGTGCCGCTGATGCACGAACCGCTCGCGTTGCTCGTGCCCACCGGCCACCGGCTGGCAGGCCGCGAACGCGTGTCGATGGCCGAGACCGAGCAGGAGCGCTGGATCGCGGGCTGTCCGCGGTGTCGGCACGCGCTCGACGAGGCGTGCGCCGAGGCCGGGTTCACGCCCGACATCACCTGTTCGACCGACGACAACCTGGCGATCCAGAGCCTCGTCGCCGCCGGGCTCGGCATCGCGCTCGTGCCGCGGCTGGTCCTGTCGTTCCTCAAACACCCCGGCCTGACCACTGTCGACGTGGAATCGTGCGCCCAGCGGCACACCGCGCTCTACACGTGGCCCGACCTGATCCGGCTGCCGATCGTGCGCGCCACGGTGGACGCGCTGGTCACCGCCGCCGCGAGGGCCTGACGTATAACGCGGGCTTATGCGTCCCCAAGAGATCGGGATCTTCTGCGCATAGGTCAAGACGCCCATCGTGGTTGTCATGGGCAGCATCCGGACAACGCCGCGCGCGACCGACTCACCGGTACCCGGTCTGACCGTGGTCGCCGGCGGTGTCGCGGTCGCGATGATCGCCGCCTGGGTGCTGCCCTCCGTCAGCGCGCTGACCGTGGCGGTCCTGCTCGGCGCCGTCGTCGCCAACGTCGTGACG
The DNA here is from genome assembly GCF_000974445.1 of Lentzea aerocolonigenes. Classification (GTDB taxonomy): domain Bacteria; phylum Actinomycetota; class Actinomycetes; order Mycobacteriales; family Pseudonocardiaceae; genus Lentzea; species Lentzea aerocolonigenes. The sequence goes on from NZ_BBOJ01000021.1 coordinate 5,389, forward strand.
CTCCCACCCTCGCTGACCCCCGGCATCAAGCTCGCCGGACGACGCCTGCTGCGTCTGGGCATCGTGCTGCTCGGGCTCAAGCTCGTCATCCGTGACGTGCTCGCGCTCGGCTACGAGGTGCTGGCGCTGGCGATCGTCGCCGTGGTCGTCACGTTCGTCGTGACGCGCCGGCTCGGCCGGGTGCTCGGGGTGAGCGAAGGCCTGTCGTTGCTGATCGCGACCGGGTTCTCGATCTGCGGCGCGTCGGCCGTCGCCGCCATGAACGGCGTGCGCGAGCAGGACGAGGAGGACGTCGCCAAGGCGCTCGGCCTGGTCACCCTCTTCGGCACCGTCGCGATGTTCAGCCTGCCGGCGTTGTACCCGCTCACCGGCCTGTCCCCCGCCGGCTACGGCGTGTGGGCGGGTGGCAGCGTGCACGAGGTCGCCCAGGTGGTCGCCGCCGCCGGGCCGGTCACCGGCGCCCTCGCCATCGCGGTGGCCGTGAAGCTGACCAGGGTCGTGCTGCTCGCGCCGATGCTCGCCGCGGTGAGCGTCGCCGAACGCCGCAGGTTCCCCGACGCCGGCACGCGCCCGCCGCTCGTGCCGTTGTTCGTGGTGGGGTTCCTGGCCGCGGCGGGTGTGCGCGCCACCGGTCTTCTGCCCGACGTCGTCCTCTCCGCGGCGACGTTCGTCGACAACCTGCTGCTGGCCGCCGGCATGTTCGCCCTGGGCACCGCCGTGCGCCTGCGTTCCCTCGTCCGCTCCGGCCTGCCCGCTCTCACCCTGGGCCTGCTCTCCACCGTCCTGATCGCCGTGGTGGCACTGACCGGCGCTTTGTTGATCATGTGAGCGAAGGAGTCACCGCCATGCCTCGTCTGCTCTCCCCCGCCGCCGCTCTCCTGGTCGGCGACCTCCGGACCGCCGTGGTGCGCGGAGGCGACGACCACGCCGTCGCCGCCCGCGTGGCCAGGGCGTTGACCGGCCACCTGGCCGACCCGCTGCTGCTCGACCCCGAGCACCGCGAACCGGACCCGGACCACTACCGCCAGCACGTCCTGCACGTGGAACCCGACGGCAGCTTCTCGGTCGTCGCCCTGGTCTGGCTGCCTGGCCAGGAAACGTGCATCCACGACCACGTGTCGTGGTGCGTGGTCGGCACGTACGTCGGCGAAGAAGAAGAGACCACCTATCGGCTCGTGGGCGACCGTCTGGTGCAGATGGGCATCAACCGCACTCCGCAGGGCGTGGCGTCGTACCTGGTGCCGCCCGGCGACATCCACAAGGTGTGCAACAGCTCGGACTCGGTGGCCATCTCGATCCACGTCTACGGCGCCGACATCGGCCTGCTCGGCACGAGCATTCGGCGCAGGTACGACCTTCCGGTCGCACGCTGACCGAACCGTTAAGACCAACATCGGCTTCGCGGCTAACCCCGGTCCCCTCCTGCAGCGATAGCAGGAACGTGGAACCCGATTTGTGGTCGGCGGCCGCCGCGGCCCTCGACGAGCACGAGCACGACCAGGTGATGGCACGGCTGGCGGGCACCGTCGTGCAACCCGGCCAGACCGAGCGGCTCGCCAGGGGTGAGCGCGACGTCGTGTTCCTGCTGCCCGACCGGCTGGTGCTCGTGCGGCCGGAGCCGTTCTGGACGGGCTCGTACGAGCGCGGACAGGTCGTGCGGATCATCTTCGCCGCGGGTCACGTCCAGTTCGACCTCGTCGGGGGCGACAGCCTCGAGTTCTGGATCGACGCGGACCTCACCCCGGCCGAGCCGTTCGTGGAGCAGGCGGAGACGTGGCTCGCGCCGCGGAAGAGCTCCTCGGGCGGCGCCGCCATCGCGTTCGGGCTCGCGATCCTGGTGGCGCTGCTGTTCGTGTTCGGGCCGGTGGACCTGATGCCGCAGGACGACCGGCTCACCGTTCGCTCGACGTGCAGCGACTTCCTCCGGGTCGGCGTGGACGAGCAGCTGGAACTGCTCAGGCGCCTGTTCGGTCAGGCAGGCCAGCAGGACGAGGCGGACAAGCCCGCCACGCTCGACGCGTCACGCCGGCACTGCGGGGAGCACGGGGGCGCGACGCTGGACTCGCTCGTCACCGGGAAATGATCCCGCGTTCGATCGCACCCGTCGCGAACTCGACGAGCGCGGCGGGCTTCACCCTGTTCGCCCGCGCGCCCTGCAACAGCAGGTCGTCCGCGAGCCCGATCAGCGAGTCCCACACGAAATGCGGCAGCGCCGGATCGTCGAGAAGCGTCTGACCGCACTGCTGCGCGGTCTCGGCCAACGCCTTCGCGAGCGCCCTGATCGTCTTGCGGTAGTCCTGCGCGGATCCCGCGACCTCCTTGCCCCGGCGGCCACCGGAGAGCACCTTCGCCTCCCACTGCGCGGCGGAGCGCCCGAACCGGCGCCACAGCTCGGTGACCTGGGGTTCGATCTCGCGCAGCACCCCGGCGATCCCGAGTCCGCGGTCGACGGTCGCGAGGGTGCGCTGCAGCTCGTCGAGACGGCGTTCCATGAGCGCGGCGAACACGTCCTCCTTGCCGGAGAAGTACTGGTACACGGTGCCGGAACTGACGCCCGCCCCCACCGCGATCGCGCGCATGGTCAGGCCGGCGTAGCCCTGCTGTTCCAGGATCAGCTCGGCCGACGACAGGATGTCGCGCCGCCTGCCCTCTGCGTCACCCCATGCGGTGGTCTGCTCGGTGCTCACGAGCCGCAGCCTACTTTGAACAACGTTCAAAAGCATATTGAACGTTGTTCGGTTTCACCCTACTGTCGAGTGCATGGCGGAGACCGACGGCGAGTTGGCGAGACGGCTGGCCACCGAGACGGGCAGGCTGCTGGTCAGCGTCCGGCCGGGCAACGGCGATCGCGCCGCGCAGAACTTCCTGGCGGCGCAACTGGAGGAGCACCGCCCGGACGACGCGGTGCTGTCCGAGGAAGCTCCCGACGACCCCCGCCGGCTCACCGCCGACCGGGTGTGGATCATCGACCCGCTCGACGGCAGCCGCGAGTTCGCCGAGCCCGGTCGCACCGACTGGGCCGTGCACGTGGCGCTGTGGCAACGGGGTGAGCTCGTCGCGGGAGCGGTCGCCCTGCCCGCGTTCCAGCCGATCTCCCGGGTTCCGCACCGCCGTCCCAGGATCGTGGTGAGCCGCACCCGGCCGCCCGAGTGCGCGGAGCGGGTGGCGGCCGCGATCGACGCCGAGCTGGTGCCGATGGGCAGCGCGGGTGCGAAGACGATGGCCGTGGTGCGCGGTGAGGCCGACGCCTACCTGCACGCGGGCGGCATGTACGAGTGGGACTCGGCCGCACCGGTCTACGTGGCGCGCGCGGCCGGGTTGCACGCCTCCCGCGCCGACGGGCGTCCGCTCGTCTACAACCAGCCCGATCCGTGGCTGCCGGACCTGCTGATCTGCCGTCAGGAACTCGCGGGGGTGCTCACGTGAACCACCTAGACCGGCTCGAAGCCGACAGCATCGACATCTTCCGCGAGGCGGTCGCGGAGAGCGAGCGGCCGGTGCTGCTGTACTCGATCGGCAAGGACAGCTCGGTGCTGCTCCACCTGGCGCGCAAGGCGTTCTACCCGTCGAAGCCGCCGTTTCCGCTGCTCCACGTCGACACCACGTGGAAGTTCCGCGAGATGATCGAGTTCCGCGACCGCACGGCCGCCGAGCTGGGGCTCGAGCTGATCGTGCACCGCAACCCGGACTGCGTGGCGATGGGCATCAACCCGTTCGACCACGGTTCCGCGCGGCACACCGACCTGTGGAAGACCCAGGGACTGCGGCAGGCGCTGGACAAGCACCGGTTCGATCTCGCGTTCGGTGGTGCCCGACGGGACGAGGAAGCCTCTCGTGCCAAGGAAAGGGTGTTCTCGTTCCGCACCGCGCAGCACCAGTGGGACCCGAAGAACCAGCGGCCGGAGCTGTGGCGGCTGTACAACACGCGGGTCGCGCCCGGCGAGAGCATCAGGGTGTTCCCGCTGTCGAACTGGACCGAGCTCGACGTGTGGCGGTACGTCGAACGCGAACGGATTCCCGTGGTACCGCTGTACTTCGCGGCGCCGCGGCCGGTCGTCGACCGCGACGGCCTGCTGATCATGGTGGACGACGACCGCATGCCGCTGCACGAAGAACCACGTCAGGAGCTGGTCCGGTTCCGCACGCTCGGCTGCTACCCGCTGACCGGCGCGGTGCGCAGCGAGGCGCGGACGGTCGCCCAGATCGTCGAGGAGATGCGGACCGCCACCACGTCCGAACGGCAGGGCAGGGCGATCGACCACGACCAGAGCGGGTCGATGGAGCGCAAGAAGCGGGAGGGGTACTTCTGATGGAGCTTCTGCGGTTCATCACCTGCGGCAGCGTCGACGACGGCAAGAGCACGCTGATCGGCAGGCTGCTGTACGAGTCGAAGCTGTTGTACGCCGACCACCTCGCCGCGCTGGAGGCCGACTCCCGCCGCGTCGGCACCCGCGGCGGCGAACTGGACTTCGCGCTGCTGGTCGACGGGCTGGCCGCGGAACGCGAGCAGGGCATCACGATCGACGTCGCGTACCGGTTCTTCGCCACCGAGGCACGGCGGTTCATCGTCGCGGACACGCCGGGCCACGAGCAGTACACGCGCAACATGGTGACGGGCGCGTCCACCGCCGAGGCCGCGGTGATCCTGCTGGACGCGCGCAAAGGTGTGCTGAGCCAGACCCGGCGGCACGCGCGGATCGTGTCCCTGCTGGGCATCAGGCACGTCGCCGTGGCCGTGAACAAGCTCGACCTGCTGGACTACTCGCAGGAGGCCTTCGACGCGGTGGCCGCGCAGTTCGCCGAGTTCGCCGCCGAGCTGGACTTCGCCGAGATCACGTGCGTGCCGATGTCCGCGACCGAGGGCGTCAACGTGATCGGCCACAGCGAGCTGACGCCGTGGTACGACGGGCCGACCCTGTTGCAGTGGCTGGAGACCGTGGACGCGGGCTCGGCCCAGGACGGCCCGTCGCGGTTCCTCGTGCAGTGGGTGAACCGGCCGGACTCGACGTTCCGGGGGCTGTCCGGCCGGGTTCTGCGCGGCACGCTCCGGCAGGGCGACGCGGTGTCCACCGGTGGTCGAACCTCCACTGTGGACCGGATCGTCACGATGGACGGGGATCTGGCGGAGGCGCCGGCCGGGTCGTCGGTCACCGTGGTGCTCGCCGACGACGTGGACGCGAGCCGCGGTGACGTGCTGGGCGCCGCCGCCGACCCGCCGGGCGTCGCCGACTCGTTCCAGGCGCACCTGGTCTGGTTGAACGAGAACGGTTTGCTGCCCGGCCGGCAGTACCTCGCGAAGATCGGCGCCCGCACGGTCGGGTTCACCGCGACGAAGGCGTTGCAGCTCAACGAGATCGGCGTCGACAAGGTGCACTTCGACGCGCCCGTGCCGTTCGAGGGCTACCGCACGAACCGCGACCTGGGCTCGTTCGTGGTGCTCGACCGGCTCTCCAACGCCACCGTCGGCGCCGGGATGATCGATTTCGCGTTGAGCCCGGCGAACGTGCGCTGGCAGACGCTCACCGTCGACAAGCAGGCGCGGATCGCCCGCAACGGGCACCGGCCGTGCGTGGTGTGGCTGACCGGGCTGTCCGGCGCGGGCAAGTCCACCATCGCCGACCTGGTCGAGAAGGCGCTGCACGCGGAGGGCAGGCACACGTTCCTGCTGGACGGCGACAACGTCCGCCACGGCCTCAACTCCGACCTCGGGTTCACCGACGCCGACCGCGTGGAGAACATCCGGCGCATCGCCGAGGTCGCCGCGCTGATGGTCGACGCGGGCCTGATCGTGCTCGTCTCGTTCATCTCGCCGTTCCGTGCCGAACGGGCGCTGGCACGCGGGCTCGTCGGCGAGAACGAGTTCTGTGAGGTCTTCGTGGACACGCCGCTGGAGGTGGCGGAGGAACGTGACCCGAAGGGCCTCTACCGCAAGGCCCGGCGGGGTGAGCTGGCGAACTTCACCGGGATCGACTCACCCTACGAACCGCCGGAGGAGCCGGAGATCAGGCTCGACACGACGACGTTGAGCCCGGAGGCGGCGGCTGCGGCCGTGGTGGCGAGGCTGCGCGCGCTCGGCGTCTGTTGAACGTTGTCCAGAATCAGGTATGTTCAGCTAGAACACGTTCTAAATTCTGGAGGCTGTGGTGCCGGATCAGGCGTGGTCGCAGTTCTGCCGGGCGCTGGAGAAGGCCGGCGAGGTGGTTTTGTCGGACCAGGCACCGGACACCCCGCTCGACCGCGCGGAGGGCTACCGGTACCTCGCGAGACTCACGCGCGAGATGCTCTACTCCTGCCTGGACAACGCCGATCCGGACTTCCCGCGCTTCCACGAGCTGGACCTCGTCAAGATCGGCGCGGACAACCCGGACAACGTCTACCTGTCCGCGAACATCCGCGGCGACAGGACGTACCGGATCACCGGGACCCGCGGCACCATCGCGTACTTCAGCATCGGCTCCAAGGCCAACCGCTACGCCAAGGACGGCACGATGGCGTCCACCGGCGAACTGTCCGACGCCGACCTGGAGATCGCTCCCGACGGCACGGTGGAGATCATCGCGAGCGCCGATCCGCACGACGGGAACTGGCTTCCGCTCGCGCCCGACTCCACCGGTCTGGTGGTGCGCCAGACGTATCTCGACCGCGAGACCGAGGTGCCCGGCCGGTGGCACATCGAGCAGGTCGGTGGTCCGGCCGAACCTGCCCAACTCACGCCCGAGTTCCTGGCCAAGGCGTTGCAACGAGCGTCGTTGTCGGTGCACGGCACGGCGGCCACGTTCGCGCACTGGACGCGCACGTTCATGAAGCGCCCCAACGAACTGCCCGACTTCGGCCAGGAGATGTTCCAGCGCGCGGGCGGTGACCCGGAGATCTTCTACCTGCACGGCTACTGGTCGCTGAAACCCGGTGAGGCGTGGGTGATCGAGACCGACGTGCCGGACTGCCCGTACTGGAACTTCCAGCTGGACAACTGGTGGATGGAGTCGCTCGACCACCGGCGCCGGATCACGGTCAACAAGCACACCGCGACCTTGGTCGACGGCCGCCTCACGATCGTTGTCGCGGAACGGGATCCGGGTGTCGGCAACTGGATCGACACCTGCGGTCACAGCTCCGGAACGGCGTTGCTGCGCTGGCTCGGCGCCACCGACCACCCGATCCCGAAGTGCCGCGTCGTTTCGCTGGAGGAGGTTCGATGACGGTCACGACCGCGCTGAACGTGCCGGAACTGCTCGACGCCGCGTCGGCGAAGACCGGGCTGTCGGACTACGGCGACGACTGGTTCCGCGAGCCGCTCGACGTCCTCGTCACGGCCCTCAACACCGAGGCCGTGCTGTCACCGCTGGGCCACGAGCTGACCAAGCGGCGGTTGACCGCCCTGCTGTCCGACCGGCTGCGGCTGCGCGCGTTGCAGCGCGAACACCCGTCGGTGCTCGACGTCGAGGTGCGCGTCGCCGCCGAGATCTGCGGTCTGCCGCGCACCGGCTCGACCCTGCTGCACCGGCTGCTGGCCGCGTCGCCCCAGGTCACGTCGACGTTGTCGTGGGAGGTCGCCTACCCGATCCCGTTCCCCGGCGAGGGGCCAGGGGCTCCGGAGCGCAAACGCCGTGCGCAGGAACGCATGCAGCTGATGTCGCAGCTCCCTTCCAACTTCGGTGACCTGCACACGGTGGTGTGGGACGGGCCGGAGGAGGACGTGATCCTGCTGGACCGCACGTTCGTGTCGATGAGCTTCGACTCGTTCTACTGGGTGCCGTCGTACGGCGACTGGCTGCGGACCGTCGACCAGGGGCCCGCCTACCGAGAGCTACGCGAGTGGCTGCAGGTGTTGCAGTGGCAGAGCCCCTCCCGCTCGCTGCCCTGGGTGCTGAAGTCGCCGCACCACCTGACAGCGGTGGACACGGTGCTGGACGAGTTCGCCGACTGCAAGATCGTCATGACCCACCGCTCACCGGTCAACGCCGTGCCGTCGTACGCGTCGATGGTGAGCGCGATCTCCGCGCAGTACAGCGCCGACGTCGATCCGGTCCGAATCGGACGGTACTGGTCCCGGCGGTTCGCGAAGACCCTGGCGGGCTTCGCCTCCGCCCGCGCCGCACGCCCGGACCGCTTCGTGGACGTGCGGTTCGCCGACACCGTCGCCAAACCGGTGGAGGTCGCCCGCGAGGTGCTCGACGCGCTGGGCCTGCCCGCGGGTCCGGCCGACGACGCGGCGTTCGAGACCTACCTGGAACAGAACCGCACCGAACGGCACGGCTCGCACTCCTACGCGCCACCGGACTTCGGGCTCTCCGAGGACCAGCTGCGGCGCGACTTCGCCTTCTACTCGGAGGTCTACCTGTGATGCTCCAGGACGAGGTCGTTCTGATCACCGGCGTCGGTCCCGGCCTGGGCTCGAAGCTGGCCGTCCGCGCGGCCGCCGAGGGCGCGAAGGTGGTCATGGCCGCCCGCTCGGCCGACGTGATGAAGCAGGTGGAGAAGGACGTCGCCGCCGCGGGAGGCGAGGCCGTCGGCGTGCAGTGCGACGTGCGCAGGCCCGACGAGGTCGCCCGCCTGGTGGAGACCGCCGTCGACCGGTTCGGCACGATCACCGGCCTGGTCAACTCGGCGTTCGGGCATCCGGGTTTCTTCGACCTGCTGGACACGCCGGAGAAGGCGATCCGGCGGTCGGTCGACATCATCCTGTTCGGCGCGCTGAACGTGACGCGGGAAGTCGTGCCGCACATGAAGACGGCGGGCCGTGGGTCGATCGTCAACATCGGCACCATGGCCACGCGCAAACCGTTGCGGGGCGAGGGCGGCTACGCGGTGGCGAAGGCGGCGATGGCGACCGCGACCAAGTTCCTGGCGCTGGAGCTGAGCGAGCACGGCATCCGCGCGAACCAGGCCGTGCTCGGCTGGCTGGACGGGCCGGGCGTGCGGTTCTACCTCAAGCTCACCGCCGACAGCCGCGGTGTCAGCGAACAGGACGTCTACGACGAGATCGCGGCCCGCAACCCGTTGGGGCGCATTCCCACCGACGACGCCTGTGCCGGCGCGGTGCTGTTCCTGCTGTCGCGTCACGCTTCCGAGGTGACAGGTGCGGTGCTGGACGTCAACGGTGGGGAGTACATGCCGGCATGAGCTACGTCATCGAGTCCGTCACCGTGGAGATTCCCGCTCCCGCGCCGTTCGTGTGGGACGTGCTGCTCGACTACCCCAACTATCCACAGTGGAATCCGTACACCCTGTCCGTGGACACGACTCTCGCCGTCGACTCACCGATCGACCTCACTCTTCCGAAGCCGGACGGCAGCGAGGGCACGTGGGTCAGCCGCGAGTACATCCGCGTCGTCGAGCCGCCCCGCCTGCTGCGCTACGACACGGGAGACACGTTCCCCGGTCTGCTCGGGGTGCGCGACCAGCTGATCACGCCGCTGGGCGACGACCGGTGCAGCTACCACACGTTCGAGACGTTCACCGGCAAGTACGCGGAGGCGGTGTTCGCGGCGCAGGGTGCGTACGTCAAGAAGGGCTTCGACTCGGTCGCGCACGCGCTGCGTGACCGAGTCAAGGAGCTGACCGGCTGAACGGGCGAGCCCCTGAAGGACCGGGCGCTCTTTCCACCGGGGAGAGCGCCCACCCGCCGCCGTCCACCCGAACAGCACCACCGCCGTCACTCCCCCGAGCAGCAGTCCGACCAGCGTCACCTCTTTCAGCACACCCATGAACACCCACCCGAACGACAGCAGCAACGCGCACCGCAGCACCCCGAGCTTCCGCGCGCGCCACCCCGCGACGGCCAGCAGCACTCCGCCCACGATCGACCCCGCCGACGCCGTGACCGGCACGCGCCACAGCCCGTAGGAGACGTCCACATAGGACTCGGTCACGAACGTCGTGGCCCGCTCCAGCCCCATCCGGTCGACGAGCTCGAACGCCGTCAGGTCGACGCCGGAGAAGTACAGCCGCGCGAACAGCGACGCCACGAACGCCACGGCTCCCACGAGCGCGAGCCGTCCGCCGATCTCGCGGGCGAAGACGATCACGGTGGCGCACAACAGGATCGACGCCAGCGCGAACAACGCGTACCCGGCGGTGACCAGCTCGGGTTGACGGGCGTAGGCGGCCAGCTGCTCGGGTGCCGCGAACGGTCCGGCGTCGAAGCGCGCCCGTTCCGCGGCGGTGAACCCCGCTGTCTCGACACCGAGGCGCCGCACGAGCAACGCGGCGAACCAGACGATCGGACCTGCCAGCAATGCGAGAACCCTCATGCCGTTCAACGCTAGGAACTCGGTTCCGCCGGGACATCGGACCACGGTCCGAACTCGCGGCGGCGCGGTGTGGCCGCACCCCCTGGCCACGGCCACACCGGCATCAGAGCCGCAGCAGACTCGACGGTGGGCGTTCCGGCTCCACCGCCTCCTCCGCCGCGGGAAGCGTCTCGGGCAACCACGCGCGCAGCGCTCGCCCGAACATGAGCAGCGTGCGCCAGGTGTCCCACAGGGCGATGAGCGCCGCCGAGAGGACGATCGACACGGCCACCGCGAGCACGCCGCCACCGTCGAACAACACGACGACGGCCACGATCGCCCACAGCTCGACGACGGTGAAGATCAAGGCGAACACGACCCGTTCCGTGTACTTGCGGCGAGCCCGCAACACCTCCGCGCGAGAGTGGGGGTCGGGGAGTGAGTTGCGCTTCATGACGGCTCCTGGTGCGACTCGGCGAACTGTGACACCGAGGAAACCGCGAGGGCCTTGACATGTCTGCGTCAGATGCCACACAACGCGCGCAATTCTTCCTCGCGCAGAATTTCTATGCCGTTGCGGCGGGTCAGGATGATTCCCGAGTCCCGCAGGACTTTCAACGTCCGCGCGAGCGTCTCGCGGGAAATCCCCACAATGCCCGCGAGCTCGCGCTGCGTGAGAGGCACCGTCGCGATCAGGTCGTCCGCGCCGCGGTGCGCGAGGTCGAGCAACATCGCGCCCACACGGTGCAGCGAGGGACCCGTCCGCAGCTCCTGCTGGTCGACCATGGCCCGCTGACGTGACGCGACGACCGTCAGCATCGCCCAGGTGATCCCCGGCCGCACCCGGCAGAGCGCCTCCAGGGCACGGGCGGTGATCACCAAGCCGCACACGGAATCCACCGCGGTCAACGTCGCCGAACGGCACCTGCCGTCCACGGCGGCGAGCTCGCCGATGATCTCGCCGGGCCCGCGGACGGCGAGCACGGTCTCCTCACCGCCCAGCGAGAACCGGCTCACGCGGACCCGGCCGCGCGAGACCACCAACACGTTCCGCGTTGGGTCGCCCTGGTGGCAGATCACCGATCCGGGCGCAAATTCGACGCAGGTCGCCGAACCTCGCAACGCTGTGCGATCGGCGGCGTCGAGCAACCCCCAGAAAGACCTGTCAATCCCCATGCTTCCATGATTCAGGCAACCGCACGCCGCACACTGCCCCGATCGATCTAAATCAAGGCGCTGGTGCGCCAAGGGATGTGAATTCCCGGTCGGCGAGCACTACCGCGGCTGGGACAGGCCGCGCAGCACCCGGTTCAGCGCGCTGGCCATCTGCTCGCGGTGGCGTTCCAGGGTTTCCGTCGTGACGCCCTCGACCGCGGCCTGGGCGACGTCGTCGGTCGCCACCCTGAGCACGGCGCTCATGGCCGCGGCCTGCACCCGGACCTCGATCGCGTCGGCGGGCTGGCCCAGGCGCCGGGCGAGGACCTCGGCCAGCGCGTCCTCCGCGCGTTCGCGCAGGACCAGGTAGGCGGCGCGCAACGCCGGTTCGTCGTGGGTCAGGCGCACCACGGCCAGCACGGCGTCCACGTCCTCGTCCGACGAGGGCAGCACCGGGCTGTAGGCGGCGCGGAGGTGGTCGATCAGTTCCAGCTCCGGCGGCCAGGCTCGCAGCACCACGCAGAACGCGTCGACCATCTTCGTGAGCAGCGGTTCGACGCAGCTCTCCTTGTGCGGGAAGTAGCGCCAGAACGTGCGTTCGGAGACGCCAGCGGCCTGGGCGATCTGTTCTCCCGACGTGGCGGCGACGCCCTGCTCGGTGAACAGGCGGACCGCGTGGCGCGAGAGGTCCAGGCGCTGGCGTTGACGTTGCTCGTCGCTCACCGGAGGGCGTCCGCGGCGGGGCTTTTCGGTCGCAACGTCCGTCATCGGGCGATTTAAGCACGTCACCGCGTCCCGAACATTTAATGGCACTGACTGTCACGAAAGTGCTACGGTCGGGTGTCATGAGCATCGCTCCCGAACGCCTCCAGCTGCCGCTGCCTCGGCCGAACATCCTCGACCTCGCTCCGCTCTACGACGTCCTGCGCCGCGAGGCCCCCATCGCGCCGGTCACCACGCCGGCCGGGGATCCCGCGTGGCTCGTCACCCGATACGAGGAAGTCCGTCTCCTGCTCGGGGACAAGCGCTTCGGCCGGTCCCACCCCGAACCGGAACGGGCGTCGCGCATCTCCACTGCCGCCGTGCAGGACGGGCCCAGCGGCGAGTACGCGACCGAGGAGGCCGACCACGCCCGCATGCGGCGCCTGCTGACGCCGGCGTTCTCCGCCAAGCGGATGCGGATGCTGTCCGACCACATGGGACGGTTGGTCGAGACGTACCTGGACGAGATGACCGCGGAGCACGAGGCCACCGGCGTGGTCGATCTGCACTCGCGCCTCGCCTACCCGTTGCCGGTGGCCATGATCTGCCTGCTGCTCGGCGTGCCGGAGTCCGACCACGAGCTCTTCGCCCGGCTGTCCGAGCGCATGGCCAACACGGCCATCGGCGAGGAGGCGCACCAGGCGCGCGAGGAGTTCTTCCGCTACATGGTCGGTCTCGTCGAGACCAAGCGCCCGCAGCTCGGTGAGGACGTGATCTCCGACCTCGTGCGCGCGCAGAGCGAGGACCCGTCGTTCGACTACGAGCAGATGGTCAGGCTGTGCGTCGGCCTGCTGTTCGCGGGGCACGAGACCACCGTCAACCGCATCGGCCTCGGCACGCTCTTCCTGCTCACCGACCGTTCCCGCTGGGAGGCGCTGGTCGCCGACCCGGACGGCCGCGTCGACGCCGTCGTCGAGGAGGTCATGCGGCTGGGCGCGCCCGGCGACCTCGGTCTGCTGCGGTACGCGCGTGAGGACGTCGACATCGCGGGCGTCACGATCCGCGCCGGCGACGCCGTCGTGCTCTCCATCAACGCCGCCAACCGCGACGCGGACGTGTACAGCGACGCCGAGGACTTCAACCCCGACCGTCCGGAAAGGACACACCTCGGGTTCGGCCACGGCGCCCACTTCTGCATCGGCGCCTCGCTCGCCCGCACCGAGCTGCGGGTCGTGTTCTCCGCGCTGGCCCACCGCCTGCCCGGCATGCGGCTCGCCAAAGACCTCGACGACCTGGAGGTCCGCACCACCCTCACCGGCGGCGTCGCCGAGCTGCCCGTCACCTGGAGGTCGCTGTGAAAATCGTGGTGGACCAGGGGAAGTGCGTCGGCGCCGGTCAGTGCGTGCTAGCCGCTGACGACGTGTTCGACCAGAACGACGACGGGCTCGTGGCGTTGCTGGAGGAGAACCCGCCGTCGGAGCGGCTGGAGGACGTGCGGCACGCCGCCGCCGTGTGCCCGGCGGGGGCCATCACCGTGCAGGAGTGAGGCGGGAGCGCGCCGCGGTCTACTCGACGAAGTACGAGTCTTGCTTGTCGAGGAACGCGGCGCGCTCCTGTTCCGTGCGGCACGTGCAGGAAGTCGCCCTGCTCCGCCTCGATCCACTTGTCGCCGTTGTAGAGCCGGACGGTGCCGCCGAGGATGAAGACAGGTTCGCTAGCTCTTCATGATCGGCTCGGTGAGCTTGGAGCCGTCCGCCTTGCCGACGAAGCAGTAGATGAGCCGGTCGGAGCTGCGGTAACCGTTCTCGGTCTTGACCTTCCACGCCTCGGCCGTGGGGATGATCACCCAGTACCGCAGCGTCTTCTCCTTGTCCTCGCCGAGCACCTTGGACGACAGGAACGTGCGCGTGCACTCGGTGCCGCCGATCTTCGTCAGCTTCTCGACGCCGGGGTACGGCACGTCCTTCTGCATCTCGTTGTCCGCGTAGACCTTGTCGAGCCGCTCGACGTCGTGCTCGGCGTAGCAGCCGACCTCGTTCTTGGACTCGATCTTCGGCGCGCCCTTCGCCGGCGTCCAGACCAGGCAGGCGTTGCTGGACCCCCACAGCGAGTCGTGCGGGATGTCGCCTTCGGGGCCCAGCGTCAGCACCGGTTGCATCGCGGGGGTGCTGGCGGGGCCGTCGGTGATGCCGATGTTGTAGAGCAGCGGCTTGAACACGGTGATGAACAACAGGACCAGCGCGCCGATGAGGAAGAGCGGGGTGAGCGTCGCGGAGAGGATGAGGCCGACCGGGCGCTTGCGGCGAGGGGGAACGGGGACGGGCGGGGCGGACGAGCTCGCCAGCGGACCCGAGGTGACGGGTCCGGACACCGGCCCGGTCAGCACAGGCCCGGTCAGCTGCGGTTCCCCGCCCGTCAGGGCCCGCTCGATCAACCGGTGCGCGGCCGCCACTCCCAGCCGCCGCTGCGGATCCGGCTCCAGCAGCCCGGCGATCAGCTCCCCGAGCGGCCCGGTCACCCGAGGCTGTGGCCGTTCGCTCATCACCGCCAGGATCGTCGCCGAGGTCGTGGGCCGGTCGAACGCCCCGCGCCCCTCGGTCGCGTAGAACAGCGTGGCTCCCAACGCCCACAGGTCCCACGCGGGTGAGGCCGGGCCACCCGCCAGGCGTTCCGGCGACATGTACGCGGGCGAGCCGATCAACGTTCCGGTCGCCGTGAGCCTCGGGTCGTCGAGCGACTGCGCGATGCCGAAGTCGGTGAGCTTCGCCGGTCCCCTGGCAGGCACCATCACGTTGCCCGGCTTGACGTCCCGGTGCACCACACCGGAGGAGTGCGCCGCCTCCAACGCCCCCAGCAGCTGCGCGGCCAATGTCGCCGCCTCGCGCACGCCGAGCGGCCCGTCCAGGTCGACCGCTTCGTCCAGGGTGGGAGCGTTGATCAGCTCCATCACGATGAACGTCTGGTCGTCCTCGGAGATGAGGTCGTACACGGTGACGATCGCGGGGTCCTGCAGCTGGCTCGCGATCCGCGCCTCGCGCAGCACCCGTTCCCGGTACACGGCTCGCTCGTCCGCGGGCACGTGACCGGGCAGCAGCAGTTCCTTGACCGCGACGTCACGGCCGAGCACCGTGTCCTGGCCCAGCCACACGGACCCCATGCCGCCCCGCCCCAGTTCGCGAACGAGCCGGTAGCGTCTGTTGCCCACCTCGCGCATGCGCGGAAGTCTCGCAGCCGATCACCACCGTCCGTCACCCGGTCCAGTGACGTACACGGACAGCGTCATCTGACGGGCGCGACGCAGGAACCCGCGCACCTACCGTCGCGGGACGTGAGACGACTGACAAAGCTGTTGGCCACAACGCTGCTGCTGACCGGGCTCGCGCCACTCGCGCCGGCGTCCGCGAGCAGCTCGTGCGCCACGATCCCGGTCACCGCCCCGGCCGGCGCCAAGATCGAGTCCGTGGACGCCGCGGCACGTCCCGGCGGAACCGTCACGTTCCCGCAGACGCCGCTGTCCGCACCGCCGCCGATCCACGACGTGCCCTCGTACTGCGAGATCACCGTGACGCTCACGCACGCGGACGACCACGTGAAGGTCGTGGTCGCGCTCCCGGACACCGGCTGGACCGGCCGGCTCCAGGGCGTGGGCGGCAGCGCGTACGCCGCCGGTGACCCCGGTGCCCCGCTCGTGCAGGCCGTGAAGGACGGCTACACCGCCGTGACCACCGACGCCGGTGTGCTGGACGGGCTCAACACCAGCTGGGCGCTGAAGAACGGCGAGCTCGACCGGACGCTGCTCACCAACTTCGCGACCCGTTCGGTGCACGAGTCGGCGGTCGTCGCGAAACAGTTGGTGCGCAAGCACTACCAACGACCGGTGAGCTACTCCTACTGGAACGGCTGCTCGACCGGCGGCCGTCAGGGCTACTCCGAGGCGCAGAACTTCCCGGACGACTACGACGGAATCCTCGCCAACGCGCCGGCTGTGAACTGGTCGCAGTTCGCCGTCGCGACGCTGTGGCCGCAGATCGTGCAGAACCAGGACGGCCACGTCGTCAGCAACTGCGTGCTGGACGCGTTCCGCAAGGCCGCGATCGAGGCGTGCGACGCGAATGACGGCGTCACCAACAACATCGTCGACCGCCCGGACCGGTGCAGCTACGACCCGCGTCAGCTCGTCGGCAGGAAGATCCTGTGCGACGGCGCCGAGATCACCGTGACCAAGGCCGACGCCGACGTCATGCGCAAGATCTGGGACGGCCCGACCGACGAACGCGGCCGGTCGCTGTGGCCGGGCCTGCCGAAGGGTGCCGACCCGCTCTGGCTCGCGGGCACGCTGCCCGGCTATCCCGGCCCCGGCTTCCCGGTCGCCGCGCTGTGGGTGCAGAGCTTCTTGCTGAAGCAGCCCGGTTTCGACACCTCGAAGCTCACCTACCAGCAGTACCGCGACCTGTTCCGCCAGTCGGTCCGCGAGTTCGACGACGTCATCGGCACCTCGGACCCGGATCTCACGGCGTTCCGGCGCTCGGGCGGCAAGCTGATCACGTTCGTCGGCACCGACGACCAGCTGATCCCACCCGGCGGCACGCTGTCCTACCGCGACCAGGTCGAGCGGCGCATGGGGTACGTGAACGACTTCTACCGCTTGTTCACCGCACCGGGCGTCGACCACTGCTCCGGAGGCAACGGCCCGCAGCCGACCAACCCGCTCGGCCAGTTGGTCGACTGGGTCGAGCACGGCAAGGCTCCCGCGACGCTGACGGCGGCGACGGCGGACACCACGCGGAACCTGTGCCCGTACCCGCAGGTGTCGCGGTACCTGCACGGTGACCCGAAAACCGCCTCCAGCTACCGCTGCACCCGCTAGAAACGGCTCGGGGGACGGCTTTCGTCGTCCCCCGCTTCGTCAGGCGTGCTGCAACGCCTTGGGGTACAGCCAGCTGCCGGGCGTGTCCTCGGCGGGATTCGTGTAGTAGTCCCGGACCGCCGCGACGTACTCGTCCACGCTGATCGCGCCGTCACCGTCGGTGTCGAGGTGCGCGAACGCCAACCCGCACTCCTCTTCGGAAAGCCCGCGCGCCCTCAGCAGCACCCCGAACTCGGCCGCGTCGACCCGCCCGTCGGAGTTCGTGTCCGCGAGGTCCAGCAACGACTGCACGATCTCGAGGAACTCCGCCTCGAACGGCCCGCCGTCCACGAACGCCTCGATCATCGCCTCGCGGTACTCCTCCGGCCCGATCCTGCCGTCGCGGTCGGTGTCGCAGAGCTCGGCCAGCACCTCCCAGAACCTGTCGTACGCCTCCACGAGGTCGCGGCCCCGCTCCGACGACGCGGGCTCGCCGAACGCCCGCAGCAGCCGGTTGGCCAGCGCGTAGATGTCCGCGAGCTCGATGACGCCGTTGCGGTTCACGTCGTAGTGGGCGAAGGTCGAGTCGATCCTGTGGTGCAGCACCTGCTTCATGACCAGGCACTGTGCTGACGCGACGGTGCTTCGCGCAACGCGCGTCCCCCGCCTGGGTGGTGTTGTTCAGCCGTCTCCGCGACGCCGGTATAGTTATACCGGAACCAGCACACGGAGGAACACGTTGATCGAGCTCAAGTCGCCCGCGGAGATCGCGCGCATGCACGTCACCGGTCAGTTCATCGCGGAGGTGCTCGACGAGCTCTCCACGAGAGCGGCGGTCGGCGTCAACCTGCTCGATCTCGAACTGCACGCGCGCCGCATGATCGAGGAGCGCGGCGCGGTGTCGTGCTACTGGGACTACTCGCCGTCGTTCGGCCGCGGCCCGTTCCGCAACGTCATCTGCCTGTCGGTCAACGACGCGGTGCTGCACGGCCTGCCCAAGAGCTACGTCCTGCGGGACGGCGACCTGCTGACCATGGACATCGCCGTCGGCATCGACGGCTGGGTGGCGGACTCGGCGGTGTCGATCATCGTCGGCACGCCACGTGAGGAGGACCAGCGCCTGATCCGCGCCACCGAGGTCGCCCTGGAGGCCGCGATCGAGGCCGCGCGCGTCGGCAACCGCCTCGGCGACATCTCCGCGTCGATCGGTGAGGTGGCGGCGGACTTCGGCTACACGTGCAACCTGGAGTTCGGCGGGCACGGGCTCGGCCGCACCATGCACGAGGCGCCGCACGTGGCGAACAACGGCAGGCGCGGCCACGGCATGAAGCTCAAGCCGGGCCTCACCATCGCGATCGAGCCGTGGCTCGCCGCGACCACCGACAAGATCATCTTTGACGAGGACGGCTGGACGCTGCGGTCGGCCGACGGCTCGCGCACGGCGCACTCGGAACACACCGTCGCGATCACCGCGGACGGGCCGCTGGTGCTGACGCGCCGACGTTCGGAGAAGGCCGTGACCAGCACGGTGGCGAATTCCGACGGCCTCGGGTAACCATGCAGGTGGGCTGAAGAGGAGAGGAACGGAGGACCGACAACACCGGGAGTCTGAATGACCGCAGGGGGCAAGGCAGAACTCGGCCACGACCTGGACGAGCTGCGGCTGCTGGTCGGCATGTCCTATCGGGAACTGGCACGGCGCACCGGCTGTGCCCGCAGCACGTTGCACGACGCGTTGACCGGCCGCCGGTTTCCCCGGCTGGACACGGTTCTGGCGATCGTGCGGGCGTGCGGCGGCGACATCGCGCGCTGGAGGCTGCGATGGGTCGCGGCGTGCAAGCGTTCACCTGCCGCGCACTGCACCCACGACGTCGCCGCAGTCGATCAAGCCGAGCTGACGGGAGTCTTGTGAACGCGGGTTGTCCCCCACCACCACGACGAACCCTTCTGGTACTCGTGCCACGTCGGGCAACGTCGGTGCGAGCCACTCCGGCACCGGGTCTCCTGCGACGGCCGCCACCCTCTTGACCCGGTGCGGCAGTTCGGGGTCGGGCACCCGGAACACGATCACCTCGTGGCGGTGCGGGTCGCGGAAGAGCTTGCGCGCCAAGAGCTTCTGACCGTCGTGCAGAGTCGGCGACATGCTGTTGCCCCGCACGGTGACCCTGATCCACATCAGCTGATCCTCACGTCCTGGTAGCCGTCGGCCTGGAGCCGGAACAGGCGGGCGTACTCGCCACCGGCGTCCATCAGTTCGTCGTGGTCACCCTGCTCGGCGATCCGCCCGCCGGCCAGGGTGACGATGAGGTCGGCACCGCGCAGCGCGGCCATCCGGTGGGAGATCAGCAACCGCGTCCGGCCCTGCGCGTGCCGTCTCACCGTCTCGTGCACCCGTTGCTCCCCTTCGGCGTCCAGTCCGGACGTCGGTTCGTCGAGGATCATCAGGTCCGCGTCGGTGCGCATCAGGCACCGCGCCAGAGCGACGCGCTGCCACTGCCCGCCGGACAACGTCACGCCCGTCCGTTCCTCGTCCGCGTGGGTCCTGGACAGCACCGTGTCGTACCCGTGCGGCAACGCTTCCAGCACGTCGGCGACGCGGGCCGTCCGTGCCGCCTCGACGATCCGCGCTCTGTCACCGAGCTGGTCCGGTTGCCCGATGCCGATGTTCTCCGCCGCGGTCAGGTCGTACGCCATGAACTCCTGGAACACCACGCCGATCCGCCTGCGCAGCAGCGCGACGTCCAGCTCGCGGAGGTCCACGCCGTTCCACGTGATCGAGCCCCGCTGCGGGTCGTAGAACCGGCACAGCAGCTTCACCAGCGTGCTCTTGCCGGCCCCGTTGACCCCGACCAGCCCGACGGCCACGCCCGCGGGGATCGTCAGGTTCACACCGCGCAGGACCCACGGACCGTCGTCCGAGTACCGGAACCAGACGTCCCGCAGCTCGATCGCCGCCGTTTCCGAGGGTGCGCCCGTGCCGGCGGGCAGGTCGTCGTGCGTGCCGACGACGTCGAGGTAGTGACCGAACAACCGCACCGCGCGCCCGGCCTCGCCGAGCTGGAGCACGACGCCGGACAACCCGGTCTGGACTCCGGCGACCGCCCCCGTGAACAGCACCAGGTCACCGACGGACGACCGCCCCGCCGCGACGTTGAGCGCCACCACGACCGTGCCCGCGCCGGCCACCACGGCACTGAGCAACGCCAGCGCGCTCTGCACGACGGTGCCCCTGCGCTGTGCCGCGAGCCGTGCACCGGAGACCGTCGCGAGTGAGCCGACCATCCTGGTGTGCAACAACTCTCCCAGGCCGAACAGCCGGATCTCCTTGGCCGCCCGCACATCCGTGAGCAGCGCCCGGTAGAACAGCCGCCTCCGGTCCGTCGCCACCCACGCTTCCTCCGTCGCGGCCTCCCGCCGCGCCGTCGCCAGCCGGGCGACCACAGCGGTCACCACCGATGCCAGCAGCAGCAACGTCATCGGCGGCCACACCACCAGCAACGCGCCGGAGAAACTCGCCAGCAGCACGACCGAACGGACCAGCTCCTGGACGAACTGCGAGATCGTGCCGGGAGCCTCCTGCGCCGCCTCCTCCGCGAGCCGCAGCCGGTCGTGGAACACGGGATCCTCGATCCGCGCGAGCCCTGGCAGCGTCGCGATGCGGCGGAACAGGTTGCTCTCCACGGTCAGCGCGACCCGTTGCCGCACCACCTCCCCGAGATACCCGCAGAGGTAGAGCAACGCGATCGCGAGCCCGCCGACCAGTGCGGACGCCACCGCGAGGAACGCCGCCCGCCCGGGACTCGCCGTGCCGGACGTGAGCTCGTCGACCAGCAGCATCGTCAACCAGGCACCGGCCGCCGGCGCGGCACCCGCGAGCACGGTGAGCGCGAGGGTCACCCCGGCGATCACCGGTGCGGCGCGGAAGGGCAGCGCCAGCGCCGCCCCGGCGTTGCGGATCACGCCACCGGTGCCGGGACGCCGGCGAAGTCGCTGAGCTTGATCCCGGAAGCCGTCACCACACCGCCGTGGGTGTAGAGCAACGTCGGGAACGCCATGACCTCGAACGCCGACAGGATCGGGTCGTCGGTGCCGACCACGGCCACGCGACCGAGCGGGCCGACCTTCTCGACCAGCCGTGCCGTCGCCTCGGGATCGCTCGGATCACCGTCCACAACGGACACGAACCGGGCGGCGGGCGGGTCGGCGAGCAACGCGTCGGTGAGCGTCCGGCACGGCCCGCACCCGACGGAGAAGAACCCGACCTGCACCGGCCCGTCGAGGTCGGCCTCGGTGAACGGGAGACCATCGGTGCCGGTGACCTCGAACGGACGGATCACCGTGCCGGGCTGCGGGAGATTGGTGTTGCGCGGCGGGCCGGAGCGTTCCTGGAGCTCCCGGACCCTGGTGACCAGCCCGAACGTGAACAGCACGTGCAGCGCCACGACGACGGCGAGCAGCACGACGGCAATCGTGAGCAGGGTCAACGGTTCCTCCCAGGACACGGGTGTCGGCACGAACGCACCGGCGACGGCCACGGCGGCCAGCGACCCGTTGCGCACGAGGTGCTTGGGCCCCAGCACGTCGCCACCGGCACCGAAACACTTGCAGCGCACGTTCTGCCTGCTGGTGATCGCTCGCACGATCACTCCGCAGAACACCGCGAGCAGAGTCAGGACGGCCGCGTAGCCGAGCCGGGTACCGGGAACGGCGAGCAGCACGACGGCGACGGCCTCGCCCGCGAGGACCGCCACGGCGACCGGCTGCGCGGGCAGCCGCGGTGCGAGAGCGGTGATCGAGTCGCGGAACTCGGCCAACGCCTGCCGGGTCCGCACCTTGCCGGTGAGCGCGGCGACGAACACCACGGCGAGCAGCACACGAGCGAACAGGTCGAGCACTTCGGCCTCCGGCAAGAGTGCGGGGGTGCCGGCGAGACGCGCTCGCCGGCACCCCGTGGTGTCACTTGCAGCTGCTGCTCTTCGACGAGCAGATGCCGTTGCAGTTGAAGCGGTAACCCTTCTTGCAACACTGCCCGTTCTCCGGCACGCAGGCACCGGCATCGATCTTCGGCAGCACGAGTCCGACGAGCCGCTCACCGGCCAGCTGTGCGAAACGCTTCACGGGTCCGCTCCTCCCAGTAGATCAACAACAACGGCGTCCACGCTCGCCCGCCGCGGCCGTGATCGGAAGACTGGTCGGACGAAGTCGGACGGGGTCGGACGGCCGCGTGCAACACATCCGCGTGGCCGCGCGATGACCAGGTGACCGGCAGAGATTGGGGTGGCGAATGGCACGGCGCGTGTTCATCTCCTACGCACAGGAGTCCGATGAACACCGTGCTGTGGTGCGGGAGTTGTGGGCGTTCCTGCGCGCCAACGGTGTCGACGCGGTGTTCGACCAGGTCGCCGCCGGTCAGCGCCAGGACTGGTCGCTGTGGATGGCCGACCGGATCCGGGAAGCGGACGTGGTGCTGTGCGTGGCCTCCGAGCAGTACAAGCTGCGCGCGGAGAGCCGGACCTCGCCGGAGGTCGGGCGGGGCGTGCAGTGGGAGGCGCGGCTGATCCGTGACGCCTTCTACGACGCCCAGCAGGACCTGCAGAAGTTCGTGCCGGTGGTGGTGCCAGGGCAGTCCGCCGGCGGCGTCCCCGACTTCCTCGCCCCGGCCACGACGACGGTGTACGTCGTCGAGGACTTCACCCTGCCCGGCGCGGAGGACCTCCTCCGCTTCCTGCTGGGAAAGCCCGAGCTGCCCGAAATTCCACTCGGACAGGAACCGGAGCTGCCCGCCTGGACCCCGTCGGAGGTCCGTTCCTCCTCCGGGGTGGTGTCCCCGCAGATCGCGGGCATGGCGGAAGTCGTCGGCCGTGAGCAGGAACTCACCGACCTGCGCGCGGCGTTCACCGCCCAGCGCAAGAGCCGCACCCCCGTGATCCAGATCCTCACCGGCATGGGAGGCGTCGGCAAGACCAGCCTGGCCCGCGCCTACGCCCAGCGCCACCTCGACGACTACGGCGTGGTCTGGTGGGTCCGCGCCGAGGACCCGACCACGGTCGACGGCGAGTACCGCAGCCTGCTCGAACTGGTCCACTCCCCGGCGGAGGCCAAACTGGTCCGGGACGCTGTGCAGCGCGCGAATGCCTGGCTGTCGGAGCAGAAGCGACCCTGGCTGCTCGTCCTCGACAACCTCCCGGACGCCGCCGCGCTGCGAGGTCTGTTCCCCGCCAAGGGAAACGGCCACGTCCTCGTCACCAGCCAGGCCGGCCGCTGGCCCAACCCCGCCGCCGTCCACCCCATCGCCCCGCTCGACACGGACGCCGCCGTGGAGCTGCTCTCGGCGATGTCGCTGGACCCGGACGCCGAGGCCGCTTCCAAGCTGGCCGCCGAACTGGACGGACTTCCCCTGGCGCTGACCCAGGCCGCGTCCTTCACCGCGGCGAACGGGATCGACCTCGCTACCTACCTGCGGTTCTACCAGGACCGGAGTGCTGAGCTGCACGCGGACGGGCAGCCGGACGACTACCCGCACACCGTTGCCACCACCTGGGTCTTGGCCATCGAGAAGATGTCGGCGTCTGCCCGGTTGGTGCTCGACACGATCGCCTACTTCGCCCCGGACTCGATCCCGGTCTCTGTGCTGCGGCAGTTGATAGACGACGAGTTGGCGTTGACCCGAGCCATCGGGGAACTGCTCTCGCACAGCCTGGTGACGCGGGGAGCGGAGGGCACGATCACCGTGCACCGGTTGATCCAGGCCGTCACGCGGCATCGGCTCGGCGAGAACCTCGACCACGCCGTCCAAGCCCGCGATCTGGTCGCCGCCGTGCTGCCGGAACTTCCCCTCGACATGCAGAAGATGGCTGCATGGAAACAGCTCCGCAGCCACGCTCTGGCCGCTGCCGAGCATCTCCCGGCTGATCCACGAAGCTTCGATCTGCGCTACGACGGTGCGTTCCTGCACGGGGAAATGGGCGACGTGGAGACCGCGATCAAACAGTTGAAGGCGCTCGTCCGCGACATGACGCCGGTTCTCGGTCCCGAGAACGAGCAGATGCTCCGAGCACGACACGGCCTAGCGCGCTGGGCCTACCTCTTCACCCCGTCACAAGCCCACAAGGTAATGCTCTCCGAGTTGGTGGAAGCACAGACGAGGGTGCTGGGCGCCGACCACCCCGACACCCTGCACACGCGCCACGATCTGGCCTCCACACATCTCAGGCTGGGTGAGCTCGACCTCGCCCGCCAGCTCTTCGAGGACCTGCTGCCCGTTCGGACACGCGTGCTCGGCCCTCACCACGAGCGCGTGCTCCAGTCTCGCAGTCGCCTCGCGCTGGTCCTCGCACAGCTCGGCCGGTTCGCCGAGGCGATACCGATCCATCTCGACGTGATAGCCATTTCCACCACCGAAGTCGGCGCACTGGATCTGCGCACGGTGCAGCTCCAGGCCGCCTACGCCGTCACGCTCGGTCATGCGGGAAAATTCGCGGCCGCACGTGACTTGAACGCGTTCGCCGTCGAACAGATGACCATCCAACGCGGCCCGTACGACAAGCTCACAGTCATGACCAAGATTCCGCTGGCCGTGTGGACCGCAGCGGCCGGGAACCCGCGACTGGCAACGAGCACCCTGCTTCGCTCGCTCATCCGCATGCGCAACAGTCTCGGCAAGAACAACCCGCTCGTGCAGCAGTTCGAGGACGCTTTGAACAGCATTCGCGAGCCGAAGCGCAAGCGTTAGATCCCCGCCGCCACCGGCTCCCCCACCGGCGCCAGCATCGCCCGCACCGCCGACGCGATCAGCTCCGACGGCGACCCCGTCCCGTACGGCGACGCGATCTCTCGCAACGCGGCCCGATGGCCGGAAACGTCCTCGAGCCACGGCAGCACCGCAGCACCGACCAACGGCCCGGGAGGGACGAGCGTTCCGAACGTGCCCTCGATCTCCGGCCGCTCGGTAGTCCGCCGGACGACGACCACCGGTCGCTTCAGCACACTCACCTCCTCCTGGATGCCGCCGGAGTCCGACACGATCACCGCGGAACCGTGCGCCAGGGCGAGGAAGGTCCGGTACGGCTGGGGTTCGATCACGCGCAACCCGTGCAGCAGACCGGAAAGCCCGAACGCGGCGATGCGTTGCGCGGTCCGCGGGTGCAGGGGCAGCACCACCGGGAGCGGCAGGCGGCCCAGTTCGCGCAGGATCGTTTCCAGGTTGTCCGCGTCGTCCACGTTCTCCGGGCGGTGGATCGTCGCCAGCACGTAGCGGTCGCCGGTCAGGCCGAAGCCCGACAGTGCCGCGCTTTCCTCGTCGGCTGACGGCAGGGCGTGTGCCAGGGCCTCGACGACGGTGTTGCCGGTGACCACGATGCGGGCGTCCGCGATGCCCTCGGCGAGGAGGTTGTGGCGGTTCAACGACGTCGGCGCGCAGCACAGGTCTGCGAGGTGGTCGATGAGCACGCGGTTGTGTTCCTCCGGCATGGCGCGGTCGTAGCTGCGCAGGCCCGCCTCCACGTGCACCAGCGGCACGTCGCAGGCGTTGGCCGCAAGCGCTCCCGCCAGTGCGGAGGTCGTGTCGCCCTGGACGATGACGGCTCCCGGGCGTTCCGCGGCCAGCACCTCGTCCACCGCCGCGACCGCACGGCCCAGCTGGCCGCCCCGGCGCAGGCCGCCGAGGCGCAGCTCGTGGAAGCCGCCCGGTTCCGGCACATCACGGCGGATGAGCGAGTACATCGAACGGTCGTAGTGCTGGCCGGTGTAGATCATGGTGCACGCGCTGCCGAAGTGTTCGACGAGCGGTGCCAGTTTGATCAGTTCGGGCCTGGTGCCGCAGACGATCGTCACCGTGTTCGTTTCCCGCACCGCGGCAAGGTACTTCATCGATTCGGGCAAAACGGGGGAGATCACGCTGACGTTCACCCGAAAGCGTTGCGTGGGATATCGCTCGAAAGTGTTGCGGCACAGGCGTGTCATAGGGTGCGCGGTCATCTGAGTCTGAGGCGCGCGCCGACGCGTGTTTCGCCGAAACCTACGGAGAGTCCCGCGTGTCCGGTCATCTGGCGCTTGCTGTGTCCACTGTGCTGTACGGACTGGGGATAGTCGCGCAGACGGTCGCCGCGCGCAGGGCCGACGAACGTCCCGGCGCCGGGCTGGGTCTGCTCGCCCGCCTGGCCGTCGATCGGTTGTACCTGCTGGGTTTCAGCTGCCAGTGCGGCGGTTTCGGGTTCGCGTTCCTCGCCCGCGAGGAACTGCCGCTCTACCTGGTGCAGGCCGGTTCCTCGTGCGCGGTCGGGCTCGCGACCGTGATCGGCGTGCTGGCGCTCGGCTGGCGGGTCCGGCGCGTCGAGATCGCGGTGCTGCTGGTGATGGCGTGCGGCATCCTGCTGCTCACGGGTGCGGCGGCGCCGTCGACGGCGCGCGAGCTGCCGCTGGTGCCGGCGCTGGTCGTGCTGGGGCTGCTGACGCTCGCGGTGCTTCCGCTGGCGCGCACGTGGAAGGCGGCGACGCCGGTGCTGGCGGGCATCGCGTTCGCGGTGGTCGCGGTAGCCGCCCGGAACGTGGCGGGCAAGCCGCTCCTCGAGATCCTGCTGCACCCGCTGACCTGGCTCATGGTGATCGCCGCGTTCGTCGGCCAGGCCTGCATCGCGACGGCGTTGCAGCGGGTCTCGGCCACGTCCGCGGTGGCGTCGATGGACGCGACGACCGTGGTGATCGGCTCGATCGCGGGCCTCGCGCTGATGGGCGACCAGATCACGCCGGGACGGGAGTGGTGGGTCGCCCTGGGCGGGCTGCTCGTGGTGGGTGGCGTGCTGGTGCTCGGGTCCGTGACGAAGCCCGCGCCGGACCTGGTCGCGGCCGGAGCCGGGCGGTGAAGCCCGTCGCCAGCGTGTCGCTGGACCTCGACAACCTCTGGGCGTACCTCAGGACGCACGGCGACCCGAGGTGGGAGAGCAGACCGAGCTTCCTGCCGTCGGCGGTGCCCCGGCTGCTCGACGTGTTCGGCGAACACCGGTTGACCACAACGGTTTTCGTCGTCGGAGCGGATGCGGAACGCGACGACGGCGCTCACGCCGTCGCGGCTGTCACCGCGGCCGGGCACGAGGTCGCGAACCACTCGTTCTGGCACCAGCCGTGGCTGCACAGGTTCTCCGAGGCCGAGCTCGAAGCCGAGGTGACGCGCGCGGAAGAGGCGATCGTGGCCGCCGGGGCACCGCGGCCGGTCGGGTTCCGCGGCCCCGGCTACAGCGTCACGCCGCAGCTGCTCGACGTGCTCGACCGGCGCGGATACCGTTACGACGCCAGTGTTCTGCCCACCTGGATCGGCCCGCTGGCCCGCGCCTACCACAACCGCACCGCGGGCTCGACCGACGGCGGGGCCGACCTGTTCGGCGGGTTCGGCAAGGTGAAGGCCCCGAACAGCGCGTACCGCTGGCGCGGCAACGGTCTGGTCGAACTGCCGGTCACCACCATGCCGCTGCTGAGGGTGCCGATCCACGGCGCGTACCTGTTGCAGCTGCACCAGATCTCGCCCCGGCTCGCCCGCGGGTACTTCCGCACGGCGCTGCGGTTGTGCCTGGCCACCGGGATCGCACCGTCGTTGTTGCTGCACCCCACGGACGTGCTCTCGGGTGCCGAGGCGCCCGGCATGGAGTTCTTCCCCGGCATGGCGGTGCCGGGACGGGAGAAGGTGGAGCTGCTGGGCTGGGTGCTGTCGTCGCTGCGTCAGCACTTCGACGTCGTCGGCACCGGTGAGCACGTGGCCCGTCTCGCGGCTTCCGTTCTGCCGGAACGGGATCCGGTCGCATGTGGCTGACCCGTGTCCTCGCCTGCGGGACGGTCGCGCTGGCCCCGCTGGAGGGCTACCTGCTGCAGGTGCACGGTCAGCTGGCCAAGGTCATGCCCGCCGCGCTGATCGGCGTGTGGCTCGTGTCGCTGGTCCGGCAACGGAGACTGCCCGCGCCGCATCCACTGCACCTGGTGGTCGCGCTGCTCGCGGTCGTGCTGCTCACCACGTCGGCGGTGCACGAGGCCGAGCCGTTCACCCTGGAGTACCTGGTGCGGTGGGTGCCGTTCCTGGTGATCACGGTGGTGCTCGCCGACGTGGCCGCGCGCGAGGTGCCGGTGCGGGCGCTGCTCGCCGCGGCCGTCGCGGGGGCGGTCGTGGCCGCGGCTGGCGGGTTGCTGAGCCTCGTCGGTGGTTCGTTGCGCGCCACCGGGCCGCTGGAGGACCCCAACGACCTCGCGTTCTTCCTCGTGGCGGCGCTGCCGTTGCTGGTCGCGATCCCGGCGAAGGGCCGGTCGCGGGTGGTGTTGTTGTTGCTGGGCGCGGTGTTGGTGGCGGGGACGGCGGCCACGTTCTCGCGCGGCGGCGGGATCGCGCTGGGCTGCGCGCTGGTGTGGCTGGTCGCGCGGCGGGGCCTGCCGGTCCGCGCGGTGGTCGTCACCGCGGCCGTGACGGGGGTGGCGGCGCTGGTGTTCGCGCAGGCGGCTCACGCGGAGCTGTCGCGGGCGTTGCAGGAGAAGAGCCACATCGCGGGCACCAACGCCGACACCAGGATGCTGCGCTGGCAGGCGGCGGCGCGGATGCTGTCCGACTCACCGGTGCTCGGCGTCGGGCCCGGTGGCTTCCGCCAGCAGTACGCGGCGGCGTCGCACAACGCGGAGGTCGACGAGCAGACCCCGGTGGCGCACAACCTGTTCCTGGAGGTCGCCGCGGAGCTCGGGCTGCCGGGCTTCGCGTTGCTGATCGGGTTCGTCGCGATCGGGTTCGTCGCTTCGGAACGGGCGTTGCGTGCGGGGGGTCGTCGTGAGGCCGTGGCCGTGCAGGCGGCGCTGATCGCCGCGCTGGTCGCCTCGATCTTCCTGTCCGAGCAGTACTACCTGCCCCTGTGGTCGCTCGTCGCCCTCGCCGTCGCGATCGAGCACCGAACGCGAAAGGAGCGCCGACCGTGCGCGTTCTCCACGTGATCAGCGAGATGGGCGCGGGCGGTGCGGAGTCGCTCGTCGCCGGGATGGCGCTCGCGGGCGGTGACGTCGGCTGGGAGTCCGCCGTGGCCAGCGGTGGCGGTTTCCGCGCCGATGCGTTGCGCGACGCCGGTTTGCCCGTGTTCGACGTACCGGTGGCGCGCCGGTCTTTGACCGGAGTGCTGCGTGCGGCGTGGGCGACGCGTTCGGCCGTGCGCCGGTTTCAGCCGGATGTCGTGTTGGCGCACAACGTGTCCGCGAGCCTGACTGCTCGGATCGCGGCACCGCGGCGACCGCTGGTCACGGTGTTCCACGGGGTGGCCGACGCTGATGTCGCCGGTGCCGTCAGGGTGCTTTCCCGCGTGTCGTCCGTTGTCGTCACCGTGGCCTCCGCCGCTGCGTCGCGGCTGCACGACGCCGGGCTGGAGTCGGTGGTGGTGATCCCGAACGCGGTCTTCCCGACGGCGCCTTCGGTTGACCGCGCTTCGGTGCGCGCCGCGCTCGGTGTGCGGCCGGACGTGCCCGTCGCGTTGTGCCCAGCCCGGCTGGAACCGCAGAAACGGCACGACGTCCTGCTCGACGCGTGGGCTCTCGTCCCAGGTGACGCCGAGCTGTGGCTGGCCGGCGACGGCAGCCTGCGTGGCGCGTTGGAAGCCCGCGGCGTCGACCGCGTCCGGTTTCTCGGCACCCGCACCGACGTGCGCGACCTGCTGGAGGCGGCGGACGTCACCGTGCTCACCAGCGACTGGGAGGGCATGCCGATCGCACTGCTGGAGTCGCTGGCCGCCGGTCGTCCCGTGGTCGCGTCCGATGTGGACGGTGTGCGCGAGGTGCTGTCCGGCGGTGGCGGTGTCCTGGTGCCGCGCCGCAGCCCCGAGCAGACCGCTCGCGCGTTGCGCAGCCTGCTCTACTCGCCGGTCGCGCGTTCGGTCGCCGCGTCACATTGCGGCAGCGCCGACTCGCACGCGTTGATGAAGTCCTACGACGAACTGCTTCGCACCGTCCTGGAGGGACGATGAAGGTTCCCAGAGCTCTTGTGGAGGGCGTGCTGGCCGCCGTTGCCGTCGGCACGCTCGTGCTGCTGGCGGTCTCGATGCGCGACGGGGTGAGCGAGGGCAGGCTCACCCTGCTGGCCACACCGTCCACACCGGACAGCGCCCAGTTCGGCGAGGTCACCTCGCTGGCCGCACCGGCGGTGGTGCAGCTGGTCCGCAGCCCGTCGGTCCTGGACGTGGCCGCCAAGGCGGCGGGCACGACCCCGGACCGCCTGGCCGACGCCATCGCCGTGGAACTGGTGCCGGCGTCGGGCGTCGCCCGGATCTCGGTGCGCGCGGACACCTCGGAGCACGCGTCCTGGGCGGTGTCGGCCGTGGCGAAAGCGGTGATCGAGGCCGACCTCCTCGCCCCCGCCGCCAGGTTCCGTCTGGTGGACGACCAGCCCGAGACCGCGCGGGTGTCACCGGACTGGCGCCTCGCCACCGGCCTGGCCCTGGCCGCCGCGGTGATCGCGGGCGTGGCCGTGGCAGCGCTGCGACGCCTGCGCGGCAACAACGTCCGCACCGCCCTCGCGGCCGCGGGCATCAGCCACCCGGTGGTGGTCGCACGCGACGACGACCCCGGCCTGGCCGAGCGGCTGACGGCGTTGTGCGTGGCGGCGGCGCGGCCGGTGAAGGTGCTGGCGGTCAGCCCGTGGCTGGCGGAACGCGCGGAGGAGCTGGCGCGGACGTTGCCGGACAAGGCCTCGGAACCCGCGGAGGGGACCGCGGTGATCGCGGTGGCGGGGAACGACCGGCGGGGTGATCTGGCGACGGTGCTGGCGGTGTTGCCGGCGTCTTCGGTGTTGGTGGCGGTGGTGCTGGCGTGAGGGGGACGACGATGCGGCCCGGCCCGCGTGATGGTGGCGGGCTCGGCGACGCGGGTGTGAGCGGGACGGCGGCGCGACCCGACACGCCCAGTGGCCGCTTCGGTGGTGCTGGCGACATCGGCACGACGACGCGTCCCGAGTCACCGAGCGCCTCCACGACGGTGGTGGCGGCGTGATCACCACGACCAACCGGTCCGCCCTCGCCAAGACCGTCCTGACCGCACTCGTCGCCCTGGCCGGCACCCTCAGCGCGATCCGCGCGCTGCGCCCGTCCTGGGAAGCGCCCCTCCCCACCCCGCAGAACCTGCCAGAAGAACGCATGCAGGACTTCCGGGACGCGCTCTACTTCCCCATCCGAGAGTTCCTCGCCGGCGGCAACCCGTACGACCCCGCCGTGATGTTCGCGCACTGGCCCGTGCGCCAGAACTTCAACCTCTACCAGCCCTACCACCTCGTGCTGCACCTGCCGTTCGCGCTGCCCGGCTACCGGGTCGGCGCGGTGGCGTTCGCGCTGGCGTGCCTGGTGCTGCTCATCGTCCTCGCGACGATGGCCGCCGGGCGGGCCGGGTTGCCGCTCGTCGCCGGGACCGTCGTGGTGGCCACGTTGCTGGTGACCAGTCAGGTCGGCAAGGCGCAGATGTACGTCGGGCAGGTCAACCCGTTGATCGCGGTCGGGGCGGCCGGGGCGTTGCTGTTGCGGGCCAGGAGTCCTTGGTGGGCCTCGGCGGCGTTGGCGCTGGCCTGGCTCAAGCCGCAGTTCGGGTTGCCGCTGGCGTTGCTCATCTTCATCAGGGGCGATCGGAAGGTCGCCCTCGCCGGCACCGCGATCGCCGCCGCGGCCAGCCTTCCCGTGGTGGCGGTCCTCGTCCTCGAGACCAGTGTCGGGGAGTTCCTCGACGTGATCTCCCGCAACCTCGCCCACGCGAGCCACACCGGGTACGGCGCGGTCGACTCCCTGACCGCGCAACGGGTCGACCTGCCCGCCGTGTTCTTCCGGACGACCGGGTGGTTGCCGCCCGCGGCCGAACTGGTGGCGCTGGTGGGGGTTCTCACGGTCACGGCCGTGCTCGTGCGCAGGCTCGACCGCACCAGCAGCGAGGCCGCGGACGTTCTCACGTGCCTCGGGGTCGTGGTGGCGCTCGTGCACCAGCCGGGCGACGTGCTGATCGCGGTGCCTGCCCTCGTCGCACTGGCTGTCACCTGCTGGCGTAATCGGAAGGAACGTCACTGGAAGCTGGCCGCCGCCGCGACACTTCTCGTCACAGTCCCCTTCGCGCACCTGTACTTCGTCGACACGGCGGTCAAGGAGCTGCTCGGGGCGCGGGCGAGCGTCACGCTGGACGGGCTCGCCGTCGTCGCGGCGTGGGGTGTGCTCGTCGTGTTCGCGATCAGGCTCACCGGGCGCCGCGCATGACGGACGTGGCGGTGCGGGGTTCGTTGTGGCTCTTCGCGGTCAACCTGGTGAGCAAGAGCAGCCAGATCGTCGTGACGCTGGCACTCGCCCTGTTCCTCACGGAGACCGACCTCGGTGCGGTGGCGCTGGTGGTGTCGGTGGTCAACATCGGCCAGGTCGTGCAGGCGATGGGCGTCTACGACATCGTCAGCCGCACCGAGCTCGACCCGCTGCGCACGGCGGGCACCGTGCTCACCATGAGCGTCGCGACCGGTGCCGTCCTGGCCGCGGCGCTGGCAGCGGCAGCGGGCCCGATCGCCGCCGTCCTGGGCGCGCCCGAGGGGCTGCTGCGGCTCGCGGCGCTCACGTTGCCGTTCACGGCGGCGGGCGGGGTGCAGATGGCGTTGATGCACCGCGACCTCGACTTCCAGCGCCGCATGCTGCCCGACGCCGGCGGCATGGTGCTCGGTGCCGTGGTCACCGTGACGCTGGCAGCCCACCACACAGGCCCCACGGCGGTGGTGCTGGGGCTGCTCTGCACGGCCGTCGCGCAACCGGTGCTCGCGGTGATCGCCGGCGCGCGGATCCGGCCGGTCTGGGACCGCCGGGCCGCGAAGGAGGCGGCGGCGTGGATCGCGGTCGTCGGGCCCGGTGCGCTGATCGCGGTGATGCTGATCAACGTCGACTACCTCGCGCTCGGGCACGTGCTCGGGCCCGAGGCGGTGGGCGGGTACTCGCTCGCGTTCCGGATCGCGTGGGTGCCGTACATCATGATCGCGGTCGTGCTGGGCGGTGTGCTGTTCCCGATCTGCGCCCAACTGGTCCGAAGTGGACGGAGAACGCAGCTCCCGGAGACGGCGGGCCGGTTCACCGTGGCGACGCTGGTGATCACCGGCGGGCTGTACCTCGCGGTCGCGCTCAGGGCGGACGGCATCGTCGTGCTCGGTGAGCAGTGGGCGGACGCGGCACGGATCCTCGTGCTGCTGTGCGGCTACGGGCTCGGGCTGAGCCTGCTGCACGTCTGGTACCAGGTGATCAGGGCCGCCGGGCACGCGCGGCAGTACCTCGCCCTCGAGGCCGCCCACCTCGCCGCACTGCTGACCGCGCTGGTGTTCACCACCCGGCACGGCCCCACCGCGGTCGCCGTCACGCAGGTCACCGTCGTGTGGCTGCTGGTGCCGATCACCTGGCTGGTGCTCGTCCGCAACGGTCTCGCGTCCTCCCAACCCGCCCGCGCGGCCGTCACGGTCGTCGCCGGCGGACTGGTCAGCCTGGGCGTCAACCGGTTCCTGCCCGAGAGCGACACCGTCGTGAGTCTCGTCGTCAGCGGGGCGACCGTGCTCGTCGTCTACTGTGCGGTCGTGCTGCCGCTCAACCGCACCGTCCTCATCGGACTGAAGGAGCGGACGTGAAGGTCGTCCACGTGACACAGCCCGTCGAAGCCGGGGTCGCGGTCGTGGTGCTCGAACTGGCCAAGGCGCAGCAGCGACGCGGCTGGGACGTCAGCATCGCCTGTCCGCCAACGGGCTGGCTCGCCGAACGGGCACGCGAAGCCGGTATCCCGGTGCACGCCTGGCACGCGACCCGCTCCCCCGGCCCGCGCACCGCCCTGGAACTCCGCGCTCTCCGCACAACCCTGCGCACCATCAAGCCAGATGCCGTCCACCTGCACAGCTCCAAGGCCGGACTCGCCAGGATCGTGCTGCGCGGGCGCACCCCGACGCTGTTCCAGCCGCACCTGTGGTCGTTCCGCGTCGCGGACGGCCTGCTGAGCCGCGCCTGCCGCGTCTGGGAGGCACGAGCGTCCCGCTGGACCCACCTGCTCGTGTGCGTCAGCGACGACGAGCTCGAAACCGGCCGCACCGCGGGTGTGACCGCGAGAGCCGAGATCGTCTGCAACGGCGTCGACACCCGGCGCCTCACCCCACAGCCCAAACCGTCCGACACCCCGACCGCGGTGTGCGTCGGCCGGATCGCCCACCAGAAGGGCCAGGACCTGCTGCTCCAGGCGTGGCCCAACATCCTCGGCAAGGTCCCGGACGCCCGGCTCCTCCTCGTCGGCGACGGACCCATGGCCCGAGAACTGCGCGCCACCGACCATCCGAACGTGCACTGGCACGGGCACAGCGACGCACCGGCCGAGTTCTACGTCCAGGCGGACGTCGTGGTCCTGCCGTCACGTGCGGAGGGCATGGCGTTGGTGCCGCTGGAAGCCATGGCCTGCGGACGTCCGGTCGTCGCGTTCGACGTCGAGGGCGTGCGGCAGAGCATCGGCGACGCGGGCGAGGTCGTGCCCGCTCAGGACGTCGCGGCACTGGCGCAAGCGATTGCGACCCGGCTCGCGGACCCCGAACTCGCGGCTGCCGAAGGAAAACGCGGCCGGGTGCGTGCCGAGACCCTCTTCGACCGCGACCGCATGACCGACCAGATCGTGACGCTCACCGAGAAACTGGTCTCCCAGAGAGGACCACGATGACACGGATCGCCTACCTGCTCACCCAGGACAGCGGTGGGCCGGTGGACGTCACCGTCCGCCTCGCCGCCGCGCTGGCCAAGACCGACAGCGCCGAGGTGCGCGTGTTCGGCCCCCGACCCCTCCGGAGTGCCGAGCTGGTCGACCCGTACTTCGAGGAGATCCTCGTACCGCGCAAGGGGGACGTGCGCGCCGCACGGCTGGCGCGGGCCGCGCTCAGGACGTGGCGGCCGGACGTCGTGCACGCCCAGGACCGGCGGTCCGGCCTGGTGAGCGCGGGCCTCGCGACCACGGGCACCAAGATCGTGCACACCTACCACGGCGTGCCCGACGACGTGGACGAGCCGTGGTTCCGCGGCGTGCGCGGTGCGGAACCGCCATCGGCGTACACCCGTGCCGTGCTCGCCGCGGACGCCGCCGTCGCCCGTGTCGTGCACCGGACCGTGGTTCCCGCCAGGGAGATGGGCAGGTTCCTGCGCGACCGGCTCTACGTGCCGCCGCACCGCATGACCCACATCGACAACTGCGTCGACGTCGGTGCCGCGAACCCGCCGGCCGGGCCCGTGCGCAAGCTGGTGTTCGTCGGCCTGCTGGTGGAGCGCAAAGGTCTGCTCACCCTGCTGGACGCGCTGGAGACCACGATGCCGGAGGACGCGACGCTCACCGTCGTGGGCGACGGTCCGCAGAGGATGCAGGCGGAAGGCCGGGTGGCGCGCCGCAACCTCGGTGACCGCGTGCGGTTCCTCGGGTTCCGGTCAGACGTCCCCGAACTGCTGCTGGAGCACGACGCGCTGGTGCTTCCGTCCACAATGGAGCAGCAGCCGCTCGTGGTCGCGGAAGCGATGGCGGCGGGCAAACCGGTGGTCGCCACGGACACCGGCGGCGTGGCCGACATGCTGGGCGTTCCCGGCTCCGACCTGCCGCGTCCCGGTGACGTGACGGCCCTCGCGGCACGGCTGCGCGACCTGTTCGCCGACCCCGATCCCGCGGCCACGGGCGAGAAGCTGGCGATCAGGGCCAGGGAGCGGTTCACCGCCGAGGTCTGCGCGCGGCGGCACCTCGACCTCTACCGCAAGCTCACTTCGGGCCGTTGACGAACACGACCGCGTCCGCCGGTGCCAGGTCGAGCTGCGCCGGCACCGGCTCACCCCGCAGCGTGCGCAGGCCCGCGGGCGGGGTGAGCAGGACGGACGTCTTCGTGGGGTTCACCGCCACCCAGCCGTTGCTGTAGCGGCGGTTCCACACCCCGCTCGGGAGGCGGTTGGCCGTCTCGACCGCCTCCCCGAGCCGCGCGTCCTGGTACAGCGACCAGTACGGGTTCTTGTAGTCGGGATCGGCCCTCGTCCAGCACGTGTGAGGGCTCGCGAGCAGCGCGGCGGACGCGTACCCGACGCGCTCCTCCTGCTCCGACTTGGTGTGCGTGACCAGCAGCAACCAGGACTCGCCGAGCGCGGCCTGAGCCCGCTGCTCCTTGAACTGGTTGCCCTGGAACGTGATCAGCTCGCCGGCGCCGTCGTCGCCGCGCAGGCCGAAGTTCTCCTCCATCGCACCCGCGTACCGGGAGTGCGCCGACCACCGGCCCGGCGTCAGCTGGGACTCCGACACGTTGGGCACCAGCATCTTCCCGGACTTCTCCAGGGCGTCACCGGCGAGCGTGAGCATGCCGTCGAGGCCGTCGCGCAGCAGCCGGTCGGTCCCCGCCGTGTCGGCGGTGCCCGCGATCACCGCGGGCGAGTAGTACTTGAGCGAGCTGAAGTCGTTGTCCGCCAGCACGCCGTCCCAGCCCTCGCGGAGCACCTCGGCGACGACGGCGTCCGCCCACGACTTCTGGTAGGCCGGGTCCCACACCGCCATCTGCCAGTGCTTCGGGTACCCGTTCCACTCGATGCGCTGCCCCGTCGTGTCGATCGCGAACCACTCGGGGTGCTGCTGTTCCGCCGCGAAGTACCCGACCCCGGTGGGCAGGTACTTCGCGTCCCGGCCGCCCACGATCGCGCCCTCGTAGTTGCGGGCACTGGAGAAGTCCTTGTACACCAGGACCTTCACCTTGGGGTTCAGCTCGTGGAGCTTGCGCATGGCCGCCGTCTCCCACGCGTTCAGCACCACCACGTCGTAGTGCTTCGCGGCGGCCTTGAGCTCCCACGAGGACGGCGAGTCGCCGATGCCGTACCACCACGCGCACGGCGCCAGCGGTTTCGGCACCGGCCCGGTGACGATGGGCTCGGTCGCCTCGCTGACCGTGCACGCGCTCGAAAGGAGTACGAACGCGACAGCGGCGAATCGGCGGATCAGCGATTTCTGCGCCAACACAACTCCCCTGCTGTCATCAAGAGAATCCGCAGGTCCAGCCACAACGACCAATTCGCGATGTAGTAGTTGTCGTATCGAGACCTGTCGGCGATTGAAGTGTCACCTCGCAACCCGTGCACCTGAGCGAGCCCTGTCAGGCCGGTCGGAACGCGATGGCGAGCCCAATATAGCTCGTGAATTGCCGAAAACTCGCGAACGAAACCCGGGCGTTCCGGGCGAGGCCCCACCACGCACATGTCGCCGCGCAGCACGTTCCACAGCTGGGGCAGCTCGTCGATCGACGTGCGGCGCAGGAACCTGCCCACCGGGCCGACCCGCGAGTCGCCCTCGACCGACCACTTCACCTGCGAGTCGTCCTCGCCGGACTG
Organism: Lentzea aerocolonigenes; assembly: GCF_000974445.1. Taxonomy (GTDB): domain Bacteria; phylum Actinomycetota; class Actinomycetes; order Mycobacteriales; family Pseudonocardiaceae; genus Lentzea; species Lentzea aerocolonigenes. The sequence continues at coordinate 42,684 of NZ_BBOJ01000021.1, forward strand.
CCGCACGCTGCGGATCTTGTAGAGGACGAACGTGCGGTCGTCCATGCCGACGCGGACCTGGCGGAAGAAGAGCGGCCTGCCGCTCTCGACCAGCACCGCGAGCGCGCACAGACCGATCAGCGGCAACAGCACCACGAGCGCGATCGCCGCGAGCAGGAGGTCCGCGGCTCGCTTGATCCACCAGGTCGGCCTGCTGGTCGGGGCGGTGCCGAGGCGCATCAGCGGGTAGCTGCGCAGCCGTTCGATGCCGGGGCCGTCAGGGTGCAGCTCGTACATGCGCGGCACGACGAGAGTCGAGCAGCCGAGCCGGTGGGCCGTGATGGCCGCGTCGACCAGCGGTGAGTCGCGGGTGTGGGAGAACGCGAGCACCACGGTGCCCGCCCGCAGCCGCACGATGGCGTCCGCGAGGTCGCCGTCGACGATCTCCAGCACCGGCGGCTGCCGGTCGGGATCAGGGCCGGAGTCGGCGAACGCGACGGGCCGCAGGCCGAACTCCGGGTGCTCCAGCATCGTCCGCGCAAGGTTCACGCCCACCTCGCCCGCGCCGACGATGATCGTGCGGTCGCAGCGGTCGAACCGCCTGCGGCACCACCGGCCGAACGCGAACACGAACCACCTGACCGGCTCGATGACCAGCGCGAACGTGATCATCGCCCACTGCACCGCGGCCACGTCCCGCTGCGCCGCGCCGCCGAGGAGGCCGACGCCGGCGAGCAGCGCGAACGCCAGTGCCGTGCTCGCCGCGGACCGGGGCAGGTCCTGCAGCCACGACAGCCACAGACGCCTGCGGTACAGGCGCCAGGATCCCCTGATCGTGAGCACCGCGGCCGCGACCGCACCGCCCCAGACCCAGCCGAGGTCGCGGTGCAGGGACACCGCCACGAGCGTCACGCAGTCCACGAGGACCAGCAGCACCGCGACGGCGTTCACCCGGCTGAGCAGGTCACGGCGACCCTCAGGCTGTCTGACGCCGGGGTGGACGGGGCGTCCGGGATCAGCCTCCCGCGCCGGGAGGGGTGCGGCTGGAACGGCAACCGCCGAGAATCGCCTCATTAGAAGATCATCCGATCGAAGGAGTTTTGACCACGGAACCACCCGTAAGAGTGAATGTGCGCCGAGAAAGTCATCTCTTCGGTTATCGACATTCCCTCTTTGGTGTCTCCGGCCCAACGCAGTTGGTGAGGTTTCGACATAGTTGCTGCCCTGAAGTCGCCCAGGGCCGTATCAAAGCTTTAGCACGCCGTGTCAATAATTCACGCCACCAACCGCGAGCCACCGAAGAGGGGGCATTGAGTGAGAGTCGACGAACACGGGATCCGGCATTCTGCCGGGGACCCCGCCGTGGTCGTGCAGCACACGACCCACGTGCACGTCGTCCTGCCCGCCTACAACGAGGCGGCCGCGCTCCCGCGGTTGCTGCGCCGCACCGCCGAGGTCGAGCTCGGCGGCCGGATCACCGTCTGGGTGGTCGACGACGGGTCGTCGGACGGCACCGGCGACGGCGTGGCCGGAGTGCGCGGCCTCGACGTCCGCCTCGTGCGCCACCCGGAGAACCTCGGCCTCGGCCAGGCCGTCCAGTCAGGACTCAGGGCGGTGCTCGCGGAAGCGGCGCCGGACCACGTCCTGGTCGTGATGGACGCCGACGACACGCACGACCCCGGCGTGATTCCCGCGCTGCTGAAGGAGATCGCGGCCGGCGCGGACATCGTGATCTGCTCCAGGTTCGTCGACGGCGGTGACGACTCGACGGCGCCGCGCTGGCGCCGGTTCCTGTCCCGCGGCGCCACCGTCGTGCTGCGCAGGGCGCTCAAGGTCGAGGGCGTGCAGGACTTCACCAGCGGGTTCCGCGCCTACCGGGTGAGCCTGCTGCGCCGCGCCGCCGCGCACTGGGGCGAGCGGCTGGTCGAGGAACGCGGGTTCGCCTGCATGGTCGAGCTGCTGCTGAAGCTGCGGCACTGCGCGCCGGTGGTCAGCGAGATCCCGCTGAAGCTGCGCTACGACCGCAAGCCCACCCCCAGCAAGCTCAAGCTCGGCCGGACGCTGAGGCAGTACCTGCTGTTGCTCACGCGTGACCGGCTCGCGCCCGTTCCGTTCAGGAAGCTCTGATGTCATCCCGCGTCGTCGTCATCGGCGGAGGCATCTGCGGCCTCGCCACCGCGCACCGGCTCGTCCGCGCAGGACTGCCCGTGACGCTGCTCGAGGCCGGCGACCAGCTCGGCGGCCTCGGCACGTTCTTCTCGTCGCAGGACCGGTGGGTGGAGCGCTTCTACCACTGCGTGATGCCGAGCGACGACGCGCTGCTCGCCCTGCTCGGCGAGGTGGGGTTGAAGGACGGCGTCGGCTGGCGCCCCACCCGGATGGGCATGGTCGTCGACGGCGTCCACCGCTCGTTCAACTCCGCGCTGGACCTGCTGCGGTTCACGCCGCTGAGCCTCGCCGACCGGATCCGGTTCGGCGTGATCTCGTTGCTGCTGCGCAGGCTCGGCAAGGGCAAGGACCTCGACCGGATGCGCACCGAGGACTGGTTGCGCGGCCTGTACGGCGACAAGGTCTGGAGCACGCTGCTCGCGCCGATGTTCGGCGCCAAGTTCGGTTCGGCGTTCGGTGACGTGCCCGCGCTGTACCTGTGGCAGCGGCTCGGCCGGGAGAGCAACGACTCCGTGCGCGGCTACCCCGCCGGCGGCTACAAGAGCGTGATCGACGCCCTGCGCGCGTCCATCGAGGCGGGCGGCGGCGAGGTCCGCACGTCCGCGCCCGTGGGCCGCCTGGAGACCGCACCGGACCGGGTGCTCGTCACGCTGGCCGACGGCGAGACGATCGAGGCGGACCACGTCGTCTCCACCGTGCCGCTGCCCGCGTTGCGCGGCATCGCGGACGAGGACCTCGCGCGGCGGCTGCCCGAGGTGCGACTGCCCTACCAGGGCGTCGTGAACACGTTGTTCTTCCTCCGCAAGCCGTTGTCCGGGCACTACTGGGCGCCGGTGCTGCGCTCGGGCACGGACTTCGACGGCGTGATCGAGATGACGCCGCTGACCGGCACCGAGCGGTACGGCGACAGGCACCTCGTGTACGTCATGCGCTACACCGACCGCGAGTCCGCGCTCTACCTCGAGGACGACGCGAGCATCGCCGCGAGGTGGACCGAGCAGCTGCTGAACCTCCACGAAGGACTCGCGCCGGAGGACGTCGACGAGGTGCGCGTGTTCAAGGCACCGTTCGTCGAACCGGTGTACCCGCTCGGGTACCTGTCCCAGCGCCCCGCCGTCGAGGTGCCCGGCACCCGGCTGCTGCTCGCAACCACGGCCCACGTCTACCCCAACGTCACGAGCTGGAACTCGAGCGTCGAGCTCGCGAACTCGGTGACGGACCTGCTCCTGCGCGACGCCAGGAGATCATCGACTCAGGAGAACACCGCATGGCCCGCAGAATCGGCGCGGTGATCGCCGCACTCACGATCACCGCGGTCAACCTCGTTTCCTCACAGGACGTCCAGGCCGATCCGTCGCCCCTGCTGCCCGACCTGAGGCAGGCGCCCATCGGCTGCCCCGGCGGCTTCTCCGGCAGCCCGGTCACGTGCCGCGCCTGGGACGTGTGTCCGGTGGAACACGCCTCGGAACCGCGGGGCAAGTGCGTGTACGGCGACGGACCGGTCGAAGCGGTCCGACTGCGGTTCACCACCTCGATCGACAACATCGGCGACGGCCCGTTGTTGCTGCACGCGCACCGCGACAGCACCGACGTGCCCACGATGAAGGTCCGCCAGGCGATCCAGTCCGGTGTGGACGGTTCGATCGCGGGCTCGTTCGCCGAGGCGCGGCGCGAGACCCGCTCCAGCGCGTACTACGAGCCCGCGCCGACGCACGAGCACTGGCACCTGCTCAGCTTCGAGTACTTCCAGCTGCGCACCCCCGACGGCGGTGTCGTCGTGACGGACCGCAAGAACGGCTTCTGCATCGGTGACCGGTACACGGTCCGCGACGACCTCGACCACCGGCCCGCCGACCCGGAGAGTCCCGCCGGACAGCTGGCGGGCCGCCTGGACGGGCACATGTGCGAACACCACAACCCGTCCGCTGTGGACGTGATGTTCGGGATCTCCGTCGGTTCCGGTGACGACTACAAGCACGAGGTCGACTTCCAGTGGCTGGATCTCACCCGCGTGCCGTCCGGCCTCTACGACGTCGTCAACGTCGTGAACTCCGACAGGGCGTTGCTGGAGAAGAACTACGACAACAACGCGTCGTCGATCGCGATCTCCGTGCAGTGGCCGCGCGGTGCGGCGAACCCGCCGGCCACGATCGAGACACCCCCGACGGTGCGCATGATCCGCAGCTGTCCCGGGAAGGTTCGGTGCGCGAAGGGCCGCTGAAACCGAGCAGCCGTCAATACTTCACGAACGAGGTGTGTCCGCAGTGACGGACACACCTCGTTTCTTTTGTGCCGGGACAATCGGGCAGCAATCGGGCGCCTATCACAGTCCCCATTCAAGACGCAATCCATCACTCTTCGGAACCGAATTGGATCACGCATAGCACACGTGCAGGCAACCGCACAATTCCTCCTCGCAACAACAAACTCGCGATCAAGTCAATAGGCCATGCAGTGCAACGTTGATCACAGCCCAGAGTGTCTCAGGCAACCCCCTTGGACCTTGACCTGGGCATGTGGTGGGTTGAGAGAATTCCCCTCGCGATTCCACCCCGTCAGGATTGCGACCCGACCCTGATTCCCCCCGATCAGGAGTGCCCACCTTGAGCACGCCAACCGTCTCATTACGCGATTTCGTCCTAGGCCAACTACGAAACCTCCTGCGAGCTGTCGGTTTGGCGAAGTCCGCAGAAAGAGCGACGGATCTGCTGGGTGAGGCATTAGGCCCCGGTTGCCTCCAGCCCCTCTCCGCGGTTCCGGGCTGGTCCTCTTTCGTCGCCGACGACCACACCCCGGTCGAATTCTCGGTGGCTTTGGCCCGAAACGAGCCGCCCACCGTTCGCATGATCGTGGAGTCGCTCGCCGAACAGCCGGGCGCGCGAGCGAACCTCGCCGAGGCCCTCGAGGTGCTCGACCGGCTGTCCGCGCGGCACGAGCTGGACCTCGGGCAGCTGGACCGGGTGCGGGACCTCTTCCTCCCGGACGACCCGCAGGGCGCGTTCGCGTTCTGGTACTCGCTGATCGTCGGGTCCGACGCACCCGCGATCAAGGTCTACCTCAACCCCGACGTGCGCGGCCGTGAGAGCGCGACCAGGTTGGTGGGCGAGGCGTTGGACCGGCTCGGTCTGAGCGCGGCGCTCCCCGCGATCACCGAGCACGCGTTGTGCAGGGAGGGCCTGGACCGGTTCTCGTTCTTCGCGATCGACCTGACGGACGCCAGCCGGGCTCGGGTGAAGACCTACGTGTCCCACGAGGCCGCCGGGGTGCAGAACGTCGTGCGGGCCGCCTCGGCGACACCGGACGTGGATCTGGAGCTCCTGGCGGACGTCACGGAACTGGCCTGCGGCGGCACGGGACCGTTCACCGGCCGCCCGCTGATGTCGAGCTACACCTTCATGGCCGGCGACACGGACCGGCCGAGCGGCTACTCCCTCTACATCCCGGTGCGGGACTACGTGCAGGACGACCTCGAAGCGTGTGAGCGCGTTCTCGCGATCATGACGAGGTGCGGGCTCGACACGGCACCGTTCGTCATGGCTCTCACGAGCATCGTCCGGCGGCCGCTGGGCGAGGGCGTCGGGCTCATCGCCCACGTGTCGCTGCGGCTCGGCCGGCCGCGGCCGGGAGTCACGGTCTACCTGTCTTCGGAGGCGTACGCCGTCACGCCTCCTCGCACCGAAGCACTGTCCGCTTAGAAAGGCACGTCCGTGGAGCCGTACCGCATCAAGGTCGTCGAACCGATTCCCATCACCACTCGCGAGTACCGGGAACGCGTGTACGCCGCCGCCGGGTACAACCAGTTCAACCTCACCGCGGACGACGTGACGATCGACCTGCTCAGCGACTCCGGCACCGGTGCGCTGTCCGCCGAGCAGCAGGCCGCCGGCATGCGCGGCGACGAGACCTACGCGGGCGCGCGGTCGTGGTTCCGGTTCCGCGAGGTGGCCGAGGACCTGACGGGGTACCAGCACATCTACCCGGTGCACCAGGGCCGTGCCGCGGAACGGATCCTGTTCACCGCGTTGCTCAAGCCGGGGCAGATCTCGCTCAGCAACACGCACTTCGACACCACGCGCGCGAACGTGGAACTGGTGGGAGCCGTGGCGCGGGACATCCCGTGCCAGGCGGCGAAGGACCTCGACAGCGACGAGCCGTTCAAGGGCGACATCGACCTGGTGGCGCTCGAAGAGGCGTTGAGCGGCCCTGACGACGTCGGCCAGGTGCTGATGACGATCACCAACAACGGCGGCGGCGGCCAGCCGGTCTCCATGGCGAACATCAAGGCGGCCAGCAAGTTGTGCCGCAAGCACGGGGTGCCGTTCATCCTCGACGCGGCCAGGTTCGCCGAGAACGCGTGGCTCGTGACCCAGCGGGAGAAGAAGTACCAGGACCGCAGCCCGCGCGACATCGCGAAGAAGGCGTTCCGGCTGGCCGACGGTTGCGTGCTCAGCCTGAAGAAGGACGGCATCGTCCACATCGGAGGGATGCTCGCGCTCAACGACCCGGAGCTGGCCAAGCAGTGCGAACTCCTGCTGATCGCCACCGAGGGGTTCCGCACCTACGGCGGGCTCTCCGGGCGCGATCTCGACATGTGCGCGCAGGGCCTGGTCGAGGTGACCGACCCGCTGTACCTGCGGGAGCGGGCCGAGGCGACCGCGTACCTCGCGGACTGCGCGCGTGAGGCCGGGGTGGACAGCGTGCGGCCGACCGGCGTCCACGCCGTCTACCTCAACGCGGCCAGGCTGCTGCCGCACGTCCCGCCGAGCAGGTTCACCGGTCACGCGCTCGCGTCGGAGCTGTACCTGGCGGGCGGAATCCGTTGCGCCGAGGTGGGTTCGCTCTACCTCGGGGAGATCGACTCCTCGGGCGAGCTGGTCACGCCGGCGCCGTTCGAGCTCGTGCGCCTGGCGATTCCGCGGCGCGTCTACACCCGCAGCCACCTGGAGTACGTGGCGGAGACGCTCGCGGGGATCGCCAAGAACCCGGAGAAGGTTCCCGGCTACCGGCTCACGGAGGCACCGGCGATGCTGCGCCCGTTCCGCTGCCGCCTGGAGCAGGTGCGCTGACGAGCGCCCTTTTTTGGCGCGAAAAGCACGTTCGGGCCGATAGATGGCCCGAACGTGCTTTCGCGCCAAACAGGATCAGGCCATCACGTCGAGCTTGTTCATCGCGTGCTCGATCACGCGCACCAGCACGGCCTTGCACGACTCGCGGTCACGGGCGTCGCACAGCACCAGCGGCACCGTGTCCGCGACGTCGAGCGCCACGCGCATCTCGTCCGTGGTGTAGGAGTGGCTGCCCTCGAAGCAGTTCACGGCCACCACGAACGGGATGCCGCGGCGCTCGAAGAAGTCGATCGCGCCGAACCCCGCGTCCAGCCTGCGGGTGTCGACGAGCACGACCGCGCCGATCGAGCCCATCGCCAGCTCGTCCCACATGAACCAGAAGCGGTCCTGGCCGGGCGTGCCGAACAGGTAGAGCACGAGCTCCGGGTTGATCGTGATGCGGCCGAAGTCGAGTGCGACCGTGGTGGTGTTCTTGCCCTCCACACCGGCGAGGTCGTCGATCTCCTCGCCGGCCTCGGTGAGCAGCTCCTCGGTCCGCAGCGGGGTGATCTCGCTGACCGCGCCGACCATCGTGGTCTTGCCGACGCCGAACCCGCCCGCGACCACGATCTTGACCGAGGAGGGGACGAGCAGCTCTTCGCGCCGCTGCTCAGATTGCACGGACACCATCGAGCACCTTCTGGAGTAGGTTCAGGTCGACCGGGACCGCCGTTCTCGACGGGTCCCGGGTGATGACGTCACCGCGCTGGATGAGGTCGCTCAGCAACACCTTCACGACCACCAGTGGCGCGTGCAGGTAGGCGGCGACCTCGGCGACGGACAGCGGTTTCCGGCACAGCTTGATGATTTCGAGGTGCTCGACCGAGAGCGAGCTGTGGTCGGACGACGTCCGCAGCGCTCGCACCTGGGTCGTGAGGGTCAGTTCCTCGCCCGCGGGCTTGGGCCTGGTGCGACCGCTCACCATCGCGTAGGGGCGGACCAGGGGGCCCGCCGCCTCGTCGTACCACCAGTCGGCCGAGTGCTGGCTCATGACAAGCCCAGTGCGTTCGGCAACCGGGGCGACGCCAGTGTTCTCGGCGCTGAGGAGAGGTACGCGCCCACGCGCTTCACGAGCATGTTCATCTCGTAGGCGATCATGCCCATGTCGGCGTCCTCGTCACCGACGACGGCGAGGCAGGCGCCCTGCCCCGCGGCGGTGACGAACAGATGCGCGCGCTCCATCTCCACGATGGTCTGCCGGACCTGCCCGCCCCCGAAGTGCCGTCCGGTGCCCCGAGCGAGGCTCTGGAACGCCGACGCCATCGCCGAGAGGTGATCGGAGTCGTCCTTGGACAGTTCGGGAGAGCGGGCGAGCAGCAGGCCGTCCGCCGAGAGCACGACCGCGTGCCGGGCACCGACCACTCTGGCGACGAGGTCTTCCAGCAGCCAGTTGAGCTCGGGGTGCCCGCCGGTCAGGTCGTCCACGGAAATAGCCCTTTCGGTGTTAGGCGTGATCACGGTTCCACGACGTCGTCCGCCTGGCGGGCGTTGCGCGTGCCCTGCTGGAAGGCGGACATGCCGTCGCGGGTTCGTTCAGCCCGTTCCTCCGAGTGGAGCTCGGTGAGATCGGGCACAGGCCGGAGGTCGTCGTTGGCCAGTTGCGGCACCAGGTGCTGCTGCCGCCTCCGGCGCGGCAGCTCGGGCCGGGTGTCCTGGCGGGTCTGGTCACCTTCCGCGGGGTCGTCGGCCGGCCACTCCCCTGTCAGGTGGCCTTCCCGCGGCAGTTCGAGGCGTCCGCTGATCTCCGGCTCCCTCGGGTGGACCGGGGCGTGGCCTTTTCCCGTGCCTGCCCAGAACTCGTCCAGCTGGAAGGACTCGGTGGGCCTGGCGTCGTGCACCAGGTCGCCCTGCATCGCCATCGGGGCCGCGGCCGCCTGGAGGGTCTGCTGCCGGAACGTCGGCTTGGGCAGCTGCGTGGCGTCGACCGGGTCGGCGGCACCGGCCTCACCGATGATCAGCTCGGACGGGATGAGCACCAGCGCGATCGTTCCGCCGGACGGGCAGTCGCGCAGCTCGACGCGGACGTGGCGGCGGGCCGCCAGCCGGGCGACGACGAACAGGCCGAGGCGGGACTCGCCGCGCAGCCTCATGGCCTCGAAGTCCGGCGGCGCGGCCAGCATCTTGTTGTGCTGCTCGCGGTCCTCCGGCTTGATGCCCAGGCCGTGGTCCTCGATCTCGATCACGAGGCCCTGCGGCACCTCGCTGCTGTGCACCTCGACCTGCGAACGCGGCGAGGAGAACGAGGTCGCGTTGTCGACCAGCTCCGCGATCAGGTGGATGATGTCCGCCACCGCGGCACCGGCCAGCGCCACCTCGGGCACCGGGTTGACCTTCACGCGGGCGTACTGCTCGGTCTCCGCGACGGCCGCGCGCACGACGTCGAGCATGCGCACCGGCTTGCGCCACTGCCGTCCCGGCTGCTCACCGGTGAGGATGATCAGGTTCTCGGCGTTGCGGCGTGCGCGCGTGGCGAGGTGGTCGAGCTGGAAGAACGCGTCGAGGTGATCGGGGTTCTCCTCCTCGCGCTCCAGCTTGTCGAGGATCTTGAGCTGGCGGTGCACCAGACCCTGGTTGCGGCGGGCGATGTCGAGGAAGACCCGGTTCACGCCTTCACGCGTCTGCGACTCCTTCACGGCCGCGGCGACGGCGGTGTACTGCGCGGCGTTGAACGCGTCGGCCACCTGGCCGATCTCGTCGTTGCCGTAGTCGAGCGCAGGCACCTCGGCCGCCACGTCGACGTGCTTGCCCTCGCGCAGCCGTTCCACGATGTCCGGCAGGCGTTCGTGCGCGAGCTTGAGCGAGTCGCTCTTCAGGCTCGTCAATCGGACGATCAACGCCTTGTTCACCAGGCGGCTCGACACGCGCACGGCGACGAAGATGCCGACGATCACGGCGATCAGCGCGATGAGGCTGCCGATCAGCACCGTCGTGAACTTCTCCTTGCCGTTGCCCATGGCGACGTTCACCGTGCCGCTGGACTGCTTCTCGACCAGTGAGACGAGCTCGGCGGACACCGCGCGGTCCGCGGTCTCCCAGTCCGTCAGCCCGACCGACGAACCGATGGGCCGTTCCGCGGACTGCAGCAGGCGGTTCTCCATGGAGACGAGCTGCTGCCACTGAGGGCTGCCGGTGAGCTGCTTGTAGGCCTCACGGGTTTCCGGCAGGGCGTAGGTCTCGTTCGCGGCGAGGTACGAGTGGTACGCGCCGACGAGGTTGACGAACTCGCGGTGCTCGTCCGGCGTGAACTTGCCCGCCGCCACCGCGCCGGAGGCGATCGAACCGGCCCGCGACATCGAGTCGGCGGCCTGGAAGTACTGGATGCCGACGAGCGCGTGCTGCGTCGTCTCGGCGTCCGGAACGATCCGGGCCTGCGTGTTGAACATCGAGAGACCCGCGTCCAGCACGCTGTTGTAGTAGCGGTAGGTCTCGGGCTTGGACGCGGTGCCCGCCTCGAGCCGCGCCCGCTGGTCGGGGAGCTGGTCCAGCAGACCGCTCAGCTTGTTGATCCCGTCGACGATCTCCTTCGGCGCCGAGGAGGCCAGCTCGGTGAACGCCGTCCGCATCTTGCCGACCGCGACGTCGGTGTCCTGCTGCTGCTTGAGCAACGCGGTCGTGCTCGAGCCCGGCTTGCTCAGGCTCGTCATGGTGAGCTCGCGTTCCTTCTGCAGCGACGCGAACGACTGGATGGCCGGAATCGACGCGTCTCGCACACCCGAGGCGATCAGCTGGAGGTACAGCCCCTCGAAGATGGTGTACGACGAGAACAAGGCCCACATCACCAGGAGGACGATGCTGGGAACCACCACAACACCAGTGAGCCGTGAACGAATTGTCTTGTAATTCGTATCAGGCACGTTCTTCAGCTTCACAACTCTCCACGACCACCCGAATTGGCGACGGAAAGATAGCACCGCTTGATCAACAGCGATGATCTTGGGGGTGGCATGCAGCGTACTCAGTCGAGTGCACAGTGCAACACCCCCGATCCGAGGTTCGGTACTACCGTGTGACCTGCGCTTGTGGTGCGTGAACACGCTCTCCGAACTAGAACGGTCACCGAAGTACTCCACTCCCGCGGGTACTCCGAACTGGCCTTTCCCGAACTGACCACGGGAAACGCACCGGTTATTGAGCGTGTACTTGACAGAACGCGCGGAATCTTCTAAGCGGAGACGGAGTGCAACCGTCCGTCACCGTTGGTTGTTCGTGAATTCGCCGGCGGAACTCGCGCACGTCTCGCGGCAGGTGCCGGGCAGGTTCGGCGCGACGCCGGACGACGTCGTCGGGGAGTCCTGTACGCGCTCGACGTCCCGGCCGCGAGATACCGTGGTGGGATGGCACCCGTGCACCCGCCCGGCCTGACCAGGTTCCGGACGCACGACCTGCCCGGCTCCCGCAGGCTGGCCGGGTGGGAGGAGCACAACGCCCGCGCGCTGGTCGGTCTGCGCGCTCAGCCCTTCGGCGACCGGCCCTTCGACGGCACCGAGGTCAACCTCACCCTGCCCCGCCTGCAGCTCGCACGGGTGACGGGGTCGCCGCACGCCGTCGAGCGGGACGTCCGGCAGATCGCCACGCACCCCGCCGACGGGGTGATCGTCTACTTCGCACTGGCCGGTGACGCCCGCTTCCACCACCGCGGGGGAAGCGGGCTGATCGTGCCGGGGCAGGGGCTCGTGCTGGACGGGGACCAGCCGTTCCAGCGGTCCTTCGCCGGCGGTCTCACCGAGCTCGTGCTGAAGGCGCCGCGGGCCGTGCTGCGCGAGATCCGGCGCGGGCCCGTCAAGCCTCACGTGTTCGACGTCCGGGTCGACGCGCACGCGCGGGCGTTGGTGAGCACGCTCTCCGACGCGCTGCGCGGTGGCACCGACTGGGACGGGCTGGAGGACGTCGCGACCGGGCTGCTCGGCAAGCTGCTCGGCGGTGAGTGCTCCGCCGCCGCCGACCTGGCCGCCGCGCACGCGTTCATCACCACCCACCTGTCCGAGCAGGACCTGTCCGCGAGCCGGATCGCCGCCGCCATCGGATATTCGGAACGGCACCTCTCGCGGCTGTTCTCGAAGTCCGGGCAGAGCGTGCCGCAGGCGATCCTGACGGCACGGCTCGACGCCGCCCGGCGCATGCTCGCCGAACCCGTCACGCTGGCCGAGGTCGCCGCACGGAACGGTTTCGTCTCGCAGGCCCACTTCTCGCGCACCTACCGGGCCCGGTTCGGCACCACGCCGCGGCAGGACCGGCGCGAGTTTTTGCCTTTTTCCGCCACGTCCGGCCGCTGAGCCTCCGCGGCGGCACCGGACGGGTCACCGTTTCCGGCATGGTGACCTTCCACGACGGCCTCGCCGACACCGCCCCACCGACGCACGCCGCGGTCGAGACCGACGTGCTGATCGTCGGATCGGGCCCGGCGGGAGCCTCCGCAGCGCTGTTCCTGTCCACACTGGGCGTCCCGAACATCATGATCACCAAGTACCGCTGGACCGCGAACACCCCGCGGGCGCACATCACCAACCAGCGGACGATGGAGATCTTCCGCGACGTCGGCATCGAGGACCAGGTGCTCGCGGACGCCACGCCGCACCACCTGATCGGCGACACGGTGTTCTGCACGTCGATCACCGGCGAGGAGATCGGCCGCATCCTCACGTGGGGCAACCACCCCGCGCGGCACGCCGACCACGAGCTCGCCTCGCCGTCGCTCAACTGCGACATCCCGCAGACCTACCTCGAGCCGATCCTGGTCCGCAACGCGACCGCGCGCGGCACGCAGACCCAGTTCAGCACCGAATACCTGAGCCACGAGCAGGACGACGACGGCGTGACCGTGCGGGTGCTGAACAGGCTGACGGGGTCCGAGTACACGATCCGCGCGAAGTACCTCATCGGCGCGGACGGTGCACGGTCCGCGGTGGCCGCCGACCTCGACCTGCCGTACGAGGGCGCGATGGACGTCGCCGGGTCCATGAACATCACGTTCAAGGCGGACCTGTCCGAACACTGCCGGCACCGTCCTTCGGTGCTGTACTGGGTGATCCAGCCCGGCGCGAACGTCGGCGGGATCGGCGCCGGGCTCGTGCGGATGGTCCGGCCGTGGCACGAGTGGCTCATCGTCTGGGGCTTCGACCTCGCCCAGGGCGTGCCCGAGGTGACCGAGGACGACGCCCTGCAGATCGTGCGCAACCTCGTCGGCGACCCGGCCCTCGACGCGGAGATCACCGGAATCTCGTTGTGGGGCAACAACGAGCAGTACGCCACGAGTCTGCACCGCGGGCGGGTGTTCTGCGCCGGGGACGCCGTCCACAAGCACCCGCCGAGCAACGGCCTCGGCTCCAACACCTCCATCCAGGACTCCTACAACCTCGCGTGGAAGATCGCCGCCGTCCTGAACGGACAGGCCGGCCCCGAACTGCTCGACACCTACACCGCCGAACGCGCTCCCGTCGCCCGGCAGATCGTGTTGCGGGCCAACAAGTCCGCCCGCGAGTTCGGCGCGTTGTTCGAGGCGCTCGGTCTCGATGCGGCCGAGTCGGCGGAGCAGATGCACGCGCAGATCGAGGAACGCAAGGACGTCAGCGCGGCGGGAGCGGCCAAGCGTGCCGCCGTGCGCGAGGCCATGGAGCTCAAGAACTACGAGTTCAACGCCCACGGCGTGGAGATGGGCCAGTCGTACCTGTCCAGCGCGGTCGTTCCCGACGGCACCACCCGTCCGGAACCGGCGCGTGACCCGGAGCTCTACTACGAACCGTCGACCTGGCCGGGAGCCCGGCTGCCGCACGCGTGGGTCGGTGACAGCAGGAGCAAGCTCTCCACCCACGACCTCGTGCCGTACGGGCGGTTCACGCTGCTCACCGGGATCACCGGCGAGGCGTGGGTGAACGCGGCGCAGAAGGCCGCCGATCGGCTCGGCGTGCCGGTCGAGACCGTCGTCATCGGTCCGGGACGTGCGGTGACCGACCTCTACTTCGACTGGTCGCAACTGTCCGGTGTGGACGAGGACGGCGCCGTGCTGGTGCGTCCGGACAAGCACGTCGCCTGGCGCAGTCACTGCCTGCCCGCCGACCCCGAGGCAGAGCTGATGGCGGTCCTGACCGCCGTCCTGAGCCGGGAGGAGAGCGCGTGACCTGGCAGTTCGAGCACGTCACGCTCGGCCAGCGGGTCCGGTTCGGCACCGGTCAGGCGGCCGTCAACCTCGCCGCGGAGGTCGAACGACTCGGTGCTCGCCGGGTCCTGCTGATCGCGGAGGACACCACCGAGGTGACCTCGAAGATCACCGTGGCGGCCCACTGCGCGGACGTGGCACCGCACGTTCCCGTCCAGAACGCCGAACGCGCCCGGAAGCTCGCTGCGGAGTCCGAGGCGGACCTGCTGGTGAGCGTCGGCGGCGGATCGACGACCGGGCTGGCCAAGGCCGTCGCGCTGACCACCGGCCTGCCGATCGTCGCCGTGCCCACGACCTACGCGGGCTCCGAGGCGACCAACGTGTGGGGCCTGACCGAGGACGCCCGCAAGACCACCGGCAGCGACGACCGCGTCCTGCCCGTGACCGTCATCTACGACGCCGCGCTCACCGAGTCGCTGCCGCCGGAGCTCGCGGTCGCGTCCGGCTGCAACGCCCTGGCGCACTGCGTCGACTCGATGTGGGCCCCGCGCGCCGACCCGATCAACCAGGCGCTGGCCGTGGAGGGCATCCGTGCGCTGAGCCACGGCCTCCGGGCGATCGGGGAGGTGGAAGGACGCGAGATGACGCTCTACGGCGCCTACCTGGCCGCCGTGGCGTTCGCCTCCGCCGGTTCCGGGCTGCACCACAAGATCTGCCACGTCCTGGGCGGCGCCTACAACCTCCCGCACGCGGCCACGCACACCGCGGTCCTGCCGTACGTGCTGGCGTTCAACGCACCCGCCGCTCCGGAGGCCGCCACCAGGATCACCGACGCGCTCGGCACCGGCGGCCTCACCGGCCTGTACGAGGACATCGGCGCCTCCCACGTGCTGCGGGGAGTGACCGACCCGGCGGAAGCCGCCCGTCTCGTCCTGCCCTCGGTTCCGCCGTCGAACCCCCGCCCGGTCACCGAGGACGACCTGACCGCACTGCTCGCCGCCGCCTCGGCGGGCCTGGATCCCACCGAGTGGAGCCGAGCATGACCACCCAGGAGCGCATCGAGGAAAGCCTGACCGCCGAGGTCGTCGCCTCGTTCGCGAACACTCCGGACCCGCGGCTCAAGGAACTGCTGGAGGCCCTGACCCGCCACCTGCACTCGTTCATCCGCGAGGTGCGCCTCACCGAGGACGAGTGGACGCGGGCCATCGAGTTCCTGACCGCCGTCGGGCACATCACCGACGAGAAGCGGCAGGAGTTCATCCTGCTCTCCGACGTGCTGGGCGTGTCCATGCAGACCATCGCGGTGAACAACGAGGCGTACGGGAACGCCACGGAGGCAACGGTTTTCGGCCCGTTCTTCGTGGAGGAGTCGCCGTCGGTGGGAGACGGCGGCGACATCGCGGCGGGCGCGGCCGGAACCCCGTGCTGGGTCGAGGGAACCGTGCGCGACACCGACGGCAACCCGGTGCCGGGCGCCAGGATCGAGGTGTGGGAGGCCGACGAGGACGGCTTCTACGACGTGCAGTACACCGACGACCGGGTGGCGGGCCGCGGGCACCTGTTCTCCGAGGCCGACGGCGGCTTCCGCTTCTGGTGCGTCACGCCCACGCCGTACCCGATCCCGCACGACGGACCGGTGGGAGCACTGCTGAAGGCGGCCGGTCGCTCCCCCATGCGTGCCGCGCACCTGCACTTCATGGTGTCCGCCAACGACTTCCGCACGCTCGTCACGCACATCTTCGTCGAGGGCGACCCACAGCTGGAGATCGGCGACTCCGTGTTCGGGGTCAAGGAGTCGCTCGTCAAGAAGTTCGAGGAGCAACCGGCGGGCACACCGACGCCGGACGGGCGCGCGCTCGGCGACAAGCCGTGGGCGCGCACCCGGTTCGACGTCGTGCTGGCACCGGTCAGTACACCTTGATCTCCGTCAGGGCGGTCTTGAACACGGACGCGTGCGTCATCACCACCCGCACCCGTTGCGTCCCGACGGGGGTGAACTGGACGAGGTTGTAGTTGGCGCGCGGCGAGGCCGGTGTCCTCACCTGACCGGCCACGTCCGCCCAGGCACCGCCGTTCCAGTACTGGACCTGGTAGGAAGCCGGTGCCCGGTACCGGTTTCCGGCCCGGTCGTCGCGGAAGTACAGCCGGACCTCGCTCGCCGTGCGCTGCTGACCGAAGTTCAGCTCGAACCAGTCAGTGGCGTTCGGTGAGCCGGACGTGCCCCAGACCGGTTCGTTGATCGGGAACCCGTCCACCGCGGCACCGGTCGACGTGCCGGACGCCGTGTAGGAGGCGGACGCGCCCTGCGCCAGGTTCGGCCGGGTCGAGGTGAGGTCGACACCGGCCTTGGCGAACACGTCGACCATCCGGGCGCTGTTCTGCACGACGTCACGCGGCGCGCGCACCCCGGAGACCGCCGTCTGGAACAGGATCGAGCCGCCCTGGGGCAGCGTGACGGACCCGGTCGCCGGGTCGTAGAGCACGCGGGTCAGCCGGTCGACGGTGAACGCGCGGGTGCCGTTGAGGTAGACCGAATACCCCTGCGGCACACCGTTGTAGCGCGTGACGCCGTCGGACGGGTCGTCCCACACCACGCTCAGGTCGGCGTTGCGGTGCTTGACGTTGTTGACCGCGAAGTGCGACCAGCCGATGTTGATCGGCGACAGCTCGATCAGGCCGTCGGTGCGCGGCCGCAGCCCCGCGGCGTCCTCGATGACCGTCCAGTTGCCGCTGCCGAGGATGTTGTGGTGGATCCACGACCGGTACTGGATGGAGCTTCCGTTCCAGTCCGCCCAGAACTCGTTGGCGTCTGGCCACTGCGTGTTGCCGCCGACGTACTGCGCCCAGGCGTTCCAATAGAGCAGCTTCTTGTAGTCCTCCGCCGTCATCCACTGGTTCGGGTAGTTGCGCAGCACCGACGAGTACAGCCGGAACTGGACCGTGGAGTTGATCGTGGAGAAGTTGTTCGAGCCGGGGTGGCCGGCCGCCGCGGCCTCGGCCTTGTCCTTCTGGTTCGCCGTGTAGAACGGGAACACCGGGTACTCGGACGGCTGGGCGAAGAGCCTCAGCGCCTGCTTGTACTGGTCGGTGTTCGGCATCAGGCCGACCGAGAACGGGTAGTAGTTGTTGATCTCCTTCCACGGCACGTGCGTGTTGGTGTCGACGTGCTTGTGTTCGAGCAGCTGCCGGGACGGGTTCCAGAGCGTGTTGATCACACCCGAGCGGATGCGGTCGGCCAGCGCCTGCATCTCGTTCGCCTTGCCGGTGTTGCCGACGAGTGCATAGGCCTGTTGCGCGGCAACGGCTCCGCTCCACACGTACGCGGTCTCCGCGCGGTCGAGCCTGCCGGGGCGCCAGTGGAACGACACCGCGTCGGCGTCGTTGCCGGTGAGCGCGCCCCAGTCGTACTCGATCACGCCGTTGTTGTTCGTGTCGTAGTACGACAGCTGTCCCTTGGCGTCACCTTCCGCGTACCGCGCGAGCAGTCCTGCGATCGACGGCTGGCCGCCGTGAACCTGGTAAGCGCGCCAGGCCGCCTCGGACACGTACTGGGTGTAAGAGTTCGACCAGTTCTCCGGGTCACCGGGGTTGTCCATGAACCGGCCGCCCTTGGACGTCTGGCCGATGGAGAGCCACGGTCCGTAAGAGTACACCGGATCGCGCAGGTACTTGAGGTCGTCGATGTGCATCGGCTGGGTCAGCACGATCGCGTTGTTGTAGCCGGTGACGCCCTCGATCGAAGTCGGGAACTGGTAGTCCTGGCCGGGGATGTCGACGTCGAGGTGGTTGAAGCGCATCAGCCACCAGCGGTAGTAGATGTTCTTCTTGATCGCCGGGTCCGGCACGTCGATGTACGGGATGTTGTCGGCCCACCACCGGTTGTACGCGCGCACGTGGGTGGCGAATGCGATCTCCGGCGAGTACCCGCGGTAGGCCTGGTACTCGGTAGACGACTCCGGGATCTCGGTCGTCAGGAAGCCCATGGAGACCTTGGTGGTGACGGTCTGGCCGGCGCCGACGGTGATCGACCGGTCCAGGCCACCGTTGTTCACGCCGAAGCCGTCACCGGAAAGCCGCGGCCGGATCGTGGTGAGGTTGTTCTTCACCGGACGGCTGCCGGTCAGCTCGTTCCCGCCGGCCGTGGTCGCGTACGGCGAGGTCGCGCGCAGCTGCAGGGTCGCTGACGAGCCGCCGGTGTTCACGATCGCCAGGTTCGTCACGGCCACGTTGTTGTGGGTGATGAACTTCGTCATCTCGACCCGGATCGCGCCGCTGGTGAAGACACCCTTGTAGTGGCTGGGTTTCTGCACGCGACTGTTCACCTGCTCGGTGAAGTTCCCGGGTGACACCGCGACCTGGTAGGCGTTCTGGCCGCTGATGTCGTCCCAGTAGGCCGACCGGCCGCCGAACCCGATCACGCCGGGGTTGTGGGTGTACAGGAACAACCCGCGGCCGCGGGTCATCAGGAAGTCGCCGGCCGGGTCGTTGCCGGGACGCGCCAGCAACCGGTCCATCCAGAAGTCGGTGCCCGAGCTCTCCGCGTCGTAGATGGCGCGCATGGTGCTGCCGGTGCTGTAGCCGACCGGTGGCGCGGGGACGGGCGGACCGGTGAACGCCGGGTAACCGATGTTCTGCGCGGCCGACGCGGGTGAGATCCCTCCGGTGAGCAGGACCACGGCCAGCGCCGGTGCCGTCAGGCGGCGAAGGCTTGCCATTCCAGGACTCCCGTCGAATTGCCGGCCCTGGCGGTGATGCTCAACCGCAACCGGGTCGTGGACACGGTGGGGAAGGTGACGCTGTTGAAGGTGTTCGCGGCGGTTCCGCACGAGGACTGGCCGGGCACGTCGGCGTAGGCGCTGCCGGTCCAGTACTGCGCGCGGCAGGATGCGGGCAGGTCGATGCCCTGGTCGTCGTCGAACCAGTAGACGGACGTGCGGTTGATCGACCGCGCGGACGGCCAGGTGTACTCGATCCACTGCGTGCCCTGCTCGGGCCAGTTGCCGTAGACGAGGTTCGAGCGGTCCGCGGAACTCGACGGCGTGCCGCCGTCGTTGATCGCCGCCAGGCTCTCCCACGACGACACGTGCGACGTGCTCGCGGTCGCGCTCGGCGCGATGTTGCCGGTGGGCGGTGTGCCGGGGTTCGGCGGCGGGCCGGTGGTGGTCTGGGTGACCCGCTGCATCGTGCCGTCGGCGTTGAAGTGCAACAGGTCCACTGCCACGGACCGGCGGAAGTTGCCGCCACCGGGTGCGTTCGCGTTGTGGTAGACCATGTACCACTGGCCGTTGAACTGCGCGACGCCCGCGTGGTTGGTGGTCGACGAGACCTGGCCGAGCACCACGCCGCGGTGCGTCCACGGCCCCATCGGGTTCGTGGCGGTGGCGTAGCGCTGGCAGGCGTAGCTGGACGACGTGACGCAGCCGTTGGTGTCGTTGGCCGCGTAGATCATGTAGTAGAGGCCGTTGCGCTTGAACATGAACGGCGCTTCCCAGAAGTCCTGGAGTCCCTGCGGCGTCACGACCGGGCCGTCCAGCTCGATCATGTTGGGCTTGAGCTTCACCGCCCGCGCGCCCCAGTAGCTGCCCCAGTACAGATAGGCCTGGCCGTCGTCGTCCGTGAAGACCGTGGGATCGATGTTGAGCCCGGACGAGTTGGGGGTGCTGTCGCTGATCAGCGGCCCACCCTTGGCGTCGGTGAACGGCCCGAGCGGGCTGTCGCCGACCGCGACACCTATGTCCATCCACCCGGCGCCGTTGCCGTTGACCGAGGTGTACCAGTAGTACTTGCCGTTGCGCGGTTCCACCTCACTGGCCCAGGCGTCCGCACCGGCCCAGCGGAACGTGCCGATGTTCGCCTTCGCGCCGTGGTCGGTCCAGGTGGCCGCGTCCGTGGACGACAGCACCCGCCACTCGCGCATCAGGAAGTTCTGCTGGCCGGACGCGGCTTCGTCCCGTCCGGCGTAGACGTACAGGGTGTTGCCGACGACCAGCGGGGCCGGGTCGGCGGTGTAGACCGACGTGATGATCGGGTTGGCCGCGCTCGCGGGCGTTGCCACGACAACGCCCGCGAGCAGTACGATCGCCGCGCCCAGAAGGGATGTGCACTGCAGGGTGGCGCGCATCGATCCTCCTTCTACGAACCGGTGGAGTGGAGGTTCGCGACCTCTGCGGCGGTGAGGGCGCGGCCGTAGATCCGGAAGGAGTCCACGGCACCGTCGAGGAACGGGTCGTTGTCGTACTGCGAGCGCCCGATCCAGTTCTGCGTGGTGTTGCCCGGCCGCAGGGTCAGCGCCGCGTTGCGCGCCACCTCCGCGCCGTTGACGTACAGGACGCCGAGGTCGCCGCTCTGGGTCACGGCGACGTGCGTCCACACCCCTTGCGGGAGTGCTGCCGGGGCGTTGATCTGTTGCTCCGCGCCCGCACCTCCGGTCGTGACCGCGAACCGCGCGCCACCCGCCGAGCTGCGCGGGGTGAGGAAGGCGTAGGCGCCGGTACCGCTGCCGAAGTCGAAGATCCGCGTCCACGTGGTGACGGTGTCGAGCCGCACCCAGGTGGCCACGCTGAACGCCGCGGCTCCGGCGAGCAGGCCCGCCGGCAACGTCACGTGCGCGCCGGACCCGGTCAGGTCGACCGCTTGCCCGGTCCGCCCGGTCGTCCACGCCGCACCACCCGCGAGCGCGGCGGTCAGGCCGTTGCCCGTGGCGTCGTTCGTGTTGCCGTCGAACGGGTAGTGCGCGATGAAAGGTGGCGCCTCCGCGGCCACGGTCCAGTAGACGGTGTAGCGCTGGCCGTGCATCTTGTAAAACGGCAGCAACGTCACCTGGCCGGTGCTCGCCGTGGCCGTGTACTGCAACGGGGTCGCCGTGGGCCTGATCGTCGACGGTTGCAGCGACGGCATCGACTGCAGGTCGTTCGTGCCGTAGGCGCCCGCGAGCACGATCGGTCCGTGCCGCATCGCCTGCACCGAGCGGTTGTCCGGAGTGGACTCCCGCTGCAGTGTCATCGGCAGGCTGATGTCGACGACGTCACCGCTGGTCCACGTGCGGTCGATCCGCGCGTACTCACCAGGAGTCACGCCTTGTGGCCCCCCGTTGACCCGGATCTGCGCCCCGGAGGCCCAGGCCGGGACGCGCACGCGCAGGTCGATCGCGCCGGACCCGGTGATCGTGATCTTCGAGGTCTCGCTCTCCGGGAACGAGGTCTCCTGCCGCACGGTGAACCCGCGCCAGCTCAGCGTCGACGCGATGAACAGGTTGACGTACAGCGTCGTGCCGGAGTGGGCGTAGATGCGGCCGGTGTGCGCGGTGTTGGTCTCCATCCCGGTGCCGTGGCAGCAGGTGAAGTCGTCGTAGTCGTTGCTGTACGTGCGGATCCCGCCCGGCCGCAGCGGTGTGTAGTAGCTGTGGTGGCCGTGGGTGGAGCTTGGGTTCTGCGCGCCGAGCAGGTGGTTGTAGAGCGTCCTCTCGTAGAAGTCGAAGTACCTGCTCGCGGGGCTCGTGCGGAACAGCTGCGCGGTGAGCTTGAGCATGTTGTAGGAGTTGCAGGACTCGCAGGTGTTGTCCGAGAGCTCGGACGCGATCCGGCCGGGTGCCTTGAAGTACTCGCCGTTGGAGTTGCCGCCGATCGCGTAGCTGTGCGAGCCGGTGACGATCTCCCAGAAGTTGCTCGCGATGTCGCGGTACCTCGTCGTGCCCGTGGCGTGGTACTCGCGGATCGCGCCGATCGCCTTGGGGATCTGGGTGTTGGCGTGGTAGCCGTTCAGCGCGTCCCGGTTCTGCGCGAGCGGGTCGAAGATCTCCGCGTGGTCGAAGTACTGGGCGGTGGTGAGGTGCGCGGGGTCGCCCGTGAGCTGGTAGAGGTTGGCCAGCACCTCGTTCATCCCGCCGAACTCGGTGTCGAGCATGTTCTGGCGCTGGTCGTGGGTGAGCCTGCCGTTGCGCCACGCCGCCCACGCCGCCTTGCGGGTGAGCACGGTCAGCGCCTGCTGGTTGCCGGTCAGCAGGTGCACGTCGAGCAGCCCGGCCATGATCTTGTGCAGGGTGTAGTACGGCGCCCAGACCTGCTCGCGCGCCTCGACCCTGCCGATGAAGCTCTCCGGGAACGCCGACAGGTAGCCGGTGCTGAAACCGCCGTTGCGGGCCCGGTCCTGACACAGCGCCAGCTGCTCGACCAGGTAGTTCGCCTTGGCGGAGAACGCCGTGTCACCGGTGGCCGCGAACGCTTGCGCGAGCGCGCTCAGCACGTGCCCGGTCGAGTGACCGCGCAGTTCGGTGGACGGCGACTCCCACCCTCCACAAGGGACAGCTCCGGACGGGAGCGAGACGTTGCGGCGGAACGTGTGCAGCAACCGGTCGGGGTCGAGGAACCTGAGATAGGTGTGGGTGCGGGTCGTGTTGTCCCGGAACGGGCCGGGCAACAGGGACACCGCGCCGAGCGGGAACAGTTCGGCGGACACCCCGATGTCGGGGCGTGCCGCGGCGAACGCGCGCACGGGCAGGGCCGCCACCGCGACGGCGGCGGCACCCGCACGCAGAACTGTGCGTCGAGAGGGAGTGAGCATCGGCCTAGAACCCGTACCGGTTCTTCAGGTGACGCCACCAGTCGCGCAGCATCCACCTGTCGAACTCGGTGATCACCGTGGAGCTGCCGGCCTTCATGATGAACCTGTCGACACCGCTCGGTGTCCAGTCGTAGAAGTCGTCCAGCCCGAACGTGTGCCCGACCTCGTGCAGGAAGATGTGCACGTCCGACGCGTTCAGGTTGCCCATGAAGTACTCGCTGCCGATCCGCTGACCCCAGTCACCGCCGGCGCCGCCGCCGAAGCCGGCCGTGAGCCACAACGACTGGTCGTAGTGCCGCGCGACGCCACCGGGGCAGCGCGGGTACGAACCGTTGCGGTTGAAGAACCTCCCGCAGCCCTCCGCGCACTGCGGCGCGTTCTCCCTGATGTCGTTGACGTAGATGTCGACGGAGTTGTCGTTCCACTGCAGCTGGTTGCGGTCGCGCACGGCCCAGCCGACGACCTTGATCGGCACGGACGCGTACGGGAAGTTGTTGTGCCCCGCCATCGCGTCCATCCACTTCTTGTACTGGCGGGCGAGCTGGGCGTGCACCGCGTCGCGTTGCTGCGCGGTCACCGGCTGGGGCGAGTCCCAGCGCACGCAGAAGTTCAGATAGCCCTTGTTCGTGAAGAGCTGGTCCCACCCGTAGTTGCGGAAGCCGTAGAGGTCGCCGTAGGTGCTCTCCACGTGCTGCCACACCTGGTTCAACGGGGTCACCAGGTTCGCGGGCGGGTTCCACGTGTCGGCTCTCGCAGGAGACGCCACGCCCACCGCCATCACCGCCGCGAACAGCGCGGCCACGAATCCTTTCCACCATCGGATCATGCTGATCTCCTCAGCCTTTCAGGGCGCCCGAGGTGAATCCCCGGACGTAGCTGCGTTGCAGGAACGCGAAGAGCACCAGGCAGGGCACGGCCATGAACGTCACGCCCGCCTCCAGGGCGGCGTAGTCGATCGAGCCGTGACTGGCGGTGCGCATGTTGACCACGGCAAGGATGGCGGTGAACTTGCCGGTGGAGTTGAGCAGGATCAACGGAGCGAAGAACTCGCTCCACGACGAGAGGAACGCGAACAGCCCCACGGTCACGAGGCCGGGGCGGACGGCGGGGACCATGATCCGCATCAGCGTGCCGAAGCTCGTGCAGCCGTCGACGCGTGCCGACTCCTCCAGCTCGATCGGCACTGCCTCGAAGCTGTTGCGCATCATGAACACCGAGAACGGCAACTGGAAGACGATCAGCACCAGGCTCAGGCCGACCAGCGAGTCCTCCAGGCCCAGCCAGCCGAGCAGCACGTACAGCGCGATCAGGATCGTCGCGTACGGCACCATCAGGATCGCGAGCGTGAGCAGGAACAGCGCGTCGCGTCCGGGAAAGCGGAACCGGCCGAACGCGTAACCCGCGAGCGTGGCGACGACCAGCGTGCCGCCCACGGTCAGCGCGCTGACGATCACGCTGTTGAGCACGTGCGCCGGGCGGATCCCGTTGGCGGAGGTGAAGAGCCGGGCGTAGTTCTCCAGGCCGAACCCGGTGTCCGTGCGCACCGACGCCCAGCCGCTCCACACCAGCGGGAACAGGAACAGGACCGCGAGCGCGGTGCCCGTGACGTAGTAAGAGGTCCTCATGCCGACCGCCTCCGCAGCACGGCGAGCTGGACCGAGCTCAGCACCGCGAGGAGCACGAGCAGCACCACGGAGATGCCGGCCGCCGAGCCGAGGTCCAGCCGGATGAAGGCCTCCCGGTAGATCACCATCACCAGCGAGGTGGTGCTGTTGTCCGGGCCGCCGCGCGTCAAGATCCAGAACTGGTCGAACGCGAGCAGCGACCCGGTGACCATCATCGTGAGCACCAGCGCGATCGTCGGACGCATCAACGGCACGGTGATCCGCAGGAACATCTGCGAGCGGGTGGCGCCGTCGATGCGCGCGGCCTCGTAGACGTCGACCGGGATGGCCTGCAACCCGGTCAACAGGATCAGCATGTTGAACCCCGCGAACCTCCACAGCACCAGCAGCACGGCCGATCCCAGCGCCGGGCTGTCCCCGCTCACCGGAACCGGCCCGATCTCCTCGCTCAGCAGGCCGAGGAACAGCAGTGAGGCGCTGGCGAACCCGACCGCCATCGGCAGGAAGAAGGCGGTCCGGAAGAACCCGACACCGGGCCGCCGGTTCTGCACCAGCAACGCGAGCCCGAACGCGATGGCGAACAGCAGCACCGTGATGATCACCGTGTACTTCATCGTGAACCAGGCCGCATCCGTCAGCAACGCGTTGTCCGCGATCGCCGTGTAGTTGGCCGGGGCGTTGAACCTCGGTGCGCCGAGCAACGGCCAGCGGTTCAGCGACATCCACGCGACGAGCAGCAGCGGAACCACGAAGAACAACCCCACCAGCACCGCCGCCGGGGTGGCGTACAAGGCCCCTGTCGCCGCTCGTCCGCGCATCTCTCACTCCTGCCGCAGCGACTTGGTGATCGCGTCGTTGCCCGTCAGCAGCGCGGCGGAGGCGTCACCGAAGAGCGCACCGCGCACGGTGGTCAGCCAGGGCCCCTGCGGGTCGTTGAACGTGGCGTTGAAGTTGCGGGCGTACGGCGTCTTCCCCTTGGCCACCAACCCGTTGGTGGTGACGAGCCGCGGGTCGGCCGAGGAGTACTTGTTGGCGGCCAGGTCGGTGCGCACGGGCACGCCCTTGCGCTTGGCGATGACCTCGACCTGGGCCTCGTCCGACATCGTCCAGGCCAGGAAGTCCCACGCCTGCTGTGCTTTCGTGCTCGTGGCGCCGATGCCGATCGCGTCACCGCCGACGAACGTGGACTCGCCGCCGTTGATGCCGGGGATCGGCGCGATGCCGGTCTTGACGCCCTTGGCCTCGATCGCGTCGAGCCACACCGACGGTCCGGGCGCGATGCCGACCTTGCCGCCCTGCAACGCGCCGAGCCACGTCGGTCCGGCCTCGCTCTTCGACCCCGGCGACGCGACGCCCTGGTCGTAGAGGTCGCGGTACACGGCGAACACCTCGGCCATGGCTGGCGAGTCGACGCGCGCGCTGCGGCCGTCGGCGTCCAGCACTTCGCCGCCCGCTGCCCACACCGAGGGCCACAGCGTGAACTCGATGCAGCCACCGCAGTTCCCGCCGAAGTACGTGCCGTGGACGTCACCGCCGAGCTGGTCGATCCTGCGGGCGTGCTCGGCGAACTCCTTGAGGGTGCGCGGTGGTTTCTCCGGGTCGAGGCCCGCCTTGGTGTAGAGGTCCTTGTTGTAGAGCATCACCGACAGGTCGATGGTGTGCGGCACCGCGAAGTTGTGGCCCTCCCACGTGCCCGCACGGACGTGGGAGGGGGCTACGGAGTCCCTGAACGGCAAGGACTTGAACTGCTCGGACACATCCGCCCACAGACCCTGTGCCGCGTACTGCGGCGCGAACACCACGTCCGCGGCGAACAGGTCGGGCAACGACTTCGCACCGGCCGCAGAGGCGAGCTTCGCCGGGTACTCCTCGTTGGGGTACGCGGCGACCTCGATCTTGTTGCGGTGGCCCGCGTTGTAGGCGTCGGCGTAGGCCTTGGACACCGCCTCGGTCGCCGCGCGCGTCCACAGCGTGAGGGTCGTCCCGTCGTCGGCGGAACCGGTTTTCTCCGCACCGCAGGCCGCGGTGGCCAGCACCAGCAGGACTGCCGCGAGCATCGCTTTCACGGTCTCTCCTTTGAGACGTGGTTACGCAGTGGGCATCCAGACCCGCATGGTCGACGGACCACGGCGGGCCCAGCGGTGGTAGGGCGTGAGGTGCAACGCCACCGGAGCTCCCGGCCGGCCGGACGGTTCGCCGTACGGCCACGCCGAGTCCGGCGACGCGTCGAACCTCGCCCGCACCACGGCACCGTCACCCGACGGCTCGGGACCGTGCCCGGTGCAGACCCGCAGTGCGTCGAGATCGGACTCCCCCAGCGACTCGGCGCACAGCACCAGCGGACCGCGCTCGACGGCCACACATCCGCGCACGGCGTCGATGCGCGGGTCCGGCCACGTGAACCGCGGCCGCATCGGCAGTTCGAGCCGGATCTCCTCCCCCACGGCCCAGTCGCGCGTCACGACCGCGTCACCAGGTGCGACCGGGCGGCGCTCGTGATCCACGACGAGCACCGCGCCGGTCGCCCACTCGGGCACGCGCAGGCTGATCGACCAGGGGTTGCCGCCGCTCCTGGTCACCCGCACGGCCACGTCTCCGTCGTCCGGGTAGGACGTGCGCACTCGGAGCCCGGCCGGACGTCCGTCCGCGAGCGTGGTCTCGACGTCGGAGTCGGCGTACTGGTGCAGCCGCAGGCCGGTGTCGTCCGCGGTGACGAGGTACGACGAGAGGCTCGCCAGCAGCCGCGCGGTGTTGGGCAGGCAGCACGACACCTCGAACCACGGCGCCCGCAGCCCGCCGCTGACGTCGAGCCGCTCGCCGCCGGTCGGTGGTTGCGCGGGGGTGCGTTGGTGCAACGTGTTCGCGTAGAAGAAGCTCCGGCCGTCGTCATCGATCGCCGTCGCGATCACGTTGTGCAGCACGCGATCCACGATGTCGGCGTACCGGTTCTCGCCGGTGGCGAGCAGCAACCGTTGCGCGAGCATGACCGTGGCGACACCCGCGCACGTCTCCGCGTACGCCCGGTCGGCGGGCAGCACGAAGTCCTCGCCGAACGCCTCGTCCTGGTGCCTCGACCCCATCCCGCCGGTGATGTGCGTGCGACGGGCCCACGTGCGGTCGAACTGCGCCGCGACCGCGCCCAGCAGGTCGTCGTCACCGGTCTCCACCGCGACGTCGACCGCGCCGCACGCGAGGTACAGCGAGCGCACGGCGTGTCCGCGCAACACGGTCGCCTTGCGCACCGGGACGTCGTCGTTGAAGTAGGACCAGCCGAACTCGTGGGCGGGCAGGCTGCGGTGACCGCGCCGGTCCACGAACAGCGCGGCCTGGTCGAGGTAGCGCTGCTCCCCCGTCAGCCGCGCGAACTCCACCAGCGCCGTCTCGATCTCCGGGTGCCCGCAGATCCCCGTGCCGTCGAGGCCGAAGACCTCGCACACGTGGTCGGCCGCGCGCCGGGCGACCTCCAGCAACGGTCCTTCGCCCGCCGTCCTCGTTCTGGCGACGGCGGCCTGCAGCAGGTGCCCGGTGCAGTAGAGCTCGTGCCCCCAGGCCAGGTCGCTGTGCCGCGGTCGCTGCCAGTCCCTGCCGAACGCGGTGCTGAGATAGCCGTCCTCGGCCTGCGCGGCGGCGATGTCGGCGGTGAGGGCCTCGATGCGGGCGTCGAGACCGGCGGCCGGAGACCTCCCGTGCTCCCAGGACATCGCCTCGACGATCTTGTAGACCTCGGAGTCGGAGAACTCCCGGCCCTTGCGCTCCCGCGACCCGGCTCCGTTCGCGACGGTGGTGAAGTTGCCGGTCCAGCCCAGCTCGTCCATCCACTCCAGCGCGTGCCCCAGCGTCGCCTCGCCGTTGACGTGCTGCCGGATTTTCCAGAAACCACCGGTGATGCGCACCTCGTCTGTCCCGAGTGGACGGAGAGGTCCACGGGACGGGACGACCGGCCCGCGGACCGGCTGGGTGTTGCGCATCGTTGCCACACAACGCACTCTGGAGACCGAAAACGATTTCGACAATGCGCCATCAGGAGCAGAAGCAATCGAATACTCGGTCGAATCTCATTCGAAAGGATTTCGATGGGCAGGCGACGGTCGGAAGCGGTCACGCTCGGAGACGTGGCCAAGCGGGCAGGCGTGTCCATCGCCACCGCGTCCAAAGCGATCAACGACCGCGGCGAGGTGGCCACGGCCACCAGAGCCCGCGTGCTGCGCGCCGCGGCCGAGTTGTCCTTCC
This sequence comes from Lentzea aerocolonigenes, assembly GCF_000974445.1. Classification (GTDB taxonomy): domain Bacteria; phylum Actinomycetota; class Actinomycetes; order Mycobacteriales; family Pseudonocardiaceae; genus Lentzea; species Lentzea aerocolonigenes. Next base: position 71,444 of record NZ_BBOJ01000021.1, read on the forward strand.
GCCCCAACGTTCTCGCGCAGGGCCTGGTCGCCGGCCGCACCAGAGCGATCGGCCTGCTCACCGACGAGCTGGACGGCCGGTTCGCCATCCCGATCCTGCTCGGCGCCGAGAACGTCCTGTCGGACCGGGAGATGTCGATCCTGCTGTGCGACACGCGCGGCGACGCGATCCGCCGCAACCACCACCTCCGCACACTGCTGGCACGTCAGGTGGACGGTTTCATCGTCGTGGGCGACAGCAACGACGTCCGCGCGTCCCTGGCCGCCGACCTCCCGGTTCCCGCGGTGTACGTGTACTGCCGCTCCACCAACCCGTCCGACCTGAGCCTGGCCTCCGACGACGAAGGCGGCGCCAGACTCGCGATCGAGCACCTGATCACGTTGCGCCGCAGGAACATCGCCCACATCACCGGCCCGCAGTCCTACCGCGCCGCCCGCGACCGCGCCACCACCGTGCGCACGGTCCTGTCCGAACACGGCCTCCCCCTCGCCGGTGGGCAACCCCTGCACGGCGAGTGGTCGCAGCGCTGGGGCAGGCACGCCGCCCGGCTGCTGATCACCACCACACCCGAGGTCGACGCGATCTTCTGCGGCAACGACCAGATCGCGAGCGGCGTGGCCCAGTCGCTCACCGAGCTGGGGCGGCGGGTGCCGGACGACATCGCGATCGTCGGCTACGACAACTGGGAGATCTTCGCCGCCGACTGCAAACCGCCGCTGACGACGATCGACCTCAACCTCCAGGAGCTGGGCGCCACGGCGGTGGCTCACCTGTTCGCCGCGATGGAGGGTACTCCCGCGACGGGGGTGGTGCGGCACGCGTGCAGGCTGGTGGTGCGCGAGTCGACCGCGTGAGCACTTTACATCTCGGCCCCACTTGTCAAGTCGCTTTACATCTCCTACGGTTTTGTCAAACCGGCGACGGGAGGATCGAGATGACAGGCACTGTCACGCCCGGCTCCACCGAGCAGTGGAAGGACCACAAGCGCTACCTGTGGCTGATCGGCCTGGTGGTCCCGTCGCTCGCCTTCGTCGCCCTGGGCCTGCACGCCCTGACCGGGTGGGGCGGGTGGCTGTGGATCGGCCCGGTCGTCGTGCTGGTGATCGTCCCCGCCATCGACCTGATCGCGGGCCTCGACCGCTCGAACCCGCCGGACGAGCTGATCGAGGCACTCGAAAAAGACCGCTACTACCGGTGGATCACGTTCCTGTTCCTACCGATCCAGTACGCCGGTTTCACCTTGGCGTTCTGGATGATCGCGCACGGCAGTCTGTCCGTTGTGGACAAGATCGGCCTGGCGGTGTCGATCGGCTGCATCGGTGGCATCGGCATCAACACGGCGCACGAGCTGGGGCACAAGAAGGAGAGCCACGAGCGCTGGTTGTCCAAGATCGCGCTGGCGCAGAGCTTCTACGGCCACTTCTACATCGAGCACAACCGCGGTCACCACGTCCGCGTCGCGACGCCGGAGGACCCGGCCAGCGCCCGCGTCGGTGAGAGCTTCTACCGGTTCTGGCCGCGTACGGTCGCCGGATCGGTGAAGAGCGCGTGGCGGCTGGAGAAGAAGCGCTACGGCCGCCGTGACCGTCACCCGTACCGGATCGGCAACGACGTGCTGAACGCGTGGCTGATGTCGGCCGTGCTGTGGGGCGCGATGATCTGGTGGCTCGGCGCCGGGATCCTGCCGTACCTCGTCCTCCAGGCCGTGGTCGGCTTCTCGTTGCTGGAGATCGTGAACTACATGGAGCACTACGGCATGCTGCGGCAGAAGGTCGGTGTGCCGGGCCGCGTCCGGTACGAGCGGGTGAACCCCAGCCACAGCTGGAACTCCAACAACATCGCCACCAACGTCCTGCTGTACCACCTGCAACGGCACAGCGACCACCACGCCAACCCCGTGCGGCGCTACCAGACCCTGCGGGACTTCGAGGAGTCCCCCGTGCTGCCCACCGGGTACGCCGGCATGATCCTGCTCGCGCTGGTGCCGCCGTTGTGGCGCCGGGTCATGGATCCGCGTGTGCTCCACCACTTCGGCGGCGACATCAGCCTCGCGAACATCCACCCGCCCGCTCGGGCGAAGGTGCTGGCCCGCTACCCGGTGCCGCCCGCGACGGCCGAGCGGACGCGGCCGGACACGATCACGCTCACCGGGGACGCCCGAGGTGGCCGGTGCCCGGGATGCGGCTACGTTTACGACGCCGCGGTCGGCGCTCCCCGTGAGGGCTTCCCCGCGGGAACGCCGCGGTCGGCGGTGCCGGACTCCTGGTGCTGCCCGGACTGCGGCGTGCGCGAAAAGGTCGACTTCGTTTCCATCGGAGCTCCATGACACCCCTGCGGGACGCGATCCTGACGGTCACCGCCAAGCTCATCACCGAGCAGGGCTGGCAGGCGGTCACCATGGCACGGCTGGCGGCCGAGCTGGGCGTGAGCAGGCAGACCGTCTACAACGAGGTGGGCGCCAAGCCCCAGCTGGCGGAGGCGGTCGTGCTCGCGGAGCTCGACCGCTTCCTCACGGTGGTGACCGCCGCGTTCGACGAGCACCCGGACGACGTGCTGGACGCGATCCACGCCGCCGTGCACGACGTGCTGGACCTGGCGCGCGGCAACGCCTTGCTGCACGCCGTGGTCTCCGCGACGCACGGCGCGAACACCGAGTTGCTGCCCCTGCTCACCACTCACACGGACGGGTTGCTGGAGGCGGCGAAGGCCGTGGTGGTGCGCTGCCTGAGCGGGTACGAGCTGAAGATCACCCCACCCGAGCTGGAGATCGCGGTCGACCTGGTCGTCCGGCACGTGCTCAGCCACGTGATGCAGCCGTCGAGCTCGCCGTCCGACACCGCCGACGCGGTGCGGTGGGCGGCGGCGAAGCTGTTGTCCTAGGACTCGAGAGCGACGGCGAGCAGGTCGCCCAACTGGTCGAGCTCCTCGGCCGAGAGCGCGCTGAACGACGACTCGACGACGCCGTCGACCAGGTCCTGCCCCTCCGCCCGCAACCGGGCACCCTCCTCGGTGAGCCGGTGACGCACCGCTCTGCCCGGCCCCTGCACCCGTTCGATGAGCCCGCGCTCGGCCATGCGCACCGCCAGCGAGCCGAACGACTGGTCGGTCTGGAACGTCAGCACCGCGAGGTCGTGCAGCGACGCGTCGGGCTGACGGTGCAGGTGGCGCAGGGTGTCCCACTGGACGAGCGACAGACCCAACGGCGCCAGCGCCTGGCTCAGCGCGCGGTGGTGGCGGTGTTGCAGGCGCTTCACGGAGAGCGCGACGTCGGCGGGGCGGTGCTTCACAACCGGAATCCTAGCCATCTTGCTTAGATAAGGAACCTTATCTAAGGTTCCTTACATGACTACATATCTTCTCCTCCACGGCGGAGGCGGCGTTGCGACGATGAAGACGTTCGCGGACCTGCTGGCCGACCGCACGGGTGCCCAGGTGCTCTTACCGACCCATCCCGGGTTCGGCGGCACGCCCAGGCCCGCGGAACTGACCGGCGTGCGCGAGCTCGCACGCCACTACGTCACGATGCTCGACGAGCAGGACCTCACCGACGTGACGGTGATCGGCAACTCGTTCGGCGGCTGGCTGACAGCAGAGATCGCCCTGGCCGCGAGCCCTCGCGTCACGGCAGCCGTGATCGTCAACGGGATCGGCGTCGAGGTCGAAGGCCACCCCATGACCGACATCAGCGGCTTCACGCTCGCCGAGATCCAGGCGCACTCGTGGCACGACCCGAGCAAGGCGCCCACACCGGCCGCACCGGGTCCGAGCCCGGACGTGCTGGCGCTCATCGGCTACACCGGTCCGTCGATGACCGACCCCGGCCTGGCCGCACGGCTCGGCGACGTGCGGATCCCCGTCCGCGTGCTCTGGGGCGAGAGCGACCGCATCGTCACCCCCGAGTACGGCAAGGCCTACGCCGCCGCGATCCCGGCGGCGACGTTCACCCTGCTGCCCCGCACCGGGCACCTGCCGCAGCTGGAGACGCCGCGGCAGCTGCTCGACGCACTGCTTTAGAAGTGGTCCCCGCTCGTCAGCTCGTGCTCCATCACGTCGGCACGGGCGACCAGCAGGGTGAGCGGGCGCTCGAACTCCTCCCGGACGCTCATGTCCTCCAGCGGGACCATGTGCCTGAGCAGCGCGAGCCCGTCGACGACCGCCGCCGCACCGACCTCCGGCACGCCCGCCAGCTCGAGGAAGCGGCGCAGGTCGACCTCGTCGACGCGGCCCACGGGCGAGGAGATCTCCACCCACTCGGCGCCGTCCAGGTCGGGGAGGTGGTGCAGGGTCACCTGCTGGGTCCGTTCCCCGGACGTGCCGAGCCGGAAGCGCAGCCAGTCGCCGGTCTCCTCCAGCACCTCGTACCGCAGCCGGACATAGTTGATCACTTCGATCCACGACGTCACGCCAGGTCCCGCCCCTCACGCCGGTTTCGCCGCTCTGCCGGTGACCACCGTAGAGGCACGAGCCGCCTCAGCGGTGCAGACGCCCCGCTGCGAGCCTGCCGGAGATGAGGACCGGCGGGATGCCGACGCCCGGCGTGGTGCCGCTGCCCGCCAGCACGACGTTGCCGTCGCGGAACGGAAGGTTGCTCGGGCGGAACGGGCCGGTCTGGGCGAACGTGTGGGCCGCTGAGAACGGGGTGCCGGCGGCCTGGCCGTCCCTGGCCCAGTCCTCCGGCGTCACCACGGCGAGCGGTTCGGCGTCGGCGACGAGCTTGCGCGCCGTCATCTCGGCGATCAGCTCGTCGGCGTAGCGGTGGGCCACCGCCTCCCAGCGGATCGGCGCGCGGTCGAGGTTCGGGCACGGCGCCAGCAGGTACTGCAGGTGCCTGCCGGAAGGCGCGAGCGAGGGGTCGGTCAACGTCGGCGTGGTCAGCAGCAACGACGGATCGCTCATCAGCTCGCCGCGCCGGATGATCTCGTCGAACGTGCTGTCCCACGCGCCGCCGAACGAGATCGTGTGGTGGGCCAGGTCGTCCACCACACGGGATGCGCTGAGGTGCACCACCACCGCAGACGGCGACCACCGCAGCGGCGTGATCCGCCGCGGTTCGCCGCGCAGGAGCCGCGTGCTCTGAGCGGGGCCACAAGCGAGCACGACCGCGTCGCACGGGAAACGTGCGTCGGCGGTACGTACGGCGGACACGTGATGGCGCGCGCGTTCGAGCTGTTCGACCTCCACGCCGTACTCGAACCGCACGCCCGCGTTCGCCGCCGCGTCGGCGAGGGCCTGAGGCACGGCACGCATTCCGCCACGGGGGAACCACACGCCCGCGACGGTGTCCATGTAGGCGATGACGGCGTAGGCGGCGAGCGCGTCGCGCGGGGCGACACCGGCGTAGAGCGACTGGAAGGTGAAGACCCGCCGCAACCGGTCGTCGTGCAGGAACCGGCCGACGGCCTTGTCGAGCGAGCCGAACCCGCCGAGCCGGGTCAGCGTGAGCAGCTCCGGTCCGAGCAGGTCGAGCGGCGAGTCGAAGCTCGCGCCGATGAACTTCTCGCGTTCGGCCTCGTAGAGCCGGTGCAGCCACGCGCGCAGCTCGCGGTAGCCCTGCGCCTCCCGGCCACCGGCGAAGTCGCTGATCTCCTGCTCCATGCGGGCCGCGTCGGTGTGCACGTCGAGCGCGCTGCCGTCGGCGAACGTCGCCCGGTACGCCGGGTGCAGCGGCAGCAGCTCGAGGTGGTCCTCCCGCCGCGCCCCGACGGCGGCGAACGCCTCGTCCAGCAGCTCCGGCATGGTGAGCACGGTCGGGCCGGTGTCGATGAGGTGGCCACCGACGTCGAGCCTGCCCGCCAGGCCGCCGGGGTGCGGGTGCCGTTCGAGCACGGTCACCTCGTGCCCCGCCCCGCGCAGGTGCAGCGCGGCCGACAGCCCCGAGAGTCCCGCGCCCACCACGACCACGCGGTCCGTGCGGCCTTTCACGACGTGCACCACGAAGATCTCCTCAGGTCGTCCGCGTCACGGCGCGGTTCGCGAGACGGACCAGCGCCCGGCGTGCGTCGTCCTCGATCACGGCACGCTCCAGCGCGGCGAGCCCGGAGGCCGCGAGCAGCTCGATGTGCTCCTCGACGGCGGCCACAGCGCCCAGTTCCACCAGCACCGCGAGCACCTCGTCGACGCTGACCGGGCCGCCGTCGAGACAGCGCCGCAGAAGTCCCAGCGCGGCCGGTCTGTCCTGCGCGCGGGAGAGCGCGATCGCCATCAACGGCGTCCGCTTGCCCTCCCTGATGTCTTCGCCGACGGGCTTGCCGGTGACCGCGCTGTCGCCGAACGCGCCGATCAGGTCGTCGCGCAGCTGGAACGCCACCCCGATGTCGTGGCCGAACTCCCGCAGGCACTCGACGACCTCGGGACACGCACCCGCGAGCGCGGCGCCGAGGTGCAGCGGCCGTTCCACGGTGTACGCGGCGGTCTTCAGCGCGGCCACCCGGATGGCGTGCTCCAGCGACTCGTCGCGCCGGGCCACCGCCAGCAGGTCGAGGTGCTGGCCCACGATCATCTCCGTGCGCATGGCCTGCCACGCCTCCCACCCCCGGTGCAGCGCGTCCGCGGGCAGACCGGCGGTCACCAGTGCGTCGTCGGCCCACGCCAGCGCGAGGTCACCGACCAGCACGGCCGCCGAGTCGCCGTACTGGCGGGCACTTCCGGCGCAGCGCTCGCGCCGGTGCCGCGCGGCGTACACCTCGTGCACCGACGGCCTGCCGCGACGGGTCGGCGAGCGGTCCATCACGTCGTCGTGCACCAGCGCACAGCATTGGAGCACCTCCAACGCCACCAACGCGCGCACCACGGCGTCCGCCCGGTGCGCGCCTCCCGCGGCACGCCAGCCCCACCACGCGAACGTCGGACGGATCCTCTTGCCGCCGGCCAGCACCATCCCGCGGAGCTCGTCGGCGAGCTCGGGCGCGTGGTCGTGCCTCGTGCTCAGGAAGTCGTGCAACGCCCTGTCGAAGAGGACGGCGAAGTCGTCCACCTGCGACGTGTGAGCGTCCACGCTGGTCAGCATCGACATGTTCCGAGCTAAGCAGCGCTTCGGGAGGTCTGCATGATGAGTGCCGTCGTTGTGCAGAAGGCAACTCACCGACTTAGCGTGGAGGAATGTCGGCTGAGCGCGAACTGGACGCCGCGGGCGTCACCGCACCCGCACTGCGTGAGGCGTACCGGCGCTGCCGTGCGCTCAACGCCGAGCACGGGCGAACCTATTACCTCGCAACGAAGTTGCTCAGCGCGGAGCAACGGCCCGCCGTCCACGCGCTGTACGGGTTCGCCCGCTGGGTGGACGACATCGTCGACAACGTCCACAGTGGACTCGACGAGAAGATCACCGCGATCGACGGCATCGACGCCCGGCTGAACGCCGCGCTGACGAGCGGGACGACGGACGACCCGGTGCTCGCCGCGTTGCTCGACACCGTGCACCGCTACGACATCCCGGCGGTGCACTTCCACGACTTCATGGCCTCGATGCGGATGGACCTGACCGTCACCGACTACCCCACCTACGCCGACCTCGAACGCTACGTGCACGGATCGGCCGCGGTGATCGGGTTGCAGGTGCTGCCGGTGCTCGGCACGAGCGCGCCCCGCGAGGAGGCGGAGCCCGCCGCCGCGGCGCTCGGCATCGCCTTCCAGCTCACCAACTTCATCCGCGACGTCGGCGAGGACCTCGACCGGGGCCGGGTCTACCTGCCCGCGGACGAGCTGGCCGCGTTCGGCGTCGACCGGGAACGGCTGCTGCACGCGCGGGCGTCCGGACGTGCCGACGACAAGGTGCGCGCGGCGCTGCGCGACCAGGTCCGGCGCGCGCGGGAGGTGTACACGCGGGCGTGGCCGGGTATCGCGATGCTCGCACCGCGCTCCCGTCCGTGCGTCATGACCGCGTACCGGCTGTACGGACGCATTCTCAACCTCGTCGAGGACGCCGACTGCGACGTGCTGTCCCGTCGTGTCGTCGTCTCCAACGGCAGGCGGCTCGCTGTCGCCCTGCCCGCTCTCGCCAGGGCGGTTCTCGCCCGAACCGCGTGAAAGGACCCCCATGCGCTTTCCGTTGCGGATCTACTCCAGCCCTCCGTGGCGCGAGCAGCGGCCGACGTGGCAGGACGCGAAACCCGCGCTGATCGAGGCCGCCCTGAAACGCGCCACCGCCCGGCCGTCCGGCAACTGGTTCGTCGCCGGAGCGAGCAGGGACGTGGTGCGCGGCACGGTGTGCGGCCGCACGATCGCGGGCCGGGAGGTCGTGCTGTGGCGCGGCCCGCACGACGTGCTGATGGCGGGCTCGGGGTCGTGCCCGCACCTCGGCGCGCCGCTGTGCGACGGCGCGGTGGCCGGGGGCGAGCTGATCTGCCGCTGGCACGGGCTCGCGTTGAACGGCGAGCGCTTCGGTTCGTGGACGCCCTATCCCGCGCACGACGACGGCGTGCTCGTGTGGGTCCGGCTGGACGAGGCCGGCGGCGAGGAGCCGCTGCCCGCGCCGGTGCTGCCCGCGCGGCCGCCGGAGGGCGCGATCGACGCGGTCGCCACGCTCATCGGCCGCTGCGATCCCGAGGACGTGGTGGCGAACCGGCTCGACCCGTGGCACGGCGCGTGGTTCCACCCGTACTCGTTCGCGAACCTGCGCGTGCTGGAGACGCCGGTCGAGGAGCTGGACCGGTTCCTGGTCGAGGTCACGTTCCGGGTCGCGGGCCGCATCGGCGTGCCCGTCGTCGCCGCGTTCACCTGCCCCGAGCCGCGGACCGTCGTCATGCACATCGTCGAGGGTGAGGGCGAGGGCAGCGTCGTCGAGACGCACGCGACGCCGATCCGCGAGGGCAGGACCGCCGTGGTCGAGGCGACCATCGCGCACTCCGATCGGCGCGGGTTCGCGCTGGCCAGGCCCGCCGCCGGGGCGTTGCGGCCGGTGATGAGGTGGGCGGCCGCCCGGTTGTGGCGCGACGACCTCGCCTACGCCGAACGCCGGTACGCCCTGCGGCGCAGTGGCCGGTTCCCCGATTGAGCGAGTCGAGTTGAAACGATTTTGAATCGATTTTAGGATGGGTCACGTCAGCGGGGTTCCCTCGACCAAGGACGTGCGCCATGCCTGAACTGTCCCGTTTGCCACGACCAGTCACGGAGTCCTGGGACTGGCAACTGTCCGGCCTGTGCCGGGGCATGAACAGCTCCGCCTTCTTCCACACGCCGAACGAACGCGGCGCCGCGCGCGACGCGCGGGAGGCGGCGGCGAAGGCGATCTGCCAGCGCTGCCCCGTCATGCAGCAGTGCCGCGCGCACGCGTTGGAGGTGCACGAGACGTTCGGCATCTGGGGCGGTCTCGGCGAGAGCGAACTGCGGGCGATGCTCGCCGAGCGTGCCCGCGAGTCGTGACCTACGCGCCGCGCGCGGTCGCCGCGATGCTCGGCGTCTCCCCTGTCACGCTGAGAACGTGGGACCAGCGCTACGGCCTCGGTCCCTCGGTTCGCACGGAAGGTGGTCACCGCCGCTACGAGGACGCGGACGTCGAGGTCCTGCGGCGGATGGTCACGTTGACGGGTCAGGGCGTCGCACCGGCCGCAGCCGCCGAACTGGCGCGCCAGGAACCTCTTGCCCGGCAGGGGACCCCGCGCATCCCGGTGGACGACGCCGGGGCCGCCCAGCGGGGTTTCCTCGCCGCCGCCAAGCGGCTCGACGAGCCGTTGATGATGGATCTGGCGACCAAGCTCGTCACCGAGCACGGCGTGGTCTCCGCGTGGGAGTCGGTGTTCGTGCCGTGCCTGGTGGAACTCGGCGACCTGGTCACCGGTCGTGGCCGCGGTGTCGAGGTGGAGCACCTGGCCAGCGCGAGCGTGCTGCACGCGTTGCGCGGTGTGCAGCGCTCCAGCAGACCTGGCGTGCTCGCGGCGTTGCTGTCGTGTGCGCCGGACGAGCAGCACGTGCTGGCGTTGGAGGCGCTGGGAGCCGCACTGTCCGAAGAGGACTGCCTGTGGCGCGGTCTGGGCGCGAGGGTGCCGGCCGAGGCGTTGTGCGACGCGGTGGTGCGGTTGCGTCCCGCGGTCGCGTTGATCTGGGCGCACCGGGCGGATCTCGCCGAACGGGTGCCGCTGGAGGAGTTGAGCGAGAGGTCGGACGCGTTGCTCGCCGTCGCGGGGCCGGGCTGGGAAGGACTGGCGCTGCCGTCGTCCGTGCGGCGACCGGCCACGCTGCCCGAAGCGGTCAGCGTGGTGCTCAGCCGCGTGCGTTAGAAGATCTCGCGGTCGCGTTCGGCCTCGCGGACCTCGTCGAGATCCGCGAGGCGGTGCAGGCCCTGCACGGCGCGTGCCATGCGGTGGTTGCCGCGCATCCGTTCCCGGTTCCGGTCGAGCCACGCCCAGTAGCCCGCGGTGAACGGGCACGCGCGCTCTCCCGTGCGCCGCTTGGGATCGAACCAGCAGGTGCCGCAGTGGTCGGTCATCCGGTTGAGGTAGGCACCGCCGCTGAGGTAGGGCTTGGTCGCGATCACACCACCGTCCGCGTGCTGGCTCATGCCGATCACGTTCACCGGCATGACCCACGGGAACCCGTCGGCGAACGACGTGATGAACCAGTCGTTGAGCGCGGCGGGGTCGTAGCCGCGTTGCAAAGCGTGGTTGCCCAGCACCATCAACCGCTGGATGTGGTGCACCCAGCCGTGATCGCGCACGCCTTCCAGCGCGGTCCGGAGACAGGCCGCGCGGATGGCCCCCGGACGTAGCTCCGCCCACCACTGCGGCAGCGGGTTCTTGGCGTCGAAATCGTTGCAGTGCCGATATTCCGCGCCGAGGTGCCAGTACAGGTGCCACACGTACTCGCGCCACCCCAGCACCTGCCGCACGAACCCCTCGACACCGGCCAGCGGCGCATCGCCGGACCGGTAGGCGTCCTCCGCCGCGTAGACGACCTCCAGCGGGTGGAGCAGCCCGTGGTTGAGCGGCACGGACAACAGCGAATGCGCCATCGTCCAGTCTTTGGTGAGCACGGCGTCCTCGTGCGGACCGAAGTGCGGCAGCCGGTCGAGTACGAAGGTCTCCAACGCGCTCAACGCTTCCGCCCGCGTGATGGCGAACCGGCGCGGGCCGTCCTTGCCGACCGTCGGCAGGTTCATCGCGTCGAGGTCCTTGCGCACCTGCGCGTCGATGGCGTCCTCCTCCGGCCACCACGGTGCCGGCACGCCGAGCCGCGTGCGTTTGGGCGGGGGCTCGCGGTTGTCGGCGTCGAAGTTCCACCTGCCGCCCACCGGATCCGCGCCGTCCATCAGCACGTCGAAGCGAATGCGCTGGTAGTGGTAGAAGTCCTCCATCAGGAACCGTTCGCGTCCTCCGGCCCAGGCGGTGAACTCCTGACGGGAGAGGGCGAACGCGTTCGTCGGCCGGACCTGCACGCCGAGTTCGCACAGCATCCGTTGAGCGGCGAACGAACCGGGTTGGTAGGCGGTGAGCGGTCTGTTGAGATCACGGATCGCTTCGCGGTAGGTGTTGGCGCGCACCAGCGTGACGCGGTCGGGGAACTCGGCGGCGAGATGACGCATGCCGGACAGGACGAGGTGCAGCTTCTGCCGGTGGTAACGCTTGCGGCGCAACGCGGTGGCGGACTCGATCAGCACGATCTCGTCGTGCCCGGTGTGGAAGTGCGGGCCGAGCTGGTCGCCGAACAACAGCAGCGTCATCGCTTGAGGTCCGCGAGCACAGCTCGTGCCGCCCGGCGCCCCGAGTGCAACGCGCCCTGGATGGAACTGGTGTCGCGGTGGTCACCACACACGTACCGTCCTGCGCCCGCGCGCACGGACTTCTTCAGGCGGTGAGGTGCGTCCATCGCGGGCAGCGCGTGCGGGATCTCGTACCGTCGCAACACTTCCCACCGGCTGGTATCGGTGCCGTAGAGGCGGTTCAGGTGCGCGCGCACGTCCTGTTCTCCGGCGTCTTCCACGACGGAGGCCTGCACCAGCGGAGCCTTCGGCGAGTACGGGCGCGACACCTCGGACATGACGGCGGTGTTGACGACCGGGCCTCTCTGAGCGTCCACGACGAGGCATCCGTCGCGCAGTGGTGACCGCTCCGGCCGGAAGTACCAGGTGGTGACGCCGTGCCAGCGAGGTTCGGCCAGCCCCGGCAGCAGCCGTGCCGCGGTGGTGCCGTCCGTGGCGACCACAACGGCGTCGGCGGTGATCCTTTGGCCGTCCTCCAGGTCGACGCCGTGGTCGTGCACGGCTTTGACGGCGGTCTCCAAGTGGATCGTGTGTTGTGGCAGGCGTTCCGCCATGGCCTTGGGAAGTTCGCCCATGCCGAGCGCGGGCACGGCGGCGCCGGCCCGCGCGAAGCTGCGCCACACCAGGTGGAAGAACCGCGACGACGTTCTGAGCTCAGGTTCGAGGAACACGCCGGAGAGGAACGGCCGCAACACCTTCTCGACGGCACTCTCGGTGAGACCGAGGTGCCGCAGCTCGTCGCGGGTGGTGCGGTCGGGCGCGCTGAGCCGCACCGGTCCGAAGGCGTCCTGCGCGGAGAACCTGGACAGCGCCAGCAGATCCCGCGCGCCCAGGAGGTGCTGGCGCATCAGGCCGTCCCACGCACTGCGCCCGCTGCGGGGATCGGCGAGGAGGTCGTGCCGGCCGTCGTCGTGCACGAACACGCCGGGCCGCAGGTGCCGCAGCGGGAACGGGTCGAGCGCCAGCCGCCGCAGTTCGGGATAGGCGGGCAGGAGGATCTGGAAGCCGCGGTCGAAGCGGACGCCGTCCACGACGTCGGTGCGCACGCGGCCGCCGACCTCGTCCGCGGCTTCGAGGACGGTGACCTCGGCGCCGGCCGCGGTGAGTTCGAGGGCGGCGTTGAGGCCCGCGAGGCCTGCGCCCACGACGACGATCACAGCGCACGCTCCTCGGCTGGCGCCTGCCAGACAGCAATCACAACGTCCTCCATCGACGCGCCACCGACCGCAGCACCGGCACACGCCCCTCCACCGGCACCGACCACAGGTCGACCCCCGCGACACCCCAACGCGTCAACAGCTCGTTGGCCGCCGCGAACCCCGTGGTCGCCGCCCGTTCCATCAACGCCACCGGCAGGTCGATCCGCGCCAGGTCTCCCGCCACCACCAGGAAGTCGTCCGGCGTGCGCACACCCGGCCTGTCCGCGTAGCCGCCCGCCGGGAACAACGGGCAGTCCTCCCGCAGCTCGTGCCGCTCGTCGACCACCTCCGCGCGCTTGATCTCCGGGTACACCTCGGTGAGCTGTTCCCAGAGCCGTCGGCGCGCGTCTGCTTCGTCCACATCGGACGGGAGCGCGTAGCCGTGCAGCTCCACGACGGATCCGCCGGTGCGCGCCGCCCACGCCCGTGCCTCGTGCTCGTAGTGGTCGAGCACGCTGATGTTGTCGAGCAGGTCGAACCCACTGGTGCCGACGAAGCCCGGACGGTCCGCGTCCACCGGGCGGTCGAGCCAGTACCGCGACACCAGGAACCTCGGCGCGGTCCGCAAGGACGAAACCCGGCCCCGCCACGTCGCGTCGCCGAGGGTGGGCGAGGCCGAGACGACGGTGCGCAGGCCACGCACGTCCGCGGCGAGCACCACGGCGTCGGCCTCGACCGCGCCGCTGCCGATCGTGACGGAGAACCGCTTCTCCTCGCCCGGCAGGACCGACCTGACCTCGACGCCGGTGCAGATCGTCGCGCCCAGCTGGGCGAGGTGGCGTCCCAGCGGGTCCCACAGGCCGTGCGGGAACGGGTCCGCCGCCACGTCGAACAGCAGGCCCTCGCTGGAACCGAGGAAGTAGATGTGGAACATCACCGCGAGCTCGGCGGCCGACATCCGGCTGGGATGGGCGAAGAAGCTGCGGGAGAACACCTCGAACGCGAGCGCGTGCGCGGCCCGGGGGAACCGCAGGTTCTCGAGGTACGCGGCCGCGTCCATGCCGTCGAGCTCGGCGTACACGCGCGGCACCGACACGTCCAGCAGCGACAGCGCGGCCCGTGCGTCGACGTCGGGCAGGTCACGCCAGCGGAACGTGGGGCTGCGGCGCAGGAACGCCAAAGCGTTGCGCGGCACGGCGGTCGGGAGGCCCGCGAACGAGTCGCGGTGCCCGGACGCGTGCCACAGCGGGTAGTCCGGCAGGGCGGTCAGCGCGCGACCGGACGGGTCGACGCGGCGCAGCAGCGCCCGCAGGTTGTAGTACTGCCGGAAGAACGCGTGGAAACCGCGGGTCATGGTGACCTCGCTGCCGTCGGCGAGCCTGGTGCTCCAGCCGCCGACGCGTCCGCCGAGGTAGTTCTCGCGTTCGCACAGCACGACCCGGGCCCCGCGCTCGGCGAGCGGAGTCGCCGCGGCGAGGCCCGCGATCCCTCCGCCCACCACGACGACCACGGGCGCGTCGCCCGAGAACTGTGCGCGTCCGGCAGGCGCGGGAATCCGCACCGCCCTGGGATCTCTCACCGCTGCGGCTCCTGACCGGTGAAGGTGTGCACGACGCCGAGCTGAAGACCCGGCACGGGGGCGCTGCGCACGCCGACGAAACCGTTGCGCCGCAGCCGATCTCGCAACGCGCTCGCGCCGTCGAAGTCGATCACGCTGCGCCACAGGTAGGTGTAGAGCGACCGGTCACCGGTCACGAGCCAGCCGATCGGCACGATCACGCCGCACAGCACCGTCCACAACGCCGTGCTGAGCCACGAGTCGCGCACCGAGTACTCGTGCAGCACCAGTGGCGCACCGGGTTTCATGAGCCGGCGCACGTGCTGCAACGTGGCGTCCGGGTCCGGCAGGTTGCGCACCAGGTAGGCGGCGAACACCGCGTCGAACTCGCCCTCGTCGACGTCCTCGGCACGGCTGTGCACGAACCGGACGGTCGAGGGCCAGCGCTTCCGGCGTGCCCGCGAGAGCATTCCCTCCGACGCGTCCACCGCGACGACCTCCAGGCCTGGCACGGCCGCGACCAGCGCCGCGGTGGAGGCACCGGTGCCGCAGCCGAGGTCGAGCACCCTCATGCCCGGCCGCAGCCCGAGCGCCCGTGCCGACCGGCGCAACGCCTGGTGGTAGCCGGGGTTGAGCCCGACGAGCAGGTCGTAGCCGCGTGCGGCCCGGTCGAACTTCCCCGGCACCTCAAGCTTGTTCACGTGCCGTCCTCCCCCGCTCCCACAGGAGCAGCACCGCGGTGATCATGGCGAAGCCGTAGAGGAAGTCCTCGACGGGTATGTCCCACGGCGCGCGCACGCCGCTGATGGCCCAGTCCGCGTACAGCACGACCGGCGCGTCGAGCTTCGTCAGCCACCCGTCCACCAGGACCTGGAACCCGAGCACGATCACCATCGTGATCCAGTAGGCGGGCCGCCGGAACAACCCGGTGCGCAACACGCACAGCTCCAGCAGCACGACGACGACGGACGCAGCGGACGCGGCGAGCAGGTACTCCTCAACCATTCGGCAACCAACGTTCCGAACGTTCCCGCACCGCCTCGTAGGTCAGCAGCGCGCAGATCGGGATCGCCACGAAGAACAGCACCTCCTCGATCGGCAGCACGCCGCCGATCTCGACCCCGGTGGTCGCCTCCGGGTGGAAACTCCAATGGCCGCGCATGATCGCGATGACGTCCCACACCACGAGCACGGCCAGCACAGGTGTGACCGCCCGCAGCAGCTCACTCCCGCGCCGGTACACACCGCGGCCCATCCACTCCAGCGGCATCGTGATGAGCAGGCACACACCCAGCACCGCCAGGTACTCGTACTGGCTTCGCATCGCCGACCTCCTGCCACGACCGTATGGGTGCCGCGGCAGGTCTGCACAACGGCGCGAAAAGGACCACAGAGGACTGAGCCGTACGCTCCACGGACGAATTCGGCGCGAAACTTCTTGCAACGCTTCCCGCTACAACCCGCCGACTGGTACGACCGGGTGAACAACCCTGCAGCAAGGAGACAACGTGGTTTCCTCGGCTCTTCGCGTCCTGCTCCTGTCCGTGCTGGTCGCCGCCGTGTGCACACCCGTGCAAAGTTTTGCGGCGCCACCGGGCAACAAGGACGTCACCGTCACCCTGTTCCAGTGGCCGTTCGCCCGTGTGGCCTCGGAGTGCACCAGCGTGCTGGGCCCCAAGGGCTACGGCTACGTGGAGGTCTCGCCGGCCACCGAGCACGTCCAGGGTCCCCAGTGGTGGACCTCCTACCAACCGGTCAGCTACCGCGTCGCCGGCCGCCTCGGCGACGAGACCGCCTTCCGCAACATGATCACCACCTGCCACGACGCGGGCGTCAAGGTGATCGCCGACGCCGTGATCAACCACATGAGCGCGGGAGCGGGCACCGGCACCGGCGGCTCCGGCTACTCCAAGTACAACTACCCCGGCCTGTACAGCGACTGGGACTTCCACTCGTGCCGCACGGCGATCAGCAACTACCAGGACCGCTCCAACGTCCAGAACTGCGAGCTCGTCAACCTGTCCGATCTGGACACCGGCAGCGACTACGTGCGCGGCGCCATCGCCGGGTACCTCAACCGCCTCATCGGCATGGGCGTGGACGGGTTCCGGATCGACGCCGCCAAGCACATCGCCGCCGCCGACATGTCGGCGATCAAGGCCAAGCTGAGCAACCCGAACGTCTTCTGGGTGCACGAGGTCATCTACGGCGCGGGTGAGGCAGTGCAGCCCGGCGAGTACACCGGTTCCGGCGACGTGGACGAGTTCCGTTACGCCTACGACCTCAAGCGGATCTTCCAGAACGAGAACCTCGCATACCTGCGCACGTTCGGCCAGTCCTGGGGCTTCCTGCCGAGCAACCAGGCCAGGCCGTTCGTGGACAACTGGGACACCGAGCGCAACGGCTCGACGTTGTCGTACAAGGACAACTCGACCTACACGCTCGCTAACGTGTTCATGCTCGCCTGGAACTACGGCGCGCCGCAGGTGTACTCGGGCTACGAGTTCAATGACAAGGACGCTGGCCCGCCCGGCAACTCCGTCTGCTTCAGCGGCTGGAAGTGCCAGCACCTGTGGACGCAGATCGCGAACATGGTCGCGTTCCGCAACACCGTCGCCGGCACGGACGTGAACAACTGGTGGGACAACGGCTACGACGCCATCGCGTTCGGCCGCGGCAGCAAGGGTTTCGTCGCGATCAACCGCGAGACGTTCGCGATCGCGCAGACATTCCAGACCGCGCTGCCCGCAGGAACCTATTGCAACGTCCAGGAGAACGGCTGTGTCCGGGTGACCGTGGATTCCTCCGGCAGGTTCACCGCGATGCTCGGCGCAGGCACAGCGCTCGCACTGCACGTGAACGCGCGAGGCTGACCAGGTCGGGCCCGCTCGCCGGGGCGGGCCCGGCTCAGGCGCCGCACATCAACGCGCCAGGCCGAGCACGACGGACCCGCCCATCGCGGCGGGCCCGGCTCAGGCGCCGCAGGACTGCCGGACGACCAGTCTCGTCGGCAGCACCACCGGTTCCTCCTGCCCCGCCCCCGTGATCATGGCCATGATCGCCTTGGCCGCGGCCACCCCGAACCCCGGCTTGTCCTGCGCCACCGTGGTCAGCGCGGGATCGACCACGGCCGCGATCTCGATGTCGTCGAACCCGACGATCGCCAGGTCCTGCGGCACGCGCACCCCCGCGGCGCGGGCCGCGAGCAGGGCACCGACGGCCATCTCGTCGCTGGCCGCGAACACCGCGGTGGGCGGTTCGTCCAGCGCGAGAAGTCGTTGCGCGGCAGCGGTTCCGCTGGGCCGGTAGAAGTCACCGGCGACGACGTACTCGTCGCGCATCTCCAGACCCGCCTCCAGCATCCCCTTGCGGTAGCCTGAAACGCGGGCTGCGGAGGGCTGGTTGCCCGGCGGTCCGGTGATCGTGGCGATCCGGGTGTGGCCGAGGCCGGCGAGGTGGCGCACCGCCGACTGGGCGCCGCCCGCGTTGTCCGAGGTGACGTACGTGGCGCGCGGGCCGTCGACGGCGACGTCCAGCGCCACGCACGGAACTCCTGACTGGGCAAAGGCTTCGAAGGCCTCCGCGTCGGAACCGCTGTCGATCAGAACCAGGCCGCCGAGGTGGTGGCGGCGGGTCATGTTCACGTAGGCGACCGGATCCGCCAACGACGCGCCGACCTCGCGGGCGTCACCGCTCGTCGCCAGCATCAGCAGGTGGTAGCCGTGCGCGCTGAGGGCGGACTTCAGGCCGATCAGCAGGTCCTGGAGGTACGGGTGCCGCCAGCCGGGCCTGCGGTGGTCGGTGTCCCAGACCAGTCCGATCATCGTGGACTGCTTGGTCGACAACGCCCGCGCCGACTCGTTGGGCTGGTAGCCCAGCTCGTTCGCGACCCGCAGCACACGGTCGCGCGTCTCCTCGTTCACCGTTTCCGGCTGGTTGAAGACGCGCGACACCGTCGCCACGGACACGCCGCAGAGCTGGGCGATCTCTCGCCCGGTCGCCATTCGGCCTCCGTTTCACCGTAAGCGGTTACATAGACCCTACGAGCAGCACTTCTGCTAGTCAAACGGGTGCGCGAGTTGATCTGTTTATCGTTTTGTTACTTGACGGCAACCGTGTGATCCCGTTGTCATTGGCGCCACACCTTCCGGCCCGTCGTTCGTCACGGCGCCGGTTCACCCGCCCTCGAAGACCAAGTTCTTCTGCTTCAGCGCGCCCAAAAAACGACGGAGGCACTCGAATGCGCCCCAAAGCACTCGCCATCGGCTGCGCGGCCCTGGCGACCGCCGTGGTGCTCAGCGGTTGCGGCAGCGACACCGCGTCCGGTGGCAAGACCAAGCTGACCATCGGGTTGTTCGGCAACTTCGGTTACGCCGAGCTGCTCAAGGAGTACGCGAGCACGCACCCGGACGTCGAGATCACCGACCGCACCGCCTCCTACTCCGACCACCACAAGAACCTCGCCGCGCATCTCGCCACGAACAACGGCGCGGCGGACATCGAGGCGGTCGACACGGGTTACGTCAACCAGTTCAAGGCCACGCCGGACAAGTTCGTGGACCTCAACACCAAGGGCGGTGACCAGCTCAAGGACCGCTGGCTGCCGTGGAAGTGGGAGGGGTCGCTGTCCAAGGACGGCAAGCAGATCGGCTACGGCACCGACATCGGCGGCCTCGCCATCTGCTACCGCCGCGACCTGCTGCAGAACGCCGGACTGCCCGCCGACCGCGACCAGGTCGCGGCGTTGTGGCCGACCTGGCAGGACTTCATGGCCGCGGGCAAGAGGTTCCAGGAGAAGGCACCCGACGGCGTGAAGTGGTTCGACGGCGGACCGACCGTGCTCAACGCGATCGTCGGCCAGGCGCCGGTCGGGTACTACGACAAGTCCGACAAGATCGTCGTGGGCGAGAACAAGGACGTCAAGGCGGGGTGGGACCTCGTCGTGGGCGGCGTCCAGTCAGGACTGTCGGCGAAGCTGCTGTACTCCACGCCGGTCTGGAACACCGGGTTCAAGCAGGGCCAGTTCGCGACCGTGACGTGCCCGGCGTGGCAGATGGCCAAGATCAAGGATCAGGCCGGTCCCGACGCCGCGGGCAAGTGGGACGTCACGTCCGTGCCCGGCGGTGGCGGCAACTGGGGCGGCTCGTACCTCACGGTTCCCAAGCAGGGCAAGAACGTCGACAAGGCCGTGGAGCTCGCCGCGTGGCTGACCGCGCCCGAGCAGCAGGCCAAGGTGTTCAAGAGCTCCGGGCTGCTGCCGTCGATCCCGAAGCTCTACGACGACCCGTCGATCGTCGACTACAAGAACCCGTACTTCAACGACGCGCCGATCGGCAAGCTGTTCACCGACGCCGCCAAGAAGCTGAACCCGCAGTACCAGGGCCCGAAGGCCGGCGACATCCAGACCGCCATCGGCAACGCGATGCAACGCGTCGAGCAGGGCAAGCAGAACGGCGAGGACTCGTGGCGCCAGTTCGTCGGCGACGTCCAGAAGTGACGACCTGACATGGCTCTGATCGACAAGGCGGCCAGAAGGCACCGCTGGGACACGAAGTTCGCGCCGTACGGGTACGTGACGCCGTACTTCCTGATCTTCGGTGTCTTCGGGCTGTTCCCCTTGCTGTACACCATCTGGGTCTCGCTGCAGCACCGCAACCTGCTCGACGAGGGCGGCGCGTACGTCGTCTGGTTCGCCAACTACGCGAAGCTGCTCGCGGACCCGTACTTCTGGAACGCCATGGGCAACACGCTGAGCCTGTGGCTGCTGACGACGGTGCCGCAGATCCTGTTCGCGCTCGGCATCGCGGCCCTGCTCAACCGCAAGGTCAGGACGCGCACGCTGTTCCGGATGGGCGTGATCCTGCCGAACATCACCTCGGTGGCCGCGGTGACGATCATCTTCGCCCAGCTGTTCGGTCGCGACTTCGGTCTGGTCAACTGGGTGCTGGACCTGTTCGGCGCCGGGCAGATCGACTGGCAGGCGGGCACCGCCACGTCCCACATCGCCATCGCCGTGATGGTGGTGTGGCGCTGGACCGGCTACCACGCGCTGATCTTCCTGGCCTCCATGCAGGCGATCTCGCCCAGTCTGTACGAGGCGGCCACGCTGGACGGCGCGAGCGGCTGGCAGCAGTTCTGGCGGATCACGGTGCCGTTGCTGCGGCCGCAGATCATCTTCACGACGATCATCGCGACCACCGGCAACATGCGCCTGCTCGCCGAACCGCTGCTGTTCAACCCCGGCGCGGCGGCCGCGACGGGCGGCTCGGACCGGCAGTTCCAGACCGCCGCGCTGTACCTGTACGAGCAGGGCTTCACCAACTACGACTTCGGCTACAGCTCGGCGATCGCGGTCGTGCTGGCGATCGCCACGATCATCGTCGCCGGTCTCGGTTACCTGGTGACCAAACGGATCCAGACGGAGTGAGGACCCCATGACCGCTGTGCTGGACCGTCCGGCGCCGGTGCGACCCACCGGCCCGGCGCTGCGGGCGCGCAGGCTCGCCAGGCGCGTCGCCGGGCCGTGGACGTACGCCGCCCTGATCGCCGTGCTCGCCGGGTCCGCCTTCCCCGTGTACTGGTCGTTCGTGGTGTCCTCGCAGACACCGGACGCGATCGACAGCGTGCCGCCGGTCCTGGTGCCCGGCGGCCACCTCTTCGCCAACATCGCCCGCGTCTTCGACACCACCGACTTCGCGCTGGCGCTGATGAACTCGATCGTGGTGGCGGGCACGGTCACCGTGTCGGTGGTGTTCTTCTCCACCCTCGCGGGGTTCGCGTTCGCCAAGCTGAAGTTCCGCGGCCGCAACGTCCTGCTGCTGCTGATCATCGGCACGCAGGCGATCCCGACCGAGCTCGGCATCATCCCGCTCTACATGATGATGAGCGAGTTCGGCTGGGCCGGGCAGATCCACGCCGTGATCGTGCCGGGGCTGGTGACCGCGTTCGGCGTGTTCTTCATGCGGCAGTACTTCGAGCGGGCGATCCCGGACGAGCTGCTCGAGGCGGGCCGGATGGACGGGTGCCACTCCCTGCGGCTGTTCTGGCACGTCGCGCTACCCGCGGCACGACCGGCGGCGGCAGTGCTCGGGCTGTTCACGTTCATGCAGGCCTGGAACGACTTCTTCTGGCCGCTCGTCGTGCTCGTGCCGGAGAACCCGACGGTGCAGACGGCTCTGTCCACTTTGGCCTCCGGCTACACGACCGACTACACGCTCGTGCTGACCGCGGCGACGATCGGCACCGTGCCGGTGCTGGCCGTGTTCCTGTTGTTCGGCCGCCAGATCGTCGGCGGCATCATGTCGGGCGCCGTCAAGGGCTGACCTCGCAGAGGAGAACGTTGTGAGCTTTCCGGCCGGCTTCCGCTGGGGTGTGGCGACCTCGGCCTACCAGATCGAAGGGGCGGCCCGAACCGATGGCAGGGGACCGTCCACCTGGGACACGTTCGCGACCGTGCCCGGCGCGGTCGCGAACGGCGACACCGGTGACGTGGCGGCGGACCACTACCACCGCTGGGCCGAGGACGTGCGCCTGCTCGTCGACCTCGGCGTCGACGCCTACCGGTTCTCGCTGTCGTGGTCGAGGATCCTGCCGGACGGCCGCGGCCGGGTCGAGCAGCGCGGCCTCGACTTCTACCGGCGGCTCGTCGAGGCGTTGCTGGGCAAGGGGATCGAGCCGTTCATCACGCTGTACCACTGGGATCTGCCGCAGGCGCTGGAGGACGAGGGCGGCTGGCGCGCCCGCGACACCGCCCACCGGTTCGCCGACTACGCCGCCCTCGTGCACGAGTCCCTCGGTGACGTCGTGCGGAACTGGACCACGCTGAACGAGCCGTACTGCTCCTCGATCGTCGGCTACGGCGAAGGACGCCACGCCCCCGGCGCACGCGAGGGCCACGGCGCGCTGGCCGCGGCGCACCACCTGCTGCTCGGCCACGGCCTGGCCGTGCGGGCGATGCGGGCGAACGCGTTGGCCGAGCAGGAGTTCGGCATCGTGCTCAACCAGTCCCCCACCGTGCCGGTGACGGACTCCCCCGCCGACGTGGCCGCGGCGAGCCGTCAGGACTGCCTGTTGCGCAGGCAGTTCACCGACCCGTTGTTCGGCGCGGCGTACCCCGACGAGCTGACGTCGATGTTCGGTGACATCACCGACTTCTCGTTCCGGCACGACGGGGACCTGGCGGTCATCGGCGAACCGCTGGACTACGTGGGCCTCAACTACTACTACCGCCTGCACGTCGCCGACGCGCCGCACCGCGAGCCGGACCCGGCCAAGCGCACCGCCCACGACATCGGCGTCGACACGACCCGGTTGCCCGACGTCCCCCGCACCGGCATGGGCTGGCCGGTGGAACCCGCCGGTCTCACCACCGCGCTGACGGACCTGAAGGCACGCCACCCGGACCTGCCGCCCGTGTACGTCACGGAGAACGGCTGCGTCTACCCGGACGTGGAAGGGTTCGAGGACGCCGAACGCATCTCGTACCTGCGCGACCACATCGGCGCCGCGGCCGCGGCCACCGGTGTGGATCTCCGCGGGTACTTCTGCTGGTCGCTGCTCGACAACTTCGAGTGGGCGCACGGGTACAAGCACCGGTTCGGCCTGGTCCACGTCGACTACGAGACCCAGCAGCGCACGCCGCGGGCGAGCTTCCACTGGTACCGCTCGTTCATCTCGCAGGCACGCCGGTGATGTTCGCGCAGCAGGCCCAGAACGCGCTGACGTCACCGCGTTTTCCGGTGACGGGCAGGTAGTGGACCGGCCGCTCCCGCCGGTCGTGCCAGAAGCGGCCGGTGGGAGGAGCGGGGCTGGTCGCGGACAGCCACACGACGGTGTCCGCGCCCTCCTCCGCAGTGCGCAGCAGCAACCTGGCCAGCCGGTGGAACCCCGGCAACGACCCGGCCACGCCCGGTGTGTCGGCCCAGCCGGGGTGCATCCCGTGCACGCCCACGCCTTCTGACGCGTACCGGTCCGCCAGCAGAGGCACGAGCGCGACCTGCATGCGTTTGGTGCGGGCGTACGCGGTCGCGCCGCGGTACTCGCCCTCGCGGTACTCCGGATCGTCCGAGCGCAACCGCTGGGTGTACATGCCGCCGGAGGACACCAGCACCACCCTGGGGTCCGGCGACGCGGCCAGCAGCGAGCGCAGCAGGTCCGTCATCAGCAACGGCCCGAGCACGTGCGTGGCGAACGTCAGCTCGTGTCCCTCCGCACTCGTCGTGCGCTGCGGTGGCATGGTGCCGGCGTTGTGCACCAGGACGTCAAGGCGCTCGAACTCCTCCAGCATCCCGCTGGCGAAGCGGCGCACCGACGCCAGGCTCGAGACGTCGCAGTGGCGGACGTGGACGACGGCGCCGGGCACCGCGGCGATGATCTCGTCCCGGGCGGACTGCCCCTTGGCCTCGTCGCGCACCGCCAGCACGACGGCGGCACCGAGCCGGGCGAGGCCCAGCGCGGTGGCCTTGCCGAGCCCGGAACCGGCCCCGGTCACGACGGCGAGCCCGCCGCGCAGGGCACCGGGCTCGGGGTCGTCGGCGGGCCAGGTCCGCCGGCGCAGCCGGAAGCCCCACTTCGAGTAGCCGGGAACCACCAGCCGGTCCATCACGACGTCGAGCGCGGCGAACAGTCCGCTCACGGATCACTCCTCTGCTCCTCCCCTGGGGTTCGGTTCGAGGACGGGATCCGGTTCGTGCAGACGGCCGTCGCGAATCGTGACGACGTCGTCCACCGCCGTGAGGTGACTCCGGTCGTGCGTGACCAGCACGGTCGCGGTCGCCTGCTGGTGCGTCAGCCTCGTGATCAGGCCGACCACCGCGGCGCCGCGGTCGTGGTCCAGTGCGCTCGTGGGTTCGTCGACGAGCAGCACGGTGGGGTCGTTCATCAGGGCGCGGGCGATGTTGACGCGCTGCCGTTGACCACCGGAGAGCTGGTGCGGGCGGCGTCGGGCGTGATCGGCCAGGCCGACCGCGTCGAGCAGTTCCAGGGCCTTGCGGCGGGCGTCCGCGGGCTTGCGGCCGGTGACGTGTGCCATGACCTGGAGCTGTTCGGCGGCGGTGAGCGCGGGCAGCAGGTTGGGCTGCTGGAAGACGATGCCGATGCGGTGGCGGCGCAGTTCGGCGAGCCGGCCGCGGGACAGACCGGAGGCGGGAGTGCCGTCGATCGTGACGGTGCCCGAGTCGGGGGCGACGAGGGTGGCGGCGACGGCGAGGAGGCTGGACTTGCCCGAACCCGACGGGCCGATCACCGCCGTCGTGGTGCCCCTGGGCACGTCGAGCGTGACGTGGTCGAGCGCGGTCAGCCTGCTGTCGCCGTCGGGGTAGGTGAGGGTGACGTCGGTCAGGGTCAGGCTCATCGGGCACTCCCCAGTGCGGTCAGCGGGTCGACGGTGACGATGCGGCGGACGGCCAGCGCCGCACCGACCGCACCGAGCAGGATCGTGGTGGCGGCGGGGACGAGAACCGTCGCGGGGTCGAGCAGGAACGGCACGGTGCCGCGGACGAGCAAGCCGACGGCGGCGGCGAGCGCGGTGCCGATCAGGGTTCCCGTCGTGAGCAGCACGAGCGCCTGGCCCAGTGCGTCGCGCAGCAGCGTGGCCGTGGACGCGCCGAGGGCCTTCAGGACGGCGATGTCGCCGCTGCGCTGGATCGTCCAGACGGTGAAGAACGCACCGATGACGAGGGCGGAGATGACGAACAGGAAGCCGCGCATGAGTTGCAGCGAGCCGTTCTCCGAGCGGTAGGAGCCGATGGCGTCGAGCGAACCGTCCTTCGTGGTCGTCCGGGTGCCGGGCACGTCCACGACGTCGCCTGTGGTCCTGAGCGCGATGACGGTCGCGGTCGTGCGGTCGCCCAGACTCGTCCAGACGACGGGGGTGTGGCTGAACCAGGCGTCGCCGCGCACGGCCGCGACGGTCAGGTCCCGTCCGGCGAGGGTGACGGTGTCGCCGGTCCGGACGCCGAGCTCTTCGGCAGCGGGAACGGACATCGTGACCGACCCGTCGCCGACCTCCGGGACCAGGGCCGGGGAGACCGCGAAGATCGAGACCGCCGCGCTGCGGGAGCCCGCGGTGGCCTTCGTCGTGCTGATGGCCACCGGCTCGGCGAGTGACACACCCGGTGTGGCGGCCCAGCGGCGCCACTGCTCCTGCGTGACGGTGGAGTCCGAATAGGACAAGTGTTGATCGGAGAAGGCGATCCGGTCGACGGGCAGGTCGGTGATCGCGGACACGTTCTGCCTGCCGAGGCCCGCGGTCAGGCCGGACAGCAGGCCGACCAGCAGGGTGATCAGCACGATCACGACACCCATCAGGGCGAAGCGGCCCTTGGCGAACCTGAGGTCTCTCAGGGCAACGAACACGGTGTTGAGCCTTTCGTGGAGGGATGCGTCCACTGTGGTCCGCTCGCCGCCCCGTCCGCTTCTGGCGCAGGAGGAGGAAGAAGTTGTCACTTTCGACAGAGGCCGAACTGCGGCCAGGTGCCTAAGCTGGGTGAACTGTGGACGAGACCGCTGCCCTCACCCCGACCAGCCGCGTGCTGACCTGGTGCCTGCACCTGCTGGTCGCGGGCCTGCTCACCCTCACGGCGTTCCGCGGCACGCCACCGGTCGTCGCGGTCGCCGTCGCGCTGGGCGTGGTCTACGCGGCCGGCCCGCTCCTGCCACAGGTGCGCACGTCCCGCCGGGCCGCCGCGGTGTGGTCGGCAGCCGTGGGCCTCACGTGGGTGGCGTTGCTCGTGCTGTCCGCCGACGCGGTGTGGCTCGCCTTCCCGTTGTACTTCCTCCAGCTCCACCTGCTGCCGCGCCGCGCGGGCCTGGGAGCGGTGGTCGTCACGGCGGCGACCGCGATCACCGGTTTCGCCGCGCACACCGGCACGTTCACCCCGGCCGTCGCGATAGGTCCCGCCCTGGGCGCCGCGGTGGCCGTTGCCGTGGTGTGGGGCTACCAGGCCCTCTACCGCGAGAGCGAGCGCCGCCGCGTGCTCATCGACGAGCTCACCGCCACCCGCGCCGACCTGGCCCAGGCCCAGCACAGCGCCGGTGTCCTGGCCGAACGCGAACGGCTGGCGAGCGAGATCCACGACACCCTCGCCCAGGGCCTGACCAGCATCCAGCTCCTCCTGCGCGCCGCGGAACGCGCCCTGCCCGCCCACCCGGAGAAGGCCGCCGGCTACGTGGACCAGGCCAGGCGGTCGGCGGTGGACAACCTCGCGGAGGCACGGCGTTTCGTGGCCGCCCTGAGCCCGCCCGCGCTGGCGGCGGCACCGCTGTCCGACGCCCTGGAACGCCTGTGCGCCACCACGTCCGCCCAACACCCGGTGATCGTCCGCTTCCACCTCACCGGAGATCCCGTGCCGCTGCCCACCGCCCACAAGGTGGCGCTGTTGCGCATCGCCCAGTCGGCGCTGGCCAACACCGTCCAGCACGCCGGCGCCGGCACCGCCGACGTCACCCTGAGCTACCTGGGCGACCAGGTGGCCGTGGACGTGACCGACGACGGAACCGGCTTCGACCGCGCCGACGAAGGCTTCGGCCTGCCCGCCATGCGCGCCCGCGCCCACTCCCTCGGCGGCACGTTCGCCGTGGAAAGCACTCCGGGACACGGCACGGCACTGGCCGCCCGCCTGCCCCTGACCGAGGACGCGCGGTGATCCGGCTCCTGCTCGCCGACGACCACCCGATCGTCCGCGCCGGCCTGCGCGCCGTCCTGGAAACGGAACCCGGACTGGTGGTCGTGGCCGAGGCGGAAACCGCGGAGGACGCCGTCACCCGCGCCGCGGAAGGCGACGTGGACGTGGTGCTCATGGACCTGCGCTTCAAGGGCGGCATGACCGGCGCCGAGGCCACCGCCGCCATCACGAGCCGCCCCGGCGCACCCAGAGTCGTGATCATCACGACCTACGACACCGACGCCGACACGGTGCCCGCCATCGAAGCGGGCGCCACCGGTTACCTGCTGAAGGACGCACCGCCGGAAGACCTGGCCGCCGCCGTCCGCACCGCCGCCGCGGGCCACACCGCCCTGGCGCCGGCGGTGGCCGACCGCCTGATGAACCGCCTGCGCACCCCCGGCACGGGCCTGACCCGCCGCGAGGCCGAAGTCCTCACGCTGGTCGCCGACGGCCTGTCGAACCAGGCCATCGGCGCCCGTCTGCACCTCACCGAGGGCACGGTGAAGTCCCACCTGGCCCGCATCTACACGAAGCTGGGCGTCGGTTCGCGCACGGCGGCCGTGGCCGCCGCGATCGACCTGGGGATCATCCGCAGGTGACGCCGTGCGGTTCGCTCATTTGCCACAACGCAGCTATTGAATTCCAAGAACCATCGGAATTTGCTTCTCGAAAGTAGCTCCAACGGGCCACGCGCGGACTTCTCGTCACGAGCGATGATGCGGAATCGCCTTGACCGGACGGAGCTGACCGTGTGGAGCTGGCTCGATTCGTTTTGGCCTTTGGTGGTAGCGCTGGAAACCTGGCTGCTGGTCCGGGTCTGGCGCCATCCGGATCTCCGGCTGCCGTTCGGCAGGGGAAAGCCCGCTTTCCGCGTGGGAGCGGCCGGAGCGCCGAGCGAGATCCAGTACTACGCGTTGAAGCACCAGCCGAGACGTGCCCGCGTCCGCGTGCGCCTGCACGACACCGCGGCGAACGTGAAGCTCATGGACGCCAGGAACTTCCGCCGTTACGAGAAGGGCGAGAAGCACCGCTACCTCGGCGGCTACTGCCGGAAGTCGCCGGTCTACCTGGACATCCCGTACGACGACCGGTGGTACGTCACCCTCCACCGGCAGGCCGACGGGCGCATCCCGAACTCGATCAAGGTGTACGGCCCCGACCTTCCACCGATGCCCGAGTTGCCGGCCATGACGCCGGAGTCGTCGCTGGTGCGGATCAAGGAGAACTTCGACCTGCTGACGACAGAACTGGAGAAGGAGGCGGAGCAGAAGGACGTGTTCGTGTCGTACGCGAGCGAGGACGGCCCGACCGTGGCCCACCCGCTCGCCAGGCTGCTCGTCAAGGCCGGGTTGTCCGTGTGGATCGACCAGTACGAGCTGAGGACGGGTGACCCGTTGCGACGCAAGATCGACAACGGCATCGCGAGCAGCAGGTTCGGCGTCGTGGTGCTGTCACCGGACTTCTTCCGCAAGGGCTGGCCACAGGCGGAGCTCGACGCCCTCCTCACGCGCGAGATCGACGACGACCGGCAGTGGGTTCTCCCGATCTGGCACCGCACCACCAAGGAGGAGGTCCGCAGGCACAGCCCGCTGCTGCTGGGACGGATCGCCCGCAGCACGAGCGACTACCTGATCGAGGACATCGCGGAGGAGATCGCCGGGATCGTGCTCGGTGCCGGCACGAGCGAGGACGAGCTGCCGGTGGCCGGCAGCCCAGGCTAGAGACGCCGCCGGGTCAGCACTTCACCCAGTAGTTCGGCGAGGTCTGGCGGATGCTGCTGGTGGTGTAGGTGTTCCACAGGCCGAGCAGCTGGCCGGAGCCCACCGCGTACGTCTGTCCATAGAGGACGTATGCACGACCGGCGGTGGTGTGCGCGTAGTTGCTCGCGGTCACGCAGTCCGGCACCGGCGCGGTCGTGGTCGTGGTCGTGGTCGTCGTGGGCGGCGCACCACCACCTGACAGCGCCTTGACCATGTTCACCACGGCGACCATCTGCGGACCGGTCTTGAGCGCGTACTGGGCGGACTGGTACCCCCACCAGTCCCAGCAACCGCGCGGGTTCCCCGTCATCGTCGTCGCCTGCGGGTAGAGCACGATCATGTTGTTCGTGTCGGCGTACTCGTTGAGATGCCCCTTGTCCATCAACGCGTTCCCGACCAGGCCGTAGTACTGGTAGCAGCCGTGCAACGTGACCATCAGCTTGCACGGCCCGGTCTCGCACGTCCTCGGCACGTAAGCGAAACCGTCCCGCCCCATGCTGACCGGCGCCGGGTTGCCGCCGGGGACGTACCTGCCCTGGTCGAACTGGATCAGCTTGCCGGACAACGTGGACGCGGGCGCGTTCACCTGACCGAAGAGGTGCCCGAGCATCTCCCCGACGGGATCGGCCGTCCCGCAGTTGTTGACGTACGGCGAAGACGTGGAGCCGCAGCTGTTCGGGCCGATCGGGCTGACCCAGGCGTGCCCGGCCGCGGTGGTGTTGTTGTAGACCACCCGAGCACCGAAGTCGCGGTAGTAGGTGGCCAGGTCGTCGTTGACCGCCCGGTCGACGGTCTGGTCGGCCGTGCCGTGGAACAGCCACACCGGATCACCGGAGAGGTTCTGCGGCGGGTCGACGGTGCCGGCCGTCGCACGGGTCCTGGTGAGCTGTTCCAGCTCGGCCGGCGTCTTGCGGGGCTGGAAGGTGTCCATGCACGCGAACTGGGCGGTGTTCACGCTGTTCTGCGCGCAGTCGTAGGCGCCCGCCGAGAAGATGCCCGCACCCTGGAAGACGCTCGAGTACGCGACGTGGAGCTGGTTGGCCAGGAATCCGCCGGACGACAGGCCGCTCACGTAGGTGCCGGTGATGTCGTACCCGCCGAGGGTGCCTGGTTGCGGCGCCGGGACCGCCGCGATCGACGCCACGGCCAGACCCGTCGCCGCAACCAGCCCCAGGAACGCGTTCCTCGATCGCATGTCTCGCCTCCGTCATTGCAGGCAAAAACCGTGCGCTGATGCTAAAAGCGTCGAAATGTGGCGCACCACGTGTGCGGTCGACACCTCGCATCGATCGCAAATGTGGCGATCAGCTGTTCGCGCTGGCCAGAACTCGTGAGCGCGACCTGAGGTAGTACCTCGCGACGGTGATCGTGGCCGCCAGGAACACGATCTGCAGCAACGTCCGCGGCACCAGCTGGTCGTCCCACGGCACCGGGCCGTTCAGGGCCTTGTGGACGTTCGCCGGGAACATCGCGACGAGCATCGCCGTGAGCCCGAGAGCGGACCAGCCCGCGGTGCGCGACCAAAGCAACGCCGCGGCGCCCGCCAGTTCCAGCACACCGGTCACGGTGACCAGCAGGCCCGGCGCGGGCAGGAACGGCGGCACCATCGCGATCAGCTCCTCGCGCAGACCGATGAAGTGCGCACCTCCTGTCAGCACGAACATGACCGCGAGCCCGCCGCGCAACGCGACAGGCAACGACCTGAGCTGCCGGACGCCGAGCACCCCGGCGAGCAGCAGCACCGACGTGACGACGACCAAAGCGATGAACGGAGCCATTCCCCCACCCTCCAAACTTGTCAGTGACAAGATTGCGTCCCGGCGTGCATCTTGTCAACGGTAAGATTGGGTTCGTGCCTCCGTACCACCACGGCGACCTGCGCCGAGCCCTGCTGTCGTCCGCCGTCGACATGATCACCGAGCACGGACCGGCCGGGGTCAGCCTCCGCGAGCTGGCCCGCCGCGCCGGCGTCTCCAACGCGGGCCCGATGCACCACTTCAAGGACAAGGCGGGACTGCTCACCGCCCTCGCCGCCGAAGGGTTCACGCTCCTGGCCGAGACCCTGACGGCGACCCGCGAGCGCACGGACTCGTTCGTCGAACTGGGCGTGGCCTACGTGCGGTTCGCGGTGGAGAAGCGGGCGCACTTCGAGGTCATGTTCCGGCCGGACCTGCACCACCCGGACGATCCCGCCCTGACCGAAGCCCGCGAACTGGCAGGCGCCGCGCTCGCCGGTGGGGTCGAGGACGTCGGGGACCGGCACACCGGCCCGGACCGGCGGATCGCGGGCGTGGCGGCGTGGTCTCTCGTGCACGGGTTCGCGACGCTGTGGAACACCCGCAACCTCGACCCGGAACTGGGTGACGATCCCGAGGAACTCGCACGACGGGTCGCGGCGGTGTTGTTCGGGCAACGCGGCTGATCGGCCCACATTCCGGTGTGCACGGAATGAGCGGATTCCGTGCGCGCAGAAATACTTCATGATCCAGTTTCCGCGAATGGTGTTCTTTTTGCGACGAATGGTCGGCGGCGTTCAGCGGGACCGATCAGCTTCGCCGTATTTCCGCCGAACGACACCGTGTCTCAACAGGTGCTCACTACGGTGAGTTCGTGGGCAGTAGCAGGGTGAACGGCTCGGTGCAGGGCACCGTGGTCCAGGCGCACTCCATTACCGGTGACGTCCATCTTCACGGTGGCACCGGGCACAGAGTCACGCCCCGGCAACTACCTGCCGTCGCTTCACATCTCTTCACGGGCAGGCAACAGGAACTGCTGGCGCTCACCTCCGCACTGCACGGATCGCGAATAGCCGTGATCCGCGGAGTCGGCGGTGTCGGCAAAACGTGGCTGGCGCTGCAATGGGCGCACCGCAACGCCGAGCAGTTCCCCGACGGGCAGCTCTTCGTCAACCTCCGCGGCTTCTCCCCCGACGGCAGGCCCTCGGCGCCGGACACCGTGCTGCGGGGGTTCCTCAAAGCACTCCAGGTCTCGCCGTCCGCCATGCCGGACGACCTCGACGCGCAGGCGGGCCTGTACCGCAGCCTCGTGGCGGAACGGCGGATGCTCGTGGTCCTCGACAACGCGGCGAACGTCGCCCAGGTCAAGCCGCTGCTGCCGGGAGGGTCGAAGTGCACGGTCGTCGTGACGACCCGCCGCGATCTCGGCGGGCTCGTCACCGCCCACGGCGCCCGGTCCGTGCCGCTCGACGTGTTCGACGAGGTGTCCGCGTTGCAGCTGCTGGCCCGTCGTCTCGGGCCCGGACGCCTGATGGCCGAGCCCAGGGCGACGAAAGGGCTGCTGCGGTGCAGCGCGGGACTTCCGCTCGCGCTCGGCATCGTGGCCGCCCGCGCGTCCACCCACCCGTGCTTCCCGCTCGGCCTGCTGGCCGACGAACTGTGCGACACCACGACCCGGCTGGACGGCCTGGACGCCGGTGACACCGACTCCAGCCTGCGCGCCGTGCTCTCGTGGTCCCACGCGGGACTCTCCGACGACGCGGCGCACCTGTTCGGACTGCTCGGCGCGGTACCGGGGCCGGACATCGCGCTGACGTCCGCGTTCAACCTGGACACCCGTCCCGCGTCAGCGACCCGGATGCTGTTGCGCGAGCTGGAGGCGGCGCACCTGGTGCAGCAGCACGTGCCGGGGCGCTACCGGATGCACGACCTGGTCCGCCTCTACGCCAAGGAGCAGAGCGCGGCGCTCGACCGGGAGCCCGCCCTCACCCGGCTGTTCGAGCACTACGTCAACACCGCCGCGTGCGCGGTGCACGTCCACTACCCGCACGGCAGGCACAGCAGTCCACTCGGCGACACCCGGCCGGTGCCGGGCATCTCCGACCCGGACACCGCCACGGCGTGGATCGAGGCGGAACGGCTGAACCTGGTGGCAACGGCCAGGTTCGCCGCGGAAGTCGGCTGCCCGGTCCTGCCGAACCGGCTGTCGGTCACCCTGTGGGCGTACCTGCTCAACCACTCCCACCACCACGACGCGCTCGCCCTGCACACCTACGCGCTGCGGGCCAGCTGGAGGGCGGGCGACCGCGCGGGCGAGTGCCGGGCGTTCATCAACCTCGGGACCGTGTACGAGAGGTTGCGGCGCTACGCGGAAGCCGCTGACCACCTCGAAGAAGGGCTCGCGCTGAGCCGCGAGATCGGCGACCGCACCGAGGAGTGCCGTGCGTTGAGCAACCTCGGCATCGTGTGCTGGCTGACCGGCGACTACGCGGGTGCCGTCGAGCACCTGGAAGCCGCGCTCGCGTTGAGCAGGGAGCTCGAAGACCCGGACCTCGAGTCGTACGCGCTGTGCAAGCTGGGGTTCGTGTACCGCTCGCTCGACCGCCTCGACGACGCGGCGAGTCACCTGCGAGCCGCGCTGACCATGACGCGGCACCTCGGCGACCGGGTCGACGAGGCGTTCGCGTTGTGCGACCTCGGCGCCTGCTACGTGCTGATGGACCGGCCGGACGACGCGCTTCCGTTGCTGCAGCGGGCTTTGGAGCTGAGCCGCGAGATCGGCGAGCGCGCCGCGGAGGCGCTGACGCTCACGTTCCTCGGCGCCCTGCACCGCCGCACGGGCCACCACCGGGAGGCGGTGGAGGCGTTGAACACGGCCGCGGGCGTGAGCCGCCGGCTCGGCGACCGGTGCCTGGAAGCCAAGGCGTTCAACGAACTCGGCGAGGTCTACACGGCGATGGGCGATTCGGTGCGGGCGATCGGCTGCCACTGCTTCGCGATCGTGCACGCCATGTCGATCGGTGACGCCTACGAACTGGGCCGGGCGCACGACCGGCTCGCACGGGAACACCAGCGCTGCGGTGCGGTCAAGGACGCCGCCCACCACCGCGCCGAGGCCGCCAGGGCGTTCGGGTCGATGACTCTGCCCCTCGATTCCGCGAGAACCTCGGACGCCTCATGATCATCTCCGTAGGATCACCCGTCGTCGAAGGGGGCACGGGTGTACGACGGGTTCATCTCCTACAGCCACTCGGCTGACCGGCCGCTCGCCAGGTCGTTGCAGCGCAGCCTGCACCGGATCGGCCGCCCCTGGTACCGGCCGAGGGCGCTGCGGGTGTTCCGCGACGACGTGAGCCTCGCCGCGAGCCCGGACCTGTGGTCGTCGATCCAGGACGCGTTGCTGGCGTCGCGCACCTTCACCCTCATGGCGTGCCCGGAGTCGGCCGCGTCGCCGTGGGTCGCCCGCGAGGCCGCCCTGTGGCGGGAGAAGAAGTCCAGGGACACGTTCCTGATCGTGCTGACCGGCGGTGAGCTGGTCTGGGACGACGAGGCGGGCGACTTCGACTGGGACCGCACCACCGCGCTGCCCCGGTGCCTGGAGGGCTGGTTCACCGCCGAGCCGCTGTGGGTCGACCTCCGCGAGCGGGAACGCCGCAGCGGCAAGGAGTTCCGCAGCGCGGCCGCCACGCTGGCGGCCGCGATCCACGGGGTCGCCAAGGACGAGCTGATCAGCGAGGACCTCCGCCAGCAGCGCCGGCTCGTCTCCGTGCTGGCGAGTCTGCTGACGCTGGCGCTCGTGGCGGGCGGTGTCGCGGTGTGGCAGCAACGGGTGGCCGTCGCACAACGCGACCGTGCGACCGAGCAGGCCAGGATCGCGCTGTCCAGGGCGTTGTCCGGTGAGGCGCAACGGCTCATGTCCTCCGACCCGCAGCTGGCGGTCCGGCTCGCGCTGTCGTCGTGGAGCGCCAGCGGGTCCGTGCAGGCGAAGGCCGCGTTGATGAGCACGCTCGACCAGGCGCGGCACGTGGTGTCGATCGTCTCTCCCGGCACCGACACGGTGAGCCGCAACCGGCACGTGAGCGTGGCCACGCGCGC
This sequence comes from Lentzea aerocolonigenes, assembly GCF_000974445.1. Lineage (GTDB taxonomy): Bacteria > Actinomycetota > Actinomycetes > Mycobacteriales > Pseudonocardiaceae > Lentzea > Lentzea aerocolonigenes. The sequence continues at coordinate 106,089 of NZ_BBOJ01000021.1, forward strand.
CAGTGTCGCCATGAGCGCCGACGGGACGATCGCCGCCCACGCCTACTCCGACGGGAAGATCTCCTTGTGGGACAGCAAGTCCCGTCGACCCGTCACGTTCGCCCCGCCGGACTGGACGTCCGCGCTGACGCTCAACGGCGACGGCAGTCTGCTGGCGGGCACCGACGGCTCGTCGGTGAAGGTGTGGAACACCAAGGACGGCTCCCTGACCCACGACATCCCGATGTCAGGTGACCTGGACAGGTTGGCGATGTCGCCCAACGGCCGGTGGCTCGCCATCTCCGGCGGCAACTCCGGTGGAGCTACACCGGCGTTCGGCGTGTGGAACCTGGAGACCGGTCTTCCGGTGACCAAGGTCGAGGACCGCAACGCCCCCGGCGGTCCGCTGGAGTTCCACGGGGATCGCCTCTACACCGTCGACGGCCGCTCACCCGAGGCGAAGGTCGTGGTGTTCGAACCCGCGAGCAGCACCTGGTCGACGTTCGGTGCCGGCCGGGTCTGGCCGCACGGCCTGGCGGTCAGCGGATCGACGCTGGCGCTGCTCAACGGTTCCGCGCTCGAACTGTGGGACCTGGGCACGCGGACCAGGACGCACACGACAGAGGTGGGCGAAGACGCTTGCTGTGTCAGCGTTTCCGCCGACGGGCGACGCATCGCCGTTGGTACTGAGCAGGGTGCTGTGCTCCTGTACGACCAGACGCTCGCTCAGACCACCCAGCTCTTCCAGCACCCCATCAACGTTCAGGACCTGCGGATGAGCGACGACGGCACACTCGTCATCTCGATCGCCGAGAACGGCACCGTCGTGGTGACCTCACCGGACCGGGACGGCAGGGTGCGCGCCGCGGTGCAGGGACCGCCCGGCGTCAGCGGGGTGGCGGTGAGCGCGGCAGGGACTGCGGCGGTCTCCGGTTCGGACGGCGTCGTGCTGCGCGATCCGTCCACTCTGGCCGAGAAGTCGAAGTTCTCCGCGCCGGGCGGTGCCGTGCGCCTCAGTCCCGACGGGCAGCGGCTGTCCGTCGGCAGGCCGGGTGCCATCACCACGTGGGACACCACCACCGGCGCTCAGGTCGGCTCGATCGTCACCGACGAGATCGGTTTCCTCAGCGACAGCCGGCACCTGGTCACGGCCCGGTCCGATGGCACACCCGTGGTCGAGGAGGCCGGGAAGCGCGGGACGGCCCCGGTCGGCGGCTCCCCGCACGACCAGCAGATCGCGACGAACCTCAAAGGTGACGTGGTCGCCGTCGTGACGAAGGCGATCCAGCCTCACGAAGGCGGTGGGGGCACCGACCTGACGCTCTGGCGGTGGACCGGCGGGGAGCTGGAGAAGATCCGCCAGGTCCACTTCGCCGCCCTCGTCCGGGGCTTCGCGGTGAGCGAAGACGGCGAGCAGGTGGCCGCGACGGACATCGACGGCCGCGTGCTGCTCGACGACGGACGGCCCGGCGGACCGGTCGTGTTCGGCCGGGGCGTGGACAGCGCCTGGGCGTCGGTGGCCTTCGCGCCCGGCCTGGTCGCCCAGCAGCATCCCGAGACCGGCGAGCTCCTGCTGTGGAACAGCGCGGACGGTGGCGAGGTCGGCACCTGGCGGCACCCCGGCGCGGCGGGGAAGGTGACCAAGCTCGTCGCGACCGGTGACGGAGGGCTGTTGAGCGCCAAGGAGGACGGCCTGCTCACGTTGTGGGAAGGAAATCCGGACGCGTGGACGCGCACGTTGTGCACGACGGTCAGCGACGGTCTGTCCACAGAGGAGCGACAGCGCTACCTCGGTGACATCGACGTGCGCTGGCCGTGCTGACTCCTGGCTACTGAGGACTCCACGCCTCCAGTCGTTTCTGCAGGCGGCCCAACGCATCGACGGTTTCCTTCGCCGCGGCGAGCGGCGTCAGCGCGCACACGGCGAGATCGATGTGCTCGATCACCGCCGCTCGAGCACGCAGGCTCGACTGGGCGAACGCCCGGAAGTACTCCTCCACGACGGCGTCCTCGTTCTTCACCAGCTCACCGGAGATCAGCGCCTCGGCGAGTTTCGCGTCGGCAGGCGTGACGCGGGACCAGAAGTCGGGACGGCGCTCCGCGCGTGCGGCGGCGATGGAGCCCGCGATCAGCTTCCGCGCGTCCTCCTCGGCGAACGGCTGGGTGTCGTCGCGTTGGTGGGCGAGCCAGCCGAGCACGACGACGTTGAGCGCCGGGTAGAAGTTGATCGAGCCGTGCCGCTCGCGGTGGAGGTCGACGGCGCGCTGGTAGTTGTCACGCGCGTCGGCGAGCGCACTGGTCAGCTTTCCCGGGTCGCACGCCTCGCACAGCGCACGTCTGCGCTCGACGCTCGCCTTCAGGGAGTAGCGCTCCGGCGTTTCTCCCAGCTGCAGGAGGAGATCAGCCGACTTGCCCGCGCGGTCCAGCAGTTCGGCCGCCACAGGACCGGGATCGTCCGGGCGCCGGATGCGTTCGACCGCCCATTTCGCCCTGACGTTCAGCAGTTGCTCGAAGGACCTGACCGAGCCGGACGCGTCCCAGTCGTCCTGGGCCTTCTCGTAGCAGCTGACCGCCTTGTCGTACCGGGCGAGCAACGCCCAGACGTCGCCGACGGCGGAGAGCTCGTGTCCTCGCAGCCACTCCGTCGGGGTCGACTCGAGCAACGTCTCCAGTTCCTTGGCCAGCGCCGTGGCCACGACGTCCGGCGCGTCCTCGGCACGTCGCTTCAACGCGGCGAGCTCGTCGGCCAGTTCGCGGGGAGCCACGAGCTCCTCCCGTTGCGCGGCCCCGCCCACCGCCGGATCCAGCCGGAACGCGGGCGGACCGTAGACCTGGTACGCGCCCCACGTGTTCGTCGACCGGTGGTGTTCCCAGACCGCCTTGCGGGCGTTGAGGCTCGCGATGCCCAGCTCACCGCCGTCCAGCAGCTCGTCGTAGATCGTCGTGGCGAACCGGTGTGCCGCCTCGTCCTCGACAGCCCAGCCCGCCGCGATCACGGAGCGCACCCCGTTCTCGATGAGCTGCCGCGAAATGCTCGACGCCAGCCGGTCCGCGCGGGGTGTGCCCTGGTCCGGCAGCTGCATCGCGCCGAGGTGACAGCAGTTGAGGAAGACGACGTCCGGCGTGGTGCGCATCTTGGCGATCTCCAGCGCGCCGAGGTAGACGTCCTTCCCGATGATCACACCGCTGCGCGACGGGTCCTTGGCGTCGAAGTGGCCGTGTCCCGCGATGTGCACGATCCGGTACTCGTGCCGGAACAACGCGTTCAGGATCGGCACGACGTCATCGTCGTCGTCCACCCCGGCGATGATCGAGGTGACCTCGTAACCCTTGGTGCGCAACAGGTTCGCGACCTTCTTGGCCTCGTCCCGCGCCGCGGGCAGAGCCGGCATGCCGGTGCCCGCGGGATCACCGATGACCAGCGCGGCGTGCCCCGACGACGGACGGGTCGTCTCGGCGAACGTGCGCGTCTCCAGCCGGCGGATCACGCCGACCTCGACGGCGAGCGGCTGCACGTCCAGGTCGTGCGACCGGCTGGCGAGCATCTCCAGCGGCAGGGCACCGGCTTCCTCGTCGATGACCAGCAACAGGTTCTCGCTGCCGTAGCCCTGTCCCTTCAGCGAGTTGGGCACGAGCAGCTCGTACAACGTGTTGTACAGCTGCTCGTCCGGCTGGTGGTCCGCGATGGCCTCCGCGACGAGCGCGTCCAGCAGCTTGCGCTGGGCGGTGTTCACCCGTTGCTCGGCGCGGGCGGATCGGCCGATGCTCGTGAACGAGAGCGCCCCGAGCCGTTGCGCGTCGCCACCGCTGTCCTCCGCGACGATCCGGACGGTGCGCCAGATGCCCTCGCGGTAGGCCGACGGCGCACCGGGCTTGCCGTCGAACCCGGTGAGCATGCGGCGTTCGACGACGACCTCGCCGCCCTTGACGTCGAGCGTCTGCGCCAGCCGCACGGCCGCCTTCGTCGCCTGGATCGCCCGCTCCTCGTACATCTCGACGATCCTCAGCTCGTCGATGACGACCCGTGAGCGCAGGTCGTCCAGCCTGCGGTTCGCCTGGCGGACACCGGACACGATCGACGTCAGCGAGTTCTCGACCGGCATCGGCGGCACGAGCGCCGTGCCCACCAGCACCGCGGAGATCGACAGCGGGGCGGGCGACTCGCCTTCGGGCGTCCGGTCCTCCTGGATCGCGGCGAGCCTCAGCACCGCCTGGGTGACGCCCGCGGTCAACGCACCGGGCGTGAGGTCACCGGCGTCGCCGAGCCCGATCACCATCGCGGCCGGTCCGCCGGAGGACCCGAACACCTCGCACGTCCCGAGCCTGCCGGGGTACTGGCGGAACGCCGCGCGCCGCTCGAGTGCTCCCTTCAGGTGGGCGTCGAGGGCCTTCTCCGCTCCGCTGATCGGCGTGCCGTCCTGGTGGCCGACGAGCACCGCGCCCTCTTCCCAGCGCAGATCCCCGTGCACGACACCGACCTTGAGCACCCGCCGCCGCGTGGCCGAGCGTCCTCCGCCCCACGCCAGCCGGACGAGTTCCTCCGCGGTCGGCAGCACGAGAAGACCACGTGGATCGGTGAGCGGGCCCGACGCTCCCGGCTTGGCCGTCGGGGCCGTGAGCAGCTTGCTCGGCGGCCGTCCGGCGAGGAGGTCGAGCACAGCGGACACGGTGTCCGGATCCGACGGCAGGTCCGCGTGCGGCACGAGCGCGTACCACCTCGCGGGCCCGTCCAGGCGATCACTCGGACATGGTGCGAACCCGTCGCCGTTCGGAGAGACGTCGTAGCCGCCGTCGGAGTTGGTGCCGCACACGGTCTGCTCGGCACTGCCGTACACCGCGCTGATTCCCGTCCAGCTGGGAGGGATCAGGCGCTTTCGCCGTTCCGCGCCCTCTTCCGGCAGCAAGTCCTTGAGGATCGGCCAGTCCTCGAGCCATTCGGCGACCCGGGTGGCGTCCGCGGTGTGGTCCAGCAGGGCCAGCGCCGCGGTGAACTCGTCCTTGCCCTCCAGCCGCGCCTTGACGAGCCAGCTGCCCTCCAGCGGCGGTCCGAGCAGCACGGCCCTGCCGCCGGCCCGGTTCCACTCCGACCGCAGGGGCTCCGACGACAGCGCGGCGAGCAGCACCAGGCAGCCCGCGCCGTGCGCCACCACGTGCGGAGTCCCGTCGCGCAGTTTCTCCGCGAGGTCGGCCGCCAACTCGTCGAGCTCGCGGCGCCAGTCGAACTGCCACGGCGTGACGTTGTGCTGACCGGCCAACGCCGAGCTCAGCACCGAATAGCCGTCGACGAGCCCGCCGGGTTTCGCCTCACCGTCCGTGAGAACTTCTTCCGGGCCGTGGCCGACCAGTTCCGCCAGGTTCGGCCACACGAGCTGGTCCCCGCGCGCCAGCGTCGAGCCGAACAGGTCGGGCACGAGCAGGACCTGCCCGGTGATCTCGGTGGTCCCGCCGCGTTTGACCGGCCACTGCGGCGGCGGCGGGGTCTCGAAGCCCTGGGCGCCGTTGCCCGCGAGCCAGTTCTCCAGCGCCTGCCTGCTGTCCTCGTTGGCGAAGTAGCCGCCGTGGTTGACCGACGGCCCCTGGAAGAACGCGCGCTGGGAGGCCTCCCTGCTGACTCCGCCGGACATCGACGACGTCGGCACCACGAAGTCGTGGTTCTCGCCGTAGAAGAGGTCCGCGCCCTGCACCAGCAACCGGTTCAGCACGCCCCGGCCCTGCACGTCGCCCGCGATGGACCCGAGCCCGTCGGCCAGCGGTGGCGCCGCGAGCAGCATCCGCAGGAACGGCGACTCGGGCATCTGCGCTTCCAGTCCCGGCATCACCCTGGGATCGGTGCGCTGCTCCAGCATCGTCAGCAGGAACTTCTTGATCAGCGCAGCGATCCCGGTGTCCCGCAGCACGGGCACGAGGTTGAACACGTTGAACAGGAACGAGGCCCAGCGGTCGATGCGCCCGGACGCGAGCGTGGTGCCCATGGCCGGGCAGGCGACGCGCACGAACCGTTCGACCCGGAGCCCGCGTCCGCGGAGGTTGTCGCGGAGGTCGCGCAGAGCCTGGTGGTCAGGGTGGTCCGGCACGCCGGCGTACGCGGCGAACGACGGTTCGTGTCGCGCCGCGTAGCTCAGCACCTCGCCGACCAGCCCACCGCGCGAGTGGCTCACGAGGTGCAACGGCGCGTCCGGCAGCACCTCGACGGCGTCCAGCGCGTTCTGCGCGGGCGTCTTGCCCAGCGTCGCGTGTTCGAACGCCAGCACCCGGCCCTCGTACCGGTCGACGATCCGTGCCCACTCCGAGGTGCCGCGCAGCTTCCCGAACGCCGCCTCGGTGTGCGAGAACGTCCCGTGCAAGAGGACGAGATAGGGCTTCTCGCTGTTCGGAAGCGGCGCCGTGTGCCGCCCTTCCTTCTCCAGGAGGAGCTTCTCGTCCACGGTGTAGACGCCCCGGATCTTGGGCTTGCGCCGCCGCACCGACTCTTCCGCCTCGTCCGCGACCGGCGCGTCGACCCAGTTCGTGATGGTCTCGACGGCCTTCTTCGCCGCCGACGTCAGCACGAAACCGGACAACCTCCCCGCGATCACCCCGGCGCCGCCGAGCACGCCCGACCTGGTCAGCACAGGTCCGATCTCGGCGTCGAGGTCGCTCAGCGCCTTCGTGACACCGGGTGGCAGCGTGATCTTCGAACGCCGCACGCTCGCGACCCGTGAACCCCCGTCGCGGCTACGTTCGCCGAGGAACGGCGTCACGTCGAGCGGCCCCGGCACCGCACCTCGCGTGGCACCGCGCCGCGCCTTGTCGACGAGCGTGGCGGCCCGGTAAAAGCTGACCACGCCGTCGGTGTCCGCGACCTCGACGACGTCGTCATCGTCACCGGAGAGCAGCACGGGACCGGTGTCGCCGCGGCTCACCCCCGCGACGTCGACCTCGCGCCGCACGACGTAGCCGACATCCCCGCCGTAGAGTTCCGCGAACTCGTCGCGACCCGCCGGCTCCTCCGCCGGTCTCCCTTGGACGGTGAACTCGGCCATGGGCACCCGCTCTCCTGGTGCATACCGCCTGCGGTAGTTCCTCGCTGTGGCGGCCCGGCTCGTTACAGCGCGTCGATCATCCATCCACGACCGGACGCTCTCCGTTGTGACCTGGCTCACGGAGTGTCACACGCCGGCCGCGCCCGGCGTCCCGTGCCCATGACAACGACCAACAAGGCGGCGTTCAGCCGCTTCCACGACGCCGTCAACAGCGGCGACCTGGACGCCATCTCGAAGGCGATCGACGAGGTCGTCGCTCCTGACCTCGTGTTCCACGCGCCGGTGCCGAGCGACCTGACCGGCGTGCAGGTGCTCAAGCAGGTGTGGGTGACGCTGCTGCACGCGTTCCCCGACATCCAGGTCACCACCGAGGACGTGGTGGCCGAGGGCGACAAGGTCGTCTACCGCAACACCGTGACCGGCACCCACCTCGGCGAGTACCGGGGCCTGCCGCCGACCGGCAGGTCCGTGAGGTACGACGAGATCTTCATCATCCGCTTCGCCGACGGCCTCATCGCCGAGATCTGGGGAGTCGTCGACGTCTTCGCGCAACTCCGGCAGCTGCAGGGAGACCCGTCATGATCCTCATCACCGGCGGCAACGGCGTCGTGGGCCGGCACACCGCGAAACTCCTGCTGCGGGATGGCATCGCGGTCACCGCGGTGACCCGGAGCGACGGCGACCTGTTCAGTCCACAGTGGATCGAACCGTTGCTGGAAGGCGTGCAGTCGGTGCAGATCAGCCCGCGCGCCACCGGTCCCGGTCTCGAAGAGCTGCTGGCCCTGGCCGTCAAGCAAGGCGTCCGGCGCGTGGTGCTGCTGTCGGCCACCACCGTCTCACACCCGGCGGGCGAGGCGCGTTTCGCCGCCCAGTTCAGGGCGGCCGAGGAGCTCGTCGTGCACTCCGGTCTGGAGTGGACGGTGCTGCGCCTGGCCGACTTCGCCGCCAACGCGCTGGCCTGGGTGCCGCAGGTCGAGGCAGGTGACGTGGTGCGCGGGGCGTACGGCGCGGCCGCCACGTCCCCGATCCACGAAACCGACATCGCGGCGGCGGCCGCGCAGGCCCTGCGCGGCGACGGGCACGCCGGGGCGGTGCACACGTTGACCGGGCCGCAGTCGCTGGACCAGCACGAGAAGGTGCGGCTCATCGGTGCCGCGATCGGGAGGACGCTGTCGTTCCAGGAGCTTCCGCCCAAGCAGGTGCGGCAGGGCCTCCTCGCGCAGGGACTGCCAGAGGAGGTGCCCGCCCGCCTGCTCGGGTCCCTGGCCGACTACGCCACCCGGCCCGGTCCCACCACCGGCACCGTGGCGGACCTGCTGGGCAGGCCCGCGCTCACCTTCGCCGACTGGGCGCGGGACAACGCGGCCGCGTTCAGCCGGCCGTGATGACCACCTTCCCCAGCGGTTGCTCGCTCTCGTAGTACCGGAAGGCCTCGACGACGTCCTCGAACGCGAACTCGCGGTCCACCACCGGCCGCAGACCGCCGGCCTCGATCGCGCGGTTCATCGCCCGGAACTGGGCCTGGCTGCCGACCGCGATCGGCCGCACGCTCGCGCCGGAGCCGAACAGCAGCCTCGGGTCGAGCGGCGGCACGTCCCCACCGATGAACCCGACGAGTGCCACTTCCCCGCCCACCGCCACCGCGCGCAATGACTGCGACAGGTCGCCGGCCACGTCCACGACGTGGCCGGCACCGCGGCCAGTCCTGGAGCGCACTTCGGTGGGCCAGTCCGGTGTGCGGTGCAGAACCTCGTGCGCTCCCAACGCCTTCAGCCGTCGTGCCTTGTCCTCGCTGCTCGTCAGGGCGATCACCTCGGCTCCGAGCAGGACGGCGAGCTGCACCGCGAACAACGACACGCCACCGGTTCCGAGCGTCACGACCGTGTCGCCCGCGCGCACACCGGACAGCGCGTTCCAGGCCGTCACGCCGGCGCACGGAAGCGTTGCGGCCTCGGCGAAGGACAGGTGCCGCGGCACCGGGACGAGTGCGGACTCCGGCAGCACCACCAGTTCGGCCAGCATCCCGTCCAGCGATCCGCCCAGTTGCGGCAGGTGCTCCGGCCCGAACGGACCGTCGAGCCAGCTCGGGAAGAGTCCGGCGGTGACTCGGTCACCGATCTGGGTCCGGTGCACGCCAGGTCCCACGGCCACCACCTCGCCCGCGCCGTCCGACACGGGAACGAGGTCGGGCTTGACCGGCAACACGTACGTGCCGCGCAGCACGAGCAACTCGCGGAAGCTGAGCGACACCGCCCGCACGGCCACCAGGACCTCACCGGGTCCCGGCTCCGGCGCGGGTGTCTCCTCCAGCCTCAACCCGTCGATCCCCGCACCTGGGGTCGCGCGCCAGCTACGCATCGACGGCCTCGCGCGGCGACCTCTTGGTGTACCCCAGCGCTTCCACGATCTGGCCGTCGCGGACCTGCATGAGGTTCACGCCGCGCACGTAGTCGAGCGGGCCCTCGCCGAACCGGTACCGCCACTTGATCGTGGCGCGGTCACCGGCCACCACGACGTCCTCCTGCTCGAACCGGGTGTCGCGGTTGCCGGCGAGCGCCCGCCAGAACGTCAGGCACTCGTCCCGCCCCACGCACCGCAGGCCCTCGGGAGCCGGCTCGATGGCCTCCATCACGCAGTCCTCGTGGACCAGGTCCTCCAGCAACGTCCAGTCGTGCTCGGCGAACGCGGCGTTGAACTTCTTGATCACTTCGCTCACATCGGTCATGCACCGATCTTGTGATCTCCGGTGGGGCAGAACAATTCCCTGCGGGGAATGGACGAACAGGCTAGGAAGGACACCGTGCCGACGATCGAGAACCACCTGGGAAGCGAGCTGCGCCGGTGGCGGGACGCGCGCCGGATCAGCCAGCTGGAGCTGGCGTCGAGGGCGGGCACCACGCAGCGCCACCTGAGCTTCGTCGAGACCGGACGGTCGCTGCCCGGCCGCCCGCTCGTGCTGCGCCTCGCCGAGTCGCTGGACCTGTCGCTGCGGGAACGCAACGCGCTGCTGGTCTCGGCCGGGTACGCGCCCGCGTTCAGCGAGACGAACCTCGACGACCCCCGGATGCGGCCGGTGCGGGAGGCGCTGCACCAGGTGCTCGCCGGGCACCTGCCGTACCCGGCGCTGGTCGCGGGCCCGCTCGGGCAGATCGTCGCCGCCAACGACGCGATCGGCGTGCTCAGCGAGGGCGTCGCGCCGGAACTGCTGGCGGGTCGGAACATCTGGCGGCTGGCCCTGCACCCGGACGGCATGGCCGCCCGCGTGCAGAACCTGGCCGTGTGGGGCAGGCACGTGATCGAGGGCCTGCGCGCCAGGGCGGCCCGTCATCCCGACCCGCGGCTCAGCGAACTGATCACCGAGCTGTCGGGGTACCTGCCGGACGCGCCACCGCCCGGCAGGGACTACCTGGGTTTCGCGGTCCCGCTGGAGCTGCGGACCTCGGAAGGAACCCTGCGGCTGCTCACGACGCTGACGTCGTTCGCCACCGCCGTGGACGTCACCCTCGCCGAACTGCACCTGGAGGCGTGGCTACCCGTCGACGAGGCCACCGCCGACGTGCTGCGCCGGCGTCACGACGGCTCGACTGCCGGGCAACCGGCCGGAATCTCGAGGTCGAGCAGGTAGTTCTCGACTCCGCCGCGGGTGCAGTCGCTGCGCGGGTAGGCGACGTGGCCCCAGCCCTCGTAGGTCATCAGGGCGGTGTTGCGCGGCGCCTGCCGGTGGAGGTTGACCGCCCACGCGTACGGGGTGACCGGATCGTGCCGCGCGCTGAGCACCAGGATCCTCGGTGCGTCGGCGATGTCGAGGCGGTGCGGCGGGTTGGCGGGCGGCCCCGCGACGCCGATGCACGCGGTGGCCTCGTCGTGGCCGATGAAGCTGCCGCGCATGATCGGTGACCGGCGCAGCTCCTCGGCACGCAGCCGCGAGTACTCCTGGAAGTTCTTGACGCGCAACGAGAAGTCCTGGCAGACCGTCGCCAGCCGGACCGACTCGTAGTTCGGTTCGAAGTCCAGCGCCGCCTCGGCCTCGGCGCCGAGCCTGCCGGCGATGACGTTCGCGATCCAGCCGAAGTCCGGTCCGCCGAGCCCCTGGTAGACCGTGTCGATCAACCGCTGCCGGCCGGAGGGGTCACTGTCGAGGGCCTTCTCCCAGGCCGCGTACACGTCCTGCCCGTGCAGGGCACACGACACCGTGCGGTCGCACCAGCGGGCGAACTCGACGAACGAGTCGTCCACCGCCGCCGCCCTGTCCCCCGTGAACCGGCGCGTGTCGACGCTGTGGTCGACAACGCTGTCGAGGACCATCGCGCGGACCCGGTGGCCGAACTTCTCGGCGTACAGCTGGCCGAACACCGTGCCGTAGGAAAGTCCGAGGTAGCTGATCTTCCGCTCCCCCAGCGCCCTGCGCATTGCGTCCATGTCCTGCGCGACGGTGGCGCTGTCGGAGTGGTCGAAAATCGGTCCGCTGCGCTCGCGCCACTTCTGGAGCACGCCCTGGTTGTGGCGCAGCAGCGCGGTGAACCCCGCCTCGTCCGACGGGTAGATCGACGGCTGGTCGTTCATCAGGTCCGCGCACCGGATCGGCAGGCTGTTGCCCGTGCCGCGCGAGTCGATGCCAACGATGTCGAACCTCGCCCGCAGCTCGGGGCTGAACAGGCGGGAGAGCGCGAACTGCGCCGCCGAGCCACCGGGCCCGCCGGGGTCGACCATCAGCACACCCAGCCGCCGCGCGGGATCGGTGGCGACGTGGCGTGCCACCGCGATCTCGATGCGCCCGCCGCCGGGCCTGCTCCAGTCGAGCGGCACGCTCAGCGTCCCGCACTCGCCCTCGGGGTTGTCCTCGCAGGGCGCCCAGGCGATGGACGGCGCCTGCTCCGCGGCCGCCACACCCCCGCTGATCACCAGAACCATCGCCGCGATAGGTAACGCCAGTGCCCGTCTCATCAGGCGCACAGTGCCTCCAGCTGTGGGAGCGTTCTTACGTTAGCGCTCACAACACTTTCAGAAGCACAATGCGGGGGTGAACGCGCCCAGACGAGGCAGGCCCGCCGGTCCCACCGGACCGGTGATCGGACGTGCGCTCCAGCTCCTCGACGCGTTCGACGCCGAGCACCGCGAACTGACGCTGAGCGAGCTCGCCCGGCGCGCGGACCTGCCGCTGTCGACCGCACACCGGCTGATGCACGAACTCTGCCTGTGGGGTGCCGTCGAGCGAGGCGGCGACGGCCTGTACCGGATCGGCCTGCGCTTGTGGGAGCTCGGCTCGCTCGCGCCGCGCGGTCCGGGCCTGCGCGAGACCGCGTTGCCGTTCCTGGAGGACCTCTCCCTGATCACCCGGGAGAACGTGCAGCTCGCCGTCCGGGAGGGCGCGGAGGTCGTCTTCGTCGAACGGATCGCGGGCTCCGGCGCGGTGCCGGTGCTCACCCGCGTCGGCGGCCGGTTCGCGCTCACCGCCACCGGCGTCGGCCTCGTGCTGCTCGCGCACGCCCCCGTCGAGGTCCAGGAGGAGGTGCTCGGCAGCCCGATCGAGCGCTACACCGCCGAGACCGTCACCGACCCCGCCCGGTTGCGCCGGATGCTCGCCGACGTCAGGGCGAACGGGTTCTCGATCAGCGACCGCCAGGTCACGATGGACGCCCTGTCGGTCGGCGCGCCGATCCGCGACCGGAGCGGGGCGGTGATCGCCGCGGTCTCGTTGGTCGTTCGGCACGGCAGCACGACCGCGCACGCGCTGGCACGGCTCGTGCGGACCAGCGCGCAGGCGATCTCGCGGGCCCTGTCGGCGTGAGAGCCTCCGCTCGGCCACCCACACGCCGGCACAAGCTCACACCCGCACCCAGTCGATCTTGGGCATCCTCTCGGCCTAAGAGCTTCCATTTTCCGGAAACCCCGCTACGACCGACGCAGTGGTTCAGGTCACGCTGAGCCTCCCCACCACGAAGAAGGAGCTCCGATGCCCGGCTTCCCGCGCGACCAGTGGTACGTCGCCGCCTACGGGTCCGAGATCGAGCACGACCTGTTCACCCGCACCATCTGCGGCGAGCCGATCCTGTTCTGGCGCACCCGCGAGGGCACCGTGACCGCGATGCCGGACCGGTGCGTGCACCGGCGTTTCCCGTTGTCCCAGCCGCCTTCGCGGCTCGTCGACGACCAGGTGGTCTGCGGCTACCACGGTTTCACCTACGACGCGGGCGGCAAGTGCGTCGCCGTGCCGGGACAGACCCGGATTCCGCGCACCGCAAGGCTTCTGCCGTACCCGGTCGTGGAGCAGGACTCGTTCGTGTGGGTCTTCATCGGCGACCCGGCCAACGCCGACGCGTCGCGGATCCCGCGCGCGCCGTGGCTCGTCGCGGACGACTACACGACCGTCTGCGGCATGGAACCGTTGAACGCCAGGTACGAGTTGCTCGTCGACAACCTGCTGGACCTCTCGCACGAGACGTACCTGCACGGCGGTTACATCGGCACGCCCGAGGTCGCCGCCACGCCGATCACGACCGAGGTCGACGAGGACGCGGGCATCGTCTACGTCTCGCGGCACATGGACGACGCGGAGTGCCCGCCGTTCTACTCGAAGTCGACCGGCCTGCAGGGCAGGATCGCGCGCTGGCAGGACATCGAGTACACGCCGCCGTGCCTGTACAAGCTGCACAGCCGCATCGCGCCGGTCGGCTCCGTGCCCAACCCGGACGGGACCGACCCGGACGCGTTCCACGTCGAGGTCGTCTACGCGATCACGCCGGAGACCGAGAACTCGACGCACGACTTCTGGGCCGTGGCGAGGGACTTCGCGCTCGGCGACGAGGAGGTCTCGGCGTTCCTCGCGGAGAACAACCGCACGGTCGTCATGCAGGACGTCGTGGCGCTGAACGTGCTGGAGCAGGTCATCGCCAACGAACCCGAGGGCTACCAGGAACTGTCGGTCAACATCGACACCGGTGGGCTCGCCGCGCGCAGGATGCTCAAGAAGCTGGCCGAGAAGTCATGAAGATGCTCACCGGCAACCGCATCTACCGCATCCACTGGGTCCTCGGCACCGACCGGCTCCGCGCGGTGTGCCACTGCGACGCCGAGCGCGAGTTCGAGGACCCGGTGGAGCTGTGGGAGTGGCTGCTCGACCACCCGGTGGGGCACACGCCGTGAAACTGTTGCTGGAGAAGAAGGAAAGCATCTCCGACGGGGTGGTGCTGCTGACGCTGCGCCACCCGGACGGCGACCCGCTGCCGGCCTGGACGCCTGGCTCGCACGTCGACCTGGTGCTCACCGGTGACCTGGTCCGCCAGTACTCGTTGTGCGGCGACCCGGCGGACACGTCGTCCATCAAGGTCGCCGTGCTGCGCGAGCCCGAAGGACGCGGTGGCTCGCGGCACGTGCACGACGTTCTCGACGAAGGACAGCTGGTCGAGATAGCAGGGCCGCGCAACCACTTCGAGCTCGTCGAGGCGAAGCGCTACCTGTTCATCGCGGGCGGCATCGGCATCACGCCGATCCTGCCGATGATCGCGCAGGCACGGCAGGCGAACCACGAGTGGCGGCTGGTCTACGGCGGCCGGACGCGGTCCTCCATGGCGTTCCGCGACGAGCTGGAGGCCCTCGGCCAGGTCGAGATCCACCCGCAGGACGAGCACGGCCTGCTGGATCTCCAGTCACTGCTCGGCGAACCGGAGGAAGGCACCGCGGTGTACTGCTGCGGACCGGAACCCCTGCTGGCCGCCGTCGAGCAGCACTGCGCGGCGTGGCCGAAGGGTGCTCTCCACGTCGAACGGTTCTCGCCGAAACCCGACGCGGACCGAGGACCCCGGCACGAGTTCGAAGTGGAGCTCGCGGAGACGGGCAAGGTGTTGCGGGTGCCGCCGGACCAGTCCGTGCTCGAGGTCGTCGAACGAGCGGGCGTGTCCGTGCTGTCGTCGTGCCAGGAAGGCACGTGCGGCACCTGCGAGACGATCGTGCTCGACGGCACGCCCGACCACCGCGACTCCGTCCTCACCGACGAGGAAAAGGAGACCGGCGACGCGATGATGATCTGCGTGTCCCGGTCGCGCTCTCCCCGGCTCGTGCTCGACCTCTGACGAACACTTGACAGTTCAACTAGGCAGAACCATGATTTCTATATCAGGAATCCTGATATTAGAGATCCTGATGCAGAAGCTCGACGAGGAGCGGAAACATGCGTGGGCACTAGGTGAGAGCGGCGCGGCACCGGTTGAGCAGGTCGTGCAGCGCAGTTCGCTCGTCAGAGTTGAGCCTGCTCACCATCCGTTCCTCGATCGCCGCGATCTCGGCGGCGTGCTCGTCCAGGAACGCCTTTCCCTTGTCGGTGAGGCTGATCAGCAACCTCCTCCCGTGAGCGGGGTCCTGCTCGCGGGTGATCAGCTCACGACGCTCCAGCGCGGCGACCATGTCGGTCATCGTCTGCGCGGTCACGAACGAGTTCCGCGCCAGTTCCGCTGACGTGAGACCGTCGCGGCCGGCCAGCACCGTCAGCGCGGTGTACTGCAGGGTCGTCACGCCGGCGGGGCGCAGCACCTCGTCCATGAGTGCGCGCACCGCGAGTTCCACCTGCTTGACCTCGTACATCAGCGACGGTCGCAAGAGCCTCACCTTCCCCATCGATCGTCTCGATCACAGCGAAGCCTGTCACAGGAAGGCAAATCCACATGACCACAGTCGACGACCGTCCGGACACGACGCTGCGGCGCCCCGACGTCTCGCCCGGCAGGCTGTTCATCGGGGGACAGTGGCGGGAGCCCGCGGAAGGTGGCCGGATCAACGTCGTCGACCCGTCCACGGGGACGGTCGTGACGTCCGTCGCGAGGGGCTCGACGGCGGACGTGAACGACGCGGTGGACGCCGCTCGAGCCGCGTTCGACGGCTGGGCGGCGACACCGGGCAGGCAGCGCGCCCGGATCCTGCACCGCGTCGCCGACGTCGTGCGGGCCAGGGCGGACGAACTGGTCGCCGTGGAGAGCCTGGACGTCGGCAAGCCGGTCTCGCTGTGCCGCCCGGTCGACGTCGAGACGACCGCCGAGCAGTACGAGTACTACGCGGCGCTGGCGCAGAGCATCGACGGTGCCACGCGGCAGATCCCGATCCCCTCGCACGCCTACACCCGCCGCGAGCCGCTCGGGGTGGTCGCCGCGATCACGCCGTTCAACTTCCCGCTGATCCTGTCGAGCTCCAAGATCGCCCCGGCGCTCGCGGCGGGCAACACCGTCGTGCACAAGCCCGCGGAGGACACGCCGCTCAGCGCGTTGCTGATGGCCGAGATCCTCGCCGAGGCGGGCGTTCCCGACGGCGTCGTCAACGTGGTGACCGGGTACGGCTCCGAGATCGGCGAGCACCTGCTGCGCCACCCCGGCGTCGACAAGGTGGCCTTCACCGGGTCGACGGCCGTCGGCAGGCACGCGGCGAGCGTGGCGGGCGGGCAGCTCAAGCCGATGACGATGGAGCTGGGCGGCAACGCGGCGCACATCGTCTTCGAGGACGCCGATCTGGAGAAGGCGATCGGCGCGGCGATCAAGGGGTTCGTGTTCAACACGGGCCAGTTCTGCATGGGCGGCCCCCGGCTGCTCGTCGCGGCACCGTTGTACGACGCGGTGGTCGAAGCGCTCGCCGGTGCCGTGCCGCACGTGCCGCTCGGCGACCCGTTCGACCCGGCCACCGTGATCGGCCCGATGGCGGGCGAACGTCATCTGTCCAAAGTGGAACGCTATGTGGCACAGGCGAAGAAGGACGGCGGCCGGATCGTGGCGGGCGGGCAGCGCGCCGACCGCGACGGGTTCTTCTTCCACCCCACGGTGATCGCGGACCTGCCGGACACGTCCGCGGTCGTGCAGGAGGAGATCTTCGGCCCGGTGCTGACCGTGCAGCGGTTCGACACCGAGGACGAGGCGGTCGCGATGGCCAACGGCACGCCGTACGGCCTCGCCGCCGGGCTGCAGACCGAGAACCTCGCCCGCGCGCACCGCGTGGCCGCGCGGCTGCAGGCGGGCATCGTGTGGGTCAACGACTGGGCGATGCTCGACCCCGCGATCCCGTTCGGCGGGGTCAAGGACTCCGGGTACGGCCGCGAGTACGGCCCCGAGGCGCTCGCCGCCTACACACGCACCAAGTCCGTCGTCATCTCCCTGGCCTGAGGAGCAACCATGTCCACCACAACGACGGCGGCCGTGGTCGAGTCCGCCGGTTCCGGGTTCGCGCTCACCCAGGTCACGCTGGACGACCTGCGCCCCGACGAGATCCGCGTCCGCGTGACGGCCGCCGGCATCTGCCACACCGACCTCGGCGTCGCGGGCGGCCACCTGCCGTTCCCGCTGCCCGGCGTGCTCGGCCACGAGGGCGCCGGAGTCGTCGAGGAGGTCGGTTCCGCGGTCACCAAGGTCGCCGCGGGCGACCAGGTGCTGCTGAGCTACACCTCCTGCGGCCGCTGCCCCAACTGTCGCGACGGCCACCCCGCCTACTGCGACACCTGGCTGCCGTCGAACCTCATCGGCGGCGAACGAGCCGACGGGACGTCGCCGATCTCCCGCGACGGCGTCCCGCTCGGCGGTCACTTCTTCGGTCAGTCGAGCTTCGCCCACCACGCCGTCGTCGACGAGCGCAGCGTCGTGAAGGCTCCCGCGGACGCACCGCTCGACCTGCTCGCCCCGCTCGGCTGCGGGGTCATGACCGGCGCCGGCGCGGTCTGGCACGTACTCGCCCCGCGACCCGGCGCCACCCTCCTCGTCACCGGTGCGGGCGCGGTCGGCCTCTCCGCGGTCATGGCGGCCCGACTCACCCCCGCGACCCGGATCATCGCGGCCGATCGCGTGGCGTCGCGGCTCGCCCTCGCCACCGAGCTCGGCGCCACGGACACCATCGACACCACTCACGAGGACCTCGGCGAGGCGATCGCGAAGCTCACGTCCGACCGCGGTGTGGACGGCGTCGTGGAGACCACCGGCAACGCGGACGTGCTCGGCATGGCGATCTCCTCGCTCGCGACCCGCGGCACCGCGGTGATCGTCGGCGCGCCCGCGTTCGGCACCCAGGTGCCGGTCAACGTGAACTTCATGCTGTCCGGCCGCAAGGTCGTCGGCCTCACGATGGGCGACGCCGAGACGCAGTCGCTGATCCCGGTGCTCGTCGACCTCGTGACCGCGGGCCGGATGCCGATCGACCGCCTGATCACCCACTACGAGTTCGGGGAGATCCAGCAGGCGGTCGACGACGCGCTGGCCGGCGTCACCATCAAACCCGTGCTGCGGCTGGGGTGACGATGACCGGGCCGGCCAACACCGGCGTCGGCAGCTGGCCGGCCCGCCGGGCACGCATCTCCCCGCACCGCACCGCTCTGGTGCAGGCGGACCGCACGCTGACCTACGCCGAGCTCGCCCAGCGGGTCGAGCGCCTCGCCGGTGTCCTGGCGAGGCTCGGCGTGCGGCCCGGCGACCGCGTGGCGTACCTGGGCGTCAACGACATCAGCGTGTTCGAGACGCTGTTCGCGACCGCGTCCTGCGGGGCGATCTTCGTGCCGCTCAACTACCGGTTGTCCGGCACGGAGATCAGCTACATGCTCGCCGACTGCGGCGCGTCCCTGCTGGTGCACAGCGCGGACGCCGACGGGCTCGTGGCGTCGGCGGGTCCGCTGCCGCGCGTGCTGCGCACCGAGGACTTCGACGCCGAAAACTCCGGCGAGCCACCGTCGCCCGCCGTGGCGCTCGACGATCCCTGCCTGCTCCTCTACACCTCCGGCACGACGGGCAAACCGAAGGCGGCGGTGCTCACCCACGGCAACCTCACGTGGAACACCGTCAACCAGCTCGCGCACTTCGACGTCCTCAGCACCGACCGCGCACTGTGCATCGCGCCGTTGTTCCACTGCGTGGGCCTGGGTCAGATCACGCTGCCGACGTTGTTCAAGGGCGGCAGCGTCGAGCCGGTCGCCAGGTTCGATCCGGGAGCGATCCTCGCCCGCATCGCCGAGGCGCGGATCACCACTTTCTCCGCCGTGCCGACGATGTTGCAGATGATGTGCCAGGACCCGTCCTGGGACACCACGGATCTCAGCTCGCTGACGTGCGTGCTCTACGGCGGCTCACCGGTGCAGGAACGCGTCGCGCGGGCGTGGCTCGACCGCGGCGTGCGGCTGCTGCAGGGCTACGGCATGACCGAGGCCTCCCCCGGCGTGTCGATGAGCACCCACGACGGCACGCCCGACCACCCCCTCTCGGCCGGCGTCCCCCACTTCTTCACCGATGTGGCCGGACTGAGCGCTGACGAATGCAGCACCCCGCTCGGCCCGGACCCGGCGGAGCTGCTCGTCCGCGGCCCCAACGTGTTCTCCGGGTACTGGAACCGTCCACAGGAGACTCGTGACAGCTTCGTCGGCGAGTGGTTCCGCAGCGGCGACGTCGTCAGGTCCGACGACGGCTGGATCCACGTGGTGGACCGGGTCAAGGACCTGATCATCTCGGGCGGCGAGAACGTCTACCCGGCCGAGGTCGAGGCCGTCGTCGTGCAGCTGGACGAGGTCGAGTCGTGCGCGGTGGTCGGCGTGCCCGACGAACGCTGGGGCGAGGTCGGCGTCGCCTACGTCGTGGTGCGCTCCGAGCTCACCGAGGCCGCGCTGCGCGACCACCTGACCGCGAACCTCGCGCGCTACAAGGTACCCAGGCACGTGGTGTTCGTGGAGTCGTTGCCGCGCAACGCGACCGGGAAGGTGCGCCGGGTGGAGCTGAGGGCGCGGGCCGCCACCACCTTCGCGCAGAAGGGATCCGGCTGACCGCGCTCAGGTCACCACCACCTCCCGTGCCTCGACCAGCTCGAATCCGTTGATCATCCTCGGGCGGATGCGGATGAGCTGGTTCATCGCGCCGTCGACCCACGGTTGCAGCATCTCCTCGTACCGGTGCACCTCGCCGGCTTCCTGGACGCGGCGGGCGTACCCGGTGATGATCACACTCCAGCCCAGCCGGCTGTCCGCGTCGATCGCGTCCGCCTCGTAGGCCACCACCACGCCGACGGACCTCAGCAACGCCGCCCCCAGATGGGTGCGGATGATCACCGCACCACCGTCGACGACGTGGTTGACCGGCCGGATGGCCGGCATCGCGTTCTGGGAGAACACCACACGACCGAAGGGAACGCTGCCGAGCCGGTGCAGTGCCTCGTCGTTCGTGAGCTCGCGCATTTGACGTGTGCCGGTCACGGCGCCTTCGTCCCTTCTGGCAGTTCCTTGCCGGTGAAGCCCACGTGCGCCTCCCGGTTGATCCGCTCGACCATGTGCGGGTAGTGCAGTTCGAACGCGGGCCGGATCGAGCGGATCCGCGGCAGCTCGGTGAAGTTGTGCCGTGGTGGAGGGCACGACGTCGCCCACTCGAGCGAGTTGCCGAAGCCCCAGGGGTCGTCGACCGTGACGATCTCACCGAAGCGGTAGCTCTTCACGACGTTCCACAGGAACGGCAGCGTCGAGGCGCCCAGCACGTACGCGCCGATCGTCGACAACGTGTTCAGCGCCGTGAAGCCGTCCGTCTCCAGGTAGTCGGCGTACCGGCGCGGCATGCCCTGGTTGCCGAGCCAGTGCTGCACCAGGAACGTGGCGTGGAACCCGACGAACGTGAGCCAGAAGTGCAGCTTCGCCAGGCGTTCGTCCATCATCCTGCCGGTGATCTTCGGGAACCAGAAGTAGATGCCGGCGAAGGTCGCGAACACGATCGTGCCGTAGAGCACGTAGTGGAAGTGGGCCACCACGAAGTACGTGTCCGACACGTGGAAGTCCAGCGGCGGCGCGGCGAGCAGCACGCCGCTCAGCCCGCCGAACAGGAAGGTGACCAGGAAGCCGACGGAGAACAGCATCGGCGACTCGAAGGTCAGCTGTCCCTTCCACATCGTGCCGATCCAGTTGAAGAACTTGATGCCCGTCGGCACCGCGACCAGGAACGTCAGCAGGGCGAAGAACGGCAGCAGCACGGCGCCGGTGGCGTACATGTGGTGTGCCCACACCGCGACGGACAGCGCGGCGATGGACAGCGTGGCGTAGACGAGTCCTTTGTAGCCGAAGACCGGTTTGCGGGAGAACACGGGGATGATCTCGGAGATCACGCCGAAGAACGGCAGGGCCAGGATGTAGACCTCGGGATGCCCGAAGAACCAGAACAGGTGCTGCCACAGCACGACACCGCCGTTGGCCGGGTCGAACACGTGCGCGCCCAGCAGCCGGTCGGCCAGCAGGCCGAAGCCCGCCGCGGTCAGGATCGGGAACACCACCAGCACCAGGACGCTCGTCACCAGGATGTTCCAGGTGAACACCGGCATCCGCCACATCGTCATGCCCGGCGCGCGCAGGCACACCACCGTCGTGATCATGTTGACGGCGCCGAGGATGGTGCCGAGACCGCCCACCGCCACGCCGACGATCCACAGGTTGGCGCCGGCACCGGGCGAGTGGATCGCGTCGGACAGCGGAACGTAGGCGAACCAGCCGAAGTCCGCCGCTCCGCCCGGCGTGACGAAGCCGCCGAGCATCAGCAGACCTCCGAAGAGGAACAACCAGAACGACAACGCGTTGAGGCGCGGGAACGCGACGTCCGGCGAGCCGATCTGCAGCGGCAGCACGAAGTTCGCGAACCCGAAGACGCTGGGCGTGGCGTACAGCAACAGCATCACCGTGCCGTGCATGGTGAACAGCTGGTTGTACTGCTCCGCGGACAGGAACTGCAGCCCGGGACGTGCCAGCTCCGTGCGGATCAGCATCGCCATCGCTCCGCCGATCATGAAGAAGGCGAACGTGGTGACGAGGTACATCACACCGATCTGCTTGTGGTCGGTGGTGCGGAACAACTGCAGCAGAGCCGAACCCTTGATCCGGACGCGCGGCGGATTCGGCTGCACCTCGACCGGTGCGGGAACCAGGGCGGTCACGTTCTCTCCTGTGTCACGGGAAGCACGCGTGAATCCTGATCGCGGCCAGGAGGGTCCATCAGGGACCAAAGTCCCGGCTGGGCCGGGACTCTGCGTCGATCACCGAGCGGCCGGGGTGATAAGTCCGTAATGACCGTCGTAACGCCGGTACAGCACCGAGCCCCGGTTCGTGTCGGCGCTGCGGAAGAACCGGAACGGCAGCTCCGTGGCGTCCAGCCGCTCCACCGCCTCCTCCGGGGTCAGCAGCGGCACCTCGTGCACGTTGACCGTCAGCGGCACCGACACCGGCCCGGCAGGCGGTGCCGTGCTCACCAGCCGGGCGAGGCGGTACCCCGTCGGCCCGATCCGGTAGATCGCACTGTCCTCTCCGGTCTCGGCGTCGACGAACAGGTGGACGTCGTAGTCCATCAGGTCCATCGTGCGCGCCGCCTGGTCCGGTGTGCAGCGCACCGGTGTGCAGTACTTGCGACGGACGATCTCCCGCTGTCCGTTCACCTCTACCACCGCGACCCTGGGCCGCTCGTTCCGCCAGACCTCGAGCCCCGCGAGGGCGGGCAGCCGCTGCGCCAGGCTCCGCCGCAGCGACTGCGCCGCCTCGGGGAAGAACGCACCGGCGGCCTGCCCGCGCACCGGCTGTCCCCGCAGCTCGAAGTTGGCCTGCACCAACGCCGACCACGGCGACGCGGAACGAGCACCGCGCGTCAGCTTGATCCGGACGGCAGGACTCGCCCCCGGCAGCCGGGCCAGCAGGGCATCGACCTGGTCGCGGACGAGCTCGCGCACGTCGTCCAGCACCTCACCGGCGGTCTGCGTCGCGATCTGACCGTCGGATCTTCTCCGGCGCACTTCAGCCTCCGAGAACCCTGCGGGGTGGAACTTCCCGGCTGTGAAGCTAGGCGGGAAGCCCCACGGGCGATCAGGGCACAAGGTCCCTTCCGGCACCGTTCGAAGAACTCTGGCTACCGGCCGGAGGCGGACTGGGCCTCTTCGTCCACAACGGATTCGAGCACGTCGGCGGCCAGTTCCCCGGCCGACCGCTCCCACCCCCGCCGCAACTCCCGGAACAGCGCGGCAGCACGCGTCCCCGGCCACCCCTCCGGCAGCAACACCGACGGCAGCACCGGATCGCGGCGGATCAGCAGCAACCACTCCGCCCCGAGCAGGATCCGCCGCGACAGCTCGTCCAGGTGCTCGAACCCGTCGTCGCCCCAGCGCGCCAGGAAGTCCGAGTAGCCGGCCGCGATCGCCGGCAGGTCCCAGGCCTCCGCGGCGATCCGCGCGGGGTCCGTCCACCTGAACGCCTCGGCGCGGAACACCTCGGCGTGGTCGAGGAGGTCGAGCTCCGCCAGCGTCGCCGAGACGTCCGCGTCGGATGTCGAGACCCACAGGCCGCTGCGCAGCGGGCCGAAGCCGAACCAGCCCAGGCGGGTGCGCAGGGCGTGCCGGTCCGCGCGCCTGCTCTCCGGGACCGAGAACGTCAGCAGCGTCCAGCGGCCGTCCCAAGTCGAATCGACGATGTCGCCGTCGAGTTTGCGTTGGCCGTCGCGCAGCACCGCGGTGCCGTGGTCGGTCAACCCCAAGAACGCCTGCCGTCCTCGGCGGACCGTGCGGAGCAAACCGCGGCGGCCCATGCGGCCGAGTGCTGTCCTGGCTGCGTGTTCGCCGATGCCGAGCCGTCCCAGCGCGGTGACGATCCCGACTGTCGACACCGCCACGCCCCGGTCGAGCACGTGGTCGCCGAACAGGGCGAGCGCGGCGGTTTCCGGGCGCACCGCAGACCCGGCAACGCCACCGTCCGGAGGAGTCAACTCTGCTGACATCGGCCCATTATTCGTCGAATGGCTCGCCACGTCATTCGTCAAAAGATTGACGGCCGTCAGAGATCTGAATACCTTCGGTGGTCCGGAATCCCTGACCGGAGGTCGATGATGACCACACGCAAAGCCCTCATCACGCTCTTCACCGCCCTGCTCACCCTCGCCGGAGTCCTGGCACCACAGGCATCCGCCGCGTCACTGGTGGAGGTGACCAACTTCGGGAACAACCCGGGCGGGATGCGCATGCACGTCTACGTGCCGGACACCCGACCCGCCAAGCCCGCGATCGTGGTGGCCATGCACGGCTGCGGCGGCTCGGGCCCCGGCTTCTACTCGGGCAGCGAGTTCGCCTCGCTCGCCAACCGCCGCGGGTTCATCGTGATCTACCCGAGCGCGCAGCAGCAGGCCGGGTTCGGCAAGTGCTTCGACACCT
Organism: Lentzea aerocolonigenes; assembly: GCF_000974445.1. Lineage (GTDB taxonomy): Bacteria > Actinomycetota > Actinomycetes > Mycobacteriales > Pseudonocardiaceae > Lentzea > Lentzea aerocolonigenes. The sequence goes on from NZ_BBOJ01000021.1 coordinate 130,241, forward strand.
GGTCCGCCGCGGGGAAGCAGCGCGGCGGCAGCGATGCCGCGTCGATCGTCTCGATGGTGACCTACGTCCAGCAGCGCTACAGCGGCGACCCGAACCGCGTCTACGCCACCGGTTCGTCGTCCGGCGGCATGATGACGCAGCACGTGCTCGCTCTCTACCCGGACGTCTTCAAGGCGGGCGCGGCGTTCATGGGCGTGCCGTTCACCTGCTTCGCCAACGCCGCCGACTTCCCGCCGCCCGGCAGCAAGTGCACCAACGGATCCATGAACCGCACCCCGCAGCAGTGGGGCGACGCCGTCCGGCAGGCCTTCCCCGGCTTCACCGGCCAGCGGCCGCGAGTCCAGCTGTGGCACGGCACCAACGACACCCTCGTGCCCTACTCGCTGCTGCAGGAGTCGATCGAGCAGTGGACCAACGTGTTCGGCCTGAGCCAGACGCCGACGTCCACCGACACCCCGCGCCAGAACTGGAACCGGCGCAAGTACGCCGACAAGGTCGAGGCGTACAGCATCCAGGGCGCCGGCCACAGCCTGCCGGCGACCGGCATGGCCGCCGTCGCACTGGATTTCTTCGGCATCACCGGCTGACCCGATCACGATGAACGGCGCATTTGTCCACCTCACGTGAACGAATGCGCCGTTCATCGCTAGATCAGTTTCCAGGCGCCTTCCAGGGCGTGGCGGATGATCTGCTCCATCTCGTCGAAGTGGGACTGCTCGCAGATCAACGGCGGCGACAGCTGGACGACGGGTTCGGCGCGGTCGTCGGCACGGCAGTACAAACCGTTGTCGAACAACGTCGTCGACACGTACCCCTTGAGGATTCGCTCGGACTCCTCCGCGGTGAAGCTCGTCTTGGCTTCCCGGTCCTTGACCAGTTCGATGCCGTAGAAGAACCCCGTGCCGCGGACGTCACCGACGATCGGCAGGTCCCGCAGCTTGTCCAGAGTGGACTTGAAAGCGTCCTCATTGGACAGGACGTGCTCGTAGATGCCATCGCGCTCGATCAGGTCGAGGTTCGCCAGCGCCACCGCGCACGACACGGGGTGGCCGCCGTAGGTCGAGCCGTGCATGAACACCGTGCCGTCCTTGCGGAACGGCTCCATGAGCCGCTCGTCGATCAGCACCGCGCCGAGCGGGGCGTAGCCGGACGTGAGCCCCTTGGCAGTGGTGATCATGTCGGGCTGGTAGCCGTAGCGCTGAGCGCCGAAGGTGTGGCCGAGGCGGCCGATCGCGCAGACCACCTCGTCCGACACCAGCAGCACGTCGTGCCGGTCGCAGATCTCGCGGACCCGCTGGAAGTAGCCGGGCGGCGGAGGGAAGCAGCCGCCGGTGTTCTGCACCGGTTCGAGGAACACGGCGGCCACGGTGTCCGCGCCCTCGAACAGGATGGCCTGCTCGATCTGGTCCGCGGCCCACCTGCCGAACGCCTCGTAGTCGTCGGCGTGCTCCGGTGCGCGGTAGAAGTTCGTGTTGGGCACCCGGATCGTGCTGGGCACCAGCGGTTCGAAGTCCTTCTTCAGCGCGGGCAGGCCGGTGATCGACAGGGCGCCCTGCGACGTGCCGTGGTACGCGAGCGACCGGCTGATCACCTTGTGCTTCGTCGGCTTGCCGGTGAGCTTGAAGTAGTTCTTGGCGAGCTTCCACGCCGTTTCGACGGACTCGCCGCCGCTGACGGTGAAGAAGACCCGGTTGAGATCGCCCGGCGCCTCGGCGACGAGACGCTCGGCCAGCTCGATCGCCCGCGGATGCGCGGCCGACCACAGCGGGAAGTAGGCGAGCTCGCGCGTCTGCCGGGCGGCGGCTTCGGCGAGCTCCTCGCGGCCGTGGCCGACCTGGACCGTGAACAGGCCGGCGAGTCCGTCGAGGTACCGCCTGCCCTCGGTGTCCCAGACGTACGCGCCTTCACCACGCGCGATGACGGGCACGGCGTGGTCGTCGGCGTCGGCGTGGCGCGTGAAGTGCAACCAGAGATTGTCAAGCGGCATGCCTACGTTTATCGCACACGTAACGTGCGATGGCAAGCGAATCAGTAGCCAGAACGGTCCAGAGCGACGAAATCCGCAGTCAGCGAGTGCCCCACTGGTAGGACTGCTTGCGCAGCGAGAGGTAGACGAGCAACTCGGTGTCCGCCACCCCCGGCAACGTGCGCACGCGGTGCGAGATCAGTTCGAGCAGCGCGTTGTCGTCCTCGCACACGACCTCGCACAGCACGTCGAAGCGACCGGCGCAGACCACGACGTAGGCGACCTCGTCGATCTCGGCGAGCGCGTCGGCCACGGGCTCGATGGGGCCCTGCACGTTGACCGCGACGAGCGCCTGGCGGAACATCCCGACCTGCAACGGATCGGTGACCGCGACGATCTGGATGACCCCGGCGTCCGACAGCCGCTGCACCCGCTGGCGCACGGCGGCCTCGGACAGGCCCACCGCCTTGCCGATCGCGGCGTACGGCCGGCGGCCGTCCTCCTGGAGCTGCTCGATGATCGCCTTCGAGACGTCGTCGATGATCAGCTGGTTGCGGTCGTCCGCGGGGCTCGTCCTCTTCACGCGCCCAGTATGACCATCCGCGATCACTTGAGCGCACCATCGCAATCCTCCTGCGGTTCCGGTAGCTTGAAGGCGCATCTACCACTGAATCCGTCGTCCAAGCACCCGTCGACTGAGGAGAAGCACCGTGAGCGACAGGCTGGAACTGCGCAACTTCGTCGGCGGTGAGCACGTCGGCACGGTCGAGGGCCGGCGTGAGGACCTGGTCGACCCTGCGAGCGGTGAGGTGTTCGGGAGCACGCCGGTCTCCGGCGCCGAGGACGTCGACCACGCCTGCCGGACCGCCGCCGCGGCGTTCGAGACGTGGCGCGACGTGACGCCCGCACAACGGCAACGGGCGTTGCTGGCCTTCGCCGACCTGGTGGAGGAGCACGCCGACGAGCTCGTGCGGGCCGAAAGCCGCAACACGGGCAAGCCTCTTGGGCTCACCGCGAGCGAGGAGCTGCCCGCCGCCGTGGACCACCTCCGGTTCTTCGCGGGTGCCGCGCGGGTGCTCGAGGGCAAGGCCGCCGCCGAGTACCTGCCCGGCCACACCAGCTTCGTGCGGCGCGAACCGATCGGCGTCGTCGGTCAGGTCACGCCGTGGAACTACCCGCTGCTGATGGCGGTCTGGAAGATCGCCCCGGCGCTCGCGGCCGGCAACACGATCGTGCTCAAGCCGTCGGACACGACCCCGGTGACCACGATCCGTCTCGCCGAGCTCGCGGCCGAGGCCCTGCCCGCCGGGGTGTTCAACGTCGTGTGCGGCGGCCCGGAGACCGGACAGGCGCTGGTCGAGCACGAGATCCCGCAGCTCGTCGCGATCACCGGCTCGGTGCGCGCGGGCAGTGCCGTGGCCACCTCGGCGGCCCGCGACCTCAAGCGGGTGCACCTCGAGCTCGGCGGCAAGGCACCGGTGGTGGTGTTCGACGACGCGGACGTCGAGGCCGCGGCCGCGGCGATCGCCACGGCGGGCTACTTCAACGCGGGCCAGGACTGCACCGCCGCGACCCGTGTGCTCGCCGGGCCGGGCGTCCACGACGACTTCGTGGCCGCGCTCACCGAGCAGGCCAGGCGCACGACCACGACCTACGAGAAGGGCGCGGAGGACCCGGACGCGCTCGTGCCGCCGGTCAACAACGCGCGGCAGCTCGCCCACGTCACCGGGTTCCTCGACCGCGCGCCCGCCCACGCCGAGATCACCGCGGGCGGCCGGCGCCAGGGCGACAGGGGGTTCTTCGTCGAGCCCACCGTCGTGACCGGGCTGCGGCAGGACGACGAGATGGTGCAGCGGGAGATCTTCGGCCCGGTCATCACCGTGCAGCGGTTCACCGACGACGACCAGGCCGTCGCCTGGGCCAACGGCGTCGACTACGGCCTCGCGTCGAGCGTGTGGACCCGCGACTTCGGGCGCGCCATGCGGATGAGCAAGCGACTGGACTTCGGCTGCGTGTGGATCAACGCGCACATCCCGCTCGTCGCCGAGATGCCGCACGGTGGTTTCAAGAAGTCCGGCTACGGCAAGGACCTTTCGCTGTACGGGTTCGAGGAGTACACCCGCGTGAAGCACGTCATGGCCAACATCGAGTCCTGACAGGAGAGACGCATGAGCCGCTACGGCGCCCAGTTCGGGCCGGACGTCACGTTCCTGGGCGTCGAGCGGTGCAGCCTCGACGAACCGGAGTCCTTCGCCGGGGCGGACGTCGTCGTCCTCGGCGCGCCCTTCGACGGCGGCACCTCCCACCGTCCCGGCACCCGCTTCGGCCCGCAGGCCATCCGCACCACCGACTACCTCCCCCACGACGGCTCGCGCCCCAGCCTCGCGCTGCGCACCGACGGGCTGCGCGACCTGCGCGTGCTCGACGCCGGAGACGTGGAGATGTACTCCGGCGACATCACGACCGCCCTGTCCGCGCTGGAGAGGGCGGTCGAGACCGTGACGCGGTCCGGCGCGATCCCGGTCGTCCTCGGCGGCGACCACTCGATCGCCTTCGCCGACGCCAAGGGCATCGCCAACGTCGTCGGGCACGGCCGGATCTCCATGCTCCACTTCGACGCGCACGCCGACACCGGCGACATCGAGTTCGGGTCGCTGTGGGGACACGGCCAGCCGATGCGCAGGCTCATCGAGTCGGGTGCGTTGCGCGGAGACCGGTTCCTGCAGATCGGGTTGCGCGGCTACTGGCCCCCACCGTCGACATTGGACTGGATGGCCGCGCAACGCATGCGGTCCTACGAGATGACCGAGATCGGCCACCGCGGCCTGGAAGCGTGCCTCACGGAGGCGTTCGGCATCGCCACCGACGAGTGCGAGGGCGTCTTCCTGTCCGTCGACATCGACGTGTGCGACCCCGGCCACGCCCCCGGCACCGGAACCCCCGAGCCGGGCGGGCTCTCCGCGCGGCAGCTGCTCGACTCGGTCCGCCGGATCTGCCTGGAGCTGCCCGTCGTCGGCATGGACGTCGTCGAGGTGAGCCCTCCCTACGACCACGCCGACATCACGGCGGCGCTGGCGAACCGCGTGGTGCTGGAGGCGTTGTCGGCGATTGCGCGCCGCCGGCGTGACGCCACGGAGGGCACGCGGTGGGACCCGTCGCGGCCGCTGCTCTCGGATCGACCGGCACCGGAGTCAGCAGGCTCGGACTGACTCCGGTGCGGCCCGCGGCGGGTCAACCGACCAAAGCCGACCCGGGCGCGCCCCGCGGGTCGGCCACCGCAGTCGATGAACGGACTCCGGCGCGTCGGCCACCACAGCCAACCGATCAAGGCCGGCCCGGCGCGCCGGCCACCACGGTCAGCGGACCAACGCCGACTCCGGTGCGTCCGCCGCGCGGTGCACGATCACGCCACCGACCACGGTCAGCGCGATCGGCGCCTCCGCCAGCTCGTCCGGATCGGCCCGCAACGGGTCGACGGTGAACGCGGTGAAGTCCGCCCGCCCGCCGATCGCGATCCGCCCGCCACCGGGTTCGCCCGCGGCCAGCGCGGCGTGCGAGGTGTAGCCCTCCAGCGCCATGCGGGCGGTGAGGCCCTGGGTCGGGCCCACCGGCGGCACCTCCGGTTCCAGTGCCGGCCTGCGCGTCATCGCCTCGGCCAGGCCGTGGCGGGCGTCGAACGGGGCCACCGGCCAGTCCGAACCGAGCACCACCGGCACGCCGGCGTCGCGCAGGTCGCGGCACCGCCAGGCGCGGTCGGCCCGGTGCGTGCCGAGGCGCACCGACCAGTTGTCGGTCTGGTCCGCTCTGGTGAAGTGGCTGCAGTGCGTGGGTTGCATGCTCGCCACCACTCCCTGGCGGCGGAACCTGTCGATCAGGTTGCCCGGCAACGTCTCGACGTGCTCGACGCGGTGCGGCACGGAGGCCGTGCGGGCGAGCCCGTCGAGCGCGTCCAGGACGTGGCGCACGGCCGCGTCACCGATGGCGTGCGTGGCGGTCGGGACACCGGCCGCGGCGAGCTCGCGCAGGGCGTGGGTGTAGGCGTCGACGTCGGGCCAGAGGCTCTCCGTCGACTCCCCCAGCGCGTCGGGCGCCTCCAGCCAGGCCGTGCCGTTGTCGATCGTGCCGTCGAGCATGAACTTGACCGCGGCGACCTGCCAGCGGCGGCCACCGCGGCCCTGCAACCCGATCAAGGAAGAGATGCCGTCGGCGTCGACACCGGGATCGCACCAGGGCGCGAACCGCAGCCGCAGCGGCAGGTCGCCCAGTTCCTCGGCCGCGGTGAGGACCTCCTCGCTGTCTCCGAGCAGGTCCATGACGTGGCCGGCGGTGAGGCCGGTGGCGGCCATCTCGCGCAGCAGCACGTGCAACCGGGCGGCGCGGGCCGCGACCGGCTCCACCGGCACGTGGTCGAGCACCAGCTGCATCGCCGCCGACTCGTGCAGCAGCCCGGTGGGGCGCCCGGTCTGGTCGCAGACCACGGTCGAGCGCTGGTCGAACTCCCTGGGGCCGTCGATCCCGGCGATGCGCAGCGCGGCCGGTGTCACCAACGCCGAGTGCGCGTCGAAGAAGCGGACGAACGCGGGCCTGCCGCCCACCGCGTCGTCGATCAGCGCCCCGGTCAACGGCCTGCCGCCGAACACGTTCGGGTCGAGTCCCCACCCCTGCACCCAGGCGTCGGGTGGACGGGACGCGGCCGCTTCGGCGAGCAGGCGGCACGCCTGGTCCGGGTGACGGACCTGGGACAGGTCGACGTCGGCGGTCAGGCTCAACCCGGCCACCGGATGGAAGTGACCGTCGACCAGGCCGGGGGTCAGCACGGCCCGGCCGAGGTCGACCACCTCGGTGCCCGGACCGCGCCAGTCCCGCACGTCACGCCTGCTGCCGACCGCGCTGATCACTCCGCCGCTCACCGCGACCGCCTCCACCGGGCGGGCACCGACGGTCAGCGTGTGCACCGTGTGGACGGTGTCGGCGCACAGGACGAGGTCCGCTTTCACGCGGCGGCCTCCTGATCCGCGCCCATGCCGACACGCGCGTAGGTCTCGGGACGCCGGCCGCGCAGCCAGATCGCGAACACCCAACCGGCGAGCAGGGTCACCGGGACGATGCCGACGAGCACGACGTTGACGCTCGCCGGTGCGTTGGTGAGCAGCGCGACGTTGTCGATCAGGACGTAGGTCGCCCCGGCCAGCAGCACGGTGGACACGATCGCGGCGGTCAGCGCCGCCGGTGTGCTCGCCGCCTTGTTGCGCCGCAGGAAGTAGACCGCGCAGGAGATCGCGGTCAGCGCCTGCAGCACCACGATGCCGACGACACCCGGAGTGTTGACCCACAGCAGGAGACCCGTGACGGGGTCGGCGCCGGCGAACGCGAACCCGCCGATCACGACCACCGCGAGAACCGTCTGCACGACGCTCGCACGGTACGGAGACCCGAAGCGCGGGTGCACCTTGCCGATCCACGCGGGCAGCACGCCGTCCTCGGACAGTGCGTGGGTGTAGCGGGTGATCGCGTTGTGGAACGCGATCTGCGACGCGTAGACGCTGGAGATCACGAGGAGGCGCATCAGCGTGGCCGCCCACGGCCCGACGTAGGTCTCGGTCGCCGCGAAGAACAGGCCGGGGAGGTTCTCGGTGGCGGCGCCGACGACCTTGTCGCTGCCGAACCCGATCACCACGGACCAGACGATGAAGCAGTAGAACACCGCCATGAACCCGACGGCGAAGTAGGTCGCGCGGGGAATGGTGCGTTCCGGGTCGCGGGCCTCCCTGCGGTACAGCGCAGTCGACTCGAAGCCCATGAACGCCGCGAAGGCGAACGCCAGCACACCACCCATGCCCGGCGTGAAGGCCGCGGCGGGGGTGAACGACGCACCGTCCACACCGGACGCACCGCCGTGCGTGAACACGCCGATCGCCATCAGCAGCAGGATCGCGGACTCGAGCACCAGCAGGACGCCGAGGACCTTCGCGCCGACGTCGATGCCCAGCCAGGCGATGACGAGCACCAGTCCGAGCGCGATGAACGCGATGACCGGCCACGGCACGGTCACCCCGAACAGGTCGGCGAGCGTCGCCCTGGTCTGCGCGGCGAACAGGCCGTAGACCCCGATCTGCAGGGTGTTGTACGAGACCAGCGCCAGCAGCGCGGCCGCGAGCCCCCAGCCGCTGCCGAGCCCTTTGGCGATGTAGGCGTAGAACGCGCCCCCGCCGCGGACGTGCTTGGTCATGCGGGTGAACGCGACCGCGAAGATCACCAGCACCGCTCCGGCGGCCAGGTAGGCGAGCGGTGCTCCGACGCCGCCGATCATGAGGCCGAGCGGTGCGACACCGGCCATCACGGTGAGCGGGGCCGCGGCCGCCACGACCATGAAGACCAGGCCTCCGGTGCCGAGCACACCGCGTTTGAGCTGCCCCTCCGGTAACGGAGCGCTGGTGTCGTCCGTGGGGACGGTTCGGGTCATGGCGCGCCCTTCCGCTGTGTCTGGGGTCACTCGTCCTGTGGTTGCCGAATCATTGGCCAACATCCGCCCCAAGTCAAGTTTTTCGTAGCAAAACCGGCCACTCGACACTCAAACAGTAGCTGGAGCGTGCTTCGACAACGAAAACAGTTGTGCAACCGCTTGATCCGTTCGCATGAAAAAGCCACCGGCCCGGTGGTGCACCGGGACCGGTGGCTGGACGTCTCGCCCCTCGACCGTCAGCAGGCCAGAGCGGTGGTGTCCTCCTTCAGCGTCAGGTGGAGGGTGGGCGCGACGGTGCCGCCGAACCGCGCCCGCGCCGTCACGGGGTCGGCGAGCCGCGCGCCTTCCCCGTCGGGCGCCAGGTAGTTCACGAAGCTCTCGACGCTGAGATCGGGCAGCACGAGCCAGGCGTAGGCCTGCTCCGGCTGCTCCGCCGGGTTCGCGATCACCAGGCCGGAGCCGTTGAGCGGCCGGTACGGGCCCGTCAGCGCGGGCGCGACGAACCCGTAGAGCCCGGTCGGCGCGAGACCGGCCGGGTGGAAGGTCCGGCTCGTGGTGCAGAAGAAGAGGTAGTACCGGCCGTCGTGCACGACCACGTGCGGCCGTTCGATCTCGTGGTTCACGCCCTCCGAGACCACCAACGGCGGCAGGAGCGTCCACTCCTGCGCGGTCACGTCGGCGAGCGCGATGGCGCCGGTGTAGTCGTCACCCCACGGGATCGAGGCCGCGATGAGCAGGTACTCGCGTCCGTCCGCCGGATCGCGGAACCAGCCGGGGTCGCGGAAGGCCTGGATGCGGCCGGCGCCGCCCTCGACCTCGTCCGCCGGCAGGTAGGGGTCCTGCCCGCGCAGGGCGACCCGGTGCGCGGAACCCCGGTCGAGCGCTACCTCTCCGTCGACGGTGAGCCGCGGCCGCGTCAGGACGACCCGCTGGTGGAACGTCGGCGTGGCCTCACCGCGCACACCGGCTCCGGTGTAGAAGACCGACACCGTGCCGTCGGCCCTGCGCACGGCAGACCCCGACCACTCGCGGCTCCCCGGTGACGCGCCGTCGGCGAAGGCGTCGCCGAGGTCGTGCCACTCGTCGCCCTTCCTCGCCAGCAACCGGATCCGCGCACGGTCGTGGCGTTCCTCCGGATGTCCGGCGACGGGAGCTGCCAGTGCCATCCACAGCTCGGCGCCGTCGGCGAGGCACACCGAACCGTCCTCTTCCTGGATCGGCCAGCTGTCCCAGACGTCGTGCTGCGGCAGTGCTTTCGGGGCGGCGGTGATGATCGGCGCCGTGGTGGCCCCGTCGGGGACGAGCCGGTCGAGGTGCCGTCTCGTCCACCGCGTGGTCTGGATGTCGGTCAGCGGATCAGCCCTTCAGAGAACCCTGCAGCAGCGCCGAGGTGAAGCGGCGCTGGAAGATCAGGAAAAGAACGAGGACGGGTGCGAGCACGAGCAGCGATCCCGCGCACAGCAACGGGATGTCGGTGCCCCACTGGCCCTGGAAGGCGCCGAGCGCACCGGCCATGGTGCGCTTGCGGGGGTCGCCGACGAGGACGATCGCGAGCAGGAACTGGTTCCAGGTCCACAGGAACTGCAGGATCGCCAGCGAGGAGATGGCCGGCATCGCCAGCGGCACGTGGATGCGCCAGAACTGCTGCCACGAGTTGGCGCCGTCGATCTGGGCCGCTTCGGAGATGTCACCGGGCATCGTGACGAAGTGGGCGCGCATCCAGAACACGCCGAAGGGCATGAACAACGCGATGAGCGGCAGGATGATCGCCCACCGGGAGTTCAGCAGGCCGAGGTCCCGGATCTGGTAGTACAACGGCGTGATGACGCCTTCGTACGGCAGCGTCAGGCCGAGCACGAACATCAGGAACACCCAGCGGTGCCCCTTCATCCTCAGCTGACCGATCGCGAAACCCGCCATCGTCGCCAGCAGCAGCGACAGCGGCACCACGCCGAGCACGATGAGCGTGCTCGACTGGAGCAGCTCACCCATGTGCGCCGCCTGGAACGCGGTCGCGAAGTTGTCCCACCGCGGCTCGCTCGGCCACTCCAGCCCGGTCGGGTACGTGCCGGAGGGGTGCAGCGCGGTGACGAAGAGGCTCACCAGCGGCAGGACGGTCATCACCATCAGCAGGACGAGGAACACCCGCCCCAGCCACGCTTCACGACGTCCGACGATCACGACTCCTCCTTCGTGAGCCGCTGGATCGGCAGCACACACACGAGCACCAGTACGACGAGCACCACCGCGAGAGCCGAGGCCACGCCGACCTGCCGTTCGACGAACGCCTGGTAGTAGATCTCCAGGCCGGGCACCATCGTCGTGTTCCCCGGACCGCCCTGCGTGGCGATGTAGACGATGTCGAAACTCGCCAGCGCCGCGATGACCGTGACCGTGACGCAGACGCCGATCTCCTGCCGCAGACTCGGCACGGTGATCGAGAAGAACTCGCGCAACGGTCCGGCGCCGTCGATGCGCGCGGCCTCGTACAGCGCCGGGTCGATCTTGCTCATCCCCGCCAGGAGCAGCAGCGTGCACAGGCCCAGCAGCACCCACGCGCCGATCACGCCGACCGCGGGCAGCGCCGTGCCGAAGTCGCCGAGCCACGCCCTGGTCACGCCGCCGAGCCCGACCGCGGACAGCACCTGGTTGACCAGGCCGTTGCCCGACAGCAGCCAGCTCCACGCGATACCGGCGGCGACCAGCGGGATCACCTGCGGGATGAACAGGACCGTCCGCGCGACGGCGGCGAGCCGGCTGGTGGCGATGCGCCGGATCGTGGCGGCGATCGCGAGGCCCAGCAGCACCGGCACGCCGCTGAAGAACACGATCAGCTCGAAGGCGTTGACGATCGTGCCCGACAGCTCGGGGTCGGTGAACACCTTGACGTAGTTGTCGAAACCCACCCACGGGGAAGCGCCGATGCCGTCCCACTCGTAGAACGAGTACTGCACCGTCCGCCCCATCGGCAGCAGGACGAACAGCGCGTAGGCCGTGATCGCGGGGGCCACGAAGAGCCACGCGACCCACGCCTTCCCGCGCCGCCGCACGCGCGGCTTCGCGGTTTTCGTCAGAACTTCGGAACGTGCGGCCGGCGGCGTGAGAACGCCACCGGCCATCCGCTGCGTCATCGGCGGTTCAGCTCCCGACCTGGGTCTGGTAGTCGCTCTGCACCGCCTTGAGCAGCCCCTCAGGGCTCTGCTCCCCGGCGAACAGCTTCTGCAGCTGCGGAGTCCAGCTCTTGGCGTAGATCGCGCCGGTGGCGTTGGCGATGAAGTCCATGGCGCCGTTGTCCTTCGAGATCCGTTCGCCGGCGGCCAGCGTCTCCGCGGTCACCGTGCCCTGAGCCACCGCGGGCATCTTCGCGTCGGCCGCTCCCATCGGGTGCGAACCGCCGACCTCCACCGCGATCCGGCGCGCGGTCTCGTTCGTCGCCACCCAGTCCAGGAAGACCGCGGCGCAGTCGGCGTTCTTCGCCTTGGCGCCGATGCCGAACGTGAGCGGCGCCGACATCGCCGCCACCTTGCCGCCCTTCTCCGCGGGCAACGGGAAGAAGCCCACCTCGCCCGGCATCTTCTTGTCGAGGTTCCCGGACTCCCAGTCACCGTTGAACATGAACAACCCGTTGCCCGCCAGGAACTCGCTCATCATCTTGGCGTAGTCCATCGCGTTGGCGTCCTTGGCGAAGTAGCCCGACTTGATCCAGCCCTGCAGGTGCCCGGCCGCCTTGACGTTCGACGGGGTGTCGATCGTGGCGCCGGGCTTCTGGTAGATCCAGTCGTTGACCGGCTTCGGGTCGCCGTAGGCCGCCATGAGGTTCTGCAGCGGGAACGCGAGCCCGCCGGTGGCGCCGCCGTTGAACACGGTGATCGGGGTGACGCCGGCCTGCTGGGCCTTCGCGAGCACGCCGTCGAACTCCGCGAGCGTGGTGGGCGCCGCCGTCATGCCGACCCGCTCGGCGAGGGTCTTGTTGTAGAAGACGCCGGTGACGCTGAAGTTCAGTCCCATCGCGAACAGCGAGCCCTCACCGCGCGCGCCGCCGCCGGGCTTCATGCGCAGCTGTTCCAGCTGGGACGCCGGCCACTTGTCCCAGCCGAACACTCCGGCGTATCCGTCGAGGTTCTTCAGCAGGTTGTTCTTCACGAGCTCGGAGACCTGCGGCAGGCGCATCAGGTCCGGCGGGTCGTCCGCCAGCACGCGCGGCGCGTTCTGCGTGATCACCGCGAACTGGTCCTCGCGGATGTCCCACTTGACGTTGGGGAACTGCTTGGAGAACTCGTCGCTCAGCGCCTTGGGCAACGGGAAGCCCGTCTCGAAGTACGCGCGCAGCGTGACCGGTTGCGTGCCACAGGTCGGTTTCTCGGTCAGGGCCGCGCCCGTGTCCGTCGACTGCACACCGGTGCCGCCGGGTCCGCCACAGGCTGCCAGCAGAGCGGCTGCCAGTAAGGCGGCACCGGCCAGACTTCCGCGGTGACTGGTGCGACGCGGCATTGCGCCTCCTCGGATCCACTTCGCCGACCGGCGCCTGTCCGCCGGTTGCTAAATCGTGTTAGCAGGGCGCAGTGTTACCCTCGCCCCGACTGAAGTCAAGATCCTGCGGTGCGGAGGTTTTTCCTTGAGTCCACGGAGGGTGACGCTCGCCGAGGTCGCCGAGCGCGCCGGTGTGTCCCGGAGCACGGCGTCGCTCGTGCTGGCGGGGCGCAGCCGTGAGCTGCGGATCTCGCACAGCGTCGAACAACAGGTCATCGCCGCCGCGAAGGAGCTGGACTACCGGCGCAACGCGGTGTCCGTCGGCCTGCGCACCGGCAAGACCCGCACGATCGGCTTCGTCTCGGACACGGTCGCCACGTCCCGGCTCGCCGGTGACATGATCAAGGGCGCCGTCGAGGCCGCCCGCGAGCGGGACCTGCTGCTGTTCATCGGTGAGACCGAGGGCGAGGAGGACCTGGAAGTCGGCCTGCTGCAGGCGATGCACGACCGCCAGGTCGACGGCATCATCTTCGCGTCGATGTTCACCAGGGCCGTCGAGACCCCGGCCGCGCTGACGACCGGCCCGGCGGTGCTGCTCAACGCGGTACCGAAAGGACAGTCCACTTTGTCCTCGGTCGTGCCGGACGAGATCGGGGCGGGCCGCAGCGCCGCACAGGTGCTGCTCGACGCGGGCCACCGCGACGGCATCCACCTCATCGGCGTCGGCCCGCGAATCCGTGACGTCCCACCGGAAGCACTCGCCGGCGTCCAACGGCTCACCGGCATCCACGAGGTGTTCACCGGCGCGGGCGTCGAGCTCGCCGGCGGCCGGATCTGCTCGGACTGGCAGCCGGAACTCGGTTACGAGGCAACCCGGGAACTGCTGCGGGAGACCACGCCGTCCGCGTTGATCTGTCTCAACGACCGGATCGCCGTCGGCGCGTACCAGGCCCTCGACGACTTCGGCCTCAAGGTGCCCTCGGACGTCTCCGTCGTCTCGTTCGACGACCACCCCGTCGCGACCTGGATCCGCCCCAAGCTCACCACGATCGCGCTCCCCCACTACGAGCTCGGCCGCAAGGCGGTCGAGGTGCTCCTGCGCGAGATGGATTCCGACAGCGAGGGATCCGCACCGCTGGGCGAGACGCACCGCCTGCCGATGCCGGTGCGGTTGCGCGACTCCGTGGCCGCCCGGTCGTGAGCGGGTGTGGCCGCACCCGCTCACGACACGGTGAGGTCAGCCGAAGTTCACGTCACTGCACCACATGTAGGCCTGGTCGAGGTGTGAGGCCTGCCAGATCGTGAAGACGATGTGGTGCCCGCGGTAGCCGGACGTCTGGACGTTGAACGTGATGTCCTTGGCCGGGGCGTACCTTCCGGTCTGCGTGATGAAGTCGAGGTTGTTCCAACCGAGGCTCTGGGTGGTCGGGTCGTACCCGTTCTTGCTCACGTAGACGCGGAAGTAGTCGGCGCCGTGACTCGCCTGGTCGTACAGGTGCATCGTGAAGTTGCTGCCCACGTTGGTGGTCTTCCACCGGCCGGGCGTGTTGAGGGAGTTGTTGCGCGCCAGGGCGTTGCTGCAGAGCTGCCCGTTGGGCGTGGCGCCCTGGAAGTTGCCCTTGAGCCCGTCCCGCAGCGCGCTCATCCAGTTCCACATGGTGTCGGCGTTGGCCTGGAACGCCTGCCAGCACATGGGGTCCTGGTCCTTCATGGCGGGGTTGGTGTGCTGACTGCCCCACGTCTTCCAGCACTGGTAGGCACGGGTCGCCGGGCCGATGATCGTGCCGTGCGCCGAGGCCGTGGGAGCGGTCCACAGGATTGTGCAGGCCAGCATGCCGATGATCACTGCGATGCTGCGCGTACGCATGAATGGGCCTCCATCCGGTGATCGAGCAGGGGATCGAGCAGCGGCGGACTGGGAGCGCTCCCAGGGAATATAACCTACACGTAACGCTTCGAAACCGCAAGGAAACGTTGAGTGATCACCGGCGAGGGTTCGAGGGTGCAGCGAAGCTGAACGCCTGACACAACGTGCCGGCCGGTCACACACCAGCTGATTTCACCGTTCATGTGAACGCTAACTCAAACGACTGCCCGCTCCGCCGCCGCAAATGTGTCAGACCATCATCTTTCAGAATCGATCTGTTGAAGGCATTCGACGAGGTCATCGACAAGTCGTCTCAACTGGAAGTTCCCTTGACACCACATTGCCTCGCGGCCCAATGTGATCGCTAACACCATTGTTGCTCTCATCGAGGAGAACACGATGACGATCAAGACGTGGCGGGCCGTCGCCTGCGCCGCCGCTCTGCTCACCGCCACGCTGCCGGCCGCACCGGCGCTCGCGGAGTCCAACGGCGGAACGCGGGTCATGCCGCTGGGCGACTCGATCACCGAGGGCACGCAGGTGCCGGGCGGCTACCGCATCGGGCTGTGGCAGCGGCTCTCGAACTACCGCATCGACTTCGTCGGCTCGCAGTTCAACGGTCCGTCGTCGCTGGGCGACCACGACCACGAGGGACATCCGGGCTGGCGCATCGACCAGATCGACGCGAACATCGTCAGCTGGCTGGGCAACACCAACCCCCGCAGCGTGTTGCTGCACATCGGCACCAACGACGTGCTGCAGAACTTCGACCTGGCCAACGCGCCCGCACGTCTGTCCACTCTGGTCGACCGCATCACCTCGACCGCGCCGAACGCCGACGTGTTCGTCGCGACGATCATCCCGTTGTCCAACGCCGGGCAGGAGTCCGCCGCGCGGACGTTCAACGCCACGATCCCGGGAATGGTGCAGAGCAAGGTCAACGCGGGCAAGCGCGTGCACCTGGTCGACATGCACTCCGCCCTCACCACGGCCGACCTGATCGACGGTGTCCACCCGACCGCCGGCGGCTACGACAAGATGGCCGCCACCTGGAACACCGCGCTGCGCTCCGTGCCCGGCAGCATCGGTGACCCCACGGGCACGGCCCGGCAGATCGTGGGCGTGCCGTCGGGCCGGTGCGCCGACGTTCCCGGGGCGACCACGAACAACGGCACGCAGCTCCAGCTGTGGGACTGCCACGGTGGCACCAACCAGAACTGGACCTACACCTCGTCCAAGCAAATGGTGGTCTACGGCAACAAGTGCCTCGACGCCTACGGCTGGGGCACCACCAACGGCACCCCGGCGGCGATCTGGGACTGCACCGGCGGCGCGAACCAGCAGTGGAACGTGAACGCCAACGGCACGATCACCAGTGCGCACTCCGGCCTGTGCCTGGACGCCAGCGGTGGCGGATCGGCCAACGGCACGAAGCTCGTTCTGTGGACCTGCAACGGGGCCGCGAACCAGCAGTGGAGGTCGTGACAGTCAGGTCGACACGGTCGCGGTGAGCATTCCGACGACCAGGTCGACCAGCTCCGAGGCCGTGTGCGCGTCGTCCTGAGACAGGTCGTCCGCGCACACGGCCCGTTCGCGATCGGCGAGCAGTGCGAACAGCACGGTCGGCAGCACGCGCAGCCGCCGACGCCTGACCGCGGGCGGGACGTCCTCCAGCGCGCGGTCCAGCCGCATGATGATCAACCGGACCGCGGCCCGGCCCGCCCGGTCGAGGTTCGCGTCGGCGGCCAGGGCCGGGTGGGTGCGGACCTGTTCGAGGAACCGGGCGTAGTGGGTGGCGCCGTGCTCGTACGGGACGGTCAGCATCGGCACGACCAGTGCCGCGACCAGGGCGCGGACGTCGTGCGCCGCGCCGGTCGCCTCGGCCTCGGTGAGCA
Organism: Lentzea aerocolonigenes; assembly: GCF_000974445.1. Classification (GTDB taxonomy): domain Bacteria; phylum Actinomycetota; class Actinomycetes; order Mycobacteriales; family Pseudonocardiaceae; genus Lentzea; species Lentzea aerocolonigenes. The sequence goes on from NZ_BBOJ01000021.1 coordinate 146,902, forward strand.
GCTCCAGGCGGTGCTGCTCCAGGTCGGCGATGCGGTGCTCCGCGACGGCGTCGATCAACCCGTCCCTGCCGCCGAAGTGGTACTGCACCGCGGAGTTGTTGCGTTGCCCCGCGGCCGTCGCGATGTCGCGCAACGGCACTTCCGGGCCGTGCTCGGCGATCAACCGCTCGGCGGCGACGATGATCCGCTCCCTGGCGTCCGCACTGGCCACGGCACCACGTTAACACGCGCCTCTTGACTTTTAAGCACGTGGGCTTAACGTTGGCCGGGTGGTGACGGACATGTTCGGGTTGCCCGGCGCGGTCGCGGTCGTGACCGGCGCGGGCCGCGGAATCGGGGCCGCCTCGGCGGTCGCGCTCGCCGAGGCGGGTGCGGACGTGGTGATCAGCGCGCGCACCGCGGAACAGCTGGCCGAGGTCGCGGGGATGATCGAGGCGCTGGGGCGCAGAGCTGTCGCCGTGGCGGCGGACCTGTCCGATGTGGACGCTGTGAAATCATTGGCGCACACGGCGGCGGAACGGTTCGGGCGGTTGGACGTGGTGGTGAACAACGTCGGCGGCACCCTGCCGAACACGTTCCTGACGACCACGCCGGACTTCCTCGAGGACGCCTTCCACTTCAACGTCACCACCGCACACGCGCTCACCGGCGCGGCGGTTCCGCTCATGCTCGAGAGCGGTGGCGGGTCGGTGGTCAACATCGCCTCGGTGATGGGCAGGCTCGCCGGTCGCGGCTTCCTGGCCTACGGCACGGCGAAAGCCGCACTGACCCACTACACGCGCCTGGCCGCCACGGACCTCGCGCCGCGGATCAGGGTCAACGCGATCGACGTGGGCTCCGTGCACACCTCGGCGCTCGACGTGGTCGCGCGCGACGAGAAGATCAGGACCTCGATGGAGCAGGCGACGCCGTTGCGCCGCCTCGGACATCCAGACGAGGTCGCGGCCGCCGTGCTGTTCCTGGCGTCACGGGCCTCCGGCTACACCACGGGTTCGGTGCTGCGGGTCGACGGCGGCATCGGCGCGCCCAACCTCGACTTCAACCTCCCTGACCTCTGAGGAGACGCACGTGGCCCATCGCGTGGTGCAGTGGAGCACCGGCAACGTCGGCAGGTGGGCGTTGCGGGGGATCATCGACCACCCGGAGCTGGAGCTCGCCGGCTTGTGGGTGTCCAGTACCGCCAAGGAGGGCCGCGACGCGGGCGAGCTGGCCGGCCTCGACCGCTCCCTCGGCATCGCCGCGACCACCGACGCCGACCAGCTGATCGCTTTGAAACCCGACTGCGTGGTCTACACGGCGATGGCCGACCACCGCCTGAACGAGGCGATCGACGACCTGTGCCGGCTCCTGCGCGCGGGCATCAACGTGGTGGCGAGCGGCCCGGTGTTCCTGTCGTACCCGGACGGCACCGTGCCCCCGGAGGTGGTCGAGCCCGTCCGCCAGGCCGCGGCCGAGGGCGGAAGTTCGTTGTGGGTCAACGGAATCGACCCCGGCTGGGCCAACGACTGGCTGCCGCTGCTGCTGTCCGGCACCTGCCAGCGCATCGACCAGATCCGCTGCTCGGAGATCACGGACTACTCGACCTACGACAACCCGTTGGTGCTGTTCGACATCATGGGCTTCGGTTCGCCGCCCGACCACACTCCCCTGCTGCTGCAACCGGGAGTGCTCACCCTCGCCTGGGGCAGCGTGGTCCGCCAACTCGCCGCCGCCCTGGACGTCGAGCTCGACGCGGTGGTCGAACACCACGAACGTTTCCCCGCACCGCAGTCGTTCACGGTCGCGGGCCGCACGATCGCCGAGGGCACCATGGCGGCCCTGCGGTTCACCGTCAGCGGCATGGTCGGCGACCGCCCGGTGCTGGTGCTCGAACACGTCACCAGGCTTTCTGCGGACCACGCACCGGACTGGCCGCAGCCCGCCGGGACCGGGTGCTACCGCGTGGAGGTCACCGGTGAGCCCAACTACGTGCTGGACCTGCGGTTGACCGGCGGGGACGGCGACCACAACACGGCAGGGGTGGCGTCCACCGCGATGCGCCTGGTGAACGCGGTTCCCGCGGTGGTGGCGGCGCCGGCTGGGCTGCTGACGGCGCTCGACCTGCCGCTGACCACGGGGCGAGGACTGGTGTCGGGTCGGCCGCTGGTGTCGTGACGCTGGCGTGGCGGCGCGGGCGTGGCGGCGCACGCTGGTGTCGCAGCGCAGGCCGGGACCACCACGCTCCACTCGCCCAGACGTGTGAGCGCTAACAGCCCCACCACAAATCAATCGAATATTTCGACTATCGACGCCATCGAAGTGAACGTTAGCGCTCACATCACCCGTTGACCCGGCAACAGAACCGTCGCTAGATTCCGGTGCAGTTCTCCGGATCCGCACGTTTCGCCGAGCAACTGGAGCATCGCCATGTCCTCACCGTTGAGTCGACGCAGGCTCTTCCAGGCCGCGGGCGTGGCCGCCGTCGCGACCGCGGCGCCGTCCCTCGTGGCAGGTTCGGCCCAAGCCGCAGTACCTCCCGCGCGGGGCGACGCGGGCGTGTCGGCCTTCGCGTTCGACCTGTCCGAGGTGCGGTTGACGGCGGGCCGGTGGATGGACAATCAGAACAGGACGTTGGCGTACCTGCGGTTCGTCGACGTCGACCGGTTGCTCTACAACTTCCGCGCCAACCACCGGCTGTCGACCAACGGCGCCGCGGCGCTGGGCGGGTGGGAAGCGCCGAACTTCCCGTTCCGCACCCACAGCCAGGGGCACTTCCTCACGGCGTGGGCGCAGGCGTGGGCAGTGCTGGGCGACACGACGTGCCGGGACAAGGCGAACTACATGGTCGCCGAGCTCGCCAAGTGCCAGGCGAACAACGCGGCTGCCGGGTTCAACACCGGGTACCTGTCGGGTTTTCCGGAGTCGGACTTCGACGCGATGGAGGCCGGTTCGCCGAAGTCCGTGTCGTACTACTCGCTGCACAAGACGCTCGCCGGGTTGCTGGACGTGTGGCGGTACATGGGCAGCACCCAGGCGCGGGACGTGTTGCTGCGCTTCGCCGGGTGGGTGGACTGGCGCACGGCCCGGCTGTCCTACGCCACGATGCAGCGGGTTCTCGGCACCGAGTTCGGCGGCATGAACGCGGTGCTCGCCGACCTGTACCAGCAGACAGGTGACTCCCGCTGGCTCACCGCGGCCCAGCGGTTCGACCACGCGTCGGTGTTCGACCCGCTGGCCGCCAACCAGGACCGGCTGAGCGGCCTGCACGCCAACACGCAGGTGCCGAAGTGGATCGGCGCGGCCCGCGAGTACAAGGCGACGGGAACGACCCGTTATCGCGACATCGCCCTCAACGCCTGGAACATCACCGTTGGCGCGCACACGTACGTCATCGGCGGCAACAGTCAGGCCGAGCACTTCCGCGCGCCCAACGCCGTCGCTTCCTACCTCAACACCGACACGTGCGAACAGTGCAACACCTACAACATGCTCAAGCTGACCCGTGAGCTGTGGCTGCTCGACCCGGACAAAGCGTCCTACTTCGACTTCTACGAGCGCGCCCTGCTCAACCACCTGATCGGCGCGCAGAACCCCGCGGACCCGCACGGCCACATCTGCTACTTCACCGGGCTCAACCCCGGCCACCGGCGCGGCAACACCGGGCCCGCGTGGGGCGGCGGCAACTGGAGCACGGACTACGGCACGTTCTGGTGCTGCCAGGGCACCGGCCTGGAGACCAACACCAAGCTCGCCGACTCCATCTACTTCCACAACGGCACCACGCTCACGGTGAACCTCTACACGCCGTCGGTGCTGACGTGGTCGTCCCGCGGCATCACCGTCACCCAGACCACCACCTACCCGGCGAGCGAGACGACCACGCTCACCGTCACCGGCAACGCGGCCGGGTCCTGGACGATGCGGCTGCGCATCCCCGCGTGGACCACAGGCGCGACCATCAGCGTGAACGGCGCCGCGCAGAACGTCACCGCCACGCCCGGCAGCTACGCGGCCCTGACGCGGACGTGGGCGTCCGGCGACGTGGTGACGCTGCGCCTGCCGATGCGCGTGACCGCCCAGCCCGCCAACGACAACACCGGTGTCGTCGCGCTGGCCTACGGCCCGGCCGTGCTGGCGGGCAACTACGGCAACACCAGCCTGTCCGCGTTGCCCTCGCTGGACGTCGGCTCCGTCACCCGCACCAGCACGTCGTCGCTGGCGTTCACCGCGAAGGCGAACGGCGCGCAGGTGAACCTCGGCCCGTTCCACGACGCGCACGGCTTCAACTACACGGTCTACTGGAACACCTCCGGCCCGAGCTACCGGCTGGTCAACGCCGGCACCGGCATGGTGCTGGGCATCCAGAACATGTCCACAGCGGACGGTGGCCTCGCCGTGCAGTGGCACGACAACGGCACGGCCGACCACAACTGGCAGCTGATCACCGACGGGTCCGACGTGCGGCTGCGCAACCTCAACAGCGGCAAGGTCCTCGGCGTCGAGAACATGTCCACGGCGGACAACGCCCGCGTCCTGCAGTGGTCGGACAACGGCACCGCCGACCACAGGTGGACGCTGATCCCGAACGGCGACGGCACCCACAAGATCCGCAACGCCAACAGCGGCAAGCTGCTCGGCGTCCTGAACGGCTCCGCCACCGCGGGTGCGCAGATCGTGCAGGACCCGGACAACGGTTCGGCGGACAACCGCTGGCGGCTGGTCGCCAACTGAGACACTGTGTGAGCGCTCACTTCGGCCGTCTCGAATGGACGGTCGCTTGACTCCGGATGTCGATTTCTCCAGTGTTGTCGTTAACAGTTCCAGGTGACGCTGAAGGAGTCGTCGGTGCGATTGGCCCTGCGCGCGGCCAGCCTCGGGGCAGCGGCCGCCCTGCGCCTGCCGGACCCGGTGATCCGCGCGATCGTCGGCAGACCGGTGCAGGTCGAGGGGGCGCGGCTGAGTCCGACGGCCCAGCTGCTGATCGCGCTCGAACGGTTCGTGCCGCGGTCCGAACCTCTGGCGAACCCGGACATGGCAGCGGCCCGCAGGGACTACGACATCGTCTCGTCCGTGCTGCTCGCCGGTGCCGCCTCGGACGTCCGGGTGCACGACACCGTCGTGGACGGCGCACGCGGCCCGCTCGCGGCGCGGGTGTACAGCCCTCCCGGCACGTCCGGCCCGCTGCCCGTGCTGGTGTTCTTCCACGGCGGCGGCTTCGTGCTCGGCAGCATCACGAGCCACGACGGCGTCTGCCGCTTCCTGAGCCGGCACGGCGGCGTGCGGGTCGTGTCCGTCGAGTACTCCCTCGCCCCGGAGCACCCGTATCCGGCCGGAGTCGACGACGCGCACGCGGCGTTCCGGTACATCGTCTCGCACGTGGAACGCTTCGGTGGTGCCGAGGGCGTCGTGGGCGTCGCCGGTGACAGCGCAGGCGCGGCGCTCGCGGCCGTCGTGGCGCAACGGTGTGTCGACGAAGCGACGACGAAGCCCGCGTTCAACCTGATGCTCTACCCCGCAGTGGACGGGATGAGTCAGCACCGCTCGCGCGAGCTCTTCGCGAGCGGCTTCTTCATCGACAGCGACCTGCTCGCCTGGTACCGGACCTGCTACTCACCGGACGCCGAGCGGCTGTTCGAGCCGTACGCCTCGCCGTTGCGCGCTCCCGACCTCCGCGGACTCCCGCCGACCTGCGTGGTGACAGCGGGGTTCGACCCGCTGCGGGACGAGGGCGTCGAGTACGCGGACCGGCTGAGGGAGGCCGCGGTACCCGTGACCCACCTGCACCGCGAAGGGATGGTGCACGGGTTCGCTTCGTTCCTGGCGTGCGACAAACACGCTCGGCGCGCGATGCGGGACGCCGCGGCGGAACTGCGTCGCATGGCCGCCGCGGCCTGGTCGTCGAACCCGCTCAACCACCGATCCTGAGCTGCGCCGCCACGCTGGGTGTCCCGGCGATGTCGAGCGCGAACAACAGGTAGTTCCCCGGCGGCACGATCCCCGGATCAGCCGGGATCGCGACGCGGTGCGAGGTCGGCGAGACCACCGAGGACGTCAGCGGCACCCGCCGCTGGTCGTTGTCCACCGAGTGCGTCACCGAGCTCGTCCGCACCAGCGAGAAGCCTTTCACCGCACGGTCCGTGCCGACGGTGATCGTCGATCCACCGCTCGCCGCGGCCGGTGCGGAGGTGATCGCCGGACGGGGCTTGCGCGAGCCGTCGGCGTTGAGCAGGTACGGCGGCGTGAAGATCTGGCCGTCCGGGTGGTTGGTGGCGCACTTGCCGCACAGCCCACCTCCACCCGAGAAGACGGTTCCGTCGGGCAGCAGGTTCGCCACGCTGTGGTAGTTGCGCGGGGTCGCCATCGCGGCGAGCGCGGTGAACCGGCCCGTCGCCGGGTTCCACAGTTCCGGCACCAGCACGGAGGTCTCGTCGGAGAACGGCACGGGGTAGCTCTGCCCGCCGATCACCACCACCGTGCCGTCCGGCAGCACGACGCTGTTCGAATAGGCCCTCGCCGCGGCCATGTCCGAGGTCCGGCGCACGGACGGTGTGCGTCCCGTGATGTCCACGGCGTGCGCGGCCTTCGTGGCATCGGCCTTCTCGTAGGCGGGAGCTCCGCCGACGGTGAGGATCTTGCCGATGTCGTACATGACCGCGTTGCCGTTCATCGCGTCCCGGCTGTCGCCACGGGTGCCCGCGTCGACCACCTTGCCCCGGCCCGCCGTCTCGATCCAGTTCATCCTCGCGCTCGGCCCCGCGTGGAAGACCTTTCCGCCACCGGCCGCGAAGAGCCAGGCGTGGTTGTCGGCGCGGTACACGCCCGCGGGGTCGGCGGTCAGGAACGGCGTCGACGGCACGTCCGGCAGCGACCTCCACGTGTTCGTCGCGGGCGAGTACAGCTCGCCCGCCTTGGCCTTGCGGCCACCGGACCACGAACCGCCGACGGTGAACACCTCGCCCGTGGACAAGGTCGTCTGGCCCTGGTAGCCGCGGCCGACGGTCATGTCCGGCGCGCTGGACCACGTGTCGGTGCGCGGGTCGTAGATGCTCGTCTTCGTGGCGTTGCTGCCGCCGGTGACGAGGATGCGGCCGTCGGCCAGCATCGACGTGCCGGGGCAGAACATGTCGTGCCCGGTGTTGTCGACCCGGCGCCCGCTGACCTGGCCCGTGGCGAGGTCCATGACCGCGGTCTGGGTGTACCCGTTGGCACCGCCGAACTCGTTGGCCGCGTAGGCGGACCACATGAGGAGCTTGTTGCCGGGCAGCAGCGCCGATGCCGCCGGCACGATCGGCAGCCCGATCGTCGGGCCCCAGGCGCCGGTCACGCTCGGGTTGCCGGTCACCGGCGGCGGCAGGCCGGGGTCGCCCAGCAGGTCGATCTCCGCCGCGCTCGCCCACGGACCGCGCTCGCCCGCCTCGGACAACGCCACCAGCCGCACGTACCGCGCGCTGCTCACCGCGAAGCCGATCGTCTTGACGGCCTCGTCGTCGGCCATCGTGCCCGTCACGACCGGTGCGTCCCAGGTGGTGCCGTCCTGGCTCAGCCGGATCTCGTACCGGCCGATCCTCCCGTTGGCGCGGCCGGTTCTCGGCGTGTAGACGAGTCCGGACACGCGCCGCACCTTGCCGGTGTCGATCGTCAGCCACTGCGGCAGCGACGACGCCGTCCTCCACCGGCTGTGCCAGATCGTCGCCCGGTCCCCGTCCAGCACCCGCGCGGGCTCGTTGCCCGCCTCGTCACTGCTCGCCGTGGCGACCCAGCCGTCCCTCGGCAGCTTGGCCGCGGCGGGAACCATTGCGGCGGCGGCGATGTCCACGTGATGGCCGTGCTCCGGCTCGAGCAGGCGGGGCACGACGGCCACGCCGATCACCATCAACCCGACGCAGACGGGCGTTGCCAACGATCTTCGCTTCACGCCTGCAGACCGTATCTTGATCTTGCCTGCGCAAGTATCGGCCGTTCGGACTTGATCATGCCGACGAACAGAACGTTCGCGCGAGTCCGGTGAGGACGGTCGCGGCCGTGCTGGTGCCCGAGAGGCTGACCCACTCCACGTCGGCGTGCGCTCCTTCGCCTTCCGGTCCGTAGAGGACGGTCGGGATGCCCGCGTCGGCCAGGAAAGCCGAGTCGGCCCAATAGGACATGGGTGCCGCGGTCGTGCCGGAACCGGCCGCGTCCAGCAGCATCCGCACGATCGGCTCGGAGTGCGGTGTCTCCATCGCGTTGCGGTGCAGGACGGTCCGCGCGGTGACCTCGAGACGCGGGTCGGCGGGCCGGCACCGTTCGAGCAGGTCGGCCACGTCGGCCTCGACGCGGTCGAGCGTCTCGCCGGGCAACGTGCGGCGTTCCACCGTGAACACGCACCGGTCGGGAATGGTCGACTCCTCGGTGCCGCCGGAGATCAGCGACGCGTGCAGGTTTCCCGGGCCCAGGAACGGATGCGGCCTGTCGCGCAGGTGCCGGTCCAGCTCGTCGAACGCGACGAGGTGGTGGCCCGCGGCCAGGATGGCGTCGGCGCCGAGGTGCGGCCGTGAGCCGTGGGCGGCGACGCCGGTGACGGTGACCTCGGTCCAGACGAACCCGCGGTGGGCGGTGCCGACCTGCCGTTCGGTGGGCTCGGTGACCACGGCGGCGTCGATGCCGGCGAGGTCGAGGTGCGCGAGGACGTCCTGGATGCCGAGGCTCGCGACCTCCTCGTCGGCGACGGCCGCGACGACGACCTCCCCGTCGATCCCGGAGCGGGACGCGTCGCGGCAGGCGATGAGAGCGGCGGCGAGGCCTGCCTTCATGTCGTAGGCGCCGCGGGCGTAGAGCCGGTCGCCCTCGACGCGAGGGACGAGCGCGCCCGCGAGCCCGACGGTGTCGAGGTGACCGCACAACAACAACCTGCGGCCACCGGTGTCTCGTCCGCCGCGCAGCACGACGCTGGGCCGTCCGGGAGTGCTCTCGACGATCTCGGTGCGCAGCCCCTCGGCTCGTCCCCAGTCTGCGACGAAACGGGCGATCTCCGTTTCACCGGCGCCGGACGGGTCCAGGCCGGGGTTGACCGAGTCGATGCGGACCAGTTGCTCCAGCAGTTCGCGAACGGTCATCGGAGGCGTCCTTCCGTACTCAGCAGGACCACGACGGCGTCGTCGTCCAGGGCGAGTGCGGCCCGCCGCCCCGGATCGGTGAGGGCGGCACGAAGTCCCGCCAGGGTGGCCGCGCCGCTCGGCCCCGAGGACACACCCCGCCGATCGAGGTCCTCGACGGCTCGCAGTGCTTCGTCGTCGGTGACCGCCACGGCCGCGTCGCACCCCGCGTGCAGCACGGGCCACGCCGCACCGGAGACGGTGCCGCAGTTGAGGCCCGCCATCACCGTCGCCGCGGTCGGCACCGTCACGGGCCGTCCCGCCGACAGGCTCGCCACCAGGCACGCGGCGGTGTCGGGTTCGACCGCGAGAACGCCGGGGTGGCGCGCGCCCGGACGGCGGTGGTGCCGCACGACCGCCTCGGCCAGCGACCCGACCCCGACCGGCACCACCACGAGGTCCGGCAGGCCGCCGAGCTCGGCGTCGATCTCCTCCAGCAACGTCCGGTAGCCCTCCACGATCCAGGCGGGCACCTCCTCGTAGCCGTCCCACGCGGTGTCCTGGACCAGCGCCCGGCCGGGCTGCTCCGAGGAACTCCGCGGCACGCCGGACCGCCGCGTCGTAGTCGCCGTCCACCCGCACGACCTCCGCGCCCTCCCCCGTGATGAGGGCGGCGGTGCCCGCGAGCGTCACCTCCGGCACGAACACCGTTGCCCCGACACCGAAGTGCGCCGCCATGCGGGCCACCGCGCGACCGTGGTTGCCGTCGGTCGCGGTCACCAGCGAGACGCCGGGCTGCCGCGCGAGCACCTGGTGACACGCCCAGGACGCGCCGAGCACCTTGAACGCCGGCAGCCCGAGCCGCGCCGACTCGTCCTTCACCAGGACCCGGCCGACCCCGAGCTCGGCGGCGATCTCGGGGACGGGCACCAGCGGTGTGGGCGCGTAACCCGGCAACGACCGGTGGAACGCCTGGGCGTCGCCCGGTGCGAGCGGGGCGGTCCAGTCCCGGGCGGCCGGCGAGCAGTACCAGTTCATGCCGTCCATCGTCAGCGTGCCGACTCATCAGGTCCAGCGCGGAATCAAGCACGATAACGTGAAGCAAACCTGATGCTTCGAGGAGCCGCGATGCTCGATCTCCGCCGCCTGCGCCTGCTGCGCGAGCTCGCCCGCCGCGGCACCATCGCCGCCGTGGCCGAGGCGTTGTCGTACAGCCCTTCCGCTGTCTCCCAACAGCTCGCCGCGCTGGAGAAGGAGACGGGCGTGCCTCTGCTGGAACCGGCCGGGCGCCGGGTCCGGCTCACCGCCGCGGCCGAGCTCCTCGTCACGCACACCGAGGTCCTGTTCGAGGAGGTGGAACGAGCCGAGGCCGCACTCGCCCAGTCGCTCGGCGAGACCGTCGGCACGCTGCGCGTGGCCGCCTTCCAGACCGCCGTCCTCACCCTCGTGCCGAACGCCCTCACCCGGCTGGAACAAGATCACCCCGGGCTGCGCGTCGAGGTGACCGAGCTGGAACCCGAGGTCGCCCTCCCCTCGCTGCTGGCCGGGCAGTTCGACGTCGTCCTCGGCGAGGAGTACCCGGGACACCCGCTGCCCCGCCCGCGCGAAACCGAGCGGCACGACCTGCTCACCGACGAGCTCCGCCTGGTCACCCCGGCGAGCTGGAGCCGGCGGCCGCTGACCGGGCTCGCGTCCCGCCCGTTCGTGATGGAACCGGTCGGCACCACCGCCAGGGAGTGGGCGACCACGGTGTGCCGGCAGGCGGGCTTCGAGCCGGATGTCCGTTACACCTCAACGGATCTCCAGGTCCACCTGCGATTCGTGGAGCGCGGCCTCGCGGCGGCTCTGCTGCCCGACCTGGCGGGCGCCGGGGACCGGCACGCCGTGGTGGCGCGCCGGCTCCCCGGACGTCCGGAACGACAGATCTTCGCCACGGTGCGCCGTGGCGCGGCCGGTCAGCCCAAGATCCAGGCTTTCACGTCCGCCCTGCGGACGTGACTCACACGGCGAAGAACGTCCGCGAAGTGTCCGGAACCGACGTGCTGACGCCGTTGGTCGTGTCGGTCAGCAGGATGTTCGTGTAGGTCACGCTCGCGAGAACGAGCCGCTGGCCGTTCGGGCAGCTGAAGCTACCGGCGGACGGCGGTCCCGCGGTCAGGCTCGCCCGCACGCGGCCGTTCTTGACCTGGAACGTGCCGTTGGCCGACACCTCGGAGTTGATCGTTTCCTTGTTGGCGGCCTGCGGGTGGTTGCCGCCGCCGTTGATGCACGCGAAGACCGCCGTGGCGTCGGCGGTGAGCACGTAGTCGACGTTCTCGTTCCCGAGACCTCTCTCGTCGAACGAGACGGTCAACGCACCGGATCCCGTGACGGTGCCCGTGGCCGAGTGGAACTTCGGGGCGGCCGCCCCCGCGGTCGGAGTCGCCAGGAACAGGGCGGTGACGACTGCCACCAGAACGATGATCAGCTTGCGCATGTGCGTCTTCCTTCAAGGACCCCCGGATGTTTCGGTCGCCGCCGAACGCAGGCTACGACCGCCGCACGGGCTGCCGGGAGGGTCGTTCGCCCTGTTCACGGCACGAAGTCCCGCGGTCGCACGGAAGGCATCACGCCACAGTGGAGGGTGACGGGTCCACTCGGGACTTCCCGCACACGGCCGCACCTGACGGCCACAGACATCCGATCAATCATTGCCGACGTCGACCGAACAAGGTCGAACAAAGTCTTGTCGAAGAACTCATTCGATGCGAATGTCTCGCGCCAGGGACCAACCGGACAGGCCGGCCACCTGCCGGGAAGGCCCCTGGGCACAAGCCTTCATTGATCGGAGGTCTCGGATGCCCGAAAGCGTCAGTCGCCGAAGTCTGATCGCTGGGACAGGAGCAGCCGTCATCGCCGCCACCACGACCTCGCACTCCCCCGCACAGGCCGCCACCGCACTGCCGCTCGTGCCGCTGCGCATCCCCGAGGTCGACCTGGGCGTCGAGCAGCAGTCCGACGAGAAGGTCCGCTGGCTGCGGGACGCCAAGCTCGGCCTGTTCCTCCACTGGGGTCCGTACGCGGGCCCGGCCAGGGGCGAGTGGTACATGCACAACGCGCCCGTGACGCCGGAGAACTACCGCAAGTACGTCACCGACGCCACCAGCCAGCAGTTCACCGCGAGTTCCTACAACCCGGCCGACTGGGCGCAGCTGGCCAAGGACATGGGCGCGCGGTACACCGTGCTGACCGCGCGACACCACGACGGGTTCGCGTTGTTCCCGAGCGCGCACCCCAACTCGTGGACCTCGGCGCAGGCCCCGCTGAACCGGGACCTGGTCGAGGACTACGTGGCCGCGGTGCGGGCCGCCGGGCTCAAGGTCGGCCTCTACTACTCGCCGATCAACTGGCGCTATCCCGGGTACTACGACGTCACCGGCACCAACTGCGCTCCGAACCCGTGGAACTACACGACCGATGCCGCTCACGAGGAGAACGCGCGGATCATGAAGAACGAGGTGTACCAGCAAGTCCGCGAGCTGGTCACCCGGTACGGCGTGATCGACGACCTCTGGTGGGACGGCGGCTGGATCGCCGAGCAGGGCACCGACGCGGACGGCGCGTTCTTCTGGGAACCGGGCCAGTACCGCGACGCCGCCAACCAGTGGCCGGTCGACGCCGCCCACAGCGAGACCGACGCCAGCGGCACACCGCTCGGCCTGACCGGGTTGGTGCGCAAGCACCAACCGGACATCGTCACCACCTCGCGGTCCGGCTGGATCGGCGACTACACCAGCGAAGAGGGCGGTTCGGTGCCCAGCGGCCCGATCCGGACGGGCGCGGTCACCGAGAAGTGCTTCTCCGCGGGCGGGGCCTGGGGCTACACCGGTGACAGCGCGATGTCGTACGGCGACACCATGAACGTCCTCGTCAACGCGTGGGTCCGCGACATCACGTGCCTGGTCAACGTCGGCCCCGACCGGACCGGAGTGATTCCGCCGAGCCAGGCAGCGCTCATGCGTCAGATCGGCACGTACATGTCGATCTACGGCAGCTCGGTCTACGGCACCCGCGGCGGCCCGTGGGAGCCCGTCGCCGGCCAGTACGGCTTCACCAGCAAGGACAACACCTTCTACGTGCACCTGCTGCCCGGCTGCAGCGGCACCACGTTCACCACCCCGTCGATCGGTGACGCGCGGGTGAGCAGCGTCTTCGACGTCGCAACGGGATCGGCGCTGTCGTTCACGGTGAGCTCCGGGCAGATCACGATCACCGGCATCGACCGCACCCGCCACCCGCAGGACAGCGTCGTCGGGGTCGTGCTCGACCGGTCCGTGCGGCCGGCCGACGTCGCGGCGGGCAGGACCGCCACGGCCAGCAGTGAGGAGACGAGCAAGGGCAACACCGCGGCGAAGGCCGTCGACTCGTCCACCTCGACCCGCTGGTGCGCGAACGACGGGAACACCGGCCACTGGCTCGCGGTCGACCTCGGTGCGACGAAGCCGATCACCGGAGCGCGCATCGCGTGGGAGCTCGACGCCGCCAACTACCGTTACCGCATCGAGGGTTCGACCGACAACACCACCTGGACGACGCTCTCCGACCAGACCACCACGACGAGCACCGGCCAGGTCCGGACGGCCGTGTTCACCGCGCAGGCGCGGTACGTGCGGGTGACTGTCACCGGGCTGCCGTCCGGGGGCTGGGCCTCGATCCGCGCGTTCGAGGTCTACGACCGGCCGTTCGCCGCCAACCAGGACTGGCGAGTCGTCGGCCGGTAACACGCACACATCCGGAGGGACCAATGATGTTCCGCAGGTTCGCCGTGGCCGCCGCCACGGTCCTCCTGTCCTCGCTGGTGATCACCTCGGCCTCTGCCGCGCCGGTGGTCATCACGAACGCGACCCAGTTCACCGACACCACCGGGGCCGTGGTGCACGCCCATGGCGGAGGTGTGCTCAAGGTCGGCGCCTACTACTACTGGCTCGGCGAGAACCGCAATCCCGACAACACGTTCAAGGCCGTTTCGGTCTACCGCTCGACCGACCTGAAGACCTGGGAGTTCCGCGCCAACGCGCTGACTCAGTCGAGCGCCGCGGAGCTGCAAACGGCCAACATCGAACGGCCCAAGGTCATCTACAACCCCGCCACCCGCAAGTTCGTCATGTGGATGCACAAGGAGAACGGCAAGGACTACAACGAGGCCCGCGCCGCGGTCGCCGTCTCCGACACGATCGACGGCAACTACACGTGGCTGGGCAGCTTCCGCCCGCCGAGCGGCACGACGTCGCGTGACCAGACGCTGTTCGTCGACGACGACGGCACCGCATACCAGATCACCGCGACGGCCGACAACGCCGACCTGAGCATCTTCCGGCTCAACGCCGACTTCACCGGTTACGCCTCCCTGCTCGCGAACCCGTGGCCCGGCCAGTTCCGCGAGGCACCGGCGTTGTTCAAGCGCAACGGGGTCTACTTCATGCTGACCTCGGGCACCAGCGGCTGGAACCCGAACCAGCAGCGCTACGCCACCGCCACCAGTCTCGCCGGTCCGTGGACGGCGATGGCGGACATCGGCAACGCCACCACCTACGGCTCGCAGACGGCGTTCGTCCTGCCGGTCCAGGGCACGTCGGGCACCTCGTACCTGTACCTGGGCGACCGGTGGGGCAACTCGATCGGCGGCACCGTCAACGACTCGCGGTACGTCTGGCTGCCACTCGTCTTCCCCAGCAACAGCACCATGATCATGCCCTGGTACCCGCAGCTGTCGATCGACGTCGCGGCCGGCACGCTCACCGGTGTCGGCGGCGGGCCGTACTACAACCTGGTGGCCCGGCACAGCGGCAAGTGCGTCGACGTCACGAGCAACTCGGCCGCGGACGGCGCGACCGTCCTGCAGTACACCTGCGGCAGCGGGCTCAACCAGCAGTGGCGCCTGACCGACGCGGGCGGCGGGTACTTCCAGGTCATCGCGCAGCACAGCGGCAAGTGCCTCGACGTGTCCGACGCTTCCACCACCAACGGCGCCACCGTGCTGCAGTACCGGTGCGGCAGCGGCACCAACCAGCAGTGGTCGTTCCAGGACCAGGGCAGTGGGAACTACCGCCTGGTCGCCCGGCACAGCGGCAAGTGCCTGGACGTGTCGGACGGGTCCACCGCCAACGGCGTGAAGCTCATCCAGTGGACGTGCGGCAGCGGCACGAACCAGCAGTTCGCGCGCCGCGCAGTCTGAACCCGTGGCCGGGAAAGCTCTGCGTCCCAGGGCTTTCCCGGCCCGCCGTTCGTACCAGCCAGGTCACCCCCGGCGGCCGTCGCACAACCGCCGGAAGCACGACACGATGGGCCTTGTTGGGAGGCGAGGCCGTGAAGAAGTTCGTCCTGGCCCTCGTGTTCGGTGTGACCGCCGCCGGGGTGGGCGCACCCGCGGACGCCGAGCCGCGATCGGACGGCGTGCGGGTGTGGAACGAGCTCGCGCTGACCGCGGTGCGGGCCACCCGCGCCACCGACGCCGATGCGGCACGCACCTACGCGATGCTCAACGTGGCCCTCTACGACGCTGTCAACGGACTGACAGGAACACGCACGCACGCGCTGGTGCCCGGTCCAGGACCGCACGGCGCCGATGCCCGCGCCGCGGCCGTCGCTGCCGCGCACGCCGTTCTCATCCGGCTGGACCCCGGCCGGGCCGCCACCTACGACGTGCAACTGCGCACCGACCTGGACCGCCTGCCGGCCGGTCGTCACCGCGACGCCGGTGAGCGGTGGGGACGTGAGGTCGGCCAACGGGTGGTGGCCGCCCGTGCAGACGACGGTTCGACTCCGGTGCTGAGCCAGCCCGCGGGCACCGGGCCAGGGGTGTTCCGGGCCGAGTGGTCCGGCGTGCAGTACCGCGATGTGCGGCCGTTCGCCGTCCGCAACCCGTCCGCGTACGTTCCCGGTCCACCGCCCGCGCTGGGCAGCCTGGACTACGCCGCCGCCTTCGCGGAGGTCGCGCTCCTCGGTGACGCCGCGCTCCCCGCTCCAGACAAGCTCGCGACCTTCCAGTTCTGGTCGGTGCCGACCGGAACGGACCAGCCCGCCGGTGAGTGGGTCAAGATCGCGCTCACCGTGTCCCGCGACCGTTCGCCGGCCGACTCGGCGCGGTTGCTGGCGTTGCTGACGATGGCGCTGGCCGACAGCACGGTTCCGACCGTCGCGACGAAGTTCACCTACCGCCACTGGCGTCCTGCCACGGCGATCCGCGAGGCCGACACCGACGGAAACCCGTCGACGCAGCCGAACCCGGGCTGGACGCCGCGAGCGGGCGGCATCGGCGGAACACCGGAGTACCCGTCGGGGCACAGCTCCTACAGCGGTGCCGCGGCGGCCGTGCTGGCCGGGTTCTTCTGCGCGGACAACATCCGCTTCGCACACACCACGGACACCGCTCCCGACGGTCAGGCGCGCACCTACCCGAGTTTCTCCGCCGCCGCCGTCGAGGCCGGCCGGTCGCGGGTTTTCGGCGGGCAGCACTTCGAGTTCAGCGACCAGGCGGGTCTTGCCATCGGACGTGGCGTCGCGGCGGAGGTGCTCGCCACGCGGCTGCTCAAACGGACCGGACCCACCCACCACGGTGAGTGTCCACTGTAGACGTTCTGGCTACGGCGACCCGCCCGGTTCACCCCCCAGGTCCCCCCTGCCCCGACGGGCCGCCGCGAGGACCACGATGGCGGACCGGCGTTCAACAAGCGTGTCATCAACGTGGAATCGCCTGCTCAGAAGCGGTATGCAGGAAGGGGGGTGATGGCGGTGGAGCTTCGGGTGCTGGGGGACGTCGAGGCGTGGATCGACGGCCGGCGGGTCGAGGTGGGGCACGCGCGTCAACGGTGCGTGCTCGCGGTCATGGCGCTGGAAGCCAACCGCGTCGTCACGGTGGACCAGCTGCTGGACCGGGTGTGGTCCGCGCAGCTCCCCCACCAGGGCCGGCAGGTCGTGCGCACGTACGTGTCCAGGCTGCGCCGGCTGCTGGCGCCGGGCGGAGTGGAGATCGAACGGCGGCCGGGCGGGTACGTGCTGCTCACCGACCCGGACAACGTGGACGTGCACCGGTTCCACCGCCTGGTCACGCAGGCGCGTGCCGCCGGGGACGAGCGGGCGATCGGGTTGTTCGACCAGGCGCTGGCGCTGTGGTCCGGTGAGCCGTTCACCGGACTGGAGACGCCGTGGCTCGCCACGGTCCGCGCCGGGCTGGAGCGGGAACACCTCGCCGCGCGACTCGACCACGTCGACGTCGCGTTGCGCTGCGGCGAGCACACCCGGCTGCTGCCCGAACTGTCCACATTGGCCGGTGAGAACCCGTTGGACGAGCGGATCGCCGGCCAGCTGGTGCTGGCGCTGTACCGCGCGGGCAGACAGGCCGACGCGCTGGCGCACTACCAGCGCACCCGGCGGCTGCTCGCGGAGGAGCTGGGCACCGACCCTGGCCCGCAGCTGCGTCAGCTGCACCAGCGCATCCTCGGCGCCGACCCCACCCTGGCACCAGGGCCGGTTTCGTCCGTGGTGCCGCGGCAACTGCCCGCCGCGCCCTGGGCGTTCACCGGCCGCACCGACCACCTGGCCGCGCTCACCGCGGCACTCGACCACCGGGGCACCGTGGTGATCTCCGCGATCCGCGGCACCGGCGGGATCGGCAAGACGTGGCTCACGCTGGCGTGGGCGCACCGCCACCTCGACCAGTTCCCGGACGGGCAGCTGTTCGTGGACCTGCGCGGGTTCAGCCCGGACAGCGAACCGGTGGCACCGGCGGCGGCGGTGCGCGGGTTCCTCGACGCGCTGGGGGTGGAGCCCGATCGGCTGCCGTCCGACCCGCAGGCGCAGGTCGGGTTGTTCCGCAGCCTCGTCGCGCGCAGGCGGATGCTGATCGTGCTCGACAACGCCGCCGACGCCGAGCAGGTGACGCCACTGCTGCCCGGCGGGGACTCGTGCACGGTGGTGATCACGAGCCGCCGGACGCTCACCGGGTTGATCAGCAGGCACGGCGCGCTCCACCTGAGCCTCGACACCCTCAGCACCGCCGAGGCCCACGCTCTGCTGGTCCGGCGCCTCGGCACGTCGCGGATCGCGGCCGAACCGGAGGCGGTGGCCGACCTGGTCAGGCGGTGCGGCGGGCTGCCGCTGGCGCTGGGCATCATCGCCGGTCGCGCCCACGGCCACCCACACGTGCCGCTCGCCGAGTTCGCCGCGGACCTGCGCGACCTCGGGCTGGGCGCGCTGGAGGACGACGACCCCGCGACCGGCCTGCCGACCGTGCTGTCCTGGTCCCTGCGCGGCCTGACCACCGAGCAGCAGGTGGCGTTCGGCCTGCTCGGCGTAGCGCCCGGCCCGGACATCAGCCTGCTCGCCGCCGCCGCGCTGACCGGCCTGTCCGTCGCGCAGACCCGGAAAGTGCTGCGGGGTCTGGAAGAGGCGTCGTTGCTCGGCCGGAGCACGCACGGCCGCTACCGCATGCACGACCTCGTCCGCCGTTACGCCACGTCCCACCACGAGCTGCCCGATGACGTGCGGCAGGCGGCGCTGCGGCGCGTGATCGACTTCTACCTGCACACCGCCCACGCCGCCGACCACCTGCTGAACTACAACCACCCCGATCTTCAGCTGGACCCACCGGAGTGCCGGCCCCTCGAACTGCCCGACCTCGCGGCGGCACTCGCGTGGCTCGAGGCCGAACACGCCTGCCTGCTGGCCGCCCAGCACACCGCCGCCGTCCACGACTGGCACCGGGCGGTGTGGCAGCTGGCCTGGACCGTGAGCACCTTCCACACCCGGCGCGGACGCCTCCGCGACCGGCTCACCGTCTGGCAGGCCGGTCTGAGCGCGGCCGAACAGTTGAACGACCCGGCCTCCCGCGCGCTGGCCCACCGCCTCCTCGGCCTCGCGCACTCCGATCTCGGGCTGCACGACGAGGCGATCGGCCACCTGCGGAAGTCCCTGACCGTCGCCGAGCAGCACCAGGACGCCGTCAACCAGGCCCACACCCACCGGGTTCTGGGCCTGGCGCTGGAGAAACGGGACTGCCGGCGCGCGCTGGACCACGCCACCCGAGCGCTGGAGCTCTACCGCGGCATCGGCAACCCGGTGTGGGAGGCCTGCGCCCTCAACGACGTCGGCCTGTACGCCGGTCTGCTCGGCGACCACGACGAGGGACGAGCGCACTGCGAGGCCGCGCTCGTCCTGTTCCGCCGCCACGACGACCTGACCGGTGAGGCGGACGCCCTCGACAGCCTGGGCCACATCGCCCACCACGCGGCCCGCCACGACGAGGCGATCCACCACTACCAGCAGGCCCTGACGCTGCGCCGCCACCTCGGTGCCACGTACGGCGTCGCCGACATCCTCGACGGGCTGGCCAGCTCGCAGGCCGCGCTCGGGCGACGGAACCAGGCGCGGGCCGCGTGGTGCGAGGCGCTGGAGCTGTACCGGGACCAGGGACGTGACGAGGACGCGGACCGCGTCCAACGGCAGCTCGACGCCGTCAGGTGAGCTTCGGCGCGGAGTTGGCGCCGCCCGCCGCGTTCACCAGGGTTCTTCCTTGAGCCAGCTGTCCGGCGGTCCCTCTTCGGCGTGCTCACCGGTTCGTCTCGACGGCGCGTTGCCCCGCACGGGCAGGGCCAGCGCCACCGAGCCGACCTCGGGCGCGGGCAGCAGGAACGGCGGCAGCGCCCGGATCACGCCCTCGTTCTGCAGCTTCACGTACACCTCGCGCACCTGGTTCCGCGCGTCGGCGGTCGCCTGGCGCACGACGGCGGTGATCGCGTGCGCCAGGTCGTCCTGCTTGGCCTGCTTGGTGAGCGGCGACAGTTCGAGCCGCAGCAGCAGTCCTGAGTGGTCGACGGTGGCGCGCACGTCACCGTGTTCGGACTGCGCGGTGCCCGTGATCGCGGCGACCTGCTTCTCGGCCCACTCCCGCGCGTTCTGGCGGCGGTCGACCGCCGCCGCGCCCTCCTCGGACTGGGCGCGCAGCCGAGCCGCGCGCGCCTCGGCGTCCTCCGTCACAGGCCGGGCCGAGAGGGACCGCTGTCCGCTTCCTTCGGCTCCTTCACCAGGTCGTCGTGGCTGATCTTGCCCGACGGCTTGCGGCCGTCCTGGTGGAAGTCGTCCGGGTTGAACTTGTCGTCGGTGACGATGCGCGGCCGCGGCGGGTTGACCTCGGGCACCCCCGCGCCCGCCATGCTCTCGGCCACCGCGCGGAACCCCAGGCGGACCTTCTCCATCTGCCGGCGGGCGGTCTCGAGGATGTCGTCGCCCTTCCAGGGGAGCTCGCCGATGACCTCCTCCGTGCTGCTCGCCTCCAGCACGGTCGAGTTGACGCCGGCCGCACCGGTCTGCAGCGCGTCACCGACCGCGAGGGTGGCGATGAACGCGGCACCGGTACCCGCGGTCGCCGCCGCGACACCGATCGACACCGCCGCGGACGCGAGCGTGATCATGATCTTGGCTTCCCTGACCTCACCGGCCTGGACGCCCTTCTGCCCCGTGTCGACGAGGGTCAGCACGTCGTCGCGGAAGGCCGTGATCGACTTCTCGTAGGCCTGCATCGCGTACTTCGCGGCGCGGACGATGTCCCGCTTGCGGGCGAGCGCACCCTCGATGCTCGGCTGGCCGCGCAGGTACGAGCGGAAGCCGTCGGCGGCGTCGCCCTCCCAGTTCTCCAGGTAGAGGTCGATGTCGTTGAGCACGCCCTCGCAGAAGTCCTGGTCGATGTCGTCCGCGGCGAGGGACAGCAGCGAGATCTCCTGCCGCACGGCCTCCAGCGCCACGTCGACGTCGACGAACCGGGCGAACTTGGCGAACATCAGCTGGATGTCCTCCTTCGCCGTCGGGTAGCTCGCGTTCTTCTCCAGGTGGTCGGGGAAGAACCAGTCCTCCTGCTCGTCGAACTTCTTGCAGAAGTAGTCGGCGTGCTTCTGCATGTCACTGGCCCAGCTCACGGCAGCAGCCCTCCGAGCGTCCGCTGGTTGTCGTCGTCCGCGGCGATGTAGCGGTCGGCGACCTCGATCAGGGCCTCCTGCGCCAGTTCGAGGTTCTCCTTGTTCCTGGCGAACACGTTGAGGAGCATCGACCGCGCGCTGTACCACTCACCGGCCGCCTCGTAGACCTCGACGTCACCGGCGAAAGCCTGGCCGTCGAGCTGCTCGGTCTGGGCGATCTTGCCCCTGGCGGTGTGCGTGTGGTCGATGAGCTTGCCGATGTCGACCTTCGCGGTGTGCTTCAAGCCTTCTGGTTCGGCGTGGAACCCCGTTCCCACCATGCCCCCTTGCCGTCTCACTTGGTTTGACGACGTCAGGCTATGTCACCCGTTCGGGCGAAGATCACATAGTGTCGATCTGCTCACAAAGATCGCAAACCGATGATGAACGGCGCTTTCATCCGCCTCACAGGTGGACAAAAGCGCCGTTCATCGTTCAGGAGCGCCGGGTCACCTTGTTCGCCACCACGAGCGGGGCGAACTGGACCCAGTCGACGTTCGGTCCCCACGCACCGGGATTGCCGAAGGTGACCGCGCCGGACTGCGTGACCAGGTCGAGCGGCGAGGTCTCCAGCCAGAAGCCGTCCCACGTGTAGTTGTGGCGGTACCGCGCGGCCGTCGCCTTGCCGCCCGCCTCGGTGGCGACGAGCGACCGGTTGATGATGTCGGTGTTGTAGGGGTGGCCGGTGTTCTTGTCGGCCTGGGCGTAGGAGACGGTCAGGTTGTACTGACCGGCACCGACTCCGGTGCGCGGAACCGTCAGCGTGCCGTTGTTGCCGAGGTAGCCGACGTAGGAACCGCCGGACGCCCAGGGGCTCGACGCGATCGTCGCGCCGCCCGCGAGCTGACCGGCCTCCGCCTCGACGCGGACCGCGTTGCGGTCGGCCGCGGCTTCACGGGTGACCGTGAGCGTGCCGGTGGCGAGCGGAGGGCTGCCCTCGTTGGACAGCTTGACCTCCGTGACGCCCGCCTTCAGGTGCACGGTCGCGCTGGCGATCCACGCACCGGCGCCGGTGGTGGTCAGGTTGGCGCCGGTGGCCCTGCGGCCGGAGAGCGTGAGCCCGAGCTTGCTCGCGCCGGTCGTGGTCAAGGTGGTGTCGAGGCGGTAGTACCCGTCCTCGGCCGCGGACACGTACGTGGTGACGGACTCGCCCGCCCGCAACATCGCGCGGGAGCCGCGTGCTTCGGAGAGCGGGTAGACCGTCCTTTCCGGACCGGTGACCTCGGTGAGGTCGACGCGGTCGAGTGCGACGTCCGCCGAGCCGCCGAGGTAGCCGCCGGGACCGCTGGTGCGCAACGAGATCCGGTGCGTGCCCGCGGTGAGCTGGACCGGCGTGTCGTACCGGCCGCGGTAGGTCCAGCCCAGCGTCGCGGGCAGGGTCAGGTTCCGCACGTGGGCGTCGTCCACGTAGAGGGCCTGCTGACCGACGAACGCGTTGGTGCCGTAGAAGACGCCGAGCTTGTACGTGCCGGTGCGGGGCACGGTGATGTTGACCGTCACGCGGGAGTTGGGCTTGTTCATCGCGCCGACGTCCTTGCCGCCGGACGTGGTGTACTTCCAGCCCCCCGGGTCGATCTGGTCGAACACGCTTGCGTTCTCGACCGTGCCGTTCTCGGCCTCGTAGCTCGTCTGCCACGGCGCGTTCGCGACCGGTGCCGAACCCGAGGCCGGCGTGATGATCACCTGGTACGCGGCGAGCCGGTCGCCACCGGGCACCTTGACCGTCGCCGCGCCGTTCGTGACGCGGACCCGTGACGCCGCCACCACCGGCGGCTGGCCCGCGTCACCTTCGTAACCGCTCCAGCTGGTCTTGGAGATCCGCACGTCGACCTGGTCGCCGAACACCTTCCGGTCGATTCCGGTGAGCGCGACGTTCACGTCGTTGGCCGTGCCGCCGAGCAGAACGGTCGCCTTCGCGGCGTTCAGCGTTGCCATGCCCTGCAGGGTGTCCTTGACGTTCGGTTGCGGGGGCGTCACCTTGACCGTGTTGCCAGAAAGGTCGCCGTACCACTTCGTGAGCCACCAGCCGCCGTTGGCGCGACCCGCGCGCACGGCGTGGTCGCTGAGGTTGCCGGCCATGGACCAGAACGCCATGTGACCGTCCACTTTGGTGTCCTCCAGCATGGTGATCCACTGCACCATCTGGCCGGGCACCGAGGTGTCGCGCCGGTTCGAGTACTCGTTGATGACGATCTCGCGCGGCGAGATGCCGAGCTGCCGTTCCATCTCGCGGTAGTCCGCGTAGTTCTTGCGGTAGTACTGCAGCGAGTCCGGGCCGAGCTCGTGCCAGCTGGTCATCTCCGGCAGCACGTTGTTCGCCTTGGCGTAGGTGAGGAACTCACGCAGGTGGTCCGCGCGGTAATGGGTCTCACCGATGCCGGCAATGCGTGCGTTGGGCAGCACGGACTTCACCAGGCGGTAGATCCTGGTCCAGTCGGCGAAGAACTTCTGCTTCTTGTTCGCCCAGTCCGAGTACCAGATGCCGTCCGGCTCGTTGAAGATCGTCCAGACGAACCGGTCGCGGTCCGGGCGCTGGGCGACCTTCTCGAGCTGCGGCCGCAACCTCGCGGCGTAGTCGTCGATGCCCAGGTCCTCGTACGGCCACTTGCTGTACGCGTCCTGCGCGTAGATGTGCATGTCGGTGCCACCCGCGGCGAAGTAGCCGTCGGCGAGCTTCACCGCGTCGCCGTTGGGGTGCTGGTCCCCGTCCGGCGCCTTCTGGGAGATGCTGCGCGGCCGCATTCCCGCGACCAGGTCCTGCGACGGCACGCCTTCGTCGCCGAGACCGTAGAGCATGCCCGTGGCGCCGCCGTGGAACGCGCCCGTCGAGGAGGCGAGGTCCACGCGCAGGGTCTCGGTCGCGGCGACGGCGGCCGGTGGGGACAGGGTGGAGAGCGCTAGCGCGGCAACGACCGCGCAGGCAGGGATACGCATCGGAGCTCCGTTTCGGATCACTTGACGGCACCACCGGTGATGCCGGAGATGATCTTTCGTTGGGCGACGGCGAGCACGACGACGAGCGGCAGGCTCATCAGCACGACGTAGGCGAAGATCAGGTGCCAGTTGTTCAGGTACAGCCCGGCACTCGCCACGCGGAACAGGTTCAGCGGCAGGGTGTCGAGCCGGCCGCCGACGACGAAGAACGCGTAGAACACGTCGTTCCACACGTACAGGCAGATCAGGATCGTCGCGGTGGCGAGCACCGGCCGCAGTAGCGGAAGGACGATCCGCCAGAACACCATCACCGGGCCCGCGCCGTCGATCTGCGCGGCCTCCTCCAGCGCCGGCGGGATCGTCCGGACGAAGCCGGTGACGAAGAAGATCACCGTGGACAGGTAGATCCCCGTGTAGACACCGATCATGCCGATGGCGGAGCCCGCGAGCCCGAGCTGGCGCAGCAACAACACGACCGTGACGACCGCCGGTGGCAGCACGATCCCACTGATGCCCAACGCGTACAGCACCGCGTTCAGCCGGGTCGCGCGGCGGGCCAGGACCCACGCCGCCATCGACCCGAACGTCAGCAGCAGGGCGACCGTCGGCACGACGACCAGCAGGCTGCCGAAGAACGCGGCGGGCACCTCGCCCTCTGTCCACACCTGGCGCAGGTTCTCCAGCAACTGCCAGTGTTGCGGCAGTGAGAGATCCGGGTTGAGCGCCTCGCCCTGGGACTTCCCCGCGGTGACCACGACGAGCCACAGCGGGATGCCGATGACCACGAGCACGAGCGCGGTCACCGCGAACGGCTGGGCCTTCCTCACAGCGCCGCCTCCCGCCCGCGCAACGTCCGGATCACCGGGAACGCCAGCAGCGCGACGAGCAGGAACAGCACCAGGCTCATCGCGGTGGCCTGGGCGAAGAGGCCCTGCCCGAACGTGCGGTAGATGAAGATGTTGAGGATCTCGGTGGTGCGCGCCGGTCCACCGCCGGTCGTTGCCTGGACGATGTCGAAGCCGTTCATCGACCCGAGCAGGGCGGTGGCCACGTTGAACGTCACCGCGGGCGCCAGCAACGGGAACTTGATGCTCCAGAACGCCTTCATCCGCGACGCGCCGTCGATGCGCGCCGCCTCCACGAGGTCCTCCGGGATCGTCTTCAGGCCCGCGAGGTAGATGAGCATCGACAGCCCCATCCACTTCCACGCGTGGATCACCGCGACCACGACGATCGTCCAGGTGGTGTCACCGAGCCACGCGTAGTCGATGCCGAGCAGGTGGTTCAGACTTCCCTGGGGTTTCAGCAACGCCTGGAAGATGTAGCCGACCGCGAGCGCGGACATCAGCACCGGCACCAGGAAGAAGATTCGTGCCACGCGGTTGAGCGTCGTGTCGCGCTCGAGCAGCACCGCCAGCCCGAAGCCGAAGAGGTTCTGGAACAACGCCACCAGCACGGCGTAGACGAGCGTGATCCGCACCGCGCGCAGCAACGTGCCGTCCGACGCGAGCTGGGCGAAGTTGTCGAAGCCCACCGGGTTGATCGCGCTCTTGAAGCCGGACCAGTCGGTGAACGCGTAGACGAAGTTGAACACCGTCGGCAGGAAGAAGAAGACGAGCAGGATGGCGAAGGCCGGTGCCAGGAACCACATCGGGTGCGTCTGCCGCCTGATGTGGTTGCGGCGCGGCGGTTCCGGCACGGGGAGCGGCCGCGCCGGCGACCGCTCCCGCACCGCTGAGGAGGTGACGGACATCAGAACCCCGGTGCCCCTGCCGCTTTGGCCAGCTGGGCGAACTGGTCCTGCGTCGCCTTCGCGACCTGCTCCGGCGTCATCGTCCCGGCGATCATGTCCGCGAGGTTGATGTACAGGTCGGGGTTCGCGACCGCCAGCGCCTGCATGGAACCGACCGCGGTGCCCAGCGACGCGTGCACGTCGAGCAGCGCCTTCGGCACACCGGCCGGGTTGGCGACCGCGGGCTGCAACGAGACGGTCTTGCGGGCGTTGACGAACTCCTGGTAGCCGGGGCCCGTCCAGTACGACAGCAGCTGCCTCGCGGCGGCCTCGCGCTTGGCGTCACCGGTGCGGAACGCGACGAGGGCGTTGGACTGGTCCGGGATGAACGTGCCGACGTTGCCGGACGGCGAGATCGGGAAGAACCCGATCTTCTTGTCGAGCGTCGCGGTGTCGGACTTGGCCTGCAGCTGCCCGAAGAACGAGTTCACCTGCACCGCCATCGCGGCCTTGCCGTCGAGCAGCGCGGCACCCTGGTCCTCGAACTTCGCGGTCTTGATGTCGGCGTTGAACAGTCCCTCGTCGATCAGCGACTTGTACTTCTTGATCGCGTCTTCGACCACTGGGCTGGTGAACTTCTCCTTGCCCGTGTTGATCTTGTCCCAGAGGCCGCTCCTGGCGGCGTCGGCGAGCTGGACCTGCACCCACCACTGCGTCGCCCAGCGGTCGCCCGCCATCTCGAAGAACGGCGTGACGCCCTTGGTCTTGAGCGCCCTGGCCTTGGTGATCATGTCGTCGAAGTTCTTCGGCAACTCGGTGATCCCGTTGGCCGCGAAGACTTCCTTGTTGTAGTAGACGCCTTCGACGGCCGGGCTGGTGACCAGCGCGGCGTACCGGGTGCCGTCGAGGATGCCGGTGATGTCCTTCAGCTCCGGCGCGAGCTTCCCGAGCCAGGGCGCGTCGGTGAGGGGCTGGAGGTTCGTCTTGGCGTTGATGGCCGTGAGCATGGACGCGGTGGGCTGCCAGAACGCGAGGTCCGGCTTGTCACCGGTGGCGACCTTGGTCTGCACGCCCTGCTCGTACGGGTCCGGGATCGTCACGACGTCGACGTCGGCCCCGGTCGCCTTCTCGAACGCCGCCACCACCTGCTCCGGCACGGTGTTGCTGTTCTGCGCCGCCCAGACCGTCAGCTTGACACCGCTCAGTGACGCGGTGGGGTCGGCCCACGAGACCGGGCCGCCGGCGGCGCTGTCCGCGCCGGGGTCGCTGCACGCGGTGAGCCCCAGCAGGAGGGCTGCCGCAACGCTGATCCAGCTCTTCATCGGGTGGATCCTTCGGGTGAGGTGGTCGGGGACGTGGTGATCCGGTACAGGCGGGCCGAGGCCGGTAGTCGTTGGGCCGTCAGGGTCAGATCTTGTCCATCCCAAGTGGACGTCCACTCGGGAAGATCACGTGGGTAGAGCACTTCCAGATCGATGTCACTGTTTCGCAGGTGCGGCAGCGGCAACGTGACGCTCTCCTGGTCGCTGTCGCGTTGCCACACCGCCAGGTAGGTGACGTCACCGGAGGTCAGCGCGAGGCTCAGCCAGCTGTCGTCCCACGCCGGCAACCCCCGTGGCCACAACGGAACCGAGGTCGCGAGATCCGCCCGGATCTTCTGGTGGACGCGCACCGCGGCCCGCACGGACTCCAGCTGTGTGGCCGTCATGAGGTCGAGACGCCCCGACAGGTACAGCCGGCCGAGCATCCCGGTGCAGAGCGTGAAGGCGATCTCCTCGTCGGACATGTCCGGCTGCGGATAGGCCCAGCTCGCCGACTGCTCCGGCAACAGCGACATCGGCGCCGCCACGGCGATCGGCGGGTAGCGCAGGGGGTCCTGCTGGTCGCTGGTCGACTGCAGCTGCATCCTGGCCATCATCGCGTAGTCCATGCGCATGGCCCCGGACGCGCAGTTCTCCAGGATCAGGCCGGGATGCCGGTCGAGAACACCGTCGAGCCACGCGAGGTGCGCCCGGTTGGCGGCGAGCAGGCCCGCACCGGGGCTGTCCGACGCCACGTCCGTGCCGGCACCGGCGTCGATGTTGTAGTCCAGCTTGAAGTACCCGATGTCGAGCTCGCCCACCAGCCGGTCGACCACGTCGTCGAGGTGCTTCGTGGCACGGGGATGGCGCAGGTCCAGGTGGTAGCGCCCGTGCTCGACGAGCCGGACACCACCGCGTTGCAGGAACGCCGCCTCGGGAAGGCGCTCCGCCATCGGACTGCGCACGCCGATGACCTCGGGCTCGAGCCAGAGTCCCGGCACCAGGCCGAGGTCGCGGATGTGCGCGATCACTTCTTCGATCCCTCGCGGGAACCTGGTCTCTGACGGCTGCCACTCACCGACGCTGTCCCACCAGCTCGACCCGTTGTCGTACCAGCCGGCGTCGATGCAGAACACCTCCGCACCGGCCGCCGCGGCCGCGTCGACCAACGGCAGCAGCTTCTCCGTGGTGGGATCACCCATGATCGTGTTCATGTAGTCGTTGAACACCACCGGAAGCGCGGCCCGGTCCCGGTGCGGGCGCACGATCTCGCGGCGGTGTTCCGTGAGCGCGGCGATCGCACCGTCCACACCGGACCGCGAGACCGACACCGACACGGGCACGGAGGTGAAGGACTCGCCGGGCAGCAGCCGGCGCTGCCACTGGTGGTCGATGTCGGTCGGCCCGAGCAACGCGAGGTAGGCGCCGTCCAGCCGTTCGGCCACCTCCCATCGCCAGGGCCCGTTGTGCTCGATCTGCCACAGCCAGGCCTGATTCGTCCGGCGGTCGACGAGACCACCGGTCGGCAAGACCGTGCCCGTGGACCACGTGCCGGTGCTGACCACCTTGAGGCTGCCGCGCCCGTCCTGGCCGTGGAGTTTCAGGTTGAGGTCGGACACGGCGTTCTCCCGCAACGGCCGCCGTGTCCAGCGCCCCTCCCCGAGCCACTCGCTGTCGGCCCGCACCACGTCGAGGTCCTCGATCTTCGCGGGGAAACCGGCCGCGAAGGAGGTGAGGCCCAGCAGGGTCAACGACTCCGGACCGCTGTTGGTCACCGTGGTGGTGATCTGGCAGGCGGCGACCCCGTCGACCGAGCGAAACACGGTGCGCGCGACCAGCCCGGTCTGCTCGTCGCGCAGGTCGACGTGGAGCTCGCTCCACTTGCCGTCGGTGCGGCGGGCGGAACCCGCGTAGACCATGCGGCGGCCGACGGCGGTTTCGGAGAAGCGGTGGGAGACCCTGGCTCGGCCGTGGCCCGCTACGAGGACTTCGACGAGAGGTTGGGCGATGAAGGGCCGGCCGCTGCCGGCGGGGTCGCCACCGGCCGAGAGCGAGCGCACGGCGACCGCTCCGTCCGGGGCCACGTCCAGCACGAGTTCCAGCGCCGAATGCCCCCAGGTCACGCCGGTGCTGGACTCGATTGAGATCACTGTCGCCCCATTCCCGCTGGTCAATTCGGTGTGACCGGTCACATCGTCGGCACAGTGTGAGCGCTAACACAACGGCCGCGAAAGGGTGCGTTACCCAGTTGTTACAGCGGAGGAGCGGCGGGCTCGTGGGCGACCAGTCGCGGTGGAGTCACCCACCACGACGCACTTCCCCGATCACCGCGGCGGCGCCGTCGACTCCCGCACCACCAGCGACGGCGGCGCCAGCGAGATCACCTGCCGCGGCTCCCCCGCCAGTTCCGCGGCAATGGCAGCCAGGCACGCCCGGCCAAGTCCCACGAAGTCCATCCGCACGGTCGTGAGCGCCGGCGTCCAGTAGGCGGCGCCGGGTACGTCGTCGAAGCCGATGATGCTCACGTCTCCCGGTACGTCCCGGCCGGCCTCGTAGAGTGCGCGGCGCACTGCCAGGGCCGTGTCGTCGTTGCCGCACAACACCGCCGTCACGTCCGGGTCGGCGGCCAGGCGGGCACCTGCGAGGTAGGCCGAGCGGACGTCCCAGCCCGCGGTCAGCACCTCGGGCACCGGGACGTTCGCCGCTTCGAGTGCGGCGCGCCAGCCCGACTGGCGGGCGCTCGTGCCGCTCTCCGACGGGATCGCCACGTGGTGCACCGTGCGGTGGCCCAGTTCCAGCAGGTGTGCGGTCGCGTCGACGGCGGCCTGGCGTTCGTCGAGGAAAACCGTCGACCGCGAGACGCCGGGAAGTCCACCGGCTTCCGTGGCGGCCACCGCGGGAACTTTCGCCGGCAACGCGCGCAGCACTTCAGCGCCGGCCGTGTCGAACGCGATCACGACGACGCCGCCCGCGTCGGGATCGCTCACGTGCTCGACCGCGTGCTGGACGTCGGCCGGCTCGTCCGACTCGACCACCCGCACACCGACGGCGAAGCCCGCTGACCGCGCGGCCTCCTCTATGCCCTGCAACGTCGCGGCGTAGCCGTACAGCGTGGTGTTGGCCACCACCACCGTCACGGTGTTCGACACGCCCAACCCCAGCGCGCGGGCCGCGCGGTTCGGGCGGTATCCCAGGCGCTCGATGACCTCCAGCACGTGCCTGCGGGTGTCGGCGTTGACCCGCGGCGAGTCGTTCAGCACCCGTGACACGGTCTGGTACGAGACGCCGGCGGCGGCCGCGACGTCCCGGATGCTCAGCGTGGCGGAAGATCGTCGTGTCACGCCGCCAATCGTGATCGCTGCCGGTCGCGACGTCAAAGTCCGGCAGACCGTCACGGACCGTCCTTCCTGGACGGCGGCTCGAGCTGGCGTCGGTGTCGTCCGCTTGAGCGCGTCGTGTCGCCTTGCGTTGGTGGTCGCTTTGGGTTGTATGACGAGCCGGGTCATTTCATCGCCGCTTCGCGACGATTGCGATTGGGGCTTGATGCGATGAAGGAGCGGGGCCTCGCTCCTGGTGGGTCCCGAGCGGACACTCGGGTTGCCTAGTTCTCACGCAAGGGAGGCCCCTGGTGTCTAAGTATGACGGGAAACAGTTCGTCGGGATCGATTTGCACCGGTCTCGTTCGGTGATCGTGCGGATGACCGCTGAGGGTGAGCGGCTGGACGCGGTGCGGATCGTGAACGATCCAATGGCGCTGGTGGCCGAGATCGGCAAGGCCGGTGAGGCGCCGGAGGTGGTGCTGGAGGCCACGTACGGCTGGTACTGGGCCGTGGATGTTCTGGCCGGGGCTGGCGCGCGGGTGCATCTGGCGCATCCTCTGGGGATCAAGGGTTTCACGACCCGGCGGGTGAAGAACGATGTGCGGGATGCCACGGATCTGGCGGATCTGCTGCGGATGGGCCGGTTGCCGGAGGCGTGGATCGCCCCGCCGGCGGTGCGGGAGTTGCGGGAGCTGGTGCGGTATCGGTGCCGGTTGGTCGGTCGGCGGTCGGGGTTGAAGGCGGGTGTGCACGCGGTGCTGGCCAAGCAGGGCCTGCGGCTGCCGGTCACCGATCTGTTCGGGGTGCGGGGGCGTGCCCTGCTCGCGGCGGCTCCGCTGGACCCGGTGTTGCGGGCCAGGGCGAACTCGCTGTGCCGGCTGATCGAGGCGTTCGATTTCGAGATCGACACCGTCACCGGCCTGCTGCTGCGCCGGGCCGCGAAGGACCCGGGCTGGGCGGTAATCCAGCAGGTCCCCGGTATCGGCCCGATCCTCGCGGCGGTGATCGTTGCCGAGATCGGGGACGTGCACCGGTTCGCCGGGCCGCGGCAGCTGTGCTCGTGGGCCGGGCTGACCCCGAAACACTACGAGTCCGACCGCACGGTGCGGCGTGGTCACATCACCAAGCAGGGCTCGCGCCTGCTGCGCTGGGCGCTGGTCGAGGCCGCCCAGAAGATCCCCGCCAGCGCGGGCTGGCCAGTCGCCACCCGTGACGGCATCCGCCAGCGCCGCGGTCGCGGTATCGCCACCGTCGCCGTCGCCCGCCGACTGCTCACCCTGGTCTATTTCGGCCTGCGGGACGGGCACATCCGTGCCCTGGACCCGCGCGCCACCACCAGTTCACCGGACACCACCAGTTCACCGGACGCCGCGGCATGAGCTGCGGACCTGGTCGTGACCGGACGCGGATCGCCCGAAGTCTGACCCCCACCACCCGGTGGCGTGGTCGTGGTCTTGATTGACCCCGCCCGGTCACGGTCGCACCCCACCACGCACACACCTGCGAATAGATGACCGGCAACCAGGCAACTGGCCTGCCACCGGGAACAGACCCGGCACGGTGAACGCGACCCCACACAACAAGCAGAGCCTGTTTCCGGCTCGAACAGCGTGACGCGTCCAGCGACGGCGTCAAGACCCTCCGGCCCCCTCCCGGGGGCGGCCTGCGGCCGGTCATTGACCCCGCCCGCCGGACACGCCTGCCCACAAACAGCCGAAAACCCCGAAAACCAACCCTTACAAGGGGACTTGACCGGCCCCGCTCCTTCATAGATGACTTCGGGGCCCTTGCGAGGCGCACATCGGCCTTGAAAAGCCGGGCATAAGGAGCCCGGCCGATCCAACCAGCATAGCACCTCGCACCCAAAGTCAAGCCCCAATCGCATTCGTGCGTGGTTGCGTTTGCTGGTTGGCTCACCTCATTACCGGTTGCCCGCGTTCGCATTTCCCTGTCCGGCTCGGCGCCATCGCGGTTGTTGGGGGCTCGGCTTCGCCGTCGTGGCGTTGGTGGTGGGAGATTCGGCTCGGCGCCATTGCGGTTGGCGGGTACTTGGCTTTGCCATTGCCGCGTTGCGGTGGGCGATTCAGCTTGGCTGCGCTATTGCCGGTTGGCTTCGGCTTCGCGAGATTGGTCCCCATTGGACGTGACCTCATTGAATTGACCCCGCGGAACTGTCTCCACGCGGTAGACGTATCACGCGGGAGGAAGAACCCGTCGCCCATGTAGGCGTTGGCCGGTCAGTGTTGGCGAGGCACCTCGGCGTGGCCGGGCAGCGGTGACGGCGGTGCCTGTCCGTGGGCATGGCGGCAGGCGTCAACGTCGCCTCGCCGTGCTCAGGCGTCGTTGATCAACACCGCCTCACAGGTGGTCAGGCAGCATCGCTGTGCATGCCTCACGGTCAGGCGATGTTGATCGGGTTGCGTCTTGGCTTTTGTTGGGGGTCGAGCCAGTCGGGTGCGTAGAAGGTCGGGATGCCGTTGACCAGCTTGACGTTCCACTTGCTCTGGTGGATGAGTGTGTGGTGGTGGCGGCAGAGCAGGACGGCGTTGTCGACGGAGGTGTCGCCGCCGTTGGCCCAGTGCTGGATGTGGTGGGCGTCGCACTGCCGTGGTGGTCTGCCGCAGCCCGGGAAGGCGCAGCCCCGATCCCTGGTGACCAAGGTCCGGCGGATCGCAGCCGGGAAGGTGCGGGTTTTGCGGCCGACGTTGAGCGGCTGGCCCGCTCCGCCCAGGACCATCGGGATGATGCCCGCGTTGCACGCCAGCTCACGCACCTGCTCGACCGGGACGCGGTCGCCGTTGTCCAGAGTGGCGTGGCCGACCTGGTTGGCGAGATCCTCGTAGTCCATGGTCAGCGTCAGAGTGACCGGTTCGCCGCCGTGTTCGGGCAGCTGGTCGGCGCGCAGCATCAGATCGACCAGCTCGGCCAGGGCGTCGCCTTCGCGTTCCTCGCGGGAGCGCAGGTCCGGGCCCTCGTCGGCGGTGGTCGGTCGGGGCTTGGCCAAGGGATCGAGCAGCGCCTCGTACTTCGCGCCGGTCACCTTGTCGAGCTTCGCGCGGATCTCCAGTCGCCCGTTCTTCCAGAACATCGAGTGCTGATTGCCCAGCGGCGCAGGCTTGGGGTCGCGCGGCTCCGGGTCGTTCTGGTGGATGGTGTAGGCGAGTTTCGTGCCCAGACGGCGGACCGTGACGGGCTCGAAGTCGCGGGCGTAACCGACCACGTCGGCTTCTTGCTCGGCGGGCACGGTCTTCATGACCTCGGCCACCACCGCGACGTGCTCGATCGACAACGCGCCCTCGGCCACCGCCTCCGCCGTCAGCGGAAGCTTCGGAGCGAGTTCACTGCCGGTCGGGGTGATCTCATTGGTCAGCAATGCGGCATTGGCGATCCACCGCCTTGCGGTGGAAAGATCCCAGCGGACAGCGTGCCGCAACACCTGCGGCAAATCCCTGTAACCCAGCTCGCTGGCCGCTCCACGCCGTTCGAGTTCCGCGATTTCCTGCATCACCTCGTGCTCGCGCACCCGAATTTCCGTCACCTTGCTGACGACGCTGCAAAGCAGCTCGTCGGTGGACAGGAGGCGGATCTCGATCACGTGTTCTAATCTACCGCAAGATCACGACAAGATAACGGTAAAAGCCGGACACAATCGAGTGAATCACCCAGCCGCGCCAACCCGCCCCCACCGGGAACGCGATGCCGAAGGCGAGCCGAACAGGGCTGTGCGAACGCGGGAAACCGGTAATGACGGAAGCTGACCAACAAAACGCAACCACGCACGCTTGCGATTGGGGCTTGACTTTGGGAGCGAGATGCTAGCCTTTTCGGACCGGGCGGGTGCGGAGCATCCGACCTTTTCCGCCCGACACAGCGCCTCGCAAGGGCCCCGAAGTCAAGCCCCAATCGCAATCGTCGCGAAGCGGCGATGAAATGACCCGGCTCGTCATACGACCCACGCGCCCACCAACGCAAGGCGACCGGATCGCAGAAGGTGACCCCTCCGCTGGAACCCGCAGCAAGCTAATGAGCCCCGACCAGCTTGCGGCCGAACTCGCACGCCTCCTCGATCACCAGGTCCGGCGGGATCGACTTGTCGTGGTGGACGACGTAGTCGAGCACGCCGTGGATCGCGCCGTAGAGCAGGACGGCGTTGATCTTCGGCCGGTCGATGGAGAAGGCACCGGCGTCGGCGCCGTCGCTCAGCAACGTCGACAGCATCAGCAGATGGCGGTTCGCCGCGGACACACCTGTCTGCACGTCCGAATCCCCTGGCGCATGGGCGAACAACGCGTCGTGGAGATGCGCGTTGTGCATGTAGGCGTTGATCATCTCCACGATCCACGCCTCCAGCCTGCCGACCCAGTCGTCCTCCGGCAGCCGGGACAACAGCAGCTGCTGCTGCGTGATCAACCGCTCCACCACGCGTTCCTGCAGTGCGGTGATGACGTGCGCCTTGGACTGGAAGTAGAGGTAGAACGTTCCCTTCGCGACACCGGCCGCTCCGGTCACGTCGTCGACCGTCAGGCCTGACAGTCCTTTCGAGACGATGATCTGTTCCGCCGCGTCCAACAGTTGACTGCGTTTGTCCGTTGTGTTCCGCGCTGCCGTCATCCTCATCCTCACGCCCACCGGTGCTGCCGCGCCCCAGTATGCGCTGCGAGGCGGGCACGCCGGTTCGAGGTACGGCGGATAGCTCGAAATCGATCATGCGTCCACCACTGGGATTCTGTCGGGCGACTCCTGCGGAACGACGACCGGACGATCCTTCAACCGGGCGTTCACGACAGCCGCCGTCAGAACCGACGCAGCAGCACCGAGCAGGACGGGAAGATACCCCACCCGCTCGGCGAGCGCGACGGCCAGCGCGCCGCCGGCCAGCGACACGAAAAAGCCGACACTGGTCAGGACGGTGAAATCACTCGCGGCCGTCGTCGGGCGGGCGAGATCCATCGTGATCGCGTTGATGGCCACGGACCCGGCCGCGTACACGGCACCGAACAGGCACAGCGTCGCGGCCGTCGCGAGGAAAGGCGCGTGGCCGAGCGCCAGCGGGGCGAACCCGAGCAGCACCAGGCCCTGCGCGGCACAGGACAAGACGAGCACGCGCCGGCGGCCGAGTCGTTTCACCAGGAAGCCCGCACCGAGCGCGCCGAGGCCGGCGACCGAGCTGCCGACGACGCCCACGGTGAACCCGATCCTGTCGGCCGACCAGCCCGCGTCGACGAGCATCGGCGTCACCAGCGCATAGCCGCCGGTCATACCGATCCAGATCATCGGCAGCAGGAACACCGTCCACCTGACCACACCCGGCTCGCGGAACACGGTGAGCACGGCACGGAAACCGGGCCGCTCACCGGCAGAGGGACGTGGTGGTTCGCGGTACCGGGAAAGCTGCCACAGCGGAAGAACCGTCAGCACGGCGAGTGTCAGGACGGCGACGTACCAGCCGAACTGCGAGTACACGAAGAGAACGACGCCGCCGCCGAGCACGCTGCCGACGTATCCCCCGGCGAGCCGCACGCCGCTGCCGACGCCGCGGTCCTCCGGCTCGAGCGCGCGCACGGCGAGCGCGTCGGCCGCCACGTCCTGCACGGCCGCGGCCTGGATCACGACCAGCACGACGACGAGCAGCAGACCGAAGTCACCGACCGGGTCGAGAGGCAGCAACACCACCAGCATCACCGCCATCAACGGCTGGAGCACCAGCAGCCACGAGCGGAAGTGACCCCGCCGCCCGCCGTAGCGGTCGAGCAGCGGCGCCCACAGGAACTTGACCGCGAGCAGCAGGCCGGCCGCGTTGATCGCCGCGATCTGGCTCAGCGACGCGCCCCGGTCGCGCAGGATGACCACCAGCGCGATGGTGAAGAAGTTGATCGGCAGGTACTGGCCGGCGTGCAGGAACCCGAGCAACCGGAACGTGTCCCGCGTCGATGGCCCGGTCACCCGACTCTCAACTCCCCCGACTCGGCCCACAGGCGCCGGACCCGCCGCACCGCGAGGTACAACGGGTCCTCGCGCTCCCGCGCCACGTCGTCGGTCGGCAACGCGACGCCGGTGAGGGTGGCCATCGCACGAACCCACTCCGGCACGGCCGCCGCGCGGTACTGCGCGTACGCGTCGCAGCACCGGCGCGCCCAGGCCAGCGCCTGCCGGTCCGCGCGGTGTGCGTGCTGTTCCGCGAGCTGCGCCGCGGCCCAGCACGCGGTGCGCAGGTCCGCGGCCCGCGGGGCGGTGAACGCCTGCCGCACGATCGCGGCGAGGCCCTCCCCGCGGGCGGTGCGCATGTGCGTGAGGTACACCGACTCCAGGTCGAGCCCGCCGTACGGCCCGTCGTGGTCGACCCTCACGGCCGCGGTCCCGACGTGACGCGCCAGCCCGCCGCGCGGGACCGTTCGGCGTAGAAGCCCGCGTACCGACCGGCGCGTTCGATCAGCTCGTCGTGCGTTCCGAGCTCGATCACCGTGCCGCCGTCGATCACCGCGATCTGGTCGGCGTTGACGACGGTCGAGAGCCGGTGGGCGATCACGACGATCGTCTTGCCCCGCGCGGCGAGCGCGGCCATGCCCGCCGCCACCGCCGCCTCGTTCTCCGGGTCGAGCGCCGCGGTCACCTCGTCGAGCAGCACGATCGGCGTGTCCTTCAGCAGGGCACGGGCGATCGCGACCCGCTGGCGCTCACCGCCGGACAGGGACAACCCTCCCTCGCCGACCCGCGTCCGCCAGCCGTCGGGCAGGCGTTCCACGACCTCGTCCAGCCGGGCGGCGATGACCGCCTCCCGCACCTGCTCGTCCGTGGCGTCCGGTGCGGCGAGCCGCACGTTCTCGTCGATGGTGCCGTCGAAGAGGTACGTGTCCTGGAAGACGATGGACATCTGGTCCATCAGGTCGCCGGAGGTCAGGTCGCGGACGTCGGTGCCACCGACGCGGACCGCGCCGCGCTCGACGTCCCAGAACCGCGCGATCAGCCGCAGGATCGTGGTCTTGCCCGCGCCGGACGGTCCGACGAGCGCCGTCATCGCGCCGGCCGGGATCTTCAGCGAGAACCCGCGCAGCACCGGGCGGCCGCCGTAGGAGAACGTGACGTCGTCGAACTCGATCCCCGCCGTGGCGGGCGGCGTCGACGCAGGCGGCTCCGGCAGCGGTGACGCGGTCAGCACCTCGGACACCCGCTCGATCGCGACGTCGGCGACCCTGATCGTGCCGAAGAGGTTGCCGATCTGGGCGAGCGGCTCGACGAAACGCGTGGCCAGCACGAGCAACGCGACCGCGTCCGCCACCGTCAGGTCGCCGCCCAGCGCGAGCCACGTGCCCGCGATCAGCACGATCGTGAAGCCGAGCTGCACGACGCCGACGTACACGAGCTGCGGCATCGTGTGCCTGGTCAACGCGGTGCGGAAGGTGCGCCGCTGTTCGTCCAGCGCCCGCTCCATCGGGGCGAACCCTTCGAGCGCGCGGCCGGTGGCACGGAAGACCGGCTGTGCCTGGGCGAACTCGATCGCCCGTCCGGCCGCCTCCGCCGACGCATCGTCCATGATCGCCTGGGTCTCCCGCACCACGGGACCGGACCACCTGGTCACGAACATCGCGGCGGGCACGGTCACCAGGAACGCGACGCCCATGCGCCAGTCGACGAAGAACACACCGGCGACCACCGTCGCGGGCGTGACGATCGACTGCACCAGCTCGGGCCAGACGTGCGACACGATGCCCGCCGCGGACGGCGTCGACTGCGCGACCGCGCGCGCCAGCCGGCCGGACGGGTTGCCCACGTACCAGCCGAGGGGCAACCGCTGCAGGTGCCGTCCGATGTCGTGCTGCAGATCCCGCATGACCTCGTTGGCGGTGCGGTAACCGAGCGCCTTGGCCCACCACACCCCGGCGAGGTAGGCGAACCCGAGCACCGCCACCACGCCGAGCCACTTCACCGCGGCGCCGAGGTCCGGCGGAGCGGCCAGCACGGCCCGCAGCAACGGGATGATCATCACCAGCAGACAGCCCTGCAGCACACCGATGAGGACGTACCTCGCGGTGAGCATCCGCAACGTCTTGCCGTGCGGCCAGACCGCTAGCAAACGCTTGATCACTGGGCCGCCTCCGTCGTCATCTGCTGGATGAACCACATCCGCGCGTACCTGCCGTCGCGCCTGATGAGCTGGTCGTGGGTGCCGTGCTCGACGATCTGCCCGCCGTCGAGCACGAGGATCTGGTCGGCGTGGGCGATGGTGTGCAACCGGTGCGCCACCACGAGCAGCGTCCGGTTCCTGGTCAGCTCGGCGAGCGCCTCCTGGACGGCGACCTCGTTCTCCGGGTCGACGTAGGCGGTCGCCTCGTCCAGCAGCACGATCGGCGCGTCCTGGAGGATCGCGCGGGCGATCGTCAGCCGCTGCCGTTCACCACCGGACAGCACGCCGCCGCGTCCGGTCACCGGGGTGTCGTAGCCCTCCGGCATCGCCATGATCACTTCGTGCATCCGCGCGGCCTTCGCGGCGGCCTCGACCTCGGCGTCCGTCGCGTCCGGCCGGCCGAGCCGGATGTTCTCCCGGACGGTGTCGCGCACCAGCACGACGTCCTGGAACACCACGGCGATCAGCCGCAGCAGCTCGTTCTGGGGAATCTCGCGGATGTCGACGCCGCCGACCTCGATGGCGCCGCCGGTCACGTCGAAGAACCGCGGGATCAGCCGGGTCATGGTCGTCTTGCCGGACCCGGACGGCCCGACGATCGCCGTGACCGTCCCCTGTGGACAGATGGCGCTGACGTCCTGCAGCACCGGGTTGCGGCCGTCGTAGGAGAAGTCGACACCGGAGAACCGGATGTCGTAGCCGGTGGGCACCTGCGGGTGCACCGGTGCGGGCAGCGGCGGCTCCGCGAGCACGTCCGTGACGTGCTGCGCGGCCACGCTCGCCTTGCGCAGCAACTGGGTGCCCTGCACCAGGGTCATGAACGGCGCGGGCAGCCCGACACCGACGAGCACGAACGGCAGCAGGTCGAGCGGTTGCAGCCAGCCGGCGGCGACGAATCCCGTGCCCACGCCGAGCACGACCACCAGCACCGACGCGGGCGACAGCAGCGCCATGCTGGCGAACATCGCCTTGCCCGCTTCCCGCGTCCACGCCGCGAGCGCGTCGCAGAATTCGTCCACGGCGGACGAGAAGCGCCGGTGCGCGCGGCCCGCCTGGCCGTACGCCTTGATGACCTGGATGCCGTCGACGTACTCGATCGTCGAGTTGTTGATCCTGCGTTGCGCGTCGATCAACTGGGCCATCCTGGCCGGCATGGTGCGGTGCGCGATGCGGATGGCCAGCACGGCCAGCGGCAGCAGCGCGAGCGTCACCAGGGTCATCCGCCAGTCGACGGTGACGAGGTAGACGATCGCGGCCAGCGGCAGTCCGATGGCGCTGGCGACGTCGAGCATCGCGTGCGCCACCAGGTGGTGCATGTCCTCGATGTCGTCGTCCATCACCTTCTTGAGCTCACCGGAGCCCCGTCCCCCGAACCACCCGAGCGGCACGGTGGCCATGTGCCTGGCCAGCCGGGTGCGCAGGTGCCGCTGCAGGTCCGCGTCGGCGTAGTGCGTCACCAGGCTGCCGGTCACCAGCAGCCCCAGCCGGCCCGCGGCACCGGCGACGCCGGCGACGACCCACCACGTCACCGCCGAGCGCGGCCCGTCCGTCAGCAGCAGCGCGGTGATCTCGGCCACCGCGACGTACGGCAGCAGGCCCAGCACCGAGCTCACGAACGACATCGCGGTGCCCAGATAGAGCCGCCCACGCACCGGGCCGAGCAGCTCCCTGGTCTGCGGTTTGGCGGTGCCGCGCGGCTGCGGCTCCACCTCCGCAGAGCCGGTTGACACGTCAACAGTAGCGGTCACAACAGAAACCCTCCCCTGGTCAGGACATGCGTACAACATACGCACAAGGACAGCCTAACCGAAACCCGTTTCCAATAAGAAAACTGGGTCAGCGAGCGAGGAAGCCGTCGACCATGGCCTCGAGACCTTCCCGGAAGACGTCCCGGGTCATCAGCTCACGCATCGCGGGCGCCACGTGAGCGAGCTCCTCGTAGCCGTCCCGACCGGCCGGTTCCTGCTGGTCGTAGGTCCGCGCCGACGTGGCCGACAGGTGCCCGAAGAACACGTGTCCCCACGTGTAGTGCCAGATGGCGGTGTGCGCGACGGCCGCGGCGCGCTCGTCCAGCCCGGCCTCCCGCATGGCGGCGAACATGTGCTCGGACAGGTGCAGGGCGCTGGGCGGCAGCTCCTCGACGGCGAGCACGGCCTGCACGACCCAGCGGTTGCCCTCGAGGACGTCGTGCACCACGGTGACGGTGTCGAGCAACCGCCTGCGCGGGTCCGGTGACGCCGGCAGACGACGGCCGGTGATCTGCCGGGAGACCGCCTCGAGCAGCTCCATCAGCACCTCGCGCTTGTCGGCGACGTGCCGGTAGAGCGACATCGGCGCCGTCCCGATCTCGTCGGCCAGCCGCCGCATCGTCAGCACCTCGACGCCGTCGCGCTCGACCACGCGCATCGCCGCTCTGACGATGCGGGCCCGGTTGAGCGGTCCCGCCTGGCCGACACGTCCTCGCACTCCGTCCTTCACGAACACAGTGTGCACGCAGGGTTTTGGTCGGTTGATACCGAAGGTTCCCAATCCAGACCGGCCTGGGCTACAGTGTGACTGACCGTCAGTCATGTACTGACTGCAACGTTCTCTGGGGAATCACTCACTTTCCGTGTTCAAAGGGGGATGGCATGGTTGCACCTGCGGGCAGGGTCACGCCGACACCGCTCATGCGAATCGCGAGCGGTTTCGGAATGACGAAGGCTCTGGCGGCGGCGGTGGACCTCGGTCTTTTCGACTACCTCTCCAAGGTCGTGACCGCGACGACGGCCGACGTGTGCCGCGACCTCGGTCTCGTGGAGCGACCGGCCGTGATGTTGCTGACCACCTGCACGGCACTGGAACTGCTCGAATCCGACGGCGAGCACTACCGCAACTCGGCCGTGGCGGAGGAGTTCCTCGTCCTCGGCAAGCGGCACTACTTCGGCGATTACGTGAAGCTCAAGAACGTCCGCGCGTACGAGTCGTGGGGAGAGTTGCTGAAAGCGTTGCGCACCAACGCTCCGACCATGTGGGACCCGAAGACGCAGGACAGTCCGTTCGAGGACATCTCGCAGGAAGAGGCCCAGCTGTTCTACTCGGCGATGAGGTCGATCTCCGCCTACACCGCGGCCGCACTGGCCAAGGCCGTCGACCTCTCCGGCGCGAAGAAGCTGCTCGACGTCGGTGGTGGCAGCGGTGTGTACGGCATCGAACTCGGCCGGGTGTACGAAAACCTGCACACGACGGTGTACGACCTGCCGTCGGTGGCTCCGCTGGCCGAGCAGGCGGCTGCCGCGGCGGGCATGGCGGATCGCATCTCCGCCGCACCCGGTGACTTCCTGAAGGACGAACGACTTCCCGGCGGGCACGACGTCGTGCTGCTGTCCTCCGTGCTGCACAACTGGGGCCCCGAGTTCGACGCTTCGTTGGTGCGCAAGGTGTACGAGGCCGTCGAGCCCGGCGGCACGGTCATCGTCTGCGAGGTGTTCGTCTCCGACGACGGTGACGGGCCGCTCGAAGGCGCGCTGATGAGCCTCAACATGCTGGTCGAGACCTCCGGCGGCGCCAACTACCGCAAGCACGAGTACGAGACCTGGCT
The DNA here is from genome assembly GCF_000974445.1 of Lentzea aerocolonigenes. Lineage (GTDB taxonomy): Bacteria > Actinomycetota > Actinomycetes > Mycobacteriales > Pseudonocardiaceae > Lentzea > Lentzea aerocolonigenes. Next base: position 188,928 of record NZ_BBOJ01000021.1, read on the forward strand.
GACCGACGCGGGCTTCACCGACATCGAGTTCGTCAGCTTCGAGGCAGCCGGGGCCAACGGGGCCATGCTGGGGCGCAAGCCGCTCTGACGATCCTCCTGGGGGAATTGCATGTACCGCATCGATGCGGAGGTGATGATTCCCGGCAGGGGATCACCACTGTCCAACGCCACCGTCGTGATCGACGGCGACCGCATCTCCTACGCGGGTCCGCGCGACACCGCCCCGGCCGGGGAGCACCCGACCGTCTCCGTTCCCGTCGTCATGCCGGGACTGTGGGACTGTCACGTGCACTTCGCCGGGGTGCGTGACGGGGCGAGCACCCAGGAGATGATGCTGACGCCCGCACCGCTCGCGACCGTGCGGGCGGCGAAGGACGCGGAAGTGTTGCTGCAGGCCGGTTTCACGAGCGTCCGCGACCTGGGCGGCTACGGCGTGCACCTCGCGGCCGCGGTCGCCGAGGGCACACTGGCAGGGCCGTCGATCTACAGCGCCAACAAGGTGATCAGCCAGACCGGCGGTCACTCCGACGCACACCGCCTGCCCTACCAGTCGGTCAGCGATCCGTGCCGCGCCAACGGGATGCAGATCCTGGCCGACGGCGTCGACGAGTGTCTGAAGGCCGTCCGGCTCCAGCTGCGCGAGGGCGCACGCGTGATCAAGGTGTGCACCTCGGGCGGGGTCGTGTCCGAACTGGACGATCCGTACCACCGGCAGTTCAGCGACGCGGAGCTCCGCGCGGTCGTCGAGGAGGCGGGCCGCGCCGAACGTGCGGTCGCCGCGCACTGTCACGGCAAGGCGGGCGTGCTGGCCGCCGCCGCGGCGGGCTGCACGACGATCGAGCACGGCAGCCAGATCGACGAGGAGACCGCGGCCGCCATCAAGGAGAGCGGCGCGGTTCTCGTGCCGACCCGCACGGTGTTCGCGGCGTTGAAAGCGAGTCTCGGCGTGCTGCCGCCGCACTGGCGGGACAAGGTGGCGCGGCTCGCCGACGAACACCTGGTGAGCATGCAGGTCGCGCTGTCCGCCGGTGTGCAGCTGGCCGCCGGCACCGATCTCGGGCTCAGCCGGCCGGGCACTCCCCTGTCCTTCGGCCGCAACGGCGAGGAGTTCGGCCACCTCGTCGCCGCGGGCATGACCCCGCTGCAGGCGATCGAGGCCGGCACCGCGGCCGCCCCGCTCACCCTGGGCGGGCAGGCACCCAGGTCAGGTCTGCTCGAACAGGGCTACGACGCAGACGTCATCGCGCTCTCCGCCAACCCCGTCGCGGACATCTCCGTGCTCGCACGACCGGAGCTCGTCACGCACGTGTGGCGGAAGGGGAAACCGGTCAAGCAGTAGGCACACCGACACGACAACCGGGGGAGATTGATGAGTTTCGACGTCGAATCGACACCACTAGGGGTGCGGTTCCCGTTTCCGAGGTCCACTTTGGACACGTGCGACGTGTCAGACACACCACCCGACTTACCCGCGCTGGAACAGCACCTCGACTTCGTCGCTCTCGGGCACGACGCGGTGCTGTTCGCGGAAGGCGGTGCGGGCACGGGCAAGACCACGCTCCTGCGTTCCGCCGCGATCGCCGCGGAACGCCGCGGGTTCGTCGTGCTCTCGACCTGCGCGAGCCGGTACGAGTCCCACCTGGAGCTCAACCTGATCCGGCGGCTGTGCGGATGGGCGGAGGAGGACACCGTCCTCGACCCGCACGCGGCCCAGGACGACCTGCAGACCGCCTGCCGCGACGTGCACCGCGCGGTACTGGAGCTCGCGAGGCAGGCGCCGGTCCTGATCGTGGTCGACGACCTGCACTGGTGCGACCTGTCCTCGTTGCACTGCCTCGCGTTCCTGAGCCGTCGCACGCGCGGGCGCCCGGTCGCCGTCCTCTGTTCGAAGCTCAGCGGCAGCAACGGCCCCGATCCGGTGCTGCTGGACGAGATGCTGCGGTCGCACAGCTCCACGTCACGGGTCCGCCTGGGACCGTTGGACGGAACGGCGCTGCGTGATCTCGCCGCACGGGCGCTCGGGTCGGTGCCGCCGGGGCTGCCCGCCTCGCTGGCGTGGTGGTGCGGCCGCAACCAGTTCCTCGTGGGTGAGGTGCTGGAAGCCCTGACCTGGTACCACGAACTCCCGTCGTCGATCACCGAGGTGGTGCCGCCGAGCATCCACCCGTGGCTGCTCAGCAGGCTGCCGCACACCGTGCCCGCGTGCCTGCCGGTGGCGCAGGCCGTCGCGCTGCTCGGCGACCACGCCAAACTCGCACTGGTCAGCGAGGTCGCCGGGGTGTCGTCGATCGACGCGGCGCACGCGGTGATGGCGATGACCGACCTCGGCCTGCTGCGCGCCGGGGAGATCGTGGCGTTCCAGCACCCCGTCGTCGCGGCCGCGATGCGCAACGCCATCCCGCCAGCCGACCGGCCGCTGCTGCACCTCATCGCGGCCGAACAGCTGCAACGCTCGGGTGCCGCGCCCCGCACGATGGTGTCGTTCCTGCTCGGCTCCGACGCGGTCGAGTCGCCGCTGACCGTCCGGCTGCTCCTCGACGTCGTGCGCGACCTGCACGAGACCGAGACGGCCGCGGCGCGAGTACCGCTGCTGCGGCAGCTGCTCTCCCGCCCGCTGCCGAACGAGGCCAGGGTGAAGATCGTGCACCTGCTCGGTCTCGCCGAGCTGGAGCTCGCGCCCAGCCAGGCGGCCGAACACCTCGCGGAGGCCTACCAGCTGACCGACGTGCAGCACAGGGCGACGGTCGCGCTCCAGCAGGCGCAGGCGCTGCACCTGCTCGGGCGTGCGGAAGAAGCGGTCCGGCTGCTCGACGAGGTGGCGACCTCGACCACCGCGGACGAGCTCCTCCGCACCCGGATCGAGCTGCAGCTGATCACCACCACGATCGACGACCCGTCCCTGCACACGGCGGCCCTGCGCGCGACCCGCAGGCTGCGGCACGGCGAGCACAGCGAGAGCGCGGAACAGATCGCGGCGGCGCTGACCGGTGCGTCCGCGTGCGGCGTGGAACCCGGTGAGGCCTGGCGGTTGCTGGCACCGGCCGGGTCGCCGGGGCTGCCGCTCGCGTGGCTGATGACCGCGCGGGCGGTGCTGTCCACCGGCCACCACGACCGGATCCTGCCCTACACCACGGAATGGGTCTCAGCGAAGCGCCAGGGCCCGGTGCAGGAGGTGCTCGCGCGGAGCCTGCGGGCCGAGGTGCTGCTGCGGCTGGGCAGGGTGACCGAGGCGGCGGCCGACACGCACGCCGCGCTGGAGATGTTGAGCAGCCTGGACGACGAGGCCCGGCAGGCACCGCTGACCGCGGCGCTCGGCCCGCTGGTCGACACGTTGCTGGAACGCGGTGAGCTCGAGTCGGCGGGCAGACTGCTGGCCGACGCCGACCTCGACAGCGACACCCCGCCGCGCTGGCACCGGGTGACGTTGCTGCTGGGCCGCGGACGACTGCGGCAGGCGCTCGGCGACCCGGTGAGTGGCCTGTCGGACATCATGCGCTGCGGCGATCTGTTGTCCTCGTGGGGAGACTTCGGCCCGTACGCGGTGCCGTGGCGGGTGCACGCCGTCCGCGCGCTGCTGGCGCTGGGCGACCGCGACACCGCGCGCAGGCTGGCCGACGAGGAACTGGCCGAGGCCCGCAGCCAGGGTTGCCGGGCACACCGGCTGGGCGTGGCGTTGTGCTCGACCGGTCAGACGGTGGGCGGCAACGCGGGACGCGACCTGCTGATGGAGTCCATCAACGTGCTCGAGGACAGCCACGCGCAACTCGACCTGGCCGTGGCACTGGGCGAACTGGGCACGGCCCTCAGCAGAGCAGGCCGCGCCCGCGACGCGCGGCACCGGCTCAAGCAGGGCTGCGCACTCGCCGACGAGGCGGGCGCGACAGTGCTGTCCACCGTGCTGGAACGCAGGCTGCGCGAAGCCGGCGGCCGGGCCCGCGGCCGCGTCCACGGCGTGGAGTCGCTGACCGCGACCGAACGCCAGGTGGCGAGACTCGCGGTGACCGGACGCACCAACAAGGAGATCGCGAGCACGCTCTTCGTCACCCGCCGCACCGTCGAGATGCACCTGACCCAGGTGTACCGGAAGCTGCGGATCACGGGCCGCAGCGAGCTGTTCGACGTGCTGGGAGACTCGTGACCGCAGGGCTCTGATCACCGCGGCCGTTCGGGCGTGCCCAACGACGTGCCCGCCCCCACGCACCGCAGGTGGTGCGTCTCAGCGACCTGATCGAGGAGAGTTCCTCGGTGTGCCCCGCCTCCGCACACGACCCAGGTCCCGAACCACCAACGTGATCTCCGCCCACGTCACCACTGCAAGTCCCGGCACAACGCCCTCACCAGCGCGACCTCCTCGGTGTGCAGAAAGAAGTGGTCCCCCGCGAACAGGTCCACCCGGCACCGCCCGCGGGTGTGCCGCGCCCACGCGTGCAGGTCCGCGACCGGGATGTCCGCGTCCCGAGTCCCGCCGTACACCGAGATCGGGCAGTCCAGCGGCTCCCCCGGCACGAGCCGGTAGCACTCCGAGACCGTGAAGTCGGCCCGCAGGGCAGGCAGCAGCAGCCGCATGAGGTCCGCGTTGCGCAGCACCTCGTCCGGGGTGCCGTTCAGCTCGCGCAGCCGGGTCACGAACGCGTCGTCGGGCAGGTGGTGGATTCTCGACTCCCGCAGCGGCAGGTGCGGTGCGCGGTGGCCGGAGACGATCAACCGTGCCGGCACGCGACCGTGACGGGTGCGCAGCAGTCGTGCGGTCTCGAACGCCAGCAGCGCACCCAGGCTGTGTCCGAAGAGGACGATCGGCTGGTCGAGGTGCGGCAGCAGGGTGGGGAGCAGGTCGTCCAGCAACGGGGCCAGGCGGTCCACCGGGCGGTCCCGGATCCGGCTGCCGCGGCCAGGCAGCTCGACCAGGTGGACGTCCGCCACCTGGCCGAGTGCCTGCCGCAACGGCACGTACGCGCGTGACGAGCCGCCCGCGTACGGGAAGCAGAACATCTGTGGACGCACCGGGCTCACCCGACCGGCACCGGAGCGGTCAGCGTGGGAAAAATGGTGCGCAGCAGGATGTTGTCCGTGCCCTCGTAGATCTTGCCCGCCTTGGCGTCGCGCAGGAGCTTCTCCACCGGGTGCGCGCGGTCGTACCCGATGCCGCCGTGCACCTCCACGGCGACGCCGGCGGCCTCCTCCGCGACCTCGGCCGCGAACAGCTTGGCCATCGCGGTCAACCGCAGCCGTTCCACCGGTGAGCAGCCCTGCGCGATGGCGCGCACGGCGTCGTAAGTCAACGCCCGCGCGGCCTCCAGCCTTGTCGCCACCGCGGCGATCGGGAACTGCACGCCCTGGAACGTGTTGATGCGGCTGCCGAACTGCTCGCGCCGGGACGCGTACCGCAGGCTCAGCTCCAAAGCGCCCTGCGCGAGCCCCACCATCTGGGCCGCGATGCCGAGCCTGCCGATGTCCAGCGCCTCCAGGGCGACCGACCGTCCCGCACCCACGCCGCCGACCGCGTCCACGGCCCGCACCCGCACGCCGTCGAGCGTGAGCTGGGCCGTCGCCGCCGCCCGCACGCCGAGCTGGTCGGTCGGTTCGGCGACGGTGAGCCCCGGCGTGCCGCGTTCGACGAGGAACGCCGAGGCGTCCTTGCCCTCCGGTGACGACGCGAACACCAGGAACAGGTCGGCGTGCACCGCGCTGCTGGTCCACTTCTTCCTGCCGCGCAACAGGAATCCGCCCGGCACCGGCTCGGCGACGGTCTCCAGGTTGAGCGCGTCGCTGCCCGCCTGCTCTTCCGACAGCGCGAACGCGCCGATCGAGCCGCGGGCGAGCGCCGTCAGGTACCGCCGTTTGAGATCACCGTTGCCCTGCCGGAGGATCGTGCTGACGATCAACGCGTTGTGCACGTCGACCACCACCGCGACACCGGGGTCGACCCGCGCCACCTCCTCGATGCACACCATCGCGTCGAAGAGGGTTCCGCCGCGACCGCCGTAGACGCGCGGGATCTCGACCGCCATCAGACCGGCCGCGAACAACTCCCTGCGCAGCACGGGATCCAGCCGCGCGGTCCGGTCCATTTCGGCGGACCGGTGCCGGATCTCGCGCTCGGCGAGCTCGCGGACGGCGGCCCGCCACGCCTGGTCACTCACCGGCCACCGCCTGCGCGATCCGTTCCACCGTCGGGTTCACCAGCAGGAGGCTCACCGGGACCTCCGCCCCGTGCGCCAGCTTAAGGTGGGCGGACAACCGCATGGCGAGCACGGAGTGCAGGCCGAGCTGACCGAGGTCGTCGAGCACGCCGAGCTCCTCCAGGCCGAGCTGCGCCGCGACGAACTCCGCGATCCGGCGTTCGAGATCGGTCCGCGGCGCGACCTTCTCCACGGCCTGACCGGCGATCCGCAGGTCGGGCAGCGCGGCGTGGTCGATCTTGCCGTTGGGTGTCGTCGGCACCGCGGCGATCCAGCCGAGGGCGGCGGGCACCATGTGCGCGGGCAACCGTTCCCGCAGGTGCAGGAACAACTCGGGTTCCGGCACGCGCTCACCGTCCGGCACCACGTACGCCACCAGCGCGCCCGACCGCACGACCACGCAGGCGGTCAGCACGTTCGGATGCGCCCGCAGCACGGACTCGACCTCGCCCGGCTCGACGCGGAACCCGCGCACCTTCACCTGCCCGTCGGCGCGGCCGAGGTACTCGAGCTCGCCGTCGGGAAGCCGGCGGGCGAGGTCGCCGGTGCGGTACATGGTCGCGCCCGGCACGAACGGGTCCGGCAGGAACCGTTGGGCGGTCAGCTCTTCACGCCCGTGGTAGCCGAGCCCGACGGCGTCGCCGGACACGTGGATCTCGCCGGGAACCCCGGTGGGGACCGGCCTTCCCGACGCGTCGAGCAGGTACAGCCGCTGGTTCGGCAGCGCCGAGCCGATCACGCTCGCGCCGTCCCCGTGCTCGATCTCGTCGTGGGCGATCCGGTGGAACGTGCTGACCACGCTCGCCTCGGTGAGCCCGTACAGGTTCACCAGCGCCACGTCCGTCCCGAGCCACGGCCTCAACGTGCGCGGGTCGAGCCGGTCCGCGCCGAGGAACACGTAGCGCAGCGCCAGGTCGTCACGCGGAGCGAGCTGCTCGAACGCAGCGGGCGTCTGGCTGAGCACCGTCACGCCCTCGCACTCCAGCAGGTCCTGCAACGCGAGGGAATCCCGCGCGAGACCGGGTGGCACGACGACGAGCGTGCCGCCGTGTGCGAGTGCTCCCCACATCTCCCAGACGGTGTAGTCGAACGCGTAGGAGTGGCACAGCGTCCACACGTCGTCGGAACGGAAGCCGAACGTGTCGTGCGCGGCGGACAACAGCGAGAGCACACCGCGGTGCGTGACGCGCACGCCCTTCGGCTGACCGGTCGAGCCGGACGTGTAGAGCACGTAGGCGAGGTCGTCCCCGGTGATGTCGACGGCGGGCGGCGCGGAGGCCTCCGGCCACAGGGTCCTGTCGTCGAGCCGCAGGACCGGACGGCCGAGCTCGGCAGCCACGTCGGCGACCGCGGCGCTCGCGAGCACGAGCGGCAGGTCCGCGTCGTCGGCCAGGTACCGCAACCTCTCCGGCGGGTACTCCGGGTCGAGCGGCACGTACGCCGCTCCGGCCTTGAGCACCGCCAGCACGGCGACGACGAGGTCGGCGGAGCGTTCCACGCACAGGCCCACGAGCGAACCGGGGCCGATTCCCCGTGCCCGTAACAGGTGTGCGATGCCGTTGGCCGTCTGGTCGAGCCGCCAGTACGTCATGCTCATGTCGCCGCACCGCACGGCGACCGCCGTCGGCTGCCGTTGCACCCAGTGCGTGAACCGGTCCTGCACGGTGCCCGGCGGCACCGGCACGAGCGGTGCGGCGACGTGGCCGGCGAAAGCGGTGATCTCCTGCCGCGGGCGGGGATCGAGGTCACCGATGCGCATGCCGGGGTTGCGCACCACCTGTTCGAGCAGCGCGCGGAGCTGCGCCGCGATGGTGAGGCCCGCGTCCCGGCCGAAGTGCCGCAGGTCGTGCATGATGCGCAGCGGCATGTCGTCGCCGGGCATGATGACCATGGTGATCGGGTAGTGCGTCCGCCCGTCGTACACCGCGTCCACGAGGGTCAGTCCGACGTCGTCCAGCCGCAGGTCCGGCATCGGCACGTTCTCGTACGACACGGTGGTCTGCAGCAACGGCATCGGGACGTCGGCGAGCCGCTGGATCTCCACGAGCGGCAGCGCCCACTGCTCCCGCATCGCTGCCTGCTCCGCCTGGAACCGGCGCAGCCACTCGACCAGCCGCTCGGAGCGGTCGAGCCGCGTGCGGACCGGCAACGTCACGATCATCGGGCCGAGGATGCCGCCGGCGCCGGGCAGGTCCGGCGGCCGGTGCGCGATCGTCACGCCGGTGACGAGGTCGTCGGCGCCGAGATGCCTGCTGAGCAACAGGATCCAGGCCGCCTGGGTGATCGTGGGCAGGGTGAGCTGGTGCTGCTTCGCCAGCGCCTGGATGTCCTCGGCGAGGTCGCCCAGCGTGACGTGCACGTAGTCGTGCACGCCCATCTTGCCGAGCGAGACCGGGTCGGGGGCGAGACCGAGCGAGGCGACCGGCGCGAAACCCTCCAGCTCCTCGCGCCAGAACTTCTCCTCGGTCGTCGTGGTCCTGCCACGCCACCAGCCGACGTAGTTGCGGTACGGCACCGCGGCGGGAAGACCGGGGTCCTCACCGCGGCACACCGCCCGGTAGCAGGTGAAGAAGTCCATGATCGCGAGGCCGAACGACCAGCCGTCCATGAGCAGGTGCGAGAAGCGCCAGGCGAACGTCCAGGTGTCCTCGTCGCGACGGATCAGCGACACCCGCATCAGCGGCACCGCCGTGAGGTCGAAGCCCTGGAGGCGTTCCTCGACGAGCCACGCCTGGAAACGCCGTTCCTGCTCGTCGGCCGGCTGGTCGCGCCAGTCCTGCAGGTCGAGCGGGAGCGTCGCGGTGCGGTGCACGACCTGCAGCGGCTCTCCCCCGTCGTCCCAGTGGAACGTGGTGCGCAGGATCGGGTGCCGGTCGAGGACCAGCTGCCACGCCCTGCCGAACTCCTCCGGCCTCATGGCGCCGGCGAACGTGATGCTCAGCTGCTCGACGTACACCCCGCTCGCCGGCTGGTGCAGCTGCTCGTACAGCAGGCCCTGCTGGATCGGCGAGAGGCCGTACACGTCCTCGATGTTCTTCGCCATCACTGCCTCTCAGTCGTCGTCGCCGAAGCGGGCGAGGAAGGAGTTGAGGCCTTCCTCGTCGAGCCCTGCGAGCGGGAAGTCGGACGTGCGGTAGGAGCCGGTTCCCGCGCTGCGGCCGTACGCCACGATGCGGTCGAGCGCCTGTTCGAACCGTGCGGCCAGTTCGGCCGGGTCGGCGTCTTGCGAGTGCCGCCACCGGATCCGCAGCACGCCGTCGACCACGGCCGCACCGATCTCCAGCCGCGGACCGGCGGGCGACGAGCCCTGGTGTTCGGGGCCCGCGAAGTCCTCTGGCAGCCCGACAGGTCCTACCAGCCGCCAGTCGGCGGGAACCTCGTGCAACAGGACGTCCTTTTCGGACAGTTCCACCTCGTCGGTCGTCGTGGTGCGGAAACCGTCCTTCACCGCGTCGATCACGTCGGGCACCGCCGCGTCCTGATCCGGGCGCGGCAACGGGGTCAGCGTGGTGAACCGGCCCGCCGTCGCGCTCAGGTCGGCGGCGCCCTGGACCCGTTCGGCACCGCGAGCGACGACGACCCGCCCGTCCACCGCCAGGAGCAGTGCCGCGGCCAGGGTTTCGGTCAGCGACACGTGGAACGCGCCGAAGGTGTCGTCCCTCCACTCGACCGGCATCGCGTGGTGGAACGTCCGGTCCCGCACGGCGCCGGCACCGGTGGTGATCGCGGGCAGTTCGGCGGCGCTCGCCCACGCGGTGTACGGACCAGCGGGTTCGAGCCAGCGCACCGGTTCGTGCCGCGACAGCTGGTCGTACGCCGAGGCGAACTCTCGGAGCAGGATCTGCCACGACCGTTCGTCGGCGACCAGCCGGTGCAGGATCCAGACCAGCTTCCGGCCGCGGTCACCGAGCCCGAACACCGCGAGCCCGACCACCTCACCGGCCGACGGATCGAGCTCGTGCGCGATCTCGGTGACCATCTGGTCCATGAGCTGGTCCCGCTCGCCGTCGGGCAGCGCGGAGAGGTCGATGTCCGCGACGTACGGCCGGTCCCCCGGCTCGGCGGGCACCCGTTGCTCACCGGCGTCGGCGTCGACCACCAGCCGCAGCACGGGATGCCGCGCCATCAGTTCGGCCAGCGCCTCCTCCGCCACGGCCGGGTCGAAGTGCTCGGCGACGTCCAGCACGACCCACTCGGCCCGATCGGTGAGCAGCGCGCGCTGGTACGGCGTGAGCGGGGCGGACTCCGCGGTCACCGGTGTGATGCCGGACCGCACCAGCGCACCCGCGAGCTGCGCGACGGTCTGGTGCTCGAACAACTGCTGCGGCGTCACCGGGAGGCCGAGCGCGTTGGCCCTGGTCACCGCCTGGATGCCGAGGATCGAGTCGCCGCCGAGGTCGAAGAAGTTGTCGTGCGGGCCGACGTCCTGCCGGGACAGGACGTCGGCGACGATCGCCAGCAGCTGGTCGACGAGCGCCCGCAGCCGGTCGTCGACGATCGGGTCGCCCTCGTCCACCCGGTCGGCGGCCGGGTCCGGCAGTGCCGTCCTGTCGACCTTTCCGTTGCTGCTCAACGGGAGCCGGTCGAGCACGACGAACTGCGCCGGGACCATGTACGACGGCAACCGGTCAGCCAGGTGGGCCCGCAACCCTTCCTGGTCGAGGGGATCGTCGAGCTCCGCGTCCGGCACGACGTAGGCGACGAGCCTGCGGTGGCCCCGGTCTCCGGCCGCCGTGACGACGACCTGCGCGACCCGCGGGTGGTCCAGCAACGCGTGCTCGACCTCGCCCAGCTCGATCCGGTAGCCACCGATCTTGACCTGGAAGTCCTCCCGGCCGAGGAACTCGATCACCCCGTCCGGCCAGTACCGGCCGAGGTCACCGGTCCGGTACCAGCCGTCGGTGAAGCTCCGCACCGTGCGTTCCTCGTCGTGCCAGTACCCCTGCGCGACACCGGCTCCACCGATGAGCAGCTCGCCGGGCACCCACACCGGGCAGTGCTCGTCGAGCGCGTTCACCACCATGAAGGCCTGGTTGCGCAACGGTTTGCCGTACGGGATCGACACCCAGGCCGGATCGACCTCCTCGATCGCGTGGAAGATCGACCACACCGCGGCCTCCGTCGCACCGCCCAGGCTCACCACCGAGCAGCCGGGCGCGAACGCCCGCACCCGGTCCGGCAGGCTGACCGGCAGCCAGTCGCCGGACAGCAGCATCACCCGCAACGGCAGCCGGTCCGACCGGCCCTCGGCGTGCTCGGCGAGCATCTGGGCCAGTGCCGGCACGGTGTTCCACACGGTGATCTCGTGCTCGGTCACGAGCTCCCACCACCGGCCGGGGTCGCGTCCCGCCTCCGGCTCCGGCAGCACGAGCGCTCCGCCCACACCGAGCACGCCGAAGACGTCGAACACCGACAGGTCGAAGCTCAGCGACGACAGGCCGAGGACCCGGTCTCCCGCACCGACACCGAACCGGGTGCACACGTCCGCCAGGGTGTTGAACGCCGACCGGTGCGTGACCGCGACGCCCTTGGGCACGCCCGTCGACCCGGACGTGTAGATCACGTAAGCGACGTCGTCCGGCTGCGCCGGGCACTCCCAGCCCGCGAGATCGGCCGATCGCCAGTCGGCGTTCTCGTCGATCTCGCTCACCACGCACGCGACCCCGGAGTGCTCCACGAGCCACTGGCGGCGTTCCTCCGGCAGGTCGGGGGCGATCGGCACGTAGATCCCGCCGGCCGCCAGCACGCCGAGCACGGCGACCGTCTGCCGCCAGCCCTTCTGCACACCGATGCCGACGGGTGTGCCGCGGCCGACCCCGTTCTCGCGCAACGACTCGGCGAGCCGCACCGCCCGGCCGCACAGCTCGCCGAACGTCAGCCACGTGCCGTCCGACCAGACCGCCGGAACGTCCGGCACGGACAGCGCACGGGCGAAGACCGCCTCGTGCAGCAGCATGTCCAGCAGCTCGCCCTCGGTCGCGTTGGCCTCGGCGAACACCTTCTCCTGCCACGCGGGCAGGGTGACGCCCACGGCCTGCCACGCGGGTTCCTCGACGAGGCTCTCGACGAGCGCGCGGTAGGTGTCGAACATGTCGTCCAGCAACCCCTCGGGGAACAGCTCGTCCACCGCGTGCCACGACAGGTCGAGCGCGCCGTCGACCTCCATGACGAAGTGGTCCAGCGACACCTGCGGGGTCTGCGAGATCGCGTGCTGCTGCGTGCCCAGCCACGCGAACGGCCCACCGCTCGTGCCGGGGTCCTGCATCAACGCGCTGGTGAACACGACCGGCATCAGCGCGCCGGTGGCCGAGCCGCGCACCCGTGCCAGCTCGCGCAGCACCCGGACGCCGCTGACGTGCCGGTGCTCCAGGTCCTGCCAGCTGCGCTGCTGCACCTGCACGACGACGTCGGCGAACACCGGCGCCTCGCGCAGGTCGACCTCCAGCAGGTTGAACGACGCGAACTCGCCGACCAGCTCGTCGACCTCGGGGTGGAACGGCAGCCGGTTGACCGCGGTGAGGTTCAGCGTGAAGTGCTGCGACTTGCTCCACCGCCCGACCACGGCCGCGTAGGCGGCCACGAGCACGCTGGTCGGCGTGACGCCGTGCGACGCGGCGATCTGCTTGATCCGGTTCCACCGGTCGACGTCGATCCTGGCGTGCCTGCGGGAGAACTCGGCGGGCCCGGACGGTGCGCTGAGCGCGGGCAGCTCCGGTGCGGGCGGCAGCGTTTGCACGCGCTCCCGCCAGTACTCCAGCGACCGCTCGTAGACCGCGGTCTCGCGCATCGCGGACTCGGCGAGCACGTAGTCGCGGAACGACAGGCCGAGCGGCGCGGGATTCCAGTCCGGGTGCTCGTAGAACCGCTGCCAGTCCCGCTGCACCTGGAAGAAGAAGCTCGCGACGTCGGCTCCGATCAGGTCGAAGCTCACGTGCACCCGCAGGCCGCCGGCGCCACGGGTCGCCCGCACCTCCCACAGCGGCCACTGGTCGACGGTGTGCATCTGCGCGGACATCCGCTCGCGCACCGCCTCCGGCCCCAGTTCGTCGACCTCGATGCGGTACGGCTCAACGGATTCGAGCACGCGCTGCCGTCCGTCGGGCAACACGACCGCGCGCAGCATCTCGTGCCGGTCGACCACCTTGCGCCACGCCGCCTCCAGCCGTTCGAGGTCGAGCGAGTCGCTCTCGTACTCCAGGTAGACGTGCGCGGCGACGTCACCCATCTCGAAGCTGCCGAACCGGCCGATCCACTGCGCCTGCTGGATCTCCAGCAGCGGGAACGGCTCGAACCGGTGCTCGGGATCGGGCGTGACGACCGGAAGTGCGTCCGATGTGGACTGTCCGTCGGACGCGGCGACGCCCGCGATGGTGGGTGCCGCGAGCAGCTGTTGCAGCGTGACCTCGACGCCGAGCTCGCGCAGCCTGGTCACGACGCGGGACGCGAGCAGCGAGTGGCCGCCGAGCTCGAAGAAGCTGTCGTGCACGCCGATCGGGCTGATCCCGAAGAACTCCTCCCACACCCCGGCGACGAGCCTTTCCCGGTCGTCGCGGGGCGCCACGTAGTCGGCCAGCAGCAGCGACCGCTCGTCGTTCGCGTCGACGTCCGGCGTGATCTCGACGTGCGCGACGACACCGCCGCCGTCGGACCGCTCGACCCAGTGGCGCCGGCGCTGGAACGGGTAGGTGGGCAACGAGATCCTGCGCCGAGCGCCGCGGTGCAGCGCGGTCCAGTCGACCCCGACGCCCGCACCCCACATCTTGCCCAGCGCTTCCCGCAGCACCACGCCGTCGGCCCGCTCGTCGGTGGCGGTCCGCATCGTGGCGAACACCGCGCTGCGCGGCGGCAGGCTCTGCCTCGCCAGCGTGCCCAGCGCGTGACCGGGGCCGGCCTCGGCGATCACGAACGGCCCACCCGCGGTCGCGACGCGCACGCAGTCGGCGAACCGAACGCCCGCGCGGATCTGCCGCGCCCAGTAGGCCGGATCGGTCGCCTGCTCGTCGGTGATCCAGGTGCCGGTGACGTTGGACGTGAAGCGCCGCGTGGGCGGTCGCAGCGTGATCGAGCGCAGGTGCTCGGTGAACGGCTCGACCACCGGGTCCATCATCGGCGAGTGGAACGCGTGCGACGTCCGCAGCGGACGTGCGGTGACGTCCCGCGCGGCCAGGGCTTCGGCGAACGCGGTGACCTCGTCACCCGGACCGGAGACGACGACCAGCTCGTCGGCGTTGACCGCCGCCACGGCGAGGTTCCCGGACAGCATCGGCCGCACCACGGCCTCGCCCGCCGCGACCGACAGCATCGCTCCCGGCGGCTGCTCGGCCATCAGGCGTGCCCTGGTCACGACCGCCTTCAGCGCGTCGGGCAGGGTGAACACGCCGGCCAGGCAGGCGGCGACCAGCTCGCCGACGCTGTGCCCGACCATGCCGTCGGGCCGGATTCCCCACGCCTCCAGCTGCACCGCCAGCGCGTACTCCGTGACGAAGAGCGCGGGCTGGGCGTACCGGGTGTCGGTGAGCGTGGCGGGGTCGCCGTCGAACAGCAGCTCCGCCAGATCCCTGTCCAGCAACGGCCGCAACAGTTCCAGGCAGCTGTCGACGGTGGCGCGGTAGTGCTCCTCGGTCTCGTACAGGCCGCGCCCCATGCCGGGGTACTGGGTGCCCTGACCGGGAAACAGCAGCACCAGACCGGGTTCCTCGGCTCGACTGTCCCAGGTGGACACCCGGTCGGGCGCTTCGCCCTCGAGGAGTCCCGGCAGCTCGGCGAGGTCGGTGCACACGACGGAACGCCGGTAGCGCCGGTGCGCGCGTCCGGTCTGCAGGGTGGCGGCGATGTCGGCCAGGTCGAGTTCCGGTTGTGCGCCGACGTGTTCGGCGAGCCGGGCGGTCGCGTCGTCGAGGGCGGCGGGCGTGGCGGCGGAGAGCAGCACGACCTGCTCGCGCTCGGCAGGGCCGGGCTCGGTGGCCGTCCTCGGCGCCTCCTCCAGGATCACGTGGGCGTTGGTGCCGCCGATGCCGAACGAGCTCACGCCGATCCGGCGCGGGGTGCCGTTCGGCTTCCACGGCACCAGGCTCGTGTTGACCTGGAACGGGGTGCGGTCGAAGTCGATCTGCGGGTTCGGGCGGGTGAAGTGCAGGCTCGGCACCAGCTGTTCGTGCTTGAGCTGCAGGATCGCCTTGATGAGCCCGGTGATGCCCGCCGCGGTGTCCAGGTGGCCGACGTTCGACTTGACCGAGCCGAGCGCGCAGTACCCGGACTCCGCGGTGTGCTCGCGGAACGCCCTGGTGAGCGCGGTGACCTCGATGGGGTCACCGATCAGCGTGCCGGTGCCGTGCGCCTCGACCGCGCTGATGGTCGACGCGTCCAGCCCGCCGACCTCGAGCGCGGTGGCGATCACGCTGGTCTGCCCGTCGATGCTCGGTGCGGTGTACCCGACCTTGCGGGAGCCGTCGTTGTTGGTGGCGGAGGCCTTCACGACGGCTTCGACGTGGTCGCCGTCGCGCAACGCGTCCTCGAGGCGCTTGAGCACGACCACACCGGCGCCGCTGCCGAACACCGTGCCGCTCGCCTCCGCGTCGAACGGGCGGCAGTGCCCGTCCCTGGAGAAGACCAGCCCTTCCTCGTGCACGTAACCGGTGTGCTGCGGCACCCGGACGGACACGCCGCCCGCGACCGCGACGTCGCACTCCTCGTTCAGCAACGCCTGACACGCCAGGTGCACCGCGACCAGCGACGTCGAGCAGGCGGTCTGCACGGTGACGCACGGCCCGTGCAGGTCGAGCTTGTAGGCGGTGCGGGTGGCCAGGTAGTCCTTGTCGTTGTGGATCATCAGCTCGAACGCGGTGGCGTTCGGCGTTAGCCGCGCGCCGCCCAGCAAGTTCGAGATCAGGTAGGTCGGCAGGTTCGCGCCGGCGTAGACACCGATCACGTCCTGCTCGCCCGGCACGCAGGCGGCGTCCTCCAGCGCTTCCGACACGCATTCGAGGAAGATCCGCTGCTGCGGGTCCAGCAGCGCCGCCTCCCGTGCGGTGAAGCCGAAGAAGCCCGCGTCGAACAGGTCGATGTCGTCGAGGATCGCGCCGGCCCTGACGAAACCGGGCTGGCCCAGCACTTCCGCGGGGATGCCCGCCGCCAGCAGGTCGGCGGCGTCGAGCGGCGTGATCGACTCGACGCCCTCGCTCAGGTTGCGCCAGAACCGGTGCACGTCCGGAGCGCCGGGAAACCGTCCCGACATCCCGACGACCGCGATGTCCGTGGTGCTCGTGTCTGCAGTGGACACTGGTAGTCCTCCGTGGTGCGTCGGGGGTTTTCAGGAGCGGCGGCGCTGGCGGGAAGCCCGCAGCCGCCTGCCGCGGTCACTGCCCTTGCGCGCGGCGGCGCGGTCGTCGTCCGCACCGGCGAGGCGCTGGGCGAGCGCCCGTGCGTTCGGGCACTCGAAAACGGTCAGCAGCGGGAAGTCCCGGTTGAGCGCGGCACGCAACCGCTGGTAGATCGACGTGACGCGGACCGAGCTGGCGCCGAGCTCGAAGAAGTTGTCGCGCGCTCCGACCTCGACGCCGCCGAGCACGTCCCGTGCGATGTCGACGACCAGCTGCTCCAGCTCGTTCGCTGGCGCCTCGTACGCGGTGCTCCGCGCGACCGCGACACTCTGCGCGGCCAGCGCACCGCGGTCGACTTTCCCTTGACCGGACAGGGGAAGGTCGTCGACGACCCGGATGACCGACGGCACCATGTAGCCCGGCAGGCGCCTGGTCAGGTGCTCGGTCAGCCGTTCGGCGAGCGAACCCTCCGCCGGCGGCTGGTCGTCCGGGACGCCACCGACCACGACGTGCAGCAGCTCGTGCGACTCACCGAGCGCGAACAGGTCCGTGATCCGGTCCTGCCTGGTGCCGCCGACCTGGCAGAGCCCGAGCTCGCAGCCGGTCGCCGTGGTCTCCAGCAGCTGCGTGACCAGTCCGGCCTCGATCAGCGTGAAGTCGCGGGCGAGCTTGCCGTACAGCGGTTCGATCGCGGCGTGGTCGGCGACCAGGAAGATCGCGAACGCGGCACCGTCGTAGAGCGACCGGGAGGCGGCCGCGAAGTCGGGCCCCGGGCCTTCCTCGTCCGGTGAGCACCGCACCAGCCGGTGCGCGTCCGGGTCGTAGTAGTACGCGCCGCCGGGCAGGCCGTCGACCCGGTCGGACTTGACCCACACGTACGTCTGCACGGGGTAGAGGCCGCCCGCGGAGCCGTAGTCGTAGGCGGGCAACGCGCGGTCTCCCGCACGGGCCCGCAGCGCGCCGAGCAGCCTGCTCAGCCGTTCGAACGGAACGGGTTCGCCGAGGAACGCCCGCCGGCTCGACCTCGTGCGCGGCCGCGGGGCGTCGACGAGCGGCACCGCCTGGCCGGACAACCGGCGAAGACCGTGCCGCGCCAGCGTGAACTCCATCCGGCGGGCCGGATCCAGTTCGACGTCCCCGGCGTCCTCCGCCTTCTTCTCCTCGGTGGTGACGAAGGCGACCAGCCGCTTGTCACCGCGGTCACCGGACGCGATCACGACCGCCTGCCGCACGTCGGGGTGCGCCGTGAGCGCGTGCTCGATCTCCCCCAGCTCGATGCGGTAGCCACCGACCTTGACCTGGAAGTCCTCCCGGCCGAGGAACTCGATCACCCCGTCCGGCCAGTACCGGCCGAGGTCACCGGTGCGGTACCAGCGGTCACCGCCCAGCGCGGACACGAAGCTCCGCGCGGTCCGCTCCTCGTCCCGCCAGTACCCCGTCGCGACGCCGTCACCGCCGATGAGCAGCTCACCGGTCACCCACACCGGACTGCGCTCACCACGCTCGTTGACCACCGCGAACTTCTGGTTGCGCAACGGTTTCCCGTACGGGATCGACACCCAGGCGGGGTCCACGTCCTCGACGGGGAAGAAGATCGACCACACCGCGGCCTCCGTGGCACCGCCGAGGCTCAGCACGGAGACACCCGGTGCCACGGCGTGCAGGCGCTCCGGCAGGTCCACCGGGATCCAGTCGCCGGACAACATGACGACCTTGAGGCCGACCACGTCCTGCTCGCCTTCCGCGTGGGCGCAGAACATCTGCGCCAACGCGGGAACCGAGTTCCACACCGTCACGCCGTGCTCGACGACGAGCTCCCGCCACCGGCCTGGGTCCCGTGCCGCCTCCGGTTCCGGCAGCACCAGCGCGCCGCCGACGCCCAGCACGCCGAACACGTCGAACACGGACAGGTCGAAGCTCAGCGACGACAGGCCGAGGGAACGGTCCTCCGCGCCGATGCCGAAACGTTCGCAGACGTCGGCCAACGTGTTCAGCGCCGACCTGTGCGTCACCGCCACTCCCTTCGGCGTGCCGGTCGACCCGGACGTGTAGATCACGTACGCGACGTCATCGGGCTGGGCAGGGCACTCCCAGGCCGCGACGTCCGCCTCCTCCCAGCCGTCGACGTCGACGTCGAGCGTGGCGACGCCGGACCATGCGTCCAGATGCGCTTCCTCGGTGACCACGCAGCACACACCGGAGTGCTTCTGCAGCCAGCGCCTGCGTTCCCTCGGCAGGTCCGGCGCCATCGGCACGTAGATCCCGCCGGCCGCCGCGACGCCGAGCACCGCGACGATCTGCCGCCAGCCCTTCCGCAAACCGACCCCGACCGCGGCACCGCGACGAATCCCCATGGCGCGCAACCGTTCCGCGACGGCGGTAGCACGGCCGCACAGCTCGCCGAAGGTCAGCCACCGGCCGGCCCAGACCGCGGGCTCGTCCGGAGTGGACAGTGCGCGGGCGAACACGGCCTCGTGCAACAGCTGTTCCGGCAGCTCGCCCTCGGTCGCGTTGACGTCGTCGAACAGGATCTCCTGCCACCGCGGCAACGCCACGTCCGACGCCTGCCACGACTCCTCGTCGGCCAGACTCTCCACCAGCGTGCAGTAGGAGGCGAACATGTCGTCCAGCACACCCGCGGGGAAGAGCTCGTCGACCGAGTCCCACGACAGCGTCAGCGCGCCGGTGTCCTCGGTCGCCTGGTGGTCCAGGTAGACCTGGGGCGTCTGGGACACCGTGTACCCGGTGCGGCCCAGCTCGATCGGGAACAGCGACTCGTCCTCGCCCTGGTAGCCGACACCGCTCGTGAACACGACGGGCGTGAGTGCGCCCGTGGCCGTGCCGCGTGCCTGTGCGAGCTCGCGCAACACCTGCACACCGCTCACCGCGTCGTGTGCGAGGTCGTTCCAGAGCTGGGTCTGCACGGCCTGTGCGAAACCCGCGAACGGCACCGGCTCGCGCAGGTCGATCTCGAGCGGGTCGATCGAGGTGAAGTCGCCGACCACCTCGGCGATGTCCGGGTGCACCGCCGGGCGGTTGAACAGCGTCACGTTCAACGTGAAGTGCTGCGACCGGCTCCAGCGGCCGATCACCGCGGCGTACGCGGCGAGCAGCGTCGTGGAGGCCGTGACTCCGTGCCCGGAGGCCAGTTTCTTGACCCTGCGCCACGTCGAGGCGGGGATCCGGCGCGACCGGCGCACGAACACGGGCCGCTCGACGTCACGCGGGCTGACCACGAGCGGCAGCTCCGGCGCGCCCGGCATGGTGTCGAGCCGGTCCCGCCAGTACGCCATCGCGGCGCTCGCCCGCGCCGACTCCTGCTGACGTGCCCGTTCCAGGACGCAGTCGCGGAAGGACAGCACGACCTCCGGCAGCTCCACGCCGGGATCGGTGTAGTAGCGCGCCCAGTCCCGCATGACCAGCCGAAGGCTCCACAGGTCGGCGACGAGCAGGTCGAAGCTGACGTGCACCCGCACCCGTCCGTCGGCGAACCGGCTCGCCCGCACCTCCCACAGCGGCCACTCGCCGACAGGGCGCATCTGCGCCGACATCCGCGCCCGCACCGCGAGCACGGACTTCTCGTCGGCGGAGGGATCCACGACGATCCGGTACGGCTCAACGGTCCTGAGCACCTGCTGCGTGCCGTCGGGCAGCACCACCGCGCGCAGCATCTCGTGCCGGTCGACCACCTCGCGCCACGCCGCCTCCAGCCGTTCGAGGTCGAGCGAGACGGCGTCGAGCTCCACGTAGCCGTGCGTGGCGACACCGCTCAGCTCGAACGTCTCGCTGCGGCCCACGAGGTAGGCGTACTGGATGTCGGTCAGCGGGAACGGTTCGAAGCGGTGCGCCGGGTCGGGCACGATTCCCGCGACCGGCAACGGCTCCGGCCGGTCGAGCTCACCGAGCACCTCGTCCACGATGGCGTCCAGCACGGCGGTGGTGCTCGTCAGCCGCACGCCGAGCTCCCGTTCCAAAGTCCCGCGGAACTCCATCAACCGCAGGGAGTCCACGCCGAGGCCGGTCAGCGGCACACCGCTGTCGATCTGCCACGGCGACAACCGCGCGGCGATCGCGATCTGCTGGCGCAGCCACGCCTCCAGCGCACCGCGCCGCGCCGCGGGCGTCATCGAGACCAGCGCGGCACGGTCGAACCCACCTGCCTCCGTCCTGGTGTCCCTGCTGCTCGCGAGTGCGGGCAACGCACCGTCCAGATAGGACTGGCGACAGGCGGCGTGCTGGATCTTCCCGCTCGTGGTGCGGGGAACACCGGCGGGCCGGACGAGCACGACGTCGTGGGGTTCGACCTCGAACTCGGCCACGACCGCGCGGCGAACGGCCTCGGCCACCGCGGCCAGGTCGGTGGTCCTGGTGGCACGCACGGCCTGCACGACGACGAGCCGTTCCTCGTCCTCGACGGGCACGGCGAACGCGGCTGCCACGCCGGACACCGCCTCCTCCGCCGCCGCTCCCGCCACCTCCTCCACGTCGTGCGGGAAGATGTTGCGGCCACGGATGATCACGAGGCTCTTCATCCTGCCGGTGAGGTAGAGCGATCCTTCGTGGCGGAATCCCAGGTCGCCGGTGCGCAGGTGCGGCCCGCCGCCGTCGGCCGTCCGCGCGGTGAAGGTCGTGTCGTCGTCGATCTCCCAGTAGCCGCGGGTGACGGAATCACCCGCGAGCCACACCTCGCCGACGAGGTCGTCGGGCAGTCGTGCGCCGGTCTGCGGATCGACGATCTCGAAGGCACAACCGGGAAACGGCGTGCCGCAGCCGGTGAGCTCCCTGGCCCGCCCGCCCCGCGGTGCGGCGACCCTGCCCTGCTCCAGTTCGGCGGCGTCGACCTCCAGGAACGACGGCGGACCGTCCACCGAGCACGTGGCGCCGAGCGTCATCTCCGCGAGGCCGTACGCCGGTGTCAGCGCCTCCGGCCGCAACCCGGTGCCGGAGAACACGTCCCGGAACTCCCGCACCACGCGCGGCGTGATCGGCTCGGCACCGATGATCAGCCGCCGGAACCGGGAGAGGTCCAACGAGGACCGGTCGGTCTCCGTCGTGCGGTCGACGCACAGGCGCAGAGCGAAGTTCGGGGCGTAGGCGACCACCGAGCCCTGCTGCTCGGACAGCTCGTTCAGCCAGCGCATCGGCTTCTCCGCGAACGCCTGCGGCTGCATCAGCACGCACCGCGACCCGGTGAACTGCGAGCACAGCAGCACCCCGACGAGCCCCATGTCGTGGAACAACGGGATCCAGCTCACGAACGTGTCGTCCGGCGTGAACCCGAACCCGTCCCGCAGCGCTGTCAGGTTCGCGGTCAGGTTGGCGTGGCTCACCATCACGCCCTTGGGATCGCTCGTCGATCCCGAGGTGTACTGCAGGAACGCCAGCTCCTCCGGCGCGATCGGCTCCGACGTCAGCGTCCGTTCGGTGATGTCCTCGTCGTGCAGCCAGGCGGGCTGCGCGGTGTCCTCCGGCCAGGCCGACCGCAGCAGCTCCACGTCGGCGCCGGCGGCCACCACGACGGTCGGCCGCGCGTCACCGACGATCCGCTGGAAACGGCGCCGCCGCGGGGAGTTCACCGTCGTCGCGGGCGCGAGACAGGGCACCGCGCACACACCGGCGTAGAGGGCGCCGAAGAAGCTCTCGATGAACTCGGGCGTCGTGGCGCACACGAGCGCCACCCGGTCGCCCGGCTCGGCGATCTCCCGCAACGCCGCCGCGACGGCCTGCGCTCGCGCGTCGAGTCTGCCCCTGGTCATCACGACCCGGCCACCGTCGGAGTCGACGAGCTCGAACGCCACCTCGTGAGGTGCTCGTTTCGCCTTCCCGCGCACGATGTCCACGAACGTGGCCGTGGACGACACCAACACCGGACCAGTCATGGGGCAGCTCCTCGGGACCGCGGGCGGATGCCTTCACAGCTTGGAAAACCTCGGACCGCGACACATCGCGGCAGTGCCGAAGACTTCTCCGTAGCTACACCGAAAGAACACTGGACGAGCACTTCGGTCGATCCCCCGGTACGACCGTGCCCCCGCAACGTGAAACGCCGCCCTCGTAGCCGGGTACGAGGGCGGCGTTCCACCGGGTGGGAGGTGTCCCGGTCATTCACGGGGCGAACGCGTCGCCGGACGCAGCGCCTCCTCCGTCCACTCGGAACGGTGCTCGCCGTTGCGCGGCATCAACTGGGAAAGCAGGGCCACGGACATGTCCTGGGTGGCTTCGGTTTCCTGCCGCTCCTGCGCTTCCCACGCCTTCAGCGCCAGCGGGATGTCGTCCGCCTCGGCAACCGCGATCGCGAGGTTCAGCGCGTTCGTCATGGCCGTCCCCGCACCCTGCCCCAGGGTCGCCGGCATCGCGTGCGCCGCGTCGCCCACGACCGCCGCCGAGCCGACCGACCACCGGCTCAGCCGCAGCACCTCGTACCGGTCGAACCGGGGAGCCACCGGCAGGCCGGTCAGCACCTCGTCGAGCACCGGGAACGAGGCACGCCAGACCTCCTCGTTCAGCCGCTCGCCGATCGCCTCCTCGTCGCCGTCGGGGGCGGAGAGGCTGAGGTAGAGGTCCGTGGAGTTGCACGGCACGTACAGCACACGCCGCCGGTGCTCGAGGTTCCAGTAGTTGACGTAGTTGCGCCACTGACCGGAGTCGCCGGGCGCGCGGTCGAGCGGCACCAGGAACCGGTACATCCCCAGCCCGAACACGTCGTGGCCGGTCAGCAACCCCAGTTGGTCGCGCACGGTCGAGCGGATGCCGTCGGCCGCCACCACGAAGTCGGCCGGCCACCGCGTTCCGCCCGCCACGACGAGGAACCCGTCGGGATCCGCCTCCACCACGTGGGAGTCGGTGCGGAAGTCGACGCCGAGCGAGCGCGCCCGGTCCAGCAGTGCGGTGTAGAGGTCCAGTCTGCTCAGGGTGATCATCCGCAGGCCGCCCGGCAGCGGCAGGGGCCGCGTGCCCAGCAGGGTGCCCCGCGAGTCGCGTTCCTCCCACTGCCGCGCCTCGTGCGACCTGAGCAGGACGCGGTCCGCGCAGCCGATCGACTCGAGCACGCGCAAACCGTTCTCCCACAGGAAGATTCCGGCGCCGAAGTCGCGCAGCTCGGTGCCGCGTTCGTGCACCCGGACGGACCACCCGCGCTGTGCGAGTCCGATCGCCACCGTCAGGCCGGCGAACCCCGCTCCCGCGATCTCGACGTGTCGCCCCACGGGCGCACCTCCGTTTCGTGTCATCGTCGTGCGTGCTGCGGGTCTGGTGAGAAGCCGTAGATCCAGTCCATGAACTGTCCGTTGAGGACTTTCTCGAGGTAGTCCCGGAAGATTCCGGCGGTGTCCTGGCTCCAGTCGCCGTTGGTGAGCGACGCCGAGCTCAGCCCGATCCTCGTGGTCCTGCCGATCCGTTCGAGCTCGTAGCAGGTGAGCGCGTCGGCGACGTCGTCCGATTCCGCGCGGTGGAGGCACCTGGCCAGCACGACCGCGTCCTCCAGCGTGGTGTTCACGCTCTGGCCGAGGAAGTTGATCATCGGGTGTGCCGCGTCGCCGAGCAGCGTGATCCGTCCCTTGCTCCACACCGCGAGCGGCGGGCGGTCGGCGAGGTCCGTCGCGTCGAGTTGCTCGGGGTCGGCCCCGCGCACCAGTTCGGACACGATCGGCGGCCAGTTCTCCAGGCGTTCCAGGAGTTTCCGCATCGACTCCCCGGGATCACGCGGCCAGTCCTGCGCGGAGTTGATCGTGGCGGTCCAGTACAGCTCCGCGGGACCGAGCGGGGCGAAGAAGATGCCGAGACCGGGACCCACCACGGTGAACCCGTCGGTCCGGCCGGGCGGCAGCTCCCGCCGGGTGATGCCGCGCAGCATCGAGGCCACGTGGCGGGGCGGTGGCGCACCGAAGAGCTCAGCGCGCACGGCGGACCGCAGGCCGTCCGCGCCGACCACCGCGTCGGCGGAGAACTGCGAGCCGTCGGTGAAACAGGCCGTTGCCACGTCGTCTCCGTCGCGGACCGTCCGCAGCGTCAAGCCCGTCCGCAGGCCGGACCGGCCGTGCGCGTCGAGCAGGACCTGTCTCAGATCCGTGCGCCGGACGACGACGAACGGGTCGCCGTGGCGCTGGTGGAACTCGCCGTACCGGATCGCGCCGAGGCTCTGACCGTCCACCGTGCTCACGTGGTGCTCCGACTCGACGGACAGGCAGTGGCCGCGTTCGCGCACCTCGTCGCCGACGCCGAGTGCGTCCAGCGCGCGCAAACCGTTGGGTGACAGCACAACGCCGGCGCCGGTCAGAGGAAACCCGCGCTGCCGCTCGAACACGGTCGTGCGGACCCCGGTTCCGCGCAGCGCGAGCGACGCGGCCAGCCCGCCCACTCCGCCACCGATCACCGCGACGTGCATCGACAACCACCCCCTGAAGACCGACCAGGACGAGCCTTCTCCGCCGCCACCTGACCAGTCGTCGCGGGACGACCGAAGGATTTGCCGAGAGATGAGGGCCGCGGTCTCCCGCGACTGACCGGCAGTCAGTCATCGTGACATCGCCATAGGTTCATATGGCGATGCCGCGATCAGGGGAGGTACTCATGCTCAGTGAGACCCAGTGCAACTGCCCGAACTGCAACGACACGTGCGAGGCATGCACGTGCACGAACTGCACGTGTCCCACGTGCAGCCACTGAGCGGTGTGACCGCTGGATGACGAGGGCCCCGGACGCGGTGCGCGCGTCCGGGGCCCTCCATCAGTATCAGAAACCCAGATGGGTGCGGTAGAACCGCAACTCCGCCTCCAGGCAGGCGATGATCGTCTCGGCGCGCCGGAAGCCGTGCCCCTCACCGTCGAACACGAGGTGCTCGTACGCGACGCCGTTCGAGTCGAGGTCGCGGACCATGGCGTCGGCCTGTGCGGGTGAGACGACCGGATCCTCCTTGCCCTGCAACAACAGCACGGGGCACGTGCCGGGGCTGACGTGGCCGATCGCCGACCGCGCGCGGTAGGTCTCTACGCACTCCGGCAGCGGCCCGACGAGTCCGTCGAGGTAGTGCGACTCGAAGTCGTGCGTGAGCGCCACGAGCGACTCGAAGTCCGCGATGCCGAAGTACGACACCGCCGCCGCGAACGTCGGCCCGTGCGCCGCGACGCCAGTGGTCACCGCACCGAGCGCGGTCGAGCCGCCCGCGGACGGCCCGCGGATCGCGAGCCTTCTGCCGTCTGCCATGCCGCGTTTCACGAGCGACCGGGCGGCGGCGACGACGTCCGCGACGTCCACGACACCCCATTGGCCGTTCAGCCGCTCGCGATAGCCGCGCCCGTACCCGCTGGACCCGCCGTAGTTCACGTCCAGCACGCCGATTCCCCGGCTGGTGAAGAACGCCTTCGCGAGGTCGGCCAGCCCGACCTCGTGCCCGGTCGGACCGCCGTGCGCCCACACGACGTACGGCGGCAGCTCGCCTTCGGGCCCTCGCGCCACCGGGCTGGACGGCGGATAGGCGAGCGCGTGCACCGTGTGCCCGCCGATGCCGTCGAGCTCGAGTCTCCTGGGGCGCGGCAGGTACGCGGCGTCCGGCAGCTCGTCCAGTTCGGCCCGCAGGCACTCCGTTACCCCGGTCGTAACGTCGATGCGCACGACGGCCAGCGGGCGGTCCGGCGCCCCGGCGATGCAGGCGACGGCCGTGCCGTCCGCCGACAACGTGGGCAGGAACGACGTGTAGGGGGTCGGCACGTCGGTGAGGATCCCGGTGTCCGGGTCGAGCACACCGAGCCGCAGGTCGCCACGCCCGTGCAGCACGGCGAGCCGTCCGTCGGGCAACACCGCGAACGTGCGGTCCCCGAGCTCCCACAACGGTTCCGCGAACTCCTCGGCACGCGGGCACAACGCGCGGACCCGGCCGTTCAGTTCGACGCGGTAGAGGTTCCACCAGCCCGACCGGTCGGACACCGCGTAGAGGGCGTCACCGCACCACACCGGTGCCAGCACGGACTCGGACCGGCCGCCCATCACCACGCTGCCGAGCCCGCCGTCGAGGTCCGCGACCCTCAGTTCGGTGCCGTCCCACGGCATGTCCGGGTGGTTCCAGCACACGAACGCGATCCGGGTGCCGTCCGGTGACGGGGTGGGGAAACCGAAGAAGCCGGCGCCGGACACGACCTCCCGCACCACACCGGAGCCGTCGAGCGGCACCACCACGATCGACCTGGTGGTGCTGTCGTCGTCGTGCCGTTCCCGCACGCAGAACACCGAGGCGCCGTCCGGTGAGAGTGCGAAGTCCGCGTACCGCAGTGCTTCCGGCTCGTGCGGCGCGGGAGTGAGAGCGCGCACACCTCCGTCGTCGGCCAGGTACACCCGTTGGTCGCTGTAGTTCGAGAACACCACCCCGTCGCGCACGGGGAGGTGGGAAAGGCCGCCGTACTCGTGCACGGTGCTCCGCACGTTCCACGGTGCCGGCAGCTCGATCAGGCCGGAGCGCACGACCGTGCAGCGGCCTTCCTCACCCGGTTTCGACTCCTGCCACCACACCTGCCCGCCCGCCGCCTGCGGGAAGGACAGCCTGACGCGGGAGCGCGCGACGTCGGACGCGCTGATCGGGGACGGCCAGGTGCCGTACGCCAATTCCTTCGGACAATCCTGTGGTCGCGCGGAAGTCATCTCTTGACGATAATGATTTTCATGCTGAGTAACTGGTTTCGGGGGTAGCGCTGGTGCATCTGAGTCCACGTCAGGCACAGATCTTGTCCCTCATCGCCGAAGGTCTGGGAGACAAGGAGATCGCGCAACGACTCGGCATGTCCGCGCGCACCGTCGACTCCCACCTGCAACGGCTCTACGTGCGCTACGGGGTGCACAGCAGAGCCGCGATCATCGCGCGGTGGCTGCTCGAAGGAGGCGTTCCGGAACCGGTACCCGCCATCGCCGAGTGAACCACCAGGGGACGGCGCGCGTCGCCGTCCCCTTCTCGTGCGCCGGATCAGCAGAGCATCATCACGGTGGCCTGGACGAACTTGTCGTTCTTGAACGCGGCCAGCGGGCCGCAGAACGCCTCGGCTGCCGTCTTCGGTGCGGCCGACGGGCCTTCGACGATGAAGTCCCGCTCCTCCGTGATCGTCGCCTTCACCTGCTCGCCGGGGCAGTGCACGCCGCGGTTGCGGACCAGCACGTCGGTGATCTGCGTGACGAGCTCACCGAGGTCGCCCTCCGCCCACGTGGAGACGGTGCCGTCGGTGTCCTCCAACGAGAACCGCTCGAAGACGCGTGCCTCCGCGCGGTCGTCGCCCTGGATCATCAGCATGTACACGCGCCGCTGCACGAGGTCGTCCGGCAACGCGACGAGGTTGGCCTCGACGGTCTCCGGTGATCCCATGAAGCTGTGCGACTGGCAGTCCCACGCGGCCGTGATGCACTTCTGCACCTCGGCCTCGACCTGCTGCGGGGCCCGAGAAATCTCAACAGCCATCGATTTTTCCCCTCCTGCAAGAATTCTTCGCCACGTCCTGCGAGGACTTCACCCAAGGTAGTGAGCCTGCCGCACCCGGTCGATTGGGCGATTTCACTGACAGGAGAAGGAAGGAGACATGCGCGGGACGCATACCCCTGCGCTGAACGATCATTTGACCGCGAGTTCGCGCCACCGCGATCGTGGCCTCATGACCGCACTGACCCGGTACCGCACGGCGTTGGCACTCCCCGGCATGGCCAGGGTCATGGGAGCCGCGTTCGCCTGCCGGTTGCTCGCGGGAATGGTGGTGCTGGCACTGCTTCTAGTCGCACACCGCACCACTGGCAGCTATGCGAGCGCAGGAGCGGTGTCGGGCGCCTACGCGGTGGCGCTCGCGTTCACCTCACCGCTGTGGGGCCGGATCGCCGACCGCCGCGGCCCGCGAACCGCGCTCGCCGTCGCGTCGGTGCTCCAGTCGACCTGCTTCACCCTGTTCGTCCTGACCGCGATGACTCAACCGTGGCCGCCCGCGCTGACCGTGCTCGCGTTCCTCGCGGGCGCGTGCACCCCACCGGCCGGCGCCATCTCCAACACGGTGATCGCCCGGGTCACCGACGAGGAGGCGAAGCGCACGCTGTTCTCGTTGTCCGGACTGCTCACCGAGACCGTCTTCATCGCGGGCCCGCTGATCGTGGCCGGTGTGGTCGCGGTGCTGGCACCGATCTACGCGGTGGTGGTCACCGCCGTGACCTCCGCGGCGGGCACGTGGTGGCTGCGCGGCGCACGGGCCGTGCTCGCCATCGAGCTCGACCGTCCCGAACACGGGGAAAGCCTGGCCCTGCACCGGAACCCGAGGCTGGCACACCTGCTGGCGGTCGTCGTGCTGGGCGCGTTCTCGTTGGGAGCACTGGAAGTCTCACTGGTCGCCCACGCCGACGGCTTGCGGATGAGCGCGGGAGTGCTGCTCGCCGCCATGGCCTGCGGTGGCGCGGTGGGCAGTTTCCTCTACGGCGGCACGAGGTTGCCGGGATCGCCACTCCTGCAACTGGTCGGCGCGCTCACGCTGTTCGGCCTGCTGGTGGCCACGATCGGCCTGGGTCCAGGTGTCGTCGCGACCCTGGTGGTGCTCGCCGTCGCCGGCGCGGTGAACGGACCGTCCGACGCGCTGCAGACCATGCTCGTCGGCGACTACAGCACCGACGGCACCAAATCACAGGCGTTCGCCGTGCTGATCGCGGCCAACTGGGTCGGTTTCGCTGCCGGCAACGGGATCGCGGGCGTGCTCGTGGAGCGCTACTCCCCAGGGGCCGGGGCGGCGGCGGCTGCGGTGACCACGGTGGTCGCGGCGGGGTCGCTGCTGGTACCGCTGGCGAGGAAACGGACTCCGGTCGCCGGGTGAGGCCTGACCGGACAGCGGGCCGCAGGTGCGGCGGGCGTCCGCTGAAGCCTGGCCGGACAACGGGCCGCAGGTGCGACGGTCGCGGGCTGAGGCCTGGCCGGGCAACGAAGGCGTGGCCGCGAGGGTCGGTGCGCGGCCGCGGCGGTCGGTGCGTGCGGCCGTGCGCACCGGCATCGCGGGCGTGGTCGTGGAGCGCTATTCCCCCCCAGGCGCCACCGCGACCACGCCCGCGATCACCACCGCCGTCGGCTCACCGCTCGTACCTCCGGCCAGAAAACCCACCCCGGCCCCCAACCGAAACCCGATCGGGCAACGAAGCCGCAGCCGCACGCACCGACTCCACCATCGACGCCACCGCAGGCACCCGCCGCGCACCCGCGGGACACGCGAGATACAGGCGCCGGCGCGGAATCTCGTCACACGGCCGACGCACCACAACATCACGGCGCACGCTCGGCAGCGCGAGCGACGGGAACAGCATCACGCCCACCCCGGACGCGACGAGTCCCTGTTTGCCCGTCCAGTCGTCGCAGTGCACGGACACCGCCGACACGAAGCCGTCGAGCGGCCCGAGGCAGTCCGGGTGTGCGCCGTCGATCCACGTGTCGTCGCTGAGGTCCGCGAGCGTCAGTCGTTCGCGCGCGAACGGGTGGTCGCGCGGCAACGCCACCAGCAGTTCGTCCTCGACGAGCGGGACGAGCTCGATCCCGTCGAGGTCCTGCGCGTGCAGGTCCCACTCCGTCACCAGCGCGAGGTCGAGCCGGCCAGCACGCAGGTCGGCCAGGTGGCGTTCGGGATCTGTCTGCGGCACGAACGGCTTGGCAGCGCGCGGATTCCGGGTCACGTGGTCGTGGAACGCCCGTGGCAGCAACGTGGTGTTGGCGCTGCTGAAGGAACCGATGGTCAGCGAGCCGCCGTCGCCGCCGAGCGCCGAGAGCTGGCGTTCCGCGCGGTGCAGGCGATCCAGGACGCCGCGGGTGTGGTCGACGAGCAGCGCGCCCGCGGGAGTCAGTGAGGCGCCTGTCGGGGAGCGCACGAGCAGCGGCACGCCCGCTTGTCTTTCCAGCGCGGCGATCTGGCGCGAGATCGACGGCTGGGTGCGGCACAGCGCCGCGGCGGCACCGGTCATCGACCCGTGGTCGGCGACTGCCACGAGCGCACGCAACCGGTCGAAGTCGAACATGCGCCCAGCGTATCCGCAGGGGATTTCCCCGACGGGAGTTCACCGCACAGGTCGTTCACCGACTGGGTGCGCAGCCGGGCAGCTCATACAGTCGCACGCATGCGCGAGAGCACGGCGCCGGCCGTCACCGAGATCAACTGCTTCGCGTTCGCGGGCACGCCGGACTCGGTGACACGCAGTGTGTACGCGCTGCCCCGCACCGTTGTCCAGCACACCTGGTACGCGCTGCTGGTCGAGAGCGAGCGAGCGGCGGACATCCGGGTCTTCTCCCGTGCCAGGGCCGGTGACGACATCGGACCGGTCGCCAGCTGGCACGGCGGGAGCCTCGGCGCGTTGCCCATCCGGATCATGTCGCTGCTGATGAACGCCGGTGACGGCATCGGGGCGGCGTTGAGCGAGCACGGCGACTTCGTCGAGCACGGCCTGGTTCCGTGCCCGCCCACCCCACGCGGCGCGTTCGGTCACGCGCTCGGTGCCTACGCCGCGGACCGGTCGATCCGCGCCTTCGTGATCGCGCTGTAGGCCGTGCACCACTGGGGCATGTACTGCTTCAGCGGACCGCGCCGTCAGCTGGCGGTCCAGCTGTTCGCACTCCCCCGCGACATCGTCCGCAAGGACCTGGTCGTCCTGTTGCTGAGCACCGACGACCAGGGCGGCGCGTGGATGTTCGTCCGCGACGGCGACCTCACCGCGGTCCACGAGTGGCAGTCCGCCTCGCTCGACGACCTGCCGGAGGCGGTGCTGTCCCTGCTGTCGTCCGAAGTCGGGCCCGCCGACGCCGTGTCCGTCCTCAGTGGACTCTACCCGTTCGCCGCCCGTCCTCCCGCACTGCCACCCGCTTCGGCCCGCGGCGCGTTCGGCCTGCCGCTGGACGGGTTCGCCGGCGACAGCGCGCGGGCCTGCGTGCTCTACTCCGGCGCACTGTGAGGAGAGCCACCGCGACGCGCGCTACGTCGGAAGCCCCTGCGCCGCGATCACGAGAGCTTCCGCCGTCGCCGCCGCCAGGGACTCCGGCGTCTCGGTGTTGAACGCGTGGTGCTCCACGGTCACCCGCAACGCACTGTTGATCATCGCTGCCTGGATCGCGGTGACCAGGTCGGGCTCGGCCAGACCCGCGCGGTGCGCGAGCGCCTCGGCGAACGCGGGCTCCGCCTCCCGGTGTGCCTCCAGCCAGACCGCGCGCAGGCCCGGATCGGTCCTGGCCAGCCGGACCAGGTTCATCATCGCCACCACCTCGCCGGGGGATCCGATGCGGCCGGACGTGAGCATGGCGAGCAGGTCCGAGACGCCCTGGTCGCGGCGCCACGCACGCAGGCACTCGGCCGTGTGCTCGATCCCGCCGGTCAGCAGCGGCATGACGCAGCTCTCCTTGCTCGGGAAGTAGCGCCACAGCGTGCGCACGGAGATGCCCGCCTCGGCCGCGATCTCCTCGGCGGACGTGCCCGCGACTCCCTTGGCCAGGAAGAGGCGGACGGCCGCGCGTGCCACCTCGAGGCGGGTCTCCGCCTTGCGCCGTTCGGTCAGCGGCGGTCGTCCGGTCCGCTCTGAAGTGCGGGTCTGCTGGTCGGGCATGTCACCTCCGTCCGGACATCCTACTTCTTGGCCTTCAGCGACATAGTGGCACTGAGTGCCAATAAGTGGCTATGGTGGGGGCATGAACAGCGATCTGAACGGCAGCAGCGTCGTCGTGACCGGCGGCGGATCCGGAATCGGGAGGGCCGCGGCTCTCCAGTTCGCGCAGCTCGGCGCGAAGGTGGTGGTCGCCGACGTCAACGCCGAGGCGGCCAAGGCGGTCACCGAGGAGATCACCTCGGCCGGC
Organism: Lentzea aerocolonigenes; assembly: GCF_000974445.1. GTDB lineage: Bacteria > Actinomycetota > Actinomycetes > Mycobacteriales > Pseudonocardiaceae > Lentzea > Lentzea aerocolonigenes. The sequence continues at coordinate 221,243 of NZ_BBOJ01000021.1, forward strand.
GGCACCGCGGTCGTCGTGGCGGGTGACCTGACCGAGTCCGCCGTGGTCGACGAGGTGGTCGCGACGGCGGTGGAGCAGTTCGGCGGCCTGGACGTGCTGGTGTGCAACGCCGGGATCACCGACTCGATGAGCGCGGCGGCCGACGTCACCGACGCGGAGTGGGAACGCGTCCTCGGCGTCAACCTCACCGCGCCGTTCAAGCTCACCCGTGCCGCGTTGCCGCACATGCTCGCCAAGGGCAAGGGCGCCATCGTCTACACCGCGTCGGAGGCTGGCCTGCGCGGCAGTGCTGCCGGCCTCGCGTATACGATTTCGAAGACCGGCCTCATCGGACTGACGCGCTCGGTGGCGGTCATGTACCGGGAGTCCGGCATCCGCGCGAACGCCATCGCACCGGGCGGCGTGGCCACGGGCATCGCCCTGAACATGGATCCCGCCGCGCACGGCCCCCAGGTCTTCGGCAGGTACATGCAGAACATCGGCCGGGTTTCGCAGGCGGAGGAGCAGGCCAACGCCATCGTCTTCCTCGCCTCCGACGCCGCCTCGAACATCAACGGTGTCGTCCTCCCGGTCGACAACGGCTGGTCCGCGGTCTGAGAAACCCCGTACAGCGAAAGGTTTTCCTGTGCTTTCCGAGGACCTCGGCTTCGATCCGCACGAGCTCCGCGCCAGGTACCGGGCCGAACGCGACCGCCGCGTCCGTCCCGACGGCTCCGCGCAGTACCGCGACGTCAGCGGCGAGTTCGGCTTCTACGCCGACGACCCGCACGCCGATCCGCACTTCACCCGTGAACCACTGCACGACGAGGTGGAGGCCGTCGTCATCGGCGGCGGCCTCGGCGGGCTGCTCGCCGCAGCACGGCTGCGGCAGGCGGGAGTCGGCTCGATCCGGGTGGTGGAGAAGGGCGGCGACTTCGGCGGCACCTGGTACTGGAACCGCTATCCGGGAATCCACTGCGACATCGAGTCGTACGTCTACATGCCGTTGCTGGACGAGCTCGGGCACGTCCCCGCGTGGAAGTACGCGCCAGGCGAGGACATCCGGCGGCACGCCCGTGCCATCGGCGAGCACTTCGACCTCTACCGCGACGCGTGCTTCCAGACCGCGGTCACCGGCCTGCGCTGGGACGAGGACGCGGCCGGGTGGATCGTGTCCACCGACCGCGGCGACCGGATGCGGGCGCGGTACGTGGTGATGTCCAACGGCACCCTGGACCGGCCGAAGCTCCCCGGAATCCCCGGCATCGACACGTTCCGCGGACACACCTTCCACACGAGCCGCTGGGACTACGGCTACACCGGCGGTGACGCGAACGGGAACCTCAGCGGACTCGCCGACAAGCGCGTCGCCCTGATCGGCACCGGCGCGACCGCGATCCAGGTCGTGCCCCACCTCGGCCGCGACGCCCGGCAGCTGCACGTCTTCCAGCGCACCCCGTCCACTGTGGACTACCGGGACAACAGGCCGACCGACGACGAGTGGGCGGCGTCACTGCGGCCGGGGTGGCAGCGCGAGAGGATGGAGAACTTCCTCGGCATCGTCAGCGGCGACGAGACCGGCGAGGACCTGGTCGCGGACGCGTGGACCGGCAGCGCCCGGCTGTTGCGGAAGATGACCGCGGGCCAGGACCGCGGCTCGCTCACGCCGGAGGAACGCGAGCGCGCCGAGGAGCTCCTCGACTTCCGGAAGATGAACCAGATCCGCGCCCGCGTCGACGAGATCGTGCAGGACCCGGAGACCGCCGAGCTGCTCAAGCCCTGGTACCGGTACGCCTGCAAGCGGCCGACGTTCAGCGACGAGTACCTCCAGACCTTCAACCGCCCCAACGTCACCCTCGTCGACACGGCCGACCACGGCGGCGTCGAGCGCGTCACGGAGAACGCGATCGTGGTAGGCGACCGCGAGTACGAGGTGGACTGCATCATCTTCGCCACCGGTTTCCAGGTGGCCATGTCGGACATGATCACCGGCCGGCTGCCGGTGCACGGCCGCGGCGGCACCCACCTGTTGCAGCACTGGAGCCGAGGGCCGCGGACGCTCCACGGCTTCTACAGCAACGGTTTCCCGAACCTGTTCACCATGGGGGCGTTCCAGAACGCGTCGTCGGTGAACTTCGCGCACGTCCTCGACGAGCAGGCGAGCCACATCGCGGCGGTCGTGGCGGAGGCGGGCAAGCGCGGCGCCCGGTGGGTCGAGCCGAGCGAGGAGGCGGTGGACGCCTGGGTGTCGGCGCTCGGCGAGAACGCGGAGGAGCTCCACCGGTTCTACCTGGAATGCACTCCCGGCTACTACAACAACGAGGGCAAGCCCCACCCGCGCCGGAGTTTCGCCAAGGGTGCCACCGCGTTCCACGCCCTGCTCCGGGACTGGCGGCACAACAGCATGGACGACGTGATGGTGATGCCCGGATGAATCCCTTCCACGGCACGAACGGCATCGCGTTCGGCCCGGACGGGCGCCTGCACGTCGCCGACTTCCTCGGTGGGCGCATCAGCGCCGTCGACCTCTCCACGGCCGAGGTCGAGGTGGTCGTGCCTGCGGGCGACGTCGTCCAGTCACCGGACGACATCGCGTTCGCTGAGGACGGGTCGATGTACATCACCGACCTCGTGCCCGGCCGGGTCTGGCGCCGCGACCCGCTCGGCGAGCTCACGCTGGTCAGCGACGAGGTGAAGGTGCCGAACGGCATCACCTGCGTGGGAGACCGGTTGTTCGTCAACGAGATGCGCCCCGGCGGGCGGCTGCTCGAACTGTTCCCCGGCGGCGGTGAGCCCGTCGTGCTCACCGGCGACCTGCCGATGGCCAACGCGATGCAGCTCGGCCCGGACGGCCACCTCCACTACCCGCACGTGCTCACCGGCGAGGTCCACCGGATCTCGCCGGACGGCGGCACCCCGGAGCTCGTCGCCGACGGCGTGCACCTGCCGGTGGCGGTTCGTTTCGACCGCGAAGGCGCTCTGCTGATCCTTTCCTCCGGCCCCGAGGGCGACATCACGCGCATCTCCCCCGACGGACGGCGGCAGGTGATCACGACCGGGATCTTCGGCCTCGACAACGCCGCGGTCGACGAGGACAACCGCGTGTACGTCTCCAGTTTCGCGAGCGGCGGCATCGCGGAGCTCCACCCGGACGGCAGGCTCCGCCAGATCGTGCCGCAGAGCCTCGTCGGGCCGTACGGTCTCGCGGTCGACCGCACCGGCACCCTCCACGCGGCGGATCACTACCGCGTGGCTGGAGAGCGCACCCTCAGCTCCACGCACGGCGTCGCCGCCGGCCAGGACGAATTGCACACGACCTCGCAGTACGGCGAGGTGCGCACGGGACGAAGGGTGCGCGCCAAGGGTTTGCGCTGCCCGCTCGGCATCGCGGTGCGCGACGACGGTGCCCTCGTGGTCGCGGAGACGGGTGCGGGACGGATCATCGCGATCAACGCGGACGACGCGATCACCGTGGTGGCGAACGGGTTCTCCGAGCCGGTGGATGTGGCGTTCGACGCTCACGGGCGGTGCTACGTCAGTGACGAGCAGGGCGTCGTGCACCGGATCGGCGACGGGCAGCCGATCGCCGAAGGTCTTGCCGCACCACAAGGCATCGCCGTCCGGGGTGACGAGCTGCTCGTCGTGGAGGCGGGCCGGCGTCGAGTGCTGGCGATCGACCTGGTGACCGGTGAGATCAGGACCGAGGCCGGCGATCTCCCTCTCAGTCCTCCTAGAACGGTCCGCGCGTTGTTCACCCACGGCATGCCGGGATGCCCACGCGCGTTCACCGGGCTCGCCGTCGCACCCGACGGCACCCTCCACGTGTCCGGACGTGGCACCGTGCTCCGGATTCCGCACGAGTAGGTTGCCCGTCATGACTGCTCAGCCAGAACTGCGGGAGGTCGCTCCCGGCGTCCACGCCTGGATCCAGCCGGACGGCACCTGGTGGATCAACAACGCCGGCGCGGTGCACGCGGACGGCGAGGTCGTCGTCATCGACACCTGCGCGACGGCCCGCCGCACCCGGCTCTTCCTGGACGCGCTCGCCGAAGCCACCGGCGACGCGCCGATCAGGCTCGCGGTGAACACGCACCTGCACGGCGACCACGTCTACGGCAACGCGCTGCTGCCGGACGAGACCGTGATCGTCGCGCACGAGCTCACCCGCCAGGGCATCCTGCAGGACTTCATCCTGGCCAACACCCCGCCCGCGTGGTCTCCCACGCCCGACTGGGGTGTCGAGGCCGTCCGCCCGCCCACCGTCTCGTTCCGCGACGAGATCACGCTCCACGCGGGCAGGACCCCGGTGGAGGTGCGGCATCCCGGTCACAGCGCGCACACCGTCGGGGACGCGGTGGCCTGGCTGCCGGAGCAGCGCGTGCTGTTCACCGGCGACCTGATCTTCCACCAGGTCACGCCGATGATCGCGATGGGCTCCCTCGACGGGGCGCTGCGCTCGCTGGACTGGCTGGCGGGCTTCGACGCGGACACGGTCGTGCCCGGCCACGGACCGCTGGTGACCCGCGCGGCGTTCGCGGACGTGCTGGCCGCACACCGGCGGTACTACGAGTTCGTCCGCGACACCGCTGTCGTGGGGCGAGAAAAGGGCTGGACGCCGCTGCAGGCCGCGCAGGAGACCGGTCTCGGCGAGTTCGCGGACCTGCCCGACGCCGAACGCCTGGTGCTGAACCTGCACCGGGCCTACGCCGACGCCGACGGCACCGACATCAACATCACCGTCGCACTGGCGGAGGCCATCGCCTTCAACGGCGGACCGCTGCACTGCGCGGTGTGAAGGACCGGGCCGGCGGTCGCGTCAGTGACCGCCGGCCACCTTGACCACGATGACGATCCCGCCGATCACCAGGTTCACGAGTCCACTGAGGACCGACATGAGCACGCTCGCCTTCATCCGCCGGCCCGCGGTGTAGCCCCACACGAACATCGTCAGGGTGTCCACGGCGACCGACCCGTACAGCGCGGCGGTGAGCGAGAAGGCCCCGAGCGCGGAGAAGAGCACCAGGACCAGCGGACCGATCGCCGCGGTCATCAACGGACTGGTGACGACGAGCATGTGCCGCAGCTCCACGCCGTTCATCCTGTGCCCGTAGGCGAACCGGTACCCCTGCACCTCCGCCGCGATCGTCGCGAGCCACAGGCCGAAGGACGCGCCGAGCACGGACAGGGCGGCCGAGAGGTGGGTGCTCGACCCGGCCAGCGCTAGGCCGAGCGTGACCGCGATGACCGCCAGCTCCGCGTAGATGCGTTCCTTGAGACGCTCCGCGATCCGCGCCACGTCCTGGCCGGTGCTGCCGTCCGACTCGATCACCGTTCGCCGCCTTCGACTGCCGTCGTTCCTCGCACGCCGACAGTACTCCACGAACGTCCACTGTGGAGCGCTCAGGCCAGCCGCTCCGCCATCTCGTCGAGCCTGCGGGAGTTGACCGGGTCGGGCGCGCGGAGGTGCAGCTGCCTCGCCGTGTCGAACGCGCGCCGTGCCGCGTCGAGATCGCCCGTCTCGGCGCGAACTCCGGCGACGTCGAGATGGGCGGCGACGGCGAGGTGCAGGTCGTCCGTGTCGCGGTAGAGCCGCGCGGCGACGGCGAACTCGTCGGCCGCGGCGGCAGCGTCTCCGAGAACGCGAAGGCTCTGGCCGAGTTCGCGGTGCGTGAGGGCCAGGGTCACCTTGTTGTCGGCCTCTTCGACGGGTGCCAGCGCGGAGCGGAAGTACCGGACCGCGTCGTGGTGCCGGTCGGCCCGCGCGTGCACCTGGCCGAGCGACACCAGGGAGTCACCCTGCTGGCCGACGAGATCGTCCTCTCGCGCGATCGCCAGTGACCGTTCGAGATCCGCGACCCCGCCGGCGAAGTCACCGAGCAACGACTTCGCGTCGCCGAGGTTCTGCAGCGTGATGGCCAGGTAGCCGCGGTCGTCGGCCGCTGTGAACAGTTCCAGCGCGGCCTCGTACGAGGCCACGGCGCGGACGGTGTCGCCCAGCTCGTTGTACATCCAGCCGAGGTTGTTCTGGATCGCCGCTTCCCGTTGCGCGTTCCCGGACTCCCTGGCGATCGCGAGACACCGTTGCTGCTCCCGCACGGCCTCGTCGACGCGTCCGACGTGCACGAGCGCGATCGAGAACTGCACTCTGGCCGGGACCTCGAGGTGGGCGGCGTCGAGCTTCATCACGGCGTCGACCGCGTACCGCTGCAGGGACGCCCCGAGCGCCCAGGTGCCGCGGTGCTCGAAGTAGCCGCCCAGCAGGAACGGGATCTGCCACGCCTCCACGTGTCTTCCCGTGGACACCGCGTGGTGGACCAGCGCCACCAGGTTGGACTTCTCGCCGTCCAGCCACGCCAGTGCGTCCAGCGCCGTGCCGAACGGCGCCGCCGGGTCGGCCTCGACGAGGGCAGGGCGGTAGGGCAGGAGCAACCGGTCCGCCGCGGCCAGCTTGCCGACGTACCACGTGCACAGCCGGTCGAGCGCCGCCTCGCGGCATTGCGGATCCTCCTCCGTCCGCGCGCGTTCGTTGGCGTACAACCCGATCAGGTCGTGGAACACGTAACGGCCGGGAGTACGGCTGTCCAGCAGATGAGCGTCGTGCAGCACTTCCAACAGCCGGCTGCCGCGCCCGGCGTCGATCGCGGCCAGTGCGGCGGCGATCTCGGGGGTGGCGTCGAGGTCCGGCACGAGGCCGAGGCACCGGAACACCCTGCGCGCCACGGGTTCGAGGCGCTCGTACGACAGCCCGAACACCGAGCGCACGGCGGCCTGGTCGTCGTCGTCGACCGCGAGAGCGTTCAACCGGTTGCGAGTCACGTCCGAGACGAAGTCGGTGAGGCGGCGGCGGGGCTGGTCCAGCAGGTTCGCGGCGGCGATCCGCAGTGCCAGCGGCAGGTGACCGCAGGCCTCGGCGAGAGCGGCCGCGGCGTCCGGTTCGGCGGCGATTCGCCGGCCGCCGAGCAGCGCCACGAGCAGTTCGAGGGACTCGTACGGGTGCAGCGGCGTGAGCAGCAGGCGGCGCGCACCGTTGATCGCGACCAGACCGCCGAGACGGCTGCGCGAGGTCACCAGCGTGACCGTCGTGGACGTGCCGGGCAGCAGCGGCCGCACCTGGTCCGCGTTGTGCGCGTTGTCCAGCAGCACGAGCATCCGGCGGTCGGCGACCAGCGACCGGTAGAGCGCGGCGGCGCTGTCGAGGTCCTGCGGGACGTGTTCGGCTCGAACACCCAGTGCACGCAGGAACTCGCCGAGCGCGTGCGCCGCGTCGACCGGCTCCGTGGTGGCCGCTCCGCGCAGGTCGGCGTAGAGCTGGCCGTCGGGGAAGTCCGCCCGCCGCAGGTGCGCCCACTGCAGTGCCAGCGCGGTCTTGCCGACACCGCCGGCACCCGCGATCGCCGAAATCGTCACCAGACCGGCGCCGGCCACCGCGTCGTCCAGCACACCGAGCTCCTCGGTGCGCCCGCTGAAGTCGCGGGGCGGGGCGGGCAGCTGCGCCGGCCGGGGACGGCGCGGCCGCACCGGGAGGTCCAGCACCGGATCGGCACGCAGCACCTCCTGGTACCGCGTGTGCAGCGCGTCGGACGGATCAACGCCCAGCTCGTCGCGCAGCACCTCCCTCGTCTGGTGGTAGGTCGCGAGCGCGTCCGCCTGCCTGCCGCAGCGGTACAGCGCCAGCATCAGCTGGGCCCGGAACCGTTCGTGCAACGGGTACCGCGCCACCACCTCGGTCAGTTCCGCCACGAGATCGTCGTGCCGGCCGAGCTCCAGGTCGACGTCGACCCGCTCGGCCAGCACCGCGAGCCACCGGTCGGTCAGCGCCTCCGCCACGGCCAGCACGGCCGGCACGTCGGCGAACTCGGCCAGCGGAACACCGCGCCACAACGCCAGCGCCTTGCGCAGCACCCCGGCACGCCGCCCCGGATCGACGGTCGCGTGGGCGTCGGCGACCAGCTGCCGCATCTCGTCGGCGTCGCACTCCCCCGGTCGCACGACGAGCCGGTAGCCCGCGGGCCCGTGCACGATCCGAGCCGGGTCACCGAGTTTCTTCCGCAGCCGATGCACGTACAGCTGAAGCGTTTTCCGTGCGGACGCGGGCGGACTGGACTCCCAGAGCGCCTCGGCGAGCGCTTCGGCGGACACCGGCGAGTTGGCGTCGCAGAGCAGCACGGCCAGCAGACGGCGCAGCATCGGCTGGTCCAGATCGACGTCTTTCCCTTCCACCGCGACGCGGAGCGGGCCGAGCACACCGAACTCCGTCTTCATGAGGGCCTCCCCCACGACGACGGTGGCACCGCGGCGATGAAACCGCAGTGAAACCGACCGCGTTCACGGTGATGGCGTAGTCGCGGACAGCGGCACGAGGCATCAGACAAAGGGGGCTGTTGCATGGGAAGAATCAAGTTCGGGGCCGTCGGCGCGGTCGCGGCCGCGCTGGCATCGACGCTGCTCGCCGGACAACCGGCCGCAGCGCAGACCGGAGGACCTTCCGTGCTGGCTGACAGGTCGTGCCGGGTGGTGCAGTGGTCCTGTGTGACCGCGCCGCTCTGGGTCCCGGCCGGCGCCGCCGTCCACATCGCCACCACGGGCGTCCCCTGGGGAGCGCCGTGGGAACCCGGTCAGCCAGAGCCGGTCAACTCGTTCGTCCTCATCCGGTACATGGATGGACCGGGCGACCCGGAGGTCAGGCGCGACAACAAGAAGCGAGGAGTCCAGCACGACTGGTGGATCAGCGGGTTGCCGGCCGGGAACTACCGGGCGGAGCTCCACTGCCCGTACCAGTGCCCCGGTGCCCTGCTGTACTTCGACAACTGACGCGGAGGGAACCGTGCTCGCGAAGCTCGCGATGTGGGCGGCCGTTGCGGCCGCCCTGGTCACCGCTCCCGCCGGAGCGGCCGCCGACGACCACAACGGCGTCGAGCTCGAGAAGCTCGGCACGGACCTGTCCGCCGCGGCCTGGGAGTGCGCGGCCGGGTACTCCTGCTACTACGACCGCACCGAGGGCCGTGACTGGTTGTGGAACGCGCCTGGTTGCGGCTGGTACAACCTCGAAGTGAACGTCCCGCGGCTCGACAACCGCATCTCCTCGATCCGCAACCGCGGCAGCGGCCTGGTCGAGGTGTGGCGGTGGGAGAACGGCAGGGGCTGGGTGAAGAAGGGCTGGGTGCCGGTCGGGTACCAGGGCAGCTTCTACGGTGATCTGGAGAACGACATCGACGCCGTGGACGTCAGGTGCTAGACGCCGGAGCCGTCCGGGTCCCGCGGGGTGGTCTGGACGGCTCACCGGCCGAACGCGCGAGTGCGGTCAGATCTCGCGGACGACCCGGCCGGTGACGGCGCCGAGCTTGTCGGGGTTGGCGACGTTGTGGAGGGCGACGATCCGGCCGGTGTCGTCGAGGTCGAGCGTGAGCGTGGCGATCACCCGTCCGGCGCCGGCGAACACCACGCCCACGCCGCCGTTGAGCTCGACCAGTTCAGCGCTCATGTCCGCGATCTCGACGCCCTGGTAGGGCCGCGTGGCGATGGCCGCGAACCAGGTGGCCACCTTGTCCGCGCCGACGACGGGACGCATCGCCTGGCGCACCTTGCCGCCGCCGTCCGTCCACAGTGTCACGTCCGGCGCGAGCAGCTGCATCAGGGTGTTGATGTCACCGCCGGTCGCGGCCGCGAAGAACCGTTCGGTCACCTCGCGCTGCCGGGTGCGGTCGGTGTGGAAACGGGGGCGCCGGGCCTGCACGTGCTCGCGGGCCCGGTGCGCCGCCTGCCGCACCGAGGCCTCCGACCGTTCGACGGCGTCGGCGATCTCGCCGTAGCTGAAGCCGAACGCCTCCTTCAACACGAACACCGCGCGTTCGAGAGGACTCAACGTCTCCAGCACCACGAGCACCGCCATCGACACCGTGTCCGAAAGGTCCACAGTGGACGCATCCGCGGTGTTCGTCAGGATCGGCTCCGGCAGCCACGGACCGACGTAGGTCTCCCTCCGGACCTGGGCCGAACGCAGCCGGTCCATCGCCACGTTCGACACGATCCGCACCAGGTACGCCTTGGGGTCGGCCACCTGGGACCTGTCCGAAGAGGACCACTTCACCCAGGCGTCCTGCACCGCGTCCTCCGCGTCGGCCGCGGTGCCGAGAATGCGGTACGCCACCGAGAAGAGCAGGTTGCGGTACTCGCCGAAGACGTCGTTCATCGGTTGAACCGGCCACCGCGCGGCCAGACCGAGCCCATGCCGGGCACGCTCATCAGCCGGCGGTACGTGGGCCACGGCGAGGAAGTCACCGTCTCCTTGTACCAGACGGCCCTGCGACCGGTGAGCAGAAACGACCTGGGGCTGCTGTCCGGCCTGGTGAACTGCACCACGGCGTCGTGGCGGCCCAGGCTGACCGGCGTGTGGTAGTAGCCGAACCGGAACGGCTTGGGCTGCTTGCCGTGCAGTTCCCGCACGATCGACTCCGCGGCGTGCACGCCGGTGGGCATGCCGCTCTGGCAGGTGCCGTGCAGGACGCCGTAGCCCTGCCGGATCAGGGCCGCGTCGCCGACGGCGTAGATCTCCGGGTGCGACACCGACCGCAGCGCGGCGTCGGTGACGATGCGCCCGTTCCCGTCGACCTCCAGCCCGGCCGCGGCCGCGAGCGGTGACACCCGCACCCCGCTCGTCCACAACACCACGTCCGCAGCAACGCTTTCGCCGCCCACCAGCTCGACGGAGTCCGGCAGCACCTTGCCGATCTCGGCACCGCTGCGCACCTCCACGCCCAGCCGTTCCAGCGAGGCGTCGAGGTACGCCTTGGCCTTGGCGCCCAGCGTCGCGCCGGGTTCCTGCCTGCCGAGCAGCACCACCCCCAGTTCCGGATGCTGCTCGGCGATCTCGGCCGCCGCCTCCACACCGGTCAGCCCGCTGCCGCACACCGCGACCGTGCGGGTGCCTGCGTCAGCGAGCCGCCGCGCCAACAACTCCGCTTCCTGCCTGCTGTTCAGGGTGTAGGCGTGGTCGTCGGCGCCGGGAACCGCTGCGGTGTCGGCAACCCCGCCCAACGCGTAGACCAGCGTGTCGTACTCCAGCACCTGCTCGTCGTCGACGCGAACGGTGTGCGCGGCGGCGTCGATGCCGGTGACCCAGCCGCGCACGAACTCCACACCGGTGTCCTTCAGCAGCTCCGGGATGCGGAGGTCGGCGACCTCCTGCCCGGACGCGGTCTGGTGCAGCCGCAGCCGCTCGGTGAACCTCTCCGTCGCGTTGACGAGAGTGATCCGCACGTCGTCGCGGCGCTTGGTGCGCGCCGCCGTGATCACCGCCGACATGACGCCCGCATATCCCGCACCGAGAATCACGATCCTGTGCACGGCCGTTGTCCCTTCTCCAGATCAGATGACGACCACGAGACGGGCGTCGGGAGAACGAACGTGACATCGCGTGACGGGCGTCACATCCGACGGTGATCCGGCGTGCTGGACTACTTCGGCGCCTTCACGCGGAGCACGCCCGCGAGCGCCTTCTCCGCCAGGTAGGTGTCGGTGAAGTAGTCGCGGCAGCTGCCGCTGGTGTTGCTGCTGCCACCGCTCAGAACACCCTTGGCGGCGATGCTGCCGTCGCTGCGGATGGTGTAGATCGGGGCACCCGAGTCACCGCCCCGCGTGCACTTGCCGTTGCGATGCGACCTGTGCACGCCCTTGACGATCTCGTTGTCGCCGTACTTCGCGGTGACGTTGGTGGCCATCACCTTGAACCCGCACATCTCGCCGGTGATCTGGCCGCCGACGCAGTAGCGGTCGCTGAGGCCGGACGGCCCCCACTTTGCGGTGACGGTGCGGAAGCTGTTGGAGCCGGGGCCGCCCTTGTAGATCAGGGTCGAGGACGCCTTGCCTGCGGGCATCTTGATGGTCGCCAGGTCACCCGAGTAGTAGGACTGGCCGTTCCACTTCACCGAACCCGTCTTGTTGTTGTAGTTGTCCGCGGTGACCTTGCCCACCGAGCCGGCGTTGGACGAGATGGTCGCGTTCATCGACGTGCAGTGGCCCGCAGTGAGGATGTACGACTTGCCCTGGTGCACCCAGCCGAACGCCTTGGTGCAGTTGCCGCTGTCGATCTCGGACCCACCCGCGAACGGGCTGTCGTCCCAGTGGCGCTCCTTCTTCACCGGCCGGACCAGGTCAGGCTGGTGGTACAGCGCCACGCGGTCCGAGCCGTACCTCGCCGCCAGTGCCTGCCGCAGTTCGAGGGACGCGGTCGACGACTCGACCAGCACGCGGTTGTTCGGTGCGTCGACGTAGGCCGACACCAGGGACGCGGCACCGGGCAGGTCGTTCAGCGTCAGCACCTCGTCCCGCGCCGCCTCCAGCTGCGCGGCGCTGTACTTCACGGTGGTGAAGTTCGGTGAGATGGCGGTGGTGGCCTGCACGGACAGAGCGGCGGCACCCGACTCTTCGACCGGGTTCGGCTCGACCGGCTCCTTCACCACCGGAGGCCCTTCGATCGTGCCGTCGTCCGAGCCCAGGTCCGGCTCCGACGTGGGCACGTTGTACGGCTCACGTCCCACTCTGACCGACTCGGCCGACGCAGTGGCCGTGGCTGTGGCGACGACCTTGCCGCCGGCGACGTACGGGACCGAGAGGTCAGCCGGGTACGCCCCGGCGCGGTCGGACGCCGCCGCCAGTGCCATGCGCTGGGCGTGGGTCAACGGTGCGTCGTTCTCGTGCGGGTCCTGCGTGATGACCGCGACGGCGGTCGCAGTGGCCGGCACGTCGACCGCCACGTCGGCCGTGGCCGGGCTGGACAGGACCACCGAGGCGGTGGCGACGGCGAGGCTGATCCTCGCCACTCTGGCTCCAGTTCTCACGAACACCCTTTCCGAACCACGTAGAAATGTGGGGCGAACGGTCGCACCGGCGTCCAAAACAAAACCAGGACGGATCTTGAATCGGCTGTTGGGCGCGCTGCCGTGAACCCGATCGGGGCGTTCTGCTGATAACAGGGCGAAGACCCTTCGCTCGAAAGGCCACCATGACAGCAACCGACGCGGAGCTCATCGAGGCGTCGCTGCGCGTGCCGGAGAAGTTCGCCGTGATCTTCGACCGGCACGCGCCCCACATCCAGCGCTACCTCGCCCGGCGCCTCGGTCAGCAGGTCGCCGACGACCTGCTCGCCGAGACGTTCCTCGCGGCGTTCACGAAGCGCGACCGCTACGACTCCTCCCGCCAGGACGCCCGGCCGTGGTTGTACGGCATCGCCACCAACCTGGTCGGTCAGCACCGGCGGGAGGAGGTGCGCCGGCACCGCCCGCCGTCCGCGGGGCCGCCCGTCGACGACCACGCCGACCGCGTGGCCGCGGACGTCACCGCGCAGGCCATGCGGTCGATCCTGACCGGCGCGCTGGCGGCGTTGTCCGCCGAGGACAGGGACGTGCTGCTGCTGGTCGCGTGGGAGCAGCTCAGCTATCTCGAGGTCGCGGAGGCGCTGACGATTCCGGTGGGCACGGTGCGGTCCCGGCTGAACCGCGCGCGCCGGAAGGTCCGGGAAGCGTTGGGAACCAACAACCACAGCGAGGTCGAGGAGCTGCTCAACAATGGATGACCTTCAGCTCGTCCGGGAACTGGACGACACCCCCCTCAAGTCCGCGGACCAGCTCGCGTCCGCCCGCGCACAGCTCGTGGCGGGCATGAAGCCGCGTGGACGCAGCCGCGCCGGAATCATCGCCATCGCCACGATCGCCGTGGCGGCAACGGTGACCGGCGTGGCGATGGTGCTGCCGTCCACCACGCAGCACGCGCCCTACCCCGAGGCCGCACCACCCACCACCACGACCCCGGTGGACACGGCCGTGCAGCTGCTGAACCACGCCGCGGCGACAGCCCGTTCGAAGCCCGACGTGGTGCCCCGGCCAGACCAGTTCTACTACGTGCGCGACGGCGACTGGGAAGCCTGGTTCTCCGTCGACGGCACCCGCGACGGCCGGGTCGGCAGCGGCAAGAACGAGGCGCCGACCACCTTGCCCGGCTGCGTCGGCGGCCGCAAGAAGGTGTACGACAAGTTCGACAAGCCGACGGGCGACTTCGAGCCGTGCACGCCGTCCCGCGCGTACCGGGACGACCTGCCCACCACGGCCGACGGCATGCTGGAGTTCTTGCAGGGCAACGACAAGAACCGACCCGTCAACTCGTACGGCAAGGACGTGCAGTCCATGTTCGCCCAGTCGTACCTGCCAGGGCCGCAGCGGGCCGCACTGTTCGAGGCGGCGACCCAGGTCCCGGGCCTGACGGTGGTGCAGAACGTCTCGTCCGGCCGTCCCGGCATCGGGATCACCTGGCCGTTGCCGGCGGGCTCGGCGTCGTGGGCCAAGCCGAACGTGATGGTGTTCGACAAGGAGACCTACGTGTACCTCGGCACGAAGGACGAGCCGCAGGACGCGGCCGGGTTCGTCGACGCGGTGGGGGACCGCCTCTAGCCCGCGCCGGGGGAACGTTCGCCTGGTCGGTGAGCGTTCCCCCGCTCTCGAGGCGGTGGTGTCGATCTCACACCACGGCCTGCCGCAGCGCCTCCAGCAACTCGGGCGCGCGAACTCCGGCCGGCAGATCAACAGGTCCTTGAGGTAGGGCCTCTCGTTGCCGTAGGTCAACGGCGTCCCGCGCTCCTCCCCGCGGACCGAGTCCGGCTGCTCGCCGTCGCTGTCACCACCCGGCGGCGCCAGGCCCGCCCCTTCCCGACAGACCAAACCCAGCCGCCTACCAACCGACGACACCAGGCCCGCACCCCTCCCGACAGACCGAATCCGGCCGCTCGCTCCAGAGATCACCATCAGGCGGCGGCGCTAGGATTCCCTGCGCAGACGCGGCGAAGGGCTGGCATGGCACTGACCGACGAGGCGATCACGAAGATCCGGGCCATGATCCGGTCCGGCGAGTTGCCTCCCGGTGCGCGTCTGCCACCCGAACCCCAGCTGGCCGCCCAGATCGGGTTGTCCCGCAGCGGCGTGCGCGAAGCGGTCAAGGTCCTGGAGGCGGCACGCGTGCTCGACGTGCGCCGCGGGGACGGCACGTACGTCACCAGCCTCGGGCCGGGCCTGCTGCTCGAAGGGGTCGGCCTCGCGGTGGAACTGCTGCGCGACGACACCCTGCTGGAGGTCATGGAGGTTCGCCGCCTGCTGGAGCCGATGGCGACCGGACTGGCGGCGATCCGCATGTCGGCGGAGGACCTCGACGCCCTCGGCAAGAACCTCGAGGACATGCGGGCCGCCCAGGACGACGCCGAGCTGCTGATCCGGTACGACATGGCGTTCCACCGGACCGTCGTCACCGCGACCGGCAACGAGACGCTCGCCTCCCTGCTGGAAGGGCTTTCCACCCGGACCGTCCGGGCGCGGGTGTGGCGCGGTCTCATCGAGGCCAACGCCTCGCACATCACGCTCGCCGAGCACGAGGCGATCTACCGGGCCCTGCTCGCGCGCGACCAGCTGCTCGCGCAGTCCACCGCCATGGTGCACGTCAACACCTCGGAGGCCTGGCTGCGCGCGATCCTCTCGAACTCCTGATACATCGGATCAATCTTCGCCCTCACCACCTCCGGCCCGCGGACGCAGTCGATCAACGACAACGATGTCCTGCCGTGTCACCGCGAGGGCAAGACCAGCGATAACCGTTGTAGTAAAAGAAGTTTACCGAGCGGACACCTGCCCACAGCGCGGTCATCCGATCGACCCGAACCGCGGAGCCTGTAGAGACGCTGCCGTTGACGGTTCATGTTTCCTCCCCCTAACGTCAGATGTCTCGCGTGTTACGGCTACCGCGCCGATCGGGAGGAACCGTCATGTCACCAGCTCCTCACAACCGTCGAAAGTTCCTCACCGCGTTAGGAGCGGCCGGAGCGGCAACAGCCCTGTCCGGCACGTTCGACGTGCTGCGTTCCGCCCCGGCCGGCGCCGTGATTCCCGGGCCGACGAGCTACTCGCCGACCTGGGCGTCGGTCGACCAGCACCCGCCGGCACCGGAGTGGTTCCAGGACGCGAAGTTCGGCATCTACTTCCACTGGGGTGTCTTCAGCGTCCCGGCGTACGACAACGAGTGGTACCCGCGCAACATGCACATCGACGGGCAGGCGGCGAACACCCACCACAAGAGCGTGTTCGGTGACCCGGCCGCCTGGCCGTACCACAACTTCATCGACGGAGCGCGGGACAAGAACGGCAACTTCCACCAGTTCGCGCCGAAGCTCAAGTCCGCGGGCGGCAACTTCGACCCCGTCGAGTGGGCACAGCTGTTCGCCGACGCCGGTGCGAAGTTCGCGGGGCCGGTCGCCGAGCACCACGACGGGTACTCGATGTGGAACAGCACCGTCAACGAGTGGAACTCCGCGGCGCGCGGCCCCCGGCTGGACCTCGTGCGGCTGCACGCCGACGCGATCCGGGCCAAGGGCATGAAGCTGATGGTGGCGATGCACCACGCGTACAACTTCACGGGCTTCTACGACCACGTGCCCACGCAGTCCACCAACACGTTGAAGAAGCTCTACGGGCAGCTCGGCACGGCCGCGGAGAACCAGCTCTGGTACGACAAGCTCAAGGAAGTGATCGACAACTTCCAGCCCGACATCCTGTGGCAGGACTTCAACCTGTCCGCTGTGGACGAAGCGCAACGGCTCAAGTTCCTCGCGTACTACTACAACAAGGCCGTGGCGTGGGACAAGGAAGTCGTCGCCACCTACAAGGACGGCTTCAACAACAGGGGCGAGGTCTTCGACTTCGAGCGCGGCGGCCCCGCCGACATCCAGAACCCGTTCTGGCTGACCGACGACAGCATCTCCAGCTCCAGCTGGTGCTACACCGTCGGCATCGGTTACTACTCGCTCAACGCCATGCTGCACTCGCTGATCGACCGCGTGAGCAAGAACGGCAACATGGTCCTCAACATCGCGCCGATGGCGGACGGCACGATCCCCGCCGAACAGCGCACGATCCTGCTGGGCATGGGCGACTACCTCAGGCGCTTCGGTGAGTCGGTCTACGGCACCCGCGCGTGGGCCGCGTACGGCGAGGGACCCACCAAGATGGGCGGCGGCTCCTTCACCACACCGCGCGCCGGCACCAACACCGACATCCGCTTCACCCGCAACAAGGCCGGCAACGCCCTCTACGCCACCGTGCTCGGCTGGCCCGGCAGCACCCTGAACATCACCACGCTGTCCTCCTCGCGGATCAACCTCGGCACGCTGACCTCGGTGCAGCTGCTCGGATCCACCGCGGGCACGTACACGAACCTGCCGAACCGCACCCAGGACAGCTCGGGCCTGCACATCGCCATGCCGTCCTCCAGCGCACCGTTCACCGCCTCCGCGTACGTCGTGAAACTGACGTTCTCCGGCCAGATCCCCGCGTTGGGCGCGGCACCGCTGCCCACCGGCTGGGCCAGGATCAGCAACGTGACCAGCAACCTCGCGCTCGACGGCGGCGGCAGCGTCGCGGCGGGGTCGGTCGTCAAGCAGTGGACGTGGGACGGCAGCCCGAACCTCCAGTGGCAGCTGGTCGACGTCGGCGGCGGCTACTACCGCCTCGTGAACCGCACCAACGGCCTGGTGGCCGACAGCGCGGGCGCGACGGCCAACGGCGCCAACGCGGTGCAGACCGCGTGGAACGGCAGCCTCAACCAGCAGTGGCGCCTCAACCACCTCGGCAACGGCCGCTACCAGATCATCAACCGCGGTACCGGCACCGCGCTCGACGGCGCGGGCAACACGACCTCCGGCTCCACGGTGATCCTGTGGACCCCCAACGGGAGCACCAACAACCACTGGACGATCTCGGCGGTCTGACCGCTCGACGACATCGACCACGGCCTTCCGCCCTACAAGCCGGGAGTGCTGACCCTGCAACGCTGACCGGTGTGCGGACGTTGGTATCCCAGCGCCCGCACGCCGCACCTTTCCTGCGACGGAAAGGAAACGTCCGATGCGGGAAATCGCGGCGAAGGACCTGCGGCGGGTGCTCGACCTCGTCCACGCGGTGCACGAGAACACCACGTCAACCGTTCTGCCACAACAGGTTCTCGCCGGTGTCGCGTCGCTGGTCGGGTGCGACTCGGCCTGCTACGTGCGGCTCGACCCCGCCACCGAGCAGGTGACGATCCTCGCCGACGAGCCGTTCGGCGGCGACATCGGGCGGCGCCCGGAGTTCGCCCAGGTCGTCCGCGAGCACCCGGTGTTGCACGCCTACCAGGCGGGGCTGATCGCCAGGAACACCTCGGTCGCCCTGAGCGACCTGGCGGACCGGCACCAGCTCTCCCGGCTCCGGCTGTACCAGGACTTCCAGAGACCGGCCCGCATCGCCGAGCAGCTCTTCAGCGTCGTCGTCACGGGCCGGTCGCACTCCACCGCGCTGGCGTTCCACCGCGGACGGCGTGGCGTGCGGGCCCGTGACCGGTCACTGGCCGACCTCTTCTCCCGCCACCTCGCTCACGCGGAACGCCAGCGCGACCGGGTCGGCAGGCTCACCGCGGCACTGCGCACCCTGACCAGGCACGACGAAGGCCTGGCCAGGGCACGACCACTGCTCGACGACCTCACCGCACGGGAACGCGACGTGGTCGAACACCTGGCCGCCGGTCTCACCGACCGCGAGATCGCCGGCAGCCTCGGCATCAGTCCCCGCACCGCCGGCAAACACCTGCAGAGCATCTACGCGAAGCTCGGCGTCGTGAACCGGGCCAGCCTCATCGCCGCGATCCACCGGCAGCGGTGACCGTCAGGCGAACGCGCAGACCGCGATCGTGGTGGCCCGCCAGTCGGCGTTGTACCCGTCGTCGTACTCGTGCGCCGTCACGAGGGTGGCGTTGGTGTTGGGCACCGAACCGGTGATCAGCACCTGGCCGAGCGAGTTGATGAAGTCCCACCCGGTGGAGATCAGCCGTTTGCCCGCCGGGCACTGCTGGAACTCGAACGACGAGGTCGGCGAACCGGGCACCGACGAGTTCTGCGGAAACACGACCTGCAGCCCGCCGGGGTCGGACGCGCAGATCGCGAACGCCGTGATCGACCAGGCTCCGGCGTTCCCGGTCTGGTCGGCGAACCCCTTGGTGTGGCTGGAAGTCTCGCCGGGGAACACGTCGTCGATGCTCACCTCCCCGAGCCCGCCGGTGATCTGCGCACCACCGCCGAGCGCCCGCCGCCCTGTCGGGCAGGTCGCGCTGAGCTCCGTCTCGAACCGCACCGCGGTGGTGGAGATGGCGTTGGTGATGATGTAACCGGACGGCCGGTTGGCGCACACCGCGAACGCCGTCACGCTCCAGTTCGCGGTCGTGCCGTCCTCGTCTTCGTACGCACCGACGAAAACACTGCCCTCGCGCGGCACGACTTCGTCGAGCACGACATCGCCGCCGCCACCGTTGATCCGCGCGCCGGTCCCCACCACGACCTTGCCCGCCGGGCAGGAGGCCGTGGCGGACTTGAACTCCGCGGAGTTCGAGGCGCTCGTGGCTGGCGGCGCGATCTCCAGGCCGGGCACCGCCGCCGAGGCCGGACTCACCAGTCCGACCTGGACGGTCAGCAGCACCAGCAGTCCTGCCACCACACGACGTCTGTGACGTCCGTTCATCCGTTGACTCCCCCGCTTGCTCGATCAGCCGGCACGTCCTTCGTGCCACCAAGATGAGCGCACGTGGGCCCGCACCGCCGCCATACGCAGTTGTGCGCAGGTTCAGCGGAGCTGGTCGTCCGTGTAGTACCCGGACTCCACCAGAACCTTGTGGTAGTTGGACTTGTTGACGCTCACGGGGTTCAGCAGGAACGCCGGCACGACCTTGACGCCGTTGTCGTAGTCGTTGAGGTTGTTGAGCTGCGGCGGCGTCCGCCCCTTGAGCACGGCGTCGGCCATCAGCGCCGTGACGGTGGCCAGCTCGCGGGTGTCCTTGTAGATCGTCGAGTACTGCTCGTCGGCGATGATGGACTTCACGGAGGCGAGTTCGGCGTCCTGGCCGGTCACGATCGGGAAGACGGGCCCGTAGCCGTTCTTGTTCAGCGCGGAGAGGATGCCGAGAGAGATGCCGTCGTACGGCGAGAGCACGCCGTTCACCTTGTTGCGGCGGTACGACGAGGCGAGGATCTCCTCCATGCGTTTGCGGGCGGTCTCGCCGTCCCACCGCAGCGTCGTCACGGCCTGGAATTCCGTCTGACCGCTGCGCACCACCAACGTGCCGTCGTCGAGGTACGGCTTGAGCACGGACATGGCGCCGTTGAAGAAGAACGTGGCGTTGTTGTCGTCCGGCGAACCGGCGAACAGCTCGATGTTGAACGGTCCCTTGGCCGCGATCGGCTGCCCGTCGGCGGAACGCAGTCCCAGCCCGGTCAGCAGCGACTCGGCCTGGTACACACCGACCCGGAAGTTCTCGAACGTGGCGTAGAAGTCGACGTAGGGGCTACCGCGCAACAACCGGTCGTAGGCGATCACCGGAATCCTGGCGTCCGCGGCCTTCTGAAGCGGCTGCGACAGCGCGGACCCGTCCACCGAAGCGATGATCAGCAGCTTCGCGCCGGCGGCGATCTGGTCCTCGATCTGCTTGGCCTGCTTGGGCACGTCGTTCTCGGCGTACCGCAGGTCGACCCGGTGTCCCTGCTTCTCCAGGTCGCGCTTGATGTTCTGGCCGTCGTGGTTCCAGCGCTCCGACGAGGTGGTGGGCATGGTGACGCCCACGAGCGCCCCCTGATCGGCCTGAACTCGCGGCTCTGCGGGCGAGCCGCACGCCGCCACCAGCAGCGCGACCACCGGCACCACTGATCTGGACAACCTCATCCTGGCTCCTACTGCCGGATCAACACCGTTGTTGACGATCACCGCCGGGCACGCCGGAACACGCTGGACGTGTGATCCGGGCCACGAGCGGCTGTGAACGTTAACAAGCAAAGGGTGGCCGATCAAGCGGTGAGAGTGGATCCCGATCGATGTAGCCGAAGGCAGTGGAACACGGACGCTTCGCCCACCGATTGCGGGTTCAGTCGGCCTGCCCAGTTGCGATCATGTGACCGTACTGCCGCTTCGCCTCCAGATACGCCCGAGCGAACTCACTCACCGGCACGGTCCACGTCTCCCGTTTGACCTCGATGCCGTTCTCCTGAAGCGCATGCACCTTCGCCGGATTGTTGGTCAGCAGCCGGACGCTCGTCAGGCCCAACCTGCGCAGCAGTTCCGCCGCCGCCTCGTACGATCGCGAGTCGTCGGGCAGGCCGAGGGCACGATAGCTGGTGAACGTGTCCGTGTGGTGCTCTTGGCTGTAGGCATAGCCACGCGCCTTGTTGCGCAGCCCTTCCCCGCGACCCTCCTGGTCGAGGTAGATCACGACACCGGCACCCTCAGCGTCGATCATCTGGAGCGCGGTGCGCAGCTGCTCCCTGCAGTCGCAGTCGTCGGACTCGAACACTTCGCCGTAGACGCACCGAGAATGTACGCGAACCAGGCAGTCGTTCTGCGGATTGCCGTACACGGCAGCGGTCGCGGGGCTGTGACCAGAAGGGTCCTCGGCTCCGAGCACCTTGACCGCGAACTTGTTTCCCTTCCGCCACAAGGTGTGTTCGAACATTTGCTCAGTCATGAAGTTTTTGCTCCAGGGATGCCGACCACCCGGTCCACCTTCTCTTGCGCAGGCATCGAGTCAGCGACTCCGCCGTAGGACTGCGAGGCCGCCATCGCGGCAGTGGCCCATTTGAGGTCTTTTTCGTCGATCTTGCGGTTCTTCTCCAGCAGCTTGAGGATCAGCGCAGCGCTGAAGGCCTCTCGTGCGCCGGGGGTGTCCCTCATCGCGGCCGGGAACTGGGCGATGTTCGCCTGGATGTACTCCGACCGGATCAGGCAGCCGAACTCCTCCGTGATGCAGACTCCGTGCACTCCAAGGGTGAGCAGGCTTTGCGCGAGTTCTTCCACGGTGATCTCCCGTTTGGCACTGGGAAGCAGATCGCGCAGTTCCGCCTGGGTGCCGATGAGGTAGTCGATCTTGGAGAAGTGTTCGTAGAGCACCTGAGGGTTGGGGAGAGCCGGCGAAGGGCGCACCACGACGAGAGGCTTGCGGTCCTGGTCGCCGATCGACTCCAGCGCGGACGACACGACCTCCGCCTGCGCCTCGAACGTCAGCACGACCGCGTCCGTCGACTCCAGGACGGCGCGCACCGCGCTCGCACCCACGTCCAGCGGGTCCAGCCTCACTTCCGCGGAGTTCATCCACGGGACGTTGGCCGATCCTCCGTTGCGCAGCAGGAAGACCGCGACGACCGGGTTGCGACCGGCGGCGATCTTGATCAGGTTGACCCGCACGCCCTCGCGGACGAGGTACTCCAGCAGCTGACGACCGCGAGCGTCGTCACCGACAGCCGCGATCAGCTGCACGTCCATGCCCAGGCGCGCACTGGCGATGGCGTGGTTGAGCCCCTTGCCTCCGGGGCTTTCCTCGAACACGTCGGTCGGCGCTGCGCTGCTCGCGGTGGGCAGGTGGTCAACCAGGAAGATGAAGTCCATGACAGCGGAGCCGATCACCGCCACGGTGGGGCGGGAGTGGTCGGGCTCGGCGACGGTGGCGTCCAGCACCGAGCTGCCGACGCAGAGCTCGGCGAGCCTGCCCAGCGACTCTTCCTCCAGAGTCAGACGCAACGTGCGCACGGTCGGAGGCTTCGGAGGACGGCTCTCCCCGAGCAGTTCGTGCAGTTCCGCCCAGCGCGCGACGAGGAGGTTTCTCCGCACACCGACGTCGGCGGCGTAGAGATCCTCCAGCTCGGGGTGATCGGGGAACCTCGCAGAGAGGATCCCGAGCGAAAGCGCCACGTCCACGACCACCAGGTCGGTCACCTCGAGCTGACCTGTGATCACACGGACGGCTTCGACAGCGGCCTCGGCCGCAGGCGTGTCGGTGGTGCGGACGACCTGACGGACGATCGGCAGGTCGAGCAACGGCGCCACGTCGACCTCGGTCGAGTGCAGCCTGTCCGCGTTCAAGCCGGACCGCGTCCGCAGCCGCACCAGCACGCTGCGCACTCCGTCGACACCTGACATGGGACCGACCATCGCGACAGGTTACTCCATTCGTGGCGCAGTTGTCGCCAAGTTCCGGCAGTTGCCGGTCACAGTCTGACACCTGCTCTAACAGCATGCCCACCAGAGGTAGCTACCGACTCTTGTTGCACTCGAAAGGCGATTGCCCGACAACTGTCGTCCACTTTTTGACAATTGACTGCCTGAATCGGCAACTGTCAAACTCACGGTGCAGGAGTGCCGACGTCGGGGAGGCCACCATGCGGCAGCTGCGCACCATCTCAACGACGTTCGCGATCACCGCGACCGCAGTTCTGACCCTCCCGGCGTGCGGTACCGATACGGCCCAGTCCCCGCACGGGCAAGGAGATCAGATCGTCATCGTCGCCACGGCGACCGCACACGAACCGAGGCCGTCACTCACCCCGCGCGGCACTGAACTCCTGGAATCCGTCGCGCAGAGCCGCAACATCACGGACGGCCGCAGCGGCAGGAGCAGCGTCGCAGTGGTCGCCTCAGCCGATGGCGAGGTGCACGAGACGATCACGCTCACCCCCAGACGGGCCAACGGCGCGATCGAGCACGGACTGCAGCGCGACGCTCTCATCGAGCGGAACCTGGAGCGGGTCTCGAGTGCCGTGCACGCGATCGGGGCGCGGAAACCGGTGGATCTGTTGGAGGGAACCGGCGACGCGGTCCGCGGCCGCGCCCCTGGCCACCTGATGCTCATCACCAGCGGACTGAGCACGAACGGCGGGTTCGACCTCCGCCAGGTCGGCTGGGAAGCAGATCCGGCAGCGATCGCAGAGCAGCTGCGGTCTCGCGGACTCCTGCCCGACCTCACCGGGTGGCGCGTCCTGTTCACCGGTATCGGGGAGACCGCCGGCACGCAGCCTCCGCTGACAATTCCTTCCCGCGAACGCCTGAACGCCTACTGGACAGCCATGTGCAAGGCGGCGGGTGCCGCGTCATGCGACATGGACGAGAGCCGGACCGACCACACCGCACCGAACTCGGAGGTGGCCGTCCCGATCGTGCCGGTACCCGGCATCACCTCCGTCACCGGACCGGAAGGGACGGAGCGCACAACACTGCTGAACGACGTGCTGGGCTTCGCCGGTGACTCGGCTGAGCTCTCACAGCCCGCACGCGAACTCCTCCGGGAGTACGCCGCACGGATCGCCGCGAAGCTCGCGTCACAGCCGAACGCCGTCGTGACGGTGCTCGGCTACACCGCAGACCCACCGGATTCGACGGAGTGGGGACGAGCCGAGCTGTCGAGCCGGCGCGCCCGCGTGGTCGCGGAGGCGTTGCGCGACGGCGGTGTCCGTCACCGCATCGATCACTCCGGCGGTGGCAGCGCTCCGGGAATGACCGCGATGGCCACGGGCACGTTCGACGAGGCGATCGCCGGCCAGATGCGCAGGGTCGAGATCACCTGCTGATCCACACCGATCATCAACTCAGACGGGAGGCACGTCATGCACGACAACGACAGCACGCCCAACCTTCCGGTTCCGCGTGACACGGTCAGCGGGTACCACCGCTCCGAGATCGCCACGCGTGCCCGCCTCGCCGTCCGGATCGAACAGCTGCACGCCATGGCCGACGCGGTCATGGATCGGCAGGTGATCGGACCCCGCGGTCACGTGCTGACCATCAGCGAGGTCCAGCAGCGCGCCGACTGGGCCGCTGAACGAGTCGACATGGACGAGGTGCGTGGCAGCCGCCGTCACTTCCCCGTGTCCCGTTCGGCCAAGCTGCTGTCGCTGGGTCTCGTGGTGGTCGTGGACTTCCCGATCATGTTGTGGCTCGCCAGTTCCGTCTTCAACGTCGACTGGTCGGACCCTCTCGGGCTGCCACTCGCAATCAGCTTCGTGATCTCCGTGCTCGCGACGGGAGGTGCCGCGGCGGCGCTCTACCACCTCGGCCACGACCAGCGGGAGAACAAGGACGACCACCGGCAGCTGACGTGGTCGAAGATGTCGGCCGGGTCCAAGATCAGCCTCGTCGCGGCCATCGCGCTCGTCCTGCTCATCGCGGTCGTCATGTTCGTCCGTGTGTACTCCGAAGGCGTGTTGAGCGGACTCGACGGACTGGCGGTGCTTCTGGCCGTGCTCGTGGCGTTCGTCATGCTGATCTCGGCGGGGCTCGTCTTCTGGACGGCTTTTCTCGACGGCTCACTGGACCGCGACGATCTCGAACGCTACAGCCAGATCGTGCTGACCCACGACAACATGAGGAGGAAGCTCGTGGACGAGGCGGACAACCTCGAAGCACAGTACAAACGGCTGCTCTACAGCGGAGAGGACCTCAAGACCTGAAGCCGTGCCGGTGGTCCGCGCCAGGCGGGCCACCGGCCCGCCATCCACAATAGACATTTCATCGCAGGCATCACTCTTCCCGACCAGGTGCTTTGTGGACCACTCACAGTTCAGGCGAGCGTGACGTCAGCGCCTCCGCAGGCGCTCCTCAGGTCACCGTTCGGCCACTTGTCGGATCGTTGCCGCCGGTAAGCCAGAAGATCAGATCCGCGCGGCGGCAGGTACAACACAGAGGCGGGCGGCCAGATCGCGCACCGTCCATGAACGTTCTCCGCGTAACCGCAACCTGTCCACTAGCCATCGCCACCACCGATACACCGACGCATCGGATACACTTGTGTATCGAGAGGTGGTGGGCCGTGGCGGAGAAGCGGGTGACCAAGCGACGGGCCGAGACGCGGCAACGACTCCTCCAGGCAGCGCTGGAAGTGTTCGCCCAGGAAGGTTTCGGCCGCTCCACCGTCGACCAGGTGTGCGCACGTGCCGGATACACGCGCGGCGCGTTCTACTCGAACTTCGCGACCCTGGACGAGCTGTTCCTCGCCGCGTGGGAGCACCGGTCGGCCGAACTGATCACCGGCATGCGGGAGGCGCTCGAAGTCTTCGAGCAGGCCGCGGTCAAGGACGTCCACGGCGTCGTCACCCACCTGCTGCGGGCCGTGCCGCTGGACGAGGACTGGTACCGCGTGAGCACCGAGTTCACCGCTCACGCGCTGCGCAACCCGCAGCTGCGCCGGACGATCGTCGAACGCGAGCAGGCCATCGCTGCGTCCTCGATGCCCTTCCTGCTGGCGGCTCTGGCCGAGATCGGGCGCACGGTGCCGGATCCCGAGGCGCTCGGCCAGGCTCTCATCGCCGTGCACGACGGCACGGCGCTGCAGTGCTTCAGCGAACCCGGCAACGTCGTCGTCCAGCAGCGCCGGACCTCCTTGTTCGCCAACGTCATCACCGCGTACAGCATCGAAAGCAGGCAGCCATGAGTGACGAAGCAGACGTGATCGTGGTCGGGGCCGGGCTCGCCGGCCTGGTGGCGACCTACGAGCTCGCCAGGGCGGGACGCCGGGTGCTGGTGCTCGACCAGGAGAACCGCGCGAACCTGGGCGGTCAGGCGTTCTGGTCGCTCGGCGGCCTGTTCCTCGTCGACAGCCCCGAACAGCGCCGCAACGGCATCAAGGACTCCTACGAGCTGGCTTTGCAGGACTGGCTGGGCTCGGCCGGGTTCGACCGCGACGACGAGGACCACTGGGCCCGGCAGTGGGCACAGGCCTACGTCCGGTTCGCCGCCACGGAGAAGCGGCAGTACCTGCACGACCTCGGGCTGCGGTTCACTCCCGTGGTCGGCTGGGCCGAGCGCGGTGGCGGTGTCGCGGACGGCCACGGCAACTCGGTGCCGCGCTTCCACCTCACCTGGGGCACGGGTCCGGAGGTGGTGCGGGTGTTCGCCGAGCCGGTGCTCGACGCCGAACGCCGCGGGCTGGTCCGGTTCGCCTTCCGCCACCAGGTCGACGAGCTGGTCGTCGAGGACGGCGCCGCGGTCGGCGTGCGGGGCACGGTGCTCGAACCGTCCGATGTGGAGCGTGGCAAGGCGTCGTCGCGGGTGGCCGTGGACAGCTTCGAGCTGCGCGCCAAGGCCGTGATCGTCACGTCCGGCGGGATCGGCCACAACCACGACCTCATCCGCACCAACTGGCCGGTCGACCGCCTCGGCCCGTGCCCGGAGACGATGATCGCCGGTGTGCCCGCGCACGTCGACGGACGGATGCTCGCGATCAGCGAGACCGCGGGCGCCACCCTGGTCAACCGCGACCGCATGTGGCACTACACCGAGGGCCTGCACAACTGGGACCCGATCTGGCCGAACCACGCCATCAGGATCATCCCCGGCCCGTCCTCGATGTGGTTCGACGCCACCGGCAAACGCTTGCCCGCGCCGAACTTCCCCGGTTTCGACACCAACGCCTCGATGAAGGCGATCCTCTCGACCGGGTACGACTACTCCTGGTTCGTCCTCGACCAGACCATCCTCGGCCGCGAGTTCGTGCTGTCGGGATCCGAGCAGAACCCCGACATCACCGGCAAGGACATCCGCAAGATGCTGGCCAGCCGCGGCGGCAAGGGTGCTCCCGCCCCGATCGAGGCGTTCAAGAACCACGGCGTCGACTTCGTCGTGGCCCGCACCGTCGAAGAGCTCGTCGCCGGCATGAACAAGATCGCGCGCGGCCCGCAGCTCGACGCCGCGCAGATCGAACGGCAGATCGTCGCCCGCGACCGCGAGGTGGCCAACAGGTTCTCCAAGGACCTCCAGCTGATGGCCATCGCCAACGCCCGCCGCAGCTGGGGCGACCGCCTCGTGCGGACCACGAAGCCCCACCGGATCCTCGACCCCGCCCACGGCCCGCTGATCGCCGTGCGGCTCAACATCCTCACCCGCAAGACGCTGGGCGGAATCCAGACCACCCTCGACTCCCAGGCGGTGCGGGCCGACGGAACCCCGTTCCCCGGCCTGTACGCCGCGGGCGAGGTCGCCGGATTCGGCGGCGGTGGCGTGCACGGCTACAACGCGCTCGAGGGAACGTTCCTGGGCGGCTGCATCTTCTCCGGACGCGCCGCCGGCCGCGCCCTCGCGCGCACGCTGGGCTGAGCTCAGCCGAGGATCTCGATCTGCCGGGTGCGGGTGGTGTCGTGCCACCCGCACCGCTCCGGCGAACACCGGGTTTCCACGTGCAGCCCGTGGTGGGCGACGTCCTCGCGATCAGCTGTGGACAGCGGCGCGACCGGTCTCGTTCCTGGTGATCAGCCGGAGGAGGGAGAGCCTGGTGACCACGCCGACGACCTGTCCCTCGTCGAGCACGGGCACGCTCAGGACCTCGTACCGGCTCATCGCGTCGAACAACGCCGCCGCGGGCGTGTCCGTCGTGGCCACGAGCACCGGCTGCGACATGACGTCCTGCACGTGCGGTGAGGCCACGCCTTCCTTGCCCCGCAACACGTCCACCGCCGTGACGACGCCCAGGAACACGCGCTGGTCGGCGACGGGGAGCATGGTGAGGCCGAAGTCGTCCATGAGACCGGCGGCGTGGCGGGCGAAGTCACGCGGCCCCACCGTGATGAGCGGGCGGACCATCGCGTCGGCGGCCTTCATCGCGCGGTCTCCGCGAGCTCGCGGTCGGTCACCGGGATCACGACGATCGGCGCGTGGGCGTGCCGCACCACGTGCATGCTCGTCGAGCCCAGGACGATCTGCCGGATCCGGTGCCCGGTGTGCGAGGCGACGACGAGCATCGCGGCACCTTCGGACGCACGTTCGAGCGTCTCGGCGGCGTCACCGCGCAGGCTCTTGCGGACGATCTCGGGCATGTTCTGCCGCCGCGACCCGGCCGCCTGCAACGCCTTCTCGACGACGGCCTCGGACTCGGCCTGGGCCCGTTGCGCGGTCGTCTCGGCCCAGTCCGTGAGCGCCTCGAAGTTCCAGGCGTTCACGACGTGCAGCGGGCATCCCCGCACGACGGCCTCTTCGAGTGCCCATTCGAGGGCTCGGTCGGACGCGGGTGTTCCGTCGACACCCACCACGATCGGCTTGCTGCTCATGACCTTTCCTCCTCGGTGTTGTCAGCTGGTCCGCAGGCGGCGGAGGAAGGGGTCCGCGGGCTCGGCCGGTGCGACGCGCACTCGCGCGTCCACGACCACGCATCCCTCGTCCGTCAGCACGAGCGGGTTGATGTCGAGTTCCTGGACCTCCGGCAGGGCGCCGGCGA
Organism: Lentzea aerocolonigenes; assembly: GCF_000974445.1. Lineage (GTDB taxonomy): Bacteria > Actinomycetota > Actinomycetes > Mycobacteriales > Pseudonocardiaceae > Lentzea > Lentzea aerocolonigenes. The sequence goes on from NZ_BBOJ01000021.1 coordinate 250,292, forward strand.
GCTCCGCCACTCGCAGCAGGACGTCCCGCACGGCCTGCTCGTCGGTCTGCGCGAGCACGTGACCCGCGGTGCGGAAGCCGTGCATCAGGTCGTCGGCGTCCGCTGTGGACAGTGGCGCCAGTGCCGCGGCACGGTCGTCGAGCAGGTCGGTGTCCACACCACCGAGCCCGGTGACCACGAGCGGCCCGAACTTCTCGTCGGTCACCACGCCGACCAGCAACTCCCTGCCGCCGGACGCCATCGGTTGCACGAACACACCGCGCAACCGGTCGCCGAACCGTTGCCGGAACGCGTTGAACGCTGCCGCCACACCACTCGCGTCGGTCACGTTCAGCTCCACGCCGCCGCCCTTGCTCTTGTGCAGCAGGTCGTCGGCCACCGCCTTGAGGGCGACGGGGGTGTCGTAGGCCTGTTGTGCCGCAACGGCGTGCTCTTCGGTCGTCGTGAGCGTCCCGCCCAGCACCGGCAGCCCGAACGCGGTCAGCAGCGCGACCACGTCGTCCGGCGCCAGCCAGCCCTCCTCTCCGGCCACGACCGCCTTCGCGGCGTCGAGGTCGATCCGGTTCAGGCGCGCGAACTCCGTCGGCCGGGACAGCCATTCGGTGCGGTCCACCAGCCGCGCGAGTGCCGCGGCGGCACGGGCCGGCTCGGCGTAACAGGGCACGTCGCCCGCGAGCCGTTCGGTCTGGCCGGTGCGCACGGCGAGCACGGGCTTGCCGTCGACGCCGTGCACGCCCCCGGTGGGGTCGCCGAGCGCGGTCGGCACCGTCACGGTGATCACCGCGTCGACCGCGGGATCGGCACCGACGACGTCGAGGCAGCGGGCGAAGGTCTCCTCGTCGACGACCGCGGTGGTGTCGACCGGGTTGTGCACGCTGGCCGTCGCGGGAACCAGCCGTGCCAGGGCCTCGCGGGTTTCCTCACCGAGCGCGGCGAGGATCAGTCCGTTGTGGACGCAGGCGTCCGCGGCCAGCACACCGAGTCCACCGGCGTTGCTCAGCACCGCCACCGACCGTCCACTCGGGAGCGGTTGCCAGCTCAGCGCCATCACGGCGTCGGTCAGTTCCGGCACGCTGTCGACCGCGATCACGCCCGCCTGGCGGAACAGCGCGTCCCTGGTGACCGAGGGCGTCGCGGTGGAGGCGGTGTGCGACGCCGCGGCACGTTGTCCGGCCTCGCTGGTCGCCGCACGGATGGCGAGCACCGGTTTGCTCGCGGCGACCCGGCGGGCGATGCGCGCGAACTTGCGCGGGTTGCCGAACGATTCCAGGTACAGCGCGATGATCCGGGTGTCCTGGTCGTGCTCCCACCACATGAGCAGGTCGTTGCTGCTGATGTCGAGCTTGTCGCCAGTGGAGACCAGGTTCGACAACCCGAGGCCGAGCCGCCGCAGCTCCTCCTGCACGCCGATCGCGACACCGCCGGACTGGGTGACGAGCCCGACGGCACCCGCGTGGTCGCGCTCGCCCGCGAACGTGGCGTTCATCCGCACGTCGGACGAGCTCGTCGACACACCGAGGCAGTTCGGGCCGACGAGCCGCATGCCGTGCCCGCGGACCGCGTCCAGCAGGGCCTCGGCGTCGACACCGGACGAGATGACCACCAGCGCCCGCACACCGCGCCGGCCGCATTCCTCCGCGACGGCGGGAACGGCCTTCGCGGGCACGCACAACACCGCCAGCTCGGGCGCTTCCGGCAGCTCGCTCACCGAGCCGTAGCAGTCGACACCGGCCACGGACTTGGCGTGCGGGTTCACCGCGTACAGATCACCGGTGTAGCAGCCCTTCACGAGGTTGCGCAGGACCGCGTGCCCCACCGAGGCCGCCGACCTGCCCGCGCCGACGACGGCGATCGAGGCGGGACGCAGCACGTGGTTCAGGCTCGCGACGTCGGCGACCGACTCGCGTTCTCCCACGGCGTCGAGGTACCGGTCGCCGGGTTCCAGCACGAGCTCGACGTAGACCACCTCGCCGTCGGGCACGATCGAGGTGACCAGGCCCATGTCGGTGAACACGCGCAGCATCCGGCCGTTGATCGTGAGCACCTCGGCGGTGAACCGGCGCACGCCCCGGCCGCGCGCCAGCGACGCGAGGTGTTCGAGCAGGAGGGTTCCCACGCCGTGGGCCTGCTCGGTGTGGGAGACGACCAGCGCGACCTCCGCGAAGTCCGTCCGCCGCACCACCACGTAGCTCGCGGCACCCAGCAACCGGTCCTCGCGGAACGCGCCGAGCACCACGTGCCGGGGCGCGTCCGGCGAGACCATCCGCTCGACGAACTCCTCCAGCTGGTGCGGCGACGTGCTGAAGAACCTCAGGTACCGGTCCTCGACCGGCAGGCCGCGGTGCAGCGCGAGCAGCGCCGGCACGTCACCCGGCCCCAGCTCGCGCACCGTGACGACCGAACCGTCCGTCAGCAGCGCCGCCGCGTTCACAGCAGCGGTCCAGGAGTCAGCGGTGCGGCGGCGGCAGCGGGTGCGTGTTCCCGTTCCCGTTCGGCCTTCGGCTCACGGATCACGACGACCGGGCACGAGGCGTGGTGCACGCAGTGGGCGCTGACCGAGCCGAGGATCGCCCCGACGACCGTGCCGTGGCCGCGGCTGCCGACCACGAGCAGCTCGGCGTCCTTCGACGCGGCGGTGAGCACGTCCCTGGCGTCGCCCTCGACCAGGATCCGGCGGATCTCCACGCCCTCGAACCCCTGCGTCACGGCGTCCAGGGACTTGCGCGCCGCGGCTTCGAGTGCCGGCGGCGAGATCTCCATCATGATCTCGGCGGGCACCTGCCCGATCATCACGCCGTAGTCCCGGTGCCACGCCGAGATCACGTCGACCCGGCACCCGCGCCGCCGCGCGTCCTCCACGGCCCACCGCAGCGCCGCACGGGCGGCGGGCGATCCGTCCACTCCGACCACCACGGGCCGGGACTCGTTCTCGCTCATGCACCTCAGGCTTCCGCCCGGTGCCGCGGCGGGTGAGTGCCCGCGGTCCCCCGCCGTCCGGGACCTTCGTCCCCGGCCCGGCCGGGCCGGGGCGGATGGGCTCACCCGGCTCGTGACGTTGGCCCCTCCCACCGGTCCAGGCCCGCGCTGGACGCTGGTCCGGAGCGATGGGAGCGGTCATGAGGGCACCTGTGATCCTGGTCGGCGTCGACGGTTCGGCGGAGTCGCGCACGGCTCTGCGTTGGGCGCTGGAGGAGGCGTCCCACCGGGGTGCGCGGGTGGAGGCCGTGCTGGCCCACCACCAGGAACCGGTCGTCGTCCCGGCGGTGCCGATGGGCCTCAACCCGTACGGCGAGATGCCGCAACGACGGCACCCCGCCCGCGAGCTCCACGACACCGTGCGGCAGGTGCGCTCCACGATGCGCAACGCGCCCGACGTCGCCGAGTGCGTCGTCGTGGGTGACGCGGCGGACCACCTGGTGGAGGCCTCCAAGCACGCCGACCTGCTGGTGATCGGCACCCGCGGCCGTGGCGCGATCCGTGAGCTCCTCTCGCACGGCGTCGCCGCGCGCTGCCTGCGCCACGCCGAATGCCCGGTCGTGGTCGTTCCCGCGACGGCGACCTCACGAACGCCGGGGAGGCGATGAAGATGCACTGGTACTACGGCACTCCGATGGGCTGGGGCGGGTTCGCGATGATGGCGCTGACCACGGTGTTGTTCTGGGGCGGGCTCGTGGCCCTGGTCGTCGTGCTGCTGCGCCGGCACCCGCAGGCTCCGCAGATCGGCTCCGCGACCCGCATACTGGAGGAGCGGCTGGCCAGGGGCGAGATCGACACCGACGAGTTCGAACGGGTCAGGAGGACCCTCGATTCCCGGTGACAGGGCCTTTGGTCCCTGGGTACCACCGGCCGTCCCGCGAGATCGTGTCGACGCAACGGTTGAGGAGAGGTGGTCGCAAGTGGTGTCGCGTGTCTTCCTGGTGGACGATCACGAGGTCGTCCGGGTCGGGATCAGGGAGCTGCTCAGCGCCTCCCCCGACCTGGAAGTCGTCGGCGAGGCGTCGTCGGTGACCGAGGCGCTCACGATGGTCCCGGCGACCAACCCGGACGTGGCGGTGCTGGACGTGCGGCTCCCCGACGGCAACGGCATCGAGCTGTGCCGCGAGCTGCGGTCGCGCCTGCCCGAGCTGAACGTCCTGATGCTCACCTCGTTCACCGACGACGAGGCGTTGTTCGACGCGATCATGGCGGGCGCGTCCGGTTTCGTGCTCAAGCGCATCGTCGGCACCGACCTCACGGCGGCGGTGCGGACGGTCGCGGCCGGACAGTCCCTTTTGGACGCCCGCTCCACCGCGGCGCTGCTCAACCGCATCCGCCGGGAACGCGAGCAGGGCGACCCCGTCCGCGCGCTCACCGAGCAGGAACGCACCGTGTTCGACTACATCGGCGACGGGCTCACGAACCGGCAGATCGCGGAGAAGATGTTCCTCGCGGAGAAGACCGTGAAGAACTACGTCTCGCACCTGCTCGCGAAGCTCGGGCTCGAGCGCCGCACCCAGGCCGCCGTGCTGTCGTCCCAGCTGCGCAGCAAGCCGACGCAGCACGACAACGAGACGGGCTGAGCGCCGCTAGCGCCTGTATCGAAGTCCGATCCGCGACAGCCGGGTCGGACTTCGATACAGGCGCTAGTCCAACGGGACCCTCCACGTCACGCGCGTCCCGCCACCAGGCTCCCCGGTGACGGTGAGGGCCCCGTTCAGCGCGGCCGCCCGCTGTTCGAGGTTGCGCAGCCCGCTGCGCGCCACCTCGGGCGGCATGCCCAGCCCGTTGTCGACCATCGTGATGATCAACGCGTCGCCCGCCTCGACGGTGAGCGTCAGCTCGGTCGCACGGGCGTGGCGCAGCGCGTTCGTGACGGTCTCGCGCACCACGGCCTCGGCGTGTTCGCCGATGTGGTCGGGCACGAGGCTGTCGATGGTCCCCGACATCCGGATCGCCGGGCTCACCGGCGCACCCTCGGTGATCTCGGCGACGATGTTGAGCAGCCGGCGCCGCAGACCGGTGTCGCCGGAGTCGGCCTGCAGGTCGAAGATCGACGTGCGGATCTCCAGCACGGTCTGGTCGAGCTGGTTGACCGCCTTCGTCACCCGTCTGCGCGCCTCGGGGTGGGTCACCCAGGTCAACGCGCCCTGCAGGCTCATGCCGGTGGCGAACAGCCGCTGGATCACGTGGTCGTGCAGGTCGCGGGCGATCCGGTCGCGGTCCTCCAGCACGTCGACCAGGCGCTTGGCGCTCTGGTTCTCGGCGAACTCGATCGCCACCACGGCCTGGTCGGCGAACGACGCCAGCAACGGCATCAGGTCCGCGCCGAACGCGGCCGCGTCCTTGTCCCGGACGGCGAGCAGCACACCGGTCACGTTCGTGCCCGCCCGCAACGGCAGCACCACGGCGGCGCCCGCCTGGGCGGACAGGTCCCCGAGATGATCGTCCACCTGCTCGACCAGCGCGGGAGCCGAGGTCTCCAGGACCTGCGCGAGCAGCGGGACGTCGGCGGTGAACTGGACGGCGGGGACGTCGGTGCCCGCCAGCGCCGCCGCACGGAGCTCATCGCCCTCACGCAGCAGCACGACCGCCCACGACGCCGACGCGAGCTCGACGGACCGTTGGGCGATGAGCTGCAGGGCGTCCTGCGCCGAGGCCCCCGCGAGCAGCTGGGCGTTGATCTCCGCGGTCGCCTCCAGCCACCGCTCGCGCATCCGGGACCGTTCGAACAGCCGGGCGTTCTCCACCGCGACACCGGCGGCCGCGGCGAGCGCCTCCAGCACGACCTCGTCGTCGGGGGTGAAGTCGCCGCCGTCCTTCTTCTCGGTCATGTAGAGGTTGCCGAACACCTCGTCGCGCACCCGCACGGGAGTGCCGAGGAAGCTGTGCATCGGCGGGTGGTTGGGCGGGAAGCCGACGGACGCGGCGTGCTCGCTCAGGTCGTGCAGCCGGATGGCCCTCGGGTCCTTGATCAGCAGGCCGAGCAGGCCCTTGCCCTGGGGCAGGTGCCCCATCTGCGCGCGGGTCGCGGGGTCGATGCCGACGTAGACGAACTGCGACAGGTTGTGCTTCGACCCGAGCACGCCCAGCGCGCCGTAGCGGGCGCCCACCAGCTCCACGGCGGCCTGCACGATGCGCTGCAGCGTCGAGTCCAGCTCCAGGCCGGCGCCGACCGCGAGCACCGCGTCCAGCAGGCTCTGCATCTTGTCCCTGGTCGACCCGATCTCGGCGAGCCGGTCGCGCATCTCGTCGAGCAGCTCGTCCAGACGCAGCCCACCGAGCAGGCTGCGTGACGGCGTCTCATCGGGATCCAGCATGGATCAAGCTTTTCACGTGACCGCAGAGCCGCCAAGCGGTCCCGGTCAGGTCGGGACCTTCGACAGTGGGTCCCGGTCCTCGCGGCACGGACAGTGAACGGACACAACGTTCGAGCGGCAACACGATGGAGTGAAGGACATGGCTGAGGTGACCGCGGCTCTGGGGCTGGAGCCCGACCAGATCGAGGGCGCGCTCACGGCCGCTTCGCTCGCGCCGTCCGTGCACAACACGCAACCGTGGCGGTTCCGCGTGCGACCGGACCGCATCGAGCTGCACCCGGACCCGGCCCGCCGGCTCGCCGCGACCGACCCCGAGGACCGCGAGCTGCGACTGTCGTGCGGCGCCGCCCTGTTCAACCTGCGGCTGGCGCTGCAGTGCCACGGCGTGCGCCCGCTGGTGACGATGCTGCCCGGCGCGGACGCACCCGGTGCTCTCGCGGTCGTTCGCCGAGGTGGGACGTTCAAGGCCGAGAACGAGCACCGCGCGTTGCTCGCGGCGGTGCCTCACCGCCGCACGAACCGCCGCCCGTTCCTCGACGCGGCCATCGATCCCCGGCAACGACACGCGCTCGTCCGCGCCGCCGAACTGGAACGGTCCTGGCTGCACGTCGTCGCCACGCCGGAAGACCGCGCCCAGCTCAAGCGGTTCGTCCAGCGGGCCCACGAGATCCAGCTCGCCGACGAGAGGGTGCAGGCGGAGTTCGCCGCGTTCACCGGCCACCGTCCCGGCGCGACCGACGGCGTGCCGCCCGCGTCGGCGGGAGTCCGCCCGGAGATGCAGGACGAGTGGGTGTTCCGCGACTTCCACGGCCCGCAGCGCCAGGCGGGCAAGGACTACGAGTCCGACCCGCTCGTCGTGGTCCTGTGCTCGTTCTACGACGGCCCGCTGGGCGACCTGCAGGCAGGACAGGCGATGCAACGCGTCCTGCTCACCGCGACCACGCACGGGCTGTCCGCGTCGTTCATGTCCCAGCCGGTCGAGGTCCGGCGCGTCCGCGAGGAACTGCGCCGCGCGCTCGGCGGCGTGCTCGTCCCGCAGACCGTGCTGCGCCTGGGCTTCAGCACCCCCGTGCCGCCGACCCCGCGGCGTGCCGTCGCCGACCTGCTGCTCAACTCCGACGAGCACGCGCCCTGCTAGGCGGTCGTCACACCGCGAAGTGACTGATCTCAGCTGGATGAACGGCGCGTTCGCCCACCTCAGGTGAGCGAACGCGCCGTTCATCCGCGTCTGACAGGGCCCTGTGACGACAGGACTTTGGTCCCGGCGCAGTCGCCTCTTCCCGCCCTGCTCCAGACGGCGCAAAAACTCCATCGTTGTCCCATGGAACCAGTCGTGCTCATCCAAGACGGTCCCGGACGCGACGAGAACGCGCTGCGCTGGGCCGCCGCCCACGCCCGGCTCGTCGGCGCCGACCTCGAGATCCACCACCCCCGGGACGACTTCCGCGCCCAGCTCGTGGTCGTCGGCTACCGGGGTCCGGGGAGCTCGGCGCTCGGTCTGGGTGGCCACGTCCTGCCGCTGCTGGCCGCCACGCACTGCGACGCGGTCGTCGTGCGCGGCACGCCCGCGGCCGTCGACGGCCGGCACTCCCACGTCACCGCCCTGGTCAGCGGTGGCTCCGGTGATGGCCGAGTGCTGCGCCACGCCGCCGACTTCGCCCGGCGACGTGGCGCCGCACTGCGCGTCCTGCACGCGGCACCACAACTTCCGGCCCGGTGCGCCGCCGACCCGGACCACACGTACGTCCTCGACCGCGCGGCCGCGGCGCTCGGCACCGTCGCGCACCACGCCGTCCTGGTGCGCGCGCAACCGCACGAGGCGATCGCCCGCTGCACCGACACGGATCTGGTCGTCGTCGGTTCCGGGGACTCGCACGACAGCGGCACCGTCACCAAGGCGGCACTCCACCACGCGCCGTGCCCCGTTCTCGTGGTGCACCAGCCCGTTCTGGAGCAGCACCACGGCCGGATCGTCGTCCCCGCTCCCCGCCGGCCGGTTCACTCCCAGGCGTGAACGCCCACCGTCACGCCATCTCGGCCGCGCACGTCGCACCCCAGTTCCGCGCCCGGTCGAGCTCGCCGTCCACCAACGGGCCCTTCGTGCCGCCGACGTAGAAGTTCTCCGCCGGCTTCACCGTCCGGAAGCCTGCTCGTCGCAGCCTCGTGAGGGCGGCGCGGGCGGCGGAACCGGGCAGCCTCGGCCGCTTGACCTTCGTGTCGAACGCCACGACCACAGGACGTGCCGTGCCCTTGCCGACCTGGTCCACCCACTCGCGCAGCCCGGCACCGGCCGCCGCCCGCGCGTCGGCTCCCTGCCGTGCCGCGTCGGCACGCGTGCCCGGCTTGCTCATGCTGAACGCGTGGGTCGGACCGCCGACCACCAGGAGCTCGACCTCCTCACCCAGCACGGGCGGGGCCGAGCCGACCTCGACGAGGTCGACGGTCATCCCGGTCCGCAGCCCTTCCGCCACCGCCTCGGCCACCAGCCCGGTGTTGCCGAACATCGACTCGTACACGACCAGAGCTCGCTTCATCGTCACGCTCAGCAGAACACCGTCACGACCCGGGAGGCGACCAGGGCCCGAGGAACCGGTGCGGGCAGGACCTCGGTCCCGCCAGATGCGGACCCCGCGCCCTGGGAGGTGACCGAGCGGCACGGCAGCGTGGCAGGTAACGATTCAGAGTGAGGAGCGCGAGATGCCGAACGTGGACCTGTCGCTGGTCGACGCGTACTGGCGAGCCGCCAACTACCTGTCGGCCGGCCAGATCTACCTGATGGACAACCCGCTGCTGACCGAGCCGCTGGCGCCCGAGCACGTCAAGCCGCGCCTGCTCGGCCACTGGGGCACGACCCCCGGCCTCAACTTCATCTACGCCCACCTGAACCGGATCATCCGCGAGCGCGACCTCGACGTGCTCTTCGTGACGGGTCCCGGCCACGGCGGACCGGCCCTCCTGGCGAACACGTGGCTGGAGGGCACGTACAGCGAGACCTACCCGGACGTGCCGCGCGACGCGGAGGGCATGCGCCGGCTGTTCCGCCAGTTCTCCTTCCCCGGTGGCGTGCCGAGCCACGTCGCTCCCGAGGTGCCCGGTTCGATCCACGAAGGCGGGGAGCTGGGGTACTCGCTGGCGCACGCGTTCGGCGCGGCGTTCGACAACCCCGGTCTCATCGTGGCGTGCGTGGTCGGCGACGGCGAGGCGGAGACCGGGCCGCTCGCGACCAGCTGGCACGCCGGCAGGTTCCTCAACCCCGCCACCGACGGCGCCGTGCTGCCGATCCTGCACCTCAACGGCTACAAGATCGCCAACCCGAGCCTGCTGGCGCGCATCCCGCACGAGGAGCTCGATTCGCTGTTGCGCGGCTACGGTTACGTGCCGTTCTACGTCGAGGGCCACGAGCCCGCGGCGATGCACGCGCGCATGGCGGAGGTGCTCGACCAGGTCGTCGACAAGATCCAGCTGGGCGAACGGCCGATGATCGTGCTGCGCAGCCCGAAGGGCTGGACCGGGCCGTCCGAAGTGGACGGTGTGCCGATCGAGAACACGTGGCGCGCCCACCAGGTTCCGCTGTCGGGCGTGCGGACCGATCCCGGCCACCTGAGGCAGCTGGAGTCGTGGCTGCGCGGCTACCGGCCGGAGGAGCTCTTCGACGCCGACGGCGCGCCACGACCGGAACTCGCCGCCCTCGTGCCGGACGGGACGCGCCGGATGGGCGCGACACCGCACGCCAACGGCGGATTGCTGTTGCGCGCGTTGAAGATGCCGGAGATTCGCGCGCACGCCGTGGAGGTCGTCAAACACGGCAGCACGCACTCGGAGCCCACCAGGGTGCTCGGGCGGATGCTGCGCGACGTCGTCACGCTCAACGCCGAGGCCCGCGACTTCCGGATCTTCGGGCCCGACGAGACGGCCTCGAACCGGCTCGACGCCGTGTACGACGTCACCGGGAAGCAGTGGCAGGCGCAGACGTTGCCGGTCGACGAGCACCTCACCCACGACGGCCGGGTCGTCGAGGTGCTGTCCGAGCACCTCTGCCAGGGCATGCTGGAGGGGTACCTGCTCACCGGCAGGCACGGGCTCTTCAACTGCTACGAGGCGTTCATCCACATCATCGACTCGATGTTCAACCAGCACGCCAAGTGGCTCAAGACGCATCAGAAACTGGTGTGGCGCAGGCCGATCGCGTCGCTCAACTACCTGCTGAGCTCGCACGTGTGGCGGCAGGACCACAACGGTTTCTCCCACCAGGACCCCGGCTTCATCGACCACGTGATGAACAAGAAGGCCGAGGTCGTGCGCGTCTACCTGCCGCCGGACACCAACACGCTGCTGTCGGTCGCGGACCACTGCCTGCGCAGCAGGGACTACGTCAACGTGATCGTGGCCGGCAAGAACGAGACCCCGGACTGGCTCTCCGCCGACGAGGCCGCGTTGCACTGCGCCCGCGGCGCCGGGATCTGGGACTGGGCGGGCAACGAGGAGGACGAACCCGACGTCGTGCTGGCGTGCGCGGGCGACGCGCCGACCGTCGAGGTGCTGGCGGCGGCGAAACTGCTGCGCGAGCACCTGCCGTCGCTGCGGGTGCGGGTGGTGAACGTGGTGGACCTGATGCGGTTGCAGCCGGACACCGAGCACCCGCACGGCATGCCGGACCGCGAGTTCGACGCGCTGTTCACGGCGGACCGCCCGGTGATCTTCGCCTACCACGGCTACCCCTGGCTCATCCACCGCCTGACCTACCGCCGCACCAACCACCACAACCTGCACGTCCGCGGCTACAAGGAAGAAGGCACCACCACGACCCCGTTCGACATGCTGGTGCTCAACGACATGGACCGCTACCGGCTCGTCATCGACGTCGTCGACCGGGTGCCGGGACTCGGCCAGAAGGCGGCCGGGCTGCGGCAGCTCATGCAGGACCAGCGCACCCGCCACCACAGCTGGATCCGCGAGCACGGCGAGGACATGCCCGAGGTGCGCGACTGGACCTGGCAGTGAACGTGCTGGTGGTGAACGCGGGCTCGTCGAGCCTCAAGCTCCGCGTGCTCGGCGAGGACGACACCGTTCTCGCCGAGCACCACGCCGAGCGCTGGACCGGCGAAACCGGTCCCCTGGAGGACTTCCTGAGCACCGCGCCGCCCGTCCACGCGGTGGGGCACCGAGTCGTGCACGGCGGCGCGGCCTTCACCAGCGCCACCGCGATCGACGACGACACCCGCACCCGGATCGAGGCTCTCACCGCGCTCGCACCGTTGCACCAGCCCCGTGCACTGGCCGGCATCGACGCGGTGACGCGGTTGCTGCCCGGAGTGCCGCAGGTCGCGTGCTTCGACACTTCGTTCCACACCACCATGCCCGCGGCCGCGGCGACCTACGCCCTGCCCTCGTCGTGGCGGCGCAGGTGGGATCTGCGCAGACACGGCTTCCACGGACTGTCGCACGGCTACGCCTCCCGCAGAGCCACCGAACTGGCCGGGCGGCCCGGCGCTCGCGTGGTGAGCTGTCACCTGGGCTCCGGGGCGTCACTGGCCGCAGTCGCGAATGGACGGTCCGTGGACACCACGATGGGCTTCACCCCGCTGGCGGGCCTGGTGATGGCCACCCGCAGCGGAGACGTCGACCCGGGCCTGCTCGTGTGGCTGCAACGCGCGGGTCTCTCCCTCGACGACCTCGAAGACGGCCTGGAACACCACTCCGGTCTCGCCGGCCTGTCCGAAACCGGCGGAGACCTGCGCGACGTCCGCGAGGCGGCGGAGAGCGGGGACGAACGCGCCGTGCTCGCACTCCAGGTGCACGGACACCACCTGCGCCAGGGCATCGCGGCCATGACGGCGTCACTGGGCGGCATCGACCTGCTCGTGTTCACCGGCGGCGCGGGCGAACACGACCCGGTGCTGCGCGCGGAAACCGTTGCCGGCCTCGCGTTCCTGGGCCTCGAACTCGACCCCGGCCGCAACGCGGAGGTCTCGGGGGACACCCGCGTCAGCACCTCGCCCACCGAGGTGTGGGTGATCGAGGCGCGAGAGGACGTCGAGATCGCGGCGCAGACCCGCGAGCTGCTGAACCACCGCGTTCGCCCTGCGCCGCAGCCTTGTGCACCTGGCAGATGAGGACGTCGGCCCCACACCGGCGCCGTGGCGTGGGGCCGCCGAACTGCTGGAGTTCTTCGCCGTCACCACTCCCCTGTGGCAGCCAGGTCAACCGCCGGTGCTCATCGCACTCATCGGCCTGCTGATAGGCACTGCCCCGGCTCGTCCGTCCAGGGACTTAGGTCCCGTCCCACATCCGTCGTTGACACCTACGCCGCACCAGCACGCCACCGGAGGCTGGTGGTGCTCACAGAGTCGTGAGCACCGGGCAGATCGACGGACCGAGGTTGACGATGGCCGCGACACGACGTGAAACAGGCAAGGAGCCACCGCTCGGCGCCACGACCACGCCGAACCGGCGGTGGGTGATGCTGACCGTCGCGACGGTCGGGTTCGCGGTGAACTTCTGGGCGTGGGCGCTGCTCAGCCCGCTCGGCCCGCTGTTCAAGGACTCGCTGTCGCTGACCTCGTTCCAGCAGGCGCTGCTCGTCGCGGTGCCCGTCGTGGTCGGCTCGGTCGGCCGGATCCCGGTGGGCGCGCTGACCGACAGGTTCGGCGGGCGCGTGATGTTCCCGCTGGTCTCGGTCATCACCATCGTGCCGGTGCTGTTCCTCGGCCTGGCCGGGCACTCGTCCCTCGCCGCACTGCTCGTCGGAGGCTTCTTCCTCGGCGTCGGCGGCACGGCGTTCGCGGTGGGCGTGCCGTTCGTCAACGCCTGGTTCCCGCCCGAGCGCCGGGGCCTCGCGATCGGCGTCTTCGGGGCGGGCATGGGCGGCACGGCGATCAGCGCGCTGACGACCGTCAACCTGGTGAAGTCGTGGAGCGTCGAGATGCCGTTCGTCGTCACCGCGGTCGTGCTCGCCGGGTACGCGGTGGTGGCGTGGTTCGTGCTCAGCGACGCGCCCGGCAGGCCGGTGCCCTCCGAGTCGGTCGGCAGGCGGCTCGCGGCGACGTCGCGCCTGGCAGTGACGTGGCAGGCAGCGGCGCTGTACGCGGTGGCGTTCGGCGGGTACGTGGCGTTCTCCGTGTACCTGCCCGCGTATCTCAAGACCGCGTACGGGCTGACGCAGGCGGACGCGGCGAACCGGATGGCGGGTTTCGTGTTGCTGGCGGTCGTGATGCGGCCACTGGGCGGGTGGCTGTCCGACCGGTTCGGTCCCGTCCGGGTCCTCACCGCCTCGTTCGGCGTGGTCGCGGCCGGAGCGCTGGTGCAGGCCTTCACACCGCCGCTGATGCCGCTGGGCACGTTCGCGTTCCTGTCCATGGCCGCCGCGCTCGGTGCGGGCAGCGGCGCGGTGTTCGCGCTGGTCGCGTTGCTGGCGCCGGCGAGCAAGGTCGGCTCGGTCACGGGTGTGGTCGGGGCGGCGGGCGGACTCGGTGGCTTCGTGCCACCGTTGGTGATGGGCGCGCTGTACGGGGCTTTTTCCTCCTACGCCCTGGGCCTCGGCGCACTGGCGTTGGTCGCTTTCGGAACGCTGCTGTTCACCGCAACCGTGGTCCGCAAGGCCGTTGAGGAGGCTTGAGCATGGACAACGAGCTCACTGACGCGCTCATCGGCACCCGCCGGTTCTTCACCCGCGCCGAGGTCTCGGACGACCGCCGCACACTGCACCAGATCGGCGGGCGGCAGGCCGACGAGTTCTACCGGGACCGCTGGAGCCACGACAAGGTGGTGCGGTCGACCCACGGCGTGAACTGCACCGGCTCGTGCTCCTGGAAGGTCTACGTCAAGGACGGGATCATCACCTGGGAGACGCAGCAGACCGACTACCCGTCCGCGGGCCCGGACCGTCCCGAGTACGAACCGCGCGGGTGTCCGCGCGGGGCCGCGTTCTCCTGGTACACCTACTCCCCCACCCGCGTGCGCTACCCGTACGTCCGCGGCGTTCTGCTGGAGATGTACCGGGAAGCCAAGCAGCGCACCGGAGATCCGGTCCTGGCGTGGCAGGAGATCGTCGAGGACCCGGAGCGCGCCCGCCGGTACAAGGCGGCGCGCGGCAAGGGCGGACTGGTCCGGTCCACTTGGGACGAGGCGACCGAGATGATCGCCGCGGCACACGTCCACACGATCAAGAAGTACGGGCCCGACCGCGTCGCCGGGTTCTCCCCCATCCCCGCGATGTCGATGGTGTCGCACGCGTCCGGAGCCAGGTTCGTGTCGCTGCTCGGCGGGTCGATGCTGTCGTTCTACGACTGGTACGCCGACCTGCCGGTGGCGTCGCCGCAGATGTTCGGGGACCAGACCGACGTGCCGGAGTCCGGCGACTGGTGGGACGCGGGCTACCTGATCATGTGGGGCTCGAACGTGCCCGTGACCCGGACGCCGGACGCGCACTGGATGACCGAGGCCCGGTACCGCGGCCAGAAGGTCGTCGCGGTCTCGCCCGACTACGCGGACAACGTCAAGTTCGCCGACGAGTGGCTCGCCGCCGCGCCCGGCACCGACGGCGCGCTCGCGATGGCGATGGGTCACGTCGTGCTGCGCGAGTTCTTCGTCGACCGGCAGGTCCCGTACTTCACCGACTACGTCAAGCGCTACACGGACCTGCCGTTCCTGGTGCGACTGGAGAAGCGCGGAAACACCTACGCGCCGGGGAAGTTCCTGACGGCCGAGGACCTGTACGGGGCGCTCGCCGGTGAGCACGCCGCGTTCAAGACCGTGGTGATGGACTCGGTCACCGGCGTGCCGGTCGTCCCGAACGGCTCGCTGGGCTTCCGCTACGGCGACCAGGGCGAGGGCAGGTGGAACCTCGACCTCGGCGACACCGATCCCCAGTTGTCGTTGTACGGCAACGACTCGGTGCTCGTCGACCTGCCGCGGTTCGACGCGGACGGCACCATGTCACGCGGGGTGCCGGCGCTGCAGGTCAACGGCGAGCTGGTCACCACGGTGTTCGACCTGATGCTCGCCCAGTACGGGGTGCACCGGGCGGGCCTGCCGGGCACGTGGCCGACCGGGTACGACGACGCGGCGGAGCCGTACACGCCGGCGTGGCAGGAAGGCGTCACGGGCGTGCCGGCCCAGGCCGCCGAGCGGATCGCGCGGGAGTTCGCCGCCAACGCCGAGGAGTCGCGCGGCAGGTCGATGATCCTCATGGGCGCGGGCACGAACCACTGGTTCCACTCCGACACGATCTACCGGGCTTTCCTCGCGCTCACCACGCTGACCGGCTGCCAGGGCGTCAACGGCGGCGGCTGGGCGCACTACGTGGGGCAGGAGAAGTGCCGTCCGATCACCGGCTGGTCGCAGCTCGCGTTCGGCCTGGACTGGTCGCGGCCGCCGCGGCAGATGATCCAGACCGCCTACTGGTACCTGCACACCGACCAGTTCCGCTACGACAGGTTCGACTCGTTGGGCGGCAAGAGCACGCACGAGCTGATCTCACAGTCCGCGCGGATGGGCTGGATGCCGTCCTACCCGACCTTCGACCGCAACCCCCTGGACCTGGCCGACGATGCCGAAGCCTCCGGTATGTCCACTCCGGACTACGTCGTCGACCAGCTGAAGTCGGAACAGCTCAGGTTCGCCTGTGAGGAACCGGATCGGCCGGAGAACTTCCCGCGCGTGCTGACCGTCTGGCGCGCGAACCTGCTCGGCTCCTCGGCCAAGGGCAACGAGTACTTCCTCAAGCACCTGCTCGGCACGGACTCGAACCTGCGCGAGGACGACGTCGGCGCACCGACCGGCAAGCTGGACCTGTTGCTGTCACTGGACTTCCGGATGACCAGCACCACGATCTACTCCGACGTGGTGCTGCCCGCCGCGACCTGGTACGAGAAGCACGACCTCAACACCACCGACATGCACCCGTTCGTGCACTCGTTCAACCCGGCGATCGCACCGCCGTGGCAGACCCGCACCGACTGGGCGGCGTTCCAGGCCATCGCCGAGGTCTTCAGCAGCCTCGCGGAGAAGCACCTGGGCGTGCGCAAGGACGTCGTCGCGACACCGCTGCTGCACGACACCCCGGACGAGCTCGCCACCCCGCGCGGTGTGGTCCGCGACTGGAAGGCCGGCGAGTGCGAACCGGTGCCCGGCGTCACGATGCCGCGGCTCACGGTGGTGGAACGCGACTACACCGCGATCGCGGCCAAGATGGGTGCTCTCGGACCGTTGGCGGAGAAGCTCGGCGCCACCACGAAAGGCATCACCTACTCGCTCGAACGCGAGGTCGAGTACCTGCGGCACAAGAACGGCACCGTGCACGGAGGCCCCGCCGACGGACGACCGTCGCTGGTCCGCGACGTGCACGCGTGCGAGACGATCCTCGCGCTGTCGGGCACCACGAACGGCCACCTCGCCACGCAGGGCTTCCGCACGCTGGAGAAGCGCACCGGCACGAAGCTCGCCGACCTGGCCGCCGAGCACGAGGGCAAGCAGATCACGTTCGCCGACACCCAGGCCGCGCCGGTTCCGGTGATCACCTCACCGGAGTGGTCGGGTTCGGAGACCGGTGGCCGCCGGTACTCGCCGTTCACCATCAACGTCGAACGGCTCAAGCCGTGGCACACGCTCACCGGCAGGCAGCACTTCTTCCTCGACCACGACTGGATGTCCGAGATGGGCGAGCAGCTGCCCGTGTTCCGGCCTCCGCTGAACATGACCGCGTTGTTCGACGAGCCCGCTGTCGGCGAGCAGGGCGAGCTCGGCATCACCGTCCGGTACCTGACGCCGCACTCGAAGTGGTCCATCCACTCCGAGTACCAGGACAACCTGTTCATGCTCAGCCTGTCGCGCGGCGGCCAGACCATCTGGATGTCCACGGAGGACGCGGCGAAGATCGGCGTCGCGGACAACGACTGGATCGAGGCGGTCAACCGCAACGGCGTCGTGGTGGCGCGTGCGATCGTGTCGCACCGGATGCCCGAGGGCACCGTCTACATGCACCACGCCCAGGACCGGCTGATCGACGTGCCGCGCAGCGAGACCACGGGAAAGCGCGGCGGCATCCACAACTCGCTGACCCGCCTGCTCATCAAGCCCAGCCACCTCATCGGCGGCTACGCCCAGCTGTCGTTCGCGTTCAACTACCTGGGCCCGACCGGCAACCAGCGCGACGAGGTCACCGTGATCCGCCGCCGCGGCCAGGAGGTGACGTACTGATGCGAGTCATGGCGCAGATGGCGATGGTCATGAACCTCGACAAGTGCATCGGCTGCCACACCTGCTCGGTGACCTGCAAGCAGACGTGGACCAACCGCTCCGGCGTCGAGTACGTGTGGTTCAACAACGTCGAGACCCGCCCGGGACAGGGCTACCCGCGCACCTACGAGGACCAGGACCGCTGGCTCGGCGGCTGGACCGTCAACCGCCGAGGACGGCTCACGCTCAAGGGCGGCGGCAGGCTGCGCAAACTCCTCAGCATCTTCAGCAACCCCAAACTGCCGAGCATCCAGGACTACTACGAACCCTGGACCTACGACTACGACACGCTCATCAGCTCACCGCTGCAGGAGCACACCCCGGTCGCGCGGCCGCGGTCGCTGATCACCGGCGAGCACACGAAGATCCGCTGGTCGGCCAACTGGGACGACAACCTCGCCGGTGCACCGGAACTCGCGGCGAAGGACCCGTTGATCAAGGGGATCGAGGACAAGGTCCGCTTCGAGTTCGAGCAGACCTTCATGTTCTACCTGCCCCGCATCTGCGAGCACTGCCTCAACCCGTCCTGCGCGGCCTCCTGCCCGTCCGGCGCGATCTACAAGCGCTCCGAGGACGGCATCGTGCTCGTCGACCAGGACCGCTGCCGCGGCTGGCGCATGTGCGTGTCCGGCTGCCCGTACAAGAAGGTCTACTTCAACCACCGCACCGGCAAGGCGGAGAAGTGCACCTTCTGCTTCCCCCGCGTCGAGGTCGGCCTCCCCACCGTGTGCGCGGAGACGTGCGTCGGCAGGCTGCGCTACATCGGCCTGGTCCTCTACGACGCCGACAGGGTCCTCGCCGCAGCGTCCACACAGGACGAACACGATCTGCTCGAAGCCCAGCGCCAGGTGTTCCTGGACCCCGACGACCCCGAGGTCGTGCAGGCCGCCACCGCAGCGGGCATCCCGCAGGACTGGATCGAGGCGGCCCAACGCTCCCCGATCCACGCCCTGATCAACACCTACCGCGTGGCCCTGCCGCTGCACCCGGAGTACCGCACCATGCCGATGGTCTGGTACATCCCGCCGCTCTCCCCGGTCGTGGACGTCCTGCGCGACACCGGCCACGACGCCGAGGACCACGGCAACCTCTTCGCCGCGATCGAGGCGTTGCGCATCCCGGTCGAGTACCTGGCCCGCCTGTTCACCGCTGGAGATCCCGCGCCGGTGAACGAGGTTTTGCGCAAGCTGGCGGCGATGCGCAGCTACATGCGCGACATCAACCTCGGCCGCGAACCCCGCGAGGAGATCGCCGCCAGGGCCGGCATGACCGGCGAGCAGGTCTACGAGATGTACCGGCTGCTGGCGATCGCGAAGTACGAGGACCGCTACGTCATCCCGCCCGCGCACGCGGAACAGGCGCACGGTCTGGAGGAACTGGCCACCGAGTGCAGCCTCGACTACGAAGGCGGCCCGGGCATGGGTGGCTCCGGCCCGTTCGGCGAGAGCTCCGGTGGCGTCTCCCCCATCGCCGTGGAGAACTTCCGCATGCTGCAGAACCGCCAGTCCACCGACACCATGGCCGCACCGGCGGACAAGGCGCAGCGGGTGAACCTGCTCAACTGGGACGGCAAAGGCCGCCCGGAGGGACTCTTCCCGCCGAGGAGGCAGTCGTGATCGCCTGGCAGATCCAGTCACTGCTCATGAGCTACCCGGACCACCAGCTGCTGAGCCGCACACCCCTGCTGCGCACCGCGGTGAACACCCTGCCCGGCCCGATCGCCGCTCCCCTGCGCGACTTCCTCGACCACCTCGACCGAACTCCCCTGGTCGACCTGGAAGCCGACTACGTGGCCACTTTCGACCACCGCAAGAAGTTCAGCCCGTACCTCACCTACTTCGCGTACGGCGACACCCGCAAGCGCGGCATGGCACTGCTGCGGTTCAAACACGCCTACCGCGCCGCGGGCCTGGAACTGGACGACAGCGAGCTCCCCGACCACCTGGCCGTCGTGCTCGAGTTCGCGGCGACCGGCGATCCCGTTGCCGGACAACGACTCCTGATCGAACACCGGGCGGGCCTGGAACTGATGCGCCTGGGCCTGCGCGAGGCGGGCTCACCGTGGGCGTCCGTCCTCACGTCGATCTCCGCGACCCTGCCACCCCTGCACGGCCGCGACCACGACGCCGTCGCCCGCCTGGCCGCGGCAGGACCACCGGAAGAGGAAGTCGGTCTGGCCCCGTACCTGCTGGGAGGAACACGATGACCACGATGCTCTGGGTCGTGGTGCCCTACATGGCCATCACCGTCTTCGTCGTGGGCCACGTCTGGCGCTACCGCTACGACAAGTTCGGCTGGACCACCCGCTCCTCCCAGCTCTACGAGAACAGGCTCCTGCGCCTGGGCAGCCCGCTGTTCCACTTCGGCATCCTGCTCGTCGCACTGGGCCACGTCGGCGGCGTCCTGATCCCCAAGTCCTGGACGGAAGCCGCGGGCATCAGCGAGTCGGTGTACCACTTCCTGGCGGTGGTGCTGGGCGTCCTGGCCGGCGCGATGACCCTCGCGGGCGCGGCGATCCTGGTCTACCGCCGCCGCACCGTGGGCCCGGTCTTCTCCGCCACCACCCGCAACGACAAAATCATGTACGTCCTGCTGGTCGGCACCATCGTCCTCGGCCTCGGCACCACCGTCCTCGGCAACCTGACCGATCACCCCCACGACTACCGCGAGACCGTCGCACCGTGGTTCCGGTCGATCTTCTACCTCCAGCCGAAGCCGGACCTGATGGCCGCGGCACCCCTCGGCTTCCAGCTGCACGCGCTCTCCGCCTGGGCACTGGTCGCGTTCTGGCCTTTCAGCCGCCTGGTGCACGTCTTCTCGGCCCCGATCGGCTACCTGACCAGGCCCTACATCGTCTACCGCAGCCGCGACCCCAAGCACGGCACCCGCGCACCGCGCCGCGGCTGGGAAAGCCTGAACCAGCGCTGACCTCGGTCAGAGCACCGGCTGGCCGGCGCGGTGCAATCACGGCGGACCAACCGTCCGCACTCCTGGCGCAACGAGCCCGGCCCACCCCGGCCGGGCTCCCGCTCACCCCGTCACCGAGCCACGAGATCCGGCCGCAGCGCCGACGCCCCGTGCAGGTACACGTGCCGGATCTCCGACCGCGGCAAGGGCGTCTCGACGTGCGCCATGACCCGCACCACGCGTGCCAGCCCTGTCGGGACGGCGATCTCGGTGGCGCACATCATGGGCACGTCGTCGAGCCAGCCGCCCCGCGCGGCCGCCGCGGGGAACGTGCTGCGCAGGTCCGGGGTCGTCGTGAACAGCAGGCTGATCACGTCCTCGGCGTCGACGCCGTTGCGGTCGAGCAGCTCGGCCATCAGCTCCTTCGTGGCGGCCACGACCAGTGCCGGGTCGTCGGCGTCCACCTGGGTGGCGCCGCGGATAGCTCGGATCACCGCTCACTCCTCGAGGAGATCGGGCTGCTCCAGGGTGATCTCGTCGTACAGCAGCTGGAAGCTGAACCAGCCGAGCTGCGCGTCGCCGAAACCGTCCTGTGCCGCGAGGGCCTGCTCGTGCGACATCGGCACGGGCTTGCCGGCCGACATCGCCAGCAGCTGCACGTGTGCGCAGCTGTCGAACGTGAAGAACCAGTGCACGGCTTCTTCCAGTGAGCCGCCGACGGTGATGAGTCCGTGGTGGCGCAACAGGATCGCGCGCTTGTCGCCGAGCTTCTCGGCGATGTCCTGGCCCTGCTCGACCGCGATGGACGGGCCGCGGTAGTCGTCGTAGAGAACCTGGTCCTGGTAGAACGCGGCCGACTCCTGGTCGAGCGGCTCCAGCAGCTGGCCGAGTGCGCCGAGCGCCCGCGAGGGCGCGGTGTGCGCGTGGGCTGCGGCCTCGGCCTTCGGGTTCAGGCTGTGGATCTTCGAGTGGATGACGAACGCGCTCGGGTTGACCGGGTGGTTGCCCTCGACGACGGTGCCGTCCTCGTCGACGCAGATGAGGTCGCGGACCTTCACCAGGTTGAACGACACGCCGAACGGGTTCACCCAGAACCTGTCGTCGTGCTCGGGGTCGCGCACCGAGATGTGACCGGAGATCCCTTCCCCGAAGCCGTACTTGCCGAACAGCCGCAGCGCCGCGGCGAGTCGCTGCTTGCGGTGCCTGCGTTCCTGGGCGATGTCGGCGAACTCCGGCGCGTGCGGCATGGGCAGCCCGGTGTGCGTGTCGGCGAGGTAGCCCGGCCGCACGGGTTCGACGGTGGAAAGTTCCACAGTGGACATTTCGTTGAACTCCTCGATGATGATCAGGCGGACTGCAGGACGTCGTGCCCGGGGGTCAGCACCGCACTGTCCTCGCGGATGGCGCGGACGATGTCGACCGCTCTGTCCACGAGGGACTGAACGCCGAACGTGAAGAACAGGCTGCCCGCCGCGGGGTCGCCGAGCGCGTAGAGCCTCGGGTTCGGCGTGGCACCGACGGTGAGCCTGCTGGTGGCGCGCTCGACGTGCACACCGCCGCGCGGGTGCGGTTCGGCGAGGCCTGCCCCGACGAGCGAGTTGACGAGCGGTGCGGCGAGCTCGTTGACCCTGCGCATCCGCGCGTTGGTCGCGTTGATCACCACGGCCGCGCGGTGGTCGCCGCGTGCCGTGCCGATGCGGAAACCGTCTCCTGGCACGGATTCGACGCCTTCGAGTCCGTTGACCAGCTCGACCTGTCCGGACTCGACGAGCGAGAGCAGCACCGCCGCGTTGCCGGGCGGCATCGGGCAGCACAGGCTCATCAGCGCGCGGTCGTACCGCTGCAGCAACGCGTTCTTGTCCTGCTCGGTCAGCAACGGCCACACGTCCGGGCCGGCGTCGGGAACGGCCTGCTGCAGAATGCGCAGGCCGGTGCTCGGCGAGTCGACCTCGCCGAGCTGCCTGCGCAGCCGCGCGATCGGGTCTTCGGTGCGCAACGCGTCGATCTCCGCGCGCACCGCCTCGACGCTCTCCCCCGCCGCGGCGAGCTCGGCGCTCATGAGCGTCACGAGGTCCTGCAGCGTCCTCGTCTCGCCTCGCGCGGCCACCCCGCGGAAGTGCGCGGGGGTGAAGTACCGCAGCCGGTGGTGGATCTGCTTCTGCCGCACGCCGGGGAGCACACCGCGGCGGGAGAACAGCCTGATCTTGCCCTGGTGCCCTGTCGCGTTCAGCGCGAGCACCACGTCCACCGCGGTCAGCCCGCTGCCGATCACGGCGACGTCGGCCTCGGAGTCCACAGCGGACAGCGTCCGGCCGACCGGATAGGGCTCCATCAGGTAACCCTCTTGTCCTGCAAGCGAATAGTGGTCAGCAGGCCGTCCCGCACCGACGCTGAGCACCGCGTAGTCCACTTCGTGCACGTCTCCGCGTGCGGTGTGCAGCTTCAGCCCGCCGTTCGCGGCCGGCGTGGCGTACTCCGCGCGTTGCCGCACCAGCTCGACGCGCCAGTCCCGTTGCAGGAGCGTCATGAGCGCCGCCCGTGCGGACTGTTCCAAGTAGTCGCCGTAGACGGCACGCGGCACGAAGTGCGACCCCGAAAGGGGATCGGTGTAGGCGGCCGCTCCGCCCACGAACAACTGGCGCGTGGTCAACCACTCGGCGAGGTGCTGGTTGTCGCCGGCGCGCACGGACATGTCGTCCGGCGTCGCGTTGACCCGAACCACTTCGAGGTCCGGCTGATAGGGCCTGCCGCGCCACAGGTGACGCGACGGCTCGAAAACCGTGATGACACCGGGCCGCAGATCGCGTTCCTGCACCAGCGCGTCCAGTAAACACACCGCGGACGCGCCGCCACCGATCACGGCGATTCTCGGTAAAGACGACATGTCCCACCCTTGACTCTGACTTGCCGAAAGTTCGAAACACAACCCGATGCCACACTTGTGCATTCAGGGAATGGGCGAGATTGTCACTCGCTGATCGAAGGCTACCGTCCGGCTTAACCACCCGGTTTGCGCACCAGCGCGCGGAGAGTTGCGGATTAGCGCATCAATGCAGTCCAGATGGCCTCACGCGCCTGCCCCGCAAGCGACTGTGATCGAGGTCACCATAAGGTTCTTCAATAGGTCGTTCGACATTCCCGAGAACGTGCTACTCGGCCGGACGCGACCCCGTGTTACATCGGACGCACATGAAGTCATGCCCGCGTGATCATTCCTGTTTGCCCTCACAACCATTTCAAATAATGACTCCATGCGCATCACTCGAACGGGTAGAGTGAGGGTTCCGCGCAGCGTGGCGTGGTCGGTCTGGCGCATTTCGTCACAAACTCAGGGGGAGTCGACAGTGGCCATCGCGTCCGTCGTGGAGGTTGTCAGCACGACCACCGCCGATCCGGCGTGCAGGTTCGACCAGTGGGAGGACCAGGTCAAGCGAACCTGCGGCACGCTCCAGGTCCTCGGCGACCGCGACCGCTTCGACGGCGGATGCATCATGACCTGCAGCCTCGGTGACGTCCGGGTGTCCATGATCTCGGCCGACCCGCACACGGTCATCAGGCAGGAACACGTTGCCAGCAGGGAAGGTGGCCACGTCTACGTTGCCGCGCCGTTGCAGGGCAGCACGAAGCTGAGCCAGGACGGCACGGACGTCACCGTAGAAACGGGTGACGTCGTCGCGTTCGACAGCAGCAGGCCGTACACGCTGTGCATGCCGGAGCGGTTCCAGATGGTCGCGGTCCGCGCGCCGCACCGCTCACTCGGCCTCACACCGCAAAGCACCCAGGCCGTCACCGCCTCGCCGTGGAACGGCAAGACCGGCGTCGGTGCGCTGGCGGTCCACACGTTCGCGGCACTCGGCGCACACCTGCTCGAACTGGAAGCCGCGGCGATCGAACCGCTCGGCGTGACGATCAACGGACTGATCACCACGCTCTTCGCGGAACGACTGCGTTCCGCCGCGGTGGACCCGCTGGCGGCGCGCCGCCTGCTGATGCTGCGGATCTGCAGCTTCGCCAAGGAACACCTCGGCGACTGCGGACTCAGCCCGGCCACGCTCGCCAGGCGGTACAACATCTCACTGCGCTATCTGCAGGTCCTCTTCGCCGAGCAGGGCACGAGTCCCGCCAAGTGGATCAGGGACGAACGTCTCGCGCGCCTGCGCGCCGACCTCACCGAACCGCGCTACGACCACCTGACCGTCGCCGCTCTGGGCGAGCGCTGGGGCCTGGTCGACGCGTCACAGGTCAGCAGGCTGTTCCGGATGAAGTACGGCGTGACGCCGCGCGACTTCCGCCGGATGCGCAACGAGGCCGTCGCCGCCTGAAAGAGCCGTTGGTGCTGCGACGTCGCAGCACCAACGGCACGGCGATCAGTCTTCCCGGTCGTGCGGCGTCGGGTTCGAGCTGAACTTCTGCGGCGTGACGAACACCGCCGCACGCCGGTCAGCCAGCATTTCCCGGTCGTACTCCTCGAGATCGGGGTGCGTTCCCCCGGCCGCCGCGTAGATGTCCCGCAGCAGCTGCGGCACGCGATCGGCCGGCAGTCCGGGCAATTCGTCATCCGGACCGGCGATCTGCACCGGGCCCGTCACCGCGATCCAGTCCCAGCCCGACCGGAACACCAACGTCGCCTGCGGGGTCTTGCGCAGGTTGCGCAGTTTGGTCGTCCCACCACGTGAGACCAGCGCGAGGACCTGCTCGCCGGTCACCGGGTGCGCCACGACGCCGGCGTTCACGACGGACACCGCCGGTTCACCGTTCGTTCGCATCGTCACCAGAACCGCCAGCCAGTCCTGAGTGGACGCGAGCTCGGCGACCCTCTTCAGGCCGTTCTCGGTCGAGATCATCTGGTTCTTCGCTCCCTCACCCGTGCGCGAAATGCCGAAAACGTGTGCGCGGACCGGACAGGCCCGTCCCGCACGGCTCGATACTATCGGTGTCATCACGCGAAAGTCCTTGCGTTCAAAGGGATGAAAGCAAATCCCGAACCCAACCTCACTCGACAAGGGGAGACCCGTGGGCGTCGATCTACGCATGGCGATGCGCAACTTCGCCACCGGCGTCTGCGTGATGACCACGTACGCCGATGGCCCGAACGGACGAACACACGACGGCGTAACGGTCAACTCGCTGACATCCGTCTCGCTCGATCCGCCGCTGGTGTCGGTGTGCCTGCGCCGCGACTCCACCTTCCTGGCCGACCTGCTGGACACCAAGGTCTGGGCTCTGTCCATTTTGGACATCAGCGCGACCGACGTCGCCAGGGCGTTCGCGCAGAAGCGGGAGGTCCGCGCGGCGGCGCTGCACACCCTGTCCGCGACGCCGGGCGACGACACCGGCGCACTGGTGCTCGACTCCCCGGCCTGGCTGGAGTGCCGGCTGCGGCAGCACGTCGACGTCGGCGACCACACCGTCGTGGTGGGCGACGTGATCGCCACCGGGGCACAACGCGGAAGGCGGCCACCACTGGTCTTCCTGCACGGCGAGTACCACGCGGGCCGCTGCCAGCAACAGACGGAAGAGGCAGTCAAGTGATGAGCGAAACGCCCGACACCGACACGATCGGCATCGCCGCGGACATCGTCGGCGCGGACCGCGTGTCACCAGAGGGACCCGGCGCCAACACCGGTTTGTTCCGGCAGCGCAAGGTGTTCGGCACCGTCCGGCCGCGCACGCCCGACGAGGTGCGCAGGCTGGTCACCGCGTACGCGGCGCGATCGGTGTCGCTGCACGCGTACAGCACCGGCCGCAACTGGGGCCTCGGCTCCCGCGAACCGGCCGACGACGACGTGGTGGTGCTCGACCTCGGCTCACTCGACGAGATCAGGGAGATCGACGTCGACGCGGGCTGGGCCGTCGTCGAACCCGGTGTGACACAGGGGCAACTGGCCGCCCGGCTGGACGGCACCGGCCGGATGCTCAACGTGACCGTGTCGTCCGCGCACTCCAGCGTGATCGGCAACGCCCTCGACCGCGGCGTGGGACTGCGCCACCAGCGGGTGGAAGACCTGATGGGGCTCGAGGTCGTGCTGCCGGACGGCGAGGTCGTGCGCGTCGGCTGGTGGCCGGACGCGCAGCGGCAGACCCCGGTGTACCCGCACGGGCTCGGCCCGTCGCTGGTGCAGCTGTTCGTCCAGGGCAACTTCGGCATCGTGACCGGTGCCGTCGTCCGGTTGCTGCCGCGTCCCGAGGCGCTGCGCGTGGTGCGGCTGAACTTCCAGCCCGCCAAGCTCGGCGAGGCGACCGCGCACCTGCGCCGCTGGCAGGCGCAGGGTCTGGTCAGCGGCGTGCTCAAGTTCTACAACCCCGCCGCCGCACGCGGTTACGGCAGCACACCGGGCGAATGGCTCGCGCACGTCTGCGTGGACGGCACCCCTGCCGCCGTCGCCGCGCTCAGCGGGATCATCGTCGACGAAGCGGTGCGCAGCGGCGTCTTCACCGACGTCTCCAACACCGACGCGACCGACCCGGCCAGTCCGCACCACGAGGTGACGGCGCTGGTCGAGCGTTCCTACCTCGGCGACCCGGACGTCACGGACACCGTGTTCGAGGCGAAGATGGGCATGCCGGCCGACCAGCTCGACGAACGCATCGGGTTCCTCTTCTTCCTGCCGCTGCTGCCGTTCACCCCGGAGGCCGTCGTGACGGCGGACGGGTTGCTCGAACGGGTGCGCAGGGAGACGGGAATCGCCTGCGGTGCGACCGGGAACGTGCTCGGGCCCGACGTCGTCGACCTCGTCGTCACCCTCAAGTTCGACCGGAGCGACGCCGAGGTCGCGCACCGGGCGCTGGACCTGGTGTACGAGAGCTTCACCGAGGCCGGCTTCCTGCCGTACCGCCTCGACGTCGACCACCGCGAGTGGTTCGACCGCTGCGGCGGGCAGCCGGGCGAACGGGCGTTCACCAGGCGCCTCAAGGACTCCATCGACCCGGCCGGGACCATCGCACCCGGTCGCTACTTCTGAAGGCCAGGAGAAGGCTGCAATGACCATTTTGGACTCTGTTGAGGCGGCGCCGCTCACGGCGGAGGACGTGCTCGCCCGCGCACGGGCGGCGGCACCCCTGCTGCGCGAGCGTTCGGCCGAGATCGAGCAGGCGCGATGTCTGCCTGCCGACGTCGTAGACCTGTTGCGCGGCACCGGTGTCTTCCGGATGGCCCTGCCGCGCAGCTGGGGCGGCCCCGAGCTGAACCCGATCCAGCAGACCGAGGTCATCGAGGCGCTCGCCACCGGTGACACCTCGGCCGGGTGGTGCGCCATGATCGGCATGGACACCCCGCTGTACGCGGGTTTCCTCGACGAGCAGGTCGCCCGCGAGCTGTTCACCGACCCGGACATGATCACCGCCGGTCTCATCCTGCCGAGCGGTCGCGCCGACCGCGTGCCCGGCGGGTACCGGGTGACCGGTCGCTGGCAGTTCGGCAGCGGCATCACCCACGCCGACTGGGTCGTCGCCGGCTGTTTCGTCTACCACGACGGTGAACCGGAGCAGAGCCCGAGCGGCCAGCCGATGCACTGGCGCATCGTGATCGCGCGCCAGGAGCAGTTCGAGATCCACGACACGTGGCACACCACGGGTCTCGCCGGCAGCGGCAGCCGCGACTACTCGGCCACCGACCTGTTCGTGCCCGAGGAGCAGACGTTCAGCTTCGCGGCGCCGCGCAGACCCGGCCCGATGTCCACTCCGGACGCGATCCTCGCCAACATGCCCGGCGTGCCGCTGGGGGTGGCGCGCGCCGCCCTGGACTTCGTCCGCGACCTCGCCGCGGGCCGCGTCGACCGGCCGACACAGTCGCCGTGGGCGGAGACCTACCGCGTGCAGATGGCGATCGCCGAGGCGGAGATGGAGCTCGGCGCCGCCCGTGCGGCCGTGTACAGCAGCCTGCACCGCCAGTGGGAGCTGGCGCAGGCGGGCGTGGCGCAGGACGCGGACCAGCGCGTGGCCGCCGTTCTCGCGCGGGTCAACTCGTTCCGCGCGGCGCGGTCGGTCGTGTCCAAGCTGTTCGACCTGATCGCGACGACCGCGATCTACAAGCCGTCGCCGATGGACCGGTGGCTGCGCGACGTGCAGACCATGCGTCAGCACGTGATCGCACAGGACCAGGTGATCCAGTCCGCCGGTGCGCACCTGCTCGGCGGAACGCCGCACAACCCGTTCAGCATCGGGATCGTCAACTGACGTTCCACTTCGACGGGCGGGGCCTCGGCCCCGCCCCTTTTTCTTGGAGAGCAACCAGATGGTCATCGTGATGGCGTTGGACGCGACCGAGGCCGACGTCGCGGCCGTGGTGGACCTCGTCGAGGCCGCGGGCGGTGAAGCGTTCGTGAGCCGCGGCCTCGACCGCACGATCGTCGGGCTGATCGGCGACGTCGACCTGTTCGCGACGCTCAACCTGCGCAGCCTGACCGGCGTCGCGGACGTCGTGCGGATCTCCGTTCCCTACAAGCTCATCAGCCGCGAGCACCACCCCGACCGCTCGACCGTCCACGTCGGCGGAGTGCCGATCGGCCCGGACACGGTGACACTGATCGCCGGTCCGTGCGCGGTCGAGACTTACGAGCAGACGCTGGCCGCCGCGCACATGGCACAAGCGGCGGGCGCGACCGTGTTGCGCGGTGGCGCGTACAAGCCGCGCACGTCGCCCTACGCGTTCCAGGGCCTCGGCGAGGCGGGGCTGAAGATCCTCGCCGACGTCCGCGAGGAGACGGGCCTGCCCGTCGTCACCGAGGTGGTCAGCGCCGACGACGTCGACACCGTCGCCGCGTACGCCGACATGCTCCAGGTCGGCACGCGCAACATGCAGAACTTCCCGCTGCTGCAGGCGGTCGGCCGCGCCGGCAAGCCGGTGATGCTCAAGCGCGGGATGAGCGCCACCATCGAGGAGTGGCTGATGGCGGCCGAGTACATCGCGCAGCGCGGCAACCTCGACATCGTGCTCTGCGAACGCGGCATCCGCACGTTCGAGAAGGCGACCCGCAACACGCTCGACATCGCCGCAGTCCCTGTCGCGCAACGACTCTCGCACCTGCCGGTGATCATCGACCCCTCGCACTCGGGTGGCCGTCGCGACCTGGTGCTCCCGCTCACCAAGGCGGCGATCGCGGTCGGCGCCGACGGTGTCATCGTCGACGTGCACCCGCACCCGGAGACCGCGCTGTGCGACGGGCCTCAGGCGCTCATCACGTCCGACCTGCCGAAGCTCGCCGAGGCGGTCAGCACCCTCACCGAGGTCACCGGGCGCACGCAGGCCCGTTCCCTGACCCCTGCCTGATCCAGTGCAAGAAGGCCGCCTTCCCGACGGGGAGGCGGCCTTTGCGCGTCGTTTCAGTTGCCGACGACGACCTGCGGGTCGCCGGTGAACCAGATGTTGTCGATGTGCACCTTGCTCATCAGCCAGCGCTCACCGTCCCGGACCAGCTCCACGGCGTAGACGTTCTTCAGCAGCGCGTGCCTGCTGTGGTCGTGGGCGGGAAGGTGCTGCGCCTCGACCAGCGCGGTGAGGCGGGCGGTGTCGGCGTCGAGCTCCACCCGGCAGTTGCCGACGGTGTGCGTTGTGTGCAGGCGCGGGTCGAGCACGATCCCGGCGATCATGTCGATGCCGGTCATCAACGGCACCTCGAGACCGCACTTCGTCGCGGCGGGCCGGAAGTCGAACTCCGCGTCAGGAGTAAACGCCGAGCGGAACAGCTCGTGGTCGCCGAGGTCGCGGCCGAACGCGAACCGGTGCAGGGCGTCCACGATCTCGTGCCGGTCGGCGATCTCGCGGAGCACGGACTCCACGCCGGTGGAACGCAGGGCGTGGTCAGTTGTGACGTACACGGCTCTCCTCGAAGGATGTGGTGATCTCCCGCAGCTGGGCGCGCTGCGGCTTTCCGGTGCGGGTCTTGGGAAACGCGTCCGGAGGGAGCAGGACGACGCGGTCCACGTGCAGCCCGTGCGCGGCCAGAACCGCTTCGCGCACAACGGGTTCGTTCTCCTCGGTGCCGTGGTAGGCGACGGTCAACGCGCCGTCGGCCAGAAAGGCTCCGACGAACCTCCGGTCGACGAACGGGAGTTCACCGACGGTCGTCTCGATCTCGTGGGCGTGGTGCAGCTCGCCGTCGATCCACAACGCGTCGGCGGTGCTGCCCGTGACCGTCAGCAGCCCGCCGCAGACGCGCGCGAAGTCACCGGTGTCGAGCCAGCCGTCGGAGGTGAAAGCAGTGACGTTGTCAGGATGTCCGTCCGCGTAGCCGGTGGTGACCGACGCTCCGCGCACCTGCAGCCTGCCGGCCACGTTCTCGCCGGCGAGGTCGCCGCGCAGGTCGACGACGCGAACGGCCACACCGGCATGCGGCCTGCCCACCGGCACGTACCGGTCGTCGTGCAGTTCGGCGCGGGAGAGCCGGTGGTCGACGACACCGGCCGCCGTCTCGGACATGCCCCAGCCCGGCCGCACCGCGTCGCCGGGCAGACCGAACGGCGCGAGTGCCGTCAGGAAGCGGTTGATCGTGCGCGCCTTCACCGGTTCGCCGCCGTTCATGACGTAGGCGAGCCCGCGCAGGTCCCACAACCCGGCCGACGCCCGTGCCGCGATCGCGTCCAGCGCGGAGGTCGTGCCCCAGGCGACGGTCGCACGGAAGTGGTCGGCGATGTCCAGCCACCGCGCCGGATCGCCGAGGATCCAGTCGCGGTGGGCGTGCACCTGGGTGCACGCGAGCTGCACGTCGCGCAGGTGGAACATGACCAGCCCGCCCACGTGGTCGAGCGGCATGGAGTTGAAGGTCACGGCCGTCGCGTCGAGATCGTTGTCCTCGATCGTGGCCGCCGAGCGGCTGAGGATGTTGCCGTGGCTCAGCCGCACCGTCTTGGGCGCGCCGGTGCTGCCGGCCGTGGTGGCCAGCAGCGCGACGTCGTCGAGCTCGCCGCGGAACCACCGGCGGTCCGGCGCTCCCGCGTCGAGGCCGCGCACCGTCCCGATCCACTGTGGACCGGACCTGGCCGGAGCGTCGGCCACGAGCCACAGGTAGCCCTGGTCGGGTCGCAGCCCGGACGGGTCGGTACTCGTCGGCACGGCGATGAACCCGCCGAGCACGCAGGCCCAGAACGCCGGCAGGAAATCACGGTTGTCCCGCAGGTGCAGCACGACGCGGTCGCCGGTTCGCACGCCCGCGAGGCGCAGTCCGCCGAGAACTCGTGAGGCGGCGTCGAGCAGGTCCGAATAGGACAGTGAGGTGGTGACGCCGTCCGCGGCGATCAGGTGGACGGCGGTCCCCCGGTTGCGGCTCGCGGCACGCGGCAGGAGGTCGGCCAGGGTCGGCACGTCGAGTGCCGGTGCCGGTCCCCCGTCGATCACGGACGTTGTCATCGCTCGCTCCGAAGTTCCTCGCGCAGGGTGCAGGGGCGGCGGCCGCGGCCGCCGCCCCTGCGGGGGTGAATCAGACGGTGGCCTTCTGCCGGGAGCGCAGAGCCACGACCAGTGTGGCCACCAGGGTCAGCACGGAGAAACCGGTCACCACGTACATGCCGTTGTGGTAGCTCTCCAGCGTGTTGGCCGCCCCGCCGTCCTGACCGAACGCCATCGTCGCGGTGACGATCGCCAGCAGCAACGCGGCACCGACCTGGTAACCGGTCTGCAGCACGCCGGCCGCGAGTCCCTGCTCCGCGTCCGCCACACCGCTGGTGGCCTGCACGTAGGCACCGGTGAAGGACAGCGGGAACGCGACACCGATCAGCAGCATCGTCGGCAGGATCGTCGTGTAGTAGTTCGAGTCCGCGTCGATGCGCAGGAACGACAGGTACGCGAGCGTGTAGGCGAGGAAGCCCGCGAACATCATCCACTTCGGACCGAACTTGCCGATCAGGCCACCGGCGCGCGGGGCGATCAGCGCGATCAGGATGCCGCACGGCAGGAAGCCGAGCGCCATCTCGAGCGGCGACCAGCCGCGCGAGGCCTGCAGGTACAGCGAGCCGATGAACTGGAAGCTCATGTACGTGCCGAGGATCGCCGCCGCGACCAGCGCGGCACCGACGAGTGCCGGGTTGCGCAGGAAGTCGAGGCGGATCAACGGCTGGGCCGTCTTGCGCTCGATCAGCACGAACGCGATCACCAGCACGACGAAGCCCGCGAACCCGCCGAGCGTGCGGCCGGACGTCCAGCCGGCGGCCGGCGCCTCGACGATCGTGAAGACCAGCAACAACATCGCGGTGGTGATGCTGAACGCGCCGGGGATGTCGTAGCTGCGCTTGGCGTCCGAGGGCGCGTCCTTGCCGACGAGGATGCTCACACCGACCAGCACGGCCAGCGCGATCGGAACCGGCAGCAGGAACGTCCAGCGCCAGCCGATCTCCGTGAGCAGCCCGCCCGCGACCAGACCGAGCGAGAATCCCGTTGCGCCACAAGCGGTGTAGATGGCGACAGCCCGGTTGCGGACGGCGCCCTCCGGAAACGTCGTCATGATGATCGCGAGACCGGCCGGCGCGCTGAACGCCGCGCTGACCCCCATGACGAACCGGGCGACGACGACCGTCACGCCGTTGTCGGCGATACCACCGACGAGCGAGGCGATCGCGAACACCGAGACCGCGACGAGCAGCAGCTTGCGGCGTCCGACCAGGTCGGCCGTCCTGCCGCCCAGCAGCAGGAACCCGCCGAACCCGAGCACGTAGGCGCTGACCACCCACTGCACAGCCGAGGTCGTCATGCCGAGCTCGGCCTGGATCGGCGGCACCGCGATGCCGACCATCGCGTTGTCGAGCGCGTCGAGGAACATCGCGCTGCACAGCACGATCAACGTGGCCCAGAGGCGTCCGCCCCAGCCCTTCGTCTCGTCGGGCAGCTGCGCGGCCGCCTTGGTTTCCTGGGACGTCGTCATGCCTTCCCCACTCCAGAGTATTTGACCTTGAGGTACAAAATTCACCCAGAAATACGCCCGACGAGCAGATGTCGGGTTTTGAACTCAGATCGCCGCGACCGCGGCGTCGATGATCGACCCCAGCCGATCACGGTCGGACGTCGTCTTGACCAGCACTCGCAATCCGATCATCGAGCTCTGCACCAGTCCCGCAAGCGCTTTCGGGTCGCGATCGGCGTCGATCTCACCCGCGTGCTGTGCGGCGATGAAAGCCAGGTGCAGCACCGACTCCGTCGCCTCGAAGGACCTGCCGAGCAACTTCACCGCCGGTTCGTCACTGGCGCGCAACTCCACCGCGGTGTTGACCACGAGGCAGCCGCACCGGTCCGGGTCGTTGAGGTCGGCCTCGACGAACCCGGTCAGGAGCTCACGCACCCGTTCCCGGATCGGCCTCCCCTCGTCCATGACCGCCTTCAGATCCGCGAGCTGCGTGTCCGTGTACCGCTCGAGACTCTTGAGGAACAACTCGTGCTTGCTGCCGAACGCGTGGTAGAGGCTGCCTTTGCCGATGCCGAGGCTGTCCGCGAGGCTCTGCGGAGACGTCTCGGCGTAGCCGTGCACGCGGAAGGTCTCCGCGGCCTGCTCCACCGCTTTCTCCGGATCGAACTTCTTGGGCCTGCCCACGACGGGAACAGTAGGTTATTTTGGACCTCCAGGTCAAGTATTGAACGTGAGGAGCTCGGATGTTCGGCAACCGCCCAGGTTTCGCCTCGATGTTCCGCGAGAACGAGCTGACGCTGGGACTGCTGTTCCCGCTGGAGTCCTACGCGGGCCCAGTACCGCGGATGAACGTGGAAGAGCAGGCCACAGAAGCGATCCTGGCCGAGGAACGCGGTTTCGCTGCCCTGTGGGCGCGCGATGTCCCGCTGCTCGACCCGGCGTTCGGCGACGGCGGCCAGCTCTTCGACCCGTGGGTCTGGCTGACGTTCATCGCCTCCCGCACCTCCCGCATCGCCCTGGCGACCGGCTCGACCGTGCTCCCCCTGCGCAACCCGATCGACACCGCGAAAGCCGCCGCGTCACTGGACCTCCTGTGCGGCGAACGGCTGGTGCTGGGCGCCGCGACCGGCGACCGCGGCATCGAGTTC
The DNA here is from genome assembly GCF_000974445.1 of Lentzea aerocolonigenes. GTDB lineage: Bacteria > Actinomycetota > Actinomycetes > Mycobacteriales > Pseudonocardiaceae > Lentzea > Lentzea aerocolonigenes. Next base: position 284,708 of record NZ_BBOJ01000021.1, read on the forward strand.
CCCGCGTACGGCCTGAACCGCGACGACAGCGGCGAGCTGTACCGCGCCTCCGTGGAGTCCATCAGACGGTTGTGGGCAGAGGACTTCCCCGAGCTCGACTCGCGCTACGGCACCCTGCGCGGCGCCGACCTGCTGCCCAAACCACGCGGCGGGCGAATCCCGTTGCTGGTCACCGGGAACAGCCGCCAGGACCTGTCCTGGATCGCCGCCAACGGCGACGGCTGGCTGATGTACCCGAAACCCGTGGCTGCCCAGCGTCAACTCACCACCGCGTGGCGCGACACCACCGACGACTGGAAGCCGTTCTCCCAGTCCCTGTACATCGACCTCGACGCCAACCCCGGCGCCTCCCCGACCCCGATGCACCTGGGCTACCGCACCGGCAGGAACTTCCTGGTCGACCACATCGGCGAACTGCGCGACATCGGCGTCAACCACGTGATCCTGAACCTCAAGTACGGCCGCCGCCCGGCACCCGAGGTGCTCCAGGAACTGGGCGAGCACGTGGTCCCGCACTTCCCCGCCCACCACCTCGCCGCACAGCCGGCCTCGGCGACGTGACAGCCGGGCTGACTGAATAGGTATGCAGCTCGATCGTTCGACGAGCGATATAGCTAGAGTAGAAGGGCATCCGTATGCATCGACGTGGATGATGGGACGACATTGACTGCGCACACTGCTCCGCGTGGCTTTCGGGGTACGACCGCGAACCTCGGGTTGAAGGACGGCGACGACGACTTCATGGTTGTCGTCTCGGAGGTGCCCGCGACGTCGGCCGCGGTGTACACCCGATCCCGGTTCGCGGGACCGAGCGTCCTGCTGAGCAGGCAGTCGAGCGCGGACTGCCGGGGAGTCGTGGTCCTGTCGCGCAACGCGAACGTCGCAACCGGCCAGATCGGCATGGACAACGCCGTGGAGGTGCGGCGGCGGGCGGCGGAACTCGCGGGTGTGCCGGAGCAGCAGCTGTTGATCGCGTCCACCGGCGTGATCGGCAGGCCCTATCCGATGGACACCATCCGCTCCGGTCTGAACGCGGTGGCCACGCCGCTTCCGCCAGCGGACTTCGCGGCGGCGGCGCGGGCGATCATGACCACCGACACCCGGTCCAAGACCGTGTGCCTGCGCGCCGGTGACGCGACCGTCGTCGGCATCGCCAAGGGCGTCGGCATGATCGAGCCGAACATGGCGACCCTGCTGACGTTCTTCTTCACCGACGCGCAGGTCGACGCTCACGATCTCGACGCCGTCTTCCGACGGGTGGTCGACCGCACCTTCAACGCGCTGAGCATCGACACCGACACGTCGACCAGCGACACGGCGGCGGTGTTCGCCAACGGTCTCGCGGGCACGGTCGACCTCGCCGAGTTCGAGTCGGTCCTCCACCAGGCGGCACTCGCACTGGTGCGCGACATCGCCTCGGACGGTGAAGGTGCCTCGAAACTCATCGAGGTCCGGGTCACCGGCGCCCGTGACGACGCGCAGGCGAAGCGCGTCGGCAAGAGCATCGTCAACTCGCCTCTCGTCAAGACCGCCGTGCACGGAGCCGACCCGAACTGGGGCCGGGTGGCCATGGCGATCGGCAAGCTCGAGGACGAGACCGACATCGATCCCGCCGGGGTCAGCATCCACTTCGGCGACCTGGAGCTGTACCCGACGCTGACCGACGACGCCGGACTCGCCAGGGCCTCCGCGTACATGAAGGGCACCGAGGTAGTGATCTCGGTCGACCTCCACATCGCCGCGGGCACGTTCACCGTCTACGGCTGTGACCTCACCGACGGCTACGTGCGGATCAACGCCGACTACACGACCTGACTCGGCGCGGACCGGTCAGACCCGGCTGACAGCCGAGGCGTCCGGCAGCGGCGCCGTCGCGATCTCCCGTGCTTCGTCCAGCGGGACTCCGAGCATGCGCAGCAACTGCTCGGCCAGCTCGTCGCACGTCGCGTCGGTGACTCGCTCCGGGTTCGCCAGCGACAGGTGCAACACGGCCAGCAGCGCTCCGGCGGAGGTGGCCAGCGCCAGCCTCGGTTCACCGACCCGGAAGCGGCCGGACGCGACCCCCGCCTCGATGTCGCGCAGGGCACGCGGGGCCAGTCCCGCGTCGGCGTCGATGAACGCCATCCCGTGTCGCACCAGCACCTGCGCCGTCTCCGGCCGCGCCACCGCGAGCCGCACGGCCAGCCGCATCGACTGCGCGAAGGCCATCGCCGGATCGTCGACGTCGCTGCTGAGGTCGTCCAGAAGCCGGCCGACCTCCTCCATCACCTGCGACACGGCCGCTTCGAACAACTCCGCCTTGGTGGCGAAGTGGTTGTAGAACGAGCCGAAACCCACGTCCGCCTCGTCGGTGATGTCCTGGATGCTCACCGTCGCGTGCTTGTCGCCTGCCAGGAAACCGCGCGCCGCGTCGATCAGCTTCTGACGCGTCTGGGCTTTGCGCCGTTCTGTGCGCGTGGCGGGTTCGGCGCTGCGGGAACGCGGTGTGGCCATACCTGAAAGGTACTGCATGACAGCACTGATGAATCGATCAGTGCTGGAGTTCCCGCAGCGCCGCCACGGGACAGACGTTGACGGCGGCGCGGGCTGCCGCGAGGTGCTCGGGTGGCACGGTCCCGCCTTCGAACAGGTAGACGACCTGCGCGTCGTCGTCGAGGTCGAAGACGTCAGGGGCCTGGCCGGCGCACAGGCCGTGGCCCTCGCAGCGGGCGTGGTCGACGGAGATCCGCACGGGTCTCCCCTTTCCTCAGGCGGGAACGAGTTCGAGCGGCAGCCGCTGGAGACGGCGGATGATGTTGTTCAGGCCCCACTCCGGCTCCCCGGTGGGCACGATCTTCTCGACGCGGGCGACGAGGGCCCGCAGCATCGACTGGATCTCCAGCCGGGCCAGGCCCTGCCCCGCGCAGCCGTGCGTGCCGCGGCCGAAGCCCAGCTGCCGGGAGGCGTCGCGGCGGATGTCGAACGTGTCGGGGTCCTCCCACTCCAGCGCGTCGCGGTTCGCCGAGGCGTAGAGGACGAGGACGCGTGAGCCCGCGCGCAGTGCGGTCCCCGCCACCTCGGTGTCCTTCGCGACCTTGCGGCTGAAGGCGCGCAGCGGGGACTCGTACCGCACGACCTCGTTGACGGCGTTGGGAATCAGGCCGGGGTCGTCCTTGAGGAGCTGCCACTGGCCGGGGTGCGTCGCGAACAGGTGCAGGGCGCTGGCGATCGCGCTGAGCGTGGTGTCGAGCGACGGCACGAGGTAGTCGATCATCAACGCCGGGCACTCGGAACGGGCGATCCTGCCTTCGTCCGCGGCACCCAGCAGGTCGTCCCCCATGCTGCCGGGCAGGACCGAGCGTCGCCGGACGACGCCTCGCGCGAAGCGCATCACCCCGAGACCCCGCAACGTTGCCGCGGCCGCTCGCCCGTTCAGCGGGCCCAGGACGTCGAAGGTCGCCGCGCCCCAGCTCAGCAGGTTCTTCCGATGTTCCTGCGGCCAGCCGACGAGATCGGGAACGACCGCGGTGGGCAGTGCCTCGGCGATGTCGACGCCGTCGACGTCGCGCCGGGCCAGCGCCGCGTCGACGATCTCGGCTGCCTGGCGTTCCACCGCTTCCGTCATCGTGCGCAGCGCCCTGGGCGTGAGCCGGTGCGCCACCAGGGCACGACGGCCGGCGTGGTCCTCGCCGTCGCTGTTGAGCGTCGTGCCGCGAGAAAGCCGGTTCGTGACCGGGTTCAACCCCACGCCCTCACCCGAGGTGAAGGTCTTGTCGTCCAACAGCACGGCTTTGCACTCCGCGTAGCGCGGCAGCGCGTACACCCCGTGCTTGGGCAGCCACACCACCGGCCCGAGTTGCCGCAGCTCCGCGTAGTGCGGATACGGGTCCAGAATGGACTGTGCGGAGTAGATGTCCGGCACGTACGCGGGGACGTCAGGGTGTCGGGGCAACGTTGCTCCTCACGGTGAACCGGGGCAGGGACAGGCACAGCCGCGAGAGGCTGTTGCTCGTGCTCAGCACCGTGCCGTCCGGGCGGACGACGGCGGCGCGGGTGCGACCGGCACGAAGCCAGCGGTGCAACTCGTCAGAGGGCCGCGTGGTGATGAGGACCGCGCCGCGTTCCTGGACGGCGGTGCGTTCGGCCTCCGTCGGGGCGATCGCCGTGACGACGGCGAACCGGTCACCGGCCACGTCGTCCAAGCGGCGTCCGTCGTCGAGAACGGCGTTGGGGCACAACCGTCCCGCCAGGGTTCGTCGCAGGCGTGGCCGCACGACCAGATCGGAACGGTGCAGCGGCGGTGTCTCGCTGTCGAGAACGTGGCGGGACAGGCCGGGGAGGAGTGCCAGGCGTGGTGCCAGCACCCGGCGGAGGAGTTCACCGAACCGGCCGCCCTCGGTCATGGCCTTGCCCACCAGCTCGGCCATCCGGATCATGGCGCGCGCGTGCGGCTTGCGCTCCACCTCGTAGGTGTCGAGCGCCTGTTCGGGCAGGGTCGCGCCGAGAACGCCCGCGAGCTTCCACGCGAGGTTGACGGCGTCACGCATGCCCGCGCCCATCCCCTGCCCGACGAACGGTGGCGTGAGGTGCGCCGCGTCGCCGAGCAGGAACACCCGCCGGTCGCGCCACCGGTCCGCGATCTGCGCGCGGAAGGTGTACTCGGCAACGCGAACGACCTCGAGATCGCCGGCCGGGACGTCCTTGGTCCACGGCGCGATCAACCGGTGCAGCCGGTCCCCGCCGCAGAAGTCGCCGTCGCTCTCGCCGGGCAGCAGGCGGAACTCCCAGCGGTAGCGCGTTCTCCCGATGCGCATGTAGGTCGCGGCGCGGCCGGGGTCGCAGACCTGGTGCACGCCTTCCCATTCGCCGAGTTCGGCGGTGGTGGCGATGTCGACCACGAGCCAGCGCTGGTCGAACCGGAAGTCCGTCATCGACGCGCCGATCGCCTTCCTGGTGAGGCTGTTCGCACCGTCGCAGCCGAGCACGTAGTCCGCGTGGATCGTCTCCTGTCGACCGGTGAGGCGGTCGGTCACCTCGACCCGCACGGGTCCGGTGCCGTCCTGGACGATGCCGGTGACCTCGGTGTTGCCGCGGATCTTCAGACCGGAACGGAGGAGTCGTTCCAGGTCGGGCTGGTCGAACATGGTGGCCCGCGGATGACCGTGACGGCCGGTGCCGGGAGCGCGCCGGAACTCGGCCAGCACGCGCAGGTCCCGGTCCAGCAGCCGCAACCCGTGGCAGTGCCAGGAGATGGCCGCGAACTCCTCGGCCAGTCCCACCCGTCCCAGGACGCGGTAGACCTCGTCGTCCAGGTGGACCGCGCGCGGCTGCGGGAAGACCGACTCCCAGCGCTCCAGCACCACGCACTCGACGCCGTACCGGGCGAGCAGTCTCGCGGCGGTCAGCCCGGTGGGGCCCGCGCCGACGATCACCACGGGCACCTTCACGACGACAGTCCCAGCGCCGCGAGGTAGCCGGCGACGAGCACCGCGCAGACCGCGGCCGGGGCGAGCTCGCGGACGCCGTCGCGGTTGCGGACGTGGGTGATCACCGCGCCCGCGAGCAGGAGCAGCAGGCCGACGCCCGCGGACGCTCCGAGCAACGGCACGGTCAGTCCGACGAGGAGGCCGGCTGCGCCCGCCACCTCCAGCGCACCGATCCCCCGGTAGGCCGCGACGGAGAACCCGGCGTGAGCGGCGAGGTCACGCATGCGTGGCAGCGCCAGCAACTTGGACACGCCGAGCAGGAGGAAGAGAGCTGCCAGCAGAACGGAGAACACGATCATGGGTCTGTCCTTGGAGATCAGCTTCGGAAACGGCAGGAGATGGCGTAGCGGCCGAGCAGTTCCTTCACCGCGGATTCGTCCACTTCGGACGGCACGGTGATCGTCAGGACGACGGCGCCGTCCTCGACGACCGCGTCGACGTCCACCGCTGCGAACCCGGCGAGCGCCTCGGAGATCACGCGACGGGTGGCGTCGGCGCGCAGCGGGAGCTTGTAGGGCTTGCCGATGTCGGTCACCGGCAACGCGTCGAGCACGGTGACGGCCTTCGGCGCGGCGGCGCGCTCGGGCACGCGGCCGGCAGCCCACGCCAGCAACTCCTCCTCGGCCGCGGTCACTCCGGGGGCGAGGGTGACGTACGCGACCGGGACCTCGCCGGCGTGTGCGTCGGGGCTGCCGACCGCGCAGGCGGCCGTCACCGCGGGGTGCGCCAGCAGGGCGTCCTCGATGACGGCGGGGTCGATGTTGTGGCCGCCGCGGATGATGAGGTCCTTGGCGCGGCCCGCCAGGCTGACGAACCCGTCGGCGTCCAGGCGGGCGAGGTCGCCGGTGTTCAGCCAGCCGCCGGCGAGCTTGCCGCGACCGTCGAGGACGTGACCGCTGTCGTCGCGTGCGACGACGTAGCCGGGGAACACCGTCGGGCCGCTGATCGCCAGCACGCCGGTCCGGCCGGGCGGCAGGTCCTCCCCGGTGTCCGGGTCGACCACCTTCATGCGCTGGTACGGCATGCGCTGGCCGACCGCGTCCGGCCGTGGTGCGTCGGGGAAACTGCGTGCACTGGCGCAGGTGGCTTCGGTGAGCCCGTAGCCCTCGACGAGCGGGACTCCGGTGTGGGACTGGAAGTTCTCCCGCACCGCGGCGGGCAGCGGCGAGGCACCGACCATCGCGAAGCGCAGACAGGTGATGTCGGCGTCGACCGGGCACTGCGCGAGAACCGCGTACACGGTGGGCACCGCGCTCATCGCGGCGATCCGGTAGTGCTCGACGATCTTCCAGAACTGCCCGTACAGGGCGAGGTCGCGGTAGCCCAGCGGACCCGCCCACACCGTCGGCTGCCCCTTGAACAGCGGCGCGAGCAGCGTGACGACCAACGCGTTGACGTGGAACAACGGCAGGGCAGCGAAAACGACCGAATCGTCGTCCAGCAACGAGTTGAGGGCGATCATCCACGCGTCGGCGACCTCGTTGGCGTGCGTGTGCGCGGCCAGCTTCGGCGCACCGGTGGTGCCGCCGGTGTGGTACAGCGCTGCCAGATCAGAGGACGACGGTGGCTCACCGGCGAAGGCGTCCGGATCAGACTCGGCGGCGAGGTCGTCGAGGTAGCCCACGTGCACGCCTTCGATGGCCGGCAACGGATCCGGGACACCTGCCGCACCGGTCGGCCGCAGCACGAGAACCGCGTCGAGCTCGCCCGCCAGTGCTCGCGCCCTGTCCCACACGTCCGGCGCCAGTTCCGGTCCCGCGGTGATCAGCACGCGCGCACCGGACAGGCGCAGCAGCTCGGTGAGGTGGCCGCGGGACAGGGAGCCGTTGAGCGGCGCCGCGATCCCGGCCAGCTGCGCGGCCAGAGTCGCGGGCACGAGACCGGCGCAGTTGGGCGACATCAGCGCCACCGCGTCACCGCGCCGAACACCCAGCTGCCGCAACAGGTTCGCGTAGCGGTGGACGTCCGCCAGCAGTCCGGAGAAGGTGCGGTCGACGGGTTCGCGCCAGCGGGTGGCATCGGGCAGCACGCTGATCGCCGTGCGCTGCGGCCACAGCCGGGCGGCGCGCGCCAGCAACGCGTAGGTCGACTCGGGCAGTCCCCTGCCGGCGAGCGGCACGGCCTCGACCGCGGGCAGGTCGCCGGGTTCGGCGTAGCGCGGCCACAGCAGGTCGTCGGTCATCGCGCGTACCGCACCTTCGTTCGCTGGGTGCCGAGGTCGATCGCGCCGTCGCGAGTGGCGACGCGGGCTTCGACGACGTCGCCGTCGGCGAGGTACTTGGGATTTTTGGCCTGTCCGTTGAAGAACAGCTTCCACTTCACCGCGGCGGGCAGCAGAGCGGCGATCTTCTCCACGACCTTGGGCGGCGCGGACAGCGCGGTGCCGACCGGGGTCCCGGTCAGGACGAGATCACCGGCGTCCAGCCGCTGGAACCTGGTCAACGCGCGCAACGCCTCCACCGGCCGGTAGATCATGTCGCTGCCGACGACCGAGTCCTGCCGGGACTCACCGTTCACCGACAGCGTCAGCCGCAGGTCGGTGAACCGCCTGAGCTCACCGGCGTCGAGCAGCACCAGCCTGGGACCGACCGGGGTGAAGGTCGGATACGACTTGGCCTCGTAGAACTGTGTCTGGGGCAGCTGGACGTCGCGAGCGGACACGTCGTTGGTCACGACCAGACCCGCCACGAACTCGTGCAGGTTCGCCTCGGTGACCTCGGTGCCCACCGGCAGCGCGCGGCCGATCACCAGCCCGATCTCGACCTCGTAGTCGAGCAGCCGCACGTGCGCCGGTTTCACCACGTCGTCGACCGGACCGCTGATCGACCCGGACGTCTTGCGGAAGAACGTCAGCGGCACGGTCTCCGGGTCCATCCCGGCATCCGTGACGTGCGAGGCGAAGTTGGTCATCTGGGCGACGACCCGGCAGGGCGCGGTGACCGGCGAGACCAGCGCGAGGTCCTCGACGCGGTCAGTGGCCGCGCCCGCGGCGGCGGACGCGACGGCCTCACGGTCGGCCAGCAGCTCACCGGTGGTCGTGGCCGCGGTGCTGATCTTCACGGCGCCGCCGGCCGTGGTGACGTACCAGGCGTCGGCGGTGCGCAGAATCGACGTGCTCAAAGGATCTCCTGGAAACGGGCGGGCTTGGCCGCGGTCACGTGCGGGCGGCCTTCATCAGGCCCAGCAGGCGGCGGAGGTCGAACTCGTTGTCGTCGCGCAGTGCGGAGAACACCGTGCGCAGCTCGCGCAGCGACTCCTTGCCCGGCTTGACGCCGAGGAAGTCGGCGGTGGCGGGCGGCCCCCACTGCGCGAGACCGGAGGCGGTCATCGGGGCCCAGCCCGGCTCGAGGGTGCAGTCGAACAGGTCGCCGTCGCTGAAGTGCTCGACCAGGAACCCGTCCGGGTCGCGCCAGTAGTCGAAGATCTGACTGCCCTGGATGTGCCGGCCGATGCCCCACGAGCGCTGGTAGCCGTGATCGTGCAGATACTCCCCGCCCGCGGCCAGCGCGTCGAGGTCGGCGACCTGGTAGGCCGAGTGCACGTACCGGTTCGCCGGCCCGAGCGCCAGCGCCAGCGTGTGGTGGTCGGCGGGGGTGGCGCCGCGGTCGCAGCGGATGAAGCTCATCACCGGGCCGCGCTCGCGCTGTCCCGGGTAGTACAGGAAGTCGCTGACGATCAGCCCGAGGTGCTTCAGGTACCAGTCCAGCGTCTGCCGGTACGTCGTCGTCTGCAGCACGACGTGCCCCAGCCGCTGCACCCGCGCGGGCTCCCGCAGCGGACGTTGCGTGGCGTTGGTGCGCCGAGCCTCGTGGCCGAAGTTGAACGTGTGCGGAGCCTGAGCCGGTAACGCGGGCAGGTCGTCGGCGCCGGAGACGACCCGCACTCGCAGGCCGCTCGGGTCGAGGAGGTCGACAGTGAGCCCACCCAGGGTCTCCGGCAGCTCGGTGACCCGGTGCCCGGTGGCCTCGGCCAGTCGCAGCACGTCGCTCGACTCGGCCGCCCGGAACGCCGGACCGAGAAACGCCGACCGCGGCCCCTTGCGGATGATCACGCACGGCGCTCCCTCGTCGGTGCCGCGCAGGTGCAGCTCGTGCTCGGTGCGCAACGACGTGGCGAACCCGAACGCGCCCGCGAAGACCTCCGCGCGCTTCAGGTCGGGCTTCACGAACTCCAGCCAGGCCAGGTCCTGCACTTTGACGACCGGGTTCGCGGCGCGCCCCCGGTGTTCCCCGGAGAGCGCGCCGCGCTCGCTGTGCAAGCCGGTGTGCGGATCGCGGTGGTCGATCACGGGCGGCTCCTTCCAGTAACTGATGACATCATCAGTTGCGTTGACGTCATCAGTCAAGCAGTTTCTGATGACGCCATCAGAAACGAGGAAGGCGTCACACAGCGTCAACGGCATCGCGGTGAGCAGGGCCGTCCCGCCTCGACCCCAGCGGGATGGCGGCCGCGAGGATCTCGGCGCGATGAGTGCGGGGCACGGGCCGCGCGGGGAGTTCGACGCGGTGCGCGCTTCGGCAGCGGCTGCCAGGTCGGTCGCCGCCACTCGCAGGTCGGACGCCGGCAGCAGTTCTTCCACCCTGCGCGGCGAGATCGACGTGCGGTGCATCGTGATGGACCCGATCACACCGAGGGCCGCCGCGGCTCGCCGGTGCGCGCCGGGTCGCGACCGTCCACTTGGGCCGATGCACGCCTTCGCGTCACGCAACTTGACGAAACACCCGCAGCAGACAGTGCCACCGGTTGGCCGAAATTCCCTTGTCTCGCAAGCGTTCCTGTTTGTCCACGCGGGGCAGCGGAAACCCGGCCCTCGCAGCGGATCATCTTCCGCCGAAATCCCAGGAGCGAGCAGAGAGGTACGTTCTGTTGCCAGTCAACAAGTCCTTCAGGAGTCTTGCCCTCGCAGGCGCCGTGGCCGCACTGACCGGAGCACTGGTCGCACCCCCATCGGCATCGGCAGCCGAGACCGCTGCCGCACCCTGCGTGCAGAAGGTGGCCGTGGTGAACAACGCGGGCTTCGTCCTGTCGTTCCGCGTCACGACCCGCACCGGAGGACTCTCCCCCGAGACCGACAACTACCCGATCAACCAGTGGCGGGTGGTCGACCTCACCGCGACCGACCTGCCGGAAGGCTCGGACGTGCGCCCCGTGGTGCAGGCCGTCGGCGGAACCAGCCGAACCGGCAACACGTTCGTCTCGTACTGCCGCAACGGCCAGACGGCGACCTACACCGCGAGCGGCGTCACCCTGGACTACACCGTCGTTCTCATCGACTGACCACTGCCGCACCACGCACCTGACACGCCGGGACTCCATTCTGGACGGTGTTGACCGCCAGACACACACGGCGGCCCGGCACGAGCGACTCGCCCGCGCCGGGCCGCCGCCGTCGTCCACCGCCGCGTCGACGGCAGCGCACCGCCCCTGTGGAAGGGCTCACAGGTCAGCACCACGCGCACCCCGTGTGGCAACACCATTGCGGGAATTCCTGACGATTCGGCCCGCGACGGACAGTCACGGCCGCTACCGTGTGTGCGTGCTGACAGCGTGGGGGCTGACGAAGGCGTACGAGGGACGCCGGGTCGTCGACCAGGTGGGTTTCGAGCTGCAACCCGGCACCGTGACGGCCTTCCTCGGGCCCAACGGCGCGGGCAAGTCGACGACCCTGAGGATGATCACCGGGCTGACCAGGCCCGACCACGGCCAGGCAATGGTGGCGGGCCGCCCGTTCACCGCGTGGCCCAACCCGTCCCACGTGGCCGGGGTGCTCCTCGACGCGGCGGCCGTCCATCCTGGCCGGAGCGGCCGCGGCCACCTGCGCATGGCCGCCACGCTGGCCGGCGTGCCGGGCCGTCGAGCGGACGAGGTGCTGGAGATGCTGGGCCTGGCCGACGCCGGCTCGCGCAAGATCGGCAAGTACAGCCTCGGCATGCGGCAGCGCCTCGGCATCGCACACGCCCTGCTCACGAATCCACCGCTGCTCGTGCTCGACGAGCCCATCAACGGCCTCGACCCGGAAGGCATCCGCGCGGTGCGGACCCTGTTGCGCGGGCACGCTTCCCGCGGTGGCACGGTGCTGCTATCGAGCCACGTCCTGTCCGAAGTGGACCAGACGGCCGACCGGGTGCTCGTGATCGGCAACGGACGCATCGTGGCGGACGGTCCACTTGCGACTCTGACGACGTCTTCCCGCTCGCTCGTGCGTGCTCGCGACACGAACAAGCTCGCCGAGGTGTTGCAACGGGGCGGCGTCGCCATCCAGCCCGCACCGGACGGCTTCATCGCCGCGCACGCACCCGTCGAGCGCGTCTCGGACGTCACCTTCGCCGCGGGCCTTCCGCTGCTCGGGCTGCGCGAGGAGCAGATGAGCCTGGAAGACCTGTTCTTCCGCCTGACTTCGGGGAGCAGGGCATGACCCAGGTGTACACGCCGCCGGTCCAGCGAGCGGCCGGGCGATCACCGTTCTGGCGGCTTGTGGCCGTCGAGCTGCGCAAGCTCGTCGGCACGCGTTCGGACAAGCTCGTGCTCGCCTTCGCCCCGGTCTTCCTGGTCGGCCTGATGCTGCTGTTCACGCTGACCCAGACCAACCTGGCCAGCGCGGGCAAGCAGATCGGCCCGCTGCTCATCGTCGTCCGACTCGGCCTGCTGCTGGTGTTCGCGACGGTGATCAAGCTCGTCGCCGGCGAGTGGCAGTACAAGAGCGTGCAGCCGACGTTGCTGGTGCAGCCCTCCCGCATGCGCTACTTCCTGGCGCAGGGCACGGTTCTCGCCGCGGTGTGGCTGGTGTGCACGCTCGTCACGTTCATCATGTTCCCGCTCCTGATCAAGTCCACCGCCGACGGCCTCCACCACAACTACCTGCTGGGCATGCGCCTCGGCTGGGTGCTCGGCGTGACCATGCTGGGGACCGCGCTGGTGCTGCTCACCGCGCTGATCATCTCCCTGCTGGTGCCGAACACGGGCGGGTCGCTGACCGTGTTCTTCATCGTGGTGCCGATCCTGATGGTGGCGCGGATGGCCGTGCCGGAGGTGTTCGGCCTGATCTACCCGCTCGAGGCCGCCTGGCACCTGGCCGGGCTCGGCACGGGGTGGGCGCAGACCATCAGCTCGCTGGTGCTGTGGCTGTCGCTGCTGGGTTTCGCGCTGTTCCGCCTGCAGCGCCGCGACGCCGGCTAGCTTGAGCTAGTTCGCCCGGCTGCCGCCGTTCTCGTCGATCAGCGGCAGCAGCTTCTCCGCGATCTCCTTGGCCGCGGGGCAGTACTCCCGCAGGGCCCGGTCGATCGGCTGGTCCACGTCCTGCTTCGCCAACGCCATGCTCTCGTCGAAGTCCATCCTGGCCCGCACCTCGAAGGGCAGTTCGGACCCGGTGTCCACGGTGACCGCGCAGGACTCGTTGACCTCACCGCTGATCACCGTGGTGGCGTAGTAGCGGTCCAGCAGGATCGACCGCTGGAAGTAGCCGGCGGAACCGCGATCGCCGTTCCACACGTCCACGAAGTGCCGCGCATTCGACTTCCGCCCGGATCCCGGCCCGAGCAGCGCAATCGACAGCTCCCCCCACTGCATGTCGGCGTTGCAGCTCCCGCCCATACCCGTGCTCGGCTAATGAGTGCTGAGTCGGCCGTCTGGCAGGCTCGGCCTGTGGCCGCTGGTGGGTGAGCACTCTGTCTCGGATGGAGTTGTTGAGTTCTTGGCGAAGACCGTGCCCTCACCAGTTGCCGGGAGAACGTGATCGCTGCTGGGATGTCGTGCCTGCCGATGGTGGCGTGAGCACTGTTCATTAGCTTGCCGACAAGTTCTCCCTGGGCCGCTGGCGTCGAGTGGGCGAGTGGGAGTGCGGATGTTGTTGCTGGTCGGTGATGACTGGGCCGAGGATCACCACGATGTCGAGTTGATGGACGCCGACGGGCGCAGGCTGGTCAAGGCCCGGTTGCCCGAGGGTGTGGCCGGGATGGCGCGGCTGCACGCGTTGATCGCCGAGCACACCGGTCAGGCCGATCCTGAGGATGTCGAGGTCCGGGTCGGGATCGAGACCGATCGTGGTCCGTGGGTGCGGGCGCTGGTCGCGGCCGGATACACGGTGTTCGCGATCAATCCGATGTCGGTGGCCCGGTTCCGGGACCGGCACCGGGTCTCGGGCGCGAAGAGCGATCCGGCCGACGCGCACGTGCTGGCCGATGTGGTGCGCACCGAGGCGCATCAGCTGCGCACTGTTGCCGGTGACAGTGCGCAGGTCGAGGCGATCAAGATGCTCGCGCGGACCCACAAGACCCTGATCTGGGAGAACACCCGGCACACCCAGCGGTTGCGGCACGCGTTGCGTGACTATTTCCCGGCCGCGCTGGTGGCTTTCACGGATCTGGACGCGCCGGACACGCTGGAGCTGCTGGCCCGCGCCCCTGACCCGGATGCCGCGAAGAGGTTGTCGTTCAAAC
>NZ_BBOJ01000020.1 GCF_000974445.1 Lentzea aerocolonigenes
CCACCGACATCGGATTGATCGCGAACACCGTGTATCCGGCCGCGACCAGCGCCCGCACCCACGGACCACGATCGGTCTCGATCCCGACCCGGACCTCGACATCCTCAGGATCGGCCTGACCGGTGTGCTCGGCGATCAACGCGTGCAGCCGCGCCATCCCGGCCACACCCTCGGGCAACCGGGCCTTGACCAGCCTGCGCCCGTCGGCGTCCATCAACTCGACATCGTGGTGATCCTCGGCCCAGTCATCACCGACCAGCAACAACATCCGCACTCCCACTCGCCCACTCGACGCCAGCGGCCCAGGGAGAACTTGTCGGCAAGCTAATGAACAGTGCTCACGCCACCATCGGCAGGCACGACATCCCAGCAGCGATCACGTTCTCCCGGCAACTGGTGAGGGCACGGTCTTCGCCAAGAACTCAACAACTCCATCCGAGACAGAGTGCTCACCCACCAGCGGCCACAGGCCGAGCCTGCCAGACGGCCGACTCAGCACTCATTAGCCGAGGCGACCCAACCGCCCTGCCAACGCGACCCGGCGGTGTGGCTCCCCCGTCTAGCGCTCCTCTGCCCTTGCCGCGCCCGAGGGGTCAGGTCAAGTCGACACGCTTTTTCGTCGACTTGACCTGACCCCTCGGGTGTGGCCCGCTGCGGAGCGCTAGACGGGGGAGCCACACCGCAAACGCAACCACCAACGCAACCGCAAGCCGCCAAGAGCAACAGGCGTGCCATCAACCCGCAGACGGCGCTGGAGGGCTCTTTTGGGAGTGTCGGGAGTCTGAGGGCAGAGCCCTCAGCCCACGCACGCACCCGCAAGGTCAAATCGCAAAACGACCACGCACGAACACGAAACCGGCTGCCGCCAACGCAACAGGGAGACAACCAACGCAACCCCGCGCGACACCCCAAAACCGCAAGCGACCGCAGGCGTCCCCTCAAAAGCAGGACCCCCTGAGCCCAAACGCTACTCAGGGGGTCCGACAAGATCGAGACCTAACGAAAGGCCCAAACCTCACCGCCGCATGAACGGCGGCACGTCCACCTCATCGTCCGGGTCGTCCGTAACGGGCACCGGCCGAGAAGGCAACGACCCGTTCTGCGACAACGACCGAGGCACAGACGGCACGTACCCGTTCCCCGGCGAAGGCTGCGGCGGCACCGTGGTGGCCGGCGGAGCCTGCCGAACCTCAGGCTGCGGAACCGGCGGAACCGGC
This sequence comes from Lentzea aerocolonigenes, assembly GCF_000974445.1. Taxonomy (GTDB): domain Bacteria; phylum Actinomycetota; class Actinomycetes; order Mycobacteriales; family Pseudonocardiaceae; genus Lentzea; species Lentzea aerocolonigenes. The sequence goes on from NZ_BBOJ01000020.1 coordinate 1,218, forward strand.
GTCTGCGAAACAGGCTGGGAGACCGGCTGCGAAACCGGCGCCTGAACGACCGGCGGAGGCGCCTGAACCGCCGGCGGAACATGCGCGGCCGGCACAGCGGAAGCGGACGCGATCGGCCCGGAAGCCGTCCGCGGCGGCGACGACAACGCCGTCGGCTCCAGCTTCTTGTGGGTCGGGCCGCCACCGTCGAACCCGGCCGCGATCACCGTCACGCGGACCTCGTCGCCCAGCGAGTCGTCGATGACCGTACCGAAGATGATGTTGGCGTCCGGGTGCGCGGCCTCCTGGACCAGCGACGCGGACTCGTTGATCTCGAACAGGCCCAGGTCGGAGCCACCGGCGATCGACAGCAGCACGCCGTGCGCGCCCTCCATCGAGGCCTCGAGCAGCGGCGAGTTGATCGCCTTCTGCGCGGCCTGGACCGCTCGGCCCTCGCCTCGGGCCGAGCCGATGCCCATCAACGCCGAACCCGCGCCGGACATGACCGACTTGACGTCGGCGAAGTCCAGGTTGATCAGACCGGGGGTCGTGATCAGGTCGGTGATGCCCTGGACACCGGAGAGGAGCACCTCGTCGGCCGAGCGGAACGCGTCCATCAGGCTGACACCGATGTCACCCAGCTGGAGCAGTCGGTCGTTGGGGATGACGATCAGCGTGTCGCACTCGTTGCGCAGGGCCTGGATGCCGTCCTCGGCCTGCTTGGCGCGGCGCTTGCCCTCGAACGAGAACGGGCGCGTCACGACGCCGATGGTGAGTGCGCCGAGCTTGCGGGCGATCGAGGCCACCACCGGCGCGCCGCCGGTGCCCGTGCCGCCGCCCTCGCCGGCGGTCACGAAGACCATGTCGGCCCCCTTGAGGACCTCCTCGATCTCCTCGCGGTGGTCTTCGGCGGCCTTGTGCCCGACCTCGGGGTTCGCGCCGGCACCGAGGCCGCGGGTGAGCTCCCTGCCGATGTCGAGCTTGACGTCGGCATCAGACATCAGCAAGGCCTGTGCGTCGGTGTTCACCGCGATGAACTCGACGCCCTTGAGCCCGACCTCGATCATGCGGTTGACGGCGTTGACGCCGCCACCACCGATGCCGACGACCTTGATCACCGCGAGGTAGTTGTGCGGGGGCGTCATCGGATCCGCCTTCCTGATCGTGGTCCGTGCTGTGGTGCTGGGTGGTGATGCACCCGGATTGAAACTCTCAACCTCTCCTCGAGGTCCAGAGTTATGTCAACCCCATATGTTCCTGCTGGACGGTAAGCACCGGCGGTGCGTCGGTCCAGCAGCCACGCCGCAGAGTCCCAACACTGTGCGCTACTACTCCCCGGTCGTGCCGTCAAGCAGTCCGCACGGTGCTGAGCACGGCGCACCGTAAGCGTAGTCGGACCTCGAATCAGAGATCGTCTCGCCCACACCTTCGTCAGTTCCACCCCTTTTCCAGGTGATCACTGGCTACTGTCGGTAGATGGGGATGAAGATGCTGAGCGTCGCGCTGGCCGCGATCGCTCTGGGGGCAGTGACGGTGGCGCCCGCGGGCGCCGCGACCGGGAACGACATCATCGAGATCAGGAGCGTCGCGCACGGTGACTGCCTGCAGCCCGACACTCAGGACCCGCACGCCGGTCCCGGCGTCGGGGCCTGCACCGGTGCGAACAACCAGCGCTGGGAGCAGATCGCGGTGGGCGGCGGCAGACACCTGCTGCGCAACCTCGCGACCACCGAGTGCGTGAGCACGAAGTTCGGCAGCTACTGGTGTGACGACGAGGGCGCCGACATGTTCGCCGAACTGGTGCCGGACGCGTCTGGTGCCGTGCGGGTCAAGTTCGGCGCGGTGTACATGACCGGACTCACCTTCGGCAACGGTTCGCGCGAGATCTGGTTCCCGACCTTCGGCAGCAACCCCGCCGAGGAGCTCTGGCAGGTGCGCGTGACCGGCACGATGACGCCGCCCGCCGACACCAAGGGCCAGATCGTGCAGATCAAGTCCGTCGACTCGACCTACGGCTGCATGTACACCACGAGCGACGGCGGGCTCATGACGCTGTCACTGCCGTGCGGGAAGACGGACTACCAGAAGTTCCAGCGGATCGAGCTCGCTGACGGCACGACGGCCCTGCGCAGCCTCGCCAACGGCAAGTGCATCGCCCAGAACGAGCAGTCGCCCACGCGGATCGAGGTGCTGGCCGACTGCGCGGCCGACACCACCCGGCACCACTGGACGATCGAACCGACGAAGACCGGCGCGGCCCGGCTGTTCACCGGTGACCACTACCTGACGCCGAGCTCCGACCGGGTGTTCGCCTACCCGCGGCAGCGCGAGACCAACACCTGGCAGCTCTGGGAACTGGTGGCGGCCTGATGAGGACGAAGGTGCTGAGCGTCGCGCTGGCCGCGATCGCTCTGGGGACGGTGACGGTCGCACCCGCGAGTGCGGCGGAGGGGAATCCGGTCGTCGAGATCGTGAGCGCGTTCGACGGCACGTGCGCGCAGCTTCAGGTCGAAGCCGCACCGGACTGGCCGAGGCCGGTGCTCAGGAGCTGCACGGAGGCTCCCGCGCAGCGCTGGGAGCAGATCCCAGCGAACGGTGGAAAGGTCATCTTGCGCAGCACCACGTCGCGCGACTGCCTGGAGGCCGGTGCCAGCGTCAACAACTTCTGGTGCGACGACAGGTCCGTGTACCAGCAGGCGGAGCTGGTCCCGGACGCGGACGGCACGGTGCGGATCAAGTACGGCAGCGAGTACGTCGAGAACCAGCACAGCTCCCTGTGGATGGCGCGGTTCGCCGACTCGGACCGCCAGCGCTGGCGGGTGCGGCAGGTCGGCACGACGACGCCGCCCGCCGACACCGCGGGACAGGTGGTGCGGATCGAGGCGGTCGCGCTCGGCTTCGGCTGCCTCACCGTCGACGACAGGTCCGTGCCCAAGCCGACGCCCTGCGCCGACGTGGCCGCGCAGAAGTTCCAGCGGATCGAGCTCGCCGACGGCGGCACCGCGCTGCGCAGCCTGGCGAACGGCAAGTGCCTGCACGCGGAGGACGGCGCCGAGGTGGTCGTCGACGCGCTGGCCGAGTGCGACGCCCTCGACGCGGGCCAGACCTGGAAGCTCGACCGCAGCGTCACCGGCGCGTTCCGCGTCCGGTCGGGCGAGCGCGTGCTCACACCCGGTGACAACAACGTGTGGGCGGCCGCCGAGTTCCCGCCGACGTTCATGAGCGTGCAGATCTGGCACGTCACGGCTGCCTAGTCGCCGGTGGTCCCGTCCAGCAGTTCCCGGACCACGTCCAGATGACCGGCGTGCCGGGCGGTCTCCTCGATGACGTGCGCGAGCACCCATCGGGCCGAGACCGTCCGGTCGCCCCGGAAGGGCACGACCCGGTCCAGGTCCTCGGGCAGCAGCCGGCGGCTGATCTCGCACTGCTGCCGGTAACCGTCGAGCAGGCCCGCGAGCGTCTCGTCTTCTTCGACGCGCCAGTCCGCGTCGGGATCTTCCATCGTGTACGGCGCGCGCGACTCACGTCCGGCAAGCACCACCTCGAACCAATGGTGCTCCATCCACAGCACGTGTTTCACCACGCCTGCCGCGGTCGTCAGCTTCGACGGCAGCACCGCGCGCGTTGCGTCGTCATCGCGCAGACCGTCGACTTTCATCTCGATCGTGGCGCGCAGATAGTCCAGCAGGGCCGTGTAGGTCGCACGCTCGTCGGCGACCAGTGGTGGTGCAGTACGTGTCATGCGGCGCAGCCTGCATGAGCGTCTTCGTCACCGCACCGCATTTATCCGCTGGGCCGCGAGCCGTCCAGAGATCAGCACCGGCGGCACACCGACTCCCGGCGTGGTGCCGGCTCCGGCCAACGCCACGTTCTCCGCGCCCTTGACGACGTTGCGCGGCCGGAAGGGCCCGGTCTGCGCGAACGTGTGCGCGAGCCCGAACGGCGTGCCCGCCGCGTTTCCCCAGTCCAGCGGCGTGACGAGGAGCTCGTCCCGGATCGCCGCGCCGAAGCCGCCGAGACCGCGCTTCTCCAGCGCGGCAACGAGCTCGTCGCGGTATCGGGGTCCGACGCGCTGCCAGTCGATCGTGCTCGTGCGCAGGTTCGGACACGGCGCCAGCACGTAGTGCAGCCCGTCCTGCGCCTGCGTGACGAGCAGTGACGGATCCGACATCAACCGTCCCTTGTGGACGATCTCGTCGAAGGTCGCGCTCCAGGCGTTGCCGAACAGGATGTTGTGGTGTCCCAAGTCCCACGTGCGGTCCGTCGCGGCGTGCAACACCACGGCCGATGGCGACCAACGGTGCTTGAGCACTCTCTGCGGCCGTTTCCCCAACAACCCGTACGCGTCAGGCAACTCACACGCCAGTACCACCGCGTCGCACGTGATGCGCTCCTCTGCGGTGTGCACGGCCGTGACGCGCGCACCGCTCCACTCCAACCGTGTGACCGTTGTCCCCCAACGGAACTCCGCACCGTGCTTCTCAGCAGCCTTCGACAACGCTTGAGGCACCGCATGCATTCCACCGCGCGGGTAATACACACCGGCGATGGTGTCCATGTACGCGATGACCGCGTACGCCGCGAGAGCGTGCTGCGGGGGCACACCCGCGTACAACGCCTGGAACGAGAACAGCCGGATCAACCGCTCGTCCTTGATGAACCGCCGCAACTGCGGCTCCAGCCGGCCGAACCCGCCGAGCCGCGCGAGCCTCAGCAACTCCGGCCTCACCAGGTTGAACGGCGAGTCGAAGTTCGCCCCGATGAAGTGCTCGCGCTGCACCGCGTACAACTCGCCCAGCCACCGCCGCAGCTCCCGGTACCCGGCCGCTTCCCTTGCTCCGCAAACGGTGCGGACCTCGTCCTCCATCGCACCGGCGTCCGTGTGCACGTGGATCCGCGACCCGTCCGCGAACCTCGCGTGATAGGCCGGATCGACCCGGTCGAGCGTCAGCCAGTCAGCCAGCCGCTCCCCCACCGCACCGAACGCCTCGTCGAGGTACTCGGGCATCGTGAGCACCGTGGGCCCGCTGTCCGCGACGAACCCGCCGACCTGAACCGTCCCGGCGCGACCGCCTGGCACGTCGGCCTTTTCGAGCACGGTGACCCGCCGCCCGCTGCCCTGCAGGTGCAACGCGGCCGACAGTCCGGCGAGACCGGCGCCCACCACCACGACGTGGTCCGCCATGAGTACTTCCTTCGGGTGACAACGACCAATGCGGCTAATGCCGTGCGGAGCAGTCCGATGAACACGCTAGTCGTTCATCACCAGGAGGCACGTCTTGGCACCCGCACCCGCATCCGTGCGTTCGCTCGTCATCGAGGCGATCGTGTTGGAACTCGTGACGAGCAGGTTGGGCAGCCTGTTCGTGCGAGTGGCGACGGCACGGCTGAGGCCGAACGGCTAGCGCGCGAACTCAGGAGAGATTCCGTGTGCTCCCAACCGGTTCCCCGGTTCCCCCGCCGCCTCCGCAGGCTGCCGACGCCGTCCCGGCCGCCCGCACCGCGGCCGTGAGCCGACGCGCCGACTCCAGGGTGGTCGGCGCGTCCAGTTCGCCCTCGATCGAAGGATCTCGCGGCGGGCGGTACCGGATTCGGGTTCGCTTCAGGGCGGTGAGGCGCCCCGACATGTTGTCCGTCGACGGCAGCACGACCGTGCCCTGCCGGTACGAGGCTGCTTCTTCGCTTTCGCGGTGTGAGACGCATCGAGCAGCGAACGGCGCCTCACGCTCGGCTAGGACACCGTCGGCAGGTCCGGCGCCGACACGTCGAACGCCAGCCCCGGCCGCGTCAGCATCACCAGGAGCACGGCCGCCTTGCGCGGCGTCTCGTCGGCGCTGCCCCACTTCACCACGCGGTTCCCCGTCAGTGTCACCTTCACGTCCGCGCCGGAGGTCGCCGACACCTGCACCACGTCGGGCCGCAGCTTCTCCGGCAGCTCGTTCACGACCCCGACCACGGCGCGAGTGGCCGGGTCCGCGGACGACGGCGCGGCGAGCACCAGTTCCGGCACGCCGGGTGCCGCCGTCGGGAGGACGGCGTAGTCCTTGCCGGTCGCGTCGACCAGGTGGAAGCCGTCGGGCAGCTTCACCGAGCCGACGGGGACGCGTTCGGTGATCAGCAGCCGGACCGTGCCGGGGAGCTGGCGTTCCACCTCCACCGCGGCGACGCGCGGCAGGGCGGCCACCCGGTCGTGGATGCCGATGAGGTCCAGCCGGACCAGGGGTGAGCCCGGTTCGATCGCCGCGGCGGTGCGGACCTCGTCGTCGGTCAGCACCACCGAGCCGCGCACGTCCACCTGGTGCACGCCGAGCAACGGCGTGAAGAACACGCAGTAGGTCAGGCCCACCACGGAAAGCAACGTCAGCAGAGCGACCAGGCGGCGGCGCACGATCACCCTGCGCCGCGCCCGGTACTCCGCGCTCTTCTGCCGCCGGTTCGAGGCGGGGCGTACTCGCGTGGACCTGCCGCGAACCGGGGCGCTCATGCCTGCTCTTCGCTCGACAGCGCGCTGACGATCTCGGGGCCGAGCATCGTCACGTCGCCCGCGCCCATGGTGACGACCAGGTCGCCCTCCCTCACCAGCGACGCCACCAGCGCCGGCACCCGGTCGAACGACGGCTCGTAGTGCACGGACGCCGTCACCTGGTCGGCGATCAGCCCACCGGTCACGCCCGGCTCCGGCTCCTCGCGGGCGCCGTACACGTCCAGCACCACGACCTCGTCCGCCAGCGACAACGCGGCGGCGAACTCCGTGGCGAACGTGCGGGTGCGTGAGTACAGGTGCGGCTGGAACACCACGACGACACGACCCGCGGCCGCGACCGGACGCGCGGCACGCAGCTGTGCGTCGACCTCGGTCGGGTGGTGCGCGTAGTCGTCGTACACCGACACGCCACCGGCACGGCCCTTGAACTCGAACCGCCGCCGCACGCCACCGAACGCCGCCAGACCCTCGAGCATCCCGGTCTGGTCCGCGCCGAGCTCCAGGCCTGCCAAGAGAGCAGCCACGGCGTTCAACGCCATGTGCTCACCCGGCACCGCAACGCGGACCTCGACAGCGACACCGTCGATCTCGACCGAAGCCAAGCCACCGGACTCGAACGGCTTGTAGTCGACAATGCGCGCGTCGGTCGCAGTCCGGCCGTACTCGCGCACACGGATTCCGCGCGCGCGAGCCTCCGCGATCAGGCGGGCAGCACCGGGGTCGTCCACACAGGACACCAGCACACCGCCGGGCGCGATCCGTTCCAGGAACGAGTCGAACACAGCTGTGTAAGCCTCAACGGTGCCGTGGTGGTCGAGGTGGTCCGCCTCGACGTTCGTCACGACGGCGACCGACGGCGAGAAGAACAGGAACGAGCCGTCGGACTCGTCCGCCTCCGCCACGAACACGCCACCGGTGCCCTGGTGGGCGTTGGCGCCGGACTCGTTCAGGTCACCACCGATCGCGAACGACGGGTCCAACCGGCAGTGCTGCAACGCAACGGTCAGCATCGACGTGGTCGACGTCTTGCCGTGCGTACCTGCAACACACACGACACGGTGGTCTTCCATCAACGCGGCCAGCGCTTCGGCACGCCGCAGTACCGTCACGCCGCGCTCGCGGGCCGCCGCGTACTCCGGGTTCGACTCCTTGATCGCGGTCGACACCACGACCTCGGTCGGACCACCGACGAGCTGGTCCAGGTTCGACGCGTCGTGACCGACGGCGATCCGCGCGCCCTGGGCACGCAGGGCCAGCACGGTCCGCGAGTCCTTCGCGTCCGATCCGGACACCTGCGCACCACGCGCCAACAAGATCCGGGCGATGCCGCTCATGCCGGCACCACCGATGCCCACGAGGTGAACGCGCTCCAGGCTCACTTCTTGATCACCTCCAGGACTGTGCGGGCGAGGACCTCGTCGGCCTCGCGACGGCCGGTGCTCAGGGTCGCCTGCGACATCGCGGCGAGGCGGGCGCGGTCGGCCAGCAGCGGCACGACCAGCGACGCCACCTTCTGCGGCGTGAGCTCCTCGTCCGGCACCAGCAGGCCACCGCCCGCGGAGACGACCGGGCCGGCGTTGAGGGCCTGCTCACCGTTGCCGTGAGGCAGCGGCACGAAGATCGCGGGCAGACCGACCGCCGACACCTCGGCGACGGTCATCGCGCCGGAACGGCACAGCACGGCGTCCGCGGCGGCGTACGCGAGGTCCATCCGCTCCAGGTACGGCACCGGCACGTAGGCGGGCGCGCCCGGAACCTGTTGCACCGCAAGGGTGTTCTTCGGGCCGTGCGCGTGCAGCACGCCGACGCCCGCACGAGCGAACTCGGCCGCGACGGGCGCCACGGCCTCGTTGATCGAGCGCGCGCCCTGCGAGCCGCCGAACACCAGCAGCGTCGGCGCGTGCGGGTCCAGGCCGAAGAACCGGCGGGCCTCGTCGCGCAACGCGGCGCGGTTCAGCGTCGTGATCGAGTGGCGCAGCGGGATGCCGATGATCTGCGCGTCCGACAGGCCGGAGTCCGGCACGGCCGCGGCGACGTGCTCGGCGAACTTCGCGCCGACCTTGTTCGCGAGACCGGCCTTGGCGTTCGCCTCGTGCACCACGATCGGCACGCGGCCACGTGCGGCGAGGTACGCGGGCAGCGCCACGTAGCCGCCGAACCCGACGACGACGTCCGCGCCGACGCGTTCGAGGACCTCACGCGTCTGCTTCACCGCGCCGCGCACGTTCAACGGCAGCTTGAGCAGGTCGAGCGTCGGCTTGCGCGGCATCGGCACCGGCGGGATCAGCTCCAGCGGGTAGCCGCGCGCCGGCACGATCTTGCTCTCCAGGCCGCGTTCGGTGCCGAGCGCGACGACACGCGCGTCCGGTCGCAGCCGCATGACCGCGTCGGCCAGCGCCAGTGCCGGCTCGATGTGTCCGGCGGTGCCACCGCCGGCGACCACGACGCACGGACCACTGGGGGCAGGGTGCCCGGTCAAGACTTCCTCCGAGAGATCAAATCAGTTGTATCGCCCGCGACCACGGGTCGACCGGCCTTGCTCTGAACGGCCCTGGTTCACCCGCCGCGTTTCGCGGCGACGGTACTCCGAGGGCGGAGCTGATCGCCCAGCCATACGACGTTCGTCGACCACTGGAAGTTGCTGCGTGCGCCGTCCCGGTGCCCGCGGAGGCGTGGACGGGCGGACCGGCTTGCGCTTGGGCGGCGGCCGGTACGCCTCGGGCGCGGGCAGCTTGAGCAGCCCGCCGACACGTCCGGGACCGAGCGAACGCAGCGCCGCGACGGCGTCGGGCTCGTGCCGCGCGCAGTTCGCGAGGATGCCGAACACGACCATCGTCGTGACGACGGAGGTGCCACCGGAGGAGATCATCGGCAGCGTGATGCCGGTGACGGGCAGCAGCCGCACGACGTACCCGATGTTGATCGCGGCCTGCGCGACGAGCCACACCGTCAGCGTCGCGGACACGATCCGGATCCACGGGTCGGTGTTGCGCGCGGCCACCCGCAGCCCGACCCACGCGAGCCCGCCGAACAGCGCCAGCACCAGCGCGCACCCGACGAACCCGAGCTCCTCGCCGATGACGGCGAAGATGAAGTCCGACTCGACGTTGGGCAGATATCGCCACTGCGAGCTGCCCTGCGCGAGCCCCTTGCCGAACAGGCCGCCCTCGGCGAGCGCGAACATCGCCTGCCGGGCCTGCAGACCGGCACCCAGCGGGTCGGCGTCGGGGTTGAGGAACGTCGTGACGCGCTGAAGCCGGTACGCGGCACCGATCGCGAGCACGACCGCACCCGCCACCGCACCACCGGCGATCACGCCGAACAACCGCATGGGCGCGCCCACGAACCACAGCAGGCTGATCAGCACCACGCCGAGCGTGATCGTGCCACCGAGGTCGGGCTGCAACATGACCAGCGCGAACACCAGCATCGCCACCGGCACGACGGGCACCAGCAGGTGCCGGTACTGCGACAGCAACGCCCGTTTGGTGACGAGGACGTGCGCGCCCCACAACGCCAACGCGAGTTTGACGGCCTCGATCGGCTGAAACGAGATCGGCCCGACGGTGAACCACGACCGGGCACCACCACGCACGTCGCCCAGCGGGGTCAGCACCAGCGCCAGCAACAGCACGCCGATACCCATCGCGGCCGTCGACAGGTGCCGCAGCCGCCGCAACGGGAACCGCAGCACCAGCCAGAACAACACCGAGCCGATGCAGACGTAGATGAGCTGCTTCTGGAACACGCTGTACGCCGACACACCCGAGGCGACCTGCCCCGGCGCCGACGCCGAAAGCACCATCACCAGACCCAGCACGGTGAGCATGCCGAAGATCGCCAGCAGGAGGTGGAAGTCCGCGAGCGGCCGGCTCAGCCACGCGGTCATGCCGCCGCGCAACGACGCGACGCGGCCCGCGGGACGAACCTTGCGCTTGCTCTTCGGCTTGTCGGCGACGACGGTCACCAGATCATCGTCTCCTGTGTCAAGCGCTCGAACGGGGATTCCTGGGGCGTGTCGCCTGTTTCGAAGGCTACCGGCCACCTGTCAGGCGCTTCACGGCCTCCGTGAACGACTGCCCGCGGTGTGCGTAGTCGGTGAACATGTCCATCGACGCCGCCGCGGGCGCCAGCAACACGGTGTCGCCCGGCTGCGCGAACTCCTGCGCCGCCCGCACGACCGCGACCATCGGCTCGTCCTCGTCGGCGACGTCGAGCACCCGCACCGGCACGTCCGGCGCGTGCCGGGCAAGAGCTTCGGCGATCACCGCGCGGTCGGCACCGATCAGCACCGCCCCGCGCAGCCGGTGGGATTCCGCACGCACCATTTCGTCGACCGAGGCGCCCTTGAGCAGGCCGCCCGCGATCCACACGACGTTGTCGAACGCCCGCAGCGACGCCACCGCGGCATGCGGATTCGTCGCCTTCGAGTCGTTGATGTATTGGATATCAGTTGCGTCGACCGTCACGAGCACGGCGCGGTGAGCAGCGGGTTCGAACGCCTCCAGGCCCTCCCGCACGGCCTCGGACGGCACACCGTAGGCACGCGCCAGAGCCGTGGCGGCCAGAGCGTCGGCGATACCGGGAGGGCCCGCGGGGCGGATCTTCGAGACCTCGATCAACGGCTCGTCGTCCGCGAACGCGCGGTCGACCAGCCAGCCGTCGCGGACGCCGAGCTGGCCCGGTTCCGGCTCGTCCAGGGTGAAGCCGACGCGGTCGCGGGCGGGAGCGTCCTCCAGCAGGTCCACGACGAGGTCGTCGTCGAGCCAGCCGATCGCCACGTCACCGGTGAGGACCTGGGCCTTCGCCTGCGCGTAGGCCTGCATGCCGCCGTGCCAGTCGAGGTGGTCCTCCGCGAGGTTGAGCAGCGCGCCGGCCTGTGGGCGCACCGACGGCGCCCAGTGCAGCTGGAAGCTCGACAGCTCCACGGCGAGCACCCTGCGGCCCGCCAGCAACGCGTCCACCACGGGCAGGCCGACGTTTCCGCAGGCCACGGCGTCCGCACCGGCCGCGTGCAGGATCGACTCCAGCATGCCGACCGTCGTGGTCTTGCCGTTCGTGCCGGTCACCGCGAGCCACACCGGCGGGTCGGCCAGCTCGGCGGCCATCCGCCACGCCAGCTCCACCTCACCGATCACCTCGATGCCCGCCGACGCGGCGGCCGCGAGCAGCGGGCTCGACGGCTGCCAACCCGGCGACGTGACGACCAGCGAGGTTCCGGCTGGAGGTTCCGTCAGGCCGGGCACCAGCTCCACGCCTTCGAGCAACGTCTCCAGCGCCATCAGCCGTTCCTGCGACGAGTCCGTCACCACGACCTCGGCGCCCGCCGCGAGCAACGCCTCCGCGGCGGACCGGCCGGTCACACCAGCACCGGCGACCAGTACCCGTGAACCGGCCAGCTTCGTCATCAGAACCCGCCCGTCAGCCACTCGCTGTAGAACACGCCGAGCCCGAACATGCAGCAGATGCCCGCCATCAGCCAGAACCGGATGATGACCGTGGTCTCCGCCCAGCCGGCCAGCTCGAAGTGGTGGTGGAACGGTGCCATGCGGAACAGGCGCCGTCGTGAGGTGCGGAAGACCGCGACCTGCAACGCCACCGACAGGGCCTCGACCACGAACAGACCACCGATGACGATCATCAGCAGCTCGGTGCGGGTCGCGATCGCGAGACCGGCGACGAGGCCACCCAACGCGAGCGAGCCGGTGTCACCCATGAAGATCTTGGCGGGGGCGGCGTTCCACCAGAGGAAGCCGATGCAGCCGGCCATCGCGGCGGAGGCGACCACCGCCAGGTCCAGCGGGTCGCGCACGTCGTAGCAGCCGGCGACGGCGAAGGTGGAGCAGTTGTAGCGGAACTGCCAGAACGAGATCACCACGTAGGTGCCCAGCACCATCGCCGACGAGCCACCGGCCAGGCCGTCGAGGCCGTCGGTCAGGTTCACGGCGTTCGACCAGGCGGCGACCATGCCGTAACAGAAGACGATGAACCCGACGACGCCGAACGAGACCACGGTGATGTCGCGGACGAACGACAGGTTGACCGACGCGGGCGTCAGGCCGTCCTTGTTCGGGAACTGCAGCACGAGGATCGCGAACGTGATCGTCGCGATGAACTGGCCGACCAGCTTCGCGGTCTTGTTCAGGCCCAGGTTGCGAGCCTTGCGGATCTTGATGAAGTCGTCGAGGAAGCCGACGAGCCCCAGCGACGTGGTCAGCATCAGCACGAGCAGGCCGGACGCCGACGGGGTCTGCTCGGACGCCGAGGCCGACATCGAGTTCACCAGGTGCGTGCCGAGGTAACCGGCCCACATCGCGATCAGGATGGCGAGGCCACCCATGGTCGGCGTGCCGCGCTTGGTCTTGTGGTGCTGTGGACCGTCCTCGCGGATCTCCTGGCCGAAGCCCTGACGGGAGAAGATCTTGATCAGGTAGGGCGTCAGCAGGATCGACACTGCCAGTGCGATCGCTGCCGCGATCAGGATGCTCTTCACTTGGTTCCTGCCTCCAGCAGGGCCTCGGCGATGCGCCACAGGCGGTAGGCGTTGGATGCCTTGACCAGCACGACGTCACCGGGCCGGATTTCCGCGCGCAGCAACGCGATCGCCGCGTCCGCGTCCGGCACCAGGACGGATTCCTCTCCCCAAGATCCTTCCAGGTGCGCACCCTGGTGCATCGCGCGGGCCGCGTCACCGATGACGACGAGCTTGCTGATGTCCAGACGCACCGCGAGCCGGCCGATCTCGTCGTGCTCGCGCACCGCGTCGTCGCCCAGTTCCGCCATCGGGCCGAGGACGGCCCAGCTGCGGCGGGCAGGCGTGGTGGCGCGCGAGATCGTCGCGAGCGCCTTCAACGCCGCCCGCACCGAGTCGGGGTTCGCGTTGTACGCGTCGTCGATCACGGTCACGCCGTCGGCCCGGTCCGTGATGACCATGCGGTGCGCGGACACCCGTTCCGCCGCGCCGAGCCGTTGCGCCACTTCCTCCGGCGTGGCACCCAGCTCGAGTGCGATCGCGGCGGCGACCAGCGCGTTGCCCACCTGGTGCGGGCCGTTCAGCGCGAGCTTGACCTGCGCGTCTCCCTTGGCGGTCTTCAGGGTGAACGAAGCGCGGGCCTGCTCGTCCAGCTCGATGTTCTCGGCCCGGACGTCCACCTTCGGGTTCTCCCCGACCAGGACCACCTTGGCCTTCGTGCGGCTCGCCATGCCCGCGACCAGCGGGTCGTCGGCGTTGAGGATCGCGACGCCGTCCTCGGGCAGCGACTCGATCAGCTCGCCCTTGCCCTGCGCGATGCCTTCCCGGGAACCGAACTCGCTCAGGTGCGCGCTGCCGACGTTCAGCACCGCGCCGAAACGCGGCGGGGCGATCTCGCACAGGTTCGCGATGTGGCCGATCCCGCGCGCGGACAGCTCCAGCACGAGGAACTTCGTGGCCTCAGTGGCCCTGAGCGCGGTCCACGGGTGCCCGAGCTCGTTGTTGAACGAACCGGGTGGCGCGATGGTCTCGCCGGTGGGGCTCAGCACCTGGGCGATGAGGTCCTTCGTGGACGTCTTGCCCGCCGAGCCGGTGATGCCGACGATCGTGAGGTCCTTGAGCTGGTCGGTGACGTACCGGGCGAGCTTGGCCAGCGCGGCCAGCACCGCGGCGCCCTCGCCGTTCTTGTCGCCCGCGAGCACGTAAGCGTTGGCGTGCTTGGTCTCCACCGGCGGTGCGATCACCGCGGGAGCGTCGACCTCGCGGCCGGCCAGCACGCCGGCGGCACCACTGGCGACGGCCTGGGCGGCGAAGTCGTGGCCGTCCACGCGTTCACCCGGCAGCGCCAGGAAGAGTCCGCCCTCGGTGACCTCGCGGGTGTCGAACTCGATGGAGCCGGTGATCACCGGGCTGCCATCGGTTGCGTGCAACCGTCCGCCGACGATCTCAGCGATCTCGGCGAGCGTGAGTGCGATCAACGGTGCGCCTTTCTGATCGCGGCGGTCAGCGTCTCGACGTCCGAGAACGGGTGGATCACGCCGGCGATCTCCTGTCCCGTCTCGTGTCCCTTGCCCGCCACCACGACGACATCGCCCGGATGTGCCAGCTCGACGGCCTTTTCGATCGCGAGCTTCCGGTCGCCGATCTCCAGCACCTCGCCGCGGTTCTCGGTGGCGAGGGCTCCTTCGAGCATGGCGGCCCGAATAGAAGACGCGTCTTCGCTCCTCGGGTTGTCATCGGTGATGATCAACACGTCGGCTCGTTGCGCGGCGGCCTCGCCCATCAGCGGGCGCTTGGCCCGGTCGCGGTCACCACCGCAGCCGAGCACGATGATCACCCGGCCGTCGGTCTTGGCGCGCACGGCGTCCAGCGCGAGCGCGACGGCGGCGGGCTTGTGCGAGTAGTCGACGACGGCGGTGAAGTCCTGGCCCTCGTCGACGCGCTGCATGCGGCCGGGGACCTGGACCGTGCGCAGGCCCTCCGCGATCGCCTCGGCGCCGATGCCTTCCGCGTGCAGGCAGGCGATGGCCAGCAGGGCGTTCGCGACGTTGAAGCTGCCCGCGAGCGGCAGGTGGATCTCGACGTCGACGCCGGGCCCGTGCGCGGTGAACGTCTGCTCACCGGTCGGGCTCACCTCGACGCCGCTCGCGGTCCAGGTGGCGGGCCCGGTGGTGGAGACGGTGATCGTGCCGTCCTTGACGAGCCGGGGACCCCACTCGCCGTCGACGCAGACGACTTCCTTGCGCGCGCGGCCGTCGAACAGCTGCGCCTTGACCTCGAAGTACTCCTCCATCGAGGCGTGGAAGTCGAGGTGGTCCTGGCTGAGGTTCGTGAACGCGCCGATCTCGAACTCGGTGGCGGCGACGCGGCCCAGTTCCAGCGCGTGGCTCGACACCTCCATCGCGACGTCGGTGATGCCGCGCTCGGCCATGACGGCGAACAACGCCTGCAGGTCAGGAGCTTCCGGCGTGGTGTGCGAGCTGTCGAGCTGCTCGTCACCGATGCGCGTGCCGACCGTGCCGATCAGGCCCGTCTTCCTCCCGGCCGCCTTGAGCACCGACTCGATCATGTACGTGGTGGTGGTCTTGCCGGACGTGCCGGTGACCCCCCACAACCTGATCTTGGTCGACGGCCGGCCGTAGACGTGCGCGGCGAGCAGTCCCACGACCTCACGCGGACGTGGGTGGATCAGCACGGGCACGTCCTTGAGTGCCTCGCGCGCGGCACCGGCCTCGTCCGTGAGCACGGCGACGGCACCGTTCGCGATCGCCGTCTCGGCGAAGTCGGCACCGTGCACGCGCGCACCGGGCAGCGCGGCGTACAGGTCGCCGGGGACCACGTGCTGAGCACGCAGCGTCACCCCCGTCACCTGGACGTCGGCATGTGCTGGCCTGGTCAGGTGCACGTCGGCAACCGCGGCGAGAGCAGCCACGGAAGCAGGGCGGATGGCGTTGGGGCGGGGCGGGGCGGTCGCGACCTTGCCCTCGAGCTTGGCAGGCACGGGCAAGAGGCTACCGGCGTACACAGAGTGGCCGAGCGGCGCGTTGGCGTTCGGGTGATGATCGGTCCCGCTGAGCCGTTCGAGTGGCCTCGCGCAGTGGTCTTCAGGAGTGAGCCCGTCCGGCCGAACAAGTTCCTGCCCGGTTTGTGACTTTGGGCCCTGTGACCAGCAGTGCAGTCGAGGTGAGGTAGAGGCGGCAGGAGGCGGCGATGAGGACAACCACGACGGTGCAACCGAGGAGATTCTCCTTCTGGGCACCGGATTTCAGTCGTTCCGTGACGGTAGGGGTCGACACTTCCGAATCCGCGTATCACGCTTTCGAGTGGGCCGCGCGCCACGCGTGGTCGCTCAGGACGGACCTCCAGGTCTACCTCGCGGACCCCGGCGACACGACGGTCCAGCGAGTCCTGGAACGACTCCCGATGCTCACCGCCCACTTCCGCCCGAGCGGTGACGACCCGGTGGCCGCACTGGTGAGGGCGTCGGACTCCAGCGCGACCTTGGTCTTGGGGTGCAAGGGCGAACAGCACCGCAGCCTGGGTCTGGGCTCCCTCGTCCTCCCGGTGTTGCGCCGCGCGCGGTGCGGAGTCGTAGTGGTGCGCGGACGACCCCCGGCGATCCGTGGCGAGTACGGCTGGATCACCGCCGCCGTCGGCGGGTGCGAGGACCCGGTCGTGCTGCGGCGCGCGGTCGAGCTCTGCCGCACCCGCCGAGCGTCGTTGAGGCTCCTCCACGTCCACCCGCCGGCCCAGCACGGCGTCGCGGTGCCCCGCGACGAGGCCGCGGTCCGCCGCGCCGTGTTGTTCTTGCGCACCACGGCCCCGGAGCTGACGCCCGAGGTCCTCGTGGAGTCCCGCCATCCGCACGAGGCTCTGGCCTCTTTGGACTCCGACATCGTGGTCGTCGGTCGCGGTGGGCAGAACGACGGTGTCGGGCTGATCACCCGCGCGGCGCTGTACCACGCCTCTTGTCCTGTGCTGGTGGCTCGGCCTGAGCCGCTTCACGACGATCGGGTGATGCCGTAACCGAAGTCTCGTTCGGTCGCGCACGAAGTCTTTAGCCTGTGCCGATGCCGCCTGTTGACGCGACGACGCTCCGAGGCGCCCTGCTGACCCTCGCGCAGGACGACGAGGCGTGGCTGGAGGCGGTCGACCGGCTGCTGGGCCGCGTGTTGTCGGGTACCTCGATCCAGACGTCGATGTACGGGCTGTACGGGTGGATCGACGGCGGCGAGGCGCCGAAACTGATCCGGGACCGGCTGGCGCAGGTGGTCGCACAGCTGCCCACCATGACCAGGCGGGAGCGTCTCGATCCCATCGTCGCCGTGCACACGGTGCTGGTGGCGTCGGTGTTCTTCGAGACGGTCAGCAGAGTCCTCACGCACGAACTTCAGCTGGACAAGCGCAATTGGCAACAGGAAGACCATTCGTTCATCTCTTACCTGTACTCGGACGAGATGCCCACGCCGTCCATCACCCGCCCCTATACGCGCAACCTCAGCGCCATCAGCAGGTGGGTGACTCATCGTGGTGCGCGCGTTCACCACATTCTGCAGAGGACGAGCCCTCACAGCGGCAGCGAGGTGCTGCTGGAACCCGCCTTCGTGCGGTACGTGCTCCTCCGGTTCGAGGTGGACTTCCGCATGTTGGCGGCCGACGTTGGCGAGTTCGCGACATGGGCCGGCATGAAGCGTGAGTCGTCCACTGTCTCCGGGGCCGCGACCGACGCCCACACGATCTTGCACAGGACCAATCAGGCGGTGCTGCACGACCCGTTGCCGAACGGCCCGGGCCTGCCTCCGCTCGCCGACCTCTACGTCACGCCCGACCACCGCCTGGCGGTGGCGAGTCCGCTGACGAGGTTGATCGACGAGAGCTGGTGGTCGTCGGAAACGCGGCTGCGGCACGACCTGGACCAGATGCTCGCGGCCCATCTCGCCAGCCCCGAC
This sequence comes from Lentzea aerocolonigenes, assembly GCF_000974445.1. Taxonomy (GTDB): domain Bacteria; phylum Actinomycetota; class Actinomycetes; order Mycobacteriales; family Pseudonocardiaceae; genus Lentzea; species Lentzea aerocolonigenes. Next base: position 19,102 of record NZ_BBOJ01000020.1, read on the forward strand.
GCCTACCGGCTGCCCCTGCTGGTCGTCGGCGGACCAGGCTCGGGCAAATCAGCGTTGGCGAAGGTCCTCGCCGCCCGCGAGTTCGACACCGACCACGTCGTCGTACGCGTGCCCATGCGGATGACCAGGTCGGACACCCCCGTGGACCTGAACATCAACGAGGAGTTGCAGCATCAGACCGACGGCCAGATCCGCTGGAGCGATCTCCGCGACGAGCCCTGCGTCGTCGTCCTGGACGGCCTGGACGAGATGTCGCGGACCTCCACGTCGCGGTACTACCTCGATGACGTCCTCCGGTTCCAGCGCACAAGGCATCAGGTGGCGGTCGTCGCCACCTGCCGGACGTCGTACCTGGATCACCTGCTCATCCCTGACGACACACCGGTCGCGCTGCTCGCGGACTTCGACGAGGCGCAGATCGGCCGCTGGGTCGAGCAGTGGAACCGGGCGACGGCAGGTACTGGACGACGTCCCATGACGCTCGAAGCCGCACTGGCACATCCCGAGCTTGCGCGGAACCCGTTCCAGTTGACGATGCTCACGCGGCAGCTGACCGATCCGGCCGCCCGGGACTTCGCGCCGGGAGTCGCCGCGCTGGGGATGCTCAACCGCGGTTGGCGGCCGATCTCCCCAGAGGAGCTCCGTGCCGATCTCACCGCACTCGGCCACACCGACCTGAGCGCGGTCGAGTCCGTCCTGCGCGACCTCGACCAGCAGCCCGCGACGTTCGCCGAGTACCTGATCGCGGACGTGCTCGCCAGGACGTTGCGCGAACACGACGACGAGCTGCTTTTCACGCTGCTCTCGCACGCACCCCTGTCACTCCGTCCAGCAACGCTCACCTTCGTGCGGCAGCTCCTGGAGGAGGCACCGGCCGAGCTGGAGCGAACCCTCGACGATCTGCTCGCCGGACATCGCACCCGGACCACCACGGGCCGCTACCCGGACTACCGGCCAACCCCGCCCGACCAGATCCGTTCCGCCGCCGCCTACACGGCGAACCTCGTTCTGCTACGGCTGTTCACACAGCCGGTCGGCGAGAGTACGCGCATCGCAGGCGACCAGGCAGGCGCCTTGATCGAGCTGTGGTCGACGGGGTTGGACGCCATGGCCCACCGTTCGCTCCAGGCCTTGATCTCCTCCGACGACATCGGGTTCGCGCGACGCCCGTCCCGTGCGACGTCCGAAGCGAAGCTCGATCCCGACGGCCTGCCCGCAGGAGTCGAGTTCGTCCACCGCGGGCTGACCGCCGGAGACCGTCCGGTCACCCAGGTCACCTGGTCGTCCGACGGCCGGTTGCTCACCACGAGCTACGGCGGCGACTCAGTCGTGTGCTGGCGGGTCGCAGAGAACGTGCCGCCGCACGTCATCGGCGAACTCGCCGGCATCGCCGACGTCGACTGGCACCCGACCCGCCCGGTCGCCGCGGTCGTGCAACGGCCGCGGAACGGTGGATCACGTCACGTGATGATCACTCGGTTCGAGGACGGGACGACGCGCGAACTGTGCGAGGTCGGGCGGCGCAGCCGGATCGCCTGGTCACCGGACGGCGGATCGCTCGCCGTGTTCAGCACCAGAGCTCTGTCGACCGTCGACGTCACCACCGGCGAGCGGCGAACGGTGACGTCGTTCGACGACCTCGACCACCAGTCGTACCTCCTGAGGCCTCGCTGGTCGCGCGACGGCGACGACATCTGGGTCGCCGCCGGCGGCACCGTGGTCACCGCTCCCGCGAACGGCGGCCCGGCGCCGGTGACCAGCTACGGCATGCACGCGCGCGACGTCTTCGTGCGGGATGGCAGGCAAAGCCTGGTCGCGTTCACCTCGCCTGCCAGCTCCGACATCGCCATCATCCCCGTGCACACCGGCGGCGGCGCGACGATGCTCGAAGGACACACCAAATTCGTCAGCTGCGTCAGGTTCTCCCCGAACGGTGACTTCCTCGGATCGTTGTCCGAGGACAACACCGTCCGGATCTGGCGCTGTGAGGACTGGCAGTGCGTGGCGGTGCTGGCCCGCAGGGAGATCAGCGGCAGAGGCGGGCTCGCCTTCCACCCCACCGAGCCGCTGCTGGCGATCAAGGACGGCAACACCGTCGACATCGTCCGCTTCGACCCGCGGGTGCTCGGCACGATCGGCGCCGCGCGGACGTCGCGCAAGTACGCCAACGCCAAGATCGTGCTGGTCGGCGACACCGGTGTGGGCAAGTCGGGGCTGGGGCTGGTGATGAGCGGCCAGCCGTTCGCACCGACCGACTCGACGCACGGGCGCAACGTGTGGACGTTCGAGAAGTCCATCGAGACGACGCCGTCCGGTGACGTCCAGACCAGGGAAACGCTGCTGTGGGACCTCGCCGGCCAGCCCGGCTACCGGATGGTGCACCAGCTGCACCTCAACGAGGTCGCGGTGGCGCTGGTGGTGTTCGACGCGCGCAGCGAGACGGACCCGTTCGCCGGGGTGCAGTACTGGAGCCGCGCACTCGCCCAGGCGCGCAGGCTCGACGGTGCGACGGCCGGCCGTCTCCGCGCGTACCTGGTCGCCGCGAGAACCGACCGCGGTGGCACGGCAGTGGGCACCGCCCGGATCGAGCAGGCCGTGCGGCAGTACGGGTTCGACGGGTTCGTCGAGACCAGCGCGAAGGAGGGGTGGGGCGTCGACGAGCTGGTCCGCAGGGCCCGTGAGGCGATCGACTGGGACGCGATGCCGGTGGTCAGCTCCACGGCGTTGTTCCAGTCGATCAAGGACTTCGTGCTGGAGGAGAAGCGGCAGGGCCGCATCCTGTCCACTGTGGACGACCTGCTGCACAGCTTCCGCCGCGTCCAGCAGGACGAGACGCCGGCCGAGGACCTGATCGACAAGTTCACCGCCTGTCTCGGCCGGCTGGAGAGCATCGGTGTCATCCGGCGCATGGCGTTCGGCGACTACGTCCTGCTGCGGCCCGAGCTCCTGGACGCCTACGTGTCGTCACTGGTGCAGGCGGCGAAGGACGAGCCGGACGGGCTCGGTTTCGTGCCGGAGTCCGACGCGCTCGCCGGCACGTTCCGGATGCCGGAGTCCGAACGGCTGGACAACCGGCAGCAGGAACGGATCCTGCTGATCACGGTCGTGGAGGAACTGCTGCGGCGCGAGATCGCGCTGAAGGAGGTCACCGACAAGGAGGTCGACCTGATCTTCCCGTCGCAGTTCACCAGGGAGCGTCCGGACGCGCCGAAGGTGCCCGGCCAGGACGTGGTGTTCACGTTCGACGGCGACCTGGCCTCGATCTACTCGACGCTCGCCGTGCGGCTGTCGCACTCGAGGTTCTTCAAGAAGGACGAGATGTGGCACAACTCCGCCACCTATCGGCCGGACACCGGAGGAACGTGCGGGATCGCGATCCGCGAGATCGCGGAGGGCAGGGGCGAGCTGGTGGTCTTCCACGACGAGCAGGTCCAGCCGATCGTCCGGCGGCAGTTCGAGGCCTACGTCGCCGAGCACCTGGAGCAACGCGCCGGCAGCGTCGTCGTGCGCCGGGTGCGCAGGTGCAAGGTGTGCGACTACGCGATCGACGACGAGGTCGTGCGGCGCCGGCTCGGCCGCGGGCTGACCACGGTGGCCTGCCAGATCTGCGACGCGATCATCCCGATCACCGACGACGAGCAGCCCGACGTGCGGCCGGCGGTCGCGGAGATGAACTCCAACGCCAACGCCCAGCGGGACCAGGACGTCGCCGCCACGACCCTGAAGGGCAAGCGCGAAGCCGGCGACTACGACGTCTTCCTGTGCCACAACGTCAAGGACAAGCCCGCGGTGCTCAAGATCGTCCACGAGCTGCACGAACGCGGCATCCTGCCGTGGCTCGACATCCACGACATCCCGCCCGGCTCACGGTGGCAGCAGGAGATGGCCGACGGGATCGCGAAGAGCCGGTCGGCGGCCGTGCTCATCGGGCCAGCCGGGCCGGGGCCGTGGCACGAGGCCGAGATGGAGCTCATCAACGACTGGTCCGCGCGCAACAGGAGCCGGCGGGTCATCCCGGTGATCCTCGAAGGCACCGAGAACGAACCGGAACTGCCCGGCTTCCTGCGGGTGTGGTCGACCGTCGACATGCGGACGGCCGACCCCGACCCGATCGAGCAGCTGGTCTGGGGCATCACCGGGCAACACCCCCGGTGGGCCTAGCAGGACTTCTTGCGCAGCACGGCTCCCGAAGTGCCCGGCAGGGACACCGAGCGGACCGTGGAGCCCTCCGCGTTGACCTGCGACGAGGAGAGCCGCACGGTGACCGCGGAGCTGCCGGTCCTGTTCGCGTTGACGATCACGGTGCCGCACGTGAAGTCGCGCTGGAACACGTTCGAGGCCGCGGCGAAGTACGGGCCGGCGGGTTCGCCCAGGTCCCAGTCGTACTCGGCGCGCCACTGGGAGGCGTTGTCGTAGCGGTCGGTCTCCTGGATCTCCGAGATCGCCGCGTGCGAGCCCGCGGCCAGCAGGTAGCTCGCGTAGGCGTAGCGGAACGGCTGTTCGGCGCCGCTGTGGTGGGGCTGGACCCAGGTGATCTTGCCCTTGGCCTCGTTGGCCGTGATCTCGGCGACCTGGCGGCTCCAGCCCTCCGGGTACTCGGAGAGCAGGTCGTTGTCGTTGAAGGTCAGCCACCACTCGTCGAAGCCGCCGTCGAGGTACTCGACGTAGCTGTCCCAGGCGCCCTCGTGGAGGCGGGCGTTGGACATGTTCGCGACGGTCTTGAGGCCCGCGTCCACGAACTTCTGCCGGGTGTTGGCGAGCATCGAGCGGTAGGCGTCGCGCAGGGACTCGTCGGTCGGGTGCGCGGCCGGGCAGACGCCCTCGTGGTAGGTGTCGCAGGCGAAGAGCGCGTTGTCCATGAAGACGCCGTCGAACGACCCCTTCGACGACGCGATCACGTTGTCGGCCCAGGCGTTCTGGTAGTCGGTGTTGCCGACGTCCATCTGCCAATGGCCTTCGTAGCCGTCATAGGAGAGGCGCTGACCGTTCGGGTCGAGAAGAAACCAGGACGGGTCGGCCGCGCAGTAACCGACACCGGTGGGCAGAGCGGAATCGTCGACACCGTCCGTGCACGCATAACTACGCGTTGACGAAAGATCCTTGTAAACGAACGTCTGAATCTTCGGGTTGGCTGCCTTGAACTTCGCGGCAAGATCGGTTTCCCAGGCGTTGAGCACCACGTACGAACGGCGTGCAGCCTCGGTGGCGATCATTTCATCAGACGTGGGCGTGCTGTTCATGTGCAGCCAGTACGACTTGGCAGTCCAGGCGTCTTCTCCTGCCTGAGCTGCGGGAACAAGCGTCACCGTCAATGCGGCGACCAAGATCGAATATCCGAAGAAACGCACACCAAACCCCGTCTCGCCCTGCACTCCGGTTTCGAAGTATTAGACGTGATGAAATGCGTCTCATTACGAATGGATCATATGACGATTTTCACTGTTAACCAGAAGAACAGGGAATCGTCTCACAGTGCACGCCTGAGCGTGTCTCACATCACTTGCACGAAGGGGGCGCATCATAAAGAATGCGCCCCCGCGAAATGATCTACATCTGCAGCTGGACGAACGGCGTCTGCTCCGCCGACATCGGCACCTGGAACCGCTGGGTCAGGAACGTCGCGATGTCGTGGAACAGCGGCGCGGCCGAGGCGCTGAACTGGGTGCCGTGCGGCGCGTCGAGCATGATGCCGACGACGTAGCGCGGGTTGTCGGCCGGGAGGATGCCGGCGAACGTGATCCAGTACTGCGACTGCGAGTAGCACTTGCAGGTCGGGTCGATCTGCTGGGCCGTGCCGGTCTTGCCTGCGATCTGGTAGCCGGGCATGGCCGCCTTGGCACCGGTGCCGTTCTGGTTCGGGTCACGCGGGTCTGACTGCGTGACCGAGCGGAACATGTCGCGGACGGTCTTCGCGGTCTCCTTCGACACCACGCGCACGCCTTCCGGGCGCGGCTTCTCCGAGCGCGCGCCCTCCTCGCCGATCTCGGCGCGGATCAGGCGCGGCGGGATGCGCACGCCGTCGTTCGCGATGGCCTGGTACATGCCGGTCATCTGCAGCAGGGTCATCGAGAGGCCCTGGCCGATGGGCAGGTTGCCGAAGGTCGAGCCGGACCACTGGTTCAGCGGCGGCACGACGCCGGCCTCCTCGGCGGGGACGCCGGACTGGGTGCGGCGGCCGAGACCGAACTTCTGCAGCATCTCGGCGTAACGCTCCTTGCCGACCTCCTGGGCGGCGAGCAGCGTGCCGACGTTGGACGACTTGGCGAAGACACCGGTGAACGACATGGGGACCGTGTTGTGGGTCCACGCGTCCCTGATGACCCGGTCCGCGACCTTGAGCGAACCCGGCACCTGCAGCACGTCGTCCGGCTTGAACAGGCCGTACTCAACGGCCGCCGCGGCCGTGACGATCTTGTTGACCGAACCGGGCTCGAAGCTGGAGGAGACCGCGCCGTTGCGGAGCTGGTCCTCGTTCGCCTTGCCGAAGTCGGTCGGGTCGTACGTCTTGTCGTTGGCCATCGCGACGATCTCGCCGGTGCGGCTGTCCAGCACGACGGCCGACGCGTTCTTGGCACCCGACTTCTTGGCGTAGTCGGTGACCATCCTCTGCACGGCGTACTGCGTGTCGATGTCGATGGTGAGCTCGAGGCTCTTGCCGGGCTGCGGCTTCACCAGCTCGCGCTCGGTGTTCGGGATGATCAACGTGTCGTCGCCGGACATCGTGTCGACGACGCGGCGGCCCATGCGCCCGGCCAGCACGTTGTCCTGGGCGCTCTCCAGGCCGAGGATGCCCTGCACGGTCGGGGGCTTCTCGTCCTGGCGCCAGTTCGCCGCGCCGATGATGTTCGAGGCCAGGTCGCCGTTCGGGTAGATGCGCTTGGAGCGGTACTCCGAGCCGATCTCCGCCGGGTACTTCTCGACGATCTTGGCGGCCTTGGCCGGCTCGGCCTCGCTCACCAGGACCTCGTAGCTGATGTCCTTCACGAGCTGCTGGTAGACCGACTCCTCGTCGGTCTTCTCGCCGTTGACCTCAGGACCGAGGGTCGACGAGATGAACTTCGCGACCTCGCGCATGTGGTCGTCGTAGGACAGCGGGTACTTCTCCGGCTCCTTCGCGCGGGCCTCGTCCCACGTCTTGCGGGCGCGCTGCGGAAGGATGTAGAGCGCGCGCACCTCGATCGAGAACGCGAGCTGGTTGCCGTTGCGATCGAGGATCGAACCGCGCTCGGCGGGGATGTTCAGGCGCGTGGTGCGCTGCTTCTTGGCCTGGTCCGCGAGCTCGTCGGCCTGGATGCCCTGCACCTGCACGAGCTTCACGCCCGCGATCAGCAACGCGCCGATCAGCAGGATCCGGCCGACCGCGATGCGCACCCGGCTGTTGCCACCCGTGCGCGCGGCCGGGCGAGGGCCGCGCACCGACAACGGGCGGCGCGGCCCCCTCTGCTGCGGACCCGGCATCAGCCACCCGCCGGAGGGGTCTGGTTGCCGGCAGGCGGTGTCTGGCCTGCGGGCGGGACGGGCGACTCGGAGGACGGCGGTGGCGGAGGCGTCGACTTGGTCGGCGCGCTCGGCTTGCCGAACTCCTCGATCGAGCCGTCCGGGTTCTGCCGCAGGCGCGCCGGGTTCGTCGGCTCGACGAGGCCCATCTCGGTGGCCCTGCGCGCGAGGTCCGTCGGCGACTCGAGCAGCGCCACCTCACGGCGCAGCTGCTCCATCCGCAACGTCAGCTTCTCCGCCTCGGCCTTCGCCTCCTGCAGGCGGTAGGTGTCGGCGGCGGCCTGGGTCGAGAAGTACATGATCCCGGCGACGCCCGCGCCGAGCACGAGCATCACCAGCACGACGAACGGCGCCTTCGACACCGGCTTCTGCTGCGGCGCCGCGGCGGCACCCCGCAGGTTCTGGGCGCGCTGGGCCCGCCGGGCGTAGGCGCGTTCGGCACCGGCGGTCCGCCGCCGTGCCTTGTCCTGCTCCTCGGCCTTCTTCTTGGACCGGTCGCGGGGCGACGGCCCACCGACCCTCGCGGGTGCAGCCGTCATCTCGGTTCTCCGATCCGTTCCGCCGCCCGCAGCCGCACCGGCGCCGCACGCGGGTTGTCCTCGATTTCCTGCTCCGACGCGAGCTCCGCGCCCTTCGTGAGCAACTTGATCTCGGGCCCGTGACCCGGCAGCTCGACCGGCAGCCCCGGCGGCGTCTTCGACTTCGCCAGTTCCGCGAACGCCTGCTTCACCATCCGGTCCTCGAGGGACTGGTAGGACTCCACGACGATCCGTCCGCCCACACCCAGCACGCCCAACGCCGCGGGCAACGCCAGCCGCAACGACTCCAGCTCGCCGTTGACCTCGATCCGCAACGCCTGGAACGTGCGCTTGGCCGGATGCCCGCCCGTGCGGCGAGAAGCGGCGGGAACGACGTTGTAGAGCAGCTCGACGAGCCGCCCGGAGTTCGTGAACGGCTCCTTCTCGCGCTCCCTGAGCACCGCCGAAGCGATCTTGCCCGCGAACCGCTCCTCGCCGTAGGTGGAGAGGATCCGCGCGAGGTCGCCGTGCGAGTACGTGTTGAGCACGTCCGCCGCCGTCATGCCGGTGCCCTTGGACATCCGCATGTCGAGCGGAGCGTCCTTCGAGTACGCGAACCCGCGCTCCTCCTCGTCCAGCTGCAACGAGGACACGCCGAGGTCCATCAGCACGCCGTCCACGTGCGAGTAGCCGAGGTCCGCCACGGCTTCGTCGATGTGGTCGTAGGTGACGTTGACCAGGTGAACGCGATCACCGTGACGGGCCAGGCGCTTGCCGGCCATCTCGATGGCCTGGGGGTCGCGGTCGAGCCCGATGAGCGTGAGATCCGGGTGGGCGCTCAACAGCGCGTCGGAGTGGCCGCCCATCCCGAGCGTCGTGTCGACGACGACCGCGGGCTTGCCGTGCAGCGCTGGAGCGAAGAGTTCCAGGACGCGGTCCAGCAGCACCGGAACGTGCCGCGGCTGATCCATCGTCCCTCGACTCCCCTGATGCGCGTTTCGGGTGACGTCAGGTCCCCGCCCGCCCGTCGAACCTGGCGCCGGGGAAGGTGCGCCAGGGCCGATAGTCGAGCGGACCGAGGCCTCACGGCACCCGAATCGCGTGTGGAACATCCGGCCTGTTGCTCGGCTGACCGCCATCAGAAGACGCCCGGAATGACCTCCTCGCGAGCCGTGGCGTAGCCGTCCTCGTGCTCTTCGAGATAGGTCTGCCAGGCCGCCGCGTCCCAGATTTCCAACCTGGTGAACGCGCCGACGACCACGCACTCCTTGGTCAACCCGGCATACCGGCGCAGTTCCGGTGCGATCAGAACGCGGCCCTGACCGTCCGGACGCTGCTCGTCCGTACCTGCGAACAGATACCGCTGATAGGCGCGTACGGCGTCGTTCGTGAACGGCGCCTCGGCGACCTTCCTCGCCATCTGCTCGAACTCAGCCCGGGGGAACACGTACAGGCAGTGGTCCTGGCCTTTGGTGACCATGAGACCTCCCGCCAGTTCGTCCCGGAACTTCGCAGGCAGTGTCAGCCGACCTTTGTCGTCCAGGCGCGGGTAGTGAGTGCCGAGGAACATCGGCAGTCACCTCCCTTGCCGGGCGACGAGACCGGCAGTGGAGCCCCCGTCTGCCCCACCGGCCGCCACAGTACCCCACTTTTCACCACAGTCAACGTTGAAACAGGTGTTTACACACCAACCCGTGAACTGTTTTCCCAGGTAGATCGAGTGGGGAGGCGTGGGGGGACGGTGGGGAGCTTGGCCAGGCTCCACCTTCGCGGGTGAGGGTTGGGGACTGATTTGCCACTCGAACGGCCTAGAAATTTCGGCCAAAACGTGGGGTTGAGGCGCGGTGGTGGGGGAAGCTGGGAAGTGGTGGTGCGAACCCGATGTAGCCCGCAGGTGTAGGGCACTTAGCCGTGGTTTGACACACTGCGTGAAAGGCTCACACGTCCGTGTTCCGGACACGGCTGCTGGAGGTTTAGTGACACCGGGAAGCCCAAGCGCGAACAGCCACGCGCCGGTCGATCAGGTCCTGGGGGAGTTGCACGGCGCCGTCCAGCGGATCGCCGCCAACGTCGAACGGGTGCTCGTCGGCAAACCCGACGTGGTCCGTCTGGCCCTGGTCACGCTGCTCGCCGAGGGGCACCTGCTCGTGGAGGACGTGCCGGGAGTCGGCAAGACCTCACTGGCGAAAGCGCTTGCCCGTTCGATCGACTGCACCGTGAGTCGCGTGCAGTTCACGCCGGACCTGTTGCCCAGCGACATCACCGGCTCGTCCATCTACAACCGGCAGGAGAACGACTTCGAGTTCCGGCCGGGACCGATCTTCGCGAACATCGTGGTCGGCGACGAGATCAACCGCGCCTCCCCCAAGACGCAGTCCGCGCTCTTGGAGTGCATGGAGGAGCACCAGGTCACGGTCGACGCGAACACGTACCCGCTGGGTTCGCCGTTCATGGTGATCGCGACGCAGAACCCGATCGAGATGGAGGGCACCTACGCCCTCCCCGAGGCGCAGCGCGACAGGTTCACCGCGCGCGTGTCTGTCGGCTATCCCGACCCGGCGGCGGAGCTGGCGATGGTCGACGAGCACGCGGGCCACAACCCGCTCGACGATCTGCGGCCCGTCTCGGACGCGGCCCAGATCCTGCGGCTGATCGAGGCCGTGCGCCGGGTGCACCTCTCCCCCGAGGTGCGCCGGTACGCCGTCGAGCTGGTGTCGGCCACGCGTCGTCTGCCGGAGCTGCGGCTGGGTGCGTCGCCGAGGTCCACGCTCCACCTCGTGCGGGCCGCACGGGCGCAGGCCGCGCTCGCGGGCCGCGACTTCGTGGTGCCGGACGACATCCACGCGATCGCGATCCCGGTGCTCGCGCACCGGCTCGTGATGACCGCGGAGGCGCAGGCAGCTCGCCGGTCCCCCGCCGAGCTGATCAGGGCGCTGCTGCAGCGGGTGCCGGTGCCCACGGCGGCACTCGACCCGAGTGCCGCGTTCGTACGGAGCATGAACAACAACAACGCAGGGACGCCACGCTAACGATGCGAACCGCACTCTCCGGTTTGACCACACGCGGAAGATGCTTGCTCGCCGCGGGGTTCGCCGCAGGAGTGTGCGCCGCGGTGCTGAACGAGCGAGACCTGCTCCGGGTCGCGGCCTTCGTCATCGCGTTGCCCCTGCTGGCCGCGTGGCTCGCGACGAGGGCTCGGGTCGGCCTGCGCGCCGCCCGGTACCTCGCGCCGAGCCGCGTGCCGGTCGGGGCCGCGTCCGAGGTGAAGCTCGACCTGCGCAGCACCGGCAGGTTGCCCACGGGCGGGCTGATGCTGGAGGACACAGTTCCGTACGCACTGGGCGCACGGCCGCGGTTCCTGGTGGAGCGGTTGCCCCGCAACACGCCCACGACGTTGCGCTACCCGCTCAAGCCGGTGATGCGCGGCATCCAGCAGGTCGGCCCGCTCATGGCGCGGATCACCGACCCGTTCGGGCTCGCGGAGTTCGACCGCGAGCTCGCCGGCCGGTCTCGGCTGGTCGTGGTGCCGCGGGTCGTGCGGCTGGCGGGTCTGCCCGGCGGTTCCGGCATGGGCGCGGGCGACGACGGCTCGGTGCGGTTGCGGGCCGGCCAGGGCGAGGACGACGCGGTGGTGCGCCCGTACCGCCAGGGCGACGACCTGCGGAAGGTGCACTGGCGGTCCACGGCGCGGCGCGACGAGCTGATGGTGCGCGTCGAGGAACGCCCGTGGCGCGGGGGCACGACGGTGCTGCTGGACCACCGGGTGCACGCGCACCGTGGCAGCGGACCGACGGCGTCGCTCGAATGGGCGATCTCGTTCGTGGCGTCGATCTGCCTGCACCTGCACCACTTCGGGCACCAGGTGCGCCTGGTCTCCGAGGACGGGCGGGTGCTCGCGGGCGGGTCGTCCGACGGCGGGCACAGCGACCACGTGGTGCTGGACTCGCTGGCGGCGCTGCAGGGCTCGCACCGGCGTGAGCTCAGCGGCGGCACCGACCCCGGTGCCGGCCAGGAGGTCATCGCGGTGCTGGGTGGCGTGTCGCCGGCATCGGTCGAGGAGCTGATCCGGTACCGGCCGCGCGGCACGCGCAGCCTGGCCGTGCTGCTCGACGTGAACGCGTGGGCCGGTGGGTCCGACGCCTCGGCGCCGGATCCCGAGGACGCGCGGAGGCTGCTGGTGGGCGCAGGCTGGGGCGTGGCGATCGCACGGCCGTCGGCGTCGATGCAGCAGGTGTGGCAGGAGTTGTGCGCCTCGGCAGGCAACCGGGGACCGTCGGTTCGCTCGGAGGTGGGCTGAGATGGGGTCCCGTTCCGCTCCGTCGAGGAGCACCGAGCCCGAGTGGTTCACCTCGGCGACGCCGTGGATCGCGGCGCTGGCCGTGCTGTGCGCGTCGACCGCGCTCTCCGGCGTGATCGAGGGCGACCTGTGGCTCGTGCGCATCGGCGTGGTGATCGTCGCGATCACCGTGACCGGCGCGTTCCTGCGGGCGACCAGGCTGACCCCGCCGCTCGTCGCCGTCGCCCAGGTCTTCGTGCTGTTGTGCCTGCTCACGGCGTTGCACACGCGGTCGGGCATCTTCCTGTTCATCCCCGGCCCCGACGCGTTGGGCGAGCTCGGCGACGTGCTCGCGGAGTCCGTCGCGCAGGTGCAGACCGGGGTCCCGCCGGTGCACGCGACGCCGGCGATCCAGGCGCTCGTGGTGCTGGCGATCGGACTGGTCGCGGTGCTGGTGGACACGCTGGCCGTGGCGGCGGCGGCCCCGGCGGCGTCCGGGCTCGTGCTGCTGTGCGTGTTCGCGGTGCCCGCGTCGCTGGCCGACGAGATGCTGCCGTTCTGGACGTTCATCCTGGGCGCCGCGGCGTTCGCGCTGCTGCTCGCCGTCGACGGGCAGCACCGGCACGAGGCGTGGCGGGGCAGGCTCGGGTCGGGGTCGGCGAGCGGGTCCGGCGGTTCCGCGACCACGGTGGCGAGCATCGCGATGGTGATCGCGTTGATCGTCGGTGCGGGCTTCACGATCGTCGGCACGGTCGGCAGGCTGCCGGGCGGTGGCTCGGGTGGCGGCGGCAAGGGCGGCATCGGCCTGAGCGAGATGACGTCGTTGCGCGGCATGCTCAACCGCGGCAGGACGGCCGAGGTCTTCTACGTCCGCGGCCTGCCGGAGCAGACGTACATGCGGGCGTCCACGCTGGCCAGGTACGTGCCGAACAAGGGCTGGGAACGCGGCAGCGACCCCGGTGGCCAGCCCGCGCGTGGCGAGCTGCCGTTGCAGCCGGGTGACCGCGGCGAGGGCAAGACCACGCGGATCAACATCGAGCCGCGCGACTGGAAGAGCTTCTGGCTGCCGACCTACGGCTCCGTGCGCCGCATCGAGACCCCGGACGACGACTACCGCTTCGACACGAAGAAGGGCGTGATCTTCACGCAGCGGGAGCGCGAGCCGGAGCCCTACGAGCTCGACACGGTGCTGTCGACGCCGACCAAGCAGGCGCTGCGGATGGCCTCCGGGCCGAAGAACCTGGTCGACCAGGAGTACTACAAGTACGAAGGCGTCGAGCAGGAGGTGATCGACCTCTCGAACAAGATCGTGGAGGGCGCCACCAACGACTTCGACAAGGCCGCCAAGCTCAGCGAGTTCTTCAACTCGCCCCTCAGCGACTTCAAGTACGACCTCAAGACCCAGGGCGACGTCACCAAGGACGCGCTGACCGACTTCGTGACGAAGGGCAAGATCGGCTACTGCGAGCAGTTCGCCTCCGCGATGGCCGTGATGGCCCGCGTGGTGGGCCTGCCGTCGCGCGTGGCGATCGGCTTCACCGCGGGCGTCGCGTCCGCCGACAACTCCTACCGCGTGATCAGCACGGACGACGCGCACGCGTGGGTCGAGATCTTCTTCCCGAACCACGGCTGGATGACCTTCGACCCGACCCCGATCTCCGACGGCCGCGGCGTCGTGCCGCCGTACCTGCGCGACACCCCGCAGGGCGGCGACGAGGTGCCGACCGCGGAGACGAAGACCGAGACGGTGACGTCGTCCGCGAACGGCTCGACCCAGGCGTCCGCGTCGCCCGACGGCACGGACCAGGGCCAGGCGCTGCCGGACGCGGGAAGCACCGGGCCGCAGCCGTGGCACCTGTGGGCGCTGGGCGTGGTGCTGGTGCTGGCGTTCCTCGTGACGCTGTTCCTGGTGCTCGGGCTGCTCGGCGTGATCAGTGCGGGCCTGATCGGCGTCTCGTGGGCACGCAAGCTGCTGATACCGGCCGCGGCCGGGTTGTGGCTCATCGGCGTCGGCCTGGCCGCGGCGTTGCTCTCCTGGTGGCTCGCGATCGTGCTGGTGGTGGCGGGAGTCGTCCTGACGCCTCTGCTCGTGCGGGGCGTTCGCAGGCACAACCGCCTGCACACGGTGGCGGCCCTCGGTCCTGGCGCGTCCTCGGCGGCCTGGAGCGAGCTCATGGCGGAGTCGATCGACCGCGGCGCTCCCGTGCCCGCGGCCGAGACGATCAGGGCGGCCGCTCGCCGGTTGGCGCGTGAGCACAACCTGGACGACGCGGGCAAGGACGGCCTGCGCGTGGTCGTCGGGGCGATCGAGCGGTCCTGGTACAGCGCGAACCCGGCCGCAGACCCGTCGCTGCCCGGTGCACTGGCGGCAGTGCGACAGTCGTTGCGACAGAACGCTCCGCTGTCGCTGCGGGCGAGGATGTTCCCGAAGTCGGTGCTCAAGCCGACGCCCGCACCGGTGGCCGAGACGCAGGAACGCGAGCCGGTACCGGTGTAACCGATCCTGAAGCGAAGGGCCCGCTCCCTCTTGGGGGCGGGCCCTTCGCTTGGTCGCCCGACGCTGCCTGATGGGCTAGCCGCCGCGCGGCAGCACGCTCCGCTCCGCTGTCGCTGCAGGCGAGCGAGTTCCCGAAGTCGGTGCCGAAGCCCACGCAAAGCGATGGGCCCGCTCCCTCTCGGGGGCGGGCCCATCGCTTGGTCGTCTGAAGGTCTTACTGCTCCTCGTCAAAGCGACGACGGAAGCGCTCCTCCATCCGTTCGGAGAACGAGCTGCGGCTGCGCGTCGGCTTGCCGTCCTCCTGCGCGCCCTCGGCCACCTGGTCACCACGACGCAGTGTCGTCAGGGTGATGAGCACACCGAAGAACATGAGCAGGAAGCCGAAGACGCTCACCACGGGAATGCTGGCGATCGCGAGCTGCGGCAGCATCACGCCGGTGATGAGCGCGGCCACGCCGACCACGAACAACACGATGCCTTGCACGCGGCGCCGCTTGGACGGCCGTCGCAGCTTGGCGCCTCGTACGGTGGATGCGAACTTCGGGTCTTCGGCGTAGAGCGCGCGCTCGATCTGGTCGAGCAGTCGCTGCTCGTGCTCGGAGAGTGGCATCGTTCCTCCTCCGGCACAGCGGTCGCGGGCGCCGGGTGTTCTCGGTTTCCGCCGAACCCGGCGGACGGCCCACCCTGGGGACGTCACCCTCCAGGATACGATCCGCGCGCCCCGGCGACTACCCAGTGGGCCTTCTCATACGGTCGGTTCTGTCACCATCATCCTCCTGGGGCAGTGGTGAGGCCGTCGTGAGGCCTCCACACGGCCCTTGTGGGCGCGTGTTCACGCCTGGTCCGGCCAGGTGATTCCTCTCCGGCACGGCGCGGCGTCCCGATCAACGACCGCGGCGGCACCCCTTCGGCGGGGTGCGACAGAGCGTGACATCCACGCGCCGGACGTCTCAGTTCGATCGTGAGGAGGACGCGAGGGCGGACCGGAGCCCGCCCTCGCATC
Organism: Lentzea aerocolonigenes; assembly: GCF_000974445.1. Lineage (GTDB taxonomy): Bacteria > Actinomycetota > Actinomycetes > Mycobacteriales > Pseudonocardiaceae > Lentzea > Lentzea aerocolonigenes. The sequence continues at coordinate 34,893 of NZ_BBOJ01000020.1, forward strand.
CCGATCAACCCGCGATCTTGTAGGCGCGGATGATCGTCACCTCACCAGTGTTGCCCGCCGCGTCCGTGGTCTTGGCGCGCAGCGAGGCGAACTTCGCGCCTTTCGGGTGCGGCACGATCGCGTTGCCGCCGGCCACCCGCACCTGCTTCCACGTGGCGCCGTCGTCGAACGACACCTCGACGGTCGTGCGCCTGACCTTCGGCGTGTTCTGCGCCTGCTCGACCTTCAGCGGGACGACCAGCACACGGCCGTGCGCGGTGTCCTTGTCGTCGAGCCTGGGCAGGAAGCGGACGACAGTGAGCGGCAGGTGCGTGATGTCGGTGGTGTGCTTGGCTTTGAACGTCCAGGCACCGCTCACCTTCGTCGACAGCTCCGCCGTCCGGCTGTGCTCCATCTCGGCCCGGTACGAGCCCTCCGCCGCGGGGACGTCGAAGATCACGCTCGGCCGGTCCGACTCACCGACCTTGGTGCCGTTGTAGGACAACGAGGTCTTCACCGTTCCGCCGAAGGCCCTGCCCTCACCGCCGTTGGCGTCGGTGAAGAGCGGGACCCTGACCGCGATCTGGTCCTCCAGCCGTGCGAGGCCGAAATTGGGCGCGGCCGGCACCGACGGACCCATGACCGCGGTGCCGAACGTCTGCGAGTACTTCTTGCCCGCCTTGAAGGAACGGGCCGCGGTCTCCATCAGGTACTCGGTGTTGTTGTCCGCTCCGACGCGTTCGTAGAGCCAGCTCCACCTGCCGGTCGCGGTGCTGACGAGGTCGATGCCTCGCCCGCCCTCTGGGATCGGGGTGAACCAGGCGAGACCACCGCTGCCGTCGTCCGGGTTCGGCATCGCGGCGGCGGAGTGCTTGACGCCCTCGCCGGCGGAGCGGAAACCAGTCGTCATCTCCGCGAGCTCGCTCGCCTTGGCCGTGCGCTCGAAGCCGGTCGGCATGCCCTTCTGCGAGTACATCAGGCGATAGCTGACGGGTGTCTTCTCATCCCGTGGCGTGCCCTGGAACTGCTCGGCGACGGTGGTCGCGAAGTCCTGCGGTGCCGACCCGATCTGGGCGGTGGAGACGCGGCCCGCCAGCCCGTCGAAGAACGCCCAGCCGTGGCCGAACGCACTGCCCGCCACCTGCGCGGTGAACACGACAGTGCCGATGATCCCCTTGGCCGCGGCGTCCGGGGTCTTGAGCGCGACCGGCTTGGCGGTGCGCGCGTCGATCGTCGTGGAGGCCTTGCCGGTCACCTGGAACCTCGGCTGCACCATGAACGCGACCTTGAAGTCCGGGGTGATGACGCTGCTGTCCACGAGGTACTCGCCCTTGGGCAGCCGGATGTTCTTGGCCGTTCCCTGATACGCCTTGCCCGTCCTGGTGTTGACGAAGATCGTGTCGTGGTTGTCCGCCGGGTTGCCGTCGGCGCCGATCACCGAGACTCCGACGTCGTAGCTCTCGACCTCGCGGTTGACGCTGACGAGGGTGCGCAGGCCGTTCGACGCGACGATCGCGCCGCTGTAGGCGCCGTCGGGCGCGTTCACCTTGGTGTCGACCGTGATCGTCGCGGTGGCCTCGCCACCGGCCGGAACCGTGATCTTCGCCGGGGACACCGTGACCAGACCGGCGGGCGAGGGCTTGCCGTCCGGTCCCTTGACGTCCGCGGTCAGGTCGAGCGTCAGGGGGTCCTTGCCGCCGTTGCGGTAGGTGACCTCGCGGACGACCTTCTGGTCGTCGTCGTGGGGCCACTGCTGCACGCCGAAGTTGATGTTGCTGGGCTCCGAGACCACCTGCTGCGCCAGCATCTTCGGCACGTCCACGCGACCGGTGCCCTGGTCGAACGGCGTCAGCGCCGGGTTCGCCTTCGCCGACGCCATCACGGTCGCCTTGAGCCGCTCACCGGTCCAGTCCGGGTGCTGCTGCTTGAGCAGCGCGACGACACCCGCGACGTGCGGCGTCGCCATCGACGTGCCGGACATGGCGACGTGCCCCTGCGTACCGGCCTCGGCCGCCACGATGTCGACACCGGGCGCGGTGACGTCCGGTTTGACCGCGCCGTCCGCGGCCGGGCCGCGGCTGGAGAACGGTGCGATGGCGTCGTTGCGGTCTATCGCACCGACGGTCAGCGCGGACTCGGCGCTGCCGGGCGACCCGATCGTCTCCGGGCGGCCCGAGTTGCCGGCCGCGATCACGAACAGCGCACCGGTCTCGCGCGAGATCCGGTTGACCGCCTCCTCGAGCGGGTCGATGTCCGCGGAGTCGCCGCCGCCCAGGCTCATGTTGATGACCTGCGCACCCTGCTCGGCGGCCCACTGCATTCCGCCGAGGATCGCCGACTCGGTGCACCCGCCCGGACGGCAGACCTTGGCGTCGAGAATCCCGGCGTCCGGCGCGACGCCGCGGTACTTCTCACCCTTGCTGGCGATCGTCGACGCGACGTGCGTGCCGTGCCCGACCTCGTCGGTGGTGTCCGGCGAGTCGGTGAAGTTCTTCTCGGCGATCTGCTTGCCCTGCAGGTCCGGGTGCTTCTCGTCGACACCGGTGTCGACCACCGCGACCTTCACGCCCTTGCCCGTGACGCCCGCCTGCCACGCCTGCGGCGCACCGATCTGCTTGGTGCTGCGGTCGAGCGTCACCTTGCGGACGCCGTCGAGCCACACCTTCTCGACCGCGCCACCGCGCAGCGACTCCCAGGCGCTGCCCGACTTCGCGACCGCGCCGGTCACCAGGCCGGCCACGGATCCCTTGGCGTCGAGCGCGGTGATGCCCGATCGTGCGCCCGCCGCCGGCCGCACGATCACAGGCACGGTGCCGCGCCGCGCGTCGTCGTAGCCGAACTCGGCCAGCGACGTCACGTCGAACAACCGCGGGTCGAGTTTTCCGTTGCCCACCAACGGCAACGCGTCCGCCGGAACCACGTGCTGATGCCCGTCGCGCGTGAACGTGCGCACGGGGAGCTTCTCCCTGCCCGGTCCCGGCACGTACCGCACGACGCGGTTGCCCGCCAGCTGCACCCGGTCGCCGGTGATCAGCGTGACGCTGTGGTCGCGCTCTCCCGACGCCGGCGCCTCCGCGTGCGCGACCGCCGTCGTCCCCGTTGCCGCGGTGACGAGGCCTGCCGACAGTGCGAGCGCGGTGAGCCCCCGACGGGCACCTCGCTGTCCTGTTCTCACGGGTTACCTCCACTGCTCGATGAGGTGTTTCCTCAGTGACCGTAGGGACACCGAGCGTCACCTCACCTCCGTCTGAAGGTCGGTGGTCCCGACACTGATGTCATCCCGCAGAGGTACGAGGACTGGCCGATCGACTGGTTGACACCCCCGCGGCGCATTCGCGCCCGGCGTCTTTCGGGATTGAGTCGTGACCGTCCATCGTGCACACTGCGTGCTGCTGCCGTCTGCGCGGCACTGGGGGCTTGGGGGAAGGTCGCTTTACTCATGCGTGTTTCATTTCGTGCTGCCATCGCGGTCGCACTGCTGGTCGGTTTCTACGTGCTCGCCTTCGGGTTGATCGGCGGGCTGCTCGCACTGGAGACCTACGCCCTGGTCAACCGGCCGTTCGTGGGCCTGAAGCTGGCGCTGTTCGTCGTGCCGGTGGTGTTCGCGCTGGCCAAGGGCCTGGTGTCGCTGGACCGCCGCGCGCAGGAGGAGGTGCCCGGCACCCTCGTCACGCCCGCGGAGCAACCGGCGCTGTGGGACCTCGTCCGCCGCCTGGCCGCGGACGTCGGCACCCGCCCGCCGGACGAGATCCGGATCCTCGCCGCGGTGAACGCCGGTGTCGCCGAGGACACCCGATTCCTGGGCCTGCGCGTGATGAAGCGCAGGATGTTCATCGGTGCTCCCCTGCTCACCTCCTTGACCGAGAAGCAACTCATCGCCGTGCTCGCGCACGAGCTGGGGCACTACGCCAACAAGGACACCCGCCTCGCCGGCGTCGTGGTCTCCGGCCGCGACGCGATGCTGCGCGCCGGCTCCCACATGGACGTCGAGCACTGGTTCCAGCGCATGATCGCGAAGCTGTTCCGCGGCTACGCCAAGCTCTACCTCCGCGTCTCACAGGCGATCAGCAGGCGCCAGGAGTTCGCCGCCGACCGCTTCTCGGCCTCCCTCGCCGGCTCGTCCGCCGCCGCGTCCGCACTGCGCGAACTGCCGGTGATCGACGCCGCGTGGGACCTCTTCACCAACCGCCACCTCACCGTCGCGTGGGAGCTCGGCTACCTCCCCACGACGTTCTTCGACGGCTTCGCCCGCCTGCGCACCGCACCGGAGCTCCACGAGAAACTCGAGGAGATCCGCCAGAACCCGTCCGACCCCGACCGCGGCCCGTACGACTCCCACCCGCCGCTGCAGGACCGCATCATCGCCATCGAGGCCATGGCCCTGGAACCCGAGTCGGGCTGGGGCGACCGCCCCGCACTGGAACTGCTGGCCGACCCGATGCCGTTGCTCGACGCCGCGGTGCTGAACTCGCTGGTGTCCGACGCGGCCGCGAAGGAACGCGTCGACTGGGCCACCCTCGGCCACATCGGCGCCCGAGCCCGCGTGGTGCACGGCACCGAACGTCTCCTGCAGACCTCAGCCGCCGCGATGAACCAGCCGCCCTCCCTCACCACGGTCCTCGACGCCCTGGACGCGGGCCGCCTGGCCGACCTCGGCTCGTTCGAACCGGGCAACCGCGCCGCCGGCGCCCGAGCCCGCCGCGAAATGGCCCGGGGCGAAGTCCTGCCCGAGCTCTCCGCGTTGGTGGCACTGGCCTTCTCCGACGCGGGCCTCGCCCACTGGGAGCTCGACTGGCTGGGACGAACCACGTTCGTCACCTCCTCTCACGACTTCGACATGGCCGAACACCTGGACGCCGCCGTGTCCGGCAGCACCGAGGCCCTGCGCGACGCGCTGGCCGCAGCCGGCGTGGCCCCCGACTACCGCCCCGCGCGCTGAAAGCTCCTGGAGAAACCCCGTGGTCCTCTCACTCCTGTTCAAGCCGAAAGAACTCATCACCGTCGTCCGCCTGATGCGCGAGGCCAAGCGCCTGGGCGTCGAGATCGAAGACCTCCCCACCGACGTGGTCGCCGCCCACGTCCTGCCGAAGACCCACCCGGAGCGCTACGGCCTGGTCCCCGACGCCGAGGTGACGTCCACCTCCCCGATCGAGGACCTGGCCCTGTCGGCCGTGAAGGACGACGTCCGAGCCGGCAACTGGGAGAACGCCGCCGACCTGGTGACCACCACGCTCGGCGACTGGGACCGCCGCCAGCGAGTGGTGTGGGCCCTCGCCGACCTGGCCGCCAAGGACGACACGTGGATGGCCGCCTGGCAAGCCGCCCGCCCAGGCGACCCGCACTGGCTGGTGGTGCACGCGATGTCGCTCGTGTCCCTGGCCTGGGACATCCGCGGCAGCGCGAGCGCCTCCGAAACCACCCGCGAACAGTTCGAGGGCTTCCACCGCGTCCTGTTCGAGGCCCGCGAGGCCGCAACGGTGGCCGCCTCCGTCCTGCCCGACGACCCGACGCCGTTGAACACCTTGCTCACCCTCGCCCGCGGGCTGCAGGTGGAGCACGAGGAGTTCCGCGCGATCTGGTCCGAGCTGATGGCGCGCGACCCGTTGCACCACAACGGACACATGCAGGCCCTGCAGTACTGGTGCCGCAAGTGGCACGGCTCCGACGAGCTGGCACTGGAGTTCGCTCTGGAGGCGGCGGCCAAGTCGCCGAAGTTGCTGGCGCTGCCGTTGCAGGCCGCCTACGAGAGCACCGGCTCCGATGCCTGGAAGTTGCCCGCTGTTGTGGCTTCCCTGGATGCGTTGCTGTCTCGGCTGGCCGATGAGGGGGCCGACACGTATGCGCTGCGGAACGACCGGGGGTATGCGGCTTTCGGGTTGATCCAGTTGGAGCGGTTCGAGGAAGCGGTGGGGCAGTTCCGGGCTTTGGGGGCGTTGGCTGATGCCGGGCCTTGGAACTACTTCGAGGAGCCTCGGATCACCTTCTTGAGCATGCGGGGGATCGCGGTCAAGGCTGCGGCCAAGGGGAAAGGGGTCAAGGCTTCGGCTCGGTAGGGCTGGGGGTGGCTCCTTTCGGGTTGGGTGGCGCTCGTGGGCGGCGGTGCCGCGGGCAGTGGCACCGCGGACGGTCACGCCTCGGGCAGTGGTGCCGCGGGCAGTGGTGCCGCAGGCAGCAGTGCCCGCGGACGGCGGCACTGCGAGCAGTGGTACCGCAGGCAGCAGTGCCGCGGACGGTGGCGCCGCGGGCTCGCGAGCGGTGTTAGCGCGGGCTGGCGAGTCGTGGGCGATTGCCGCTCGCGACGGGCTCAAGCACGGGCGGCGGCCCGCAGAGGTGTCTGACGGCGGGGACTAGCTGGTTGGCAGCGGGACTCTGGTCGGTGGGACTGTTGGGTGGCGGCGTTCCATCACCGCCAGTTCCAGTTGGCGGGCTGGGGATTCGCCCAGCAGTTTGCGGGCCAGGGTGGTGCCCTTGCGCGGGGCCATGGCCAGTTCGGCTCGCAGGGTTTGTACGCCTACGTAGTGGGTCGCTTCTTCGAGGATGGCCTTCGTGTCGGCTATTGAGCGGGTGCGGCGGATGGCGTCGATCGCCGCTCGTTCCAGTGGGGCCACGTGGAAGCCTCTGCGGATTGCCGGTTTGGGGAGGCGGTCTGTTCGTTCCAGGCGCAGGGTGGCGTGGCCCCAGGCTCTCGAGTGGCGTGGGGCCAGGACGTGGATCGCGTCTGCCGTGGGGAGGACGGATCTCATGCCGTGCAGGTAGAGGGCGTCGAAGGCGGTGAGCATCGAGCGCTCGCCCGCGTACAGGAGAGCCGCCTGGACCAGTTGCTCGCGGGACGGGCCTGCCCTGGACAGCAGGAAGATGCCTGGGAACAGGCGTTGCCAGGGGCCGCCTGGGCGGGCGCGCTGGTCGATCAGGGACGGGGACAGTCCTATGTGGATCAGGGCTGCGACTGGGGCTACTCGGTGGACGAAGAGGGTACCCAGGGCTTCCAGGTCGATGGGGTGGCGCATGGGTTCATGGTGCGCGGCGTCAGCGGGTGGGGAACCTCGGGAACCTGAAGTTGTGGACAAGTCAGGGGCTGTGGACAGGTTGCGATCACTCGGGCTTCGGTTCGGGCTCGGCTGTCCTTTCTGGACTGTCGCGCAGCAGTGAGGCTGGGCGGACGGCCAGTGAGCCGAAGCGGGAACGGGCCTGGTCAGCGGCTTGCTCGGCTTCTCGCCAGCCGCGTTCTGGGGCGTCGAAGATCAGTTGCTGGGCGGAGTCGGCGTTGTCAAGACCTTCTATTCGGACGCCGATCAGACGGACCGCGCCGGGCGGCACCTGGGTGTCCAGGAGCTCGACGGCGGTGCGGTAGACCTCCTGGGTCACGTCGGTCGGGACGGGCAGGGTCCGCGAGCGGGTGATCGTGGTGAAGTCCGAGAAGCGGACCTTGATGGAGATCGTCCGGCCGTGCAAACCCTTCGAGCGCAACGAACCTGCCGAGCGTTCCGACAGGCGCAGCAGCTCGCGGCGCAGCACGGCGCGGTCGTAGTGGTCGACCTCGAACGTCTCCTCCGCGCCGATCGACTTCTCCCGCGACGTCGGCACCACTGCCCGTTCGTCGACACCCTTGGCCAGCGCGAACAGGTGCTCCGCCAGCGCCACACCGATCATGCGGCGCAGGCGGGGAAGCGGGGTGGCGGCGACGTCGCCGACGGTTTCCAGGCCCAGTTCCTCGAGGCGCGCAGCGGTTTTCGCGCCCACGCCCCACAGCGCGGACACCGGCAGCGGGTGCAGGAACTCCAATGTAGAAGAAGAAGAAGGCACGACCATCATGCCGTCGGGCTTGCACATGCCAGAGGCGAGCTTCGCGAGGAACTTCGTCGGTGCCACACCGACAGAACACGTCACGCCGTGGTCGGCGAACACGCGAGACCTGATCAGCTCCCCCACACCGCCCGGCGTCAGGCCCAGACGGCGGAGTGCGCCACCGACGTCCAGGAACGCCTCGTCCAGCGACAACGGCTCCACCAACGGCGTGATGTCGCGGAAGATCGCCATGACCCCGCGCGACACCTCCTGGTAGAGGTCGAACTGCGGCGGCAGGTACACGGCGTTGGGGATCAACCGCCGTGCGTGCGCGGTAGGCATCGCGGAACGCACGCCGTACTCGCGCGCGAGATAGTTCGCGGAACACACGACACCACGTCCGCTGACGCCTCCGACGACGACGGGCACAGAAGCGAGCTCGGGACGTTCGCGAATTTCCACCGACGCGTAGAAGGCGTCCATGTCGACGTGCAGCATTCGGCAGCCCGTGTCATCAGGCCAAACGCCGTCACGAGCACGGAACCGGTCACGCAGGCCGCGTGGCAGGTTCGCACTGCGACCCATGAACACCCCTCTCGAACGTCAGTTCGAGCGAATCCTACAGTTTGTACACACGCGCTGCGTTCTCCGACGCTATGAGTCGTGCAATCCGGTGCGCGTCCTCCTCGAGAAACGCATCGCGTCGCAACCCATCGGCCAGAAAGTCCGACAACGCCTGCCGGAACAGCAACGCACCGAGGTAGTACAACTCGGGCAGACCGAACGCGTCGGAGGAGAACAAGAACTTGCCGTAGGGCACGATCTCCAGCGCCTCGGCGAACACCCGCGACGCCTGATGCCCCAGCCCGTGCGTGGCCAGCCCCAGGTCGCAGAACACGTGCGGGAACACCTGCGCGAGGTATCCGGCCTGCCGGTGGAACGGGTAGTTGTGCAACAACAGCACAGGGACACCCAAGCCCGCCGTCGCGCGCAAGAACGGCGTCAACAACGACGGATCGCAACGGTGCAGATCGATGTCGGAGTCGCCATAGCCCACGTGGAACTGCAACGGCAGCCCGGCGTCCATCGCCTCCCACGCCAGCCACGAGATCATCACGGGGTCCTTCACCGGCCCCGAAGAGATCGACCGCAACGCCTCGGCCTCGCTCGGCCGCTCGCCGCTGATCGCCAGCCCCGTCCGGTACGCCGCGACCGACTTCGCCCCGACCACGGACGCCGACCGCAACCGCGCACGCAGCTCGTGGACGAACTCGGCCGCCGAAGCAGCCGCGGACAGCTCCTGCGCGAGGTGCTCCAGCCGCACGATCTCGTGCGAGTCGGCACCGGCCAGCGACGCCAGCTCGGCGCCTGAGAGCAACCGCTCGGGCTGGAACCCGCCGTCCACCAGGAACGTGTGAATCCCGGACGCCATCAGGAACGTCCGCGACACCTCCGTGATGTGCAGAGAGTTCCGCCGTTCGAGGTACGCCTCGGCGGACGCGTGCCGAGGCAGGTCCAGCAGCGGAGCACACCACCGACGGACCGCGAATCCGATAGCCGAGTCGAAGAAGGACCCGCCCAACGGCGAGACGCCGTCAGCCTCCAACAACAGCGACTCGAACTCCTCACGCGTGCTGTCTGTGCGCGACACGCCGTGGCAGTGGTGATCTATCAGCCCGAGTTCGGCGACGAACGGCAAGATGCCCATAACCTTAGGATCGTGGACTCTGCGGAACGGGACCAGCGGTTCGACCGGGCGACGGAACTCTTCGACGGGCTCAACGCCAGGGACGTGAGCGTCGTGGCGCTCACCTGGGTCGACAACAGCGGCATCACACGCACCAAGTCCGTGCCTCTGCGCAGACTGGCTCACGCAGCAGCACACGGCGTCGGCGCGTCACCGGTGTTCGACGTGTTCCTGTTCGACGACTGGATCATCCAGGGCCGGTTCGCCGGCGGACCGGTCGGCGACCTGCGGCTGCACCCCGACCTCGACCGCCTCACGGTGCTCGCGGGCCAGCCCGGCTGGGCCTGGGCACCCGCCGACCGCCACTTCCAGAGCGGCGTCCCGTACCCGATGGACCAGCGCCTCCAAGCGCGCAAAGCCGTCCAGAACCTCGCCGGCCAGGGCCTCACCGCCAAGGCGGGCTTCGAGATCGAGTGGTGCGTCGGCAAGACCGGCACCGACGACTGGGTCCCCGCGACGAGCGGTTCCGCGTACGGCCACGCGCGCCAGGTCGAGCTGTCCGACTACTGCGTCGACCTCCTCAACGCGCTGGACCAGCAGGACGTCGAGGTGCTCCAGTTCCACCCCGAGTACGCGGCCGGCCAGTTCGAGATCTCCACCGCGCCCGAAGACCCGGTCGCAGCAGCAGACACCGCAGTACTGACCAAAGAGACCATTCGCGCCGTCACGATCCGGCACGGCATGCGCCCGTCGTTCTCCCCCAAGGTGATCAACGGCGGTGTCGGCAACGGCGGTCACCTGCACTTCAGCCTCTGGCGTGACGACACGAACCTCTTCGACGGCTTCCAGGACGAGGCGAAGCAGTTCAGCGCGGGCGTGCTCAACCACCTGCGCGCGTTGTGCGCCATCGGCTGCCCCTCTCTCGCGAGCTACCTCAGGCTCGTGCCGCACACGTGGTCAGCACCGTTCGTGGCGTGGGGCGAGGAGAACCGCGAAACGGCCCTGCGTCTGATCCACGACAACCTCGAGATCAAGTGCTTCGACCTCACCGCGAACCCGTACCTCGTCGTCGCGGGCGTGATCGCGGCCGGCCTCGACGGCATCGCCACGCAGGCGGCCCTCCCGGAGGGCCTCAACGTCGACCCGGCACTGCTGGACGAGGTCCCGCGCCTGCCGACGTCCCTCAAGGAGGCCGTGGACGAGTTCGAGAAGGACGCCGTGCTCACCGAGGCGTTCGGCAAGGAGCTCGCGGGCACGATCGCCGACGTCCGGCGCGGTGAGATGGAGCGGTACAAGGACGCCAGCCCCCAGGGCATCGCCAACGTCACCCGCTGGCGCCACTGATCTCCTTGCGCAGCCGCGCCAACGCCCGGTGCTGAGCCACCCGCACCGCACCGGGCGTGGAGCCGACAGCCTCGGCCGTCTCCTCCGCCGACAACCCCACCACCACACGCAGCACAACGATCTCGCGCTGCTTCTCGGGCAACACGCGCAGAAGCGTCGCCATCTGGTCGGAGAGCTCTCCCTGCATCGCCATCTGCTCGGGCCCGGCCGCCGTGTCCATCGACTCCGGCAGCTCCGGCACGGCCTCGGCGCGGTTGCGGGAGAAGCTGCGGAACGAGTCCGCGACCTTGTGCGCCGCGATGCCGTAGACGAACGCCAGGAACGGCCGGCCCTGGTCGCGGTACGACGGCAACGACGTCAGCACCGCCAGACACACGTCCTGTGCAACGTCATCCGCCGACGCGAACGACCCAACACGCGCACGGCAGTACCTGACGACCAACGGCCGGATGGTGCCCAGCAGCCGTTCGACAGCAACGCGGTCACCGGCCACAGCGCGCGCAACGTGGTCGTCGGCGGCCTCTGGACGACTGGAGTAGTACGACGGTGGGGGCGGATCGACCGGTCCTTGCTCAACGGTGGTCCGCACGACCAACGCGTCGATGGTGCCCCTCGACGCGGAGACCGGACCACCGACGGAAGAGTGCCGCACGGCTTCCGCGGGAACCTTCCGATGCAGGCCAGGTGAGAACTCCACGCAGATCACCGCTCCTCTTCTGGAAGCCGGCGCACGGCGAGCCGCGCCCTCCGGATCCGTCCTTCGACCGCGCGCGGGGTGAGTCGCAGCAACTCGCCGATCTCCGCATGCGAATAGCCCTGGTCATGGAGGAAGAGCAACCGCTTGATGTCCTCGCTCAACGCGGCGAACGCGGTGTTCGCCGCCTGCTGCTCGACGACCGCGTCCTCGGGGGTCCCCTCGGTCACGACGTGTTCGAGGGAGGCCCACGAGTCGACCAGCCACACGTCCTGCCAGCCGTTCACGCGCGTCTGCCAGCGCCGGTAGACGTTCGGGAACGCCAGCACGCAGGCGTTGACGAAGTACTCGGTCAGCGGCTGCCCGTGCTCGACGGACCACTGCTTGCCGAGCAGACCCCGGTCGCGGAAGTAGACGAACCCCTCGAACACCGCGTCGCTGGCCAGTTCCTCGGCCTCCTGCGGCGAGATGTCCTGCTGGTGCAGGTAGCGACCGTGGCGCCCGCAGCGGGCGAACATCGCGCCCGACCTCACGAGCTTCGTAACGATGTCGAGTCCGTGTCCGAGAAGCTGGCGGTGGAACTGGTCCCAGCGGGGTCCGGTTAGCCCCGACTCGCGGAAGTGCTGCACCAGCACCCCGTCGACGCGCAGCCGCTCGGCGGCAAGCGCTGAGTCCGAACTTCCCATGCCCCCTGGTCCCTATGTCGGTGTCTTCCTGCAACTAGGTATGTCGTTTGGGTGCGTCCACCCCACGCCCCAGCCCCGACTAGTCGCGAAAGCAAACGAATGTCACCCGATCGGGACACTCAGGGCCGCGATTTCCTTCCGCAGACGCCCCAACGCCCGGTGCTGCGCGACGCGGACCGCGCCCGGTGTCGAACCGACGGCCTCGGCGGTCTCCTCGGCCGACAGGCCCACCACCACGCGCAGCATGAGAATTTCGCGCTGCTTGTCGGGCAGAAGGCGCAGCAGCTCGCCCATGGTCCCGTTCAGCTCGTCCTGGAGGACGAACTCCTCCGGCCCACCACCGCGCACGGCCTGATCCGGCACATCGGCCGTCGGCTCCGCACGGTTACGAGCCATGGCCCGATGGGCGTCCGCGACCTTGTGCGCCGCGATGCCGTAGACGAACGCCAGGAAGGGCCTGCCCTGCTCCCGGTAGTTCGGCAGGGCCGTCAGCACGGCCAGGCAGACGTCCTGCGCGACGTCGTCCGCGGTTGTCGCGGAACGCCCAACACGTGCGCGACAGTACTTCACCACCAGTGGCCGGAGATAGCGAAGCAGCTGGTCAATGGCCCTGCGCTCACCGTGCACAGCCAGGTTGACCAGTTCCGCGGATAAAGCCGTACTCTCCATCCGAAGTTCCCCTCGTCGACGTCCCGGAGAGGAGACGTGCGACACGTCACTCCTTATGCGGAAAGTAGGGAGAAACTTCAAACGTCACCCATTTGTAGCAACCATCAGCGGTTGGCAATAGGCGTGGAGTGACCACTCAACGTGACGTAGACCTGCACGTTCAGCCAATTCGGTGAGTTCGTGACGGGTAATCGCCCAATACCGTGCCTTGCCCACGACAACGCGCCACGAGTCGGCTTCGTGCAGCTGGAACATCTCCAATTCGTACTGATCGTTGTCCCAATGCCAGAGCTGGAACCACACGACTCGACCCGGACCAACTGATGGTGGCGTCGACAACGGCCGGTCACGCCGGATCGCGTCGTAGTCGCGCGTCGAAATGACGAGCCGGCCACCAGGGCGCAGCACACGGCGCATCTCCCGCAACGCCGCCAGCACATCATCAGAGGTCAACAGGTGCGGCAGTGCGTTGTCGGCAGCGAGCACGACGTCGAACGAGCCATCGGCGAACGGCAACGCACGCATGTCCGACGACAACGCGCGCAACGCGACGCCTCGCGCAGAAGCCTCTACAACGGCCCGTACCGCCGCCTTGGGACTCAGATCAGCGCCCACGACCTCATAGCCGCGCATCGCCAGACCGATCGCCTGCGTACCGATGCCACACGCACAGTCCAGAACGCGCGCGCCCGCCGGAACGAACTCCGCGAGCTGCGACGCCTGCCGGGCCATCGACGCGTCCCAGTCCGGGAACATGAGGTCGTACGTCCCCGCCAGACCGTCGTAGAAGGCACCGGTCAAATCAGCTCCTCGACCCCCACGGACGTCCGCAGCTTCGCCAGCGCGCGGTGCTGGGCCACCCGCACGGCCCCCGGCGTCGAGCCGATCGCCTCGGCGGTCTCCTCCGCCGACAGACCCACCACGACCCGCAGCAGCAAGATCTCGCGCTGCTTGTCCGGCAGCCCTCGCAGCATCTGACCCAGCCGCACCGAGAGCGACCCGAGCAGCGCGTTCTCCTCCGGGTCGATCGTCAGCGACGGCCCGTCCGGCACCTCCGCGACGGGCTCGGACCGGTTGCGCGCCGAGACCCGGTGCGCGTCCGCGACCTTGTGCGCGGCGATGCCGTACACGAACGCGAGGAACGGCCGGCCCTGCTCGCGGTAGGTGGGCAACGCTGTCAGCACCGCCAGGCAGACTTCCTGCGCCACGTCGTCCGCGGACGCGTACGCACGCTCGTGGCGGCCAACGCGTGCACGGCAGTACCGCGATACGAGTGGCCTCACGGTCGCGAGCAGCCGTTCGACGGCACGTCGATCACCCGCAACGGCCTCCGTGACCAAAGAGGCCAGCAGGTCCGAACTCTCCATGGCGTTGGTCCCCCACGTCGGCAGCGGAACTTCACATCTTTCGCCGCGAAGTCGTTTGGGACCACTCATCCGGGACATAAAAGTCCCTGATGCAAACGCTTCAGGCGGTACGACGGGCCAGCACGTGCAGCCGGGCGGCGACATCGCGGAGCGGAGACCGTGTGGCGGCGGCCAGTTCCAGCTCGGCGAGTGCGTCGGCGGCACCCGGATTCGCGTCCAGCACCACGCCGGGCACGAGATCCGAAACAATGCCATGACCTTGCAGGAGCTCAACGGAAAGCCCTGCCTCCAGGACCAGCTTCTCAAGCCCTGGAACGTCGAACCTACGTTGCAACGGATCACGCGTGCCCGCAAGTTGGCCCGCGTCGTCGTCCAGGAGCCTGCGCGCGTCCACGATCCGGCCCGCGATCGCGCGGTGCAGGATGGTCGCGAACCGGTTCGCGACCAGCACCGACACCGCGCCACCAGGGGTCACGGCGGCGGCCAGCGCGGACAGCGCCGCGGGCGCGTCGTCGACGACCTCCAGCAGGCCGTGCGCGAGCACCAGATCGGCCTCACCTGCGGGAACACCCAACGAGTCGGTGTCGCCCTGGACCGCGTTGATGGTCACGCCGGCCTCGCGTGCACGGGTGTTCAGCGTGGCCAGTGCGTTCGGCGACGGCTCCACGACCGTGACCGCGCACCCCGCCGCAGCGAGAGGCACGGCCCAGACGCCGCTACCACCACCAACGTCGAGCACGCGCGGTGGTTCGCCGCCCCTGCGCTCGCGCGCGGCGGCCAGTTCGGCGTCGAGCACCCTGTGTACGGCGTCCGGTCGCATGGCACACAGACTAGGAGACCCTAGAGTAGGTCTGTGCATACGGTGTCCGTGCTCAGCCTCAAGGGAGGCGTCGGCAAGACGACGGTGGTGCTCGGCCTCGCCTCAGCCGCTCTCCGCCGTGGCGTCCGCACGCTGGTGATCGATCTCGATCCGCAGTGCAACGCCACGTCGACGCTGGAGCCCGAGGAGTCCAAGGCGAGCATCTACGACGTCCTGCAGGACCCGTCCGAGGAGAACCTGGAACAGGCGATCCGCCCGAGCAGGTGGGGCGACGGGATCGACGTGCTGTCCGGGTCCGAGGACGCCGAGCTGCTCAACCACCCGGACCCGAACGAGTCGCGGCTGCACCGGCTGAAAGACGCGTTGCGCACGTTGCGGGACATGTACGACGAGTTCCCGTACCAGCTCGTGCTGCTCGACTGCCCGCCGTCGCTGGGCCAGCTGACCCGCTCCGCGCTGGTCGCGGCCGACCGCGCGCTGCTGGTCACCGAGCCGACGATGTTCGCGGTGGCGGGCGTGCAGCGGGCGTTCGAGGCGGTGCAGAACGAGCGCGAGCAGAACAACGCCGACCTTCAGCCGTTGGGCGTCGTCGTGAACCGTGTGCGCCCACGCTCGCACGAGCACCAGTTCCGCATCGAGGAGCTACGGGACATCTTCGGCCCGTTGGTGATGCCCGTGGCGTTGCCGGACCGTCTGGCCGTGCAGCAGGCACAGGGTGCGTGCATGCCGATCCACGAGTGGGGCACGCCGGGCGCGCGCGAGGTGGCACTGGCGTTCAACCTGCTGCTCGCCCGCATCCAGCGCATCTCCCGCAGCCGCCGGCGCGCCGTGCACCACGACTTCGACGACGACGAGATCCAAGAGGCGGTGGATGCCTGAGGGCGACACCGTCTTCCTGGCCGGCCACCGGATGCACGAGGCGCTGGCCGGGAAGACGCTGCGGCGCGGGGAACTGCGCCATCCCCGGCTGTCCACACTGGACCTCGAGGGCCTGGACGTGCTCGGCGTCCGCACCTACGGCAAGCGCATGTTCACCCGCTTCTCCGACGGCAACAGCCTGCACAGCCACTTCCGGATGGACGGAGCGTGGCACCTCTACCGCCCCGGCGAGCGCTGGCGCCGCCCCGCGCACCAGGCACGTGCGGTGTTCGAGGTCGACGACCGGCAGGCCATCGGCTTCGCGTTGCACGACATGGAGTTCATTCCGACCTCACGAGAAGATGAACTCATCTCACATCTGGGGCCCGACCTGCTTTCCCCTGAGTTCGACGCCGCCGAGGCCGTCGCACGGCTGACCGCCGATCCGGCACGGTCCGTGGGGATCGCATTGTTGGACCAGCGGATCATGGCCGGCGTCGGCAATCTCTACCGCGCGGAGGTTTGTTTCCTGTTGCGCGTTCACCCGGCGGCACCGGTGTCAGCCGTGGATGCCGCACGAGCCGTTGCGTTGTCCCGCAAGCTCTTGCAGGCCAACCAGTGGCGTCCCGAGCAGATCACGACCGGTGACCGGCGCGTCCAGCACTACGTTTTCGAGCGGACCGGCAAACCCTGTTTGCGTTGCGGCACAAGAGTCCGATCGGGCGAGATCGACGGCAGGTTCGTGTACTTCTGCCCAAAATGCCAATCCGGTTGAACCGAGACGCTCTCCTGGCCGTGTGCCCCAATATGGCGGTAAATCTGGATGCGCTGCGCCCCGGCTTCACCGACGACCCCTACGCGGTGCTCAAGAGCCTGCGCGACGCAGGCCCCGTGCACCGGGTCGAGACCCTCGGCGTGCCGATGTGGCTCGTGACCCGCTACCCCGACGTGCGCGCCGCGTTGGACAACCCGCAGCTGTCCTCGCACGGCTCCGCGCTCGCCGAACCCCTGCGCGGCCATCCGCACTTCGCGTCGTGGTGGTTCGGCGACCTGTCCGACCACATGATGAACAGCGACGGCCCGGACCACACGCGCCTGCGCCGCGCGGTGTCGAGCGAGCTGACGCCACGGCGCATCGCCGCCCTGCGCCCCCGCATCGAGCAGCTCGCCACCTCGCTGGCCGACGCGTTCGCCGACTCGGGGCAGTGCGACCTGATCGCGGACTTCGCGGCGCCGCTGCCGATCACCGTGATCATGGAACTGCTCGGTGTTCCCGCCGTCGACCAGGAGAACTTCCGCTACTGGGCCGACGTGGTGACCGGGCTGGCCGACGGTGACGCGACCTCGGCCCGCGAGGAGACCTCCGGCTACCTGGGCGACCTGGTGGCGCACAAGCGGACGTCCGGCGACGACGACCTGATCGGCGCGCTGGCGAGGGCCACCGGCGAGGCCGCGCTGACCGACTCCGAGCTCGCGTCACTGGCGTTCCTGCTGCTCGTGGCCGGGTACACGACCGCCGTCGACCTGGTCGGCAACGGCGCGCTCGCGTTGCTGCGCCACCCCGAACAGCTCGAGCTGCTGCAACGCTCGTCGTCGCTGCTGCCCGGCGCCATCGAGGAGTTCCTGCGCTTCGACGGCCCGACTTCGCACCTGGTGCGGTTCGCCGCGCAGCCGCTGACGGTCGGCGGCGTGCAGATCCCGGCCGGTGACGTCGTGCTGCTCTCGCTGGCTTCCGCCGAACACGACAGCGCGCGCTACCCGCGGGCCGACCAGCTCAACATCGAACGGGCGGACCGCCAGCACCTGGCGTTCGGGCACGGCATCCACTTCTGCCTCGGCGCGCCGCTCGCCCGGCTGGAGGGCGAGGTGGCGTTCCGCACCCTGCTCGGCCGGTGCGCGGGGCTGACGCTCGACGCCTCGCAGCCGCTCGGGTGGCGGGTGTCGCTGGGCAGCAGGGGCCTGAGGTCGCTGCCGGTGACGTTCCGGACCGAGCCCGCCATGCCGCTCGACGAGCAGATGACGGTGAAGGTCCAGAAGCCGATGTAACGCTGTTCGGAGAAGTCGGCAATCATTGGCGTGAGTCAGCCGATGACAGCCCCACGACATCCACCACCACCGCCTCTGACCCGCGCAGCGCGCGCGTTCGAGGAGATCTACGAATCCGAGTTCGACGTCGTCACGTCGTACTTCGCGCGGCGCACCGCGGACCCGCAGACGGCCGCGGACCTCACCGCGGACACGTTCGTCGCCGCCATCACCTCGTTCGCCACGTTCGACCCCGCGCGAGGCACCGCCCGCGGCTGGGTCCTGGGCATCGCCCGCCGGGTGTTCGCGCAGCACTGCGAGGCCGTCACGCGCGGCCGGGACGTGGTCGCGCGCATTCACGGGCGCCGTTCGCTCGACACCGACGAGATCGCCGACCTGGTCACGCGCATCGACGCGGAACGGGCCGGCCGTGAGCTGATCGCGGCCATGTCGGCGTTGTCCGACACCGACCGCGAGGTCATCGAGCTCGTCGACCTGGTCGGCCTGACACCGAAGGACGCGGCGAAGGTGCTGGGCATGTCGTCCGGCGCGCTGCGGATCAAGCTCTTCCGGGTCCGCGGCAAGGTCCGCGACCTGGCCACGCGAGGGGGACAGCGATGACGACGTTCAAGGACAACCTGCTCAACGACCTGATGCGCGAACACGGCGAGACAGTGGAGGAAGCACCGGTGCGCACCACGAGGTCCGCACGGCCTCTGCTGATCGCGGGCGCGGCGTTGGCGATCGCCGGTGCGGCCACGGTGGCGATCACGACGAGCGGCGGTACTCCGGAGGCGTACGCGGTCACCAAGAACGCCGACGGCAGCGTCACGGTGAGCATCAAGGACATCAAAGGAGTCGACCCCGCGAATGCGAAGCTGCGCGAGTACGGGATCCACGCGAAAGCAGTACCGATGTCGCGTGAATGTGCTCCGCTCGACGAGAGCAAGATGAAGATCACCGAGGACTACCGGCTGCCGCGCCAGAACGAGGCGGACGGGTCGGTCACGATGAGCCCCGGCGACGTCCCGGACGGGTGGACGATCCTGCTGGGCATCTCGAACATGCCGAACCGCGGCACTGGACTGGGCTTCACCGGCCCGCACCGCGACCCGGCGCCGGACTGCCTGCAGGAAGTCGGCGAGTAGGTGCCGCGCGCCCACCCTGAACTGGCGTTATAGGGTGGGCGCGTGGTTTACAAGCAGGTGGTTCGCAGGGCGTTGTTCGGAATGCACGGCGGCGACGCGGAGCGGGTCCACGAGACCACGCTCAACGTCATGGCGCGGCTGAGCCCGCTGGCGAGGTTCGCCCGCAACCAGAACAACCCGCGCACCGTCTTCGGCGTCCGGTTCCCCAACCCCGTCGGGCTCGCGGCCGGGCTGGACAAGGACGGACGCGCGCTGCCGGCGTGGGCCGCGCTGGGCTTCGGGTTCGTCGAGGTCGGCACCGTCACGTGGCACGGGCAGCCGGGCAACCCCAAGCCGCGGCTGTTCCGCCTTCGCGAGGACGAGGCGATCATCAACCGGATGGGCTTCAACAACGCCGGCGCTCAGGCCCTCGCGGCGAAGCTCGACCGGACGCCGTTGAAGGCACCGCTCGGCATCAGCCTCGGCAAGTCCAAGATCACCCCGGTCGAGGACGCCGTGCAGGACTACCTGAACTCGCTCAACGCCCTGAAGAACCACGGCGACTACTACGCGATCAACGTCAGCTCGCCCAACACGCCGGGCCTGCGCAGCCTCCAGGACAAGGGCGCGCTCACCGAACTGGTTCAGGCGCTGACGCGGGCCACGACCAAGCCGATGCTGGTCAAGATCGCGCCCGACCTGACCGAGGACGCCATCGCCGAGGTCATCCAGGTGTGCGTGGACAACGGCATCAAGGGCCTCATCGCCACGAACACCACCCTCAGCCGTGAGGGCCTCAGGAGCCCGTACAGGGACGAGACGGGCGGTCTCAGCGGCAAGCCCCTCACCCAGCGCGCGAACGACGTGGTCCGGTTCATCACCAAGAACAGCGACCTGCCGGTCATCGGCGTCGGCGGCATCGCGACCGCGGACGACGCCAGGCGCATGATCGACGCGGGCGCGAGCCTGGTGCAGATCTACACCGGGTTCATCTACGAGGGCCCCGGACTGGTGTCGAGGATCAACCGGGCGTTGAAGGACGCCTAGCCGCCCGCAGCCAGCGCATCACCGGGTGCAGGATCACGACCAGCAGCGAGCCCCACACCATCCCGCCCATCTGCAGGTCGCCGATCTCGATCGTGAGGTCGCCGACGCCCGCGACCAGCGCGGCGCCGCCGACCAGGGCGTTCGCCGGGTTGGCCAGGTCGACGCCGCGGTCCATCCAGATGCGCACGCCGATGAGCACGATCAGGCCGTAGAGCACCAACGTGCAGCCGCCCAGCACACCCGGCGGAATGGTGCCGAACAGCGCGATGGCCTTCGGGGAGAACGCCAGTGCCGCGGCGAACACACCGGCGAACGCGAACGCAGCCGTCGAGTAGACGCGGGTCACGGCCATGACGCCGATGTTCTCGGAGTACGTCGTCGTCCCCACGCCACCGCCGAGGCCGGACAGGGCCGTCGACAGGCCGTTCGCGATGATCGCGTCGCCCGCGCTGCCGTCGAGGTTGCGGCCCGTGAGCGCCGCGACCGCCTTCACGTGTCCGACGACCTCGGCCACCAGCACGATCACCACGGGCAGCATCAGCAGCACCACGGACGGCCGGAGCTCCGGCTGGTACAGCGTCGGCAGGCCGACCCACGCGGCGTCCCGCAGCGCCTCGAGCTTGTCCGAGGACACCGCGCCGAACGCCAGGCCAGCCGCCCAGACCGCGACGAAGCCCAGCAGGACCGAGAACCGGAAGACCAGGCCGCGGCCCAGCACCCCGGCCAGCAGGATCAGCACGGTGGTGATGGCGGCCAGCAACGGCTGCTTGGCGAAGTTCGAGGTGGACTGGTTCGCGAGGTTCAGGCCGATGATGATCACGACCGCACCGGTGACGACCGGCGGCATGACCGACTCCAGCAGCCGCACGCCGAGCGCCTTGACCGCGATGCCGACGACGATCACGAGCAGACCGGCGGCGACGACACCGCCGAGCTGGGCCGCGATGCCCTGTTCCCGAGCGGCCACCAGCGGCGCCACGAAGGCGAAGGACGAGCCCAGGTAGCTCGGCACGCGGTTCTTGGTGATCACCAGGAACAGCAGCGTGCCCAGGCCCGAGAACAGCAGCGTGGTGGCGACGGGGAGGCCGGTGGCGGTGGGCACGAGCACCGTCGCCCCGAACATGGCGACGAGGTGCTGCACTCCGAACCCGATCGTGAGCGGCCAGCTCACCCGCTCCTGCGGTGCGACGGTTTCACTGTCGGTGATCCGACCGTCCCCGTGCACGGTCCACAACGCCAACGCACTGCCTCCCGGCAATTCAGCCGGACTTCCCGCAGACCGGCCCCGGAATCCTGCCACGCCATGTAGTGGCTACGGCTAGATAACGGTCTGATAATCACACGATCGCCGTAAAGATCCCAGGGAGAACCGCCGAATAGGCGGACACAACTACACAGCGTTACCGTTAATACGCTGAATAGCCTGACACGTCTCGCATGGCTGACGCCAGGCCTGCCAGGTGGTCGGTCGCGTCGTCCAGCACCGAGCGCGGATCCTGGAACTGCGTGCTCGCCGCGAGCGCCTTGCCCGCTTCCGCCACCAACGCACAGTAGCGGTCGACGCCGTCCGCCAGTTGGATCCTGAGCACCCGCACGCCTTCGACCAACGGCGCGCGTTCCAGGTGCGGTGCCGTGTCACGAGCGCGCTCCACGGCCTGGAGCTGCCCGGACACCGCGCGGATCGCCGTGGCGGCCTCCTGGGCGGTCTGGCGGGCGTGCTGGACGGACTCCGTCGGCATCGACGTCAACGCGGGCGAGTCGAGCTGACGCAGCAGCTCGTTCATCGCGTCCTCGGCGCTGTGCAGCTTCTCCATCGGCACGCGCGCGGCGGAGATGTGCGCGGGCAGCGGCGGCCGGGGCGGTGGCGGCGGGGACAGCGCCAGGCGTTGCCTGGCCGCACCCAGCTCACGCAGCTTGAAGCCGCTGCGCACGGCGAGCAGACCGGGCACCGCCGCGCCGATCGTGCCGCCGACCGCGGCCCAGGTGCCGAGCACGCCGGTGAAGCCGAACACGGCCAGCGTGCCGAAGATCGTGATCAGCGCGAGCCAGAACGTGAGCACGGCGTTGGTGCGCTTGCGCTTGCGTTCGAGCTTGGCGCGGGGGTCGTTCCACTTCTGCAGGCGGTACCGCGCCTGCTCGGCCAGCGGGTGGCCCTGGAGCGACGCACCCAACTCGTTGACGACCTTGCGGACGATCTCGTTGTTGGGACGGTTTCTCCAGGGCTCCATGATCACCTGCTGACTCCCTCTGCCCCGCTCAGTGCTGTGCCGGCGGGACCTGCTGCTGCGTGGTCTTCTGCTCCTGCTGGACGCGCTGCGCGATCTCGGCCTGGATCTGCGCGGCGGCGCTGTTGCCCGCGGTCACCTGCGGCGGCGTGCTGGCCTGACCGCCGTGCATGGACGCGCGGATCTGCTCCAGCCGCGACGACCCGGCGAGCTGCGTGGTCGAGGCCTGGACCTCGAGCATGCGGCCCTGCACCGAGTTCTGGGCGAGCTCGGCGGACCCGATCGCGGTCGCGTAGCGCTTCTCGATCTTGTCGCGGACCTCTTCCAGCGACGGCACGTTGCCGGGTGCGGCGAGCTCGCTCATCTGGGTCAGCGACGCGGAGACCTGCTCCTGCATCTTCGCCTGCTCCAGCTGGCTGAGGAGCTTCGTGCGCTCGGCCAGCTTCTGCTGCAGCATCATCGAGTTGCGCTCGACGGCCTGCTTGGCCTGTGCGGCGGCCTGCAGCGACTGGTCGTGCAGCGTCTTGAGGTCCTCGATGCCCTGCTCGGCGGTGACGAGCTGGGTCGCGAAGCCCTGTGCGGCGTTCTCGAACTGCTGCGCCTTCTGCTCGTCGCCCTTGGAGCGCGCCTCGTCGGCCAGCACCAGGGCCTGACGAGCGGACGCCTGCAGCTTCTCGACGTCGCCGAGCTGCCGGTTCAGCTTCATCTCCAGCTGACGCTGGTTGCCGATCACGGCCGCGGCCTGCTGAGAGAGCGCCTGGTGCTGACGCTGCGCCTCCTCGATGGCCTGCTGGATCTGCACCTTCGGGTCAGCGTGCTCGTCGATCTTGGACGAGAACGATGCCATCAGGTACTTCCAGAACTTCACGAACGGACTGGCCATCTCCTACGCCTGCCTTCTCGGTGCCGGTGTTGGATCCATCGTCTCAATTGTGCGTCGGCGGTTCCACCAACCTGGGGAGATATCCGGGAAGACCCCGACCCACCCCGGGACTTTGGACTGACACGCCCGCCGGCGCCCAATCCTGCCCGCACCCGCGCCCCGAGACGCGGTGACCCAGCGTGCTGTGGCCAAGCCGTTGCCTGCGTCCAGCACGCCGCCGTCGTTGTCAGTTGAACGTGCGACGACCCGTTCTTGTTGCAGCGCGTGACGTGTCGGGGACCACAACCCCACCCACCCGTGTTGCCGGACGGTACGCGGGGACCCCGCGTACTCCAGGAGAGGACGCGGGGTCCCCGCGTGCGGAGAAGCGTTCACCCGGATGCCAGCGACCCCGCTCGCTTTGCAGCGAACGGGGTCGGAACGACATGGGTCAGGCCGCGACGACTGCCTTGGGCGGTTCGCCGATCTTGCTCGTGAGCCTGTGACTGAGCATCGGCTGCAGGCGCAGGTCGGACAGGTCGTCCGACAGCGTGGTCGGCAGCACGCGGCCACCTTCCAGCTTCCCGCGCTCGGAGCGGCCGTCCGGGACGGTGTCCGGCACCGTGTCGGGCGTCTGCGAGACGGCGCCGATGTCGGAGGCGACGTGGTGCAGCAGCTCGGACAGCGGCAGCTCTAACGCTTCACAGATGGCCGCGAGGAGCTCGCTGGACGCCTCTTTGCGGCCGCGCTCCACCTCGGACAGATACCCCAGGCTCACGCGGGCGGTCCGAGAGACCTCGCGCAGCGTGCGGCGTTGGTTGGTGCGGGCATGGCGAAGCCGATCACCGATCGCCTCGCGCAGCAGCACGGTCATCGCGCGCCTCCTTCCGGCCGGCCGTGTCCCTACGTTACCGATCGACACCGACAACGGGCAGTGACTTCCGAACACGTCCGCCAAGGGCGAACGAACGCGAAGTCATCGTTTGTTCCCGTCCCCGGTGATCAGCAGATGATCCGACAGCAGGACCAGCGCTTTTTCCACGGCTGTGCGGCGCACCGTTTTCCGGTCACCACTCAGCGTGATGGTCCGCACTGTGGACACTCCAGGCCCGCTCAAGCCGATGTGGACCGTGCCTGGAGCGACTCCGTCCTGCGGATCGGGGCCCGCGACCCCGGTCAGTCCGATCCCCCAGTCCGATTTGCACCGGTTCCGGGCTCCCTCGGCCAGTTGGATCGCAACGTCGGGGTGCACGGCGCCGTGCTCGTCGAGCAACTGCTGATCCACGCCCGCGAGCTCGTGCTTGAGCTCGGTCGCGTAGACGATCAACCCACCGCGGACCACGGCACTCGCCCCCGGTGTGTCGACGATCGTCGCGCACAGCAGACCCGCGGTCAGCGACTCGGCAGTGGCTACGGTCTGCCCGCGCGCCTTGAGCAGGTCGACGACGTTCGTCACGCCACCGCCCTACCCGCGCGGGCTTTCAATCTAAACGCGCGGACGACGTAATCGATTCCCGTGACGACCGTGAGGACCAGCGCGGCCGCCATGATCACCCACGCGATCAGCGCGATCACGTCGTTCTGCGGCAGCAGGAACAGGCCGATCGCGATGACCTGCAGCAACGTCTTGGCCTTGCCACCGCGGCTGGCGGGGATCACGCCGTAGCGGATCACCCAGAACCGCAGCAGTGTCACGCCCACCTCGCGCACGGCGATGACGATCGTGATCCACCACGGCAGGACGTCGAGCATGCTCAGGCCGACCAGCGCGGACCCGGTCAGCGCCTTGTCCGCGATCGGGTCGGCGATCTTGCCGAAGTCGGTGATCAGCCCGTGCTTGCGGGCGAGCGTGCCGTCGATGTGGTCGGTGAAGCTCGCGACGGCGAAGATCCCGAACGCGATGAGCCGCCACGTCGTGTCGAAACCGCCCGCCGCGAACAGTGAGAGCAGGAAGACCGGAACCAGTGCCATCCGCGCCATCGTGAGGATGTTGGCGACGTTGAGCAGCGGGACCTTCCTGGCCTCTGTCATGTCGGGAGCACCTCGACGATCAGGTCGACGCCCTCGGAGTCGACGACACGGCACCGCACGAAGTCGCCGCGCTTGAGGCCCTCGGCTTCGAGCACGATGCACTCGCCGTCGACCTCGGGAGCCTGGTGCTCGGCCCGGCCGACGCAGTCGCTCTCCTCGTCCTCCTCGTGCTCGATCAGCACGACGACCTCGGAGCCGACCCGGTCCTCGGCGCGCTGGCTCGTCAGCTCCTCGACGAGGTTGCCGATGCGCTGGACGCGTTCGGCGATGGTGTCCGCGTCGAGCTTGCCGTCGAGGTTCTCCGCCTCGGTGCCGTCCTCGTCGGAGTAGCCGAAGATGCCGACGGCGTCCAGGCGCGCCTCGGTGAGGAACCGCTCCAGCTCGGCCAGGTCATCCTCGGTCTCGCCGGGGAAGCCCACGATGAAGTTGCTGCGGATGCCCGCCTCAGGGGCGTGCTCGCGGATCTGCCACACGAGCTTGAGGAAGCTGTCGGTGTCGCCGAACCGGCGCATGCGCCGCAGCACGTTCTCGCTGGAGTGCTGGAACGACATGTCGAAGTAGTTCGCGACCTTCTCGGTCTTCGCGATGGCGGCGACGAGCGACGGCTTGGTCTCGGCCGGCTGCAGGTAGCTGACCCTGACCCGCTCGATGTTCGGGATGGACGCCAGCCTCGGGAGGAGCTGCTCCAGGGCGCCCTGCTCGCGCGGCAGGTCCTTGCCGTAGCTCGTCGAGTTCTCGCTGACGAGGAACAGCTCCTTCACGCCGTTCTCGGCGAGCCACATGGCCTCGGCCACGACCTCGTCCGGGTGCCGCGACACGAACGCGCCGCGGAAGCTCGGGATCGCGCAGAACGAGCACCGCCGGTCGCAGCCGGACGCGATCTTCAACGGCGCCACGGGAGCGTCGTCGAGCCTGCGCCGCTGGACGTTCGTGGGGCCCCAGCCGTGGCCGGGCACCTGCACGTCGTTCTTCGCCTCCTGGCGCTTGACCGGCGTGATGGGCAGCAGCGTGCGCCGGTCGACCGGCACGTGCGACTCGACCTGCTTGCCGTGCAGCACGTCGTTGAGGCGCTCGGCCAGGTCGTTGTACTGGTCGAAGCCGAGGACCGCGGCCGCCTCCGGGAGGCTGTCCGCGAGCTCCTTGCCGTAGCGCTCGGCCATGCACCCGACCGCGACCACCTTGGCCCCGGTGTCGGACGCGGCGAGCAGCGTGTCGACCGAGTCCTTCTTCGCCTGCTCGACGAAGCCGCACGTGTTGACGACGACGACGTCCGCGCCCTCGTCCACCAGCTCCCAGCCGCCCTCGCCGAGGCGTCCGGCGAGCTCTTCGGAGTCGACCTCGTTGCGGGCGCAGCCCAGGGTCAGCAGCGACACGCGTCGCGGAGTGGTGGGAGAAGACACGGTGCTCAGCGTAACCGGCCCAGGTGTGAGCGCTTGAACTCAGTGCTTCCGAACGACCTCGACAAGGCGCCACATGTCACTTGAGGGGTTGCCATCGCCCAACGCCTTGGCCCGCTCGACAGCCTTGTCGACGCGCTCCGCGAGCAAGGCGAAGTCGAGTGTCCCCTTCGCGTAGCCGGGCACGTGCCTGCGCAGTTTCTCCGCGGCGGCCTTCGGGCTCGAGATGCCGGCCGTACAACCCTCGAAATGAAGGATCAACCACACTTCGAAGCACGGGTTCGACACGGCCAACGAGATCCTCGTCGACTGGGCCTCTGCGATGGCTTCGGCGATGTCGAACTCATCGACATCCACAACGCACCAGTACTCGTCGAACCCACCGCGGTCGCTCTCACGCATCTTCGCCGCGTACCTCACCAGCTGCGCAGGCGAACCGACTTTGACCACCGCCTTCACCGTCACAGGCTTGGACAGCCGCTTCAACCCGTCCAGGTACGCCTGCTCGGTCTGCCCACAGCACACGGCGAGCACACGACTGGCAGAAACCCGCGTAGGTGTGCGGCGACGACGAGGCGAGTTCTCACGCCGCGCCATCGACACCTCGTAGGACGGCGGCCACGAACGCCTCGGCTTGCACGTCGGGGACGGCGCCATAGCTGCCGCCGAGGTAGCGACGCTCCAGGTTCTCGCCCTCCTTGCGCGGTTTGAAGTCCGTCAACGGGTACAAATCGGATGCACCCTCAGAGTTCTTGTCCACGAACCAGACGTCCTCACGGGTGAGCACCTCGTCGCCCAGGACCGGGCTGAGCAGGCTCGCGTCGTGCGTGGTGAAAATCAGTTGGGCACCACCCACGTTGATCTCAGCACTCCGGAAGATGCCCACCAACGCCGCAGTGAGACGTGGGTGCAGACTCGAATCGATCTCGTCGACGACCAGTGTGCCGCCATCACGGAGCATCGCGAGGACGGTGGGCAGCAACATCAGCCAGGAGCGGGTACCCGCCGACTCCTCGCCGATGTCGAACGCCCGGTTCGCAGGTCCGTGCGTGAGCCGGACTCGACCTTGCCGCCGAAGTACTTGCTCCAGGAACTCGCGGACCCCCTCATTCGACCTGTCCGGTTCCATCAGGCGGAGCATCGCGAAAATCTCATCTTCGTCCGCCGGTCGATCTTCGCTGTACCGGATGCCGGTGATTCCGAGGTCTGCGATTCGCAGCAGGCTGACGAACTGATCGGCCAACCCGTCGTTGGAGCGAAGAAACCGCGAGATCGCGCCGTGGTCGAACTGAGCGTGCGCTTCGCCGCGGAACACCAGCTTGTGCGCGAACCATCGTTGTACTGGAAGAACGGCGTCGAGCCCTGATTGAGCGCCAAGACTGAGGAACAGCGAGTTCGGCCGAAGAAGGCCCTTGAGCACGTCGCCTTTCGCCACGCCGTCGGCGACCGTCGTGCCGAACTTGATCTCACCGCCGACGCGTTCGAACAAGATCCGTTTGCGCTTCTCGGGGTAGCTGTACAGCCACTCCTCGCGGACGCGGTGATCGTCCACCTCGAAGCCGTACGTGTACCGGACGCCGGCCTCGATCAGCTCGACGACGTACACCGAGGGCTTGACACGCGGCTCGTCGAGCTTGAACGGCTGTCGCGGCACGCCTCCGTCCGGAGGCCACACGGCGAAGGAGTCGCGTACCGCCGCAGCCATGAACTGCAGACCGTCGACGAGGTTCGACTTGCCCGAAGCGTTCGCTCCGTAGATCGCCGCCACCGGCAGGACGTCACGATCCTTCGAGTAGGCAGGCATGAGCAGCAACTCACGCTCGTCGCGGAACGACCGGTGGTTGCCGAGGCGAAAACTGCGAAGCATGGTCCATCCACCTCCAGAAGCAGACTACAGGCCTCAGAATGCGAATAAGTCGCACAGAGCAGCTCGAAGGTATCCACACAGGCCCACTTCAGGAGGTTTGCCACTGGCTCGCGACCGACTCGACGGGCCAGCTCATACTTGACCACTGTGACCAGTGGGGTAGTCGTGCGGCGCGCCCGCACCAGCGACGTGCGTGCCATGAAGGCGTTGATCGACGGGTACGCGGGCAAGGTCCTGCTGGCCAAACCCCTGGTCACGCTGTACGAGGCCGTCCAGGAGTTCTGGGTGGCCGAGGAGGACGGCGAGCTGCTCGGCTGCGGTGCCCTGCACGTGATGTGGGAGGACCTGGCCGAGATCCGCAGTGTGGCCGTCTCCCCCATGGCGCTCGGCCGCGGCGTGGGGCACCGGATCGTGGCCCAGCTGATCGCGACGGCCAGGGAGCTGCAGCTCGCGCGCATCTTCGTGCTGACGTTCGAGACCAAGTTCTTCAACAAGCACGGCTTCGTGGAGATCGACGGCACGCCGGTGAGCCCCGAGGTCTACGAGGAGATCATGCGATCGGTGGACGAGGGTGTCGCCGAGTTCCTCGACCTGAGCTACGTGAAGCCGAACACGCTCGGCAACAGCCGGATGCTCCTGGAGCTCTGACTATTCGAGTAAATACTCGAATAGTCTTGACTCGATGAACCAGGGCGCGTCAGGATCTGTGCCGTGCCCGAATCGCTGACCGTCGACGAGCTCGCTGCCCGGATCGGCCTGCCCAGCAGCACCATTCGCATGTACCAGACGAAGGGTGTGCTGCACGCGCCGAGAAGGCAGGGGCGCGTGGCGTACTACGACGCCTCGCACGTCGAGCGGTTGACGTTGGTCCAGCGGTTGCAGCAGCGGGGGTTCTCGCTGCCGGCGATCGCCGAGCTGATCTCGGCGCGCGAGAAGGGCGAGTCGGTCGCCGCGGTTCTCGGCATGGGCGAGACCGAGGGGCCCGACGACTGGGTTCGGATCAAGGTGCGCGACATCCGGCACCTCGTTCCGATGGGAGACGTCCAACCGCGACTCCTCCTCCGGGCTATGCGGTTGGGCTTGGTGCGGTGGAAGTACGGCTGGCCGCACGCGCGTCGCTGGGCACTCGAGGCGGGCGGCAGGCTCGCCGGCCTCAGGGTGCCCAGCGATGACGTCATGGACAGCTTCACGCGCCTGCGCACGGCGACCGACGCGGTGGCGGCGGACTTCGTGCGGTTGTTCGAGCGTCAGTTCTGGCCGGAGCTCGCCCGCAAGGCCGGTGACGAGAACCAGCTGGAGAACGTGCGGGCGCTGCTGGTCGAGCTGACGTACACGGCGGAGACCGCGGTGGTGGGGACGCTGCGGGAGTCCATCCGGGACGCGGCCGAGGAGTTCGCGTCACGGCACGGGTTGCTGCCCAGCGACGAATTCCAGCCCGCGTGGGCGGAGCAGCCGTTGCCGCCGATCGCCGAGAACCTCATGGATCCGGCGGGAGATCTGCCGAGCGAGCAGGAGATCGAGCGCTTCCTGCAAAAGGGGGACGAGGATGAGCCTGATCGCTGATCCCGCGTGGCAGGCGCAGATACGAGACGAAGGCCTGGTCGTGTACGCGGGGGCCGACCTCGCGTACCTGATTCCGGACCTGCCCGGGGCGGTGGCCGTGGCGCTGGCGGGACTGTTCGAGCCGGTTTTGAGGGGAGTGGCTCGAACGGTCGACGAAAGCCGGTTGGGGGAACCGGTGCGCCGGCACGTGGCCCAGCTGAGGACCCTGGGCGCTCTCCGCCCGGCGGGGTTGCCGACCGACGACCGCGAGCCCTTGGGGATCGGCACGCGGTTCGTCGGAGAGGCGCCCGCCGGGCTGGTGGAGCGGTTGCCGCACGACGACGATCCGGACCTCCTGCTCGTCGTGCGGACCACGGGCACGTTGGTCGACCTCGTCGAGGTGGCGCGCGAGACGAAGGTTCCGCATCTGTTGCTGGACCTCGCGTACCACCACACCGCCGCGATCGGACCGTTCGTGGTTCCGGGCGCCGGAGCGTGCCTGGCCTGCCTCGCGGTGCGCGCGGGGCGGCGGTGGGGAGATCCGCCACCTCCCCCGCAGCCGGCGGCACTGACGTTCGACTTCCCGATTTCGCTTGCGCTGCAAGCGGTTCAGAACATCCGCAACGGCTCGTTGGCGCTGCTGGACGCGGTCGTGACCGTCAACCTCGACGAGTTCACGACGACGCGCGAGAGCGTGCTGCCGGCCGCCGACTGCGAGGTCTGCCCGAAGGTCGAGTTCGGGCGCGTGACACTTCCTTGGGGGCACCATGAACGGGACAGCAGCCCGGTTACCTGACCAGTTCTCACCCGGTGCGGCCGCCGCCAACGCCGCGACGCCCACCTGTTGCTGTTGTTGTTGCTGTTGCGCGGTTTCCTCGGTCGGTGCGGCTGTGCACATCCCGGCAGCGCTGCACCAGGACACCAAGGAGCTGCCCGAACCGGGCACGCGCAGCGCGATCGTCCTTCCCGCCGCGCTGTTCCCTTTGCTCGTCGTGGTGCTGCCGTTCGCGACGGCGGGCGCGGTCTTCGACCTGCACTGGGGATGGTGGGTCGGGGGCCTGGGCGCGGCGCTGGCGTGGGCCGTGGCGGCGGGGTTCCTCGCACGGTCGCCGAAGCCGTGGGCGAGCGTGGTGCGGCTGCTCGGCTGGATCCTGCTGTGGTGCCTCGAACCGTTCGTCGCGTTGCCGCTGCTGGTGGTGCTCTCCGCGGGCACGCACGTCGCGGTCGGTGCGGTGATCTACGTCGGCGGCGCACTGGCGTTCGGGTACTGGCTCTTCCGGCACTACCGGAGGAAGTCGTGAAGACCGTCGCGGAGGCGCTCGTCGAGCGCGCGGTCGGGTGGCGGCAGGGTGTGGTGTCGCAGCTGCACCCCGTGCCGCACAGTCTGTCCGATGTGGACGTCGAGGGCTGGGCCGCGGTGCCGGAACCGTTCGCCACCGGCGGCACTTCCGGTGGCACCAGCAGGGTTGCCGCGATCGCCGAGGCGCTGGAACGGCACGCCGCCGCGCGGGCGCCGCTGGAGATCGCCACGGACGGGGCGTGCTGGCCGCTGGAGCACTTCAGCCTGCACACGGTCGAGCAACGCGTGCGCGGCGATTACCGCTACCGCAAGGGATACGTCGACACGAAGTACACGCGGGCGTGGACGTTGCCGGGCAACGAACCGATCCGCGTGCCCGCCGGACTGGTGGGTCTGGACGCGTCGCACGGGCTGCCCACGACGTCGTCCGGGCTCGCGGCCGGTCCGTCGACGACCAGTGCGTTGCTGCGGGCCGTCCAGGAACTGGTCGAGCGCGACGCGTTCACCACGACCTGGCTGCACTCCATTGCGCCCCAACGGTTCTCGGCCGATCTCCCGCACGGCGCGCAGGCGTTCGACCTCACGCCCGCCTACAGCCCGCACCCGGTGATCGCCGTGGCGGGTTCGCTGCCGATCGCCGGAAAACCACGTCCCACGCTCGGCCTCGCCTGCCGCGCGACGGTCGCGGACGCGCTGCGGAAGGCGTACGAGGAGTGGGTGCAGGGCACGGTGTTCATCGAGGTGTGGCTGGCGCGCAACGGCGACCGGCCCGTCGAGGAGGCCACCGACTTCGACGAGCACGCCGTGTACTACGCGACGCATCCGGAGAAGTGGGACGCTCTGCCGTGGTTCTCCGGCATCGAGACCGACCCGCCGCCCGATGCCGATTCACGCGGCACGGCAGCGGAACTGACCGAACTGGTGCACGCGCTCGACGGCGCGGGCATCCGGCTCGCCTACCGCGAGCTGACGACACCGGAGCTGTCCGCCGTCGGACTGCACTGCGTCCGCGTCCTGTCCCCCGACCTCGCGCCGCTGCACGCCGACCACCGCTGGCCCCACCTCGGCGGCCGCGCACGGGAGCTGGACTGGCGCTACCCGCACGCCTCACCGGGCGTGTTCCCCAATCCCGCACCACATCCGCTGGGGTGAGGCCGATGTTCGACGACTTCTGGGCGGCCAGCCGGTTCTCGCCGCTGCACCAGCGCAGGCTCGGCGAGCGGCTGCGCGACTTCCGGCCGCAACCACCGCTGGTCGACCCGCTGGAGCTGTCCACCGCGCCACAACCGCTGCCCAAGCCTCATGACCGCCTGCAGAAGCTGTTCCAGGCGCGGAAGAGCACGCGGGAGTTCACGGACAGGCCGTTGACCGACAAGCAGCTCGGCACCGTCCTCGGCGCACTGGGCGACCACAGCTTCCCGTCCGCCGGCGGCCTGAACCCGTTGCGCTGCTACGCCTTCGTGAACGGGCGCGCGGTCCGCTACGACATCAGCCGGCACGCCCTGCAGGACATCGGCGCCGCACCCGGGAACCTCGCGGAGATCCTCGGCACTCCGGAGGTCCCGCCGCTCACGATCGTGCTGGTGCTGAAGGACGACGAGGGCTTCGAGAAGTACGGCGAACGCGCCGGCCGGTTCGGGCTGATCGAGGTCGGCGCCGCGGCCCAGAGCATTTGCCTCCGTTTGGCGGAACAGAAACTCGGCGGCTGTCTGCTCGGCGGAGTAGCCGACAACGAGATGCTTCACTCACTCGGCTTACCCCGCGAACTTCGCGTGGCCACAGCGATCGCGTGCGGTCACATGATCACCTGACGTTCATCAGATCGTGTCTACCGAGGACAGTCGATCACCGCTACAACAAGGCGAGACCCTGCTCACATCCCGAGGAGCTCGCCATGTCGAAGACCCTGCGTTCGGCATTCGTGGGTGCCGCCGCGTCCCTGGCCCTGATCTTCACGGGCGCCCCGGCCCAGGCCGTGGACATCGTCGCGGTGACCGACGACTACCTCTACACCAAGACACTCAGCCAGTTCACAACACTGCGCGCGCAGCAGCCCTACGCCGGCGAGCTCGACTGGTCGTCCGACGGCTGCTCGTACTCGCCGGACAACCCCTTCGGGTTCAAGTTCCTGCCGACCTGCTACCGGCACGACTTCGGCTACCGCAACTACAAGCGGCAGTCGCGGTTCAGCGAGGCGAACCGGCTGCGGATCGACAACAACTTCAAGTCCGACATGTACAAGGTCTGCGGCAGCAACTGGGCGTGCAAGCGGACGGCCGACATCTACTACGCGGCCGTGCGCGAGTTCGGCGGCACCGCGTCGTCCACGGCGAAGAGCCTCCAGCAGGCCGGCTTGAAGTAGTCCGGCTTGAAGTAGTCCGGCCTGAAGTAGTCCGGCCTGAAGTAGTCCGGCCTGAAGTAGTCCGGCCTGAAGTAGTCCGGGCCCGAAGCAGCCCGGTCTGACGTAGCCCGGCCCGAAGCAGCCCGGCCCGAAGCAGCCCGACTGAACTGTCAGACCTCCGGAGTACGTTGAAACGCAGGGGTTCCCGATCAAGGGGGACCCCTGCGTCAGCTTTGGGGGATGACCGATGAGCACCGACCACGACCGACTCGCACCCGTCACCTGGCCGCCCGCCCCGATCAAAACCGAGCGCCTGGTGCTCCGCGAGTCGGCACCCGAAGACCGGGCGACGTTCATCGACCTGTTCACCTCACCAGAGGTGGGCACCTACATCGGTGGCCCCCACCAGCGAGACGAAATGGAGCGCACGGCGCCCGAGGTGCCGGGCCGGCGCTTCGGCTGCTTCGTGGTCGACCTCGACGGCGCGATGATCGGCATGATCTCGTTCGACCGGCGCACCCCCGCCAGTTCGGGGCTGTTCCTGCCGGAAGGCGGCGAGGCCGAGCTCGGCTACCTGTTCCTGCCGCGGTCGTGGGGTCACGGGTACGCCGCCGAGGCGTGTGCGGCGGCGCTCGACTGGTTCCACGGCAGCCATCCCGGGGAGCCGGTGGTGCTCACCACCCAGACCGCCAACCAAGCCTCGATGCACCTCGCGGCGAAGCTGGGCTTCACCGAGGTCGACCGGTTCGAGGAGTTCGGCGCGGAGCAGTGGTTCGGCGTGCGGGCCGGGTGACCTACTCGTCGTCGGCGGGGCCGCCTCCACGCATCAGGTAGATCACGGACTCGAGCTCGTCCGGCTTGATCAGCACCTCACGTGCCTTCGAGCCCTCGGACGGGCCGACCACGCCGCGGGTCTCCAGCAGGTCCATGAGGCGCCCCGCCTTCGCGAACCCGACGCGGAGCTTGCGCTGCAGCATCGACGTCGAGCCGAACTGCGACGTGACGATCAGCTCCGTCGCCTGCACGAGCAGCTCCAGGTCGTCGCCGATGTCGGCGTCGATCTCCTTCTTCTCGCCCGCCTTGGCCGCCGTGACGCCGTCGGTGTACTCGGGCTGTGCCTGGTTCTTGGTGAACTCGACGATCGACGCGATCTCCTCGTCGCCGACGAACGCGCCCTGGATGCGCACCGGCTTCGACGCGCCCATCGGCAGGTACAGGGCGTCGCCCATGCCGATCAGCTTCTCCGCACCGGGCTGGTCGAGGATGACCCGCGAGTCCGTCAACGACGACGTCGCGAACGCCAGGCGGGACGGCACGTTCGTCTTGATCAGACCGGTGACGACGTCCACGGACGGACGCTGCGTCGCCAGCACCAGGTGGATGCCGGCCGCGCGGGCCTTCTGCGTGATGCGCACGATCGCGTCCTCGACGTCTCGTGGCGCGGTCATCATCAGGTCGGCGAGCTCGTCGACGATCGCCATGATGTACGGGTACGGCCGGTAGACGCGCTCGGAACCGGGAGGCGCGGTGATCTCGCCGGACTTCACCTTGCGGTTGAAGTCGTCGACGTGGCGCACCCGGTTGACCTGCATGTCCTGGTAGCGCTGCTCCATCTCCTCGACGAGCCACGCGAGCGCCGCCGCCGCCTTCTTCGGCTGCGTGATGATCGGCGTGATCAGGTGCGGGATGCCCTCGTACGGCGTCAGCTCGACCATCTTCGGGTCGATCAGGATCATCCGGACCTCGTCCGGCGTCGCGCGGGCCAGCAGCGACACCAGCATCGAGTTCACGAACGACGACTTGCCGGAACCCGTGGAGCCCGCGACCAGCAGGTGCGGCATCTTCGTCAGGTTCGCGGTGACCATGTGGCCCTCGATGTCCTTGCCGAGGCCGATCACCATCGGGTGCGTGTCCTTGACCGTGGACGGCGCGCGCAGCACGTCGCCCAGGCGCACCATCTCGCGGTCGCTGTTCGGCACCTCGATGCCGACGGCGGACTTGCCGGGAATCGGGGCCAGCAGGCGCACGTTGTCCGTCGCGACGGCGTACGCGATGTTCTTGGTCAGCGCGGTGATCTTCTCGACCTTCACGCCGGGGCCGAGCTCGACCTCGTACCGCGTGACCGTCGGGCCACGGGTGAAGCCGGTGACCTGGGCGTCGATCGAGAACTGGTCGAGGACGCCGGTGATGGCCTCGATCATGTGGTCGTTGGCCTTGCTGCGGGTCTTCGGCGCGTCGCCGTCCTTGAGGACGTTCGGCGGCGGCAGCTGGTACTCGCCCTCCACCGCGCGCACGGCCAGCGCCGGAGCGGAAGCCTTCTTCTCCTTCGCGGCAACGGGTTTCGGCGCGGGCTCCGCGGGCTCTTCCAGCGGGAGCTCGGCCTGCGGCTCCTCCTCGACGGGCGCGGCTGCCTGACGACGCCTGCTGGGCCGGCGCAGGCGAACCGGCTTCGGCTCTTCTTCTTCGTCGGTCTCGGCTTCCGGTTCCTCCGGCCGTTCGCGGTGCACGAGCGCACGAAGTCGCTGCGGCACCTCACGAACCGGCCAGTGCAGCAAGCAGAGGAGGCCGAAAACGAAGATCAGCATGAGCAGCGGGCCCGCGACCCACGGCGTGAGGCCCTGCGCGAGGAACCCGCCGGCCAGGTACCCCAGCGCACCGCCCGCGTCACGACGCGCCAGCGGGTCCATCGGCAGGCCGCCGATCAGGTGGAACATGCCGAGCACGCCGATGCCGATCAGCACGCCGCCGACGACCAGCCGGAAGCGCTCCTCGGGCTTCGCGTCGGTGCGCATCAGCGTCACGCCGATGCCGAGCAGCACGACGGGAACGATCACCGCCGGGAACCCGACGGAGCTGCGCACGGCGACGTCGACCCACTGGCCGACCGGGCCGCCCGCCTGCCACCACACGCCCGCGCCGGTGATGAACGCGAGCGCGATGAGGAACAGCCCGATGCCGTCCCGCCGGTGTTCGGGGTCGAGGCCCTTGGTGCCGGTGATCGCCCGCACCACGGTGCCGACACCGCGTCCGATGCCGCCCCACACGGCGCTGATCGCGCCACTGCTGCTCTTCTTGCGCGGAGCGGGCTTTCTGGACGCGGCCGATCGCGCCCGCGGCTTGGCTGGTGCTTTGCCGCGTGACGTGGTCTTTCTCGAAGTCCCTGTACGCCCGGCCATGTGTATAAGGTAGTCCCTCGCGTCTCACCAGCCCCGTTTGCAACTGGGACGCGTGCGAAACCTCATGGTTCCCCGGATCCCGCACGGTGTCGTTTCGACACGCCGTACGCTGCCCCGCGTGTCCACACCGCTCTTCTGGCGCGTGCTCATGGCGATCGACCGTGGCTTCGTCGCGCTGACCGGCAAGCTCGAGGTGTCCGGCGACGTTCCTCCGGAGCTGCTCGGCAAGCCGTTGCTGCTCGCTTCCAACCACATCGGCAACCTCGATCCGTTCGTGCTCATCGCCGCGTGCCGCAAGATCGGCATCAATCCGCGGTTCATGCTCGCGGGCGGGTTGCTCGACGCGCCGATCATGGGCCCGGCGCTCAAGGCGTGCGGCCACCTGCGCGTCGACCGCAGGTCCGCCAACGTCGGCGAGGCGATGCACCGCGCCGTCGAGGCGTTGCAGTCCGGCGGCGACCCGATCGCCGTCTACCCCGAAGGCAAGATCACGCTGGATCCCGGCATGTGGCCAGAGCGCGGCAAGACCGGTGTCGCCCGCATGGCGCTGGGCGGCGGCATCCCGGTGATCCCGATCAGTCAGTGGGGCGCCCACGAGGCCGTGTACTGGGGCAACCTGCACGTGTCGGGCTGGAAGGACTTCCTGCCGTACCTGACGTCGTGGCTGTCCGCGATCCGCAAGCGGCCGACGTTCAGGGTCCACTTC
The DNA here is from genome assembly GCF_000974445.1 of Lentzea aerocolonigenes. Lineage (GTDB taxonomy): Bacteria > Actinomycetota > Actinomycetes > Mycobacteriales > Pseudonocardiaceae > Lentzea > Lentzea aerocolonigenes. The sequence continues at coordinate 72,428 of NZ_BBOJ01000020.1, forward strand.
GGCAAGCCGGTCGAGCTGTCGGACCTCTCCGCGGAGACGATGGGCGACGCGCGCCGGGCCCACGAGCGGATCATGCTCGCGATCACCGAGGGCCTGGTGCCGCTGCGTCTCGACGAGCCGGACCTGCCGAGGTTCCACGACCCGACGCGGCCGACGACCGGTTCCTCCCCCTGGCGGCCCGCCTGATCGAGTAGGCGATCACCGTGACGAGCATCGTCATCGGCATCGGATTGCCCACGACGAGACTCAGCGCGAAGTCGATCGCGGGAACGACCAGGGCCAGCACGAACGCGGCGGTGCCCGCCGTGGGCAGCTTGATCTTCGGATCCGCCCACGGCGTGCGCTTCCACGGCTTCGCGACGCTGAGCCACGTCTGGAACGCGATCGCGCCGATCATGAACCCGGTTCCCACCGGCATCCACGCGCTGACGTGGCCTTCCGAAGCCGCCTGCAGGTTGCCGCTCAGGATGAAGATCCCGATGTACAGCTGGCTGACGGTGATCGCGAACTTCGCGAGCACCCACCAGTGCCGGAAGTAGCCCCACGGCGTCGTCGCGCTGAGCATCATGCCGGTGAACGCGCTGGTGTTGGCCATGATCGCGAGCACGTTGTGGTCCAGCACCCGCGCCATCCTGAACGCGTTGACGTCGCTCGTCTTCATGCCGTGGAGCAGCAACGCCAGCAGTGCCACGGCCTGGCTGAGCCAGCCGACCGAGCTCACGACGTGCAACCACACCAACAACGTTCTCGCGCGCTTCGCCATGACATGTAGCGTGCCTACACGTCAGGGCGAAGCGCATCAGGGATCACCCTGACTGAGCCACCCGGTCCAGCCACTCGCCCATGAGCGCGTCGAACAGCACCGGCTGGTCGATCTGGAGGTTGTGCCCGGCCGTGTCCAGCACGACGAACGACGCGTAGGGGTAGTGCGGCAACAACAGGTACACGTCCTCGTACCCGGTGGCGTTGTCCTGGCGTCCAGTGAGGATCAACGAGGGGCCGGAGTAGGTGCCGAGCTCCGGCCCCTCCGAGAGCTCCCACCGCTCGTAGATCCGCACCATCGCCTCGCGGTCGGCGATCTGCAGTCCGGGCAGGATCTCCTCGGCGAAGCGCCGCGCCGTCTCGGCCGTGCGCACCACGGCCAGGCCGTCGAACTGCGCGGCCAGCGCCGGGTCCAGCTCGACGCCGTCGGACCGGCGGACCTCGAACTCCGGCAGCGTCCGGTCGGGCGAGAAGAGGTTCGTGCCGATCGGGCAGATGAGCGCCAGCCCGCGCACCTGGTCCGGGCGGCGGTGCGTCAGGGCGCGGGAGAGGTAGCCGCCGTACGACTCGCCGACCAGCAGGAACGGCTCGGCGCCGATCTCGGCGTCGACGAACTTCTCCAGCGCCGCGAGGACGTCGTCGCTGGAGTCGATCCCGTCGGCCGGCGACTTCCCCATCGCGGGCAGATCGGGGTACAGGCGCCGGTAGCCCGGCCTGGTCTCGAAGAACGGTTCCAAGCAGCCCAGCATCAGGCGGTGGTCAGGGGTCCAGCCGTGAATGGCGAGCACCGGAGTGCCCGCGCCGTGTTCTACGAAATGCACACCGCAGTTCTATGCCAACTCGTGCAGCCGTGCGCGCACTTCCGGCACAAGAGGGTGGTCGTAGTCCTCGTAGATCGCCAACGCTTCGAGCAGGTGCGTCCGGGCCACGTCCGGCTGCCCGAGGCTCGTCTCCCCCAAGCCGTGCAACGCTTCCGCGAGACTCTTGCGGTCGCCGAGCACACGCAGGAAGCCCAGCGCGTTGCGGAACACCTCGCGCGACTCGACGCGCCGGCCGAGCTTGCACTGCGCCCAGCCGATGCTGACCAGCGCCATCGCCTTGCCGTGCACGGCGTCGTGCGAGTCCATCAGCTCGAACGCCCGCCGCGCCGCCGCCAGCGACGCCTCGTGCTGGCCCGCCGAACGCAGGATGTCGCTCAGGAACAACCTCGTGCCGCCCTCGCCGAACCACGAGCCGGCCTCGGCGTGCCGGTCCAGCGCCTCGCCGAACCTGTCGATGGCGAGATCGAACTGGCGCAACCCGCCGTACGCCATGCCGAGCCCGGTGAGGCTCCACGCGGCACCGACGCGGTCGTCGATCTCGCGCCGGATCGCCAGCGCGCGGTCGAAGAGCTCCAGTGCGTCGGCGAAACGCTGGCCGCGGAAGGCGGCGAGACCCTGGCCGTGCACCGCCCACGCGCGGGCGGCCTGGTTGCCGTCACGGGCGGCCGCGCGTTCGGCGACGCGGTACGTGCGGGTCCACTCGTCCAGCGCGCTCGAGACGATGAAGTAGTTCCACAGCGCCACCGGGATCTGCCACGCCGTGGGCGAGTGCTCCTCCTCGGCGAGCTTCGCCACCGCCAGCAGGTTCGAGGACTCGGTGCGGCACCAGGTGAACGCCTCGTCGTGCGATGCGAAGTCCTGAGTGGACAGTGGAGGCAGCAGGAACGACGGGTGGTCGGGTGGCGCGATGACGGTGCCGGCCGCGTTCGCGGTGTCGAAGTACCACCGCAGCAGGCGTTTCACGGCCTCGTCGCGCCCGTCCGGCGACTCCTCCGTGGCGCTGAGCTCCGTGGCGTACAACCGGAGCAGGTCGTGCAGCCGGAACCGTCCGCGCGCGACCTCCTCGATCATGTGGCCGCCCGTCAGCACGTCCAGCAACGTCCGTGCGCGCGACACCGGCACACCGGCCAGCGCGGCGGTGGCGGCGAGGCTGATCTCGGCGCCGGGATGCAGGCCGATCAACCGGAACATCCGCGCCGCGTCCGGCTTCAGCGCCAGGTACGACCACGAGAACGCCGCCCGCACGGCCGTGTCCTCGTCGTCGCCCGTCGCCAGCACGTTCAACCGGTCGCGCTCGTCGGCGAGGTCGTCCGCCAGGTCCGCCAGCGTCAGGTGCGGCCGCGTGACGACGCGTTCGGCCGCGATCCGCACCGCCAGCGGCAGGTGCCCGCACAGCTCGACGAGCTTGGCGGCGGCCTCGGGTTCCGCCGCGACCCGGTCCGAACCCACGGCGGACGTCAGCAGCGCGAGCCCTTCGTCGGGCGTCAACGTCGAGAGCGTCAGCGAATGGGCACCGTCGCGCGCCACGAGCCCGCCGAGGTGGTTGCGGGAGGTCACCAGCACCATCGACGACGACCGTCCCGGCAGCAGCGGGCGCACCTGCTCGGCCAGCCGGGCGTTGTCGAGGAGCACCAGGACCCGTTTGCCCGCCAGCACACTGCGGTAGAGCGCGGACCTCGCGGGCAGGTCGTCCGGGATGCGTTCGGCCGGCACGCCGAGGCTCTGCAACAACTGGTGCAACGCGGCGGCGGGCTGCACCGGCGGTGCCGACGCGTCGAAACCGCGCAGGTCGACGTGCAGCTGCCCATCGGGGAACCGGGCGGCCACCTGGTGCGCGAACCGGACGGCCAAGGCGGTCTTGCCGACGCCACCGGTGCCGGTGATCGCGACGAGCACCGGCGAGTGGTCGCTCGGGACGGCCTCGGAGAGCTTCACGAGCTCCTTCTCGCGGCCGGTGAAGTCGCGGATCTCGTGCGGCAGCTGGACGGGGACGAGCGCGGGCTCGGCCGGTTCCGGCTGCGGGTCGTGGCGGCCGACGAGGAGTTGCTCGTGGACCTGGCGCAGTTCGGGCCCCGGCTCGATGCCGAGCTCCTCGATCAGCAGCCGGCGCAGGTCCGTGTAGACGGCGAGCGCCTCCGCCTGCCTGCCACCGCGGTACAACGCGGACATCAGCAGGCCGTGCAGCCTCTCTCGCAGCGGATGCGCACTGACCAACGTCGCCAGCTCCGCCGCCACCTCCGTCTCACGCCCGACGGACAGCATCAGCGCTGCACGTTGCTCCACGGCCGTGAGCCGCAGTTCGGCCAGGCGCGCGCGTTCCACCGCAGCGAACGGACCCGGCACGCCGTCCAGAGCGACACCCCGCCACAACCCGAGCGCGGCGTCGAACGCGGCGATGGCTTCCGCGGGCCTGTCGCGCAGCCGCCCGGCCTCGTCGAGGTGCGTGCGGAACAGGGCGGCGTCGGAACTGTCCGACGGCAGCTTCAGCAGGTATCCAGCGTCCGTGGAGAGCAGCACGGAACTGGGCGCGCGCGAGGCCCTGCCCGGTTCGAAGAGACGGCGCAGTCCCGCGACGTACGTGTGGATGCCGTTGTCCGCGCTGGCGGGCGGCTCGTCACCCCAGACGGCGTCGATCAGCTCACTGCGGGACACGACGTGGTTGGCGCGCAAGGCGAGCACGGCGAGCACAGCTCTCTGCCGCGGTGGCCCCAGGGTGAGCTCCTGGCCGTCCACCGTCGCGGCGAGCGCGCCCAGCAAGCTGACGCGCAACTCGTTCTGCACCTTTGTCCCAACTCCGTCGCTGTCCGCAGCCATCCAGCAACCTACCGTCAGTTTTCGTCCAGAAGCCATCCAGAGTCCGTGCAGAGGGCTTCTCCACACTTCACACAGGTGGATTGGGCCGAAATGAGGGGCGGAGATGAACGCGGCCGAGGTCTTCGACACGCTCGGACTGGAATACCAACGGGCTTGGTCGCACCAGCCCGCACTGCACGGCACCCTCGCCTGGTTCGCAGCGACCCAGCCGTCGGGCTCGCGCGTGCTCGACATCGGCTGCGGCACGGGCGTCCCGGTGGCGCGGACGCTCGCCAAGGCCGGCATGAAGGTCACCGGCATCGACGTCTCCCCGGTGATGGTCGACATCGCGACCGACCAGGTCCCCGACGCCGCCTTCCACAAGATCGACGTCCGCGACTTCGAGTCGCCGGCCGGCTCGTGGGACGTCATCTGCGCGGTGTTCTCGCTGCTGCAGATGCCCCAGGCCGAGATCATCCAGACCCTGGGTCGCGTCTCGGCGTGGCTGCGGCCGGGCGGCCACTTCTTCCTGGCCACCGTGGCGATCGACGTCGAGCAGGTCACGCTGCCGTGGATGGGCCAGGAGATCGAGGTGTCGTCGTTCTCCGAGGAGAACTTCGAGAAGCACCTGGGCGACGTGGGCCTGCGGGTCGTGCGCCGGAGCCGTCCGGTGTTCACACCGTCGTTCCCCGGCGCGACGCCCGAAGAGTCACTTCACCTGGTGTGCCAACGACCTTAGTGCTGTTCGGCGAGCGCCCGGCCGATGAAGTGCGCTGACAGCAAGGCGAAGATGTACGCCTGCAACACCTGCACGAGCGCTTCGAGGAAGATCAGCCCGATCGCGAGCGCGAAGCCCAGCACCGACACCGGCTTCAGCCAGACCGGGCCGTGCAGCAACAGGAACTCCCCGCCGAGCGTGAACACCAGCACCAGCAGGTGACCCGCGAACATCGCCGCGAACACCCGGATCATGAGGTTCAGCGGGTCGAAGAAGAACTTGAGGATGACCTCGGTGGGGATCAGCAGGCCCCACAGCACGCCCTTCGGCACGCCCGGGATGATGAACTGGTTGCGCAGGTAGCCCCTGAGCCCGAACTTCCTGACGCCCACGAAGTGGTAGAGCGGGTAGATGATCACCACCACGGCGAACGGGAACCCGCTGTGCGTGAACGTCGGGAACTGCACGAAGGGGATCAACCCGTAGAGGTTGTTCACCAGGGCGAAGCAGAAGATGCTGACGATCAGCGGCACGTACGGCGCGAACTCCTTGGCGCCGATCTGCTCGCGCGCGATCGTGTTGCGGCCGAAGTCGTAGACCGACTCGGCGGCGAACTGCCACCGGGACGGGACGAGTTTCAGGTTCCTCGTGGTGATCAGGAAGAACCCCATGATGATCGCCACGGACAGGAACAGCAGGACCAGTGCCTTGTCCACCACGAAATCGATCGGAATTCCGAACGGGTGGTGCCAGGTGAAGATCGGCGGAAGGAAGATGTCTTCCTTGCCCGGTGGTGCGAAAACATCGGCCATGAGGCGACCCCCTCGTCCATGGTCTGGAGTTAGACCTTAGCGGACGAGGGGGACGCAGATCACAGCAGGGTCACGTTCAGACCGGAATGACCGTCGGCACGATCATCGGCCGGCGCCGGTACGTCTCCGCCACCCAGCGCCCGACAACGCGCCGCACGGCCTGGGCGACCCGGTGCGTGTCCGTGATCCCCTCCGCCTCGGTCCGCGCCAGCTCCATCTCCACCAGCGGCACGACCTGGTCGAGCGCCTTGGGGTCGTCGGAGAACCCGCGCCCGGAGATCGTCGGCGCCGTGACGGCACGCCCGGTCGTGGTGTCGATGGCGACGGAGATCGAGATGAAACCGCCCTCGCCCAGCACCAGACGATCGGACAAAGTGGACTCACCGACGTCGCCGACCGACAGGCCGTCGACGTAGACGTGGCCCACCACAACGCGTCCGGACACCGCGGCCTTGCCGTCGACCAGGTCGACGACGACGCCGTCCTCGGCGATCACCACGTGGTCCTCGGCGACACCGGTGGCGACGGCCAGCGCGGCGTTCGCGCGGAGGTGGCGCCACTCGCCGTGCACCGGCATGACGTTCGACGGGCGAACAGCGTTGTACAGGAACAGGAGTTCGCCGGCCGGTGAGTGGCCGGAGACGTGGACCTTGGCGTTGCCCTGGTGCACCACGGTCGCGCCGAGCTTGGCGAGACCGTTGACCACGTTGAAGACCGCGTTCTCGTTGCCGGGGATCAGCGACGACGCGAGGATCACCGTGTCGCCTTCGCGGATCGAGATCTGCCGGTGGTCGCCGCGGGCCATGCGCGACAACGCCGACAGCGGCTCGCCCTGCGACCCGGTGGAGACGAAGATGACCTCGTCCTCCTCCATCCGCATCGCCACGTCGAGGTCGACGAACAGCCCGTCCGGCACGTTCAGGAAGCCCAGCTCGGCCGCGATGCCCATGTTGCGGACCATCGAGCGGCCGACGAACGCGATCTTCCGCTTGTACTGGACCGCGACGTCCAGCACCTGCTGCACGCGGTGCACGTGCGAGGCGAAGCAGGCGACGATGACCCGCTGGCGCGCCTTGCGGATCACGTTCTCCAGCACCGGGCCGATCTCGCGCTCCGGCACCACGAAACCGGGCACCTCGGCGTTGGTCGAGTCGACCAGGAACAGGTCCACGCCCTCGTCGCCCAGGCGGGAGAACCCGGCCAGGTCGGTGAGGCGGCCGTCCAGCGGCAGCTGGTCCAGCTTGATGTCACCGGTGTGCAGCACGAGCCCGGCCGCCGTGCGGATCGCGATGGCGAGCGCGTCCGGAATGGAGTGGTTGACGGCGAAGAACTCCAGCTCGAACGGCCCGTAGGTCGCGCGCTGGCCTTCCTTCACCTCCACCAGCTTCGGCGTCTGGCGGTGCTCGCGGCACTTGGCGGCGAGCAGTGCCAGCGTGAAGCGGGAGCCCACGACCGGCACGTCGGGACGCAGCTTGAGCAGGAACGGGACCGCGCCGATGTGGTCCTCGTGGCCGTGCGTCAGGACGATGGCGTCGATGTCGTCGAGCCGGTCCTCGATGGCGCGGAAGTCGGGCAGGATCAGGTCCACGCCCGGTTGGTCGTCTTCGGGGAAAAGAACGCCGCAGTCGACCACGAGCAGCCGGCCGGCGTGCTCGAAGACGGTCATGTTGCGGCCGACCTCGCCGATTCCGCCGAGTGCGACGACCCGCAGGCCGCCTTCCGGCAGGGCGGGCGGCAATTCGGTCGATTGGGTCACGCGTTTACTCCCAGTTCGGCCGCGATGGCCTCGATGTCCTCGGCCGCGGCCGGCACCAGCGGCAGACGCGGGTCACCCACGTCCAGTCCGCGCAGGCGCAGCGCAGCCTTCGTGTACGTCACGCCGGGGACCCGGCGGAAGGGTCGCAGCAGCGGCAGCAGCGACTCGTGGATTTCTTTCGCCCGGGCCACGTCCCCGGCTTCGTACGCGTCGACGAGATCCCGCAGCCGGTCCGCCGCGAGGTGACCGATGACGCTCACGAACCCGACGGCGCCCACGGACAGCCACGGCAGGTTCAGCGGGTCGTCGCCCGAGTAGTAGGCGAGATCGGTCGAAGCGATCACCCGGCTGCCCGCGTGCAGGTCGCCCTTCGCGTCCTTCACGGCGAGGATCCGCGGGTGTTCCGCCAGGCGCAGGAGCGTGTCGACCTCGATCGGCACGACGGCGCGCGGCGGGATGTCGTAGAGCATCACCGGCAGCTCCGACGCGTCGGCGACGGCGGTGAAGTGCGCGAGCAGGCCCTCCTGCGGCGGCCGCGAGTAGTAGGGCGTCACGACCAGTGCGCCGTGCGCGCCCGCCTTCTCGGCCTGCTGCACCAGGTGGATGCTGTGTGCGGTGTCATAGGTGCCCGCGCCGGCGACGACGGTCGCCCGGTCGCCCACCGCCTCGACGACGGCCGTGATCAGTGCGGCCTTCTCGCGGTCGGTCGTCGTCGGGCTCTCGCCGGTCGTGCCGTTCACGACCAGCCCGTCGTTGCCCAGGTCCACCAGGTGTTTCGCCAGCTCCTGCGCCTTGGGCAGGTCGATCTCGCCGCGCGAGTCGAACGGCGTGACCATGGCGGTGAGAACGCGGCCGAACGGGCGGTTCGGCCCTGCGTAGGGGCTTGCAGGCATGCGCAGAAACTACCCGAGTTCAGACACTTCGGTTCAACGACCGCACGCGTTCGACCGCGTCGGCGTCACCGCTGTACTCGACTCGGGCCTGATCGCGCCCGAACGCGAGCATCACCAGCTCCGACACCTCGCCCGTGATCACCACGCCGTTCGCACCGGGCTTGGCCACGATGTGCTCGCCATCAGGCCGTACCAGCGTCACGCCCACAGGCGACGACTTGTACGTCATGCGCGCGGTGAACGGCAGCAGCTTCCACAGCACCTTCTCGCGACGAGCGTCGTACGGCCGTGGCTCCCAGTCCGACTGTGCGCGCCGCACGTCCTCGTGGTGAACGAAGTACTCGCCCGTGTTCATCAGGTCGTCGACCGGCTGGATCCAGAACGGCGGTGTGCGCACCAGGTCGAGGAGCTCGCTCCACGCCTTGTGCGTGTAGTCCTCCTGGACCTTCTCCGTCCACTTCGCGAACACCGGCAGCACGATGCCGGGCGCGGTGTCCGGGCGTCGCTCGCGGATCGCGAGGTGCGCGGCGAGGTCCTTGGTCAGCCAGGTGCCGCACAACGTGGGCGCGTCGGGGCCGAGCTCGGTCATGAGGTCGACGAGCGCCTTGCGCTCGTCGCGGGCGAGACCCACACCTACTCCTAGGGCTCGTTCGGCTTGTAGCAGCCGGTGAAACCGTCCGGCTTCGCGGACTTGTCCGCCAGCAGCTTGACCACCTGGTCGCGGTTCAGGTTCTCCGGGTAGCCGGGCCAGTCCGGTTCCTGTCCGTTGACGTGCAGTTCGTCCAACCAGTATCCCGACTGACCGGAGGTCTTGGCGAACTCCAGGTCGCAGCCCTTGACCCGCACGACGACCTCGATGGTCTTCTCCGAGGACTTGACCGTGCGCTTGCCGATCTTCTTGGACTTCTTCGACGTCTCCGTGCTGGCCGGGCCGGGGTTGGTGAAGCCGGCGGCCTTCAGCTCGGAGACGAACTTGTCCTCGTTGCTCGCGCACGCCGACATGGCCGCCGCGCAGCCCAGCACCAGCAGAGCCGAGCCGATCCTTCTCTTCACCGTCAGTTGTCCTTCTTCGCGCTGATGGTGCTGTTCAGCTGGCTGCCGTCCTTCTTGGCCGCCACGCAGTAGATGCGGCGTTCCGCGCTGTCGTTCTTGTCCTTCTTCCACGCCGTCTCGGTGGGGATCAGCGTGGTGAGCTTGAGCTTCCCGCCCTCCTTGACCCACTGCGACTTCAGCGTCAGCTCACAGCGCGCGACACCGAGGTTCGTCAGCGCCTCGACGCCGGGGTAGGTCGAGTCGGGCAGGCTCGAGTTCACCGGCAGCGTCTCGACGACGTCGAACACCTCGAAGTCGTGCGGCTTGTCGCAGTCCTCGCGGGTGTCCGAGTCGAGCTGCTTGGTCGGCGCGACCGCGCCGTTCCCGCAGACGTTCTCGGAGAGCCCGAAGACCGGGACCTCACCACCCTCGCCGTAGGTCAGCGTGTTGCTGCTGCCGCCACCCGGCGCCGTGAACCAGCTGTGCGCGTAGATGCCGCCGGTGAACGCGGCCGCCGCGATGGCGACCACACCGACGATCGCGAGGATGCGGTTGCGCTTCTTCTTCGCGGGGTCGACGGGCGCGTTCTGCTGGTACTGCTGCGTGGCCTGCGGCGGGATCCCGGTGGGCGGCGTCGGCTGGTTGCCGATGCTGGCGAGCATCGCGCGGGCCTGCGGGCCGGACAGCCGGGCGTTCGGGTCGGCGATCAGCAGACCGGTGATCACGGCGCCGAGCACGCCGGTGGCCCGTGTCAGGCGCGGGGTCTCGCTCATGATCGCGTGCAGCGTCGAGGCCGTGGACGAGCGCTCGAACGGGCTCCAGCCCTCGACGGCGTAGCAGAGCGTCGCACCGAGCGCCCACAGGTCCGACGCGGGACTGGCCTCGTGGCCGTGGATGCGTTCCGGCGCCATGTACGCGGGCGAACCGATGAGGCTGCCGCTGGTCGTCAGGCGCGGGTCGTCGACGGCCTGCGCGATGCCGAAGTCGGTGAGCTTGAGCTTGCCGTCCGGGCGGACCATCAGGTTGCCGGGCTTGACGTCGCGGTGCACGATCCCCGCCGCGTGCGCGGTCTCCAGCGCGGACAAGGCCTGCAGCGCGATCGACACGACCTGGTTCGGCGGCATCGGGCCGTGGGCGCTGATCAACGTCGACAGCGTCGCCGCCTCGACCAGCTCCATGACGATGTACGTCGTGCCGTTCTCGTTGATGGCGTCGTAGACGGTCACGATGCCGGGGTCGTTGAGCTTGCCCGCGGTGCGCGCCTCACGCAGAGCGCGCTCTTCGAGCACACGGCGTTCCTCGTGCGCGATGCCGTCTGGCAGGTGCAGTTCCTTGATCGCGACGAACCGTCCGATGTGGCGGTCCTGCGCACGCCACACGATGCCCATGCCACCGCGGCCGAGCTCGGCCACCAGGGCGTACCTGCCGGCGATGACGCGCGGTTCGACTGCCTGTCCGTGCAACGTGGCGCTCCTACAACGATGAGCCGGGGGCGTTGACGGTACTTCAGACCCGCCACACGGAGGATCGGTTCCTACGCTTCCGGTGCTACAACCAGTTCGTGACCTGCGGCACGCAACGCCAGCACGGCGCGGCCGAGGTCCGTGTGCTTCACGAGCAGGTGGTCCGTGTCGTATGTGGACACCGCGAACAGGGAGACGCCGGCGGCCGCGAGTTCGCCCGCCAGGGCGGCCATGATGCCGGTGAGGGTGAACTCCAGCGGGCCGCGCACGGTGAGCAGCCGCCAGCCCTCTTCCGCGTTGTCCACAGGCATCTCGAACGACGAGGGCGCGATGATCGACATCTCGTCCGGGGTCCTGGTCACCGACACCAGCACGTCGGTCAGGTCGAGCAGCCCGGCGGGGACTCGGGCGTCCGCCGCCAGGCGCGTGACCGTGTACTCGCCAGGGCGGACGTCCACGATGAGCCGCTTCATGGGCGTCAGCCTTCAACCACCAGTGGGCTCGAAGCAACTTCTGTGCCGTCCGGGAGTGTCGAGATCACGAAGTCCGCGAACGCGTTCGGCGCGGCCTTGATCAGTTCCCGCAGGCAGGCGACCGCGAGCTCGCGCAGTTCGACGTTGATGTGCTCCGTCGCGCGCATCGCGATGAAGTGCCGCCACGAGCGGTAGTTGCCCGTGACGACGATCTCGGTGCCCGTGGCGTTGGGCAGCACGGACCGTGCGATCTGTCGCGCGCGTCGGCCGTTCACGGTCTTTTCGAGGCTCTGCACCAAGTCCTCGTACGCCCGCAGGCTCGCCTCGGTCGCGGCGACGAACCGCGCGTGCAGCTCCGGGTCCTTCGCGATCAGCTCGGGCTCGACGACGTCGGTCGGGTCGGTGCGCTGGGAGAGCTGCGAGTACGAGAAGAGCCGGTGCCGCACCAGCTCGTGGGTGAGCGAACGCGGCAGCTCGGTCAGGTAGAGCGTGGCACTGGCGTGCTCGAACGCCGCGAGGTGGCCGACGTCGAGCAGGTGGTGCAGGAACGTCGCGTTGGTGTTCGTCAGCGGGTTCGAGCGGTCCCACGACTGGTAGCAGGCGCGGCCGGCGAACTCGACCAGCGCCGCGCCGCCGTCCGCGTCGGTCGTCCACGGCACGTCGTCCGGCGGGATGAACTCGGTTTTCGCCACCAAGCGCACTCTCGGCATGGCCCGGACACTAGTCCTGATGTCAGGCGGTGGTTGCGCGACGCCAGATGTGACGTCATAGTGGTGTCATGGATCTGTCGCCGTACATCGCGTCACTGCGCGAGGACCTGGCGACGGCCGCATCAGCGGGGGACGAGAACACCCGTCGAACGGCCGCCGCGTTGTCCGCAGCGCTTGAGCCAGCCGCGCGACTGGCAATCATGAACGCACTGTCGGACCTGGCCGCGGAGGTCACCGCCTCCCTGGAAGGCCAGGTCGTGGAGGTTCGCCTGGCGGGCCGCGACGTCCAGGTGGTCGTCACGGGGTCGGTGGAACCGGAGCCGGAGCCCGGCCCGCGTCAGGACGTGCCGAACTTTGGCGCAGGTGACGCCACGGGTGACATCAGCCGCATCACCCTGCGCATGATCAACGAGCTCAAGTCGAAGGCCGAGGCCGCCGCCGCGGCCCAGGGCGTGTCGCTGAACTCGTTCATCCAGCAGGCCGTGGGCGGCGCGGTGCACGGCAAGCACAAGCATCACGGACACAAGGGGTGGCAGGGCAACACGGGCTCCGGCTCGCGTGTCCGCGGATGGGTGCAGGGGTGAGCGGGATGACCGAGGAAACCGAACCGACAGGCGTGGTGCGTCAGCAGAGCTTCGAGTTCGCGGGGATCGCCGAGATCGACATCTCGCTGCTCAGCGGCCGGGTGCAGGTGCACCTGGTCGACGAGCCGGGCGTGCACGTCGAGGTCCGGCACGACCCGACCGCGGGCAACTCGTGGACCGAGGGACTGTCGAGCGTGCTCAGCTGGGTCAGCGGCCAGTTCGGCCCCGACAAGACCGCTCCGGTCGCCGGTCCCGAGGAGGCCGTGCGCGAGGCACGCGTCGAGCTGCTGGGCAACCGTTTGCGCATCGAGTCGTCGAAAGCGCTGCCGTTGCGCGCCGTGCCGCTGTCGGTGGTGGTGACGGCGCCGGTCGGGTCGCACGTGTCGTCACGGACCGGCGCCGCCGACGTGAGCGTCACGGGCGGAGCGGGCCGGCTCGACCTCAACACCGGCACGGGCAGCGTGTCCGCCGACAGGGCGACCGGCGAGGCCAAGGTCAACTCGGGCGCGGGCACCGTCCGGCTCGGCACGATGCTCTCCTCGCTGAAGGCCAAGACGGGCAGCGGTGACGTCGAGGTGTCGTCCGTGGGCGGCACGACGACGCTGATCACCGGAACCGGCGACGTGTGGCTGGGCGCGGTGCAGGGCAACGTCCAGGTCCGCACCGGCAGCGGCGACCTGACCGTCGCCGACGCCGCGTCCGGCGAGATCCAGCTCGGCACCGGGTCCGGCAACATCCGCGTCGGCATCCGCCAGGGCACGCTCGCGCGCATCGACCTCGTGTCGACGTCCGGCAACGCCCGCAGCGACTTCGAGGTCTCCTCGCAACCGCTGGGAGACGCCTCTCTCACCGTCACAGGCCGCACGGGCAGCGGCAACGCCCTCGTAACCGCCGCCGCAAACTGACCGGGGGGTCGGAAAAAAGGTTACGCGGGAGCCCCGCGTACTCGTTTTGAAGTACGCAGGGCCCCCGCGTGCCGAAAAAAGCCGGGCTGTCAGGGCTCCTGGAACGGTTTGGAGCCGCCGGGGACGTCGTCCGGGAAGACCGGGCAGCGGATCTCGCCGGTCAGGAACTTCCTGACGAAGCTCGAGAAGTTGCCTTCGTACGACCAGCTCTGCCGCAGGTCCGTGATCACGACGGTCCACTCGTCCGGTTCGCCGCGGGTGTACCAGAGGCAGTGGTCGCCGCCCAGCGTCGTGCCCCACGGCAGCAGACCCGGAACATCCGGATGCACCCGCAGTCCCGGCTGGCGTCTCAGCGCCCGCAGGATCTTCGGCGCCTGCGACATCCAGTTCATGAACGCGGCACGCGCGGTGGGGTGCAGGATCCGGACGTAACCGCCGACGATCAGCGGTGGATAGGCCTCGGCGAGGTGCACGTAGTCGGTCGGCAGGTCCGTGCCCGCCCGCGCCCTGACCGCGTCCCAGTCGACCGGGTCAGGACGCCTTTCTGGCGCTCCCAGCAGATCGATCCACTCGTCAGGCGGCACCGCTCACCTCCGTGACCCTCAAGCATCGCCTGCGGCACTCGGGATTCGGTTGTACCGCAGTCCAGCGATGACCAGTGAGACGACGGCGTCGAACGCGTCCTGAATGTGAGGATCCCCCCACTCCTGAGCGTGCGCCGGGTGGTGGAACTTCTCGGTCGCGTCCCACACCGCCAGAGCCGTCTTCGGCACGTCGTCGGTCACGAACTCCTGGGTATCCACTCCCGCCTGAATGATGCGAGCGACCTGCCCCACCAGGTGGTCGACGTGGTACTCGGGGATGTTCTGGCTCTCGCTCACCAGCACCCGGAACGTCGCGAACAGCTCCGGCTCGTCGACGTGCGAGTGCCTCTTGCGGTCGAAGAGCTTCTGCAGCCAGGCCCGCAACGTCTCGGCGGCGGTGAGGCCCTGGTCGAACCTCGGCTCCATCGCGACGTGGATGGCGTCGAGCCAGCGCCGCGTCACGGCCTCGCGCAACGCGGCCTTGGTCGGGAAGTGGCGGTAGACGCTGCCGTGGCTGACCCCGAGCGCCTTGGCGACGTCGACCACCGTCGCCTTGGCGGGGCCGTACCTGCGCAGCACCTCTTCGGTAGCCGCGAGGATCGCCTCCGACGTCAACGCCTCCGCCACGTACTCACCTCTCGCTGTCCAAGAAGGCCATCATCGCGGTCGGGTACCGAGTGCCCGCAGCGGCCCCTGCAGGAACAGCAGCCTCGATCTCCTGCAGTTCCCGTTCGGTGAACGTCACGTCGACGGCACCGATCGCCTCGCTCAGCCTCGCACGCTTGGTCGTGCCGACGAGAGGCACCACGTCCTCTCCGCGTGCCGCGACCCACGCGATC
This sequence comes from Lentzea aerocolonigenes, assembly GCF_000974445.1. Classification (GTDB taxonomy): domain Bacteria; phylum Actinomycetota; class Actinomycetes; order Mycobacteriales; family Pseudonocardiaceae; genus Lentzea; species Lentzea aerocolonigenes. The sequence continues at coordinate 87,573 of NZ_BBOJ01000020.1, forward strand.
GCGAGCTGCGCGACCGTGACGCCCTTGTTCTGCGCGATCTGGTTGAGCTTCTCGACGAGCGCCTGGTTGTGGATCAGGTTGTCGCCCTGGAACCGAGGCGTGTGGACGCGGTAGTCGCCGCCGATAGCGGGCGGAGTGGCCGAGATCAGGCCGCGCGACAGCACCCCGTACGCGGTGATGCTGATGCCGAGCTCGCGCGTGGTCTGCAGGATCTCTCGCTCCACGCCGCGTTCGAGCAACCCGTACTCGATCTGGAGGTCGACGATCGGGTGGACGGCGTGGGCACGGCGGATGGTCTCCGCACCGACCTCGGACAGGCCGATGTGCCGGACGTACCCCTTCTCGATCTGCTCGGCGATCGCGCCGACGGTCTCCTCGATCGGCACGTTCGGGTCGAGCCGGGCGGGCCGGTAGATGTCGACGTGGTCGGTGCCGAGCCGCTCCAGCGAGTACGCCAGGAAGTTGGCCACGGCGGCCGGCCTGGTGTCGAACCCGATGAACGCGCCGTCGGCGTCGCGCATGCCGCCGAACTTGACGCTGAGCTGCACCTCGTCGCGGCGGCCCTTGATCGCCTCGTTGATGAGCAGCTCGTTGTGCCCCATGCCGTAGAAGTCACCGGTGTCGAGCAACGTGACGCCCGCGTCCATCGCCGCGTGGATGGTCGCGATGCTTTCGTCCCGGTCGGCGGGGCCGTAGGCGTCGGACATGCCCATGCAGCCCAGCCCGATGGCGGACACGATCGGGCCGGTGGCTCCGAGCTGACGCTTCTGCATTCCCGAACTCCTTCTCCTCTTCGGTGACTCCACCCTGCCCGATGGACTGACAGATTTCAATATCTGTCAGTCCATAGTTGTTGGGACGATTGACAAAAATGTTTTGAACGTTCAAAGTTGTTTTTGCGATGAGAGACGTGATCTACCTGGACCGGATGGAGCAGGCAGAGACCCTGCTCAAGCCGCAGCGCGTGGAGGTGCTGCGGCAGCTCGCCGCGCCGCGTTCGTGCACCGAGGTCGCCGAGGTGCTCGACCAGACGCCGCAACGCGTGCACTACCACGTGAAACAGCTGGTCAAGGCCGGTCTCGCGACCCAGGTCGCCGAACGCAGGGTGCGCGGCGTCCAAGAAGGCCTCTACCAGGCGGTGGCGCGGTCGTACTGGCTGTCGCCGCGACTGGTCGGCCGGATCGGTTCGCGCGACGAACTCGCGCTGGGGCACCTCGTGGACCTCGCCGAGCAGATCCAGGTCGACGTGGCGGCGCTGGACCGGTCGTCCGAACTGCCGTCAGTGGGCGTGTCCGGCGAGATCCGCGTCCGCCCGGAAGACCGCCAGCAGTTCCTCGCCGAGCTGCAGACGACGTTGCAGGACCTCTTCACCCGATACGGCGGCGCGGAAGGGGATGCGTTCCGCATCGCGCTCGCCTGCTACCCGAAGGGAGACAACCGATGAGCACGGGAGTTGTCCGCGTTCGCACCACCGCGCCCGTCGCCCGCGTCTACGAGGCCTTGACGACCACCGAGGGCCTGCGGACGTGGCTCGCCGAGCACGCCGCCGTGGACCTCGCGCAGGGGACGTTCGAGTTCTGGGGGCGCTACACGCCGGAAGGTGAGCGGGGCCGGCAGAAGCTCCTGAGCGTCGACGACACGTCGGTGAGCTTCTCGTGGTTCTTCTTCGACGAGAACTACACGGTCTCGCTCGGGATCGAGGAACGCGACGGCGAGACGGTGATCGCCATGACGCAGTCCCCGTACCCGTCCTGGGGCCCGGGAGACGACCAGGCCGAGATCGTCCAGACGTTCTGGGCACTCGTGCTGGCGAACCTGGTCGAGCACGTCGAGGGCAGGCCGGTGTTCGGGTTCTGCGACTTCTCGACGCCCGAGCAGCGGTTCGAGACCGACATCGCGGCTTCCCCCGAGGCGATCATCGACGCGCTGATCGACCCGGACGTGTTCGCGCGGTGGTTCGGAGCCCGCATGGAGATCGAGCCGCACGTCGGCGGCCGGTGGACGATGGGCAGCCTCGAGACCGACGAGACGCCGGCGAAGATCCTCGCTTTGGACTCGGAGCACTTCACGCTGGAGTTCCAGGAGGGGATGGTCGCGTCCTGGGAGCTGAAGGGCTCCGAGGGCAAGACGCACCTGACGTTCGTGCAGAGCGGGTTCGACGCCGCCAACCCGCCGTACGGGCCGTGGCTGGGCTGGCTCAGCGGGTTCGCGGACCTCAAGCGCATGCTGGAGGTGCCGAACTGGCGTCCGATGTGGCACTCGATGGAGATGCCTGGCCTGCCCGACGGCGTTCTCACTCTTGAATGATCGGGCGTGAAACAGCGGGTGAGAGCCAGATCATTCGGTTCTCACCCGTTTGCGCCTGTCTTTCATCGGCGGCGGATCGATATCGTTAAGTTCGTGCTCGATTCAGCCCGCATCGCCGTTGCCAGTTTGCTGATCGCCTTCTCCGTGACGGCGTCGATCTTGTTCAGCTAGAACCAGGCCATGATCACGGCCGGCGAGGCCGCGAGGAAGCTGAACCTCGCGAAGCGGCCCGCCATGCCGGTCACGACGAACATCGCCGTGGACATGCCCGCGAACCCGGCGAGAACACTCGTCGCCATGAACGGCGGCACCCCTACCAGTGAACTCACCGCGTGCGTGCCGGCCATCCAGTTCGGGTGCGCCCGGCACCTCACGTGGATCCAGGCGTTCCAGCGGTGGACGCGCGTGCCCGGCCCGAACCAGCGCTTCAGCCGTGACGGCTTGTCCTTCGGCTTGAGGTGCAGGAACTTCGGCAGGTGGATGTCGCCGCGCGCCGCGTAGAAGTAGAGCAGCTTGCCCAGCACCTGGCCGACGGCCACGGCGAGGCCGACGATCCAGAACGAGACGTCCGGCCAGCGCGTGCAGAGTCCCAGCACGAACATCTCGATGCTGATCAGGGGAACCACCGCTGAGCCGAGCGCGACCCCGAAGGCGAGGCCAACCAAGGCGAGCACCCGCCCGAGGCTACACACATCTCAGTCGCCGAGGCGGACCTCCAGCGGCCCGGACACCCGGATCTCGCGCAACGGACGCCCGCCCGCGTCCAACGTGCGGACCGTGCCGTCACCCGTCCAGCCGAGTCGTTCGTAGAAGTTGCGCGACGCCTTGTCGGCCTCGGGCACCCACGCGATGCCCCGCGTCGCGCCCGCCTCGCTCAGGCGCCTGCACGCTTCCGCGACCAGCCGCGTGCCGTGACCGCGACGCCCCCAGCGCGGTTCGACGAGAACACTGAGCAGTGCGGTCGTGGCGGCGTCCTGCGGCAGCGACCCGTCGGCCTTGGCGACCTCGTCGTCCGGCGCCTTGCTGGCGACGACGAACCCGACGGTCCACTCCCCTTCGACGGCCTTGAGCACTGCTCCCTGCTGGACTGCCAGCCCCCACGCCTCGTCGGTGTCGAGCGTGTCAAGCACCTCCGGCGGCAACAGCTGGGCGTAGGCGAGGCGCCACGTCTCCCGGTGGATGCGGACGATCTCGGGAAGATCAGCTGCGGTGGCGGTGTGCACGCCGGCGTCGGCCATAACCGCACCTTATCGACGCCGCCGCGCAGAATTGTCAGGGGTGCGTGGCAACATCGGCCGGGTGCAGAGGATGAGTGCGGACGTGGCCCGCCGGATCGCGCTGGGCGCGCAGGGTTTCACCGACCTGAGGCCGTCGGCGGCCACGCGCAGGCACCTGCAACGGGTGCTGTCGCGCGTGCAGCTGTTGCAGATCGACTCCGTGAACGTGGCCGTGCGCGCGCACTACATGCCGTTGTTCTCGCGGTTGGGTTCCTACGACCCGTCCCTGCTGGACGACGCGGCGTGGACCCACACATCGCGCAAGCCCCGCATGCTCGTCGAGACCTGGGCCCACGAGGCGTCATTGGTGCCGGTCCTCGACTGGCCGTTGTTCCACTCGGGAGCCAAGAAGCGCGGCTGGTGGCAGAACTACCAGGCGATCCTCGAACGCTCGCCCCAGCTCGTGGACGAGGTCCTGGCCGCGGTGAAGGAACTGGGCCCGATCGGCGCCGGTGCCCTGGAGAAGGCCCTGGTCGGTGACTCGGGCCGGTCGAAGGGCCCGTGGTGGGACTGGTCCGAGGTCAAACGGGTGTGCGAGGTCCTGTTCGGCGTCGGCGTCCTGACCACGGGCACGCGCCGCTCGTTCGAACGGCTCTACGACCTCACCGAACGCGTGATCCCGCCGGAGGTTCTGGCGCAGAAGTGGACACCCGAGGAGGGCGCCCGCGAACTGGTCCTGCGCTCCGCCGTGGCCCTGGGCGTGGCCACCGAACCAGACCTGCGCGACTACTACCGCCTCGACCCGCGCCGCTCACAGGCGGCGGTGGCGTCCCTGGTGGAGGAAGGCGTCCTGGAACCGGTGTCGGTCGACGGCTGGCGAGGCGTCGGCTACCGGCACGTCGAGGCGAAGGCGCCGCGGCGGGTGGCAGGCCGCGCGTTGCTGTGCCCGTTCGACCCGCTGATCTGGGAACGCGCGCGAACCGAGCGCATCTTCGGCTTCCGGTACCGCATCGAGATCTACGTGCCGGAGCCACGCCGGGTGCACGGCTACTACGTGTTCCCGTTCCTGCTGGACGGTCAGCTGGTGGGCCGCGTGGACCTGAAGGCGGACCGCGCGGCGGGGGTGCTGCGGGTGCAGTCGGCCTGGTCCGAGGAAGGTGTGGAGCGCCCGCGGGTGGCGGCGGAGCTGGCCGGGGAGCTGAAGCACATGGCTGAGTGGCTGGGACTGGAGGACGTGCTGGTGGTGCAGAAGGGGGATCTGGCGGCGGAACTGGCCGTGGCGGTCGCGCACGGCTGACCGCGCCGGTCTGGGAAGGCTCGGGCAAAGTCGTTTCGGATCGTCAGAGGCTCCGGTGCCGGTCTCACGGCGGCCGTCAGCGAGCGCCGCACGCTGACCGAATTTGCCGAAACCCCTTTCGTTCCACCGCGCTCAGCACCACCGACGGGGATCAGGCTCAGACCGGCGGGCCCTGCCAGCGCCAGCCGGTCTGCGGCTCACAGCCCGGCCTCACGACGCCCGCCAACGAGCGCCGAGCGACCTCGCCGACACCAAAGCCGACACCCCTTCCGTTCCGCCCCCGCTCAGCGCCACCGGCGAGAGTTCAGACCGGCGGTCCCTGCCAGCGCCAACCGGTCTGCGGCTCACGGCCGGGCAGGCTGGTGCGGTTGGTGGCCCACAGCAGCCCGGTCCAGGGATCCACGTCGAGATCGTCGTGGGGGAACATCCTCGCGAGCACGCGAGCACATACGTCGCGTTGCGGGTCGAGCCTCAGGCCGAGGCCGCGGGCGATGTCCTCGCCGTGCACCAGCGCTTCGACGCAGCCCATGCCCGCGAAGTGCGCCGGGTCGGCCATGCCGGTGGGGTGGTAGGCGCGCACGGACGGCGGCGTCGTCCGCACGACCGAGGCGAGGATCCTGCCGCCGGTCACCGCGAACTCCAGCACTTCGGCCGGGCTCGCCTCTTCATCCGCGACGGCGAGGAACCGCACGTAGCGGGCATCGGGCTGGGCGACGAGCTGTGCCGCGTAGGACAACAGGCAGTCGCCGACGTGTTCAGCGGTCTGCCGGCAGTTCCACTCCCCCGTACCGGGCGAGATCACCCAGTCCCGGCCGGTCGCGGGGCCGAGCGTGTCGAGCAGGCAGGAGACAGCCGCGTCGAGGTCGTCAGCGGTTACCGTCACCGCCGCAGAATAGTGCGCAGGGCGGACGCGTTGGACACGTCCGCCCTGGTCAACACCCCGGCAAGGTCAGGAGTGCAGCTCGATCGCCTTCCGCATGGTCTCGCGCGCCCGCCCGCGGTCCCCCGCGATGTCGTACGCGTACGCGAGCCGGAACCACGCCCGCCAGTCCTCCGGCGAGGCCTCGACCTCAGCCCTCCGTTCCTCGAACCACGAGTCGGCAGCGTCCCGGTCCACGCGCCCCGACGGCCGCCGGGGCAGGTGCGAGACGTCCGGCAGCAGCCCGTCCGCGTCGAGCTCGCGGGCCATCTTCTCGGTCTCCCAACCGAAACGCAGGTTGGAGTACACGAGCCACACGCCGAGCAGCGGCAGGATCAGCACGCCCACGCCGAGCAGCACGCCGACCACCGAGCCGGTCTGCAGCAGAGCCACCGCGCGGCCGGCGAGCAGGACGAAGTAGACCGCGAGCGCCGCGATCAGCACCCCGACCGTGATGCGAACCTTCACAGGTCGAGGTACTTGTCGAGACCGACCGCGAGACCGGGACGACCCACGATCTCCCGGACACCCAGGACCACGCCCGGCATGAACGACGTCCGGTGCAGCGAGTCCTGACGGATCGTCAGCGTCTCGCTCTCACCGCCGAACACGACCTCCTGGTGCGCGATCATCCCGGAGATCCGCAGCGAGTGGACCCGCACGCCGTCGACGACGGCACCGCGCGCGCCCGGCTCCTCCTGCGTGGTCGCGTCGGGCATCGGGTCCATGCCCTCACGCGCCGCCGCGATCAAACGAGCCGTGTGCGCCGCCGTGCCGGACGGGGCGTCCGCCTTGCGCGGGTGGTGCAGCTCGATGATCTCGGCCGACTCGTAGTAGCGGGCCGCGATCTCCGAGAAGCGCATCAGCAGGACGGCGCCGATGCCGAAGTTCGGCGCGACGAGCACGCCGACCTCCGGCTTGTCCGAAAGCAGGGCCTCGACCGCGGCCAGCTTCGCGTTGTCGAAACCGGAAGTGCCCACGACGCAGTGGATTCCGGCCGCGATGCAGAACTCCAGGTTCCCCATCACGACGTCGGGGTGCGTGAAGTCGACGACGACCTGCACCCCGGAGTCCACCAGGGCCTGCAACGAGTCGTCGGCGTCGATCGCCGCCACGACCTCCATGTCCTTCGCGGCCTCGACCGCGCGGACGACCTCGGAACCCATGCGGCCCCGCGCGCCGAGAACTCCGACGCGAATCATGCAATCACCTCGTGTACCTGGTCCGGCAGATCGTCGGCGTGATCGTAAGGGCCGACCACGGCCGCGGCGACGGGACGGCGCAGCAGATCACGTGCGAGCAGCGCCACTTCGTCCGCGGACACCGCGTCGATGCGAGCCAACGTGTCTTCCACGCTCAGGTGGTCGCCGTAGTTCAGTTCGGACTTGCCGATGCGCGACATGCGGGAACTGGTGTCCTCCAGGCCCAGCACGAGAGCACCGCGCAGCTGTCCCTTGCCGCGCGCCACCTCCGCGTCCGACAGGCCACCCCGCGCGACGTCCACGAGCACCTCGCGGATCACGCCCGCGGTCTCGCCCAGCCGGTCCGGCTGGCAGCCCGCGTAGACGGAGAACGTGCCGGTGTCCGCGTACAGGCCGACCGACGAGTACACCTGGTACGCCAGGCCTCGGCGCTCGCGCACCTCCTGGAACAACCGGGAGCTCATGCCGCCGCCGATCGCCGCGTTGAGCACGTTCAGCGCGAACCGGCGCTCGTCGTGGCGGTCCAGGCCCTTCATGCCGAGCATCAGGTGCGCCTGCTCGGTGTCGTCGGTGTGCAGCACCAGCTTGCGCGCGTCGGCGATGCGCGCACGACCCGCCCGCGGCGCGACCGCGGTGCCCTCCCGCGACAGCCGGTCGCCGATCGCCTTGCGCACCAGACGCATCACGTGCGCGTGCTCGATGTTGCCGGCGACCGAGAACACCATGCGCGGCAACGTGTAGCGCTTCTTGTAGAACGAGAAGAGGTTGTCCCTCTCCATGTTCTGAATGGACTTCTCGGTGCCGAGCACCGGCCGGCCCAGCGCGTGCCCGCCGAACAACGCCTCGATGAACGCGTCGTGCAGCAGGTCCTCGGGATCGTCGTCGCGCATCGCGATCTCTTCGAGCACGACACCGCGTTCGGTCTCGAAGTCACGCGGACCGCAGATCGCCTCGAACACCACGTCCGCGACCAGGTCCACCGCGAGCGGCAGGTCCTCGTCCAGGACGTGCGCGTAGTAGCAGGTGTGCTCCTTGGCGGTGAACGCGTTCAGCTCGCCGCCGACCGCGTCGATCTCCTCCGCGATGGCCGCCGCCGAACGCCGCGAGGTTCCCTTGAACAGCAGGTGTTCCAGGTAGTGCGCGGCACCCGCGACCTCGGGCCGTTCGTCACGGGACCCGACCTGCACCCACAGCCCGACCGAGGCGGACCGCACGCTCGGGATGCGCTCGGTGATGACCCGCAGGCCCGAAGGCAGCATGCTGCGCCGCACCTCGGATCCCGCGGACGTCTCGAGCACCCGCGTGCTGCCCGGCTTCTGGAGGTGCCCAGGCGTTGCAGTACGCGGACGGCCGCGGGTGGATGCACCCGCGGCCGTCACGTTGTCTGTCGCACTCACTGCGCGGGAGCCGCCTCAGCGGCCTCAGCCGGAGCCTCGGCAGCGGGAGCCGCCGGCTTGGCATCCGCTGCGTCGTCATCGGACACGACGATCAGGCTGATCTTGCCGCGCTGGTCGATGTCGGCGATCTCGACGCGGAGCTTGTCGCCGACCTTGACGACGTCCTCCACCTTCGCGATGCGCTTGCCGTTGCCCAGCTTCGAGATGTGGACGAGGCCGTCCTTGCCGGGCAGCAGCGAGACGAACGCGCCGAACGCGGCCGTCTTCACCACGGTGCCCAGGAAGCGCTCGCCGACCTTCGGCAGCTGCGGGTTCGCGATCGCGTTGATCATGCCGATCGCGGCCTCGGCCGAGGGGCCGTCCGCCGCACCGACGTAGATCGTGCCGTCGTCCTCGATGGAGATGTCGGCACCGGTCTGCTCGGTGATCGAGTTGATCATCTTGCCCTTCGGGCCGATGACCTCGCCGATCTTGTCGGTCGGGATCTTGACCGACGTGACGCGCGGAGCGAAGGCGCTCATCTCGTCCGGGTCGGAGATGGCCTCGGCCATGACCTCCAGGATGGTGTAGCGCGCGTCGCGGGCCTGGCCCAGCGCCTGCGCCAGCACCTCGGACGGGATGCCGTCGAGCTTCGTGTCGAGCTGCAGCGCCGTCACGAACTCCTTGGTGCCCGCGACCTTGAAGTCCATGTCGCCGAACGCGTCCTCGGCACCGAGGATGTCGGTCAGCGCCACGTACTCGGTCTTGCCGTCGACCTCGTCGGAGACGAGACCCATCGCGATGCCGGAGACCGGCGCCTTCAGCGGGACACCCGCGTTGAGCAGCGACAGGGTCGAGGCGCAGACCGAACCCATGGACGTCGAGCCGTTGGAGCCGAGAGCCTCGGACACCTGGCGGATCGCGTACGGGAACTCGTCACGCTTCGGGAGCACCGGCATGAGCGCGCGCTCGGCCAGTGCGCCGTGGCCGATCTCGCGGCGCTTCGGCGAACCCACGCGGCCGGTCTCACCGGTCGAGTAGGGCGGGAAGTTGTAGTGGTGCAGGTAGCGCTTGTGCGTCTCGGGAGACAGCGAGTCGATCTGCTGCTCCATGCGCAGCATGTTCAGCGTGGTGACACCCAGGATCTGGGTCTCGCCGCGCTCGAACAGCGCCGAACCGTGCGTCCTCGGGATCACGGCCACCTCGGCACCCAGGTCGCGGATGTCGGTGAGGCCGCGGCCGTCGATGCGGACCTTGTCGCGCAGGATCCGCTGGCGCACGAGCTTCTTGGTCAGCGAGCGGAACGCGGCGCCGACCTCCTTCTCGCGACCCTCGAACTGCTCGGCCAGCTTGTCCAGCGTGGCGGCCTTGATCTCGTCGAGCTTCTCCTCGCGCTCCTGCTTGCCCGCGATGGTCAGCGCCTGCGCGAGCTCACCGGAAGCGGCCGACTCGACGGCCTCGAACGCGTCGGCCTGGTAGGCCGGGTACGTCGGGTACTCACCGGTCTCCTTGGCGGCGACCTGCGCGAGCTGCGCCTGCGCCTCGCAGAGGACCTTGATGAACGGCTTGGCGGCCTCGAGACCCGCGGCCACGACCTCCTCGGTGGGGGCGACGGCGCCCTCGCCGATCAGGTCGATCACGTTCTCGGTGGCCTCGGCCTCGACCATCATGATCGCGACGTCGCCGGACTCGACCACGCGACCCGCGACGACCATGTCGAACACGGCCTTCTCGAGCTGCTCGTGCGTCGGGAACGCGACCCACTGGCCCTCGATCAGCGCCACGCGGACGCCACCGATCGGGCCGGAGAACGGCAGGCCGGCGAGCTGCGTGGACGCGGACGCGGCGTTGATCGCCACGACGTCGTACAGGTCGGCCGGGTTGAGGCTCATGACCGTGATGACGACCTGGATCTCGTTGCGCAGACCGTCCACGAAGGACGGGCGCAGAGGACGGTCGATCAGGCGGCAGGTCAGGATCGCGTCCGTGCTCGGACGGCCCTCACGCCGGAAGAACGAGCCGGGGATGCGGCCCGCGGCGTACATGCGCTCCTCGACGTCCACCGTGAGGGGGAAGAAGTCGAAGTGCTCCTTGGGCTGCTTCGACGCCGTGGTGGCGGAGAGCAGCATCGTCTCGTCGTCCAGGTACGCGACCACGCTTCCGGCGGCCTGGCGCGCGAGGCGCCCGGTCTCGAAGCGGATGGTGCGCGAGCCGAACTTGCCGTTGTCGATTACGGCAGTCGCCTCGTGGACTTCAGTGTCCGTCATTTACTTGTTACTCCTCGTCTTTTGGACACCGCACACGCGTCTTGACGAGGCCGGTCTTCGATCGAAGTCCCCTGGGGCGTTCCACCAGGGGGCCACTACCGAGGACCGGCGCGGAAACTGCTTCGCGCGATGCGGGCCCTGTTTTGTTCCTCTTTCAACCAGGGATCTGTATACACCCGGTTGTACGCCGAGGGGGAGTGACCGGCCGGTCACTCCCCCTCGGCAAGTATCACCTGCGCAGACCGAGGCGCTGGATCAGCGCGCGGTAGCGGTTGATGTCCACCTTGGTCAGGTAGTTCAGCAGACGGCGGCGACGGCCGACCATCAGCAGAAGACCGCGGCGGGAGTGGTGGTCGTGCTTGTGCTGCTTGAGGTGCTCCGTGAGGTCAGCGATGCGCTTGCTCAGCAGGGCCACCTGCGCCTCGGTCGAGCCGGTGTCGCTGTCGTGCAGACCGTACTCACCGAGGATGGACTTCTTCTGCTCCGTGGACAGTGCCACTAGGTACTTCTCCTACTTGTTCAGGTCCGTGCGGCCCCACGCCCGCCGAATTGCTGGCCGGGGTAGCCGGTACTGGCCGCCACGGACCGCAGCCAGACCCAACTGGGAAGGCTATCAGGCACGGTGCTCAGCGGCGCGCTGACGTGCGCAACCCCACCCGTGTGAGGGGCGTGTACACACCGTCCGCACTGCTCACGAGCACCGCTTCCGACGGCTGCCACGGACTGCTCAGGAAGGCCGGCATCGGCTGTCCCCGGTATCCGTAGGCCACCGTCAGGTGCGCGAACCAATTGTCGTCCGCGCCCGCTGCCCTTGCCAACTGATTTAAGTCGCCGTCTATTCCGGCCCACAGGACCGTGTCGCGGAAGGTGCCGAAGTTCCTCAGCCGGATTTCCGGCACCTCGTGCCCTTCGAGGGCTTTGAAGCGTTCCTCATCTGCGGTTTCGCCGTGAAAGCACAACGTGATGTGCCACTTTTCCGGCTTGGTCCACTTCACGTCCGGGCCGCGGTCGAGCACGGCCCGGAGCTCGTCCACCACGTGCAGCGGCGGGTAGAGCGCGGTGAAGAACTTCATCGCGCTCGCGCGATCCCGGGGGTCTGGGGGTCGCTCCCCAGAAGACACTGCGAGCGACGTGGTCCGCGCTGTCCGCGGACACACGTCCCCTGAGCGAGCGCGGTGAAGAACTTCACCGCGTGGCGGCACGGATGGCGCGCCGGAACAGCTCCGCGATCGCCGGGAAGTCGTCGGACAGCATGTCCGCGGCCTGCTGCAGCTCGGTGCGGTCGGCGATGCGGCGCAGCACCGGGTACGCGACGCTCTCGTCGCCGTTGACCGGCAGCGAGTCGCGCGACACGGTCGGCTTGGACTCGCGCACGTCGTCGAGCGCGCGCTGCAACGCCTCCGGAGCCCCTGTCGCCACGTCCGGCGTGAGGACCTTGCGCTCCAGCATGATCATCCGCGCGAGCACGGACGGGTTGCCGATCTTGGCGCGGCGGCCGCTCATCACCTGGCTGAGCATCGGCGCGCTGATCCCCAGCACGTCCGCGAGCTGAGCCTGGGACACGTTGAAGGCCACGACGAGCCGGCGCACCCGATCGCCCAAGGGCTCCCCGTACCACTCCCGCTGCAGCGCGAGGTTGCGCTGCACGATCTTGTGGTCCTCCACCTCAGCCTCTCCCGTAGCCCGCACTCCGACCCGCATCCTGCCAGCCCGCGAACGCCCCCACGTCCGCTTCGCCCAATCTGACGGTCACGACTCGGCCAGCAGTTCCCTCGTTCGGTCTACATCGCGGTGCATTTGTTCGAGAAGCGCCTCGACGGAGTCGAACTTCTCCATCTCGCGCAACCGGTCGACGAAGTCCACCGCGACCCGCTGCCCGTAGTAGTCCTCGTCCACGTCCAGCACGAACGCCTCGACCCGCCGCTCCCGCCCGGAGAACGTCGGGTTCGTCCCCACACTCACCGCGGCCTTGAGCTTCTTGCCCTTGGCATCGGTGAACCAGCACGCGTAGATGCCATCGGCCGGCACCGCCGCGAACTTGGGCGTCGACAGGTTGGCCGTCGGGAACCCCAGGTCCTTCCCCCGCCCGTCGCCCTTGACGACGATGCCCTCGAGCCGGTGCGGCCGGCCCAGCGCCTCCGCCGCCGCCTTCACGTCCCCGGCGTCGATGCACGCCCGGACGTAGGTCGACGAGTAGGTCACCTCTTCCGCGGACACCAGATCAGCCCCCTCCGTCACGAATCCGAACCGCTGCCCGAGCCGGCGCAGCAACGCGACGTTACCGGCAGCCTTGTGCCCGAAGGTGAAGTTCTCACCCACCACGACAGCGGCCGCGTGCAGCTTCTCGACGAGCACCTCGTGCACGAACTCGTCCGCGGGCATGCGGGAGGTCTCGAGGCTGAACGGCACGACGACGAAGTGGTCGATGCCGAGCTCCTCCACCAGCTCCGCCCTGCGCCGCAGCGTCGTCAGCTGCGCGGGGTGGCTGCCGGGCCGCACGACCTCGGACGGGTGCGGGTCGAACGTCATCAGGACGCTCGGCAGACCGCGCTCGTCCGCGAGCTCGACGGCCCTGCCGATGAGGGCTTGATGGCCTTTGTGGACACCGTCGAAAACACCGATGGTGACCACGCAGCGGCCCCAGCCGCCGGGGAGGTGATCCAGACCGCGCCAGCGTTGCACGGTGATCAGCCTACGTCGGCGCCCCCGCGCTCGGCAGCGGACCTAGCCGGCGGGGCTCAGCACCACCACGGGCTTGCACGCGGTGCCCTCGTCCTTGGCCAGCGCGATGACGTGCCCGTCGGGCCCGAACACGCCGTACGTCCCGTCGATCCCGCCCGCCTTGAGCCGCTGCCCGTGCGAGAGCGCCGACGCCTCCTGCGGGTTGATCTCGCGGCGCGGGAACGCCGTGGCCACGGCCGAGTCGAGGTCCAGCGACAGGCCGGGCGTCTCCTCCAGCTGCTCCAGCGTCCGGGCCACGCGCAGGTCGAACGGCCCGACCCTGGTGCGCCGCAACGCACCCAGGTGCCCACCGACACCCAGCGCGGCACCGAGGTCGCGTGCCAACGCGCGCACGTACGTCCCGGAGGAGCACTCGACCATCACGTCGAGCAGAACGGTCTTGTCCTCACGGCGCGTGAACAGCACATCGAACCGATGCACCGTCACGGGCCGTGCGGGAATCTCAACCTGCTCACCGGCACGCACCCGCGCGTAAGCCCGCTTGCCGTCGATCTTCACCGCCGACACCGCGGAAGGCACCTGCTGGATCGGCCCGGTGAGCTTGGCCACCTCGGCGGCGATCGCGTCGTCGGCCACGTCAGAAGCGTCCACAGTGGACAAGACCTCGCCCTCGGCGTCGTCCGTGGTGGTGGACGCCCCGAGCACGATCGTCGCGAGGTAGGCCTTGCTGTCGAGCGCGAGGTGACCGAGCAGCTTCGTGGCCCGCTCGATGCCGAGCACGAGCACACCCGTGGCCATGGGGTCGAGCGTGCCGGCGTGCCCGACCTTGCGGGTGCCGAGAATCCTGCGCACACGCGCCACCACGTCGTGCGAGGTCATGCCGTCCGGCTTGTCGACGACGACCAGGCCCGGTGCAACAGAGGGTTTCACGGCCGGAAAGCTTAAGCGACGCGCAGAGCGTCCCAACGACGACGCCGCAACTGCACCGGCACGGTCTCCCCGCGCTCCTCGGCAGCGAACACCGCGGCCCGCGCCCGCCGCCACCACACGAGCATCCGCCACCCGCCGAACGCGAGCACCGCCACCAGGAAGCTGAAGGCGACCCGAAACGCCGTGGCAGGCGCCAACACGCCCTCGACGAGGTCCAGCAACACACCAACCCCGAGCGCAGCCACCGTCACCGCGAGAAACCCACCCACGTTGACCAGCCCACTGGCCGTGGACTGCCGGTGCGAGGGGTTGTAGTCCCGCGCCAACGCGAACGCGACCCCGGAAATCGGCCCACCAACCGTCAGCACCAAGAACACAACGGCGATAACAGGCACCGGCACGTGCCCACCGGGCCACAACAACAACACCGCCCACCCAGCAAGCGCGAACGCCAGGAACCCACCCGCAATGGGCATCCGCCACTCAGGATTGCGCGAGAACAACGCCCCGATCACCGGACTGGCCACAATCGCGCCGATGACCAGCAACCCGAGCGTGGACGACGCGGCCTTGGCCGACATGCCCTGCGCCTGCACGAGGTACGGATACCCCCACAACAACCCGATCACAGCAGGCGTGGACATGGTGCTGAAGTGAGCCCAGAACCCGAGCCGAGTCCCCGGCACACTCCACGCCGTCCGAACCTTGGGCCAAATCTTCCGCAAGGGCACGACCTCGGGCTTGGGCGCCACGAACCCGGCAGGCACGTCCCGCAACCGCCAGAACGCCACACCCGAGTAGGCGGCAGTAACCGCCCCCGCCACGAAGAACGCCCAGGTCCACCCCACAGACCCGAGCATGAGCGTCAACGGCACAGTGGCCACGAGGTTGCCAACCCCGCCCAACGCAGCCGTGATCGCCACGACCAACGAGTACTGCCGAGGCGGAAAGTGCGCGGCCACGAGCCGAATGACGCTGATGAAGGTCATCGCGTCGCCCATCCCCAGCACGGCCCGAGCAACCAGCCCAAGCCCGTACGAGTCGGCAACAGCGAACAGCAACTGCCCGGTCCCCATGAGCAACGCGGCGGCAGTGAGCACCCGCCGAGGCCCAAACCGGTCGACGAGCAGCCCAGTAGGAATCTGCATCAGGGCGTAAACCCCGATCTGCAACACGGTGAACACCCCGAGCTGCGCGGGCCCGAGCCCGAACCGCTCACTGGCCTCCAACCCGGCCACACCCAGCGTGGTCCGGTGAAACACAGCGGCGAAGTAGACGAACACAGCGGTGGTCCAGATCAGCCACGAGGTTCGGGTGGCGCGATCGACCGACGGCAAGACGCACTCTCCCAGGTCGGAGGCGAGCAGATATTAGTTACATCGCCTAAACAACCTTCTTGGTAACGATTCCATGCCGTGAGGTCGACCACAGCCTCCAACCAGCCACAACGCCCGTACCCCCCGCTCACATCGCCAGGCCGCCGGGCGGCAGCGACGCGAAGCAAGGCGGCGAGGCGCGAAGCCGGGCGAGCCGTGCGAGGCCGGGCCGGGCGAACCGAGCCAGGCGGGAAGTGACGAGGCGGGGCGAACGGAACACGCAAGGCAGGGCGAAGGCCAACGCACATGGCGGCCCCTGACGCGAGCGGCGAGGCCGAAGGCCAGCCGCCCCAAGGCGAGGCCGAAGGCGAGCCGAAGCGATGGCGGAGCCGAGCAGTTCTTGGCAAACAACGCTGGTGGGGTGGTCCCGTCACGAGTCGTGCCACAGCTCAGGCCGCGCCCGAGAGGTCAGGTCAAGCCGACACGCTTTTAGTCGGCTTGACCTGACCTCTCGGGTGTGGCTCGCTCTGGCGCGACTCGTGACGGGACCACCCCACACACCGCAACCCACCTACGCAACAGCAAGCCGCCCGAAGCAACCGGCGTGCCATCAGCCTGCCGACGGCGCTGGACCGGTCTTTGATCAGATTGGCGGGGTCTGGGGCCAATGCCACGTAGCTTAAGTTGATCTTGGTGGTGTGCTGGAGGTTCGGCGTGGTGACGTGATCATCACGCGGAAGGCTGGCACGGTCTGTGGTCGTGACTACGGCTGTGGCCTTACCGGATCAGGTGTCGCTGGGTGTGCTGGTCACGGCGGTGCCGCGGGACGCGGTGGACGAGGCGATCGCGGCGTACGGGGCGGGGGCACGCCGCTCGGATGGGAAGCTGCCGCCGCATGTGGTGGCGTATCTGACGATGGCGTTGTGCCTGTTCGGCGACGATGACTACACCGAGGTCGCGGCCAAGGTGACGGGGTCGCTGGACCGGTGGGGCTGCTGGGATGCCTCGTGGACGCCGCCGACCTCGAGCGCGATCACCCAGGCCCGCAAACGACTCGGCCCTGCCGTCTTTCGTGAGATTTGCGAGCGGATCTGCGGCCCGGCGGGCGGCGAGCCCGGGCCGATGGCCGGGCTGCTGGCGACCGGCCGGGCACGCGGGGCGTGGCTACGGGACTGGCGGCTGGTGGCCATCGACGGGTTCGAGGCCGACCTGCCCGACAGCGAGGCCAACGCCGCCGAGTTCGGCTACGCCGGCACCGGTGAGAGCCGCTCGGCGTTCCCGAAAGCACGGGTGGTGACACTCACCGAGTGCGGCACGCACGCCTTCCTCGCCGCCGAGATCGGCACCTACGCCACGAGCGAGAAAGCGTTGGCGGGCAAGCTGTATCCACGGCTGCAAGCCGACGAGTTGCTGACCGCGGACCGCAACTTCTACTCCTGGCCCGCCTGGGAGACCGCCGCCGCCACGGGGGCGGCGTTGTTGTGGCGGGCACCGACCCAGCTGGAGCTGCCGGTGGTACGGGTCCTGGCCGACGGCACCTACCTGACCATGCTGTCCAACCCGAAAACCCACAAACGTGAACGACGCGACCGAGTGACCGCCGCCGCCCGCGCCGGACACGCCATCCACCCCAGTGACGGCCAGTGGGCTCGCGTGATCGAGTACGACGTGCCCGACCGGGACGGCAACGGCACCGGCGAGATCATCACCCTGCTCACCACCATCCTCGACCCCGCCGCGGCCCGCCCGGACGAACTGGCCGACGCCTACCACCAGCGATGGGAACACGAAACCGGCAACGACCAGGCCAAAACCCACCTCCGCGGACCCGGCCGCATCCTGCGCTCCCGGCTACCCGAACTGGCCTACCAGGAGATCTGGGCCTGGCTGATCACCCACCACGCCATCACCACACTGATCACCCAGGCCGCCACCGCCGCCGAGCTGGACCCCGACCGGATCTCCTACACCCAGACCCTGCGCCTGATCCGCCGCACCGCCACCGGCACAGCCACCATTCCCCCCTCAGGACTGGACTGACCACCTACCCCGCATCCTCGACCGCATCGCGGGCATGCGCATCCCACCCCGCCGGCACCGCACCTGCCCCCGCGCCGTCAAACGCATGCGCCACAACAGCTACCGCGTCAAACGACACGACGAACCCGCCAGCACACGCCACCCCGGACCCGCCACCATCCGGTTCTACTTCCTTCAACCGGACACAGCAAGATCAACTTAAGCTACGCGGCATTGGGTCTGGGGCAGAGCTCCCAGAAAGCAACAGGCACGCCAGCACGCAACAAGACCACCTACGAACACAAAACCGGCAGCCGCCAACGCAACAGGGGGACGACCTACGAAACCCAGGCGGACCTAAGGCGGACCCCAGGCGGACCCAAAGCGACCCCAGGCAGACCCAAGACGACCCAACGCGGCCCTACCGAACCGCCCCAACAACGGCCCACTCCCCAGACCGAGCCCTCCACACCACAGCGCCCAACCGCAACACCATGAACGCCGACAACCCAGTCCAAATCCCAACCAAGCCCCACCCGAAAACGTACGAAGCCCAAACCAGCGGCAAGAACCCCACCACCGCCGCCCCCAACGTCGCAGTCCGCATGAACCGAACGTCCCCGGCCCCCAACAGAACCCCGTCCAACGCGAACACCACGCCAGCAACCGGTTGCAGCGCAACAAAAAACCACCAAGCGTGCGGAATCTCCGCCAACACCCCAGCATCCGAAGTGAACGCCCGCGGCAGCACAGAAACCAGGCAGGCGAACAAAACCCCGAGCCCCACGCCGAAAACCAGCCCGTACCGAGTGACCTGCCAGGCCAGCCGCTCAGCCTGCACTCGCCGAGACGCCCCCAACGCGGCCCCCACCAACGACTGCGCGGCGATCGCCAGCGAATCCAGCACCAACGCCAGGAACGTCCACAACTGCAACACGACCTGATGCGCCCCCACGGCAGCAACGGACGTCCGCGCCGCCACCGAAGCCGCACTCACAAAGCACGCCTGGAACGCCAAACTCCGCAACACCAGGTCACGCCCCATGCCGAGCTGCGCGCGCATGGCACCCCAATGCGGCGCCAACGGCACCTTCTCCACGAAAAGCGCGCGCACGAAGAGCCCCGCCGCCAGCACCTGCGCCACCACGTTCGCGATGGCCGACCCCTCAAGGCCCCACCCCGCGCCGTACACCAGCGCCGGGCACAGCACGGCGCTGATGCCGTTGCCGATCAGGATGTAGCGCAAAGGCCGGCGGGTGTCCTGGACGCCGCGCATCCAGCCGTTGCCGGCCATCGTCACGAGGATGAACGGCGCCCCGAACAACGCGATGCGCACCCACTCCACCGCGGCGTCGGCCACCGCACCCTCCCCAGCCAGCAGCGACGCCAGCGGGCGCGCGAACAGCTGACCCAGCACCACCACGAGCAGGCCCGCCGCGAGCGCCAGCCACGTGGCCTGCACGCCCTCCTCAACGGCGTCGATGCGGCGGCCGGCGCCGTGCAGGCGAGCCGTGCGTGCGGTCGTGCCGTACGACAGGAACGTCAGCTGCGTCGACACCTGCGTCAGCAGCACCCCGCCGAGCGCCAGGCCAGCCAGCGGCAGCGCGCCCAAGTGCCCGACGACGGCCGTGTCGACGAGCACGTACAACGGCTCGGCAGCCAGCACGCCCAGCGCCGGCACCGCCAACCCGATCACCCGCCGCGCGGGAACCCGATCCTCCACAGGCCGAACCTAGGCGTTCCTGGGACGCTGTCCATCTGTTTAGCGATGGAAAGCACTCCCCTCCTGGCAGCTCCTCACGCTCGGCCGTGTCCACCCTCACGCCCTGCCGGATCGCTCACCCGCGCCCCATCGAGTCACTCAGCCGCGCCCTGCCAGGTCGCTCCCCCACGCCGCACCGGGGCACTCTCCCATGCCCGACCGACTCGGCCACCCAAGCTCGACCGGCCCACCTACCCAAGCTCGACCGGCTCGCCCACCCATGCCCGACCAGGTCTGCCGCCATGCCCGACCGGGCCACCCGCCCAAGCCCGACCGGCTCGCCCACCCAAGCTCGGCCGGTTCGCCCGCCCACGCCCAACCGGTCCGCCCCGCTCCACCGGGTCCGCTCACCCCAACGCTCTCCCGGTTCGCTCCCCCGCGCGCTTCCTCGATACGCGAGGCGCGCGTAACAGCGTTTCAGGACCTCCAGCGGCCCTGAACC
Source organism: Lentzea aerocolonigenes (assembly GCF_000974445.1). Classification (GTDB taxonomy): domain Bacteria; phylum Actinomycetota; class Actinomycetes; order Mycobacteriales; family Pseudonocardiaceae; genus Lentzea; species Lentzea aerocolonigenes. Next base: position 107,309 of record NZ_BBOJ01000020.1, read on the forward strand.
ACCCGATCGAGCGACAAAAACGCCACCTACGCCCGCTGCGGCAGCCCGAACACCTGCTCGCGCGCGACCGCCAGCGCCGAGTGCAGCGCCCCCGCGCGGACCGGGTTCGTGGTGATCTGCGCGAGGTGCACCGGTGTCCGCGGCACCACCAGCTTCAGCAGCTCCGCCGACACCAGGTCGCACAGCGTCTCGCCACCGGCCTGCGCCACCCCGCCGGAGAGCAGCACCAGTTCCGGGTCGAGCACGCACACCACGTTCGCCAACCCCAAAGCGATCCTACGGGCGAGGTCCGACAAAAACGCGCGTCCCTCGGTTCCCGAGGTCAGCGCGTGGGCGACGGCTTCCAGACCCGACGACGCCGAGATCCCGTGCGACGCCGCGAGCGCCACGATCGCGTCGCTGTCGACCTGGTCGCCGTAGCGGCCGCCGGGGACCTGCATCGAGTCGATCTCGCCTGCGCCGCCCGTGACACCGCGCAGCAGCACGCCGTTGACGACGACCGCCGACCCGATCTCGTCGGCCGGCCAGAACAGCACGAAGTTCCGCACGCCCACCGCCCGGCCGGAGCTCATCTCCTCCAGTGCGGCGAGGTTGATGTCGTTCTCGATCGACACCGACGTCCCCAGCAGCTCGCGCAGGGTCGCCGGCAGGTCGACGTCCACCAGGCCCGGCAGGTGCGGCGCGAAACCCAGGTGCCCGGTCGACGGGTCCACCGCGCCGGGCGTGCCGACCACGACGTGCGAGAGCGCGTCCAGGCGGAGACCCGCGAGGGCCGCCGCCTTCTGCACGGTCTCCCGGAACGCCTGCAGCGTGTTCTCCTTGGGCATCGGCGCGCTGTGCTCCGCGAGCAACGAGCCCGTGATGTCCGCGATGACCACGTCGATCAGGTCCGCCGACAACGCCACGGCCGCGACGTGCCCCACCCCGCCGTTGACCGCCCACATCTGCGCGCGCGGGCCGCGCCCACCACCACGCAGGCCGGTGCGGACGACCATGCCGTCCTCCTCCAGCCGCGCCAGCAGCTGGGCGGTCGCGGGCTTGGAGAGGCCGATGACCTCCTCCAGCTCGGCCCGCGTCATCGCACCGCTGCGCAGCAACGTCTCGATCGCGGCCCGGTCGTTGATCTCCCGCAGCAGCCGCGGGCTTCCTGTCCTCGTCATGACCCCACCCGCTCCAACGCGCCCTTGAGCGCGGCGACGACCTGCTCCGCGGGCCCGTCGAAGGTGAACCCGGCCGCCAGCCGGTGCCCACCACCGCCGAGGACCTGCGCCACCTCGCGCACGTCGACCCGGCTCACGGCCCGCAGCGACACCGACCAGAAGCCGGGTCGCAACTCCTTCAACACGGCGGCGACCTCGGCCTCGGAGGCGGATCGCACCACGTCGATCACGCTCTCCACCTCCTCGCTGCGCACGTCGCGCGCGTCGTCCAGCCCGACCACCGCGTGCACCAGCCCGAGGCCTCCCGCCGCGCGCTGGTCCAGTTCGGCCCTGCCCAGCACCCGCGACAACATGCCCAGGTACGCGAACGGATGCGCGTCCATCAACGGCCGCGTGACGCTGTAGGCATCCACTCCGGTCTGCAGCAGCCGGGCGGCCGTCTCGTGCGCAGCCGGTCCCGCCTTGCGAAAGCCCCCCGTGTCCGTGACCAGCCCCGCGTAGATGCACCGCGCGATCGGCTCGTCGATCTCCACGTCCATCTCGTCCAGCAGCTTCAACGCGATGAGCGCCGTCGCTTCCGCGTGCTCGTCGATGCAGTGCACCGTCCCGTACCGCGTGTTCGACACGTGGTGGTCGACGACGATGACCGGACCCGTGCACCGCTCGACCCTGCCGGCCAGCGGCCCGAGTCGCTGCAGGCTGCCCGTGTCCATCACGACGAGCAACGACGGCTCCAGAGGCACCTCGTCGCGGTGGACCAGCAACCCCGCCGTGTCCAACGCCTTCAGCGACTCCGGCACCGTCTCGGGCTCACCGAACGCCACCCGCACCGCGACCCCGCGCCGGTGCAACGCGAGCCCCACCGCCAACGCGCTCCCGAGCGTGTCCGCATCGGGGTTGATGTGACTCAGCAGGGTCACGTCGCGGGCGTCGGCCAGCAACCGCGCGGCCTCGGCAATGGTGGTGCTCAGGTCGTCTGCCACAGGGAGACGTTAGCTGTTCAGGGTCCCGATGTGCTGCAGGGCACCCGCGACCAAGACCATTTACCTCTGGCACGAGGTGAACGGCCCAACCGCGGGTGCCCCGAACAGTGCTGTGTGGACGGTGCGTCAGTCCTCGTCCTCGTCCTCGCGCGGCGCCTTGTACGGATCCGCCTCGCCGGCAGGAGACGCCCCGGCGGCCAGCCTGGCCACCTCGGCGTCGGCGGCCTGAGCCTTGGCCAGCAGCTCGTCCATCTTCCGCGCCGCGTCGGGCACGGTGTCGGTCATGAACGTCAGCGTCGGCGTGAACCGGACGCCGGTCTGCTGCCCGACCATGGAACGCAGGACGCCCTTGGCCTTCTCCAGCGCCGCCGCGGCACCGGCGAAGTCGGGCTCGGAGTCGAGCCGCTCGCCCAGCACCGTGTAGTACACGGTCGCGTCGTGCAGGTCGCCGGTCACCTTGGTGTCGGTGATGGTGACCCGAGCCAGACGCGGGTCCTTGACCTCGTGCTCCAGAGCCGAAGCAACGATCTGCGAGATCCGCTTGGCGAGCTTGCGGGCACGTGCCGTGTCGGCCACGAGCCTCCCCTTCCTAGTCGTCCTCCGGCCCGACGAGACGCGTCCGGGCGGAGAGCAGTTCAAGTTCGGGACGTCCGGCGACCAGCCTTTCGCAGGCTGCCAGGACTTCCCTGACGTGCTCGGAGTCGGCGGCGACAGCCGCCACCCCGATCAGGCTGCGCCGGTGCAGGTCGAGATGACCGGCCTCGGACACAGCTACCTCGAAGCGCTTGCGCAGCTCCGCCACCACGGGGCGGACCACCGAGCGCTTCTCCTTCAACGAGTGGACGTCACCGAGCAGCACGTCCAGTTCCAGAGCCCCCACGTACATGGGCAAGATCCTCCAGAAGAAAAGGGTGCGGAGCCACCGGTTAAAACGGCTCCGCACCCCTCATCGACCGACTAGGCGCGCGGCTTCTCGCGCATCTCGTAGGTCTCGATGACGTCTTCCAGCTTGAGGTCGCTGTAGTTGCCGAGCGTGAGACCACACTCGAAACCTTCACGGACCTCGGTGGCGTCGTCCTTGAACCGCTTGAGCGAGCTGATCGGGAGGTTCTCCGCGATCACCTTGCCGTCACGGATCAGGCGGGCCTTGGCGTTGCGACGGATCTCGCCCGACAGGACCATGCAACCCGCGATCGTGCCGACCTTGGAGGACTTGAAGACGTCGCGGATCTCGGCGCGGCCGAGCTGGACCTCTTCGTACTCCGGCTTGAGGAGACCCTTGAGGGCCGCCTCGATCTCGTCGATCGCCTGGTAGATGACCGTGTAGTAGCGGACGTCCACGCCCTCGCGGTTCGCGAGCTCGGTCGCCTTGCCCTCGGCCCGGACGTTGAAGCCCAGGACGATCGCGGAACCGGCCACGGCGAGGTTGATGTCGCCTTCGGTGATGCCACCGACACCGCGGTGGATCACGCGCAGCTCGACGTCGTCGCCGACCTCGATCTTCATGAGCGCGTCCTCGAGGGCCTCGACGGTACCCGAGTTGTCACCCTTGATGATCAAGGTGAGCTGGCTGGTTTCCTTGAGCGCCGCGTCCAGGTCCTCGAGGCTGACGCGCTTGCGCTTGGCGGCGTTCTGCGCGTTGCGAGTGCGGGCCTGGCGACGCTCGGCGATCTGGCGAGCGACGCGGTCCTCCTCGACCACGAGGAACGTGTCGCCGGCGCGCGGCACCGACGTCAGACCGATGACCTGCACCGGACGCGACGGGGTCGCGACGGTGACGTCGTCGCCGTGCTCGTCGACCATGCGGCGGACGCGACCGTACGCGTCACCCGCGACGATCGAGTCACCCACGCGCAGCGAGCCGCGCTGGACGAGGACCGTGGCGACCGGACCGCGACCGCGGTCGAGGTGAGCCTCGATCGCGACACCCTGGGCCTCCATGTCCGGGTTGGCCCGGAGGTCCAGCGAGGCGTCGGCGGTCAACAGGATGGCCTCGAGGAGACCGTCGATGTTGATGCCCTGCTTCGCGGAGATGTCGACGAACATCGTCTCGCCGCCGTACTCCTCGGCGACCAGCCCGTACTCGGTGAGCTGCTGGCGGATCTTGGAGGGGTTCGCACCCTCCTTGTCGATCTTGTTCACCGCGACCACGATCGGCGCCTCGGCGGCCTGGGCGTGGTTGATCGCCTCGACCGTCTGCGGCATCACGCCGTCGTCAGCGGCGACGACGATGACCGCGATGTCGGTGGAGTTCGCACCACGGGCACGCATGGCGGTGAACGCCTCGTGACCTGGGGTGTCGATGAAGGTGATGAGGCGCTCGTTGCCCTCGAGCTCCGTCTCCACCTGGTACGCACCGATGTGCTGGGTGATGCCACCGGCCTCGCCCTCGTGCACCTTCGCCTTGCGGATGGTGTCGAGGAGTCGCGTCTTACCGTGGTCGACGTGACCCATGACGGTCACGACCGGCGGGCGAACCTGCAGGTCGTCCTCGTCACCGGCGTCCTCGCCGTAGGTGATGTCGAACGTCTCGAGCAGCTCGCGGTCCTCCTCCTCGGGGGACACGACCTGCACGACGTAGTTCATCTCGGAGCCGAGCAGCTCCAGGATCTCGTCGGACACCGACTGGGTCGCCGTGACCATCTCGCCCAGGTGGAAGAGCACCTGCACGAGCGACGCCGGGTTGGCGTTGATCTTGTCGGCGAAGTCGGTCAGCGAGGCACCGCGCGGCAGGCGGATCGTCTCGCCACTGCCCTTGGGCAGGCGGACGCCACCGACCGAAGGCGCCTGCATGTTGTCCATGTACTCCTGGCGCTTCTGCCGCTTGGACTTGCGTCCACGACGCGCCGGACCACCCGGACGACCGAAGGCACCAGCGGTACCGCCGCGACCAGCGCCGCCGCCACCGCCACCGGGACGGCCGCGGAAACCGCCGCCACCACCGGCCGGGGCGCCGCCACCGGCACCGCCACCACCGCCGGGACGGAAGCCACCGCCTCCGCCACCGCCGCCACCGGGACGGAAGCCGCCACCGCCGCCTCCGCCGCCACCGCCGCGGAAGCCACCGCCACCGCCACCGCCGCCACCGCCGCGGAAGCCGCCACCGCCGCCGCCACCACCGGGACGACCGCCACCGCCACCGGGACGGCCACCGCCGCCACCAGGACCAGGACGGTTACCACCGGCCGGACGGCCCGGCATCATGCCGGGGTTCGGGCGAGGAGGCATGTTGCCCGGGTTCGGGCGAGGACCGCCCTGACCGGGAGCGGGGCGCGGACCACCCTGACCGGGCGCGGGACGGGGACCGCCCTGCGCGGCAGCCGGACGCGGACCACCCTGACCGGGAGCGCCACCGGGACGGGGGCTCGACGGACGCGGGTCGCCGGGCTTCGGGCCGGAGGGGCGGTCGCCCTGCTCCGGACGCGGGCCGGGACGAGGTCCCGGACGCGGCGAGGGGGCGTTGCCGCCACCGACACCGAACGGGTTGTTGCCCGGACGCGGGGCACGCGGGCCTGCAGGCTTGGGAGACTGCGGGCGCGGCGGCACCACGGACGGGGACTGCGCACCAGCGGACGCGGCCGGAGCCTGCGGCTGCTGGGACTGTTCAGGCTGCTGCTGCGGAGCCGGGCGCGGGCCCGGACGCGGGCCACCCGGCTTGGCGCCGGGAGCCGGAACGGCCTTGGGGGCTGCCGGAGCCGGCGCGGCGGGTGCCGCTGCGGCCGGAGCCTGGGTCTGAGAGGGAGCCGGTGCGGGCGCCGCGGGAGCCGGAGCCTGCGCGGCAGGAGCTGCCGGTGCGGGCTTCGGGGCCGCCGGACGCGGAGCAGCCGGACGCGGGCCGGGCACACCCTTGGGGGCGGCCGGCTTGGAGTCGGACGCCGCCGGCTTGGACTCCGCCGGTGCGGCGGGCGCTGCGGCGGCAGCGGGTGCCGGAGCCTTGGGCTTCGGAGCGGACGGCTTGGGAGCCGGCTTCGAGGACTTGGCTTCGTAGGCGTCACGAAGCCGCCGGGCCACGGGGGCCTCGACGGTCGAAGACGCGGACTTCACGTACTCGCCCTGTTCGGCGAGCTTGTTGAGAACTTCCTTGCTCGTAACACCGAGCTCTTTCGCGAGCTCATGCACGCGGGCCTTGCCTGCCACTGCTCTCCTTGGTCGTGAGGCCGGCGGGCAAGTCCCATCGACCTCGTCTTAACGTCGCGCGTTCATGTCTTCAGCTTCACGGCTGACTCATGACGGGTCGACCTGCTTCCTTGTTGCTTGCTGGCCACGGGGCTGTCCCGCGGCCAAGTTCCCGTGCTGCTCCAGGTGCTCGCGCAACAAAGCGACGTCGAGTGCTCCCTGGACCCGGAGGGCCCGCGAGAACGCCCGTCGCCGCTCGGCGTTGCGCAGACATTCGAGATCGAAATGCAACCAAGCACCCCGACCAGGAAGTCGCCTGCGGACGTCCGGAACCACCGAACCGTCCACCGCGACCACACGCAGCAGCTCAGAGGGCAACGTCCGGGTGCGGCATCCAATGCACGTGCGAACAGGGCCGATGTGTTGGGTGACCGGACCCGACGTTGAACCGTTGATAAGTCTATCCCCTGGAGCTCATTCGGCCGAACTGGATGTGACTGCTCCGGCAGCCGGAGACTCCGCGTCGCTGCGGATGTCGATGCGCCAGCCGGTCAGGCGGGCGGCCAGGCGGGCGTTCTGCCCCTCCTTGCCGATCGCCAGCGACAGCTGGAAGTCGGGCACCACGACACGGGCCGTCTTGGCACGCTCGTCGAGCACCCGCACGGACACAACCTTCGCAGGTGACAATGCATTCCCGACGAAAGTTGCCGGGTCGTCCGAGAAGTCGATGATGTCGATCTTCTCGCCGCCGAGCTCGTGCATCACGTTGCGCACGCGGGCACCCATCGGGCCGATGCAGGCGCCCTTGGCGTTCACTCCGGCAACCGTTGATTTCACCGCGATCTTCGAACGGTGACCTGCCTCACGTGCCACCGCGGGGATCTCCACGGTGCCGTCCGCGATCTCCGGAACCTCGAGGGCGAAGAGCCGCCGCACGAGGTTCGGGTGCGTCCGCGAGAGAGCGATCTGCGGTCCGCGCGCACCGCGGGACACGCTCACGACGTAGCACTTGATGCGCTCACCGTGGTTGTACTGCTCGCCCGGCACCTGCTCGGCCGGCGGCAGCACGCCCTCGGTGTCGCCCACCTGGACGACGACCATGCCGCGGGCGTTCGCGCGGGCGTCGCGCTGCACCACACCGGCGATGATCTCGCCCTCCTTGGCGGCGAACTCGCCGAAGGTGCGCTCGTGCTCGGCGTCGCGCAGGCGCTGCAGGATGACCTGGCGCGCGGTGGTGGCGGCGATGCGGCCGAAGCCTTCCGGAGTGTCGTCCCACTCCTCCTGCACCACGCCGTCCGGCCCCAGCTCCTGCGCGAGCACGCGCACGACGCCGGTCTTGCGGTCGATCTCCACCCGCGAGTGCGAGTGGTGCCCTTCGGTGTGCTTGTAGGCGGTCAGCAGCGCTGACTCGATCGCCTCCAGGACCGTCTCGAAGGGGATGTCCTTTTCACGTTCGATCGCCCTCAGGGCGGCGATGTCGACGTTCACCTCGGCTCCTCCTTCGGTGCTTTCCGAGTGAGCCGAGCCAGTTCCTCGACCGGCGGCTGCTTGAACTCGATCTCCATGACCGCGCGTTCGATGTGGCGGTACTCCACGCGCCGCAGCTCGCCCTGGTGCAGCAGCTCGACCCCGGTCTCGTCGCACTCCCCGACCCGGCCGAACCACTCGACCTGCTCGGGCTGCTTGATCTTCACGAGACGCAGGTGCGCGCGCTTCCAGTGGCGCGGGCGGGTGAGCGGGCGGTCGACACCCGGCGAGGTGACCTCGAGGGTGTACGGCCCGTTGATCAGGTGGTCGTGCGCGTCGAGCGCGGCGGAGACCACGCGGCTCGCCTCGGCGACCTCGTCGAGCCCGATGCCGTCCTCGCCGTCCACGACGACCTTGACCAGACGGCGGCGCCCAGCCTGATTCACGTCGAGCGCGTCGAGGTCGAAGCCGACGGCTTCGAGAGCTTCCCGCACAACGGGTGCTAGCTGCGCGGAAAGCTCTCCGCGCGGCGGGCTGGACACGTGGTGTCTCCTTCAGTTCGAACGCATGAAAACCCCGGCCGACGCGAAACCCGGCGGCCGTGGACGCCAAGACTATCTCGTTCGCCCGCCTCCCACCGACCCGCACGGCTGCTGGCAATATGGGTTCGCGTGATCTCCGAATCGGTCAGCCGCCGCCGCGTGCTGTTCGCGGTGGCCGCCGCACCGCTCGCCGTTGCGTGCACCACAGAACCTCCCGCACCACCGCCGCCGGATCCGTTGTCCGCCCTCGCCGCTCAGGCCCGCGCGGACGCGAAGCTGGCGCAGTCGCTCACGTCGGTGCCGGCGGCCGCGGAGATCGCCAAGGCCCGTGAGACGCACGCGGGCCTGCTGCAGGCCGAGGTCGACCGCGAGCGCCCGCCGCTGTCCTCCACGGCCCCGCCCGCTCCCACCAGCCCGCCCACGCCACCGGACCCGCTGGCGGCGCTGCGGACCGCGCTCGACGAAGCCGTCCGCGACGCCTCCACGCTCGTCGCCTCGCTGCCCAGCTACCGGGCGGGCCTCGTCGGGTCGGTGGCGGCCGGCTGCGCCTCGCTGCGGGAGGTGCTCGCGTGAACGTGGACGCCGTGCAGACCGCGCTCGGAACCGAGCACGCCGCGTTGTGGACCTACGGCCTGGTGTCGGCGTTCCTGGGCAACCAGGCCGCGGCCGTCGCGGAGGGCGCCAACGCGCACCGGGCGCGCCGCGACACGACCGAGCGGTGGCTGCGGGACAAGGGCGCGACACCGAACCCGCCCGCCGCGGCCTACCTGCCACCCGCACCGGTGTCGGACGGGCCCTCCGCTCTCACCGCGCTCGCCGCCGTCGAGCAGGACACCTGTGCCGCGTGGCACGGCGTCCTCGAACGGACCGACGACGCCGCGCTGCGGGCGTCGGCGCTGGAGGCGCTGACGACGGCGGCCGTGCGGGCGACGCGGTGGCGCAAGGCGGCGGGCACGAACCCGGCGTCGATCACGATGCCGGGTGTCGCGTCCGGGTGAGGTCCTAGCCGCCGAAGGAGGACGCGAGCCTGATCGCGTCCGCGGAGACCCTCTTCATCTCCTTGTTGTGCGCGAGCGCGTCCGTCCCCTTGTTCGGCGAGTCCGACTCGACGATCACGACCTCCTGGCCGCGCTGCTCGGAGGCGTACCCGCCGTTGGCCAGCGTGGTCAGCGGCGGCACGCTGATGGCCTTGTCCAGCACCAGGTCCTTGACGTTGCCGGTGCCGTCCTTCTGGGTCAGCTCGCGCAACTGCCTGGCTTCCTCGGCGTTGCGCATCTTCACCACCGACACCGACGAGTACACGGCCCGGCCGTCCTGCAGCTTCGCCGTGTAGAACGCCCGCGTCAGCTGCAGGCACGGCGTGGTCTTGAAGAACGCCTGCGTCTGTCCCGTCGCGTGGGCCGCGCAGTCGCTGTCCTTCACCGGTTCCGGGAGCTGCCCGACCGTCGTGAACTCGAACTCGCCCGCGGTCTTCTGCGGTTGCGCGACAGGTTTGTCGATCGGCTCGGACGGCTGCAACACCCACCACACGAACCCCGACACCACCGCGACGCCGACGAGTGCCAGCGCCTTGCCCAGCCACGTCCTGCGCGGGGGCGCGGGCGGCGGAGGGGGCAGGTGCCCCTGGCGGTTGTCCATGATCGACTGGAGCTTCATGAGCTCGTCGGCCGGGTAGAGCGGTGCGGTGTCGGACGGCCTCGGTGGGAAGCGAGGCAGGTTCTGGGTCACCTCTTCAGGTGACTGGCGTGGTTCCGACACAAGGACCCACGGTAACGGACGGCGGTCAGCCAAGCGCTGCGAGCACCCGATCAACGTCCTCGATCGTGTTGTACATGTGACACGCAAACCTCGTCCGACCTGCACGAACCGACGAAACGACACCCGGAACGGGTGGTACGTCGACGGAGACGATCGACGAGCCGTTCGACGGCAGCCCGAGTCCGGCGAGCAGGTGATCCGTCAGCTCCACGCAGTGCGCCCGCACGGCCTCCAGGTCCAGCGACGCCACCCACGGCAGCGCCACCGCCGCGCCGAGATGCGCGAACCAGGTCGGCGAAAGGTCGAACCGCCTCGCGTCCGGACGGAGCACCAGTTCGGTGCCGTAGTTCTCCTCCGTGCTGTACCAGTTCGCGGCCAACGGCTTGAGGAAGTCCAGCCGGTCCGGCCGCACCGCCATCCAGGCCGCGCCGCGGGGAGCCATCAGCCACTTGTAGGACACGCCGACGACGAAATCGGCCCACGCCAACGACAACGGCATCCACCCGGCGGCCTGCGAGACGTCCAGCAACACCGGTTTGCCGCTGGACCTCAGCGCTTCGAGGTCCGCGATCCTCCCGTCCGCCGACTGGACCACGCTCGTCGCCACGAGATCCGCGGCGTCCGCCGTGGACACGACCTCGTGGCCCGCCGCGACGAAGGGCAACGCGACGCTGGTGAACTCACCGGGTTCGACGAAGACCTTCGACCCCGCCGGCAGCGCCTGGGCGACCAGCGAGACGAACTGCGAGACCGTGGCGCCGCACGCGACCGACGTCTCAGGCACCCCGACCAGCCGGCCGAACGCCTGACGTGAGGTCTCGACCACGAGGGTGAAGTCCGACGACGTGTCCTCGCCGCGCCGCCACCGTTCGTGAGCGCCCGCCACCGCGTTCGCGACGTGCCGGGGAGGTACCCCGATGGACGCCGTGTTCAGGTAGCCGGGCTGGACGTCGAAGACAGCGCCGAAGGCCTCACGCATGGGCGAGCTGCTTGCCGCGCTTGCGCCGCGCGTAGACCTGCTTTCGCACTCGAGCGATCACGGTTCCATCCTGCCCGGTCACGTCCGTGTCGAACCAGACCAACGCCTTCTCCCCGTTCGAGGTCTGCTCCAGCACCTGCTCGACGTGCTCGTCGGTCAGCCGGAACTCCGCGTACACGGTGCCGCGGCCGGGAGCGACGAACTCGATCTCGCCGGCCTGGTCCCACACCACGTGCTCGTTGTTGAGCTGGTTGAACAGCAACAGCACCCAGAACGGGTCGGTCATCGCGAACAGCGAACCGCCGAAGTGCGTGCCGAAGAAGTTGCGGTTCCATGGACGCAGACGCATGCGCACGCGCGCGTAGCGGTAGTCCGGCGAGATCTCCTCGACACGGATGCCGGCGAACAGGAACGGCGGCCACAGGTTCATCCCGAAGCGCAGGCGGCTTGCCTTCATAAAAAACAGTGTTACACAACGTCCGCCAGACTGTCCGCAACTTCCTTCGGCGAAGGCGTGTGACGTATCTCTTCCGCTATCTGACCTGCGGCTTCGCGGTACCGGCCGTCCACGAGCAGCAGCCGCGCGCTCTCCGCCACCGCCTCGGCACTCACCGCGTCCGGCCGCACCGCCGCACCGGCCGTGACGAGCGCATCGGCGTTGGCGAACTGGTCCGCGCCCTGCGGCAACACGACCTGTGGGACCCCCTCGGCCAGAGCAGCGAGCATCGTGCCGCTGCCGCCGTGGTGCACGACGACGTCCGCCTGCCGGATCACCTCGGCCTGCGGCAGCCACCTCCCTGGTGTGGCGACCACGACCTGGGCCTCGAGCCGTCCCAGTCCGGCCACCGCCGTCGCGACCAGGTCGTCGGTGCCGAACACGGTGCCGAACGTGACGTAGATCAGCTTCTCGTGCGTGCGGGCCGGGACCTCACCGGGCGTCGAGTGCGCGACCGGCCGCAACAGGATGCGTTCGTCGGTGAAACCCTTGTCCTGCAAGGAGGGCGGGCAGATGTCGAGGTGCCGCCCACCCGCGGGCCTCGCCAGCCCGATGCCGTCGGGGAACATCCGCCCGAACCCGTGCCACAGCACCGGGAACGCCCGTCTGCGCGCTTCCGCGAAGACCTCGGGCACCGCCCACCCGCTGATCACCAGGTCGGGCAGCACCCGTTCCAGCTCCGGCGCGATGTCCTCGGCGTAGATCTCGCCGAACACCAGTCCGGGGCGGAACGGCCGCAGTCCCAGCCGGTCCAGTTCGGGGTGCATCTCGTCGCCGACCGCGAAGTGGACTTCGTGCCCGGCGTCACGCAGTGCGAGTGCCAACGGGATCAACGGATAGGTGTGGCCGGCAGTGGCCATGCTGGCGAAGAGCACGCGCATGCCGTGAATCTAAACCTGGCCGTGCCACTGCCACTTCTCTCGTCGTGGCACCCCTGGCAGATCACCGCGCCCGGTGCACCACAGCAGCAGCGCGACGGGATCGGCATGGCGCGGCGCATCGGGGAACAACCGCTCGATCACCGGTGCGCAGTGCTCAGGGTCCGGTCGCCACTGCGCCCCCGTGATGTCGTGCGTGTGCATGGTCAGCTCGGTGATGCCCATCGCGGCGAACCCCGTCGCGTCCGAAGTGCCCCACGGGTGCCACGCGCGGGCATCCGGCGGGCTCGCGGCAACGGTTCGGGACAGCAGTGTCGCGGTGGTCGTGACGCCTTCCAGGCAGTGCTCCAGCGGCAGGCCGGGACGCAGACTGCCGAGCAGGCTGGTCCACCTGCTCTCCGCACGGGTCGCCAGCAGCGCCGTGTACCCGAGCAGGCCCTCGACGACGTGGTCGAGCGTCTCGCGGCGGGACCACTCCAGGCCGTGGGCGCGGCGGGTGAAGCCGGCCTCCGGCAGGGTGGCCAGCGCCCGCACGCAGTCCTCGGCCGCGGCGTCGAGCAGTTTCGGCCAGTCCACCTCAGACCGCCTTCGCGCGCAGCAGCTCGATGATCCGCGCCCAGCCGTCCCCGCCGTGACCGGCTTCGACCGCCTGACGCGCGTACTCGCGGAACAGCCTGGGCAGCGCCGGGTCGATCTTGCGGACCTCGCTCGCGTGCACGAGGTGGTCGAGCGTGGCCAGGTGCACGTCCAGCGTCGCGTCCGTGCCGGGGTAGCTGCCCGCGTCGACCTGCTCGGCGTAGGTGGTGACGAACCCGGCGACGGGTCCGAGCCAGCGGGTCGCCAGGGGCGTGAAGTGCGCGGCGGTCGAACCGTCCGCGGTGACGAGAGCGCTCGCGTGCAGCCAGCCGGTCAGCGTCGCCCACATGATGCCCAGCAACGCCGTGTCGTACAGCGCGGCGCGGCCGGGTTCGGCGCCGAGGTTCACCGGCTCGGCCAGTGCGGACAGCAGGTCCCTCGCCTCGGCGAACGCGTCCTGGTCGCCGCTGTAGAGGATCATCGAGCGCTCGTCGCCGATGCCGGGCGGCGTGGTCATGATGCCGCCGTCGACGTAACGCGGCACGCGCGCGGCCATCTCGCGCGCCTGTTCCGGTGAGCCGGAGGTGAGGTTGACCAGGACGCCCGGCAGTTCGGGGTCGAGGATCTCGGTCAGCGCCGGGTAGTCCAGCACGCAGGCCACCACGACCGGTGCGGACCGCTGGGCCTCCAGGGCCGAAGCGGCCGGGTGGGCGCCCTGGGCCACCAACGGCGCGGTCTTGGCTTCGGAGCGGTTCCAGACCGTGACGCGGTGACCGGCGTGCAGGAAGGCCGCGGCGAGCGCCGAGCCCATCTGACCGAGTCCGAGCACGGCAACATCCGAGTGCATTGCGTTGTCCCCCAAGGGTTGTCGATTGACCTCCCCTACCCTCGCAAGCCGTGCCGCGCACCGACAGTGGCGGAAATGCCTACTGTCGAACGATTGCTGCCAGCTACCGTGCGGGCATGAGCGTGGTGGCGATCTTGGTGACCGAGGACGACGCACCGGCCGTCTGGGACGTGTACGAGGCGGGGCTGGCGTGTGTGGTGTTCGGCGTCGACCACTTCGATCCCTGGTACACGATGCGGTTGTGCGGCCTGAACCCCGCGGCACCACGAGCACAGCACGGTTGGACGCTCAACCCCGAACACGGCCTGGAGGGCCTGCACGGCGCGTCCACGATCATCGTCCCGTCAGTCCCGCAAGCAGTGCTGGACGGAACCGAACCGTTGGACCCGTTGCTGGTCAAGGAACTCCAGGACGCCGCGGACAACGGCGTGCGCATCGCCGCGTTGTGCAACGGTGCGTTCGTTCTGGCTGAAGCGGGGCTTCTGAACGGACGTCGCGCCACGGCACATTGGTCGTACACGGACCGTCTGGCGCGCCGGTTCCCCCAGGTCGAGGTCGACGACTCGGTGCTCTACATCGACGACGGCGCGATCCTCACCAGTGCGGGCGCGGCCGCGGGACTCGACCTGTGCCTGCACCTGGTGCGGCAGGACTTCGGCGCACACGTCGCCAACCAGCTGGCGCGCAAGCTCTGCGTGCCGGCCCACCGCACCGGAGGCCAGGCGCAGTTCGTCACCCGGCACGTGCCAGAGACCGACGACGACAGCATCGCGCCGGTGCTGGAGTGGGCCGTCCGCCACCTGGACCGCCCGCTGACCGTCGCCGAGCTCGCCCGCCGCGCCGGGATGAGCCAGCGCACGTTCTTCCGCCGCCTGCACGACGCCACCGGCAGCACCCCGTTGCAGTGGCTGCTCGCCCAGCGCGTCGCCCACGCCCAGGCGTTGCTGGAGACGACCGCGCTGTCCGTGGAACAGGTCGCGGAACGCTGCGGCCTGGGCACGGGCGCGAACCTGCGCCGGCACTTCACCGCCCACGTCGGTGTGCCGCCCACCGAGTACAGACGAGCCTACGCGGGTTGAATCTCCTCATGGGAACCAACCGCGAGAAGATGATCAACGGCGAGCCCTACCTGTCGATGGACTCCGAGCTCGAACTGGACCGCCAACGGGCGTGGCGCGTGATGAACAGCTACAACGCGTTGGAACCCGGTGACTACGAGGGCATGCACGCGATTCTCGCGGACTTCGTCGCGGAGATCGGCGAGAACACGGTTCTGCTGCCACGCCTGCAGATCGAGTACGGCTACAACACCCGCATCGGCGCGAACAGCTTCATGAACTACGACGGCATCATCCTCGACTGCGGCCCGGTCACGATCGGCGACCACGTGATGATGGGCCCGCGCGTGCAGCTGCTGACGGCGTTGCACCCGGTCGAGGACCACGACGCCCGGATCGCCGGCTGGGAGACCACCGCGCCGATCGTCATCGGCGACCGCGTGTGGTTCGGCGGCGGCGTGATCGTCTGCCCTGGAGTCGCCATCGGCGACAACACGGTGGTGGGCGCGGGCAGTGTCGTGACGCGTGATTTGCCTGATCACGTGCTCGCGGTCGGCAACCCCGCACGGGTGGTTCGTAAGATCTGAGGTCATGCGCAGCGAGGAGATCCAGATCCGCACCGGCTCCGAGGAGGTCGTGCACGACCTGACCCGCGAATGCCAGCGGTTCCTCGACAGCGAGAACGGCGACGGCCTGTTGCACGTGTGGGTGCCGCACGCGACCGCCGGTGTCGCGATCATCGAGACCGGTGCGGGCAGCGACGACGACCTGCTGACCGCGTTGGAGCGCATCCTGCCCCGCGACGTGAAGTGGCGGCACCGGCACGGCACCCCCGGTCACGGCCGTGACCACGTGATGCCGGCGCTGGTGCCGCCGTACGCGACGATCCCGGTGTTAGGCGGTGTGCTGGCGCTCGGGACGTGGCAGTCGATCTGCCTCGTCGACACCAATGTCGACAACCCCGTCCGCACGGTCCGTCTGAGCTTTCTTGCCGGCTAGCAGCAGCACGAGCCCGACGAGCGCGATCCCGCCGAACACCCACCACTCGGTGCTGATCGACCCGTCGTACATCAGGCTGCGCAGGCCTTCCGTCGAGAAGCGGAACGGCGTCCACGACCACAGAACCGCGCGGTAGGCGGGGTTGAGCAGCTCCGGCACCTGACCAGCCACCGCGGGAGCCATCAGGTAGAGCAGACCGAGGATCCCCATCGCACGGATGCCGAGGTGCTTGAACAACCCCGCCTGCAGCAGCGCGAACGACACGGCGACAGCGAGCAGGAAACCCACCGCGGTCGCGCTGAACGTGACGCCCCACCACGCCAGCAACCCCGTCACGGAACCGACGACCAGCACAGCCGCGGTGAGCGACGACAGCCACCGGAACCGGTTGCCCTTCAGCACGACGAACAGCAGTCCGGCGACCATGCCGCCGACCCACAGCAGTGCGGACGCGGCGAGCGGCGCCGTGCGTTCGGCCGCGGACACGGCCGGGGTCTCGACCTTCACGGGCAGCCCGGCCCCCTGCGCGACACCGGTCAGGACCTGCTGCGCGACCTGCGTGCCGGACGGGTTGACCGCGGGGTTGAGCCGGATGATCGCTTGGCCGGGTGCGATCTCCAGGACTCCGTAGACCTTCTTCTCCGCCAACAGGGTCCGAGCCTCGTCGGCGGACGCGACGGTGATCTGGACCTCGGCGGAGTCGGCGGCCTCGACCCGTTCCGCGATCGGCGGAGGCGCCACCACGGCGAGCGGCACGTCGTGCGGGTGCACGGTCGCCTGCACGCCGAACGTCAGCAATCCCAGGAGAAACGCCACCACCGCACCTGCGGCGGCGGTGACCAGCGCGGTGCGCATCACGGGCCTCCAAAGTTCATCACACGTTGAATTCAATGGGAACGCTACGCTCGGCACGCTCCAGAAGTCAACGGCCGATGAATTAATCACTGTCAGACCCACCAGGTACCGTTTGCTCGTGACTTACCCAGGTGGGGGCGGACAGGGCGGCTGGAACGACCAGCAGGGCTGGGGCCAGCAGCAGGGTGACTACTCCAGCGGTGGCTACCAGGTCGGCGGTTATCCGCAGACGGGTGGCTTCCCGCAGCAGCAGGGGGGTTTCCCTCAACAGGGCCACGGCGGATACGGCGGCCTCGGCGTGTACGGCGGGTTCGACAACGAGCCGCCCAAGAAGAGCAACAAGACGCTCTTCCTGGTGATCAGCGCGGTCGTGCTGGTGCTGCTCGTGGGCGGCGGCGTGACGTGGCTCGTGCTGTCCCGCAACACGACCGACCCGAACGCCCAGCCCAGCACCGCGCCGCCCAGCTCGACGGCGCAGGGCACCACCGGGGCGTGCAAGAACGAAGGCGTGCAGTGCGTCGAGACGTCGCTCGGCTTCAACTACGAGGTCCCGAAGAGCTGGGACGTCGTCGCCGACGCCAGGATCCCGGTCGACAAGTTCGACGACATCGCCTTGTCCGGGGTGACCTCGTACGGCAACTACACCTGCGAGGGCAAGTCGTACACGAAGGGCACCAACGGCGGCACGTTGCTGCCCAAGGGCGACATCAACCAGACGGCCACGGACTTCACGAAGGCCCTGGCGACGCAGTTCTACTCGTCGGGCGGTGAGCCGAAGGTGGAGCTGACCCAGCCGAAGGCCCTGAAGATCCAGCACACGCAGAAGAACGGCAACAAGGTCGTCATCGAGGGCGTGCAGGTGGACGCGACGATCACCCAGTCGGCGAACAAGTGCCTGGCGAGCAAGGGAATGCTGAAGGTCGTCGTGCTGAACGGCAGCAGCAAGCTGCACGTGCTGGCGATCAACGGCGACCTGGAGGGCGGCGGAGGTGGCACGACGCCGCCACTGCCCAAGGAGGCCGACCTGCAGAAGATGGTCGACTCGCTGGTGCCGACGACCTGACCGTCGTCACCGCTGGGCGGGCTGACCCGCCCAGCGGTCCGAGCGACCTGCGCCGGTGATCCACGACCTCGGCAACCGGCACGTCGACGCGGTCACCGGACTTGCGGTCCTCGATCACGCCGTCCGTCAACCCACGGCCGATCATTGGAGCGCCGGCACGCCCCCGGAACTGGGCGGGCGAACCCCACTCAGCAGCGCGAGCAACTAAGCCCGAACGACCCGGACCAGGTGGTGCACGGCCGATCAACCAAGGCGGTCAGCACATCCGCGAACTGGGCGGGCCGACCCCGCCCAGCACTCCGAACGACTAACCGCGGACGACCTGCACCAGGTGCTCCACGACCTCCGCGACCGGCACGTCGACTCGCTCACCGGACTTGCGGTCCTTGACCTCGACGACGCCGTCCTTCAGCCCGCGGCCAATCACCAGGATCGTCGGCACGCCCACGAGCTCGGCGTCCGCGAACTTCACGCCGGGGCTCGCCTTGCGGTCGTCCAGCAGGACCTTGAGGCCCTTCTCGCTGAGCTGCTTCGCGAAGTCCTCACCGGCGGCCAGCAGCGTCTCGTCCTTGCCGGCCACGACGACGTGGACGTCGGCGGGGGCGACGTTGCGGGGCCAGATCAGGCCGCGGTCGTCGTGCGACTGCTCGGCGATGGCCGCGACGAGACGCGAGACGCCGATGCCGTACGAGCCCATGGTGATGCGCACGGGCTTGGAGTCCGGACCCAGGGCGTCGAGCGAGAACGCGTCCGCGTACTTGCGGCCGAGCTGGAAGATGTGGCCGATCTCGATGCCGCGCGCGGCGACCAGCACACCCTTGCCGTCGGGCGACGGGTCGCCCTCGCGGACCTCGGCGACGTCGATGACGCCGTCGGGCGTGAAGTCGCGGCCCGCGACGAGGTCGACGACGTGGTGGTCGGCCTTGTCGGCGCCCGTGACCCACGCGGTGCCTTTGACGACGCGGGGGTCGGCGAGGAAGCGGATGCCGTTCGCCTGGATCGCGCCCGGACCGATGTACCCCTTGACCAGGAACGAGTTCTTGGCGAAGTCGGCCTCGTCGACCATCGCGACCTCGGCGGGCTCCAGCGCGGCCTCGAGGCGCTTGAAGTCGACCTCGCGGTCACCGGGGACGGCGACGGCGAGCAGCTCCCAGTCCTTGCCGGGGTGCTTGAGCTTCACCAGGACGTTCTTCAACGTGTCCGCCGCGGTGAACTTGCGGTCGGTGTTGGCGTTGAGGAAGTCCACCAGCGTCTCGATGGTGGGCGTGTTCGGCGTGTGGTGCACCTGCGCGGCGGGCTTGTCGTCGATCGACTGCTCGGCGGGCACGGGGGTCGTGACGGCCTCGACGTTCGCCGCGTAGCCCGACTCGGTGCTGCGCACGAAGGTGTCCTCACCCGTCACGGCGACGGCGAGGAACTCCTCGGAAGCGGAGCCGCCCATCGCACCGGACGTCGCCGACACGACCACGTACTCGAGGCCGAGCCGGTCGAAGATGCGGATGTAGGCGTCGCGGTGGTTCTGGTACGACTGGCTCAGACCCTCGTCGGTGAGGTCGAACGAGTACGAGTCCTTCATGAGGAACTCGCGGCCGCGCAGGATGCCCGCACGGGGACGCGCCTCGTCGCGGTACTTGGTCTGGATCTGGTACAGCGTGACCGGGTAGTCCTTGTACGAGCTGTACTCGCCCTTCACGGTGAGGGTGAAGAGCTCCTCGTGCGTGGGGCCGAGCAGGTAGTCGGCACCCTTGCGGTCCTTGAGCCGGAAGATGTTGGGCCCGTACTCCTCCCACCGGTTGGTCGCCTCGTAGGGCTCCTTGGGCAGCAGGGCGGGGAACTGGATCTCCTGCGCGCCGAACGCGTCCATCTCCTCGCGGACGACGGCCTCGATGTTGCGCAGGACCTTCAGCCCGAGCGGCAGCCAGGAGTATCCGCCCGGCGCGACGCGGCGGACGTAGCCGGCGCGCACCAGCAGCTTGTGGCTGGGCACTTCGGCGTCGGCCGGGTCCTCGCGAAGAGTGCGCAGGAACAGCGACGACATCCTGGTGATCACGGTGGGTACTCCTCGTTCACGGGCTGTTGGAGCAGCGTACTGGTTGCTCTGCTCATGGAATCGCGGCGGCAGGTTTCACCGCATCTGACCTGCAAGAACCAAAACTGTCAGACCCCCTGAGTAGCGTCCCTCCCATGTCCCTGACCATCGAAATGATCACCATCGACACCGGCGACGCCCGCAAGCTGGCTGAGTTCTGGACGGCCGCCCTGAACACCACCGTCCAGAACGACTGGGGCGAGTTCATCGTCCTCGCGCCGAACACCGAACACGGTCCCGCCCTGGGCATCCAGCAGGTACCGGACCCCACGCCGGGCAAGAACAGAGTGCACTTCGACTCGCACGTGCCCGACCGCAAGGCCGAGGTGGCCAGGCTGGTGGGCCTCGGCGCCACGGAGGTCGCGGTGCACAGCATCCCCGGCCTGGTGTGGTCGGTGCTCGCCGACCCGGAGGGCAACGAGTTCTGCGTCGGCCAGGCGGGCGAGGAGCTCTAGCCTCCCCGCCACTCACCGGTCAGCCGGGTGCTCGGCGGTGTCCGCGTCCTCCTCTGGCGTGGGGAGGCGCGGGCCCGAGACACCCTGCTGGCCGCCGCGGAGCCTGGTGAAGACCTGACTACCTCGGCTCGTCGGCGACCCGAGTCGAGCCGGGTCAGTGCCACCTCTACCGCTGTGCGCTCGTGCACGCCGAGCGCATGGGTCGAGTTGGCGATGTCCGAGAACAGTGCCGTCACCGCCTTCCCCCGATGCCCCGCCGATCAGACGGTGCACTGCCGTGCCGCCCCCGTGTCCGCCTTTGGCGTGAGGCACGGGCTCGGCACCGAGGCACCCCTGCTGGCCGCCGCACGACCTGCTGAAGGCCGAACCACCCAGCCCGACTGCAGCGTGCTCCCGCACCACCGACCACACGCATCAAGCCGAGCCAGACAGGTGCAGCGCGGTCCCGCACCACCGACCACACCCGTCGAACCGGATCAGACGGGTGCGGCGCGATCCCGCGTCCTCCGCTGGCGTGAGGAGGCGTGGGTCGGCACCGAGGCACCCCTGCTGGCCGCCGCACGACCTGCTGAAGGCCGAACCACCCAGCCCGACTGCAGCGTGCTCCCGCACCACCGACCGCACGCGTCAAGCCGGGTCAGACGGGTGCGGCGCGGTCCCGTGTCCTCCGCTGGCGTGAGGAGGCGCGGGCCAGCACCGAGGCACCCTGGCGACCACGGTGAGCCCCAACGAAAACCCGCTACCCCAACACGACCTGCACTCCGAAGTCGGCAGCGTCCACGGACGACCGGACGCACTCGAACGCTGCCGTCACCGCCGACCTCCACCCGACACCCCGCCGATCAGACAGGCACATCGGAGTCCCAGAGACGCGCCTCCCGACTACGCAAGGAGACCAGCACACACCGCCGACCACTGCGAAGACCAGCCGAAAACCCCGCTACCCCAACGAGACCGGCAACCCGAAGTCGATCCACGTCCGCGCCACCCCGAACCCGGCACGCTCGTACACACCGAGCGCACCGGTCGAGTTGGCCGTGTCCACGGACAGCCCGGCCCGCTGGTACCCCTGCTCCCTGCCCTGAGCCAGCGTCCAGCTCAGCAGGGCGGAGGCGACCCCGCGCCCGCGGTGCTCGGCGAGGGTGCCGACGTCTCCGATCCACAGCTCGCGGACGCCGGTCGTCTCCTCGACGACCGGGTAGTGCCGCGCGAGCACGAAACCGACCACGGCGCCCTGTGCGAGCGCCAGGAAGGAGGTCTCCTTCACGAACCTCTTGCTGTTGGTGAACGACGACGCCCATTCCTCGGGGCTGCGCTCGACCGACCCCCAGTGCTCGGCGAAGGTCGTGTTGGTCACCTGGCGGACCTCTTCGTCGCGGTCCGGGGAGAACGGCACGATCTCGTAGCCGGGCGGGATCGGGACCTGGGCGAGTGACTCGCCCAGTGCCACCTCCAGCTCGTAGAAGTGGCGTTGTGCGGTGAACCCTGCTTCCTCGGCCAGTGCCACGTGCCCTGCCGAGCGGCTCTCGACCATGGTGCTCACGGTGAGCGGCATCGCCGGGTGGCGCTCGGTGTGCAGTTCTCGGGACGAGGCGACCAGGCGAGCCAGCAGCTCGCGGCCGATGCCGTTGCGGCGGAACTTCGGGTGCACCGCGCCGTCCAGGCGGACGCGGTGCGTGCCTGCCGGGTTGTCCCGCAGCACGACGAGGCCGTACGCCGCGAGCTCGTCGTGCACGAGCACGGCCAGTGATCCCCTGGGCAGGTCCGCCTCGGCGAACGACTCGGCGAAGTCCTCTTCGGACAGCAGCTCGCCGGTGTCGTCGACCGCCTCGGCCGCGTTGTACAGCGCGGCAACCGCAGGAATGTCCGCTGTCGTGAGCGGACGCCACACGAGTTCCACGCCAACTGAAGCTACGGGGAGGTGATGACCTCAACAACTGAATAACGCGTTGCCGGACCAGGCGATCAACGCCATCCTGCGGGCGATGACGACACCAGAGATCGCACCGCTGCACGAGGACCTTACCTTCCACGGACCGCTGTCCGAGGAACGGGCCGCGCGCCTGATCCGCGGCCTGCTCCCGCTCGACGGCGCGCACGTGCTCGACGTCGGCTGCGGCTGGGCGGAGTTCCTGCTGCGAGTGCTGGAAACCGCGCCCACCGCCACCGGCACGGGCGTCGACCTGGACGAGGCGGCCATCGCCCACGCGCGGGCCAACGCCGAGAAACGAGGCCTTGCGGCCCGCGTCAGCCTCGAGGTGGCCGACGTCGCTCAGTGGCAGTCCGATCGGCCAGTCGACGCCGTGATCGTCAACGGTGCCAGCCAGGTGTGGGGCGGAGATCCGTTGCAGCACACGGCGAACGCGCTCACAGCGGCGAAAGGGCTGTTGCGCGCGGGCGGGAAGCTGTTGCTGGGCGAGGGTTTCTGGGAGCGCGAGCCGACTGAAGCGCAGCTCGCCGCGATGCCGATCCCGCGCGAACAGTACGGCTCGCTGGCCGACCTGGTCGACCTCGCGCACGCTCACGGGTACCGACTGCTCGCGGTGGAGCAGGCGGGCCTCGACGAGTGGGACGTGTTCGAGAACGGGCACGGGCTCGCGTGGGAACGCTGGCTTCGTGAGAACCCGGACTCCCCGCACGCCGAGGAGATCCGCGCGAAGGCCGACACGCACCGCACCTTCCGCCTGCGCGGCTGGCGCGGCACGCTCGGCCTGGCTTACCTGACGTTGCAGGCACCGTGAGAACACGACCGGGCTCGAACCGGCGTCCTCCCGGGTAAGAGCCGGGCGCTCCACCACTGAGCTACGCGTTCCACGCGTTCGGCCGGCCGGGCTCGAACCGGCGTCCGCCCGGTCCCAGAGCCGGGTGTTCTACCGCTGAACTACAGCCGAACGCCGGTACAGCCTGCTCAGTCGAGCGCGTCCTGTCCACCGAATACCCCGGTGTTCAACGGCTTGCCGCTGAACACCCGCGCGCGACGCAACGCCATGGCCCACAACGGGTCGGACACCGCGACGCCGTGCACGAGCTCCGGGGTCGGCCGGAAGCGCGCGATCGCCGTGTGCGCTCGCGGTGCTGTCCATCCGGAACGCTCGGGGTCGACGCGGTGCTCGCGGCAGGCGGCTTCCACGTCGGCACGCGAGCAGGCGGCCGTGCCGTCGAGCACCTCCCACGGCAGCGGCAGGCGCGACCACACCGAGGTGTCCGGGTGCAGGCCGCCTCCGGACGTCTGGTGCCAGGCGGCGAGGTCGGCGGCCATCACGCGCATCACCTTGCCCGGCCACGCGTCCTCGACCAGCGACGTCAGCCCGGACGCGTGCAGGCAGGCGATCCAGCCCGTGCGCGCGGCGTTGTAGGCGCCGGCCAGAGCGTTCCAGCTGGACGAGTCCACGCCGCGGCGGACGATCATGGTCGCCTTGTCGATCTCGGACGACCGCCACTCCGAAGCCAGCAGTTCCGCCACCGACCTGGTCGCCGCCGACCACCGGCCGAGCAGCTCGCCGAGCTGCTCGGCCCGCAACCGGCGCAGCACCTGCCAGGTCGGGCAGGCCAGCGCGATCATCTCCCAGTCGGTCTCGTCACCGGCTTCGCAGCGCGCGAACAACACCTCCGCGACCTGGTCGAACGGGTTCTCCCGGCCCGCCAGGGAGAACTCGCGGCGCAGCTTGCGCCGTGCCGTGAAGTAGGCGATGAAGCAGGCCGCGTCCGGGTCGGCGCGGAACCGGTCGCGGTCGATCGCGCCGACGAAGCCAGCCGCCGCCAGCATCCTCAGGCCGCGCATCTTCCGCGCGCGCTCCAGCCGTGCGGCCTTCGCGGTGAGCCGGCGCAGCATGCGGAAGCGCCGGTTGTACTTGCGCTTCGACAGTTCGATGCCCGCGGCGGCACGGTCCTCACGGTTCAACCGGTCGGTGAGGAAGTCGGTGCGCGCGGGGTCCCAGTTGATCTCAGAGCCGACGAGCGCCGCGAACTCCAGCACCGAGATCGGGTCGTTGGCGTCGACCGCGCCGCCGTCCACTCCGAACATGAACCTGGTGGCGGCGATCTGAGGCGCGGCACCGACCGGGCGGGCGTAGTCGACGCTCATCCCGGAGAAGCCGTACCAACGCCGCGCGTGCTCCGCCACGTCGCGCAGCACCGCACGCTCCCGGCGCCTCAGCGACGGCAGCGCCTCCAGTACGAGGGCGACCACGTCCTCCGGGCGCAGGCGTGCGTCCAGCGAGTCGTACAGGCGGTCCAGTGCGTCCACGCCTTCCAGAGCACCACGCAGGTCCAGCGGTTTTCGCGCGTTGCCCTACCCTTTCCAACCGTGCTGGTGCTGCTTCCCCCGTCGGAGACCAAGGCGATCGGCGGCGAGGGCGCGCCGCTCGATCTCGACGCGCTGTCGTTCCCCGAGCTGAACCCGGTGCGCGACAAGCTGGTGTCCGCGCTGGCCGACCTCGCGAAGGACGTCCCGGCGAGCCTGAAGGCGCTGGAGATCTCCGAGCGCCAGGTCGACGAGGTGCACCGCAACGCGGCACTGCGCACGTCCGAGACGACACCCGCGCTGCTGCGCTACACCGGCGTGCTCTACGACAACCTTGACTTCCCGTCGCTGAAGAAGGCCGAGAAAGAGCGCGCTTTCGAGCGGCTGGCGGTCGCGTCGGCGCTGTTCGGGGCGATTCGCGGCGGCGATCCGGTGCCCGCGTACCGGCTGTCGGGCGGCAGCACGCTCCCGTCCCACGGCAGCCTGCGCACGTTGTGGAAGCCGGTGCTGGAACCGGTCCTGAAGGACGCCGACGAGTTCGTCGTCGACCTGCGTTCCGGCGCGTACTCGAGCCTCGCGAAGGTCCCGCACGCCGTCGTCGTGCGGGTGGTCACCAGCGAGGGCAAGGTCGTCAGCCACTTCAACAAGGCGCACAAGGGTCTGCTGGCCCGCGCCATCGCGAGCGCCAAGACGGAGCCGGCCGACCTGAAAGGCCTGGTCAAGCTTGCGCAGAAGGCCGGGCTCAAGATCGTGCCGACGGGTGAGAAGACCGCGGACCTGATCACCGATTAATTCGGTTGCGGCCGGTGGGGGCCGCACGGCAGTCTTCTGCCTCGAAGCGTGACATCGGAGCTGGATCGAGGAGGTGCGTGATGTCAGAGCCTGTCTTTGGACGTGGCATCGCCCGCGCGACCCGTCCAGCCGCCCTTCGCGCCTGATCAGCACCGTTTGATCGCAGAGCGCCAGTGGGGCGGTCACCTTCATCTTTTGGGAGACCCCACCGTGCGCGAGCACGATCTTTTCGAGCGTTTCGAATCATCCTTTGACGACGCCGACACCATGCGGCGCAAGGGAAAGCGCGCCAAGCGCACCGCCGACGACGCGGAACCGACGCGTCGCGGCCGAATGACAGAAGCAGAGAAGCTGCGAGTCGCCCGGCTGCGCGAGGACCAGCTCAGCACGGCGGACACCCCCGAGGACGGCGATCGCTGGTCCACGTGGGGCGACGCCGAGCAGGGCCCCGAACCGCATCCGGACTGGCTCATCACCGAACTCGCCGCGGTCGACCGCGAACTGGGCATCGTGAAGACCGGCAAGGAAGCGGACGTCTTCCTGCTGGAACGAGCGATGGGCGAGAAGGCGTGCCTGCTCGCCGCCAAGCGCTACCGCAGCAACGACCACCGGATGTTCCACCGCGACGCGGGATATCTGGAAGGTCGCCGGATGAAGAAGTCCCGCGAGACGCGGGCCATCGCGAACCGCACCGCGTTCGGGCGCAACCTGATCGCGGAGCAGTGGGCGGTCGCGGAGTTCGCCGCGCTCTCCGGGCTGTGGCAGATCGGCGCACCCGTGCCGTACCCGGTGCAGCGCAGCGGCACCGAACTGCTGCTGGAGTTCATCGGTGACGACGAGGGCAACGCGGCACCGCGGCTCGCGCAGACCCGTCCGGACGAGGACGAACTGCTCGACCTGTGGCGACAGCTGGTGAGCACGTTGATGACGCTCGCGGAGGCGGGCCTCACCCACGGCGACCTGTCCGCGTACAACCTCATGGTCCACGAAGGCAGGCTGATCATGATCGACCTGCCGCAGGTGGTCGACCTGGTCAGGAACCCGCGCGGTGCGGAGTTCCTCGACCGCGACGTCCGCAACATCAGCGGGTGGTTCGCCTCGCGCGGCCTCCCGCCGGAGATCGGCGACCCGTCCTCCCTGGTGGCAACGCTGCTGGACGTGGCGGGTATGGCGTGACCCACGTTGCGCGTCCGGCCGTGTCCAACGACACTGCCGGGCGCGCGGCGCACCCTCAATGATCAGCTAGACTGTGCTGTGCACCGATGAAGGCCTGACAGCCGTTGACCGGTGTTTCCACCCACTCATCAGCGGCGTGACCATCACGCCGGGCCCGTCCTTGTGATCGGCACCGCGGTAGCGCGCGGGGCAGCCTCGAGACGTGCCATGTCCCGGAGGTTTGTTTTGCCATCCATGTCCGAAGGCCGTTCCGAGCGCGCACAAAGCCGCAGGTCACCGCGGCGTCGCTCGGGTCGCCAGGGCAACTCCTCGCGTCCGCAGCAGCGGGTCGAGGAACCGATCGTCGCCGAGCACTTCGAGAGCACGCTGCCGGAAGGCCCGCTGCCCTCGTTCGCCGAGCTCGGCCTCTCCGACGCTTTGATCCGTTCGCTCGCCGCCAACGAGATCACCGAGCCGTTCCCCATCCAGGCGGCCACCCTGCCCGACTCGATGTCGGGCCGTGACATCCTCGGCCGCGGCCAGACCGGCTCCGGCAAGACGCTGGCGTTCGGCCTCGCCATGCTGACCCGCCTCGCGGGCGGCCGCTCCGTGCCGCACAAGCCGCGCGGCCTGATCCTGGTCCCGACCCGCGAGCTCGCGATGCAGGTGGAGACGGCGCTGATGCCGCACGCCCGCTCGCTGGGCCTGTGGTGCCGCGTCGTCGTGGGCGGCACGTCCTTCCCGCGCCAGATCGATCACCTGCGCCGCGGCGTCGACCTGCTGATCGCCACGCCGGGCCGCCTGTCCGACCACGTCCGCCAGGGCACCTGCGACCTGTCCCAGGTCGAGATCACCGCACTGGACGAGGCCGACCAGATGGCGGACATGGGCTTCATGCCCCAGGTCCGCGCGATCCTCGACCTGACCCCGCAGGACGGCCAGCGCCTGCTGTTCTCCGCGACGCTCGACGGCGACGTGGACAAGCTGGTCCGCCAGTACCTGCACGACCCGGTGACGCACTCGGTGGCCCCGCCCACCGCGAGCGTCACGACGATGGATCACCACCTGCTGTTCGTGTCCGCCGAGGACAAGCAGAACGTGGTGACCGAGGTGGCCGCGCGCGAGGGCCGCACGATCATGTTCGTGCGCACCAAGCACCACGTCGACCGCCTGGCCAAGAAGCTGCGCTCGGTCGGCGTCCACGCCGGCGCGCTGCACGGCGGCAAGGCCCAGAGCGCCCGCACGCGGGTGCTCGGCGAGTTCCGCGAGGGCACCACGCCCGTCCTGATCGCGACGGACGTGGCGGCCCGCGGCATCCACGTCGACGACGTGTCCCTGGTCGTCCACGTCGACCCGCCGGCCGACCCGAAGGACTACCTGCACCGCGCAGGCCGCACGGCTCGCGCAGGCCAGTCCGGCACGGTCGTCACGCTGGTGACGCACGACCAGCGCCGTGCGGTCCAGGGCATGGCGGCCCGCGCGGGCATCCGTCCGGAGAGCACGAAGGTGCGCCCCGGCGACGACGACCTGATCCGCATCACCGGCGCCCGCACCCCGAGCGGCGAGCCGATCGTGGAACGCGAGAAGCCGGCCCGTCGCAACGGCGGCGGCGGCGGCCGTCGCTTCGGCGCTCCTGCCACCGGCACCGGCCGCGGCGAGTACCGCGGCGGCTCCGGCCGTCGCTCCGAGGGCGGCGAGTTCCGCGGCGGTCCGCGTCGCTCGGAGCGCTCCGAGGGCGGCCGCGGTTTCGGCCGGACCGAGCGCACCGGCCGTCCGCGCCGGGCACCGCAGCACTGAATCTGATCGACGGCTGAAGGCCGCCTCCCCGCTGCGGGGAGGCGGCCTTTCGCCATCCCCAGAACGGACTGCCGGGATCGTCGATCACGTCGAGCAGCGGACGATCTGGCGAAGATGCGTGTCTGGGACAGGCATGTACTGATCGTCCCAGATGAGCATCTTCAGTCCTTTTCCCCGAAGAACGAGACGCGGGGGTCGGCGATCATGTCGAGCAGCGGGCCTGGCGAGGGCGCGGTGCCGCGCGGGTCGTAGTCCACCGCGACCCACCGGCCGGGGTGCTCGGAGAAGTGGCGCTCCGCCCAATACAGCTGCCACGAGGACCCGTCGTACCGCAGTTGGGCCATCGGTTGCCGGAACCACTTCGTTTCCGGGGTCGCACCGATCGGCACGTGGCACTCGTGGAGCGTCACGTTCGATCCACGCACCTTGTACTCGACCCGGACTCGGAAGCGGAGCCTCTCGGGGACCTTCTGCTCACACCACCGGGCGATCTGACGCAGATGCGTTTCGGGCAACGGCATGTCCTGATGGTGGCAGGTCGCCTCATCGTGCGCCCCCTAGGATGACGCATGGGGCGGAACTGGTACCTGTTGTGGGGCGGCAGCGCGATCTCGGCGGTGGGCGACGGGATCTTCCTGGCCGCACTCCCCCTGCTCGCCGCGCAGCTCACCCAAGACCCGAAGCTGATCGCCGGCGTCAGCTTCTTCGGCGCACTCCCCTGGCTGCTGGCCGCACTCCCGGCCGGGGCGGCGGCGGACCGGTACGACGGCCGGCGCCTCCTCCTCACCGCCTTGTGGATCCAGTGCGCGCTCATGGCTCTGCTGGCCACCTTCCACAGCGCACACATCGCGTTCCTCTACGGCATGGCGTTCCTGATCGGCACTGCGGAGAACGTGCCGCGAGCGGTCGGGCAGCCGCTCATCAAGGCCACGGTGGACAACCACCTGCTGGAGCGGGCGAACGGGCGGTTGTTCGCGTCGCAGGCGGTGGCGTTGCAGTTCGCGGGACCGCCGCTGGGTGGGTTGTTGTTCGCGGTCGCGGTGCCGGCGCCGTTCTGGGTCAACGCACTGACGTTCGCCATCGCGGCACTGCTCGTCACATGCATGCGCACACAACGGAAAGAGCCCCCGCCGGTGAGGCCGAGAGTTGCCGAAGGCTTGCGGTGGTTGGTGAAGCACAAGGCGTTGAGGACGGTCACGGTGGTGTCCGCGACGACGAACCTGTGCATCGCGATGACCATGGCGACCCTGGTGTTGTTCGCGCAGCACCGGCTCGGGCTGACGAACGCGGGGTTCGGCGCGTTTCTCGCCACGCTCGCCTGTGGTGGCGTCGCGGGCGGGATGCTCGCGGAACGGCTGCTCCGGTACCGGAACACCGTGACCGTGACCGTGGTGCTGATTCCCTTGATGTGGCTGGGGATCGCCACCGTGGCACACGATCTGCTCACGGTCGCGGTGTTCGCTGTGGTGAGCTCGTTCTGCACGGCGGTGTGGGGCGTTGCCACGGCGACCCTGCGGCAGCGCGCGGTGCCGACCGAGCTCCTCGGCCGCGTCAGCAGCGCGCAGACCCTGATCACCTGGGGTGTTCAACCGATCGGCGCGCTGCTGGGAGGGCTCACAGCCGACTACTTCGGACTGTTGGCACCGTGGTTCGTCGCTGTCGCACTGCGAACCGCGGTCGGGCTGATCTGCCTCAAGCCGTTACGCGCTCACTTCTTCGCTGCTGCCTTGAACGTCCACTTGGCAGCGTCACCCGAACAGGACGCCGCCGTCACCTTCCCGGACGCGTCCCGGTAGCACTTCGTGTTGTACTGCATGTCCGAGATCGTCTTGTTCGGGTTGATGGACCACTGCTGGTTCGGCCCGCCGTCACACTTCTTCAGCAGCACCTTGCCCGAGGACAGCGTCGTGCACAGCTGCGGCGAGCCCTGCTCCATGAACGCGCCGTGGAACTTGAACTGCTGCGGTGCCGAGCCGTTGCACGTGGCGGTCGTCAGCTGGGTTCCGGAGGCGCCGCCCTGCAGGCACTTGCCGGTCGAGACGTTCTTGTACTCGCCGTTGGTGGTCTTGGGCTTCGCGCCGCCGTAGCACTCGCCGGTCTGCGTGTTGAAGATCGGCGTCGGGTCCACGGCCAGGTTCGACGGCGGGTTGAGGATGGTCTCCTCCATCACCGGCTTGCCGTCGTCGTGGTAGTTCGTCAGCGCGTCTTCGCAGTCGATGGCGTTCATGGCGTTGCCGCCCTTGCCGCCCACCCAGGCGTCGAAGTGCCACAGCTTGGGGCCGCCGTTGGGGCCGTTGCCGTTCCAGTCCTGCTCGCAGGAGGAGCAGGAGTCCTCCATGATGAAGTACTTCTTCACGCGCGGGAAGTAGATGCGCGTGCCCGGCTTGGCTTCCTTGCTGGACGTCGCGAACGTGATCGGGTCCGACCAGGTGCCCTTGCCGCCGGCTGTGTCGTGGATCTTCGGGTAGGCGATGTCACCACCGGGCGGCGTGTTGTCGTACCAGCCGTAGAAGGTCCAGAAGACCTGTTGGGACGCCGCGTTCGCCGGGGATGAAACCACTAAACCGGACATCGCTAGCAAGATGCCTGCCGCCAAAGACAGGGCGCGTTTCATGCGTGCCTCCGCAAGAACCGGTGGACTTTGGCGGCGTGAGTGCAGAGTCCACCGGTCGAGCGGTTTTTGTAAAGAAACTTATCTAACTATTTGCTGAAGCAATGTCGGCCACCGGGCCGACCACGATGATCGCCGGCGGACGAATCGCCTGTGCCTCCATGTCGGCCGCCAGGGAGTCCAAAGTGGAGCGCAGGACGCGCTGGGCCGCCGTGCTGCCCTCCTGGACGACGGCGACGGGGGTCGAGCCCGGGCGGCCTTCCATCAGCGCCGTGGCGAACGCACCAGCGCGTTCGACGGCCATCATCAGCACGACGGTGCCACGGAGACGTGCGATCGCTGGCCAGTCCACGAGAGAGCGCGGGTCGTCCGGTGCGACGTGTCCGGAGACGACGACCACCTCGTGCGCCACGCCTCGGTGCGTGACCGGCACACCGGCCAATGCAGGCACACCGAACGCGGACGTCACGCCCGGCACGACGGTCACGGGGATACCCGCCTCCGCACACGCCAGCAACTCCTCGAAGCCGCGGCCGAAAACGTACGGGTCGCCGCCCTTCAGCCGGACGACGAACTTGCCCTCCTTGGCGCGGTCGATCAGCGTCTGGTTGATGAACTCCTGCGTTGCCGCACGGCCGTAGGGAATCTTCGCCGCGTCCACGACCTCGACGTGCGCGGGCAGTTCCTCCAGCAGCTCGCGCGGGGCCAGGCGGTCGGCGACGACCACGTCGGCGTGGGCCAGCAAACGCTTGCCCTGCACGGTGATCAGCTCGGGGTCGCCGGGGCCGCCGCCGACCAGCGCCACGCCGACGGGCGGTGCGGCCTGGTCCGCGATGCGACCGTCGCGCAACGCCGCCACGAGGCCGTCGCGCACGGAGGCCGAACGGCGGTGCTCGCCGCCTGCCAGCACACCGATCAACATGCCGTCGTGCATACCGGTGGCCGGTGTCACGGCCGTGCCCTCGACGGCGATGTCCGCGCGCACGCAGAACACACGGTGCGACAGCGCCTCTTCGCCGATTTGCGCGTTCACCTCGACGTTGGACGTGCACGCCACCACGTACCACGCGCCCTCGACGTCACCCGGCTCGAACCGCCGCTGGTGCCAGGTCAGCTCCCCCGCGTCGACCATGCCCTGCACGGCGGGTGTGACGGACGGCGACACGAGCTCGACGACGGCGCCGGACGCGATCAGGCGAGGTAGGCGGCGCTGCGCGACCGTGCCTCCGCCGACCACGAGGACGCGCCGGCCCCGCAGGTCGAGGCCGGCCAGGTAGTGCTGTTCAAAGGGCATGCGTAGAAGCATCCACACCCGACACGTCGTGTCCAGCCGAAGGGAACATGGTCACAGCTGGAGCAGCTCGAAAGAGGTCGCCAGAACACCTCCGAACCGCTGTCCCACCGCCTCCGCCACGCCCCGCAGGAACGGCTCGGGCTCGGCCATGTCCCCGCTCAGCGCAGCCAGATACGCCTTGTGCGCGCGTAGCGATTCAACCGAAGCGTCGAACGAGTCGGTGATGTCCACGGCGTGAGTGGCCAACGGCGAGGACGCCGCCGCCACGTACTTGACGCCGTTCCACGGTTCGAGACGCAGTTCCTGGAAGATCCACCGGTTGCCCGCGTCCCGCACCGCGTCGACGGTCGCGCGCCCGACCGCGATGTGGTCCGCCATGTTCAACCCGCCGCCCGGCCAGGTCTCGCGGAAGTTGCCGGTGATCACGACCTCCGGCTTGTGCCGGCGGATCGCGGCCGCGATGTCGCGCCGCAACGGCACGCCGTACTCGATGAGACCGTCCGGGTGGTCCAGGAACTCGACCACGTTCACGCCGACGGCCGCGCAGGAGGCGATCTGCTCGTTGACCCGCAACGGGCCGCATTCCGCTGGGTTCATCGTGTCGATGCCGGCTTCACCACGGCACGCCAGCAGGTACGCGATCTTCTTGCCCTGAGCGGTCCAACGCGCGATAGCGCCCGCACCGCCGTACTCCATGTCATCGGGGTGCGCGACGACGACCAGTGCGCTCGACCAGTCCTCTGGCATCGATTCAAGATCAGCCATGCCCGCAGGATGCGCGTGATCCTGCGGGCATGGCAAGTGAGCGGTTACAGCTGAGCGGTGATCACCGAGTAGTAAGGCGCGATGCGGCCGTACACACCGGGGTAGCCCGCCCCGGCACAACCGCGGCCCCAGGACGTGTCACCGATGAGCTTGCCGCCGAACACCAGCGGGCCACCGGAGTCGCCCTGGCAGGTGTCGGTGCCGCCCTGCGGGTAGCCCGCGCACACCATGGAGGTGTTGCTGTACTGCGAGTACGCGGTCTTGCAGGTGGCGTCCGAGGTCAGCGGCACGTTGGCCTTGAGCAGGTACCGCGAGGCGGAACCGCCGGAGGACGTGGTGCCCCAGCCGAGGATCAGCGCCGAGTTGCCCGCCGTGTACAGCGCGGTGTCGGACGGCGTGGCGAGCGGCAGGGTCGCCGAGCTGATGTTGCGGTCCAGCGTCAGCACGGCGACGTCGTAGCCAGCGGTCGCGGTGGTGTAGCTGGGGTGCACCCAGATCTTGGTCACGTTCGCGACCGTGCCCGCGGTGCTCTGCTTGTCGTCACGTCCGTGCACGACCCGCGTGCTGGCCGGCGTGCGGCCCTTCACGCAGTGCGCGGCGGTGACGACCTTGTTGGCCTTCGTCAGCGTTCCACCGCAGAACTGGGAACCGGAGGTGGTGGCCAGGTACACGACCCACGGGTAGGTCGACGTGCTCGCCCGCGTGCCGCCGACGATCATCGGCGAGACGTCGGCGTTGGCGGCCGGTGCGATGAAGAAGATGCTCGCGAGAGCGGACACCACGACGGACACGATCAGGCGATGCAGGGTTTTCGCCATGTAGCCAGTCCTTCCCGATGACGCTGTGTGTGCAGGGTGTCGAGCGGCGGCACACACAGCGTCATGGGCAGACGTTCGGCGGCGGAACCGCCATTAGTCGGACAAGTCCGACTTCACTTTTGACTCAGGCGATGCCACGCGCCGTGAAAGCAGCCTGCACGGTGGCGGCGTCCGCGTCACCGTAGAGCTTCTTGGCCGCGGCGACGGTCGCCTTGGCGGCAGCGGAGAACGTCGTCGAGGGCGAGTACGAGAACTGCGCCTCCAGCACGATCTTCGCCGACTTGTCGCGACCGAACTTCTTGAAGACGTCCCACAGAGCGCGCGACCAGATCTGGCCGTCGTGGTGCACCTCGCCGTTGCGGTCGGCGTACTTCAGCTCGGTGTCCGTGCGACGCAGGCAATGCGGCGTCGTGGTGGTGTAGAACGTCGCGTCCCAGTCCATGATGCACGCCAGCGGAACCGTCGCCGTGTCCTGCGCGTCGCGTGAGGACATGATCAACGCCCACCAGTCACCGAAGCCCTCGCCGATCGAGCCCGCCTCCGTGGAGGAACCGAAGCCCGGCACCTGGGCGTCCTGGATCGCGTGGCCGAGCTCGTGCCACACCACCTCGACGTCCTCGGCGTCGTCCACGCCACCGCTGCCGAACGTGATCTGGTCCTTCGACGGGTCGTAGAACGAGTTGTCGTCCTTCAAGCCGATCGTGGTGATCTTCTGCGCCTCGTTGTTGATGTTGGTGAAACCGAGGCCCTGGATGTACTTCTGCGCCTCCGTCACGCCCCAGTAGGCGTTGACCTGCTCGAAGAAGTCGTTGTTGCGCGTGTAGTCGAACTGGTTGTTCGCGCTGTACGCGAGCTTGCTCTTGGTGCCGGTCAACGCCGCGTACTTGCCCTTGAGGTAGCCGGAACCGTCCAGATCGGACAGCGTCACCGACTTGTACGCGGCGGCGGGCACGGCCGAGTCGGCGTCGTTCGCATCGACCAGGTTCTGGTTCTGCTGCGACGACACGGGGTTCGGGCTGAACACCTTGCCGGTGCCGTTCGCGTGCTTGACCAGGCTCTCCGTCTTCACGACGTCACCGGTCTCCGCGTTCACCAGCGTGCGCTCGGATCCCTTGCCGTTGTCGGAGATCACCTCGTAGACCAGACCGGTGCCGGCGAGCACCTTGAGGTTCGCGTTCTCCGGCACGCCCTGGGACTTCTGCTTCGCGCTCTCGGCGGTGACCGCGGGCGTGACGTCCACGGTGCCGACGGCGATCCGGCCGTCGTCGACGGTCTTCACACCGGTCGCCTTGTCGACGTGCTCCACGTAGTAGGCGCCCAGCACGGGCTTTCCGGCGTAGGTCTGCTCGTACCAGGTGTGCCTGGCGGTCAGCGAGTCGCGGACGGCGAGCAGGCGGAGGCCTTCCTTGGGCGCGGCGGCCTGAGCGTTGATCGTCAGCAGGGACAGTGCGACGCCGGCGGTGCAGGCGACAGCGATGAGACGACGCGATCTCATGTCGGTCTCCAGTGCTTCGGGCCCGAGGCAGGGTGGGCCGTGTGCGTGGCGACGGTAATCAAGAAAACTTCGACAGAGACCCTACGAAAGAAGGAAAAACGTCAGTGTTCCCAGACTCCGGGAACAACAATTACGTCGGCTTCGACCGGATTGTCCAGCGTTGGTCCGGTTCCGAAAGCGACGAACGCGACAGCCGCACCGCGCGCGGCCAAATCGCACGCGCCGTCGTGACGGACCTCCGTGCCGGAACGCAGCAGCGGACCGACGGCGTCGATCGCCTCCGGTGTGCCGACCACGAACGCCGCGCGCCGGATCTCCGCCTCCGCACGGGGTGTGCGCTCCTCCGCCGCCCCCGGACCGAGTCCGACCAGCGCGAGCCGGCCACGCGGCAGCACCCGTGCCGCGGCCACGGTCACGTTGTCCCGCTTGAACTTCTCGGCCGCCAGCTCGACCTGCCCGCCGTGCCCGAGCGTCTGCGCACCGCGCAACGCCGCAGCCTCCGCGACACTCGCGGTGCCCATCGAGTTGCGCACCACCGAGCTCGGGTTCGGCACGCCGATCTCCGCGAGCTCCTCGGTCGGGAACGTCAGCAGCTCGGCGGTGTCGCCGTGCCAGAAACCCCAGTCCTCCACGGCATCCACGATGCCGGGCTCGTCGGCCTTGGCGTCCGCCGTCGCGAACGCCTTGATGGCGCGCAGATCCAGGCCGCCCTGCGCGTCAAGCTCCGCCAGCGCGGCGCCGACGCTCGTGGCCGACGCACCGCGCGTGGAACCGACACCGACGACGAGCGTGCGCGGCACGATCCGCAGCACGTTGTCCTTGGTGGCGGCCGCGCGGTCGTCGACGACGATCAGCCACGTCGCGTCCTCTCCCGCGCCGACGACGTTGGGCGGCAGGGCGGGCAGCGGGAAGTTCAACGGGTTGCGCAGCACGACCTTCTCGCCCGCCTCGATGGCGGCGGCGCAGGCCTCGACGTCGCCGTCCGCGGTGGCGTCGAGCTGCTCGACGAGCTCGTCCAGCACCGAGTCGATCGACGGACCGCCGGTCACCACGGCCGTGCGGTTCAGCAGGTCGGCGACGTGCCGGGCGAACGCGTCCGCGTCACCGGCCAGCGCCACGACGAAGTGCTTGTCCACGCACACCACGGCGGGGTCGGATCGCCTGTCCCGCAACAGGGGCGCGATCAGCCGGACCGCGGAACCCGCGTCCAGGAACAGGACCACCGCACCGAGCCGCGACCACAGCTGCTGCACCGCGGGCTTCACCGGACCATCGGGAACTACCGCGTCCGACCCGAGGAGACCTGCGAGGTCGGCTCCGTCGCCACGTTGCGCCGGACCCGCGAACACACCGATCACTTCTTGGTACCCCACAACACGGTCACGGGCACCGCGGGCGCGAAACCCGAGTCGAGCAGGCGAGAAGCGGTCCAGTGCACGCCCTCGACCTCGTATCCGGCTGCCAGCAACGCGTCCCGTGCGGGCACGATCTCGTCCACGCTCTCCGTCGCGACCACGACGCGCCGCGCAGATACGGCCGCACACGCCTTGACCGCGGCGATCTCACCACGCCCCACGAACACCGCGTCCGGACGCGGCAACGACGACGTGTCCAGCTCGGCTTCCTCGACCCGGACGTCGACGCCGTGCGCGGACGCGTTCGCGATGATCCGCACGCACTGCACGGGATCGGGCTCGACCGCGATCACCGCGGCACCCAGCCGGGCGCACTCCACGCCCACCGCGCCGGAACCGGCCAGCACGTCCCACACCAGCACGCCGGGACGTGGGGCGAGCCGCGCCAGCACGAACGCGCGGACCTCGGCGCCGAGCACGTGCGAACGGCTCGCGAACGCCTCGTCCGGCAGCGCCCAGCCGTCGTTCGACCGGAGGAACTCGTTGTCCGCCAGGCACAACACCGCTTCGGGCGCGGTCCAGCGACGGGTCACCGCGTCCTTCGGGTCCACAGTGGACAGCTCGCCGGAGTCCGCCACGGTGAGCGTGCGGCGCCAGCCCGCGAGACCCGCGCCGATCTCGGCCGGACCGATGCCCTCGGCCAGCTTGACGATCACGGCGGACTGCGCGCGGCACACGTTCAGCGCGGGACGCAGGCCGTCCGCGGCGTCGACGATCTCGACGGGCCGGCCCGCTGCCTCCTGCAGCTTCTCCACCGTCATCAGCTGGTGCGCTTCGGCTTACGGGCGGCGGGCTTCTTCTTCGGCGTGGCCGTCGAGGCGCGCACCGTCGGCGGCTTCGGCTTCTCCGCCGCCACCACCGTCAGCTTCGGCTTCGGCGCGGGCTCCTCGGCGGGCTTGCGCACGGACTGCTGTATTTCCTCGACCGCGGTCCACGCCGGGTTCGGCTCGGCAGGAGCCGCGGCGGGAACCGGGGCCGCGGGGACGGGCTCGTCGACGCGCGTGGAGATGCGGGAGGCGGCGCGGCGCGACCAGCGGGTCGGGCGGGCGGCGCGGATCGGCTCGTCCACCGAGGTGGTCGCCGAGGTCGAGACGCGGCGGGTCGGGGCCTTCACCGCGGAACCGACCAGGAACAACGTCGGGCGGTACAGCTTGTGCTTCTTCACCACGGCTTCCAGCTCGCCGATCGTGGTGTGCACGACCAGTTCGTCGGCCTGGCTCACCTTGTACGCGACGACGACCGGCGTGGTCTCGGAGTAGCCGCCCTGGAGCAGCTTCTCGACGAACTGGCCGGTGCGCGCGCCCGAGACCGTGGCGGCCATCGTGGTCTGCAGCGCGGCGAACTCCTGGACGAGCTCGCTGCTCTCCGGCGAGATCAGCACGGTCGACGACGCCTCGGTGAGCGTGATCTCGCGGCCGATCTTGGCGGCGGCGGCGGCCACGACGGACACACCCGGCACGACCTCGACCTCGAGGCCGAGACGCAGGCACAGGTCGTGCTGCTCCTGCACGCCACCACCGGTCGCGGCGTCACCCGCGTGCAGCCGGACGACCGTCAGGCGCGACGCGGCGGCACGGCGGTACAGGTCCGTGATCTCCTCCTGCGTCACGCGGGAGAAGTCGACCAGTTCGGCGTCGGCACGGGCGTGCTCGCGGACGCACTCGGCGTCCACCGCGCTGGGGGCCCAGACGACCACGTCGGCTTCCGCGATGCGGCGCGCGCCGCGGAGGGTGATGAGGTCGGCGGCACCGGGACCGGCGCCGACGAAGGAGACCCGACCGGTCGTCGTCACGACAGCTCCACAGGGGTTTCGGCGAGAGGCTTAAGCGAAGACCGTACCGCCTGCCGCTCCGGCCACGAACGGGTGGCAGGCGCGCACGAAACGGGCTACGGCTTCCGGATCACCTGCCGGGTGCGTGTGGAGGTACGACGCGTGCACGCCACCGGCGACGAAGCCCTCGGCGACGGGCCGTGAGTCGACGCCGCGCCAGTGCCACGCGGGAGGGTCCGAGTGCGGTGTGGACAGCTGGGTACGGTGGAACTCGTGGCCGGTCACGCGGCTGCCGGCCAGGTGCAGCGGCGAGCCGGCCGACGCCACCGCGTCCCGGTAACCCAAGGTCAGCTTCGGCGTCATGAACCCGTCGGCGTCGAGCACGCCGCACATCGGGTGCCCGTCGAGCGACCTGGCGAGGTACAGCAACCCACCGCACTCGGCGTGCACCGGCGCACCCGATCGAGCGAACCGGGCCACCGCGTCGCGCAACTTCGCGTTGGCCGACAACGCTTCCGCGTGCTGCTCGGGAAATCCGCCAGGAAGGACGAGCCCCGCCGTGTCTTCCGGAAGATCTTCATCGTTGAGCGGATCGACGACGGCGACTGACGCTCCCGCCGCCTTCAGCACCTCGACGTGCTCGGCGTACCCGAACGTGAACGCCGCTCCACCCGCCACGGCGATCACGGGTTCGTGCGCGACGGGTTCGACCTGCGGTTCCCACGCGGCGACCGCCATCGCGGGCACGGAACGGGCGAGCCTGCGCACGGCGTCCAGGTCGACGTGCTCGGCCACCGCGGCGGCAATCGCGTCGACCGCGGCGACGGCCTCCGGACCGTGCTCCGCCGCCGTCACGAGCCCCAAGTGCCGTGAGGGCAAGGAGAACTGAGGATCCCTCGGCAGCACGCCGAGGACGTCGAGCCCGACCTCGTCGCACGCCGAGCGGAGGACCTGCTCGTGCCGTTCCGAACCGACCTGGTTGAGGATCACGCCGCCGAGCCGGACCGTGGGGTCGTAGCCGCGGAACCCGTGCAGCAGCGCGGCGAGCGACCGGCTCTGCCCCCGCGCGTCCACGACGAACAGCACGGGGGCGTTGATCAGCTTGGCGACGTGCGCGGTCGAGCCGACACCCGCGGTGTCGACGCGGCCGTCGAACAGGCCCATCACGCCCTCGACGACGGCGATGTCGCAGCCCTTGGAGCCGTGCGCGAACAGGCCGGGGATGCGGTGCTCGCCGACCAGCACGGGGTCCAGGTTGCGGCCCGGTCTCCGCGTGGCCAGGGAGTGGTAGCCGGGGTCGATGTAGTCGGGGCCGACCTTGAACGGGGCGACTCGGGAGCCGGCGCGACGGAGTGCGGCCATCAGGCCCGTGGCGACGGTGGTCTTGCCGCTGCCCGAGGCCGGGGCGGCGACGACCAGTCTGTTCACCACTCGATCCCCCGCTGGCCCTTCTGGCCCGCGTCCATCGGGTGCTTGACCTTCGTCATCTCCACCACGAGGTCGGCGGCGTCGACCAGCTTCTGCGGCGCGTACCGGCCGGTGATCACGACGTGCTGGTGGCCCGGCCGGTTGACCAGCGCGTCCACCACCTCGTCGACGTCGATCCAGCCCCAGTGCAGCGGGTACGTGAACTCGTCGAGCACGTAGAAGCCGTGGCGTTCGGACTGCAGCCGGCGGGCGATCTCCTGCCAGCCCTCGAGTGCCGCGGCGGCGTGGTCCTCCTCGGTGCCCTGCTTGCGGGACCAGGACCAGCCCTCGCCCATCTTGTGCCACTCGACCGCGCCGCCCTCGCCGGTCTCCTCGTGCAGCCGGCCGAGCGCCTTGAACGCGGACTCCTCGCCCACCCTCCACTTGGCGGACTTCACGAACTGGAACACGCCGACGTCCCAGCCCTGGTTCCAGCCGCGCAGCGCCATGCCGAACGCGGCGGTCGACTTCCCCTTCATCTCACCGGTGTGCAGCATCAGCAACGGCCGGTTGCGGCGCTGACGGGTGGTCAGGCCGTCCTTCGGCACCTCGGTGGGTTGTCCTTGAGGCACTGGGTTCTCCTTATGCGGCCCGGACGACGCCGGCGAGGTGGTCGGCGGACAGCTGGTCGAGCTTGACGCACGTGCCCTGCAGCGCTTCGGCGATCTTCTGC
This sequence comes from Lentzea aerocolonigenes, assembly GCF_000974445.1. Taxonomy (GTDB): domain Bacteria; phylum Actinomycetota; class Actinomycetes; order Mycobacteriales; family Pseudonocardiaceae; genus Lentzea; species Lentzea aerocolonigenes. Next base: position 147,926 of record NZ_BBOJ01000020.1, read on the forward strand.
GCGAGGCCTAGGCGGACGTGGCCCTGTTCGCAGTCCACGACCACGACGGCGGTCTGCTCCAGCAGTCCGGCGGCCTTGAGCGCGTCCTTGGTGGGGTCGCCGCCGAGTCCGGACGACGTGGCGCGGCCGTCGGTCAGCAGGACGACGAGCGGGCGCTTGCGCGGGTCGCGCAGCCGTTCGATCTCGAGCACCCGGTGGGCCTTCAGCAGGCCGTCCGCGAGCGGGGTCCTGCCACCGGTGCGCATCTTCTTGAGCCTGGTCGCGGCCGCGTCGACGGAGGTGGTCGGGGGCAGGGCGACCTCGGCCTGGCTGCCGCGGAACGTCACCACGCCGACCTTGTCGCGGCGCTGGTAGGCGTCGCGCAGCAGGGAGATCACCGCGCCGCTGACCGCGGACATCCGCTGTCGCGCCGCCATCGAGCCGGAGGCGTCGACGACGAACAGCACGAGGTTCGACTCCTTGCCCTCCCGGACGGCCCTGCGCAGGTCGGTTCCGGTGAGCACGAGCCCAGGGCCGCTGCGGCCGCGCGCCTGCTGGTGCGGTGCCGCGGTGGTGAGGGTGTCGACGAGGTGCAGGCCGCTTCCGTCCACTTTGGACGAACGGACGATCCTGCCGGTGCGGGCGCGGGCCCTGGAACGCTTGCCCGGCGCGCCTTCCCCGACGCCGGGGACCTCGAGCAGGCGCGCCTTGAACGCGGGCGCGGGCTCAGGCGCCGGACGGTCGTTGGGCGCGTTCCCGTTGCCCTTCGGACCTTCCTGCGGCTCGGGCAGCTCGCCTCCACCGGGGCCGTCGTCGTCGGGGCCGTCGTCCGGTTCTTCCGCGTGCTCGGCCGCCTGGCGCATGGCGTCCTCGAGCTGCTGCTCCTCGATGCCGGGCTCGTCGAACGGGTCGCGGCGGCGCCGGTGCGGCAGCGCGAGCCGGACGGCGGTCTCGACGTCGATCTCCTCGACCTGCCCGGCGCCGCGCCACGCCGCGTGGGCGGTGGCGGCACGCGCCACGACGAGGTCCGCGCGCATGCCGTCGACCTCGAAGGCCGCGCAGACGGCGGCGATCCGGCGCAGCTCACCGTCCGGAAGGGACACCTGCGGTAGCTTCCGCTTGGCGTCGGCGATCTGCTGCCGGAGCTTCGCGTCCTCCGCCTCCCACTTCGCCGCGAACGTGACGGGATCGGCCTCGTAGGCGAGGCGGCGCCGGATCACCTCGGTGCGCACGCTCACGTCCCGCGCGGCCTTCACCGCCACGGTCAGCCCGAACCGGTCGAGCAGCTGCGGCCGCAGCTCGCCCTCCTCGGGGTTCATGGTGCCGACCAGCAGGAACTGGGACGGGTGCGAGACCGACACGCCTTCGCGTTCGACGTGCGCGCGCCCCATCGCGGCGGCGTCGAGCAGCAGGTCGACCAGGTGGTCGTGCAGCAGGTTGACCTCGTCGACGTAGAGCACACCCCGGTGCGCCGCGGCCAGCAGACCGGGCTGGAACGCCCGGACACCCTCGGTCAGCGCCTTCTCCAGGTCGAGCGAGCCGACCAGCCGGTCCTCGGTGGCACCGACGGGCAGCTCGACGAGCCGGGCGGGGCGGGTCTCCGTGCCGTCGTGCGGCGCGTCGGGGCAGTCCGTGCTGCCCGGCACGCACCCGAAGCGGCAGCCGCGCGACACGGCCAGCTCCGGCAGCAACGCGGCGAGGGCGCGCACGATCGTCGACTTCGCGGTCCCCTTCTCGCCGCGGACGAGAACACCGCCGATGCCGGGGTGCACGGCGTTGAGCAACAGGGCCAGCCGGAGGTCGTCATGTCCGACGACAGCCGAAAAGGGGAACATGCTCGGCAAGGTCCTTCCTCGGGTGTCCACGCCCGCGGTCGGTGGGGTAAGAGGGGGACGAGTTCCTGACTCCCGACACGCGGTCGGTCACAGTCGCGGGACGGCGCCGGATTCGCACCGGCTTCCTCGCGCTCCCCTCACAGCCCCGGCATCGTCGCATTTCGCACCCCCGGGACCAACAGCCAGGTGAGCGACATCGCCCGCGGAAGGTCCCTCGACGTGGTGATCGTCTCTCTCTAGGGTGAGCCAGATGGGGTGGGACGTCGATCTCGGCGGGTGGGAGTCGGTACCGCCGGAGGAACTGGCGATGAGGCCGGACCTGGTCAGCGGTCTGCCCGCGCGGGAAGCGGCGGCCAGGGCGCTGAAGTACGCGCGGTCGGCGGGGCAGGCGCCGTACGACGAGATCGGGTTCCGTTCGCTCGCGGCGACCCCGTTCGACAGCTACGGGCCGCTGCAGACGTTCGCCAGGGCACGGCTCGACGCCGAACGGGAGCTCCGCCGCCGCACTCCCGCCGATCTGGACCTGCTGCTCACGCAGACCCGCAAGCTGCGGCACAGGCCGATCGCGGCACCGGACGGGCGGATGCGGTTCACCGTCCAGGACGACCTGTTCAACCTGACCCTGGTGCCGGAGAACGGCGAGCCCGACGACGGGCTCGTGTGGTCGTTCCCGCTGAGCGCACCGCCGAAGATGTTCCTCGACGCGGCGGACGACAGGGACGAGCCGCAGCTGTTCACCCAGCACGCGCGAGTGGACGTGCCGGACTCGTACTGGCTGCCGCTGCCCGCCCTGATCGAAGCCGGTCGGTTCCAGCGGATGCAAAAGGTCACCGGCGATCTCGTGGCGAGCACCGCCCCCGGCAACTACTACTGCTTCGTCTCCCACCGCTGGCTCACGCCGACCGCGCCGGACCCGGACGGCCGGCAGGCGCGGCTCATCGCCTGGCAGCTCGTCGCGGCGCTGTGCGAGGCGGTGTACGTCGCGCACGAACGCGGTCTGCACACACCTCGCAAGGTCAGCAGGCTCACGCCGGTGCCGGTCGGGGCGTCCGGGTCGGACCTCGCCGAGGCGCTGATCGTCAACGTGCTGCGTCCCGCGCTGGACCCCGCCGGGCTGGACGCGCTGCACGCCGAGATCTGGCCGCTGCAACGGGAGACCGCCGACCGGGGCGTTCCGGCGAGCCACGCCGACGAGGACCTCAGCCGGTTGCGCGCGCTCGTCGCAGGGCATCCCGGGTTGCGGCGGCTCCTGGACCGCGTCCTGCTCTGGTACGACTACAGCTGCATGCCGCAGCCTCCGCGCACCCGAGCCGAACAGCTGGCGTTCGACGAGGGGCTGACCCATCTCGCGGTGCACCAGATCATCGGGCGCACGGCGATCCTGCTCGACGACGCCGACGACTACCTCACCCGCGCCTGGTGCACCCTCGAGGCGCTGACCGCCGACTCCGCGCAGAACTTCGACCTGCTGGTCGGTGCCGACCGCTCCACGGTCGTCGCCGGGCGCACCGAGCACCACCTGTACACCCTTCTCCAGGACCGGCCGCACGTCGTCTGGCGGGCCCTGCTCGACACCGAGTTCTTCGGCGTCCAGACACCCGACGAGTGCCTGCGCCGCCTGGAGCTCTCCGCGACGGTGCCCACCGACCTGCCCGCGGTGTACGCGGGGCTCTGCAGGCTCGGCATGCCCACCAAGATCCACATCGACGACACCGAGGTGCTCACCGGCGTCTTCCCGTTGCCGCTGGTCGACGGCGGACGCGCGGTCGTGCTGCCCGCGTCCACCGCGCGGCCTGCCGACAGACCGCCCGCCTGGAGCACCGCCACGCTGGACTGGACCGCGGTGACGCGTCTCGGCCAACGCCGCGGCCACCGCGTTCCTCCGTCGTACGTGGAGCTGGAACGGCGGTGGCTCGGCCGTGGCCGCGACTGCCACGTCGTGGTGATCGGCTCCTGCGAGGGCGAAGCGGCCCTGATCGCCGAGTGGGCGCTCGCGCGGCACGACGAACTGGCCTCGGCGGCGAACTGTGCGGTCGGCTCGCTGAGCTGGCTCGCCACCGACGTGGCACCGGTCGGGCACTTCGCCGACGGCACCCTGCGCACCACGACGATCGACGCGCCGATGTGGGTTCTGGTGGCGGCAGGCATGAGGTTCGAGCGGTGCGCGACCACGGCCGCGATCCTCAACGCGCTCGACGGCGCCGGGTTGCCGCACGTCACCGTCGCCGTCGACGCGCCGGAGAACAACGTCGAGCGGCACAACCCGTCGCAGCCGGGCCCCGACTTCAGCCGTCGAGGTGGCGTGACGACCGCGCAGTGGCCTGGAGGCCTGTTCCGCGCCCGGTTGTTCGACGAGATCGGCTGAGGGGAACGCACGTGACCGACCTCTGGCAACGACTGTTCGTCGCCTATCACACCGGCGACGAGCACACGTTCATCGAGCTGTGCCGGACGCACGCGCAGACCGTGGTGCGCGAGTTCAACGGCTGGGCGGTCGTCCCTGCCGAGATCCGCGCCGATCCGCAGAGCATCAACGCGTACGGCAGCGTCCTGATCGCCACCGCGCAGGTGCTGGAGGCACTGGGGCACCCGGAGCCGATGAACCGGCTCAACCCGCAGGGTGCGGCGAACCCGATCAACGCCTGGAACTACGCCTACCAGCGGGCGCAGCACCTGCACGACGCGGGTGAGCACGCGGCGAGCACCGACGAGCTCCGGTCACTGCTGGCAGACGTCGAGGGCTCGTCCGGACCGGGCGTCGACGAGCTCCGCGCCAAGATCTCCGGACTGCTCGGTGCCAACGCGCAACGGCTCGGCAACGTCGACGAGGCGCTCGAGCACACCCGTGACGCGTTGCGGCGCTGCCGGGAGCTGAACGACCTCGAAGGCGTGTGGATCTACACCGAGAACGCGGAAACCCTGTTCGTGGCCAAGGAGATCACCGACGGCACCGAGACGGGCCGCGAGCTGGCGCACACCCGTGACCGGCTCGCGTTCGCCCAGGACCTCAGCGACACCCGGCGGTACCCGGCCAGCAACGACGTCCTGCGGGAACTGCTCACCGCCGTGACGGGCACCGCGGGCACGCGCTACCTCGGCAAGATCCACGGCCTGCTCGGGCTCAACCACTTCAACCTGGGCGAGCTGGACGCGGCGTCGGAGAACACCCGGCTGGCGCTCGCGGAGTGCCGGGCGCGGCAGGACTACGCGGGTGAACGGATCTACGCCGCGAACCTCGCCGAGATCGAGCGCTCAGCCCAGCGCGGCGAGTAGCTCGGTCCAGGCCTCCCGCACCTCGTCCCCGGTCCACTCCAGCGCGGGCTCCGCCACCGTGATCTCCGTCTTCGCCAGCGTCCCGTCCCGCCAGAACGACCCGAGGAACTTCCCGCTCGCCTCGGTCAGCCGTGCCGGATCACCCGGCAGGTGCAACGAGAACTGGTGGGTGTGCGGCTCCGGAAGTCCCATCGCGGCCGCCACGACCTTGGCGTGCGCGACGTACTCACCCAGCCGGGGCAGCACCGTGTCGAGGCCGTGGAGTGCGGACAACGCGGCCGGCCACTGCTGGAACAGCATGCCGCCGTACCGGTGCCGCCACACGCGTGCCTGGTCGACGAAGTCCTGGGTGCCGGCGAGCGCGGCGCCCGAGATGCCCTCCAGCGACTTGTAGAACGACACGTAGACCGAGTCGAACAGGCCCGCGATCTCGTTCAGCGGCTTGCCCAGGCCGTAGGTGCTCTCCCACAGGCGCGCGCCGTCGAGGTGCACGACCGCGTCGCGTTCGCGGGCCGCGTCGACGACGGTGACCAGCTCGTCCCAGGTCGGGAGGATGAAGCCCGCCTCGCGGTCCGGGACCTCCATCAGCAGCGTGCCGAACGGCTCCGGGCACGTGGCCACGTCGGCGTTGCGCACCTTGATCGGGCGCAGACCTGAGAGCACGGTCAGGGCGTCGTCTTCGTGGTGCAGCGGGTGCGCCAGCGGGTGCATCGCCACGATCGGGTTGTGCGTGCGGTCGGACCAGCAGCGCAGGGCGATCTGTTGCGCCATGGTGCCCGTCGGCACGAACAGCGCGGCCTCGGTGCCCAGCAGCTGTGCGACCCGCGTCTCCAGCGCGCCCACCGGCCCGCCTTCGCCGTAGCGGTCGGGGTCGACGTCCGGCACCGGGCCGAGCATCTCCAGCAGCGACTTCTTCCGGACTCCCGAGAGCTGTCGGTTCATCACCACCGCATCAAACCCCAGTCGCGAGCGTGTCGGCGAGCGAGATAACCCCGGCCCTGATCTCGCCGGCCGTCATGCCCTGGTCGAGCAGGAACGCGATGCGCTCGCCGCGGCGTGGAGGCACGCACAGCTCATCGCGCGACCGTGACCGACTTCGGCGCGCGGAACGACAGCAGGTTCAGCCACTCCGGGTCGTCTCCGGTCAGGTGCAACGACGGCTCGTGCTCGGCGACGGTCCGCAACGTCACCGCGGCCTCCAGCCGAGCCAGGCCCGCACCGAGGCAGAAGTGGCGCCCGTAGCCGAACGCCAGATGCCGCGGGTCGGTTTCCTTACCGCTCAACAACAACACGAGCTCCGCACCGGCAGGAACGCGCACACTGGACAACACGACCTCACGAGCGGTCAGCCGCCGCCACGTCACGACAGGCGTATCGGTCCGTAGGACGTCTTCCACGAACGACTCAGCCACGCCGGGTTCGGCCAGACGCGCCCACAACGCGCGGTCCTGCAACGCACGGCGCAACGCCGTGGACAACAACTGAGTCGTCGTCTCCTGACCCGCGATCAGCAGGAAGTAGCAGAGACCGGCGGAGTCCTCGGCGGACACGCCGGCGTCGGCCAGCGCGCAGAACAGCTCACCGTCCCGCGCGTGGTAGCGCTTGATCAGCCACTGGTGGAAGTCGCCGACGTCGTCGACCAGCTCCAGCTGCCGTTCGCGGGTGATGTCACCCCAGAAGAACTCCAGCGAACCGGTGCTCCACCGCTTCAACGTGGGGATGTCGACGTTCTCCAGGCCGAGCAGCTCCATCAGCACGATCGCCGGAAGGTCCCACGCGAGCGAACGCACGAGATCCGCGCCACCCAGCCGTTCCAAAACCAGCGACCGGATGCGAGGCTCCGCAGCGGCGACGCGGACCGGCGTGAAGAACGACGCCACCAGCCGACGCAGGGCGGCGTGCGAGTCGGAGCCGTTGTTCGCGAGCGTCGGCGGCAACGAGAAGCGGGCCCTCACCAGGGCGCGCAACGCGGCGGGCGCCACCGGAGTCACGGCGGTCAGGGCGTTGTCGGGCAGGAAGGTGACCGGATCGGCCAGCACGGCGCGCACGTCGTCGTAGGCCGAGACCACCCAGCGGCCGTCGACGAACTGCACCGGCGAGGTGAGTTCGGCACGCGTGAAGGTGAACAGGTCCACGAGCGGCACGCTAGTCGGCGGATGGGAGACTCAGGCGGTGACCGTGAGCACAACCGAGACGATCTCCAGCGGTGGTGAGTCGACGTTCGACTGGATCGACGTCCGCTCGCAAGCGCGCGCCAAGGCCGGTCTGACCCGTCGCGTGCGGCCGCGCACGGCGGGCTCGACGGACCTCGACCTCGCGAGCAACGACTACCTCGGGCTCGCGAGGGACAAGCGCGTCGCCGGTGCCGCTGCCGCTGCCACCCTCAAGTGGGGTGCGGGCTCCACCGGGTCGCGCCTGGTCACGGGTTCGACGGAGCTGCACAACGAGCTGGAGTACGAGCTCGCGAACTTCTGCGGCGCGCAGTCCGCGCTGGTGTTCAGCAGCGGCTACATGGCGAACCTCGGCGCGGTCACGGCGCTGACGGGTCCCGGCACGGCGATCGTGGCCGACCAGCACATCCACGCGTCGTTGATCGACGGCACGCGTCTGTCCAAGGCGGACGTCGTCGTCGCGGACCACTGCGACGTCGGCAAGGTCCGGCACGCGCTGGAGACCCGCGGCAAGCGGCGCGCGATCGTGGTCACGGACTCGGTCTTCAGCGTCGACGGTGACATCGCACCACTCAACGAGCTGCATGAGGCCTGTCGCGCGACGGGTGCCGCGTTGGTGGTGGACGACGCGCACGGTCTCGGTGTCGTCGGACCCGGCGGTCGCGGTGCCGTGGCCGAGGCGGGCATCATCAAGGCGCCGGACGTGATCACCACGCTGACGCTGAGCAAGTCGCTCGGCGCGCAGGGCGGCGCGGTGCTCGGCCCGAGCCGCGTGATCAAGCACCTGATCGACACCTCCCGTACGTTCATCTTCGACACGGGCCTCGCGCCGAACAGTGCCGCGGCGGCCCTCGCCGCGATCAAGATCCTGCGCGAGGAACCGGACCGCCCCGAGCGCGCGCTGATGGTGGCGCACGACCTGAGCAACCGCCTGAAGGAGGCCGGTTTCCAGGTCAGCACGCCCACCGCGGCCGTGGTCAGCGTGCGGGCGCCCGGCCCGGAGCAGGCGTTCCGGTGGGCTGAGGCCTGCCGCACGAACGGCGTGGTCGTCGGGTGCTTCCGCCCGCCGTCGGTGCCGGACCAGATCAGCAGGCTGCGGCTCACCGCGCGCGCCGACCTGACCGAGGCCGACATCGAGCGCGCGGTGCGCGTGATCAGTGAGTGCGCCGCATCCGCAGGTGTGGAATCCCGTCCTCGATGAACTCGTCCCCTTCCGGAACGAAGCCGAACGACGCGTAGAAGTCGACGACGTACGTCTGCGCGTCGAGCACGCACGGCGTGTTGCCCACATCGACCAGTGCGGCGTGCATCAGGCGACGGCTGAAGCCTCGCCCTCGGGCCATGCGCGCGGTGGCGACGCGTCCGATGCGGAAGGTGCCGTCGGGTTCTTCCAGCAGCCTGAGGTACGCGACCGGGTCGTGTGATCCGTCCGCTTCCAGCCAGAAGTGCCGTGTTCCCTGTTCGAGGTCACGGCCGTCCACGTCGCAGTAGATCGAGTTCTGCTCGACGACGAAGACGTCCTGACGCAGCCGCAGGATCGCGTACAGCTGGGCGGGACTCAGGTCGAGTCCCCACTGCCTGCGCAGGGTGGCGGGAAACGGTGTGGTTCGCACCAACCGTGGATATCAGAAGCCCAGCGTCGATCGGTAGTGAGCGAGCCGGGTGTAGACACCAGGTTCATCGGCACGGGCACAGCCGCGGCCGAACGACACCACGCCCGCGAGCCTGCCCCGCACGACGAGCGGCCCGCCCGAGTCGCCGGCGCACGCGTCACGGCCACCGCGCCCGGCGCACAGCATCGCGCCCGGCCGGTAGTCCGGTTCCTTCGCCACGCACTCCGCGTCCGGCAGGATCGGCACCGTCACCTTGCGCAACGTCATGGCGGGCGGGGAGCTCTCCGCGGTGCGGCCCCAGCCGAGCACGACACCGTCCTCGCCGACCTCACCGAGCGCAATCGTCCGATACGGCAGCGAACGGGCCAGCGTCAGCACCGCCACGTCGTCGCCCTTCGTGACGTCCTTGTACTCGGGGTGCCGCCACACGGTCGCAACCGCCGCCTCGATCCCCTCGCCCGTGGCCCGCAGGTCCGTGCGCCCGGCGACCACTCGCAACTGCTCGGCGGGACGCTGGTTGCGGCCGACCACGCCCTTGATCGTCGCGCAGTGCGCGGCCGTCACGACCTTGTCCGGGGCGACGAGCGCGCCACCGCAGATCAGCTGACCGTCCGTGGTGGTGATCGCCACAACCCACGGGGTGTCGGCCACCCGCGCGGGTGTCCCTCCAACGATCGCATCGGCCGTCGACGCACCGCTGACCAGCGCGATCACCGCCACGATCACGGCAAGCCGCTTACCCCTCACGGACCACTCCTCGTTGCGCCAGGTGGACGATCGGTCACCAACGGTAGCGACAGCGCTAGGACGGCGTCAAAACCGGAGATTCTCGTGTTAGTGTCCCGTTGGGCCGAAGATTTTGCGGCCAGTGGTGTAGCTCACGGGGGTATGTACGGTGTTGTTCGACTTCGGCCAGGTTCCGGCCTTTCTCATCGCGTGCGCGGTCGTCATCGTGACCCCCGGTGTTGACGCGTTCCTGTTGCTGCGCACGTCGTTGCGTTCCGGCACCCGCGCCGGCCTGCTGGCGCTGGCGGGCATCCACTCGGCCGCCGCGGTCCAGGTGGCGCTCGTGATCTCGGGCCTCGGCGTGGTGCTCGCGCAGTACCCGATGGTGCTCGCCGCGTTGCGCTGGATCGGCGCCGCCTACCTGCTCTACCTGGCGGTTTCCATCGCGCGCGGCCTCATGAAGCGCTCGGGCGGCGAGCCGGAGGAGGTCATGAGCGACCGGCCGTTCCGGCAGGGCTTCCTGACCAACATCACGAACCCGAAGATGATCCTGTTCTCGCTCGCGTTCCTGCCACAGTTCATCGGATCGGGTGAACCGGCGCCGCAGCTCGCGATGCTGGCAGTGCTGTTCCTCGGACTCGCCGCCGTGTGGGAGCTGATGATCGTGCTGGCGGCGTCGCGGGTGGCCGGCCGGCTCAAGCGACCCGGTGTGACGACCGCGCTGGACGCGGTGTGCGCGGCGGTCTTCCTCACGATGTCCGTGGGACTCGTGGTCTAGGAGACCTTGGGAGCGGCGCGCATTCCGATGTAGCAGCACCCGTTTTCGAACACGACCGGCATGAAGTCGTCCTGGAACGACGATCCGGCACCGGTGGCCGCGAAGACGTTGGGCGCCACGGGAACCAGCTCCATGTCCATGGACGGGTAGATCGCCATGTCGTCGACGAACTCGTACCGCGCCTTGCGGCCGTCGATCATGATGACCACGCCTTCGCGCTTGTAGACACCGTTGTAGGGCGTCATGTCCACGTCCAGGGGCTCGGCGGGCGGCGCGAACGGCGGCGGCATCTCGACGCCGAACTCGCCCAGCAGCGAGCGCAGGATCGCCGACGACAGCGGTCGCGCGCCGCCGCCGTTGGTCAGCAGCGCGATGGCGATGCCCTTCTCCGGGATCACGCGGAGGTAGGTGTACTGGCCGGTGGCGGCGCCGTCGTGGCCGATGCCGGGCGTGCCGGTGAAGTCGTAGAGCGTCCAGCCCAGGCCCCAGCCGTCCGCGCTCACGGTCCACTTGTCCGGCACGTCGACCTGGCGTTCCTGCATCAGGGCAACGGTTTCCGGCTTCAGCACGGCGTTGTCGAGGTGTGCCTTCGCGAGTCGCACGACGTCGCCGGCGCTCGCGCAGACGGCGGCGGCAGGCCCGGCGGCGCGCGGCATCATGTCCCACACCGGGGTCGGCTGACCGCCGAAGTGCCCGGTCGCGGCGCGGAACCGCAGCACCTCCTCCGGCAAAGTCATGGTGTGCGTCAGGCCGAGGGGCGTGAGCACGCGGTCGGCGAGCGCCTGGTTCCAGGTCGTGCCGGTGAGCACCTCGACGATCCGGCCGAGCACGACGTACCCCGCGCCGCTGTAGGAGACGGTCGCTCCGGGCGCCACGTCCTGGCCGAGCTTCACGCACGCCTCGACGTACTTCTCGATGCAGTCGTCGCCGCGGCCGGTGTCGGGCTGGAAGTCGCCGCTCAGGCCGCTGGTGTGGCTGAGCAGCTGCCGCACGGTGATCTTGCTCGTCGCGTCCGGGTCGGCGACCCGGAAGTCGGGCAGCACGTCGACGACCCGTGCGTCGAGGTCGAGCAGCCCGTCGTCGACCAGCGACATCACCAGCGTCGCCGTGTAGATCTTCGCGACCGAGCCGAGCTGGAAGACCGAGTCGGTGGTCGCCTCGACGCCCGTGCCGGTGTTCAGGACGCCGCTGGCGAACTCGTGGATCTCGCCGTCGACCAGCACGGCGAGGGTGGCGCCGGGAACGTCGTGCTCCGCGCGGAGGGTGTCGAGCAGGTTCTGTGCGTACATCGTTCGCGTCATGCGAACACTGTACGCAGATCGCGCCGCTGTACGCAAGTGCGTACATTGATCGCATGGTTTCTTCGGTGTGGACGCGGGAACGGCCGCGTGCGGGGCTCAGCCTGGAGCGGATCGTGGCCGGAGCCGTGGAGCTGCTGGATGCAGACGGTTTGGAGGCCCTTTCCATGCGCACGCTCGCCGCGCGCATCGACACCAGGGCCACCTCGCTCTACCGGCACGTCGCGAACAAGGACGAGCTGATCGAGCTCGTCGTCGACGAGGTGTACGGCGAGATGGAGGTTCCCCACGAAGGTCCCTGGCAGGCGTCGGTGGCGGAGGCCGCGCGAAGCTTGCGCGCCATGGTGTTGCGGCACCCGTGGGTGGCGTCGGTGCTCGGCCAGGTCGGTCTGGCCGAACTGGGCCCCAACCTGTCGGACCGGTCGGCACGGCTGCTGGCGTTGTTCACCGGCGGAGGATTTCCCGGCGAGGAAGCCGATCTGGCGATGAAGACCGTCCTCGGCTACGTGGTCGGGATGACCGTGAGCGAGGCGGCGTACGTGCAGCTGCTGGCGCGCAGTGGCCAGTCCGAGGACGAGCTGTCGCTGCACGGCGTAACGTCGAAAGCGTTGCGGGACAAGACGTTCGAGTACGGGCTGGCGCGCGTGCTCGCGGGACTGGGCGAAGGCAGGTCGTAACCACGGTGGCGGATCGGCTCCAGGCCCTGCGCGACGCGCTGGCCGCACGTCCCGGTGAGCCCGTGCCGTTCGACGTGCTGGCCGCGCAGGTGTGGCCGGACGAACCGCCCAAGCACCCGCGCGCGGCGTTGCGCACGTTGGTCAGCAGGCTGCGCGCCACCGAGCAGGTGATCACCGAACCGACCGGCTACCGGCTCGTGCCGCGGCCGCCCGCGCCGTGCCAGCTCCCGGCCGACCTGCCGGACTTCGTCGGCAGGAGGGAGGAGATCGCCAGGCTGGAGCTGATCGACGCGCCGGTGCGGGCGATCACCGGACTGCCCGGTGTCGGCAAGACCGTGCTCGCGATCAGGGAGGCGCACCGGCTGCGGCCCGAGTTCCCGGACGGACAGCTGTACGTGAACCTGCGCGGCTACTCGACCGGCCCGTCGATGACGGTCGAGCAGGCGCTGGCGCGGTTCGTGAAGGCGCTCGGCGGCGGCCCGAACGACGACTACCGCGCGCTCCTGGAGAACCGGCGGGTGCTCGTGGTGCTCGACAATGCGACGGCCGACGTGATCGCGCCCCTGCTGCCGGCCGCGCCAGGCTGTGCCGCGCTGGTCACGAGCCGCCAGGACCTGCCGCAGTTCGCGCAGGTCAGACTCGGTGTGCTGGCGGACGACGAGGCGGGCGAACTGCTCAAGGGCATGCGCGTCGACGGGGACACGAGCGAGCTCGTCGGGCTGTGCGCGCGGCTGCCGCTGGCGTTGCGGATCGCCGGGGCGAACCTCGCCGGGCGCCATCTCCCGGACTACGTGGAGGAACTGCGCGGACACCGGCTCGAAGCGTTGGAGATCGCAGACGACGACACGGCCGTGCAGGCGACGTTCGACCTCTCGTACCGGAAGCTGTCCCAACGCGCGCAACGGACGTTCGACTTCCTCGGCGCGGTACCGGGCCCAGACGTCCCACGCGGTCTCGCAGGAGACGCGATCGACGAACTGGTGGCCGCCAACCTCGTCCAACAGAACAACGACCGCTACCAACTGCACGACCTCCTACGGCTGTACGCCCACGCACGGACGACAGACGACGACAGGCGTGCGGTGTTCGACTGGTACCTCAAGCGCGCGGACGGCGCCGAGGCCGAGCTGAAGGTCGGCTTCACCCGCCTGTTGCCCGCCGGGCCGGACGCCGTGCCGTTCGCCGGCCGCGACGAGGCGATGGCGTGGTTCGAGGCGGAACGGCCGAACCTCGTGGCGCTCGCCGAGGACCACCCCGACGCCGCACTGGTCGCGGCCCTGCGGGGATACCTGCTGCTCACCGGCCAGTACACCGACCTGCGCACGATCGCACGCGCCGCGTTGGACAGCGGCGAGACGGGACAGCGGGCGGCGGCGGTGCGGGTCTGCCTCGCGTACCTCGACTGGCGCTTCGGCGAGCACCGGAGCGCGATCGAGCACAGCGAGCACGCGATCGCCGAGTACCGCGCCGCCGGCTCGCTGGCCCAGGAGGCCACCGCGCTGAACATCCTCGCCGGGATCTACCACGACATCGGCGAGCTCGGGCTCGCCGGCGAACACCTCGCCTCCGCGATCGAGATCTACGGCCCGAACGGCATGACTTCGCAGCTCATCGGCGGTCTCGGCAACCTCGGACTGGTCGAGCTGGAGCTCGGCAGGCTCACCTCCGCCGAGGACGCGCTGCGCCGGTCGGTCGGCCTGGCCAGGGAGATCGACGACTGGCAGCACCTCGCGAACGGCCTCAACAACCTCGGCGTGGTCCTCGCGGCCCAGCACCGGCACGCCGACGCCGAGGACGCGTTCGGCGAGGCCCTCCGGTTGTCGCAGCAGCACGGGCTGCGGCCGATCGAGATGTCCGCGCGGGTCGAGTACGCCGAGCTGCTGATCGCGGCCTGTCGTCCAGAAGAGGCCCGCGACCACGCAGAACGCGCGCTCGAACTGGCCGGCGACGACGACCTGTTCATCGAGGTCGACGCCTGCCTCGTGCTCGCGGAGGTGAACCGTTCGGTCGCCGAGTTCGACGAGGTGCTGCGCCGGGCGGTCGACGCCGAGTTCCGGATCATCGAGGTGCGCGCGTTGGCGGGCAAGGCCGCGTTGCTGCAGGACAGGGCGTTGTACGAGCAGGCGATCGAACGGGCGGAGAGCGCGGGGCTGCGCTACCGGGCTGACGTGATCCGGTCCGGCGCCGCGTCCACGATCGGGTGAAGGTCCTTCGCGTACCGGGAGAGCCGGACGTACACGCCGGGCTTGTCCTTGCGCGCGCAGCCCTCGCCCCACGACGTGACGCCGACGAGCTTGCCCTCCGCGACGATCGGGCCGCCCGAGTCGCCCTGACAGGTGTCGATCTTGCCGTCCTGGTAGCCCGCGCAGAACATGTCCGTCTTCACGAACTGCGGGTAGGTCTCGGCGCAGAAGGCGTCCGGCAGCACCGGCACGGTGGCCTGCATGAGGTAGCGCGACGTCTTGCCGTTCTCGCTGGTGCGGCCCCAGCCGAGCGCGCGCAGCCTCGTGCCGGGCTGGTAGAGCACCCGGTCGGACAGTTCCGCGATGGGCAACGGCGTGTACGGCAGCGCTTTCTTGAGCGTCAGGACCGCGACGTCCTCGCCCTCGTCCGCGGCGATGTACAGCTTGTGGATCCAGATGTCCGCGGGCACCACCGACACGCCGGTGTCGCGGTCCAGCTTGTCCTCGCGACCTGCGACGACCCGCAGATCGGCGGGCGAGCGGCCCACCGCGCAGTGCGCCGCGGTGAGCACCTTCGTCGGCGCGACGATCGTGCCGCCGCAGAACTGGGCACCGCGGTCGTCGGTGAGGAAGACCGCCCACGGGTTGGCCTCGATGGAGGCCCGCTCGCCGCCAACGACCTGCTCGCTGGCGGCAGCGGTGCCCGTGGAAACCATCAACGCCGAGAGGACCAGCACCAGGAGTCGTCGCATGACTCCAGATGGTAGCTACTCGGATGCGCCGTTCGGAGCAACCTTGCTCCAAACCCTGCCCGCAGCGCCCATCACGCTCTCGCCGATGTCGTTGATCGTCTTGATCAACGGGTCGGCTGAGGTGCTCATGGACTCCTTGTACGACCGGGCGGCGGACTTCACGTCGTCGGTGAGGTTGCTCGTCGGCCTGTCGTCCTCGCGGCGCGGGTACGTGCCGGTCAGGATCTCGCGGTACTCCTCGGTCGCCGACCAGCGCTGCAACTCCGCCGCCCGCACCACGACCAGCGGGTGCGACCGGTGCTCGGTGTGCAGGAGTTTGAGGAGGCTGTCGCGGATGTCCTCGACCTCCTCGTACTCCTTCGCCTGGGCGAGGAACGACGCGATGTCGACCTGGCCGCCGAGGTCGCCCGCGAGCGCGAGGTGCGTGCGCAGCGCGGCCTGCGGGTCCTGGCAGGCGAGCAGGCCCGCCCGGTCGCAGGACAGCTCGGTCTTGCGCTGCCACTCGCGCAGCGCCGCGATGACCGCCCGCATGGCGATCGCACCCGCGGGCACCCACGCGAACGACGTCGTGAGGTCGATGAGCCGGCGCAGCAGCGTGTTGTAGAGCGCGTGGCCCGACATCACGTGGCCCATCTCGTGACCGATCACGAAGCGCAGCGACTCGTTGTCGAGCAGGTCGACCGAGCCGGTGCTGATCACGATGAACGGCTTGTCGATGCCGTAGGTGTAGGCGTAGGCGCCCGCGCTGCGCTCGACGTAGAGGTCCGGGACCTCGTCGAGGTCGAACGTCGCCGCCACCTCGTTGCGGATGCGGTCGAGCTGCGGGTACTGCTTCGGGCCGACCCGCACGGAGGACGCCACCTGGAGCAGGCGCTCACCACGCTCGGAGAAGGCTCCGGCGACCGCCTTGAGGATCGGTGCCACCGCGGGCACCGCCCTCAGCACCGCGAGGGCGCCTCGGTCGGCAGGATGCTCGTAGGCGCGCGGGCTGATGCCTGGGAAGCGCACGCGCGATGACTGCTCAATATCCCCCGTCACGTCATCCAGGTTAGACACGATCCGGACAAGGGTGCACGGAATCGGCGCAGGACCGTTGCAAACTTGCGCGGTGAGCAGCGACGAAGACACCACCGTTCTGCCGTTGCGGGGCGGCGCATCAGCGACCCTCGTCCGCCGGCGGGCCGCCGCCAACGACCGCGGCGCGATCCTCTACGTGCACGGCTTCGCGGACTACTTCTTCCAGGAGCACGTGGCCGAGCACTACACCGCCCAGGGCTACGACTTCTACGCGGTCGACCTGCGCGGCTACGGCCGGTCGTTGCGCGACGGCGAGGTGCCGAACTACACGACCGACATGGCGGTGTACTTCGAGGAGATCGACGCCGCGATCGCCGTCGTACGCGAAGAGCACTCGCGTGTGGTGCTCATGGGGCACTCGACGGGTGGTCTCACCACCTCGTTGTGGGCGCACGAACGCCGCTCCAGCGACCTGATCGACGCCCTGGTGCTCAACAGCCCGTGGCTCGACGTCGTCGAACCGCCGTTCATGCGGCAGGTCGTGAAACTGATCGGGCGGGTCGCGCCGAAGGCGAAGATCCGCGCGAACCTCGGTGAGGCGTACGGGTCGGCGATCCACAGCTCGCGCAACGGCGAGTGGGACTTCGACCTGAAGTGGAAACCGCTCGCGGGCTTCCCCGTGCTGGCGGGGTGGATCCGCGCGATCCTCATCGCGCAGGAGAAGGTCCACAACGGCCTCGACGTGCGCGTGCCCGTGCTGGTGCTGCACTCCGACAAGAGCATGCTCAACGCGCGCGAGTGGAGCGAGGACGTCTCCAAGGCCGACGCCGTGCTGGACGTCGAGGGCATGCGGAAGTGGGGGCCGAAGCTCGGGACCTCGGTGAAGGTCGTGGAGATCAAGGCGGGCATGCACGACCTGTTCCTGTCGGCTGAGCCGGTGCGCGCGGCGGCCCTCGCGGAGGTCGACGAGTTCCTCAAAACGGCTTGACCTCGTCATAGGTCGAAGTTCGAGACTGGTCGTCATGAACATCGACTTCAACGCCTGGTACGCGCTCGAAAGCGCGATGCAGGACGAAAAGAGCCGTCGCGTCAGCCGGGCGACGTTGAAGCGTGTCGCCCGGTTCGCCCGCCCGCAGCGGCGGGCCGTGTACGGCCTGCTGGCCATCAGCTCGTTCGCCGCCGTGCTCGCGGTGGCCTCGCCGGTGCTCGCCGGTCGCGTCGTCGACACCATCATCGGCGGCCAGAACTTCGGGCTGGTCGTGTGGCTCGCGCTGGCGATCGCCGGTGTCGCGGTGCTGGAGGCCGGTTTCTCGCTGGCCGAGCGCTGGCAGTCGTCACGGGTCGGCGAGGACCTGATCCTGCGGCTGCGGCAGGCCGTCTTCGACCACGTGCAGCGGATGCCGATCGCGTTCTTCACCCGCACGCGCACCGGCGCGCTGGTGTCGCGGCTGAACAACGACGTGATCGCGGCGCAGCGGGCGTTCTCCGAAACAATCTCCGGCGTCGTCACGAACATCATCGCCCTGATCCTGACGCTGGCCGTGATGCTGACGCTGTCGTGGCAGGTCACGGTGCTCGCGATGGTGTTGTTGCCGATCTTCCTGATCCCGGCCCGCCGCATGGGCAAGCGTTTGGCGTCCATGCACCGCGAGGCGGCGAACCTCGACTCGGCGATGACGACCCAGATGACCGAGCGGTTCTCGGCGCCGGGTGCCACGTTGATCAAGCTCTTCGGCCGGCCGTCGCTGGAGAGCCTGGAGTTCGGGACGCGGGCGCGGCGGGTGCGGGACATCGGCGTGCGGACCGCGGTGGCGCAGTGGCTGTTCCTGGTGGCCCTGACGCTGGTGTCCTCGCTGGCGTTGGCGCTGGTCTACGGCCTGGGCGGGTACTTCGTGTTCGCCGGGCAGATGGCGCCGGGCACAATCGTGACGCTGGCGCTGCTGCTGACGCGCCTGTACGCGCCGTTGACCGCGTTGGCCGGCGCACGGGTGGACGTGATGACCGCGCTCGTGTCGTTCGAACGGGTCTTCGAGGTGCTTGACCTGCCGCCGCTGATCAAGGAGAAGGACTCCCCGGTGGCCGTTCCCGACGGGCCGGTGTCCGTCGAGTTCTCCGACGTCCGCTTCGCCTACCCGTCGGCGGACAAGGTGTCGCTCGCGTCGCTGGAGGAGGTCGCGTCGCTCGACACGCGCGGCGGCGAGGAGATCCTCGGCGGGGTGTCCTTCGTGGCGGAACCCGGTTCGCTGATCGCGCTGGTCGGCGCGTCGGGCGCGGGCAAGTCGACGATCGCCTCGCTGGTGCCCCGGTTGTACGACGCGGACTCCGGCACCGTGCGACTGTCCGGTGTGGACGTTCGCGACCTGTCGTTCGACTCGATCCGCGAGACCGTGGGCATGGTGACGCAGGACGGGCACCTGTTCCACGAGTCGATCGGCGCGAACCTGCGGCTCACGGCACCTGACGCGTCCGACGAGGAACTGTGGGACGCGCTGGAGCGCGCACGGCTGGCGGACCTGGTGTCGTCGTTGCCGGACCAGTTGGACACCGTGGTGGGCGAACGCGGATACCGCCTGTCTGGCGGTGAGCGCCAACGGCTGACGATCGCACGGTTGTTGTTGGCCAAGCCACGCGTCGTGATCCTGGACGAGGCCACCGCACACCTGGACTCGCGATCCGAGGCGGCGGTGCAGGAGGCACTGGTCGAGGCGCTGGCGGGCCGGACGTCACTGGTGATCGCGCACCGGCTGTCGACGATCAGGGCGGCGGACCAGATCCTCGTCGTCGACCGCGGTCAGGTCGTCGAACGTGGTACGCATGAGTCGTTGCTGGCTCTGGAAGGCCACTACGCCAAGTTGTACCGGACGCAGTTCAGCGAGGAACCGATCGGAGCGCCGTGACCATCCCGTCGCCGGACAACCTCTACCCGTTGCCGGACATCGCGCGCACGGTGCAACTCAAGCCGTTGGTGAAGAACCCGCAGATCGAAATCGGCGAGTACACCTACTACGACGACCCGCACCACGCTTTGCAGTTCGAGCAACGCAACGTGCTCTACAACTTCGGCGCGGAGAAGCTGGTCATCGGCCGTTACTGCGCTCTGGCCGAGGGAGTGCGGTTCATCATGTCCGGCGCCAACCACAACATGGCGGGCGTGTCGACGTTCCCGTTCACGATCTTCGGCGGCGTGTGGGGAGAGAAGACCCTGGACATCGCACTGGGAGCACCGTCTCGCGGAGACACGGTGGTGGGCAACGACGTCTGGATCGGGTACCAGTCGTTGATCATGCCCGGCGTGCGGATCGGCAACGGCGCGATCATCGCCGCCGGATCCGTCGTGGTGTCGGATGTTCCCGCTTACGGCATCGTGGGCGGGAACCCGGCCAAGGTGCTGCGCAAGCGCTACCGCGACGACGAGATCGAGCTGCTGGAACGGATCGCGTGGTGGGACTGGCCGGTGGAGAAGGTCACCGAGCACGTCCGCGTGATCATGTCGGGGACGCCGGCCGAGCTGGCCGAGGCCGCGGGGATCGAGCGCTGAAGGCGCTGCTCGTCACGGGCCGGCCGGCCGCGGAACGCTGCCGGCCTCGACGGGCGCACGGCTGCCGCGCCACGCGACCACCAGCGCGATCCACACGATCGCCGCTCCCGCGAACGCCAGCGCGCCCGCACCGAGGGTCTCCAGCACCACACCACCCGCGAGCCCGCCTCCCGCGACGCCGAGCTGGACGGCGGAGGCGTTCAGCGTCAGCAGCATGGTGCCGTTGTCGGGAAAGGTGTCGAGCAGCCGGTTCATCTGGGTCGGCGTGAAGGTCCAGCCGAACAGTCCCCAGACGACCAAGCACGCGAAGAGGAACGGGATGCTGCGAGCGAACGGCATCACGAGCAGGGCCACGCCGATGACGAACGTGCTGACGCGCAACATCCGGCGCCATCCGAAGCGGTCGACGAGGAACCCGCCCGCGAGCGTGCCGGTGGTCGTGCCGACGCCGAAGACCATGAGCGCGGTCGCGACGGTCCGGCTGTCGGCCCCGATGTTGTGGCCGACCACGACGGAGATGTAGGCGTAGACGACGAACTCGGCGGTGACGACCGCGAGGGTCAGCGCCAGGATCGACAGCAGCCGCCGATCACCGAGGAACTTCAGCCTCTCCCGCATGCTCATCGTGCTCGCGGGCTGGTCGTCCAACCTGCTGAACCACTGCGCGACCGCGACGGCGACGGCACAGACCGCGACGACCACCAGCACCGGGCGCCATCCCAGGTAGGAGGCCGCCACGACGCCCAGCGGCGCACCGGCGAGTGTCGCGGCGGTGTAGCCGGACGCGACGATCGACAACGCCCTGCCGCGCCGTTCGGGACCGAGGCCGGCCGCACGGGCACCGGCGTTCGGGAGGTAGGCGCACGCGCCCAACGACGCGAGGAGACGGCCGGCCGTCAGCCCGATGAGCGACCCTGCCGAAGCCGCCCCGAGGTTGCCGAGCGCGAACACGACCAGACCGATCGCGCACATCGTCCGCTGCGACCGGCTGCCCGCCAGCATCGCGACGGTCGGCGCGCCGAAGACGTAGGTGAGGGGGTAGATCGCGAGCGTCGCCCCGATGGCGCCGGGCTCCACCTGGAGATCTCTGCCGAGCGTCGGAAGCACACCGGTCAGAATCGTGCCCTCGACCGCCACCACGAACGCGCCGAAGACCAACGGGGTGAGGCTCCACCACGTCGCCGTGCGGCTGTTCTCCTTCGTCATGCCTTCGCTCTCTCGTTGGTGTAACCGGGATCGAACGCCTCGTAGCCGGTGATGGTGTCCCGGTGGGCCTGCCAGGCCCGGTCGACCGGACAGTCGGTGCCCGCTTCCAGCAACTCCACCATCAGACCGATCTCGGCGCGCACGATCTCCGCGCCACTCGGGCCCCGCAACCGGGTCCGGACGGCCTCTTCCAGTCGTGCCACCACGGTTTCGGCCGCGCGCCGCACTTCGAGGGCTTCGCCGTCGGCAAGAGCGACGACGGCGGCACCGCCGGCACCGGTCAGCATCAGACCGCCCCGCGTGCTGCCGTGCGGTTCGGGCACGAGGAACGCGCACACGTCGACACAACGTGGCACGTCCCGTTCGACCACGACGGTCGCACGGGCGATCGACGTGTGCATCGCACCGGTTTCCGGGTGCCGCCGAAGCCGCGGAGGCACGTAGGGCTGGGCCAGCGCCAGCAGTTCGGTGGCTTGTCCCCACAGCAGGCCGAGCACGGTCAGTTCGGCGGTGCGGTCGAGGCCGGCGCGCGCGGAGACCAGACCGAGGTCGGGCGCGATCTCCGGCAGCCGCTCGGTCGGGGTCAGGACCACGCCGAAACTGCGCCTGCCGACCGCGGGCTTCACAACCGTCAACCGCCGGGGTCCCGCGGCCTGCTCGGCCAGCAGAGGACTTCCCGGCAGCCACAGGCCGGCGGGACGAGTCGGCGGAACGCCCACGTCGGCGAGGAGGTGGTTCGCGAGCAGTTTGTTGGTCGTGGGCAACGAGTAGGGCAGCGGGTTGCACACCGGCACGTCGAGCGGCAGCGGCAGGACGCGCTGGTCCCACGCATAGGGCCACACGATTCCCTCGGGTCGCCAGTCGCGGAGATCGCAGGTCTTTCCCCGGTCCAGGACCACGAACCGGTCTTCCCTCCAGTCCACGGTGACGGCTCGGTAGTCGATGCCGAGCCGTCGTGCGGTGGCCGCCGGAAGCTGCTCACGTCCACGCGCGGCTGGATCACCGACCGGCACGTACGCGTCGGCGGCCTCGTACCACCCGCAGCGCGAGCCGGCCAACCGCAGCCTGGCCGCGCAGAAGCGGTCCTGCAGCGGTGCCGGGGTCGTTTGCGACACCGTGGTGATGACACCGCCACCGGCTTCCGCGAGCGGGGTCAGCACCGCCTCCTGAACGCGGTCGTCGCCGTGGAGCAACCGCTGCGGCTCCACCCCCGACCGCGCACCGTTGACGTCCACGACGAGCGGATCGCCCTCGTCGGGAACGACGATGTCGAGCGCGTACACCCGCGGTGCCGGGTGTGTCTGGGCGTCGGCCGCAGTCCAGACACACCCGGAGCCGGATTCGTCGGTCACTCGCATGCGACCCGCAGCTTCGAGCGAGGAGCGACAGCGATCTCCTGGACCGTGAGCTCGTGCTCGACGCTCTCGGCGAGCAGCGCGTCGAGGCGATCCTCGACGCTGCGAACGCGATCCTCGACCTGAACCTTGCCGAGGCCGTCACCGAAACCGTAATGGGTTCCCACCATGTGTATTCACCTCCTCCAGATCGTCGATGTCACGCACGCCGGTACACGCGGTCACCGCCGTGCAGGGCTGGGGTGAGCGGTCGCTGGTCCAGCACGGCCGCGCGCACGCCCCCGTGGTCGACCGACGACACGAACGACCCCTCGCCGTCGCGCAGCCATCGTTCGAACCGGGTGACCTCACCCAGGTCCGGTGCGGCCGAGGACAGGTGCTCATCCACCGCTCCCAGCAGATCGCCGAGGGTCCAGTCGCGCCAGCCACGTCCTGTCGCGCAGCCGCCCAGGAACCGGAAGAGGTCCAGCAGTCCCGAGCGTTCGCCGAGCGCCGCGAGCGTGATCGGCACCGCTTCCAGCAGACGGCCGGCCGTCCACGCCAGCGCGCTCGCGGTCGCGGCGTCCACCGGGCCGGGCGTGGCGTAGTACGTCGAGAAGAGGTCGGGATGGCCGGTGACGAGGTCCCACGGTTCGCCCTCCGCGCCCACGGTCTCGTGCAGCCACTGGGCGTACGGGCTGCCCGTGTCGAGCTCGAGACGTCCGTCCACTCGGGACGCCAGCGGGGTGCCGGGCACGATCCGGGGGCACTGCACGTGACAGCTGCCGGGATCGACGACCGACACCTTGGCCGCTTCGTGCAGCGAACGTCCCAACGCCTCCGGTGTGTCGTCGGGCAGGTTCGCCAGGAAGTAGAACTTCGACGCCAGGCCTGCCTCGAAGTGCCACCGGGCCAGCTCCACGAGCTGCGGATAGCGGTGCGCCCGTTTGTCGATCAGCCGCAACGTCGCGGTGTCACCCGCGTCCACCCCGATGAGCAGTCCCTGACACCCCGTGCGGGCCAAGGCCGCCAGCATCGCGGGATCGACGAGGTCCGCGCGCGTCATACCGGTCCAGCTCAGCTCCGCGTCCCTGGCGTCGAGCGCCGCCACCAGCTCCGCCACGAAACGCCGGTTCACCGTGAGGGTGTCGTGCACCAGGTGGACTTCGGTGCACCCGCGTCCCGCGAGCAGGTCCAGCTCGGCGACGATCTGGTCGACGGGTTTGTACGAGACTCGGCGACCGAACGCCGCGGGGATCGAGCAGTACGTGCAGCTGTAAGGACAGCCGCGAGCCACTTCGACCAGTCCGGTCGGTTGCCGGCTGACCGCCGCGTATCTGGAGAACGGCGCGGCGAGGTCATAGGCCGGAGTGAGCCACCGGCCGCCGGTCACGCCGAGCACGGGCTCGGCGTGACCACACACGACTTCGTCCACGAAACCGAAGCGCCGCACCAGTTCCTCGCCGAGCAGCGACGCGTGGTGCCCGCCCAGGACAACGCGGCAACCCGGCCGTGACTCGGACAGCTCTCGCGCGATCGCCAGCGCGATCGGCAGATCGACGCACTGCACGGAAAAGGCGTACGTGTCGGCTTCCACCGCGGCGAGGCGTTGTGCCGCGGCCCGGACCAGACCGGCTCCGCGTGGGAGCGCTCCCTCGGCCAGCTCCAGCGAGAGGTCGACGACGGTCGGGTCGCCGGCGCCCCGCTCCCGCAGCGCGGCGCCGACCAGCAGCAGCCCCAGTGGTTCGGCCAGGTGGTACGACGTGCCGACCACGAGTGGTGGTTGCACCAGGGCAACCTTGCCCTCCAGCACTAGGCGCTCGCCGCGACGCGCTCGTGCGCCGATTCGAAAACACCGAGCGCGGCCAGCGGCGCGAGCACCCGTGCGAGCCGGGCGAAGTGCGCCTCGGCGGCGTCCGGCCAGGTCGACAGCTCTTCCAGCAGGTCGAGCGCGTTCAGGTGACCGGGCGAGAGCGGCACGACCTTCAGCCGGTCCGGTCCCATGAAGACGAGGTGCGCGGGTGCGTGGTCACCGCCCTCCTCGCTCCACGGCACCCCGCTGGTCGACCGGAAGACCCGAGCGGCCGGGTGCAGGGAGAAGGCTCCCACCGGCATCGGGGCGCCGCTGTCGTGTGGAACCGGTGGCAACACGGAGATTTCGTGCACGACGGTCTCGAACTCGAACGTGTCACGCAGTCGCGCGGGCGCCTCATCGCCCAGCAGGCGGGTGGCGAACGACGCGAACCCTTCCCAGAGTTCGTGATCGCGCAGGCCGACCAACCCGCGGCGCGACCCCGCGGCCGCGCTGATGTCGTCGACGAACCGGCGGAACAGGTCCAGATATCCGCATCGCAGGTGTTCGGCCAGTGCCACGTACGTCCAGCCGTAGACCTCGAGCAGCTTGCAGTACCCGAGCGAGACGTCGACGCAGAGGTCGAGGTCACCGTGGTCCGGCGCCACGACGTAGAAGGACTGGAAGATGTCCGGCCACGTCTTGATGAGCTCGTCGTCCTCGGCCAGGCGCTGACGGTCGAGGAACTCGATGCCCTGCGAGAACGCCGTGGGCGCGTCCTCACCGCGGTACTCGAGCCGATGCGCGACCCGCTGGGCCAGTGCGGTGCCCGGCAGCGGGCTCATCAGCTGGATGAACGCGTTGACCCGGCCGATCTGGATGAACGTCGCCGCGAGGCGGAGGGTCGCCTCGAGGTCCTCGAACCGTTCCTCCGGAATGCCGACGACCATCGAGAGTGAAGGGAAGATTCCGTTGTCGACGGTCCAGCGCACCCGCTCGGTCGTCTCCGCCGCCACTCCCCTGCGCAGCCGCTTGTTCATCTTCGCCAGCGTCTCCTCGGAGCCCGACTCGACGCCGTAGAGCAGCATGCGGCAACCCGCGTCACTCATCTTCGCGAGCAGGTCCTGATCAACCTCGTCGATGCGGCAGCGGCATTGCCAGGAAAGGTCGAGACCGGTTTCGATGAAAGCATCACAAAGGTCCCGGACGAACTGCGTCCGCGCCGTGAAGAGGTCGTGGACGAAATAGGCCTCGAATTCCCCGTACCGCTGCCGATATCGCTGAAGCTCGGCCACGAGTGACGGCACGCTGCGATAGCGGACCTTCCTCCCGTTGAGCAACGTCGTCTGGCAGAACTCGCACGCGAATGCACAGCCACGGCCGCTGTCCACGAGAATGGTGGGTTTCCGGCTGTGTTCGAAGTACCGCTCGAGATCGTCGACCAGGTGGTAGCTCGGGGCGAGCAGCGTGTCCAGTTCGGCCACCCGCTCCTCACCGAGGGTGAATCTGATCTTGCCGTTGTCCCGCCACGTGAGACCCGCGATGCCGTCCCACTGCCGCGTGCCGCCGAGCGCGCCCGCGAGCTTCTGGATCGTGAGTTCGGCCTCGCCGCCGAGCACCGCGTCGACGTACGGGAAGGCTTCGAGGTAGCGAGGTGCCAGGAAACTCACGTCGTGCCCGCCGAGGACGATCGACACGTCCGGCTTGAGCTGCTTGACCCTGCGGGCGATGTTGAGCGAGCTCGGCCCGGTGGAGCACTGCGTGCCGAAGGCCACGACGTCCGGATCGCTCGCGAGGATCTGCTCGGCACAGCGGTCGTAGATCGCCGAGCCGGCCTTCAACTCACCCGATTGGAGCCGGAAAACGAAATCATCGACAGCGACTTCGTGACCGTCGGCCTCCAGATAGGCGGCAATCGAAAGGATTCCCAGCGGCGGCGCCACGTAGTAGGCGGATCGATCGCGCTTGTCCTCGAACGGAGGATAGACCAATGACCACTTCACGGATACTCCCCCCACAAGAGGAGAGCGCCCGCAAAGGCCTCCCCCGCTCAGCTTGCTTCAAGTTCTAGCAACCAGGCCAAACACGTGTCAACAGCCGATAAACATCATCAGCCAATTTATCACCCAGGCTCCTCAACTGCGCCAAAAGGGCGCAAAGATCGAATTTGACCCCATTGGACCGGATGCACAACTCGAAGTCGATTCGGTGGCGTCCGAGTGAACTTTCGCGACGGAGCCTTCTGACCGCGCGATCATCAGCACATGGAGTACGACCGCTACTGCGACCTGACCATGCGCGGCGGCACGACCAGCGGCGTCGTGTACCCCCTCGCCGTCGCGTCACTGGCGCGCCACTACGAGTTCAAGCAGATCGGCGGCGCGTCGGCGGGTGCGATCGCCGCGGCGTTCACGGCGGCCGCCGAACGCGGTCGTGCCTCCGGTGGCTTCGAGAGACTCACGAAGCTGATCGACTGGTTCACGTCCGGCAGCGGTGCGGACAGGTGGCGGCTCGCGCAGCTGTTCCAGCCCGCCGAGAAGACCCGTGCGCTGTACCGGATCGTCGTGGCGACCATGCAGAAACGGGAGACGACGGGGCGCAGTGCGATCTCGTGCCTGTTCTTCGCGTTGCTGGGTGCCGTGGGGTTGCGCGCGAAGGCCGTGCTCGCGCTGATGGCGTTGCTGTGGCTGGGCGGACCGGTGCTGTGGTCGGCGTGGCTCGCGCCGAAGTCCTACGCGGGGTGGCTCGCGACGCTGGTCGTGCTGCTGGCTCTGGCGTGCGTGGTGCTGGTGCTCTGGCCGTTGCGGTCGAGCCTGCCCTGGCCCGCCTGGGTGTTCGCCGCGGTGCCACTTGTGCTGGGCCTGGCGTTCTCGCGGCACTACGCCACGGCGGCGGTGGTGCTGCTGGTGTGGCTGGTGCTGTCGCTCGCCGCGGTCAGCGCGCTGATCGTCACGTACGGGTATGCGATGCAACGGTTCCTGAAGGACAACGCGCGGTCCATCCACTTCGGACTGATTCCCGGCACCGGCGACTTCACGCCGTCGTTGCTCGACCGGCTGGCGGGCATGCCGAAGTCGACGGGCGTGCCACCGCTCGCCGACTGGATCGCCGACCAGCTCGACTCGCTGGCCAGCATCGAGGACGCGCTGACGTTCGGCGACCTGGGCGACATCAACCTGGTGCTGATGACCACCGACCTGTCCGAGGGGCGGCCGTACCGGTTGCCGTTCAAGGAGAGCTGGCAGTACTGCGAGGAGTGCCTCGGCTACGTGCTGCCGAGCCGCGTGGTCGAGCAGATGAACGGCGCTGTCAGCACGGCGAAATGCCCGCAGCACACGCACATGCCGTTGCGGGATCTGCCGGCCAGGGAGCAACTGCCGGTCGTGCTGGCCGTGCGGATGTCGCTGTCGTTCCCCGGCCTGATCGCCGCCGTGCCGCTGTACCGGGACGGACGCGTGCACTGGTTCTCCGACGGCGGCATCACCAGCAACTTCCCGATCCACTTCTTCGACTCGCTGCTGCCGCGCTGGCCCACGTTCGGCCTGAGCCTCCAGCCCTACCCGAACGGCGACACGGACGAGGTGTGGCTGCCGGAGCAGGACGCGTCGACGTCCGGCACGCACTACGCGTCTCTGAACACGGTGCCGCGCTTCCTGGTGTCCATCTTGGACACTTTCCTGGACTGGCGCGACACCATGCAGTCCGCCCTGCCCGGCTACCGCGGCCGGATCGCACACGTGCGGCAGGCCGAGAACGAGGGCGGCACGAACCTGTTCATGCCACCCGCGACGATCAGGAAGCTCGCGTTGCGCGGTCAGCGTGCGGGCGACCTGCTGCGCGAACGGTTCGAGCAGCAGCAGAACACCGACCGCTACCGCTGGATCCGGCTGCGCATCGCGATGCGGGAGTACCAGGAGCTCGGCGTGCAGGCAGCGGAACGGGACGCGATGTACGAGGAGCTGCTGGAGCGCTTCCAGATCCCCGAAGCGCTGCACGAGTGGTTCCGCACTCCCCCTGCCGACGGTGACCCGTTCCGGGCGGAGATCGACGTGGCGCTGGACCACGTGGGGCGGTTGAAGGACGACGGGCCGTTCGACGGGGCGCCGCCGGTGGATCCGGATTTGCGGCTGACGCCACCCGAGTAGGCGCGCTAACCTGGGTCCATGACGCGATTTAGCCACCCCCGACCTGCGGCGGTGGCGCGCGCCTAGAACCTTCCCGTTGGTCGGGGGACTCCGCATCCCACTGGACCAGGAAGACGGGAAGAACCCCATGTACCGCACCGATGAACTCGTGCGCGCCCTGAACGTCCGCGATCTCACCGATCCCGCGCAGGGCCCGCACGCGATGCAGCAGCTGATCGCCGACCTCGAAGCAGCCCTCGACAACCCGAGGCAGGTCCGCCACCACCCGCTCGTCCCGGTGGAGCACAACTACGAACACCTCGGTTATCCCGCCGACGCGATCACCCGGGAAGCCCGCTACACCAGGTACGTCAGCGAGACGTGCATGCTGCGCAGCCACACCACAGCGATGATCCCGCACGCTCTCAAAGAAGTCGCCCCGGACGTGACGCTGGTCGGCCCCGGCCTCGTCTACCGCCGCGACACGGTCGACCGCCTGCACACCGGCACCCCGCACCAGCTCGAGATCTGGCGGATCAGCACCCACGAGGAGCGGTTCGAAGACCTCGTAGACACCGTCGTCACCACGTTGTTGCCCGGCAAGCGATACCGGATGGTCGACGCGCAACATCCGTACACCACGCACGGCAAGCAGATCGACGTCGAGCACGACGGCGAGTGGGTGGAGATCGGCGAGGGTGGACGAGCGGCGCGGCATGTCCTCAAGAACCACCCGCACGGCCTCGCCACGGGATTCGGGCTCGACCGGATCCTCATGCTGCGCAAGGGAATCCCCGACATCCGCCTGTTGCGCAACGAAGACCCGCGCATCGCGACCCAGATGCTGGACCTCACCGAGTACCGGCCGATCTCACGTCATCCGGCCGCCATCAGGGACATCTCGGTCATGGCGAGCATCAACGACGACGTCGAGACGCTCGGTGACCGGATCCGTGCGCTCGTGCCGGAGGACGTGGTCGAGGAGATCGAGATCCTGAGCGAAACCAGGACCGAAGATCTGCCCGAACACGTCCAAGAACGCCTGGAAGCCTTGCCAGGGCAGAAGAACGTGCTCATCCGCGTGACGATGAGGGCACCGGAGCGCACCCTCACCGACCGCGAGACGAACGAGATCCGCGACCGCCTGCTTCAGGGCTTGCGCGCGACGGCGCCGTAGATGCCCGTGTGGTCCTCGAAGGAGTCCGGGCGCCACTCGTCCACCGTGACGATGCCCGGCTCCAGCAGGTCCAGGCCCTCGAAGAACCTGCTCACCTCGGCGTGCGTGCGGATGGCGAGCTTGTTGTCCGAGTTGCTGTAGATCTGCGCGACCTGCTTGGCCTCCGCGGCCTCCTCCTCGGTGAGGCTGTCCCAGGTGGCGTGGGTGATGGCCAGGTACGAGCCGGACGGGAGGTCCGCCATGTACTCGGCGACCGCGCCGTACGGGTCGTCGGAGTCGGGGACGAAGTGCAGCGCGGCGATGATCAGGACGCCGACGGGGCGGGAGAAGTCGAGCGTCTCGCGGGCGCCTGCCAGCACCGCGGAGGTCGCGCGCAGGTCGGCGAGGATGGCGTTCGCGTTCGGGTTGTCGGCCAGCAGTGCGTTGCTGTGCGAGACGGCGACCGGCTCGTAGTCGACGTAGACCACGCGTGCGGACGGGTTGTCCTGCTGGGCGATCTCGTGGACGTTGCCCACGGTCGGGATGCCGGAGCCCAGGTCGAGGAACTGGTCCACGCCCTCGGCGGCGAGGTGGCGGACGACCCTGCGCAGGAACGAGCGGTTCGCCTGGGCGCTCTGGGCGATGCCGGGGAAGATCTGCTCCACCTGCTTGGCTGCGGCGCGGTCGGCCTCGAAGTTGTGCGAGCCGCCCAGGTAGTAGTCGTACATCCGCGCGACGCTCGGGCGCGTGACGTCGACCGTGGACGGGACCCACTTCAGCTCTTCCATCACGGGCGCATCCTCGCTCGTGCGCACACGAGTGTCCACCGCCACAAGTGCGACCCACGTTCGTGTCGCACGTCGGGGGTGCTCGCTGACAGCGAACACCACGGGGGAACACCACCACGCTCCAGTTGGTTGAGCGATACAGACTCAACTTTGGAGGATGACGAGATGGGCGAAACCCTGGCCCTGCCGGTACTGCCGCTGGACGACGTCGTGGTGCTCCCCGGCATGGTGGTGCCGATCCGCATCTCCGGTGCGGACGCGAG
Source organism: Lentzea aerocolonigenes (assembly GCF_000974445.1). GTDB lineage: Bacteria > Actinomycetota > Actinomycetes > Mycobacteriales > Pseudonocardiaceae > Lentzea > Lentzea aerocolonigenes. Next base: position 178,429 of record NZ_BBOJ01000020.1, read on the forward strand.
CGCCGAGGCCCGTGCGGCCGTAGACGCGGCCACGACCGCAGCAGATCATCAAGTGCTGCTCGTCCCGCGGCTGGACGGGAAGTACGCCTCGGTCGGCACGCTGGCCGAGATCGAGCAGGTGGGCCGTCTGCCCGGTGGCGAGCGCGCCGCTGTCGTGCGCGGCACCAAGCGCGTGCGCATCGGCACGGGCACCACGGGTCCGGGCGCGGCGCTGTGGGTGAATGCGACGGTCGCGGACGAGTCCGAGATCACCGACCGCACCCGTGAGCTCGCGAAGCAGTACCGCGCGCTCGTCACGAACATCCTGCAGACGCGCGGCGCGTGGCAGATGGTCGACTCGGTGCAGCAGATCAGCGACCCGTCGGCGCTGGCCGACCTCGCCGGTTACGCCTCCTACCTCGACGAGAAGCAGAAGATCTGGCTGCTGGAGACGTCCGACGTCACCACCCGGCTGGAGAAGCTCCTCGAGTGGGGCCAGGCGCACCTGACCGAGCTCGACGTCAACGAGACGATCGCGAAGGACGTCAAGGAAGGCGTCGAGAAGCAGCAGCGGGAGTTCCTGCTGCGCCAGCAGATGGCCGCGATCCGCAAGGAGCTGGCCGAGCTCGACGGCAAGCCCGCCACCGAGCAGGAGGACTACCGGGCGCGCGTCGAGGCCGCCGAGCTGCCGGAGAAGGTCCTCAAGGCCGCCCTGGCCGAGGTCGACAAGCTGGAGCGCACCTCCGAGCAGTCGCCTGAGGTCGGCTGGATCCGGACCTGGCTCGACACCGTGCTCGAGATGCCGTGGAACGAACGCACCGAGGACGCCTACGACATCAAGGCCGCCCGCGAGGTCCTCGACTCCGACCACGCCGGCCTGGACGACGTGAAGCAGCGCATCACCGAGTACCTGGCCGTGCGCAAGCGTCGCGCCGACCGCGGCATGGGCGTTGTCGGCGGACGTCGTTCCGGTGCCGTGCTGGCCCTCGTCGGCCCTCCCGGTGTCGGCAAGACCTCGCTCGGCGAGTCCGTGGCACGCGCGATGGGCCGCAAGTTCGTCCGCGTGGCGCTCGGTGGCGTCCGCGACGAGGCCGAGATCCGCGGTCACCGCCGCACGTACGTCGGCGCGCTGCCGGGCCGGATCGTCCGCGCGATCAGCGAGGCCGGTTCGATGAACCCGGTCGTGCTGCTCGACGAGATCGACAAGGTCGGCTCCGACTACCGCGGCGACCCCACGGCGGCGTTGCTCGAGGTGCTCGACCCGGCGCAGAACCACACGTTCCGCGACCACTACCTGGAGGTCGAGCTCGACCTCTCGGACGTCGTGTTCCTCGCGACCGCGAACGTGCTGGAGTCGATCCCCGCGCCGTTGCTCGACCGCATGGAACTGGTGCAGCTCGACGGCTACACCGAGGACGAGAAGGTCACGATCGCTAGCGACCACCTGCTGCCGCGCCAGATCGAACGCGCCGGCCTCGCGCCTGAGGACGTCACGTTCGACAAGCCCGCGCTGCACCAGCTGGCGAGCGAGTACACGCGGGAAGCCGGTGTGCGGCAACTGGAACGGGCCCTCGCGCGGATCCTGCGCAAGGTGACCGCGAAGGTGGCGCTCGGCGAGTCGGAACTGCCGATCACCGTCGACCAGCCGTCGCTGAAGTCGTACCTGGGCAGCCCGAAGAACACGCCCGAGTCGGCCGAACGCACCTCTGTTCCCGGTGTGGCAACAGGTCTGGCCGTCACGGGTGTCGGCGGCGACGTCCTGTTCATCGAGGCCTCACTGGCCCCGAAGGACACCGGCTCGACCGGCGTCACGCTGACCGGCCAGCTGGGCGACGTGATGAAGGAGTCCGCGCAGATCGCGTTGTCGTACCTGCGTTCGCACGACGACAAGGCCGCAGCGCTGGCCGACAGGGGTGTGCACATCCACGTCCCGGCGGGCGCGGTGCCGAAGGACGGCCCGTCCGCGGGCGTCACGATGACGACGGCCCTCGCGTCCCTGCTGTCCGGCCGCCCGGTGCGCTCGGACGTGGCGATGACGGGCGAGATCTCGTTGACCGGCCGGGTCCTGCCGATCGGCGGCGTGAAGCAGAAGCTGCTCGCCGCGCACCGTGCGGGCATCACGACCGTGCTGCTGCCTCAGCGCAACGAGCCCGATCTGGACGACGTGCCGGAGTCCGTGCGTGAGCAGCTGACCGTGCACTTCGTCTCGGACGTGGCCGAGGTCCTGGAGCACGCACTCTCGAAGGAGACCGTCACGACCGTTGCGGCGTAACGGTTCCCGGTAAGACCCCTCGTGGGGGCAGTAGCGGCGACTACTGCCCCCACGAGGCTTTTCGCTGCTAGAGACCGATGTCGATGACGACCCGGTTCGGGTTCGTCAGCGTGAAGACCCGGTGCCACGAGCTGGTGTTCGTGTATCCGACGGCGACGGTGAGCACCGCTTCGAAGTCGCACGTCAGCGCGACCCTGCGGACGTTGTCGAGGTTGGGCGGCGTGAAGTTCCGCGGCCCGGTGTAGGTGGGGTTCCCGTTGTCGTCGTGCGCGGCGGCACCGAACATGACCACTTCGAGGATCTCGTTGCTGCCCGGCATGGACACCGGGTTGCCGGATCCGCAGTCCGACACGCTGGAGACCTCGCGGAGCCGGTACTCGGCGGGCAGGCCGGACATGTCCAGCACGATCCGGTTGTAGTCGGTGTGCAGGCCGGTCCGGATCTTCGACAGCGTCGGCGTGCTCTGCGCAGACGCCATCGGGACGAACGTGAAGACCGCGAGCACCGCCAGCAGCAACGCGGCCAAGCGTCTGTTCCTCATCATTGGCCCCCTCTCAGGGCGACTCGATGAAAGAACAGACGCGTGGCACGCGTCACAGTTGCGTCAGTGGTCGATGTCGACCACGTACCGCAGCGGGCTGGTGAGGTAGTAGGCCCGGTACGTCGGGTTCGCCTTCCCCACCCCGATCGCGATCGACAGGTCAGCCTCGAAGTCGCACGTGAACACCACGCTCTTCACACTCGGCAGCCCCGGCGTGAGTTTCCGCGACCCGGTGTACGAGTGCCCGTCGGCCGGAGTCAGCCGCACCTCGAGGAACTCGACCCCCGGCGCCGAGATCGGCTTGCCCGACCCGCAGCCCACCGGCTCCGAGATCGACTGAACGCTGTCCTGCACCTGCCCACCGGTCAGGTCGAACACGACCCGGTCGAACGTCGCTTGCTGCCCAGTCCGCACATTGGTGAGCTGCGCGTAGTCAGCCGCAGAAGCCGCCGGAACGATGCTCAACGCCATCCCAGCGGCGAGGAGCGCTGCTGCAATCCGCTTCACGTCTTTCCCCCTTTTGCCTTACTACCCCAGAAAATCCTCCAGTGGCACTGGAGTGAGTCCATCTTGCTTGGCCCGGTTCAAGAACGCCGTGAAGTCCTCGACGAACGTCGTCCGGAAGTGCATCAGCACGATGTCGCCAGGCTTGAGCTTGTCCCCCTGCTGGAACTGCACGCGCCCGTCGTTGACCGCGGCGGTCCAGTTGACCAGCGCCTTGAACCCGCAACTGGCAGCAGCCTTGCGCGTGGTCGCGTCGTAGTTGCCGAACGGCGGCCGGAACAACGTGGGCCGCTTGCCGTAGTCCTGAGCCAGGAAGTCCGCGTTGCCGCAGATCTCGTGCTTCTGGAACTCGTACGGCTTGCCCAGCAGGTTCGGGTGGTTGGACGTGTGGCTGTGCACGGTGACCGGGAGGGCCTTGAAGTAGTCCTTGTGCCCCTCCGCGTACTTCGTGTTGAGGAACACCGACGGCCACACCCCGGCGTCGATCATCAGCTCACGAGCCTTCGGGTGCTGCACGGCCCCGTCGTCGATCGTGATGAAGACATATGGCTTGTCCGTTGGAATGTGCGTGACGACGGGCACCATCCCGTCCACGACCGCAGGAGCATGAGCCTGAACGGTTCCGTATGCATACGCCGGCTCGAACATCCGCTTCGGCTTCTCGGGCGTGGCAGACGTAGTAGTAGGTGGCGCCGTGGTGAGAACGGGACCACTGGGCTGCTCATCGGGCGTCTGTCCACATGACACGATCCCGGCAACCAACGCAAATGCAGCAACGAGCCGCAACCTGGACATCGATGAATCCCCCTCCACGCGAAAGACGTCGCGCAGGCACTCATGGTTGCACGGGGATAGGCTCGAACTGATCACAAGACGGAGGAGTTCCGATGAGCCTTGAGCGTCCAGTCGCTCCCGACCCCTACCAGCTGCTCCCGAAGGTGGGCACGTTCACAGTGACGTCCACCGACGTAGAAGACGGCAAGCAGCTCCCGGAAGCCCAGGTCTTCGAAGGCGGCAACACCTCACCCCAACTCTCCTGGTCCGGCCACCCAGCCGAAACCCGAAGCTTCGTGGTCACCTGCTACGACCCGGACGCCCCGACCCCCTCGGGCTTCTGGCACTGGGTGGCCGTGAACATCCCAGCCACCACCACCTCCCTGGACACCGGCGCGGGCGCCTCAGACGCCACCCTCCCCGGCGACGCCTTCCACGTCCGCTCGGACTACAGCACCCGAGCCTTCGGAGGAGCCGCCCCGCCCAAGGGAGACCACCCGCACCGCTACTACTTCGTGGTCCACGCGGTGGACGTCGACAAGCTGGACGTGGACGAGAACGCCTCACCGGCGGTGGTGAGCTTCAACCTGGCCTTCCACACCCTGGCCAGGGCCATCATCACCCCCACCTACCAGCACTAACGCCGAAGGCGGGCACCTCAAGGCGAGCCGACGCGAGGCCGAAGGCGAGCAGTCCTTGCTTGAAACGCGAGGTTCCGGCGGTGTGGTCCCGTCACGAGTCGTGCCACAGCTCTTGTCGCGCCCGAGGGGAGAGGTCAAGTCGCACGCTTTTCGCGACTTGACCTCTCCCCTCGGGTGTGACTCGCTCCTGGCACGGCTTGGGACGGGACCACACCGCCCGAACCGCACCACCCACCCAACAGCAAGCCGCCCAACCCAACAGAGAGGATGTTGTGGCGGGATCACCTGAGCTGGTCTGACCCTCAACCCAACTGACCGCGGTGTCCTTCGCCTGATCTGTCGACTGATTCGGGTGATCTCGCGTGCACGTCACCAGGCGAGCGGAAGTGACCTGATAGGAGCCTGTCGCCACAGGACCCATCTCTGTTCTGTCCGTCCCGCCCAGCCCGGTGCGTGCCGTCCCGACACGGTCCAGCGAGCAAGGACGGCGGTCCCCAGGATGCCCGATGCCCATACCCCCGCCCACGGTGAGGTGTTCGGCGGAGTCGACACCCACACCGACACCCACCACGCCGCCGCACTCGACCACATCGGCCGGCTCCTGGGCGACGCCAAGTTCCCTGCCACCCCTGGCGGCTGCGCACAACTACTCGGCTGGCTGACCAGGTTCGGCCCCATCGCCAAGATCGGCGTCGAAGGCACCGGCTCCTACGGCAAACAACTCGCGATATCGCTGCGCCAAAACGGAATCCAGGTCCGCGAAGTCTCCCGCCCCGACCGGCGAA
>NZ_BBOJ01000019.1 GCF_000974445.1 Lentzea aerocolonigenes
GCCTGCACCGCCCTGGAACCCGACCTCACCAAGCTGGCCAACCCCATCCACGGCACCATGCTCGCCCTGCGCTCCATAGCCGAGCGAATCATCGCCCTCAACCAGCAGATCACCCAGCTCGACAAACACCTCGACCGGCTGGTCACCGCCACCGCCCCGACCCTGGTCCGCCTGCTCGGCATCGGCACCGACGTCGCAGGCCAGCTCCTCGTCACCGCCGGCGACAACCCCGAACGACTCCGCAGCGAAGCCTCCTTCGCCAAACTTTGCGGCGTCGCCCCACTCCCAGCCTCATCCGGACGAACCGACCGGCACCGCCTCAACAAAGGCGGCGAACGCCAAGCCAACCGCGTCCTGCACGTCGTCGCCGTCGTCCGCCTGCGCTACTGCCCACGCACCCAGGCCTACCTGCAACGACGCACCGAACAAGGCCTCACCAAACGCGACATCCTCCGCTGCCTCAAGCGCTACATCCTCCGCGAAGCACACACAGCGATCATGAAAGACCTCGCAGCCATCGCTTGACATCTATAGGAGCGTCAGGCGTGCCATCAACCCGCAGACGGCGCTGGCCGGTCTTTGATCAGATTGGCGGGGTAAGGGCAGAGCCCCAAGCTTGAAACAGGAACCGGACACGGCGACGCAACCCACCGCACCCCCAAATCAGCCCAACAACGTAGCCGCCGAAGGATCCGTGATCAACGCAGCAAACGTGTGCCGATCCCCCCACCGCCCAGCAACCCAAGCAAGCGCCCGCGAAAGCCCTTCAGGCGTGTCGGCAGCATGCGGAACCCCATCCGCCATCCACCACTCAACCCGCTGCCCATCAACGAACAACGACTCGTGCACCACAACAACACCATCCGGCAGCGCAACCTCCAACAGTTCGCACGCCATGCGAACCGCCCCCAGGTCCCGCCACTGAACAACCTCACCCACATGATCAGGCGACCCGGAGAACTCCTCAGAAGCCAGCGCCAGATCCAACAGATCCGCCAGCTCCTCAGACCCGTCCGCAAGCAGCACCCGAGACGCAGGCACCACCCCGAGCAACCAGGGATGGTCCAGCACAACGACATCGTCAGCCGCAGCCACGGCCCCGGAAAGCACCCGAACCCGCTCAGGCGGCGCGAAATCCCCTTCGGGCAACGCCGCGTACGCCCGCAACACCACGGCGTCAGCGATCACCCGGTCCGATTCACCAAGCCGCTCCAACACGAACTCGGCATCATCGTCGTCCCAGATCTCCAACCGGCCCCGGACCCCAGCCGCCCGCAGAACGTGCTCCGGCAGCTCCAAATCCGGCACGACATCGAAGAGCCCGTCGAGCAACGACGCCTCTGCCAGCCGGTACTCGCGAGGAGCCTTCCCGGCCAACGACGCGTGCCGGGCGATCCACCACCCGGTGTACCCGTCAGGCTCGGCAACAGCCCTCCAGGTGACCGGATCCGAAGCCAGCAACCGCAACGCGGCCGGCCAGTCCGCCACCAGGTCCAGATCACGCACGGCCACAACACGCCGAGGCTCGTCCGGCACCGAAGCCCACCAGGCGGACTCGTCCGGCAGATCGTGATCAGGCCCGGCCGGCTCGTCATCGACAACGAGCGAGAACGTGTCGACCACACCGACAGCGACCAGGGCAGCCCGCGGATAGGCCTCAGCGATCTCCTTGGACAGCAACGGGAACGCGTCAGCCTCAACCACACCGACAAGCGGCGAGTCCGGCATCAGCAGCTCGTCCGCCCGATGCCACTCCCCCGAACCATCGGGCAGCGCCAACGCCCCGAGCCAAGGCTCCTCGCCCGCCCGAACCCCAGCCCGGTCCACCAGCCGCAGCACGGTCTCGACCAGGTCGAACCCGTCCAGCCCGGCCTCGGCGTCCTCCACGGACCGCGCCACGGACTCCCGCAGCGCGGGGTCAGCCAGCAGCTCCGAAGCCCCGGCCTCGACAGCACCCAGCCGAACCAGCAACGGATGCACCGCATCCGGATGCACGACCCGCAGCCCGGGCAACGGCTCGTCCGCGATCAGGGTGGTCCGCGGCCCGGTGACCGTGCGCCCGTCAGCCAACGGCACCGGCAGCGACTGCAGCGCCTCACGAACGTCCGGATCGACCTCGGCCAACGGCTCGAACGCCGCGTAGACCTCTCGCCACCAGCCCGGATCGCCCGAAACCCCGGCCAGTGCGGCGACCACCTCGGCCACAGACACCCGCGGAACTTCCAGCGCCGCCAACGCCTTCGCGTGCACCGGTGCCGACAGCTCGGCGTCCAGCAGGCCGGGCAACGCGTCCTCGACCAGCTCGACGAGCTCCTCCGAGCCGACGTCCAGCACGCGGGCACGCGCTGGCGCGATCCACTCACCCGAGGCCAGCGGCAGCCACGAAGCGGCACGCAACGACCGCAGCACGGCGGTGCGCAGCCGGTCGTCCACTTCGGACAGCGGGAAGCCCGGCAGCGGCACCAGCGCGGTCCGCTCCACGGCGGGGACCCGTGCGATCAGCGACGGGTACAGCTCAGCGGCGGCGTCCAGCACCGACCAGGCGGCGGCGCCCGGCAGGATCCGGCGGCGCGACGGCTCGACCGGCAGGGTCGCGATCAGGCGGGCCGGCAGGGACAGGCGCTCGTCGGTCGGGGTCGGTGCGTGCAGCACGTCCTCGCCCAGCGGGCCGTCCAGCGGGTACGCCCACGACACCGTCCACTGAGGACGGTGCTCGACGCCCTGGACCAGCTCGGCCGGGAGTTCACCGACGGCGCGTTCGACCAGCCAGCGCGACGAGCCGACGGTGACCACGCCGTCCGCGGTCACGAAGCGCTCCCACGACTGGGAGCCGATCTCGATGCGGCGCAGACCGGGCAGCGCCAGCAGCAGGTCGGGGACCTCGGCGGCCAGGTCGTCCAGCGAGACGTCGACCTTCAGCGGCAGCCGGACCTCGGTCGTGAAACCGTCCGGCACCGACTCGGCACAGGGCCACACCAGGCGCAGCACCGGCACGTCGCCACCGCGCTCGGAAGCGAGCTCCGGCACCTCGGTACGAGTCCGCTCGGCGGAGAACTCCACCCCGCCCGACGTCGACACCACGCGCGGCGCGTCCGACACGGCCAGGACCGCCGCGAACCCGACACCGAACTGGCCGACCCCGGACTCCTTGGCCGAGGCGCGCAACGACGCCAGCGCCGCGACTCCTGCGGCGGTCAGCGGTGCGCCGGTGTTCGCGGCACGCAGCTCGCCGTCGACGAGAGTGATCCGCAACACACCCGGCTCGGCACCCGCCGCGTCGGCGGCGTTCTGGGCGAGCTCGACGAGCAGGCGGTCCCGGTAGCCACCGAGACGAAGATCTTCTTCAGCGTTCGCGTCTTCGCGGAAGCGGGTGGGTGACCCGCGCCACGCGGCGAGGACCGAGGTGCGCAGGGCCTCGGTGCCGAACGGGTCGGTCACTCCGAGACGTCCAGAACGTCCAGCTGCGCGTCGTCGTAGACCAGATCGGCGACCGGCACCATCGGGCTGATGTCGACCTCGGCCTGCGAGTGCGCGCCGCAGCCGTACTCGACGTGCACGACGTGGCCGTCCGCGGGCGAGATCTCGTTCGCGCACACACCGAACGCGGCGCCGAAGGCACCGGCCACGCGGGTGTAGAAGCCGCACGAGCCGCAGTGCGCGGGGGCGCTGCGGGCCATGTCGGACTTCGGCCCGAAGTCGGAGGAGACCCAGCGGTCCGCGGCGTCCAGGCGGCCCTCGCGGGACAGCACGCGCGTGCGGCCGAGACCGATCTCCAGCGCGACCTCCTCGACCGCGGGGTCGTCGGACTGCACGTACGCCTCGACCAGGCGCGGGTCGTCCTCGCGGGGCGGCAGCAGGTCGCCGACGCCGAGGTCGCCGGCGCGGACCCTCTCGCTCCACGGCACCCACTCCGGCGCGACCAGGGCGTCCTGACCGGGCAGCAACACGACCTCGCTGATCGACACCGGCGTGCCCTCGCCCGCGTACGCGACGGTCACCGCCCAGTTCCAGCCGCGGTAGCCCGCGTGCTCGGCCTCGAACAGGTGCGTGACGGAGTACTCGTCCTCGCCGTGCACCCCGACGTGAGCGCCGACGCGTTCCACACCTGCCTCTTCCTGCGCAGCGGCGCGGGCGAGATCAACGGCGTCGAGGAGCATCTCAGTCGCGGTCACGTCGTGAATTGTGCCGCAGGTCTTCGCCGGGACGAAAACTCGTGCCACCCTCCGTTGGGTGCGCTCACCCGTCTGGCTGGTCCTCGTCGCGGTTCTGGCCGCCTGCTCGACCCAGCAAGAAGCAAAACCGCAGGTAGAAGTCCTGCAGAAGATCCCGCACGACACAGCGGCCTTCACCCAGGGGCTGGAACTGGTCGACGGCGTCCTCTACGAGGGCACCGGCCTGGTTGGTCAGTCGTCGATGCGCGCGCTCGACCCGTCGAGCGGGAACGTGCAGAAGAAAGTCGATCTTCCACCGGACTTCTTCGGCGAGGGCATCACGGTCCTCGGCGACACCATCTGGCAGATCACCTGGCGCAACGGCGTGGCGATCGAACGCGACCGCAAGACGCTGAACGAGGTCCGCCGCGTGAGCTACGAGGGCGAGGGCTGGGGCATCTGCGACGACGGTCAGCGGCTGATCATGAGCGACGGCAGCGCGAAGCTGACCTTCCGCGACCCGAAGTCGTTCAACGAGACCGGAAACGTCCAGGTCACCCGCAACGGCCAGCCGCTGACTCAGTTGAACGAGCTGGAGTGCGTCGGCGGCAAGGTGTGGGCGAACGTGTGGAAGACCGACGAGATCGTCCGCATCGATCCCGCGAACGGTCAGGTGACCAACACCTACGACCTGTCCACGCTCAAGCCGACCGGCGAGAACGTCGACGTCCTCAACGGCATCGCGCACGTCCCGGGCACCAACGAGTTCCTGGTCACAGGCAAGAACTGGCCGACCATCTTCCGAGTGAGGTTCAACGGAATGGGGCAGGATTAGTGTGTGACGGGCGACCGCGGGTGGAGTGACGAACCGACTCCGAAGCGCTACCCGTGGCAGGACGACGAGTACCAGCCGCGGGAACGTCGCGGAACCGCGTCCGAACACGGTTTCCAGCCCCCGCCGCGGCGCCCTCAGAACACCCGGCCGCTGCCGAACGAAGATCAGCAGACGACGCCGACGCCCAAGCCGCCGAAGAAGCTCACGGTCACCCGCGTCGCGTGGTTCCGCAGCAAGCAGCTCTCGCAGCAGGCGGTCGCGGCGTTCCGGCGCGCGGCCCACGCCGACGGTGCGAAGAAGTCCGGCATGTCGTCGGTCACCTACGCGGTGATGATGAACTACGCCGCCGACGCGGCGATGGCCGTGGCGCTGGCGAACACGCTGTTCTTCAGCGCGGCCAGTGCGGAGTCCAAGACCAAGGTCGCGCTGTACCTGCTGATCACGGTCGCGCCGTTCGCGTTGATCGCACCGGTCATCGGGCCGTTGCTCGACAGGATCCAGCGTGGACGGAGGCTCGCGCTCGCGGCGTCGTGCGTGCTGCGGATCGTGCTGTCGGTCGTGATGGCGCTGAACTTCGACAACTGGCTGCTGTACCCGGCCGCGCTCGGCAGCATGGTGCTGTCCAAGTCGTTCACCGTCCTCAAGTCCGCGATCACCCCGCGCGTGCTGCCGCCGGAGATCACGCTGTCCAAGACCAACGCCAGGATGACGGTCTTCGGTCTCGCGGCGGGCGCGGTGTTCGGTGCGTTCGCAGCGGGCTTCGCGAAGGTGTTCGGCTCACCGGGCGCACTGTGGTTCACCGCGGCGCTGTGCCTGGTGAACGCGTGGCTGTGCATGAAGATCCCGTCGTGGGTCGAGGTGACCGAGGGCGAGGTCCCGGCGACGCTGAGGTCCAGGTCCGCCAAGCAACCCATGTCGCGGCACATCGTCGTCGCGTTGTGGGGCAACGGTTCCATCCGCATGCTGACCGGTTTCCTCACGCTGTTCGCGGCTTTTGTGGTCCGCGCGGAGACCGAGGGCGACGCGGTGCGGCAACTGCTGCTGCTCGGCGTGATCGCCGGTGCCGCGGGGGCGGGCAGCTTCCTCGGCAACGCGATCGGCGCGCGCCAGCACTTCGGCAAACCGGACGAGGTGGTCATCGCCTGCGTCGCCACGGCACTGGTGGCCACGATCGTCGCCGCCGCGCTGCCGGGCCTGGTCACCGCGGCGATCGTCGGTCTGCTGGGCGCCACGGCGTCGTCGCTCGCGAAGGTCAGCCTGGACGCGGTGATCCAGGACGACCTGCCGGAGGAGTCACGCGCGTCGGCGTTCGGCCGTTCCGAGACGATCCTGCAGCTCGCGTGGGTCTTCGGCGGTGCGCTCGGCGTGCTGCTGCCCGCGACGTTCTGGGTCGGCTTCCTGGTGCTCGCCGTGCTGCTCGCGGTGGGCCTGGCGCAGACGTGGATGTACCGCAACGGAACGTCGTTGCACAGGCTCGTCCGCAGGCCGACTCCCGCGACCCCGTAGGCTGCCTGACGTGCGTCGACTTGCTTCTGTCCTGGCCGCCAGCGTTCTCGTGCTGACGGGGTGCGCGCTGCCCCGCCACTACCCCGAGGTCACGTTCTACGCGAACGGCAAGACCATCCGGGTCGAACCGGCGGTCTACTGCGACCTCAACGGCGACAACTGCGCGGAGCGGGGCAAGCCGGCGCGGCTCAAGGTCCCCGCGGGCAAGGTCGTGCAGATCTCGGTCGACGGCCAGATCGCGAACGGGATCTGGGAAGCCGTGTTCCTCTACCGGGAGGCGAACGGCCAGGAGAGGACCTCGGGCACCAACCTGCTCGGCAAGGGCGAGGACTTCACCTACACGCTCGCCCTGCCGAACAAGACCGACCAGCTGCTGGGCATCGAGATCCACGAGGCGGCCGCGGCGGTCATGCAGACCGGTGAGCCGTTGCTGCGCGGTTTCTGGGCCGTCGAGGTCACCGGCTAACGCCTGCCGAACGCTTCCCACCACTCGCTGGGAACGATCTTCAGCGCCGACTCCATCAACGCCTTGCCGGTGTCGGTGACCACCGACGCCCGCATGGTCTGGATGAAGCGGTCCATCTTCGTGACCCCGGCGGCCTGGTACTCCCTGGCCTGCAACAGCAGTTCGAGCTTGTCCGCGTCACGCGAGCAGCGCGCCTCCGGCGTGAAGTCGTCGCTCTTGGCCGACTCGTGCTCGGCGATCAGCTGCTCGATGTGCGCGGCGAGAGGCGGCGGCAGGTGCCGGACCTGGTCGGCGGCCACGGCTTCGGGCGGCATCTTCACGTCGAGGTAGAGCTTGCCGACGTACGGGATGTCGCCGATGCGCGCCTCGGGCACGTCGTGGAACAGGCCGAGCGTCGCCGCCCGGTCCGGGTTCGCCCCCTCCTGCACGGCGATCGCGTACGCCAGAACGCCCACCCGGAACGAGTGGGCGGCCACCGACTCGGGGTTCTGCACCCCGGCGAACAGCCACCCCGCCCTGGGCAGGCGCTTGAGCTGGCCGACCTCGTAGAGGAACTCGACGATCCGATCCGCAGCCAGATGATCCGCTTCAGACATGCGGACGATCTTTTTACGGATCGAGGTCCCGCGCCACCGCCCGGACGACCTCGGCGACGAGCTTCATGCTCTTCTTGTCCGACGGGTAGCGGCCGCGGCGCAGGTCGGGCTGCACCTTGTTCTCCAGCAGCTTGATCATGTCCTCGATCAGGCCGTGCAGCTCCTCCGCGGGACGGCGGCGCGCTTCGGCGACCGACGGCTGCGGGTCGATCAGGCGCACCGACAGCGCCTGCGGACCACGACGGCCTTCCGCCATGCCGAACTCGATGCGCTGACCGGCCTTCAAACCGGTGACGCCGGGGGGCAGCGCGGCTTTGCGGACGTAGACGTCCTCGCCACCGTCCTGGGTGACGAACCCGAAGCCCTTCTCCGTGTCGTACCACTTGACCTTGCCGGTCGGCACCGCGCTCACCATTCCCTAGCTTGAAGCACAACGAACGCGCCCGTGGGCGCACCCAGGACGCGTCCCACCAGACTAGCGAGAAGACCAGGCGGAAGGCACCTCCGTTAGCGCGACTACCCTGCCGGTATGACCGCTCCGAAGTTGATGCCGCTGGCCATCGGCCTGTTCGCCGTGGGCGTACTGGCGATCATCGCGGTCTTCGTGCTCTTCGCCACGGGCCACAGCGACCTGCCGGTGTGGCTGAACGTGATCGCGACCTACCTGCCGGCCGTCGGCCTGGGTCTCGGAATCATCGCGGTGATCAGGAAAGCACGCCAGAAGAGGTCCTGAGCCACTCCGGGAACTCCCGCAGGTCCTCCAGGACGACCGCGGCACCCGCCCCGGCGAGCTCCTCACGCGAGCAGGGCCCTGTCACCACGCCGACGCCCAGCGCACCGGCCGCCGCGGCCCCGCGCATGTCGCCGATGTGATCACCGACGTAGATCGCGGCGCCGTGCAGCTTCAGCGACTCGGCCTTGCCCGTCGACCACAGCTCGCCGTAGAGGTGGTCGACCTCCCAGCCCAGCGCTTCCAGGTGCAGCGCGGCGTTCTTGCGGTACTTGCCCGTCACGACCATGGTCTGGCCGCCGAGCTCCCGCACGCACTGCAACGCGGCGGCCGCGCCGGGCAGCGCGACCGTCGCCGGGATCACGACGTCCGGGTAGAGCGCGCGGAAGAGCGACACCATGTCCGGGACCTCGTCCTCCGGCACGCCCATCTCGCGGTAGATCATGTCGAGGGGCGGGCCCAGGTTCGCCGCGAAGTGCTCGCCGTCGAGCTGATGGCCGGTGCGCGCGCCCACCTCGTTCATCACGGCCGCCATGCCGGGTCTCGGGTCGATGAGGGTCATGTCGAGGTCGAAGCCCACGGTGAACGGCACAGAAATCAACTCTACGTCTTTACAAAAGCTGTAACTGTGTAAAGGTGGGAGCGTGAGTGACATCACCGAGCTCTTGGTGGACGCGGCAGCCGACCTCCTTGCCGCCCACGGGTTCCACGGGCTGCGCATGATCGAGGTCGCCAGTCGCGCCGGGGTGAGCAGGCAGACCGTCTACAACGAGTTCGGCAACAAGGAGGGGCTCGTCCAGGCCGTCGCGGCCCACCGGACCGACGAGTACCTCTCCGGCATCGTGACGCGCCTGAAGCAGGACCCGGACCCGTGGCAGGCGATGCGGTCGGCGTTCCGCTTCACCTTCGAGCAGACCGAGAAGGACCGGCTGGTCTCCGCCGTGCTGACCGGGCAGGACGCGGAGGACCTGCTGCCGTTCCTGACGACCCGCGGCCACCCCGTGCTGTTCCACGCGACCGAGGTCGTCGAGCGGCACCTCAGCGAACACTTCCCCGGCAGGCACGTGCGGCTCACGGCCGAGACGACCGTGCGGCTCGCCCTGAGCCACCTGCTGATGCCGAGCGGCGATCTCGACAGCGCGATCGACGCGGTCGTCACGGTCGCGAGGGCGACGCTGGAGGCCTGACGCCGGGAACGCGGGGCCCCCGCGTTCCCCAAGCCGGGCGCTTGTTGCGATAGGTTTGCAACAAGGGGGTGTCCGGTGGTCGCTGTCAGCACGCGCCTGCGCACGGGTGCGGCGTTGCTCGGGCCGGCGTTCGTCGCCGCGATCGCGTACGTCGACCCCGGCAACGTGGCCACCAACACGGCGGCCGGCGCGCGGTTCGGGTACCTGCTGGTCTGGGTGCTCGTCGTCGCGAACGTGATGGCGGGGCTCGTGCAGTACCTGTCGGCGAAGCTGGGTCTGGTCACCGGGCAGTCGTTGCCGGAGGCGGTGCGCGATCACCTGCCGCGGCCGGTGCGGCTCGCGTACTGGGGCCAGGCGGAGGTCGTCGCGATGGCGACCGACCTGGCCGAGGTGCTCGGCGGTGCCGTCGCGCTGGCGATCCTCTTCGACCTGCCACTGCTGCTCGGTGGCGTGATCACCGGTGTGGTGTCGACGGTGTTGTTGCTGGTGCAGGACAAGCGCGGGCAACGGCCGTTCGAGCGCGTGATCACCACGATGCTGGTCGTGATCGCCGTCGGGTTCATGGCGGGGCTCTTCGTGTCACCGCCGTCGGTTTCCGGGGCCGTTGCGGGTGTGGTGCCGCGGTTCGACGGCGCGGACAGCGTGCTGCTCGCGGCGGGCATGCTCGGCGCGACCGTGATGCCGCACGCGGTGTACCTGCACTCCGCATTGGCCCGCGACCGGCACGGCAGGAACCCGTCGGTGCTCGGCGCGACGAAGGTCGACGTCGTGGTCGCGATGCTGCTCGCCGGTGCGGTGAACATGGCGATGCTGCTCGTCGCCGCGTCTTCGCTGCAGGGTCGCGATGGGGTGGACACGCTGGAAGGAGCGCACGCGGCGGTCGGCACCCAGCTGGGCGGCGGGATCGCGCTGTTGTTCGCCTTCGGTTTGCTGGCTTCGGGTTTCGCGTCCACCGCGGTCGGCTGCTACGCCGGTGCCGTCGTGATGGACGGCCTGCTGCGGGTGCGGATTACTTTACTGGCAAGGCGAATCGTCACTCTGGTGCCCGCACTGGTGATCCTCGCGTTCGGGGTCGACCCGACGTTCGCGTTGGTGCTGTCCCAGGTCGTGCTGTCGTTCGGCATCCCGTTCGCCCTGGTGCCGCTGGTGTGGCTGACCGCGCGCCGGCCGTTGATGGGCTCGTACACGAACCGGCGCTCGGTCACCGTTGCCGCTTCCGCGGTGGTGTTCGCTGTGGTGGTGCTGAACGTGGCGTTGATCTACTTGACGACGTCCGCGTAGCTCACGCCGATCTGGCCCAGCGCCTCCTCCAACGTGCGCATGACCTCCAGCGTGTTCTGCCACGTGATCGCGGGACTCTCCGTCAGACCGGCGGCCACGCACTCCTCGACCGCGCGGATCTGGTGCGTGTAGCCGCCGTCCTCGATCGTGTGCTCGACGCCGTTGATCGTCGCTTTGGTGGCCGCGAACATCGGCTCGGCGATGTCGATCCTGCCCTTGGTGCCGACGATGTCCGCCGTGCAGCCGAGGTCCGCGACGAGCGAGCAGCTCAGCAACGCGTGGGCGCCGCCGGGATACCCGAGCAGCAGACCCGCGTCGGAGTCCACATCGGACGGTGCCTTGCCTCCCCACGCCCTGACCTCCAGCGGCACGCCGAGCAGCATGTGCGCGAGCGCAACCGGGTAGACGCCGAGGTCGAGCAGCGCGCCGCCACCCGCCTCCTTGGCCCAGAGCCGGTGGTCGGGGTCGAAGTCGAGCGAGAAGCCGAAGGTCGCGCGCAGGGACCGGACCTCGCCGATCTCACCGTCGCGGATGGCCTCGTGAACCTTGCGAACCAACGGGTTGAACCGCGTCCACATGGCCTCCATCAGGAAGAGGTTCTTCTCCCTCGCCTTGGCGACCATCTCCTCGGCCTGGGCGACCGTGAGCGCGAAGGCCTTCTCGCACAGCACGTGCTTCCCGGCGTCGAGAGCGGCGAGCGTGACCTCGTGGTGCTGCCCGTGCGGGGTCGCGACGTACACGACCTCGACGTCGGGATCAGCGAGAAGGTCGTGGTAGTCGCCGTACGCGCGCTCGATGCCGAACCGCTCGGCAAACGCTTGCGCCCTGCTCTCGTCACGCGAGGACACCGCGAGGACCTGCACGCCCTCGACCTTCAGCATGTCGGCGGTCACGGTCTGCGCGATACCGCCTGTAGCGATCACACCCCACTTCATGGCGTGAGCTTAGATTGAAGGTATGCGCCTCATCCTGAACGTGATCTGGCTCGTGCTCGCCGGGTTCTGGATGGCCGTCGGCTACGCGGTCGCCGGCCTCATCTGTTGCGTCCTGATCATCACGATCCCGTGGGGCATCGCGTCGTTCCGGATCGCGAACTACGCGCTCTGGCCGTTCGGGCGCGAGGTCGTCGACAAGCCGGGCGCGGGCACCGGATCGTTGCTGGGCAACGTCATCTGGATCGTCGTCGCCGGTTTCTGGCTCGCGATCGGCCACATCGTCACCGGCATCGCGCTGTGCGTGACGATCATCGGCATCCCGCTCGGCGTCGCCAACTTCAAGCTGGTGAAGGTCTCGCTGGTGCCGTTGGGCAAGGAGATCGTCGAGGTGCCGTGAGGGTCCCCCGCTCCTCGTCGGGGGCGAGGAGCGGGAGACCACTCGGTGGCACGGCCGTCAGGCTCCGTCGCCCGTCAGCTCGTGCAGGCACAGGATGTTGCCCTCGGTGTCGCAGAACCACGCCGCGCGCTCGTTGCCCATGGTCGCGATGTGGTTGACCGTCTTGAGGTCGGGCATGTCGTAGTCCTCGAAGCGCACGCCTTTGCCCTCGAGCTCGCGGATCTCTCCCTCGAGGTCCGGCACCTCGAAGCTGAGGACGGTGTGCGCGGTCTGAGCGCCCTTCTCCGCGGGCATCAGACCCAGCGAGTCGCCCTGGCCGAGCTCGAAGATCCGCGTGCCGTCCGCGCCGGTGGCGACGGGCTTCAGGCCGAGCATGTCCGAGTAGAAGCGCCCGGCGCGCTCGGCGTCCTCGACGGGCAGCATCGTGGTGGTTTTCGTGGCGGTGAGCATGCGCGCCTCCTTTTGGCGGAATCCACCGATGTTGCGCCCGTCACACTCCGTCCACAAGGGTCCTTTCACCCCTTCGTGAGCTGCGGGGACAGTTGACTCACGGAACGATTTCGCTCCGTGAACACTCCGCGCCTCGTTGTGCTCGTCACCGCCCTCGGGCTCTCCGGCTGCGCGTTCGCAGGGCCTGAGATCAAACCGATCGAGCCCCTCGTCGTGCCGTCGACCACGCCGCCCTCGGACACGCCCGCGTGCCGGCTGTTCGACCCGGCCCTCCTCACCGAGCACCGCTTCTACAACGGCTACGCCAACGCCTCCAGCTGCTTCTGGCTCTCCGACGACTCCGGCCCGCTGATGATCAGCGTTCGCGACGGCATGACGCCCGCGCAGTACCTCGCCGAGCCGGACGGGCTCAAGACCTCACCGATCACCATCGGCAGCCACTCCGGCGTGCTGGCGGAGAACAGCGCCGGTCGGGGCACGTGCGGTGTCGTGCTGACTCACTCCGGCGACCTGACCTCCGCCCAGATGCTCACCGATGCAGGTGGCAGGGCGTGCGAGATCGCTGAGGCCGTGATGACGGCGATCGAGCCGAAGCTGCCGTCCTAGGCACCTGGCCAAGTCTCCTGTCCACAACCTCCGGGCTCGCAGCCTCCCACGTTGCGGATGAAGGGTTCCTTCATCCACCCCAGGTGGATGAAGGGTTCCTTCATCCACCTCGCAACGCGCACAGGCCGGGCCTACCAGGCGAAGCGGACGTGGTCCTGCCCAGCGAGTTGCGGACACAACTTCCGACAACCCGCTCAGGCGTGCTCGGTGCTGTCGTCCAGCTCCAGCAGTTCCACGGCCTTCGCCCGCATCTCCACCTTGCGGACCTTGCCCGTGACCGTCATCGGGAACTCCTCGACGACGTGCACGTACCGCGGAATCTTGTAGTGCGCCAGCTTCCCGGTGCAGAACTCCCGCACGGCCTGGGCGGTCAACCCCGAGACGCCCTCCCGCAGGCGCACCCACGCCATGAGCTCCTCGCCGTACTTGGCGTCGGGCACGCCGATCACCTGCGCGTCGAGCACGTCCGGGTGCGTGTAGAGGAACTCCTCGATCTCGCGCGGATAGATGTTCTCGCCGCCACGGATGACCATGTCCTTGATGCGGCCGGTGATGTTCACGTAGTCGTCGTCGTCCATCACCGCCAGGTCGCCGGTGTGCATCCAGCCCGCCCGGTCGACCGCCTCCGCCGTCTTCTCCGGCTCCTCCCAGTAGCCGAGCATGACGGAGTAACCGCGCGTGCACAGCTCCCCCGGCACCCCGCGCGGGACCGTGAGGCCCGTGTCCGGATCGACGATCTTGACCTCCAGGTGCGGGCCGACCCTGCCGACCGTCCCGACACGACGGTCGAGGGAGTCGTCGACGCGTGTTTGCGTTGACACCGGGGAGGTTTCGGTCATGCCGTAGCAGATCGACACCTCGCGCATGCCCATCCGTTCGACGACCTGCTTCATCACCTCGACCGGGCAGGGCGAGCCAGCCATGATGCCCGTGCGCAACGACGACAGGTCGTAGTCGTCGATCAGGTCGAGCATCGCGATGAACATCGTCGGCACGCCGTACAGGCTGGTGCAGCGCTCTTCCTGAACCGCCGCAAGGGTTTTCGCCGGGTCGAATGCCGGGGCCGGGATCACGACGCACGCGCCGTGGCTGGTCGCGGCGAGGTTGCCCATGACCATGCCGAAGCAGTGGTAGAAGGGCGGGACCACGCAGATGCGGTCGTTCTCGGTGTAGCTCAGCAGCTCGCCGACGAAGTAACCGTTGTTGAGGATGTTGTGGTGCGAAAGCGTTGCGCCCTTGGGAAATCCCGTGGTGCCGGACGTGTACTGGATGTTGATCGGGTCGTCGCGGTCCAGCTCGGTGTCCGGGATCTCACTGCCGGTCCACTGTGGATCGTCGACGAACACGACGTGGCGCAACGACGGACAGCGCGGGCGGACCTCCTCGATCATGCCCGCGTAGTCCGAGGTCTTGAACGAGCGCGCGGAGACCAGCGTGTGGATGCCAGCCTGGTTCAGCACGTACTCCAGCTCGTGCACGCGGTACGCCGGGTTGACGTTGACCAGGATCGCGCCGATCCGGGCTGTCGCGTACTGCACGAAGACCCACTCCGCGCAGTTCGGTGCCCAGATGCCGACCCGGTCGCCCTTGCGCACGCCGAGCGTCACCAGCCCGGCTGCCGCTTTGTCGACTTCCGCCGACAACTCCGCGTACGTCCACCGGCGATCTGTGGCCTTGTCGACAAGTGCCTCGCGGTCACCGAAGCGCGCGACGGTCGCTGCGAAGTTCGCGTGGATCGTGTCGCCCAGCAGCGGGGCGGCGGACGTGCCCGAGGAGTAGCTGGCGGTCATCCACCAGACCGTAGTCAGGCTTCGGCGTATGGCAAGGGGACGACCAGGCACGGACCGCCGCTGTAGAGGCCCGCGTCGATCGCCAGGACCTTGCCGTCGGCGTACACCAGGGGCCCGTCGATCTGGTCCGGAGGCACCCCGAGTTGATCAGCGATGACGCTGTGGCCGTGCACGATCTTGCTGCCGCCGAGGGTCGCCAGCAGCTCGTCTGCGATTTCCGGCCCCTGCGGACCGCGGAACGCGTACCGGGTCGTCATCTTGCGCCAGCACTCCCACCAGTCGACGAGGTCGTCGCCCTTGAGCACCTGGCGAACCGCCTCGTTGACCTCCTCGATCGAGGACCCCCATTCGAGGTAGGCCGCCGTGTCGGAGTGCATCAGCAGGTGGTCGTCGCGCAGCTTCAGCACGGGCCTGCTGGTGAGCCACTCGACGTGCGCGTCGGTCAGCCGGTCCTGGTCGCTGCGCAGCCCGCCGTTGAGCAGCCAGCTGCGCGCGAACGACCGCGGCCCCATGCTGTCCGGCACCTGCTCGTCGCCGAACCGGTACATGCCGAGCAGCAGCACCTCGTGGTTGCCGATCAGCGAGTTGACCGAGCCACCCGCCTGCGCCGCCTCCTCGCCGAGGCGCATCACCAGGTCGATCACGCCCACGCCGTCGGGGCCGCGGTCGACGAAGTCGCCGAGGAACCACAGCTCGGCCTCGCCACCCGTCCAGTGCCCCTCCTCGTCGCACAGCTCGGCGACGTGCAGGGCCCTGGTCAGTTCGGCGAGGTGCCCGTGCACGTCACCCACGACGTACATCGAGCGTCGGTCCGTGTCCACCTCCGCGACGATAGGTGATGGATCCTCGCGCGTCAGTGGTCAGTCCAGTCGCCGAACGGGTCCTGAGAGTGACCGACGAGCTCGGCGATCGACTTCAGCACGCGCGTCGGCCGGTACGGGTACATCTCGGCGTGCTCGGAGGTGAAGATCCCGGACAGCACGAGGATGGTCGACAGACCCGCTTCCAGGCCCGACCGCACGTCGGTGTCCATGCGGTCGCCGATCATGAGAGCGTTCTCGGAGTGCGAGCCCAGCGCGCGCAGGGCCGACCGCATCATCAACGGGTTGGGCTTGCCCACGTAGTAGGGCTCACGGCCGGTGGCGCGCTCGATCAACGCCGCCACGGCGCCGGTCGCGGGCAGCGAGCCCTCGCGCGACGGGCCGGTCGCGTCGGGGTTGGTCGCGATGAACTTCGCGCCCTCCTCGACCAGGCGGATGGCCTTGGTGATCGCGGTGAAGCTGTAGGTGCGGGTCTCGCCGAGCACCACGTAGTCCGGGTCGCGGTCGGTCAGCACGTAGCCGATCTCGTGCAGCGCGGTGGTCAGGCCCGCTTCGCCGATCACGAACGCCGAGCCGTTCGGGCGCTGCGAGTCGAGGAACTTGGCCGTGGCCAGCGCGGACGTCCAGATGGACTTCTCCGGGATGTCCAGGCCGGTGCGCTGCAGCCGCGCGCGCAGATCTCGTGGCGTGTAGATGGAGTTGTTGGTGAGCACGAGGAACGGGGTGTCGGAGGAGCGCAGCTCCGCGACGAACTCGTCCGCTCCGGGGATGAGGTGCTCCTCGTGCACGAGGACGCCGTCCATGTCCATCAAGTAGTGCCACATGGACCTAAGTATCGATCACGCGCTTGCGGAACGTCTCGACCTGGAGCTTGAGATAACGCTCGATCACCTGGAGTTCGTCGGCGTCGAAGTGGTCGAGGACCTCGACGAGGCTGGCCTGGGCCTTCTCGAACAGGTGACCGAACTTCACGAACTCCGCGGGCGTGACCTCGACCAACACCTTCCGGCGGTCGTGCGGGTCACGGACACGACGGACATATCCGGCACGTTCGAGGCGGTCGATGACCCCCGTGACGGCACCGGTGGAGAGGCCCGACAGCTCGGCGAGCCGGCCCGCGGTGAGCGGCCCTTCCGCCCGTATGGCGAGATCGAGGCACTTCTCGTCGGTCGCGGACAGGCCCATCTGCTCGGCGACCTTCGTGTGGAACATGATCGTGAGCGCACTGTGCTCCCGCATGTACCAGGTGAACCTCTCCAGCGCCTCAGGTTCCATGTCGAACATCTTAGCTGCTAAGACAATTCCTTGTGACTGTGCTCCAAACGGGCGGAACGTGAGAAACCTCGTTCTTGGAGTCATCCACAACGGGTTGTTCATTACCCTAAATAAGGTGACAGCAGTGGACTTGGGACTACCGATCGTGCGCGGCACGCCCGACGCGTCCGCACGGCCTGACACGCCGCTGCTCGTCGACAGGTTCGGCAGGGTGGCGACGGACCTCCGCGTGAGCCTCACCGACCGCTGCAACCTGCGCTGCACCTACTGCATGCCCGCCGAGGGCCTCGACTGGCTGCAGAAGGACGAGCTGCTCACCGACGCCGAGCTGATCCGGCTCATGCGGATCGCGGTCGTCGACCTCGGCGTCACCGACATCCGCTTCACCGGCGGCGAGCCGTTGCTGCGCCGTGGCCTGGAGCAGGTCATCGCCGCCACGGCCGAGCTGGAGCCGCGCCCGCGCATGTCGATGACCACGAACGGCATCGGGCTGTCGCGGCGGGCGAAGTCGCTCAAGGCCGCCGGCCTGAACCGGATCAACGTCTCGCTGGACACCCTCGACCCGGACCGGTTCGCCACGCTGACCAGGCGCGACCGCATCACCGACGTGCTGGACGGCCTCGACGCCGCCCGCGAGGCGGGGCTGGAGCCGGTGAAGGTCAACTCCGTGCTGATGCGCGGTGTGAACGACGACGAGGCCGTGCCGCTGCTGCGGTTCTGCGTCGAGAACGGCTACCAGCTGCGGTTCATCGAGCAGATGCCGCTGGACGCGCAACACGGCTGGACGCGCACGAACATGGTCACGGCCGATGAGATCCTCACGAAGCTCTCGTCCGCGTACACGCTCGCGCCCGAGGAAACCCCTCGCGGCGGTGCTCCCGCCGAACGCTGGCTCGTCGACGGCGGCCCGTCGGTCGTGGGCGTGATCGCGTCGGTGACCAGGCCGTTCTGCGCTGCCTGCGACCGGACCCGGCTCACCTCGGACGGCCAGATCCGCAACTGCCTGTTCAGCCAGGGCGAGACCGACCTGCGCACGCTGCTGCGCGACGGCAGCCCCGACTCGGCCATCGCCGACGCCTGGCGCGCCACGATGTGGGCCAAGGCAGCCGGTCACGGCATCAACACCGCGGGCTTCCACCAGCCCGACCGCCCCATGAGCGCCATCGGAGGATGACAGTGACCGTCGCCGTGAGGATCCGCTACTTCGCGGGCGCGCGGGCAGCGGCCGGGGTGGCCGACGAGGACCTGCTGCTGGACACCTCGGAGCCCACCGTGGCGCTCGTCGTCAGCACGATCGGCGAACGACACGGCGACAAGCTCGGCAAGGTCCTCGCGGCGTCCAGCTTCCTGCTCGACGGTGTCGCCGTGCGGGACACGTCGACGCGCGTGCCCGCCGGTGCTCAGCTGGACGTGCTGCCGCCGTTCGCGGGCGGCTGAGCGAGCACCTCCCGCAGTTCACGGTCCCACAGGTGGCACTCGGTCTCCTCGGCGAGCGCCTGAGCCTCCCGTGCGGTCTGGTCGGCGGCGGCGTGGTCGCCGAGTGAGCGGTGGACGCGGGCGAGGACGATCAGCACGCGGACGGCGCGCACCCGCAGTTCGTTCGCTTCCGCGCGTTCCCTGGCCCGCAGAGCCAGCTCCAACGCCTCCTGCAGCTCACCGGCGGCGTGGTGGTCGGCGGCGAGCCCGGCCAGGTTCTCCATCTCTCCGCGCACGTAGCCGTTCCTGACGCTGATCGCGAGCCCTTCGCGATGAGCGGCTAACGCCTGGTCGAGGTCACCGAGCTCGCGGTGCGCGTCGCCGATCGAGTCGTGGAGGTCGGCCTCCTCCCGCTGGAGGTTGCCGTCCTGGGCGACCTTCAGGCCCTGGAGCCACGCCTGTAGCGCCTCTTTCGTCCTGCCCTCGTGCATGGTGACCATGACACCCGCCGAAACGGCTCCCACCGGGTGCGCCAGCTCGGTCGGCACCTGCCCGCGCAGCTCGGCGGCTTCGTCCAGGAACGACTGAACGAGGTCGAACTTCCCGTGGTAGGTGAGAACCTCGGTGATCGCGTCGAGTGCGTACAACTTCATGTGCGGCAGGTGCTGCGCCTCGGCGAGCTCGAGCACGCGCTCGACGTTGGCGAGCGACTTCGACAGCGGGCCCAGGTCGAGGTAGGTGCCGCCGAGGTTGAACGCCACGGCGACGTTCTCCGGCTGCAGCTCCCGTGCGGCCGTCAGCGCCTCGACCGCCTCGCTCAGCCTGCCGAGTTGCTGGTACGCGATGCCGCTGTTGATCAGCAACGACACCAGCATCCGGTCGTCGGGCTGCCGTCGCAGCAACTCGCGCGCACGGCCGAACTCCACGACCGCGTCGGACAGCTCGCTCACGGCGAAGTGCGCGAGGCCGATGCTGCCGTGCATCACGGCCTGCGCCAGCACGTCGCCCGCCTCGACCGCCGCCGCGAGTCCCGCCCTGGCCGCCACGAACCAGTCGACGCGGTAGGACTGGAAGAAGAAGTAGGCGCGCAGCATGTCCGCGAGCAGCCACGCCACCGGTGCCGGGCCCGCGTGCGGGATGGCGGCGACGACGTTGCCGCGTTCGGCGTCGAACCACGCGATCGCGTCGGACTGGGTCTTGATCTCGTGCTTCGGCAGATCACCGGGGAGTTCCGGCACCGGCAGGCGCGCGAAGTCCGGGTTGGCGGTCCTGGCGGCCGCTTCGGCGTTGAGGAGGTAGTAGTCGAGCAACCTCGTGCGTCGGCTCGTCTCCCCTCCGGCCAGTCGCAGCGCGTACATGCGGAGGAGGTCGTGCAGGCTGTACCTGTTCTCGTTGCGCTGCACCAGGTTCGCGGCCACGAGCTGCCGGAGCGGTTCGTCCGCGCGGTGCCCGAGCAGCGCGGTCGCGGCCTCGACACCGAAGTCCTGCCCGGGAACCAGCCCGAGCAGGCGGAACAACCGTTGCGCCGCAACGGTTTGCGCGCGTGTCCCGCAGGGGCGGCCTGAAGTCTCATAGGCGGTTGATCGTAGGGCGGCTTCACGTCTGTGTCCGGCGTGTCGCGGATGGCCTAACGCACGTGAGCCACGCCTCACTTTGAGTGATAAATCTCGGCCGATCTCAGAATGGAAACGGACCGATAACGACACCTTTGAGCTGTGGTTTTGTACACTCCGCACAACGATTCGTAGCGTTACTGTGATGCGCGTCACAGTCGGAAACGTTTGGTGCGCCCCCGCCCGGTTACGTACGGTCGCTCCTCGGCTGGCCCGAACCGGCCACGAGCAAGACCGGAGGACCGAGCACCGAGCCCAGTCCGAGGGTTCCTCCGGAACAAACCCCGAGCGAGAGAAACCGCCGGACTGGGACGCAGGGACACACCGGGCCCCGAACCCGAGTTCCTGGCCGCAGGTGCGGTGGACCGAGAGGCACATGGCTTTCAACCGAGGCAAGCAGGGCAAGCAGGGCAAGCAGGGTTCCACCGCCGCTCGCACTATCGCCAAGGTCGCGGCTGTCGGCATCATCGCCGGCGCCCCTCTGGGCCTGGCCGTTGGCACCGCCAACGCCGCCCCTGGATTGGACTGGGACGCACTCGCGCAGTGCGAGGCCAGTGGCAACTGGGCCACCAACACCGGCAACGGCTACTACGGCGGTCTCCAGTTCACGCAGCAGACCTGGAACGCCTACGGTGGCCAGGGCAACCCGGCCAACGCCTCCCGCGAGCAGCAGATCGCTGTCGCCGAGCGCGTCCTCGCCGGCCAGGGCCCGCAGGCGTGGCCCGCCTGCACCGCCAAGCTGGGCGCCTACACGGGCCAGGCCCGCAAGACGGCCCCGGCCCCCGCGCAGCAGCGCAAGGCCCAGCCGCAGCAGCGCCAGGCCGCCGCCCCGGTCGCCCCGGCGCCCGTCGCGGGTTCGAAGTCGAACCCGAACGGCAACTACGAGATCAAGCCGGGCGACACGCTGTCGAAGATCGCCGAGGCCAACAAGGTCGAGGGCGGCTACCAGGCCATCGTGGAGAAGAACAAGGACTTCCTCACGAACCCGGACCTGATCTTCCCGGGCGACAAGATCCTGATCTGATCGCCTTCTGATCCGCAGTCCCGATGACGTGGGCTGGTGCAGGAACCAGGGATCTCACCGCTACCCCCCGGCGGTGAGGTCCCTGCCTGCGTTTCCGGGGTCCGGGAGCGCGCCGCGACGGCTTGGGGCGGGAGCGCGGGCAGAGGCACCCGGCTCACCTCAGGGGCAGTTGACCCACTCGTCCTCGCCCCCGGGAAACACCTGCCGCTTCCAGACCGGCAACCGAGCCTTGACCTCGTCCACCAGATCCGAGCACAACGAGAACGCTTCCCCACGGTGCTCAGCCGCCACCGCACAAGCCAACGCCACGTCGCCGATTTTCAGCGGCCCAACCCGATGCGACACAGCGATCCCGTGCACCCCGGGATACTTGGCAGCCAACGAGGAAACGACCTCAGCCACGACGTCCCCGGCAGACGGGTGCGAGTGGTACTCCAACTCCAGCACCGAACGCCCACCGTCGTGATCCCGCACCACACCGGAAAAGGTCACCACAGCGCCGGCCCGGTCAGAGGCCACCAGCGCCGCGTGCTCCTCGACCGAGAGGGGTTCCTCGGTCACGACCGCCCTCAGCACGACACTCACTTGTGGTCACCTCCACGCAGTTGGTCCAGCGCATGCTCTACGACGGTGCCGAGCACGTCCAGCCCGTCCCGCACCCCGCCGGTCGACCCGGGCAGGTTCACGATCAACGTCCGCCCCGCCACCCCTGCCACGCCGCGGGACAGCACGGAACCCGGCACGCGCGGCCACCCCGACATCCGGATGACGTCAGCGAGCCCGGGCACCTCGTAGTCCAGAACGGCACGCGTGGCTTCCGGCGTGCGGTCGGTCGGGTTGATCCCGGTCCCGCCGGTCGTCACCACGAGGTCAGCCCCGGACGAGACCGCCTGGACCAACGCCTCCTGGACCGGATCCCCGTCCGGGACCACGGACGACGAAACCGAGAACCCGCGCGCGGAAAGCCACGACACGATGATCGGGCCGCTGCGGTCCTCGTAAACCCCGGCGGCGGCGCGGTTGGAGGCGGTGATCACCACTGCCTTCACGGACGCTCCCACAGGCCCGACTTGCCGCCTTCCTTGCGCTCCACGCGCACCGCGTCCAGGGAGGCGGCCGGGTCGACGGACTTCACCATGTCGTGCAGGGTCAGACCCGCCACGGAGACCGCGGTCAGGGCCTCCATCTCCACGCCCGTGCGGTCGGTGGTGCGGACCGTGGCCGTGATCAGCACGGAGTCCGAGGCCAGAGCCAGGTCCACCACCACCGACGACAACGAGATCGGGTGGCACAGCGGCACCAGTTCCCACGTGCGCTTCGCGGCCATGATGCCGGCGATGCGGGCCGTGGCCAGGGCGTCGCCCTTGGGCAGGCCGTCGGCGCCCAGCAGCTCCACCACCTCGGCGGTCGTGTGCAGAATTCCGGTGGCCACGGCCGTCCGGGTGGTCTGCTCCTTGCCGGAGACGTCGACCATGCGGGCCGCGCCGTGGGAGTCCAGGTGGGTGAACTGCTTGGTCATACCGCGATCGTATGCCCGGCCCAGCGTTACGCGGGGCTCCCGCGTAACGCCGTGGGTTACGCGGGAGCCCCGCGTAACCCAAAATCAGGAGCTGGCTGCCTTGCGCACCGCTTCCGCCACGGCCGGAGCGACCGTGTTGTCGAAGACAGACGGGACGATGAACGACGCGTTCAGGCGGTCGCCGTCCACCACGTCCGCGATCGCGGCGGCCGCGGCCAGCAGCATCGCGTCGGTGATGGTCTTGGCGTGCGCGTCCAGCAGGCCGCGGAACACGCCGGGGAACGCCAGCACGTTGTTGATCTGGTTCGGGAAGTCCGAACGGCCGGTCGCGACGACGGCGGCGTGCTGCTGGGCCTCCATCGGGTCGATCTCCGGGTCCGGGTTGGCCAGCGCGAACACGATGGCGTCCTTCGCCATGGTCGCGACCTGCTCCGCGCCGAACAGGTTCGGGGCCGAGACGCCGATGAACACGTCCGAGCCGACCAGCGCGTCGTGCAGGCGGCCGGACTGGTTGTCCTTGTTGGTGGACGCGGCGATGGACTTCAGGTTCGAGTCCAGGCCGGGACGGTCGCGGTGCACGATGCCGTCGACGTCCACGGCGATGATGTCGCCCGGCGTCTGCGCCTGCAGCAGGCGGATGATCGCGGAACCGGCGGCGCCAACACCGCACACCGTGATGCGGCAGTCCTTGATGTCCTTGCCCACCACCCGCAACGCGTTCCGCAGCGCGGCGACCACGACGATCGCGGTGCCGTGCTGGTCGTCGTGGAAGACCGGGATGTCGAGCTTCTCGCGCAGGCGGGCCTCGATCTCGAAGCAGCGCGGCGCGGAGATGTCCTCGAGGTTGATGCCGCCGTACACGGGAGCGATGAGCTCGACCGCGCGGATGATCTCCTCGGTGTCCTGGGTGTCCAGGCAGACCGGCCAGGCGTCGACGCCGGCGAACTTCTTGAACAGCGCGGCCTTGCCCTCCATCACCGGCAGAGCGGCGGCGGGGCCGAGGTTGCCGAGGCCCAGCACGGCCGAACCGTCGGTGACGACCGCGACGGTGTTGCGCTTGATCGTCAGGCGGCGCGCGTCGTCCGGGTTCTTGGCGATCGCCTCACACACACGAGCCACACCCGGCGTGTACGCACGCGACAGGTCGTCACGGTTGCGCAGCGGCACCTTCGACGAGATCTCGATCTTGCCGCCGAGGTGCACGAGGAACGTGCGGTCCGACACCTTGCGGACGACGATGCCGGGCAACGTCTCCAGCGTGTCGGTGATGTCCTTGGCGTGGTTCGCGGACAGCGCGTTGCACGTGAGGTCGATGACGACGCGGTCGGTGTGCGACTCGACGACGTCGAACGCCGTGATCACCCCGCCGGCGCGGCCGACGGCCGAGGTGAGGTCACCCGCGGCGCTCGCTGACGGCGGCGCCTCCAGACGAACGGTGATCGAGTAACCAGGGCCGGGGACCGGCATCGTCGTCCTCCCACGAAGTGCTGCTCAAGCGGGAAGTGAGCCTATCCCCGGCCCCATTGCGGTACGCACGCGACTCGACAGAGTTAAGACCGCTCTGACAGTGCACGCGGGGAGCTTTCGTTCACTCTGAGAGTACGAAAGGGCCCCGCGTGCGTAAAACAAGCAGGGGGTCAGGACTTGTTGATCTCGGTGACCGGGTGCGTGTAGCCGAGGTCCTCCACCGGCAGCGGGAACGTCACCGTGCCGAACGGGGAGAGCGCACCCTGGGTGTCGCTGGTCAGTTCGGTGACGGGGTGGCCACCGTCGGGGCCCTCCGGCCAGTGCGGGTCGACCCGTCCAGGGCGTCCTTTCGCCACGATCTCCTCCTCGGTGATGCCTGGTGAACGGGCACAAGTGTGACAGAGCACGACGAGTACTCCACCGGCCCATATACCGTGGTGAGAATGTCCGGCATCACTCTCGCCGACTGGCTGCGCGCCAGGGACGACGCCGCTCTCGTGGCACTGCTGCGCGCGCGTCCTGACCTGGCAACGCCCCCACCTGCCGATATGTCCGTCCTCGCGACGCGGGTCGGCACCAGGGCGTCGATCGCGCGCGCCTGCGAGGACCTCGACACGTTCACGCTCGCGGTGCTCGAGGGCCTGGTCGTGCTGGGCGCGGACACCGAGCCCGTGGCGTTGGCCACACTCGCGGGGGTGCTCGGGCCGGACGTGAAGCCCAAGCCGCTCAAGCAGGCCGTCGCGAAGCTCGAGTCGCTCGCGCTCGCGTGGGGCGACGACGAGCTGTCGGTGCCGCCGGTCACGCGTGAGGCGTTCGGCACGTATCCCGGAGGGCTGGGCAGGTCCACGGGACAGACGTACGACCTCCAGGACATCACCGAGGGCGAGCAGCGGGTCCTGCACAAGCTCGCCGCCGGACCGCCCGTCGGCGACACCAAGGACGCCTCACGGGTCGTGCCGCTCGAGAAGGCCGAGACGCCCGTGCAACGGCTGCTCGCCCGCGGTCTGCTGCTGCGGCGCGACCCCGGCACGGTCGAGCTGCCGCGGGAGATCGGCCTCCAGCTGCGCGGTGAACGGCCGCTCGGCCCGATCCAGGTCACCGAGCCGAAGCCGAAGACGACGACCCTCCAGCAGTCCAGCGTCGACGCCACCGGCGGTGGTGAGGCCCTGGAGCTCGTCCGGCACGTCGAGAACCTGATCGCGAGCTGGTCCGCGGAACCGCCGCCGGTGCTGCGGACGGGCGGGCTGGGCGTCCGCGAGCTGCGCAAGGTCGTGAAGGACCTCGACGTCGACGAACGCCGGGCCGCCCTGCTGATCGAGCTCGTGGTCGGCGCGGACCTCGCCGCGAACACCGAAGCCTCCGAACCGGAGTGGGTGCCGACGACCAAGGCCGACGTGTGGCTCGCCGCGACCACCGAGGTCCGCTGGGCCACGCTCGCGCACGCCTGGCTGGAGCTGCCGAGGCTGCCAGCGCTGGTCGGCCGCCGCGACGAGAAGGACAAGCTCTTCAACCCCCTCGCGGACGAGATCCGCCGCGCGCAGGCACCGCGCGACCGCCGGTGGATCCTCGAGTCGCTCGAGGCGTTCCCCAAGGGCATCGCGATCGCGAATCCCGCCGACCTGGCCGCGCTGCTCGGCTGGCGGGCACCGCGCAGGGGCGGGCGGCAGCGCGACGAACTGGTGCGCTGGACGGTCGAGGAGGGCACCGCGGTCGGCGTGCTCGCCCTCGGCGCCATCACCAGCGCCGGCCGCGTGCTGCTCGACGAGGGGCCGGGCCACGCCGCCAAGACGCTCGCCGACGCACTGCCCGCGCCGCTCGACCACGTGCTCGTGCAGGCGGACCTGACCGTGATCGCGCCCGGCCGGCTCGAACCGGAGCTCGCGGACGAGATGGCGCTCGTCGCGGACGTCGAGTCCGCGGGCAGCGCGACGGTCTACCGGATCAGCGAGACCACGGTCCGCCGCGCGCTCGACTCCGGCCGCACCGCCGACGAACTGCAGGAACTCTTCAAGACCCGGTCGCGCACCCCGGTCCCGCAGTCGTTGACGTACCTGATCGACGACGCCGCGCGCCGCCACGGGAGGCTGCGCGGAGGTGCCGCCGGCTCGTTCCTGCGGTGCGACGACCCGGTGCTGATCAGCGAGGTGCTCGCGCATCCCGAGGCGGCGAGGCTGGAGCTGCGCCGGATCGCGCCGACCGTGCTCGTCAGCCCGTTGCCGCTGGCCGACGTGCTGGACGGGCTGCGCTCGGCCGGGTTCGCCCCGGCCGCGGAAGGCCCCGACGGCCAGGTCCTCGACCTGCGGCCGGGCGGTCGCCGGACCACGCCGAGGCAGCGGTCCGCCCGCAAACCGGCGTCACCCGCCGTGCCCGCCGACGAGCGGTTGGGTGAACTCGTCCGGCTGGTCCGAGCGGGAGATCGTGCCGCCGCGACACCACGGGGTGAACGCATCGCGGTCCCCGGCCACCTCGGCGCCGGGCCGTCCGCCACCCTGTCGTTGCTCCAGCAGGCCGCACGGGCGCGACGGAGAGTGCTCGTCGGGTTCGTCGACTCCCACGGCACGGCGGCGCAACGCGTGATCGAGCCCCACCTCGTCGGCGGTGGCGTGCTGGAGGGCTACGACCACAGCTACGGAGAGGTGCTGAGGTTCCCTCTTCATCGCATCACGTCCGCCGCATTGGTGGACGAGGCCTGACGGTCGGTCATCCCCCGGTCGAACCGCACGTACACCCTTGCGTGCGCGCGTCGCGACCTAGCGTCGAGTGGCGTGAGCGTTTCACGACGCCCACTCGACGAAGGAGGAGCAACGCAAATGGCCATCACCCGGTGGGCTCGCAGAGCCGTCCTCACCGCAACGGCATTGGCGTTCGCCTTGCCGTTCACCACAGGAACAGCTCAGGCCGACCCGATCATCGAGGCTCTCGCGGACAACAACGTCAACCTCACCGTTGGCGCCTACAACAACAACGTGAACTCGATCCCGGTCAGCCTCGGCGCGGGCGCGAGCCTCAACACGGGCAGCGGCATCACTCTCGGCCTCGACGAGAACGACGGCATCGAGCTCGCGATGGACATCGGCCACGCGGGGGTCTGGGCCGGCGCGTCGGTGGGCGTGCCCTTCACCGACGTCGAGGTCGGCGCGGCCGTCGCGACCGAGGTGGACGTGCCCGACGTGAGCGTCGCCGTCGGCAACGCCGGCGTGGACGTGGCCCTCGACCAGACCGAAGCCGACGACAGGACTCCAGTCGCGGCTCCTCCCGCCGCACCGGCGGCAGCCGAGCCCGAGCCCGCGATCGCCGCACCACCGGCACCCGAAGCGACTGAGCTCGTCCAGACCGCCGTCACGATCACCGAGGACACCGCGGCCGTCACCGAAGAGCCCAAGGGCGAGCCCGAAGAAGACGACTGCCCGGAAGAGGTCAGGCCGCACGGCTGCCCCAACGTCACCGCGCTGGGAATCCTCAGCGTCTGCCTTCTGCCGAACCTGGTTCAGCTGCACATCTGATCAGGCAACGGCACCGCTGAACCGGAAGGAGGCCATCACGACGACGACATCGAGCTGAATCAGACCGCAACGACGAGGCGAGCGCCGCACCCGAAGGTGGCGCTCGCCTCGTTCAGTTGTCTGTGATCGTCCCGTGGGAGGAGATCAGCCCGCGCGGACGGACATCCACTGGCGCATCGCGTGCTCCACCAGCGTGATGAGCGTCTGCTTCGTCGACTGCCGGTTGCGCGCGTCGCACGTCACGATCGGCACCGACTCGTCGATCGTCAACGCCTCACGCACGTCCTCCAGTCTGTGGTGGAGGAGGCCGTCGAAGCAGTTGACGCCCACGACGTACGGCAGCTGCCGGTCGTCGAAGAAGTCGATCGACGCGAACGCGTCCGCGAGCCTGCGGGTGTCGACCAGCACGATGGCGCCGATGGCACCCCGCACCAGGTCGTCCCACATGAACCAGAACCGGTGCTGACCCGGTGTACCGAAGAGGTACAGGATCAGGTCGCTGTCGAGCGACACGCGGCCGAAGTCCATCGCGACCGTCGTGGTGACCTTGTTCGGCGTGGCGGAGAGGTCGTCCACCCCCGCGCTGGCCTCGGTCATCACCGCCTCGGTGGTCAACGGGACGATCTCGGACACCGAGCCGACGAACGTCGTCTTGCCCACACCGAAGCCACCCGCCACCACGATCTTGGCGGAGGTCGTCGGCTTCCGTGCGCCCTCGGCGCCCTGGGGACTAGAGCCTGCGAAGCCCACTGAGCACCCTCTCCAGGAATTCCATGGAAGGCCGGTCCCCCACGACCAGACCGCCCTGGTGAATCAAAACCAATCCCATGCTTGCCATGTCGCCGATCAACACCCGCACGACGCCAAGAGGCAAGCGTAGGAGTGCCGCGACCTCGGCCACCGACCGCGTGTCCACACACAGCCCGCAGATCGACCTGTGCTCGGGAAGCACTGCGGCGTCCCGTTCGAGGCCACGCTCGCTGGTCGAGATCAGCGCCTCGATCGCCAGGTCGTAGTCGGGTCGTGTGCGTCCACCGGTGCGCGTGTAAGGCCGCACCAGTGAACCCGAGTCCGCAGAAGAAGTTTCCTCCGGACGCACAGCAGGCTGCGCACCGGTGCTGTACACCGGCTGCGGCCCGGTGGTGTACGGCAACTGTTCCGGCACCGCGTCCGGCATCTCGTGCTGGCCGAAGAGGTCCGCACCGGGGCCACCGAACAACCCGGTGCCGTACCCGTCGATGTCGAAACGGTTCGGCACGTCGTCGTACGGATACGACGACGAGTCATCCACCTCACGCTGAGACATATCGCCTAGCCCTTGCCCTGTAACCCGCTCATCGTGGGGTGCGTCCTCGGCTTCCTCTGGTTCTTGGGGAATCGCGTCAGGCTCGTCGAACTGGAACCCACCAGCGGCCCACTCCTGGTAGTTGAAGTTCCTACCGAAGCCACGGCCTCTAGCGCCAGATCTGCCAGCCATTTGTTCTCACCCCTGAACTTCAAGTGAGGTCTAGCGACGGACCACACCCTGAAGCTGCGCGCGCAGCTCAGGGGTGAGTTGTTGACCGACTCTCTCCACCAAAAGCGTCATCTCGTAGGCCACAAGGCCGATGTCACAGTTTGGTGCCGCCAGGACGGCAAGGCACGAGCCGTCACTGATCGACATGAGGAACAGGTAGCCCCGCTCCATCTCGACAACGGTCTGGTTGACCCCGCCTGCCTCGAAGCAGCGGGCAGCACCCTGTGTGAGGCTGACCAGCCCGGACGCGACGGCGGAGAGCTGCTCTGCACGGTCCCGGGGCAGACCCTGGGACCCCGCGAGCAACAGCCCGTCCGCGGACACCACGACGGAATGTGCCACGCCGGGCACCCTCCGCACGAAGTCGGTGATAAGCCAACCAAAGCTGCCTGGCTGCGCTGCGGTCGTCACTCCTGCTCCTCGTTCTGCCGGCTCGACTGGTCACCAGCGTATGCCTCGATCAATGCGTGCCGGCCTTTTCGGACACCACTTTGCAGACTCGACATCCGTCCACGCACCGCGTCTGCGGAGCGCGGCGGCAGCGGCGGGCGCTGCGCTGTCTGCGTCAGGGACTGCGGTTTGGGCGCCGCAGAACCTGGCACGAGCTGAGCCTTCGGCGTCCGTTTCGGCAAACCTGCCGATGTCTTCGACTCCGGCGCCTTGTTCAACAACGCCTGGGCCGCTTGCCATCCCTCATCGGCAGGCGATTGCCAAGCCGACTCGGACGTGAGTGCCGCCGCTGGAGTCTCCTCCACAACGGGCTCCGGTTCCACAACTCGCTCCTGCTCGGCGGGTGCGGTCACTGGTTCCTCGACCACGGGCTGCACCTTGGCGCGCGGCTGGCGCACAGGGAGACCAGCGGCCGACGTGGTGGTGGGTGCCACCGCCGGGACAGGCTTGCGGGTGCGGGTCGGCAGCTCCGGCTCCGGCCCGTCCGACAACGGAGGGGTCGAAGGCGGCTCGTCGATGTACTCGACCGCGCTCTTCTCGCCCTTGTCGGTGGTGCCGAGACCGGACTCGACACGACCGTTGGGCTCGGCCGGAGCGTCGTGCTCTGCGGCCGCGGGGACCGGCTGAGCGGCCGACGCGTTCGTCTCGCTCCCGACGGCCTGGAACCACTGCGACAGGACCGCCTCGTAGATCGGCAGGCGCTCCGTCGGGGCGTCCAGGTCGTGCTCGATCTGCTTGCGCGAGGCTTCCGAGGTGCCGTTGCGGTGAGCCATGCCCAGCTCGACGTGACCCTGGTCGACCGAGGCGCGCGAGACGCCGTTGGACGAGTGGTGCTCGTCCTCGATCGGGGGGATCGGCACGAACTGCGTGGTCTCGTAGCCCGGCTCGAAGGAGATCTCGCCGTCCTCCTCCTGCCGGTCCTCGTAGGCCGTGAAGAGGGTGGGCTCGCCGAACGAGCCCTCGGGCTCGACCGCGGCCAGCTGGTCGCGACGCCACCGCTCCGACGGCGTCACGTCCTCGACGGGCGGCTCGCTGTAGACGGGGACCGCCGTCGCGCCGGCACCGGTGTCGGTGAGCGGGCTCGGGACGAAGCTGACCGGGATGCTCGGGCTCGACTCGTCGATCCGCGGCGTGACACCCGTGGCGCCACCGAAGGCACCGGCGATGCCGCTGGCCCTCGTCGCGGTGGTGCCGATCTCGGTGGTGTGCTCGGCGGGGGCCGGCGCGGGCGCCGACATGCCGAACGCCGAGGCGAGCGAGCCGGAGCCGGACGGCGGGGTCGAGACCGGGGTCTGACCGGGGAACGCGATGAGCGTCTCCGGCACGATCACCAGTGCCGTCGTGCCGCCCTCGATGTCCTCGTTGCCGCGCAGGCGGACCTTGATGTCGTGGCGCTTGGCGAGCCGCGCGACCACGTACAGGCCCATTCGGCGGGAGACGGCGACGTCGACGTCCGGCGGGTCGGCCAGACGCTCGTTGGCGTCGAGGATCTCCTGGTCGCCCATGCCCACGCCGCGGTCCTGGATCTCGATCGCCAGCTCGCCCTTGCGGGTCTTGGCCGTGCGAACGGTGACCTTGGTGACCGGGTCGGAGAACGCCGTGGCGTTGTCCAGCAGCTCGGCGATGAGGTGCACGAGGTCGTTGACGGCGCGGCCCTGGACGGTGAGGTCCGGGGTCTGGCCGACCTGCACGCGGGCGTACTGCTCGACCTCGGAGACCGCGGCGCCGAGGACCTCGGCGGCCGGGACGGGCCGGGTCAGGCGCCGCGAGAGGTCCGTACCCGAGAGAACCAGCAGGTTCTCCGAGTTGCGGCGCATACGAGTCGCGAGGTGGTCCAGCTCGAACAGCGAGGCCAGCTGGTCCGGGTCCTGCTCGTCCTGCTCCAGCCGGTCGATCAGGTTCAGCTGGCGTTCGACAAGGGCCTGCGAACGACGCGACAGGTTGACGAACATCGCGTTGACGTTGTCACGCAGGAGAGCCTGCTGGGCGGCCAGTCGCACCGCTTCACCGTGCACCGCGTCGAACGCGCGCGCCACCTGACCGACCTCTTCACGGGTGTGCACCGGCACCGGCTCGACGGCCGTCTTGGCCGCGTCCTCCGGGTTCGGGTCCGCGAGGATGCGCTCGACCGCGTCGGGGAGTCCGTGGTCGGCGACGTCGAGGGCGGTGCGGCGCAGCGTGCGCAGCGGGTTGAGGATCGAGCGGGCGACGAACAGCGCCATCAGCAACGCGAGCGCGAGGAACGCGAGCACCAGCGCGGACGCGATGTAGGCCTGCGTCCTGGTGGCACCGGCGGCCTGGTCGGTCTTGTTCTGCAGCTGCTCGACCAGCAGGTTCTCGACGTCACGGGTCAGGTTGACCGTCAGCGTGGCGGCGATGTCCCACTTCTCGGACGTCAGCTGCGTGAAGTCCTTCTTGCCCGTCGCCGCCTGCTGGTTGATCGCCGATTCCTGCATGTCGTTCGCGGTGTCGACGATGAGGCCGGTGACGGTGTCGTCATAGATCTTGGCCTGTTCGGGCGTCGCGGACTTGCGGAAGTCGTTTCGCGCGGCTTCGAGCTCGGCGTCCGCGGCCTGCAGGGAACGCAGCTGGGACGGCGTGAACGCCTTGCGCTGGAAGACGTCGAGGAGGATCGCCCGCTTGAGCGACTCCTGCTCCTTGATGCGCGCGATGGCGTTCGTGGTCAGGTGCAGTCGCACCAGCTCGGGGTCGTTGATCTCGGAGATCGTCTGCTCACCGAGGCTGATGAGCGTCTCGATCGACTCCGAGTAGGTGCGCTGGACGGCCTCGGCGGGGTACTGCGTGTCGCGCACCGAGTTGCGGAGGCTGTTCAGGCGGTCGAGCTGCTTGGCCGCGACCTGGAAGCGCTCGACGGCCGCCGAGTTCAGGTCGGAGCTCAGCTCGGAGATCTTGGCGTTGAAGGCCTCGCTCGTGTCGTTCACGCGGCGCAGCTGGCGCTCGAGGACGACCCGGTCGACCTTCTTGTTCGACGCGACGTAGCTGACCGACAGGTCGCGCTCGCGCTGGAGCTGCTGCACCAGGTCCGCGACCGCTGTCTCCAGCCGGATCTGGTTCGCGAGGTTGTTGAGCTCCGTCGCCGCCTGGAGGTCGCTGCGCACGCGCAGGCCACCCAGGACGAGCGCACAGACCGTCGGGATGAGCAGAACGGCGAGCAGCTTGGTGCGCAACCTCCAGTTGCGCAGGCGCCATCCCGCGGATCGGGCAGGTCCTGAACCGGGTCCGGTTCCGACGTCCTGCTTCACCACGTCCGGTGTCGCGGTCATCGTTCCGTCACCCAGCGCAGCCAGTCCGTCACCCGATTCGGGCCTTTCGGAGCGTGTGGTGTCACCCACGCCAAACTGGCTGGGACCTCTCTCACGTCGGGCCACTCTGGGCTTCCTCTTCCAGCAGCAGTGTCCCGGTCTCTCCCCAGGACCGAGCATGGACTCGTCAAACGGGCCGAATTGCAGCACAGAGGCTGTTCGCCTGTGAAGGCGCCCTACCTCGTCTGAAGACACGTCGGTCTACTACAACCTGTGCCACCCGGCGGGGAGCGTAATGGCCACCCCCGCCTCGGGGGAAGTCTCCAGAAGCACTCACCGTATCGAGACGGGGTGTCCTTTCATACGTTCAGGTGGTTAACATCCCCGGTCGTCGGCATGCCTCAAGTCCGTCCGAACGCGCAGTTGGGACAGCGGACCACCTGGTCTGTGGCGACACTCACTGATCAATTTGATGCTACTCAAGGCCTACCGGCGAGAGGTGCCATGGCTACCCGAGCCAAAGCTCTGCGGCTTGTCGCAGTGCTCATCACGTGTGTTCTGACCGCGAGCTGCAGCCTGTTCGGAAGTTCGTCGAACACCAGCACTGCCGACGTGGAGCGCAACACCCTGCGCATCGGCGTGCTGCCGGTCGTCGACGTCGCCCCGTTGCGCATCGCGCTGACCGACAAGCTGTTCGAGAAGGCCGGCTTGCAGGTCAACCTGGTCACTCAGCCCAGCGAGTCCGAGGCGATCAAGCAGCTGGACACCACGCTGGACATCACGTGGGCCACGCACGTCAGCCTCTTCCGCTCCGTCGCCGAGGGCACCGAGCTTCAGCTTCAGGGCGAGGCCTACCAGGCCGGCCCGAACTCGATGGCGCTGGTCACGGGCGCGACGTCGGACTACGACGACCCCGGCAAGAAGCCCGCGCCGACCATCGCGGTCAACAGCGAGACCGACATCGGCGGACTGACCACGCGTGCCGTGCTGGACACCGCGGCGGTCGAGAAGCAGAAGATCAAGTTCCAGTCGATGCCGTACGGCGACATGGAGGCCGCGCTCAAGGCCGGCAAGGTCGACGCGGCGTTCATGATCGAGCCGTTCATCACGAAGGCGCAGCGCAACATCGGTGCGAGGATCCTCACCGACACCGCGCGCGGTCCGACACTGGACTTCCCGCTGTCCGGCTACGCGTCGTCGAAGAAGTTCGCCGAGCAGAACCCGAAGACGCTCAAGGTGTTCCGGGACGTGCTGCGCCAGGCGCAGCAGCGCGCGCAGGCCAACAAGCTCGCCGTGCAGGACTCGCTGACCAGCTACGCGGACGTCGACCAGCCCACCGCGGCGCTCGTGTCCGTGGGCACGTTCCCGCTGTCGCTGAACCCGATCCGGCTCCAGCGGGTCGCCGACATGATGGACACCGAGGACGTGCTGTCCGGTCGCCTCGACGTGCAGCAGCTGCTGCCGCCGGGAACGACGAGTTAGTTGTCTTCGGACATCAGTTGCGTGCAGACATGAAAAAGGCGGGCCGGGTTTCCGGTCCGCCTTTTCTCATTTGATCACTTACCGGCCAGCGCGCTCACGCAGTAGGTGATTCCCGGCTGGGGCTCGGTGTACGAAATGGCCGTGGCTTCACCGCAGTCGGCGGTCGCGGCCTTGACCACCTTCTCGATCTTGACGACCTTCTGGACGGCGAACTCGTTGTTGCCCTTCGAGCAGTCGACGACCTTCATGCCCTCCATGTTGATCTTGACGAGCTCCTCCTCGTAGCACTTGCCCTCTTCGAGCTTCTCGACGAGACAGAGCTTCAGCGACGAGGAGCGCCGGCCGGACTCGGTGTACTCGGCGTAGTCGTCGCTCGGGCACGCCTCGGTGGTCGAGGTCATCGCCTTGGCGATGATGTAGTTCGCCTCGGGCGCACCGCAGTCGACCTTCTTGTACTTCGGGCTGATCGTCGTGCCCGTGACGCTCGCGCACTCACCGGCCTTGGCCGACGGACCGGTGATGCTGCTCAGGCCACCGCCGATCAGGGACTTCACCAGGAAGAACGCGCCCGCCAGCACGATCACGCCGATGATCGAGCCGATGGCCTTGCCGGCGCCGCCCTTCTTCGGCGGCTGGGCGTACGGCATGGGCTGACCGGGCGGCACCTGACCGGGCGGCGGGCCGTACTGACCGGGCTGTCCCTGCGGCTGCGCGTACGGGTCCGCGGGGTAGCCGCCCTGCTGGGGCGGAGGCCCGTACTGGCCGGGCTGACCCGGCTGGGCGTACGGGTCGCCGGGCTGGCCGTAGGGCTGCTGGGGCTGCCCACCGGGAGGCGGGCCGTACGGCCCCGGCTGCTGGGGGTAATTGGGGGTAGTCACTTGATTCCTCTCCGATGGGTCACGCGAAAGACAGCGAAACCGGAGCCGCGAGGACGGCTCCGGTCTCGGAAAACTGGTGGGCCGGGCATCAGGGATCGCCTGGGCAGGTTCGTTCCGGCGAGACGATCACGCTGATCCCGCTTCCGCTTACGCCGAACGGCCCACGCCCCCCGACACGGCCGGAGGAGAGGTTGCCATGCGTTGGAGGAATCCGCCTGGGCTTTACGGAAACGTTACGGCCGCTTGGGTCGGCTAAGGGGTCGCGGTGCAGTAGGCCAGCCTCACCTCGGGATAGGTGAAGGCCTCCTCGCCCGCCGCGCACGACGGCGCGGGCACTTCCCTGCTGACCGCGGTGACCCTGAAGACGTCGTTCCCGGACGCGCAGTCCACGGCCTCGAGCTCCATGCGGGGCGACGTCGACGGGTAGCACTCGCCCTGCCCCCACAGCGGCGCGAGGCAGATCCTGATCTCCGGACCTCGCCTGGTGATCATGTCCGCGTAGGCGTTCGCGCAGCTCGCGGACTTGGCGACCGTCCCGGTGACCACGTAGTTCGCGCTCGACGAGAGGCAGCTGACGGCGTCGAAGTTCGGCTTGTTCGAGAACCCGGTGACATTCGCGCAGTCGCCCTGCTTCGGCTTCTGGATCGGCGTCAGGAACTCGGACAGGCCGTAGATGGCGATGGCCGCGACGACCAGGGTGGCCGCGTAGGTCAGGATCCGCTTCCCCAGGCTCGTCCGCGGTGCGGGCGGCTCGTCGATCATCACGCGCAGAGGGTGCCACGCGGACCCGTCGCCGCGGCGCGGTTCACCCGAAGATCACTGGTGCTGGTCGCCGCGTTCGAGGCAGAAGGTGACGGCGGGTTCCGGGAAGACCGCCGCGCGCGAGTCTCCGCAGGCAGCGTGGTCGGTCTTGCCGGTGAGCACCTTGGCGACCTTCACCGAGTCCTTGGTGGTGCAGTCGACCTTGGCGATGCCGGTGTCGGAGTTCTGGCCGTAGCAGGCGCCCTCGACGAAGTTCGGCATCAGGCAGAGCGTGGAGTCGCCCGTGTACGTCGAGTAGTCCATGCCGCCGGACGGGCACTTGGTCTCGTTCCACGGCAGGACCTTGGCGATCTTGACGTTCGCCTTCTCCGAGGCGCAGTCGAGCGCGGTGTACTTCGGGTCGTCGAGCGCGCCGGAGATCTGCGCGCAGTCGCCGACCTGGGCGGTCTCCGCCACGCCGCCCAGCTGGTTCATCACGAACCCGCCGAGCAGGACGAGCGCGAGGACAACGGCGATACCCAGGCCGACCTTCTTCATGGCCTGGGTATCGGCGTCAGAAGGGGCTCAACTCAACCGAGTTCACCCGATCAGGAGTCTCCGTGCACGCCCATGCAGTAGACCTCGGCAGGCTCGGTGAACCTCAGCTCGCTGGAGCCCTCGGGACACGCGGTGCCCTCCTGGGGCAGGCCGTTGACCTTCTTCACGATCTTCACCGGCGACTCGGTCGTGCACGCCTCCTTCTTGAAGGCGCCGTCGTCGCTGGACGTGTAGCAGTTGCCCTCGGCCAGGTTCGGCATGAGGCACATGAAGTCGCTGCCGGACTTCATCTGCTCGTAGATGCCCTCGTCCGGACACGGGTCCTCGGCGCTCTTGAGCACCTTGGCGACCTTGTGCGTGGCCGCCGCGTCGCCGCAGCTCTTCGACGAGATGTTCCACTCGCCGTCCGGCTTGTCCACGTCCTTCGGCGACGCGCTGACGCAGTCGCCGACCTTCGTGCTGTTGAGCGCCGTGAGCGCCCAGACGCCACCGCCGACCAGCACTACTGCCAGGACGCCGACGATGACGAACTTCAACCAGTTGTTGTTCTTGGGCGACTCGTCGGTCTCGGCGTCCTCAGGAGCCGGCGCCACCGTGGCCGGTGGCTCGACGGGATCAGTCGACTCGGTGCTCATGGGCGAGAAAGTACGACACGTCGTGTTGGCTGCGTGTGTCGCCTCACACATCTCGTCGCCAGTTGACGCAGGTCGAACACATTTGGCGTCGTCAGGGAGACTTGTGGGCGTGACCGATGGCCCCTTGATCGTCCAGTCGGACAAGACGCTGCTGCTCGAGGTCGACCACCCGCTGGCCGACGACGCGCGCACCTCGATCGCACCGTTCGCCGAGCTGGAACGTGCGCCGGAGCACGTGCACACGTACCGCGTCACGCCGTTGGCGCTGTGGAACGCCCGTGCGGCGGGCCACGACGCCGAGCAGGTGGTGGACGCGCTGGTGCGGTTCAGCCGCTACCCCGTGCCGCAGCCGCTGCTGGTGGACGTGGTCGACACGATGAGCCGGTTCGGGCGGCTGGTGCTGACCAACAACCCGGCGCACGGCCTGGTGCTGCACTCCAACGACCGCGCGGTCCTCGAAGAGGTCCTGCGCAACAAGAAGATCGCGCCGATGTTCGGTGCGCGGATCGACGACGACACGGTCGTCGTGCACCCGAGCGAGCGCGGACGGCTCAAGCAGCTGCTGCTCAAGGTCGGCTGGCCGGCCGAGGACCACGCCGGGTACGTCGACGGCGAGGCGCACCCGATCGAGCTCGACGAGAACGGCTGGAAGCTGCGCGACTACCAGCGACTGGCCGCCCAGGCGTTCTGGGCCGGTGGCTCCGGGGTGGTCGTGCTGCCCTGTGGCGCGGGCAAGACGCTGGTCGGCGCGGCGGCGATGGCCGAGGCGCAGGCGACCACGTTGATCCTGGTCACGAACACCGTGGCGGGCCGGCAGTGGAAGCGGGAGCTGATCGCGCGGACGTCTCTGACCGAGGACGAGATCGGCGAGTACTCGGGCGAGCGCAAGGAGATCCGCCCGGTCACCATCGCGACCTACCAGGTGATCACCCGCAAGTCGAAGGGCGAGTACAAGCACCTGGAGCTGTTCGACTCGCGCGACTGGGGCCTGATCGTCTACGACGAGGTCCACCTGCTGCC
The DNA here is from genome assembly GCF_000974445.1 of Lentzea aerocolonigenes. Classification (GTDB taxonomy): domain Bacteria; phylum Actinomycetota; class Actinomycetes; order Mycobacteriales; family Pseudonocardiaceae; genus Lentzea; species Lentzea aerocolonigenes. The sequence goes on from NZ_BBOJ01000019.1 coordinate 38,112, forward strand.
CGCGCCGGTCTTCCGGATGACCGCTGACCTGCAGTCTCGTCGTCGTCTGGGGCTGACCGCGACCCTGGTGCGCGAGGACGGCCAGGAGGGCGACGTCTTCTCGTTGATCGGGCCGAAGCGCTACGACGTGCCGTGGCGCGACATCGAGGCGCAGGGCTGGATCGCTCCCGCCGAGTGCACCGAGGTCCGCGTGACGCTGACGGACAACGAGCGGCTGCAGTACGCGACCGCGGAGCCCGAGGAGCGCTACAAGCTCTGCTCGACCGCCAGGACGAAGATCCCCGTCGTTCGGCGGGTGCTCGACCAGCATCCCGACGAGCCGGCTCTGGTGATCGGTGCTTACCTGGAACAGCTCGACGAGCTGGGCGAGGAGCTGGGGGCGCCGGTGATCAAGGGATCGACGAAGAACAAGGAGCGCGAGGAGCTGTTCGACCAGTTCCGTCGCGGTGAGCTGCGCACGCTCGTCGTGTCGAAGGTGGCGAACTTCTCCATCGACCTGCCGGAGGCGTCCGTCGCCATCCAGGTGTCCGGCACGTTCGGGTCGCGCCAGGAGGAGGCGCAGCGGCTCGGCCGGATCCTGCGCCCCAAGGGTGACGGGCGGCAGGCGCACTTCTACTCGGTCGTCGCGCGCGACACGCTCGACACCGACTACGCCGCGCACCGCCAGCGGTTCCTGGCGGAGCAGGGCTACGCGTACAAGATCGTCGACGCGGACGACCTGGTCGGATGACCACCTGGTGGATGTGGAACCCGGCCGGAACTGCGCCCCGCAGCAGGTTCCGGTCGGAGGAGTCGCTCGCCAGGTCGGCGCCGGACACGCAGGTCGTCCGGTCGGCCGACTTCACGTGCCCGGCGCAACGCCGCCGCGCCACCGCCGTGCGAGCGGACTTCCTGCGCGTCACCGGTGACCCGGTGCAGGTGGCGCTGGTCGAGCAGAGACTGTGGACGTTGCTCGTGGCGTTGCGCCGGTCCCAGCCCCTGCGGGACGCGCTGGCCACCGCCGTGCCCAGGGCGGGACGGGCGGCGCTGGTCGCGGAGCCGTCGCGCGAACTGGCCGAGTTCGACCGGCGCTTCGACCAGTTCGCGGCCGCGTTGCAGGTGCTCGTGGCCGACCCGACTCCGGAGCAGCTACGCCACACCGCCGCCCTGGACTAGCTGCTCGACCTGCTGGCCGTAGCGGGCACCCTGGCGCACTGTCACCGTGCCGTCCGCCGCGACCTCGCACGGGTTGTTGGCCGTGCACTGCTCGCCGCTGTCGTTGCCCGTGCTGTGGACACCGACGACCGTGACGCCGTCCTTGAGCACGATCGGTGAGCCCGAACCGCCGTGCGACGGCGTGCACTCGGGGCTGTACCGATAGGCGCTGTCCTGCGTGTAGCCCTCTTCGCGCAGATGCGGGACCACGGCGTCGATGGTGCAGCTGAAGCGCTTGCCGTTGCCCGCCGAGATGATCTCGACCTGCTGACCGGGCTCCGCTGACCTGTCGGAGAGCTTGAAGATCTTCACGCGCTTGGCCTGGAGCTGCGCGTACGTCTGGTCCAGCCGGAACAGCGCGGTGTCGGTGCCGGTCATGGTCGCGTGGACGAGACGGGTCGTCCTGGCCTTGGCCTGGAGGTAGCCCTGGCGGTCGCCGATGGTCACCGGGAGGTCCATCGCGACGTCGGACAGGGTGTGGCCGGGCGCGGGGCGTTCCGGGACGCAGTGGCCGTTGGTGAGCAGAAGGGCCTGGTCGTGGGGCTTGCTGTGGTCGGTCCTGACCACGGACGCGGAACAGACGCCGGCGATCACGGCGGCACCTTCGAGGTTCGGGACCGGGGTGTCCGGCGGGTTCAGCTTCCCGGTGACGACGTCGTCGATCCAGCCCTTGAAGTGGGTGATGTCGGTGTACATGACCGGCCGGTCATCGCCGCCGGAGCCGCTCACGACACCCGCGATCACCCAGCGGTCGCCTACGCGGACGAGTCCGGGGCCGCCGGAGTCCATGTTCGTCGCGGCCACGCTGCCGTCGAGCGCCCCGATACAGAGCTCGCGATCCGCCGCGATGCCGTCGCAGGCCTGCACCGGCTGGACCACGGTGTCGGCCTCGCGCAGCTTCTTCGGGTAGCACTCGGGCGCGCGGCGGTCGCACGTCATGCCCCAGCCGAGGATCCGCGTGGTCGTGCCTTCGGCGGGCCGGGCCGCCGGCAGCGCGATGGGCTTGGTCCTCGCCGGTTTCTTCAGCTTCAGCAGCCCGATGTCGCCTTCGTGGACGGGATACGGCGAGTAGGTGATGAACCGCTCGACCGCGATCACCTCACCGCCACTGCCCGCGTCCGTGGTGCCGAGCCGGACCGTCCAGTCCTTCGGGCGGCCGACCTGGGCACCGCTCGGGTTGTTCTTGGTGCAGTGGCCCGCGGTCACGGCCCACGTCGGGGCGACCAGCGTGACGCCGCAGGTGTGGCCGTCCTCGCGCGGTGAGTCCGGCCGTTGCAGGGAGCCGGAGAACGGGTAAGGCGCCGGGGCCTCGACGCCGCCGCGCACAGCCGCCGCGGGGGTGGCGGTGACGAGCATCGCGAAGCTCGTCACCAGGAGCACTTTTCGCATGCCGCAGAGGTTTTCGGACCCGTGTGCGCGCGGAGTGATGGCCGCGCAACAACTGCGCACGGACGGTCGTTACGCAACCATGACGTGGCAAGAACGTCCTCATGAGACCTGTCCGGAAGGCTGGAGGTCATGCCGCGCGTACTGCTGATCGAGGACGACGAGGCGGTCCGCGAGGGACTGTCGCTCGCCCTGACCTACCAGGGACACACCGTGGACGCGGTGCGCACGGGCGAGGAAGGTCTTGAGCTGCTCGGCCGCTCCACACCCGACGTGGTGGTGCTGGACCTGATGCTGCCGGGCGTGGACGGGTTCGAGGTGTGCCGCCGCATCCGCGCGTCCCGCGACCTGCCGATCATCATGCTGACGGCGCGCAACGACGACATCGACGTGGTCGCGGGGCTGGAGGCCGGTGCCGACGACTACGTGGCCAAACCCGCCCAGGCCCGCGTGCTGGAGGCCCGCATCCGCGCGGTGCTGCGACGGTCGTCCGCGCCCGTGGTCGAGGTCGTGGCCGAACGCCACGGCGACCTCACGATCGACCGCGACGGCCTCGTGGTGACCCGGCTCGGGCGGCCGGTGTCGTTGGCCCCCACCGAACTGCGGTTGCTGCTGGAGCTCTCGTCGTCGCCGGGCCGGGTGATGTCGCGGCAGCAGCTGCTGGAGTCGGTGTGGGACCAGGGCTACCTCGGCGACTCGCGGCTGGTCGACGCCTGCGTGCAGCGGCTGCGCTCCAAGATCGAGGACGACCCGGCGGCGCCGTCCTACGTGCAGACTGTGCGCGGCTTCGGCTACCGGTTCGGCCCGCTGTGACGCTGCGGCTGCGGCTGCTGCTCGCGTTCGCCTTCCTGAGCATCGTGACCGCGGTGGCGGTGGCGGGCGCCGGTTACGTGCGCTCTCGCGACGCCATCGTCCAACGCGCGCAGGACAACGCCGTCATCGAGACCACGAACCGCGTGGAGCAGCTCTACCCGTTGCCCGCCCGGCCACCCGACGCTGCGGCGCTGGAGCGCATCGCAGGGAAGGTCTCCGGCCGCGAGGGCACGGCGCTGGCCTCAGCCAACGGCCAGTCGTCGGGCAGCATGGACGCCTCGGTGATCACGCCGGAGCTGCGCGCCCTGGTGTCGTCCGGCCGCGTGGGCTGGCAGCGCGTGCCGTACGCGGGCGGGGTGTGGCTGGTCGTGGGCATGCAGCTGCGGGTGAGCTCAGGCGACACGTCCGGCATCGAGGTGTACGTGCTGCGGCCGTTCACATCGGAGATCGAGGTGGTGGACGAGCTGGCGCGCAACGCGTGGCTCATCGGCGGCGCGGGCCTGGTCCTGGCCCTCGCCCTGGCCTTCCTGGCGTCCCGCGGCGTGCTGCGCCCCGTCCGCGAGCTGCAGCTGGCCGCGTGGCGGCTGGGCCAGGGCGACCTGACCGCACGGGTGCCGGTGCGGGGCCGGGACGAGCTGGCGTCCGTCGCGTCGACGTTCAACAGCACGGCGTCGTCCCTGGAACACCACGTGGGCGAGCTGCGGCGGATGGAGGCGGACGCCCGCCGGTTCGTGGCCGACGTGTCACACGAGCTGCGCACCCCGCTGACCGCGATGACCGCCGTGACCGACGTGCTGGACGCGGAAACGGCCGCACTGCCCGGCGTCGCCGGCCAGGCGGCGCGGCTGGTGAACCGCGAGACGCAGAACCTGACTCGCCTCGTGAACGACCTGATCGAGGTCACCCGCTTCGACTCGGGAACGGCGGCACTGGCGCTGGACGATTTCGACGTGGCGGACGTGGTGCGCGCGACCCTGCGAATGCGCGGCTTCACCGACGTGACGGCGTCGCTGCCGTCCGGGGTGCGCGCCCGGCTGGACCCGCGGCGGCTGGACGTGATCGTGGCGAACCTGGTCGGCAACGCGCTGCGCCACGGGTCGCCGCCGGTGACGTTGTCGCTGTCGGTGTCGGAGGCGTTCCTGGTGATCGAGGTGGCGGACTCCGGTCCGGGGTTGGCCGCGGAGGTGCTGCCGCACGTGTTCGCGCGGTTCTACAAGGCGGACTCGGCTCGGGGACGGTCGAAGGGCAGCGGGCTGGGGCTGGCGATCGCGTGGGAGAACGCGCGGCTGCACGGCGGGACGCTGGCCGCGGCGAACCGGCCCGGTGGCGGGGCGCTGTTCACGCTGCGGCTGCCGCTGGGAGGCGAGTCGTGAAGCGGAAAACTGTCGGTGCCGGCTGGGAGAATGAGAACAGGGGGACCCCTGGGAGGGGACCCCTGCGCAAGCTTGGCCTGGCAGCGCTGACCCGACCCCCGCGCAACCCCGACCCGGCAACGCTGACGACCCGCCCTCCGCGCAACCTCGGTCTGACAGCGCTGGCTCGCACCCTGCGCAACCTCGACCTGACAGCGCTGACCCGACCCCCGCACAAGCCCGGCCCGGCAACGCTGACGACCCGCCCTCCGCGCAACCTCGGTCTGACAGCGCTGGCTCGCACCCTGCGCAACCTCGACCTGACAGCGCTGACCCGACCCCCGCACAAGCCCGGCCCGGCAACGCTGGCCCGTCCCCCGCACAAGCCCGGCCCGGCAACGCTGACCCGACCCCCGCGCAACCTCGGCCTGGCCGCGCTGACCCGTCCCCTGCGCAACCTCGCCCTGGCCGCGGTGGCCCTCACCGCGCTCACCGCCTGCGGCATCCGCCCCACCGAGCCCATCCCCGGCCTCGAAGCCCCCAGCGGCCCCGTCGAGAACACGTCGCCGTCGCTCTACTGGGTCTCCGACGGCAAGGTGATCCCGGTCAGCCGACCCCTGGGCAGCGTGAGCGGCTACGACGTGATCGCTCTGCTCGCCCAGGGCCCCACCAACGCCGAGCAGTCCCGCGGCCTGAGCACCGAGGTGCCGTTCGACGCCGCGCCTGCCGTCGTCGACCGGGTCGCCAGCGGGCTCGACGTCACGCTTTCCAGCGATGTCTCGCAGCTCAGTCCCGTTGCCGTGCAGCAGATCGTCTGCACGTTGCTCGGCATCCAGTCCGCCGGCACCGTGAACCTGCGCGGCGGCGGGCATTCGCTGGAGGCGCGGAAGTGCGCTTGAATCGGCGCGTGCACGTCTACTCCATTCCGATGCGCGTCCGGTTCCGCGGCATCACCCGGCGCACCGGACTGCTCGTCGAGGGGCCGGCCGGGTGGGGCGAGTTCTGCCCGTTCGAGGAGTACGACGACGACGAGGCCGCGCCGTGGCTGGCCTGCGCGCTCGAAGCGGCGAACGAGGGTTGGCCGGCACCGGTGCGTTCGAGGATCCCGGTCAACTGCACAGTTCCGGTGGTCGAGCCACACAAAGCGCATGAGATCGTCAAGATCTCAGGCTGCTCCACCGCCAAGGTGAAGGTCGCGGAGTCCACTCTGGACGATGACTGCGCGAGGCTCGAAGCGGTCCGGGACGCCTTGGGGCCACAAGGTTTCGTGCGGGTCGACGCGAACATGATGTGGGACGTCGACACGGCCGTCACGGCGATCAGGGCCATGGACAAGGCGGCCGGCGGGCTCCAGTACGTGGAACAGCCGTGCCGCACTCTGGACGAGCTCGCGAAGGTCCGCAAAAGGGTGGACGTGCCGATCGCGGCGGACGAATCGATCCGCAAGGCCGAGGACCCGTTGAAGGTGGCGGTGGCCGGTGCCGCGGACATCGCGGTGATCAAGGTGGCGCCGCTCGGGGGTGTGCGCCGGGCGCTCGAGATCGCCGAGGCGTGCGGGCTGCCGTGCGTGGTGTCGTCCGCCCTCGAAACCTCGGTGGGCATGGCCGCCGGAGTCGCGCTGGCGGCGGCGCTTCCGCAGCTCGACTACGCGTGCGGGCTGGCGACGCTCTCGCTGCTGGAGGGCGATGTCACGAGTGATTCACTCGCACCGGTCGGCGGCTATCTGCCGGTGCTCACCAAGCCACCCGTGCCGGACCGCGTCGAAGAGTTCGCGAACGATGTGATCGCAGAGGCCTGGATTTCTCGGTACGACAGGGTGTTGAGCAAGCTCAGTCAGCAGAGCTGATCGATGTCGATCGTTACCGGGAAAGGATCAGCCGCCTTGTAAGCGACTGTTTGTGCAGGTGCTTCCTCATAGCAGGACTCTGTGAGGTGCATCGCGGTCAAAGTCACCGGTTGGCCGACATCTATGATCCAGTAGAACGGAATGCCGGCGCTGGCGTACTCGTCACGTTTGGCCCTGCAGTCGGTCCATTTCGAACTCGGCGACAGGATCTCCACCACCAGCACGACTTCCGAAGCACGGAGCAGGCCACCTTCGCCGGCCACCCTGTCGACCTCGGCCTGGCTCACCACGATCACGTCAGGCCGACGCACGAACCCTGGCTTGTCCGCCGGCGCCAGTTGCAGATTGATGTCGATGTCCTGAATCACTCGGTACCCGTCGGGCACCTGTTTTCGAATCTGGGTGTAGAGCTCACCCAGGATGATGTTGTGACGCGGGTTGGGACTCGGGGTCATTTGCAGACGGCCTTCAACCAGTTCTGTATAGCCGTCTTCGGTTTCTCCGAGAGCGGCGTACTGAGCAACGGTCAGCAGACCCGTTGCGACAGCAGACAGACGCCTCGGAGACCTGTTGGGTACCGCGATCATTGCGTCTCCTTCCGTCTCAGCAACCGTCGCACATGGAGGTGCTCCAAACTGTCCCGCAATTCCACACCTTCGGCTGATCAGGGCTTGGCCCTGGTCAGCCCCTGCCCGGCAGCCCCCAGGCTGAACACCACGCCCTCGGTCCGGTTGATCGCCTCGGTCCGCCGCGCCGAAGCCGGCACCCGCGTCAGGTCCACCAGCCGGATCGGCGGCCCCAGTTCGACCAGCGTGGGCGTGTACGAGGCTTCGACGACGCTCCACCCCTCAGCCCCCTCCTCGAACTTGAACCGCGCGATCGCCCCCTCCTCGGTGACTCCGCGAGGCTCGGCGTGCCGGGCGACCTCGTTGCCCAGCCCGTAGGCGACCCACTTCTTGCCGATCTTCTCGAACGGCTGCACCACGTGGACGTGCGTGCCGATGATCAGGTCCAGGGCCGGGTCGGCGAGCAGTTGGCGGGCCAGGGCCTTCTGGTCGGCGGTGGCCTCGTGCTGGTACTCGTTGCCCCACTGCACGGACAGCACGACGACCTCGGCTCCGGCGGCACGGGCGGCGCGGGCGTCGGCGAGGATCTTGGTCGCGTTGATCTGGTTCGCTCGCCACGGCTGGGGCAGCGGGATGCCGTTGAAGCCGTAGGTGAACGACAGCTGAGCCACCTTCACCCCGCCCGCGTCCAGGATCAGCGGCGCCGCGGCCTCCTCCGGCGTGCGGAACGAGCCCGTGTGCTTCAGACCGACGGCGTCCATCGCATCCAAAGTCGTCTGGATGGCCGAGACACCGCGGTCCAGCGTGTGGTTCGAGGCGGTCGAGCACGAGTCGTAGCCGACGTCGACCAGGCCCTTCGCCACCTCGGGCGGGGCGAGGAAGGCCGGGTAGCCGAAGAACGGGCCCTCCTTCGGTCCCAGCGGCACCTCCAGGTGGCACAGGGACAGGTCGGCCTTCAGCGTGTCCTTCACGCCCTCGAACAGCGGCAGGAAGTTGCGGCCAGCGGCACCGCCGTCGGCCACTGCCTGGTCGGTCAGCGCCGGGTGGATGAGCACGTCGCCGCCGGCGGTCAGGGTGAACGACCGCGGCGGGGGCGGGCCCGACGAGGTGGGCGACGGCGGTGGCGCGGAGGTGATGACGACCGGGGAGCCGGTGCACCCGGACAGCGCGAAACCGGTGGCCAGCGCAAGCGCCGACCACCGGTGAACACGCCTCAGCGCTGCCGCCTGCGTCGCAGGACCACGAACAGCACGACCGCCAGCACCGCCGCCGCGACGGGCAGCACGCGCTTCAGGACGGGGACGCCTGCCGTGTCGATCAGATCGATCGGCTCGTCGGGGACCACTCGGAGATGCTGCTGTTGGGCCACCTCGTCAGGATCCACCGATCCCAGCGTGCTCGCCAGGCATTCGGCGAACTGGTCGACGAGCTTGCCGCTGACCTCGGAGATCAGCCCACGACCCAGCTGGGCCGGACGGCCGGTCACGCTCAGGTCCGTCTCGACCTCGACCGTGTCGCCCACCTGGAACGTCACGGTCGCCGACGCCGTGCCGTTGCCGCGGGCGTCCTTGCCCGCGGCCTTCATCACGGCGCGGCGCAGCACCGGATCGATCTCCACGAACTCGCCGCTGCCCCGGTACAGCAGCTGCACCGGGCCGAGCTTGACCTTCACCTCCCCGTTGAACGTCTTGCCGTCGACCGAGGTCAGCGTGGCGCCCGGCAGGCACGGCGCCACCCGCTCCGGGTCGAGCAGCGCCTCCCACACGTCCTCGGCCGGGGCCGGTGAGACGAACGAATGCGTCAACTTCATCCCGCTACCGCCGCGGTCAGCGCACGCCCGGTGAGCACCCGAGCCAGGTTGTCCTTGTAGCCGTCACCGGACGACGCCCGCAGCGCCGCCTCGGCGATCGCCGACACGGGCTGGCCGACCAGCGCCGACTCCACGTCGACCGCGCGCACGGGCCCGGAACCGACGTTGGTGAGGCCGACGCGAGCAGCCTCGATCGTGCCGCCGCGAACCTGCACGGCCGCCGCGACCGCGACGATCGACCACGCCTGCGCGACCCGGTTGAGCTTCTCGTAGTGCGCTCCCCAACCGGTGTATTTCGGCACCCTGACATCGATGAGGATCTCGTCGGGCGCCAGCGCGGTGGTGAAGTAGTCGACGAAGAACTCCGCCGCGGGCACCTCACGACGGCCACCAGGACCAGCGATGATCATCACGGCGTCCAGTGCGAGAGCCGGCGCCAGCAGGTCACCGGCGGGGTCGGCGTGGCACAGCGAGCCGCCGAACGTGCCGCGGTGCCGGACCTGCGGGTCGGCCACCGTGTCCGTGACCAGCTTCAACAACAACGCGTGGTCGTGGATCAGATGGTCGCGCTGCACCTCGTAGTGCGTGGTCATGGCACCGATGAGCAACGAGTCGCCGTCGTCGCGCACGCCCGTCAGCTCGGTCAGACCGCCGATGTCGATCAACGCGGTCGGTGCCGCCAGCCGCATGCGCAGCACCGGCACCAGGGACTGGCCGCCCGCGATGATCTTCGCATCCTCGCCCTCGTCGGCGAGCATCCGCACGGCTTCGTCCACAGTGGACGGGAACAGGTACCTGAACTCCGCCGGGATCACGACTGTCCTCCCTGCGCGTCGATCGAACCGAGCCCACCCGCTGCCACTTCACCCGCGTCGTCGGCCTTGCGGCCCTGCAGCGCCGTCCACACGCGTTCCGGCGACAACGGCATCTCGATGTCCCGCACGCCCAGGTGCCGCACGGCGTCCAGGACGCTGTTCACCACGGCGGGCGTCGAGGCGATCGTGCCCGCCTCGCCGACTCCCTTGGCGCCCAACGGGTTGCTCGTCGCCGGGGTCGACGTGCGCGCCGTCAGGAACGCCGGCAGGTCCGCCGCGGACGGCACGAGGTAGTCGGCGAACGTCGCCGTCGTCAGCGTGCCCATCTCGTCGTGGACGGCCTCCTCGTACAACGCCTGCGCGATGCCCTGCGCCAGCCCGCCGTGCACCTGGCCGTCGACGATCAACGGGTTCACGACCGTGCCGACGTCGTCCACCGCGACGTACGACCGGATCTTCACCACGCCGGTCTCCGTGTCGACTTCCGTTGCGCACAAATGGGTTCCGTGCGGGAACGAGAAGTTGTCCGGGTCGAACGTGGCGTCGGCGTCCATGCCGGGCTCCATGCCCTCGGGCAGGTCGTGCGCCACGTGCGCGGCCAGCACGACGTCGCTCAACGTCCGAGCGGTCGACGTGCCCCGCACGGAGAACGACCCGGACGCGAACTCCACGTCCGCCTCGTCGCACTCCATCATGTGCGCGGCCAGCGTGCGGGCCTTCGCGAGCACCTTGTCCGCCGCGTGCACCAGAGCAGTCCCACCGACGGCCAGCGAACGAGACCCGTAGCTGTCCATGCCCTTGTGCGACGAGGCCGTGTCCCCGTGCAGCACCTCGACGTCCTCGAACGGCACACCGAGCCGGTCGGCGACGATCTGCGACCACACCGTCTCGTGGCCCTGCCCGTGCGGGGAGGTTCCGGTGATCACCTCGACCTTGCCGGTGGGCAGCATGCGGATCGACGCGGTCTCCCAACCGCCTGCGCCATAACGCAAAGCGCCCAGCACGCGGGACGGCGCAAGACCGCACATCTCGGTGTAGGTGGAGATTCCGATACCCAGCTGGACCGCTGAACCGTCCGCACGCCGGCGTGCCTGCTCCTCGCGCAGGTCGTCGTACCCGAACAGCTCCATCGCACGCGCCGTCGCGGCCTCGTAGTTGCCGGAGTCGTAGGTGAGCCCGGCGACCGTGTTGAACGGGAACTCCTCGTGCTTGATCCAGTTCATCTCGCGGATCTTCATCGGGTCCATGCCCAGCTCGACGGCGAGCTCGTCCATCATCCGCTCGATCGCGAACGTGGCCTCCGGCCGTCCGGCACCGCGGTACGCGTCCGTCGGCACCTTGTTCGTGAAGACGTTCGTGCACACGAACCGGTAGGCCGGGAACTTGTAGATCGCGTTGAACATGAACGCGCCGAGGATCGGGATGCCCGGCGTGACCAGCCGCAGGTACGCGCCCATGTCCGCGAGCAGCTCGACCTTCAGCCCGGTGACGGTGCCGTCGCGCCGGGCGGACAGCGTGATCTTCTGGATCTGGTCGCGGCCGTGGTGGCCCGACAGCATCGACTCGGTGCGCGACTCCGTCCACTTCACCGGACGGCCCATCCGCCGCGCGACCAGCAGGCACAGCAGCTCCTCCGGCGTGACCTGGAGCTTGCCGCCGAACCCTCCGCCGACGTCCGGCGCGATCACGCGGATCTTGTGCTCGGCGATGCCCGTGACGGCCGAGAGCATCCAGCGCAGGATGTGCGGGATCTGCGTGGCGGACCAGATCGTGAACATGCCGGCGCTCGGGTCCACCACGACCGAACGCGGTTCCATGAACGACGGGATCAGCCGCTGCTGCCGGAACGTCCGCTCGATCACGACCTCCGCCGAGGAGATCTCGTCCTCGACGTTCGTACCGCTCCCTGCCTCGGCCGAATCGAAGACCCACGTCGCACACTTGTTCGTGCCGAGGTCCGGGTGCACCAGATCGGTGTCCCGCAAGGCTTCTTCCAGGTCGAGCACGACCGGCAGCTCGTCGTAGTCGACGTCGATCTCGGCCAGGGCGTCCGCGGCCCGGTAGGGGCTGTCGGCGATCACCAGGGCAACGGCCTCACCGGCGAAGTTGACCTGGTCGACGGCCAGCGCGGGGGCCGGGGGCGACTTCATGTCCTCGGTGATCGGCCACGCGCAGGGCAGCGAGCCCTGCTCCGCCGCGAAGTCCTCACCGGTGAGGACGACGGCGACACCGGGCATCGCGGTCGCGCGGCTGCAGTCGATGTTGCGGATCCGCGCGTGGGCGACGGGACTGCGCAGCACCGCCATGTGCAGCATGCCGGTCAGCTGGATGTTGTCGGTCCACCTGGTCTGACCGGTGATGAGTCGGGCGTCCTCCTTGCGGAGCCGGGCCTTGCCGACTTCCGGTTCCGCGGTGGCGGTCATTCCCCACCTACCGGCTGTTTCGCGGTGACGTGCTCATCGCTGTGCTGCTCGATCTTGGGTCCGGCGCCCGGCTTCATCCGCTGGGCGGCGTCCTGGACCGCGCGGACGATGTTCTGGTAGCCCGTGCAGCGGCAGAGGTTGCCCTCCAGGCCCTTCCGCACGGTCTCGTCGTCGGGGTCCGGCTCGTCGGCGAGCAGGTCGATGGCCTGCATGATCATGCCGGGCGTGCAGAAACCGCACTGCAACGCGTGGTTCGTGCGGAACGCCTCCTGCACCGGGTGCAGCTTGCCGTCGCGGGCGAGACCTTCGATCGTGGTGATCTCGTGTCCGTTCGCCTGGACCGCGAACATCTGGCACGACTTCACGCTGTGGCCGTCGAGGTGCACCGTGCACGCGCCGCAGTTCCCGGTGTCGCAGCCGACGACGGTGCCGGTCTTGCCCAAACGCTCCCGCAGGTAGTGGACGAGCAGGAGCCTTGGTTCGACCTCGTCGGCGTACGTCACTCCGTCGACGTTGACCGAGATGTGCATGAACCCTCCCAGGGGTGGGCAGCAGGTGTGACGAGGGCCACTCCAGCCTCCTCCCCTGTTCGTGATTCAACAACCCGATCAGTGGTGGATCGGTTCACCAAGATCGACGAGCCGGCGGCCGCTTCCCTTCCACCGCAAGGAAATGATCTCGGCGGCGATCGACACCGCGGTCTCCTCCGGCGTGCGCGCGCCCAGGTCCAGGCCGATCGGCGAGGCCAGAGCCGCCAGCTCGCCCTCGCTCAAACCCGCTTCCCGCAACCGTTGCAGCCGATCTTCGTGCGTGCGGCGGGATCCCATCGCTCCGATGTAGCCGACCTTCAGTCGCAACGCGACTTCCAGCAACGGGACGTCGAACTTCGGGTCGTGCGTCAGAACCGCGATGACCGTGCGTTCGTCGAGCTTGGACGCCTCACGTTCCAGATACCGGTGTGGCCAGTCCACAACGACCTCGTCCGCCTCGGGGAACCGGGACCGCGTCGCGAACACGGGTCGTGCGTCGCACACGGTCACGCGATAACCGAGAAAGGCTCCGAGCCTGGCCAGCGCGGCGGCGAAGTCGATCGCACCGAACACGAGCATGCGCGGCGGCGGCTCGAACGAGTTCACGAACACGCTCATGCCCTCACCTCGCCGCTGACCGTCCGGGCCGTACTGGAGGACCCCGCTGCGGCCGCTCGCCAGCATGCCGCGCGCGTCGTCCGTGACGGCGTCGTCGATGCGGCCGGAGCCGAGGCTGCCGGAGCGGCGGTCGGGCCAGACGACCAGGCGCCCGCCGATGCCGTCCGGGTGCTCGACGACGGTCGCGACGGCCACCGGCTCCTCGGCGCGCACCGTCTCAACAACCTCGCTGAGCTGCGGGAACGTCTCGGCGTTGATCTTCTCGACGTAGATGTCGATGATCCCGCCGCAGGTCAGCCCGACCGCGAACGCGTCGTCGTCGCTCACCCCGTACCGCTGCAACACCGGACTGTCGGTGGCCTGCGCGAGGTCGTAGACGGCACCCTCGACGCAGCCGCCGGACACGCTGCCGATCGCCTCGCCGTCCTGCGTCACCAGCATCGCCGCGCCCGCGGGCCGCGGCGCCGAGCTGAAGGTCGCGACCACGGTGCCGACGCCGACCGTCTCGCCGTTCGCCACCCGTTCCGCGAGGTCGAACAGGACATCACGCACGGCGGACCTCCTTCAGCAGTTCTTCGAGAGCGTGCACGCTGTGGCCGGCGACCATCGTGTCGACGTGCGGGAGCGCCGCCACCACACCGCTCTGCACTGGCCGATATCCGGGCTTGCCCGCGTGCGGGTTGGCCCAGATGACCTTGTGGCTCACCCGTCTCAGCCTCGCCATCTCGTCGGCCAGCAACGTCGGATCGCCGCGTTCCCAGCCGTCGCTGAACAGCACGACGACCGCACCGCGTTGCCGCCACTGCTGGTTGAACCGGCGCAACGCCTCACCGAGCCGCGTGCCGCCCTCGTAGTCGGGGATCGCCCGTCCGGCGGCTCGCAGCGCCCGTTCCGGGTCGCGTTCCTTCAGCTGACGGGTGACGCGGGTGAGCCGCGTGCCGATCGTGCGCACCTCGACGGGCATGGCGTGCGCGATGACGTGCGCGAACCGCAGCAGCGCGTCGGAGTAGGCCGCCATCGAGCCGGACACGTCGATCAGCAGCACGAGCCTGCGCGCTTTCACACCTCTCCTGCGATGACGCGGCCGGGTGATCTCGCCGCCCATCTCGATCATCGCGCGGACCGTGCGCGCCAGGTCCATGCGGCCGCGACGGGCCTTCCGCAGCCTTCTGGACCTCCTGCGCGGCGGGAGCGGGTTCAGCCTGGCGATCAGCGGTGCCGCGTTGAACTCGGAGATGTCCTTGTGGCGCAGCACTTCCACGTCGGAAGCGGCGACACCGACGGTGACCGAGTCGAGCTCGATCGTCGTGCGCGGACGGGGTGGCACGCCCCCGAAGTACGCCCGGTAGGCGGCGTCGTAGCGCGGCAGGTCGTCCGGGTCGGCGCACAACGTGAGGCGCCCGGCCCAGTAGAGGTCGACGTGCTCGGTGGCCCGCAGGTACGCCTGGACGCGATCCGGCCCGCACGCGAGCCCGGCGCCCCTCAGGACGCGCGTGAACCCCACGCAGGCTTCGGTCACCCCACGATTGTGCTCCCGATCACGCGTTCCGCGTCCTCGCGGTACTTCAGCACGGCCCCGAGCGTCGTCACGTCCGGTTCGGTCCGTCCCAGCGCCTGGAGCGCCCGCGCCCAGTCCAGCGACTCGGCCACACCCGGCGGCTTCAGCAGGTCGAGCCCGCGCATCTTGTGGACGGCCTGCGCGACCTGCTCCGCGAGGCGTCCGTCGAGGCCGGGCAGGGTGCGGCGCAGGATCGCGACCTCGCGTTCGGGCGACGGGTGCTCCAGCCAGTGGTAGAGGCAGCGGCGCTTCAACGCGTCGTGCACCTCGCGCGTCCGGTTCGAGGTCAGCACGGTCATCGGCGGCGTCGAGGCCCTGATCTCACCGAACTCGGGGATGCTCACCGCGTTCTCGGACAGCACCTCCAGCAGGAACGCCTCGAACTCGTCGTCCGCCCTGTCTATCTCGTCCACGAGCAGCACGCACGGCGCGTTCTCGAGCGCCTGGAGCAACGGCCTGGCCAGCAGGAACCGTCGTGTGTAGAGGGAGGCCTCGTCGACCTCGCCCTTCGTCTCCAGCACGCGCAGGTGCATGAGCTGGCGCGGGTAGTCCCAGTCGTAGAGGGCCTGGGTGGCGTCGATGCCCTCGTGGCACTGGAGGCGGATCAGCGGCACGTCCGTCGCCTTGGCGAGCGCCAGCGCGAGCGAGGTCTTGCCGGTGCCGGGTTCGCCTTCGAGGAACAGCGGCCGTCCCATCCGGAGCGCGAGGAACGCCGCCGTGGCGATGCCGCCGTCGGGGAGGTACCCCGCGCGGTCGAGCCCTGACGCCAGCTCCTCAGGGGACTCCATGAACCTCAGAGTAAGCCTCAGGGTCGGATTCGGGGTGGTCACCGATGTGCGAGGGCCCGGATTTCACGATTCTTGAGCCATGACGAACAACGTGCTCAACGAAGCCACAGACCAGGTCAAGAAGCTCCGCCGCAGCCGGAGCGACAAGATGATCGCCGGCGTCTGCGGCGGTGTCGCGAAGATGATCGGTGTCGACGCCGCGATCCTGCGGATCATCCTGGTGGCGGCGACGCTGCTCGGGTTCGGCACCGGAGCGATCCTCTACGTCGCCGCCTGGATCCTCATGCCCGAGGAAGACGCTGCGATGTGATCGACATGGGAACCACTAACGCGCACGTGACCGTCGGCAGGGGTGGGGGACACCACCCCTGCTGATCAGCGCGGGAACCCCGGAACACCGGGGAGCGTCTGCCACGGGAGCGGGCCGTCCAGGGGCCGGTACTCCACTCCCAGCGCGTCCAGGCGCGGCAGGTGGTGCTCCGCCAGCCGTTGCACGAAACCAGGATCCTTCTCCGCCGGGGACCACACGACCTCGGCGAACGCGGCCAGCCTCGGGAACGCCGCGTAGTCCACCCGCCGGGCCGAGTCGAGGTGCTCGGTCCAGATGTTCGCCTGGGCCCCCAGCAAGCGGCCAGGCTCTTCACCGGTCAGCCCGTCGGGCACCGGATCCCACGCGTAGACGTCCTCCAGCGTGGTCACCGTCCCCACCGGGATCGGTTCGTCAGGCGACTCGCTCTGCCGGTAGTCCAGATAAACGTGCTGCTCAGGGCACATCACCACGTCGTGGCCCTCGCGCAACGCCGTGACGCCGCCTTCGACACCGCGCCACGAAGCGACCACCGTGCCCGCCGGCAGCGGACCGGACTCCAGGACCTCGTCCCACCCGTACGGCCGCCGACCGCTGCGCACGACGTGTTTCGCGATCGCCCGCACCAGCTCGCCGTCGTGACCGGGCGCCTCGTCGCCACCGAGTCCGATGAACTCGCACGGGAACACGTCCATCAGCTCGTCGAACACGTTCCGATAGAAGTCCACTGTGGACTCCTCGGTGTTCAGCACGCGTTCGTTGACGCCCCAGTCGGTCCACACGCCACCACCGTGCACACCGAGCTCCGGGTACGCCGCGATCGCCGCCTGCGAATGGCCAGGGATGTCGATCTCCGGGACGACAATGATGTGCCGCTGCCGTGCGTACTCCACGATTTCCCGCAGGTCGTCCTGCGTGTAGAAGCCGCCGTGCGGACGGCCCGCCATGCCGCCGGAGCGCCGATCGCCGAACCGCGAGTCCTCCCTCCACGACCCGACTTCGGTGAGCTTCGGGTAGCGCTCGGACTCGAACCGCCAGCCCTGGTCGTCGGTCAGGTGCAGGTGCAGGACGTTGAGCTTGTGCACGGACAGCAGCTCGACGTACCGCAGCACCTCCCGCTTGGGCAGGAAGTGCCGCGCCACGTCCAGCATCACGCCGCGCCACGGGAACCGCGGGTGGTCCACGATCTCGCAGGCGGGGATCACCGACGGCTTCGCGCCCGCCGCCCGGAACGCCTGCGGGCCGAGCAGCTGCCGCAGGGTCTGCAACGCGTTCATCTCGCCGGCCGCGTCGTGCGCCTCGATCAGCACGCCGTCGTCACCCGACAGCAGCCGATAGCCACCGGCGGGGCCGTCGACGAGAACCGTCTCCCAGCCGCTGTACGCGCAGAGCCTGCCGCCGTCCACATAGGACACCGGGCGCGGAAGGAGGTTCATCCCTTCACCGCCCCGGCGAGTCCGGACACCAGACGGCGCTGCACGAGCATGAAGAAGATGAGCACGGGGATGGTCATCAGGGTGGAGCCCGCCATGATCGCGCCCCAATCGTTCTGGTCGGGTTTGACGAACACCTGGAGCGCCAGCGGCAGGGTCTGGTTCTCCACGGCGGAGATGATGAACGTCTTGGCGAACAGGAAGTCGTTCCAGGCGTGGATGAACGACAGCACGCTCGTCGCCACCAGCCCCGGCGCCACGAGCGGGAACAGCACCTGCCAGAGGAACCGGAACCGCGAGGCGCCGTCCAGGGTCGCGGCCTCCTCCAGCTCGACCGGCACGGCCGCGACGAACCCGCGCAACATCCAGATCGCGAACGGCAGGCTGAACGCCAGGTGCACCAGCACGAGCGAGCCCAGGTGGTTCAGCCCGAACGCCGGAACGCTGTCACCGACCGACCGCATCAGGAAGAACAGCGGCACGGTCAACGCCTCCACCGGCACCATCTGCACGACGAGCAGCATGATCAGCAGCGTCGTGCGGCTGCGGAACCGGAAGCGGGTGAGCGCGGTCGCCGCCAGGAACGAGATCAGGATGCTCAGCACCACCACGACCAGCGCGACGATCACGCTGTTCAGGAAGTAGCGCCCGAAGTTCGCGACGGTCAGCGCCCGCGTGAAGCTGTCGAGGGTTGGCCGCGTCGTCCACGGCACCGGGTCGGCCGAGATGATCTCGTCCTCCGGCTTGAACGCGGACAGCACCATCCAGAACAGCGGGAACGCCACGACCGCGGCGATGATCAGGACGAATCCCTCGGTCAGCCGGCGCTTCACAGGACCTCCCCCGACCGCCGCAGCGCGCGCAGGTAGAACAACGTGATCACCAGCAGCAGCACGGTCATCACGACACCGATCGCCGCGCCCAGGCCGTACTCCGAGGCCGCGAACGCCTGCTGGTAGGCGTAGACGTTGAGCACGAGGTTGCGCCCGGCGATGCCGCCACCGTTGGTCATCACGTAGATCTGTGTGAAGACCTTGAAGTCCCAGATGATCGACTGGATCGTCACCACGAGGATGATCGGCCGCAGCAACGGCAGCGTGACGCTCCACGCCGTGCGGAACGCCGACGCGCCGTCGAGTGCGGCTGCCTCCAGCACCTCACCCGGAATCGCCTTGATGCCCGCGTAGAGCGTCACCATGACGAACGGGAACGAGCACCAGATCACCTGTGCCGCAACGAGTCCGAACGCCGTCCACTTGTCGAACGTCCAGGAGAAGCCCTGGATGCCCAGGACCTCGTTGACGAACCCGAAGTTCGCGTCGAACAGGAACAGCCAGATCGTCGACCCGGCGACGGCGGGCGTGGACCACGCGCCGAGCGCCGCCAGGAACAACGTCATCCGCACCCAGGTGCGGACCCTGGTCGCGAGGATTGCGAGAAACGCGCCCACCAGCAACGTGCCGACCACGCAGACCGCCGCGAACGCGACGGTCTGCCCGAGGACCGTCCAGAACTGCTGGTTTCCCAACAGGTTCTGGTAGTTCCCGAGGCCGAGGAAGGTGAGCGGCGCGCCGCCGCTCACCTGCTCCTGGCCGTAGTCGTAGAGCGAGATGAGCACCAGCTGGTAGATCGGGTAGGCCAGCAGGCCCGCCAGCACCAGCAGCGCCGGTGTCAGGTAGGCGAACGCGGTCCGCCCCTGACCTCTGGCCGTCATGCTCACGATGAGAAGGCCGCGTTCATCGTCTTGGTGGCGTCCGCGGTGGCCGTGTCGACGTTCTTCGCGCCGGTGACGACCTCCTGCAGCATCGTCGGCACCACGGCCTGCGCCTCGATCTTCGCCCACGCCGGCGTGACGGGGACGAACTTCGTGCCGGACTGCAGGGTCTTCGTGAACGGCTCCAGGAACTTGTCTGAGTCGCTGACCTGCTTCTGCACGTCGCTGAACGTCGGCAGATTGCCCATCGCCGTGTACATCTTCTGCTGGTACTTCTTCGACGCGAGCAGCTGCGTGAACTCGTTGGCGAGCGTCTTGCGCTGCGTGCCCTTCATGACGCCGAGCAGGTTGCCGCCGGCGAACGCGGGTGCGATCGAGCCCGAGGTCTTGCCGGGCAGCGGCACGACGGCGTACTTGCCCGCGGCACTGCTGGCGTCGACGGACTTGCGGTTGAAGTCGCCGCCGATGGTCATCGCGGCCTTGCCCGCGCGGAACTGCTCGACGCTCGCGTCACCGCCGTTGCCCGCGCAGGTGGCGGGCGGGCAGATGTCGTCCTTGATCAGCTCGGTGTACTTCGCGACACCGGCCTTGGCCTCGGCGCTGTCGACGGTGGCGGTGAACTTGCCGCCGTCCTGCTTCGCGATGTCGCCGCCCTGCGCCCAGATGAACGGCAGTGCCGCGAAGAGGTACTTGCCACCGGCGGAGATGCCGAGCAGGTCCGGCTTGCGCTGCCGGATCTGCCTGGCGAGCGGCGCGATCTCGTCGAGCGTGGCCGGCGGCTTGAGGCCGAGCTCGGTGAAGACGTCCGTGCGGTAGTAGAGCGCGCGGACGCCGACGAACCACGGCACGCCGTAGGTCTTGCCGTCGACCTTGGCCGTGTCGAGGATCGTCGGGACCAGGTCCTTGGACTCGCTCCAACTCGACAGGTCCAGCTCGGAGAAGCCACCCGCGGAGACGTAGCCCGCGAGGTCGGTGTTGCCGAACTCGGCGACGTCCGGCGCGCTCTTCGGGTCGCTGAACGCGGCCTTGAAGCGTTCCGCCCGGCTGGACACCTGGATGTACTGGACGTCGACGGTGACGCCGCTGTGCTTGCCCTGGAACTCGGAGATCGCCTCCTTGACCACGGCTTCCTTGGGACCGCGGTTGACCTCGTCGAACAGCCACACGCGCAGCTGCCCGGTCTTCTCGTCGGTGCCTGAACCGGTCGGTCCGGACTGCACCGGTGCGCAGGCGACCACCGCGCCCACGCCCAGCACGGCCACGAGTGTCTTCAGCCTCATCGCACCCTCCGATTGCACATGTTGCAACGGTCATTTCACAGGAAGCAACGTGACTGTAGAACGGTCTCGAGCAAGGGTCTAGACCAGACGATTGACCCATTCGCGAACCGACGCACTGGAGACCGCTTCGTCCCACCCGCCGGGCCGCACCGCACTGCCGACGTGGAAGCCGGTCACACCCGCTGCCAGCAGTTCCGCGACGTGCCGTTGCTGGAGGCCGCCACCGACGAGCAGCGCGGGCGGAGCCTGGGTGACGAGTTTCTTCAGGTTCTCGATGCCGTCCTCGACACCCTTGGGGCTGCCCGCGGCGAGAACCGTGTCGCAGCCGAGGCCCTGGACGGTCGCCCACGAGCGGAAGACGTCGGCGGAGTTGTCGAGCGCGCGGTGGAACGTCCAGGCGCACCCTTCGAGCTCGGCGACCAGGTTGAGCGTGACGCCCTCGTCGATCTCCCCCTCGGCGTCGAGGAAGCCGAGGACGAACTCCGTGGCGCCGGCCTCCCGAAGCTCCCACGCCTGCCGCCGCAGCTGCTTGAGGTCGGCGGGCGCGAACCCGGTGGCGTCCCGAAGCATCACGCGAATCGGCAGATCGGTCGCCGATCGGGTTTCCTTGAAGGTGGCGACAGACGGGGTGAGACCGTCGGAGGCCATGTCGGCGACCAGCTCCAGCCGGTCGGCGCCACCGGCCTGCGCGGCCTCGGCGTCCCTGGCGTTCAGTGCGATGACTTCGAGAATCGACATGGTCTAGACCATAACGGCGATCGGGCGACCCGACCCCGCCATGTGCTTGCGCGAATCGGGAGCCACGTGAGCAGTTCGTGCGTCAGAACCTGTATCTGCTCGCCTGAGTTCCGCTCTGTTCCAGTGAGCGCATCGTTCAGGCGTGGAGCACGCGTCAGCCGGTTCGAGGGGTGCCGGCCGGCGCGGCTCCCAACACTGGCGGCCCGTGATCTTGAGGGGGAATCACGGGCCGCTGGCACGTCCGGGAGAAGATGAGGGCAACTGAGGCGGCAATACTGCTCCAATCGAGTGAATTTTGTATCTACCGCCCAGTTAGCCCTTCATGAGTTGGCGGACGGCGCTGACAGGGCGGCCGATCGGAGGTGCTGCATGGACGAGCTGCACACGGCGGATGACCGTCCGCCGTGGGACGGGCTTGAAGGCACCGAAAGGCACGCCGTGTGCGTGGCGGCCGCACGCGAGGGCAACCGCGACGCGATCAACGTCCTGGTGGACGAACTGACCCCGCTGTTGTGGCACGTAGCCCGCGGCCAGGGCCTCGACAGGGCTGCTGTCGAAGACGTCGTGCAAACCGTCTGGCTGGCGTTCTTGAAGAACATCAAGAACATCAACGAGCCAAAAGCCCTGGTGGGCTACCTGGTCGTCACGACGAGGCGTGAAGCACGCCGAACGTGGACACCCAACAAGCGTGAGACCCACCTGTCCGACGAATTCGCCGAACAACTCGAGTCCGACACCGGTCTGCCCGAGGACGTGACGCTGATGGACGACCGCGACCGCCGCCTGTGGCTCGCGTTCGGCCGCCTGACCACGAGGTGCCAGGAACTGCTCCGACTCACCGTGCTCGCGGGGCGCGCGGAGTACCGAGCAGTGGCCGCAGTGGCCGAGGCACTCGCCATGCCCCACGGCAGCATCGGTCCGACCAGGGGACGGTGCCTGACACTGCTGCGCAACTACCTGGAGACGGAAGGAGGATCGCGGTGAACGAGATCGACCCGCGCGACGACCGCAGGGGCCTTGAGGACACCGCAGTCCTCTCCGAGTTGAATCGTCTGGTCGATGAACTGGACCCGCCACCCGCAGACCTGGTGGACAGGGTGAAGTTCGCGATCGCCCTGGAATCCCTGGACGTCGAGGTCGCGCGCTGGGAGCGAGCCGGCTCGTTCGCCGGGGTCCGCGGAGGGCAGACCGGCACCATCACGTTCACCGTCGACAACCTGACCCTGATGGTGAACTTCACCTCCACCGGGTCTCGTCATCGGATCGACGGGTGGTTGGTGCCTGCCGGGGAGCACACGGTTGAGGTGCGGGTGGCCGATCACAAGTCTTCTTGCACTCGGGCGGACGATGGTGGGCGGTTCGTGCTGCCTGATGTGCCGGCTGGGACCACGCAGATTTTGGTGCATTTGGTGAATTCTCGTGGGGAGCCTGGGCGGACTGTGGTTACACCCACGATCATGCTTTGAGGTTTTGACGGCGGTTGAGGCGGCGGATTTCTGGGGTTTCTGGGGATTGACGGCGGGTGTTGCGCGGGTCGGCTTGGCTTGGTTCCGTGCCGGTTCCAGCGGAGGGGTCACCTTTTGCTGGTCTGGTCGCCTTGCGTTGGTGGGCGCGTGGGTCGTATGACGAGCCGGGTCATTTCATCGCCGCTTCGCGACGATTGCGATTGGGGCTTGACTTCGGGGCCCTTGCGAGGTGCTGTGTCGGGCGGAAAAGGTCGGATGCTTCGCACCCGCCCGGTCCGGAAAGGCTAGCACCTCGCTCCCAAAGTCAAGCCCCAATCGCAATCGTGCGTGGTTGCGTTCGGTTGTTCGGCTCACCCCATTACCGGTTGCCCGCGTTCGCATAGCCCTGTCCGGCTCGGCTTCGCCATCGCGGTTGTTGGGTGCTCGGCTTCGCCATCGACAGCGGTTTGGTGGAGCGGGTCGTGCTTTGCCATCGCGGCTTGTGGAACGCTCGCCGTTGCCTTCGTCTTCGCGGAATTGTTCATCCCGACCCGATCGCCACGCGGCAGGCAAGAAGGCCGCAGCCCATCCAGCCGTCGGGCAGGCAGCATCACTACGCCTGCCCGACCGTGGTCAGGCGGTGTTGATCAGATTGCGTCTGGGACTTCGCTGCGGATCGAGCCACGCCGGGGCGTAGAACGTCGGTATCCCGGTGACCAGCCTGACTTCCCACTCGCTCTGGTGGATCAGCGTGTGGTGGTGGCGGCAGAGCAGCACTGCGTTGTCGACGGAGGTGTCACCGCCGTTGGCCCAGTGTTTGATGTGGTGGGCGTCGCACTGTCTGGGTGGTCTGCCGCAGCCGGGGAAGGCGCAGCCCCGATCCCTGGTGACCAAGGTCCGGCGGATCGCGGCGGGGAAGGTGCGGGTTTTGCGGCCGACGTTGAGTGGCTGGCCTGCTCCGCCCAGCACCATCGGGATGATGCCCGCGTTGCACGCCAGCTCACGCACCTGCTCCACCGGGACGCGGTCGCCGCTGTCGAGCGTGGCGTGGCCGACTCCGTTGGCGAGGTCGTCGTAGGGCATGGTCAGCGTCAGGGTGACCGGCTCGCCGCCGTGTTCGGGGAGTTGGTCGGTGCGCAGCATCAGGTCGATCAGGTCGGCTAGGGCGTCGCCTTCGCGTTCCTCGCGGGTGCGCGGGTCGGGGCCTTCGTCGGCGGTGGTCGGGCGGGGCTTGGCCAGCGGGTCGAGCAGCGCCTCGTACTTGGCGCCGGTCACCTTGTCGAGCTTGGCCCGGATCTCCAGCTTGCCGTTCTTCCAGAACATCGAGTGCTGATTGCCCGGCGGCGCAGGCTTGGGGTCGCGAGGCTCGGGGTCGTTCTGGTGGATGGTGTAGGCGAGTTTCGTGCCCAGACGGCGGACCGTGACGGGCTCGAAGTCACGCGCGTAACCCACCACCGTGACCTCGTGCTCGGCGGGCACGGTCTTCATGATCTCGGCGACCACGGCGACGTGGTCGATCGACAGCGCGCCTTCGGCGACCGCCTCGGCGGTGAGCGGGAGTTTGGGAGCGAGTTCGCTGCCGGTCGGGGTGATCTCATTGGTCAGCAGCGCGGCATTGGCTATCCAGCGCCTGGCGGTGTGGAGATCCCAGCGGACGGCATGCCGCAACACGTGCGGCAAATCCTTGTAACCCAACTCGGCCGCAACCCCACGCCGCTCCAACTCGGCAAGCTTCTGCAATGCAGCGTTCTCACGAACCCGAATTTCCGTCACCTCATCGACGAGACTGCGGAGCAGCTCGTCTGTGGAGAGGAGACGGGTTTCGATCACGTGTTCTAATCTACCGCAAGATCACGACAAGATAACAGGGAAAGCTCGACACAATCGAGTGAATCACCCGACCCCACCCCACCGGGAACGCGATGGCGAAGCCGAGCCGGACAGGGCTATGCGAACGCAGGCAAGCGGTGATGACGGAAGCCGAACAACAAACGCAACCACGCACGACTGCGATTGGGGCTTGACTTTGGGAGCGAGGTGCTAGCCTTTCCGGACCGGGCGGGTGCGGAGCATCCGACCTTTTCCGCCCGACACAGCGCCTCGCAAGGGCCCCGAAGTCAAGCCCCAATCGCAATCGTCGCGAAGCGGCGATGAAATGACCCGGCTCGTCATAAAACCAATGCAACCACGCTGGAACCGCAACCCCCGCACAACCAAAGGCCCGGCCCCACCGAAAGGTGGAGCCGGGCCGATCAGGTCAAGCAGCTGGACCTCAGAAGTCCATGCCACCGGCGTCCGGCGCGGCCGGCGCGGCGTTCTTCTCCGGCTTGTCCGCGACGACAGCCTCGGTCGTCAGGAACAGCGCGGCGATCGAAGCAGCGTTCTGCAGCGCGGAACGGGTCACCTTGGCCGGGTCGATGATGCCCGCGGCGACCAGGTCCTTGTACTCGCCGGTCGCGGCGTCCAGGCCCTCGCCAGCCGGCAGGGACTTGACGCGCTCGACCACGACGCCGCCCTCGAGGCCGGCGTTGACGGCGATCTGCTTCAGCGGAGCCTCGACCGCGACCTTGACGATGTTGGCACCAGTGGCCTCGTCGCCGGTCAGGCGCAGGCCCGCGAAGGCGGCCTCGGCGGCCTGGAGCAGCGCGACGCCACCACCGGCGACGATGCCCTCCTCGACGGCGGCCTTGGCGTTGCGGACCGCGTCCTCGATGCGGTGCTTGCGCTCCTTGAGCTCGACCTCGGTGGCCGCGCCCGCCTTGATGACGGCGACGCCGCCGGCGAGCTTGGCGAGGCGCTCCTGGAGCTTCTCGCGGTCGTAGTCGGAGTCCGACTTCTCGATCTCGGCGCGGATCTGGTTGACGCGGCCCTGGATCTGGTCGGCGTCGCCCGAGCCCTCGACGATGGTCGTCTCGTCCTTGGTGACGACGACCTTGCGGGCCTTGCCCAGCAGCGAGATGTCGGCGTTCTCCAGCTTCAGGCCGACGTCCTCGGTGATGACCTGGCCACCGGTGAGGGTGGCGATGTCCTGGAGGATGGCCTTGCGGCGGTCACCGAAGCCCGGGGCCTTGACGGCGACGGACTTGAAGGTGCCGCGGATCTTGTTGACGACCAGCGTGGCCAGGGCCTCGCCCTCGACGTCCTCGGAGATGATCAGCAGCGGCTTGCCGGACTGCATGACCTTCTCGAGCAGCGGGAGCAGGTCCTTGACCGTGGAGATCTTGGAGCCGAACAGCAGGATGTACGGGTCCTCGAGGACCGCTTCCTGACGCTCGGGGTCGGTCACGAAGTAACCGGAGATGTAGCCCTTGTCGAAGCGCATGCCTTCGGTGAGCTCGAGCTCGAGACCGAGGGTGTTGCTCTCCTCGACGGTGATGACGCCTTCCTTGCCGACCTTGTCCATCGCCTCGGCGATGAGCTCGCCGATGGTGGGGTCAGCGGCGGAGATGGACGCGGTAGCAGCGATCTGCTCCTTCGTCTCGATCTCCTTGGCGGCCTTCAGCAGCTGCTCGGCGACGGCCTCGACGGCCTGCTCGATGCCGCGCTTGAGGCCCAGCGGGTTGGCGCCGGCGGCCACGTTGCGGAGACCTTCGCGCACCAGAGCCTGGGCGAGAACGGTCGCGGTGGTGGTGCCGTCACCGGCAACGTCGTCGGTCTTCTTCGCGACTTCCTTGACGAGCTCGGCCCCGATCTTCTCCCACGGGTCCTCGAGCTCGATCTCCTTCGCGATGGAGACGCCGTCGTTGGTGATCGTCGGCGCACCCCACTTCTTCTCGAGCACGACGTTGCGGCCCTTGGGACCGAGCGTCACCTTGACGGCGTCAGCGAGGGTGTTCATACCCCGCTCGAGACCGCGGCGGGCGTCCTCGTCGAACGCAATCATCTTGGCCATTGCGGTGTGTTCCTCCGCCTTTGTGGATTCTGGGCCACTGCGGGCCGGCAAAGCCCACAGCGGAACACGGTGCAGTGGCCAGGACCGGTGCCCGCGACGGACGACCCCCGGAGGGGCCTCACCTTCCCAGCCTCACTGCTTTGGCACTCGACTCAGCCGAGTGCTAGTTCGTGTTTAGCACTCGGGCACGTCGAGTGCAAGCGAACCCCGGGCGAACGTCAGCGTGAGGTGCGCACCGGCACAGAGGTGGGCAGCGGCTTCTTCGAGGCAGATCCGTCCTCGAGGTTCAGCGTCGGCGAGGAGTTCGTCTTGGGCTGACGTGCGGGCTCGTCGCGCGGCGTCAGGATCAGCACCACGATGATGATCACCACGATCGCCGCGGCGGCCGCGATGACCGGCGCGAACCACGCCGGGCGCTCCTTTTTCGACGACGTGAACGCGCTCACGCCCACCTGGTTCGGCGGGCGCAGCCGGACCGGGTCGGACAGCGGCTGCTGCTGGTAGCCGCCCTGGTACGGCGCCTGCTGCGCGGCCATCGGGCCGGACATCGGCGACTGCACCGGGATCGAGCCGGACGGGGTTCCGAGTTGAGCGGGAGCCGAGCCCTGCGCGACCCCGGCGAGAGCGACGCGGGCGGCGTTGACCAGCTCGGCGCAGTTCGCGTACCGCTGCGACGGGTCCTTCGAGGTGCCCTTGCGGATCACGTCGTCGATGGCCGGCGGCAGCGCCACGAGCTGCGAGAGCGCGGGAACGGTCTGGCCGAGGTGACCCTGGATGACCTCCTGCACACCGCCCTGGAACGGCGGGCGGCCGGACAGGCAGGCGAACAACATGCAGGCCAGCGCGTACTGGTCGGTGCGGCCGTCGACGGGCTCGCCGCGCAGGTGTTCCGGCGCCGCGTAGGTCGGCGAGCCGAGGAAATCACCCGTTCGAGTGCGGTGGCCGGTGGCGCCGCGGCGGGTCAGGCCGAAGTCGGCGACGTAGACGTGCTCGCGCGAGCCTTCCTTGGTGGTCACCAGGACGTTGGCCGGCTTCACGTCGAGGTGCACGAGCCCCTTGCCGTGCAGCATGTCGAGGGCCTCGGCGACCTGCGCGAGCAGCGTCAGCGTGCGCGCAGGGGTGAGCGGCCCCTCCTTGATGTGACCGGAGAGGTCCTGGCCGTCCACCAGCCGCATGGCGATGTACAGCAGGCCGTCGACCTCGTCGAAGTCGTACAGCGGCACGATGTTCGCGTGGTCGATGGCGGAGGTGTTGCGCGCCTCGTCGACGAACCGCTCGCGGAACTCCGCGTCGGGCGCGAGGTGTTCGCCGATGACCTTGAGCGCGACCTTCCGGCCAAGCCTCACGTCCGTGGCCTTGTACGTCACGCTCATGCCGCCGCGACCGAGCACGCCGTCGATCCGGTAGTGCGCGATCCGCCGTCCGCTCAGGTCCTCAGACACGCGAGGCAGCCTAACGCGCGCTCAGATCGTCGTGCTCCGGGTTGGTCGAAGCTGTGATCAGAAGTGCGCTCGGGTGCGGGTGTCCCGCAAGGCACTAACCGGCGCGGCGCACGTCCGATGCCTGGCTGCGTCCGTCCCGTCCGGCCTGCACCTCGAACTCCACCCGGTCGCCCTCAGACAGCGTCCGGAAGCCTTCCATCTGGATAGCCGAGTAGTGCACGAACACGTCGGGCCCGCCGTCGGTTGCGATGAAGCCGTATCCCTTTTCGGAGTTGAACCACTTGACGGTACCGAGAGCCAAGGCGTCCTCCTTCAGACCACGCAAAGAGCAGAACGCAACGCTAAAAGAAGAGGAGTCACTCGGATACCTCCTTACGGAGTCATGAACTCCAGCTGACTCCGTTGGCGCGCAACCAGGTGGTGAGCCGGCGAGGTCCCCGCGTCTGGGTCAGCACGGCACCGGGACCGGCGAAGTCGAACACCAAGCCCTCACCGGTGTGAATGGATTGCACGCCATCAGGCACGGATGGCCGAAGACGGCATTGCACGGTGTCCGCGAACGCCACCACGTGATCGCTGCTGATGGTCACCGCCTCTCCCGCTTCCAGCGTCACCAGGTCGAGCGCGCCGCAACAGGCGAGCACCACCGCGCCCTGGCCCTGTGCGTAGTTCAGGAAGCCCTCTCCACCGCCCAGCAGCGCCTGCAACGGCGGAGCCTCCGGGTTCATCGCCACCGTGCTGCTCGACGCGACCCAGGACAGCCGGTACAGCAGCCACCCGTGCGTCCCGTCGAGCTCGACGAGGTGCAGATCACCCGGCAGCACGGGCGCCGCGTCGATCCAGCCGCCCTCCGCGCCCGCCGTGCACAGCGCGACGGCCTTGACGCCCGTGCCCTTCACCTCGACCGCGAGCCCGTAGCTCGTGGCCGCGATGGTCAGCGGGTCGGCCAGCACCATCTCGCCGGGTGCGAGCACGAGTCTCGCCACGCCGAAGTTCGGTGTGTGCCTGGTCCGGACCTGCACGAACAACACCTCCGGGGAAGAACTCGGCCCAGCGATCGTCACGACCGCCACGACGTTGGCAGTATGCAGTCGTGTCCCCCACCACTGTCGCCGAACACCGCAAGCGCGTCGCGGAGCTCGTCGGGCTGATGCCCGTGTTGCAGCTGCCGCTCGACGAGTGCCTCGGGCTCGTGCTCGCGGCCGACGTGATCGCACCGCTGTCCCTGCCGCCGTTCGACAACTCCGCGATGGACGGGTACGCCGTGCGGGCCGCTGAGCTGGCCGGGGAAGGCCCTGTCAC
Organism: Lentzea aerocolonigenes; assembly: GCF_000974445.1. GTDB lineage: Bacteria > Actinomycetota > Actinomycetes > Mycobacteriales > Pseudonocardiaceae > Lentzea > Lentzea aerocolonigenes. The sequence goes on from NZ_BBOJ01000019.1 coordinate 67,364, forward strand.
GCTCCCGGTCGCCGACGACATCCCCGCGGGCCGCACGGAGATCTCGCCGCTGGAGCCGGGGACCGTGCAACGGATCATGACCGGCGCCCCGGTGCCGCCCGGTGCGGACGCGGTGATCCAGGTCGAGCTGACCGACGGCGGCACGGAGACCGTGACGATCAACGGAAAGGTCCGGCCCGGCGCGAACATCCGGACCGCGGGCGACGACGTGCAGAAGGGTGATCCGGTGCTGACCGCGGGCACGGTCCTGCGCCCGTCCACCGTCGGTCTCGCCTCCGCGCTCGGGCTCCCCGAGCTGCCGGTGCGCCGCCGTCCGCGGGTGCTGGTCCTGTCGACGGGTTCCGAGCTGGTCGAACCCGGCCGGCCGCTGCAGCCGGGCCAGATCTACGAGTCGAACGGCACGATGCTCGCCGCGGCCGTGCGCGACGCGGGAGGCACCGCCGTGCAGCTGAAGTTCGTGCCGGACGACGTGGAGGAATTCCACCGCGCGCTGACGCCCTACCTGGGCTCGGTGGACGTGATCGTGACGTCCGGCGGGGTGAGCGCGGGCGCGTACGAGGTGGTCAAGGACGCTCTGGCCGGCCACGACGTGAAGTTCACCAAGGTCGCGATGCAGCCGGGCGGGCCGCAGGGCTCCGGGCGGTACGAGGGCGTGCCGGTGCTGACGCTGCCGGGCAACCCGGTGAGCGCGCAGGTGTCGTTCGAGGTGTTCGTGCGGCCCGCGCTACTCGCGTCGATGGGGCACACGCAGGTCGAACGGCCGACCGCGCGCGCAACCGTGACGAGCCCGCTCACGTCTCCTGCGGGTAAGACGCAGTTCCGCCGCGGCCTCTACGACCCGTCGTCCGGTCAGGTCGTGACGCCGGTCGGCGGGCCGGGATCGCACCTGCTGTCCGCGCTGGCGCTGTCGAACTGCCTGATCGAGGTGCCGGAGGACGTCACGGAGGTGGCGGCGGGAGCCGAGGTCGTCGTCAGACACCTGCAGTAGAAGGGCGGACTGGGGGATGAGGGCCGTACTGGCGCTGGTGATGCTCGCGGGCTTCTTCGTGCTCGCGGTGGCACTCGCCGGCGGTCTGGCGGCGATCGCGGTCTGGCGGTTCTCGCTCGGCGACGTCGAGGGCGGCACCTGGGCCCTCACGATCGCGCTCGTGCTGGGCGGACCGGCACTGTGGGCGACGCTGCGGGCGTTGTTCGCGCGGCCGGAGCCGAGCGGGTTCGGGATGACGCGCGACGCCCATCCCGAGCTCTGGCGGCACGTGGACGAGCTGGCGCGGCTCGCGGGCACGCGCGGTCCGGACGACATCCGGCTCGTCGACGGCGCGAACGCGAGCGTGTGGGAACGGCGCGGCGTGCGGTACCTGGAGCTCGGGCTGCCGCTGGTCGCCGGGCTGAGCGTGGGCGAGCTGCGGTCGGTGCTGGCCCACGAGTTCGGGCACTACGGCGGCGGCCACACGCAGCTGTCGGCGATGACGTACCGGGCGAAGCTCGCGCTGGAACTGTCGCTGCGCGAGGGGCACACGTTCGGGCTGCTCAGCGCGTGGGCTCATCTCTACGCGCTGGTCGCCGCGTCGGAGAGCCGTGATCACGAGCGGTTCGCCGACGAGGTGGCGGTCGCCGCGGCCGGGCGGGACGCGGCGCGCAGGGCGTTGCTGCGCAGCGGACCCGTGGGCGAGGCGTGGAACGACTACCTCACGTCGTACGTGTCGTTGGCTTTGACGGCCGGCCGCACGCCGCCGTTGCTCGAAGGGTTCCGCTCCTACCTGCGCCACCCGCGGCGCGTGCACGAGCTCAGGGTGCTGGAGAACGTGATCGCCGAACGCGAGCCGAAGTCGGTGTTCGACAGTCACCCGCCGATCCGCGAGCGGGTGGCCACCATGGCCCTGCTGAGCGGCGAGGACGTCCCGATCGACGAGAGGCCGGGCTGGACGTTGCTCTCGGGCGTCCCGCCGGAGGCCGTGTCGCACCTGCTCGGCGTGCGAGGACCGCGCGCGACGTGGGAGGAGCTCGTCGAGCTCAGCGGACCGGCTCACGTGCGGCGCTACGCCGACGCGTTGCGGCACGCGGGCAAGGTGAGCAAGGTCGGCGAGACGCTCCCGGACGTGCTCGCGGCGTTGGAACGCGGCGAGCTGCACAAGCTCACCGGGGCGCCGGTGGACGCCTCGCTGACCGCCGAGCAGGTGCACGAGGCGGCCGTCGACACCGTGACGGAACTCCTCGGGTACGCGGTCGCCGACCAGCTCCTCACGGCTAATCGCGCGACGCTGCACCTGAACTGGGGCGGAATGTTCGTGCTGCGCCTGCCCGACGGAGCTGCGCTCTACCCGGACGATCTCGTGGCACCCGCCGTCCGTGACGCTAACCGGGTTCCGGAGGTGCGGCTCCGGTTGCAGGCCGTTGGAGTGGACGGATTGTGACGGAACGCTCACCCACCGGCGTTGTTCACCCCATGTGACGGGGATTACACTGAACGCAGGTGCCGGTTCGGCCCGTGCATTCGTCGGGGGATGCACGGGGCGGACCGGCCACTTGCCTTTTCCGGGTCTTCCTGGCAGGCCCGGCGGGCGATTTGGCGTGTTGGCGTAGCGTGATGCCGCCCGACAACCACCGAAGCTACGGAACCCACAGACACGATGAGCAGCGAGAAGCCCGTCTCTCACTTCCTCGAACTCGCGCGCGGCATGGTGCCGCCGATGCACCCGGCCGGTCGCCCGTTCGTCGCCGGCGCGGCGATCGCGACCCTCCTCGTCCGGCTGCGCTTCAAGCGGCTGGGCGTCGTCCTCGCCCTGGTCACGGCGTGGGTGGCGTGGTTCTTCCGCGAGCCGAAGCGCGTGACGCCGACCCGCCCGAACATCGCGACGGCTCCGGCCGACGGCACCGTCTCGCACGTGGTCGACGCCGTCCCGCCCGCCGAGCTCGGCCTCGGCTCGCAGCCGATGACGCGCATCAGCGTGTTCCTCTCGGTCTTCGACGTGCACGTGCAGCGCGTGCCGGCGGACGGCGAGATCGTCCAGGTCTCGTACCACCCCGGCAAGTTCCTCTCGGCCGACCTCGACAAGGCCTCCGAGGAGAACGAGCGCAACACCGTGTGGCTGCGCACCGTCAACGGCCACGACCTCGTCGTCGTGCAGATCGCCGGCCTGGTCGCGCGCCGCATCGTGTGTGAGGTCTCCGAGGGCGAGAAGGTCGCCGCGGGCCAGACCTACGGCCTGATCCGCTTCGGCTCGCGCGTGGACCTCTACGTGCCGCGCGGCAGCCGCGTCCTGGTCGAGGCCGGCCAGCGCACGATCGGTGGGGAGACCGTCCTCGCCGAGCTTCCGGAAGCCTGATGGCTCCGAGCGGGCCGGGCGTTCGTCTGCTACCGAACGCGATCACGGTCCTCGCCATGTGCGCGGGCCTGTCCGCCGTGCACTTCGCGAACGTCGGCATGTGGGGCGCGGCCATCGCCTCGATCGCGGCGGCCGCCGTGTTCGACGGCCTCGACGGCCGCATCGCCCGCCTGCTGGACGCGACGTCGAAGATGGGCGCGGAGCTGGACTCGCTGGCCGACGCCATCTCGTTCGGCGTCGCGCCCGCCCTCGCGATCTACCTCTGGAAGTTCGAGGGCAACCGCGCGGGCTGGGTCATCGCGCTGATCTTCGCGGTCTGCATGGTGGTCCGCCTGGCCCGCTTCAACACGTTGCTGGAGAAGGAACAACCGCCGTTCGCGAAGGAGTTCTTCGTCGGCGTCCCCGCTCCGGCAGGCGGCCTCCTGCTGCTGCTCCCCCTGATCATCGAGGAGCAGGTGCGCACCGACGGCTGGTGGAACGACCCGATCGTCGTGGGCGTGTGGACGGTGATCGTCGCGATGCTGCTGGTCTCCCGCATCCCGACGCTGTCCGTGAAGACCGTGAAGGTCCCGCCGCGCGCGGTGGCACCTCTGCTGGTCCTGATCGCCCTGCTCGGCGCCGCGATCATCACCTACCCGCTGGTGGCACTGATCGTCGCGATGGTCGTGTACCTGGCCCACCTCCCGTACTCGGTGCGCAGGTACATGTGGCTGTCCAAGCACCCGGAGGCCTGGACCGTCACGGGTGTGGAGCGCCGCGCGATCAAGCGCGCGCACGGCGTCGCGGCTCGACGGCTCGGGCTGCGTCAGCCGTTGCACGGTCGTGTGGCCGGTGCGGCGATGCGCGCGGTGCGTCGTCCCCGGCGTGACGCGTCCACGGCGGCGGCCGCGGAAGGCGCGGTGCCGGCGGGCGGGCGTCGCCGTTCCTGGCGGCAGCTCGGCCTCCGGCGGCAGCCCAAGCGCTGATCGTCAGTTGATCGAACCGCGGGCCCGGACACGATGACCGTGTCCGGGCCCGCGGTCTTCGAAGTCCTCACGGCACCCGACGCGCACATCACGAGCAACTAGAGTCGTCGGGGTGATCACGCTGACGGCTCGCCTGTCCCCGTCCGCACTGGACACCCGGCGCGGCGTTGTCCGCCTCCACCCCGAGGTGCTCGACGCCTTGGGCCTGCGCGCCTGGGACGCCGTGAAGCTGACCGGCGCCCGCGTGAGCGCCGCCCTGGCCGCCTCCGGTGAACAACCTCCCGGCGTGGTCCTGGTGGACGACGTGACGCTCACGAACCTGGGTGTGGTCGAGGGCTCCGAGATCGTCGTGGCGCCCGTGCAGGTGGCCGGCGCCCGCTCGATCACCGTCGCCGGCTCCCGCCTGGCCACCACGGCCCTGACCCCGGATCACGTCCGAATGGCGTTGACCGGCAAGGTCCTCACCGTGGGCGACAACGTCTCGCTGCTGCCCCAGGACCTCGCGCCGCCGCCCGGCGCCAACGTCTCCGAGACGCGCCGCAAGCTGTCCAACGCCATCGGCATGACGTGGACCAACGAACTGATCACCATCACCTCCACCGACCCCGCCGGCCCGGTGGCCGTGCAACCGTCGAGCGTGGTGGGCTGGCGTTCGGCCTCGGCCCCCGCCGCCGAGGTGACCCCGGTCGTCGTGCAGGAGAAGCACGAGGCCCTCCCGGTAACCGACCTGGTCGGCCAGAAAGACCAGGCAAGGCGCCTGACCGAATGGCTGGAACTGATGTTCCGCCAACCAGAACTCCTGACCCGCCTGGGCGCCTCGGCCCGCCTGGCCGCCATGGTCAGCGGCCCGGAAGGCGTCGGCAAGGCAACCCTGGTCAGGGCAGTGGCCCAGTCCGTGGGCGCGGAGATCGTCGAACTGGCCGCACCCAGCATCGCCGTCCTCGAACCGGGCGCCATGGCCAAGCAGCTGGGCGACGCGATCGCCGGCGTTCCGGAGCAGCCCACGGTTCTCCTGCTCACCGACATCGACTCGCTGCTGCCCACCGCACCACCGCCAGTGGCAACCGTCGTGCTGGACATCCTGCGCACAGCCGTGTCCCGCCCCAACCTCGCCCTGGTGGTCACCTCGGCCAGGGCCGAGTCGGTGGACGCCCGCCTGCGCGCACCAGACCTGGTGGACCGCGAACTGACGCTTCCCCTGCCCGACACGGCAGGCCGCACCGAACTGCTGCGCGTACTGCTCAGGGACGTCCCGCTCGAGTCCGATGTGGACTTCGGTGAGGTGGCCGCCCGCACACCGGGTTTCGTGGCAGCCGACATCTGCGCGCTGAGGCGCGAAGCCGCCGTCCGAGCAGCCCTCCGACAGCGCGAGGCACCAGAACCCCGTGTAGGACAGGAAGACCTGCTGGCGGCCCTGGGCACGGTCCGCCCGCTCTCGATGTCGGCCTCCGACACGGTCCAGACCGGCGGCCTGACCCTCGACGACGTGGGTGACATGAAGGAGGTCAAGCAGTCCCTGACGGAGGCAGCCCTCTGGCCCCTGCGTTACCCGGACTCCTTCGCCCGCCTGGGCGTTGACCCTCCACGAGGCGTCCTCCTCTACGGCCCTCCCGGCTGCGGCAAGACTTTCCTCGTCCGAGCCCTGGCAGGCTCAGGCCAGCTCAACGTCCTGACGGTCAAGGGCGCCGAACTGATGGACAAGTTCGTGGGCGAGTCAGAACGAGCGGTCCGGGAACTCTTCCGCCGAGCGGCAGACGCGGCCCCGGCTCTCGTCTTCCTGGACGAGGTGGACGCCCTGGCCCCGAGGCGAGGCCAGTCCTCGGACGCCGGTGTGGCAGACCGGGTGGTGGCAGCCCTGCTCACCGAACTCGACGGCGTGGAACCTCTGCGAGACGTGGTGGTGATCGCCGCGACCAACCGCCCAGAACTGATCGACCCGGCCCTGCTCCGCCCGGGCCGCCTGGAACGCCTCGTCTACGTCCCGCCGCCGGACGCCGAAGCGCGCACGGAAATCCTCAAGGCCGCCTCCCGCAACACCCCACTGGCGAACGACGTGGACCTGCCCGCGCTGGCAACAGAGCTGGACATGTACTCGGCGGCGGACTGCGCGGCCCTGGTGCGAGAAGCGGCACTGACGGCGATGCGGGAGTCCCTGGAGGCAGCCGAGGTGACGCACGCACACCTGGCCAAGGCCAGGCAGGTGGTCCGCCCGTCCCTGGACCCGGCACAGCTGGCGTCTCTGGCGGCCTACGCGGCCAACCGCTGAGCGGCGGGGTGCAGCCCCGAAATCCCTGAACAGGAACGGCGACTGGTCCGCCTGCGAAACAGGCGGACCTTACTTGCTCTTGGAAACACCCTGATAGTCATTGGTGACGATCAGAATGATCCCGGCGGCAGCAGACTGAATCCCCTCGAACCGAGGTTCGACCCGTGCCCGCAACACCACGGCCAGCTCCTTCGCAGAAGCCTCTTCATCAGTGCCAGGCCGGTAATAGACCGTGGTGGTAGGGATGATTCCCTGCGAGTAGTTGCCCTTCTCGGCAACCTCCCACCCGTTGGCCCGAACCTCGTCTGAGGCCTTGTTCGCCAACCCGGTGATGTTCGAGTTGTTGTAAACGCGAACCGGCACCTTCACCGCCCCAGGCTGCTGGGTGACCGGTGGCGCAGCCGCAGAAGTCGTGGTCGGCGGAGCCGCGGTGGTGGTCGCGGCAGGCGCAGAAGACGCGGTGGTAGGGCCAGGCGACTCCGACGTCGTCTGCACAGGCGGCGTCTCGGAAGACGACTGAGCAGCAGGCGGAGACTCCTTCCCACCCCCGAACAAACTGACGACACCAATGATCAACGCCACCGCGGCAACGCCGAGCAGCGCGAAGCCGGCTGCCTTGGCCGGGCGGGACGGGCTAGCGGACTCGGGGGAGGTCATCAGTCCTCGGTGCTCCTGGCGCGTGCGCGAACCCTCTGTCGGCCTGTCCGCACGCCGCGCAACCGCTTGACCAGCATCGGATCGGCAGCCAGAGCGGCTTCCTTCTCAACGAGGTCGTTGAGCAGCTGGTAGTAGCGAGTGGCCGACATGTCGAACAGTTCCCTGATGGCCTGTTCCTTGGATCCCGAGTACTTCCACCACTGACGCTCGAACGCGAGCATCGTGCGTTCGCGGCTGGTCAGGCCATCAGCGGTGGCTAGCGTCTCGGCGTGATCCATCTGGCTCCCCACGGTCGCCACACCATCTCAGGTGCGGGCAATTCAATCACGTGATCGTTCCAACCTACCGCGCGACACCGACAGTTTTGGACGGCTTAAAGTCTGGGCATGGCCGTGCACCGCATCTGCATCGTTGGCGACCCCGTGCTCCACAACCCGACGCGCGAGGTCACCGAGTTCGACACCGAGCTGAAGACCCTCGTCGACGACATGTTCGAGACGATGGCCGCCGCTCGCGGAGTCGGGCTCGCGGCCAACCAGATCGGTGTCGACCTGCGAGTTTTCGTGTACGACTGCCCGGACGACGAGGGCGTCCAGCACCGCGGCGTGATCTGCAACCCCGTGCTGGAGACCTCCGAGATCCCCGAGACCATGCCGGATCCGGACGACGACTTCGAGGGCTGCCTGAGCGTTCCCGGTGAGGCGTACCCGACCGGACGCGCCCAATGGGCGAAGGTGACCGGCCAGGACGTCGACGGGCAGCCGTTCGAGGTCGAGGGCACCGGCTTCTTCGCGCGCTGCCTGCAGCACGAGACCGACCACCTCAACGGCTACCTCTACATCGACCGTCTCGTCGGCCGGTACAAGAAGGAGTCGAAGCGGATGCTGCGCGACAACGAGTGGGGGCAGCCGGGCCTCTCGTGGGACCCGGCCGACCCCGCGAACTTCGACGACGACGAGGACTAGGGCCGCAGCACCGACTCGACCTGGGCCAGTTCGTCCGCCGAAAGCGGCCCGAACGCCAGCGCACCCGCGTTCTCCTCGACCTGGGCCACCGTCCGCACGCCCGGAATCGGGATCAGCCGGGGAGAACGCGCCCAGAACCACGCCAGCGCACCCTGCACGAGGGTCCGTCCGCCCGACGTCAGCACGTCGCGCACGGCCTCCCTGGCCTGCAAGTACTCCGATGAGGGCTTCCCGTCGACGAAGAACCGCAGCCAGGTCGGGTTCGTGACGCGCACGTCGTCGGCGGGCAGCTCGGTGAACGTCTCCCGCGCGAGCAAACCCATCGCGAGCGGACGGCGGCACAGCACCGCGTACTCCCCCGCGTACATCTCCGGGTTGTCGAACAGCAGGTTGATGTCGGCCTGCGCCGCGACCCCGTGCTCACCGGCCGCGAAGAACCGCGCCCGCTCCACGTCGTCCGTGCTCCACCCGTAGCCGAGGATCTTGCCCTCGCGCACGAGCACCTCGCACTCGTCTCGCAGCAGCGCGGCCTGCTCCAGCGGCAAGTCACCGACGTGCAGCTGGTACAGGTCGATCCGGTCGGTACCCAGTCGCCGCAACGACCCCTCGACGGCGCGGCGCAGGTACTCGACAGACCCCTCGTCGCCGGTCATCCGGCGCGCCGCCGGGTCGAACCCGCAGCCCCACTTCGTCGCGATCACCACGTCGTCGCGCACTGACGCAAACGCTTGCCCGACCACCGTCTCCGCATGGCCGCAGCCGTAGACGTCAGCGGTGTCGAACAGCGTCACGCCCAGCTCGAACGCCCGTTGCAACGACTTCACCGACTCGGCGTCGTCAGCCGGTCCCCATCCAACCGGCGCACCGTCCGGGCCGGAGAACGGGCCACCCATCGCCCACGTGCCGAAACCCAGCTTCCCCATGTCCGTCATGAGCACCACCGAACATGCTGGAGCGCGCTCCAGGTCAAGAAACAAGTTGCTGCCGTCAGCGACCATCGACGCATGCCACTGGAAAACATCGTCGCCTTCGTCGCGGCCTCGTTCCTCATCGCACTGTCGCCCGGACCTGGCACGGCCATGGTCCTGCGACAGTCGGTGCACGGGCGGAAAGCGGCGCTGGCGACGGTGTTCGGCATGGAGGTCGGCGTGGCCTGCTGGGCGATCGCCGCTGCTCTGGGCCTGTCCGTGCTGCTCACGGCGTCCGAGATCGCCTATCACGCACTGCGGATCGGCGGCGCGGTCTTCCTGATCTACCTGGGCGTGAAGGCCCTGCTCAGCAAGACCAGGCCCGAGGCCGCACCTCCGCCGGCGAGCCACGCGTTCCGCAGCGGCCTGATCGTGAACCTGGCCAACCCGAAGCTCGGCGTGTTCGCGATCTCGTTCCTACCGCAGTTCGTGCCTGCCGGGGAGGCCGGCCAGGGGGTTCTGCTCTTCCTCGCCGTCGGCTGGGTCCTGATCGACACCGTCTGGTACCTGATCATCGTGTCGATCCTGCACACGATCCGCGGCTGGCTCAGCCGCCCGCGGGTTCGCCCGGCGCTCGAGAAGCTGTCGGGCGGCGTGCTGCTGGCGCTCGGAGTCAGGCTGGTACTCGACCCGCGTTGAGATGGGGTCGCCCCGGCGCCAGAACAGCTCGGGCAGCCCCGCCAGCTCGGCGAACGTGTGGCAGGCGGCCATCGACGCGTAGCCGCCTGCCAGCACGTGCGCACGGATCCGGTCGAGCCTGCCGAACTCGATCACCTCACCGGCGATCAGGAACGGCAGGACCAGCTGCCAGGCCTGCACCACCGCGGGCCTGCGCCGGTGAGGTGCGCGCAGGGCAGCGCGGGCGACTCGCAGAAGGTGCTCGTTCGCGCTCATCGTGTACGGGTGCGCCGAGTGGTCCCAGTGCCACCGGCGCTCCTCGGTCACCGCGCAGCGCACGCACTCGACCGGTCCGGTGCCGAGCTCGGCGCCGCAGCGGGAGCACGCCAGCAGCGTCATCGCCCAGTCGACGCACGTCCACGGGTACTGGCCGACGTCCGCGGAGGTGACCAGCTCGGCCAGCTCCCGGTCCGCCAGCTGGGACGACGTTCGCAGCGCCTCCCAGTCCGCGAGCCAGAACTGGTCGAGCAGTTCCGCGCAGAAACCACAGTCGGGGTAGCCGCGACCTGCGAGTTCACCGCAGGACGGGCATGCCGAGACCACGGCGGGACGTTGACCGCGACGCGCGCCGGGCGGGAACGGCTGATGATCCGCCACGAGGGAAGAGATTAGGGGCAAACGACGGCCTTGGCAGCTGTGGCGCGCGCTGACTATGGTCGGTTCTCGACAACTCAACACAACGCGGGAGCTCGCGCCTGAGCGGGCTGAGAGGGTGACTGGCTCCTGTGCCGGTGTCACCGACCGCCTGAACCTGACCGGGTAATGCCGGCGTAGGGAGGAATGTCGTGACGGCACTTGACGACCGTTCGGTCAAGCCCAGTGTGACCACCGGCCCGATCTCGGGCTCGCGCAAGGTGTACCGCGAGGTGTCCCCGGACATCCGCGTGCCCTACCGCAGGGTGGAGCTGACCAACGGCGAGCATGTCGATCTCTACGACACTTCCGGTCCGTATACCGACGACAACGCGACCATCGACGTCCACAGTGGACTTCCTGACCTGAGGTCGGGGTGGATCGCCGCACGGGAACCGATCAACGGAGCTGTCAGCCAGCTCGCGTACGCGAAGGCCGGGATCATCACCCCGGAGATGCGCTACATCGCGACGCGGGAGAACCTCGACGCGGAGTTCGTGCGCAACGAGGTCGCCATCGGGCGTGCGGTGATCCCGTTGAACCGCAAGCACCCCGAGGCCGAGCCGATGATCATCGGCAAGAAGTTCCTCGTCAAGATCAACGCCAACATCGGCAACTCCGCCGTGTCGTCGTCGATCGAGGACGAGGTGGAGAAGATGGTGTGGGCGACCCGCTGGGGTGCCGACACGATCATGGACCTGTCCACGGGCAAGCGGATCCACGAGACGCGCGAGTGGATCCTGCGCAACTCACCCGTCCCCGTCGGCACCGTGCCGATCTACCAGGCGCTGGAGAAGGTCAACGGCGATCCGGCCTCGCTGACGTGGGAGATCTACCGCGACACCGTGATCGAGCAGTGCGAGCAGGGCGTCGACTACATGACCGTGCACGCGGGCGTGCTGCTGCGGTACGTGCCGCTGACGGCCAAGCGCGTCACGGGCATCGTCTCGCGCGGCGGGTCGATCATGGCCGCGTGGTGCCTCGCGCACCACAAGGAGAGCTTCCTCTACACGCACTTCGAGGAGCTTTGCGACATCCTGCGTGCCTACGACGTGACGTTCTCGCTGGGTGACGGGCTGCGGCCGGGTTCCATCGCGGACGCCAACGACGAGGCGCAGTTCGCGGAGCTGCGGACGCTGGGCGAGCTCACGCACATCGCGCGGGCGAAGGACGTCCAGGTCATGATCGAGGGCCCCGGCCACGTGCCGATGCACAAGATCGCCGAGAACGTCCGGCTCGAGGAGGAGTGGTGCGGCGAGGCGCCGTTCTACACCCTCGGGCCGCTGGCCACGGACATCGCGCCGGCGTACGACCACATCACGTCCGCGATCGGTGCGGCGCAGATCGGCTGGCTGGGCACCGCGATGCTCTGCTACGTCACACCGAAGGAACACCTCGGCCTGCCGAACCGCGACGACGTGAAGACCGGCGTGATCACGTACAAGATCGCGGCGCACTCCGCCGACCTGGCGAAGGGCCACCCCGGCGCCCAGGACTGGGACGACGCGTTGTCCAAGGCGCGCTTCGAGTTCCGCTGGGAGGACCAGTTCAACCTGTCGCTCGACCCGGACACCGCGCGCTCGTTCCACGACGAGACGCTCCCCGCGGAACCGGCGAAGACGGCGCACTTCTGCTCGATGTGCGGGCCGAAGTTCTGCTCCATGAAGATCACGCAGGACGTGCGGCGCTACGCCGAGGAGCGTGGGCTGTCCACTGTGGAGGCGATCGAGGCGGGCATGGCGGAGAAGTCCGACGAGTTCGCCGACACGGGCAACAAGGTCTACCTCCCGGTCGTGGAGACTTCGTGACCGAGACACCACCCAGGGTCCTCACCATCGCCGGAAGCGACTCCGGCGGTGGTGCGGGCATCCAGGCCGACCTCCGCACGCTCTTCGCGTGCGGAGTGCACGGCTGCGTCGCGCTGACGGCCGTGACGGTCCAGAACTCCCTGGGCGTCACGGGTGTCGCCGAGATCCCGGCGGAAACCGTTGCGGCGCAGATCATCTCGGTGGCCGAGGACATCGGCGTGCAGGCCGCGAAGACCGGCATGCTGGCGTCGGCGGCCATCATCGAGGCCATCACGCCGGCGCTGGACCGCGTCGGCATCGGTTCGGGGAAGACGCCTTTCGTCGTCGACCCGGTCTCGGCCTCCATGCACGGCAACCAGCTGCTCGCCGACAACGCGCTGGACGCGTTGCGGGGCCTGCTGTTCCCGCGCGCGACCCTGGTGACGCCGAACCTGGACGAGGTCCGGCTGATCACGGGGATCGAGGTGAAGGACCGCGCGGACCAACGGGTGGCGGCGGAAGCGTTGCACTCGCTCGGCCCGCGGTGGGTGCTCGTGAAGGGCGGCCACATGTGGGACGACCCGGAGTGCCTCGACCTGCTCTACGACGGTCGCGAGTTCATCGAGCTCTCCGGACCGCGGTACGAGATCGAGCACACGCACGGCAGCGGTGACACGTTGGCGTCGTCGATCAGCTCGGCGCTGGCCCGTGGCGCCTCCGTTCCGGAGGCCGTGAAGTTCGGCAAGGACTTCATCGTGAAGTCCGTCGCGGCCGCTTATCCCCTGGGCGCCGGCGTCGGCCCGGTGTCGCCGCTGTGGAGGCTCGACAGGTAGCGGGCGTACATCGCCTTCAGGTCCGTCGTCTCGGGATCGAGCAGCCAGACCGTCAACGCGCCTTCCAGGAACGCGATCAGCTCTGTCGCGGCCGCTTCTCCGAGTTCTTCGGCGAAGTGGCCGCGCAGCAAGCGGTTCCGCGCGCGGAACCGGTGCGTGATCTCGTCGTCGCGTGCCAGGTGCTCGGCCTGCAACACCGTGTGCAGCGTCGCCAAGCCCTTGTGCGCCATGGTGTATTCCGCGTCCTCGAGCAGCGCGGGGATGAGGTCCTTGGAGGAGACGCGAGCTGCCGCCCGTGCGTCGAACTCGTCCAGAACCGCCTTGAGCAGGTTCTCCTTGGACCCGAAGTGGTGGATCACCGCCGACGGCGTGACGCCGGCCTTCTTCGCGATGGCCGCAACCCCAGTACCCGCGTACCCGTTGACGCCGAACAACTCGATCGCGGCGTCGACGATCTCGCGACGTCGCTCGACGCCGCGCTGCTGCACCTGACCCTTGATCCCGACGATGGGAAAAAGACTAGCCTGGCTCCATTATGCTGAACAACCATGCAGGAAAATGAGGTCAGGACAGAGCTGGTCATCCCCGCGCCGATCGACGACGTGTGGCGGGTGCTGGTGGACTTCGCGGGCTACGCGAAGTGGAACCCCGTCATGGAGTACACGCAGGTGGACGGGGTGAAGACGAAGGTGAAGGCGGCCAGGGGCACGGCGTTCGAGCGCGAGTTCGACGGCGAGATCACGTCGGCGGAGCCCTACGTGCTGGCGTCCCAGGGCGGCGATCCGGCGACGTTCTTCGGTCGCCACCGCTGGGAGCTCAGGTCCGTGGACGGTGGCACGCACCTGGTGAACGTCGAGTCGTTCACGGGCACGATGGCGGCCGGGGTGCTGACGCAGACGCGGGACGTGCTGGCGGCGGAGTTCGACACCTTCAACCAGGCGCTGGCTCGCGTCTTCGCCTGAGCATTCCATGTTCACCGACAAACAATTCCCCGCGACCCGTCAATCTTATCTGAAGATTTAATTCACTCCTTCACTTTCACTCGAACAGTCTACAACCAAGAGATGATCTAGAGGTAAGGTTGATTGTGGTCGCCCGGCAACGGGGACGGAGCGGCCGGGGGGTTGCCGTCAGAAGTGGCCGGCAGATATTCCACTTTCACCGGGGGACAAGCAGCTGCACGCGTCGCCCGATTTCAGGATGCCGTGCGCACTCCGGACACCAGTTCGACAAAGGCTCTATTCGGACCCATCGGTACCGGGAGCCCACGAGGTGCCCCCTTTGAAGCAATGACGTACAGAGGGGTGAGAATGTCCAGACTCAGACGAGCATCAATTCTCTTGTCCGCAGTGCTCCTCGCGGCATCTTCGGTATCAGCCCATTCGGGTGCCGCGGCGGTGGCGGCTCCCGGCCTGTCCCACACTCAGGCACAGGAGTTGCTGCACCGGTATCTGGCAGAGCGGGCGTTCAAGGTCACGCAGCCCGCCGCCGCCACTGCCGGTCGCTCTCTGACCGCCGTGTCCGTCACGCCGGCTTTGCGGGCCCGTCTCGATGCCGAATCCCATCTGCTCGACCAGGCACGCGCCCTCACCGCGAACACGTCGTGGCGGGGTTACGCCAAGGCCGACGTCGGTGTGGTCGTGGATCACCTCGAGTCCGGCGGCCCGTCCAAGGTCAACGTGCACGCCACGGAGCGGACGAAGTTGTACTTCGGGAACGTGGAAGGCAATGCGCCGCAGTTCGAGGGCTACAGCCTCGAACACGACTTCGTGTTCGTCGAGCAAGGTGGCGTGTGGATGCTCGACGCCGCGACGCCGAAGCTGGACGGCGGCGGGCCACCGATGGCGACCCAGTACGGCGTCAAGGTCGCCCGCAAGGACGACGGCCAGAAGGCACCGTCCCTGCCCGGCTCGCTGCCGTCCGCGAACGTGATCACCGCGGCCCGGGCGGGAGCCCAGGCACCCGCGGGCGTGACCGACAAGCGCCAGATCGCCAAGTCGGACGTTTCCGCGCAGTACAACTACACCGCGATGTACACCTACGCGATCGCCCACTGGGACAACTACAACTCGTCCTACCGGACGTTCGACAACGACTGCACCAACTTCATCTCCCAGATCATGGAAGCCGGGGGCTGGACCTACGAGTCCGGGTTTTACCAGGACAACCACTACTGGTGGTACAACTTCCTGAACCAGACGTACAGTTGGGCCGGCGCACACAACTGGGGCGTGTACGCACAGGTGTATTCGCACCGCACGGCGCCGCTGGCGTACGTCTACCAGATGCTGGTGACCGACGTCCTGCAAGCGGACTGGGAAAACGACGGAAACATCAACCACACCATGATCGTGACCGGATATTCGGGATCTGCCGGAGCGGCCAGCGAAATCTTTCTCACCTACCACACGACGAACCGGTTGAACGTGCCTTTCTGGGGCTGGCTGCTGCCACAGGAGCCGAACGCGGTGTGGTTCGCACACCGCACCTGATGGGATAATCTTCGATGTCATGAGCAGCCACCGGCAAGGCGCTTGGCATCGCTTCCGGGGGTGGCCGGCGCTCGTGCTGGTCACCGCCGGAATCATCGCCACAGTTGTGGTCGTATTACTTGTTTCGGGTAATTCATCCGGCGGGGCGCCGACTCGGGAGGAAGCCGTCGCTTCGTACGTGGACGCGTTGAACCGCCGCGATGCCGAGGCGTTGCAGCGGCTCTCCGGGAACGAGGGGCCGGCTCTCACGGCAGGCGTGCAACGACGGCTCGCTGAGTACGGTGGCCGCGAGATCAGGTTGACCGGCTCCGAGCTTCTGGACGGCGCCACCCCAGACCACTCGTACGCGGTGCTGTCCGGGTCGATGACCGGTGCCAACACCACCTACCGAGAACGCCTCTACCTGCGCGACGAGGACGGCCGTTGGTACGTCGATCTCCGCGAACCGCTGTCCCCGACGGACTCCCGTCCGCTGCCGCCCGCGAACACCGTCGTGTCTTCGACCGGTCGCTAACTCGCGTCTTCGCCGGCGAGAGCTGATCCGTGTCGCAGGCGCTCGAACCACGTGCCGATCGAGCGCCGGTAACCGGACGGCATGGTCAGGCCGTCCAGTTCAGCCTCGGTGAACAGGCCGAACTCCGCGTGCTCCGAGGACAGCACGGGCTCGCTGTCGCCCGCCACGAAACAGCCGTAGGTCACGATGAAGACGTTCTTCCCGACGGCCGCGATGTAGTACATCCACGCGTCGAGGATCGGGCCGGTGACCACGTTCCACCGCGTCTCCTCGGCGATCTCCCTCGCGACGCACTGTTCCGGCGTCTCGCCGGGCTCGATGCGTCCGCCGGGAAGCTCCCACTCCTCGCGGTCGTTCCTCAGCAGCAGCACCCTGCCGTCCCGGACCACGACGCCCTTGATCGAGACGGGCCACCTCATAGTTCAGGGTTCGCCGAGTACAAGGTTTCGACGACGTCCTCACGTTCGAGAACTGCGGCGCACCAGGCGAAGTGGCCGTCGGACCCGTCCGCGCTGAAGGAATTGGCCGTCGCGATCGCATAAGCCGCTCGGTAGAGCAGCATGCGAGCGAGCGAGTGGCCGTGCTGTTCCACCAGCACGGCCGTCAGCGCGTCGTCGGAAACACGGGCGCCAGGGCCGTACATGTCGAAGATGCCGGCGGCGACGGACGCTTCGAAGGTGTGGTCGCCGGCCGTGGTGAGGAAGCTCCAGTCGATCACGGCCGTCACCCGGAACTCGTCGTCCACCAGGATGTTCGGCGGGACGAGATCGCCGTGCAGGATCCGGTCGGGACCCGGTGGCACCCGCTTCAGCAGACGCTGCACCCGCACCAGCTTCTCGTCGAAGTCCGTGATCCTGGCGCGCAGCACCTCGGCGTGGGCCACGGCTCGCCGTTGGACCAGCGCCGCCAGGGCTTCGGTCCAGCGCTGATGTCCCGCCCACAACGACGTGGTCTCGTCCAGCACCGTCAACGCCCGTGCCGCGGGTCCGGCCTGTGCACCGGCCAGCCCGGTCGCCGCCGCCAGCGCAGCCTCGTGCGCCACCGCGAGGGGAATCCGCTCGTCCTGCAGCAGAACCGACAGCGGCGTGCCGGGCAACCGGCGTTCGAGCGTCACGGCACGCCCGTCCACCTCGTCGATCTGGACGATGAGCGGTGTCTCGTACGGCAGGTCCTGGGCGAGCAGTTCCTGCTGGAACTCCTGTGTGAGCAACAGATCAGCGGCCCCGCGCTGGAACCAGACCTTCCCGACCAGCCCGTCGCCCAGGTCGTGGACGACCCCTTCCACGCCGCGCCCCAGAAGCGCGACGGCAGGGTGGCCCTGCGCGCGGAAGTGGTCGGCCCAGCGCTCGTCCTGGATCACGCGCCCGCTACTTGGACTCTTCGCCGACGAGCGTCTCCAGCGCGTCCAACGCGTTCACCAGCGCGGCAACGTGTTCCGGCGTGAGCTGCTCGATCCTGCGCTGGAGCTCGCGCACTCGCGCGGACCGCACGCCGGACACCATCGTCTCGCCCTCGGGCGTGGGGGTGGCGAGCCAGGCGCGGCCGTCCTGCGGGTCGGGTTCGCGCTTCACGTAACCGGCTTCCACCAGTGCGGCGACGATGCGGGACAACGTCGGCGGCGCCACGCCTTCCTTGTTCGCCAGGTCGCCCAGGCGCATGGGGCCGCACCTGGCCAGCGTGGCGAGCGCGGAGACCGCGCCGGGGCCGAGTCCGGGGGAACCGGTGCGTCGCAGCAACCGGGCCAGCCGGCCGATCGCCAGGTACAGGCGCGCGGTCGCGTCCTCGACCTCGGCGTCAATGGGGGCCGTCACGGCTAGTCGTCCTCCTCGGCGGATTTCAGGTAGTGGTCAATCATCCCCCAACACGTGAGTACCCAAGGTAGCGACTCAGAGACCCGGCGAAGACGCTTGGGCCCAAAAGCGCTGCGGAATCCGTCCGGCCAACCGCGCCAGCCGTCCGCCCTCGACCGCACAACGCATGGCGGCGCCCATCCGTTCCGGGTCCTGCGCGCGCGTGACGGCCGTCGCCAGCAACACCGCTGAGCAGCCGAGTTCCATCGCCAGCGCCGCGTCCGACGCCGTGCCGATGCCCGCGTCGAGCACCACGGGAACGGTTGCGCGGGACGTGATCAGCTCGATGTTGTGCGGGTTGCGGATGCCGAGGCCGGTGCCGATCGGCGAGCCCAGCGGCATGACCGTGGCGCAGCCGATGTCCTGGAGCTTGAGCGCCAGCACCGGATCGTCGTTGGTGTAGGGCAGGACGACGAAGCCGTCGTCGACCAGGCGCTCGGCCGCGTCGAGCAGCTCGACGGGATCGGGCAGCAGGGTCTCCTCGTCGTGGACGACCTCGAGCTTCACCCAGTTCGTCTCCAGCGCCTCGCGGGCGAGCTGCGCGGTGAGCACGGCCTCCGCGGACGTGCGGCAGCCGGCGGTGTTCGGCAGGACCTCGATTCCAAGGCGCCGCAACAACTCCAGCACACCGGTCTGCCCGGCGGCGTCGACCCGGCGCATGGCCACAGTGGTGAGCTCGGTGCCGGACGCCACCAGGGCCCGTTCCAGCACGGAGAGGTTCGCGGCACCGCCGGTGCCGGTGATGAGCCTGGACCGGAACTCCCGGCCCGCGATGATCAGCGGATCGTCCACGTCACCCTCCCTGGACCGCGGTCAGCACCTCGACCACGCCGCCGTCCGGCACGATCGTCTTCTCCCACAACGCCCTCGGCACCACCGCACCGTCCAGCGCCACGGCCACACCCTTCGCCGGCGCCCCCACCAGCGCCACCACCGCGGCTATCGACGTGCCCTCGGCCAGGTCGCGCGAGGTGCCGTTGACCTGTGCTTTCACGAGCTTCCTCCCTTGAGCAGCTCGACGACTTCGCGAGCGGTGTGCGGGGCGAGCAGGAGTCCGTTGCGGTGGTGCCCCGTCGCGGCGATGACGCCGGGTTCCAGCCAGCGGACGACAGGGACGTTGTCGGGGCTGCCGGCGCGGAACCCGACCGCGGCTTCGGTGAGCGCGTACTCGGCGATGCCGGGGAGCACGGTTTCCGCGTCTCGCAACAGGTCTCGGACGCCGGCGACCGTGACGTCGGTGTCGAAGCCGGCCTCGTACTGGGTGGCGCCGACGACGATGCCGTCGTGGCGCGGCACCAGGTACACGGATCGGCCGGACACCGAGCCGCGGATGGTGCGTGTCGGTGGTGGCAGGGTGCCGGGGCGCCAGGCGAGTCGCAGGATCTCGCCCTTCACGGGGCGGATCACGTCTTTGAGGGCCGGGTGGAGGTTGCCGCTCCAGGCTCCGGCAGCGATCACCGTGACGGCTCGATGCGTCGTCGTGGTGGCCGGCTGCGTCGTCGCGGCGGCCAGTTGCGTCGTCGTGGTGGCCGGCCTCGTCGTCGTGGTGGCCGGCCTCGCCTCCAGAGCAGAATCGTCCACAGTGGATTCGAACTTCACCCCTGCTTCGACGCAGGCCTTGCGCAGCGCGGAAAGCAGCTCGCGGTTGTCGACCGCCAGATCGCCCGGCACGAACATCCCGCCGCGGACCGCCGGACCGAGGGAGGGTTCGAGTTGTCGGATCGCTCGACTGTTCAACAATTCAACGCCGGGATTGTTCAACGATCCCACGCTCGGATTGTTCAACGATCCAACGCCACGAGCGGTCAACGATCCAACCTGGGGATTGTTCAACGATTCTACGTCCGGATTGTTGAACAATTCGACGATCCTACGCAGGTCAGCCAGGTCACCGGGTGACGTCGCGACAGTGATCGTCCCCTTGTTGAACAATTCGACACCGAGCGCCGCCGCGAACTCCGGCCACAGCACCAACGCCTCGACACCTTGCGCCGTAACGGTTTCCTCACCGTGCCAAGCCTCGGCGACAGGGGCGAGCATCCCGCCCGCCACGCGCGACCCGGCGTGCGGCGACCCGAGATCGCTCAACGACACCGAGAACCCGGCACGCGCCGCGCACCAGGCGACGGACAGGCCGATGACGCCGCCACCCACGACGGCCACTTCCACACTGCTCAAGGCATTCACGCTCCCTGCGCCGGCATGACCCGGATCAGGTTCGACGGTCGGAGCGAACCACGCTCCCTCTCAGCCCGGTGATCTCCAGGCTCCCGTGCGGACCGACACCAACATAACGGTTACCGTGCGAGCGTGCCAGGACTCGACGGAAACCTGATCAGGCAACGACTCGCCGACGCGACGCTCTACCTCTGCACGCCGAACCGGCCGGATCTGGCCGAGTTCGCGGACGCCGCGCTCGCCGGTGGCGTCGACATCATCCAGCTGCGGGACAAGTCGCTCGAGGCGAAGCAGGAGATCGCGGCGCTGGAGATCCTCGCCGAGGCCTGCGACACCCACGGCAAGCTCCTCGCCGTCAACGACCGCGCGGACATCGCCCACGCACTGCGGGCCGACGTGCTGCACCTCGGCCAGGACGACCTGCCCGTGTCGTGCGCGCGCCACATCATCGGCGAGCACCCGGTGATCGGGCGGTCCACCCACGACGTCGGGCAGATGCAGGCCGCGGCGACCGAGCACGGCGTCGACTACTTCTGCACCGGGCCGTGCTGGCCCACGCCGACCAAGCCCGGTCGCCCAGCCCCCGGACTGGACCTCGTCAGGGCCACCAAGGGCATGCGCAGGCCGTGGTTCGCGATCGGCGGCATCGACCACACGAACCTCCACGAGGTCAAAGCCGCGGGAGCCACGCGCGTGGTCGTCGTCAGGGCCATCACCGAGGCCGAGGACCCCCGCAAGGCAGCAGAGTTGTTCAAAACTGAACTTAGTAGTTGAAATTTGAACAATCAGGCGTACTCTCGAAGACGTGAGCGCACCTGTGCTGTACCTGAGCCACGGGGCTCCCCCGCTGGCTGATGACGAGACGTGGACCAGAGAGCTCAAGGACTGGTCCGCCACCCTCCCGCGCCCGGAGGCCGTGCTGATGGTCTCCGCGCACTGGGAGGAGGCGCCGACGACCATCGGCGCGACCACGACCGTGCCGCTGGTCTACGACTTCTGGGGTTTCCCGCAGCGGTACTACGAAGTCACGTACGAGGCGCCCGGCGCGCCCGAGCTCGCCGACGACGTGCGCAAGCTCCTCGGCGGGCACGTCGAGCAGGACGCCGCGCGCGGGCTCGACCACGGCGCTTACGTGCCGCTCAAGGAGATGTTCCCCGACGCGGACGTGCCGGTGCTGCAGATGTCGATGCCGACGCTCGACCCGCGCGAGCTCCACGCGATCGGCAAGAAGCTCGCGCCGTTGCGGGACAAGAACGTCCTGATCGTCGGCAGCGGGTTCATGACGCACAACCTGAGCTGCGTGCACTTCGACCGGGGCACGGACTACGAGCCGCCGTCGTGGTCGAAGGAGTTCGACGACTGGGCGAACCAGCAGCTGGCCGACGGTGACGTCGACGCGTTGCTCGACTTCCAGCAGAAGGCTCCTGCCGCCGGGATCGCACATCCGAGGACTGAGCACTTCGCGCCGTTGTTCGTAGCGCTCGGCGCCGCGAGCGACGAGAAAGCCCGCACCAGCGTTGAAGGCTTCTGGTACGGGCTCTCGAAACGGTCTGTTCAGTTCAGTTAGCCGCTCCGTCCAGGAACAGCGTCGCGAGCCGCTGTGCGATGGCAGGCGTCCCGTTGCGGACGCCTCCGGCCGCCATCAGCAGGAGCACCACGTCGTCGACCGAGAAGTCTGCACGCAGCAACCCGGTCGTCTTCGCCCGGCGGATGAGCTCGGCGAGCTCGCGGAACGCCGTGTCGCGCACCGCCGCGAAGTCGATCGCCTTCGGGTAGGCGTGGGTGAACGCAGCCGAGAACCCGCGGTCCAGCACGTGGAGCAGGCACACCTTCTCCACCGTGTGCCGGAAGCCTTGCCACGGATCGGGGTGAGCGAGTCCCTCGTCGACCGCCGTCGTGCAGGCCGCCATCTGCTCGGAGAACGCCTCCACGACGAGCGCCTCCTTCGTCGGAAAGCGGCGGTAGAGGGTCGCCGGGCCGACACCGGCACGACGAGCGACCTCGCGCATCGACACGTCCAGCCCTTCGGCGGCGAACGCCTCGCGCGCGACCGCCATGATCCGGTCGCGGTTGTCCTGGGCGTCCGAACGCAGGTTGTGAGTCAGATTCGCCGTCACCGTCTCAGTTTCGGCTAAGCGGACGCCCTGTTCCACTAATTTCGCCGACATGCGAGCACTCCAGTTCACCCAGCACGGACCCGCCGACGTGCTGCACGTCGCCGAAGTCGCGGAACCGCACGCCGGCCCCGGACAGATCCGCATCGCGGTGCGCGCCTCTGGTGTCACCCCCGCCGACGCCGGGCTGCGCGCGGGACGGTTCGGCACGGCGGTGCCGCTGCCGCACGTGCCCGGCGTGGACGCGGCCGGCGTCGTCGACGAGATCGGCGCGGGCGTCACCGGCGTGCAGCTGGGCGACGAGGTCTTCGGGATGGTCGACCTGGCCCGGCTCGGCGGCGCCAACGCCGAGCACGCGGTGCTGGCCGGGTGGGCGCCGAAGCCGGCGGCCCTGAGCTGGGAGCAGGCAGGTGGTGCCGCGGCCAACGTGGAGACCGCCACCAGGGCGTTGGACCTGCTCGGCGTGCGCGACGGCGTGACGTTGCTCATCGCGGGCGCGGCGGGCGGCGTCGGCACGGTCGCCATCCAGCTGGCCACCGCACGAGGTGCGACGGTGATCGGCACGGCAGGCCCGGCGACCCAGGACTTCGTCGCGGGACTGGGCGCCGAACCCGTCGTCTACGGCGAGGGCCTGGCCGACCGGGTCGGCAAGCCCGATGCCGTGCTGCACTGCGCCGGCACTGTCGGAGACCTGGTGGCGATCGCGGGCTCACCGGACCGCGTGCTGACGATCTCCGACCTGTCCGGCGAGCACGGCGTCCGGCTGACCCACACGGCAGCCGGGCCCGGCGCGGACCCGCAGGCGCTGCACGGCCTCGCGATCGCCGCGGAACTCGCCGGGAAAGGCGCCTTCACCGTGCCGCTGGCCGGCGTCTTCCCGCTGGAGGACGGCCGGGCCGCGCACGAGCTGAGCGAGACCGGCCACGCCCACGGCAAGATCGTCCTCGTCAACTGAGGAAGCGCTGCGGCACCGGGGTGCCGCAGCGCTTCACAGGTGGAGCCGGGAGAGCGTGCCGACCGATCAGCCGGTCACGAGGCGCAGGCCGTAGCGGGACAGGATCGGGTTCACCGGCTGGAAGTACGTGGTGCCGCCGGAGGTGCAGTTGCCGGAACCGCCGGACGTCACGCCCTGGGCCTGACCGAAGCCGGAGCCCGCCACCCACGAACCACCGGAGTCACCGGGCTCCGCGCAGGCGTTGGTGCGGGTGAGGCCGCGGACCGTGCCCTGCGGGTAGCTCACCGTCTGGTTCTTGGCCTGGACGGTGCCGCAGCGCCAGCCGGTGGTCGAGCCGGAGCGGCAGATCTGCGCGCCGACGGCCGCCTCGGACGAGCCCTTGACGATCACGTTCGCGCCGCCGTAGCGGTTCACCCACGGCCGCGGCGTCCAGTTCGCGTTGGTCCGCACCCACGAGTAGTCGTTGCCGGGGAAGGTCGAACCGGCGAACGTGCCGGCCGCGACGCGGTTGTAGCCGGAGACGGCCGTGCCCGTGGTGCCGCAGTGGCCCGCGGTCACGAAGCCGCCCTGGACGGAGAAGCCGAGCGAGCAGCGGCCGCCGCCCATGTAGATGGCGTCGCCACCGCGCAGGTCGTACAGCGGTGTCGGGTTCTCGGTGACCTCCTCGACCGTGACGGCCGAGCCGAGCGACTTCGCGGTGGCGATGAACTTCTCCGCCGCCGCGTCGCGGGTGTTCTTGTTGACCTCGACGACGACGCTGTTGGACTTCTCGTCCACGCGCCAGCTGGTGATCGCCGAGGGGGCGCTCATGAGGTCGAGCACCGACTTGGTGCCGTTGAGCTGAGTGAGCGAGTTCTTGACGACCTTGACGTCGGCTCCGGTCACGGAGAGTCCCGACTTGGTCACGGCGACGGTGAGCTTCCCGCTCGCCTGGTCGATCCAGGCTCCGCCGAACGCGTCACCGAGAGAGGCCTTCGCCTGCTCGGCGAGTTCGCTCGACCTCTGGTCACTGGCCATCCGGACGCGCGCCTGCTCAGCGTTCAGGCCCAAATCACGCTGGACCGCTTGGAGCAATTCGGCCGGGTAGCTCTCCGTGTCGGAACCGGTTGGGGCGACTGGTGCGGCAGAGGCGCCAAACGCCGGTACGCTGAGAGCAGTCACGACTCCGGTGGCGAGCAACACGGCACCGGTAATACGGGCCGCACTCGTGCGGTTCATCAGACGTCTCCCTCACTTTCGGGTGCAGGGGAACCCGAGAGATCGGTTGCAGGGACCTCTCTCGGGGGCTCTAGGGGGACGGGTGGTGGGGCGGCGGCAGGGGTCGCCCCACCCCTCCAATCCCCAGTTCTGGCGCGTCTCTTTCGAAGGCGCAGCGCTCAAGTGGTCCTTCCACGAGCCTCATTGCGCCCCCTTCCGGCCTCATTTGGACCGAATCTTTCGCCCGTTCGAGTGACGTTATGGGCCTGTTATCTATGACGCCCGACCTCGACCGTGGACGAAGTGTGTCACAGCTCACGACAGATCAACTGCGGTGCGTAGCAATTGACAGTTAACTGTCGCTCAAAGTGATGACGTGATCACCGAATGGGGTCGACAGTTGACGAGGGTTTAGAGCTGTCGGTCGGCTGTCCGGAACCTGTCGACGACGTGGGCGGTCCGGTCGTCGTGGTGCTTTCGGTCGGCGACTGACTGGACGTGCTCGGCGGGACCGTAACGGTGATCGTCTCGGTCTTCGTCGTCTCGGTGCGGGTCTCGGTGTGCGTGCTCGTGGACGTCGTGGGTTCGCCGGGGTCGGCCGTGACGGGTTTGCCGGTGACGAGCTGGACGCTCGTCGCGGTGAGGACAGTCACCACGAAGACCAGCAGGCCTCCGACCGCGATGACCTGCCAACGCTTCTCGCGTTCCATCGACCGTTGGTAGAACGCGGCGCCCACAGTGGTCACCACGCTCGCGAGGACCGCACCCACGATGGTGCCGACGACGTTGAGGCGAAGGCTCAGCACGGCCGCGGTGACGGCGGCGAGCACACTCGCGACGAGCTTGACGGGGGTGATCTTCTCCTTATCAGCCATGACACACGTAGGACGTTGGGCACAGTTCACCGGTTGTGCCCCGGTGACGTGCATCATCGACACATGCGCTTGGTGACCCTCGAAGACGTCCACGCGGCCGCCGCCGCGATCGCGCCGCACGTGGTGCGCACTCCGTTGCTGCCCTTCGACTCCGGCCTGTCGATCAAGCCCGAGTGCCTCCAGCCGATCGGGGCGTTCAAGCAGCGCGGCGCGGTGAACGCGTTGTCCCGCATACCTTCCGAGGACCGGGCGCGCGGTGTCGTGGCGTATTCGAGCGGTAACCACGCGCAAGCGGTCGCGTACGCCGCCAAGATGCTCGGCATGCCCGCGGCGATCGTCGTGCCGGAGAACACGCCACAGCTGAAGATCGACGCGACGCGCGCACACGGCGCCGAGGTGTTCGTCGTCGGCATCACCGAACGGGAGTCGCGCGCCGCCGAACTGGTGGAGGAGCGCAAGGCGACGCTCATCCCGCCGTTCGACCACCCGGACGTGATCGCGGGCCAGGGCACGATCGGCCTGGAGATCTGCGCCGACTTCCCCGACGTGGCAACGATCCTGGTGCCGGTGAGCGGCGGCGGGCTCATCGCGGGCGTCGCGACGGCCGTGAAGTCCTTGCGCCCCAACGTCCGCGTGATCGGTGTCGAACCTGAACTGGCCTCCGACGCCGCCGCTTCGTTCACCGCGGGCTCGCTCGTCCGGTGGGACGCGCACGACCGCGCCCGCACCATCGCCGACGGCCTGCGCGCCGAACCGTCCGAGCTGACCTGGGCGCACATCCACGAGTACGTGGACGACATCATCACCGTGTCCGAGGAAGAGATCCGCGACGCGGTGAAGCAGATCGCCCGCCGCACCCGGATCGTGTCGGAGACCAGCGGAGCCGTTCCCGTCGCGGCGTACCTGAACCGCTCGCTGCCCGCCGGCCCGGCGGTCGCCGTGGTGTCGGGCGGCAACATCGAGCCGAAGCTGTTCGCGGAACTGATCTCCGGGTGATCACGCTCGACGACGTCTGTGCGGCCGCGACGGTGATCGCGCCACACGTGGTGCGCACGCCGCTGCTGCCGTTCGGCGCGGGCTGGCTGAAGCCGGAGTCGCTGCAGCCGATCGGCGCGTTCAAGCTCCGCGGCGCGCTGAACGCGTTGGCGCGCTTGGAGAACCGCTCGAACGGCGTCGTCGCCTACTCCAGCGGCAACCACGCCCAGGCGGTGGCGTTCGCGGCCAGGCTGCACGGCGTCCCGGCCGCGATCGTGATGCCGGACAACACACCGGCGGTCAAGATCGAGGCCACGAAAGCGCTGGGAGCAGAGGTCTTCATCGTCGGCATCACCGAACGCGTCGAACGGGCGCAGGCACTCGTCGCCGAACGCGGCGCCGCGCTGATCCCGCCGTTCGACCACCCCGACGTGATCGCGGGCCAGGGCACGATCGGCCTGGAGATCCTGGAGGACCTGCCCGACGTCGGCTCCGTCGTGGTGCCGATGTCCGGCGGCGGACTGATCTCCGGCGTCGCCACGGCGATCAAGGCGCTGCGCCCGGACGTCCGCGTGATCGGCGCCGAGCCCGCACTGGCGGCCGACATCGCCGACTCGCTGCGCAAGGGTTCGGTAGTGCGCTGGGACCCCAACGAGCGCGCGCGCACTGTCGCGGACGCGTTGCGGGACGAGCCGTCGGAACTGACCTGGGCGCACATCAGCGAGTTCGTGGACGACGTGATCACCGTGACGGAGGACGAGATCCTGGCGGCGGTGGCCGACCTCGCGCGACGTGCCCGGCTGGTCGCCGAGCCCAGCGGCGCCGTCGCGGTCGCGGCCCAGGCGAAGGTCGGGGGCGGGGTCGCCATCGTGTCCGGTGGCAACGTCGACCCGGCGCTGCTCGCTTCAGTCCTGACGAGAGGCTGAGGCGGGAACAACGATCACGTGGGCCGGCGTGACGGTGGCGGCCGAGGCTGGTGGCGACGTCGACCCGGACCTACTCGCCCGAGTCCTGAGCTGAGAGCCGTTCGGCGATCACGTGGGCCAGCGCGGCCACCCGGCGGTACGGGTCGGTCGCGCCGGCCCGTTCCTCGCACTCCAGCAACGTCGTGAGGTCGCCGGGCACCTCGGCGTCGGTGTCCGCGGCATCGGTGAACACCCGCACGCCGTACCAGGCGCGCACGGACATCTGCCGGGCCGCGAGCGAAGCGATCAGGTCGTCGACGCGGTCCGCGCGGGCGGTCACACCGATGCGGTTGTCGTAGCACGAGCTCTCGAACGCCCGGAGCGTCGCGTCCCAGTCGCCGAGCAGCCCAGGCCGCATCGCCAGCGCGTCGCCGTTGCGGACCAGCAGCGACAGCACGCCTCCTGGTCGGACGAGTCTCGCCAGGTCGTCCAGCAGCGGCTCCGGATCGGCGAAGTACATCAGCACGCCGTGGCAGAGCACGACGTCGAAGCGCTCAGTGAACAGCGAACCCAGGTTCCGGACGTCGTCCTCGACCGTCCTCACCCGGTCCCTGACGGTCGCCTGCTCACCGTCCAGTGCGCGCCGGAGCTCGGCGAGCAGAGCCTGAGACGAGTCCACACCCGTCACGTGGTGCCCGGCCTGTGCGAGCCGCAGCATCTGCGTGCCCTGACCACATCCGACGTCCAGCACGCGCAACGGTGCCCGCGCCGGGATGTGGGCCGCCAGCTGCCGGGACACCAGTTCCTGCCGGACGACCTGCCGCAGCGTGCCCAGACGAGCGCGCCACCGCTCCTCGCCCGCCGCGAACCCCGTCATCGCGTTAGTGGTGCGCGCTGCCCGAGCGGACGTGCGTCGGCGGACCCTCGACGCCGCAGTGCAGGCACTCGCCGGGGTGCGGGTTGTCGGGCTGCTCGTGCTCTGTGGACAGCACGCCGTTGTCGACGCCGATCGCGAGCAGACCACCGATGATCGCGGCGACCGCGCACAGCACCAGGGCCATCTGCCAGCCCTCGGTCATCACGGCCGGGTTCGCGTAGTCCTCGCCGACCAGGCCGACGGCCGCGGGCAGCACGGCCATCGCGAGCAGGCTGCCGGTGCGGGCCACGGCGTTGTTGACGCCGGACGCGACGCCCGCGTGGTGGTCGGGTGCCGAGGCCAGCACCGTCGCGGTGACCGGGGCGACCACGACGGCCAGGCCGATGCCGAACACCAGGACGCCCGGCAGCACGCCGAACAGGTACGAGGCACCCGGCACGGCGTTGCGCAGCAGGAGCATGCCCAGGCCGACCAGGATCGGGCCCGCGATCAGCTGCAGGCGCGGGCCGTGGCGCTGGGCGAGCTTCCCGGACGTCGACGACGCCAGCAGCATGATGATCGTGATCGGCACGCTGGCCAGGCCCGACGCCGTCGGCGAGTAGCCCAGCGAGATCTGCAGCTGCAGGACCAGGAGCACCATCACGCCACCGAGCGCGGCGTAGACGAGGAACGTCAGAATGTTGGAAAGTAGGAACGTTCTATTGTTGAACAATTCTACAGGGACCAACGGGTCGCTCGACCGCTTCTGCAGCACGCCGAACACGACCATCGCGAGCAATCCGAGGATTGTCACAACGTAGGATTGTTCAACAATCCCACCAGTCAACAAGGCGAGCCCCGCCGCACCGACCAGCGCGGACAGGTAGTTCGGGTGCCCAGCCGAGTCGTCGCGAGACTCCGGCACGAACCGCAGCGCCATCCACACGCACAGGAGGGCGACCGGCAAGTTCACCAGGAACGCGAGCCGCCACGACCACGCCTGCACGAGCAGCCCGCCGACCAACGGCCCGACGGCGGTCGCCACCCCGGAGAGCCCCGACCACGCGCCGATCGCCCGCGACCGGTCCTCCCGGTTGAACGACGACTGCAGGATGGCCAACGCACCAGGGGTGAGCAAAGCCGCGCCCACACCCTGCAGAACGCGCGCGGCCACCAGCACCGGCACGTTCCACGCGGCACCGCACAGCAGCGAGGCGACGCCGAACCACACCACGCCGATCACGTAGACCCGGCGCCGCCCGAACCTGTCGCCGAGCGAACCGGCGATCAGGATCAGCGAGGCGAGCGCGAGCAGGTACCCGTTCAGGATCCACTGCAGGTCGGTGACCGACGCGGTGAACTCCGCGCCGATCCGGGGCAGCGCCACGTTGACGATCGTGCCGTCGAGCATCGCCATGCCCGAGCCGAGGATCGTCGTGGCGAGCACCGCGCGAGCGCGCGGTGTGCCCCAGGCGATCAAGACGGTCGATTCAGCGTGGCGACGAACTTGTACCGGTCACCGCGGTAGACCGAACGCACCCACTCGATGGGGTTGCCCTCGGTGTCGAAGGAGTGCCGCGACAGCAGCAGCATCGGCAGGCCGATGTCCGCGCCGAGCAGCTCCGCCTCTTCCGGCGAGGCCAACGCCGTCTCGATCGTCTCCTCGGCGTGGCCCATCTCGACGCCGAACCGCTCGGACAGCACCTGGTACAGCGACGCACCGGGCGCCAGGTACCGCCGCAGCCCGCGGAACCGGCCGAGCGCGAGGTGGGTCGTCTCGATCGCCATCGGCTCGTTGTCGGCGAGACGCAGGCGGTGCAGCCGCAGCACCTTGGCGCCGGGCCGCACGCCGAGCAGCCGCGCGAGCTCGGCCTCGGCCGGCATCTCGGAGGCCTCGATCAGCTTCGACGACGGCACGCGGCCCTGGGCGCGCATGTCCTCTGTGTACGAAGACAGCTGCAACCTCTGGGCGACCTTGGGTTCCGCCGCGAAGGTGCCCTTGCCCTGCACACGGAGCAGGCGGCCTTCCACCGTCAGCTCGGCGAGCGCCTGGCGAACGGTCGTCCTGGAGACGTCGAACTCCGCTGCCAGCGACCGTTCCGTCGGGATCGGTGAACCAGGCGGCAACGCCCTCAACAGGTCGAGCAGGTGCCGCTTGAGACCCCAGTACTTCGGTTCGCGCTGTGCACGCGTCCTGGCGTCCACGCCTGATGCAGGCGTCGTCTCCAGCATGGCCTCCTCCTCGCACTCCACGTCACGCCACACAAGGATGCCTTGTCCGTGTCGATTCGTGCGTTCGAACCCCCGCCAATCGACACGAAATTGGTCCGATGACTCCGCAACGCTTTGGCAACGCGCTTGACAGGACCGGTGACGCAGCACACGCTGTTCCGCATTGGTCTACACCACTTGGGCGTTCCGGCCGAGGGGCCGGGCTTGCTGAAAGGGCGCGACTGTGAAGGGCTGGAGAGGACTCGCTGCTGGTGCCGCCGCGCTGGCAGTGGCCGTGTCAGGCTGTGGCACGAGCACGAACAGCGGTAGCACCACGGAGACCAAAGAGATCACCGTGTGGCTCATGGACGGCTCCGCGCCGACGACCCTGACCGACGCCTTGAACAAGGAGTTCGAGTCGGCGAACGGCATCAAGGTCAAGTACGAGGTCCAGAAGTGGACCGGCATCCAGGAGAAGCTGACCACCGCGCTGGCCAGCAGCACGCCCCCGGACGTGATCGAGCTCGGCAACACCCAGACCGCGAGCTTCGCGGACCAGGGCACGCTCGCCGACCTCACCGCGGACGCGAGCCAGTTCAACGGCGGTGAGTGGCTCGGCGGTCTCAAGGACTCGCTGACGCTGAACGGCAAGCAGTACGGCGTGCCGTTCTACGCCGCGAACCGCACCGTCATCTACCGCACCGACCTGTTCCAGGCGGCGGGCATCGCGAAGCCGCCGACGTCGCGTGCCGAGTGGATCGACGCGATCAACAAGCTCAAGGCCGCGAACGCGTCCAACCCGGACTTCCAGGCGCTGTACCTGCCCGGCCAGTCCTGGTACTTCCTCCTCTCGCTGCTGTGGGACGAGGGCGGCGACGTCGCCAAGCAGGACGGCGGCAAGTGGACCGGCACGCTCGACACCGCGCAGGCCAAGGCGGGCTTCGAGGCCTACAAGGCGCTGTACGACGCGTCGGCCGCCAAGAAGGTCCCCGCGGACATCGACGAGGCGAAGCCCCAGCAGATGGAGGTCTTCGGCACGGGCAACGTCGGCATGATGGTCGGCCTCCCGTGGGAGCTCGCCGGTGCCGTCAAGGCCAAGCCGGAACTGAAGGACAAGACCGCGGCGTTCCCGATCCCGTCGAAGAAGGCCGGCTCGACCGCGCCGGTGTTCCTCGGTGGCTCGAACCTCGCGATCCCGGCTGCCAGCAAGAACGCCGCCGCGGCCAAGAAGTACCTGTCGCTGCTGTCGTCCAAGAAGTACCAGGAGATGCTCGCCGAGGGCGGCGCGGTTCCCGGCACCTCGAAGGACACCGCGAAGCTCGCCACCACCCCGCTCGGCAAGGCCATGGCCGAGTCCTCGCAGAACGGCAAGGTCACCCCGGTGACGCCGAAGTGGGCGGCCGTCGAGGCGGGCCAGAACCCGCTCAAGGACGCGCTGACCGCGTACCTCACCGGTGCCAAGTCGCTGGACCAGGCAACGAAGGACGCCAGCGACGCCGTCACCAAGGCAATGAGCTAGCTCAGCCGAGATGACGGCCGTCAAGACGACCGAAACGGCAGCGCCGGCCGGGGAGATCCCGCCGGCGCTGCCGCCTGCCGTGACGGGTGGGGCGCGCAAGCGTCGCCGCCGGGGCGGCGCCTTCGACCGGGCGCTGCCCTACCTGCTGCTGGCTCCGGCGCTCATCGCGATCCTCTGGCTGATCGGGTTCCCGGTCGTCTCGGTCTTCGTGACGAGCTTCCGCCAGCTCAACCTCGGCGAACTGGTCCGCGGCGAGATCGTGTGGACCGGCTTCGACAACTACGTGACGGTGCTGAAGGACGAGCGGTTCTGGACCGTCTCCTTGCGCACCATCGTGTTCACCGTCGCCGTCGTCGGCGCCTCGGTGGGCGCGGGCCTGCTGATCGCGTTGCTGATGCGCGTGCTCACGCCGTGGGTGCGGGTCGCGTTGCAGATCGCGATGCTCTGCGCGTGGGCGATGCCGATCCTCGCGTCCACCACGGTCTACCAGTGGATGTTCGACCAGAACTACGGCATCTTGAACAAAACCCTGGTGCAGCTGGGTTTTGATTCATACGCGAACTACTCGTGGTTCTCGTCCGGAACGTCGACGCTGTCCGTCGTCGGCCTGCTGATCGTGTGGCAGGCGATCCCGTTCCTCGCCTTCTCCCTCTACGCCGGGCTCGTCGGCATCCCGCGCGACCTCTACGAGGCGGCGGGCATCGACGGTGCCTCGGGCTGGCAGACGTTCCGCGCGGTGACGTGGCCGGAGATCCGGTCGTTGCTGATGATGGTGACGTTCCTGTCGACGTTGTGGGACTTCAAGGTCTTCGCCCAGATCTGGGTGTTCAAGGAGGGCGGCCCGAGCGGCGAGAGCACGACGCTCGCCGTGCTGCAGTACCTGGAGGGCATCGCGAAGAGCCACTTCGGTGTCGCCGCCGCGATCAGCGTCCTGATGATGCTCATCCTGGGCCTGATCACCTTCCAGTACCTGCGCCGGTTGCTGCAGACCGAGGAGGGCAAGATCTGATGCTCAAGAAGTCTGCCGCGAACGTCGCAGGCCTCGTGCTCGCGCTGTTCTTCCTGTTCCCGACGTACTGGATGATCACGTCCGCGTTGAAGCCCAAGGGCTCGACGATCACGTCGGACTACGACCTCGTCCCGTTCTCGGTGACGTTCTCGAACTTCGTCACCGCGTGGACGAAGCCGGGCTTCCTGTCCGCGCTCGGCAACAGCCTGGTGGTGACCCTGACCGCGGTGCTCGCCGCGATCATCGTCGGCATCACGGCCGCGGTGGCCATGTCGCGCTTCGCCTTCCGCGGCCGCAAGAGCTTCGTGCTGCTGATGCTGGTGGCGCAGATGGCACCGTTCGAGGCGTTGCTGATCCCGATGTTCCTGATGATGCGGGATCTCCAGCTCTACGAACACCTCACCTCGCTGGTGCTCGTGTACTTCGCGGTGACGCTGCCGTTCTGCGCGTGGACGTTGCGCGGGTTCGTCAACGGCATCCCCGTCGAGCTCGAAGAGGCCGCGATGGTGGACGGCTGCGGTCGCTGGGGCGCGTTCCAGAAGGTGACCCTGCCGTTGCTGGGACCGGGTCTCGTCGCGACGTCCGTGTTCGCGTTCATCACGGCGTGGAACGAGTTCCTCTTCGCCAAGGTGCTGATCCGCAGCCAGGACAGGGAAACCCTCCCGGTGTGGTTGTCGGGCTTCCAGACCGCGTTCGGCACGGACTGGGGTGGCGCGATGGCCGCGTCCGTCCTGTTCACCGTGCCCGCTCTGGTGTTCTTCCTGATCGTGCAGCGCAAGATGGTCGCCGGCGTCACCGCCGGTGCAGTGAAGGGATGACGCGTGGATCAGTTGGCCGCTGCCGTTCTGCTTCCCGGATTCCACGGAACGACCGCCCCCGACTGGTTGCTGCGGCGGGTCGCTGACGGCCTCGGTGGCGTTGTGCTCTTCGGGCGCAACGTCGTCGACGACGCCCAGGTGACCGAGCTGTGCGGCGAGCTGCGTTCGGTGCGCCCGGACGTGGTGATCGGCATCGACGAGGAGGGCGGCGACGTCACGCGTCTCGACGCGGGCCGCGGCTCGGAGGTGCCGGGCAACCACGCGCTGGGCGCGGCGAACGACCTCGACCTGACCCGCTCGGTCGCCGCGTCCATCGGTTCGCGGCTGGCGAAGTGCGGGATCTCGCTGAACCTGGCCCCGTCCGCCGACCTGGTGCTGACGCTGGACGACCCGATCATCGGCGTCCGCGCGTTCGGCTCGGACCCGGTGCTGGCCGCGCGGCACGTGGCCGCGTGGGTCGAGGGCCTCCAGGCCGTGGGCGTCGCCGCGTGCGCCAAGCACTTCCCCGGCCACGGAGCGTCCACAGAGGACTCCCACGAGCAGCTCCCCGTGCTGCCGCGCACCGAGGAGCAACTGCGCGCGGTGGAGCTCGTGCCGTTCCAGGCGGCCGTGAACGCGGGCGTGCGCTCGATCATGACCGGCCACCTCGTGGTCCCCGAGTGGGGCACCGCACCGGTGACGCTGAACAAGCACGCCATCGACCTGCTGCGCACCGAACTGGGCTTCACCGGCGCGGTGATCACCGACGGCCTGGACATGAAGGCCGTGGGCGGCGACCTCGCCGTCGGTGCCGTCCGAGCTCTGGCCGCCGGCGTCGACGCGTTGTGCCTCGGCGGCATCGCACTGGGCGACGACGACCTCCAGTGGTTGATCGACTCGATCGTCGCGGCCGTGAAGTCCGGCGAGCTCTCCGAGGAACGCCTGACCCAGGCAGCCGCACGGTCGCTCGCGCTGGGCCTCCCGCCGTCGACCGTCGACGCGCACGACGCCGAGATCGGTCTCACGGCCGCCCGACGTGCTGTCGAAGTGCGCGGCCGCGTTGATGTCGGTGCCGACCCGGTCGTGGTCGACCTGGTCGTGGACCCGTCGATCGCCGTGGGCGACGTGCCGTGGGGCCTGGGCCCCTACCTGCGCGAGGTGCTTCCGGGCACCGAGGTGATCGCCGCCCGCGACATCTCCGCCGACGAAGTTGCGAAAGCGGCCGGCGACCGGACGATTGTGGTTGTGACCCGAGACGCCCACCGCCACACGAGCGCTCGACAACTGGTAACAAACTTAACTAATCTGGATCTGGACGTCGTGCACGTCGAAACCGGTGTGCCGGGTCCGGACCTGGGCAGCGTCGCCCGCATCGACACCCACGGCGGTTCTCGGGTGAGCCTCCGAGCCGCGGCCGAGCTGATCCTGAAAGGCACGACATGACCACGCCCCAGCCAGGCCGGCACATGGCAGCGGAGATCGCCGCACAGCCGTCGATCTTCTCTTCTCTCTACGGGAGCCGCTCCTCGATCGCCGAGGTGGCGGCCGTCATCCGCGAACGGGCCCCGCGGTTCGTCCTGTTCGCGGCCCGCGGCTCCAGCGACCACGCGGCGATCTACGCGAAGTACCTGACCGAGATCCTGCTCCAGCTGCCCGCGGGCCTGGTCTCCGCCTCCACGACGACGTTGTACGGCGCCGAGCCCGATCTCCGCGACGTCCTGCTGATCACCGTGTCGCAGTCCGGCGGCTCTCCGGACCTGTTGGAGGTCACCGCCTCCGCCCGTCGCCGCGGCGCGCTCACGGTGGCCGTGACCAACACGGCCAACTCGCCGCTGAACGCGGCCGCCGAACTCTCGGTGGACGTCTCGGCGGGCGTGGAGCACGCGGTGGCGGCGACGAAGACGTACTCGGCGACGCTGCTGGCGCTGTACCTGCTGATCGACGCCGTCCGCGGCGGCAACGGCGAGGCGGCCGCACCTCTGGGCGATCTGGCACAGGTGACCCTGGACTCCTCGGCCCCGTCGGTCGAGGAAGCCGTGCGGCGCTACCGGTTCGTGGACCGGGTCCTCACCACCGGCCGCGGTTACTCCTACGCCACGGCGCTGGAAGCGTCACTGAAGCTGGCCGAGACCTCCTACCTCGCCGCCCGCGCCTACAGCGGCGCCGACCTCCTCCACGGCCCGGTCGCCGCGGTCGACGGCGAAACCGCAGTGCTGGCAATCACTTCCCTGGGCAAGGGCGGTGACTCGCTCCGTGACGCCCTGGACGTGGTGCACCAGCGCGGCGCGGACGTCGTCGCGGTCGGCTCGGCCTCGGAGAAGGTGGGCGCGACCCTGTCGATCGGCATCCCGGAAACGGCCGAAGAAGTGGCTCCCGTGCTGGAGATCCTGCCGGTGCAACGCCTCGCGTACGGCCTGGCGCTGGCACGCGGCGGCGACCCGGACAGCCCGCGGGGCCTGAACAAGGTCACGCGCACGCTGTAGTCGTGCAACGCGGAAGGGCCGCTCGGATGCGAGCGGCCCTTCGTCGTTCGTCAGCCGAACACCTCTTCGACGAGCTTCTTCGTGATCGTCTGGAACGCCGGTGCGAGGGACAGGTCGGGATCGTCGACGTAGTTCAACGCGGCGACCAGGGTCTTGCTGCCGTCGGGCGTGCTGTACATCAACGCGCCGTGGCCCATCGCGCCGCCGTTGTGCGTGATGACCTTGCCGCTCCCCGTTTCCTGCACGAACACCCCGAGGCCGTAGCCCACCTTCGGGTGCGGCGTCAGCATCTCCGCCAGCAGCGGTGCGGGCAGCAGCTCGCCGCCCACGAGCGCCGTGATGAACCTGCGGAGGTCCTGGGTCGTGGAGATCATGTCGCCGCCGCTGGAGAGCCACGACGGGTCGTGCCGGGTGACGTCGATCGTCTTCTGCTCGCCGTCGTCGTCGTACCGGTAGTAGGCGTGGGCGTGCGGCTCGGGGATCTCCTGGCCGTCCGGCACGACGGTGCCGGACAACCCGAGCGGGCCTGAGATCAGCCGCTGCACCTCCTCGGCGAGCGAGCGGCCGGTGACCTTCTCGATCAACAACCGGGCCACCACGTAGTTGGTGTTGGAGTAGCTCCAATCCGCACCCGGCTCGAACCGCACGGGCTTCGACAGCGCGAACCGCACGAGGTCCTCCGGCCGGTGGACCTTGAACCTGCTGTCCACCCAGGCCTTGCCCTGCCAGGGAATTCCCGGTGCGACCGTGCCGTCCTCGTAGTACTCGCCGGTGTGGTTGAACAGCCCGCTGGTGTGCTGGAGCAGCATCCGCACCGTGATCCGGCGGTCGAAGCCGAACTCGGGCAGGTGGTCGTCCACC
The DNA here is from genome assembly GCF_000974445.1 of Lentzea aerocolonigenes. Classification (GTDB taxonomy): domain Bacteria; phylum Actinomycetota; class Actinomycetes; order Mycobacteriales; family Pseudonocardiaceae; genus Lentzea; species Lentzea aerocolonigenes. Next base: position 104,233 of record NZ_BBOJ01000019.1, read on the forward strand.
GGGTCGTCCAGCCCGATCCTGCCCTCCGCCACGAGTTGCAGGACCACGGTCGCGACGAACGTCTTGGTGTTGCTGCCGATCCGGACGTGGCCGTTGGGCGGAGGTTCCGCGTCCTGCCCCAGTTCGCTCACGCCGGCTCTGCCGACCCACTCACCGCGTTCGTCCTGCACGCGCAACACCACACCGGTGAACCCGGAGTCGATCATCTCCTGGAGGATTTCCCGCAGCTGCTCGGACATCATCGTGCTCCTGTCACTCGTTGTTTCTGATGAGCGAAAAGCTACGTTGCGTTCGCAGACAGCTGCAACAACCTTCGTTGCGCATTGATCCAGAAAACGCAGGTAGAGGCACGAATATCGTTGCAACCGGGTCGAGATCTAACGCAACGATCATGCCTCGTTGCGTTGCAATGAGCGGAAATGAACGAAGGGCGCCCTCCCGGCAGGAGAGCGCCCTTTCGTCGTTGCTCGTTACTGACCGGCGGTGGCGTAACCGGCGGAGACGGGCTGAACCGGCACCTCGGCGTCGAACACGACCCGCCCGTCGACCCACACCTTCTTGGGCCGCAGTTCGTCGTCCCACCACACCAGGTCCGCGACGGCACCCGGCGCGAGGCGGCCGAGACCGGACTCGCCGATCACCTCGGCCGGCACGATCGTCGCCGAAGCCAACGCGTCGGCCACCGGCACGCCCACGGACACGATGTTGCGCACGGCCCGGTCCAGCGTGAGCGCCGACCCGGCGATGGTGCCCTCGGGCGACCGCGGCACCCCGTCCTCGGTGAGCAGGACGTCCGCGCCGCCGAGGTGGTACCGCCCGGGCGGCATTCCGGCAGCCGCAACGGCATCGGTCACCAGCGCGACCCGTGCCCCGGCGGCGTTGAACACGAGGCGGCACACGTCCGGCCCGACGTGGGCCAGATCGGCGATGAGCCCCAACGTGAAGCGCTCGTCGACCAGTGCCACGCCGGGAACACCCGGCTCGCGGTGCCCGAGCGGCCGTTGCGCGTTGAAGAGGTGCGTCACCATGCGCGCACCCGCGTCGGCGGCGGCACGGGTCTGCTCACCGGTGGCGTCGGAGTGCCCGACAGCCACCAGAACCCCCGCTTCAGCGAGCCTGCGCACGGCCTCGAACCCGCCCGGCTGCTCCGGCGCCAGCGTCACCATGCGCAGGGCGCGCCGGAGCGTGTCGTCGTCCAGCAGGGCCGAGATCTGGTCCGGACCGGGCTCGACCATGAACGACGGGTCGTGCACCCCTGCCCGTTTGGGCGACAGAAAGGGGCCCTCGAGGTGCACGCCGAGGGGGCGTGCTCCCACTCCGTCCGGCAACGCGGCGGAGGCGGCCAGCACGGCCCTGGCCTGCCTCAGTACGACGTCGACCGGCGCGGTGATCAGGGTCGGCAAGAACCTGGTCACACCGGTGGACGGCAGAGCTTCTGCGACGGAGCGCATCCCGGCGGCGTCCACCTCGGCGAAGTCGACGCCGACGGCGCCGTTCACCTGCACGTCCACCAGGCCCGGTGTCAGCAGGCCGTCGGACAGGACCTCCGCGCCGGGCGGTGCTTCACCGGTGGTCACCTCGACGATGCGGCCGTCCCTGATCCGCACCGCGGCTGGACCGACGATCGTGCGACCGAGCAATGCGCGCGGTGCTGCGACAACGGCGTCCAAGATCCCTCCTCGAATGGTCCAGACCATTATGGCGACAACAGGGGTTCCCGTCACGTATCGTTAGTAGATAACCATCTCACATATCACTTCGTGAATCACGGCCACAAGTACCGGGATGCGCCGAAGATGACCAACCGTGGCGCATACTGAGCCTTAGACATCCGAGGTCTACGACGAGTTGAGGGTGCGGTGGCAGTCACTGACGATGCGATCCTGCGCGTCAAGGAGATGATCGTTTCGGGCGAGCTGAAGCCCGGCGACCGTCTCCCGCGTGAGGCTGACCTGGCAGAACGCCTGGGCCTGTCGCGCAACTCCCTGCGCGAGGCCGTGAAGGCCCTGTCACTCGTCCGAGTGCTCGACGTCCGCCAGGGCGACGGCACGTACGTCTCGTCGCTGCGAGCCGACGACCTGCTCGGCGCACTCTCGTTCGTCCTCGACCTGCACCGAGGCGAGGACTCGGTGCTGGAAGTCCTCCAGGTCCGCCGAATCCTCGAACCGGCCGCCGCCGCCATGGCCGCCCAGCGCGTGGACGCGGAAGAGATCATCAAGCTCCGCGCCCTGTGCGACGCCGCCGAGTCCGCGAAGTCCGTGGAGGAACTGGTCGAGCACGACCTGGAGTTCCACCGCGCCATCGCCCAGTGCTCGGGCAACGCCTATCTGGCCCAACTCCTAGACACGCTGGCCGGCCCGACCGTGCGCGTGCGGATCTGGCGCGGCATCACGCAGTCCAACGCGGTGGACCGCACGGTGGCCGAGCACCGGGCGATCGTGGACGCTTTGGCGGCACACCAACCGGAGCTCGCGCGCAGCTGGTCGACGGTGCACGTGGCCGGCGTGGAGCAGTGGCTTTCCGACCTGGCCTGACCGTTGTTCGACATCCAGGGCTACAAACCCCGGTGGCTCAGGGGTTTGCCGTCGATCGCCGCCGCCCACGGCCCACGGCTCCAGGCGCTGACCGGACGTCGTCTGCGGCACATCTGGTTGCTCTGGGACCACACCGATGACGAGTGGTTCGCCGACGGCCCGGTCCTGTTCGACTTCGGCGGCGAACAGGTCGAGATCAACCACAAGAAGTTCGACGACCTGTCCATCACGTGGAACACCGTCGACCCGTCGGACGACCGGCCTGGACCCTCGGCGACCCGAGCGAGGAGGGCGTCCACGTCTTCCGGCTCGCCTGGCGGCACGACGCGCGAGCGGAGACCGCCGCGCTGCACGGCCAGGAGCTCCAAGCAGTCGAACTGCTCGAGTACGCCGGCGAGGACGTGGCCAACGGCATGGTGGCCGTCAGCTTCGCGTTCCCGGACGGGCGGGTGACCGTCTCCAACGGACTCGACGAGAACCTTCTCGAGTTCGGCGAGCCCGACCCCGGCTTCCGCCGTCAAAGGTCAGACCTGGCCTGACCGGCCGCGGGCAAAAAGAAACCCGGCCCACGAGGGACCGGGCGGATATGCACCCATGCTAGCACGTTGCATGCACGCATGCATTGATCACCAGCCCGGTGGCCGGGTGTAACGACCTGCAGGGTCCGGCAACTGGTGACGTTGAAAGTCGGACGCGGCCAGCGTCCGCCACCAGTGATGCCCTGTACCCACGCCAGTTCCCGCACTCGTCGAGAGCGCGCCCGCCGTGTAACCGCTGCCCGGATTGATCACACCGACCGGCACCCTCCGCCAAGCCTGATCGACCGGCAGACGAAGGTCGCTGTCGTTGCTGATGAGCACGACCGCGTCAACCGCCCCACCGAGCACGTCGACGAGCAGGTGAGCAGCAACGTTGACGTCAGAGCCTTTTCCTCGAACGTCGCCACCGATGCCATGAAACAGGCACCGACGACCGGTTGGCCTTGTGCTTGAACCTTGATCGGCCACTCCGGCTGAACCAGAACGGGCCGACCACGGTTGCCTTCAGTCGCCAACGGCCGTTTGATCACTTTGCTGATGTAGTTGCCGTACTCGATGTGGTCGACGCTGCCTGCCGCTAGCAAGGCCTTCAGGTAGACGTCTTGGTCCTGCGATCCGGACGCGTTGTGAGCCGAACTGATCCGTGCGGTGCAGTAGACGATCCGGTCGATGTGAGCTCCTGGCCAGTTCGCGGCCTGCTCGCCCAACAACGACTCGGCCAACGCTCTCACATCGAGCCAGCGCCAACCCGCAGTCCCACGGCCACAGTGCTTTCTTCCGCCGTAGTAAAGGTTGTAGCCATCTACGTACACACCGACACGCATTCAGTGACGATAGCCCGAATCCACATTGGACCCAAACGAGTGAACCGTCAGACCTGGCGCAGCTCTTCCAGCACCGCCCGCACCGCAGGCTGCCCCTCCGCCCGATTCCGCACCACCGCGGACACAGTCCGAAACACCTGCTGCTTCAACGGCCGCAACGCCACCCCAGGCCGCCGAGCCACGGACGGCACCAAAGCCACCCCGAGCCCGGCTTCGACCAGCCCGCACATCACCCCGAAGTCATCGCAATAAGCCTGCGCCCGAGGCACAAACCCAGCCGCACCACAGGCACGTTGCGTCAGCTCGTGGCACGACGCATCGGTGCGCGGCATGATCCAAGGCCGGTCCGCCAGCACGCTCAAATCCACCGAGTCCTGCTGCACCAACGGATCCGACAGCGGCAAAGCAACATTCACCTGTTCCACGAACAGCTCGAACGACTCGCACGACGTGGGCAGCGAGCGCGGCATGATGTTGTACGAGTGGATGACCGCGATGTCGATGTCCCCGCGCCGCAACGCAGGCAGGGACGCCTCCGGTTCCATCTCGTGCACGAAAAGGTCCACATCGGACCCGTGCGCGGACCGCAGCACCTGGATCACTCGTGGCAGCAACGCGGCGACGGACACGAACGCGCCGATGCGCACCACGCCCGAAACCGAGGTCCGCAGCGAAGCCAGATCGGCCTCGGCCGCGGCCAGCTGATCGAGCACCAGCTGGGTGTGCGCCGCCAGCACGTGTCCGGCACGGGTCAGGACCAACTTCCGCCCGTCCCGTTCCACCAGAGCCACCCCGGCCTCGCGTTCCAGAGCGGCCAGCTGCTGGGACACCGCGGGAGAGGTCACGTGCAGGGCCTCGGCGGCGGCCGTGACCGTGCCGTGGACCGAGAGAGCGTGCAGCAGCCGGAGCCGGCGAACATCCAACACAAAGCTCAGCTTAACGTTCCGGGCAGAACTTCTAACTGGAACTTTCCATAGACCAGAGCCACGCTTGAGTCATGTTCGGACGAGTGCTGGTAGCGATGGTCACCCCGTTCACCCCCGACGGTGACCTGGACCTCAAGGGTGCGCAGGAGCTGGCGGCGCACCTCGTGGACAAACAACGCGTGGACGGGCTGGTCCTCAACGGCACGACCGGTGAGGCGCCGACCACGACGGACGAAGAAAAGGCCCAGGTCATCAGGGCCGTCAAGGAAGCTGTCGGAGAGCGCACCAAGATCCTCGCGGGCGTCGGCACCAACTCCACCCGCCACACCATCGAGCTCGCGCGGCAGGCCGAGGAGAACGGCGCGGACGGCCTGCTGGTCGTGACGCCGTACTACAGCCGGCCCACGCAGGAGGGCGTCGAGAACCACTTCCGGCAGGTGGCGAACGCGTCGGGGCTGCCAGCGCTCCTCTACGACATCCCCGGCCGCACGGCCACCGCGATCGAGACCGACACGCTGATGAGGCTCGCGGAGCACCCGCGGATCGTCGGGGTCAAGGACTGCAAGGTCGACCTGCTCGCGACGGCGAAGGTCATCGCCGAGACCGGGCTCGACTTCTACTCCGGCAACGACGAGCTGATCCTGCCGTTGTACTCGATCGGTGGTGTCGGCACGGTCAGCACCGTCGGGCACGTCGTCGGCAGCGAGATCAAGGCCATGCTCGACGCCTACGACGAGGGCGACAACAAGGAAGCCCTGCGCCGCCACCAGGCCCTGCTGCCGGTGATCACCGCGATCATGACCCGCGAGCCCGGTGCCGTCGCGGTCAAGGCCGCGCTCAACCTGCTCGGGCTCCCGGCGGGCCCGGTTCGCGAGCCGCTCGCCGAGGCCACGCCGAAGCTGATCGACGAACTCCAGGCGCTCTTCGTCTAAAGGCCGTACACCCGGCGAGCAGTGCCCGAGAAGATCGCGGCCTGCTCGTCGGGTGACAGCTCCGAGGTCAGCTCCTGAGCGGCCGAAAGCCACTCGTCGTACGAAGCGGCCAGAAGACAGACAGGCCAGTCGGAGCCGAACATCAGGCGATCCGCACCGAACGCGTCGAGCACCACCTCGAAGTACGGCCGCAGATCGGCGACGGTCCACGACTTCCAGTCGGCCTCGGTGACCAGGCCGGACAGCTTGCACGTCACGTTCTCGTGCGCCGCCAACGAACGAATCAGCTCGGCCCACTCCCCGACACCCGACCCGATCGCGGGCTTCGAGCAGTGGTCCACGACGAACGGAACGTTGCCCAGTGCCGCCACGGTCCGCCGCGCGGCCGGCAGCTGGTGCGGCAACGTCAGCAGCTCGTAGACCAGCCCGTGCGCGCCCACTGCCGCAAGCCCGCGCCAGACGTCCTTGCGGCACAACCACTCCGGGTCCGGCTCGCTCTGCACCTGGTGCCGGATCCCGCGCAGCCAGGAGCCGTCGGGGCCGTCCACCAACGAGTCCAGCGCATCGCCCACACCCGCGGACGTCAGATCGGTCCAGCCCACCACCGCGCCGACGACGTCGGAAGACGCCGCCACCGCGAGGAACTCCGGTGTCTCCTCCGGCACGCAGACCGTCTGGACCAGCACCGAAGCCGACACGGAAGGTGCCGCGGCGATGAAGTCCGGCTCCAGGAACGAACGACGGATCGCACCCATCGGCGGATCGGTGATCCAGTCCTGGTCCCGCACCGCCAGGTCCCACAGGTGGTGGTGAGCGTCGACGATCACGGCGTGGGAACCTCCGAACCCAGCAGCCCCGACGACTTCAGCTCCTCCCACAACGCAGCGGGAATCGACGCGGAGAAATAGCGAGCGTTGGCGGTCATCTGCTCCGCCGTCCGCGACCCGATCACCACCGACACCACGGCGGGATGCCCGAGAGCGAACTGGATCGCCGCCTCCGGCAAGGTCACCCCGTGCCGCTCGCACACGGCGGCGATGGCCCGAGCCCGTTCCACCAGCGCAGAAGGCGCGTTCTCGTAGTTGTACTTGGCATCGGCGGCCACGACCGGCTTCGACAGCAGCCCGGAGTTGAAGACACCGCACGCCACCACCGAAACACCGCGCTCCACGCACGCGGGCAGGAACGACGGCAGCGCGGGCTGTTCCAGCAACGTGTACCGCCCGGCCAGCATCACCACGTCGATGTCGGTCTCGCGGACGAACCGCTCCGGCATCTCCCACTGGTTCATGCCCACGCCGATCGCGCCCACGACACCCTGCGACCGCAGCTCCTCCAACGCCGGGTAAGCCTCACCGAACGCAACATCCCAGTAGTCATCGGGATCGTGGATGTAGACGATCTCCACGCGGTCGGTGCCGAGACGCTCCAAAGAGGACTCGATGGACCGGCGAACGCCGTCCGCCGAGTAGTCCCGCACCCGACGGAAGTGCGCGGGCACCGCGAAACCCTCGTCGTCGAGCCCCGAGCCGTCGAACGGTTCCAGCAGCCGCCCGACCTTCGTGGAGATCACGTACTCGTCGCGCGGCCGCCCGGCCAGCGCCACGCCCAACCGACGCTCGGACAACCCGAGCCCGTAGTGCGGCGCGGTGTCGAAGTACCGGACGCCGTTCTGCCACGCCGCCTCGACCGCGCCGAGAGCCTCGAAGTCGGAGACCTCCCGGTACAGGTTGCCGATCGGCGCGGCACCGAAGCCCAGACGAGAAACAGCAACCTTCACGACTCACTCCTGCTTCTGACCGGTCGCGAACCGGGTCACGATCAACGCCAGGATGATCACCGCGCCGTACGAGGCCTTGATGTAGAAGCCGGACACGCCCTGCAACCGCAGGATCTGCTCGACCAGGCCGAGCATCAGCACGCCGGACAGCGCCCCGAACAGCGTGCCCTTGCCGCCCTGCAACGAGATGCCGCCGATCACCGCGGCCGCGAAGACCTGGAAGATCATGCCCTCGCCCTGCGTCGCGGCGACCGAACCGAGTCGCCCGGTCATCAGGATGCCCGCGACCACGGCCAGCACGCTGCCGATGATCAGCACGATCCACACCACGCGGTCGACGCGGATACCGGCGGCACGCGCGGCCTCCGAGTTGCCGCCGATCGCGTACAGGGAACGGCCCGCGCGCAGGTACTTCAGCACGAAGATGCCCGCGGCGTAGCAGACGATGCAGATCCACACCGCCGCCGGCAGCCCGAGCCAGGACGTGGAACCCAGGTACAGGAACGACTCCGGCACGTCGATCAGCGACTTGCCCTCGGTGATCGCGAGCTGCAGACCGCGCAGCATGGTCAGCATGCCCAGGGTCACCATGAACCCGGACAGGCCGACCTTCAGGATCAGGAACCCGTTCAGGCCACCGACCAGCACACCGATGAGCAGGCACAACGGCAGCGCCATCCAGGCGGCGAGCCCGACGTCGAGACCGCCGGACGACGCCGGGATGATCAACGCGACCGCCAGCGCGGGCGCGAGACCGACCGTCGACTCGAGCGACAGGTCCATCTTGCCGACGATCAGGATCATCGCCTGGCCCAGCACCAGCAACGAGAGCTCGCTCTGCTGGGTCAGCACCGCGATCAGGTTGCCGGGCGTCAGGAAGATCGGCGACAACACGGCGCCGATGACCAGCAGGATGATGATCACCGGCACCAGCGCGAGGTCCTGGTACCGCGCGAACTGGAACTTCTGCTTGGGAGGCGGCGCAGGCGCCGAGACTGGCGGTGTCATGGCCTTCGTCATTCCGAGCTCATTCCTTCAATGGCGGCGATGAGTTCCTGATCGCGCCAGCCGCGTGCGAACTCCCGCACGACCTGGCCGTGGAACAGCACCAGAACACGGTCGCAGACCCGCAGGTCGTCGAGCTCGTCGGACACGACGATCGCGGCCTTGCCCCGGCGCGCCTGCGCGTCGACGACCCCGAGCAGCGACTCCTTGGACTTCACGTCGACGCCCGCGGTCGGGTTGATCAGCACCAGCACGGACGGGTCGCCGGCGAGTGCCCGCGCCATCACGACCTTCTGCTGGTTGCCGCCGGACAGGTCGGACACCGGCTGGTCCGGCCCGGCGGCCTTCACGTCGTACGAGGCGATCGCGGTGGACCCCGCCGACCGTTGCGCCGACGGCCACACGAAGCGGCCGGCCGTGCTCATCGTCGCGTTCTCCGCGATCGACAGGTCCAGCACGAGCCCCTGGTGGTGACGATCCCGCGGCACACAGCCGATTCCGGCCTTCAGAGCAGCGGGAACGTCACCGCCGCGCACCGCGGAGCCGTCCACCGAGATCGTCCCGGCAGAAGGCTTGCGCAGCCCGTAGACGGTCTCGGCGAACTCGTGCTTGCCGGACGACGCGCTGCCGGCGAGCCCGATGACCTCACCGCGCGTCGCCGACAGCGAGATGTCCGAGAAGTGCTCACCGCTCAACGACGACACCGACAGAACGAGATCCGAGGAAGACGGCCTGTCGTCACCGCTGGGCACGTTCAGCCCACCGGCCTCACCGGTCATCGCCTCGATCAGGTCCGGCTTCGACATCTCCGCGACCGGCGCGGTGACGATGTGCCGCGCGTCGCGGTACACCGTCACCGTCTGGCAGACCTCGTAGACCTCCTGCAGGTGGTGGGAGATGAAGAGGAACGTCACTCCCTTGTCCTGCAACGACCTCATCCGGTCGAACAGCCGCTCGATCGCCGGGCCGTCGAGCTGCGCGGTCGGTTCGTCGAGGATCACGAACCGCGAACCGACCGACAACGCCCGTGCGATCTCGACGAGCTGACGCTGTTCGACGGTCAGCGCGGACACCAGCTCGTCCGGCCGCACCGCGACGTCGTAGGCCTCCAGCAACGCAGAGGCCTCGGCGCGAAGCTTCTTCCAGCTGATCAGGCCCCCGAAGGAGCCACTGCCGAGGTCCTGCCGGTTGATGAACAGGTTCTCGGCGACCGAGAGCTCGGGCACGACCGTCGACTTCTGGTACACGCACGCGACGTGACGCCGCCACGCCGCGCGGTCGGCGACGGACGGCGCGGGCTCGCCGAAGAAGCTGACCTCGCCCGCGTCCGGCACCTGCATGCCGGTGAGGACGGAGACCAGCGTCGACTTGCCCGCGCCGTTGCGGCCCACGAGCGCGTGCGACTCACCGGCCCGGATCTCGATGCCCACGTCGTCCAACGCGAGCGTCCGCCCGAACCTCTTCGTCACGCCACGCGCGACAGCAGCCAAATCACTCATCAGATCTGGTTGCCCCAGAACGCCTTGTCGTCCACGTTCTCCTTGGTGATCAGCGGCGCGGGCAGCTGGTCCTCCAAGCGGCCGTCGCCGACGTCGACGATGGTGGAGTCGTGGTCGGTCTTGCCAGGCGAGAACGTCTTGCCCTCGACCGCGGCCTTCGCGTAGAAGAGCGCCCACTGCGCGTAGAGGTCGGCCGGCTGCGAGACGGTCGCGTCGATCTCACCGTCGCGGATCGCCTTCAGCTCCGCCGGGATGCCGTCGTTGGAGACGATGAAGATGTGCTTCGGGTCGCTCGGCGGGACGATCAGGTTCTTCTGCTTCAACAGCTGCAGCGTCGGCGCGAGGAACGCACCGCCTGCCTGCATGTAGATGCCGTTGATGTCCGGGTGCTGGTTGAGCCGCGTCTGCAGCGCCGCGGAGGCCTTCGAGCCCTCCCACTCGGTCGGCTCCTCGAACACCGTGATGCCGGGGTAGTCCTTCTTCATGCAGGCGGCGAACGCCTCGGAGCGGTCACGGCCGTTGACCGACGACAGCGAACCCTGGAACTCGACGACCTTGCCCTTGCCCTGCAGCTTGTCACCGAGGAACTTGCAGGCCTTCTCGCCGTACGCCTTGTTGTCCGCGCGCACGACCATGTAGGTCTTGCCCTTGTCCGGACGGGTGTCGACGGTGACGACGGGGATCTTGGCCTTGTCGAGCCGGTCCAGCGTGCTGGCGATGGCGCCGGTGTCCTGCGGCGCCATGATGATCGCCTTGGCGCCCTGCGACTGCAGCGACTGGGCGTTGGCGACCAGGTTCTCCACCTTGTTCTGGGAGTTGGTGGGGTTCAGCAGGTTGACCCCGAGTTCCTTCGCCTTCTCGGGGAAGTACTTGATGTAGGAGTTCCAGAAGTCGGTGTCGGCGCGTGGGTGGTCGGCGCCGATCGGGCCGACGCCACTGGCGCCGGTGCCACTCGCACCACCGCCACACGCGGTCAGGGTGAGTGCACCGGCGAGCGCGAGGCACACCGCGGCGGTGAGGTTGCGACGCTTCATCGTTTAGTTGCCTTTCATGACTGCTTCGGACGCAAGCGCAGGCCATACATGCCACCGTCGACAGCGAGGATCGTGCCTGCGGTGGATCCCGACAGCGGGCTCGCCAGGTAGGCGATGGCTCCCGCGACCTCATCTGCGGAGACGAGCCGGCCGTGCGGCTGGCGTGCCTCCAACGCGGCTCGTTCGGCGGCCGGATCGGGTGCCGAGTCGAGCAGACGGCCCACCCACGGGGTGTCCGCCGTGCCGGGGGCGACCGCGTTGACGCGGATGCCTTCGCGCACGTGGTCGGCGGCCATGGCGAGCGTCAGCGAGTACACCGCGCCCTTGCTGGCCGAGTAGAGAGCGCGCTGCGGGAGCCCGGCCCAGGCAGCGATGGAACAGGTGTTGACGATCGCCGGGGACGGCGAGTTCCGCAGGTGCGGCAACGCGGCCCGCGACACGCGGACCATGCCCAGCACGTTGACGTCCAGCACTTTCAGCCACTGGGCGTCGTCGTTGGCCGTGACGTCGCCCTGGGCACCGATGCCCGCGTTGTTCACGACGACGTCGAGGCGGCCGAACCGCTGCACGACCTCGTCGATCGCGGCCTTGACGCTCTCGTCGTCGGACACGTCCGCGCGGATCCCGACCAGCGGGTCCTTCACGTCCGGGTTGAGGTCCAGCGCCACGGCGGTGGCACCCCGCGACGACAGCAAATTCGCCGTGGCGAGCCCGATGCCGGACGCACCACCCGTGACGACGGCGACGAGTCCTTCGAAGTCAGTCATCCCCACCCTCCAGCTCCGTCCACACAGGACCATCGGGGAACCGGTAGTCGGACAGCGTCTCTTCCTTGAGCTGAGCGGAGAAACCCGGCTCGGTCGGCGCCAGGTAACGACCGTTCTCGACGACGGCCGGGTCGAGGAAGTGCTCGTGCAGGTGGTCAACCCACTCGATCACGCGGCTGCCGATCTCGCCGGAGACCGCGGCGTAGTCGAAGAACGACAGGTGCCTGACCAGCTCGCACAGGCCGACACCGCCGGCGTGCGGGCACACCGGAATGCCGAACTTCTTGGCCAGCAACAGGATCGCGATGTTCTCGTTCACGCCCGCGACCCGGCACGCGTCGAGCTGCAGCACGTCGATCGCACCGGCCTGGAGGAGCTGCTTGAACACCACGCGGTTCTGCACGTGCTCGCCCGTGGCGATCCGGATCGGGGCCAGCGCGTCCGCGATAGCGCGGTGCGCCAGCACGTCGTCCGGCGAGGTGGGCTCCTCGATCCAGTACGGGTCGTACGGCGCGAGCTCACGCATCCAGCGGACCGCCGTGTCGACGTCCCAGCGCTGGTTCGCGTCCACCGCGACCCGCACGTCGTCGCCGACGACCTCGCGGGCGAGCTTCATCCTGCGGACGTCGTCGTCGAGGCTGCCACCGACCTTGAGCTTGATCATGTCGAAGCCGTCGGCGAGTGCCTGGCGCGCGAGGTTGGCGAGCTTCTCGTCGGAGTAGCCGAGCCAGCCGGGAGACGTCGTGTAGGCCGGGTAGCCGTCACGGGTGATGGTCTCGACGCGCTCGGCCTTGCCGTGCTCGACCGCGCGCAGGATCTGCAACGCGTCGTCGGGCGTGAGCGCGTCGGACAGGTACCGGAAGTCGACGAGGCTGACGATCTCCTCGGGCGTCATCTGCGCGAGGAACCGCCAGACCGGCAACCCGGCGCGGCGCGCGGCGAGGTCCCACGCGGCGTTCACGACGGCGCCGATCGCCATGTGCGCGACGCCCTTCTCGGGGCCGAGCCACCGCAGCTGCGAGTCGCCGATCAGCTCGAAGTACAGCTCTCCCAGCGCTTTCGCGGTCTCCGGCACGTCCTTGCCGACCACGTGCGGCGCCAGCGAGTTGATCGCGGCGGCCTGCACGTCGTTGCCGCGTCCGATGGTGAACGCGAGCCCGTGGCCCTCCGGCCCTTCGTCAGTCCGCAGCACCACGTACGCGGCGCTGTAGTCCGGGTCGGGGTTCATCGCGTCGGAGCCGTCGAGCTCGCGCGAGGTCGGGAACCTGATGTCCAGCACGTCGAGTGAAGTGATCTTGGGCATGGTCACGCCTGCCCGAGGGTCTGACGCTGCTTGCCGAGGCCTTCGATCTCCAGCTCGACGACGTCACCGGCGCGCAGGTACGGCTTGGGCTCCGACTGGCCGAGCGCCACCCCAGCGGGTGTACCTGTGTTGATGACGTCACCCGGTCGAAGTACGAGGAACTGGCTCAGGTAGCGCACGATCTCCGCGATCGGGAAGATCATGTTCTTGGTGGACGAGTTCTGCTTGATCTCGCCGTTCACCCAGAGCCGCATCTCGAGGCTCTGCGGGTCGGCGATCTCGTCGGCAGGCACGAGGAAGGGGCCGAGCGGGTTGAACGTCTCGCAGTTCTTGCCCTTGTCCCACGTCCCGCCGCGCTCGATCTGGAACTCGCGCTCGGAGACGTCGTGCGAGAGCACGTACGCGCCGACGCACGCCAGAGCGTCCTCTTCGGACTCGAGGTAGCGAGCGGTGCGCCCGATGACGACGCCGAGCTCGACCTCCCAGTCGGTCTTCACGGACCGGCGCGGGACGAGCACCTCGTCGTACGGGCCGACGATCGTGTCCGGCGTCTTGAGGAACATCACCGGCTCGCCCGGGATGTCCGCGCCGGTCTCCTCCGCGTGGTCGCGGTAGTTGAGGCCGATGCAGATCACCTTGCCGGGACGCGCGAGCGGCGGGCCGACGCGCACGCCCTCGGCGTCCAGCACTTCGAGCTCGCCGGCTTCGAGGGCGGCGCGGACGCGGTTGACGCCGTCGTTCGCGAGGAACGACCCGTCGATGTCCGGCGTGATCGGCAGGAGGTCGTACGTGGTCCCGTCGTCGGTCCTCACTGCAGGACGTTCATCGCCGACCGGCCCCAGGCGCAGAAGCTGCACGGCCGTTCCTCCTCTGGTCTCACACCGCATCAAGACATCGGATGTATAGCCCTGCGAGGGCAGGTACGTCTAGGGCCTTCCATCAAGTCGTCCGATGACTGAAAGGAGCTGAGCGTGAACCTGGTGGTCGCATCAGTCCTCACGGGTGCCCTGCTGGCACCGTCGAACGCGGCGGAGCCTGTAACCGTTTTCGTGGAGCTGACCTCGACAGCTGCTGTCGAAACGAATTCCGTTACACAGGCTCGTTCAGCGCGGGACAGGACGTCGCAGCAGGCGTCTCGCGTGGTCTCCCGGTCCGGTGGCCGGGAAGTTGCGCGAACGACCAACGCCGTGCCGGGCATCGTTCTGTCGACCCAGAAGTCCCAGTTGGCTTCTTTGTCTCGTATGCCCGAAGTGCGTGAAGTACATCGGATGTCCCCCAAGAAGCTCACCAACGCCTCGGCCGTCCGACTGACCCGGACGTCGGAGGCGTGGCGGTCGTTCGGACGCTTCGGCGACGGCGTGCGGATCGGTGTGATCGACACCGGCATCGACTACCGGCACGCGGACTTCGGTGGCGGCACGTTCCCCACCGCCAAGGTCGTCGGCGGGCACGACTTCGCGGGCGACGCCTACACCGGCAAACCGGGCTCGCTGCCGGAACCCGACGCCGACCCGCTGGACTGCGAGGGCCACGGCACGCACGTCGCCGGCACCGCGGCCGGGTTCGGCGTGAACCGCGACGGCTCCACCTTTCGCGGGTCGTATTCCGACGTCGACCTCGACTCGCTGAAGATCGGACCGGGGACCGCGCCTCGCGCGTTGCTCTACGCGTTGAAGGTGTTCGGCTGTGAGGGCAGCACGAACCTGACCGCGCAGGCCCTGGACTGGGCTCTCGACCCCAACGGCGACGGCGACTTCTCCGACCGGCTCGACGTGGTGAACCTGTCGCTGGGCAGCGACTTCGGTGCCGCGGACGACCCGGACGCGCTGTTCGTGCGCAAGCTCGTGGAGCACGGCGTGGTCGTGGTCGCGGCGGCCGGAAACGGTGGCGACTTCTACGACGTGGCCGGGTCGCCGGGCAACGCCGCGGACGCCATCTCCGTGGCGAACAGCCGGGACGCGTTCTCGATGCTGGACGGACTGGAGTCCGGCGACCGGCAGTGGCCCGGCCAGTACAGCCTGAACTACAAGGGGCCGTTGGACCTCACAGCGCCAGTGGTGAAGCTTTCATCCAATGTGGATGGTTGTCAGCCGATTTCCGAGTCGTTGAACGGGAAGATCGTCTGGCTGGAGTGGGACGACGACGATGCCACTCGCGCCTGCGGTTCCGGTGCCCGCACGGACAACGCGTGGAAGGCGGGAGCGGCCGGGGTGTTGCTGCCGTCGTCGTTGCCCGTGTTCGCGGCCAAGATCGCCGGGAACGCCCACATCCCGGTGTTCCAGCTGACTTCGAGCGCCTCCCGGACGTTGCGACCGGCCCTGGACGCCGGGACTCTGTCGGTGCACCTCACGTCGGCCCTGAAGGTCGCGGTGCCGTCGATCGAGCCCTCGATCACGGACACGATCACGCCGTCCTCGTCGCGGTCCCGTTCGTCGATCTCGCTGGCCGCGCCGGGTGACACGATCTTCTCCGCCGCTTCCGGGACGGCGTCGGACGGCGTGTCGATGGGCGGGACCTCGATGGCGTCGCCGCACGTGGCCGGGATCGCCGCCCTGCTGCGCGAGGTCCATCCGAAGTGGACGGTGGCGGAGATCAAGGCCGCGCTGGTGAACACGGCCTCCGGGGTGATCCGGTCCGCTGACGGTGTGCGGGAAGCTCCGATGCGGGTCGGTTCGGGCCGGGTGGACGGGCTCGCGGCGCTGTCCACCGACGTCCTGGCGCTGGGCGACGCGTCGTTCGGCACGGTCGAGGTGAGTGCTCCATTGTTGAACAATCGAACGATCCGATTGTTGAACAATGGGACGAAAACCGTCCGCCTGAAGGCGCGCTATGAGCCGATCACCGTGGTACCTGGGGTGTCGTTCCAGGTCACGGCACCGTACGTGGTGCTGCCGCCGGGCGGGTCGAGGTCCGTGACCGTGCAACTGCGGATCGCGATCCCCTCCGCGTTGCGCAAGACCCCCGACCCCACGGTCTCGCTCGACGAGGGACGCCAGTTCCTCGCGGAGGCGTCCGGACTGGTGGTGTTCTCGGGCGACCGCTCGCTGCAGGTGCCCGTGTACGCGGCCCCGAAGCCGGTCTCGCGCCTGACGGTGGTCGCCGGACGCGTCGCCGGACGGAGCCTCGACCAACCGGACTACCAGGCCCGCATGACCGTGCTGCAGCTCGGCGCGCGCTCGGACCGCCTGCCCGACTGCGGACCCGCCGTGCAGGACGACTGCGCGATCAACCGCACCGCCCGCGGCGGCGACCTGCGGTACGTGGGCGCGACGGCGACGCCCGACCTGCTGGCGTTCGGCGTCGCGACCTGGAGCACCTGGGCGAACATCGGCGGCAACACCCAGCCCGAGGTGCGGTTCTCGGTGGGCGGCAAGAACTTCGTGACGAAGGCGGTCAAGCAGACCAACGC
Organism: Lentzea aerocolonigenes; assembly: GCF_000974445.1. GTDB lineage: Bacteria > Actinomycetota > Actinomycetes > Mycobacteriales > Pseudonocardiaceae > Lentzea > Lentzea aerocolonigenes. The sequence continues at coordinate 120,785 of NZ_BBOJ01000019.1, forward strand.
CGACGATGAGGTGACCGCTGACATCTGGTTCGCCCGCACCGTCGTCGCCGGCACGGACGAGGTCGTGGACGAGCAACCGCTGAACGGCCACGACGGTTCCGTGGACACGAACCTCTTCGACAGCGACGTCGTCGTCCTGCCGGTTTCGCGTGCTTCGTTGCCGTCCGGCCCCGTGACCTACACCGTCGGCGTGCACAGCCGCTACACCGCGCCCGCGGACCCCGACGAGCTCGTCGACGTGGCCCCTCCGGCGGTGTTCGACTACGACCTGATCGTGCCTTCACTGTCCACAGTGGTACGTCCGGGTGATCAAGTTCCTTCTGGATCGTTGGTGTTCTTCCACCACAACGCAACGGGTAACCGTGCGATGACCAGGTGACACCCGGTTGGGCGTGCCTTCGGTGAGCATCACTCGGCATACTCGGCTTTTATGGATCTGGTCGTGGGACTCGACGCTGGCGGCACCTCAACCAGGGCTTTGGTGCTCGATCTGGACGGCGCCCGCCTCGGCCAGGGCCTGGCGGGCGGCGCGAACCCGAACGCACACCCGCCCACCGTCGCCGCGGCCCACATCGGCGAGGCGCTCGGGGAGGCGTTGGACGGCCTGGACTCCCGCAAGGTCCGCAGCGGGGTTCTCGGCATGGCCGGAGCCTCGAAGCTGGCGGACCCAGCCGTCTCCGCGCTCTTCCAGGACGCCTGGGAACGCGCGGGCCTGCACTGCCCGATGCGCGTGATCACCGACTGCGAGGCCGCCTTCGCCACCGGCACGTCGTCGCCCGACGGCACGGTTCTGGTGGCGGGCACCGGTTCCATCGCGGGCCGCATCGCCGGCCACCGCATGGTCGGCCAGTCCGGCGGCTACGGCTGGCTGATCGGCGACGACGGTTCGGCGTTCTGGCTGGGCCGCGAGGCCGTGCGGGCCACGTTGAAGTTGCTCGACCTGGACGCGCCGCTGGAAGGCCTGGCCACCGCAGTTCTCACCGCGGCCGGTGCCCGCAACCGCGGTCAGCTGATCAACGCGGTCAACGCTCAGCCACCGATCAGGCTGGCGCAGTTCGCGCCGCTGGTCAGTTCGGCCTACCACCACGGCGATCCCGAGGCGCTGACGATCGTCGCGTCCGCCGCCCGCCTGCTCGCGGACACGGCGTCCGCGGTGCGCGAGCCGTCCGACACGTCACCGATCGTGCTGGTGGGCAGCCTGATCAAGACGCCGGTGGGCACGCACCTCAAGCAGGAGCTGCTCACCCGGTGCAACGCTCAGGTGATCATGGCGACGGAAGGGGCGGCGGGCGCGGCCTGGCTGGCGGCGGTCGACGTGCTGGGACCGACGGCGCCGCGGCCGGCTTGAGCAAGGTCACAGCGCAGCGCGCACAGTTCGTCACGTTGCGCCACCGCGGCTGTGTCAGAGTGCGCGGGTGATCCACATCGTCGCGGCTGGTCCCGACCCCTTTTACGTGCTCGGCAGGCTGGTCGGGTTCGCCATCATCCCGATCATCGTGATCGCGGTGATCGTCTCCGCTCGCAACAGCCGGAAGAACCGCGAGCGGCAGCAACAGCAGTACTGGGCCCAGCAGCAGTACTACGCGCAGCAGCAACAGCAGCAGTACGGGCAGCCCCAGCAGTTCCAGCAGCCCTACCCGCCGCCGCAGCAGTACCCGTATCCGCCCCAGCAGCAGTACCCGCCTCAGAACTGACTCGGCTCGGTCACGACGCCAGCAGGCGGCCCGAGTCCGGCGTCCTCTCGTGGTACGCGCGCAGCAGCCCCGCGTGCACGGCCTCCACGTGCTGCGCCGCGTCGGCGTTCCACACCAGCGTGATCCGCCGGTGCAACGGGTTGCCGATGATCGGCTTGAGCAGCACGCCGGGCAGGTCGTGACCGGGGAAGAAGCCCGCCACGGCACCGGTCGACCGCACCAGGTCCGCCGCGACGACCGGGTCGACGCCGAAATGTGCGCAGCGCGGCGTGAAGCCGACGGCCTCGCAGGCCAGGTCCAGGTTGAGCCGTCCGCCGTTCCTCTCGTCGGGAACGACCCACTCCTCGCCGGCCAGCTCGGACAGCAGCACCTCGCTGCGGCCGGACAACCGGTGGCCCAGTGGCACGCCGATCAGCATCCGTTCGGTTGCCACGCGGCGAAAGCCGACTTCGTCCGGGAACCTCAACGGGCTGTGCGGGAACTCCACCACCAGCGCGAGGTCGAGCTCGCCCGTGCGCACCAGTTCGAGGACCGCCTGGCCGCCGTGCTCGACGTGCGTGGTCTGCGGCACGCCCGGCAACGTCTCCCTGACCACCTCGACGAGCAACGCGGTCGGTGAGCCCGCCACGCCTCCCAGCCGGATCCTCGAGTCGCCGCGGTCTGCCAGCTTGTGCGAGGTGACGAGCAGGTCGTCGAACCTGTCGACCAGGTCCTGGGCCCGCACCACGACGTGCCGGCCCAGTTCGGTCAGCTCGACGCCGTCGTTGCGGCGCAGGAACAACGGCCCGCCGAGACTCGCCTCGATCCGCCGCACCTGGGCGGTCAGCCCGGCTTGAGCGATCTTCATCCGGGAGGCGGCCCGGCTGATGCTGCCTGCTTGCGCCACGGTCAGCACCACGTGCAGATGTCTCAGCTCCATTCGCACCGAGGAAGCCTAGGGCAGTGAATGAGCCACAAATACGGCCACGCGGGTGTCACCAGGTGACGCTCCGTGGCGGTTGTAAGCGCGATTGCTCTGTCAGGCCGATAACCCGGGAATTATCGGCACCTCACACCTGCCGCCGGCCGAGTGGTCTGCACCACGCTGCTGGTTGACGTCAAACGACCTCAGGAGGTGTGAGTGCCATGAGGAAAGCGTTGCGGCTGCGACGGCTTTCCCGTCCGCACGACGAGAGGTATCTCTTCGTGCCGTTGGACCACAGCGTGTCGGACGGTCCGGTGGTGCCACAGGACCGGTGGCAGGACCTGATCAGCGCGGTCGTGCGGGGTGGCGCCGATGCCATTATCGTCCACAAAGGACGTGTGCGGACGCTCGACCCCGCCGTGCTCGGCGGATGCGCGTTGATCGTCCACCTGAGCGCCGGCACCGCGCACATGGCGGACATCAACGCCAAGGTGCTCGTCGGCGAGGTCGACGAGGCGCTGCGGCTCGGCGCCGACGCGGTGAGCGTGCACGTCAACATCGGTTCCGACACGGAGTCCCGCCAGCTGTCCGACCTCGGGACGGTCGCGGCCGCGTGCGACTCGTGGAACGTTCCGCTGGTCGCGATGGTCTACGCGCGCGGCCCCAGGGTCAGCGACCCGAAAGATCCCGCACTGGTCGCGCACGTCGTCAACATCGCGGCGGATCTCGGCGCGGACATCGTCAAAACCACCCTGACCCACCCGGCCGAGTCGATGGCAGAGGTGGTCGCGAGCTGCCCGATTCCCGTGGTCGTCGCGGGCGGTCCGGCGTCCGCGAACAGCCTTCCCGGCCAGGCTCGCGCCGCGATGAGCGCGGGCTGCGCCGGTCTGGCCGTGGGACGACGGGTCTTCACCTCGCCGACGCCGATGCAGCTGGTCGCGGAACTGACCTCGATCGTGCACGCCCCCACCGACGAAAGCCTCATCCGCGCACTGACCTGCTTGGAGAACCGGTGAAGTTCGCCTGGATCGACCTCAGAACCGTGCCGGAAGCGCACCGGACCGCCGTGATCGACGCGGCGGTGCACAGCCGGATCAGCGGAGTCGTGTCCGACGACCCCGCGCTGCTCGACGACCTGCCGCCGACGATCACCCGCGTGCTGCTCACCGAGGAGCACGTCGACAGCCCTCACCTGGTCACCGTGGCGGTGCACGACCAGGACCAGCTCGACCGGCTGCCGGCGAGCTCCGCCTTCGTCCAGGTGAGCGACGACCGCACGCTCAAACTGGCCTGCGCCGCGGCGGAACGGCTCGACCACACCGTCGTCGCGTTCACCGACCCGACGAAGATCCCGCTGGAGATCGTCATCGCCGCCGCCGACGGCGCACCCGGCGAGCTCGTCACCGTCGTGGCGGACCTCGTCGAGGCCGCGATCGTCCTGGAGGTGCTGGAACACGGCTCCGACGGCGTGCTGATGGCGCCGAAGGACGCGACCGACGTGTTCAAACTGGCCAGGCTGCTGGAAGTCACGTCCCCGCCGCTGACCCTGACCACGCTCACCGTCGAAGCCCTCACCCACAACGGTCTCGGCGACCGCGTGTGCGTCGACACCGCCTCGCACTTCCAGGAAGACGAAGGCATCCTCGTCGGGTCCTTCTCCTCCGGCTTCGTTCTTTGTTGCAGCGAAACGCATCCGTTGCCGTACATGCCGACACGGCCGTTCCGGGTCAACGCGGGCGCGCTGCACTCCTACATGCTCGGACCGGCGAACCGCACCAACTACCTCTCGGAACTGCGGTCGGGCAGCAAGGTGCTCGCAGTCCGCGCCGACGGCCACACCCGCGAGCTCACGGTCGGCAGGGCCAAGCTCGAGTCACGCCCGATGCTCACCATCACCGCGCGCTCGCCGGAAGGCGTCGAGGTGCACCTGATGGTGCAGGACGACTGGCACGTCCGCGTGCTCGGTCCCGGCGGCGAGGTCCTCAACGTGACCGAGCTGCGGCCCGGCGACGAGCTGCTCGGGTACCTCGCGCCGGAGCAACGGCATGTGGGCCTCCCGATCGGCGAGTTCTGCAAGGAGTCCTGACATGCGTTCGTTCATCAACGACCTGATGCACCGTCACGGTGACGAGGCGCCGATCTTCACGTACGAGAACACGGTGACGCACGGCGATCTGCGCGCCGACGTCGCCGCTCTGGCCGCGCAGTTCGCCGGTGTACGAGAAGGCAGCACGGTCGCGGTCCAGGTGCCACCGAGCTTCAGCCAGTTGGAAGCGGTGCCGGCGTTGTGGAGCCTCGGTGCCCAGGTGATCTCGATCGACCACCGGCTGCGGCCGGCTGAGGTCGACGTGCTGTGCGAGCTGACCCGTCCCGAGTTCTTCCTGCGCCAGAAAGGAAATCCCGCGACCGGCTTCCAGGAGCGGTACGAGCTGGAGATCGAACCGGCGGGCGGCGTCCCCGCACCGACCGCGCACCCGCTCGTCCAGTTCAGCTCCGGCTCTACCGGACGACCGAAGGTGATCGGACGCAGCACCACCTCCCTGATCGACGAGGTGGACCGGTTCGCCAAGTCCGACGGCGTGGTCGCGCCAGGCGAACGGTTGCTGCTGCTCAACTCCCCCGCCCACAGCTTCGGCCTGATCGGCGGCCTGCTGCACTCGCTCGCGGCCGGCGTGCACCTGGTGTTCGCGGAAAGTCCTGCCGCGGAAGCGATTCTGAGCCAGGCACGGACGCACGAGGTCGACTTCATCACCGGCCTGCCGTTCCACTTCGAGCTGCTGGCCTCCTCCCCCGACCGCGACGCGTTGCGCACCGTCCGCGGCGCGTTCGCGGGCGGCGAGCTGATGCCGCAGGAGGTGGCCGACAGGTTCGCCGCCGCCTACGCGTTCCCCGTAGGCGAATGCTTCGGCACCACCGAGACCGGCGCCCTGACCATGGCGGTGAACGGCACGGTCCGCCCGTCGGTCGGCCGGCTGATGCCCGGCGTCACGGCACGCGTGTCCGACGGACTGGTCGAGGTGGCGCTGCCGGAAACGCCCTACCTGTACGAGAACGACGCCTCGCGGTTCTCCGGCGGCTGGTTCCGCACCGGCGACCGCGGTGAGTTCACCGACGACGGCGAGCTCCGGCTGCTCGGCCGCACCGACTCGCTGGTCGTGGTGCGCGGCAACAAGGTCGACCTGACCGAGGTCGAACACGTCCTGCGCGCCCACCCGCTGGTGACCGAAGCCGTGGTCGTCGGTCCCGCAGAAATCCACGCGTACGTGGGCACTTCCAGCGACACGCTCACCGCTCAGGCGCTCTCGGAGTGGTGCGCGGAAAGGCTTGCCGAGTTCAAGCTCCCCGTTCGGATCCACGTCGTGGAAGCGCTGCCGAGGACGTCCAGCGGCAAGCTGATTCGCAACCCGAACGTGCTGGCCGGCACTCGACGCCTGGCTTGACCTGGGTCATCTCAGCAGCGCTGCGCGAAGGTCGTCTCTGCGCAGGAGCGCGAGGAGATCCGGAGCGTCGCTGAACACGAGATCGGCACCGGGACTGAACGCCTGCCGCAACATGGATTGACACACGTCCGCGAACGGCTGGTCCTGCACGGTTTGAACGTGCTTCTGCGTCTCATCCGAGCGGGCGTGTGCATGCGCCCGATCCCACGCGTGCAGAGCGAGCTCGACCACTTTGCGAGCGTGCATGCGCCCATTTGGCAACCCGCGCCTGTTCAGCCCGAGCACGTCAATGGTCGCCTGGCCCTTTGGTGTGAGCGGGCGGTAGACGCCGAGAGACAACGTCAGCAGCAGATGTTCGAACGGGTCCTCGGCTGTCGGATCGATCAGCAGTGGATGGCCGTCCGCGTCGAGAGGGAACTGCTCTCCTTTCTCATGACTGTTGCACGGCGTACAAGCAAGAAGGTGATTGAGCCAGTCGAAGGTGCGCAGTGGGTTTCGAGCGACAGGCTCGAAGTGGTCGACAGTCGCACCTCGGCTCTCGCCGCAGTACATGCACCTCTCAGGCCCTGCAGCCATCTCACCGAGTCGCGCCCGGACGGTCTTGCGGATCGTCAAGTTGCGCCAGGCGGCATGAGCCTTCTCATATCGCTCATCAAGTGGAGTCGAGCGGATCTTTTCAGTCGCCGCACTCATACGAGCGGCCACAGCGGGCGGGAGATCTGCTCGAACAATTCGGATCATGCGTCGCGCAACCGGGCGGCCACCTCGTCCACCCGCGCCGTCAGCGAACTCGTGAGCTTCTCTCTGAGTTCCCTGTACTGCCGAACTTCCTGCTCATCTGCCGTTCCGGCGAGCACTTTGACTTCGAGGTCGACAAGTCGCGTGCGCAGTTGCTCCGCTTGTTCCGAGTACGGCGAGTCGAGGCCGAACAGCTCAGTGAGAACGGCGTCGTCGCCACTGCCGTACACGACCCGCTCGTACAAATCCTGATCCACCACGTGTGGAGGTAGTTGCTCGTCCGGCCCGGGCAGCCGGATCAATCCACCAGGATCTGCGGCCTGGCAGATGTACGGGCTGTGCGTTGTGACGATGAACTGAATGTTGGGAAAGTGCGCCTTCAGCCAGCCACCGATGCGCTGCTGCCAGGAGACGTGAAGATGAGCGTCGACCTCATCGATGATCACCACACCAGGCGCGGTGACCGCGTTGCCTTCAACCTGGAGTTCCCCGTACGCATCATGAATCTGTTTGAGCAGATCCACCACAAGCGCGGTCACGGTCCTGTATCCGTCGCTTGTCTCTCGCAACGGAAACCTGTTACCGCCACAGGTGACCCAAAGCCCGTCCGAGGTGACGTCATCTACTTTGTGATCATCGGGGAGCAGGCCATCGCTCAGCAGGCGCAGCGCGGCTTTCTTCAGATCGTCCGCACCCGGTTCACGTTCAAGTGCCCGTAGATGCTGTTGAATCAACCAGCTGACACCTTCGGCCAGCGAAGCGTCCTCGTTGAACAAGCTTGAAATCTGCGCCGCTCGCCCAGCTGGATTCCGAACCGCTCCAGTAAGCCGACGAAATGGCCCGTATGCAGCACACAACCACCCACTTGGCTGAGTGCTCCACGGGCCTTTGAGCAAGTACCCGCTCGACCCCATGGTGGACAACTGCTCACGGTCCCACGAAAATGTAAAACGGTGAACCGTCTCCGTTATTTCCTTACCCGACTCAATGGAATCAAATTTTACGTCTTGCGTAACCTGAAGATCTGTCGCAGCACTGTCCACCCCGTGAGTCATCCAGTTCTCAAAACCTTGCATGAAGGCAAAGAAAACACGAGGGCCACTGAGCGTGAGAGCGATTGCCTGCAGCAGTGTGGACTTTCCTGAACCATTTCGGCCCGCGATGACGGTCCAGCCTGCATGTGACCCGTCCGGGCGAGTCAGAGTCAGGTCCACCTCGCGGGCGCCGTGGAACCCTTTGATGTTCCGCAGCTTCACCTGCGAGACGTACATGTCCACTCCGGTCGCCGAGCTGCAATAGGTTCCTTGCGTGACTCTAGTCGGCCTCAGGTGAACAGGCCGCGGATGTCGTCGGCGTCGAGGCTCGCGCCGAACACGTTGCCCTCGTCGATGACGTTCGCGAACAGCTCGGCCTTGCGCGCCTTGAGCGCCATGACCTTCTCCTCGATGGTGTCCTTGGCGACGAGGCGGTAGACCATGACGTTGCGGCTTTGTCCGATGCGGTGGGTCCGGTCGACCGCCTGGGCCTCGGTCGCCGGGTTCCACCACGGGTCGAGCAGGAAGCAGTAGTCCGCTTCGGTGAGGTTGAGCCCGAAGCCACCGGCCTTGAGGCTGATGAGGAACACCGGCGCGGTGCCTTCCTTGAACCTCTTCAGCACAGCGGCTCGCCCGCGCGTCTTGCCGTCCAGGTAGCAGTACTCGACTCCGGCCGCGTCGAGAGCGGTCCGCACCCTGTCCAGGAATCCGGTGAACTGGCTGAAGACCAGGGCGCGGTGTCCGCCGTCGATCACGTCGGTCAGCTGTTCGATCAGCGCGTCGATCTTGCTGCACGGCAGGGCGTCGTGCTTCTCGTCGACCAGCCCGGCGTGCAGGCTCAGCTGCCGCAACAGGGTCAGCGACTGCAGGATCGTGAACCTGTTCTTGTTCAGGTCGTCGACAAGTCCCAGCACCTTCTGCCGTTCCCGCTGGAGCTGGGTCTGGTAGAGCTTGCGGTGCTTCGGATGCAGTTCGACCTCCAGCACCTGTTCCTGCTTGGCAGGCAGGTCCGCGGCGACCTGTTCCTTGGTGCGCCGTTTGATCAGCGGCTTGATCCGGCGGCGCAACTGAGCCAGCCGGTCGGTGTCGCCGTGCTTCTCGATCGGCAACGCGTAGTACTCGCGGAACCTGGTCGGGCTCGGGAACAGCCCCGGCGCGGTGATCGACAGCAGCGACCACAGCTCCATGAGGTTGTTCTCCATCGGCGTACCGGTGATCGCGAGTTTGAACGGTGCCGGCAGCAGGCGCGCGCACTGGTGGACCTTCGACTGGTGGTTCTTGGCGAACTGTGCCTCGTCCAGCACGAGACCGGACCACGGCAGCGCCGAGCAGGCGTCGAAGTCGAGCCGGAACAACGCGTACGAGGTGACGACCACGTCCGCGCCCTCGACGACCTCGTCCAGCGTCAGGCCGAGTTTCTTCGTCGTCTCCGAGATCGCCCGGACGTTCAGCTCCGGCGCGAACCGCGCGGACTCGGTAGCCCAGTTCGACACGACGCTGGTGGGTGCGACGATGAGGAACGGCGCGCCGTCCGGAGTGGTTTCCCTGGCCCGGCAGATCAACGCGAGCGTCTGCACGGTCTTGCCGAGGCCCATGTCGTCGGCGAGGATGCCGCCGAGCTGGGCCTCCCAGAGGAACGAAAGCCAGCCGAAACCGTCCGTCTGGTACGGACGAAGCTGTGCATCGAGCATCGTGGGCACTTCGGTGTCGCGCAGTGCGTCCGCCGACAGCAGTCCCTCCACCTGCCGTTGCCACGCCTCAGCCTGGCTCTGCACCACGCCGAGCTCGGCGAGTTCCTCCCAGAGTCCCGCCTGGAACCGGCTGATCCGCAACGAGTCGCCCGACGACGTCTCCTGCAGTGCCCGCGCTTCCTCGATGAGCGCGGCCAACGACCGCAGCTGTGGCTTCTCCAGCGAGAAGTAGGCACCGTCCGGAAGCAGCAGATGCGTCTCTCCCCGGTTCAGCGACAGGAAAACGTCGAGGAACGGGACCGTCCTGCCGTCCGCGCTGATGGTGATCCCGAGATCGAACCAGTCGGTCTCCCCCGGCACCTCACCGGTGGACACACCGATCTCGACGGTGTCGCTGACCTCGCGGTAGGCGAGCTGTTCGCCGCTGTTCTCGACCTCCACCCCCGGCAGGTCCGCCAGCAACGGCAGCACCTCGGTGACGAACCGCATCGTGTCGGTGCCCGCGAGGCGTTTGGGCCCTGGCGACGGCACGTGCTGCTCGACCGACGCGAGCACCGCGCGTTCCGCGGCGGGATCGCGGTAGCCGTCGTCCGGGTCGAGTTCACCCAACGGCGCCCGGAACGAGGAGTCGCCGACCTGGTACTCCCATTCCCAGTCGACGCCCAGGGCGTGGCCCGCCTCGTGCGCCGCGCGCAGAACCAGGGTGGGCCCGGAGATCTCCGGGGGCGTGAAGGCGCCGTCCGACGAGGTCACCGGCGCGAGGTGCCGCAGTCGCGGGTAGAACTCGTCGCGGAACCTGGTGCGCCCGTTCTTCGGAATCTCCAGCCGCTTCTTGTCCAGCACCAACCGTTGCAGCTGGGCGGGTGCGGGTTTGGCCAGCCGCGCGAGCCGAAACTGCCAGCAGCGGCAGTCGTCGTCTGCCTGCACCTGCTCCCGATCGACGTACACCAGCCCGTGCCCGGCGGAGCCGATGAAGCAGAGCGGTTCGATCTCCTGCTCGAACTCGTCGACGGTGAGCACCGGGTCGACCACGTGCTTCGTGCCGCTTCCGGTGACATCCAGGTGCAGCCGTGCGACGGCGGGGCGAGCCACGTCTCCCAGGCCCTTACGCGCATGCACCAGACCGAGCCCGAGCTCGCGGGCCTCGTCGAGCAGCGGCCACAGCTTCTCGGACTCGAACGACAGCAGGTTGAGCGTCTTCTCGGCGTAGTAGCCGTAGCCGGTGCTGCCCGACTGGTACATCGCGTAGAACTCGCGCAGCAGCCGCAGGTGCGACGGCCGGTGGTCACGACCGTAGTAGCCCAGCTGATTCCAGTTGAGGCCGCTGCCGACCCAGCCGCCGTTCTTGCCGGGCCGCACCATCCGTGCGGTCAACGAGTAGCCGGGCCCGGTGCGGGCGTTCGCCTGGGCCAGCGTCAACTCGATCGCCAGCGGCACGCCGGCGTCGACCTCCTGCCCGCCGTCGAGCAGTGCCTCCAGCGACCGGTCCCACGTGACTTTCGACGGCTTCCTGCGTGGCTGCTCGGGCTGCGTGGCCGCGACCACCAACGCGGCCACGTGCTTGCAGTTGAGTCCTACCGGGCAGCTGCACTCACCGTGCGCGAACTGGAAGTAGTCGCGGAAGCGGTCGAAGTACACCGATGTCCGGTAGACATCACCCCGCCCGAGCACCGTCCCGTACAGCGCGGACTCCGCGCCATCCCACCCGAAACGCTGCACACGACCCTGCCGCGCATAGTCGGAACCGCGGTCGAAAGTGGTCCTGCCGACGGCGTACTCGACGTCCCGGACATCGAGCTGGACGGTGGTCACACCCATGCGGGCAAACGTAGCAGCGGGCACCGACAGTCCCGTCGACGCAACGGCGTAGGGTCGCCTGATGGACGACGAGTTCATGCTCCCACCGGATCCCGGCGAACTCGGCTTGCCCGACGAACTGCCACCGATCCGGCTACCGGACCTCGCGGTGCTGGCGTCGCAGGCGCGCACCAGCACCTTCCTCGCCAGGGTGCGCCGTGTGGCAACGTGGCTCGACGGTCGCGAAGTGGTCGTCGAGGACGGCGACCTCAGCACCGCCGACATCGCCGCCGCGGAGAAAGCGCTCGGCGTTTCCGGCAGCGAGTTCGACATGCTGTGGGATCTCGCCAACGATCTCGACTTCATCGAGCTGACCGACGACGAGGCGCGGCCTGCCGACGGGCTCGACGAATGGCCGGACGGCGGCGACGAGGACGTGCTCGCCTTGTGGGACGCAGCGTTCGAGTTCGTGCTCACCGAGTCGGTCTGGTTCGACGGCAACCTCGATCTCGACATCGATGTGAACCTCGGCCCCGTCGGCCCCGCCATGACGTTCGGACTGTTCCTGGCTGACGGAGAAGGCTTGTCCCGCAACGAGTTGAGCGAACTCGTCCAGGGCGCGCTGTCCGAGGAAGCCGACGAGGACCTCGTCAAGGCGGTCGGCGACCCGGTTCCCGCGCTCCTGGAACATCTGCGCGAACTCGGTGCCGTGGAGATCACCACGGACACCGTGAGACTCACCCCGCTCGCGCTGTGGTGCATGCGTGAACGGTATGTCGCGATGGGCGTCGACATCGGCGTGCTGCCGCCGGTCGAACAGATGACCGCAGCCGATCTTCTTGGCGCCGGTGCCTTCCTCAGTGAACAGCAGAGCGCCGACGAGTCCCGAGCCTGGCTCGCGCTGCGTGCTCCTGAGCAGGCAGCGCAGGAACTGGTCTCCGCGGCGGCGCACAGCAACGCCTTCGAGCGGATGTTCGCCGTCCATCTGATCAGGTCCAACGAACTGGGCACCGAGTCGCTGTGGCGGTCGGCGATGAACGTGCCCGAACTGCGGCCTTACGCGAAGACCGAACTGGGCGTTGAGGAGGTGGACCTCACCGACGCGGCGTGGCTGCTCACCGACCTGGTGGCGGCGTCGGGCGAGGTCGAGAACGCGTTCCCGCCGGGAGCACCGGACGAGTTCGTGCGGGACATGTTCGACGCGATGTGGCGCCTTCCGCACCCGGAGGTGTGGGAGGTGCTCACGATGATCGGCGAGGAGCACCCGGACAAGAAGATCGCGAAAGCGGCGCGGAAAGCGGCCTTCAAAGCAAGATCGTGAAACATGGAGCCGCTCCATGGCTCCCACCTTCAGGCAGATTTGGCCGGAAACGATGGAGCGCAAAGCCATATCAGGCCTAGCTTTCCGGACATGCCCAAAAGATCGTCCAGTGTGGTGGGCCGGGAGTTCGGTGCCGGTGTTCGCGCCGTCATCGCGCGCACCGGGCTCACCCATCGCAGGCTCGCCGAGCTGCTCGGCTGGCAGGAAGCCAAGATCTCCGACCTGACGCTCGGCAAGGGAGGTGTGAGCGAGCAGGAAGTGGTACTGCTGCTCGCTTATTGCCAGGCCACTACGGAAGAGCGCGAACACCTGCTGGGGCTGTTCCGGGAGTCCGGCAAGGCCTGGCTTCAGATCCCCGAGGACGGCGTGCCGGACCAGGTGCGCACCTTGATCGACCAGGAACGGGATGCCGAGGAGATCACCGACTGGTCGTTGACTCTTGTGCCTGGCCTCCTGCAGATACCCGAATATGCCTACGTCGTCACCGAGCACTCGACGTTGATCGAGGCCGAGAAGGTGCCGACAGTTGCCGCTGCGAGAGCAGCACGCGCGAACATCCTGCGGCCAGGACGGAAGTTCACCTTCCTCGTCCACGAGCACGCCCTCTGGCTCCAGGTCGGCAGCCTGGAGGTGTGGCGCGAGCAGTTGGCCCACCTGCTCAGGATGTCCGTGCGGAAGTACATCAGCCTGCGGATCGTTCCTCGTTCAGCGGGCATGCACGCGGGGACGGCCGGTGATTTCCGGATGATGAAGTTCCCGAAATACCCAACCGTCGTCTACGTCGAGAGCGTCAACTACTGCTTGTTCTTCGACGACGCCGACACCATCAAGGCCCACGACGACATCCTTGCGGCACTCGCCGCCGTCGCCCTGAGTGAGGAAGAATCGAGGGCGGTGATCGACAACATCTTGGAGGGTCTCCAATGACCGCCTGGCGCAAGAGCAGCTACAGCGGCAGTGGCAACAACTGCGTCGAAGTGGGCCGCAGCGTCGGCATCAGGGACAGCAAGGCACCAGCCACCCACCTCCCCGTGTCCGCGGAGGCGTGGTCGGCGTTCCTGTTTCGTCTGACGACGGAACCGCTGCCCTCCCGTGATCGTCTACGGGAACTGTGAAGCTCAACGCTCTGATCCTGCTGACGACCGCGGCTGTCGTTTCCGGCTGCTCCACCTCGTCCGACCTCGACCTGAGCAAGTTCGTGGACGATCCGTGCCGGCTGTTCACCGGCAACGAACTCAATCCCGCGGACGAGTTCCACGACCCCAAGCTGAAAGACACATCACAGGGCCCGCACTGCTTCTGGGGTCCGAAGGCGATGACGCGGCCGGGTTACAGCGTCACTCTCTCGACGAAGAAGACGTTCGAGGAACTGAAGGAGAAGGCCAGGAAGGGCCAGACGTTCAGGGAGACGACGGTCGCCGGATACCCGGCTTTCGTCAGCAATGTCGGCGATGGCCAGGGAACCTGCGACACCACCGTCGCCGCGTCGGACGGGGCTGCCGTCGAAGTGCAGATCACCACCAACTTCCGGGCAGAACCCGAATACCCGATCGCCTGCGAACTCAGCGAGAAGCTCGCCGGACGGGTCGTCGAGAAGCTGAAGGCCTAAGCCTGCTCCGGCACCTGCGGGTGCCGGAACCCCGGATGCCCGGAAGGCAGCGCACGCCGCAGCAGCCACCCCGACACCAGGATGCAGACGATCTGCAACGGCCACGACAGCAGAGCCCGCACCGTGAGCAGCCAGACGACCTGCGCGTCGAGCCACAACGGCGTGAACACCGCCACCCGCAGCACGTACTGCCCGACCCACGCCCACGACGCGACTGAGTACGCGCGCAAAAGGGCAGGATCGCGCCGCCACCGGGTCTTCTGCCCGAGGAGTGTTCCCACCACCACGCCGAGCAACGGCCAGCGCACCGCGATCGAGCCCGCCCACGCCAGGGCCGAGGCCACGTTGGACAGCAGCTGGATGAGGAAGAAGTCCTCCGCACGGCCGGTGTAGACCGCCACGAGAGCGGCAGCCACCACCAGCAGCACGGACAGCACGACCGCACGGGGTTTCTCTCCGCGTACGAAGCGCACGACGCCGATCACCACTCCGCACAGCACGGCGGCCATGGCGCCCGCGCCGATGGAGTGACCCCAGAGCAGCCAGCCTGCGACGAACGCCAGTGGAGGCAGGGAGGCGTCGAGGGCGCCGCCCCGGCCTCCGAGCAGTGATGCGAGCGACTCCTGACGCACGTCGGTCATGCTTCCAGACTGCCTTAGGTGAACCTAAGTCAGGTAACGGACCCGTATCGGGGATTGACCTCGGTGAACCAGGTCACTACCGTCTGCGGAAATCGTCTGGAAAGTTAACAGACAGGAGCGGACCTAATGCGTGCCGGAAGCCCACGACTGCTGCGGGAGATCAACGACCGCGCAGCCATCGAGGCTTTGCTGCGCAACGGGCCGCTGACCAGGTCGGAGTTGGAGGGCCTGATCGGTCTCTCCAAGCCGGCGACCGCACAGCTGCTCACCCGGCTGGAAACCGCCGACACCGTGGTCCGCAACGGACTGCGCGGCGGTGGACGCGGGCCTCGTGCCCAGCTGTGGTCGGTCAACGGAACCCTTGCGCACATCGCCGCTGTCGACCTCACCCCCGAGACCGTCGACATCGCGATCGCGGACATCTCCGGTGCCGTGCTCACCGAGCACAAGGCCCCGATGCCCGCGAAGCACGGCGTGCTCGAGGCGTTCGTGAGCGCGGTCGGCAAGGCGTGCGGGCAGGCAGGACTGACCGCCGACCAGTTGCTGCACGTCGTGGTGGGCTGTCCCGGAGCGGTGAACCCCGCGAACGGCGAGCTCGCCTACGCACCACATCTGCCCGGCTGGAGCGGCTTCGACGTTCCCGGCCGGTTGCGGGAGCAGCTCGCGACCTCGGTGAGCGTCGAGAACGACGTCAACCTGGTCGCGCTGGAGGAGATGGTCGCGGGACGGGCCACGCAGGTGCGCGACTTCGTCGTCATCTGGCCCGCTGACCTCGTCGGTGCCGCCGTCGTGATCAACGGAGTGCTGCTGAAGGGCGCTACCGGTGGTGCGGGCGAGATCGACGGGCTGATGATCCCCGACCGCGCGGCCGCCGACACCGACACGGACCGCTCCGGCGGCACGTTCGGTGAGCTGCTCAGCAGCGCGTCGATCTGCAAGCTCGCCAAGGCTCACGGACTCGCTGCGCGCAACGGCCACGGTGCCGTGCGCAAGGCGCTGGCCGCAGGCCCGGCGGGCAGGGAGTTCATGGTCGATCTCGCCAGGCGCATCGCCACGGGTGTGGCCAGCGTCGTCGCGGTGCTCGACCCGGAACTCATCCTCCTGTCCGGCGACATCGCCCAGGCAGGCGGAACCACGCTCAACGACCTCGTTGCCGCGGAACTGCGGCAACTGGTGGTGCCGAGAACGCCTCTCCAACTGGCCCTGGTGACCGGGAAGCCGGTGCGCAGCGGCGCACTGCACTCGGCCCTGGCCGTCGCACGCGAGCAGGTGTTCGGCCTGCCGGCTGCCACCACGGCTCCATTCCGCGGCGCTGGGACTTCGGTCTCAGCGGTCGCCGGGTCCCCACGTTGATCGAGAAGGAGTGCACATGCGCAAGCACACCCGTGCTGCCTTGCTCTGTGTCGCCGCAGCGCTGACCCTCACCGCATGTGCGGCGGGCAAGGGTGGCGGCGCCAATTCCGACGCCGCCGCTGCTCCTGGCAAGGACGACAAGCTCACCCTCACGGTCTGGAGCAACT
This sequence comes from Lentzea aerocolonigenes, assembly GCF_000974445.1. Classification (GTDB taxonomy): domain Bacteria; phylum Actinomycetota; class Actinomycetes; order Mycobacteriales; family Pseudonocardiaceae; genus Lentzea; species Lentzea aerocolonigenes. The sequence goes on from NZ_BBOJ01000019.1 coordinate 137,174, forward strand.
ACTCCGACCGCGAGTTGGAAGAGGTCACGAAGGCCCTCAAGACGTTCAACAAGAAGTTCCCGAACATCGAGATCAAGCACGAGGGCTCGCAGGACGACGACAAGATCACCGCGGGTATCCGGTCGGGCAACACGCCCGACGTCGCGCTGTCGTTCACCACCGACAACATCGGGCAGTTCTGCTCTTCCGGCGCGTTCCAGCCGCTGAAGGCCTACATCGAGCGGGACAAGGTCGATCTCAACCAGATCTCCCCCGCCGTGCGCGAGTACACCGAGTACAAGGGCAACCGCTGTGCGATGCCCATGCTCACCGACGTCTACGCGATGTACTACAACACCGGCATGTTCAGCGAGGCCGGCATCTCGGCCCCGCCGAAGTCGCTCGACGAGCTGTTCGAGGCCGCGAAGAAGCTGACCAAGAAAGCGCCGAACGGCGACATCGAGGTCGCGGGTTACCTGCCCACCATGGGTTTCTACGCCAACCGCCCGACCATCCTGGCTCCGTCGTTCGGCGCCGAGTGGGAGAAGGACGGCAAGTCGGCGCTCGCGTCCTCGCCCGGCTTCACCGAGATGATGACGTTCCAGAAGAAGCTCGTGGACTTCTACGGCTACGAGGCGCTGGAGCGCTTCCGCGCCGGGCTCGGCCAGGAGTACTCGGCCGACCACGCGTTCCACCAGGGCAAGGTCGCGATCATGATGGACGGCGAGTACCGCACCGCCTTCCTCAAGGCCCAGGCGCCGCAGATCAAGTTCGGCACGGCTCCGTTCCCGACCTGGAAGCCCGCCGACTACGGCACGGCGTTCACCACCGGCACGATCATGGGCATTCCCAAGGGCGCCAAGAACCCCGGCGCCGCGTGGGAGCTGATCAAGCACCTGTCGTTCGACACCGACACGATCGTCGACCTGTCCAACGCCATCAAGAACGTGCCGAGCACCAAGGCCGCGATGGAAAGCCCGAAGCTGGAAGTCGACGAGCAGTTCAAGACGTTCATCGACCTGGCCAAGAGCGACAAGCTCAAGGGCAACCCGGTCACCCCGATCGGTGACGCGCACATCAAGGCCGTCACGGACTTCGCGGTGTCGTACACCTCCGGCAAGGTCCCGGACCTCGCAGCCGGTCTCAAGGAAGTCGACAAGAACATCGACGACCAGATCGCCAAGAGCGGCAAGTAGGGAATCCCCGAGATGACCGCCACGCTCGGCGCCCGTCCCGCCCCCGGCAGGGGGCGGGCACGTGCCCGCCACCGTCTCGCCGTGCTCGGGTTCATGGCCCCGGCAATCATCGGCTTCGTCCTGTTCTTCGGCTACCCGCTGGTCGCCACGGTCGTCTTCTCGTTCACGAAGTACGACCTGATCAACGCGCCGGAGTTCAACGGCCTCGACAACTACACGTTCATGTTCAAGGATCCCTTGCTCATCAAGGCGATCACGAACACGCTGTGGTTCGTCGTGGTGCTCACGATCGCGCGAACGGTCTTCGCGCTGGGCGTGGCATCGGTCATCGCTCGTCTGAAGTCGGGCGTCGGGTTGATCCGCACGCTCTGCTACCTCCCGTCGCTGGCGCCGCCGGTGGCCGCGACCCTCGTGTTCTTCATGGTGTTGCGCCCCAACGGCGGCCCGGTGGACAGCATCCTCGGCTGGTTCGGCGTCGACTCGCCGCTGTGGTTCTCCGACCCGGCGTGGGCCAAGCCCGGCATCACCGCGATCATGCTGTGGATCTCCGGCGACCTGATGATCATCATCCTGGCCGCGATCCTCGACGTGCCGCAGGAGCAGTACGAGGCCGCCGAGCTCGACGGCGCCGGTCCGATCCGGCGCTGGTGGCACGTCACGTTGCCGACGATCTCCCCGGTGCTGCTCTTCGGCATCGTGAACTCGGTGATCCTCGCGTTGCAGCTGTTCACGCAGGCGGTCGTCGCGGGGTCGGCCGGCTCGGGAGCAGCGGACGCGACGGGATCGACCAAATATCTCGGATATCCGGACAACTCGACGCTGACGTTCCCGGTTTACCTGTACACGCAAGGCTTCCGCTACTTCGACATGGGCTACGCGGCCGCGATGGCCACGGTCCTGTTCATCATCTCGTTCGCCGTGACCATCGTGCTGGTCCAGCGGATGCGCAAGAACTCCAGCGCCGAGGAAGGGGGTCCGGGAGCATGACCGCCACGCTGGCCAAACCACCGGCCGACATCGCCTGGGAACCGGAACAGCCGCGCCGCAAGCGCAACGTCGGCGGGTTCCTCAACTGGGTCGCCACGCACGCCCTCGGCCTCGCGCTCGGCCTGATGTTCGCCACGCCCGTCGTGTTCGTCTTCCTCACCGCCGTGATGTCGGACGACCAGGCGTTCACCGCGGACCTGTGGCCGCGCGAGTGGCACTGGGAGAACTTCGTCGAGGTCTTCGACAAGGCCCCGCTCTTCCAGTACCTGGTCAACAGCCTCACGTACTCGCTGCTCGCCACCGCGGGCATGCTGATCTCGTCGATCCCCGCCGCCTACGCGTTGGCGAAACTGCAGTGGCGCGGCCGGAACGTGGCGTTCATCCTCGTCATCGGCGCGATGATGCTGCCGCCCCAGGTCGTGGCCGTGCCGCTGTACGACACGTGGTCGTCACTGGGCCTGACGGGCACGCTGTGGCCGTTGATCGTGCCGTACTTCCTGTTCGACGCGTTCAGCATCTTCCTCCTGCGCCAGTTCATGCTCACGATTCCGCAGTCCTACGTGGACGCTGCGCGCGTCGACGGCTGCTCGGAGTTCCAGGCGCTGGTGCGGATCATCGTGCCGATGGCCAAGCCGGGCATCGCGGCCACCGCGCTGTTCTGCTTCCTCTTCACCTGGAACGACTACTTCGGGCCGTTGCTCTACACGGGCGAGGTGAAGGACCAGTGGACGTTGTCGCTGGCGCTGGCGACGTTCAAGGGCATGCACATCGTCCAGTGGAACTCTTCGATGGCGGTGACGTTCCTGACGATGATCCCGGCCGTCGTCCTCTTCGTCTTCGCCCAGAAGTCGTTCGTAAAGGGAATCACGTTCACAGGAGTCAAGGGATGAAACTCACCGTCGTCGGTGGCGGGTCCACCTACACGCCGGAGCTGATCGACGGCATCGCCGGCCGTCGCACCAGCCTGGCGGTGGACGAGATCGTCCTGGTCGACCCGGACGAGCACCGCCTCTCTCTCGTCGGTCCGTTCAGCCAGCGCCTGCTCCAGCACGCGGGCCACCCGGCGAAGGTGCGCACCACCACGTCGCTCGAAGACGGTGTCGAGGGCGCGTCCGCGGTGCTGCTGCAGTTGCGCGTGGGTGGTCAGAAGGCCCGCGCTTCGGACGAGACGTTCCCGCTGACCTGCGGGTGCGTCGGCCAGGAGACCACCGGCGCGGGAGGCCTCGCGAAGGCTCTGCGGACCGTGCCGGTGGTCCTGGACATCGCCGCGAAGGTTCGGAAGCTCGCCGGTCCGGACACGTGGATCGTGAACTTCACGAACCCGGTCGGCATCGTGACGCGGGCGTTGCTCCAGGCGGGCCACAAGGCGATCGGCCTGTGCAACGTGGCGATCACGTTCCAGCGCTGGACATCTGGCCTGCTCGGCGTCGATCCGTCCACTGTGGAGCTGGAGCACGTCGGCCTGAACCACCTGACGTGGGAACGCGGCGTCTACGTCGACGGCGTGAACCGGCTGCCGGAGCTGCTCTCGCAGCACCTCGAGGGCCTGGCCAAGCACGTCGGCATCGACGCGTCGCTGATCCAGCGCCTGAACATGGTGCCGTCGTACTACCTGAACTACTTCTACAACCACGATGCCGTCGTGCAGAAGCAGCTGAACGAGCCGCCGCGCGCCGAGGTCGTCGCGGCGGTCGAGAAGGAGCTGCTCGACATCTACGGCGACCTGTCGGTCGTGACGAAGCCCGAACAGCTCTCGCAGCGCGGTGGTGCGTACTACTCGGAGGCGGCCGTGCAGCTCGTGCACGCGCTGACCGGTGGCGCCGGTGCCGAGAAGCACGTGGTGAACGTGCAGAACAACGGCTCGCTGCCGTTCCTGCCCGACGACGCCGTGATCGAGGTTTCATCCACTGTGGACTCCAAGGGCGGTGTCGCACTGCCGGTGCGCCCGGTGGAGCCGACCATCTCCGGGCTGATCTCGCACGTCACCGCGTACGAGTACCTGGCGCTGGAAGCCGCGATCCACGGTGGTCGCGACCGAGTGGCGAACGCACTGCTCGCCCACCCGCTGATCGGCCAGCACGCCATCGCGGACCAGCTGGCCGACGAGCTGATCGCGCAGAACCGCGATCTGCTGCCGTGGGTGAAGGGAGCCTGACAACAATGACGGACCGGGTCCTCGCCATCGACGGCGGGAACAGCAAGACCGCGGTGCTCCTGGTCGACGCGGACGGCAAGGTGCTCGCGCAGGTGCGCGGGCCCGGTGCCCCGCCGCAGACCGTGGGCATGAAGCGCGGGCTCGACGTGTTCGAGGCACTGGCACGCGAGGCCGCAGCGCAGGCGGGGCTGTCCCCCGACGAGCCGATCGCCTCGCACACGGCCGCTTTCCTCGCGGGGGCCGACCTGCCCCGCGAGGAGGAGGACCTGACGCGGGCGATCATCGAGCGGAACTGGTCCACGACGACGTTCGTCGGCAACGACACGTTCGCGTTGCTGCGCGCCGGAACGACCTCCGGCGTGGGTGTGGCCGTGGTGTGCGGCGCCGGCATCAACGCCGTCGGTGTGGCCCACGACGGCCGCACGCACCGCTTTCCCGCTCTGGGCGCCATCTCCGGCGACTGGGGCGGCGGCGGCCAGCTCGGCAACGATGCCCTGTGGCACGCGGTGCGCGCCGAGGACGGCCGCGGCCAGCCGACCGAGCTGCTGGGTGCCCTGCTGGAGCACTACGGCGAGACGTCCATCTCCAAGGTGGTCGAGAAGATCCACTTCGAGGAGATCGCGCTCGACCCGCACGCCCTCTGCCCGCTGGTCTTCGACGTCGCCGCCCGCGGTGATGCCGTTGCCCTGGCCCAGATCGACCGTCTGGTCGAGGAGATCGTGCTGCTTTCGACGGTCTCGTTGCGCAAGCTCGACCTGATGGACGAGCCGGTGGACGTGGTCCTCGGCGGCGGCGTGCTGACCAACACTGGCGAGGTCGTGGTGGGACCGGTCCGCGAGAAGGTGCTGGCAGCCGCACCGCTCGCCCAGGTCCGCGTGGTCGACGTGCCTCCCGTGGTGGGTGCCGCGCTGGCCGGACTCGACTTCATCGGAGCCACGCCGGGCGCAGAGCTGAGGCTGCGTTCGGCCTACGACGACCACCTGCCGGCCGCCGCCCTCGACGTGGCGGCCAGCGGGTGAGGTGAAAGCCCCGTCTCAGGGGGTAGATCGGCGGCGGCGCCCCCTGAGACGGTCCCAACCCCACTGCTCGGGGGCAGATCGGCGGCGGCGTCCCCGGGCAGTGGTCCCAACCCCTTTCCGAGGGGGAGCTGATCGGCGGCGGCGCTCTCCCTCGGAAAGGGTCCCACCGGCCCCCGCAGCGACCTCACGCGCCGAGGTCGCTGCGGGGGTTTCCCGTTTGACGAACGAGCTTCCGCGGATAACGTTCGGGTAATGCCCTGCCTCCGGTGTGAGCCGCGGGTCGCCGTGCTTCGTAGACCGGAGCATGGGTGAGAGCGTGAGCACTACTAAGGTCCGTAGTGTGTTGAGACGGTTGTCCCGCGCGATGTTGTCCTTCGCGGTCGGTGCGGGTGTGGTCCTTCCGTTCGTTCTCACCCCCGCACCCGCCGCGGCCGACGCGGCTCCGTGCGACGCACCGGTGACCAACGCGGTCCTGTGCGAGAACACCAAACCCGGTACGCCCGGCTGGCTGGTGCCCTCGCGGGACAACTCGATCGTCGGCTTCACCACCGACATCAGCACCACACCGGGCGGTCGCGTCGACTTCAAGGTGCTGACCTCCGCGCCGGCGTACACGATCGACATCTACCGGATGGGCTGGTACGGCGGCCTCGGTGCGCGGCGGGTCGGCCAGGTCGGCCGCGACACGCCCCAGACCCAGCCGTCCTGTCTGCGGGACACGCCGACCGCGCTCATCGACTGCGGCAACTGGGCGATCTCGGTGAGCTGGGACGTGCCGTCCGACGCGGTGTCCGGCATCTACTACGCCCGTGTCCGGCGCACCGACACCGGCGCCCAGAACGAGATCGTGTTCGTCGTGCGGGACGACGCCTCCCGGTCCAAGATCCTCTTCCAGACCGCCGACGCGACGTGGGTGGCCTACAACCGTTACGGCGGCAACAGCCTGTACTTCGGTGACGGTCCCGGCCAGGGCGGTTCGGCGTACAAGGTGAGCTACAACCGCCCGATCACCGGCGGTGGCGGCGAGGAGAACTTCGTCTTCAACGCCGAGTACCCCATGCTGCGCTTCCTGGAGGCGAACGGGTACGACGTGAGCTACACGACCGACGCCGACACGGCGCGCCGCGGCCAGCTCATCAAGAACCACCGGGTGTTCATGCCGGTCGGGCACCCCGAGTACTGGTCGAACGAACAGCGCGCCAACATCGAGGCCGCCCGTGACGCCGGGGTGCACATGGCGTTCCTCACCGGCAACGAGTTCTTCTGGAAGACCCGCTGGGAACCCAGCACCGACTCCTCGCGGACCGACTGGCGCACGGTCGCCTGCTTCAAGGAGACCAAGGGCACCCAAAGCGACGGGCTGAGCGACTGGACCGGCACGTGGCGCGACCCGCGGTACAGCCCGCCGCAGGACGGTGGCCGACCCGAGAACGCCTTGCTGGGCAACCTCTTCACCGTCAACGGTCGCCGCGACGACGCGCTGCAGGTGCCGGCCGCGTACGGGAAGATGCGGCTCTGGCGGCACACCGACCTGCAGTCGCTGGCGTCCGGTGCCACGTACTCCTTCAAGCCCGGCACGCTGGGCTACGAGTGGAACAGCGTGGAGGACAACGGTTTCCAGCCCGCGGGCGTCGCGCAGCTCTCGCGCACGACGGTCGACATGCAGGGCTACTTCGTGCTGAAGAACCACGGCGACGAGTACGGCTCCGGAACCAAGACGCACGCGATCACCTACTACCGGCACTCCAGCGGATCGCTCGTGTTCGCCGCCGGGACGGTGCAGTGGGCGTGGGGCGTCGACGACGAGCACGCGTACCGCACCACCACGCCGACGTCCGACGTCCGGATGAAGCAGGCCACCGTCAACTTCCTGGCGGACATGGGTGTTCTCCCCGGCTCGCTGCAACCGGGCCTGACCGCGGCGACCCCGAGCGCCGACACCGCGCCGCCCGGCGTGTCGATGACGTCGGTGCCGGGACAGTCGACCGTCGGCCAGCCGTACACGTTCTCCGGCACGGTGACCGACGCCGCCGGCCAGGTCGCGGGGGTCGAGGTGTCCACCGACGGCGGGACCCGCTGGCACCCGGCGACGTGGCAGGCCGGGCAGACGACGTGGAGCTACACCTACACGCCCGCGCAGTCGGGCCAGGCGCGTCTGCGGGTCCGCGCCGTCGACGACTCGGCCAACCTCTCCGCACCGATCGGCGCGGATCCCGGCGTGGCCTCTCGGGTGTGCCCGTGCGGTGTCTTCAGCTCCACCGACACACCCGCGGTCGCCTCGGCGGCCGACAACTCCGCGCTGGAACTCGGCATGAAGTTCCGCGCCACCACGTCCGGCTACGTGCGGGGAGTGCGGTTCCACAAAGGCGACGGCAACACCGGGACGCACACGGGTTCGCTCTGGTCGAGCAGCGGGGAGCAGCTGGCCACCGGCACGTTCACCGGCGAGACGGCGAACGGCTGGCAGACGATGCTGTTCGCGGCCCCCGTGGCGGTGCGGGCGAACACCACCTACGTCGTCTCGTACTTCACCCCGGCCGGGCGGTTCTCCTACGACTCCGAGTACTTCTTCCGCAGGAACAAGGTGCTGGAACCGCTGACCGGCCTGGCGTCCGATGTGGACGGACCGAACGGCGTCTTCCGCTACGGCACCGGCTTCCCGAACAACTCGTTCAACCAGACCAACTACTGGGTCGACGTGGTTTGGGCGCCGGATCCCGGCTCGGACACCCGCGCACCGGTCAGAACGACCAGCTCACCGCTCCCGGACGCCGGTTCGGTCGCACTGACCACGACCGTCTCGGGCACGTTCGACGAGGCGGTGACACCGAACTCCGTGCAGTTCACCGTCACCGGCCCGAACGGCGCGGTGTCCGGCACGACCTCGTTGTCCGCAGACGCGCACACGGTCACGTTCACACCGACGGCTCCGTTGGCCGCGGCGACGACCTACACCGCGTCGGTGCGAGCCGCGGACGCCGCCGGCAACCTGTCCGCGGCGAGCACCTGGAAGTTCACCACCGGTTCGCCGCGCCCGGCGGCGTGCCCGTGCACGATCTGGGACGACTTCACCACACCGGCCGTCGCGGACTCCGGTGACACCAACCAGGTCGAGGTCGGCACGAAGGTCCGCTTCGACGCCAGGGGCCAGGTCCACGGCGTCCGGTTCTACAAGGGCGCGGGCAACACCGGCACCCACACCGGAACCCTGTGGTCCTCGACCGGCCAGCAGCTCGCGACCGGCACGTTCACCGCGGAGACCTCGTCCGGCTGGCAGAAGCTGCTGTTCGCCTCACCGGTCACGGTGCAGCCGAACACCACCTACGTCGTGTCGTACTACGCCCCGAACGGCAGGTACTCGGTCAGCTCCGGCTACTTCAACGGCCAGGGCGCGGGCTACAAGTCGTTGTACGCCTTGCCGAACGGCACGGACGGAGGCAACGGCGTCTACCGCTACGGCGGCGGCTTCCCTGCTTCGTCGTACAACGCCACGAACTACTGGGTCGACGTCATCTACCGCAGCGCCACCGACGGGGACGGCGAAGCCCCGCCACCGCCGCCGACGCTGACGAACCGCTCACCGGGCGCCGACGCGACCAACACGAGCCTGGCGGCGCCGCTGACGGCGACGTTCAGCGGGCCGGTCTCCGCCGACTCCGCCCAGATCTGGCTGACCGACCCCAGAGGCGACCGGCTGACCGGCACGGTGTCGCTGTCGGCCGACCGGAGAACCGTGACCTGGCAACCGGCCGGTCCGCTCGCACCGGGCACGCGCTACCAGGCGCACCTGGACCTGGGCGTCGCGAGCGGCGACCCACCGCTCGACTGGGCCTTCACCACCACGGCGACGCCGGCCTGCCCGTGCTCCTTGTTCAGCACGGCGACCGTGCCCGCCAAGACGTCCGCGGACGACGGCAACGCCTACGAGCTCGGCATCCGGTTCTCGCCGACGCGTTCCGGCCAGATCACCGGCGTGCGGTTCTACAAGGGCGCGGGCAACACCGGCACCCACACGGGGTCGCTGTGGAACTCCTCCGGCCAGCGTCTCGCGACCGGCACGTTCACCGGCGAGACCGCCACGGGCTGGCAGACGTTGACTTTCGCCCAGCCGGTGACCGTCAACCCGGGCCAGACCTACACCGCGTCCTACACGACCACAACGGGCCACTACGCCGTGAACGTCGGGTATTTCGCAGCCGGTCCGGTCAGCTCACCGGTGCTGATCGCGCCGTCCGAGCAGAACGGCGTGTTCGCCTACGGGTCCGGCTTCCCCGCGAACACCTACGCGAACGCCAACTACTGGGTGGACGTCGTCTTCGAACCGAGCTAGCGCCGACTTGGTGACGTGCGTCACGAGACCGCGTTGTCACAGGGCTCGTGGGGCCGGCGTCTTCATGGTCGTCAGAAGGCGAGAAGAACGGAAGAGATCATGAGCAAGGTCTGGTTCGTCACCGGTTCGTCCCGCGGTCTCGGCCGCAACTTCGTCGAGGCCGCCCTGTCGCGCGGCGACGAGGTGGCCGCGGCCGCCCGGTCCACCGCCAGCCTCGACGAGCTGGTCGACACCTACGGCGGGGCGGTGCTGCCGCTCGAGCTGGACGTCACCGACAGGGACGCCGTCTTCGCGAGCGTCCTGCGGGCGAAGGAGCACTTCGGCCGTCTGGACGTCGTCGTCAACAACGCCGGCTACGCCCAGGTGGGCGCGGTCGAGGAGCTGACCGAACAGCAGCTGCGCGACCAGCTGGAGACCAACCTGTTCGGCGCGATGTGGGTGATCCAGGCCGCGCTGCCGCACCTGCGGGAGCAGGGTGCGGGGCACATCATCCAGCTGTCCTCCGCGGCCGGGCTCGTGGCGATGCCGCTCAGCGGTGCCTACAGCGCGTCCAAGTGGGCGCTGGAGGCCCTGAACGAGTCTCTCGCCCAGGAGGTCGCCGACTTCGGCATCAAGGTGACCGTGATCGAGCCCGGTGGTTTCGCCACCCGGTCCGGCAAGAACCCCGATCCCCTCAACAACGGTCATCTGGCCGAGCCCAACCCGGCCTACGACTCCTTCCGCGAGCGCATCGCGGCGTTCGCCGGCAAGCAGCCCGCCGGCGACCCGGCCGCCGCGGCCCAGGCCCTCCTCGAGATCGTCGACTCGGACAACCCGCCGCTGCGGGTGCTCTTCGGGCTGGGCTTCTACCCGATGCTCCAGCAGGTCTACGCGGACCGGCTCAAGACCTGGGCCGACTGGCAGGACCTGTCGGCACGCGCGCACGGCTAGGGAACGGGCACGCTCGACTCAGCGGAGGGCGCGACCGACGACGAGAGCGACGGCAGCGACACGGAAGGCACCACCGTCGTGCCCGCCGTGCTCGCCGGGGCCTGCACGGCCTCCGGTGTCACCACGGGGTTCGAGTGCGGTGGCGGCGTCACCACCGGCCGGGTGGAGGACGGGCGCACGGGCGCGACCTTCACCGCGGACGGCACCGGCGTGAACTCCATCGGCGGCTGATCGCCGCCGATGTTCGCCACCTCCGGCTCGCTCGGCGAGGCGTCGGAAGGGCCGGGACCGGGGACCACACCGGTGCTCATGGCCACGCCGGCCAGCACCCCGATTGTGACAAGCGCGACACCCAGAGAAAGGGAGGGAAGCGGCAAACCAGAACGCACCCGGCAGAAGTTAGCGACCGGGTGGGACAAATCCCCTGGAACGTCTTCAAGCTTCGCTCGATCGAGTGGTAAAAGAATCGTCACCCACAGCGACAAAACCTACGATGCCGTAACCGACGGTGGCGTAACCAGCGCTTGGTTGTGCATGCTGACCAGTCGCCTGCGAACGGGAGCCGCGGGCACGTGGGAGTGAGGGGGATGTTGTGCTGCTGCGATGGAACAGTCTCGTGTCCCTGGGGGACAGCTTCACTGAAGGCATGGACGATCCGGGGCCTGGCGACACCTACGTGGGCTGGGCGGACCGGCTGGCGGGGATGATCGCGCAGAAGGCGCCTGACTTCATGTACGCCAACCTGGCGGTCAGGGGCAAGATGCTCCAGGAGATCATCGACGACCAGGTGCCGCTCGCGATCTCGCTGAAGCCGGACCTGGTGACGTTCTGCGGGGGCGGCAACGACATCATGCTGCCGAACAGCGACCCGGACGCGGTGGCCGAGGTCTACGAGGTCGCGGTCGCCGATCTCCGCGCCGCCGGGGCCGACGTCGTCATCTTCACCGGCTTCGACACCCGGTCCACGCCGCTGCTGCGGAGCCTGCGGGGCAAGATCGCCATCTACAACAGCCACCTGTGGTCGATCGCCGAGCGCTACCACTGCCGGATGGTCGACCTGTGGTCCATGCACGTGCTGCACGACCGTCGCGCGTGGAGCGAGGACAGGCTGCACCTGTCGCCGGAGGGGCACCAGCGGGTCGCACTCAAGGCCTACGAGGTGCTCGGGCTCGGCGACGACCACTCGTGGAACGAGCCGTGGCCGGCGTTGGAGCAGACGGACTGGGTCACCCAGCGCAAGGCCGACCTCAAGTGGGCGCGCGAGCACGTGGTGCCGTGGATCGGACGCACGCTGCGGGGTGAGTCGATGGGCGACGGGATGGCGCCGAAGAGGCCGGAGCTGCTGCCGATCGCGCGCTGCACCGAGGAGAACTTCGGATGAGGTGAAGGGTCCGACCGGCACTCTCCCCCGAATGCCGGTCGGACCCTCCGAACGCAGTCGCCTTACCCCCTCGGTAATCCCCCACTCGGCGGCTGCTAGTTCCACGTTCCCATGTTTTGGGACCAGACGACTAAACGGCCGCTAAACCTCGGACGACAGCGAGTCCAGTGCCGCGCGCACCTCGACCGCACGGGCCGAGTTGACCTGCGCGTACAGCCGCAGCGCCTCGGTCAATTCCGCTGCCGCAGCAACCCATTCCGCCCGCCGGAGCAACACTCCGCCGAGCACCTGGCGGCCAAAACCTTCCAGGTAGGTCATCTCGGCCGCGGCGGCCTGGTCCACGACCTGCCGTGCGAGCGACTCCGCCTGGTCCAGCGAACCGGCCTGCAGGTGCAGCTCGGCCAGGTTGACGAGACCGCGGACGAGCGCGGCCTGGTCACCTGAGCGCCGGTACACCTCGACGGCGCGAGTTTGGTGCTGCAGCGCCACTTCCACGCGGCCGCGGGCCTGTTCGACCTGCGCCACGTTGTTCAGCCCGTGACCTTCGCCGACGGTGTCGCCGGACTGCTGCGCGAGCTGCACCGACTCCCAGAAGTGCAGCAGCGCCTCGTCGTGGTGCTCCAGCCGGAACAGGACGTCCGCGAGCTGGGCGAGCGTCAGCACCAGGTACTGGCGCTCACCCAGTTCGGTCGCGAGCCGGTGCGCGCGGCGAGCGTCGGGCAGCAGGACGGGGAGTCCCAGCCTGGCGTTCGTCGTGTAGGTCGTGTCCAGCATCAGGATCTGGCCGAGGCGGCTCCCCGTCACCTCGGCCGCGGCCAGGCCGAACCCGACCAGCGCGACCCACTCCCCGGTGAGCGCGCGCACGGTCGCGTAGGGGTGCAGCAGTCTCACGAGCTGCCACACCTGGTCGTGCAGGCCCGCTTCGGCGGCCGCGTGCACGATCGCGACGACGTTGGGCCACTCCTCGTCGAACCAGGCCACCGGGTCGCCGAACGGCGGCAGCGACGTGGAACCGTTGTCCCCCAACGCGAAGTCCAGTCCGTCGCGCGCCGGTCGGATGGCGCGGCGGACGTGGTCGCACGCGACGAGGTAGTAGTTCACCAGGCGCCGCAACGAGTCCCGGTCCGCCCGGCCCGCTCCCCGCACGTACAGGCGCACCAGCTCGTGCATCGTGAACCCGTCCGGCCACGGCTCGACGAGCAGGTTCACCTCGACGAGCTGCGCCAGGCGGTCGCGGGCCGACTCGACGTGCGTGCGGGTCAGGGCGGCGACGGCGTGCGACGACATCCACCGGCCGGGCGCCATGCCGACGGACTGGAAGACCTCGCCGAGGTCGGACGGCAGGTCGCGGGTCGACAGGTCCAGCGCCCGCGACACCCCCACGCCTGCCTCAGGTAGGTCCAGGCCACGCATCCGCTGCCCGTCGTCGGCCAGCTCGCCCACGAGCTCCTCGACCGTCCACTCCGGACTGATCACCAGCTTCGCCGCGGCCACCCTCAGCGCCAGCGGCAGGCCACCGCACAGCTCGGCGAGCTTTCTCGCCGCCACCGGGTCCTCCTCGGACAACGGCTTGCCCAGCACGTCGTCGAGCAGCTCGCGCGCGGCGTCCTCGTCCAACGGGCCGAGCTTGCGCACGCGGCCGCTGTTGGTGACGACGAGACGTTCCAGCTGGCTGCGCGACGTCACGAGCACCACCGACCCGGACCCCGGCGGCAGCAACGGCTGCACCTGCTCGAAGCCCGTCGCGTCGTCGAGCACCACGAGCACGCGGCGGCGGTTGAGCAACGACCGGTACAGCCCGACGCGGTCGTCCAGCGCGACCGGCACACCGTCCGCGGGAACGCCCAGCGCCACCAGGAACCTGGTCAGCACCTCACCGGGCTCGGTGTCGCCGAGCGACGCGAACAGCACGCCGTGCTGGAACATCTCGGAGTGCTCGTGCCCCCACGTGATCGCGAGGGCGCTCTTGCCGACGCCGGGCGCACCGGTCAGCACGGCCACCGTCGTCGCGAGCAGGTTCCTGGCCGCGCAGACGCCGTCGAGCCAAGACAGGTCGTCGTCCCGGCCGAACAGACGGGTGGCGGAGGCGGGCAGCAGCGCCGGCGCCACGATCCCCGCACGCGGTGCGACGGGACGGGCTTCGACGGAACCGATCACGCTCAGCGCCGGGTCGTCGCGCAGCACCTGTTCGTGCAGCAACCGCAGCTGTGGACCGGGATCGATGCCCAGCTCGTCCGCCGCGCGGCGCTGGAACCGTTGGTAGGCCTCGAGAGCGTCGGCGCGCTGACCCGACCGGTACAGCGCGCGCATGCTGTGCGCGACGAGCCGTTCGCGGAACGGGTACTCGGTGCAGAGCCCGCGCAGCTCGCCCACGAGCTCCAGGTGCCGGCCCAGCTCCAGCTCGGCGTCGATGCGCTCCTCCAGCGCCGACAGCCGCAGCTCCTCCAGGTCGGAGGTCATCGGGTCACCCGGCACGTCGGCGAGCACCGGCCCGCGCCACAGCCCCAGCGCCTCGCGCAGCAAGCCCGCCCGGATGGCGGCGGGCTTGCCGCGAGAAGACGTCACGAGCTGCCGCGCGCGGTGCAGGTCGAGACGCCACGGATCGACGGCCAGCTGGTACCCGGTCGGTGTCGTGCGGATCGTCGCCGAGCCGGTCGGGTCGGCCTCCTCCAGCACCTTGCGCAACCGCGAGACGTACCCGTGCACGATCGTCCGCGCGGTGGCGGGCGGCGCGTCCGTCCACAGCGCGTCGACGATCTGGTCGATCGAGACCGGCCGGTTCGCCTCGACGACCAGCATGGCGAGCAGTCCGCGCATGCCGCGGCGGCCGAGCTGGATCAGCCTGCCGTCCGCGAGCACCTGGAGTGGACCGAGCACGCCGAACTCGAGTCCGGTTTTGCTCCGCATGCCCCTCCCTCTCCTGCGCTGACCTCGTCACTTCAACAGGTGCGGGAGGGGCCGTCTCAGATACAAGTGCGGTTCAAGTTCGCGGGACGCTACTGTTCACGCGTGCCGCGAGATCGTGACTCCGTGGTTGACCGCGGCGCCGGGTGCCTCCTCGGCGGCGCTCTCGGTGATGCGCTCGGCGCTCCTGTGCAGTACCTCGGCTGGGCCGACATCCAGCGCGAACACGGCCCCGAGGGCGTTGTCGCACCACCGAAGCCCGCGCTGTTCACCGACGACACCCAGCTGACGCTCTTCACCGCCGACGGCTACCTGCGCGCGTACGTGCGCGGAAAGCGGACCGGTGAGTGGGAGCCGTCGGAGATGGTGTGGCACAGCTACCGGCGCTGGTTGGTCACCCAGCAGCAGCCGGCCCCGGAACGGGGCGCGGTGGGCCTGCTCGCAGACGAACGGCTGTACGAGAGCCGTTCGCCGGGTTTGACGTGCCTGCGCGCGCTGGCGGCAGACACCATGTCCACACCGCAGGAACCGCACAACGAGTCGTCGGGCTGCAACGGCGTGACGCGCACCGCACCGGCGGGCTTCGCACCGTCCGCGGCGATCGCGTACGACCTGGGCTGCCGCTTCGCCGCGTTGACGCACGGCGGCACGGGCGGCTGGGTCTCCGGCGGCGCGCTGGCGTTGCTGATCCACCTGCTCGCGGTGAAGGGCAGGCCGGTGCGCGAGGCCATCGACCAGGTCATCGGCCGAGTGCTGCGCGACGACACGTACACGGCGACGGTGCTGACGCGGGCCGTGGTGCTGGCCGAGGAGCACGACGGCGAGTCGTCCGTGCGCGTCGACCGGCTCGGCAGCGGCTGGACCGGCCCGGAGGCGCTGGCGATCGCGGTCTACACCGTGCTGACGCACCCGAAGCCGTCGCAGTTCGTGGACGCGATGCGCGCTGCCGCCAACCACTCCGGCGGCAGTGACGCCACGGCGGCGTTGACCGGCAACGTCCTCGGCGCGTTGCACGGCACCGAGGCGCTGCCCCGCGACTGGCTGAGCGGGCTCGAACTGGTGGACGTGCTCGACGAGATGGGCCGCGACCTGGGCCGCTCCGCGGTGAACCTGGAATTCGACGAAACCCGCTACGCCTGACCGCTGCTTTTCGCACGCGGGGCCCTTTCGCGCGCTCAGAGCGAACGAAAGCTCCCCGCGTGCACTCCGCAGCGGGATGATTTGCACAACGTGAGGCTGCCGGTTGGACGAAACGTCCAGTGGCCTGGGTCACCTGCGGGTTTGTAGCGTCGGCGCACCACCGCTGACCTGCAAGGAGATCCCATGGTCGAGCAACCGCCGCCGCTCACCCAGGTCGAGACCAACGGCATCGAACGGATCCCCGACGCGGAACGCACCGCAACCCCGTTCGACCTGTTCCGGCTGGCCTTCGGTGGCGCCAACACGTTCTCCACCTGCGTGCTGGGCGCGTTCCCGATCCTGTTCGGACTGTCCTTCTGGCAGGGCCTGGCCGCGACGCTGCTCGGAGTGCTCGCCGGGGCGCTGATCCTCTGCCCGATGGCGATCTTCGGTCCGATCAACGGCACGAACAACGCGGTGTCGTCGTCGGCGCACCTGGGCGTGCACGGCCGGATCGTCGGCTCGTTCCTCTCGCTGCTGACCGCGGTGGCGTTCTTCTCGCTCGCGGTGTGGAGCTCCGGCGACGCTCTGGTCGGCGGTGCGCACCGGTTGTTCGGGGTGCCGCGCAGCACGCTCTCCTACGCGATCGCGTACGCAGTGTTCGCCGGTCTGGTGCTCGTGGTCTGCACCTACGGGTTCAGGTTCATGCTCTTCGTCAACAAGATCGCAGTCGTCTCGGCGACGGTCCTCTTCGCGCTCGGCGTCGTGGCCTTCGCGGGCGTCTTCGACCCGTCGTACGCCGGCACGATCAACCAGGACACGTTCTGGCCGGCGTTCATCGGGTCCGCGCTGATCGTGCTGGCCAACCCGGTGTCGTTCGGCGCATTCCTCGGTGACTGGTCGCGGTACGTCCCGGCGAGCACCCCGCACCGCCGGGTCATCGCCGCAGCGTTCCTGTCCCAGGTCGCGACACTCGTGCCGTTCGTGTTCGGCCTGGCCACCGCCAGCATCATCGCCTCCGCCGCACCGTCCTATGTGGATACCCAGGACTTCGTCGGCGGGCTGCTGGCGATCGCGCCGCAGTGGTTCTTCCTGCCGGTCTGCCTGCTCGCGCTGATCGGCGGGATGTCCACCGGGACGACCGCGCTCTACGGCACCGGCCTGGACTTCTCCTCGGTGTTCCCACGACTGTCCCGCGTGCAGGCGACGGTGCTCGTCGGCGCGCTCGCCGTGGTGTTCATCTTCGTCGGCCGCTTCGGGTTCGACCTGGTGCGCAGCATCTCGACGTTCGCCACGCTGATCATCACGTGCACCACGCCGTGGATGGTCGTGATGATGCTCGGCCTGTTCACCCGGCGCGGCTGGTACGACCCGGAGGCGTTGCAGGTGTTCAACCGGCGTCAGCGCGGTGGCCGGTACTGGTTCGCGCACGGCTGGAACTGGCGCGGCATGACGGCGTGGTGGGTCGCGGCGGTCGTGGGCGTGCTGTTCACCAACATCCCCGGCCAGTTCGTCGGACCGCTGGGCGGTTTCGCCGGCGGTGTGGACGTCAGCCTGCCGCTGTCGATCGCCGTCGCCGCCGTGTTGTTCCTGGCGCTGCTCTTCGTCTTCCCGGAGCCTCGCGCGGTTTACGGCCCCGACGGGCCACGGCTGGTGCGCGCGGCGAACGTCCCGGTCCCGCCGATCACCAGCCCGGCTGTACCGGTTCCGGCGTAGAGAACAGAAAGAGCCTGTCGGCGCGCGCTCCCGAATTCGCGCACCGACAGGCTCTCTCGCACGAGTAGTTGGTCGACAGCAGGCCGGGACTTGCCCCGAGCGCGAGCTCCGATCCAGCTCTTGATCAACGAAAAACGTGCCGCGGAGTCAAGCTCCGTTGGGCGGGCATGCTAACAGATGTGTACCGGAAGTCCAGGGCTCGAAAAGACTTTGCGATCTTCGTCGACGATGAAGACCTCGCAGTCCTCTTGCGACGCGGCCCACTCGATCCCGTCCCTGCCCAGCGCGAATGCCGCTGTGGCAGTGGTGTCCGCGATCGCGAGGTCGTCGGAGAAAACCGTGACGGACAGGATTCCCGTCACCGGCTGACCGGTACGGCCGTCCAGGATGTGCTGTCCGCGTTCGTACAACGCTGACGTGGCAACGGCTCCGTCCCGCACGCCGAGCACGACGCAGACCTGGTCGGCGAAGTCGGGATGCCGAACGCCCACACGCCAAGGCTTTCCGGGTTCGGGCTCACCGGCCGTGACGACGTCGCCACCGGCGTTGAGGCAGTACGACGACGCGCCACCCTCCCGCAGGATGTCCGCGGCGCGTTGCACGGCCCAGCCCTTCACCACCGCGCACGGGTCGAGCCCGCGGCCCGGCACTCGCGCCGTGAACGCGCCGCCCGTCGAGTCCTCGTACCAGTCGCACAGCGAGAGCACCTCGACCAGGTCCGGGGTGAGCTCTTCCCTGGTGAGCTCACCCCGGTCCAGTCTGGACACCTCGCTGTCCGGCTTGAACGGCGAGAACTGGGAGTCCGCCTGCCTCAGCGACGCGAACGCCCGCTCGGCCAGTTCGGCGTCCCCGTCACGCAGGTCCAGCGAGATCGGCAGGCCCATGATGTGCTCGACGCGCCGCACCGGCACGGCTACTTCGCTCCGTCGAGCGCGGCCTGCAGCGACTGCTTGTAGCCCTCGGAGGTCGCGGTCGCACCGGACACCGTGTCGATGTCCGCGCTCTGCGCCTTCAACGCCGACTCCCGCAGCAGCGGCAGCGCCATCCTGGTCGGGTTGCTGTTCGGTGCCCGCAACGCCTTCACGTCGGTGATCTTGGTGCCCTGGAGCGTCACCTGCACCTGCACCGTGCCTTCGGACGTGTTCACCGCGGGACCGGACACGTTCCTGGTCTGGGTCTGCTGCTGTTGCTGCTGTTGGGTCGTCGGCGCGGTTCCGTTCGCCTTCGGAGCCGGGCTGGTCGTCTTCGGCGCGGCCGGGGCCGGGGTTTGCTTCTGCTGCTGGGTTTCCGGCGCGGCGGCGGCCTCGTTGATCTCGCCCTCGTGCGCCGCGCCCGGCGAGTACAGCCACACCGGCACCAGGCCGGCGACGCTCAGCGCCAGAACGGGAATTGCCCTCTTCACGTCGTCGCCCTCTCAGTTGGCCAGCGCGAAGCGCTCGGCGTGGATCTGGTTGCTGGGCACTCCCAGTTCGGACAGGCTCTGCACCACGGCGTCGGTCATGCCGTTCGGGCCGCAGATGAAGACGTCGCGGTCCTCCACGTCCGGCACGAGCGCGGCGATGTTGTCCGGACCGAGCAACGGCCCGTTCGCGGTGATGGTCTTCGAGGAACCGGTGACCAGCCGCAGCACCGCGCCCTTGGCCTGGGCGAGGCCTTCGAGCTCGCGCAGCAGCACTGCCTCCTTCGGGTCGCTCACCCGGTACAGCACCACGACGTGACCCTTGATCTCCTCCAGCAGCGCGCGGATCGGCGTGACGCCGACACCACCCGCGACGAGGAGCGCGTTCGGCCTGGTCTGGTGCATGGTCGTGAAGGCGCCGTACGGGCCCTCGGCGAACACTCGGGTGCCGACCTTGATGTTGCGGACGTCCGCGCTGCCCTCGCCGAGCGCCTTCGCGGTGAGCCGCAGGTACTTGCCGTTCGGGGCCGCGGACAGCGAGAACGGGTTGGCCTGCCACCAGCGGTCCTTGGTCAGGAAGCGCCACAGGAAGAACTGACCGGCCTTGGCGCCGAGCTGGTCCAGGTCCTTGCCCTCGATGTAGACGGAGACGACGTTGTGCGCCTCCGGCACGACCGCGGCGACCCGGAACTGGTGGCGCCAGTTCCGCCAGAACGGGAGCACCAGCCGTCCGATCACGACGGATCCGATCGCGAACGCCCAGAGACCCCACCAGTAGCCGGTCGCGAGCGCGGACTTGCGGAACGTGCTGCCCACGACGATCTGGTGCGTGAACGCGAGGAAGATCGCGATGTAGGTGTAGAGGTGGATGAAGTGCCAGGTCTCGTAGGCCATGCGACGCCGCGCGAAACGGGCGGAGACCACACCGACGACCATGATGATCACCCACGCCACCAGTGCGCGGAGGATGCCCTCCAGCTCGGTCGCCTGCCTGATGACCTCGGCGATCGGGCCGTCGTCGCCCGCGTTGCCGAACGCGATCAGGACCAGGTGCCCGACCAGCATCCAGAAGATCGTGAAGCCGACCCAGCGGTGCCACGACGTCAGCTTGTCCATGCCGAGCCGGCGGTCGAGCCACGGCAGGCGCGCGACCAGCAGCAGCTGGAACGCCATCGCGAGCGCGCCGTAGAGACCGGCGAGCCTGCCGAAGTTCACGAGCTTGTTCGACCCGACGCCCGCCGCGTTGAAGAGGTAGGTCACGAAAGCCGCGTTGGCCAGGAGGAACGCGTAGAGGCCGGCTTTGGCCAGCACCTTGTGCGGCGTCGCGCGACCGGCTGCGGCCGGCCGCACGGTCTGCTGCAGGGTGGTCGTCACGGCGGGCTCCTCGGTCCGGGGCGGTCTCGGTCGTTCTCGATCCTTGGCGCCAGAGCTGTGGCTCCGCTTTGGACGGGCTGTCGACTTCCTGTCGATCGAGCGGGCGGAGCACCAGGTGACGCACCATGAGCACGTGGACAAGGGGAACTCGGTTCGATTGCTCGTCGTGGACGATGAGCCGCACATCGCTGACCTGGTCGCGACGGTCGCCCGGTACGAGGGCTGGCAGGCCGCCACGGCCCTCAGCGGCGAGGACGCGCTCAGAGAAGCCGCCGAGTTCCAGCCGGACATCGTCGTGCTCGACCTCATGCTGCCTGACCTGGACGGATTCACCGTTCTTGATCGAATGCGCGCGGCCGGGGCGATGGTGCCCGTGGTGTTCCTGACGGCTCGTGACGGCACCGCGGACCGTGTGGCGGGTCTCACGCGGGGCGGCGACGACTACCTCGTGAAACCGTTCTCCGTCGAAGAGCTGATGGCGCGCCTTCGGGCCGTGTTGCGCCGCTCGACGGGTCCGTCGTGGAAGCGTTCCGTGCTGAAGGTGTCCGACCTGGTGATGGACGAGGACACGCGCGAGGTCCGGCGCGGCGGCAAGCTCGTCACCCTCACCCCGACCGAGTACGAGCTGCTGCGCTACCTGATGCGCCGCTCACCGGCCGTGCTCACGAAGGCGCAGATCCTCGACCACGTGTGGGAGTACGACTTCGGCGGCCGGTCCAACGTGGTCGAGCTCGTCATCTCCCACCTGCGCCGCAAGCTCGACGACGGCCACGAGCCGTTGATCCACACCGTGCGCGGTGTGGGGTACGTGCTCCGCCGAGCAGCGGAATGAGGAAGCAGCTCCGCCTCGGCACGAGGCTCACCCTCGGCCTCGGCGCACTGGTGCTCGCCGTCTTCGCGATCGTCGGCGCGGTCACCTTCACGTCGATGAAGACATTTCTCGACAACCGGCTCGACGACCAGATGGCGATCAGCCAGACCGGCGCGGCGCACGACGTCGAGTACTACGACAAGGTCACCAAGCTCCCGCCGACCTGGTTCGCCGTCGTCTACAAGATGGAGGACGGTGCTCTGCGCGCCCAGCCGGGCGAGCAGCCGCAGCCGGAGGACCGCGAGGAGTTCGACGCCATCGCGAAGAGGGCGTTGGTCACCGAGCAGTTCGAGACCGAGTACCTGCGCGGCGAGGGCAAGTTCCGGCTCCGCGCGTGCCCGATCAAGACGAACGAGATCGTGCTGGTCAGCGCGGCTCCGATGGCCGACAGGGACAGCACGCTCTCGCAGCTGATCACGGTCGGGGTGATCGCGATCCTGGCCGCGCTGGTGGTCCTGGTCGTCGGCGGCCAGGCGCTGATCCGCAAGGGCCTCCAGCCGTTGTCGAACATGGCCGACACAGCACACGGCATCTCGTCGCACGACCTGACCGACTCCGCCCATCTCGCCGTGCGCGTGGACGGCAAGGGCGGCGGCGTCGAGGTCGAGGAGCTGCGTGAAGCGTTCAACACGATGCTCGCGCACATCGACTCTTCTTTGGCCGCACGCACAGCAGCAGAGCAACGCCTCCGGCGGTTCATCGCCGACGCCTCACACGAGCTGCGCACGCCGTTGACGTCGTTGCGCGGTTACGCCGACCTGTTCCGGTACGCGGCGGCCAACGAGCCGGGCGAACGCGAGAAGCACCTGGAGAAGCTGCGGTCGGAGGCGTCACGGATGAGCGTGCTGCTCGACGACCTGTTGTTGCTGGCACGCCTGGACTCGGCCGAGTCCGAACCACCGCTGCGCCCCGAGGAGCTCGACCTGGCGGTGATCGCGGAGGCGGCAGCGGACGCGTTCCGCGCGGCCAGGCCCTCGCACTCGCTGGAGGTCGACGCCGACACGGTGACCATGACCGCGGACCCGACCAGGCTGCGGCAGGTGCTCGACAACCTGCTGACCAACGCCGCCGTGCACACCCCGGCGGGCACCGCGGTGTCGGTGCAGGTGACGGCGTCCGGCGACTGGGCGGTCGTGAAGGTGAGCGACACCGGGCCCGGCATCCCGGAGGCGGACCAGGCCCGGATCTTCGACAGGTTCTACCGCGTGGACGACTCGCGGACCCGGCAGCGCGGCGGCAGCGGCCTCGGGCTCGCGGTGGTGCAGTCACTGGTCGAAGCACACGGCGGCACGATCACCGTGGCCAGCCGCCCCGGCTCGACCACCTTCACGATCCGCCTCCCCCGTCAGCCCTAGCTTGACCGCACGCGGGGCCCTCGCGTCCTCCAGGAGAGTACGAAAGCTCCCCGCGTACTTTCCGGCTGACGGCACGCGGGGCCCTTGCGTGCGCTCAGTGCGCACGAAAGCTCCCCGCGTGCACTTCGCTACTCGGCCTGCGAGCTCGTCGCCCACAGGTCGATGCCCGACTCGACGGCGTACTTGTCGATCTCGGCGAGCTCGTCGTCGGTCAACGGCGACGCCTGCAACGCCGCGAGGTTCTGCTCCAGCTGCCCCACCGACGACGCGCCGATCAAGGCCGACGTGACGCGCGGGTCGCGGATGGTCCACGTCAACGCGAGCTGGGCCAGCGACTGCCCGCGGGACTTCGCGATCTCGTTCAGCGCCCGGATGCGGCCGAGGTTCTCCTCGGTCAGCAGGTCCGTCGACAGCGACTTGCCCTGCGAGGCGCGCGAGCCCTCCGGAATGCCGTTGAGGTACCGGTCGGTCAGCATGCCCTGCGCGAGCGGCGAGAACGCGATGCAGCCCGCGCCGACCTCCTCCAGCGTGTCCAGCAGCTCCGGCTCGATCCAGCGGTTCAGCATCGAGTACGACGGCTGGTGGATCAGCAACGGCACGCCCGCGGACCGCAGCAGCTCGGCCGCCTCACGCGTCTTGGCGGGCGAGTACGACGAGATGCCGACGTAGAGCGCCTTGCCCTGCTGCACCGCGCTGACCAGCGCGCCCATCGTCTCCTCGAGCGGCGTCTCGGGGTCGAACCGGTGCGAGTAGAAGATGTCGACGTAGTCGAGCCCCATCCGCGTCAGCGACTGGTCGAGCGAGCTCAGCAGGTACTTGCGGCTGCCCCACTCCCCGTACGGTCCCGGCCACATGTCGTAGCCCGCCTTCGTCGAAATCACCAGCTCGTCGCGGTACGGCCTGAGATCATCGGAGAGGATCTGCCCGAACGTGACTTCCGCCGAGCCGTACGGCGGACCGTAGTTGTTGGCGAGGTCGAAGTGCGTGACACCGAGGTCGAACGCCCTGCGCGCGATCCCGCGACCCAGCTCGTACGGCCGGTCGCCGCCGAAGTTGTGCCACAGACCGAGCGAGATGGCCGGCAGCTTGAGACCGCTGCGACCCGTCCGCCGGTACGTCATCTGGTCGTAGCGCACGCTATCCGCGAGGTAGGACATGGTGCACACGATGTCACGTCCTAGTGAGACAGAGCAGGACATGAAACGCGCTGCTGAGGCGGGCGAAGTGCTCGACCTCTCACGTCGTGGGAACAACGTGCTGCGCGCTCAGGCGATCCACGACCTGCTGTACGCGGGAGACGTCGGCCCGGTCGGGCTCCAGGTGAGCGGCGCCCGGATCACCGGCCAGCTGGCTCTCGACTTCTTCCAGTCGTCATCGCCGTTGTTGCTGGACAACTGCTTCTTCGAAGAGCCGCTGTCGCTCTTCCACACGGACCTGCCTGGGCTGTCGCTCGACGACTCGACGTTGCCCGGCATCAACGCAGAAGGCCTGCGCACGAACTATTTCGGCATGCGGGACGCCCGCTGCACCGGTGTCCTGGACCTGGACAACGCGAGGATCGACGGCCCGCTACTGCTCACGAGGAGCAGACTGCACGGTCTCGACGCCGGAGGGATGCACGTCAGCCGCGACGTGTGGATGGACGACGTGTTCGTCACCTCCGAGAACATCGGGTGCTGGTTCGACAGCTGCGACATCGGCATGGATCTCATGCTCAACAGGGCCGTCGTCGACGCCGCCAACGACGGGATCTACCTCGACGGTTCCCGGATCGGCGGCATGGTCAGGCTGCACAACGCCTTCGTGCGGTCGGGCGGGAACGGCGACGCGGTGACCTTCACCGACGCGACGGCACGCGGACTCCGCCTCGGCGGCGCGGTGCTGCGCAGCGACACCGGTGCCGCACTGCGCGGCAACGGCGCGCACATCCGCTCCGGCATCACCCTCGACCGCGGCTTCAACGCTCTGAGCAACAGCGCCGGTCCCACCGTCGAACTCATCAACGCGAGACTCGGCGGGGACCTCTGGATCGGCGGGTTCATCCGCAACCGGACCGGCGAGGCCGTGACGGTGCACAGAGCGACCATCGAGGGCAGCCTGGTGGTGTTCCGCTCGCGCATCGAGGCGAAGTCGTTCGGCGCCGCGCTGGAGATCAGCGACACCGACGTCGGAGGCGAGATCACCATCAGCCCCCGCAAGATCATCAATCACGGCGGCGGACTCGCGGTCGACCTGTTCACGACACGAGCAGGGCGGGCGCTCCTGCTCGACGTCGCGGAGCTCACCGACGCCGGCGGGTTCACCACGTCGCTGAACGGCCTGACCTACCCGGAACCACCTGAGGACACCGGCGCGTGGCTCACGATGCTGCGTGACCACACGCCGGAGTACGAAGCCCAGCCGTACCAACAACTTGCGGCCGTCCACCGAGCCGCCGGCCACGAGCACACGGCCCGCAAGGTCCTGATCGCGCAGCAGAAAGACCTCCGCCACCGCGGCGACCCCGGCAACAAGCTGTGGCACTGGTTCCTCGGCGTCACCCTCGGCTACGGCTACAAGCCGTCCAGGGCCGTGGCGGGTCTGCTGATCACGTTCCTGCTCTCGCTCTGTCTGGTGTGGACAGCCGGGGAGAACAACGGCCTGACCCCGGCCAAGGACCGCCCAGCGGACTCCTGTTCATCTGTGAACAGAATCAGTCTTGCGGCGGACCTCGCGATCCCGCTCGTGAAGCTCGGCGGCACACCGAGATGCGAACTGGCGAACGGACCAGCCGGGCAGTGGGCGACCGGAGCAGGGTGGGTCGTGCAGATCCTGGGGTGGTCGTTCGCCACGTTGAGCGTCGCGGGCTTCACCGGACTCGTTCGCAAAACATGACGAACTGTCACACCGAATAACGACGAGGGCCCGCCCACCTGGGCGAACCCTCGTTGTTGAAGAGCCGGCGAGGGGAATCGAACCCCTAACCTTTCGCTTACAAGGCGAGTGCTCTGCCAATTGAGCTACGCCGGCCTGGCTCGTGTTCGCGAACATGGTAAGCGCCCGTTGCGGGTGCTACCTGCGGCGAACGGTCTGCTCTCAGTGTGATCGGATTGCTCCGACCGGAGTCGGACCAACCAACTGAGTGGCTCAAAGCGCCCAGCAGGCCGCCTTGACCAGGTCAGGAGGGTAACCAACAGACAGTGATCATGTCCTCCTTTTCGGGTCGCCCGATCGGAGGTGGTCGACGACACAGCAACAGTCGAAGGACTCCTCACGATCACACGACGGAGGTGCACGAGATTTCCACGAACAACCTGCACGGCCCCGCGCTGCCCGACGACACCACTGTTCACCTGGTACTCGATCTCGCACTGAAGATCGGTGAGGTCCAAATGGCCAGTGGGGCCGGTGCGGCCGATGTGACAGCGACGATTCTTTCCGTTACCGAGAGCTATGGACTTCCGCACACGGAAGTCGACGTGATCTACACCTCTATCAGCGTTTCCTGTCACAGAGGAACGGACGCGCCGCCGATCACCGCAGTCCGGGTCGTCCGGCAACGCAGTCTCGACTACACGCGGCTGGCCGCCGTCGAGCACCTCGTGCGGAACCTCGGGCCGATCGAGGACGCGCACGCCGAGCTCGAGAACATCACCACCGCCAAGCACCCGTACCCGCGCTGGGTCGCCACCGTCGCCTGGGCCGGCATGGCCGCGGCCGTCGCGTTCCTCGTCGGCGGCGGGCTGGAGCTCGCGATCACCGCCGGGGTCGTCACCGCCGTGATCGACCGCGTCGGCCGGATTCTCAACCGCCGTGCGCTGCCCTTCTTCTTCCAGCAGGTCGTCGGCGGTGCGCTCGCCACGGGCGCGGCGCTCACCGTGTTCGCCACCGGGCTGCTGCCCGACGTCCGGCCGAGCCTGCTGGTCGCCGTCGGCATCGTCGTGCTGCTCTCCGGGCTCGCCCTGGTCAGCACGGTGCAGGACGCGATCTCCGGCTACAACGTCACGGCCGCCGGCCGCACCGTCGAGACCGTGCTGCTCAGCGCCGGTCTGATCGCGGGTGTCGCGCTCGCCATCCGTACGGCCGTCCACTTCGGACTCCAGATCAAGCTGACCGACCCGCTGCCGCCGTTGATCTCCGCGGTCCCGATGCAGTTCGCGGCCGGTGCGGCGACCAGCGCGTTCTTCGCGCTCGCCTGCTACGCCCGGCCCCGCGCGCTCGTCGCCGCCGCCATCTCCGGCGCGATCGGCACCGCCGCCTACGGCCTGGTCACCTCGTTCGGCCTCGACGCGCTGCTCGGGTCCGCCGTCGCCGCCGCGATCACCGGGTTCGGCGGCGCGACCATGACCCGCCGGTTGCGCATCCCGACGCTGGTCGTCGTGCAGGCAGGAGTCGTGCCGCTGCTGCCCGGCTGGACCACGTACCGGGGGCTGTTCCAGCTCACCGCGGAGGGCGATCCGGCCGGTTTGAGCACTTTGGTGTTCGCGAGTGGTATTGCTCTCGCTCTCGCCGGAGGGGTGGTGTTCGGCGAGTACCTGGCCCAGCCGGTGCGCACCGGACTGGGTCGTCTGGAGCGGAAGTTCGCTGGTCCACGCATGTCCGGGCCGCTCAAACCCACCAAGCGTCGGTTGGAGTGAACCTCGCTGTGACGGGGGTTACACGACACGCCCCGGACACGCGTCCGCACTAGCCTCGGTGTTTGTGAGCATGGACATTGGCGAGAACGGGGCGGAATTCGTAGTCGTGGCCAACCGGCTGCCGGTTGACCTGGAGCGCTTGCCCGACGGGACAGAACGGTGGAAGCACAGCCCCGGTGGGTTGGTGAGCGCGCTCGAACCGTTCCTCCGCTCACACAGCGGCGCGTGGGTCGGCTGGCCGGGTGTGGCCGACGCCGAGGTCGCTCCGTTCGAGGACGACGGCCTGCTGCTGCACCCGGTCGAGCTGTCCGCCAAAGAGGTCGAGGACTACTACGAGGGCTTCTCCAACGGCACGCTGTGGCCGCTCTACCACGACGTCGTCGCGCAGCCCGCGTTCCACCGGCACTGGTGGAACTCCTACGTGCGGGTCAACCAGCGGTTCGCCGACGCGACCGCGAAGGTCGCCGCCCAGGGCGCGACCGTGTGGGTGCAGGACTACCAGCTGCAGCTCGTCCCGGCGATGCTGCGCGAGCAGCGGCCCGACCTCAAGATCGGCTTCTTCCTGCACATCCCGTTCCCGCCGGTCGAGCTGTTCATGCAGCTCCCGTGGCGCACGGAGATCATCCGCGGCCTGCTCGGCGCCGACCTGGTGGGCTTCCACCGGCCCGGTGGCGCGCAGAACTTCCTCTGGCTGGCCAGGCGCCTGGTCGGCCTGGAGCCGAGCCGCGGCACCGTCGGCGTCCGGACCCGGCCCGGTGTCGTGCAGGTCGGTGACCGCACGGTGCGCGTCGGCGCGTTCCCGATCTCGATCGACAGCGCGGGCCTCGACGCGGTGGCGCGGCGCAAGGAGACGCAGGCCCGCGCGAAGCAGATTCGAGCGGATCTGGGCAACCCGAAGCGCATCCTGCTGGGCGTGGACCGTCTCGACTACACGAAGGGCATCGACGTCCGGATCCGCGCTCTGTACGAGCTGATCGCGGACGGACGCGTGAACCCGGAGGACGTCACGATGGTCCAGCTCGCCACGCCCAGCCGTGAGCGCGTCGACCACTACAAGACGATGCGCCAGGACATCGAGCAGTCCGTCGGCCGGATCAACGGCGAGTTCGGCCGGGTCGGCAAACCCGTCGTGCACTACCTGCACCAGTCGGTGAACCGCGAGGAGCTCGTCGCGTTCATGAGCGCGGCGGACGTCATGGTCGTCACGCCTGTTCGGGACGGAATGAACCTCGTGTGCAAGGAGTACGTGGCCTGCCGATATGATCTTGGTGGAGCTCTGGTGCTCAGCGAGTTCGCCGGCGCTGCCGCAGAACTGACCAGTGCGTTCCTGGTGAACCCCCATGATCTGGACGGTGTCAAGAACGCTCTGCAGGCCGCCCTCGACATCGATCCTGCTGAAGGCCGCCGTAGGATGCGCGCGCTGCGCCGCCAAGTCCTCACCCACGACGTTGACCGCTGGGCGAGGTCGTTCCTGGAGGCGTTGGGCACGCAGACCTCGGTCTGAATCCTTTCAGATCCCATTGACCCGACGAGTGCTCCAGGAGGGGCGTTGACCGCCGAGGCCCTCCCCGCCGAACTGCGCAGAGCCATCTGCCAGATCGCCCGCACCCCGCGACTGCTGGTCGCCAGCGACTACGACGGAACACTCGCGCCGATCGTGAGCGACCCGGAGCAGGCCCGCCCGCTGCCGGAGTCGGTGAACGCGCTGCGTTCGCTCGCGAGCCTGCACGAGACCACCTCAGCCGTGATCTCCGGCCGGGCGCTGCGCGATCTGGCCACCCTTTCCCGACTGCCGGGCGAGGTCCACCTGGTGGGCTCGCACGGCTCCGAGTTCGACGTCGGTTTCGTCCACGCGCTCGACGCAGGCGCCAAGGCGTTGCTGCGGCGCATCGAAGCCGAGCTCGAAGATATCGTCGACGGCCGCGAGGGCGTGCACCTCGAGGTCAAGCCCGCCTCCGTCGCCGTGCACGTGCGCCGTGCCGCGAGCGAGGCCATCGGCGAAGCGGTGCTCGACGCCGTCCGCTCCGGCCCGTGCACCTGGGAAGGTGTGCAGGTCACCGAGGGCAAGGCCGTCATCGAGCTCGCCGTCGTCGAGACCGACAAGGGCCACGCCCTCGACATCCTGCGTCACCAGGTCGGCGCCACCGCGGCGATCTTCCTGGGCGACGACGTGACGGACGAGAAGGCGTTCGCCCGCCTGTCCGGCCCCGACCTGGGCATCCGCGTCGGTGCCGGCGAGTCGCTCGCCGAGCACTACGTGAGCGACCCGGCCGACGTCGCCACCGTGCTGGCGTTCCTCCTGGAGGAGCGCCGGGCGTGGCTGCACGGCGACCAGGCCATGCCGATCGAGCGGCTGACCATGCTCGCGAACGAGCGTTCGGTCGCGCTGGTCACGCCGGACGCCAAGATCAACTGGCTGTGCCACCCGGAACCGGACTCGGCCGCGATCTTCGCCGACCTCCTGGGCGGCCCGGCCGCGGGCCACTTCTCGATCAAGCCGGAGCACGGTTCGCTGCCGCTGGGCCAGCGCTACCTGCCGGGCACGATGATCGTCGAGACCCGCTGGTCGCGGCTCCTGGTCACCGACTACCTGGAGCACGACCTCGCGTCGCACCGCACGGACCTGGTGCGCCGGATCTCCGGCTCGACCAACGCGGTGATCACGTTCGCGCCGCGGCCGGAGTTCGGCCAGGTGCCGGTGCGCTTCATCCGCGAGCGCGACGGCCTGCGCGTCGTCGGCACCTCGGACCCGATGGTGCTGCGGTCGCCGGGCGTCGACTGGGAGATCACCTCCGACGGCGTGCAGGAGACCGCGCGCGCCGTGGTCCGCCCGCGCGAGGGCGCGCCGGTGTTGCTGGAGCTGCGTTGCGGCACCGACGACATCTCCGAGCACGCCTCACCGGAGTCGGTGCGCCGTGACCGCGCGGCCGGCTACTGGTCGGACTGGGCGGCGGGCCTCCGGTTGCCGACGGTCCAGACGGACCTGGTGCTGCGCTCGGCGCTGACGCTGCGCGGCCTGGTGCACAAGGACTCCGGCTCGATCATGGCCGCGGCCACCACGTCGCTGCCGGAAGAGCTCGGCGGCGTCCGCAACTGGGACTACCGCTACTGCTGGCTGCGCGACGGCGCGATGACCGCCGCCGCCCTGGTGTCCGTGGGCTCGTACGCGGAGGCCGACGGCTTCCTGGCGTGGCTGCACGGCGTCCTGGAGACCATCCCGGGCCCGGAGCGCCTGCACCCGCTGTACACGCTGCACGGCACCCAGCTCGGCGCCGAGGCAGTGATCGACACGCTGCCGGGTTACGCGGGTTCGCGTCCGGTCCGCGTCGGCAACCTCGCGAACCAGCAGGTGCAGCTCGACGTGTTCGGCCCGGTCGTCGACCTGGTCGTGCAGCTGGCGTCCGCGCGCGGCTCGTTGTCGGACCACGACTGGGCGATGGTCCAGGCGATGGCCGAGGCCGTCTCGCGGCGCTGGCACGAGCCCGACCACGGCATTTGGGAGGAGCGGCACGCGCCGCGCCACCACGTGTACTCGAAGGTCATGTGCTGGCTGACCATCGACCGCGCGATCAAGCTCGGCGAGCAGTTCGGCCGCGCGCTGGACCCGTCGTGGGTGCCGTTGCGCGACACGATCGCCACAGACGTGCTGAAGAACGGCTGGAACGACGAGGTCCAGTCGTTCACGACGGCCTACGACGGCGACGACCTGGACGCGGCGTCCCTGTTCGTCGGCCTGTCGGGTCTGATCGACCCGACCGACGAGCGCTTCCAGTCGACGGTGACCGCCATCGAGGCGGAGCTGCGGTCCGGCTCGACCGTGTACCGCTACCACCGCGACGACGGCCTGCCGGGCGACGAGGGCGGCTTCCACCTGTGCGCGGCGTGGATGATCGAGGCCTACCTGCTGACCGGCCGCCGCACCGAGGCCGAGGAGCTGTTCGGCCAGATCGTCGCGGCCGCGGGCCCCACCGGCCTGCTGCCCGAGGAGTACGACCCGGTGGCGGAGCGCTCGCTGGGCAACCACCCGCAGGCGTACTCGCACCTGGGCCTGATCCGGTGCGCGCAGCTGCTCTCGCAGTGATCTGACCGCACGCGGGGCGCTTCCGTACTCCAGGAGAGTGCGAAAGCGCCCCGCGTGCGTTTCAGGCGGTGCTTCTTCAGCGGTCGTGGATGTGGCCTCACGGCCGTGACGGCGGCACCTTCTCGATGATCCGCGCGGTGCCCGGCGAACTGCCCTCCAACGCGATCACGTCGCCTTTGAAGAGGTGCACCCACGCCGGAGGCACGAACGGCCGCAACCGTGCCGTAGCGCGCTCACCAGGCCCCAGCACGGGCTTGGACTCGATCCACAGCGCGGCCACCCTCCGGTCGTTGCCCGTGAGGTCCCACGTGGGCCGCTCTCCCCTGGCCTGCAACGGTTCCGCGTCGCGCGACAGCACCAGCTCGACCCGCAGCAGCCCTTGGATCGACTCCACGCACCGCCACTGGAACCAGGCCTCGTCCGCCTCCATCTGAACCGCCGCCTCGGCCAGCAGGGCCCAGTAACGCGGTGTCTGCCAGGTGTTGCCGCCGAACTCGCCCAGCAGCTCGAGCACGAGCTCCCACTCCTCGTGGTCGAGGTGGTCGAGCACGTCCTCGCTCTGCACCTCCGCCGGCACCATGCGCGCGGCGAACCGCAACAACTCGCCTATCTCGCGGTCGTGTCTCCCCAACACCCGTGATATTGGATCACGGTCGCCTCACCGGCCACAGGCGGCGCCTCGTGCATGGTGATCACGTCCCCTTCGGCGAGGTGGCGCCACGCCTCAGGCGACAGCGGCAGAAGCCTCACCACCGCACGACCACCGGGCTCGAGCTCAGGCTTCGACTCGACCCACATCCTGGCCGTCCGCAGGTCACCGCCACCGACGTCCCACAGCGGCCGCAGCACACCCGCGCCGGAGATCGGCGTCTTCCGGGCGCCGGGCACCAGCTGGAGGTCGACGCGGATCAGACCGTTCCGCGTCTCGGCCCCGCGCCAGTGGAACCACGCGGAGGGTAGGTACATCTCCTCGGCGGCGGCCGCCAGCAGCTTCCAGTACTCCGGGGTCTGCCAGGCGATGCCGTCGAAGTCGCCGAGGAGGTCGAGCGCGAACTCCCACTCGTCCTGGTCGAGGTACTCGAGGACATCCGCGGCGGAGCACCCGGCATCGCTGCGCGCGTCGGCGGGCACGAGGGCGGCGGCGCGGCGCAGCAGCTCAGTCATCGGTGGTCACGCGCATCCGCCGGTGCAGGCCCCACGCCTCCACCGCCCAGCACACGGCACCTGGCACCAGCGCGACCGCATGGCGCGACAGCTCGTTCAACCTCGCTCTCGACCACGCGCACTCGCCGATTCAGGCCCAGCACCCAGCACCCCGCGCACGCCGCCGCACGGGAGAGCAACTCAGCCCATCCGTTCCCTCACGGCCCGCATCCGGCGCGGCCCAACGCCTCCCCTGCCGAACCCTCCGCGTCAGCGCGGCCGCTCACTCGTCCTCGTTCTTGACCGCCCGCATCCGCCGGTTCAGCCCCAGCACCTCCAACGCCGACACCAGGTCGTTCGCCACCAGCGCCCGCACCCCGTCCGGCAGCGGGCCGTGGTCCGGTGGCACCAGTGCCTTCTTGAAGCCCAGCCGGGCCGCCTCGGTGAGCCGCTTGCCGACGCCGTTGACCCGGCGGATCTCGCCGGCGAGTCCCACCTCGCCGAGCACCACCAGGTCGGCGGGCAGGGCGATCTCCCGTTCCGCGGAGGCCACCGCCAGCACCACGGCCAGGTCGGCGGCGGGTTCCACGAGCCGCATGCCGCCCACGGTCGCGGTGAAGACATCCTTCTGGAACAGGTTGACCTTGCCGCGCTTCTCCAGCACCGCCAGCGCCATCGAGATCCGCGCCGAGTCGAGGCCGCTGACGGCACGGCGGGGTGCGGGCAGGTTCGTCTTGGCCACCAGGGCCTGCACCTCGCCCAGCATCGGTCGCTTGCCCTCGACGATCACCGTGACGCAGGTGCCCTCCACGGCCTTCTCGCGGCGCGTGAGGAACAGGCCCGACGGGTCCGGCACGCCCACGATGCCGTCGTCGCGCAGCTCGAAGCAGCCCACCTCGTCCGCCGCGCCGTAGCGGTTCTTGATGCCGCGCAGCAGCCTCAGCGACGAGTGCCGGTCGCCCTCGAACTGCAACACGACGTCGACGAGGTGCTCCAGGACCCGCGGCCCCGCCACGGATCCGTCCTTGGTCACGTGGCCGACGAGCACGACCGGCAGACCTCGCTCCTTGGCCATCGCGATCAGGCCCGCCGCGACGGTTCGCACCTGCGTGACGCCGCCGGGCGTGCCCTGGACGCTCACCGTGGACATGGTCTGCACCGAGTCGACGATCAGCATCGACGGCTTCACCTGGTCGACCTGGCCCAGCAACGCGCTGAGCTCGCTCTCGGCCGCCAGGTACATCTCGGGGTGGAGGTTGCCGGTGCGTTCGGCGCGCAGCCGCACCTGACCCGCCGACTCCTCACCCGTGACGTAGAGGCAGCGCCCGTGCGACTCGGCCCAGCGGTGCGCGGTCTCGAGCAGCAACGTCGACTTGCCCACGCCCGGCTCGCCCGCCAGCAGCACGACCGCGCCCGGCACGAGTCCGCCGCCCAGCACGCGGTCGAACTCGCTGACGCCCGTCGTCAGCGCCCGCGCCGACTCGATGTCGACCTCGCCGATCGGCCGGGCCGCCGACGTGGGCGCGCCGGCCACGACGCGCGTCACCGACGCCGTGCCGCGTTCCTCGATGCTGCCCCACGTCTGACATTCGGGGCAGCGGCCGAACCACTTCGCCAGCTCGTGCCCGCACTCGGCACACCGGAAGATCGGCCGCGCTGTCTTCGCCACGACGCGAACGTTAGAGGACGCCACCGACAGAAACGCGAAGGCCCAGGTCAGACCACACCCAGAAACTTTCCAAGATTTTTCTCGACGGTTTGTCGATCCACCCCGCAGCCCGTTCGACGCATCAGTGGAAGGACACGACAGCCTGGAGGACACAGTGACCACCGCAACCGCGACCCAGACCCGCAAGTTCGCCCTCGGCCGCTACGCCACCGTCGTCACCCGCGTGCTGACCGGCCTGCTGTTCGCCACGACCGGCCTGAACGGCTTCCTGATGTTCATGCCCGCACCGGACCCCAGCACGATGGCGCCGGCAGGCGTCGCGTTCAGCGCCGCCCTCTACGCCACCGGCTACATGCTGCAGCTCGCGTCCGCGGTCCAGCTGGTCTCCGGCGTGCTGCTGGTCGTCGGCCGGTTCGTGCCGCTGGCGCTCGCGATGCTGGCCCCGATGGTCGTGAACATCTTCCTGTTCCACGTGTTCCTGGAGCCCAGCGGAACCGTCGTGGCGCTGCTCGTGGTCGCCGCGGAGATCGGCCTGGCGTGGGCCTACCGCGACCGGTTCCGCCCGATGCTCAAGGCCGCGTGACCTGAGAAACCGAAAACGCCGCCCCCTCACGATGAGGGAGCGGCGTTTTCACTGTCCTGCGAGTTCGTGTCGGTCGTCCGGTCGCCTCTTCGGGTCAACCGCCGGAGACGATTCGGCCCGAAGCGGTGGCCGGACGACCGACCTGAAGACGAACTCGCCGCCGTCTGCGAAGCAGCGGCCGAAAACTCAGTGGCCCGCGGTCTCGTGGCCCTCGCTCACGCGCTTGTGCTCGGACGGCGCGATCGGCACCTCGATCGTGACCGAACCGGCCTTCTCGAAGAGGAACGTGATCTTCACGGTCTGCGCCGCCACGATGTCGCGGTTGACCTTCTTCAGCGTGCAGCGGACCTTCAGCACCTCGAGGTCGTCCGGGATCGCGGCCGACGAAGAGGTCGGCGCGACGGACGAGCCCGACGGGCGGCCAGAGGACGACGGCGAGCCGGTGGACGACGACGGAGCGCCCGTGGTCGTGGTCGGAGCCCCAGAGGTCGACGAAGGCGCGCCCGAGGTCGACGACGGAGCACCGGAGGTCGACGAAGGCGAGTGCGACGACGAGGAGGCGTGCGCGGAGGACGAAGGCGCGGAGGTCTTCGTCGGGGCCTTCGAGGCGTCGTACTCCGCCTGCAGCGCGTACCGGGCCGGGATGTCCTTGCCGCCCACGATCTCGGCCTCGCCCTCGGCGGCGTCGGACTTGATCGACAGCAGCTTGTCCGGGGTCTCGCCCCCGTTCGCGATGACGAAGGTCATCGGCACGTCGTCGCCCTCGTGGTAGCGGTTGCCGTCCGGCGGGAACGCCAGCATGACGTTGCGCACCGCGATCGGGCCCGCGTTTCCGCTCGCACCGTCCACGGCGGCGACCTGGGTGTCGGTCTGGGTGACCTGACCGGCGCTGCAGCCGACCGCCACCAGGCCGAGGCCCGCGGCCAGCGCTGCCGTCACGATCAACCGGCGAGACACTCCTGAGTTCACGGCTCCAGCGTCCTTCCTAGGGAACAACCACCAGGCAAAGAGCCTAACCGGGGCCCGGAATGGGGACGCGACGTGGTGCCAATCGATCTTGACAAGCCCGTACGTTGCACGCAAACAGGTGGTTTGTCAACCCCCCACACGGCCCTGACCAGCACTAACGGATCATCGACCTGCGCGGGAAGGGTTGCCGGACGTGTTAGGATGGAGGAAGCGAAAGGGGCAGAGGACACATGGTTTTCAAGGTCGGAGAGACCGTCGTCTACCCGCACCACGGTGCCGCTCTCATCGAAGCAATCGAGACCCGCGTGATCAAGGGCGAGGAGAAGAAGTACCTCGTTCTCAAGGTGGCGCAGGGCGACCTCACCGTTCGGGTTCCCGCCGACAACGCCGAGATCGTAGGCGTGCGCGACGTTGTCGGCCAGGAAGGGCTCGACCGGGTTTTCGAGGTCTTGCGTGCTCCCCACACCGAGGAGCCGACCAACTGGTCTCGGCGGTACAAGGCCAACCTTGAGAAGCTCGCCTCCGGCGACGTGAACAAGGTTGCGGAAGTGGTGCGCGACCTCTGGCGGCGCGAGAAGGATCGCGGGCTGTCCGCCGGTGAGAAGCGAATGCTGGCGAAGGCTCGGCAGATACTGGTCAGCGAGCTGGCGCTGGCCGAGGGCACCGACGAGGACAAGGCCGAGGTTCTCCTCGACGAAGTTCTCGCGTCCTAGTTTTCAACAC
Organism: Lentzea aerocolonigenes; assembly: GCF_000974445.1. Classification (GTDB taxonomy): domain Bacteria; phylum Actinomycetota; class Actinomycetes; order Mycobacteriales; family Pseudonocardiaceae; genus Lentzea; species Lentzea aerocolonigenes. Next base: position 173,673 of record NZ_BBOJ01000019.1, read on the forward strand.
AAAACACAGAGCATCGGACAAAGTCGCAACATGAGTGTTGTCGCGCTCGTGCCTGCGGCAGGGCGGGGTGAGCGTCTGGGCTACGGGATGCCCAAGGCGCTCGTGCCGGTCGACGGAGTACCGCTCTTGACCCGTGCCGTTCAAGGTCTGTTCGCGTCAGGCCAGGTTCAGCACGTCGTCATCGCCGCTCCACCGTCCGATGTGGATCAAGTGCACACCGCAACCGCCTCGCTGGCCCCCGCCGGCGGGGCGGTGCACGTGCTTTCAGGGGGCGCCGAACGCACCGATTCGGTGCGCCTCGCCCTCGAACACGCGCTCCGCGTGATTCCGGACACCTCGATCGTGCTGGTGCACGACGCGGCCCGTGCTTTCACCCCTCCCGAGGTCATCGCGGGCGTCGTGGCCGCTGTGCGCGACGGGCACGACGCCGTCATCCCGGTGCTTCCGGTCGCCGACACGATCAAGCAGGTGAACGAGGTCGGAGTGGTCGTCTCCACACCTGACCGAGCCGGTCTGCGGGTCGTCCAGACCCCGCAGGGATTCCGCGCCGAAACTCTCAGAGCCGCCTACAGCGCCGCTGTTGCCGCGACTGACGACGCGGGTCTTGTAGAACAGAACGGTGGCGAGGTCCACACGGTTCCCGGACACGCGCACGCCATGAAGATCACCACTCCGTTCGACCTCGCCGTCGCGGAGGCACTTTTCTGCGGAGGCCAGCAGTGAGGATCGGCCAGGGCGTCGACGTCCACCCGATCGAAGCAGGTCGCGAATGCTGGATCGCCGGACTGCTGTGGGAGGGCGTGGACGGGTGCGCGGGTCACTCGGACGGCGACGTCGCCTCGCACGCGCTGTGTGACGCACTCCTGTCCGCGGCGGGCCTCGGCGACCTGGGCGCGGTCTTCGGCACGTCCGATCCGCGCTGGTCCGGCGCGCACGGCGTGGTCCTGCTCACGGAGGTGCGCCGCCTGATCGAGGAGGCCGGTTTCCATGTGGGAAACGCCACAGTGCAGGTGATCGGCAACGAGCCGCGCATCGGCAAGCGCCGGGAAGAAGCTCAGAAAACGCTTTCCGAGGCCGTGGGCGGCCCGGTTTCGGTGGCCGGCACGACGACCGACGGGCTCGGCCTCACCGGGCGGAACGAAGGCATCGCGGCGATCGCCACCGCGTTGCTGATCAGCAACGCCTAACTGGGCAGCCGCTGCTCCGGCACCTTGATCACAGCCGTGCCGCCGTCGAGATCCACCCGGCTTCGCGGCGGTGCCCCGTCACCTTCCTCGTCGCGCAGCTGCCGCTCCTCCTTGCGGTACTCGAGCTCGTCGCGCTTGCCCGCCTCGAACGTGGCGCCCAGCTCGCCGAAACCCGCCGCCGCGATCGGCGTGCCCTTCTTCCTGCGCGCGAACCGCTCGACCACCGCGAGCACGAACAACGCCACCACCAACGCGGGCAGCGACATCGCGAACAGGAACCCCAGGCTCATACCTGGACAACTCCGGCGACAGCACTGTGGTTCCCGCCACTAACATCCACACGGTGACCAAGTACGACATCTGCCTGTCGTTCGCCGGCGAGGACCGCGCCTACGTGGAAGAGGTGGCGCACCACCTCAAGGATCTGGGACTGCGCTACTTCTACGACAACGAGCGGCAGCACGAGCTCCTGGGCGAGGAGCTCACCGAGTACCTGGACAAGGTCTACCGCGAAGACTCGCGCTTCTGCGTGATGTTCGTTTCGAAGGACTACGTGCGGAAGATCTGGACGATCCACGAGCGCCGCTCCGCGCTGGCCCGCGGCCTGCACGACCCGCACAAGCCGTACGTGCTGCCCGTCCGCTTCGACGCCACGCCCGTCCCCGGTCTGCGCCCCAGCATCGGCTACCTCGACCTGAAGGAATTCACTCCGCGCCAGCTCGCCGAGATGCTCGCGAAGAAGGTCGGCATCGAGGTCGGCCCGCCCGAGGCAGGCTGGGAGTACCGCACGTTCACCGACATCGTGCGGCAGAGCATGCGCGGCCTCGAGGACAAGAAGCTCAACCACGAGATGGGCTTCGCGGACAACGTGCGCTCGCTCAGCTCGGACACCGACGCGATCGACTACTTCACCGCTCGCACCCGCAAGTTCGACGAGATCCTGAACGCCGTCCAGGACGTGCTCTCGCCGCAGAAGCAGCAATGGGCGTTCGGCCCGGCGGGACAGGCAGGCAACGCGGACAAGGTCCGGCTCCTGGCCACGAGGTTCGTGAAGAACTACGAGGACCTGCTCGACTGGGCCGCCGACCTGCGCGGCACGACGACGCCCGACCGCCACCGCGCGCTCTACGAGGCCACCGCGAAACTCGCGGACCAGCCGTTGAAGCAGATCGACGAGTTCGTCGAACACTTCGCCGCCGCGGCCCAGCGAGGTGCCGGCGACCTGACGCTGACCATCGACTACGACTCGTCCGAGGTCGAGGCAGAGCTCAAAAAGGTCCAGACCACGTAGAGTCGAGGGCGTGACGATCCGCGCCGCGCTCTTCGACTTCTCCGGCACGCTCTTCCGGCTCGAACACCCCGAGCTGGCGTCCAACGCGGACCTGATGCGTGCGCTCACCGCCCCGGTCGGCATCGCCGACGACATGGACCCCGAGCTCGTCGACGCGTGGTACCGCCGCGACCTCGACCCCGACGTCCACCGCTGGGTGCACGTCCGGGTGCTCAACGACTCGAACGTGGCCAACGCCGAGGGCCTCTACGACCAGCTGATCGACGCGGAGTCGTGGCAGCCCTACCCGGACACCGAGGCCGCGCTGGCGCACCTCACCGACGTCCCCGTCGCGGTCGTCAGCAACATCGGCTGGGACATCCGGCCCGTGTTCGAGCGGTTCGGGCTGACGCACCTCGTGGACGAGTTCGTGCTCTCCTACGAGGAAGGCGTCATCAAGCCGGACCCGAAGATCTTCACCACCGCCTGCGAACGGCTGGGCGTCGACCCGCGCGACGCGGTGATGGTCGGCGACAGCGAGGAGGCGGACGGCGGCGCGGAGGCCATCGGCTGCGCCTTCCGCCTCGTCAATCCGGTTCCGACGAGTGACCGCCCGACTGCTCTTTTGGATGTGGCCCGTACCATTCCCGTGTGAGCCTCCACATCTACGACACCGCGAGCCGGTCCATGCGGGAGTTCCACCCGCAGGTCAACGGAACGGCGTCGATCTACGTGTGTGGGGCGACCGTGCAGGGCATCCCGCACATCGGTCACGTCCGCAGCGGCCTCAACTTCGACGTTCTGCGTCGGTGGCTGGCGCGTGACGGTGCCGACGTGACGCTGGTCCGCAACGTCACCGACATCGACGACAAGATCCTCACCAAGGCCGCCGACCACGACCGGCCGTGGTGGGAGTGGGCGTACACGCACGAGCGCGCCTTCGAGGAGGCGTACGACGCGCTGGGCTGCCTGCCGCCGTCGTACGCGCCGCGGGCGACCGGCCACGTGACGCAGATGGTCGAGCTGATGCAGCGGCTGATCGACAAGGGCCACGCCTACGACGTCGACGGTGACGTCTACTTCGACGTGCGCTCGCTTCCCGAGTACGGCGCGTTGTCCGGCCAGAAGCTCGACGCCGTGGAGCAGGGCGAGACCGCCGTGCGCGGCAAGCGCGACCCCCGCGACTTCACGTTGTGGAAGGCCGCGAAGCCCGGTGAGCCGTCCTGGCCGACACCGTGGGGCAACGGCAGGCCCGGCTGGCACCTCGAGTGCTCGGCGATGGCCACGGCGTACCTCGGCAGCACGTTCGACATCCACGGCGGTGGGATCGACCTGATCTTCCCGCACCACGAGAACGAGCAGGCGCAGTCGCGCGCGGCCGGTGACGGCTTCGCGAACTACTGGATGCACAACTACTGGGTGACGTTCTCCGGCGAGAAGATGTCCAAGTCGCTCGGCAACACCGTGTCCATCCCGGTGATGCTGGAGAAGGTCAGAGCCCAGGAGCTGCGGTACTACCTGGTGGCGCCGCACTACCGCTCGCACATCGAGTACTCGGAAGAGGCGTTGCAGGAGGCGGTGACGTCGTACGGGCGCATCGAGTCGTTCCTGCGCCGCGTCGCCGAGCGCGTCGGGCAGGTCCAGCTCGCGGGCGACATCTGCCGAGAGGCATTCGACGCAGACTTCGTCGTTGCGATGGACAACGACCTGAACACGCCTCAAGCCGTGGCGGCACTGCACAACAAGGTGCGCCAGGGCAACACGGCACTCGCCGACGGCGACCACGACAAGGCCCTCGAAGCGGCCGAGTGCGTGCGCCGGATGGCCGACATCCTCGGCGTCGACCCGTTGTCGCCGAAGTGGAACGACCAGTCGTCTGCCGACCTCGGCATGCGGCAGGCACTCACCACGCTGGTTGATCGGCTGCTCGTCGAGCGCCAGGAAGCCCGCAAGAGCAGGGATTTCGCACGCTCTGACGCGTTGCGCGACCAGCTCTTGGAGGCGGGCATCGCCGTCGAGGACACCCCCGACGGTCCGCAGTGGACTTTGAAGGACGACTGACTTCCGTGGCTGGCAACTCCAAGCGCAAGGGCGCGATGCGCAATCCGGGCTCGAAGAAGGGCGCGGTCGTCGGCTCCGGCGGACAGAAGTCCAAGGGCCTGCAGGGCAAGGGTCCGACCCCGAAGGCGTCGGACCGCCCGAACCACCCCGCCTACAAGCGGGCCAAGGCCGTCGCGAAGACCGAGGCGGTCAAGACGCAGCGGCGCCAGAAGACCGAGAAGGCCCAGGCCGAGACCGTGGCGGGCCGCAACCCCGTCGTGGAGTGCCTGCGCGCGGGCACGCCGGCGACGGCGCTGTACGTGGCGCTGGGCATCGACGCTGACGACCGCGTGGCCGAGGCCGTGCGCCTGGCGGCCGACCGGGGCATCTCCGTGCTGGAGGTCGCCCGCGGTGAGCTCGACCGGATCACCGGCGGCGCGATGCACCAGGGCCTCGGCCTGCAGGTGCCGCCGTACGAGTACGCGACCCCGAACGAGCTGCTGGAGATCGCCCAGCGCGCCGGCGAGCCGCCGCTGCTGGTGGCGCTGGACGGCGTGACGGACCCGCGCAACCTGGGTGCCGTCGTGCGTTCCGCCGCGGCGTTCGGTGCGCACGGCGTGGTGCTGCCGCAGCGGCGCAGCGCGTCGATGACGGCGGTGGCGTGGCGGACCAGCGCGGGCACGGCGGCCAGGCTGCCGATCGCGATGGCCACGAACCTGACCCGCACGCTGCGCGACTGGGCGGAAGCGGGCCTGATGATCGTGGGCCTCGACGCCGACGGTGACGTGGACGTCGACGGTCTGGATCTAGCGACGGGCCCGCTGGTCGTCGTCGTGGGCTCGGAGGGCCGCGGCCTCGGCCGTCTGGTCAAGGAGACCTGCGACCAGACCGTGTCGATCCCGATGGCCACGGGCGTCGAGTCGCTCAACGCGTCGGTCGCCGCCGGTGTCGTGCTGGCCGAGGTCGCACGGCGTCGCCGGATCGTCGCCAAAGGCTGATCACGCCTGACGTTATCGGCTGCTTCGCGACGCTGAGCGCGACCATTCACCGACGTTAGTGATCGTTTTCCCGCCCGCGAAACCGGTTCAGCTTTCACGGGCGGGAAACTGTGAACTCGGCTTCTTGCCAACACCTCGCAGGTGCCCCGGATGACAAACGGCGTGCCCTATTCCGCGCCGCTCCCGAGCGCGGGTACGGTCGTCTCGTTCGCCAATTACCAGTTCTGCCGGGCAGGAGTCGGAGCGGGTTGCACCGCTTGGCCGAGCGGGTGACACCCGTTTGGCACCGGCTGACACAAAGCGTGACCATTTGGGGTCCAATCAGGCGAACCCGAGGTCAACTGTGAAGAAGATCAGCTCTACGTTTCGCTATTGTAACTACTTTAGGTAACCAGCCTGCTCCGTTTAGGTACACACTGTGGTAGGACAGACGTTGAACGGTCAGGCAGCTTCTACCGTGATTGTCGATAGAAATTGATTACTACCGGCGGGGGCGACGTGACTCGGCGTAGAGCGAATCGGGACGTGCCGATTCGTCGCGCGCGGGCCGCGGCGCGCCGAGGAGCCGTATGACGACCCGTGGCGCCCTCCGCGAGCTGGTGGGTTTGCGTGAGTTCCGCGCCATGTGGATCGGTTCGACCGCTTCGACAGCCGGTGACCAACTCGCAGCAGTCGCATTGTCACTGCTCGTATTCGAACGAACACAATCCGCTGCGTGGACCGCTCTCACCTGGTCGTTGACGCTCTTCCCGCCGCTGATTTCGGGCCCGTTGCTCGGCTGGGTCGCCGACCGGTTCCCGCGACGCACGGTGATGGTGACGACGGCCTGGTCACAAGCGGTGCTCATGGGCGCGATGGCCATTCCCGGCATGCCGCTGTGGGCGATGATCGTGCTGCTGGTGGTGGTGCTGGCGATCTCCTCGCCGTACCTCGCGGCCCAGGAGGCGAGCCTTCCGCACGTACTGCCGGCCAAGCGCTACGACGACGGCGTGGCGCTGTTCGGCACGTCCGTCGACATAGCCCAGATGGCGGGTCTGGCCGCCGCGGGCTTCCTCGTCGCCCGCACCAATCCCGGCGTGGCGCTCGCGATCAACGCGGTCACGTTCGCCGTCCTGGCGATCCTGGTGCAGACGTCCGTGAAGCACCGTCCGGCCGCGGATCCGCTGGGCCGCAAGAAGAAGGACGACGAGCCGCGCGGCGCGCTGACCCTGATGGTCACCGAGCCGCGATTGAGGACACTGCTGGGCGTCCGGCTGCTGGCCGGCCTGGCGATGGTCCCCGAAGGACTGGCGGTGCCACTGGCGGCGAGCCTGAACGCGGTCTGGGCGGTGGGCCTGATCCTCGCCATCGAACCCGCGGCGAACGTGCTGGGTGTGGCGCTGCTGTTCCGTCTCGTGCGCGATCCGGCGAAGCGAGAACGGCTGATCGGCCCCCTGGCGATCCTGTCGCTGGCGCCGTTGATCATGTTCGCGTTCAACCCGAACCTGACCTGGACGATCGTTCTGCTGGTGATCGCCGGTATAGGCGGGGCCTATCACACACCCGCTCGTTCGGCTTGGATGAGACTGCTACCCGACCAGTACCGAGGAAGGGCTTATGGCATTGGGCGCGCTGCACTGCGCTCGAGCCAGGGCGGAGGAATGGCGCTGGCCGGTGTCGTCGCCCATTCGATCGGCTCGGTCACGGCCACGATCGCGGGAGCGGGCGGTATCGGACTGCTGCTGGCAACACAAGCCACCATCGCCTGGCGACGTGCTCGAGGTCGCAACGACACGAAGGCGGTGGCAATCTGAAACAGAACGGTCACCAATAGCGATATCCGTCTTAGAGGCACCAGGACGATCTAGATGCACGATTGAAGTCCGGTCGACGAGAGGCGGCGTTCAGAAGTCACGGTTGCGCATGGAAGGACACCTCCTCGTTGCGACGAGCAGCAGCGTGGTGGTCTACGACCTGGTCAGCGGCGGCTTAGCTCATGAAGTGCCATGAGCGTAGGGGGTCGTGGTGAAGAACAGTTTGACTGATCGCAGGCGATCGCGGGCACTCGGCTTGACTCCGATTCGCAACTGGGACCTTTGGACCGTTGCGCCTAGTGCGATCGCGTACTTTTTCGTGCTCGAAGCAGCCGTAGCCGTTGCGTCCATTTGGCTGCTAACAAGACTGACCTCGGTCGACAACTCCGACTGGCTCCGCTTCGGCGCGCTCATCGCCGCGATCACGATCCACCTCACGATCGTCCGCCGAGCAGAAGAGGCCCGCCGCAAGGAGGCCTCGGGCCCTCACATCGACCTGACCTCGGTCTGGACCTTCGCGGCAGCGGTGGCCCTCCCCGGCGGCCTGGCAGTGATCGCCACGATCTGGATGCGCATCCTGATCCAGCCGATCGCCCGCCGCCAGCCCTACCGCTTCGTCTTCGGCACGGCCTCCATGCTGGCCAGCACCCTCCTTTCGTGGACCCTCGTCCACCTCTCAGGTGTCTCCCTGGCCGCGACGGGCAACGTCCCGACAGACCTGGGCCTGGTCCTGATACTGGCCATCACCGCAGTCCTCTACTGGTTCGTCCAGGTCATGACCGTCGCAGTCGCCTTCAAGATCGTCACCCCGAACTCGAAGGTCCTCGACTTCCTGGGCTCCAAGGTCGACAACATGCTCGAAATGAGCACCCTCGGCGCCGGCGCCATGCTGGGCATGCTCATGACCTCCCACTGGGTCGGCCCACTGCTCCTGGTCGTCCCGGTGATCCTCGTGAACGCCCTCCTCTCCCGAGCAGGCGAACGCCGCACCCACCTCGAACGCCTGCTCCGAGAACAGGAACAACTCCACCAGCGCCTGGCAGCAGACGCCCACACCGACTACCGAACGGGCCTGCTGAACACCAACGGCCTGGCCGAATACGCGGGCCGACTGGCAGAACGCTGCCGCCTGGACGGCGAACCCATGACCGTCCTGGTGATCGACCTGGACCACTTCAAGCGCATCAACGACACCTGGGGCCACCCAGCAGGCAACGCGGTCCTGGCCGAAGTGGGCCGAATCCTCCGCGAAAAACTCCGCCCAGGCGACGTGGCAGGCAGGGACGGCGGCGAGGAATTCGTGGTGGCCCTGAAAGACACCCCAGTGGCCCAAGGCGTGACGATCGCCGAACGCATCCGCGAAGCCATCGGCTCCCTGGCCGTCCCCACCACGGACAAGCACCGCAACGTCGTCACTCTCTACGGCCGCGAAATCCAGCCCACCGAACCAGAGGGCGTGGAACTACAGGCGATCAGCGCCTCGATCGGCGTAGCGGTGATCCCCGACAACGGCCCGGACATGGCCACAGCCCAGCACTCGGCAGACGCAGCGCTCTACAAGGCCAAGGAAAACGGCCGCAACCAGGTCCGAGTAGCGGGCTTGGACATTCCGCCGCGCCTGATGCCAACGCCACGCCAAGACGACATCACAAAGCCAATCACCTCGCGCACGGCCTGAGCGCCAGCGCCGAAGGCGCGCCCTCAAGGCGAGGCCGAAGGCGAGCAGTCTTGGCTTGAAACCGCAAGGTTCCGGCGGTGTGGTCCCGTCACGAGTCGTGCCACAGCTCTTGTCGCGCCCGAGGGGAGAGGTCAAGTCGCACGCTTTTCGCGACTTGACCTCTCCCCTCGGGTGTGACCAGCTCCTGGTACGGCTTGGGACGGGACCACACCGCCCGAACCGCACCACCAACGCAACCGCAAGCCGCCGAAAGCAACAGGCGTGCCATCAACCCGCAGACGGCGCTGGCCGGTCTTTGATCAGATTGGCGGGGTAAGGGCAGAGCCCCCAGCTTGAAACCGGCACCGAACACGGCGACGCAACCGACCCACAATCACCGACCAACAATCACCGGCCAACAACACCCACCCCACATCAGGCGGCCCGCCGAACCGCCCCAACCCCACGACAAACCAGGTAGATCACAAAGCTCACCGCCGTGACGAGAGCAGAAACCGGCAACCCAGGCTGCAGCGACAACAAAATCCCCCCAACCGCCGCAACCTCGGCAAACACAACCGAAAGCACCGTAGCCCGCAACGGCGAAGCAGTAACCCTCATAGCCGCAGCAGCCGGCGTGATCATCAACGCCAACACCAGCAACGCCCCGACAACCTGAACCGACAACGCAGTAGCCACACCGACCAGCACAGCGAAGACGATCGACAGCCCCCGCACCGGAACCCCGCGCGAGACAGCCACATCAGGATCAACCGACGCGAAGAACAACGGCCGGTAGATGAACGCCAGCACGGCCAGCACAGCCACCGACGAAACAACCAACAGCGTGAGATCAGTCGAGTCGACCCCGACGATCTGCCCGGTCAGCAGCCCGAACTTGTTGGCAGCCCGTCCTTTGTAGAGGGCGAGCATGAGAATCCCCATGCCCAGCCCGAACGCGAGGATCGCGCCGATCACCGAGTCGCGGTCGCTCTCGCGGCGCGACAGCACGCCGAGCAGCACCGCGGCGAAGATCGAGCCGGCCAGCGCGCCGTACCCGACGCCGATGCCGAGCAGCAGGGCCGCCGCACCACCGGTGAACGCGAGCTCGCTCGTGCCGTGCACGGCGAACGCCATCTTGCGGGTCACGATGAACGGGCCGAGCACGCCGGCGACGAGTCCCAGCACGGCGGCCGCGATCAACGCGGTCTGCACGAAGTCGAGCTCGAGCAGATCGAAGATCGTCACGACGCCGCCTCGGAAGCCAGGTGGTGGGTCTGCTCCTCGCAGGCACCCGCGCCGACGACCAGGATCTGGTCGCGCACCCGCACGACCTCGACCGGCGTTCGGTACAGCTCGGACAGCGTGCGGGAGTTCATGACCTCGTCCGGGGTGCCGACGCGGAACCTGCCGCCGACCAGGTAGAGGACGCGGTCCACGAGCGGCAGCACCGGGTTCAGCTCGTGCGTGACGAACAGGACCGCGGTGCCGGCTTCGCGGCGGCGCTTGTCGATCAGTTCGGAGACCACGCGCTGGTTCGCGAGGTCGAGCGACAGCAGGGGTTCGTCGCAGAGCATCACCGTCGGGTCGCCGACGAGCGCCTGCGCGACGCGCAGCCGTTGCTGCTCACCACCGGACAGCAGACCGATCGGCTCGTCCGCGTACCGGGTGGCGCCGACGGACTCGATGGCCGCGTCGACGCGGATCCTGCGCTCACGGCGGTGACGCAGGCCGAGGCCCCAGCGGGCGCCGTCGAGGCCGAGACCGACGAGATCCCGGCCGCGCAACGTCATGGACTGGTCGAGCGCTCGCTGCTGCGGGATGTACCCGACGGCCTGGTTGCCGCCGGCGACGGTCACCGTGCCCGACGACAGCGGCTGCAACCCCAGCAGCACCCGCATCAGGCTGGTCTTGCCGGACCCGTTCGGGCCCAGGACCGCGAGGAACTCACCGGGCTCGACGTCGAGGTCGAGCCCGTCCCACAACACCCTGTCCCCGTAGGACAGGCGTGCCCCGCGCAGCGAGATCGCGGTCATGCCTTGAGCGCCTGCGCGAGCGCGTCCACCTGCTTGCTCATCCAGTCAAGGTAGCCGGTCACACCCGCGGGCAGCGTCTCGGTGACCTGAACGACCGGCACGCCCGCCGTCTTGGCCTTCTCGACGACCTGCTTCGTGACCTGGTTCTCGGTCTGGGTGTTCTCCACCAGCACGTTGATCTGCTTGCCCTCGACCAGCTTGTTCATCTCCGCGAGCGCGGCGGCCGGCACGTCCGACTCCTCCTCGATCGCCTTGCTGAACGCCTCGGGCGTGACGTCCTCGGCACCGGTCTCGTCGAGCAGGTAGTGCGCGATGGGCTCGGTCGCGGCGACCTTCTTGCCCTTGCCGATGCCGTCGACCTTCTTCTCGAGCTCCTCGAGCTTCGCGCTGAAGTCCGCGGTGTTCTTCTCGAACGTCGTCTTCCTGTCCGGCGCGATGGCACCGAGCTCGTTCGCGGCCGCCTCGGCCACCGCGCGCACGGTGTGCAGGTCGTACCAGACGTGCTCGTTCACGCTGTGGTCGTGGCCGTCGGCGTCCGGCGTCCCGGTCTGCGGCTTGGAGTGGTCGTCGCGCAGCGGGAACGCCTCGACCTTCTTGGTGGCGTCGCTGGTGATCAGCTTGGCGAAGAAGTCGTCGTAGCCGCCGCCGTTGAAGACGACCAGCTTGGCGTCCTTGACCAGCGCGGCGTCGGCCGGCTTGCTCTCGTACGAGTGCGGGTCGGCGCTCGGGTCGTCCAGCAGCGCCTTGACCTCGACGGCGTCGCCACCGACGGCCTGGACCACGCTGCCCCACACGTTCGTGGAGGTCACGACCTTGATCTTTCCGCTGTCCGAAGCAGGGGTGGCCGTACCGCACGCGGCCAGGCTCACGACGGCGAGTGCGCCGACCAGAGCGTTGCGGAGAGTCATCACGCCGTCCCTCGATCAGGTAATGGAAACCGTTGTCGAGTTCAGTTTACGACACGAAAAAGCCCCCGGCGGTCACGCCGGGGGCTTTCAGGTGTGACTCACGCCTCCAGGCGCTCGCCCGATTCGGGGTGGAACAGGTGGATCTCGCTGTGGTCGCGCACGGCGACCTTGACGTGCTGACCCAGGGTCGGCGGCGTGCGGCCGTCGACGCGGACCACGAAGCGCTGCGACGAGTCGCCGATCTTCACGGCGCCGTGCACGAGCGCGTCGGCACCGAGCTCCTCGACCAGCTCGACGGTCATCTCCATGCCCTCTTCACCCGACGGCACGATGCCGAGCGCCTCGGGCCGGATGCCGAAGGTGACCTCGTCCAGACCGCCGGCGGCGTCGAGCGCGGCACGGGAGAGCGGCACGATGACGCCGTCGAGCTTCGCACCCTCCGACGTGATCGGCACGGTCTTGAGGTTCATGGCCGGCGAGCCGATGAAGCCCGCGACGAACGCGTTGGCCGGGCGGTCGTACAGCGCGCGAGGCGTGTCGCACTGCTGCAGCAGACCGTCCTTGAGCACCGCGACGCGGTGGCCCATCGTCATGGCCTCGACCTGGTCGTGCGTGACGTAGATCGTCGTGGTGCCCAGGCGCTGCTGGAGGGCCGCGATGTTCGCACGGGTCTCGACGCGCAGCTTGGCGTCCAGGTTGGACAGCGGCTCGTCCATGAGGAACACGGAGGGCTCACGCACGATGGCGCGACCCATCGCGACACGCTGCCGCTGACCACCGGACAGCGCCTTCGGCTTGCGCTCCAGGTACTTGGTGAGGTCGAGCATCTTGGCGGCCTCTTCGACCTTCGCCTTGATCTCGGTCTTCGGCACACCGCGGAGCTTGAGCGCGAAGCCCATGTTCTCCGCGACCGTCATGTGCGGGTAGAGCGCGTACGACTGGAACACCATGGCGATGTCCCGGCCCTTCGGCGGCACGTTCGTGACGTCCTTGCCACCGATGTGGATGGCGCCCTCGTCGACGTCCTCGAGGCCCGCGAGCATGCGCAGCGCGGTCGACTTGCCGGAACCGGACGGACCGACCAGCACCAGGAACTCGCCGTCGCTGACCTCAAGGGACAGCTCGTCGACCGCGCGGACCGGCGGGTTGCCGGAGAAGACCCGCGACGCCTTGACGTAGGACACCTCAGCCATGTGACGCACCTTTCACCTTGTCTGGGCGCGACGTTAGGGATTGCAAGCGCTTACGGGAACAGACGTAAGCGCTTACGTTCCAGGGTTGGCGAACGTAAGCGCTTACGTTTCAGAAGGCTCCGGCGTTGCGGGCAGCCCAGTCGGCGAACCGGGTGGCTGGCCGGCCGGTCACCTGTTCCACGTGCGGGCTGACCTGCTGCTCCTCTGCCGTCGGCGATCCCAGGATGGTCAGCGTCCCCTCCACCACGGGCGGTGGCATGAACTGCGACATCTGCGCCCGAGCCTCCTCGACGGACTGCTCGGCGAACGGCAACGACAGCGCCTTCGCCCGTTCCCGCGGAGTCATCGCCTCCGGCCCGGTCAGCACGTACGTCCGCCCCTCGTGACCGCCCTGCAAAGCCGCGGCGGCAACGGCAGCGATGTCCACCGGGTCGACGAACGGCAGCGCCACGTCCGCGAACGGCGCCGCGGCCATCCCGCCGGCCCACGCGTAGGCGTTGGTGAAGAACCCGCTCGGCCGCAGGATCGTCCACTCCAGACTCGACTGCCGCACGGCCTCCTCGAACGACGCCAACCGCGAGTGCGGCACCATGCCCGGCCGCGTCCCTGCCCCCTGCGACGACAACAGCACCACGCCCCGCACCCCGCCGGCCTTGGCCACGTCCAGCAGTCCGGCGATGTCGGTGTCCGGCCCGAGCAGCTCACCGCCGAACAAGAGGAACAGCGCCTCGGCACCGTCGACGACAGGTTCGAGCGTCTCCGGCCGGGCGAGATCCACCTGCGGACGCGACACCCCGAGAGCCTTGTCCCCCAACAGCTCCATCAGCGGGCGTCCCACGTTGCCGGTAGCCCCAGTCACCACGATCACGAGCTTCTCCTCAGCCGTTGATTCGGTATCGCGAGGAAAGCTAACATCGTGAAGTTAGTAGGTACCTAGAGGAAAGTGACTACCCGTGGAGCCCGTACCGGAGCTGGCCTGCCCGATCGCGCCCGTCGTCGACCTCGTCTTCAGTCGCTGGACGACACCGATCCTGTGGACGCTGAACCAGTACGGCCGCCAGCGGTTCGTCGAGCTGGAGCGGCGGATCGGCACGATCACGCCGAAGGTGCTGACGCAGCGGCTGCGGCAGCTGGAGCGCGACGGCCTGGTCACCAGGACCTACCACCCGGAGGTTCCTCCGCGGGTGGAGTACGAGATCAGCGAGCTGGGGCGCAGTCTCGCGCCGATCTTCCACAACCTCGCCGAGTGGTCGAAGCGCAACCTGACCCAGGTCGACGAGGCCAGGCTGCGCTACGACGGGACGAACTAACCCTTCACGGCGCCGGACGACAGCCCGGTCACCAGGAACCGCTGCACCAGGTAGAACACGATCACGGCGGGAATCGCCACCAGGATCGACGCGGCGGCGAGGTGCCCCCACTCGGTGCGGTTCTGCTGCACGAACACCTGGAGGCCGACGGCCAGCGTCTTCGACTCGTCCGCCGCCGACAGGAACGCCGACGCGAACGCGACCTCGCCCCACGCCGTCAGGAACGCGTAGAACGACGTCACCGCGAGACCCGGCTTGGCCAGCGGCATGATCAGCCGCCAGAACACGCCGAACGGCGAAAGTCCGTCCACGCGACCGGCTTCGTCGATGTCCGACGGGATCGTGTCGAAGTAGCCCTTGAGCATGTAGGTGCAGAACGGCACCGCGGTCGTGCAGTACACGAGCACCAGGCCGATCGAGAGTCCCTGCAGCCCGAGCGTCAGCAGGATGTTGTACAGCGGCACGATCAGCACCGCGAACGGGAACATCTGCACGACGAGGAACATCCACATCAGGGATCGCTTGCCGGGGAACCGGAAGCGGGAGGCCGCGTACCCGGTCGTCGCCGACAGGAACACCGCGATGACCGTCGTCAGCAGCGCGATGAGCACCGAGTTGCCGAACCAGGAGAGGAAGTCGCCCTTCTCCCCGTCCAGAATCCGCCCGTAGTTGTCCAAAGAGGACTCGTTGAACAGCTTCGGCGTCGTCTCGACGGCCTTGGCGTCCGGCTTGAACGACGTGACGAGCACCCAGAACACCGGGAACACGGCGATGACCGACGCGGTGATCAGCGCGGCGTGCAGGCCGAACGAGGCGAGCTTGGACCGCTCCGCGCGCTTGAGCCTGCGGTCGGTGGCCTTGACCACCTGCAACGACGTTGCGTCGAGCGTCATCACCACACCTCGCCTTGCGAACGCAGCGCACGGCGGTAGACCGTGGCGAAGACCAGCAGCACGGAAAGGATCAGCACGCCGTACGTCGACGCGATGGCGTAGTCGCGGGACGCTCCGGAGAAGAACCGCTCGAACGCGTACGTGACGAGGATGCGCGTGTTCGGGTTCGGGCCCGCGATCAGGTAGATCACCGGGAACATGTTGAACGTCCAGATGATGCCCAGCAGGATCACCGTCGACGACACCGAACGCAGGCCGGGCAACGTGACGTGCACGAAGCGCTGCCACGGCGTGGCACCGTCCACTTCGGCCGCTTCGTAGAGATCGCCGGGGATGGACTGCAGACCGCCGAGCAGCGCGACCATCTGGAACGGCACGCCGAGCCAGACGTTCACGATGATGACGGCGAGCAGCGCCCAGTTGGACTGGCCGAGCCACACCGGGTCCGGAAGCCCCAGAGAGCGCAGGAACTGGTTGATGATCCCGTACTGCGCGTTGAACATGTACTTCCACGCGAACGCGCTGATGAACGCGGGCACCGCCCACGGCAGGATCAGCAGGACGCGGTAGAGCGTGCGGCCCTTCACCTGGCGGTTGAGCAGCAGCGCCAGGCCGAGGCCGATCGTGTAGTGGAAGAACACGCAGCCGAACGTCCAGATGAGCGTGCGGACCAGCGTGCCCCAGAACGCCCCGTACGACGCGTCGCCGGACAGCACGTTCAGGTAGTTCTTGAAACCAACGCCCTCGTACGTCGCCGGCCGGTCGAGCACCGGGTTCGCGATGTTGGCCTCGTTGATGTTGGTGAAGGTGAAGAACACGCCCTGCGCGAGCGGGTAGAGCACCAACACTGCGATGACCACCACGACAGGCAGGACCATCGCGTACGCGTACCAGTGCCGTTCCAAGAACCGGCGCACCGATCTCTCCCTCCGACTAAGGGGTGGCCGGAGACCCGGCCACCCCGATCAGGAATCAGCCGACGGAGTACTCGGGAACGACGGTGTCCTTGTAGGCCTTGGCGACCTCGTCGAGCGCCGCCTTGGCTTCCTTCTTGCCGGCGAGGACGTCGGCGTAGGCGATCTTCAGCGGGTCGAACAGCTGGCCGCCCTCGGGGATCCACGGCCGGGCGTGCGCGGCCTTGGCGACCGGCTCGAACGCGGACACGACGGCGTTGGCCTTCACGTCGGCGTTGCTGTACGCGGACTTGCGGGTCGGCAGGAGGCCGAGCTCCTTGGCGACCTGGGCCTGCGAGTCGGCCGAGCTCATGCACTGGATGAACTTGATCGAGGACTGCTTGGCCTTGGTGCCCTGGCGGATCACGTAGTCGTGGCCACCGACCGGCGCGCTGCCCTTGCCGGCGGAGTCACCGGGGACCGGCGCGATGCCGAGGTTCGACGCGTCGGAGAACGCGGCGCCCTTGAGGTAGTCGGCGACGGCCCACGGACCGTTGATGACCATGGCGGCGTCACCGGACGAGAACGCGGCCTGCATGTTCGCGTAGGAGTTCGTCGGGTCGAGCGCGGTGGCAGCGGCCTTGGCGTCGAGCAGGCCCTTGGCGGTCTGCAGCGCCTTCACGTTCTCCGCGGAGTTGACCACGATCTTCTTCGCCTGAGCGTCGACCAGGTCGCCGCCCGCGCCGTAGATGAACGGCAGCGCGTAGTACGCGTCGTTGTTGAGGAAGAACGACTTCTCGCCGCCCAGCTTCGCGGACGCGGCCTTCAGCTCGTCCCACGTCTTCGGCGGCGTGACGCCGGCGTCGGCGAGCTTCTTCTTGTTGTACAGCAGGGCGAGCGAGTCGGTGACCTGCGGGACGCCCCACGACTTGCCCTCGTACTTCGTGGAACCCAGCGGGACCTCGAGGAAGTCGCCGGTGTCCTTCGCGAGGTCGGTGTCGCTCAGGTCGGCGACGAGGCCGTTCTTCGCCAGCTGCGGCACCCAGGCGACCTCGGAGCGGAACACGTCCGGTCCCTGACCACCCTGCGCGGCGGTCTTGTAGTTGTTCAGCGCCTGGTCGAACGCGACGGTCTCGGTCTTGACCTTGTAACCGTCCTTGGTGGCGCAGGCCTCCGCGATCTTCTTGAACACGGGGCTCTCGTTGGGGCCACTGGTGTCCCAGAAGGTCACTTCGCCCGAGTCGGATCCGCTGCTGCTCGATCCACCGCCTCCACAGGCGGTGAGCACGAGGGCGACACCCGTCGCCATGGCGGTCACGAGGGTTGTCCGTCGCATCGTTGCTGCCGTTCCCTCCAGCTGGGGCCTCATCCCGGAGTGAGATGAGGGTCTTGCAAGGTTTTGCGATAATGTTGCGGGCGATTTCACTACCAGAACCATGGTCAGGTCAAGACGTCGACCGTAACCAAGCCGTAACGGCACCGTCTTGCAAACGCTCGTTGCAAATTTTTTCCGGACACGGCAGGCTTGCCCCGCAACCGAGCTGAGCAGGGAGGCAACGTGTCCGGACTGTCCGAGATCGCGAGGGCAGCCGGGGTGTCCATCTCGACGGTGAGCCGCGTGCTGAACCGACGGGCGGGCGTCAACGAGGAGACCCGGCAGCGGGTGCTGTCGGTCCTCGCGGAGATGCCGTACACCCCCCGCGGCCTCGGCGCGCTCCAACGCACCGGGGTGATCGGCCTGCTCGTGCCGGAGCTCTCAAACCCGGTCTTCCCCGCGTTCGCCGAAGCCCTGGAGACGAGGGCCGCACGCCTCGGCTACTCCTCGCTGCTGTGCAACACCCGCAGCGGCGCCCCGATGGGCGAGGAGGAGTACGTCCGGATGCTCCTGGCCCGCGGGGTCGAGGGCATGGTGTTCGTGTCACCGGAGATCACCAACGTCGAGGTGCCGCTCGGTCAGGCGCCCCGGCCGAGCTACTACGCGAAGCTCGTCGCGGACGGCGTCCACATGGTCTTCCTGAACGGTGCCACGCCCGCGCTGGACGTGCCCGACGTGACGGTGGACGAGCAGCTCGCGGGCTACACGGCCACGAAGCACCTGATCGAGCTCGGCCACGAGCGGATCGGGTTCGTCTCGGGCCCGGCACGCTCGTTGCCCTCCCGACTGAAGCGCGCCGGCTGGGCGGCCGCTTTGGAGGAGAACCACCTGCCGGCCGGCTCGGAGTACGTCTCGCACGCGCCGTTCAGCGCGGAGGGCGGCGGCCAGGCCCTGGCCAAGTTGCTCGACACGGTGACGCCGACCGCGGTGATCTGCTCCTCGGACCACATGGCGCTCGGCGTCATGCGCGAAGCACACCAACGAGGGATTTCCGTACCGGACGACCTGTCCGTCGTGGGATTCGACGACATTCCATTGGCCGCCTATTCGTCGCCCGCTCTGACCACGCTCGCGCAGCCGATCGAGGAGATGGCGGCGGCCGCGATCGACGAGCTCGTGCTGCGTCTGGACCCGGATCGCCGCAGGCAGGGCACCGACAACTACACCCGCGTGTTCCGGCCGCGACTGGTCGTCAGGGAGTCGACAGCCCCACCGAAGTGAGACGCTTAGTGGTCTGGACCAAATTCTGAACAAGGCAGATGGGTCAACCAGGGCGGATGCGTCATTTGAGGGACACAGGTCACCCTCGCTTCACGAATTGGTTCTGAACCGTTACGGTCCTTTCATGGCGCGGTCGATGCATGTGCGACGTCCGGCAACGTTGGCCTCTCTGGCCGCTGAGCTGGGCGTTTCCCGGACAACGGTGTCCAACGCGTACAACCGTCCCGACCAGCTCTCCCCCGAGCTGAGGCGGCGGGTGTTGGACACGGCCCGAAGGCTGGGTTATCCCGGCCCGGACCCTGTGGCGCGCTCGTTGCGCACGCGCAAGGCCGGGGCGGTGGGCCTGTTGCTCACCGAGAACCTCTCCTACGCGTTCCGCGACCCGGCCGCGATCGGCTTCCTCGAGGGCCTCGCACTGGCGTGTGAAGACGCCGGCACGGGCCTGTTGCTGGTGCCCGCCAACCCGGAGCGCGAGGACGTCGCGTCGGTGCACCGCGCGGGCGTCGACGGCTTCGTCGTCTACTCGGTCCCGGACGACGACCCGCACCTCGCCGCCGTGCTGGAGCGCCCGGTGCCCACCGTGGTCTGCGACCAGCCGGACCTCGGCACGGTCGACCGGGTCGGCATCGACGACCGCGGCGCGATGTACGAGCTCGCGAAGCACCTGATCTCGTTGGGGCACCGGAGGATCGGCGTCGTGTGCATGCGTCTGGCGCGCGACCGCAACGACGGCTTCGTGACCGCGGACCGCCAGCACGCCGCGCACTTCCACGTGCAGCGCAACCGCCTGTCCGGTCTGGCGGAGGCGTTCAGCGAGGCGGGCGTCGACTGGTCGCAGGTGCCCGTGGTCGAGCGCTTCGACCACAACATGGCCTCCGGCGCGTCCGGCGCGGCCCAGGTCCTCGACCGCGACCCGCAGGTGACCGCGTTGATCTGCACCTCGGACGTGCTGGCGCTCGGCGCGCTGACCGAGGCCGCCCGCCGCGGCCTGCGCGTGCCGCACGACATCACGGTGACCGGCTTCGACGGCATCCGCGCCGGCGAGGAGGCAGGGCTCACGACGGTCCGTCAGCCGGTGATGGAGAAGGGCCGGGCGGCGGGCAAGCTGCTGCTCGACGCGAACGAGCGGTCGCGGCCGCGGTCGGTCAACCTCGCCACGGAGCTGATCATCGGCAAGACGTCGGGGGCGCCGCGCGGTGGTGCCGAGGAGCGTTGGTTCGGGCCGTGAGTCTCAGTACTCCAGCCTGAAGACGGTTGGTGAGCTGGCCTTCCCGGCCAGCTTCGCCACCAGCAGGTAGTCGCCGGGCCCCAGCCGGGTGTGCGCACCGCACCCCGGCTTCGAGGTGGAGCCCGCCCACTTCGTGCCGTAGTTGAAGATCTCCTTCGGCTGCATGACCCGCACCTCGGTGCCCGCGGTCGCCAGGCAGTGGTTGCTGGACCACAGCAACGTCGCGCCGTCAGCGGTCATGACCGTGAGCTCGCGGTGCTGCCGGCCGATGTCCTTGATGCACGGCGCGGTCCCGTTGTTGACCACGTCCATCGACAGTTCCGGCTGGTCACCGATGGTGTAGAAGGGCTTGTTGGCCTTGGCCACGATCCCGATCACGTCGTCAGGACAGGGCTGCGGCGGTCCGGGCGGCGGAGGCGGAGGCGTGGTCTCGGTGGGCGAGGGCGGCGGCGTGGTCGAGGAGGACGACGCGGCGGCCGCCTCGGACAGGCTCGGCGGCGGGTTGGACGACGACGCCGCGGCCGCGTTCGTCGGCTGGGCGGTCTCGTCGTTCGAGCCGAACATCCCGACGATCCAGATCACGAGCACCAGCGTGGCCAGCGCGGCACCGATCGCGGCGACGCGGCGGCGCCAGTACACCGTGGACGGCAGCGGTCCTGTGGGCTCGATCACGGCCCGAAACTAGCCCGACCAGGTGGAATCCAGCGGTAGGCGAGCATCGCTCGATCCGGTGAACGTGATATTGACCCTCTTCCCCTTGTGAACGGCTGCTAACACGAGTTCCAATCGACGCGGGGTGTCCGCCGGTAGGCCATGGAGGTTGTCATGACCGCGATCGACGAACTGCTCAAGCGGAACTACGAGCTCGGGAACGTGGTTCCAGGAGACCGTTCGTCCGCGAAGCCGTCCCTGCAGGTGGCGATTCTGACCTGCATGGACTCGCGCATCCGGGTGTTCGAGATCTTCGGGTTGAAGCAGGGTGAGGCGCACGTGCTGCGCAACGCGGGCGGTGTCGTCACCGACGACATGATCCGTTCACTCGCGCTGAGCCAGCGCAAACTGGGCACGCGCGAGGTGCTGCTGGTGCACCACACGAACTGCGGCCTCGAGATGGTGACCGAGGACGACTTCAAGGACGAGCTGGAGACCGACACCGGCCTGCGCCCGACCTGGGCGGTCGAGGCGTTCAAGGTGGTCGAGCAGAGCGTGCGCGGCTCGATGGCGCGGCTGCGGCGCAGCCCGTTCATCCCGCACACCGACAAGATCCGCGGCTTCGTCTACGACGTGCACACGGGCGAGCTGCGCGAGGTCGACGCGGCGGAGTCCCAGGCCGCCTGACTTCTCCGCACGCGGGGAGCTTTCGTGCACTCTGAGCGCACGAAAGCTCCCCGCGTGCGTTTGCGAGAATGGCGCGCGATGAATCACGAGTTGCTGCTTGGCTGGTGGGACACCGCCGCGCGCGACCTGCCGTGGCGCCGCCCTTCGTGCACCGCCTGGGGCGTACTGGTCAGCGAGATCATGCTGCAGCAGACGCCCGTTTCACGCGTCGAACCGATCTGGCACGAGTGGCTGGCGAAGTGGCCGGTGCCGTCCGCGATGGCCGCCGCGCCGCAGGGCGAAGTGCTGCGGATGTGGGGGAAGCTCGGCTATCCCCGCCGCGCCTTGCGCCTGCACGAGGCCGCTACCGCGATCGCGCGCGACCACGGCGACGTCGTGCCGTCAGACGTTTCGGTGCTGGAGTCGCTGCCGGGCATCGGGAGCTACACGGCTCGTGCGGTCGCCACGTTCGCGTACGGGCAGAAGTGCGCTGTCGTCGACACGAACGTCCGACGGGTCGTCGCGCGCGCTGTGCACGGAGCTGGTGATGCCGGGCCGCCGTCGACCAAGCGCGATCTCCGTGACGTCGAGGCTCTGCTGCCGGAGGACCAAGACGATGCCGCGGTGTTCTCGGCGGCGTTGATGGAGCTCGGGGCGTTGATCTGCACGGCCAAGAACCAGAAGTGCGCCGACTGCCCGCTGTACGACGTGTGCGCGTGGCAGCTCGCCGGGCGTCCTGCGTATGCCGGGCCGGAGAAGAAGGTGCAGAAGTTCGCCGGGACGGATCGGCAGGTGCGGGGCAAGCTGCTCGACGTGCTGCGCGGGGCGCCGGGGCCGGTGCCCAAGGCTCAGCTCGACATCGTCTGGAACGACATCACTCAGCGGGAGAAGTGCCTGGTCTCGCTGCTCGACGACGGACTGGTCGAGCAGACTCGGGACGGGCTGTTCGCACTACCGGGGGAACACTGATGCACGCGCTGGTGGCGTTCTTCGACGACGAGGCGGACAAGAAGGTCCGCGACCTGTGGCGGCAGGTCGGCACGGAGCACGAGTACCCGCCGCACCTCACGTACGCCATCGCGAGCACCATCGGCCCCAAGGTCCGCAAGGAGCTGCGGACCGACCTGGAGCGGCTGTGGATGCCGGACCTCTGGCTGCACACGCTCAGCACGTTCTCGACGGTCGAGAACGTGCTGATGCTCGCCGCCGTGGTCGACGCAGAGCTGCTGGCCGTGCACTCGGCGATCCACGACGTGCTGGCGAGCAACGTGAAGAATCCGAGCGCGTACTACCTGCCCGGCAGCTGGGTACCGCACTGCACCCTGGTCCACGGCATCGACGACGAGGCGATGAAGGCCGCGTTCGCCAAGATCTTCCCGGTCGAGCCGATCCGAGCGAAGGTCCGCGAAGTCTCCGTCGTCGACACTCAGACCGGCGAGATCGACGTGCTCAAGAAGGCCTCCACGGCCCCGCGGTAAACCCACGGCGCGCTGGCGTGCACGACGTGGCCGGCTTCCGGCACGTGCAGGTACTGGCCGTTCGACCTGCGCGCGGCTTCCTCCATCTGGTGCGGCAGCTGCCCGCCCCTGCCCGCCTCGATGACCAGCGACGGGCAGCGAACCTCCGAGATGAAGTCCCAGTACGCCCGCGTGCCCCAGTGGGTGGCGATTTCGTAGAGGTCGTCCATCGACGCGATCAGGTGCCAGCCGTCAGCGCGTTCCTCGAAGTACTCGGCGAACACCGGCGAGCCGAAGTACGACGTCACGTGCGCGACCGACTGGAACGGCACCGGCCACGCGTCGAAGAGCCACTTCCACTCGTCGATCGTCCTGCCCCTGTTGTCCGGGGCGAAGTCCTCGACCACAATCGCGCTGACCAGGTCCGGACGGGTCGCCGCGAGACACCACGCGTGCAGCCCGCCCATGGAGTGCCCGATCACCACGGCGGGTCCGAGGCCGAGGTCCTCGATGGCGGCAGCGGCATCGGCGACGAAGTCCTCGGTGCGAAACGGTCCCCGCTGCGGGTTTCGGCCGTGCCCGCGCTGGTCGATCCCGACGACGCGGCCGAACGGCCTGAGCCACTGCGCCACCGGCCACCAGGCCGCGGCCCTGCTCATCAGGCCGTGCAGGAGCAGCACGCCTTGGCCCGTTCCGCCGAACTCCACCACCGACACAGGGATGATTAACGCATGAAGGCCCGCCCGTACCTGATCGCCCTGGTGCTGATCGTGCTCGTCGCAGGTCTGCTCGTCGTGTTCCGCACGCCGGGCAGCGATCCCGCGCGGCAGCCACGCCAGGAGACGTCACCGGAGGCCGCCGTGGAGGCCGGTGCGGGCGCGGGCGACGCCTACTACCCGACGGACGGCAACAGCGGCTACGACGTCGGCCTCTACGACCTCGCGATCACCTACGACCCCGGCTCGAAGAAGCTGGACGGCGTCGCGACGATCACCGCGACCGCGTCGCAGGACCTCTCGCGCTTCAACCTGGACCTCGAGGGCCTGAAGGTCAGCGACGTGAAGGTGGGCGGCCGGCCCGCGAAGTTCGCGCAGGAAGGCGACCACGAGCTGGTCATCACGCCCGCCGCGCCGCTCGCGAACGGCAAGCAGTTCACCGCCGTCGTCACCTACGGCGGCGAGCCCACGACGATCAACGACGCCTCGCTGGGCCGCAGCGGCTGGCAGATCTCGTCGACGGGCGGCGCGTTCGCCGCTGGTCAGCCGCATTCAGCGACGACGTGGTTCCCCGCCAACGACACCCCGCGCGACAAGGCGGCGCTCAAGATCGCGGCCCGCGTCCCCGACGGCTGGACGGCGGTCTCGAACGGCCAGGAGGGTCCGGTCACGCGCGACGGCGGCTGGACGACGTTCAACTGGTCCGAGGAGACACCGCTCGCGACCTACGTGGCCACCGTGGCGATCGACAAGTTCGAGCTCGTGCGCTCGAAGCTCCCGAGCGGCACCCCCGTCCTCGACGCCTACGCCCCCGGCACGTCGGCGCAGAAGAAGCCGATCCAGGCGCGGGTGCCGGAGATCCTGGCGTACCTGGAGACGAAGTTCGGCCCGTACCCGCAACGCGCGGCGGGGAGCATCTGGGTGGCCGACCAGATCGGGTTCTCCCTGGAGACCCAGACCCGCCCGATCTACGCGTCGTGGGCGGATCTCGAAACCGTCGTGCACGAGAACGCCCACCAGTGGTTCGGCGACTCGGTGTCGATCAAGAACTGGGCGGACATCTGCCTGAACGAGTGCCTCGCCTCCTACTCGCAGTGGCTGTGGCTGGAGAAGGAGGGCACGAACCTCGACGACCGCTACCGCTCCCGCGTCCAGGAGCTCCGCGGCCGGTCGTCGTTCTGGGCGCCGAAGCTCTACGACATGGGCAAGGGCAACGAGTTCAGGGGCGTCTACGACAAGGGCCTCCTGGGGATGCACGCGCTGCGCAAGCAGGTCGGGGACGACGTGTTCTTCAAGGCCCTGCAGTCGTGGGCCGCGAAGCACCGGGACGGCAACGCCACCTGGCCCGAGTTCGAGAACCACTTCGAGGAGGCGTCCGGGCAGCAGCTGGACGGCTTCTTCAAGGCCTGGTTCCGCGACTCGGGCATTCCGGAAGATCAGTACCTGCTGCCTGCCGGAGTGCGCCGCTAGTGTGGACGTCATGGCAGTCGTGAAGATCAACGCGATCAAGGTCCCCGAGGGCGCAGGCCCCGAGCTGGAGAAGCGGTTCGCCGCCCGCCTCGGCGCGGTCGACGACCAGCCCGGCTTCCTCGGCTTCGAGCTCCTGCGGCCGGTCGCGGGCGAGGACCGCTACTTCGTCGTCACGCACTGGGAGACGGACGAGGACTTCGTGGCCTGGCGCGACGGGCAGGCCGGTGCGGCGGCGCACTCGGGTGAGCGCGCGAAGCCCGTGTCGACCGGCGCCGACCTGCTGGAGTTCGAGGTCGTGCTGGGGAGCAAGCCCAAGCAGTGATCGACGAGGCCTACGACAGAGCCGCCGAGCTGATCGCCGGTGCGGACGCGGTGCTCGTCTGCGCCGGCGCCGGCATGGGGGTCGACTCCGGTCTGCCGGACTTCCGCGGCACCGAGGGCTTCTGGCGGGCTTATCCGCCGTACGAGCGGCTCGGGCTGAAGTTCGAGGAGATCGCGGATCCTGTGCACTTCGCGGACGATCCCGCGCTGGCGTGGGGTTTCTACGGCCACCGGTTGCACCTCTACCGCGCCACCGTGCCGCACGAGGGCTTCGAGATCCTGCGCGGGTGGGGCGCCCGCGTCTTCACGTCCAACGTGGACGGACAGTTCCAGAAGGCCGGCTTCACCGACGTCGCCGAGGTCCACGGGTCGATCCACCACGTCCAGTGCGTGGAGCCGTGCACCGACGAGATCTGGGAGTGCTCGTTCGACGTCACCGTGGATCGAGAGTCGATGCGGGCCGTCGGTGAGCTGCCGTCGTGCCCGAACTGCGGCGGGCTGGCCAGGCCCAACATCCTCATGTTCGGCGACTGGGGCTGGGTGCCGCACCGCAGCCAGGCGCAGCTCGACGCGCTCACCGAGTGGCGGCGGGCGCAGCAACGGCTGGTGGTGATCGAGATCGGCGCGGGCACCGCGGTTCCCACCGTGCGGCGTCAGGCCGAGCTGGCGAGCGCCGCCTCCGGTTCGCTGATCCGGATCAACACCCGCGAGCCCGAGGTCCGGCACGGCCGTGGCGTGTCGCTGCCCGCCGGGGCCGCGGAAGCGCTCAGAACTTTGGCACGACGAACTGCGTGACGACGGCCCGGTGGTCGCTGCCGGGCACGTCGAACACGTCCGTCGTGTCGACCGGGCAACGCTGGTCAACCAGCACGTGGTCGATGGTGACCGGCGGCGGCCAGATGCCGCTGTTGCTCGGCCAGGTGTGGATCAGGCCCTTGCCCACCTGGTCGGCGGCGTCGACGTAACCCTTGTTCAGCAGGCGCGTGATGCCGACGTGGTCGAGGGTGGCGTTGAAGTCGCCCGCGAGCACCCTGATCGCGCCGGTCGAGTCGGGGCTGGGCAGCCCGGCCAGCTCTCGTTGCCACGCCTCGGGACCGGCCGTGACGACCGGCGGCAGCGGGTGCACCGAGACGACCTCGATGTCCTTGCCCGGCAGGTCCACGACCGCGCCGGCCTGCTGCAACGTGCCCGGCGGGGTCAGGTTCCGCTGCGTGAGCGGGTACTTCGAGGCGATGCCGCTGCCGGACCCGCCCGGCTCGTCCAGGAAGACGCGGTTGGGCAGCACCTGGTCGAGGCCCGCGCGTTCGAGGTCGCGCACCATCTCCGGCGTCAGCTCCTGCAGCGCCAGAATGTCGATCTTGCGCGCCCTGACCTCCCTGACGATCGCCTCCGCGTCCGCCATGCCGACGAGGAGGTTCGAGGTCATCACCCGGACCGGTTGTCCCACGCCGTTCGGCCGCGAGTCGGAGAACGCCCTCGGCGCGACGTTCGCGACCATCACGACCGCCACGAGGGTCATCGTCAGCCCGACGGCCCACCTCCTGCGCAGCAGCGCGAACAGGCCGACCAGCAGCCCCGCGACGGTGACGTACGGAGTCAGCGAGGTCGTGGCGATCATGTACCGGGTGCCGTCGATGCCGAGCAGCCTGACCATCGCCGCCGCGACGAACGCCATCGCACACACGACCAGCAGGAACGTGGTGAAACCGCTCTGGGGCGGCTTCACCTCGGTGGTGACCACGCCGTGCAGCGTGCCCGAGTGCGCGTCAGTCTCCGGTGTGGTCGCCACAGTCTGAGGACGGTTGGCGGCGGGCTCCCGTTGCGTCGGAAAGTGTCAGACCTGTCCGGCATGCTGACCTCATGGGAACCAAGGACTGGATGCTCTTCTACGCATCCGGCGAGGTCAGCGAGGTGCTGCGCTCGTCACCGAAGATCGACCGCGAAGCCACCGCGGCCCTGGTCGCGCGGCTCTACCCGTCGTGCGACATCCGCCCGATCGCCGACGGCTCCCTCTACTCGTCCAACCCGCCGAAGGGCGAGGTCTACGCCGCCGTCTTCCCCGGCCTGTCGATCGTCTGCACCCAGGACGCCGCGGGCGACGCCCCGACCGAGCTCGACGCGCGCTTCGTCGGCGAAGCCGCCGGCCGCACGCTGTACCTGCACGCCATGCACAGCGTCGTGGACTTCTTCGCGTACGCCATCTGGCGGCCGGACGGCACCCTGCGGCGCTCGTTCAGCCTCTCGCCGGACAGCGGCGTGATCTCCGACGTCGGCACTCCCCTGCCGTTCGAGGAGAAGTACCTGGCGGGCGATCCGGAGTTCCTCGAAAGCCTCGACGACGAGGACGAGTACCCGTTCCGCTTCCACCCGCTCGACCTGGGAGAAGCGGCGCTGCGCGCGTTGTTCGGCTTCAACTACGAAGGTGTGATCCAGGACGACGACCCCGATCTGGAGGAGATCGTGCTGGCGGGCTACGCCGTCACACCACGCTGACTCAGACCGTTGCCGCGGGGTGCCTCGGCCGTGCGCCGGGCATCCTGTCGAGCAGCCCGCAGATCGTTTCGACGACGCCCATCAGGTCGTCGGGGTAGATGTGGTCGTGCACCACCAGGTAGACGAAGCCCGACTCGAAGGTCAGCGACAGCCCCTTGGCGAAGGCGGGCAGACTCCCTTCCTGGTCGATGATCCAGTGCAACGCGCCGAAGTTCAGCTCCCTGGCCGCCGCGGCCGGGTCGCTGCCGTACGCCGAGAACTCCTGGTCCATCGGAGGCGGCAGCGGAACCGGCACCCACTGGGCGTCAGCCTGCTTCGCCGTCTCCGGTTCGTAGCTGACGCTCTGCGTCCACTCGGACTCGAGCTGGCTCGGAGACAACGGCTGTCCGTTGGTGACGTTGTACTTGGTCGGCCGCCTGACCTTCAGCGGTGCCAGGCGAGCGGTGGCGATCTCGACGCGGTGCTCTTGCAGCCAGCGCACACCGAATCCGCGCGAGTCGTACCTGACCGACGCTTCCGTCACCCTGACGTGCCACGGACCGCGTTGGAAGTCCAGCGAGAGGTCGAACTGCCGCTTCGACCGGAGCGCGACCGAGAACTCGTTCCGGAAGGGCTTGCAGAGCTCGGCCGTCCACATGGCCGCTTCGCCGGGGCCGAGCAGCCTGCCACCGAGGCGCTGCGCCAACGGAGTCAGCGCGGCGATCTGCGCCTCGCGCCGTTTCGCGTGGCCGCGGAAGTGCCACCAGCGCCGGACGACCAGGAACACGATCGCCGCAGCAGTCCAAGCCAGGAAGTACGGCGTCAGGACCACGTTGTGAAGGATCTTCAGCAGAATGTCCATGGTCAGATGTCCAGAAACCCTTCGATGCGCTGCTTCGAACGATCCGTGCCCTGAGCGACCAGCTGCTCGAATGCCGCCGATGGCACAAGAACTTCCCGCGGGGACTCCGCTCGGGCAAGATCACGCGAGCGGCCGCAATAGTCGCAGGACGAGTTTCGGGTTCGCGGCGAAACGGGCAAATCCGGCCGGTGAAGTGATGTGATCCTCAGAGGACGGCCGTGGGATCGCGCGGCTGGACAACGGGCATCCGGTCGAGCGTCTCGATGATCATGCCTACCAGGAACTCGATCTCGTCGGCCCGCACCTGACCTCCGCACACCGCGTGCACGAAACCGTCCTCGAAGGACAGTTCGAAGAACTCGAAAGTGAGCTCGCGCGCCGGCAACGGCATCGTCGCGACCTCGACCCAGTGCTCGTGTGCCAGGAGGTTCTTGTCCATCCGCGCGACGGAGGCCTCGGTCACCCGGACGTGCCACGGCCCGCGCTGGAAGCTCAGCGTCAGTTCCGGCTCGAACCTCGAACGCTGGAGGCGAGGAGTCCACGCGGCCGCTTCACCAGGGCCGGAAAGGAAACCACCCAGCTTCGAGGCCAGCTCGGTCAGGGCGGGGGTCTGCTCGGCGACGGCCTGCGCGCGGGCACGGGCACGCTGCTGAGGCCTCAGGGCGAACACCACGACGAGGCCGGCGATGAAGACCACGACCAACGGGTTCAGCAAGAACGCCAACGTGTCCACGTGCCCCTCCGGCGGAAGCGTCTCACCTCAGGAGTCGCCGCGGGCGCAGATCGTTGAACGGACAGACGAGAACGGCCCCCAGGAAGCCTGGAGGCCGTTCTGTCGTGCTGCTAGATCACTCGGTCTCGGTCGCCGGAGCGTCCTGCGACTCGGCGGCCGCGGGCGCCGCGAGATCGACCGGCGGGGCGTCCGGCACGCGGTTCGGCTTGGCCTCGCCGCGGAACACGAACTTCGCCTTGTCGTGCTGGTCCGACTCGCCGTCCCAGCCCTCGACGTCGGTGATGATGATCTGGCCCGGCTGGATCTCGCCGAACAGGATCTTCTCCGACAGGGTGTCCTCGATCTCGCGCTGGATCGTCCGGCGCAGCGGGCGGGCGCCCAGCACCGGGTCGAAGCCGCGCTTCGCGAGCAGCGCCTTGGCACGATCGGTGAGCTCGATCGCCATGTCCTTGTTCTTCAACTGCGCCTCGACGCGGGCGATCATCAGGTCCACCATCTTGATGATCTCGTCCTGAGTCAGCTGGTGGAAGACGATGATGTCGTCGATGCGGTTGAGGAACTCGGGGCGGAAGTGCTTCTTCAGCTCGTCGTTGACCTTGTTCTTCATGCGCTCGTAGTTGGACGCGGTGTCCTGACCCGAGGTGAAGCCGAGGCCGACGGCCTTGCTGATGTCCGACGTGCCCAGGTTCGACGTGAAGATGATGACGGTGTTCTTGAAGTCCACCGTCCGGCCCTGACCGTCGGTCAGGCGGCCGTCCTCCAGCACCTGGAGCAGCGTGTTGTAGACCTCCTGGTGGGCCTTCTCGATCTCGTCGAAGAGCACGACGGAGAACGGCTTGCGGCGCACCTTCTCGGTGAGCTGGCCGCCCTCTTCGTAGCCGACGTAACCGGGAGGGGCACCGAAGAGCCGCGACGCGGTGTACCGGTCGTGGAACTCGCCCATGTCGATCTGGATGAGCGCGTCGTCCTCGCCGAACAGGAAGTTCGCGAGCGCCTTCGAGAGCTCGGTCTTACCGACGCCGGACGGGCCGGCGAAGATGAACGAGCCGGAGGGGCGCTTCGGGTCCTTCAGACCGGCGCGGGTGCGGCGGATCGCCTGCGACACGGCCTTGACCGCGTCGACCTGGCCGATGATCCGCTTGTGCAGCTCGTCCTCCATGCGGAGCAGACGCGTGGTCTCCTCCTCGGTGAGCTTGAACACCGGGATGCCGGTCCAGTTGGCGAGGACCTCGGCGATCTGCTCGTCGTCGACCTCCGCGACGACGTCCAGGTCACCGTCCTTCCACTGCTTCTCCCGCTCGGCCTTCTGGCCCAGGAGCTGCTTCTCCGCGTCACGCAGCTTCGCCGCACGCTCGAAGTCCTGCGCGTCGATCGCGGACTCCTTGTCGCGACGGACGTCCGCGATCTTCTCGTCGAACTCGCGCAGGTCCGGCGGAGCGGTCATGCGGCGGATGCGCATGCGCGCGCCGGCCTCGTCGATGAGGTCGATCGCCTTGTCCGGCAGGAACCGGTCGTTGATGTACCGGTCGGCCAGCGTGGCGGCGGCGACCAGCGCGGAGTCGGTGATCGAGACGCGGTGGTGCGCCTCGTACCGGTCGCGCAGGCCCTTGAGGATCTCGATGGTGTGCTCGAGCGACGGCTCGCCCACCTGGATCGGCTGGAAGCGGCGCTCCAGCGCGGGGTCCTTCTCGACGTGCTTGCGGTACTCGTCGAGCGTGGTGGCACCGATCGTCTGCAGCTCACCGCGCGCGAGCATCGGCTTCAGGATCGAAGCCGCGTCGATCGCGCCCTCGGCGGCACCCGCACCGACGAGCGTGTGGATCTCGTCGATGAACAGGATGATGTCGCCGCGCGTGCGGATCTCCTTGAGGACCTTCTTCAGGCGCTCTTCGAAGTCACCGCGGTAGCGCGAGCCCGCGACCAGCGAGCCGAGGTCGAGCGTGTAGAGCTGCTTGTCCTTGAGCGTCTCGGGCACCTCGCCCTTGACGACCATCTGCGCCAGTCCCTCGACGACGGCCGTCTTGCCGACGCCGGGCTCGCCGATGAGGACCGGGTTGTTCTTGGTGCGGCGGGACAGCACCTGCATGACCCGCTCGATCTCCTTGGTGCGCCCGATCACCGGGTCGAGCTTCCCCTCACGGGCCGAAGCCGTGAGGTTGCGCCCGAACTGGTCGAGGACCAGGGACGACGACGGGGTGCCCTCGCCACGCCCAGGCGACTCCGACGAACCCTTCTCCGTCGAGTAGCCGGACAGCAGCTGCAGCACCTGCTGCCGCACCCTGTTCAGGTCGGCGCCGAGCTTCACGAGGACCTGCGCCGCGACGCCTTCGCCCTCGCGAATCAACCCGAGCAGGATGTGCTCGGTGCCGATGTAGTTGTGGCCGAGCTGAAGCGCCTCGCGCAGCGAGAGCTCCAGGACCTTCTTCGCACGGGGGGTGAAGGGGATGTGTCCACTCGGAGCCTGCTGGCCCTGGCCGATGATCTCTTCGACCTGCTGGCGGACGCCCTCCAGCGCAATCCCCAACGACTCGAGCGCCTTGGCGGCGACACCTTCACCCTCGTGGATCAGACCCAGGAGGATGTGCTCGGTGCCGATGTAGTTGTGGTTGAGCATCCGTGCCTCTTCTTGGGCAAGGACAACCACCCGCCTCGCGCGGTCGGTGAACCTTTCGAACATTCGCACTCCCTGACTGCTGCGTCGGCGGTCCTCGGCTCCACCGATCTACCCTGGTGAGCGCGGCACCGTGGCTCCACTGTAGTGGGCGGCCCCGAGACCCGTGGTTCCCACAAGCGCCCATGGGCGTCCGGGGAACAGTGACATCAGCATCAACGCAGGTCGAGGGCAACGGATTCCACAGATCGGGCGATGTCCGCTCAGCGCGAACACCGCCGAGTTGAGCCATATTCCTGTGACCGGGCCCACCTCGCCGGGCACAATGCGGTCATCTTTGGGTAAGGTTAGGCAAGCCTCATACCCATGAGATAGGAAGCGCGCGTTGACCGTACCGGCGAGGGTCTCACAGAAGAACCCGCGTGCGCTCACGCCTCTGGCCGAATCCATCGCCCGCCTCGACGTGGGCACCGACATCAGCTTCGGCCCTCCGCCCAGCGACTGGACGATCTGCTCCGACCTCCTGTCCGAGCCCACCAAGTTCGACCTGTGGCGCAAAGACCTGGCCGAGTGGCTCGTAGAGCAGTACGGCGAGTCCGACGACCGAGCCACCGCCGGCTACATCATGGGTTGGTACCTCAACGTCCCCGGTTACCTCGCAGGCCTGCTCTTCCACACGGCCCGCCGAGTCCCCACCCTCAAGCCCTGCGACACCGCGTTCCGCATCGCCCAGGACGGCCGCCCCCACCCGGACGGCATGGCCATCCTCAGCGACGAGTTCGCCTGCCTCCCGGACGACCCGGCCTCAAACCACCCAGCCGCAACAGTCGTCCCCTCAGAAGCCGCCCTGGCCGCCCTGCTACGCGCCCGCTACGCGGCCCACGCGGCCCAGTTCGTCGCCTCGTTCGGCCAGGTGGTCCGCTTCGGCCGCCGCCAACTCTGGGCAGCAGCCACCGACATGCTCGAATACGGCCCCTGGGCAGCAGGCCGAGTGTGCGGCGACGAGAACGCAGGCGTCACCGAGGCAGCCCTGATCCTCCCCGAAAAGCTCGAACCTTTCGTCTCCGCCTCAACCCTGCACCTCACCAACGAGGGCTGGAAGCGCAAGCGGAACAGCTGCTGCTTCCACTACGTCCTCCCAGAGGCAGAGCCCTGCACGGCCTGCCCACGCACCTGCTCCTGATCAGCCCGATGCCGAAGGCGAGCCGACGCGAGGCCGAAGGCGAGCAGTCCTTGCCCTAAACGCAAGGTTCCGGCGGTGTGGTCCCGTCACGAGTCGTGCCACAGCTCTTGTCGCGCCCGAGGGGAGAGGTCAAGTCGCACGCTTTTCGCGACTTGACCTCTCCCCTCGGGTGTGACCAGCTCCTGGCTCGACTTGGGACGGGACCACACCGCCCGAACCGCACCACCCACCCAACAGCAAGCCGCCCAACCCGACAGGCGTGCCATCAACCCGCAGACGGCGCTGGACAGGTCCTTGATCAGATTGGCGGGGTCTGGGGCAGCGCCCCAGAAATCTTGAAACAGGAACGGAACCCGCCCAACCCCAACCACCGCACCCACCTACGGCACCCGATGCCGAGACCCAACCGGCACCACCAACGGCGTCCCGGAAACCGGATCCTCAACAACCCGAGCATCCAACCCGAACACGTCCAACAACATCGACTCGGTCAGCACCTCCGACGGCGCTCCCTGAGCCACAATCCGCCCATCCCGCATGGCCACGACAACATCCGCATACCGAGCAGCCAGGTTCAGGTCGTGCAGCACCATCACGACAGTCCGCCCCATGGACGAGTGCAGCTCCTGCACCAGATCCAGCACATCGATCTGGTGCGCCAGGTCCAAATAGGTCGTCGGCTCATCCAGCAACAGAAGATCCGTGCCCTGGGCAAGAGCCATGGAGATCCAGGCCCGCTGCCGCTGCCCACCGGACAACTCGTCCACAGTCCGGTCGGCAAGATCCGAAATCCCGGTCATCTCCATCGCAGCCGAAACAGCCGCGGCATCATCAGACGACCACTGCCGGTACCAGGCCTGATGCGGATGCCGCCCCCGAGCCACCAGATCAGCCACAGTCAGCCCCTCAGGAGCAGACGGAGCCTGAGGCAGCAACCCGAGAACCTGAGCCACCTCCCGAGTGGGCATCCGATCAATCTGCTTGCCGTCCAACAGAACAGCCCCAGAACGAGCAGGCAACAACCGCCCCAACGCCCGCAGCAGCGTCGACTTCCCACACCCGTTCGGCCCGATCACCGCGGTCACGGTCCCGCCGACGATCGACAGGTCCAGGGTGTCGACGACCAGCCGCTCCCCGTACCCGACGCACAACGAAGAGGCCTCAAGCCGAACACTCATACCCGAGCCTCCCGACGACTACGGACCAGCAGATACATCAGATAGGGCGCCCCGAGCACGGCCGTGACCACCCCGACCGGCAGCTCGAGCCGATAGACCGTCCGCGCCACCAGATCCGACAACATGACCAGCACGCCGCCGACCACCACGGACCCGAACAACGGCGGCTGCGCGGTCCCCGCCAACCGCAAAGCGATCTGCGGCGTGGCAAGTGCGACGAACGCGATCGGCCCGGCCGCAGCGGTGGCCACCGACGCCAGCACGATCGCCACCACGATCAGCAGCGACCGCGCCAGGTTGACCCGAACCCCGAGCCCGCGCGAAGTCTCGTCCCCGAACTGCAGCGCCCCGAGCACGTGGCCGCCGATCAACGCCACCGGAACAAGCACCACCAGCGCGAGCGCGACCGGCACGACGTGCTCCCACCCGCGCCCGTTCAGCGACCCGGTGATCCACACCATCGCGCGCCCGGCGTCCTGCACGTCGCCGACGGTCAGCAGGTAGTGCGTGAAGTTGCCGGCCACCGCGGTGATGCCGATGCCGACCAGCACCATCCGGAAGCCCTCGATGCCCTGCCGCCACGCCAGCGCGTACACCAGCAGGCCCGCGACCAGACCACCCGCGAGACCGGCCAGCGGCAGCCCGATCGACGCCGCACCGCCGGTCACCACGCCCAGCGACCCGGCGAACGTGATCACCGAGACCGCTCCGGCGCCGGCGCCCCAGGTCACGCCGAGGATGTCCGGCGACGCCAGCGGGTTGCGCACGATCGCCTGGAAGATCGCACCGGAGAGCCCGAGCGCACCGCCGACGAGCAGACCCGTCAGCGCTCGCGGCATCCGCAGCTCCATCACCACGAACTGGTCGCGGCGCGTGCCTCCGCCCAGCAACGTGTCGACGACCTGCGACGCGGTCAGCGGGAAGTCGCCGATCATGATGTCCACGACCAGGACGACGGCCAGCAGCACCAGCGCGACCGCGACCATCACCAGCGGCCGCCGGCGCAGCTTGAACGAGGTCGCCCCGACCCTGAGCGCGGTCAAATCCTCACCAGCTTCTTGCGACGCACCAGGTAGATGAAGAAGGGCGCGCCGAGCAGCGCCAGCATCACGCCGACCTCCACCTCGGACGGACGAGCCACCACCCTGCCCACGACGTCGGCGAACAGCAGCAGGATCGCGCCCAGCACGGCGGAGAACGGCAGCAGCCAGCGGTAGTCCGGGCCGGTGAACGCGCGGGCGACGTGCGGCACCACGAGCCCGAGGAACCCGATGGGCCCGCACGCCGCGACAGCCCCGCCCACCAGCAGTGTGATCGCGAAGATGCCCAACGACCTCGTCGTCCCGACCCGCACGCCCAGCGACCGAGCCACGTCTTCGCCCAGCGACAACGCGTTGAGTCCCGGCGCGTTGAACGCCGCGAGGACGAGCCCGGCGACCAGGAACGGCAGCACCTGCGTCAGCACCGTCATGTCACGTCCCGCGATGGCGCCGACCTGCCAGAACCGGAACGCGTCGAGCGACTGCTGGTCGAGCAGCACGATCGCCGACACCAGACCGTGCATCAGCGCGGAGACCGCGGCACCGGCCAGCGCCAGCGTCACCGGTGACGGCCCTCCCCGCCCGGCGGACCCGAGCAGGAACACCACCACGCTCGCGATCATCGCGCCGGCGAACGCGAACCAGATGTAGCCGACCAGCGACGAGACGCCGAACAGGAAGATCGAGAGCACGACCGCCAGCGCGGCGCCGTGCGTGACGCCGAGGATGCCGGGGTCGGCCAGCGGGTTGCGCGTGTGGCCCTGCATCAGCGCTCCGCCGACGCCGAGCGCGACGCCCACCGCGATGCCGATCAACGTCCGGGGGATCCGCAACTGGCGGATCACCACGTCGTCCTCGACGCCGGTCGGTGTGAAGAGGCCGTGCCAGACCCCGGACAACGGGATCTCCTTGGAGCCGATCGCGATGCTCGCCAGACACACCGCGACCAGCGCGAGCAGCAGGAAGAGCAGGCCGACCAACCTCTTACGGCCCAACGCCCACCCCTCCAAATGCCCGACTTGTGCTCACGGAAGCCAGGTAAGCCTAACCGAATTTCTGGAGTCACCGATGCGAAGAACAGCTCTGATGAGTGTGGCGCTACTCGCGCTCACCGCCTGTGGTCAGGCGACCACGACGAGCCCGAGTGCGCCCGCCGACCAGGGCTGGACGCCGGTGACGATCGAGCACGCCATGGGCAGGACCGAGATCAAGGACCGGCCGAAGAGGATCGCCGCGCTCGACAGCAGCTACGTCGACGCCGCGCTCGCGCTGGAGACCGAGGTCGTCGCGTACACCCGCTACCGCACCGACGGCCTGCCGGACTACCTGGCGCAGGACGCGGCCGAGTACGCGAAGAACGCCAAGGCCGTCGGTGAGCTGGCCAGCCCGAACCTCGAGGAGCTCGCCACGATCGGCCCTGACCTGATCGTGTCCGCGAAGGTCAGGCACGAGCAGATCTACGACAAGCTGTCCAAGATCGGCCCCACGGTGTTCAGCGTGACGACCGGGCCGACGTGGAAGGACAACATCCGCCTGCTCGGCAAGGCGCTGGGCAAGGAGCAACTCGCCAACGAGAAGATCGCCGCCTACGAGGCGCGGGCCAAGAAGGTCGGCGACGCCATCCGCGCCAAGGCCGGCCACAACCCGTCGATCTCACTGGCCCGGTTCGTCGCCGGTGAGCAGACCGTGCGGCTCTACACGGAGAAGTCGTTCCCCGGCGGCGTCCTGTTCGCCGACGCGGGCCTCGCGAGGCCTCAGGGCCAGCCGACCTCGGACAAGATCGCCGTCGACCTCAGCCAGGAGCAGATCTCCTCGCTCGACGCCGAACGGATCCTCGTCTCCGCCTGGACCGATCCGAAGGGCGAAACCGAGAAGATCAAGCAACAATATTTGGCCAACCCGTTGTGGGGTCAACTGAAAGGCCAGAAGCAGGACATCTCCGATGTCGTTTGGGTCTCATCGGTCAGCCTTCAGGGCGCGCACGCGATGCTCGACGACCTCGCGAAGGGTTTCGGCGTCGATCCGGCGCGTAGTTGAACAGTCACATAAAAACACGCCCGGGGGTTCGGGGATCTCCCCGAAAAGCACTGCGGGCCACAGCGAAGGTGCGCAGCACCGAGCAATGTGGCCCGCCTCGGGGTTCCGGGACGATTCCCGGAACCCCTTCGTGTTTTACCGAATTTTCAGCCCTGCTGGTGGTACGCGTCGAGCACCTCGGCCGGGATGCGGCCGCGATCCGACACCTTCATGCCCTGCTTGCGGGCCCACTCGCGAATGGCCTGGTTCTGCTCACGATCCGCTGATGCCGGACGTGCCTTCACACCGGCAGGACGACCAGGTCCAACGCGCTTGCGGCCACCCGCACGACGTGCACTTCCGACGAAGTCGGCAAGAGCGTCCCGCAGTTTGCCCGCATTGCCCGAGGAAAGGTCGATCGTGTAGCTGACCCCATCCAGTCCGAACTCGACGGTCTCCTCAGCGGTGGAACCGTCCAGATCGTCGACGAGGGTCACCGTGACCTTCTGCGCCATGCGTATCCTCCTGGACCCCGAATGCGCGGTCACCCGCGTCGCCAACTAAAGCCTTCTGCGAGGCAGGTTAGCGCACGGGTGCCACATTGCACCTATCGACATCCCGGAAAGTTACTCATTCAGGGCGAACGAGCGGGAACAAGATGGTCTCCCTGATACCCAGGCCGGTGAGGGCCATCAGCAGCCGATCGATACCCATTCCGACACCACCACTCGGTGGCATTCCGTACTCCAGTGATCGCAGAAAGTCCTCATCGATCGGCATGGCCTCGACGTCACCGGCCGCGGCAAGCCGCGCCTGCGCTTCGAGACGTTCCCGTTCGATCACCGGGTCCACCAGTTCGGAGTAACCGGTTCCGAGTTCGAATCCGCGGACGTACAGATCCCACTTTTCGGCGACACCTGGCTTGGTGCGGTGCTGCCTGGTCAGCGGGGACGTCTCCACCGGGTAGTCGCGCACGAACGTCGGGGCGTAGAGCGAGTCGCACACCAGGTGCTCCCACAGCTCCTCGACCAGCTTGCCGTGCCCGAACTTCGGGTTGACCTCGAGTTCGTGCCGGTCGCAAAGCTTGCGCAGCACCTCGGCAGGCGTCTCGGGGGTGATTTCCTCACCGACCGCTCCGGACAACGACTCGTAGATGCTGAGCGTCGTCCATTCACCCGAGAGGTCGTACTCGCTGCCGTCCGCCAACGTGACGATCTGAGAACCGGTCACCGCTTCCGCGGCTTCCTGGATCAGCTCGCGGGTGAGTACGGCGTTCGAGTCGTACGTCGCGTACGCCTCGTAGTACTCCAGCATCGAAAACTCGGGCGAATGCGACGAGTCCACGCCCTCGTTGCGGAAGTTCCGGTTGATCTCGAAGACCTTCTCGATGCCACCGACCACGCAGCGCTTCAAGTACAGCTCGGGTGCGATGCGGAGGTACAGATCGATGTCGAGCGCGTTCGAGTGCGTGATGAACGGACGCGCGCTCGCACCACCCTGCAGCGTCTGCAACATCGGCGTCTCGACTTCGAGGAATCCGCGCCGGTGGAACGAGTCGCGCAGTGAACGAACCACGTTCGCACGGGTCCGAACAGTGTCGCGAGCGGTCGGCCGCAGGATCAGGTCGACGTAACGCTGGCGAATGCGGGTTTCCTCGCCGAGTTCCTTGTGCGCGACCGGCAACGGGCGCAGCGACTTCGACGTCAGCTGCCACGCGTCGGCCATCACGGAAAGCTCACCGCGGCGCGAGCTGATGACCTCGCCGTGGATGAAAACGTGGTCACCGAGGTCGACGTCGGTCTTCCACTCGGAAAGCGCTTCTTCACCCACACCGGCGAGGCTCAGCATCGCCTGCAGTTCGGTGCCGTCGCCTTCGCGCAACGTCGCGAAGCACAGCTTTCCGGTGTTGCGCATGAACATCACGCGCCCGGTCACACCGACGAGCTCGCCGGTCTGCGTGTCGGGTTCGAGTTCGGGATGCGCGTCGCGAATCTCGCGCAACGTGTGCGTGCGCGCGACTTCGACGGGATACGGCTCCTTGCCGGAAGCGAGCAGCCGCGCACGCTTCTCCCGGCGCACGCGCATCTGCTCTGGCAGGTCTTCTTCGCTGGTCACGAGGTTTTGCTTCGGCTGCTCACTCACGCGGAGAAGGGTACGGAAGTGCTCGAGGGCGAGGCGAACCGGATACCTCTCCGGATTCCCGACACCCTAAGTTGGACGGATGGATCTACACGCGAGGCGAGCGGACTCGTTCGGCGCGCAGGCCGAGGCCTACGCCGAACACCGGCCTGACTATCCCGTGGCGGCGATCCGGTGGGCCTTGGAGCCCCTGGGCACATCCGAGCGTTTAGACGTCATGGACCTCGCCGCCGGCACCGGCAAGCTGACGTCGGTCCTGGTGGCGGAAGGCCACCGGGTGACAGCCGTGGAGCCCAACGAGCAGATGCTGTCCGAGCTGGTGCGCCGCGTGCACGACGTGCGCGCGCTGCCGGGCCACGCCGAGCACATCCCGGTTCCGGACCAGACCATCGACGCCGTGCTGGTCGGCACCGCGTTCCACTGGTTCGACCAGGAGAGGGCGCTGCCGGAGATCGCCAGGGTGCTGCGCCCCGGTGGCGTCGTCGCGGCGATGTGGAACGAACACGCCCGGGACGTCGAGTGGCTGGCCGAGTTCGAGCGGTTGTCGGCCACGAGCGTCGAATCGCAGCACCAGGACCCCACGGGCGTCATGACGAGTTCGTCGTTCAGCCCGATCGAGACCAGGACGTTCCCACACGCGCACCGCAGGGACTCGCCGGAAGCGCTCGTCGCCACCGTCAACACGCATTCGCGGATGCTGGTCGTCAGCGACGAGGAGCGGGCCGAGATCAACGAGAAGATGCTCGCCTTCCTCCGCTCGCGGCCGGAGACGTCGAACGGACCGTTCGACGTCCCCCTGCGCACGGAGGTCTTCCGGGCGGTGCGCCTCAGCGAGTAGACATGTTGCGCTCGAAGACGAGCCGCAACCCCAGCAGGGTCAGGTCGGGCACGTGGTGCGCGATCGTCGACGACTCCGAGACGACCAGTGGAGCGAGCCCGCCCGTGGCGATCACCGTCACGGGGCCGGGGTCGGTCTGCTGGAGCTCCTCGGTGATCTTGCGCACCAGCCCGTCCACCTGCCCGACGAACCCGTAGACGATGCCGGACTGCAGGCACTCCACGGTGTTCTTGCCGATCACGTTGCGCGGCCTGACCAGCTCGACCTTGCGCAGCTGGGCGGCGCGCGCGGCCAGGGCGTCGACCGAGATCTCGATGCCGGGTGCCAGCGCACCGCCGAGGAACTCGCCGCGCGACGAGATCACGTCGAGGTTCGTGGACGTGCCGAAGTCGACGACGATGCACGAGGTCGAGTAGAGGTGGTGCGCGGCCAGCGTGTTGATCACGCGGTCCGAACCCACCTCCTTCGGGTTGTCGACGAGCAGCGGCACACCGGTCTTCACGCCCGGCTCCACCAGCACCTTCGGCACGGTGTCGTAGTAGCGGCCGAGCATGACCCGCAGCTCGCGCAGCACCGCGGGCACGGTGGACAGCGCGGAGATGCCGGTGATCTTGTCGGCGTACTCGCCGAGCAGGCCGCGCATGGTCAGCGCGAGCTCGTCGGCGGTCATGCGCGCGTCGGTGCGCATCCGCCAGTCGCGCACGAGCGGGGCCGTGTCGCCGACCCCGTCGTACAGGCCGAGCACGATGTTGGTGTTGCCGACGTCGATGGCGAGCAGCACGGTGCGTTTCCTCAGTTCTCGGCTTGGATCAGCGCGTCGAGCGCGGTCGCCTCAACGGTCTCGGACGAAGGCGCGCTCGTGGAGCCGTTCACCAGACCGGAGCCCTCGGGGGCGTGCGCGGGGTCCGCACCGAGGTCGACGACCTTGTTGTCGGCGTCCACGAAGACGACCCGCGGCTGGTAGGTGCGGGACTCGGCGTCGTCCATCTGCCCGTAGGCGATGAGGATGACGATGTCGCCGGGGTGCACGAGGTGCGCCGCCGCGCCGTTGATGCCCAGCACGCCGGACCCGCGCTCGCCGGGGATGACGTAGGTCTCCAGGCGCGCGCCGTTGGTGACGTCGACGATGGCGACCTGCTCGCCCGCCAGCAGGTCGGCGGCCTCCATCAGGTCCTCGTCCACCGTCACCGAGCCGACGTAGTGCAGGTCCGCCTGCGTCACGGTGGCGCGGTGGATCTTGGACTTCAGCATCGTGCGGAACATGTCATTCCCCCTACTCGTCGCCTTCGCCGAGCAACACCGCGATGTTGTCGATCAGACGGGTGGAACCGACCCTGGCCGCCACGAGCAGCCTGGCGTCGCCGTTCTCCGGTGCGGGACCGAGGTCGACCCCGCGCAGCTCCAGGTAGTCCAGTTCGACCTCGGGCACCTGCGCGAGGACGTCGTGCGCGGCCTTGAGCACCGCGTCCGCGCCCTGCGACGACACGTGCGCACCGGCGGTGAGCGCGGCCGACAGCGTCACGGCGTGGTGGCGCTGCTCCGGCGTCAGGTAGGCGTTGCGGGACGACAGCGCGAGGCCGTCGTGCTCGCGCACGGTCGGCACGCCGACGACGTCGAGCGGGAAGTTCAGGTCGCGCGCCATCTTGTGGATGAGCTGCAGCTGTTGGTAGTCCTTCTGCCCGAACACCGCGTACGTGGGCTGCACGATGTTGAACAGCTTCGACACCACGGTCAGCACGCCGGCGAAGTGACCGGGGCGGGACGCGCCCTCCAGCTCGTCGCCCAGCGGGCCGGGGTGCACGGTGACCTGCGCGCCCTCGGGGTACATGTCCTCGACGGACGGCGCGAAGACCAGCCCCACGCGCTCCTCGCGGCAGATGTCCAGGTCGGACTCGAACTGCCGCGGGTACTTCGCGAGGTCCTCGTTCGGCCCGAACTGCAACGGGTTCACGAAGATCGACACCACGATCACCGTGTTCTGCATGACCTGCGCCTCGCGGATCAGCTGCCGGTGGCCCGCGTGCAGGGCGCCCATCGTGGGCACGAGCGCGACGTTGCGGCCGGCGTTGCGCAGCGCCCTGACCACGCGGTTGATCCGCTGCGGGTCGCGGTGCACCGTGACGTCGTCCGGGCGGTAGTCGTCCTTGGTCAATGGCTTGGTCACGTCAGTCCTCAAGAGTGGTGCGAACGTCGTCGGCCGCGTCGGGCTTGAGCAGCCCGGAGCGTTCGGCCCGGTCGGCGGTGCGCCGGGCCAGCACGCGGTAGCTGGGCAGGGTCTCGGGCGCCT
This sequence comes from Lentzea aerocolonigenes, assembly GCF_000974445.1. GTDB lineage: Bacteria > Actinomycetota > Actinomycetes > Mycobacteriales > Pseudonocardiaceae > Lentzea > Lentzea aerocolonigenes. Next base: position 216,315 of record NZ_BBOJ01000019.1, read on the forward strand.
GCTCGGCCAGCACGCCGAGGTGCTTGCGCAAGGTACCCGTGTCGCCTCGCGCGACCGGACCGGTGAGGGCCCGGTCGCCGTGGCGCAGCGCGTTGTCGAGCGCGGCGGACAGCAACGGGCCGAGCAGGCGTTCGGCGTTGGCGACGCCGGCGTTCGTGAGCAGGTCGGCGGCGTCGCGGACCAGCGTGATCAGGTGGTTCGCGCCGTGGGCCAGTGCCGCGTGGTAGAGCGGGCGGACGGCCTCCGGCACCCGGACCGGCTCGGCGTCCATCTCCACGACCAGCGCCTCACCGACGCTCCACGCGACCTCGTCACCGTCCGCGGCCGTGACGCCGACGCACGCGGAGCTCATCCGCTGGAGGTCCTCGGGGCGGCCGGTGAACGTCATGACGGGGTGCAGGGCGAGGGTGAGCGCACCGAGCTGGGCAGCGGGTTCGAGAACCTTGACGCCCTGAGCGCCGCTGGTGTGCACGACGATCTGGCCCGCGCGCAGACTTTCGGTGGCGATCAGGCCCTTGACCAGGCCTTCCAGCTCGTCGTCCGGCACGGCCAGCAGCACGAGGTCAGCGCGTTGAGCGACTTCGGTCGGGTCCTCGACCGGGACACCGGGCAGCAGCTCCTCCGCGCGGTTGCGGGAGGCCTGGGAGACGGCGGACGTGCCGACCACCACGTGGCCCGTCCTGGCCAGCGCGGCGCCCAGCACCGAGCCGACCCGGCCTGCCGAGATGACACCGACGGCGAGCCTGGCCGGACGTGGGGTCGCGTCCATGCGACTAACTCCTTCTGACGTTCCAGTCCCAGGTGCGGGTACCAGACGACGCCGCCGAGGGTAATCCGCACTTCCCGGCCTGTACCCGGTCGGTGACGGGACTCACCGGCGCGCGGCGGCCCTGGCGGCGTGCAGGGTGTCGAGCAGCACCCCGTGGCGTTGCTCGGCGCTCTGGCCCGCCGTTCCCTGTTCGATGCGGTGCCGCAGGAAGGCCAGCTCGGTGACGGCGATCTGGTAGCTCTTCACGGCCCTGACCGCCGAGTCACCGGACTTGCGCTTGACCGCCCGCAGCCAGTTCCTGCGCCCGTTGAGGCTGGCCAGCAGGGCCACCTCGCTGGTGGCGATCCACCGGTTCTGCGCCATCGCGGCGAGCTGCCCCGCGACTATCCGCTGCTCCCGACGCCGTTGCCAGACCACGATCGCGACCGCTCCCGCGAACACCGGCACCATGATCAGGAAGTACAGGTTGATGAAGTCCGACCCGGTGCCGACGGTCGTCGAGAAGTTCCAGAGCGAGTGCAGCCCGACCGCGGTGAGGTACCCGCCGATCGGCGCGAAGATCCGGACCGTGGCGTTGCTGGTGCTCGCCGCGATGCCGACGCCGATACCGGTCATGGCCGTGAACAGCGGGTGCGCGAACGGCGACAGCACCCCGCGCAGCACGAACAGGGCGATCACGCCGCCGCCCATGTTGCCGAGCCCGTTCTCGAGGAAGACGCGGCCGAAGTACCAGATGTTCTCGGTGAACGCGAAGCCCGCGGCCGTGATGCCCGCGTAGACCATGCCGTCCACGACCCCGTCGAACTCGTGGCGTCGCCGGAGGAACACCGCGAGCAGGAACACGGCCTTGGTCGCCTCCTCGACGATCGGCGCCCCGACCACAGCCGTGAACGTCGTGCCGTCGTTCGTGAGGAGGTCGCCGAGCACCCGCGCGGTCTGGTTGAACGCGAGCGAACTGATCGTCGCCCCGCAAGCACCCCACACGAACGCGAAGAGCAGCATCTTCGCGGGCTCCGGCTCCCACCGGTCGATCCACAGGAACGCGCTCACCACGAACGCGACGGGAATCAACGCCGCGGCGGCGCCGACCAGCAACGGCTCGATGCCGATGCTCGACGTGCCGAGCGCGAACAGCACCAGGCCCGCCGCGGCGAGCGCGATGAGCGCCACGACGGGGAACAGGACGGTCCAGCGGCGCTGCTCGATGCGCTTCTTCGTCGGTGCCGGCGTCGGCGTTGACGTCGATGCTGGCGTCGGCGTCGGCACCGTTGGTGGCGTCGGCGTGTGGTCGTTCACGGGAAATGACCTTAGAGGCACACTTGTCCGGTGTTCGACTGGGAAGCCGCTTGGCACGCCGCCCTGTACGGCCCGTCGGGCTTCTTCGCACGCGGTGAGAAGCCTTCCGCGCACTTCCGCACGTCACCAGTGGTGGGACCGGAACTGGCCGCGGCGCTTCTCGAGCTGTTGTCGCGCGTGGACGCGGCCCTCGGATTTCCCCCGGTAGTGGACTTCGTGGACGTCGGCGCAGGAGGCGGCGAACTGGCCTTCGCAGTCCGCTCCCTGGCCTCGGGCTCGCTGGCCTCCCGGCTGCGCGTGACGGCCGTCGAACTGGGCCCACCCGTTGAACTGCCTGGAGTTCACTGGACTTCTTCGGTGCCTTCGTGCGTCGGGCTGCTGGTCGGGCACGAGTGGCTCGACTCGATCCCGTGCCCGGTGGTGACCGGACCTTCTGCCGACCCGTGGATCACCCGGTGGTGGCCTTCCCTCCGTCCCGGTGAGCAGGCGGAGGTGGGCGCTCCACGTGACGCCGCCTGGGCCTCCGCCGTGTCGTCGGTGCGCGGCGCGGCCCTGGCGATCGACTACGGCCACCTCGTGTCGTCCCGCCGCTTCACCCTGACCGGCTACCGGAACGGGCGCCAGGTGCCGCCGGTGTTCGACGGTTCGTGCGACATCACGGCCCACGTGGCCTTCGACTCGTGCGCGGCGGCGGCCGGCGGACCGTTCGTGCTGGTGTCGCAACGGGACGCGCTGGCCGCTCTCGGGGTGACCGGTGACGTTTCCGGGTCCGGGTGGGAGTGGCTGGAGTCGGCGGCTCGGGCCGGGCGGGTTGCCGAGCTGCGTGATCCTCGCGGGCTGGGTTCGTTCGGCTGGTTGTTGCACGGGTGCGGGGTGGCGGTTTCGGACCTGCTGCCCGAGTTGCCGCCCTGGCGTCCGAATCCCGCCAGCTTTTCCGTGGTCTGACGACGATCGTTCTGCGGTATGCGAATCCACAACGTTCTGCCTTCCGCCGCTCTGTCCGACCCCGGCCGGGAGTACCGGAGTTCTGAGCCCGGCGTGCCTTTGCGGTGCTGCCTGCGGAAGTCGCTGGCCGATGAGCCGGTGTGGTTGTTCCGGTACTCGCCGTCGTTCGGGAATGGGCCTTATTCGGAGGTCGGGCCGGTCTTCACGCACGTGGAGTGCGCGGGGGCGCCTTCGTTGGATCGTCTCCCTGTTGAATTGTTGAACAATCCCCGGATTCTACGTTCCTACAACGCTGCAGGTCAGATCGTGGATGGGGAGGTGGTGGAGCCTGGATCGTTCGATCGTGTGATCGAAGGATTGTTCAACGATCCTTCGATTGAGGCGGTGCAGGTGCGGAGCTTGTCGCACGGGTGCTTCTACTTCGGCGTGACGAGGGCTTGATCGCCTCGCCTGAATGAGTGAGTTGGGGCGAGTGGGTGGGGTGGGCCGCCTGGGGCTGGCCGGCGGGGCCGGGCGTCCGAGGCTGGCCGCCTGGGGCTGGCCGCCTGGGGCCGGGCGCCTGGGCGTGGGCGCCAGGGGTTCAGCGGCTAGGGCGGGCAGCTGGACGAGACTCTGGGGTTCAGCGGTTGGGCGATGTGAGCGGTCCAGCGAGGTTGCGCGGTCCAGCGAGGACGCGAGCAGCCGGGTTGAGCTACGCGGTGAACTCGTGAGCGGCCGGGGTTGAGCGGCGCCGTGAGAGCTCAGGCGTTGAGCGGCGCGGCGAAGGCGTGAGCGACAGACCCGGGGCGATCTGAAGGCGGCACGCCCAGGTGTGAGGCATCTGGCGAGCCCGGCAAGATGCGAGGGACCCCGACCGGCCCGCCACCGTGTGAGCCGCGGGGACCAGCCCTGCGCGCACCAGGCTCGAGCCACATCGATCGGGTCGGCCACGAACCGGGCCCATCAGAAACGCAAGCCGCACCACCAACCCACGCGCCCCCACACCGCGACGAGCCGCACCCGAGCACCCCACCCGCCCACCAGGCCGTGAACCGCGTCCGAGCGACTTCCCGGCTCCGTGAAACCATGCTCCGGTGAGCGAGCAGATCACCGTCGGCGTAGGAGCAGGCGCCCAGTACCTGGGCGTGGACCGCGTGATCGACCTGGGGCCACTTCACCCGTCGGCCCACGGCGCCTACCGTCTTCGACTGACGGTCACCCCCGACCTGGTGATCACCGCTGCCGAGCCTCTCGTCGGGCACCTGCACCGCGGGGCCGAGAAGCTCTTCGAGGTTCGCGACTACCGGCAGGTGCTGACGCTGGCCAATCGGCACGACTGGCTTTCCGCGTTCTGCAACGAGCTTGCTGTCGCGTTGGCCGTCGAGCGCATGACGGGCATGGACGTTCCCGTGCGCGCCCAGTGGCTTCGCGCCCTGCTCTGCGAGCTCAACCGGCTGTTGGCGCACATGGTTTTCCTGACGCCGTTGGCGCCTGAGGCCGCCACCTACCGCGAGGGCGTCCAAGCACTCATGGAGGAGGCTTCCGGGGGCCGCATCCACTTCATGTTCAACCGGATCGGCGGCCTCCGCGAGGACGTGCCCGCGGGCTGGACGTCCAGGGCAGCCGACTTCTTGTCCACTGTGGACATCCCGCACGTCGACTTCGCCGAGCTGGAAGGCCTTGGGGTTCTGTCGCGCGAGGACGCGTTGGCGTACGGCGTCACCGGGCCGATCGGGCGGGCCAGCGGGGTGGACTTCGACCTGCGGCGCGACGATCCGCTGCCTGCGTACAAGGAGCTCGACTTCGCGCCCGTCGTGCGGACCGAGGGTGACGCTGCGGCGCGCGTGCGGTGTCTCCAGGACGAGATCCGGAAATCGGTCGAGTTGGCCAGGCAGTGCCTCGATCGTCTGCCGCAGGGGCCGGTGAACGTTCGGTTGCCCAAGGCCATCAAGGCTCCTGAGGGCTCGGTCTACACGCGTGTCGAGGCGCCGCTCGGCACGTCGGGGGTGCACCTGTCGTCGCGCGGTGAGAAGACGCCGTGGCGCCTCAAGCTGCGGACGTCGTCGTTCAACAACGTTCAGGCGCTTGGAGCGCTGTTGCCCGGCACCGAGGTCGACGACCTGCCGGCCGTGCTGAGCAGTTTCGCCGTCATCGTCGGCGACATCGACAAGTAGGGCTAGTAGTGCTTTGTTAGGTTAGTCGGTAGTTGTTGTGGCGTAGCGGTTTCACGGTTTGGTGGCAGGTCAGGCAGACGCCGGTCCAGGTCGCGAGGAGTAGTTGCAGTTCGCGGACGACCTTGTAGAGGGTCAGGCCGGCGCAGCCGCTTTTGGGTCTGCTCGCAGCAAGGTGAGGAACAGGTGCGCCGCCGTGACCAGGGTGACGTGGCGGTGCCAGCCCTGCCAGGAGCGGCCCTCGAAGTGGTCCAGGCCCAGGCCGGTCTTGAGTTCGCGGTAGTCGTGTTCGATCCGCCAGCGGATCTTGGCGTAGCGGATGAGGTCGGTGTGGCTGGTGTCGGCTGGGAGGCTGGAGAGCCAGTAGGTGACTGGTTCGGGTTCGTCGTCGGGCCATTGGGCGATCAGCCACCGCTCGGGCAGGATGCCGTCGTCGAGGTCGCGGGGGACGCGATGCCCGGCGGGCCGGACTCGCAGGAACACGAACTGTGAGGACAGTGCGCCTTTGCTGCCTTCGCGCCAGGTGACGGTGAGTGCGGCTTCGCGGCCAGCGGCGGCCACGTGCCGGGCCAGGCTGACCGGCTCGTCCGGGTAGACGGGCGTGTCAGCGGGCCGGCGGCCGCACCGGCCCGTCCCGGACCATTCCCGCACGGCGGGAACCGCCTCGCTGGTGTGCGCCAGGGCCTCGCCTTTGAGCTGCACGCTGTAGGCGATGTCCCGCTCGTCGAGCGCGGCGCGGAACTGGCCGTTGTCACCGTAACCGGCGTCCGCGACCAGCACGGGCGGCCGCAACCCCTGTTCGGCGAGTTCGTCGAGCATCTCGACAGCCAGCGTCCACTTCGGACGATGTCCTTCCTCGT
>NZ_BBOJ01000018.1 GCF_000974445.1 Lentzea aerocolonigenes
AGGCGACCCCGACCACGACACCACCTGCGCCGCCATCGCCGCCCGTATCGCCGCACTCCCGGCAGGATCGGTCGTGCTGGCCGAGGACGAGACCCACCTCGACCTGCTGCCACGAGTCCGGTCCTGCTGGATGCCCACCGGCCTGCGCCACCAGATCCTCACTCCCGGCAGCAACATCCGCCGCACCCTGCACGGCGCGATCAACCTCGCCACCGGAACCTGGCACCACCACGTCTCCGTGAAGAACGTCTCGGTCGTGTTCTGCTACTTCCTGCAGACCCTGCTCGACGCCTACCCCGACGCACCCGTAGTCGCCGTCATCTGCGACAACGGTGGCACCCACCACAGTGGAATCACCCGCCGCTGGCTGACCGAACACCCACGCCTGATGCTGATCGAAGGCGCGAAATACAGCCCGCAGGACAACCCCGTCGAACGCATCTGGGCCGGCCTCAAACACCACATCGCCAACACCGCACCCGCCACGATGGCCGGCCGCGTCCGCCAAGCACACGCCTACTTCCGCGGCCGCACCACCGAACAGAACCTGACCACCGCCGCACCCTGGACCAGCCCCTGGCTACCCGAAGGTTTCGGACAAGACTTATGGCCAGGTGCTTAGCACCTGGGCGACACCGGCCGACGCCTTGAACTCTTGGAGCCGATCAACAACGCCGTTGATGCGCTCAAGCGGGCGAACCGAGCCGACTCCCTGTGCAAGCCGTATCGACTCCTGAGTGACCAGTGCCGCGCGCTCGATCTCTTTGCCGTCGATCAGCGCGTGCGCCAGCGACGTCATGTAGAGCGCTTTGTCACGTGCTTGGGTGTCGTCGAATCGTGCCAATGCAGCGTCAAGCGTTGTCACGGCACGAAGAGGGCGCCGCAGTTCTGCCCAGCAACGACCCGCCATGATTTCAATCTCGTTGTCGTCAATCCAAAACACCCAGTCCGGCTCTGGGTGATCGCTTCTGTGCGCAAGTCGGACGGTGGCCCGTTCAAGACCGTGAGCGTGCCGCCGCGCGAAGGGATCACGACGGGCTTCGCGGTCTCACCGGAGGCGCCGCTCGTGGCCGCGACCGGACGCGACTGGTCGTTCGTGCACCGCGGTTCCGGCGAGAAGTGGAGCACGCCGCTCACGCTCGGCGGGCCGCCGTTCGAGGACCTGGCGTTCTCCGACGCGCGGCACGCCACGTTCGTGCGCGGCGGGCCTGGTCAGGAGTTCGCCGAGGTGTACCGGACCGATGACGCGGGACTGAGCTGGAAACCGCTCAAGGTCTAGCTCGAGCTGATCTCCGAGACGTGGGCGCTGACGATTCGCCAGCCGGCGGGCATCCGCACCCACGTCTGGCTCTGCCGGCCCACGACCGGCCGGCCGGGGTAGCGGAACAGGGTCGTCACCACGGCGGTGTCGGTGCCGAAGGTGGTGATCCGGGTGTTCTGGACGTCCCGGCCGTCGAGTGGTCCCTGGGTGGCACGCCAGGCGCGGAGCTCGTCGATGCCCTGCTGGTGGTCGGCGATGCCGAACCGGACGGTGGCCGGGCTGGCCCAGAACGACTCGTTCAGCACGGCGTGGTCGCCCGTCAGCAGTGCGGCTTCATAGCGTGCGAAGGCCGCCGACACCTCGGCGTGCACGGCTGGGTCGTCGACAACGGGGGCGGTGGTCCCGTTGTCGACGACCCTGTCGGTGGTGTTCATGAGGCGGATGCCGCGGGCTTCGCGTCGATCATGTCGGTGGCGACTGGTTGCGGCTCGGCGTCGGACGTCGAATCGCGGTGGAACAAGGCGAACACCGCACAGACCACGGCGAAGAACAGGTAGCCCAACGCGACCTGACCGCCACCCGCGTTCCAGCCGATCTGCGGGGCGTGGATCAACCCGACGAACGACAGCACCGCGCCGGCCGCCGCGTAGCCGGCGGCCCACCAGAACTGCTTGTCGATGAGGAACGCGGTGATCGCGCCGAGTACCAGTCCGGCCAGGATGGCGCCGTCGCCGAGCAGGTGCAGGCCGTGGTAGACCACGCCCGCGCTTTCCAGGGCGGTTTCACCAACCTCGGCCGCGCTGGTGCCTGCCGCCGACAGCACGTTGTCCATCTGACCGGTCGCCCACGCCGCGACGTTGGGGATGATGGCCATGACCACCGCCACCGCGTGCGGCCGCGGTACGACCCGGAACGCCTGCGCGCCGATCAGCAGGCCGATGTACAGCAGGATCGGCACGATCGCCGGCACCGGCAGCAGCGCGCTCAGCAGACCGAACAGGCCGCCGAAGCACAGGAGCGCGATGACGACGCCGGTCAGCATCGAGTACGCCGTGCGGCCGCCGACCTCCTTCCACCCCGGGTGTCCGATGTAGACAGCGGGTGGGAACGGCGAGCCGAGCGCCGAACCGACGATCGCGCCGATGCCGTCGGCCAGCAGCACACTGCGCAGGTTGAAGTTGTCGCCCGCAGCAGCGGCACTCTCCACGTTGGTCATGCCCTCGGTGAAGTTGTAGATGCCCAACGGGATGGCGGTGGCCAGCAGCGGGCCGATCTCGGACAGGCCGCGCCACAACAGGTCGAACTGGAAAGACGGCAGGCCGGTCACGATGTCCCTGGCGGCCGCGGACACGTCCGCGGGGTGCATGTAGCCGCCGATCCAGCCGATGGCGGTGCCCACCACCAGCGCGGCCATGCCGATCGGGATGCCGAACGGCAGCTTCACACCGGCGAAGAAACCGATGAGCAGCAACGCGAACACCGGCAGCGCGATCCACGCGGCCGCCCACATCTGGCCGGCCGGACGCATCGAGATGAACGCGATGGAGATGCCGGCGAGCGTGCCCAGCATCGCCGCCTGCGGCGTGAACCTCCGGATGTAGGGGCCGACGAACGCGCCGGCCAGCACGATCAGCCCGATGATGAACGACCACGCGAGGCCTGCCTGCCACGCCTTGACCGGGTCGTTCGTGCTCAGGTACACCGGCAGCATGATCACGAACGTCACGATGAACATGTGCGGCACGCTGGGCCCGTATGGCATGGCGGTGACGTCGGTGCGGTTCTCCTTGTAGGCCAGGCGTCTGCCGAGCCAGGCGTAGTAGACGTTGCCGATCAGCAGCTGGATGCCCAGGGCCGGCAGGATCACCCCGTACACGTCGCCCGACGAGATCTTCGCGACGCCCAGGCACAACCCGGTGAGCACCAGCACGTTCACCAGAACGTTGAAGCCGAGCCCGAAGAACGCGTTGAGGTCACCGCTGACCCACAACGGCAGTTTGAGATCAGAGTCGGAGCGACTGCGGGCGCGCGCGAGGATGGACATGACCGGTTCCTTCCGCGGGTCTCAACGGGCCGGGGTGGCGAGAACGGAAATCGCGGCGATGTAGGCGGACGACGGAGCGACCCAGCCGAAGATGCCGCCCTGTGCGGAGATCATGGCCAGACCGGCGTCCTGGAACTCGGGGAAGTACGAACCGACGCAGTCCGACAGCACCAGGCATTCGTAGCCGCGGTCGTTGGCCTCACGAACGGTGGTGTGCACGCAGACCTCGGTCGTCACGCCGGTCACCACCAGAGAGGTGATGCCTGCAGTGGACAGCACCGTGCCGAGTTCGGTGTTGTAGAACGCGCCCTTGCCCGGCTTGTCGATCACCAGTTCGCCGTCGACGGGCGCGAGCTCGTCGATGATGCCGTGGCCGTGTTCACCGCGGACGAGGATGCGACCGTTGGGACCGAGGTCGCCGATCCGCATCGACGGACGACCGCGCTCGAGTTTGGCCGGCGGGCAGTCGGACAGGTCCGGCAGGTGGCCCTCGCGGGTGTGGATCACCATCACGCCCGCCGCGCGCGTCGCGGCGAGGGTTCGCTGGAGCGGAGCGATGACCCCGCGCAACCGGCTCACGTCGTTGCCGAGCGTTTCGCCGAACCCGCCCGGTTCGACGAAATCCCGCTGCATGTCGATCACGAGGAGCGCGGTTGTGGTCGGCTCGAAAAGAAACGACGTGGGATCGGCGTCGACCGTGAGGGGAGTGGTCATCGGCTGTCGGACCCTTTCGTTCTCGGTCAGTCGTCGGTTGTGGTCGCCCCGATCACGGCATCGGAAGTGGACACGGCCCCGAACACGCCGCCCTGCATGGTCACCATCTTCAGCGCGGCCGCGTGGTTGCCCGGATCGGTCGCGCCGGTGCAGTCGGACAGGATCAGGCATTCCAGACCGCGGTCGTTGGCCTCGCGCATCGTGGTGTGCACACACACGTCGGTCGTGATGCCGGTCAGGATCAGGTGGCTGATCGCGTTGGCGCGCAACACCAGATCCAGGTTCGTGGCGTAGAACGCGCCCTTGCCCGGCTTGTCGATCACGACCTCGCCGGGCGCCGGCGAGACCTCGTCGACGATCTCCCAGCCCGGTTCGCCGCGTACCAGGATGCGCCCGGCCGGCCCCGCACTGCCGATCTCCGCGCCGATCCTGGCCGAACGCCAACGCTTGTTGGGCGGCAGGTCGGTCAGGTCCGGCAGGTGACCTTCCCTGGTGTGGATCACCAGCATGCCCACGTCGCGGGCGTGGGCGAGGAGCTTCTGCGTGCCGGGCAGGCCCGCCCTGGTGAGTTCGAGGTCGTAGCCCATCCGCTCGACGTAGCCACCGGGTCCGCAGAAGTCGGTCTGCCAGTCGATGCACAGCAGGGCGACCCTGTCGACCGGAACCACCGTGTCGTAGGGCCAGGGGTAGGGATCTGCCTGAACCGGTCCTATCCGCGCGGTCATAGTCGACGATTGTCGACTGCTTGATTTCCAACGGCACCGCTGTGAGTTACGTCTCAGTTACCGGCGACTCGCCCGAGGAACTCGCGGCCGCGGTGGTTGCTCGAACGTTCGGCCCACACCACTGGATACCCTGGGCCACATGGAGCCTTACGACCTGGGGATGCTCGACGTCGGCGACGGGAACCGGATCCACTGGTACGTCCTCGGGAATCCGGACGGCAAGCCCGCCGTGCACCTGCACGGCGGGCCCGGCGCTCCGGCGAAGTACGCGGGCAGGTCGTTCGACCTGGAGAAGTTCAAGGTGGTCGTGTTCCACCAGCGCGGCTGCGGCAAGAGCACACCGCACGCGAGTGACCCGGCCGCGGACATGAGCGTGAACACCACGGACCACCTGATCGCGGACATCGAGAAGCTGCGCGAGCACCTCGGCATCGAGAAGTGGTTGGTGTACGGCGGTTCGTGGGGCAGCACGCTCGCTCTCGCCTACGCGCAACGGCATCCCGAGCGTGTCACCGAGATGATCCTGATCGCGGTCACCACGGCGTCCGAGCGTGAGCTGGACTGGTTGTACAAAGGCGTTTCCCGGTTCTTCCCGGAGGCGTGGGCCCGGTACAGCGCGCACGTCGCCGACGCGCCGGACGTGGTGCGCGCCTACGCGGACCTGATGGAAGACCCCGCGACGCGCGACCAGGCCGCCGTCGAGTGGACCCGTTGGGAGGACACGGTTCTCTCGTTCGAGGACTTCGGCACGCCGCACATGTTCAGCGACCGCCCGACGGACGAGCTCATCGCGTTCGTGCGGATCTGCGCGCACTACTACGCGAACCTCGGTTTCGTCGACGACCTGCTGGGTGACGCCGGCAAGCTCGCGGGCATCCCGGCCGCGTTGATCCACGGCCGGCGCGACATGAGCTGCCCGGCCGACACCGCGTACGCCTTGGCTCAGGCGTGGCCGGACGCCGAACTGACCCTGGTGGACGACAGCGGCCACAAGGGCAGCACCGCGTTCAACGAGGCGATCCAGGCCGCAGTCAGGAGGTTTTCCCCGTGACGCAACGCAAACCGCCAGGGATGGGCTTCGAGTCGTGGATCGACAAGCAGATCCGCGAAGCCCAGGAACGCGGCGAGTTCGACGACCTGCCGAGCGCCGGCAAACCGTTGCCCGGCGCGGGCGAGGCGCTCGAAGAGGACTGGTGGATCAAGAGGAAGGTGCGGGAGGAAGAGGGCACTGCAGGGTTGCCCCCTTCCCTGGTCCTGCGCAAGGAGGCCGAGACCGCCAAGGCCCGTGCCCTGGCGGCCAGGACCGACGACGAGGCGCGTGCGATCATCGGTGAGATGAACGCGAAGATCCTCGACGCGTTGCGGAAACCGTTGTCCGGCCCGCCTTTGAACCTGATGCCGTTCGACGTCGACGAGTTGGTGCGTGAGCGGAAGGGGACCCCACGCACCCCGTGATCAGCTCGCGTTGACGTCGATGCAGGAGTAGAAGGCGTTCGAGGTGTCGCCGATGTTCCAGATGGCGAGCACCTTGTGCCGCCCTGCCGATCCCAGGTTGACGTTGTGCGAGACGGTGGCGGGCGGGATCTGGTTGTTGCCGCTGAACGTCGCGACCTTCCGCCCGTCGACGAAGTACTCGTAGTCGCGGGTGCGGTGGCGCGCGGTGAAGGTCCAGTTGAACGTCACCGTGCGGCCGACACCCGCGACCTTCCACCCCTTGTTGTCGTTGTTGAGCACGGCGAACTGCTGAAGGTTCGCGTTGCAGCTGCGCAGACCCTTGGGACCTTCGACCGACTGCGGTTCGTACTGGATGGCCCCGCAGTCCTTGACGGTGCCGCGGGCGCACTGCGCTTGACGGCTCGCGGGCGAGGACACGTAACCGTGCGCGAACGCCGTGCCGGTGGGGAGAGCCACGACGAGCAACGGTGCAGCGAGCACGCCGGCCATGGCGGCCGCGGTCCTGCGTCGAATCTTCATGTGACTTCCTTTGCCTTGATGTGCGTACTTCCCGGACATCGCGGCGGCGATTGAAGGTCTAGACCATACCGCGCGTAATCGGGGCGCCACAAGACGTGTCGGACAGATCAGACGAGGAAGTGCCCTGTCCAGCCGAACACTGCGGTGTCCAGGGCAAGTTTGCGGCGGCTCGCTACGGCGTCCGAGCTAGCCGCCACACGTTCTGCCTGAAGTCGGCGCATTCTCAACAACCGCGTTGGTTCCTTGCCAACGGCCTGTAGTGCCTGTACGCAGCCTCAAGGTCAGGGCGAGCATGCCGCGACCTCGAGGCCACCCATGTGCCAGGCCGTGGTCAGGCGGCCTCCAGGACGAAGAACATGAAGCTCAGGAAGGCCCCGGAGGGGAAACTCGCCATCTCGTCGGGAAAGAGTTCGTGGGCTTCCGGCGCCGGAGGCGGCTCGCTGATGACGGCGGTGCGGAAGCCTGCTGCGGTGAAGGCATCGGTCATCGCGTGCAGCGGCCGGTGCCAGTAGGTGAGCACGGCCTTCTGGCCGTTGAAGTCGTACTCGTCGGACCACTTGGTGGTCGCGAAGTAGTCAGTCTCGCGATGCACCATCTTGAGGAGGATGGGGTGGTTGACGACCACGATCAGCCGGCCACCGGGCTTCAGCACCCGCCGCAGCTCAGCCAGAGGTGCGGTCCAGTCCTCCAGGTAGTGCAGCACCAAAGCGGCGACGGCGTCGTCGAACGCGCCGTCGGGGTACGGCAGCGGGTCCGTCATGTCGGCGACCCGCAGGTCCACGTCGTCGCCGAGCCGCTGCCGGGCCAGCTCCACCATCTTGGCGCTGCGGTCGAAGCCGCTCACGACGGCTCCCCGATCACGTAGCGCCGCGGACACAGGACCAGCACCGCAGCCGGCGTCGAGAATTCGTCGACCGGCCACGTCGCCGGCCAGGTTCACGATCGCGGGCCGGACGTAGTAGGCGTTGAGGAGGCTGGTCTCGTTCTCGGCCGTGTACGCCTCGGCGAAGCCGTCGTAGTCGTTCTCCAGGGCCACATCGGCGATGACGGCGGAGCTCTCGGGAATGGCAGGCATGTTTCCCATACTGCCCAGTGATCAATCAGGGGTGCCAGGAGATCATCTCCCTCGCCAATCGCCCGCTTGGGCAGCGCGCTCCCCTCAGTCCAGGTCAACGCCGATTCCACTGGATGCGGACCGCAGGTCGCCACGACCCGGCCGCGACAAGTTCGAGCGGACGGGACAAAGGAAGCGCCCTGTCCGGACAAGGGCGGTGGTGTTCGGACCTGGTCGGCGGCGCGGCGCCCTTCCTCGCCCAACGCCTCAGGCGGTCGTGACTTCCTCTCCCTCGAGCTTCTCCGCGGCCTTGGCCAGACGACGCTTCACGACGAGGACGCCGACCACGCCCGCCACCACGGCGATCGCCAGGCCGGCGTAGGAGAAGCCCTTCAACCACTTCTCGGCCACCACGCCGAGGTAGTAGACGGCGGCGGTCGTGCCTCCTGCCCACGCCACGCCGCCCAGTGCGTTGGCCACGAGGAACTTGCCGTAGTTCATGTGCAGCGAACCCGCGAGCGGGCCCGCGAGAATGCGCAGCAGTGCCACGAACCGGCCGAAGAACACGGCCCACGCACCACGTTTCTGGAACACGCGCCGGGCGTGTTCCAGCTGCGTTTCGCCGAAGTGCTTGGGGAATTTGCGGCCCATCCAGGCGAACAGCCTCGGGCCGCCGCGCCGTCCGATGAGGTAGCCGAAGTTGTCGCCGATGATGGCGCCCGCGGTCGCCCACACGCCGATCCACAACGGGCTGAGGTTGTCGTGCTGCGACGCCAGCAGTGAGGCCGTGACCAGCACGATCTCGCCCGGGAGCGGGATGCCGAGCGATTCGAAGCCGATCACCAGGCCGACGATCGCGTACACGAGCAGGGGTGGGATGGCTTCGAGCCACTGTTCGATCGGCACGCGGCAACACTACCGTCGCCGGTGTGAACGAGCTCGCACTCGCGGTCGTCGCCGGAATGGTCGCCACGGTCAACCCGTGCGGATTCGCGATGCTGCCCGCCTATTTGGCACTGGTCTCCCGGGACAGCACGAGCCGGGCGTTCATGTCCGGTTTGGTGATGACCGCCGGATTTGTCACGTTCTTCGGGCTGTTCGGTCTTCTGGTCACTCCGATCGCCACGACTTTGAAGCGCTACCTGCCGTTCGTGACGGTGGTGATCGGGCTCGGCATGGTCGTGTTCGGCGTGCTTCTCGTGGCGGGCAGGTCGATCTACCTGCGGCTGCCGCAGCTGCGTGCCGCACCGAAGAGTCTGTGGTCGATGTACGGCTACGGCATCGCGTTCGCCGTCGCCTCTCTCTCGTGTGCGATCGGGCCGTTTCTCGCCGTTGTCGGCACATCGCTGCAGACGGGTGGCATCGCGTTCTTCGCGTACGCGCTCGGCATGGGGCTCGTTGTCACCGCACTGGCTGTGGCGGGTTCGGCGTTGGCGCCACGCATCAGGAAGCTGCTGCCACACGTCGGGCGCATTGGCGGTGTGGTGCTCGTGGTGGTGGGTGCGTACGTGACGTACTACGGCATCTACGAGCTGCGGTTGTTCCTCGCCAACGGCAGCGCGATCGACCCGGTCGTGGGCGCTGCCGGTCGGTTCCAGAGCACGCTCGTCCAGATCGTGGCCGCCGTGGGTCCGTGGCCGTTCGTGGTCGTGCTGGCGATCGCGGGGGCGTGGTGGCTGAACCGGAGGAGGCGCAAGGCCGTACGCCCAGACAGGAGGTGAGGAGCCCATGCGCTTCCTCGGAGTGCTGCTGGGAATGGTGTTGCTGCTCACGGGATGCGCCGACAAGGCGCCTCCCCCGGAGAAGTTCCAGTTCACCGCGAAGACCCTGGAGGGCGCGGAGTTCCGCGGCGACAAGCTCGTCGGGCAGCCCGCCGTGCTGTGGTTCTGGACGCCCTGGTGCCCGTCCTGCAACGCCGAGGCGTCCAAGGTCGCCCAGATCGCGAAGAAGTACGACAAGATCCAGTTCGTCGGTGTTGCGGCCGAGGACCAGCTCGACGCGATGAAGAAGTTCGTGGCCGACCACCAGATGAACGGCTTCCCGCACCTCGCCGACCTCGACGGTTCCGTCTGGAAGCGGTTCGGGGTGACCGCGCAGCCCACCTTCGCGTTCGTGCGCGAGGACGGTTCGGTGGAGCTCCTCACCGGCGCGCCCACCGAGGAGCAACTGGACCAACGCGTGTCAGCTTTGATGCCAAAGGCTTGAGACACCACGCCCTTTCACGAAAAAGTCCCTGCGCTGTAGGGACCAATGCCCGGTTCGCCGACGCGCGCGAGTTCGTATCGTCGGACCCGCCGCGCGGCGAAGCCGCGCGGCGTTGAGGAGGCAGGTGTCGATGGACTACATCCAGGTTTCGCTCGCGGAGGCCATTCCCGAGCAGGCCAGGGACTACGCGTCGGCGCGGATCGGCTCGCTCGACCGGTACGCCCCCGCGCACGTCGACTTCGCCTGGGTCAACCTGACCTCGGACAAGACCATGATCCACGCGCACGCCCGGCTCGACCTCAAGTGGGTCGAGGTGCAGGCGTACGCGGAGGCCGGCACCGTGACCGAGGTGATCGATCTGCTGCGCGAACGCATGCGCCGGCAGCTCGTCTCCATGCACAACTGACCTCGGTGAACTGAGCCCACCACCTGCGGAGGACGGGTGGGGGTTCACTGCACCCGTTTCACCGTCCCGCGCGCCCCGTCGACCTTGATCACGTCACCGGACGCGATGCGGGTCGTGGCGTTCCCGCAGCCCACCACGGCCGGGATGCCGAGTTCTCGCGCCACGATCGCCGCGTGCGACAGCGGTGCGCCGACGTCGGTCACCACCGCGGCGGCACGGGTGAAGAGCGGCGTCCAGCCGATGTTCGTCACCGTCGTCACCAGGATTTCCCCCTGCTGCAACGAATCGCCGTCCTCGACCCGTGCGAGCACCCGCGCGACGCCTTCGACCACGCCCGCGGAGCTCGGGAAGCCGGTGACGTCCGACGGCATCGGCACGTCGGTGGTCGCGTCGTAGAGATCGGCACGGCGATTCGCCGAGGCGGCCCACGACTCCGGATCGAACCGTCCGCGGATCACGGCCGGGTACGGCGGCAGCGCGCGATAACGCTCGTAGGCCTTCCGTTGGGCGTGCACGCGATCCAACAACACGGCTTCACCACCCAGCACGCGCAACACGTCGTCGATCGGCAGGAAGAACAGGTCGTCACCCGTCGACGTCAGCTCTCCGGCCCTCAGCACGAACGTGCGCATCACCCAGAACGCGCGCACCATCTCTGAACGCGCTTGCTCTCGTGCGCGCGCGCCCGCTCCAATCCGGTCGAGTTGCTTGCGGATCTTCGAGACCTTCCCGGGATGCCGGGCCACCAACCGTTCCCAGGCCTCGGCCCGCAGCCGAGCCTGCCGCGCCAGCAACGCCTCCGGATCGGCCAGGGTCTCCAGCTGCCGGGAGATCCACTCCGGGTCCTCCGCCGGACGCGGCGCGGACACCTCGAACTCGCTGGCGCACCGGTGTCCCCAGGCCTGCGCGAACGTGTCGCGGTCGATCTCGCCGGACCGCAGCTTCGCCAGCCCGACCACCGGCCCCACGCTCGCGAGGCCCGCGCCGTCGTGGAACCCGGTGAGCAACGTGGCCGCGTCCTCCTCACCGACCAGCGCCCCGAGCTCGCGCCGGAACGTGGCCGGGCCACCCGCGATCATGCGCGCACCGGCGTCCAAGATGGGGCACACGAACCGCAGCAGTTGGTCGAGGTCCGAGCGCCACAGTTCGAGCAACGCCTGAGGAGTCGTGCAGGCCGCGATCTTCTCGTGCGCCCTGTCGCACCGTCCGGGGTTGTCGCGAACCAGCCGGGGGAGCCGCGTCCGGTAGAGGAACTGCTGTTTCAGCGGTCCGCCCGCCGACCGCAGCACCGCGCCGATGATGGCGGACCGCGACATCGGCAACGGCGGCACGGTCACGCCGTCCGGGATGCGGCCGAACGTCTCCTCGCCCGAGCGCAGCATCTCGTCGGCCTTGCCGATGGCCGTGCCGATCGCGGTGTAGGTGCTGATGTTGAGGTAGAACCGGCCGCCGATGTTGCCGGAGATCCGGTGGGGCCCGATCCTCATGCTCGACAGCACGCGCACCAGCGACCACGTCAGCGGCGTCATCACCTCGGGGATCGCCTCGCCGACGTTGCCGTTGGACCACAGGTAGTCGCCGTCGAGCGTGTCGTTCCACTCGACCCGCAACGACGTGATGGGCCTCGCCTGCAGAATGTGGAACTCACCGCCCGCGAGCGCCCATTCGACGTCCATCGGCGTCCCGTACAAAGCCTCGATCCGCTCACCCAACGCGATCAGTTCGGCCTTCTGCCGTTCGCCCAGCAGGTCGGCAGCATCCGCCTCCCCGCTGACCAGCGCCTCACCCAGCCCACGCACCGCGTTGATCACCGGTTGCGGGCGCCCGGTCAGCGGATCGGCCGTGAACAGCACGCCGGACACGTCGGCGGGCACCATCCGTTGCACTACAACAGCCATCTCGGCGTCGTGGACGTTGTTGCGCGCGCGGTAGGCCACGGCTCGTGACGACCGCAAGGAGTCCCAGCACCGCAGGACCGCGTCGAACAGCCCGTCCTCGGTCACGTCGAGCACCGTGTCGTGCTGCCCGGCGAACGACAGGCCGGGCAGGTCCTCCGCGGTGGCCGACGACCGCACCGCCACCGGTCCGCCCAGCGCCCGGAACGCCTCCAGCAGGCTCTCCATCGACCGCTCCCGGTAGGCGCGGGTCGTGAGGTGGAACCCGTCCGGCACCGGCAGACCGGCCTGTTTGAGCCTGGCCAGCGACGCGCCTTTGCCGCCGGCGGCCGCCAGGTCGGCTCGCGAGTCGTCGAGCGGAAGGATCAACGGGACCATGTCGCCATAGTTGTCGAAACGGGCCACCCGCGTTCGTACAAAGGGCGAAAGGAGTCCACGATGACCCAGCAGATCTCACCGAAGTACCTGCTCAGCATCTACCAGCCCGACGGTGAGGCCCCGCCGCCCGAGGTGCTCGACCCGATCATGGCGAACCTGGCCGCGTTGAACGAGGAGATGCAGGCCAAGGGCGCCTGGGTGTTCGCCGTCGGCCTGCACCCGCCGTCGACCGCGACCGTGCTGAAGGCGAAGGACGACGACGTGCTGATGACCGACGGACCGTTCACCGAGGGCAAGGAGCACATCGGCGGTTTCACGATCATCCAGGCCGCCGACCTCGACGAGGCACTGGAGTGGGGGCGCCGGCTCGCGAAGGTGCTCGATCCGCTGTCGGTCGAGGTCAGGCCGATCGCGTTCGGATGATCGACGAGATCTTCCGCGCCGAGTACGGCCGCGCGGTGTCCGTCCTGACCCGCCTCCTCGGCGACATCGACCTCGCCGAGGAGGCGGTGCAGGACGCCTTCACCACGGCCGCGCAGCTGTGGCCGGTCAGAGGCGTGCCACCGGCGCCGGCCGGCTGGATCATCACGACCGCTCGCAACCGCGCGATCGACAGGCTGCGCCGGGAGAGCAGGGGCCGGGAGAAGCTCGCGGAGGCGGCGCTGCTCCAGCGCGGACCGGACGCGGAGGAGGTGCAGGACGTGCCCGACGACAGGCTGCGCATGATCTTCACCTGCTGCCACCCGTCGCTCGCGTTGCAGGCCCAGGTGGCGCTGACGCTGAAGCTGCTGGGCGGGTTGACGACCGCGGAGATCGCCAGGGCGTTCCTCGTGCCGGAACCGACGATGGCACAACGGATCGTGCGGGCGAAGGGCAAGATCCGCGCCGCCCGCATCCCGTACCGCGTGCCGCGCGACGCCGACCTGCCCGACCGCCTGAAGGCGGTGCTCGCCGTCGTCTACCTGATCTTCAACGAGGGCTACCTCGGCAAACAGTCCCTGGAGGCGGAGGCGATCCGGCTCGGCAGGGTCCTCGCGCAGCTCATGCCGGACGAACCGGAGGTGTGGGGCCTGCTCGCGTTGATGCTGCTCGTCGCGTCACGACGGGAGGCGCGTCTGCGCGACGGCGAGATCGTCCTGCTCGCGGACCAGGACCGCTCGCGGTGGAACGCGGAGATGGTCGCGGAAGGACAGGATGTCGTGCGCCGCTGCCTGCGCTGGAACCGGCCCGGCCCGTACCAGCTCCAGGCGGCGATCAACGCCGTCCACAGCGACCCGCCCACCGACTGGCACCAGGTCGTGGCGCTCTACGACCAGCTGATGGCGATCGCGCCGAGCCCGGTCGTGGCGCTGCACCGGGCGGTCGCCGTAGCAGAGACCCGCGGCCCGGCGCAGGCGTTGCGGGAGGTCGACGCGCTCGACCTCGACCGCTACCACCTGTTCCACGCCGTGCGCGCCGATCTGCTGAGCCGGCTCGGCGAAGATCCGACCGCCGCGTTGGAGGCCGCGCTCGAACGGGCGGAGCACCCGGCCGAACGCGACCTCCTGCGACGACGGCTACGCCTTGCGGCGGCGGACCAGCAGAACCGCGCCGGCGAGCACGACCAGGACCAGCACGATCCACACCCAGGCCGGGACGCCTCCGGATGAGGCCGGCGTGGTCGACGGTGCAGCGTTCGTCACCGGCGCGCTCATCGTGACCGAGGCCGGCGGGGGCGCCGTCGCGGACGAGGTCGCGGTGAGGGCCACGGTGAAGGTGAAGGTGCCGGAGACGACGTCACCGTCGTCGGCCTGAGCCCTCCACGCGACCGTGTGCGCCCCGGCGTGCACGGTCGCGCCGTCGACGACCGCGGTGATGGTCCTGTCGACGGCCTGCGCCTGGCTGACCGGCCACTTGGCGCCGTCGGGTCCTGTGATCGTGATCGCGTCGCCGTCGGGCAGGCTGACGACGTCGCTGAACGTCAGCTCGACCTGCTTGGGCGGTGCGTCGAGGGTAGCGCCGGACGCCGGGTTGCTGCTCTTGAGCTCGGCGTGGGCCTGCGCGGGGACGGCGATGGCCGTCGCGGCGAACAGTGCCAGCACGAGCGCGCTGAAGAAACGCCTCACGTGGCCGCAGCGTACGGGGTTCCCTGTCGGATTAGACAGGTTCGTTGCCTGTCGGCACGGCGGCGCCTTCACTGACCGGCATGCACGACTTCCTCCGCGTGCTCTACGACACCCACCAGCACAGCCTGCTGAACTACGCGACGGGCCTGACCGGAGACCGGGCGGCGGCCGAGGACGTGGTGCAGGAGACCTTCCTGCGCGCGTGGCGGCACCCCGAGTCGTTCGGCGACGGAACCTCCGCCCGCGGCTGGCTCATCACGGTGGCCCGCAACGTCGTCATCGACAGGGCACGGGCGCGGACGGTCCGGCCGCACGAGACCGGTGAGCACGAACCGGAACCGGTGCCGGACCACGCGCAGCGGGTGGTCGACGCGTTGGTCATGGACGCCGTGCTCGCCTCACTGTCCTATGAACACCGACGGGTGCTCACCGAGCTCTACTACAACGGGCGCACGTACACCGAGGCTGCTGTGTGTCTGGGCGTGCCGACCGGGACGGTGAAGTCGCGGACGCACTACGCGTTGTGCGAGCTGCGGCGTGCGTTCCAGGTCGAACCCCGGCGCGTGTGACCGGTACGAACGTTGGTTGGTTTGGCCGCCGATGCACCTGGGTAACCCGCGCCCGAACTGATCAACTGACCGAGGAGCGGTTTGGCGCGCGACCAGGCAGCGAGGACGGGTGAGCCGGCTCATCTGCCCCTGGGCAGGCAACGGCCGAGTCTGGCGACCGTCCGGCGCTGGGTGCGGCTCGAACTGACGGGAGAGGACACCGACTGCGTCGCAGACGTGCTGTTGGTGGTCAACGAGCTCGTCAGCAACGCCTACCGGTACACCTCCGAACCGTCGTTCCTGCGCGTCGTCGTGGAGAGATCGAAAATTCGTGTCGAGATCGAGCACGACGCCCGCGCGCACCCGCCGTTGCGCAAGGTCTCGCGCCCGCAGCGGGGATATGGCCTGGTCCTGGTCGCGCGACTGTCGGACCGGTGGGGTGTCGACAGGGCGCACGGCGGCACCGTGGTGTGGGCCGATCTTCCCCGGGAGCTCTGATTCCAGTTCGGTGGGTTTCGATCTGCGTTCCAGTGGGTACGGATCCTGCTGCCTTGAACCACCAGGGCACGGGGAGATGCTGATGGGTATTGCAGGACGGTCCAGCGAGCGATTGGACCTCGTCCTACCGGAGGGGGTCATGCCGCTCGCGGACGTGCGAGCGGAGGTGCGCCGTCTTCTTCGAGGAATGCACGAGAACGTCGTGGTCGACGTGATGGTTGTGGCCACGGAACTCGTGAGCAACGCCTACCACCACGCTGCCCCGCCGCGCCGTGCGCGCATTTTGTGCCTTCCGGAACGTGAGGTCGTGCGGGTCGAGGTCGACGACGGCACGCCCGGCCGGTTCCCGCAGTTGGGGCGGATGGGGTTCCTGGGGCGGCGGCAGCGCGGTTTGTTGCTGGTCAACGGTCTGGCTCAGGTCTGGGGACACAACCGGTTCCCGGAGCTGAAGACCGTGTGGGCGGACGTGTCCACGGTCAGGTGAGGGTCTTCACGACGTAGGCGGCGGCCTCCGCGAGGAGCGCCTCGTCGTATTTGGCGTCCGCGGCGGACCTGCTGGACATGAGCGCGACCAGGATCGGCTCGCGGCCGGGTGGCCAGACGACGGCGATGTCGTTGAGCGTGCCGTAGTCGCCCGTGCCGGTCTTGCTCGCGACCCTGCTGCCCTGCGGCACACCCGCACGGACGCGCTTGGCTCCGGTGACCGAGCGTTCCAGCAGATCGGTGAGGAAGTCGCGCTTGTCCTGCGGGAGGGCGTCGCCGAGCACGAGCCGCTGGTAGTCGGTGCCGAGCGAGCGCGGGGTGGCGGTGTCGCGCGGGTCGCCGGGCGTGGCCTCGGTGATGGCGGGTTCGACGCGGTCCATGCGCGTCTCGGTGTCGCCCAGCTCGCGCAGGTACCTCGTGAGCTCGGCCGGGCCGCCGACGTCGCGCAGCAGCAGGTTGCCCGCCGTGCCGTCGCTGTAGCAGACCGCCGCGTCGCACAGGTCGCGCAGCTTCATGCCGGTCTGGACGTGCTGTTTGGTGATCGCCGAGCTCTTCATCAGGTCGGCCTCGGTGTAGGTGACGACGGTGTCGAGGTGCGTCATCGGGTTGCGGTGCAGGATCGCGGCCGCGGCGAGGCCCTTGAACGTCGAACAGAACGCGAACCGCTCGTCCGCCCGGTGCTCGATCGTCCGGCCGGAGTTGCTCAACGCGTAGACGCCCAGGCGTGCGTCGAACTTCTTCTCCAGCTCGAACAACGCGTCGTGCCGCACCGGCGGGGCGCTGGTCGTGGTGGTGGGTGCCGGAGCGGTGGGTTGGGTCGTGGCGCAGCCGGCGAGGGGCAACAGGGCGAAGGTTTTCAGAACTGTGCGTCGGTCGGTCACTCTTCCACGTTATGGGATCGCAGCGGGCCGAGGACGCCGAACTCGACAGACATTGGTTCGGACCATACCGCCACCAGCTGTGAGCGGGCTGTGCGTCACTCCACCAGCCGGATCCCCGGATGGCGTGGCCGGTCGAACAGCGTGGTGCCGCGGTGCTTGAGGTGGAGGTCGAAGAACGCGGCCAAGTGGTCGTGCTGGGCCTTGAGCGCGTCGCGCGGGTCGATCGTGCCGATGAGTCCCGCTCGCCGTTCCGGGGCGATCTGGCCGATCTGCGGCACCGCCCACTGCAGGTCGCTGAAGCCGAGGTGCGCGCCGTCGTCGAGGTGCACGTCCCGCTTCCAGCCGCGCTGGTTCGGCCAGAAGTCGGCCCACGTCCTGGTAAGGCTCGTGTCGACGTGGGAGAGCTCCCGTTCGCCGAGATCACCGCCGAACAACAGGAACGGCCGGTCGAGGCCCTTGGTGACGACCTCACCGGGCGCGTAGGTGCCGCCCTCGCCGGTGTGTTCCATGGCGCCGTCGATGTTGATGCCCGCGTCGAACCGCCGGTCGTGCGCCATCGTCTCGCCCGCGGTGTAGCCGCCGTAGGAGTGCCCCGCGATGCCGACTCGGCTCGTGTCGGCCCACCGGTGCAGGCTCGGGATCTCGCCGAGCACGAACCGCATGTCGGCGACCCGCGCGTCGATGGCCTTCTTCATCGTCGCCTGCTCGGCGTCCCGCATCAGGCCGCGCTCGACGCGGTTGCCGGGGAACTCGACGGCCACCGTTTCGTGGGTGTGGCTCACCGTCACCACCACGTACCCGCGGCTCGCCAGATCGTCGGCGGTGCCCGCGTAGAACTCGCGCGGTGTCTGGAGCCCTGGCGAGAAGAGCACGACGGGCCACCTGCCAGGCACGGCCGGGGCGTCCACGCGGGCCTGGCGGCGCGTGCCGGACCAGTCGACCGTGCCCGCGGGGATGCCGAGGTACGCGGGGCTGGAAATGATCGGGTCGAGGGTCGCCGCCAGGCCGGGACTCAGCCACGGCGCCGGCCGGCCTCTGCGCTGGGCCGGGTAGCTGACGGTGACCATCAGTTCCCGGTTCTTCTCCGGCCCGAACGGGTCGGGGCGCGCGGAGTCGACGAGGTGAGCGTCGAACGTTCCGACTGGAAATGGTCCGCTGAGCTGCGGCGACACCAGGGCTGACGCAG
Organism: Lentzea aerocolonigenes; assembly: GCF_000974445.1. Classification (GTDB taxonomy): domain Bacteria; phylum Actinomycetota; class Actinomycetes; order Mycobacteriales; family Pseudonocardiaceae; genus Lentzea; species Lentzea aerocolonigenes. The sequence goes on from NZ_BBOJ01000018.1 coordinate 18,358, forward strand.
CCAGGGCGGCCGCGAGCAGGAGCTGCATTGTTGATCTACCCCCTTCGGGCGCCAGCCTCGCAGGCGCCCACTGAGAGGGTGCTGAGAGCTTGTGGCCGTGGTGATCCAGTGCCATGTTGGTCGTTGACGTACCGGCTGGTCCTCTGGGTGGGGAGATCACGGATGCGGCGAACGACGACGTTCGGGCTGTTGGCGGTGTGCGGCCTCCTGGCGGGATGTCTGGGACAGACGCAGCAGGGCGACCAGGCGAGAAACGCCGACGCCAAGGAGATCACCCTGACGATCGTCGCCAACGCGGCGGCGGGCGGGAAGAACGCGCGTGGCGCGAACTGGTTGCAGAACTGGGTGATCCCGAAGTTCACCGAGCAGCAGAAGGCAAAGGGCGTCACGGCGACGATCAAGTTCGAGCAGAACGGCGCCGGCGACGAGGACTTCAAGACCAAGGTGGCGCTCGACCTCAAGACCGGCGGTGGCGGCGACATCATCGAGATCGACGGCATCTGGCTCGGCGAGTTCGCGCAGGCTGGCCAGATCAAGCCTCTCGGTGACGTCGTCGGCAACACCGACTGGGACGGCTGGACCCAGATTCCCAAGGCGGTGCAAGGGCTCGGCGAGTTCGACGGCAAGCGGTACGGCGTGCCGATGGGCACCGACGGGCGGGTGCTGTTCTTCAACAAGAAGCTCTTCTCGCAGGCCGGGTTGCCCGCGGACTGGCAGCCGCGGTCGTGGCAGGACGTGCTGGACGCCGGTGCTCGCCTGAAGGCGTTGCCCGGCGTCACGCCGATCCAGCTCAACGCCGGCACGGCGATGGGCGAGGCCACGACCATGCAGGGAGTGCTGCCCGCGTTGGCCGGTACGGGCAAGCCCGTCTACGAGAACGGCAAGTGGCAAGGGGATTCGGCTCAGCTCAAGGACGTTCTGGGGCTGTACCAGAAGATCTACGGCGGTGGGCTCGGCGATCCCGTGCTGCAGCAGGAGGCCAAGGGCCGCGACCGGTCGTTCCAGCTGTTCAGCGACAACAAGATCGGCATCCTGCTGGAGAGCGACTACTTCTGGCGCTCGGTGACGGAACCGCGCAACGGCGTGGCGAAGATGGCCGACCGCGACACCACGCTGGGCTGGGCCCTGGTGCCCGCTCGCCAGGCCGGCGCGGGCGTGGGCGGGCAGGACTTCGTGAGCATGTCGGGTGGCGGGGTGCGGGTGATCAACCCGAACACCAAGTACCCCAGGCAGGCCTGGGAGTTCATGCAGTTCCTCAACTCCGCGGAGGCCGTGAAGGAGTCGCTGGCGGGCACTGCGCAGCTCACGCAGCGGCAGGACGTCAACGACCAGGTGCTCAAGGGCGACCCGATGCTCACGTTCATCGCGGAGAAGGTTCTGCCGATCACCCGGTACCGGCCCGGCCTCGCCGACTACCCCAAGGTGTCGGCGGCGTTGCAGCAGGCGACCGCGGACGTGGTGGCGGGCAAGAGTCCTGACGACGCCGCTCGCGCTTACCGCGACGCCCTGGTGAAGGCCGTTGGCGAGACGAATGTCGGCTAGTGGCGAACGCGAGCTGCTCGGGATGAACGGCGCATTTGTCCACCTGTGGTCGACGAAAGCGCCGTTCATCGAGGACGACCACAGGCGGTGCCGTGGATAGTTCGGGGCTGGACAGTTCGGGTTTGGGCGTCCGGCGCGCGGTGGGATTCGTGGCGCCGGCGTTGGTGCTGATCGGGGTCTTCCTGGTCTTCCCGGCGCTCTGGACGCTGTACATCGGCATCACGAACTACCAGCTCACCGGGCCCGCGGCGGCGAATCCGCGCGTCGTGGGACTGGACAACGTCGTCAACGCCGTGCGCGACCCGTTGTTCACGAACTCGGTGTGGCTGACGGCTTTGTTCGTGCTGGGGTCCGCGGTGATCGGGCAGAACGTGCTGGGGTTCGGGCTGGCGTGGTTGCTGCGCACGGTCCGGCCGGTGCTGCGGCGGACCGTCGAGGGTCTCGTGCTGCTGTCGTGGATCCTGCCGGGCACGGTCGTGGCGTACCTGTGGTTCGCCGTGCTGAGCCGCGACACCGGCACGCTGGGGATGCTGCTCGGCTCGCCGCGGACGGCCTGGCTGGTCCAGTACCCGATGACCAGCCTGATCATCTTCAACGTCTGGCGCGGCACGGCTTTCTCGATGCTGCTCTACACCTCGGCTCTGGCCGCGGTGCCGCCGTCGCAGCTGGAGACCGCGCGGCTGGCCGGGGCGTCGGGATGGCAGACCGTGCGGGACGTGGTGTTCCCGCACATCCGCGGGCACGTGCTGACCAACACCCTGCTGATCAGCCTGTGGACGGCCAACGACTTCACGCCGTTCCTGCTGACCGCGGGCGGGCCGAACCACCGGTCGGAAGTGCTGCCCGTGCTGATCTACCGCCAGGCGCTGGAGAGCGGGCAGCTCGGGTACGCGTCCGCGATGTCGATGCTCTTGCTGGTGGGCAACCTCGTGATCGCACTGGTGTACCTGAGGTTGCTGCGGAGGCGGGCATGAGTCCTCTGTGGATGGTGCGCCGGATCGGCTTCTACGTGCTGATCGCGGTCGTGCTGGCGTTCTTCGCGGTGCCGATGCTGTGGCTGGCCTCGGCACCGTTCGACTCGAAGCCCGGACTCGGTCTGCGCTGGCCGGACTGGACTCTTGCCAACGTCGTGGCGACCTTCGACCACCCGTACGCGCTGACGTCGCTGGTGAACTCGTTGGTGCTGTGTGTGATCGCGACCGTGGTGACGACGGTGTTCGCGGCGTTGGCGGCCTACGCGTTGTCACGGGTGCGCATTCCGGGCCGGGATCTGCTGTTGTACCTGCTGTTGCTGCTGTCGTCCGTGGTCACCGGCACGGCCGCGATGGTGCCGATCTTCGTGATGATGCTCCAGCTCGGCCTGATCAACTCCCAGTTCGGCACGGCACTGGTGATCGCGGGCGGCATGCTGCCCGCGGCCATCTTCATCCTCAAGGACTTCGTGGACGCCGTGCCGCGCTCGTACGAGGAGTCGGCGCGCGTGTTCGGCGCCTCACCGCGACAGGTGCTCGGCCACGTCGTGCTGCCGGTCGCACGGCCCGGTGTCGCGACCATCTTCGTCTGGGCGTTCGTCAACGCCTGGGGCAACTTCCTGCTGCCGTTCCTGCTGCTGCGCGACGTCGGCCAGCAGCCGGCGGCGGTGCTGTTGCGCACCCTGTACGACGAGGGCGGCAGCGCCAACCTGACGGTGATCCCGGTGTTCTCGTTGCTGTACTCGATCCCGGTCGTCGTGCTGTACCTGTTCGTGAGCAAGCGGTACGGGTTCCGATTCCACGGAGGCATCAAGAGCTGATGGCGGGCATCACGATCGCCGGTCTCTCCACCGTCTACCCCAACGGGGTGCGGGCGGTGGACTCGCTGGACCTCGAGATCTCCGACGGCGAACTGTTCGCCCTGCTAGGCCCGTCGGGCTGCGGCAAGACCACGTTGTTGCGCACCATCGCGGGCCTGGAGGGCGCCTCCGACGGTTCTGTCCGCATCGGCACGCGCGACGTCACCCGGCTCCAGCCCGGTGACCGCCGCGTGGCGATGGTGTTCCAGGACTACGCGTTGTTCCCGCACATGACGGTGGCCGAGAACATCGCGTACCCGTTGCGGGTGCGCGGCGCCGCGAAGTCCGTGCAGCAGGAGACCGCCGTCCGCACGGCAGGCGGCCTGAGCCTGGGCGGCTTGCTGGACCGCCGGCCCGGCCAGCTCTCCGGCGGCCAGCAGCAACGCGCGGCGCTGGCCCGCGCGGTCGCCGCGTCGGCCGAGGTGCTGCTGCTGGACGAACCTCTGTCCAATCTGGACGCTCGGTTGCGCCTGGAGGCCCGGACTTTCCTCAAGAAGCTGCAACGCGAACTGGCGCTGACGACCGTCTTCGTCACGCACGACCAGGCCGAGGCACTGGCGCTGGCCGACCGGATCGCGGTGATGGACGAGGGCCGCATCCGGCAGATCGGCACACCGCGCGAGGTCTTCCAGCGGCCCGCCGACACGTTCGTGGCGAACTTCATCGGCTCGACCCCGATGAACCTGGTGCCGCGCGGGGACGTCGTGGTCGGTGTCCGTCCGGAGTACCTGTCGCCCGCGTCCGAAGGCCTGTTCACCGGCGTCGTGTCCATTGTGGAGAACCTGGGCGTGACCTCGCTGGTGACGCTCGACTGCGGCGAGGACCAGATCGGCTACGTCGTGCCGGAGGACGACGAACCCGCCGTGGGCACGACGGTGACGGTGGACGCTCCCGCTGCCCGCGTTCTGCGCTACGACAAGGAGACCGGCCTACTCGTGAGGTGACCCGATGTTCCAGACCGACGGCTACGAGACGCACGAGCGCCTGCTGACTTCGCCGAAGTTCGAGGCGCTGGCGTCCTTCTTCGAACGCAAGCTGGCGGCGTTGCCGGCGGGGGAGCGCCCCGAGCACATGGACGTGCCGCACCTGACCGACCCGGCGCTGTTCGAGTGGCTGCTCGACCCCGGCGTGCTGGACCTCGTCGAGTCGCTGATCGGCCCGGACATCGCACTGTTCTCGTCCCACTTCATCTGCAAACCGGCGGGCGACGGCAAACCCGTGCCGTGGCACCAGGACGCGCACTTCTGGCGCGACACCATCTCACCGGCAGGCGACGCGATCACGGTCTGGCTGGCCATCGACCCGTCGACGACCGAGAACGGCTGCCTGCGCGTGATCCCCGGCAGCCACCTCGCACCCGTCGAGCACCAGGGCAACGAGGACTCGTTCTTCAACCAGGAGACGCTGGTCGACGAGTCGCGCGCCGTGGACGTGGAACTGGAGCGCGGGGCGTGCAGCGTCCACTCGGCCATGCTGGTGCACGGCAGCCCGCCGAACCGGAGCTCCCTGCGGCGCTGCGGCTACACCATGAGGTACATGCCGACGACGGTCCGGTTCCTCAAGGGCGGCTCGCACCGGATCTATCTGGCGCGTGGGCGCGACCACGCGGGGAACACGTACGCGCCGGTGCCGTGATCGGCGAGCGAGGTCCGCGTGTCGGGCGAAGTGCAGGTGTCACGTGGAGTTCGGGAGCGGCTGACCGGCCTGGAAGCGCTGAACCCTTGATCAGACCTCGGCCGCTCAGTTGTCCAGTCCACTGGATCGATCCTCCACCTTGACCGGCCAGTCAGCCCGCCATAGCGTGAGGCGGAAAGCGCTTTCCGACCTAGGGGGGCTCGGTGGAACCGGTTTCGGGAGACCGCTGGAGGGGACTGGTGGAGCGAACGTGGCGCCCTGCCGCGTTGCTCGTCGCCTGTCTCGTGATCTGGCACCTCGTCACCGTCACCGGCCTGGTCGAGGCCTACCTCGTGCCGTCACCGGCCAAGACCTTCGACCTGCTCGTCGACAAGTGGTCGTACCTCTGGGGCCACACCTGGGTGACGACCTGCGAGACGATTCTCGGGTTCGTCGTCGCCGGTGTCCTCGGCGTGCTGGTCGCGGTCGCCATGGTCTACTCCAGGACGATCGAGAGCACCGCGTACCCGATCCTGCTGTTCGCGCAGGTCATCCCGAAGATCGCCATCGCGCCGCTGTTCGTGGTGTGGCTCGGCTTCGGCTTCGAGCCCAAGGTGGTCGTGGCCGTGCTGATGGCGTTCTTCCCCGTGGTGATCTCGACGGTCACCGGGCTCAAGTCGGTCGACACCGAGATGCTCGAGCTCGCGGCCACGATGGGCGGCGGGCCGGTCAAGACGTTCGTGAAGATCCGCTTCCCGGCCGCGCTGCCGCACCTGTTCGCGGGGCTGAAGGTCGCCGTCACGCTGGCCGTCACGGGTGCCGTCGTCGGGGAGTTCGTCGGGTCCAACGAGGGTCTCGGGTACGTGATCCTGCAGGCCAACGGCAACATGGACACGCCGATGCTGTTCGCGGGCCTGATCGTCATCTCGGTCGTCGGCATCCTCCTCTTCCTCCTGCTCGACCTCGCCGAACAGCTGCTGCTGCCGTGGCACGCCAGCAGGCGGGGCGCCGCCGTCACAACCCTTCTGGCGAAAGGCGGAACATGAAAAGACTGCTCGCAGGCCTTCTTCCCGCGGTGCTGGTGGTCGCCGCCTGCGGTGGTGGTGGCCAGGCGGAGTCCGGCGGTGAGGCGAAGGAGGTCACGCTCACTCTCAACTGGTACCCGTACGGCGAGCACGCGCCGTTCTACTACGGGGTCAAGCAGGGCATCTTCGACAAGCACGGCATCAAGCTCAAGATCCAGGCGGGACAGGGCTCCGGCAAGACCGTGACGGCGACCGGTGCCGGCCAGACGGACTTCGGGTGGGCTGACACGTCCGCGCTCGCCACGGCCGTCGAGCAGGGTGTACCGGCCAGGAGCATCGGGGTGTTCCTGCAGACCACGCCCGCTTCGGTGCAGTTCTTCGCCGAGAAGAACATCAAGAAGCCGGAGGACCTCAAGGGGAAGTCCGTCGCCACGACCGCGGGTGACGCGCTGACGAAGACCTTCCCGGCGTTCCTCAAGCAGAACGGGATGCAGGAGTCGGACGTCTCGATCCAGAACATCGATCCCGCGGGCAAGATGGCCGCGGTCATCTCCGGGCGCACCGACGTGCTGCTGGGCTTCGCGTCCGACCAGGGGCCGACGATCAAGGAGAAGTCCGGCAAGGACGTGGGGTACCTGCGGTTCTCCGAGTTCGGGCTGAACTACTTCAGCAACGGGTTGCTCACCAGCAAGACGATGCTGCAGAAGGATCCCGAGCTGGTGCGGAAGATGGTCGCGGCGACGCAGGAGGCGTGGGCGGCGGCGGAGAAGGCGCCGGAGGCGGCGGCCGAGTCGATGAAGGGCGCGGCCGAGCAGCTGCCGTCGCCGACGGTCGTGCTGGAGCAGTTCAAGACCACGTTGACCCTGCTGCACACCGACGCCACCAAGGGCAAGGCGCCGGGCGTCAACACCGCGGAGGACTGGAAGAAGACCATCGACACGTTCCAGCGCACCGGCATCATCGGCAAGGCGTCCGAGCCCTCGGCGTACTGGGAGGAAAGCGTGGCTCCGAAGGGATGAGCGCCGTCGCGATCACCGACGTCTCCGTGCGCTTCCAGTCGAAGCGCGCGGAGACCACCGCGATCGGGCACGTCTCGCTCGACGTCGCGCCCGGCGAGTTCGTGTCCATCGTGGGCCCGTCCGGCTGCGGCAAGTCGACGCTGCTCAAGCTCGTGTCCGGCCTGCTGAAGCCGTCGTCCGGGTCGGTGACGCTGCTCGGCGAGCCGGTGCGCGGGCCGCGGCACGACATCGGGTTCGTGTTCCAGCGGGCGGCGTTGCTGGACTGGCGTTCGGCGCGGCGCAACATCCTGCTGCAGGCCGAGATGCGGGGCATGAACTCCGCGGAGGCGGGCAGGCGGGCCGACGAGCTCATCGAGATGACCGGGCTCTCGGGGTTCGAGAACGCCCTGCCGCACGAGCTGTCCGGTGGCATGCAGCAGCGAGTGGCGTTGTGCCGCGCGCTGCTGCACCGGCCGCGCGTCCTGCTGATGGACGAACCGTTCGGCGCGCTCGACGCGTTGACCCGCGAGCAGATGAACGTGGAGCTGCATCGGGTGTGGCGGGAGACCGGCACGACGGTGCTGCTCGTGACGCACTCGATCGCGGAGTCGGTGTACCTGGCGAACCGGGTGGTGGTGCTGACGCAGCGGCCCGCGCTGGTCAAGGAGGTCATCGACGTCGACCTGCCGGCGAACAGGGACTACTCCGAGACGATGGCGCGCCAGGAGTTCGCCGCGGCGACCGCGCACATCCGTGATCTGCTGGGCGCGGTGACAGAACACGATTGATCATGACAGGACGTGACAGAAGTCTTGTGACACCTGTCACCCGGTGGGTAAAGTCTGGCAAGCCGCCGCCTGGTAAGCGCTTTCCTGACCCACGGGGTGGTGGGGATGTCCAGACGGTTCTTCCGGCTCGCTGTCACAACATTCGTGCTCTCAGCGCTGTTCGTGCCCATCGCGTCCGCCCAGCCGGACGCGCCGATCGCCGACCCGTTGCCGACGCCGGGCGCTTCCGGCATCGGCCTGGAGCTCACCGAGGTCGCGCGGCTGCCGGAGTCCAAGCCGGTGCCGCCGCCGACCGACAGCAGGTTGAAGCGCTACAACCGGATCAACTACCTCGGCGAGGTGCCCGACGGCTCCGGACGGCTGTTCGTGCCCGACATGAACGGCAAGCTGTACCTGCTGGACCACGGGGTGCAGCACGTGTTCCTCGACCTCGGCGCGGCCGTCGGCCCCGACTTCCACTCCCACCGAGGGCTGGGCAGCGGCTTCGGGTTCGCGGCGTTCCACCCGGACTTCAGGCGCAACGGCAAGTTCTACACCGTGCACACCGAGACCGGTTCCGCGCTCACGTCCAAGAAGCCGGACCTGCCGTCACCGGCCGACACGCAGGTCCACGGTGTGATCACCGAGTGGACCGTGTCGGATCCGGCCGCCGACGTCTTCTCCGGCACCCGCCGCGAGATCCTGCGGGTCGGCTACGCGTCGTTCATCCACGGCTTCCAGGAGATCGGCTTCAACCCCACCGCCCGGTGGTGGGACGAGGACCACGGCCTGCTCTACCTCGCGTCGGGCGACGGCGGCATCGGCGTCTCGACCACCGTGCCGCAGGACCTCGCGCTGCCGCAGGGAAAGATCCTGCGCATCGACCCCGCCGGTCGCAACGGCGTGAACGGCCAGTACGGGATCCCGCGTTCGAACCCGTTCGTGCGCAAGGCAGGCGCGCTCGGCGAGATCTACGCGTACGGCATGCGCGACCCGTACCGGTTCAGCTGGGACAACGGCAGGATGTTCCTCGGCCACATCGGCGAGAAGGCCGTCGACTCGGTCTACGAGGTCCGCAAGGGCGCCAACCTCGGTTGGAGCGAACGGGAAGGGCTCTGGGAGTTCCGCCGCGGTGACCCGTCGTGCGGGGTGTTCCCGCTGCCCGCCGACGACGCGAAGTACGGCTACACCTATCCCGTCACGGCGTTCGACCACAACCGGCTCGCCTCGTCGCGGCCGTGCGCCGACAGCGGCAACGCGTTGATGGGCGGGTTCGTCTACCGCGGTGCGAAGATCCCGTCGTTGCGCGGCAAGTACATCTACGGCGAGGGCGTGAAGGGCCTCATCTACTACGCGGAAGAACGCGAGATGCGCACCGGCAGGCCGATGGCCGTCACGCGCGAGATGATGGTCTACGCCGACGGCCAGCTGACCACGCTCAAGGCACTCGTGAACGACCCGAACCGCGTCGACCTGCGCTTCGGGCGGGACGCCGCCGGTGAGCTCTACGTGCTGGCCAAGGCGAACGGCAAGATCTGGAAGGTGACGGGTGCTCGCACCTTCGCCTCCTGTCGCACCGGCCACGACTTCGTCACCGGCACCGGATCCGCGCGGTCGTGGGCACCGGTGACCCCGGCGCTCTGGCAGTTCCCCGGCCGCGAGGTCGTGCTGGCCCAGCCGGGAGTTCCGCGCCCAGGTCCTCGTCGACCGTTCGAGTACGCCGTTCTCTCGAAGGGGCCGGCGTTCGGCTCGATGCAGTTGGACGCACAGGTGCGGCTGGACACGCCGGTGGCGGAGTCGAACAGGGACGTGATCATCGTGTTCGGCTACCGCTCGGACACGGAGTTCTACTACGCGCATCTGTCGTCCGACAACAGGATCTACCCGCACAACGGGATCTTCGTCGTCAACAACGCGGACCGGCTGCGGCTCGACCACCAGTGGGACGCCGAACGTTCCGTCGGCGCCGCCCCCGCGGTGACGGACACCGAGTGGCACCGCGTGCGGGTCAGGCACTGCGCCGACTCGGGCGAGATCGCGGTGTACCTCGACGGGTCGCCGCACCCGTTGATGACCGCCGTGGACAGGACTTTCTCCTCGGGGCGCGTGGGTTTCGGCTCGTTCGACAACATCGGCAGGCTGCGCGATCTGCGCGTGCACGGCAAGGGAGTCGCGTGATGAGACGACCGCTGGTTCTCGGGGTGGCCCTCGCCTTCTGCGCAGGACTGGCCGCACCCGCCCAGGCCACGTTCGGCACGGTGCTGCCGACCCTGCACCGCAACCTGGTGGCGTACTACGACTTCGAACACCCGGTGCGCGGGAACGCGGCCCTGGAACAGGACCGCGGCCGCTCCGGCACCGCGCTGTCGCTGATCAACGGCGGTGCCGCCATGCGCGTGCGGGACGGCGCGTTCCGGCGCAGCCGCACGTCGTTGCAGCTCAAGCAGATCAACCCGGCGACCGCGGGCAACGACGACTGGAAGGCGGGCCTGTACAGCGAGACCGGGGTGCCGACGCTGAGGCCGTTCAACGGCGCGCGCCAGGCGTCGATCATGGGCTGGGTGAAGATGACGGGCCAGAACCCGGCCCCGAACTCGAACTCGGCCAACCCGGACGACCTGTACGGCGCGATCGGTCTGGCCGGCGTGCTGTCCGGTGACTCGAACGGCCACGCGGTGCGGGCGTTGCTGGAGCTGATCCAGGTCGACGGCGAGCTGAAGCTCGTCGCGCTGGCCCGGCGTGTCGACGGCGGCGACTCGCAGACGTTCGCGGCGGCGGAGGACTGGAAGAAGCTGTTGCCGGACGGTGAATGGGTGTTCCTCGCGGCGACGTTCGACTTCGACACCGGTTCGATGGCGTTGTACCGCAACGGGAAGCCGTTGACCGGCCGGTACGTCGTCGCCGGTGACCCGTGGAAGCTCGAAGGCGAACCGGAACCGGACCTGGCGTCGGCCACCGACCCGCGCGGGATCAAGATCGGTGGCAGCTATCCGCAGAACACCCGTGAGGGCAACGCGTGCAACTGCCGCATGGACAGCTTGATGTTCCTCGACCGGGCTGTGCGGCCGTGGGAGGTGGCGGCGCAGCACCGCTTCACGCGGTAACGTGGAGTTGTTGGTCAGCAACGTGTCTGGGGGGACAGTGCAGGAACAACGTTCGGGCGGCTTCACCGGCGACGTCGCACGACTCCGGTGATCAGGTCTTCCAGTTCCGCGAGTTTCGCGGCGTGACGGGTGGTGCGCAACAGGCCGGCCGCGCGCCGCCAGACCGTGCGGGCCTGGTCGGCCTCGCCCAGCGCGCGGTGGACCTCGCCGAGCATGCGCAACGACTCCGCCTCGTGGTGGCGATCACCGAGGCCGCCCCACACCGCGGCGCTCGCGCGGTAGTGCTCGGCGGCCTCGACCAGTCGCCCGGTGTGCTGGTAGATGAAGGCCAGATCCTCCAAAGTGGACGCTTCCGCGGCGCTCTGGTGGTGCAGGCCGCGGCACATCTCCAGCGCCCGCCGGCAGAGCGGGAGCGCCTCGGTGAAGCGGCCGAGCTTGGCGGTGTGCCAGCCGACGGCGTTCAACGCCTCGGCCTCGCGGGCGGTGAAGCCGGAGGCCCGGAAGAGCTCCAGTGCCGTGGTCGCGTGTTCCAGAGCGCGTTCGTGGTCGCCGAGCTCTGCCCACGCCACCGTGATCGACCGGTGGGTGTGCGCGCGTTCGTCGAGGTCGTCACCTCGCTCGACGATCGCGAGCGCCGCGTGGAGGTGGTCGAACGCCTCCGGCAGGTGCAGCCGGGCGCACGCGTCGCCGAGCAGCCGGTGTGCCCTGCCCAGCAGGACCGGGTCGCCGAGCAGCCGCGCGGCCGTCAGCCCGCGCTGCCACGTCTCGCGCTGGCTGTCCATCCGGTCGGTCCGGTAGTGGTAGGTGTTCAGCACCCAGGCCAGCTGCCAGACACGGGTGTGCCAGCCGTGCCGCTCGGCTGCCTGCTGGGCGTCCAGCAGACCGGCGTGCTCCGCGCCGAACCAGGTCAGCGGGTCGGCGCCGGTCAGCGGACGGCATCCCGCGGCGGGCGTTGCCAGCTCGATCGGCGGGATGTGCGGGGCCAGTGAGGTCGCCAGGGGCAACGCCGTGTGCAGGTAGAAGTCGACCAACCGGCGCAGGGCGTCGGAGCGCGTCCGTTCGGGGACGAGCGCCAGCGCCTGTTCCCGCGCGTACAGCCGGACGAGGTCGTGCATCCGGTACCGGCCGTCGGCGGACCTGCCCACGAGGCTCGCGGCTTCCAGCTCTGCCAACGGTTTCCGGGGTGGCACCGCGCTGAGCGACTCGACCGCCGCCGCGCTGAGGTCGGCGCCGGGCGCGAGCGCGAGCAGGCCCGCCAGCAGGCTCGCCTCGGGACTGAGCGCCTGGTACGACCAGGACAGGACCGACCGCAGGCTGATCCCGCCCTCGTCGGTGTCGAGCGCGTCCAGCCGCGCCGCCCGGTCGCGCAGCTCGTCCGCGATCCACCTCAGCGGCACGTCCGGGCGCACGCGGGCGCGTCCGGCGATGATCGCCAGCGCCAGCGGCAGGCCGGCGCAGCGTTCGACGATCGTGGTCACCGCGTCCGGTTCCGCGGCCAGGCGGGTCTCGCCGAGCCGGGTCGCGAGCAGGGCGCGGGCCTCGGCGCCGGACAACACGCCGAGCGGGACCGGCACCGCGCCGTGCGTCGCGACGAGCCCGGTCAGCGCCACCCGGCTGGTCACCACCACGGTGCAGGAGCCGCCACCGGGCAGCAGTGGCACCAGCTGGTCCGATCCGGCGGCGTTGTCGAGCACCAGCAACAGCCGCCGGTCCGCCGTGACGCTGCGGTAGAGCGCGGTCCGTTCCTGGTCGTCGGCAGGCACGGAGTCACCGTCGACGCCCAACGCGGCGAGGAACGCGCGCTGGACGTCCGCGGGCCGCATCGGGTCGGCGCCGGGACCGAAACCGCGCAGATCCACGTGGAGCTGGCCGTCCGGGAACCGTTCGGCCTGCCCGTGGGCCCAGTGCAACGCCAGCGCCGTCTTGCCGGTGCCCCCGAGCGCCGACACCACCACGAGTGCGGCCGTGTCGAGGAGGGCCAGCTCGCGGGCGCGGCCGGTGAACCCGGCGGGAGGGGACGGCAGCTGGCGCGGCACGGGCCGGTCCGCCGACGGTCTGCCACCCGCCGCGGCGAGCAGTTCCTCCTGTTCGCTCTCCTGCAGCCGGAGTGCCTGCGCGAGCCGTCGCACCGAGGCGAGCTGCGGGTTGGTGCGCCGGCCGGTCTCGACGCCGCGGATCGTGCTGACCGACACCCCCGACTGGGCGGCGAGGGCCTCCTGGGTCAGCCCGGCGCGCCTGCGGTGGTGGCGGACGAGGGCGGCGAATTGATCGGCCACCGTTCCAAGCTAGCGGCCCGACCGTTCACACGTGGCCGGTTCGTGACCTGTTCGCGGCGATCGCGCCCACCCCAGGATGAGACGGGTCTACGAGGGGAGATTTGCCATGAAGGACTTCACGGCCGAGCTCGAGCACGTCTTCGGCGCCGCGCCGAGCGGGCAGACCGGACTGCTGATCGACACGTTCGACGGTGCCGGCGTCGGCGGAGACGTGCGGTGGACCCAGACCCGCGCCGAGGTCGCCGGGAGCATCTGTCTCGCCCGCTTCTGCACCACCCGCGCCACCATCTGCGGCACTCGCGCCGCTGTTGTGGCGTGACGTCGCACCACATCGGGTTCAAGCGGCACCTGCGTGCCGAGGTGGTACCGGGCGACGCGGTGTACGTGTTCTCAGAAGAGGACACCACCGCGTTGCGCGGCCCCCACGTCGAGGCGCTCGCCCCGCTGCTCGACGGCAGCAGGGACCTGGCCGCGGTGCGTCGCGAGCTCGACGCCTCACCCGAACACGCAGCGGGTCTGCTGACCCAGCTCGCGCAGGCCGGGCTCGTCGGCGTGCGCACGTCCGGCTCCGCCTACTGGGACGCGGTGGGCGTCGAACCCGTGGGAACGCCGGACGTCGACGTGATCACGCTGGGCATCGACGCCGAACTGCCGCCGATCGCCGAGGGCGACGGCTCGTTGACCGTCGTGCTGGTGTCCGACTACCTGGTCGACGGTCTGTCCGAAGTGGACGACAAGCTCCGTGCCGCCGGCCGTCCGTGGCTGCTGGCCAAACCCGTGGGCGCCAAGGTGTTCATCGGCCCGTTCTTCACGCCGGGATCAGGTCCGTGCTACCACTGCCTCTCCCACCGGTTGTGGGCGAACCGGGCCGCCGAGGCCCACGTGAGCTCCGCTCTCGGCCTGCCGGGCGCGATACCCCGCCCGCCCCTGGTCTTCGAGCCGTTGCAGGCCGTCGCGCTCAACCTGGTGGCACTGGAGGCGGCCAAGTGGGTCGCCGGTCACCGGTACGACGGCCAGCGGGCCGTGTGGACGTTCGACAGCCGTGACCTGACGGGCAGGCGGCATGCCGTCTCCGCCCGTCCGCAGTGCCGTTCCTGCGGTGACCCGGCCCTGGTGAGCGAGCAGGCCCGCCGTCCCGTGGCGTTGACCTCCCGGCCGAAGGTGCACACCGCGGGCGGCGGGCACCGTTCCTCGACGCCGGAAGAGGTGCTGGCGGCCTACCGCCACCTCATCAGCCCGGTGACGGGAGTGGTGAGGGACGTCGTCCGCGACGACCGCGGCCCGGCGTTCTTCAACGCCTTCCTGTCCGGCCCGAACCTCGCACTCGGCAGCCGCGGCGCCGCGCACCTGCGGTCCGCCCTGCGCTCCCAGAACGGCGGCAAGGGCGTCACGGCGCTGGACGCGGAGGTCGGCGCGTTGTGCGAGGCGCTGGAACGGCACAGCGCCCACGCCGACGGCGACGAGGAACGGGTGCGCGGCAGCTACCGTTCGCTCGGCGCGCAGGCGATCCACCCGGACGACGTCCAGCTGTACGACCCGCGCCAGTTCGACGACCGCGCTTCGTGGAACGCCGCGCACTCGGACTTCCAGCACGTCTGCGCTCCGTTCGACGAGGGCGCCGAGATCGACTGGACGCCCGTGTGGTCGCTGACCCGTGGCGAACACCGTTTCCTGCCAACGGGTCTGCTCTACTTCGACGCCGATCCCGACGAGCGGCTGATGGCGGACTCGAACGGCAACGCGGCCGGGTCGTCGCTGGAGGACGCGGTCCTGCAAGGAATGCTGGAGCTCGTCGAACGCGATGCCGCCGCGTTGTGGTGGTACAACAGGACTTCCCAGCCGCCGGTAGACCTGGCGGGTGATCCGTGGATCGACTCGTTCCGGTCCGTGCACGCGGATCTCGGCCGCGAGGTGTGGGCGCTCGACCTGACGTCCGACCTCGGCGTGCCCGTCGTGGTGGCGTTGTCCCGGCAGACCTCCGGTGAGCGCGAGGACATCATGATGGGCTTCGGCGCCCACCTCGACCCGGCGCTGGCGTTGCGGCGCGCGCTGACCGAGGTGAACCAGATGATGCCGTCCGTGCTGGCGGGCGGCTGGGCAGACGACCCGGACCTGCGGCACTGGCTCTCCACCGCCACGGTGGCGAACCAGCCCTACCTGCTGCCGTCGGGTTCACCGGTGCAGCACTCGTACACGGCCTCCGACGACCTGCTGACCGACCTGCTGGAGGTTCAGGCGCGGCTGGAGAAGGCGGGTCTGGAGGTGTTCGTGCTCGACCAGACGCGGCCGGACATCGGGTTGCCGGTGGTGAAGGTGATCGTGCCGGGGCTGCGCGGGTTCTGGGCGCGGTTCGCGCCGGGGCGGTTGTTCGACGTGCCGGTGCGGCTGGGCAGGGTCGCCTCACCGACGCCGTACGACGAGCTGAACCCGATCGCGATCTTCCTCTGAGCCGTCAGAGGGTCGCGATCTTCACCGCGTTCGCCATCGCCTCGAACCCCTTGTCGCCGGGGTGCAGGTGGTCGCCCTGGTCGTAGTCCGGCCGGATCCGCTGCGGATCCGCCGGATCACGGATCACCGCGTCGAAGTCGACGACGGCGTCGAAGTCCTTGCCGGTGCGGATGAACGCGTTCACGGTCTGCCGCACCGACTCGAGCTCCTCGGTGTAGCTGTTCCAGCCCTTGAACGGCGTGATCGTCGCGCCGATCACCCGCAGCCCGCGGTCGTGTGCTCTGGACGCGATCTGCTTCAGCGCCGCGATGATCTTCGCCGGGTCGGTCTCGTGCGGGGTCTGCTGGATGTCGTTGATGCCCTCGAAGACGATGACGGAGCGGACGCCGGACTGGGTCAGCACGTCGCGGTTCAGGCGGGCCAGGGCGTTGGGGCCCGCCCACTCGCCGTCGCGCAGGAGGCGGTTGCCGCTGATGCCCGCGTTCAGCACGCCCATGCGGGTGTTGATGCGGTCGGCGAGCTGGTCGGGCCAGCGGAGGTTGGCGCCCCACGTCGAGTTCGCGCCGTCGGTGATCGAGTCGCCGAGTGCCACGACGCTGCCGCTCAGGGCGGAGGAGCGGACGTCCACGCCGGAGACGAAGTGCCAGTTGGTGGTGCGTTCGCGGAAGGCGGCGGCGGACTCCTCGGTCGTGTGGTTGCCGTCGCGGGTGAAGTACGAGTTCTGCATGGCCAGGTTGTGGAAGGTGACCGGGCCGCCTGGCTCTGGCGTGTAGACGCTGACCAGCAGGTCGGAGTCGGCGGGGACGGTCAGCGCCACGCCGTCGCTGACCACGTCGGCGCCGGGCGGGGCGGTGATCGACTGCGCGCCGCCGAACGTCAGCGTGCGCATGGTGCCGGGCAGCGCGAGGGGTGTGTCCGGGCCGGCCGCGCGGGCCACGGTGACCTGGCCGAACACCACGGGAGTGCGGCCGAAGGCGTTGGACAGGCGGACGCGGATCTCTCTGCCGCCGGCGCTGACGTGCACGGTGTTGCGGATCGAGTAGTTCGGATAGCCGGTCTCGGTGCCCACGCCCGAGGAGGGGGCCGCGGCCCAGGTGCCGACCCATCGGACGGGTGCGGCGTGCGCGGGAGAGGCCGCCGCCACGAGCAACGCCACTGCCAGCAGAAAGCGTTTCATGTCTTCGACCTTGGCAGCGCTCTCACACGGACGGTATCCGCCGATCTTCGGATCTATGCTGCACGGCGTGTGGGATGGAGACGAGTACCAGCGCAGGTTCGACTCGCTCGCCGAGTCCGGGATGGACGTGCACGGTGAGGCGACGTTCGTGCGCGCGTACGAGCCGAAGACCGTGCTGGACGCGGGCTGCGGTACCGGGCGCGTGGCGATCGAGCTGGCCAGGCACGGGATCGAGGTCGTCGGCGCGGACCTCGACGAGTCGATGCTCGACTACGCGCGGCAGCACGCGCCGGACATCACGTGGGTGCGGTCCGATCTGGCCGAGCTCGACCTGCGGCGCACGTTCGACGTCGTCGTCATGGCGGGCAACGTGCCGCTGTTCACCGCGCCCGGCACGCAGGACGCGCTGGTCGCGGGCGTCGCGAGGCACGTGGGGAAGCTGCTGGTCGCCGGGTTCAGCCTGAACCGCGGGTACACGGTGCGGGAGTACGACGAGCACTGCGCGCGGGCCGGGTTGCGGCTGGTCGAGCGGTTCGCGACCTGGGACCGAGAGGAGTTCCGCGGCGGCGACTACGCCGTGTCGGTCCACGCGGTGTAGGCCTTCGTCGCCGCCTCGACGAACGCCCTGGTGAGCGGATCGTCCTCGCGCCACGCGAGGACGACGGGGCTCGGCGGCAGGTCGGTGAGCGGCACGACCTTCAGTTCGCCCAGGTCGTGACCGAGCGGCGCGAGACCGACGGATCCGTTCCACAGCACCGACTGCACGCACTCCTGCACTCCGCGCACGGTCGGACCGCGGCGTGGTTCGCCGCCGTTCCAGTAGTTCCGCCAGATCTCGTCGGTGCCGTCCGGGAACTGGAACCACTCGCGGCCGGCGAGGTCCGCGGTGGTGAGGTGCTCGCGGTGCGCGAGCGGGTCGTCCGCGCGCAGGACCGCGCCGACCGGGTCCCGGCGCAGGATCCGGGTCTTCAGCCCGGTCTCGTCGAACGGGCCGCGCGTCAGTGCGACGTCCACCTGCCCGGTGCGCAGGCCGCACGTGGGGTCGGTCAGGTCGGTCTCGCGGATGCGGATCTCGACGCCCGCGTGCTGTTCCCGGAACGCGGCCGCCACCCTCGCCGCGCCGTGGTCGGCGAGCATTCCGACGGTGAGCGTCCTGCGCGCGAGCTTGGTGCGGATTCGGTCGGCGTGGTCCAGCAACGCCTTCGCCTCGTGCAGCAGGATCTGTCCGGCGTCGGTGAGCGTGACGCCGGCGGGGGAGCGGTGCAGCAGCGTGGTCTTCAGGTCGCTCTCGAGGTGCTTGATCGCCCGGCTCAGCGGCGGCTGGCTCACGTGGAGCCGTCGAGCGGCCCGGCCGAAGTGGAGTTCCTCGGCGACCGCGACGAAATAGCGCAGCGTCCGCAGCTCCATGATCAGGCACGATACTCGTGCGGTATCGGGCTTGCGCACTCGGTCTTGGACGGACCGCGTGCGGCGGCGGTGAAGTGGGGGCATGAACCTCCCAGATCCTCTTGTCCGCGTCTCCGGCGCCGTCGAGGTGGCCGCCGATGTGCTGGTGATCCCGAACGACCACGTGGGGCTCGTGCCCAACATCGGCGTTGTGTGCGGCACCGAGGCCGTCCTCGTCGTGGACACCGGACTCGGCGCGGACAACGCCGCCGAGGTGCTCGCGTTCGCGTCGGAGGTGGCGCGAGGGCGGCGGCTGCTCCTGACCACGACCCACTTCCACCCGGAGCACGCGTTCGGCGCCTCGGCCTTCCCCTCGTACCTCGTGAACCGTGCGCAGGCGGATGACCTGCGGCACAAGGGATCCGGCTACCTGGAGATGTTCCGCGGCTTCGGCGGCGCGGTCGCCGACCGTCTCAACGGGACAGAGGTGCCCGTGCCGGACGAGGTGTTCGACGGCGTGCGCACGCTCGACCTCGGCGGGCGCGTGGTGGTGCTGCGGCCGACCGGGCGCGGGCACACGGCGGGGGACCAGGTGGTCGAGGTGCCGGACGCCGGCGTGCTGTTCACCGGCGACCTGGCCGAGACGGGACAGTTCGCGATCTTCCCGTGGTTCCCGCCGCACGACACCGACGTGTCCGGGATCGGGTGGATCGGGGTGATGGACCGGCTGATCGCTGCTGGGCCTCGTGTCGTCGTGCCCGGACACGGGACGACGGGTGGTCCTGAGGTGCTGGAGGGGGTGCGGGACTACCTGTGCGAGCTGCGGGACGAGACGTGGCGGCGGCGGGACTCCGCGACGGCGGTCGAGGACCTCGTGGCGGAGGTGCGGGCGGTGCTGGTGGAGCGGCATCCCGAGTGGGCGGGGCAGGAGTGGATCGAGCCCGGGGTGGGGTGCCTCTGTGCTGAAGCTGATGGTCGTGATGGCTTCAGTGTTGACTAAAGGTAATCCTCTCCGAGGTGGGCCCGGATCACCTTCTTCGGCACGCACATCGTCCAAGCGCCGATAACGAGCTCGGTCATCTCCTCCACGTCCAGCTCCGCCATCGACGCGTGCACCCACTGGAACCGCATGTCCGACTGGCTCGGGAACGCGAACTTCACCGGGTCACTCGCCACCAGCGCCTCCCGTTCCTCGCGCGGGTAGCCGAAGCCCAGCACCGTCTCGTCGCGGGACAGGGCCGCGTAGACGATCTGCCCCACGCGGAACTTCACGCGGTCGCGGATGAGGTGTTCGGTGGTGCGCGGCAGTGACAACGCCACGGCGCGGACGTCGGCGACGGTGACCATCGGGCAATCCTCCGCTTTGCGAGCCGTTTGGTCCACTAATTCAGCCTGAAACGGACAAAAAGTTCAAGAACGGCAGTGTTGTGCTATTCATTGTTGCAATTCATTTGCAAGTGCTTTGACCTGCGGTTATCGCGTCTCGGAGGCCAATTGAGACGAATGGAACCCGTTGCGATGAGAGCGTTGCCACACTCCTGTTTCCCTTTTCACTCGATCGGGTGAAAAGTGGCGCAATGAACCTAAGACGGTCCCTTCCGGCTCTCGTTCCGCTCGTGCTCACCGCGACGTTCTTCGCGGTCGGCACGGCTGAGTCGGGGACACCGAAGCAGAGTCCCGTCAACGTCACGCCCGGCGCCATCCGGTTCGATCCGCACGCGCCCAAGCTCGACGTCGACTACGGGTCTTCTGCGCTGGAGTTGAAGTACATCCGCAAGGACGCGGACTCCGCCGACGGGTGCACCGTCCGCAACCACGAGGAGACGGAGGAGGCCGACGTCCAGCCCGGCGCCGGTCACGTCACCGTCGCCGGCACCCGGTACGACCTGGTGCAGTTCCACTTCCACACGCCGTCGGAGCACAAGTTCGGCGGCCGCAACACGCCGCTCGAGATGCACCTGGTGCACCGCAGCGCCGAGGGCAAGCTGCTGGTCGTCGGCGTTCCGCTGGTCGTCGGCTCGCACTCGGTCGTGGACGACGTGCTGGCGAAGCTCGCGCCCGAGTGCGGTGCCGCGGTGGAGATCGAGCCGATCAACCTCAACCGGTTGCTGCCGCCCGGCCACGGCACGCTGCACTACACCGGCTCGCTCACCACGGCGCCGTTCACCGAGGGCGTCGAGTGGTACCTCACCAGCCCGCAGCACGTGACGGCCGCGACCATCGCGCGCTTCCAGGGGCTGTTCACCGCGGGCAACGCCCGTGAGACGCAGCCGCTCAACGGCCGGACCCTCGTGGAGGTCCCGCGGATCTGAGCGACGCACTGACGGAAGGCCGGTCCCGCGTGCTGGGGCCGGCCTTCCGCGCGTGATGGGCTTCGTGCTCGGCGTCGTGATCGGCGCGCTGCTGCTCACCGTTCTCGGCGGCGCCTTCCTCGCAAGAACATGCTCATGGCGCTGAGGGGTTGTTCATCGGGCGACCGGGTCTCCGCTCTCGCCGAGACCTGCGGCGGGCTGATGAGCGGCCGGGTTGTCGCGGCGGCGCGTTCTTCGGCGTCGGCTCGGTCGTCGCCGCTGATCTCGTTGCACCCCGCTTCGGCGAAGGTGCTCACCTCGGGTCGTCGGAGTGCCACGGGTAGACGAAGCGTTCCGGATGCAGGCCCCACTCTCTGAGGGCCGCGGTCAGTTCCAGTTCACTGGTGACGGCTGTGGCTTTGACCAAGACTGCTCCGATGTCGTAGTCGTAGCCGTCGAGGCGGTCAGCTTCGTAGTCCCAGTGCTGCAATGTGAAATCGCGGGCGTGGTCGGCTCGTTTCCAGCCCTGGCTCCTGGCTTCGGCATCCTCCGGGGTGGCCGAGGGCGTGATGTCGACGAACGCGCGACGACCTGATCGGGAAGCCGGCACCTCGGTGACCAGTCGCTGTCCGAGCCGCAAGGCGGTCAAGGTGTTGGTGGGCCACTCCCACCCGCTGCGGGCCGGGCTGGATTGCGCATTCACGACGGCACCGCCACTTCTTGCCACTCGGCCGTTGCGGAACGGCGCATCGAACACGTTGAGCACAACATGAGGCACAGCGGCCCGCAAGGTCGTTTCGAGAGGTGCAGCCCGGGCAACGCCGGTGGTGCGTTGCGGTGGTGTCCGTGCTGTTGGAGTGCCGTGTGAGCAGGCGCACCGGGCCGAAGGCTTCTGAAGCGCGTCAGAACGCCCGTAAAATCGTTCCGGTAGCTAACTAACCCGAGCCCTGGGGATGCCTTGAACACCACCCGCGCCATGACCGCTCTCGCGCTCGGCGGGTTCGGCATCGGGACGACCGAGTTCGCCACGATGGGCCTGCTGCCGCAGATCGCGGAGACGTTCGGGATCCCGGACTACGAGGCGGGGCACGCGATCAGCCTCTACGCGGCCGGGGTTGTCGTCGGGGCGCCGTTGATCGCGGTGCTCGGCGCCAAGTTGCCGCGCAAGGGTCTGCTCATCAGCCTCATGCTCGCGGTTGCGCTGGGCAACGGGTTGTCGGCCGCCGCCCAGGACAAGACGTTGTTGTTGGTGGCCCGGTTCGTCGCCGGGTTGCCGCACGGCGCGTTCTTCGGCATCGCCGCCGTTGTTGCCGCCACGCTCGTTGCTCCTGAACGGCGCGGCACGGCGGTTGCGCGCGTGATGGTCGGTCTGACCGTGGCGAACCTTGTGGGCGTACCGCTTGCGACGGCCGCGGGGCAGCAGATCGGCTGGCGCACCGCCTACCTCGCGGTCGCGGTGATCGCCCTGGTCACGGCCGCGGCGATCGCGGCGTGGGTGCCGGTGGTGCCCGAGGCCGAGGACGCGTCGATGAAGGGTGAGGTTCGCGCGTTCGGCCGCCCGACGGTGTGGTTCGCGATCTTCACCGGCATGATCGGCTTCGGCGGCATGTTCGCCGTGTACTCCTACGTCGCGCCGTTGACGACCGAGGTCGCGGGTCTGCCGGCGAGCGCGGTGCCGTGGATGCTCGCGGTGTTCGGGCTCGGCATGACGCTCGGGGCGACGTTCGGCGGGCGGTTCGTGGACCGCTCGGCGATGGGTTCGGTGTTCGGCGGCCTGATCGCGGTGTGCGTGATCCTGGTTCTGTTCGGGCTGACCGCGACCAACCCGGTCTTCCTGTTCGGACTCCTGTTCCTGCTGGGCTTCGTCATCCAGATCCTGGCGGCGGCCCTGCAGATCAGGCTCATGGACGCCTCGCCGGACGCGCCGTCGCTCGCGTCCTCGTCGAACCACTCGTCGCTCAACGTCGCCAACGGCGCGGGCGCGTGGCTCGGTGGCCTCGCGATCGCGGCGGGCTGGGGGTACACCTCGACGGCGTGGGTCGGCGTCGGGCTCTCGCTGGCCGGTCTCGCGATCGCCGTGGCGTCGGTGCTCTACGAGCGGCGCGCCCTGGCCCGAGCCACGACGAACCAGACGATGGCGATGGCCAGCGCGGCGACCACCGCCGTCGAGACCCAGCCCAGGTAGCGGTCGATCAGCTCGTAGTTCTCGCCGAGCGCGTACCCGGCGAGGATCAGCGCGGTGTTCCACAGCAGGCTGCCGGCCGCGGTGTAGAGCGTGAACTTCGCGATCGGCATCCCGGACACCCCGGCGGGGATGGAGATCAGGCTGCGCACGACCGGCACCATCCGGCCGAGGAACACGGCCGCGTTGCCGTGCCGGTCGAACCACTCGTCGGCCTTGTCCACATCGGACACGGTGACGAACGGCAGCTTGTCCGCGACCCGCCGCAGCCGCTCCAGCCCGAGCCACGCGCCGAGGCCGTACAGCACCAACGCGCCCGCGACGGAACCCGCCGTCGTCCACAGGATCGCGGCGACCAGTGAGATCTTGCCCTGACCGGCGGTGAACCCGGCCAGCGGGAGGATCACCTCGCTCGGCACCGGCGGGAACACGTTCTCCAGCGCGACCGCGAGGCCCGCGCCGGGTGATCCCAGCGCCTCCATCAGCTCGGTGATCCACTCCATGGTTGTCGAATTACCCGTTTCGCCCGGCCGCTCAACCTCGGAGGTGGAGACGGATCTCCACCCGGCCTGCGGTTCTGGGTCGACGCGCCGACGCCGTCCGGCTCGCGCTCAAGCTCCGATGAATCTTGTCAAATTCGGTCATTCGCTGTCACTTTGGTTGACAATGCAGTGCGAGTCCTCCTACCTTCGAGGAGGACATCGCTCCGCCGCCCGATGTGCTCCCCCTGTCGTACGCCGCCAGGAAGGACGCACCGAACGATGGAATCGCGCATCACCCGCAGGGCGGCTCTCACCGCTGCCGCCCTGATGCTCGTCACCGTGAACCCCGCGCAGGCAGCGCCCGCGTGGCATCCCAACCCCTCGACCGACGGCCTCAGGGCGTTCGAGGGCATCGAGGTCGACCGCGGCAACAAGTTCCCCGAACGCAAGGGCCGCTACATCGTCGTCGAGGGCGACCACTACCGGTTCAACATCTGGAAGAACGACCGCGACACCACCGGCGGTGGTGACCGTCAGCGCACCGAGTCCAAGGGCATGGTGAGCGGCGGCAACGCGCTGAAGATGAAGAACGGCGAGACGTGGGTCATCTCGTACGAGATGTACATGCCGTCGTCGTTGCACGGCACCAGCAAGTTCACGCACATCTTCCAGACCAAGACACCCTCCACCAACGGCGGCCCGTGGACGACCTTGTCGCTGAGCCGCAGCGGTAGCACCGAAACGATCCGAGCGCGCGCGTTCAGCACGTCCGGCGCACCGGACATCGCCTCCACGAACCTGGCCCCGCTGCGAGACAAGTGGGTCACGGTCGAATGGACGATCACGCCCGGTTCCAGCGGCACGGTCGGTTTCGTGCTGCGCAACGGCACGGGCGCCAACGCACCGATCGCGGTGCAGGGCAAGCGTTCCGGCGTGCGGATCCCGGACGAAGGTGACTACGTGCGGCCGAAGTGGGGCATCTACCGGTCGGTGGAGAGCGCCTCGTCGGACATCCTCGACACGTACATCAACTTCCGGAACTACACCGCCACCAAGAAGTAGACACGCCGGGTCGGGTGGCCCGCTGATCGCGACCAGGTCTACCGTTGTCTGCCTCACTTTTCTGGAGGTAGACGGTGCGAGGCGCGATCGCTGCGGGCCACCCGCTCACCGCACAGGCGGGCGCGGCGATGCTGCGCGCCGGGGGAAACGCCGTGGACGCGGCCGTCGCGGCGATGCTGACGTCCTGCGTCACCGAACCGCTGCTGACCGGGCTCGGCGCCGCCGGGTACATGATGATCGCGCCGGCCGGGGAAACCCCCGTGCTGCTGGACTTCTCCGCCGTGGCCCCCGGCCGCGGCCGCACCGGCGACAGGGCCCCGCTCGACCCGATCACCGTCCACTTCGGTGACGCGCAGCAGCAATTCCACGTGGGACCGTCATCCGTCGCGGCCTACGGCATGCCCGCCGGTGCCGCGCAGGCCGCCACCTACGGCCGGGCGCCGCTCGACGAGCTCGTCACCGTCGCGGTGAAGCACGCCAGGGAAGGCCATCGGGTCAACCGCTACCAGGCCTACGTCACCACGTTGCTGCTGCCGCTCGCCCACAGCGCGGGACTCAACGCCTTCGAGGAAGGCGAGCTGCTCGTCCAGCCGGAGCTCGCCGAAGCTCTTGAACGGCTCGGCAAGGACGGCGCCGCGCCGTTCTACACCGGTGACATCGCGGCCGCGATCGCCGGCACGATCGGCGGGGACGGCGGGGATCTCACCCGAGCGGACCTGGAGGCCTACGAGGTGGCCGTCAGGGAACCGTTGCACGCGCTGCACCGCGGCCGTGACATCCACACGAACCCACCGCCGGCCGCCGGCGGTGCGTTGCTCACGCAGATGCTGGAAGCGTTGCCGGACAACCCTTCGCAGCAGGACCTCATCCGCGCGATGGCCACGCCGAAGACCCACCTGAACCGTCTCGGCTCCACGACGCACATCTCGGTCCTCGACGCCGACGGCACGGCGTGCTCGGTCACGACGACCAACGGCGCGGGCTCGGGCATCTCCATCGCCGGTGTGCACCTGAACAACATGATGGGCGAGGAGGACCTGTCACCCGACGGGTTCTTCAGCCACGCGCCCGGCGACCGGCTGCCGTCGATGATGGCGCCGACCGTGGTGACCAACGACGGCGGCGCCGAGCTCGTGCTCGGCAGCGCCGGTTCCAGCCGGATCTGCGGCGCGATCCTGCAGGTGCTCGTGAACGTCCTCGACCGCGGCATGCCCGCCCAGGAAGCGGTCGACGCGCCACGCCTGCACCTGAGCGGAGACCACCTCCACGTCGAACCGGGAATTCGACCGGAAAGCGAACTCCCGGTGACGAGATTCCGTGCTCCGAGCATGTTCTTCGGTGGCTGCCAGGTCGTCGAGATGACCGGATCCGGCCTGCTCAGGGGTGGTGCAGATCACCGCAGGGACGGGTCGATCGTCATCGTGTGAGATCTTGCCCGCATAATGGGATATCCGGTTTCCTGATTCACGAGTCAGGACGCACGATGGAGCGGTGACGGCTCTTCGCGAGAGAACATCCTCGCCGCTCCTTTCCCGCACGTTCCTCCAACTCTCCGTCATCAGTGTCGTGTCCGGCGTCTCCATGGCGTTCGCGATGCCGTTCAACTCGCTGTTCCTGACCACCGAGGTCAAGGTCACGCCGGTCCAGCTCAGCGTCTTCCTGCTGGCGAGCCCGCTCGCGTCCGTGGTGGCCAGCACGATCATGGGCAAGCTGTCGGACGGCCGGGTGCAACGCCGCTACCTGCTCGTCGCGGGCGGTGTCGCCGGTGCGATCGGCTACAGCCTGTTCGCCGTCCTGCGCGACTACTGGTTCCTGCTCGGCACGTCCGTGGTCTTCGTGGCGATCACGTCGTCGCTGCTCCCGCAGATCTTCGCGTACGGCCGTGCGGTGTCGCGGGGTCCGTCGATGATGGTCAGCGTCCTGCGCACGCTGCTGTCCGTCGCGTGGGTGGCCGGGCCGCCGCTGGCCGCGCTGATGGTCGCCAAGACCGGCTGGGTCGGCCTGTTCACCGCCACGGCGCTGCTGCAGCTCGGCGTCGCGGTGCTCGCCTTCACGCTTCCGGTTCCCGTTGCCGTGCCGGAGGAGGAGAAGACCGAGGAGGAAGCCGGGCCGTCCCGCGCCGGCATGTCCGTCGTCGCGGCGGCTTTCGTGTTCCTCCAGGGCTCGGTCGGGCTCGCGGTGAGCGGTCTGCCGTTGTTCGTCACGACCGAACTGCACGGCACGGCGGGAGACGCCGGACTCGCGATGGGACTGTGCGCGGCGCTGGAGATCCCGATGATCCTCTGGTTCGGGTCGCTGGCGAACCGGATGTCCCAGCACAAGCTCGTCGTCGCGGGCGCGGTGATCGCGTTGGCCTACCACGGCCTGATGCTGCTGACGGACTCCGTCTGGCAGGTGCTCGCCCTGCAGCTGCTGCACGCCACCGTCATCTCACTGGTGATGGGTGTCGGCCTCACGTACTTCCAGAGCCTCGACCCCTTCCGTCCCGGCCGCGCCTCGACGATGTTCAGCAACACCCAGATCGTCGGCGGCATGCTCTCGGGCGTGCTGCTCGGCGTGTCCCAGCAGTTCGGTTTCCGCTGGGTCTACGGGTTCACCCTCACGGAGATCGTGCTGGGGCTGGTGCTGCTGCTCGTCGCGGGCGGGCTCACTGGATCGTCGAGGCGGTGACCTTCGGTTTCTCCCCGGTGCCGAGGTAGAAGATCCCCTTGACGGTCTCGAACCCGAGGCTCGGGTTGCGGCGCAGCGTGGAGCCCTCGACCGACATCGAGCCCGAGTGGTCGTTGCTGACGAAGAACACCGCGCCACCGCCCTCGTTGGCCTGGTTGTCCTCGATCAACGACCCGGCGATCCGCAGCGTGAACGTGTTGCCGTCGTTGTAGATCGCACCACCGCTGCCACCTCCCGGCGTGCCTGCGCGCGCGGGGTTGGCGCCACGGCCGATGGCCTTGTTGCCCTTCATCAGGCTGTTGAGCACCACCCACGACGCACCGATGCTGCTCAACGCACCGCCGTTGGAGCACACACCACCCTCGAACGTGCTGCTGGTGATGTAGATCGGCACCTTGTCGGCCCAGTCGGTCACGCGGATCGCGGCACCACCGAGATCGGGACCGTTGGTGTCGCACTTGTTGCCGGCGAACCGGGAGTTCACGACCTTGAGCTGACCGCCGCGCACCATCACCGCGCCACCACCCCCGCCGTCGGAGCTGTCACCGGTCGAGTTGCCGTCGGCGAGCGTGATGTTCTGGAGCACCAGCCTCGGTGCGTTGTGGTCGAGCACCCGGCGCTGGCCCTGGCCGCTCAACGTGATCCGGCCACCGCCGTCGAGGACGGTCTTCGCGCGGACCTTCGCGGTCGCGGCGAGCGGGATGGTGAGCGGGTTCGGCCCGCAGTTGAACGTGACGACCCCACCGGCGGCGACCGCGTCGATCACGGCCTGTGACGTACAGGTGGCGGGCGCACCGGTGCCGATCACGCGGGTGGGCTTCGAGGTGTCCTCCGCGGCGGCTTCCGGTGGGACGGCGGCGGTGCCGTTCGGGTTGCCGAACTTCGCGACCGGTGGCGGCGGAGGTGGGGGAGCGGCGGACGACGGGGGAGCGGCGCTGCTGCTGCTCGGCGGTGGCGTCACCACGGACACGGTCTGCGATGGCGACGCCGTGGGTAAGGACGGACCGGGGACCGGGGAACCCTGGATCGTCGTGCCGCAGCCGGCCACGAAGGCGGCGAGCAGCACGACTGCCTGTCTACCTGACATGGCGGGCACCCTAAACCTCCTGCCACAGCGGGCAAAGCACCTCGCGAATTGCCACGAGATCAACGCGTTTCGCAGGTGTTTCACAAGTGTGACCCGCCGGAGCGGTCCAAGATCCGGTTGTTCACGTTCCCAGAAGCGGTGTGCGCAGGTGCGGCACGGTCGTTAGCCTGACTCACGAGTCAGTTTTCATGCCACCGTTCGCCTGATCGTTGTGACGGAACGTCAACGAAATGGCGTAGCGGCCTACACAGCGTGCGGTTAATTGCATCCAAATGACCCGTTCGTGAAAGAACCACGCGTTCGGGTGGCCCTCTGTCCCTGGCACACTGCGCTCCGTGCCCACCCACTTCCCCGACGAACCACCGACCGAGCGCCACCTGGCGCCCGACCCGGCGTTGATGGAGGCCGCCCGCGCCAGGGGCCGCGAACGCTGGGCCGCAGCCGGTGACCTGCCGGTGCCGGAGGAGAAGCCGCCGGGCCACCCGCTCAAGCCCCGCATCGCCGCGATCGCGGCCATCGCCGCACTCCTCGTCCTCGCGGGAGTCGCCATCCTGACGTTCAGCGGCGGATCGGGTGACGGCGGCGCGGACGTCGCACAGCCCTCGCAGAGCTACATTCCGGGCCTGATCACGCCACCGGAAGACCTGCCGGAGGAGTCGTCGTCGAACAGCGCGAACCCGACGCTCGCCTCGTCCGCGCTCGGCCTGATCCCCACGACGACGACGGCGGCCGCACCGCCGCCCGCCACCGACGGCAACCGTGCGCCCAGCGGTGCCAAGTCCTTCACGACCGGCCCCGGTTGCGGCGGCTACACCAACGTCGGGCTGTACCGCGACGGCAGGAAGGGCTGGGTCGACCACGGAGACGGCAAGTGCGGCTCGACGTTCGTGTCGATCCCGATGTCCGGCGACGCGCGCCGCGACGACGGCTCCGCGTACGGCATGTGGACGTTCTCGGTCTCCGGCACGTGCGACGTCTCGGTGTTCGTCCCGAACGGCAACCTGGAGGAGGTCGGGGGTAACCCGACCGTGTACTACGTCTTCGACCGCAACGGCGTCGGCGGCACCCCGGTGGCGTCGTTCGCGATCAAGCAGGTCGAGAAGCGCGGCCAGTGGGTGAACGCGGGGAAGTTCAAGGCCAGCGGAAACCTCACCGTGCAGCTGCTCACCCGAGGTCAGGACTGGAACAACTCCGGACCCACCTACGCCCATCACGCCGCCAGCGCGGTCAAGGCAGACTGCACGGCGTGACGAGAGATCTGCATCTGGTCCGGCACGGCGAGGCGACGAAGGACGAGTCACGGCTGACCGCGCGCGGTCGCAAGCAGGCCGAGGCGGTAGCGGAACGGTTGCGGGGCACGGGTTTCGCGGCCGTGCACCACGGTCCGCTGCCCCGTGCGGCGGAGACGGCGACGATCATCGCCGGCGTGCTGCGCGTGCCCTGCCGGGTCGAGGCCGCCGCCGGTGACTACGTGCCGCACTTCGTGCCCGACCACGACGAGTTCTTCGACCAGTTCCCCGAGTCGGAACGCACGCGCGGCCCGGCACTGGCGCACGAGGCGGAGACGCGGTTCGCGCGGCCCGGCGACGGCCCGGTGCTGGTCGTGACGCACTCGTTCCTGATCAGCTGGCTGGTCCGAGAGGCGCTCGACGCACCGCCGGAGCGGTGGCTGACGCTGAACCACGACAACGCCGCGCTGACCGTGATCCGCTACACGACCGGCAGGTCACCGCGGCTGGTCAGGTTCAACGACAGCGGGCACCTCAGCGGGATTTGAGCGTCGGCAGTGTGATCTTGCTTGGTGCGAACACGCGCATCGGCGGGTCCCGGAATCCGGCGCTGCGGCTGACGCTGAACCACGACAACGCCGCGCTGACCGTGATCCGCTACACGACCGGCAGGTCACCGCGGCTCGTCAGGTTCAACGACAGCGGGCACCTCAGCGGGATTTGAGCGTCAGCAGCGTGATCTCGCTCGGTGCGAACACGCGCATCGGCGGACCCCAGAACCCGGCGCCGCGGCTGGTGTAGAGCTGGGTGCGGTCGCTGTGCCTGCTCAGACCGGCGACGACGGGCTGCTGCAACCGCACCAGGTAGTGGAACGGCCAGATCTGGCCGCCGTGCGTGTGCCCGGAGAGCTGCAGGTCCACGCCCGCGTCGACGGCCTTGCGGATCTCCGACGGCTGGTGCGCGAGCAGCACGACCGGGGCGTCGGAGTCGGCGCCGCGCAGGGCCAGGGCGAGGTCGGCGGTGTGGCCGGGCTCGCCGGAGTGGTCGGCGGTGATGTCGTCGATGCCCGCGAACACCAGCCGGGCACCGCCGCGCTCGAGCGTCTCGTGCTCGTTGTGCAGCGCCTTCCAACCCAGCCGGGTCATCAGGTCGATCCAGCCCTGCGCGTTCGAGTAGTACTCGTGGTTGCCGGTGATGTAGAAGCGGTGCTTCGCGTTCACGTCACCGAGCGGGCTCGCCTGCTCCAGGCGCTGCTCGGCGGTGCCGTCCGCGATGTCGCCGACGTGCACGGCGACGTCGGCGCCCAGGCTGTTGACCGCGTCGACCATGCCCCGCGACCACTTCGCGCGGTCGATGGCGCCGTAGTGGGTGTCGGTGATGACGGCGACGGTCAGACCGTCGAACGCGGGGTCGAGGCGCGGGAGGGTGACGTCCTGGCGCTTGATCCGCGGCACGCGCATGGCCTCGTAGACGCCGTAGACCGTCACGGTGACGATGATTCCGGCCAGCAGGACCGCGATCAGGCGGGAGCGGAACGGGTTCTCGACGCCGCCGAGCGCGAGGGCGAGCCTGAGCACGTCGGTGATCAGCGTCCAGACGAACGCGATCCAGACGAAGCCGAGCAGGAACTGCGAGATCCGCGCGGCCCGGTCGCTGGTGCGCTGGGTGAACAGGGCGATCATGGTGACGGCCGCCGCGACGAACACGACGGCGGCGATCGGCCGGACCGGCGCGGGCCACTCGGCGCTCGCCGCGAACAGCCCCTCGAACGGCACCCAGAACAGCAGCGTCGTGACGGTGAACAGGACGAGCGTGAAGACCACCCGCCGTACCGTGATGCGGGGCCGGGTCACCGTGGTCGTCATGCGTGTCCTCCTGAGTCGCTCAAACCCTCTCAACGCACGGAGGCCCCCGTTTGTTCGCTTGAGGTCCGTCACACGCCCGTGACGCAACCGCCGGGGCCGCGGGGAGTCCTCCTATCAAGAACTCCGACGACCTAGAGTGGGCGACATGATCTTCTACACCGACGAGGAGAGCCGGACGCTGCGCACCGCCGTGTACGGCGCGATGCTGCTGGTCTCCCACGCCGACCCCGGCCCCGTGCTGGAGGAGCGGTTCGCCGGCCTGCGCGCTCTCACGAACCTGTCGCCTGACCTGCGCGGCGTGCTCGGCGCGGCCCGCCCGTCCGTGCCCGCCGGCACGGACGAGGAGATCGAGCCGGTGGTCCTGGAGGCGCTGCGCTCGTCGATGAAGACGCTCACGGCCCGCTCGCCGGAGGACGCCGCGGACTTCCCGCGCGCGGTGCTCGCGATCTGCCGCGAGGTGGCCGAGGCCGACGGTGTGGTGGTCGACTCCGAGGGCGCGATGGTGGCCCGCATCGAAGGTGCGCTCGCGCTGTAGCTGTCGGCCTCAGCGCAACGACAGGCGCCGCCGGCTCGATCGCGACAGTGTGCTGGTGCTTCAGCTGATCGCGACAGCGCGCTGGCGCTCTGACAAGTTCAAAGGAACAGGTTTCCACCGGGTGGACGCTGCGCCGAATGGCCGATAGCGTGAGCCGGGGCCGGTGGCAGGGTGGATCTCCTACGGGGATCGACATCGGGGGAGCGCCACTATGGAACTGTCGCGTCGTGAACTGCTGACCCGCACCGGCCAGGCCGCTGCCGTCGCCACCGCCGCGTCCACGCTCACCATCGGCACCGCGCAAGCCGGCACGGGCGTGAAGCTGACGCAGGGCACCAACATCTCGGTGTCGCGGTCGTCCGACGGCAGGTGGCTCGCGATCGACCTGGTCACGGCGATCTGGGTGCTGCCGGCGGCCGGTGGGCAGGCGCGCAGGCTCACCGACGAGTTGCAGGACGCCACGCTGCCGTCGTTCGGGCCGGGCAACCGGATCGCGTTCCAGTCCTATCGGGACGGCAACTACCACCTGTACGTGATCGGGTTCGACGGCGGTGGCCTCCAGCAGCTCACGCGGGGGAAGTACGACCACCGCGAGCCCGCGTTCTCACCGGACGGCACGAAGATCGCGTTCGTCAGCGACCGGGGCGGCAGCTACGGCGTGCACGTGCTGGAGCTGGCCACGGGCGCGATCACGCAGCTCACCGGGGCACCGGACGAGGCAGCGGCGCCGCAGTGGTCGAAGGACGGCAAGCGGATCATCTTCATCACCGGGAACGCGGCGGTCGAGGTCGTGTCCCTGGACGGCAAGCGCGAGAAGCTGGTCACGGCACCCGCGGGGGCGCAGCTGTTCGGTGCCGCGTTCGGGCCAGGCGACCAGCCCAGCTACACGGTGATGCGGCCTGGGCAGGCTGATCTGATGCTCGGGTCGACGGCGGTGGTGACGGGTCAGGACGTCTTCGGGTTCGCGCCCGTGTGGGACGGCGACAGCGTTCTCTACACCGCTGACGGCAAGATTCGGTTGCGCGCCAACGGGTCCACGAAGGACATACCGTTCGAGGTGTCGGTTCCGGTGCGCAAGGTCGAGCGCCACCGCACGAGGAACCTCAGCGGTGGCCCGGTCAAGGGCATCGCGGGACCGGTCGTCTCCAGCGACGGCAAGATCGCGTTCCGGGCACTCAACGCGATCCACCTGCTGAGCAACGGCAAGGTCACCAAGCTGACCGACGGCAGGTACTTCGACTCCGACCCGGACTTCTCGCCGGACGGCACCGAGCTCGTCTACGCCAGCGACCGCACGGGCGTCGCGCAGCTGTGGGTCCGCGACCTGAAAACGGGCGAGGACAAGCAGTTCGCACCTTCCCCCGGTGCGCAGACCACGCCGCGGTTCTCCCCGGACGGCACCAAGGTCGCCTACGTGGACCAGGACGGCCAGGTCTGGGTCGCCGACGCCGCCGGGCGCAGGCAGATCACCCCGACGCTGTTCCAGCCGGGCCGCCCGACGTGGTCGGCGGACGGCACGGTCGTGGCGCTGGCTGCGGTCAAGCCGTTCTCGCGCCGCTTCCGCGAGGGCACCAGCCAGATCCTCTCCGTCGACCTGGACTCGGGTGAGCTCAAGTACACCGAGCCCATGCCGCTCCGCTCGATCGCGACACGCGGCGACGACGGCCCGGTGTGGTCGCCTGACGGCAAGCACATCGCGTTCGTCGTGGAGAGCGTCGCGTGGGTGGTGCCCGTCGACGCGAAGGGCACCTTCACCGGTGAGCCGCGCCAGGTCACCCGCGAGGTCACCGACTCACTGGCGTGGCACGGCGACGACGCGTTGGTGTACCTGAACAACGGCAGGCTGCGGAAGTCCACTCTGGACGGGAGGACCTCCACGATCCGGGTGAACCTCAACTGGGCCAAGCCCAAGGCACCGGAAGGCAAGGTCGTCCGCGTCGGTGCTTACTGGGACGGCGAGGCGCACGAGCTCAAGCGCAACGTCGACATCGTCGTGGAGAACGGCTCTGTCAAGGAGATCCGGCCGCAGCACGGCCGTGCCGACGTCGACGCGTCCGGACTGACCGCCATTCCCGGCCTGATCGACGCCCACAACCACTGGCACCTGCGCGGCCGCCAGTGGGGCGCGCGGCAGGGCAACGTCTGGCTCGCCTACGGCATCACCACGGTCCGCTCACCCGGCGACCCGGTCTACCAGATGGTCGAGACCCGCGAGGCCCTCGCCGCCGGAACCCTGACAGGGCCGAGGTTCTACGCCACCGGCGAGGCCGTCGACGGCTCCCGCGTCTACTACAACTTCATGCGCCCGACGCTCTCCAAGGCCCAGCTCGACCTCGAACTGCGCCGCGCGCACGAGCTCGGCTACGACATGATCAAGACCTACGTGCGCCTGCCGGTCGAGCTGCAACGCGCCGCCGTGCAACGGTCCCGCGTCCCGCTGTCGTCGCACTACCTCTACCCGGCGGCCAACCTCGGCATGGACGGCATGGAGCACGTCGGCGCGACCAACCGCCTCGGCTACTCCCACACCGTCACCCGTCAGGGCAAGGCGTACCAGGACGTCGTGTCGCTGTTCACGAGCTCCGGCATGTCGATGACGCCCACCCTGTTCCACAACCGGGCGTTGTTCGCCGAGGACAAGTCGCTGGCCCTGGACGAACGCACCCGCGTGCTGTTCCCGCCGTGGGAATACGAGCGCTACCTCGCCGACGCCAACAGCGGCGGCGGCACCTCGTCGGCCTACGTGCTGCGCAACTGGGTCGAGTTCGCCCTGGCCGTGCACCGCGGCGGCGGCCTGGTCATCTGCGGCACGGACGCACCTCTGGACGCCCCTGCCACGGCCACGCACATGAACCTGCGCGCGATGGTGAAGTACGGCTTCACACCACGGGAAGCGCTCATCACCGCGACCCGCAACCCCGCTCGCTGGCTGGGCCTGCCGATCGGCGCGATCAAGCCGGGAGCGCCGGCGGACATCTCGTTCGTCTCCGGCGACCCGCTCGCGGAAATCAAGGCGGCGGCGGACGTGCGGAAGGTCATGGTCGGCGGGCGCCTGCACGAGATCGAGGACCTGCTCGCGCCCTACCGGAACCAGCCCGCGCTCAGGTCCACTGTGGACGCGCTGGAACCGTTGCCGTCCGCGAAGAACGAGCACTGGTGGCACGAACCGGAGTGGTCAGAGCACGTCTGCTGCGATCACTGAGCGAGATCTGCCCGGAACTTCGTGGCGAGCGCCTGGGTCAGGTGACCCAGGCGGTAGCCGTGCCGGCGTTCCTCGTCGCTCATCCGGGACCGCGCCCACGGGTCGTTGAGCGACCAGCTCGCTCGCCGGGCCGTCGCCGACCACTCGCGCACGTGCCGGCCCAGCTCGCTGTCCGGGGTGACCACGACGGGCTCGCCCCGCGCGGCCGCCGCGATCGCCGCGGCCAGGCCCGGCGTGTCGCCGACGCCCAGTTCCGCGACGATCTCCTCCACGGACTCGGCGCCGCCCGACGGCCGGGTCCGGCTGAACCAGTGGTCGAAGTGCATGCTCGGCAACGGCCCGGTGAGCTGCCCCAACGTCGGCGCGACCCCGGTGATCAGCTCGGCCAGCCGCAGTGCCCGGCTGATGGCCTCCCCGTACTGGCCCTCGTCGTCGTCCGGGTCGAACCCGGCGTCGCGCATCAGGTCCAGGTGGCGGTCCGGGTCCGTGCCGTCGCGGTGGTCCGGGTAGTTCAGGTGGAAGGTCGTGACGATCTCCCCGTCCACGGCGTGGGTGAACCTCGACGTCGCGTAGTCGTGCCGCACGAACGCGATCGCCTCCGTGCCCCGCGAGAGCGCGTCCACGAGGAGCTGCAGCCAGAACCCCGTCGGCTGGACGAGCACCGTCCACTCGCCGGACGCCAGCGCGCAGACGACCTCCGGATAGCCGTGGTCGTAGTCGTGCAACGCGCTGATCTCTTTCGGCGTGCGTTCCGCCAGGGTGTCCGGCAGGCCACCGACGCGCCCCATCGCGTCGAGTGGACCGACGTCGCGGACGAACGCGAGCGAGAAGATCTCACCCAGGAACGGTTCGTCGCCAGGATGCGCGTCAGCCCAGGAATGTTTTCGCGGCACGTGATCCCCCAAGATCAGCTCGATCCCCCGACCATAGCGCGGAGGTCCGAGCGCCGGAGGAGAAATGATCTGCGCGGCCTCCGACGGTTGTGACACGATCGTGCGATGACCGGCTTCGCGACCCCCGGAGACATCGCCCACCGCACCGCGGCGGCCAGGAACGCCGCCGTGGCAGCAGGTCGCGACCTCGGCCTGGAGATCACCGAGGGCGAGGTCCTCTACGAGCTGTTCTCCGTGGTCGTGCACCTGAAGCCGTCGCCGGTCGTCGCTCCCGAAGACCTGCGACGGGCCGAGCAGGAATGGGAGGTGCTGGAACCGCTCGTCACCGACGAGAACGAGTTCCGCAAGGCGTTCCCCGGTGTCGAACTCCAGCCCGTCCACGGCGACTCGCCGCCCGCCAACATCTTCGCGAGCACCAACGGTCCGTTGTTCTCCGACTTCGAGCTCGTCACGCGGGGCCCGGTCGAGTGGGACCTCGGCGGCCTCGGCCCTGAGCACGAAGCCGCCTACGACCGCGGCGCCGCGAAGAACGGGCTGCGGGCACTAGACAAGGACGTGCTCCGGTTCGTCAACGCCGTCGGCGCGATCCGGGTCATCGCCTACCTGTCGTGCGCGGACCAGCTGCCCGCCATGGTCGAGTTCATGCAGCCGTTCATCAACCAGTGGCGCGACACGGAACCCTACGCGTGAGCCGCCGCCCGATCTCCTAGCCAGGACACGACTTCCTCGGCGGGCAACGGCTCGCTGAGGAAGTAGCCCTGCACGACGTCGCACCCGGCCTCGGCCAGCGCGGTCCAGGTGTCCTGGTCCTCCACGCCCTCCGCGACGGCCTGCAACCCGAAGTTGCGGGCCAGCGCCACCAGGGCGTGCACGATCGCGCTGTCGCCCGCGTCGGTGCACATGTGCGTGACGAACGAGCGGTCCAGCTTCATCTCGTGCACCCGCATGTTGCGCAGGTAGGAGATCGACGAGTACCCGGTGCCGAAGTCGTCTATCGACAGCCGCACGCCGAGCTCGGTCAGGCCGCGCAGGACCTCCACCGCGCGGTCCGGGTCCGAGATGATCGCGGACTCGGTGATCTCCAGCGTCAGCAGTCGCGCGGGCAGGCCGTGCCGCTTGATCAGGTCGGCGACGTCGCCGGGGAACTCGGTGTGGTGCAGGCAGGCCGCGCCCACGTTCACCGACACCGGGACCTCCCAGCCCGCGTCCTGCCAGACGCGGCACTGGCGCAGCGCCGCGTCGATGACGTAGCGCGTGAGCGGCTCGATGAGGCCGTTCTCCTCGGCGATCGGGATGAACTCGTCCGGCCGGACCAGCCCGCGGGTCGGGTGCTGCCAGCGGGCCAGCGCCTCGACACCGCACACCGCGCCCGTGTCGGCCAGTGCCTTGGGCTGGTAGTGCAGGAACAGCTCGTTGCGGTCGATCGCGTGCCGCAGCTCGGTGACGGCGGTCAGGTGGGCGGCGCCGCGTTCGTGCAGGCGGGCGTCGTACACGGCCACGCCGGACTTCTCGCGCTTGGCCGCGTACATCGCGATGTCCGCGTGCCGCAGCAACTCGTGGCCGTCGCCCGAGTCGGACGGGCACAGCGCCACACCGACGCTGCCGGCGATCTCCAGCTCCAGGCCCTCCAGCGTCACCGGCATGGCGAGCGCGGACAGGATCTTGTCCGCGACCATGCGGGCGTTCTCGGCCGAGCCGACGCCGGGCAGCAGCACGGCGAACTCGTCACCGCCCAGGCGCGCCACCAGGTCGGTGTCGCGCACGGCCCACGAGAGCCGGTTCGCGACCTGGCGCAGCAGCAGGTCACCGCAGTGGTGCCCGAGCGAGTCGTTGACCTCCTTGAACCTGTCCAGGTCCACGATCAGCAACGCCAGCGGCTCGTCCTTCTTGCGCGCCTTCAGCACCGCCTGGTCCATCCGCCGCGCGAGCAGCGTCCGGTTGGCCAGCCCCGTCAGGGCGTCGTGGTGGGCCTCGTGCTCGTTCTTGGCGGCCTGACGCAGGATCTTGCGGCGGTGGCCGAGCAGGACCATGCCGAACAGCGCGACCAGGAACGCGTCCAGCACGAACGCCACGATCTGGGCGATCCGCAGCCGCGCGTTCTGCTCGTCGGCCGCCCGCAGGTACTCGGTGGTGTCGAGCCTCTTCGTGCCGATCGTGGAGGAGATCTGGCGGCGCAACGACGAGTGCGCCAGCTCCGCCTGGTCGGCCTGCAACGGGTCGCCGGAAGCGATCACCTTGCGCAGGATGTCCGTGGTCTGGTCGTAGAACGGCAGCAGCTTGGCGGCGGCCGTGGCGTCGGACGGTGTGCCGTTGGCGCTGAGCCACTCGAGCTCACCGCGTGCGGTGCCCACCGAGTTCTGCAACGGCTGAACGGTCTGTTCGGTGCGCTTGGCCTGGAGGTCGCGCAACGCGTTGTCGGCGACGTTGATGTGCTCCAGCACGCGGCTCCACCGCTCGCTGGTCTCGTTGAGCTGCCGCACGTGCGCGGTCGTGGCCTGCGCGCTCACGCTGCTCCACAGCGCCAGTCCCGCCAGGACCAGCAGCCCGGCCGTCAGTCCCGCCGTCGCCACCCGTGCGGTGGCGCGGCCTTCCCAGAAGCTCACCGTGCCTGCTCCAACGGTCGCACCCAGCTCGCCGGGTCGTTGACGAAGCTGTCGATCTGCGGCTGGAAGAACTCCTTGCGGGCCTTCTCGGACTCCTGCCGGTGCAGGATCCTCTCGAGGTTCGCGGTGGTCACCGTCAGGCCGGGTGTCTCGACCCAGCCCTCGGGTAACGCCGCCCCGTCCTTCGCGTGCCGGGCGAGCAGCCAGCCCGCCACAGCACCCTTGAGGTAGTGCTCCGGCGAGATCGTCGCCACCATCGCGCCGTCCCGCACCGCCTGCAACGTTCTCGGGTCGACCCCGAAACCGCCCACCAGCCACCTCGCCGACTTCTCGGTCCTGAGCGCGGCGAGGTTCACGCCGTCGCAGTCGCCCGTACCAACGAACGCGAGGGCGTCAGGGTTCGCGGCGACCAAGCGGCGCCACGCGTCCCGGTTCGCTTCGTCGTCGCGCTGCGTGTCGAACGGCCCCAGCACCAGTACTCCCGGTAGCTTTTCCGCGAACCGCCCTCGAATGCCTTCTGCCCGGTCGTCGAACCCGGCGAGCCCCGGTGCGGTGTTTCCCAGCACCACTGTTCCGGTCGCGTCCGAGGGCAATCGGCGCATCAACTCGTCAGCCAGCTTTTCGCCGAGTTCGTAGTTGTCGTTACCGATGTGCAGTTTCACGCCGGAACTCGCGGTGAGTCGCATGTCCACGCCGACCACGGCGACGTGCTGACTCAGCGCGTCACCGATCGACGGCGCCATCAGCGCGGGTTCCGACGTGGCGACGGCGATTCCGCCTTTCGCCGCTAGCGTCAAATCGCGGAACAACTCGACTTCCTTGTGCCCGTCCTGCCCAGGAGGCCCGGTCACGGTCGCGCTGACGCCACCGATGCGGCCGACGCCTTCATGAAACCCGCTCGTCATCTCCTGCGCGAACGATCCGCCTGTGCGCTTCACCACGAAACCGACGTGCGGGAGCGCCTCGGACCTGGCGGCGCCACCGCACCCGGCCACCAGGAGCAGGCCCAGCACCAGCACCGCAGCTCGCATGGGGTGACCTCGGGCTCGCTAGGGAAGACGGTGATCGAACTCCGGAGCGGCCGATGCTACATCGCGTGGCACCAA
Organism: Lentzea aerocolonigenes; assembly: GCF_000974445.1. Lineage (GTDB taxonomy): Bacteria > Actinomycetota > Actinomycetes > Mycobacteriales > Pseudonocardiaceae > Lentzea > Lentzea aerocolonigenes. Next base: position 57,733 of record NZ_BBOJ01000018.1, read on the forward strand.
ATCGGGATAACGCCTGCCAATAACGGGAAGCGCTTTCACGTTACGGATGCGTCAGGAAGGGTCGTAACCCAGGTTCGGCCGCAACCACTGCTCGACTTCCGCGACCGTTTTGCCGCACCGCCGCGCGTAGTCCTCGACCTGGTCGCGCCCGAGCCGTCCGACGGTGAAGTACTTCGCGTCCGGGTGCTGGAAGATCAGGCCGCTCACGCTCGCCGCCGGCGTCATCGCGAACGACTCGGTGAGGCCGACGCCGATCTCCTCGGCGCCGAGGAGATCGAAGAGCTGGCGCTTCACGGTGTGGTCGGGGCAGGCCGGGTAACCGAGCGCTGGCCGGATGCCGCGGAACTTCTCGGCGTGCAGGTCGGCCAGCTCGGGCTCGGCGTCCGGCTCGAACCAGTCGCGGCGGGCCCGCAGGTGGATCCACTCGGCGAACGCCTCGGCGAGCCGGTCTGCCAGCGCTTTCACCATGATGGCGCGGTAGTCGTCGTTCTTCGCCTCGTACTTCGCGGCCAGTTCGTCCGCGCCGAGAATCGTCACCGCGAAGCCGCCGACGTGGTCGCCTTCCGGGGCGACGTAGTCCGACAGCGAACGGTTCGGGCGCGAGACCTGCTTCTGCGTCTGCTGCCGCAGCATCGGGATCAGCACGCCGTTGCCGAGCTGGATGTCGTCACCGGCCGAATGCGCGGGCCAGAACCCGTAGACGCCCTTTGCGGTGAAAGAACCATTGGCGATGATTTCGTCCAGCAACGCGTTCGCGTCGTCGAAGAGTTCGCGTGCGACCGGCTGCTCGAGGATCGCCGGGAACTTGCCTTTCAGCTCCCAGGCGAGGAACAGGAACGTCCAGTCGATGAACTCGCGCAGTTCCGCCAATGACGGGGTCATCGTGCGAGTGCCGGTGAACGCGGGGGTCGGCAGTTCGGTGAAATCGACCTTTTCCGCGTTCGCGCGGGCCGCTTCCAACGAGAGCAACGGCAGCTGCTTGCGGTTCTCGTGCTGGTGGCGCAACCGGGCCTGCTCGGCGCGGTTCGCGATGTTCAGCTCGTGCGCGCGCCGGTCGTCCAACAGATCGGAGACGACGCCGACGACCCGTGACGCGTCGAGCACGTGCACGACCGGTTCGTCGTAGACCGGGGCGATCTTCACGGCGGTGTGCTGGCGGGACGTGGTGGCGCCGCCGATCAGCAACGGCAGCTTCATGCCGCGCCGCTGCATCTCCTCGGCGACCGAGACCATCTCGTCCAGCGACGGCGTGATCAGCCCGGACAGGCCGATGACGTCGGCGTGCTCCTTGATCGCGGTGTCGAGGATCTTCGCGGCCGGGACCATCACGCCGAGGTCGATCACCTCGTAGTTGTTGCAGCCCAGCACGACGCCGACGATGTTCTTGCCGATGTCGTGCACGTCGCCCTTGACGGTGGCGAGCACGACCTTGCCGTTGCCGCCGGCCGTCGACTTGGGTTCCGCGTCCATGAACGGTTCGAGGTAGGCGACCGCGCGCTTCATGACGCGGGCGCTCTTCACGACCTGGGGCAGGAACATCTTGCCCGAGCCGAACAGGTCGCCGACGACCTTCATGCCGTCCATCAGCGGACCCTCGATCACGTCCAGCGGCCTCGGCAGCTGCTGGCGTGCCTCCTCGGTGTCCTCTTCGATGAAGTCGACGACACCGTGCAGGATCGCGTGCTCCAGCCGCTTGCCGACCGGCGCCTCGCGCCACGACAGGTCCACGACCCGCTTCTGGCCGGGACCCTTGACGGTCTCGGCGTGCGCGACGAGCCGGTCCGTGGCGTCGTCGCGGCGGTTGAAGATGACGTCCTCGACCAGTTCCAGCAGCTCCGGCTGGATGTCCTGGTAGACGACGAGCTGGCCCGCGTTGACGATGCCCATGTCCAGGCCCGCCTTCACGGCGTGGAACAGGAACGCGGAGTGCATGGCCTCGCGGACGACGTCGTTGCCGCGGAACGAGAACGACAGGTTGGAGATGCCGCCGCTGGTGCGCACACCCGGACAGCGCTGCTTGATCAGCGGCAACGCGTCGATGAACGCCTTGGCGTACCCGTTGTGCTCCTCGATGCCCGTGGCGACCGCGAGTACGTTCGGGTCGAAGATGATGTCCTCGGCGGGGAAGCCGACCTGCTGCGTCAGCAGGTCGTACGCGCGGGCGCAGATCTCGACCTTGCGTTCGGTCGTGTCGGCCTGGCCCTGCTCGTCGAACGCCATGACGACGACGCCGGCGCCGTAGTCGCGGATCGTGCGGGCCTGCTCCAGGAACGGGCGCTCGCCCTCCTTGAGGCTGATCGAGTTGACCACGCCCTTGCCCTGCACGCAGCGCAGACCGGCCTGCAGCACGCTCCACCGCGAGCTGTCGATCATCACCGGGATGCGGGCGATCTCCGGCTCGGTCGCGATCAGGTTCAGGAACGTCGTCATCGCCTGCTCGCCGTCGAGCAGGTCGGCGTCCATGTTGACGTCCAGCAGGTTCGCGCCGCCGCGGACCTGTTCCAGCGCGACCGCGAGCGCGGCCTGGTGGTCGTCGGCCTCGATCAGCCTGCGGAACTTCGCCGAACCCGTGACGTTGGTGCGCTCACCGATCATCACGAACCCGGTGTCGGGGCCGATCTCGAACGTCTCCAGCCCGCTGAACCTGGTGGTGTTGCGCGGTTCGGCGACCTCGCGCGGCTGCTCGGTCCTGACCGCTTCCGCGATCGCCCTGATGTGCGGGGGAGTGGTGCCGCAGCAGCCGCCGACCACGTTGACGATGCCCTTGCCGGCGAAGTCCTTCAGCAGGGCCGCGGTCTCGTCCGGGGTCTGGTCGTAGCCGCCGAACGCGTTGGGCAGCCCGGCGTTCGGGTGGCAGGCGACGTAGGTGTCCGCGAGGCGAGCGAGATCGGTGACGTGCGGGCGCATCTCCTCGGCGCCCAGCGAGCAGTTCACGCCGACGACCAGCGGCTTCGCGTGCTCGACCGAGTTCCAGAACGCCTCGACGGTCTGACCGGACAGCGTGCGGCCGGACAGGTCGACGATCGTCACCGAGATCCACAGCGGCAGGTCCGGCGCGACCTCGCGGGCGGCGGCGATGGCGGCCTTGGCGTTGAGGGTGTCGAAGATCGTCTCGATCAGCAGGAGGTCGACGCCGCCTTCGTGCAGCGCGGCGATCTGCTCGGCGTAGGAGGCCTTGACCTGCTCGAACGTGACGGTCCGGAACGCGGGGTCCTCGACCTTGGGCGAGAGGGAGAGCGTGACGTTGAGCGGGCCGACGGACCCGGCGACGAACCGGCCGCCGAACTCGTCCGCGGCCTGCCGGGCGAGCCGCGCGCCCGCGATGTTCATGTCGCGCACGCGGTCTTCCAGCCCGTAGTCGGCCTGGGCGATGGACGTGGCGGTGAACGTGTTGGTGGTCGTGATGTCCGCGCCCGCCGCGAGGTACTGCCGGTGCACGTCGAGCACCAGGTCCGGTCGCGTGAGGTTGAGCAGGTCCGGGTCGCCGACGACGTCGGTGTGGTGGTCGCCGAACTCGGTGCCGTGGTAGTCGGCTGGGGTGAGCTTCACCTGCTGGAACATCGTGCCCCAGGCGCCGTCGAGCACGGCGATCCGCTGGTTCAGCAGGGACTTGAGACCAGCCACGTGCGCTCCCGAGAAGTCGGAAGCGCCCTTGTTTCGTGGTGGTGCGAGACCGAGCGTGGCAGGCGTGGTGGCCTGTTGCAGCGCTTCTCGGCCTCCGTTGAAGGTTACCAAGAGCGACCATTCCCCAGGAACCCGTCCCACTCCCTAGGATGACGACCGTGACGGAGAAGCGGGCGTTGGTTCTCGGCGGCGGTGGTGTCACCGGAATCGCCTGGGAGACAGGGGTTCTGCACGGGCTGGCCGAGGAGGGCGTCGACCTGGCCGGGGCCGACCTGTTCGTCGGCACGTCCGCCGGGTCCGTGGTGGCCACGCAGCTCGCGGGCGGTGTCCCGCTCGCCGACCTCTACGCGAGCCAGCTCCTGCCGCCCGACGGGGAGATCCCGGCACGGCTGACCCCGTGGATGATCGTCAGGTACGTGCTCTCGTACCTGATGCCGGGAACCGCGGCCGACAAGCGCGCCCGGCTGGGTCGTGCGGCGTTGAAGGCCCGCACGCCGTCGGAGGCGTCGCGGCTGGAGGTCTTCGAGAGTCGGCTGTCCATTCAGGACTGGCCGGAGCGCGCCCTGAAGGTCACCGCCGTCGACACCGCCGACGGGAGGTTCGTCGCGTTCGACCGGGACAGCGGGGTGCCGCTGGTGAAGGCGGTGGCGTCGAGCTGTGCCGTGCCACTGGTGTGGCCGCCCGTCACGATCGACGGTCACCGGTACATGGACGGCGGCATGCGGTCGGTGGCCAACGTCGACCTCGCCGCCGGGTACTCGCGGGTCGTGGTCGTGGCGCCGTTGACGCGGTCGGCCAGTCCGGCGGCGACCCCGCAGGCGCAGGCCGCGAAGCTCGGCGTGCCGTCGATCGTCGTGAGCCCGGACCAGGCCGCGCTGGCGGCGATCGGGCCGAACCTGCTGGATCCCGCGCGCCGCCGACCGGCCGCCGAGGCGGGCCTGGCGCAGGCCGCGTCGGTCGCCGAGGCGGTTCGCCAGGTCTGGAACTGATCACTGTTCGAACGTGCAACAACTGGTCGGTATCTCTTGTCCAGGGGTGATGACCTGCTTACCGTCGCCGGACTCGCATTGTCAGCTTTGTTAACCAATTGCTGGAGGCGGTCGTGGGCGGCAGAAGGTTGGCGTTGGGAGCGCTCGGGCTCGTGCTCGGCCTCCTCGCGGCAGGGACGATCAGTGCATCGGCGGCGGATCCACTGGTCTCCCGCGGCAAGGCGGTGACGGCATCCTCGGTCGAGGGGGCCGGGTTCGAGGCGAGCAAGGCGGTCGACGGCAGCACCTCGACCCGCTGGGCCTCGCTGGAGGGGCACGATCCCGAGTGGCTGCGCGTCGATCTCGGCACCGCCCACACCATCAGCAGGGTCAAGCTGAACTGGGAGGCCGCGTACGCCAAGGCCTACCGCGTGCAGACGTCACCGGACGGGTCGGCGTGGACCGACATCTACTCCACCACCACAGGTGACGGCGGCGTCGACGACCTGACGTTGTCTGGTTCGGGTCGCTATGTCCGGATCTACGGCACGGCGCGCGGCACGTCCTACGGCTACTCGTTGTGGGAGCTCGAGGTCTACGGCGTGGACGGCGGAACGACCCCGCCGACGACGACCACGACACCCCCGACGACGACCACGACGCCACCGTCTGGCCTCGGCTACCCGTTCGGCAGCAGGCAGACCCCGTACGCGGCAGGCATTTTGCGGCCGTCGGGCAGCACGTCCACGCTGGACGCCAAGATCGTCGACTACTACCAGGGGTGGAAGTCCGCGTTCGTCAAGCAGAACTGCGGCAACGGCTGGTACCAGATCATCTCGCCGGACGCGAAGTTCCCGTACGTGGCCGAGGCGCAGGGCTACGGCATGGTGATCACCGCGACGATGGCCGGCGCCGACCCGGACGCGAAGAAGATCTTCGACGGCCTGCTGAAGTACAAGCTCGCGCACCCGTCGGTCAACAACCCCGACCTGCTGGCCGCCGAGCAGGACACCGCCTGCAAGAGCGTCAACGGCAGCGACAGCGCGACCGACGGCGACATGGACACGGCGTACGGGCTGCTGCTGGCCGATCGCCAGTGGGGCAGCGCCGGCACGTACAACTACAGGCAGATCGCGCTCAAGAACATCAACGCGATCAAGAAGAGCCTGGTCAACCCGAACACGAACCTGTTGCTGATGGGCGACTGGTCCGGCCCTGACGACAGCAGGAAGTACTACGGCTCCCGGTCCTCCGACTGGATGTCCGACCACTTCCGGGCGTTCCGCAAGGCCACCGGAGACTCGGCGTGGGACACGATCCGCACCAAGCACCAGGACCTGATCGCCTCGCTGCAGTCGAAGTACGCCTCGGGCACCGGCCTGCTGCCGGACTTCGTGCAGGACACCAACTCCACGCCGAAGCCCGCGGTCGGCGAGATGCTGGAGGAGGCCGCCACCGACGGCAAGTACTGGTACAACGCGTGCCGGGACCCGTGGCGCATCGGAGCGGACGCGGCGGTGACCGGCGACGCCAAGTCGCTGGCGGCGGCCCGCAAGCTCAACACGTGGATCAAGGGCAAGACCGGTGGCGACCCGAGCAAGATCGCGATCGGGTACGACCTCAACGGCACGCAGATCAACGCCGGCTCCGACGCGGCGTTCGTGGCGCCGTTCGCGGTCGCGGCGACGACGGACGCGTCCAGCCAGGCCTGGCTGGACGCGTTGTGGAACAAGATGGTGGCCACGCCGATCTCCACGGACACGTACTTCGGCGCGAGCATCCAGCTCCAGGTGATGATCACGGTGACCGGCAACCACTGGGTGCCGTGACCTGAGCCACTCCGCCCTGCCCCGGGGTTGACCTTGACCCAGGGGCAGGGTTCGAGCATTTCCGTCATGAACAACGACTTCGTCGCGGAGACCGCCCGCCACTTCGACATCCCCGGCGCCGCCGTCGGCGTCTTCCACGACGGGCAGGAGCACTTCTTCTGCCACGGCGTGACCAGCGTCGAGAACCCGTTGCCGGTCAACGAGAACACGCTCTTCCTGCTCGGCTCGGTGACCAAGACCTACACCGCGACCGCGATCATGCGCCTGGTGGCGGCCGGCCGGATCTCGCTGGACGCCCCGGTGCGCGAGTACGTGCCGGAGCTCGAGCTCGCCGACGACCGCGAGTTCACCGTGCGGCAGCTGCTCAACCACACGTCCGGCCTCGACTGGGGCACGCTCGCCGACACCGGTGAGGGCGACGACGCGCTGGCCAGGCACGTTGCCGAGCTGGCGACGCTCAAGCTGGTCGCGCCGGTCGGCGAGCGGCCGTCGTACAGCCAGTCCGGTTTCAACCTGGCCGGGCGGATCATCGAGAACGTCACCGGGCAGACCTACGAGCAGGCGATCACCGCGTTGCTGCTGGAACCGCTCGGCCTGGGCAACACGCACTTCGACCGGGACGCGGTGATGACCCGCAGGTTCGCCGTCGGGCACGAGAAGGGCGAGGTCGCGCGGCCGTGGCGGCACTGGCGCGCCAACAACCCCGGTGGTGGCATCGCGGCGTCGGTCGCGGATCTGCTCGCGTGGGCCCGTTTCCACCTGGGCGACGGGGACGGGATCGACCTCGCCGAGATGCGCCGGCCGACGGCGTCGTTGCGCGGCAGCAACCTCGGTGACGCCATCGGGGTCGGCTGGTTCCTGCGCGAGATCGACGGTGTTCCGGCGATCGGGCACGGTGGTTCGTCCAACGGCCAGTTCGCGGAGCTGCTGATCGTGCCGTCGAGGAACTTCGCCGTGGTGTCGATCGCGAACCAGGGCCCGGACGGGATTCCGTTCAACCAGGCGGTGGTGCGCAGGGCGCTGGAGGAGTGGATCGGTGTGCTGGACCGCGATCCCGCGCCGTTGCCGTACAACCCCGTTGCGGCGCAGGAGGTCGCGGGCCACTACGACAACGACGCGATGGTGATGACGATCGGCGACACCGGCGAGGGGCTGGTGCTGGAGGTGCTGATCCGGCCGGAGATCAGGGAGTCCGCGGAGGTGGAGCTGCCTGCCGACCACGCGCCGTTCCCGATGGGGCTGCTGCCGCGCGACGAGTACGTGATCACGGACGGCGCGTTCACCGGCCAGCGCGGGTTCTTCACGCGGGACTCGGACGGCGTGGTGATCGGCGTCGATCTCGCCGGTCGGATGTTCGGCCGGGTGCGATGATGCGCGGATGATCACGATCGGCCAGCTCGCCCGGTACGCGGGCGTGACGATCAAGGCGGTGCGGCACTACCACAAGGTGGGGCTCCTGCCGGAACCCGAGCGCGACCACTCCGGTTACCGCCGCTACCGCGCGCAGGACGCGATCGACCTGGTCAAGATCCGCACGCTGGCCGAGGCCGGTGTGCCGCTCGCCCGCGTGAAGGAGCTGCTCGCGGCGGGGGAGGAGGAGTTCGCCTCGGCGATCACCGAGATCGACGAGGCGCTGCGGCTGCGGCAGGAGGAGATCCGGCTCGCGCGCGAACGGGTCGTCCGGCTGAAGGCTGGCAACGGGTTGTTCCTGACCGAGGAGGCCGCGGCGATGCTGGAACGGTTGCGGGCGCTCGGGGTGAGCGAGCGGGGCGTGCGGATGGAACGCGACGTCTGGGTGCTCATGCAGACCGTCGCACCGCAAGAGGCGTCGATGTGGCTCGCGGACAAGGCCGAGGCGCTCGCCGATCCCGAGTTCGGGCAGATCTACCTGGCCTACGACGAGGCGTTCGGCTGGTCGCCCGACGACCCGCGGCTGCCCGCACTGGCCAGGCGCGCGGCGGCGTGGCTGGCGTCGCGGCCGCCGCTGCCGGTGGCGGATCCGGAGATCACCTCGCTCGCGATGTCGGCGGCTGGGGTGTCGTCGCCGGCGTGGGATCGGATGGCCGTGCTGGCGCGGTGAGGCGGGTCCTGGCACTGTCGGCGGCGGGGGTCGTCGCCGGCGTGGGATCGGATGGCTGCGCTGGCGAGGTGAGGCGGATCCCGGGACTGTCACCGGCGGGGGACCGGATGGCCGCGTTGGCGCGGTCAGGCTCCGGCATTTGGTAAGCAGAGTCCGCCACTGTTTCACTTGAGTCCGGCTTGAGCCGTCGGCCATACGATCGGCCCATGGGGACTCGTCGGGTGTTGTGCATGATCTTGGCCGTCGCGCTGGTGCTGGTCGCTTCCGGGCCGGCCCGGGCAGGAGACCGGCAGTTGTTGTTCTACAACCACGTTTGGGGAACCTTCGATCGCGCCACCGCGGACGCGGTCGAGCACTCCGCCTACCTCAAGCAGTTCGCGGACTTCGAGGTGCGCACGACGAGGGGTGCGGACGGCAAGGTGTGGACGGCCCGCTACCTGCGCGGCCAGGAGACCTACCTGGAGATCTTCGGCCGCGGTGACGTGCCGGGACAGGACGGCCAGCCGGGTTCGGCCGGTCTCGGGCTCTCGACCGAGCACGACGGCGACCTCGGCGTGCTGAAGGCCCGGTTGCGTGCCGCGGGCTCGACGCCGGAGGAGTCCCTGCAGTCGCGCGACTTCGGTGACGGCAAGCCGGTGCCGTGGTACGACGCCGTGTTCCTGACGGAGAAGTACGACCGGTTCGGCGCGTGGGCCATGGAATACCGCGACGAGTACCTCAACGACCCGCGCAGCCAGGTCGGGCCTCCGCGGTTCCCCGGCGACGTCAGCCGTGAGCGCTACCTGCCGGACACCTACCGGGATCGGCTCATGCGCAACGTCACGTTCATCGGTGTCGCCGTCACGGCCGGGGATCTGGCGGTCGCCTTGCCGTTGCTGCGGGCGGGAGGGTTCGTGCTCTGGACCGAGCCGGGGGCGGTCGTGGCGACGCGGGGCGGCACGACGATGCGGTTCGACGAGGTGCCGCTGGGCCGGACCGGGCTCAAGCTGGTCGAGTTCGAGCTGAACCGCACCCCGGCGCCGCACGTGGAACGGCTCGGCGCGTCGACGCTGGTCGTGGGGCCGGGTAAGCGCGCGGTCTGGACGTTCTGACACGGCCGACGCTGGTCGTGAGGCCGGGCAAGCGCGCCGTCTGGACGTTCTGACACAGTTGGGTCATGTCGCTGGTCGGACGTGAGCGGGAACGGGAGCGGCTGGCCGCGCTGGTCGGGTCGGGCGGGGCGCTGCAGATCGTCGGTGAGCCCGGTGTCGGCAAGTCGGCGCTGTTGTCCTGCCTCAACGGTCACCGGGTCGTCGGGGTCGAGGCCGAACAGGACCTGCCTTACGCCGGACTGCACCAGGTGCTGCACCCGTTTCTCGATCTGTCCACTTTGTCCACCGTGCGGCGCGGTGCGTTGGAGGTCGTGTTCGGACTGTCCGACGGCGCCGTGCCACCGGTGCACCTCGTGGGGCTGGCGGCGCTGGAGTTGTTGAGCGCGGCCAAGTCCGTCGTGCTGGTCGACGACGCGCAGTGGCTGGACCGGGAGAGCAGGGACGTCCTCGGGTTCGTCGCGCGGCGGCTGTCGGACGCCGTGCTCGTCGTGACCGCTTCGGCGCCTGTGTTCGCGGGTGTGCCTGTGCTTTCCTTGGAACCCTTGGATTCTGACGCCGCACGGGCGTTGCTCGACGCGGTCGCGCCGGAGCTGGACGCCGAGCGCCGGTCGTGGGTGCTCGCGCAGGCCGCCGGGAACCCGTTGGCGCTCAACGAACTCCCGTTCGGCGGCGACTCGCTGGAGGAGACGTTCGGGGCGCGTGTTCTCGCGTTGCCTGTCGACGTGCGGGCGGAGTTGCTGGTGGCGGCCCTGGGTGGACCGCGGGTCGGAGTGCGGGCTGCCGGAGTGGTCGACCGGGACGGGGAGTTCCTCCACCCGTTGGTCAGGTCCGCGATCGTGCGGGCGGCCTCCGAAACGGAACGTCAGGAGGCTCACCGGAGGCTGGCCGCCGCGAGCGACGAGCCGGATCGCCGGGCGTGGCACCTGGCCGCCGCCGTGACCGGCAAGGACGAGAACGTGGCTCGCCTGCTGGAGAACACCGCGGACCGGGCACTGCGGCGCGGGGGTGCGGCGGCCGCGGTGAGTGCGCTGGAACGGGCCGCGTTGCTGGGCGACAGGTCTGAGCAGGCCCGGCGGCTGCTGCGGGCCGCAGAGCTCGCGGCGGAGGCGGGGCGGCGTCCCGACGTCGAGCGGATCCTGCTCGGTGTGCGCGGGCTGGACCTCACGGCGCGGGAGCGTGCTCTGGTGACGTGGCTGCCCAGCGCGTTCGACGACGGCGTGGGCGAAGGCGCGGCCGGGCCGGGGGAACTGGTGCGGCTGGCCGAGGCCGTGGTGGCCGACGGTGACGTCGAGCTGGGCCTGCGGATCTTCTGGAGCGTCGCCATGCGGTGCTTCTGGGTGGAGCCGGGCGCCGCCGTCCGCGAACGGATCGCCGCGGTGGCGCGCCGGTTGCCGATCGACCCGCAGGACCCGCGGATGCTCGCGATGCTGGCCTACGTGTGCCCGGCGTCGCAGGGTGACGTGGTGGTGGCGGGCCTGCGCGGCTCGTTCGACGTCGTGACGTCGCGCCTGCTCGGCAGCGCGGCCCTCCAGGTCGGCGCGTTCGCGGAGTCCGTGCGCTTCTCCGTTGCGCCACAACGGGATTTCCGCGCCCAGGGCCAGTTCGGACTGCTGGCCCGCGCCCTCGCCGTCGAAGCGTGGAGCCGAACCCGCCTGGGCGACATCGCCGCGGCCGAGCCGGTCGCGTGCGAAGCCCTGCGGCTGGCCGAGGAGACGGACCAGCCGTACATGCGCGGCCTGGCCGAAGCCGTGCGGGCGGAGATCGCCGCCCTGCGCGGCGACTACGCGGAGTCCGCTTCCCTGGCCGCGTCGGCTGAACGCATCGGCCTGGCCGCCGGTGCCCGCCCGGTGCTGGCGACCGTGCAGCTGGCCCGTAGCCTCGCCGCACTGGGCGAGGGCCGCTACGCCGACGCGTACGCCGCAATCCGCCGAGTCCACGACCCGGCGGACCCGGCCCATCAGCTCGCTTTGCGCAGGTACGTGCTCCCGGAACTGGTCGAGGCCGCCATGCGCAGCGGCAACACCGACGAGGCCCGCAAGATCGTGGAGGAACTGGACGCCACCACCCGTTCACCCGCACTCGCCAGCGGTGTGAGATACGCCCGCGCCCTGCTGGCCGGCGACGACGACGCCGAGGCGCACTTCCAGGCCGCGCTGGACGCCCGCAGCTCGCCGTGGGACCGCGCACGAACCCAGCTGGCGTTCGGCGCGTGGCTGCGCCGGCAACGTCGTGCCGCGCAGGCCCGCCCGCACCTCAAGGCGGCGGTGGAGGCGTTCGCGGCCTTCGGTTTCCGCGACTGGGCTGAACGGGCGCGGGAGGAGCTGCGGGCGTCGGGGGAGTCGCGCAACGGGTCCGGCGTGCTGACCGAGCACGAGCTGACGATCGCGCGGATGGCGGCGGAGGGGCTGACGAACAAGGAGATCGGGGAGCGGCTGCACCTGTCGCACCGGACGGTGAGCACGCACCTGCACCGGATCTTCCCCAAGCTGGGGGTGGCGGTGCGCGCGGAGTTGGGGAAAGCGTTGATGACGTACCCCGACACCGTCACCTGACGCTCGCGACCCTCAAACCCGCACTCCTACCGTCGATCTCATGATCAGCAGGCGACAGTTCTCCCGGGCACTGGCGGTCGCGGGCGTGACGGCACCCCTCCTCACCCCCACCGCCACGGCGAAGCCCTCCTGGGGCGAGATCAAGCAGGTCAGGGCCGGTCTGCTGAACATCGGCTACGCCGAGCTCGGCCCGGCGGACGGCCCCGTCACGATCCTCCTGCACGGCTGGCCGTACGACATCCACAGCTACCAGGACGTGGCGCCCGCGCTCGCCGCCCGGGGCCGCCGGGTGCTCATCCCGTACCTCCGGGGCTACGGGCCGACACGGTTCCTGCACGCGCGCACGGTGCGCAACGGGCAGCAGGCCGCGTTGGGCAGTGACGTCATCGCGTTCATGGACGCCCTCAAGATCCGCGAGGCGACCGTGGCCGGGTTCGACTGGGGTGCGCGGACCGCGTGCATCACTGCGGCGCTGTGGCCGGAGCGGGTCAGGGCGCTGGTGTCGGTCAGCGGGTACCTGATCGTCAACCTGGAGCAGAACCAGGAGCCGCTCAGCCCGCAGGCCGAGCTGGGCTGGTGGTACCAGTACTACTTCGCCACCGAGCGCGGGGTGAAGGGCTACACGCAGAACACCTACGAGTTCAACAAGCTCATCTGGAAGCTCGCCTCGCCGCAGTGGAACTTCGACGACGCCACCTATGCCCGCAGCGCCACGGCCTGGCAGAACCCCGACCACGTCGCGATCGTCGTCCACAACTACCGGTGGCGCCTCCAGCTCGCGGAGGGCGAACACCGCTACGACGGGCTGGAGCGCAGGCTCGCCGAGAAGCCCGTGATCAGCGTGCCGACGATCACGATCGCCAGCGACTTCGACGGGCCCAACAAGAGCGGTGCCGCCTACCGCAAGCAGTTCAGCGGGCGTTACGAGCACCGGGTTCTCGACGGCATCGGCCACAACGTGCCGCAGGAGGCTCCGGAGGCGTTCGCGCGCGCCGTGCTCGACGTCGGCTGACCTCTACGTCCCGTTCGTCTCATTTTGACGGTCCACAATGGAATTCGCTCGGCATGCCATGATGCGTCCGTGGGGGTTGAGTTCGAGGTCCTGGGCGAGATCAGGGCGCGCGTCGACGGTGTGGTGGCGGACCTGGGGGCGGCGCGGCAACGTGCGGTGCTGGCGGCGCTGGTCCTGGAGCCGGGACGTCCGGTGACGGTGGACCAGCTGGTCGACCGGGTCTGGGGCGACCACGTGCCGGGCACGGTGCTGACGAGCGTGCGCAGTTACGTGTCCAAGCTCCGGACGATCCTGCGCGGTGTGGACATCGTCGGGCGGGCCGGGGCGTACACGGTGGACTACGAGCCGCGGGCGTTGGACGCGCACCGCTTCACGGCGCTGCTGACCGAGGCGCGGCAGGCGGCGGACGACGTCGCGGCGGCGCAGGCGTACCGGGCGGCTCTTCAGCTGTGGCGCGGTGAGCCGTTCGCGGGGCTGGAGACGCCGTGGTTCGCCGGACGGCGGCACGCGGTGGTCGTCGCGCGGCACACGGCCGTGCTCGACCACATCGACATCCAGCTGAGGCGGGGCGCGCACGCCGAGGTGCTGCCCGAACTCCTCGAGCTCGGGCGTCAGCACCCGCACGACGAACGGGTCGCCGGTCAGCTCATGCTCGCGCTCTACCACAGCGGACGGCAGGCCGAGGCGCTCGACGAGTTCGACCGGACCCGCAGGCGTCTCGCCGACGAGCTGGGCACCGACCCCGGTCCGGAGCTGGCGAGGCTGCACGAACGGATCCTGCGGGCCGAGTTGCCCACGGCGGTGTCGTCCGTGCCGCGGCAGCTGCCCGCACGGCCGCAGGTGTTCGCGGGACGGTTGCGCGAGCTCGACGCGCTGGCCGCTCACCTCGACGGCCGCTCGACGGTGGTCATCTCCGCGATCGGCGGCGTCGGCGGCGTCGGCAAGACGTGGCTCGCGCTGCACTGGGCCCACCAGCGGCTCGACGCGTTCCCCGACGGCCAGCTCTACGCCAACCTGCGCGGTTTCGACCCGCGCACCGAGCCGGTGCGGCCGGAGGTGGTGCTGCGGGCGTTCCTCGAGGCGCTCGGCCTGGAGCCGGACGCGATCCCGGTGGACGCCGACGCGCAGGCCTCGCTGTTCCGCAGCGAGCTCGCGCGCCGCCGGATGCTGATCGTGCTCGACAACGCCCGTGACGCCGGGCAGATCGTGCCGCTGCTGCCCGGTGCGGGCCCCAGCCGGGTCGTGGTGACGAGCCGCAACCGTTTGGCAGCGCTGGTCTCCGGACACGGCGCCTACCCGCTGACGCTGGACGTGCTCGACCGGGCGGACGCGCGCGCCGTGCTCGTCGGGCACCTCGGTGAACGCCGGGTCGCGGCCGAACCGGACGCCGTCGCCGCTGTCCTCGACTACTGCGCCGGCCTGCCGCTGGCGCTCGGAGTCGTGGCGGCACGGGCGCTGGTGCAGTCGGAACTGTCGTTGGGCGCGCTGGCCGACGAGCTGCGCGACGAGCAGGCCAGGCTGGACGCGGTCGACACCGGCGACACCGACGTGAACCTGCGCGCGGTGCTGTCGTGGTCGGTGCGCGCGTTGTCGGCGAACGCGCGGAAGCTCTTCGCACTGCTCGGTCAGGTGCCGGGGGCCGACATCGCGGTGCCCGCCGCGGAGTCGCTGTTCGGCGCGCCGGTCCGCGACCTGCTCGACGAACTGGAGCACGCGCACCTGGTCTCGCAGCACGTGCCGGGCCGCTACCGGATGCACGACCTGGTCAAACTCTACGCCGCCGAACAGCCCGTTGCGGCGGAACAAGCCTTGGACCGGCTCGTCGACCACTACGTGCACACGGCCCATGCGGGCGAACGCGGGTTGTTCCCGGAACGCAGGGACATCGAGATGCCGCAAGCCGCACCCGGCACCGTCGTCGAGGACCTCCGGGACACCCCGGCGATCATGGCGTGGTTCCACGCCGAGGAGGAGAACCTGCTGGCGATCGCCCCTTCGGCGGGCAGTCGCGTGTGGCAGCTCGCCTTCTGCACCACGACCTTCCACACGCGCACCAGCAAGTACACCGACCGTCTGGAACTGTGGCTGGCCGCCCTCCCGCACGCGGACGACATGGACGTGCGAACCCTGACCCTCTCGCACCGTTCGGTGGCCGACGCCTACGCCCACCTCGACCGGCACGACGAGGCGATGCACCACCTCCACCGCGCGCTGGCCGCCGCCGAGGCGTCCGACGACCGGATCGTGGAGGGGCACGTCCACTACGGCATCAGTGCCGCGTACGAACAACGCGGGGACTACGAGTCCGCGGTCAAGCACTCGGCCGAGGCGCTCCGGCTGTACTCGACGACCACCAACCAGCTGGCGATCGGACAGGCGCACGCGGCGGTCGGCTGGCACAGCGCGCTGGCGGAGCGCTACGAGGACGCCCGTGAGCACACCGAACGGGCGATCGACATGTTCACCCAGCTCAACGCGATGCAGAGCCTGGGGTGTGCGGTCGACACGCTCGGACTGGTGGCCAACAAGACCGGTGACCACGCCAGAGCGGTGGAGCTCGGCCGGGAGGCGGTGCGGATCCTCCGGGAAGCCGGTGACACCGCACGAGGCGCCGACGTGACGTTGCACCTCGGTGAGGCGCTCATCGCCGCGGGCGACGTCGAAGCCGGCCGTGCCGCACTCGTGCAAGCACACGAGATGCTGGTCAGCCAGGGTCGCACGACCGAGGCGGAGCGCGTCGCCACACTGCTCTGACCTGCGAACCAATCTTTCGCCAATCTCCTGAGCCCAAGATCTCCCCGACCCGCCGTCCGGGGGCGGTGGGTCGCGTGTCGCGACCTGGGGCTGGGGGATGAAGGATGAGAACGCGTGGGGTTTGCGCTGCCTTCGTGGCGGTGCTGCTGGTGCTCGGCCTGGCCTCGTCCGCGGTGCCCGTGCTGCCGCCGCTGCCGCTCGGCGCCACCGCGTCGGCGCCGCGGCAGAACAGCGGGTCGGCGGACGGGCTCGAGCCGCGGAGCAAGTCCGCTAACACGGCGACGGCGTTGCAGGCGCCCGCGCACGACCAGGCGCGTCCGCCCGGTGCGGTGCCCGACACCGCGGAAAGACCTCCCGCCGGGCCGCAGCCGGACGTCACCGCGCAAAGGCACGAGAAGCCCGCCGTGGTGCAGAAGCCGGACAAGCCTTCGATCGACGAGAAGGCGAAGGAACGCCCGCAGGACCGCACCGAGAACACCGAGACGTTCGACAACCCCGACGGCTCACGGACGTTGCGCGTCCACTCAGGACAGTCGAACGTTCGCCGGCCCGACGGTTCGTGGGCACCGATCGACCTCGCGCTCGGCGAGCGCGACGACCGGTGGCAGCCGAAGAACTCCCCGCACGCCACCAGTTTCGGCCGCACCTCCCGTGACGCCGAGCTCGCCACCGTCGCGTTCGAGAAAGGCGGGATCTCCTACCGCCTCGACGACGCCGCCGACTCCCGCGGCACCGCCGACCAGCACACGGTCACCTATCCCGCCGTGTTCCCCGGCGTCGACCTCAAGCTCACCGCCACCGAACGGGGGGTGAAGGAGGACCTGGTCCTCGCCTCGGCCGAGGCCAGGTCCTCCTTCGGCTTCACCGTGCGAGCGCGCGATCTGACCCCGCGCCTGGTCAACGGCACGATCGAACTGGTCGACGGCGACAAGGTCATCGCATCGATCGCGCGCGGGTTCGCGCTGGACGCCAAACAGCAGCGCGTCGACACGAACTACGAGCTCGCCAAGAACGCCGACGGCACCTGGGCGCTGAAGGTCGTGCTCGACCCGAAGTGGTTGCGCGACCCGGCCCGGTCGTTCCCGGTCGTGATCGACCCGACCATCAACTCGTTCGCCGCCGACGACAGCACCTACGTCACGCCGAGCGGCAACGGCAGCGGGGCGATCGACCTGCGCACCGGCTACGTCGACGGCCAGCTCTCCCGCTCCTACCTGCACTTCGACCGCAACGCGCTCAACGGCGTACGCAACCAGTTCGTGCTCGGCGCCGCGCTCGTCGTGGAAGCCGCCTACAGCACGACGTGTGCGGCCCGGTCGGTCTCCGTCTACGAGGTCACGCAGCCGTGGGACGCCGGCGGCATGCGGTGGCCCGGCGCGCCGGTCGGGAAGTCGTTATCCACCAAGGCCTTCGTGCACGGCGGTCCGTCGTGCCCCGGCGCGGCGTGGGAGAAGCTGCCGCTCGACTACGACACGATGACCCGCTGGACGCACGGCCAGGCCCTGCAGCACGGTCTTGCGTTGCGCGCCTCGGACGAGACCGACCGCAACGGCATGCGCTTCGGGTCGGTCAACTCGCCGAACAAGCCGTACCTGGAGATCAGCTACGTCCCCGAGGGCGTCTCGTTCGAGGTGACCGACGTGACGCTCCCGTCGGCCAGCCGCGCCGGGAACATGAAGGTCAAAGTCACGAACTTCGGCTCCACCACGTGGACCAGCGGCGGTGGCTGGAAGTTCGGCTACATCATCAACCAGGGCAGCACCAGGATCCGCACCGCCTGCTGCTGGGCGCAGAACGTGGCACCGGGCGCCACGGCGCTGTTCGACGTGCCGATCGACCCGATCAACCCCGGTGACTACTCGGTCTTCCTGACCATGTTCAACCCGCAGAACAACGACTTCTTCGTCGCCTACGGGGTTCCCTACGGCCGCTTCGAGATCACCGTCCGCAACACGCCGCCGACGTCGAACCTGCAACAACCCGGCGGTGGCGCGATCGTCCCGACGACCACCCCGACGCTCTACGCGGAAGGCGTGGACGACGACAGGTACCCCGGGAAGGGCCTGACCTACAAGTTCATCGTCTGCACCAACGCCGACCTCAACCAGGGCTGCCAGGAGTCGGGCTGGGGCGGGCAGTCGTGGGCGCCGTCCGGGTTGTTCTGGAACCGCACGTACTTCTGGGGTGTCAAGGTCTACGACACCGTCGACGCCACGCCGTTCTGGGTGAGCGCCAAGGACAACGCGCGGCTCATGTTCACCCCGCGCACCCAGCAGCCGGAGATCACCTCGCACCTCGCGGGCAGCCCCAGCACCACGATCGGGCCCGGCCTCGACCCGCAGATCGGCAACTACTCGGCGGTCGTCGCCGACGCCGACGTCGACACCGTCGGCCCGGACCTCACCGTCGGCCGCACCTACAACAGCCTGGACCCGCGCCGCGACACCGCGTTCGGCGTCGGCTGGTCGTCCAGAGTGGACATGCGGCTCACCAAGGACCAGGACGGCAGCGAGAACGTCGTCATCACCTACCCGACCGGGCGGCAGGGCAGGTTCGGGCGCAACCCCGACGGCAGCTTCGCGCCACCGTCCGGCCAGAACGCCGAACTGGTCCTCAACACCGCGACCGGGCAGTACGTGCTGCGTGACGCCAGCGCGAGCAGGTGGACGTTCGACATCCTCGGCAGGCTCGTCACGATCACCGACCCGGCCGGGCTCACCGAGACCCTGACCTACGACACCGACGACCACGTCACCACGATCACCAACGACACCAGCGGCCGCAGCCTCGCGCTGACCTGGCAGGGAAACCACGTCTCGTCGGTGTCGGCCGCGGCACCCGAGACCGGCGGCCAGCCGCTGACCTGGACCTACACCTACGACGGCGACAAGCTCACCCAGTCCTGCGCTCCCGGCCAGGCCTGCACGACGCTGAAGTACCGCGCCGGATCGCACTACCGCAGCTCCGTGCTCGACGACAGCCCGTACGGCTACTGGCGGCTCGGCGAGACCAGCGGTGACACGTTCGCGAGCGTCGCGGCCCGCAGGCCGGGGACGGACGCGGGGCAGCGGCACGGCGTCGTGCTCGGCGGTGACGGCGCGCTGGCGGGAAGTTCCGACAAGTCCGGCACGTTCGACGGCGTCAGCAGCTACGTGACGCTGCCGGACAACATCACCAACCAGACGATGTCGCTGGCGGCCGAGCTGTGGTTCAAGACCACCGCCGAGGGCACGTTGCTGAGCTACGCCGACCAGAGCTTCCCCACGGCGGCGGGCACGTCCACGCCGATCCTCTACGTCGGCACGGACGGCCTGCTCTACGGCGGGTTCGCGCGCCAGAACGCCTCCGGGCCGAGGCAGATCGTCACCACCAGGAAGGTCGACGACGGCCAGTGGCACCACGTCGTGCTCTCGGCCGCGATCAACACCCAGACGCTGTACCTCGACGGGTCGGCGGCGGGAACGCTCGCCGGGTACGTCGACCACGCCAAGCAGGGCAGGCTGACGCTCGGTGGCGGCAGCGGCAAGGACTGGCCCGCCGGCAACAACGCCGACTTCTACTTCAACGGCGCCATCGACGAGGTCGCGGTCTACCAGCACACGCTGGGCGCGCACGCCGTCAGCCAGCACTTCGAGGCGGCCAAGTCGGCCGACGAGCTGACCGAACACCTGCTGCCGCAGGACAACCGCAAGTACGTCACCCTCACCTACGACGACGTCAACGACCGAGTCCGCAGCCTCACCGACCACGAGGGCCGCACCTGGCAGCTGGACACCCCCGCACGGCAGGACGCGGTGCGCACGGCCGTGTTGCGAGGACCGGCGGGCTACGGGGCGTGGACGTACACGTTCGACGCGGACAACGGCGGCCGGCTCGTCAGCCGCACGCACGACAACGCCACCGCGAAGATCGAGTACAACACCTCCGGCTTCGCGTCCGCGACCGTCGACGAGAACAACCACCGCACCGAGTTCACCACCGACGAACGCGGCAACGTCCTGAGCACCAAGCGATGCCGCACCGCCGGATCGTGCAACACCAGCTACGCCACCTACCTCAAGCCCACCGGCCCGCTCGACCCGCGCGCCGACCGGCTGGAGTCCACTTCGGACGCTCGTTCGTCCGGACCTGCTGACACGCGTTTCCGCACCACCTACAGCTACGACGCACTCGGCCGCCCGACCGACGTGAAGTACCCGATCCCGGACGGGCTCACCGCGGCGCCGACCGAGAGCACGGCCTACTCCAGCGGCGCGGAAGACGCCGTGGGCGGCGGAAAGGTGCCCGCGGGTCTGCTGATCCGCAGCACCGGCAAGCGGAACCAGGTCACGTCCCGGCGCTACACCGCCAAGGGCGACCTCGTCGAGCTCGTCGACCCGGCCGGGCTGACGCAGCGCTACACCTACGACCTGCTGGGCCGGCAGAAGACCGTCAGCCAGGTCAACTCGGGTGGCGCGACGCTCGGCACGTCGACCTACGAGTACACGCCCCGCGGCCTGGTCTCGAAGATCACCTCGCCGACGATCGTCAACGCGGTCACCGGCGTGAGCCACACGTTGGTCACCACGCACAAGTACGACGCCAACGGCAACACGACCGAGACGACGTACGCGGACACCACACCCGGTGAGACCGCCCGCACCACGAAGTTCGCCTACGATGCCAGCGACCGGCTGGTGCGCACCGAGTACGCGGACCAGGGCGTGGAAACCCGTTCCTACACCGACAACGGGCTCACCGAGTCGGTCACCGACGTCCGCGGCACCAGGTGGACCACGCGGTTCAACGAGTTCAGCAAGCCGCTCACCCGCATCGCCGACGGTCCGGGGGTGAACCCGGAGAACCCGGACGCCACCTCGCTGACGCTGGAGTCGCGGTCCTACGACCCGGCCGGGCGGCTCGCGTTCGTCACCGACGCCATGGGCAGGCTGACGAAGTACGGCTACTACGACGACGATCTGCCGGCTACGACCCAGGTCGCGAACGTGGTGGTGGACCAGCGTTCCTACGACCCGGCGGGCAACCTCGTCGAGCAGGTCGCGGCCGGTGGCGCGAAGACGACGTCGGCTCACGACCCGGCGGGCAACCTCGTCACGACCACGTTCGACCCGACCGGGCTGAAGCGGTCGGTGTCGGCGAGCTACGACGCCGACGGCAACGCGCTGACGGTCGAACGCCGTGGTGCCGCCGACCCGAACCGCGTCGAGAAGACCGCCTACACCTACGACCTCTCGAACCGCCAGACGCGGGTGGACACCTACGTCGACGCCACCACCGTGCTGTCGACCTCGGCCACCTACGACGAACGCGGGCTCCTGGTCGAGAGCAACGACCGGCGCGGACTCAAGTCCACCTTCGAGTACGACCAGTCAGGTGCGCTGTACCGCACCACCTCACCGGGCACGGACGCGTGGGTCGCCGGAGTGCGCACGGCCGGGTTCAAGCGCACGGAAACCATGGGCTACAACGTGTTCGGCGAGGTCACGCACTCCCGTGACGCGGCGGGCAACGTCACCACCACCGAACGCGACGTGCTCGGGCGTGCCACGGCGGGTGTGCTGCCCGACTACACGCCGCCCGGTGGCACGACGATCAAGGGTGCCGCGACCCGCACCGAGTACGACCGCGCGGGCAACCCGGTGAAGACGACCGACCCGTTGCAGCGTGTCCTGCAGCGGACGTACGACCCGTACGGGCGCGTGCTGACCGTGACGCTGCCGCAGGTCGGGGACAGCCCGAGCGTCGTCACGATGCACTACGACAAGGTCGGCGAGCTCGTCTCGCAGACCCGGCCGGGCGGCGTGGAGAGCAGGTACACCTACGACGACCTCGGTCGTCAGGTGACCAGCACGCAGGTCGACCGCTCGTCGGGCAGGACCGCGTTCTTCACCACGACGACCGGGTACGACGAAGCGAGCAACCCGCTCACCGTCACCAGCCCGCTCAACCACGTCACGTCCTCGACGTTCAACGCCGCGCGCGAGGTGACGTCCACAAAGGACGCCACCAACCGCGAGACCAGATTCGGCTACGACATCGCCGGGCGCCAGGCCTCGGTCACCGACCCGGCGGGCATCACCGCGGCCACGACGTACGACCTCGCCGGACGTCCCGTACGGGCGGCGACCGTCGTCGGCGGGCAGGAGAAGCGGGCGTCGAGCACGGTGTTCGACCCGGCGGGCAACGTCGTGCAGACCACCAGCGCGCAGGGCCGGGTCGTGACCTACGGCTACGACGAGCTGAGCCGGGTGGTGCAGCAGATCGAGAAGGTCGACGCGAACCACTCGATCACCACCTCGACCGGCTACGACAAGCTCGGCAACCGCAGCCGGTTCGTCGACGGCAACAGCCACGCCACCACGTTCACCTACACGCCGTGGGGCATGCCGGAGTCGGTGATCGACCCGCTCGGCGCGACCTTCACGACGTCCTACGACGCGGCCGGTCAGGCGGTCGCGACCAGCAAACCCGGCGGTGTCACGACCGCGAACACCTTCGACGCGCAGGGAAGGCTGACCCTCCAGACGGGTTCGGGCGCGGAGGCGACCTACAACCGCACCTTCGGCTACGACCCGGCGGGACGGCTGAGCTCCGCCGGCGGCCCGAACGGCGACAGCACCTACCGCTACGACGACCGCGGCAACCTGCTGGAGACCCACGGCGCGGGCGGCGAGGCGAGTTTCACCTACGACGCCGACGGCATGATGATCGGCCGCGTCGACGTCACCGGCACCGCGACGTTCGCCTACGACGCGGCCGGCCGGCTCGCCACGGTGCAGGACCCGCTGACCGGCCGGACCGCCGACTACGGCTACGACCTCGGCGGCAGGCTGTCCTCCGTCGCCGACCGCGTGGTGGCGGCCAAGACGTCCCGCGTCATCACCTACGACGAACTGGGCCGCACGGCGAAAGACAGGGTCGTGCAGTCCATCGACGTCGGCGTGCCGCCGCGCACGCTGATCGGCACCGACTACGGCTACGACCTCGACAACAAGATCACGTCGAAGAACGGCAACACCTACTCCTACGACGGTGCCGGCCGGCTCGCGTCGTGGACCAGCGGAACCACCACCACGGCCTACGGCTGGGACGACGCGGGCAACCGCACTTCGGTGGGGGACAAGACGTTCGTCTACGACGAGCGCAACCGCCTGACGTCCGGCGACGGCGCGACCTACGGCTACTCGGCCCGCGGCACGCTGCAGACGACGACCCGTGGTGGCACCACCACCACGACGAAGCACGACGCGTTCGACCGCATGACCGCGATGGGCGGGGTGTCGTACACCTACGACAGCCTCGACCGGGTCAGCGACCGCAACGGCACGAAGTTCCAGTACGCGGGCCAGTCGAACGAGGTGGTGACCGACGGCAGCCGTTCCATCAGCCGGCTGCCGGACGGAAGTGCGTTCTCGGACAAGGGTGCCGGGGTCGCGCGGATGCTCTACACCGACCAGCACGGTGACGTGACGGGCCGGTACCTGAGCAACACCGTCGACGGGACGCGCACGTTCGACCCGTTCGGCACGGTCACGGCCTCGTCCGGCGACACGTCTTCCGTTGGCTACCAAGGGGACTGGACCGACGCGGAGTCGGGCGCGGTCAACATGTCCGCGCGCTGGTACCAGCCGGGGACGGGCGGGTTCGTCAGCCGCGACGACGTGACGGTCGATCCTTCGCCGTCCGCGGCGGCGAACCGCTACTCGTACGGCGCGGGCGACCCGATCGCCAACAGCGACCCGGACGGGCACGACTGGATCAACAACGTCTGCGACCTCGGCATGAAGCGGACGGGGAAGGCCACCGGGAAGGTGGCGAAGAAGGTCGTGAAGATCGGCGGCGTCGTCACCACCGTCCTCGACCAGATGATCTGCAACGCCCCGTCGGTGGCCGGGGAGTGCCGCTCCACCATCTACGACTCGATGCACCGCGTCTGCCCCGGCAAGGAGTGGATGGTCCCGTACTACTGGAAGGGCGGCAACGAGGAGCCCCTCCGCGTCGGTGACTGCCGGACCTTCGTGCACGGCTGCACGACGAGCGCCCCGAAGAGCCCCGGCAAGCCGACCACCGGACCCGGCGGTCGCGGCAAGGGCCACAAGGTGGTTCCGCCACGCGCCAAGCCGAAGCCCCCGCCGCCACCGCCGTGGGTCGACCTCATCGGCCGCCCGCTGCCGCGCCCGCCGCAGGGCGTGGGGCTGGTGCCGGCACCTCCGACCGTCGACCCGACCGGTCCGCTGACCAGGATCTTCGACCTCACCGGCAAGTTCCTCGAGAACGCCACCCAGGTCACCGGGGTGCTCGTCGGAATCGCCCACGAGATCATCTCGACGATCCAGGACTTCTCGGACCTGCTGCCCGATCCGGGGGATGCGAAGGGCGAGGTCGACCAGTTCCAGGACGAGTCGGAGGACTGCTTCGAGTCCACAGGGGACACAGCGGAGAACGACGAGATGGAGACGATCAACTACAAGGGCGAGTATCCCGGCAAGGCCTGGGGTTGGCCCGCCCAGCGTGCCACCGGTGGCACCGCCTGCGTCAGCAGCACTGTCCCGTCGAAGACTCGCAAGGACCCGCAGCCTCCGGTCGGCCTCGATCCGACCCGGCACCACAAGGGACACCTGATCGGTCACCAGTTCCACGGCACCCACGAGCGCAAGAACATCGTGCCGATCGACGCCGAGGTCAACACACCGGACATGCGCGGCGTCGAGATGGAAATCGCCAAGCAAATCAACACGTTCCACGCCCGCATGTACTACCGCGTGGTGGCGCACTACGACGGGGACAACCCGGCGGTGCCGACCTCGATCGAGATCCACGCACGAGGAAGCAACGGGTTCAGATGCGACGCCGAGATCCTGAACCCACGCCCGAAGGGCGGCTATCCGAACGGGAAACCCAATGGCCAACCCAAGTGTTGACGAGCTCGTCGAGATGACCGGGTGGACCGGCGCGACCAGCGCCGGTGCCCACTGGGCCTCCGTCGAGGCCCAGCTCGGGCTGCGCCTGCCCACCGATTTCAAGGACCTCGCGGAGAGGTTCCCCAACGGCTACTTCTCGTCGTACGTAGCGATGTACGGCCCGGTGCCGGGATCGTCAGGACACTCGGCGCTGCTCCTCCAGGGGGAGCAGTCGCTGGAGATCATGCGGTGCCGGGAGGACCTCCCGCATCCGGTGCATCCCGCGGCCGGCGGGTTGCTGCCGTGGTCGGAGACGATCGAGGGCGACCAGCTCTGCTGGCTCACGGCCGACCCGGACCCGGACCGGTGGCCCGTCGTGTTCTGCACCGCCGACTTCCAGCAGTGGGGTGAGCACCCCGGTGGTGCGGCGGCGTTCCTGCTCGACCTGCTGGCCGGTCGCGTCACGCACGAGATCTTCGCCAGGTACTCAGGCCGTCTGATTCCGCAGTTCAACCCGATCTAGGAAATGGACCCGATGATGAGAACACTGCGACGTGCGGTCATTCTGACCGTTGGGGTCGCGCTTGCGGTGTCCGGTGCGGTCGCGCCGGTGAACGCGGCGCCGAGACCCGCGCTGCCCGTGCACCAGGGGGAGAAGGTCGCGAAGGACAAGCGCGGCCGCGTCCTGCTGGAGGTGCGGGGCAGCCGGCTCAAGGAAGCGGCGGCGGTGCTCGGGGGCGAGGTGACCGTGCAGCGGGACGACCGCGCGCAGATCGCCGTGCCGGAGAACCGCGTGGCCGACCTGGTGAAGAACAAGTCCGTTGTGGACGTTCGCCGGCCGCAACGCGCTGTGCCCATGGCGTTGTCCGAGGGTTTCGACGCCTCCGGTGCCCGGCAGTGGGTCACGGCGGGCAAGACCGGGCAGGACGTGAAGGTCGGCGTCATCGACGTCGGGTTCTCGCGTCTGGACGAGGCGAAGGGCGAGGGTGACATCCCCGCCGACGTGCAGGTCAACAACACCGGTTGTCACGACGCCACCAAGAACGAGGAGCACGGCACGGCGGTCGCCGAGGTCGTGCACGACATGGCGCCGGGCGCGAAGCTCTTCCTCGCGTGCATCGACGGGCCGCTGGACTTCGGACCTGCCACGGACTGGTTGCGGCAGCAGGGTGTTCAGGTCATCACCGCCGCGATCGGGTTCCTGACCTCCGGGCGCGGTGACGGCACCGGTGAGCCCGGCAGCCCCGCCGACGTCGTGCGGCAGGCGCGTCAGGCCGGCGTGCTGTGGTCGGTCGCGGCCGGCAACCTCGGCCAGAACCACTTCAGCGGCAACGCCACCGACGCCAACGGTGACGGGTTCGTCGAGTTCAGCGGTTCGGCGCAGAACAACGGGTTCACGCTCGGCGCCGGCAAGACCGCCACGATCGGCCTGCGCTGGGACGCGTGGCCGAAGTCCACGGAGGACCTGGACCTCTACGTCATGAAGAGCGCCCAGGCGCCGACCGGGCCGTCCGATCCGCAGATCATCGCGTCGTCGCTGAACAACCAGCGCGACGTCGTGGGCGGCGCCCTGCCGACCGAGGAGGTGACGTTCACCAACCCGACCACCAGCTCGCAGCCGTACTGGATCTACCTCAAGAACAACACGGCGAAGTTCACCACCCGTCTCGACCTCTTCGCCGCGGTCCCTGACAACGATCACCCGCTCGGGTTCAACACCCCGGCCGGCAGCATCACCGAACCCGCGACCTCGCCGTACGTGATCGCGGCCGGCTCCACCAACCCCGGCACCGGCGTCGTGCCGACCTACTCCGGCCGCGGTCCGACGATCGACGGCAGGACGAAGCCGGACATCATCGGGTTCGACAAGGTCACCACCACGATGTACGGCCAGGAGGGCTTCTACGGCACCTCCGCGGCGGCGGCGCACGTGGCGGGCGCGGCGGCGTTGTTCAAGGGCGCGTTCCCGGCGCTCGACGCCTCGCAGATCCAGACCGAGCTGCAGGCGCGGACCAACCCGCACAAGAACGACAACACGTGGGGCAGCGGCGTGCTGGCCATGGGATCGCCGAGCAACCCTCCGGCCACCACCGGCTCCGCCTACAACCCGTTGCAGACGTCGGTGCAGATCCAGGGCAGGACGTACGCGGCCAACGAGGTTTTCACGTTGCCGGTCCCGAACATCACCAACGACGCCACCGCCGTGGTGTTCAACCTGGCGGCGAAGACCGACGGGTCGTCCGAGGTGGAGAGCGGCATGGACGTCTTCCCCACGGACCCGGCGTCGTCCACGTCCAAGGCCGCGACGGTGCGCGTGCGGCCGGGCGGTGGGTACGTGTCGACCCTGGTCGTCGCGAAGATCGGCCCTGACCGCGCCATCCGGTTGCGGGCGGGGGCGGGTCCGGTGAACGTCCAGCTCGACATGCTCGGCTACTTCAGCCCCACGGCGGGCTCGACGTACGTGGCGAGCCCGCAGCCCGTCCGCGTGCTCGACACCCGCGGCTACAACGGCAGCCCGCGCGCGACCAAGCTCGGTTCCGGCGAGGTGCAGCTCATCAAGGCCCGTGGTGCCAACGGCATTCCGGACAACGCCACCGCGGTCGTGGTGAACCTGACCGGCAGCGAGTCGACGACCGGCACCGGGTTCGGCCTCTACGCCCAGGACAACTCGGGCACCTCGCTCAACGTCGGCCGCAACGAACGCCGTTCCAACACCGCCATCGTCACGATCGGCGCGGACGGCAACTTCCGGCTGCGCAACGGCATCGGCCAGGTGCACGCGATGGTCGACATCCTCGGCTGGTTCGTCGCCGGTGGAGGGGGAGCGCGGTACGTGCCGCTGACCGAGGCGACCCGGATCGCCGACACCGCCACGGGAACCGGCGGCCGCACCACCCCGCTGGGCCAGGGCGAGACCACCACGTTCCAGGTGACCGGCGCCGCGGGCATCCCGGCGAACGCCACCTCGGCCGTGCTCATGCCGTCGGTGCAGGACGACCTGCTCGGCACCGAACTGTCGGTGGCACCGGCGGAGATCGGCACCTCGCCGGCCTCCGCGATCACGACCAGGCAGCGGGAACGCCTGTCCACCACCGCGTTCACGCCGCTGGGCGCGAGCGGCAAGGTGGCCGTGCGCAACGAACGCGGCAGCTCGTTCGTCTCGCTCGACGCCCAGGGCTACTTCGTCGGCGGGGCACAGGTCGGTGGCGGCGACTGCGCCGCGCCGGTCAACGAACCCGGCTACACCAGCGCGTTCGACGGCAGGCTCGAGTCGAACCTGGCGGGGTGGCGGACGGCGGGCACCAACCCGGTGCAGGCGAACGGGTGCGAGCTCATGACGAACTCGTCCCGTGACGTCACCTGGTACGCCGCCCGCACGATGGGCATGGACTACACGGTGAAACTGGACTGGATGGTCACCAGCTCGACCGCGGAGTCCGGTGTGGTGGTGCTGTTCAACGATCCGGGATCGGTGGCCACGGCGCCCGTGGACCGGGGTGTGCGGGTGCCGATCTCGTCGCTGTCGACGGGCGCGATCGAACCCGGCAAGAAGCAGGACTTCGACGCCGCCAAGCCGGTGGGACAGTGGAACACCTTCGAGATCACCGTCGCGTTCAACACGGTGACCGTGGTGCTCAACGGCCAGCAGGTCAACCGCCACACGGTCACCGACCTGAACCGCGTGCACAACGACGGCTTCATCGGCCTGCAGAACTCGGGCAGCACCCCGGCCGTCAAGTTCCGCAACGTCAGGGTCAAGCGCAACACCGCCACGCGCAACGGTGAGATCGTCGGCGTCAACAACCGGTGCCTGGACGTTCCCGGGTACAGCACGTCCGCCGTGCAGCTGCAGATGTGGGACTGCAACGACTTCCCGAACCAGCGCTGGACGATGCTCGGCGACGGCCGCATCACCAACCTCGGCCGCTGCCTGGCGCTCGAGAACGGTGGCACGGCGGCGGGCACGGCGGTGACGTTCCAGGGCTGCAGCGCGGAGAACCTGATGCTGTGGGTGGCCCGCCCGGACGGCGCGATCGTCAGCGTCCGCTCGGGCAAGTGCCTCACGCCCGCCAACACCAACGCCGGCGCGTCGTTGAAGATCCAGGACTGC
The DNA here is from genome assembly GCF_000974445.1 of Lentzea aerocolonigenes. Classification (GTDB taxonomy): domain Bacteria; phylum Actinomycetota; class Actinomycetes; order Mycobacteriales; family Pseudonocardiaceae; genus Lentzea; species Lentzea aerocolonigenes. Next base: position 86,654 of record NZ_BBOJ01000018.1, read on the forward strand.
ACGGGCGCCGCGACCCAGGTGTGGCGGATTCCGGACCAGCACGGTCAGTGGGGCGCGTTCTACGGCCTCGCCGGCAAGTGCCTGGACATCCACAACAACGACGCGAACAACAAGAAGGTCCAGCCGTGGGACTGCAACGCCGGGGCTGCCCAGTGGTGGAGCATCGTCGGCGACGGCCGGATCGCGTCGTCGGGCCGCTGCCTGGACCAGACGAACGGCGCGGTGTCGCTTCAGGACTGCAACGGCTCCCGCAACCAGAAGTGGACCGCCCGGCCTGACGGAACCGTGCTGAACGAGGCTTCGAACCGCTGCCTCACGGCCGCGTCCGCCACCAACGGCGCCGCCTACACCGTGCAGGACTGCACGCGCACCCCGTTGCAACTCTGGAGGTTCAGTGCCACGGCCCTGTGGATCGGAGTCCTGGAAGGGATCGGCGGCAAGTGCGCCGACGTCAAGGGTGAGAACCCGGCCAACGGAATCATCTGGCTGTGGACGTGTTTCGGCCCGCCCGGCGAGACCTACGGGGGCATGCCCGACGGCGACCTCCGCACCATGGGTGTGTGCACCGACGTCGGTGCTCTCACCAACGGCACCGCGGTCGGCGTCGCCAACTGCCACGGCGGCCTGAGCCAGCAGTGGTCGGTCCGCTCGGATGCCACCATCGTCAACGTCGAGTCCGGCCGATGCATGGACGTGGAGGCGGGGAACACGGCTGACGGCACGAAGATCCAGCTGTGGGACTGCGTCGGCACCCCGCAGCAACGGTGGTCGGTTCCGCTGAGCGCGAGCTGATCACCGGCGTGGGAGGCGGGCCAAACCCCAGGCCCGCCTCCCACGTTCCGCTACTTCTGGCAGACGAGGTTCGGCTACCTCTGGCAGGCGAGCCGGTACGCGGCCGAGCCGATCAGCTCCAGCGACACCTGGAGGCGTTCCGGACTGATGTTGTCCCGGATCGTGTCCTCCGGCGTGTGGTAGATCGGTTCCAGCTGCGCCGGCCCGCCCTCACCACGCCAGCTGAAGTTGGCCGACGCCATACCCTTCTCGTGGAACGGCACGTGATCGCTGGACCCGCGCGCCACCGGTCCGTGCACCCGCGGGTCGTACCCGAGCCGTTGCGCCGCGGCGCGCACGGCGGCGGTCGTGGCGTTGTCGGCGCCGTCCACCGACAGCAGCCAGTACGCCGTCGCCGGGTCGTGGCTCGTGGCGACCATGTCGTTCTGGAAGACGCCCTTGATCCGGGCGATCTCCTCGGCCGCGAGCTGCGAGACGTAGTGCCGCGACCCGAGCAGACCCTGCTCCTCCGATCCCCACAACGCGAACCGGATCGCCTTGTGCGTCGGCAGGTAGCGCAACACCCGCGCGAGTTCCAGGCACAGCACCGTGCCGCTGCCGTCGTCGTTGGCGCCAGGTGATCCGGGCACGCTGTCGTAGTGCGCGGTCACCATGACAACCCCGTTGTCCCGCCACGGAAAGGTCGCCGGTCGTTCCGCGATCACGTTGTAGGACGTGAGGTTCGGGTGGTGCGTGGTGCTGATCGTCAGCTCGCCGGACCCCTGCGCGCGCAGCTTTTCGGTGTGCACCTGGGCGAGTCCGATGACCGGCACGGCGACGTTCCGGTCGAGGGTGGGGGAGAACGCGCTGGACTTGCTAGCCGTCGCGGAGACGCGGCCGAGGATCACGGCCACGGCGCCGCGCTCGATCGCCGCGTGCGTCGGCGCGGGGCCGGCCGGAGCGTTGACGTAGAACGCGATCTTGCCGGTGAGGTCAGGCAGCTGACCGTCGGTGACCTCGACGAACGGTGCCTTGACCGTGACGCCGAGCGCCCCGAACCGCGAGGCGCCTGCCTGCCACTGGCCGTTGATCTCGGCGAGGTACTTGTCCGGCACGGTGAACGGCTGGGTCGTCACCTGGTACCGCAACGCCTTGAGCTCGCGCACGAGGTAGTCGCGTGCCCGGTGCTCGGACTCGGTGCCGCCGATCCGCGGGCCGATCCTGTCGCTCAGCACCTTGAGGTGTTCCAGCGCCTTGCGGGCGCGGACCCGTGCCACGACTGGGAAGTCGCCGAGGCCCAGGTCGGGCACGTGCGAGGCACCCGGCTTCTGCCCGGTGGCCGCTCGTGCGCTCGCGGGGTTGGCGACCACGGCGGCTACTCCGGCCGCTGCGGCGAGGAAGTGACGTCTGCGCATTTCGTCCCCCATCTCCGGATCTCGTTCGAACGTAGGCAGGCTTGGTGGGGCGGGACAACCGACTAGTGGTTGGTTCCGGGCCCTGGGGTTGACGGCACGGCTTCGCCGACCCGGCACATGCCCTCCTTCGTCGGGCGTGTGCCGGACCGAATTTCTGTGGTCGCCTTGCGGGGGTGGTTGCGGGGCGTGGTCCAGTGCCGTGCAGTGGCTGCCGGTTGCGGTGGTGGTCCTTGGGTGCGGGTTGCGGGGCGTGGTCGAGTGCCGTGCGATGGCCGCAGGTTGCGTGGTGGTTCTTTGGTGTGGGTTGTGAATTTTCAGAATGGTGGTGGGTCGCCCAGTACCGGTTCGGGTTGGCGTTCGTAGGTTTTTCCTGCGGGGCTGCGGAAGCAGAACCTGCCGGGTTTCGGTTGGCTCACCTGCCAGGCCGTGCGGTGTTTGACGCGGTGGTGTCTGCGGCAGAACGCCCCCAGGTTCGCCGCCGAGGTGGAGCCACGTGGGAACGGGACCGTGTGATCCAGATCCGACTCGTGTGACGGGCGCATGCACCCCGGGAAGCGGCAGGTCCGATCCCGCGTCCACACGAAGCGACGCAACGCCGCGGGCGGGCGATACGTGCTCGTGCCGAACTCCAGGGCCTCACCGGTAGCCGGGTCAGTCAGCAGCCGCCGCCACGTCGCGTCCCCGGCCAGGTCACGCGCCAGCTCGGCGGTGATCGGGCCGTAGCCCGCCAACTCGCCCGGCTGCGAAGAAAGGCCCAGCAGGGTCGCGGCTGAGACGGTCACGTACAGCTCCACCTTCACGGCGCTGGTCTTGTCCGGCGTGGCGAGCAGCAGGTCGGCGAACACGTCCGCGCGGACCTGGTCCAGCGTGCGCGGATCGGACGGCGTGTGCGCCTGACGCGCGATCGCGTCGACCCGCGCCGAGCACGCCGCCGCCAGCTGCGCGGGCAGGAACGCCCAGATCCGCGCCATGTCGTCCTCGACCGAGTCCAGGCCCGTGCAACGCTGCTTGCGGCGCTCCCGCGCCCGTTCCTCGTGGCCCGCGGGGTCGACCTTCATCACCACGCGGCGCGTGAGCTGCCGCATCTGGGCGCCGGTCTGGCCCGCGGCCTTGGCCAGCACGCGGGCCTCCACTTCCGCGGCGAGGTCGGCTGAGAGCGGCATCGTCTGGTCGTGCAGCACGCGGGCCTTGTAGAAGTCGATCTCCCCCTTCTCCAGGGCATCGAGCGTCTGCGGCAGCCTGGACGCCAGGTCCAGCGCCAGCGCGATCTGGTCGGTGGTCCAGCGCGACGTCCACCGCATCGCCGCCGCGATCTCGGCGTCGAAGAACTCCTCGCCCTCACACGCGATCGCGTACTCCGCGAGCACACGCAACGACTGCGCCTGGTGATAGGCGATCTGTTTGTGGTGATAATCGAGAGCATCGAGGACCTCGACCGCTTCCATGCCCCCAATCTTATTCGTGATCAAAAACCGCAAAGGGGGCTCAGGGCCTCACGATCGAGTGAAAGTGCTGCCCTGGCAACCAACTCAGTGGCCGGCGTTCACGGCGGCGTGTTCCAGCACGAGGTCCTCGACCTGCCTGCGCGCGTCCGAACGGGCCTTCTCGACGCACGCCATCAGGTGCGTGGAGAGCACCTCCGGTTCGAGATCGCGCACCGCCGGGCTGAACGAAACCCCTGTCGTGACACCGTTCGAGTCGACGGTGACGGTGACGCCGCCGCGCGACGCCTCGCCGTTGACGGCCGCGAGCAGTCGTACGAGCTCGTGGTAGCGCTCCTCGGTGGCGTCGCGACCCTCTTCCCACCAAGCGAGTCGGCGGCGCAGCAACGCCTGGGCGGTGGCCGGGTCGGACACCGGGACAGTCCACGCGCCGGACGTGGTGTGCAGCACGATCGCGTTCGCCTGCGCCGTCACGCGCTGGATCCTGGCGAACGTGACTCCGGCGTCGATGCGTCCGCCCTGCCGCGTGGTCCAGTCGACGCGGTCGCTGCCGATCACCACGCGCGAGCCGTGCCCGTCCAGGACGAGCGGGAACGCGGTCGAGCCGAGTTCGAGGACGGGCGCCGAGAGCAGTGAGCGGTGGGCCAGCCGGGCCAGTGAGCAGGCCGAGCCCGCGCCGAGAACTCCGGCCGCGCACAACGCCTTCACCGCGATGGCCGCGCCGGGGCTGAGTCGCAACGCTATGCCCGCGCCCGGCAGCACGCCGAGCACGAGCTGCGTGCCGGTCATCAGGGTGGTGGCGGGCAACCACGAGTGCGGGTCGCTCAACCCGTTGCGGCGCAACCAGGACAGCAACGCCCACGCGCACGCTGCCGCCGCCACGGCCGGAATCGCCGACCACCACGGCATGATCCGCTGCCCGGCCGAGGTCATGCCGGCGAGCACGACGCAGACCAGGCCGATCGCGACCGGCAGCACGCCGGTCGACAGCAGGAGCAACGTCCTGGTGCGCCGCCATCGAGTGGCGAGAGCCCGCACGACCTCGGGATCGTTGATCAGAGGGATGGCGTGGGGTATGAGTGTCATCGGCGCGCCCCTCGTCAGCTCACCGCCGTCACGCGATGTGACGTGCGGGCCGACCAGGCTTCCCGGCGCACCTGGGCGCAAATATGCCGTAAATGTCCTGATCAAGCAAGCCTTGTCCACAGTGGACGGTGGCGGCGATGGTCAGGTCGCCACCACCGGTCCGTTGTGTCAGGCCGTTTTCGCCCGTCGTCCGAGCAGCAGGTCGATCACCAGGAACGCCACCAGGCTGATCCCCAGCAACGGTACGAACCACCCGACGACCAGCGTGCCGAGGCCGAGACCCACCAGCGCGGCCGGCGGGACCTTGCGCCACTGGCCGCGCGGTGTCGGACGGCCGAAGCCGCTGGTCGGCCTGCGCTTCCACCACATCCGGTAGCCGAGCAGGACCAGCGTGACGAGCCCGCCGCCGATGAGCAGCAACAGCAACTGGTTGGGCCACCCGAACAGCACGCCCATGTGCGCGTCGATGCCCCACCTGCTCAGCTTCGCGGCGATCGGGTAGTCGGCGAAACTCACCGAGCTGACCACGGCGCCGTCCTGGATCGCCACCGCGTCGACCTGTGTGGGCCAGCTGCGGTCGATCTCGGCGACCTTCCAGGCGCCGTCCGGGGTGGTGGGAAGGCTGATCTCGACGGGCTTGGCGTCGATGCCCGAGGTGCGTGCGGCCCACAGCACGGTGTCGATGTCACGGTGCCCGGACCCGGACGAGGTGTGCTCGCCGTGTTCGCCGTGATCACCGCCGCCGCTGCCGGGCATCTTCAACGACGGCGTGGTCCAGCCGAGGGTTTCGCGCAGCGAGGCGACGTTCTCCCCGGCGTACGCGGACCACGTGAGGCCCGTGGCGGACAGGAACAACGCGCCGGCCAGCACCCACACGCCGATCAGTCCGTGCGTGCGGGCGCGCTTGCTCTTGCGCGGCCTGGTGATCCACAGCACCAGGCCGCCCAGCGCGACGATCCACAGCCAGGAGGCGGCGAGCTCGCTGTAGAGGCGGCCGGGTTCGCCGAGCAGCAGGTTGCGGTGCAGCTGGCTCAGCGTCATGCGCAACGGCAGGCTGCCGCTCGACCCGTAGACGACGAGGTCACCGGTGACCCTGCCGGTGCCGGGATCGACGAAGACCGCCCGGCGTTCGGACTCGCCGAGACCCTTCTCGGAGAACAGGACACGGGTCGTGGCACCGGGTTCGGGTGCGGGCCGGACCGCGACGAGTGAACCCTGCGGCGACGTCGCGAGCGCGGCGTCGATCTGGGCGGAGAGCGGGAGTTGCTGGGAGGAAACGGGAACGCGGAGCTGGTCGGAGTAGACCCACGACTCCAGCTGCGGAGTGAGGGCGTAGAGGACGCCGGTCAACGCGGCGATGAGCACGAACGGGCCGACGAGCACTCCGGCGTAGAAGTGCAGGCGCAGGAAGAGTCCCCGCCACGCGAAAGACGTGCGTGACGGAGTGGCTGTGGTGGCTGTGTCGGACATCTCGGGACACTCCAAATGGGCGTGAACAGGTGCAGGACCGCTGGTCGGCGGCCCTGTGAAGGGGATTCAGACCTGTTCAGCCGGAGGACCGCGCCACGACAGCACGTCCAGGAAGACGATCGCGGTCGGCACACGCGCGGGCGTGGCGACGACGAGAGGTGCCGAGGCGGGCAGCGGCACGTGCCTGCGGGGGAGCACCGACGCGACGGCGCGAGCGAGCGCGAGCACCGTGCGTTCGGCCACAGCGAGCACGGCGACGGTCAGCGCGGTGGCCACGACGTGCGAGGCGACCATGCGCGACGGGTCGGGTTCGTGCACGTGCCGGGACGCGGCGAGCGACAGCATGAGGTGCATCGCGAGCTGTCCGCCGCCGACCACGACGAGCAGCCGAGACGGAGTGAGCTCGTGCCGAGCGAACCCGGTCGTCGCCCACGTCAGCAAGGCCACGAGCGAGACGACCAGACCGGCGTCCGGCAGGTGACCGTCCGCGTCCGTGTGCGCGAGCACGGCGAGCGCCCCGGTGACGACGCCGACAGCAGCACAGCGCGCACGGCGCAGCGGAGCTGTCGGCAGGGTCATGCACCGCAGCCTAGCTGGCAAATCGCCGGAAACCAGCTGTACGAATGTTCGGGAGAAACGGTTCAATGCGGTGGTGATCTCGTACAACACCGATGTCAGCGAACTCAGTGAGGATGATCTCGCCGGGTTCTTCGTGGGCTGGCCTGCACCGCCGTCACCCGCCCAGCACCTCGCCGTGCTGCGCGGGAGCTACCGCGTGGTGGTCGCGCGCTCGCAGGACGAGGTCGTCGGCTTCGTGAACATGATCAGCGACGGGGTGCTCACCGCGTTCATCCCGTGGCTGGAGGTGCGGCCGGAGTTCCAGGGACAGGGCATCGGCACCGAGTTGATGCGCCGGGTCCTCGGCGAGGCGGAGCACCTCTACTCCGTGGACCTCGTGTGCGACGAGGAGCTGCGGCCGTATTACGAGCGCCTCGGCATGGTCGCGCTGACCGGGATGATCGTGCGCAACCGCGCCGCGTGTGAAGGCTAGATCCCTTCGAGGTCCAGCGTCTGCTGGTGCGGGCCGCCGGTGAACGAGCTCGTGAGCAGCCCGGCGGACCGGCACCGCCCGCACGACACGGGTGAGGTCGTCGGCTTGAACCGGGTGAAGTCCCAGCTGCCCGTGCCGACGTGACAGCCGGGGCCGGGCACCTCCAGCCCGAGCCAGCCCTGCAGCCGCACGGCGTGCACGACGTCGGATCCGTCGAGATATCCGTTGAGCCGTCCCGCGAACCGGTTGCGCGCCTCCTCCGCGGGCGCGCTGAGTGCCTCCTGCAACACCGAAATGCCGTTCATGGACCCGATTCAACCTCACGGGGACGCGTCGAGCCGCGCACCACGCCGCTCCAGCACCGCGAGGCAGCGCGCGCACCACCGCACGTTGTCCCGCTCGAACGACAAGCCTCGCAACAACGTCAGGTACGGCCCGACCCGTTCGGCGGTGGTCAGGAACTCCTCCTCGGTGCGGCCGTCGAGCAGTTTGGCCCTGAGGCGTTCGTACCGCGTGATCTTCGCCTCGGCCCACTGCTTGCGCTCGCGGATCGAGGCCTTCACCGCCTCGGTGTCACCGGAGTCCGCGGCCAGCACCGCCACCAGCAGCTCGTCGCGGATCGCGGTGGGCTTGTGCGGTTCGCCGGTGAACCTCGTCAGCTCCTCGCGACCCTTGGGTGTGAGGGAGAACAGCCGTTTGTTCGGCCTGCGCTCCTGCTCGACCGTGCGCGCCGCGACCAGCCCGTCGGCCTCCATCCGGTCCAGCTCGCGGTAGAGCTGCTGCGGCGTGCACATCCAGAAGTTCGCCACGGACGCGTCGAACGCCTTGGCCAGGTCGTAGCCGGACGCCTCCCCGTCGAGCAGGGTGGCCATCACGGCGTTGCGCAGCGACATATCAGCAGGTTACGGTGCTTCGACCTAGTCAACAAGTTGAGTATGTGAGGGTCTGCTGTGAACGCATTCCGCAAGGCAGTCGAGGCACGCGACACCGACGCCATGGCGGCCTGCCTGGCCGAGAACGTGGTGTTCACCAGCCCTGTCGCGTTCGCCCCGTACCCCGGCAAGCCGATCACCGCGGCGATCCTGCGCGGTGTGCTGCGGGTGTTCGAGAACTTCCGCTACGAGCGCGAGATCGCCGACGGCGTCAACCACGCGCTCGTCTTCCGCGCCGAGATCGGCGGCAAGGAGATCCAGGGCTGCGACTTCCTGCACCTCGACGCCGACGGGCTGATCGACGAGTTCACCGTGATGGTGCGGCCGCTGTCCGGCGCGCAGGCACTGTCGGAGGCGATGGCGGCGCAGTTCGAGCAGATCAAGGCCGAGGCGATGGAGGCGTACAACTCCTGATCAGGTCAGGTGCCGCAGCAGTGCGAGGTCGTGCAGGTCCCGTTCGCGCGGCTCGTAGCCCTGGTGGAAGTGGAGCTGCTGCTCGGCCGACAGGCACGGCACGGTGACGCCGAGGATCGTGCCGGTGACGAAGCACCTCGCCGGATAGCGGAACGGTTCGCCCGGCGTGAGCGACGACTGCTCGGCGCTGCCGTCGGCGGCGAACCGCAGCGGGTGCAGGTCGATCTCCCGGCCGGACGGGTCGGTGACCACGAACCGCACCGGCCGCCACGACAGGGTTTCCGCGAACCCGAGCCTCGCCAGCGCCGCGAGGACCTGGGGTTCCTGCTCCTCGCGGTGCAGGAGGTCGAGGTCCTCGTGCGGGCGGGTCTGCCTGCCCGCCAACGCGTCGACGCCCCAGCCGCCGGCGACCCGGACGTCGGTGCCGTCCAGCGCCGCCAGGATCTCGAGCACGTCCTCACCGGTCACGCCTCGGCACGGTAGTGATCCGGGTGGACTTGGCGCACGCGGATTTGCTGCTGCCTTGGGATTCGGCACGAGCTGCGCCGAAGATCCCGTGCTGCTCGAACACCTTGCCGTGAAGGGGATTCCGCTGGAGGGCCATGGGCACGCGGACGTGCTCGCCGCGGCCTGACCCGGCGGTGACCCGCCGGCGAAAACACCGGCGGGTCACCGTGAACTCACTGCTGTGGCACGAAGTACGACCGTTCGAGGTTGCCCGAGACGACACCGTCGGACGTCCGGCTCGACACGGTCAGGGAGAACGTTCCGCTGGACGACAGCGTCACGGTGAACCGCGCCTTGCCGTCCTCACCGACCGGAACGACCTGCGGCTGGTTGAACGCGATGTTCCACAGGACCTCGCGCGACCCGGCCAGCGCCGGTGTCACCACGAACTCGATCGGCTCACCCGGCCGTGCCGTCACCGGTCCGCCGTCCGGGTACTGCGGGCTCGTGACGACCGGCAGCGCCGCCTTCACCTGGAACGCGTAGGACCGCTCGTCCGACTCCACGCCGCCCGCCGTCACACCGATCACGGTCAGGTAGTGGTAACCGGGCTTCTTCGGTGCCCACTGGACCTGCGTGCCCGTGGTGCTCTGCCACGGCTCGTCGTCGAACTTGTACTTGTACGACACGACAGGCAGCCGCGGCGACGAGAACGTGAACGTGCCCGTCTGGCCCGGCGCGCCACCCGGCTCGTACCTGTAGTCGTTGCTCGTCACGTCCGGTGCCGGAGCTTCGGCGAGGAACTCACCGGTGCCCCAGCCCGAGCGCACACCCGCGGCGTTGAGGCTCGCCACCAGCATGGCGAAGTCGCCCTTCGCGGTGGGCGTGTACTCGAACGTCAGCGACCCGTTCGCGTTGGCGGGCAACTGCTTCTCCGGTTCGTCACCGACCTTGTACACGTACGACACCACGCCGGTGCGGCGCGTCGTCACGGTGACCGTGCGCGTCTGGCCGACCGTGCCGTCCCACGGGTCGACGTCGACCTCCGGCCGGAGCTGGTTCACCGAGAACGACCGTTCCGAGACACCGGACCTGGTGCCGGCGGCGTTGACGGTCCAGACCTTGATCTCGCGCCGCTCCGCACCCGGTTCGGTGAAGGTGACGGTCTTGCGGCCCGTCCGGTCCTCGGCGACGGGCACGGTCTGCTCGGCGCCGCCGTCGAGCTGGTAGACGAACTGGGTCGCGCCGTCCTGGTTGGCGGTGAACACGAAGTCGCGCGGCACACCGATCTCGAACAGCGGGACCTGGACGAACGGTGCTGTCGTGCGCACCCAGAACCGGTAGCTGGTGGTCGGCGAGCGGTGACCCGCCCTGTCGATGCCCGTGACGGAGACGGACAACGGACCGTCCGACGTCGGCGTGATGCTGACCGTGGCCTTGCCGCCGGGAGCGTCGGCGTTCACCCGGCCCCCGCCGACCCCGACGCCGCTGTACTCGAACGCGACGACGTCCTTGTCGCCCTTGGCGTCGAAGGTGAAGTCGCCGGGAACGCCCTCGCCGCCGTCACCGGGCGGCCCACCGTTCTCGCGGTAGGTCGTCGACGAGATCGCCGGCGCGGTGGCGGGCGGCGTGAAGTCGGCGGTGAACTGGCACGGCGCGGACCACTCGGAGGTCGCGAACCCGTCCTCGGTGCGGGCGGCGAACGCGTACACGCCGCCGTCCTTGACCATGCCCGCCGGGAACCAGCCGTTCAGGTAACCGCTGCCCGCCCACACCAGGCCTGACTCGACCCGTTGCTCGGGCGCGGCCACCGGCCAGAACGCCAGCCGGCCCTCCAGCCCGTAGGTGCCGTCGGCGTCGTGCGCGATCGCCGACACGGCCGGCTGAGCGTCGGAGTAGAAGTTCGTTGCAGGGTCACATGTTCCGTTGCCGACCTGGAGGTCCGTCGGGACACCGGGCGGCGTGTTGAAGGTCGTGCTGAGCACCGCCGCGGGGTCGTAGGTGCGGCCGTAGGAGACCTGGCCCTGCACCGGCTCGGCGATCCTCAGCGCGAACGTGATCTCGGTCCGGCCGCGCTCGAGCGCCTTCTTGATCGGCTCGGCGACGTTCCAGGTGACCCACGGCGAGACGCAGTCCTGGTTGGCGGTCGGCGCGATGTTCGTGATCTCCCAGGGCTGGTTCGCCCAGGTGATCCGTTCCTGCGGCTTCACGACCCACAGCTGGGTGGAACGCGGTTTGGTGCAGTCGTTCGCGGCCTTCTCGGGCGTCCTGAGCGATGCCGTGAACAGCTGCGTCCCCTTGAAACGCGACAGGTCGAACGTGAAGTAGGACTTGCCGATGTGGTGCCTGTCGTCACGCCAGGCGCCCACCCTCGCATCGCCCGTGGTGATCGACTTGTGCGGCTGCTTGGAGTCCGTGGTGACCCACCTGGCCGGTGAGAGCGTGGCCCAGTTGGGTTGCTGGGCGGCGTGCGCGGTGCCGGGCACCACCACGACGAGTCCTGCGACGAGCGCGGCGACGAGTGCCCCGGCGCCGCGCCAGGGTCTGCCTGAGCTTCTCATGTTCCCCCTATGACGAAACGTTCCGTGGATCGTGTCATCCGTCCAACGCCGGGTGGCACGGGTTTGTTGATTCCACATCGGACAATTTCGGGAGGTGTCAGCGGATGCGCCCGTCCTGGCGATGGACATCGTCAGGACGGGCGAGGATCGTGCAGCAGGTGGAGCAAGTCGTCGAAGCGACGGGCTTGGACGCGGCGCATGAGTTGCTGAGCGCGGCATACGGCCGGATGCGGCTCAACGGCGGTGTACGGCGTGCGAGGCTGCGAATGGCCTCGAGAGCACTCGGGCACGTCCGGTTCGACGAGGTCGACGGTCACATCGGTCTCGAGGTCGACAGCGAGCCGCCCGGTGCGTACCTGTTCGGGCACCTGGCGGGCGGCCGGATCTGCTACCAGTCGGACGGCGAGGAACGCCGCCTCGTCGCCGGTGACGTGTTCCTCGCGGTTCCTCCGGGCAGCCCCTACACGGCGACCGCCCAAGACCCGCAGGCGTCGATGGTCGTGCTCAGCCAGGCCGTCGTGGACGAGGTCGCCGAGGACGTCCGGTTCGTGGGCTGCCGCCCTCTCTCCGCTCGCGCCGCTGCGGCGTGGCGGTCCACCTGCGTCCTCCTGCACAACGAACTGCTGCCGGTGTTCGGAAGCAACCGCCTGGTCGTGGCGAACGCGACACGTCTGCTGGTGGCCACGACACTGGCCACTTTCCCGAACACCGGGCTGGTGGATCCCACGGCCGCTGATCGGCGCGACGCGCGTCCCCAGGCTTTGCGGCGCGCCATGGCGTTCATCGAGGACAACGCCGCGTCGGACATCACCGCCGCCGACATCGCGTGCGCCGCCCGTGTGTCCATTCGTGCGATGCAGCTCGCGTTCCGCCGTCACCTCGACATGACGCCGATGGCCTACCTCCGAAGCGTGCGTCTCTCGTGCGCACACGACGACCTGAAGGCGGGAAACGGTTCCGTGACCGCGATCGCTGCACGTTGGGGTTACGCCCGTCCGAGTGTCTTCGCGGCCCACTACCGCGCCGCTTACGGCGCTTCTCCGTCGCAAATCCTCCGGTCACGCTGACGCGCTTCGCTTTCCCGTGGGTGGGTTCGCTTCCGCTGCTATCGCCGCGCTCCGGGAGTGCGGTGAAGTGATGTCCACTTTCTGGCGATGTGAGGGGTTATGACCGCCTGTGAGACGACTCCGTTCGCCGTGCGGACGCAGCGCTCGGGAACCCGCTTCGTGGCCACCTGCCAGGGCGAGATGGACGTGACGACCTGCGACCTGTTCTTCGTCGCGGTGCTGCCCGGCATCACGGACCCGGCCACCGACCGCGTGTCGGTCGACCTGGCCGAGGTGACGTTCCTGTCCGCGAGCGGCCTGCGCAGCCTCCTGCTCCTGCTGTGCGCCGCGCACTACAACGGCAAGTCGTTCGACCTGCACCGAACCCAGCCCCAGGTGCGCCGAGTGCTGGACCTGTTCGGCTTCACCACCTTCAAAGCGGGCCTTGTGTGGGACGCGACCATGTCGCCGAAGGTCCGCCGTCACTAGCTTGACCAGCTATGTTGCTTCCGCTGGTACTCGTACTCGCGTTGACCCCGCCGGCCGCGGTGGTGAAGGTCCCGGGCGCCGAACATCAGCAGCTCGCCCATTTGGCCGACCTCACCACGACCGGCACCACCGCCACCGGCCACACCGACCCGGCCGACTGGGCGGGCCTGACGAGCGCCGCGCTGCCGGTGCCCGCCGCCGTCCCCGGCCTCCAGATCGACGGCTACTTCCCGGACAAGTCGTCCACGAACACCAACCACGGCTGGAACCATGACTCCCAGTTCGTGGTGCGCCTGCCCGACCACTGGAACGGCGGTCTGGTGGTCACCGGCGCACCTGGCGTGCGCGAGCAGTACGCGAACGACCGCGCGATCTCCGACTGGGTCCTGTCCCGCGGCTACGCCTTCGCCTCGACCGACAAGGGCAACACCGGCGCGCAGTTCTACCGCGACGGCCGCGCGGTGGAGGAGTGGAACCAACGCTTCACCCAGCTGACCGTGGCGGCTCGTTCCGTTGTGGCGCAACGCTACGGCCGTGGGCCGCGCCGGACGATCGCCACCGGCATCTCGAACGGCGGCTACCTCGTGCGCTGGCAGCTGGAGAACCGCCCGCACCTCTACGACGGCGGCGTCGACTGGGAGGGGACACTGTGGACGGTCGACGGCCCGAACCCGCTGACGTTCCTGCCACCGGTGCTCCGCGCCTACCCTTCCTACGTCGCCGGTGCGCCAGGCGCGCACGAGGCGATGGTGGCGGCGGGTTTTCCGGACGGCACGGAATTCCTGTGGGACTACCACTACCGCTACTACTGGGATCTGACGCAGCGGATCTACCGCGAGGAGTTCGACCCGTCTTTTGACGGCGCATTGGAGGCCGGGGTGCCGTTCTGCGCTTCCGGAACGCCGTTGTGCGACGCGGACTACTCGTACGCCGAGCGGCGCCGCGTCGCCGGGCCGTTGGTGTCGCGGATCGACCTGACCGGTGTGGTCAAGCGGCCGTTGCTGACGGTGCACGGGACGTACGACGTGCTGCTGCCGATCAGTCAGGACTCGGACGTGTACGCGGCCATGACACCTGATCGGTTGCACCGGTACTACCGGGTGGAGCAAGGGACGCACGTGGACGGGCTCGTGGACGCGTACCCGGATCGGTTGCGGCCGTTGGCGCCTTGCCACCGTGCGGCGTTCGTGGCGCTGGAGAGGTGGTTGGACGGGGTGGAGCCGCCGGCGTCGGCGACGTTGGGGCGGCCGGCGGACGTGGCGACCTGTCCGCTGTCGTGATCCAATCAACCACGTGGGCACCTGCGGTCATCGAGCCACAGTGCTTTCCCGCACCAGCAACGAGAACGGCGTTTCCACGTGCTCCAGGGCCGGCGACTCGGTCTGGCGGTGCAGCAGGTCGACGGCGGCGCGGGCGATGGAGCCCTTGTCAGGTGCGACGGAGGTCAGGGACGGGGAGCTGTAGACGCTCTCCTCGTTGTTGTCGAAGCCCACGACGGCGAGGTCGGCGGGCACCCGCACGAAACGTTCGGCGGCTGCCCGCATCGCGCCGATGGCCAGGAGGTCGTTGAAGCAGAACACGGCGTCCGGCGGGTTTCGCAGGTCCAGCAACGACTTCATGGCGGCGGCACCGTCGGCGCGGTGGTAGTTCAACGCCGGCACCACCAGTTCGTCCAGGAACGGCAGACCGGCCTCTTCCAACGCCGAACGGTATCCCTCCAGGCGCAGGGCAGCGGTGCCGCGGTGCGGGTGGGCGCCGATCGCGGCGATTCGCTTGCGGCCCAACGAGATCAGGTGGCGGACCGCAACCCGCGCCGCGGCCACGTTGTCGATGCCCACGCGGGAGATCGGGACGTCCACCGCGTGCTCGCCGAGCAGCACGGACGGGACGGAGAGCTGGAAGTCGTCCACGTGCAGGGCTTCCGGGCTCAGGATCGCGGCGTCGACCAGGTGCGGGCCCAGGGAGGCCAGCGCTGATCGTTCGCCGGAGAGGGTGCCGAAGGTCTGCTCGATGAGCACGTTCCACTCGTGTTCCTGGGCCGCGGCGATGACCAGGCCCGTGAGCTCCGCGAAGTAGGGGATCGAGAGCTCCGGCAGGACCAGGGCGATGGAGCCGGTGCGGCCGCGGCGCAGGTTGCGGGCGCCGAGGTTCGGGCGGTAGCCGGTGGCCTCCAGTGCCTCCTCGACGCGGCGGCGGTTGTCCGGTTTCACGAACGAGTAGCCGTTGACCACGTTCGACACGGTCTTCACTGAGACGCCCGCCAAACGGGCGACGTCCTTGAGCGTGGCCAACGCCAGCCTCCAGAGTGGTACCGGGAAAAGTACCGGGAAGTGTTTCGTCTTTACATCGTTGGAACAACGATGGAAATCTAACTGGTGAGAGCGCGACCACAACAGTCCGGGTAGGAGCCAACGATGTCTCGCATGCTGCTCATCGCCGTCACCGCCCTCCTCGTGACAGGGTGCACCGCCAGAGAAGGCGGGGGGACCGCGGCCAGTGGCGGGCCCGCCGCCAGCGCCGCGCAGCAACAGGCCTCCGGTCCCAGCTGTGCGCGCGCCAGGACCGGATACCCGCAGGTCGACCTCAAGGGCGCGACGGTCGGGTTCTCGCAGTCGGAGAAGGAAGCGAACCCGTTCCGCACCGCCGAGACGCAGTCGGTCAGGGACGAGGCGGCGAAGCGCGGGGTGAACCTGCTGGTCACGAACGCGCAGAGCGACCTCAACAAGCAGATCAGCGACATCAAGTCGTTGCTGGACCGCGGCGCGAAGCTGCTGATCGTGGCACCGCTCAACTCCGACGGCCTGCAGCCCGCGTTCGACGCCGCGAAGGCCAAGCAGGTGCCGGTCGTGACGATCGACCGCAAGGTGACCTCGCAGCCCTGCACGGACTACCTCACGTTCATCGGCTCCGACTTCGTGGAGCAGGGCAAACGTGCCGCGAAGCAGATGGTCAAGGCGACCGGCGGCAGCGGCAATGTCGCGATCCTGCTCGGCGCGTCGGGCAACAACGTGACGGTCGACCGGACCAAGGGCTTCAAGGACGGCATCGCCGGCACCGGCCTGCAGGTGGTGGCCGAGCAGACGGGCGAGTTCGACAGGTCCAAGGGGCAGGCCGTGATGGAGCAGCTGATCCAGAGCAACCCCGACATCACCGCTGTCTACGCGGAGAACGACGAAATGGGCGTCGGCGCCGTCACCGCCCTCAAGGCCGCAGGCAAGACACCGGGCAAGGACATCAAGCTCGTGTCCGTCGACGGCACGCGCAACGCCGTGCAGCTGATCGCGGACGGCAGTTACACCGCGGTGATCGAGTCCAACCCGCGCTTCGGGCCACTCGCGTTCGACACGCTGGAGAAGTTCGGCAAGGGCGACGAGATCGCGCAGAACATCGTGATCTCCGACGACGAGTACGACACGTCCAACGCCGCCCAGAAGCTCGACAATGCCTACTGATCCGGTGATCGAGGTCGCCGGCGTCACGAAGACCTTCGCCGGCGTGCGGGCGCTCGACGACGTGGACTTCACCCTGGAGAAGGGCGAGATCCACGCGCTGGTCGGGGAGAACGGCGCCGGCAAGTCCACGCTGATCAAGGTGCTGACCGGCATCCACACCCCGGACGCCGGACGCGTCGAGCGGCACGGCCGGATCTCCACGATCTACCAGGAGGTCAACCTCGTCCCGCTGATGAGCGTGGCCGCGAACCTGTTCCTCGGCCGCGAGCCGCGCACCCGGCTCGGCCTGATCGACCGTGCCCGCCGCGACGCCGACGCCGCCGCGCTGCTCGGTGGCTACGGCATCACGGCGGACGTGCGCAGTCCACTCGGGACACTCGCGGTCGGCGAGCAGCAGATGGTGGCGCTGGCCAGGGCGGTCCAGGCGGAGGCGGACGTCGTGATCATGGACGAACCGACGTCGTCACTGGAACCACGCGAGGTCGAGACGTTGCTCGGCGTCGTCGCGAAGCTGCACGAGGCGGGGATCGCGGTCATCTACGTCAGTCACCGCATGGACGAGCTGTACCGGATCTGCGACCGCGTCACCGTGCTGCGGGACGGGAAACGCGTGCACACCGGCTCCCTGGCGGAACTTCCGCGCATCGAGCTGGTCTCGCTGATGCTGGGCCGCTCGGTCACCGAGATCCGCAAGCACGGCACCACGGCGTTCGGCGAGGACCACCACGCCGACACCGAACCCGTGCTCGAAGCACGCGACCTGACCAGCACACCGCGCATCAACGGGGTCACCGTCTCGATCCGGCCCGGCGAGGTCGTGGGCCTCGCCGGACTGCTCGGCTCCGGCCGCACCGAGACCGCGAAAGCGATCATCGGGGCGCTCCCGCTCGACCGCGGCACGGTGCTCGTCGCGGGAAAACCCGTGCCGCGCAACGTGAAAGCAGCCACCAGAGCGGGCATCAGCATGCTCGCGGAGGACCGCAAGACGGAGGGGATCATCCCGAACCTGTCCGTGCGCGAGAACATCGTGCTGGCCGCGCTGCCCAAGCTGAGCCGGTTCGGCGTGACCAGCAGGGCGAAGCAGGACCGCATCGTCGACACGTTCGTCAAACGCTTGCGCATCAAGGTGTCCAGCCCGGAGCAGAAGGTCTCCGAGCTGTCCGGCGGCAACCAGCAGAAGGTGCTGCTGGCCAGGTGGTTGTGCACCGAGCCCAAGATCCTCCTGCTCGACGAACCGACCCGCGGCATCGACGTCGGTGCCAAGGCCGAGGTCCAGGCGTTGATCGACGAGCTCGCGCGGGAAGGCCTGGCGGTGCTGCTGATCAGCTCCGAGCTGGACGAGCTGCTCGACGGCGCGGACCGGCTCGTGGTCCTGCGGGACGGGGCGGTCGCGGGTGAGCTGGAGGGAGCCCGGCTCACCCGCGAGCACGTGCTCGCGGCGATCGCGGCGGAGGTGATGGATGACGCTGACAGCCACTAGAACGCGCTGGCTGCAGGACAACGGTGTCTACGTCGCCGTGGTGGCCCTGCTGCTGTTCAACGCCGTGTTCACGGCCAACTTCCTGACGCTGGGCAACTTCCGCACCCAGCTCGTCCAGGCGGCGCCGGTGCTGATCGTGGCGCTCGGCATGGCGCTGGTGATCGGCACCGAGGGCGTCGATCTGAGCGTGGGAGCGGTCATGGCGCTGGCCGCCGCGATCATCCCGCTCTACCTCGGCGCAGGCCCGGTCCCCGCAGTCCTGATGGCGCTCGTGGCCGGCCTGGTCGCGGGACTCTTCAACGGGTTCCTCGTCGCGAAGGTGGGCATCCAGCCGATCGTCGCCACCCTCGCGCTGCTCGTGGGTGGCCGCGGCCTCGCACTGGTCATCGCGAACGGCCAGCTGGTCCAGCTCCACGACCCGGCGTTCCTCGCGCTCGGCACCGGCGACGTCCTCGGCATCCCGATCAGCGTGCTGATCGCGGTCGTGCTGGCGGTGGCGGTCGCAGCGCTCACGAACCGCACGACGTTCGGCCGGCAGCTCGTCGCGGTCGGCGGCAACCGCAGGGCGGCCGCGCTGGCGGGTCTGCCGGTCAACCGGGTGCTGATCGGCGTCTACACGATCTGCGGCGTGCTCGCGGCCGTCTCCGGCGTCCTCGCCACGTCCAGGCTCGGCGCCGGCGACCCCGCGGACATGGGCCTGCTGATGGAGCTGTCCGCGATCACCGCTGTCGTCGTGGGCGGAACTCCGCTCACCGGCGGCAAGGTGCGCGTTCTCGGCACGGTGACGGGAGTGGTGCTGATGCAGCTGGTCAGGGCCACGCTGATCAAGCACGATCTGCCGGACTCGATCGCCCAGATGATCCAGGCCGCGATCATCGTCGCCGCCGTGTACGTGGCACGGGAGCGCCGATGACGACGTTGACGGCGGCAACGAGAACCAAGGTCCTGCAACGCCAGGGCTCCGCGGTCGCGCTCGTGCTGGTGGTCGCAGTGTCCTGGCTGGTCTTCCCGCGCTTCGGCAGCCTCGACAACCTCCGCGACCTCGCCCTGCAGGGCTCGTTCCTCGCGGTGATCGCGCTCGGCATGACGTTCGTGATCATCACCGGAGGGATCGACCTGTCCGTCGGCTCGGTCTACGCGCTGGGAGGCGTGCTCGCCGCCTGGGGCTCGCAGTACGGGTTCCTGGTGGCGCTCGCACTGCCGTTGGTGGTGTGCGCGGGAATCGGCCTGGTCAACGGGCTGCTGATCGCCCGCACGAACATGGCGCCGTTCATCGTGACGCTGGCGTCGCTGCTGTTCGCGCGCGGGCTCCTCCTCGCCATCACCGACGAGGGCGCCACCACGTACCAGATCCCGCCCGACAGCGCGTTCGTCGAGCTCGGCCGCGGCACCGTGTTCGGCTTCGGCTACCCGATCTTCGTCGCGGCCGCGCTCTGCCTCCTGGGCGGAGTGGTCCTCAACCGCACGAGCTCCGGCCAGAACGTGTTCGCGACCGGCGGCGCGGAGCAGTCCGCGATCCTGATGGGCGTTCCCGTGGCCAGGACCAAGATCGGCGTCTACACCGCGAGCGGCACGCTGGCCGGGCTCGCCGGTGCTCTGACCGCCGCCTACCTGCAGTCGGGCGTCACGGTCATCGGCGTCGGCACCGAGCTCGACGCCATCGCGGTCGTGGTCATCGGCGGCACCCTGCTGACCGGCGGCACGGGCATGGTCCTCGGCACCGTCATCGGCGTCGGCCTGATCAAGGTCATCCAGAACGTGATCAACCAGATCGGCACCCTCGACAGCAACTACCAGTCGGTGGTCAGCGGCGTCTTCCTGCTCGTCGTCGTTGTCCTGCAACGAGTTCTTCGGAGATGAAAAGGGGGAACCCATGGCCAGACGCGTCCTGGGCGTGTTGGTCGGAATCCTGATCGCAACCACAACAGTCGTACCGGCAGCGCACGCGGCGGAGTGGGTGCCGAAAACCCCTCCGCTCACGACACCCTGGACGTCCCAGGTGTCGCCCTCCAACGCCCTGCCCGAGTACCCGCGCCCGCAGCTCGTGCGCACCGAGTGGCAGAACCTCAACGGTGTCTGGGAGTTCACCGGAGCACCGAACTTGAACGACCCGCCGATCGGCAGGCCGCTGGCTGAGGGCGTTCTCGTGCCGTACCCGATCGAGTCCGCGCTGTCGGGCATCAAACGGCACGAGGACAACATGTTCTACCGTCGCACGTTCACCGTGCCGTCCACTTGGAACGGACGGCACGTGAAGCTCAACTTCGGCGCCGTCACCTGGCAGACCAGGGTGTGGATCAACGGCAGGGAGGTGGGCGCGCACACCGGTGGCTTCGACGCGTTCTCGTTCAACATCTCGGCGGCGCTGACGCTCGGTGTGAACGAGATCGTCGTCGGTGTGCACTCACCGGTCGACGGCAGCCGCTACCCGATCGGCAAGCAACGGAAGACGCCGGGCGGGATCTTCTACACCGCCGCGTCCGGCATCTGGCAGACCGTGTGGCTGGAACCGGTGCGAGCCGAGCACATCACGCGCCTGGACACGACCCCGAACGTCGGCGCGAGCGCGCTCGACCTGGTCGTGCGGAGCACCGCCGGGCAGTCCGTCACCGCCGAGGTGCTCAGCGGTGGCCAGGTGGTCGGCAGGCAGACCGGCACAACCGGTTCTTCTCTGCGGATTCCGGTGCCGAACGCCAGGTTGTGGTCGCCGGACGACCCGTTCCTCTACGACCTGCGCGTGACACTGGCGGGCGGGGACGTCGTGACCGGTTACTTCGGCATGCGCTCGCTCGGCAAGGCGATGGTCGGCGGCGTGATGAGGCCGTTGCTGAACGGGAAGTTCGTCTTCCAGATCGGCACGCTCGACCAGGGCTACTGGCCGGACGGCATCTACACCGCGCCGACCGACGAGGCGTTGCGCTGGGACCTCGAACGCCAGAAAGCACTGGGGCTCAACATGATCCGCAAGCACATCAAGGTCGAACCCGCGCGCTGGTTCTACCACGCCGACCGGCTCGGTCTGATGGTGTGGCAGGACATGCCGGCCGTCGACGCGGTGGACGAGGTGCCGAACTCCCACGCCGACTACGAGGCCGAGCTGCGCCGGATGATCGACCAGCTCAAGGGCATCACGTCGATCGTGCAGTGGGTGCCGTTCAACGAGGGCTGGGGCGAGTACGACGCGGCCAGGATCGTCGACCTGGTCCGCGGCATCGACAACACCCGCCTGGTCAACCACAACTCGGGTTCCAACTGCTGCGTCTCCGATCCCGATCCCGGCAACGGCGACGTGATCGACGACCACGCCTACCAGATCACGACCGCCACCCGGCAGCCCGACGGCAACCGCGTCGCGGTGCTGGGCGAGTTCGGAGGCCTGGGGCGTCGAGTCGCCGGCCACGAGTACGAGCCGGGCAACGGGTTCGCCTACGGCGCGCTGTACCCGGACGAGCAGTCGCTGACCAAGCGGTACGAGGAGATCACCAAGCAGGTCGCGCGGATGGTGCACACGCGCGGGCTCTCCGCGTCGGTCTACACCGAGCCGTACGACGTGGAGAACGAGATCAACGGCTTCTACACCTACGACCGCCGCGTGCTGAAGATGACCGAAGCACGGGTGCGCGACATCAACCAGAAGGTGCTCGCGATCGCGCGCGGCACCGCGGTCGGCCCGGACGACGTGGTCTCGTTGCGCGTCACCACGAGCGGCTTCACCAACCGGTACCTGCGCCACCAGGACGGGCTGGTCCGCACGGACGAGATCAGCACCGATCTCGGCAGACTGGACGCGACGTTCCACGTGCGTCCCGGACTTGCCGACACCGCCTGCCTCTCGTTCGAGTCGCGCAACTTCCCCGGCCAGTTCCTCAGGCACAGCAACGGCCGCATCCGCAAGGACGTCAACGACGGCACGATCGCGGCCGATGCGACGTTCTGCGCGCGCGAGGGCAGCGGCGGCACCGCGCTGGAGTCGTTCAACCAGCGCGGTTCGTTCATCAGGCACTACGTCGAGGGCGTCTACCTGGCGCGCAGCGGCGGCCCGAACCCTTGGGACACACCGAACTCGTTCGCCGCGGACACCACGTGGGCGGTCGGCGTCGCGCTGTGGCGCAGCGGCGCCGACCTGCCGCTGGACCAGGCCAGGTCGTTCCGCGTGACCACACCGGGCTTCACGGACCGCTACCTGCGGCACCGCGACGGCCTGGCGCGCACGGACGTCGTTTCCGGCACGAGTGACGACCTGCTGAAGTCCGACGCGACGTTCGTGATCAGACGCGGTCTTGCCGACCAGACCTGCTACTCGCTCGAGTCGCGCAACTTCCCCGGCGACTTCCTGCGGCACGCGGACTTCCGCGTCCGCCTGAACGCCAACGACAACACCGACCTGTTCCGTCGTGACGCCACGTTCTGCGCCCAGCCGGGCACCGGTGGCGTGCGGCTGGAGTCGGTCAACGAGCTCGGCACCAACATCCGTCACTACGCGGAGGAGGTCTGGGTCGCCTCGAACGGCGGCGCGCACACGTACGACAACCCTGCCTCGTACAACCAGGACGTGAGCTGGGCAGTGAGCTCACCCTGGGCACCGTGACTCCGTTGCTGACCGCCTGATCGGCCGATGCCCACCGGGACGTAGACGCGTATTTTCTTCACGTCTGCGTCCCGGTGGATCCGAGGTGGTCACGTGTTGGCAGCCGGTCTGGTGCTCGCAGTGCTGGCGAGCGGTTCTCCGCTGGATCCGAGAGAGCCCGGCGAGCACTCGGTGGTCTACCGGGTCGACACAGTCGTCTCGGCACCTGCCGAGCGCATCTACGGCCTGCTCACCGACTTCCCGGGCTACGCGAGCTGGAACCCGTGGGTGACCAGGGCCGTGGGCGGCACCTCGCCCGGCGACGAGGTGAAGGTCGACGTCGTCCTCGGCTCGCTGACCATGGCCGCGAAGCACACCGTGCTCAACGGCGTGCCAGGCCGGCGCTTCTGCTGGAAGGACGCGGGCTGGAACTCGTGGTTCGTCTACGGCCAGCGCTGCCGCACGCTCACCGCGCAGCCCGACGGGACCGTGCTGGTGTCCAACGAGCTGCTGATCGACGGCGTGCTGTCCGGTGGGGCGGACCACTTCATGGGCAAGGCGATGCGGGATGGCATGCAGGCGGAGAACGCGGCCCTGAAGCGTGTCGCCGAATCGTCGTAGCCGCGTGAGTCATGGACAGAAGCTGGTCATCTGACCCACATGAGTGGTCAGGCGATCGGCTCGCGGTGATCCTGGACCGATGAACGACCCGCAACCGACCTTCCGTTCGGAGATGTCCGGTGTCGCGGGCAGTGTGGTCCAAGCAGGAGATGTGCACGGTGGGCTGCACGTGCATGAAGCCAAGTCCGCTGACGCCGGTACGCCCCGGCAGTTGCCCGCCGACGTCAGGGGCTTCGTGAACCGGGTCGCTGAGCTGGGCCGTCTGGATCACCTGTTGCGCGACGGCACGCCCGGGCTCGCGGCTCCTGCTGTCGTGCTCATCGCGGGCACGGCTGGTGTGGGCAAGACGTCGCTGGCAGTGCACTGGGCTCAGCGCGTGCGGAACCGGTTCCCGGACGGTCAGCTCTACATCAACCTGCGTGGTTACGACCCCGGCGCGCCGGTGACACCCGAGTCGGCGTTGAATCTCTTCCTGCAGGCACTGGGTGTCCGAGCGAGTGCCATTCCCGCGGACCCGCAGGCCAAGGCGATGTTGTACCGGTCGCTTGTGGCTGATCGACGTGTACTCGTGGTGCTGGACAACGCTGCGACGGTGAGCCAGGTCCGTCCGCTGCTTCCCGGCACGGCGAGCTGCCTCGTGCTCGTGACCAGCCGGAACCGCATGCCAGGCCTCGTGTCGAGGGACGGTGCCGTCCGCGTCACCGTCGACGTGCTGGACGATGACGAGGCGGTCACGTTGCTTCGAAACCTCGTCGAGGATCACCGAGGTGCGGACGACCTGGCAGAGTTGAACGAACTATCCCAGCTCTGTGCACGCCTACCGCTCGCACTGAGGATCGCGGCGGAGAGAGCGGCAGCCCGTCCCTGGATGGCGCTGTCGGAACTGATCCACGATTTGCGGGACGAGTCCGCGTTGTGGGAAGCGCTGTCGAGTGCCGATGACGACGAGGTCGACGCCGTCCGGACCGTGTTCGCTTGGTCGTACAGGGCGCTCCCGGATGCCGCGGCGCAACTCTTCCGCCGGCTCGGACTGCACCCCGGCGCCGAGTTCGGCTTGGGCGTGGCCGCCGCGTTGGCAGGAGTGACCACGGGCGCTGCCCGTCACGTGCTGGACGTGCTGCTCGCCGGTCATCTGCTCGAACAAGTCGGTCCTGACCGGTATCAGCTGCACGACCTGTTGCGTGCCTACGCGATCGACCAGGTGCGCCACGACGAGCCACCGGAGGGGCAAAGGGCTGCGGTCCACCGAATGCTGAGCTGGTACCTGAGCACTGCGCAGGAGGCTTACCTGGTTGTCGCGCGTGGTGGCCGCCATCTGAAGATCGACGTGGAGGCCTGTGAGCTGCCCTCGGCACCTGGGCCGTTCGCGAATCGCGCGCAGGCGCTGACCTGGTACTCGAGGGAGAGAGCCAATCTCATGATGGCGACTCGAACCGCTGCCGCGTGGGGATTCGATCGCATCGCCTGGCAGATACCGGGAGCGCTGGCGGTCATCTACGACAACCACGATGCCGCAGACGTGTGGCTGGCCACCGAACAGCTCGCGTTGGAGGCGGCTCGGCGGGTCGGCGACCGGTACGGGCAGGGTGTTGTTCTGGACAGGCTGGGGATCAAGTTCCGGAGGCTGCGGCGGGTGGACGAAGCGATCGACTGCTTCCGCGACGCTTCGGAGGTGTTCGATTCCCTGGGAATCGGTATCGGCAAGGCGCGGGTCATCAACGGTATGGGGGTGGTCTACATGGAGGCAGGGCAGCTTCAGGAGGCCCGGACCGCGTTCGAGCGGGCGATCGAGGCCGCTTGGTTGAACGAGGGTGAAACGTCGTTGCGGGCCCTTTCCACCGTCAACCTCGGTGACACGCATCTGAGACTCGGTTCTCCGGAGAACGCGTTGCGTTGCGCCGCCGACGCGTTGCCGACGCTGAGGAAGCTCGACGACGTGATCATGGAGTGCGTCGCGACCCGGCTACAGGGTGCCGCCCAGCGTGAACTGGGGATGCTTGAGGAGTCGCGGATCTCTCTCCAGAGGGCAGTCGAGGCAGTCCGCCGCGCGGGCAACCTCGTCGCGGAGTGTGAAGTCTTCCTCGAGCTCGCGCGGCTCGAGATCGCCGAAGGGTCGCCAGCGGACGCACTCGTCTCTGCTCAACGCGCGATTGTCATCGCCCGGCAGTTCGGCGCCGCGACTGTGGAAGCAGAGGCGTTGGACGTCACCGGGACCGCCTATCGGAAGCTCGGCCGCCAGACGGACGCAATGCACTTTCACCGCCAGGCTGTGGAGCTTCATCGGTCCACTGGGAATGTCGCCGGAGTGGATGCGGCGACGCGTCATCTCTCCACCGCGTTGGAAAGCCGGGAAGGTGAGCTGTGACGACAGGAGGGGCCCGATGGAGAAAGTCGCGCACCAGCAACGCGAGCTGCAGCTGTGTCGAGGTGCGTCCGTCGACGACCGGCGTTCACGTTCGTGACAGCAAGCACGTCGAGTCAATGCTGTGGGTTGGTGCTGTCGGCTGGAAGGTGTTCGTAGGAATGGTCTCAGGGTCCTCTAGGTGAACAAGATCCGTTTGGCCAAGGCCTTGCCCACCGGCGTCCGCAACCCCGCGAACGCCAGCTCGGCAAGGCCCGGCTCGCGCACCAGCGACAGCCCACGCCGCATCAACGACCGAACCCGGTAGCGCCTCCGCAGCGCCGCGCCGTCGTAGTGCTCCAGCACGAACCTGTTGCCACTGCGCAGGTAGTCGAACGTGACCGAGGCCGCGAGCTCGGACATCCGCAGGCACGGATCGAGCCCGCCCGCGGTGAGCGGGGAGACCGCGCCCGCCGCGTCACCGACCAGCAACCCCTGCGGCGACACGATTCTGCGCAGCAGCCCGCCGACCGGGATGGGTCCGCCGCGGCGCTGGACCGGACCGGCCGGTTCCGGGGTGGGGAAGCTGTCGCGGAACCGTTGCAGCAGCTGGGGGAGCGGTGCGCGGAACCTGTCCGCGCGGCCGGCCAGGCCCACGTGGGCGTGTTCGCCGTCGTCGATCACCCACGCGAGGTAGCCGGGGGCGAGGCGCGGGTCAACGACGCAGTGGAACGTGGGCGTCGAGCCGGTCCTGACCGGGTAGACCTCCTCGATGCCGGTGATCAGCTGCCGGTTGACGTCGAGGCCGAGCTTCTTCGCGACCGTGGAGCGGGCGCCGTCCGCGCCGATGGTGAAGCGCGCCTTCGTCGACTTCGCGGGATAGCTCGCGTTCAACGTGACCTGCGCGCCTGCTCGTCGTGCGTCCTCGACGGCCTGGGCGTAGATGCCGGCCATGTCGCCGACGCGGAACTCGTCGCGGGCGCTGGTGAGCTCGACCGGGTCCCGGTGCGACGGCGGGTAGAGCAGCACGCGCCGGACCGCGGGGCCGAGGTGCGGCAGCGCGTAGTCGTCGAGAGTGCGCCGGACGAAGATGCCGGTCGTGCGGATGCCTGTCTCGAGGCTCGTCCTGCGCTCGCACACGGCCACGTCGAGACCTGCTTCCGCGAGCAGGCGCGCGGTGTTGAGACCGGCCAGGCCGGCGCCGACGACGAGCACGTCCACGGTGTCCATGCCCGACGGTAGAACCGGCCCGCGGTGCTCCGGCCGCACCTTCACGAGATCTGCACAGCATCTCCACAACCCTTGCGCACCAACAGGTACACCTGGTGGAACGGTCGCTCGCCCTCGTGGGGCTCGCGCCGCATCCTCCCGACCTCGGTGAAACCGTTCTGGCGCAACAGGTTCACGAGACTGTCCGGCGACCACCGGTAGGCGAGCGCGACCTTGTGGTCGAACGCCTCCGGTCGCGGATCGTCACCGGCGAAGAAGCCGAGCATCAGATGACCGCCCGGTGCCAGCACGCGTTCGAACTCGGCGAACGCGACCGGCAGCTCGTCCGGTGGCGTGTGAATGATGGAGAACGACGAGAGAACGCCGCCGAGAACCCCGTCGGCGAGGTCCAGCGCGGTCATCGACCCGATCTCGAAGCGCAGGTCCGGATGCGCGCGGCGGGCGATGGCGATCATCTCGGGGGACAGGTCGATGCCGAACGCGCTCAGGCCCAGCCCGGTGAGGTGGGCGGTCACGTGGCCCGGCCCGCACCCGATGTCGGCGACGGGGCCCTGGTCGCGCACGAGATCCGCGAACGCGGCGAGCATCGCGCGTTCCAGCGGCAACGTCCTCAACACGTCGCTGAACAGTTCGGCGTAGAGGGGTGCGACGGCGTCGTAGGCGGCCCTGGTGTCGAGTTCGGTCACAGTCAGAACCTTGACACATCGGAGGTCTTTCGCTGATCGTGGAGCGTACCGCCGCCTCGGACCGCCGCCCTGGTTCGAGGAGGAATCGATGGAGTTGTTCAACCGCCGCATGGCAATGCGAGGAGCGCTCGCCATCGCCGCGACGCCGTTCGCGGCCGGTGCCGCGTCCCCAGGAGCGAGCGCAGACGTGGGATCACTGGCGTTCGTGCAGAAATGGGCGCCGAACCCCGGTTCGGCCGGACTGAAGGCGTTCGTCGGCATCGAGGACGACCGCGCGAACTCGCACCCGTCCGCCACGCACATCTTCGCCGAGAGCGACCAGTACCGGTTCGTGATGCACAGGTCCGACCGCGACGGATCGGACCGGCAGCGCCAGGAGGTCCGCGCGATCCAGACCAACGGCACCCGCCACGACATGAAGAAGGGCGAGACCTGGCGCTACACCTACCAGATGTACATCCCCAGCTCGTTGAAGGGGACCACCAGCTTCACGCACATCTTCCAGGTCAAGCACACCGGCGTCGCCTCGCCCGTGGTCACCGTGTCGCTGTTCCGCTCCGGCTCGGCGGAGTCGGTCGAGATGCGGCTCTTCGGTGCCGGCCAGGCGAAACTCGGCAGCACGCCGCTGGCACCGCTGCGCAACAGGTGGATCGACGTCGAGATCGAGATCAAGGTGGCCGACTCCGGCAGCCTGCGGTTCGCCCTGAGGGACGGCGGCACCACGATCGTCAACGCGTCGCGCTCCGGTTTCGACACGTGGCTCGGCGGTGACCAGGCGCATCCGAAGTGGGGCATCTACCGGTCTCTCGGCGACTCCGCCCAGCTCCAGGACACCTACCTGCTGCTGCGGAACATGAAGGCCTACCGGAACGAATGAGGTGTTCCCAGGCGACCGTCCAGAGGTGAGAATTGTTCGCGTGGGGGACCTACACCGACGCACGGTCGAGAGCAGGGCCGGTGTCACCGCGTTTCTGGCCGGCGTGTGGCTGATCGCGGCGCCACCGATCCTGCACTTCAGCGCGTCCGCGCACGCCTTCCGGCCGTACTGGTGGTCGATGGGTCTGGCCGTCGTGCTCATGCTCCTCGGCATGGTGCGGGCGATGGCGCCGCTGGACGTGCCGTTCGCCCAGCAGGTTACGATCGCGCTGGCGCTGTGGCTCGTCGTCATGGCACTGCTGGGAGACGACGGGGTGTGGGCCGTTTGGCTCAACCAGCTCGTGGTCGCGGCTGTGATCGCGCTGTCCGCCGGGCTCGCGCTGCTGATCGGCCTGCGTCGATGAGCAAGTGGCACGAGCCGTCCGACAACTGCCTGATCTGCCGCGGCCGGCAGGAGGTCGTCGTCGGCATCCGGGAGCGCGGGCCGTACGAGCGGATGCACGACTACACGCGCGTGCTGTTCTGCGCGGCGTGCGACGTCGGCGAGCTCCGGGCGTTCAGCTACGACGACTTCGTGGTGTTCGGCGAGGAAGACGACGTCATGGTGTGGTCGGCGGTCCTCGCCTCGGAAGACGTCGGCCGGCTGCGTTCGGGGTTCGCCTGCACGTCCCCGCTGAACCACGAGTGCCAGTGCGCCCAGCACGTCCGGGCCTACGACACGAGCCTGAGCGCGACCAAGACCCTGCTGCCGGAGTACGGGCCCGCCCGGCACAGTCCGGACGGGCGCACCACCGTCACCGTCGAGGTCGTGGACGGGCTGGCGGAGTTCCGCTGAACCGCCGGTGAATCAGTCGATCACGGCGACCGCTTCGATCTCGACCAGGTGCTCCGGCACGTCGAGCGCGGCCACACCGATCAACGTGGCAGGAGGCGCCTGCCCCTGCGTCACTCGGGCGATGCCGTCGAGCAGCTGCGGCATCTTGTCGGGCGTCCAGTCCACGACGTACACGGTCACCTTGACGAGGTCGTGAAGTGTCGCCCCGGCCGCCTTGAGTGCGATGTGGACGTTCTCGTAGGCCTGCGCGGTCTGGGTGGCTAGGTCCGGCGCGGCGTCCCAAGCGACCTGGCCTGCGACGTAGACCGTCCTGGACCCGCTGGCGACGGCCACCTGGTGGTAGACGTCGATCTTCGGCAGCTCGTCGGGGTCGATGAAGGTGATCACTGCTCTGTCCTTCGCTCTCTTGTGGTTACTGGCAAACCGTAGGAGAGTGAACGCTGACCTGGAAGAACGCACTTTTTCGTGAGTGGGGAACCAAAAGGTGAGCAAGCAGCTCAGCGGGGATCTGGCGCGGGCGGATTCGTTGGCGCGCGAGATCTTCTCGGACATCGCGAACAAGTGGGCGCTGCTGATCATCGAGACGATCGGCGACTCCACCAAGCGCTTCACCGAGCTGAAGGTGGAGGTCGACGGGATCAGCCACAAGATGCTGACGCAGAACCTGCGGCTGCTGGAGCGCAACGGGTTGGTCGTGCGGGTGGTGCATCCGACCGTGCCGCCGCGGGTCGACTACACGTTGACCGAGCCCGGGCAGGCGTTGCGGGCGACGGTGGATGCGATGTGTGACTGGACGCAGCGGTATTTGGGGGAGATCGAGGAGGCGCGCAGCCGCTTCGAGGGCTAGGCCGATCAGCGGACGCTGTGTTTCTCGAAGAGCGCTTCGAAGGCGTCGAGCACGGCCGGAACGCTGAACTTCGCCGCCGCCGTCCCGTCGGAGACCGGTGGCTGGTCGCGCAGTGACCGCAACCCCGCGGTGATGGCGGCCGCGTCACCAGGAGGCACGATGAGCCCGAAACCCGTTTCCCGCACAGGGATGCGCACGCCGGGCAGGTCGCTCGCCAGCACCGGCACCCCCGCGAGCATGGCGACGACCTGCACGATGCCGAACGCCTCGAACGCGTTCACCGACGGAAGCGCGAACACGTCCAGCGAGGCGTAGAAGTCGCCCAGGTCCTCGTCGGGCACGAACCCGAGCAGCTTGATCCGCGGGTCGCCGTCGATGTGTTCCCGCACGCGGGCGATGACACTGCCTCCCGCGACGTTGCCGAAGTCGCCGCCGATCAGCAACCGCGCGGACGGGTCGTTCAACGCGCGGAAGCCGTCGACCAGGTGCTCGACGCCCTTCTCCTCCACGATCCGGCCGAGGAACCCGACGTGCAGGCCGTCGCCGTCGCGGAACCGCGGTGCGCCTTCCGGAACCGGGCGGCAGGGCGGCGGCACGGCGGCCATGTGCGGCTGGATCGACGGCCACAGCCTGCTCTCCCGCGCGTAGTCCTCGCTCGTCACCGCGACAGCCGCCGCGCGCCGCATCGCGAGGCGGCTGGACGCGTCGATCGCCCTGCCCTGAACCGAGTTCACCAGACCGGGCGGGAGGCTGACGTCGCAGTGGTAGGTCACGACGACCGGGCACTTCGCGAGTGCCGCGACGGGACCGGCCTCGAGCATCGGCAGGTGGAGGTTGAGCACGCGGGCGTTCGCCGATGCCTCCCGCACCATCGCGGTGAACGCCGGGCTGATCACGCCCTTGCCGAACCGGGCGAGCACCGGCGCACGGCTCACTCGCACGCCGTTGATCGTCTCCTCGTGCGGCAGCAGCGGGTCGTGCCGGGTGGTGACGATTCGGACGCGTTTCCCGCGCTCGGCGAGCCCCTCCGCGACGTCCCGCGCGAAGTTGGTCAGGCCCGACACGTAGGGCGTGTAGTAGGTCAGGGCGATGACGAGGTCGTCGAGCACCGTTCGCTCTCCTGTCGTGGGGAAGTGAGCAGCAGGACGCCGGCGAGCCAGCCGACGAGTGATCCGGTGAGGAACGCGATCTCCGCGCGCAGCAGCAGGTCCGGGATGAGAGCGAACGTCACCGCCGCCGTCGCGACGCCCGCGAGCCAGCTCCACGCGACCCGGCTGTGCCGAGCGCCCGCCACGAGCGCCTGCGTGGTGACGATCAACCCGAGGTGGGCGACGACGCCGAGCGCGACCAGCGCCAGGTCCACAGAGGACACGGCGTAGAGAGGGCCGAACACGAGTCGCACCAGCCACGGGCCGATCGTGAACGCCAGCGCGACGCCGGCAGCACCGATGAGCGCGAGCGCGGCGGCCAGACGTGTCACGACAGCGCGCTCCGACTTGCCGGTGATCACCGGCAACAGCGCCGTCTGCAGCGGGACCGCGACGAAGAGCGGAACCCTGGCGAGGAGGAAGGCGGCGAGGAACACGCCGGCCCTGGCACGTTCGTCCGGAGCGGCGACCGCGGTCACCAGCACCGGAATGCCGTTGAGCAGCAGCTGCGCACACACAGATCCGACGAGCAGCGGTGCTACCGCGCGCGCGACGTCGCGCACGGGCACCTCACTCTCTCCCTGCCACCAGAGGCCGGCCAGCACGGGCAGGTGGGCGACCGCGACCGCTGCCACGAGCGTCCACTCGAACTGTGCGCTCGTGGTGGCTCCGAGCCAGCCGGCGAGCAGTGCGAACACCACGCGCAAGGCGGTGTCGACCACCAGCAGGCCGCCGTGCCACGCCAGCTTCCCGCTGCCGATCAGCACGCCCCGCACCAGGAACTGCCCCGCGGACAGGAAACACAGCACCACCACGGCCGGGGACACGAACACGGCCAGCGCGCACTCGACGACCGCCATGGCGAGCGCGACCACGGCGGCCGAACGCAGCGCGCGAGGACCGAGGCGCGCCAGTTCCTGTTCCACCGGAAGGAAAGCACCGAACCCGACGAGCAGCGCGATCGACCAGAACGCGCCGAAGTCGCTGTACTCCGCGGGTGAGACGTTGCGCGCGACAACCGCGAGGTAGGCGTTGACCAGAAGTCCGGACAGGACGACGCACACCCCGACGAAGCTGAGCGCACGGACCATGGGCGGCACGATATCGGCCACGACTTGGCGATTTTCCCATCGGAAACACAAATCCGGGTTATGGCAACGCAGACGTTGCAAAGCGTGGTTCGCGTGGGCTTCCCGTGTAACGGACGGTGGCTAGCTTCTGACCCCTCGCCCTCCGAAACCATAGGACAACGGCGCGTGACGACCCAAACGATTCCGTTAGCCCCTGAAGCACCTGCCACGACCATTCGGCCCGGGCCGAGGAGGAGACGGTTGCTGGCCGTCGCCGTCGTGTCCGGCGCGCTCACCGTGCTGTTGTCGGCGCTGATGCCGCTCGCGCCCGTGACGATCAACGATCCGACCGTCAACTGGCCGGCGGACGCGTCCGCGCCGCGTTCCACGATGCTCGCGCTCAGCGCCTACCGTCCATTCGAGATGGACGTGAGCTTCGGCTGCGGAACGGTGCGTGCCGCGCAGGCCGCTGGTGGCGTGGTGTTCGCGACGGTCAACCCTGCCGACTCGGCACGCGGCCTCGTCGTGAAGGCGGAGAACGATCATCTTCGGGTGAGCGGGATCGCCGCGCTGGACGAGCCGGTGCCTCCCGGCGACTGCAGGTACCAGATCCGCGGCGATCGCGACGGGCTGAGCATTCTGCGCAACGGCACGGAGATCGGCCGGTCCGCGACCATGCCGGACGTGCACGTGCTGGCGACCTCGATCACCAGCCTGAGCGTTCCCGACCTGTCCGCGCGGATCCGGGTGGACGACCAGTTCAGCACGAGTCCGGCACCGCTGAAGATCGTGCTGATGGTGCTGCTCGCACTGGCCGCGGCGACCGCGTTCACCTGTCTCGTGCTGCTGGATCGGCGAGTGCACCGCGAGCCGGGGCGGTTCCGGTTGCGCCTGAGCCTCGTCGACCTGGTCGTGCCCGCGATCATGGTGCTCTGGGTGTTCCTGGCGCCGATGTCCGACGACGACGGCTACTACAGCGCGATGGCGAAGAACGTGCCGTTCGAGGGGTATGTCGGCAACTACTACCAGATCCTCAACCAGGGCTTCACGCCGTTCTCCTGGTTCTACTACTTCCTGGCCAAGTGGCAGGTCTTCGGCTTCGCCCCGGTGGTTCTGCGCATCCCGGCACTGCTGTTCGGACTCGTGACGTGGTTCGCCGCACGTCGTTACGTGTCAGGCAAGTTCAGCGGCAGGTTCAGCGGAGTCGTGCTGGGCGCGGCGTTCCTCGCGTGGTGGCTGCCGCTGGACATGGGGGTGCGGCCCGAGGGCGTCGTCACCATGTGCGGCATGCTCACGCTGCTGGCCGTGACGATCGCGGTCGAGCGGCAGCGACTCGCGTTGCTCGGCGCGGCCGTGGGTGTCGCGGGCATCGGGTTCTTCGCGCACCCCACCGGTTTCACGACGCTGGCGCCACTGCTGGCGGGCCTGCCGTTCGCGTGGAAGCTGCTGACGAAGGACGCGGGCTGGCGCACCATCACCGCGAGGACGCTCGCGGTGCTCTCACCCGGCGCGGTCGCGATGATCATGGCGTTCAGCGACGGCACCCTGCGCGACTTCCTGTACGCGCAGGAGATCTTCAGGAAGATGGCGGGTTCGGAGTCCTGGTACACCGAGTTCGCCCGCTGGATGTTCCTGCTGAACCAGGGCGACGCGATGGCGAACTACGCCAAGCGGGCGCCGGTGCTCGTGTGCGTCGTCGCGCTGGTCTGGTTCGTCGTGCTGCTCACGGCCGCGCGGGCGCGCCGCATCGAAGTGCCACCGCGGCTCGCACTGGCGGGCTGGTCGACGATGTTCGCGTTCTTCCTGCTGTGGTTCACGCCCAGCAAGTGGACACACCACTTCGGCAGTCTCGCCGGCATCGGCTCGGTGTTCATCGCGTTGATGTTGCTCTGTTCCGTGCCGTTGATCCGTGAACTGACCGCGGACCGCCGCGTGCCGATGCCGGTGCTGCTCGGCGGCATCGTCAGCGTCGTCGCCATGCTCGGGCTGGCCGGGCACGGCGCCAACAAGTGGCCGTACTCGTGGCACCTCGGGCTGCCCTCCGCGGGCGTGCCACCACACCTGTCGGTGCTCAAGTTCGACAAGCCGTACTGGTGGCTCCTGCTGCTCGCGGTCGTGGCGTTCGTCCTGTACCGACGGGGCAAGGGTTCCTACGCCCCGGTCATCGCGATCCCGATCGTGGTCGTGATGTTCTTCGCGGCCAACATCACCTATCTGGTGGGCGGTTTCGCGGCTGCGACCGTCAGCACGCTGGACACCTGGTCGCCGTGGGCCGCGAGCGTCCAGGACCCGCTCGCGCGGCGCTGCGTCGCGGCGGACGCGATCGACGTGGCGACACCGCGGCCGCTGACCCCGTTGCGGGACCGCTGGTTCGCGATCCAGAACGACGAGATCGCGACCGTCGTCACCGGCAAGCCCACGCCGGTCACCTACGAGTACGCGACGTCGAACGCGCAGGTGCTCAGCACCGGTCAGCTCACCGACAACGTGGACAGCACGCTGCGCCGCACCCTCGTGCTGCCACCGGCACCGGCCGGCGCGACGCAGGTGCGGCTCACCGGCGAGGGAGTGTTCACCCCGCCCGCCGCGCAGAAGTACCAGCCGCTGCGCGAGTTCCTGCCGCGCGAGTCGGCCGTCGGCGTGGCGTGGCAGATCGCGTTCCTGTTCCCCTGCCAGCGCCAGCCTCGCATCCAGGACGGCGTGATCGAGCCGATCTCCTACGCCGTGCAGTGGGGTGACACGCCGGCGCTCGGCCTCAGCGACCCGACCTGGCAACCCGTGCGCGGCGCGCTGTTCGGTGACGTCCTGTCCTCGCAGGAGGTCACCGCGTTGCCGGCGCGACTGCGGGACTTCCCCGGCAACTACCCGATCCAGGTGTACCAGACGAAGCCGCTCTACCAGGCCGGTCAGTACACCGTCACCCACCACAGCCAGAACCGCACGGGTTGGGAGGGCATCAGATGAGCGATCGCGAAGCGGTGGCACTGGTCGCCGTGCAGACGGCGCTCGCGAGAGGACCTGTGGTGCGCGCGGCCCGCGTGCTGTCGTTCTTCGGTGAGCACAGCGGAGGGTGGCTGGCGCTGGGCGTCGCGGGCGCCGTCCTCGACCGCCGGCGCCGTCCGGAGTGGACGGTCGCGGCTGCTTCCGTGGTGGCCGCGCACGCGGCGTCCATCGCGGTGAAGCGCGTGGTTCGCCGCCGGCGTCCGCACCACGCGGACGTCCAGGTGCTGGCGGGAACGCCGAGCAAGCTGAGCTTCCCGTCGTCACACGCGACCTCCACCACGGCCGCCGCGATCGCCTACGGCGCGCTCACCAACCAGCCGCTGGTGCCGATTCTGGTGCCTCCCATGGCGATCAGCAGGCTGGTGCTGGGCGTGCACTACCCGACGGACGTGGTGGCCGGCGCCGTGCTGGGTGCCGTGGTGGCACGTGGTGTGCGCCGCATCGTGTGGGGGCGTCGATGACCGTGGCGATCGAGACCCGGCAGTCGGTGGTGCGCGGACTGATCAGGACCGCCCGGCCACACCAGTGGGCGAAGAACGTCCTCGTGCTGGCCGCCCCGTTCGCGTCGAGCAGGATCACGGAAGCGGCCGTGTTGCGCTCGGCCGCGCTGGCGTTCGCGGCGTTCTGCTGCGCGGCCTCGGCGGTGTACCTGATCAACGACGCGAAGGACGCGGAGGCCGACCGCGCCCACCCGAAGAAGCGCGACCGGCCGATCGCGGCGGGCATCGTGCCCGTGCCACTCGCGTTCGGCACGGCTGGTGTGCTGATGGCCGCGTCGCTGGCGATCGGTGAGGTAGCCGGCTGGAAGCTGCTCGTGCTCATGGTCGTCTACCTGGCGGTGCAGCTGGGCTACTGCTTCGGTCTGAAGCACCAGCCCGTGCTCGAACTGTGCGTGGTCGCCTCAGGTTTCCTGCTGCGCGGCATCGCGGGCGGTCTGGGCGCCGGCATCGTGCCCAGCCAGTGGTTTCTGCTCGTGACGGCGTTCGGGTCGCTGTTCATCGTGGCGGGCAAGCGGTATGCCGAGATCAAGCTCTTCCACGCCACCGGTGCGGCGATCCGCCACTCGCTGACCAAGTACTCCGAGACCTACCTGCGGTTCGTCTGGGCCACCTCGGCCGCGGTCATGAACATGACCTACGGCCTGTGGGCGTTCGAGCTGGGGCAGCGCACCGGTAGCCCGTGGGCCGCCCTCTCGATGGTCCCGTTCGTGATCGCCGTGCTCCGTTACGCCGTCGACGTCGACAGCGGCAAAGCCGGTGCCCCGGATGATCTGGCCCGGTCCGATCGCGTCCTGCAGTCCCTTGGTCTCGCCTGGGTGGTCACCGTCGGCCTGGCCATCTACCTGTGAACGGGAGTGCTTTGGAGTTCTGATATCTCGCGCACGATTCGAACGGCGAGGACGGCGGCGAGGATGCCCACGACCGCCGAGATGGTGCTGAAGGTCGCGGCGATCAGGAACGAGTCCATCGTCAGCCGGCCGTTGACGTAGAACCGGACGTACGCGAAGTCGAAGATCCACATCAGCAGGTACGCCGTCCACCACTTCGAGATCGTCCTGGACGGCGGACCGACGGTGCGCCAGATGTCCTCGACGACCTGCTTGGGGTACCAGAGGTTCACGACCGGCACCAACCAGCCCAGCCACACCCAGACGCGGCTGTGGCGGTGTCCGGTCTCGGGGCTGAGGCGCTCGGCGTTGATGCGCGCGTTGTACACCCACACGAGGAACACGCCGATGGTGACGAGTGTGAGCAGCGTCAGCGGCCAGTCGACGAGGACGTTGGCCGTGTCGGCGTTCCTGAGGTCGGCGGGTGTCGCGGTGCCGGCCCACAGGTCGCCGGCGGTCGACCAGGTGAACCAGCCCACCGCCGCCTCGGCGACGTTGCCGAGGGCGGTCAGCCCGATGAGGACGGACGCGGCGAGACCGAGGCCTCGCACCGGTCTGAAGTGCTCCATGCCCGCAAGACGCGGGCAGGCGCGGATTTGTTGAGTGGCCCGCCGTGCGACGGGCCACTCGCGCAACTCAGGCCTTCGGCTCGTAGAGGCTGAACGGCGTGCCCTGGTCGTCCGAGCAGTGGGCGATGCGGCCGACGTCGGGCACGGTCTGCACGTCGTCGCTCTTGCCGCCGAGCTCGGCGACCTTGCGCACGGACGCGTCGATGTCCGTGGTGTGGAAGTAGATGCGCGGCTGGGTGAGCTGGCCGTCCTTCGCGGCGATCGCGCCGGCCGCACCGTTGGTGATCACGTGGTAATCCTCGCCCATCGGGCTGGTTTCCCAGCCGAACACACCCGCGTAGAACGCCCGTGCCCGCGCGGTGTCCTCGGCGGGCAGCTCGAACCAGTTGACCTGTCCGGACATCTCGATCGCTCCTTCGGTTGTCGGTGCTGTGACCGGAGGACGAGCGAACATCCCGGAACTCGACATCAACCTCCGAGAATTTTCCGGCCGGTGTCGTAGTGGTCCAGAGCAGCGCCAACGGCGGCGGCGACGGTCACCTCGAAGATCTCGTCCTCGGTGTGGTCCTGCCCGAGACGGGCGATGTCGTCGTCGGTGATGTGGTGGGAGGCCTCGCGCACCGTCGCCGCGAAGGTGCCCCAGGCGTCCCCTGCCGCAGCGGCCCGCCGGAGCTCTGACGGTGTGTGCGCGGGAGCGTCCAGGACGGCGCGGCGGATTTCGGCGACTGCGCCTTCGCCCGGACCTGTCAGGAAGCGCGGGAAGCGGTAGCCGAACCGGTGCAACGAGCGGGTTCCCGACTTCAGCTGACCCGGCCGGAGCTGAAAGCCGAACGTGTTGGCGAGCCGGTTCACCACCTGGAAGACGAAGCTGACGTCGAGCGCGCCCACCGCCGCGTCACGGGGCAGGTCCGTGGGCGTCAGGTCGTCGAGAAACGCCAGCGCGGCCACGAGTTCGGGACGCAGCGGTGAGGGATCACCGGCCAGTTCGATCAGCTCGGTGTGCGTGACGGCGCAGAACGGGCACCGCAGCCGTTCGGAGGTGGCCCTCGCCAGGTACTCGCGTTCGCCCGCCGTCCAGAACGACGGCCCGCGCATCGCCTTCGCCGTCAGGTCGAGGAACACCGCGCCGAAGAAGTCCGGGCGGTACAACAGGGCCTTGGGCACGTCCGACATCGGTACCCGCGACACCAGCTCGGTGAAGCCGAAGAACATCCGGGCCGGCAGCCGGTGACCGCGGTCGAGCACGGTGAGTCGCATCAGGGAACCTCCAGGGAACGCAGCCGCCCGGCCAGGAACCGGCGATCCGCGGGACTCGTCGCCAGGTCGTGCGCGACCCGGTACGCCGCAACGGCTTCGTCGCGCCGGTCGAGGCGGCGCAGCAGGTCGGCGCGGGCGGAGTGCAGCAGGTGGTACGAGTCGAGGCCGGAGATCCCGTCGATCAGCTCGAGGCCCGCCGCGGGTCCGTCGGCCATCGCGACCGCGACCGCGTGGTTCAGCTCGACGACCGGAGTCGGTGCCACGCTGAGGAGTTCGGTGTAGAGAGCGGCGACGCGGTGCCAGTCGACCGGGTCCTGCACGTGCAGCGCGGCGATCGCGGCGTGCAGCACGTACGGGCCGGGCGAGCCGAACCGCAGCGCGCGGGCGAGCAGCGCCACGCCCTCGGAGATCTCGTCGGCGTTCCACAGCGTGCGGTCCTGGTCCTCGAACAGCACGACGTCACCGTCCGCGGAGAGCCGGGCGGCGCTGCGCGAGTTGTGCAGCAGCATCAACGCGACCAGGCCGTGCGCCTCGGGTTCGTCGGGCATCAACGCCGCGACGAGCTTGCCGAGCCGCAACGCCTCCAGCCGCAGCGACGCGTCGGCGGTCGTGTAGCCGCGGGTGAAGATCAGGTAGATCACCGCGAGCACGCCCTGCAGGCGTTCCGGCAGCAGGTGGTCGGCCGGCACCTCGAACGTGATGCCGGCGTCGCGGATCTTGCGCTTGGCCCGCACCAGCCGCTGGGCCAGCGCGGGCTCGGCGACGAGGAACGTCCGGGCGATCTGCGCCGCGGTGAACCCGGCGACGGCCTGCAGGGTGAGCGCCACCCGCGCGTCCTCGGCGAGCGCGGGGTGGCAGCAGGTGAAGATCAGGCTCAGCCGTTCGTCGCCGAGGTCGGCGAGCTGCTTCTCGCTCATCGTGACCGGCTCCGGCGGCGCGGGGAGCTTGGTGCGGGCCATCTTGGCGTGCCGGAGCCGGTCGAACGCGTGGTTGCGCGCCACCGCGAGCAGCCACGCGAACGGGTCGTCCGGCACGCGCGACCGCGGCCATTTCCGCAACGCCTGCGAGCACGCCTCCTGCAACGCGTCCTCGGCCAGCTCGAAGTCGCCGAGAGCGCGCACGAGCGCCGCGAGCATCCGGGTCCGGTGCTCGCGGTACACCTGCTCGACCGCGGCCGACGCGAGGTCGCTCATTCCAGCCCGTGGTTCAGGCCGGGGATGCGTTCGACCGGGCGCACCTCGACCGTGCTGCCGTACTGCGCCTGCGGGCACATCTCGGCCAGCTCCAGCGCCTCGTCGAGGTCGCGGCAGTCGAGCAGGTAGTACCCGCCGAGGTGCTCGTGGGTCTCCGCGAACGGCCCGTCGGTGAGCATCGCCTTGCCCTCCCGCACCCGCACGGTCGTGGCGGTGGTGACGGGCTTGAGCGGGTGGCCGGACACGAAGGCACCGCGGCGCCGGCACTCGTCGGCGAACGCGTTGACCCGCGTCAGCAGCTCGTCGAACCCCGGATCACCCGGCTTCGGCCGGTCCCCGCAGTTGTAGATCAGGAACATGTAGTGCATGGATGCCCTCCAGTCGTCGTTCCGAGGACGAACGAGGCCTCTGGAACTCGACATTCGAGCACGTCCGGTTTCCCACGGCGCGGCGAGGCCTCAGGGCTGGGCCGCCAGGTCCGAGGGGTGCGTGGCCAGCGGCGTCACCTGGACCCGCATGAAGTCCCACAGCGGCAACGACGAGAGGAACGCGTGCAGCTCGTCGTTGGACGGCACGTCGAAGATGCTGATGTTGCTGTGCAGCCCGACGACTCGCCACAGGTGTTGCCACACGCCCATCTTCTGCAGCTTGAGCGTCCTGTCCCGTTCGGCCTGGACCAGTTCGGCGCGGCGGTTCGGGTCGAGGTCGTGGGGAAGGGAAACGTCCATCCGCACGTGGAAGAGCACGGTCACCTCCTGGTAGATGCGGTGACCAGGAATACCCGGCGCGGCCGTGATCGAAGCGGTGACGTCCTGCGGTCGCGCGGTACCCCTCCGTGGGACCACGAGCCGTGAGCCTCAGGCCCCCGTGACGCCGTCGATGCCCTCGCGCAGGAAGTCCGCGTGACCGTTGTGCCGCGCGTACTCGTGGCACAGGTGGTGCATGACGAGCCGCAGTGACACCTGCTCCTGCCAGCGCGGCTGGTAGCCCGTCACGTCCAGCGACTCGGCCTCGCGCTCGATCTTGCGCGCGTGCTCGACCTCGTTCTCCCACGCGGCGAACGCCTCGGACCTGCTCGACCCCGAGGCGTCGTAGGCCACCTGGTAGTCGTTGTCCTCCGACCACACCAGCGGGATGTCCTCGCCGTTGATGACCTTGCGGAACCAGGTGCGTTCCACCTCGGCCATGTGCCGCACGAGTCCGAGCAACGTCAGCGTGGACGGCGGCATCGAGCGCCGGCGCAGGTCGTCGTCGGAGAGGCCTTCGCACTTCATCGCGAGGGTGGCGCGCTGGAAGTCGAGGAACGCGCGCAGGGTCTCGCGCTCGTCGCCCTGCAACGGCGGGCTGGGTCGTTCGGTGGTCATGCGCGGAGTCTGCCGGACGTGCCGGTCGCCACAACGTCGACGGGGGTCGTGAACGCTACCGTGGCGGTGTGACGGAACTCGACCAGGCCGAGTCGGTGTTCGCAGCGGCCCGGCCGAGGCTGTTCGGCATCGCCTACCGCATGACCGGCAGCGTGGCCGACGCCGAGGACCTCGTGCAGGAGGTCTGGCTGCGCTGGCAGAACGCGGACCGCGAGGCCGTGCTCCACCCCGAGGCGTACCTGGCCAAGGCCATCACGCGGCTCGCGATCAACGAGTCGCAGACCGCGCGGGCGCGCCGCGAGACCTACGTCGGGCCGTGGCTGCCCGAGCCCGTGGACACGTCCGCCGACCCGCAGGTCGGGGCCGAGCGGGGCGCGGTGCTGGAGCTCGCGGTGCTGATGCTGCTGGAGAAGCTCACGCCGACGGAACGCGCCGCGTACGTGCTGCGCGAGGCGTTCGACTACCCGTACCGGGAGATCGCCGAGATCGTGCAGACCAGCGAGGTCGCGGCGCGTCAGCTGGTCAGCAGGGCGCGCAAGCACCTCGCGGACGAGCGGCGCGCCCCCGTCGAGCCCGCTGAGCAGCGCAAACTGCTGGAGGCGTTCGTGGCGGCCGCGCAGGCCGGCGACCTCGCGGGCCTGGAGGAGCTGTTCGCGCAGGACGTCGTGAGCTACTCCGACAGCAACGGCGCGGTGCGCGCGGCGGGCCGCCCGCTGTTCGGTGCGGCGTCGCTGGCGAAGATCTTCGCGGCGTGGGCGCCCGGCTTCTGGGCCGGTGCCCAGGCCGACTACGTGGAGGCGAACGGGCTGTCCGCCGTGCGGCTGCGCAAGGACGACACGTACGCGGTGATCACCGTGACGGCTTCGGAAGAGGGCATCGACCAGGTGATGTGGCTGGTCAACCCGGAAAAACTCGCCGCGTTCCGGTAGGTCTGTCACAACCGGGAAGGCTGTCCTGTCCTAGCTCGTGAACACCCGCAGGAGGCGGGCTCACGAGAGGGACGGGACCCATGAGGATCGTTGTCATCGGCGGCACCGGGTTGATCGGCAGCCAGGTCGTGAAGCGGCTCGGTGAGCACGGCCACGACGCCGTGCCCGCGTCTCCGAACAGCGGCGTCAACACGGTCACGGGCGAGGGCGTGAAGGAGGTCCTGCAGGGCGCCGACGTGCTCGTCGACGTGTCGAACTCGCCGTCGTTCGCGGACGACGACGTGATGAACTTCTTCACCGCCGCCACGACCAACCTGACCGAGGCCGCCAGGGAGGCGGGCGTCGGCCACTACGTCGCGCTGTCGATCGTCGGCACGGACGAGCTGCCCGACTCCGGCTACCTGCGGGCGAAGGTGGCTCAGGAGAGGCTGATCAGGGAGTCCGGCCTCACGTACTCGATCATCCGCGCCACCCAGTTCTTCGAGTTCGCGGGCGCCATCGCGAACTCGGCGACCGTCGACGGCGAGGTGCACCTCCCGCACGGCGGCGTGCAGCCGATCGCGGCCTCGGACGTGGCCGCGGTGGTCGCCCGCACCGCCGCGACCGAGCCGGTCGGCGGCGTGCTGGAGATCGGCGGGCCGGAGGAGCTCACGATGGACGGGTGGATCCGCACGGTCCTGGAGCAGCGGGGTGACGAGCGGAAGGTCGTGAGCGACCCGCGGGCCAAGTACTTCGGGACGTTGCTGACCGGCAAGCAGCTCGTGCCGAACGCCGGGGCGCAGTTGCAGCCGACGAGCCTTCAGGACTGGCTCGCCGCGGGCAACTGACGTTCAGAGAGTTTCCAGTGCGCTGAACGGATTTGCGGCCATCACCCCGGAACCGCCCTACCGTCGCTCGTCATGGGCGAGCGTCGGATCGGACCGGTGGAGGTGCTGGCCGCACTCCTGGTCGCGGGAGTCCTGCTGCGCGGCCACGAGATCTTCCAGGCTCCGATCGTCCAGACCTGGGCGGCGGTGTTCGTCTCTATCGTGTTGCAGGCGCTGCCTTTCCTCACGCTGGGGGTCGCGCTGTCGGCCGTCATCGCGGTGTACGTGTCGCGTGACGTCCTCACGAAGGTCCTGCCGCGCAGACCCGTGCTCGCCGTTCCCGCCGCCGCGGCCGCCGGGGTGGTGCTGCCCGGCTGCGAGTGCGGGTCGGTGCCGGTGGCGGGAGCGTTGCTGCGCAAGGGGATCGCGCCGTCGGTGGCGTTGACGTTCCTGCTGGCCGCGCCCGCCGTCAACCCGATCGTGCTGGTGGCGACGGCGGTGGCGTTTCCCGGACAGCCGGGGATGGTGCTCGGGCGTGCGGCGGCGAGTCTGCTGGCAGCGACGGTCATGGGCTGGTTGTGGCTGCGCCGGGGCAGGACCGACTGGATCAGGATGCCCGAGCACTCGCACGACCACGGGTTCCTCAGCCAGGCGCGGCACGACTTCCTGCACGCGGGCGGGTTCCTCGTCGTCGGTGCGCTCGTGGCGGCGACGCTCAACGTGCTGGTGCCCGGCAGGTGGCTGCAGTTCGTCGCCGACGAGCCGTGGCTCGCGGTCCTCGCGCTGGCCGGGCTGGCGGTGGTGCTGTCGATCTGTTCGGAGGCCGACGCGTTCGTGGCGGCGAGCTTCACGCAGTTCTCGACGACGGCGAAGCTCGCGTTCCTGGTCGTGGGGCCGATGGTCGACCTGAAGCTCTTCGCCATGCAGGCGGGGATGTTCGGCCGCCGCTTCGCGGTCCGGTTCGCGCCGGCCACGTTCGTCGTCGCGGTCGTGTCGGCGCTGGCGGTCGGGGCGCTGCTGTGAACCGGGCCGCGGCCGTGCTGATCCTCCTGCTGCTGGCGGGCGCGACCGCCAAGACCCTGGTGACAGGGCAGTACGTCAGCTACGTCAAGGCCGGGCTGTGGCCGTTGCTGGTCGTCTCGGTGGTGCTGCTGGCGCTGTTCGCCGCGGCGAAAGGCCACCAGCCGAAGGTCGCCTGGCTGCTCGTGCTTCCGGCACTGGCGTTGCTGCTGATCTCACCGCAGTCGCTCGGCAGCTACGCGGCGAACAACGCCGGCACGGTGCTCAGGCAGTCCGACGAGTACCCGCCGCTGCCCGACGGGGATCCGGTGGAGGTCAAGGTCTTCGACTACGCGAGCCGCGCGGTGTTCGACGGCGGCCGCACGCTCGCCGGACGCCGGGTCAAGCTCGTCGGCTTCACTTCGACCGGGCCTCACGGCGAACGGCTGCTGGTGCGGATGATCCTCACCTGCTGCGCCGCGGACGGGCGTCCGGTGAAGATCGTGATGAACAACGGCGCGCAGTTCCCCGACGACACCTGGGTCGAGGTCACGGGGTCCTATGTGGACGCCACGGTCACCGACGGCGTGAACGGCGAGAAGATCCCGTCCATCGACGTGGAGGACGTGGTCGGGATCGCCCAGCCCGAACGACCCTACGAGTAGGTCCACTGGATGCCGTACTGGCCGGGCATCGGGTCCAGGGTGATGAACTGGTACGACGTCGTCTGCTCGTCGAACGTGACCGGTTCCCGGTGCTCGCGGGGCGCGGCGCTGCGCGGCTGGAAGAAGCCGAAGCAGCCCGACGGCAGCATGGCCGGGTCGAACGCGATGTGCAGCACCATCTCCCTGGCCGGCCGGTAGATCGCGATCTGGGCGTGCCGCGAGGCCTGGCCCGGTGGGAAGCGCAGCGCGAACTCGACCGCCGCGAGCTCGCCCGCCTTCAACGGGCGGTCGAGCACGAACTCGAACACGCACGTCGAGCTCGGCACGTCCGCGCGGAACCGGGCGACCCGGCAGCCTTCCGTGAACGTGACCACCGGCGGCTGCGGCAGCGTGATGCACCGCGTCACGAACACGAACCGCGTGGTGTCG
Source organism: Lentzea aerocolonigenes (assembly GCF_000974445.1). GTDB lineage: Bacteria > Actinomycetota > Actinomycetes > Mycobacteriales > Pseudonocardiaceae > Lentzea > Lentzea aerocolonigenes. The sequence continues at coordinate 131,532 of NZ_BBOJ01000018.1, forward strand.
TCGTGGTCGGCCCTGATGACGCGCCGGACCCGCATCGACTCCTCGAAGCCCTGCGCGTTGACGCGGTACGAGATGTACTGCGAGAGCCGGTGCGGCGTGTCCAGGTCCTCCGGCGTCGCGTCGACCTTGGCCAGCGCCTTCGCGACGCTGTCCGGCCGCAGCCAGATCTGGTCGTAGGTGAGCGCCAGGCCCTGCCGGTTCGTCCAGCGGCCCCTGGGTCTGCGCGGGCCGAGCAACGCCGTGAGCGTCGCCGGAGCCTGGCCGAGGATCGCCTCCAGTGCCGCGACGGCCGCGAGCGAGCTCGCCCTCTCCGGCCGGTTCTCGCCGTTCTGCCAGTAGCTCAGCGCGCTCACGCTCACCGGGGTGTCCTGGTCGCGCAGGCGCTGGCTGATCTCGTTGAGGCTGAGGCCGCTGCGCTCGATCGCGCAACGCAGCGCGGCACCGAACTCGGCCCCCGCTCGTGCGGTCGCATCTGCTGTCACAAGCGGCTCCCTTCTCGGGCGGCGCGCTGAATCCTACGCGCGGAGAATACTGCGCTGATCGCGTTCAGAGTATTTCCAGATTGCCGGTTTATTTAATTGACCGCTCAACTGGGCAGTTCCTATCCTCTGCACCCAGCCGGATCGCCGGTACCGAGGAGCGCCTTTGTCGTCCTCAGTTCCTGGAGAATTCCGTGCGAACACTCTCTCTCGCCGTGGTGCTCGTCGCCGCGGTGCTGGTCCCCACGCCCGCGCTGGCGGGCGAAGTCGTCGTGCCACCGGGCGCGCAGGCCGTGCCCGGCAGCTACATCGTCCTCACCGACCAGCCGGACCTCGCCCGCCGCTACGGCGCGACGAACGTCTACACATCCGCGCTGAAGGGCTTCTCTGCCCAGCTGTCCGAGGCCCAGGCCCGCAGGCTCGCGGCCGAACCGGGCGTCAAGGTCGTGCAGGACACCTACGTGCACACGGCCGAGACGCAGACCAACGCGCCGTGGAACCTCGACCGCGTCGACCAGCGCAATCTGCCGTTGAACGGCACCTACAACTACGCGCAGACCGGTCAGGGCGTGCACGCGTACGTCGTCGACACGGGCGTGCGCATCACTCACCGCGAGTTCGGCGGGAGGGCGGTGCACGGCTGGGACGCGGTCGACAAGGACAACGACGCGAGCGACTGCAACAGCCACGGCACGCACGTCGCGGGCACGATCGGCGGCACGACGTACGGCGGTGCCAAGAGCGTGGCCATCCACGCCGTGCGCGTCCTCGGATGCGATGGCACCAGCCCGAACTCGGTCGTCGTCGCCGGTGTGGACTGGGTGACGCGCAACGCCGTGAAGCCCGCGATCGCGAACCTCAGCCTGAGCGGCCCGGCGGACCAGGTCCTCGACGACGCCGTCCGCAACTCGATCGCCACCGGCATCACCTACGTGGTCGCGGCGGGCAACTACGGCGCCAACGCGTGCAACTACACGCCCGCGCGCGTGGCGGAGGCGATCACCGTCGGCAACACGACCCGCACCGACGCGCGCAACGGCAACTCCGACTACGGGTCCTGTGTGGACATCTTCGCGCCGGGGACGGACGTGGTGTCGGCGACCTACACCAGCGACACCGCCACCACCACGAAGAGCGGCACGTCCATGGCTGCACCGCTCGTCGCTTCCGCTGCCGCGCTGTACCTGCAGCAGAACCCGGCCGCGACGCCGAAGCAGGTGCGTGACGCGCTCGTCGCGTGCGCCACGACCGGTGTCGTCGGCAGTCCCGGCTCGAACTCGCCGAACCGCCTGCTCTACGCACCTTGTGCTCCCGCAACACCTCCGGTCTGGGCCGACGACTTCGAGTCCGACCAGGGCTGGACGATGAACCCGTCGGGCACGGACACCGCGACCACCGGCCGGTTCGAGCGCGGCGACCCCGAGCAGACGACCGCGAGCAACGGCCAGGTGAAGCAGCTCGGCACCACCACCAGCGGCACCAACTGCCTCGTCACGGGTCGCCTCGCGGGCAGCGGTGACGGTGCGAACGACGTCGACGGCGGTGTCACGTCGGCCGCCTCGCCGGTGATCACCGTGCCCTCCGGCGGCAAGCTGACCTTCGCCTACACCTACGCCCACGGCTCGAACTCGTCGAGCGCCGACTACCTGCGGATCAAGGTGATCGACGGGAGCGCGTCCACCACCGTCTTCGAACGGCTCGGTGCCGCCTCGGAACGCGCGGGTTCGTGGCAGACCGCGTCTGTCGATCTCGCGCAGTACGCGGGAAAGCAGGTCAGGCTGCTCGTCGAGACCGCGGACGCGAGCGGTGCGTCGCTGTGGGAAGCGGCGGTCGACGACGTCGCGATCGGCGTCTGAAAGATCGTTCCAATTGGCGTTCAGAGTTATCCAGCAACGCGGAAGTCGTTTCGTTGACTGGGGTTGATCGCTCGTTAGGGTCAGCTCAAACCGAATAATCGTGCGTCGGCCCGGCGCTCCTCGGCGGGCCGGCGCACGAGTGAAGTTCCTGAATTCCCCCTGCATTCAAGAGGAACCACCATGAAATCTCCCCTGCGCCGACGAAGGCGCGCAACGACGATTTACGCGGCGGCAGCCGTCGTGGCGGGCGCTGTGGCCGTCGCCGTGCTGCCGTCCGGCGGCGACGTCACGCCGCTCGCCGCCGCGGTGCCCGACGTGCCCCAGGTGCCGCAGCTCGCCGAGCCCGGCACGCAGTCGGCCGGTGTGGTGTTCGCGAACTCGGGCGACGGCGGCCAGGTCTGTCAGTCCGGGGCGCAGTGGCTGCGGGTGCGCTTCACCGATCTGACCTTGCGCGGCAACGACTCCGTGACGGTCAGCGGGACGAAGTCAGGTTCCTACACCTTCACTGCTCAGCACTGGCCGGGGAAAGCCTTCCACACCAGGGCTTTCGAAGGCGACTGCGTGCGGATCCAGCCGAACCTGGCGGACAGCGGCAGCCACTACGCGGTGGACTCCTACCAGTTCGGCACGCAGGCGCTCGCCGCGGCGACGTCGATCGTGGCGGCGGTCGGCGACGTGTGCGGCTCGTCGTGCAACCAGACCGCCGCGGTGGTCAAGAACATGGCCCCGCAGGCGCTGGCCCTGGCCGGGGACAACGCCTACGACAGCGGTTCGTCCTCGGACTACCGGAACAACTACGACCCGCAGTACGGCCAGTTCAAGTCGATCACGTACCCGACGCCGGGAAACCACGAGTACAACACCTCGGGCGCGTCGGGCTACTTCGACTACTTCGGTGCGCGCGCCGGCGAACGTGGCAAGGGCTACTACAGCTACGACGTCGGCGACTGGCACTTCGTCGCGCTGAACTCCAACATCACGCGCGACGCGAGCTCGGCGCAGGTGACGTGGCTGAAGAACGACCTGGCTGCGAACACGAAGCCGTGCACCGCGGCCTACTGGCACCACCCGCGGTTCAGCAAGGGCGACCACGGCGACAACACGTCGGTGACGCCGTTCTGGAACGCGCTGTACACGGCGAAGGCGGACCTGATCATCGCCGGGCACGACCACAACTACCAGCGGTTCGCGCCGTCACGGCCGGACGGCACGCGCGACGACGCCAACGGCGTGCGGGAGCTGCTGATCGGCACCGGCGGGCGCGGGTTCTACAGCTACGACAAGAGCTCCGCCGCGGTGCAGGAGGCCGGCAACGCGAACACGTTCGGCGTCGGCAAGCTGACGCTCACCGCGACCGACTACCGGGCCGACTTCGTGCCGGTCGCCGGGCGCACCTACACCGACACGACGTCGGGCAAGTGCAAGAAGGCCGGCACCGGATCGCCCGCGTTCACCGTCGCCGCCTCGCCGTCCTCGGTCGCCGTGCCCGCCGGCACGTCCAGGACCGTGAGCGTCGACGTCGGCGCGACCGGTGGCTTCACGGGCAGCGTCGCGCTGTCGGTGTCCGGTCTGCCCTCCGGCGTGACCGGCTCGTTCTCGCCGTCTTCGGTGAGCGCGCCCGGCAGTTCGACGCTGACGCTCACGGCGTCCTCGTCGGCCACGGGCACGGCGACGGCGACGATCACCGGAACCTCGGGCGGGGTCAGCAAGACGGCTCAGCTCAGCGTGAGCGTCGGCGACACCGCGGCGGGGTTCACTGACGACTTCGAGTCCGACAAGGGCTGGGTCGTCAACGCCTCTGGCTCCGACACCGCGACCACAGGCAGGTGGGAACGCGGTGATCCCGAGGAGACCAGGGAGGCCGACGGGTCGGTCAAGCAGCTCGGCACCACCACGAGCGGCACGAACTGCTTGGTGACGGGACGACTCGCCGGCGCCAGTGACGGCGCCAACGACGTGGACGGAGGCCTGACGTCGACGACCTCGCCGCAGATCTCCGTTCCGGCAGGCGGCAAGCTCACGTTCTCCTACACCTTCGCGCACGGCGACAACTCGTCCACCGCGGACTTCTTGCGGGTCCACGTCCTGGACGGGACGACCAAGGTGAAGGTGTTCGAGAAGCTCGGCACGTCCGGAGTGAAGGTCGCGGGCGCGTGGCAGACCGCCACCGTCGACCTCGCGCAGTTCGCCGGGCACAACGTGAAGCTCGTCGTCGAGGCGGCGGACGCGAGCACGGCCTCCCTGTGGGAGTCCGCTGTGGACGACGTTCGCGTCACTGGCTGAGGGAAGACGCGCGCACGGTTCCCGCCCTGCACTCGGGGCCGTGTGCGCGTTCTCCTCGGAAGGACCTCCCGATGTACCTCTCCTCCGTTCGGTCCGGCACGCCAGAAGGCGGCCGGTCCCACCACAAGATCTCCGCGACGGTCATCGGACTCGGCGTGGTCAGCCTGATCACGGACGTGTCGGCCGAGATGGTCACCGCGGTGCTGCCGCTGTACCTCGTCTACGGGCTGGGCGTCGGCTACCTGCAGCTCGGCGCGATCGACGGCCTCTACACCGGTGCCACGGCACTGCTGCGGCTCGCCGGCGGGCACCTGGCCGACCGGTTGCAACGCCCGAAAGCCGTGGCGCTCTTCGGGTACGGCCTCTCCGCCCTGACCAAGCTCGGCTTCCCGCTCGCCGGTTCGTCGGTGGCGGGCGTGGGGCTGGTGATCGGTGTCGACCGCGCGGGCAAGGGGATCCGCACCGGCCCGCGCGACGCGATGATCACGCTGGCCACACCGCAGGACGCGCTGGGGCGGGCGTTCGGCGTGCACCGCGCGTTGGACACGGCGGGCGCGCTGCTCGGGCCGCTGGTGGCGTTCGGGCTGCTGAGCCTGCTGGTCATGGACTACACGTCGGTGTTCGTCGTGAGCTTCTGCTTCGCCGTGATCGCGGTGGTGGTCCTGGCGTTGTTCGTGCGCCAGCCGGCCGGGACCGCAGTGCGGCGGCCGGGGTTGTCGTGGAACGTGGTGCGGGACCGGCAGGTGCGGCGGGCGATCCTGCTGACCGCGCTGCTGGGTGTCTGCACGGTCGGCGACATGTTCCTGTTCGTCGGCGTGCAGAAGTCGGCGGGGCTGCCCGCCGGTGTGCTTCCCTTGCTGCCGTTGGTGACCGCGCTGACGTTCATGCTGGCAGCGGCCCCTGTCGGGAAGCTCGCCGACCGGGTCGGGCGGTGGCGGGTGTTCCTCGCCGGCCACGTCGTGCTGTTCGCGGCCTACGTGCTGGTCGCCGTGTCGTGGGGTGGCTGGCTCGCGGCGGCGCTCGTGTTGCTGGGACACGGTGTCTTCTACGCCTGCACGGACGGCGTGCTGATGGCGCACGTCGGACCACTGGTGCCGGAACAGGTTCGGGCGACCGGGCTCGCGTTCGTCCAAACAGGACAGGCGTTGGCACGTGCTCTCGGTGCCGTGTTGTTCGGGGTGGCGGCGACCGGGTTGTCGCTGGCACCGGCGTTCGGGGTGTTCGCGGCGTTGCTCGCGGTCGCGGTGACGGTGGGGGCGCGCTGGTGAAGCGAAGGGTGCTGGGGGCGGTGCTGGTGACGGCCGTGCTGGTGGCGGGTGCGGTGTTCGTCGGCCTGAGGGCGACGGGAGCACGGCCCGCCGAGGAGTCGCTGGACCTGCACAGCGGCGAGCTGGTGTACGTCGACTCGGCGGGGCGGGTGCGCCAGGCGGGTCGCACGGGCCCCGCGTGCCAACGGGTCGACGTCGCCGCGGGCACCCTGGTGTGCCTGCGGGCCACGGCGATACCCGCGCAGTCCGAGATCGTGGTGTTCGACTCGGCCGGGGAACGGCTCCGGCTGTCCGAGTGGGGCGCTCCGAGCCGGGCGCGGGTGTCGCCGTCGGGCAACCTCGTGATGTGGACCGTGTTCCGCGCCGGTGACTCGTACCTGGGCGGCGTCGGCACGTTCTCGACGACCGCCGGGATGTACAACCTCCGCAGCGGGGAGCACCACGGCTCGTTGGAGGACTTCACGCTGGTGGTGGACGGCGTCGAGAACCACGCGGACGACGTCAACTACTGGGGGATCACGTTCGCGCGCGACGACCGCACGTTCTACGCCACCGCCGCGTCCGGCGGGAAGACGTGGCTGGTGCGGGGTTCGCTCGACACGAAGGTGCTGACCTCGGTGCGGGAGAACGTCGAATGCCCCTCGTTGTCTCCTGACGGACGTCGCATCGCCTACAAGTTCCGCAGTGGCGACTTGTGGCGGTTGCACGTGCTGGACCTCGACTCCGGCGCGGACGTCGCGTTGGCCGAGACCCGGCACGTCGACGACCAGCCGCAGTGGCTCGACGACTCCTTCGTCGCCTACGGCCGTGACAAGGCCGTCTGGAAGGTGCCCGCGTCCGGTGGCGGGAGCCCCGAACTCGTCCACGCGGACGCGGCGTCGCCGGCGGTGGCCCGGTGAACCCGCACCGGGTCCCGCTGGTGGTGGCTGCCCTGGCAGCGGCTGTTCTCGTCGCCGCGCCGGGGCCGGTCCGCGCACCTGGTCGTCCCGCGGCCGCGCCGGTCGTCACCGACGCCTGGCCAGGTGCGCGGATCTCCACCACGCCGGGAAACCTGCCCGACGGCGCCGTTTTCGCACCGCTGACGCCTGATCTGCGGGCGGGGGAGTCCGGTGGGCGGCTCGTGGTCGACGGTTCGGTCATCCGCACGGGCGCCACGCGGTACGTGGTGGACGACGCGGTGCTGGTGTGGCTCGAACCCGGCACAGGTCTGTTCAGGATGGCCGACTCGGTCGCGGAACGGATCACCGCCGACATCGGCAACGCGGTGGTCCTGGAGTCGCAGCACGACCTCGTCGTGCACGACGACCACGTCAGCTGGGCCGCGACCGGACCGGAGGGCACCACCGAGATCCGGACGGTCGCGCTGACCGGGGGAGAAGTGGAAAAGCTCGTGCTGCCGGGAAAACTGGCGCTGACCGACTGGCCGTTCGCGACCAGCGCCGAGATCGAGCAGGGCGGTCCGTCGACATTGGTGGACCTGCGCAACTCCGCTCGCACGGTGGTGAACGGGCAGAGCTTCGAGCTGGTCGACTGCACGCCGTCGTGGTGCCGCGTGCAGGTGCTGCGGCAGGGCGGCAGCGCGCGACTCGACCTGATGCGCCCGGACGGCACCGAACGGCGCCGGATCGGTGGCGCCGGACTGCGGCCCGCGGTGCCGGACGTCCTGCTGCTGGACCGGTTCGCCGTGCTGGCGGACGACTCCCGCGGCGTTCTCTGCCTGTACGACGTCGACCGCGGGCAACTCGCCGATCTCGCGTCGTCGTTCGGCACGGTCGTCGCGCGGGGGAGTGCCGTGTGGTGGTCGACCGGCGACAACACCGCGCTCACCTGGCACGTCATCGATCTGGGGGAACTGTGAAGACCAGTGTGTTCGACCTGTTCAGCATCGGTATCGGCCCGTCGAGCTCGCACACCGTCGGTCCGATGCGCGCCGCCAGGACGTTCGCGCTCACCCTGGGCCCGGACGTGTCGTCGGTGACGGTGCGGCTGCACGGGTCGCTCGGCGCGACGGGGCTCGGGCACGGCTCGGACACCGCCGTGCTGCTCGGGCTGGAGGGCAGCAGGCCGGAGGACGTCGACATCGCCTCGATCCCGGCGCGGATCGCGCGCATCCGCGCCACCGGAGAGGTGCGGCTGCTGGGTGACCGGTTCGTGAACGCCTGCGTGGTGCTCGACTCGCGTCCGTTGCCGGAGCACCCGAACGCCATGGTGTTCGAGGCCTGCGGCCGTGCGCAGGTGTACTACTCGATCGGCGGCGGCTTCGTCGTGTCCTCTTTGGACTCGTTCGTCGACCCGCCGCCGGTTCCGCACCCGTTCCGCTCGGGTGCGGATCTGGTCGCGGCCTGCGAGTCGGCCGGACTGTCGATCGCCGAGCTGATGCGCCGCAACGAGTGCGCGTGGCGACCTGAGTCCGAAGTGGACTCCGGCCTGGCTGAGATCTGGCGGGTGATGCAGGAGTGCGTGCGCTGGGGCTGCGCCCGTGAGGGCGTGCTGCCGGGCGGGTTGAACGTGCCGCGCCGGGCCAAGGCGTTGCTGGAGACCCTGTCGAGCGGTGACGCCGAGCCGCAGGACTGGGTGAGCCTGTTCGCGTTGGCGGTCAACGAGGAGAACGCCTCCGGCGGCCGCGTGGTGACGGCACCGACGAACGGCGCCGCCGGGATCGTGCCCGCCGTGCTGCACTACTACACGCGGTTCGTCGGCTCCGGTGGTGTCGAAGAGTTCCTGCTGACCGCGGGCGCGATCGGGGTGGTGCTGAAGGAGACCGGCTCGATCTCGGGCGCCGAGGTCGGCTGCCAGGGCGAGGTGGGTTCGGCGTGCGCGATGGCGGCGGCAGGCCTGTGCGCCGTGCTGGGAGGGACGGTCCGGCAGGTGGAGAACGCCGCCGAGATCGGCCTCGAACACCACCTGGGCCTGACCTGCGACCCGATCGGCGGCCTGGTCCAGATCCCGTGCATCGAACGCAACGCGGTGGCCGCCGTCACCGCGATCACCGCCGCACGACTGGCGTTGCGCGGCGACGGCGCCCACTTCGTGCACCTGGACGACGCGATCGCCACGTTGCGCGAGACCGGGGCCGACATGAGCGACAAGTACAAGGAGACCGCGCGGGGAGGGCTGGCCGTCAACGTCGTCGAATGCTGACGCGACGTCGCTGAGCAACTTTCGGCGTGATGTCCGGATCCGCCTGCATCGACGATCGTCGCGCTGTTAGGGTCAGCGCTTGCTGACTCACAGCTCCTGGGGGAAGAACATGAGTCGAAGACTCTCTTTTGCGTTGGCCACGGCACTTCTGGCGACGGTCGTCGGCGCGGCTCCGGCCCACGCCGAACTGACGCTGCTCGACCTCGGCGGACTGCCGTCCTCGACGTCCAACTGGGTCGGGTCGATCAACAACTCCGACATCGCGGTGGGAACCTCCTACACCGACCGCAGCCACGACCGCGCGGTCAAGTACGACGGCAAGGGCGGGTCGTCCGAACTCGTCGGACCGGCCGGCGCCAGCACCACGGTGAACGCGGTCAACAACCGCGGCGCCGCGGCGGGCACCACCAGCGGCGACGGCATCGGCACCAGGGCCATCCGGTTCAACCCGGACGGGACGTACCAGCTGCTGATCACGCCCGCCGGTTACTACTCCTCTCTCGGGTTGGCGATCGACGACTCCGGCACGGTCTACGGCATCGCCATGCGCGAGAACAACCAGCAGATCCCGGTGCGCTGGCGGCCGAACGGCGTGCTCACCGCGATGAAGCTGCCGCAGGGCGCCACCTGGGCGTACGTGTCGAGCGCCTCGGCGAACGGGTACGTCGCGGGCTACGTCTCCGGTCCTGGTGTCGCGTTCCTGGCGGTGCGGTGGAACCCCGACGGCACGGTGACCACGCTCGCCAGGGTCACGGACGGTGCGACCAGCGCCCAGGCCGTGAACAACCGCGGCGAGGTGGTCGGCAACGCCAACGGCAGCAACAACGAGGGCACCTACGGCGCGCGGTGGACGGCCGACGGATCGGTGATCATGCTGGCCCGCGACGTCTATCCGAAGAGCGTCAACGACAGCGGCGTGATCGTCGGCTTCAAGTACCTCGATGGCAAGAATCGCCCGTACCGCTGGACCTACACCGGTGACGAGCTCGACCTCGGCCTGCCGGACGGCGTCAGCGAGGGCGTCGCGCGGGACGTCAACAGCGACGGCGTGATCGTGGGCACCGCGGGGTCGGTCGCGGTGAAGTGGACGACGTTCTAGGTCGTCACGAGGTCCACGCCGGTGCACAGGCGCGGTGACCAGTCGTCGCCGAAGAGGATCAGGCCGCGCACCAACGTATCCTCGCCCGCCGGTGGCAGGTCGGGCAGCGTGACGTCGCGCTCCGCGAACACCTCCGCGGTGGCGGAGCGGAAGCGCGCGTAGTCCGCGTCGGCATCTTCGCCGTTCAGCAGCACCAGTTTCACCGCGGCGGGCGGGCAGGGATCGTCCGGGTGCGGGCGCAGGTACACCGCACACGGCTCTCGTCGCAGGTCCTCCGGAATCTTGGGCGCACGGAGGACCTGCATCATCCGGTAGCCGTCGTCGCGGGCCTGCTTCAGCAGCAGGAACACCGTCGTCAATCCGGTCGATAGATCGTGCGGGTGCATAGGACTACCGAATGGCGATCAGAACGTGGCGTCCCTCAGCTGCCTGCGCGAAGTCACGCCGAGCTTGCCGAACACCTTGCGCAGATGCCATTCCACGGTCCGTGGACTGATGAACAGCCGCGTGCCGATCTCCGGGTTCGAGTACCCCTCACGGGCGAGCCGCGCGATCTGGTACTCCTGCGCGGTCAGCTCGTCGGTGGGCTCGGCCGTGCGTTTGCGGGCCGTCTCACCGGTGGCCTGCAACTCACGCCACGCGCGGTCCGCGAACGCCGTCATTCCTGCGGCCGCAAGCATTTCGTGCGCCGTGCGGAGGTGCTCGCGGGCCTCGACGCGCTGGCCTTCGCGGCGCAGCCACTCGCCGAACAGCAGGTGCGTGCGGGCCAGTTCGCCTTTCAACGCCGTGCGGGACAGGAACGAGATCGACTCGCCGAAGCCCGCCGAGTCGCCGTTCAACGCGCGCAGGCGGGCCTTGAGTCCCGACGACCAGTCGGTGTCGACCCAACTCGCCGCACGTTCACCAGCCTCGGCCACCAGGGCGGTGTCGCCGGTGCGGGACGCGGCCTCCGCCAGTTCCGTGACGATCATGCCGCTGTAGACCAGGGAGCCGGACTCGAGCACCCTCAGCGCGGCGTCACGGGCGAGGTCGTGGCGGCCCAGTCCGTTGTGGAGGATCGCGGCGGTCCAGTCGGCGATCACGGCCAGCCGTCCCTGACCGGCCTCCTGCGCCTCACGGGCGGCTTGTGACGCGAGATCCTCACCGCGGTAGGCGGCCTGGAGCAGCACGGCGTACCCGATCGCCGGCGTGCCGGTGACCTCGGAGATCCGCCGGTCCTCCTCGATCAGGGCCTGCGCGGCCGCGGGCTCCCCGGCGAGGAGTTCGTTGTCCGCCAGGAAGTTCAGCGCGAACTGGAGCTGCACGAGCGCGCCGGCGTCCCGGGACAGGCGGACCTGGAGCTGGGCGAACTCGCGCCGCGTGGCGAAGTCCCACAGCTCGCTCGCGATGATGCCGCCCGCCCTGTTGCCGAAGAGCCACGGCAGACGGCTCACGTCTTCCGCACCCACCTTCAACGCGCGCACCTCGTCCAACGCGCGCGCCATGTGCGGCACGGCGGCCGCGTAGCCCGCTGTGATGCGCGTGGTCAGCGCCGCCAGGACCAGGTCGATCGCGCACGGCGGGGTGCGCGGCGGGGGAGCGGTGCGGGCGGCGTCGGCCAGCGGCGCACCGGCCCAGATCGCGGCGGAGAGGGCTTCGAGGTGCGTCTCGCGGGCCAGGTCGGCGTCGAACGGGGCCAGCCGGCGAGCCGCGCTGAACAGCAGCGGTGCGGCGTCGGCGACCCGGCGCTGGTCGAACGCGATGTGCCCGCGCAGGTGCTCGACCTCGGCGCTGCGGCGCTCGTCGGGCGGACCGGCCTCGACGGCGCTCAACAGCCGCAACGACGCGTCCAACGCTCCCGCCTCGCGCTTGGCCCGTGCCGCCGCCAGCTCACGCGACGCACGGCGTCCCGGTTCCGGCGTCAGCACCGCCGCCTGTTCGAGGAACGCGGCCGCGGCGAGCAGACCACCCCTGGCCTGCGCGCGTGACGCCGTGTTCTCCAGGTCGGCGGCGACCTCCTCGTCCGGCGAGGCGGTGCCCTGGGCGCGGTGCCAGGCCCGGCGGTCCGGGTCGATCTCCGGGTCCGTCACGTCCGCCAGCGCCCGGTGCACGCGCAGCCGGTCCACAGCGGACGCCGAGCGGTACACGGCCGAGCGCACCAGCGGGTGCCGGAACTGGACCCGCGCCCCGAACTCGATCAGCCCGGTGCCCAGTGCCGCGGCGGCGGGATCAGCACCCAGCCCGAGTAGCCCGGCCGCGCGCCACAGCAGGGTGGCGTCACCGAGCGGTTCGGCGGCGGCGGTCAGCATCAGCAGCCGGGTGTCGGCGGGCAGCGGTTCGATCTGGCGGACGAAGCTCTGCTCGATCCTGCTGGTCAGCGGGCCCGCGTCCAGCCCGTCGGCCACCTCGCGCGGCAGTTCCAGCAACGCCAGCGGGTTGCCGCGGGCCTCGGCGACGATCCGGTCGCGCACCCGCCCGTCCACCGGCCCCTTGATCACCGACTCGAGCAACGCGTGGGCGTCGGCGTCGTCGAGACCCCGGACGAACAGCTCGGGCAGCCCGTCGAGGTAGTCGTTGCCCTCGCGCAGGACGAAGACCAGCGCGATCCGTTCGGCGAGCAACCTGCGGGCGACGAACCCGAGCACGGCGGACGACATCGAGTCGAGCCACTGCGCGTCGTCGACCAGACACACCAGCGGCTGCTCGTCGGCGACCTCGGCGAGCAGCGTCAGCACCGCCAGACCCACCATGAACCGCGTCGGCCGAGGCCCGGACGCCATCCCGAACGCGGTGCCGAGGGCCTCGCGCTGGGGTGCGGGCAACCGGTCCAGCCGGTCGAGGAACGGCACGCACAGCTGGTGCAGGCCCGCGTACGGGAACGCGCTCTCGGACTCCACGCCCGCGGCGCGCGCGACCCGGAACCCCGAGGCTCGCGACGACACGTGGTCGAGCAGCGCGGTCTTGCCGATGCCTGCCTCACCGCGCAGGACCAGCACCTGGCCGTTGCCCGCCTTCGCCTGCGTGAGCAGCTTGTCGAGCGTCTCGCCCTCAGTGCGTCTGCCGAGCAGACCGTCGTCCGACACGGGCCCGAGCCTACGTGGCCAGTGGGTGACCAGGGTGTTCCACGGGTTCGAAGGACCCCCTGGCAGGACCACTGTTGCGGTACACGAACCGAAGGAGTTGAACCCCGATGGACTACAGGTTCGAGGTGGCCGTCATCCCGGTGAGCGACATCGACCGGGCGATCCACTTCTACCAGGCGCTGGGCTGGCGCTTCGACGCCGAGTTCGCCGACGACGAGGGCTACCGCCTCGTGCAGTTCACCCCGCCGGGCTCGCCCGCGTCGATCATCTTCGGCAGCGGCGTGACGGACGCGGAGCCGGGCAGCACGGAGGGTCTGCACCTGATCGTCTCCGACGTCGTGGCCGCTCGCGAGGACCTGGTCAGCCGCGGCGTCGAGGTCAGCGAGGTGTTCCACGACAAGACCGGCGTCTTCCACCACGCGGGCACCACCGCGCGGGTCTCGGGCACCGACCCCCAACGCACCAGCTACGGCTCGTACGCCTCGTTCAGCGACCCCGACGGCAACGGCTGGGTCCTCCAGGAGGTCACGACGCGCCTCCCGGGGCGTGTGTGATGAACCTCGCGGAGATCGACATGAAGCTCGAAGTCACCGTCATTCCCGTCACGGACGTGGAGCGCGCCAAGGAGTTCTACCGCCGCCTCGGCTGGCGCCTGGACGTCACCCCGCCGTGGGTCGTGCAGTTCACCCCGCACGGTTCCAGCACGTCCATCCACTTCGGTGAGGGCGTCACGACCGCGGAACCCGGTTCAGCACGGCACTTCCTGATCGTCTCCGACGTCGTCGAGACGCACGAGGTGCTCCTGGCCGCCGGCATCGAGGTCGGACCGCTCTACCACGGCGGCCCCGACGGTCCGGTCGAAGGCCCCGACCCCGAACGCCGCAGCTACTTCACCCGCGCCGAGTTCGCCGACCCGGACGGCAACACGTGGATCCTGCAGGAGGTCACGACCCGCCTGCCCGGCCGCGTCGACGCCGACGACACGTCCTACGCGTCGATCTCCGACCTGGCCTCGGCGTTGCGCAGGGCCGCGCTGGCCCACGGCGAGCACGAGAAGCGCAACGGCGGCGAGTACGACGAGAACTGGCCCGACTGGTACGCCGAGTACCTCGTGAAGGAGCAGACGGGCGAGCAGCTGCCCCTGTGACGGTCCGGCACGTCGAGTCCGAGCCCGCGCGGGCGAAGGTCGTCGTCACGGCGTGAGTGGAAAATCCCTGGCTTTTCGCCGCCGGGTGCGGCAACGATCCCGCCCATGGTCGAAGTGCGGGTCACCGCTGGAACTGTTCGGGGCACTGTGGAAGCGGGCGTGGCGGTCTTCCGCGGCATCCCGTTCGCCGCACCACCGGTCGGCACGCTGAGGTTCGGGGCGCCTCAACCCGTTGCGGCGTGGGAAGGCGTGCGGGAGGCGGTGGCGTTCGGCCCGCCGCCACCGCAGGCCGGGTTCTTCGGCATGGACGGCATGGGCGTCGCCGGTGACGACTGGCTGACTGTGAACGTCTGGTCGTCCGACGTGTCCGGCGACCTGCCGGTCATGGTGTGGATCCAGGGCGGCGGCTACACGGTCGGCATGTCCGGCCTGCTCGAGTACGACGGCACACGGCTGGCGCGCGACGGCGTCGTCGTGGTGACGTTCAACTACCGCGTCGGCATCGAGGGGTTCGCCGCGATCGAGGGCGCGCCCGCCAACCGCGGCCTGCTCGACCAGGTGGCGGCACTGGAATGGGTGCGCGACAACATCCGCGCGTTCGGCGGCGACCCGGCGCGCGTGACGATGTTCGGCCAGTCCGCGGGTGGCGGCTCCGTGGCCGCGTTGCTGGCCATGCCGCGCGCTTTCGGGTTGTTCCACCGCGCGATCGCGAGCAGCGTGCCCGGCCCGTTCTTCACGCCGGAGCTGGCCGCCGACATCGCCGGGGTGTGCGCCGCCGAACTCGGCCTGCGCCCCACGGTCGCCGATCTGTCCACTGTGGATCCAACGGTGCTGCCGATCGCCGGCGACGAGGTGATGGCCAAGATCGGCCAGTTCGCCGGGCGCTGGGGTCAGGCCGCGCACAAGCAGATCCCGTTCGCCCCGGTCGTCGACGGGGACGTGCTCCCGGTGACGCCCTGGCAGGCGTTGGCCGACGGAGCGGCGCGGGACGTCGAGCTGATCGTCGGCCACACGCGTCACGAGCAACGGCTGTTGTCCGTGCTGGAGGGCCTGGTGGGCAGCGTGACGCCGGAGCAGGCGTCGGCGGCGCTGGAGGTGTTCGCGCCCGGTCTCACGTACCCGTCCGCGGAACCCGAAGAGCTGTTCGAGCTGGTCTGCTCCGACTGGCTGTTCCGGATGCCGTCCCTGCACCTCGCGGAAGCCCAGGTGGCGGCGGGCGGCCGTGCGTTCGTCTACGTCGTCGCGTGGGAACCGACTCCCGTGTTCCGCGCGTGCCACGGGCTCGACGTGCCGCTGGTGTTCGGCAACCTCGACCGGGGCCAGGCGGCGGCGGTGCTCGGCGAGGTGACCGCCGACACCGAGGAGGTTTCCGCGCTGATGCGCAGCGCGTGGACCGGGTTCGCGCGCGGTGGCGACCCCGGATGGCCCGCCTACGACACCGATTCGCGACTCACCCGAGTCTTCGACGTGCCGCCGGCCGTCGTCGCGTACCCGGAGGAGACGTCACGGCGGATCTGGGCGGGGCACCGCTTCGAGCCGCTGCCGCTGATCGGAGGAATACCTGCCGCCGGGTGACGTTGTACGCCTGCGGAAGGGAGGTTCGATGAGCGACAACTTCAACGACTACCAGCCGAACGGGGAGGTGGCGGCGGACCGCTGGGTCACCGCGACACGCCTGTTCGAGACGGTTCGCGTGGAGAGCGCAGCCGACAAGTGGGAACGCGCACAGCTGCTGTTCGAGGTCAGGGACTACGCCAAGGCCGCGCAGCTGCTGGCTGAGGTCGCGGAGGAAGTGCCGTTCCAGACGGACCTCCGGCTGCTGCTGGCACGCGCCTACTACCACTCAGCCCAGCTGGGCAAGGCCGAGGCGCAGCTCCGCGTGATCGTGGAGCGCGACCCGGTCGAGCACTACGCCCACCTGCTGCTCGGCCGCACGCTGGAGCGGCAGGGCAGGCCTGATGAGGCCGCGCCGTGGCTTCGGCTCGCGGCGGCGTTCGGCGGCGAACTCGCAGAGGTTTAGCCGACGTCCAGCTTGGCGAACTGGCGCAGCAGGCCCGGCGCGACCCGGCTCGCCAGCCGTGCCGCCTTCGCCTCGACCGTCACCGGCACCACCGGGCGGTTGCGGCGGACGGCGCGCACGATCTCGGCGGCCACGCCCTCGGGGCCGAAGCCGCGCCGGGCGTACAGGCGGGACGCGCGGTCCTGCTTGCGGCGCTGTTCGTCGGCGCTGACGCCGGAGAACGTCGAGGTCGCCGTGATGTTCGTGTTCACCACGCCGGGGCAGATCGCGCTGACGCCGATGGCGTGCGGCGCGAGCTCCGCGCGCAGGCAGTCCGACAGCATGAACACCGCGGCCTTGCTGGTCGCGTACGCGGAGAGGATCTTCGACGGCAGGTAGGCCGCCGCCGAGGACAGGTTCACGATGTGGCCGCCCTCTCCGCGTTCGACCATCAGCTCGCCGAACGCCCGGCAGCCGTGCACCACGCCCCACAGGTTGACGTCCAGCACCCGCTGCCACTGCTCGGCCGACGTCGACAGGAACGACCCCGAGTGGCCGATGCCGGCGTTGTTCACCACGACGTCCGGCACGCCGTGCTCGTCGGCGACCTGCCGCGCCCAGGCCCTGACCGCCTCCTCCGACCGCACGTCGACCTCGTAGGCGTGACCGTCGACCAGGCCGGCGGTCTCCTCGGCCGCAGCGAAGTCCACATCGGACACCACGACCCGTGCGCCTGTTTCGGCGAACGCGAGCGCGGTCGCCCTGCCGATCCCGCTGCCACCGCCGGTGACCACGACGAGCTCACGCGGGGGAGTGGAGTCCCGGACGAACTCGCTGATCATGCGGGCGAGCGGTTCCGGGTGGCTCAGCGGCGCCCAGTGTCCCGCGGCGATCCGGCGGCGGGTGAGCGCGGGCACCCAGCGTTCGAGGTCGAGCGGCCCCGTGTCGATGTAGCGGTCGCGCGTCGGCTGGATCACCTGCACCGGCACGGGCGCCAGACGCTGCCGGGGCGAGCGCATGACCTGGCGGATGTTGGCCCGGTACAACGAGATCCCGCGCACGGCGTCCCTGGTGATCGTGCTCGCCGGCCGCGCGTGGACACCTTCGAGCCGCTTCAGCACGCCTCCCCAGCGCGGGCCGAGGTAGAGCCGCCAGAACAGCGGCGCGACCACGGGCAGGTGAAACGCGCCAATGTACCAGGACCTCACGAACTGCTTGAGGTGAGCGAGCGACAGACCCCGCCGCGACCAGTGCCCCATGTGGTCGAGACACGGCCCGGAGATCGACGTGAACGTCGCGATCCGCGCACCCGGCGTCGTCACGGCCTCCCACGACTGGATCGAGCCCCAGTCGTGGCCGACGACGTGCACCGGCTCGTCCGGGCTGACCTCGTCGATCACCGCGAACAGGTCCCGCGCCAGGTGTTCGAGCCGATATCCGTCCTCAGTGGACGGTGGCGTCGACTCGCCCGCGCCGCGCACGTCGTACGTGACGACGCGGAAGTTCTTCTCCAGCAACGCGGCCACGCGATCCCACACCGCGTGCGTGTCGGGATACCCGTGCACGAGCACCACGGTCGGCCCGGACGTGCCGCGCACCTGCACGGCGAGTTCGACTTCCCCGGAACGCACCTTCACAGCTCCTCCAGCACGAGTCGGTCACCGGTCGGCCTGTCCACGCAGATCCGCACGCCGCCCACGTCGCACGTGCCGCAGAACCCCTGCCGGCACGAGTAGGCGACCGACGGCCGGAAGTCCCTGATCACGTCCAGCGCGGAACGGTCGGCGGGCACGTCGAGGGATACCCCGCTGCGGCGCAGTTCGACCGTGAACGGACGCCCGCCGACGATCGGCGGCGGGCTGAACCGTTCGAAGTGCAGCCAGCGCGACGAGAACTCCGCCCGCACCTGGTCCAGCATCGACGCCGGACCGCAGCAGTAGACCGCGCCCCGGGGCTGCGCGTCGTCGAGCAGCGGCCCGCCGCGTCCGATCCTGATGTCGACCCGGCCGATCGGCAGCTCGTCGAGGAACGGCATGGCTTTCGTCGAGCGCCCGCAGTACACGAGCCGCCAGTCGAGGCCTCGCCGCGCGGCCGCGTGCACCATCGGCAGGATCGGCGTGATCCCGATGCCGCCCGCCACGAACACCACGGGCCCGATCCCGGCGAACGGGAAAGCGTTGCGCGGCCCGCGAACCTGAATCCGGTCGCCGACCCGCAACGCCTGCACCTCGCGCGAGCCGGCGCCGACCTCGCGCACGGCGATCCGGTACGTGTCGTCGGCGGGGTCGCCGCACAACGAGTACTGCCGTCGCAGCCCGGACGGCAGGTGCAGGTCGACGTGACAACCAGGCTGCCACGCGGGCAGTGCCGTTCCGCCGAACCGGAGGCTCACCACGCCGTCCGCGACCTGCGTGCGTTCGACGACGTCGAGCCGCAAAGCGTCCCGTGCCACACCGGGACGCGCCCGGCCGCCGAACCGCGTGACGGCGGCGTCGTAGAGGTCGCCGAACCTCGTCAGGCCGCCCAGCATCAGTGGGCCTCGCGGGCTGCGGGGGAGGACGCCAGGTACGCGACGGCCTGCGACGTCGACCCTTCCTGTTTCGGGTGGTACGCCGGGTGGAAGTACCGCAGGAACGCCCGGAAGATCTCCGACAACCGGGGCAGCAACCCGCGTCGCCCGGCCCGCATGACCTCACGCCAGGTCAAGCGGACTTTCGTGCTCTTGTCCGCGTGCACCATGAACCGCGCGCCACGCACCCACAGCCAGAAGAGCACCGGCGCCACCAGCAACATCGTGCGCGCGCGACGCACGTACCGGCGGTCGAGGTGGCACATCAGGTCGTACGCGACGCTGCGGTGCTCGACCTCCTCGGCCGCGTGCCAGCGCAGCAGGTCCAGCATCACCGGGTGGATGCCCGCCCGGTCGAGCGCGTCGGCGTTCAGCATCCAGTCGCCCAGGTACGCCGTGAAGTGCTCGACGGCGGCGACGATCGCGACCCGTTCGATCAGCTGCTCGCGTTGCCGCGCTTCGGTGAGGCCGGCGTTGGGTCCGAGGATCCGCTGGAAGACGTGCTCCATCTGCCGGGTGAACGGGCGCGGGTCCAGTCCGTTGGCGAGCAGGTGGTCGAGCACCTCGCTGTGCGCCTCGGCGTGCATCGCCTCCTGGCCGATGAACCCGAGCACGTCCTCGCGCAACGTGTCGTCGGAGATCAGCGGCACGGCCTGCTGGAACGTCCGCACGAACCAGCGTTCGCCCTCCGGCAGCAGCAGGTGCAGGACGTTCATGACGTGCGTGGTCACCGGCTCGTCCGGCACCCAGTGCATCGGCAGGGTCGACCAGTCGAACTGCACGTCACGCGGCTGCAGAACGAGGTTGTCCGGCTCCATCGCGTACCTCCGCCGACCCTTGGCGCCAATTACTACGGCACCGTAGCTTTGTGAAAGCTACGCCACCGTAGCAATATGGTCCCGTGAACACAACGCGCCGGAAGTACGCCCGCCGCCTGCCCCCGGAGCAGCGCCGCGAGCAGCTGCTGGACGCCGCGCTGACCTTGATCCCGGCGGGCTTCGACACCGTGACGATGGAGGCGGTCGCCAAAGAAGCCCAGGTCACCAAGCCCGTGCTCTACGACCTCTTCGCGAACCGCGCCGAGTTGATCAGCGCCCTGCTCGAACGGGAAGCCGCCCGCGCCACCGAGCAGGTGATCGCCGCCCTGCCCACCGACTTCGCCACCCGCTCCCCGGACGACGCGTTCGCCGACGCCGTCCGCGTCTTCGTCAACGCCGTCGTGGAGGCCCCCGCCCGGTGGCGCCTGGTGCTCCTCCCGCCCGAGGGCACGCCCCGCGAGTTCCGGGCCCAGGTCGAACTGGTCCGCGCGGGCGTGCTGGCCCAGATCGAGGACCTGGCCGCACTCGGCCTGAAGGAACTGGGTGGCCTGGACGACCTCGACTCCGGCCTGCTGGGCCACGCGATGCTCGCTCTGGCCGAGATGTCCGGGCGCCTGGTGCTCACTGACCCGGAGAAGTTCACGCCCGACCGTCTGGTGGCCTTCGTGACCCGGATCGCGCACGGCCTGCGCTGAGCGCTCAGCGTGCCTTCCGGTAGATCAGGCGGATGTTCTGCGGTCCGGCGGCGGTGTGACGGCGTTCGAACAGCTCGTCCAGCACGGCCACGACAGGGCGACGCCGAGTCCGGGTGAACACCGGCCGCCAGAGGAACAGGACGAGCTCGCCGCCTGGTCGAAGCACCCGGTGCGCCTCGCGGATCGCTGCCAGGGGGTCTGGCATCTCCTCGAGGCTGTAGCCGTAGAACAGGGTGTCGGCGTGGTTGTCGGCCAACGGAAGTAAGCAACCGTCACCGGCCACGTAGGACATCCGGGCGCCGGGGGAGCCGTCCAGCCGGCGCTGCAGCGACCTCATGGCCGACGGCGAGGGATCGAGGGCGACCAGGGTGCTGCCGGTGCCCAGGTGGTTCTTGAGCGCTGTGGTGTAGAAACCTCCTCCGCTGCCGACTTCCACGCAGACCGTCCCGGGGCGGCGGCTGATCACGCGCACGTCGTGCCGGGGCAGGTCCCAGCCGAGGATCATGCGCAGCACCGGGCTGCTGATCATCCGGTACAGGCCTGCGGGTGTGCGCCAGCCGCCGCCGACACCGGGCTGCGCGGGAGGTGTTGTGCCGGTGTGGACGTCGAGATCGGTCATCGTGGTTCCTCGGATTTCGGTAGCGCACGCGCGGCGGCGATCGTGGCCAGGACGAACAGGACGGCGCCGGCCACCAGCGCGGCCCGCGTGCCGGTCACGAACGCGGCGCGGGCGAGTTCGAGCAGCTGAGCGCTCGCTTCGGGTGGCAGTCCGGCAGCGGCGGCCGTGGCTTCGGTGAGGCCGTCGCGTGCTTGCGATGCCGTGCCCGGAAGACTGGCCGTGTAGATCAGGGTGGCCACGCTGCCCAGAACCGTGACGCCGAGCCCGGCGCCGAGCTCGTAGGCGGTCTCCTCGACAGCGGCCGCGGCACCTGCCTGCTCGGCGGGTGCCGCGGAGAGCAGGGCGTCGGAGGCCGCGGTGAGCGAAACCGAGACCCCGAACCCGGTCGCGGCCAGCACGGGCCCGAGCAGCCACAGGTTCTCCGTCACCGTCAGACCCGCGGCGGCCGAGGCCAGAGCTGCCGCACCGACGACGAATCCGGCGACCGTTGCCCGCCGGTTCCCCCACCGCTGCAACAGCGGACCGGCGACGACGCTGCCGATGACCGCGGCGACCATGACGAACAGCAGCCGCAGCGCCGCCTGCATCGGCTGCAGTGCGAGCACGAGCTGGAGGTACTGGGCGAACAGCAGGCCGAGGCCGACCAGCGAGGTCATGACGAGCAGGACACTGCCGACCGCGACGCTGAACGCGCGGTTGCGGAACAGCGTCACGTCGAGGAGCGGCACGGGCAGTTCTCGTTGCCGCCGGACGAACGCGATGAGCAACAGGCACCCGAGCAGCCCCGCCACCGGCCCGAGCACGAACATCGTCCCGCCGTGCGGGGTCTGCTTGATCGCGAAGGCCACCGCGACGACCCCCAGTGCGGCCAGCACCGCGCTGAGCACGTCCCACGGCCCGTCCGGAGGGTCTGCGGACTCTCGAATCAGCCAGTACGTCAGCGGAATCGCCACGACCATCACCGGCACGTTGATCAGGAACGCGGCGTGCCAGGAGAACGTCTCCACCAGAAAACCGCCGAGCAGCGGCCCGAGCACCGCCCCGGAACCGGCGACCCCGCTCCAGATGCCGATCGCGACCTGACGTTCGGCTCGGTCAGGAAACGCCTGACGCAACAACGACAGCGTGGCCGGCATGATCATCGCGCCGCCCGCGCCGAGCCCCGCCCGCGCGGCGATCATCACCGCGACACTCGGGGCCCACGCGCAGGCGAGCGAGGCCAGGCCGAACACCACGTAGCCGAGCACCAGGATCCGGCGGCGGCCGTACCGGTCGCCGAGCGTGCCGAAGGCGAGCAGCAGAGGTGCCGCGACGAGCGAGTAGACCGCGATGATCCACAGCTGGCTGGTGGCGGTGGGCCGCAGGTCCTGCGACAGCGCGGGCAGGGCCATGTGCAGCACGGTCGCGTCCACGGAGACCAGCAGCAGACTGGCGCACAGGATCGCGAGCACCACCCAGCGTCTGCCCGTCACGACCTCGGCAGAAGGAACGGTCACAACCCGGCCTCACGCCGACAGCGATGCACACGTCAACTCTGACCAATTCCGGTCCACGCCGCCTCATCCTCAAGGTGATCGTGAATCATTCTTTGGTCGTAGAGTCGCGCAGCCTGATGGCGGGGCTCACCCAGCTGATCGGCTGGTTGCCCGGCTGTGCAACGCCATGCGGTCGCGCCGGCCTGCCCCGCCCCCGCGCAGCCGGCCGATCACGAGGAACCCGGAAGCGGCGAGCAGCAGGAACGCGGGCACGAGCAGCAACGCGTCGGGAGTGACCGGGGTGGCCGACCAGCCGCTGTCTCGCGCAGCGCCGTCGATCGTGACCCGCAGAACGCTCAGGTACGTCAGGTGCGTGGCGATGGACGTCCACAGCGAACCAGTGGTGATCCTCGCGGTCAGCAGGACCGCGCCGAAGATCGGGTACAGCACCGCGTAGGCGATCGGGTCCTCGCCCGCGGGTGCGAAGCCGGGCGGCGGCACGTTCTCGCCCAGCAGCGTGCCCACCCCCGCCTGCACGACGGACGAGGCGGCGCCGGCGAAGGTGAACAGCACAACCGTGGTGAGGAACGCCGTCCATCGGCGCAACGCCCGGGTGAGCGAGGTGTACACGTACCCGCGGAAGACCAGCTCCTCCGGGAACGCCTCCAGCGCGACCGCGATCAGCGCGTTGACGACGAGGAACCGCACGAGTCTCGCCGGGTCCAGCTGCCCCCAGCTCAGCCAGCCCGCCCACGTGCCGGCGCCGAGGACGACCACCGCCGAGCCGCCGGTGACCAGCACTCCGAGCCCGAAAGCCCGTGCGCCCCCGCTGAAACCGAGATCGGCCAGCGGCAGCCGGTCGACCCGCCGGCGCAGCAGCACGATCAACGACACCGCGAGCACGAGACAGATCGCGGCGGCCAACGCCTGCCGCCCGAGACCGCTCAACCCGGTGCGGCTGTGCACGGCCTGCGCTGCGGCTCCGGCGGTGCCGAGCGCCACGGCCATCGCGCCACCACCCGCCACCGCTCGCCCGACGGCCAGAAGTCTGGACTGGTTCACGTTTCCCCCTGGAGCCTTATTTCGGTCAACTGTACAGAAACGAGGCAGGAGTGTAGAAAGGTCGTGTGCCGAAGATCGTCGACCACGAGCAACGCCGCTGGGAGCTGGTCCGCGCGGTGTGGACGGTCATCCGCGAGCGAGGCGTCCAGGGCGCGTCCGTCCGCGCCGTCGCCCGTCAGGCCGGCTGGTCACCGAGCTCGGTCCAGTACTACTTCTCCACCCAGGCGGAGCTGCTGTTGTTCGCCCTAAAGGCGATCTCGGAAGCCGCCGATCTCCGCCTCGCCGCCCCGGATCTGCCGTCCGATCCCCGCGACCGCGCTCTGGCCCAGCTGGAACTGCTGCTCCCGACCGAACCGGACTCGTACGTCGCGACCGAGATCTGGGTGGCGTTCCTGTCCCTGGTGCGCATCGACTCCCAGGCCGGTGAGCTCAACACGGAGGCCCACACGCGGCTGACCCACCTGTGCCGCGAGCTGCTCGAAGCGATGGCCGCCGCCGGGCAGATCGCCCCGAGTGCCGACCTCGACCTCGAAACCCGCCTGTTGCAGGCGTTGTTCGACGGCATCGCCCTGCACGCGGTGACCGTGCCGGACCAGATGCCGCCCACCCTCGTCCGGCGGCTGCTGGAACACCACCTGGCGCGGCTGCGCGTGTCGGGCTGACAGCTCGCCGAGGTGAGGGGTTTCAAGCCCGGACGTGCGTGAGCAGCGCCAGTCCGGTCGGGTCGTAGCCGACCGACACGGGACGCCCCGGCAGGAGCGCGCGCACGGCGGGTTCGTCGCGTTCGATCACCTGCCAGTCCATCAGGTACTCGAGCGACCACCGGAACGGGTTGCCGGTCTTGGTGCTGGAGAAGTAGAACGTCCCGCCAGGACGGCACAGCCTGGTCAGCACGGCCTCCGTCAGCCGGACGGCCGCGCGGTCGTTCAAGTAGTCGTACAGGCCGTTGGCGAGCACCAGGTCGAACGGCCCGAGCTCGGCGAGGCGGGGGAGGGCGCGGAAGACGTTGCCGGGGACCGCGGTCGTGAAGTCGTTGAGCAGGCCGAGCCGCTTCTGCGCCAGCTCGAGCGCGTCCGGGTCGACGTCGGTGAGCACGAACCTGTCGCCGGGCCGGACCGTGCCGGGCGGGATGTGCCGCAGGTCCGGGGCGGCACCGGAGGCGATCACCAGCACCGACCGCGGGCCGGAGCGCGGCGCCGTGAGGGCGTCGCTGATCAGCCGGGCCTGGTGCATCACCCGGTTGCGCAGCTGCTGGGTGATCGCCGAGTGCTGCAGGTTCGTCTCGACGTGCCAGCCGAGCGTGCCCGGCTGGGCGTTCACCGCCTGGGCCAGGACGTGCTCGACGAGCCGGAAGTCGCTGGGGTAGCCGCGGGCCCACTCCTGCTCGTCGCGCATGAAGGGCGACCGCGCGCACGCCGACCGCGCGGGCTGGACGATCGCGGCGATGTCCTCGTCCGGCACGCCCGCGAGCACGCTGGACCCGATCTGCGCGCCGAGGGTGCGGAAGCGGCCGCCGACCAGCATGTGCGCCGAGGGGTCGGCGAGGTTGAACTCCTTCTCACCGCGCAGGAAGCCGTCCACGGCGTCGCTGAGCCGGTGCAGGGCGTCGGTGCTTTGCGGGAGCACGGTCATCGGGCACTTCCCTCGCTGCGGCAACGGTTCCAGAGCCTGTCAGTCGACGCCGCCGCCCGACAGAGGCTTTCGGGTAATACGGGGAAAACCCTGCCGCGGTTCGGGGGTGGGCCTCGTGGTCGCACCGCGTGAGAAAGCGAACTCCGGACGTCACTCGAAAGGAGTTCGACGATGACGGAGTGGCCCAACGAGCTCGCCTCGCGGGCCCTGGGCAGCTGGTACATCCGGCTGCTGTTCCCGCTGCCGTTCGCGTGAGTTCAGCGACTCGCGGCGCTGACCGCGTCCGCGATCGCCTGGTGCCCGGCCGGAGTGGGGTGCACGTCGGTGTGGTCGCAGAAGTACGTGATCGTGCACACCTCCGCGACCGAGGACGGGATCTGCCCGTACTTCGGGTCCTGCGTGAGCTCGGTCAGCGCTCCGTAACCGCCGGTCTTGCCGGTGATGTCGACGTACTTCGCACCGAACTTCGCGTACTCGGCGGCGACCTGGTTGTTGAAGTCCTCGTACAACGTCACCGACGTGCGGGCCAGGTCCTCGCCGTTCGGGAACTCGGGATTCACCCACGCGCCGAGGAACACGTCCGGATAGGACAGTCCGACGATCTTCACGTCCGGCGCCGCCTCCCGGAACCTGGTGAGCGCGGTCGCGATGTTGGTCCGGGTGTCCGCGGCGACCCCGGCAGCGCACTCGGCCGGGTTCTCCGCCACCGCACACGGTTCCAGCAGGTCGTTGCTGCCGATGACCATCGTGATCAGGCCGACGTCACCGGTGCGCAACGCCTCGACGGTCGCGTCGACCTGGGTCCTGCCCTCGGTCTCCGGCCCGCACGCGGGCTGGGAGAGCAGGTCGGCGGAGGTGGCGCCGTTGCAGGCGAAGTTGACCAGGTTCAGGCCCTCCTGCCTGGCCACGATCTGCGCGAAGCTCTCGCCGGTCCCTTCAGGACTCAGGCCCGTCGCGTAGGAGTCGCCGAGCGACACGTACGTCCGCAGCCCGGGCTGCGCGGCGACGGCGGGCTCGGGCAGAGGTGCCGAACACGCGGTGAGCGCCGTCAGCAACGCCACGACCAGGGCGAACCTCGGCACACGCGCTCCTTCGTATCGGCAACCGATGGTCCGAGGTTACGCAACTGTCCGTGAGGGCCGCGTCAGCGGGCCGCGGCGGCGACAGCGTCGGCGATCGCCTGGTGGCCCGCCGGCGTGGGGTGGACGTCGGTGCGGTCGCAGAAGTACGTGAGCGTGCACACCTTGGCGACCGAGGCCGGGATCTGGCCGTACTTCGGGTCCTGGGTCAGCTCGGTCAACGCGCTGTAGCCGCCGGTCGTGTTGGTGACGTCGGCGAACTTCGCGCCGAACTTCGCGTACTCGGCCGCGATCGTGCCGTTGAAGTCCTGGAACATCGTGACCGACAGCTGGGCGATGTTCTTGCCGTTGGGGAACGACGGGTTCACCCACGCGCCGAGGAACACGTCCGGGTACGTCAGTCCGACGATCTTCACGTCCGGCGCGGCCTCGCGCAGCTTCGTGAGCGTGGCGGCGACGTTGGTCCTGATGCCGGCGACGGTCCTGGTGGCGCACTGCAACGGGTCCTGGGCGATCGCGCACGGTGCCAGGTCGTTGCCGCCGATCACCACGGTGACCAGGCCGTCCTTCTTGCCGCGCACCGCCTCGACGGCGGCGTCGAGCTGCGTCCTGCCCCCGGCGTCGGACCCGCACGCGGGCTTGGTGGCGAGGTCGGCGGACGTGGCGCCGTTGCACGCGAGGTTGACGAGCTTCAGACCCGACTGCTTCGCCACGATCTGCGCGAAGCTCTCACCGGTGCCGCTCGGCCCGAAGCCCGTGGCGTACGAGTCGCCGATCGACACGTAGACCTGCTGGGCGGGCGGCGGCGCGCTGCTGGGGGTGGGGACCGCCGGCCTGGACTCTGGCGAGGTCGAGGTGCACGCGGCCAGCGCCGACAGCAAGGCCACGACCAGGACGAACCTCGGCACACCTGCTCCTTTTGATCGGGAACCGATGTGCCGAGGCTACGAAACCGCCCGTGAGGGTCGTGTCAGCGGCGCCGGCTGCCCAGCGGCACGTCTGGTCCGCGGTTATCTTGCGGGCGTGGCTGATCGGCAGGAACTCGCGCACGGCACCGTCCGACTGGCGGTGGTCGTCGGCGCGCTCGGCGTCGTGTTCGGCGACATCGGCACGAGTCCCATCTACACGATCCAGACGGTGTTCAACCCCGCCGACCCGCACCCGGTCCCGGTGAGTGTCGACAACGTCTACGGGGTCGTGTCGCTGATCTTCTGGTCGGTCATGATCATCGTGACGGTCACCTACGTGCTGCTGGCGATGCGCGTGAACAACGACGGCGAGGGCGGCATCATGGCCCTCATCACGTTGCTGCGCCGGTGGAAGGCCGAGCAGGGGCGCAAGGCGGCCGCGACGCTCGCGGCGCTCGGGATCTTCGGCGCGGCCCTGTTCTTCGGCGACAGCATGATCACGCCCGCGATCTCGGTGCTGTCCGCCGTGGAGGGCCTGAAGGTCGTCGAACCCGAGCTCGGGGAGTTCGTCGTGCCGGTCACCGCGGTGATCATCGTCGGGCTGTTCCTGGTGCAGCGCAGGGGAAGCGCGGCGGTCGGGCGGTTCTTCGGGCCGGTGATGATCCTGTGGTTCGGTGCGATCGGCGCGGCCGGGATCGCAGGCATCACGAGGCATCCGGAGATCCTCAAGGCGTTGTCGCCGACCTACGCGCTCGGGTTCTTCTTCGGACACTTCGACATCGCGTTCTTCGCCCTGGCCGCGGTCGTGCTGGCGGTGACGGGCGCCGAGGCGCTGTACGCGGACATGGGGCACTTCGGGCGGCCCGCGATCGCGCGCGGGTGGCTGTTCCTGGTGTTCCCGGCGTGTGTGCTCAGCTACCTGGGGCAGGGCGCGCTGATCCTCGACGACGAGGCGAACGTCAGCGGGCCGTTCTTCCTGCTCGTGCCGGAGTGGGGGCGCTGGCCGATGGTCGTGCTCGCGACGGCGGCGACCGTGATCGCGTCGCAGGCCGTGATCACCGGCGCGTACTCCGTGGCGTCGCAGGCCGCGCAGCTCGGGTACCTGCCGCGGTTGCGCATCGCGCACACGTCGGAGTCGACGATCGGGCAGATCTACGTGCCGTGGATCAACTGGGTGCTGATGGTCTCGGTGCTCACGCTGGTGTTCGCGTTCCGCACGTCGGCGGCGCTCGCGTTCGCGTTCGGCATGGCGGTCACCGGCACGATCACCATCACGACGACGCTGTTCCTGTTCATCTCACGCCTGAAGTTCCGGGCCCCGGTGTGGGCGATCGGCCTCGGCTGCGTCGTGCTGCTCGGCGTGGACCTGCTGTTCCTCGCGGCGAACCTGACCAAGCTCCTGCACGGCGCGTGGCTGCCGCTGCTCATCGGGCTGACGGCGTTCACGGTCATGACGACGTGGCAGCGCGGCCGGGCGATCGTCACGAAGGCCCGCGGGGACGCCGAGGGCTCCTTGCAGGCGTTCATCGAGGAACTGCACGAGCTGTCGCCGACGCGGGTGCCGGGCACGGCCGTGTTCCTCAACCGCGGCAAGGAGACCGCGCCGCTGGCCATGCGCGCGAACGTCGAGCACAACCAGGTGCTGCACGAACGCGTGGTCGTGGTGTCCATCGAGACCGAACCGGTGCCGCGCGTGCCGCCCGACCGCCGGATCGAGGTCGACGAGCTCGGGTACGCCGACGACGGGATCATCCACGTGAGCGCGCGCTTCGGGTACATGGAGACGCCGGACGTGCCGGCGGCGCTCGCGTTGCTGGAGCCCTCGCAAACCGAGGGTGAGCTGAACCTCGACCAGGCGCGGTACTTCCTGTCGAAGATCGAGCTGCGACGCGGCAAGGCCCCGACGATGGCGGCCTGGCGCAAACGCCTGTTCGTCGCGACCTCCTACATCACTGCCGACGCCGCGGAGCACTTCGGACTGCCCCGGGAGCGAACAGTGATCATGGGAGCCCACATCGACGTTTAGGGTCGGGGCGCGGTTGCGCCCCGACCGGTTCGCGGCGTGGATCAGAGGCGGTAGAAGTTCGCGTAGTGGTCCGGCGAGAAGTAGACGGCGCCGTCGGTGCGGTCGACGACGATCCGGTACGCGTCCCGGGAAGCGTTGCAGGTGCGCGGATAGACGTCGAACTCCTGGTAGCGGTGGTCCGACGGCAGCTGGCCCTCGCGGTTCTGGAAGGTGCCGCCAGCGAAGTTGCACTGCCCGGTCGGCCAGCTGTACCAGCCGCGTGAGCTGGGGTAGCCCTTCGACGACCAGGTCGAGTTGGCCGAGCGGGCCGCGGAACAGCGCGACTGGGTGCAGGAGTCGTAGACGTCGGCGTTGGCCGCGGGCGTGACGACGGTCGTCACGCCGAGAACGGACGCGACGACGGCGAGAGCGGCGAACAGGCGGCGTGCCCGGTGTGACTGCAGGGTGAGCACTTCAGACCTCCATCGGCAGGGTTTCGTGGATGTCGTGATCATTTCTGTTGATCACCACGAGCCGGTGAACGGCGGGCGAAGCGCCGTGTAACGGCGGTGGCATGTTCACGTTCCCACGAACGAGGGTCCGGCGCCTCCTTCCGGACCAACCGCGGTGGCAGCCTCTGAACGCCCGAGTTGATCAACTCCGAACAGCCGATTGATCGAGCTGCCTCGGAGGATAGATTTGCCCTATGACAGCACGGAAGCACTTGTTGGTGCTGTTGACCCTGCTCACCGCAGCCTGCACGGCCGAGCAGGGCGGCACGCCTTTCGCCGCCCCGAGGATCTCGTCTCCTCCCTCCGCAGACCTTGGACCGTCCACAAAGGTGCGTGCCGTCGTGGACGGCCGCACCGTCGAACTGGCGGACGGCACCCGAGCCCGCATCTCGCTGCTCGCCGAACCGTCCTCCTGCGCCGCCCCCGCCGCGCTCGAGTTCGCGACGAAGACGTTGCTGGACAAGGAGGTTCGCGTCAGCAGCATCACGCCGGGCGAGGTCTCCCTGGTGCTCCAGGACGGCGCCGACTACGCGCTGCTGGCGGTGAAGAACGGCGTCCTGCGCACCACCGGCGTGGACGGCGGCCCGCTGATCGAGGCGGAAACCAAGGCGGCACAGGCGAAACTCGGCCTGTGGGCGCAGGACTGCCCCACGTCGACCGCACCACAGTCACCGGCCCCGACGTCGACGTCGACCACCACCACACCGCCACCTCCGCCTCCACCGCCGTGCGTCGTCGTGTACCGGGTCACCAACGAGTGGACCGGTGCGTTCCAGGCCCAGGTGACCGTGCGCAACGTCAGCGGTGCGCTGGTCGACGGGTGGACGTTGCGCTGGCGGTTCGCCGACGGCCAGACCGTGGCGCAGATGTGGAACGGCACGGTGTCCCAGGCCGGTGGCGACGTGACGGTGAAGAACGCCGGGTACAACGCGTTGATCCTGGCGGGCGGATCGGTGGAGATCGGGTTCAACGGGTCGGTGACCGGGCCGAACTCCGTGCCGGGCTCGTTCACGCTGAACGGCACGACCTGCACGGCGGGATAGGTGCGAGGGTTTCCACTCAGTGGAAGCCTTCGGTCGACGGCGGCGGGTCCGGCTACCTAGCGTCTGATCCCGTGACGACCAGCCAGCACGAGATCAGCGACGAGATCGCGAAGATCCAGGCGGACACACCGACCGGTGCGCCGCTGCTGGACTTCGCCCCGTACCGCAGCACCCGGCTGCGCCACCCGACCAAGGAGTTCCAGCAGGTCGACCCCGAGGGCGCCGAGCTGCTGGCGCCGGTCTTCGGGCACTCCGACGTCGCCGCCGCCGAGTCCGACCTCACGATCGGGCGCGGTGGCGAGCCCATCGGCGAGCGCATCCGCGTGCACGGCAGAGTGCTCGACGGCGACGGCCGCCCGGTGCGGCGCCAGCTCGTCGAGATCTGGCAGGCCAACGCGGCCGGGCGTTACTCGCACCAGGGCGACCAGCACCCGGCACCGCTGGACCCGCACTTCACCGGCGTCGGCCGCTGCCTGACCGACGACGACGGCTGGTACTCGTTCACGTCGATCAAGCCCGGCCCCTACCCGTGGCGCAACCACCACAACGCCTGGCGGCCCGCGCACATCCACTTCTCGTTGTTCGGCACCGACTTCACCCAGCGGCTGATCACCCAGATGTACTTCCCCGGCGACCAGCTGCTGGCGCTGGACCCGATCGCCCAGTCGATCACCGACCCCGCCGCGCTGTCCCGGCTCATCGCCACGTACGACCACTCGCGGTCCGAGCACGAGTGGCTGCTCGGCTACCGCTGGGACATCGTGCTGACCGGAAGCCACGCGACCTACCTGGAGCCGTCCGATGACTGAAGCGACTCCCGGCCAGACCGTCGGCCCGTTCTTCCACCACGCGCTGGCGTTTCCCGGCGACTCCGAGCTGGTGCCGTTCGGCTCGGCCGGATCCGTGGTGCTGCACGGGTACGTCTACGACGGCGCCGGTGACCCGGTGCCGGACGCGCTGATCGAGATCAGGCAGGCCGACGCCGCGGGCGTGGTGCCGAGCACCGGCGGTTCGTTGCGGCGGCGGGGTGCGAGGTTCACAGGCTGGGGGCGGTGCTGCACCGACGGCGCCGGGCACTACTGGTTCAGCACCGTCGAGCCGGGGCTGCCGTTCTTCGCGGTGACGGTGTTCGCGCGCGGGCTGCTCGACCGGCTGTTCACGCGCATCTACCTGCCGGGAGCGTCCGGTGCCGTGGACGGGCTGGTGGCGGCGCGGGAGGACGACGGTCGTCTCCGGTTCGACATCCACCTGCAAGGGCCGTCCGAGACGGTCTTCTTCAAGTTCCCGCGGACCTGACGTGCTGCCTGGTTCACATCGCGCCTCCGGCCTGGTCGACGACACCGCGCTGGTGCGGGCGATGCTGGAGGTCGAGGTCGCGTGGGCACGTGTGCTCGGCACACCGATCTCGCTCGGCTCGTGGGTGCCCGTGCTGGACCCGGCCGAGGTGGAGGCCGCGGGCAACCCGGTGCTGCCGCTGGTGTCCGCGTTGCGGGCGCACGTCTCCAGCACCGTCCACACCGGACTGACGAGCCAGGACGTGCTCGACTCGGCGTTGATGCTGCTGGCACGCGACGTCTCGCAGCGCGTGTCGGCTGATCTCGAACGGGTCGCCCGTGCGCTCGCCGGGCTGGCGGACGAGCACCGGTCCAGCGTGATGGCGGGACGGACGTTGACGCAGTACGCCGTGCCGATCACGTTCGGGCTCAAGGCCGCGCGGTGGCTCGTGGGCGTGCTGGACGCGGTGGCGGAGCTGGACGCCGTGGCGCGGGCTCTGCCGGTGCAGTGCGGGGGCGCGGCGGGAACGCTGTCCCGCGCGTCTTCCGTCGTGGATCCGGTCGCGGCCGCCGCGGAGTTCGCTCGTCACCTGGGACTGGTCTGGCCGGGGATGCCCTGGCACACCTACCGCGCTCCGGTGACGCGTCTCAGCGACGCGCTGGTGCGCGCGTGCGACGCGCTCGGGGTGATGGCGGCCGACCTGCTGACGCTGGGACGGCCGGAGATCGGTGAGGTCTCCGAGGGCGCCGTGGCGGGACGCGGCGGGTCGTCGACCATGCCGCACAAGCGGAACCCGGTGCTGTCGGTGCTGGTGCACAGCGCGGCTCTGCAGGCACCGCAGCTCGGGGCGCAGCTGCACCTGTGCGCGGCACGAGCGGTGGACGAGCGGCCGGACGGGGCGTGGCACGCGGAGTGGCCCGCGTTGAGGGCCTTGATGGAGCTCGTGGTCGTGGCCGCGTCCCAGTCGGCTGAACTCGTTGAGGGACTTGAGGTGCACGCGGACGTGATGGCACGCCGGGCCGGCGAGGCCGCTGGGGAGTTGCTGGCCGAACGGGGTGGCGGCTCCGATCCGGGCTCGTACCTCGGCGCGGCCGAGCTGTTCGTGGACGAGGTGCTGAAGAGGTGGCGCGATGACCGTTGAGCTGAGCCTCACCCGGCTCGCCGGATCGGAGTTCTCGTCGCGGCTGCTGGTGGTCGGGCCGTCGCTCGGCACGTCCGTCGCGCTGCTGTGGCGGGACTGCGCGATGGTGCTGCCCAGCGAGTTCGAGGTGATCGGCTGGGACCTGCCCGGCCACGGCAACGGCGCTCCGGCGACCGCGCCGTTCACCGTGCAGGACATCGCGGACGAGCTGACCGAACGCGTCACGGCATTGGCCGGTGAACGGCACGCCGCCTACGCCGGGGTGTCGTTCGGCGGCGCGGTCGGTTTCGAGCTGGCGAGCCGGAACGACGGACCGTTCGAGACCGTGGTGTGCATCGGCGCGGCGCCGCGGATCGGGTCGCCAGAGGCGTGGCACGAGCGGGCCGCACTGGTGCGGCGAGCGGGAACACCGGTCATGGTCGAGGGTTCGGCGCAGCGGTGGTTCGCGCCGGGCTTCATCGAACGCGCGCCGCGGATCGCCGGGGCGCTGCTGCGGGCGCTGGCGGACACCGACAAGGAGTCCTACGCGCTGGCGTGCGAGGCGTTGGCGCTGTTCGAGGCCGGTGAACCCGTGCGTCCCCCGCGGGTGCTGGTGGGAGAGCACGACGTCGTGGTGCCGCCTTCGAACTCCGGCCGGGTGCTCGACGGGTGCGGGCATCTGCCGCCCGCAGAAAACCCGGCGGCGGTCGCATCGGTGCTGGTGGAGGAGTTGCGGTGTCCTACGACGACGGCATGAAGGTTCGGCGTGAGGTGCTCGGGGACGCCCACGTGGACCGGGCGGTCCCCGACGACTTCACTCGGGACTTCCAGGACTTCATCACCCGGTACGCGTGGGGCGAGATCTGGACGCGGCCGGGGCTCGACCGGCGGATGCGCAGCGCGATGACGCTCACGGCGTTGATCGCTCTCGGGCACTGGGAAGAGCTGAAGCTCCACGTCGCGGCGGCGCGGCGCAACGGGTTGAGCGAGAACGAGATCGGTGAAGTGATCTTGCAAAGCGCCATCTACTGCGGTGTGCCCGCGGCGAACCACGCGTTCGCGGTCGCGCGCCAGGTTCTGAAGGAGGAAGCGTGACCACGCGCACCCAGGTCGGCATCGTCGGT
The DNA here is from genome assembly GCF_000974445.1 of Lentzea aerocolonigenes. Classification (GTDB taxonomy): domain Bacteria; phylum Actinomycetota; class Actinomycetes; order Mycobacteriales; family Pseudonocardiaceae; genus Lentzea; species Lentzea aerocolonigenes. Next base: position 165,802 of record NZ_BBOJ01000018.1, read on the forward strand.
GGGGGACCGGCCGGGCTGATGCTCTCGCACCTGTTGTCCCTCAACGGGATCGACAGCGTCGTCGTCGACAACAGATCCCGGCTGGAGATCGAGAACACGATCCGCGCCGGCATCCTCGAGGCCGACAGCGCCCGGCTGCTCGTCGACACCGGCGTGTCCGACCGCGTGCTGCGCGACGGACACCCCCACGAGGGCATCGACCTGAGGTTCGGCGGCGAGAGCCACCGCATCGACTTCCGCGCCCTGGTGGGCGAGTCGGTCTGGCTCTACCCGCAGACCGACGTGTTCATCGACCTGGCGAACGCCCGCGAACGCGACGGCGGCGACGTGCGGTTCGGCGTGAGCGACACGTCCGTCGACATCACCGAGCCCGCCATCCGTTTCACCGACAGCGACGGCGTGCGGCAGGAAATCCGCTGCGACCTGCTCGTGGGAGCGGACGGCTCCCGCTCGATCTGCCGGGCGCAGGTGCCGGAATCCGTGCGCACGCACAGCTTCCGCGAGTACCCGTTCGCCTGGTTCGGCATCATCACCCAGGCCCCGCGCAGCGCCCCGGAGCTCGTCTACACGCACTCGCCGCGCGGGTTCGCGTTGATCAGCCAGCGCACCGAGACCCACCAGCGCATGTACTTCCAGTGCGACCCGGAGGCCGATCCCGCCGCGTGGTCGGACGACCGGATCTGGGAGGAGCTCCAGGCCCGCGTGGCCGGACCGGACGGCTTCACGTTGAAGGAAGGCCCGATCACCGAGAAGACGGTGCTGCGCTTCCGGTCGTTCGTCGCGGAACCCATGCGCCACGGCAACCTGCTCCTCGCGGGCGACGCCGCCCACACCGTGCCCCCGACCGGCGCGAAGGGCCTCAACCTCGCCCTGGCGGACGTCCGGGTGCTCGCCGAGGTGATCGAACGCGCGCTGCTCAAGAACGACCGCGACGCTCTCGACGAGTACGGGCCGCGCGCGTTGGACCGGGTCTGGAAGGCCCAGCACTTCTCGTACTGGATGACGACCATGCTGCACGCCCTGCCCGCCGCGACGGACTTCGACGTGCGGCGTCAGCTCGGTGAGCTGAGGTCCGTGGTCGGGTCGGAGGCGGGGTCGAGGTTCCTCGCCGAGGGCTACACCGGGACCTGGCCCGCCTGAGCGCTGATCAGCTCGACCTCGCCGCCCTGGTGCCCAGGAGGGACGACGGCGAGGGCGTCGGCGAGCGCGGCACCCCACAGCGAACCGGGGCGGTCGTGGCCTGCGGGGATCGCGTTGTCGCCCCGCCTGGTCACCGGGACCAGGCGTGTGTCGCGGGGGTGCGCTTCTACTCGCGTGAGGCGCGCGGTGATCGGTGGGCGTGGCGCGTGCCCGCCGAGGGTGCCGAGCAACGGCTGGAGCAGCGTCAGGACCGCGGCGAACGCGGCGAAAGGGTTGCCCGGCAGGCCGACGACGCAACGGCCGTCGGGCAGCACGGCGAGCAGCATGGGGTGGCCCGGGCGGCAGGCGACTCCGCTGACGAGGATCTCGGCGCCGAGGTCGTGGAGCACTCGGCGCAGGTGATCGGCTGGGCCGGCCGAGGTGGCGCCACAGGTGACGAGGACGTCGGCCTGGTCGGATGTGAGGGCGTTGGTGAGGGCGTCGGCCAGGGCGGACGGGTCGTCTCGCACGTGGGTGGTGCCGACCAGGTCGGCTCCGACGAGCAGACCGGGGAGCATCGGGCCGATGGCGTCGCGGACCCTGCCTGGGCGTGGTGAGCCGGACCGGAGCAGCTCGTCGCCCGTCACGATCACGGTCACGCGCGGGCGGCGGTGGACCAGCAGGGTGTCGTGACCCGCGCCCGCGGCGAGGCCCAGGACCGCGGGGGAGACCGCGGAACCGGCCGGGACGAGCTCGTCGCCGGCTGACCAGTCCTCGCCGCGGCGGCGGATGTGTTTGCCGACCTGCGCAGGTACCGGATGTTGACATCCCGAATGTTCACATCCTTGATGTTGACATCCGGGATGTTGACAACCTGCGGTTTGACCACCCACATGTCTACAACCTGAATGTTGACATTGTGCTTGTTCGACCAGCCGTGCGCCGTCGACCGTGCAGCGCTCCACCGGGATCACCAGGTCTGAGCCGACCGGCACCGGAGCCCCCGTCGCCACCCCGAACGCCTCACCGGGCCTCAACACCGTGTCCGACATGGGATCGCCAGCCGCGATCCGCCCCACGACCGTCCACGGTCCCGGCCCGGCCACCGCGTAGCCGTCCATCGCCGAGGTGTCGCAGGTCGGCTGGCTGGCCAGCGCCCGCACACCCGACGCGAGCGCGAACCCGGCGGCGTCGGACAAGACGAGCTCGACGGCTTCCAGCGGCTTCGCGGCTTCCCGCGCCGTCCGGCGGGCCGAAGGCCACGGCATGTTCTGGGGCATGTTCTGGGGCATGTCTGGGGCATGTTCATGAGGGCTCCCGTGGTATAGCCTACCTCATACTGTATGCAATCCTCGGGACGGGGTGAAGGGCATGCCAGTCGCGACTTACGTACGTGATCACGTCGGCAGGCTCTACCGGGTGGGGGAGACCGACGTCGAGGTGTCGGGACGCTCGCGCCGCGCGGTGCTGTGGGCGGCGTGGGCGGCGATGCTCGCGGCCGGCACCGGGCAGTACGGGTTCGGTGCGTTGATCCCTCAGCTGCAGGAACGGTGGAGCGTGCCGGAGCTGTTCTGGGCCTTGGCGTTGTGGACGGTGGGCCAGGCGGGCACGGCGTTCCCCGCGGCCTGGTTGAAGGAGCGGAACAGACTCACGCCGACCGGTGCCATGTGGATCGGCGCGCTCCTGTGCGGCACCGGTCTGCTGACGCTCGGCCAGGGCCAGCTCGTCGGGTACGCCGTGCTCGGCGGTGTCGGCGCGGGCCTGGTCTACGCGACGTGCCTGGGCACGGTCGTTCGCTGGTATCCCGAGCGTGTGACCAGGAAGGTCGCGTTCGTCAGCGGGGCGTTCGCGTACGGGTCGGTGCCGTTCGTGCTGACCGCCGGGGCGTTCTTCGGTGGCGGATTTCTCCTGCAGGCGTCCATCGCGGTCACCGTGGTCGTCGCCGTCGCGGGCGTGGTGATGAAGGACCCGCCCGAGCACTGGTGGCCGCCGCACGTGTCGCCGCGCGAGTGGGCGCTGGACCGGGCGCGGGTGCCGAACCGGGCGGCGCTCAAGGAGTTCCGGCCGGAGCAGGCCATGCGGTGCGGCACGTTCTGGTGGCTCTACGGCGGTGTGGCGTTCGCGGCGGCGGTGTCGCTCTACGACCTGGCGTACCTGCCGTTGTTCGTGGGAGACAAGACACTCGGCGCGGTTGCTCTGGCGACGCTCGCCGCGGCGACGGGCACAGGACGCGTGCTGGTCGGCTGGATCTCGGACCGCGTCGGACGCCGCAAGGCACTCGTGTGGACGTTGGCGACCGGCGGCTGTGCGCAGTTCGTGCTGCTGTACTCGTCCAACGTCGTGGGCCTGCTCATCGGTGCGACGCTGGCCGGACTCGGCACGGGGTGCTGTTACTCGTTGCTCGTGGGCGTCACCAGGGAGTACTTCGGCGAGACGAACGGCGCGCGGAACTTCGGCGTGCTCTACACCGCCAAGGCCGGGGGAGCGCTGATCGCCGCGATCGTCCTCGCCTCGCAGGGGCCGGCGTTCGCGTTCACCGCGGCGGGGGTGCTGGGGCTGGCGGGTGCGCTGTTCACGCGGCACCTGTCGCAGCCGGGAAGGCCCCGCCTGTGAGCCGGGTGCCGAGGCTCGCGAGAGGCCGGCACCCGGCACCCGCGGACGGGTGTTGCCTGATGGAGCTGACGTCGGTGCTCGCGGGCGAGGTGTGGTCGGACCGGCCCGCCTGCGTGCACCCGGTGCTGGCGTGCGTGGCGCGGTGCGTCAACGACCAGTCCACAGAAGACGGTCGGAGGAAGCTGTTGCCCTTCGCCACCAAGGTGATCGGCACACGGAAGGCGTCCGCGCAACGCCTGGTCGCGCATTGCGTGCGCAGGGCGGGCATTGCCGCGCCGACGTGGTGGCCGCGCAGCTGGGTGGTCACCAGGGCCGTGCGGGCGATGAACGGGGACGAGGTGTTGCGGCGTCTGCTCGACGAGTGCGTCGCGATCTGCGGGGAGGCAACCGGTGGGGCGAGTGACGAGCAGGCGGCGCGTGATCCGGCTGGTGGACGACGCGGTCACCGCGCGTCCGGACACCCTGGCGGTCGAGGAACCGCTGGAGATCCGCGTGCGGGGCAAGTCCCTCGCCGTCACCATGCGCACGCCGGGTGACGACTTCGACCTCGCGGCGGGCTTCCTGGTCAGCGAAGGCGTGGTGCGCAGCCCGTCCGACATCACCTCCATCCGCTACTGCGCGGGCGCGACGGCCGACGGCGGCAACACCTACAACGTGCTCGACGTCGGCCTCGGAGAAGGCGTCGCGCCACCGGATCCGTCGATCGAGCGCAACTTCTACACGACGTCGAGCTGCGGCCTGTGCGGCAAGGCGAGCCTGGACGCCGTGCGCACCACCGCGACCTGGCAGGTGGCGTCCGACCCGATCCGGCTCGACTCGCGGGTGATCACCGAGTTCCCGGCGAAACTCCGTGCCGCGCAACGGGTTTTCGACCGGACGGGCGGTCTGCACGCGGCCGGCCTGTTCGACGCCGGCGGCACCCTGCTGTGCCTGCGCGAGGACGTCGGCCGGCACAACGCGGTCGACAAGGTCGTCGGCTGGGCCATTCGCAACGGCAGGCTGCCGCTGACGAGCACCGTGCTGATGGTGAGCGGCAGGGCGTCGTTCGAACTGGTGCAGAAGGCCGTCATGGCGGGGATTCCGGTGCTCACGGCGGTGTCCGCGCCCTCATCGCTCGCCGCCGACTTGGCCGGGGAGATGGGCGTGACGCTCGTCGGGTTCCTCCGCGGCACGTCGATGAACGTCTACACAGGAGGGCACCGCCTCGGCGTGACGGCCAGTGTTCGTTAGTCCGCATGGCGTCCTCCGTGAGGAGGATGCCTCACGGCGGACGCGATCTTGGTACGAACCGCATAACGTTCTTCCCATGTTGACTGTGAGGGGGATCAGCCGGAGCTTCGGCGACCACCGCGTCCTCGACGAGGTGAGTTTCGACGTGAAGCCCGGCAGGATGACCGGCTTCCTGGGGGCCAACGGATCCGGCAAGACGACGACGATGCGGATCGTGCTGGGGGTGCTCGCCGCGCACGGGGGTTCGGTGAGCTGGCTCGGGAAGCCGGTCACTCCTGCGCACCGGCCCGACTTCGGCTACATGCCGGAGGAACGCGGGCTCTACCCGAAGATGAAGGTGCGCGAGCAGATCACGTGGCTCGGCCGCCTGCACGGCGTCGACCGGGCGACCGCGCAGCGCAACACCGACGAGCTGCTCGCCGACCTGGAGCTGACCGACCGCGCCGACGACCGGCTGGAGGCGCTGTCGCTCGGCAACCAGCAGCGCGTGCAGATCGCCGCGGCGCTCGTGCACGACCCGGACGTGCTGATCCTCGACGAGCCGTTCTCCGGCCTCGACCCGATCGCCGTCGAGACCGTGCTGGACGTGCTGCGCAAGCGAGCCGCGAACGGTGTGCCCGTGCTGTTCTCCAGCCACCAGCTCGCGATCGTGGAACGGCTCTGCGACGACGTGGTGATCATCTCCAAGGGGCGGATCGCCGCGAACGGGTCACGCGAGGAGCTGCGCCGCCGGCACGCCGGTGAACGCTACGAGATCGTCGTGGAGGAGGACGCGGGCTGGATCCGCGACGTGCCGGGCACGACCATCCTGGAGCTCGACGGGCCGCGCGCGGTGTTCGAGTCCGAACCCCAGCAGGTGCTCAGGGCCGCCCTGGACCGCGGCGAGGTCCGCTCGTTCACCCCGGTCGTGCCGACGCTCGACGAGATCTTCAAGGAAGTGATCTGACATGGCCAGGGCCTCCTTCAGCCAGTCCACCTGGCTCGTCGCCGAACGCGAGATCAAGACCCTGGTCGGCAGCAAGGGTTTCTGGATCGGCTTCCTGTTCACGATCGTCGGGTTGTTCGCGCTCACCGTGCTGCCGACGGTGTTCGGCGGTGACGATCCCAAGGTCGCCGCGGTCGGATCCGCCGTGCGGGTCGTGCAGGGCAAGCAACTCGACGTCCGAGAGGTGGCCACCGTCGAGGAAGCCGCCGACCTCGTGCGCGAGGACGAGGTCGAGGCGGCGATCGTGCCGGACGGTGGCGGGATCAAGGTCCTCGCGCTGAACGACCCGCCCAACGACGTGATCCGGCAGCTCGTCGAGTCACCGCCGGTGGAGCTGCTGGACGCGTCGGCGGTGAGCTCCGGGCAACGGGCCGTCACCGTGATCGTGTTCGGGCTGGTGTTCCTGATGTTCGGCATGGGCGGCGCGGCGATCGCGCAGAGCACCGTGACCGAGAAGCAGACCCGGATCGTGGAGATCCTGGTGTCGACGGTGCCGGTGCGGGCACTGCTCGCGGGCAAGATCCTCGGCCACACCATCCTGACGCTCGCCCAGGTCGTGGTGCTCGCGCTCGCGGCACCGATCGCGCTGCGGGTCGCCGGTCTCGGCGAACTGCTGGGAGTGGTGGCGCCCGCGTTGGGCTGGTTCGTGCCGTTCCTGATGCTCGGGTTCGTGCTGATCTCGTCGATGTGGGCGGTCGCCGGTGCGCTGGTCAGCCGTCAGGAGGACCTCGGCTCGACGATGGGCCTGGTCATGCTCGCGGTGATGGGACCGTACTTCGGCGTGCAGTTCTTCTACGAGAACGCCACTGTGCTCAAGGTGATGTCCTTCGTGCCCTTCACCGCCGGCGTCGCGATGCCGGTGAGGTTGTTCGGCCAGCAGGCACAGCCGTGGGAGGCCATCCTCTCTCTCGTCCTCCTCGCGGCCACGGTGGTCGCGATCCTGCTGATCGCCTCGCGCCTCTACACCGGCTCGCTGCTGCAGACCGGTGCACGGGTGAAGCTCGCGAAGGCGTGGGCACCGGCAGAATAGGGCCATGATCGCTGATCCGATTCGCCTCGCCGTCGTCGGCCTGGGTGCCATGGGCACCCGGATGCTGGCGGCGGCGCAGGCACATCCGGGCTACACGGTGGTGGCTGGCGTCGACGTGGCACCCCGATCGCTCGACGTCCCCGTGGTGACCTCGCTGGACGAGGTCCTGTCCGATGTGGACACCGTGTACGTCTCGACGCCACCGGCCTCGCACGCCTCCCTGGTGCTCAAGGCGTTCGAGGCGGACAAGGCAGTGTTCTGCGAGAAGCCGCTCGCCGTGGACCTCGGCGAGGCCCGCGCGCTGGCCGCCGCCGCCCGGGGACGCCCCAACGCGGTGAACTTCGCGTTGTCGGACATGGTCGCGACGCTGGAGATCGAACGACGGCTGCCGGAGCTGGGAACGCTGCGGGGCGTGGAGATCCGGCTGCAGTTCCCGCGCTGGCCCCGAGCGTTCCAGGCGGAGGCGGCCTGGCTCGCGCGCAACGAGCAGGGCGGGTTCGTCCGCGAGGTGTTGTCGCACTTCGTGTACCTGACCGACCGGCTGCTCGGACCGCTGACGGTCGAGTCGGTGTCGGCGGACTTCCCCGAGCCGGGTGCCGCGGAGGTCGCGGCACGCGGAGTGCTGCGGGGCAACGGGGTGCCGGTGCACGTGTCCGCGTTCTCCGGGCTGGCGGGTCCCGAGATCTACGAGTGGACGGTGTGGGGCACGGAACGGTCGCTGCGGCTCGACCAGTGGGCTTTGCTGTCCACTTCGGACGGTGGACCGTGGGAGCCGGTGCCGTTGGAGCAGACCGGTTCGGACTACTCGCGGCTCACGCTGTTCGCCCAGGCCGTGCGGGGTGAGCACCCGCACGACCTGGCGAACTTCGAAAGCGGTCTGCGCGTGGCCGAGGTGATCGAGGCGTTCCTGCGGTGACTCAGCCGAGGACTTCGCGCAGCTTCGCGCCGAACTCCTCCGGCTTGCCCGCCCAGCCGAACTCGCCGCCCATGAACCCGCCGTGGTGGCTGGGGAAGACGACCGCCTCCTGGCCGAGCAGCTTCGCGGTGTACAAGGCGGTGCGCGCGGTGAACGCGTTGCCCGTCTCCTCGCCGACCGCGATCACGATGCGCGTGGGCGCGGCCTTCAGCGCGTCGACCCGCGGGTAGTAGTCGGTGATCGCGAGCGACCGGGTGCTCAGCAACGGGTCGTCGCGCTTGCCGTCGTCCTCGGCCGGCATGCCGAACTGCGCGGGATCCGGTGCGGGCAGGGCGAAGTACTCGTCGGTGTACTCGCCCTGCCAAGAGCTCATCTGCATGAACGCGGCCATGCCCGAGCCCGATCCCTTGGCCTGGTAGGCCTCGATGAAACCGTCGCGGGCACGGCGGGCGGCCGGCGCGTCCGGCAGCACGTCGATGATCGGCGGCTCGTGCGCGACGAGCGTGACGACGTCGTTCGGGTAGGACGCCACGAGCTCCAGCGCCGTGACCGCGCCACCGCTGGACGCGAAGAGGTCGACCGGACCGCCGACGGCCTCGATCACCGCGTGCACGTCCGCGGCTTGCGTCTCGGGCGTGTTGTCCGTGCGGCCGTCGGATCTCGTGCTGCGGCCGAGGCCGCGCGGGTCGTAGGTGATCACGGTGCGGTCGGGGAACTGAGCGCGCAGGGCGGTGAAGCCGCTGGCGTCCATGGGCTGGCCGATCATCATCAACGGGCGGCCGCCCTCGCCGTGCACGTCGTAGGTGATGGCCGCTTTGTCTGTTTCGAGAACGTGTGTAGCCATGTTTTCTCCCCAGTCGGATCGGGTCTGAACAGCCTAGTCACAGACGTGAACCGCGGTCGGCCAACAGGCCGATCGACCTGCGTGTATTCGGCTGTTATCAAAGATCGCATGACGCGAACAGCAGTGGTGACCGGCGGCGGCACGGGCATCGGCAAAGCGGTGGCGGCCCGGCTCGTGGAGCAGGGTCTGGACGTGGTGATCACGGGCAGGCGGGAGGACGTCCTGAAGGCGGCGGCCGAGGAGATCGGCGCGCGGGCGGTGGTGTTCGACGCGGCCGATCCGGACGCGGTCCAGGCGGCGTTGAGCGATCTGCCGGCGCAGGTGGACGTCCTGGTGAACAACGCGGGCGGCAACATGACCCGGCGGCTGCCCGCGCCGGAGAACCTGGCGGACGTGCGGAACCTGTGGCTCGCCAACTACGAGTCCAACGTGGTCAGCGCCGTCCTCGTGACCACCGCGCTGGAGCCGCGGCTCGCCGACAACGCGCGCGTGGTGACCATCGGCTCGATCGCGGGCCGGCGCGGTTCGGGTGCCTACGGCGCGGCGAAGGCGGCGGTCGAGGCGTGGACGGCCGACCTCGCGTTCGCGGTGGGAGCGCGGGGGATCACGGTCAACGTGGTGTCACCCGGCGTCACCCAGGACACCGAGTTCTTCGGTGGAACGCTCAGCGAGGAGCGGCGCAAGAAGCTCGTCGGCAACCCGGCGAACGGCCGCGCGGGCACGCCCGCGGACATCGCCGCGGCGGTGGCGTTCGTGACCTCACCGGAGGCCGGGCACATCACCGCGCAGGTCATCGGGGTGAACGGCGGAGCCGGGCTCGGACGCTGAACGCGATCACCGCGAGCAGCACGACCAGCAACGCGATCCACGAGAACTCGGCGAGGTAGTGCTCGGCCGCCTCGCCGACGAAGTAGACGACAGCGGTCGTGCCGCCGGCCCACGCGATGCCGCCAGCCGCGTTGGCCAGCAGGAACTTCCCGTAGTGCATGCCCATCGTGGCGGCGAGCGGACCGGACAGGATCCGCAGCAACGCCACGAACCGGCCGAAGAAGACCGCCCAGGCGCCGTGCCGTTCGAACAGCGCCTGGGCGCGATCGACCTTCTCGGCGTCGAAGTGACGGGGGAACCTCTCGCCCGCCCATCCGAACACGCGCGGCCCGAACCGTTTGCCCAGCGCGTAACCGGTGCTGTCGCCGATGATCGCCCCCGCGGACGCGACCGCGCCGACGACGACCGGTGAGATGCCGTCGTGGTGCGAGGCCATCAACGCCGCCGTGACGAGGACGATCTCGCCCGGCAGCGGGATGCCGATGCTCTCGATGCCGACCACCAGCCCTACGACGACGTAGACCAGCACCGGTGGGATGGTGTGGAGCCACTGGGTCAGCACGTGATCGATCTTCCTCCTGCGGCGGAATCCGTGCAGCGGTCTCAGGTCCGTCGATAAGGTGTTGATCATTCGGGACCAAGGGGGCGGCGTGACCAGCCAGTTCGGCGTGCTGTTGCGTCAGTTGCGGCGGCAGGCGGGGTTGAGCCAGGAAGCGTTGGCCCATCGTGCCCGCGTAGGAATCCGAACGGTGCGCGGGTTGGAGACCGGCGAGCGGACCAATCCGAACGTCGAGACCATGCGGGCGCTGGCTGGCGCGCTCGGGCTGACCGGGGCCGAGCGGGCCGAGTTCTTCGCCGCCGCCGGACGTGACGAGCCGGTCCAGGCCGAGCCGGTGCGGTTCGACCCGCTGGCCGAGGCCGCGGAGACGTTGAAGGTCGCGGTCGAGGCGCGCTGGCGGAGGGAAGAGGAGCAGCGGCAGATCCACGACCCGGTGCCACTGCCCGTGCGGTGGGACGGGGCACCTGCGGAGCTGCAGGACAGCTGGCTCAACATCGGCGGAGAGGCCGACCTCGGCGGGCGGTTGGACCAGGTCGTCGAGGTCTACCGGAAGGTCGGGTCGCGGCGGCTCGTGGTCCTGGGACGCGCGGGAGCCGGGAAGACCGTGCTGACCACGCGGTTCGTTCTCGACCTGCTCAAGGCGCGGGACACGACCGACCCGGTACCGGTGATCTTCAGCCTCGGGTCGTGGCACCCGGAACGGATCGGGCTGCGCGACTGGATGGCCGAGCAGCTCATCCGCGACCACCCGTTCCTCGAGGCGCCGGGGCCCAGCGGCGGGACGGTCGCCGCGGCGCTCGTCGACGCGCAACGGGTGCTGCCCGTGCTGGACGGGTTCGACGAGATCGCCGCCGGATTGCACCGACCGGCGCTCAACGCGCTGAACACCACCACTCTGCCGTTGCTGCTCACCAGTCGTGTGGACGAGTACCGCGACGCGGTTGAGGGCACGGACGTGCTGACCTCGGCGGCCGCGGTGGTGGTGGCCGACCTGACGTCCGACGATTTAGCTGACTACCTGCCACGAACCACGCGCAAGAAGGTGTGGAAGCCGGTGCTCGACGAGGTGCGCGACGGTGGGCCGTTGGCGAAGGTGCTGGTCACACCGTTGATGGTGGCGCTCGCGCGGCGCATCTACAGCGACACCCCTGACCACGACCCGGCTGAGCTGCTGCGGTTCCACGACGCCGACGAGATCGAACGGCACCTGCTCAGCAGCTTCGTGCCCGCGGTCTACGGGACCGACGCCGAACGCGTGCGGCCGTGGCTCGGCCATCTCGCCGATCATCTGACCGAGCTGGGGACGCACGACGTCGAGTGGTGGCGGTTCGGCACGTCGTCGAAGGTCACCGGAGTGGGCGTCGGGCTCGCCGTCGGCCTGGCGGACCTGCTGCTCGAAACCCCCGTGGTCGGTGCCCTGACCACCAGGGGAGTGCTGTTCGCGGCGATGATCGGACTGGTCACCGGCCTGATCTTCGGTGTGGCGCACTGGCACGCGGCCCGGACGGCGCCGCTGGAACCCGTGCGCACACGACTGCGGCTGCGCGGCCGTGCCACCACGCGGGTGTGGTCGCGAGGCCTGCTCGGGCTGGCGTTCGGCGCAACGGTCGGTGCCGGCTACGGCCTGGTGCGGGCGATGGCGTTCTGGCTGGCCACCCCCGGTTCCGTGATGACGGCAGGGGTGCTGGTCGACGTCGGTGTGTTCGCCCTGGTGTTCGGGCTCGGAGCCGGACTGGTCTTCGCCGTCATCGCCGCGTTGGAGGCACCGCTGGACGTGCGTTCGGCGGGCGGTCCGGACGAACTGCTGGCGGTCAACCGGCGTGCCGTGCTCGTGCTGGGCGCGGTGACGGTTCCCCTGTTCGCGCTGTTCGTCGTGGCTGCGACCGGAGTCGTCATCAGCGGGTTGGTCGTCCTGCGGTTCGAGGTCGCCTGGAGTCCCGCGACGGCGTTGCTGATCGGGGTCGTCGGAGGTGCCGGGGGTGGCCTGGCCTACGGGCTGAGCCTGACCGCGTGGGGCCAGTGGGTGCTGTTCGCGCGCCTCTGGTTACCGCTGACCGGGCGCCTGCCGTGGCGGTTGCCGGCGTTCCTCGACGACGCCTACCGGCGTGGCGTGCTGCGGCGCGCGGGTGCGGTCTACCAGTTCCGGCACGCGCGGCTGCAGGAGCACTTCGCACGTTTGCGCTGATCACCGGTACCGGCCACAGGTGGCCGGTCGGGTGGCCTGGTCCCTCGTTCGGTTCGGCTGTGATCGTTTGCCGGGCCGGACGAGGGAGGGAACACAGGGGTGTCAGGCAACGAGTCACCGCCGAGCCAGATCAACTGGGAGGCGTACAGCCACGAAGAGCTGCACCGGATGCTGTGGCAGGACGCCGACGTCGCCGACGTGAGCACGGTCGCCGACGAGTGGACGCGCCACCGCGCCGCGCTGGACACGCACGCCGAGGTGCTGCGCGAGCAACGGACCGCGTTGCTCGACGGGTGGACCGGCGCGGCCGCGGAGGAGGCAGGAGCCCGGCTGGCCGCGCTGGCCGAGCGGATCGAGAAGATCAGCGCACTGTGCGCGGCGGGACAGCGGGCCGCGCAGGACTCCGCCGACGCGCTGGCGGCGGCGCGGGCCGCGATGCCACCGCCGCCGGACGGGACGACGACGCCGACAGCGTTGGCCTTGCCGACTGCGCCGACGCCGTTGGGCTCGCCGACCGCGCCTGCGCCGTTCGCCTTGCCGACGGCACCCGCGGCCGCGCCGTTCGCCTTGCCGACCGCGCCCGCAGCGTTCACGCCCACCACGTTCGCTCCGTTCACGCTGCCGAGCGCACCGGCTCCGATGTCCCTGCCGAGCGCCCCCACCGTGCCCGCCGGCACCTCGGGCTTCTACTTCTACTTCGGCGCCGCCGCGGCCGACCAGCAGAAACAGCAGGCCGTCCGCACGATGCAGACCTACGAGTCGAGTCTGAACGGCAGCGGCCGCCTCATCGACGACGCCCGCGCCAACGTCCCGCAGGCCGCTCCGTCACCGCGCCCTGCCGCACCGGCCGTGAAAACCCCGAGCTCCGGCGGCGTCCCGTGGCAACGCCTCGTGAGCGGCACCAGAGGCCCGGTGATCGGCGCCGCCACCCCGGTCAGCCAGCAGGTCGGTCAGCCGCTCAGCCCCGGCCTGCGCACCGGTGTCACCGGCCCGCACGCCGGCCTGACCGCGACCGGTCCGTTCACCGCGGACACCCGCGCGACCGCCCAGAACAACGCGATGGCGTCACCACCGCCCGGTGCCGCGCGCAAGGACGACGACCAGACGCACGAGAACCAGATGCCGACGCTCGACCACGACCTGTTCGCGGTGAACGAGCGGGTGTCTCCGGCGGTCATCGGGGAGGAGTCGTGACCGGCTTCGAGGTCGCACCGGACCGGCTGCAGGACCGGATCAAGACCCTGACCAGGCTCGCGGCGCTGACCGGTGACCTGGTGGCGACCGCGAGCAGGCTCGCCGAGCGGCAGCCGTTGCTCGGCACCGCTCCGCCCGCCCGTGACCTGTCGCACCGGCTCAAGGAGGCGGGCTCCGGGCTCGCCGGCGAGGTGAAGGCCGCCGAGCGCGAGGTGCGGGAGTTCCAGGACATGCTCGCCCAGATCAGGACCTCGTACCTCGAGGCCGACGCCGGGCAGGTGGCGCGATGATCGCCTTCGACCTCGTGGAGATGGACCTGCTCGCCACCCACGCCGGGGTGCGGTGGCCGTTCCCGTTGCGCGTGCCGTCGTTCGGCAGGCTCGCGGACGAACGGGCCGCGCTGCTGTCCGAGGCGGGCCACGCGTTGCAGGCGCGTGGGCTGGCCGAGGCGCACGGACCGGTCGGCGTGGCCGCGGAACTGGTGACGGCGCTGCACGAGCACACCGCCGTGGTGGACCTCGTCGTGCCGGGCACGGGCGCGGTCGCGATGGTCTACGGCGACGACGCGCTCGTGTGCACGCAGTCCGGCAGCACGGTCCGGGTGACGCACGTCGAGGCCGAGACGCTGGGCGACGAGCTCGTGGCGCTGGTGCCGCACGCGAAACCCGCACAACTGATGCCGATCACCCTGCCGCCCGGCGCCGGGCTCGACTTCGAGGTCGTCGCGCAGGGACAGGCCGGAGTGGTCCGCGGCGGTCAGCGCGCAGAAGTGTCCTGGTTGGACGGTGCCGGTGGCCGGGTCAGGGTCGACGTGGGCGAGGACGGCTGGGTCAGCGTGAATCCCGTGCGGCACAACGACCTGGTTCGAGCGATCGGTGAGCTCGCCGCAGTGGCGCGAGCCTAGAAGAGGGGGAGAAAGTGGATCCAGCACAGTGGCTGGCGGACTACCAGGAACGCCTGGAACGCGTCGCGTACAGCGCGCGGTCGGCGAGCGCGAGTCTCGCGGAGGTCGGGGCGAGCGCGACCTCGCCACGCGGTGAGGTCACCGTGACGGTGAACGCCGGTGGCGTGCTCGGCGACGTCGCGTTGACGCCGGCGGCGCGCAAGCTCGACGTCGACACGCTCGCGGTGCTGATCGTCAGCACCGCGCGGGAGGCGCAACGGCTGGCGAGCGCCCGCATGACCGAGATCATGGCGGACTACCTCGGTGAGAGCGACGCGCTGCACCAGGTCACGAAACACCTCCCGGAGGCCGTGCGATGAGCTTCACCGTCGACCACGAGCAGCTGCGCGGTCACGCCGCGACGCTCGCCGGGTGCGCGGACCGGTTGTCCGCCACCGGAAAGCAGCTCCCCGACCAGCTCGGCCAGGACTCGCTGGGCTCGTTCGCGCAGTTCCTGACCTCGGGCCTGGGCGCGGCGATGGGGGAGACGCTCGCGGCCTGCGCCCATGTCGCATCCACAATGGACAAGGTGGGCGCCGGTCTGCGGCAGACCGCCGACACCTACCAGCGCACCGACGACGACAACGTCGTGAACCTCACCGGGGCCGCCCGATGACCGCCACCACGACGGACGCGGGCACGATCGCCGCGCTGCTGAACGAACTCCGCACCACCACGAACGCCATCGCCGGTGACCAGTGGCTCTCCTCGGGCCTCGCGGGCACCCCCAAGGCCGACATCAGCCGGCTCGGCTCGAACGACAAACCGTTGCAGGCACTGGACAGCGCGGGCGTCGGCTTCCTCACGCCGATGATCTCGTTCCTCGAAGAGCCGCTGAACCAGTTGCGCGGCAACCCGGACGGCGTCGGGCAGGGTGCGAGCGAGTTCCAGAACGCGGCCAGGTCCGCCACCTCACTGGCCGAGGAGTACAGCTCCAAGGCGAGCAGCGAGACGAGCGGCTGGTCCGGTCAGAGCGCGACCGACTACGCCAAGACCGGCAAGGAGATCGCCGACGGCGTGTTGTCCGTCGCCGAGACCGCGCTGACCAACGCCACCGCGCTGATCAAGGCGGGCGAGGTGGTCGCCCAGGTCGTCGCCGAGGTGACCCGGCTGATCACCGAGGCGATCGGCAAGATCGTGCCGATCATGACCGAGGCGATCGCGGCGGCACCGGCGACGTTCGGGCAGAGCATCGCCGTGGCGATCCCGCAGTGCGTGCAGATCGCCGTCGAGTGCGGGGCGCAGATCGCGGTCAAGCTCGGTGAGCTGCTCGCGAGCGGCGAGAACCTGATCAAACTGGTCGAGGGCGCGCAGGCCGTGCTGAAGATCGTGAAGCAGGCGCTCTCGGTGATCGGCGACAAGAGCACCTCGGCGGAGGCGGCCTCGTGAAGCGACTCACCGCCGTGGTCTGCGCGTTCGTGCTCCTCGGCGTCGCGCCCGCGAAGGCCGACGACGCCGTGCGGACCGTGCTCGACCAGTACGCAGCCCAGGCAGGACCGGGCGTCGCCGTGCACACCGCGCGGTACACGCTCTCCGCGGGCACCGGGAAGATCAACGAACAACGCGCGATCACCGCGTCCGACCACTTCCGGATCGGCAGCCAGACCAAGACGTTCACCGCGGCGGTGGTCCTCCAGCTCGTCGACGAGCACCGCGTCGAGCTGGACGCACCGATCTCGCGGTACCTGCCCGGTGTCGTCAGCGGCAACTACAACGGCGACGTGATCACCGTCCGCCAGCTCCTGCAGCACACCAGCGGCCTCGTTCGCGACGTGCGTGACGCACGGGCGAACCCGGACGGCACGTTCTCCCTCGCCGAGCTGGTCCGCTCCGCGATGGACGAGCCCGCGCAGTCCGCGCCCGGTGCCGCGCTGAACTACTCCAACGTCGGCTACCTGGTGCTGGGCCTGCTGATCGAGAAGATCACCGCGAAGCCGGCGGGCACCGTGATCACCGAGCGGATCATCAGCCCGCTCGGCCTCACGCAGACCGCCTTCCCCGCGCCAGGGGATCGCGCGCTGAGCACCCCGTTCCTCAACGGGTACATCGGTGGCCGCCTGGGCCCGTTCTTCTTCTGGACCGAGGCGACCACCAGCCAGGAGCTGTCGTTCTGGAGCACCGCCGGCGCGATGTCATCCACTTTGGACGACATCCGGCGGTTCTACCGGGCACTGCTGGGCGGCCAGGTCGTCTCACCGGCGGCGCTGGCGGAAATGCGCCGCACGGTCAGCTCCTACGGCCTCGCGCTGGCCGAGGTGCCGCTGACGTGCGGGGGAGTGGCGTGGGGTCACAACGGATCGTTGCCCACCGGCCACTACTCGCTGACGCTGGCCACCGACGACGGCCGGTCCGTGTCGGTCGTGACCAACACGAACCAGCCCGGCTCACAGCCGTCCGCCATCGCGGTGGCGGACAAGGCTTTGTGCACTAGCTAGTCAGGACGGCACGTGCCAGGGCGGCGGTTTCGGACGGCGTCCTGCCGACCTCGATCCCCACCGCCTCCATGGCCTGCTTCTTGGCTTGCGCCGTGCCCGAGGACCCCGAGACGATGGCGCCCGCGTGGCCCATCGTCTTGCCCTCGGGCGCGGTGAAGCCGGCGACGTAGCCGACCACCGGCTTCGAGACGTTGTCCCGCACGAACTCCGCCGCCCGTTCCTCCGCGTCACCGCCGATCTCGCCGATCATCACGATCAGCTCGGTCTCCGGATCGGCCTCGAACGCCGCGATCGCGTCGATGTGCGTCGTGCCGACGATCGGGTCGCCGCCGATGCCGACGCACGTGGAGAAGCCGAAGTCCTTCAGCTCGTGCATCAGCTGGTAGGTCAGCGTGCCGGACTTCGACACCAGGCCGATCGAACCGGGCTTGGTGATGTCCGCAGGGATGATGCCCGCGTTCGACTTGCCGGGGCTGATGATGCCGGGGCAGTTCGGCCCGATGATCCGCGTGCCCGAGTCTTCGGCGTGGGCCCAGAACTGTGCCGTGTCGTGCACCGGGACGCCCTCGGTGATCACCACCGCGAGCCCGATCCCGGCGTCGATCGCCTCGATGACGGCGTCCTTCGTGAACGCGGGCGGCACGAACAGCACCGACACGTTCGCGCCGGTCTCCCGCATCGCCTCGGCCACCGTGCCGAACACAGGGAGCGTGACGTCGTCGAACCCCATTGAGGTGCCTGCCTTGCGCGCGTTCACGCCGCCGACGACCTGCGTGCCCGCCGCGAGCATGCGGCGGGTGTGCTTGGAGCCCTCCGAGCCGGTCATGCCCTGCACGACCACGCGGCTGTGCTCGTCGAGGAAGATCGCCATCAGGACTCC
The DNA here is from genome assembly GCF_000974445.1 of Lentzea aerocolonigenes. GTDB lineage: Bacteria > Actinomycetota > Actinomycetes > Mycobacteriales > Pseudonocardiaceae > Lentzea > Lentzea aerocolonigenes. The sequence goes on from NZ_BBOJ01000018.1 coordinate 183,563, forward strand.
TGTCCGGCGCCGGCGAGCGCGGCGGCCCAGCCCGCCGCGTCGTCCATCGTGTGCGCCACGGTGATCAGCGGGTGTCGTGCCTCGTCGAGGATGCGGTGGCCGGCCTCGGCGTTGTTGCCGTCCAGCCGCACGACCAGCGGCTTGTCGGCGCGGTCGCCGAGGAGACCCAGTGCCTGCACGATTCCGTTGGCCACCGCGTCGCACGCGGTGATGCCGCCGAAGACGTTCACGAACACGCTGCGCACCGACGGGTCGGAGAGGATGACGTCGAGGCCGTCGGCCATCACCTGGGCCGAGGCGCCGCCACCGATGTCGAGGAAGTTCGCGGGCGCGGCACCCGGCCAGCGCCACGACGTCCAAAGTGGACATGACGAGACCGGCGCCGTTTCCGATGACGCCGACCGTGCCGTCGAGCTTGACGTAGTTCAGGCCCTTCTCGGCCGCCCGCACCTCCAACGGGTCACCCTCCGCGCCCGAATCGGTGCGGGAGTGCCGGAAGGACGCGTTGTCGTCCAGCGTCACCTTGCCGTCGAGCGCCACGATCCGGCCGTCCTTCGTGCGCGCCAACGGGTTCACTTCGACGAGTGTCGCGTCCTCGGAAACGAAGACCTTCCACAACGCGGAAGCGACTGCGTTCACTTCCGTCGCGATTTCCGGTGGAAACACCGCAGCTGCGTCGAAGGACGAAGCGGGCATTCGAGTGATGGAGTCCGCCATCTCCTCGATCTCCACGCCGCCGGTGGCCGACGCCATGCCGATGAACGTCCTGTTGGCACGATCGAGCAGGAACGACAGGTAGTACTCCTCGGCGATCTCGCTCGCCTCGGTCACCAGCACCTTGTGCACGGTGTGGCCCTTGATGTCCATGCCCAGAACGGCCTCGGCCGCGGCGAAAGCTTCGTCGGGCGACGAAGCGAGCTTGATGCCGCCCGCCTTGCCGCGTCCGCCGGTCTTCACCTGAGCCTTGACGACGACCGTGCCGCCCAGCTTCGCGGCTGCCTCGCGCGCGGATTCAGGAGTGTCCGCCACAAAACCACGCGGAACGGGCACTCCGTGGCGCTCGAAGAGGTCCCGCGCTTCATGTTCGAAAAGATCCACCGTGTGCGTCCTTCCGCCGAAAACTTGCGGCCATCTCTGGACATCCGGTTGATAGCGGAGTAACGATATGCCTACCTCATACGGTATGCAATCTACAGTCGAGCGCTGCAGCCGGCGCTGGGGAGGAGCTGGTCACTGATGACGACTTCCGCGGAGCCGGAACAGATCTCGGGTGGGCATCTGGTCGCCAAGGCGCTCAAAGCCGAGGGTGTCGACACCATCTTCACGCTGTGCGGCGGCCACATCATCGACATCTACGACGGCTGCGTGGACGAGGGCATCGCCGTCGTCGACGTACGACACGAACAGGTCGCGGCACACGCGGCCGACGGCTACGCCCGCATCACCGGCAAGCCCGGTTGCGCCGTCGTCACGGCGGGTCCCGGTACCACCGACGCCGTCACGGGCGTCGCCAACGCGTTCCGCGCGGAGAGCCCGATGCTGCTGATCGGCGGCCAGGGTGCGCTGAGCCAGCACAAGATGGGCTCACTGCAGGACCTCCCGCACGTCGACATGATGACGCCGATCACCAAGTTCGCGGCCAACGTCCCGCACACCGCGCGGATCGCGGACATGGTGTCGATGGCGTTCCGCGAGGCCAACGCCGGTGCGCCCGGCCCGTCGTTCCTGGAGATCCCGCGCGACGTCCTCGACGCGAAGGTGCCGCTGAGCACGGCCCGCATCCCGCAGGCAGGCCACTACCGCGCGTCCACGCGCAGCGCTGGTGACCCTAGGGACGTCGAGAAGCTCGCGGACCTGTTGGTGCACGCGAAGAAACCCGCGATCCTGCTGGGCAGCCAGGTGTGGACGACGCGCGCCACGGACTCGGCGATCGAGCTCGTGCGGACGTTGAACATCCCCGCCTACATGAACGGCGCGGGCCGCGGCACCCTGCCTCCCGGCGACCCGCACCACTTCCAGCTCTCCCGCCGCTACGCCTTCGACAACGCCGACGTCATCGTCATCGTCGGCACCCCCTTCGACTTCCGGATGGGCTACGGCCGCAGGCTCTCGCAGAACGCGACGGTCGTGCAGATCGACCTCGACTACCGCACGGTCGGCAAGAACCGCGACGTCGACCTCGGCATCGTCGGCGACGCGGACCTGGTCCTGTCCACCGTCACGCAGGCCGCCTCCGGCCGCGAGGACAACGGCGCGATGGGCCGCAAGGTGTGGCTGGAGGAGCTGCAGGCCGTCGAGGAGAAGGCCCGGCAGAAGCGCCTGGAACACCTGCGTTCCGACGACATGCCGATCCACCCGTACCGGTTGGTGAGCGAGATCAACGACTTCCTCACCGAGGACTCCGTCTACATCGGCGACGGCGGCGACGTCGTCACGTTCTCCGGTCAGGTCGTGCAGCCGAAGTCGCCAGGCCACTGGATGGACCCCGGTCCACTCGGGACGCTCGGCGTCGGCGTCCCGTTCGTGCTGGCCGCGAAACTGGCCAGGCCGGACAAGGAGGTCGTGGCCCTGTTCGGCGACGGCGCATTCAGCCTCACCGGCTGGGACTTCGAGACGCTGGTCCGCTACAACCTGCCGTTCGTCGGCATCGTCGGCAACAACTCGTCGATGAACCAGATCCGCTACGGCCAGGCAGCGAAGTACGGCCTGGAACGCGAGCGCGTCGGCAACACGCTCGGCGACGTCCGCTACGACCAGTTCGCCAAGATGCTCGGCGGCTACGGCGAGGAAGTGCGCGACCCCAAGGACATCGGTCCAGCGCTGCAACGCGCCCGCGAGTCCGGCAAGCCGTCGCTGATCAACGTGTGGATCGACCCCGACGTGTACGCGCCCGGAACCATGAACCAGACGATGTACAAGTAGGTGAGCGAGATGGCCAAGGCCCTGGAAGGCGTCAAAGTCCTCGACATGACGCACGTGCAGTCCGGACCGTCGTCGACCCAGCTGCTCGCCTGGCTGGGTGCGGACGTCATCAAGCTGGAGACGCCGGGACGCGGCGACATCACGCGCGGCCAGCTGCGCGATCTGCCCGATGTGGACAGTCTCTACTTCACGATGCTCAACTGCAACAAGCGGAGCATCACCCTCAACATGAAGGCTCCTGAGGGCAAGGAGGTCTTCGAGAAGCTGATCGCCGACGTCGACGTCCTGGTCGAGAACTTCGGACCTGGTGTCGTCGAACGGTTCGGCTACCCGTGGGAGAAGCTCCAGGAGCTCAACCCCGAGCTGATCTACGCCTCCATCAAGGGCTTCGGGCCCGGCCGCTACGCCGACTTCAAGGCGTACGAGGTGATCGCGCAGGCCATGGGCGGCTCGATGAGCACCACCGGGTTCGAGGAAGGCCCGCCGCTCGCCACCGGCGCGCAGATCGGCGACTCCGGTACCGGAATCCACCTCGTGGCGGGCATCCTCGCCGCGTTGTACCAACGCACGAACACGGGCCGTGGGCAACGCGTCCAGGTGGCGATGCAGGACGCCGTGCTCAACCTGTGCCGGGTGAAGCTGCGCGACCAGCAGCGGCTCGCCCACGGGCCGCTGGGGGAGTACCCGAACGAGCAGTTCTCCGACGAGGTCCCCCGCTCCGGCAACGCCTCCGGTGGTGGCCAGCCCGGCTGGGCGGTGCGCTGCGCCCCCGGCGGCCCCAACGACTACATCTACGTGATCATCCAGCCGGTCGGGTGGAAGCCGCTGACCGAGCTGATCGGCAAACCGGAGCTCGCCGACGACCCCGCTTGGGCGACGCCGGAGGTGCGGCTCTCCAAGCTGGACAAGGCGTTCGCGCTGATCGAGGAGTGGACGGAGAAGCACACCAAGTGGGAGGTGATGGACAAGCTCAACGCCCACAACATCCCGTGCGGACCCATTCTGTCCACAAAGGAGATCATCGAGGACGAGACCCTGGCCGAGCTCGGCATCGTCGTCGAGGTCGACCACCCCGAGCGCGGCACGTTCAAGACGGTCGGCAACCCGCTCAAGCTCTCCGACTCGGAAGTTCCGGTACAGCGCCCGCCGCTGCTCGGTGAGCACAACGACGAGGTCCTCGGCGCGCTGGGCTACAGCACCGAACGACTGGCCGAACTCCGCACCGCCGGCGTCATCTGACACCTCTAGGGAGACGAGATCTCATGCCGGACAACGGCTACGACCGCGCCGCGGTCGAGAACGTGCTCGCGAAGGTGCGGGCGGAGGGACGGTCGTCGCTCACCGCGCCGGAGGGCAAGCGGGTCTGCGACGCCTACGGGATCGCGACCCCGGCCGAGGCGCTGGCGAAGTCGTCGGAGGGCGCCGTCGCGTTCGCCGAGGAGATCGGCTACCCGGTCGTGCTCAAGATCGTCTCACCGGACATCCTGCACAAGACCGAGGCCGGCGGCGTCCTCGTGGGGCTGCGCAACTCCGCCGAAGTGGCGGAGGGCTACCGCACGATCATCGACAACGCCCGCAACCACAAGGCGGACGCCGAGATCACCGGTGTCCAGGTCCAGCAGCAACTGCCGACCGGCCACGACGTCCACGAGGTCATCGTGGGCGCGGTGACGGACGAGACGTTCGGCAAGATCGCCGCGTTCGGCCTCGGCGGTGTCCTGGTCGAGGTGCTCAAGGACGTCACGTTCCGGCTGGCGCCCACCAGCACGTCCGAGGCGTTGTCGATGGTCGACGGCATCGCGGCCGCCGAGATCCTGCGCGGTGTGCGAGGTGCGCAGGGCGTCGACACCGTGAAGCTCGCCGACCTGATCCACCGCGTGTCGGACCTGGTCACGGACTTCCCGCAGTTCGCGGAGGTCGACCTCAACCCGGTGCTCGCCACTCCCGGTGGCGCCACCGCGGTCGACGTGCGGATCCTGGTCGACGAGAACGCCGCCGTGCAGCCGCACCGGTTCACGCAGGACGAGATCCTCGCCTCGATGAACCGGATCATGAAGCCCGCCGCCGTCGCCGTGATCGGTGCCTCGAACGAAGAGGGCAAGATCGGCAACTCGGTGATGAAGAACCTCGTCAACGGCGGGTTCCAGGGCGAGATCCACCCGATCAACCCCAAAGCCGACGAGATCCTGGACCGGAAAGCGTTCGCGAGCATCGCCGACGTCCCGGGAGACGTCGACGTCGCGGTGTTCGCGATCCCGGCGAAGTTCGTGCCCGCCGCCCTGGAGGAAGTGGGCAGGAAGGGTGTCGCCGGCGCGATCATGATCCCGTCCGGCTTCGGCGAGACGGGCAACGTCGAGCTGCAGGAAGAGATCGTCACGATCGCGCGCAAGCACGGCGTGCGCATTCTCGGCCCGAACATCTACGGCTACTACTACACCCCGGAGAACCTCTCGGCGACGTTCTGCACGCCGTACGACGTCAAGGGCGGCGTCGCGCTGTCGTCGCAGAGCGGCGGAATCGGCATGGCGATCCTCGGGTTCAGCCGTTCCGCGGGCATGGGCGTCTCCGCGATCGTCGGCGTGGGCAACAAGGCCGACATCGACGAGGACGACCTGCTGACGTTCTTCGAGCAGGACCCGAACACCCAGCTCGTCGCGATGCACCTGGAAGACCTCAAGGACGGCCGGTCGTTCGCGGAAACCGCCAAGCGGGTGTCGACGAAGAAACCGGTCGTCGTCCTGAAGGCGGGGCGAACCGACCAAGGTGCCAAGGCCGCGAGCTCGCACACCGGCGCGTTGGCCGGCAACGACCGCGTCTACGACGACATCCTCAGGCAGAGCGGTGTCATCCGCGCACCCGGCCTGAACGACCTGCTGGAGTACGCGCGCGGCATCCCGCTGCTGGCCACGCCGAAGGGCGAGAACGTCGTCATCATCACCGGCGCGGGCGGCTCGGGTGTGCTGCTCTCGGACGCCTGTGTGGACAACGGGTTGTCGCTCATGACGATTCCGGACGACCTCGACGCGGCGTTCCGGAAGTTCATCCCGCCGTTCGGCGCGGCGGGCAACCCGGTCGACATCACCGGCGGGGAACCGCCGTCGACGTACCGGAACACGATCGCGCTCGGACTCGCGGACGACCGCATCCACTCGTTGATCCTGGGCTACTGGCACACCATCGTCACGCCACCGATGGTGTTCGCGAAGCTCGTGGTCGACGTCGTGGAGGAGTACCGGGCGAACGGCATCCACAAGCCGGTCGTCGCCTCGCTCGCCGGCGACGTGCAGGTGGAGGAGGCCAGCGAGTACCTGTACCGGAACGGAGTGGTTGCGTATCCGTACACAACGGAGAAACCTGTCGCAGTGCTGGGTGCGAAGTACCGGTGGGCACGTGCCGCTGGTCTGCTTGGGTAGCAACAGGGTTCTTCTGTAGCAAGGAACAGATGGCCCGTCCGCGACCGTGACACGCCCACGGTCGCGAACCCGCCAGGGAGGTCAACGAAGACAGCCGGTCCTCTGGAGGTTGTTAACCGTGGATGATCCAAATCTGGTCGCCCGCACGGAAGTGTCAGCACCACCCGACAGTGTTGAATTCTCTCGGGAACGTGTCTGGCCCGCGGGTAGGCTGGAAGCGATGCCCATCAGGAAACTGCCCGACGCACCACCGTCGATTCACCTGCTGGGCCCCACCGTCTTCCTGGTGGCTCTGGGCGTGGGCATGGGCGAGTCCTACATGTGGCCCCGCCTGGTGCTGGTCTTCGGGCCGGACATCAGGTGGCTCTTCCTGATCGGCGTGACGCTGCAGGCCGTCGTCATGCTCGAGATGGCGAGGTACGCGATGGCGACGGGGGAGAGCATCTTCTTCGGCGCCGCGCGCGTGTTCAAACCGATCATGTGGTTCTTCTTCGTGGTCGCGGTACTCGTCTACATCTGGCCAGGCCACCTCTCCGCGGGAGCGGCGGCCTTGGAGAAGATCACCGGTATACCCTGGACGGTGTCGGCGTGCGTCGGCCTCGTCCTGGTCGGGATCCTGTTCAGCCTCGCCAAGGTCATCTACAACCTGCTCGAGAACCTGCTGTCCATCCTCATCGGACTGCTCGTCGTCAGCACGGCGGTGGTGGCGGCGATGGTCGGCACGTGGAGCGACCTGACCAGCACCGTGACCGGCATGTTCCAGTTCGGGTACTTCCCGGCGCAGGCCATGTCGCCGGAGTGGTTCCCGATCATCGTCGGCTCGATCGCGTTCGCCGGACCGTCCGGCATGCAGCAGATGTGGTACACGCTGCACCTGCGCGACAGCGGTGCCGGCATGGGCGCGCACATCCCGAAGGTCCGCGGGCTGCGGCACGCGGGCGACGAGGAGAAGATGCCCAGCCGGGGCTTCATGTTCGACACCGAGGACTCCGCCGAGCTCGCGAAGTGGAAGGGCTGGCGGCGCTGGGTCACGTTCGACGCCCTGCTGCTCTTCTGGGGCATCACCATGCTCGTCACGGTTTCTTTCACGGTCCTCGCGCAGTCGGCCTCGCGCACCTCGCCGGACGTCAAGGCGCTCATCGAGTCCGGTGAACGCGAAGCTGCGCTCAACGCCATGTCGGACGCCTTCGCGTCAGCCGGTGGACCGGTGCTGGGAGCGGTCTTCCTCGGGTTCATCGCGTTGATCGGCCTCAACGCCACGCTGGGTCTCTTCGACTCGTTCTCGCGCGGCCAGGCGGACATGACGTACCACTTCGTGCCCGGCGCCAAGAAGTTCCGGATGTCGCACCTCTACGCGGGATTCCTCTGGGGTGTCATCACCTTCGGCATCCTGATCCTGCTGTTCGGACCGGCCGACGGGCCCGGGGCGATCCTCGACGTGCTCGCGTTCCTGTCGACGTTCGCGATGGGCGCGTACTGCGTGGTGCTGCTGCTGGTGAACAACCGGATGCTGCCCAAACCCATCAGGCCCAAGCTGATCACGAACGTCATCATCGGCTTCGGCGCGGTGTTCTACCTGGGCATGCTGTTCTTCAGCCTCTTCAAGTTCGGTGTGGTGGTGGGCTGATGACGCAGTTCCGTGAAGGAATCCCCGGCGCGTTCGTCGGTCTCGCCGCCGGGCTCATCGCGGGAGGGCTGGCCGCGCTCGTCGGCCAGCCGCTCGGGTGGGCTCTGGTCACGACGGTGGCGCTCGGCCTGACACTCGGGGCGTTCGGCGGTGCGTTCGGCCTGCTGGTGGCGGCAGGCCGGCTCCCAGCCGGACGTTTCGCTCCCGTGGCGCTCTACTGGCTGGTCGCGTTCCCGTTGGCGCGCCTGGTGCACGAGGTCACCGTGGGCCTGGTGCTCACCGGTCAGGCTCGGCTGCCCTCGGATCTGGCGGGTTTCCTCGCCTACCAGGGGATCGTGAGCCTCGGTTGGGCCATCGGCTTCCTGTGGCTGCACGAACGCGTCGCGCTTCGCCTGCGTCAATCGCGTTCGGGTGCCGCCGCTGCCCGCTGACCTTCCGCCGAAGGAGCGAGAATGCTGGATCTTCCTGTCTGGGTGTGGATCGCGACCTTGGGCGGACTCGCCGTCGTGATCGCGTTCGACCTCTTCCTGGTGGTGCGCAAGCCCCGCGAACCGACGTTTCGCGAGTCGGTCTGCTGGGTCCTGTTCTACGTCGGTCTGGCCGTCCTCTTCGGACTCGGGGTGGCGCTGTTCGCCGGTGGGCAGCACGGTGGCGAGTTCTTCGCCGGCTGGATCACCGAGTACTCCCTCAGCGTCGACAACCTGTTCGTGTTCGTGCTGATCATGGCCCGGTTCGCGGTGCCGCGGGAACAACGGCAGAAGGTGCTGATCGTCGGCATCCTCCTGGCGCTGGTGCTGCGCGCGATCTTCATCGCCGTCGGTGCCGAGGCGATCTCCCGGTTCGACTGGCTCTTCTACGTCTTCGGTGCGTTCCTCATCTACACCGCGTGGAAACTGTTGGCGCACAACGAGAGCGAAGAAGCCGAGTTCTCCGAGAACGCCGCGTTGCGCGCAGTGCGGAAGGTGTTTCCGCGCGCCGGCCCACTGCTGATCGTCATGGTCGCGGTCGGCACCACGGACCTGCTCTTCGCGGTCGACTCGATCCCGGCGATCTTCGGGCTCACCAAGGAGCCGTACCTCGTGCTGACCGCGAACGCGTTCGCGTTGATGGGCCTGCGCCAGCTCTTCTTCCTGGTGGGCGGTCTGCTGGATCGCCTGGTGCACCTCAGCAAGGGCCTCGCGGTGGTGCTCGCGTTCATCGGGCTCAAGCTGATCTTCGAGGCGATGCACCACCACGGTGTGTCGTGGGCTCCGGAGATTCCGATCGTGGTGTCTCTCGGCGTGATCGTCGCGACCCTGGCGATCACCACGGTGTGGAGCCTGCGCACCTCCCGGCGGGCCGCCCGTGCCGCCGTGGAGGAGGCTGAAGCGCAGCGTTCCCAGCGTGTCGAGGGCGCTCAGCCGTGAATCGTGTGGCCCTCGGAGTCCGTGTCCTTACCCTCAAAGCCTGGGCGCAGCGTCTTCGCCACGGCCGCGACGGCCTCGGAGTCCTTGCGCTGCTCGTTCAGCGCGGTGGACAGGCCGAGACCGATCGCGCGGCCGTCGGCGGAGGCGCCCCCACGCGGCTGGGTGAGCGAGCGCGCGAAGTTCTTCAAGCGGGACATGGTGTTCCTCCTGTCGATGGTCGCTCCCGAGGCGCGCAAGAGCCCAACAGGCCAGAGTTCAACAGGCACTGTCGTACGGGAGGTGCAGGGCTGCGGCCGGGGTCTCAGTCAGTGGGTACCCGGTTCGGGTACCTCTTGATCCCGTCCCTGACACCATTCAGCATACTGCGTTTTGTATGCAATCCTCGGCCATCGTGTCGCGGATCACCCGTGTGGCACCAAATGACCGTTTTAGGGTGATCCGCGCGTAACGCCTCAATTACTCTCGGTTGAAGTCTCCGGGGTCCTGTGCTCGTGGTAGGTCTGCCGGGTCTGCTCCGCGTGACGGTGCATGACCTCGCCCGCTCGCTCGACGTCACCGTCGGCGATCGCGGCGACGAGCTCGGCGTGCTCCTTCCACGAGTCACCGCTGCGTGGACGGGCGATCGGGGTGTAGTACCAGCGGACTCGGCGGTCGACCAGTCCGATCATCTCGGACAGGACCTTGTTGCGGCCGATCGCCGCGATGGCCGCGTGCAAGTCGGCGTTCGCCTTGACCAGGCGTTCGACGTTGGCGGTGACGAGAGCCTCCTCGCCCGACTTCTGCAGCCTCTTGAGCATCTTCACGTCGGACGCGGTGGCGTGCTCGGCGGCGAGCTTGGCGGAGTAGGTCTCCAGCACGCTGCGCACGGCGAGCAGCTGGTCGGCCTCCTCTTCGGTCGGTGTGTGCACGAACGCGCCCTGGGCGGGACGGAGGTCGACCCAGCCGTCGGTCTGCAGCCGCTGGAGGGCCTCGCGCACCGGCTGCCTGCTCACGCCCAGGTACTCGGCGAGCTCGGCCTCGACCAGGTGCTGGCCGGGGGCGAGCGTCCGGTTGACGATGAGCTCGAGCAGGGCGTCGTAGACGGCCTGTCGCAGCGGTGCCGGCCGTTCGACCCGGCGGCTCGCCGCGGCGCTGAGCGAACCCTTGGCGGCTCGGCGGCCACTGGGCAAAGAGGTCATGCGCGACAGAATACAGCTTTTGGTATGCAAAAAGCACTTGTAGGGATCTGGTCGTGTTGTCCGTATACTGTATGCAATCCTGCTAGGTGCAACCCTTGAGCGAGCGGGGCGTGACATGAAGATCGCTGTTCTCGGAGCTGGAGCGATCGGTGCCTACGTCGGTGCGGCCTTGCATCGTGCGGGCGTGGAAGTCGACCTGATCGCGCGCGGAGCCCACCTCGCCGCCATGCGGCAGCACGGCGTGCGGGTGCTGAGTCCGCGCGGTGACTTCACCGCACGTCCACACGCGACCGACGATCCGCGCGAGGTGGGCGAGGCCGACTACGTGTTCCTCGGCCTGAAGGCGTACTCGTACGCGTCGTCGGGCGACCTGCTGGCCCCGCTGCTGGGTCCGGACACGGCCGTGATCGCGGCGCAGAACGGGATCCCGTGGTGGTACTTCCACGGCCTGACGGGCCATCCCCTCGAAGGGCAACGGATCGAGGCCGTGGACCCCGGCGGCTCGGTCACGGCCGTGCTGCCGATGGAACGGGCGATCGGCTGTGTCGTCTACTGCTCGACCGAGATCGAGGCGCCGGGCGTGATCCGGCACCTGGAGGGCACGCGGTTCTCGATCGGCGAGCCGGATCGCAGCATTTCCCCGCGCTGTGCCGCGTTGAGCGAGGCCATGGTCGCCGGTGGGCTGAAGTGTCCTGTCGAGAAGGACGTCCGCGAGGACATCTGGATCAAGCTCATGGGCAACGTGGCGTTCAACCCGTTGAGCGCCCTGACCCGCGCGACGATGGTGGAGATCTGCGACCACTCGGACAGCCGCGACCTGGTGGCGCAGATGATGGCCGAGACCCTGACCATCGCGCGGGCCGCGGGCTGTGACCCGCGGATCTCCATCGACCAGCGCATCGACGGCGCCCGCCGCGTCGGGCACCACAAGACGTCGATGCTGCAGGACCTCGAAGCCGGCAAACGGCTGGAGATCGACGCGATCATCGGCGCGGTGGTGGAGATCGCCGAGCTGACCCGCGTGCCTGCCCCGACGCTGCGGCACGTCTACGCGGCGATCGACCTGCTGTCGCGCACGTCGGTGGTGTCCTAGGCCAAGCTCTTGACGACGGCACCGTTCTCGTCCAGCACGCGGATGCTCGGCACGTCCTGGGCGTCCACCGAGAGCACGATCCGGGGCCTGCCCTTCGAGTCGTTGAGCGCGAGCACCGCGCCGTCCGCCGTCGACCACACCAGCTCGACCCTGGTGGGCATCGGAGGTGTCTGCCCGACGGGCAGGCGCGGGTCGGGCATCTGCTTGAAGAACAACGCGGTCGCGCCGTGCTCGCCCTGCCACCTGGTGCCCAGGGTGATGGCCTGGGCGTTGACGTAGTCGAGGGAGAAGCTCGCTTCCGACGCTCCCGCGACGATGCCGCCGCGCTCGGAACCGTTCTCGTCGTTGAAGATCAGATAGGTGCCGTGCTCGGGTCCCTGACGCTGCTCGGCCGGGATCACGGTGCCGCCGATGATCACCGGCGGACGGCGCGTGTCGGCGAGGACGCGCTGGCGTCCCCTGTTGTCCCGCACGGTGAAGGACGGGCGAGCCTCGCCGCCTCGCGATTCGGGGGCCGCGGTCGCCGTCGGGGTGACGACTGCGCCCGCGGTGACCGCGAACACGGCTCCTCGCAGGGCGGCACGCCGGGGCATCGGTGATGTCATGCCCGCAGTGAACCGGTACCGACACCGATGATCACTGGGGCAGGCCACCGTTGCCGTGGTGGGGGCCGCCCCAGTGAGGCGCGCGGCCGATGCGCGTGCCGTGCGCTGAGGCGGGCCGCGGGGCAGCGCAACGCCGTGACCGAGGCCGCCGTCCGCGCACCTCGGCACAGGAGTGTTCCGAGGTGACTGCGGCGTGGCGAGCCGGGCCACGTGCCCTGCGGTTCCCAGATGGCCACGCGGACGCGGGTGAGGAATTCGGCTCCGATTCTCGGCGAGGGCTAGCGCATACCGCAGATTGCATACAGTATGGAGGGAGGAGGCCAGAAATGAGTACTGTGATGAGCAGGCGGAAGAAGACCGAGCCCTACGTGCGACTCACCCAGCCGCTGGTGCGCGACGCGGGCGTCCTGCGCCCCGCCACCTGGGACGAGGCTCTGGACCGCGCGGCCGAGGGGTTCCGGCGCAACGTGGCGCAGCACGGGCCGGACGCGTTCGGCATGTTCTCCTGTGCGCGGGCCACCAACGAGATGAACTACATGGCCCAGAAGTTCACCAGGGCCGTGATCGGCACGAACAACGTCGACAGCTGCAACCGGACGTGTCACGCGCCGAGCGTGGCCGGTCTCGCCAAGGTGTTCGGCAGTGGTGGTGGCACCTCGTCCTACCAGGAGATCGAGGACGCCGACCTGATCATCCTGTGGGGCTCGAACGCGCGCGAGGCCCACCCGATCTTCTTCCAGCACGTGCTCAAGGCGGTCAACAAGGGCGCGAAGCTGTACGTGGTCGACCCGCGGCTCACCAGCACCGGCAAGTGGGCGCACCGGTGGTTGCGGCTCAACGTGGGTACGGACATCCCGCTGGCCCACGCCATCGCGCGCGAGATCATCGCGTCCGGTCTCACCAACACGTCGTTCGTCGAGCGGGCGACCGAAGGGTTCGAGGAGTTCGTCAAGGCCGTCGAGCCGTGGACGCTGCCGGTCGCCGAGCTGGAGACCGGGGTGCCCGCCGAGCTGATCCGCGAGCTCGCGCACGCCTACGCCAAGGCCGACCGCGGGCAGCTCAGCTGGACGCTCGGCATCACCGAGCACCACAACGGCACGGACAACGTGCTGAGTCTCATCAACCTGTCGCTGCTCACCGGCCAGGTCGGCCGCTACGGCGCGGGGCTGAACCCGTTGCGCGGGCAGAACAACGTGCAGGGCGGCGGCGACATGGGCGCCATCCCCGACCGGCTGCCCGGCTTCCAGGACGTCACGGACCCCGCCGTCACGGCCAAGTTCAACGCCGCGTGGGGCTCGAACATCAGGGCGCAGAAGGGCTGGAACCTCACCCAGATGCTCGAGGCGATGGAACGCGGTGACCTGACCACCGTCTACATCATCGGCGAGAACCCCGTGCAGTCCGAGGCCGACTGCGAACACACGGTCAAACGACTGTCCAACTTGGACCACGTGGTGGTGCAGGACATCTTCCTCACCAAGACCGCGCAGCTCGCGCACGTCGTGTTGCCCGCCGCGGCGGCCTGGTGCGAGACCGACGGCACGTTCACGAACAGCGAGCGGCGCGTCCAGCGGGTGCGCAAGGCGCTCACCCCACCGGAGGGTGCGCGCGACGACATCGAGATCATGAGCGAGATCGCCGTACGGCTCGGCGCCGGCTGGGAGCACAAGACCGGCGAGGACGTGTGGGACGAGCTGCGCAGCCTGTCCCCGTTGCACACCGGCATGTCCTACCGGCGGCTGGAGGAGCTCGGCGGCATCCAGTGGCCGTGCCCGCGCGAGGACTCCCTCGAACCCAGCTTCCTGCACGCGCGGTTGTGGGAGAACGACCCGGTCAAGCGCGGCATGCCCGCCACGTTCTCGCCGGTGCCGCACAGTCCTCCTGTCGACGAGCTGACCGAGGAGTTCCCGTTCCGGCTCACCACCGGACGCCGGCTCGACTCCTACAACACCGGCGTGCAGTCGGCGGGGTTCGAGTCGCCACTGCGCAAGGGAGAGACGCTCGACCTGTGCCCGCAGGACGCGGCGGTGCTCGGGGTCGTCGACGGCGAGGAAGTCAAGATCACGTCCCGGCGCGGGCAGATCCAGGCACCCGTGCGGATCGACGACGGTCTCACGCCAGGTCTGGTCTTCATGACGTTCCACTTCCCGGACGAGATCGACGTCAACGTCATCACGATCGAGGCGACGTGCCCGATCGCGGGCACGGCCGAGTACAAAGCCGCCGCCATCCGCATCGACAAACTCCCCGTGAAGGTGGGCTGAGTGGACCTCAAGCTGCTCGACGTCGAGCCCACCGAGGCCGAACGCGTGGTCGTCGACCTGTTCACCGGCATGGGACGGGACCAACTGCTGCCGGCTCTGCACGCGGTCAACGACAGGGTGGGCTGGATCAGCCAGGGCGCGCTGAACCACATCTGCCGCGTGCTGCACATCCCGCCGGCCGAGGCGTACGGGGTGGCGAGCTTCTACTCGTTGTTCTCGCTGACCGAACGGCCGGCGAAGGTCGTGCACGTCTGCGTCGACCTTGCGTGCCAGGTCAACGGCGCGAAAGCGTTGTGCGACAGGCTGACCGACGAGCTCGGGCCCGCTGGGGCGAAGAGCGGTTGGTTGCGCAGCCCGTGTCTCGGGGTGTGCGAGAAGGCTCCGGCGGCGCTGGCGTTCGAGGCGGGGGAGGTCGCGAAGGAGCAGCTCCTCGCGCCCACCCACGCCGGTGAGGTGATCGCGGTGGCGGCCGCCGGTTCCTCCCGCTCTGACGACGGGCGCGCGGAGATGCCGCAGGCCGGTTCTCCCGGCCTGCGGCTGCTCAAACGGGTCGGTGTCGTCGATCCGGAGTCGCTCGACGACTACCGGGCGACGGGCGGCTACACGGCGTTGCGCACGGCTCTGCTCCTCGGGCCGTCCGGGGTGATCCGCGAGGTCACCGACGCGAAGCTGATGGGCCGCGGCGGTGCGGCGTTCCCGACAGGACGCAAGTGGGACGCGACCGCCCGCCAGCCCGTCCGGCCGCACTACCTGGTCTGTAACGCCGATGAGAGCGAACCCGGCACGTTCAAGGACCGGCTGCTCATGGAGGGCGACCCGTTCGCGGTGATCGAGTCGATGACGATCGCCGGGTTCGCCGCAGGGTGTTCGAAAGGCTATCTGTATTTGCGCGGCGAGTACCCGCGTGCCCTGCACCTGCTGCGCAACGCGATCGCCAAGGCGCGCGAGCGGAACTTCCTCGGCGAGAACATCATGGGCCACGAGGGTTTCTCGTTCGACATCGAGATCCGGCGCGGCGCCGGCGCCTACATCTGCGGCGAGGAAACGGCGATCTTCAACTCCATCGAGGGCTTCCGCGGTGAGCCGCGGTCGAAGCCTCCTTTCCCGGTGGAGCAGGGGCTTTTCGGCAAACCGACAGTGGTCAACAACGTGGAGACGCTGGTCAACGTGCCGGTGATCCTCACGGAGGGGTGCGAGGCGTACACGCGCATCGGCACTTCCGGTTCCACGGGTCCGAAGCTCTTCTGCCTGTCGGGGAACGTGAGTCGTCCGGGCGTGTACGAGGTGCCGTTCGGCACCACGCTCGGGGCACTCCTCGAGCTGGCGGGTGGCGTGCCGCCAGGCCGGGAGCTGCGAGCGGTACTGCTCGGCGGAGCGGCAGGCGGGTTCGTCCGGCCGGACGAGCTCGACCTGCCGCTCACCCTCGAGGACGCCCGCGCCGCCGGCACCACGCTCGGCTCCGGGGTCGTGCTGGTGCTGGACGACACCGCCGACCTCGGCAGCTTCCTGGTGCGCATCGCAGCTTTCTTCCGCGACGAGTCGTGCGGGCAGTGCGTGCCGTGCCGGATCGGGACGGTGCGGCAGGAAGAAGCGATGCACCGGCTCGTCGGAAAGCGCCCGTTGAGCACGAGCGCTCAAGACCTCCAGCTGCTGCGCGAGGTAGGGCAGGTCATGCGCGACTCGTCCATCTGCGGACTGGGTCAAACTGCTTGGAACGCCATCGAATCAGCGCTCGACAGGCTCGGCTATGCGGAGGAGGCGACGTCATGACGATCGTCGAGATCGGGCTTCCGAAGCGGCTGGTCGAGCTGACCTTGGACGGCGAAAGCGTTCGCGTGCCCGAGGGCGCGACGATCCTCGACGCGTGCACTGCGGTCGGGAAGTCGATCCCGACGCTGTGCTACGGCGACACGCTCAAGCCCGCAAACGCTTGCCGCGTCTGCATGGTCGAGGTCGAGGGCTCGCGCACGCTGGTGCCGTCGTGCTCGCGCAAGGTCGAGCCCGGCATGGTGGTGCGCACCGAGTCCGAGCGCACGCGACACAGCCGCAAGCTGGTGCTGGAGCTGCTGGGGTCCGCCACGGACCTGTCCACCACGCCGCACGTTGACGAGTGGATGTCGGCGTGCGGCGCCGACCCGTCCCGCTTCGGTCCCGACGCCGAAACGAAACTCCAACCGACCACAGTGGACAATCCGCTGTACGTCCGCGACTACGGCAAGTGCATCATGTGCTACAAGTGCGTCGACGCGTGCGGCGACCAGTGGCAGAACAGCTTCGCCATCTCCGTGGCGGGGCGCGGGTTCGACGCGCGGATCTCCACGGAGTTCGCGACACCGTTGCCCGAAAGCGCTTGCGTCTACTGCGGCAACTGCATCGAGGTCTGCCCGACCGGTGCGTTGAGCTTCAAGCGCGAGCACGACAAGCGTCAGGACGGCACGTGGGACGAGTCGAAGCAGTCCCAGACGACGACGATCTGCACGTTCTGCGGTGTGGGCTGCAACCTCACCCTGCACGTGCAGGACAACGAGATCGTCAAGGTCACGTCACCGCACGAAAGCACCGTCACGCACGGAAACCTGTGCATCAAGGGCCGATTCGGCTGGCAGCACGTGCAGAACCGCTAGGCACCGGGAGGGCGCTGGAGATGTCGTTGATCCTCAAGCCTGGAACTTCCTGGAACGACGTGTACTCGCGGTGCGTCCGGGTCGCACCCGAAGCGTTCCACGACGATCGGCTGCTCAACCACCTCGGCGGCGCGTGGAGTCGTTCCGGCGAACCGGTGCCCGCGACCACCCCGGTCGACGGCTCCACCACCGCGGGGCCGCCGTTCCTCGACTTCGACGTCGCGGGCCGCGCGGTGGTCTCCGCCGTCGAGCAGCACGTGCGGTGGCGTGAAGTGCCGCTCGCGGAACGCAAAGCGCGCGTGTCGGAGGCCCTGGACTTCCTCACCGAACACCGCGACCTGCTGTCGTTGCTGCTGGTGTGGGAGATCGGCAAGCCGTGGCGGCTCGCGACGGCCGACGTCGACCGCTGCATCGAGGGTGTGCGGTGGTACGTCGAGGAGATCGACGGGATGCTGGCCGGTCGGACCCCGCTGTCCGGGCCGGTGAGCAACATCGCGTCGTGGAACTACCCGATGAGCGTGCTGATGCACGCGATGCTCGTGCAGGCGTTGGCGGGCAACGCGGTCATCGCCAAGGCGCCGACCGACGGCGGCGTCAGCTGCCTGACCCTGGCGACGGCACTGGCCGTGCGGTCGGGGCTGCCTTTGACGCTCGTGAGCGGCAGCGGTGCCGAGCTCGCACCGGTGCTGGTCGGGTCGTCGTTCCTGGGCTGCGTGTCCTTTGTGGGCGGTCGGGACGCCGGCAGCGCCATCGCGGCGCGGCTGGTCGACTCGCAGCGCAGGCACGTGCTGGAGCAGGAGGGCCTGAACTGCTGGGGTGTCTGGGAAACCGACTCCTGGGAGATGCTCGGCACGCAGATCCGCAAGACGTTCGACTACGGCAAGCAGCGCTGCACGGCCTACCCGCGGTACGTCGTCCAACGGTCGTTGTTCGACAAGTTCCTCAACGTCTACCTGCCCGCGGTGCGGGACGTGCGGTTCGGGCACCCGCTCGCCGTCGCTTCGCCCGGCGACGAGCTGCCGGAACTGGACTTCGGGCCGCTGATCAACGACGCCAAGGCCAAGGAACTGGGTGACGTCGTCGACGAGGCGGTGCGCGCGGGCGGTGTGCCGCTGTACCGGGGATCGCTGGACGGTGGCCGGTTCCTGCCGGGCCAGCAGACCGCCGCCTACCTGGCACCGGTCGCGATCCTCGACCCGCCGCGGTCGTCGGTGCTGCACCACGCCGAGCCGTTCGGCCCGGTCGACACGATCGTGCTGGTGGACACCGAAGCGGAGCTGCTGGCCGCGATGAACGCGTCCAACGGCGCTCTGGTCGCGTCGCTGGCCTGTGACGACGAGGCGACCGCGCGACGCTTGAGCGAGGACGTCCAGGCGTTCAAGGTCGGCATCAACAAGCCGCGTTCGCGAGGCGACCGGGACGAGGTGTTCGGCGGTCGCGGCGCTTCGTGGCGCGGTGCCTTCGTGGGCGGGGAGTTGCTCGTCCACGCCGTCACGGAAGGGCCTTCGGGTGAACGGCCGTACGGCAACTTCCCCTCCTACTCGCTCTACCCACCCACGTGACGTACCGGGCGGACCTGCTCCGCATCGTGCAAACCGTGGTGGCACCGTCCGCCGCCGACATCGACCAACACGCCAGATTCCCGCGCGCCGCCGTGAACGCACTGGGCGCGTGCGGACTGCTGGGCATGACGATCTCGCGCACGGTCGGCGGCGGGGGACAGGACCTCCGTGCGGCCGGGCGTGTGGTCGAACACGTCGCACAAGCCTGTGGCGCAACGGCTTCCGTGCTGCGCTCGCACTACTCCGCAGCGGCCGTGCTGGACCGCTCGGGACCGCACTGGCTGCGAGCGGAGATCGCGGCGGGCCGGCACCTGGCGACGCTCGCGGCGTTCGGCACGGGCGGCGAGGCCTCGACGCACGGCGACGTGGTGCAGGTCCGGGCGCGCAAGAGCTGGGTGATCGCGGCGGGCGAAGCGGACAGCTACGTCTGGTCCTGCGGCCCGGCGCTGTGGCTGGTCCCCGCTCAGGCACCGGGATTGCTCGTGCCGGCCGAGCACGCCGGGATGGGACTGCGCGGAACCGTCGCCACGTGCGTGGAGGCGGATCCCGTGCGCGTGCCCGCGTCGAACAGGTTGTGGTCGGAAGAGCTCGCGTACCCGTGGTTCCTGGTGCTCGGGGCCGCGGTGTCGCTGGGGCTGATGGAAGGCGCGCTGGCGGCGGCGCTGGGACACCTCGGCGGCGGAGATCCGCGCACACGGGCCGACCTCGCCAGGATGCGGCTGCGGACCGACTCGGTCCGCGTGCTCTACAACGACACGCTGTCCGCCGTGACGTGGCATCCGGAACGGTCGCAGGACCGCGTCCGGCTGCTCGCGGTCACCGCGACCGAGGCCGCCGTCGCGGTCACCGACCTCGCGATGAAGGTGTGCGGGGACGCGGCTTTCCGCCGTGACCTGGGCATCGAGCGCCGGTTCCGGGACGCGCGGGCGGCGGCGGCGATCGAGCCGACCGTGGACGCGTTGCTGGATGCACTGGAGATCTGACGATCAGGTTGGCTAGGGTCGCGATCATGGCCTCCGGAGCGTTCGACGTACCCCTCGACGGTGAACGCACCCAGCTCGAAGCCTTCGTCGAGGACTACCGCCGTGCCGTCGAGGCCACCCTCGACGGCCTCACCGAGGAAGAGGCCCGCCGAAGGCTCGTCCCGTCGGCGACGACGTTGCTCGGGCTGCTCAAGCACGTCACGTGGATGCAGCGGGTGTGGTTCGAGGAGTGCGTCGGCGGCACACCCCGCCGCGAACTCGGGCTCGGGCAGACTCCCGACGAGTCCTTCCAGCTCTCCGACGACGACACGATCGCCACCGTCACGCGAGCCCGCCGGGAAGCCTGCGCCACGGCCAGGAGGCTGGTCGCGGACCTGCCGCTGGACACGGTCGTGACAGGCCACCGCATGGGGCCGCGGACGCTGCGCTGGGTGTACCTCCAGGTGCTGCGGGAGCTGGCCCACCACTGCGGGCACGCCGACATCCTGCGCGAACAGGTGCTGAGTTCTAGAGTCGAGCCCTGACCTCGTCGGCCCTCGGCTCACCCAGTTCCTCGAACAGCGTCACCGACTCCAGCCAGCACTTCTCGGCGCCGCGGCGGTCACCGATGCCGTCCAGCGCCAGCCCGAGGTTGTCGAGCGACTCCGCCTGCCCGTACAGGTCGCCGATCGCGCGGAACGTCTCCAGCGCCCGCTCGACGTACGACACGGCCTGGTGGTGGTCGAGCAGCCCGCGGTACACCTCGCCGATGTTGTTGAGCAGGATGGCTTCGCTGTACGGGTCCTTGACCTCGCGCCGGATCTCCAGCGCCCGCAGGTACCGCGACAGTGCGACGTCGAACCGGCCCGCGTCGGCGTGCAGCAGGCCGATGTTGTTCAGGGTCACGGCTTCCGTGTGCAGGTTGCCGAGTTCACGTGCGATTTCGGCGGCCTGCTCGTAGCACGACAACGCCTCGTCGACCCGGCCCTTCACCATGTAGGCGATGCCGAGGTTGTTCAGCGTCGGTTCCTGCCGCGCCTTGTCGCCGGTCGCCCGGAAGATCGTCAACGCCTGCTGATAGCACTCGATCGACTCGTCGTGGCGCCGGACCTCGCGCAGGCCGATGCCGAGCGTGATCAGCATCCGGCCCTCCGCGCTGCGGTCGCCGGCGGAACGGGCGGCCGCGAGCGCGACCTCGTGCGTGTCGAGCCAGTCGGCCCAGTGCTTGCGCAGGTTGAAGAAGTCCCACAGGCACTGGGCGAGGGTCCAGGAGTGTTCCGGCAGACCGTGCTCGGCGGCGTCGCGGACCGCGGCGACCAGGTTGGCGCGTTCGGTGTCGCACCACAGCAACGCGGCGTCGCGGTCGGCGAACGTGCGCGGGTGCACGGCCGGGTCCGCGGGTGGGATCTCCAGCTTGCGTTGGGGGTTGAGCTGCTGCACGTTGTGCCACGACGTGTGCACGTACCAGTCCAGCACGCGGCGACGTGCCATCGCGCGCGCAGGCGGTGGTTCGGCGGCGGTGACCTGCTCCACGGCGTAGGCGCGCAACAGGTCGTGCAGGCTGTAACGGCCGGGTGTGTGCTGCTGGAGCAGGTGTTCGTCGAGCAACGTTTCCAGCAGGTCGGCGGCTTCGTGTGCGGTCAGACCGGCCAGTGCGGCGGCGGACTCGGCCGTGACGTCCTCTCCGGGGTGGAGTCCGAGGAGGCGAAACAGGCGCCTCTGGTTCTCCGGCAACGCCTGGTACGAGAGGTCGAACACGCCCCGTGTGCCGAGACCGCCCCCTCTTTCCAGCTGGGCCACGAGATCCAGCATCGTCCACTGTGGACGGCGAGCGAGTCGTTTCGCGGCCAGCGCCACGGCGATCGGCAGGTGACCGCACAGCTCCGCGACCCGAACGGCTGCCTCGCGATCGGCCTGCACCCGGTCCTCCCCGGCGATCCGGGAGAGCAACGCGAGTGCCTCACCGGACGTGAAGACGTCCAGCAGCACCGACTTCACACCGTCGAGCCGCAGCAGCGTGCGGCGGCTGGTGATCAGCACCACGCAGGTCGCGCTGCCCGGCAGCAACGGCAGGACCTGGTCCTCGCCCGCGGCGTTGTCCAGCAGCACCAAGGCGCGTTTGCCCGCCAGCCGGTCGCGGTAGAGCGCGGCCCGTTCCTCCAGCGGCCCGGGGATCTGCCCGCCGGGAACTCCCAGCAGACGCAGAAAGCTCTCCAGCACGGCGGCCGGGTCCGCGGGCAGCTCGTCGGGGTCGAAGCCGTGCAGGTCCGCCCACAGCTGCACGTCCGGGTAGTGCTCCACGAGCCGGTGTGCCGCCCGCACGGCGAGCTTCGTCTTGCCGACGCCCGCCATGCCCTCGATCGCGGAGATCACGACCGTGGAGTGCGGCCCCGGCTCGCACAGCCGCCGCAGCTCCGACTCGCGGCCGGTGAACTCGGCGATGTCCATCGGCAGCTGGCGGTGCGCGTTCAACGCGGCGGGCGAGGGCACCCGGCTCTCGAGGATCACCTGCTGCAACTGGCGCAACCGCGCGCCGGGCTCGACGCCGACCTGCGCGACCACGTGCTTGCGCGCGGTCGCGTAGGCCTCCAGCGCTTCGCCGCGACGGCCGGACCGGTCGAGCGCGAGCATCAGCAACGCCCACAGCTCCTCCCGCAACGGGTGCAGCGCCGACTCCCGCCGCAGCCGGTCGATCACGTCGTCGAACCGGCCGAGCTCCAGCGCGGCCTTCGCGTACCGCTCGATGGCGGTGAGCCTGCGTTCCTGGATCCGGGTGAGCTCGGCGCGCAGCAACGGTCCGCCGCTGAGCTCCCCGGTCGGGATGCCGTGCCACTTGGCCAGCGCCTGGGCGAACGCCTCCGCCGCGGCCTCGGTGTCGTTGTCCGCCAACGCCTCCTCACCGGCGCGCACGAGCTCGTCGAACGCGTCCAGGTCGAGCTCGCCGGGCTCGACGAGGAGCTGGTAGCCGTGACCGGGTCTGGTGATCAGCCGGTCTCCCAGCACCTTGCGCAACCCGGCCACGTACGTGCGCAGGTTCGACTCGGGCGAGACGGGCGGTGAGTCCCAGACCGCGTCGGTCAGCTGGGCGACGCTGACGGCCTCGCCCGCGTGCAGCAACAGCATCGTGAGCACCGCGCGCTGCCGGGGTCCGCCCAGCTCGAGCAGTGCGCCCTCCCGCCGTACCGCCAGCGAACCGAGCAGCAGGAACTCCACAGGCGTGTCTCTCCTCAACGATCTTGAACGTCCTGGTCGGGCCATCCTCGCGCACGCACCGGCCGTCTGTGCACGGCCTGGGCGAAATCTGTGCGCGCCCCCTGGCACCTTTGTACCCAGATCCGGGAGTTGCGCCGCCGGGCCCGAGAAGACCCGGGACAGGGGGTCGGCGCAGTTGCCAGGTCCGGTTCCCCCAAGAACCCGGCTGACGTGTGAAAGTCACCGCGCGCGTCGGCCACCTTCACAAGACCGGTGGCCCGGACGGGTCCCCCAGACTGGAACGGGCCACCACCTTGTGCCGCTCACACGTGCGAAAGTGCCGCTGAGCGGGCGGACTTCTCGCCGGTGTGACGACGCCGCAACGATCAGGCGCTACGAAGGGTCCATGGAGACCGCTCTGAAGCATCCGGTCGACCAGGTGCTGCCACCCGCGCGCCTGGGGTTGCTCGGTTTGCAGCACGTCCTCGCGATGTACACCGGCTGCGTCACGGTGCCGCTCGTCTTCGGCGCCGCGGCGGGCCTCGACACCCGCACGATCGGCCTGCTCGTCAACGCCGACCTCCTGGTCGCCGGCCTGATCACGGTGCTGCAGGCGCTCGGCATCGGCACCGTCCTGGGCATCCGCCTGCCGGTCGTGGCGGGCGCGACGTTCACCGCCGTGACGCCGATGATCCTGATCGCGGGCCAGTACGGCGTGCAGGCGGTCTACGGGTCGATGCTCGCCGCGGGTGTGTTCGGAATCCTGATCGCGGTGCCGTTCGCCCGCGCCGTCCGGTTCTTCCCGCCCGTGGTGACAGGTTCGGTGATCACGGTGATCGGCCTGTCGCTGATCGGTGTGGGGGCCGGGTTGATCACGGGCCAGGACGGGACCGGTTCGGGCAGGGAGCTCGGGCTGGCGTTCGGCATCGTGCTGGTGATCGTGCTCGTCGGCCGGTTCGCCCGCGGCCTGCTCGGCCAGCTGGGCGTGCTGATCGGTCTGATCGGCGGCACGATCGCGGCGATCTTGCTGGGCCTGACGGACTTCTCCGGCGTCGGTGGCGCCGCGTGGCTGGGGATCGCGCAGCCGTTCCACTTCGGCCCGCCGCAGTTCCCGCTCGCCGCGGTCGTGTCGATGTGCGTGGTGATGCTGGTGACGTTCACCGAGTCGACCGCCTCCATGCTCGCGGTCGGCGAGATGACCGGTCGTCCCGTCACGTCCCGCGACCTGGCCCGCGGACTTGCCGCCGAGGGCGTGTCGGGCGTGCTGGGTGGCGTGATGAACGGGTTCCTCGACACCGTCTTCGGCCAGAACGTCGGCCTGGTCGGCATCACGAAGGCGCGCAGCCGGTACGTCGCCGCGGTCGCCGGCGTGATTCTGGTGCTGCTGGGCCTGATCCCGAAGCTCGGCGCGGTCGTCGCGGCCCTGCCCGGCCCCGTGGTCGGTGCGGCGGGGCTGGTCATGTTCGCGACCGTCGCGGCGCTGGGCATCGCGATCCTGCGCGGGGTCGACTTCGAGAACACCGGGAACCTGCTGATCGTCGCGGTCACCATCGGGGTCGGGCTGCTGCCCGTCGTCGCGCCGAAGATCTACCAGTCGTTTCCCGCCTGGGCACAGGTGATCGGCGGCAGCGCCATCACCAGCGCGGCGCTGACCGCCTTCGTGCTCAACCTGCTGTTCAACCACACTCGTCGAGGTACTTGAACGCTTCACGGCGTTGTGGCAGCGGGCGACGAGGCTCGCGCACCCCGCTGCCGTCACCACCGCCCTCGACCCAGACGGTCACGACGTCCCACCGTCCGACGCGCGTGCCCGCAGCAGGACGCTGCGCCACGACGACGCCGTTCATCAGGGGATGGGGACCGTCCGGATCAGGACCTTGCAGGAGCAGACCCGCGTCGTGGCCCACGAGCCACGCGTCGAGCGCCTGTTTGCCGTGGAAGTTCGGAACCACCACTGTCACATGACTTCACCCGGAACCGACGGTACTCCACCGAGCCCTCAGAATTCCGGTGAACGCCTCGAATTCCGCAGCCATCGACACCTCGTCCGGTTGCAGCAACCACTGCTGCTGCAACCCGTCGATCACCGCGACCGTCGTCCGCACGATCGTGCCGACCGGCGCGTCCGGAGCGAACTCACCGCGCTCCTTGCCCGCCTCCACGGCCTCGGCCAGCCACGTCCGGATGCTCGCGTAGTGCTCCTGCACCCACGCGTGTGCGGGATGCGCCGGTTCGACGGCCTCCGCCGCGAGCCGCACGAACAGTCCCACCAGGTGCGGCCGCGTCGAGTTGCGCGCCACCAGCGCGGTCAGGGCGTCGAACGCCGCCCAGCCCAGCGGTGGCGACGTGGTGCCGGTCAGGAAGTCGCCGTCCTGGCGGTCCCGTTCCTCGAGCACGGCCGCCAGCAACGCCGCCTTGCTCGGGAAGTGGTGCAGCAGACCGGACTGCGACAGGCCGGTCTTCGCGGCGACGGCGGCGACCGACGTGCCCTTGAAGCCCGCCAGCGCGAACAGTTCGGTGGCGGCGGCGACGGCCTTCGCCCTGGACTCCTCGCCGGAGACGTCCACCCGTGACCTGGCCCGGTACCGGGGAGGGAAGGACACGGCTCACCCCCGGTCGGCGCGCAGGGTGACCCGGACGTCGCCGAGCCCGCGGGCGATCAGGACCTCGCCGCCGGACAACGGCTGCCAGCCTTCTGCCCACACCCGTTGTACGCGCGCAGAACACGGCACCTCGACCTCGACGGTCTCCCCGGCACCGACGTCCGCGACCGTCCACCCGATCAGCCGCACCGGTTCGTCCTCCGGCCGCAGGTAGACCTGCACGACCTCGCGTCCTGGTCGTTCGCCGGTGTTGGTGAGCCGCACCGAGACCGTGTCGATCACATCGTCCACAGTGGACGTGGAAGCCGTGCCGTACTCCCACGTCGTGTAGCCGAGTCCGTGGCCGAACCAGAACAACGGGTCGGAGGCGCCGCGGTAGCCGATCGCCGTGCCCTCGGTGTAGGGCAACGAGCCGTCGGTCGGCACCGGGGTCAGCGCATCGGCGTCAGTGCGCGGGAACGTGGTGACCAGCCGCCCGGCCGGTTCGATCGCGCCGGTCAACGCGGCCGCGACGGCGTCACCGGCCTCCTGACCGGGCAGGCCCGCCCACAGCACGGCGTCGACCTGCGCGAGCCACGGCATCAGCACCGGTGTCGCGGCGTTCACGACGACGACGGTGCGCTGAGCGGCCGCCGCCACCGCCGCGACCAGCGCGTCCTGCTCGCCGGGCAACGCGAGCGTCGTCTTGTCGAAGCCCTCGGTCTCCTGCTCGTCGGTGAGGCCGACGACCACGACCGCCACGTCCGCCTCGCGCGCGGCCCGCACCGCCGCGCCGATCGCGTCGGCGGGAGGGCGGGGGACCGGCTGGGTGATCAGGCCGACCAGTGCGGCGGCCTCGCGCACGCGGGCCGTGATGCGGTCTCCCGGCGACACCAGGACCTCGGTCGTCCAGGACGGCGGCTTCAGCAGCGCCTCCTCCACGATGCCGTCGGCCCAGGCCAGATGGGTGTCGTGCTGCTCGCCGGACACCTCCAGCGTCCAGCGGCCGAACCCGCGCACCCCGACGAGCATCCGCGCCGGCTCGGACAGCACGACCTCGCCGGACACCTCGATCGAGGCGGCACCCTGCGCCCACCCGCCGAACGCGGCGAGCTCGGCGACCTCCATCTCGCGTGAAGCCAGCACCTCACCGGACGCGTCGAACGTCGTGGCACGGATGTCGCGCAGCACCCCGGCGCCAGGAGCCGCGTGCCGTTGCCGCACCTCCACACCGTCCACAACGGACACGGCAGCGCCGAGCAACGACGTCAGCCCGTCGGCGATGCTGACGACGTGCGGCGGCCGCAACCCGGCCGAACCACCGCCCTGAGCGACGGTGTCGACCGCGTGCCGGCCGATCAGCGCGACCCGGGAGGCGTTGAGCGGCAACACCTCGTCGTTCTTCAGCACGGTCATCCCGCCCGCGGCGAACCTGCGCAGCTGCTCACGGCGAACCGCGCTGTCCGGCGCCGGCACGTCCGCCGGCCAGGTGCGCTCGCCGAACGCGCCGGTGCGTGACGCCAGGAGCAGCAGGCGCCGCACGTGGTCGTCGATCGTCGACTCGGCGACCTCGCCCGCCTCGACGGCCGCGACCAGCTGGTCCTCCCAGGGGCCGCCGGGGCCGGGCATGACGAGGTCCAGGCCGCCGTTCGCGCTCTCGGCGGTGGACGACGTGGCGAACCAGTCGGACACGACCACGCCGTCGAAACCCCACTCGCCCTTCAGCACGCCCTCGACCAGCTCGGTGTGCTCGGTGGCCGGAATGCCGTTGACCTTGTTGTAGGCAGCCATGATCGCCCACGGTGAGGAGTCCTCGACGACGATCTCGAACGGCAGCAGGTACACCTCGCGCAACGTCTTCTCGTCCAGCACCGAGCTCACCGTGCGCCGTTCGGTCTCGGACTCGTTGGCCACGTAGTGCTTGGGCGTCGCCGCGATGCCGTTGTCCTGCAAGCCCCGCACGTACGCGGCGGCCAGCGCCCCGGTGAGCAACGGGTCCTCGCTGTAGGCCTCGAACAACCGGCCACCGAGCGGCGTGCGGTGCAGGTTGATCGTCGGACCGAGCACGACGTGCACCTGTTGCGCGGCAGCCTCGTCCGCGAGCACCTCGCCGACCTCGTGGGCCAGTGCGACGTCCCAGTGCTGGGCGAGCAGCGTGGCGTTCGGCAGCACGCAGGCGATCACACCGCCCCGCAGCTCCGCGCCGCGCACCCCGGTCGGTCCGTCGGACAGCTTCAGCGACGCCAGCCCGATCTCCGGCTCCGGCCACAGGGCGAAGAGCGCGGAACCCGTCAGCAGCCGCACCTTCCTGCGCAGGTCCAGGCTGGTGATCGCCTTCTCGATGTCCATGTCCGCGAGCACACCAGAACGGCCGACCGAGTGGTCGGTCGGTATACCTGCCTGTGACCGTTCGGTTATCTGGCGGTGACGTGAGGCTCGTGCGGGAACATCGCGAACGACAGGTCGTCCGTCAACGGCGTGGACACGTGCCCCTCGCCTTCGGTGTCCTCGAACGACAACAGCGATCCGGGCCCGAACTCCCGCCGCTCACCACCCGACACCGTGACGGCTGCCCGCCCGCTCAGCACGACCAGCCACTGCCTGCGCGGCGCGACGTGCGGCTCCCACTCGGGCGTGCCGCCGGGCGGCTGCTCGACGACGAGCATGGAGGTCGCGGTGAAGGGGCCGGAGACCAGCAGCGGAGGCACGCCTTCGACGGTGACCGTTGGGGTGCCTTCGACCTCGACGTCCTCGAAGGCCGATTTGCCGTTGCCGTCGGCGAAGATCCGCACGTAACGCATGATCGCGAGGCTACTCGCGGTCCTCCAGGTAGCGGGTGTGGTCGGCCTGCCGTTGCGCATCGGCGGCGTGGAACCGTTCCGCGACCCTGACGGCGTCGGCGTGCAGCAAGTCGAGCTGCCGCACCAGTTCCGCTCCGGAGCCACGCGCCGTGGAGTACCACCACGGCAGGTTCAGGTAGGTCTGCACGGACAACGGCAGGTCGGTGCCGACGAGCCGGGTCACGGCGTGCAGCGCGTCCGGGTCGGCCCGCAGCTCGCGCGGGCGGTCGAGCATGCCGCGCAGGACCTCGGCGATCTCGGCCAGCTTCGGCGGGACCTCGGTGGGCACGTTCAGGCCCCGCACCCGTCCCACCAGCGCGTCCAGCTCTGTTCGCAGCGCGCTCGCCTCTTCTTCCGGGTCGGTGACCAGGATGATCCGCTCGGGCGGTGCGGCGAGCGCGCCCACGCCGTAGAGGCCGATCACGACCAGGACCCAGTAGGAGCCCGCGAGACCGGCGAGGTGCAGGCCGAGGCCGATCAGCCCGCCGGTGCAGCCCGCGAGGTTCTTCCAGGACGCGAGGTACCGCAGCAGCACCGGACTACTGGTAGCCACGGATCTCCTTGAAGGCGTCGGAGAGCGAGCGGCTGCGGGCGTCGAAGACCTTGCCACCGCTCATCTTCGCCACCTGGTCCATCTCCGCCGTGGCGCTCTCGCCGAACAGCACCGGGAAGATCGGGATGTCCTTGAGGTGCTGCGGCAGACCGGCGTGGAAGCGCTGGAAGTCGTCGAAGTCCTCGCTGCCGGTGTTCTCGCCGTCGGTCATCAGCACGACCGAGGTGAACCGGTCGGGGTCGGCGTCGATCTGCGCGCGCAGCACGTCGTAACCACCGCGCAGGCTGCTGTAGATCGCCGTGCCGCCTCCCGCGTCCAGCGAGGTCGCCGTGGTGCGGATCTGGTCGAGGACCGGGCGCGGGTCGTCGGCGGGCACCTCGTACTTCAACGGCGGGAGCGCGGAGTTGTTGAACGGCAGCAGGGTCACCTGTTCGCGGCCGTGGAACCTGTTGAACTTGCCGGCGAGCGACTGGTCGGCGCCGGTCAGCCCGACCAGTGCCTGCCGGAGCCCTTCGATGCGGTCGCCCTGCATCGAGCCGGACGTGTCGAGCACGTAGAGCGTGCGCGACGGGCGGCGCAGCTGGTCGAAGTACGTCGTGATCAGACCGTCCACAGCGGACTGGCTGCCGGGGAACGGCAGTTCGACGAGGTCCTTCACGGCGAACTTCGCGTCCGGCTGCACCTGCGGCACCGCGGGGCGGCGGTGCGTGATGTCCATGATCCTGCGCTGGACGTCGGGGCTGCGCAGGTGGTCCGACAGCTTGCGGTGTGCTTCGCGGGCTTCCGAGGTGGCCGAGGTGAGCAGGGTGAGCGGGTAGTCGGCGGTCACCACGCCGTCGTTCGGGTAGATCAGCGTCAACGGTTCGGGCAGGGTCGCGTTGAGGGACAACAACACGGACTCGTAGTTGATCAGACCGTCCACTGCGACGCCCTCGCCCCTGGAGCGTTTGGCGTAGGCCTCGGACAGCCACCCGGACGATCCCGCGGAGAGGGCCTGGGCCGAGAAGAACTGCTTGAGCTGCGGTGCCACGGCGTTGATCCGTGCGGTGTCGAGTGCAGCGCCCGAACCGGACAACGCCGCCGCGACGCCGACCAGCGCGGAGAACCCGGAGTTGGAGACGGACGGGTCGGTCATGCCGTAGGTGAACTTCCGTGCTCCGGCCGCCTCGGCGATCTCGGCCCAGCCGACGCGCCTGCCGTCCCAGCCGAGCTCCTTCACCTTCGCGGCGGGCAGGCCGAGGACGACGGGGGAGGACATCACCCTGGCCGGGGTGCCGAGCCGTTTCTGGGCCTCCGGCACGAGCTCGAGATAGCGGTTGGAGGAGAACCACACCGCGTCGAAGCCCTGCTCGGCACTACCGCTCGCCACCTTCTCGGCGCCTTCGATCGTGCCGGTGAAGCTGAACTTCACGGACACACCGGTGGCGCGCGCGGCCTCGTCGAGAACGGGCTGGAGGTCGGCGAGCTCACTGCCGGCGAGAACCCGCAGGACGCCCGGTGCGGCATCGCCGACGGGTCTGGACGGGTCGGGGTCGTCGGAACATCCCGCGAGCAGCGCCACGACGGCGAGCGCGGGGACGAGACGGCGGATCATGCTTGCTCCTCGGCGCCGCGGACGCGGCTCAGGTGGTCGTGGGCGCGCCGGATCTCGGCGTCCAGCGCGGTCACCGTGCCGGCCATCGAGTCGGCCGCGCGGGCCTTGAACGTGTCGACGGCGTCGATCGCCGCGTAGATCTGGTCGAACGAGGTCCGCACCGCGTCGATGCCGACGGCCGGAGTCGACGCGATGCGCTCGACGTCCTGCCCCTGCAACGACATCAGCGCCGCGTTCGAGCGCAGGACCGAGTCGGTGAGCCCGCGCACGGCGTCGATCTGGTCGATCACCTCGCGCTGTCCGGCCAGCGCCGCCGCGACCACCACGCCGATCCGCAACGCCGTGACGGTCGTGCTGACCGCCCGTTCGACACCCTTGATCAGCTCGTCGTTGTTGCGGCGCACCACGTCCAGCGCCAGGTACCCCTGCGCGCACACCGCGAGCTGGGTCAGCAGGTCCTGGTGCCGTTGCCGCAGCCCGAACAGCACGTCGGCGCGCAACGCCTGCGCACGTCCCGGATCGGACAGGTCGAGGATCGCGACCTGGCGCTGCACGGCCTCGTCCATCTCGCCGGCGAGTGCGGCGTGCCGCGACAACGTGGTCATGAGGTCCCACAACCGTTGCCGCTCACCTTTGATCGCCGCGTTGTCGCGCTTCAGGGCGTCCTGACCGAACCGCAGCTTCAGCACGATCCGGTTCACGGGCTCGTCGGCCGCCCGCAGCCGGGCGAGCAGCCCCTTGGCCGCGTTGCCGCCGGGGAGGAACCCGAGGATCTTGCGCCCGGTGAGCTTGGTGAGGTCCTGCGGGTCCAGCTCCCGCACGGAACGCCGCAGTTCGGTCAGGCTCGTCGCCACCGCGGCGGTGCTCGGCGAGGACACGGACGCGAGCGTGCGGTCGAGCAACCGGCCGGCGATCTGGGCGGCCACGCGCATCTCCGCCTCGCCGAGGACCAGTGCCTCGTCGACGATTCCGCCGAACTCCGGCGACCGCGGGTCGACGGCGGCCAGTGCGGAGACGAACGCCTCGGCCTTCCCTGACAGCTCGGCCCTGGCCTCGGCGGAGACGGGGATGAGCCCTGCCGCCCGGTCGACCGGCACGGGCTCGACGGGATCCGGTGGCGTCAGCACGAAGTCGGACATGTCAGTACTGCTTCGCGATCGCTTCGAGCATCCGTTCAAGCGTCTCGTGCGCCGGCGGTTCGACCACGTCCACGATCGTCTGCGGCACGGTCAGGTTCTTCTCCTTGACGACGTCGGTGAAGTGCCTGGGATCCGCGGTGCGGAACCCGAACGTCGCCGCCAGCCTGCCGAGCTCGGCGTCGCTCGTGAGCAGCTGTCCGACGCGATCACCCGGCTCGCGCAACGGCACCAGCGTGTGCTTGGACAGCACCGTCGGCGCCGGGTAGAGCAGCTTCATGTCCGGCCGGATCGTGGAGTCGCCCCGCACCACCCGGTCGACGAACTGGGCCTCGTAGGCCAGCACCAGCGGGGTCTTGCCCATCCCCGCGGACAGGTAGTCCTCGAACGGCCCTTCCGTGCTGCTCTGCGTGTAACCCTGGTCCAGGAACAACTTGGACACAGCGGGCAACACCTTCGCCTCTGCCTCCTGCGACGACACCACCCCGCCGTTCGCGACGAACGACGTGATCGCGAGGTACATCGCCGCCGAGTTCGAGTCACGCGGGTCGGTCGTGGTGACGAGGAGATTCTTGCGAGCGGCGTAGGAGCTGTTGCCCGGCAGCTGGTCCCACCGCGTGCCCTTGGCCGCGAGGTCCAGGTACGCCTGCACGTCGAACGTCTGGTAGCCGGGCCCGGAATTGACCACGCCCGCCTTCGTCAGCAGGTCGACGATCGGGTCGAACGTGGCGATGACCATCGGCGAGGAGAACGGCGCGTACGTGCGCGCCGCCTTGCGGTCCCGCTGGATCTTCTCCGCCGCGGGCGCACTCGACGGAAAAGCGAAGTCGTACGAGGTGAGGTCGGTCGCCGTCGCGATCTGCCGCGACCCGGCGGGATCCACCTCGACCTTGAGCCCGTGCTTCGCGAACACGTCCTGGACGCGCTGGTCGGCGAAGAAGGCGAGCTTCTCCGAGCCGATGACGCCGCGCACCGTCTGGAGCCGGGCCGGTTCCTCACCGCCGCCCTGGCCGAAGTAGATCGCGGCCGCCACGCCGACCAGGAGCGCGACCGCCAGACCGATGCCGAGCGTTCTTTTCACTGTCCACCTCTTGCTGGACCACTTGTCGGAGAACGGATCCTTCGTCACTTCGACGGCTTCGCGGGGCAAGTGGTCGCAATCGTGAGATGAACTCTCGGTGAACGAGCCGATGAGTTCGGGGCTCGGCCCGAGTCTGTACCGGCATGAAGTTCATGACGATCGGATACGGAGACCGCGCGGGCTACGACAGGACCCCGGAAGCCGTGCGCGCCGAGGCGCACGCCCACGACGACCGCCTGCGTGCGGCAGGTGCGGAGATGGGCGTCGCGGGCACCCCCGTGCAGGTGCGCAACCACCTCGACGCCGGGGTGAGCGTGGAGAACGGGGCCTACCAGACCTCGGCACTGCCCGTTGCGGGTTTCGCGATCATCGAAGCGGAGTCGTTGGAGAAGGCCGTCGAGCTGGTGTCGAAGACGCCGTGCGCGGTCGGCTACGGCGTGGTGGAGGTGTGGCCGTGGCAGTCAGCGCAGGGGTGACCTGTCGCCCACGGACCACTTGTGCCCGAACGGATCGGTGAAGCCGCCCTGCCGGTGCGTTCCCCACGGCAGCTGGTGGTCCACGACCGGGGACCCCGCGACGGCGCCGGCGCCCACCGCGCGGGCGATGAACCCGTCGGGGTCGTCGGTGAACACCTCGACGCGGACGCTCGTGACCCCGGCAGGGCTCGACTCCGCCGGGTTCGCGGGGTTGTCCTGGTGGAGGAAGAAAGGCGCGCCGCCGATCTGGAGACCGGCGACGCCGCCCAGGTTCCACAGCTCCTCGGCGCCGAGCGCGGTCCTGTACCAGGAGACCGCGGCGTCGGCGTCGGGAACGATCAGCATCACGGAGATGACCGGAGGTACGGACATGCCGGACAGCTTGCCGGATCAGCTCACAGCTCGCTGAGCAACCAGGCGACGTCCCTGACCAGCGCGTGCCGCCAGCCGACACGGTCGTGCCCGGCGGGGGACCGGTTCACGCGCACGGTCGCGCCCGCCTGGGACGTCAGATCCTCCACCGCCTCGCAGTGCCGGTGCATCTTCGGCTCGTGCTCGCCGACGTCGAACGCCACGCGCAGGCCCGACAGGTCACGGCCGCGCAGGCGTTCCGCGGTGTCACCGCCGGCAGGTCCGTCGAGCGAGATCCCGTGGCCCGGCAGGTCGCGCGCCCACCAGAACGACCCGGACTGGCAGGCCACCCGCGACACCAGCCGCGGGAAGTCCAGTGCCGCCTGGAACGCGCTCAGCCCGCCGAGACTCTGCCCGGCGACCACGAACTTCGCCGGGTCGACGGTCACGCCGTTCGACGCCAGCAGCGGCAGCAGCTCGTCCTGGATCGCTTGCCACAACCCAGGATTCGTGTATTCGGCGTCGCGGTCCCGTGGCGTGGGCAGGAAAACCAGGGTGGGCATCGCATCGCCCATCGCCGACTCGAACGCGGCCACGGCCGGATGCGTGTACATCCAGTCGTCGCCATCGAGCAGCAGCACTACGGCGTCACCGCCCTTGTGCACGCGCACTGTCTTGCGCCCCAACGCACCGTTCCACCGGATGCGCAACGACGGCACGTCCAGCACCTCGTCCGGCCCGACGACCGGCCAGTGCGGCTGCGGCTCCAGGTCCGGGGTCGAGAAGATCGACCTGTTCGGGCCGGCCCCCGAGGGGTTGAGCGGATCGGCGAACTCCTCGCCGTCGCACAGGAAGTAGTACGTGACGCGGAGTCGTGCGGGCAGGTCGACCTCGGCGCACCAGACGTCGCCGCGCTGCTGCAGCTCGACCGGTGCCAGCACGCTCTCGAACCGCAGGGTCGCCGGGCCGCCGCGCCACTCGAACACCGTCATCGGGCCACCGCCAGCTGGTAGGAGGAGTCGCGGCCGAGCAGGTCGCGGTGCGTGCCCTCGCCCGCCACGGTGCCGTCGGACAGGACGATCACGCGGTCGGCCACGTCGAGCAGCGCCGGGCTGCTGGTGATCACGATCGTCGTGCGGCCGCGGCGCAACGCCGTGACGTTGCGGGCGATGAGCTGTTCGGTCACCGCGTCCACGGCCGTGGTCGGGTCGTGCAGCACCAGGATCTCCGGGTCCGCGGCCAACGCGCGCGCCAGGGACAACCGCTGGCGCTGACCGCCGGAGAGGTTCGCGCCGCGGTCGCGCACGGCGTAGTCGAGGCCTTCGGAGTGCAGTGCGACCACGTCGGTCAGCATCGCGGCGGCCACCGCTTCCTCCACCAGCGCACTGGAACCTGACGGGTCGACGTTCTCCCGCAACGTTCCCGCGAACACCTCGTGGTGCGACGGGTTGACCAGGAGGTGTTCACGCACGCTCTCGATCGTCAGCGACGCGATCTCGCGCTTGCCCACCTTCACGACGCCCCCGTACGAAGCCGGTGGCACGTCGACGGACAGCAGCGCCGCGAGCTCGGCCGCCGCCTGGGGCTGGTAGGCCGCGATCGCCACGAGCTCACCGGGCCGCACCGCGAAGCTCAGGTCCCGCAACGTTCCGTGCGTGACACCGGAGACCTCCAGGCCGCTTTCCGGGCCGGGTTCCTCGACACCGGGCGTCATCACCGGCGGTGCGGCCAGAACGAGCGCCATCCGTTCGGCGGAGGCGCGCGCCATCATCACGTACTTGGGCATCTCCGAGAACATCTTCAGCGGCTCGATCAGGAACTGCGCCAGGCCGACGGCCATCACCAGCTGACCGATCGTGATCGTGCCCTGGAACGTCAGATATCCCGCCCACAACGTGACTGCGGCCGCCAGCAACGAGTTCAGCGCCAGCGCCGTGCCCGCGTAGACGCCGTTGACGCGTGCCACGACGATCGACTGCTTCTTCGCCTCGGTGCTCACCCTGCGGTAGGCCTGGAAAGCCGCGTAGCTGCCACCGAAACCGTGCAGCGGCCGCAGCCCCGCGATCAGGTCCGACACCTTCGCACCGGCTCGCGCGACTTTCGCCTGTTGCACCTGGGTGTTCGCGCCGATCCGGCGCGACATCACGCTCAGCACGGTCAGGATCGCGGCCGTGCCGGCGAACACCAGCACGCCGAGCGGCACGCTGATCACCGCCAGCACGACACCGGTGATCACCACCGACACCAGGGAGCTGACCAGCAGCGGCACCACCTCGATGATGTCCGCGGTCTGGTCGGCGTCCTCCGTGGCGATGGTCAGCACC
The DNA here is from genome assembly GCF_000974445.1 of Lentzea aerocolonigenes. Lineage (GTDB taxonomy): Bacteria > Actinomycetota > Actinomycetes > Mycobacteriales > Pseudonocardiaceae > Lentzea > Lentzea aerocolonigenes. The sequence goes on from NZ_BBOJ01000018.1 coordinate 219,348, forward strand.
TCGCCGGACTTCAGGTCGACGCCGCGCGCCACCGGTCGCAGGCCGTGGTCCGCGACCGCGACCCGCCACCGGTGCGCCTCCGTCGTGTTCGCCTTCTGCAGGATCCGCATGCCGAACCGCCACGAGTACGACACCGTCGCCATGACGAGCCCGAGCGCCAGCAGCGCGAGCCCCAGCGAGCTGAGCCGGCCGCCGCGCAGCGCGTACTCGACGATCACGCCGAGCAGGATCGGCACGGCGGTCTCCGCGGCCTGGTACGACCCCATCAGCAGGGTGCCGGAGGCCATCGCGCCGACGTTGCGGCACAGGGCGACCCGCAGGATCTCCTTGCCGGTGCGGACTTCAGTGTTCGTCAACGTGGCGCGCAATCGCTTCGGGGGTGGACAGGGCCAGCAGGTCGCGGATCGTGACGACCGGGCCGAACTCGCGGCGGAGCAGGCCGACGAGCCGCACCGCGAGCATCGAGTGCCCGCCCAGGTCGGTGAAGCCGCTCGCCACGCCCACCTCGTCCTCGTCGAGGTCGAGCGCCTCGGCGAACAGCTCGCGGACCACGATCTCCGTCTCGGTCAGCTCCCGATCCTCCTGCTGGACCAGGGTGCCGAGCGGGCGGGCCTCGGGCAAGGCGCTCGTGTCGGCCTTTCCGTTGACCGTCAACGGGATCGCGTCCACCGCGGCGTAGTGCGTGGGCCGCAGGTAGTCCGGCATCCCGGCACCGACCTCCGCCGCGATCGCCCCGAGGTCCGCCCCCTCGGCGAGAACGAGGTAGGCCGCGAGCCGGTACGCGCCGTCGACCTGCGGGTCGGCCTGCGCCACGGCGGCGACGAACCGCACGCCCTCGTGCGCGGCGAACCGCGCCTCGACCTCGCCCAGCTCCACGCGGTGACCGCGGATCTTGACCTGCTTGTCCGTGCGGCCCAGGTAGAGCAGGTTGCCGTCAGGGCGCCGGATCACCAGGTCGCCCGTCCGGTACATGCGCTCACCCGGCACCCACGGGCACGCCACGAACCGTTCGGCGGACTGCCCCGGTTGCCCGAGGTAACCCCGCGCGATGCCCACACCGGACACGTAGAGCTCGCCCGCGACACCGTCCGGAACGGGCCGCAGCCACGGGTCGAGCACGTACACGTCGGTGTTGTCGATCGCCACGCCGACCACCGGGTCGACGCAGTCGAACGTGCCGACGCCCAGCGTGTTGATCGTGTATTCCGTTGGCCCGTAGAGGTTGTAGCCGATCGTGCCGGGGGTGTCGGAGAGCAGCTGCCACAGCGTCGGCGTCACGGCCTCGCCGCCCAGCAGCACCAGCGCCGGCTTGTGGTCCGCGTCGAGAAGTCCCTCGGCCACCAACTGCTGCGCGTAGGTCGGCGTCACGTTGATGACGTCGATCTCGTGCTCGAGGCAGTACTCGACGAGCCCGGTCGCGTCGCGCCGCAGCTCCTCGTCGCAGATGTGCACCTCGTGCCCGTCGGCGAGCCAGAGAAGCTCCTCCCACGACATGTCGAACGCGAACGACACGGTGTGCGCGATCCGGAACGTCCGGTGCCCGTGCTCGGCCAGGACCGGTTCGAAGATCCGCCGCTGGTGGTTGACCAGCATGTTGGTCAGACCCGCGTACTCGGTCACGACGCCCTTGGGCTTGCCGGTCGAACCGGACGTGTAGATGGTGTAGGCGGCGTGCTTGAGCCTGTTCGGGTTGCCGGGTTCGAACGTGATCACCGGTTCGGCGTCCGGCCACGGCAGGTCGAGCTCGAACGTGGTGCCCTGGATCCTCGGCGCCACCGCGCTGGTCGTGATGATCAGCTCTGGTCGCGCGTCCTCGACGATCGCGGCGATCCGCTCGTCCGGGTGGTCCAGCTCCAACGGCACGTACGCCGCTCCACACCTGAGGATGCCGAACAGCGCGACCACCCAGTCCAACGACCGCGGCACCGCGATGGCGACCGACGTCTCCACGCCGATGCCCTTGTCGTGCAACACTCCCGCGAGGTGCCGGCTGCGGTCCCTGAGTTCCGCGAAGGTCATCGTGTCGCCGTGCGAGACCAGGGCGATCCGGTCCGGGTCGCGGTCGGCCGCGATGTCGAACAGGTCGACGACGGTCTGGTCACCGAAGTCGTTGGGCGCGTTGAGCTCCGGCTGCGGACCGGTGGCCTCGATCGCGCCGACGGGGCTTTCCGACGTGGCCAGGTCGTCGAGAATCCGCAGGTACTCGTCGAACAACCGTTGCGCCGTGGCGGGTTCGGTGATCGCGGGCCGGTACTCGAGCTTGACCGTGAGCTGCCTGCCCGGCGTCACGACCCAGGTGAACGGGTAGTGCGTCGAGTCCTCGAACTCGTGGGCCGTGATGCCGTTGACCGCGTTGAACTCGGTGAAGGTGTCGTCGTCGAGGAAGTTCTGCAGCACGAACAGGCTGTCGAACAACTGGTCCTGGCCGCTCGCGCGCTGGATCTCGCCGAGCCCGATGTGCTCGTGCTCCATCGCGTCGACCCGTGAGGCCTGCACTCCGTTGAGGAATGTCGCCACGCTGTCGTGCGGCTTCGCGGACACCCTCATCGGCACGGTGTTGAGCAGCACGCCGACGATGCCCTCGGTGCCTTCCTCCTCACGGCCGGAAACCGTCACGCCGAACACCGCGTCACCGCGCCCGGTCTCGCTGCCCAGCAGGAGTCCCAACGCGCCGGTGACCACCGAGTTGAGCGTGACGCCGTTCTGGCGTGCCGCGTTCCGCACGCGGTCCGACTGCGCTTCCGACAGCGACCGCACGATCTTGGTGGGCAGCGAGTCCGAAGTGGACTGCCCGGCCAGCAACGTCGGTCCCGGCAGGTCCGCCAGGTACCGGGCCCAGAACCGTTCGGCTGTTTGAGCGTCCTTCGCGGCCAGTGTTCGGGTGTAGTCCTCGAAGCTCGGCGTGGCAGGTGCGTCGTCAAGCGGCTGGCCGTTGAGGATCGCCCGGTAGGCGTCGAAGAAGTCGCGCAGCACGATCTCGCGCGACCAGCCGTCCCACAGCAGCAGGTGGTGGCTGAACAACAAGGCGTCCCGCCCGTCCGGCAGCCGCAGCACGGCCAGCCGCACCAACGGCGGCGCGCTCAGGTCGAACCCGGTCGCCCGGTCCTCGTCCCGCAACGCGTCCACGGCCTCGCGGTTGAGCACGTCGACGACCCTGACCGGCACCGCGGCGTTCGGCGTGAGCACCTGGACGGGCGACCCGTCCTCGTCCTCGAACCCCGCGCCGACGACCGGGTGCTTCGCGATGACGTGCGCCATCGCCCGCTCGAGTTTTTCGGCGTCGAGCCGCCGGTCGAACGTGAAGCAGGTCTGCGCCACGTAGTGCCCGGCGTCCCCGGCGAGCTGGGCCTGGAAGTACAGCCCACGCTGCAACGGCGAGACGGGCGCGGTCCGCCGAGCGGTGGTGGACGCGTCCGCGATCCGTTCCAGCGCCAGCAACCACCTGGCCGCGATCTCGTCGGACACGTCCTCGCTCAACGCGAACGTGGCCCGCAGGCTCCCGGTCTCGGCGTCGAGCCAGGAGTTGACCTCGACCGCGTACGGGCTGGGCTGATTCCCGGCGTCGACGTGGAGCGCCTGGGACTCGCTGCCCCGGCCGAGGTAGTTGAACAGCACCTGCGGCCACGGGAGCGCTGCCAGCACGGGTGCGGTCTGCGGGTTCAGGTACCGCAGCTGGCCGTAGCCGACGTGGGCGAGTTCGTCCGGCTGCCTGTCGGAGAGTTCGCGGGCGGCCTCGACGGGGTCGGTGTGCGGGCTCAGCTTCACCGGCGCGATGGAGGTGAACCAGCCGACAGTGCGGGTGTAGTCGTGGTGTTCGCGCACGGGGACGCGCCCGTGCCGTTCGAGCTCGACGACCAGATCGGTCGGGGTGCCTTGGATCTCGGTCAACGCCGTGCGGAGTGCGCCGCACAGGAGCTCGGTGAGGCCGATGCCGAGCGCGGCCGGCGCGGTGTGGACGACGCGTTCGGTGATGGCAGCGGCGAGGGTGACAGTGACCTCGCGCAGGTCACCGATCTGCGGAGTGAGAGCCGGCGTGTCCAGGACCTCGATCCAGCGGTGCAGGTCGGCGCCGCGGGACTGGGCGTCCACCGTGAGGGCCTCGGCGTAGGCCTGGAACGGGGTGGTGGTCGGGGCGAGGTCTTCGCCGCGCATGGCGGTGGTCAGGTCGTCTAGGAGGATCAGCCAGGAGACCGAGTCGACGGCGAGGTGGTGGACTGCGACGACGAGCGTTTTGGTGCGTTCGAGCCAGGTGAAGGCCGCCATGACGCCGGACTCGGGGGCGAGGCGGGCGGCGGCTTCGTCGGCGGCGACCTCGGGGTCGTCGGTGGTGGCGAGGACGACGGGAATCCGGCTGGCCGGCAGGGCGTTGGCCCTCGTGCCGGTGCTCGCCGTGCCTGCGGTCGCCGAGCCAGCGCCGACCGCGGCGGCCACCTGCGGATCGTCAGAACTGTCAGACCCGTTTGAGACGATAGGAGTGGGGACCCGATCCCCCCAGGGGGCCTGCCAGTCGGGATCGATTCCGAGCGACCAGACCCCGTGCTCGACCGTCAACCGCATCCGCAGCGCCGCATGGGCCGCGACCACGGCCTCCGCGGCCCGCTGCGCCTCCTCCAGACTCGAACACGGCAGCTGCCGAGCCTGCGCGAACAGCCGGAGCTCGCCCCCCAGCTCCCGCTGCCGCAAGACGATCGGCGTCGGCACCACCGGCCCGTCCGCCGCTGTTTCGAGAGTACGCGGGGAGCTTTCGTACTCACCGAGAGTACGAAGGGCCCCCACGTGCGCGGCGAGAGCGCGGGGGGACTTGTGCAGGAAGAGGTCGCGGGGAGTGAACCGCAGACCGTGTGCGCGGGCACGGTTCACCACCCCGATCGCGATGATGCTGTCCCCACCGGCCGCGAAGAAGTCGGTGTCCGCGTTCACCAAAGACCCCGGCAGCGCCGCCGCGAAGATCTCCACCAGCGAGGAAAGCGCCGGAGCTTCCGAAACGGCAACAGGCGGGGAGTAGTCCGACAGCCGAGATCCTTCAACCAGCGCCCGACGGTCGAGCTTGCCGTTCACGGTCAGCGGCAGCGCATCCAGGAAAAGAACCCGCTGCGGCACCATGTGCACCGGCAGCTTGCTCCCCGCAGCGGCAAGAACATCCACAGAAGGCTTGCCCACCACGTGCGCGACCAGGTGGTCGGCGGTGTCCGCCACCGTCACGGCGACGTCCACGACCCCAGGCACTGAGAGGATCGCCGACTCCACCTCGCCCAGCTCGATGCGGAAACCCTTGAGCTGCACCTGGAGATCGGCGCGGCCGAGGAACTCCAGCTCACCGTCCAGGTTGCGGCGAGCCAGGTCTCCCGAGTGGTACATCCGGGAGCCGTCGCCCGCGAACGGGTCCGCGACGAACCGCGACGCCGTCAGACCCGGTCGGCCGATGTAGCCCAACGTGACCTGCGGGCCTGCGACGTAGATCGTGCCGACCACGCCCGGCGGCACCGGGCGGAGGAACTCGTCGAGCAGGTAGCACCACAGGCCCGCGATCGGGCCGCCGATCGGGCTGACCTCGAGGCCGAAGTCGCGGTCTTCCAGCAGCCGGTACGTGGTGTGGACGGTGGTCTCGGTGATGCCGTACATGTTGACCAGCTCGGGGCGGTCGGCGCCGTAGCGCTCGACCCAGCCGCGCAGACGTCCCAGGTCCAGGGCCTCGCCGGCGAAGATCACCCGTCGCAGCGCGGAAAGCGGAGAAGCAGCATGCAGATCCGCGTCGATGAACTGGTAGAACGCCGACGGCGTCTGGCACAGGACTGTGACTCCGCGGTCGAGCACCAGCGCCCGGAAGTCCACCGGCGACCGGGTGAGGCTGTGTTCGGGCACGATCAGCTGACCGCCGTGGGTCAGCGCGCCCCACAGCTCCCACACCGCCACGTCGAACGAGTAGGTGTGGAACTGCGTCCACACGTCGGACGGGCCGAACTCCATCTCCGGCGCGGTGTTCACGAGCAGCGAGACCACGTTCTCGTGCGACACCACGACGCCCTTGGGGCGCCCGGTCGAGCCGGACGTGTAGATCAGGTACGCCGGGTGGCGCCAGTCCGAGACAGGTTCCACGAACGAGCCGGGCACCACGTCGTCGGTCGAGAGCACACGAGCCGAGACGCCCGCACGCGCGAGCATCGCGGAGAAACGGTCCTGCTGACCCGGTTCCACCAGCGCCACCTGGGGAGCGGCGTCCGCGAGCACGAACTCCAGGCGGTCGTCCGGGTAGGCGAGGTCGAGCGGCACGTACGCGGCACCGGCCGACACGATCGCGATCAGCGCGGTGACCTGCTCCAGCGACCGCGGCAGAGCGACGGCCACCCTCGTGTGCGGGCCGACGCCGCACGCCTGCAACGTCGCCGCCAGCCGGGTCTTGGCCTCCGCGAGCTCGTCGTAGGTCATCGACTCGGACGTGCCGTCGAGGCGGCAGAAGGTCACGGCGGTCGCGGCCGGGTCGCGCAGAGCGGCCCGGTCGAAGAGCTGCGCCAGAGTCACCGGCGTGATGTCCGCGCCGACACGCGTGTCCGCGAGGACAGGAACCGGAATGGAATCACCCGTCAACAGCCCGGTGAGCGTGTCGACGAACGCGCGCACGATCCGTTGCGCGCCCGACTCCCGCACCACGAGCGTGTCGTAGATCAGGTTGAACCGCAGCGAACCGTCGTGGTCGCGCTGGACCTCGATGGTCAACGGGTAGTGCGGCGCGCCCTCGTTCACCACACCGGTGATCTCGAAGCCGTCGCAGCCGAACTCGGACACGTCCAGCGCGATGTCGAACACGACCAGGGTGTCGAACGCCGCCTGCCGGCCGATCCGGGAGAGCGAGACGTGCTGGTGCGGCAGGACGGCGGTCTGGTGCCGCTGCACGGAAGCCAGCAGCTCGCCCGCGCTCGTACCGCCGGACCACTTGGCACGCACCGGAATCGTGTTGATGAACAGGCCGACCATCGAGTCGATCCCGGGCACGTCCGCGTCACGGCCCGACACCGTCGACCCGAACACGACGTCCTGGCTCTCCAGAATCCCGCCGAGCGTCACGCCCCACGCGCTGTGCACGGCCACGCTCAGGGGAACTCCGGCCGCCTTCAACATCTTGTCGAAGCCCGAAGGTGCCTCGATTGCGGTGTCAGCGAAGCGTTCCGAAGGCTCGTGACCTTCGGCGACCAGTGACGGACCCGGCAAACCGGCGAGCTCCGACGCCCAGACGCGGTCGCTCTCCGCCGCGTCGGCCCGGACGAGCCAGCGCACGTAGTCGGCGTAACTGCCGCGTGTGTGCACAGAACCCGGCGCGTCGTACTCGGCCAGCAACGCGCGCAGCATCGGCGGCACCGACCAGCCGTCCGCGATGATGTGGTGCACGGTCTGCACCAGGACGTACCGCTGCGGAGCCGTGCGGATCAGCGTGTAGCGCATCAACGGACCGCGGGCGAGGTCGAACCCGGCGACGCGGTCCTGCTCGGCGAACGCCTGGACCTCCTCGTCGGTCATGCCCTGACCGTCCACAGTGGAGAACTCGGGGCAGACCCCCGACTCCAGCACCGAGACGACCCGGCCGTCGGGCAGCGCGACGAACCGCGCGGCGAGATTCGGGAACAACTCCAGCACCCGGGTCGCGGCCGTTTCGAGCCTGCGCGCGTCCACCGATCCGGACAGCGTCAGCAGCTGCTGCTCGACGTACCGGTGCGCGGACTCGTCGTCGAAGACCGAGTGGAAGTACATGCCCTCCTGCAACGGCGTCAGCGGCAGGACGTCGCGCAGCGCAGGGCTGTCGAGGGAGTCGACGTCGGCCTGGGTCAACGACACCAGGTCGAAGTCGCTGGGGGAGTGGCCACCGCGGGTCAACGCGGCCAGGCCCTCCATCGCCTCGACGAAGTACGAGCCGATCTTCGCGATGTCGGCGTCCAGGAACACGCCCGACGGCCACGAGATGACGGTGACCAGCTCCAGCTCGCCGTCCGCACCCGGTTCGGCGGAGGCGTTGAACTCCAGCGCCCGTGGCAGCCTCATCGCGGGATCACGCTTCTCGCCGAGCTGGCCCGCGTTCTCCGCGAGCTGCCAGTCGCCGGTCGTGCCACCACCGAACCGGCCGAGGTAGTTGAACAGCACCTGAGGCAGTGGCGAGGAGAAAGCGTTGTTCCCCAAGTACTTCAGCGCGCCGTACGAGACACCGTTGCTCGGCACCCGTGCGAGGTCTTCCTTGACGCGCTTCAACGCCACCGCGAGATCGTCGCCGGACCCCGGATCCACCGTCACCGGGAACAACGTGGTGAACCAGCCGACCGTGCGCGACAGGTCCGGGTCGAGCGGCACGAACCGGCCCTCCCGGCCGTGACCCTCCAGCTCGACGTGCGCGAACGTCTGGTCCTGCCCGTTGTCCCGCCGCCACCGGGCCAGCGCGACCGCGAGACCGGTCAGCAGCACGTCGTTGACCTTGGCGTGGAACAACGCGGGCACGTCACCGAGCAGCGCGGCGGTCGCGGCGGCACCGACGGTGACCGTGCGAACCTGTTCGCCCGCCACGACATCGGACTCGGAAAGCTCCCGCCGCCCGATCAGCTGGTCCACACCCGGCAGCGCGCGTTGGTAGTACGAGCGGTCCGCCGAGTAGTCCGTCTGCTCCAGCAGCTGTGTCCAGCGGCGGAACGACGTCCCGACCGGCTGGAGCTCAACGGCCGCACCGGAAGAGACCTGCTGCCACGCCAATGCGAGGTCGTCGAACAGGATGCGCCACGACACACCGTCGATCACCACGTGGTGAATCACGATCACGAGCTGACGAACCTCGGAACGCCACACCGCGCGCAGCATGATCCCCGCGTCGGGGTTCAGCCCCTCGGTCGCCGCCGCGACGCACTCCTCCAACGGCGTGTTGCTCTCCTCCCACAACGCACGACCGTCCGCGGGGATGTCGAACGACCAGCGCTCGCCCCGCACCAGCCTGGCGCGCAACATGTCGTGCCGCGCCACCACGGCGTCGAGGATCCGGGTGAGCGCATCCGCGGTCAAAGCGGCAGGGGTGTTGAGCACGACCGACTGCACGAACCCGTCGACGGCGTCCGTGGTCTCCCCGAGCCACTGCACGATCGGCAGACCCGCCACCGGACCCGTGGGAACGTCGTCGTGGTCGACGGTCGAGGCGCCGTCGAGCGACGCGACGGCGGCCAGCGCGCGCGGAGTGCGGTTGACGAAGATCTGGGTGGCGGTGACGAAGATGCCCTCGGCCCGCAACGCCGACAGCAGCGAGATCGCGAGAATGCTGTCGCCGCCCAGCTCGAAGAAGTCCTGGTCGGCGCCGACCTGCTCGACCCGCAGCACCGACGCGACGGCGGCGCAGACAGCGGCCTCGACGTCGTTGGCGGCCGCGGTGACCGGCCCGGTCTCGACGGTCGGTTCCGGCAGGGCGCGGCGGTCGAGCTTTCCGTTGGGGGTCAACGGGAACTCGCTCATCACCACGATGTGCGCGGGCACCATGTACTCGACCAGGTGCTCAGTCGCCCACTGCTTCACCTCGTCCGCGGTCAAGGAGCCGGCCGGCACGACGTACCCGACGAGGTAGTTGCCGCCCGCCGAGTTCTTCCTGACCACGACACAGGTGTGGCGGACCCGCGGGTGCTCGGCGAGCGCGACCTCGACGTCCTCCAGCTCCAGCCGCATGCCGCGGATCTTGACCTGGTTGTCGACGCGCCCGAGGAAGTCGAGCGACCCGTCCGGCGCGAACCGCGCCAGGTCACCGGTCCGGTAGAGGCGCGAGCCGTCCGCGGCGAACGGGTTCGCGACGAACCGCGACGCCGTCAGGCCAGGCGCGTTCACGTAGCCGCGGCCCAGCAGGAAACCACCGATGTACAGCTCACCGCCGACGCCGGGAGGACAGGGGCGCAGCTGGTCGTCGAGCACGTAGAGGTCGGTGTTCGGGTTGGCCTTGCCGATCGACGTCGACAGCCGCTCCGCCTCGCCGCGGTAGATCACGTGCGAGACGCCGATCGTGGCCTCGGCCGGGCCGTACCCGTGGTACATCGGGATGTCGAGCTGCGTGCGGAACCTGTCGTACAGCTCGGGAGTGAGCACCTCGCCGCCGCACCACACGTGCCGCAGGCTGTCCAGCTCACCCTCGCCCGAGATGTTCAGCAGCACGTCCAGCATCGACGACACCAGGTACACGAACGTCACGCGGTGACGGGCGATCGTGTGCAGCAGGTGGTGCGGGTCGCGTTCGCCGCCCGACCGCACGACCACGGTCCTGCCGCCGCAAACCAGCGGCAGGAAGATCTCGTTGATCGAGATGTCGAACGACAGCGGCGCCTTGAACAGGGAAGCGTCGCTGTGTCCGAAGTGGAGGATCTGGTTGACCTGCCACAGCAGGCGTTCGCTGATCGCCTCGTGCCGGATCATCGCGCCCTTGGGGCGGCCGGTCGAACCGGACGTGAACATCACGTACGCGAGCTGTGGACCGAGGATCGTGACGTCGGTGGGTTCGACGGAGTAGTCGGAGAAACCCCACGCGTCGAGGTCGACCGCGACCGCTTCGGGCTCGCCCTCCCCGCCGGTGCCGAGGAGCAGGACGACCTGGGCGTCGGTGATCACGGACTCGCGGCGGGAGGCCGGCCACTGCGGGTCCAGTGGCACGAACGCGGCCCCGGCCTGCAGCACGGCGAGCAGGCTGATCACCATCTCGGCCGAGCGGTCCAGCGAGATGCCGACGACCTGCTCGCTCCCCAGACCGCGTTCGAGCAGGTGGCGGGCGAGCTGGTTGGAACGGGCCAGCGCCTCGCCGTAGGTGAACGCGCGGTCGCCGTCGTTGATCGCGACCGCCTCCGGCCGCAGGCGGGCCTGCTCACGGAACAGCTCGACGATGCTCGGCCGTTCGCGCGGGAACTCGTTGTCGTTCCACCGGGCCAGGTCCGCGAGGCGCTCCTCGGCCGTCTGGGACGTCAGCGTGCCGATGGCGCGGTTCGGGAACTCGGCGAGGTCGTCGAGAGTGCGCTGTGCCGCAACCGGATCGACGCCGGAAGGCAGTGGAATCCGCCAGCCGTCAGCTCCTTCGACGACGTCCCACCGCTGCCCCTTGTCGGCCCAGACGAGCAGATCCCCGAACAGCGTCGCAGGGGTGAGATCGAGCCCGTCGACCTCGAGTGCGGGGTTCGCCCAGTGCGTCAGCGCCACCGCACTCGCGACGGCGATCGTCCGCTGCGGGTACTCACCGGCACGGCGCCGAACAGAGGCGATCCGGTCGGTCGAAAGCAGCACCTGTTCCATGAAGGTGAGCCTAACCTAAGTGGCCGATGATCCGAATCGCCAAGCGGCCCAAAGAGCCGCGTAACGCCCGTCACGCGCCACGAGTTCTTCGTGCGTGCCCTGCTCCAGCACGCGCCCGCCGTCCAGCACGGCGATCCGGTCCGCCGCGATCGCCTGGGTCAGCCGGTGGGCGACGAGAAGCGTGGTGCGGCCACGACAGGCGGCCAGCGCGGCCCGTTCGAGCGCGGCGGCGCCCTGGCTGCCCGCCTCCGCCGTCGACTCGTCGAGCACCACGACGGGGGAGCGGCCGAGCACGAGCCTGGCCAGCGCGATCTGGGCGATCTTGGTCACGTCGAGCCGTTCACCGCCCTCGCCGACATCGGTCTGGAGCCCGGAAGGCAACGCTTCGACCCACGTGTCGGCGCCGACCGTGCGCAGTGCGTCCATCAGCTCGTCGTCGGTCGCATCCGGTGCTGCCAAACGCAGATCTTCCGCGAGCGGACCGGCGAAGACGTGCGCTTCCTGCGTCAGAATGCTGACCAACGCGCGAGCACCCGCCTCGTCGACGTCGGCGAGGTTCGTCTGTCCTATGTGCACGGACCCGAGCTGCGGGGTGTCCGTGCCGGCGACGAGTGCGGCCAGCGTCGTCTTGCCCGCACCGGTCGCGCCGACCAGCGCGAGCGAGGTTCCGGCGGGGATCTCGAGGTCGATGTCCAGCAGCACGTCGTGCTCGGATTCGGGATAGCGGAAGGAAACCCCGCGCACCGACACCGGAAGCGGTTGCGCGTCGGCGTCGACCGCGACCGCGCTGCGGACGAGCTCGTCACCGTCGGATTCGGTGAGCACACCGACGAGTCGCGTGAGCCCCGCACCGGACTTCTGCGCCTCGTCGAAGAAGGCCATGATCAGGCCGAGCGGCACGAACAATTTGTGGAACAGCAGCGCCGCAACGGAAACCTGGCCGAGCGACGACTGCCCGTTGGTCACCAGGAAGTACCCGACCACGATGATCAGCCCGAGGCCGATGAACTCCGCGCGGTTCTCCCTGCCGATGAACCGGCCGAAGAAGCGGAACACGTCGATGCCGATGTTGCGCACCCGCCACGACTCCGCCGTCACCCTGTCCCGGAACACGTTCTCCAGGCGGTAGGCGCGCACGGTGGCGATGCCGTCGAGACCGCTGATCAACGCCTGCGCGCGGTCGGCCTGCGCCTCGGAACGCGCCCGGTAGAGCGGCTGCGAACGGGGCAGGTACCAGCGCAACGCCAGCGCGTACGCGGGAAGCGCGCAGGCCCCGGCGACACCGAGGCGCCAGTCGAGCCCGAACATGCCCGCGGTCGCGATGACGACCAGCACGGCCGCCGAGAAGATCGTCGGAATCGCCGTGCGGAAACCCTTGGAGATGACGGCGACGTCGTCACCCACGCGGGACAGCACGTCACCGCGGCCGACCTGCTCGATCCGCGCGCTCGGCATCCCGAGCACCGCGCGGACCGCACCTTCTCGAAGCCTGGCCAGCATTTCCGCGCCGACCCGGCCTACCAGGTAGGTCGAGACCGCGGTCATGACCGCGCCGGCCAGCGCGGCCACGACCGTGGCGATGCCGATCGTCCACAGGATCGAGGCGTCGCGGCCCTGCACGATCCCGTCGACCACGGTGCCCAGCAGGAACACCGGGACGATCTGCAGCACCGCCCCGGCCACCGTCGCCAGCACGGTGGCGATCGGCAGGCCGGGAGCGGAACGGCAGTGGTCGAGCACCCACCAGCAGGCCTCCCGCCCGGTTGCCGTGCGCAGGACGTTCGCGGGCACGGCGGAGACACTCGTGGTCACGAGGGAGACCTTTCGGTGGGTGGAGATCAGCCGGCGGACTTGGCCGACTTCACCAGCTCGTCGACCGCGTACGGCATGGACGCGAGCGTCGCCTGCGACATCGCGGCACCGATGGCGGGACCCTCGCTGTCGAGCAGCCAGTGGACCTTGCCGGCCTTGACCGCGGGCAGGTTCGCGAAGAGCTGGAAGTTCTTCAGCGACTTCTGGTCGGCCTCGTCGGCGATCACGAAGATGCGGTCGACGTTCATGAGGTCCATGCGCTCCGGCGACAGCGTCGTGTAGAACTTGCCGCCCGCGATCTCGTCGATCTTCGTGTTGCCCTTGAAGCCGATGCCGGTCAGCAGCTGGCCGCGCACGTCGGTGGTGGTGAACGGCGCGACGGCGTCCTTGTACCAGGACGTGACGACCGCGGTCTCGTTCGCCCAGCCCGGGTTCGCCTTCTTGGCCTCCGCCATCTTGTCGTCGATGGCCTTGATCATCTTGGCGCCCTCGTCACCCTTGCCGATCGCCTTGGCGACCTGCAGCGCGTTGTCCTGCCACTTCGCGCTGAACGGCTCCTTCTCGGCCTTGGTGCGGCCGACCGTCGGGGCGATCTTGCTCAGCTTGTCGTACCAGGCCTGGTCGGCCTCGGAGTACACGGCGACGATCAGGTCGGGGCGCAGCTGCGCGATCTTCTCGTAGTTCGGCTCGGTGTCACCGTTCTTCATGACGACCTCGGGCGTGGTCGAACCCCACTTGTCCTTCACCCAGGCCCACTGGGTGTTGATGTCGGGCTTCTTGCCCTCGGGGTTCGGGTACTGGTCGACCATGCCGACCGGGACGACGCCCAGCGCGAGCATCGTCTGGTCGTCGGTGTAGCCGAGGGAGACGACGCGCTTGGGCGCTTCCTTGATCTCCGTCTCGCCGAAGAAGTGCTCGACCTTGGTCGGGAACGTGCCACCGGAGGCGTTGTTCGCGTCAGGAGTCGACGTGGGCGCGGACGAACCACACCCGGCGAGGACGCCGGCGCCGACCAGCACGGCTGCTGCCACGGCGGTCAATCGCTTCCAGGTCATGGTCGTTCGCTGGCCCATTCGGCACCTCGTTCTCGCTGTCCACGCGGCGGTGGAAATTAGGACAGCCGAACCTTATCACCCAGTTAGGGCAGGCTAACCTAGTCCTTGGTCACTCTTCGATGTCACGTGAGTCCGCCCGATCGGCACGATCAACGGCCGCTCGCTGACCGGGTCGTCGATGACCTTCGCCTGGAGGCCGAACGTGTCCAGCAGCAGGTCGCTCGTGATCACGTCGCTCGGATGCCCCTGCGCGACGATCGACCCGGCCTTCATCACGATCAGGTTGTCGCTGTAGCGAACGGCCAGGTTGAGGTCGTGCAGGACCATGACGATCGTGCAGCCGCCCTCGTGGAGGTCGTCGACGAGGTCGATCACGTCGATCGCGTGCGCGAGGTCGAGGTACGTCGTCGGCTCGTCGAGCAGCAACAGGTCGGTGCCCTGGGCGAGTGTCATGGAGATCCACACCCGCTGCCGCTGACCGCCCGAGAGTGAGTCGACCGGGCGGTGCGCGAGGTCGGCGACCCCGGTCATCTGCAACGCTTTGGCGACGACGTCCGCATCGTCGCTCGACCACTGACGCACCCAGTTCTGGTGCGGGTGCCGGCCGCGCGCGACCAGGTCGGCGACGGTGAGGCCCTCCGGCGCGATCGGGGTCTGCGGGAGCAGGCCCATCCGCTTCGCGACGTCCTTCGTCCTGAGCCGCGCGATGTCGTGACCGTCCAGGAGCACGGTGCCCTGGCGCGGTTTGAGCAGCCGGGACAGCGTGCGCAGCAGCGTGGACTTGCCGCAGCCGTTGGGTCCGATGACCGTGGTGATCACCCCGGTCGGGATGGAGACGTCGAGGTTGTCGAGCACGACGCGGTCGGCGTACCCGACCGTGACGCCCTCGGCACCCAGCCGGGCGACATCGTTGCGCAGCGCGGTCATAGGGAAACCTTACCTAACCGCGACCGGCGCCCTCTCCTGGTGAGGACGCCGGTCGGTTCGTGTCAGGCGGTCAGCGCTGGAGCGTCAGCACGCCTGGCCGCCAGGGCAGCGAGTTGTACGGCTGGCCGTCCGAACTCGGGTTGCGTCCCTGGTACAGCAACTGCAGGTTGCACGGGTCGATGGTCTTGGTCTGGTCGGGGTTGGCGCGCACGAGGTCGCCGTGGCTGATGTCGTTGGTCCACGTGGCGTCGTTGTTGGCCTTGCCGGCGAACGGGTTGCTCTCGGTGCCGGCCTGCACGGTCCACGTGCCGCCGAGGCTGCTGGACGTGAACGAACGGAAGTAGCGCCCCCTGTTGCCCTGCGCCTCGACGAGCATGAGGTACTGGTTCTGGTCCTTGACCTTGTAGACCTCGACCCCCTCGAACAGGTTCTCCACCGTGTCGCTCATGATCGTCGTGTAGTTCGTGCCGAAGCTGCCGGGGAAGTTCCCGATCGGCATGCTGGCGCGGTAGATGTTGCCGTTGTCACCGGCGAAGAACATGTACATGTTCGTGCCGTCACCGATGATCGTCTGGTCGAGGGCGCCGCCGCCGGGGATGTTGCCGGAGAAGAGCTCCTGCGGTGCCGACCACCCGTTGGCGTTGGTGGGGTCGCTCGACGTGAGGTAGCTGAACGTCGTCGGGCCCCATTGGTAGGTGAGCACCCAGATGTTCTTCGGGGCGAAGTAGAACAGGGTGGGTGCGACGGTGCCGAGGTTCATCGTGTTCTGCGGCGCGGAGGCCATGTCCGACCAGTTCGTGAACGTCCCGAAGTTCATCGAGCCGTAGTGCTGCCCGGTCTTGTCCACCGTCGAGCCGTAGACCAGGTGCTTGCCGTTGTAGACGACGTTGGTGAAGTCCTTGAGCGACACCCAGTCCGACTTCGGCGTCGCCAGCGCGCCCGTCGACGACCAGCGGTAGCTCGACGGAAGCCGGCACGATCCGCCCGTGTCGCCCACGCGGACGAGTTGCCACTGCTGGTTGGCGCCGTTCCAGTCGCCGTACTGCACGACGGCCGCCCCGTCCGCGGTCGACAGGCCCGTCACCTCGACGCTCTTGCCGCTGTTGCGGTTGATCAGCCGGACGTACCCGCCGTCGGAGTCCGCGAGCCGGAACTGCTGGTTGGTGCCGTTGAGATCCGTCCACTGCTGGACCTTCGCGCCGTCCGCGGCCGACAGACCGGCGACGTCGAGGACCTTGCCGGAGTTCTTCGACTTCAACCGGTAGTAGCCGCCACCGGAGTCCACGAACTGCCACTGCTGGTTCCCGCCGTCGTGGCGGGACCACTGGTGGACCGCCGCTCCGTCGGCCGTCGACGCGCTCGCGACGTCCATCGCCTTGCCGCTGTTGCGGTTCACGAGCACGTACCACGCGCTCGTGTCGACGGTCGCCGCCGACGCCGCGCTCGGAGTGAGCGCGACCGCCGCGCCGGCCACGAGCACGGTGGCGAGCACGGGGTTCAGCACCGACGCCCACCGGCCACGCCGGAAACGGGTCCCGCGGCGGCGCGGGACTTGGTCCATCGAATCCACAGTGATCCTCCTCGACAATTCACCAAGGCGGCATTGCCGTTGTCGCGTCCCCACGGATTTGCCGTAGCTCCAATTGGTCAGCGTGAACACGGAATTGTGTTAGCGCTAACACTGCTTCGTGAGATTGCCAGACGGGTGTCGAATCTACAAGAGGCAGCTTGCCCTGCCATACGAGACGACCTGCGGCGTTGTCGAATGCGTTCGATGGAATCGAGCCGTGTTCGGTTTATTCGAATCGACATCCGTTTCGATGCGTTCGATTGCCTCAGGCTGCGCGTTTGAGGTTTGCGCGCACCGGAAGGTAAACGAGGAATGGGTCGCCGATGATGGTCGTCACCGCGCCTGCGGGCATGTCGTTCGGCAGCACGATTCCGGTCCGGATGACTGAGCCTTCGAACCCCCCGGTCGTCATTGACCGTGAGATCGCCTTGCCGCCCGATCTCGCTGCACCTGTGGCGATGAGTCCTGTGGTCGCTCTTGTAGAACGTCGGAGAGCAGGGCCCGGACGCGGGTCTCCGCGGGTGCGCAGCCGCATCGTTTGTGCAGGGCCAGGGCTTTCTCCGCGTGTGCGAGGGCGGTGGTCCGCTGGTTTCGGCGGTGTGCCAGGCGAGCGAGCAGTTCCTCTGCCTGCCCTTCGAGGACTCGGAAACCCGCGCGGCGTGCCGTGGTGAGTGCCTCGGTGGCGACCGAGGCGGCGCTGTCGAGGTCGCCGAGGTGGAGGTGCGCGTCGGCCAGTCCCAGGAGGGCGGTGTTCTCCGGATGGCGGTCGCCGCTGTGGCGGGAGACGGCCAGTGCCTGCTGGTAGTGGAGAATCGCCCGGCGGTGCTGGCCCTGCCTCGCGAGGATCGTGGCCAGCGAGGTGAGGATCTCGGCCTCGCCGCGCCGGAAGTCCTTGTCCACCAGGCATGCTCGCGCTCGGTCGACGAGGTCGAGGGCTTCCTGGTGTTGCCCGAGGTCGCAGCGGGCGGTTGCCAGGCAGCGCAGCGCTTCCGCTTCGTGGACTCGGTCGCCGACCTCGTGGGTGCGCGTGACGGCCTCGGTCAGCAGTTCGATGCTGCGCGGGATGTCGCCCATCAGGTATTCGGTCTCGCCGAGGTTGATCAGGGCGACGGCGTGGCCGGCGTTGCCTTCGATTCCCGCGTGCAGTGCGAGTGCGGCGATGTGGTGGTCCCTGGCCGCCGTCAGGTCTCCGCGTTCCGCGCGGATGAGGCCGAGGTTGCTGAGGTTGATGGCTTGGCCGGTGAGTCGCCCGGTGCGACGGTTGAGTGCCAGCGCCTGCTGCAGGTGGTCGATTGCGGCGTCGAGTTCGCCGGAACGCCAGCAGATGCCGCCCAACGTGCCGTGCACGGCCGCTTCGCCTTCTGCCCAGCCGGTGTCGACGGCGTGTCGCAAGGCCCACGTGGTGTGTTCGGTGGCCCGGCGGTGTTCTCCGCGGCGCCAGTGCAGGTCCGCGAGGCTGAGGTGGGCTGCCGCCTGCGCGCGTTGGTTGCCGTCGGCACGCGCGGCTGCTTCGGCGGTTTCCGCGACGGCGAGCCAGTCGACCAGGTGCAGGGTGTGGAAGAAGTACGCGCGAAGGATGTCCGCGAGCCGACATGCCGCGTCGCGCGGTCCGTGTTCGGCCGTGTGCAGGACCGCGGCGACCAGGTTGAGGCGTTCAGCGTCGAGCCATGCCAGCGCGGCGGCATCGCTGGCGAACTCAGGTGGCCGCGAGTGCCGAACTGGTTGCGGTAGGCGGAGTTTCTGCGGGTACAGCAGTTCGACGGCGTCAAGAGCGGTGTCGCAGTACCAGTCGAGCAACCGGTGCACGGCGGAGTGGCGTTCGTGCTCGGTTTCCGCTGCGGCGGCGCAGCGCCGGGCGTGCAGGCGCAGGAGGTCGTGGAACGTGTAGCGGTCCGGTTGGTGCAACGCCACGAGGTGGGCGCGAACGAGGTCGTCGAGCGGAGGCTGGATGGACTCCCGGGAGGCGCCGGCGATCGCCGCCGCGGCTCCCGGCGTGAAGTCGGGGCCGGGAAGCAGCCCGAGCAGCCGGAACAGCCGTTGGGCCGGGGCGGGCACCGCGTCGTAGGAGAGGTCGAAGGCGGCCTGCACGGCGGCGTCGGGGTCGTCGGCGACCTGCAGCATCGTCAGCCGGTCGCCCGTGTTGAGGCGGGCGACGTAGGAGCCGATGGTGTGGGTCCGCGTGCTCGTGAGGTTGGCGGCGGCGATCCGCAGGGCCAACGGCAGGTTGCCGCACAGCCGGGCGAGCTCGCGCGTCGAGTCCGGTTCGGCGCTGACCCTGTTCTCGCCCAGCAGGCGGGACAGCAGGACCTCCGCATCCGTTGAGCTGAACACGTTCACGGCGAGATGCCGCGCGCCGTCGCGCGCGGTGAGCCCCGCGAGCTCGTTGCGGCTGGTGACCACGGTCAGCGATCTGCCTTGCCCGGGAAGGAGAGGACGAACCTGGTCGCTGCGCGCCGCGTTGTCCACGAGCACGAGCATCCGCCGGTCGGCGAGCAGGCTGCGGTACAGCGCCGCGGCTTCGTCCGTGTCCACGGGCACGCTCGTCGGCGCGATGCCGAGAGCGCGCAGGAATCGCGCCAGGGCGTCATGAGCGTGCAGTTGCGGACCGGCCGTGTGACCGCGCAGGTCGATGTGGAGATGGCCGTCGGGGAACCTGTCGGCCACCCGGTGCGCCCAGTGCACGGTGAGCGCTGTCTTGCCGACGCCCGCGGTGCCGGTGACGACAACGGCCTGGGCGTGGTCCTCCAACCACGCGGTGAGCACCCGCATCTCGTCGGTGCGCCCGGTGAATCCCGCGACGTCGGCGGGTAGTTGTGCGGGCGACGGCCAGCCGGACGTGAACTCGGGCGGGCTGTTGGTCCGAGTGTTCGACGCCGCACGGAGAAACCGCTCCCGATCTTCGCCGTACAGGGCGAACGCGTCCGCGAGCTGCCGCACCGTGCTCGCCCGCGGTGTGGTGATCCGGCCCGATTCGATGTTGCGGAGATTGCGTTCGCTCAGCCCGGTCCGTTCCGCCAGCTCCGCCTGAGTGGCACCCAGCCGTTGCCGATGCGCCCGCACGATCTCGCCGAACACGACCCCTCCCACGCCCGGAGGACGACACTTCCACACTCTTCGCTCGCGCGGGCGGAGAAGTTGCCGGTCAGTTGCCGGTGTACGACCTGTTGGCGGCACAGCGGCTACTGCGACCGTGTTCTCGGTGTGATGGGGCACGGGTGAAGGGGGAAGAGATCATGAGGAAACTGTTGCGATCAGCCGCCGTGGCCGGCGCGAGCCTGGCGCTGGTTCTGGGCAGTGGCGCGGTGGTCCAGGCGAACGCCTCGCCGGCGGGAGTTTCGGCGGCCTGTGGTCAGGGCTGGTCGAACGTCGACCCGAAGAGCTCGCAGGTGGTCAACCGGGTCAGCGGCTACAGCGGCGTCGCCATGCGGACCGGCGCGTCGGGCGGCTGCGGGCTGATCATCCGAGTGCCGTGGGGTCACTGGGTCGCGCTCGACTGTTTCGTGCCCGGCGACTCCGTCAACGGTGTGAGCACGTGGAGCCACGTGCTCTACAACAACGGCGGGCCCACCTACCAGGGGTGGATCTCTGACTACTACCTGTCCGAGCGCGGCAGCACCTTCCGCTGCTGACCTCCGGGCGAGAGCCTGTCCGCCGGACCCGTGGGGGTGAGTGCGGTCGGGACAGGGGCTCGGTGCGGGGCATCCAGCGATGTTGGGTGCCCCGCGCGTGTTCACCGCGGAGTTTCAGGCTGCGCGTTTGAGGTTTGCGCGCACCAGGAGGTAAACGAGGAACGGGCCGCCGATGATGGCAGTCACCACGCCGACAGGCATGTCGTTGGGCAGCACGATTCGTGCGATCAAGTCCGAGCCGATGAGCAGCAACGCGCCGAACAGACCCGAAGCGATCAACGGCGGAACGGGGGAGCGCAGCAGCCGCATCGTGATCTGCGGGGCGACCAGTGCGACGAACGGAACCGGGCCGGCGGCGGAGACCGCGACACCGGCGAGAAGTACTGCGCACAGAAGAAGAACCGCTCGCACGGCCGTGTACCGAACACCGAGGCCAGCTGCGACATCGTCACCGAAGTGCATCGGCTGGAGCTGGAAGGCGATCACCAGCACCACGGCGACCAGGGCGAGAGTGATCCACAGCGTGGTCCACACCTCGGTCCACGACCGCGAGTCGAGCGACCCGACGAGCCAGGACTGAGCGCGGGCGACGTCACGGATGTCGGCCAGCACCAGCAGCCACGTCGTGAGCGCCTGCATGACCGCGCTGACCGAGACACCGATGAGGATCAGCCGGAAGCCGTCGATTCCCCGGCGCCACGCCAGGAAGTACACGAGCAGCCCGGTCAGCAGCCCGCCGGTGAGCGCGGCCGCGGGCAGTCCGATCGTGCTCGACACCGCCGCGCCGCCGCTCGCCGTGACGACGAAGACGGCCGTGGCGCTGGCACCGCCGGTGATGCCGAGAACGTCGGGACTGGCCAACGGGTTGCGCGCGATGGACTGGGTCAGCGCGCCGGAGATCCCGAGCGCCACGCCGACGATCAGGCCGACGAGCGCACGCGGCATCCGCAGGTCCATGATCACGAACTCGTCCACGCGCTCGCCTTGCCCGATCAGCGTCCTGAACACCGCGGACAGCTCGATCGTGAAGTCGCCGACCGAGATCGACACGCAGAAGACGAGGAACGTCAGCGCCGCGAGGACCACCGTGACGAGCACGATCCACGGCCGCCAGACCCACGACCACCCTGCGACGCGGACACCGGGGTGCATCTGTGTGCTCATGCCTGCCTGAACTTCCCGAGCCAGACCAGCGCCGCGAAGAACGGTGCGCCGATGAGGGCGATGACGATGCCTGCCTGGAGCTCGGCCGGCCGCACGACGAGCCGTCCCGCGATGTCGCCTGCCAGCAGCACGACCGCGCCGAGCACCCCCGCGTACGGCACCAGCCAGCGGTAGTCCGGCCCGGTCATCCACCGCGCGACGTGCGCGACCATCAGTCCCAGGAACGCGATCGGCCCGCACGCCGCCGTGGCCGCACCGGCGAGCAACGTGACCGCGACGACGCCGACCGTGCGCCCCGCCACGATGTTCACGCCGAGCCCGCGCGCGACGTCGTCACCGAGGTTGAGCAGGTTGATCGTCGGCAGGTTGAGCAGCGCCAGCACGAGTCCGGCGCCGACGAAGACCGCCGCGATCCCGATCACGTCGAACCCGACGCCCTGCACGGAACCCGCGTTCCAGAACCGCAGCACGTCCAGCGACTGCTTGTCGGACAACGCGACCGCGGTGGTCATCGCGGCGAGGAAGATCGTCACCCCTTGGCCGGCCAGCGCGAGGGTGAGGGGGTTGCCGGAGCCGCGGCCGAGGCTCGACAGCCCGAACACGAGCACCCCGGCGGCCGCCGCGCCCGCAAACGCGAACCACAGGTACTGGAGCGGGTTCTGCAACCCGAAGAGGTAGACGGCGAGCACGACGGCGAACGACGCCCCGGAGTTGACGCCGAGCAACCCGGTGTCCGCGATGGGGTTGCGGGTGTGGCCCTGGATCAACGCGCCCGCGACCCCGAGCGCGACACCCGCCACGATCGCGAGCACCGTCCGCGGCACGCGCAGGGTCTGCACGATGAGCGTGATCTCGGTGAGCCGCTGGTCGGTGCCGGGATCGCCGAGCAGCCCCTGCCACACCTCGGCGGGGCTGAGCGCCCGCGCCCCGACGACCAGCGACAGCACCGCCACCGCGGCGAGCAACCCCACCAGCAACACGAGCCCGGCCAGCCGCCGGGGACGCGCCCCGGCCTGTGCGGGATCCAGCCCGCGTTGCTCCACCACGATGCTCACGACGGGCTACGTTAGCCGCTGCCCGCCTTCTTGACTCAGGGCACCCTTACCTAACTCCGGGCCTCGATGGCCTGGACGGTCCTGGCGAGCGCACCGCCCAGCACCTTCGGCCCGAGCAGCCCCAGCGACAGGCCGAGCAGCTTGCCCTTGAAGTTCTTGCCCTCACGCACGACCTCGGCCCGCACGATCGTCGTGCCGTCGGCCTGCCTGGAGAACGTGTAGGTGTGGCCGGAACGCCCGCCCCACACGTTGGAGTCGACGGTCCTGAGCACGACGTGGCCCAGGTCGGACCAGTCGTAGTGCAGCCGTTCCCAGATACCGCCGGAACCCTCGGTGACGTCGGCGAAGGTGTCGCGCTTCTCGTGGACGACCAGGGACTCGTCGGCGCTGTTGGGGAAGAGCTCGGCGCGGCCGGGGCCGAAGTCGGTGAGGCCCGCGACGAACTGCTCGGGGGTCGCGGTGGTCTGCTGGGTCAGGGTGATGGTGGGCATTTCCTCGGCTCCTCGACGTCCTGTTTCGACAGGACTCAGGTTGGCCGGTCGGGGCGGGTGTTCGCGCCAGGGAGACTCCCTGGTCGATCACTCACTGGCCCTCTTGGAGGCGACGAGGGACACGACGGCCAGCCCGGTGTTGACCGCCGAGATGATCGTGGTCAGCTTCGCGGCCTTGGGGGGCAGCTCACCGCGTGTCCCGGCGTACACGGCAGCCGCGGTGTCCGTGGCGTGGATCAGCACGGCCTGCCGCAGCACCCGCTGTGCGGAGGCGTCGTCCCGCTTCAGCGTCAGCAGGTCCACGCCGAGGACGAGCGTGCGGATGCCGAACATGCGCGCCGGGTAGACGAACCGCTTGTCGTCGCCCAGCTCGTCACCGAGGCTCTTCGCCATCCTGCTCGCCGCGAACAAGCCCAGCGCTCCGTTGAAAATCCTGATGCAGGCCAATGCGGTCCGCGTGACATCACCGAGCTTCATCCCGCAGAGTCTAGAAGGGACGCCAGCCACCGCTCGATGTCCAGGCGCGCCGCCTTCGCCATCCCGGTCGACCGGTTCGTGAACCCGTGCTGGGACTCCGGGTACACCCGCAGGTCCACCGAACCGCCCGCCGCGCACACGCGGGCCGCCATCGCCAGGTTGTCCTCCAGCAGGACGTCCAGGGCGCCGACGATCATCAGCAACGGCGGCAGGCCGCGCAGATCGCCGTAGATCGGTGAAATGTCCGGGATCGTGCGGTCGCTGATGTGACCGGCGTACGCCTGGATGAAGTACTCGTCCCTGATCAGCCTGCCCGCCGGGGTCTGACCACTCAGGTCGTACGTGCCGAACTGGAGCACAGCGCCCCTGAACCGGCCGGCGCGCTCGCGCAGGCGCAGCAACGTCGTCACGGCGAGGGTGGCGCCGGCCGAGAAACCACCGATCGTGAACGACGCCGCACCGAACTCGTCGAGCAGCCACAACGCTGTGTTCTCGCAGTCGTCGGGTGCAGCGGGCCAGGGATCTTCCGGGGCGAGTCGGTAGTCGGGGCTCACGACGACGACCCCGAGCGCGTCCGCGAGCCGTTGGTTGCGCTCGTCGTCCTGCGCCGTCGAACCCAGGTAGAAACCGCCGCCGTGGAAGTCGAGGTGGACGCCGCGGGGCGTGCCCTGAGGCTCGATGATCCGCACGGGCACTCCGCCGGCGTCGACCAGGGCGCCAGGGCCTTTCAGCGCCGCGCGGACCTCCCGCACCTCGTCGAGATTGCTCGGGCCCCTCCTGGTTCCGCGCAGGGCGTTGAGCTCGCGCATCTCCTCGACGTGCGGCAGGAGCGCAGGATCGATGAAACCGTTCAACCCGAACTGCATGAGCGTTTCCCCCCGACGTGGCGTACTGCCTTCCGACAGTACGCCGCCGCTACTCAGTGAGTGCCTGGTGGTACCCGCGCATGCCTTGCACTGCAACAACAATTCGGCTCAGGCGCGTTGGTGCTGGGACCAGGCGCGGGTTTGAGGAGCGCCGAGCGACTCCGCGCCGAACTGGCCGCGCGGGTGTCGCAGTGAGCGGGTTTCTGGCGTGGTTTGGCGCGGGTTCCAGCGGGGTTGGTCACCTTTTGCTGGTGTGGTCGCCTTTGTGTTGGTGGTTGCGTGGGTCGTATGACGAGCCGGGTCATTTCATCGCCGCTTCGCGACGATTGCGATTGGGGCTTGACTTCGGGGCCCTTGCGAGGCGCTGTGTCGGGCGGAAAAGGTCGGATGCTTCGCACCCGCCCGGTCCGGAAAGGCTAGCACCTCGCACCCAAAGTCATCTATGAAGGAGCGGGGCCGGTCAAGTGCCGTGCTGAGGCTGGTTTTCGGGGTTTTCGGCTCTGTGC
>NZ_BBOJ01000017.1 GCF_000974445.1 Lentzea aerocolonigenes
TGCTTACGCTGATGAACACGCTGGGTCTGGTCTGCATAGTGCGGCGGCCCCGGCGGTACCGGTCCTGGCTCGGGCAGCCCGGCACGGTCGCCGAGAACGTGCTCAACCGCGAGTTCGGCGCCGAGGCTCCGGACACGAAGTGGGTCACCGACGTGACCGAGTTCCGGATCGGGGACCGCAAGGTCTACCTGTCACCCGTGATCGACCTGTTCGACCGGTCCGTCATCGCCTACTCCTGCGGACCCTCGCCGACGCTGGAGCTGACGAACTCCTCGCTGCGCGAGGCGATCGCCACCCTGCCCGCCGGGGCCGCGCCGCTGGTGCACTCCGACCAGGGCTTCCAGTACCAGCACGCCTCCTGGCGTGCCCTGCTGGCCGACGCGTGCCTGACCCAGTCGATGTCACGGCGCGCCAACTGTCTCGACAACTCGATCGCCGAGAACTTCTTCGGCCATCTGAAGGAAGAACTGTTCCACCACACCAGGTTCGACACCGTCGAGGAGTTCACCGTGGCTCTGCACGAGTACATCGACTGGTACAACACCACCCGTATCTCGACCACGCTCAAGGGCCTGAGCCCGGTCGAGTACCGAGCCCAGGCCCTCGCGGCCTAACCTTTACTTAGCCAGTCCAACTTCCGGGGACCAGTTCACATCCACCTCACGTGGGTGAAGGCGCCCTTCATCGAGATCACTTCAGGGCTTCGCGGGTCGCTTCTGCGATGGGGCGGCGGGGGCCTTCGTCGCCGAGCGTCAGGACGTGTTCGAGCGCCTTCTTGTAGGCGACGTCGAACGCCTCGTCCGCGGACACCGGGATGTGCGGGACCACGCCGACGCCCTCCCAGTTGGTGCCGGAGATCGGGTTGATCGCGCGGCCGTTGGGGATCGACGACTTGAGGTGCGGGCCGACGCGGTAGCGGTCGCCGGGGTGGGCGCCGCCCTTCGTGGTCTCTCCGATCAGGGTGGCGCGCTCGTTCTGCTGCAGGTTGTAGCTCAGCTCCTCGGCGCCGGAGAACGTGCGGCCGCTGGTGAGCACGTAGATCGGCTTCTTGCCGCCGAACTTCGGGCCCTGGACGTGCGGGAGGGTCCAGTACTGCTCGGTGGTGTCTTCGGGGCGGCTGTAGATGTCGTTGAGGTGCACGCGCTCGTCGAACAGGTAGCTGCAGATCAGCGCGACCGTGTTGGGGTCGCCGCCGCCGTTGTTGCGCAGGTCGATGATCAACGCGTCGGTGTGCGCGATCAGGTTCATGGCCGCAACGAACGCCGGCGTGGCGATCTCGGCGTCGTGCAGCAGGCGCAGGTCGAGCAGGCCGACGTTGCCCTTCAGGCGTTCGACCCTGGTGATGCCGAACGCGTCCAGCTCGGCTTCCTTCCGGTAGGCCACCGGATCCCACGCCGACACCTGGCCGGTCTCGGGGACCTCGTCGTGGCTGTACAGCAGGCGCAGGTGCTTGTCCCCGTTGACCGACTGCAGGTCAGCGGTGACGCGAGCGGCGAACTCCTGATCGTCCACATCGGAATAGGCGCCCTCGTCCAGACGGGCGCGCAGGACTTTCGCGATCTCGTTGGCCGTGTCCGGGAACACGTAGTAGGAGGCGAGCTGGGAGCACAGGAGTTCGATCTCTGGTTCGCGCACCGGCACACGATACGAGACGGTCGGCGAACCAACAGCGCATTTTCGGCGTGGGTAAAGACATGGAGCCCAACTGGCAGTTCGATCACATCGATCCGTTGCTGGCCAATCCGTTGAACGACGTCTTAGCCGGCTTGCGCGCGCAGTGTCCCGTCGTGCACTCCACCAAACACGACGGGTTCACGGCCGTGCTCACCTACGACGCGATCAGACAGGTTCTCGGCGACTACGACACGTACAGCTCGACGGACGGCATCGCCATCCCCACGGTCACCGTGACCGGCAAACCACCGATCGACTTCGACCCTCCGTTGCACACCTCGTACCGCAAGATCCTCCAACGGCACTTCACGCGCGCGGCGGTGGCGCAGTACGACGACGTGTTGCGCACGGCCGTACGGCAGCGGATCACCGAGTTGCTCGCACGAGGTGAAGCGGACCTGGTGCCGGAGCTCGCGCACTACCTGCCGCCGGCCGCGATCGCGTTGATCCTCGGCATGCCACCGGAGGACGGCGACAAGTTCCTCGGGTGGCTCGACCGGCTGTTCCTCGCGGCTCGCACCGGCGCGCGGGAGGACGGCGCCGCGGCGTTGCGCGAGTTCCAGGACTACGTCGCTGGCCAGCTCGACCGGCAGCGCGCGACCGGAGCGGACACGGTGGCGCTCGCGATCGCGGGTGGAACCGTCGACGGGCGGCCGCTCACCGTCGACGAGCAGATCGGCATGTTCGTCTTCCTGATCGTCGCCGGGCACGAGACGACCGTGCACGGCCTGAGCACACTGCTCTACTTCCTCGCGACCGTCGACGGTCTGCGCGCGCGGCTGCGCGACGAACCCTCGTTGCTGCCGAAGGTGATCGACGAGTGCCTGCGCATCGAGTCGCCCGTCGTCGGAGTGGCGCGGACGGCCCGCGGCTCGGCGCTGGTGCCGGACGGGCGGGTCCTGGCGGTGCTCAGCGCGGCCAACCACGACCCGGCGGTCTTCGAGCGTCCGGCCGAGTTCGACTGCGAACGCGAGCGGAACCCGCACCTGTCGTTCGGCTACGGGGTGCACCGGTGCGCGGGCGAGCACCTGGCGTTCCTGGAGATGCGCATCGTCGCCGAGGAGGTGCTCAACCTGATGCCGGACTACGAGTTCGCGCCCGGCTTCCGTCCACAGTGGAGCGGAGGGAAGCTGACCCGCGGCATCGAGTCACTTCCCGTTCAGCTGCGCTGATCCCGCGCCGAGGCGTAGAGGCACACCGCGGCGGCCGTCGCGAGGTTCAGGCTCTCCGCGGCGCCGTACAGCGGCACCTTCAGCGAGGTGTCCAGCTTCGCCACGACGTCGTCGGGCAGGCCGTGGGCCTCGCTGCCGAACACCCATGCCGTGGGCTGCTTCAGCTCGCCCCTGGCAGAGGCCTCGACGAGGTCGTCCTTCGCGTAGCCGTCGGCGGCGACGAGCTTCAACCCTGCCTGGCGGCACGCGGCGAGGGCCTCGTCCGCGTCACGAGATCGCGCGATCGGCAGGTGGAACAGCGACCCCGTGGAGGCGCGCACGCACTTGCCGTTGTGCGGGTCGACGGTGTCGCCCGCGAAGATCACCGCGTCCGCACCGGCCGCGTCCGCCACTCGCGTGACGGTGCCCGCGTTGCCGGGGTCGGAGACGCCGTGGAGCACGGCGACGAGACGCGGCGTGCCCCGCAGCGCCTCGCCGAGAGGCTGCGGCACGGCGTCGCAGACCGCGATGAGGCCCTGGGGCGTCACGGTTTCCGACAACGACGCGGCGGCCTTGTCGGTGACCTCGCTGATCCTGATGCCCGCGGCGGACGCGGTCTGGAGCAGCTCGGCGTTGCGTTCCGCGGCCGTGTCCGTCACGAAGAGCTCGTGGACCTGGCCGCCACGCCACGCCAGTGCCTCGCGCACGGCCTGCGCTCCCTCGACGAGGAAACGGCCTGCCTTGTCACGGCCCTGGCGGCGGGTCAGGTGGCGAGCAGCAACGACCCGAGGCGTCCGTTCGGTGAACGGAGCTGCCTCGGGTCGTTGCGCGCGTGACTGCTGGCTCAGGCCTTGTCCCCGGCCGGAGCGTTCACGTCGGTCGGGAGCGCGTTGCGCGCGATCTCGACGAGGGCCGTGAAGGCGGTGGCGTCGGTGACGGCGAGGTCCGCGAGGATCTTGCGGTCGACCTCGACGCCGCCGAGGCGCAGGCCCTGGATGAGGCGGTTGTAGGTCATGCCGTTCGCGCGGGCAGCGGCGTTGATCCGCTGGATCCACAGCTTGCGGAAGTCGCCCTTGCGCGCACGGCGGTCGCGGTACGCGTAGTTGAGCGAGTGGAGCACCTGCTCCTTGGCCTTGCGGTACAGCCTCGAGCGCTGGCCGCGGTAACCGCTGGCGAGCTCGAGGGTGGTACGGCGCTTCTTCTGGGCATTCACAGCCCGCTTGACGCGTGCCACGGGTCCATCCTGTCGATCTCAAGGGGACGGAAGTCGGGGTCCGTCCCGAAAGTTGCTAAGGGGGCGAGCGGTCAGAGACCGAGCAGCTTCTTCAAGCGCGGCGCGTCGGCGGGCGACACGACGGTCGTGCCGGCCATGCGACGCGTCTCACGGCTGGACTTGACCTCCAGGCGGTGGCGCTTGCCCGTCTTCTCACGGACGATCTTCCCGCTGCCGGTCACCCGAACTCGCTTCGAGGTGCCCTTGTGCGTCTTGTTCTTCGGCATTTCCGTCCTCGTCTCGTGCTACCCACCGGGTCGGGGGCGGGCGTGCGTCCTACTCGGCGGCGTCGTCGCCTTCGACGACGTCGTCCTGGTCCTGCTTGACCGGACGCGCCTTGATGTTCTTGTGCGGCGCCAACACCATGATCATGTTGCGGCCGTCCTGCTTCGGGTTGGACTCGACGAAGCCCAGCTCCGCGACGTCCTCCGCCAGCTTCTGCAGCAACCGGTAACCGAGCTCCGGGCGCGACTGCTCGCGGCCGCGGAACATGATGGTCACCTTGACCTTGTTCCCGTGCGACAGGAAGCGGGCCACGTGGCCCTTCTTCGTCTGGTAGTCGTGCGGGTCGATCTTCGGCCGGAGCTTCTGCTCCTTGATCACGGTCAGCTGCTGGTTACGGCGAGACTCACGAGCCTTCTGGGCGGTCTCGTACTTGAACTTGCCGTAGTCCATGAGCTTGCATACCGGAGGTCGAGCCTGCGCGGCGACCTCGACGAGGTCCAGATCCGCTTCCTGCGCGAGTCGGAGTGCGTCCTCGATGCGAACGATCCCGACCTGCTCGCCGTTCGGCCCGACCAGACGGACCTCAGGCACGCGGATGCGGTCGTTGATGCGCGGCTCGGTGCTCACGGGAGCACCTCGGTTCGAGGGACTTGTCATTCACGTCCTTTAAGACTCGTTTGCGCCAAAGACAAGAGCCCCGTCGTCGATGTCGACGACAGGGCCCGCTTCCGACCGATCTCGAACCCGGCTTCGGACACCTGCGTGTCCTGTACCGAGGAGACCGGACCCGGCCACCTCTTGAGGCGGTGAACGCGGGTGGGAGCGGGGCTCCACTTGCCGCTCTCGCACTAACGAGAGCTGGTCGCGTCGGAAATAGTAGCAGACGGCCTCGTCAACCCCCGAATCGCGGGCCTGTGACGTCGGCTTGCTTGAATGTCAGGCGTGACCGATCCGCTTGAAGACAGTATCCGTGACCTGGGCGATGTCCCCAGCATCGAGGTGATCAGCCGGGCCGCCGTGATGCTGCTGTCCGCCTCCGCGGAACGGCTGGGCCTCGCCGACCCCGACCCCGACAACTCCCCTCGCCGCGACCTCGACGAGGCCCGCCGCCTGATCACCGGCCTGGCCGGCCTGGTCACGGCCACGTCGGAGTACCTCGGCCCGCACGCCGCGCCGCTCAAGGACGGCCTGCAGTCGGTGCAGCGCGCGTTCCGCGAGGCCTCCGCCGTGCCGGACGAGCCGGGCCAGGGTCCTGGCGAGAAGTACACCGGTCCCGTCTACTGAGCAGGTAGCCGAACCTCCTGTCCGCTGCTGTTCTCGTTGGCGCGAAAAACCGGGCAGCAACGGATCGGACGTCGATACAGGCGCTAGTCCGCTCGGACGACGACGGGCTCCCACGGCTCCGCCCTGACCTGGAACACCGCGGAGGCGCGTTGCCCGGTGGCCGCCCGGAACGTGATGGCGGAGCCGTTGTGGAGCGGGCCCACGTCCAGGTGCTCGGCAGGGGGCTCGTCGTGCTGCGACAGCCCGAGCACCCTGCTGCCCGGCACCACGGACACCGTGAGCTGCTCGATGACGGCGGGTCCCCCGAAGTAGCTCAGCCGGAACTCGTCGGGCGCGCCGGGCGTGATCGCGAACGTCGGCATGCCCCTGCGGCTGCGTTCGGCGGCGAGGACCTCCGTGAGCTCGTTGACCTGAGCCGTCGCCTGCGCGGCGGTGAGCTGCGCCTCGTCGGCCAGCATCCGTGACGCCGTCGCCGCTTCCTCCGCCTGCGCCGCCGCCTTCCGCGCCTCCTCCGCCCCCTTCCGCGCTTCCTCCGCCGCCGTCTTGGACTGCAGAGCGCTGGACGTGGCCTGCTCGACGGCCCTGCGCGCGGCGCCCGCCTCCTCCTGGGCCCTGGCGGCTGCCTCGTGGGCCGCGCGAGCCGCTTCCTGCGCGTTCTTCGCCTCGCGCGCCTGCCACAACGACACGGCCACCGCGCACATCGCCACCACCGCGGCGATGACTGCCAACGCGATCATGCCTTCACCCCCAACGCTGCCAGCTGCCTGCGGGCCAGTTCGTCGATGACGTCGGTGTTCCCGGTCCGCCACCCGACCGCCGGGTCGTTCGGGAACTTCGCGAGCTGCCTGGGCGAGAGGCTGGTAAGCGCTCTCAGCGCGAGCAGGTCGGGCTTGTCCCTGAGCTTCGCGGTGTTGCCCGCCTTGCGCGCGTACCGCAGGCGCAGCGGCAACCAGGTGATGAGGAGGAACAGGACCGGAACGACGATCAGAGCGGCCGCGAGCCAGAACGCGGACTCCTCCACGACGCTGATCTGCGCGTGGCCCGCGTCGGTGAGGGTCTCGCCGGCCTTGGTGCCGTTGCCGAGTGCTCCCGCGAGGTCGTTGCCGACGAGCGGAAGCCCTCGGGCCTTGTTGGCGGCGTTGGTGAAGACGTCGCGGATGTTGCCGCCCGCGTTGACCAGGCCGTCTCCCGGAGCTCTCAGCTGGAGCACCCAGTCGTGGACGGTGGTGGCCACCCAGATCCAGAGGGCCACCCAGCCGACGGCGAGGAGGTCTGCGATCAGTTGACGCGTGAACCTGACAGGTCTGTCCGCGTACCACTTCATACGAGGATGTTGCCATGTGAAGCATTCGGTGCCGAGCGACCGGGTCAGTGCGCGGTGGTCATGAGCCGGGCCCAGTGCTCACCCGACTGCCGCCCGATCCAGCCGCCGTACAGCAGCGAGTACCGCCGGTCTGGCCGCGCCCAGAACGCGTTGACCTTCGCGATCGCCTCGTCACGCGGCAGTCCGAGGTCCTCCAGCGCGGTCGCGGTGTCGGCCATGACGCACAAGTGGTTGTCGTCACAGGGATACAGGAACTCGGCAGGCTCGTTGCTCAGCGCCAGCAACGGTCGTTCGTCGTTCTCGAACCCGGACGCGACGGGCGTCCCGAAGGTCACGGTCGTGGTCACCGGGACGGCGGCGTCGTGCGGCTCCGAGATGGAGAACATCGCCGTGGCGGGAAGATCGGACGCCGATAGACATGCTCGCGCGTACACGATCGACAGGCCCAGCAGTTCGGCGAGGTCGTCACCGCGCAGGTCGCGGTCGGGAGCTTCGCGCACGACGGCGGCGAGCTCCCGCGGCAGTTCCGGTTCGCCCGGCCTGATCGCGTGCAGCGCGGCCCGCATCCGGAAGTTGGCCTTCTCGGAGATCAACGGTGTCCTCCAACTGCCGAGGGCGCACCCCCGAGTGGAGGCACGCCCTCAGCAAAGCAGTTGGTGCCGCAACCGGCACGACCAGGTCAGTCGACGACGGCCAGCGCGTCGATCTCCACGAGCAGACCGGCCGGAAGTCCCACGTAGACGGTCGTGCGCGCGGGCGCCGGGTCCGTGACGAACTCGCCGTAGACCTCGTTGAGCTCCGCGAAGTGCGCGGTGTCGGTGAGGTAGACGCGGATCATCACCACGTCGTCGATGGACGCGCCGCCGGCGGCGAGCACGGCGTTGAGGTTCGCGAACGTCTGGCGCGTCTGCTCGGCCACGGTGGTGCCGACGATCTCACCGGAGGACGGATCGAACGCCACCTGGCCGGCCACCTGAAGGATGTTGCCCTTGCGCACACCCTGCGAGAAGCGGGCCACCGGCTGCGGAGCGTCGGCAGTCTTGATCTCAACCTTGGACAACGTGTTTCCCCTTATCTTGGAACATAACCGCATTCCACCGAAGCGGCTTCGGCGGTGGCGAGCAGGTCTGGCAGGTGGGACAGCAGACCGTCGTAGTCGAGCAGCACCTTCGGCACGGACATCGACACGGCCGCGAGCACCTCGCCCCGCGAGCCCTTGATCGGGGCGGCGATGCAGTGGATGAAGTCCTCGTGCTCGGCGTTGTCGACGGCGTACCCGTTGGCGCGCACGCGTTCCAGCTCGGCCAGGTACGCCGTCGGGCCGGTGATGGTGTTCGCGGTCAGGCGCGGGAACTCCATGCCCGCCAGCACCTTCTGCAACGCCGGTGCCGGCAGGTCGGCCAGCAGGACCTTCGCCACCGCCGTGCAGTGCAACGGCGCGCGGCGGCCGATCCGCGAGTACATGCGCATCTGGTGCCTGGACTCGTACTTGTCGATGTAGATCACCTCACCGTCCTCGTAGGACGCGAGGTGGACGGTGTGTCCCAGGCGGGAGTTGAGCTCGCGCAACGCGGGCTCGGCCGCACGGCGGACGTCGCGTTCCTCCAGGGCGCGGTTGGCGAGGTCGAACAGCGCCGTGCCGAGGCGGTAGTGGTGCACGCCGTCGCGTTGCACGAACCGGTGCGACTCCAGCGTGCGCAGCAGCCGCAGCGTCGTCGACTTGTGCACGCCGATCACGCCGGACAGCTCGTCCAGCGTCTTCGGGCCCGTCGCGAGCTCGCTCACCAGCGTGAGCGCGCGGTCGAGGCTCTGGCTCATCTACACCTCCAGGCGGGCGGACGCCCAGGTCTGCGGGTCGGCGTGCAGCAGCGGATCTGTCACGTCGTCCGGCAAAGGATCTCCGACGTCCTCCGCGGTCAGCAACGCGGACGCCGCCTGCAGGTGCCCGGCGCGCAGCCGCACCGACGACGACTGGTCCGCCAGCGTGGCCGCGAGGAACCCGGCCGCGAACGCGTCGCCGGCGCCGACCGGTTCCACGACCTCGACCTTCAACGCCGGTTCGAAGTGCGACGAACCGCCTTCGAGCAGGGTCGCGCCGTCCGCGCCGTGCTTGACCACCAGTGAGGCCGGGCCCGGCAGCAGCTGCCGCAACCTGGCCGGATCGCCGGTGCCCCACACCAGTTCCGCCTCGTCGGAGCCCGCGAGCACGATGTCGGCCAGGTCCGCGAGCTCCCGCAGCACGCGCGGGTCGCGGTCCGTCCACAGCGCGGGCCGCCAGTTCAGGTCGAACGAGATCCGGAAGTCCTGCCGCGGCCGGCGCAGCAGCTCGCGCATCAGCGCGAGGCACGAGTCGGACAGGGCGGCCGTGATCCCGCTGAGGTGTACCAGTTTCACCTCACCGAGGCCCAGCCGGTCGATCATCTCGAGCCCCATCCCGGACGCGGCGGACCCGCGCCGGTAGTAGCGCACCGGGCTGCCGTGCGGTGAGGCCTCCTTGACGTAGAGGCCGGTCGGGCGGGTCGCGTCGACGCGCACCCGTGAGACGTCCACGCCGAAACTCCCGACGGTGTCGAGCACCGCCAGCCCGAACGAGTCGTCGCCGACCGCGCCGACCCACGCCGCGTCGACACCGAGGCGCGTGAGGTGGCAGGCGACGTTGGACTCGGCGCCACCGATGGCGCGGTGCCAGGTCCGCACGAGGTGCACGGGACCGGGCTCAGCCGGAACCATCATCACCATGGTCTCGCCGAGGCAAACGACACCGCCGACGTGTTCGAACCGCATGCGTGCTCCAGAGGTGTTCGTTGACGGCGGCGCACCCGAATGCTACACACTCCAGCATCACATCGCGCAATGGGAGTTGCAAAATATGCAACAACTGATGGAGATGGACCTCGCGGCCGTCGCCGACATCCGTTCCGAACGGGTCAGCTGGCGGTTCAAGGGACTGCCGTCGGCCACGTTCGGCTCGACCATCGGCGAGGTCGCCGACCAGCGGCTCGACCTCTTCGCCGACGAGTTCGTCGGCCCGCTCGTCGTGCTGGACGCGGACGCGTTGACGCACAACCTGACGACGATGGCCAAGTGGTGTGACAACCACGGCGTCAAGCTCGCGCCGCACGGCAAGACGACGATGGCGCCGCAGCTGTTCCAGCGGCAGATCGAGCACGGCGTCTGGGGCATCACCGCGGCCAACGCCTCGCAGCTGCGGGTGTACCGGGCGTTCGGCGTGAGCCGGATCCTGCTCGCGAACCAGCTGCTCGACCCGGCCGCGCTGCGCTGGCTGGTGAGCGAGCTGGACCACGACTCGCGGTTCGAGTTCAGCTGCTGGGCCGACTCCGAGGCCGGCGTCGCGCTGATGACCGAGACGCTGCAGGAGCTCCAGCCGTCACGGCAGATCGACGTGCTGGTCGAGCTCGGCGCGCCCGGTGGACGTACCGGTGCACGCGATCTCGACACCGCGTTGTCCGTCGCGCGTGCCGTGGACCAGAGCCCGGTGCTGCGACTGGCCGGCATCAGCGGCTACGAGGGTGCACTGGCGCACGACGCGTCCGAGTCGTCGCAG
This sequence comes from Lentzea aerocolonigenes, assembly GCF_000974445.1. Lineage (GTDB taxonomy): Bacteria > Actinomycetota > Actinomycetes > Mycobacteriales > Pseudonocardiaceae > Lentzea > Lentzea aerocolonigenes. The sequence goes on from NZ_BBOJ01000017.1 coordinate 10,497, forward strand.
CACATCGTGGACCGCTACCTGACCGATCTGCGGACGTTGGTGCTGCGCATGGCCGACGCGGGGATGCTCGACGAGCTGGGCGAGGTGATCGTCACCGCGGGTGGCAGCCAGTACTTCGACCAGGTGGCGGCGACGTTGACGCAGCCGTGGCCGGTGCCGGTGACGCCGGTGCTGCGCAGTGGCGCGTACATCACCCACGACGACGGCTTCTACCGCGAAATGTCGCCGTTCTCGCGCATCCAGGGCGTGGAGCCGTTCCGTCCGGCCTTCAGGGCTTGGGCCCAGGTGACGTCACGGCCGCAGCGCGACCTCGCGTTGCTGACGCTCGGCAAGCGCGACGCCTCGTACGACCTGGGTCTGCCGGAGCCGCAGCTGGTGCGCCGCAGGGACGGCGCGATCGCGCCGCTGACTCAGGCGAAGGTCACCGCGCTGAACGACCAGCACGCGTTCCTCTCCCTCGGCGCGGAGGCCACGGTCCGCGTCGGCGACTGGGTCGGGCTGGGTCTCTCCCACCCCTGCACGGTGTTCGACAAGTGGCAGCTCATCCCGGTCGTGCAGGGCACGACCGTGGTCGACCTGATCCGCACCTACTTCTAGAAGGAGCGCTCCGATGGACGACGTCGTCCTGCGCGGTCCACTGATCGCCGACGGCACGGGCAGACCCGCGTACCGCGCGGACGTGGCGATCAAGGGCGGCGTCATCTCGTCCATTGGTCAAGGGGCCACGGGAACACGAACGATCGACGCGGACGGGCTCGTGCTCGCGCCGGGGTTCATCGACATGCACTCGCACTCGGACCTGCGGATCCTGGCCGAACCGGATCACCTGGCGAAGGTTTCGCAGGGCGTCACGACCGAGGTGCTCGGCCAGGACGGCCTGTCGTACGCGCCGGTCAACGACGAGGTGCTCGCCACGCTGCGCGGCCAGCTCGCCGGGTGGAACGACGACCCGCCCGGCTTCGACTGGAACTGGCGCTCGGTCGGCCAGTACCTCGACCGCCTCGACCAGGGCATCGCGGTCAACGCCGCCTACCTGGTGCCGCAGGGGACGTTGCGGATGCTGGCCGTCGGCTGGGAGGACCGGCCCGCGACCGACGCCGAGATGCTCGTCATGAAGAACAAGCTCGCGAAGTCGTTGGTGGAAGGCGCTTTCGGCATGTCGTCCGGGCTGACCTACACGCCCGGCATGTACGCGGACACGTCCGAACTGGTGCAGCTCTGCGAGGTCGTGGGGAACTACGGCGGGTTCTACAGCCCGCACCACCGCAGCTACGGCGCGGGCGCGTTGGAGGCGTACGCCGAGATGGTGGACGTCTCGCGGAGGTCCGGCTGCCCGTTGCACCTCGCGCACGCGACGATGAACTTCCCGGTGAACGAGGGCAGGGCGCCGGAACTGCTGGCGTTGCTGGACGACGCGATCGCCGACGGCGCGGACATCTCGCTGGACACCTACCCGTACCTGCCGGGCGCGACGTACCTCTCGGCGCTGCTGCCGTCGTGGGCCACGGAAGGCGGGCCGGACAGCGCACTCGCGAGGTTGTCCGATGTGGACACCCGCGAACGGATCCGCGAGGAGATCGAGGAGATCGGCTCGGACGGGTGCCACGGCGTGCCCGTCGACTGGGACTCCATCGAGATCAACGGGGTGCGCCACGAGCACAACGCGCACCTGGTCGGCGCGAGCGTTCTCCAGTCGGCCGCGCGGCTCGGGCGCAACCCGGCCGACCTGTACTTCGACGTGCTGGTCGACGAACGCCTGGGCACGTCGTGCCTCATGCACGTGGGCCACGAGGAGAACGTGCAGGCGATCATGAAGCATCCGGCGCACACGGGCGGCAGCGACGGCCTGCTCGTCGGCGACCGGCCGCACCCGCGCGCGTGGGGGACGTTCCCCCGCTACTTCGCGCGCTACGTCCGCGAGCTGGGCGTGCTGAGCCTGGAGGAGTGCGTCGAGCACCTCACCGGCCGCGCTGCCAAGCGTTTGCGGCTCACCGACCGGGGTCTGGTCCGCGAGGGTTTCGCGGCCGACCTGGTGCTGTTCGACGCCTCGACGATCGCCGACACGGCGACGTTCGACCAGCCTCGGCAGCAGGCCGCCGGCATCCCGTACGTGTTCTGCAACGGGGTACCGGTGATCGACGACGGAACCGCCACCGGCGCATTGCCAGGCCATTCACTCAGGAGCCGCCCGTGATCAACTGGTTGCAACACACGACACCGGGTCTGCTGACCCTCGCGGTGGTGAGCATCGCGGTGTTGCTGCTCCTCATCATCAGGTTCAAGGTCGAGCCGTTCATCGCGCTGCTCGTCGTCGCGCTCGGTGTGGCCCTGGCCGCGGGCGTGCCGACGGAGACGCTGGTCGGTTCGGCGCAGAAGGCCTCGGACTCGTTGCTGGAGAAGGGCTTCGGCGGCATCCTCGGGCACATCACCGCGATCATCGGTCTCGGCACGCTGCTCGGCGCGATCCTCGAGGCGTCCGGCGGCGCGCAGGTGCTGATGGACAAGCTGATGAGCGTGTTCGGCGAGAAGCGCGCGCCCGTCGCGATCGGCCTCGCGGGTCTGATCTTCGGTGTGCCGGTCTTCTTCGACATCGGCATCTTCGTGCTGGCGCCGCTGGTCTACGTGGCGGCCAAGCGCAGCGGCAAGTCGATCGTGCTGTTCAGCATGCCGCTGCTCGCGGGTCTCTCGGTCATGCACGCGTTCATGCCGCCGCACCCCGGTCCGGTCGCCGCGGCGGGTCTGCTGAAGGTCGGCCTCGGCTGGATCATCATCATGGGCCTCGCGGTCGCGATCCCGTCGTGGTTCGTCGGCGGCGTCCTGTACTCGTACTGGATCGGCAAGCGCATCAACGTGCCGGTGCCGGAGGAGATGCTGGTCGCGGCCGAGCAGGCGAAGTCGGAGAACGGCGACCGCGAACCGCCGTCGCTCGGGCTGGTGCTCTCGATCATCGGCCTGCCGCTGGTGCTGATCCTGGCCGGCACGTTCGGCTCGATCCTGCTGCAGAAGGGGTCGCGGCCGTACTCGATCGCCACGTTCTTCGGCACTCCCGCCGTGGCGCTGACGATCGCGGTGCTGCTCGCGTTCTGGCTGCTGGGCTTCCGGCGCGGCATGACGCGGGACAAGGTCGCGGAGATGGCGGGCGCGTCCCTGCGGCCCGTCGCGATGATCCTGCTCGTGGTCGGCGCCGGCGGCTTCTTCGGCGCCGTGCTGGCCGCGACGGGCATCGGCAAGACCCTGGCCGGCGAACTCTCGGACCTCGGCCTGCCGGTGATCGCACTGTCGTACGTGATCAGCTGCGTCATCCGGATCGCGCAGGGTTCGGCGACAGTCGCGATCGTGACGACCGCGGGCATCGTGGCACCGGTGCTGGCGGACCTGAACTACTCGCAGCCGCAGCTCGCCCTGATCGTGATGGCGATCGCGTCCGGTTCGATCATCGCCTCGCACGTGAACGACGGCGGGTTCTGGATCGTCTCCCGCTACTTCGGCCTTTCGGTGAAGGAAACGCTGCAGTCGTGGACGGTCCTGGAAACCATCCTCTCCGTGGTCGGTTTCGTGGTCGCGGCACTGCTCAGCCTGGTCGTATAACCGGACACAACCAAACAAGTTCGCACGCTTGACAACGTGAGCCCCGCATCACAGGATCGGCGCAATGTTCATTTGTGTTTGATGTGGACGGGACCCGCATGAACAACACGGAGGTCGTGCACCTGCACGACCGCACCTCCAGCGTGGTGATCGACGTCCGGAGCGCCGGCCTGCCGGTCATCACGCACTGGGGACGCACGCTCGGCGACGTCGGCCAGGACGCTCTGCGCGTTCTGGCCGGCGCCGTGTCGGGAGTCGTCCCGAACAGCTCACCCGACCACGCGGTCGAGGTCGCGCTGCTGCCGGACGCGGGTGCCGGGCACTCCGGTCGTCCCGGCCTGCGCGGGCACCGCGGCGGTGAGCACTTCGCGCCCGCGCTGGCGGTGACGTCGTTCTCGGTGGAGGACTCGATCTTCCGCTACATCGCCGAGGACCCGGCGGCCGAGCTGGTCGTGACCGGCGTGGTGGAACTGGCGTCGTCCGGGATGCTCCGGCTGCGGCACACCGTGCGCAACGACGGCTCCACGCCGTACGCGCTCGAGGGCCTGGAGACCGCGCTGCCGACGCCCGCCCACGCCACCGAGCTGCTCGACTTCACCGGCCGGTGGGCTCGCGAGCGTTCGCCGCAGCGGCACCCGTTCCACTACGGCACGTGGGTCCGCGAGAACCGCCGCGGCCGCACCGGGCCCGACGCGACCATCGGGTTGCTCGCCGGGACGCCGGGGTTCTCGTTCCGCTCCGGCGAGGTGTGGGCGCTGCACGTCGCGTGGAGCGGGAACCACGTGACGTACGCGGAGAGCTTCCCCGACTCGACGCCCGTCCTGGGCGGCGGCGAACTGCTGCTGCCGGGCGAGATCATCCTGCGGCCGGGCGAGGAGTACGAGTCGCCGTGGCTCTACGCGGCCTACTCCGGCGAGGGCATCGACGGCATCAGCGCGGCTTTCCACCGCCAGCTGCGCGAGCGTTCCCTGCGTCCTCGTCCCGTCGTGCTCAACACGTGGGAGGCCGTCTACTTCGACCACGACCTCGCGCGGTTGACGGCGCTGGCCGACACCGCCGCCGAACTGGGCGTCGAACGGTTCGTGCTCGACGACGGCTGGTTCCGCCACCGCCGCGACGACACCGCGGGCCTCGGCGACTGGTACGTGGACGAGACCGTGTGGCCCGACGGCCTCACCCCGCTGATCAAGCACGTCCGCTCGCTGGGCATGGAGTTCGGGCTGTGGTTCGAGCCCGAGATGATCAACACGGACTCGGACCTGTACCGCGCCCACCCCGACTGGGTGCTCGGCCCGCGTCCCGGCGTGCTGCCGCCGTCGTGGCGCAACCAGCAGGTGCTGAACATCGCGCACCCCGAGGCGTACGCGTACATCCTCGACCGCGTGTCCTCCGTGTTGTCGGACAACGACATCGCGTTCGTGAAGTGGGACCACAACCGCGACCTGATCGGCGCGCGGGTGCACGACCAGACCGAGGCGTTCTACCGGCTGCTGGACGAGCTGCGGCTGCGGCATCCGCACGTGGAGATCGAGAGTTGCTCGTCCGGCGGGTCCCGGATCGACCTCGGCGTGCTCTCGCGCACCGACCGCGTGTGGACCTCGGACTGCAACGACGCCCTGGAACGCCAGCTGATCCAGCGGTGGACCGGCGTGTTCCTGCCGCCGGAGCTGATGGGCGCGCACGTCGGCCCGACGCATTCGCACACCACCGGCCGCACGCACGACCTGTCGTTCCGGGTCGCGACGGCGATGTTCGGGCACTTCGGCATCGAGTGGGACATCAACTCGGCGACCGACTCCGAACGCGCGGGCCTGCAGGCGGCGATCGAGTACTACAAGGACGTGCGTTCCTTGGTGCACAGCGGGGTTTCGGTGCACTCCGACCACCCGGACCCGGCGGCGTGGGTGCACGGCGTGGTCGCCGCGGACCGGTCCGAGGCTCTGTTCTGCTACGCGCAGCTCACGACTTCGGTGCAGCACAAGCCGGTGCGGGTGCGCTTCCCCGGACTCGACCCCGCACGGACGTACCGGCTGACGTTCGACGCGCCCGCCGGTCTGCCGAGGCTGATCGGGCGGGGAGGGAACTGGGAACCGATCTCGCTGCCCGGCTCGATCCTCGCCGACGTAGGAATCCAGCTCCCGGTGCTCGAACCGGAACAGGCAGTTCTGCTGCGGTTGCGCTAGATCGCGATGAACGGCGCATTCGTCCACCTGACGTGAACAAATGCGCCGTTCATCCTCCCTCTTACCGGCCGGCGCGACTTCCGTCGGCCTTCGTCGCCCACCACTTGCCGCCAACGCCCTGCCCGTTGGCATCGCCGCAGACCTTGTCACCTGAGAAGAGGTACTGCGGCCATCCGGCGATGGTGAGCTGTTTCTTCCCGTCCCGCTCGATCGTCCCCACGAGGGCGGAATCCACGCCCTGCACCTGGAAACCCTCGCTGACGTAAGCGGGCGGCCATTGCACCGCGCAGTCGCCGGAGCAAGTGCTCTTCGACGGGTCCGCGGTGTCGTTGTCGAACCGGTAGAGCGTCATGCCCGCGGAGTCCGTGGCGATGACGCCCAGATCCCCGACGGTCGCACTGGTGAGCGCGATCGCCTTGTTCTGCTGGGCCTTCTTGCCGTCGGTGGCGGTGGCGAACCACTTCGGCACCGTGACGCCCTTGGCCTCACCGGGCTTGGTGTCGTTCTTGAACGTGTACTGCGGCCAGTTCGCGACCGTGAGCTGTTTCTTGCCGTCCTTGCGGGTGATCGTGCCGAGCAGCTTCGGGTCGACGCCCTTCACGCGCGGCTGCTCGCCCTCCACGACGACCGGCGGCCAGCTCTCGGCGCACCCACCGTCGCAAAAGGACTCACCGGGCTTGTCGCCGTCGAACCGGTAGAGCGTGAGGCCCGCGTCGTTGGTCAGCACCGCGCCGAGTCCCGCGATGACCCCGGTGCGGGCGGCGAGCCGGGTGCGTTCACCGTTCTTGCCGGTGACGAACCACTTGCCCTGCAGGCCCTGCCCCTTGGTCTGGCCGGGTTCGGTGTCCTTGGCGAACCGGTACTGCGGCACGCCGTCGACGGTGAGCTGACGGCTGCCGTCCTTGCGGACGATGCTGCCGACCGCATCCACGCCCTCCGCCGTGAAGTTCTCGTCGGCGACGGTCGCCGGTGGCCACGCGGCGGCGCACTCACCGTCGCAAGTGGACTCGTTCGGCTTGTCGCCGTCGAACCGGTAGAGGGTGAAGCCCTTGGCGTCGGTGACGACCGGACCGAGGTCGTCGATCTCGGCGACCTTCAGCGCCACCACGCTTTCCTGCTTCTGCGCGACCGGCCTGCTCTCCGGGACGGCGGTGCAGGCGGTCAGCGGGACCAACCCCAGCGCGACGACCGCAACACCTTTGCGGATCATCATGAACCTCCTGGCTCTTGCCCTCCGACGCCAGACACACGCAGAGAACCCCAGAACGGTTCAATCTTTTTCCTCAGTCGCCCTGACCTGCGAACATGGCGCGTTTGAGGGCAGGAACGGCGCTCGCGGTCCGCAGCACGGTCTTGAAGATCGTCCGTGCGACCGGGCTGCCGTCGGCGAACTGACGGGCCGCCTTCAGCGAGGCGCGGACCGCCGCGAACCCGTAGTCGTACATCTGGGCTTCATACCTGGCGATCGAGTCACCGCCCTCGACGATGCACCGCGCGAGCAGTTGAGCGTCCCGCAACGCGACGTTCGCCCCGATGCCCATCATCGGCGTCATCGCGTGGATCGCGTCACCGAGCAACGTGACGTTCGTGGGCTGCCAGCGCTCGATCTGCTTCGCCGACCGGATGCGCCACTCGCTGACCGTCTCGACCGGCGAGGAGGACACGACCCGTTGCAGCTCAGGGCTCCACCGCGAGATCCGGTGGAGGACCTCGCGTTGCAGGTCCATCCCGTCGTGGATCTCCATGTCCGCGGCGGCGTAGGCCCACATCAGGTACGGCCGGACGTTGTCGAACAGCAGGCCCTCCGAGTCGGTGACGCCCAGTCCGTCGTGCGCGGCGAGGAACATCCCCGCCCGGCCCGCCGGGATGACCGAGTTGGCCCTGACGACCAGCTCCGACGGCAGCCAGGGGTTCTCGTCGAGGAACAGCTTCCCCGCGATCGCCGTGACGCCGACGTCCTCGGTGCCCGCGTGCGGCAGGTACTGCTTGCGCACGCGCGACCGGATCCCGTCCGCGCCGACCAGCACGTCGCACTCCGCCGTGGTGCCGTCCTCGAAGCAGAGCTTGATGTCGCCGTTCTGCTCGTACCGTTCGAACCTCTTCCCGAACTGGACGTCCAGGCCGTCCAGCAGCACCTGCCTGAGCGTGATGCGGCTCGCCGAGTAGTGCTGCTCCGTCTCCGGGTCCAGCACCAGCAACGGCTTGAGCTGGTCCGTCACGAAGCCGAACCCGTTGCCGCCGTGCCCCGCGCTGCGCTCGAACCGCGCCCAGTTCGCCGCGGGCAGGCACTCCCGCAGCGCAGCGGCACCGTGCGGGTTGATGTGCACCCGGTACCCCTGCTGGCGGTCCGTCCGCGACAGCTCGCGCTCGTACACCGCCACGTCCACGCCGGCCTTGCGCAACCCGTGCGCCAGGCACAGCCCGCCGATTCCCCCACCGACCACTGCGATTCTCATGTCGCCAAGTTTCAACCGCTTGGTTGATTAAGTCAACCCGTTGGTTGACACCGGCCGGTCGGCTACCGTGTGACGGTGGATCAACGCCGCTCTCCCAGCGCTTCCGAACGCAAGCGCGACCCGGAACGCACGCGGGCCCGCATCCTGGAGGCGGCCGCGGCGGAGTTCGGCGCGAAGGGCTACGCGGCCACGCGCACGACGGACATCGCGGCGCGCGCGGGCGTGAACAAGCAGCTGATCTCGTACTACTTCGGCGGCAAAGAGGGGCTGTACAAGGAGATCGCCACGAGCTGGCACAACGACGCGGCCGAGATGGCGAGCCAGGAGCAGCCGCTGGACCAGGTGCTCGCGAACTTCGTGGCGACCACGCTCACCGACCAGGGCCGGCTGTGGGCCTGGTCGAACCTCGCCGGTGACAGCCCGCCCACCGACGAGGCTTTTCTGCGCGCCCAGGTCGAGCAGATGCGGGACCGGCAGAAGGCGGGCGAGCTCCCGGCGGACCTGGATCCCGGTTTCCTGCTGCTGGTGCTGATGGCCGCGGCGTCCGCACCGTTGACCCTGCGGCACACCGCGAGCCAGATCACCGGAGAGGACCCGGCGACACCGGAGTTCGCGTCGAAGTACGCGGAACAGCTGGCGCTGCTGGTGCGCCACCTGTCCAGCCGGAGCTGATTTCTTTCCCGGCGGAACCTGACGGAACCACTCGCCGTCTACTCGCAGAACATGACGCGCAGGGTCCAGGGGGAACGCGGTGAAACGCTGGCTGGCGGCGGCAGGTGCCGTCGTTCTGGTGCTGGGACTGGTGATCGGTGGCCTGTGGGTGCACCTGACTCCTGACCACCGCACGACTTTTCTGGTCGACGCTTCAGAGTCGTCCGGCTTCGGTGAGGTGGCGGACGCCGTCGGCACCGCCGCGGCGAACATGTCCGGTGAGGATTCGTTGGCACTGCGCCGGTTCGGTGGCGCGTGCGACGGGTCGAACACCGCTGAGCTCGTCACACCGGGTACCGGGCAGGCGGGCGAGATCGGTGACGCGGCCCGTGCGATCAAGCCTGAGGGCAAGGCGACGTTGCTGAGCGGGATGCTCGCGGCGATCGACGACTTCGCGCGCACGTATCCGTTCCGCGGCTCTGTCTCGAATCGCGTCGTCGTGGTCGCGCGCGGTGGCGCCGACACCTGCGGCAAGAACGCCGACGAGATGCGGGCGATCATGCGGGACCACCTCTCGCGCACCGGCGTGAAGATCGACTTCCGGTTCGTCGGCCACCGGCTGACTCCGGAGCAGGTCAAGGTCCTCAACGCGGTCGCGGCCGCCGCCGACGCGCAGAAACCGCGGCTCACCAAGACTTCGGACGAGCTGGTCACGACGATGAAGGAGATCTCGGCACCCGCGAACCTGCCGGTCAAGACCGCGCCGTGCGACATGGTCTCCCCCGAGTCGCTCGCGGCCAAGTACCTGCCGGAGCCCGGCCTGACGTACTTCGACGTGAAGTGCGAGCAGGACCGCTACGTGCTCGCGACGCTGAACACGCCGAAGCGCGAGGCGCAGGACCTGCCGGTCGTGTTCGAGTTCGAGAACGACACGTGGCAGAAGACCATGGCGCAGACCGACCTGCCGTGCGGTCAGGTGCCGAAGGAGGTCTGGAAGGCGTGGAACTTCGACTGTCTCCAGGAACCGGTCATCTGCCGTGAGGGCCAGCGGAAGGTCACCGTCCTGAGCGGCCGGCTCGACTGCCCGGCCGCGCTCGACGTCGCGGACCGCTACAAGGTGGCGATCGACGCCGGTCAGGTGGCGGGACAGCTCCTGCTCTGGGAGTCCGGTGACTGGACCTGTTCCTGGCCGTACGAAGACGGGCTCGCACACGCGCAGGTGCCGCTGAAGTGCGCCCGGTCGAGCGACAAGGCCGTCGTCCAGATCGGTGACTACCAGCGGTGAGAAGGATTCGGATGAAGCGCTGGCCGGCGGCAGCGGGTGCCGTCGTTCTGGTGCTGGGACTGGTGATCGGTGGCCTGTGGGTGCACCTGACCCCGGACCACCGCACGACTTTCCTGGTCGACGCCTCCGAGTCGTCCGACTTCCGCGAGGTGGCGGACGCCGTCGGCACCGCCGCAACGACCATGCCGGGTGAGGATTCGTTGGCACTGCGCCGGTTCGGTGGCGCGTGCGACGGGTCGAACACCGCTGAGCTCGTCACACCGGGTACCGGGCAGGCGGGCGAGATCGGTGACGCGGCCCGTGCGATCAAGCCTGAGGGCAAGGCGACGTTGCTGAGCGGGATGCTCGCGGCGATCGACGACTTCGCGCGCACGTATCCGTTCCGCGGCTCTGTCTCGAATCGCGTCGTCGTGGTCGCGCGCGGTGGCGCCGACACCTGCGGCAAGAACGCCGACGAGGTCCGTTCGCTCGTCGAGCAGCACACCGCCAAGGCCGGAGTGAAGATCGACTTCCGGTTCGTCGGCCACCGGCTCGCCCCGGACCAGGTCAAGGCCCTCACCGCGATCGCCGCTGCCACCGAGGCGCAGCCCCCGCGTCTCACCAAGACCTCCGACGAGCTCGTGACCACTATGAAGGCGATCTCGGTGCCCGCCAACCTGGTGCCGCAGGAGACGCCCAAGCTGTGCGCGTCGGTGACCCTGGCGGTGCTCCAGCCGCTGCACCCGGTGAAGGACCAGCAGAAGCAGCCCGCGCGCCTCACCGAGCTCAACTGCCAGCAGGACCGGTTCGTGCTCGCCCAGGCGGACCTCGACCCCGGCACCGGCGTGTCGTTCCCGGTCATGTTCGAGTTCAAGGACGAGGCGTGGCACTACGTGGTCGCCAGCTACGAGATGTTCTGCGGCGACGTGCCCAGTGAGGTGTGGGCGAAGTGGGGCGTGGGCTGCGTGCGCTGATGCCGGGCTTTCGCCGCTACTGAGCCTCGCGGCGGCTCGCGGCCTGCGCCTCGAGCTGCTGCTTCAGGCCCTTGAGGCCACCGCGCATCATCAGGTCGTGGTTGCCGCGGAAGAACGGCCTGGCGATCAGCACCAGCCGCCGCAGCAACGCCTTGTTGACCACGACCTCCTGGTCGAACAGGAGGTCCGTGCCGCCGTCCTTGCCGATGATCTCCCAGCTGGCGAAGCCTTCGAGATCACCGGACAACGTGGCGCGCAGGAGACCGGCCTGCTGGTTCCTGATGCTGTGCTTGACCTGCACGACGAGGTCGAACGGCAGGAACGAACGGCACCGGAGCTCGCCGGTCTCGTCGTCGATCTTGGTGGCCGCGCGCACCTCCGGCCACCACACCGGGTAGTTCGCGATGTCGGACAGCACCTCGTACACGGCGAACGGAGGCGCGTCGACGTGCCACACGCTGCGGAAGCGATAGCGGTTGAGTGACACGGCCGCCATCATCCCGGATAGCTCGTTCGAGTGACAGTTTCTCGACCAAACTCACAGGATCGGGAAATTCCTCACGGCGTGGGATCCGGCTCAAGCGGGCCTCGAGCGTCCCACCAGGCCGTTCGTGTTCACTTGCCGGCGAGGCGGGGGAACCGTTCCAGGGTCCGCACCCAGCCGACAGCCGCGGCTCGGCGGAGTGCCTGCTCCGACGAGTCGAGCACCTCAACGAGGTTGACGCGTCGCGCCGTGGGCTCACCGCGCGACGCCTGAAGGATGCGCTCGCGGTGGGCCAGCGCATCGAGTGGAATCATCACCCTGCCGCCGACACCTCCTCGTTCTCGAGCACCTGCAGCAGGAACTGCCCCGTGTAGCTCTTCTCGACCGCGGCGACCTGCTCGGGTGTGCCCTCTGCCACGACCATACCGCCGCCGGAGCCACCTTCGGGACCCATGTCGACGATCCAGTCGGACGTCTTGATGACGTCGAGGTTGTGCTCGATGACGATGACGGTGTTGCCCTTGTCCACCAGGCCGTTGATGACGCCCAGCAGCTTGCGGATGTCCTCGAAGTGCAGACCCGTCGTCGGCTCGTCGAGGATGTAGACCGTCTTGCCCGTCGACCGCTTCTGCAGCTCCGACGCGAGCTTCACGCGCTGCGCCTCACCACCGGACAGCGTGGGCGCCGGCTGGCCCAGCCGCACGTAGCCCAGACCGACCTCGACCAACGTCTTCAGGTGGCGGTAGATGGCGTTGATCGGCTCGAAGAACGTGGCCGCCTCCTCGATCGGCATGTCGAGGATCTCGGAGATCGTCTTGCCCTTGTAGTGCACTTCCAGCGTCTCGCGGTTGTACCGCGCGCCCTTGCACACCTCGCAGGGGACGTAGACGTCCGGGAGGAAGTTCATCTCGATCTTGATCGTGCCGTCGCCCGCGCACGCCTCGCAGCGGCCGCCCTTGACGTTGAACGAGAACCGGCCCGGCTGGTAGCCGCGGACCTTCGCCTCGGTGGTCGCCGCGAACAGCTTGCGGACGTGGTCGAAGACGCCGGTGTAGGTGGCCGGGTTCGACCGCGGCGTGCGGCCGATCGGCGACTGGTCGACCCGCACGAGCTTGTCGACCTCGTTCAGGCCGTTGATGCGGGTGTGCCGGCCGGGGACCTGACGCGCGCCGTTCAGCTTGTTCGCGAGCACCGTGGCCAGGATGTCGTTGACCAGCGTCGACTTGCCGGAGCCGGACACGCCCGTCACCGACGTGAGCGTGCCGAGCGGGAACGACACGTCGATGCCGCGCAGGTTGTGCTCGCGCGCGCCGACGACCGTGAGCTGGCGCTTCTTGTCGATCTTGCGGCGCTTGGCGGGCATCGGGATCTGCTTGCGGCCCGACAGGTACGCGCCGGTGATCGAGTCCTTGTTCGTCAGCAGCTTCTTGTACGGGCCACTGTGCACGACCTTGCCGCCGTGCTCACCGGCGCCGGGGCCGATGTCGACCACCCAGTCCGAGGTGCGGATGGTGTCTTCGTCATGCTCGACGACGATCAGTGTGTTGCCGAGGTCGCGCAGCCTGGTCAGCGTCTCGATCAGCCGGTGGTTGTCGCGCTGGTGCAGGCCGATCGACGGCTCGTCCAGCACGTACAGCACGCCGACCAGACCCGAACCGATCTGCGTGGCGAGGCGGATGCGCTGCGCCTCACCGCCGGACAGGGTGCCGGACGCGCGGTCCAGCGACAGGTAGTCGAGGCCCACGTCGAGCAGGAAGTGCAGGCGGGCCTGGATCTCCTTGAGCACCGCGCCCGCGATCATCGACTCGCGCTTGCCGAGCTTGAGCCCGTCGAGGAAGTCCGAGCACTCCGCGACGCTCATCGCGCAGACCTCGGCGATGGACCTGTCGCCCTTCTTGCCGTGGTGCAGCGTGACCGCGAGGATCTCCGGCTTGAGCCGCGTGCCGGCACACGCGGGGCACGGGACCTCGCGCATGTAGCCCTCGTACTTCTCCCGCATGTACTCGGACTCGGTCTGCTCCTGGCGCCGTTCGAGGAACGGGATCACGCCCTCGTAGTTGGCGTAGTAGGAGCGCTCACGGCCGTAGCGGTTCTTGTAGCGGACGTGCACCTGCTCGTCGATGCCGTGCAGGATCGCCTTCTGCGCCTTGGCGGGCAGCAGCCGCCACTGCTGGTCCATGCGGAAGCCGATGGTCTCGCCGAGCGACTGGAGCAGGCGGGTGAAGTACTCGGCGGTCTGCCCGCCGGCCCACGGCGCGATGGCGCCCTCTTCGAGGGTCAGCTCGTCGTCCGGGACCACGAGCTCGGGGTCGACCTCCTTGCGCACGCCGATGCCCGTGCAGACCGTGCACGCGCCGTACGGCGAGTTGAAGGAGAACGACCGCGGCTCCAGGTCCTCGATCGCGAGCGGGTGGCCGTTGGGGCACGCGAGGTTCTCGGAGAAGCCCCTGATCCGCTTCGGGTCCGTCTCCGGAAGATCCACGAACTCGAGCTCGACCAGGCCGTCCGCCAGCCTCAGCGCCGTCTCGACCGAGTCGGTGAGGCGCTGCTTCGACGACGCCTTGACGCTGAGCCGGTCGATGACGACCGCGATGTGGTGCTTCTCCTGCTTCTTGAGCTTGGGCACGTCGGCGAGCGCGTAGACGACGCCGTCGACCTTCGCGCGCGAGTAGCCCTGCCCCTGCAGGTTCTGGAAGAGGTCGAGGTACTCGCCCTTGCGGCCGCGGATGACCGGCGCGAGCACCTGGAACTTGGTGCCCTGCTCCATCGCGAGCACCTGGTCGACGATCTCCTGCGGCGTCTGCTTGCCGATCGCCTCGCCGCACTGCGGGCAGTGCGGCTTGCCGGCGCGCGCGTAGAGCAGGCGCAGGTAGTCGTAGACCTCGGTGATGGTGCCGACGGTCGAGCGCGGGTTGCGGCTCGTGGACTTCTGGTCGATCGAGACCGCGGGCGAGAGGCCCTCGATGAAGTCGACGTCGGGCTTGTCCATCTGCCCGAGGAACTGACGCGCGTACGCCGACAGCGACTCGACGTAGCGGCGCTGACCTTCGGCGAAGATCGTGTCGAACGCGAGGCTCGACTTGCCGGAGCCGGACAGCCCCGTGAAGACGATGAGGCTGTCCCGCGGCAGGTCGAGATCCACGCTGCGCAGGTTGTGCTCGCGGGCGCCGCGAACGACAAGACGGTCTGCCACTGGGGTCCCTTCGGCTGCGATCGGCGGGTCACTCACGCCACACTCTTCCGAACAAGCGTTCGAAGCGTACTAGCATCGTTCCGGAGGCTGCGACCGACCCGCCGACCATGCTAGGGGCGACCCCTGACAAAAACGGTTCCGGGCGCTGTCGCATTCCCCTGAGCTGGGTTTACTCCTAGGCTGGTCACTTCGATCAGAAGCCTCAACGTCGGGGAGAGGCAACACATGACCTACACGCCGTCCACGCAGCACACGTCGGTACCTGCCCCGCGAGGTGTGCCGGACCGGCACATCAACGCGGTGCGCCAGGCGACGGACGTGCTGTACGAGGTCGTCGAGGAGCTGGACGAGGCCGCGATGCGCGGCCGGAGCCTGCTCCCCGGCTGGACCCGCGGACACGTCATCACCCACCTCGCGCGCAACGCCGACGCGCTGGTGAACCTGCTCACCTGGGCGCGGACCGGGGTCGAGCACCAGGCCTACGCGTCGCGGGCGGACCGCGACGCGGACATCGAGGAGGGCTCCCGCCGGATCCTGCAGGTGATCAAGGCGGACCTGGACTCCGCGTGCCTGCGGTTCGAGGCCGCGTGCCGCGAGATGCCCGCGCACGCGTGGCGTTCCGAGGTCACCGCGCCCAAGGGCCAGGCGATCCCGGCGTCCACGGTGCCGTTGTTCCGGCTGCGGGAGATCTGGATCCACCTGATCGACCTGAACGCCGGGGTCGGGTTCGACGACCTGCCCGCCGACTTCGTGGAGGAGTTCCTCGACGACGCCGTGAAGCAGTTCGAGGGCAGGGTCGACCCGATCAGCATCGAGGTGACCCTGCCCGACGGTGCTCAGCGCATCTGGAAGGTCAACGGCCCGGCGAGCCGCAGCTCGGTGAGCGGGTCGGCGAGCGCCGTCCTCGGGTGGCTGACCGGCAGGACGGACGGCGCCGGCCTGCGCGGTGAACTGCCGGAGCTGCCCGACTGGCTCTGAGTCAGGAGCCTGTAGGCGGGTCGTTCGACGAACCTGGTCATCGCCCAGCCGAGCACCAGCGCCGAGGTGAAGAACCCGGCGATCAGCCACCAGGACCGCAGCCCAACGGCGTGCATGCGGTCCATCACCACGGTGCCGATCTGCTCGTGCACGAGGTAGACCCCGTACGAGATGCCGGCGAGCCAGGTGATCGGCTTGGCGATGGGTTCGAAGAACACCCAATCGGGTCCAGCGGCCGCTGCGCACACCATGAGTAGCAACACAGCGAAGCCGAGCGTAGATCCGTACTCGGTCGTGTGAATCGCCTGGGCTATCAGGGTGGCGACGAGCAGCGCCACGAGGTGCGGGGTCTTCAGGCGGTGCTTCGACCACAGCCAGATGGCGATCCCTGCGGCGAACAACTGCGCCCTGTGCAGCGCGAAACCGTTGTAGACCGTGAAGAGCGTGTGCGAATGGTTCAGCAACGGGCGCAGCAGCAGCGGCGTGATGATGAGCGCCCAAAGGAAGACACGGAGCTTCGTACCTCTTAGGAACTTCACGAGCACCGCACCGGCGATGAACGCCGCGATCTGCACCGGCACGGTCCAGTAGGCGAAGTCGACGATGTTGACGTCCGGGAACCACTGGTTGATCAGCAGCAGGTTGTAGACGACGTCTCTGCTGTCGAGCTGGCTCCACCCCTCCGGCGCGACCCACCGCTGCACCGAGTACGTGAGCAACACCGCCGCCATGTACGCCGGCAGCAGGCGCGCGAGTCTTCTCCACAGGAACTGCGCCGGCTTGCCGCTGTTGAGCGACGCACACGCGAAGAACGCCGAGACGACCATCAGCGTGCTGGCGCCCATCGACATGGGGAACGTGAACGGCAGCGGGCCGAGATCGGGGTGGCTGCTGACGCTGACGAGCGTCGCGTGGTGGAGCAACACGCACCCGATGGCGACGACGCGAAGGACGTCCCAGCTGACCCTGCGGGCCGTCCGGGGCTTTGCTCGTTGCGCTGGAATCACGAGAGGCGGGGACCTGTTCGTTGGTTCTTTCGGCGTACTCGGGGGTCGGAGCTTGATCCTTACTTACCCTATGAGTGAGACCTGTATGCAACCTGAAGGTGTGCGTCTCGCCGCATCGAGCGACTACCGTCTGCCACCGTGGACGTACTCGAGAACTACACCGGTCACGTCGATCCAGAGGGCCCCGCCGCCCGTCGCACGCTGGACGCGCTGACCATCACGAAGATCTCCGTCGGACCGATGGACAACAACGCCTACCTGCTGGTTTGCCGGTCCACGAACGAGGCGTTGCTCATCGACGCGGCCAACGACTACGAGCGCCTGTCCGACCTGCTCGGCCACATCCCGTCACGCCCGCGCCTGCGCACGATCGTGACGACGCACCAGCACGCCGATCACTGGCAGGCGCTGGGAGCACTGGCCGGCGCCCACGGTTCGAACACGGTCGCCCACGAGCTCGACGCCGCCGTCCTGCCCGTCCCACCGGACGTCCAGGTGGAGCACGGCGACACCATCAACGTGGGCGAAGTCCCGTTGTCGATCATCCACCTGCGCGGCCACACCCCTGGCTCGATCGCGGTGCTCTACGACGACCCGAACGGCCACCCGCACCTCTTCACCGGAGATTCACTCTTTCCGGGGGGTGTGGGGAAGACCACGTCCGCGGACAACTTCGCGTCCCTGATCAACGACGTGGAGGACCGCCTGTTCGCCGTCCTGCCCGACGACACGTGGTTCTACCCGGGCCACGGCGACGACTCGACGCTGGGCAAGGAACGCCCTTCACTCGCGGAGTGGCGCGCCCGCGGCTGGTAGTCGCCTCACCCGAAGTGGCTCCCGCGTGAAACGACGCCGGGAGCCACATCGGCTTCGGCCTTGGATTTCACCCGTCCGGTGGGCCACGCCCCGATTCGCAGCCCAGCATGATCGAAGCTGACGCTGCGGAGGGGGCTGCGCCATGTCCTTCAAGCCTTTGATCGCGATGAAGAGCAAGATGGGCGAGTTCGAATCCCTGCTCAACCTGACCGGCCGGAGCAGTCCCAGGGTCGTCGTCGAACTGCTCGACTCCGTTGCGCCCGAAGGCCGTGGGCGACTCATGAAAGCACTGGTCGACGCCTCGGTTCTCCTGGCGCAACGCCTGCGACCCGTGTGGATCGACCTGCACCTGCTCAGCCCGGCGGCGCCGCTCTCCCAGTGCCCCGGCGGCCCGTTCGAGCACCTCGACAACCGCATCGAGCAGGCGCTGCTCGACGAGTGCGGTCTGCTCGCCCCCGACGTCCCGGCCTTGATCCCCGTCGTCTCCGATCTGGCGACGGACGACGAGCTGGGCAGGGTCGCGATGCTCCAGGAGCACCGGCCACGACCGGTCGTGATCCGTTTCCGGCACCTCGACCTCTCCGCGGACCAGCTCGACGACCGCCTCCGGCGGATCGTCCGCGGTGCGCGGATCGACGACAACCCCGTGCACGCGATCATCGACCTGGGCCACGTGGAAGCCGTGCAGCCGCGGCAGGCCCAGGCGGCGCTGTCGCTCGCCAGATCGCTCACCGCGCGCCTCGGACCGTCCTCGACGACGCTGCTCGCCGGGTCGATCCCGGCCGACCGGCACGGGTTCGTGACGGCGGTCCGAGACCGGCCGGAAGTCCTGCTGTGGCGGGAGATCGCGAGCCGCGTGGACGGCGCGGAACTCCACTACGGCGACTACGGCGTGGTCCACGCCCGCCCTCCCGCGCAGGGCACGCCCGGACCGCGCACGATCAACCCGTACCTCTACTACACGGTGCCGAACTGCGTGATAGCGATGCGCCGGCAACTCGCCAGAGACGGCGGCAAGGTGGCGCCGGGCGCGGCCGCCGAGGCCTTCACCGACCTGGCCGACGAGCTCGTCTCCCGGCCGGAGTTCGCCGGACGTGACTACTCCTGGGGCGACGGCGAGCTGGCGGGGTGCAGAAGAGGTGGTGGGAGGACCGCGAGCACGGTGTCACGATGGGTCGCGATCGCGATGTCGCACCACCTCGAACACCTCGCCCGGCGCGCACCGTCCGAGCTGTGACCTGTGCTACTTCACGTCCAGCAGGTCGAGGTACCCGGTGGTCGTGCGCCACAACGCGTCCGAGTACGGCGTGAGCTTGCCCGGAGCCCAGCGGCGGTCGGTGTAGTCCTGGTTCGCCCTGCGCAGGGCGGCCAGGCTCACCGCCAGCTCGTCGTCGACGCGCCGGCGGAGCTCCTCCGGCGTCGGCGCGGCCTCGCGCACCAGCTCGGCGGTGCCGTCGCTGACCGCGACCAGAGCTTCCTGGTTGATGCCGTCCGCGGCGCTCCAGATCAGCGCGGGCCGTTCGATGTAGTGGTTCCACACCGGTGCCTCGTTCGACCGCCACAACGCGTGGATCGGGTTGCGCGACAACCGGGTCGAGTTCGCCCAGTGCTCAGCACCGAGTGGCTCGGTCATCCACGGCACCTCGTCCAACGGCAGGTCGGTGACCAGCGCGACCTCGATGACCTCGAGGTCTCTCGGCACGTCGAGCAGGTCGCCGAACGCCCACAGTTCGACGACCTGGAACCGGAAGAACCCGCTGGGTTGCTCGGCGCACTTCTCCGCGAGCTCAGCCAGGTGGTGCACAGCGCGAGACCATTTCACGGGGTGGATGATGCCTGACCTGGTTGCCGAGGCTCTGGCCCGGTTGGAGGACGTGGAACCGGTGCTGTGTGCGTTCCACACGGTCTTCGACTCCTTCCCCGCGGTGGACCCGTCGCTGCCGCTCGCAGGCACACCCATCGCGGTGAAGCACGGCGAGCGCCGCAGCCACCGTGAAGCACTCATGGCGCTCGGCTGCGTTCCCATCGGTCTGACCACCACGCCCGATGGCACGACCCCCTGGCAGACGTGGGGCCGCAACTCTCGTGGCGTCACACGGAACCCATGGAACCTCGACCGCACACCGGGCGGTTCGTCGGCGGGTTCGGCCGTCGCGGTGGCCTCGGGTGTCGTGCCGCTGGCCACGGGCGTCGACGGCGCGGGCTCGATCCGCGTCCCGGCCGCGTGGTGCGGCGTGTTCGGGCTGAAGACGACCTCGTCGGAACGGGCTGCGGTCGGCGTGTTCACCCGCGATCCCGCCCTGCTGGCGACCTATCTGGGCACGTCGGAGGTCAGCTCGCCCACCGCCGTCTGGTCGCCTGACCTGGGCTTCGCGTCCGTGGACGACGAACAGGCCGAGATCGCGTTCGAAGCAGCGGCACCGTTGCGGCCTCGGTCCGTCGCGCTGACGCTGCCGGATCCCGCCGAGGACTGGTTCGCGGGCCGCTGCGGCCCGAACCCGGCGCTGGACGAGCTGTTCGAGCACGCGGACCTGCTGCTCACGCCGACGACGCCCGGACCGCCGCACGGCCACGACGGTCCGGGCGCGCGGATCAACACCGCGCTGACCTGGGCGTTCAACCTGAGCGGGCACCCGGCGATCAGCATCCCGGCCGGCTTCGACTCCTGCGGCCTGCCGGTGGGCCTGCAGGCCGTGGCGAGGCACGGCCGGGAAGCCGACCTGGTCGCCGCCGCACGCCTGGTCTCGGGCGCGGTGGAGGCCGCGCCCTGGCCACCGCGCTAGGCCGCCACCGCCCGCACCGACCTCAGCGCCGACGCCCACGCCACCAGTTCGTCGAGCATCGCGTTGAGCTCGTCGTGCTGCTGCAACCCCTCCTGCAGCGCGCCACGCCCCAGCACGACCTGAGTGCGCACGGTCGCCACCTTCAGTTCCGCCAGCACCAGGCGCAACTGCTCGACGGCGCGCAGGCCACCGCCTCCGCCCAGGCCCACGAACCCGGCGGCCTTGTCGTTCCACTCCGCGTACAGGTAGTCCAGAGCGTTCTTCAGGACGGCCGGGAACGAGTGGTTGTACTCCGGCGTGATGAACACGAAGCCGTCGTACGACGCGATGCGTGACGCCCACTCTCGTGTGTGTGCGTTGGCGTACTCGCCGAAGAGGGCCGGCACGGGCTCGTCGAGGAACGGCAGGTTCACCTCCGCCAGGTCGATGAGCTCGAACGTCGCGTCGGTCCGGGTGTTGGCGATGTTCAGGACCCACTGCGCCACGGCCTCGGAACGACGGCCGGGACGCGTGCTCCCCAAGATCACTGCGATTCGCATGGCGGCCAAAGTACAACGCTCGTGGTACTTAGTGCAACGGTCGTTGTACTACGATGGCTCCATGCGACCGGACAAGCGGCAGGCGATCCTGCGCGGGGCGTTGAGCGTGTTCGCCAGGGACGGCTACTCGCGGGCGAGCATCGACGCCATCGCGAAAGAGGCCGAGGTCTCGACGCGCACTCTCTACAACCACTTCGCGGACAAGGCCGACCTCTTCCGCAACGTCATCCAGACCAGCTCCAGCCAGGCCGCGGACGACCAGATCGCGCTCATCGAGCGACACTTCCACAAGATCACCGACCTGGAGCAGGACCTGGTCGCGTTCGGCAAGGCCATGGGCGCGCAGCAGGGCAACGCCGAGCACTTCGCGCTGGTGCGGCAGATCAACGCCGAGCTCACGCACATCCCCGCCGACGCGATCGAGGCGTGGCAGGAGACGGGACCGCGCAAGGTGAGGCAGGTCCTCGCGGCGGAGCTCGAGAAGCTCGGGTTCAAGGACCCACAGCGTGCGGCAGTGCATCTGATGGTGCTCACTCTGACCGGAGAGCCCAGCATCAGGGGTATACGTCCCAACGACGACGACATCGCGGCCGGAGTCCGTGTGTTCCTGTACGGGCACGATGTCGAGAAACGGCGAATGGCGGCGACATAGGGCTATGAACACCGACACGCGCGTTGACGACTACATCGCAGGGCTGCCCGAGTGGCAGCAGGACGTCTGCCGCGAGGTCCGCAGGCTCGTCCACGAGGCCGACCCGGACGTCGAGGAGACGATCAAGTTCACGAACCGGCCGTACTTCGTGCTGGACGGCAACATCTGCGCGTTGCTCGGCACCAAGGACCACGTGAACGTGATGCTCTACGACAAGGCGGCCGTGCCGGACCCGGAGAACATCATCACGAGCGGCCACGGGAACAAGACCGCGCGCATGATCTCCGTGTACCGCGACCAGCCGATCAACGCGCCGGCGCTGGTCGAGATGTTCCGCCACATCATCGCGAACAACCGTCGGCGAAAGAGTGTCGGACCCCGTCGGTAGCCTCATGTCGCATGGAGGTCGAGATCTACACCGACGGTGCGTGCAGCCCCAATCCCGGTCCGGGCGGCTGGGGCGCCGTGCTGCGCTACGGCGAGCACGAGAAGGACATGTACGGCGGTGACATCGGCCCCACGACGAACAACCGCATGGAACTGATGGCGCCCATCGTGGCGTTGGAGAGCCTCACGCGACCGTCCACCGTGAAGCTCTACACGGACAGCACGTACGTCCGGAATGGAATCACTTCGTGGGTGCACGGGTGGAAGGCGAACGGCTGGCTCACGAAGGCCCGTGAGCCGGTCAAGAACGCCGACCTGTGGCGCCGCCTGGAAGAAGCCGCCAACAGGCACGAGGTGGAGTGGCACTGGGTGAAGGGCCACGCGGGCCACCCGGAGAACGAGCGCGCCGACCGGCTGGCCGTGCGCGGAGTGGAGGAGGTGACGGGGCGGGAAGTCACGCAGCCCCAGGCAAAACCGAAGAAGGCGGCCAAGCCGAGGCAGCCGCGCGAGCTGAGCGGCGAACCGTGCGGCGCGCCCACCAAGAAGGGCACGCCCTGCCCGATCACGGCCGGCGCGAACGGGCTGTGCCACGTGCACGACCCGGCGTTGCAGTGCGGTGCCCTCACGAAGAAGGGCACGCCCTGCACGATCGCGACCGGCGGCGGGCGCTGCGAGTACCACGAGGACGCGCTCGAGCTGTTCACGTGACCGCAGGAAGGGCCTGTGGCGGCGACGCTCCACCCACCCCCGCGCTGGTCACCTGACCGCAGGAAGGGCCGGCGGTGGCGACGCTCCACCCGCCCCCGCGCCGGTCACGTGACAGCGAGACACCCAGCGGCCGACTCCGCCGGCCACCACCCGCCGTTCACGTGACAGCCAGCGAAGCCAGCAGTCGCAGGGCCTCCTCCGACGGGCTACCAGGTGCCGCCACGTAGGTGACCAGCACCTGCCCCGCGTCCGAGGTCAGCGGTTCCGCGGCCAGTTCCAGCGGCCCGAGCTGCGGGTGGTTCATGCGCTTGAACATCGGCCCGCGCTCACGCACCGGGTGCTCGGCCCACAGCGTGCGGAACAACGGCGACACCTCGGAGATCTCCTCGACCAGCGCGAGCAGCGCCGGGTCGTCGGGGTGCACGCCGTAGTCGGCACGCAGGTAGCCGACGTTCTCGCGCGCGCAGTCCATCCAGCCGACGAACAGTTCCTGCGCGGCCGGGTCGGTGAACATGTACCGCACCATGTTCCGCTGCTCGCGGAAGTCCGTCACCAGCGCCGCGGCGAGCGGGTTCCACGCCAGCACGTCGAGGCGCCTGCCGAAGACCATCGCGGGCACGCCGTGGATCGCGTCGAGCAGCCACCGCAACGCCGGCCGCACCTCCTCCGACGGCACCTCGACCCGCGTGGGCCGCGCCAGCCGGTACAGGTGCGTGCGCTCGGCGCCGTCCAGGCCGAGCGCCTGCGCCAACGCGTCCAGTATCGAGTCGGACGCGTTCGAGGCGCGTCCCTGCTCCATGCGCGTGTAGTAGTCGACGCTGATCCCGGCCAGCTGCGCCAGCTCTTCCCGGCGCAGCCCCGGAACGCGGCGCCGGGACGCCCGTTCCGGCGGATCCAGTGCCGCACGGCGGGCGCGCAGGAACTCCCCCAGTTCGTTCACGGACCCCATCATGCCGGTATCGCTCCGACCAGACCGCCGTCGACGATGAAGTCCTGCCCCGTCACGTAGGCCGCGCGGTCGGACAGCAGGAACGAGACCACGTGCGCCACGTCCTCCGGCTCGCCCAGCCGTCCCATCGGCACCTGCCGGCGGAACGGCTCGGCGTCGTCGGTGTTGTCGCGGAACATGTCCGTCGCGATGTAGCCGGGGCTCACCGTGTTCACGCGAACGTGTGGCATCTCCGCACCGAGTGTGCGCGCCAGGCTGTGCACCGCCGCCTTGCTGGCCGTGTAGAGGGACGCACCCGCGAACCCGCGATGGACCGTCCACGACGCGTTGATCACGACCGACGCGCCGGGCTTGAGACGCGCCTGCTGCACCGTGAAGTACACGCCTTTGAAGTTCGTGGCCAGCACTCGGTCCACGTCCTCCTCGGTGATCTTCGCAAACTCCGCGAACACCCCGATCCCGGCGTTCGCGAACACCCCGTCGACCTCGCCGACCTGCTCCGTCAACGCCTCGACGTCGGCGAGCCTCGACACGTCGGCCACCACGGTCTCGACGCCGAGTCCCTTGCGCGCCAACGCCAACCGCTCCTCCGAACGCCCGGCCAGCACGACCCGAGCGCCCTCCTCCACCAACACCCGTGCCGTCGCCAGGCCGATGCCGCTACCGCCACCCGTGATCAGAAACGTCTTCATGGCGACAACGATCGGCCCGTCCGCGAGGCCGAACCAGACTCGCTGTTTCCTGGGTCTGCCAAGACCAGGCTGAACCACGCGAACCGGCGTAGCGTCTCTCCGTATGCTTCCCGAATCCGCCAGGGCGGTGCTGGAGTCCAACGCACTCGGCCACCTCGTGACACTCGGCCCGGACGGCTCCCCTCAGGTCACGATCGTCTGGGTGGGCCTGGACGGCGACGAGATCGTCTCCGGCCACCTCGCCGCGCACCAGAAGGTCCGCAACATCCGCAACGACGGCCGCGTGGTCCTGTCCGTCGAGACGCCCAAGATCAACGAAATGGGCCTGCAGGAATACCTCGTCGTCTACGGCACCGCGCGCATCACCGAGGGCGGGGCGCCGGAGCTGCTCCAGCGCCTCGCACACACCTACCTCGGCCCAGACGTGAAGTTCCCGCCGATGGACAACCCTCCACCCGGCTTCGTCACGCGCATCACGGTCGACCGCGTGGCCGGCGTCGGCCCCTGGGTTCAGCAGGGCTCGTAGCGGGGGTGGACGGCGGGGAGACGTGGTGATCGACCAGGGCCACCCCGGTCATCGTCACGTCCTCCCGCACCGCAGCGCGAAGTCGCCCCGTTCACGGTTCATCGCGCAGTTCGCGACGACCTCCGCAACGCCTCGTCGCCGAGCAGGCTAACCTCAGCACCTTCGCCAGTCGCGCCATGCCCTCCGCGATCTCCTCCGGTGTGTTGGTGGTGAACGACATCCGGAACGTCGCGTGATCTGGCGTGGTCGCGAAGAACGGCGCGCCTGGCACGAAAGCGACGTCGTGGCGCAGTGCCTCCTTGAGCAGCGCCGCGCTGTCCGC
Organism: Lentzea aerocolonigenes; assembly: GCF_000974445.1. Lineage (GTDB taxonomy): Bacteria > Actinomycetota > Actinomycetes > Mycobacteriales > Pseudonocardiaceae > Lentzea > Lentzea aerocolonigenes. Next base: position 35,649 of record NZ_BBOJ01000017.1, read on the forward strand.
TTCGCCGGGCAGCCGCAGCCACACGAACATGCCGCCGTCCGGATCGCTCCACGTCGTGCCGACGGGAACCGTGCCGGGCAACGCGGAGATCATCGCGTCCCGGCGTGCGCCGTACTCGACGCACAGGCGTGCGACGTGTGCGTCGAGATCGTTGTGCTCGAGATATGCCGCCGCAGCCGCCTGGTCCACAGTGGACGTGTGCAGGTCGGCGGCCTGCTTCACGATCACCAGCGTGCGGAGTAGATCCGCGGGTGCCCGCAGCCAGCCCAGGCGCATGCCGGGAGCACCGATCTTCGAGAAGCTGCCGAGATAAACGGTTCTGTCGCTGATGGAAGCGAGCGGGGCGACCGCCGAGCCCCGGTAGCGGAGCTCGCCGTAGGGATCGTCCTCGACGACCCACAGGTCGTGTTCGGCGGCGATCTCCGCGATCTCCACGCGGCGTTCGGCCGAAAGAGTTCGCCCGGTCGGGTTCGCGAACGTCGGCACCAGGTAGAGCAGGCTGGGCTTCTCCGAGGCCACGACGGACCGCAGCGAGGACGGATCCAGGCCGTCGGCGTCGCCGGCGACGGGCACGATGCGCGCGCCGGCCATCTGGAAGCACTGCAACGCGGCCAGGTACGTGGGTTCCTCCACCGCCACCACGGCGCCCGGTTCCAGCAGCGCGGTGGCCACCAGCGTCAGGGCCTGCTGCGAGCCGGTGGTGATCAGGACGTCCGATGTGGGCAGTCCACGGCCCGTCAGACGGTCCGAAACCAGCGCCCGAAGAGCCGGGTTTCCTTCTGTGGGCGCGTATTGCAGCACTGACCGGTCCCGCAACGCGAGGTCGTAGGCGGCGCGCACACCGTCCAGGTCGAACAGTTCGGGAGCGGGAAGCCCGCCGGCGAAGGAGATCACCTCGGGACGCGAGGTCAGCGCGAGCAGGTCGCGCACCGGGGAGCTGGCCACGGAGAGGGTGCGGTGCATGAACTTCACGGTAATCGGAGGCGCCTCCAGTCAGACGCGGATTTTCTGTCGGTGCCCGCGGCTACCGTGACGACATGGACATCGAGACACGCGCAGCCCAGCCCTACGCCGCCGTCAGGGCCACTGTGACGACGGAGACGTTCGCCAAGGTCGCCGACCGCCTGCCCGAGGTCATGCAGTGGCTGGCCGACCGCGAGTTACCCGTTCTCGGCGCACCGTTCCTGCGGTACTTACGCGTGACCGGCGAGGAGTTCGAGGTCGAGGCGGGCATTCCGACCATCGCGGAGGTGCCCGCCGACGGCGACGTGTTCACGGCAACGCTGCCCGCCGGCCAGTACGCGGTAGCGCTGCACGAGGGCAGCCCGGACGGCCTGGCCGCCGTCACCGACCGGATGCTCGCCGGCACCGCGCGGTTCGACCGGGATGGCGACAGGTGGGGCGCACGCCTCGAAACGTACTTCACCGACCCGGCGGTGCAGCCGGACCCGAGCAAGTGGACCACGGAGGTGGCGATTCGCCTGGCCGACTCGTAGCACACGAGGTGAGGTGGCGCACGGGGTACGCGACCACGGCAGTCCGGCGTCACCAGGCAGCGCTGCATCGGCGGGCAAGCTGTGCCGGTCGAGCGGCGCCGTGCCGATGGGCAGTGCTGTGCCGGTGGGCAGCGCCGTGCCGGTCGAGCGGCGTCTTGGGCGGGCAGTGCTGTGCCGGTGGCAGCGCCACGCCGGTGGGCTGCGCAGTGCCGGTGGCCAAACGCCACGCGGGCGGGCAGCGCCACACCAAGGGCAACACCACACCGGAGGCGACGCTGTGTCCGCAGGCAACGTGACGCGAGTGGGGGCACCACACGGGTAGCGCCATGCGGGCGGGGAGGGCCTGGCCGATGCTCGCCTCTACGACCTTGCCCACCCGGCACGACCTCGCCCACCCAGCGCGGCGTGACCAACCAGCGGCGTGCCCACCTGGCGCGGCGTGGCCCGAGGTTCACTGGCATCGCACGGTCCGCTGTCGGGGCGCGGTTCGTCGTCGGGGGGACTCCGCTGTCTGGACGCGGTTCGCTGTCTGGGCGCGGTCCGCTGTTGGGACACAGCCCTCCGTGTAGCGCCCCGCAGCCGATCACCCACCACTCACCATCGAGGTGGCAGCACTCGACACCTATATGCCAGTCGAGCTATATTGCCCGCATGGCATCTACATTCGCCGTCCTGGCGGATCCGAGCCGCCGGGAGATCCTCGACCTCCTGCGTGACCGCGAGCGCCCGGTCGGCTACCTGGTCGACCGGATGACGCTCACTCAGCCGACCGTCTCGAAGCACCTCAAGGTGCTGAGGGAAGCCGGCCTGGTCGAGGTGCGCACCGACGCCCAACGGCGCTGGTACCGGCTCTCCCCCGGGCCGCTCGCGGAGATCGACGCCTGGCTCGCGCCCTACCGGCGGATGTGGGAGAAGAGCCTGGACGCGCTCGAACGGCGACTCGACGAGATCGAAGGGGACTGACCCGTGGACGTCGAACTGCGGATGATCGAGGGCAGGCCCGTCCTGCGCTTCGAGCGCAGGTTGCGGCACTCGCCGGAGAAGGTCTGGCGGGTCGTCACCGATCCGGCCGAGATGAAGCACTGGTTCCCGGCCGAGGTCGAGATCGACGGCCGGAAGATGCGCTTCACGTTCCCCGAGGCGGCGCCGGTCGACTCCGACGGCGGCGAGGGCGAGTTGCTCGAGTCCGATCCGCCGAAGGTGTTCGCGTTCCGGTGGCTCAACGACGTGCTGCGCTTCGAGATCCTGCCCGACGACGAAGGCTGCCTGCTGGTCTTCACGGCGGTGGTCACGAACAGGCTGTCGGTCGGCCGCGACGCACCCGGCTGGATCACCTGCCTGGACGCGCTGGTCGCTCACGCGGACGGCACGAAGTTCGAGCCGCCGGCGGAATGGCTTCCGCGCATCGAGCACTACGTCAGGAAGTTCGGCCTCGACGAGGGCGTCGACACCCCCACGGGCGTGAAGTTCGTGCGCGACCTCGTCTGGAAGCCGCTCGACGACGTGTGGCAGGTCCTCGCCGAAGGCACCGAGGACGCTGTGCCTCCCAGGGCCGCGCATCCCGGCCTCACACCGGGCGATGTCATCAGGTTCGAGCCGCCGCGCCTGCTGGAGTACGAGTGGCTCCTCGACGGCGAGGCGAAGGGCGTGGTGCGCTGGGAGTTCGAGCACGTGCCGTTGCAGGGCACCACGGTCACGCTGGTCCAGGAGAACGCCCACGGCCCCGAAGCCCTGGCCGCGTGGCACGTGCACCTGGAGCTGTTCTTCGCCGCCACGCAGGGCGAGATCCGCTGCCCCTGGCCTGCCGACCGGGAGGAGGAACTCGCCAAGCGCTACGCCGAGAAGTGACTCACGCGTACCGCACGCTCTCGACCAGGAAGCGCCAGTCCCGAGGGCATCGGCGCCCGAAACGCCGTGCGCTCGCCCGTTCGTACTCCAGCACGGCCCTGCGCAGGGTCCGGGGGTCCGCGGTCAGGTCCTCGAGCTCCTCGATGTCGGCGGCGGTGAGCCTGACCTCGGTGATCCTCGCCGGGTCGAGCCGGGCGATCGACCACCAGCAGGTGGCTGCGGCGTAGTCGTAGCCCAGACCGCGGAACTTCTCCTCTGCCACGAGGAGGTCGCGGACGGCGCTCGCCCTGTCACGGCTGCCGAGCGAGAGTTCCGCACGGACCTGGTGCGACCTCGCCACCGCTTCCGGATATGCGTCGGCCTCGATGACACCGGTGACGAACTCCTTGCCCTCGTTGTACTTGCGAGCGGCATGGCAGAGACGTGCGCGCAACACCATCAGCCACGAGTACCGCTCACCGCCGGGTGTCAGCAGGACTTCCGCGGTCGTCGCCTTCTTCACCGCGACGGTGAGGTTCGCCCGGTCACCGGTCAGCTGGAAGCGCGCCAGCCACCACTCCGCGCTCAGGGAGGCGCACATCCCCGCCTCCTCGCTCGCACGGCCGGAGATCGTGCAGAACCGCTCGATCGCCTGCAGCAGAAGCAATTCGCTCTTGCGCAGGTAGAAGTCACGATCGAACGCCACACCCTCGGCCGCCATGCGCAAGAACACCGTTGCGTGACAGAGGATTCCGCGCGCCGCCGTGTACAGGTCGCGGTACTTCTCCGCGATCTTCGTGCCGTCCTCCGCGGCAGCCGCGGCCCGCACCAACCGGTGCTCGCGCAACAGGTACCACGCCTGCCCCTCGATGAGGATCTTCGCCTCCAGCGCTCCCTCACCGCGCAGGCGCTCGGTCGCGGACAGCGTGCGCAGGCACATCTCGGACGTGCGCCGCACCAGGTCCACGTCACCGTGTGCCTTGGCAGCGCCTACCACCGAGTCGAACGACCTGGCGAGCTCGATGTCCCCCTCACCGATCTCGACCAGCCGCAGCGCCAGCGCGTGCGCCGCCGGCTCGGCCGGATCGAGATCTTCCAGGTCCCGCAACAGTTCCCGCACGCTCGGCGACGCCGTGGACGATTCCACGCTCATCGTCACACCACCTTCCCCACCCCCCGCGCCCGAGAGCGCTTTCACCAGCACCTCGAGCCCGGCTCCGGTGGCCGGGTCGAAGGTGTGAATCACCAGCGACTGCAACACCGCGGGCAACTGGTTCTTGTCGAACCGCGGTGGCACCACCGGCACGACACCGCACCGGTAGGCCTCGTCGTGGTGGTAGAGCTTGTGCCGCAACAACCTCGCCTCGTACCTGATGCCCCTGCGCTCGACGAAACCGTTGGACTCCAGGGCCCTCAGTCCGGCGAGACGACCACGAGCACGGTGCGGTCGCGGAACCCCTCTTCCATCCACGACGTGATGGCCAACGGCCGGACGGCGGGCAGATCACCGTCCCACCACACGTCGAACCCCCGTGACCGCAAGCCGGCCACCAGCGCGGAGGCGGCACAACCGCCGTCGCTGTTGCTGTAACTAACGAAGAGGCCGTTCATCGCCACTCCCCCGCGTCGCGGCGATCCAGCGGGGGGACGAGGTGGGTCGTCTGGTGCTCATGAGGGCCTCCTGGTGGGCGGGGGGTGACCTGCGGCCACCGATCACTCTGGATCGATGAGGCGAGGCCATCGCGCCGGAAGGGCCCTGATGGCGGAAGTCAGAACCGGTCGAACGTCATACGCTGACGACGGCGTTGTCCACTCGCCTCACTTTGCGCTGTGGTGCGGGATAGCGGCGTTGCCACCGGACGGGTGTCTGTTGGCGCAGGCACCCGTCCGACTTCGAGCTGGTCAGCCTCCCAGGTGTTTGAGCCGCTCGTCGATGACGCGCGGCGTTTCGCTGGCGGGCAGTGCGAACTTCTCGAGCTGGAAGAAGTACGTGAGGTACTCCCGCACGACTTCCGAGTCGACCTGGAGCAGCGACGGGCGGTACAGCTCTTCGAGGAACAACGAGTAGTCCTCCTCGTCCTCGCTGATCTCGAGGATGGAGAAGGACCCCTTCATGGCGGGGTGCAGGCCCGCCCCGAACGGGACGATCTGAACGGTCAGCTGGTCGGTCGCAGCCAGGTCCTTGATGTGGAGGAGCTGTTCTCGCAGCACCTCGGCACCGCCGATCACGCGGTGCAACGCCGATTCATCGATGACGAAGAACATTTCCGGCCCGTCCGGGCCAATCAGGTTCTGCCGGTGCATGCGGATGTCGACACCGCGCCGCACGTCCTCAGCATCGTCGCCACCTGCGGCCACGATCGCGTTTGCGTAGCGGCGCGTTTGCAACATGCCTGGAATGACCGACGTCTGGACGTACCGGCAGCGGATCGCCACCGACTCGAGTTCGATGAACTGGGCGAACCCCTTGGGCAGCCCCCGGTACTTCGCCATCCACGCAGGCCGCTTGGTCGCACGGGCGAGGTCGACCAGCTCGTCCACGCGAGCGGGCTCCGTGATGCCGTAGTGCAGCAGCAAAGCCCTCAAATCGGTGACCGATATGCCGCTTTTGCCCTGTTCGATGCGGATGACCTTCGAAGTGGACCAGTCGAGCGCTTCCGCGACAGAGTCCTGGGTGAGCTTCCGGGCCTCGCGGGCCTGCCTCAGCTCACTCAGCAGCTTCCTCTGCTGTGCAACGGGATTTCCCTTAACGGTCAAGGCGCAGCGCTCCCTCTGCGGCACGGATGACTGGCGTGCCTGCCACCATTCTGCCACCTAGCAAGTTGAGTGCAAGTAGTATGCCTGCGGGCAAAGTGAACGTCCTTAAACTGACATGTTTTACACCGACAGGCGTCAAGACACTACATGCCAACAAGATCAAGACAGGCCTGGGCGGGTTCGCCCGATCGAGCGAACCTACGGGCGGAGTGCGTCAGAACGACGAGGCAAGCACCACGAAAGCGGACCACGCGGACGCAGAGAAGCCGAGCAATGCTCCAGACCGATCTTTGCTGTCCCGGACCAGGACGGTTTCCCGCACGTCAACAGCAAACTCAACGCACGAGCTACCAGAGTCACCGCTGTAGGAGCTTCGGATCCACCTGAGCTCTGCCGCCATCGCCGTCCTCCTCGCAGGTCCCCGACAGCCCGACGAGGCCACCTCTGAGGTTAGGTACAACAAGTTGATCGACACACCGCCAGAGGTGCCCAGCGCAGTAGACAGAAAGGTGTCATTTCAAGGACACGCCACGAGCGGAACCTGTTGGCATGACATGGAATCAGAGCGTGGCGAAGCGGTCAACGCCCACGCCGCTGATCAACAACCGCTCCTTGCGGTTCCCCGTCAGCCGCTGCGTCCAGTCGACGAACCCGCCGTCGCCGATTTCCACGCCGTCGAGGAAAACCTTGAAGCACAAGCCCTTGTAGTACCCGGTGCGGCGAGAGGCATCGGACGGCAGGTCGCCGCGCACCACCTCGAACCGAGGATCCAGCACAGTCACACGGATCTCGACGTCCCCACACCCCTCCCGCAAGAACGCGATGTGCTCAGCAAAGTGCTGACGTTCAAAGGCCAGCGACCCCCGGTCACGCCCCGCGGACACCAGCGCGAACAACGTGAAGTGGGCGAACCTCCCGGCACCGCTGAACAACTGCGCCCGCACCACGCGCTGCACCGCCGCCAGCCGCACGTCGTCCGGACCGGTCTGCCTGCGCACCGCGGCTTCCAGCGCCAGCGCGTTCGTCGGGTCGGCGGCCACCTCCGTGCCGCGGATCGTCGACAGCACGTTGTTCTGGTCCATCTCCGCCACGGCCGAGCAGGTTCCCAGCGGTGCCACGGGAGCGAGGCCCAGCACGGAGAACGACGGCGGCAGCGCGGCTAGCAGCCGGTCCTCCGCCGCCCTCAACACACCGAACGGCACGGAGGACGGTGCCACGAAGCGGTCGGAGCGGTACTGCCGCAACACGTCCGGGCCGGACAGCGCGTCCGCGCGCCGCCGCATCAACGCGAGCAGCACGCTGGTGAGGTCGCTGCCCGGCAGACGCGCGAGCCGGTCCAGCGCCTCTTCTCCGCCCAACGCGCGCAGCACCCGCTTCAAGACACCCATGTCCACCATGGTCCGCATCCGGGCGAGCGGATTTCCTGGCTACGGTTGGTCCATGACCGATGCCACGCCAGAGGGTGAACTCTGGGGCCGCAGGGCCGCGCAGCGAGCCGCGCTCGGCGCGAAGATGTCCATGCCCGCGTGGAAGACCGCCGTCGAACGCACGAACATCGGGCAAGGCACCAGAGTCCTCGACCTGGCGTGTGGCAGCGGCGAGTTCTGCGCCCTGGCAACGGAAGCGGGGGCGCGCGCCACCGGGATCGACGCGTCGAACGAGATGATCAGGCTGGCCCGGCGAGCCGCGCCCGCCGCGGAGTTCCACGTGCGTGCTCTGGGGCCGTTGCCTTGGGAGGACGGCACGTTCGACGTCGTGACGGCGTTCAACGCGCTGTTCTTCGCACCTGACCCCGAAGCGGCGTTCGCGGAGGCCGTCAGGGTCAGCAAGGACTACGTGGTCGTGTGCGACTGGCACCCCGAGCACACGAGCGACGTCCTCGCCGTCGGGTGGGCGATCAGGGGACCCAGCGGTCGCCGGCGTCCCGAGATGCCGGAACCGCACGAGAACCTCACGATCGACATTCCTCAGCACTATCCGGATGAGGACACGATGCTGCGAGCCTTCCTGAGCACAGGCGGCTACCAGCGCATGATCGAGAGTGAGGGTGAAGAAAGCGTCGCGGAGAAGATCAAGGCCGCGACAGAACCGTACCGAACCCCAGACGGTGGCTATCAGCTCGAGAACAAGTACCTGATGTCAATCTTCCGCAAGAACGAGATCCCCGGGAATTGAGAATCAGGCGGCGTCGAGCAACGCGTGGCCGGCGCTGGTCAGCGCGGCGGGGCCGGGACGGGTGCTGATCAGGCCCGCGGAGGTCAGGCGCAGGCCGATGAACTGGTCGGCGCAGCACAGGCCGTCGACGAGGAGGGAGCTTCCGGCGATCTCGCACCTGCCGTCGGCAACTGCTCTGAGAACTGCGCGGTCGCGGTGTGTGAGCGATGAGGCGGTCATCTTCTTCTCCTAGCGGTAAAGCGTGTACTTACTAGTACGTCGAAGAAGAAGCACTCGGTTCGACACGATCCTCAGAGAATTCCGCGCGTACCCCCAAAAGACGTACCGCGCGGCCGTGCTCGAAGCGGTCGAGCACCTCCAGGGCGGCCGCCGCCAGCTCCGAAGCCGAGGACGTCGGCGCAGGCAGCTTCATCGCGCGCACCTTGGTGAAGAACGGCACGAAGCGCACCTTCACGCCGACGCGCACCGCAGGGCGTCCCTCGGCGACCACGTCCGCGGCGACCTGATGGGCCAGTGCCACGACCTCGCGCCGGATGTCCTCCAACGACGCGAGGTCCTGCTGGAACGTCTTCTCGTGCGAACGTGACTTCACCACCCACGGCGTCGCGCTCACGACCGTGTCGCCCGCGCCCAGAGCGACCGTGCGGAAGTACGGACCCATCCGCGGCCCGAACCGCTCGGCCAGCGCGTCCACGGGCGCCGACGCCAGGTCGGTGACGGTCGAGATGCCCAGCTCGGAGAGCTTGCGCTCGGTCTTGCCGCCGATCCCCCACAGCGCGGACGTCGGCCGGTGCCCCATCACCTCGACCCAGTTCTCGCGGGTGAGCTGGAAGACGCCGGCGGGCTTGCCGAACTCGGTCGCGATCTTGGCGCGCAGCTTGTTGTCGCCGATGCCCACCGAGCAGTGCAGCCCGGTCGCGTCCAGGACCGCCGCCTGCAGCGACCGGGCCAGTTCGAAAGGATCAGCGCAGGACGCACCGACGAACGCCTCGTCCCAGCCCATCACCTCGACGACCACCGGAAACGACCGCAGCACGGCCATCACGTCCGCGGACGCCGCCTCGTACAACGCGTGGTCCGCGGGCAGGAACACGGCGTCCGGGAGCTTCTTGAACGCGGTCCGCAGCGGCATCCCGGACCGCACCCCGAACTCGCGCGCCTCGTAGGACGCCGTGGCCACGACGGCGCGCTCGGTCGGGTCGCCGTTGCCACCCACCACCACGGGCTTGCCGCGCAACGACGGATCGCGCAGGACCTCAACCGCCGCGATGAACTGGTCGAGGTCCACGTGCAGGACCCAGTCCGCCATGCTGAACAGTATGAAACGGTCCGCCGGAATCCTGCTCTTCAGACGAACCGAGCAGCTGGAGGTACTTCTCGGGCACATGGGCGGCCCGTTCTGGGCCCGCAAGGACGCCGGCGCGTGGTCGGTGCCGAAGGGCGAGTACACCGACGAGGAGGTGCCGGAGGCCGCCGCGCGCCGCGAGTTCGAGGAGGAGCTCGGGCTGCCGGTGCCGGAGGGCGAGCTGATCCCGCTCGGCGAGGCCAAGGGCTCCGGCAAGGTCATCACGGTGTGGGCGCTCGAAGGCGACCTCGACCCGGCGACGGTCACGCCCGGCACGTTCGAGCTGGAGTGGCCGCCGAAGTCGGGTCAGCGCAAGACGTTCCCCGAGGTCGACCGCGTGGAGTGGTTCAGCGTGGAAGAGGCGAGCGCGAAGATCGTCTCCGCGCAACGCCCCTTCCTCGAACGACTCACGGCCAGATAGCGGCGACCCACTCCGGGTGGTCGATGAACGGGTTGCGGTTGTGCTGGTAGCTGGTGTCGATCACGTTGTTGCGGTTCTTCTCGAACGCGTCCGGCGGGTCCTCCAGGCTCCACTGCTTGAGCACCGACAGCTTGCCCATGTACGGCGCGGTCCCGTTGTTGACGGAGTTGTTGAGCTCGAGGTTCGCGAAGCCGTCGGTGCCCTCGTAGCGCACGGCCATGTAGAAGATCATGCGCGCGACGTCGCCCTTCACGGCTTTGCGCGGCTCGAACGAGTCACCGTCGTAGAAGCTGCCGGACGCCTCGGGAACGGCGGAGCCGCCGATGTCGAAGTCCAGGTTGCCGCGGGTCGCGTTCACGTTGACGTCCTCCGGCCGCAGGTGGTGGAGGTCGGTGCCGGGACCGGTGGCGGTGCCGAAGTCACCGTGCGACTTGGCCCAGACGTGCTCGCGGTTCCAGTTGTCGTTGCCGCCGCCGTTCAACGACTTCGCCCGCGAGATGCCGCTGTACAGCAGGATCACGTTCGAGGAGTTGTTCGGGTCCTGGTCGGTGACCTTCAACGCGTCCCAGACCTGCTCGTAGCTGAGCTTGGTCTGCTTGCTGATGATGGTGTTCAGAGCCGACTTGAGCGTCGCTCCGCTCTTGCCGCACGCCGTCGTGTAGTAGGCCTCGCAAGACGACGGCGGCGTTGTCGTTGTTGTTGTCGTCGTTGTTGAGGTCGTGGGCGGCGGTGTTGTGCCGGCGAACGCGAACGCCGTGGACGAGGTCAGACCGGGGTGCGAGAAGTACGCGCTCAGGGTGCCCGTCACGTCGATCTGCTTGCCCAGCAACGACGGGTTCGACTTCATGCCCCAGGACGCGCGGAACGCCGACGGGATCTGCACGTAGATCATGCTCGGCGGGTTCGTCGCGCCGGCCGCGTCGGACAACGCGAGCGCGTAGTCGCTCGGGTAGTTCGACGTGACGACCGTGTTCGTGGCAGTGGGCTGGCCGACGACGTACCCCCTGACCGTCTTGGCCGTCCCGTCCTGCTGGCCGATCGCCTGGGCCACGGTCAGCGGCCCTTCCGCGGAAGCGGCGGTCGCCCCGTACAGGCCGACCGCCGCCAACAAACCGATGACTAACGCCAGTGGGTTCCACCGGACCATGAGTACTCCCCGATCGTGTGAATGTTGTGCACACGATCGGTGGACATGGTCAACGCGCGGTTAACGCTTGATCACGGCACCAGGACGACCTTGCCCGTGGTCCTCCTCGACTCGACGAGCTCGTGCGCCTTCGCGGCGTCGGCGAGCGGCACGACGTGGTCGAGCTGCACCCTGAGCTGCGGCAACGCGGCCAGATCGGCACCGGACGCGGAGACGCTGCCGAAGAGTTCGAACCGGACGCCGAGGTCCACAGCTCGGTCAACGTCAAAACCCGGATTGCCGGGAATGATCGACACGAGCACGCCACCGGGCTTCAGCACCGCGGCGGAACGCTCCGCGTACTCCCCGCCGATCGTGTCGAACACGACGTCGACGGGGTCGATCTCGGTGAAGTCCTCGTGCCGGTAGTCGACGAGCTCGTCCGCGCCGAGCGAGCGCAGGAAGTCGTGCTTGGCCGCCGACGCCGTGCCCACCACGTACGCGCCACGCGCCTTCGCGATCTGCACCGCCACGTGCCCGACACCTCCGGCAGCGGCGTGGATCAGCACGCGCTGACCCGCGGACAGCCCGCCCCTGCCGACGAGCGCCTGCCACGCCGTCAGCGCCACCAGTGGCACCGCGCCCGCCTCCTCGACGGTCAGGTGAGCGGGCCGGAGCACCAGGTCGGCGGCGTTCGCCACGACGTACTCGGCGTAGCCACCGCCCGTGCCGGGGAACGGCAGCAGCCCGTACACCTCGTCGCCGACCGCGAACTCCGCGCCCTCACCGGCCTGCTCGACGGTGCCCGCGACGTCCCAGCCCAGCGTGAACGGCGGCTCCCCGAGCGCGGGGAACGCACCGGCGCGGATGTAGGTGTCGACCGGGTTCACCCCGGCCGCCCCCACCTCGACCAGCACCTGACCGGCACCGGGCACCGGCTTCGCCACCTCCGCGACCTCCAGCACGGACGCGTCGCCAACGGTCTTCTGCGTGATGACTCGCATGATGATCCCCTTCGAAATGATCTCGATGGACACCATCTTGCAGTTAGCGCCAACTTCTAGAAAGTAGGCACTTCGAGGTGACTAACTCTCCCTCAGATACAGGTCGCGCAGCAGCGCGATCTCCGCGGCGTGGTGGATGACCTCCCGGTTGATGTGCAGCACCAGGGTCGCCATCGGCTCCTCCGCGAACGGTCCTTCCGCCGGGCCCACCGGAAGCGAGAGGTCGGCCTTGCGCGCGCCTTCCGTCCACGCCTCGTAGGCGTCGTCGAGCTGCTTCAACGCCTCGTCCGCAGTCGTCGCGTACCGCCACGTCGCGTAGTCGGCCGGCGGTCCGCCGAAGTGCGATGCCGTGCGCATGTTGAACACGCCCACGATGAGGTGCGCCATCCGCCACGCGATCGTGGTGACCGGCGCGGGCTCGGGTACGGGGTACTGCCAGTCGATCGAGTTGTCCCGGTGCACGTTCCACGCGTCCGGCACGGGTTCCCAGAAGTACTCGTCGTCGGTCAGCCCTTCCAGCCGAGGCCGGGCCTGCACCCGCCAGTGGAAGTCGAGCTGGTCCGTCAGCTGCTTGTTCCAGTCCATGCGGATGACGGTAAAACCGTTTGCGGACAACCACTGCCCTGGAAACACTCGGCCGAGTGGACATTCGCACCTCGCGCCCGGAAGACCTCGCCCAGATCGAGAAGCTCGTGGTCTCACGGATGGACCCCAGCGACGGCGTGGACGCCCGCCTGCTGATGACCGACCCGGACGCGGGCTGCGACTGGGTCGGGGTCGCCGCCGACGGAGACCGGATCGTCTCCACCCTCACGCTGATGGACGAGGTCGTGACGCTCGACGGCGTCGACCTCCCCGCCGGGCAGATCGAACAGGTCGCCACCGACACCGAGTACGAGGGCAAAGGCCTGGTGCGCCGGCTGATGGACTGGGCGCACGACAGGTCCGCCGAACGCGGTCACCTGCTCCAGTTCGTGATGGGCGTCCCGTACTTCTACCGCCAGTTCGGCTACACCTACTCGATCCCGATCAAGCAGACCCGCCGGCTCGTCGAAAAGCCCGAAATCGTTGCGGGACACACGATCCGGCGCGCGACCGAAGCCGACATCCCCGTACTCCAGCAACTCCAGGACGACGCCCAGCTGAGCGCGGACCTGCGGGTCCGCCACACCACGCCGTGCTGGCGCTGGCTGATCAACCGCACCGGGTCGGTCACCTGGATCGTCGACCGCGCCGGCACCCCGGTCGCCACGGGCCGCAGCACACCGGAAGAAGAAGGCGACGTGGTGCTCGGCGAGATCGCCGGCGTCGACGACGACGCCGTGAAGGCGTTGGTGGCACTGACGAATCCGGCGGAGGTCGTGGAACGGCACCCGGCACTGGAGGGTCACCTGGAGGCCAGGCGGCCGGAGCTCGAGCAGTACCTGGTGCGCATCCCCGACATCCCGAAGCTGTTCGAACACCTCCGCCCGGTCTTCACGCAACGGTTGCGGGGCCACGAACCCGACGACGTGCTGCTCAGCTTCTACCGCACGCACGTCCGCTTCCGCTGGGACGGCGAGGAGATCGGCCCGTACGAGTGGGGCGGCACGATGCTCGGCCCCGGCGCGCAGGGCGGTGCGGGAATCGCCCCGGACCTGCTGGCGCCGCTGCTGTTCGGCCCGCACGGCATCGACGGGCTGCGCCGGATCTTCTCCGACGTCTACCCCGGCCCGAAGTTCGAGCTGATGAACAGGCTGTTCCCGCCGGTCACGAGCGATCTGCTCACCTTCTACCTGCCATGACACCAATAAACCGAGCGCTCGGTCTAGTATTGGACGCATGACGACGGTGCAGGAGACCGCGGCGGTCCGGTACGGCATCTGGGTGCTCTGCCCGGCCGTGGGAGCGGCGGCGGTGTGGGGGCTCAAGCTGGCGGCCGCGTGGATCACGACGCTGAAGTGGTTTCCGTTCCAGGGCGTGTTCGCGCTGGTCACGGACATCCCGGAGCCGTGGGCCACGATCGCGGCACTCGGCATCGGCGCGGTCGCCGGTGCCGTGCTCGCGTTGCTGTGGGCCGCGGAGATGATGTCGGTCGACGTCGCGCACGACCGGGTCGTGCTGCGCAAGGACGACCTGGTCTTCGACTTCGGCCGCGCCCAGGTCGAGTCGGCGTTCGTCGACGGCAAGCAGCTCGTGCTGCTCTCCCCCGGCGGCGCCGAACTCGCCCGCGAGACCAGCGACCTCAGCAGGACCAGGCTCGAGCAGGCCTTCACCGGGCAGGGCTACCGGTGGCGGGACGCGGACCCGTTCGCGAGCGAGTTCAGGATGTGGGTCGAGCACGCGCCCGAGCTGCCGGCGGAGGTGAACGCGCTGTTCACCGCCCGCAGGAAGGCCATCTCGTCGTACGAGCACGAGGAGGCCGCAGAATTGGCGCGGGAGATCCGCAAACGCGGCGTCTCGGTGCGGGACGAGAAGAAGAGGCAGTACTACAGGTGCGAACGGTAGACCCGGTCAAGCACGCCGAGAAGAAGCGGCACATCACCGACACCGCCGCGGGGTTGTTCGCGCTGAAGGGTTTCGACCGCACGACCGTCGCGGACATCTGCAAGGCCGCCGACATCAGCACGGGCAGCCTCTTCCACTACTTCCCCACCAAGCGGGCCATCTTCCTGGAGATCTTCGAGCAGGACGGCAGGGACAACGCGGCGGTGTTCGCGCAGGCCCGCGAGCTCAGCCCGTGGGACGGCGTGCTGGTGGTGGTCGACCACCTGTGCGTGCCCGCGCTGGACCGGACCGTGGCAGGGCTGGTGCTGGAGGTCGTCGCGCAGGCGAGCCGCGACCCCGAGCTGTGGAACCTCGTGGCCCGCAACGAACAGGTGGTGCGCGACGAGCTGGCCGCCCTGCTCCAGCAGGCGCACGACGCCGGCCAGATCGCACTCCCGGTGAGCGCGGTGACGGCGGCGATCTGGACGCAGGGGCTGGTCGACGGACTGTTCGGCAGGCTGGTCGACCCGGACTTCGACGCAACCGTTCAGGTGAGCACCCTCCGGTTGATCCTTTCCCGATTCGTGGGTGCTCAAGCACCATGAGGGCATGGCTTACGACGTCGCCGCCGTTCGCGCCCACTTCCCGGCGTTGCGCGAGGGTGCCGCGCACTTCGACGGACCCGGCGGCGCGCAGGTGCCCGACGTGGTCGGCGAGGCCGTCAGGGCGACGCTGACCTCGGCGATCGCCAACCGGGGCTCCGTCACGGCCGCCGAACGCAAGGCGGAGGAGGTCGTGCGGACCGCGCGCCGCACGATGGCCGAGTTCCTCAACGCGGGCAGCATCGTGTTCGGCCGCAGCATGACCCAGCTGACCTACGACTTCTCCCGCACGCTCTCGAAGAACTGGCGGCCGGGCGACGAGATCGTCGTGACCAGGCTCGACCACGACGCCAACGTGCGGCCGTGGGTGCAGGCGGCCGAGGCGGCACGGGCGACGGTCCGGTGGGCGTCGTTCGACCGCACGACCGGCGAGCTGCCCGTCGAGTCGGTGACGAAGCTGCTGTCCGACCGCACCCGCGTCGTCGCGATCACCGCCGCGTCGAACCTGCTCGGCACCCGTCCGGACGTGGCGGAGATCGCGAGGGCGGCGCACGAGATGGCGGCGTTCGTCTACGTCGACGGCGTGCACTACACCCCGCACGTGCCGGTGGACGTCGAGGCGATGGACGCGGACTTCTTCGTGTGCTCGCCGTACAAGTTCCTCGGCCCGCACCTCGGCGTGCTGGCGGCCGCACCGGAACTGCTGGAGACGTTGCGCCCGGACAAGCTGCTGCCGTCGACCAACGCCGTGCCGGAGCGGTTCGAGCTGGGCACGCTGCCGTACGAGCTGCTGGCGGGAACGACCGCCGCCGTGGAGTTCATGCGGGGGCTCGACGGGCTGGAGGAGCACGAGCTCGCGTTGCGCCACCAGCTGGAGAACGGGTTGCAGGAGCTCGGCGTGCGCATCTACAGCAAGGCCTCCTCGCGCACGCCCACGGTGTTGTTCTCGGTCGACGGGCTGGAACCCGCCGAGGTCTACCGCAGGCTCGGTGCCGAGGGCGTGAACGCGCCGGCCGGCCACTTCTACGCCATCGAGGCCTCGCGCTGGCTCGGGCTGGGCGACAAGGGCGCCGTACGGGCGGGCATCGCTCCGTACACCGATGAGTCCGATGTGGACCGTCTGCTCAAGGCCGTGGCACGCCTCAGATGACCGCCCACAGCACCGCGTAGGCCACACCGACGAACACACCGACGTTCAGCTTGCGGGTCACGCGCTCGCCGGGGTGGTCGGCGATCAACGACCGGGCGCGCGCCCACATCAGCTTCTCGCCCGCCTGCGGGTCCGGCAGGTGCGGGGTCGTCAGCACGTCGCCGTGCGGGCCGAACGCGAGCATGAGCTGCGGCCCGGTCCTGCGCACCCCGTGCAGCTGCGCCCACGGCACGCGGTAGGTCCAGATGCCGGTGTAGAGCACGACCGAGTTGTGGTCGAGCCGCAGCATCGGCTGGAACCGGGTGACCGCCGACAGCACGCACTGCACGCCGAGGAACCCGAGCACGATGAGGTCCGGGTAGTACTTCACCGCGATCAGCGCACCGGCGGCGCCGAGCAGCAGGAGCACGCCCTCGGTCCGCCTGCGGTCGCCCGGCCACACCGCGGACGGCAGCTCGACCGGCGTGCCCGCAGTGACCGGTTCGCCCGGCAGGTGTGCACTGTGGACGGTGTGGCGCGGGCGGACCCGGCTCAGCGTGCTGGTCGCGACCACCTCGCCCTCGACCACGAGCGCGACCTGGCCGCCGTGGTGCCACTCGCCCGCGACGAGGATCTCCACCGGGTCGAGCTGCACCGGTGGGTCCTCCTCACCGCGCCAGACCCGTCCGAACTGGTCGGTGTCGTGGTAGAGCGGCTCCTCCAGCCCGAGGTCGGTGAGCGTGGCGACCGTCGCGATGTCGGCCTTGTTGTGCCGCAACATGATCCGGCGCGGACCCACCGGGTGCGCCTGCACCCTGATCGCCTTCACCGGTCCCGTCCACAACGCGCGGCGGCGGCGTTCCCGCGCGGCGAACACGATCGCGAGGAACACGGCGGCGCCGCCCAGCGTCAGCCACCACGTGACGTCCTCGGGCTCGTTCACCATCCGCACCCACGTGCCGTCCGCGAGCACCGGCACCGCGTCGCCGACCTGGTAGGTCTCCGGCGCGAGCGGCTCGAAGCTCGCCCGCTGCCGGTCCGGCAGCTCCACCCACACCTCGTAGGTGTTCTTGACCTCGACGACCTCGGCCTCGACCCTGCTGGCCTTCGCGACGTGCTGCTCTATCTCGCCGTTGATGATGTTGTACTGCACGAACGTCAGGAACCCGAAGACAACCAGCAGCACCGCGATGATCCGGAGAACTCCGCGTTGTGGCGGCATGTCCGGCAACGTGACGAGCGTCGCGCCCGCGGCCTCGTGCTGGTCCGCGCGCGACCTGATGGTCCACGCCGCCACCACGGCACACGCACCGGCGTGCAGGCCGAACGCGACGTTCGCCGCCGCACTGCCGTCGAGCACGATGTCCAACGCACCGAACAACACGCCCATCGCGCAGCCGGTGAGCACACGCCCGAACAACAACAGCAACGGCGTTGCCAGCAACGGCACCACGGCGAGAGAGAACAACGGATCCGGCACGCACGGTTGTGCGGCCGTGCACGGTGCATCGTTCGCGCTCGCGGCGAAGTAGAACGCGACGATCCACCCGCCGACGAGCCCGACCTTGGTCACCCACCACGGAACCGCGGCCGCTTGCCAGCGCTGGACGTCCACAGAGGGATCATGGCACGTCCGTTGCTCCAAACGGCGCGGTTCGCCACTAACGAAACGGGTATCCGCAGGTCAACTATCCATCACGGAGGTGGACACCATGCTGGCCATCATCGCCGCGATCTCGTTCGGCCTCGCGCTCATCCTGGATCTCGCGAAGGTCGCGCTCGGTGACGTGATCACCGTCAACACGCTCGTCGTGCTCGGGTTGCTGCTGCTCGCCCTGCACCTGGCCGGTGTGGGTTCGAGCACCCGTTCGTGGAGCTGGCGCCGTGCCCGCAGGTAACACCCTCGAGAGCCCCACCAAGTTGCCGAAGGGCGCTTGGTGGGGCGTTCTCAAACGGACGGTCAAAGAGTTCAACGACGACAACCTGACGGACTGGGCCGGCGCACTCACCTACTACGCGGTGCTGTCGTTGTTCCCCGGCATCATCGTGCTGACGTCCGTGCTCGCGCTGCTCGGCGACACGACGACGCAGGAGCTGATGAAGTACGTCGACCAGGTGGCTCCCGGCCAGGCCGGTGAGCTGGTGAAGTCGTCGATCGAGGAACTGCAGAAGAGCCAGAACGCCGCCGGAGTGCTCGGCATCATCGGTCTGCTGACCGCGTTCTGGACCGCGTCGGGCTACCTCGGCGCGTTCATGCGCGCGTGCAACGCCGTCTACGACGTGGAGGAAGGCCGCCCGTTCTGGAAGACGGTGCCGCTGCGGCTAGCGCTGACGCTGGGTTCGGTCGTGCTGGTGTCGCTCACGCTCGGCGCGCTCGTGCTGACCGGCGGTGTCGCCGACGCGGTCGGCAACGCCATCGGGCTCGGCGACACGGTCGTCACCGTGTGGGACTTCGTGAAGTGGCCGGTCATCCTGCTGCTCGTGGCGCTGGCGTTCGCGGTGCTCTACTGGGCGGCGCCGAACGTGCGGCAGCCGGGCTTCCGCTGGGTCACGCCGGGCAGCCTGCTCGCCATCGTGCTGTGGGCGCTCGCGACCGTCGGCTTCGCGATCTACGTGGCGAACTTCGCGTCCTACAACAAGACCTACGGCTCGCTCGGCGGCGTGATCGTCTTCCTGGTGTGGCTGTGGATCTCCAACATCGCCGTGCTGCTCGGCGCGGAGTTCGACGCGGAACTGGAGCGCGGCAGGCAGCTGGCGCAGGGCGAGAGGGACCCCTCACCCGAGCCGCGTGATCTCCCGGGGTAGCTCGGCCCTGGTCGCCGTCCACACACCGTCCGGCCCCGGCTCGATGCGCTCGCTCGCGTCACCGGGCACGAGCACCCACAGCTGGTCCTGCTCGGACAACCACACCACGCCGATGCCGTCGGCCCGCGAGCTCGCGGCGTACTCGTACGACTTGCGGAAGACGTCGGCGCCGTCGCGGTCGGTCACCCGCACCTCGCTCGCGCTCGCGGCGTGCGCCACGAACTTCCCGCTCGGCGACGACTTGGGCGCGCCGGGCCGGGCGAACCGGTCCTCACGATCGCTGCCGCAGCCGGTGAGGACGAGGAGAAGAGCGGCCAGCGCCGTCAGGATCCTCAGGCCGATGCGCAAATTGCCGTGCGTCATGCCGCCAACGGTAGCCAGTGCGCGGCGTCACCAGTCTCCGGACAGCTCTTCACCGCGCGGTGCGGGAACGCGGAACAGGCAGCCGACGCACGGCATGCCGGACGGCTGGGCGAGCAACTCGGCCTCGCCGCGGTGGATGAGCTCACCGCAGTAGGCGGTCAGAGCAACGGGCGTGCTGTCGTCGTCGGGCACGGGCACGAGGTGGCACGTGCGTTGTGTCTCTCCGACGACACCCGCACGCTTGCGGACCAGCAAGACAGGCATGCGCGCTCCCGTTCGTTGAGTGCTCATGCCTTCACCTCAGCGTCGTCCACCACACACACGACGGCGTGCGGGGTGGCGTAGAACTTGAGCCGGTACGGGCCCGAGTTCCGCTCTGCCACTGCCGCGCAGAACCTTTCGGCAGTGACCTCGTCCGATCGCGGCGTTCGTTCGGCCAGGTCGATCACACCTAGATCGTGCGGGCCGCGACGGGAAATGGGGAGGGTCTCATACGATTTACGGGTCCCGTATGCGGAACTCGCATACGGCGGCTCAGCGCAGGTGGGTGACCTCGGCCGCGAGCTCGGCGATCGCCGGTGTCCGCGCCCACGGGTCGAGCTTGTCCAGCTCGTTCACGATCAGCTGGGAGCCGGTCGCACGCGCCAGCTCCAGCGCCGCGAAGCCCCAGTCGACGGCCTGATCGACATCACCGCTGGCAGCGTACGCATAGGCGAGTTTTGCCGTGTGCACTCCCTGCTCCCACTGGCAGACGGCGCCCCACCGCGGCATGAGGTCGTTGTAGGCGTCGATGGCACGACTGTGGTCGGCGAGGTCGACCATGCTCGCGGCGCGCTGCATCTGCACGTGCAGCTCGGTGAAGCAGTACCCGATGGAGTACTCGTCGGACTGCGTCCGTTCCACGCCCTGCACCAGCGACTGGGCCAGGTCGAACCGCGGCATGCACGCGTCCAGACCTGCGCGCGCAAGGCCACGTGCTTCCTGACGCAACGCCATCGCGCGCACGATCGGACTCACGCCGGTCTCGCGTTGGGCGGCACGCGCCAGGCCGATGACGCGGTCGTCGTCGCCGTCGACCTCCGCGAGCTGGCTCATCCGCACGTAGCAGTACGCGACGACGTCCCTGTCGTCCGCGGCCTGGCCCTGCTCCAGCGCGCGCGACGTCCACACGCCGGCGTTGCGCAGGTCGCCGATCTCCTCGTACAGCCAGCCGTAGAACTCCGCGTACATCGCACCCGTGCCGAGCAACCGCCGACGAACGTCGCCTCGCGCGTTGCGGCGCAACGTGTCGATGAAGTCGTACATGTTGCGAACGGCAGGTATCAGCGCACCGGTGCCACGCCAGTTGTGCGCGTCGTTGACGATGCGCCGCAGCACGAGCAGCTGGCTCACGGCGTTGTCGGTCAGCACGCCGGTGCCGTTCGCCGTGCCGAAGACGGCGGAGGCGCACAACGCCATCAGCGCCTTGCCCTCCATGCCCAGGACCAGGTCTTTCGGCATGTTCTCGAGCCCGTGCACCGGCACCGTCCGGTCGCTGAGCCCGAGCAGGTGCGCGGGGATGCCGAGCAGCCGCTGCAGCGTCCGGAGCACGCGCATGTCGTAGGCGATGTTGCTGCCCGACTCCAGACGGGAGATCGCCGACTGGGAGAAGCCGGCCAGCGTGCCGAGCTCGTCCTGGCGCAGACCGTGCGCTTTGCGCGCGAGGGCGACCACGGCACCGGGTGACTCCGCGGCGACCGCGTCCCGCACCTCCTTCGACTCCCAGATGGCGGGCGGCAGCACCGGCAGCGGCCCGTCCGGGACGACGACGGCGTTCCTAGCTGGGTTGCTCAACCTCAACGCCTCCCGCACTCAGGCTCGCATCATGCCCGTCCCGGCGAAAATGCGCTCCCCCTCATCTCAACTGGGTATCCTGCGCGCGTGATCAAGGACTTCGGTGCCGGTGTCTCCCTCCTGCTGCGCGGGTTCAAGCTGGTCTTCAGCTCGCCCAAGCGCGTGCTCATCGGGGCGTTGCCCGCGGTCATCACCACCGTGCTCATGATCACCGGCTGGACGCTGCTGTTCCTCCACATCGACTCGATCGCCGGGTGGCTGACCGGTTTCGCGGACTCCTGGAACGACACCACGCAGCGCGTCATCGAGGTCGCCGTCGGAATTTCGGTGATCGCGGTCGTCCTCGGCCTGAGCGTGCTGCTGTTCACCGCGATCACGATCATGATCGGCGGCCCGTTCTACGAGTACATCGCCGAGGAGGTCGAGGACGAGCTCGGCGGCGTGCCCGAGGCGGAGCAGGTCGGCTGGTGGCGCGGGTTCCTGGTGGGCCTGCGCAGCACGATCCTGCTGGTCGGGATGTCGATCCTGTTCGCGGTCCCGCTGTTCCTCTGCGGGTTCATCCCGGTCGTCGGGCAGACCGTCGTGCCGGTGCTCGCGGTGTGCGTCAACGGGTACCTGCTCGGCATCGAGCTGACCGGCATCCCGTTCACCCGCCGCGGCAGGACGTTCAAGCAGCGCAGGCAGATCCTCGCGACGCGGCGGGCGATGGTGCTCGGGTTCGCGGTGCCCGCCTACCTGCTGTGCCTGATCCCGCTGGCCGCGATGGTCGTGATCCCGGCGGCGATGGCAGGCGGAACGGTGCTCTCGAACCGCCTGCTCACCGGTGACCGCGCCGCCTAGAACGGCAGCCAGGCCTGCTGCGCCAGGCCGTTGCGGGCGTTGATCTGCACTCCCGCGTTGGAGACGGACCACAGCTGGTCGCCGATCACGATGGTGCGCCTCGCGCCGCCGTAGGAGTTCTGGCTCTGCGGTTCGACGATCTTGCCGGTCTCGCGGAGCTGGTTGCCGTCGACGCGCAACACCAGCGAGGACACCTCGTAGTTCGTCTTGTACGTCGACACAGGGATCACCAGCGTGCCGTCCTGCGGCCAGTAGAGGAACGCATGCGGGTCGAACTGGGCCTCAGAGTTCGAGTTCGGCAGGTGGTACTGCGCGAGTCGTTGTGGTGACGCGGGATTGCTCACGTCGAACAACGACACCTGCGTGCCCGTGGTGCGGCCCTGCTCCGTCGCCTCCTGACCGACACCGATCAGCCGTCCGTCACCCGCGGGGTGCAGGTAGGCGGAGTATCCGGTGATCTTCAGCTCGCCCGTCACCTTGGGCTGCTTCGGATCGCTGAGGTCCAGCGTGTACAGCGGGTCGGTCTGGCGGAACGTGACGACGTAGCCCGTCTTGCCGATGAAGCGGACGCTGTAGATCCGCTCGCCCTTGCCGAGGCCACCGACCTCGCCGACTTTCGCCAGCTTGTTGCCGTCCCTGCGCAAGGTCGTGACGAAGCTTTGCGACGGCGGCTGTTGTTGTTGCTGCGGAACGACGTCCGTTGGCATGCGCCAGCAACAGCGCGTCTCGGTGCCCGTGGTCGTGGCGACGCGGAGGACACCCTCGTGCTCGGACAACGAGTACTGGTTCAGCAGCGTGCCGTTGACGTCACCGGACGCGACGTGCTTGGGCGGTCCCGCCTGGCTGATGTCGAACTGGTGGATCGCCGTGGTGATCGGGCGCTGAACCGGTGGCCTGCCGGGAAGTTCGGGCAGGAGGCGGTGGTCGTCGGCGATGTAGAGGTTGTTCCCCGTGCCGTAGACGGTGTCGCCGTCGGCCACGATCGAGACCGGCTGGCCGGTGCCGAGCTGACCGGAGAGCTGGAACGTCAGGACGGTCAGCATCGACGTCGCGGAGGGCGCGGTGGGGCGGCTGACGTTGGCGCAGTCGACCAGGGTCCCGCTCGACTTCGCGCCGTTCTCGTTGAGCTCGTACCGCGGCAGCCACGACGAGATGGGCTCGCTCTGCAGGATCTCCTTGTTGCGGCGCAACGCTCCCGCTTCGTTGGTCGTCTGGTCCGGGTACACCCACGAGATGCGCGGCTGCGAGCGGACGACGACGCGGGCGGTGCCGCCGATCTGGCGGGCGTCGAGGTAGAAGCCGTCGGTCTTGAGGCTGCTGATCTCCTTCTGCGCCTTGAGGTCCACGAGGACCAGCTCGGTGCCGGACTCCGGCGCGAACGACGGCCGGTCCGGAGGCAGCATCTTCTCCATGATCGGCACGGCGTTCTCGGTGACGACCAGTGCGCGGTCGCCGGAGACCAGCAGCTGGCTCGCCCGGCGCTCGCCGAGGTCGACGACGCCGGTGACGGCCTTGCTCGCGACGTCGATGACGCGCAGCTTGCCGTCGGCGATCGAGAAGACGCGTTTTCCGTCCGTCTTCACGATGTCCGGCTCGTCGACGCCCTGTTCGTGGACGTTCGTCGTCGAGTGGTCCTGCTGCTGCGACGGTTGTGCGGGCGGCGTGGCGTTGTTCGCCTGAGGCGTGTTCTTCGCGACGCCCGCGCTGTCGGTCGCCATCCCTTCGGCGTAGAGGACGTTGCCTCCTCCGAGGCCGTACGCGCTGACGTACGGCGCCAGGGCGCGGCGCAGTTCGGTGACCGCGTTGTCGCACGAGTCGAACGCGACGAGACGCACCGGACCGTAGTCGACGATCGGTGCTGGTGCGGGGGTTTCGTCCCGCACCGCGGAGCTGACACTCACTCCGGCTACGGCCAGCACGGCGGCGCCGGCCAACAGCTTTCTGCCGTTCATGCCACCAGGACGGAAGCAGGACCGGAAAGGGTTGCCCCGCCGTTGCGACAACCCTTCCCGGATTTTTCGGCGTTACGAGTTGATCTGCTGCTGGATCAGCGTCGCGTAGGTGGAGACGCGGGCGTAGACGCCGGGGTAGCCGGCGGCCGCGCAGCCCTCGCCCCACGACGTGATGCCGATCAGCTTGCCGCCCGCCACGAGCGGGCCACCGGAGTCGCCCTGGCAGGTGTCGGTGCCGCCCTGGGTGTAGCCGGCGCACACCATGGCCGTGGCGTTGAAGTCGCTGCCGTACGCGCTGGAACAGGTCGCGCTGCTGGTCAGCGGCACGGTGGCCTTGAGCAGGTAGCGCGAGGCCGAACCGCCGGAGCTCGTCGTTCCCCAGCCGAGGATCGTCGAGCTGGTGCCCGCCGCGTACAGCGCGCTGTCCGCGCTGGTCGCGAACTTGATCGGGGTCTGCGACAGGTTGCGGTCGAGCGTGAGCACCGAGACGTCGTAGCCGCGGGTCACGTCGGTGTAGCTCGGGTGGATCCAGATCTTCGTGACGCGGGCGACGGTGCCCGCGGTGGAGCTCTTGTCGTCGCGGCCCGCCACGACGCGGACCGCGGACGCCGCGTCGCCCACGGTGCAGTGCGCCGCGGTGACGACCTTGTTGGGGGCGACGAGCGTGCCGCCGCAGTACTGGGAACCGCTGCTCGTGGCCAGGTAGACGACCCAGGGATAGGTGGACGTGCTCGCGCGCGTGCCGCCGACGATCTGGGCTCCGAACTCGCCGTCAGGGGTCGGCGCCGGAGCTGCTTCGGCCACGCTGACGCACGCCATCGACAGCGTCGCTGCCGCCAATGCCGCGCCGAGCCATGACCGGAGGCGGTGCAGGGTTGCCGCCATGATCATCTCCTTCTTCTGTTGTGGTCCCCGGATGCAGGGCCGGGGTCAATACAGATCAACACGGTATTTCGAGACGGGGTAGGGCTGGTCTTCGTAGGCCATTCGGCCGTCCTCGCGCGCGCGTGATTGGATCGAGCGCGAACAATCCCGTTCCGAGAGGAAGTTGTCATGGCCCCCACGAAGCCCGAGGTCGACCCGCACGACGGCCCGGCGCCCGCCGACCTGCTGATCGAGGACATCACCGTCGGCGACGGTGCGGAGGCCACGGCCGGCCAGTTCGTGTCCGTGCACTACGTCGGTGTCTCGCACTCGACCGGTGAGCAGTTCGACGCGTCCTGGGACCGGGGCGAGGCGTTCCAGTTCCCGCTCGGTGGCGGCCGCGTCATCGCCGGCTGGGACCAGGGCGTGCAGGGCATGAAGGTCGGCGGCCGCCGCAAGCTGGTCATCCCGCCGCACCTGGGCTACGGCGCGCGCGGCGCCGGTGGCGTGATCAAGCCCAACGAGACGCTGATCTTCGTCGTCGACCTGCTGGGCGTGAACTGAAACACCGACCGTGCGGCGTTCCACTGATCCGATCAGTGGAACGCCGTTGGTCTGTGCGGCCCATTTGATCCCGGGGTGGAACGGGATCGGATGCGACTGCGTCATCCTTTGAGTCCGCTGCCGTTCAGGGAGGGAAACACCGGTGCCCGAGGACATCGCCGGGTCCGAGCAGATGCTCGCGAACTGGAACCAGAACATCCAGGAACGTGCCGCCCGCTACCAGGAGATGGCGACGCGCGTCCAGGGGATGACGATCTCCGAGCGGTCATCGGACGGTTCCGTCGAGCTCACGATCGGATCCAACGGGATCCTGCAGAACCTCGTGATCAACGAGTCGGCCGCGGGCAGGCGCATGTCCGAGATCAGCGGCGAGATCATGAAGCTGCTGCAGCGCGCGCAGTCCCGGATTCCCGAGCTGCTGCAGGAAGCCATGGCCGAGACCATCGGCACGCAGGACGAGACGGCCAACGTGTTGTTCAACGAGGCCAAGAAGAACTTCCCGGCACCGCCTCCCGAGGAGCCGACCCGCACGCCGTACGACCAGAACGAGATCAACTTCCGCGTGGAGGACGACGCGCCGCCCGCCAGGCCGGCGTCACCGCCTCCGCCGCGTCGCCGTCCGCCGTCGGACGATGACGACGACTTCGGCGGGGAATCCGTCCTCAGCTGATCTTCTTCTGTCCGCTGCTCGAACTTGAGGGGGTTCGATGACTTCCGGTGGTTTCCACGTCACGTCGGACGTGCTGGAAGCGCACGCCAAGGCCTTGGAGGGCCTGCACGGGCGATTGCAGGGAGCAGTGGACGCGGCCAACACCGTGTCGATGCCGACCGACGCGTACGGGATCATCTGCCAGCCGTTCCGCATGCTGCTCGACCCCGTTGAGAACTGGGGGCTGAACGCGCTGAAGGGCGTCGCCGAGGCGATGGACGCCACCGCCAAGAAGGTCACCGAGACCGCGAAGCACTACCAGGCCGTCGAGGACCAGATCGCTCAGACCATGAAGGGCTTCTGATGTCGACGCCGAACCCGCTGGTGGCCAAGGCTCCCGCGGAACCCTCAGGTTTCTTCAACGCCGGCACCG
This sequence comes from Lentzea aerocolonigenes, assembly GCF_000974445.1. Taxonomy (GTDB): domain Bacteria; phylum Actinomycetota; class Actinomycetes; order Mycobacteriales; family Pseudonocardiaceae; genus Lentzea; species Lentzea aerocolonigenes. The sequence continues at coordinate 62,300 of NZ_BBOJ01000017.1, forward strand.
GTGACAACGGCTGGGCGACGGGTTTCTCGATCGCCGACTCCGCGGTGGACGCCTACAAGGGCATCTCCGAGGGCAGCTGGATCGAGGGCGGGCTCGGCGTCGTCGGTCTGGTGGCCGACGCGGCGTCGATGGCGATCGACCCGTTCGGCACGCTGCTGTCGTCCGCGGCGTCGTTCCTGATGGAGCACATGCAGCCGTTGAAGGAGGCGCTGGACTGGCTGGCGGGTGACCCGCCGGTGATCCAGTCGTACTCCACGACGTGGAACAACGTCTCGCAGGAGCTCGGGAAGATCGCGGGCGACTACAAGGCCGCCGTCGACGGCACGGCGGAGTGGACGGGCGCGGCGGGCGACGCCTACCGCAAGGCCGCGGGCGAGCAGCTGGACGCGTTGTCCGGCGCGGCGTCCACCGCGGGTTCGGTGGGCACGGTCGTCGGCGTGATGGGCATGGTCGTCGGGTTCGTGCGCGAGATGGTGCGCGACCTGATCGCGGACCTGGTCGCGAAGCTGATCACGTGGGTGCTGGAGGCCGTGTTCACGCTGGGCTTCGGCACGCCGGTGATCGTGGCGCAGGCCGTGACGGCGATCTCGAAGTGGGCCACGCGCATCGGTGAGCTGATTCAGAAGCTCATCAAGACCATCAAGAAGGTCTCGCCGCTGCTGGGCCGTCTGGTCGAGATCTTCACGAAGATCATGAAGGTCGTCGGCAAGCTGGTCGGCAAGGTGACCGGTCTCGACGTGATCTCCACGAAGTCCATCAAGCCCGGCGGCCTGTTCCACCGCACCGACGCTCCTGACCTCTCGCCTTCGGGCGGGCACGGTTCACCTTCGTCGTCTTCGTCCTCTCCGGACAGTTCACCGTCCTCTCCGGACAGCTCGCCTTCTTCCCCATCGTCCTCTCCGGACTCCTCGCCGTCCTCGCCGTCTTCTTCGTCGCCGTCGACGTCGTCCCCTTCGTCGTCCCCGGACGCGCCTTCACCTTCGCGCACCCCGGACAGCTCATCGCCGTCGTCCTCCTCGTCGCCGTCGCGGACTCCCGACAGCTCGCCGACCCCGGATACCCCGTCGCGAACCCCGGACAGCTCGTCCCCCGACACCCCGTCCCGCACGCCGGACAGCTCCTCCCGCACACCGGACAACGGCTCGTCCCCGTCCCGAACCCCGGACAGCTCCCCGTCGCCCGCGCACACGTCCTCCGCCCCCGACACTCCGACCGCGCCCCGCAACACGGGCCAGACGGTCCAGTCGTCCGTGGCACCACCAGAGGCCCCGTCCAGGCCGGACGTCCCAACGGCCCCTTCCCGAACCCCCGACAGCTCCCCGTCCCCCACGCCCACCCAGTCGGGCCCGGTGGGCGGCAGCTCCCCGAACGCGGGCGGCAACGCCCCCTCGTCCCCCGCCGCCCGCCCGACCACCGGCGGCCAGGGCTGGACCGGCACTCCCGGCAGCCGAGGCGACCTGGGCTCCAGCGCCCCACCCCCACGCTCCCCAGACCTCTCGACGTCGGCCTCCCGAGCAGACGCCCCCGCCCGCCCGATGCAATCCCCGTCGCCAACCCCGTCGATGCCGTCCTCGCCGTCGACCGGCATGCCTTCCAGCGGCATGCCCTCTAGCGGAATGCCTTCCGGCGGCGCACCGTCAGGCGGACTGCCGGGCGGCGGGATGCCGTCGGGCGGAGCCCCGCACGCCCCTTCCCCCGGCGCGCCACACGGCCCGTCCACAGGCAGCCCGTCTACAGGCTCCCCGTCGGCCGGCCGCCCAGACGCAACCCCGCCCAGCCGCGCGACCACGCCGTCCGCAGCGGTCCCGCACGCCCCGAACATGCCCCCGGCAGGCGCTCCACACGCCCCGTCGATGGGCGCGCCCTCCACAGGAGCCCCGCACGCCCCGTCATCGGGAGCCCCGTCAGCACCGCGCACCGACGCTCCGATGCGCCCGCAGTCGTCGCCCTCATCGGCTCCGAACGCACCGCACAGCCCCAACACCCCCTCGGCACCGTCGGCCCGCACGGACGCCCCGCAGGCCCCGTCGCGCCCGAACGCCCCGCAGGGCGCCCCTTCCAGCCCAACCGCGCCCTCACGCCCCGACGCGCCCCACGGCGGCCCCAACGGTCCCTCCCGACCGGATGCCCCGCACAACGGTCCCAGCGCGCCCTCGCGACCCGACGCACCGCACGGCGGCCCCAACGGTCCCTCCCGACCGGATGCCCCCGCACGGCCGGACGCACCCCACGGCGGGACCGCACCGTCACGTGCCGACGCGCCCCACGCGCCGAACACACCCTCGCGTCCCGACACACCGCACAGCGGTCCGTCCGCCCCGTCACGGCCTGACGCGCCGAACACCCCACACGGACCCAACACGCCCAACGCGCCGCACGGTGGCCCTAACGCACCGCACGCACCAAACTCGCCGCACGGCGGCCCGAACGCGCCCTCCCGACCCAACGCGCCGCACGGTGGCCCCAACGCGCCGTCCCGCCCGGACGCTCCCCACCGCCCCGACGCACCCCACGGTGGCCCGAACCGTCCCGACGCCCCGAACCGTCCCGACGCGCCCCACCGGCCCGACTCCCCGTCCCGCCCGGACGGCAGCGGCCCAGGCAACCGTCCCGACGGCTCACGGCCCGACAGCTCGCGACCGGACGGCTCCCGTCCGAACAGCCCCACCAGCCCGGACGGCGCCCGCCCCCGCGGCACCGGCACGGCCGAGGCCCCGCACCGAGCCCCGGACACGACCCGCCCGGAGAGCGTGACCCCGCACCGGCCCGACGCACCGCACCGGCCGGACGCACCGCACAGCCCCAATGCGCCCCACAGCCCGGACGCGCCCCACCGCCCCGACGCCGACGCGCCGCACCACGGCCCGGACGCCGACAAGCCGCACGACAACGCGCCCGACAAGTCCCACGACGGCGACAGCCCGAACAACCACGACCAGGACGCTCCTCCCGCGGACCGTCCGTCCCCCGACGAGGCGCACCAGCGTCACGCCGAGACCACCCCGGCCGGCGTGAGCCACCACGGTGGCGACACCGACATGGGCGACCTTCCCCACCGAGTGCCCAACGACCCGCGCTACTTCACCGCGGACGTCCACATCACCCCGGACGGCAGGGCTCGCATCGGCGGGCACGACTACACGCCGGCCGAGTACGCGGACATGTTGCGGCGCGCCGGGTACGACGGCAGCAGGCCGGTTCGCCTGATCGGGTGTGACGCGGCCAGCAACGACTTCGCCAAGCAGCTGTCCAAGCACCTCGACGCACCGGTCCTCGCGCCGACCAAGCCGGCCTGGACCGACGCCAACGGCCGCGTCTTCACGACCGACGCCGACATCCGGCCGGACGGCACCCGCGAGCCGAGGATCCCGCCGAACGGCGAGTGGGAGACCCACCACCCGGACGGCAGCACGACCAAGGCCGGCGACGACGGGTTCGCTCCCGGTACCCACGACAAGGACAAGGATCTCGACCCGAGCGACGCCAAGGACCGCGGCAGCGGCCGTCACATCGATCCCGAGCCCGTGGACATCGAGACGCGACAGCCCAAGGCGTCGATGGAGGAGAAGGTCAACGATCCGCAGTACCGCGACAAGTACTACGACAAGCCGGACTCGGAAGGGCGGGTCAAGCGCAAGGACCAGGACATCACGGACGCCAACGGCGATCCGGTCCCGCCCGTGCGCAAGCAGGGCGACCAGTACGTGCTGTCCGAGGACCAGACGCCGATCCCGCCGGACTACCACAAGGGCAAGGTCGACAGCTCCCGCGGCGACGACGTCGACCCGGAGCTGAAGCGGGAGAACCAGGACCTCGTCGACGAACGCCGGTCGGAGAACCAGAAGCAGAAGGACGCCGACGAGGGTTCGCCGGAGGAGAAGGCCGCCCAGGCGCGTCTCACCAAGCTCGGCGAGGAGCTCGGCGACCGGGCGGGCATGCACTCGACGCCCGAGATCTACCCCGGTCCTCCGCCGCCCACCCGCCTCGACCCGGGCCTGCCCGGCAGCGGCCGGTTCGACCAGGTGTGGGAGACCTCCGACGGCAGGCTCGTCGTGGTCGAGGCGAAGGGCCCGAGCGCCGGCCTGGGCAACGCGCTCAACGGCGACAACGTCCTCGTCAAGCAGGGTCACGACACCTACTTCGACAAGATCGCCAAGGAGATGGAGAACCGCGAGCTCACTCCCAAGGCCGAGAAGAAGATGCGCGCCGAGCTCGAGGCACAGGGCATGAGCAAGACGGACGTGGACAAGGCCGTCGACGACCTCAAGGCCGCGTACCTGAAGGAGAACGAGCTGGGTGAGCGCCTGCGCCTCGCCGCCAACGACCCGAACCACCCCGGCGTCGAGTACGTTGTGACGCAGGCCAAGGTCAAGGAGATGGGCGTCGATGACTACCTGCAGACCTACCACGCGGACGACGTCAAGAACCTGACGCCCGAGCAGCTCGACGCGTACAAGCGCGAGCACGGGTACGCCGACAAGTACCCGGACGGACGTGTGGACGTCTACGACGGCTACGAGACGAAGCACTTCAAGATGAAGTGGCAGTCGAAACCCGAGGAGTGAGCACCAAGTGGTCGAGATCAGCCGACACGAGGTCGATCCGGACTGGTCAGCCCGGTCACTGGCGAAGATCGAACGGCGGATCGAGGAGACGGTCGACGCTCTTCCGAACAGCCGGACCACGGCGCTGAGCGGGTTGATGATGGACGCGCTCAGCCACTTCGGCCACCGGTGTGCGATCGATCCGAAGGGCAGCAACGGCGACACCTGGGACAGCCTGTGCTTCGCCGCGGACGTCGGCGCCGCGATCTTCGCCGTGGCCGCGGCCGAAGAGGGCACGACTGTCGAGATCACGTTGCAGGGCAAGCAGATCCCGCTCACCGCGACCGGTCCCGTGTACTTCGCGTCCGGTGGTACCTGGCTCACCGCGAACTACCTGGCGGCCGTCGCCAGGGACGTCGCGAAGACGCAGCTGCTCAGCGAGGTGCCGCTGGACGTCCTGCGCGCGTCCGGCAGCGAGGAGCCCGAGTACGTCTTCCTCATGGTCGACATGTTCCAGAAGTTCAACCTCCAGCAGCACGGCGTGCACGAGGCCCTGAACGCCGCGCTCAAGGCGACCGCCCCGGACGAGGTCGACCCTGTGCACCGCGAGCACGTGCGTGTCGTCGCGTTCCCGCAGCTGAACATGTTCCACAACATCATCAACGCCGGCCGCGAGGAGCAGTTCAACCAGTCGCTCGCGGAAGCGCTGGAGCTGTACAAGGAGTTCTGGTCCACAGAGGACAACGAGGAGTCCCCGAACGGGTACGTCGCGATCGGCCCGCTCGGGCTGACGAGCGTGGCGCACGACGCCGGCATCCCGATCGAGGTCAGCTCGGAGTACCTGCCCCAGTACCTGTACAACGGCTCGTGGACTCGCGAAGGACTCTGACGGCACCCCGAACCGCGCGACCGGCCCGCGCCGGCGGCGGACGCCCGACAAGATCAGCGAGGTTTGCACGGGGAGAGGGGCGTCGCGCGGGCTACGACGGCAGCAAGCCCGTCCGGCTGATCGGGTGCGACGCCGCCGGCAACGACTTCGCCAAGCAGCTGTCCAAGCACCTCGACGCCGCGGTCCTCGCCCCCACCAAGCCGGCCTGGACCGACGCCAACGGACGCGTCTTCACCAGCGACCCCGAAATCCGGCCCGACGGCGAGTGGGAGACGCACCAACTTCTCGCCGAGGAACTGCGAAAGGCGAAGAAGGACGGCCGGCTCAACTATGTCGAAATGCGCGCGCAAACGAACGAAAAGGGCGCTCAGCACGAGCTCACCGGCTGGAATTACCGTCCGCACGAGGGCACGATTACAAGCCGCGTCTGCCACTGAGGTGAGGATCAACAACGCGATGGAGACCGTTCCCAGGCACGCAGCCGACGTGGACTTCGCCCGCAAGCAGGTGGACGCCCTCCAGCTGCTGATCGAGTCGGCGATGGAGGACGTCGTCGCCGACGGTGACGAAGACGCCCTCAGCTCGGTGCGCGGCAGCGCGATCATGCGCTTCCAGTACCTGACGGTGCTCGACCCCACCGCGGGCCGGGAGGAGACGTGGCGCGCCGCCGTGTTCGCCTCGCAGGTGGCGAACTCGGTGTTCGCCCGCACCTCCAAGCGCGACGAGACGGTCGAGTACCAGCTCGGCGAGCAGACCGTGACGCTGCCGGTGGTCGGTCCCAACTGGCACGCGACCCCGGTCGACTGGATGACCGCGGCCTGGCTCGCCGTGATCACCCGCAGCGAGGAGCGGATCCAGGAACTGTGCTCCACCGGCAAGTACACGTTGCGCGGCAGCGGAGCGAAGGTGGAGGACTACCTCCACCCGTGGATCGAGACGCTGCAACGGTTTCTGAGCGGTGAACCGGTCTCGCCGGCGCTGCTCGAATCGGTGATCGACCTGAGCGATCCGGAAAACGCGATTTACGCGAGCCGCGAATACATGCTGCTGGCCGCGTACCCGCCGGTGAACATGCTGTACCGCATTCTTCGCGGAACGGCAGCGCAGTTCACCGAGGCGTTGACGCAGGCGACCACCGCCCACCGCGATTACTGGAGTCAGGCGGAGCTCGCCGACGACCCCGCCGGCTTCGTCGCGCTGCCGGTTCTCGCCATGGCGATCCGCGGTCGCGACAACGGTTTTCCGATCGAGGTCGAGTCCCACTACCTGCCCGAAGATCTGGTGAACGCCACCTGGTCGAACCGCTGGCGACACTCCTCGGGGTGTTGCGAACGGCACGGGATGTGTGACTGTCCCGCGCGCGTGGCGGTGGCCCGATAAGATCAGCGGGCTTTCACGGGGAAGAGGGGCGAGGACCACATGAGCCAGCCGGCGACACCGCTGAGCGAGCAGGATCAGCAGCAGCTGGTGCGGCAGATCGGCCGTGCCATGCTGCCGGCCGTACCGCAGGGCTGGCAGCGCATCCGGGCCGAGTACCGCGCGGCGGGACGGCACATCGAGGTCGATCTCGCGTTCGCCGGCCCGGACGGGCAGCTGCGTCCGGTGCGGCCGCCGATGGACGTCGTGCAGATGTTCGGTCAGTTGCGTGCGGGCATGTACCACCCGGACCGCGGCACGTGGCTGAACGCGCTGTACGAGATCGAGGCGCCGGCCGCGTTCACCGTCGACTTCAACGCCGAGGACGAGCCGCGCTGGCGCAACCAGCCGCCGCCCATCGGTTTCCGCGATGAGCTGCAGACGTTCCCCCGGCCGGACAGGCTGATCCCGGACTGGTGGCGTCAGCGCGTCGGCCTGCCGCCGCTACCGGCGCCGGAGCCCGAACCGCAGCAGGAGTACCAGGTCCCGCCGCAGGACCAGCAGGCCCAGCAGCAGCCGGGTGAGCTGCGGACGGCGCGGGTGTACGACGGCAAGAACGACGACGGCCGCATCATCGTCAACCGTCAGCCGATCGACCCGCAGCTGGTCGACAACCTGCTCGCGTACCTCGAGTCGGCGCCGGTGGTGCTGGCAGCGCGCAGCTACGACCTCGACGAGTTCTCGCAGAGCGGCGAGCAGGACGTGCCGCTCAACTTCCGCACCGACGGCACCTGGATCTGGGCCGGCGCCGTGCCGCACTACCTGCGCAAGTACGGCCTCCCGCCGGAGCCCGAGCTCGTGGCGCACGCGGCCGCGCGCGGTTTCCAGGTCGGCGAGGTCACCGAGCAGACGCAGGACCGCGCGGTGTCGATCATCACTGGCCAGGGTTAGTCACCGAGAGAACGCAGGTACGCCTCTCCCCGCGGGGAGAGGCGATACCCCACCCGCAGCGACTCGGTGAGCCCTTTCGCCTTGAGCCTGCGGACACTCGCCTTGAACGACGCCTTCTCGCGACCCACGCTCGAGGCGAGGTCCTGCGCCCTCACACCGGGGTTCGCCGCGATCAACCGCAGCATCGCCACCGCCATCCCTCCCAGCTCCAGTCCGTCCACATCGGACGACGAGCGCAGCTCGGCACGCGGATCCTCACCGGCGAAGTGCAGGCTGATGCGGTGCAGCGCACCCTCACGTCCGTCCAATGAGGACATGAGTGCCTTGACGGTCGGATATCCCGCCGCGTTCGCCTCCGCCCGCGTCACCCTCGAGACGATGTCCACGGCGTCGATCGCCAGCACGCCCTGCGACGTCCGCAAGGTCCCGCCGGCCCGCACCGTCGGCCGCTTCCACCGCCGGTACTGCAGCGTGATCTTTCCGGCACGAATCCGCTCCCAGTCAGCCACTCGGATCAGCACCGGACGAGGGTCTCAGGTTGCCGACCGCACCAACAGTGGAGAACATCCTCGACATGCAACGGTGGTGGCTCTTCACGGTGCGCGGAGTGTTCGCTGTCCTGTTCGGCCTGGCCGCTCTGATCTGGCCCGGCCTCACCCTGCTGGCGCTGATCATCCTCTGGGGTGCCTACGCGTTCTTCGACGGCGCGATGATGCTGTACCTGACCCTCACCCACAAGGAGTGGCCCGCACGCTGGGCACTCGGCCTGATCGGCGTGCTGGGCCTGGTCACAGGCTTGATCGCACTGTTCTGGCCGGGCATCACGGCGACCGCGCTGCTGCTCCTCATCGCCGCGTGGGCACTCGTCACGGGTGCGCTGCAGATCGTCGACGCCATCCGCCTGCGCAAGGTGATGACCAACGAGTGGTTCTACGTCGTCACCGGAGCGCTGACGGTGCTGCTCGGCATCATCCTCGTGGTCAACCCGGCCGCGGGCGCGATGGCGTTCGTGATCACCATCGGCGTCTTCGCGATCCTGTGGGGAGTGGTGCTGGTGCTGTTCAGCCTGCGGTTGAAGCAGCTCGGCGGCGTTCTCGCACCACGCGTACCGCAAGCGTGACCAGCACGGCGACCCCGACGAACACGTAGAGGTTGCCGATCACCTGCTGCCACCACTGCCAGTGCTGCTCGACGTCGTTGTCGCGCGGGAACAGCCAGTGCGGGCCGATCGCGAACACCGCCACGACCACCCACGGCGCCCAGTGACGGCGCAACGCGGGCCGTGACAGCAACACGAGCGCAGGCGCGATCCACACCCAGTGGTGCCCCCACGACACGGGTGAGATCAACAGACCGCCGACCGCCACGACGAAGAAGGCCTCGACCTCGCCCAGACGCGACGCCAACCACCACACCGTCGCCACGACCAGAAGCGCCAGCACGACCCACACGGCGACCTGCGGCCCGTTCTCCAGGCCGAAGCGCGCCAACGTGCCGCGAATGGCCTGGTTCGAGGCGTAGGTCAGGCGTCCGACCCTGCTTGGGTCCAACAGCGCGTGCGTCCAGTACTCGCGAGCGTCGCCGAACGAGATGAGGAACCCCAACAGCACGAAGAAGAAGAACGAGCCGATGGACACGAACACGGGCTTCCACTGCCGACGCGCCACGAAGAACAACGCGAAGAACGCCGGCGTCAGCTTGATCGCGGCGGCCAGTCCGATCAGCGCGCCGCGCGGCCACCAGCGGGTGCGTTCGAGCAGGCAGTCGGCCATCACCAGCACACCGAGCAGCAGGTTGATCTGGCCGAACCACAACGTCTCGCGCAGCGGGTCGAAGATCGACGACACCGCGGCCGCGCCCAGGCCCCACTTCACGGCCTCGGGCCCCCAGCCCAGCACGCGCGACGCCGCGATCAGGCACAACGTCGTCAAGGCGGCGAGGTTAGCCGCCGCCACCACGAGGATCGCGACGACCAGCGGCACCAGCGCCAGCACGCTGAAGATCACCGCGGCGATCGGCGGGTAGGTGAAGGGCAGGTCGGGACCGCCGAGCGGTTTGGCGAAGCCCTCGACGTAGAGGGGCAGGTCCCGCAGGAACGCCGCACCGCCGTTGCGGTAGACGCGCAGGTCGAGCGACCACCCCGGCGGGCGGAGCATCACGTAGGCCAGCGTGGCGACCATGACGGCGGCCCACGCCACCACGACCCGCTTGGCGGAGCGGTCCAGCTGCATCGGGGAATGGTATCGATGTGCCAGATGAGGCCCAATTCACCGGCCTGAACCAGCGGATCTCACGTAGCGTCGTCGCGTGGACGCACACCGTCGAACATTCCCTCTTAAGCCGTTCGTAGGGCGCACAGATGCGCACGCACGGGATATTCTGTGCGCATGAGTCCCGCGCTGGAAACAGTGCTGGCCAAGGCCGGCCTGCAGGTGAGCCCCGACGAGTTCCTCGACCTCGTGTCCGACGCGGCACGCAGGCTCGCCCCGCCACACCCGGAGCCGGCCACCTACTTCACCCCCGACCAGCAGGCGGCGCTCGCCGACGTGGGTCTCGACCTGTCCCCGGCGGGCCCCGGCGACGCCCGTCCACGCACCCGCACGGTCGTGGCGCACGCCGTGCTGCGCGACTCGGCGCTGACCGTCGCCGAGGCCGCGCGTCAGTTGCAGGTCGACACGAGCCGCATCCGGCACCGGCTCGGCGTCGGCAGGCTCGTGGGCTGGAAGGACAGGGGCAGCTGGCGGCTGCCCGCGTGGCAGTTCGCGGGCAGCGGCGTGCTGCCGGGCCTGGAAACCGTGCTGGCGGAGATCCCGTCAGACCAACCGGCGCTGGTCGTCGCCGCGTTCATGACCACTCTCCAGGAGGACCTCCGCGTCGACGGCGAGCCCGCGACGCCGCGCGACTGGCTCCTCGCAGGAGGAGACCCGCGCCGCGTCGCCGACCTGGCCTCCGTGCTCGGCACCCCCGCCTGAGCGCTTCCGAACACCCGACAGGACCCGAATGTCACGGCTTCCGCAGCCGCCTGCCCCTGCCGTGCTCCAGGCACACCTGCGCCGCACCGAGGACGTGGTGGCGGTGCACCGGGCCACCCGCCTGGTGCGCGTGTTCACGGCGAAGGGCTCCCACCCGCAGCGCTGGAACACGTTCCGCTACACCGGCCCGCTCCCCCACGCCCGCTTCGACGCGCAACAACCCGCCGACGACGGCAGCCCGGTGCAGGACCACGAGAACGGCGTCCTCTACTTCGGACTGTCCGTGCGCACGTCCATCGCCGAGGTCTTCCAGGCCACGTCGATCGTCGACCGCCGCACCCGCAGCCCGTTCCTCGTGGTGCTGCGCCCCCGCCGGACGCTGCGCCTGCTGGACCTGGGCGGCCTGTGGCCCACCCGAGTCGGCGCCTCGCAGGAGATCTCCACGGGCCCCAAGCTGGTGACGCAGGCGTGGTCACGGGCGATCCGGGCGGCTTATCCGGAGCTGGACGGCCTCTGGTACCGCTCGTCCATGGACTCCGGCGACCCGGCCATCTGCCTGTGGGACCCGCCGGGCGCCTCGGGTCTCCCGGCCGCTCCGGACGTGCTGTTGCCGCTCGATCACCCCGGGTTGGACCTGCCGCTGGCGCGGGTGTGCGAGGAGCTCAACTACACGCTGCTCGGGTGACGTCGCCGGTCCACTCGGGACTGATGGCCCTGTGCGCCGAACGGACGCGTGCCTAGCCTGAACGGATGCGGTTCGCGATCGCCGGGGGTGGTGTCGCCGGGCTGGCCGCCGGCCTGGCGGTGGCGCGTGCCGGGCACTCCGCGGTCGTGGTCGAGCGCGACCACGTCACGGCGCAGGGCCAGCCGGCGGACGCGTTCGACGTGGTGCGCAAGGGCATCCCGCACTTCCAGCAGCCGCACACCTTCCTGCCGCGCGGCCGCAAGGTGCTGCGCGAGCTCGCACCGGACGTCATCGCCACGCTGCTCGACGCCGGCGCGGAGGAACAGGACGTGGCCGCCAAGCTGTCGGGGCCGCGGGAACCGGGCGACGAGGACCTGGTCTACCTCTGGGTGCGCCGTCCGGTGATCGAGTGGGCGCTGCGGCGCGCGGCCGCAGCCGAACCCGGCGTGCGACTGGTCTCCGGCAGGCAGATCGCCTGCCTGGTCCCCGGCGCGAGCGGGTTCCACCTCGACAACGGCGAGGAGATCTGCGCGGACGTCGTGGTCGACGCGCTCGGCCGGTACCGCTGCCCGCCCGGCTGGCCGCGTGCCTCGGCTCTGCCCAGCGAGTGCGGCGCCATCTACTACTGCCGCTACTTCGCGCTCGTCCCCGGCGCCGAACACGTGACGGGCCCGTGGCTGCTCAACCCGCGCGGCGACCTCGGGTACATGGGGTTCAACACGTTCCGCGGCGACAACCGGACCTTCGCGGTGATCATGCTGGTGCCGTCCGCGGACCACGACCTGCGGATCCTGCGGGACAACCGCGCGTGGATGGCGGCGGCCAGAACCATCACGCCTCTCGACGTGATGACCTCACCGGACCACGCCGTGCCCATCACCGACGTCATGCCGATGGGCGGTCTGTCCAACATCGACCGCACCACCGGACCAGGCGTGCCAGGACTCGTGCCGGTGGGCGACGCGTTGTGCCACACCGATCCCGCGTTCGCCTACGGACTGTCGTTCTCCCTGGTGCACGCCCAGGCCCTGGGCCGCGCCAGCGCCGCGCACACGTCACCGGCGGACCTCACGGAGGCCTACCTCGCCGACGTGGGCCCGGAAGCCCGCGAACGCCACACGTTCGCCCTGGAGACCGACGCGGCGCGCACACTCGCGTGGAGCGGCGCGCCGGTCGACATCGGCCACCGCGACGGCTGCTACCCGCTGTTCGCCTTCGGGGCGGCGCTGGCCGCGGCGCCGCACGACGACCACGTGCTGCGCCGGACCGTTGGCCGCGTCGGGCTGCTCGACCGGGTGCCGGTCTTCGACACCGACAGCGACCTGCACGACCGCATCGAACGGATCTGGGCGGGGCTGACCCGCACGCCGTGCGGTCCGCCGCGGGAGGAGCTGCTGCGGACCGTCAACGCCGAGCTGGTCAGCTCCTAATGCCTGCACAATGCTGACGTGACGTCGCACAACGAGATCAACGGCACCGTGCTGGGCAACGTCGTGCAGGGCCACAACGTGGTTCTGAACGACCTGCGGACACGAACTTCGTCGATCGCGCTGTACTACCCGTACATCCACATCCGCGACGACACGTGGTTGAAGTACGCGTCGTTGTACTGGCCCGCGATCACCCGCGTGGTGCCTGCGGGATTTCAGACCGCTGATTCCCCGGTCGCCGCAGCCTTCGTCCGCGCCGGTGTGCTCACCGATCTGGAACCGCACCACACCGCTCACAGACACCGGCGATTCTTCGCGATGGTCGAGTCTCGAGCGGAGGAACTCCGTGACCGTTTCGGCATCGAGCACCGCGACCAGTGGCCCCTCCAGAACGGCACACCGGCAGCAGGTCGAAGCAGCGACGCGCGGCTCACCTACCTCCACTACGAGAAGCTAAGCACGCCCGTGATCAGCGCGATCGTGGACAGCGGCCTCGGCCTGCGCCACAAGAGCGAGAACGGCAGCTGGGTCGGGATGCACCCGCAACTCGCAAACGTCTACATGTGCCACCTGGTGAACCACCTGGCACATCGCGAATCGCTGCATCCCGTGACCGACCAGGAACAGCCCCACAACGCGATGTTGGAGTGGGACATCGACCGCATCGCGGACGCGCTGCTCGGCACACCGCCACGCCCTGAGCGTCGCGACGCCACACACCGGTTCATGACCGCCGCGGTGCGGACCGTGGTGCCCGAAGGACTTGCCGACGTACCCGTCGAGCAGCTCCTGGAGCTTCGCGAGACCTTCTTCAGCGACTTCCGCCGCTTCCGCGCCCACGTCGGTCACCGCTTCACGGAACTGAGGGCCGAGGCGACCGCAGACCTGCACATCAGCGTCGCGCTGAACGAGCTGGTGCGCAGCGAGCTCGCCGACCTCGAGGACAAGCTCCGCTCAGTCAAGTTGATGCCGCGCCGCGTCCGCGTTCAGTTGAAGGCGGACGCGGTGCGCGAGTCACCGGTTGGCTGGCTGTTCCGAGCTGGTCAGCTCTTGAGGTAGCGGCCCCACCACTCCAGTACCGCGTCGAAGCGCTGCCTGCGGTGCCTCGGCTGCCCCGACCTGGTCAGCTCGTGCCCCTCGCCGGGGAAGATCAGCATCTCCGCCTCGACGCCGCGCCGCTTGAGCGCCACGAACATGCGCTGGGCCTGTTCGAGCGGGCAGCGCCAGTCCTGCTCCGAGTGCACGACCGCGAACGGCAGGTTGATCTTCTCGGCGTAGGTCAGCGGCGACATCGCCCGCTGCGCCTCGGGGTCGGTGCCGCAGTAGGCGTCGGCGAAGAAGTAGCCGATGTCCGACGAGCCGGTGAAGGAGTCCCACGTGTTCACCGCGCGCTCGCTCCACGCCGCCTTGAAGCGCTCGCCGTGGTGCGCGGACAGCCACGACGTCATGAAGCCGCCGTAGGAGCCGCCCATCACGCCGACGCGTTCGGCGTCGCAGTCCGGGCGGGCCAGCGCGACGTCCAAGAGGGACAGCACGTCGTCCACGTCCACGGAGCCGAACTTGCCGATCACCGCCTGGCCGTGGGACTGGCCGTAGCCCGCGGAACCACGCGGGTTCGGCAGCACGACGGCGTAGCCCGCGGTGGCGTAGACCTGGGCCTCGTCGAAGAAACCCCAGCTGTGGTACATGAACGGGCCGCCGTGCACCGCCAGGACGACCGGGTGCGGGCCGTCGCCGTCCGGCAGCACCAGCCAGCCGTGCACCGGGTAGCCGTCCGAGGCCGAGCCCGTGATCTCCACGACCCGGCGCGCCGACGGCACCGACGCGAAGGCCGTGCGCACACCGGTTCCGACGAACTCGACCTGGCCGGGGCTGTCCGGAGTGGACACCACGGCGACGAGCGTCGAACCGTCCGTGGCGAAGGAGCGCACCGCCGCCTCGGCACCCGCGAGCACCTCGCCGGGGCCTCCGTCGAACGGGATCCGCTGCAGCTCCAGCGCGCCGCGGTTGCGCACGACGAGCAGCACGCCCTCGGCGTCGGCCACGGGCTGGCCGGAAAGTCGTTCCACGTCAACGGTTTCTTCATCCGTGAGCCGCACGGGCTCCGCGGAACCGTCGAGCGGCGCCTTCCACAGGCCCTGGTTGCGCGCCACCGCGTCGATGCCGGTGAACTCCGTGCCCAGCCAGTACAGCGAGGAGCCGGCGACGAACGGCATCGAGATCTCGCCGGCACCGCGCACGCGCAGCGAGACCTCGCCGCCGGCGAGCGGCACCTCGTACAGGTCGCAGTGCAGCGTCTCGACCACGCCGAGATCGCGCGGCGCCACGAACACCAGCGTCGAGTCGTCGATCCACGCCGGGTCGGAGACGTCGTGCGAGCCGTCGGTCAGCTCGGAGACCTCACCGTCCAGGTCCACGACGTGCAGACGCGGGCGGCGGTCGGAGAGGAAGCCGACGTCGTCGACGCGGTAGTCGAGGCGCGTGATGCGGCGCGGCGCCTCGGCCTCGGGGCCGTCGTCGGTCGTGCCGTAGCGGCCGTGCTCGGGCACTCGGGCCACGAAGGCGATCCGGGACGAGTCCGGCGACCACACCGGCGCACCCGCGCCGAGCGGGAGGTCGGTCAGCTTGCGGGGCTCGCCACCGTCCACCGGAACGACGAAGAGCTGCGGCTTCGACTTTCCGCTCACACGCAGAAACGCGACCAGCCGGCCGTCGGGAGAAATGCGTTGCGCATTGTCACGATCACCGTGTGTCCACGGCGTTGTCGTGCCGTCCGGGAACACCCGGTGCAGGCCGCCCCGGTACGTGTTCGCTTCGAGATCAGGCGTGGTGATGCTGACCAGCACCAGGTCTCCGGTCACGGCGACGGTGCCGGGCGTGGTGAGCAGCTGCAGGTCTTCTGGGCGCACGGGCAGGACGCTAACAGAACTTGTTAGCAAAGCTCAGAGTCGTTTGTTGACCGATCACAAAAATTGACTCACGGCATAGATTTCCGCGTATGACGCGCATCGTGTTCTCTGGGGGCAGGGTCTTCACCGGCAGGGCGACCGAGCCCGGCGACGTGGTGGTCGAGGGCGACCGCATCGTCGACGTGGGCATCGGACTCGACGGCGACACCGTCATCGACGCGACCGGCCACACGATCCTGCCGGGACTGTTCGACTGCCACGTGCACTTCATGTTCAGCGGCGCCGACCTGGTGCGGTCGCTGAACACGCCGTTCTCGCTGCCGTTCTACGAGGCCATCGGGAACATGAAAGCGACCCTGCAGTGCGGCATCACCACGGTCCGCGACGCGCTCGGCGCCGACCTCGGTGTCGCGGAGGCGGTCCGGCGCGGCCTGATCCAGGGCCCGCGCATGCAGATCGCGGTCAACATGGTGTCGCAGACCGGCGGCCACAACGACGACTGGATGCAGTGCGGCGCCCACATCTCACCGCCGCTGCACCCCGGCCTGCCCAACACCGTCGCCGACGGTCCCGAGGAACTGCGCAAGGTCATCCGCACGCTGGTCCGCCACGGCGCCGACATCATCAAGATCGCGTCCAGCGGCGGTGTGATGTCCCCGCGCAGCAACCCCCGGCACGCGCACTTCCGCGACGAGGAGATCGCGATGATCGTGCAGGAGGCGAACGCGGCAGGCATCGCGGTCATGTCGCACGCGATGAGCGGCGACGGCATCCTCACGGCCGTGCGCAACGGTGTTCGTTCGATCGAGCACGGCGTCTTCCTCACCGACGAGGGCGTCGAGGAGATGCTCAAGAACGGCACCTGGCTCGTGCCGACGCTGATGGCGCCGCGCATGGTGCTCGACCAGGCCGCGGCCGGCGTGGCGATCTCCGACGTGATCCTGGACAAGGCGAAAGCCGTTGTCTCGCAGCACTTCCAGGCGTTCCAGAAGGCCCACCAGGCCGGCGTGAAGATCGCGATGGGCACCGACTCCGGGGTCGGGCCGCACGGCGACAACCTGAACGAGCTCACGCTCATGGTCGAGTACGGCATGTCGCCCGCCGAGGCGATCTACGCGACCACCACGTCGGCGGCGGAGCTGATGCGCCTCGGAAACGAACTCGGCGAGCTCGCCCCGGGCAAGCTCGCCGATCTCGTTCTCGTGGAGGGTGACGCCGAGCAGCACGTGAAGGCAGGCACCCTCAAGCAGTCCATTCGCGCCGTATACCAGAACGGCACCCAACAAGTCCACACTTAAAGTTCACGCGGGGACCCTACGTACTCTCCTGCCGCACGAAAGGGCCCCGCGTGACTCAAAAATCACCCGCTAGTGGTTGGCGCCCACGTGCTTCGCGGCCTCGGGGTCGCGCTTCACCTTGAGGAGGCTGGCGATCGTCGTGATCGCCAGCACGCCGACGATCACCGACAGCGAGACCTCGATGCCGATCGTCGGCACGTGGAACGGCTCGCCGCCGTTGAGGAACGGCAGGTTGTTGGTGTGCAACGCTTCCAGGATCAGCTTGACGCCGATGAAGCCGAGGATCACCGACAGGCCGATCGACAGGTAGACGAGCTTCGCGAGCAGGCCGCCGAGCAGGAAGTACAGCTGGCGCAGGCCCATCAGCGCGAACGCGTTGGCCGTGAACACCAGGAACGGCTCCTTGGTGAGGCCGAAGATCGCGGGGATCGAGTCGAGCGCGAAGAGCAGGTCGGTGGAGCCGATCGCGACCATCACGATGAACATCGGGGTCACGTAGCGCTTGCCGTCGATCTTGATGAACGACTTGGAGTCGTGGAAGTCGTCGGTGACCGGGAAAACCTTGCGCACCATGCGCAGCATCAGGTTCTCCTTGTACTCCTCTTCCTCGTCGTGGTTCTCCCGCGCCAGCTGCCAGCCGGTGTAGATGAGGAACGCGCCGAAGATGAAGAAGACCCAGCTGAACTGGCTGATGAGCGCCGCGCCGGCCGCGATGAAGATGCCGCGCATGACGAGCGCGAGCAGGATGCCGATCAGCAGCACCTTGTGCTGGTGGATCGCCGGCACCTTGAACGTCGTCATGATGATCAAGAAGATGAACAGGTTGTCGACGCTCAGCGAGTACTCCGTGATGTACCCGGCGAAGAACTCCGTCGCGTACTGACCACCGGAGAAGTACCAGATGCCGAGCCCGAAGAGGGCGGCCACGGCCACGTAGAAGACCACCCAGCGGGCGGCTTCACCGATCGTCACCTCATGGGGTTTTCGATCGACGATGACGAGGTCGACAGCGAGCAGAACGAGCAGACCACCGATCGTCGCGATCCACATCCATGCGGGGACGTTCACAACCCAACCTCCGGGATTCTCGGGCGCACGCCAAATAACCCGGAGGTCTCCTCCGCCGCCGAGATGATCTCTCGAACGACCGACGGCACCGGAAGCTCCACGCCGAGCTCCGTACTGACGACACCGCCGCTTAGGGAGTACTCCCCTCCATGCTGCGTGAACATTGTGCTCCACGAAGTCCGGTTAGCGCCACACAGGGTGAGCAGACCCACGCAACCAGGTGCAACGGGAATACGCAGCGTGTCGTTCGGGTTTCAACAGTCCGCTACCTGAAGGCCGGCTGAAGATCGACTCTTGCTGAGACCGGCAGCGGATCCCGGCAGGTCGTTCTCAGCAAAACTCGCATATCGTCATCAGCGTGTCCCGCCTCTCCCGCATTCGCGGCAGGTGGTCAATCCCCGCAGCGGTCGTCGTGCTCGCCCTCGTCGCAGGTGGCGTGTACTTCACCCGATCCTCGGATGACCCCGCGCCCGTGACGTTCAGAGAAGCGATCATCGATGCACCCGAGGCGCCTGACAGCACCCAGACGGTGAACATCGAGACGCGGCTCTACCTCCCCCAGCAGACACCCGCGCCCGCGATCATGCTCGCGCACGGCTTCGGCGGCAGCCTCCGCAGTGTGCACACCCAGGCCGAGGAGTTCGCCCGGCGCGGTTTCGTCGTCCTGACGTGGTCCGCGCGCGGTTTCGGCCGCAGCACCGGCCAGATCGCGCTGAACTCGATCGACCGCGAGGTCCGCGACGCCCAGAAACTCCTCGACTTCCTCGGCACCCGTGACGAGGTGCAGAAGGACGGCGCCGGCGACCCGCGCGTGGGCGTGACAGGCGCTTCGTACGGCGGTGCGTTGTCGCTGCTGCTCGCGGGCGTCGACAAGCGTGTCGACACGCTCGTCCCCGTCATCACCTACAACGACCTCGCGCAGGCGCTGCTGCCGAACTCGGCACTGGCGACCCCGCGCACGGACACCACCCCTGCCGCCACCGCGTTCAGCGAGGACGGCGTCTTCAAGCGCTCGTGGGCGGGCATCTTCTTCTCCGCCGGCCTGACGTCGATCGACCTGTCGTCGCCCACGGGCGATGCCCCCGAGATCGGCCAGACCGAGGCGAACCAGACCGCCGTGCAGCAGCCGGGCGGGAACTCGGGGGCAGCGGGTCAGCCACCCACGCCTTCCCTGGGCGCGTGCGGACGCTTCACTCCCGCGGTGTGCGCCGCCTACACGGAGGTCGCCACGACGGGCCGCGCCTCTCAGCAGACGCTGGAGTTGCTGCGCAAGTCGTCACCGGTCGCCGTGACCGACCAGATCAAGCAGCCGACGATGCTGGTGCAGGGCGAGCAGGACACGCTGTTCGGCCTCGACCAGTCCGACGCGACCGCGCGCCAGATCGCCGCGGCCGGCGGCAAGGTGAAGATGGTCTGGTACGCTGGCGGCCACGACGGCGGCAACCCCGGCACGGCCCTGCGCGGCGAGATCGCCGACTGGATGGCGTTCCACCTGCAGGGCAAGGGAACCGACCCCGGCACCGGCTTCGAGTACTCGGTGCAGGGCGCGTTCCGCTCGTCCGGCGCGCCTTCGCTGCGCACGGTCGTCGCGCCTTCCTACCCCGGGCTCTCCGCGGGTTCCTCGTCGGAGCGCAAGACGCTGAAGCTGAGCGGCCGCGAGCAGGTCGCGGTGAACCCGGCCGGCGGCAACCCGGCCGCGATCAGCAACCTGCCGGGCCTGGGCTCCGCGCTGTCCCGGTCGTCGGCGATCTCGTCCCGGCTGTCGATCGACCTGCCGGGCCAGGCCGCGGTGTTCACCTCGGACGCCCTGGACTCCCAGCTGCTGCTGACCGGTTCGTCGACGGTCCGGTTGCGCGTCGCCCGCGGTGACCAGTCGTCCGGCGAAGCGATCCTGTTCGCGAAGCTCTACGACGTCTCGGCCGACGGCACGCGAGTGCTGCCGGGCTCGGCGGTGGCCCCGTTCCGCGTGGCGCTGCCTCCGGACGGCTCGGCCGCCGAGGTGACCGTGACGCTGCCTCCCACCGTGCGCCCGGTCGAGAGCGCGCACAAGCTGGCTCTGGTCGTGTCGACGACGGACCAGGCGTTCGCGAACGCCGAGCAGCCGGCCGCGTACCGCATCTCGCTGGCCTCCGACGAGCTCTCGGTGCCGGTCGTGCCCGGCCGCAACGTGACGACCGGCTTCCCGGTCAGCGCCCTGTGGGGCATCGTGATCGCGCTGCTGGTGCTGATCGCCGCCGGCATCATCGCGATGTTCCGCCGCCGCATGGCACACGACTCAGACCCAGAACTGTCCGAGGTGCCGCTGGTCATCTCCGGCCTGACCAAGTCCTACCCCGGCGGCCTGACCGCGGTGAAGGACCTGTCGTTCCGCGTGGAGCACGGCCAGGTCCTCGGCCTGCTGGGCCCCAACGGCGCCGGCAAGACCACGACCCTGCGCATGGTGATGGGCCTGATCCACCCGTCCGAGGGCCACATCAGGGTCTTCGGCCACAAGGTGACGCCAGGCGCACCCGTGCTGTCGCGCATCGGCTCGTTCGTCGAGGGTTCGGGCTTCCTGCCGCACCTGTCCGGCGCGGCGAACTTGCGCCTGTACTGGGCCGCGACGGGCAGGCCGTTGGAAGAGGCCCACGTCGAGGAGGCCCTGGAGATCGCGGGCCTGGGCGACGCGGTGCACCGCCGCGTGCGCACGTACAGCCAGGGCATGCGCCAGCGCCTGGCGATCGCCCAGGCCATGCTGGGCCTCCCGGACCTGCTGATCCTCGACGAACCGACCAACGGACTGGACCCGCCCCAGATCCACCAGATGCGCGAGGTCCTGCGCCGCTACGCCGCGGCGGGCCGCACGGTGCTGGTGTCGTCGCACCTGCTGGCCGAGGTGGAGCAGACCTGCTCGCACGTGGTCGTGATGCACAAGGGCCAACTCGTCGCAGCCGGCGAGGTGGCGGACATCGCGGCAGGCGGCGGCGAGGCGACGTTCCGCGTCGACTCCCCGTCGAAGGCAGCCGACGTCCTGCGAGGCCTCGAAGGCGTGCACGACGTGCACGAGGACGAGGGAGCAGTGCACGCCTCGATGAACGGCGTCCCGCGCGCCGCCGCCCTCTCGGCGCTGGTCGCCGCGGGCGTGGCGGTGGACCAGGCGGGCCCGCGACGCAGGCTGGAAGACGCGTTCTTGGAGCTGGTCGGTGAATGACTTCCTGATGGCAGCGGCGTCCGCGACGGCGGGCGTCCAAGCCGAGGCAGAGGTCCCCTCGTCGAGCGAGCAGGCGTTGCTCGCCGGCGAAGGGGGTCCCCTTGACTCAATTATCCCAGTCGGCACCGACAATTTCGGAGCGGAGGTGAACCGGTGAACGAGCACACTGCCGCCCCCGAGCACACTGCCGACTCCGAGCACACTGCCGACTCCGCGCACGCTCCCGCAGGCGTCCCCTCCGCGCCGGCGCACACGCCGCCCACCGCGCAAGGGGGACCCCTGATTCCATTCTCCCAGCCCACACCGACAATTTCGGGCCAGGCGCGTGGTGAACGGACCGTTCACGACGACGTTTCGCGCACGGTGAAAACCGTCCTCACCGCGAACCCCAACCGCACGAAGGCACCCATCCGGCAGGAGGTGAACCGGTGAACGAGCACGACGTCCACACCGACCCCGGCGCGATCACCGAGCTCACCGACGCCGCCGCCCACCAGCGCACCGAGGTGGCACCCGACGGCTCGGCGGTCGGGTACAAGGCGCGTCGCACCCTCCGCATCCGGGTGGAGATCCAACGGCAGATCCGGCGCCGCAGGACCCAGCTCGTGCTGGGCTTCCTGGTGCTGCTGCCGTTCATCCTCGCGCTGAGCTTCGAGATCGGGCAGGCGAGCCCGAACCGCCGCTCCGGCGGTTTCGTGGACCTCGCCACCGCCAGCGGCATCAACTTCGTGGTGCTGACGCTGTTCGTGAGCGGCAGCTTCCTGCTGCCGATGATCGTCGCGTTGTTCTTCGGCGACACGATCGCGTCCGAGGCGTCCTGGTCGAGCCTCAAGTACCTGCTGGCGGCGCCGGTTCCACGCCACCGTCTGCTGCGGCAGAAGGCCATCGCGTCCGGCCTGCTCAGCCTCTTCGCCCTCGCCCTGCTTCCCGCGGTGGCGCTGGCGGTCGGCGTCGTCTGGTACGGCGCGGGCGAGGTCGTGAGCCCGACCGGCGAGGCGGCGCCGTTCGCGGACGGCGTGCTCGGCGTCGCGCTGGCGGTCTGCTACATCGCGATCAACCTGTTCTGGGTCGCGGGCCTGGCGCTGTTCCTGTCCGTGTCCACCGACGCGCCGCTCGGCGCGGTCGGTGGCGCGGTGCTCGTGTCGATCCTGTCGCAGATCCTCGACCAGATTCAGCCGCTCGAGGATCTGCGCAACTACCTGCCGACGCACTACGCGATGGCCTGGGTCGACCTGCTCTCGACCGATGTGGACTGGTCGGAAATGACGCGCGGAACGTTCTCCGCGCTCGTCTACGGCGGCATCTTCACGTTGCTCGCGGCACGCAGGTTCAAGACCAAGGACATCACGAGCTAGCTGACGCAGAACTCGTTGCCCTCGGGGTCGAGCATCACGACCCAGTGGCCCGTCTGGTCGTTGTGCTCACGCACCCGCGTGGCGCCCAGCGAAACCAGGCGGTCCACCGAGTCGAGGCCCGCCCGGATGTCGAGGTGCATCCGGTTCTTCGCGGTCTTGCCCTCCGGCACGCGCTGGAACAGGAACCGAGGCCCCTTGCCCTCCGGGTCGATGAGCGCCGCGTAGTCGTCCACCGAGTCGAACGGGATGTTGTTCTTGACGGCGAACTCCTCCCAGGTGGCGAAGCCGGGAGGCGGCGGCTGCGTCACGTAGCCGAGCGCCTGCGCCCAGAAGTCGGCGAGCTTCGGAGGGTTGTTCGCGTCGAAGGAGACCTGGAATTCGATTGCCATGAGAGCACCGTAGGAGCCAATGCGGACAACCACTGTCCGGAGTAGCGTCCCGCTCATGTCACGTCCTGTGCACTTCGAGATCCACGCCGCAGATCCCGATCGCGCGCGGCGCTTCTACACGTCGGTCTTCGGCTGGAAGATCGAACAGTGGGGCGACATCCCCTACTGGGTCATCACCACCGGCGACGACGACCAGCCCGGCGTGAACGGCGGCCTGCTGCCACGCCGCGGCCCGGACCCCGCACCGGACGCCCCGGTGCACGGTTTCGTCATGACGATCAGCGTGCCCGACATCGACGCCACCATCGCGGCCATCGACGTCAACGGCGGCACAGTGGCCCTGCCCAAGGACAAGATGCCCGGCGTGGGCCTTCTCGCCTACTACAAGGACACCGAAGGCAACATCTTCGGCATCCTGCAACCCGAAGAGGGTTAAACCGGCCTCTTCCGCTTCGGCAACCGCGCGACGACGGCCTCGTAGGAGCCGTCAACGAGCTCCAACAGGTCGTCGTCGGGCACCGATCCCTTGAGCGCGATGGTGTTCCACCCATAACGCCCGACATACCCGCTAATGGTGATGTCACCGGGAAACCGCTCCCGCCAAGGCGCGGCAGCCTCAGCATCCACCCCGCACTTGAGCCCAACGGTGTGCGCGTTCAACCCGATGAACGCAAACGCCTTGCCGCCGACCTTGCACACCAGCTCGGCGTCGCCCCACGGATACGTCTCCTCCGCGCCAGGCTTGCCCGCGCAGTAGGCGATCAACTCGTCCAGTGTCACAACAGGATTATCGCGCGCCGAAGACAGCAACAAAACGACCAAGCAACTGCGCGAACACAACCCGCTCCTCATCAGTCCAGTCCGCCATGGCGGCAGCACAAGCAGCCTGCCGAGCCCGGTGCAGCTCAGCCGAAGTGGCGCGCCCCCGAGGAGTGCGAATGAGCAACACCCGCCGCCCATCCGCCTTGTCGGCGACCCGAGCGACCAACCCGGAATCAACAGCACTGGTGACGAGCTTGCTGGCACGCGGCTGATCAACGTGCAAAGCCGACGCCACACTGGAAACCGTAGCCTGCACCCCGGCCCGCTCAGCCGCCTCGACAACGTCCAGCACGTCAAAAGCCGGCACAGCCAGCTCCGCGAGCGCACGACGCGACTGACTGCGTCGCATGGCGATCAGCGCCTGCTCCACCGCTTGTAGGTGGGAGTCCACATCCACCCGTGAGATCATGGTCGTCCTGCGCCGTGACGAAAGGTGTCAGCCGACATCTCACCCCAGAGAGCGATTTACGCGGCAAACACAAATCGTTATCAGCCCAAGAGATTACCGGCCGCACACCCCGATTTCACGTTGAGCAACAGGCACACCAGCCTCCACAGTGGACGTCGTGATCAAGCGACGGTGAAGACGACCGGCTCAACACTCATTAGCCGAGCAGTACGACCATGGGGAGCGGTGGCTCCCCCGTCTAGCGCGACACAGCACTTGCCGCGCTAGACAGGCGTCAGGTCAAGCACGCAACACCCGCACGCACCCCGACCAACCTACGGGCACGAAATCGCAAGCCGCCGACGAACCAGGGACACAACTTAAGCAACCGGCGCGACTCGAAACTCACTTAACCCCGGCCGCATCCATCCCGCGCAACTCCTTCTTCAAGTCCTGAATCTCATCCCTCAACCGGGCCGCCAACTCGAACTGCAGATCCCGAGCCGCGTTCATCATCTGATCCGTCAACGACTGCACCAGATCCGCCAGCTCCGACCGAGCCATCCCCGCCCGCTCATGCGACGCGACAACCCCGGAAGACCGTCCACCCTCCCCGGTAGCCCTCTTCCCTCGAGACTGGTTCCGCCCAGACCCTCCAACCGGAACCTCGTCCTCGATCTCGGAGTACACGGCCTCCAAAATGTCGGTGATCTTCTTCCGCAACGGCTGCGGATCGATCCCCCGCTCCGTGTTGTACGCGATCTGCTTGGCGCGCCGCCGGTTCGTCTCGTCGATCGCGTGCTGCATCGAATCCGTGATCTTGTCCGCGTACATGTGGACCTCACCGGACACGTTGCGAGCAGCACGACCAATCGTCTGCACGAGAGAAGTTCCCGACCGCAGGAACCCTTCCTTGTCCGCGTCGAGGATCGCCACCAGCGACACCTCGGGCAGGTCGAGACCCTCCCGCAGCAGGTTGATGCCGATCAGCACGTCGAACTCGCCGAGCCGCAGCTGCCGCAGCAGCTCCACACGGCGCAGCGTGTCGACCTCGGAGTGCAGGTACCGGACCCGGATGCCCAGTTCCAGCAGGTAGTCCGTGAGGTCCTCGGCCATCTTCTTCGTCAGCGTCGTGACCAGGACCCGCTCGTCCCGCTCGGCGCGTTCCCGGATCGAGTGCACCAGGTCGTCGATCTGGCCCTCGGTCGGCTTCACCACGACCTCGGGGTCGACCAGACCGGTCGGGCGGATGACCTGCTCGACGAACTCGCCGCCGGCCTGGCCCATCTCGTACGGGCCGGGAGTCGCCGACAGGTACACGACCTGACCGATCCGGTCCGCGAACTCCTCCCACGTCAGCGGGCGGTTGTCGAGCGCCGACGGCAGGCGGAAGCCGTGCTCCACCAGGTTGCGCTTGCGGGAAGCGTCGCCCTCGTACATGCCGCCGATCTGCGGAACGGTCACGTGCGACTCGTCGATGACCATCAGGAAGTCGTCGGGGAAGTAGTCGAGCAGTGTCGCCGGCGCCGTGCCGGCGCCGCGGCCGTCGATGTGGCGTGAGTAGTTCTCGATGCCGTTGCAGAAGCCGACCTGGCGCATCATCTCGATGTCGTACTGGGTGCGCATGCGCAGGCGCTGGGCCTCCAGCAGCTTGCCCTGACGCTCCATCTGGGCGAGCGTCGCCTCCAGCTCGGCCTCGATGTCGCGGATGGCGCGCTCCATGCGCTCCGGGCCCGCGACGTAGTGCGTGGCGGGGAAGATCCGGAGGTCGTTGACCTCCTTCACCACGTCACCGGTCAGCGGGTGGAGGTAGTACAGCTTGTCGATCTCGTCGCCGAAGAACTCGACGCGGACGGCGAGCTCCTCGTAGGACGGGATGATCTCGACCGTGTCGCCACGCACGCGGAAGGTGCCGCGGGTGAACGACATGTCGTTGCGGGTGTACTGGACGTCGACCAGCAGGCGCAGGAACGCGTCGCGGTCGACCTCCACGCCGACCTCGAGCGGGATCGAGCGGTCGAGGTACGACTGAGGCGTGCCCAGGCCGTAGATGCACGACACCGAGGCGACCACGATGACGTCGCGCCGGGTCAGCAGCGACATGGTGGCGGAGTGGCGCAGTCGCTCGACGTCCTCGTTGATCGAGGAGTCCTTCTCGATGTACGTGTCCGTCTGCGGGATGTACGCCTCGGGCTGGTAGTAGTCGTAGTAGCTGACGAAGTACTCGACCGCGTTGTGCGGGAAGAGCTCCTTCAGCTCGTTCGCCAGCTGGGCGGCCAGCGTCTTGTTCGGCGCCATCACCAGGGTGGGGCGTTGCAGCCGTTCGACGAGCCAGGCCGTGGTGGCCGACTTGCCGGTACCAGTGGCGCCGAGCAGCACCACGTCGCGCTCACCGGTGCGCACGCGGCGTTCGAGCTCGTCGATGGCGGCCGGCTGGTCGCCCGCCGGCTGGTACTCGCTGACGACGCGGAACTGCCCGTCGGTGCGGACGATCTCGCCGACGGGGCGGTGCTCGGAGTGCGCCCTGACGGTGCTCTCCTCTGGCGGAAGCTCGGTTGCGAATGCCACGGGAAGCACGTTACGCCGGGGGTCTGACAATTTCAGATCGGGCCTGGTCAGAGGCCTAATCGCACGGGCAGCAGCAGTCGCACTTGCAGCAGTCGCCGCAGTCTCCGCAGTTCCCGCAGTCCGGGTCGCAGCCGTCCCGCCGCTTGTCGCTCCACGGGCCCGGGAACGGGTCGCGGCAGCAGAACTGGCAGGTCCCGCACATGTACAGGAACGCACCGCACCCGGCGAAGCACCCGCGCGGCTGCGGCTGCCAGTTCAGCCTCGGGTACGCCCACAAGCCGCTGCCCGGATCCGACCAGGTCGGCTTGTCCCGGTGCCCGCGCCTGCCGAACACTCGGATGATCGACTCCTCCAGCTCGTGCACCAGCAGCTTGTGCACCAGCCGCGCGTCGGTGAACTCCACCTCGTCCAGCGCCAGCCTGATGCCCGTCACCGCGTCCAGGCACAGCCGATGCGCGTCCTCCACGGACGTTCCGGTGGCGAGCAACGGGTTCCACGC
This sequence comes from Lentzea aerocolonigenes, assembly GCF_000974445.1. GTDB lineage: Bacteria > Actinomycetota > Actinomycetes > Mycobacteriales > Pseudonocardiaceae > Lentzea > Lentzea aerocolonigenes. The sequence goes on from NZ_BBOJ01000017.1 coordinate 89,613, forward strand.
GCCCGACGCGCGGTCCTCCTCCAGGTCCTCCGCCCCGTCGATCAGGTGCGCGACCCGCCCGAACAGCCGGCCGACCTCGCGCAACGGCTCCACGTTCCGGGGCTTCCCGGCGATGATCGCGGTCTGGGCGACGGCGAACCCGGTCGCGGTCTCCGTCGGCTCGGTCACCACCAGCACCGAACTGCCCAGCCCCGCCGCCGCCTCGATCTCGGGCTGCCTGCGCACCGCGTCGACCATCACCGAGGCGTCGAACCCCAGGTCCGACGCCGTCCCGAGCCCCTTGGCGGCCCACCGCCGTGCCACCGCGCGCCCCGCCCAGCCGACCTTCCCTGCGAGCCCGTCCCCGTCGTCCACGTGATCGTCGATCTTCAACGACGCCAGCACCAGCGACACCGACGCCGCCAGCCGCGCCCCGGACCCGATGGCGACGTCCGCGGACTTCATGCCGCGCAACGCACACGGTCCCGCGGACCGGCGCGAGACGCCGCTCTGGGCCTCGACCATCGCCGAGATCAGCAGCCCGTCGTAGTTGGTGACGACACGAGCGAGGTGACCGTGCTCGTCGCGCAACGACAGGCACATCCCGCACAGGTGGGCGAGCCACGCGGACCGCAGCTCAGCGCCCATTCTGTTGCGGCAGGGGCGGATGATCCCGAACATGCGCGGCATCCTAAGTGGCCGGACGCCTCAACGATGGCAGTATCGCTGACGTGGCACACATCCATCCGCCGAAGATCGAGTACTTCGACCTGGACGCCAAGAGCAACACCGATCCCAAGGGGCAGCTGAGGAGCGTCGACGAGTACCGCCTCACCCCGACAGGCCTCTACATGTTCCGGCCGCTCGCGGGCCATCCGAAGATCAGCCACTTCGAGAGCTGGTTCCTGCCGAAGCTCAACATCCGGGTCACGCGCCAGTCCTGGCACCCCGGCCACCAGCTCGACTTCGACTTCTACGTCGACGTCGTGGAGATCAACGCCATCGGCAGCGTCTGGAAGACCACCGACCTGTACCTCGACCTGATCGTCCGGACGGGTCACAGCGTCACCGTTCTGGACACCGACGAGCTGATCGCCGCGGTTCAGCACAACCTGATCACCGCGGAACGCGCGCAATGGGCGTTGGAAACCACCTACTCGGCGGTGTCCGGCATTTCAGCGCACGGTCACGATGTCGTCAGGTGGCTTGCCGCATCCGGGTGCCCGACTGCCTGGCGGTAGTACACAGAGTGTGGTCGTCATCTGACCGTGACGTAACGAATCGACCCGGCGTGTAACTGGGCGCACTTATTTGACTACCCTCGGCGTCGTGGGAGCGGTCACTACACCTCAGCTGGTCGATGTCGTCGACACCATTTCGGGCGTACGAACTTATTCGTCCGGTGGCACACGCACCCTCAGTTCGTGCTACGTGGAACGCTGGGGTCTGCGCATCGAACATCCCACCCCGGAAGACCCGTTCTCCGACGCCGAGGTCACCTGGCTGCTGCCCGATCTGGGTCTGCGCCTCACGACCTACCGCCCGCGCTCCCGGCACGCCCGCAGCGGCCCGAGCGTGCTGTCCGCGGTCCGCGTCGAACGCGACCACCGGCACTGGCAGACCACGGACCTGTTGCTGGGCCTGGCAGTTCCCGGCGGCACCACGGCCCGCATCGTGCGCAGCGAGGAGTTCGCCGCCGCCGTCGCGGGCCGCGTCCTGCGACCGGGTGACGCCGACCAGGCCCTGCGCACGGTCCACCGCACCCTCGAAGAGCTCAGCAACGTCAACCACAACCTCACCTCGTGGCTGACGTGGCACGGCATCTACGACTCCTGGCCTCCCCTGTAGGCCCGCACCCTCTCGACGGCCGCCTCCATCCACGGTTCCTTCGCCTCCCCGTAGGCGAAGGCGCCGGTGTCGGCGGCAAACCTCTGGGACAGCTCGAGCTTGAGGTTCGCGTACTCCTCCCGGGCCTGCGCGTCGTGCCGCAACCAGTCGCGGAAGTCGACCGCCCACCGCCAGTTCGGCGCCCCCTCGACGCGCAGGTGCAGGTTCACCCGCCGCCCGGGATCAGCCCCGGCGTGCAACCGCTTGCTCCAGTCGCCCTCACCACGAGGCGTGTCCTCGTACGGCCCCACGTACGGAAAGCCCGCCTGCGCCAACGCCTCCCGCAACGAGTCCGCGGTCTCCATGTCCTCGACAGCGAGCTGGAAGTCCAGCACGTCCTTGGCCGCGAGCCCAGGAACAGCAGTCGACCCGATGTGCTCGACGTGCCGCCCACCAGCCGCCAGACTGATCCGCCGCGCAACCCGTCGTGCCTGCGCGGGCCACCTCTCGTCGTACGGCACCACGATCGGCGACCCGGACGCGTACGACTGCGTCCGCACGTTCTTCTCGAACCCGACGAGCCGATCCCACAACACCGTGACGTCAGGAACCTCACCGCTGTTGTCGAGCCACACGTCGGCAACGGCCCGACGCTGCTCATCGGTGGCCTGAGCGGCAATCCGGTTCTCGGCGTCCTGCCGATCCATGCCCCGGCTGCTCACCAACCGCTGAAGACGAGTCTCGGCATCCGCGTACACCACGATCACGAGGTGGTACGCCGCCGCCATGTCCCGCTCCACCAACAACGGGATGTCGTGCACGACGATCGCGTCATCAGGCGCCTCGGCCATCCGCTGCCCGGTGAGCGCCCCGATCCGCGGATGCGTGATCCCGTTGAGCGTCTGCCGAGCCTCCTCGGTGGCGAACGCCTTGGCAGCCAACGCAGCCCGGTTCAACGTGCCGTCACCGTTCAGCACGTCGTCCCCGAACGCCTTGACGACTTCCTTGAGCCCGTCAGTACCAGGCTCCAACACCTCACGAGCGAGCTGGTCCGCGTCGATGACAACGGCCCCCCGCTCGGCCAGCAGCCGCGCAACCGTCGACTTGCCGGACCCGATCCCCCCGGTCAACCCCACCCTGAGCATGCCGATCAGGTTAGACGGGAGGCGTCATCGCCTGCTGAGCGAGCACCGGCAAAATCGCCACGAGCTTGGCCTGGGGAATGAAGCCGTTCCGGTTCCGCACGACAAAGGTCGACTTCCCGAGGGACCCGATCAGCAACTGCTCGTCCTTCCCCTCGACCAGCGTCCCCTTCTGCTTCCCGACGTCAACCTCGGTGATCTTCGCCCCGTCGGCCCGCTCAGCCTCGACGCTCTCGGTGACCCGCGTCCGAGCCGTCAAGTCGTCCGTGTAGGTCGAAAGCCCGATGACGATCTTCGCGGCTCCCAGGTCCTGCTTGGGAGGAATGCCGTAGTAACAGTCGATCTTCCCGGTCCGCCCGATCCCCGGCTCCTTGATGCCGATGATGATCCGAGGCTCACCGGGCAACTCCTGCCCGAGCGTCGCGTTCATGACCTCAACGGGCACCACGAGCTCGCAGTCGTCCGGCAGGGCCCGGTCAACCATCACCGGAACCCGCGAGGGCGTGGTCTGCGGCGTGATCTTCGGAATCTGCGGCGGCGGCGCCTGAGTCTGCGGAGCCACAGAAGAGCAGGCCCCGGAAACCGCCAGCGCACCCGCGCTCAGCGCCACGAAGAACTTGTTCCCACGCATAGGTTTGTCAACCTACACAACGGACTCAGCCCTCCACCACAGAGTGAACGGGTGGCGCCACAAGGCCGATGCCGAAGGCGAGGCGAGGCGATGGCGCAGCCGAGCCAGCTCTTCGCGTGGGGTTCCGGTGGGTTGGTCCCGTCACGAGTCGTGCCACAGCTCTTGTCACGCCCGAGGGGAGAGGTCAAGTCGCACGCTTTTCGCGACTTGACCTCTCCCCTCGGGTGTGACTCGCTCTGGCTCGACTTGGGACGGGACCAACCCACCCGAACCCCACGCCCTACGCAACGCGCAGCCGCCCAACGCACCAGGCGTGCCATCAACCCACGCATGGCGCTGGCCGGTCTTTGATCAGATTGGCGGGGTAAGGGCAGAGCCCTCAGCTTGAAACAGGAACCCGACACGGCGACGCAACCGACCTACGGACCTGACACGACACAGCCGAACACCCCGCCCAAAGAGCCCCAACCAACACCAAAGGCCCCCGCACCGAAGTGCGGGGGCCTTCAACGACTAGCTACAGGCTCACATACCGCCCGACAGCTTCTCCCGAAGCGCGGCCAGTTGCTCGTCCGACGCGAGCGTGCCACCCGACTGGGCCGGCGCGCCGACGGAAGCGGAAGGAGCGTCGCCACCCGAGGTGTAGTTGCCCGCACCCTCGGCCGAAGCCTCTTCCTCGGCCTCGGCGGCCTTGCGGATCTGCTTCATGTGGGCCTCGTAACGAGTGTGCGCCTCGGCGTACTGGCGCTCCCACTCCTCACGCTGCTTGTCGAAGCCGTCCTGCCACTCCTGGGTCTCCGGGTCGAAGCCCTCGGGGTAGATGTAGTTGCCCTGGTCGTCGTACTCGGCGGCCATGCCGTACTGGGTCGGGTCGAACTCGGTGTCGACCGTGAAGCCCTCGTTGGCCTGCTTGAGCGACAGCGAGATGCGGCGACGGTCGAGGTCGATGTCGATGACCTTGACCATGACGTCGTCGCCGACCTGGACGACCTGCTCCGGGATCTCGACGTGGCGCTCGGCCAGCTCGGAGATGTGGACCAGGCCCTCGATGCCCTCGTCCACGCGGACGAACGCACCGAACGGAACCAGCTTGGTGACCTTGCCCGGCACGATCTGGCCGATCGCGTGGGTGCGGGCGAACTGGCGCCACGGGTCTTCCTGGGTCGCCTTCAGCGACAGGGAGACGCGCTCGCGCTCCATGTCGACGTCGAGGACCTCGACGGTGACTTCCTGGCCGACCTCGACAACCTCGGACGGGTGGTCGATGTGCTTCCAGGACAGCTCCGAGACGTGGACGAGACCGTCGACGCCACCCAGGTCCACGAAGGCACCGAAGTTGACGATCGAGGACACGACGCCCTTGCGGACCTGGCCCTTCTGCAGCTGGTTGAGGAACTCGCTGCGGACCTCGGACTGGGTCTGCTCGAGCCACGCGCGGCGGGACAGGACCACGTTGTTGCGGTTCTTGTCCAGCTCGATGATCTTCGCCTCGAGCTCGCGGCCGACGTACGGCTGCAGGTCGCGGACGCGACGCATCTCGACGAGCGAGGCGGGGAGGAAGCCGCGGAGGCCGATGTCGAGGATGAGACCACCCTTGACGACCTCGATGACCGTGCCCTTGACGGGCTCGTCCTTCTCCTTGAGGGCCTCGATGGTGCCCCAGGCGCGCTCGTACTGGGCGCGCTTCTTCGACAGGATCAGGCGGCCTTCCTTGTCCTCCTTCTGGAGAACAAGGGCCTCGACCTCGTCACCGACGCTGACAACCTCGGCGGGATCGACGTCGTGCTTGATCGACAGTTCACGCGAGGGGATGACGCCCTCGGTCTTGTAGCCGATGTCGAGCAGGACCTCGTCCCGGTCGACCTTGACGATGGTGCCCTCAACGATGTCGCCGTCGTTGAAGTACTTGATCGTCTTGTCGATAGCTGCGAGGAAGTCCTCCTCCGTCCCGATGTCGTTGATCGCGACCTGCTTGGGCGCAGCGGCAACGGGGGCGGTGGTGGTGTCGGTGGACATTAGGTAGGTGGCTCCGGTACGGATTGGCATCGATTGTCTGGTAGTGGTGCGCGCGCAGCGTCGCAGCGACCTGGAATCCGGCGGAACTGGATCATGGGCAGCACTAACCCACTACGCACGCGATATCGTACGCGGCCGCGAGACGCGCAAGCAAACCAGCCCCCATGTGAAGGAGCAGTGTGTCCAACCAGCACGCGAGTGCCGAACAGGCGCTCGGCACGGCCGGCATCGTCAAGCGCGGGGCGGACGCCGCCGAGTCACGCCTGGCGAACCGCATCTGGTGGGACGCGGACGCGGACGACTACCACGACACGCACGGCGACTTCCTGGGTGCGGCGGACTTCGTCTGGTGCCCGGAGGGCCTGCGCGAGGAGGAGGTCGCGTTCCTCGGTGACGTCGCAGGTCAGAGCGTTCTCGAGGTCGGCTGCGGCAGTGCCCCGTGCGCGCGCTGGCTCAAGGCCAACGGCGCCGTGGTCACGGCTCTCGACATCTCCGCGGGCATGCTGCGGCACGCGCGCGAGAACAACGAGAAGACCGGCATCCACGTCCCGCTCGTGCAGGCCAGCGCCGACCAGCTGCCGTTCGGGACGGGCACCTTCGACGCCGCCTGCTCGGCGTTCGGCGCCGTCCCGTTCGTGGCGGACGTCCAGGAGGTCTTCGCCGAGGTCGCCCGCGTGCTCAAGCCCGGCGCGAGGTGGGTGTTCGCGGTCAACCACCCGATGCGGTGGATCTTCCCGGACGACCCGGGCCCGCTCGGCCTCACGGTCACCCAGTCGTACTTCGACCGGACTCCTTACGTGGAGGTCGACGAGGAGGGCCGCGCCACCTACGTCGAGCACCACCGCACGCTCGGCGACTACGTCAGGGCGCTCACGAACACCGGTTTCGTCGTCGAGGACCTGGTCGAGCCCGAGTGGCCGGAGGGGCACACCCGCATCTGGGGCCAGTGGAGTCCGCTGCGCGGCAAGCTCTTCCCCGGCACCGCGATCTTCCGCACGCGCCTGACGTCGTAGTCTTCCCGTTCATGACCTCGGCACGCGGGCTGGTGGCGGCCCAGTCAGCGCGTTTCGCGTCGCTGGACCCGTTGCTCCCGCCCGCCGCCGATCCACCGGCGGACGGCCACGTCATCACGGCCGCGCTCGCGGACGGCACGCGCGTGGCCGGCGTCGTCAGCCACCAGTGCTTCGAACCCCACTCGACGGCGAGGCTGTGGTCGGCGGCCGAGGTGTGGGAGTTGATGCCTCTCGTGGGCACCGCTCAAGGCATGGACGCGCTCCTCACGCGGTGGCGTCAGCTTCTCGACACACAAGAGATAGGTGAGGACACGGCGTGCGTCGTGCACTGGCCGAGCCGTGACACGAGGGCCGCACGCGCGTTTCTCGACCACGGCCTGGTGCCGCTGTCCGTGCTCGGCATCAGGCTGCGCACGCCACAACAACAACTCCCCCGCACGCTCACGATCCGCCGTGCGACCCCGCACGACCTGGAGTCGGTGCTGGAGCTGTCGCTGGCGGAGCTGGAGTACTCGTCGTTCGTCGGCTCCACGATCGTGCGCCCGGAGGCTGCGGCCCTCAAACGACGTGCACTCGCCGACCGCCTGGCCAAGGCGAGCCCGATCTGGCTCGCCGAACGCGACGGCATCGCGGTGGCACTGGCCGAGTGCGCCATCGTGTCGTCGGAACCGGGCACGAGCGCGGCGGCGAGGCTGCCGCGCGGCCGCTGGGGCTATGTGAACTGCGTCTCCGTGCTGCCCGGAGCCCGCGGCACGGGCATCGGTCAGCAGCTCGTCGCCCACGCCCACCAGGAACTCCACCGGATGGGCACGGTCGGCACGTACCTCTACTACAACCCGCCGAACCCGCTGAGCTCGGTGTTCTGGCCCCGTCAGGGCTACCGGCCGTTGTGGACCGTGTGGGAAGTACGCCCCGCCTCCGCCCTTAGGTGACCTATGTCCGAGTTGCCAGCGAACCAAGACTGCGCGAGAATTTGTACTGACCGGTCAGTTTAAACGGAAGGTAAAGCCGTGGAGATCCGCGCAGAACGCGCAGGCGTCAACGGGGCACATGGTCCTCTGCTCCGGCCGACCTCGCTGGTCGTGAAGCCGGGCGAGCTGACGCTGGTCGCGGGCGAGCCCGGCACCGGTCACACGGCGCTCGGCCTGCTGCTCTCCGGCCGCATGAAGCCCTCCACGGGCTCGGTGTCACCGGACGCGAAGACGCTGCGAAAGCAGGTCGTGCTCGTCGACGCCCCCGAGGTGAACGAGCCGGAGTACGCGCTCAGCCTGGCCGCCGTCGTCGGTGAGGAACTCGCGATGAACGGCAAGTCCTCCGGCAAGAAGGCGGTGCACGACTGGTTGGTGGAGCACGCCGCCGATGAGCACGCCTCCAAGCGTTTCGAGCACGTGCCGCCGCAGACGCGTTGTGCCGTGATGCTCGAACTGGCCTCCGCACGTCCCGGCGTCACGACGCTCGTCCTCGACTGCCCGGACCGCTACCACCCCAACCCGCGCGAGTGGTTCGCCCTGGCGAACGACTACGTGACCCCCGAACGGTCCGTGGTCGTCCTGTGCTCGAACTCCTCCGCTCACATCCTCGACATCCCGCACGCGCGCCTTGGTGAGGACAACAACACCAAGATGGAGATCACCGCATGAGCGCCCTTCGCATGGCCTTCAACGAACTTCGCCGGATCACCTCCGGCACGCTGCCCAAGCTCGCCGTCGTGGCGCTGGCGCTCGTACCCCTGCTGTACGCGTCGCTCTACCTGTACGCGAACAAGGACCCGTACGCGAACCTCAACCAGGTGCCCGCCGCGCTGGTCGTGAAGGACAAGGGCGCCAAGGACCTCAACGCCGGCAAGGAGGTCGCGGACGAGCTGCTCAACGGCAAGAAGTTCAACTGGCACGTCGTGGACAACCCCGCCGACGCCGACGAGGGCGTCCGCAAGGGCACGTACATCTTCGCGCTGACGCTGCCGGAGGACTTCTCCGAAGCGCTCACGTCCGCGGAGCAGAACAAGCCGCGCCAGGGCGTGCTGACGCTGACGACCAACGACGCCAACAACTACCTGGGCAGCACGATCGCGAACCAGGTCGTCTCCGAGGTGCGCCGCGCGGTCACCGCGAAGGTCTCCGCCGGGGCCGCCGACAAGCTGCTGCTCGGCTTCTCCACGATCCGCCAGGAGACGACCAAGGCCGCCGACGGCGCCACGCAGCTCGCGGACGGCAACGCCCAGCTGCGCGACAAGCTGGGCGAGCTCGACAAGGGCGTCCAGGAGCTCTACACCGGGTCGGTGACGGCCGCGAACGGCGCCGCGCAGCTGCGTGACGGCCTGCACGAGCTGCGTTCGCAGACCGCGCCGCTGCCCGACGGCGCGAAGAAGATCGCCGACGGCGCCCGCCAGGTCGCGAACGGCAACGAGACCGCCGCGCGCCAGGCGGAGGAGTACGCGCAGAAGGCCCAGGCCCTCGTCGGTGTGCTCGACCAGGCCAACGGCGACATCGCCACCCGCCTGCGCACGCTTGGCTTCACCGAGGACCAGGTGCAGCGCGTGATGTCCACGATCGGCCAGGTCCGCAAGCCCGTCGACGACGCCAACGGCAAGGTCCAGGGCGCCGCGGGTGACCTGCGCAAGCTCGCGAACGGCGCGGACCAGGTGGCCGACGGCGCCGAGCAGCTGTCGTCGAAGATGCCCGGCATGGTCGCCGGCATCGGCAAGCTCGACGACGGCGCGACGAAGCTCGCCGACGGCAACGCCCAGCTCCGCGACGGTCTGAAGAAGGCCTCGGACGGCACGCCCCAGCTCCGCGACGGCGCGGCCAAGCTCGCCGACGGCTCCGCGCAGCTGCGCGACGGCCTGACCGGTGGCGTGAACAAGATCCCGAACGCGGACGACCCGACGCGCGCCGCGATCGCGCAGGCCATCGGCGACCCCGTGGCGGTGAAGGGCCTGTCCCAGACGAAGGCCGCCACGTACGGCGCCGGCCTGGCCCCGTTCTTCCTCGGCCTGGCGACGTGGATCGGCGCGTTCGTGCTCTTCCTGCTGCTGCGCCCGCTCTCACGCCGTGCGCTGGCCGCTGGTCAGTCGGCGTTGCGTGTCGCGTTGGGCGGCTGGCTGCCGGGTGCGCTGCTCGGCATCGTGCAGGTGCTCGTGATGTTCTCGGTCGTACGGTTCGTGGTCGACATCGTGCCGTCGAACCCCTTCGGCACGTTCGCGTTCCTCGTGCTGATGTCACTGACGTTCGTGGCGATCCTGCACGCGCTGAACGCCGCCTTCGGTGCCGTCGGCAAGTTCCTCGGCCTGATCCTGCTGATCCTTCAGCTGGTCAGCGCGGGTGGCACGTTCCCGTGGCAGACGATCCCCGTGCCGCTGTACCCGCTGCACTACGGCCTGCCGATGGGCTATGCGGTCGACGGCCTGCGCCACCTCATGTACGGAGGGGACCTGGGCAGCGTGGGTCACGACGCTTTGATCCTTCTCGCCTGGCTGGTCGGAGCCCTAGCCTTGTCGTCCGTGACGGCCTACAGGCAGCGGGTGTGGACGGCGTCGAAGCTGAAGCCGGAGCTCGTGCTGTGAGCGCGAGAACGACGGCGACCAAGCAGAAGCTCTTCGACGCGGCGTTGAAGCTGGTCGGCGAACGGGGCGCGGCCTCGGTGACGGTCGACGAGATCGCCGCGGAGGCCGGGGTCGCCAAGGGCACGATCTACTACAACTTCGCCTCGAAGGACGCGCTGGTCGAGGCCCTGCTGCGGCACGGGGTGGAGATCCTCGCGGGCCGGCTGCGGTCCGCGGAGGGTTCGGAGGACTCGCTGGAGGCGCTGGTCGACGAGATGCTCGGCTTCTGGGCCGAGTACCCGGCGTTCGGCCAGCTCCTGGTTTCCGAGCTGTGGCGCACCCCCGGCCAGTGGCACGGCACTCTCTCGTTGCTGCGCGACGACATCGTGTCGATCGTGCGCGGTCACATGAAGCGCCTGTCCGACGCGGGCCGCCTCCCGGAAGGGGTGGAGGTCGGCACCGCGTCGGCGGCGTTGTTCGGCACGCTGCTCGTGATCGCGCTGGACTGGCAGGTGTTCCAGCCGGAGCGGTCACGCGCGGAGGTGCGCGATTCGGTCATGCACCTGGTACGTGGACTTGGACCGGCCCGCTGAACTCCTGCGGCCTGGTCACGTCCTGGAGGTCGGTCAGCCTCTTGATCAGCACGACGGCCAGTGCGGCGGCGACGATCGTGACGACCGCCGTCACCCACGTCCAGGCGGCGACGGTGGCCATGTCCGTGTCGCGCAGCCAGAGCCGGGTGACCGCCCTGTCGCCCCACGACATCAGCAGGAAAGCGGTCCACCAGACGGCGAGGAAGCCGTTCTTGTCGCGTGCCTGGAGCGGCCGGTCCTGCTGGGCGGGGTCGAAGGAGCGCCAGACGTCCTGCACGATCTGGAACGGGAACCAGAGCGCGACGATCGGCGTGATCCACGACCCGATGGCCCAGCCACGGCCGCGCCGGTGCTCCGAGGCGTAGGTGACGCGCTCGGCGTTGCGGCGTGACCGGTAGATCCACACGATGAACGTCACGCCCGCAGCGATCGTCACGAGCACGCCCGGGATGCTGACCGCCAGGTTGAGGTTGTTGGCGGCTTCCAGGTCGTCCATCGTGCCGATGCCGTCGATCTGGTCCTGCACGACTTTCACGAACTTCTGCGTGGTGATCGCGTCCGCGACGGCGTGGACGGCGGTGAGTCCGATGAGGACGGAAGCGGCGATGCCGATGCCGCGCACCGGTCTGAACGGTTCGGTGATCATGATTCCCCCACGGGCACGAGTTCCTGCATCTCAACGACCTGCTTGATCATCCGGGCGGCGAGCACACCGGCACCGGCCAGTCCCAGAGCGGACACCGTGTACAGCAACGCCATGTCGTCCACGGCGCTGCGGCCCGCCCCCACGCCGAGCGCGTTCGAGCCGATGAAGGTGATCCACCAGGCGGTGACCAGGCGGCTCTGCGGTCGCTTCTGGAGGCCGACCATCGGCTGCGTGCGGTCCGACCCCCGCCAGATGTCCTGCATCACCGCGTACGGGATGAACAGGTTCGCGAAGGGGACGATCCATCCCACCACCACCCACATGTTCGTGTAGCGGTGCTGATGCTTGGACGTGATGGCGTCGGCGTTGAGGCGGGCCTGGCGCATCCAGGCGATGAACAGCACCCCCGCCACGACCTGCACGGCCAGCGCGACCAGGTCTGCGGCCAGGCTCGACGCCACGTCCACGGACGTCCACAGCAGCCCGGCCGTGAAGACCCGCGTCGCCGCCGCGAACGCGATCGTCACCGTCGCCGCCGTGCCGATTCCGCGCACGGGTCTGACAACCTCTGAACTCAAGAGAATTCCCCCAGGTGAAAGCGCACGTCCCCCGACGTCGGCGCGGAGCGTACATGCTCAACGCCCGATCGAGCGATGTGTTTGGTCGTGCGGGGCGAAAACACCGCCGGTACGAACGAAGACATGCCGAAACCGCTCAGCATCCTCGTCGCTCTGCTCGCCTGCACCGCGCTCACGGCGCCTCCGGCCCTGGCCGAGCCCGTGACCGCCACCGCCGACTTCCAGGAGGGCCTGTTCTCCCCCGTCGACGGCGTCCTCGACTTCGCGGAGACGACCGACGGCATCAAGGTCACCGGCAAGTTCCAGAAGGGCTTCTCCTCCGACCGGCCTGCCGACTACCAGCTCCAGGTCCTCGACAACGCGGTCGTGATCGTGGACTTCAGCAAGGACTTCCAGGAGGTCGCCGAGATCAAGACCTCGGAGGTCGCGGCGTTCGAGTTCACCACCAAGACCAAGCAGAAGATCGCCGACATCCGCAACGAGGACGTCGTGGTCCGCCAGCTCGTCGACGTGGCGGCCGGCATCAAGGTCCAGGCGGAGATCGGCCGGGCGAAGATCGTCAAATGACGCTCAGCGGGCGTCCTCGTGGTGCAGCGAGGGCGCCCGCCCGTTCAACGCCCGTTCCACGGCGTCCAGCACCGCACGGCTCGTGCGCTGCATCGCGTCGTGTGCGAAGTGACCGAGCAACACTTGCTGCGTCGGGTTCGGCAGGACCGGGTCCGGTACCGGCGCGCACGTGTGCACCTCCACCACCGGTGCACCTTCTGCCAGAAGGTGCTGAACGGCCCGAAGCACTCCCACGCGGTAACTGCTGTGCACCCACGCCACCAGCAGGTTCACCTCACGGCCCTGCAGCTCGTCCTGGACCTCCGCCGCGAGCTCGTGCGGCTTCGTCCAGTCGGCTCTGATCCACGTCGGCCGGTGCCCGTGCGAGATCGACGCGCGCGCGGCACGTCCAGGACCGTCGTCGGCCATCAGCGGTTGGGTCCGCGACGGCAGCACGACCTGCCACCCGCGTTCCACGAGCTGCCGCGCACATCCGGCCAGCATTCCGGTCCCGCCGAGCACCAGTGCCGTTCTCACCGCGCACGCTCCTGTCCGACCGAGGCCAGCGGGCCTGCCAGCCACCGCTCCACCTGCCCCTGCCCGCACAGCCGCACGACCACGACCTCGTCGACCAGGGCGAGCACCCTGGCCCGGTTGCGCCGGTAGGTCTTCCAGCCCCATCGCAGGATGTGCTCGGAGTCCGTGAACACCGACCACAGCGACGGTTCCTGGTTACCGTTCCACAACTCCACCCCGCGTGCCCGGCGCCGGACGGTGCGGCCGACCAGCCGGCCCATCACCGTGGGGAACGGATGATCGAGCCACACGACCGTGTCCGCCCGCGCCAGCAACGCGCGCCGCACCTCGTTGTACTGCCACTCGGTGACCCACCCGTCCTGCCGCGCGAAGGCCGCGACCTCCTCGCGGAACTCCGGCCGGGGCGTCCACCGCGGACCCCAGTAGAGGCTGTCGAGCTCGACCCGCCGCAGGTCGCATTGCTGGGCGATGCGCAGGCAGAGCGTCGACTTGCCGGATCCGGTGTTGCCGGCGACGAGGATGCGCCGGGGCACGTGCGGCAGCGGATCAGCTGGTCCGAGCAACGGCATCGGCCCAGGCTAGTGGCTTGGCGCGGAACGTCGCCGGGCGAATTCGCGGCCCCTGCTGAGCGTGAATCACCCAGCCGACGTTCCGGGTCGAAACCAAAAGACCACCAAACGACCGCAGGGCCCCCGGAACACCGGAGGCCCTGCGGTTCGGAACAACGTCAGAGAGCGGTGACGTTCGTCGCCTGCGGGCCCTTCTGGCCCTGCGTGATGTCGAACGAGACGCGCTGGTTCTCCTCGAGGCTGCGGTAGCCGCCGCCGTTGAGGGCCGAGTAGTGGACGAAGACGTCAGCGCCGCCGTCCTCGGGGGCGATGAAGCCGAAGCCCTTTTCGGCGTTGAACCACTTGACGGTGCCGTTAGCCATGTACTGCTCCTTCAATGCTGAAGAGCGGACCGCACTGTGCGGACGCTCCAGTGGTTGGTCTTGAGCAGGCAACCCAACCGTGAAGAAGGAGAAGCGAACACAGAACTGCAACCAATGGCGCAGTCTACCCCACGGCTCACCGGTACTTGCGCTGCGGCGCCGCGAACCGCTGTTGCATGAGCGACACCCGGAAGACCAGGAAGCACGCGAGCCCGGCCGCCACGATCGCGCACACCGTCGACAGTGTCGAAAACACCACGTAGGCGGGGGTGTCGAGCAGCAACGACTCGAGCACGTCGCACGCCACCATCGCGAGGAACGCGTACTGCCACGGCTTGATCAACGGGCTGGCCACGCGCTGCTCGAACGGCACCTCGCGCTGCGCCGGGTCGCTCGCCTTCCACACCTGCGACATCATCCGCACGCCGTGCAGCGCGATCGCCTCGGCGTTGTGGGTGGCGAAGCGGAACCACAGCAGGAACGCCACGGCCGCGGGCGCGATCAGCACGATGGCGAGGAAGCTCCACGACGACGACCCGCCCCGCCAGTCGTTGACCGTGCCCCAGACGGACTCGGCGGCGACCAGGGCGATCAGGCCCATGCTCACGTAGCCGGTCAGCCGGACGTCCCTCAGGTCGATGTAGGTGTCCAACGCAACAACCCCCGAACACAGCGGACTCGGCGGGAGACTACCGCCCGAAACCGCAGCCCAGCTCGCTGAACGTCGCCATCTTCTCCGCCGCACGCACGACGACCTCGTCGACGCCGTCGAGCACCACCCTGTCGCCGACGCGGCGGGCGGGCAGCAGCGGCACGGCCGTCTTGCCGCACTGCTGGACGACTGACGTGAACGCTCGTGCGGCGGCCAGCGGTGCCACGAGGGGCTCGCCGGTCTGCCGGTGCCGGATCAGGTTTTCCAGGAGGTCGACGGACGGTGGCACGGCCATGGTGTGGTCGTTGACCTTCAGACGGTCGTCGTCGTACCACCACACGGCCTGCCCCAACGATCCATGGACCAGGACGATCGGTGGCAACGATGTCGTCGCACAGAGCGTCGTCGCGACTACGACCGGTGGCGCGCCTTCAGCCGTGACACGCACACAGGCCGTGTCGTCCGCACTGATCGTGTCGCGGCATCGGAACAGCTCCAGCTCGACGCCGATGTCCGATCGTTCTTCCACGTCAGCGAGCAAGAGTGCGTTCTGCAGAGCATGCGCGAACGGATTGACGAGCGTTCCGTCCTCCCCCTGCCGTCCAGCCCATTCCGCGCGTTCGTAGTACGAGTCCGTGCGCACCCAACGGCCAGCGGCGCCGATACCCGAGATGTCACCCAACGCGCCGGAGCCGATCAACGAGCAGAGGCGCCGGTACGACCCCTTCCCCTGCGACTGAAACCCGACCTGGCAGACCAGCCCGCGCTTCTCCGCCGCGGCGGAGATCTCCTCGAAGTCGGCCGTCGACAGCAGCGCCGGCTTCTCGACCAGCACGTCACAGCCCAGGTCGAACGCGCCGAGCACGAGCTCCCGGTGCGTCGAGGGCGGTGAGGAGATCACCACGACCTCCGGGTGCAGCTCGGCGGCCAGCGACGGCAGGTCGGGGTACGACGGCACCGGCACGTCGACGTCCGCCACGTCGACCACGCCGACGAAGGTCGCCACACCGTCGTGGCCGAGCCGGAGCAGGTTGTCCACGTGCCGCGCCCCATGCCCGCGAGCCCCGACCAGCGCAACACGCATCGTCCTCACCCTTCTCGGGTGCCCTCCGCCGCCAGCGCCAGCGGTCCGGCGATCACCAGCACCAGCGGAGGCAGGGCCCACACCAGCACAGCGGCGACCACCAACGCGGCCATCAGCATCGGCCGAGGTGCTTCGAATTTCAATGCGCCACGCGAAGTGCGACCTGGTTGCGCCAGCATCGAGGCACCGATTGCCGCCGAAGCGGTCAGTACCGCCACCCGAACGGGCAACGGCGCCGGGAGCACCGTCACGACCACTACGACATCGATCACCAACGCGACCCACGCCAGCCCGAAAACCACTCCCGGCACCCACCGCACGCGCAGCACCGACCAGAACCGCCCCACCGGGAGCTCGCACCGCACCACCTCGCGCGCCGCGCCGAACGCCGAGAACGCGGTCACCACCGGCAGTGAGGCCACGAACACGAACAACCCGAGCAGCAAGGTGTCGGCCAGCACCTCGACCCGGCTCATCCCTTCAGCCCCGTCGTGGCCACCCCGGCGACCAGGAACCGCTGGAACGCCAGGAAGAACAGTCCGATCGGCACCAGCGACAGCACCGACATCGCGAACATGGGCCCGTACGAGGACGACGACGTCTGGTCGATGAACAGCCGCAGCCCCATCGGGATCGTGTAGTTCTCCGTCGAGGACAGGTAGATGAGCTGCGAGAAGAAGTCGTTCCAGGTCCAGATGAACGTGAAGATCGCGGTCGTCACCATCGCCGGTCGCGACAGGGGCAGCACCACGTACCAGTAGTTGCGCACCGGTCCACAGCCATCGATCTTCGCGGCGTCGTCCAGCTCGTGCGGGATACCGCGCATGAACTGCACCATGAGGAACACGAAGAACGCGTCGGTGGCCAGCAGCTTCGGCAGGATCAACGGCACGAACGTGTCGACCATCCCCAGCTGCTGGAACACGACGTACTGCGGGATGAGCGTGACGTGCGCGGGGAGCATGATCGTGACCAGCGCGAACGCGAACAGGGGGCCGCTGAGCCGGAACCGCAGCCGTGCGAACGCGTACGCCGCCAACGAGCACGACACGACGTTGCCGACCACCGCACCGGTCGCGACGATCGTCGAGTTGCCCAGGAACGTCCAGAACGACTCACCGCCAGCGCCCTCCAACGCGCGCGCATAGCCGTCAGTCGTCACACGGCCTGGGAACAGCGCACGCAGGTTCGACACCAGATCCTCGACCGGCGTCAGCGAGGCCGAGACCAGCCAGACGATCGGGTACAGCACCAACGCCAGTGCGGCCAGGCACAGCACGAAAACCGCGGCGCGCTTCACCGCCCGTCTCCGTAGAACACCCAGTACCGGGAGGTGCGGAACAGCACCGCGGTGATCAGCGCGATCGCCACCAGCAGCACCCAGGCCATGGCGGAGGCGTAACCCATGCGGAACTCCGTGAACCCGCGTTCGTACAGGTAGAGCGTGTAGAACAACGTCGAGTCGGCCGGCCCGCCCCGCCCTCCGCTCACCACGAACGCCTGCGTGAACGCCTGGAACGCGTGGATCGTCTCCAGCACCACGTTGAAGAACAACACCGGCGACAACATCGGCAACGTGATCGACCACAACCGGCGCCACCACCCCGCGCCGTCGACCGCGGCCGCGTCGAGCAGGTCGCGCGGGATCTGCTGCAACCCGGCCAGGAAGATCACCATCGGGGCGCCGAACTGCCACGCGGCCAACAGCACGATGGTGACCAGCGCGTGGTCCGGCGTGTCGACCCAGGTGTCGAAGATCGCCCGCCACGCCAGCGCCAGCCCGACCGACGCCCCCAGCAGCGAGGGCGCGTAGAAGGCCGAGCGGAAGAACGCCTGTCCCTTGCCGCGCAACGAGTTCAGCAGCAACGCGACGGCGAGGGCCAGCACCAGCTTCAACGGCACCGACCACGCGACGTACCTCAGCGTCACGCCGACCGAGTGCAGGTAGCGAGGGTCGTCACCGAACAGCCTGGCGTAGTTGTCGAGGCCGACCCACTTCGGTTCGTTGAACAGGTCGTAGTCGGTGAACGACAGGTAGAGCGAGACGACCATCGGCGCGACGGTGAGACCGATGGCGCCGAGCAACCACGGTCCCAAGAACAGGTACGGCACTACTTCAGCGCTTCTTCCGCGTCACGCCAGAACTCGTCCAACGCCTGGTCAATCGTCTTCTTCCCGAAGACGACCTCTTCGTGCTTGCGCTGCATCAGCTTGTAGATGGCGCCGTCGCCCTTCGGCGGTGCGGCCGGTGCGTCACCCAGCTTCGCGTCGACCGACTTCTCGTACTCGAAGACGACCTTGTTGGCGCCGCTGAGGTTCTGCGCCACGGCCTCGCGGATCTTCAGGTTCGCGGGCAGGCCGCGGTTCGCGCCGAGGATCTTGCCCGCGTCCGGGTCGTTGAGCAGGAAGTCGATGAGCTTGACCGCCGCGTACTTGTTCTTGGTGCGGGCGGACGCGCTGATGAGCTGCGACGGTTTGCGGTACGAGCCCAGCGTTTCCTTGTTGTCGCTGGGGTACGGCCCGAGCTTGAGCTCGTCCGGCCGCACCGCGTTGTAGCCGCTGTAAAGGCTGTCGTAGCTGTGTTCGGACGCGGAGAGCTTCTTGCCCAGCGGGGTCTGCTCGGCGCCGGCGTTCAGCGTGGTCACCAGTTCGGCGGGCGTGGTGGCGCCCGCGTCGCGGAAGTCCTTGGACAGCTGCCAGAACGCCTTGAGGTCGTCCTTGGTGTAGCCGAGCTTCCCGTTGTCGTAGAGGGCTTTGCCGCGCTGCCGCAGCCAGGTCTCGAAGACGTCCTCGGTGCCGCCGAAGTCCGTCGAGCCCGCGATCTTGCCACCGGTGCTCGCCTGGATCTTCCCCGCGATCTCCCGGTAGTCCGCCCAGGTCCAGCCGATCTTCGGTTCCGCGACACCGGCGGCGGCGAAGAGCTTCGGGTCGTAGACGATGGTGGTGGCGTTCTGCGCCAACGGCAACGCGACCTGCTTGCCGTTGAGCTTGCCGCTGCCGACGAAGCCCTGGTTCCAGTCCGCGGTGCGGATCTGCTTGCCGACGTACGGGGTGAGGTCGAGCAGCACGTTGCGGCCCGCGTACTCGTTGAGGTACCGGTAGTCCATCTGGATCACGTCCGGCGCGTTGCCGCCCGCGATCTCGGTGGAGAGCTTCTCGAAGTAGTTCTGGAAGTTCTGGAACGACGTCGAGACCTTCACGTCCGGGTTGCGGCTCTCGAACAGCCGCACGGCCTCGTTGGTCACCTTGGCGCGGTCGTCGTTGCCCCACCAGATGAAGCGGATCTCGGCCCGGTCGCTACCGCTTCCCGAACCGCACGCGCTCGCCGCCAGCACCGTGCACAGCATGAAGCCCACAGTCTTGTGCGCTTTCACGGACTTCCTCTCTCATCGCAGATCGATCACGTCGACGACGTGGACCGGTTCCCCGGTCTCGAAGCTGCGGTTGGCGGCGAAACCGGTCAGCAGCGAAAGGGTGCCGTCGTAGTGCGTTGCCTTGCGTCCCAACGGGTCTTCCTGCCCGGGCGGTCCGTACAGCGCGTCGACCATGCGAAGGTCAGCGCCGCCGTGGCCGTCCCGGTCGTACTCCAGCGGGATGTCCTCCCGTTCCTCGAACAGCCGGTGCACGGAGAGCTTCGCCCACCCCTGCTCGGGGTTGGCGCTGACGCCGTGCACGGCCGGGTTCTGGCTCGACACCCAGGAGTTCTCGACGACTTCGAGTTCGAGGCGTCCCTTGCTGCCGTTGACCATCAGCCGGTAGCCCTCCCACGGCGAGTAGGCCGTGAGGTGGTACGTCAGGTTCGCGCCGCTGGCGTAGCGGACGAGGACCGACATGTCGTCCTCAATGGACACGCCGGGTTCGAACGGATTCTGGTCGCGGCGGTAGCCGTCCTCGTGCCGTGCGTCGAGGTACAGCTTCTTCAGCCAGTCGTTCTGCTTCAGGTCGATGGCGAACCTGTCGTCGTGCGTGTACCCGTGACGTTCGCCGTTTTCGTCTCCGTAGAAGAACAACCGGCCGTGCGCGTACACCGTCTCGGGAACGCTGCCCACCCACCAGTTGAGCAGGTCGAAGTGGTGCGTCGCCTTGTGCACCATGAGTCCGCCGGAGTTGGCCTTGTCGCGGTGCCAGCGCCGGAAGTAGTCGGCGCCGTGCCTGGTGTCGAGCAACCACTCGAAGTGCACGGACCCGATCTCACCGACAGCGCCTTCCGCAAGCAGCGCGCGCACCTTCTCGTGGATCGGGTTGTAGCGGTAGTTGAACGTCACGGTGACGTTGCCGTCGTTGCGGTGCACGGCATCCAGGATCTTGCGCGCCGACGGCACGTCAGTGGTCATCGGCTTCTCGGTCACGACGTCACGTCCGGCGTCCAACGCCTCGACGATGTACGTGTCGTGATACCGGTCGACGGTGGTCACGACGACGACGTCGACCCGTTGCTCGTCGAGCATCTTGAGGAAGTCCGCCGCGTCGTACGCGGGGACCGGCTCGACCCCCAGATCGGCGAGCCGGTCGTTGTGGACGTTCATCCGGGTGCGGTTCACGTCGGCGAACGCGACGAGCTCACAGGTGGCCGCGTGCTCGACGGCGATCGCGTGGACGTGCCGCTCGGCCCGCGCCCCCGTGCCGACCACCGCGTAGCGCCTGCGAGCCATCCGCGCCTCCCTGCAAACGTTTTCTCCACGCTAGCCGCAGCGGCCCTGACCTCGTCAAGAGGTGAAGAAAACCTTTTCGAGCGTTTCATGGACGTGAACGGCAGGATGGCTCCATGCCGACTCCGACCCCTGTGGTGCTCGACTGCGACCCCGGCCACGACGACGCGATCGCCATCCTGCTCGCGGCCGGGTCACCGGAGATCGACCTGCGCGCGATCACCACCGTCGCCGCGAACCAGACGCTCGACAAGGTCACCCTGAACGCCCGGCGGATCTGCTCGGCCGCCGGAATTCCGGTGCCGATCGCCCGCGGTTGCGCACAGCCGTTGGTGCGCCCGTTGTACGTGGCGGAGGACATCCACGGTGCGTCCGGAATGGACGGTCCGTCGTTCGGCTCGATCTCCGTCGACGTGGTGGAAGATCACGCGATCGACGTGATGCACGCGAACATGCCGTGCACGTTGGTCGCGACGGGCGCGCTGACGAACGTGGCGATGTACCTGCAGCGCTACGGAACCACCGCGGTGCGCGAGATCGTGCTGATGGGCGGGTCGACCGAGCGCGGCAACACCACGCCGTACGCGGAGTTCAACATCTACGTCGACCCGGAGGCCGCCGCGATCGTCTTCGCCAGCGGCGTGCCGGTCACGATGATCGGACTCAACGTCACGCACCGGGCGCTGGTGACACCCGCTGTCGTGGCGCGCCTGAACGCGCTGGGCCCGCTCGGCCGGACGTGCGGGGAACTGATGACGTTCTTCGCGGCCACCTACCGCGAGGTGTTCGGGTTCGATGCACCGCCGTTGCACGACCCGGTGGCGGTCGCTCGGGTGATCGACCCGTCGCTGGTGACGTGCGTCGAGGCGTTCGTGGGGATCGAGACGACCGGGACGTTCACACGCGGCGCGACGGTGGTGGATCTGCAAGGGCGGCTGGGCCGGACGCCGAACGCGCGGGTGGCGGTGGATCTGGACGTGGACGGGTTCTTCGACCTGGTGATCGATGCTGTGGCCCGGCTCACGTAACGCCGTCGACCGGGTGGCGATGACAGACCCGAGAGAGTAGCCACTTGGGGGAACCACCATGACCGACGTTGCCGAGCCTCAGCCTGCCCAGATTCAGCCTGCGGGCGAGATCACCACGCCTGAGGCCGTGACGCCGAAGCCGAAGAAGACCGCTGTTGTCCTGCTCGCGGTGCTCGTCGTGCTGCTGCTGGGCGCGGCCGGCGCGTTCGGCGCGCTCTACGTCTCGGAGAGGAACCGCGCCGCCGACCTGTCGAAGCAGACTGCCGACCTGTCCAAGCAGCTGGAGGAGAAGCAGCGCTCCCTCACGGCTCAGACCATTCTGTCGCAGTCGAACCTCGAAGAGATGCGCAAGTCAGACGCCATTGCCGCGGAAGCGTCGAAATGCCGCGAAGCCGCGCGTGCGGTGACCGAGGCTGGGTTGAACGGCGACCAGAACAAGATCTCGGCCGCCCTGCTCAACATGATGTCCAAGTGCTGATCTGACACACGGAAAAGGCCGTGGCTCGGGAGCCGCGGCCTCTGGGCACACCCTTGCAGGCTGGTTACTCGTTCAGGACACAGTCCGGTCGCTGAACAGCGCCCACTGGCTCCAGCCCGCCTTCTCCTTGTAGAACCGGCGGATCAGCTTGCCGTCGTCGGTGCGGGCGAACACCTCGATGTGATGCACGCGAACATGCCGTGCACGTTGGTCGCGACGGGCGCGCTGACGAACGTGGCGCTGTACCTGCAGCGCTACGGAACCTCCGCGGTGCGCGAGATCGTGCTGATGGGCGGGTCGACCGAGCGCGGCAAGACCACGCCGTACGCGGAGTTCGACATCTACGTCGGCCCGGAGGCCGCCGCGATCGTCTTCGCCAGCGGCGCGACAGTGGTGGATCTGCACGGACGGCTGGGCCGGACGCCGAACGCGCGGGTGGCGGTGGATCTGGACGTGGACCGGTTCTTCGACCTGGTCGTGGACGCGGTGGGCCGCCTCACGTAACGGCTTCGACGCTGCGGCGATGACAGATCCAAGGGGCACTTTCTTGGGGGGAACCATGACCAACCCTGTTTTCGACCCGCAGCAGCCCGCGAACACCTCGGCGCAGCCGGAGATCCCGCCGGCCGGGCCGGAGTTCGAGGTCTACACGCCTCCGGTCTTCACGCCTCCGGAGCAGCCCGCAATGGTCGCGCCGGTTCCACCGAAGCCGAAGCGGACCGGCATCATCGTGCTCTCGATCTTCATGGTGCTGCTGTTCGGCACAGCGGCCACGTTCGGTGCGCTCTTCTTCGTGGAGAAGAAGCACACCGCCGACCTGTCCACGCAGATCGAGGGCAAGGACCGGGAGATCACCGATCTCACCCGGAAGGCCAAGGAGAGCAAGGAAGACGCCGTCCGGGCCGCTGACCTGCAGAAGCAGGCCGAGACCGCGCAGAAGAAGGCCGAGGCGGACGCGGCGACGTCGCAGCAGTGCCGTGACGCGGCACGGGCGTTGAGGGCGGCCGCCATCGCGAACGACCAGGGCAAGGGCGAAACCGCGGCGAGGGACGTCTTCACCCACTGCTGATCCCGCGAAACGAAAAGGGGCCGCGGCGTTTGCCACGGCCCCTTTCTCACGATCAGATCAGCTGATCGCCCGGTCGCTGAGCAGCGCCCACTGGCTCCAGCCCGCCTTCTCCTTGTAGAACCGGCGGATCAGCTTGCCGTCGTCCGTGCGGACGAAGACCTCGATCGTCTTGGTCTGCGCGTGGTACATCGCGCTCGGCGCCTCGGCGACCTTGGTGGTGCCGAGCTTGGCCCACGCGGTCCAGCCGCCGTCGGTCGCGCGCGAGTGCTCGACGATGCCGCCCTCACCGAGCTGCAGCACGTCGATCGAGCCGGTCGTCGAGTTGTACACCGCCGACGGTGCGCCGGTGCCCTTGCCGCCCAACGACTTCCACACGCCCGCCGCGTACTGCTCGACGCTGCCGGTCGCGGTGCGGACGAAGACCTGGTCGACGGCGACGCTCGGGTCGCTGACGATCTTGGTGTCGCCCTGGTCCTGCCACTTCTCGCCGTCCCACTTGACGAGCTTGTCGTCGGCGGAACGGGCGTAGAGGTCCTTGTCCGCGACGGCCGGGCTGCCCTGGATCTTGACCTCGCCCAGCGGCGCCCACTTGTCCGTGAAGCGCAGCAGCACGCCGTCCGCGCCCCTGGCCAGCACCTCGACGGCCTTGGACTTGTCGTTCCACTGCAGCACCGGGTCGCCCGCGACGGCCGTGTCGCCGAGCGAGAGCCACTTGCCGTCGACGCGGCGGTAGACCTTGCCGTCCGTGCCGCGCGCGAACACCTCGACGATCTTCGTCTCGGGGTTCATCAGCGCGACCGGGTCGCCGGCGAAGAGCTCGGCGCCGAGCTGCTGCCAGCCGTTCCAACGGCTCGTCTTGTGGAAGTTCGTGATGATCGTGCCGTCCGCGGCGCGCGCGTAGATCTCGAGCTGCTGCTCGCCGGTGTTCGAGATCTGCGGGCCGGCCTCGACGACCGGCTTGTCCGTCACCGGGGTGTCGCTGGAGGTGTTGCCGGACGCGTCGACGATGCCGTTGTAGCGCAGCGGCACGTACTGGCGCGCGGTGGCGGCGGACCACACACGCTGCACGGGCACGGAGCCGTCCGGGCCGGCCTGCTCGCGCACGATCGGCCGCGTCTTGGCCGCGTCGGCCCAGCCGACGAACAGCGCGACGTGGTTCAGGCGGTCGTTGAGCGCGTCACCGGGACGGAGGTCCTCCCAGTCGATGCGGTGCGCGACCTGCTCGAGGATGTGCGTGGTGTACGAGATGCGCAGGCCCCAGGCCATCGAGATGAACCCGGAGCAGTCCGTGCGGTAGGCGCCGTACTTGTTGTTGAAGCAGGCGCTCTGGCTGTACGGCACGCGAGCGCTGATCCACGTGCGGGAGCGCGCCAGGACCTCGCTGCGGGTGATCTTCGAGTTCGCCTCGTACGTCCCGCAGATGCCCCCACCCTCGGCGGCCGCGACCGCGACGTCGGGCATGGCCAGCGTCGAGCCGAACGTGATGGCCGCCGCGGCGACTGCCAACATCCCCCACGATCTCATGCCGAGCACCGTAGCAAGGCGATGTGAAGTTTTGGTCCAGTCGAAGGTCCCATGTTCCTACACATCGCACCGTGTCCTCGTGGCATTACCCGTCCAGGCCGTCAACCGTGAAGAGTTCCCGGTCCGAACCCGCTGAGGCTGTTCACGAGGTCGGCGTCGGTGATCTCGGCGGTGACCCACGCGAGCGGGTAGCGCAGCTGGATCGTGTCCTCTTCCTTGATCAGGCGCACCCCCGGCAGCACCTTGCGCACCAGCGCGAGCATGCCCCGGTTGTCCGGGAGGACGTCGCCGTGCAGTTCGGCAACGCCCAGCCGGGCCGCCACCGCCGTCAGCTCCTCCAGCAACCGGCGCCCGACGCCCCGGCGTTGCCACAGGTCGACCACCGCGACCGCGATCTCCGCGCCGCACTCGCTGGTCTTGATCATGCGGGCGATGCCGACCGGGTCGCCGCCGATCCGGGCGCACACGGCCGCGTGCTGCTCGCCGTCCACGTCGGTCAGGACGCGACGCGCGGACGCCGTCAGCCGTGGCGTCGGCGAGTGGAACCGCAGGTAGCGGCTTCGCGCGGACAGTCCTTCGAACACCGCGTCGACAGCTTCCGGCGCGGTGTCGCGGTTGAGCTCGGTGACGCGCATGAGGATCGACCCCCTGAGTTCGGAATCCGAACTGTAGCTGAGTTCGAAAAACGAACGCAAGGGATATCCTTGAGGCATGTCGTACGCGAGTTTCGCCAGCATGCCGTGCACGCTGAGCCGCCCCGCGGCTCTGCTGGGCGAACGCTGGACGCTGCTGCTGCTCCGGCAGATCTTCCTGGGGACCCGCCGCTTCGAGGACTTCCAGTCCACGATGGAGATCTCGCGGAGCGTTCTGACAGACCGGCTCAACGTGCTGCTGCAGGAGGGCGTGCTCAAGCGCGTGCCCTATCAGGAAGACGGCCGCACACGGCACGAGTACCGCCTCACGGAGAAGGGGCGCGACCTCTACCCGGTGATGATGGCGCTGCGCACGTGGGGTGAGAGGTGGATGGCTCCCGAAGAAGAGGAGTCGTTCCACCTGCACCACCGCAACTGCGGCGGCGGTGTGCGGGCGAAGGTGGAGTGCACCGAGTGCGGCGCCGAACTGACGGCACGGGACGTGCAGGTCACGCCCAAGCAGTGAGCGTCACGCGCGTTTGAGCGTGCGGAGGACCGGAGCGGACTCCAGCTCCCCCACGCCGTCGAGGACTCCGACGCGTTCGGTCAGGTACCGGTAGAGATCACCGCTGCTGCGGCACGTGACGCTGGCGACCAGGTTCGCCGGGCCCGTGGTCGCGGCGGCGAAGTACACCTCGGGATGGCCCGCGAGCGCCGCCCCGGCCTCGGCGAGGTGCCGCGGCCGCACGCGCATCCACAACCTGGCCTGCGTGGCGAAACCGAAGAGCGCGGGGTCGGCGTCGAGCTGAAGCTCCAGGACTCCGGTCCGCCTGAGGTGCTCGACGCGGCGACGGGCGGTCGACTCGGAGGTGCTGGTCTTCGTGGCCAGTTCCGCGAAACCGGCACGGCCGTCCGCTTGCAGGACTTTGAGGAGTGCCTCGTCCAGCGCCGTGAGTTCGGTTGGGGACTCATGGGGGTGTTCTGGCTGTAGGGCAGCCACTTCTTCTTCGGTGAGACACGCGATCCCACGCCACGTGCCTGGTGATGCGAAGCCACGGAGGATGTTGTGCGCGCTCACGTCGACCAGCCGTCGTGGAAGGCGGTCGAGCAGCAGTTCGTCGGGACTTTCCACCTGCTGGAGGCACGAGATCTCGGTGCCGCCGGACATCAGGTGCACCCAGAACGTGTCGGCCCGCTTGGCGAGCGCCTGCGCCAGCACCGGTCCGGCGTCGGGGGTGCAGCGCAGTCTGAGCGTCCACGCGTGGTGGCCGAGCCGGAACCGGTTGAGCGCGCCGCGCACCCTGATGCCGCGCTCCTTGAGCCGCTGACAGCGGCGGGCGGCGGTGTGTTCGGAGATGCCGAGGACGCCGGCGATCTTCGCGAACGGCGCGCGGCCGTCGATCTGGAGTGCGTGGACCAGTCTGAGATCGATGGATTCCACCAGGCTCACGTTAGTTCGTGGCGGATTCCTTCGCATTTTCACTGCCGAACGATGGATCGAGGTCAGTCTCCCCAAGCTGGCCCGTATGGATTTCGAGGGTTTCCACCAGGGCGGGCAGTTGGTCGACGGGATGCCGAACACCGGGGTGCCGTGGGACATCGGGGCACCGCAACCCGTGGTCGTCGCCTGGGACACGGCCGGACGGTTCCGCGGGCACGTGCTCGACGCGGGCTGCGGCACCGGAGACAACGCGCTCTTCCTGGCATCGCGCGGACACCGGGTCACGGCGGTCGACATCGCGCCGACCGCGATCGAGTCGGCTCGTGCCCGCGGTGACGGCGTCGAGTGGGTGGTGGGCGACGCGGCGGCGTTCACCGGAGAGTTCGGCACGGTGCTGGCGAGCGCGTTGTTCCACTGCCTGCCACCGGATCAGCGGCCCGGACTGCTGGTGTCGTTGCGGAAGGCGGCCGTCAACGGCGCGTTCCTGAACCTGACGTCGCTCGCGGTCGAGGGCGGACCGTTCGAGGTCGGCGAGACCGAACTGCGGTCGGCGCTGGAGAACGCCGGGTGGGAGATCACCCGGTTCGAACGCGACGTGATCACCGTGGCCGGCGTCGACGGTCTGCCCGTGCTGCCGGTGTGGGTCGTGGAGGCTACTGCAGCGAGTCGAGGTGCTTGCGCAGCAACGACAACGTGAGCTCCGGCGTCATCCGGTCCGGGTGCAGCACTCCGTCGACGGTGAGGCCGTTGAGCAACGACGCCAGCCGTTCGGTCTCCAGCGCGACGTCGAGCGACGCCGCGACGGTTCCCGAGTCGCGCATCACCGTGAGCACGCGGCGGCAGAGCGCGCGCAGGCCGTCGTAGAGCTGTTCGGCGCGGGGCAGCAGGGAGGGACGGGTTCGCGCGGCGGTGGCGAAGGCCAGCCACAGCACGGCTTCGTCGCGCCGGCGTTCGTCGAGCGGGAGGACCTCGGAGAGCACGCGTTCGCCGGGTCGTCGCAGGTCGCCCTTGCGGTCTCCGAGCGACTGCACGTGGGCGAAGATCCGCTGGTCGATCGAGTGGATCAACGCTTCGGCAGCAAAGATGATCATGTCGTCGTGACTGTCGAAGTAGTGCCGGATCGAGCCGATCGCGAGCCCTGCCTCCTCCGCGACGTTGCGCAGTGAGGCCTGTTCGACGCCGTCCCGCACGACCACCCGGAACACCGCCTCGGCGACGGCTTGGCGACGGGCGACGGGATCGACGACTCGCGGTGACACCTCCCTTTTCTAGCATGACCCTGCTAGTTTAAGTAGCAGGGTCATGCTACTAAGGGGGATGGAATGACGTACGCGCTGATCGCAGCGGGTGTGCTGTACGTGCTCGTGCGCAGGTTCATGGGGGAACCGCTCAACGCCAGGGACCTGCTGGCACCTCCGGCGTTCCTGCTGTTCTTCGGCATCCGGGCCGTGGACGAGTTCCAGCTGATCTACGTGGTGCCGCTCGCCGCCGGGTTCGCGTTCGGCGCGTTGAGGGGCATGACGATCAAGCTGTTCGAGCGCGACGGCCACCTGTGGCAGCGCTACACGCCGTGGACGCTGGTCGTGTGGGTGACGTCGCTGGGTGCGAGCGTCGGGCTGGGGCTGCTGATCGGCGGGCACGCGCCGACCCAGCTGTCGATCGGTGTGAGCATGCTCGGTGAGCTGTGTGCACTCGGCGCCAAGGCGCTGAACACCGGAGTCCCTTTCGCTCCGGACAAAACGCTGCGCAATCCCGTGCAGGAGCGGTTCCATGGGAGGCATGGAGCGTCGTGACTTCCTCGTCGGGGCCGGGCTGCTGGCCGTCGCGCCGACCGCCGCCGCGTCGGCCGCGCAGGGACTGGACTGGGACGCCGTCCGCCGCGAGTTCCGGCTGGATCCGTCACTGACCAACCTCGGGCTGTTCTACCTGGCGTCGAACCCGCGCGAGGTGCGGGACGCGGTCGACGAGTTCAAGCGCAGGCTCGACGCCAACTCGCACGACCTGATCCCCGATCAGGCGCAGGAGGTCGCCGTCGCGCTCGGGCAGTACGTCGGCGGCGGCCCGGACGACATCGCGTTCGTGCCCAACACGACCATCGGGCTGTCGATCGTCTACGGCGGCCTGAAACTGCGCCCGGACCAGGAGCTGCTGCTCAGCGACCAGGACCACGCGTGGCACCAGCAGGCAGCGCGTCTGGCGGCGGAACGCGTGGGCGCGAAGGTCAGGATCGGCACGCTCTTCGAGAGCTCCGCGAAGGTGACCGAGGACGAGGTCGCGACGCGGCTGCGCAACTCGATCACACCGCAGACCCGTGCCGTCGGCATCACGTGGGTGCAGTCGAGCACAGGCGTGAAGATGCCTGTGCGGGCGTGTGCACAGGTTGTCGCCGACGCGAACAAGGGACGCAAACAGGAAGACCGCTGCCTTCTCGTCGTCGACGGCGTGCACGGACTGGCGGCGGTCGACGACGACGCGGCACGACTCGGCGCCGATGTTTTCGTTGCAGGCACGCACAAGTGGCTGTTCGGGCCGCGCGGCACCGGCATGGTCTGGGTGAACCCCCAGGTGAGCAACCAGATCGTGCCGCTGCTGCCGAGCCTCAGCAACCGCAGCGAGACGGCGGCGCTCGGGCCGGGCGGCTTCCACGCGTTCGAGCACTACTACGCGGTGAAGACGGCCGTGCAGTTCCACCAGCGCCTTGGCAGAAGTCGTGTGGCGGCACGGATCACGGAGCTGGCGACGAGGTTCAAGGACGGCCTCGCCGACATCCCCGGCGTCGTGATCCACACACCACGCGACCCCGCGCTGTCCGCGGGCCTGGTGTGCTTCGACGTCACCGGCGTGACAGGTGATCAGGTCGTGGGCTGGCTTGCGGAGAAACACATCCAGATCACCACTGCGGCCTACCGAATCCCGTACGCGCGCGTCGGCACGTCGATCCTCAACACACACGAGGAAGTCGACAGGACGTTGAAGGAGATCCGCGCGCTCACTCGTTGATCCGGGGCAGTTCGGCCGTTCCCGGCGGTTCGAGCTGAACGCTGGTGTTCTCCATCATCACCTGTGGCCGGTTCATCGCCTCGTGCGCGGCCCATCCACCCAAGACGACGACCACGAGCAGTGCCGCCGCAACGAACGGTGTGGTGGGCACGTGCCGTTTCGGCTTCTCTTCTTCTCGTTGCACGGGTATCTCGAGGACCGGCTCTTCTGCCGGTTCGGGTTCCAACTGTCTGGCCTCGATGAGAGCGCCCGTCGCCGCCGCACCGACGGGCGCTCTCATCACCGGAATCCTGAGCCGTTCCGCGATCTCCTTCGCCACCAGGGGAATCCGCGACGACCCGCCGACGAGCAGGACGACGTCGGGCCCCGTGCTGTTCGCCACCCGTTCGAGCGCGTCGACGGCCAGCTCGACCGACGGACGGACGATCGCCTCGAACTCCAGCCTGCTCAGCCGCACCTCGCGTACCTCACCGGCCACGACGTACGGAATCCGCACCTCGGGATAGCTCCCCAGCAGCTCTTTCGCCTCGACGCAGCTGTGCACGAGCTCCCGGCTGTGCACCCCGACCTTCGCGATCACGTGCTCCGCCACCAGGTCGTCGAGGTCGAACCCGCCGATCTCGACCCGCTCGGTCCGCCCCGCCAGCAGGAACACCCCCTGCTTGCGCACCACCGCGACGTCACACCCGGTGGCCCCGAAGTCGAACACCGCGACCGTGCTGTGCTCCGGCATCCGTGCGTCGGCGTCGAACGCGATGGCCGCGGCGTGCGGTGCCGGCACGAACAACACGTCGGCCCGCCCCTCGTCGATGAGGTCGTTGCGGAGCTGTTCGAGGTGCTCGTGCGGCCAGCTCGGGGAACAGGTCATGGCGACGCGGCTCGGCGGCTCACCGTGCCGGTGCGCGAGGTCGTCGAGGACGTGCGCGATCTCCCTCGCCACCGAGGTGGTGCGACGCTGGTTGCTGCTCGTGACACCGCGGTCGGTCGCGACCGTGGTGCCAGCGGCTCCGAGATCGAGCCCAACCTGGTACGGCATAGCGGGTCTCCCTCTTGCGCGGACACCCATGACACGTACGTCTCAGATGGTGCGGTTCAACTCCGTCAGACGCTGCGCGGCCAACCGCGCACCGTCCGTACGCACGAGAGCCGCCACTTTGGCGGCCTGTTCGGCGAGCTGGAGCACGTCGCCGAGAACCTCGGTCGTCACGGCCTGCGCCGACCGTCCGACACCCAGGCGTTCGACCTGCTCACCCCAGTAGTACTGGTCGTACATGTGGGGCAGCACGATCTGCGGCGCACCCGCCGCCGCGGCCGTCGTGGTGGTGCCGGCACCGCCGTGGTGCACGACCGCGGCGACACGGCGGAACAGCGCCTGCTGGTTGACCTCACCGATCGCGATGCAGTCGGGGGCGTCGTCGCTGAGCCGCAGATCGGCCCAACCCCGTTGCAGGACAACGCGTTTGCCGAACGCGCGAGCCGACTCGATCGCGGTCGCCGCCGCGTCCTGGACACCGCGCATGCTGCCCAGCCCGAAGTAGACGGGAGGTTCGCTGTCGTCGAGGAACGCGTCCAGTTCCGGACTGAGCGGCCGTTGGTCGTCGGCCAGCCAGGCACCGGTCTGGACGAGCTCGCCGGGACCTGGCCACGGCCCCAGCACCGGATCCGCGGCGAGCCACGGCGCGTCACCGAAGATGTGGTCGCGAACGTCGTCGATCGGCGCCAGACCGAGCTGCGCACGTTCGGCGTTGAGGGTCTCGCGCGAGTGTGCGAACAAGTGGCGTTGCTGTTCCCACTGCGCGAGGTTTTCCTCAGGCGTTCCGTTCACCGGGACACGGCCCAACATCGCGGGTGGCGCGTGATGCGGCGAGGGCAACGTGTTCGCGCAGAAGCTCGCGTAGACGTAATGAGCGTTCAGACTTTCCGCCACGGAACGCGTAGCGTGCTGCAACGCACCTCCTGCCACCAGGACGTCCGCGCCTTCCGCTGCCTGCTTGACGACCCGGAACTGCTCCCGCACCGACTCCTCGGCCAGCCTGCCCAGGGCCTCCGGCTTCAGCTTGACCGCCGTGACGGTGCGCAAGGTCGGGCCCACCGGCGTGAACTCGACGCCGTTGCTCGTCACGAGGTCCTCGAAGTCCGGCGGCGCGACCACCTTCACCTCGTTGCCGAGATCTTTCAGCTGGACGGCCAGTGCGGTGACCGGCTGCGCCTCTCCCCGTGAACCGATCGTGGACACCAGAAATCGCATCGTGAATTTCCCTCAATCCCCTGGTCAGGCCACGAATTGTGGTGGCGACCCCAGGTCTTGCGGCAAGTCCCCCGGTGCGTTATAAGTTCCAATGGGGGAAAGAATTCACGCTGGTTCTGGCGCCTTCGCGTTGACACACAACAGCCCGCCGTGCGGATCGACGGCGGGCTGTCGCTTGTCGTGCTGGTGGTGTGGCTCGCAACGTTGCCGGGGGAATTCGTGGTCAGACGGGCGCAGCGCGGTGCCACCCCCCACTTCCTCATCCTGCTCGGCTGTGGGAGTGGGGACGGTGCCGCGAGGCGTCCTGCTGAGCGTGGATCACCTCGCCAACGTTGCGTGACACGCCGTCAGTGAGCGGCGTCGTCCCAGGAGCGGCCCACGCCCACCGAGACCTCCAGCGGGACCTGGAGCGGGTAGGCGTTGCCCATCTGGTCGCGCACCAGGGCCTCCACCGCCTCGCGCTCGCCGTCCGCGATCTCCAGGACCAGTTCGTCGTGGACCTGGAGCAGCATGCGCGAGCGCAGGCCGGACGACTCCAGCGCGCGGAACACGCCCAGCATGGCCACCTTGATGATGTCCGCGGCGCTGCCCTGGATCGGGGCGTTGAGCGCCATGCGTTCGGCCATCTCGCGGCGCTGGCGGTTGTCGGAGGTGAGGTCCGGCAGGTAGCGGCGGCGGCCGAGGACCGTTTCGGTGTAGCCGTCCTTGCGGGCCTTCTCCACGATCTCGTTGAGGTAGTCGCGGACGCCGCCGAAGCGCGAGAAGTACGCCTCCATCTGCTCGCGGGCCTCTTCGGTCGGGATGCGGAGCTGCTGCGACAGCCCGAACACCGACAGGCCGTACGCGAGGCCGTACGACATGGCCTTGATGCGGCGGCGCATCTCGCCCGTCACCTCGGAGGTGGGGATCGAGAACGCCTGCGACGCCACGTAGGTGTGCAGGTCCTCGCCGCTGTTGAAGGCCGCGATCAGGCCCTCGTCGCCGGACAGGGTGGCCATGATCCGCATCTCGATCTGACTGTAGTCCGCGGTCATCAGCTCGGTGTAGCCCTCGCCGACGACGAAGGCCTGGCGGATGCGGCGGCCCTCGTCCGTGCGGATCGGGATGTTCTGCAGGTTCGGGTCCGTCGAGGACAGGCGGCCCGTCGCGGCGATGGTCTGGTGGAACGTCGTGTGGATGCGGCCGTCGTCCGCCACCGACTTCAGCAGACCGTCCACAGTGGACTTCAAGCGCGTGACGTCGCGGTGCGACAGCAGGTGCTGCAGGAACGGGTGCTCGGTCTGCTCGAACAGGTTCTGCAGAGCGTCCGCGTCCGTGGTGTACCCGGTCTTGGTCTTCTTCGTCTTCGGCATCTTCAGCTCGTCGAAGAGGACCGTCTGCAGCTGCTTCGGGCTGCCGAGGTTGATCTCCTTGCCGATCACCGAGTACGCGTCCTGCGCCGCCTGCTTCACTCCGGCGGCGAAGTGCGCCTCCAGCTCCGAGAGGTGCTCGACGTCGATCGCGATGCCGACCGCCTCCACCTCGTCGAGCACGTTCCTCAGCGGCAGTTCGAGGTTCGCCAGCAGGTCGGCGCCGCCGATGGTGACGAGCTCGGTGTCCAGGCGGTCGGCGAGCTCGGCCACGGCACGCGCGCGCAGGATCGTGCTGGTCGCGACCTTCTGCGCCTCCTCAGACTCGTCGGCGAGCAGCGACAGCTGGCCGTCGCCGGACTCCTCGGCGCGCAGCTCGCGCTTCAGGTAGCGCAGCGCCAGGTCGTCCAGGGCGAACGACCGCTGGCCGGGACGCACCAGGTACGCGGCCAGGGCCGTGTCCGAGGTCAGGCCGCGCAGCTTCCACCCGCGGGCGCGCACGCGGCGCAACGGCAGCTTCAGGTCGTGGCCCGCCTTGGCCACGCCCTCGTCGGCCAGCCACGCCGCCAGCGCCTGCTCGTCCGCCTCGTTCAGCTCGGAGACGTCGACGTACCCGCCCTCACCGGTGGCGGTGCAGAGCGCGACGCCCTCCAGGTCGTTCGTGATGCGCAGCGCCACGCCCACCCGCGTCTTGCGCGCGTTCGCGTCCAGCCACTGGGCCAGCGTCCCGGCGGGGATCAGGCCGCCGGAGACCTCGAAGCCCTCCTCGGCCTCGGGCTCGGCGGTCGAGAGGGTCTGGAACAGCCGGTCGCGCAGAACGCGGAACTCCAGCTCGTCGAACAGCCGGTGCACGGCGTCGCGGTCCCACGCCTGGGCCTCGAGACCGTCGATCGTGTACGGCAGCTCGACGTCCTTCACCAGCTCCGTGAGCTGGCGGTTCATGATGATGTTCGCCAGGTTGCCGCGCAGGGCCTCGCCGACCTTGCCCGGCACCTCGTCGATGCGGTCGACCAGCTCGTTCAGCCCGCCGAACTGGTTGAGCAGCTTGATGATCGTCTTCGGGCCCACGCCCGGCGTGTTGGGCAGGTTGTCCGACGAGTCGCCGCGCACCGCCGCGTAGTCCGCGTACTGCTCGGGACGCACGCCGTGCTTCTCCTCGACGTACGCCGGGTTGAACCGGCCCATCTCCGAGACGCCCTTGACCGGGTACAGCACCGTGACCTTGTCGTTGACCAGCTGGAACGCGTCACGGTCGCCGGTGACGATCTCCACCTCGAAGCCCTGCTCCACCGCCTGGGTGGTCAGGGTCGCGATGATGTCGTCCGCCTCGTAGTTCTCCTTCTCCATCGTGGCGATCCGGAGCGTGGCGAGCACGTCCTGGATCAGGGAGACCTGGCTGCGGAACTCGTCCGGCGTCTTGGAGCGACCGGCCTTGTACTCGGGGTACTGCTCGGAGCGGAACGTCTTGCGCGACACGTCGAACGCCACCGCCACGTGCGTGGGCTTCTCGTCCCGCAGGATGTTGATGAGCATGGACGTGAACCCGTACACGGCGTTCGTGACCTGGCCCGTCTTCGTCACGAAGTTCTCGGCGGGCAGGGCGTAGAACGCTCGGTAGGCCATCGAGTGACCGTCGATGAGCAGGAGCCGCTTCACGTCTGAGGGAGTCACGGGCCCGAGTCTAGGGTGGGGGTCTGACAGTTTTGCTCGAACCCTTGGAGCCCGCGTGACCCCCGACCTGCCAGTGGACTTCGCCGACGAGCAGTTGCACGTCCGGATGGGCATCGAAATCACCCAATGGGATGTCCAGGAGATGATCGGCACCATGCCGGTCAAGGGCAACCGCCAGCCGTTCGGCCTGCTCCACGGCGGAGCGAACGCCGTTCTCGCCGAACAGCTCGGTTCTCTGGCTTCCGCCATGCACGCGGCGCAGCACGACCTGATCGCGGTTGGACTCGAGCTGTCCTGCACGCATCACCGAGCCGCGCGCGAGGGTGTCGTGACGGGCGTGGCCCGGCCGATCCACCTGGGGCGCAGCACGACTACGCACGAGATCGTCATCACGGACGAGGACGGCAAGCGCACCTGCACCGCTCGCCTCACGTGCATCCTGCGCCCGAAGCCGCCGGGCGCCTGATGTCCGAAGTGGACTAGGGCATGTGTTGACGCAGGCCCTGAGTTCGCGCCAGCGTGCCCGCGATCAACGTGGCGACGACGTCCTCCAGCGTGGCGCGCAGGTCGAGGCGGAGCTGGAGCACCGCGGGATCGGCCTCGTAGGCGGCGAGCGCGCTGGCGGACGGCCGGCAGTACGTCGAGAGCGCGCCCGCCAGGATCAACGTCGTGATCGCCACTGTCCTGGCACCGTCGCCGAGCTCCGGCACGTACCGGCGGAGCAGGTCGGCGGTCGTCTCGATGCCCGCGATGGCGGACCGCTTGTGCTGCAGCACGACCTCGACCGACACGTTGTGCTCCAGCACGCCGGTCTGCGCGTTGATGAGATCGAGCAACGCCGTGCGGCGGGCGAGAGAGGCACCCAGGACCGCGGCGACCTGATCGCCGCGGTCCGGCGAGCGCGGATCCACCCCCGCGGCCAGCTCGTCCGGCAGCTCGGCCAGCCACGTCCCGATGGCCTGCTCCAGCAGTTCGAACAGCACCGCCTCACGTGACTCGAAGTACCTGAGCACGTTCGACTTGGCCAGCCCGACCCGCCGGCTCAGCTCGTTGAGGGTCACGGCGGCCACCGGCATCTCGTCGAGCATCGCCGTCGCGGCGTCCAGGATCGCCTGGCGCCGGATCTCGCGCTGCTCCTCACTTCGGGCCCGCTGGAACGTCATGCGGGAGATGTTACAAACCAGCGGTCTCTTGACAGCAGACCGGCGGTCTCTTACGGTCGGAAATAAGAGACCGACGGTCTACAAGGAGCCGACATGAACTGGACCGAGCGCGACATCCCCGACCAGAGCGGCCGCGTCGCCGTCGTGACCGGTGCGAACACCGGTCTGGGCTACGAAACCGCGCGTGCCCTCGCCGAGCACGGGGCGTCGGTCGTGCTCGCCGTACGCGACGTGGAGAAGGGCGAGCAGGCGGCCGCGCGCATGACCGGCGACGTCACGGTGCGGCAGCTGGACCTGTCGTCGCTGGAGTCGGTCCGCGCCGCTGCCGCCGGTCTGCGCGAGACGCACGCGGGAATCGACCTGCTGATCAACAACGCCGGTGTGATGTACACGCCGCGGCAGACCACCGCCGACGGGTTCGAGCTGCAGTTCGGCACCAACCACCTCGGCCACTTCGCCTTCACCGGCCTGGTGCTCGACCTGCTGCGGCCGGACTCGCGCGTCGTGACGGTCAGCAGCGTCGCCCACCGCATCCGCGCCGCCATCCACTTCGACGACCTGCAGTGGGAGCGGTCCTACAGCCGGGTCGCCGCGTACGGGCAATCGAAGCTGGCGAACCTGATGTTCACGTACGAGCTGCAACGCCGGCTGGCCCAGCACGGCACCACGATCGCCGTGGCGGCACACCCCGGCGTGTCCGACACCGAACTCGTCCGCAACGCACCCGCGGCGGTGCGCGCGCTCAACCCCCTGCTCGCTCCCCTGGTGACGCAGAAGGCGAGCATGGGCGCGCTCCCGACCCTGCGCGCGGCCGTCGACCCCGCGGTTCTCGGCGGTCAGTTCTACGGCCCCGACGGGATGGGCCAGTACCGCGGGCACCCGCAGGTCGTCGCGTCCAGCCCGGACTCCTACGACCTGGCCGTGCAGCAGCGGTTGTGGACCGTGTCCGAGGACCTCACCGGCGTGAAGTTCCCCGTCTGAAACGACGAAGGGAGCTCCCCTCACGTGGAGGAAAGCTCCCTTCGTCACTTGCTCGTGGCTAGTGCGCCTCACCCAGGTACGCGTCGCGCACCCGCTGGTCGGCCAGCAGCTCACGCCCCGGACCGTCCAGAGTGGTCTTGCCGAGGTCGATCACGTAACCGTGGTCGGACAAGGCCAGCGCGGCCAAGGCGTTCTGCTCCACCAGGAGGATGGTGGTGCCGAGCGACTGCAGCTCCTTGATGGTGTCGAAGATCCGCTGCGTCATGATCGGCGAGAGACCCATCGAGGGCTCGTCGAGCATCAGCAGGCGGGGCTTGGACATCATCGCGCGACCGATGGCCAGCATCTGCTGCTCACCACCGGAGAAGAGCCCGGCCTTGTTGTGCCGCCGCTCCCCGAGGACGGGGAACAGCTCGTACACGCGGTCCATGTCGGCCAGCACGCCGTCGTCCTTGCGGACGTACGCACCGAGCTGCAGGTTCTCCTCCACGGTCATCCGCGGGAAGAGCCGGCGGCCCTCGGGGCAGTGGGCGATGCCCTCACCGAGGATCGCGTGCGCCGGGTCGTTGTGGATCGGCTTGCCCTGGAACAGGATCTCGCCCGACGCCGGCCGCAGCAGACCCGAGATGGTGCGCAGGGTCGTGGTCTTGCCCGCACCGTTCGAGCCGATCAGCGACACGATCTGGCCGGCCTCGACGGTGAACGAGATGTCGCGGACGGCCTCGATGGCGCCGTAGGCGACCGAGAGGTTGCGGACTTCGAGCAGCGCGGTCATGCCTGCTCCTCCTCAGCAGAAGCAGCGGCGGCCTCGACGTCGTGCTGGACTTCCTCCGGCGGCTTGCCGAGGTAGGCCTCGACCACCCGCGGGTCCGCCCGCACGACCTCGGGGCTGCCTTCGACGAGCAGCTCGCCCTGCACGAGCACGGAAACCGAGTCGCACAGCCCGAAGATGAACTTGATGTCGTGCTCGATGACGACGACGGACACACCCGTCTCGCGGATGCGGAAGATCAGCTGCTGCGTCGCTTCCGTCTCCTGCGGGTTCATACCCGCCGTGGGCTCGTCCAGCAGCAGCACCGCCGGGTCCGTCGCCAACGCGCGCGCGATCTCCAGACGGCGCTGGTCGCCGTACGGGAGGTTGCGCGAGAGCTCGTCGTCCAGGTTGTTCAGGCCGACGAACGCGAGCAGCTCCCGCGAGCGTTCCCTGGCCGCCTTCTCACCGCGGTGGTAGGCGGGGCCGTGGAACAGCGAGGCCAGCGGGCCCTGCTTCATCCGCACGTGCCGGCCGACCATGACGTTCTC
Organism: Lentzea aerocolonigenes; assembly: GCF_000974445.1. Taxonomy (GTDB): domain Bacteria; phylum Actinomycetota; class Actinomycetes; order Mycobacteriales; family Pseudonocardiaceae; genus Lentzea; species Lentzea aerocolonigenes. The sequence goes on from NZ_BBOJ01000017.1 coordinate 127,864, forward strand.
CAGCACGGTCATGCTGGGGAACAGCCGGATGTTCTGGAACGTGCGGGCCACGCCCGCGTCCGTCACCTGGGCCGGGTCGCCGGGCAGGACGTTGCCCTTGAGCAGCACCTGGCCCGTGGTCGGCGTGTACAGACCCGTGAGGCAGTTGAAGAACGTGGTCTTCCCCGCGCCGTTCGGGCCGATCAGGCCGACGATCTTGCCTTCGTCGAGCGTCAGCGTGACGCCCTTCAACGCCTTGAGGCCACCGAAGACCATCGAGACGTCACGCGCCTCCAAAACCGGCGTGCTCATGCCTTCTTCGCCTCCACGTGCGCCTCTTCGGCGTTCTCATCGGCGCGCTCGATCATCTCAGCGCGCCTGTGCGCATCGGGGATCAGGCCGACCGGCCGGAACCGCATGATCAGGATCAGCGCGAGGCCGAAGATCATCAGGCGGTAGTCCTCGAAGTCGCGCAGCTTCTCGGGCAGCACGAACAGCAGTGCCGCACCGAGCACGGCGCCCGGGATCGAGCCCATGCCGCCGAGGATGACCGCGGCGAGCAGCGTGACCGACTCGAGGAACTTGAACGACTCGTACGAGACCGTGCCGTTCTTGTGCGCGAACACCGCGCCCGCGAGGCCCGCGAGCGTGGCACCGATGAGGAACGCGAGGATCTTCATCTTGCCGGTGCGGATGCCCATCGCGCGGGCCGCGTCCTCGTCCTCGCGGATCGCGATCCAAGCGCGGCCGATGCGGCTGAACTTGAGGTTCGCGAACACCGCCATCGTCGCCGCGACGAGCAGCACGATGAGGATGTAGTAGAGGACACCGGCGGGCAGCTTCACCGCGCCGAGGGTGATCGACTTGTTGAACTCGTTGCCGAACAGCGACAGCGGCGGGATGCCCGGGATGGCGTTGGAGCCGTTGGTGATGCCACCGATGTTGTTCTGCGCGGAGCGGGTGAAGATCTCACCGAACGCGAGCGTCACGATCGCCAGGTAGTCACCACGGACCCGCAGCGTCGGCGAACCGACGATGGCGCCGAAGATGCCGGCCACGATCGCTGCGGCGACCGCGGCGACCGGGAACGGCAGGGTGATGCCGAAGTGCGCCGTGGCGGCACCGGAGAAGTTCGCTGCCACGAGGGCACCGATGCCCATGAACGCGACGTATCCGAGGTCGAGCAGACCCGCGAGACCGACGACGATGTTCAGGCCGATCGCGGTGGCGGCGTAGATGCCGATGTTCGCCGCGACCGTCATCCAGTACTCGTTGCCGGCGTCGGTGAACGGCAGCAGCAGCGCGCACGCCGCCAGCACGATCACGCTGAACACGCGGTGCTGCTCGGACAGGGCCGACAGCCAGCGGATGAACCCGACGCCGCTCAGCGCGCCGAGCACACCGGCGGCGAACCCGAGGAACGACAGGAAGATCGCGCCCGAGTACGGGTTCGAGGTACCGACACCACCGGTGGTCAGCATCGCGGCGACGGCGTAGAGCACCGCCGCGAACGACACCAGCAGCACCAGGTACGCGACCGGCGTGGAGACCTTGAACTTCCACTCGCCCACCGGCTCGATGCCGATGCCGTACCCCGCCAGGATCGCCAGCACACCGGCCACGAGACCGACGATGCTGCCGAACGCGGTGACACCGTCGAGGGCCGTGATGGCACCGAGGCCACCGCCCTTGACCGTGATGTACGCGGCGTTCACGAACGACACGAGGGTGAGACCCCAGCCGAGCGCACGGACGACCCTGCCCTTGGACGGAGTCGGCGCGAACGCCGCGACCAGGATGAGGACACCGAGCAGCAGAACGTGCCACCGGAAGCCGGTGACGGCGAACGGCGCGTCGAAGAACTGCAGCGTCGACTTGTCCGGCCAGTTGCCGTCGTTGAGGGTGAACGTGACCCACGGCAGCAGGGCCGCGACGATGCCCAGGACACCACCGGCGGCCGCGAACGGCTTGCCCAGCGGCGCGAGGGCGGAACGCTTCTCCACGGGAGTCGTCGTGTCGGGAGTGGACACAGTGCTCGTGCTCATGCGCGCACCCTTTCCGGCTCACCGAACAGACCCTGCGGGCGGAAGACGAGCACGAGGATCAGCACGACGAAGATCCACACGTAGTCGTACTGGGTGCCGCCCGGCATGTACTGACCGGCCAGGGTCTTGATCAGACCGATGATGAACGCGCCGATGACCGCGCCGCGGATGCTGCCGACGCCGCCCAGGACGGCCGCCGTGAAGGCGAAGATGCCGTTCTGGAAGCCCATGTCGATGTTGATGTTGTTCAGGTACCCGCCGAACATGACGCCCGCGACACCCGCGAGCACGGCACCGAAGATGAACGTCAGCACGATCACGCGGTCGGGGTTGACGCCCATCAGCTTCGCGGTGTCGGGGTCCTGCGCGGTCGCGCGCATCGCCCGTCCCATCCGCGACTTGTTGATGTAGGTCTGCAGGATGACCGAGAGGCCGACCGACAGTCCGACGAGCAACACACCGGTCCACGCGATGTTGACCGAGCCGAGCGACAGGCTGCCCTCCGGGAAGACCTTCGGGTAGGGCAGGTTCGACGTGGCGTTGGGGTACCACACGCGCACGGCTTCCTGCAGGAACACGGACACGCCGAGCGCTGTGATCAGCGGGGCCAGCCGGGGCGCGTTGCGCAGCGGCCGGTAGGCGAACCGTTCCATGATCACGGCGACGAGGACCGCCACCACGATGCCGCCGACGAACATGAGCGGCAGGGCCACGGCAGGCGACTTCTTGAGGTCGTCAGGAAGAAGCGTGAACGTGGCGAGGCCTCCGTACGAGGCCACCATGAAAACCTCGCCGTGGGCGAAGTTGATCAGCTGGATGATGCCGTACACCATGGTGTACCCGAGAGCGATCAGGGCGATCAAAGCGCCCTGGATCACCCCGTTGGCCAGCTGTTGGAGCAGGACTGACACGACTACCTCCGTAAACGACGGGGGCGAGCAAACAACGCCCGCCCCCGCCGTGGCTTCAATCAGATGACCAGGTAGCCGATCAGCCGGTGAACTCGCCGGTCTGAACGTCCTTCCACTTGCCAGAGGTGACCGAGTAGACGGTCAGCACCTTGTTCGTGCTGTCGCCGTACTGGTCGAACTTGACCTCACCGGTGGCGCCCGAACCGCTGTAGGAACCGACGTTGGTCAGCATCGAGTCGCGCTTCGACTCGTCCCACGCGGCACCGTCGATCGTCTTGGCCAGCGCGCCGATGATCGCGTTCGCGGCGTCGTAGGAGAACGCACCGTAGGCGGCGTAGTCCTCCTTGCCGAACTTCTTCTTGTACGCGTCGACGAACGCCTTGGCCGTGGCCAGGGACTCGGTCGGCGCGCCGACGGAGGTGGCGAGGTCGCCCTCCTTGCCGCCGAGCTCGATGAACTTGCCGTCGAAGATGCCGTCGCCGCCCATCAGCGGAACGTTCAGGCCCGCGCTGGCCATCTGCTTGGACAGCGGACCGGCGGCCGGGTACTCACCGCCGTAGTAGACGGCGTCCGGGGCGAGCGCCTTGACCTTGGCGATGACACCGGAGAAGTCGGTGTCCTTCTCGCCGACGGTCTCCTGGCCGACGATCTGGCCGCCCTTCTTGGCAACCTGCTTCGACAGCTCGGCCGCGAGGCCCGCACCGTAGGTCTTGCCGTCGGTGATGATGGCGATCTTCTTCTTGCCGGCCTTCTCGACGAGGTAGTTGGCCGCGTACGGGCCCTGCAGGTCGTCGGTGGCGCAGACGCGGAAGTAGTTGTCGAACTGACGCTTCGGGGCGGTCAGGAAGTCGTTGCCCCTGGTCAGCGTCGGGTTGGTGTTGGCGGGCGACACCTGGGGGATCTTCTTGTCCCGCAGGATCGGCTGCACCGTCTGGGCGACCGACGAGTTCAGCGTGCCGACGACACCGACGACGTTCGGGTCGGTCGACAGCTTGGTGGCCGCCTGGGCACCCTTGGCGGGGTTGGCCTCGTCGTCCTGGGCGGACACGGTCAGCTTGTAGCCCTTGACCGTGCACTTCTGGTTCGCCTCGTCCACGGCGAGCTCGGCGGACTGCTTGATGCCGATGCCGAGAGCGGACAGGTTCCCGGACAACGGGGCGACAACACCGACGGTCAGAGTGCCCTTCGACGTGTCGCAGCTGCCCCCGTTGTTGCCGCCGCCCTCGGTCTTGTTCGAGCCGCAGGCTGCGAGAACGAGCAGCGCTGCGCCGACAATCGCTGCGGACTTCACAGAGTGCTGACGCACGTGATGTCCCTCCTATATCCCTGCTCCCGGCGACGCGAGTTCTCCGCGCACCGCTCCATCACCCTCTCCTGAGGGATGGCCGGAACCTAGGCGATGACTGTGACCCCAGTCATCTGTGCCAATGGGCTCGTGACCATAACGCAACGCGGCGTTATGTTTTACTTAGGGAAAGTTACATAACGTAACCCGCGTTCACTCTTTCGACGCCTGTCATAACCTCGACCTATGACTCCGCGTCGTCGAGTGATCGCAGTGGTGGGTGCGGCCGCCGTGCTCGTCGCGGCGGTGCTGGTGCTCCGACAGGCCGACGACACGCCGAAAAAGCCCAGCTCAGAACCCGTTCGACTGACACAGTACGCCGCGGAATCCGTCACGTTGCCGATTCGACCGGCCGCGCCGGAGTCGCCGTCCTCCGCTTGGAGCAGCGACGGCAGGGTCCAATGGACCCCCGTGGCCGGGGCGGCCGGGTACGAGGTCGACGGCAGGGTCGTCGCATCGCCTGAGGTCTCGGGTTCAGGACGTCCCGACGTGCGTGCCGTGGACGCGTTCGGTCAGCGGTCGTTGCCGGTCAGGGCCGAGGAACGACCCGGCGACGACTCCTGGCGCCGGGCGTACACCGGGTGGCTGGACGACTTCGACAGCACGTTCCTGGAGCGCCGCTACCACCTCAGCGGCCGGCGCGGCTGTGTCAACCCCGGCTCGGGCTCCTCCAGCCGCCTGGTGATCGACATGCCGTGCGGCAACGACACGGCGGTGTTGCGCGCGCGGCCGCTTCTTCGGCTGAACGACGCAAACGAACTGGGCCGAGTGGCTGTCGTGACGGACGCTGCCGGACCGCACGGAAAGCTCGTGCTGGACCTGGTTCCTGGCACGCCGGATCGCGTCGGGCCCATTCCTCCCGCCGATGCTGTGCGCGTGGTGGTGGACGATTCAGTTTCGCCGGGCACACGCGGTGCGGGCGTTCTGCATCGATTCGAAGTAGTACTCACACGCGACGGTGTGCGCGTTCTGCAAGACGGTGCGCAAATCGCCACGTCGGCTGTCGTTCCCCGGTGGCGTGAGGCCAGCGTCCTGATCGGTGTGGCTCCCCCACCGAGCTATCCGGGACGGGTGGTGATCGACGCGATCGGCTTCAGCAGTTCGCTCCCACCGCCGGACGAGGTGACCGAAACGCAGGTCATCGCGGGGACGTTGCGGGTGCTGGAGCCCGACGAGGAGGCACCGGGCATAGGCACAGCGCGCGCACCGTTGCGTGGGGTCCCCTCAGCGCGATTGCGGGCCACGGTCCGCATCGGCGACGGCGGCGACCTGAACGGCCTGGTCGCGCAGCTCGGTTCGGCGCGGCTGCCGATGCGGCCGGTCGTGGACGGCTGGGCGGCGGCGGAGGACGGCGAGCTGACCGTGGCCGGCGACGTGCCGGCCGAGCTGCTCGCGGCGGAGGGACCGGACGCGCTGACGCCGTTCGTGCTGCGGATGCCCGGCGCGTCGCAGGCCCAGGTGCTGGAGAGCTACCTGGAGGTGCCGGGGCCGTCGCCGGTGAAGCTGCCGAACGCCCCGGACGAGCCGGCGCCCGTCCTGCCCGTCATGACGGCTGAGTTCGCCGCTGTGACCCCGAACGAGGCGATGCTGGTGATCACCCTCGACGCCGCCTCCGTGCGATCAGTGGCGCCCGTGGCGGGCTTCGAGGTGTACATCGACAGCGGTCACGTGGCGACCGTGCCGATGCCCGGCGGCGTCGGCGGCAGGCACGAGTTGCTCATCTCCCTCAAGGGCAGCCACAACGTCGAAGTCCGCCTGCGCCCCGAGGATCCGGGGCGGCAGACGGACTCCGTGTGGCTCGAGCTCAGCCGAAGTTCTCGATGACGGCTTCCGCGACGGCCTTCATCGTGGTGCGGCGGTCCATCGCGGTGCGCTGCACCCACCGGAACGCCTCCGGCTCGCTCAGTCCCTGCTTGGTCATGAGAATGCCCTTGGCACGTTCCACGACCTTGCGCGTCTCCAGGCGCTCGGTGAGCCCGGCGACCTCCTGCTCGAGCGCGGCCAGTTCGTTGAACCGGCTGATCGCCAACTCGATCGCGGGCACCAGGTCCCGCTTGGCGAACGGCTTGACCAGGTAGGCCATCGCACCCGCGTCACGGGCGCGTTCGACCAGGTCGCGCTGGCTGAACGCGGTGAGGATGACGACCGGTGCGATGCGGTTGCCCGCGATGTGCTGCGCCGCCTCGATCCCGTCGACCTTGGGCATCTTCACGTCGAGGATCACCAGGTCGGGGTTGAGCTCGGTCGCGAGCTTGATGGCCTCTTCACCATCTGCGGCCTCACCCGCCACGTCGTAGCCCTCTTCGCGCAGCATCTCGACGAGGTCGAGACGGATCAGCGCCTCGTCCTCGGCGACGAGGACGCGCGGGGCCTTGCGCGTGGCTTCGGCTTGGGCCTCGGCAGCCTGCTGGGTCACCGGGGTCCTCCTGACGATCGTTCCTGCGGGCGAAAGCGCAGTCTACCGGCGGTCCGGCCGCTGATCAGGCTCAGCAGCCGTGACGGCAGACACGAACTCCTCGGGCCACGGATAGGTCCGCATGCCCTCCTCGACGTCCTCGGCGGGTGCGTCGATGCGGCGGAACGTGATCTCGCGGGTGGTGCCGAAGTCCCGGTGACCGAGCCGGTCGCGGATCTCCGCCTCGGCAGGACCTCCGGCCCACTCGACGAACCACGTCTCGCCCAGGGGAAGTGCTCGCAGCCAGCTCGCTTCATGCCACAGGTGTACCCGGCGGAGGAGAGCGCTCCCAGTGGCCGCTTCGGCCATCGGCGCATCGTCCCCACCGCCGTCGGTGTACTCGACGCCGCGGAAGTCGTGCATCCAGCGCACGTACCGCAGGCCGAGGTCCCACGCCCGTTCGTCGACCCCGACGAGGACGACGCCGGCATCACCGGTGGTCAGCTCGGCCGACCGCCGGTACTGCCGGTGCGTCAGACCCGCGACGCCCAGGCCGTACCCGGCCTCGGTGCGCGGCAGCAGCTCGAACAGCAGCGGGCCGAGCGCCCTGCCGGTCAGGTGCAGCTTGAGGGTCTCCCCCGGTTCCACGGTCCGGAACGCGTGGGCGGGCCTGATGATGCTCGCGGGCGGCATCAGCTGGAGCACGCCGGCCGCGGTGCACGCCGCGACCAGGACCTTGGCCTCCAGCTGCCGCTGAGCCTCGGTCGTCGCGTCGGGCAGAGGTTCCCCGCCGCGGACGGCCGGGACCGCCTGGGACAGGTTCTCGCCCGTGTAGATGCGCCGCAGATCGGCGAGCTGGTCCGTGGTGGACAGACGTGCCATGACAGCAGTCCTCGTTTCCGCCGCCCGGCTCGGCACGACAAGGACGCATGTGCACGCGTCTACGTGGTCGGTTCGCTTCGGTGAGCAGGAGTTCCTGAACACTGCGGCGGAGAGTGCCGCTCACTGCCGGGGAGCGGCTCCAGCCTCACGTCTGCTCGGACGCCGCTGACCACGTTACCGAACCGCGCACCCGGTTTTAGTCGGCGCCCACGATCAGCTTGTACTTCACGTCGATGTCCTTGCCGTCGGCCGAACCGCGGATGTGCAGCTCGTGCTCGCCGGACGCGGGCGGGTTGATCCACGCGTACAGCCCGCAGCCGACCGAGTTGATCCTGCCGACCTGGTTGCCGAACGGGTTGCCCGCGCGCGCCTCGTAGGTGAACGGCGTGGCCGACACCCTCGTCAGCGCCTGCGTGGAGCCGTCCAGCAGCACCTCGCCCTGGGCGCTCTTCATGAACCTCTCGCAGCCGGCGACGTCGCTCGCGAGGTTCACGACGGGGGCGAGCAGCGGTTTGGAGGCGGGGACCCGGCACTGCCGCTCCACCGGCCCGTCACCGAGGGAACCGGCGAGCAGCCAGACCTCGACGGGCTGGTCCCGCATGCAGAACCGCCCGGAGGTGTCGGAGACGGGGTTGGTGTTCGCGGGTTGGGAAGCCCACGTCCACCAGCGCGCCTGGAACTCACCCGGCGCCAGTTTGTCCGAAGTGGACGTTTGCGGTGCGGTGGGTGGGGCCCCCATCTCGGCGTTGCCGCCGCAGCCGGCGAGCAGAACAACTAAGAACAGCAGGACTATCCTCACTGGTTCTCGCGTCCCTTGCGTCGTTGTTCCTCCGCGCGCTCACGACAGCGGCGCAGGAACTCCTCGTCGTCGTCAGGATTGGTGGCCGCGAACCGCCCCGGCCGGTTGTACTCGGGAAAAGCAGATGCATCACGTTCGAATACACCGAGGCGCGCACGTCCGGTCCCCACCACCGGACGACCCGCCACGAACCACGCGATCGAGCCGACCAACGGGAACAGCAAGACCAGGAGAAGCCACAACAACTTCGGCAGGTTGCGCACGGAACCTTCGTCGGTCGTGATCACGTCCACGACTGCGAAGATCGTCAGGCACAACATCACCACTCCGAACAGCCCACCGAAGTACAGCATCTCCAACCCCCCAGGTCGTGCGGTCGCGCACATCGTGGCACAAGGGGCCGCGCCGTGAACATGGTTCATCCCTCAATCATCTGCAGAGCAATTCACACAGTTGTAAATCCACAGGAAACAAGACTTGTTGATTCGTGTTGAATTCCCTGTTTCCGGCTAGCTTTTCCGCGAGCGGACCGACCACCCGGTCTGCCTGCTGACGTAGTGATACACGACGTGGAATTGACCTAGCCAGAGGGGTGCACCAACCGAAACGTGAACGTTCACATACTCGGCTGAACAGGTACGCCCGTGTGGGCTGACTCGCGCAATCAATTCACCCCAGAGGGTGAAACCGTGCGGAGGCGAGGTCGAATTCGCCGCACGCCGCCGCGGTCCCCCGGATTCCACTTCCTCGATTCCGATCGAACACCCGGCACTTTCCGCCACGTCGTTCCGACCCGAGTACCGGAACGTTCACACGAGCCGTGGCGCACGTGAGGCTCAGCACCAGACCTGCTGGAGGGCCGTTGCCGTCGCCGTAAGCACGCCTTAGCGTCGGCGCATGCCAAGGGGTGCAGAGGGTCTGCTGGAAGTGCTTGCCGCACACGGCGTGGAGGTGGTGTTCGGCCTGCCCGGCGTGCACAACCTCGCCGTCTGGGAGGCCCTGCAGCAGCATCCCGGCATCCGCATGATCGGCGTGCGTCACGAGCAGACGGCGGTCTACGCGGCGGACGGCTACGCACGAGCCACGGGCAAGCTCGGCGTCGCGGTCGTGACGACGGGGCCCGGTGCGGCGAACACGCTCGGTGCCACCGGTGAGGCGTGGGCGTCGGGCAGCCCGGTGCTGGTGATCGCCACGGACGTCCCCAGCACGTTGCGGCAGCCGGGGGTCTACCGGGGCGTGCTGCACGAGACGCGGGACCAGCGCGCGATGTTCGGGCCGGTCACCAAGGCGTCGTTCGACGTGCCCTCCGCGCAGGAGCTGGGCGCGTACGCGGACAAGGCGGTCCAGCAGGCCCTGCAGAGCCCGCACGGGCCCGTCTACCTCGGCGTGCCGACGGACTTCCTCTCCGCCGAGGTTCCGCGCCACATCCCGTCGAAGAACGAACAGGCTCACGTCGTCGGGGACCTCGCGGAAGCGGTCGAGCTGATCACTCGGGCGTCGAGGCCGCTGATCTGGGCCGGCGGCGGCGCGGCGCGGTCAGGAGCCGGTGCCGCCGTTGGCGCGTTGGCGGACAAGTTGAGTGCGCCGATCATCACCACCTACGGCGGGCGCGGATTGACCGACAGCCGTTTCGTCGTGCGGGGGCCGGTGCACGCCCCGCCCGTCGGGAAGCTCTGGGACTCCGCCGACCTCGTGATCGCGATCGGCACGGACTTCGACGGCATGATGACGCAGAACTGGTTGCAGCCCGCGCCACGCGCCCTGCTGGCCGTCAACGTCGACAAGGCCGACGCGAACAAGAACTACCCCGCGGACGTCACGGTAGAAGGCGACGCGGCCGCCGTCACCGCCGCGCTCGTGGCGGTGGTCGGCGAGAAGGACGCCGCCGTCGACGTCGGCGCGGTCAACGCCGAGGTGCGGGCGCTGGCGGAAGCAGACTCCCCCGAGGCCGTGAAGCTGTTGCGGGCACTCGAAGGCACCGACGCCACGATCGTCGCCGACATGTGCATCCCCGGCTACTGGATCGGCGGCTTCCACCACGTCACCAGGGAACGCGGTCTCGCGTACCCGGTCGGCTGGGGCACGCTGGGGTTCGGGTTCCCGGCGGCGATCGGCGCGGCCGTCGAGCACCGGACGATCGCCGTGGTGGGCGACGGCGGTTTCCTGTTCGCGTGCGGAGACCTCGCGACGCTCAGCCAGGAGAACCTGCCGCTCACGATCGTGCTCGTGGACGACGGCGGCTACGGGATGCTGCGCTACGACCAGCAGGTCGCGAACCACACCATCAGCGGAGTGGACCTCACGCGGCCGGACTTCGCCAAGCTCGCCGAGAGCTTCGGCATCCCGGCCGTCACCCTCGAAGGCTTCGACGGACTGCGGGACGCGCTGGACGACGTCGCGGGACCCGCCATGATCGTGGTCAACGCGAGCCTCGAGCCGCCGATCAACACCTCACCCCGCTGGTACCGCAAAAACACCACGCGATCATCGGCCTGATCGGTACCTTCCGCCCATGAGACGTGGGCTGGGGATCGTGCTCGCCGTGCAGGCGGTGGTGCTGACCGCGTTGTCGGGACGGTACGGCTTCCACCGTGACGAGCTGTACTTCATCGCGGCCGGAAAGCACCCCGCGTGGGGTTACGTGGACCAGCCGCCGATCACACCGATCCTCGCCCGGCTGAGCACGTCGCTGTTCGGCGAGACCCCGGTCGGCCTCCGCGTGGTCGCGACCCTCCTGGCGCTGGCCATCACCGTCGTGGTCGCTCTGACCGCCCGGGAACTGGGCGGTGGTGAAGTCCTCGCGGCCGCCGCGTCGGCGACGTCGACCTTCGTGCTCGCCGTGAGCCACATGCTGTCCACCGCCACCGTCGACCTGCTGATCTGGGTCCTCATCGGCTACTTCGCGGTCAGGCTGCTCAAGACGAGGGACGGCCGCTGGTGGCTGGCCCTGGGCGCGACGGTAGGCGTGGGCCTGGCCAACAAGTGGCTGCTGCTGTTGTTGTTGGCGGCCATGGCGATCGCCCTGCTCGCGGTCGGGCCGCGCGACGTCCTGCGCACGTGGTGGCTGCCCGCCGGCGCCGCCCTGAGCCTGGTGATCGCCGCACCGGTGGTGATCTGGCAGGCGACGCACGACTTCCCGTTGCTCACGGTGGCCCGCGGCATCAGCGCGGACGACGGCACCGAGAACCGCATCATGTTCATCCCCATGCAGCTCCTCATGCTCTCGCCGTTGCTGGTGCCGGTGTGGGTGACCGGCTTCCGGAACCTGTGGCGCGACAGGACGTTCCGCGCGCTGGCCCTCGCCTACCCCCTGCTGTGCGCGCTGTGCCTGGCGACGGGCGGCAAGCCCTACTACGCGGTGCCGCTCCTGCTCGTGCTGGTGGCCGCCGGTGCCCGCCAGACCCAGGAATGGCTCGTGCGCCGCAAGGCGATCGGCGGCGTGCTCGTGGCGCTGAGCGTCGTGCCGGCGTTGATCGGCTCGCTGCCGATCCTGCCCGCGAGCGCACTGGCACCGGTCATCGCCATCAATCCCGAGCAAGGGGAACAGGTCGGCTGGCCCGAGCTCGCCGGCACCGTGGAGAAGGCGTGGCAGGAGAACGGCCGCCCGGTCGTGATCACCCGCAACTACGGCCAGGCCGGCGCGATCTCGGCCTACACGCAGATCCCCGTGTACTCCGGCCACATGTCCTTCTACGACTGGGGACCACCACAGACGTCCGACAAGAACGTGTTGCTCGTCGGCTTCGGCACGTTGCCGTTCGACGGGTGCAAGCGCGTTGCACAGCACCACAACGTCATCGAGAACGAAGAAGACGGCACGGAGATATGGTCGTGCACGGCGCCAAGCGGTACATGGGAAGAAATCTGGCCGAGGCTGCGCCACTACTACTAAGAACCACTACTGACCACATAGGACATTGGAAGTCCTCCAACACCGACGCCCCTTCGGCTGAATTTGGCCGAACCTGTTGGAATCACTCGATGTTTGGCTCTAGCTTCATTTCATGCCGAAGAGAGACTCCACGGTACGTGGGCGGGAGTTTGGCGCGGGCGTGCGCGAAGCCCTCCGCAAGGCGGGCCTGACCGGACGTGGCGCCTGCGAGATCCTCGGCTGGGATCCCGCGAAGCTGTCCGACATGCTGAACGGCAAGGGAGGCGTGACCGAGGGCGATGTCCAGCGCCTGCTCGGCCTGTGCCGGACGCCGTTGGACGAGGCCGACCACCTGGTGGCGCTGTTCCACGAAACGACCCGTTCAGGCTGGCTCCAGATACACGGCGAAAGGCAGCCGATCCTTCCCCGCACACTGGGCGAACACGAAGCCGTCGCGACCGAGATCATCTGCTGGAGCATGAACCTCGTTCCCGGACCGCTCCAGTTGCCTGACTACTTCCGCGCGCTGATCGCGAGCAATCCGAACACCCCCCAAGAGGAAGCAGACGATCGCGTCGCAGGTCGGGTTGCACGCCAACAACAACTCATCAAGCGCCGATGCGGCATGACGTTCTACATCCATGAGCAGGCACTGCGCCTCCCGGTTGGTAGCACCGAGGTCATGTCCGATCAGCTGCACCACCTCATAACCATGGGAGCCCGCTCGTACGTCACCTACCGAATCCTGCGCACGTCGACCGGAGCGCATGCAGGTCTGGCAGGGTCGTTCACCCTCATGAAGTTCGACAAGCTGGAACCGGTCGTGTTCATCGACGCGGAGAACCACGCGGTGTTCTTGGACGACAAGAGCTCCGCCAAGGCCTACATGAAGATTCTGAGCTCACTCGACGAGGCCGCGTTGGATGCGGAACAATCCAAGGAGCTGATCGAACGCATCACTTCGTGAGGGGACACGGCAGATGACCGAGTGGCGAAAGAGCACCTATAGCGTCAACGGCACGGACTGCGTGGAGATCGGCCGCGGCGTCGGCGTGCGCGACACCAAGGCACCCGCCTCCCACCTCGCGATCGGAACGACCGCGTGGCTCGCGTTCCTCAACGCCACCAAGGCTGACAAACTCACGCGGTGACCCGAACCTGGCCCACCAAGCTCGCGAAGGACGAAGGCGTACTCGCCTGGGAGTTCCTGGACTTCCTGCGCAAGACCGCCGTGATGAAGGTCGAAGGCCTGACCCGCGACCAGGCCGCGGCCGCCCCGATCGCCACCTCTCCGAAGCTCACCGCGCTCGGCGTGCTCAAGCACCTCGTGGCCGTGGAACGGTACTGGCTGTGCATCGCGGGCGCGGGCCTCGACCTGCCGTCGTTGTGGCAGGGCGACCCGGATCCGTCGTGGGACCTCACCGACGACGACACGCCCGAATCGCTGATCCGGGCCTACCGAACGGAATGGGCGAACGCCGAGGCTCTCGCGCGCCGCGACCCCGACGACACCGCGGCGGACGACACGCGCACCGTGCGGTGGATCCTGGCCCACGTGACGCAGGAAACCGCGCGCCACGTGGGCCATCTGGATCTGCTCCGCGAGCTCGCGGACGGTCAGACCGGCGAATGACGCCTACAGCCGCACCGGGTCCCGCCCGGTGACGGCCCTGGCGGCCGCGACCCACCGTTCCCGTTGAGTTCGAGCCGGACCGGAACGCCGCGGACGCGCCAGACCTCGTGGTCCACGGCGGCCTCCGTGAGCGCCTCGGACTGCGAGCCGTCCACGGGCTTCTGCTCGACAGGGTCCTTGCTCGCGTCAGCGGGTGGCCTCGCCCGGCCACAGCGGGATCAGCGCGACGACCTTGCCTGCCAGCACGTCGTCGACCGCAGCTTCCGCTGTCGGCGAAAGACCGCCCTTCTGTCGCGTGTGGACCAGACGCTCGTGCAACGTCGGCACGGACAAGGCCGAGGCGGCGTTGCGCACCACCGCTTCATCTCCGTGCGACAAACACTGAACGAGTCCATCGCCGACCAGATCCTCTGCCTCGCGAGTCAGAGCTCCGTCCCTGGCCAGCCGGCGGACCGCGGCGGCTGCCGCCACGCGGATCTTCGGATTCCGATCCGTCAGCCTGGTGGCGACGAGTTGCGCCGCCGCGGGATCGGCCGTGTCGCCCAGCCCGGCCACCGCTACACCCCGACGGTGAGACCACAGGTGTTTCACGTCGCGGGACAGGTGTTCGACCGGCTTCAGCTGCCTGAGCCGGGGAATTCCGTAGGCGCACATCACCGAGCTCCGATAGGGATTGCCTCGCATCGCCCAGTCAGCGGAATCCCCTTTGCGTCCCTTGCCGAAGAACTCCAGCACGTACGACGGATCGCGGTCTGGACGGCGCTCCGCAAGGATGCGGCACAGGACCGGCGCCACCGCCATCGATCGGCTGTGTTCCTCGAGCAGAGCCTCGATGCGAGCGTCGACGTCCACGTCGTCAGACTCGATCAGAGCACGGATGCTCTTTCCGCGGTCCGGTGAACTCTGCACCAGTACTTCAGAAAGGGCGGTCTCGATGTTCATCAATGCGCTACTCCACAACAAGCGAAGCGAAGGGGCGGGACGCCTCGCAGCGTCCCGCCCTGAGAGCCTGTTCCTGGCCGATCATCGTGCGAAGAATCCCATCGCACATCCGAAGCCGGACATGGCCGCCCTGATGTAGGGGGAGTTGACTACCCCCAGGGTGTTTTCCTTGATCACTGTCATGTTCGCTTTACATCTCTGCACACGCGGGTGGTGCTTGATGTTGTTGTAGAGCCTCCCCGCCTTACTCGCCTGGAAGCGTTCCTTCGCGCTCTTGAAGATGCCCTTGGCCCGGGTCACGACCTTCGGTGCCGTGGTCCGGATCCAGCTGCCGGCCGCGACGACCTTGCGACCGGTCCACTTCATGCCGCCCCAGATCCGGGGAGCCCACTTGACGCCCCACTTCACGCCCTGCCGGACCGCGAAGCGGGCGAGGATCGGCAGGCCGACGCGAAGCCCTGCCACCGCGAGGAAGAGACACGGTGGGCACTTGCCGTCGAGGTCGTTGGCATTGACCGGATCGCCGTTGACGTAGTCGTAGTCGTTGGCGGAACCGCCCTCGACCGGATCGACGGACAGGAACCGGCCGAGCAGCGGGCTGTACGGACGGGCACCCATCTGCACGAGCGACAAGGCGCCGGCGTGTTCGTACGGACGCTGGTGCTGTCCCAGCCAGCCGTAGTCCAGCTGACCGGGCTGGTTGTTCGGCACGGCATCTGTGTCGATCTTGCCGTCACTGGCGATCGGCTCGCCGAACGGCGTGTAGTGCCGCAACTGGCCGACCTGACCGCCCGCCCCGTCCGTGGTGAGGACGATGTCACCGCGCACCGACGGGTGGTCGTAGGAGCGGGTGTCGCCGCTGATCGTCAGCAGCACGCCACCGGCCAGCGTGATCGAGCGGGCCAACAGCTTCTTGTCCTCACCGAGCACGAGGTCGGCGGTGTCACCGTCCGCGGTGTGGGCGTACAGCACGACCTTCTGGTCGTCGCCCTGTTCCGCGCTCCGGCGCACGATCCGGTCGCCGGCGTCGCGCTGGTACGCGACAGCGGCGGGGTCCGCGCCAACCGAACGAGCGCTGATGTTGCGGCCCGCCGTGTCCCACGAGAGGTGCGTGGTGGAACCGTTGGCCGTGTACTCGGTCGTGTTGCCGCTGTCGTCGTACTTGATGCCGGACACCGCGTTCGCGCCGGTGGTGGCCAGCAGCCGGTCGGCACCGTCGTAGCAGTAGTTCGTGGTCTGCGCACCGGCGGCTGTCTCGTCGATCAGTTTGACCCGGTTGGTGTTCAGACCGGCGTTGCCGACCGAACCGGCAGGACACCCTTGCACCTCGGACGTGAAGTCGTAGGTGTAGACGTGCCCGTTGACCGCGGCCTTGGTGAGCCTTCCGGCCGAGTCGTAGATGTAGTTGTGACCACCGGGTCCGGCGTCGTAGCCGTTGAGCGTCTCGTCGACGATCGTGCCTGCACGGGTGCGCGTCACGGTCGTCGGGATCTCGGCGCCCTGTTTGGTCTTCCAGGTGAGCGACGTGATCTGACCAGGACCGTCCTTGCCGATCGCGGCCAACGAGGCACCGTTGGCGTAGGCCACCGACTTCAGATCACCCGCCGCGTCGTAGGTCGACGTGGCCAGCAGGGAGCCGTCGAGCGACACGGTCAGGAGCCTGTCCGCGTCGTCGTACGTGTTGACGACGGTCTGCGCCGGGTCGAGCGGCGGGTTGACCTTCTGCGACGCCAAGCGTCCCGCACGGTCGTACTTGCTCTCCGTGCGAACGCCGTGGACGTCGGTGTATTCGACCGTGCGACCGATCATGTCGACCTTCGTGGTGACGGTGCCGTTGTGGTCCGTCACGCTCGACACGAGCGGATCGCCGTTCACCGCGTGGTTCGTGGTGACGACACGCTCGCCCGCCGCAGCGTTCGCGGGGTGCTTGACCTGGACAACCCGGTCACGGTCGTCATACGTGGTGCACGTCCACTTGCCCGCGGTGCCCTGGGCCACCACGCGACCCGACGCGTCGAAGATCTGCTCGTCCTCACGCACCGCACCGGTCGACGGGGCGGGGGACCTGGTGAGCTTGGCGAGCCCGCCCTGGTTGATCGCCTCCACCTCAGGGGTGCAGGGGTTGTCCCGCGTCTCCCGGTCGCCGTAGTAGACGAAGGTCGTCTGAGCGCCCGTAGGCGAGGTCTCCGCGATCTTGCGGAGGTAGCCCGTGCCCTCGGCCTCGTACGTGGTCTTGACCGACTGACCCTTCTGAGTCGTGGTGGTGACCAGACCGTAGGCGGCGTCGAGCCCGTTCTCGCCGAACTTGCTGGACGAGACCTGCGGCTGCAGACCGAGCGACTCGCCCTTGGTGGTGGACGTGGTGTGGCCGTACCTCGGCTTCAGGCTCGCCGCGGGCACGACCTGCTGGGTGCCACCGGGGGTGGTCCAGTGCAGCTCGAGCTGTGCCAGGCTGACCAGGTCGTAGTACTCGATCCGGATCTTCTTCGTGGCGCCCGCCGACGGGCTGTTGACCGTCGCCTCACGCCACTTCGCGCCGGTGTCGATCCAGTCGTCGATGACGCTCGCGTCGTCGATCCAGACCCGGACGCCGTCGTCGGCCACGACGCGGAGCTTGTAGTTGCCCGCCTCGGGGAACACGATGTCGCCGGTCGCCCGGAGGGAGAAGTTCTCCGCCGGGATGCCGGTGACCGGCGCGCCTTCGCCCCAGTTGCGGGCGAACGTTCCGTCCGCGGCCAGACCGGTCTGGAACACCTTCGGTGCGCCGACCATGTCCTTGTTGTCGTAGAACGACACCGCGAGGCCGTCGAGGCCCTCGTCGAAGGCGGTCTTCGTGTGCGGAACCGTGGAGGCGCACTCCGCCTTGAGCTGCTGGCCGTTGAAGCACGACGCCGGGCCAGGACCGAAGTTGTCGGTCGGGCGGTCCTGCGCGTCGTACAACGTGGTCGACACGCGGCCGGCGGCGTCCGTCGAGGTCAGCAGCTGATCCTTGACGCTCCACGTCTGCGACGTCGTCTTGCCGGTGGCGTCCGTGCTGGACAACAACCGGAAGGCGTCGTCGTAGACCACCTTGCGCGAGAACCCGATGATCGGGTTGAGCCCCGCGATGTCCACATAGGACGTCTTCGCGCCGGTGTCGTACCGGTACGAGTGGTAGCCCCGTTCCTCGCCGTGCGTCGTGTACGGCTGGTAGATCGTCCGCACCACCGGCTTGGTAGCCGTGTGGTCGTAGTAGTGGACGATGTAATTCGCCGCGTCGGTGTTCCGGTTCGCGTGGTCCTGCGAGACCCAGTCGGCGGCGCGGCTGTCCCGCATGCCGTCGAGCAGGCCGTTGGACGTGAAGCTGAACTGGGTCATCTCACGACCCGGGTCCTCCACTGCCACGAGGTTTCCGCGGTAGTAGAACAGCTTCGTCTGGGTGCCGTCCCAGTACTCGATGCGGCACAACATCTGCGACGGAGGCAGACGTTCCGCGTCCGGCGGAGGCGTGGCGCCCGCGTAGCAGTCGTCGCCCGGCCGGTTGTAGTGCAGCTTGTGCGAACGACCCGAGACCGGGTCCTTGATCTCCTTCAACCGCGACGGCGAACCGTCGTAGACGTACTGCAACGCGGCCGGCTTGCGGGTGTCGACAGCGCTCGACTGCGACTCCAGCTTGCCCGCCGAGTTGAACACGTACACATCGGTGCCGTAGGTCAGCGTGATGCGCCCTGCCGTGTCCAACGCCAAGATGCCCACCTCGCCGTCCGGCGGGGTGTAGCCACCGGTCGACTTCTTCGTCCAGGTGTGCTTGGCACCGGACGCGTCGGTCAGCACAACGTTCTGGTCGGTGACCTTCGCCTCCGTGAACGTCGAGCCCGTGCCGTCGAGGTCGGCGCTCAGCATCCAGCCCTTCGGCAGTGCGGGCAGGTCGGACGAGTGCAGCCAGTCAGCGGGAACGATCTGCGCCGGCACAGTGGTGCCGTCGGTCGTGCGGGTGAACAGGCGCAGGTACGCCGCGCCACTGACCTCGGCCAGTTCGACCTTGATCGGCACGCGCTGACCGGCGGAGAGCTGCACCTCCTTGGCGACACCCCAGTTGACGTCACTGCAGCAGCCCTGGTCGTAGACCGAGTTGCCGTTGATCCACACGCGCAGGCGGTCGTCGTGCACACCGGCGAACTGGTAGGTGCCGGTGGCCGGTGCCTGGAAGTAGCCCTCCCAGCGCGCGACGAACCAGTCCTTCGGCAGTGCGGGCGCGAACGGCGACGTGTCGCCCCAGTCCACGTTCACCTGCGGCTCGGTGCGCACCAGCACCGGCTCCTGCTGCGGGCTGATCTCACCGTTGTGGGACAGGTCCGGGAAGTACGACGCCCGCAGGCCCTTCTGCTCCTGCTGCTGCGAGTTGTAGGTCATCGACAGACCCGCTTCGCCACCGACCGTGTTGAACGTCGGTGACTTGATGGACGTGGTCACGTTGCCGTTGGCCAGGTTCACCGAGATCGGCCCCGTGGTGTCGTCCGGAGCCGGTCCCCTGTTGCCGATGCGCTGATCGACCTTCAGGTGGAACACCGCACTCGGGATCCTCGACGTGGCACCGCTGACAGCCTTCGCCTGCCAGGTGTAGGCGACACCGTCCTGCAGCACGCCGGACGGAACAGTCCACTTCGGAGTGTCGAGGCAGCCGGAGTCCACCACGACACCGGACTTCGCGTCCGCGCCGGTCGCGACGGTGAAGCAGTACCTCACCTGCTCGCCGTCCGGGTCGCTGACGGGGCTGACCTCGAGGGTCGGCGTCGTGTTGGTGATCACGCCGTGGTCGGCAGGACCGACCAGGGTCGGCGCAGGTGGCGCGGAACCCGTGTCGACCGTCAGCGTGGCGGTGGCGTACTTGTAGGTCCACACACCGGGAGCCTCGTGGCCGGTGACCATGAAGGTCGCCATGTGCCTGATGTCGGCGATGTGCTGCAGGAAACTCACCAGGCTGTCGCCGGTCAGCGTGCCCACCTGCCCCACCAGGCCGCTCGCCAGATGCCCACCGAGACCGCTGAAGTCCATGGCCGACGCGTGGTACAGGTTCGCCGGCCAGGTCTTGTCCGGGGCCAACGGCGACCGCTGGTTCTGCAGGTCCAGCTTCGCGCCGACGATCCGCTTGCCGTACAGGTTCTCGTAGTTGAACCGGATCGCGGAACGCCAGTACTTGTCGCCGTTGTCCAGGACGTTGCCGAACTGGACGTTGCAGTTGCTGCACCAGTAGCCGTCGGACTTGTACGACTCCGAGTAGGCAACTCCGTAGGTGAACGTCGGGTCGACACTGACCGGGTAGACGCGCTTGGCGTCCTTCAGCCAGGCCGCGTCCACCGCGACGGTGAGCACCCAGTCCTGTCCGGACTTCTCGACGGTGTACGTACCTCCGGTCGTGGCCGGCGGCTTCGTTTCACCGTCACCGGCCGAGTCCCACGTGACGATCGGCGGCATGACGATCTTCGGGGCACCGCTCGCGTCCCGCAGCTCGACCGTCTGCTGCCCGGTCACCACCGGGGTGAGGTCGCCGGTCTTGAGGGTGAACCGCCACTGGTTGGTGGACGGCGCCTTCTTGAGCTTGATCGTCTCCTTGAGGGAGCCCGGCGTGACCTCGTAGGTGAGGTCGGTGTCCGGCGTGACGTCGGAGTACTCCGCCGTCTTCTCGGTCACCTTGACCTTGCGGTCCTTGGCCGGCTTCTGCTCCGGAGCCAGCGTGACCCTGTGGCCGTCGACCTCGACGGTGACCAGCGACGGGTCGTCCGCCACGCCACCGAGCGTGGGCTTGAGCGGGTGCGACTTCGCCTTCACGCGGCGAGTCGGGGTGTCCGCGACGAGGGTCGTGTCGACCGGGCGCCAGTTGCCGAGCGCGTCCTTGACGTTGCGGGGCTCGGTCGACTGCTTGATCGTCCGTGTGCCGTCCGGGTTCTCGTACTCGTCGACGAACGCCGAGCTGGAGACCACTTTGGACCGCTGCGGGTCGAAGCTGCTCTTGCCGGTGCCCATCAGCGGCGTGAAGTCCGCCTTCGGATCGGCCGGCTGGATCGGCGGTTGCTTGACCTCAGCACCCTTGAGCACCGGGAGAGCGGTCGGATCGACCGCGGTGGACTTCGGCGGAGGCGCCGCGAGCGCGGGTGCCTGCGCCAGTGAGATCGTCAGAGATGCTACGAGGGCAGCAGCGATCCCCCGCGCTCTTCGAGCACGGGAAGATCGCGCCGCATCGCGACGCGTCATCAGGTGTATCCCCCAGGCTTCATGGGGAGAGACGTGAGCTTCCGCCGCCCAGCCGCCCCCCAGCGTTGACGGCCCGAAGCATGCCTAATACGGACATAACAGAGCAATGGGCCGTTTAGGTTAACTAGCTCACAGTGGACGCGAGATCACACTCTGGGTAACACTCTCGACCGGCGCGGGCGTGTCCGCACGCCGTCATGGCGAATTCAGGTAGCCGCCCACAGCATCCTGGCAGACTTCACGAATAGCGGCGACCGCGTCACGCAGCAACGGGTTGGTGTTCGCGGTGCGGTGAACAACGTGCACGTGACGACGCAACGGCTTGTGCCGCAAAGGCATCACATGCGTGCCGGGTAGCGCTTTGTAGCCGAGGGCGGGCACCAGCGCGACACCGACGCCAACCGCCACAAGCGACTGCACGACCTCGTAGTCGTTGCTGCGGAAGGCAATTCTCGGAGTGAAGCCGGATGCCGCACACAATCGCGTGAGGCAGGTGGCCCCAGAAGTGCCGTCGCGGGACGCGATCCAACGTTCGTCCTTGAGATCTTCGAGTTTGACGTTGTTCTTCGCGGCCGGGTGCTCAGCCGGAACCATCACCAGGAGCGACTCGTCCAGCAGCGGCACCACCGTCAGCTCCTCCGGCCAGGCCCGCGGGACGAGGTCGTAGGCGTAGACCAGCGCGAGGTCGAGCTCACCGGTCAGCACGAGCGGCAGCACGTCGTCCGGCTCGGCCTCGTCCAGCAGGATCTCCGCGTCCGGCAGGTCGGCCGACAGCTTCGCCAGCGCCTTCGGCACGACCCGTGAGCTCGCGGTGGGGAACGTGCCGATCCGCAGCCGGCCCCGCAGGCCCTGCACCATCGCCTTCACCTCGTGCTCGAGGCCGTCGAACGCCGCCAGCAGCTCGCCACCGCGGTCGGCGATCAGCAGCGCCGCGCTGGCCGGCCTGATCGAGTGCGCCTCACGTTCGAACAGCGTCACTCCGACGGCGCGTTCGAACGCCGAGATCTGCTGGGACACGGCCGACGAGGTGTAGCCGAGACGCCGCGCGGCCTCGGCGAACGACCCCGTCTTCACGACCTCGACGAGCGTGCGGAGATGAACCGGATTCAGCACCAGGACAGCTTATGCTCGACGTCGCGAGGTTTCATTCTGCATCCCCTGGCGGAACCACTGGGTAACGACAAAGGTGGGATGCATGCCCTACGTCTCCACGAACCCGTCGAACACCTCCGACGTGGTCACCGAGATCGAGCTCGGGACCAGCCGCACCTTCGTCGACGCAGCACAGCGGGCGAAGACGGCACAGCGCGCGTGGGCTCGCGTGCCCGCGCCAGTGCGCGGACAGGTCATCGGCAACATCGGCAGGCTCGTCGAGGCGAACTTCGAGCCCCTGGCCCAGCTGGTGACCCGTGAGATCGGCAAGCCGATCGCGGAGGCACGCGGCGAGGTGCAGGAGATCGTGGACACCTGCAACTTCTTCGTCGGCGAGGGCAGGCGCCTGTACGGGCAGACGGTGCCGTCCGAGATGCCCGACAAGCAGCTCTTCACGTTCCGCAACCCGGTCGGCGTCGCGGCGATCATCACCGCCGGCAACTTCCCGGTCGCCGTGCCGTCCTGGTACATCATCCCGGCGCTGCTGTGCGGCAACTCGGTCGTGTGGAAGCCCGCCGAGTACTCCGCCGCGTCGGCCCAGGCGTTCTACGACGTGTTCCAGGCGGCCGGAATCCCGTCCGGCGTGTTCGAGATCGTCTTCGCCGAGGGCTCGGAGACGTTCAACGGCCTGGAGCAGGCCCTGCAGCAGGGCCTCGTCGACAAGGTGGGCTTCACCGGGTCCAGCGAGGTCGGCGTGCGGATCGGCGAACTGTGCGGACGCCACCTCCAGACACCGTGCCTGGAGCTGGGCGGCAAGAACCCGATGGTCGTCACCGAGGACGCGGACCTCGACCTGGCCGTGCAGGGCGCACTGTTCGCCGGCTTCGGCTCCGCGGGCCAGCGGTGCACCTCGCTCGGCACGGCGATCGTGCACGAGTCGGTGTACGACGAGTTCCTGTCCCGGTTCGTCGAGGCCGTCGCCGGCGCCACCGTGGGCGACCCGACGGGCGATGTCCTCTATGGACCGTTGCTGGACGAGAAGTTCGCACTGGCGTACGAGAAGTACCTCGGCTGGATCGGCGAGCACCACACGGTGCACGGCCCGACCGGCCGCATCACGGCTGCCAGCCCCCGCAACGGTTTCGCTGGTGAGAACGGCTTCTTCTACCACCCCGCAATCGTTTCCGGTGTGCGTGCCGACGACGAACTGTTCCTCCAGGAGACGTTCGGCCCGATTGTCGGCGTCATGAAGTACTCGGACCTGGACGAGGCGATCGAGCTGGGCAACAAGCCGGGCTACGGCCTGTCGTGCTCGATCTACACCACGGACCCGAACAAGGCCTTCCGGTTCCGCGCCGGCATCTCCGCCGGCATGGTGAGCGTCAACAACTCGACGTCCGGGGCCGAGGCGCACCTGCCGTTCGGCGGGAACGGCAAGAGCGGCAACGGCTCCCGGCAGTCGGGCGTGTGGGTGCTCGACCAGTTCACCCGCTGGCAGTCCATGAACTGGGACTACTCCGGGAAGCTGCAGAAGGCGCAGATGGACACGCTCGCGATCGAGGCCGACCTTGACTTCCGCCTCCCCTGAGCTGCCCAGCCAGGCAGAGGTCGTCGTCATCGGCGGCGGGGTGATCGGCACATCCGTTGCCTTTCACCTCGCCGAGGCAGGCGTCCGGGATGTCGTGGTCGTGGAGAAGGATGAGCTGGGTTCCGGCTCCACCTGCAAAGCAGCGGGTGGAGTGCGCGCCCAGTTCTCCGACGAGCTGAACATCAGGCTCGGCGCCCGATCACTCGAAGCGTTCCAGCGCTTTCCGCAGCGGCCCGGGCAGGAGATCGATCTGCACCAGGTCGGCTATCTGTTCCTCCTTTCTTCCCGGGAACACGTCACGGCGTTCGAGCGCAACGTCGACCTCCAGAACTCCCTCGGCGTGCGCAGTCGCATGCTGACTGTCGAGGAAGCGCGACGGATGTCGCCGTTGATCGAAACGGACGGTCTGCTCGCGGCGACCTTCTCCCCGGACGACGGACACTGCACGCCTGAGTCCGTAGTCCTCGGTTACGCCACCGCGGCCCGCCGATCCGGGGTCCGTTTCCACACCAGAACCACCGTGAGATCGATCGTAGGGACGGGGTCCGACACTTTTCGCGTCCAGACCGACCGCGGCACCGTTTCGACGGGAAATGTCGTCTGCGCGGCCGGGGCCTGGTCGCGGTCGATCGGCGAGATGGTGGGCGTTGACCTGCCGGTTTCTCCCCTGCGACGGCAGGTCATGTTCACCGGAGCCATGCCGGAGCTACACGATCGGGTGACTCCGTTCACCATCGACTTCGGCAGCACCTTCTACTTCCACCGCGAGGGCCCCGGCCTGCTGTTCGGCATGTCCGACCCGGAGGAGACACCGGGCTTCAAGCTGGACGTCTCCGACGCGTGGTTGCCGCGGCTCACCGAGGCGATCGGAAGACGCGCGCCGAAGCTGCTCGACGTGGGCGTGCGCAACGGCTGGGCCGGGCTCTACGAGATGACGCCGGACCACAACGCGCTGATCGGTTCGGCCGGCCGGTTCTTCTACGCCACGGGTTTCTCCGGCCACGGCTTCCTGCAGGGACCGGCGGTCGGCGAGGTCGTGCGCGACCTCGTGCTGGACCGCGAGCCCTTCGTCGACGTGTCCAGTTTGGACGCCTCCCGCTTCGCCGCCGACCGTGCGCGGCCGGAGCTCAACTGCGTGTGAGGGAATGCTGATGGACGTTCTCGAGCTCATGGACGAGTGGGGACCGGAGAAGGTCGTCTGCGTGTCCGACCGGCGCACCGGGATGAGAGGTGTGCTCGTCATCGACAACACCGCGCGCGGCATGGGCAAGGGCGGCACGCGGATGAGCCCGAACGTGACCGTCGCCGAGATCGCGCGTCTCGCGCGCGTGATGACGTGGAAGTGGGCGGGAGTCGACCTGTTCTTCGGCGGTGCCAAGGCGGGAATCGCGTTCGATCCTTCCTCTCCCGGCAAGGAAGCGGCGCTGCGGGCGTTCGCGCGCAAGCTCTCCAACGAGGTGCCGCGCGAATACGTGCTCGGCCTCGACATGGGCCTCACCGAACGGGACGCCGCGGTCGTCCAGGACGAACTGTCGGACCGCGGCGCTATGATGGGCGCACCGGCTCAACTCGGCGGTCTTCCGTACGACGAGCTGGGCGTCACCGGGTTCGGCGTGGCCGAGGTGGCGGACGAACTGATGGCCCTGCGCGGCAAACGCGTGGCCGTGCAAGGGTTCGGTGCGGTCGGTGCCGCGGCGGCGAAGCGGTTCGCCGAACTGGGCGCCGTGGTCGTCGCCGTGTCGTCGGTGCACGGGGCGTTGGTGGATGCCGACGGCCTGGACGTCGCACGACTGCTGAAACTGCGAGAAGAATTCGGTGATCTCGCGGTCGAGGAGTACGGCGGTGTCCGCTCGGAGCTCGGTGCCGAACTCAGAGCGCCGTGCGACGTGCTGGTACCGGCGGCGCTGCAGGACGTGATCGACGCGGATCTCGCGGGCGAGCTCGACACCACCCTGGTGGTGGAGGGCGCGAACCTGCCGACCTCCGCCGCGGCGCAGGAGGTTCTCGCGGCACGCGGGATCACGGTCGTACCGGACTTCATCGCGAACGCCGGCGGCGTGGTCGCGGCGGCGTTCGGGATGGACGCGCGGTACTCACCGTTCCCGGTGAACCCCGCCACGGTGCTGGACGCCGTGTCCTCGAAGCTGAGGGCGAACGCGGCGCACGTCATCGCCGAGGCCAGAAACCGCGGCACGACAACACATGTGGCCGCACGTGCGCTGGCACAGGAACGCGTGCTGGCCGCGATGAAGCTCAAGGGGCGAGTCGCATGAGCTCGCTCGAAAGGATGGTGATCGCAGACTTCAGCCGGATTCCGGCGACCGTGCACGTCGTCGCCGAGGCCGAAAACCACTGCACAGCAACACACGCAGCCGCACGCGCCTCAGCCGAGCCGCTCCCGGTGAACCCCGCCACGGCGTTGGCGAGGGTGAAGCCGACCACGGCGAGCATCGTCACCGAGGCCGAAAACCACTGCACAGCAACACACGCAGCTGCGCGCGCCTCAACCGAGCCGCACTCGGCGAACCCCGCCACGGCGTCGGCAAGGCAGAAGCCGATCACGGCGAACATCGTCACCGAGGCCGAAAACCACTGCACAGCAACACACGCAGCTGCGCACGTCTTGGCCGAGCCGCTCCCAGCGGAACCCGCCGCGGTGCCGACCACCGCATCGGGGAAGCTGAGGACGAACGTGGCCCGCGCCGTCGCCAAGGCCACAACCTCGGACACCACGGCAAAGGAGCGAGCCGCATGAGCTCACTCCAAGGTGTGGTGATCGCGGACTTCAGCCGAGTGCTGGCCGCGCCGTACGCGACCATGATGCTCGGCGACCTCGGTGCCGAGGTCGTCAAGGTCGAGCAGCCCGGCCGGGGCGACGAGACCCGTTCGTGGGGTCCGCCGCACTACGAGGACGAGGCGACGTACTTCCTGTCCGTCAACAGGAACAAGACGTCCGTGCAGATCGACCTGTCCACCGAGGCGGGCCGGGAGCAGGCGCGCGAGCTGATCGCGCGGGCGGACGTCGTGGTCGAGAACTTCAAACCGGGCACGATGAAGAAGTTCGGGCTGGACTACGAGTCGTTGGGGCGTGACGACCTCGTGTACTGCTCGATCTCCGGGTTCGGCTCCGGCAAGGGCGCCGATCTGGCCGGCTACGACCTGCTCGTACAGGCCGTGGGCGGGTTGATGAGCGTGACCGGGCCGGGTCCGGACGAGCCGGTGAAGACCGGTGTGGCGCTGGTCGACGTGCTGACCGGGTTGCACGCCTGCGTGGGCATCCTCGCGGCGTTGCGGCACCGGGACGCGACTGGGCAGGGGCAGCTCGTCGAGCTGGACCTGCTGACGGTGTTGTTGTCCAGCATGGTGAACCAGAGCGCCGGCTTCACGCTGGCGGGTTCGGTGCCGGAGCCGATGGGCAACCGGCATCCGTCGATCGCGCCGTACGAGGTGTTCCCGACGGTCGACCAGCCGATCGTGCTCGCCGTGGGCAACGACAGGCAGTTCCGGCGGCTGTGCTCGGTGCTGGACGTGCCCGAGCTGGCGACGGATCCGCGGTTCGTCACGAACTCGGACCGGGTCGAGAACGTCGACGAGCTGTTCGAGCTGCTCTCGGCGCGGTTGCGCCCGCGTCCGGCACGGCACTGGTTCGAGACCCTGACACCCCTCGGTGTTCCGTGCGGTCCGGTGAACGACATCGCGCACGCGTTCGCGCTGGCCGAGTCGCTGGACCTCAACCCGACCGCGACGATCGGCGACATGACGCTCGTCGCGAACCCCATCCGCCTGTCGCGCACGCCGGTCAGCTACCGGCTGCGCCCGCCGAAGCTGGAGCAGTGAAGTGCAGGACCCGTTGCAGTTGCTGGACATCCCGTCGTTGCTGAGCGACGAGGAGCGCGACATCCAGGCCACCGTCGCGGCGTTCCTGACCGACAACGTGCGGCCGCGCGTCGGGCGGTGGTTCGAGGAGGGAACCCTGCCGCGTGAGCTCGCCCAGGAGCTGGGCAAGCTCGGCGTGCTCGGCATGCACCTCGAGGGTTACGGGTGCGCCGGCACGTCGGCGTTGGCGTACGGGCTCGCGTGCCTGGAGCTCGAGGCGGTGGACAGCGGGATCCGCAGCTTCGTCTCGGTGCAGGGTTCGCTGTCGATGTACTCGATCTGGAAGTACGGCTCGGAGGAGCAGAAGCAGGAGTGGCTGCCGCGGCTCGCCGCCGGTGAGGCGATCGGGTGCTTCGGGCTGACCGAGCCGGACTTCGGCTCCAACCCGTCGGGCATGCGCACGCGCGCGGTGCGGGACGGTTCGGACTGGGTGCTCGACGGCACCAAGATGTGGATCACCAACGGCGGCCTGGCGGACGTGGCGACGGTGTGGGCGCGGACCGAGGAGGGAATTCGAGGATTCCTCGTTCCTCGGGGCACGCCGGGATTCTCGACGCGGAACATCGAGCACAAGTTGTCGATGCGAGCGTCCGTCACGTCCGAGTTGGTGCTGGAGGCGGTGCGGCTGCCGGAAAGCGCGCAGCTGCCACTCGCGACTTCACTTCGCGCTCCCCTTTCCTGCCTCAACGAGGCCCGGTTCGGCATCGTGTTCGGCGCCGTCGGTGCCGCGCGGGACTCGTTGCAGGCGGCACTGGACTACTCCGGCACCCGCATCCAGTTCGACAAGCCGATCGCCGCTTTCCAGCTGACGCAACGAAAGCTCGCGAGCATGGCCGTGCAGGTCAACAACGCGATGTTGCTGGCGTTGCACCTCGCAAAGCTCAAGGAGGCGGGCACGCTGAAGCCGGAGCAGATCAGCGCCGGCAAGTACAACAACGTCGAGGCCGCCATCGCGATCGCGCGGGAAAGCCGGACGATCCTCGGCGCCAACGGCATCTCGCTGGAGTACTCGCCTCTGCGTCACGCGAACAATCTGGAATCGGTGCTGACCTACGAAGGCACGTCCGACATCCACTTGCTATCCATCGGCCACGCCTTGACCGGAATCGCCTCGTTCCGATGATCGTTCGCCCTATCCTGCACTCGCAGCGGAGTCGTGGGGGGAGGGCGTTCTGCCGGAGGAGACGAACGGCCGCAGTGACGCGCGCCGCAACCGCAAACGATTGCTGGATGCCGCGACGCACGTCCTGCGCGCTGAACCAGCTACGGCGACGATGCAGTCGATCGCGCGCGAGGCCGCACTTTCGCAAGCGACGGCTTATCGCCATTTTCCGTCCGTGGACGCGCTTGTGGCGGCCTATCACGAGGACGTCATAGCGTCCTTGGCCGACCACGGCGAACGGTCCCGCAAGACCGGCAAGGAACTGTTCGAGCACCAGGTAACGCGCTGGGTGAAGATGCAGAACGTGCACGGCCCGGTCATCGTGCGGTACTGGTCCCAGCGCGGCTACCTGGAGCGCCTGCACGCCGCAGACGTCCTGACGACGCTGTCGTGCACGGCATGGGACCGGGCGTTGCGCGGGGTGCTGATCGACCTGAGCCTGCCGGACTCTTTGCTGCCCATGGCACGGTTTCTGCACAACGCGTTGTTCGACCCGCGCGCGATCATCGATCTGACGAAGACCGCCGGACTACGTGACGAGCAGGTGATCCGGCGGCTCTCCGACGCGTACTACGGAGCGTTGACGGGCTGGGCCTCGTACTAGACGCCGAGCGGGAGCACCCACTTCAGCTCCGACTTGATGTTCGGACGGCCGTCCAACGGGTTCTCCCCCGCGATGCCACCGGCCGCGATCTTGTCGAGGGTCTTCAGGCCTTCGGGCAGGATCTGGCCGAACACCGTGTAGTTCGGGCGCAGGATCGAGTCCGACTGCACCAGGAAGAACTGCGAGCCGTTCGTGTCCGGGCCGGCGTTGGCCATCGCGAGCGTGCCGCGCGGGTAGATGCGGCGCAGGCCGGTCGGGTCGTTCGGCGCGGGCTTGAGGTCGGTCGGCAGCTCGTCCTTGTACTTGTAGCCGGGGCCGCCCTCACCCGTGTTCGACGGGTCGCCGCACTGCAGCACCTTCAGCGTCGGGTACGCGGTGAGGCGGTGGCACTCGGTCTGGTTGTAGAAGCCGCGGTGCGCCAGGTGGATGAAGCTGTGCGTGGTGCAGGGCGCCTTGGTGCGGTCGAGCACGAGCGGGATGTCGCCCTGGTTGGTCTTCACCTTCACAAGGACCTTGCCCTTGGTGAACCACGGGTCGTGAGGAATGGACACCGGACGAGCGGGAGGTTCGTCCGGCGTAGCCGTGTAACCGCAGTCAGGACGTGATTCCGCTTGCGCGGAAGCGGTTCCGGTCGTGATGAGTCCAACGGCCAGTGCCGCCACTGCCAGACCAGCTGCGATTCGCCTCATGCGCGTTTCCTAGTGGAGGCGAAGGTGCGCCGCAAGGTTTAACGGATCACTCACCTGATCTCGCACTCGCACGTCGCTTGCTTGCCCGCGTTCGAGATCTACTTTTCCTTCTCGACGCGGAGCTTGCACGTGGCCTCGCCGCTCTGCGGCTTCACGGTCAGCGTGATCCTGCTGAGTGCGTTGGGGAGCATCGCGCGGTTCTTGACCGGAAGATCAACTTTCTGGACTGCGATGCGCCACCGGGGACGTGGAGAGTCATCTCGGTCTGGCCACACGCGGAGAGCGCCAGCACGGGAATCAGCAGGAGGAGTTCCTTCACAGCTCGAATTCTGGTTTTGTGCGGGAAACGGGACTTCCGTCCTCAGACCGGTTGTGTGTCCTGCTTTTGGCCGACCAGCCTGGCTTCCCACGCCCAGGCAACGATCTCGACGCGGTTGCGTGCGTCCATTTTGGTCTGAACTCTCGCGAGGTGCGTCTTCACTGTTCCGATGGAGATGAACAGTTCCAGTGCGATTTCGGCGTTCACCCTGCCGTGGCCGCCAGCTTCACGACGTCGAGCTCGCACGCGGAGAGGTTGCGCGGCCGTTGCGGTGTGGGTGTGTTCATGCGTTGAGCAGGTCTCCCGTGACGCCGCACGCGCCGTTCTTCAACGCTGTGTGTGCGTACTCGTCGTGGTCGAACGTCGTGCACACCAACACGTGGACGTCGTTCGCGATCTGTTTGAGAGCTCCGTTCGGCGCCTCCGATGAGGCCGAAACCGTTGCCCCGTCTCGCAGGTCTGCCGTCGTCGAAGATCCCGACGGTGAACCAGGCCGGCGTGGCCCGGATCTGGATGTCCACTTTGGCCGATGTGGAGGGTGAGCCGATCGACGCACTCGCCAACGGTGCGAAGGATCTCGTTCTGGCGGGGTACGAAGTCAAGTCGCTCACCGACCGTCGCCTGGCGCAGGAGAACTGGTTCACCACTTTGGTGGCAATCGCGGTCTGACTGCTGTTCCTCACCATGTTGATCGCGATCGTGGGGGTAGGCTCGACCACGGCGTTGTCGGTGCTCGAACGAACCCGTGAATCCGGGCTGCTCCGCGCGATCGGGTTATCCCGCAAGGAACTTGGCCGTCTGGCCACGGTCGAGGCCGGCCTGTGCGGGACCATCGGCGCGGTGCTCGGGCTCGCCATCGGCGTACCCTACGCGTGGCTCGCGATCATCTCGCTCGGCGTCGAATGGGCCGTTGCAGGTGCCGGCCTTCTCCGTCGGCGCGGTGGCGCTCGTCCTGGCCGCACTCACGGCAGGTGCAGGGCTGCTGCCTGCCCGTCGCGCGGCGCGAGTGAGCCCGGTGGCGGCGCTTCACTCGATCCAGTGAGGTGTGCCGGGTACCAGACCGGGTACCCGAACTGCATCGGGAGGTGATGCAGTCATGGGCTTCGATGAACTGAAGGACAAGGCCAAGGACCTGATCGGCCAGCACGGCGACAAGGTCGACCAGGGTGTCGAGCGCGCTGGGCAGTTCGCCGACGAGAAGACCGGCGGCAAGCACAGCGAGCACATCGACAAGGGCGAGGACAAGCTCAAGGAAGGCCTCCGGAATTTCGGCGGTCAGCAGCAGTGATCGCACGAAACCGGTACCGCGGGAAGTGATGCCTCCTCACCGTTGACACACCTGCCACCATCATCCGTGGGAGCGCTCTCACGCGCTCGTTCGGAGGGTTGGCAATGAGGCTCACTCGACAACGAACATCCATCGCACTGGCAGCGGCCGGCGTGCTCACCGCAAGCGCGCTGGTCGCTGTCGCCCAGCAGACCAACGCCGCGCTTCCACCTCCCCCTGCCGGGTGGACGCAGGTGTTCGGCGACGACTTCACCGGACCGGCGAACTCGTTGCCCAACAACGGGAACTGGCGTTTCTCGCTCGGGCACGGCTATCCAGGCGGTCCCGCGAACTGGGGCACCGGTGAGATCGCCGCGCACACGAACAACCCCGCGAACGTCTCGCTCGACGGCGGCGGAAACCTGCGCATCACGCCACGCCGTGACGGAGCGGGCAACTGGACGTCGGCGCGCATCGAGACGAACGCGCAGAACTTCAAGGCGCCGGGCGGCGGTGTCCTGCGGATGGAAGCGCGGATCCAGATGCCGAACGTCTCCGGCGCGGCGGCGCTGGGGTACTGGCCCGCGTTCTGGGCGCTGGGTTCGCCGTACCGCGGGAACTGGTGGAACTGGCCCGGTGTCGGCGAGTTCGACATCATGGAGAACGTCAACGGCGTCAACCGCGTGTGGGGCGTGCTGCACTGCGGTGTCTCGCCTGGCGGGCCGTGCAACGAGAAGAACGGCATCGCGAACAACCGTCCGTGTCCCGGCGCCTCCTGCCAGGCCGGCTTCCACACGTACCGCTTCGAGTGGGACGCCTCGGTCTCACCGCAGCAGTTGCGGTGGTACGTGGACGGCGAGTTGTTCCACCAGGTGAACCAGAACCAGCTGCCCGCGGACACGTGGAACCAGATGACCGGTCACGCCGGGTACTTCATCATCCTGAACGTCGCGATCGGCGGCGAGTTCCCCGACAACTACTCCGGCACGCGCACGCCGGGTCCCGGGATCGTGCCGGGCGTGCCGATGGTCGTCGACTACGTGGGTGTGTGGACTCGGGGGTCCGGTGGTGGTGGGCCCACGACCACCACGACTCCTCCGCCCACGTGCGGGCCGCTGCTCTCGCGGAACCGGCCGACGTCGGCGTCCAGTGTGGAGAGCGGGAACCAGGCGGCGGCGTTCGCGGTGGACGGCTCGGGGGCGACGCGCTGGTCGTCGGCGCACAGCGAACCGCACTGGTGGCAGGTCGACCTAGGTTCCTCGCGCGCCCTGTCGCGGGTGCGGATCACCTGGGAGGCCGCGTACGGGCGGGCGTACTCGATCCAGCTGTCCGACAACGGCAGTTCGTGGCGTGAGGCCTATTCCACGCTGACCGGCTCGGGCGGGGTGGAGGACATCGGTGTTTCCGGTTCCGCGCGCTACGTGAGGTTCAACGGCACGCAGCGAGCTACCGTGTACGGATTCTCGTTCTGGGAGTTCGAGGTGTTCGGAGCCTGCGGAACCACCACAACGACTGAACCTCCAGGCGGCGGGACCTACCCAGCGTGGGCGCCTGGGACTGCTTATGCGGTTGGTTCGCGTGTGAGTTACGCCGGAGTGGGCTACCAGTGCCTGCAGGCGCACACGTCGATCGCGACCTGGGAGCCACCGAACGCGGCTTCCCTCTGGCAGCGCCTCTGAGTCACTTCCGCGATCCCGGCGACCCGGTTACCGTCGTTCGCCGGGATCGCGGAGGTGAAGGTGGATCCGAGCGGGGTGACAAGAGCTGCGCGGCTGACCGCACTGGCCGCGTTGTGCCTGGTCACCGTCGTTTTACTGCTCCCAGCCGCCATCAGCGTGAGCACCGGCGGGGCCGTGCCGGAGTTCTTCGGGACGTTCGGCAGGTGGCTCTGGCCCGCGGTCGGGGTGATGGTGCTCGTCGCCGCGGGGCTCGCGATCTGGGAACGTGTCCGAGGCCACGAGACCAGCAACCGGACCGCCGCTCTCGGGCGGGTCGAGTCGCAGGTGAAGGCGTTGCTCTCCGCGTCGCTGGCCGCGCAGACGCAGATCAAGCTCGGCGTCCTGCGGCAGCCGCGGCTGTCCGTGCGGGCGGAGGGTGAGGCGATGTCCTCCACGGACCTGGAGGCCGTCTACGACCGGCTCGGCCACACCATGGTGCTGGTCGGCCCTGTGGGCAGCGGACGTTCGACGTTGCTGCGAGAGCTTTGCCTCGTGTTGGTCGAGCGCGCGCGCAACGACCCGGAGGCGCCCATCCCCGTTGTCGTGGACTTGGCGACGTGGCGGGCGTACGGCACGCGCAAGCCCACTGAGTTCACGGCGTGGCTGTTGCGCGAGATGAACCACCGCTACGGCATCAGCCGCTCGGCGGGCACGATCTGGCTGCGACGCGAGCGGGTGGTCGTGCTCATCGACGGCCTGGACGAGGTGCCGCGCGTCGACCGCGCCCACTGCGAGTCCGAACTGGCGCCGTTCGCCTCGGTCGTCTGCTCGACGGCCTCGATCGAGAACCTGCCGTCGGTGTTCGTCGAGCCGTTGTCACGCGGTCAGGTGCTGGAGTACATCGCGTCGGTCAGCCCTCGTCTCGACAGCCTGGAAGCAGCCCTGACCCCGGAGATCTGGGAACGGCTGGACTCACCGCTGGCACTGAACCTGCTGGCGCTGACGCACCTGGACAAGCAGGTCGACACGATCGGCACCGACTTCGTGGGTTCCTTCGTCGTAGAACGGCTTTCCGGTCAACGCGCTGCGGGCCCCACGATCCGCGCGTTGAAGTTCCTCGCGCGGTTGGGCCGGCCGGACCTCGGTGCGCCCGTGCACATGCCTCACCGCCGTGCGTGGCTACCACTGTTGCCCACGCGTCCGTTGTGGTTGCTGTTCGTGCGCGCGGTGCCCGCCGCATACGCCGGTGGAGTGTGCGCGGTGGCGTTCCTGACAGGGCTGCGACTCGGTCTTTGGCCGGCGTTGGCGTTCGTGGTGGCGGCTTCGTCGTTGCTGGTTCTCGTGAACAAACTTCCGCACGTCTTCCACCCGCCTGGACGCGCGCACGGCATCATCACCGCCGCGCTCGCATTCCTGGCGGGTGTGCTGGCCGGATTCATGGTCGGGCTCGCCGGTTTGTGGTTGGGCGGTATTGGAACGCCGTGGCCGTACTTCGTCGCGTACGTGTTCGTGGTGGTGGCGTCATTCTTTTTG
Source organism: Lentzea aerocolonigenes (assembly GCF_000974445.1). Taxonomy (GTDB): domain Bacteria; phylum Actinomycetota; class Actinomycetes; order Mycobacteriales; family Pseudonocardiaceae; genus Lentzea; species Lentzea aerocolonigenes. The sequence goes on from NZ_BBOJ01000017.1 coordinate 162,685, forward strand.
GCGTTGGGCTTCGTACCGGGTGATGCGCCCGCGCCGTGGGCGGTGATGATCGCCGCCGTGCCAGGCGTCTCAATGATTTGGACCGGCCCGTACGTCGTGGTGGCCGGCATGGGAATGGGTTTCTCGGCAGGCGTGGCGGGCGGTGTGTTCGCCGCCGCCGTGGGACGTGTGTGGCGCACGGTGCGAACGGCGCAACAACAGCGCATGCGGATCGGACGCGCGTGGTGGATCCAACCCGCCGTACCGGTTCTCGGATTGGTCGGTGCTCTGAGCGGGCTCGGCGCGACCGGATCCTGGGGCACCGCCCTGGGCGTGGCGCTGGGCCTTCTGGTGACGCCGACCGCAGCCCGCGACTACGTCTGGCCGTTCGACGCACTCGCCGAGGTCGCCGCCGAGGGCGTCACCCGTCCGCTGTCGCTGGGCGAGTTGTCGTTCCGCCGCAAGGCTTTGCTGCACCTCGCCCAGGACCGGCTGCTGCTCACCCGAGTCGACGGCGAGTACCGCTTCGCACACGTGGCCCTGCGCGATCACCTGGCGTCGTGTGACCCAACCGCGCTGGTTCGAGCCACGCGTCGTTGAACCGTCCACATCTGCGGGCCGTACGGCCTGACAGAAAGGTCGGGTGTTGCGCATGCGCTGGTCGAAGGGCTGGATCGCGGCCGCCGGGGTGGTCTCGGTCGCCGCTGCCGTCGGGGGTACGGCCTTCGCCCTTGCCGGATCCGGTTCCCCTGCAACGCAGACGGGGGTCACGGGCAAGGAGGTGTGCTCGGGGCAGCCGCTGAGTTCGATCAGTTCCACCGGGCCCGCCGGTGTGTTCTCGGACCAGTTCCCTGCCGGAACCCACTTGCGGATCACGAATCTCGCCAACGGACGAGCGATCACCGCTGTGGTGAACGGAGTTTCCCCCGGCTGCGCTGTGCTGAACACCGCCGCTTTCGATTCGCTGCAGTCGACGAATTCGGGACGGGCAGTGGCGGAAAACGTTCTCCGGCGCGTCCGCGTGGAGATCGTGGGAAATGCGCCGGCACCCTCGCCAGCCCGATCCTCGACGTCCCGAGCCCGGGCCACAGGTGTGGTCGGTCAGGTCGTGTGCGACGGCGCGACGGTCGGGCTGTCGGCGGTGGGCGGAGCGGCCGGCGCGTTCTCGTCGCAGCTTCCGGTCGGGACCTCCGTGCGGGTGACCAACCTCGACAACGGACGGCAGACCACCGTGCGGATCATCGGGGTCGGGTCGGGCTGCGTGGTGCTGAACAGCGCGGCGTTCGAGCTGGTCGGTGAGTCGGGGAAGAACGTGATCAAGCGAGCGCAGATCGAGAAGGTGACCTGAGGCGACGTCGTCCGGGCGGCGGCCTGGTTCGTGAGTCCGAGTGGGCGGCGCTCGCCGGATTCCGGGGTTCTGAGGTGGCCGGGTGCGGGTTTGGTCGAGGCTCGGCAGCACGACGTGTGCCCGTGGCGTTGGTGAGCGGCTGGGATGGGTGGAGGGGTCCGAGTTCCGGCGCGATGCAGAACCGGGATTGGCGGCTGTGACCAGTCCGGCGGCCCGACTGGCTCGTTCAGTTCCGGTCAGTCGTCTCGCGCGTCGCCGCTCGACCCCCGTTCCAAGCCGGTCGAGCCGGAGTTGGACAGTCCCCTGGCACCGTACCCGGCGGGCAGAGGTCCGCCGCCGTCACCAGTCCGGCGGCTCGTCCGGCTCCCCCGGTTTCCATCTCGCCGAGCGGCTCACACCGCACCGACCGAGGCTGGCAGGGGCACTCCTGTGGCCACGTCTGGCGATTCGACGCCGTCACCAGTCCGTCGGCTCCGCCGGTTGCCACCGTGCTCGTGCCTGACCTGCGCGGATAGGGCGCCACCCGCGCCGAACGAGGCCGGGTCGGACGAGGCCAGGTCGGGGTGCTCCCGTGGCTGCGGCCGGCGATCCGTCGGCGTCACCAGTCCAGCGGCTCGTCCGGCTCCTCCGGTTCCGGCCACTCGTCTGCCGCGTCGCTGCTCGACCCCCACGCCGCGCCGCCCGTGGTCGTGGTCTTCGGCTTGGGCTTGGGTGCGGTCGGTGGCGGTACGGCGCCGGCTGATGGGGCTGAGGTGGGGGCGCTGCCGGACACCACTTCCAGGATCTGGTCGCCGTACTTGGTCAGTTTGGCCTGGCCCACGCCGCTCACGGCGCCCAGTTCGGTCAGCGAGGTGGGGCGGGAGGCGGCGATGGCTTTCAGGGTGGCGTCGTGGAAGATCACGTAGGCCGGGACGCTCTGCTCGCGGGCCTGCTGGGCTCGCCATTCGCGCAGGACCTCGAACAGCGGGGCGGCTTCGGCCGGGAGGTCCACCTTCGGCTTGGCGGCGGAGGCGGTGGCCGTGCGCGTGGTCGAGCGGGTGGGGGTCGGGTCCTTGCGCAGCTTCACTTCGCGCTTGCGGGCCAGGACGTCCGCGCTGCTCTCGGTGAGGACCAGGGTCGAGTACTCGCCCTCCACGGCCAGGAAGCCCTGGGCCAGGAGTTGGCGGACCACGCCGCGCCACTCGCTCTCGTTCAGGTCTTCGCCGATGCCGAACGTGCTGAGCTGGTCGTGGTCGAACTGGATGACCTTGGCGGTCTTGCGGCCGAGCAGGATGTCGATCGCCTGGCCCGCGCCGAACTTCTGGTTGCGTTCCTTGCGCAGGCGCCAGACCGTGGACAGGATCTTCTGGGCGGCGACCGTGCCGTCCCACGACTCGGGCGGCGTCAGGCAGGTGTCGCAGTTGTTGCAGGGCACGCCGGTCTGGCCGAAGTAGTCGAGCAGCATGGTGCGGCGGCACGAGATCGTCTCGCAGAGGGCGAGCATCGCGTCGAGGTGCGCCTGCGAGCGGCGTCGGAAGGCCAGGTCGCCTTCCGACGACTCGATCATCTTGCGCTGCTGCACCACGTCGGACAGGCCGTACGCGAGCCAGGCGGTGGACGGGAGGCCGTCGCGGCCCGCCCGGCCCGTCTCCTGGTAGTAGCCCTCGACGGACTTCGGCAGGTCGAGGTGGGCGACGAAGCGGACGTCCGGCTTGTCGATGCCCATGCCGAACGCGATCGTGGCGACCATGACCAGGCCGTCCTCGCGCAGGAACCGGGCCTGGTTGCGCTGGCGCACCGACGCGTCCAGCCCCGCGTGGTACGGCAGCGCCTCGATGCCGTTGGCCACCAGGAACTCGGCGGTCTTCTCCACGGACGCGCGGGACAGGCAGTACACGATGCCGGCGTCGCCCTGGTGCTCGCCGCGCAGCAGGTCGAGGAGCTGCTTCTTGGGTTCCTTCTTGGGAACGATGCGGTACTGGATGTTCGGGCGGTCGAAGCTCGAGACGAACTGGCGGCCGTCGGAGAGGTCGAGCCGCGTCAGGATCTCCTGGCGCGTCGCCTCCGTCGCGGTGGCCGTCAAGGCGATGCGCGGAACCTTCGGCCAGCGCTCGTGCAGCTGCGTCAGCGAGAGGTAGTCGGGCCGGAAGTCGTGGCCCCACTGGGAGACGCAGTGCGCCTCGTCGATCGCGAACAGGGCGATCTCACCCTGGTCCAGCAGGCGCAGGGTCGCCTCGGACGTCAGGCGCTCCGGCGCCAGGTAGAGCAGGTCGAGCTCGCCGTTGACGAACTCCGCCTCGACCATCCGGCGTTCGTCCCAGGACAGCGACGAGTTCAGGAAGCCCGCGCGCACACCGAGAGCGCGCAACGCGTCCACCTGGTCCTGCATCAGCGCGATGAGCGGTGAGACCACCACACCGGTGCCGGACCGGACCAGGGCGGGGACCTGGTAGCACAGGGACTTGCCACCACCGGTCGGCATCAGCACGAGCGCGTCGCCACCCGCGACCACGTGCTCCACGATGGCGGCCTGGTCGCCGCGGAACTCGGGATACCCGAAGACGCGCTGCAGGACTTGCAGCGCGTCTCCGAGAACGGCACCGTCGGTTGAACCCATGGCGCCGATGCTAGCGAGCAGCACCGACAGTCTGGACCGCTAGCCCAACTCGCCCTTCGTACCAGCGGAAACGCTGTTGGCGACCAGCGGAGCGGCCGACGCGGACGGCACCGAGCCGCGCAACGGGATCCGCACCGACGTGTCCGCCAGGTCGACGGTCAGCCTCGGCAGCTGGCTCGGCCGCACGATCGCGCTCGAGTCAGTGCCGCCGATCAGCAGGCCCAGCCGGTGCCCCGCCGGGATCACGTGGTCCGTTGTGGACAGTCGGAACGTCATGCGGTACTTGGTTCCTGGCGTGATCGTGCGCGTGACCGAGACCGACTCGTAGTTCGCGAGGTCCGCCCAGCCGCGCGCGATGACCTGCGCGTCGACGTTGCCCGCCGTCGCTTCGGTGTTGCGGTAACAGGCGTCATCGCCTGTGCGGCTCTCACCCCAGCACGACTCCGTGGTCAGCGTCCGGATGCCCTCACCGGTCCGCACGCGAGCAGGGCCGTAGTCGACGAGGTACGCCGTGAGGTGCGCGGTCGGCGTGGACGACGACACTCCGACCGTGATCGACGACGTGCCCGCGACGCGCAGTTCCGACGTCAGCGGTGCCGTCGAGTAGATCACCCGGCCGGTGTTCGAGCCGGACAGCCAGGTGGATGGCGTCGCACTGCCGTTGTCGGTGAATGCGGCCGTGCCCGTGCCGGGTGCCGTACCCAGTCCCGAAGAAGAAGGACGCAACACGGTGCTGACGGTGCCCGCCGGTGGCCACGTCGCGTCGTCCGCCCACTGATCCGGCTCGCGCTCCGAGGACACCTGCGCCTCGTTCTCGATGCCGTTCGGCACGTCCAGCAGCCAGCGGTCGAACCAGCGGTGCAGCGTGGAGACCCACTCGGCACGCCGGAAGTCGAACGGGTCGACGTGCGCGGTCTGCGAGAACCACAGCTTCTTCGGCACCGTCGCGGGCACGGCGTCCCAGAACTGGCCGAACTGCAACGTCTTCACGTTGAGGTCGTTCTGGCCGTGGATCGCGAAGATCGACGCCTTCACGCGCGAGGCGTTGCGCACGAAGTCACGTGCCTGCCACATCGCCGTGTAGTCACCATTGGCAGGGGAACCGTTCGTCATCTGCGTGCGCACCGCACCACATCGCGAGCGCGCGTTGGAGTTCTCGAACTGCGAACCCAGGCCGGTCGGCGAGCTGTAGCTGGGGTAGGCGACGCCGTCCGAGCGGAACCAGTCGTACCAACGGCTGATGCCCGCGATCGGCACGATCGTCTTGAGGCCGTCGATGCCGGTGGAGGCCACGCCGTTCGCGATCGAGCCGTCCCACGACTTGCCGATCATGCCGACGGCTCCGGTCGACCACGACGCCGACTTGGTCGCACTCCCGGTCAGGGTCGTGTAACCGGTGCGCCGGCCGTTGAGCCAGTCGATCACGGCGGTGCCGGACGCGATCTCCGACTGGCCGCCGACGTCGACGCAGCCGCGCGACCGGTTCGTCCCGAGGAAGTCGACGAGCACGACGGCGTAGCCGCGCGGCACGAAGTAGTTGTCGTAGAAGAGCGGGAACTTCACCGGCACACCGGCGGAGTCGTAGGTCTTGACCTCGCTCTCGTTGCCGCGCCCCGTGCTCTGGTAGTAGGGACTGGCCTCCATGATCACGGGCACGCGCCCGGTCGTGGACGGCCTGATGATGTCGGCGGCCACCCGGTCGCGGGTGCCGTCGCCGTCGAGGTCGAGGCCGGAGTCGACGTAGACGGTCTCGCGGACCGCGTCGGCCATCGAGTGGATCGGGGCGGACACGCCGCCGGACAGGGTGAACGCCGGTGTCGCCGCTGTGGCAGGGATTGGCGTCAAGGTCAGGGCCCCTGCTAACGCCACTACAACACGAACACGCTTCATGAAGTTTCACGCTAAGGAGTGACGAAGTCACCCGTCAGAGCCAAAAGGATTGATCCTAGCCAGGTTGCGGCGGCGACACATCGCGGCGAATAGTCGACCTTCGTGAGCTTCACCTTCGAACCCGCGCGCACACGCGTCGTCTTCGGCCGCGGCACCGCCGCCTCCGTGCGCGAGGAGGCCGGACGGCTCGGCGCGACGAGGGTCCTGCTGATCGCCCGGCACGGCGGCGACAAGGTAGCGGCCGAGCTCGGTTCCCTGCTCGCGACGCGGTTCACGGGCGCCGCGATGCACACGCCGGTCGAGGTCACAGAGCGCGCGCTCTCGTCGTTGCACGAACACGGTGCGGACTGCGTGGTGTCGGTCGGCGGCGGATCGAGCACGGGGCTGTCGAAGGCGCTCTCGGTGCGCGCTGGCGTGCCGCAGATCATCATTCCCACGACCTACGCCGGGCCCGAGGTCACGCCGGTGCTCGGCGAGACCTCCGGGGGACTGAAGAAGACCCGGCGCGACGCCGCGATCCAGCCGGACACGGTGATCTACGACGTCGACCTGACGCTGGACCTGCCGCTCGACGTCACGGTGACCAGCGCGTTCAACGCTCTGGCGCACGCCGTCACCGCGAGAGGCAACGAGAACCCGTTGATCGACGCCATCGCGACGAAGGCCATCGAGGGCGTTTTGCACGCTTTGAGCGGAAACCCGTCCACTGTGGATGCGCGGACGGAGTTGTTGTGCTCGGCTTGGCTCGCGGGCACCTGCCTCGCCTCCGTCCCCATGGGACTGCACCACAAGCTCGCACACGTTTTGGGCGGTACGTTCGGATTGCCGCACGCCGCCACACACACGGCGTTGCTCTCCCACACAGCACCGTCCGACCTCGCTGAACGCATTCACGACACGGCCGTGCGCTTCGGTGTGGCAACATCACTGCGCGAGCTGGGGATGGCCGAGTCCGATTTGTCCCGTGCTGCGGAGATCGCCGAGCACCCCGACGCGCTGCGGGTGCTGACGAACGCGTGGCGCGACGCGCCATCCGGCTGAGCGGTTGTCAACCTTTAGGCTGATGTTCACGCCTCTGAACTAAGACGAACCTCCGATGCACGATGCTGAAGGGTTCCTGAAGAATCAGAGGCATGCTCAGCCCGTTGGATCTGTCGCTGATAAACGGACCGATCCCGAAGGCCGCCACCGTCGCGGCCGCTCTCGCACTGACCTATCTCGCGATCAGGAAGAACCGGACCTGGTGGGTCCGTGTGCTGCCGATCGTCGTGCTGGCGTGCGCGCTCGCTGTCACCGGGCTGACGCTGGTCATCAACCACCTGTGGAAACCGTGGCCCGAGCCGATGCCGATCATCCTTATGGTGTGGCTGGGCGCGGCACTGGTGGCCGTCAGCCTGGGCGTGGCACGGCTGCGCCCGTCGCGCTGGTACGGGCGTGTGCTGACCGTGGTCGCGGCCGTCGCCGTCATCTCCGGCGCGCTGACGGCCACGAACGCGTACTACGGGCTGTACCCGACGTCACGGGCCGCGCTCGAGGTGTTCAACAACCCGAGCGTCGACCTGCCGGACAGCGTCCCGGTCGCAGAGGAGCTCGTGGTGCCTCCCGGCAAGAAGCTGGCCGAGGTCTGGAGTCCGGCGGACCTGCCGGAGAAGGGCACGCTGTCCGAGACCGAGATCCCGGGCGCGCTCAAGGGCCGTCCAGCCTGGGTCTACCTGCCGCCCGCCTACGCCGTGAAACCACGCCCGCGGCTGCCGGTGCTGGTCCTGCTGGCAGGTCAGCCGGGGTCACCTCGCGACTGGTACGACGCCGGCCGGATCTCCGACAACATGGACGAGTTCGCGCGCGCCCACAACGGTCTCGCGCCGATCGTCGTGATGCCGGACTCGCTCGGCTCGCTCACCGCGAACCCGCTGTGCCTCGACTCGAAGCTGGGCCAGTCGGAGACGTACCTGACCCGCGACGTACCCAAGTGGATCAAGGAACGGCTCACCGTCGACGAACGCCGTGAGGCGTGGACGGTCGCAGGACTCTCACAGGGCGGCACGTGCTCTCTTCAGCTCGCAGTGCGCGCGCCTGACGTGTACGGAAACTTCATCGACCTGTCCGGCCAGCGCGAGCCCACGCTCGGGACGCGCGCCGAGACGGTCAAGGCCGCGTTCGGCGGCGACGAGGCGGCATTCCGCCGCGTCAACCCTCTCGACATCCTCGCCAAGCAACGGTTCCCGCAGCTCGCGGGCGTGATCGTGGCCGGCAAGGACGACGGTGTCTACCGCCCGGCGGGAGCCGAGGTGTTCGAGGCCTGTCGCAAGGCCGGAATGGACGTGCTGTGGAAGGAACTGCCGGGAGGACACGACTGGAACGTGTGGCGGCCGGGCCTGTACGGCTCCCTGCCGTGGCTCGCGCAGCGAACAGGACTGGTCAGATGATCACGCGGCTGTTCCGCACCGCTCCCCTGACGTGCGCGTTCCTGATCGTCTTCTGGACGGTCGGGGCGCTGACCGGCGCGATCGGCAAAACGAACGACGAGCTGCTCGCACGCGTCGGGTTCGGCACCGAGAGTCCGTTGTGGACCGTGTTCACCTCGGCGCTGTGGTCGATGGACCTGCTGGGCTACGTGGCGACGACCGTCGTGCTGCTGGTGTTCGGGGTGCTGGCCGAGCGCTCGTTCGGCGCGCTGCGGACCGCGGCGATCTTCCTGTCCTCGCACGTGATCGGCTCGTTCCTCGGCCTCGGGGTGGTGCTGATCGGGCGGGACGTGCACTGGTCGTGGCTCGAGTCGCTCGTGGGCGAGGTGGCCGCGGGGCCGTCGATCGGCGGGGTGGGCCTGGCGCTCGCGCTGACGTTCCGGATGCCGTCGCCGTGGAGGCGTCGCGTACGCCTGATGATGATCTTGTCGGTGCTGGTCCTTACCCTGTACTCGGGTTGGCTCGAAGATCTGCTCCGACTGTCCGGTGGCGTGGCCGGGCTCGTGATCGGGGCGTTGTTCCTGAGGAGCGGCGCGGCGCACAAGGCGCGCTCGTTCCAGGAGACGCGTGTGCTGGTGGCGTTGCTGCTCGCGGCGTCGGCGCTCGGACCGGTGGTGGCGATGATGTCGCCGTCGCCGAACGGGCCGCTGTGGTGGTTCGCGGACGTCGTGGCGGTCGCGCAGCCGGTGCAGGACGACGTCGACGCGGTCTGCGGCTCGGACGCGGTCGAGCTGTGCCGGACGATGATGATCCAGCTGTCGTACGGCCGGTTCCCCGCGCTCGTGATGTCGCTGCTGCCCGCGTTGCTGCTGCTCGTGCTGGCGGAAGGGCTGCGCCGCGGCCGCCGGTTCGCGTGGTGGTCGGCGCTGGTGTGCAACGTGGCGTACGGCTCGTTCATCGGGTGGTACGTCGTGGACGCCGCGCAGATCCCGGACATCGGCGCGTTGGAGGTCGTGTTCTCGTTCAGCATTCCGATGCTGGTGCCGCTCGCGATCACGATCGTGCTGTTGCTGACGCGCGACCACTTCGCCGTGCGTCTGCCTCGGCACGCCGTCAGGAAGTTCTGGCGGTTCACGGTCGGCAGCGTCGCGTTGCTGTCGGCGCTGTACGTCTTCGGCGGGTACCTGGTCCGCGACCAGTTCACGCCGGAGCCGGGTTTCGCCGCGCTGCTCGCGGACCTGCCGACGCGGTTCCTGCCGCCGGGCTACCTGCTCGGCCTGGTGCCGCTGCAGTTCTCGGCGGAGGGCTTCCTCGGCGCGTTGCTGTTCGAGTACACGGGCGTGGTGTTCTGGCTGATCGTGCTGGCCGGTCTGCTGATGGCGTCGTGGCGTGCGTGGCCGTCCTCGTGCGAGAAGGAGGCGGAGCACGCGCGCGAACTGATGCAGCGCTACGGCGGTTCGTCGTTGTCGTACATGACGACGTGGCGCGGCAACCAGTACTGGTTCACGCCCGACGGTGAGACCGCGATCGCGTACCGGGTGGTGGCGACGATCGCGCTGACCGTCGGCGATCCGATCGGTCCGGCGCGCGTCGAGGCCGTGCGCGGGTTCGCGGAGTTCTGCGCGCGCAACGGGTGGACGCCGTGCCTCTACAGCGTGGGGGCCGAGACGAGGGAGGCGGTGGAAGGTCTCGGGTGGTCCGCGGTGCAGGTCGCCGAGGACACCGTGATCGAGCTGGACACGTTGAGCTTCACGGGCAAGAAGTGGCAGGACGTCCGCACGGCGCTGAACAAGGCCGCGAAGGCCGGCATCACCGCCGAGTGGTGCACGTACGCCGACGCGCCGTTCGCGATCACCGACCAGATCCGGTCGATCTCGGCGGAGTGGGTGGCGGACAAGGGCCTGCCCGAGATGGGCTTCACGCTGGGAGGCCTGGAAGAGCTCACCGGCGACGGTGTGCGCTGCCTGATCGCGGTGGACGGCGACCGCACGGTGCACGGCATCACGAGCTGGCTGCCCGTGTACGCCGACGGTGAGGTCATCGGGTGGACGCTCGACTTCATGCGCCGCCGCACGCACGGTTTCCGCGGCTCGATGGAGTTCCTGATCGCCTCCGCGGCGCAACAGCTCCAGGCCGAGGGCGCGCGGTTCCTGAGCCTGTCGGGGGCGCCACTGGCACGGTTGGACCGCGGCGAACGTCCGCGGGCGTTGCAGCGCGTCCTGGATCTGACCGGACAGGTGCTGGAGCCGGTGTACGGGTTCCGCTCGCTGTTCGCGTTCAAGGCGAAGTTCCAGCCGAAGTACCGGCCGATGTTCATGGCGTACCCGGACTCGGCGGCACTGCCACGCATCGCGAACGCCGTGAGCCGCGCGTACCTCCCGCACCTCAACGCGCGCCAGGGACTTCGCCTCGCGACCAAGATGATCATCCGCACCCGTGGACGCGTGGCCACAGCCGGTCGAACTCACTAGACCGAAAGGGTGGAGAGGTGATGCTCGTCCTCACACCGGAGCGCCGCTGAGCGAAGATGCGCCGATGACCGTGCGGGGCGATCTGCCTGCCCAGACCACGACGTTCATCGGCCGCCGTGCCGTGCTCGCCGACACCGAGGGGCTCCTCGGCCGAGCCCGGCTGGTCACGCTGGTGGGCGCCGGGGGCATCGGGAAGACGCGCATCGCCGAGGAGACCGGCCGTGCGATGGCGCGGACTTCGGCGTTCCAGCACGGTGTCCGGGAGGTGCGGCTCGCGGACCTGAAGGATCCCGCGCTGCTCGCCAGGACTGTCGCGGCCGAGCTGCGCATCATCGACAACTCGCAGGACTCCGGGCTCGGCCGGCTCGTGGAGTCGTTGTACGACAAGAACTTGCTGCTCGTTCTGGACCACTGCGAGCACCTGCTGGACGCGGTTCGGCATCTCGTGCACCACTTGTTGCGGGACTGCGAAGGGCTGAGGATCCTCACGACGTCGCGCGAGCCTCTGGGTGTCTACGGCGAGCACCTGCTGCGGGTGCCGCCGATGAGCGACGAGGACTCCTCGGAGCTGTTCCTGGAACGGGCGGGCCAGGGCGTCCCGCCGCGGGTGAGCGGATCACCTCTGGCGATCGACCTCGTGGCCGCGCGGCCGGATGAGGCGCTCGCCGACGACGTGACGCTCGAGCAGGTGCTCGACTGGACCGCTGCACGCTGCACGGCCGAGGAACGACAGCTGTGGGCGACGCTGTCGGTGCTTCCCGCGGACTTCGACCTCGCCGCGGCAGAAGCGGTGGCGGGAACGGACGTGCTGGAGCCGTTGTCGGCACTCGTGCGCGCGTCGATCGTGGTGGCGACAACGAGCCCCGTCACCGGACACACTCGTTACCGGATGTTGGGCAGCGTCTCGGAGTTCGGTGCTCGTCTGCTCGTGGACGCCAACGAGCCGCTACGACGACACGCGCTGTACTACAGCACGTTCGTCGACGAAGCGGCCCGCTCGTGGTTCTCGCCGGACGAGGTGGTGTGGCTGGGCCGGGTGCGCGAGGAGTGGCCGAACATCCGTGCCGCCATCACGTGTGCGTTGAAGACCGCCGAACTGGCCGAGACCGGCGCGACGATGGCGATGAACGTGCAACGCACGCGGTTCACGTCCGTCGCGGGCCTGCTCGGCCAGGCCTGGGACCTGCTGGCGATGGCCCGTGAGGTGATCACCGAGGCACCGTTGCGGACGTCGCTGCTGGCGCACTGCGCGTTCGTGGCCCAGGCGCGCGGCGACATGGCAGCCGCGACCGTCCTGATCACCGAGGCAAGCGCGCTGCCCCGGTCACCGATCACGGACCTGAACCTGGTCTTCGCCGAAGCCACGCATCTCTTCTTCGTCGAGGGATCACCGGACTGCGTGCCGTTGTACGCCCACGTCGTCGAGCTCTGCCGCCAGTACGCGTCGCCGGGTGACACGTACTTCGCCGAGCTGATGCACGCGATGGCGACGTGTTTCCTGCTGGACGTCGAGGCCGCGGACAAGGCCACGACCAGACTGGCCGAGCACGACGACGTGCACTGGTCGCGCGCCTGGGCGTTGTGGCACGAGGGTCTTTACGAACTGCTGCACGGCGATCCGGCACAGGTGCATCCACTCGCGGTGGAGGCGTTGCGGATCCAGCTGGCGCTCGGCGACACCTGGGGCCCGGCGTTCAGCCTGTGGTTGCTCGCCTGCGCGTGCGCCGAACTCGGCGCGTTCGACCGCGCGGCACGGCTGCTCGGTGCGTTGCGGTCGCAGGAACGGGTCACGCGGATCTCGCTGAGCACCATGCGCCCGTTCCACAAGTTGCTGGAACGCACCGACCGCACCGTCCGCCGCGCGCTCGGCGACGACTACCCGGTCATCACGACGCTGGGCGCGGACCTGCGGCAGGAACAGGCCATGGAGTTCGCCCTCGAACCGGTGCCCGACTCGGAACGCCGCCCGGCCAAGCCCGCATTGCCAGGAGGGTTGAGCAGGCAGGAGTTCACCATCGCGGGACTGGTCGCCGAGGGGCTCACGTCGAGGCAGATCGGTGCCCGGCTGTTCATCTCGCCGCGGACGGCGGACCGGCACGTGGTCAACATCCGCGTGAAGCTGGGACTGCCGAACCGGATGGCGCTCGCGGCGTGGCACCGTTCGGCGACCGGCGAGGCCTAGCACGCCGGTTTCAGACCCAATGCCACGACCACGGACGCGGTGAGGCTGTCCAGCAGAACCTGTTGCCGCAAAGGGAAAGTGCGGGCGCGACCAGGATCGGCAGCCGCACCAGGCCGGATGGCGACGCGGGCCGCACCTCAGCCGGGCTGACCGGCAGGCATGAACTGCAGCAGCAACGACACAGGTAGAAGACGCCGACCTCGGGTTGAGCACGATTCAGGCCCACGCACAACGATGCACCACACACACGGCGCCCGCCGGGTTCCCCCAAAATCAATACTAGCGAGGAGGTCTGACAGGTTGCGGGATCAGCGCGCGTCCGCAGCCGTTTTCAGCCCGAACGCGATCAGCGCCGACGCGGACAGGCGGTCGAACAGAACCCGTTGGCGCAGCAGGAAAGCACGGGCGCGACCTGCCGCCGTGATCAGGATCGGGAACCACACCAGGCCGATACCGAGGTGGATCGCCACGAGCACGCCGCCCCACGCGGGCTGTCCCACGGGCAGGAACTGCGGCAGCAACGAGATGTAGAAGACGCCGGGCTTCGGGTTCAGCAGGTTCGTCAACAGTCCGACGCGGACGGCCGCGCGCACCGAAGGCACGGGTGCGGGTTCGTCCAGTTCGACCGGACGCCGCGACTTCCACAACGCCTTGACGCCCAGGTAGATCAGGTAGCCCGCGCCCAGCCAGCGCACGATGTCGTAAGCCAGTTCGGACGCCTGCAACAGAGCCGTCAGGCCGACCAGGCCCGCGGTCGCCCACACCAGGCATCCCAGCGTGCTGCCCACCACCACGCCCATCGCGGCACGGCGGCCGACCAGCAGCGCCGTTCGCAGCACCAGCAGGGTCTCCAGGCCCGGCGTCACCACGGTCAGCAGCGCGACGAACGTGAAGCTCAGGAGTGCGGTGGTCGACATGCCGTCATGAGAACACGAGAACGTCCCACCACCGGAAGAATTAACACGCCGGTCACGGGCGCACGGCCTTGGTGTAGCGGTGCGCGGGGACCGGGATCGGGCCGTCCGGGTGGGGTGCCTGGTGGCCGAACAGACCTTCGTCGGTCCACCCCTGCCGCTCGTAGAAGCGGCGTGCCCGCACGTTGCCCGCGACGACCGCGAGCCAGGCGCTGGCGTGCCCGTTCGCCGCCACCTCCTGCTCGGCGGCGGCCAGCAACGCCCGCGCGACACCGGAACCGCGGTGGTCGGCGGAGACGTAGACCTGCTCGACCTCGTCGCCGACGACCATCACGAACCCGGCGACCTCGCCGTCCACCGTCGCAACGGTGGTGTGCTGGACGTGCTCCAACGCGCGTGGCTCGAACGTCGTCTCCGGCCGTGCGTCGACGAGCTGCTGCGGCACGTTGCCGAGGTGCGCGTCACACCAGCCGGGGTACCAGATCCTGGCGACGGCCCGGGCGTCCTCCGGCGTCGCTCGCCGCACGGCTACCGGTGCCACGCCCGCACGCCCAGACGCCCGGTGCTGCCCAGGTCGATGAGGATGCCCCGCTCCTGCGACGCCGGGAGCAACGACTGCCACGTGCCACCCGGCCCGGCCGCGATGTCGACGTGGCTGCCGACCTGCGGCGGGTCCATCGAAGTGTGCGTGTTCCGCCACATGAACGCACTCTGCGCGCGCTCCCCCGGCTGGACCGTGACCGGCTGCGGCGGGTCGTCGAAGCCCTCGACCGACGCGATCCCGCCCGAACCGTGAACGATCTCGGTGTCCAGCTGCTGCCACTTCTCGTCGAGCAACTTGACCTGCGGGTATCCGTTGAGCTCGACCGGCCGCGTGCCGCAGTTGACGACCTCGACGGACATCACGCGCAGGCCCGCCGCCACGTCGGTGTACCCCGCGCTGAACCGCACACCGGTGTCGCACGACGGTTCGTCCGAGGTCGGCGTGGTCAGCGAGAGCGGTCGCGCGCGGACCGGATCCGGGACCGGCAGGGCCTCCGGACGTGTGCCGCACGCGACCAGGCCGACGAGCGCAGCCAGCAACACGAGAATCCTGCCCCCAGTTCTCATGTCCTCGATCATGCCATCTGGCCCGTGCAGAACTCGATCCACGCCCGATGAGCAGGCACGCGATGGGACCGAAGAACGGAACCTCAGGTCAGCCGGTACCCGTGCGCCGGCCGGTTCGCCATGCCGTAGCGCGGCTGCACCTCCGCCTTGCCGATCGTCACCAGGTGCTCCAGGTACCGGCGCGCGCTGACGCGGGACAACCCCGCCTTGTCGCCGACCTCCTGGGCCGAGAGGTCGCTGTCGCAGTCCCGCAACGCGTCGATCACGAGCCGCAGCGTGACGGCGGACAGCCCCTTCGGCACCACCTGCGGGCGCGGGCGGTGGTGCATCAGCTGGTCGACCTCGTCCTGGTCCAGCACCTGCCCGAGCCGCTGCACCTCGATGCGCTGGGCGAGGTACTCCCGCATGCGGTCCATGAACGCCGTGCGCGTGAACGGCTTCACGAGGTAGTTGTCGACGCCCCTGGACATGGCCTGCCGCACGGTCTCCCGTTCCCGCGCGGCCGTGACCGCGATGACGTCGACCGGCGGGCCGTTGCGGGCGCGCAGCCTCGCCAGCACCTCGAGCCCGGACATGTCCGGCAGGTGGATGTCCAGCAGCACCAGGTCCGGTCGCAGCGCCTCCACGGCACGCAACGCCTCGCCGCCGCGGTGGGCCTCGCCGACCACCTCGAACTCCGGCATCGCCTCCAGGAACCCGCGGTGAATCGCGGCCACGGCGAAGTCGTCGTCGACCACCAGCGTCCGCACGCTCATCGGTTCCCCGTTTCCGGCAGCCACACCTCGAACGACGCGCCGCCGAGCTCCGAGTCGGTGATCGCCACCCGGCCACTGCGCCGGGTGACCACCCTAGACACCAGGGCAAGTCCTATGCCCCTGCCGTGTGCGCCCTGGACGTCCTTCGAGCTCACGCCCAGGTCGAAGATCCTGCCGCGTTGCGACTCCGCCACGCCCGGCCCGTCGTCGTCCACGACCACCCGCACCCCGCTGGCCGACGAGCGGACCAGCACGCGCACGGTGCCGCCGGTCTCCACGGCGTCCACCGCGTTGTCGACCAGGTTGCCCAGCACGGTCAACGCGTCGTCGCCCGCGCGGGTGTCCACCGAACTGTCCGGGTCGAGCCTCAGCTCCACACCGCGTTCGTGCGCGGTCGAGGACTTCGCCAGCAGCAACGCCGCCAGCGCGGGATCCGCGTTCGCGCCGTCGATGATGTCCGCGGTGACCGAACCGGCGCCGCCGACCCGTTCGATGTAGGCGACGGCGTCGGCACCGCGGTCGAGGTCCAGCAGGCCGCCGATGACGTGCAGGTGGTTCGAGAACTCGTGGGCCTGCGCGCGCAGCACCTCGGTGACGGTGCGCTGGCCGTCCAGTTCGCGCAACGCGTCGTGCAGCTCTGTCCTGTCCCGCAACGTGAGCACGACGCCGACGGCACGGTCGTGGGTCTTGGCCGTCATCCTGTTCGCGACCAGAACCCGTTCTCCCGCCAGGACGAGCCGGTCCGCCACGTCGTCGTGGTCGCGCGCCAGGTCCAGCAGGCCGTCGTCGAGCACCTCCGCCGCGGGAAGTCCGCTCGGGTCGTCCACCAGGCCGAGCAGGCGCATCGCCTCGTCGTTGACCAGCGCCAGCTTCTCCTGGTCGTCAACGGCGACAACGCCTTCGCGGATGCCGTGCAGCATCGCGTCCCTGGTCTCCAGCAGCTGCGCGATCTCCGCCGGTTCGAGCCGGAACGTGCGGCGCCGGACGTGCTGCGTGACCAGGGCCGCGCCGAGCACGCCGACCAGTGCCGCGGCGGCCAGCCAGCCGATCAGCTCCGGCAGGTCCTCCGCGAGGTCGTCGGACAGCTGGCTCTCCAGGACGCCGACGGAGGCCATGCCGATGATCCGCCCGTCCTTCGCGCGCACCGGAACCTTGGCGCGCAACGACGTGCCGAGCGTGCCCGTCTCCGTGCCGACGAAGACCTCGCCGGACAGGGCGGCGCTCGGGTCGGTGGAGACGCGCTCGCCGATGCGTGCCGGATCGGGGTGGGCGTAGCGGACGCCCTGCCGATCGGTGACGACCACGTACGTCACGCTGGACGCCTTGCGGATCAGTTCGGCCAACGGCTGAATGGTCGCCGCGGGGTCACTGGAATCGAAGGCCTCGACAACGGTCGGTAACTGCGCCACGCTTTCCGCGACGGACAACATCCTGTCCTTGTAGGCCTCCCTGATCCGGTCGCTCTGCAGTTTGGCCGCCAGAAAACCTGCCGCGCAGGTCGTCACCAGCACGATGACCACCTGCAACGCCAGCACCAAGGCACCGAACGAGACAGATCGACGGAACATGGATGGAATTCTGACTCATCATCTGTGAAACAGGTCACGAACTAAACGACCAATACGGACCTTACGACCGAACCCTTACGAGCCCGTCGGCAGTTACCTAGCGTCCCCGCCCAACGTTCGCAACGAAGCGAGGAGTGCTCGATGGGTACGGGCTGGAGACGAGCGGTGGCGGTCACCGCTGTCGGACTGGTGCTCGCCGGATGTGGGCAGGGCGCGAAGAGCGCGGGCGGCGGTGACTCCATCGCGAAGCTGGAGATCATGGCTCCTGCCGACCCCGGTGGTGGCTGGGACCAGACCGCGCGGTCGATGCAGTCGGCGGTGAGCGGGGCCAAGCTCGCGAACTCCGTCCAGGTCAGCAACGTCGGCGGCGCGGGCGGCACGGTCGGGCTGCAGAAGCTCGCCAACGAGAAGTCGACCTCGTTCCTGATGATCACCGGCCTGGTCATGGTCGGCGCCGTGGAGACCAACTCGTCCAAGGCGCGGCTGGAAGAGACGACACCGATCGCGCGGCTCACCGCCGAGGACGAGGTGCTCGTCGTGCCGGCGGACTCGCCCTTCAAGACGACCGACGACCTGCTCGCGGCCGTGGCCGAGAAGGGCAAGGGCGTGTCGATCACCGGCGGTTCGGCCGGCGGCACCGACCACATCCTCGCCGGCATGCTGCTCAAGGCGAAGGACATCTCGCCGGACAAGCTGAACTACGTGCCCTACTCCGGTGGCGGTGAGTCGCTGGCCGCGTTGCTGGGCAAGAAGGTCGACGCCGGCATCTCCGGTGTGGGCGAGTACCGCGAGCAGATCAAGGCGGGCAAGCTGCGCGCGCTCGGCACGTCCGGGCCCAACCAGGACGCGACGCTGAAGGTGCCGACGTTCAAGGAGCAGAACCTGGGCGTCGAGCTCATCAACTGGCGCGGGGTCGTGGCGCCGGGCGGGATCACGCCCGAGGCCAAGGACCGGCTGACCAAGCTCGTCACGGACATGCACGCGAGCCAGCAGTGGAAGGACGAGCTCAGCAAGAAGGGCTGGACGGACACGTTCCTGACCGGCAGCGAGTTCTCCACGTTCCTCAACAAGGAGATCGGCCGCATCCGCCCTGCGCTGCAGAACATCGGGCTCGTGAAGTGATCTCTGAGAAGGTCGAGGAGTACGCGTTCGGCGGTCTGGTCGCGGCGATCGGGGCGTTCACCCTGATCGACGCGACCACGATCGTCGCGCGTGACGACAACGCCGTCGGCCCGCGCGCCTTCCCTTACGCCGTGGGGATCCTGCTCGTCGTGACGGGCGTGGCGGCGATCATCGCGACGGCACGCGGGAAGCTCGGGCAGGCCGAGGAGGGTGAGGACGTCGACTCGGACGTCCGCACCGACTGGGTCACCGTGGGCAAGCTCGTCGCGTTCCTCGTCGCGCACCTGGTTCTGATCGACCTCGTCGGCTGGCCGGTCGCGGCGGCACTGCTGTTCTTCGGTGCCGCCTGGACGTTGGGCGCGGTCTGGTGGCGCGCGCTGCCGATCGCGGTGGTGCTGGCACTGGTCGTGCAGGTGGTGTTCGCGTCCGGTCTCGGACTGTCGCTGCCCGCCGGGATTCTCGAAGGGGTGCCGTTCCTCGATGGATAGCATCACCGCTCTGCTGGAGGGTTTCGCCACCGCCGCGCAGCCCGCCTACCTGCTCTACGCGCTGCTGGGCGTCACGCTCGGCACCGCCGTCGGTGTGCTGCCGGGCATCGGACCGGCGATGACGGTGGCGTTGCTGCTGCCGTTGACGTACTCGCTGGACCCGACGGCCGCGCTGATCATCTTCGCGGGCATCTACTACGGCGGCATGTACGGCGGCTCGACGACGTCGATCCTGCTCAACACACCCGGTGAGTCCGCGTCCATCGTGACTGCCTTAGAGGGCAACAAGATGGCGAAGGCCGGACGTGGTGCGGCGGCACTCGCGACGGCGGCGATCGGGTCGTTCGTGGCGGGCACGATCGCCACGGTGCTGCTGACGTTGCTGGCACCCAGCATCGCGGACATCGCCGTGCAGCTCGGCCCTGCCGACTACGTGGCACTGATGGTGGTGGCATTCACGACCGTGGCCGCGCTGCTCGGATCCTCACCGTTGCGCGGGCTGGCGTCGTTGGGGCTCGGGCTGTTCATCGGCCTGGTCGGCACCGACACGTTGTCCGGGCAGCAGCGCTTCACCCTCGGGGTGACGACGCTGGCCGACGGGATCGACGTGGTCGTGGTGGCGGTCGGGGTGTTCGCGGTCGGCGAGGCGCTGTACGTGGCGTCGCGGCTGCGGCACGGGCCGATCGAGGTGATTCCCGTCGGTGGCAAGTGGTTCACGCGGGACTTCTGGGCCCGCTCGTGGAAGCCCTGGCTGCGCGGCACGTTCATCGGCTTCCCGATCGGCACCGTGCCGGCCGGCGGTGCGGACGTGTCGACGTTCCTGTCGTACGCGGCGGAGAAGAAGCTCTCGAAACGGCCGGAGGAGTTCGGTCGCGGCGCCATCGAGGGCGTGGCGGGTCCGGAGGCGGCCAACAACGCCGCCGCGGCAGGCGTTCTCGTGCCGCTGCTGACGCTGGGCCTGCCCACGACCGCGACGGCCGCCGTGATCGTGGCGGCGTTCCAGAGCTACGGCATCCAGCCGGGACCGTTGCTGTTCACCAACAACTCGGCGATGGTGTGGGCGCTGATCGCGTCGCTGTACATCGGCAACCTGATGCTGCTCGTGCTGAACCTGCCGCTGGTGAAGATCTGGGTGAAGGTGCTGCAGATCCCGCGGCCGTACCTGTACGCGGGCATCCTGCTGTTCGCGGCGCTGGGCACCTACGCGGTGAACTTCGTCGTGGACGACCTGATCGTGCTGCTGGTGATCGGTGTCGTCGGGTTCTTCATGCGGCGGCACGGGTATCCGGTCGCACCGCTCGTGGTCGGGTTGATCCTCGGGCCCATGGCGGAGGAACAGGTGCGCCGCACGCTGCAGATCAGCGAAGGTTCGCTCAGCGCGTTGGTCACGAGTCCGTTCGCGGCGGTCGCGTACAGCATTCTCGTGGTGCTGCTGGTGACGGCGGTCGTGCTCCGGTTGCGCCGCAAGAAGACCGAGGTGACCGTCTAACCTCGCACGGCGGCAAGCGCTTGTTCGTACAGCTCGAACGGATCAGCCTTGCCGCCGTGCCGGACCCACAGCTCCGACGCCGCGTCGACGCACGCGAACACCGTGACGATGACGCCCATCGCACGCGGATCCGGCAGCTCGCCCGGCTCGATGCCCATCCGCTGCTCGACGACGGGCACGAGCGCCCGCTGCCACTTCAACCGCTTCTCGAAGTACCTGGCGCGCAGCGGCGGGTTCGTGAAGATCAGCCTGGAGATCTCCAACAGCCGTTCCGGCTCGTGGTCCGACGCGGTGACGATCGTGACGAACCCGGCCTTCAGAGCGTCCCAAGTGGACACTTCGGCGGGCTGGGCCGCCACGGTGGACACCAGCAGGTCGCCCAGCGCGTCCTGGTCGCCGCAGACGAGGTCTTCCTTGGTGCCGAAGTACCGGAACAACGAACGCTGCGAGACGCCCGCCCTCGTGGCGACCTGGGCCATCGTGGTCGACTCGTAGCCCTGCTCGGCGAACAACGTCAGCGCCGTGTCGACGATCTCGGCCACCACGGCCTGACGCGACCGGTCCCACAGCGTCGCCGGCTTCTCCATGACCCCACTCTATCGGCGCTGCGCCATTCGCCCGACCATCCTGGCGTTCAGCGCGCGCGAGGCCAGGTGCCGCGAGGCGAACGCCAGCGTCCGGTTCATCCTGCCCGGGATGACGGTGGGAGGCGTGACCCGGCGGTCCAGTGCGCGCAACGCCGTCGCGACGACCTCGCCTGCGGTCTGCATCGGCATCCCTCCCGTCATCTCCTCACTGCCCGCGACCTCGAAGAACTCCGTGCGCGTCGCGCCAGGTGAGAGGGCCATGACCCGCAGACCCGTGCCACGCGACTCGACCCACAGGCCCTCGGTGAAGTTCACCACGAACGCCTTCGTCGCGCCGTAGACCGACATCCACGGACTCGCCTGGTAGGCGGCCATGCTCGCCACGTTCACGAGGAAGCCGTCACCGTTGGCGCGCAACGACTCGATGAACGCCCTGCTGATCTCGACGACGGCGTTGACGTCGACCGCGACCTCCTGCCGCAACCGTTCGGGCTCCTCCTCGTGGAACGGCCCGTAGTTCCCGAACCCGGCGTTGTTGATGACGCTGGTGACGCCGAACCCCGCGACCTCTCGCGCCAGCCGCTCACCGATGCCCGGTTGCGCGAGGTCCGCGGCCACGACGTGCACGGTCACGCCGTGCGCCGCCCGCAGCGCTTGCGCCAGCTCTTCCAGCCGGTCCTTGCGGCGCGCGACGAGCACGAGGCTCGATCCGCGCGCCGCGAGCTGCCGCGCGAACTCCGCGCCGATGCCCGCGCTCGCCCCGGTGACCAGCACCGTTTGCTTCCCGAAGTCGACTCCCATGCTGCCACCGTACGCCAGACTGGCAGTCACTGCCAACCTGTCGTTATCTGCCCAAATACGTCTGTAACGTTGCCTGAGGTGCGACGATCTTGGGGCGTGGGAGGACAACGGTGATCCGGCGGCCCCGGTTGGAGGGGCTGCTCTGCACGACGAGGCTCACGACGCTGGTCGCACCAGCCGGTTACGGCAAGACGACGCTGCTGACCCGGGCGCACACCGACCGTCCGGTCGTGTGGCACACCTGCCAGGAAGGCCATCGGCTGGTGCAGCCGATGGCGTCCGCGCTGGCAGCCGGGTGGACCAGCGTTCCCGCCGTGTCCGGAGAGGACGAAGCCGGGCGGGCGCACGCCGTCGCGGGACTGCTGGCCGACGCGTGGCCGGAGGACGTGCTGATCGTGCTGGACGACCTCCACGTGCTGAGACCGGAAGATCCGGCCTCGGTGTTGCTGGAAGCGCTCTGCCTCCAGCTGCCGCCGAGCGCCCGGCTGGTGTTGTCCGGACGCACCCCGCCGCCGTTCTCGTTGCGGCGCCTGAAGGTCGACGGCGAGCTGACCGAGATCACCGCGGCCCAGCTCGCGTTCACCCCCGAGGAGACAGCTGTGGTCGCCGGCCACGACGTGCAGGACGTCACCGGCGGCTGGCCGATCGCGGTGCGGCTGGTCGCGGAGACGGGCACCGTGGAGGAGCTCGGCGATCTGGTCGAGGAAGTCGTTGGCAGAGAACCGGAACAGACGCGGGAGCTGCTCAGGACCGCCGCCGCGTTCGACCGGTTCACGGTCGACCTGCTGATCTCGTTGGGGCACGAGGAAGCCGGGGCGGTTCTGCCGCAGCTCGCGCGGCGCGGGTTGTTCGTCGAGCACGTGCGCGCCGAACCGGGGTGGTTCGCGCTCGTGCCGCTCGCGCGGGAGTTCCTGGAACCGGCGGTGGACGTGCACGCGGAGGCGGCGCGCTGGTTCGCGTCCCGCGGTGAGTACGTGCGTGCGGTGGATTCCCTTGCCGCGCTGGAGGATTGGCCCGGTGTGACGGCATTGCTCGGCGACGTGCTGCGAACGGCGGGCGCGGACGCCGTGCTGACCGCGACCCGGCGAGTGCCGGAAGACCTGCGCACGGCCGAGGTGTGGCAGCTCGAAGGCGTCGCGCACCAGTTGCGCGGCGAGTGGCGGCAGGCGGCCGACCGGTTCACCCGCGCCACCGAGGACGGGCTGACCGCGGAGCTCGCGTGGCGGATGGCGTGGATCCAGCACCTGCGCGGCGGGCCGCAGGACGCGTTGAAGATGTGCGACGACTACGTTCCCGACGGCTCGGACCCCACCGCGGAGTCGATGGTCCTGAGCACGGCCGCGAGCGCGCACTGGGCGCTGGGTGATCTGGAAGCCGCGTCGGCCAAGGCTTCGACGGCGCTGGAGACGGCGACCGGTGACGCCGCGATCGGCACCGCGCACACCGTGCTCGCGATGGTCGCCGCGGCACGGGGAAAACGCGACGAGCTGACCGAGCACTACGACATCGCGCTGGACCACGCGCAGAAGGCCGGCGACGTGCTCGGCGTCATCCGCATCCGCTCGAACCGCGCGTCGCACCACGTCGAGGCGGGTGAGCACCGGGCGGCGTTGCAGGAGATCGAGGAGATGCTGCCGCTCGCGGACGTCACGGGGTTCGCGACCTACCGGGCCATCGGGCTGCACAACCGCGGCGAGGCGTTGCTCGGTCTCGGCAGGCTGGACGAGGCGGCGGCCGACTTCCACGCCGCGCAGCAGGTTTTCGACCAGGCGGGCAGCTGGCTCGCCGCCGCACCACTGGTGTACCTGGGCGAGGTGCACCGGTTGCGCGGCGACCGCGCGCTCGCGGGGTTCGCCTTGCAGGAGGCGTTGCGGCTCGCGTCGGCCAAGAACACGGTGCCGCACCTGGTGCTGGCGCACGTCGGGCTCGCCGAGCTGTTCGCCTGCGACGATCCCGAGCTGGCACGTGAGCACGCCCGCAAAGCGTTGGAGCTGGGCGAAAGCGTGTCGGCGCTGCTGGTGCTGGCACGGCTCGATGCGGCCAAGGACCTCTGTCAGGAAGCGGCGGAGATCGCGACCAGACGCGGTGACAGGGCGGGGTTCGCACGGGCGTTGCAGCTGCGGGGAGCCCTGGAGAACGACTCGGTGCTGCTCGACCAGGCGCTGGCGCTGTGGCGCGAGATCGGCGACCCGCTCGGCGAGATTCGCGTGCGCACGGCACAGGCGGCGCTGGTCGGTGGTGCGGCGGGAGAACAGCTGGCCGGTGAGGCACGGCAGCAGGCCGCGGATCTCGGTGCGCGGGTGCTCGCCGAGGCCGCCGCGGCCGTTGCCGAGACGTGCCGGAAAGCGAGCAGGCCTGCGTTGTTCATCCAGACGCTGGGCGGGTTCCGGGTGCTGCGCGACGGCGAACCGCTGCCGCCCGCCGCGTGGCAGTCGCGCAAGGCGAGGGACCTGGTGAAGATCCTCATCGCGCGGCGCGGACGGCCGATCACCCGTGAGGGATTGGGAAACCTGCTGTGGCCGGACGAGGAACCGGAGAAGGTCGCGAACCGGCTGGCGGTGGCGCTGTCCACGGCGCGCAGCGTGCTGCGGGCTGGGACGGGAATCGTGGCGGAGGGTGACGCGATCCGGCTCGACCCGGACGTGCTGCCCGTCGACGTGGTCGCGTTCCTCGCCGACGCACGCGCCGGACTCGCTGCGGCGCAACGGAACTCGTCCGAGGCGCAGTCACTGCTGGCGGCCGCCGAGTCCGCGTACCACGGCGACTTCCTGGAGGAGGACCCGTACGAGGACTGGGCGGCGCGGTTGCGCGAGGAAGCCCGGTTGATCTACCTGCAGGTGGTGGCGGTGCTCGCCGCACGGGCCGAGTCCGGTGGGGAGTACGCGCTGGCCAGCAGGTATTGCCTGCGCGTACTGGAACGCGACCCGTACGACGAGCCGGCGCACCTGATGCTGGTGCGCGTCCTCGCCGCCGCAGGGAGCCACGGCGAGGCTCGGAGGTGCTACCAGACCTACGTCACCCGGATGCGGGAGATCGAGGTCGATCCGCGGCCATTTCCCGGAGTTTTCATCGGGAGCACACGACGTAGGGCGTGATCGACCAGCGGATGGCCTGGCCCTGCGCGTCCGTTCCCTCACCGGAGACGACCGCGCCGGGGCCGGCCGGGACGACGTCGTCGATGATCGCGCCCGCGACCGCACCGCCGGCGCTGACGACCTGCTCGTCGTCCTGACACGCAACGGACTTCGAGGCCGTCTTGGTCGTCACGACGGTGGGGGTGCCGCCACGCAGGACGAGTCCCGGCCGCGTCCCGCAGATCACGTGCGCCGTGACGTCGGTGTTGCCGGACGTCTCGATCACGCCGCCCTTGAGGTTGTTCTTGGGCGCCATCTTGGTGAAGTGCCCGCCGCCGGTCTCTCCCCCGACGCCGAGCGCCTTCTGGTTGCCGGGGCAGGCCGCCTCGGCGTTCTTGGTGCCGCTCTTGGACACCAGCGTGAACTCGCCGGGCGCGCAGGTGGCCCGCGCTGTCACCGTCCACGACTGCACGGTCCCCGCGCCGTGCTCGACCGCGGTGACCTCGACGCTCGTGAGGTCGTCGCTCGGCCGCACCCGCGTGATCGTCGTCCGCTCACCGGTCACCGAACCCCCGGTGCCCACGACCTTCGTGCCGTCCGGGCAGGCGACCGAGACGGTCTTGCCGCTCGACGTCGCCACGCTGGTCGCGTGGACAGCCACGACCTCGTCGCTCTCGGCGTGCGGACTGGTCAAGCTCAGCACGAGCAGCGCCGTGCTCATCACCTTCACGTCCATCCCCCTTCGGATCCGCGGGCCGTCTCAGCCCGCGGACCCGAAGGATGCCGCGCTCGCTTAAAGCCGTCTTAAGGTCAGGGGCAGCTGATCAGGGTGTCGCCGTCCTCGGCGTCGAGGCAGGTGTCCACGCCGAGGCCGCCGTTGAGCGTGTCGTTGCCCGCGAGGCCCCAGATGAGGTCGTTGGCGCCCAGCGCGACGATGTTGTTGGCCGCCGCGCTGCCGACCAGGTGGTCGACGAAGTTGGTGCCAGTCAGGTTCTCGACGTCGCTCGCGACGAAGTCCTTCAGCGCCAGCGTGTCGTAGCCGTCGTCCGTGCCGGAGCCGATGGTCACCGAGACGCCCGAGTTCGGGTGCAGCGAACTGCCGCTGTTGTAGTCGACGCGGTCCACGCCGGCACCGCCGTAGACGTTCACGCCACCGCGCTTGGGCCGCAACGTGTCGACGCCGTCACCACCGCTGATCGTGCCCTTGGCGCGGGTCTCGATGACGTCGTTGCCCTCCTCGCCGTACACGTAGGCCGGCATCGCGTCGGCGTTCGTGTTGTCGTAGTTGATCGCGATGCGGTCGTTGAGGTCACCGGCGTTGACCCGGACCGACGTGATCAGCTTCGTGGCACCGGTCTCGTAGGTGCAGTACACGGTCGTGCCGCTGAGCGAACAGCCGGCGCCGACGGCCAGCAGGTCACCGGAGTCGGTGACGCTGAGCCGGTGGTTCGCGGTGTCCAGCGCGACCACGACGTTGTTCGTCTTGCCGGCCTCGGCGTCGATGACGAGCTGGTGGTTGTTCACGTACACGGTCGTGTGCGGCGCGGCGTGCGCGACAGCGGGCATGGCGATCGCGGCGAGCGTGGCGGCGCCCAGACCGATGAGCATTCTCATTGCTGTGTCTCCCCTTGGCGGTCGTTGCCGTGCGGGGAACAGCCTGCTCAGAGCTCTTTCGGTCACCTTCGGGTGGTTTTAGGGCCGTCTTTCTGCTGACAGCAGAACCCCCCTTTGCCACGGTCCCGCTGCTGTCACCATGACGACATGGCGGAGATCCTGGACTTCAAGCGCACTCCCGAACCGTTGTGGCGTGAGGCCCTGGGCCGGAAGCTGCGCGAGACCAGAGAGGACCGGGGCGACCGCCTGGTCGACGTGGCCGAACGGGCAGGCATCTCGGTGCAGTACCTTTCCGAGATCGAACGCGGCCGCAAGGAACCGTCGAGCGAGATGATCGCCGCGGTCGCGGGCGCGCTGGAGATCGACCTGGCCGACCTGCTCATCGGTGTCGCAGGCCAGGTCCGCCACCTCCGCGTGCAGCAGGTCAGCCACTTCCACACCTCACGTCCGACCGGCCGTCCGTCGGGACCGGTGGCGATGGGCGCGGTGTTGATGGTGGCCTAGCGTTCGGCGACGTTTTTGGCGGTGGGCGCCCCCGGTTCGTCTGGAGGCATCGACCCGCGTGGGACAGGCTTTGCCCGCCGTCAGAAGCCGTGGCCGCGTCGGAGATCCGCCCACCCCGCCACCAAGCCCGCTGCCCCTCCTCACAGCCACGCCGTGCCCAAGCCCGCCCACCCCCAGGCTGGGCGGGCCGCACCTACGCCCGCTGGTCCAGCACCCGGTCCGCGAGCCCGTACTCGACGGCACCCGGCGCGTCGAACACGCGGTCCCGGTCGGTGTCGTGGCGCAGTTCGTCCACGCTCCGGCCGGTGTGCCGGGCCAGGATGTTCTCCAGCTGCGTGCGCACCCGCACCACCTCGTCCGCCGCCAGGATGAGGTCGGGGATCGTGCCACGCCCCTGCGCCGCCGGCTGGTGCAGCACAACCCGCGAGTGGGGCAGGACCGACCGGCGTCCTTCCGCCCCCGCCGCGAGCAGCACGGCGCCCGCCGCCACTGCCTGACCGACACACGTCGTGGCCACCGGCGCCTTGATGTAGCGCATCGTGTCGTACAGCGCGAGCATCGCGGACGGATCGCCGCCCTCGCAGTTGATGTAGAGGTTGATCTCCAGGTCCGGGTTGTCCGCCTCCAGGTGGAACAGCTGCGCGATCAACGCGTTGGCCACGCCCGAGTCGATTCCGGTGCCGAGGTAGACGATCCGCTCGGACAACAGGTGCGAGTAGACGTCCATGACCCGCTCGCCGCGTGCGTCGCGCGTGATGACGTTGGGAATCGTGTAGCTGCTCATGCGACGGCCCCCGAGTGAAGTCCCAGCTTGTGCATGCGGACGGGCACGACCTGCCCGAGGTCGCTGACGACGTGGTCGATGAACCCGTACTCACGCGCCTGCGCCGTGGTGAACCACCTGTCGTGCAACGAGTCGGTGAAGATCCGGTCGAACGGCTGCCCGGTGTCCTCGGCGATGAGCCCGAGCACGGTGTCCCTGGTGTGCCGCAGGTCGTCCGCCTGCACCTCCACCTCGACCGCGGAACCCCCGATGCCCGCACTCCCCTGGTGCATCAGGATCCGCGCGTGCGGCAAGGCGAACCGCTTGCCCTTGGTGCCCGCCGACAGCAGGAACTGCCCCGCGCTGCACGCCAACCCGAGCGCCAACGTCGCCACGTCGCACGGCACGAGCCGCATGACGTCGCGAATGGCGAGCATCGCGGGCACCGAACCACCCGGCGAGTGGATCCACAACGCGATGTCCTGCCGCGGATCCTCACTCGCCAGCGACAGCATCTGAGTCGCCAGCACCGTGCCGTTGTCGTCGTCGAGCGCACCGTCGAGAATCAGCACCCGCTGACCGAAGAACCGTTCTCGCAGCCCTGGGCTGAAGAGCTTCTCGTTGTTCGTCATGGCACCGACGATGCCGGTCGGCGCGGAGGGTGCGCCGCTTTCTCTGCTGTGGGCAGATCAGCTCACAGCAGCCCTCCGTCGCGGATCGGAGCGACCGCGCCCACCGGGACCGGGAGGTGGGCGATCTCCCGGAACAGGGCGGGGACGTCGCCGGGCGTTTCCAGCACGCGTCCGGCCAGGAGGTCGACCACGACCAGCCTGCCGTTGATCCAGCGCGCCCCTTCGCCGAGTTCGAGTTGCTCGAAGTTCCACTGCGTCAGCGTCATGCCTGTCCTTCCACGAAGGCGGTGATGGTCAGGCGCCAGCGCACGGTTCCCGACGCGGGCACGACCGCGACCGGACGGGTGGGGTCGTCGCGGTCGAAAGTCCTGCCCAGCATGGGTTCCACGCCGACGCTGCGGTACGGGTCGCCTTCCGGCCAGCCCCGCAGGTTGCGCCACAGGGCGATCGACACGGGTTGATCGGCGCACTCGACGCGCAGGTCGAGCTGATGATCTCCATCCACCACGCGGATCTGGCCGTGCTCGACGATCGCGCCGACAGCCGTGCCGTCGTCTGGGCCGAGATCGGCAAGCCCCGCAGGCCATTCGTCGTGCGCCGGTGTCGGATCGGTGATCAGTACCGGAGTGCCGTGAGGTGCGACGAGACGAGCTGAAACACCGACGTCCAGCAACGCGTGCGCCGCCCACACGAACCGGTAGCCCGGCTCTGCGGTCAGCTCGTAGTCCGCGACGACGGCGCCGTCCCGCGAGCCGATCACCCGGCGGAGCGTGAAGTCCGGACAGTCCACACCGGTCTCGTGCCACGGCCGGCTCCAGGCGTCGCCGTGATCAGGCGTGCCGCGGACGGTCGGGACGCACTCCTCCAGACCACCCGCGTCGACGAACGGATCACCCGGCGCGACGTGGCAACGAGCGGGGGCGGCGCGGTGCCACAGCCACTCGCGGTGGGCCGTGCGCAGCGTTGTCCAGCGACCGCCGAGGTCTCGATCGACTTCGGTGTACAGCGGCACCGCCGTGATGACCCGCACGTTCCACCTTCAGCAAGACCAATCAGTTAATTACTAATTTATCTTGCCGCACCTTCAGCCCTTCGCACAGACCGTTCCGTTGAGCGTGAACGACGCAGGAGCCGCGTTCCGGTCGCGCAACGACCCGAGGAAGCCGATCTCGACCTCACCGCCGGGCGCGATCGTCGCCGTGTAGAACACGTTGGTCGCGGTGACGGCCGCACCTCGCTGCGACGACGTCGCGTTCCACATGTTCGTCACCGTCTGGCCGTCGCCGAACGACCACCGCAACGTCCACCCGTTGATCGCGGCGGGACCGGTGTTCCTGATCCTGATGCCACCCTGGAAGCCGCCCGGCCACTGTCCGCTGACCCGATACGTGACGGTGCACGGCGGCACGGACGGTGCAGGCGAGGGCGAAGGCGGCGGTGGAGGCGGAGGCGGCGGAGTCACGACCGAAGACGTGGTGGTCACGACCGGCTTCGTCGGCTGCACGCGTTTCGGAGGCGGCGTGGTCGTCGTGACGTCCAAGCCCTCACAAGGACTTCCCCACAGACCGCGGTTCTCGCGCGCCGCGGCAACTTCCGCATCGGCGAACGCGCCGGCCGCACCCTGCGCCCGCAGCACACCCTCCCGCACGGCGAGCAACGCGTAGTCGGTGCCGTCCTCGAGCCACAGGTTCACCTCGCCGGGAATGAGGGACGAGACCCGGACAGGCCTTCCGAGCAAGGTCTTCCTCGCGAACGCGACCGCCGCGGCGGCCCAGCACTCCGCGGGTGCGGCGAGCAGCGAGATCCGGACGCGGTCGCCGCCGTCCAGCTCGACCGTGCGGGCGTCGATCACCTCGCGGACGATCACGGGCATCTGCCGCGCGTCGGTGACCAGGGTGGGCGTGGGCACGACAGACTTCACAGGAGGAGCCGGACTCTCCACAGTGCACGCACACGTGAGGAGAACCATGAGAAAAGACAAGGACTTCCGCAGCACCAGAAGCTCCCGACGCGTCGTTGAAACTTTGACGACCGTAGCGCCCCAACGGCGTTGCTCAATCCGCCGTTCGGCCTTGATCAACTAGGCAGACGGAGCCTCCGACCGGCCGCGACCATTTCACCGATCAGTGAGGCATAATGGCAAAGTGCCACGGCCCAAACACGTCCCCGCGGACGATCTGAATCTGCCCGACGCGCTGGCGCCGGACCGCCCCAAGGGCGACCAGCTCAGGGAGATTCTGGAGACCGTCGCGACCGACGCCGGGCCTGGCAGGCTGATTCCGTCGGAACGTTTTCTGGCCGAGCACTACCAAATCTCCAGAAGCACGGTCCGGCTGGTGATAAACCGGTTGGTGGCGGACGGGCAACTGTACCGCCAGCACGGCAACGCCACCTTCACGGCGGAGCGTCCGCCCAGGCAGATCGACATGCTGACCTCGTTCACCGAGGACATCAAGGCACGCGGCGCGGTACCTGGAACAAAGGTGTTGCTGGCACTCGTGGAATCCGCGGGCGCACAGATCGCGGGCCGTCTGAACATTCCTCCGGGTGCGCCGATTTTCCGCCTGGAACGACTCCGTCTGGTCGATGACGAACCATTCGCGCTGGAACGCACGAACCTTTCGCTCGACCAGTTCCCCGGAATCGACGAGCTCGACTGGGCCGCGATGTCGCTGCACAAGACGCTCGAAGAGCGGTTCGGCGTCGTTCCGGAGTGGAATGACACGGCCATCAGCGCCGAATTGCCGCAGCCACCGGACGCCGCGCTGCTGCAGATCGAGCCGAGCCAGCCGTGCCTCGTGCTGAGCGGCACGCTGCACTCGGCGGACGGCCGGGTGATCGAGGCGGGACGTTCGCTCTACCGGGCCGACCGCTACACCGTGTTCACCACCGCGCGCCGCTCGCGGTGAGCGTGCAGCAGCTCCGCGCAGCGATTCACCACCACGTCGGCTGAACCCTGTTCCACCAGCGCGATGTAGGACTCGTAGAGCCCGTCGCGGTAGGCGTCGTGGTCCGGCAGGTAGCCGAAGTAGCCGTTGGTGTAGCCGATCACCCTGGTGTGCGCGAACGGGCTGGCCGCCCTGATCCGCAGCGCGATCGAGGAGAACAGCTCGAACGGCGTGTGCAACCAGGCGATCTCACCCAGCGACACGACGGTGACCGGTATTTCCGCCTCCCCGGCCAGACCTTCCGCGGCCAGGGTCGAGAGCATCAGCGTTCCCTCGTACCGGGTGCGCGCGACGCGGACGGCCGGGTCGTTCTCCCCGCCTGACAACACCTTCCGCCACCCGAGTTCCGCCCCTTCACGCAGCCGCCGGCACTCCGGGATCGAGGGCAACGCGCGGTAGGGCAGGCGCAACGTGGTCCGCGTCAGCCGGACCGGGCCGTCGACCGGACGCCCGGACGGCAGCAGGCGCGTGATCGACTCGGCGAGCAGGCCGCCGAGCGCCGTCATCTCGGCGTAGCCGCGGCCGCGCCGGACGAACCGTGAGCTGGCGTCGCCCGCCGCGCCCTGCAGGAACGCGACCACCGGGGCGTGCGCGGCCAGCTCGCGGCGGGCGACCCCCGGCCAGTCCGCCGACCAGGCGAGGTTGTCGGGACCGAGAACGGTCGGGTGGCTCGCGTAGTCGAAGAGCATGGCCGCCACACTGCCGTCGAGGTGGTGCAACGTGAGCACCCCCACCGATCCGTCGTGCGGTCCGTCGTGCCGGTGCCGGTTCGCACCGATCCGCGCGGCCATCCCCTCGTTCCAGCGCGCGACCACCGGTGTCCGCTGTGGACAGAGCTGGCGCGCAGCCTCCCGCACCTGGTCCACCAGGCGGCCGACCAGCTCGGGTTCCAGCTCGGCAGGCAGTCCCGGGTGGATCGACCCGGTCCACCCGTCCGGCCCGGAATGCGTGTGTGAGGCGCACACCAGCACGCGCTCGGCGGGCACGCCCGTCTCCGCCGCGACCGCGGCGGTCAGTGCGTCGGTGAGCGCGACGTCGGCCGCCAGCGCGTCGAGCGTCACCCAGACCACGCCCGGATCGTCGTCCGAGGACAACCAGACCAGCGTCGCCTCCAGGTCGTCGTGCACGCCGGTGGCGACGCCCTCCCTGGCCAGGTAGCCGCCCATCGGGTGGCCCGGTCCCGGTGTGATCACCGTGCGCCCGGCCGCGAGCAGGAGCGTCATCGGGTCAGCACCGGTTCGACCAGAACCCCGTCCCGTCCCGCCGACAGCGCGCGCCCGGCCAGTTCGTCCACGTCACCGTTGCGCACCAACACCTCCAGCACCATCGGCAGGTTGAGACCGGTCACGATCCTCATCCCCTCCCGGCGCGCGGCGAGCAGCTTCGCCCGGTTGGCGGGCGTGCCACCGGGTAGATCCACCAGCACCAGCACGGCAGCATCGCCGGTCAGGGCCGCGAGCCGTTCGCCGTAGGAGTCCGGGTCTTCTGCGGGGCCGAGCTCGCAGACGGCGAGCCGGGACTGCGGGCCCAGCACGAGCTCGGCCGCGCCGGCGACTCCGGACGGCAAGGCGCCGTGCCCGGCCAGGACGACGGGGATGGTCATCGGCGGTTCCTAACTCTTCGGCACGGCGGGTGCGAACCAGCCCAGCCAGCCCAGCGTCACGCCCACGGCGACGACAATGCCGATGACCAGCACGGGCTTGAGCCTCGCCTTGGTCAGCAACAGGTACGCCCCGGCGGTGACCAGAACAGGAAGCAGGTGGGGCAGCAGGTCGTCGAGCCGCTCCTGGATCGGCACGGTCTGCGTGACCTGCTGACCGTCGACGCTCGTGGTCTGCCGGTAGGTCAGCGTCGTGACGACCTTGACGCTCAACGGGATGAAGCCTCCGAGCACGACGAACCCGAGCACGGTCGCGCCCTGCGAGAGGCGGTCCAGCGCACCGATGGCGAAGCGGGCGGCCAGCCTCTTGCCCTCGCGGTAGGCGAAACGGAACTGCCAGCGGCGCACCAGCGCGTACGGCACCAGCACCATCACCATCGCGAACGCGGGCCCGAACCAGTTGCCCTGCAACGCGAGCGACGCGCCGATGGTGAAGACGATGCTGTTGTACAGCGCGAAGACGAGCGTGTCACCGATCCCGGCGAGCGGCCCCATCAACGCGACCTTGGTGCCCTCGGCGGACTCGGGCGACCGCGCCTCCTCCAGCGCGATGGCCGACCCGAGGATCAACGGCCCGCCCACCAGCACCGAGGTGTTGAAGAACTGCATGTGCCGTTGCAGGCCCAGCGCGTAGTCCTGCTTGTCCGGGTAGAGCTTGCGCAGCACGGGTTCCATGGCGTACGCGAAACCGAGCCCCTGCATCCGCTCGTAGTTCCACGAGATCTGGCTCGACCAGAAGTACCGGCGGAACGACCTCCTGACGTCCTGGTCCGTCAGCCGCCTGTCCACTTCGGACACCTCTTCCGGCACGGGCGCCGGTGCCGGCCGATCAGCCCTGCCGACGACCAGGAACGCGATCGCGACGCCCAGCATCGCGATGCCCAGCACCGGGACGTCCATGTACGCGAACGCCACGAACCCGATGAGCAACAGGTACCAGTACCTCGACAGCTGCATCATCGACAGCAGCAACGCGAAGCCCACCGCCGGCAACAGCGACCCGGCGAGCGTCATGCCGTTCACGAAACCCTGCGGAATCCCCTTGGTGAGGTTCTCGACGACACCGCTGGACGCGGTCAGTGCCGCGAGGAACGTGGGAATCGCGCGAACCCCGCACCACGGCACGAGACCGAGCCAGTGGATCCTGGCCAGACCACGCGCGTCCCCCGACGCGGCGTAGTGGTCCGCCCGGTGCACCAGCCCCGTCGTGATCATCTTGCCCACGGGGTCCAAGGCGGACAACAGGATCGCGGCGGGCAGGGCCACCGCGATCCCGACCGCCACCTGAGCGCTCAGTGGTCCGGCCGCACTCCCCGCGAGCGCGGTGCCGACGATGGCTCCGGTCTGGTAGTCCGGAATCGTCGCGCCGCCGTACTGGTAGACCCCCAATGCAACCAGTTCGAGCGTCGCGCCGATCGCCATGCCGAGCAAAGGGTCACCGATGATGAGACCGGCCACTGAGCCCGCCACGAGGGGACGTCCCGCGAAGAGCAGGAACGGCCCCAGAACGTCGTACGTGCAGATGATTGCCCACAGCGTCAAAGCCAGCGCGACGATCATCCGCGGTTACAGCCCTTTCCGGTCGAGCAGCGAGGTGAAGTCGGCTGCCTTGTCGCGCGGCATCATCTGCGCCACCACGGGAATCCCCGCCGCGGCGAGCCGGCGGTAGCCTGCCGCGTCCTGCGGGGTCACCGCGATCGACCGGGTGACCATCGTGTAGCTCTCGCCGGGGCGGGGTGCGACGTTCCCGACGTTGACCACCCGTGGCCGCACCCCACCCTCGACGAGCCGGAACGCGTCTGCCGGATGCTTCGCGATGAGCATCACGTCCTCCCCCCAGACGCGTTCCACCACCTCGGCGACCGTGAGCACTTCGGTCGGCAGCCCCCTTGCCGCCTGCGGGAGCAACATCCGCTGCAGATCGTCACCGGCCACCTCGTCGTTGCAGACGACCAGCCGCCGCACTCCGAGACCCCCCGTCCACGCGACCGTCACCTGTCCGTGGATCAACCGGTTGTCGACGCGCAGATGTGCACCCGCCATGCCCACTCCCCCTGGTCAACCGAGCAGGTTCGATACTGGTGTAAACCAGTATTGGCTGTCAATGGGAACCGCGGAAACCGCCCGATCGACGACGGCCCGGTACCTCGCCGAGGTACCGGGCCGTGGGTCGTGCGGCAGATCAGCCGAGCTTGCCGCCGGTGAACTGCAGCGGCGCCGCCGGATCAGGCGTCACCGACGCCGTCCACAGGTGGGCGTTGGTGTCGTCCCTCGCAACGAGCGCGACGTCGCCCGCCCGCGTCAGCCCGAGGCCTGGCAGGAAGCGGAACGCAGGCGGGTCCGGCACGACCCGCGCCCACGGGTGGAAGTCCCGCCCGCCCGCGGCCTTCGAGGTCGTCACCAGCGGCCGGCCGCCGGCGAGCACCGTCACGGCCGTCGAACCGTTCGGCAGCACCTGAGCGTCCATCGAGGTGCTGTCGAGCCAGTCGGGGAGCGCCCCGCCGACGAGCTCCCAGGTGGCCTCGAACCCCGACCGGTCCGCCTTCTCGCGCAGGAGCCCGATCTCGTTCTTCTCGTTCTGGATGAAGGTGCTGACGGCGAGGATGCCGTCCTGCCCGTCCCCGGCCAGTGCGACCACGGCGGACCTGTTGATCAGAGTGCCCTTGCGCACCGGAATGGCGCCAGGGGTGTGCCGGAACCACTCCGTCGAGCGATCGGTCGTGAAGGCGATCGTCGTCTCGTCGCCCCGGCTGATCACCGACGGCGTGATGAGGTAGTTCGAGCTGACCTCACCGAACGGGCGCCACGCGCCGAACTCGCCACTGGGCAGCTGCTCGCGGACGAACCCCCTGCCGCGCCGCGGGTTTTCGTTGTTCTGCCCCATGGCGTACAGCGCGAGGGTGCCGTCGGACCTGCGCACCACCGCCGGGGTCCCCGACAGCCCGCCCTTGAGGGACACCGGCGCTTGCCACTGGCCGTTCTTCAACGTGAAGAGCTTGGCGTCCCCCGTCTCGTACTCGGTGACGCCGATGACCGCGGTACCGGCCTCGTCGTCGTACACCGGGGACGAGACGCCGCCGAACTGGCTGCCGACGACGCGCGTGGCCCAGCCCGATCCGGTCGAGTAGGTGTCGACGACCTCCCTGTTGCCGTTGACCCCCACCACGTGCGTGCTGCCCGATCCGGGCGTGATGTACCGGGCCGGGCTGCTGGGACTGCCCCAGCCACCCACCGGGGCGGGTTGCCTCAGGCCGTTCACCGCGCAGTCGTTCGTCGTGGCCGTGATGTCGATGTCGGTGCCCCACCCGGAACCGACCACCAAGCCCCCGGACGTCCACTGGCCGTAGCTGTCGGACTCGTCGTACTTGTTCCACAGCAGCTGCCCGGTGTCCGGACGCACCGCGTAGTAGGCGTCACCGCCCGCGGAGAACAGCTTGCTGTGGCCCTGCCACCCTGCGGCGGACTGGTCGTACGCCATGAACCGCTCGGTGCCGCGGTGGTAGCGGAACCGGTGCAGGGCGCCGGAGCTGTCCCGTGCCTGCAGGCCGCCGCTGCCGCTCGCGGCGATCAGGTCGAACCGGCTCCAGCCCACGTCGAGCACTCGTCCGCTGCCCGGCGCCCACTGGCGCGCGTCCTGCTCGTAGTGCCACCAGCGCAACTGGTCGCCTTCGAGCGTGTAGAACGAGCCGTCGACATCCACCGTGATCTTGCCGCGGTTCGCCGGCTCGACGAACTTCTGCCAGCCCCAGCCGAACGTCTCGTACTGTCCACCGCCGGGGAACGTGTCCCAGCCGCTGCCGTTGTAGCGCAACCGCCGCAGCTCACCGCCCGTGGTGATGTTGAACAGCCAGCCGTTCGGACCGGCGAAGGTCTTGCCGCCCCAGCCCCAGCCGACCTGCGTGGCACCCGTCCAGTTGAACGACCCGTCGGCAGCCCCCGCGTGCTGGTAGCGCCACAGGTCACCGTCGGCCTGCATGGTGAAGATGTTGGCGACCGGCTTGCAGGACAGGTACGCCGCGGTGGCCGTGCCTGCCCCGCTGACCACCGCGGTGACCGTCGTCGCGATCGTCGCCGCGGCGAGCCCCAGCGCCTTGAACCTCTTCACGTCACGCCACCTGCCTTCCGTTGAACGACAGCGCGGCTGCCGGGTCCTGCGGGACGCCCGCCTCGAACAGGTAGTAGGAGCCGTTGCCGGTCACCGCGGCCACGGACACGAACCCGCCGGTCATCCGGATGCTGGTCGGCTCGGTGAACTCGGCGTTCAGGCCCTCTGCGCTGACCTGCTGCCACGGGTGGAACTCGGTGCTGGTGGCAGCACCCTTCGACGTGGTCACGTAGACCTTGCCGCCGGCGGTCAGCGAGACCGCGAGCGCTCCGTTCGGCAGGACCACCGCGTCGAGTTGCCCGC
This sequence comes from Lentzea aerocolonigenes, assembly GCF_000974445.1. Lineage (GTDB taxonomy): Bacteria > Actinomycetota > Actinomycetes > Mycobacteriales > Pseudonocardiaceae > Lentzea > Lentzea aerocolonigenes. The sequence goes on from NZ_BBOJ01000017.1 coordinate 199,993, forward strand.
TCTCGGAGTCGGGTGCACCCGGCAGGTCGGGCAGGAACCTCTCGGTGTCCTCGAAGTCGCTGCGGTCGGCCAGCTCGTGGATCACGAAGGCACCGTGACCGGCGCCTTCGCCGAAGCGGGGACCCACGTCGACCAGCAGCATGCGGTCCTGCGCGTCCTTCACGAGCTTGGGCCTCGGGCTCACCACGGACGGGAGCGGGCCCAGCCAGCGCACCACACCGTCGGACTGGGTGCGGAACAACGAGCTCCGGCCGTCCGCACTCCGGCCGACGACCGTGACCTGGTCGCCGCGTCCGATCACGCTCGGCGTCTCGGTGAAGGACCCGGTGCCGAACCTCCTCCACGCCAGGAAGTCGCCGTTCGGGAGCTGCTCGCGGTAGTGGAGCTGCCCTTCGCCCATCGCGTAGACGACCAGCGTGCCGTCCGGCCGGCGGACCAGCGCCGGAGCCACCTGCATCGCGCCCTTGAGCGACTGGAAGCCCTGGAACGAGCCACCCACCAACGTGTTCACCTCGACGTCACCGGTCTGGAGCCGGGTGGCGCCGAACGTCTCCGTGCCGGAGGACGGGCCGGGCACCACGTTCGAGACGCCGCTGAAGCTGCCGCTGAACGGCTCGAAGACCCAGTAGCCCATGCCGCTGTCACGCAGGTCGGTGACGCGGTTGTCGGGCATGACCCGGACGAGGTGCGTGGCACCGTTCGGGCTCACCTGCGAGATCGGCATTGCGCCCTGGTCCGCGACCTCCGGGTTCCTCGGCACCCAGTTGCCGGGGGACGAGCAGTCCGACGTGGTCGCGGTGATGTCGACGTCGGTGCCCCAGTCGTGGCCGATCACCCGGCCCAGGGTGACCTTCCACCCGTTGTCCGAGGTCTCCGAGTAACTGTTCCACCTCAGCTCTCCGACGCCTGGCTGCACCGTGTAGTAGATGTCGCCGCCGGGGGAGAACAGCTTGGTGGTCGCCTGCCAGGTGTAGTTGTGCTCCTTCTTGTAGAGGACGAAGCGCTCGCTCACGCGGTCGTAGCGGAAGTGGTGCAGCACGTAGCTGGCGTCACTCGCCTTGAGGCCGCCCTGACCGCTGGCGGCGATCATCCTGAACTGGCCCCAGCCCGTGTCGAGCACCCGTCCGCTGCCCGGCGCCCACGTGCGCGCCTGGTGGTCGAAGAACCACCAGCGCAGCTGGTCGCCCTCGAGCGTGTAGATGGAGCCGTCCGAGTCGACGGTGATCTTGCCGCGGTTCGCGGTCTCGACGAACTTCTGCCAGCCCCAGCCGATCGTCTCGTACTGACCACCGCCCGGCTGCGTGTCCCAGCCGTTTCCGTTGTACCGCAACCGGCGCAGCTCGCCGCCCGTGGTGATGTTGAACAGCCAGCCGTTCGGACCGGCGAACGTCTTGCCGCCCCAGCCCCAGCCGACCTGCTTGGCACCAGCCCAGCTGAACGACCCTCCGGTCGGGTCGGCGTGCTGGTACAGCCACAGGTCACCGTCCGCCTGCGTGGTGAAGATGTTCGCGACGGGACCGCACGACGCGGCGGACGCGGTGCCCGTGCTCATCGCGGCCGTCGCGGTGATCGTCGTCGCGAGCGTCGCCGCGGCGATCCCCAGTGCCTTCAACCTCTTCATGCCACCTGCCTGCCCGTGAACGACAGGGCGGCTGCCGGATCTTGTGAAACGCTTGCCTCGTAGAGGAAGTAGGAGCCGCCGCTCGTGACCGCCGCCACGGACAGCGACCCGTTGATCATCCGCATGCTGGTCGGTTCGGTGAACTCACCGTCGCCGCTCACCTGCTGCCACGGGTGGAACTCCGTGCTGCCGGCACCCTTCGACGTGGTCACGTAGACCTTGCCGCCGTTGCCCGTCAGCGACACGGCGAGCGCACCGTTCGGCAGGAACACCGCGTCGACCTGCCTGCTTTCGGAGTCGGGCGCGCCCGGCAGGTCCGGCAGGAACGTCCAGGTGCTCTCGAAGCCGCTGCGGTCCGTCTTCTCCTCGAGCACGAAGACACCCAGTCCGGCGTTCTCACCCGGCCGCCAGCCGACGTCGACGATCATGATGCGGTCCTGCGCGTCCTTGACGAGCTTCGGCCGCTGGCCGACCACGTACGGCGTCCTCTCCACCTCGACGGGAGCGCGGTCGCCCACAGCGCGGAACACGGTGTTCATGTTGCCGACCGTCCGCGCGACGATCGTCACCTCGTCGCCACGGGTGATCACGCTCGGCGTCTCGACGACGAGCCCGGAGCTGAACCGCTTCCACGCCAGGAAGTCACCGCTCGGCAGTTGGTCGCGGTAGTAGAGCTGGCCTTCCCACGGACCGCGGTCGCTCGCGTGGTCGCCCATCGCGTAGACGCGCAGCATGCCGTTCGGCCGGCGGATCAGTGTCGGAGCCACCCGCATCGCGCCCTTCAGCGACTGGAAGCCCTGCCACTGTCCGTTGGCGCCCAACGTGTTCAGCACGACGTCACCGGTCTGGAGCTGCGTGGCCCCGATCATCTCGGTGCCGGGGGCCGCGCCTGCTACCACGGTCGAGACGCCGGTGAACGTGCCGTCGAACGGCTGGGCGCTCCACCCGGCGGTCCCGTTCTCGTGCAGGTCGGTGAGGCCGTTGTCCGGCGTGACGCGCACGAGGTGCCTGGTGCCGCTCGGGTTCACGTACGAGATCGGCATGGCCCCCTGGTCCTGGACCACGGGGTTCCTCGGCGTCCAGTAGGTGCTGTCGTACTTGCAGTCCGACGTGGTCGCCGTGACGTCGACGTCGGTGCCCCAGCCGGTGCCGACCGTCGAACCCGCGGACGTCTTCCACCCGTCGCTCCAGTACTCCGAGTAGGAGTTCCAGACCAGCCGGCCGTCGCCGAGCACGGTGTAGTAGACGTCACCGCCGGCCGACAGCAGCCTGGTGTGCGTCGTCCACGTCAGGTTGTGCTGCCACGTCTCGTAAAGCGCGAACCGCTCGCTCACCCGGTCGTAGCGGAAGTGGTGCAGCACGCCCTGTTCGTCGCGTGCCTTGATGCTGCCCTGGCCACTGGCGACGATCGCGTCGAACCTGCCCCAGCCGGTGTCGAGCACGCGACCGCTGCCCGGCGCCCACCCCCGCTGCTGGTGGTCGAAGAACCACCAGCGCAACTGGTCGCCCTCGAGCGTGTAGATCGAGCCGTCCGAGTCGACCGTGATCTTGCTGCGGTTCTGGACGAACTTCTCCCAGCCCCAGCCGATCGTCTCGTACTGCCCTCCGCCGGGGAACGTGTCCCAGCCGCTGCCGTTGTACCGGAGCCTGCGCAGCTCACCGCCGGTGATGTTGAACAGCCAGCCGTCCGGACCGGCGAACGTCTTGCCGCCCCAGCCCCAGCCGACCTGCGTGGCACCCGCCCAGCTGAACGACCCGTCGCGCACGCCCGAGTGCCGGTAGTGCCACAGGTCACCGTCCGCCTGCACGGTGAAGATGTTCGCCACCGGACCGCACAGCCCGGCAGACGCGGTGCCGGCGCCCGCGGTCAGCGCGGTGACCACGCTCGCCGTCAGCGCAGCACTCAGCGCGAGTGGTCTCAGCTTCTTCGTCAAACTTTCCCCCAGCGAGGCGATCAGTACCCGTACAGCGGGCCTCCGGCGAACCGCAGCGGGGTCGCCGGGTCGGCCGGTACTGACACGCTGAAGAGGTGCCGGCGGTTGCCTTCGGATTCCGCGGAGAGGAGCACCTCTCCCGTCCTGCTCATGGCCAGCACCGTCGGGGTGTTGAACCAGAAGTCACCCGAGACCTCGACAGGCGTCCACGGGAACGCGAACTCGGTGCTGCCGGGGCCTTTCGACGTGGTGACGTACGGCTTGCCGTCAGCGGGTACCGACACCGCCACCGTGCCGTTCGGCAACAGCAGCGCGGACACCGGCTCGGAGAGGACACCGCGCCTGCCGAACTCGCCGAGTGACTGCCAGGTCTCCTCGAAACCGGTGCGATCGGCCTTCTCCCGCCGCACGTGCACGATGAAGATGCCGTCCTCGGTGCGCAGAACGGCGAACACGAGGACGGTGCCGTTGCTGTCCAGGACGGTCGTCAACGGGCCGGGGACCCTGGCACCGGTGAGCTGCCCCGCCGGCACGGGAGCCGTTCCCGGAGCGTGCCGGAAGACGTGCGGCACACCGGACTGCTCGGTGGCCAGCACGGTCGTCTCGTCGCCACGGGTGATCGCGTTGATGGCGAAGTAGTCCGCGGCCGGGTCGCCGAACCGGCGCCAGGCGAGGAAGTCACCGTTGGGCAGCTGTTCACGGACGTACAGGTGGCCGACCTCGTCACCGGCCGAGGCGAGCGCGTACACGGCGAACGTTCCGTTGGCCCGCCGCACGAGCGTCGGCGGAGCACTCATGGCACCGCGCAACGGGACCTTGGTGGTGGCCTGCCAGTTGCCCCCGCGCAGCGTCACCAGGTCCACGCCGGAGGAACCGACGCCGGCGGCGAACGTCACGGTGCCCGCGGAGCGGTCGACGAACGGCGCGTAGATGCTGCCGTAGGTGCTCGCCTCCCACGTGGGGCGCCAGTTCTTCTCGACCGGGTCGTACCAGTCGGTGACGAACCCGGTGTGGTACTTCCTGCCCAGCACGTACCGGCCACCGGAGTTCAGGTCCGCGACGTGCGGCGCGTCGACGCCGCCGCCCACGTGTCCCGGCTCCGCAGGGCCGGGAAGTGCGACCGAGCAGTCGGACGTCGTCGCCGTGACGTCCACGTCGGTGCCCCAGCCGGTGCCGATCACCGAGCCGGTCGCGGTGCGCCAGCCGGTCGTGTCTTCCGTGAACTGGTTCCACCGGAGCTCGCCGGTGTCGGGCCGCACCGAGTAGTAGATGTCGCCGCCCGGCGAGAACAACGTTCCGCGGCCGTTCCAGCCGACCGCCGGAACGGCGTCGAAGGCGACGAACCGTTCGCTGGCCGTGTGGTACCGGAACCGGTGCAGCGCACCCGCGGCGTCACGCGCCTGGAGGCCACCGTCGCCACTCGCCGCTATCAGGTCGAACCGGCCCCAGCCGACGTCGAGGACCCGTCCGCTGCCGGGAGCCCAGCCACCGGCCTGCTCGTCGTGGCGCCACCACCGCAACTGGTCGCCCTCGAGGGTGTAGAAGGAACCGTCGGCGGCCACGGTGATCTTGCCGCGGTTCGCGGTCTCGACGAACTTCTGCCAGCCCCAGCCGATCGTCTGGAACTGGCCGCCGCCGGGATACGTGTCCCAGCCGCTGCCGTTGTAGCGCAACCGCCGCAGCTCACCACCCGAGGTGATGTTGTAGACGCGCCCGTCCGGCCCGGCGAACGTCTTGCCGCCCCAGCCCCACCCGATCTGCTTCACGCCCGCCCACGAGAACCCGCCCGTAGTGGGGGCCGAGTGTTCGTACAGCCACAGGTCGCCGTCGGCCTGCGTGGTGAAGACCTTCGCGACCGGTCCGCACGCGGCGTCGGCGGCAGCGGCGGTCGCGGTGACCGACGCGGTCAGTGTTCCCGCGGTCAGGGCAGCGGCAAGGCAGAGCGATCTCAGCTTCCCGTTCACAGTGGATCCCCCCCAGGTATCTGTGGTGCCGGGGAAGCATACGACGCAGTACCGACAATTCCGGCGTGCTCGGCGGGCGCCGGGGAGCCGGCCCACCCGCCCAGGCGGTAGCCGGTACGCCTCTGCCAGAAAGCACGCGAACGACATCGGAAACCGCTGGTTATTGACGTTCGCTCACGTTTCGTCCCGCAGTGAGCACTTGACCCCGGGCGATAGAAGAAATACAGCTTTCGACTCGCCCACGCTCATGCAGCAGGGCCTGCGGAATTGCTGCACCGACTCGTTCACATGCTGCGCAGACGGGCCCGTGTACATCAATCAGCGCAGGCGATTCGCGTTGTGGACATAAACGTGACAGAAAGTTGCACAACCGTACGCCGACCTGCTCGGACCACTATGCTCCACCTCCGCAGATCAGGCTCGTCCTAATCGAGGGCCTGCACGCGGTCTGCCTTTTGGTTCTGCGAAAACCGCATGTCGCCAGGGAGAATCGCCGTTGGAGTCGGAGATCCGCCGGTCCAGCCTCTTTTCAGTGGTTGTCGCCGTGTTGCTGCTGTGCGCACCGGCGGCCGCGGCTCAACAGGGGAACCCGCCGTGGCCTTCTCGGTGTCCGCTCAAGCTCGGGCTGCTCATCGACCAGTCGGACTCGATGGGCAGCCGGTTCGGCGAGGTGCGCGAGGCCACCAGAAACGTGATCGACGCGTTGCGGGACAAGCCGTCCGAGGTCACGATCATCGGCTTCGGCACGACGGCGCGCACGATCAGGTCGGGCGTGGACGTGTCCGATGCGGACCGCAGACGGTCGCTCAAGGCCGACGTCGACGAGCTGTCCGCCGGGGACGTCACCGGTGGCGCGACGAACTGGGATGCCGCGATGGCCGCCGCGCTCCCTCTCGACCTCGACGTCGTCGTGCTGATCAGTGACGGCCTGCCGACCGCGTACGGAGATCCGGCGGCGGACGCGCCCGAGCAGCCGTTGGCCGTCGCGGTCGCCACCGCCAACCGGTTGAAGAGCTCCGGAACCCGGATCGTGGCGGTCGGCATCGACCTGCAGGCGGGCGTCGACGAGAACCTCGAAGCGATCACCGGCCCGACCGCTGGCCAGGACTACTTCACGAGCGACACGCACGGCCTGTTGCACATGCTGTACGAGATCGTGGCCAGCTCCTGCGGTGTCCCGCTCACGGCACTTCCCACACCCGAGCCCGGTGTGTTCCCTTGGCTGGAAGCAGTTCTCGGCGTGCTGGCCGTGTCCGCGGTGATCGTGCTGGCCGCGATCGTGCGGCACCGCAGGCGAAAAGCGCCCACGGCACCTCATCCTCCGCGGCGCGCGCCGTCCTCACCCGCTCCGGCCGAGGCGATCGACCACGGCGGCATCGCGGACCGGTTGCGCGAGAAGCCGAGCCCGCCCGCTCACCGCTCGATGTCACTCGACTTCCTCCATGACTCCAAGCCGCCCACCACGAAGGAAAATCCATGACCCGTCGCCCTGTGCTCGGCATCGACCTCGGAACGACCTACTCGTGCGTCGCGTCGCTCGACGAGAACCAGCGGGTGTCGGTGCTGCCGAATCAGGAAGGTGACCTCACCACACCGTCCGTGGTGTTCTTCGAGCACACCGGCAACGTCACGGTCGGCAAGTTCGCGAAGAACGAGCTCAGGCACGAACCCGGACGTGTCATCTCACTGATCAAGCGCCACATGGGTGAGGAGGGCTACACGGTCGACGTCGACGACAAGCAGTTGTACCCGCAGCAGGTGTCAGCGATCATCCTGCGCCAGGTCGTCGAGGACGCGCTGAGCGTGCTCGGCCTCGAGGTGCCCGCGAGCGGCCCGCTCGCCGAGGTCGTCGTCACCGTGCCCGCCTACTTCGGCGCCGCCGAACGCCAGGCCACCCGCGACGCGGGCGAGATGGCGGGACTGACGGTCGTCAACATCATCAACGAGCCCACCGCGGCGGCCATCGCCTATGGGCTGATCTCGTCGGGAGGCGGCGAGCGCAACGTGCTCGTGTACGACCTCGGCGGTGGCACGTTCGACGTCACCATCATCAAGGTGTCCCAGACCGAGATCCGCGTCGTCGCGACGGGCGGCGACCACCAGCTCGGCGGCGCGGACTGGGACACCCGGATCGTCGAACTGATCTGCGACAAGTTCGCTGAACAGCACTCGGGTGCCGACCCGCGCACCGACCTGGACGCGGCGGGCACGATCGAGCTGCTCGCCGAGGAGGCCAAGAAGGCGCTGAGCAGGCGGGACAGCTACACCACCACGGTGATCGCGAACGGCGAACGGGCCAAGGTCGAGATCACCCGCACCGAGTTCGAGGAGGCGACCGCCGATCTCGTCGGCAGGACCCTCGACTTCACCAAGGACGTGCTCGGGCACGCACGGGACAAGGGCGTCGACCGCATCGACGAGCTGCTGCTCGTCGGCGGCATGTCGCACTCCCCCGCCGTCAAGGAACGGCTGGTGCGGGAGTTTCCCGAGCTGCCGACGCCACAGCTCGCGGACCCGGACCAGATCGTCGCGAAGGGCGCGGCGCTGTTCGCCGCGAGCACCGTGGCGGAGACCGACGGCACCGAGCTGATCGGCCTGCCGGGCGGCGGCGCACTCCCCCAGATCATCAACGTCACGTCCAAGGGGTACGGCATCGCGGCGGTCCGGGACGTCAAACGTCCCGACGACCTGACCGTGGCCTGGCTGATCAGGCCGAACGACGAGATCCCCAGCTACCCGCAGAAGACCTTCTACACCATCCAAGACAACCAGCGGACTGTCGAGATCGCGGTGTACGAGTCGACCACCGACGTGCTCAGCGAGGTGCTGGCGGACAACCTCGAACTCGTCAAGGGCGATCTGGTCGACCTCCCGCGCGGACCGGCGGGCGAGCCGCTGGAGGTCGCGTTCAAGCTCGAAGGCGACGGGATCCTGCACATCAAGGCGACCGCCGCCAACGGCAAGGAGATCACCCTCCAGGCGAAGATCAGCGGAATGATCCCCGAGGAGGTCAAGCGGGCTCCGCTGCCCGCGCTGCTGCGGTGACCGGCTGGCGGTTCGACCCGGCGCGCTTCGTCGACGAGGTGCTCAAACCGGTGCAGGACGGCTGGCGGCCGGACGAGAACCTCTTCCGCGTCTACCTGCTTCCGCTCGACGCCGACGACACGCACGTCATCACGACCGCGCTGGAGGAGGTCGGCAGGCAGTTCACCAAGCAGCAGTACCGCGCGTTCCGCCGGGCCACGGAAATCCTGCGCGGCCAGCACAAGGAGGCCTCCGCGACGCTGCTCGACCCGGCGCGGAGGGACAGCCACCGCGCCGTGGTCAGGGCGAGCCACGGCAGACTCGCCGCCGCGGTGCGGCAACGCCTCGGCGGCGCGCCGGGCCTGCCGCCGGCCGAGGTAACCGCACTGGCGCGGACGCTGAAGGTGTCCCGGACCGCGATTCTGGCCGTGTTGAGGGAGGTCGGCGGCCGCGAGCAGGCACCGGCCGAGCTGCCCGACACCCCGGAACCCGGCCGGTGGGCGGAGGTGCGCGGGTACCTGGTGCAGCTGCGCCACGACTCGCTGTGGGACTACCTCTCGGGTCTCGGCGGAGTCGCCACGACACAACTGCACCTGTCGGAACGCCGGGAGAAGCTGCGCGTGTCGCGCTCGGCCGACTCGGCGGCGGAAACGACGCTCCTGCGGCTGGTCCAGCAGTGGATCGAGACCGGCGGCCTCACCGCGGCACTGCGGCACGAGCTGCTGAGCCGGCTCACCGACCAGGCCGCGTACGGCTACGCCGAGGCCGTGAAGGCGGCCAGGGCCGCACGACACCTGAAGGCCGTCGGCCTCGACCTGGATCCCGACGCGGTCGCCTTCGCCGTGTGGTGCGCCCACCAGTTCACCGCGACCGAACGCCAACCGAGCTGGCAGGAGCACTACCAGCGCGCGGTGCACGATCTGAGGCTGCGTGCCGCCCTGACCGTGCTGAAGCAGCAGCCGGCGCTTCCGGGCGAGTGGTCGGGACACCTCGCCGCACTGGAGCTTCGACTGTCCACTCTGGACGCCGAGTTGGAACGCTGCCGTGCGCTCGAGGCGACCGACGTGGAGGCAGCGGTCGCCGGCTACCGCAAGGTCCGGGAAGAACTGTTCGACGAGAAGATCGACACCGCGCTGGAACGCTGCCGCCCCGCGGCACCGGCCGGCGCGACGGCCGAGGTGCGCGACGGCCGGGTCGTCGTGTCCTGGCCGCCCAGCACGGCCACGGCGGGCCGCATCAGCTACCGGGTGAGTCGCGGGAACACGGTGGTGGGCGAGGACATCACGGTCCTGGAGTTCGCCGACGACCACGTGCCCACCGGAACCCCGCTCGTGTACTCGATCCACGCGCTGCGCGACGGCAACCCGTCGGCCGGGGCCGCTCGCACGAACACCGTCGTGGTGCTGGGCGAGGTGCTCGACCTGGAGGCGCGCGGAGAGCCCGACGCGATCTCCGGCCGGTGGCGGCTGCCCGGCGGCGCGATCGGGGCACAGGTCACGAGGTCCGGCGGGACGCTGCGCGAGGTGCACTCCACCACCTTCACCGATCACGACGTCGAGCCGGGCAGGGCGTACGACTACCACGTCCGCGCGAAGTACCGCCTGCCGGACGGAACGGCGGCACTCAGCACGGGTCTGCACGTGACCGCGAGCTGTCAGGAAGTCCCTCGAGGTGTCACCGATCTCACCGGTGCGTTCGACGGGGACGAACTGGTGGTGCGCTGGACACCGCCACCGCGCGGGGACGTCGAACTGCTCGAGCTCCGTGCCGGGGAGGAACCTCCGGACCCGGACGTCGTGTCGGTGGCACGGGCACGACGACGTGGAACTCCGTTGCGGGTCATCGGGTTCATCGGCCGGGGAGAGTTGCGAGGACGCACCGGCTCGCAGGGCAAGCGGCTGACGCTGGTGCCCGTCACCATCCTGGGCGAGCTGGCCGCGATCGGCCGTTCGTGCGAGGTGGACGCGCGGCACAGTTCGGTGCGCGGGCTGAGAGCCGACCGGCTGGGCTCGACCGTGCGACTCACCTGGGAGTGGCCTGCCGGGGTGTCCGCGGCTCGTGTGGTTTGGCGGAAGTCGGTCAGGCCCACCGCACCGACGGATCCCGAGTCGAGCTGCGAGGACGTCACGCGCGTCGCCTACGACGGCGCCGGAGTCTCGATCTCGGTGCCCGAGGGCGACTACTGGTTCGGTGTCTGCACCTCGTCGTCGACGAACGGGGTGCTCGGCTTCGGGCCGATGGTGCTGTGCAGGCAGTCGACCACGGGAACCGCGCGGTACACCGTCCGCCGCGCCGGGATCCGGCGGCGGCGCCGCACGCTGGTCGTCGAAGGAGAGCAGGACGTGCCGTCCGTGGTGCTGGTGGCCAAGTCCGGTGTCCGCCCGATGAACCAGGACGACGGGGAACAGTTGCTGCGACTGGACGGTGGGACGTCGGTGCTGGAGGCGGAGTTCGAGGTGCCCGCGCACCTGCGCCGTCCCGTGCACCTGCGCGCGTTCTCCCAGGACGAGCGCGTCGTCCTCGTTCCGTCCCGCCCCGATCAGCTGATCGTGTGAGGAGCTCATTGCCTGCCACCACGACCTGCCCGTACTGCTGGACCCGGCACAAGAACGCCGACCTGCGGATGCGTTGCGGGGACCAGTGCGCGAACAAGGGGGAGATGTTTCCCCAGCGACAACTCAGGAAGGGACGCTGCCCGCACGGCGAGCTGCCGCAGACGCGGCGGGCGTGCCCTGCGTGCGACGGCGACCTCCTGCGCGAGTACGTCGACAGCGGCGGCCGCAACATCGCGGTGATCGGGTCCGCTGACTCCGGCAAGAGCACGTGGGTCGGTGTGCTCGTGCACGAGTTCCAGCGGGGCCAGGTGAGCCGGCGGTTCACCGGCATGTCGCTCGACCTGCTCGGCGAGAAGTCACGCGTCCGGTACAAGGACGACTTCGAGGTCCCCCTGTTCGAAGAGGGGCGCCCGGTGACGAAGACGAGGTCCGCCCGTGCGAGCACACCAGAACCGTTGATCTTCAGCCTGCGCTTCCCGCGCACGCGGTGGTACGGCACGAACGGCGTGGCACAGGTGGTCACCGTCTTCTACGACACCGCGGGCGAGGACGTGGCCCGGGCGGAGGCGATGGACCTGCTGATCCGCTACCTGGACGCGGCCGAGGGAATCATCCTGCTGCTCGACCCGATGCAGATGCCGAGGGTGCGCGACCAGGCCGGGGCGACCGGTGCGACCGTCATCGACCAGCTGCACGTGGTGAACAGGCTCGGTGAGCTGCTGCGGGAACGCAGCCACAGCTCGGTCGACAAGCTGCTGCGGACACCACTGGCGATCGCGCTCACGAAGCTCGACCTGCTGCGCGACACGTTCGGCCCGGAGTCCCCGTTGCGCCAGCCTTCCCGCCACGACGGCGTCTACGACGACAACGACGGCCGCGATGTGCACGAGGAGGTTCGCGGCTGGCTCGACCAGTGGTACGACCCGGCGTTCGACCGCACGATCGCCAACACGTTCCAGAACTACCGGTACTTCGGCATGTCGACGCTCGGCGCACCGCCGGTGGACGGCACGCGGCTGTCGCCGAGCGGCGTGCACCCCTATCGCCTGGAGGACCCGATGTTGTGGCTGCTGGCTCGGTTCGGGGCGATCAAGACGAAGGGAAAGCGATGAGCGTGCGCCAGCTGCACTACACGTCGTGCGAGAACGGACTCGAAGGCATCCAAGGCTTTCAGGTGAGCGCGCTGACGCCCGGTGCACCGAAACCGTTGGTGGAGCTCGCGGTCAGGGCCAGCGCCTACACGACCGGCCCCGGGCTGGCGGCGAACGGTGACCTGAGCAGGTTCCCCGTGGCGTTCGGCTACGTGCCGTCCGGGACCGCGGCGACGGTGTTCCAGAGCCGCTACACGGGCGCGGACTTCACCGGCAGGATGGGCAACTACTTCGCGCACGCGCTGCTGATCGACGACGTGGCGCGCGAGTTCGCTGACGGACTGCCGATCGACCTGTGGCGCAACCCGGCGTGGGTGCACGTATCACAGGGCACCCGCGACCTCCCGGAGCTGCCCGGCGTACCGCTCGGCGCCGGCACGGACGTCACGACCACGCGGCGGTTCGTGACCGGGGAGGGCAGGCTCGCGACACTGGAGCAGGTCCTCAGCGCCGTGCAGCGGGTGCTGACCTCCGGCCGGGGACGGCTCGTACTCGTGGTGCCCGACGACGAATCGGCCGCGCGCTGGCTCGCCGCCGCCTGCCGGTCGCTGCCGCGTTCACTGGCACTGCGGATCTCCTTCATCACCTACACCGCGCGGCCCGAGGACACCGACGTGCTCATCGGCTGCACCACACCGGACGTGCGGTTGCCGTCGTACGGCGAGTTCACCCCGCTCGACCTGACGGCCGGCACGTCTCCTGACCCGGACGGCACGCGGTACGCCTCCGTGCTGACCCGGCTGTGGGACCGCGACGCGGTGGCGGTGGCGACACACCTTGCCGCGCAGGCGGATCCGCAGCTCGCGGCCGCCGATCTGGAACCGTTCGCGGTGTTGCTGGAGATGGCGACGGACCTCCGAACGGCCGCACTGCCGGACGAGCCGCTGCTGCTCGACGCGGTGCGGCTGGCGGTGAACAGGTTGGCGAACGCACTACCCGAACAGGCCTGGCAGCGAATCTCCGACCACGTGCTGGACTGCGGCGGTCCGGCCGACGTCGGCGCCTGGTGCGAGGTGTTGCGCGCCGCGAGGCAGCAACGTGAGCCGGTGCCGTCCGCGTTGTTCGGCACCTACTTCATCGCGGCCCTCAAGTCGCCTGAACGCCTGTGGCTGCCTGCGCTCACCGCCGCCGAACTGGAGGACGTCGCCGAGAACGTGGTGTTGCCGGGGCTCGGCAACACACAGCTCGTTGAACGGCTGGGTGAGCACCGCGACCTGTTCGAGGCGCTGGTGCGGGTGCTCGACCGCCGGCTCACCGACCAGCGGGAGAGCCTGCGACTGGCCACGACGCTGCCGGTCGCCGCGGCCAGGTTGCTGGCCGGTGCCGGCACGCACCGGATCGCGCTGCTGACCGATCTCGTGCTCGCCAGGCACGGCGCCATCGACCCGGTGAAAGTGCTGTGCGACGCGTCGCGGGTGCCGGCGATCGAGTGGAGGCACCTCGGCACCGTCCTGTGGCCGGAAGATCTGTCCGTTGAGGACTGCCGGCGACTGCTCAAGGCGGTGCCACCCGACGTGCTCGGTGGCACCGGCCTGACCTCGCGGATCACCGAGCAGGCGCTGAAGGAGAGCACACTCGCCGACGAGCTGCTGCGATCGCCCGCGGCACGTCAGCTGTCGGCGAAGGACGAGGCCACGTTGCGCGCGGCGACGCGGATCCAGCACTTCCGGACGTCGTCTCCCACCCGCACCTCCGGCCGGCTCGTGCAGTCCAGTCTGGACATGGCGGCGTCGTTGCCGGAGGAGGTCGCCGCCGCGCTGCTGGCGAGCATCGCGGCCTTCACCCTGCGCGCGGATCCCTTGCTGCACAGCGAACTGCTGGACCTCGCGATGGACGGCCACGCGGACCGGTTCCTGCCCGTGTACCACGACACCGCCCGCACCGACCTCGCCACCGCGCGGCCGGAACTGGTGGCGGCCGCGATCATCGTGTGGCGCGACGTAGAGCACGCCAGGACGCGCCAGCGGCTCACCGAGGAGACGCTGGCCGCGGCGGTCGCGCACCGCAAGCGCAAGCACCTCGACCGGATCGGCGACCTGCTCAAGCCGACAGCGGACAAGCTCGGTGTCTCGCCGCCGAAGCAGGGCTGGGGCCAGTGGTGGCAGAGCTGGCGCGCCGTGCACGAACGACGCGGGCTGCTCGCGCGGTTCGGGCTGGGGAGGCGCTGACCATGTGGTACTTGATCGTTTTTGCCTTCGTGGCTGCGGTGGTCTGCTGGGTCGGCCCGTTCGTGGTCATGGGAGCGGCGATCTTCGCGTTCTGCGTCGGCGCGGTGGAGTACGTGACGTCCGCCCTGGCCGGGTTCACACCGTACGGTGACACCAAGCACCTGAACATCGCCCCACCGGCGGCGTCCGATGACGGGCCTGATCCCGCCTACCGCAGCTATTACGCCGGCCCGATCCTCCTCGACTACCAGAAGGTGCTCGCGGCGACCTTCAAACAGATCTGGGCCAAGATCATCGAGGCCAAACCGGACGAGCGCACGGGGATCGCGCCGCCGTCGTGGATGAACCGCCTCTGGAACTGGCAGAAGATCACGGCGCCTGGACCGTTCGGCGCGGTGAGCGCCGTCGTGGTCAGCATCGGGCTGGTGATCGGCACGGCCGCCGCGATGGCGTTCGTCGCCGTCACCTCGCTGATCTTCCTTTTGCTGCTGCTCGGCCTCGTGCTGGGCGCACTGGGAGTCGCTGGTGGTTCGCGCCTGGCCGAGCTCGGGCTGCTCTTCCTGCGCGGCATCACCCTCGAGTGCCCGACCTGCCACGAGAAGGTCATCCGGCCGATCTACCGGTGCCCGCAGTGCAACGCCGCGCACCGGCGGCTGGTGCCCGGCACGACGGGTGTCCTGCACCGGACGTGCGGCTGCCACACGCCGTTGCCGACGCTGCTCCTGCTGGGCAAGACCAAGCTCCGTTCGTACTGCACGAGGCACATGCATCCGTTGCCGTTGGGCGGTCTTTCGGCGCCGACCGTGCACATCCCGGTGATCGCCGGCCCCACGGCGGGCAAGTCGGTGTTCATGTTCTCCGCGATGTCACGCCTGATGTTGCGGGGAAACGGGTTCGAGTTCGCTGACGAACGCGCGAAGGACGAGTTCGAGGACAAGGTCAAGCAGGGCCTGCACACCGATCCCAGCCGTGCCGTCAAGACCGTCGTCACCCGTCCACGCGCGTACAACGTGTACGTGGGCGCTGAGGGCAGCCGAAGCAGGCGGCTGCTGTACCTCTACGACCCCGCGGGAGAACACGTGGAGAGCGTCGAGCTCCTCGCGAACGCCCAGTTCCTCGGCTTCACCAAGGGAATCGTTTTCGTCGTGGACCCCTTCTCGTTGCGGCAGGTTCGTTCGGAGACCGACCGCACGGTGCTCGGCAAGGTGCGCGCTTCGAACACCGCACCCAAGGACGTGCTGGAGCGGTTCGTCGAAGCGTTGGTGGAGAAGGGGATCTCCCGCAGCGGAAAGCGGATCACCATCCCGGTGGCGGTCGTGCTGACCAAAGCGGACGGGCTGCATTTGTCCGGTGTCCGCCACCCGTACACCGGACTGCAGGACGAGTCACGGGAAGGCAGGGACACGGCGGTGCGGTCGTGGCTGGACGAGGTGGGCCAACGGGACCTGATGTCCTCGTTGGACAACCACTTCTCGACCGTGTCGTGCTTCGCGGTCAGCTACGAGGACGCGGTCGACGTGTCGGTGCACGGTTCTCTCACCAACGACGACCCGGCCGCGCCGGTGATGTGGTTGCTGGACAAGAAGGGCAGACCATGACGAACGAGGTTCCCCGCTCGATCGCCACCGGGCGTCAGGTCGCGATCGGCCTGCTGATCACCGCGATGGCGATCACCGTGCTGCTCGTGCTGTGGATCGTGGCCGCCGGCGTCACGGCTCCACCGGTGGTGTGAACTTGAAGACGTCGACCTCGGCGAACCGCACGACCCTGGTGTCGGCGCGGTATCCGGGCCTGCGCACCTCGGCGATCCTCCCTTCGAGCGCGGGGTCGTCGACCGGCCTGGCGCGGATCACCCGGTGCTCGTGCCGGTCGAACGGCGCGCCCTCCTCCGCGTGGAACTCCTCGACGCCTTGGCGGTCCAGGACGAGCGTGACGTCCTCGACGATCTCGTCGCACAACCGGGCCGCGTCCGCGCCGGACTGTTCCCGCAGCGACGCGGCCCGGCTCCGCCAGTCGTCGGCGAGCTTGACCAGCTCGCGCAGGGCGGGCTGGAGGCCGCGCTGCGACTCGGCGTTGCGCAGCCGTTCGTTCTCGGCGTGCAGCCGGTCGATGACCTCGTTGAGGAACTTGCTTTGCGCGTGCAGGCCGGCCAATTCCGTGTTGATTCCGTTCAGCACTGCCTCGAGCTCATTGTCCACATCTCCAAGATAATGAACAGGAGCCTGTCCGGCAAGTAGTTCACAACCCCATCAGATAAGGCCTGACCTGCGGTTAGGCCTTCTTTCGCCCTCCACGAAGAAAGTCCCATGAGCGGAGTTTTCGTCAATTATCGCAACGGTCCACATTCGGTTTCCGTGGGCGCGCTGGCAGATCGGCTGGTACGGCATTTCGGCAGGGACCTGGTCTTCGTCGCCCATCGGATGTCCCCCGGCACGCGCTATCCGGACGAGCTGCGCGCCCAGGTCGAGGCCCGCGACGTCCTGATCGCGGTCATCCACGACGGGTGGGACGAGGACTGGCGTGACGACAAGGACTGGGTGCGCTACGAGATCGCGACCGCGCTCGCGAAAAGCAAGCACGTCGTGCCGGTGCTGCTCGAGAACACCGCCCGGCTGACCCGGGAGCGGCTGCCGGGCGACATCGCGGAGCTCGCCCTGCGGCAGAGTGTTCGATTGCGGGCCGCGCATTGGCCCGAGGACGTGGAGAACCTGCTGTCCCAACTGGATCTGATGGTCCAACCGGCGGCAGCGGAGCGGGTCGTTCCCAGGCCGAAACGGCAGTGGCCGGCGCTGCGGGCGCTGGGGTGGGCGTTCCCGCTCTCCATGCTCGCGTTGACGAAGTACCACGACACCGACCCGTGGTGGTTGATCTACCCGTTCCTGGCGCTGATGTCGTTGACCGCGATGATCGTCGCCGTGCTGGCGACGTCGGCTGTCCGGCTGCTGAACCCGCGGTTCCACGCGGTCGAGCAGCGGCTGGGGAACATGCCGTACCGCCGATACGCGCAGCGATCCTGGATCCTCGGGGCGGTCATCCTGATCTCCGTAGCCGTCTCCCTGATCGATTTCGCGACCGCGGGTGGCCACTGGCGGATCTGGGTGGCACTGGTCGTTCTCCTCGCGCTGGCGTACCAGTGGCACTGGCTGTGGCTCAAGCACTCCGAAGAGGACAACGCGTGGCCGCCGCCGGTGTCACCGGACCCCTTGATGTTCCGGCGCGCCGCCGTTCGCCTGCACGAGCGGCTGACGGAGTGGAAGCCGCAGCGTTCCCGTTCCCAGCAGCAACAGGCCGTTGGCGTGTACCTGGACCTGGCAGAGACCAGGCTCGCGCTGTGCGCCCGCGCGGAGCTCGGCTGGCGGCCGTGGCTCACCGCCGGGCACCACCGCTTCGCGGTGTTCTTCCTCGGCTGGGCCACGAGTGCCGTGGCGCTGGACCTGATCGCGCTTCCCGCGATGCTGCGGGATCGCGCCTCGACAGGTGCCTACCTGGTGTGCGCGACGATTTCGTTGCTGGCACTGGGAGTCGCGGCCCTCGCGATCTGGCTCGAGCTGCGTGCCGACCGGGCCCAGACCCGGCGGCACGTCGCCGAGCTGACCGGGTGGCAGGCGGAGCTGGGCCCGCTGGTGTTCGAACGATGATCTTCATCAACTACCGCAACGGATCCCACTCGGTCGCGGTCGCCGCGCTCGCTCAGCGACTCGCCCACCACTTCGGTGACGGCGTCGTGTTCGTCGACCACAACATGCCGTCCGGGAGCCGCTACCCGGACGAGCTCCGCGGCCACCTGATCGCGAGCAACGTCGTCCTCGCCGTCATCCACGACGGCTGGGTGGACACGTTCGACCGCGAAGTCGACTGGGTGCGCTGGGAGATCGCCACCGCGCTGCACATGGAGAAGCCGGTCGTGCCGGTACTGCTGGGCACGACCGCGCCCCCGACGAGGGAACAACTGCCGCCTGAGATCGGGGAGCTCGCGGTGCGGCAAGCATCCCGGCTTCGCGCCGCCCACCTCGAGGAGGACATCAACCACGTCATCTGGATGCTCGAACGGCACGTCGCCCCGGCACGGCCGGCACCCGCGAAGCAGGCTCTCAAGACGAAACCCTGGTGGCGCAAGGTGATGTGGCGTGCCCTGATCGCGTTCGCCGCACCGCTGCTGATCGCCTTGCCTGCCGGCCTGAACTGGCTCATGTTCGCAACGGCGGCGGTGCTCTCATACGCCGCCATGGTCTACACGACGCTGCTCCTGGGTGTGCAACTCCTGACACGGCACCGGACCTACCGATGGGAACGACGAACGCAGACGATGCCCTACCGCGACTACGTCCGCCGCGACTGGATCCTCGTCGGCGTGCCGGTGGCCATCATGCTGACGGTGTTCGCCGAGTTCGTGATGCAGGGTGGCACGTGGCGAATCGGGTTCGTGCTGACCGCGCTCGTGCTACTGGTCTACTTCACTCAGCGCCTGTCGAACCGGCGCGACCTGCAGGAGCGCGAATGGCCGCCGGAGGCCTCACTTGAGCCGTACCTGTTCCGCCGGGCCGCGGCCCGGCTGCGCGAGAGGTTGCTCTCCTGGCCCGACTGGCGCCCGCCGCGCTCTCGCCTGCAGCAGGAGCAGGCCGTCGGGGTGTACCTCGACCTCGCCGAGACCCGGCTGGCCCTGCGCGCCCGGACGGAGTGGGGCTGGCGCCAGTGGGCGACGACCGGCCCGTCCAACGTGCCGTGCACCTACCTGGGATGGACGATCGGCCTGGCCGCACTGCAGACGATCGTGGTGGTGCTGCGGTTCGACCCGATGGTGTGCCTGCTGAGCGCCGGGATCGTGCTGCTGGGCCTGGGGCTTGCGGCCGCCGCGGTCGCCATCAACCGCCGCACCGAGCGAAACCACGACACGTGGCTGGTGCAGGAACTAACCGAATGGCAAGCAAAAGTCGGGCCCCTGCTGTTCGAACGCTGACCACAGTGCGCGGATCTCGGGTCGAGCGAAGCGACGACCCGAAGCCGGGGTCCGGGGGCGCAGCGCCCCGGCTGGGGTCTGGAGGCTCGGCCCCCAGAAAACACCACGGGCGAGGCATGGTCTGCGCTTTCCGCAGACACACCTCACCCGAAGTCCGTGCCCCCGGTGCGACTCGAACGCACACTGGACGGATTTTGAGTCCGCTGCCTCTGCCGATTGGGCTACGGGGGCGTAGCGGGGTGAACTCTAGCGGATCACCCCAACAGGTTTCTTGTGGGGACCCCTCAGGACTTCACCAAACGGCCGATCGCGGCTGACGCCTCGGCCAGCTTCTCCTCGGCCACCGGGCCGCCTTCGGCTGCCGCCTGGGCCACACAATGCTTCAGGTGCTCGTCGAGCAGTCCCAGCGACACCGCCTGCAGCGCCTTCGTGGCGGCGGAGATCTGAGTGAGGACGTCGATGCAGTATTCGTCGTTCTCGACCATGCGCTGGAGGCCGCGGATCTGTCCCTCGATGCGGCGCAGTCGCTTGAGGTATGCGTCCTTGTCCGCGGTGTACCCGTGCATCGGCTCCTGACCTTCCCTACCCCTGGTGGGTATGTCGAGGATACCTGCACCGGATGGGGGTGCGTTATGTGCAACGCTGCTCCGTCAGCGGGAATGGTGAAGCGGCCAGCAAGCCCAGCAACGGTCCGAAGTGAGACGACTAGCAGCACATTTTGGACCCATAACACCCGTGCGGTTTACCGGGGTAAATGACCCGACCGGGGGGTTGGGGTCACATTTTAGCGGCGAAAGGTTCGCCGTTTTTCGTCATGTGGACTATGGTGTTGTCGGAGCACGTGGTTACGTCGAGGATCCGCGTGCTATGTGAGTACCCAACGGAGGAACAGTGGCACAGCAGACCGTCGTCCAACTCATCGACGACCTCGACGGCGGAGAAGCCGACGAGACCGTGACCTTCGCACTTGACGGTGTCGAGTACGCCATCGACCTGTCGAAGGGAAATGCGGAGCGGCTTCGCGAGTCGCTGGCGGACTTCGTCGCCAAGGCTCGTCGTGCGGGGGGCCGCAAGCAGCGCAAGGGCACCGGCAAGTCCACGGTGAAGGCCAGCGACAAGGCTGAGGCGCAGCGCATTCGTGACTGGGCCCGCGCGCAGGGGCACCAGATCTCGGACCGCGGTCGCATTCCGCAGAACCTGGTCGTGCAGTTCCAGGAAGCACACGCCTCCTGACCTGCGCGAACACGCGAGGTTTCCACACGTCGGCCGGGTTGCCGGCCGACGTGTTAACCACCAAGGATCAAACACGATCCTGTTGGATTCGCACTCGTTCTCGATCCGGAACGCGGGATCAACGACCGGGAAAGTGCGCTCCGAACAGGCGTAACACGGCAGTGGCCTTGACCGCTGTCTCCTCGAATTCCTCGTCAGGGTCGGACAGCGAGATGACAGCTCCGCCGACACCGAAACTGACCTGGTCGCCGTTCGTGACCAGCGTTCGGATGACGATGCTGAAGTCGGCTGCTCCGTTGAGCGAGAAGTAACCGAGCGCTCCCGAGTACACCCCACGTGGACCGGCTTCCAACCCATCAAGGATCTGCATGGTTCGGATCTTCGGTGCACCGGTCATGGAACCACCGGGAAACGCTGCTCGAACACATCTGACGGCAGAACTGTCCGGGCGAAGTCTGCCCCTGACGGTGCTCACCAATTGGTGGACGGTCGCGTAGGTCTCGACGTCGAACAACCGCGTCACCTCGACCGAACCCACTTCCGCGCACGTGCCGAGATCGTTGCGGACGAGGTCCACGATCATCAGGTTCTCGGCCCGGTCCTTGACCGAACGGGCCAACGCCGTGCGCAACATCTCGTCGTCCGCCGCATCAACACCTCGCGGACGTGTGCCCTTGATCGGCGACGACTCGACGACGCCATCTCGGTCAACCCTGATAAATCGTTCGGGTGACGTGCTGAGCACGGAGAGGTCACCGAAACGCAGCAACGCCCCGAACGGAACGGGATTAGCGGCACGAAGCAGCCGATAAGTGTCCCACGGGTCGAGCGAGGCACGCCACGACATCATGTTCGTCAAGCACGCCTCGTACGTCTCCCCGGCGGTGATCGCTTCCTGGCACGCGCTGATCAGCTTCAGGTAGTGCGCACGCGGATGGCGCAACGTCACGTCGGACACGACCGGCCGCGAAGGCTCGTCCAAACGCGTCAGATCCGCCAGAACGGCCGAAACGTCGGCGAACCAGGAGTCATCGGTCAGCGACAGCAAATAGACACAATCGTCAACGTGATCGATGACCACCGCACGGTCCGTGAACACGAACGACGCGTCGGGCTGTTCCGCGCGGTGTGCGAAGTCGCCGCCGCACTCCGCCTTCAGTTCGTAGCCGAGGTACCCCACCCACCCCAGCGCGAAGTCGAACGGCACGTCTGGCTGTTCGACGCCCCACGACGACAGGTCGTCGTCCAGCCAGGAGAAGAACGAGGGGCAGGGCAGCCGCACGCCGTCCAGGGTGAGCACCTGGTCCGGCACGGAGTACTGCGCAACGCGCGCGAGAGGACCCGAGGCGTCACCCATGAACGAGAACCGCCCGCCGGTGCCGCTGTCCAGCCAGAACGCGGTCTCAGAGGCCGCGTAGAGGGCTGCGAACGTCTCCTCCGCATTCGCCGCCACGGCGAGCTTCCGGACGTGCACAGGGCGCTTCTGAGGCTCTGGGCGAACCAGCACCGGTTCGGGCACCGCGGATGTCCTGGTGGGGGTCAGCGCGGCGAAGTTCGCGAGCATCTCGCGGCCGAAGTCGGTGCAGATCGACTCCGGGTGGAACTGCACACCCCACGCGGGTCGGTCGAGAGCGCGCACACCCATCAGCACGGAGTCATCACTCCACGCGATGGCCTCCAAAGAAGAAGGAAGCTCCGTCACGGCCAAGGAGTGGTACCGCACGACGTTCAACGGCGACGGCAGCCCTGCGAACACATCAACGCCCGTGTGTGTAACCGGGGAAACGATCCCATGGCGCGGCACAGGCGCAGGGCCGACAACGGCGCCGTACGAGAGACACAGACCCTGATGGCCCAGACACACGCCCAGCAACGGAATGGCGGCGTGCTCGATCACCGCGCGGCACACGCCGAAGTCGGCGGGGTTGCCCGGCCGGCCGGGGCCAGGCGAGATCACCACGTTGTCGAACGACCGCAGCGAGGCAAGCCGGAAGCGCGGGTCGTCGTTGTGGACGACCTCGGGCTCGACGCCGTTCACCTCAGCGAGGTGCTGGAAGAGGTTGAACGTGAACGAGTCGTAGTTGTCGATGAGGAGAGTCCGCATTGCAGGACGGCACTCTACCTGCCAAAACACCCGAAAAGAGCAACGAGAGAGGGCGGTCACGACAACGCGTGACCGCCCTCCTGACGCGAAGTGGGCTCAGCTGTCGAGCAGGAACTTCGGATCCGCCGCCACTGCCGCCAACGCCGGCGTGAAGAACGGCTGCGCGTCCAGCTTCGGATAGCCGCTGTAGGCGTACTCCTCCTCCTGCGTGACCATCACCGTCCAACCGTTGGCCGCCCGGT
Source organism: Lentzea aerocolonigenes (assembly GCF_000974445.1). GTDB lineage: Bacteria > Actinomycetota > Actinomycetes > Mycobacteriales > Pseudonocardiaceae > Lentzea > Lentzea aerocolonigenes. The sequence continues at coordinate 222,946 of NZ_BBOJ01000017.1, forward strand.
AGGCCGCCACGGTGCCGGCGGGTCGGCCGGGTTGCACGGAAGCAGCGGTCCCGACCTGCTTCCCGTCGACGTCCATGATCTTGCAGCCGCCGGAGCCGCCCTGGTACCGCGTGACGAGCGCGCACGGGTCGGTCGGGGCCTTCGGGTTCGGCGTCGACACCTCCACCGTCAGCTGGCCGACCTTGTCGCCCTTGCGCACCGGCACGTATGCCGTGTACTGCCAGACCTCCGGCGTCTCGCCCTTGTTCGTCGAGATCTGCGCCTGCGCGCGGAGCATGCCGCCGTACATGGTGGGGTCCTTGTACTTCAGATCAGGCGTGTCGTACCCGGCCGGAACGGACGCCTTCGCCAGTTCCAGCAGCTGGGTGCCGCGATCGGCCTGCGGCCCGTTCGTGGCCGTCCGGTCGCTCTGCCCGACCGGCCACTCCTCGCCCCACTGCGTATCGGGCATGCCGGAGCTGGGGCGGGAGCTGGAACTGCTGCTCGGCCCCGCGCCCGTGATGTATTCCTTCGTCCCCTGCGGGTTCAGCGCGAACGCAGACCCGAGGCCGATACCGACCACGAGCACCGCGACCACGGCTCCCGTGATGGACGACCGACGCCGCGACCTGGCCTTCCGGGCCGCGTCGAGCGCCCGTCCGGGGTCCATGGCCGGCGGCGGGCTGCTCGCCACCACCACATCCTGAAAAGCCCTCTTGAGGTCCTGTTCGTTCATCGAACCCTCTCCTGCTCCGAGAGCAGGCCGCGCAGCGTCTGCAGCCCCCGCGCGGCCTGACTCTTGACCGTTCCTTCCGAACACTTGAGGACGACGGCCGTCTGCTCGACGGACATGTCCTCCCAGTACCGCAGGACGAGGCACGCACGCTGCTTCGGAGGCACCTTCGCCAACGCCTCCAGCAGCACCATCCGTTCCTCGGGGTAGACCCCTGGCGGAGCAGCCGAGTCGGTGATGTCGTCACTCGCCGACTCGAACCGGAACCACCCGCGCCGTCGCTCGGACAGGAACGTCCGCACCACGATCTGCCTGGTGTAGGCGTCCAGTGCCTCGTGCCGCTCCACCCGGCGCCAGGCCAGGTACAGCTTCGTGAAAGCTTGTTGCACGAGGTCTTCCGCGCGATGCCAGTCACCGCACAGCAGGTATGCCGTGCCGCGCATGGCGTCGGAACGGGCCGCGAAGTACTCCTGGAACGCGGCGTCCCGATCACTCATCAGGTCTCCCCCTTCTGCGGTGCCGGGTTAGTCACGCCACCTCACGCCCGGCGGGTTGCATCGACCTGAGGACGAGTTCAGGGTGCCACCGCCTGTGACGGTTCGCGTGCCGACCGTGAGCGCGCTCCCCCGCGGCCCCTCCGACGATCACGCCGGCAAGAGCGAAAAGCATACTGATGTCGTGATTTTCCTGTTGCTCCTCGGAGTTCCGACCGCCCTGGGCCACCTGTACCTGTGGCGCCGGCTGGTCGTGAACACGACGCTTCCGCGCACGCTCGGCCGCCGCATCGGCACGATCGCCGTCGTCGGCGCGTTCGTGCTGCTGATCAGCGCGCTGGTCGTGACGCGGAGGGTGCCGCCGGAGTACGGGAAGTTCTTCGCCTGGCCGGGGTTCGTCTGGCTCGGGCTGCTGTTCTACCTGGCGATCGCGCTGGGCATCGCGGAGATCCCGCGGCGGATCCTGCTGCGGCGCGCGACCACCCTCGCGCCGGTGGCCGTCGGCGCCGGGCCGGAGCCCGTCGAGCCGGTCGAGGTCGTGCCGGACCCGTCGCGGCGGCTCTTCATCGCACGCTCGGTGGCGATCGGTTCTGGCATCGCGGCGAGCGGCGTGGTCGGTTACGGCATGACGCAGGCGCTGGGCGCGCCGCAGCTGCTGACCGTGCCGGTCACCCTGGACAAGCTCCAGGCGTCGCTGTCGGGCTTCCGGATCGCGGTCGTGAGCGACATCCACCTCGGCCCGCTGCTGGGACGTTCGCACACCGAGCGGATCGTGCGGATGATCAACGAGCAGGAGCCGGACCTCGTCGCGATCGTCGGCGACCTGGTGGACGGCACGGTCGCGGAGCTGGGTGAGGCCGCCGCGCCGTTGCGGGACCTGGTGTCCAGGAACGGCAGCTTCTTCGTGACGGGCAACCACGATTACTTCTCCGGTCACGAGCCCTGGCTGCGCGAGCTGGACAAGCTCGGCGTGAACCCGTTGCGCAACGAGCGACTGACGGTGGCGGGCGGCATCGAGCTCGCCGGCGTGAACGACGTGACCGGGAAGTCCTACGGAGACGGGCCGGACTTAGAGAGGGCCCTGAACGGCCGTAACCCGAACAACCCTCTCGTTCTTCTGGCGCACCAGCCGGTGCAGGTCGCCGACGCGTCTTCACGTGGCGTCGACCTGCAGTTGTCCGGCCACACACACGGCGGGCAGATGGTGCCGTTCAACTTCGTCGTGCCCTTGCAGCAACCCAGCGTCGCGGGGCTGTCGAAGGTGGACGACACGTGGCTGTACGTCAGTCGTGGCGCGGGTTTCTGGGGGCCGCCGGTGCGGGTGGGCGCGCCGCCGGACATCACGATGATCGAACTGAAGTCTGCTGGGTAAATCACACTCGGCCCGACGGATTGCGCACTTCCGGTGTCGAGGCCGTAGAGTGGACGGCCGTGCCCGCGTACGGACCGCGAGGCGGATGAAGGGGGAACCCTGGGGAAATGACCGAGAGCTTCGCCGTCGACCGGCGTTACGAGGCAGAGGCTCGTATTCGGCGTTTCCTGGACCAGGAGAACCCGTCGACACCGTGTCTGGTGATCGACCTCGAGACGATCCGCGCGCGCTACCAGGCGATCCACACGGCACTGCCGTTCGTCGACATCTTCTACGCCGTCAAGTCGAACCCCGAGTCCGACGTGGTCGGCACGCTGGTCGCGGAGGGTTCGCACTTCGACGTCGCGTCGCCCGCGGAGATCGACCTGTGCCTGGCGCGGGGCGCCGCACCGTCGTCGATCTCCTACAGCAACCCCATCAAGAAGGCCGCGGACATCGCGTACGCCTACTCGCGCGGGGTGCGGATGTTCGTGTCCGACAGCGAGCAGGACGTCCGGTTCGTCGCCTCCCACGCGCCCGGTTCGTCCGTCCTGGTGCGAATCCTCGTGCACAGCAAGGGTTCCACCTACCCGTTCGGCAACAAGTTCGGTTGCGATCCGGAGATGGCGACGGATCTCTTGCGGCTCGCGCACGAGTTGGGGCTCGTTCCTCTCGGTGTGGCGTTCCACGCGGGCTCGCAACAACTCTCCGTGGACGGCTGGGACTCCGGCATCGCCGACGCCGCGCTGATCGCGGCCAAGCTGCGCGCGGAGGGCATCGAGACGTCGACGGTGAACCTGGGCGGCGGTCTTCCGGCCGTGTACCAGGCTTCCACTCCCTCACTCGAGGCTTTCGCCTCTGCCATCGAGGCTTCCATCGCGCGACACTTCGGCGCTGTGCGTCCTCGGGTGATGATCGAGCCCGGCCGTGCGATCTCCGCCGAGGCCGGGATGATCCGTTCTTCCGTCGTGCTGGTGTCGCGGAAGTCCTATTCGGACGAACGCCGCTGGGTGTACATCGACATCGGCCGCTACCAGGGCCTCGCCGAGACCGAGGGCGAGGCGATCGCGTACCGGCTGCGGACCTCGCGCGACGGTTCGCCGACGGGTCCGATCGTGCTGGCCGGTCCCACGTGCGACGCGGACGACGTGATCTACCAGCACACCCGCTACGACCTGCCGCTCGACCTGCAGGCCGGTGACCACGTGGACATCCTCCACGCGGGCGCCTACACCTCCTCCTACTCGTCCGTGTGCTTCAACGGCTTCCCGCCGTTGGCCACGTACTGCATCTGAAGTCCGTTGCAATTCACATAGTTTGGAGTGATTGATGTCCGAAGCGCCCTGTCAGACCGAGGAGACCGTCGGTTTGTTCGCGGGACAGCACGTACTTGCAGAGCTTTCGGGTGTGAGCGCCGATCTGCTCGACGACGAGCAGTTCCTGCGGCACGCCCTCGGTGAGGTTCTCACGCAGGCCGACGCAACTGTGCTGGAGGTGATCTCCAAGAAGTTCGATCCTCAAGGAGTCACCGTGCTGGCTCTGCTGTCGGAGTCCCATGCCTCGATCCACACCTATCCCGAAGTGGGTTCGGTGTTCGTCGACGTGTTCACCTGCGGTACTCGTGCGAAACCCGCGCTGGCCGTCCAGCTACTCGCTGACGCTCTGGGCGCCGCTCACGTGAGCACGGATCTCGTCACTCGTGGCATCAAGGAGCACGCCGCGTGAACACCATCAACGAGCCGCTTGCCGATGGCATGACCCGCCACTGGCGCGTGGACGAGGTGCTGGTCGACACCAAGACCGACTTCCAGCACCTGGTGATCGCCCGCACGGCCCAGGGCGTGTCGTTGTTCTGCGACAACGACCGCCAGTCGACGGAGTTCAGCCAGCTGACCTACCACGAGGCCCTGATGGTGCCGGCGCTGCTGCTGGCCGACACCGTCGAGCGCGTGCTGGTCATCGGCTCCTCCGAGGGTGTCGTGTGTCAGATGGCCGTTCAGCACGGCGCCACCGTCGTCGACCACATCGACATCGACGAGCAGGCCGTGAAGCTGTGCGCGGAGCACCTGCCGTACGGCTACACGCTCGAGGAGCTGGCTGCCGCGGAGAAGGGCGACGGCCCGATCCGCGTCCAGTACATCGACGGGTTCGAGTACATCCGCACGACGTCGGAGAAGTACGACATCGTGCTGGTGGACCTGCCCGACGAGCGTGAGGAGGAGGCGCAGCACAACCGCTTGTACGGCGCCGACTTCCTGCGCATGTGCAAGGCGCTGCTGCGTCCCGGCGGCGTCGTCGTCAACCAGTCCGGTTGCCAGACGATGTGGCGCAACACCACGCTGATCCGCTCCTGGCAGCGGTTCAACGAGGTGTTCGACACCGTCGCGTACTACGGCTCGGACGAGCACGAGTGGGCGTACCTGTTCGGCCGCGCGGACGTCGTCGAGGACCCGACCGCGCTGATGGTCGAGCGGTTGAAGACGGCCGGGTACGAGCCCGAGTCGATCGACGACCTGGCGTTGGTGGGCAACAGCATTCCGCCCTACCGGGTGCGTCAGTCGCTGGCCTGAGCCTGACGTCGGAGAGGGGCGCTTCCCGTTCGCGGGAAGCGCCCCTTCTGCGTCATCCGTGCGGCCCGCCGCTGACGTAGAGGACCTGGCCGGTCACGAAGTCGGCGTCCTCGGCGGCGAAGAACAGGACGGCACGGGCGATGTCGTGCGGTGTGCCGATCCGGCCACGCGGAATCGAGCGCGCCTGCACGCGCAGGTGCTCCTCCAGCGTCCGGCCCGCCCTGGCCGCGCTCACCACCGTCATGGCCGTCTGCACGACGCCGGGGCCGACCGCGTTGACCGTGATCCCGTGCGGCGCGAGGTCGAGTGCGGCGGCACGGGTCAACCCCTCCAGACCGGCCTTCGCGGCGACGTAGTTGACCCGCTCGTCGTCACCGAGCGCGGAGATGCTGGAGATGTTGACGATGCGCCCCCACCCGGCCTCACGCATGGCCGGCGCGGTGGCCTGAAGCATCAGGAAGCTGCCGCGCAGGTGCGTGTCCACCACCGCGTCCCAGTCCGCCAGCGGCATGTCCAGGACCGAGTTGTCCTTGGCGAAGCCCGCGTTGTTGACCAGGACTCCCACCGGCCCCAGCACCGACGTCACCTCGGCGACGGCAGCGGCGACCGCGTCCGGATCGCTGACGTCGCACGACACCGCGACCGCCGACCCGCCCTCGCCGCGGATGCGGTCCGCGACCTCCTCCGCGGCCTCGGCGACCCGGTCCACGACCGCGACCCGATGCCCCAGGCCCGCCAGCTCCGCGGCGATGCCTGCCCCAATTCCCGAACCCCCGCCGGTGACCAGCGCGACACGTGACTGCACGTCGATCACCCTCGCGGGCGCGTGCCTGCTCCGGCAACCCGATTACGCGCGACAGCCGCACAGGCGGTGGCGGCGAGCAGGTGATCAAGTGGAAGTCGCGAGGAAGGCAGGGCCCCGCCCTCCCGGGGGCTGACCGCCCCGGCCGCAGAACCTCAACCTAGACCCGAAGGCACCGTGTCAAGCCTCCGCTCGGCGATCTGTGGACAGCTCGAGCTGACCGCCGAGTTGTCCACAGATCGGCCTGCGGATGGCTTGACACGACGGTTTCGCGAACAGGTGACCTTCTCCCCATGTGCCGGGGAGACGCTGGCGGAGCACTGGGGCCAACCCCGCGAGTGCCGCTCGGGCCGGCCCCACCTCGTTCTCAGCTCAGCGACTGCTTGAGGAACTCGACCTGCAGGAGCAGCAGGTTCTCGGCGACCTGTTCCTGCGGGGTCATGTGCGTGACGCCCGAGAGCGGCAGCACGGTGTGCGGGCGGCCGGCGGCGAGCAACGCGTTGGACAGGCGCAGGGTGTGCGCGGCCACCACGTTGTCGTCGGCCAGGCCGTGGATGATCATCAACGGGCGGGAGAGCTTGTCCGCGTCGGCGATGAGGGAGTTCGAGTCGTAGACCTCGGGCTTGTCGTCGGGGTGGCCGAGGTAGCGCTCGGTGTAGTGCGTGTCGTAGAGGCGCCAGTCGGTGACCGGGGCGCCCGCGATGCCCGCGTGGAAGACGTCCGGGCGGCGCAGGACGGCCAGCGCGCTCAGGTAGCCGCCGTAGGACCAGCCGCGGATCGCGACTCGGGTCAGGTCCAGGTCGGGTTCGACGGCCGCGGCCGCCTGCAGGGCGTCGACCTGGTCCTCCAGGGTGGCGCCGGCGAAGTCGTACGCGATCGCGCGCTCCCAGGCGAGGCCGCGGCCGGGGGTGCCGCGGCCGTCGGCGACGATGACCGCGAAGCCCTGGTCGGCGAGCCACTGCGAGGCCAGGAACGCGTTCTGGGCCGACACGACGCGCTGGGCGTGCGGACCGCCGTACGGGTCCATCAGCACGGGCAGCTTGGTGCCCGGTACATGACCGGTGGGCAGCAGCAGTGCGGCGCGGAGGTTGCGCTCGCCCAGGGTCAGCATCCGCGGGGACGCCTTGAGCACCGGGGTCTCGGCCCACGACTCGATCTCGTGCTCGCCGGCCTTCACCCGTGCGCCGAACCTGTCCAAAGTGGCCGATACGAGCACAACCGTGTCGCCGCCCCGAATCGCAGAGTGCACACCGTCCTCAGTGGACAGTCGCTCGACGGTCTCGCCGACCGAGTAGACGTGCGTCTGCGTCGGGTCGTCGGCCGAAGCCGCAACCAGGATGGAGTCGTTCGCGATGTCGAGCACCCGGCGCACCTGCAGGCCGCTGGTCAGGACGTCGTCGCCGACCTGCAGCGCGTACTCGTCGCCGGAACCCACGATCCGCACGAGGCGGCCGTCCGGAGTCCACGCCGGAGCGCCGTCGGTGACCTCGAGCCACGTCGGGTCGGTCTCGACGGCGATCTCGGTGACCGCACCGGTGTCGGGGGCCAGCGAGTAGATCGTGCGGGTGCGCTGGTCACGGGTCTGCGTCGTGATCAGCGGTGCCCCGCCCGACGACCAGTGCACGTCGTTGAGGTAGTCGAAGTCCAGCAGCACCGGAACGAAGGTGCCGTCCAGCGACACCACGTGCAACGACACCGTGGCGTTGGTCGTGCCCGCCGCCGGGTAGGCGATCTCGGTGGCAGCGGTGCCGGGGTTCGCGGGGTCGGCGATGTACCAGCGCTGGACCGGGGCGTTGTTCACGCGCGCGGCGATGAGGCGCTTGCCGCCCGGCTCCCACCAGTAGCCGCGGTAGCGCGACATCTCCTCGGCCGCGATGAACTCGGCGAGGCCGAACGTCACGTCCTCGCCGTCGGGAACGGCTACGGCGTAGTCCTCACCCGAGTCCAGCTCGACCACCCGCAACGTGCCGCGCGTGACGTACGCCACACGCTGCCCGGTCGGGTCGACGCGCGGGTCGACGACGCCACCCCCGGTCGGCAGCTCACGGGCGCTGCCGTTCACCAGGTCGGCCGCGAACAGGCGACCGGACAGGGCGAACGCGGCGACCGAGGCGTCCTGGGAGAGCGAGTAGCCGACGATGCCCGCGCCGGACTCACGCGTGCGCTCGCGACGAGCCTTCTCCTCCGCCGGCAGGTCCTCCGGATCGCTCAGCAGCGTCGCCGGGTCGGCGAGCAGCCGTTCGACGCCGGTGGACGTGTTCAGCTCCCACAGCCCGTTCGCACGGCTCGTGGCCGTGGCCGAACGCAGGAAGAAGACACGTCCCCCGTCGGACGACACCGCGAAGGTCCTGGGTGCGCCTACGGTGAACCGCTGGGTGCGCGCCTGTTGGCGCGGGAAGGAGATGTCGTTGCCCACCCGGCCACACTAACCCGCGCACGCCGACGACACGGGCGTTGTGACGTGCACTGCCTGGCACGACACAGCCCGACCGGCACCGCACCACCAGTGACAGGGCTCGCCACGCTGCCGTGGGAACTCGCGCTCAGGGGCGCATCGTGGTGCCGCCCGCACACCTTCCTCCTGGCCGCCGCAAAACGGCCTGTTGAGCGTGACTTCACCGCCTGCGCTGCCGGGGCACGCCACTAGCTCACGCGACTCCTCGGAGGCAGGGGAACGAACCCGCTCGTCCGCTGCACGTACTCGGCATAGCCGGGCCGGCGGGACACGATGTCCTTCTCCAGCAACGGCTTTCCGGTGCCCTTCGCGAGCAGCCACGTCATGATCACCGGACCGATGATCGTGAGCGCGGCGAGCCACGAGTGCAGCGCGAACAGGTAGAGGCCCCACCACACGACAGCGTCACCGAAGTAGTTCGGATGCCTTGTGTAGCGCCACAGTCCGCGATCCATAACGGCGCCCTTGTTCGCCGGATCCGCCCGGAACCGGGAGAGCTGCCAGTCACCAACGGCCTCGAAGACGAAGCCGACCATCCACACGCCAGTGCCCACCCAATCTAGCACTCCGAACGGGGCCGAAAGGTGCTGCGCGGCCTGCACCGGCAACGACACGACCCACATCAGCGCGGCCTGGATCAGGTAGACGCGATACATCCGCAGACGCGGATTTCCCTTGGCACGCCTCAAAATGTCCTGATACCGCGGATCTTCGTCCTTGCCGGAGTTGCGCACGAAGATGTGCGCTCCCAGGCGTAGACCCCACACCGCAGTCAGCACCGTGATGATCCACTGCCGAGTTGGTTCGCCCTCCGCGAACACCAACGTGATCACGGCGATCACGGCGAACCCAGGTCCCCACGCGGAGTCGATGAGGTCGTACCGCCGACGTGCGTCCGCGTACAGGAACAGGCCGCTGAGCAGCAGAACCACCGCGACCAGACTGATCAGGAAGCTCATCGCGCCACCAGCTCACGACGCACCCGAGGCATGCCGCTGCGCCCGTTCTCGCTCCTGCGCACCGCGAGGATCTGGTCCACGCCCATCCGCCCTTCCTCGAAGGTCAGCGCACCACCCGCGAGATACAGCCGCCACACCCGCGCCTGCCCCTCCCCGACCAGCGCGACGACCTCGTCCCACCGGTCTTCCAGTGTCTGCGCCCACGCCCGCACGGTCCAGACGTAGTGCTCGCGCAACGCGTGCACGTCACGGATCTCAAGCCCAGCCGCCTCCAGGAACGCCGTCGTCTGGCTGACAGGCCTCATGTGCATGTCCGGCGCCACGTACGACTCGATGAACGCACCACCGCCAGGCGCGTTGCGCCCGCGCGACATCTGCTGCAACAACAACCGCCCCTCAGGCTTCAGCAACCGGTGCAACGCCGAGGCGTACTCGGGGTAGTTCCGCTCGCCGACGTGCTCACCCATCTCGATGGTGGAGATCGCGTCGAACGGCTCGTCCCGCACCTCCCGGTAGTCCTGCAACCGCACCTCGACCCGCCCCCGCAGCCCCTCGGCCTCGATCCGCCCGAGCACGTGCTCGCGCTGCTGAGCGGAGATCGTCACCCCGGTCGCGTGCACGCCGTAGTGCTTCGCGGCGTGAATGATCATCGATCCCCACCCGCACCCGACGTCGAGCAGCCGCATCCCGGGCCGCAGGTCGAGCTTGCGGCAGATCAGGTCGAGCTTGTTGTGCTGAGCCTGAACGAGCGAGTCCTCATCGGACGTGAAGTACGCGCACGAGTAGGCCATGCTCGGATCGAGCACGAGCCGGTAGAAGTCGTTGCTCAGGTCGTAGTGGTGCGAAATGGCGTCCCGGTCCCGGCTCTTCGTGTGTAGCGCACCCCGCAACCGCGCCTCCTCCTTCGGCGCGTCCGGGTTCGGCCCGATCACTTTCAACCGCAATGCAAGTTTCGCGACCTCCACCAGCCGAGGCCGTCGCGTGACCCCACGCCGCACGAGCCCCCAGATCTGCGACAGCCCGACGGCGAGATCCCCCTCGACGTCGAGCTCGCCACTCACGTACGCCCGCGCGAGCCCGAGCTCGTCCGGCCTCCACACGAGCCGCCGCAGAGCGTCCCGAGACCGGATCACGAGCACGGTCCCGTCCTGAGGCCCCGCCACGCTCCCGTCCCACGCCCGAATTCCTATCGGCAGCGGCGCACCCAGCACCCTCTCGGCCATTCCTGCCAGCTGACCAGCGACGACCACCCTGCACCTCCCGCACGACCTGGCTCCGCCAGACGTTCGAGCCGACAAGAGGTTCGGTTCGTTTCTGAACCGAGACGCAACCGGGCCCGTATGGCCTCGATAGAGCGAACGACGGAACAGGAGGACATGAGTGTGATCCGACGTAACCGCATTGCCATCGGGCTCGCCGCGGGGCTGGCAGTTGTGCTGGGTCTGGGTGTCTGGAGCGCCACGGGCAGTGGCACGAACTCGAAGCCGGTGGCACAGACCGAAACCGACCTGGGCGTCCTCGGTGACTACGGCGACGTGGGTCAGCCCCCGGTACTCCAGGAGCCAGCTCAGGCACCCGAATCCCCACAGCAGCAGGCACCGGAGGCCCAGACCCCGGCCGCGCAGCCTCCCGCAGCGCAGCCGCCGGCCGCGGCTCCGGTCAGTTCGTTGAAGCTGGTAGGCAAGGCCGTCGACAAGATGGGCATGGTCGTCCAGGACGGCGATGGCCGCACGATGTACCGCTTCGACAAGGACACCCCGAAGCCGGAAGGCAAGTCGAACTGCAACAACCAGTGCGCCGTGACGTGGCCGCCACTGCTGTCGGACACGATTCCGCAGGTCGAGGGCATCGACTCGAAGCTCGTCTCGCTGATCACCCGCGCAGACGGCAAGAAGCAGGTCGCGATCGACGGCTGGGCGATCTACGCCTACTCCCAGGACCCGAAGCCGGGCGCCTGGAAGGGCCAGGGCGTCGGCGGCACCTGGTTCGTGATCCAGCCCGACGGCAAGCGCAACGTCGAGTGCCTCCCGCCCGGCGTGACGGCACCGGCAGCCTAAAACTCCCGTTAGGACGGTCCATCTGAGACACACAACACCCTGACACGGTGAAACCCCGGCCCTGGGGAAGGGGCCGGGGTTCCCGTCGTTTCGCTCACAGGTATGAAGGGCGCCGCCGAGAGGTGGCGCCCTTCTCGTTGAGGCCACACCGAAGGCGGGCAACTCAAGCCGAGGCCGAAGGCGAGGCGACGCGATGGCGCAGCCGAGCCGCACGCCCTACTCAACGCGCAGCCGCCCAACGCAACAGGGAGATGGCTTACGCAACCCAAGCGCCCCAAAACGGGACCAGCGCAAGCTAACGCAGGCGTCCCCCCAAAAGGAGGACCCCCTGAGCCCAAACGCTGCTCAGGGGGTCCGACAAGATCAGAAACTCAAAATCCCGAACGCTCAGAGCCCCAAGGACTCAGAACACCAAGGGCTCACAGCGTCGAGTACAACGGATGCTTCGCCGCCAGCACCTCAACCCGAGCCCGCAGCTCCTCCAAGGCAGCCCCGGGCTTCAACGCCTCGGCAATGACATCCGCGACCTCAGCGAAGTCCACCTCACCAAACCCGCGAGTGGCCAACGCCGGCGTACCGATCCGCAGCCCGGACGTCACCATCGGCGGCCGGGGGTCGTTGGGAACAGCGTTGCGGTTGACCGTGATCCCGATCTGGTGCAGCACGTCCTCGGCCTGCTTCCCGTCCAACTCGGACGAAACCAGGTCGACGAGAACCAGGTGCACATCGGTGCCTCCGGTCAGCACCTTCACGCCGGCCGCCGCGACGTCCGGCTGCGACAGACGGTCCGCGAGAATCCGCGATCCCTCCAGCGTCCGCCGCTGACGGTCTGCGAACTCCGGCGAGGCGGCGTGCTTGAACGCCACCGCCTTGGCCGCGATCACGTGCTCCAGCGGGCCGCCCTGCTGGCCGGGGAACACCGCCGAGTTGATCTTCTTGGCGATGTCCGCGTCGTTCGACAGGATCACGCCGCCGCGGGGGCCGCCGAGGGTCTTGTGCGTGGTGGTCGTCGTGACGTGCGCGTGCGGCACGGGCGACGGGTGCAGGCCCGCGGCCACCAGGCCGGCGAAGTGGGCCATGTCCACCATCAGGTAGGCCTCGACCGAGTCGGCGATGCGGCGGAACTCGGCGAAGTCCAGCTGGCGCGGGTACGCGGACCAGCCGGCGACGATCAGCTTCGGGCGGTGCTCGGCGGCGAGGCGCTCGACCTCGGCCATGTCGACCCGGCCGTCCTCATCGGAAACGTGGTACGGCACGACGTTGTAGAGCTTGCCGGAGAAGTTGATGCGCATGCCGTGGGTCAGGTGGCCGCCGTGCGCGAGGTCCAGGCCCAGGATCGTGTCGCCGGGCTGGAGCAGGGCGAACATCGCGGCCGCGTTGGCCTGCGCGCCCGAGTGCGGCTGGACGTTCGCGAAGCCGGCGCCGAAGAGCGACTTGATGCGCTCGATGGCCAGGCGCTCCACCACGTCGACGTGCTCGCAGCCGCCGTAGTAGCGGCGGCCGGGGTAGCCCTCGGCGTACTTGTTGGTGAGGACGGAACCCTGTGCCTGCAACACCGACACGGGCGTGAAGTTCTCCGAGGCGATCATCTCGAGGGTGCCCTGCTGGCGCGCCAGCTCGGCGGCAACGGCCTCGGCGACCTCGGGGTCGTACTCCGCGAGGGAGGCGTTGAACTGCTCGGACATCTGAGGATCTCCCTATTACTTGGCGCGCTTGTAGAACGGAAGTGCGACGACCTCGACCGGCTGCTTCTTGCCGCGGACGTCCACCAGCAGTTGGGTGCCCGGCTCGGCACTCGCCTTCGTGACGTAGGCCATGGCCACCGAGTAGCCGAGCGTCGGGGAGAGGGCGCCCGAGGTGACCTCGCCGACGACCTCGTCGCCGTTCAGCACCGCGTAACCGTGGCGCGGGGCGCGGCGCTCGGGGGTCTTCAGTCCGACCAGGACCGAGTCCACACCGGACTCCGACACCTTCGTCAGCGCGTCGCGGCCCACGAAGTCGCCCGGCTTGTCGAGCTTCACGACGCGGCCGAGGTTCGCGTGGTACGGCGTGAGGGACGTCGTCAACTCGTTGCCGTACAAGGGCATTCCGGCTTCGAGACGCAACGTGTCGCGGCAGCCGAGGCCGCACGGCTTGAGCTCGTGCGCGGCACCCGCCTCGAGCAGCGCGTTCCAGACAGCCGGGGCGTCGGCGGGCGCGAGGAACAGCTCGAAGCCCTCCTCACCCGTGTAGCCGGTGCGGGCCAGGAGTGCGTCCACGCCAGCGACCGACGACGGGTACGAGGCGTAGTACTTGACCGTCGAGAGGTCGGTGTCGGTCAGGCCCGACAGGATCTCGACCGACTTCGGGCCCTGGATCGCGATCAACGCGTACTCCGTCGAGGAGTCCGTCACGACCGTGTCGAAACCGGCGGCGCGCTCCACCAGCGCCTCGGCGACCACGGCCGCGTTGGAGGCGTTCGCGACGACCATGTACTCCTCGTCGCCCAGCCGGTACACGATCAGGTCGTCGATCACGCCGCCGTCGGCCTGGGTGATCATCGTGTAGCGGGCCTTGCCGACGGCCAGCGCGGAGATGTGGCCGACCAGCGCGTGGTCGAGGGCCTCGCCGGCCTGCGGTCCGGTCAGCACGATCTCACCCATGTGCGTGAGGTCGAACAGGCCCGCGGTGGTGCGCACCGCGTGGTGCTCGGCGAGCTCGCTCGAGTAGCGCAGCGGCATCCGCCAGCCCGCGAAGTCGGTGAACATCGCGCCGAGCTGCTCGTGCTCGGCGTTCAGAGGCGTGAGGCGGGACATCAGAACGCTCCTCCAGGGTGCGCCGAAGAGCCGGACCAGGCCGGCTGAGGCAACAGAAGAATGACACGGTCCATCGGAGACTCCTCTTCCAGAGCAGCCTCCCCCTCTGTCATGAGCCTGAGAGCTTCGCCGCGCGGAACGCGACTTGCACCGTGGGCGAGGCCGATGGGCCTGCTTTCCAGAGTTGCCTTCGTCGTGCGGTATCTGTGCCTGAGAGATTCCGGGGAGGAGTTGCTCCTTCGGCGCCCACACTCAAGTGAGCTCTCCCGCGCGACATCGACGGCCGTGTTCAGTTGGTAGCCCCAGACGCTAGCAGGCCAAACGTCACAGCGGCACGCCCTGCGCAGTCTTCTCGACCACCTTGCGCTCCGCCCAGAACGACAGGAACGGCACGGTGCCGGCGAGGAGCACGAGCGCCGTGCCCTTGATCGACCACCGCAGCTTGAGCGCCAGGTCGACGGAAATCACCAGGTAGATGGCGTAGAGGAAGCCGTGGACAGGCCCGACGACCTTCATGAACTGGCCCATGTCCGCGGCGTACTTGAGCACCATCGCCACGACCAGGAGCAGCAGGAAGACACCGACCACGTAAGCCATGACCCTGAACCGGGTCAACGCACCCTTCATCTGCCCGCCTTCGCTCAACGACCGTCCCGCGCGTTGAGGTTCGCGAGCATGCGGTTGTAGGCCGCGAGCTCCGCGTCTTCTTCGTCGTCGAACTGCTCGACAGGCGCGGGTTTGACGGCGTCAACGGTAGTCACCGGCTCGGGAGCCGCGACAACCGGCTCCGGCGCGGAGAGAGCCTCGTCACTGCGCTGGCGCGACAGGCGGCGGAAGCGCCACACCATGAAGAGGGGGAAGAGGCCGAAGAGCGGCCACTGGAGCACGTAACCGAGGTTCTGGAACGTGCCGCTGGCGGACTCGAAGCGCTGCCACTGCCACCACGCGAGCCCGCAACAGGCGATCAGAGCGACCAGGCAGCCGAGCCCGATCAAGATTCGCTGGGGGGTGAGGAGGCCGCGCACGACCTCCAGACTACTTGGGTGGGGCTCTCGCCTCCGAGAGCCTGCCCTGGAATCACTTGGGTAGGGCCTCCGAGCAGGAGGCCACCCGTGAAGGATGAACTCAGGGCTGCCGAATCCTCGACAGCCCGTTTCCACTACGCCACGCCGTCCCGGCGCTGCCTCTGCAGACGTGCGACGCACCAGGCCGCGGCAGAGCCACGACGAAGGTGCTGGAGAACCGTCATCGGTCCCAGGCGCCTCCCGAGGTCGGCAGGGCTGAGGCCGGCAGCGCGGTAGTCGAGCGCGCGCTGGTCCAACGGGCTGATGCCCGCGTCCCACCACTGCTCGGCCTCGCTGACGTCACCAACCAGCTGCCAGTAGCTCGCCGCGGCGGCGAGCAGTGCCTCGGGTGCCTCCGGCGCCCGCTTGCGCATCGCGGCCACGTAGGCCGGATCCGCCGAGTCGACCTTGACCAAGCCACGCGACCCGCTCCGTGCGGCACCCCGCTGCACTGGGATGCCTGGCGCCGAGGGGGGAGCCTCCGCGAGCCACGCGTTCTTGATCCGGTTCACCTCCTGCATCTCTGCGTCATCAGACCGTTCAGCCGCCCACTGCTTCAACAGCTCGTGGACCCCGGAGTCCTCGACCATCCATGCCTCCTCGTCGGTCGGGGATCGGCCATTGCAGCGGAAGGTATTCGGTAGGTCTGACAATCGCCAGACCCTGAATCCCCAGAACACCCGTTACCAGTGCGTGATTGGCCTCATTCCACCCATCCGGCTCAGTCCGAACGGCCGAGGATCACCGAGAGTCACTAGCCGATCGGCGTCGCCGTCCCGAAGAGGCTCCTGATGAAGGTGATGATCGACTCCGCGCCCTGCCGAAGCCACCCGAGCACCGTCTGGACCGCGCCCGCGGACTCCTCGGGCCGGGTGATCAGGAGGAACAGCACCAGCGCGACCGCCGCCAGCACTAGCACCTTCTTGAGGTTCACAGGTACCTCTCCGTCCATGTCGTTCACAGGGTGAGCGGCGGACCGCCCGTGTCACCCGTCATGGTCCCTCATTCACCCTTGCGATGAACAACGACCACGCCCAACTGTTCCCGGGATCCACCAGCAGCGCACGCCTACATGACGGGGAATGTCACCCGAATGGCGGCTAAAGAGGTCTCTGTCCAGCGCCGATGTCCTGGGCACGAGGTGAACACGGACACCCTCGCATCCCACAGCTTGGACCAGACACTGTTGTACCGGGCCTCACCCGTATGCCGAACCGGCGGCATCACGCTCTGTCACGTCGTCGTGTCGCAATTAATGCGCACCCGAGCATTCAGCCAATTACTCCTGACCGCCGCAGTTCCATAATTTGGGCATCCGCCACACCCATGTCGGCAAGCACTTCCCCGGTGTGCACCCCGGTCGAAACCGGAGGCGTCGGAGCCGACGTCGGTGTCCGGTCGAAACGCGGAGCCGGCGCGGGATGCAGCGCCCCCTCGACGTCCACGAACGTGGCACGCGCTGCGTTGTACGGGTGACGCGCCGCCTCCTCGGGCGTCAGCACCGGCGCCAGACACGCATCCGTCTCCCGCGCCAGGTCGGCCCACTCGTCACGAGAGCGCGTCTTCACCGCCGCCGCGATGCGTTCCCGCAGCTCAGGCCAGTTCGCCGGGTCGTTGCGCGACGGCGCGTCCTCCAGGCCCAGCACGCGCACCAGGTCGGCGTAGAACCTCTCCTCCAGCGCGCCCACGGCCACGAACTGCCCGTCCGCGGCCTCGTAGACGTCGTAGAACGGCACGCCGCCGTCGAGCATGTTCTCGCCGCGCGCACCGGACCACATGCCCGCGTTCTTCATCCCGTGCAGGAACGTCGTCAGCAACGCCGCCCCGTCGACCATGGCCGCGTCCACGACCTGCCCGCGCCCGGAGCGCTCCCTTTCATACAGTGCGGCCAGCACGCCCAGAGCCAGCAGCAGCCCTCCCCCGCCGAAGTCCCCGAGGAGGTTGATCGGGAACGACGGCGGCCCACCGGCCCGTCCGAGAGGCTCCAGCGCGCCCGCCACGGCGATGTAGTTGATGTCGTGCCCGGCCCGGTCGGCGAGCGGACCGTCCTGCCCCCAGCCGGTCATGCGTCCGTACACGAGGCGCGGGTTGCGGGCGAGGCACTGCGCGGGCCCGATGCCCAGCCGTTCGGTCACGCCCGGCCGGAAGCCCTCCACCAGCACGTCCGAGCGTTCGACCAACTGCAACACCAGCTCGGCGCCCTCCGGCCTGCGGGTGTCGATCGCGATCGAGCGCCGGTTGCGGCCCAGGAAGTCGCCGGGGACCGTCGAGCGGCTCCCCGGCTTGTGCACCTGGATCACGTCCGCGCCGAGGTCCGCGAGCACCATGCAGCCGAACGGCGCGGGCGCGAGACCCGCCAGTTCGACGACGCGAAGTCCTGCCAGCGGCCCGCTCACAAGGACCTCGCGATGATTTCCTTCATGATCTCGTTCGTACCGCCGAAGATCCGCTGCACGCGGGCGTCGGACCAGGCACGTGCGATCGGGTACTCGTTCATGTAGCCGTAGCCGCCGAAGAGCTGCACGCACTCGTCGACGACCTTGCCCAGCCGGTCGCTGGCCCACCACTTCGCCATCGCGGCGGTCGGCACGTCGAGCTCACCCCGCAGGTGCTTCTCGATGCACTCGTCGATGAACGCCCTGGTCACGGCCGCCTCGGTCGCGCACTCGGCGAGCTTGAAGCGGGTGTTCTGGAACTTCATCAGCTCCTTGCCGAACGCCGTCCGCTCCTTCACGTACTTCAACGTCACGTCGACAGCGGCCTCGATGCCCGCGATGCAGCAGACGCCGATGATCAGCCGTTCCTGCGGCAGCTGCTGCATGAGCTGGATGAACCCCAGACCTTCGGAGTCACCCAGAAGATTCGAGACCGGCACCCGGACGTCGTCGAAGAACAGCTCGGCGGTGTCTTGGCCCTTCATGCCGACCTTGTCGAGCACGCGGCCGCGCCGGATGTCGTTCTCCACGACGATCAGCGAGATGCCCTGAGCGCCCTGGGACGGGTCGGTCTTCGCCACGACGATCACCAGGTCGGCGTGCGCGCCGTTCGTGATGAACGTCTTCGAGCCGTTGATGACGTACTCGTCGCCGTCCCTGAGGGCCCTGGTGCGGATGCCCTGGAGGTCGGAGCCCGCGCCGGGTTCGGTCATCGCGATCGCGCCGACGTACTCGCCGGACGCGAGCTTGGGCAACCAGCGCCGCTTCTGCTCCTCGGAACCGTAGGAGTTGAGGTAGTGGGCGACGATGCCGCTGTGGACGCTGTTGCCCCACGAGCTGTCACCGGCGCGTGCCTGTTCCTCGAGCAGCACGGCCTCGTGCGCGAACGTGCCGCCGCCGCCCCCGTACTCCTCGGGGATGCTCAGGCACAGCAGCCCCAGCTCACCGGCCTTGCGCCACAGGTCGCGGTCGACCTGCTTCTGCTCGGCGAAGCGTTCCTGGTGCGGCGCGACCTCCTTCTCCATGAACGTGCGGGCGAGCTGGCGCAACTGGTCCAGGTCGCTGTCCATCCACCGCGATCGACGCTCTGCCATGCGTTCCACGAAACCACCGGGCGGTGATCCACGCCATGACCGCCGCGCCAGGCCGTCACCCGAAAAACTGAGCGAAATTCCCACCCCGGTCGTCCAGACTGCTCGGCATGCAGATCCACCAGGTCACGCCGGACGACTGGGAACTCTGGCGCGACGTCCGGCTGGAGGCGCTCGGCACGGATCCCGGCGGGTTCGGCTCGACGCTCGCCCGCGAGGAGGCGTACACCGAGGCCGACTGGCGCCGAAAGCTGGAGGACGGCCCGCGGTTCGTCGCGCTCGACCCGGACCCCGTGGGCCTCGTCGGTGCCTTCGGCAAGCCGAGCGGCCTGCACCTGTACTCGATGTGGGTGCGGTCCTCCCACCGCGGGCGCGGCGTCGGAGAAGCGCTGGTCAGGACGGTGCTGGCGTGGGCGACCGACCAGGGCTGGAAGCTCGTGCGGCTGCAGGTGTACGACGACAACCTGCCCGCACGGCGCCTCTACAAGCGGCTGGGGTTCGTGGACGCCGACGAGCCGGAGCACATGGAGTTCGTCGTGAGCTAATCGGTCACCCTTCACGGTCATGGCCAGGTGGAGAGGCCCGGCCTAGCGTGGGTGCATGAGCGAAGCCTTGATCTTCGACGCGGTGCGCACGCCGCGCGGCAAGGGCAAGCGCGGGTCGTTGCACAGCGTCCGGCCCGTCGAGCTGGCCGCCGGTGTGCTGCGCGCGCTGTCCGAACGCAACTCCCTCGACACCTCCGCGGTGGACGACGTCGTGTTCGGCGTGGTGTCACCGCTCGGCGAGCAGGGCGGCGACATCGCCCGCACCGCGGTGCTGGCCGCGGGCTGGGACCAGCGCCCGGCCGGTGTGCAGCTCAACCGCTTCTGCGCGTCCGGGCTCGAGTCGGTGAACCTCGCCGCGGCCAAGGTCGCCTCCGGGTTCGAGGACCTCGTGGTGGCGGGTGGCGTCGAGTCGATGTCGCGCGTGCCGATGGGCTCCGACGGTGGCGCGTGGGCGATCGACCCCGGGACCAACTTCGACCTGTCGTTCGTGCCGCAGGGCGTGTCGGCCGACCTGATCGCGACGCTGGAGGGCTTCTCCCGCACGGACGTCGACGCGTGGGCCGCCCGCTCGCACGCGCGTGCGTTCGAGGCGCAGAAGAACGGCTGGTTCGAGCGTTCCGTGGTGCCGGTCGTCGACCAGAACGGCACCGTGGTGCTCAAGGAGGACGAGACGATCCGTCCCGAGTCCACCGTGGAGTCGCTGGGCAAGCTCAAGCCCAGCTTCCAGTTCCACGGCGACCTCGGCTACGACACCGTCGCGATCGACCGCTACCCCACCGTCGAGCGCATCACCCACGTGCACACGCCGGGCAACTCGTCGCAGATCGTCGACGGCGCCGCGGCCATGCTGATCGGGTCCGCGGCCGCCGGCCAGGCGCTGGGACTCACGCCGCGCGCCCGGATCGTCTCCGTCGCCGTGGTGGGCACCGAGCCGACGATCATGCTGACCGGCCCGGCGCCGTCCGCGCGCAAGGCGCTGGACAAGGCGGGGCTCTCGGTCGAGGACATCGACCTGTTCGAGGTCAACGAGGCGTTCTCGTCGGTCGTGCTGAAGTTCCTGCGGGACATGGACATCCCCGAGGACAAGGTCAACGTCAACGGCGGCGCGATCGCGCTGGGCCACCCGCTGGGCGCCACCGGCTGCATGATCCTGAGCACGCTGCTGGACGAGCTGGAGCGCCGGGACCTGCGCCGCGGCCTCGCCACGTTGTGCGTGGGCGGCGGCATGGGCATCGCGACGATCATCGAGAGGGTCTGAGGCATGCCGTTCCACTACGAGAAGGACTCCGACGGCATCGTCACCCTGACGATGGACATGTCCGGCTCCGCCAACGTCATGAACGAGGAGTACCGCGACCTGATGGGCGACGCGGTCTCGAAGCTCGAGGCCGACGAGATCACCGGTGTGATCATCACGTCCGCCAAGAAGACGTTCTTCGCGGGCGGCGACCTGAACGTGCTGATCGCGATCACGCCGGAGAACGCCTCCCAGGCGCTGGAGGGCGTCGAGGAGCTCAAGTCCCAGCTGCGGCGCCTGGAGAAGCTCGGCAAGCCGGTCGTGGCCGCGATCAACGGTTCCGCGCTCGGCGGCGGTTTCGAGATCGCGCTCGCCTCGCACCGCCGGATCGTGTTGAACGACAACAGCATCCGCGTCGGCCTGCCCGAGGCCACGCTGGGCCTGCTGCCCGGCGGCGGTGGCGTGACGCGCATGGTGCGGCTGCTGGGCGTGCAGAAGGCGTTGCCGTTGCTCATGGAGGGCAAGCAGCTCCGGCCCGAGCGCGCGTTGCAGGCCGGGATCGCGCACCAGGTCGTGGACACGCGCGAGGAGCTGATCTCCGAGGCCCGCGCCTGGATCCTGGCGAACCCGGCGCCGGTGCAGCCGTGGGACGTGCAGGGCGCGGGCGTGCCGGACCTGAAGTTCGGTGACCCCAACGCCTACGGGATCCTGGCCGCCGCACCTGCCGTGCTGAGCAAGAAGACGCACGGCGTGTACCCGGCGCCGGAGAAGATCATGGCGACGGCGGTCGAGGGCGCCTACGTCGACTTCGACACGGCGCTGAAGATCGAGGGCCGCTACTTCGTGGAACTGGCCTCCGGTCAGGTCTCCAAGAACATGATCACGGCGTTCTGGTTCAACCTCAACGAGGTCAACGGCCGCGCGTCCTCGTCGGGCAAGCGCGTGGCGAAGCTGGGCGTGCTCGGCGCGGGCATGATGGGCGCTGGAATCGCCGAGGTGTCAGCGAAAGCGGGCATCGAGGTGGTCCTGAAGGACGTCACCCTCGAAGCCGCCCAGAAGGGCGCTGGAGGCCTGGAAGGCATCAAGCCGACCGACTCCGACGACGACCTCGCGGGCTGCGACCTGATCATCGAGGCCGTGTTCGAGAACCGCGAGCTCAAGAACAAGGTCCTGGCGGCCGCGGAGTCCCAGGCACTGCCGGACGCCGTGATCGCGTCGAACACCTCGACGCTGCCGATCACCGGGCTCGCGACGGCGGTCCCGGACGCCGAGCGGTTCATCGGGCTGCACTTCTTCTCGCCCGTGCCGAAGATGCGGCTCGTGGAGATCATCCGCGGCGAGAAGACGTCCGAGGAGACCCTGCAGCGCGCGTTGGACTACGTGCGGCAGATCGGCAAGACGCCCATCGTGGTCAACGACTCGCGCGGCTTCTACACCTCGCGAACGTTCGGCACGTACGTGGTCGAGGCGATCACGATGCTGGCCGAGGGCGTGGCACCGGCGCTGATCGAGAACGTCGCCCGCAAGGCCGGCATGGCGGTCGGACCGCTGGCGGTGTCGGACGAGGTGACGCTGTCGTTGCAGCTGAAGATCCACGACCAGACGCTCGCCGACGACCCGTCGCTGGTGTCGGACAGCCCGGCCCACGACCTGATCCGCGAGATGGTGTCGTTGGGGCGCAGCGGAAAGTCCACGGGCGCGGGCTTCTACGAGTACCCCTCCGACGGCTCGAAGAAGTTCCTGTGGCCCGAGCTCACGACCCGGTACGCGAAGGCGGACGCGGGCGTCTCCGAGCAGGACGTGCGGGACCGGCTGCTGTTCGTGCAGGCGCTGGAAACGGTGCGGTGCCTGGACGAGGGCGTGCTGACGTCGGTGGCGGACGCGAACATCGGCTCGATCTTCGGGTTCGGCTTCGCGCCGTGGAGCGGCGGCACGCTGCAGTTCATCAACTCCTTCGGCGTGCAGGCGTTCGTGGAGCGCGCGGACTACCTCGCCGACACCTACGGCGAGCGGTTCCGCCCTCCGGCCTCGCTGCGGGAGCGCGACAAGTTCTAGGCGCGGTAGGAGCCGGGCGACGACCCGGTCCACCGCTTGAAGGCACGGTGGAAGGCGCTCGCCTCGGAGAACCCGAGGCGCAGCGCCAACTCCTCCACCGACTCGCCGCCGCGCACCAGTGACGCCACGGCCTGGTCGCGCAGCAACTGCTCCCGCACCTCGCGGAACGACGTCCCCTCAGCGGCGAGCCTGCGGCGCAACGTCGGCGCCGACACCCCGAGCTGCGCCGCCACGGCCTCCAGCCCGCTCACCCCGCGCCCGAGCAACCGCCGCACGTGCCCCGCCGTGTCGGCGCCGTGGTCCCTGCGCGACAACAACTCCGCGGGCGAGTGCCGCAGAAACCGCCGCAGCGCCGCCTCGTCCTGCACGACCGGCATGCGCAGGAACTTCTGGTCGAACGAGATCGTGGTGGCGGGCGCGTCGAACGTCAGCGGGCACCCGAAGATCAGGTGGTACTCGGCGGCGTGTGCGGGTTCGGGGTAGGCGAACTCGGCGCCCTGCAACGGAATCCGGCGCCCGATGAGCCACGACGAGAGCCGGTGCCACAGCACGAGAAGCGACTCGGTGAGGAAGTGGTCGGGGTCGCCGGGAATCTCCAGCGTGAACCGTCCGCCGTCGAGCGCCAGGTGCAGCGGCTGGTCGAAGAGCGAATAGAAGGCGAGACCGCGCCGCAACGCCGATTCCAGATCCGGGCAGTGCACGGCGAGAAGGCACATCATCGCGAACGTGCCGCGTTTCGACGGCCGCGGCCCGAAACCCATGAACTCGTCGTCGAGAACTTCCCAGAGCGTCTGGATGAACTTCGTGTACTGAGCGGGCGTGACGCGCGCACGGTCGTCAGAGAGAAGACTCGCGGGAATTCCCGCCCCGGCCAGAACAACGGACGGCTCCGGACAGGCGCGCAGGGCAGCGCGCACGTAATGGATCGCCACGGTCCTGGTGTGCACGAACCACAGTAGAACGCCAACGGCGGTGGCGCGGCTCCGGGGAGAGTTGGAGTCGCGTCACCGCCGCAGTGGGCCCACCCAGTGAGCCGTGCTCCTCACCAACAGGGCTTCCGCACGCCCATCGGCAAGGGACGATGTTGTGTCCGTTCCGTTAACGCTATGTGGTCTAGACCAGGAATGTCAATAGTGCGAAGAGAGCACCCTTGATCGACATGTTTCAGGCTTGTTCCAACGATGCTACGGCGAACCCCGCGGAGAACCTCTTGCACCAGATCACGACACTCCGAATGGTGGACACGTCCACATCTGAAGGAATTTCGTACACCTGATCGCCACGATTTCCCTTCAACTTGCCCAGACTCGTGAATCCCTGACCAAATGTCTTCTCGGGCGAGCTGGACGGGTGCGGCGACAGGTAGACGTACAGGTCGGGCCCGTCACTGGTGTCGAGCGAAGCGAACTGCACGGAATGCGCACCACCGGGCAACTTGATCAGGCTCGCCTTGCCGGTGGTCGCGTGTTCGAGCGACCGCCACTCCCCGGCTGCCACCTCCCGAGCCGTTTCCGCGACGGGCGCCGGCGCGCTGGACGGCACCGACGGAGCCGTGGACGGCGAGGTCGACTGCCCCGTCGACTGGGGAACGAGCAGCGCGTCGTGCGTTTCCCGCACCGTGAGGAGCCGCCACGGCTGGAACAGGTACAACCCGACGCCGAGGGCGACGACGAGCACGACTGCGACGGGGATCAGGAATCGACGATGGCGCATACCGAAAACAATGACCCAAACCGGACCGAAAAGAGCTTACGGAGTTGTTAGGGTGCCGCCGTGGCGACACAGGCGAGGATCGGCCAGGCCGTGCTCGGAGTCCTGATGGTCGGCTGCGCCCTGACGGGCCTGTTCCCCAGACCGGTCCCACTCCTCTTCGCCATCGCGGCCGTCGGCACGGCCAACGCCGCGTTCCCACTCATGCGCACCTTCGGCTCCGCTCTCCTCGGTGGCGTGGCAGCGTCCTCAATAGCCCTGTCCTCAGTTCCGTTCGTAACGTGTTCAACAGAACGCTTTACAGATGTGTTCACCTGCTCGGGTGACGCGCCGACGTGGCACCTGACCGGAACCGTGCTGGTGGCAGGCCTTTCCGGGGCCAGTTTGGTACTGGCCCGCATCACAGATCAGTGACGGCCATCACTCAACCGGGCTCATCAAAGAGCCGATAAGGCAAGCAGGTGAGCGTTCTCCTGCGCCCGGTCCACCCGCTAATCTGCCGCCAGGAGCGTGATCGCCTGACTCCACCCGTGAGCATCGAGGAGGACTGCTGTGCGCGCACTGTGGGCCGCAGGCGGTTCCGCCGTGCTCGGATCCGCGTTGCTCGGAGTGCTGGTGGGCATGGCGGTCCACGGCGTGAACGACGAAGGCGACCCCGCCAGAACCCCGTCGTCCAGCTGGATCACCTCAGCCTCAAGCATTCCCTCGAGCTCCACCGAGAGCTCCACTCCCGACAGCAGCGCCCCGCCGAGCTCCAGCAGCCCGACACCGAGCACAGCGCAGCCCCCGAAGAAGACCACCCCACCCCCGGCGGCGACGAATCCGGCCCCGCCACCCCCACCGGCGGGAACCACGACGACCACGACAACCCCACCGGGTTGGCCGTGCAGCCCGCTCAACCCGCTCCCGCCCCCAACGTGCAAGAACCTGGGGTAGCGCCAAAGTAGCGACGGCGAAGCCGAGCCCAAGCCGATAGCGAAGTCGAGGCGACAAACCCGCCCTGCCAACGCGACTTGGCGGTGTGGCTCCCCCGTCTAGCGCTCCTCTGCCCTTGCCGCGCCCGAGGGGTCAGGTCAAGTCGACACGCTTTTTCGTCTGTCGTGTCTCGGTTGATCTGCCGCGGTTTTGTCTCGGTTGTTGTGACTCAGGTTAGGCGGCTGGGATGAGGGTGCCTTGGTAGGTCTTGGTGTGGTCGAGGTGGATGTAGCCGATCGGGTGGCCGTCTGAGGTGTAGGCGGTGATCCGGTTGAGGTCGCGGATGACGGTGATGGCCTGGTTGGCGTGCTCGGATCCGACGCGGAACTGCAGTTTCCTGCCGATGCTGACACCGCCACGGCGGTCGGCTTTGAGGTAGTGGACGGTGGCGTCGGTCTGGGCGGGCGGATGGCTGGGGCCGCCGTGGTGCTCGGCGTCGTCCCAGACGTGTTGTGGTGTGCGACGACCGAGTGCGCCATGCGCGCGTGCGGTGTTGTAGCGGACCCGGTAGGTGTCCAGCAGTGTCTGCAGCTCGGCCAGGGTGGCGGGTGCGGGCTGGTGCGCCAGCCATTTCTTGAGGGTTTGGTGGTGGCGTTCGACCTTGCCGCAGGTTTGCGGGTGGTAGGGGCTTGAATGGATCAGCCGGGCGCCGGCGCCGGTGACGGCGAGCTCGAACCGGGTGGGCCCGGCGTTGTCACGGATGAAGCGGGCGGTGAACGCGCCTCCGTTGTCGGACAACACGATCCCTGGCACGCCGTACTCGATGAACGCGGCGGCGATCGCGGAGGTGGCGGCTGTGCTGGTCTCCGCGCGGACGGCGTGGCAGGCGACCAGCAGCCGGGAGTGGTCGTCGAGCACGTCGAAGATCACGGCGGTGGTGCCGTCGGCGAGCGTGGTTTCGGTGGCGTCGATCTGATAGCAGTCGCGTGGCCGGGCATAGCTGAACCGCCGCCACGACGAGCGTGGTCGTTTGCGGGGGTTGGACTGCAGTAGGCCGTGCCGGTCCAGGATCCGGTTGATCGTGGCCCGCGACGACACCCGCCAGCCCTTCCCTGACCAGCTTTGTTCCCCGGCCAGGACGGTGAGTGCGTCACGGATGTAGTTGGCGCCGTTGTCCGGGGCCAGCGACTCGCGCAACCGCACGATCTCGGCCACGACCGGTTGCGGGGTTGCGTGCGGGATCGTGTGCGGGCGCCGGGACCGCGGCCGCCACTGGCCCTCGGCCAGCGCACGGGCCCGATGCCGGTAGAACGTGCGCCGGTCCACCCCGTTGATTCGGCACCATTCCGACACGTTCGGGATCTCCACCCCGGCGGCATGCATCGCGTCCATCAGCCGCATCATCGCCTCTTTCCGCGCCATGGCCGGTAACCACAACGCCGATCAAGCGACAGATCCCGCAACACCACCCGACCAGGGTGCGTCACTTGCTCCGCGACACGAACTGTGTCAACTCAGCTGAGACTGAAGAGACACGCTTTTTCGTCGACTTGACCTGACCCCTCGGGTGTGGCCCGCTGCGGAGCGCTAGACGGGGGAGCCACACCGCAAACGCAACCACCAACGCAACCGCAAGCCGCCAAGAGCAACAGGCGTGCCATCAACCCACCCACGGCGCTGGAGGGCTCTTTTGGGAGTGTCGGGAGTCTGAGGGCAGAGCCCTCAGACCACGCACGCACCAGGCACAGGCCAACGCAACACGACCACGCACGAACACGAAACCGGCAGACGCCAACGCAACAGGGAGACGGCCTACGAAACAGGGCGCCTCAGGCCGACTCCCGCCGAACCAACACAGTAGGCAGCATCTGCTTCTTGGACTTCACAGTCTCATCCCGAAGCAACTTCATCAGATGCTCCACCATGTGCTTGACCTGCTCATCCGAGTCCTGCCGCACCGAAGTCAACGGCGGCGAAGTGTGCTCGGCAATCGCGACGTGGTCATCAAACCCCACGACAGCAACATCCTCAGGCACCCGCCGCCCAGCCTCGTGCAACGTCTCCAACGCCCCAGCAGCCATCAAGTCCGAGGCCACAAAAACAGCATCCAACCCAGGAACCTTGGCCAACAGGGCGGACATGGCCTTGCGTCCACCCTCCCGAGTGAACCCACCGTCCTCAACCACCCGAGCCACCGCCTTGTCGTCCAGACCAAGCGCAGTCCTGAACCCGTTCAACCGATCAATGGCGGACAACTCGTCCAACGGCCCGGAAACGTGAACAATCTTCTTACGTCCGAGCGACTTCAGGTGCTCGGTGGCCAGCACCGCGCCACCCTCGTTGTCGTTGTCCACGAGGTGCATCCCCCGCAACGATCCCCACGGCTTACCCGCGTACACCACCGGCAACGGCAGCTTCTTCACGATCGAAACGAGCTCGTCGTTACGGTGCGGCGCGAACACCAACGCACCGTCAACGTGCCCGCCGGCCAGGAACCGGTGCGCTCGAGCCTGGTCATCAGGCGAGTGCACCAGCATCAGCACCATCTGCACGTCGACGTCCGCCAGCGCCCGAGCCCCCGCGCGGATCAGGCGGGCGAAGTGCGGGTCGTCGAAGATCTTGGGTTCCGGCTCGGAGAACACCACGGCGACGGCACCGGTGCGGCGAGTCACGAGAGCACGCGCGGCGCGGTTCGGCTGGTAGCCGAGGGCGAGCACCGCGGCGTTCACGGCCTCCAGCGCTTCGGGGCTGACCCGCGGTGACGCGTTCAGCACTCGTGACGCCGTGGCGCGGCTGACCCCAGCCCTCGCGGCCACGTCCTCCAGCGTCGGACGCGCGTGGTTGGACACGTGCACCACCACTCCTCGATGAAAACCTTTTGAGCCGCTGGCAGCTTAGCTGCACGCGATCTCCGAGGAGGGTTTCCGCGCTGTTCATCGTGTTTTTTCAGCCGCAACCGTTGCAATCGAGGCCTTCAGGGCGCGCCCGCGCGGCGCGATCGAAACGCGGAGCAGGCCGTCCTCCCGGCGTGTCGTGACATCGAGGCCCGCACGAGCGGCCGCTCGCACCAGGGCGGTTTCCGAGGGCAGGCACCACGCCACGAGCTCGGCGTAGCCGGCCGCGCGGGCGTCGGAGGCGAGAGCGGCCAGCAGTGCCGTGCCGACTCCACGACGTTGCCACGCGTCCTCCACCAGCAACGAGACCTCGGCGCAGTCCGGGGTGCCGGTGTGGATGAGCTGACCGAGCGCGACCACCTGGTCGGCGCACTGCGCGAGGATCGTGGTGCCGCGCGGCGGGTTGAGCAGGCGGTGCAGCCAGCGGCGGGGCACGGTGCGCATGCCGGAGTGGTAGCGGTTGAACATCGTCCTCATCGAACAACGCGTGTGCAGACCGGCGACGGCGTCCTCGTCGGACGGTGCTCCGGGGCGCAGAACCAGGGCCACGCCGTCGTCGCTGAGCATTCCGCGCACGGCCGGTGCCGGGGCCTCCACGAGGTCGAGCAACGCCTGCGCGCGTGCCAGTTCGACCTGGGTGAACCTGGCCCAGCCGCGCCGGACCGCCATGTCTCCCACCTGGACCTGACCCTCGGCTGCCTCGCCGTAGGTCACCGAGTCGGCGGCCAGCACCTGGCGGAGCGCCTCTGCGGTCCTGGACGGATCGGAAAGCGCTGTCTTGGCGGCACGCAGCACGGCCGTCGGTTCGTCCACGAGGTCGCGCACGTCCGCGCTGGTGATGCCGACGCACTTGCCGCCCTCGCTGCGCACGGCCTCGACGAGGTCGGCGGGGAGCACGCCCTCGCCCGCGCGCACGACGATCTCGTCGAGCACACCGCCGGGTACGGGGATCACGTGCAACGCGAGGACGTTGCAGTCGGCCGCGGCGAGCCGGATGGTGACGCGGGCGAGCGCGCCGGGGCTGTCGCTGAGTTCGAAGCGCATGCGCCAGGTCGTGGTCATGCCTCCAGAGTTCCCGGAGCCTGTTGCCTGGATGCGAACTGCGGGTAAAAGGCGCACTAGGGTCGCCGCATGAGGAGAACACTGGCCGTGAGCCTCACCCTGCTCACCGTGACCACCCTGGCCACACCGACCACCGCGGCGCCGCAACCGGCACCGCGGCAGGCCACCCTGACGAACTTCGCCTTCCTGCCGGCGGAGACCTACCTGCCCGGCAGCGAACCGAGCGGCGCCGCACTGGGGACGAGCCCGATCAACGGGGTCACGCCGCCGTTCGCCGACCAGCCGATCCAGGGCTTCAGCGGACTGGTCCGCAACAGCGACGGCACGTTCGACGCCATCTCGGACAACGGGTACGGCACCAAGGCCAACAGCGCGGACTGGCTCCTGCGCATCAACCGCATCGCACCGGACTTCTCCACCGGCGCGGTCGACGTCGTCGGCGGCATCACGCTCACCGACCCGCACGGCCACATCCCGTTCCCGCTGACCCGGCCGGACCGGGTGATCACCGGTGCGGACATCGACATCGAGTCGGTGACCAGGGTCGCCGACGGCAGCTACTGGATGGGCGACGAGTTCGGCCCCTACCTGCTGCACTTCGACCGCGCCGGGCGCCTGCTCGCGCCGCCCGTGCCGCTGCCGGGCGTGCGCGCTCCCGAGAACCCCGCCGGCAACCCGAACCTGGGCGGCAGCAAGGGGTTCGAGGGCATCACGCTGTCCCCCGACGGCAAGACGATCAACGCGCTGCTGGAGGGCACCGTCGCCGGTGACGAGCCGGGCACGCTGCGGCTCAACGAGTTCGACATCGCGAGCAACGCCTTCACCGGCAAGACCTGGCGCTACCAGCTGGAGAACCCGAACTTCGCGATCGGTGACGCCATCGCCGTCGACGACAACCGGCTGCTGATCATCGAACGCGACAGCGCGCAGGGCGTCGACGCCATCGTCAAGCGCGTCTACCTCGCCGACAAGCGCGACCGGAACAACGACGGCAAGCTCGACAAGACGATGGTCGCCGACCTGCTGAACCTCGCGAACCCCAAGCACGTCGGTGGGCAGGCGGACCCGTTCAAGTTCCCGTTCGTCACCATCGAGGACGTCACGATCCTCGACGACCGCACGATCGCGGTGCTCAACGACAACAACTTCCCGTCGTCGTCGGGCCGCACGCCGGGCAAGCCGGACAACAACGAGTTCATCACCATCAGGCTCGCGGAGAACCTGCACGCCGACCCGCGGGTGCTGCGCCGCAGGTAGGACAAGAGAGCGCTCCCACCTGCGGCACAGATGTGTCCGCAGGTGAGAGCGCCAAGGCTCCCTCGGCCCGAACGGTGGGCTAAACGGTGTAACCGTGCGCGGGAAGACCGTTCTGCCCGATGATCCGGGACAGCGTGACCGCGCTTTCCTTCACCGTGCGCTGCTGCGTCTCGAAGTCGACGTGCACGATCCCGAACCGCTGCGAGTACCCGGCCGCCCACTCGAAGTTGTCGAGCAACGACCACGCGAGGTACCCGCGGACGTCCGCGCCCTCGGAGATCGCCCGGTGCACCGCGCGCACGTGGTCCACCAGGTAGCGGGTCCGCTCGACGTCCACGACGCGGCCCATCGGGTCCACGACGTCCGGGAACGCCGAGCCGTTCTCCGTGACCACCAGCGGCACGCCGCCGGCGTCGCGGGACAGGCGCACCAGCAACTCCGTGAAGGCGTCGGCGTTCTGCTCCCACCCGAACCCGGTCAGCTCACCCTGCGGCGGCTCGACGGTCGCGCCGCGCAGGCCCGCGTGCGGCCCGGCGGGCACGAAGTCCGGGTCGGCGGGCGCGACTCGGGTCGGGCTGTAGTAGTTCACGCCGATCCAGTCGACCGGGGTCGCGATGGTCTCCATGTCACCGTCGCGCACCACGTTCGTCCAGTCGCCCAGCCACGACGTGTCCTGCAGGACGTCGAGCGGGTAGCCGCGGCCGCAGATCGGGTCGAGCAGGATGCGGTTCTGCAGCCCGTCGACCTTGCGCACGGCCTCGGCGTCGTCTCCGTAGACAGTGCTGAAGTTCAGCACGATCGACAGCCGGTGCGACTCCGGTGCCTGCGCGCGCAACGCCTGCGTCGCGAGGCCGTGGGCCAGCAGCAGGTGGTGCGCCGCCTCCAGGGACGCCACCGCGTCGGTGATGCCGGGCGCGTGGATCCCGTTGCCGTAGCCCAGGAACGCCGACACCCACGGCTCGTTCAGCGTGGTCCAGGCCTGCACCCGATCGCCGAGCCGGTCGTGCACGACGGCGGCGTAGTCGGCGAAGCGGTAGGCCGTGTCGCGGTTGCGCCAGCCACCGAAGTCCTCCAGGACCTGCGGAAGGTCCCAGTGGTACAGCGTGACCAGCGGCTGGATGTCCTTCTCCAGCAACGAGTCCACCAGCCGGTCGTAGAACGCGAGACCACGCTCCTCCACCGCGCCGCTGCCGCTGGGCTGGATCCGGGGCCACGCGACGGAGAACCGGTACGAGGCCAGCCCGAGGGACTTCATCAGGTCCACATCGGAGGAGTACCGGTTGTAGTGGTCACAGGCCGGGTCGCCGGTGTCGCCGGCCAGCACCTTGCCGGGCGTCGCCGCGAACGTGTCCCAGATCGAGGGGCCACGACCGTCCACTGTGGTCGAACCCTCGATCTGGAACGCCGCGGTGGCTGCTCCCCACAGGAAGTCCGGTGGGAAGGTCAGCACCTCCCGCCCGACCTCGACCTCCGAGTCGGTCGTCATTCACTGCACTCCCTGCTGTGTCTCATCCTTTTACGGCGCCCTGCATGATGCCGCCGACGATCTGACGGGACAGCAGGACGAAGATCGCGATCACCGGCAGCACCGCGAGCGAGGCACCGGCGAGCATCAGCGAGTAGTCCGTGTAGTACCCGCTGGCCAGCGTCGACAGGGCCACCTGGACCGTCGGGCTGTCGTTGGGGTCCAGCACGATCAACGGCCAGAAGAAGTCGTTCCACGCGGTCATGAACGTGAACATGCCGAGCACCGCCGCCTGGGGCCGCACCGCGGGGAAACCGACGTGCCAGAACGTCCGCAGCACCGAGCACCCGTCGACGCGGGCGGCCTCGATCAGCTCGTGCGGCACGGTCTCCTCGCACGCCTGGCGCATCCAGAACACCGCGAACGACCCGATCAGCGCCGGCACGATGACCGCCTGCAGCGTGCCGTACCAGTCGAGGTCCGACATCAGCATGTACAGCGGGATCACGCCGAGCTGCGTCGGCACCATCGCGGTGCCGAGCACGACCAGGAACAGCGAGTCACGTCCCTTGAACCGCAGCCGCGCGAACGCGAAACCCGCGAGCGTGCCCAGCACGACGTTCGAGATCGCCACGGTCGCCGCCACGATGAACGAGTTCTGCATGGCGAGCCAGAAGTCGACGGTGTCGAAGACCCGACTGATGTTCTCGAAGAGGTTGCCGCCGGGAACCAGTGGCGGCACCTTGTCGCCGAGGACCGAGTTGTCCTTCGACGCCACGATGAACGAGTAGTACAGCGGGAACACCGAGGCCGCCAGCACGGCGACCAGGAACCCGTAGAGCAGCGGACCTGCCTTCGCGTTCTTCATCGAGCGATCACCCCTTGCCCGCGATGCGCCGTGTCAGCGAGAAGTTGACGATCGCGACCACCAGGACGACCAGGAACAGCATCCACGCGACGGTGGCCGCGTAGCCGGCGTCGAACAGCCGGAAGCCCTTCTCGTACATGTAGAGCACCAGTGTCTGGAACTGCCGGTCGGAACCACCGGTGGAGTTGTTGGCGGCGAACCCGGGATCGAACAACGCGGGCTCGGCGAACAGCTGCAGACCGCCGATCGTCGAGGTGACGACGGTGAACAGGATCGTCGGCCGGATCGACGGCACGGTGATCGACCAGAACATCCGCCAGCGCGACGCACCGTCCAAAGTGGCCGACTCGTACATGTCCTTGGGCACCGACTGCATGGCCGCCAGGTACAACAGCGCGTTGTAGCCGGTCCAGCGCCACATGACCATGGTGGACACCGCGAGGTGCGACGCCCACGTCTCGGCGCGCCAGTCGATCGGGTCGACGCCGACCAGGCCCAGCAGGAAGTTCACGATGCCGAAGTCGCGGCCGAAGAACTGCGCGAACACCAGCGCCACCGCGGCGACCGAGATGACGTTGGGCAGCAGCACACCCGCCCGCCAGAACGCACGCCCGCGCAGGCCGCGGTCCAGCAGCGCCGCGAGGCCGAGCGCCGCCAGCAGCTGCGGCACCGTCGAGAGCACGAACAGGCTGAGCGTGTTGAACAGCGCGTTCCAGAACTTGGCGTCGCCGAACAGCTCGACGTAGTTGGCAAGACCGACGAATCCCTGGTTGCCGTCGATCAGCTGCCAGTCGTGCAGTGACACCCACGCCGTGTACACCAACGGGTAGAGCCCGAAGATGCCGAACACCAAGAAGAACGGCGCGATGATCAGGTACGGCGTGTACCTGGTGTCCCAGCTGTTCAGCCTGAAGCGCTTCGGTTCTCCAGAAGAAGGAACCGAGACGGCCGGGGCCGCCTCGGTCTCCGTGCGCGTCGCCGTCACTTGGCGGCGTCCGCAGCTTCCTTCAGGGCCTGCGTCCAGGCGTCAGCAGCGGACTGCTTGCCCTGCTCGACGCGGGTCAGCGCGGTGCCGAACACCGGTCCGACCTTCGAGTCCTTGGTGCCGCGGTAGGTCGGCTTCAGCGACTCGGCGGACGACGCGAAGATCTTGCCGACCGGGGCCTTGTTGAAGTACTCGTTGACCGTGGCCTGCACGTCCGCGTCCTGGTAGACCTTCGGCTGGCTCGGCAGGTTGCCGGTCTCCTTGAAGATCCGCTTCTGCTGCTCGGGCGCCGTCAGCCACTTGGCCAGCTCGTAGGCCTCCTTGGGGTGCTTGCCCTGCTTGGGGATCGCGAGGAACGAGCCACCCCAGTTGCCGCCACCGCCGGGCGCCGTCGTCACGTCCCACTTCCCGGCCGCCGCGTCTCCGGCACCCGCCTTGATCAGCGCGAGCGCCCAGGCCGGGCACGTGGTCGTGGCGAAGGAACCCTGCTTCAGCGCGACGTTCCAGTCCTGGCTGAACGGCTCGAGCGCACCGGTCTGCTGCTTGGTGCCGAGCGCCGCCGCCGTGTCGAACGCCGTCTTGACCTTGTCGTTCTTCTCCGCGATGTACGAGTCGTCCTTCGCGAAGTAGCCCTCCTCGGTCTGGTCGAGGATCGCCTTGTAGACGTTGCGGCCGGTGTCGACGAACTTCACGTTCGGCGTCTTGGCCGTGAACTGGTCGGCGACCTTCGCGTAGTCGGCCCAGGTCGGCCACAGCTTGGCGACGGCCTCGCGATCCGTCGGCAGACCGGCCGCCTCGAACAGGTCGCGCCGGTAGCAGAGGCCGAGGCTGCCCATGTCCGTGCCCAGCCCCAGCACGAACTCACCGCCGTCGGCCGTGCCCTGGTTCCACTTCCAGCCGGCCCACTGGTCCTTGAGGTCCTTGGCCCCGTACTCCGCCAGGTTCACGAACTTGTCCTTGGAGGCGCGGAACTGGCTCACCACACCCTCTTCGAGCGCGACGATGTCCGCCGCGCCACGCCCACCCGCGAGCTGCGTGGCGAGTTGGGTGTTGTGCTGCTCCATCTTGACCTTGCGCTGCTCGATCTTGATGTTCGAGTGCGAGGCCATGTACTCCTCGACGAGCTTGTCGTAGCCGAAGTCGGAGAACAGGCCAAGCGACAGCTCGATCTTGCCATTGGCCTCGGAACTCCCGCCGCATCCCGCGGCCAGAACCATCACGAGGGTCGCAGCGACGCTGCCGACCAGCCTTCTGCTCATCCGTCCTCCTCGACGGGCGGCGCCGTGGGCGCAGCTGACTGTTGTGAGAGCGCTCTCACACTCAACCGGAGAGGCGCGGGTGTCAAGCGCTCGACATCGTTCCGTAACTTTGTGGAGGCGGGCAACAAAAACCCGGACCGGAACCGGGGCCGTCTCGACCGGGTGTTTTCCGCACGCGGGGCCCTTTCGTGCGCCAGGAGCGAACGAAAGCTCCCCGCGTGCACTCCGCAGACGACGAAGAGGGACGACCGGGCCCTCGCTCCGGTCGTCCCTCACCCCAGGTAGAGGGGTTTTCGGGCCGAAAGTGACGCGCCGACCCGAAGTTTTTCCGGCAACTTTGGGTTAAGACCGCTTCACAGCGGGTAACACCGAAAGTTACGCGGGAGCCCCGCGTCACCTTCCGCGGTACGCGGGGGCCCCGCGTGCGCCAGGAGAGTACGAAAGCTCCCCGCGTACTCATCGCGAAGTCCGCGATGCGGAAAAGTGGTGGAGGCCCGGCGCCCCGACAGCACCGGACCTCCACCGATCCCCCGGCCGTGCGGCCCCTGTTTCCGCACGCCCGAACCCGCCTGGCCC
The DNA here is from genome assembly GCF_000974445.1 of Lentzea aerocolonigenes. Lineage (GTDB taxonomy): Bacteria > Actinomycetota > Actinomycetes > Mycobacteriales > Pseudonocardiaceae > Lentzea > Lentzea aerocolonigenes. Next base: position 258,559 of record NZ_BBOJ01000017.1, read on the forward strand.
GTGGCCCCCGACGCCGGGGCCGGGCGGGGTGTCCTACGCCTCCGCCATGCCCGCGACCACGGAGTTCCTGGCCGCACGCCGGGCCGGCAGAGCGGCGGCGACGACCGCCGCGACCACTGCCAGGCCGAGCATGATCCCGATCTGGCCGAACGGGATGGAGAAGCTGATCCGGAACTCCGAGTTGGAGATCGCCTCGACCAGCAGCCACCCGAACCCGGCGCCGAGCACGACGCCCACGACCGCGCCGATCAGCGCCATCAGGATCGACTCGACCACCAGCATCTGGCGCAGCTGGCCCCTGGTCAGGCCCAGCGCCCGCAGCAGGGCGGACTCGCGGGTCCGCTCCAGCACCGACAGCGTCAGCGTGTTCGCGATGCCGAACAGGGCGATGATCAGCGCCAGGCCGACGAGGGCCCAGATGAACAGCAGCACCTGGTCGATCTGCGCGTTGAGCTCGGCCTTGGTCTCGGCTGCGGAGTTCAGCACCGCGACCGGCGACGTGGCGATGACGCGTTCCAGGTCGGCGCGGGCGGCCGTGATGTCGGTTCCGGGAGCGAGCTTGACCAGGAGCTTCTGGTAGCCCTTCAGCGGTTCCTTCAGGATCGACTGCGCCGAACCGAGAGTGACGATGCCGGTGCCGTAGCTGTTGTCCTTGATCAGCGCGACGACCTTGAAGTCCTTGCCGCTGATCGGAACCGTCGAACCGACGGTGAGGCCCGCTTCCTTGGCCTCCTTCTCCCGCATGGCGATCTCGTTGTCCTTGAGACCGGTCAGCGTGCCGCTGGCGACCTCGGGACGCACCAGGGAACCGATGGCGTCGGCCGGGTAGCCGGTGACGTCGGCGTACTTGAGCTTGTCGGACTCGCCGAAGGCCATGACCTCCGGGGCGATCTTGGCGACGTTGCGCACCTTCGCGAGCTCGTCGGCGAACTTCGGCGTCAACGGCTGGCTGTAGACGTTCGAGCTGACCTCGTAGTCGGCCGGGAACCGCTTGTCGACCTGCTCGTTCATGGTCTGGCGGCCGCTGCCGGCCACGACCGTCACCATCGCGACGATGGTCACGCCGATCATCAGCGCGGCCGTCGTGGCGGCGGTGCGCTTCGGGTTGCGGCCCGCGTTGGCCGAAGCCAGCTTCGCCGGGACGCCGTGCAGCGCCTTGCCGAACAGGCGGTTCACCAGCGGCACGTACAGCGGGCCGAGCAGGAGCACCGCGAACAGCAGCACCATCGTGGCGCCGCCGGTGATGAGCATCGCGGGCTCTTCCTTCTCCTGCTGGAGACCGAAGTAGACGCCCGCGCCACCGATCAGCGCGATCACCGTCGCGATGATGATGCGGACCTTGCCGGTGCGGGCGACGTCGTCGTGGCTGTCCGGCTGCGAGCGGAGTGCCGCCACCGGCGCGACCTTCGTGGCACGGCGCGCCGGCAGCACGGCCGCCAGCACCGTCACGACCACGCCGACGCCGAAGCCGGCGGCGATGGTCACCCACGAGATCGGCAGACGGATCTGGACGTCGCCGCCGCCGGGGCCGCCGACCGTGCCCACCAGCGCCTGCAGGCCGGCCGAGACGCCGAGGCCACCGAGAATGCCCAGCACGGACGCCGCAAGACCCATGAAAACCGCTTCCGCGAGCACACTGCGGAAGACCTGGCCGCGTTCGGCGCCGACGCAACGGAGAAGTGCGAGCTCCTTGGTGCGCTGCGCGACCAGGATCGTGAAGGTGTTGTAGATGACCATGCCCGCGACGACGAGCGAGATCGCGGCGAACGCGAGGAGAAACGTCTTGATCTCGCCGGCGGCGTCACCCACCGACTCCAGGGTCTTCTGCGTCAGCTGCTCACCGGTCTGCACCTCGTAGCCGGTGCCGATCGCCTTGGTGATGTTGTCGACGAGCTGCTGCTGCGTCACGCCGTCCTTGGCGACGGCGACGATCTCGTAGATCCGCTGGTTCGGGATCACCGTGCGCAGGCCCTCCGGCGTGACCACGACGTGGTCGCTGCCGGACATGGACATGCTGCTGGCGCCCTGCTGGTAGGTGCCGACGATCGTGAACGTGTGCTCGACGTTGTCGTCGACCAGCTTGAGCTTGTCCCCGAGCTTGAGCTTCGCGGTCTGCGCGGTCTTGACGTCGATCGCGGCCTCGTCTGCCTTGGCCGGGAACTTGCCGTCCTTGAGGTCGAGGTCGCGCAGCTTCTCCGTCGTGGGCAACGGCTGCACCAGCGCGTTGCGCGCCTTGCCGTCACCGCCGAGCAGTGCCGCGTTGCCGAACTCGCGGGAGTCGGCGCCCGCGACGCCCTGCGTGGAGCGGACCTTCTGCAGCACGTCGGCCGGAATGCCGTTGTCCTGCCTGTTGTTCTCCGCCAGGTGCACGGCCGCGTCGACGTTGCGGGCGCTGCGGGCGAAGTTGTCCCTCGTCTGCGCCTCGACGGCGTCGCCGAGCACGAGCGTGCCCGTCACGAACGCGACGCCGAGCGCGATGGCGATGCTGGACAGCACCAGCCGCGCCGTGCGGGCGCGCAGGCCCGCCAGGATGGTCTTCAGCATCTACCTCACGCCCCCAGGTGCGTGAGGGCGTTGACGACGGACTCGGTGGTGGGCTGGAGGATCTCGCCCGCGAGCCGGCCGTCGGCGAGCAGCACCACGCGGTCCGCGTAGCTCGCGGCCACCGGGTCGTGCGTCACCATGATCACGGTCTGGCCCAGCTTGCGGACCGACATGCGCAGGAAGTCGAGGACCTCGGCACCGCTGCGGGAGTCCAGGTTGCCGGTCGGCTCGTCGGCGAAGATGACCTCGGGACGTGCGACGAGCGCACGGGCACAGGCCACGCGCTGCTGCTGGCCACCGGACAGCTCCGTCGGGCGGTGGGTGAGGCGGTCGCGCAGGCCGAGCACGTTGACGATCGTGTCGAACCACTGCTTGTCGGGCTTGCGACCGGCGAGCTCCAGGCCCAGCAGGATGTTCTGCTCGGCGGTCAGCGTCGGCAGCAGGTTGAAGGCCTGGAACACGAAGCCGACGCGGTCGCGGCGCAGCTTGGTCAGGTCCTTGTCGTTGAGCTTGGTGATCTCGGTCTGTCCGATGTGGATCGCGCCGCTGTCCACGGTGTCCAGTCCCGCGAGGCAGTGCATCAGCGTGGACTTGCCGGAGCCGGACGGGCCCATGATCGCGGTGAACTTCCCCGCCTGGAACGCGACGTTGATGCCGTCGAGCGCCCGCACCGCGGTGTCACCCTTGCCGTAGACCTTCACCAGGTTGTGGGCCGCCGCGGCGGTCCGGGTGCCGACCTCGGACACCAGTGCAGACATGTCGCTTGCCTTCCTCACAGGGGATGTTCCTCGATGAGGAAGAAGCTATGAGGAGGCTGAGTACGCGGACATCAACTCGGCGACGCGTTGCGCATCAGCCTGAGGTATGACAACCAGCGCTATTCCAGCAGACCCCGGTCGTACGCGATCGCCACGGCCTCCGCGCGCCGCGACGCCCCCAGCTTGGCCATGATCCGGGAAAGGTGCACGGACACGGTCTTCTCGCTGATGTACAGCTCCTCGCCGACCTCGCGGTTCGTCCGGCCGGACGCGACCAGCGCCAGCACGTCACGTTCGCGCGGGGTGAAGAGGTCGATCTGCTCCCGCACCGGCTCGTCGGCCCTGAGGGTGATCCGGGCCCGCTTGGCGCACGACGCGACGACCTCCTGCAACGGTGCGGCCTTCAGCCTGGTGGCCACCTCGTCGGCCAGGCGCAGCTGCTCGACGGCGGAGTCCCGGCGGTCCGCCCCGAGCAACGCCTCCGCGAGCCGCCACCGGCACACGGCCTGTTCGAAGACGAGCCCGTACGCGAACCCGTCGACGGCGGCCTGCCAGAGCTCGGGATCGCCGGGGCCGGTCAGCCTCGACTCCTCCGCCATCGCGCGGGCCAGCCACGCCCTGCCCTCCGGTCCGAGGGAACCGGTGCGCGGAACGCCGTGCTTCGCCGTCAGCCTCACGTGCTCCGCCAGCTTGCGGCCGCCCTCGACGGCCTGCTTCTCCGCCTCGGCGTCGCGCTTGCGCCGGGCCTTGGCCGCGATGTCGGCGTAGCCGGTGATGCCGATCGCGCCGATCCGGATGTCCGCGAGCGCCCACGGCCCGCCCAGCTTGCGGGTCCACTCCAGAGCGTCGGCCACGCGTTCGACGGCGAGCTCGGGACGGCCGCGCCACAACGCGAGCTCACCACCCGTGCCGCCGGTGATCAGGGCGATCTGGATGTCGCGGTGCCAGTCCTTGCGCAGCTCGGTGATCATCCGCTCGGACTCGGCCAGGTCGCCGCGCGAGACCCGGAGGTGCGTCGCGGCGGCCGCCAGGCGCGCGAGGACCGTGGAGGAGACGGACATGCCGGGCGGTTCGCTCGCCCAGGCCGCGTAGTCCCAGTCGCCGACGTAGTAGTGCACGAGGACCTGCAGGATCCGGATCTCCAGGCCGAACATGCTCCACGTCAGGCCGGTCTCCTGAGCGCGCTCCCCCGCCTCGTTGTAGACGCGGGCGGCCTCGGCGAGCTGGCCCGAGTCGTAGTACATCAGGCCGAAGTAGTACCGGGCGCGCAGCTCCGTGTTGACCGCGCCGACCCCGCGGGCGATCTCGATCGCCCGCTCGAAGTTGATCCGCGCTTCCTCGTGCCGGTCCACGTAGTCGTCGAGGAGACCGAGCGTGCCGAGTGCGTCCGCCACGGCACCCACCGCGCCCACCTTCTCGCCGTCCGCGATGGCCTTCTCGGCGAACTCCCTGGCCTCGGTTCCGTTGCGCTGCTGGCGGAGGAGCGCCGCCATGCCGGCCAGCGTCCTGGCGCGGGTGGGGCTCGGGTCGCGGTCGCGCATCAGCTCCCACGCCCTGGTCATCACCTCGTGGTACTCCTCGTCGTTGCCGTCGACCGCCGACAACGCCTGAGCGAGCCGGAGCAGCACCTCCGCCTGGTCCTCCGGCGACTGCCCGTCGAGCGCCTTCACGGCACTGCGGCCGAAAGCGACGGCCCGCTCCGGTTGGCCGGCCGTCCCCGCGACCCACGACGCCCTGCGCAGCAGCACGGACTCGTCCACATCGGACGGACGATCCTCCGCAGGCACCGCGTTCCACAGGTTGAGCGCCTTTTCCAGGTGCTGCAACGACTCCGCGGGCGCACCCGCCCGTTCGGACTCCCGCGACGCCTTGATCGAGGCCGTGAGCGCCTGCGCGAGGTCGTGGCTCTGGAAGGCGTGGTGGGCCAGCGCGGCGGCGGCACCCCGTTCGTCGAGGTGCTGGGCGAGGTGGTGGGCGTAGGCGGTGTGCAGCCGCACGCGTTCGCCGGGCAGCAGGTCGCCGTAGACGGCCTCGCGGACGAGGGCGTGGCGGAAGATGTAGACCTCGTCGTCGTTCACGACGAGCAGGTGGTTCTGGACCAGCTCGCGCAACGCCGTGTCGAGTGCGATGTCCGTCATGCCGGCGACCTCGCGGAGGCGGTCGTGACGGACCCGGCGGCCCCTGACCGACGCGACGCGGATGACGTGCTGGGCTTCGGCGCTCAGCCGTTCGACGCGGCTCAGGAGCACGTCGGCGAGCGCGGACGGCAACGACCTGTCGTCGCACGTGGCCACCGCGATGAGCTCCTCGGCGAAGAACGCGTTGCCCTCGGACCGTTCCGCGACCTGCTGGACGACGTCCTCCGGCAGGTCGTCGGACAGCGCCTCGACGAACCTGCGGGCGTCGGCGGCGTTGAACGGCGACAGGTCCAGGCGGTCGACGGCGGGCAGCCGGACCAGCTCGGACAGCAAGGGGCGCAACGGATGGCTGCGGTGCAGGTCGTCCGCGCGGTAGGTGCCGACGACCAGCAGGCGCTGGGAACGCAGGCGGGACAACAGGAACGACAGCAGGTAGCGGGTCGACGCGTCCGCCCAGTGCAGGTCCTCGACGACCAGCAGCACGCGACGGCGTTCGGAGAGATCACCGAGCAGGCCGAGCACGGCGTCGAAGAGCTGGAGCTGACCGACGTCCTGCTCCGGCCGGCGCCCCGGGATGAGGCTCGGCGCGATCATGCCCTCGGTGCCGGGCTCGCGTTCGGCGGGCAACGCCAGCTGCGGCAGCAACATCGCGAGCGCGGGCCGGTTCGCGGTGTCCTTCAGCGAGCTGAGCGCCTCGGCGAACGGCAGGTACGGCAGCCCGGTCTCGCCCGCGTCCAGGCACCGTCCCATGAGGACGAGCGTGTCCTCGGCGCCCGCCGCGAGCTCGTCGACCAGCCGCGTCTTGCCCACGCCCGCGTCACCGGCGAGCAGCACCGCCCCCGCGGTGCCCTCCCCGGCCAGTGCCAACGCGGCGCGCAACCGGTCCAGCTCGCGATCGCGCGCGACCAACGGGATTCCGGAACCGAGACGCGCCACAAGGGGCATGCTCGCACAGGTCATGCCCCGACGCCGCTGTGTTTCCCAGAGGTGCGGTGGATCACGCGCCGGATCCAGGACGGCGAGCGGTCGTTCGACCGCTGCCAGTTGCACGCCGCGGCGCCGCGCCGGTACTCGATCTCCGCCTTGACTGCTTCAGGGGTCCATTCCGTCATGACCACGAGGTTCGTCCTGAGGCCGCACCTCAGGCATCGGACGATCACGCAGTCCTGCCCCCCCGAACCCCTTACCCAGTCGATGAACGGCGCATTTGTTCACCTGAGGTGGACAAATGCGCCGTTCATCTTCAGCCCACGGTCACCGCACGTGCCCTGGCCAGCCGGGCCCGGATGCCATCCGCCTCAGGCGCCCCCAGCTCGGTGAACAACGCCAGAGCACGCTGCCAGTGCGCCGCCGCCCCCGCCGCCCCGAGCCGGTCGAACACCGCGGCGAGCCGGTCGTGGGCCAGCGCCTGGTGGTACGGCGAGACCGCGTTGCACGCCACGGCCAGCGCCGTGCGTGCCGACGAGAGCGCGCCCTCGGTGTCGCCCGTCTCCAGCAACGCCGTGGAGATGTCCGTGTGGCAGGCCGCCTCGCCGCACTGCTCGCCCACCTCGTGGTACATCCGCAGGGCGACGCGCAGCCACGGCATCGCGTCGTCGAAGCGCTGGGTCGCGAGGTACAGCAGGCCCAGGTGGTGGTGGGCGTTGGCCTCGGTCCACTTCGAGCCGGCGATGCGCGAGATCTCCATGGCCTCGCGGTAGTGCTCCTCGGCCTCGGCGGCGCGGCCGAGGTCCTGCAGGAGGTCGGCGACGGTGGTCAGCGCGCGGGCCTGCTGGTGCACGTCTTCCTTGCGGCGGGCCGTTTCCAGGGCGCCGCGCTGGGCGTCGAGAGCTTCGTCGTACCGCCCGAACTGCAACAACGCCACGCCCAGGTTGAACTGCATGACGAACCGGGCGTCGTCGTCGTTCAGCGCGATCGCCGCCTGCAACGCGGCTTCGGTGATGCGCAACGAGGTCTCGCGCTCGGTCCGCAGCCACAGGTACCGCGACAGGGTGTACGGCAGCTGCCAGGCGTGGACGTGCCAGCCGGACGCCGAGGCGTGCTCGGTGGCGGCGATCAGGTTGGCGCGCTCGGCGTCGAACCACGCCATGGCGTCCGCGGCACCGGTCAGCGCCGGCACGTGCACGGGCCGGTGTTCGGGCGCGACCAGCACGCTGCCGCGGTTGATCGGCAGCATTCCGTCGGCCAGGTCCGAGCAGTGCAGGTAGAAGTCGAGCATCCGGCCGGTGGCGGCGCGGCGTTCCGGTTCGGACAGCTCACCCGCCAGCGTCTTGGTGTAGACGCGGACGATGTCGTGCGCCACGTATCGGCCGGGTTCGCTGACGGACAACAGGTTCGCGGCGGTCAACGCGTCCAGCGCGCGTTGGGCGTCCAGCAGCTCGACCTCGCCCATCGCCGCGACCACGTGCGGCGTCAGTTCGGGACCGGGGTGCAGCCCGACGATCGCCAGCAGCCGTGCAGGCACCGCGGGCAGCGCACGGCGGGACGCGTCCAGAGCCGCCCGCACGGTGCCCTCACCGTCCTCCAGACCGAGCGCGGCCAGGCGGCCCTGCTCGTCCTGCAGCTCCTCGACGAGCTCGGCCACGCGCAGCTTGGGGGACACGGCGAGACGGGCCGCGGCGATGCGCAACGCGAGCGGCAGCCCGTCGCACAGCTCGGCCAGCTCGCGCAACGCACCCGCCTCGATGTCCGACCGGCCCGCGATCCGGCCCAGCACGTCGACGGCGGCGTCCGGGTCGAGCATGTCGAGCTCGACCAGCTTCGCCTCGACCTGCGCCACGAGCCCGACGAGCCGGCGCCGGGAGGTCACCACGACGCACGAGGGCGCGCCCGGCAGCAACGGCAGCAGGTCCGCGGAGCTGCGGACGTTGTCGAGCATCACGAGCATCCGGCGGTCGGCCAGGAGCGTGCGCAGCAACGCCGAACGTTCGTCCACCGAGACCGGCGAGTCGCTGGCCGGAACGCCCAGCGCGCGCAGGAACCGGTTGAGCACCTCACCGATCTCCAACGGTTCGCGGTTCGGGTCGTAGCCGTGCACGTCGACGTAGAGCTGGCCGTCGGGGAACTCCTCGCGGACCCGGTGGGCCCAGTGCAGGGCCAGCGCGGTCTTGCCGACACCGGCCGGACCGGTCACCAGCAGCACCGGGCCGTCGTGCCCGCGCAGCACGCCGTCCATGAACGCCAGCTCGGCGTCCCTGCCGACCAGCGCGACGGGTGCGCGCGGGAGCTGCGCAGGGATCGTGACCGGCGCCGGTTCCGGGGGTGAGGCCTGCGGCGGCACGCGCACCGGCGCGCGTTCGGGTTCGGGACTGACCCCGGCCAGCACGGCCTGGTGGACGCGGCGCAGTTCGGGACCCGGCTCGACGCCGAGCTCGTCGATCAGCACGCGGCGGGCCTCGCGGTAGGCGGCCAGCGCCTCCGCCTGCCGTCCCGCCTGGACCAGTGCGCGCATCAGCAGGCCGTGGCCGCGTTCGCGCAACGGGTGCTCGACGACCATCGAGCTCAGCTGCGAGACCAGTTCCGGGCCCTGCCCGATCGCGAGTCCCAGCTCGGCGCGTTCCTCCAGCACCGCGAGACGGCGTTCCACGAGACGACCGCGTTCGACGTCGGCGAACAGGCCCGAGACGCTTCCCAGCGGTTCGGCGCGGAACAACGCCAGCGCGTCGTCCAGCTCGACCGCGGCTCCGGCGAGATCACCGGCGGCCCGCATGCGGTTCGCGAGCAGCACCTGACGTTCGAAGACGTCGAGATCGAGGGCGCCAGGTTCGACGCGCAGCAGGTAGCCGTCGCCCACCGACGTCAGCAGCTCGGCGGGAGCCCGGCGCGCGCGGCTCGGCTCCAGCGCCCTGCGCAGCCCGGCCACGTAGGTCTGGACGAGGTTCACCGCGCTCGACGGCACGTTGTCGCCCCAGACCGCCTCGATGATCTGGCCACGACTGACCGGGGTGTTGCGCGCCAACAGCAGCACCGCGAGGACGGCGCGCTGTTTCGCCGCACCGAGATCCACCTCTTGACCTGCGCGAACGACCCGGAGAAGGCCGAGAACCTCGAACCGCAGGGGTTCCTCGCCGTGCGTCACCGATCTGTCCTTCGCCTGGTGGCCACCTGGAGCTTGAAGATCACTTCAGTCGGGCTCCAGTCGTGCTGTAGAAGGCATTCTTACGCTTAGCGTGTCCAACCAACCACAGACGGCGAGATCAACGGAAACCGGAGATCGGACAGTCGGGAAAGATTGGACCGGACAGCGGATCACCCGCTGCTCCCCATGATCGACGTGGGTCGGCCGGCGTGCAAGGGGCATCCAGCCCGCGGCGGCGGAACGCCGGCCGGCCCACGTCCCCCATGCGCAAGAAGGCCCAGACTGGATGATCCAGCCTGGGCCTTCCGCTGTGTCTGTCAATCAGCTGACAAAAGAGCCGGTCTTCGCCGCGGCGAGGAAGGTCTCCCACCCGGCGTCGCCGAACCTCAGCCGCGCTCCGTCCGCGTTCTTGCTGTCACGGACAGCCGCACCTGCCGGCACGAGCGCGATCTCCACGCACTCGGGCCCGCCGGCGGACGAACGGCTGCTCTTGCGCCAACGCAAGCTTTCCACTGTCTGTTCACTCCCGGTCGCAGTCACGCGAGAGTGCGAGCGATCTCTGTGATCAGGGTTGCCGATTCCCCGGAGTTCAGGGCGGACTTCACCAACCGCTCGAACATCTCGGCGTACCAATGGACGTCAGACTGTTGTTCCAGATAGACGCCACTTCTAGTGCTTTCGATGTAGACCACGTCGGAGTCGAGCTGCTCAGGGAAGCTCAGGATGACGAACGGGCCGTCCATCGCAGCATGACCACCGGCGCTGAACGGCACGACCTGCATCGTGACGTTCGGCATTGCACCGACTTCGAGAAGACGCGCCATCTGGGAGCGCATCACCCCGGTGCCGCCGACGAGCCTGCGCAGGGCTGCCTCGTCGATCACGACGTGCAGGCGCAACGGGTCGTCCTCGCTCAACAAGGCCTGCCGTGCCTTGCGCAACCGGACTCGCCGGTCTATCTCCGCGGTGCTCGCGTCCGGCAGCACCTGGGAGATCAACGCCCTCGTGTACGCCTCGCACTGCAGCAGGCCGGGGATCATCAGCCCCTGATAGGTCCTGATCGAGTCCGCGTCGGCCTCGTACCCCACGTAACGACCGGGCACGATGTCGCCGAACTCGTCCCACCACGCCTTGCGGCGGGCTTCCCTGGCCAGCTGGACCAGTTCGTCGAGGGTGGAGGAGTCCGCACCGTAGGCGGCGAGCATGTCCCGCACGTCACGCGGGCTCACCCCCACGCGCCCGGTCTCGATGCGGCTGATCTTGGAAGCGGAGCACTCCAGACGCTCCCCGACCTCCTCGATCGTCAGCTCGGCCGCTTCGCGCAGGCGCCGGAGCTCGCTCACGAGCCGCCGCTTGCGCAGGGTCGGGCTGCTACCCCGTGCCATCCACACCTCCTGGTCGCTCTCAGTTTGAGAGCAAACCAGCGAGCCGCAAAGGGACGTCATCCATTCGTGTACTGCAACTTGCAGTTCTCATGTGGCGCGCGCCAGGCTGCATGGGTTGCTCACGCAAGGACTGGAGCTCTGAGCCTGATGGCCGTCACGGTGTTCAGCCAACTGGACAAGTCGCTGCACTCCCACTTGGCCACGCTCACCGATCTGGCCCAGCGCGGTGACGACCAGACCGCCCTCGTGCTCGCCAGGGTTGAGCTCCCGAGGGTGGTCGCGGTGGTCAAGGCGTTGCTGGACGAGCACCAGCCCGATGAGCACGGCCGGTGCGCGACCTGCAAGCGCGGCTGGTTCTCCAGGAGGTTGCCCGCACCGTGCCGTGCCTACCTCTCGGCGCAGCTGATCCTGACCGTGGTCGGCCAGGAGACTTCACACGGCAAGCACCTGCGCTCGGTAGGCTGAATTTCGAAACTCGATAGTTCTTCGGGACTGTCGCGACCTGGGCCGGCTCCGCACCCCCCGACCGGAGCCGGCCCTTCTTCGTGCCCGCCTCGCGGCACCGGCCCTGCGGTGCACCCGTCCGACCGACGGCCGCGGCACCGGGTCATCACCTCGCGTAACCTCCGCGGCCAAGATCAACACGGTTGGCTGAAAGATCTGTCACAGCACCGATTCCGCCGTCATCATGGTGGCGACGCGGCCTGATCACGACCCTCGATGCCTGTGCCGACACGGAGGTGTTCCCGTGCCGACCCCGCATGACCGCGCCGACGCGCTCGATGCCGTCCGGCCGCGCCGTCTGCTGCCCTTAGGGCGTCCCTAGCGAATCCCCTTCCCCTCGCTCTGTGCTGCGCGCACAGGGCCATGCCGTCATTCCAGGAGAGGAACCCGATGAACCACCTGCAGAGGTCCAACGCCGGCGAGCACACCCCGCACGGCCCACCGCTGGTCCTCAGGCACGACCTGCCCGCGAGCTTCGTGCTGTTCCTCATCTCGATCCCGATGTCGCTCGGCATCGCGCACGCGACGGGCGCACCGCTGATGGCGGGGATCATCTCGGCCGTCGTCGGTGGCGTGGTCGTCGGCGCGATCAGCGGAGCGCCGTTGCAGATCAGCGGGCCCGGAACCGGGCTCGTGGTGATCGTGGCCGGGCTGGTGGCCCAGTTCGGGTGGCCGGCGACCGCGGCGATCACGCTGGCCGCCGGAGTGCTCCAGCTCGCGTTGGGGCTGACCGGGATCAGCCGTCTGGTGATGTCCCTGTCCCCCGCCGTGGTGCACGGGATGCTCGCGGGCATCGGCATCTCCATCGCCGTCGGGCAGCTCGTCGTGGTGCTGGGCGGCACGGCAGCGTCGTCCGTGCCCGCGAACCTCGCCCTGCTGCCGGGAGTGCTGGCGAGCTCGCACGTCGGGTCGCTGGTGACCGGTGCGGTCGCGATCGCGGCTTTGCTGCTGTGGCCCCGGGTTCCGCGGGCGTCGCTCGTTCCCGCGCCGCTCGTCGCCGTCGCCGCCGCGACCGGGCTGGCGTTCGTGCTGCACCTCGACGTGGCTCGGGTCGACCTGCCGGACAGCCACGCGCTCGTGTTCCCGGAGATGCCCCGGGGCAGCGTCGGGACGGTGGTCACGGCGATCGTCACCGTCGCGCTGGTGGCGAGCATGGAGTCGTTGCTGTCGGCGGTCGCGACGGACCGGTTGCACGACGGGCCGCGGGCCAGGCTGGACAAGGAGCTCATCGCGCAGGGCACGGGCAACGTGCTCGCGAGTGCGCTGGGAGGGTTCCCGATCAGCGGTGGTCTCGCGCGCAGCTCCACGAACGTCGCGGCGGGCGCGAAGACCCGGTACGCCGCCGTCTTCCAGGGCGTGTGGATCGCGGTCGCGGTGCTGGCGTTCGCCCCCGCCCTGGAGCTGATCCCGCTGGCGGCGCTGGCAGGTGTGCTTCTCGTCGTCGGGCTCAAGCTCGTGTCGATCGCGCGCATGCGGACGTTGTGGAAGCACGGCGAGTTCTCGGTGTACGCGGCGACCGCGCTCGGCGTCGTCCTTTTCGGACTGCTCGAAGGTGTCGTCGCCGGGCTCGCCATCGCGCTGCTGCGCGCGTTGTACCGGTTGACGCACTGTTCGGTGCGTGTCGAGGGCAACCGTGTGTGCGTGCGCGGATCGTTGGTATTCCTCGGGGTCGGCCGGCTCGTGCGCGAGCTGCGCAGGTTGCCGCTCGGCCAGACCGTGGTGCTGGAGCTGCACATCGACTACCTCGACCACGCGTCGTACGAGGCGATCAACGACTGGCGCGAGGGCTACGAACGACTCGGTGGCCACGTGCAGGTCGACGAGGTGCACGACACGTGGTACGACCGCGCGAACCGCGGCAAACCGGGACGCCGCAAGACGTTGCCGGGCCCGCTGCCCCGCTGGTTCGCGCCGTGGTCGCACTGGCAGGGCACGCCGGACGCGGTGACGCTGCCCGCGCAACGGTCCTCCGCCGAGAGCGATCCCATGCTCCTGGGCATGCACGAGTTCGAACGGCGCTCGGCACCGCTGGTGCGGCCGTTCCTGCACGAGCTGGCGGTGCGCGGGCAGCGGCCGCAGCAGCTCTTCATCACCTGCGCCGACTCCCGCGTGGTGCCGAACCTGATCACCACGTCGGGACCGGGTGACCTGTTCTGCGTGCGCAACATCGGGAACCTGGTGCCGATGTCGTCGGCCGACGACAGGTCGGTCGGCGCGGCGATCGAGTTCGCGGTGGAGGTGCTCAACGTCGGTTCGATCGTCGTGTGTGGACACTCCGACTGCGGCGCGATGAAGGCGCTGGTGAACGGATCCGCCTCGCGCGGCTCGCACCTGCACTCGTGGCTGCGCAACGCGGAACCGTCGCTGATCCGGTTCCACGCGCCGATGTCGCACGGCTGCGCGGACCTGCCGGTGGCCGACCGGCTCGCCGTCGCGAACGTGGCGCAGCAGCTGGACAACCTGCTCGGCTACCCGAGCGTGCGGGAGGCGATCGCCGCGGGCACGCTGACGTTGAAGGGCATGTACTTCGACATCTCGAACGCCCGCGTCTACCTCGTCGACCCGGACCGCAACGGCCTGGAACCCGTGCCCTCCCCGGCCTGAAAGTGATGAAGGGCGCCTTCATCCACCTGACGTGGATGAAGGCGCCCTTCATCGCAAAAACGGCGACTAGCAGGTGCCGATCCACGAGCACTCGACGTCGAAGCGCTCCTTGGCCGGAACCTTGGTGCGCTCCTGCGCCGGAGCCTTGCGCTGCTGCGGAACCGACTCGACCTTCGACTGGGTCTGCGGCGTGGCCACCTGGGTACCGCCTTCGGACGCGAGCCGCACGGCGACCTTGTCCTCGACGGTCTTGGGGCTGAACCACAGCACCAGGTTGTTCTGCACGATCGAGAACACCAGCTGCCTGCCGTTCTGCGTCGTGACGTAGCCGGACAGCGCAGAGACGCCGGACATCGAGCCCGTCTTGGCCTGCACGTTGCCCTCGGCCTTCGTGCCCTTCATCCGGTTGACCAGCGTGCCGTCGCGGCCCGCCACCGGCAGCGACGACGACCAGGTGCTGAACCAGGGCTTCGTCTTCGCCTTGATCAGCACCGAAGTCAGGTCGTCCGGCGAGATCTCGTCCATCCTGGACATGCCGGAACCGTCGAAGATCTCGACCCAGTTCGGGTCGATGCCGAGACCAGCCCACTTGCGGCTGAGCTGGTTGACGCCGTTGGAGAACGAGCCACCAGCGGACTTCACCAGCACCTCGGCCAGCATGTTGTTGCTGTTCTTGAGCAACGGGTTGACCAGCTGACCCAGCGTCATGGACTGGTCGGACGCGAGGACCGCGGCACCCTGCGGCGCCTGGCCCCTGCGCACTCCACCCTGGACCTGGATCCCGTTCTGCGCCAACGCCTTCTGGAACACCGACCCGACGAGTCCGGTCGGGTCCTTGACGGAGGCGAGCGCCGTCGTCTCGGCCGACGTCGAACCGCTGACCCTGATCACGTTCGTGCCGTGCTCGCGCTCGATCGACACACCACCGTCGCCGGTGGTCGCGGTGCTCACGATCTGCACCTGGTCGTTCGCGGGCTCGACGCTCACCTGAACCGGAGCGCCCGTCGAGGCACCCGGCTTCACGCGCACGACCACCGTGCCGGCGCTGAACTTCGCGTCCGGCGACAGCGTCAGCGCCGAGGTTTCCGCGCTGTACGAGAACGGCTCGTCGTCCCACGCCCAGCCCAGGCCGTACGGCTGGGAGTCGAACGCCGTGTCGTCCAGCACGAGCGCGCCGCTGACCGACGTGACACCACTGGCCTTCAACGTGTCCGCGAGCGCCTTGTACCGCGTCGCGGACATCGTCGGGTCGCCGGTGCCGCGCAGGACGAGGTCGCCGTTCAGGGTCGCACCGTTCTTGCTGCCCGAGGACTGCAGCTCGGTCTTCCACCGGTAGTCCGGCCCGAGCAGGTCGAGCGCGGCCGTGGTGGTGAGCACCTTCAGGTTCGATCCGACCTGTGAGCGCCTACCGCCCGATCGCGTGTAGACGACCTCACCGGTGTTGGCGTCGCGCACGGTGATTCCGACGTCGGCGCCCTTGAGCCCGGGGTCGGCGAGGATCGCGTCGAGGTCGCGGGTCAGCGCCTCGTTGTCGACCGCCACCGCGCCGCCGCTGGACGTCAGGGTCAACCCTGTTGCCGCAGCGACGACTGCCCCCAGCAAACGAAATTTCACGCATCCACCTCAGTCCGGTCGCCTGACCACAACGTGTGGAAGCTACCGGGGCGATCAACGCGGCGATAAGTGTGGGCACCGAAGAAGTCCCGCTGTCCCTGGACGAGCGCCGCAGGCAGACGTTCCGACCGAAGTCCGTCGTAGTAGGCCAAAGCGGACACGAAGCCAGGAGTCGGCACGCCGGATTCGACCGCTCGGACCACGACCCTGCGCCAAGCGGCCTCAGCGTTCTGCACGGCGTCGCGGAAGTAGTTGTCCACCAACAGAGACGCGAGGCTCGCGTTCGCGTCGTACGCCTCGCGGATGCGGTTGAGGAACTGCGCGCGGATGATGCAGCCACCGCGCCAGATCGTCGCCATCGCACCGAGATCGATGTCCCAGTCGAAGTTCTTCGACGCCTCGCGGATCATGTCGAAGCCCTGCGCGTACGCGACGACCTTCGACGCGTAGAGCGCCTGGCGCACGTCGTCGACGAGCCCGGCGTCCGGCTTGGCGACGACCTCGCTCGCACCGAACGCGTCGCGCACGGCCTTGCGCTGGTCGGTGTGGCCGCTCAGGCTGCGCGCGAACACGGCCTCGGCGATGCCGGTGACCGGGACGCCCAGTTCCAGCGCCTCCTGCACGGTCCAGCGGCCGGTGCCCTTCTGCTCCGCCGCGTCCTCGATGACCTGCACGAGCGGCGTGCCGTTCGCGTCGACGTGCTTGAGCACCTCGGCGGTGATCTCGACCAGGTACGACTCCAGGTCGCCCGAGTTCCACTGCGTGAACACGTCGGAGATCTCGGCGGGCGCCATGCCGCCGACGCGGGTCAGCAGGTCGAACGCCTCGGCGATGAGCTGCATGTCGGCGTACTCGATGCCGTTGTGCACCATCTTCACGAAGTGCCCGGCACCGTCCGGCCCGACGTGCACGCAGCACGGCTGACCGTCCACCTTGGCGGCGATCTCCTCGAAGACGGGACCGACGTGCTTGTACGACTCGGCGGGGCCACCGGGCATGATGCTCGGGCCGTTGAGAGCGCCCTCCTCACCACCGGAGATGCCGGCGCCGACGAAGAGCAGGCCCTTCTCCTTGAGCGCGGCCTCACGCCGGCGCGTGTCGGCGTAGTGGGCGTTGCCGCCGTCGATGACCATGTCGCCGGGCTCCAGCAGCCCGCTCAGCTCGTCGATGACGGCGTCGGTCGGGCCACCGGCCTTGACCATGATGATGATCTGGCGCGGCGTCTGCAGGCTGTCGACCAGGTCCTGCAGCGTCTCGGCGCCGACGAAGTCGCCCTCGTGGCCGTGCTCGTCCAGCAGGGCCTTCATCTTCGCGGGCGTCCGGTTGTGCACGGCGACTTTGAAGCCGTGCCGCGCGAGGTTGCGCGCGAGGTTGCTGCCCATGGTGGCGAGACCGGTGACCGCGATACGTGCTTTGCCTTCCGTCATACGCGACAGCCTGCCGTGTTCTCCGTTTTTTCGCGAGATGTCACAGGGTGTTCTCAGACTCCGTTTTGCCAGGTGAACCGCGTCACGCCGCGATACGTATGGCAAGGCGTAAGTTGGCTTCATGACGGAATTCACGAGCGTGGGACGCTCGGCGACCGACCGTGCCTCCAGGTACGGATCACAGCTGGTGAAGCACTTCACGCACAAGGACCTCGAAGGGTCCTGGGAGGACTCTCGCGGGTTCGTGCGCTTCTCCGCCGGCCTGGCCGAGTTCGAAGCCACGGACGACGCTTTGGTAATGCGAGTCGTGTCTTCCTCGGAAGAGGACGTGGCACGTCTGCGCGACGTCGTGGAACGGCACCTGGTCCGGTTCGGAACCCGGGACGAGCTTTCCGTTTCCTGGGACTCAGGCGGCCAGGACTGACGCGGCCATCCCGATGAGAGCGGTCCCACACACCCGCTCGAACGTCGCGCGGATCTTGGGCTTGCTCAGCAGGGTGCCGAGCTGACGCGCGGACGGCACCACGATGACCCAGAACAGCGCGAAAACCCCGACCGTGACGGCGCTCAGCAGAGCGGCCTGGGGCAACGGCGCGCTGTTCGGGTCCATCGCCTGCGGGATGAGGCTCAGGAACGTCAGCATCACCTTGGGGTTCAACAGGTCGCACAGCAGGCCGCGCAGGAAGACGTTGCCCTTGCCCTGCCGGTGCTCGGTCGCCTTGTTCGCGGTCTTCAGGGTCATGAACCCGACGTAGGCGAGATACAGCGCGCCGATCACCTTGACCACGAGCAACGCCGTCGGCACCGCGGCGACGAGCGCGGAGAGCCCGAGGGTGGCGAGCGTGGCGTGGACGAGGAGCCCGGTGATCACACCGAGGGCAGCCTCGGTGCCTTTGCGCAGGCTGTGCACCGCGTTCCCCATGATCAGGACGAAATCGGGTCCCGGCACGATCATGATGATCAGGAGAGCGACCAGGAACGACGTCCACGCGATGTGCATGGCGCAGATCGTTGTGCTTCGTTCTGCTCTGTTCCAGCTGGTCAGTACGATGTTCGGTTATGCGCGAACAAGCCGAACTCGATTCGGTCGACTGGCACATCCTGGAGGAGTTGCAGAACGACGCGACGCTGCCGAACCGGGCGCTGGCGGAGATCGTCGGCCTGGCACCCTCCTCGTGCCTGCAACGGGTGCGGCGGCTGCGCGACCTCGGCGTCATCACGGGGTGCCACGCCGTCGTCGACCCGGCCACGACGGGCCTGCCGCTGGAGGCCGTGATCTCGGTGAACGTGCGGCCGCACACCAGGCCCGTGGTGGCGGCGTTTCGCGCGTTCGTGATGGCTCAGCCGGAGACGCGGTCGATCTTCCACGTGTCCGGGCAGGCCGATTTCCTGATCCACATCGCCGTTGCGGATTCCACGCACCTGCAGGCGTTCCTGATGGACAAGATCGCGTCACGGACGGAGGTGCGGAACCTGACCTCGTCGGTGGTGCTGGAGCGGGTGGAGACTCGGGCTCTGACGCCGCCGGCGAACCTGCGGCCTGCGCACCGGCGTCGCAAGGTCTGAGGATCACGCCCAGCGCAACTGGTCGAGCCGCCACGCTCCGTTCGGCGGGCTTGCCTGGAGCAGGGGCGTGATGAAGGCGTCGGCGAGAGGTGTGATGCCTTCGACGGTTCGGTGTTCGGCGGAGAGTTCGCTGGTCTTGGCCGCCACTGCTCGGTAGCCGGCCGTCCAGGAGGAGTCCGGCACGACGAACTCGGCCGGGAGGACCAGGTGCGCACCTGCCGCGGTGCGGCGGCGGACCTCCGCGTGCAGCGCCTGATGGGTGGTCGCACCGTCCAATGTGGAGTTGCACGCGATCAGCACGAGGTCGACGAGATCCTTGAACCGCGTGGACGGCATCAGCTGCGCGCGATGCCGTTCGTACATCGCTGCGATCTTGTCCGCGGTGTGGTCCTCGAGCGGCCACATCCGGATCTCGGGCCACGGACTCGAGTCGATGGCGAAGGGCGCGGCGAGCGGCTCGACGACGAGCCGTCCGACGGGGTGAAGTTCAGCGGCCACGACGTCGACGCTGACCACGGACAACTGGATCAGGCCGAACATGACCTTGAACCGCACCTTGCGAGATGGCCGGTTGGCCGCCGTTTCCCGGGACGTGTCGTGGTGGTCGAAGCGAAGGTGGTCGTCCAGTTCGGTCGACGCGGCCGCGAGCAACGCCTCGACAGCGCTGTCCACCGTCGCGTCCTCGCTCACCCGCAGGAGATCGACGTCGGTCGAGTACCTGGCCTTCGGCCAGCGGACCAGGAGCGCCTGACCTCCCTTGAGCACCCAGCCGTCCCGGTCCGAGTGGAACACACGCGCGAGCAGCCGCCGGTGGTAGTAGCGCTCGATGAGCTCACCGGTGGGGACTCCGGTGAGCTGGGAACTGTTGGCAGCGCGGCTTTTGAGCGAGCTCATGAACGCCTGCGGGCTGCGCGGCTGTTCCGAGGTCATGTCTCTTTCGCCGTTCGCATCAGGCGCTGCAGGACCTCGGGAGACATCTCCGCGAGCTGCCCCCACGTGACGTTCGTGTTCTTGAGCTCGGCCCGGGTGAGCCCTTGCAGCTGCCCTCCGGTGGTGGCCGGAGCAGGCCGGACCGCCAGGTCCTGGACGGACGTGCCGATCTGGGCGAGCAGCAGTTCCAGCAGCGCCACCCCGGTCGCAGGCTTGGCACCGTAGGACCTCGCGTGCGGCTGGATCCGTTCCGCCAGCACGTCGAGCTGGACCTGTCCCGCTTCGACGGCCTGCCGAATGATCGTCGCGACGTGACTGGCGTCCGTGTGCTGCCCGAGCAGGTCGTGGATCGTGCGCGCGGGAGTGGTGACCGGCAGGCCGTTGAGCACCACCACGTCGGCTTCTGCCAGCTCTCCCCTGCGCAGCCGCACGCCCGGATCGCGAGTGGTGCGTCTGCGGGGGGTGGTGATCTCCACCCGTGTGGCCACCAGGTCACCGAGGCCGTGCAGTCGTGCCGCGGATTCGTGAGAGACGACACCGCCGTCCGGGTCGAGCTTGGGCCGGGCCCACCCCGGGACCTCAGGCCGCAGGGCCAGCCACGCCGCCTGTTCGGGACGCGCGTCTGACGCCTCGGCCGATGTCAGCGCGTACACGCCACGACGTACCGGCTCCAGCAGACCAGCGGCTTTGAGGCGGTGCAGCGTGACGTCGTCGATCCCGCCTCGCAGAGCTTGCCGGGCGGTCACCATGCCCCATTGCCCGGCGGTGTACTCGCCGAGCAGCTCAAGAGCACGGACGGCTTCCATGCAGCAAATCCTACATCATGTTGCAGCGTTTCTTACTTCTAGGATGTAGGAAACGCTGCCGCATTGGATCCCGAAGCCTGTGCGCCCGTGCAGCTGACCTCGGCGACGCAAGGCCTGGGTCAGTCGTCGAACGGCTCGTCGCTCCACCGCCACCCGGCGGTGCCGTCTCCGTGGACGTGGAGCCAGAACTCGGCCACCGGCTGCCCGTCCGGGTACGTCATGGTGAGCGACTTCCTGATCCGCTCGTAACAGGCGTCGGCGAGCTCGTGGTCCTCGTCGTCGACTGCCCGTTCCTGCTCGGCGAACACCGACCGGAACTCCTCGAACCCCGGCAGGGTCTCGACGGTCGCGTGCACCCACGGGAAGTCGCCACCGGTCACCGTCAGCCGGGCGATCTCCTCACCAGCGTTGTGCAGCCGCCAGACCGCGCCGGGAGCCAGCACCTACGCGCCGTCGTCGGACGGCTTGAGGACCCGGATCAGGCCCTCCTGCACCACCGTCGCCACCAGCTGCCCGTCCTGCGAGAAGAACCGCCCCGTGGCCAGCCCGCGGTTGCCCGACGCGGACGGCGAAGAGGTGTCGTACAGCAGCCACTCGTCGGCACGGAACGGCCGGTGGAACCACATCGCGTGGTCCAGCGAGGCGCCGAGGACCTTGTCCAGTCCCCAGTAGACACCGTGCTTGGCCAGAACTCCGTCCAGCAGCGTCATGTCCGACGCGTAGGTCATCACGCAGATGTGCAGCATCGGGTCGTCCGGCAGCTTGCCGTCGGCCTTCATCCACACCTGGGAAGCGGCCTCGCCCGGACCGTCCTCACGGGACTCCCACGGCGGCTCGGTGACGTAGCGCACGTCGATCGGGCGCGGGAACTTCGACGTGTGCAGGCCGTACCCCTCGGCCGACTCGGTCCACGTGGGCAGCGACTCCGGGTCCGGCACGGACGGCATGTCCGAGGAGTGCTCGACGCCCTGCTCCTCCAGCTGGAACGAGGCCGACAGCGCGAAGATCGCCTTGCCGTGCTGCACGGCGACGACTCGCCGGGTCGTGAACGAGCGGCCGTCGCGGATGCGGTCCACTTCGTACACGATCGGCACGCGCGGGTCGCCGGGGCGGATGAAGTACGAGTGCAGCGAGTGCACGCGGCGTTCCACCGGCACGGTCCTGCCCGCGGCCACCAGGGCCTGGCCCGCGACCTGTCCGCCGAAGACGCGCACCGGTGACTCCGCGGGTGACACACCGCGGAAGATGTTCTCCTCGATGCGTTCCAGGTCGAGCAACGCGACCAGGTCGTCCACTGCGGATTGGCCGCTCAGGCCCGACGGGCTCGTAGCGGCGGCACGGGCGGCCTCAGTCACGGCGGAACTCTCCTAGCGGCACGGACACGGCGCGGCCCCGCGCCCTCACACGTCCAGTATGAGGGGGCGGGGCCGGCAGAACGACGGATCAGGCTGAGAGGCCAGCCACTACGCGTGGTCGTCCTCGCCCAGCCGGTGCACCCGGATGAGGTTGGTCGAGCCGATGGTGCCGGGAGGCGATCCGGCGACGACCACCATGAGGTCGCCCGCCTGGTAGCGGCCGATCTCGATCATGGCCGTGTCGACCTGGCGGACCATCTCGTCGGTGGACTCCACCCGCGGGACCAGGAACGTCTCGGTGCCCCACGTCAGCGCGAGCTGCGAGCGCACCGAGGGCTCCGGCGTGAACGCCAGCAGCGGCAGGTGCGTGTGCAGGCGCGCCAGGCGGCGGACCGTGTCACCGGACTGCGTGAACGCGACCAGGGCCTTGGCGTTGAGGCGCTCGCCGATGTCGCGGGCCGCGTACGAGATCACGCCGCGCTTGGTGCGCGGGACGTGGGTCAGCGGCGGCACGACGACCGACTCGGTCTCGACGGCCTCGATGATGCGGCCCATGGTCTGCACGGACTCGATGGCGTAGCGGCCGACCGAGGTCTCACCGGACAGCATCAGGGCGTCCGCGCCGTCGAGCACCGCGTTCGCGACGTCGGACGTCTCGGCGCGGGTCGGGCGGGAGTTCGTGATCATCGAGTCGAGCATCTGGGTCGCGACGATGACCGGCTTGGCGTTCTCGCGGGCGATCTGGATCGCCCGCTTCTGCACCAGCGGCACGTGCTCCAGCGGCAGCTCGACGCCCAGGTCACCGCGGGCGACCATGACGCCGTCGAAGGCGAGGACGATGGCCTCGAGGTTGTCCACGGCCTCCGGCTTCTCGATCTTCGCGATCACCGGGAGGCGCTTGCTGCCCGCACGGTCCATGACCTGGTGGACCAGGTCGATGTCCGCGGGCGAGCGCACGAACGACAGGGCGATGAAGTCCACGCCCAGCGAGAGCGCGAACTCGAGGTCCTCGATGTCCTTTTCCGACAGCGCCGGCACGGAGACGTCCATGCCGGGCAGCGAGAGGCCCTTGTTGTTGCTGACGGGTCCGCCTTCGGTGACCTCGCACACGACGTCGGAACCCTCGACGTCGACGACCACGAGGCCGACCTTGCCGTCGTCCACGAGCAGGCGGTCGCCGACCTTGGCGTCCTTCGCCAGCTCCTTGTACGTCGTCGACACGCGGTCGTGCGTGCCCTCGACGTCCTCGACGGTGACGCGGACGATGTCGCCGGTGTTCCAGTCGACAGGACCC
Organism: Lentzea aerocolonigenes; assembly: GCF_000974445.1. GTDB lineage: Bacteria > Actinomycetota > Actinomycetes > Mycobacteriales > Pseudonocardiaceae > Lentzea > Lentzea aerocolonigenes. The sequence goes on from NZ_BBOJ01000017.1 coordinate 281,562, forward strand.
GCGGCGAACCGGCCGAGCCGGATCTTGGGGCCCTGGAGGTCCGCGAGGATGCCCACGGCGCGGCCCGACTCGTCGGCTGCCGCACGAACCATGTCGTAGACCTGCTTGTGGTCGGCATGGCTGCCGTGGCTGAAGTTCATCCTGGCCACGTCCATACCGGCCGCTACCAGGTCGCGGACCTTGTCCGGCGTGCCAGTGGCGGGACCGAGGGTACAGACGATCTTTGCGCGTCGACTCACGTTTAGAGAGAGTAGCCCTCGTTCCTGGACCGATCCCGAACTACCCGTGGGTAATGTTCAGACATGGGTCGAGTGCTGCCTTTCGTAGTCGCGGCGTTGCTCAGTGTCGTCGTTCTGTTCACCCCGGAGTCAGGTGTGCCGACCGCGCCGCCTGGTACGGACAAGGTCATCCACACGCTGTTGTTCGCGCTGCTGGCGTTCACCGGCCTTTACGCGAGAATTGCTCACATTCTGCCGCTGCTGGTCGTCTACGCGGGCGTTTCGGAGGTTCTCCAGGAACTCGTCACGCCCCTGCACCGCAGCGGCGACTGGCTCGACGCCCTGGTCGACGTGGCGGGGATCGGGCTCGGCTGGGCTACCTCGACCTGGATTCGCTCACGCCGACGTGGTCCTCGCACCACGCGTTCAAGTCCTTGAGCTGCCGCCACGACTTGCGCACGCGGTCGAGGCACCCCGGCTCGTGCAGCACGTCGTCCGGCTCCCAGATCTTGCGCACGTAGATCGACCGGTGCTTGAGCAGGTCGAGGTGCGGGTGGTCGTCGGCGAACCCGCGCGGCTTCGACTTCATGACGTCGCCGCACAGCTCCCAGCCCTGCTTGACCAGCTTGTCGACGATCTTGCGCAGCAGCACGCCGTGCGAGTCGACCGAGGCGCGGTAGCGGGCCAGCTGGTCGGACGCCATGTGGAACGAGCCGCCGCCGGTCAGCAGTCCCTCCGGGCTGATCTGCACGTAGTACGCGCCGCCGCCGCGTCCTTTCTCGATGACGCCGCCGCAGTTCGTCTTGTACGGCGTCTTGTCCTTGGCGAACCGCACGTCCCGGTACGGCCGGAAGACCTTGCCTTCGCCGAACTCCTTCTCCAGCGCGAGGAGCAGCGCCTCCATCGGGCCCCGCACGTCACGCAGGTAGGTCTCCTTGTTGTCGTCCCAGTACGCCTTCGAGTTGTCGAGGACCAAGCCGTCGTAGAAGTCAATGGCGTACTCGCCGAAACCGCTGAACGTCACCGAGACAGCCTAGGCCGACCGCCCGAACGCGTGAAAATTCGTTTGAGCGCACACAACCACCGCCATAATCCGATGAATGCCACGCCGTATCAACGCGCTCGCGACCTGGCTCCACCAACTCGAGCCGGACGAGGTGGCCGCGATACTCGTGCACCGGCGTGACGTGGCCGACCGCTACATCCGCACGTTGAAGGACCTCGCGACCCAGCTCACCGACTCCGACTCGGTCCGCGCCGCGGAGGACACGCTCGACCAGGGCGCGATCGACGTGCTCGGCTCGATCGTGGCGCACGGCAACCTCGGGACCGTCGACACCGTGTGCACCGAGTTGCGGTGCTCGGTCGACGACTTCGAACGGGCGTTGGGCGAGCTGAAGAAACGCGCGCTGGCCTGGCCGGACGGGCCGAAGCTCGTCGCGGTGAACTCGGTGCGGGCCGGCGGCGCGGTGCGCGATCAGCTGACCGGGCGGCCGAAGGCGCCGGGGAAGCGCAAGGCCTCCGAGATCTCACCGATCGTGCCAGCCATGTCCACAGTGGACGGAGTGGCTCGGCTGCTGGCGCACTGCGAGCAGGACACGTTCGACGCCCGCTACACCGGTGGCGTGGCGACGGTCGAGATCCGGCGGGTCGCGCGGGCGTTGCGGGTCACCGACGGCATGCTGCGGCTGTGGCTGGAGCTCGCGGTCGAGGCGCAGCTGCTCGGGGTGGAACGGTCCCGGCTGCTGCCCACCAAGCAGGGCGACGACTGGCTGGACTCGCAGCCCGGCGTCCGGCTCGCGGCGCTGGTGAACGCGTGGCGCCGGATGGACTGGCGGCCGGAACCCGATCAGGCACGGGCCGCGTTGCGCGACTACACCGGTGCCGCCGGACTGCTCCTGCGGCGCAGTGTGCTGGAACGGTTCTCCGCCGGCGAAGCCTTCACGGACCTGAACGAACTGGTCGCGGACCTGGTGTGGGAACGCCCCGCGGTGCACGACCCGCGCGCGACCGCGGCGGTGATCGCCGAGATGGAGTCGCTCGGACTGGTGGCCGGCGGCGCGCTGACGCCGCTGGGCGTCGCGGTGCTCGACAGCGGTGACGTCGAGGCGGCGGCGACTCGGTTGATGCCGGCCGCGAAGGAGAAGGCCGCGTTCCAGACGGACATGACCGCGGTGGTGAACGGGCTGCCGTCACCGGAGCTGAGCGCGACGCTGAACCTGGTGGCGGACCTGGAGGACAACGACGCCGCGCGGGTGTGGCGCCTGTCCGCCGGGTCGGTGCGGCGCGCGCTGGACAGCGGGTTGTCCGCGCAGGAGGTGCTCGCGAAGCTTGCCGCCGTGTCGGAAGCGCCGTTGCCGCAGGTGATCGAGTACCAGGTGCAGGACGTGGCGCGGCGTCACGGGCAGCTGACGGTGACGGACGTGGCGAGCTGCGTGCGGGCGGAGGATCCCGCGCTGCTGCAGGAGATCTCCCGGTCGAAGCGGCTGACTTCGCTCAAGCTGCGGTTCCTCGCGCCGACCGTGCTGGCGTCGGCCAGGCCGATGGCGGAGACGCTGGAGGCGTTGCGCAGGGCCGGGTACGCGCCGACCGGACTGGACGCCGGTGATCAGTCCATTGTGGAGCGAGTGGAACGGCGGCGGGCGACGGCGCGCGGCGAACGCCGGCCCGACAGGTGGTGGCGGGCCGAGCTGGACGACCTGGAGCTGACGCAGCTCGCGATCAGGCTGGTGGAGCAGGAGAGGCCGAGCGTCGGCCGGGGCACGCCGCGTGCGAACGCGGCGCGGATGCTGCGCGACCAGAACGTCTTCCTGCGTGACGAGGAGGTGCTGATCCTCGCGACGGCGCTGGTCGACGGCAGCCGCGTCGAGATCAAGTACGCGAGCGGGCCGCGCAGGACGGAGACGTACGTGATCGTGCCGACCAAGCACCTGGAGGGCGTGCTGAGCGCGGACTGCGAGGACGGCACGAGCAGGGAGTTCGACATCGGTCACGTGCGGAAGGTCGCCGCAACGATCTGAGTCAGGGCACCGAGAACGCCATCTCCAGCCCACCGCCCGGACGTGGCACCGCCCGCACCGACCCGCCGTGCGCCTTCGCGATCGACGCGACGATCGAGAGCCCCAGGCCGACGCCGCGGCCGGATCCCGCGCGTTGTTTGCGCAGCTGGCGGAACGGTTCGAACAGCCAGCCGACCTGGTCGGCGGGCACGTCCGGTCCGGTGTTGCACACGTGCAGGGCCGAATCCCCTCCAGTGCGAACGGAAACCAGTCCGCCCGCGTGGTTGTAGGTGATGGCGTTGTCGACGAGGTTGACCACGAGCCGTTCCAGCAGAACGGGGTCACCGGACACGATCTGGGGCGACATCGCCGCTTCCAGCCGCACTCCGGCCTGCTCGGCGGCGTGTCTGCGGCTGTCCAGGACACCGCGTGCCACGTCGTCGAGCCGCACCGGCTCCTCGTGCTCCAGCCCGCGGTCGCTGCGGGCGAGCAGCAGCAGCCCTTCGATGAGCGACTCGGTGCGCACGTTCATCACCAGCAGCCGTTCGCACAGGTCCCGCAGATCCGGGCCCGCGTTCCGGCGCGCCATCGCGATCTCGATCATCGTGCGCTGGGTGGCGAGCGGGGTGCGCAGCTCGTGCGAGGCGTTGGCGACGAACCGCTTCTGGCTGTCGAACGACGCGGCGAGCCGGTCGAGCATCCCGTCGAAGGTGTCCGCGAGCTCGGTCAGCTCGTCGCGCGGGCCGGGCATCCTGATCCGCTCGTGCAAGCTGTCCGCCTCCAGCCGCTGCGCCGTCGCGACGACCTCCTGCACGGGGCGCAGCATCCGCACGGCGGCGAACCACCCCAGTGCCAGCGCCACGACCGCCATCACGGCCAGTGCCACGCCGGACTGCACGACGAGTGTCTGCAGCACTTCCTGGCGGTACTGCGAGAGGTCCGTGCCGGAGCTGCCGACCACGGGCGCGGAACCGGGGACGGGTGCGGGCAGGTCGTCCGTCGACTGGCCGGGAGGAGCCCCGGCCGTGTCCGGCAACGCGGTGCGCACCAGCAGGTAGTTGGTCGCCAGCAGAATCGCGCCGCCGAGCAGGAACAGGCCGCCGCACATCAGCGCGAGCCGCAGCTTGACCGACATCCGCGCGGCTAGTCGCGCAACTGGTAACCGACCCCTGACACCGTGCGGATGACCTGCGGTTCGCCCAGCTTGCGGCGCAGGGTCATCATCGTGACCCGCACGGCGTTGGTGAACGGATCCACGTTGACGTCCCATGCCTTCTCCAGCAGCTCCTCGGCGCTGACGACCGCACCTTCGGCGCGCATCAGCACTTCCAGCACGGCGAACTCCTTGCGCGACAGGTTGACGAACCTCTCGTCGCGGAACACCTGGTGCCGTCCGACGTCGAGGCTGATGCCCGCGCGGCGCAGCACCGGTGGCAACGCGGGCCGCGCGCGCCGTCCCAACGCCTGCACCCGTGCCAGCAGTTCCGCCCAGGCGAACGGTTTCGGCAGGTAGTCGTCCGCGCCGAGGCCGAGTCCGTGCACCCGGTCCGCGACGTCGCCCGACGCGGTCAGCATGATCACGCGGGTGTCGCTGCCGTTGTCGATGATCGCCCGGCACACGTCGTCGCCGTGCACGCCCGGCAGGTCCCGGTCCAGCACGACGACGTCGTACCGGTTCACGGCGATGTACTCCAGCGCCTGTTCTCCGTCGCCGCAGACGTCGACCGCCATCGACGCCTGTCGCAGGCCCTCCGCGACGGCGTCGGCGAGCATCTCCTCGTCCTCGACCACCAGGATTCGCAAGCCCGACCCCCTTATTCCGTGCCAAGTGTGGCGCGCAGGCCCATAAGACGGCCATAAGCATCCGCACTTACGGTGGCGGAATCACCCGCCCGGTAGACATTCAGCCATCCGCAGGAAACGCCCTGAGGGGGAATCATGAAAACTGCCGGTCTGTTCGGCGCGATTGTGCTCGCCGCATTGCTGACCACGTCGTGCGCGGGCAACTCCGACCCGAATGTCGCCTCCGCTCCGGGCAGCACGCAATCGAACACTGCTCCTGGCGGCGAGGACGCGTACTCCAAATGCATGCGCGACAACGGCGCCGAGGTGCAGTCCCAGGAAATCCCGAACAACGGGAGCGGCCGGGGAACGGCGCAACAGGGCACTCTGCCGCAGGTCGACCAGGAGAAGCAGCGCGCGGCCCACGAGAAGTGCCGCCAGCACCTGCCCGACGGCGGCAACCCGAAGCCGATGAACCCGGAGCAGCTCGAGCAGGCGCGCAAGTTCGCCAAGTGCATGCGCGACGAGGGCGTGCAGTACCCGGATCCGAAGCCGGAGGACGGCGGGGACGGTGCCGCGAAGCTGCCCGACGGCGTCGACGTCCACGACCCGGCCGTGCAGGAGAAGATCCGGCGTTGCTCGGCCAAGACCGGCGGTGACGCCCCCGGCTCCTCCGGTTCGACGAAATGACCGAGGAGGCCGGGCCGTCCGCCGCCAGGAGACGGCGGCGCAAGCGGGCGGTCTGGATCGCCGTCGTCCTCGCGTTCGCCGGGACGGCAGGAGCGGTGACGTTCACCCGGCTGGTCTCGGCACCGGCGTCGTCCGCACCGCCCGTCGCTCCGCCAGCCACCACGCAGGTGACCCGCACGACGCTCACCGACCGGATCAAGGTCGACGGCGATCTGGGCACCGGCACGCCGGTCGCGGTGACGGGACGCAGGCCGGGCACGCTCACGCGTCTTCCGGCGGCGGGTGAACAGCTGGAACGCGGAAAGGTGCTGTACGAGGTGAACGCGGTCGAGGTGCCGGTGTTCTTCGGCGGGACGCCCCTGTACCGGGAGATGCGCAACGGGGTCCCCGACGGTGACGACGTGAAGATGCTGCAGGAGAACCTCCTCGCACTCGGCTACTCGGAACTCGGGGCGGCGAGCGGGAAGTTCGGCCCGAGGACCGCGGCCGCGGTGAAGCGCTGGCAGAAGTCGCTCAAGGCCGAGCAGACCGGCGTCGTGCAGCCCGGTGACGTGATCGTCGTGGCCGGTCCGGTCCGGGTGCACGCGGTGACCGCGCAGCCAGGCGCCCCCGCCGAGGGTCCGCTGCTGACCGTGACGGGCCTCGACCGGCTGGTGTCGGTGGAGCTCACGGAGGCGCAGCGGCGGCTCGCTCGGGTGGACGCGAAGGTGAAGGTGTACCTGCCGGGTGGGAAGGACACCCCCGGCACGGTGCGCGAGGTCGCCGTGAAGACCGTGGAGGACAAGTCGAAACCGGTCGCCACGGTGACGCTGGACGACGCGGCGCCCGCCGAACCGGGACGCGTCACCGTCGAGTTCGACGGCGAGAAGCGGGAGAACGTGCTGGCCGTGCCGGTGCAGGCGCTGCTCGCCGTGCGCGAGGGCGGGTACGCCGTCGAGGTCGTGGAGGGCGGGAAGAGCCGCTACCTGGCCGTCCGGACGGGGATGTTCGCCGGCGGGATGGTCGAGATCACCGGCGACGGCCTCACCGAGGGCATGACGGTGGTGACGACGTCGTGAGCCCTGTTCTGGCGTTGACGGGCGTGTCGAAGACCTACCGCGGTGGCGTCCAGGCGTTACGACCGTGCGACCTGCGGGTGGAAGCGGGCGAGATGCTCGGCATCGTGGGCCCGTCGGGCTCCGGCAAGTCGACGATGCTGCACCTGATGGGCACGCTCGACCGCCCGTCGACGGGTGCGGTGCTGGTCAACGGCCACGACACCGGCAAGCTGACCGACCGGCGGCTGTCCGCGCTGCGGGCGTGGTGGATCGGCTTCGTCTTCCAGCAGTTCCACCTCACCGAGGGCTTCACGGCGAGGGAGAACGTGATGGCGGCCCTGGTGTACCGCGGCGTCCCCGCCCGCAACCGCAGGGCCGCGGCCGACGAGGCACTCGCCCGGGTGGGGCTCGCTCACCGCGCCGGCCACCTGCCCACCGAGATGTCCGGCGGCGAGAAGCAACGGGTCGCCATCGCACGGGCGCTGGTGAACCGGCCGAGCATCGTGCTGGCCGACGAACCGACCGGCAACCTCGACACGAAGTCCGGCGCGGAGGTGCTGCGGCTGCTGCGCGAACTGCACGCCGACGGCACGACGATCGCGATCATCACCCACGACGTGCAGATCGCGGCGAGCCTGCCGCGCCGGGTGGAGATGCTGGACGGGGAGCTGCGGACGGACACGGGAGGCGGCCGTGCCTGAAGTACCCCTCCCCCATGCCACCCGCCTGCCACCCGGCGACGTCCTCCGCCTCGGCACGGTGGGCGTCCGCACCCGCCCCGTCCGCACGGTCCTCGCCGCACTGGGCATCGCCATCGGCATCGCCGCACTCATCGCGGTCGTGAGCATCCCGGCGTCGAACCAGGCCGCGTTGCGCGCCCAACTCGCTGCCCTGGGCCCGAACCTGCTCACAGTCGCACCGGGCACGAACATCGCCGGCGGCAAGGCGAAGCTGCCCCCGGTGGCCGTCGACATGATCCGCAGGATCGGACCCGTGCGGTCGGTGAGCGCGACCGGCGAGACCGGCGCGACCGTGCGGCGCACCGACCTGGTGCCCGCGCAGGAGACCGGCGGGCTGAGCGTCAAGGCGGCGCGGCTCGACCTGCTGCCGGTGCTCGGGGGCTCGGTGCGCACCGGGCGGTTCCTCGACCAGGCGACCGAGGCGTTCCCCGTGGCCGTGCTCGGGGCGCGGGCCGCGAGGGTGCTCGGCACCGAGCTGAGGCCCGGGCTGCCCGCTCCCTCGGTGTGGATCAAGGACCGCTGGTTCACCGTGATCGGCGTGCTCGCGGCCAACCCGCTCGCGTTCGAGGTCGACAACGCCGTGCTGGTCGGGTGGAAGGCGGCCGAGGCGCACCTCGGGTTCGACGGCTCGCCCGGCCAGATCTACGTGCGGGCCGACGACCGCGCGGTGGAGGCGGTGAAGTCGGTGCTCGGACGGACGGCCAACCCGAAGAGCCCCAACGAGGTGCTGGTCAGCCGGCCGTCGGACGCGCTCGCCGCCCAGCAGCTCGTCGAGCAGGCGTACTCGGGGCTGTTCCTCGGACTGGGCGGGGTGGCGTTGCTGGTCGGGGGCATCGGGGTGGCGAACACCATGGTCATCTCCGTGCTCGAACGGCGCCGCGAGATCGGGCTGCGGCGCGCGCTCGGTGCCAGCAGGCGGCAGATCAGCGGTCAGTTCCTGGCGGAGGCCGTCGTGCTCGCGGGCATCGGCGGCGGTATCGGCCTGCTGATCGGGGTGGCGGCGACCGCCGTCTACGCCGCGTCGCAGGGATGGCCTGCCGTGCTCCCCCTGACCGCGCTCGCGGGCGGGGTGGGCGCGGCCGTTGTGGTCGGTGTGCTCGCCGGGGTCTACCCGGCGGTGCGGGCGTCGCGGCTCACCCCCACCGAGGCGCTGGCGACCACGTGAAAAACCGCACCCCCGGCGGAAGATCGCCGGGGGTGCGGTGCCGGGCCTGATCAGCCGCGGCTCTGGAAACCGAACGAGTTGAGGTAGTAGCCGCCGCAGTCCACCCAGAGGTGCCAGCGGCCCGCGCCGACCCACGGGGTGTAGTACGTGCCGCCGTTGGAGCACCGGCCGTACAGACGCACTTGACCGCTGACCACGGTGCAGTACGCGTCGACCCTGCGAGCCGTCGCGGTCCAGTCACAGCGCCAGTTGGCCTGGATGCCGACCTGGTCACCGGTGCTCTGGACGACCTGCGGCACGGCGGCGGGCGCTGCGGTGGCACCCGCCGCGTTCATGGTCGCGACGCCACCGAACACGGCGAGCACGAGCAGCAGAACGCTCGTCATTCGCTTGATTGCGGACATCTGACTTCCCCTCTTGTGCTTGCGGCAGAACACGGGAAAGCCTCTTCCGAACAACGCCTTTGTCCCAGAAGTGGAAGGAAAAACTTCCACACGACTTCGCCTAGCACAACCGAACACCCGGACCCAGCAAGGGAAAGAAGTTCTTCCACTTGATCAATCGAGGGGCCAGAAACAACTTATGCCCGTCTTATAAACGCGATGGGAGACTTGTTCACCAGGGGCGGGTCCGCAGTTGCACTCTTCTCGAGCGGGCCTGAGACAACAGGGGGAAAACTCAATGCACCAACTTTGGAAGTGGTGCGGGTAATGTCAGACCTCGCCGCCAGACAGATGACGATCGACGAGTTCGCCGCCGAGATCGGCATGACCACCCGCACCGTCCGCTCGTACCAGGCACGTGGCCTGCTGCCGGCTCCGAACCGCCTGGGCCGGTCGCCGATGTACGACGATTTCCACCTCGCGCGCATGCGCACAGTGCTGCGGTTGCAGCACCGGGGACTGCCGCTGGAGGCGATCCGGGTGCTGCTGGCACCGGATCTCGTGCTGCGCCAGTTCCTCCCGACCGGCAACGCGCTCGTGTGCGCGTTGCGCCAGAACCCCGAGCTGCTGCACTCCGCGATCGAGTGCGGAGTCGTCACGCAGCTGCCCGACGGGACGCTCGAGGTGCGCAACGCACGGGCCGTGCTCGCCGCCGGGCGAACGGGCGCGCCCATCGCCCACACGGTGAGCGTCCTCGTCCAAGCCGTCTCCGCACTGCAGCCGCACGCGGAGTCCGCGCTCGCCGAGGTGCGGCGATCGGCGCAGTCCGTGCCGCCGGAGAACCTCGCCGAGCTCGCGGTGGAGGCGTTCCGGATCGCGGTGATGTCGGTCGCGGGTCGCGGTGTCCCCCGAACCGCCTGATGAATTCCTGGTTGCCTGTAAGCGAAAAGCCGGTGGGCAGCTACGACGGGTACCGATACTGGCGGTGTGGCCGATCCGTTTTCCGCCGGACTGCTGATGGTGCTCGAGACCGTGCTGGAGCGCGTGCTGGTCGGTCTCTTCGACGTCGTGCACAAAGGTGCCAGGGACAAGAAGCGTCAACGGGAACTGACCAGACCGGGACCGCTCGTCGAACGGGTCAGCAGCGAGCTCGCGCGCGGCGAGCTGAGCACCGTTGAGCAGGGCGAGTGGCAGGCCGCCGTGGACGCGGTGCGCGAGTCCATCGAGGCCGCACTGCCGTTGCGCGACGACGACGCTCTTCGGGTGATGCTGACGCCCGAGTCGTTGCGGGCGCACGTGCGGTCGAGGTCGGAGAACATCCGGCGCGCGGCCGGTCTGTCCGATCACGCGACGGCCGTCTACGACGCGGTGCTGCTGCGGGTCTGCGTCGCCGTCGTGGAACTGGTGTGGTCACAACCGGAGTACGCGCGGCGCCTCGCCGTGGAGATGTTCCGGATCAGCAAGGCGACCGCGGACGCCGTGGCCCGGCTTTCGGACCAGCACCAACTCGCGCTGGTCGCGGCACACCGGGACTTCGAGGACCGCTACGCCGACCAGGTCGCGCACTCGCTGGGCGGGCTGGAGCTGTTCGGCGTGTCCCGCGGACGGGTGCCGCGGCGGCACTCCTTCGACAGCTCCTACGTGTCGCTGGCCGTCGCACGGGTCGGCGACACCGACGAGCTCACCGGCGCCGGTCTGCCCGTCGCGGCCGCACTGGCGGACACGCCGCGGGTGCTGATCAGGGGTGGTGCGGGCGCGGGCAAGACGACGTTCCTGCGCTGGCTCGCCATGAACGCGCTGGGCGAGACGCGGACATCGGGCAACGAGTGGCTCGGACTGGTGCCGTTCTTCGTGCCGCTGCGGCAGTACTCGACGCTGCCGAAGCCGGAGGAGTTCATCTCGTCGACCGCCTCGATGATCGAGGAGGAGAAGCCGTCGGGGTGGGTGACCGCGCGGCTCAAGGAAGGTCGCGCGCTGGTGCTCGTCGACGGCGTGGACGAGCTCGTGTCGGAACGGCGGGAGGAGGCGCGCCAGTGGCTCGTCCGGCTGGTGAACGCCTATCCGCAGGCCCGGTACGCGATCACCACCCGTCCGGCCGCCGTGCCGGAGGACTGGCTGGACGACTGCGGCTTCACGGCGTTCGACCTGTTGCCGTTGAGCGACAAGGGTGTGCGCGACTTCGTGGAGGCCTGGCACACCGCCGCCCGCGACGAACCGGGCCTGAGCAGGGACGCGCTGCTGTGGCTGGCCGAGTGCGAGACACGGCTCGTGACGACGCTGACGAAGCGGCCGGACCTGCGCCGGCTCGCGTCGAGCCCGTTGCTGGCCGGGTTGCTCTGCGCGTTGCACCAGGACCGCAACATGCACCTGCCGCGCGATCGGCGGTCGTTGTACGAGGCCGCACTGGACCTCCTGCTGGTGAGGTGGGACGAGGACCGCGGGCTGGCGCTGCCGTCGTTCTCCAAGGAGGAGCAACTCGTTCTGCTGCAACGGTTCGCGTACTCGTTGGTGCGCAACCGGGAGCTGACCGTGCCACGGTCGGAGGCGGTGCACCGGCTCGGGAACGCGATGCGCGGGCTGCGGTCGCACGACATCGACCCGGACGACGCGATGCAGCGGTTGCTCGAACGGGCGGGGCTGCTGCGGGAGGTGCCGACCGAACAGGTGCAGTTCGTGCACCGGACGTTCCGCGACTACCTGGCGGCCAAGGAGGCCGTCGACGCCGGTGACCTGAACCTGCTCGTGGACAGAGCACATCTCGACGAGTGGCACGACGTGGTGGTCATGGCGGTCGCGCACGCCCGGCCGCGCGAACGGGCCCGCGTGCTGATGGACCTGCTGGCGGGCAACGACGACACCCGCAAGGACGAGCGCGGGCGGGACAAGCTGCGGCTGCTCGCGCTGGCGTGCCTGGAGCAGGCGGACGTGATCGAGCCGGAGACGGCACGGACACAGGTGACCTTCGCCGCCGCCGTGCTGATCCCGCCGACCAGTTTCGCGCACGCCGACGCGTTGTCCGAGGCCGGATCGTTCGTGGTGGACCTGTTGCCCGGTCCCGAAGCCACCGAGGAAGCCGCCTACGTCGTGCGGACGCTCGCGAACATCGGTGGTGAGGCCGCGTGGGAACGGATCGCGGAGTTCGTGGCCGTGGACCACGCGATGGTCATCGACGAGCTGCTGCGGGCGTGGCGGAACACGCCGGACGCCGAGAAGTACGCCAGGACCGTGCTGTCCAAAGTAGATTTCGGTGACCGCAGGGTCGACGTCCGCGGCTGGCACCGGATCCAGTTCATCATGCACCTGGAACGGCTGCGGTACGTGCGGTGCATCGGCAACATCAACCCGCTCGACCCGCTGGGCGCGATGCCGTCGCTGCACCGGTTGGAGCTGTGGCAGAACGAGGTGATGCGCGATCTCTCGCCGTTGGCCGGCTCGCGCTCGTTGAAAGAGCTGCACCTGAGCCGGTGCCGTCCGCTCGGGCGGATCGACCTGTCGCCGGTGAAGGACCTGGACGAGCTGCACCTGCACTTCAGCCGCGTCGACCTGGCGTCGCTGGACGGCGGTGCGGTGCGGCGCCTGCAGATCCGTGACTCGGCGACCGACGACGGGCTGGCCGCGTTGCCGGAGCTGCCCGCGTTGCGCGAGCTCGCGATCGACCACCGCCCGCCCTACCCGCTGGCGGGGCTGGAGCGGTGGCCGACCGTCACGTCGCTGGAGGTGTTCGGTGTGCCGGCGGCGGACGACCTGCGCGTGCTGCCGGCGTTGGAACACCTCGTCGTGCACCAGCCGGAGTCGTTGCCCCGGCTGGAGGAACTGCGTCAGGCGTTGCCTTCCGTGCGCATCACCACTTGATGTCGCCGAGGCTGTCCAACGGCTTGCGCTCGGACTCGTCGAGCAGCTGCACCGCCGCCGTGTCCGCGGCGTGCAGCTCGGCGGGGAAGGTGAAGCTCACGCGCTTCTCCAGCTCGGCCACCGACACCTGGAACACGCGGAACTCGTCCAGGTCGAGCGCCTCTGCCAGGACGAGGTTCTGCGTGAGCAGGAAGGCACTGCACCGCAGCTCGCCGTTCACCACGAACGCGATCGCCTTGTAGAACTCGCGCGGGATCGCGACGCCGCGGAACACCCTGTCGTCGGCGTTGAAGACCGGACCGCCGTAGACGCTCACCCTGAGGTTGTCCACGTCGACGTCGGCGAGCACCGCGTCCTCCAGCCGGCCCCAGAGCCCTTCCTTCGTGCTCTGGTTGAAGTCGTCCATCTGCGGCGTGATGTTCGTGAAGAAGAACGAGTCCCTGTTCGCCTTCTGCGCCTCCGCCTTGGGGCCCCAGCACAGGTCGGCGCGGCGCGCGAGGTGGCCGCGGTCGAGCCTGTTGTCGCGGTAGAGCTCGTCGCCGGTCTGGAACTCCTCCGGCACGCGGGGATCCTTGATGAACGGGATGTTGCTGCGGCTCAGGGCCTTCAGGGCACCGCCGTCGATGTTCCACGCGACCCAGATCGCGAACTTGCGCGACATGCTCAACGCGAGCGAGAAGTGCGTGTAGTCGATCGTGGTCGAGCCGTCGAGCTCGACCGCGTCGGCGGCTCCCGAGTCGGTCAGGACCGGAAGCCCGGCGTCCGTGCCGAGGAACGTCGCGTCGAAACCTGTCTTCACGGCTGTGCTGGTCATGTGTCGCCCCCTACTGGTTCATCTGCTGGGTCGACACTTCCCACATGGCCGTTAGCCGCATACACCCGAACGGCCCAATGTTCATCAGCTCTTCCTGACCAGTTTGCCGTCCGGCGCGATCGCGAACCACTCGTCGTCGACGCCCTGCCCGTTCACGTCACCGGCGACCTGGTCTCCCACGTAGTAGTAGAGCGGCCACTTTCCGTACACGGCCTGCGAGTTCTCGTCGACCCGCGAGACCAGCTTCGCGTCGGCACCGTCCTTGGCGTCCACAGTGGACTCGGCGGTGAGCGCCGGCCACACCGCGATGCAGTCCGCGTCACACGCGCTGGACTTGTTCTCATCCTTGGTGAACGCGTAGAGCGTCCGTCCCGTTCGGTCGACCAGGATCGGGCCGAGGTCGGACTGCGCGATCTTCACCTCCGCCTTGACCGGAACTTCCTGTTGCGGTGCCTCGTTTCCGCAGGCGGTGAGCCCTGCGAGCAGGGCGGGCAGCAACAGAATTCCCATACGTGCACGCATCTTCGTCTCCTAGCGGGTGTGTCCTGTTCCGCCGTCGACACGTGTTGAGACGCGGTTCGGTTCAGTCGAGAAGTTCGTTGAACCGAATTCGATCGACGTCCGTGTTGGTGGCGTCGGGTCCGCCAGACCCCCCGACTCCCACTGAGGAGCCTTGGAGCACATCCCATGTCTCGCAACAAAAACGTCGCTGCCGCATGCCTTCTGGGCGCCACACTCGCCGCAGCGGTGGTGACACCGGCGTCCGCTGCCCAGGACGCCGTCACCGTGAAGATCACCAACACCGCCGGCTACGAGGCCACGTTCTGCGCCGCCGACACCCTCGAAGGCCGGTGCCTGGACGGCGCGAAGAAGGGCGAGTCGCGCACCTTCACCGTGAAGCCGGGCCGCGGGCCGATCGAGGTCCGCGTGGTCGTGAAGAACGGCGGTTCGGCGTTCCAGAACTTCACCGCCGACGGTCCGACGTTGAACATCGACGCCAGTGGTAGCCCGGAGAAGCCGACCGCGGTGAAGGCCGGATCAGGTGGCGGCGACGAACACGGCGGGAGTGAGCACGGAGGCCACAACCCCGCGCCCGCACAGCCCGCCCCCGGCCAGCCCGCGCCCGAGCAGCCCAAACCCAGCCCGGTGAAGGGCAAGCCGTTCTTCTTCTCCGCCGACCTCGACGGCAAGCAGGAGGTCCCCACCCCCGGCGGCCCGGCCGTCGGTGACGAGGACGGCTCCGCGAAGGCGTTGGTCGAGGTGCGCGGCGACCGCGTGACGTTCGCGCTGGAGTGGAAGAAGACGGCCCAGCTCACCCTCGGCCACCTCCACCAGGGCGTGGCGGGCCAGAACGGTCCGGTGAAGGTCAACCTCTTCGCCACCCCGATGCCGGAGACGCTGTCCGCGGCCGCCGGCCAGACCGTCGTCGACCCGAAGCTCGCCGACGAGATCCGCAAGAACCCCGCGGGCTTCTACCTGAACCTGCACAGCACCGACCGGCCCGGTGGTGCCGTGCGCGCCCAGCTCAAGCCGCTCGGCAAGCACGTCAACCCGCTCGACATCATCAAGGGCGGCAAGCTCCGCGCGTTCTCCAACGGCCGCAACGAGGTGCCGGTGCAGGACGGCCCGAAGGTCGGCGACCCGGACGGCCAGGCCGTCACGTTCGTGCAGCCCAACGGCACCGGTGTCGACTTCTCGCTGGCGTGGGTGAACATCGACGCGCCGACGCTCGGTCACGTCCACCAGGGCGCCAAGGGCGTCAACGGCCCGGTGAAGATCACGTTCTTCGGCACCGCCGTGCCGAACGGCATCTTCGCGGTGTCCGGCACGGTCGGCGGGGTCGACCAGGCCGCGCTGGACGCGCTGAAGAAGTCGCCGAAGGACTTCTACTCCAACATCCACACGGGCACGTTCCCCGGCGGAGCGGTGCGCGGCCAGTTCACGAGCCACTAGGCCACCTGAATGACGGCGCCGCGACCGCGACCCCCACGGTCGCGGCGCCGTCCCGCACACGGAGTAGATTGCTCCAAATGGACGCTGCGAACGAAGCTCGCCGCCTCGAACAGGAACTCGAAGACGACCCGGAGGACCGGGACGACGTCCTGCTGGCGGCGGCGGACGCCTGGCGCCGGGCAGGAAACCCCGGCCGGGCGATCCTGCTGCTGGACGAGGCCATCGGCGGGGAGAACACCGATCGCGCACGGGTCGCAATGGCCGAGATCCTGTTCCGCCTCGGCCGCGAGGACGAGGCGCGGGCTCAGCTCGACGCCTTGCGGAAGTCCTGGCCGGAGTCCTCTGAGGTCCTCCACGACGTCGCTTTCCTGCTGGAGAAACGCGGCGAGCTCGAGGAAGCGCTGGTCTGGTACGACCTCGCGATCGCCAGGGTGGACCCCGACGACCGGGCCGACGACGTCGCTGCCGCCGACCGCCGCGGGGTCCGCCAGAAGCTCGGCCTGCCGGAGGACGAACTGGACGTGGAGGTCGAGCCTCTGGCACGCCGTCTCGAGGAAGCCCTCCAGCGAGGGCTGGCGGAGATCAACGCCCGGCGTCATCCGCCCCGGTGACTACCTGCCGACCAGCTCGACGGTCCTGCCCGCCCGGCGGGACTCGTCGACCCACTGGTCGATGGCCTGCCCGCAGGCCTGGTCGAGGTGCCGGACGCCGCTCAGGTCCATCCGGACGTGCTCGCGGTCGACCCGCTCCAGTTCGTCGAGCAGCCGCGGCAGCCTGAGGAACGTCGCGTTGCCCTTGAGCGCGACCCCGTCCGAGGTGACGGTGACGGACAGCCGCGACACTTCCCACGCCGTCTTGACGACCGCGGCCAGCAGACCGACGACGGTGCCGGTCAACAGGTCCGTGGCGACGATGAGCCCGGCGGTCAGCACGAGCACCGCACCCTCGGCCTTGTCCGTGCGCCACAACGTGACCACCTGCTTCAGCCCGAGCAGCTTCCACCCGGCGTGCACGAGCACCGCCGCGAGCACGGCGATCGGGATCAGCGTCAGCAGTCCGGGCAGCAACACCACGAACAGCAGCAACCACACGCCGTGCAGCACCCTGGACGCCTTCGTGCGCGCTCCTGCCGACACGTTGGCCGCACTGCGCACGATCACCGCTGTCATGGGCAACGCGCCGAGCAGGCCGCAGATCGTGTTGCCGACGCCCTGCGCGACCAGTTCCTTGTTGTACCGCGTGCGCGGACCGTTGTGCATCCGGTCGACGGCGGCCGCGCTGAACATGCTCTCCGCCGACGCGACGAGCGCGAACACGACCGCCGTGCCGATGACTCCGGTGTCCAGCAACGAGAAGTCCGGCAGGTGCACGTCCGTCGACAGCTCGCCGACCTCGATGCGCGCCACCCGCGAGGCGAACAGCGACGCCAGCGCCGTGCACACGACCACGCCGACCAGCATGCCCGGCACGACCTGAAGCGGACTCCGCTGCCACAAAAGCATGATCACGACCGTGAGCAACCCCAGCGCCAACGCGACCGGGGAGACCACCAGGTGCTTGAGCTGCCCGAAGATCAGCACCAACCCGATGCCGGCGAGCATGCCCTGCACCACGGACGGCGAGATCGCGCGGAACCACCGCCCGCACCTGGCTAAGCCCAGCACCACCTGAATGATCCCGGCACCGAGGACGATCACGCCCAGCGCCTGGATCCCGTGCCTGCCAACGGCATCCGCCACCAGCACCGTCAGCCCCGCAGCCGGCCCGCTCACCTGCATCGTGCTCCCCGGCAGCAGCCCGACGACGATGCCGCCGACCACTCCCGTCACGATCCCGAGCTCGGCCGGCACCCCGGACGCCACCGCCACGCCAACGCACAGCGGCAGCGCCACGAGGAACACGACGACCGACGCACCGAGGTCGGCCCAATACCTCTTCATGTTCTCGAAACCCCTACAGCGGCAGGAAAGCGTGCTCGGCACAGGCGGAAACCTCGCCTGTCTCGATGTCGTAGAACCAGCCGTGCACCCGCAACGCCCCGGCCGCGACCTTCTCGGCCACGAACGGGTAAGCCAGCAACACGTCCAGTTGCGCCCGCACGTGCGCCTGCCCTTCCGAGCGCATCGCCGGATCGCTGACCTCGCGCGGTGCCCTGGGCCGCAACCAGCCGCGCATCGCGGGCAGGTGGTCGATGCCACCACCGTGCAGCGCGCCGACCGCACCGCAGTGGGAGTGGCCGCACACCACGATCTCGCTGACCCCGAGCTGCAACACCGCGAACTCGATCGTGGCCATCTCACTCGACGGCACCGTCAACGTGTAGGGCGGAATGACGTTGCCCGCCGTCCGCAGCTCGAACAACGAGCCGGGCTCGGCCCCGGTGATCGCCGCGGTGACGATCCGCGAATCAGCGCACGTGATGAACATCGTCGTGGGCTGCTGCCCCGCGGCGAGCTTCTTGCCGACGGCCCGCGACCGCGACCCGGCGTGTTCGCGGGCATGCTGAACAAAGCGATGGAAGTCCATGGGAATCCCTCACTGCTATTGGGAAAAGTGTTCGTTTTGATCGGAGAAGGCGGGCACCGATCAGTTCCGGAACACCTGCAGTGCAGGAGGTGTGCGCCACACGGCTATCGGTTCGGCCTCGGAAACCGGGACGAAGGCGACGTCGGCACGCGGCGCGACAGCCACGGCCTCGACCGGCCTGCGTGTCGTCGGCGCGGTCCGCTCGACGGCGGCCGGCACGCGCAACCTGTTGGTCTCACGCTCCTCGCGGGGCGCTTCCTCCTTGGGAACCGACGTCTTGGACTTCGGCGGCGGCGCACCGATCGCCACGGGCGTGACCGCGGGCATCAGCACGGCGCACAGGGCGACCACGACCGCGAGCAGAACGCTGCGCATGGCTCACCCCCGTCCGAGTTGATCTACCTCCTCCAGTTTTACCCGAGCGGATGACGCGATGGTTAACAGAAGACATAGATCACCGCCTCACACCCCAGATTCACCCGAAAGAGTGTGCGTGTTTCACGGACTGGAATGACCATCCGGTAGCAGCCGAACGTCAGATCACACAGACAGCGATCTCAGTAGTAGAGCTCGTGCACACGACGGGCCTCGCGTCTCACATCACCGTGCGGATGTTCCCTGGCGAAGTCCAGGATGAACTTTTCGGCATCCTCGCCACGTCCGCTGGACACGACGATTTGCCGGAGAACGTCCGAACTCACCAGACGGCCCCAGAACCAGGCGCGCAGGAGGCCGAGATCCACCACGGCACACACCCGGATCACCGCCGTGTGCGCACCTCTGTACCTTCGTTTTCCAAGCTTTTCCCACAAGAAGTCCCGCAGGTCGGGAGAGCTCCGCCACCCTCTCAGCAGCGCCAGCACGACAGCTTCGACCACACCGTCTCCGGCGCCTGGATGTTCAAGCCTCGCCAGACGCAGAACGAGCTCGCGCGCGAAGATGTCTCCCGCCCAGGCGACCGAGAGGTGGTGCGCCAGCCAGATCGTGTGCGTGTAGGAGGTCTCGTTGGGGATTCGGTTCGCAATGGCCTCCAGCACTTCCGCTCGCCGAGGCCACTCGCGGTCGAGTGCTGTGATGAGCGGCTCGCGGACACGTCTGATCCGCTCCACCCGGAGTGCCTCCACGAATGCCCTGAAAACGGTCTCGTTGCCGGATTCCTTCTCCAGCGAGGCGATTGCCGCTCTCCGAACGGCTTCATCGTCGTCGCTGAGGCCGACCACCGCCGCCTGCAGACGGTCCGCAGCGGAGGAGACCGCGAGCTCGAGCTGAAAACCGATGATCCGGTCACCGAGAACCTGCGCGTTTCGATAGGCCTCGATCTTCCTCAGGGTGTTCGCCGAGAAGGTCACGAGTCCCGCAATGGACCCGAGTACGGACACCACTTCCGCGGCGTGGGCGGCGCGGTGGTCGGATCTGGGCGGGATGTGGTCCAACAACCCGACCAGCAGACGTGCGGTCTCCGTCGCCCACTCCTGGTCCTCCGGTGGCACCGAGCCCGCTTCTCCGAGGCAGCGAACGGCGAACGCCGTGACGAGCAGGTGGAAGCCGCTGACGAGGTGCTGCACGACCTCCCTGATCGGAGAACCCTGACCGGCCAGCATCGCGGAGAGCAGGAGCAGTGGTTCACGCCACTGGTCCTCGTCCCAGTGCGCCGCATACACCTCCTGCTTGAGCCAGCGGTAGTCCGCCTTCCTACGGTTGAACTCGGCCAGCACGTGCCTCGCCGCGAAGTACTCCATGAAGGTTCGGTGCACGAAGCCGAAAATCCCGTCGCCGGTCTCGGCCAGGATGAACGTTCGTTCCCGCAGGTGGTTCAGGATCTCGCGGGCGATCGCCTGCGCCTCACCCGGCGACTTCGCGTACTGCCGCTCCAGATACGCGCCGATGATGTCCCTCAGAGGCCCGTAGGCGATCGCATTCAGCTCGTACCCTGCACCGCACGAAGATGACAACATCGTCATTGCGATGTTCTGCAGGATCTCCGCCTTCTGTTCTCCGCCGACGCGGAAGTCCAGCGGCAGCAACTCCTTGGTGTCGATCTTCTTCCGTTTGACGTCCCAGTCCTCCAGCAGCACACCGGTGCACCGTTCATACAGCTGCCAGCGCTTCTCCGGAAGGTCCTGATGCTTGTAGATCACCGCCATCATGGTGAGCAGCAACGGGTTTCCTGCGAGCTCCTGCAGCCTGGGATTGTCCTCGATCCGACGAACCAGGCCGGCGGCATCGCGCTGATCGCTTTCCAGGCTGTAATGCCGATACCACCTCGGTACGAACTCGCGGATCTCCTTCAGCCCGAAGTCGAGCAGCGTGTAGTGCTGGAATCCGGAGAGCCCGAGCTCGCTCTCGTCATAGCCGACGATCCGCGACGAGACGACAACCCTCGCGTTGGGGAACCTGCTGGTGAACGCGCAGAACTGGTCGATCACCCTGCTGCGTGCGGCGGGGTCGAAGATCTCGTCGAGGCCGTCGAAGAACACCACCGCGCCGCAGTCCAGTGCATCGGCGAGTTGTGCCTGGCCGACCCGGATGTTGAACCTCTCCCAGATGCTCGCTCCGAGGTAGCTCAGGAAGTCCGGGCTGCGCACCAGGACGTACTCGCGCAGTTCGATCAGCAACACCAGCGGCAGGTTTCGCATCGACGACGGGACCCACCGCCCGTCACCCGCGATGTCGGACATCGCCAGCAGTGCTGCTTGGAACAGCGTGCTCTTGCCGCTGCCCGGCCCTCCGAGGATCACCTGCTTCGGCTCACGACCGAGCACCGCGATGCTGTCCTCGGCGAGCGCCGGACCGCCCACGCCCTCGTCGTCCGGCAGGTCGTAGTTCGGACGCCCGGAGCGGAGTTGTTGCGGGACGAAGACCTCCAGCAGCGGCACACGAGCCAGCCGGTCGTGCTGAGCCCCGGCGATCACCGAGAGGCGGACCCACCGGTACCTCTCGACCACGGCCTGCCTGTACTCGCCCCAGTCGGTAGTGGCCGAGACCGCGGCGTCGGACCTTTCCCACTTCTGGATGCCCTCACCGACCTGACGGGCGAGGTCGTCCTTCGACGTGAACAAGCCCGCGATGCGTGCATTGAGCAGCTCCTCGCGGAACTCGTCGACCTTGGGTGAGCGTTCCATCAGCTTGGGCGGCCAGGCCTCGTCGTCGGAGAGGACGAAGGCGAGGCAGGGCACGCCGGCGTCGAGGGCGGCGCGGTATTCCTGTTCTGTGATGGACTTTTCATCGCCGGGCGGAATGAAGCCGTAGCGCCAAGCCATGATCACGATGTACAGATCGGCAGAACGCACGTCTGTCAGGCACTTCTCGACCGGCCGGACGTCTTCCGCCACGTAGTACTCCATGGCGATGTCTTCGTGGCCGAGGCGGCGGATGGCACGGCGGACGGCCTCGCGGTGGTCGGGCAAGTCCGCGAACGTTGACGAGACGTAGACGCGCGCCATCCAGCAATGTTCGCACGAGAAAGGCGAGCGGCCCGGAAGCCCGCCCGCCGCTCACCCGTTGGTCGGCAGGATGCCGAACTTCTCCTCGACCATCTCCCAGAACACGTCGACGGCGTCCTCGACCTTGTACTGCCGGTATTCCCACCGGCGGTACTCGCTCCAGAAGGCGAGCCCCATGTGGCCGCGCAGGGTCGGGTAGTTCGCCGGAGAGACGACGAAAATCGACTCGCGCTCACCGGCTTTCGCGTGCGCCGGCACGACCGTGAGGTCGTGCATGGAACTGATCACGAGCAGCTGATCCGAAACTCCGCTCGCCAGCACGCTGTCGATGATCTCGGCCAGGTACCCGAAACCGGCCTCCGCCAGCGGGCCCGTGACGTACCACCCCTGCGCGTAACCGGTGAGCCGCTCCCATCTCTCGCTCGGAAACTCCTCGCCGACAGGCTGGTACGGCCACTCCGAGGCGCTCTCCACGCCGATCACGCTACCGAAAGGCGAACGCCCCGGCCGACGTCGTTGTCGGCCGAGGCGTTCATGCTGCTCCCCGCGGGTCGGACTCCGTTGTCAGACCACAGCGAGCGGAAGCTGGTTCGGGATCACCGGCGAAGGCAGGTTCGACGAGCCTGTGAGGAACTTGTCCACGGCGTTGGCCACGGACCGGCCCTCCGCGATCGCCCACACGACCAGGGACGCGCCACGGTGGGCGTCGCCGCAGACGAACACACCGGGTGCCGAGGTCTGCCAGTCGGAGCCGCAGGAGATCGTGCCGCGCGCCGACAGCGAGATGCCCAGGTCGTCGAGCAGGCGCATGTGCTCCACGCCCTCGAAGCCGATCGCCAGCAGCACCATGTCCGCGGGCAGCATCTCGACCTCGTCGGTCACCGGGATCACCGAGCGGCGGCCGGACGAGTCCTTCTCGACGCGCACCTGCTGCAGCTCGATGAACCGCACGTGGCCGTCCTCGTCGCCGACGAAGCGGCGCACGGCCACGGCGAAGCGGCGTTCTCCCGCCTCCTCGTGGGCCGGGTAGGTGCGCAGGATGTGCGGCCACACCGGCCAGGGCGAGCGGTCGTCGTCGCGGACGCTGGGCGGCAGCGGGTACTGGTCGAGCTGCGTCACGGACAGCGCGCCCTGGCGGGTCGCGGTGCCGTAGCAGTCGGCGCCCGTGTCGCCACCGCCGATGACGATGACGTGCTTGCCCTCGGCCGAGATCGCCGACGGGCCGTCGCCCTCGCAGGCGCGGTTCGCGGGGACCAGGTGGTCCATCGCGAGGTGCACACCCTTGAGCTCGCGCCCAGGAGTCGTCTTGTCGTCGCGGCCGCGCAACGCACCGACCGCGAGCACGACCGCGTCGAACTCGGCCCGCAGCTGCTCGACCGTGACGTCGACGCCGACCTCGCAGCCGGTGACGAACTTGGTGCCCTCCTTGCGGAGCTGAGCCAGCCGGCGGTCGAGGACCTTCTTCTCCATCTTGAACTCGGGGATGCCGTACCGCAGCAACCCGCCAAGACGGTCGTCCCGTTCGTAGACGACGACTTCGTGACCGGCACGGGTCAGCTGCTGCGCGGCGGCGAGACCGGCCGGACCGGAACCGACGACGGCGACGCGCTTGCCGGAGGACACGGTCGCCTGGGACGGCTGGACGTAGCCGTTCTCCCACGACATGTCCGCGATGGTCTCCTCGACCCGCTTGATCGCGACCGCACCGCCCGCGTCGTGCGAGATCGCCAGCACGCACGCCGCTTCGCACGGCGCCGGGCACAACCGGCCCGTGAACTCCGGGAAGTTGTTGGTGGCGTGCAGGCGGTCCGAGGCGAGCTCCCAGTCGCCGCGGCGCACCAGGTCGTTCCACTCCGGGATCAGGTTCCCGAGCGGACAACCCGCGGTTCCGCTGTGGCAGAAGGGAATGCCGCAGTCCATGCACCGCGTCGCCTGCGTGCGCACGGCGGCGTTGCGCTCTTCAGGAGCCTCGGCGAGGTAGACCTCGTTCCAGTCCTGCAAGCGTTCCGGCTTCGGACGCTTCGGCGCGTCGGACCGGGTGTACTTCATGAAACCCTGTGGATCAGCCACGAGACGCCTCCATGACAGCCGCGTCAACGTCCCGGCCCTCGGCGCGAGCGAGACGCATGGCCTCGAGAACGCGCTGGTAGTCGCCGGGCATGACCTTCGTGAACGCACCGGCTCGCCGAGTCCAGTCACCGAGCAGCGAAGCAGCCACGGCGGAACCCGTGTGCTCGTGGTGCTTGGTGACGGCGTCCTTGAGCCAACGCAGGTCCTCGGCGCTGAGGCGCTGCAGTTGCACCATCTCCTGGTTCACCGACAACGGGTCCAGGTCGAGCACGTACGCGATACCACCGGACATGCCGGCCGCGACGTTGCGCCCGGTCGGCCCGAGCACCACTGCCCGGCCACCGGTCATGTATTCGAACGCGTGGTCGCCCACGCCCTCCGCCACGAGCAGCGCACCGGAGTTGCGGACGCAGAACCGCTCACCGACACGGCCGCGAAGGAAGACCTCACCGGACGTCGCGCCGTAGCCGATCACGTTGCCCGCGATCACCTGGTCCTCGGCGCGGAACGGCGCGTCGTCGTGCGGCCGCACGATGATCCGCCCGCCGGACAGGCCCTTGCCGACGTAGTCGTTCGCGTCGCCGACCATCTCCAGCGTGATGCCGCGCGGCAGGAACGCGCCGAGCGACTGGCCGGCGGACCCGGTGAGCTTCACCCGGATCGTGTCGTCCTCCAGGCCTTCGCCGCCGTAGCGACGGGTGACCTCGGCGCCGAGCAGCGTGCCGACCGTGCGGTTGACGTTGCGGACCGGCAGCTCCAGGTTGACCTGGTGCGCGTCCTCCAGCGCCGCCTCCGCGAGCTGGATCAGCGTGCGGTCCAGGGCCTTGTCCAGGCCGTGGTCCTGGTCGCGGATCTTGCGCTTCGCCGTCGGGTACGGGGTTTCCGGCACCTCGAAGACCGGGGTGAGGTTCAGGCCCTCGGTCTTCCAGTGCTCGATCGCCTCGTCCTTGTCGAGCAGCTCGGCGTGACCGACGGCCTCGTCGATCGTGCGGAAACCGAGCTCCGCCAGCAGTTCCCTGGCTTCCTGCGCCACGAACTCGAAGAAGTTCACGACGTGGTCGGCCTGGCCGGTGTAGCGGGCGCGCAGGTCGGGGTTCTGCGTGGCGACGCCGACGGGACACGTGTCGAGGTGGCAGACGCGCATCATCACGCAGCCCGCGACGATCAGCGGTGCCGTGGCGAAGCCGAACTCCTCCGCGCCCAGCAGCGCCGCGACGACGACGTCACGGCCGGTGCGCATCGCGCCGTCGACCTGGACGGTGATGCGGTCGCGCAAACCGTTGAGCAGCAACGTCTGCTGGGTCTCGGCGAGGCCGATCTCCCACGGCGTTCCCGCGTGCTTGAGCGAGTTCATCGGCGAGGCACCGGTGCCGCCGTCGTAGCCGGAGATCAGCACGACGTCCGCGTGGGCCTTGGCGACACCCGCGGCGACGGTGCCGACACCGATCGACGAGACGAGCTTCACGTGAACCCGCGCCTGCTCGTTCGCGTTCTTCAGATCGTGGATGAGCTGCGCCAGGTCCTCGATCGAGTAGATGTCGTGGTGCGGCGGCGGCGAGATGAGACCGACGCCGGGCGTCGAGTGCCGGGTGCGCGCGATCCACGGGTAGACCTTGAAGCCGGGCAGCTGGCCGCCCTCGCCGGGCTTCGCGCCCTGCGCCATCTTGATCTGGATGTCCGTGGAGTTCACCAGGTACTCGCTCGTGACGCCGAACCGTCCACTCGCGACCTGCTTGACCGCCGAACGGCGCTCCGGGTCGTACAGGCGCTCGCGGTCCTCGCCGCCCTCACCGCTGTTCGAACGACCGCCGAGGCGGTTCATCGCGATGGCGAGGGTCTCGTGCGCCTCGGCCGAGATCGAGCCGTACGACATGGCGCCGGTGTTGAAGCGCTTGACGATCGAGCTGACCGGCTCGACCTCGTCGATCGGGATCGGCGTGCGGCCCTCGGTGCGGAACTTGAACAGTCCGCGCAACGTGCCGCCCTGCCGCGAGATGCGCTCGACCTCCGCCGTGTACTGGCGGAAGACGTCCTCCTTGCGCGTCTTCGTGGCGTGCTGCAACAGGAACACCGTCTCCGGCGTGAACAGGTGCAGCTCGCCCTCGCGGCGGTACTGGTACTCGCCACCGACCTCGAGCCGGCGGTGTTCACGCGCCGTCGGGTTGTCCGGGTGCGCGCGGCGGTGGCGCAGCGCGACTTCCTCGGCCAGCACGTCGAGGCCGGCTCCACCGAGCTTGGACTGCGTGCCGGTGAAGTACTCGTCGAGCAGGTCGTTCGACAGGCCGACCGCCTCGAAGATCTGCGCCGCGGTGTAGGCGCCGACGGTCGAGATGCCCATCTTCGACATGATCTTCAGGACGCCCTTCACGAGCGCCTTGACGTAGTTGCGGACCGCCTTGTGCGCCGGGACGCCGGTGATGGCGCCCTGGCTGATCAGGTCCTCGATCGTCTCGAACGCGAGGTACGGGTTCACCGCGGCGGCGCCGTAGCTCAGCAGCGCGGCGACGTGGTGGACCTCGCGGCAGTCGCCGGACTCGACGACGAGCGCGACGCGCAGCCGTTCCTTGGTGCGCACCAGGTGGTGGTGCACCGCGGAAACGAGCAGCAGCGACGGGATCGGCGCCATCCGGTGGTCGGAGTCGCGGTCACTCAGCACCAGCGTGCGAGCGCCGTTCGCGATGGCCTCCGACGCCTCGCGACGCACGCGCTCGATGGCCGCCGCGAGCGCGTCGCCGCCACCGTCCACCTCGTACAGTCCAGAAAGGACGGTGCAGGCGAAGCCGGGCAGGTCGCCGTCGTCGTTGATGTGGATGAGCTTCGCGAGCTCGTCGTTGTCGATGACCGGGTAGTCGAGCGTCACGTGGCGGCACGACACCGGGCCGGGGTCGAGCAGGTTCTGCTCAGGACCCATCACGCGCTTGACGGACGTGACGATCTCTTCGCGGATCGCGTCCAGCGGCGGGTTGGTGACCTGCGCGAAGTTCTGCACGAAGTAGTCGTAGAGCAACCGGGAACGCTGCGACAGCGCGGCGACCGGGGTGTCCGTGCCCATGGACGCGAGCGGTTCCATGCCCGAGACCGACATGGGCGTGAGCAGGATCCGCAGCTCCTCCTCGGTGTAGCCGAAGGTGAGCTGGCGGCGCACGACGGACTCGTGGCTCTGCAACACGTGCTCGCGGTCCTGCAGGTCGGCGAGGTCGAGCAGACCGGCGTGCAGCCACTCGTCGTAGGGCTGCTCCGAGGCCAGGTTCGACTTGAGCTCGTCGTCGTCGATGATCCGGCCCTCGGTGGTGTCCACCAGGAACATGCGGCCCGGCTGCAGGCGGCCCTTCGCGACCACCTGGTCGGACGGCACGTCGAGCACGCCGGTCTCGGACGCCAGCACCACGCGGCCGTCCGCGGTCTGCCACCAGCGCGCGGGGCGCAGCCCGTTGCGGTCGAGCACGGCGCCGACGATCTCGCCGTCGGTGAACGTGACACAGGCCGGGCCGTCCCACGGCTCCATCAGGGAGGCGTGGAACTGGTAGAACGCACGGCGCTTCGGGTCCATCGTGGCGTGGTTCTCCCACGCCTCCGGGATCATCATCAGCACCGCGTGCGGCAGGCTTCGGCCGCCGAGGTGCAGCAGCTCCAGCACCTCGTCGAACGACGCCGAGTCCGACCCCTCGGGGTCGCAGATCGGGAACAGCCGCGCGAGGTCGCCGGGGATGAGGTCGCTCTCCAGCAACGCTTCGCGGGCGCGCATGCGGTTGCGGTTGCCGCGGACGGTGTTGATCTCACCGTTGTGCGCGACGAACCGGAACGGGTGCGCCAGCGGCCACGAGGGGAAGGTGTTCGTGGAGAAACGGCTGTGCACCAACGCGATCGCCGTGTAGAGGCGCTCGTCGTGCAGGTCGGGGAAGAACGCCGGCAGCTGCTCGGTCGTCAGCATTCCCTTGTAGACGATCGTGCGCGCGGACAGCGACGGGAAGTACACGCTGCCCTCGTGCTCGACCCGCTTGCGCAGGCAGAACGCCAGGCGGTCCAGCGCGATGCCGGACTCGTCGCGCGTGCCCTTCACGAACAACTGCGCGAAGTGCGGCGCCACCGACAGCGCCGTCGGGCCGACATCCGCCTTCTCCGGGTCGACCGGCACGTCGCGCCAGCCGAGAACGACGAGGTTCTCCTCTTCCGCGATGCGCTCGATCTGCTCCATCGCGGCAGCACGTTCTTCGGCTTCAAACGGAAGGAAAGCGATTCCTGCCGCGTACTGCCCGCGTTCCGGCAGGTCGAAACCGACGACCGCGCGGAGGAACTCGTCGGGCAGCTGCAGGAGGATGCCGGCACCGTCACCCGACGTGGGCTCGGCACCGGCGGCACCCCGGTGCTCCAGGTTCGCCAGCGCCGTCAGGGCATCGCTCACGATGCCGTGGGAACGCCTGCCCTGGATGTCGGCCACCATGGCGACACCGCAGGCGTCGCGCTCATCAGCGGGGTCGTAGAGACCCTGGGGGCCGGGGATGGCGGAGAAGATCACTGCGCAGACCTCCTTCGTCGTCCTCGCTAAAGAACAAAGTCCTCGTGCTCAGACCTCGTACCAACAGGTGGGAGCACGGGACGACGATGGCCCGCGTGTTGACGCGACTTTAACAGCCGCGAAACCCAGGGACACCCGCCAATGGGTGATCTAGGTCATGGATGTGTAACGATTCCCCGCAGCGGAGCGACATTGCGGCCAACGTCGGCGTTCGTTACAGCCGAGTTAGCGTAACCGACCGTTCAACATCAACCAGCCTGATGAGAGCTGCGCGACAATCACGGTTTGACAGTAGATCCAGTGGGTAACCCCACGTTTTCGCTGCTCCGCGCTCTGCCATCTCAGTTAGCGGACGCTCACCGCCGTTCGTTCAGGCGCAAAAGACCCTTTAGACGACCAAGGTCCCGTTCACCCGCGCCGCATGCGGGAGAACGGGACCTCGGCATACATGGAGGTCTGGTCGCGTGGCCGGAGGCGGGAAGAGACGCCTCCGGCCACGGACGTCTCAGTGAGCAGCCGCCACCTTGTCCGACTCGGCGTGCTGCTTCTCGAGCAGGTCGTCGACGTCGACGAGGTCCGGGTTGTTCAGCACCTCGTTCAGGCGCTCCTTGTCGAGACCCTTCTGCCAGGCGGCGACCACGAGCGACCCGACACCGTTGCCGATCACGTTGGTGATGGCGCGGGCCTCGGACATGAAGCGGTCGATGCCGACGATCAGCGCGATGCCGACCGCGGGGATGGCCGAGTGGGCCTCGAAGGCCTGCAGCGAGGCGGCCAGGGTGACCAGGCCGGCGCCGGTGACGCCCGCCGCGCCCTTCGACGCGATCAGCATGAACAGCAGCAGGCCGATCTGGACACCGATCGACACGTCGTGACCAGTGGCCTGGGCGATGAAGATCGCGCCCATGGTCAGGTAGATGCACGTGCCGTCGAGGTTGAACGAGTACCCGGTCGGGATGGTGAGGCCGACGACCGACTTCTGCGCGCCCGCCGCCTCCAGCTTGACCATCATGCGCGGCAGGACGGACTCGCTGGACGACGTGCCGAGGACGATCAGGATCTCGTCCTTGATGTAGCGCAGGAACTTCAGCAGGCTGAAGCCCGCGATCCGCGCCACGATGCCGAGCACGACGACGATGAACAGCAAGCACGTGGCGTAGAAGGAACCCATCAGCCACAGCAGCTTGCTGAGGATGCCACCACCGAACTTGCCGACCGTGTAGGCGATGCCACCGAACGCACCGATCGGCGCCGCGTACATGACGATCTTGATGATGCCGAACATGACCTTGGACAGGGTCTCCATCGCGGAGACGACCCTGGCGCCGCGTTCACCCATGCCCGCCACGGCGACGGCCACGAGGATCGCGATGACGAGGACCTGGATCAGCTGACCGTCCGTGAACGCGCTGACGAACGACTTCGGGATCAGGCTCAGGATGAAGCCGGTGACACCGGTCTCCGCGCTCGCCGCCGACTTCAGCGTGGCGTCGGCCGCCTTGGCGTTGAGCTCGATCTCACCGCCGTGGTGACCCGGCGCCACGACGTTCACGACGATGAGGCCGATGGCGAGCGCCACCGTGGTCATCGCGGTGAAGTAGAGGATCGTCCGCAGTGCGAGCCCGCCCGCCTTGGCGAGGTTTCCGAGGCCCGCGATGCCGACGATGATCGTCGCGAAGATGGTCGGCGCGATGACGACCTTGACGAGGTTGACGAACAGATCGGCGAGCCACTTCATCTCGGCCGCCTGTTTCGGGAACAGGAAGCCCACTGCTGCGCCCAGCACGATGGAGACCAGCACCCAGAAGTACAGGTGCTTGTAGATCGGTTTGCGGCCTGTGGTCGTGGTCGCCACGGTTCCTCCTCGAACTTCGTGTTGGGTGTGAGGGTGGGCCGCGCCACAGGACGCGACAAGCGGACGTCAGGAAACTTCAGACAGCCCTGACGTAACAGCTAGGCTTCGTCGGTGTCGCTCAACCGTCGCACACTTCTGCTAGGGGCCGGACTGGCCCTCGCCGGGTGTACCCCGCGCAGGGTCGACGCACCCGCTGAACTGGTGCTCGCGACGGGGCCGGAGGGGGCGGTCTTCCGCGAGGTCGGAGGGGCGCTGGCGGCCGCGCTGGCCGAGCAGCTGCCGGGCACGAAGGTGACCGCGATCCCGACCGCGGCGTCGGTGGAGAACCTCCAGCTGCTGCGCTCCGGCGAGGCGCAGCTCGCACTGTCCTCTTTGGATCCGATCGACGACCCGCAGAGCGTCCGCGCGGTCGGGCGGCTCTACGACAGCTTCATGCAGATCGCGGTGCCGATCTCGTCGCCGATCCGGACGTTCTCCGACCTGGCGGGCAAGCGGATCTCGTTGGGCCCCACCGGTTCCGGCACGGAGTTCACCTCCGTGCGGATGCTGAAGACGTTCAACGTGTCCACAACGGCCGAACGCATGGCGCACTCGGAGGCGTCACGGCGGGTCGCGGACGGATCGCTGGACGCGATGCTCGCGCTGACCGGCATACCGACGCCCGCGATCACCGACCTCAAGGGCAAGGTGCGGCTGATCGACATCGCCGCGGAGGCCATCAAGTTCGCGGACGCCTACAAGGGGCCGTACATCCCGGCGACGATCCCCAGCACCACCTACGAGGGCGTGGTGGCGAACCCGACGTTCGCGGTGCCGAACCTGCTGCTGGCGCGCGAGTCGCTGAGCGCGGACGTCGTCGAGGTCGTGACGCGCACGGTGTTCACCGAGACGGCGCGGATCGTGGAGGGGCACCCGGAGGCGTCGCGGATCAACGTGCGCACCGGCATCGCCACCGGCCTCGTTCCGCTGCACGACGGTGCTATGCGGTGGTTCCGTTCCGTGAAGCGCTGAGGGCCACCCGCACGTCCAGGCCGGGGTGGGCGTCGTGCAGGGTGAGCGTGCCGCCCGCCGACTCGATGAGCTCGGCGCAGATCGCGAGGCCGAGCCCGGTGCCCGCGATGTTCTGGTGCTTGGTGGCCCGCCAGAACCGGTGCAGCGCCTGTTCGCGTTCCTCGTCGTTCAGGCCGTCGCCGTTGTCGATGACGTGCAGCTCGCCGGGGCTGCCGGTGACCCGCACCTCGGTCGCGTTGGCGAGCCGGACGGCGTTGCTGACGAGCTCGTCCAGCACGCTGCCCAGGCCGCCCGGCGGCTCCTGCATGGTGAGCCCGGCCGGCATGTCGATCTTCAACGTGACGTCGGCCTGGCTCGCGAGCGCCTGCCACGCCGGTTTGTGGGTCGCGAGGAGCTGGTCGATGTCGACGGGCTCGGTCTGCCGGGCGCTGTCGAGCCGCGTGGCAGCGAGCAGCGTGTCGAGCACGCGACCCATCTCCTCGGCTTCCTCGACCGCGATCTGGTGCGCTTCCCTGCCGTGCTCGCTCCGGACGTGCGGTTCGAGGTTGTCCACGGCGAGCCTGAGGCTGGCCAGCGGGTTGCGCAGCTGGTGGGAGGCGTCGGCGACGAACGCCTTCTGCCTGTTCAGGGCCCTGCCGACGACGTCGACCATGGTGTTGAAGCTCTTCGCGAGCCGGCGGAGCTCCGGCGGGCCGCCGACCTCGTCCGCCCGCACGTCGAGGTTGCCCTGGGCGACGGCGGCGGTGGCCTCGTCGAGCTTGCTGACCGGCCTGAGCACCCACCTCGACATCGGCCAGGCGGCGGCGACCACGGCGAGCATCGGGGCGAGGCCCGCCAGCGCCATGAGCCCCCACTGACGCAGCACCTCGTGCCTCAGGCCCTCTGTCTGCGAGATCGTGACGACCGCGGCCACCACCTCACTGTCCCGGCCGACCGGTTCGACGACGACCATCGGCCCGGTGCGCCACGGCCAGCCCGTGTAGTCGGGTTCGGGCCTTATGCCGCCGTTCAGCGCCGTGTTGAGGGCCTTCGTGACCTCGGGGTCGGCGGTGGGGTTGAAGCCCAGCCGTGAAGCCAGCAGGATCCGCTTGTCCGCGCTGACCAGGGCCACCGGGACGTCGTAGAGGGCGTCGTAGCGCTGGATCTCCTGGCTCAGCGCCTCCAGCCGGTCCGACTGCAGCGCGCTCTCGCCGAGCGAGGCGAACCTGCTGGCGTCACCGAGGCGGTCGAGATACGTCGTCTGCGTTTCGCGCTGCACCACCGCGGACGCCAGGGGAATGCCCAGCGCCGCGACCAGGGCGACGAGCAGCGGAACGGTGATGACGAGCAGTCGGCGGAGCATCGGTTGCGATTGTTCCGCACGTGCCTGTGGATGTCTCTCGGAGACTCGTCACGTGGCGAGCCGGTACCCCACGCCCCGCACGGTCTCGATCTTGACGTGCCCGCCGAGCTTCCCGCGCAACGCCGCGATGTGCGTGTCGAGCGTCCGCGACGGCGCCTCCCAGTGCGCCTGCCACACCTGGTCGACGATGAAGTCGCGGCTCACGACCTCACCCTTGCGGGCCGCGAGCAGGGCGAGCAGGTCGAACTCCTTGCGGGTCAGCGACAGCGGCTCCCCGGCGAGCGTGACGGCCCTCGTCGTCGGGGAGAGCTCCAGCGCGCCGACCTGGACCGGCGCCTCGCTCTCCGGCTCTGCCCGATGGGTTCGGGTTCGTCTGAGAACAGCCTCGATCCTGGCGAGGAGCTCGGACGTGCCGAACGGCTTCACGACGTAGTCGTCGGCCCCCGCCCGCAGCCCGAGCACGCGTTCGCGTTCCTCACCGCGCGCGGTCACCGTGATGACGGCGGTGCCCGGACGGTGCCGCAGCTCGCGCAGCACGTCCAGGCCGTCCCCGTCGGGCAGGCCGAGGTCGAGCAACACCACGTCGGCGGGCGCGGCACGCAGCGCGTCGGCGGCCGTGGCCACCCGATGCACCTCGTAGCCGGCGTGCCGCAGCGCGGTCAGCAGGCCTCTGGCCACCCGGTCGTCATCCTCGACGACGAGCACGCGCACAGATCACTCCGGTTTGACGGTCTCCGGGGAGTTGACGGACTCCGTGGAGTTCTTCTTCTCGGCGTCGTCCTTGTCCTCGACGACGTCGGCTTCCTCGGCCGGTTCAGCTGCGGTGTCCTCGACGTCTTCAGCCGGGGTGCCACGCAGGGCCGCGACGTCCTCACGCTCACCACGCGACCTGGCGATGACGAAGTAGGCGACCGCACCGAGGAACACCAGTCCCGACACGAACACGTTGACGCGAGTGCCGAAGATGAGCGTCGCCTCGTCCGTCCGCATCAGCTCGATCCAGAACCGCCCGGCCGTGTAGCCGGCGACGTAGAGCGCGAACGTCCGCCCGTGACCCAGCCGAAACCGGCGGTCGGCCCACACGATCAGCGCGGCGACACCGAGGTTCCACAACAGCTCGTAGAGGAACGTCGGGTGCACGACCTGAATCGGAGTGTGGTCGATGGCGACACCGGCCAGCGCGTCCTCACGCCCCTCAGGCGTGACGCGGCGGTAGATCTCCAGCCCCCACGGCAACGTCGTGTCGCCACCGTAGAGCTCCTGGTTGAAGTAGTTGCCGAGCCGCCCGATGGCCTGCGCCACGACGATGCCGGGCGCCAGCGCGTCCGCCATCGCAGGCAGCGGAATGCCCTTGCGCCGGCACCCGATCCAGGCACCCACCGCACCGAGCGCGATGGCACCCCAGATCCCGAGACCACCGTTCCAGATCTCGAGCGCCGCGAGCGGGTTCTTGCCCGGCCCGAAGTACTTCTGGTTGTCGGTGATGACGTGGTAGAGCCGCCCACCCACCAGCCCGAACGGCACCGCCCACACGGCGATGTCGGTGACCTCACCCTTGATGCCACCACGTTCGAC
Source organism: Lentzea aerocolonigenes (assembly GCF_000974445.1). GTDB lineage: Bacteria > Actinomycetota > Actinomycetes > Mycobacteriales > Pseudonocardiaceae > Lentzea > Lentzea aerocolonigenes. The sequence continues at coordinate 315,533 of NZ_BBOJ01000017.1, forward strand.
CCAGCGGCGCTCACCCCACCAGATGGCGACGATGATGCCGGCGATGATGCACAGCGCGTAGGCCCTGATGGGGAGCGGACCGAGATACCAAACACCACGGTCTGGGCTCGGGATCGTGGCCAGGACGGCGTTCAACCCGTTCAACACGTGGCCCACCGTACCGGTGGGCTTGTGTGCGTCTCGTTCGGACGCGCGATCGTTACCGGCCCGAACCCTGGCAGTGGCGCGGGCGTGGTGCCGGAGATCGACGGCACGCGGCGTTGACCGAGGTGAACGGGGGTCAGAGGCACCGCTGCGACCTGAGACCGTTCAGCTGCGGTCGGCCCGAGCCCAGGGCTCCTCGACTCGGCGAACGGTGCCACTGCGGCCCAGCGCTACCGGACCACGCGGCTCGGCTCGCCTGTCTGACCCATGTCACTCGGCTCTCCGGCCCGACCCGTGTCACTCGGCTCTCCGGCCCGACCCGTGTCACCCGGCCCTCGGGCCCGACACGCATCACCCGGCCCTCCGGCCCGACACGCGTCACCCGGCTCTTCTGCCCGACCCGTGTCACTCCGCAGGGGATTCGGGCCGCGCTTCCGCCACGCCTCACGGGTTCCGGGCCGGGTTCGCCGCCCCAACCGATGCCCGCCGGTAGGCGCAGCGGCTAGAACTTGATCGTCACGGGGAACGGTCGCTCGATCTCCAGCACGCCGTCCTCGCTGGTGGCGACCTCGACGTAGCTGTCGCCCCGCAGCTCGAGCAGCGTCGCCTCGACGACACCCGGCTCCGGGTCGACCATCAGGTAGTACTGGATGCCCGCCTTGGCGTAGAGGCTGCGCTTCAGGCCCGCGTCGTTCAGCCGCGTGCTCGGCGAGAACACCTCACCCACGAGCACCACGTCGGACACCGGGAACATGACGCCCGCCTCGCGCGGCTTGACGATCGTGAAGTCCGGGATCACCAGGCGCCCGCTGGACAGCAGGACGTTCAGCTCGATCGTCGTCTGGAGGTGGTCCGGGCAGGCTGCGCGCAAGGCTGCCGCAGCATCGAACACCAGTTGCTGGTACCGGTAGGACCCCAGCGGGCTCACGAGGAGCATCCCGTCGACGAGCTCGACACGTTGACTGTTGTCCTCCGGCAACGACAGGACGTCGTCGAGCGACCAGGGGCCCACGTGCCTCGGCAGCAGGTACTCGGCTGGTGCCGTTTCTGCTGGAGCCGCCACAGGGCATCACCTCCGAAAACCGCCCGGCGAGTACCAGTGTGGCACGCCGGGCGAAGGGCTGGCTTGTGCATAGCGCCACGATCGCAGGTCAGACGACCCGCCAAAGGGGGTTTTGAGCCCAACCGACCGAGATTCACTCGATCAGGTGTTCGAATGTGTGTCATGCTCTTGGAGGAAGGTCAAAGGGTTCGAAAGAAAGCGGTACGTCCGGTGCAAACGCCTCTCAGCAAAGGACGCGGAGCCGCACGGTGATCCGCGCCTACAAGTTCCTTCTGCGTCCAACCCTGCGTCAGCAGCATGCGCTTTGCGAAATGCTTCGCGACCACTGTTCGTTGTACAACGCGGCGTTGCAGGAGCGGCGGGATGCCTACCGGCACGTGTCGAAGACCCACATCCGCTACGGAGACCAGTCGGTTCAGCTCAAGGAGATCCGTGCATTCGACCCGGAGCGGCAAGGTCGGTGGTCGTTCTCCAGTCAACAGGCGACGTTACGTCGCCTGGACAAGGCGTTCGCTGCGTTCTTCCGGCGCGTCCGGACCGGGCGAAAGCCCGGCTATCCGCGGTTCAAAGGCGTCGGACACTTCGACACGGTCATGTTCCCTAAAGATGGTGATGGCTGCCGCTGGGACTCCACGCCGCACAACCGGCAGACCCGTGTCCGTATGCAGGGCATCGGGCATATCCGCGTGCACCAACACAGGTCCGTGCAGGGCCGCGTGAAAACCATCTCGATCAAGCGTGAGAGCGCGCGTTGGTACGTCGTCCTCGCTTGTGACGCGGTGCCTGCCGATCCGCTTCCCGCCACGGGCCGCCAGATGGGGATCGACATGGGTATCACGCACTTCCTCACCACCAGCGAAGGTGTGCACGTAGAAAACCCGGAGTACGGCAAGAAAACCGCCGCCGCATTGGCCGCCGCGCAGCGGACCCTCGTCACCTTCCCCAGGCGGAGCAAAGGGCGCAGCAAGGCCCACCGAGCCGCCGCGCGCAAGGTCGCCATGCTGCATGCCAAGGCGCGCCGCCAGCGGCTGGACTTCGCGCACAAGGCCGCGAACTTCGTCATCCGCGATGCCGACGTGATCGCACACGAGCGGCTGAACATCACCAGCATGACCCGCGCTCCAAAAGCAAAGCCCGATCTTGGGAACGCCGGCGCGTTCCTGCCCAACGGGGCCGCCGCCAAGGCCGGACTCAACCGCAGCATCCTCGACGCGGGTTGGGGCATCTTCCTGAACATCCTCGCGAACAAGGCTGAAAGCGCCGGTCGCCGGGTGATCCAGGTAGACGCTCGCAACACCTCCCGCACCTGCCCAGACCCGACATGTGGACACGTGACAGCGGACAATCGCGATGGAGAAGCCTTCGCTTGCGTCAAATGCGGACTCATCGAGCACGCTGACCGCGTAGGGGCTATCAACATCAACCACAGGGCCGGGCTGGCCCTCTGCGCGGTGGCGGTACAGCCACCCAAGCAGGAAGCCGACGACTTCAGTCATGGGCGGAGTCACCCCGACAACCACTCGATGGCGAAACACGGGTGAAGCCGGTACTGCACAGCCGATTTCACCGGTACACAAAGCAGAACCGCAAAAGCAAAACCGCCCGACCCGAAGGCCGAGCGGTTCCACGAGAAAGGAGGATCAGACGGTCGCCGCAGCCGACCGCACGCCCTTGGCCAGGTCCGCCGCCAGTGCCCGCACGGCGCCGTCCCCCTCGGCCACGGCCGACACGAACGCCGAGCCGACGATCACGCCGTCCGCGAACCCCGCGATCTCCGCGGCCTGTGCACCGGACCGCACGCCCAGCCCGACGCCGACGGGGATCGAGGTGTGCTCACGGACTCGCGCGACCAGTTCGGGGGCGGCGGACGACACGACGTCGCGGGCGCCCGTGACGCCCATGACCGCGGTGGCGTACAGGAAGCCCGAGGAGGCGCGCGCCGTCATGTCGATGCGCTCCTCCGTCGACGACGGCGCGACGAGGAAGATGCGGTCCAGGCCGTGGGCTTCCGAGGCCGCCATCCAGTCGTCGGCCTCGTCCGGCACGAGGTCGGGCGTGATGATCCCGAGGCCACCGGCCGCGGCGAGGTCGCGTGCGAACGCGTCCACGCCGTAGCGCAGCACGGGGTTCCAGTAGGTCATCACGACCGCGCGGCCACCGGTGTCGGCCACGGAGGACACGACGTCGAACAGGTCGCGCACGCGGAAGCCGGCGGACAACGCCTGCTCGGCCGCGGCCTGGATCGTCGGGCCGTCCATCACGGGGTCGGAGAACGGCAGGCCGACCTCGACGAGGTCACAACCGGACTCGACCATCGAACGGAGGTAGTCCTTGGAACCGGGGACCGTCGGGAAGCCCGCTGGCAGGTAACCGATCAGAGCGGCACGCGACTCCGCGCGCGCGGAAGCGAAAACCTCAGACACCGACATCAGGCCTGTCCCCCGTCCGCGAGGCCGAAGTACTTCACGGCCGTGTCCATGTCCTTGTCCCCACGACCGGAGAGGTTGACGATCAACAAGCCGTCGGGGCCGAGCTCCGGGCCGAGCTTGAGCGCGCCCGCGAGGGCGTGCGAGGACTCGATCGCCGGGATGATGCCCTCGGTGCGCGAGAGCAGTGCGAACGCCTGCATGGCCTCGTCGTCGGTGACCGGGAAGTACTCGGCGCGGCCGATGTCCTTGAGGTGCGAGTGCTCCGGGCCGACGCCGGGGTAGTCGAGGCCCGCGGAGATCGAGTGCGCCTCGGTGATCTGGCCGTCCTCGTCCTGCATCACGTACGACATCGCGCCGTGCAGCGAACCGGGCGTGCCGGCCGTCAGCGTGGCGCCGTGGCTGCCGCTGTCGAGGCCGGACCCGCCGGGCTCGACGCCGACCAGCCGGACGTCGGTGTCGTCGATGAAGCCGTGGAAGATGCCGATCGCGTTCGAGCCACCGCCGACGCAGGCGACGACGGCGTCGGGCAGCCTGCCCGCCTTCTCGAGGATCTGCTCACGCGCCTCGATGCCGATCACGCGGTGGAAGTCGCGAACCAGCAGCGGGAACGGGTGCGGGCCCGCTGCAGTGCCGAGCAGGTAGTGCGTCTCGTCGACGTTGGTGACCCAGTCGCGCAACGCCTCGTTGATCGCGTCCTTCAGGGTGCGCGAGCCGGACTTCACCGGGATGACCTCGGCGCCCAGCAGTCGCATGCGGGCGACGTTCAGCGCCTGGCGCTCGGTGTCGACCTCGCCCATGTAGACGACGCAGTCGAGCCCGAGCAGCGCGCACGCGGTGGCAGTCGCGACGCCGTGCTGGCCGGCGCCCGTCTCGGCGATCACGCGCTTCTTGCCCATGCGCTTGGTCAGCAACGCCTGACCGAGCACGTTGTTGATCTTGTGCGAACCGGTGTGGTTGAGGTCCTCGCGCTTGAGGAAGACCCGCGTGCCGACGTGCTCCGCGAACTTCGGGGCCTCGGTCAGCAGGGACGGGCGGCCCGCGAAGTCCTTCAGCAGGCGCTTGAACTCGTTGACGAACTCCGGGTCCAGGCGGGCCTTGTCGTACTCGGCGGCCAGCTCGTCCACCGCCGCGATCAGGGCCTCCGGGACGAACCGGCCACCCCACGGGCCGAAGTGGCCACGTGCGTCGGGATCGTGCGGCGTGGGCGTGAACTGGCCCATCGGATAGCTCCTCTAGCGCTGTTATCGACTGGGCCGCGGGCACGCGGGGTGCGAGCCGGCGGTCACCAGCTTGTTCACGGCGGCCTTGGGGTCGCCGCTGGTCACCAGGCTTTCACCGACGAGCACCGCGTCAGCGCCCGCGCCGGCGTAAGCCATCAGGTCGCCGGGGCCGGTCACGCCCGATTCGGCGATCTTGATCGTCTCGAAGGGTAGTCCGGGAGCGATCCTGCCGAAAACGTCTTTATCGACCTCCAACGTGTGGAGGTTGCGCGCGTTCACGCCGATGACGGAGGCGCCCGCCTCCAGGGCGCGGTCGGCCTCCTCGGCCGTGTGCACCTCGACCAGCGCCGTCATGCCGAGCGACTCGACCCTGTCGAGCAGCGACACCAGCGCGTTCTGCTCCAGCGCCGCCACGATCAGCAGCACCAGGTCCGCACCGTGCATGCGCGCCTCGTGCACCTGGTACGGCGACACGATGAAGTCCTTGCGCAGCACTGGGATCTTCACCGTCCGCCGGACGGCGTCGAGGTCGGCCAGCGACCCGCCGAAGCGGCGCTGCTCGGTCAGCACGCTGATGACCGACGCGCCACCCGCCTCGTACGCGGCCGCGAGCTCGGCCGGCTCGGGGATCTCCGCCAGCGCGCCCTTGGAGGGGCTGCGGCGCTTGACCTCGGCGATGACACCCACGTTCGGACCGCGCAGCACTGACATCACGTCGAGTGGCGGGGCGGTCCTGGCCGCGCGCTCCTTGACGACGTCGAAGGACAACTGAGCCTCGCGAGCGGCGAGATCCTCACGCACACCTTCGAGGATCGACTCGAGAACCGTCACAGTCTTGCTCCCCTTCCCGCTACGGGGATGCTAACCCCGGCGGAGTAACCACCCAGCCACCGGGGGTTCGGTGTCCACGCAGCTAGCCGGGGTTGTGCGCGTGTCACATGCGTGAACGCCGATGAATGATCTTCACTCGTTCGAGGAAGCTCCGCCGGGCGTCCTGTCGTCAGTCGGATCATCTCCACGCTCCAGCGCGCGCCACATGTCCGTCTCCGGGTCCTGCGCGCGGGTCTTCTGCCCGCCCACCCCGATCTTCGGCATGCGTGCCCCCAGGACCACCTGAAGCACGCCTGAGCCCGCCACGAGCACGCCGCCGGCGATCGCCAGCCAGTGCCCGGAGAACGCGGCCGCGATGCCGACCACGATCAGCAACGCCCCGAGCACCCGGCGCGCCACCCCGCTCAACGCGACGACCGCGGCCACGGATGCGAGGCTGAGCAACGCGACCGGCACCGAACCCGCACCCCAGAAGGCACCCGCCGCGCCCACGAGCAGGAGCGCGGCGATCCACAGTGGACGGCTAGCTTTCAACGGCGGGGGCCATCGTCTGGGCGGTCGCGATCGCGGCCAGCACCGCGCCCGCCTTGTTCAGGCACTCGTTGTCCTCGGCGAGCGGGTCCGAGTCGGCCACGATGCCGCCGCCGGCCTGCACGTACGCCACCCCGTCGCGCACCAGGGCGGTGCGGATGGCGATGGCGGTGTCCGCGTCCCCGGCGAAGTCGAAGTAGCCCACCACGCCGCCGTAGAGGCCGCGCCGCGTGGGCTCCAGCTCCTCGATGAGCTCCATCGCGCGCGGCTTGGGCGCACCGGACAACGTGCCGGCCGGGAAGCACGCGGCGACTGCGTCGTAGGCCGTCTTGCCCTCGGCCAGCTCACCGGTCACGGTCGACACGATGTGCATGACGTGGCTGTACCGCTCGACCTTGAAGAAGTCGACGACGTGCACGGAACCCGGCTTGCAGACGCGGCCAAGGTCGTTGCGGCCGAGGTCGACGAGCATCAGGTGCTCGGCGCGCTCCTTGTGGTCGGAGAGGAGGTCCTTCTCCAGCAGCGCGTCCTCCTCCGGGTCCTCCGCACGCCAGCGGGTGCCCGCGATCGGGTGCGTGGTCGCCTTGCCGTCGCGCACCGTCACCAGCGACTCGGGGCTGCAGCCCACGATGTCGAACCCGTCGAGCCGCAGCAGGTACATGTACGGGCTGGGGTTCGTCGTGCGCAGGACGCGATAGATGTCGAGCGCGTCGGCGTCCGTGTCGATCTCGAACCGCTGCGACACCACGACCTGGAACGCCTCGCCCGCCCGGATGGCCTCCTTGGCCTTCTCCACGGCCTCGAAGTGCTCGGCCTGCGAACGCCGGCGCCGGAACTCCGGCTTGGGCCGCGCGAACACCGCCGCGGTCGGCGGCGCGGGCGTGTGCAGCGCCGTGGTCATCTCGTCGAGGCGGCGCACCGCGTCGTCGTACGCCTCGTCGACGCGCTCGGGCGAGTCGTCCCAGTTGATGGCGTTCGCGATGAGCGTGACGGTGCCCTCGTGGTGGTCGAGCGCCGCCAGGTCGGTCGCGAGCAGCATGACCAGCTCGGGGAGCTGCAGGTCGTCTTCGGCGATGTTCGGCAGCCGCTCCAGCCGCCGCACCGCGTCGTAGCCGATGTAGCCGACCATGCCGCCGGTCAGGGGCGGGAGGCCGGGCAACGGGTCCGTGCGCAGCACCTCGACCGTCTCGCGCAGCGCCAGCAGCGGGTCGCCGCCGTCGGGCAGGCCGACGGGCCGCGTGCCGGTCCAGAACGCCTCGCCACCGGTCGCCGTGAGCGCCGCGGAGGACCGCACGCCGATGAACGACCAGCGCGACCAGGAGCGCCCGTTCTCCGCGGACTCGAACAGGAACGTGCCGGACTGGTTGGCCCCCAGCTTGCGGTACAGACCGACCGGGGTCTCCGCGTCCGCGAGCAGCTTGCGGACCACCGGGATGACCCGGCGGTTGACCGCGAGCTCGCGGAACTCCTCACGCGTGGGACTCACGGCCCCCAGACCAGCGGCGGCCACGGCCCCGATGACGCTCACCATGCCGACAATTGTTGCATAAATTCAACATCTGTTGAACTATGGCCCTGTGGAGCAAGTGAACCAGAAACGCCGAGGCCGCCGCGCCGCGGGGGAGGACACCAGGGCCGCCCTCATCGCAGCAGCACGCGAGGTCTTCGTCGAAAAGGGCTACGACGGCGCGACGGTCCGCGCGATCGCCGCCAAGGCGGGCGTGGACGCCGCCATGGTCAACCACTGGTTCGGCGGCAAGGAGGGCCTGTTCGCCCAGGCCGTGCTGCAACTCCCGTTCGACCCCTCCGAGATCCTCAAACGCCTCCTCGACGGCCCGGTGGAGCAGGCGGGTGAGCGCATCATCCGCACGTTCGTCACCGTGTGGGACGCGACCGGCGGCGGCACGTTCGCCGCGCTGATCCGCAGCGTCACCAGCCAGCCGGAGGTGGCGAACGCGCTGAAGTCGTTCTTCGTCAACGCGATCTTCAAGAACCTGCTGACCGAGATCGGCGCCGAACAACGCGAGCTGCGCGCCACGCTGTGCGCCACGCAGATGGTCGGGCTCGGCATCGTCCGGTACGTCGTGCACTTCGAACCGCTGGCGTCGACGGACGTGGAGACCGTGGTCAAGGCGATCGCGCCGAACATGCAGCGCTACCTGACCGGCGACCTGAACTAGCCGGCGTCGGTCAGCAGCACCGTCGCGTCGAAGCAGGTCCGGTCCCCCGTGTGGCACGCCGCGCCCACCTGGTCGACGATCAGCAGCAGCGTGTCGCCGTCGCAGTCCAGCCGCACCTCGTGCACGTACTGGGTGTGCCCGGACGTCTCGCCCTTCACCCACAGCTGCTGGCGGCTGCGCGAGTAGTAGGTCGCGCGACGGGTCGTGAGCGTGCGGTGCAGCGCCTCGTCGTCCATCCACGCCACCATGAGCACCTCACGGGTGTCGCGCTGCTGGGCGACCGCGCACACCAGGCCGTCCGGCGTGCGCTTGAGCCGGGCGGAGACGGTGGGATCGAGCGGGCTGCTCAACGGGGTCCTCCCAGGTGTTCACGAGCGGGTCCGGTGTTGAGCAGGACCACTCCGTAGATGTGCACGACGGACAGCACTCCGGACGCCACACGGGCCCACGCGGGTCCGTCGGCCAGCACGATCACCAGGTGCAGCAACGCGACGAGGACGAACACCACCATCGCCGGGTAGTGCATGAACCGCAGGCGCAACAACAACGCCGCCGCGACGGGCAGTTCGACCAGTGCGACGAACGACGGCAGCTTCAGCACGTCCGCGTCGCCGGTCGAGCGCCACAGGACCAGGCCGACCGCGAAGAACACCAGCGCACCGCCGAACGCGACCGTCGAGGCCACCCGCACCTCGACGGGGGTCATCGGATCACGACGCCGGCCTGGCGCAGGCCGTCCTTGACCTCGCTGATGCGGAGCTGTCCGAAGTGGAACACGCTGGCCGCCAGCACGGCGTCCGCTCCGGCGGCGACCGCGGGCGGGAAGTGGTCGATCGCGCCGGCGCCGCCGCTCGCGATGAGGGGCACGTCGACCTCGCGCCGCACCAGCTCGATGAGCTCGAGGTCGAAGCCGGCCTTGGTGCCGTCGGCGTCCATCGAGTTCAGCAGGATCTCGCCGACGCCCAGCTCCTGACCTCGGGCCGCCCACTCCACGGCGTCGATGCCGGTGCCGGTGCGCCCGCCGTGCGTGGTGACCTCGAAGCCGGTGCCGCCGGGCACGCGCCGCGCGTCGACCGACAGCACGATGCACTGCGCGCCGTAGCGCTCGGAGCACTCGCGCAGCAGTTCCGGCCGTGCGATCGCGGCGGTGTTGAGGCTGACCTTGTCCGCGCCCGCGCGCAGCAGCTTGTTGACGTCTTCCGGGCTGCGCACGCCGCCACCGACCGTGAGGGGGATGAACACCTGTTCTGCCGTGCGACGCACCACGTCGTAGGTGGTCTCACGGTCACCGCTGGAGGCCGTCACGTCGAGGAACGTCAGCTCGTCGGCACCCTCGGCGTCGTACGCCCTGGCGAGCTCGACCGGGTCGCCCGCGTCGACGAGGTTGGTGAAGTTGACACCCTTCACCACCCGGCCCCGGTCGACGTCGAGACAGGGGATCACGCGGACAGCGACTGACATGCGGGAAAGCCTACAAGCAGCCGTTTCGGGACTACGCTGGACACCATGATCACCGAGCTGGGCCAGGGCCAGTACCTGCTGCTGACGACGTTCCGCAAGGACGGCACCCCGGTGCCCACGCCGGTCTGGGTCGCGCCCGGCAACGGTGACGTGATCTACGCCTGGAGCGCCAAGGACACCGGCAAGGTCAAGCGGATCCGGCGCAGCGGGGACGTGGAGATCGGGGCGTGCGACTTCAAGGGCAACCCGAAGGGCGTGTCGGTCAAGGCGCGCGCGAGGTTGCTCGACGACGACGCGAGCGACGACGTCCGTGCGCGCATCGTGAAGAAGTACGGCTTCATGGGCTGGTTGACCATGACGGGCAGCAAGCTGCGCCGCGGTCGCACGGGCACCATCGGCATCGAGATCACGCCCGCGTCAACCTGAGGTTGACCCCACGCTCAGCGTCAACCTAGAGTTGACGGCATGTTCCAGTTGACCGACCTCATCGTCGCGGTCGCCCAGGAGGCCGACGACTCCCTCGTGCGCCTCGCGAAGGCCGTCGAGATGAGCGGTCAGCTGAACGAGCTCGGCGACCACCTGATCGGCCACTTCGTCGACGAGGCACGCCGCGGCGGCGCGAGCTGGGCCGAGATCGGCGAGAGCCTCGGCGTCACGAAGCAGGCCGCGCAGAAGCGGTTCGTGCCCAAGGAGTCCCCAGAGCTGAGCAAGCCGTCGATGGAGCGCTACACCCAGCGCTCACGCCGGGTGATCGCGCTGGCGAGGCACCACGCGCGGTTCAGCGAGCGGATCGGCACCGAGCACCTGCTGCTCGGGCTGCTCGACGAGTCGGGCGGCCTCGCGGCCAAGACCATCTCGAAGCTGGAGTCAGGCGACGGCAGCACGCGCATCGCCGTGCTGAACCGGCTCGACACCGAGGCCAAGCAACGGCCGGACAAGCAGCCGTACACCACGCACTGCAAGAAGGCACTCGAACTGGCCGTGCGCGAGGCGCTCAGGATGGGCCACATGTTCATCGGCACCGAGCACATCCTGCTCGGCGTGCTGCTCGAAGAAGAAGGGACCGCGGCCGACGTGCTGAACAACACCGGTGTCACGCACGCCGCCGCGGCCGCTCACGTCGAGAAGGTCGTCAACGGACCGCAGCAAGTGCTTCCGGGAGCGTGAAAGCACCGGCGTACAGGGCCTTGCCGATGATCGAGCCCTCCACACCGTCGCGCGACAGCTTCGCCAGCGCGACCAGATCGTCCACACTGGACACGCCGCCGGAGGCGATCACCGGGGCGTCGGTGCGGGCGCAGACCTCGCTCAGCAGCTCCAGGTTCGGACCCTTCAACGTGCCGTCCTTCGACACGTCCGTGACGACGTAACGGGCGCAGCCGTCGCGGTCGAGCCGGTCGAGGACCTCCCAGAGGTCGCCGCCGTCCGACGTCCAGCCGCGGCCCTTGACCCGGTGGCCCTGCTCGGTGATGCGGACGTCCAGGCCCACCGCGATCTTCTCGCCGTGCGCGGCGATCGCCTTCGCGCACCACTCCGGGTCTTCCAGCGCGGCGGTGCCCAGGTTCACGCGGGCGCAACCGGTGGCCAGCGCGGCCTCCAGCGACGCGTCGTCGCGGATGCCGCCGGACAGCTCCACCTTCACGTCGAGCTCGCCGACGACGCGGGCGACCAGCTCGCGGTTCGAGCCACGCCCGAACGCGGCGTCGAGGTCGACCAGATGGATCCACTCCGCCCCGTCGCGCTGCCACTGCAGGGCCGCGTCGAGCGGCTCGCCGTAGTTCGTCTCGGTACCGGCTTCGCCCTGCACGAGGCGCACGGCCTTGCCGTCGGCCACGTCAACAGCGGGGAGGAGTGTGAACGTCACCCGCTCAGCCTAGCTTCCCCCAGCACGAGCGCTGCCACGCGCTCCTGCGCGTCGGTGGCCCGCGGGAACTTCGGCGGAACAGGCGTGCCCGGTCCCGTCGCGGCAGGTCCGACGCCCGTCCACGGCCCGAAGACCATCATGCCGACGAACCGCGGGTGCTCCTTCGCCAGCGCCAGGTACGTGTACTGGGTGCGTTCGAGATCGGCATCGGTCCTGTCCGCGCACCACGACTGCGGCGCTGCTTCCGGCAGCAGGAAGAGCTCCTTGCCCGGCACCCGCTCCTCGAGCTCGGTCATGCGGGCTTCGAGCTCGCCGTAGCCGACGCAGTACTCGTCGAAGCCCACCCAGTCGACGGCGGCGGGCACGGTGAAGGTGTCGTCGATCTTCGGGCCGGCCTCGATCAGCATGACCTTCTTGTCGCGGAAGGTGTTCTTGATCTGCTGGGCCGCGAACTCGACGTCCGCGAAGCGCGCACCGCGGTGGAACGGCTCGTCCAGCAGCACGAACCCGGCGATCTTGCCGAGGTGTGGCTCGACCTTCTCCGCGAGAACCCGCCAGCGCGCCGCGGCGTCCTGGCGCAGCGGGCACCCCGCCGCGTCGCAGTCGAAGAACTCGTTGCCCGTGTGGACGAGGCAGCCCGAGTCAGCGCAGTCCTTCAGCACTTCCGGGCGGTAGGCGTCGACGTCGCTGATCTGGACCCAGTTGAGGTTGCTGCGGCCGCGCACCTCCGGCAGGTGGTTGCCGCCGGCCCGGGTGATCCGCGCCGCGAAGTAGCCGTAGTAGCGGAGATCCGAGCCGGGAGCCTTGCGCAGGTCGTCGGAGTTGAGCCGCTCGACGCGGAGGTCGTCCACGAGGCTCGCGGTCTTGTCGTTGTCGGAGTAGCGACCGAGGTAGACCCACAGCCTGTCCGTCGGCACCGGCGTGGCCGGCGTGATCACCCGGCGGTTCCCGTTGACCGTCAGTTCGAGCTCCGGCCCCTTCAGCTTCAGCTCCACGTCGAACGAGCCGTCGCTCTTGGCCGCCGCGAACGCCGGGAGCGTCGCGATCGGACTCCCCGACCGGAAGACCTGCACGCCTCCGTTGGCACGCACCAGGAAGCCGAGGTCGATGTCCGCATTGGACACGTATCCCCAGCTGTTCGCGGACCGGCTCAACGCGATCGACGACCAGTCGCCGGACGTGCGGTCGCCTGCGACCGGGGTCAGCGTCGCCGAGATCGCCGACCCGGTGGACGGCGCGTCGAGGCGCACGGCCGTGGTGCCGAGGTGCATCGACAGCTTGCTGGGGTGGTTCGGGTGGTTGACCTGCGCGAACCACGGGCGTGGCACGTCACCGGTGTTCCACGTGCCGGACACCCGGCTGTACGTGACGGCGCCGGTGCCCTGTCGTTGCTGGAGGTTGTCGTTGAGGCCGTAGGTCGGATCGGCGTCCACGGCGTTGTCGAACGTGTCGTGGAACGGAGCCGGTGCCGCGAGCGCGCTCCCGGGCACGGCGACGGTGGCAGCCACGATCGCGGTCACCGTCAGCAGTCGTGTGATCACGACAAGGTAGTCAACCAGTTCCGCAGCAGGTGCGCCCCGGCATCACCGGACTTCTCCGGGTGGAACTGCGTGGCCCACAACGGTCCGTTCTCGACCGCGGCCACGAACTCGTCACCGGCGTGGTCGGCCCACGTCACGAGCGGCGCCTTGATGTGGTCCGCGGGCTCCAGCTCCCACTTGCGCACACCGTAGGAGTGCACGAAGTAGAACCGGGTGTCCTTGTCCATGCCCGCGAAGAGCTGCGAGCCCTCCGGCGCACGGACGGTGTTCCAGCCCATGTGCGGCACGATCGGCGCCTCGAGCCGCTCGACGGTGCCCGGCCACTCGCCGCAGCCCTCGGTCAGCACGCCGTGCTCGATGCCGCGCTCGAACAGGATCTGCATGCCCACGCAGATGCCGAGCACGGGCCGGCCACCGGCGAGGCGCTCGCCGATGATGCGGGCGCCGCGCACCGAGTTCAGGCCCTCCATGCACGCCGCGTACGCGCCGACGCCGGGCACGACCAGACCGTCCGCCTCGCGCGCGGCCTTCGGGTCCGACGTCACCTCGACATGGGCGCCGACCCGCTGGAGCGCGCGCTCGGCGGAGCGCAGGTTGCCGGAGCCATAGTCAAGTACGACGACACGTGCCACGACGACCAGGTTAGTCGGTGGGGACGGCACCCTGCGTAACCGGTATGACCGGCAACACGGTGTTGATCGGTTTCCGGCGCACGAGCTGCCGCCGGAGGGCGACCATCAGTGCGACCAGCAGCACGATGAGCAGCGCGCCGATGACGTAGTAGACGACGGCCGACATGTTGAACAGCATCGTCACCAACGCCGTCAGCACGATCAACGGCAGGAACAACGCGAGCGGCCACTTCTGCGCATGCGGCGCCTCGAGCGTCTGCAGCACGATGTCCGCACGGCCCTGCTCGGTCAGCTCGGCGACCTGCGCGACCTCCGGCAGCCCCGCCGCCCGGAAGAAGTCCGGGATCGCGTTCGCGCCGTTCTCGAAGTCGCGGATGCGTTCGAGCGGAGCCTTGCGACCGGCCGCCGGGTGCAGCACCGCGAGCTTGTCGATGGCGTCGAGCTGCCACTTCTCCTTCTCGCGCAGGTTCACGAGGCCCCCGGTGGCACGGTCGAAGAACAGCCCGACCGGGCCCGACTGCTTGGCCTGGGCCGACAACCGCAGGATCGCCTCGCGCGAACCCCACATCGAGGCGCGGCCGAGGCTGCTCGTGAAGAGGTAGAGAAACGCGGCGTCGTCGTTCCACACCGCGAGGGCGGCCCCACCCGCGATCTTGCGCACCCTGTTCGTCATGTACGCGGCCTCGTTGAGCCTGGTGCCGGTCGGAGGCAGCAGCACCGTGCCGGACTGCACCGGGACGAGCGCCGCGGGACCCACGTTGCCGCTGTGCATGGCCTTCTGGAGCTCGGCGGCGTTCAACGGCGTCCAGATCAGCATTCTCACGTGCAACATCATTCCTCCTCGCCCCGGCGGGCCGAGGAGGACGTACCACAAAGCGTCCAGACGGAGGATGCGGCCGCACGCCCCTGCCGCGTGCGGCCGCACCGTCCTAAACGGCGCGTGAAGGCGCGCCGGTCCAGTCATCCCCCATGACTGCGAACATGTTTCTTCACCCCCTGAAGAAACTCCGCACAGCGCTACCCAACCCGACCACGTCCAGGTCGTGCGCGGCGTCGTGGTCCTCGGCCGTGCCGTAGTTGCGGAGCTCTGCGTGTCGTTTGACGCCTATACAACGCACACGGTGCGGAATTAGTTGCAGCGAATCGGAAATCAGATGGGCTGAAGTTCCCTCGAGGTACGGCTCCACCACCATCACGTCCGCGTGGTCCGTCTCCTGCACCGCCTTGCGCAGTCCGTCCGAGTCGAACGGTCGAATCGTCGACGCGTACAACACCGTGAGGTCGGCGTTCTCGGAGTCGACAGCCTTGAGGACGCGGTCGAGCATCGGGCCGACGGCGAGCACCACACCGCGTTTTCCGTGACGCAGCGCGGTGAATCCCTCACCCACCGGATACGCCTGCGTGTTCTCGTGCAGTGAAAGCCTGACGTAGACCCGGTTGTCGTCCTTCAGGGCCTGCCGCAGAAGAGGCGTGACCTCGTCCGGGTGTCCCGGCACGTGCACAGTCCACCCGGGAAGCGTGTCGAACAACGCGACGTCGCCCGGTGACTGGTGCGTGCGGCCCCACACGGGGTCGTCGTAGGACGCACCGATGCTCACGAACACCGCGCCCACGTCCTGATGACCGATGTCGAGCTTGATCTGCTCGTACGGCCGTTCGACGAGGAACGGCGCGTAGCTGTGCACGACCGGCCGCAGCCCCGCCAGCGCCAGACCGCTCGCCACACCCACCATGGTCTGCTCGCGGATCCCGACGTCCACGACGCGTTCGTTCTCCTGCGGGAAGTTGCTGCTGGAGATCACCGCGGTGACGACGGTGACCCGCGGGTCGTTCTCGATCCCCTCGTTGACCGTCCGGATGAAGGCTTCGCGCATGGTCATCAGCAGCTCTTCTCGATCTTGGCGACGACCGCGAGCGGGCGGTCGTGCGGCGCGGTCAGTGCGGTGAAGATGGCCTCGTGGTCGCGGCCGTCGATCTCGGCGGTCTGCCAGCCCTCGACCGCGAACCGCCTCGCGATGCCGCCGGGCCAGCCGTGCATGGAGTTGTCGTTGTCGATCACGACGGCGGTGAGGTTCGCGACGCCCAGCCGTGCCGCCACCGCGATGGCCTCGTGGTTGCTGCCCTCGTCCAGCTCACCGTCGCCGACCAGCACGAACGTGCGCCCCTGGCTCTTCGCGATCCGCTGTCCGATCGCGGTGCCGACGGCGATCGGCAGCCCGTGCCCGAGCGAGCCGCTGCTGATCTCGACACCGCGCACGAGCATCCGGTCGGGGTGCTGGCCGAGCGGGCTGTCCCACGACGTCCAGTCGTCCAAAATGGACTCCTCGATGAACCCCTTCTCCGCCAGCACCGCGTAGTAGGCCATCGGCCCGTGGCCCTTGGACAGCAGGAACCGGTCGCGACCGGGGTCGTCGACGGTCGCGGGCGTGACGTTCAGGACCCGGTCGTACAGGACCCAGAGCACGTCGATCGTGGAGGCCGCCGCCCACTCGTGCTTCTCGTCCCCGGTCATCCTCGCGAAGAGCCCTGGTATCCGTTGCATGGCACCAACTGTTCAACCTCGACCATGCTGGAGGTCAAGCGGTTACGATGATCCGGTGAGCAAGTTGCCGGAAATGCTGACCATCGGCCAGGTCGCCGAACGCAGCGGCGTCCCCCACACCGCCCTGCGCTTCTACGAGGACAGGGGCCTGATCGCCTCCGTCCGCACCGCGGGCAACCAGCGGCGCTACCAGCGCTCGGTGCTGCGCCGCCTGGCCTTCATCCGCACCGCGCAACGCGTGGGCCTCAGCCTGGAGGACGTCCGCGACGCGCTGGCCCAGCTGCCCGACAACCGCACTCCCACGAAATCGGACTGGGAACGGCTCTCCCGCTCGTGGAAGACGGAGCTCGACGCCCGCATCGACGCCCTGTTCCGTCTGCGCGACCGCCTGAGCGGCTGCATCGGGTGCGGCTGCCTGTCGTTGCGCAGCTGCGCTCTGCAGAACATCGACGACGAGCAGGCCTCGCACGGGCCCGGTGCGCCCAAGCTCAAGCCGGTCCTCGAAGGCGGCACGCTCTAAAACGGCTGGACGCGCTGTGGTTTCCTGAGGGGCAAATGGAAGAAGACAGAATGATCCGCCTCTCGAAGCGGATGTCCAAAGCGCTCCGGCACAAGCCCGAGCGCGTCGGCCTCACCCTCGACCCGGCGGGCTGGGTGCCCGTGGCCGACCTGCTGACCGCGCTCGGCGTCACCGAGGCCGACCTGCGCGAAGTCGTGGACAACAACGACAAGAAGCGCTTCACGATCGACGGCGACCGCATCCGCGCGAACCAGGGCCACAGCGTCGAGGTGGACCTCGGCCTGCCCACCGCCACCCCGCCGGACACCCTGTTCCACGGCACGGTCGCGCAGTTCCTCGACGACATCATGCGCGACGGCCTGCGCCCCATGTCGCGCCACGACGTGCACCTCTCCCCCGACCGCGAGACCGCGCGCAGGGTCGGCGCGCGGCGCGGGCGGCCGTTGATCCTCACGGTCGACGCGAAGACGATGCACGAGGACGGCCACGAGTTCCGGCTCAGCGCCAACGGCGTGTGGCTCACCCAGCACGTGCCCGCGCGCTACCTCAGCCCGGCGTGAAGCGCGTCGTCGAGTCGGGCGCAAGTCCTCGAACTGGGCTGCGGCGCGGTTCGAGAAGGCGGACATGACCGCACTCGACTTCCCGGACGGCTCGTTCGACGGCATCCGCGCGTTCTACTCGATCCTGCACGTGCCGCGGGCCGAGCAGTCCGGCCTCATCGCGAAGATCGCGCGCTGGCTCAAGCCGCACGACCTCGACGACCTGGTGACCATGCACGAACCGGACCCGGCCACGTTCCACTGGGTGCTCACCCGCAGGTGAGATCGTCGGGCGGCGACGTGCCGACGTAGCGCCGCCACTCGTCGGTCGTCAGGTCGCGCCCCGCCGACGCGCAGGCCGCGCGCACCCAGTTCTCTTCCGAGAGGTCCCACCGCAACAGTGGGGTGTCCGAGACCGCGGTGACGACCGCGTGCTCCCCCGCGAACGCCATGCCGACCTGCCCGAACCTCTCGGCCTCACCGGCGACGGGCACCTGGCCGATCAGCTCGCCGGTGACGAGGTCGGTCACGGCCAGCACGTAGTCCCGCCGCAGCTGAGCGGCCAGCGTCGCACCGGGGTTGGCCGCGATGCCCGGCAGGTAGCTCGGATCACGCGGGACCTCGCGTCGCCGTGAACCACCCGCCGCGTCCCAGACCTCGACGGTGCCCGCCCGTTGCACCACGAGGCCGTCGCTGGTGAACGCCACGGCGTCGGCCTTTCCTCCGACGAGGTCGCGCCGCGCGCCCGTCGTCGTGTCGACGAGCACCACCGTGTCCGACGTGACGACGGCGGCGGTCGTCGTGTCCGCGCTCACGGCGGCGATGTGGCTGTCCGGCGGCCAGCCCTTCTGCTCAACACCGCGTTCCAGCGAGATCGTGCGGACGGAAGACAGCTCGTCGCCCTCGAAAACCTGCACGTCACCACGCTCGTTCACGGTGACCAGCCGCCGGTTGTCCGCGGACACCCCCATCGCGAGCACGTAGTCGGCCGCGACGTCGCCCTTCCACCGCTTTGCCCGGCGCAGCCCGTCGCGCGCCTCCCAGGTCTCCCCGATGCCCTCCGGCGCCGTCACGACGAAGACCTCGTCGCCGTCCGCGCTCCACACCACCGGCCCGAACACGCTGTTGGGATCGATCGACTCGGAGTGCGACCCGACCACGATCTCGTTGCTCGTCGCCACCGCCAACTTCCCGTGCGACTCGGAGATGCGCGGCGGTGGACACGCCCTGCACGACAGCGGAACCCGCGTCGGCAGAGCGGAACCGATGCGCGTGTTGCGAGTCAGGTCCCAGACGACCAGCCGGTCGCGCGACGCCGTCAGGAGGTGGTTGTCGTCGCCCAGGAACTCCACGAACGGCGTCTCGGTGTTGCCTTCGAGCTGCGTCCGCTCGCCCGCGTTCGGGCCGGTGGTGTCGTAGACGTGGATCGCGCCGGTGTCCGCGACGGCCATGCGCGCGCCGTCGTTGGTGATCGCCACGGCGGACGGGTTGCCCCTGCCTCCCCGGATCTCCACGTTCTCGGTCGGCTGGGTCGTGCGCCAGAGACTGCCCCTGCCTGCCATCGAGTAGCCGAAGTAGTCACCGTTGCCCGAGAGGCCCACCCAGAAAGCGTTGGCCGGCAACGTGTTGCCCTCGGCGACCGCCCTGACGTCCAGGGTCGCCCGATCGCGCCGGACCGAGTCGCGCAGTGACTGTTCCACCAGCACGTCCTCGCCGGGCATCCTCAGCGCGTCCAGCGGAAAGGTCGTGTCGTACCGCTCAGCTCGCTGGCCCGTCTGCCCGTCGTGGAGGACTCGGTGCCCGCGGGTGCGTCCGTTGTCGTCCACATCCACTTTCACGGTGCTGTAGACGGCGGTGAAGCGTCCGGACGGCGAGACCGCGACCAGACCGTCGAACAGCTCGTCGGGCGTGTCGATCGCTTGCGTGGCACCAGAAACGTCCCAACGCAACGCACCGCCCGCGCCGAACGCGGCGACCACACCGCCGTCCGCGGAAGCCGCCACCGCCGTCACAGGACGCTCGCCGACCTTCTGTTCGGCACGCCGGCCCGACGACAGCTCCAGCCGCACGACGCGGCCGTCCCGAGTACCCGCGACCGCGACCTCGCCGTCCGCCGACGCGGCCAGCGCGGACACCTCACCACCCACCTGCAGGTACCGGTCGAGCTGCGGCGACGCGGTCAACGCGGAGAACAACGCGGACCGCGTCTGCGGGTTCGGCTCCACCCGGTACGCCTCGGCGGCCAGCACCTGGCTCAGCGCGAGATCGGTGCGCAGGTTAGCGACCGCCGCCGACGCCAGACCGCGAGCAGTGGCGGTGCGCGCCTGGGCAACAGCGTCGTTGCGCTGGCCGACCGCGATGAACGCCGCGACCAGCACACCCACCATCAGCACCGCCAACGCCACCACCGCACCCCGTGCCAGCCGGACGGCCCGGCGGTGCTGGCGGACGTGCTCCCCGACCAGGTCGTCCTTCGGCACCCCGCGCACGGCACTCGCGATGTCCGCGACGCACTCGCGCAGCCGCGGGTTCGAGTCATCCACCTGGTCGGCCTCACGCAACCAGCGCAGGTCGACCCAACGCGGTTCCTCACCCAGCGCCCTGCGAACCGCGGCGGGCACGGCCTGGGAGTACTCGCCGGAAGTCAGCACGACGAGGATCCGCTGCGCGGACCGGTGCTCCAGCCACCACTCGAGCTCGCGGCCCACCCACTGCGACGCGGCGGCCTCCTGCGAGGCCAGCAGGATCAGCCAGCGCGACCTGCCGAGGGCATCCTCGATCGACGTCCACAGGCCGGGATTGGCCGACAGGCCGGCGTCGTCGAGGAAGACCCGCAGGGCGCGCAGCCGGTACCAGGGCTTCGCGAACCGCTGGACACCGCGGTGCAGCGTCGGGGCGAGGGTCCCGTCGAGAGCTCGGCTGTACGAGATGAACGCGTCGTAGTCAGGCTCGCCCACGCGCTCGATTCTGAGGGTTCGGGACTGAATGAGCCACAGCACCGCGCCGTCCGGCCGCCATCCGGCACTTGCCGCTCTGGCACGCCCCGGCACCGCATGATCGGCGTGATCGGCGGTGAGCTGGTAGCCCACGGCCGCCCGCCACTACGCGCGTACGACCGCCTGCCGCCGCGAGTGCGTACAGCCGCCTGCCGCCGCGTGTGTTCGGCTGGGTGCCACTCGCGCGTGTAGGGCCGCCTGCCGCCGGGTGCGCACGGCCGCAGGCCACTCGCGCACGTGTAGGGCCGCCAGCCGCCGCGTGCGCACGGCCGGGTACCACTCGCGCGTGCTGTAGGACCGCCTGCCGCCGAGTGCGTACAGCCGCCTGCCACCGCACGTCCCTGCTGCACCGTGCGTGCGCCCACCGTCATGCGCCCCACCACAGTCGTGCGCTCACCACCACGCGTGGACCCGGCGCCGGGTGCGTGCTTGCGGCGTGCGCCCCATGTGAAGCAGTCCACTTGGGGCGTCCGCGTGGTCACCAACGTGGTGGCCCGGTACCTCTAGACGAGCCAGAGAACCGCGCCGCCGACCGCCAGGACGAGCAGCACCAGCAGGATGATCGCCATGAACTTGGCGGTCTTCCACGTCGAGTAGACGCCACCGGCCAGGAAGCCCGCGAGGGCCAGCAGGCCGATGACGACGACCTCTTTCGGCATCAGAGCACGCCCTTGGTCGACGGGATGCCGCCGACGCGCGGGTCGGGCTCCACGGCCGCGCGCAGGGCACGCGCGATCGCCTTGTACTCGGCCTCCGCGATGTGGTGCGGGTCGCGGCCGTACTCGACGCGCACGTGCAGAGCGATCTGGGCGTGGAAGGCCAGGGACTCGAACACGTGCCGGTTCAGCACGAACGGGTAGTTGCCGCCGATCACGAACGAGTTGAACTGCTCGGGCTCGCCGCGGTGCACGGTGTAAGGGCGGCCGGAGACGTCGACCGACGCGTGCGCCAGGGTCTCGTCCATGGGGATCCAGCAGTCGCCGAAGCGGCGGATGCCCTTCTTGTCCCCCAGCGCTTCCCGCAGCGCCTGGCCCAGCACGATCGCGATGTCCTCCACCGAGTGGTGGGCGTCGATGTGCGTGTCGCCGGTGGCGCGGACGATCAGGTCGAAGCAGCCGTGCACGCCGAACGCGGTGAGCATGTGGTCGTAGAACGGCACGCCGGTGCTGATCTCGACCTGGCCGGTGCCGTCCAGGTCGATCTCCACGTAGACCGACGACTCCTTGGTGGTGCGCTCCACCTTGCCCACACGACTCACCGGCTGACCTCCTTGCTGGCCGCGAGGAAAGCGTCGTTCTCCTCGGGCGTTCCGATGGTCACCCGCAGGTGACCCGCGATTCCGACGTCCCTGATGAGCACGCCGTGGTCCAAATAGGACTTCCAGACCTCGCGCGCGTTCTCGAACCAGCCGAACAGCACGAAGTTCGCGTCCGAGGGGACGACCTGGAAACCCATGTCCGTCAACGCCGACACCACCCGGTCGCGCTCGGCCGCGAGCAGTGCGACCGAACCCAGCGTTTCCGACGCGTGCCGCAGCGATGCTCGCGCCGCCGCCTGGGTCAGCGCCGACAGGTGGTACGGCAGGCGCACCAGCTGCAGCGCGTCGACGACGGCCGGTGCGGCGGCGAGGTAGCCGAGACGGCCTCCGGCGAACGCGAAGGCCTTCGACATCGTGCGCGAGACGATCAGCCGCGAGCCGTACTCGTCGAGCAGCTCGATCGCGCTCTTCTGCGGGGAGAACTCCGCGTAGGCCTCGTCCACCACGATCATGCCCGTCGTGGACGCGATCAGCAGGCGCAGGTCGTCCAGCGGGATCGACTGCCCCGTCGGGTTGTTCGGCGACGTCACGAAGACGACGTCCGGCCGCGTCTCCGCGATCACCGCGGCGGCCTTCTCCACGTCCAGCGAGAAGTCCTGCCGGCGAGGCGTCGGCGACCACTCCGTGCGGGTGCCCGCGGCGATGATCGGGTGCATCGAGTACGACGGCTCGAAGCCCAGCGCGACCCGGCCGGGCCCGCCGAACGCCTGCAGGATCTGCTGGAGGATCTCGTTCGACCCGTTCGCGGCCCACACGTTCTCGGACGTCAGCGTCACCGACGTCGCCTCGGTCAGGTACGCCGCCAGGTCCTCCCGCAACGCCACCGCGTCGCGGTCCGGGTACCGGTGCAGCTCACCAGCGATCTCCGCGACGGCCGCCACCACGTCCGCGGCCAGCGCGTCCGTCGGCGCGTACGGGTTCTCGTTGGTGTTCAACCGGTACGGCACGTCGAGCTGCGGCGCACCGTAGGGCGTGCGGCCGCGCAGATCCTCGCGCAGGGGCAGGTCGGACAGCTCCACCCGCGCACCAACCACTGGCTTCATGCTTTTCCAGTTCCCTTCTGGGGAAACCTCGCCGTGACGGCCTGCCCGTGCGCGGGCAGATCCTCCGCGTTGGCCAGCGCGACGACCTTGTCCGCGACCTCCCGCAGTGCTTCCTCGGAGTAGTCGATCACGTGGATGCCGCGCAGGAACGTCTGCACGGACAGCCCGGACGAGTGCCGCGCGCAGCCACCGGTGGGCAGCACGTGGTTCGAGCCCGCGCAGTAGTCGCCGAGCGACACCGGCGAATGCGCACCCACGAAGATCGCGCCGGCGGACCGGATCCGCGCCGCCACCTCACGGGAGTCGCGCGTCTGGATCTCCAGGTGCTCGGCGGCGTAGGCGTCGACGACCCGCACGCCTTCGTCCACAGAGGACACCAGAACCACGCCGGACTGCTTGCCGCCCAGCGCCGTGCGGATCCGCTCCTGGTGCTTGGTGGCACTGATCTGGCGTTCCAGCTCGACGTCCACCGCGTCTGCCAGTTCGACGGAGTC
The DNA here is from genome assembly GCF_000974445.1 of Lentzea aerocolonigenes. Classification (GTDB taxonomy): domain Bacteria; phylum Actinomycetota; class Actinomycetes; order Mycobacteriales; family Pseudonocardiaceae; genus Lentzea; species Lentzea aerocolonigenes. The sequence continues at coordinate 338,881 of NZ_BBOJ01000017.1, forward strand.
CGTCACCAGCACCGAGGCGGCCAGCGGGTCGTGCTCGGCCTGGCTGATCAGGTCGGCGGCCACGTGTACCGGGTCGGCGGACGAGTCGGCGAGGATCGCGATCTCGGTCGGCCCGGCCTCCGAGTCGATGCCGATCAGACCGCGCAGCAACCGCTTGGCCGCGGTCCCGTAGATGTTGCTGGGACCGGTGACGACGTCGACCGGAGCCAGCTCACCGCCGTCGGTGTCCACGCCGCCGTACGCCATCAGCGCCATGGCCTGGGAGCCACCCACCGCCCACACCTCGTCGACGCCGAGCAGCGCCGCGGCGGCCAGGATCGTCGGGTGCGGCAGGCCGCCGAACTCGGCCTGCGGCGGCGAGCACACCACCAGCGACTCGACGCCGGCGATCTGCGCGGGGACCACGTTCATCACGACCGTCGACGGGTAGACCGCCAGACCGCCGGGCGCGTAGAGACCGACGCGCGCGACCGGCACCCACTTCTCCGTGACGGTGCCGCCGGGCACGACCTGCGTGGTCGTGTCGGTGCGACGCTGGTCGTCGTGCACGCGCCGGGTGCGCACGATCACCTCTTCGAGCGCCTCGCGCACGGCCGGGTCCAACGAGGCCAAAGCGGACGAAAGCTCAGAAGCGGGCACACGGACCGAAGCGGGACGAACACCGTCGAACTTCTCGGTGTACTCCATGACGGCCTCGACACCACGAGCCGCGACCGCGTCCACCACCGGACGCACGTGATGCAGCACCGCGTCCACGTCCACCTCGGCGCGCGGCAACGCGGCGCGCAGTTCGGCCGGAGTCGTGGTGCGACCTCGCAGGTCGGTGCGGCTGAGCATGCCCACCAGGGTAGTTCCTGCCGAATTCTGTCAACGGTCAGCCCGCTAACGGCGCTACCTCACCCCGTGACAGCACAGCCACGCTCAGTCGAGCACCACTCCGTCGCAAACCCCTGCTGATGATGGAGGAACGATGTTCAGCAAGAGCCGCGGCAAGATCGCCGCAGTGCTCGCAGTCTGCCTGCCCGTGCTGGTCGCGGGCATGGCGACGCCCAGCACCGCCGATTCCGGACGCTATCTGCTGGAAGTCACCGCGAACACCTCGGCCGAGCGCACGCAGATCGCCCAGACCGGCGTCGACGTGCTCGGTGCGACCAAGCTCACGACGATGTCGGTGGTCGCGGACAAGTCCCAGTACAAGGCCCTGCAGGCGACCGGGCTGCCGCTCAAGTACGTCGGAGACTTCGAGCAGCAGCTCAAGAGCCTCGGCAAGGTCGACTTCAAGGACCCGCAGCCCGGCCAGATCGGCACCCAGGACTTCCCGTCCGGCTACACCGGCTACCACAACTTCGCGGAGATGACCGCGGAGCTGCAGCAGACGGTGCGCGACCACCCGACGCTCGCGAGCCTGCGCAGCATCGGCAAGAGCTACCAGAACCGGGACATCTGGGCCCTCAAGGTCAGCGACAACGTCGCGACCGACGAGAGCGAGCCCGAAGTGATCTTCACCTGCAACCAGCACGCCCGTGAGCACCTGACGGTCGAGCAGTGCCTGCAGATCATCAAGCGCTACACCGACAACTACGCCACCCCTGCGATCAAGAACCTGGTGGACACCCGCGAGATCTGGTTCATCCCGATGGTGAACCCGGACGGCGTCGAGTACGACATCGCCACCGGATCGTTCCGCGGGTGGCGCAAGAACCGCCAGGGCAACGGCACCGACCTCAACCGCAACTGGGGCTACAAGTGGGGCTGCTGCGGCGGTTCCAGCGGCAGCTCGACGTCGGACACCTACCGCGGCACGGCGGCCTTCTCCGCGCCGGAGACCAACGTCATCAAGAACTTCGTGAACTCGCGGGTCGTCGGTGGCGTCCAGCAGATCAAGACGAACATCGACTTCCACTCGTTCTCGGAGCTCGTGCTGTGGCCGTACGGCTACACCAACGCGGACACCGACACCGGCCTCAACGCCGATGAAGCACGGGCGTTCCAGACGCTCGGCCGGCAGATGGCGGCCCTCAACGGCTACACGCCCGAGCAGGCGAGCGACCTGTACATCACCGACGGCACAATCGACGACTGGATGTGGGGCGTCCACAAGATCTGGTCGTACACCTACGAGATGTACCCGAGCAGCGGCGGCCTCAACGGCTTCTACCCGCGTGACACGGTCATCGCGGCGCAGACGTCTCGCAACGACCGCGCCGTCGACCTGTTCGTCAGCTACTCGGACTGCGTGAAGCGGGTCATCAACCAGACCTGCTGATCCTGGTGATGCGGTCCAGCGCCTGATCGATCTCCTCAGGAGTGACGAAGTAGTGCGGGGACGCCCGCACTACTTCGTCCAGGCCCCGCTTCGTCATGTCGATCATCGTCGAACCGCGCTGCGACACCGTGACGGCCACGTCCTGCTCCCAGAGCCGGTCCTTCAGCTCCATCGCCGGCATCCTCTCCGACGTGAAGGTGACGATGCCCGACTGGCGTTCACCGAGATCGCGCACGGTGACACCGTCGATGGCCCGCAAGCCCTCGCGCAAACGCTTGGCACGGTCCGCGACCTCGGCCTCGATCACGTCCAGCCCCTTGTCGAGGGCGTACCGCGCGGCCGCGATCATGCCGAGCCGGTCGGCGATGCTGCACTCCCACAGCTCGAACACCCGAGCGTCGTCGCGCAGCCGGTACTCCATCGGCCCGGTCCAGACGCCGCTGTGCAGGTCCACCAGCCGCGGCCGGAGCCTTTCCCGCACCTCGTCGCGGACGACCAGCGCACCGGTGCCGCGCGGTCCGCGCAGCCACTTACGACCTGTACACGCCAACATGTCGTAGTCGAGGCCACGCAGATCGAGCTGCCCGGTCGACTGGCAGGCGTCGAGCAACACCAGCGCACCGACCTCACGAGCCGCCGCTCTGACGTCGTTGACCGGGTTGACCAAGCCGCTGTTCGTCGGCACGTGCACGAGCGAGATCAGCTTGACTCGGTTGTCAAGGTTCAGGGCGTCGAGATCGACCTGTCCGCGGATGTCGGAAGGGATGACCTCGACACTCGCCCCGGTCTCCGCCGCTCGGCGCAGAACCGGGATCGCATTGCCACCGTATTCGACCTCGGTGACAAGAATTCGGTCCCCGGCTTCCAGGGGCACGGCGTCGAACGCCGCCAGCCATGATCGAGTTGCACTGTCCGTGAAAGCGACCTCGGACGGGTGACACCCGAAGAACTCAGCGAGGACGCCGTAACCCGCCTCCAGGTCGTCCCGGCGTTCCGCGGCGGCGCGGTACCCGCCGATCTCCGTTTCCCGGCGAAGATGCCCGATGACCTCGTCCACGACGGGAGCGGGCGGGATGGACGAACCGGCACTGTCCAGGAAGATCAGGTCACTCACTTCCCCCACTCTGCCACCATGGAGTGCATGGGGGATCGCTCGTTCGGGTACAGCGCTCAACTACGACCTTTCCTGTGGGTTTTCCTCGTGCTCACGCCCGTGGAGATCCTGCTCGTCGACCTGCTCATCCCGTGGTTCTGGCTCAGAGCCGTGCTGCTCGCGTTCGGGCTGCTGAGCGCGGGCCTGCTCGCGTGGCTGCTCTGGATGCTCCACAGGTTCAAGCACGAGATCGACGACGACTACCTGTGGCTGCGGTACGCGCGCGAGTTCGAGTACCGGATCCCGTTGGCCGCCATCGGAACCGTGACGCAGGGCATGACCAGCCGGTCGCTGAACAAGACCCGGTCCGTTGTGGACGGAACCCTCGTCCTCGAGATCTCCAACTCCACCAACGTCCGGGTCGACCTCACCGAGCCGCAGGAGGTCGACCTCGGCCGGCGCGGCGTGCACGAGGTGACGAAGATCGAGTTCTGGGCGGACAACCCCGGCGAGATGGTGCGCGCACTGCGGAAATAGGCTCGGCCGCATGGTGGAGATCCCCTACGGCAAGCGCATGCGCCCGCGATACCTGCGGTTCCTGATCATCACGGCGGTCGGGATCGCGTTGGTCGCGTTTGCCCTGGACATCCCGTGGCTGCTCATCACGTTGATCGTGCTCGGCGTGCTGAACGCCGTCGTGTGTGTGGGCGCTCTCTACGTGCTGTACCGCCAGCCACACACCATCTCCGCAGACGAACTGCGGTTGCGCCAGCTCGGGTTCTTCGACTGGCGCATCCCGACCGCGGACCTCGGCGCGGCACAGGTCGCCGAGCGCACCCACAAGGGTCAGCGCAGCGTCGAGGTGATCGGTGACGCGCTCGTCATCCAGTCGCTGACCAGGACGAACGTGTCGGTGCCGTTCCACGAGCCGCAGCTGGTCGACCTCGGCAAGACCGGGCCGAAGCAGGTGGAACGCGTCGAGTTCTGGGCGGACGACCCTCAACAGGCCGTCCGCGAGATCAACGCCAGGACTACTTAGGCTCCCACTTCTCCAGGTTCCACCACGGCCCCCAGGCCAGCGCGCCGTAGGAGTTCGGGTCCACCACGGCCTGGTAGCCGTTCCACGAGTCGCGCATCACGTACGCGTGCTCGGGAAAGACCAGCACCACCATCGACGGCGCCGCGAGGTACGCCTGCTGGAAGAGCTTGTACGCCACCGCCCGCTGAGCGGGGTCGATGAGCTTGCGGCCGTTCTCCAGCGCCGCGTCGGCGGCGGGGCTGCCCTGGCCGCGCAGGTCGTAGAGCATCAGGTCCGGGTCGAACGGCGAGCCGTCGCCGTACAGCAGCGCGTCCTGGCCCATGCGCGGCCGGATCGCCTCCCACGACAGACCGGCGAGCTGCACGTCCACGCCCACCGCCTTGGCGTCGGCCGCGAACGCCGTGGCCAGGTCGGCCCGCAGGTCGTCGCCGAGCGGGTACATCAGCGTGAAGCGGGCCGCCACGCCCTCGCGGACCCGGATGCCGTCCCCGCCGGCGACCCACCCGGCCGCGTCGAGCTGCCGGGCCGCCTCGGTCTTGTCGAAGCGGAACTTCGCGGTCGGGTCGAACTCCTCGGCCAACGCGTCCGGCACCGGCGTGTACGCGATGGTGCCCTTGCCGTCCAGCAAGCTGTCGATCATGCCCTGGCGGTTGGTGGCGTAGTTCAGCGCGAGGCGGATGGCCGGGTTGCCGGTCACGGGGTTGGCCGCGGGCAGCCGCACGGCGCGGTAGTCGGCGCTGCGGTGGTGCTGGACGGTCAGGCCGGACTTCCCCGCGAACGGCTCCGCGATCTTGGGCGGCAGCACCGTGCCGTCGAACTCGCCGTCCTGCATGCGACGCGCGCGCTGGTTGTCGTCGGTCACGAAGACGACAGTCACCTTCTTGATCTTCGGCACGCCGTTGAAGTAGCTGTCGTTGGCCTCCAGCAGCAGCCGGTCGCCCTTCTTCCAGTCGGTGACCTTGTACGGGCCGGTGCCGACGGGCTGCCCGTCCGGCCGCGCCTGCTCGCTGGGCAGGATCCCGAGCACGAGCAGGTGCGGGAACGCGGCGTGCTGCTGGGTCAGGTTGAAGCGGACCGTGGACGGGTCGACCTGCTCGACGCTCTTGAGCGTGCTGAACCGCTCCTTGACCGGGTTCTGCAGCGCGGCGGTGTAGGTGGCGACGACGTCCTCGGCCCCGAACGTGCTGCCGTCGGTGAACTTCACGTCGCCGCGCAGCTTCACCGTCCAGCTCAGCCCGTCCGCGGCAGGTTCCGGCAGGTCGGCGGCGAGCTGCGGCCCCAGTGAACCGTCCTGGCGGTGCTCGACGAGCCCGTCGTAGATCTTGGACACGCCCTGCGCGCCGTAGCCGAGCAACGGGTTGAGCGTGGCCGGCTCGTCGCGGTCGGCGAGCACGATCGACGTGCCGTTCGACCCACCGTCCGGGCGGGGAGCGGCGGTCTCGGTGCAGCCCGCGACGGCCAGCAACACGACGAGGAGCAGTGGGGAACGCACGAGTCGGACCCTACAGTGAGCCCCATGCGGATCGCCGTGAGTCAGATCAGCTCCACCACCGACCCCAGGTCCAACCTGGAGCTCGTCCGCGACGCGGTGCGCAGAGCCGACGGCGCACGGGTCGTCCTCCTGCCGGAAGCCACGATGTGCCGCTTCGGCGTGCCTCTCGGCCCCGTTGCCGAGCCTCTGGACGGTCCGTGGGCGTCTGCCGTGCACGAGATCGCGGCACAGCACGACGTCGTGGTGGTGGCGGGCATGTTCACGCCGTCCGGCGACCGAGTGACGAACACGCTGCTGGTGACCGGGCCGGACATCCACCTCGGCTACGACAAGATCCACCTGTTCGACGCGTTCGGGTTCCAGGAGTCGCGCACGGTCGCGCCCGGTTCGGACGTCGTGACCTTCGAGCTCGACGGGGTCACCTTGGGCGTGGCCACCTGTTACGACATTCGCTTCCCCGAGCTCTTCCGCGCCCTGGCGGACAAGGGTGCGTCGGCGGTGCTGGTCGGAGCGTCGTGGGGTGCGGGGCCCGGCAAGAAGGAGCAGTGGGAGCTCCTCGTGCGGGCGCGCGCGCTGGACTGCACGTCGTTCGTCGTGGCGTGCGGGCAGGCGTACCCCGGCGAGCTGGGTTCGTCCGCGCCGACCGGGATCGGGTACTCGACCGTCGCCGACCCGTTCGGGAACGTGGTCGTGCAGCTCTCGGAGCAGCCCTCCGTCGCGGCCGTGGACCTCGATCTCGCGGCGGTGGAACAAGCACGTGAGGTGCTGCCCGTGCTGGCGAACCGGCGGCTACGTTGATCTCATGCGCATCGTTTCGGCTGTAGTGGCCGCTTTGCTGTTGTTCTCGGGCGTTGCCAGCGCGACGCCCTCGCGCGGGGTGACCGGCAAGATCCTCGCCCAGTGGACCGCCGGTGACCGCGACTACGTCCTCCGCGAGATCACCATCGAGGCCGGTGGCAGCACCGGCTGGCACCACCACGACGGCACGCTCTACGCCTTCGTGAAGCAGGGAGTGCTGACCCGGACCGAGTCCGACTGCACGACGACCTTCGTGAACCGCCGAGGTGACACGCTGACCGAGCACCCGCACCAGGTGCACATCGGACGCAACCTCGGCACCGAGCCGATGGTGCTCGACGTGCTGTACGTCAACCCGGCCGGCGCGCCGTTGTCGCGCGACGAGCCGAATCCGGGTTGTTCCTTCGAGTGACGGCCGCTAGCGGAGGTCCAGGCCGAGGTCGAGTGACGGGCTGGAGTGCGTGAGACCGCCGACAGCGAGGTAGTCCACGCCGGTCTCGGCGTACCGGCGGGCCACGTCCAGCGTGAGCCCGCCGGACGCCTCCAGCTTCACGTTCGCCGGCCTGCGGGCAACGGCCTGAGCGCACTGCTCGGGCGTGAAGTTGTCCAGCAGCACCAGTTCCGCGCCCTCGGCGATCGCCTCGTCGAGCTGGTCGAGGCTGTCGACCTCGACCTCCATCAGCAGTTCCGGCGCGTGCTCACGGGCCGCACGGATCGCGGCGCCCACCGAACCCGCCGCGGCGACGTGGTTGTCCTTGATGAGGATCGCGTCGCCGAGGCCCATCCGGTGGTTCACGCCGCCACCGCACCGGACCGCGTACTTCTGCAGCAACCTGAGCCCTGGCAACGTCTTGCGCGAGTCCCGGACCGCCGCGCCGGTGCCCTCGATCGCGTCGACCCAGCGGGCGGTCTGCGTGGCGATGCCGGACAGGTGGCAGATCAGGTTCAGCGCCGTGCGTTCGACGGTGAGCAGGCCGCGGGTGCGACCGCTCAGCACCAGTGCGGGCTCGCCGGGCACCGCCTTGTCCCCGTCGGAGGCCTCCGAGAGCACCTCGATCTCCGGCAGGTAGCGCTGGAACGCCGCCCGCGCAATGGAAACACCGCACAGCACACCGGAAGCGCGTGGCGTGATCTCCGCGGTGGCCACCGCCTTCTCCGGCACGGTCGCCAGCGTCGTGGCGTCCAGGCCGTAGCGGAGGTCCTCCTCCAACGCGAGCTGGATGACCCGGTTCGCGTCGTCCCAGTCGATGGTCATGCGACACCCTCTGCCAGAACAGGATCGGCCAGCACGGGCTGACCGGTCGGGGTGAGCCGGACGAGCTGACTGCGTTGCCACGCCTCGGACCGCTCCACGAAGTCCGTGCGGACGTGGCAACCGCGCGACTCGGTGCGTTCCTGGGCCGCGGCGATCAGGGCGCGTGCGGCCAGGGTCAGCGCCGCGTCCTCGACCAGTTCGCGCGACTCGAGCTGCTTGTCCACAGTGGACACGTCGAGCACCGAGCCGACGACGGCGAGACCTTCCGCGTCACGGCCGATCGCGGCGTACCGCGACATCACGCGCTGGAGCATGTCCCGGTCGGCGACCGGAGCCGTGGGCAGCACGGGATCCACCGCGCGAACGGGCGCGATGAATCCCACCGCCAGGTCGGAGGCCACGGCCTCGGCGGCGCGGGTGCCGCAGACCAGGCCTTCGAGCAGACTGTTGGACGCCAGGCGGTTCGCGCCGTGCAGGCCGGTGCGAGCGACCTCGCCGACGGCGTACAGACCGGTGACGCCGGTGCGTCCGTCCACGGTCGAGACCACGCCACCGCAGGCGAAGTGTGCCGCTGGGGCAACGGGAATCGGGTCCACCGCCGGGTCGATGCCCACGGACACGCAGGCCGCGTGGACGGTCGGGAAGCGGGAAGCCATGTCGTGCAAGGACGTCGCGTCCAGGAAGACGTGGTCGTCGACGCCGCCGGGCTCCAGCGCCATGTGCCGGGTGATCGCCGCCGCCACGACGTCGCGCGGGGCGAGGTCCTCCAGCGGGTGCACGCCCTTCATCACGCGGGCGCCGGTCGCGTCGACCAGCACGGCGCCCTCGCCGCGCACGGCCTCCGTGACGAGCGGGCAACGCCCCCGCGCGCCGCGTCCGGTGTAGAGCACGGTCGGGTGGAACTGGATGAACTCGACGTCCGCCGCCAGCGCACCGGCACGCAGAGCCAGCGCGAGACCGTCACCCGTCGCGACGGACGGGTTCGAGGTCGCCTGGTACATCTGGCCGATGCCACCGGTCGCGAGCAGCACGGCGGGAGCGGTGAGCACACCGGGCACACCGTTGCCGTCGAGCACCAGCAGGCCGGCGACCGCGCCGAGCGGCGTCTTGACCGCGTCGACCGCGACGTGGTTCTCCAGCAGGGGAACCCGTCCGTCCACAGTGGCCTTCAGCAGCGCGCGTTCCACCTCGGCACCGGTCGCGTCACCGCCGGCGTGCACGACGCGGAACGCGCTGTGGCCGCCTTCGCGGGTGCGTTCCAGCAGGCCGTCCGGCTTCGCGTCGAACTCGGCACCGCGCTCGCGCAACCGGGCGACCGCGGCAGGTCCGTCCGAGATGATCGCCGCGACCGCCACGTCGTCGCAGAGGCCCGCGCCCGCCGTCAGCGTGTCCTCGATGTGCTTGGCAACGGAGTCGCCGGGGTCGTGCTGGTCCTCCATGACGACGGCGACGCCGCCCTGAGCCCAGCGCGTGTTGCCGTCGTCGCCCGCGGCCTTCGTGACGACCAGGACGCGAAGTCCCAGCTCACGAGCCCGCAGCGCGGCGGTGAGACCCGCCACGCCCGTACCGACCACGATCAGGTCGGCCCGCGCTTCCCAGCGCGCGGCCATCACTCACCGCCGCCGGGCTGGCCGATCTCGATCATCCGCTGCACGGCGCCCTGCGCGCGCTTGGCGGTCTCCAGGTCCACGTGCACCTCGTCCAGACCCTCACGCACGCAACGCAGCAGCGCGGCCGGCGTGATCATCTTCATGTAGGTGCAGGACGCGCGGTCGTTGACGGCGCGGAAGTCGATCTCCGGCGCGGCCTTGCGCAGCTGGTGCAGCATGCCGACCTCGGTCGCGACGAGCACCTTGCGGGCGTTCGTGCTGCGCGCGGCGGTGATCATGTCGCCGGTCGAGAGGATCTTGACCTTCTCCGACGGCACGATGCCCTCGCCGCTCAGGTAGAGCGCGCTCGTGGCGCAGCCGCACTCCGGGTGGATGAACAGGTCCGCGTCCGGGTTCGCGGCGGCGCGTTCGGCCAGCTCAGGACCGTTGATACCGGCGTGCACGTGGCACTCGCCCGCCCAGATGTGCAGGTTCTCGCGGCCGGTCTCGCGCTTGACGTGCGCGCCCAGGAACTGGTCCGGGCAGAACAGCACCTCGCGGCCGGCGGGGATCGAGCGCACCACGTCGACGGCGTTCGACGACGTGCAGCAGATGTCCGTCTCGGCCTTCACCTCGGCGGTGGTGTTCACGTAGGACACGACGACCGCGCCGGGGTGCTGCGCCTTCCACTCGCGCAGCTGCGCACCGGTGATCGAGTCGGCGAGCGAGCAGCCCGCGCGCTCGTCCGGGATCAGCACGGTCTTCTCCGGGCTGAGGATCTTCGCGGTCTCGGCCATGAAGTGCACGCCGCAGAAGATGATGGTCTGCGCGTCGGACTGCGCCGCGATCCGGCTCAGCGCGAGGGAGTCGCCGGTGTGGTGGGCGATGTCCTGGATCTCCGGCAGCTGGTAGTTGTGCGCCAGGATGACGGCGTCACGCTCCTTCGCGAGCCGCAACACCTCGTCTCGCCACGCCGCGTCCGGCTCGACTCCACCGAACACACCTGACGCGGTTCGCTCCACGGTTGCGGTAGCGACCATCGCTGCCTCCTCGGATCCGGGTTTTCGCCTATTGGTCGAAAACGTCGCCGATAGTATCAGCCGAGTGGCGGGCGTGGGACATGAAGTTCTGGCAGCTGTTCTGCGGGTGAGAGGTGCGTCACTCCAGGTCATGCTGTGGGAGCGCGCACGGGAGCCGCACGCTCACCGCTGGTCGTTGCCCGGTGGAGAGCTGCGGGTCGACGAGGACGTCGAGTCCTCCATCCGCCGGCAGCTGGCAGAAAAAGTCGATGTGCGACAACTGTCACACGTCGAGCAGCTGGCCGTCTTCAGCGCCCCCGACCGCGTCCCCGGCCCGCGCGTCGTGGCGACGGCGTTCCTCGGCCTCGTCCCCTCGGACGTCGACCCCGAGGTGCCCGCGGACACGTCGTGGCACTGCGTGGAGAAGCTTCCCCCGATGGCGTTCGACCACGCCTCGATCGTGCACCGGGCACGGCACCGGCTCGGCTCGAAGCTGTCGTACACGAACCTGGGCTTCGCCTTGGCGCCACCGGAGTTCACCATCTCGCTGCTGCGCGACCACTACTCCGCGGCCCTGGGCTACCGCGTGTCCGCCACGAACCTCCAGCGCGTCCTCTCCCGCCGCCTGCTGCTGGAACCCACCGGCGGCACCGCTCCCCCCGGCCCGTCCGGCGGCCGTCCGGCGGCCCTGTTCCGGTTCAGCGCCAAGGGAATCAAGGTGACCGATCCGTTCGCCGTGCTGAGGCCGCCGGGATCCGGCCGTCCGGCGGGCGGGAGTGGCACCCCGTAACGTGGACGCGTGGCCGAGACGCTTCCGCTCTTCCCCCTGGGCACGGTGCTGTTGCCGGGGGCGTCTTTGCCGCTGCACATCTTCGAGCCCCGCTACCGGCAGCTGGTCGTCGACCTGATGACCGGATCGCTCTTCGGCCGCACGTTCGGCGTCGTGTGCATCAAGGAGGGCTGGGAGGTGGGCGCCGACAACGTCCGCTCCCTGCGCGACATCGGCTGCTCGGCCGACCTGCTCGACGCCCGCCCGCTGCCCGAGGGCCGCTTCGACATCGTGACGCGCGGAGTGCGCCGTTTCCGCCTGCTGGACGTGGACTCGACGACCGCGCCGTACCTGCTGGCGCACGTCGACTACCTCGACGACTCCCCGGTGCCCGAGGCGGCGCGCGAGGTCGTGCCGATCCTGGAACGCGGGGCGCGGGCGGCGCACGAGCGGTACTGCGGGGCGGCGTGGCACCGGGAGGACTGGTCTTCGCCGGACGAGGACGTGGACCTCGGGGCGCTGTCGTACCTGCTGGCCGCCGACTGTCTGCTGCCGGTGGAGGACCGGCAGCGGTTGCTGGAGGAGCGGTCGCCGGCGCGGCGGTTGCGGCTGGTCCGGCGGATGTTGCACCGGGAGACCGGGATCCTCAGCGCTTTGAAGGCGGTGCCGGTGCCGTTGACGGACTTCGGGCACGTGCCGAACCCGAACTAGCGACGTGGCGAAGCTCCTGAGCGCGGACACGAGGAGCCTGGGCTCATCGCTCGCGCTGGATTGGTGAGCTTTCTCCACGAGGACCTTTTCGGCGCGCGGCAGCACATCGGCGAGTGCGTCCAGGCCGCTGAACCCTCACCAGGAAACCGTTGCGCCCTTGCAGGAACTGGTCGAGCCCGCACCCGCGGACCGCCCAACCCCACACCGCAACCCGCCGAGCCCGCACCCGCGGACCACCCAGCCCCACGCCACAACCCGCCAAGCCACACCCGCCGAACGCCCAAACGCTCACTCCGGAGTCCGTCGAACCCTCATCGGCGGAGTCGAGCCCCTCCGCCGACCGTCGAGCCTCCCCTCCACGGACCGCCGCCCCTCACCTGGGAACCCGTTGAGCCCTCCCTCGATGGACCGCAGTCCTCACCTGGGAACCCGTTGAGCCCTCCCTCCACGGACCGCCGCCCCTCGCCCGGGACCCCGTTGAGCCCCGCCCCAAGACGCCATCGAGCCGAGCAAACGCGCTCCGATCGTCGGATCGTTGAATTGTGGCCTTGTGGGATTGTTGAACAATCCTTACTCTGAGGGCCACATCACACCCGACCACTCCTCCACCACGCTGCGAGGTGTCGCATGAGCACGACCACGACCGAGGACACAGGCCGTTTCGCCTGGTTCCGCAGTCTCGGCCAGAAGGGCAGGCGCGCGTTCATCGGCGCGTTCGGCGGCTACGGGCTGGACTCGTACGACTACTGGGTCCTGCCCCTGAGCCTGGTCGCGATCACCGGCTACTTCGGCCTCACCAAGGCCGAAGCCGGGCTGCTGGGCACGAGCACGCTGCTGATGAGCGCCATCGGCGGCGCGGTGGCGGGCATCATGGCCGACCGGTTCGGCCGTTCCAAAACGCTGATCATCACGGTGGCGGCGTACGCGTTCTTCACCGTGCTGTGCGGTTTCGCGACGAGCTACGAGACGTTGCTCATCTTCCGCGCCCTGCAGGGCCTGGGCTTCGGCGGCGAGTGGGCGGCCGGCGCGATCCTCGTGGCCGAGTACTGCAAGCCGAAGTACCGCGGGCGCACCGTCGCGTTCATCCAGAGCGCCTGGGCGGTCGGCTGGGGGCTCGCCGTCATCATCAACACCCTGGTCGCCTCGCTGGCCGATCCGGCGTGGTCGTGGCGGATCATGTTCTGGACGGGTGCGCTGCCCGCGATCCTCATCTTCTACGTGCGCCGCAACGTCGACGACGCGCCGGAGACGAAGGAGCAGCCCAAGGAGAGCGGCACCTTCCCCAAGATCTTCCAGGGCGGCATCCTCAAGACCACGCTGTTCGCCGCGCTGCTCGCGACCGGTGTCCAGGGCGGCTACTACACGCTCGCCACGTGGCTGCCGGCGTTCCTGCAGACCGGGCGCGGGCTCACGATCATCGGTACCGGCGGCTACCTCGCGTTCCTCATCACCGGTGCGTGGATCGGGTACGTCAGCGGCGGTTATCTGACGGACTACCTGGGGCGCAAGAAGACCTTCACGCTGTTCGCGGTCGCCAGTGCGCTGCTCATCGTCGCGTACACGCAGATTCCCAACGGTGCCAACACGTTGGTCATGTTCCTCGGCTTCCCGCTCGGGTTCTGCATGAGCGCGATCTTCAGCGGCTTCGGCAGCTACCTGTCCGAGCTCTACCCGACGCGCCTGCGCGGCACCGGGCAGGGCTTCACCTACAACTTCGGGCGCGCGTTCGGTGCGCTGTTCCCCGGCGCGGTCGGGTTCATGGCGGACAAACTGGGCATCGGCGGTGCCATGCTGTTCGGGGCGGCGGCGTACGGGATCGCGGTCATCGCGCTGTTCTGGCTGCCGGAGACGGTGAACAAGGAGCTGGAATGACGACTGCGGGCCAAGCACCGGGACAGGCGCAGGCGAACCTGATCGCCATCCCCAAGGACTGGGCGTACGACTTCCTCCTCTTCACCCACCGCAACCCCAAGCCGTGCCCGGTGCTCGACGTGCTGGACGCCGGTGAGACGGTCAGCGCGCTCAAGCAGGACGCGGACGTGCGCACCCACGCGCCGCGGTACCGGATCTGGGAGAACGGCGAGCTCGTGGCAGAACCCGAGAACGCCACCGAGTACTGGCGCGACGACCTGGTGACGTTCCTGATCGGGTGCAGCTTCACGTTCGAGACCGCACTGGAGAGCGCGGGAGTGCCGCTGAGGCACGTGGATCAGCAGAAGAACGTCTCAATGTTCGTCACGGACGTCCAGTGCCGGCCCGCCGGCCGGCTGCACGGGCCGATGGTCGTGTCGATGCGGTGGATTCCGGAGTCCCTTGTGGACATCGCACACAAGGTCACGGCGCTGATGCCGTCGGTGCACGGTGCCCCCGTGGGCGCGGGCGATCCGCGGATGCTCGGGATCAGCAACATCGACGAACCGGACTTCGGCGACGCCGTCGAGCACGAACCCGGTGACGTGCCGGTGTTCTGGGCGTGCGGCGTGACCCCGCAGGCGGTGCTGATGAAGTCGAAACCGCCGTTCGCGATCACGCACGCGCCGGGTCAGATGTTCGTGACCGACATGCCGGACTTCGCCTACCGCGTCGGATGAGCAGAGGACGGCGCCTCAGCCGAGGCGCCGTCCCAGGTCGTCGAGACCGTTCCACGCCGCACAGCAGCCGTACGCCAGCGCGGCCGCCAGCGGCCACGCCAGGATGCCCCACCACGTCTCCAGAGCGGGCGCCACCAGCAGGGTGTCGTTCGGCTTGATCGTCGACGGCAGCGGGTACCTCCCCGCCGCGAGCGATCCGCCCAGGTACTGCGCGAACCACGCCGCCGCGAACGAACCCGCCGTCATCGCGAGCATCACGACCGGCCCGCGCCGCTGCCGCAGCAGCCACACCGCGATGCCGGTGATCGCGCCCGCGCCGAGTCCGATCAGCACGAACACCATCAGCGCGTCGAGCCGGTGGTAGCTCTCGACCCCGATCGGGTAGAACTTGTTGTCCTGCGCCGAGACGATCTTGAGCTGGGCCGGGGCGAGCCACGCCCAGACGTACGCGGCGGGCAGCCCGAACGCGAACGTCGTCAGCAGCACCACCAGGCCCGGCAGCAGGTCCCGCTTCACGACCACCTTCGGCCGGGGCCGGACGTAGACGTAGACGTACGGCGGCTCCGGCACGGGTTCGATGCGCACCGGCGCTGCTTTCTCGTCCATTCGCGAGAGGTTACTACCGCCCCGAGGTGATCTCTCCGTGACGGCTGCAGCGCGCCGCCCAACCGTCCGGGGTCACCTGGACGACCATGCGGCGCGCGCACTCCGAGCAGTACCGCGGCGGGTCGATCACGGACAGGCGCTGACGGCAGAACGCGTGGTCGCCGTCAGCTTCCTCTTTGCCGCAGAAAGAACAGAACACGGTCATCACAGGGTCTGGCTCAACGCCTTGATGGGCATCGACAGCTCTTCCAGCATGTCGAGGTCCTGCTGCGCGGGCCGGCCGAGGTTCGTCAGGTAGTTGCCGACGATGATCGCGTTGATGCCGCCGAGCATGCCCTGCTTCGCGCCCAGGTCGCCGAACGTGAGCTCACGACCGCCGGCGAACCGCAGGATCGTGCGCGGCAGGGCCAGCCGGAACGCGCCGACCGTCCGCAGCGCCTCGGCACCCTCGACGACCGGGTAGTTCTCGTACGGCGTGCCGGGGTTCGGGATGAGGAAGTTCAGCGGGACCTCGTCCGGCTCCAGCTCGGCCAGCTGCACGGCGAACTCCGCGCGCTGCGCCAGCGACTCGCCCATGCCGATGATGCCTCCGCAGCAGACCTCCATGCCGGCGTCGCGGATCATCCTCAACGTGTCCCAGCGCTCCTCCCAGGAGTGCGTGGTGACGACGTTCGGGAAGTGCGAGCGGGCCGTCTCGAGGTTGTGGTTGTAGCGGTGCACGCCCATCGCCACGAGCTCGTCGACCTGCTCCTGCGTGAGCATGCCGAGCGAGCAGGCGATCTGGATGTCGTTGCCGTCCTCGCGGATGGCCTTGATGCCGTCGCGCACCTGCGAGAGCAGCCGCTTGTCCGGGCCGCGCACGGCCGCGACGATGCAGAACTCGGTCGCGCCGGTGTCACGGGTCTGCCTGGCCGCGCGGACCAGGCCGGGGATGTCCAGCCACGCCGAGCGCACGGGCGACGGGAACTGGCCCGACTGCGAGCAGAAGTGGCAGTCCTCCGGGCAGCCGCCGGTCTTCAGCGAGACGATGCCCTCGACCTCGACCTCGGGGCCGCACCAGCGCTCACGCACCTCGTGCGCCAGCGCCAGGAGCTCGGGGATCCGGTCGTCAGGCAGCTCGAGCACCTTGAGCACCTGAGCTTCGGACAGTCCGACACCTCGTTCGAGCACCTGCTCACGAGCCTCGTCGAGCACGTCGATCTGTTCCGGAGCTGCGGTCACGGTCTCTCCTCCTCCTGTGGCCTGGCGAGCAGTCTGCCTCACTGAATCCTTCAGCGTGGAGCGATGTAGGTCACTGGACCGCGAACTGAGCCGCGAACGTCTCCGGGTCGAACTCACCGCCGAACCAGGGCGAAAACGATCTCTTGGCGACCGACAGGAAGTCCACGGAACCGAGCTTCGTCACACCGTGGGGCAGCGCTCCGAGCAACGGGCCACCCGCCGCGTCGGGCAGATCGGCCAGGTTCGTCAGCGAGGCGAGGTCCGGGTGCAACGGCCAGCTGCCGACGACGACGCCGAGCGACTCGATGCCCCGCCGTTGCAGCGCCTCGGCCGTCAGCGCGGTCGCGTTCAACGTGCCCAGCCCCGCCTGCGCCACGATCAGCACGGGCGCGTTCACCGCCCACGCGATGTCGGCCAGGGTGGACCCGCTCTCGTCGAACCGCACCAGCAGCCCGCCCGCGCCCTCGACCAGTACCAGGTCGTGGGTCTCGTCGAGCTCGGTCACGGCTTTGGCGACGTCCGCGGGGTGCACGGTGGCCATCCCCGCGCGTCTGGCCGCGGTGTTCGGCGCCAGCGGGTCGGGATATCTGGCCAGCTCACGGGTCGTCACGTCGCCCGCCAGCCGCGCCACCTCGGCCACGTCACCCGGCTCGCCCGGCAGCAGACCGGTCTGCGCGGGCTTCAGCACCGCGACCCGCCGTCCCTCTGCCCTGGCCAGCGCCGCGATGCCCGCGGTGACGGCGGTCTTACCGACCTCGGTCCCGGTTCCGGTGATCACCAGCACGCTCACAGGCACTCACCTTAGGCCTTGCCGGGTTCACAGGACCTCACAGGCCGCTCACGGAGTGCACGCGGGGAGCTTTCGTGCGCTTGGAGCGCACGCGGGGTCCCCGCGTGCGTCGAGCAACGAGGCGGCGGGCGCATAGGGTGATCCCATGAGTGAGCAACCGATCGTGATGTACGGCGCCGAGTGGTGTGGCGACTGCCGCCGCGCCAAGTCGTGGCTGACCCGCAACAACGTGCCGTTCACCTACGTCGACGTCGAGAACGACGACGCGGCGCGGGACAAGGCGATCGAGATCTCCGGCCGCAAGCAGATCCCCGTCGTCGTGCTCCCGAGCGGCGAGTTCCTGGTCGAGCCGACCGACACTCAGCTCGCCGCCGCAATCACGCCCTGACAGATCGTCGCCACGTCGTCGTCCGTGCTGATAAACGGCGGCATCGTGTAGATCAGGTCGCGGAACGGCCGCAGCCACACCCCCGCGTCCACAGCCGCCTTGGTGGCTCGTGCCATGTCAACGGGCTCATGGAGCTGCACGACACCGATAGCGCCCAGCACGCGCACGTCCCGAACACCGGGCAACGCGCGCGCGGGCGCGAGTCCGTTCGTCAGCCCGGTTTCGATGCGCTTGACCTCGCGCTTCCAGTCCTGGGACAGCAGCAGGTCGATCGACGCCAGCGACACCGCCGACGCGAGCGGATTGCCCATGAACGTCGGCCCGTGCGCGAGCACCGGCACCTCGCCCTTGCTGATCCCGTCCGCCACCCGTGACGTGCACAGGGTCGCGGCCATCGACAGGTAGCCGCCGGTCAGCGACTTGCCGAGGCACATCACGTCCGGGCTCACGTTCGCGTGGTCCGCGGCGAACAGCTCACCAGTGCGGCCGAAGCCCGTGGCGATCTCGTCGAACACCAACAGCACGTCGTGCGTGTACGCGAGCTCACGAAGAACGTGCAGGTAACGCGGGTCGTGGAACCGCATACCGCCGGCACCCTGCACGACCGGTTCGACGATGATCGCGGCGAGCTCGTGCGCGTGTTGCTCGATGGTGTCGGCTACATGCTGAATGTATGCAGTGTCCAATTCGGCCGGTGGACTGTCTACAAAAACCTGTTCCGGCAGGATTCCACGCCAGAGCGAATGCATACCGCCTACTGGATCGCACACGGACATGGGCGTGAACGTGTCGCCGTGGTATCCACCGCGCCATGTCAACATCCGGCGCTTCTCCGGCCGGCCGAGCGAACGCCAATACTGCATACACATCTTGGCGGCGACCTCGACCGACACCGAGCCGGAGTCGCACAGGAAGACGTGCTGCAACGGCTCCGGGGTGATCTCGACGAGTTTCGCGGACAACCGGATGGCGGGCTCGTGGGTGAGCCCGCCGAACATCACGTGGCTCATCCGGCCGAGCTGCGACGTGACGGCCTCGTCGAGCACCGGGTGCCGGTAGCCGTGGATGGCCGCCCACCACGACGACATGCCGTCCACGAGCTCCCGGCCGTCCGCCAGCGTCAGCCGGACACCCGAGGCCTCCGAAACGAGCAGCGGTTCCCGGGTGCCCGGCATCGGGCCGTACGGGTGCCAGACGTGCGCCTGGTCGAGCTTCAGCAGGTCGTCCACGCACCGAACATTAAGCGAGCCGCACCGGCAGGGTGTGCAGACCGCGGATCAGCGTGCTGTCCCGCCACACCAGCGTCTCCGGCTCGGCGGCCAGCTCCAGCTTCGGGAACCGCGCCAGCAGCTGCGTCAGCGCCACGTCGAACTCCAGCCGGGCCAGCGGCGCGCCCAGGCAGAAGTGGATACCGTGCCCGAACGCCACGTGCCCCTGCGCCGACCGCGTCACGTCGAGCTGGTCGGCGTTCTCGTACTTCTCCGGATCCCGGTTCGCGGCGATCAGCGACACCATCACCAGCTCGTCGGCGGGGATCGTGACGCCGCCCAGCTCCACCGGCTCGGCGGTGTAGCGGAACGTCGCGATGTTCACCGGACCCTCCAGCCGCAGGAACTCCTCCGTGCTCGCCGGGATCAGCTCCGGGCGGTCCTTGAGGATCTGCAGCTGGTCAGGGTTGCGCAGCAGTGCCAGCACCGCGTTGCCGATGAGGTTCACCGTCGTCTCGTGGCCCGCCACGAGCAGCAGGAAGGCCATCGACACCAGTTCGGCGTGGTTGAGCCGGTCGCCCGACTCGTCCGCGTGCACGAGCGCGGAGAAGAACGTGTCGTCCGGTTCCTCGTTCGCGACGCGGTTGACGTGCCCGATCAGGAACTGCGCCATCTTGCCGGAGGCCTCGGCGATCTGGTCCGGCGTGCCGTAGGACAGCAGCGTGTTCGACCACTCGCGGAACTCGTCGCGGTTGTCGATCGGGATGCCGAGCAGCTCGCAGATCACCGTGATCGGCAGCGGGAACGCGAAGGCCTCCAGCAGGTCGACCTCGTCACCGTCGTTGAGCTTGGCGATGAGCTCGGCGGCGATCTCCTGCACGCGCAGGCGCATCAGCTCGATCCGCCGGGCCGTGAACGCCTTCGTCACGAACTTGCGCAGCCGGGTGTGGTTCGGCGGATCCATGTTGAGCATGTTCGCCGCGAAGCTGTTGTCCGGCTGGCGTCGCTCCGCGTCCGGCGGCGAGTGCAGCTCGAAGACGTGTCCCCCGGCCTGCACGTTCTTGCTGATGCGCGGGTCGGTCAGGGCGATCTTGGCGTCCTCGTAACGAGTCACGAGCCAGACCTTGAGTCCACGCGGCAGGCGGACCTCTCGCACGGGCCCCTCGGCACGCAACTTGTCGTGCACTTCGTGCGGGTTCTGGACGTAGTCGGCGGGCAACTGGGTGAGTGTCGTCACCTCACCCAGTTAACCCTGTTAACTCATCGCTCGCCACTGTTTCGCGAGCAGTTCTCAGCTATCCGAGACATCCCGGTCCGAGCAGCGCCTTCAAGTCGCCCATCAACGACGGCGTGGGCGCCACCCGCAGCGCGTCGTCCAGCTTCAGCACGGTGTTGCGCGAGGCGTTGATGACCAGGTTGAGGTGCACCTCGGTCGAACCGGGGTGCGCCCGCAGGACGTCCTTGAGCTGCGTGACGATCTCCGGCCGGCACTTGGTGGCCGGCATCTTGAGCCGCATCGCGCGGTTGCCGATCTCGCTCAGGTCCGGCACGACCAGGTCGTTCGCGATCAGCGAGATGCGGTCGTCCCGCTTGGCCACGCGGGCCTTGACCAGCACGATCGCGTCCTCGACGACCGACATGCCGTGCACCATGAAGCTCTTCGGGAAGAACAGCACCTCGATGCCACCGGCGAGGTCCTCGAGCTGGGCCGACGCCCACGACTCGCCGTTCTTGTTCACCCGGCGCATCACCGACGCGAGGATGCCGCCGATGGTGACCTGGGTGCCGTCCGGGACGTCGCCTTCCAGGATGCGCGCGATGGAAGCGTCCGAATAGGACTCCAGCACGTGCTCGACGCCGTTCAACGGGTGCCCGGAGACGTAGAGGCCCAGCATCTCCCGTTCGAGCGCGAGCTGGTGCTTGGACTCCCACTGCTCGGCGGGGATCTTGACGTCGAACACGCCCGCGATGTCCTCGTCGCCGTCGTCACCGCCGCCGAAGAGGTCGAACTGGCCCTTGGCCTCTTCCTTCTTCGTGATCATCACGGCGTCGACCGCGTCCACGTGGACCATGTGCAGGCCCTTGCGCGGGTGGCCAAGCGAGTCGAACGCGCCGGCCTTGATCAGCGACTCGACGACCTTCTTGTTGCAGGCCGTGGCGTCGATCTTGCGCAGGAAGTCGGAGAAGTCGACGAACTTCCCCTTCTCCTTGCGAGCCTTGATGATCGAGTCGACGACGTTCGCACCGACGTTGCGGATCGCGCCGAGGCCGAAGCGGATGTCGGCGCCGACCGGGGCGAACTCGCGCTCGGACTCGTTGACGTCCGGCGGGAGCACCGTGATGCCCATGCGGCGGCACTCGGCGAGGTAGATCGCCGACTTGTCCTTGTTGTCGGAGTTCGTGGTGAGCAGCGCGGCCATGTACTCGGCCGGGTAGTTCGCCTTGAGGTACGCGGTCCAGTACGCGATGACGCCGTAGGTGGCGGAGTGCGCCTTGTTGAACGCGTAGTCGGCGAACGGGACCAGGATGTCCCAGAGGGTCTTGATCGCCTCTTTCGAGTACCCCTGGTCGATCATGCCCCTCTCGAAGCCCTCGAACTCCTTGTCGAGGATCTCCTTCTTCTTCTTGCCCATCGCGCGGCGGAGCAGGTCCGCCTGGGCCAGCGTGTAGCCCGCGACCTTCCGCGCGATCGCCATGACCTGCTCCTGGTAGACGATCAGGCCGTAGGTCGTGTCCAGGATCTCCGCGAGCGACTCGACGAACTCCTGGTGGATCGGCGTGATCTCCTGGAGCTTGTTCTTGCGCAGCGCGTAGTTCGTGTGCGAGTTCGCACCCATCGGACCCGGCCGGTACAGGGCGATGACGGCCGAGACGTCCTCGAAGTTGTCCGGCTTCATCAGCCGTAGCAGGTCGCGCAGGGCCGAACCGTCGAGCTGGAACACACCCAGCGTGTCGCCGCGGCCCAGCAGTTCGTAGGTCTTCTTGTCGTCCAGCGGCACCTGGTTGCCGTCGGTGATGTCGATCTTGCCCTTGCCGTTGAGCTCGATGTTTCGCAGGCAGTCGTCGATCGTGGTGAGGTTCGACAGACCCAGGAAGTCCATCTTCAGCAGGCCGAGCGTCTCGCAGGTCGGGTAGTCGAACTGCGTGATGATCGACCCGTCCTGCGGGCGCATCCAGACCGGGATGTGGTCGGTCAGCGGCTCCGCGGACATGATGACCGCACAGGCGTGCACACCGGCGTTGCGGATCAGGCCCTCGAGCCCGCGGCCGGTGTCGATGATCTCCTTGACCTGCGGGTCGGTGTCGTAGAGCCCGCGCACCTCGGAGGCCTCGGCGTACCGCTTGTGCGAGGAGTCGAAGATGCCGGACAGCGGGATGTCCTTGCCCATGACGGCGGGCGGCATCGCCTTGGAGATCCGGTCGGCGACGGCGTACCCGGGCTGCCCGTACAGGACTCGGGCGGAGTCCTTGATGGCCGCCTTCGCCTTGATGGTGCCGAACGTGATGACCTGGGCGACGTTCTCCTTGCCCCACTTCTCCGTCACGTACCGGATGACGTCACCGCGCCGGCGCTCGTCGAAGTCGATGTCGATGTCGGGGGGCGACACGCGGTCGGGGTTCAGGAACCGCTCGAAGATCAGGCCGTGCGGCAGCGGGTCGAGGTCGGTGATGCCCAGCGCGTACGCGATCAGCGCGCCCGCGGCCGAACCACGGCCGGGACCGACGCGGATGCCGTTGGACTTGGCCCAGTTGATGAAGTCCGCGACGACGAGGAAGTACGACGGGAACCCCATCTGCAGGATGACGCCGATCTCGAACTCGACCTGCTTGGTGTGCTCCTCGTCCACGCCGTCGGGGAACCGGCGGTGCATGCCGCGCCAGACCTCGTCGCGGAAGAACTGGTCCTCGGTCAGGCCCTCGGGCACCGGGAACCGCGGCATGAGGTTCTTGAACGCGAACATGCCGGTCGTGTCGACCTTCTCCGCGATCAGCAGGGTGTTGCGGCACCCCTCCTGCCACGCGTCGCTCGAGTCGACCGCGCGCATCTCGTCCGGCGACTTCAGGTAGTAACCCGTGCCGTCGAACTTGAACCGCGTCGGGTCCTGCAGCGTCTTGCCCGTCTGGATGCACAGGAGCGCCTCGTGCGTCTCCTTGTCCGTCGGGTACGTGTAGTGCGAGTCGTTCGTCACGACGAACGGGATGTCGAGCTTCTTCTGGATCTCCAGCAACCCACCGCGGACCCGGCTCTCGATCTCGATGCCGTGGTCCATGATCTCCATGTAGAAGTTCTCTTTGCCGTAGATCTCCTGCCACTTGGCAGCAGCCTCGAGAGCTTCCTTCTCGTGCCCCAGCCGCAGCCGGGTCTGCACCTCACCCGACGGGCACCCGGTCGTCGCCATCAGCCCGGCGGAGTGCTGGGCGATCAGCTCCGCGTCCATCCTCGGCCACTTGCCCAGCTGCCCCTCGGTGGAGGCCAGGCTGGACAGCTTCATGAGGTTGTGCAGGCCCTCGTCGTTGCGCGCCCAGATCGTCTGGTGCGTGTAGGCACCGCTGGCCGAGACGTCGTCGGCCTTCTGCCCGGGGTCACCCCACAGCACGCGCTTCTTGTTGAACCGCGACTCCGGCGCCATGTACGCCTCGATGCCGATGATCGGCTTGATCCCGGCCGAGGTCGCCTGCTTGAAGAAGTCGTAGGCGCCGTACATGTTGCCGTGATCGGTGATCGCCGCAGCGGGCATGCCCATGCGCTCGCACTCGGCGAACATGTCCTTGAGCTTGGCCGCACCGTCGAGCATCGAGTACTCGGTGTGCACGTGCAGATGCACAAACGAGTCCGACACCGTACCTCCAGGAGATCGAACGGACGCGTGGGAAGGACGCGAATCCGGATCCGCCAACCCTATCTCGCCGCAGGGCCCACGCCACTCATCGACCCGCGGTCCGCCACCGTGATCTCCAACTTGCCATGCGGTGACGCGGAGATCTTGAGCGGGAGGTAGCGTTCAATTCGTGGTGGCCCCTGATCCCGTAGACGCTCGCCTGCTCGCCGTACTGGCCGAGTCGGGCCGAGCCGCCGTGCACGAGATCGCCCAGCGCCTGGGAATGGACCCGCGCGAGGCCGCCATGCGCCTGATCACCCTGTCGGGCAGCGGCCTCCCGCTCCTGGTGGGCGTCGAGTGCGACCCGAACGGGCTTCGCCGGGCACTCGCCAACGCCGCCGCGTACGGCAACTACATGGGCCCGCCCTCGTCCGGCCCGTACGCGGTGCACCAGAGCGGCCCGCACCACGTCAGCGGCCCGCACCAGGTCCCCTACGGCCCGCCGAACCCGCCGAGCCAGCCGTTCCCGGCCCAGCCCCAGGCCACCTGGGGTCCTCCGCAGACGGCCGGGTGGGTCCGCGCGGACCAGCCGCAGCCCAGGCCCGTCTCCCGCACCGGCAAGATCGGCTCGGCCCTGGAAGCCGAGAGCCTCGAGGGCGCGCACCTCTCGATCCAGCTGGTCGAGGTCGTGGACCCGGCCGACTTCCTCTTCACCGCGGCCGGCTACAAGCTCGCCGAGGGCGAACGGGCCGTGGTGGTGCACACCGAGGTGACGAACACCTCGCAGGTGCCGTACACCTCGCTCCCGGACATGTACCTCGTGCTGGTGACCAAGACCGGCGAGACCGTCACGAAGGCTCCCGTCTCGCTGTCGTCGCGGCCGGCGCACAAGCTGGGCGTGCAGCCCGGTGAGACCGCCGGTGGGCACACGGTGTTCGTGCTGCCCGACACGACCGACGTCATCCAGGTGCGGTGGAGCGTCCGTCCCGAGGTGGACCTCAACACTCTCGTTTGGACCGTCGAGGACTAACGGGGTTTCACCCCAGCCCGACGAGGCATGTGGGTGGTGGTCTTGTCGGGTGAGAGGGGCTTCGGTCGGAGCGAAGCGGTGACACGCTGTGTCCCGGTATGAACCGTCCCGTGGGCGGTGGTTGGCCGTGTGGCCTGTCCGACCGGAGCCCGTCATGACGTTACCGCGCACCGTGGCCGATGTCCTGTCCGAGCACGTGGTCTTCGAGCTGGAGTGCATCGACCGGCTCTACCTCAATGTCTACGTGCCGCAGCTGCAGCATCCGCGGGCGTTGGTCGGCTATGTGCACCACCAGCTGGGCTTGCCCGTCGCTTCTACCGTGCCACTGGGCCGGATCAGCGACGCGTTCACCACCGCGATCCACGACTTCGCCCGCCGGCACGGCGTTGCGGTGGTCGACTTCGTCAAAGGGCAGCGCAAAGACGACGTGATGCACGAGTACCTGGCCCGATTCGAGGGTGAGGAGGGGGTGCTGTTCATCGGTCGGGCCCAGGAGAAGACCGGGGTGTTCCGCACCGAGAAACGCCGTGACAGCGAGGGCGCGTCGTATCCGTGGATCGTGCGCACCACCGCGATGGTCAACCACTGGTACTTCTACTGCGTGGACGCCGACTTCGGCCCGTTCTTCCTCAAGTTCAGCTCCTACTTCCCCTACAACGCCAAACTCTGTCTCAACGGCCACGAATGGGCCCAGCGGCAGGCCGCCCATGCCGGGATCGGGTTCACCGCGCTGGACAACGGCTTCGCCGCCACCGACGACCCGGCCGCGTTACAGGTGATCTGTGACCAGCTCGGGCCGGAACGCATCGACGCGCTGCTGCGCAAGTGGCTGGCGCGGTTGCC
>NZ_BBOJ01000016.1 GCF_000974445.1 Lentzea aerocolonigenes
GCGGACGGCCGCCTTGTGCAACGGGATCGCGGCACCCCGCAAGGGTCCGCGGTCTCACCGGTGCTGGCGAATCTGTTCCTGCACTACGCGTTCGACGCGTGGATGGCACGGGAGTTCCCGACCGTCCCGTTCGAACGGTACGTCGATGACGCCGTCGTGCACTGCGCCAGCAAGGCCCAGGCCGAAACTGTGGCCAGGGCGATAGCGCAGCGGATGGAACAGGTCGGGCTGCGACTGCACCCCGACAAGACGAAGATCGTGTACTGCCAGGACGGCAAGCGGCGAGGCTCGCACGAGCACACGTCGTTCACATTCCTGGGATTCACGTTCCGGCAGCGGCGGGCGCGGGGCAAGAACGGGAACTTCAACAGGTTCTTGCCCGCGATCAGCAAGGACGCCCTGAACAAGATCAACGCGGAAGTGCGGTCCTGGCGGCTGCACCGACGTACCGGTCACTCCTTCGCCGACCTCGCAGGCAGGATCAACCCTGTCGTGCGAGGCTGGATGCAGTACTACGGAGCGTTCTACCGCTCCGCCCTGTATCAACTCCTGTCGCGCATCAACGCCTACCTGATGCGCTGGATCCGTAAGAAGTACAAACGGTTGCGGGCCAAGAAGAAATCCTTCCAGTGCTGGTGGGGAATCACGCAGCGACACCCCCGCATGTTCGCGCACTGGACCTGGGTAACTTCGGTCCCGCGCGTCTGGTGACCAGAGTGACAAGAGCCCGGTGACGGGAGACTGTCACGCCGGGATCTGTGGGAGCCCAGGGGTGAAACTCCCCTGGGCTACCCGACCTCAGGGCCAACGCATCTAGGTGCTTGAAGATCGACTTGCAGTGCTTGACCCCAGGCAGGTCCTGCACGAACACCATGGCGAGGTCTGACTCTGTATAGGCGACGGGGCTGCGCTTCTCCCACTCCCACAGCACATATGGACCTGTGAAGGCTCCGGCCGCGCCACTTGCAGCGGACACGATTCGGATGACGTGGGTGTGGAAGAGCAGCTTCATGAGCTGGTCTTCCATGACCTCGTCACTGCCCACCTTGAGTCGCAGAGCGTTTTCATGGATGTAGAAGGTGCACTGCGGGCGATCTGGCCGCCGGAGAATGGCCTGTCGTTCCATCCGGAAACGGACGTGAGCCTCGATCTCGTCCGGGGCGATCGTTCCGCAAGCCTCGATGAGCGCTGTCGCGTACTCCTCGGACTGAAGCAGGCCAGGAATGCTCGTCATGTTGTAGGAAGTGATCTTGTCAGCGCTCGACTCGGCCATCGTGACTGTCCGCAGGTTGGTCGGGACTTGCACGAAGTAGTTGTCGAACGCCAACCGGTAGCGGTTGAGGAAGTCCTCGATGAAGGTCTGCGGGCGCCCGCACCTGCCGAGGTACTGGACGATGTCGATCTCGCTCGCCCGCACCTTGCCGTGCTCGATGTTGGAGACCTTCCCCGGATCCCACCCGAGCATCCGGGCGATCTTCCGCGAGCGGAAGGTCGTGAAGCGCTCTCGCACCTGTCGCAGCTCATCACCCAGGTCACGGCTGTACGGAGTGGACGGATCGCCGTTCATGGACTCGACGTTAGGCGATGGAGGAAAAACAACAGCGTGCCCAAACGGGTGGAATTACGCTGCGAACCGTGAACGAGTTCGGCTTCACGACGGAGATGCACGACGTGTGGTCGTGCGATGCCATCGTGCCGTTGATCGACGGTAAGCCGCTCACCGAACTGATCGACGCTTTTGAGACACGGGCCAACATGAAGCCCGCCGGCGAGATGTACGGCGGCTTCACCTCCGAGGCGCGAGACGCCCACTCGTTCCGGCCCGGCAAGAGTCGGGTCGTGCTCGCCTGCTCGTGCGGCGACACCGGGTGCTGGCCGTTGCTCGCGGACATCGGCGTCGACGGCGACACGATCGTCTGGAACGGGTTCCGCCAGCCGCGCCGCAAGGACCGCGACTACAGCGGCTTCGGGCCGTTCCGGTTCGACCGCGCGCAGTACGGGAAAGCCCTTTCGGAACTCGTTTGACGTGCGGGTTTTACTGGCCTGGTGCGGACGACCATCATCAAGAAGACCCTGCGCGTGCCCCTGTCGGACGGCGCCGCGGGCGATGGCGGCACGACCGCCAGACAGCTCGACGCCGCGCTGCTGAAGGTGGGCTTCAAGGCCTCGCGCGAGCTGCTCGAACACGTTTCCGGCACCGCTGACGCCGTGGAGTACTCCCACGAGATCGTCCGGGCGGTCAAGGAGCTCGTCGGCGCGCAGGCCCAGCACAACCCGTACTTCAAGGACTTCCCGCGCAACGTGCCGGACACCGTCGAGTTCTGGCTGGAGTGCATCGGGGACGTCGCCGAGTTCACCGGCAACCTCCTCGACCTGCCGAAGTACGGCCGCGTCCAGCACACGTACGACGAGATGCTCGCAGCGCACGACGAGCTGATCCCGTCGCTCAAGGACCGCGTCACCGTCCTGCACCTCGGCGGCACCCTCGACGACGAGATCACCCGCCTGTACCTGGAGCTCGCCGCGAGCCCGATTCCGCTCGGCGAGGCCGACCGGGCGTTGCTCGGGGAGCTCGCCACGCAGCGCCTCGACCTCGCCCCGGGAGACGTGCCGACCAGGGAGAACCGCGCGATTCTCAACGCCGCACGCCTCGTCGCGCAGCGGCCGCTGACGGGGATCGACACGGTGACGGACGTGCTGCGCCTGGCGAGCGAGGCGTCCGGGGGTGACGTCACGCTCCGGGAGCCCACCCGCTTCCGGTCCTTTCGCAGGGCCGAGCGCCGGGCGTTGCTCGCCGCGTTGAACGAGGTGGCGCCGAGCAAGTTCGGCGACGTCCACCAGCACCGCGAGGCGTGGAAGCGGTTGGGGGAGCGGCTGCACCCGCACGAGTACCCGTTCGAGCACGCTCAGGACGTGTTCGCGGTGGCGCGCAAGGAGAAGACCGTCCGGTCGTTCGCGGGTCAGGTGGAGGTCGCGTTCGCGGAGGGCGACGCCGACCTCGCGCTGCGCATCCTCGCGAAGGCACCCGGCATGTTGTTGCGCCAGGTGGACCGGTTGGTCAGGCACGGCGCCTCGAACGTCGAGGAAGCCGTCCGAGCCGCCGCGCCCGACGTGTCCGGCCGCGTGCTGGTGTCGGTGCTGGAACACCTGGCGAACCGCGAAAAGCCCGATGCGGCAAGGGTGTTCGCGAACCGGGGCCGCAAGGTGTGGATCGAGGACGACACCCGACCGCCGCTCGACCCCGCGGCCGTCGCCGCGATCACCGCGGTCGTCGAGGACGAACTGGTGCGCAGACTGCCGGACTTCTCCGAGCTGGTCGTCGACCCGGAGGTCCTCGACGTCGTCGTGCCGATGTCCGGCACGGCCACCGAGGACGGCTTCGGGGTGCTGCCGCGCGGGTCGAAGCTGTGGTTCGAAGGTGATGTCCTGCGGTTCTTCGTGCACTGGCGGCAGCGCGCCAAGCGGACCGACTACGACCTGTCCGCGGCGTTGCTCGACGAGAACTTCGAGTTCAAGGGGCACGTGTCGTGGACGTGGCTGAAACGCAAGGGCGCCTACTACTCGGGTGACGTCACGGAGGCCGCGGACGGTGCCACAGAGTTCATCGATCTGCACGCAGACGCGCTGCACGCGAAGTACGTGGTGCCGCAGGTGAACATCTACTCGGGGGAGGGGTTCGACGACGTCGCCGAGTCGATGTTCGGGTTCATGAGCCGCGACCTGGACCAGATGGGCAAGCCGTTCGAGCCGAGCACGGTGCGGGCGCGTTCAGCCATGCGCGGCAAGGGAAAGGTCGCGTTGCCGATGATGTTCGAACGGGAGGGCGACAGCTGGTACGGCACCTGGCTGCACCTCTACCTGCGCGGCACGTCGTGGGGCAACCGGGTCGAGCAGAACCGCGACCTGGTGAAGCTGATCGCCTCGGCGGCGTTGCACCGCAAGTACTTCACCGTGCGCAAGCTGGCGGAGCTGTTCGAGCACAAGGGTTCCACATCGGACGCTCCGACCATCCACATCGGACTTTCGCAGTCGGAGACCGGCGGTGTCACCACTGTCGCCCAACTGGGAAACATGCTGTCGGACTGAGGGTTTCGCTGCTACCGTTGCAGACGCGAGGCCATGAGAGAGCTTCCTGCTAATTCTGGGCCCGGTCTGGCCTTCGGGCCGCCGGTTTTAGCCTTCTCGCTTTCCTCGCACCCAAACTTGCGCCGTGGGCTGGGCTAACTCCATTCGACGGCGATGCCCGCGATCCCCGGCCCCACGTCGCCGAAGTACGCGCTGACGACCCCGCCGAGCCCGCACACCAGCTCCTCGACGTCGACCGGCGTGGCGTCGGCCGAGGCGCGGAACTGCTTCATGCAGCGCGCGGGCATCGCGCGCCGGTGGAACGACAGCTGCACGAGGTACGAGCCGCACATCTCGCGGAACGTCCGGTGGTGCCCCTGCGTCGCGCTGCCGGTGTCGTCGACGATCGTGAAGCTGAAGACGTGCTCCTCACCGGCCGCGAGCCGCCGGTCGAACAGCATTTCCACGGCCAGCTTGCGGGAAGCGCTTTCCCGGCGCAGGCGCCCCTGCCGGCAGCCTTCGCCTGCTCTGACCAAGGCGTTCTCGATCAACGATCCCTCGTCGCCGTGGTGCACCGCCAGGTACCTGTCCGGGCCCTGACGCACCGCGCGCACGACCAGCCGTGTGGTGATGGAGCGCTGTTCGCGGTGCATGCCGATCTGGACCGTGTCGTGCACGGACAGCACTTCGAGCTCCGCGTTGCCGCGCGCGGCCTCCGGGACGGAGTCGAACGACGCGAGCAGTGGTGCGGGCTCCGGCCAGGTCGCCACCGGTCGTGGTGCGTAGGTGTTGGCCGTACGCGGTCCGATGAGGTCCAACAAGGACGACGGCGGTAGGCGCAGCACGGACTCCAGCGCGCGCACCGTGCTGATGGCGCGCGGCACCTCGGGATGGCGCAGACCTCGTTGCCAGTAGGAGAGCGTCGACTGGCCTACCTGGACACCGAGTTGTTCGAGGTGAGCGCGCAGCCTGGCGAGCGAGAGGCCACGGTGGGCGATCGCCTCGCGCAGTGCGCGGTGGAACGGCCCGTAGCGCAGCGTCTCGGCGAGCGGGGTCGGCAGACCCCCGGTCGGGTGACCGATCGGTTCGTCGACCGATCCGGCGTGCCCGGATTCCGCGGCCACCGCGGCACCTACCCTTCACACACGCGCCGTGTGACTGTTCACCGTAGTCACTCGTTCTGGTGATCGAAAGATCGGATTTCGCCCGTGTGGGGGACGTGGAACGGCCGTGTGAGTGGCGGAACGGTGTGGAGTTAGGGTTCGCGGCGTGGGAAAGCTCGTCGTGATCGAAGGCCTGGACGGGGCCGGCAAGCGCACGCTCGCCAACGGATTGACCGAGGCGCTGAGTGCGCAGGGCAGGACCGTGGCCACTCACGCGTTCCCGCGCTACGGCCAGAGCGTGCACGCTGACCTGGTCCGCGACGGCCTGTACGGCAGGCTCGGCGACCTCAGCGACTCCGTGTACGGCATGGCCGTGCTCTACGCGCTGGACCGGCGCGGGGCGGCCGACGAGATCCGCAAGGACCTCGAAGAGCACGACGTGGTCCTGCTCGACCGCTACGTCGCCTCCAGTGCCGCGTACAGCGCCGCTCGCCTCCACCAGGACGAGAACGGCGAGTTCGTCCGGTGGGTGTACGAGTTGGAGATCGAGCGCTTCGGGCTGCCCGTTCCCGATCTTCACCTGCTGCTGCGCGTGCCCGTGGAGGTCGCGGCCGAACGAGCCGCGCAACGCGAGCAGGACGACGACTCGCGCGCGAGGGACCTCTACGAGTCCGACGGCTCGTTGCAGGCTCGGTGCGGAATCGTTTACGACGGATTGGCGAAGATCAACTGGCTGGCCCCGTGGCAAGTGGTCGACGGGCGGTCAAACGTGAACTTTTCTTCCCTTCTGGGACGACTCTTCACTCCTTGAGTGGTCGCTCACGTGCGTACCAGTTGACACGATCGTGTGTCCGGTACGTCACTGTGAGTGAATAGGAGATCACGATTTGAAGCGTGTTCTGCAGCGCCCCCCGGTCGGTGTAGCTCGTACGGCTGTCCTGATCGCTGCCGCCCGCGCACAGGAACAAGGTCATCTCCGCCGCCTCTTCGACGACCCCCTGGCCGCAGGACTCGTGGAGGCCGCCGGCTCCGCGAGCGACCTGAACGGCGTCCGCACCCTCGCAGGCGACCACTTCG
The DNA here is from genome assembly GCF_000974445.1 of Lentzea aerocolonigenes. Lineage (GTDB taxonomy): Bacteria > Actinomycetota > Actinomycetes > Mycobacteriales > Pseudonocardiaceae > Lentzea > Lentzea aerocolonigenes. The sequence goes on from NZ_BBOJ01000016.1 coordinate 6,246, forward strand.
TCCTGCGCACCCGGTACTTCGACGACGAGCTCCTCGCCGCGGCCAAACCCCAGGTCGTGATCATGGCGGCGGGCCTCGACACCAGGGCGTTCCGGCTGCAGTGGCCGCCGGGTACGACAGTCTTCGAGCTCGACCTGCCCGAGCTCGTCGCGTTCAAGGAAGACGCCCTGCACGACTTACGTGCTCAACCCCTGTGCGAACGGATCGTCGTCCCGTGCGACCTGCGCGACGACTGGGCGACAGCGCTGATCCGCGCGGGGTTCGACCCGAAGAGGCCCACGGCATGGTTGCTGGAGGGCCTCTTCATGTTTCTGCCGCCGGACGCCGGTGAGCAGGTCATGTACCTGGTGAGCGCGCTGTCCGCCCGCGGCAGCACGCTCGCGCTCGAACACGTCAACCGCGAGTTCCGCGAGTTGCCGCAGATGAGAGCCGTGCACGAGCGGTTCGGCACGATGAACGCGCGCTGGCAGTCCGACGTGGAGGACCCGGTCGAGTGGCTCGGCGGCCACGGCTGGCACGCCACCGTGACGCACCAGATCGACCTCGCCGCACGGCACGGCCGCGCGGTCCCGGCGATCACCGATCCGCGGAAGGTGGGTGACGCGCGCATCTGGCTGGCCTCCGCCGTCCGCACGGCCTGACAAACACCAGGTAACGAAAGGTGACCGTCGCGCGGATAACCCGGCGACGAGCAGGCCGAATCGGGCGAGGTGGGGCACGTGGAGCGAGGGTTCCAGCCGGTAACCGAACGACCGCACATCGCCACCAGCGGCAACGGAACATGGGCGGTGCGCGAACGCGCGACCGGCAGTGCGACGATATTGAGTATGAAGGCACGCGTGCTCGTCGTCGATGACGACCCCGCCCTGGCGGAGATGCTGACGATCGTGTTGCGCGGGGAGGGCTTCGACACCGCGGTGGTCGCCGACGGTGCCCGTGCCCTGCCCGCGCTGCGCGAGCTCAAGCCCGACCTCGTGCTGCTCGACCTGATGTTGCCGGGCATGAACGGCATCGACGTCTGCAAGGCGATCAGGTCCGAGTCGGGCGTGCCGATCGTGATGCTCACCGCGAAGAGCGACACGGTCGACGTGGTGCTGGGCCTCGAGTCCGGCGCGGACGACTACGTCGTCAAGCCGTTCAAGCCGAAGGAGCTGGTGGCCCGCATCCGGGCGCGCCTGCGCCGCACCGAGGCCGAGCCGTCCGAGGTGCTGCAGATCGGCGATCTCACCATCGACGTCCCCGGCCACGAGGTGCTGCGCGAGGGCAGGCCGATCCAGCTCACGCCGCTGGAGTTCGACCTCCTCGTCGCGCTGGCCCGCAAGCCGCGTCAGGTGTTCACCCGCGAGGTGCTGCTGGAGCAGGTGTGGGGTTACCGCCACGCCGCCGACACGCGCCTGGTGAACGTGCATGTGCAGCGGCTGCGTTCCAAGGTCGAACGGGACCCGGAGCACCCCGAGGTGGTGTTGACTGTCCGCGGTGTCGGGTACAAGGCCGGCCCTCCGTGACAGGTGGCGTATGAAGTTCGTTGGACCGGTCGTCGCGAAGGCGCAGTTCCTCGTCGAGGAAGCGCGGAAGCGATGGGCCGCGTTTGGTGATCTGTGGCGTCGTTCGCTGCAGTTGCGCGTGGTCGTGTCCACGCTCGCGCTGTCGTCCGCCGTGGTGTTCGTGCTGGGCATGGTGCTGCAGATGCAGATCACCAACCAGCTGCTGAACACCAAGGACGAGGCCGCGGTGCGTCAGGCCATGGCCTCGCGCAACCTCATCCAGTCCGACCTGGTCGGCCTGAACCCCGGCCCGGACAGCGTGCAGACGCGGTTCACGAGCGCGATCAACAAGCTCGCCGTCGGTGGCACCGGAACCGACGCCACGACGGCGGGCGCCGGCGCGTTCGAACCCGTGCTGGCAGACGGGCTGGGCTCGAGCGGTGCCGGGCGCGTGCCGTCCGTCGGTCCGCTGGAGGACGTTCCGCGCGCCCTGCGCGAGATGGTCGAGAACGGCGACGAGGGCACCCAGATCCACACGGTGCAGCGCGGCAACACGCCGACCACGTTGTTCGTCGTGGGCCTGCCGATGAGCACGTCCGCCCGCTCGATGCAGCTGTACCTGATCTTCCCGCTGACCTCCGAGCAGCGCACCGCAGAGGTGGTGCAGTCGACGCTCGTGGTCGGCGGCATCGTGCTGCTGATCCTGCTCGCGCTGATCGCGAACCTCGTGACGCGCCAGGTCGTGCGCCCGGTGCGGCAGGCCGCGGAGGTCGCGGAACGGTTCGCGGACGGCACCCTGCACGAACGCATGCACGTCGTCGGCGAGGACGACGTGGCACGCCTGGCCGAGTCATTCAACGAGATGGCCGAGTCGATCCAGGCCCAGTTCAAGCAGCTGGAGGAGTTCGGCCAGCTGCAACGCCGGTTCACCTCGGACGTCTCGCACGAGCTGCGCACACCGCTGACGACGGTGCGCATGGCCGCGGACGTCCTGCACGCCTCGCGTGAACAGTTCCCCGCCGGCCTCGCGCGCTCGACCGAGCTGCTGGTCGACGAGCTCGACAGGTTCGAGTCGCTGCTGGGCGACCTGCTGGAGATCTCGCGGCTGGACGCCGGTGTCGAGGAGCTGACCGCCGAGCAGGTCGACATCCGCGTGCTCGCACGCCGAGCGCACGACTCCGTTCGTGCGATCTCGACGAGCGCGGGCTCGCCGGTCGTGCTGGACCTGCCGGACACCGAGCTGACCGCGGAGCTGGATTCCCGCCGCGTGGAACGGATTCTGCGCAACCTGCTCGCGAACGCCATCGACCACGGCGAGGGCCAGCCGGTCGAGCTGACCATGCGCGGCAACGAGAACGCGGTCGCGATCACCGTGCGAGACCACGGAGTCGGTCTGCGGCAAGGGGAAGCCGAGCTGGTCTTCAGCCGCTTCTGGCGCGCCGACCCGTCCCGCAACCGCCGCACCGGCGGCACGGGCCTGGGCCTGTCGATCTCGCTGGAGGACGCCCGGCTGCACGGCGGCTGGCTGGAGGCGTGGGGCGAGCCCGGCCACGGCGCCGTGTTCCGCCTGACGTTGCCCCGCAGGCACGGCGAGGAACTGCGCGAGAGCCCGTTGCCGCTCGCGCCCGCGATCGAGCTCGCACCCGTTGCGGTGGTGGAGGAACCGGTCGTGCACACCGAACCGGACGAGGTGGAGCTGACGCCGGAGGAGATCACCTGGCAGCCCGCCGAGCCCGTGGACGGGCCCGCCAAGGACGAGGTTTCGGAGGAAGTGCGGTGAAACGGCTGGCTGTGCTGGCGCTCGTCCTCGTGACCCTGTCCGGGTGCGCCGCGATCCCGACGAACACGCAGCCGAAGCCGATCGGCCCCAAGGACAGCAAGACGACGAACACCGTCACCGCTCCCGAGCCGCGGCAGAACCTCGACCCGATCACGCTCGTCCGCGACTTCATCGACGCGACCTCGAACCCCGACCGCGACTTCGCGGCCGCCCGCGCCTACCTGACACCGGACGCCGACAAGAAGTGGGACACCAAGAACCCCACGATCATCGAGAGCGCGTTCGCGACCGTGCCGACGCCACTGGGGCCGCAGGACAAGACGACAACCGTGCTGCTGCAGGGCAAGTACGTCGGCCGCCTGGGCAACGACAACTCGTTCGTGCCGCGGCTCGACGACCTCAAGCAGATGCTGAAGCTCGAGCGCAACAACGAGAACCAGTGGCGGATCTCCGAACCGCCGCCGGGCGTGTACATGCCGCAGAACCTGTTCAACAGCAACTACCGCCGCGTGACGCTTTACTTCTACAACCGCGAGTTCAGCGTCCTCGTGCCGGACCCGCGCTACGTCGTCATCCCGCCGGCCACGAGCATCCCGACGCGCGTGACGGAGCTGCTGATCAAGGGCCCCGGCGACGCGGTGCGCGACACGTTGGTGAGCGCTCTGGGTCCGGACACCGACGTCTTCTCGGAGACGAAGGAGGCCGACGACGGCGCGCTGGAGGTCAACCTCACCAAGGTGGGCAAGGACCTCACGCCCGAGAAGAGCAAGCAGATCGTGGCCCAGGTCGTGAAGTCGTACTCCGGCGTCACGACGTCCCGCGTGCGCGTCCTGGTCGACGGCCAGCAGATCCTCCCGGATCAACGCGACTACCGGCCGTCCGACGTCTCGGCCACCGCGGGCGAGTCGTTGCTGGCCCTGAACGCGAACCTCCAGGGCATGCTCGTGGTGGACGGCTCGATCCGCTCCCTCACCGACGGCAACCCGATCAAGGGCCCAGCAGGCACCGGCGCGTACGGCGCGGTGTCGGCGGCCCAGTCCCTGGACGGCTCACGTCTCGCCGTGGTGTACCGAGCGGGCGGCGGAATGCGTCTGCGCGTCGGCGAGCTGGAGCAGGAACTGTCCGAAGTGGACCAGCGCGCAACTACTCTGTCGAGACCGACCTGGCTGCTCTCCAGCGGCCCGAAGGAACCGGGAGCCGAGGTGTGGACGGTCGTGGACGGCGCCTCCGTGTCCCGCGTGACCCGTTCCGACAACGGCAGCTGGACGGCCAAGGGCGTCAACATCACCGAGATCTCCCCGTTCGGCGCCATCAGCGAACTGCGCCTGTCCCGCGACGGCACCCGCGCGGCCCTGGTGATCGCCGGTCGGTTGTACGTGGCCTCCGTGGTGCGCCACGACCAGGACGTGGCCCTGCGCTCGCCCCGGCAGATCCAACCGTCGACGCTCGGGTCGTCCGTGGTGTCGATCGACTGGCTGTCGCAGGACGTGCTGGTGGTTTCGTCTTCGTTGACCGCGTTGCCGGTGACCAAGGTGTACGCGGACGGGTACAAGTTGGACCGGTACAGCCAGTCGAACCTCACCGTGCCGGTGGGGTCGGTGGCCGCGGCGCCGGCTCGGCAGGTGCAGGTGATCGACCCTTCCGGGTTGTGGTCGGCTTCGGACATCACTGATGTCTGGAGGGCCAGCGGGATTCGGGTTTCGGCTGGGGCGTTGGTGTTTTATCCGGGGTGATTTGGGGGGCGCGTCGGGTCCGTGGGTGGCGCTCTGGTTGGCGGCGTTCCCGGCTGAGTTGGCGGGTTTCTGTTGGGGTGCGGTGGCGCGCTGGTTGCGTAGCGTTCCCCGGTTGCGTTGGCGGGTTCCTGTTGGGGGCGCGCCTGTTCCGTGGCGTTCCCCAGGTTGCGTTGGCGGGTTCCGGTTGCGGTCGCGCCTGTTCCGTGGCGTTCCCCGGGTTGCGTTGGCGGCTGGCGGGTGCGTGTGTTTTCCTGGGAGGCTCTGCCCCCAGACCCCCGGCAATCTGATCAGGGGGTTAGCGCCGTTCGCGGGTTGATGGCACGCCTGTTGCTTACGGCGGCTGCCTGTTGCGTAGGTGCTTGCGTTGGCGGTGGGGTCCCGTCACGAGTCGCACCAGGAGCGAGCCACGATTGAGGAGGGATGTCAACTCGACGAAAAGCGTGTCGAGTTGACATCCCTCCTCAATCGCAGCAAGAGCTGTGGCGCGACTCGTGACGGGACCCCACCGCCGGGCCCGCTTGCTCTGGGCGTGGGGAGGGCTCGCCACCCTGGGCCCGGCGCGGCCCGTCGCGGTCCGTCGCGTCCCATTGCCGCGTCCAACCCTCGGCGTTTCAACCCACCGCGTCTCAGTCCTGGCGTTTCAACCAGCGGGTCCCACTCCGGCGTCTCAACTTGCCGCGTCCCCTCCCGGCGCCTCAACTTGCCGCGTCCGCACCCCAGACATCCCGGCCCCGCCCTAATGCGGCCTCGCAGACGTCAGCGCCACCACCGCGTGCGTCCGCACCCCGGCCCGCCGCAACGCCCGCACACAAGCCGCAGCCGTCGCCCCGGTGGTGATCACGTCGTCCAGCAGGACCGTCGTCCCCGGTGGAGGCCGCCCGCAAACCTCGACCCGCCCCTCCAAGTTCCGACGCCGCGCCCCAGCGCTCAACCCGACGGAATCGACCACCCCAGGGGCGAGCCGCAGCACCGGCGCCACCGCCGCGATCTCCACGGCGCGTGCCACCCTCAGCATGTGGTCGCCCCCGCGCACCCTCGCGGCGCTCACACGGGACGGTGCCGGCACCAGCGTCCACGGCGCGGGGCCCACCGAGACCAGTGCGGCCGCCACCATCGCGCCGAACCACGCTGAGAGGGCTCGTGCGCCCCGTTCCTTGAAGGCGAGCACGAGTTCCCTTGCGGCGCCGTGATAGGCGGCGAGCGTCCACACTGGCGGGCCGACACCTGGGACTCTGATGGCGTTGGGTGGTCCGAAGCCGTCGAGGCACGCCGCGCAGCACGTGGCGCCGCGGCGGCCGCAGCCGGCGCAGGAGGTCGGCAGGAGCAGGTCGAGTGCTGTCATGCACCCAGGATGGCGGCGGGGTCCGACAAAAATGGGACGAGGACTTTCGGCACCGCCCACAAGGGTGAAGTTCGTGTTGCGTTGTCGATCACCAGCACGTCCGGGGCGCGCCGGAAACCCCTGCTCGGCAGCACTTCTGTGACGACGTCCCAAGATCCGGTTACTCGTTTCGACCCGTTTGTCCCAGCGACTGTTGAGGCGAGGTTTCAGAACTGAGACGTCCGCACGTTGGTCGCCGCGACGCCACCGCAGCGTCCGCCACCCACGAGCGCACCCACCACCCCAGACCCTCCGAGGACGCCCCACGGAAGTTAACGACTATTCACATCTGGATCTGACCAGCGGTTATTACCGCAATAGCCGTCGACGGTGATCAACGGTCTTGTCCGGCATTGGGCGAAATCAGCCGTTCAGCCCGGCGTGACTGGGTCGTGATCGGGCGGTGGAACCGATCGGTTCGCTCGCAAGAAGTGCCGTTCGGCCCCGTGAAGTGGATCGGAATCGATCTCTTCGAAGTTTCGGGAACATGACGCGCGGGTCGGCCGTTGGCTGGGTATGAGGCCGCGACTGGGACCGTTCGACGCAGCGAAGCTGCCGTCGAGTGCCGGTTCGCGGCTGCGCCGTACGGGTGAGCGGGATGCCGGTGGACCTGGTTCGGGGCACGCTCGGGACACGACTCGCAACGCGCTGTCGTCGCGCTGCGTAGTCACCAAAAAATCTGCGCGTTCCCCCGGCAAGGGGGCTTACGCGACGGTGAATCCCAAGCTAACGTGCACCGCTATCAGCGTTCCCGGCCCGCGGGGAGGAGGCGAACAGCCCATGACCCTGGCGCCGTGAGAGCTGAGGGAGACGACCCTCTGCGACACATCTGCGATCCATGATCGCCACGGCGCTCTGAATGCAGTCCAGCCATAGCTCGCAGCAAAGCGAGGGAGGTCGTGTATGGACATCGTCGTTAAGGGCCGCAACGTCGAGGTGCCCGATCACTACAGGGTGCACGTCGCCGAAAAGCTGGCCCGGCTTGAGCGCTACGACCGCAAGGTCATCCGCTTCGACGTGGAGCTTTTCCACGAGCCGAACCGCCGACAGTCGAAGAACTGCCAGCGGGTCGAAATCACCGGCAAGGGACGTGGACCTGTGGTCCGTTCCGAAGCCTGCGCGGGTGACTTCTACGCCGCGCTCGATTCTGCGGTCGCGAAGCTCGAGAACCGTCTGCGTCGGTCGCACGACCGCAGGCGCGTCCACCACGGGGCGCGGGCCCCGATCTCGGTGGCCGAAGCGACAAGCGGACTGGGGGAGATCCCGTCCGCCGGCGAAAGCATGACGTCGCGCCGCGCGAAGACCGCGGTGCTCGACGCACCCGAGGCCGACTACGAGGGCATGGCGGAAGTGCCCGCGCAGCGTTGGGAAGAGGGCCTCGAAGACAAGTTGCCCGGACGCGTCGTACGCGAAAAGGAGCACGCCGCCAAACCGATGACCGTCGACCAGGCCCTCTACGAGATGGAGCTGGTCGGACACGACTTCTACCTGTTCGCCGACACCGAATGCGGGCGCCCGAGTGTCGTCTACCGCCGGAAGGGATTCGACTACGGCGTGATCAGGCTGGCCTGATCCGCTGACCCCGTTCCTTCAACCGCCGCCGCCCCGCACCCCTCGCGTGCGGGGCGGCGGCGCGCGTCTGCCGCAGCGTGGTGTCTGAGCGCTGCGGGCCGTGTGCGCAGGTCGGCGGGGCGCGTCTACCGCCACCCGGCGCCATTCCTCGTCCGGACGTTCACCGTGAAGGTGAATCTCGTCCGACCAGGAACCTTCACGCGGGCCTCATGCGTTCACCACAGCAGTAGCCGAAGATGGCGGCACACCCCGCAGACGGCACCTGACCTGCCCATACCAGGTGAGGCGACCCAATCCGCCTGTGTCTGTGCACACATCTTGGCGACTTGCCTACGATGGGCAGGGGAAAGGCGTCCGACGTGGGCGCGCCGCGATACAGGTGATGAGGTCTATCCAGATGGTGCTGTCCCGACTGCTCCGCTCCGGCGAGGGCAAGATGCTCAAGCGCCTCCGCAACATCGCACACGCCATCAACGGGCTGGAAGATGACGTGGTCGACCTCTCCGACGCCGAGTTGCGCGCCAAGACCGACGAGTTCAAGAAACGCCACGCCGAGGGCGAGTCCCTCGACGAACTGCTGCCCGAGGCGTTCGCCGTCGCCCGCGAGGCCGCGAAGCGCACCCTGGGTCAGCGCCCCTACGACGTGCAGCTGATGGGTGGCGCCGCGCTGCACCTCGGGCAGATCTCCGAGATGCGCACCGGTGAGGGCAAGACCCTGACCTCGGTCATGCCGGTCTACCTCAACGCCATCGCCGGCAAGGGCGTGCACGTCATCACCACGAACGACTACCTGGCCAAGCGCGACGCGGACTGGATGGGCCGCGTGCACCGCTTCCTCGGCATGTCCGTCGGCGCGATCCTCTCCGAGATGACGCCCGAGCAGCGCCGCGTGGCGTACAACTCGGACATCACCTACGGGACGAACAACGAGTTCGGCTTCGACTACCTGCGCGACAACATGGCGTGGAGCCTGGACGAGTGCGTGCAGCGCGGTCACTACTTCGCGATCGTCGACGAGGTCGACTCGATCCTCATCGACGAGGCCCGCACGCCGCTGATCATCTCCGGTCCCGCCGAGCAGTCGGCGCGCTGGTACACGGAGTTCGCTCGCCTCGCGCCGCGGATGCGCGGCATCGACGTCACGACGCTCTCGCAGAAGGAGCGCCTCGAGGTCGTCGAGGAGAAGTCGAAGTCGTACCACTACCAGTACGACGAGAAGAAGCGCACGATCGCCGTCACCGAGCTCGGTGTCGAGTTCATCGAGGACCAGCTCGGCATCGACAACCTGTACGAGGCCGCGAACACGCCGTTGGTGGGCTACCTGAACAACGCCCTCAAGGCGAAGGAGCTCTACAACCGCGACAAGGACTACATCGTCCGCAACGGTGAAGTCATGATCGTCGACGAGTTCACGGGCCGCGTGCTCGCCGGCCGCCGCTACAACGAGGGCATGCACCAGGCGATCGAGGCCAAGGAAGGCGTCGAGATCAAGGCGGAGAACCAGACTCTCGCCACGATCACGCTGCAGAACTACTTCCGCCTGTACGAGAAGCTCGGCGGCATGACCGGTACCGCCGAGACCGAGGCGGCCGAGTTCCACCAGACCTACAAGCTGGGTGTCGTCCCGATCCCGACGAACCGCCCGCCGCAGCGCAAGGACATGCCCGACCTCGTCTACAAGAGCGAGGAGGCCAAGTTCGACGCGGTGGCCGACGACATCGCCGAGAAGCACGAGAAGGGCCAGCCGGTCCTGATCGGCACGACGAGCGTCGAGCGCTCCGAGTACCTGTCGAAGCTGTTGCTGCGCAGGGGCATCCCGCACGAGGTGCTGAACGCGAAGCACCACGACCGCGAGGCGCTGATCATCGCGAAGGCCGGTCGCAAGGGCGCCGTCACGGTCGCCACGAACATGGCCGGTCGCGGTACGGACATCGTGCTGGGCGGCAACCCGGACATCATCGCCGACCACGAGCTGCGCGAGCGCGGCCTCGACCCGGTCGAGACGCCGGAGGAGTACGAAGAGGCCTGGGCCAAGGTCGTCGAGGAGCTGACGATCCAGGGCAAGGCGGAGGCCGACGAGGTCCGCGAGGCCGGTGGTCTCTACGTGCTCGGCACCGAGCGCCACGAGTCGCGCCGCATCGACAACCAGCTCCGCGGTCGTACCGGCCGTCAGGGCGACCCCGGTGAGTCGCGCTTCTACCTGTCGCTGCAGGACGAGCTGATGCGCCGCTTCAACGCGTCCATGGTCGAGATGGTCATGACGCGCCTGAACGTGCCGGACGACGTGCCGATCGAGCACAAGATGGTCACCCGCGCCATCCGCAGCGCGCAGACCCAGGTCGAGCAGCAGAACTTCGAGATCCGCAAGAACGTCCTCAAGTACGACGAGGTCATGAACCGCCAGCGCACGGTGATCTACGCCGAGCGCCACCGCGTTCTCGCCGGCGAAGACCTGAAGGAACAGGTCGAGCACATGATCCAGAGCGTCGTCGAGGAGTACGTCAACGGCGCCACGGCCGACGGCTACGCCGAGGACTGGGACTTCGAGAAGCTCTGGACGGCTCTCAAGACGCTGTACCCGGTGACGCTGGACGCGAAGGCGCTCCTCGAGTCCGACGAGGACATCACGCGCGAGTACCTGCGCGACCTGCTCGTCGAGGACGCGATGAACGCCTACCGCGCCCGCGAGGCCGACATCGACGGCCGCGTCGGCGAGGGTGCGACCCGCGAGCTGGAGCGCCGCGTCCTGCTGTCCGTGCTGGACCGCAAGTGGCGTGAGCACCTCTACGAGATGGACTACTTGAAGGAGGGCATCGGCCTGCGCGCCATGGCGCAGCGCGATCCCCTCATCGAGTACCAGCGCGAGGGCTTCGACATGTTCAACGCGATGCTCGACGCGTTGAAGGAAGAGGTCGTCGGCTTCCTGTTCAACCTCCAGGTCGAAGCGGCCGAGCCGGAGCCCGCCGAGCCCGAGGTCCCCGTGACCCTGAGCGCGGCGCCGCAGGCCCTTCCCCAGGTGCAGCCGCAGGGCGGTGGCGCCCGTGCCCGCGCTCGGGCAGCGGCCGCCGCGCAGCAGCAGGCCCAGCAGCAGGCCGAGGCGCCCGCAGGCCCGGCGATGGCCCAGCTGGCCAGCGGCAACGCGATCCCGCCCGCCCTGCGCGGCAAGGGTCTCGGTGGTCCCGGCCAGCAGCACCTGAGCTACAGCGGCCCGGCTGAGGACGGCGGCGTCGAGCAGCACGGCGAGCCCAACGGCGCCGGCGGCCAGCAGGGCGGTGGCACCCGCAAGGAGCGCCGCGAGGCAGCCCGTCAGGCGGCGAAGAACCAGCGCAAGAGCCGCTGACCGCTCACTTTTCTGTTACGCGGGGCCCCTGCGTTTCCGACAGGGAAACGCGGGGCCCTTTCGTGCGCTCCAAGCGAACGAAAGCTCCCCGCGTGCGCTTCAAAAATGCGAAACCGGCTCACTCCAGGACGGTGAACGCGGTGAAGTGCCAGCGGTCGTCGTCGTGCTCGGCGCGTGCCGCGACTGCCAGCACCCGCTCGTCCCTGCGGATGGTCACGGCGATCTCGGCGGCGAACTGCGACGGGTGGCAGACCCGAGGTGGCCGCAGCATGCGGGTCGTTCGCGAGCGGACCAGCAGACCCAGCCGGGTCGCCAGCACAGGCGTGGCCACCTCGCGCAACAACCGCCCCGGCCGGCGTCCGTCCAGCACCTCCAGGACCACGCCGACCAACCGGACGGCGTCGAGCGCGGGCGACGGCGGATCCGGCACCGGCACCCGGACCGGCAGGGGACGTGGCCGCAGGCGTGGCCGGGGAATGACCACCGCACCGGCCGGGGGCTCGTAGGCGGGCAGGCGCCGGACAACTGGAGGCATGCCGAACCAGGCGCGCCGACGCGGTGATCAGGACATCCGGCACCCGAAAGTGGGTACCGTCCAGGACGTGCTGAAAGCCCTGGTGCTCGACTACGGCGGCGTCCTGACCGATCCCGGCGAGGACAACCCGGCGGAACCGCCGTTGCTCACCGCCCTCAGGAAGGCCAAGGAACACGGCCTGAAGACGGCCCTGCTGTCCAACGCGGACGGTTGGTGGCAGCCACCGGCGGCGTTCGCGGGCCTCTTCGACGCCGCGATCCTCTCCGGCGAGGTCGGCCTGGCGAAGCCGGAGATCGAGATCTACCTGCTGACCGCCGCGAAGCTGGACCTCGAACCGGCGGAGTGCGTCTTCGTCGACGACCTCGCGATCAACGTCAGGGGCGCTGCGGAGGCGGGCATGGTCGGTGTCCACCATCGGTCGACACGGTCCACCCTCGAGGAACTGGAGATCCTGCTAGCGGTCGCGCTCCGCGATTGAGGGTTCACCCCGCAGCGTAATTGCTCGCAATTCGGCCGCGCACTACCGTCCATTGTGCACGCAGTCGAATGCATAGGGGAGAAAATGCGAAGAATTGTCGCTTGCGTTGCAGTCGCCATTGCAGCCACGGCAATTGCAGCACCCGCACAAGCGTACGAACGTGGTTGCTACGAGGAATTCCTGAGGGACGGGCGCAGTGTCGAGGTCTACTGCGACCAGGGCAGGCCGGGCCGCTTCCGCGCGGTCGCCCACTGTTCGAACGGCCTGGGGTTCTGGGACCAGTACGGCAGCATCGGCCGGGTCAGGGGCTCGTCGTCGGTCGCGATGTGCACGTCACTGCTGGGGTTCCCCCGCGTCGACGGCTACCACGTCTACTGGATGTCCGACTGAGCGCGCCGCACGAGCTCGAAGCAGAGCACGGCCGCCGCTGAAGCGACGTTGAGCGATTCCACGCCCGCCGCCATCGGAATCGAGAGCCACGACGTGATGTGCGGACGCACGTCGTCGGTGATTCCCGACGTCTCGCTGCCGAGCACGAAAGCGGCGCGTTCGCCGAACGTGGCGGAATAAATCGTGTCCGACGCGTGGGAATCCAACGCGTAAAGCGGGTAGCCGGACGCTCGCAACAAAGCCGAGGCCTCCGCCGCGGTGCCGCAGCGCAGCACGGGCGCGCGGAAAGCCACCCCGGCGGAGGCCTTCACCACGAGCGGGTCGATCGAGGCGACGCCACGCCGCGGCACGACGATGCCGTCGATGCCCGCGGCCGTCGCCGTCCGCAGGATCATGCCGACGTTCGCGGGCGTCGTGATGCCGTCGAGCACCAGCACGGACCGAAGCGCGCCTTCTTCCAGTGCCAGCGCGAGTGGCTTCATGCGCGGCGCCACGACGTCGGCGAGCACACCCTGGTCCTGCTTGCCGTTGCCCGCCAGCACCTTCACCCGCTGAGCCGTCGCACGCTGCACCTGCACGCCACGCGAGCGCGCCGCGTCGAGGATCTCGCGCGCCGCCGAGCCGCGGGCGGTGTCGGCGAGCACCACCTTGTCGACCGACAGCGCCGGGTCGTCGAGCGCCTCCAGCACGGGCTTGCGGCCGTAGACGGTGACGAAGCGGTCCTTGGGCGAGATCTCCACGGGAAGAGGGTGACAGAGCCCCGCACGCCCGTCTCAAACGGGTGAAGAGCTCGACTAGAGCCGTTCGGCCCTTGTGCTTTGGATCATATGCATGATGATCGTCACATGACGGCAGGTATGCGCAGCGTCGCGCAACGTCAACACCTCGCGAGCGGCCAGGACTCGGACGTGTTCATCCGGTCCGACGGGCTGCTCGTCAAGCGCACCCGCACCGGCCGCGACCTGCGGCGCGAGGCCGAGATGATGACGTACCTGAGCGGCCACGGCATCCCCGTGCCGCGCGTGCACGAGGCGAGTGCCGAAGAGCTCGTCATGCAGTACGTGCCCGGCCCGCGGATGTCCGAGGAGATCGGCCGCAAGCCGTGGCTCGCCGGTCAGCTCGGCCGCGAGCTCGCCGATCTGCACCACCGCCTCGACGTCATCGCGGCGCCGGACTTCCTGAGCGGCGAGGGAAACCTGCTGCACCTCGACCTGCACCCCGGCAACGTCGTCCTCGGCCCGGAAGGCCCTGTCGTGCTCGACTGGGCGTCCGCGACGAAGGGCGATCGCCGGCTCGACGTCGCGCTCAGCTGGGTCTCGCTCGCCGTCGCCCGTCTCGCGCCGGTCATGAAGCTGACGCGGTGGCGGTTCCTCAGGTCGTTCATGGCCGATGTGGACCCGAGGGTGATCGAGGCGATCCCGGAGGCCGCGCGCATCCGCCTCGAACGTCACGACCGTGATCCCGCCGAGCGTGCCGCACTTCAGAAGCTGATGGATCGCAAACGCCACTAGGCTGGGTGCATGCCGGACCGACTGTCAGCGCTGGACGCCTCGTTCCTGTACCTGGAGGACTCCACGACGCCGATGCACGTCGGTGGCGTGGCGGTGTTCCGCCGGCCCAAGGCCGGTTTCGACTACGACAAGCTCGTCGACCTCATCGAGCAACGACTGAGCCTCGTGCCGCGCTACCGGCAGAAGGTCGTGCACGTCCCGGGACGCATCGCCCGCCCCGTCTGGGTCGACGACCCGGACTTCGACGTCACGTACCACGTGCGCAGGTCGGCGTTGCCCAAGCCGGGCAACGACACCCAGCTGCACGACCTGGTCGCGCGCCTGATGTCGCGGCCGCTCGACCACTCCCGTCCGCTGTGGGAGATCTACCTGGTCGAGGGCCTCGCGAAGAACCAGACCGCGGTCATCACCAAGACCCACCAGGCCATGATCGACGGCATCGCGTCGCTGGAGATCGGCCAGGTCATGCTGGACGTGTCGCCGTCGCCGCGCACCAACGTCGAGAACCTCTGGATGCCGCAGCCGGAGCCCGGCGCGTTGCAGCTCGTGGCGGACGCGGTCACCGACATCGTGCACAGCCCCGGTGAGCTCGTCGAGAACGTCCGCAGCGCCGCGCTCGACACCGTCGCCACGGTCGAGAAGGTCTTCAACGCGTTCGGCGTCCTCGCGTCCGCCGTGCGCACCGCCGCCACCCCGGCACCCGGTTCCCCGCTGAACGTCCGCATCACCTCGCCGCAGCGCCGGTTCGCCGTCGCCCGCGCCCAGCTCGACGACCTGCGCGCCATCCGCAAGGCCCACGGCGGCACCGTCAACGACGTGGTGCTGGCCGCGTTGAGCGGTGCTCTGCGCAACTGGTTGCTCAGCCGCGGCGAGAACGTCACCGGCAGCACCACGATCCGTGCGATGGCACCTCTCTCGGTGCGCGACGCGGACCCGGACTCGGGCAACAACGTGAGCGCCCACCTCGTGGACCTGCCGGTGGGCGAACCGAACCCGGTCGTGCGCCTCCACCACGTGTCACACGCGATGCGAGCACACAAGGAATCGGGCCAGTCCGTCGCGGCCGACGCGCTGGTCAGGGTCTCCGGCTTCGCGCCGCCGACGCTGCACGCCCTCGGCGCCCGCGCGGCGTCGTCGTTCAGTCGCCGCCTGTTCAACGTGATCGTCACCAACGTTCCCGGCCCGCAGGTGCCGTTGTACGCGGCGGGCGCGAGAATGACCGAGATCTTCCCCGTTGTCCCGCTCGCCAAGAACCAGGCGCTGGCCATCGGGGTCACGTCGTACGACGGCGGTGTTTACTTCGGGCTGAACGGCGACCGCGACGCCATGTCCGATGTGGACGTTCTCGCGACCATGGTCGAGGAGTCGGTGGAGGAACTGATGGGGACGGCGAGCGCGTCATGAGGGTCTACATCCCGGCCACGGTGTCGATGCTGCGGACGTTCGTCGACAGCGGCGAACTGACTCCGATCGGCGGCACGGCGTTCGCCCTGACGCCCGCACTGCGCGAGTCCTACGCGGCGGGCGACACGGAGGAACTGGAGTACGCGGCCATGCTGGACGCGGCCCGCGCTTCGCTGCGACTGCTCGCGGGCGACGAGAAGGCCGAGCCGCGGCGCGCGGTGGTCGCCGTCGACCTGGACGAGGTGACGTTGCGCCCCGACCTGGACTTCTCGGTGGTGAAGGTCGCGGGCTCGGTGACGATGAAGGCCGTCGCGTCGGTGCACCTCGACACCGCCGAGGCCGAAGAGGACGTGCGGGCGGCGGCGGACGTGGTGGACGCGGCGGATCTCGGCGACCCGGATGCGGAGTTCGCGCTGGGGAGCGCTGAGGACCACGAGCTGGCCTGGTACGCGCCGCAGGAACTCGCGTTCGTGCTGGAGCTCATGTAGGCGTCGGCGCTCACCACACACGGCGTCGGCTGGGTTCCGCCTCTCTGGTCGGTTTGGCGCGAACGTGACATCGGTGCCGCTAGATGGCCCGGACGTGCTTTTCGCGCCGAACCGGAGCCGGAGCGGGCAGGAGTTCTCCGCGCCGACCCGCGTTGCTCACATGCCCTCCGCGGGCTCCCACAGCTCGATCCGGTTCCCCTCCGGATCCACGCACCACCCGAACCGCCCGAACTCCGAGTCCTCGGTGTCCGGCAGCACCTCCACCCCGCGCGCCTTCAGCTTCGCCATCAGCGTCGGCAGGTCGTCGACCCGCAGGTTCAGCATCGTGCGCTGGTGCGGTTCGCCGATGTACTCGGTGTCGTGGGCGAACAACGCCATCGTCGTCGTGCCCGGATGCGCATCCGTCGCGGTGTCGAGCCAGTGGAAGGTGACGGTGCCCTTTTCGCTCATCGGCACCCCGAGGTTGTCGCGGTACCAGGCGGCCAGGCGCACGGGATCTCTGGAACGCAGGAAAACCCCGCCGATGCCAGTCACCCGCGCCACCCGACGGACCCTACTACTGCGTGCCACGATGGGGGAATGGACGCCGTCACGTCTGCACCCGAACCGGTCAACGAGCCCGTGCGCACTTACGCTCCCGGCAGCGCCGAACGCACCAGTCTGCAGGCACGCATCGCCGAGCTCGAGGACACCACGCACGAGCTGACGATGACCATCGGCGGTCAGCAGCGCATGGGTGGTGGTGACCGCGTTGACGTCGTTCAGCCGCATGACCACCGGCACGTGCTCGGCGTGACGGCGCAGGCGACCAACTCCGACGTCGCGGATGCCATGCGGGCCGCTCAGCACGCCGCGCCCGAGTGGCAGGAGCTGCCGTTCGACGAACGCGCTGCGGTCCTCCTGCGCGCGGCGGACCTGCTCGCCGGGCCGTGGCGGGACACCCTCAACGCCGCCACGATTCTCGGGCAGTCGAAGTCCGTGCAGCAGGCCGAGATCGACTCGGCGTGCGAGCTGATCGACTTCCTGCGGTTCAACGTCCACTTCGGCCGCCGCGTCCTCGAGGAGCAGCCGGTCAGCAGCCCCGGCGTGTGGAATCGCATGGACCACCGGCCGCTCGACGGGTTCGTCGTGGCGATCACGCCGTTCAACTTCACCGCCATCGCGGGGAATCTGTCGCTGGCGCCCGCGTTGATGGGGAACACCGTGGTGTGGAAGCCGTCGCCGACGCAGCAGCTCGCCGCGCACTACACGATGCGGCTGCTCGAAGAGGCCGGTCTGCCGCCGGGCGTGATCAACCTCGTCACCGGTGACGGCCACGCGGTCAGCCAGGTGGCGTTGCGGGACAGGTTCTTCGCCGGTCTGCACTTCACCGGGTCGACGCGGACGTTCAAGGCGTTGTGGCAGACCATGGCGAGCAACCTCGACAACTACCGCGCCTACCCGCGCGTCGTCGGCGAGACCGGGGGCAAGGACTTCGTGCTGGCGCACCCGTCCGCCGACCCGCAGGCGCTCGTCACCGGGCTCGTGCGCGGTGCTTTCGAGTACCAGGGCCAGAAGTGCTCGGCCGCCTCACGTGCCTACGTCGCACGGTCGTTGTGGGACGGCGGGGTGCGGGAACGTCTGCTCGACATCACGAAGTCCCTGTCCTACGGCGACGTCACGGACCTGTCGGCGTTCGGCGGCGCGGTGATCGACCACCGCGCGTTCGCCAAGCACAAGGAGGCGCTGCTGATGGCCTCGGCGTCCACTTCGGTCGAGGTGCTCGCCGGCGGCTCGTGCGACGACTCGGTCGGCTACTTCGTCGACCCGACGGTGCTGCTCGGCACCGATCCGCACCACGACATCTTCACGACGGAGTACTTCGGGCCGATCCTCGCCGTGCACGTCTACGAGGACGCCGACTTCCCGACGATCATGGAGACCATCGACACCTCCACCCCGTACGCGCTGACCGGTGCCGTCTTCGCTCGCGACCGCGCTGCCGTCGAGCAGGCGCACAAAGCCCTGCGGTTCGCGGCGGGCAACTTCTACGTCAACGACAAGCCGACGGGCGCCGTCGTCGGGCAGCAGCCGTTCGGCGGGTCGCGCGGGTCGGGCACCAACGACAAGGCGGGCTCGATCTACAACCTGCAGCGCTGGACGAGCCCGCGCGCCATCAAGGAAACCCTGGTGCCGCCGACGGACCACAAGTACCCGCACATGGGTTAGCGGCGTGGTCGCCAGCCGGTGGCCTCGGTGAGTTTCGTGCTCACGACCCGTTGTGAACGGGAGAACACCTCGAACGACGCGGCGAACCTGCCCAGCACCGCCGGCAACCGCGTGATCCCGAGGTCCCGCTTCCGCACCGGCGTCCCGACGTTGTAGATCCCCGGTGGCGCGTCCAGGACCGCGACAGCTGCGGCCGCCGCGTCACCGGGGTGCACGACGTTCATCCACCCGTCGCCGACGAGCACGGGCGGCGACTGCGCCTCGCCGCCGAGCAGCAGGCCCATCCGCAGGAACACCCCGCCGGGGTGCGCGAGCACGTTGTGCTGCGCCTGCACCGAACTGGCCACGTGCCCGACCGGCGCGAGCGGCGCGTCCTCGTCGAGCTCGCGGTCACCGCCGTCCGCGTAGACGAACGAGATGCCCTCCTGCACGATCCGCCCGACGCCGGCCTGCCGTGCCGCCTCGACGACCGCCGCGCTGCCGAGAGTGCGGATGCGGTTGTTCTCCGCCCAGGCACTGGCCAGGACGGCCTTGGCGCTCAACGGGATGCGCGTGGCGAGGTTGATGACGGCGTCGCAGCCGGTCATCGCGGCAGCGAGCTGCCCGGCGTCGAACAGCGAGGTGGTGCGCCGGTCCAGCACCCCGACCTCGTGTCCGGCCGCCCGCAGCAGCGGTACTGCTTCCCGTCCGAGCACACCCGTCGCACCGATCACGAAGACCTTCATGACCAGTGGACGAGACAGCGCGTCAGGACGTGACGGGCAACCTCTCCAGCGCCTTGGCCGCGAGCCCCTGACTGACCTGCCCGACGGCGTTGGGGTCGTGACTGCGCTGGACCACGCGCAGCCTGATCAGCTGCCCGTCCCGCACCTCGACGACGGCGTCGCACGTCACCTCGCCGGACGCGTTGGTGCACAGGCGCGTCATCGGGTGGTCGTTGACGACCGCGCCGTAGCCGCCGGAGGACAGGAGTTTCTCCGACACGTCCGCGAACTTCCCGCTCTGCAACGTCAGCTGCACCGCCACCGAGTCGAACGGGTAGTCGCACGCCCGCTCGGACTTCGCCGGTGTGCCGGAGAGCGCACCCGCGTCGCCCGAGGCGAGCAGGGTGCACGGGTCGACGCTCTCGAACTTCGGCGCGGCGGGTTGTTCGGTCGTGCAGGCGGTCAGGGCGAAGAGCAGCAGCAGGGTGACTCGGAGCACCAGAAAGACCTCTCAGTCCGCGTGTTCGTCCAGCCCGGCACGGGACGCCAGCAGGCGCCGCAACGACGCCAGCCGGCCGGGCGCGTCCGGCACCAGCTCGTCCAGCATGCAGCCGGGGTCCTCGGGCGCGCCGAGGTGGCCGCAGCCGGGCGGGCACTCCTCCGCGGCCTCGGCGAAGTCCGGGAACGCCTTCACGATGTCGTCCGGCGTGATGTGCGCGAGGCCGAACGAACGGATGCCCGGCGTGTCCACCACCCAGCCGCCGTCGGGCAGCCGCAGCGCCACGGCCTGGGTCGAGGTGTGGCGGCCCTTGCCCACACCGGACACCACGCCGACCGCGCGGTTCGCGTCCGGAACCAGCCTGTTGACCAACGTGGACTTGCCGACACCGGAGTGTCCGATCAGGCACGACACCGTGTCCTTGAGCCGCTCGCGCAGCACGGCCGGCTCCTCGTCGAACCGCGTCACGATCACCGGCACGTCGAGCTCGGTGTAGAGCGCCAGCAGCTCGTCGGCGGACGCGAGGTCCGACTTCGTCAGGCACAGCACCGGTTCCAGGCCGCCGGCGTACGCGGCGACCAGGCACCGGTCGATGAACCCCGTGCGCGGCGGCGGGTCGGCCAGCGCGACGACCATGATCAGCTGGGAGGCGTTGGCGACGACGACCCGTTCGAACGGGTCGGTGTCGTCCGCGGTCCGGCGCAGCACCGAGGTCCGTTCTTCGACGCGCACGATGCGGGCCAGCGTGTCCGGCTGGCCCGACGTGTCACCGACGATGCCGACCTGGTCGCCCACCACCACGGGCGTGCGGCCCAGTTCGCGCGCACGCATCGCCGTGACGACGACGCCGGACTCCAACGCGCACGTCCAGCGTCCCCGGTCCACGCCGATCACCATCGCGCTCTCGGCGTCGGCGTGTTCGGGCCGCCTCTTGCTGCGCGGCCTCGTCCCCTTGCCGGGGCGCACGCGCACGTCGGACTCGTCGAGCTTGCGCCAGTCCCGCTTGCTCACCTCTACGCGCCCCCGCCGAGCATGGCGTTCCACATCCCCGGGAAGTCGGGGATCGTCTTGGTCGTGCTGCCGATGTCGTCGACCTCGACGCCCGGCACGACCAGGCCGATGATCGCGCCCGCGGTCGCCATCCGGTGGTCGGCGTAGGCCTTCCACACGCCGCCGTGCAGCGGAGCGGGGTCGATGATCAGGCCGTCCTCGGTCTCGGACGCGGTGCCGCCCAACGCGTTGATCTCGTTCACGAGCGCCGCGATCCGGTCCGTCTCGTGGCCGCGGATGTGCGCGACACCGCGGATGACCGTCCGTCCCTCGGCCAGCGCGGCCAACGCGGCGACGGTCGGCGTCAGCTCGCTCTCGTCGTGCAGGTCGATGTCCACACCGGACAGTCGCGACGGCCCGCGCACGGTCAGGCCGCGCTCGGACACCTCGACGGCGCAACCCATGCGCTCCAGGATGCCGCGCACCGCGTCACCGGGCTGGGTGGTCGTGGCCGGCCAATGAGGAATCGTCACCTCGCCACCGGTCACCGCGGCCGCCGCCAGGAACACCGTCGCGTTCGACAGGTCCGGCTCCACGTGCCACGTGCGGGCGGCGATGGTGCCCGGCTCGACGTGCCACGCGGTGGTCCCGTCGGTCTCGACCTGCACGCCGACCGAGCGCAGCGTCTGCACCGTCATGTCGATGTGCGGCAACGAAGGCACCGGCTTGCCCGCGTGGCGCACCGTCACGCCCTTGTCGTAGCGCGCGGCGGACAGCAGCAGCCCGGACACGAACTGCGAGGAGCCCGAAGCGTCAATCGTCACCTCGCCGCCGGGCACCGAACCCGTGCCGCGCAACGTGAACGGCAGCGCGTCGCCCTCGACGTCCGCGCCCAGCGACCGCAACGCACCCAGCACGGTGCTCATCGGCCGCGTGCGGGCGTGCGGGTCGCCGTCGAACCGGATCTCGCCCTCCGCGAGCGCCGCGGCGGGCGGCAGGAACCGCATGACCGTGCCCGCGAGGCCGCAGTCGACGTCGGCCGGGCCGTGCAACGGTCCGGGCGTGACGTCCCAGCCGCCGTCCTCGCGATCGGCGAACCCGACGCCGAGGGAGGACAGGGCGACAGCCATCAGCACCGTGTCGCGGCTGCGCAACGGTGCGTGCACCGTCGACGGCCCGTCGGCCAGTGCCGCGAGCACCAGGACGCGGTTCGTGATCGACTTCGAGCCGGGCACCGGCACCGTCGAGTGGACTGGGCCGGACGCGCTGGGGGCTGACCAGTGCTGAGTCATGCCGCAATGATCCCGCACGCCAACTGGGGTGGCTCGCACAGGTGTTCCCGACGTGCGACGATGACGACTTCGGAGGTGATCGGTTTTGTGCGGTAGGTACGCCTCCACCAAGGACCCGGCGCTGCTGGCGGCCGAGTTCGACGCGGTGGACGGGACCGGCGGCGAAGCTCCGGGCGCGGACTACAACGTCGCTCCCACCAAGCACGTCATGGCCGTGGTCGAGCGCAAACCTCCCCAAGAGGAGTCTGACGCCGCCGAGGGCGAGGTGGAGCGCAGCATTCGCGTCATGCGCTGGGGCCTGGTCCCGCACTGGGCCAAGGACCTCTCCGGCGCGGCCAAGATGATCAACGCCCGCGCCGAGAGCGTGCTGGAGAAGCCCGCGTACAAGCAGTCCGCGATGAAGCGCCGCTGCATCATCCCCGCCGCCGGTTGGTACGAATGGCAGCCGGGCGAGGGGCGCAAACAGCCGTACTTCATGACGCTGGGCGACGACACTTCACTGGCCATGGCCGGCATCTGGTCGGTGTGGTGGAAGGACGACGTGCCCACCGTCACGTGCGCGGTGCTCACTACGGGCGCCATCGGCGCGCTGACCCGGGTGCACCACCGCATGCCGTTGCTGCTGCCCCAGGACCGCTGGTCGGCGTGGCTCGACCCCACCTCCCTGGACCCGAGCGAGCTCCTGGCTCCGGATCCCTCGATCGTCGAGGCGCTCGA
The DNA here is from genome assembly GCF_000974445.1 of Lentzea aerocolonigenes. Lineage (GTDB taxonomy): Bacteria > Actinomycetota > Actinomycetes > Mycobacteriales > Pseudonocardiaceae > Lentzea > Lentzea aerocolonigenes. Next base: position 28,752 of record NZ_BBOJ01000016.1, read on the forward strand.
ACTGCGCCCCGTGTCGACGGCGGTGAACAGCGTGAAGAACAACAACGCCTCCCTGATGGAACGCGTCTCGCTCGAGGACGAGAAGCCCGCACCCAGTTTGTTCGAGACGTCGTGACGACGTTGTTGGTGGACACGCCGCACGGGCCCGCGAGGGCCTCGCTGCACTGTGCCCACGAACCGCGTGCGGCGCTGCTGCTGGGCCACGGCGCCGGTGGTGGTGTCGAGGCACCGGACCTGGTCGCCGCCTGCCACGCCGCGAACGCCGTCGGCGTGCACGTGGCCCTGGTCGAGCAGCCGTATCGCGTGGCGGGCCGTCGTGCTCCCGCGCCGGCCAAGCAGCTCGACACGGCCTGGCTGTCCGTGGTCGACGACCTGGGCGAACGCTGGTTCGACGGCCTGCCCCTGGTGTTCGGGGGCCGGTCGTCGGGTGCCCGCGTGGCCTGCCGCACGTCCGTCGAGGGGCAGGCCGTGGCGGTGCTGTGCCTCGCGTTCCCGGTGCACCCGCCGGGCAAGCCGGAGAAGTCCCGCCTGGCCGAGCTCGACGGCGTCGAGGTGGCCACGCTCGTGGTGCAGGGCGAGAACGACCCGTTCGGCCAGCCTCCGCGCGGTCACCACCGCGAAGTCGTCCTGCTGAAGGGCGACCATTCGCTGAAGGCGTCGGTTGCGGACGTGGGCCGGTTCGTGGGCGAGTGGCTGGACCGCGTGCTCAGACCGTTGGACTAACGCGCCATCCGCACCCACGTGTGCCTGCGTCCCCGCACGGCGACCGAGTAGGCGTAGAGCAGCTCGGGGTCGCCCATGCCCGGCAGGAAGCAGTCGCCGATGTGGTGCGCGTCCACGCCGATCTCCTTGGCGAGCAGGGCCAGCTGCGGCACGACGTCGGTGTGCGCGCCCTCCTGCGAGGTGCCGATCGCGCCCATGACCACGGCGCCCTTCTCGTGCACGGCCCGCACCGCCTCGGTGGCGGCTTCGCGGGTGACGCCGGGCAGCGTGCCGGGGATCGGGAGGATCACGCCGTCCGCGCCGGCGTCGACGAGGTTCGCGAGCTTGGCCGCGGTGATGGGCTCGGGGTGGCCCGCGTGGTGCATCTTGCCGACCCACAACGCGGCTTCCGTGCGGATCTGTTCGGTGGCGCGGGCCATGCCGTCGAGCGAGCCGTCCGTGCTCGGGTTGGCGGTCAGCACGATCAGCGCCGCGCCCGCGTCGGCGAGCCGCTGGGCGTTGTCCTGAGTGGCTTTGCGCAGCTCGGGAACGGTGCCGGGCTCCAGGTTGACGCCGATCGGCCTGCCGATCCGCTCCGCCAACTCGGTCAGGCTGCCGAGCTCTCCCAGGCCGGGGAAGCGGAACGTGGTGCCGTCCCAGACCCGGTCGATCATGTTCAGCACGATCACGTCGGCGCCGAACGCGGCCATCAGCTCGGCGTTGTGCACGCCCGTCCGCCCGTCGAACGACAGCGCGGCGCGGTCGGCGAACACCTCGGCGACCATCGTCCGGCCCTCCGACGCCGCCACGGCACGGGAGAGGTCCGGCCCGCGGAGTGCGGCGAGCCCGGTGCGGTCGAGGTCGAGGATGCGCACGTCTGCCTCCGAATTGGTCTAAACCATGTGGTGGCACTCTACGTCTTCGACTGTGATCGCGCTCATGACGAACCTCGATGAGCACGGCCGTCCGGAACCTCCGCTGGACGCCGACGAGCTCGGGACCCTGACGGGTTTCCTGGACTGGCAACGAGCCACGCTCGCCTGGAAGACCGCGGGCCTCACCGCCGAGCAGCTGAACGTGACCACCGCGAAGTCGTCGATGACCCTCGGCGGCCTCCTCAAGCACATCGCGTACGTGGAGCAGCAGTGGTTCCACGTCGTCCTGCTCGGCAGCGAGCCGCTGGAGCCGTGGGCGAGCGTGGACTGGAAGGCCGACCACGACTGGGACTGGCACTCGGCCGCCCAGGACACGCCGGAGCAGCTCAACGCCCTCTGGCAGGACGAGGTGGACCGGGCGCGCAAGGCCGTCGCGGAAGCCCTCGAAACCGGCGACCTGGGCCAGCTCTCGAAGCGTCCGGGGTGGAGGGACGGACCCCACGTGAGCCTGCGCTGGATTCTGGTCCACATGGTCGAGGAGTACGCCCGCCACAACGGCCACGCCGACTTGCTCCGCGAGGCGATCGACGGCCAAACGGGCGAATAGCGCCAATCGAGACGGAAATCATCCTGTAGGACTACATTCGTTGTTCGAGCAACCGAATGCGGATCGGCGGCGTCACCTGTGGGCGTAGGGGAAATCGCAGATCGTCACGAATTCGGGGATTAACGAATGAGCAACTACCGCACGATCACGACCGCAGCAGCACTGGCCGGAGCCGCGGTCCTGGGCGTCGTGGCGACCTCGGCGGCACAGGCCGGTCAGGCCGAGGGACAGGGGCCGTGGTGCACCGGCAGCGATCTGGCGATCGGTGTCTACGACATGCGGTCGCCGTCGCCTTCGACCACCAAGGCGCACGTGATCCGGTTCGTCGCCGCGGAGGGCGCTTCCTGCACGATCGGGGGCACGGTGAGCAACGTGCGCTTCCTCGACCAGCAGGGCAACGACATGAACGCCTCCCAGAACGGAGGCCAGCCTCCGTACACCGAGATGGTGGTCGGCGGGGGCCGCCATGCCGTCACCTATGTGGCATCGAGCCTTCAGGGGCCTCAGCTCAGCCCCGCGTTCGTCCGTTTCAACCTGCCCGGCCAGGGCAGGACGGGTGATCTGGTCACCATCGCGTGGCCGACGTCCGGTATCGGCGCGAACGTCCGGATGGGCGGCATCCAGGCGCCGGTCAGCTAGGCGCTGATTCGCGCGACCACCGCATTGGTGAGTCGCACCAGATCGGCAGGCGTGATCTCGACTTCGAGACCACGCCTGCCGGCGCTGCAGAAAATCGTCTCGAAATTCGAAACCGATTCGTCGAGCACGACCGGCAGTCGTTTCTTCTGTCCGAGCGGCGAAATTCCGCCGGCGACGTAACCCGTCGCGCGTTCGGCATCGGCGACGACGGCCATCTTGGCCTTCTTGCCCTTCAACGCCGCCGCGAGACCCTTCAGGTCGAGCTGCGCGGTCACCGGCACGACGCCGACCGCGAGCTTGCCGTCCACCTCGCACACGAGCGTCTTGAACACGCGCTCCGGCACCAGCCCGAGCGCCTCGGCCGCCTCCAGCCCGTACGACTCGTGGCGGGGGTCGTGCTCGTACGAGTGCAAGGTGTGCGCCACCCGCTGCTTGTCCAGCAGCGCTGTGGCGGGAGTCCCACGTCCGGCCATGCGGAATTACTACCAGCACCTCCGTTGTTACCCAGGACGTGGTGACGAACATGCTCGAGCGGCCCCGCGTAGAGTCAGTACCGACCCAGAACCTGTGGGAAGGGAGCGCGGTGCCCGCCACCGGCACGACGGAGACGACGGCGGAGCGAGCCGCGCGTTTCGAGCGCGATGCGATGCCGATGCTCGACCAGCTGTACTCGGCCGCCCTGCGCATGACGCGCAACCCGGCTGATGCCGAGGACCTGGTGCAGGAGACGTACCTCAAGGCCTACTCGGCGTTCGCGTCCTTCTCGGAGGGCACGAACCTCAAGGCCTGGCTGTACCGGATCCTGACGAACACCTACATCAACGGCTACCGCAAGAAGCAGCGCCAGCCGATCCAGCAGCCGACCGAAGAGATCACTGACTGGCAGCTGGCGCAGGCGGAGAGCCACACCTCGTCCGGGCTGCGCAGCGCCGAGGTCGAGGCACTCGACAACCTGCCCGACAGCGACGTCAAGGAAGCATTGCAGCGGTTGCCGGAGGAGTTCCGGATCGCGGTCTACCTCGCCGATGTCGAAGGCTTCGCGTACAAGGAGATCGCAGACATCATGGGCACCCCGATCGGCACGGTGATGTCCCGGTTGCACCGGGGCCGTCGCCAGCTCCGCGACATGCTGGCGGACGTCGCCCGCGATCGCGGTTTCCTCCGAGGCAACAACGGAGAAGCGTCATGAACTGCGGCGAACCCCACGACACCGACTGCTCAGAGGTCCTGTCCGAGGTCTGGCTCTTCCTGGACCAGGAGTGCGACCAGACGCGGCGCGCGGCACTGCAGACGCACCTCGACGAGTGCCATCCGTGCCTGGAGCAGTTCGGGCTGGAGGAGCACCTGAAGGCGTTGCTCGCGCGCAAGTGCGGCGGGGATCACGCCCCTGCCGACCTGAAGGCGCGCATCCGCGCCACGATCGTGGAGATCCGCACCGAGGGCTGATAGACCCCCGGAGAGACAAAAAGGCCTGGTCACCGTCATGGTGTCCAGGCCTTTTCGCAGCACTCAGGCGTTGGGGCGCTTGCCTCGGTTGGCGCCGCCCTTTTTGCGGTCGCGGCGCTTGCGAGCACGCTTCGACATGGGTGTCTCCTAGGATCAGAACTGCTTCACCCACCATTTTCGCATGGAGGAGTTCTGAGCACGCTCACAGACCTGCTGGCCGAGCACACCAAGCTCTCCGGCGCCGCCGTCGACCACCTCCAGCTGGTCGTCGCCGAGTGGCAGCTCCTCTCCGACCTGTCGTTCGCGGACTTCCTCATGTACGTCCCGCTGGACGAGCAGACGTTCCTCTGCGTGGCCCAGGCGCGTCCGACGACGGCGCCGACCGCGCACCCCGAGGACGTCGTCGGCAGCGAGGTCGACACCGAGGAGCACCCGCAGCTGCGCCGGGCCATCGACGAACAGCGGATCTGCCGCGAGGAGGACCCGCGCTGGCACCTGGGCGTGCCCGTGCGCCGCGAGACCATCCCGGTGCGGCTGGGCACGCAGGTCATCGCGGTGCTGAGCCGCAGCACGAACCTGGCTGTGCCGCGCGTGCCGTCGCCGTTGGAGATCTCGTACCTCGGCAGTGCGGCCGACCTGTGCCAGATGATCGCGGACGGCACGTTCCCCGCGCCCGAACCGTCGCCGGACGTGCACACCAGCCCGCGCGTCGGTGACGGCCTGATCAGGCTCGACCCGTCCGGCGCGGTGGTCTTCGCCTCACCGAACGCGTTGTCGGCGTATCACCGCATGGGGCACGCTTCGGATCTCGTGGGCGTGCACCTGGCGCCGTTGACCCGCAGCCTCATCGGTGACCCGTTCGACGCCACCGAGGTCGCCCAGCGCATCCGGCAGGCACTGGACGGTCAGCCGTCCATGCGCATGGAAGCCGAGTCACGACGTGGTGCCGCGGTGCTGTTCCGATCCTTGCCCCTTCGGCCGCGCGGGCAGGCGGCCGGTGCGATCGTGCTGTGCCGCGACGTCACCGAGGTGCGCCGGCGCGACCGTGCGTTGATGTCCAAGGACGCCACGATCCGCGAGATCCACCACCGGGTGAAGAACAACCTGCAGACCGTCGCTGCCCTGCTGAGGTTGCAAAGTCGCAGGTTGACGAACCCGGAGGCGAAGGAGGCGCTCGCCGAGTCCGTCCGTCGTGTGACTTCCATCGCACTGGTTCACGAGACGTTGTCGATGTCCGTCGACGAGCGGGTGGACCTCGACGACGTGGTCGACAAGGTGATCCCGATGATGAGCGACGTCGCCGTCACCGAGACCCAGGTGAAGGTGCGTCGCGAGGGTGGTTTCGGGATCGTGCCCGCGGAGATCGCCACCCCGCTGGTGATGGTGCTGACCGAGCTCGTGCAGAACGCCTTCGAGCACGCCTACGCCCCTGGCCAGCGCGGAGAGGTCGTCGTGCACTCCGAGCGGTCCGCCAAGTGGCTCGACGTGTCGATCACCGACGACGGCAAGGGGCTTCCGCCCGGTTTCTCCCTGGAGCGCACGGATCGTCTCGGTCTGCAGATCGTTCGGACCCTCGTCGATTCCGAATTGAGAGGCTCGTTGAGCTTGCGGCGCAGGCCCCGAGGCGGTACAGAGGCGGTCCTGCGCGTACCGCTGAGGGGGCGGCGCTAAACTAACGCCGTGCACACGTGGCGACCAGCCTCAGCGGTCTCACGTGGTCATGCGGGAGGGTGTGCAAACAGAGAAGAAGCCCGACACCTGGCACGGTGTCGGGCTTCTTCCTATATGTGTGTGTTCGCGGCTAACTGCCTGCTCAGGCGTTGCTGCGGGCCCGCGTGCGGGCGTTGCGGCGCTTGAGAGCGCGGCGCTCGTCCTCGCTCATCCCGCCCCACACGCCGGCGTCCTGGCCGCTCTCGAGCGCCCACGCGAGGCAGTCGGAGACGACGGGGCAGCGGCGGCAGACGGTCTTCGCCTCGGCGATCTGAAGCAGCGCGGGACCACTGTTCCCAACGGGGAAGAACAGCTCGGGGTCCTCGTCGCGGCAGATCGCGCGGTGGCGCCAGTCCATTGGAACTACTCCTCAGCTAGGCGCGCACAAAGGCACGCCGGTTGTCAGCGGTCGTTTTGGGGTGCTTGTGAATGCTTTCACGAACGGCTGGGATGTCAAGGGGTAAGCACTGACCCGGTGAGTGAACTCACCCAAAAGATCGACAGCGTTCACCTGGTGTTTCACGCTCTGCTGTCACTCGACTGCAGTACATCCCGGGTGGGTACCGAGACAGTCACGAACTGATCACGGACTGTCAAGTTGCTTATACGGCAACAGTCAACGCGTCAGGCACTGCCCGGAACTCCACAGCAGTCGTCGTGCCGAGGAAATCACCGTCGACCTGGAGGTTGGCGGGCTCCTCGCACTTCACTCTGACATAACCCACGTCGTCGCGCCGAACGAGATTTCCGCTCCGGGGGTTCCCGGTGGCGAGGACCTGGGCGACGTAGCGCCCGACGGTGGGCACGCGCAGCGTCTTCAGCGCGCTCAGACCCAGGCCTCCGTCGAACGACGTGCTGGGGTTGAGCTGGATCGCCCTGTCGCCGAAGTACGTCCACGGGTCGGTGTTCGACACGAACACCATGCCGACGTCGTCGAACGGCGCCTCGTCCGGGATCTCGACGGTGAAGTGCTGCGGCTTGCGCACGTTCTGCGCGTACGCCTTCAGCGCGACGGACAGGTACAGCGCGGGACTCGCGTTGCGGCCCTTCGCGCGCTTCTTCTCGACACCGGCCACGACGTCGGCGTCGAGGCCCATGCCGGCGTTGAACGTGAACCAGCGGCCGCCCTCGATGACGTCCGCGAAGACCTGTCCGAGACCGATCCGGCGCTTGGTGCCGTGCTCGATCGCCTGGAGCAGGACGTGCGTGGCCTCGACGGGGTCGCGCGGAATGCCGAGCGCGCCCGCGAAGACGTTGGCCGATCCGCCGGGCACGACGCCCAGCATCGGCTTGTTGGGGCGGGGGCCTCCGCGCAGGATGCCGTTGACCACCTCGTTGACCGTGCCGTCGCCGCCGTGGGCGATGACCAGGTCGAACCCGTCCTCCGCCGCCTTGCTCGCGGCATCGGCCGCGTGGCCGCGGTACGAGGTCTCGATGATCTCCAGCTTCACGTCGCTGGCCAGTGCGTGCGCCAACACGTCACGACCGGCCGGCGTCGTTGTAGTCGCCTGCGGGTTCACCACGAGAAGAGCGCGCACTACTTGAGAGTAAGACAGTGCGTGACTGTCAGCCGCGCGCATGTCCTCCCTCAGGGTGGCTCCAGCCTCACGAAAGTGGCGCAAATCTCCCTTCCGTAGCACCGAGTGCGCCTCGCAGACGAGTGCACCCCGGACGACCGCCGGCTCGCTGAAGGCCCCTTGATCTTCCCCCGCGGGACGTGCTCAGTGAGCCCTCCAACCGGGTGGCCTACGATCCGTGACCAGTACAGAACGTGAGGAACGGTTCTCGTGAGCAGTGACAACGCCGCGACCCCTGCACCGCCGCGCGCGGTGCTCGTCGCCTCCGCACTCACCTTCCTGCAGGGCCTGGGCGGCATCGCGCTGGCCGTGGCGCTCGTCGTGCGGGTCGTCCAGGGTGCGCCTTCCGGCGGCCCGATCCTCGGTGCCGCCGGAGTGCTCGTGCTCTGGTTCGGCGGGGTGATCCTGGCGTCGGTCATGTTGTTCCGCGGCCACCACAGCGCGCGCACGCCCGTGATCGTCACGCAGCTGCTGCTGCTCGGCTGTGCCTGGTACGCGTACGGACCGTCGGAGCAGCAGCTGCTCGGGTCGTTGGGTGGCATCTACTGCGTTGTCGTGCTCGTGCTGCTGTTCACCCGCGACGGCCGTCAGTGGGCCATGGGTTTCGCGGATGTGAACGAAGGTGACAAAGCCGACTAACGGAGGGTGGTCACGGTCACACGTTCGAGTGAAGCTGTGCGTGGTTGTTTAACCACTCCCTGCACTCACGAGGTGACCAACCATGCGTGTTCTGACCGCGATCGCGGGCGCCTTCCTGGCGGCGCTCTCCCTCGCTCCTGTCGCGTCGGCTGCTCCGGAAGAGCCGGGCATGTCGCCGATGATCATCGGTGGCAGCTACGCGTCGAACTTCCCGTACGCGGCACGTCTTTTCGTGAACGGACGCGAGAACTGCTCCGCCACGAAGATCGCGCCTCAGTGGATCCTGACCGCTGAGCACTGCGTGGCGTCGGCCGGCACGTACACGTTCCGGGCGGGCAGCCTGGACCAGACGTCCGGTGGCCAGCTCGTCACCGGTGACCGGATCGTCAAGCACTCCTCGGCCGACCTGGCCCTGGTGCACGTGACCACGTCGATGTCGGCGCCGTTCTCCCCGCTGGTCAACCCCGTCTCGGTCGGCCAGACCGTGCAGCTCTACGGCTGGGGCGCCACCTGCACCAACCAGCCGGAGATCAACTGCCAGTCGCGCTACCTGAAGGTCGCGAACACCCGCGTCACGTCCACGAACGGCCGTGACTACCGCGGTGGCCAGGCCATCTCGGTGACCAGGGTGGACGGCATCGCGGCCGGCGGTGACTCCGGTGGCCCGATGTTCGTCAACGGCCGCCAGGTCGGCGTCGCGTCCACGTCGGACCGTTCGACGCGCTCCAACTACACCAGCCTCAACAACACCAGCTACCGCAACTGGATCCGCACGACCGCGGGAGTCTGATCCGAAGGTACGCTCCCGCGTACCTGCTGAAGCACCTGTGTCATCACCCTGCGTGTTCACTAATGGTGGATGGACACGAACGGAGTAGCCGGTTACCGTGCTGCCAGCGTTCGCGCCGCTCGGGAGCAGCAGGGTGAGGTGCGCAGTGCAGGACGGCCCGAAGCGGGTGACGACAAACGGCGGTTCAGAACGCCCAAATTTGGCTCGCCTGTTCGACTACTACCTCGGCGGAGCGCACAACTTCGCGGTCGACCGCGCGTTGGCCGAGGAGAGCATCAAACGGTTCCCGGTCGCCGAGATGGCCAGGACGATCAGGTCGTTCTCCCGCCGCGTGGTGCGCCTGTGCGTGGAGGAGATGGGCATCCGCCAGTTCCTCGACCTGGGCAGCGGCATCCCGACCGCCGGCAACGTCCACGAGGTCGCCCAGTCGATCGACCCGGCGTGCAACATCGTCTACGTCGACCACGACCCGGTGGCCGTCGCGCACGCCCGCACGATGCTGCGGGACAACCTCAACGCCGCCATCGTGCAGGCCGACGTGTCCGACGTCGGCGCGGTGCTGCGCCACCCGGAGACGCGCCGTCTCATCGACTTCACCCAGCCGACCGCGGTGCTGATGGTCGGCATCCTCCCGTACGTCGCGGACGAGCCGGCGGGCGTCATCGCGCGGTACCGGGCCGCTCTGTGCGAGGGCAGCGTTCTGGCGTTGACGCACCTCACGAAGGACGTCGAGCCGGACCTCGTCGACCGGCTGCTCGTGATGTCCGAACACCTCGGCAGCACGCTGACCCCGCGGTCCAAACAGGACGTCGAGGAGTTCGTCTGCGGCCTGAAGCTGCTGGAACCGGGACTGGTGCTCGCCGCCCACTGGAGGGCGGACGGCGAACTCCCCGGCACCTCGGCCGCCGCCGACGCCTCGACCTACGGCGCGGTCGGCGTCGTCTAACTCGTCTTGGCCCGCAACGCCTGACCGGTCGTCGTCGTGCTGTCCGTGACGGACACACCGTTGCTCTTGCGCCACAACAGGTCGTTCGCTCCGGTGCTGCGTTCCACCTTCACGCCGTTGAGCGAGATTCCGGAAACGCCGTCGGTCGTGAACGCCGGACGTCCGTCGCTCTTGTCGAACTCGATGGTGCTGTTGAGGAACTTCACGTCGGTCGCGTTGCGGATCCAGAACCCGAACGCCGGCCGCACGCCGAAGATCCGCGGCGGGTACTCACCCGACACCTCCGGCGGGTTCTTCGAGGCGTCGGATTCCTTGTGACCGCCCGGAACGGTCAGCTTCACGTTGTCGAACGTCAGTCCGGTGATCTTCGAGTCGGCGCGGCCGGAGATCGTCGACGCGTACTCGGGGTCGCCGGGGATGTCGCGCGGCGCGGTCAGGTTCGTGCCGGTGATGTTCCGGTAGGTGATGTTGCGGATCCTGCCGGTGGGCGGGTTGCCAGGGCAGCGGCCGCGTTTGCCGATGTGGATGAAGATCGGCGAGCCCGTCTTGGTGAGCTGGATGTTGTTGTACAGAACGTCTTCGATCACCGCGCCGTCCATGGAGACCATGCCCAGCCCTGCCTTGGAAGCGCCGGTGACCTTGAGGTTGCGGAACTGGATGTTCTTGAAGCTGCCGCAGGTCTCCGAGCCGAACTGGATGGCGTTGTTCTCCGTCGACTGGATCGTGGAGTCGCGGACGACGTTGTTCTCGCTCAGGAACGTCTTCCCGGTGGCGTAGTCGCTCTTGAACGCCACCGCGTCGTCGCTGGCGACGATCGTGGAGTTCGACAGCTCGACGTTGGAGCTGTTGATGAAGTTGATGCCGTCGCGGTCCTCCGGCGAGTCGACAGTGATGCGGTCGAGCTTCATCCCGTTGCAGCCGTTGGTGATGATCGCGAAGTGGCCGGCCTCCCGGAACGTCACGTCGGTGATGCTGACGTTCCTGCAGAACTTGAGCGACAGCATCTTGTCGCCCTTGCCCGCCGGGATGTTCTCGCCGGTCTCCAGCTTGTTGGCGCCGTCGATCACGCCCTTGCCGGTGAAGCTGACGTTCTCGACGTTCTCGCCCCACAGCAACGCGTTGCGGAAGTGGCTGTGCCCGAAGTCCTGGTACTTCGAGTTGGGGTTGGGCTCGGGCGCGTCGATGCCGCTGCCGGAGGCCACGATCCGCGCGCCCTGCTGGAGGTTGATCGTGACGTTGCTCTTCAGGTGGATCGAGCGGCTCAGGTACGTGCCGGGCGGGATCTCGACGACGCCGCCGCTGGCTGCTGACGCGGCGGCGATGGCCTTGTCGATGGCGACCGAGTCGACCGCCTTGCCGTCGCCCTTCGCGCCGTAGTCCTTGACGTTGAAGCTGGCCGCCTTCGCCACGCCCACCGGTGCCACGACCACCGCTAGTGCGACGAACGCGCCGGTCAGTCGACGCCTCATCGTTGAGAGGTCCTTCCTCGTCCTGCGTCGAGGGCGGCGGCAGCCCGGCGTCTGAAACGTTCTGAAAACGATTTCATCGCTGACCATAGTGAAGGCCGGGCGGGAAGTACAGGGGTGTCTTGCTCGCGTCGGTAGGTTCGACACGTGGAGTACGCGGCGTCTGGCGAGTTCTTCCGTCTTCCCGGTCTGCCCGATGTTTTCGCCGAGTTCGACCGGCCCGTTCTCGTGCTGGTGCACCCGGAGGTGGGCTCGGTCTGCCTGTTCGGCACCGGTGGGGTCGACGGATCGCCCTGGACGGTGGACGCCGAGTACGTGGACCAGATCGGGGCCGAGGTGAACCGGGTGGCGCTCGTGCGCACTCATCGCCCGGTGGAGTCGCGCGTGGTCGACCGTGACCCGGTCGGGTTGCTGCGGAGCGCGCTTTCCTCGTTGCTCGGGAACGAACTCGGTACGCGCGCCGTGGTGGATGCCGCTGTCGTGCATCCGGCCGTCGTGCGGATCGACGGTGCGCCGGTCGACTGCCTGGCGCTGGAGGCCGGCGGGTGCCGCGGGCTCGTGGCCGAGCACGGGGACGTCGTCGTGACGGTGGTTCTCGCGGTCGAGCCGGTCGGCCGCGTCGAGCTCATGACTGTGCCTGGTACGGCGTGAAGGCCGGGCCCGAAGTACAGGGGTTGTCTTCTGGCCCGGCCTTTCAGCTGCTGCGGCTCAGCCTCAGTACGCGGCCTGCTGGCCACCGAGCGCGGCCGGGCCGCGGTACTGGGCGCCACCGAACGCGAGGATCGCGTAGCCGATGAGGCTGAACAGCCACAGGCCGACGACGCCGAAGACGGAGTCCTTGGCGAAGGACTTCGCGATGTCGATGGACACGATCAGCGCCATGACGATGTTCACGATCGGGATCAGGAACAGGATCAGCCACCAGCCCGGACGGCCCGCGACCTTCAGCCAGACGTAGATGTTGTAGATGGGGATGATCGCCGCCCAGCCCGGCTGACCGGCCTTGACGAAGACCTTCCACATCACGACGACGGCGAAGACGATGAACGCCAGGTAGATGATCGTGCCGACGATGCCGATGCCGGCGGCGGCGGACGAGTCGATGCCTGTGGTCGGGTCAGTGCCCACGGTCTTTCCTTCTTTCCACGCTTACTTTGGTGCCGGGGGATCGGCGAGCGGGGACGCTGCCAGCACCGTGCACCCGTCCTGTGTGGAATTCCCGTTTCGTGAGCCTTTCGAGACCATCCGTCAACCTTCAGAGTGAAGAGGCCAGCTTTTGCAGCGCCTCATCGGCCACTCGCATCACAGTCCACTCGTCCATCGGGACGGCACCGAGGGACTTGTAGAAACCGATGCTCGGCTCGTTCCAGTTGAGGACCCACCACTGGAACCTCGTGTAGCCCTTGGCCACGCACTCCTGGGCAAGTGTTTCCAGGAGCTTCTTGCCCAGGCCGTTGCCGCGTTGCTCCGGCGTGACGTAGAGGTCCTCGAGGTAGATGCCGTGCACGCCGTCCCACGTCGAGAAGTTGAGGAACCACAAGGCGATGCCGACGACCTCACCGTCCACTTCGGCCACGTGGCCGAACAGCGCGGGGTTCTCGGTGAACAGCGCGGTGTGCAACTGTTCCGAGGTGAGGTGGCACTGCTCCGGCGCCCGTTCGTACAGGGCGAGCTCGTGCACCAGCTTGACGACCGCGTCGACGTCGCGCGGTTCCACCCGTCGGATCATCAGATCTCCCAAGCAGGCACGTTGAGCCTGCGCACCTGCGGGTCGCCCCGCTCGTCTCCCAGCTGGCAGATGCCGGCCGGGTCCAGTCCGAAGTGGACACCCTGGTCGGGTGCCAGTCCCAGCCACGCCGCGATCAGCACGCGGCTGAAGTGCCCGTGCCCCACCAGCACCACATCGCCGCCGGGCAGGATCTTGCGCACCTCGCCGAGCACCTTGCGGGCCCGGTCCTGCACCTCCGCGTGCGTCTCACCGCCCGGCATGGGATGCGTCCACACCGTCCAGCCGGGAACGCGCTCGCGGATCTGCGGCGTGGTGATGCCCTCGTAGTCGCCGTAGTCCCACTCGGCGAGCTCCTCGGTCATCGCGTTGACCTCGAGCCCGGCCAGCGCGGCCGTCCTGGTCGCCCGTTGCCGTGGACTCGTCAGCACGAGCGCCGGCGCCTGGTCCGTCCCCCTCAGCCGGGCGAGCACAGCGCCCGCCCGGCGTGCCTGCTGCTCGCCCTCGGGCGTCAGTTCGATGTCAGTGCGTCCCGTGTGCCTGCCGCTCTCGGACCACTCGGTCTGGCCGTGGCGCAGCAGGTAGAGGTGGGTGCTCACCTGTTCGATCCTAAGGAGTGACGGGCACCACGTTTGGAGGAGTACGCGAACGAGGTACCCCGGTCGCCATGACCGCCGAGCACCCCGACCACGGCGCCCCCGACGACGTAGACGCGCAGGAGATCCGCGAGGCCTTCGGTGTCCGCGTCGCGCGCATCCGGGCGGACCTGACCTCGACGTGGAACAAACTGCGTCAGGCCGAGCGCGACACCGAGACCAGAGAACGGTGATTCTTCTGCGAGCTTGAGGGGGTTCTCGGACTGACGGCGACGTGTTGCCGTCCGACGGTGGTGAGCGCGGCGTCGTCCACGAGACCCTGCGCCGGTCCCGTCATCGCCTCAATTCACAGATGCTGAGCCGAACGGCGTAATACTCCCGGCTGGTTGTCGTTTTGATTGGTGATTTCCGGCCAAAACGACGTGCTGCGCGCTGTGCGGCGTCGCTAGAACGGAGTGGATCGTCCTTTTGAGGGGGACCCACACATGCGTCGCTCAGTCGCGCTTTTGATACCAGTTCTGATAGCCGCGGTCGTACCGGCTCTACCAGCGTCGGCCGCACCTTCCGGACCCGGCTGGACCGTCTCCGGTGACGTGATCCGGTGGACCGCTTCCACGCCGATGCCGTCCTCGGACGCGGGCGTGGAGTTCTGGGAGGGGGACCGGTTCCTCGGCCTCGCCAGGGAGTCCGCGGACCTGCGCACCTTCACGTTGTCGGCACCGCTGAAGAATCGCGATGCGCTCCAGGTGCGTTCGGCGGGGCGCCGGCTGGACGTGGCCGAGCCTTCCGCCGCCGGCCTGTCCGCACCTGCCGAGCTGCCCGCGTTGCTGCCACAGGCGACGGTCGATCCCGGCACTCCGGGGCCGTACGCCACGACCACCGGGGAGTACTCGCTCGACTCGGTCGTGCTGCCCGAGTACGCGGCGCCGATCGAGATGGACGGCGTCGTCGTCGCGCCGAAGGGTGCGCCGGGCAAACGGCCGCTGGTCCTGTTCCTGCACGGCAGGCACTACACCTGCTACAACCCGGCGGGCCAGATCCAGCTGACCTGGCCGTGCGCGTCCGGGTACACGGCCGTGCCGAGTCACCGCGGCTACCTGAAGGCGCAGCAGCTGCTGGCTTCGCAGGGGTACGTGACGGTGTCGATCTCCGCGAACGGCATCAACGCCCAGGACGCGTTGACCGCGGACGCCGGCGCGCAGGGACGTTCGTCGTTGGTGCGCCACCACCTGGCGAAGTGGGCCGACTGGTCCGCCGGCCGCGGCACGGTTCCCGACGCGGTGAAGGCCGCGCCGGCAGCCGACCTGTCGAAGGTGCTGCTGGTGGGCCACTCCCGCGGTGGCGAGGGCGTCAACCGCGCCGCCACCGACAGCCTGACCCCGCCGCCGGGCGACACCGGTTTCAGCGGGCCGGTGCGCTGGCACATCCGCGGTGACGTGCTGATCGGTCCCACGATCTTCGGCCACAACCCGGCGCCGGACGTGCCGTCGGTGACGTTCCTGCCCGGCTGCGACGGTGACGTCTCGGACCTGCAGGGCCAGATGTTCCTGGACCAGACGCGCGGCCTGAGCCGTGGCGCCGCCCTGCACAGCGCGCTGTACGTGGTCGGTGCGAACCACAACTTCTTCAACAGCGAATGGACTCCCGGCCAGGCGGTGGCGCCGGCGAACGACGACTTCTGGCCGGGCCAGACGCCCGACGCCGTGTGCGCGCCGGGAACTGCGACCCGGCTGACCGCGGACCAGCAGCAGACGATGGGCGCCACCTACGTCGCGGCGTCGGCCCGCCTGTTCCTGGCACGTGACGAGTCCGTGCTGCCGCTGCTCGACGGCTCAGGCGTCCGCGCCCCGTCCGCCGACCCGGCCCGCGTCCTCTCGCACGCCATCGGTGGCGACCGGAAGTCGTTCGTCGTGCCCGACAGCGCGACCGCGACCTCCGGCAGCGCCAAGGTCTGCCAGCAGACGTCGCGGGATGCTGCCGTCGCGTGCGGCGGCTCGCGCTCCCCGCACTTCGTCGGCTTCCGCGGCGCGTCGTCGCAACCCGAACGCTTGTCGGTGGCGCTGAAGTGGTCGGCCGCGGGCGAGACCGGCGCGGTGAAGCCGGCGTCACCCGTGTCGCTGAAGGGTTCCCGCAACCTCGCGCTGCGCCTGGCCGTCCCGCCGAACGCACCCGCGTCCACGTTCGGCGTCTCGGTGACAGACCAAAGTGGACAGAAGCACGCGCTGGGTTCGGTCACGCTGACCGGCCTGCCCGCCACCGACCGCCTGAGCGCACAGTGGGCCCAGGAGGTGCGCGTCCCGCTGCCCGCCGGCCTGGACCACCTGGCAGCGCTGGAACTGACCCCGGAGTCCGCGTCCGGCCAGGCCTGGCTGATCGACGCCTACGGCTGGGACAAGGGCCTGGTCCCCGTGGTGCCAACGCGTCTGAGCCGCGTCGACGCCACCTTCACGTCGGTCGACGAGGGCAACTCCGGCAGCAAGACCTACAACATCGCGGTGACGGCCACCGGCGGCGGCACGCGAGTCGTCCGGCTCTTCTACAACGAGCCGGACAACACCCCCGCCACGAAACTCGTGACGCTGAAGCCGGGCGAGAACCGCACCGAGGTGCCGGTGACCGTCGCCGGCAACACCAGGTGGGGCCCCGACACCCGTCATCCCGTTGCGGTGCAGGCGATCTCCAACGCCGTCGTGGGCGCCGCGGTCGGCGGCCTGGTGGTCCGCAACGACGACGCGCCGCCGCAGCTGACGGTCACTCCGGTGGCCGACAGCGTGAAGGAGGGCGGCGAACTGAAGTGGACCGTGACCCTGTCGGAGGCCGCCGACACGACGATCGCGGTCGTGGGCTCGCCGGCGTCGGTGAGTGGCACGGAACTGTCCACAACGGACGTCGACGCGGAGTGGCTCCTCCGGTTCTCCGGCGAGGAACCGCTGCCGTCGCGGCCGTTGTCGTCCACGCGGCTCAGGGTGTACGCGATCGTTCTGGCGGGGCAGACGTCCGCCGAGTTCTCGGTGCCGACCGTTGGTGACGCCGAGACGGAGGGGGAGGAGTCGGTTCGGCTGAAGTTCGAGCCGTTGGCGCCTGGTGGTGCCGGGTTCGAGGTGACCGGCAAGGTGACGGATCCGGCTTAGTTCGTTGAGGGGCAAGGGAAACGGTGCCGCTTCCTGGATCAGGGGGCGGCACCGTTGCCGTTTCGTTCTAGGAACTCTCGGACTCGAGCGAAGAGCTCTTGAGCTTCCTGGACGTTGCCCAGCGCGAGGTGGATGTTGCTGAGGTGCGCCAGACAGGTGGCGACCTCGGGGTGATCGGTTCCGTAGAGGTCCTCGTAGATCGCCAGTGCCTGTTCGGCCAGGGGCAGGGCCTCGTCGAGGCGGCGCACTGCGAACAGGGCGACGGCGAGGTTGCTCCGCGCGGTGGCGACCCACGGGTGATGAGGTCCGTAGGCGGTTTCCATGAGGACCAGAGCCCGCTCGTGCAGGCTCAGCGCTTCCTCGTGCCGGCCGATGTAGGTGAGGGTGTGGCCGAGTTTGGCCATGTTCATGGCGGCAGTGGTGTCGTTCGGGTCAGCGACGGCCTCGTGGATGGCCAGGGATCGCTCGAGCAGCGGAAGTGCTTCGTCGTGGCGTCCCTGCTTGGACACGATGTGGCCGAGGTTGCTCAGGATGCCGGAGACGTTGGGGCTGGAGGGGCCGTCGTTCGCTTCCGTGATGGCGAGCGCACGTCTGAACATGGCTTCGGCGTCGGAGTCGAGGCCCATGTCGCCGAGAACGAGCGCGAGGTTGTGCAGGCGAACGCCGACGTGGATGCTTTGTGGCCCGTGTTCCGCCTCGTCGATCGCCAGGGCTTGTTCGATCAGCGGGCGGGCTTCGGCGTGGCGGCCGGTGATGCGGAGGAACGAGGCCGCCTTGTCGAGCAGGAACGACCTGTGCCTCGTCGCGGACGCGTCCGCGACGCCGGCAGCGACGAGGACGTGAGGGAGCAGGGCTCGCCAGGAGGGCCAGTTCTCCGGCGCATCCGCGAGTTCGTGGGGCACACCGGCCGACAGGAGCTTCTGCACCGATGAGTTCGAATCTTCTCCGCTGGCCTGGCGCGCCTTCAGCGACTGCTGGAGGAGCCGGTGGGCGATGGTCATCTCCGAGCCGACGCGCCTGACGAAGAACCAGTCGGCCAGTGCGCCGACCGTCTCCACCCAGTCCAGCGGATCGCGTGCCGCGTCCGCCAGGGGCTGGGGGAGCTGATCGGAATGCCGGGTGAACAGGTCGAGCGGTACCGGCTCCGGTGCCATCCAGGCGAGCATGTTCAGCAACTGGACCGCGGCGGGACTCTGCTCAGCCAGCGCGGCGAGCGACAGGTCCCACAGCGTTGTCAGCGTTTCCTGCCGGTCGATCAGCCGGCCGCGGCCGATGAGGTCTGCCGCTCGCCGGTGGAACAGCGCGATGTACTCGTCCGCGGGCAGGCCGGTCGTCTCCAGGTAGGCAGCTGCTTGCTCGATGGCCAGCGGCAGATCTCCCAGCAGCTCCGCCAAGGCCGCGATCTGTTCGTCCGACGCGGTGGGCACCCGCAGCCTGAGCAACGCGACGCTCTCCTCGCGAGAGAGCACGTCGAGGTCGAGGACCGTGCCCAGCGCGCCGAACCCGTTGCGGCGCGTGGTGATCACGACCTGACCCGCACCTGACGGAAGATAAGGCCGCAGTGCCGCGGGATCTTCCGCGTTGTCGAAGACCAGCATCCATCGCGGCCGGACACGCAGGTCCGCGAGGACCGGCGCGATCGTGAACGGGTCGACGTCGAGGCCGAGGGCGGCGCCGAGCTGGGAGAGGTGGTCGGGAATCAACGCGGGCTGCTCGGCGGGGATCCACCACACCACATCGAAGTCGCTCGCGTGGCGGTGGGCGTACTCGACGGCCAGCTGCGTCTTGCCCACGCCGCCCATGCCGTGCAACGAATGCACCGCCACGGTCCGGCCGGCGTGCATCACCCCGCGCATCCGCTCGAGCGACTCGGCGCGCCCGGTGAAGTTCGGGTTGCGCGGCGGCACGTTCCACACGGGCGGCAGCGCGCCGGGAAAGCTCGGCGCGGACCGTCCAGGAAAGCCGGGTCGCGAAGACGGCTTCAGCCGGCCCGTCACCGCACCTTGAACGGCTCGAAGCAGCCGGGCGCGGGAGGCGCTCTCGTCGACGCCGAACAGGTCCACCGAGACGATGGATTCCAGCAACCCCGGCCGAGGGCAGTCCTCGACCCGCAGGACCAGCAACTTCCGGCCGGCTCCGCTGGGGTCTTCACGCCACGCGGCCTGCCACTCTGCCGCTCCGTAGACGGACCGCAGGTAAGCGGTCGACAGCACCGCGATCGTGCGCTCAGAACCCTGCACGCCGCGGTGCATCAGGTCCACGAAGCTGGTGCCGGGCACGATGTCCCACTCCTGCACGAGGACCTGGTGACCCTCGGCTTCGAGTTCCCAGGCGATCCACTCGGCCCATGCTTTGTCGACGCCGGTGTAGGACACGAAGAAGTCCCATGAATCAGCCAACCGGAATCCACCCCTCAAAGCGTGTGCATCAGATCACATCGCACGTCACCCGAGCGGAGTTACCCAAACGAACGAACGGCGCCGCTCCCTGCCCAGGGGAGCGGCGCCGTTCGAGAAGTCCGAAGAAGGGCTCAGCCCTGCTTGGTCTCCCAGAAAATCTTGTCGATCTGCGCGATCAGGTCCAGCAGCTGCTGGCCCGACGCCGGGTCCATCGACCCCTTGGTGCCCGCCGCGCCCGCGGCCTTGGTGGCGCGGTTGAACAGGTCGTGCAGCTCGGGGTACTTCTCGAAGTGCGGCGGCTTGAAGTAGTCCGTCCACAGCACCCACAGGTGGTGCTTGACGAGCTCGCTGCGCTGCTCCTTGATCAGGACGGCGCGCTCCCGGAACTCCGGGTCCTCGTTGGCCTGGTACTTCTCCTGAACCGCCTTGATCGACTCGGCCTCGATGCGGGCCTGCGCCGGGTCGTAGACGCCGCAGGGCAGGTCGCAGTGCGCGGTTGCCTCGACGCGCGGGCGGAGAATGCGCGACACGAGTCGCATCGTTCCTCCCAGAGTGAAAACAGTGGATGCTCCGACAAGAAG
This sequence comes from Lentzea aerocolonigenes, assembly GCF_000974445.1. Lineage (GTDB taxonomy): Bacteria > Actinomycetota > Actinomycetes > Mycobacteriales > Pseudonocardiaceae > Lentzea > Lentzea aerocolonigenes. The sequence continues at coordinate 48,582 of NZ_BBOJ01000016.1, forward strand.
GACCCTACTCCGGCTGACCGAAGGGTGATCGTTGAGACCGCGTCTCTCCACCGTGCTCGTGCGGGGGCCCTCGATGGTGCCTGCCCTCCGTGACGAGGACATCGTGCTGGTCAGGTGGGGTGCGATGCCCGAAGCCGGGCAGGTGGTCCTGGTCAGGTGGGCGAGCAGGCCGGGGCAACTGTCGATCAAGCGGGCCTCTCACCCTGTGGACGGCGGGTGGCACGTCGTGGGAGACAACCCCTATGCGAGCACCGACTCCGAGCAGCTCGGGCCGGCCGAGGTGCTCGGAGTCGTCAAGGCTCGACTGTGGCCGAGGCCTCGGCTCAGGCTTTGAGGGACGCGTACAGGGCCAGGCAGTCCTCGTAGCGCGGGAGCACGCCGGCCTCGTAGGCCTCGGCCAGGGTCGGGGCCGCGGTGTCCTTCTCCGACAACAGGAATTCCAGCTCCCTGGGCCACGGCAGGTCCAGCGCCGGGTCGAGCGGGGTCAGGCCGTGCTCGCCGGACGGGTTGTAGACGGTGGAGCAGAGGTAGTTCATGGTCGTGTCGTCTTCCAGCGCGATCATCGCGTGGCCGAGCCCCTCGGCGAGGTAGACGGCGTTGCACTTCGTCGAGTCGACGAGCACCGCCTCCCACTGGCCGAACGTGGGGGAGCCGACGCGGATGTCCACGATCATGTCGATGAACGAGCCGCGCGGGCAGAAGACGTACTTCGCCTGGGACGGCGGGACGTCCGCGTAGTGGATGCCGCGGATGGTTCCCGCGCGGGAGACGCTGTGGTTCGTCTGGGCGACCTTCAGCGGGTGGCCGACCGCCTCGACGAAGGCTGCCTCCTGGTACGGCGAGACGAACACGCCGCGGTCGTCGGGGAATGTCCGAGGTGTGAACTCGAACGCGCCGTCAATTTTCAGCGAACTCGCCTGCATGCCGTCACTCTAAGGCGTCAAAGTTTCTTGACCGATCGGGTGCTTCCTGCCTGCATAAACCGACCGGTCGGTGCAGAAAACCGGACGGACGTCTTGCTACATGCCCTCTGACCTGCGGAAAAAGTGTGATCCCCGCCGCAGACAGCGAAGCGGGACCCTGCCACACTTCCGTCACCCGCAGCACTCGGGCGGCTCACCGGCGCCAAATTCGCCGGCGACGTCGACCGACTTTCAAGGCCCCGTGTACCCGGCGTGACAACGCTGGGCCGGTGCGCCGTTTGGTGATGAGCCCATGTCCGGGGCTACTACGCCGCCCGCACCGCAGGAGGGACGCCGTGACAGCAGTGAACGAAGCCCGTACCGAGAACTCCGATCCGACGAAGCTGACGGACGAGGAGATCTTCAACGCGCACCTGGGCGGGAAGCTCGAGGTCGGCGCGACCGCCTCGCTCGCTGACCCGAAAGCGCTGTCCATCGCCTACACCCCCGGTGTCGCACGAGTGAGCAAGGCCATCGCGGAGGACGCCGCCCTCGCCGCGAAGTACACGTGGGCGCACCGCCTGGTCGTCGTCGTCAGCGACGGCACCGCGGTGCTCGGTCTCGGCGACATCGGCCCCAGCGCGTCCCTGCCCGTCATGGAGGGCAAGTCCGCGCTGTTCAAGACCTTCGGCGGTCTCGACTCCATCCCGCTCGTGCTCAACACGACGGACGTGGACGAGATCGTCGAGACCCTGGTGCGGCTGCGCCCGTCGTTCGGCGCGGTCAACCTGGAGGACGTCTCGGCGCCGCGCTGCTTCGAGCTGGAGCAGAAGCTGATCGAGGCGCTCGACTGCCCCGTCATGCACGACGACCAGCACGGCACCGCCGTCGTGTCGCTCGCCGCGCTCAACGGCGCCAACACGGTGCTCGGCAAGAACATCGGTGACCAGCGGGTGGTCATCTCCGGTGCGGGCGCCGCGGGCATCGCGATCGCCAAGATCCTGCTGGCCGCCGGTGTCGGCGAGATCACGCTGATCGACTCGCGCGGCATCGTGCGCACCGGTCGTTCCGGCCTCAACCCGATCAAGGAAGAGATCGCGGCGGTCACGAACCAGAGCAACCTCGACGGCGGCATCGACGTGGCTCTGCGCGGCGCGGACGTCTTCATCGGCGTCAGCTCGTCGAAGGTGTCCGAGGAACTGATCGCGAGCATGGCGGACGACTCGATCGTCTTCGCACTGTCCAACCCGGACCCCGAGGTGCACCCGGAGGTCGCGGCCAGGCACGCGGCGATCGTGGCGACCGGTCGCAGCGACTTCCCGAACCAGATCAACAACGTGCTCGCGTTCCCCGGCATTTTCCGCGGGGCGCTCGACGCGGGTGCGCGGCGGATCACCGAGGGCATGAAACTCGCGGCGGCGGACGCCATTCTCGCGGTCGCGAAGGATGATTTGGGTCCAGACCGAATTGTTCCGTCCGCACTGGACCCGCGCGTCGGACCCGAGGTCGCCGCAGCTGTGGCGCTTGCCGCGAGGGCCGACGGCGTCGCCTGACCCGCAGTCTGATCTCGTTCTGCATTTGCCACCCTTTGCATGTTCACGGGTACCGGAACCACGAACGTGGCTTTTCGTTAACCCGTCAAGGGGTGGGCGATGACGCTTCGAAGCGCTACCGTCCCTCTCCTCGGGTGTTCACTCGAGGAGAGGGTTCGTGTTTGCCGCCGTTCGGGTGCCGTTGTCGTGCCCACCCGAATTGCCGCGGGCGGTGGATGCGGGAGAGGGTGGGCAGGTGCCCAAGTGGGTAGGACGCGCGACGGTGGTGAACGGCCGTGCACGGACGGCTGCCAAGCCTCCGGTGACGCTGGACGGGCTGACCCTGCCCGACGCGCCGTCGTTGCTCGTCGACGTCAAGGGTGTCGTCATGCAGGCGAACCCCGCTGCTGTGGAGCTGGCCGGCGCGCAGGGAGCCGACGACCTCGTCGGGCACCCGCTGGGCGAGCTGCTCCTCGGCAACTCCGCCGACCTGAGGCTCCTGCGCGCTGACGGCACCGAGCTGCCGGTCCGCGTCGCCCGCCACGCGGTGCCGGGAACGGGTCTGCAGGCCGTCCTGCTGATCGACGTCTCGGATCTCGCCGCCGCGGCGGACGCGTTGCGCGACGAACAGCGCCGGCTGCGCAAGGTCCAGCAGGTCGCGCAGCTGGGTTCGTGGGAGTACGACCCGGAGACCGGTCTGACCGTCTGGTCGGACACCCACTACGAGCTCCTCGGCCTCGAACGCGGCACGGTCGTGCCCGGTGCGCAGGCCGTGCTCGACGTCGTGCACCCCGACGACTACAACATGGTCGAGTCGTACTGGCACGGCCGCGAGATCACCGGTGACCCGATCGACATCGAGTACCGGATCGTGCGCCCGGACGGCCAGCTGCGGTGGATCCGCGGCGTCGCGGAGGCGCGGCTGTCCGACGAGGGCCAGCTCGACAAGATCACCGGGTACATCCGCGACATCACCGAGGCCAAGCGCGCGGCCACCGAGCTCGCCCAGGAAAGGGCGCGGCTGCTGGAGGCGCAGCGCATCGCCCGGATCGGCAGCTGGGCGTACGAGACCGGCACGCGCGCGGTGCACCGCAGCGAAGTGCTGATGGAGATGTACGCCGAGATCGGCATGACCCCGGACGACGACCTGCTCAGCGGCGTGCACCCCGATGACAGGGAAGCCGTCAAGGACCTCCGTCACCAGCTGCTGCACGCCCGTGACGACGCGCCGGTCGAGGTCGAGGTCCGCAGCGAGCTCGGCGAGCGCGTCTACATGTGCCGGGCACGTGCGGAGATCGACCCGTCGGGCCGCATCGAGCGCTACCACGGCACGATCCAGGACGTCACCGAGGCACGTGCGCTGGAACGTCAGATGCGTGAGGACCGCCGAAGACTGGCGGACGCGCAGCAGGCGGCCCGCCTCGGCATGTGGGAGTGGAACCCCGCCACCGGCGAGGTCGTGTGGTCGGACATGCTCCGCGAGCTCTTCGGCCTGCCCGCGGACCTCCCCGGCAGCTACCAGGCGTACCTCGACCTGGTGCACCCCGAGGACCGCGCCTGGGTCGACGACCTGTGCCGCCAGCTGGTGGTCGACGAGGTCGCCTCGCAGTTCGAGCACCGCGTGGTGCGCCACGACGGCTCGATCCGCATCTTCCGGTGCCACGGCATGATCGTCCACGACCCCCGCGGCAAGCAGCTCGCCGTCGGCACCGCCCAGGACGTCACCGAGCAGCGCGCCGCCGAGGCACGCATGAAGCGTTCCTCGCAGCGCTTCACCGACCTGGTCTCGGTCACGCCGGTCGGCATCGGTCTCTTCGACGAGGCCGAGCGCCTGGTCGACGCCAACGACGCGTTGTGCGACCTGCTCGGCATGGAACTGGAGCAGCTGCGCGGCGTGACAGCCGAACAGCTCACCCACCCCGAGGACACCTCGCCGGGCCTGCAGTGGGCCGCCGAGCGCACGCAGAAGATCCCGCAGCGCATCCTCGTCCGGCCCGACGGCGAGAAGGTCTACTGCGAGCTGCACATCGCCCTGTCCGTGCAGGACGACGGCCGCCGCTTCTGGCTGATCGTGTTCCTGGACATCACCGAACGCCGCCGCACCGCGGAAGCCCTGCGCCACCAGGCCACCCACGACGAGCTGACCGGCCTCCCGAACCGCGCGCTGGTGAAGGAGATGCTGAGCAAGCTGCTCGACGGCCCCGGCCGCTCCAAGGTCGCCGTCTTCTTCTGCGACATCGACAACTTCAAGCGCGTCAACGACTCCCTCGGCCACGACGCGGGCGACGAGCTGCTCGTGGCGCTGGCACGGCGGCTGGAGGGCGGCCTGCCGGAGGGCTGCACGGCCGCGCGCCTGTCCGGTGACGAGTACGTGATCATCTGCGAGGACATCGACTCGGTCGGCGGCGTCGACGCCCTGGCGACCCGAGTGGCCTCGTTGCTGCGCACCGCCGTTCCCGTGCACGGCCAGCTCGTCCGGGTCTCCGCCTCGATCGGCGCGGCCGTCCCGAACGGCTCCCGCGCCAACGGTGCGGACCTCCTGCGCTTCGCCGACGCCGCGATGTTCGAGGCGAAGCGCAACGGTGCCGGACGCGTGTCACTGGCCTCCGCCGCGCTGATCGCGTCCGCCGACCGCCAGGTGCACCTCGAAGGCCAGCTGCGGGACGCCCTGCAGCACGACGGCCTGGCCCTGCACTTCCAGCCGGTCGTGGGAGTGGACGGCGCGGTGCTGACGGCCGAAGCCTTGGTGCGCTGGCCGCATCCCGACCGCGGCCTGCTGCCACCAGACGTGTTCCTGCCCGTCGCCGAGCAGGGCGACCTGATGCGCGAACTGGACCGCTGGGTCCTGCGAACGGCGCTGAAGGAAGCCGCGACCTGGCCCGCGCCCGACGGTCGCCCGGTGTCGGTGGCGGTGAACCTGGCCGGCCTGGTGCCGGGCGATCCGGAGTTCGTCGACATCGTCTCGAACGCGATCATGGAGTCCGGCGTGCCGTGGGAACGCGTCGTCCTGGAGCTGGTCGAGACGGCGTTCGTCGACTTGCCTTCACGGGTGCGCCAGTCGATGGACGAGCTGGTGCAGCGCGGCGTGCAGTTCGCCGTGGACGACTTCGGCACCGGTTACTCGTCGCTCGCCCGACTGAAGGACCTGCCGGCGCAGATCATCAAGGTCGACCGGCGCTTCGTTTCCGGCGTGGGCAACGACTCCTCGGACTTCGCCGTGGCCCGCGCGGTCGTGGACATGGCCCGCGCGATGGGACGCAAGTGCGTGGCGGAGGGCGTCGAGACCGCGACGCAGTTCCACGTGCTGCGCGGGGTCGGGGTGGATGCTTACCAGGGGTGGCTGTTCTCGCGTCCGGTGCCGCCCAAGGAGTTCCGGGCGGTGCTGGCCCTCGGGCCATTGCACATCCCTCGGGCGGGTTAGTGGCGGACGAGGCGTGCCCGGCCTCGTCCACCACCGAACAGGCCTAGCCCTCCGGCCGCTCCACGTACCGAGCGCTGGCCGAGATCTCCGGCAGCAGCGCCGCGATCCGGTGCTTCGGCAGGTCGATCAACCTCAGCTCGAGGTCGTCCGGCGTCACCGAGGCGTTGTCGACGATCTCGGCCGCCTGCCGCTTGGTCAGCACGCCCTGCGACGCGGTGATCAACGCCTCGCGCCACACGTTGCGCAGCTTGCCGTGCGCCTTCATCAGCACTTCGCGGACCGTGCGGTCGCCCAGGGACAGCGTGCCGGTCAACACCTGGTCGGCGACGACGATGGTGGTCTTGGAATCGGGGTTGTTGCGCAGGAACTTGAGCGAGAACCGCGTCCCCACCAGGGATTGCAGCTCCTTCTGTCCCGCTTCGGACGACACCGACGGGTGGTTGTTCGGCACCAGGCACGCGAGCCGCGCCGGTGACGAGGCCAGCAACGTCCGCAGCAGCCAGGGGCCCGGATCTGCTGACAGGTCAACGGCCAGTGAGGCCGCGCCCTTGCCCACCGGCTCGGCCCAGCCCGGCTGGCGGGGCTTCGGCGGCGGTGAGGATTCGGGGCGTGGCGCCAGTTCCGAGAGTGCGGCGAGGGCTTCCTTCGACGGGCCCGCGGACTCCACGGACTGCGCGCCGTGCGTGTAGATGCGTGTGCCGCCGGACACCGCGCGCCGGCCGGTCGGGCGGCAGACGTACAGGTCGGCCGCCGAACCGATGGCCTGGGCGCCGTCGAAGCGGTGGAAGGCGGGCAGGATCGCCTCGAACACGAGGCCGAGCTTCTGCAGTTCCTGCTGCACCTTCAGGCCCAGCGCGGGCGTGCGGTCGGAGAAGCCGTAGGCCAGCAGCACACGGCCCGCGGCGATGTCCGACAGCGCCTCGACCGCGCGGCCGGCGAAGAGTCCCATGCCTTCCGGCGTGTAGGGCGGGTCGCTGAAGACCAGGTCGAAGGTTTCCAGAACGGACGCCGGCAGCCCGAAACGCATGTCGCAGTGCAACGTCCGGATGTCGAGTTCCCGGGAAGAAGCCCTGGAGTCGATGAACTCCAGCAGTCGCTCGTCGAGGTCCACGACCGTGATCGACACGTGCGGGTTGACCGCGGCCACGGCGAGCGAGGTCAGGTCGTGGTCGCCAAGGCACAGCAAACGCTTGCCCGCCAGGTCGTAGGTGGAGTCCAGCCACACCGCGCGGTTGAGCGCCGTCTCCGCGGTCGCCTGCACGTGGTCCAACGAGGACAGCGGCTGCGGCACGTCCGCGATGTCGACCAGGATCTGGCGCAGCACGTCTGTGTGGTCGCGCACACCGGCCACCGCGAACTCGGTGCGGTAGGCCGCCACCAGGCCGGGCGCGATGCGGTAACGATCACCTGAAGATTCGGCGTCGTCACCGATGGCCGTGAGCAGGTCCTGCACGGTGCGGCGGGGCACGGCGGGCAGGCGCACCAGCTCGGCCAGCGGATGCCAGTCCTCGCTGAGCAGGGACAACACCTCACGGAGCTTGCGGGCGTGCACTCCGCGCTCCGACACCAACTGCCGAACCTGGTCGATCGTCACAAGCGGTAGACCATACGGCCTGTCAGATGGTGGAACGCTGTGCCGGGGTACGCCGAACGAGTTAAGGTCACAGGGATCTGCATCCAGGGCGGCCCGAATCGGGGAGGCCGTCACGACCGGAGGGATCTTCGGGTGATCGAGTTCCGGGCCGTCACCAAGCGGTTCGAGGACGGGACCATCGCTGTCGACGAGCTCGACCTCACGGTCGAGGCGGGCACCATCACGGTGTTCGTCGGCCCCTCCGGCTGCGGCAAGACGACGTCGCTGCGCATGGTGAACCGCATGATCGACCCCACGTCGGGCACGATCCTGGTGGACGGCAAGGACGTCCTCACCGTCGACCCGCCGACCCTGCGGCGCGGCATCGGCTACGTGATCCAGCAGGCAGGGCTCTTCCCGCACCGCACCGTGCTGGACAACGTCGCGACCGTGCCCCTTCTGTCCGGTTGGGACAAACGCAAGGCACGCACCCGCGCGGCCGAGCTGCTGGAGCGCGTCGGGCTCGACCCGGCCTTCGGCAAGCGCTACCCGGCGCAGCTCTCGGGCGGTCAGCAGCAACGTGTCGGGGTCGCCCGCGCGCTCGCCGCCGACCCGCCGGTGTTGCTGATGGACGAGCCGTTCAGCGCGGTCGACCCGGTGGTCAGGGAAGACCTGCAGAACGAACTCCTTCGCCTGCAAGCGGAACTCGACAAGACGATCGTGTTCGTGACGCACGACATCGACGAGGCGTTGAAGCTCGGCGAGCGCGTCGCGGTGTTCCAGACCGGCGGACACCTCGCGCAGTACGCGAAGCCGACCGAGCTGCTGGCGGCGCCTGCCAACGACTTCGTGGCCTCGTTCGTCGGCAGGGACCGCGGCTACCGCACACTCACGTTCCTGCACGCCGACGTGCCCGTGCACCCGGTCACCACGGCCAAGCTCGGTGAGCGCATCACCGTCTCGGACTGGACGCTCGTCGTCGACGACGAGAACCGGCCGAAGGGCTGGCTGTCCGGTGTGGACGGTGAGATCGAGGTCGCCGAGAAGGACCTGATCTCCGGCGGCTCGCTGTACGACGGCTCCACGCTCAGAGGTGCGCTCGACGCGGCACTGAGCTCGCCGTCCGCACTCGGGGTGGTGATCGACGACGTCGGCGCGGTGACCGGGGTGGTCAGGGCCGACGACGTCATCAAGGCGCTCGCGAAGGCCCGCGCGGCGGGTGAGGTCCCGAAGTGACCTGGATTTTCGAGAACTGGGAAAGGTTCTGGGAAGTCACCGAGGTGCACCTCCGGCTCTCCGTCGTGCCGGTGCTGATCGGGTTCGTGCTCTCCATCCCGCTGGGGTGGTTCGCCTCCCGGTCCGCGACGGCGCGCGCGGTCCTCTTCCCGCTCGCGAACGTCCTGTTCACGATCCCGTCCATCGCACTGATCGTGATCACGCCGGTGCTGATCGGCGTGAAGATCCTCGACGAGATCAACGTCATCGTGCCGCTGACGATCTACACGGTCGCGCTTATGGTGCGCTCGGTCGCGGACGCGCTCTCCGCGGTGCCCGGCCACGTGACGGCCGCCGCGAACGCGATGGGGTTCAGGCCGTTGCGGCGGTTCCTCGTCGTCGACTTCCCGCTGGCACTGCCCGTGACGATCGCGGGTCTGAGGGTCGCGACGGTGTCGAACATCAGCATGGTGAGCGTCGGCGCGCTCGTCGGGCTCGGCGGTTACGGCCAGCTCTTCACCGAGGGGTACCAGACCGACAACAGCGCGAAGGTCTTCGCCGGTCTCATCGGGACGGTCGTGCTCGCGGCGCTCGCGGACGGGCTGCTGTTGCTGGTCGGGCGAGTGCTCACGCCGTGGGCGCGGGCGGGGAGGTGAGCTGAATGGGTGGCTGGCTCTTCGATCCCGCGCACTGGTCCGGCACGGCCGGGATTCCGGCGCGGTTGCTGGAACACCTCGGTTACACGTTGATGACCCTGTTGATCGCCGCGGTGATCGCGATCCCGCTCGGCGCGTTCGTCGGCCACACCGGCAAGGGCGGGTTCGTGGTCGTCGGGCTCTCGAACGTGCTGCGCGCCCTGCCCACCACCGCCGTGCTGATCCTGGTGGTGCTGTGGGCGGGTCTCGGTGACTTCCCGGTGTACGTCGCACTGGTGCTGCTGGCGATCCCGCCGATCATGGCGGGTACCTACGCGGGCATTCGCGCGGTCGACCCGGTGGCGGTCGACGCCGCGCGAGGCGTCGGCATGCGGGAGTGGGGTGTCCTGACGAACGTGGAGATCCCGAACGCGCTTCCGTTGATCTACGGCGGTTTCCGCGGCGCCGCACTGCAAGTGGTCGCGACCGCCACCATCGCCGCCTACACCGGCGCCGGTGGTCTCGGCAGGTTCGTCTTCGACGGCCTCGCCCTGCAGGAGTTCGGACAGATGCTCGCCGGCGCGGTGCTCGTGGCACTGCTCGCCGTTCTCGTCGACCTGGGGTTCGCCAGCCTGCAAAGGCTGACGGTCTCGCCAGGGCTGCGTCCAGTGGGAACCGGAGGAAAACGATGAAGCGCATCGCGACAGTCGTCGCTGCGGCCATGCTCTTGTCGGCATGTGGCGGTGACCCGTTGACCGGCGGCAACAACAACCCGGCCCCGACGGACACGATCGTCGTGGGTTCCGCCAACTTCCCGGAGTCGACCGTGCTCGCGGAGATCTACGCGCAGGCGTTGGCGGCCAAGGGCGTGAAGGTCTCCAAGAAGCTGAACATCGGCAACCGCGAGCTGTACTTCAAGGGCGTGCAGGACGGCTCGATCGACCTGATCCCGGAGTACAGCGGCGTGCTTCTCAAGCACGTCAACAAGGAAGCCCCCGAGGTCGGCTCCGACGAGGTCTACGCGGCGCTCAAGAAGGCTCTGCCGCAGGGTCTCACCGTGCTCGACAAGTCCGCGGCAGAGGACAAGGACGCGGTCGTCGTCACCAAGCAGATCGCCGCGCAGTACAGCCTAAAGTCGATCGACGACCTCGTGCCGTACTGCAAGGAGCTCGTCTTCGGCGGCCCGCCGGAGTTCCAGAACCGCCCGGACGGCCTGCCCGGCCTGAAGGCCAAGTACAACTGCGAGTTCAAGGAGTTCAAGGCACTCGACGTCGGCGGCCCGCTGACCGTCGCCGGCCTGAAGGACAACACCGTGCAGGCGGCCGACCTGTTCACGACGGACTCGGCCATCAAGGCCAACGAGTTCGTGGTCCTCGAAGACCCGAAGAACGTCTTCGCCGCGCAGAACGTGTTGCCGCTCATCAACGAGAAGAAGGCGTCGCAGCAGGTCCGCGACACCCTGAACGCCATCTCGAAGAAGATCGACACGAAGACCTTGCTGGACCTGAACCAGAAGCTGGCGTCGCCGGACAAGCCGGAGCCGGAGAAGGTCGCGAAGGAGTGGCTCGCTTCCGCGGGCATCTGAGCTGACGAACGGGCGGGGCGGGCACCTTGAGGGTGTCCGCCCCGCTTTCGTTTCACAGCTTCAGATCGGCCACGCGTGCGCTCAGGTCGACGGTGGTGAGCCGGTCGGTGAAGCCGAGCGAGTGGTTGATGCGCCGCATGTGCTCGTTGGTGCTGTTCGTTTCGGTCTCGACGGTCTCGATGCCGGTCAGCTGGTGGAGCATGTGCGCTTTGACCAATCTGCCGAGTCCTTGGCCGCGGTGTTCGGCAACCACGGCGGTGTGCCGTTGGTGACCAACCGAGGGCCGCGAGAGAGTTCGGTGCATCACGGTCACACCGGCGGCCTCGTCGCCGTGCAGTGCGAGGACGACCCACACGTCGACTCCGGCGGCAGACAGGTCGTCTTCCTCCTGCCGCACCTGTTCCCGCGTGAGTGGGACAAGTTCGATCGCGCTGTCGCCCATGGGCTGGTCGTTCGTCGCGTTGAGCGCATCGACGAACGCGTCGAGCAGGTCTTCCGGAGCTCGCCCGGTCCAGTGCTCCAGCCGATACCCGGACGGCACTTCGCCGACCTCGGGCAGCGGGTCGGTGAGCACGAGCTCCTGCAGAGTGGCTGAACTGACGACGGTGAAGCCGCGGCTGGTCGCCCATCGCGCGCCCTCGCCGTCCGCAGGAACCCACGAGGCCTCGGCGGTGTCGCGGTTCGCCGAGCGCAGGGCGCACCGGAGCAGCGCGGTGCCGATGCCACGACCCCGCCACCGCTCGTCCACCACGATGGTGCCCACGACGAGATGCGCGTTGCCGGTCGTCGGCAGGTATCCGTCCGCGTACCCGACGATGCGTCCGTTCTCCCGTGCGACGGCGAACCGCGGGCGGCCCCAGCCGGCCTCCGGTGTCCGTCGCCGCCGCACCCAGCCGCTGAACGCCGGCAGCTCACGTGATGGCACGGCCCTCGTCCACCAGGCCACCTGAAGGTCGAACAGGGCACGCAGGTCGGGTTCGGCGGCACCGTCGAAGTCGAGTTCCTCGATGTCGATCTCGCCCGCGAATTTCGCCTGCACGGCCAGAAACGTGTAGAGGTCCCGGTAACCCAACGCGTGGTTGACGCGCAGCATGTGCTCGTTCCCGCTGCTGGTGCGCGTGAAGATCACCTCGACTCCGGTGAGCTCGTGCAGCATCCGAGTCTTCAACACCATGCCCAGGCCGCGACCGCGATGTGCCGGCACCACGACCGTGTGCAGCTGCTCGGCCGTCGTGGGGCCGCCGGGCCCGCGCTCCACGATGGTGAGGCCTGCGATCTCACGGCCGTGCAACGCGAGCACCACCCACCGGTCGCCCCCGGCGTTGAGGACGTTGGACTCCTCTCGTCGCAGGCGGTCGACCGTGTAGCCCGCCGAGTCGAGCGCCGTGTCGCCGAACGGCGCGTCCGCCATGGCGTTGAGCCCGTCGACGCACGCCTGCGCGAACTCGTCCGGTGTCCGGCCGGTCCAGGTGACCAGCTCGTAGCCCTCCGGCACCTCGCCGATCTCCGGCAGTTCGGTGACGTCCAGCCGTTGCCTCGTCATCGACGTGACGACCCGCAACCCCTGTGCAGCCGCGAAGTGCTCGCCCGCGGTGCCCTCGTACACGTTCCAGCACTCGGCGACGGTTCGTCCCGGCATCAGCGACGGCAGGGCGCGCAACAGTGCTCTGCCGATGCCACGACGGCGGAACTCGGGCAGCACCACGAGGTACACCAGCGCGATGTGGTCGTTCGCCGCTTCCTCGGTCACCCGCGCCGAGACGTAGCCGACGAGCTGCTCGCCCTCTCGTGCGACCGCGAAGCGCGCGGGCCCGAAGCCGAGGTCGTTGGGCGACTGCCAGCCGGTGACCTGGGCCTCGTAGGGCGGAGGTTCCCTCAGCTCTTCGGCCTCAGAGGCGGCGAGCACCTCGTACAGGCCTCGCCGCTCGTGTTCGGGTGCGTGCGCGAAATCGAACTCTTCAACCCCCATGCACCCGATCTAAGCAAGATCGTGCTGATCCGCCCAGGCCGCGACCGCCGCCGCGATCTCCTTCGGCCGGTCCTCCATCGCGTGGTGGCCCGCCTCGCCGAGCGCCACCACGTCCAGTGCGGCGATGTTCGCCGAGCACCAGGCCTGCAACTGCGGCCCGATCAGCAACGTCGGCGAGCCCTCGAACGTCATGAGCAGCTTCGGCACGTCGGAGGTCGCCAGCCACGCGTCGTAGGTCTCGATCCGCGGCACCAGCGAGGCGGGCTCCCCGTCGAACGGCATCTGCCGCGCCCACGCGAGCACCGGCCGCCTGCTCGCCGCGTCGGGGAACGGCGCCAGGTAGGCCGCCAGGTCCTCGTCCGACACGGGCGTCAGCACGCCGCCGGTGTACGCCTGGCGCACGAACCCGTCGTCTTCCAGCGCCTCGGTGGCGCGGAACCTGCGCACCCGTTCCTGCGCGGGCACCGGCAGCTCGGAGCCGTACATCGGCTTCACGATCGTCTCGAAGAACGCGATGCCCGCGACGCGCGAAGGGTTCCGGGCTGCCCAGTCGAACGCCAGCGCGCCGCCCCAGTCGTGGCCGACGAGCACCACGCGGTCCAGTTCGAGAGCGTCGAACCACGCGTCGAGGTAGCGGGCGTGGTCGGCGAACGAGTACTCGACGTCCGGCTTGCCCGAGCGGCCCATGCCGATCAGGTCGGGGGCCAGTCCGCCCAGCTGCGGCAGGACGTTGCGCCAGGCGTGCGACGAGCCGGGGTTGCCGTGCAGGAACACGAACGGCGCCGTGCCGGACTGCTCGTAGTGCACGGTCGAGTCGAGAACAGGAACAACAGGCATGACGGACCTTCCTCAGGACAGCGGAACGGCGAGCAGTGCGGTCAGGTCGTGCGAGAAGGCCGGGGAACGATCACCCAGCGGGGCTGTCAGCCGGTCGAGCAACGACCTGACCACGGCGACGGCGGGTTCGACCGTCGACCGGCCGTGCGGGGTCAGCTCCAGCCGGACGGTGCGGGTGTCGGTGGTGTCCCGAGTGCGCGAGATGAAGCCGGAGGCCTCCAGCGAGCGCGCCAGCTTCGAGACGTACAGCGCTTCGAGGCCGGTGTGGTCGGCCAGTTCGCGTTGCGACGGACGGTCCAGGGCCAGCAGCGACGACAGCGCGACGTACTGCGCGTGCGTCAGGCCGATGGGGTCCAACGCGCGGTCAACGGCCGTCCGCCACTTCATCGCGAGACGCCAGACGAGATGTCCAACGGTGAACTCTGCACTGCTCATGGCGGATACAGTACATGGCTACTATGTACACGGCTACTAACTGGGCGCCACGTGCCCGCCGATCCGGGCGGTCAGCTCGTCGGCCGCCTTGCGAACCTCCTTGGCGAGGTCCGGCCACGTCTGGCCGCAGGGCGTGTCGCACAGGTGCCGGAACGTCAGCGTGATGGCCGCGATCGGCCGTTCCCCGTGGTCGAACACCGGCGCCGCCACCGAGGCGAACCCCGCCGTCACGAACCCGTCCTCGACCGCCCAGCCCTGACGGCGTTCGACGGTCAGCAGCCTGCGCAGCGCGGGCAGGTTGTGCGGGCCGCGGCCGGTGCGGTCGACGAAGGACGCGACGGACGGAAACAGCGCCCTGACCTGCGCCGGGGGCACGTGGGCCAGCATCGCGCGGCCGGACGCGGTGAGGTGGGCGGGCAGGCGCACGCCGACGTCGGACACGATCGTCTGCGGCTGCCGCGGCTGTTCCCGCACCAGGTACAGCGCCTCGGCGCCGTGCAGAACACCCAGATGGGCGACCTTCTCCATCCGGTCCGCGAGCTTGCGCAGCAACGGACGGGCCAGCCGTTCCAACGGGTCGTGGCGCAGGTACGCGGAGCCGAGCTCGAACGCCGCGACGCCCAGGCCGTAGCGCTTCTCCTCGGGGAAGTGGGTCGCGAACCCGGCCTCGGTCAGTTCCGAGAGCAGGTGATAGGTCGTTGACCTGGGCAGATTGAGCTCGCGCGCCACCGACGCCGCGGAGACGGGACCCGGCCTGCCCGCCAGCAGCCGGAGGACCGCGAGGCCTCGCCGCAGCGCGGGAACGTCACTGCTGCTGCCCACAACAGTGATTTTCCCACGTGATGCAGCCCACGCCGTTCCTCCATCAGGGCACACTCAACAGAACAGGACCGAGGCGCGTCATAGGGACGTGACGGTTTTGAAGGGGGTCGGGATTGACACCGAGTTTCGATGACTTCGTGGCAGAACAGGTGACCCCGTTGCTGCGCTACGCCACCGTGCTCACGTGTGACCCGCACCTGGCCCAGGACGTGGTCCAGGAAGTGCTGCTGCGCGCGCAGCAGAAGTGGGATCGCATCGGTTCAGTCGACCTCCCTCACGCCTACGTCAAGCGCATGGTGACCAACGAGTACCTCTCGTGGCGCAGGCGCAGGGCCGCCAAGGACGTCGCTCTGTGCATGACGACTCTGGAGTCCGTCACACCTCCCGTCTCGGACACGACGCACCACTACGACGAGCGGGAAGCAATGTTGCAGCGGATCGCCAAGCTCCCCCGCAAACAGCGGGCCGCGGTCGTGCTCCGCTACTACGAGAACTACGAGGACTCGGAGATCGCACAGATGCTCGGTTGTGCCGAGGGAACCGTGCGCAGCCACATCTCACGTGCGCTGGCCACACTCCGGATGGACCACACGCCGGAGCCCGCTGGTGTCGGGTTGCGGCTCGGGGAGGGCCTGTCGTGAACGACACCGAACAGCTCGTCAAGGACGCGCTCGGCAAGCTCGCCGAACGCACCCCGCATCCGGGGCCGACGCTCAACGCCCTGCGGCGCAAGCGCAAGCGGCAACGGAACAACATCTTCCTCATCGCCACCGCTGGCGTGGCGGCCGTCGCGGTCCTGATCTTCGCGGGCGTCATCGCGAGCGACAGGTACGCGCCGCCGGCCGGCAACGACGCGGCCGCGGCGCTGGTGCCCGGCACCGGTCAGGGCGTCGTCGCCCTCAAGTACTCGCCGCACTGGCTGCCGGAGGGTTTCACCGAGACCCTTCGCGCCGCGAACCCGGACGGCACCACCGCGCGTGTCTGGGCCACCACCACGACCGTCCCGCAGGTCGACGCACCGCGGATCGAGCTCGACAGCGGCCTGGACTACGAGGGCGGGCTGGCCGAGTGGCAGGACGCGGTGGTCCGCGGCCTGAAGGCTCGCGTGCAGGTGTCCGGCACGAGCGCCGTCGTCGAGTGGAAGGCGCAGGACAAGCTGGTCGTCCAGGTCGTCGGCATGACCGACCCGAAGGAGACGGCTCTGCGCGTCGCCGATTCGGTGCGTGCGGACTCGAACGTCACCTTCCGGGCGCCGTTCAAGGTGAAGGACAGGCACGCGAACGAGTTCAAGGGCACCAGCCCCGGAGACTGGAGTGCGCGGCTTTCCCCTGCGCCCGTCGACGTGACCGTGTTCTCCGCGACGCCGGACTTCAGCGGCAAGAAGACCGAGCCCGTGACCGTCCGGGGCAAGCAGGGCGTGGTCCTCCTCGACGGCCGTGCGGTGGCGGTGCAGGAGGGCGGGGTCTGGATCAGCGCGACCAGCACCGGGGACAAGTCGGTCCAGGACCTGGTCGCGGCCATCAACGACGTCACGATCGCGCCGGACCTCGACACCGGCTGGATCGGCAAGAAGTAGCCCGTCTGGGATACCAGACGCCATCAAGCGCTCCGGGGTCGCTGAGTCGGCTCCGGAGCGCTGTGATGTCTGCATGCGACAACCGGTGGAGCTGGGTCCGAAGCCACTGACCCTCGAGGACGTTCATGCCGTCGCCCGCGACGGCGCCCCGGTGGCGATCACCGAGGCGGCCCGTGAGGCGGTCACCACCGCCCGCGGCCACATCGAACAGCTCGCCACGGCCGAACGCCCCACCTACGGCGTCTCGACCGGGTTCGGCGCGCTCGCCGTCCGGCACATCCCGCCGGACCGCCGTGCCCAGCTGCAGCGGTCGCTCATCCGCTCGCACGCCGCCGGCTCAGGTCCGGAGGTGGAACGCGAGGTCGTGCGGGCGCTGATGCTGCTGCGGCTGCGCACCCTCTCGACCGGCCACACCGGCGTCCGTTTGTCCACTGTGGACGCCATGGCGGGCATGCTGAACGCCGGCATCACCCCCGTGGTGCACGAGTTCGGCTCGCTCGGCTGCTCCGGTGACCTGGCGCCGCTCTCGGCGAACGCGCTCGCGTTGATGGGCGAGGGCATGGTCCGCAACGCCGCCGGGGAACTCGTCACGGCGGCGGAAGCGCTGGCGGAAGCCGGCATCGAACCCGTGCAGCTGGCCGAGAAGGAAGGCCTCGCGCTGATCAACGGCACCGACGGCATGCTCGGCATGCTGTCGCTGGCGATCGCCGACCTGACCAGGCTGCTGGACATCGCGGACCTCACCGCCGCGATGAGCGTCGAGGCGTTGCTCGGCACCGACCGGGTCTTCGAGCCCGAGCTGCACGCCCTGCGCCCGCACCCCGGCCAGAACCTGTCCGCGGCCAGGATGCTCGCGTTCCTGCGGGACTCCGAGATCGTCGCCTCGCACCGCGGCCCCGACTGCACCCGCGTTCAGGACGCGTACTCGCTGCGCTGCTCCCCGCAGGTGCACGGCGCCGCGCGCGACACCGTGGCCTACGCGGCGACCGTGGCCGACCGCGAGCTGGCGTCGGTGATCGACAACCCCGTGGTGCTGGCCGACGGCCGGGTCGAGTCCAACGGCAACTTCCACGGCGCCCCGGTCGCCTACGCACTGGACTTCCTGGCCATCCCGCTCGCCGACGTGGCCTCGATCGCCGAACGCCGCACGGACCGCATGCTCGACGTCTCGCGTTCGCACGGCCTGCCGCCGTTCCTCGCCGACGACCCCGGCGTCGACTCCGGCCACATGATCGCCCAGTACACGCAGGCGGCGATCGTGTCCGAGCTCAAGCGCCTCGCGGTGCCGGCGTCCGTCGACTCGATCCCGTCCTCCGCGATGCAGGAGGACCACGTGTCGATGGGCTGGTCCGCCGCCCGCAAGCTGCGCAAGGCCGTGGACGGCCTGACCACCGTCCTGGCGATTGAGCTCTTGACCGCCGCGCGGGCTCTGGACCTGCGCGCGCCCCTCAAGCCCGCCCCCGCGACGGCCGCAGCCGTGGCGAAGTTGCGCGAGACGGTCCAGGGGCCCGGCCCCGACCGCCACCTCGCACCCGAGATCGCCGCCGCCGAGGCCCTGATTCGAAGTGGAGCTCTGTAATGGTCGTACGCGCTGACCGTGGCACCGAACTGACCGCCAAGCAGTGGTCGACCGAGGCCGCGCTGCGGATGTTCCACAACAACCTCGACCCCGACGTCGCCGAGCGCCCCGAGGACCTGGTCGTCTACGGCGGCACGGGCAAGGCCGCCCGCGACTGGCCGTCGTTCGACGCGATCTCCCGCGAGCTCAAGAACCTCGAAGCCGACGAGACGCTGCTCGTGCAGTCCGGCCGCCCGGTCGGCGTCATGCGCACGCACGAGTGGGCGCCGCGCGTGCTCATCGCGAACTCGAACCTCGTGCCGGACTGGGCGAACTGGCCCGAGTTCCGCCGCCTGGAGGCCGAGGGCCTCACGATGTACGGGCAGATGACCGCCGGTTCGTGGATCTACATCGGCACGCAGGGCATCCTCCAGGGCACTTACGAGACGTTCGCCGCGGTCGCTCAGAAGCGCTTCAACGGCACGCTTCGCGGAACCCTGACGGTCACCGCCGGACTGGGTGGCATGGGCGGTGCGCAGCCTCTCGCCGTGACGATGAACGAGGGCGTCGCGCTGTGCATCGAGGTTGACCCGCACCGCGCCCAGCGTCGCCTGGAGACCCGCTACCTCGACGAGATCGCTGCGGATCTTGATTCGGCGATCGAGCGCGTGCTGGCCGCCAAGGCCGCCGGTGAGGCCGTGTCCGTCGGTGTCGTGGGCAACGCGGCCGAGATCCTGCCCGAGCTGCTGCGCCGCGAGGTCCCGGTCGACATCGTCACGGACCAGACGTCGGCGCACGACCCGCTGGCGTACCTGCCTGTCGGTGTCTCGCTGGAGGAGTGGCAGGACTACGCCGGCGCGAAGCCGGACGAGTTCACCCAGCGCGCGCGGGAGTCGATGGCCGCGCACGTCGAGGCCATGGTCGGGTTCATGGACCGCGGCGCCGAGGTCTTCGACTACGGCAACTCGATCCGCGGTGAGGCGCAGCTCGGCGGCTACGACCGCGCGTTCGCGTTCCCCGGCTTCGTGCCCGCCTACATCCGGCCGCTGTTCTGCGAGGGCAAGGGCCCGTTCCGCTGGGCCGCGCTGTCCGGCGACCCGGCCGACATCGCTGCCACCGACCGCGCGATCCTGGAGCTCTTCCCGGAGAACGAGCAGCTCGCCCGGTGGATCAAGATGGCGGGGGAGCGCGTCGAGTTCCAGGGCCTGCCCGCCCGCATCTGCTGGCTCGGCTACGGCGAGCGGCACCTCGCGGGCCTCAAGTTCAACGAGATGGTGGCGTCCGGTGAGCTGTCCGCGCCGATCGTCATCGGCCGCGACCACCTCGACTGCGGCTCGGTGGCCTCGCCGTACCGCGAGACCGAGGCCATGGCGGACGGTTCCGACGCGATCGCGGACTGGCCGCTGCTCAACGCGCTGGTCAACACGGCTTCCGGTGCCACGTGGGTGTCGATCCACCACGGCGGCGGCGTCGGCATCGGCCGCTCGATCCACGCCGGTCAGGTGACGGTCGCGGACGGCACTGAGCTGGCGGCGCAGAAGATCGAGCGCGTGCTGACCAACGACCCCGGCATGGGCGTCATCCGGCACGTGGACGCCGGGTACGACGAGGCCAAGGCCGTGGCCGCCGACAAGGGCGTGCCCATCCCGATGATGCACAGGCCGATGGAGGGCTGATGCTCGACCAGATCGCGGACGTCGGCAGAGACGCGAAGCGCGGCGGCTACTCCCGCCACGGCTACGACAAGCCGGAGCTCGAGCTGCGGCACTGGTTCGTCGAGCAGGCCGTCGAACGCGGCCTGAACGTCGAGACCGACCAGAACGGCAACCTCTGGGCGTGGTGGGGCGAGCGCGGCGACAACGCGCTCGTCACCGGCAGCCACCTGGACTCCGTTCCCGGCGGCGGCGCGTTCGACGGCCCGCTCGGCGTCACGAGCGCCTTGGAGGCCGTTGATCTGTTGCAGGCCAAGGGGTTCACGCCGCGCAGGCCGTTCGCCATCGCGGTCTTCGCCGAGGAGGAAGGCGGCCGGTTCGGGGTCGCCTGCCTCGGCAGCAGGCTCCTGACCGGTGCCATCGACGCGGACAAGGCCCTGAACCTCAAGGACCCGGACGGCATCACGCTGGCCGAGGCCATGAAGGCCGCTGGCTACGACCCGAACCTGGTCGGCAAGGACGAGAAGGCCCTGGGCCGCATCGGGCAGTTCGTCGAGCTGCACGTCGAACAGGGCCGCGGCCTGACGGTGCCGGTGGGCGTCGCGTCCAGCATCCTGGCGCACGGCCGGTGGCGCTTCACGTTCCGCGGCGAGGGCAACCACGCCGGTGCGACGTTGATCGAGGACCGTCGCGACCCGATGCTGCCGGCGTCGCAACTCGTTCTGGCGGCACGGAAAGCGGCCAAGGGCGGCGGGCGGGCCACCGTGGGACGGCTCGTCCCCAACCCCGGTGGCACGAACGTCATCGCGTCCACTGTGGACGTCTGGCTGGACGCTCGGGACAGCGACGACGCGCGCACCCGTGCGATGGTCGCGGAGATCTCCGAGGCGGCGCACAACGCCGCTGCGGAGGAGGGGTGCGAGGTGACGATCACCGAGGAGTCGTACGGCGACACCGTGCACTTCGACCCCCGGCTCCGCGACGACATCGCCACAGCGCTCGGCGGCGTCCCGGCGTTGCCGACCGGTGCGGGCCACGACGCGGGCATCCTCGCCGCGCACGTGCCGACCGCGATGCTGTTCGTGCGCAACCCCACCGGCGTGAGCCACGCACCGGAGGAGTTCGCCGAGCAGGCCGACGTCGACGAGGGCGTCAAGGCGCTGGCCGCGACGCTCGAACACCTCGGCTCATGAACTTCTGGTGCGAGCGGGCCTGGTTGCCCGACGGGCTCGCCGAACGCGTGCTGATCAGGGTCGAGAACGGTGCCGTCGCGAGCGTGTCCACTGTGGACACGATTCCGCTCGGCGTGCGAAGGCTGTACGGCGTTGTCGTGCCGGGCTTCGCGAACGCCCACTCGCACGCGTTCCACCGTGCGCTCCGAGGTCGTACGCACGACGGTGGTGGCACGTTCTGGACGTGGCGCGAAGGCATGTACGCGCTGGCGTCGAAGCTGACCCCGCAGTCGTACTACCGCCTCGCCCGCGCGGTCTACGGCGAAATGGCGCTCGCCGGCGTCTCGGCCGTCGGCGAGTTCCACTACGTGCACGACAGGTCGAACGAGTTCGGGTACGCGCTCAGGGAAGCCGCGAGTGACGTGAGCATCCGCCTCACGCTGCTCGACACCTGCTACCTCGCCGGCGGCATCGACCAGCCGGTGAACGAGGTGCAGCAACGGTTTTCCGACGGCACGGCGCAGGCGTGGGCGAACCGGGTGTCGGAGCTCAAGTCCGACGACGTCATGAAGGTCGGCGCGGCGATCCACTCCGTTCGCGCCGTCCCGCGGGCCGAGCTTTCCGTGGTGGCACAGGCGTTCCCGGACGCACCGCTGCACGTCCACCTGTCCGAGCAGCCCGCCGAGAACGAGGCCTGCCTCGCCGCCTACGGCCTCACTCCGACCGCGCTGCTGCACGAGGCGGGAGCCCTGTCCCCGCGCACGACGGCGGTGCACGCCACCCACCTGACGCCCGAGGACATCACGCTGCTCGGTGAGTCGGGTACCGGTGCCTGCTTCTGCCCGACCACCGAGGCCGACCTGGCCGACGGCATCGGCCCCGCTCGCGAGCTCGCGGACGCGGGCAGCCCGTTGTCGTTGGGCAGCGACCAGCACGCGGTGATCGACCCGTTGCTGGAGACTCGCGCGCTGGAGCACAACGAACGCCTCCGCACCGGTCAGCGCGGCCGTTTCTCCCCGGCCGAACTGCTGGCGGCGGCCACCCGGCACTCCGCGCTGGGATGGCAGGGCGGGCGCATCGAACCGGGTGCGCCCTGCGACCTCGTGGCGATCAGCTGCTCGACACCGCGCACCGCGGGTTCGCTGCCGCAGCAGGTGTTCCTGTCGGCGACGGCGTCCGATGTGGACACCGTCGTGGTAGGTGGCCGGGTGGTCGCTTCCGGCGGTGTGCACGAGACTCTGGGAGACGTCGGCAGGCTGCTGGCGGACGCGGTCGAGGAGCTGTGGGCATGAGCGTGCTGATCACCGGCATCGGTGAGCTGACGACGAACAGCGAGTCCGCCGGTGACGCGCTGGTCGTCGACGGTGAGCGGATCGCGTGGGTGGGCAAGGCTTCCGAAGCTCCGGCAGCGGACTTCAAAGTCGATGTCGAGGGCCGCGCGGTGCTGCCCGGCTGGGTCGACAGCCACACCCACCTGGTCTTCGCGGGCGACCGCACCGCCGAGTTCGGCGCGCGCATGGCGGGCAAGCCGTACACCGCGGGCGGCATCGCGGTGACCGTCGGCGCGACCAGGAACGCCACCGACGCCGAGCTGTCGGACGTCGTGCGCAGGCACGTCGCCGAGGCGTTGCGGCAGGGCACGACGTTCGTCGAGACCAAGACCGGCTACGGCCTGAACGTGGCGGACGAGGTGCGCAGCGCGCGGATCGCGGCCGAGCACGTCGACGAGGTGACGTTCCTCGGCGCCCACCTCGTCCCGCCGGGCGAGGACGCGGACACCTACGTCGAGCTGGTCCGCGGCGAGATGCTCGACGCCGTCGCACCTCTCGTGCGCTGGGCCGACGTGTTCTGCGAGAAGGGCGCCTTCGACTACGACCAGTCGAAGGCCGTGCTCATCGCGGCCAAGGAGAAGGGGCTCGGCCTGCGCGTGCACGGCAACCAGCTCGGCGAGGGACCTGGCGTCCGGCTGGCCGTCGAGCTCGGCGCCGCGTCCGTCGACCACTGCACGTACCTGTCGCAGGAGGACGTCGACGCGCTGGCCTCGTCCGACACGGTCGCCACGCTGCTCCCGGCGTGCGACCTGTCGACCCGCCAGTCGCTGCCGCCGGCCCGTGCCCTGCTGGACGCCGGTGCGACGGTGGCGCTGGCCAGCAACTGCAATCCCGGCTCGTCCTACACGTCGTCGATGGCGTTCTGCGTGACGACGGCGGTGCTCCAGATGCGGATGAGCGTCGAGGAGGCGGTCTGGGCGGCCACGGCCGGAGGCGCGCGGGCGCTGCGCCGTGACGACGTGGGCGTCATCAGGCCTGGTGCACGCGCTGACCTCCACGTGCTGGACGCGCAGTCGATCACGCATCTGGCCTACCGTCCGGGCGTCCCGTTGACCCACTCGGTGTGGCGCAAGGGCGTACGAGCCGTCTGAGGCACGACCCTCCGTGTGGGCCTACTGGCGGAGGGTGCGGCGCCGTACGGTGGCCCCGTGGTGGACTTCGCGGAGGCACTGACGAAAGCCGTCGACCGCAGCGGTCTCAGCCTCGAACGCATCCAGCACCACCTCGCCGCCCGCGGCATGCAGGTGAGCCTGTCGACGCTGAGCTACTGGCGCCGCGGCCGCAGCAGGCCGGAGCGCCCGGAGTCGTTGAAGGTCGTCGCCGCGCTGGAGGACCTGCTCGACCTCGGCGAGGGCTTCCTCACCGACCGGCTCGGCGACAAGCGGCCGCGCGGGCGGTGGGTCGGGCAGGCGATGTCCATCGAGGACATGTGGGACTCGCGCGCCACCGACCTCAGCGAGGTCATGGCGCGGATCGACCGGCTGCAGCCGACGGCGTCGACGTACGTCAGCGTGCAGGACCGGCAGGTGATCGGCCCGGACCGCCGTGAGGTGTCGAACCGTTGCACCGGCGTCGTCCAGGCGTTGGAGGACGGTGTCGACAGGTTCCTCGCGATCCAGCTCGCCGACGCCGCGGACCTCGGGGTGCCGTCGATCGAGGCGGGACCGCCGTGCCGGCTCGGCAGGGTGCGGGGTGAGGACTCCACCGGGTTCCTCGTCGCGGAGATCCTGTTCGACCGGATGCTCAGGGCAGGGGAGACGGCACTCGTCGACTACACGGTCCGGATGAGACCCGGTGCGGACAGCGAGGTCTGCGACCGGCGGTTCCTGCGGCCGGTGGGCGAGTACACGCTGCAGATCGACTTCCACCCGGACGCGGTGCCCGCGCGCTGTTACGAGTTCGCTCGGCCCTCGTTGCAGGAACCGGAAACCGCGCTGAACGACCTGTGGATCGGGACGACCGCTTCGACGCACATCCACGTGCGGAACGTGAAGCCCGGAATCTGTGGAGTGCGGTGGGAGTGGGAGTAGCCGCTACTCCCACTCCCACCGCAAGCGCCCCCAGTCGATCGACGAGCCAGGCCGAGCCGCATTCGGCCTGCCCGTCGAGGGCGCCCAGGACGGCCGTCGCCGCTGCAGGGTTGCGGTGACGGCAGGTCAGTGGGCCTTCGGCGATCAGGTTCGTTGAATCCGTGCTGATGCCGGTCAGCTCGTTCGGTGTCGCCGCGAGAAAACTAACGCGACCTGTGGGTTGGGCGACAGGTTCGAAACTTCAGTTCTCAACTCTGTCAAAACTGTGGCGGAGCCCGGCCGGGCGGACGCGAAGTGCTGGGCCCGGCCTCGGCACCGCCCAGTCGTGAGAGCGCTCCCACAAGAATCGTATATGAAAGTTGCCAGTAGAAAAACAGTCGAGGAAACGTTTGCGGAACGCCGGTTGCCGCCAAACGGGTCAAGGTCGACTGCTGATTCAGATCGTTGTTTTGCGGAGTGGCGGCGGTAGACTCGCCGGAAGTTGAAATTTCTAGGAGAGTGAATTTTGTCCGCAAATCCTCGCAGGGTTCTTTCCTTGGTCGTGACCGCGGCTCTTCTGGCTGCGTGCGGCGAAACCGGTGGAGGCGTGAGCTCCACCGAAAGCTTTCACGGCGGACCCGGAGTGACGCAGGACAAGATCCGCCTCGGCGTTCTGAGCGACCTCTCCGGCCCGTTTGCTTCGGGTGGCAGGAACGTCACCGAAGGTAATCAGCTCTTCGTCAACGAAGTGAATTCCAAAGGTGGTATCTGCGGCAGAAAAGTCGAACTGATCGTGCGTGACCACGCCTTCGACACCGAAAAGGGCAAAAAGGAGTACCTGTCCCTGGAGCCAGAGGTGCTCGGGTTCGTCCAGATCGTCGGAGCGCAGATCACCCAGTCGATCGAGGACGACGTTCTCCACCAGCAGGTGCTGACGGCGCCGACGTCGTGGAACAGCGCCTTGCTCGACAACCCGTACATGATGGTGGTCGGAGCGACCTACAAGGTCGACGTCATGAACGGCCTCGAATACCTGATGCGGCAGGGCCTGCTCAGTCGCGGCGACACGGTGGGCCACCTGCGCATCAGCGATGAGAAGGAATACGGTGACGACGCCGTCGCCGGCAGCACCTTCGCTGTCACGCAACTCGGCCTCAACCTGACGAAAGCCGCACTCCAGAACGCTGATCCGGACATGTCGCCGGGGATCGCGGCTCTCAAGCAGGCCGGCGCGAAGGCACTCGTCCTGAGCACCAACCCGCGGCAGACAGCGAGTGCCGTCGCCGCCGCCGCGCAGCTCGGGCTCGCCGTGCCGATCATCATCAACAATCCGGGTTTCGCGCCTGAGCTGCTGCAGGGACAACTCGCGCCGATCATGGAGCGTCAGGTTTTCGTGCTCTCATCGGTCGCCCCCTTCGACGCCGCGATCCCCGGCCCCCGCCAGGTCGCGGCGGAGTACCGGTCGACATTTCCGCAGGGAACTCCGTCCATGGCGGTCAACTACGGCTACCTGGTCGGGTTGAGCTTCGGCTCGGTGCTGAAGAGAGCCTGCGAGCACAAGGACTTCTCACGCGAAGGCGTGCTCAAGGCGTTCCGCGAGGTCAACAGCGTGGAATCGGGAGGGACGTCCGTTCCGCTGAGGTTCTCCATCACCGGCAGGCCGTCCGCGACGGAGACGTTCGTTCTCCGGCCCGACTCCAAGGTGCAGGGAGGGCTCACGATCGTCGCGAACCAGTTCGAGTCGGAGGTCAGCAGAAGAGCCGGCCGGTGATGCCTGGAGCAACTCCACGTGGCATCACGCCGTGCCGCGGGGCAGGGTGGACGGCATGGAGTACACGAACCTCGGCCGCAGCGGTCTGTCCGTCTCCCGCCTGTGCCTCGGCACGATGAACTTCGGTCCCGAGACGACCGAGGCCGACAGCCACGCGATCATGGACCGGGCCCACGAGCACGGCCTGAACTTCTTCGACACGGCCAACGTCTACGGCTGGAAGCAGGGCGAGGGCGTCACCGAGCAGATCATCGGCCGGTGGTTCGCCCAGGGCGGCAACCGTCGCGAAAGGACGGTCGTCGCCACCAAGCTCTACGGCAGCATGGGCGACTGGCCCAACGACAACAAGCTCTCGGCGCTGAACATCCGCCGCGCCGCCGACGCCTCGTTGAAGCGCCTGCAGACGGACTACATCGACCTGTACCAGATGCACCACGTCGACCGGGACACGCCGTGGGACGAGATCTGGGAAGCCTTCTCCGTGCTGCGCCAGCAGGGCAAGGTCATCTACTTCGGCTCGTCGAACTTCGCGGGCTGGCACATCGCCCAGGCGCAGGAAGCCGCACGCACGCGCGGATTCCTCGGCCTGGTGTCCGAGCAGTCGATCTACAACCTGATGACCCGCTGGGTGGAGCTGGAAGTCCTGCCTGCTGCTCGGCACTACGGCCTCGGCGTCATCCCGTGGTCGCCGCTGCACGGCGGTCTGCTCGGCGGCGTGTTGCGCAAGCAGCGCGAGGGCGGCGGCTCGCGCAGCTCGTCCGGCCGTGCCGCGGATGCGTTGGAGAAGCACCGCGACACGATCGACGCCTACGAGAAGCTCTGCGCGGAGCTCGGCGAGGACCCGGCCAACGTCGGCCTCGCCTGGCTGCTGCACCAGGACGGGGTGACGGCACCGATCATCGGGCCGCGCACCGCCGAGCAGCTCGACAACTCGTTGCGGGCGGCGGAGCTGAAGCTGGACGCGGAGGTGCTGGCCAAGCTGGACGAACTGTTCCCGGCACCGGCTCCGAACGGGTCGAAGCCGGCCCCGGAGGCCTACGCCTGGTGAGCTAGTCCGTGGCGAGCACGATCGTCTCTGTCGCGCGGAGCCTGCCGTCGACGCGTCGTTGAAGCAACGACACGCCGGCGGCGATCCGCCGGAGGATCTCCGACTCAGCCTTCTCAGCCTCGACCGCGAGGCACATCGCGGTGATTCTGAGCTCCGCGGCGAGGTCGGGAGTGAGCGGCTTGACCCGCCGGAACACGGACCGGCACACGGTCACGAAGTCACTCTTGTTCGCTTCGCCCCAAGCCGTGAGCGTCATGTCCTGCACCAGCTCGACCATGTCCGCAACGGTGTTCGGCGGCACGACGTAGACGCTCTGGCCGTTGCTCACCACCTCGATGAAGTGCTCCCGGAACCGCTCCCTGGACTTCAGTGACCTGGAGTTCTCGGACAACTCGATGGTCCTGGTCAGCGCTGAGCCAACCAGTTCGCGGATCGGCAGGGATCCCAGCTTCAGCACCTGAGGGATTGATGTCCACACGCGTGGTGTCCATCCCTCCCCGAATTGGACGCCGATGAAGTGTTCGCAGAACCCGACCACAGCGGGCACAAAAGCGAAGTCGTCGTAAAGATCCTCGTACAGGACCTGGGATTTGATCGCGTACTGAGCAGGATCGTGCGGCCAGGGCTTGGTTCCTTCCGCCGTCCACGTGCTGAGGGCGCTGAGCTTGTGCCGCACCGGTGACGACTCCAGCTCGGCCGCGCGAGGCAGCCGGAATCCGAGCTCGTTCCCGCTGAGGTCGTTGACCCAGCTGATGAACGCTTGGGCATCGTCGAGCCGGATGCCGACGATCGGGTCCGTCGGCTCGCCGATCGGTGCGTCGGGTTCGCGACCTGGATATTCAGTGCAGAACAACCGGTAGAGGTCGGTGGAGACGGGCTCCGACCAGGTTCGAGTCCCTTCCGCGGTGCGCACGAGTTTGCGGGCGTGTCTCGCCACCACGACGCCGAGCATGAGGTCGCGCACCTGCGGGTCCCTGATCTTGTTCTTGAACACGCCCACCAGCAGCGCGTCCAGTTGGGTGCGCAGCTCCGGTGCGAGGTCACTGCCCTGTTCCGCGCAGTCGAACGCCAAGGACAGCGCCGCCGCGGTTCTCGAGCCGAGGCACGCCTCGACGACCGGATCGGCGTTGGAGCGGGCGACGTGCATGAGCGTGGTCTCGCGCCACCACACGTCGTTCACGTTCGTCACGAGGATCTCGGTCAGCTGCTTCTCACGGATGTGGTGTGCCGCGAGGTACTCCTGGAACGTCAGGTGTGCGAAGGCGTAGCTGTCGCGCTCACGTTCGAGCAGCAGACCGCTCGACGTGATCTCGGACAGGAAGTCCCGGACGTCCATCCCCGCTGCCATGCGCCGCAAGAACGGCCGCAGCTCCAACGCCATCTCGTCCCGCGTGACGTCCCGGACCTTCCGCTTCATCATCCAGAACGCGAGGCTGCTCAACAGGATCAGCTTCTGGTCGCCGGTGAGCTCCGACTTGAGATTCTTGGCCTCCTGCCGCCGCCACAACAGGACCTGGCAGATCTCGCTGTAGAGGTCGACGCGGCTGCCCGGGAGCGCGCCGCGGAACTTGTGCACGTTGGAGATCATGGTCAGCAGCAACGGGTTCACGGTCAGCTCGTAGAGCACCGGGTTGTGGTGCAGGCGTTCGAGCAGGTCGTCCGCCTCCTGCGCGGCCCGTCGCGTCACGTCCGCGGACCTGGCCCCGGTACTGCGTTGTTCGAACGCGAGGTACCAGCCGCGCACGAACCGGCTCACCTGCTCGTCGGTGAACCCGCGGACCTGCACCACGGTCGCCCCGGCCACCGGCGCGGACTGGTACCCGTGCGGCCGGGACGAGATCACGAAGTCGTTCAACGGGAACTGCGCGATCTGGCGCTCGACCCAGTCCGCGACCTCGTGCCGGTTCTCCTGGTCGGCCACCTCGTCCAGGCCGTCGAGGAGGACCACACATGCACCGGTCCGCAGTTTCTCCGCGAACCAGCCGGGCGGCGCGCTCTTGTGGACCTGCTGGATCAGGTTCGGCAGCGCGGTGCCCTCGGTGATCGCCTGAACGTGATCCCGCAGGTAGAGCAGAACCGGCAGGCGCCGACGCCGGCGGCCCTTGCGGCAGATGAGCAGGGCGGTGTGCCGCAGGAGAGTCGTCTTCCCGCAACCGGGCGGCCCGATCACCGCGAGCACGACAGGATCGGGTCGGTCGATCAGATCGCCGATGAACCGCCTCGCCGGGTCGAGCTGTCGCTGTCCCAGCACACCGGACGCCACAGTGGACGGTTCGCTGTAGACGAGGCTGACGTCGACGAACACCTCGTCGAGCTGCGGCGTGTAGAACCCGACGGTGGCCAGGCCCTTGAGATCGATGAACCGCAGGTTGCCCAGGACCGCCTCCCGGTACCGGCGGTCGTACCGGGAGAACCGGCGCCGGGCGCCCTGGTCGATCCGGTCGGCCAGCGGGTCCTTCCACCGGTTGCGCAGCTCGTCGGCCGTACCGCCGACGAGTCTGCCCACGAAACCCGTGCCCAGCACCAGGACCTCGTAGCCGGCGAACACCAGGAGCGCCTGGACCGGGTGCGTCTTGGCCCAGCTCTGCAGGAAGGCGAAGGCGGCGGCCGGTGGAGCGATGGCGGCGGCGAGCAGGCCGAGGATCTTGCCCATGTCACGATCATCGCGCAGAGTGCCCGAAGCACTACGCTATTCGACGTGACTGGGCTACGAGGCCTGCGTCGAGGCCCTGAGTCCGAGCACGAGCGTGCTCGATGCGGTCAGTCCTCGAAGTCGTCGTCGTCGCGCGCCAGGAACGTGGCGAAGCGCTCGATCGGCGTTTCGAAGTCCGGGTTGGCGTCGACGAACTCGCGCAGCTTGTCGGCGAGCCACGCGAAGGTGACCTCTTCCTCGCCGCGCCGCTTCTCGAGCTCCTCGATGCCGCGATCGGTGTGATACATGGGAAAACTCCTGTGAGGGCTTAGAAAACGAGCCGCCGGACCCCGAGGGAATCCGGCGGCTCGCTCGTTCAGTACTGGCTCACTCGAACGCGCGGGTGATGATCTCGCGCTGCTCGACCTCGTGCACCTTGCTCGAACCGGCCGACGGGGCGGCCATCGGGCGGCGCGACACGCGGCGGACGGTGCCGAGGTGCTCGGGCAGCAGCTCCGGCAGAGCCAGACCGTAGAACGGCCAGGCACCCTGGTTCGCCGGCTCCTCCTGCACCCAGCGGACGTCCTTCGCGTTCGGGTAGCGCTCCAGGGTCTCGGTCAGCTTGCGGGCCGGGACCGGGTAGAGCTGCTCGACGCGCACGATCGCCACGTCGCCGCTGCCGCGCTTCTCACGCTCGGCGTGCAGCTCGTAGGAGATCTTGCCGCTGCACAGCAGGACCTTCGTGACGGCGTTCGGGTCCTTGACCGTCGGGTCGTCGATGACCGACTGGAAGCGGTCGTTGATGAACTCGTCGGTCCCGGACACCGCGGCCTTGAGGCGCAGCATCGACTTCGGCGTGAACACCACGAGCGGGCGGTCGACGCCGTCGAGGGCGTGGCGACGCAGCAGGTGGAAGTAGTTCGCCGGGGTCGACGGCACCGCGACGGTCATGGAGCCCTCGGCGCACAGCTGCAGCCAGCGCTCGATGCGGCCCGACGTGTGGTCGGGGCCCTGGCCCTCGTGGCCGTGCGGCAGCAGGATCACGACGTCGGAACGCTGACCCCACTTGGCCTCACCGGACGAGATGAACTCGTCGATGATCGGCTGCGCGCCGTTGACGAAGTCACCGAACTGCGCCTCCCACAGCACCAGCGCCTGCGGGTTCGCGACCGAGTAGCCGTACTCGAAGCCGAGCGCGGCGAACTCCGACAGCACCGAGTCGTAGACCATGAACTTGCCCTGGTCCGGCGACAGGTTCTGCAGCGGCGTGTACTCCTCGCCGGACTTGCGGTCGATCAGGGTCGCGTGGCGCTGCACGAACGTGCCGCGGCGCGAGTCCTGGCCGGCCAGGCGGATCTTGCGACCCTCCAGCGCGAGCGAGCCGAACGCGAGCAGCTCGGCGAACGCCCAGTCGATACCGCCCTCGCGCGCCATCTTCGCGCGGCGCTCCAGCACCGGCTTGACACGGGCGTGCGGCGTGAAGCCCTCAGGCAGGTTCACGTGCGCGTCGGCGATGTGCTCGAGCGTCTCGCGCGTGATGCCGGTCGGCAGCTTCGCGGGGACCTGCTGCTCGGCCTCCACCGACGGGCTGACCGTCACCGGGTGCTTCTCGAGCTCGCGGACCTCGTTGAAGACGTGCTCCAGCTGGCTGGAGAAGTCCTGCAGCGCCTTCTCGGCCTCTTCGACCGTGATGTCGCCGCGGCCGATCAGTGCCTCGGTGTAGGTCTTGCGGACCGAGCGCTTCTGGTCGATCACGTCGTACATCGCCGGCTGCGTCATCGAGGGGTCGTCGCCCTCGTTGTGGCCGCGGCGGCGGTAGCAGACCATGTCGATCACGACGTCCTTGGCGAACGCCTGGCGGTAGTCGACGGCCAGCTTCGCGACCCAGTAGCAGGCCTCGGGGTCGTCACCGTTCACGTGGAAGACCGGCGAGCCGATCATCTTCGCGACGTCGGTCGAGTACTTCGAGGACCGCGAGTGCTCCGGCGCGGTGGTGAAGCCGACCTGGTTGTTGACGACGATGTGGACCGTGCCACCGGTGCGGTAGCCGCGCACGAGCGCGAGGTTCAGCGTCTCGGCCACGACACCCTGGCCGGCGAACGCCGCGTCACCGTGCATGGCGACCGGCAGCACCGGGAAGGAGTCGCCGCCGCGGTCGAGCAGGTCCTGCTTGGCGCGCACGATGCCCTCGAGCACCGGGTCGACGGCCTCGAGGTGCGACGGGTTCGCCGTCAGCGACACCTTGGTCTCGCCGTCGCCGAACATGCGGAAGTACTTGCCCTCGGCACCGAGGTGGTACTTCACGTCGCCCGAGCCGTGGGCCTGGCCGGGGTCGAGGTTGCCCTCGAACTCGCGGAAGATCTGCGAGATCGGCTTGCCGACGATGTTCGCGAGGACGTTCAGGCGGCCGCGGTGCGGCATGCCGATGACGACCTCGTCGAGCTCGTGCTCGGCGGCCTTGTCGAGCACCGCGTCGAGCAGCGGGATGACGGTCTCGCCGCCCTCCAGCGAGAAGCGCTTCTGGCCGACGTACTTGGTCTGCAGGAACGTCTCGAACGCCTCAGCCGCGTTCAGCTTGCTGAGGATGTACTTCTGCACGGTGGCCGGCGGCTTCTCGTGCGGAACCTCGACGCGGTCCTGGATCCACTTCCGCTCTTCCGGCTCCAGGATGTGCATGTACTCGACGCCGACCGTGCGGCAGTACGAGTTGCGCAGCACACCCAGGATGTCGCGGAGCTTCATCCGCTCCTTGCCGGCGAAGCCGCCGACCGGGAACTCGCGGTCCAGGTCCCACAGCGTCAGGCCGTGGCTGAGCACGTCCAGGTCCGCGTGGCTGCGCTGGCGGTAGTTCAGCGGGTCCGTGTCGGCCATCAGGTGGCCGCGCGTGCGGAACGCGTCGATCAGCTCGATGACGCGGGCCGTCTTGTCGACAGCGCCCTCGGGGATGTCGGCGACCCAGCGGATCGGCTCGTAGGGCAGGCGCAGCGACGCGAAGATGTCGTCGTAGAAGCCGTCCTCGCCGAGCAGCAGCTGGTGCACGCGCTTGAGGAACTCGCCCGACTCCGCACCCTGGATGATGCGGTGGTCGTACGTGCTGGTCAGCGTGATGATCTTGCTGACGCCCATGTCGGTGAGCGCCTGCTCGCTGGTGCCCTGGAAGTGCGCGGGGTACTCCATGGCGCCGACGCCGATGATGGCGCCCTGACCGGCCTGCAGCCGCGGCACCGAGTGGTTCGTGCCGATCGTGCCGGGGTTGGTCAGCGAGATCGTGGTGCCGGAGAAGTCCTCCGTCGTCAGCGACCCGGCGCGAGCCTTGCGGATCAGGTCCTCGTAGGCCTGCCAGAACTGCGTGAACGTCATGTTCTCGCAGCCCTTGACCGACGCGACGACCAGCGTGCGCTGCCCGTCCTTGCCGGGCAGGTCGATCGCCAGACCGAAGTTCACGTGTTCCGGAGTGACGACGAAGGGCTTGCCGTTCTCCTCGGCGTAGTGCCGGTTCATGTTCGGGAACGCCTGCAGCGCCCGGACCACCGCGTAGCCGATGACGTGGGTGAAGGAGACCTTCCCGCCACGCGTCCGCTTCAGGTGGTTGTTGATGACGATGCGGTTGTCGGCCAGCAGCTTGGCGGGCACGGCACGAACGCTGGTCGCGGTCGGAACGGTGAGCGAGAGCTCCATGTTCTTCGCGATCGCCGCGGCGGCACCGCGCAGCTGCTTCTGCTCGGGCTGCGCGCTCTGCGTGACCGGCTTGGCCTTCGCGGCCTGCTGAGGCGCGGGCTTGCCGGTCTGCGGCAGCGAGGCCGCGGGCTTGGGCTGTGCGGCCGGCTTGGGTGCGGCGGGCGCGGCCTTGCCGTTGTCGGCGGCCGGCGGCGTCACGGTCGCGGTCGTGGTGGCAGTACCGCCACCCGCGCTGGCCGTGGCGGTGCCGTTGCCGCCCGCACGCTTGTAGTCGGCAAAGAAGTCATGCCACGCCGGGTCTACGGATGACGGGTCCGCGAGGAACTGCTCGTACATCTCCTCGACGAGCCACTCGTTCGGCCCGAATTGTGACGCAGGACTGCTGCTGGACACGGCTGGCGCTCGCCTCTATCCATCTCGCTCTTGGTGTTGACTCATGCGGTAGTCAGGCTAGTCCCCCAGGCCTCGGCCTTCACACGCTGGAGGCACCTGGCAAGGAGTGCTCTGTCACAGGATCGATCAGGACGGGCCTGACGTCACCCGCAGTTGAGCAGTTCTTGATGTGCGTCTCACTACTTCCCCTCCCTTTCCGTGCACCGTTGGACTGGCATACGCGCCGAACGCAGTGATCAGTTCACGATAGGTAGAAGTTCTCGCGTTCGCGGATTGATCTTGTTCAGTCGAGCGAGGCCGCTATCGACCTCGTCATCGCCTCCACGAATGCGTCTTTGACGTCGCCGGTCGTCCGGTCGAGGGACAGGTACGGGTTCAGGTCCTCCAGCTCGACCAGCAGAAGCTTCCCGTCCTGGGTGCGGCAGGCGTCGACCCGCTGAACGCCGTGGTCGAGGTCGTTCCAGTCGATGAAGGTTTGAGCGAACTCCAGATCTTGTGGACTCGCGTCGTAGTGGGTGAGCTCCCAGCGTTGGGCGGGGTCCGGCGCGTGCAGGGCGTACTGGAAGCCGCGGTCCACGAAGTAGAACGACACCTCGTACCTGAATTCGATCTTCGGCTGGATGAGCACGCCGTCTTTGTTGGTGGTGGAGGCGAGGTTCTCCGCTGTCGTGAACTCGAGCCCGTGCGAGTCGGCGCCGGCCTTGGGCTTCACGACGTACTCGGGCGCCTCGGGGAGGCGTTCGAGGTGGGCCAGGTCGTCGATCGTGGGGATGACCGGGAACCCCTGGCCGGTCAGGTCGACCAGGTACTGCTTGCCGGCCATGTCGGCCTTGCCGGTGAGCGGGTTGTAGACGCGCTGCCCGGTGGCTTTCGCGTGGTTGCGGAACTCCTCGTAGGCCTCGGGGTAGTCGATGACGGGGCCGCTGTTGCGGACGACCACCGTGTCGAAGCCTCGCATGAGGTTCGTGGCGTCCTCGGGGTGGCAGATGGCCAGGTCGAAGTGGTCGCGGAGGCGGGAGGTCAGGTAGATGTCCTCGTCGCAGTAGCGCCTGCCCCTGGCCGGGTAGGTGAGGTCGGAGACGTACAGGACGGTGGGGCGGGGCATGGGGGCTCCTTGACCTGGCTGGTCCGGGAGTTGGGTTGTACGTCACGGGTGGGGGTGGGGACGAGGGATCGTGGTGGGGGCCACGGGCTGAGGGCACGGGGTTGGGGCGGGCCGTGGGTTGGGTGGGCTGTGGGCGGGCCGTGGCTTGGACGGGCCGTGGGTCGGGTGCGCTGTGGGCCTGGGTGGGCTGTGGGCCTGGGCGGGCCGCAGGTTGGGTGGGCCGTGGGTTTGGCGGGCCGTGGATTGGGTGGGCTGTGGGTCGGGTGGGCTGTGGGCCTGGGCGGGCCGTGAGTTGGGGCGGGCCGTGGCTTGGTGCGGACGTGGCTCGGTCCATTCGCCTTCGGCGTCCACCCGCGTGGTATCGGCGTGCGCGGCTGGGCGGCACCCTCGCCGGAGCGGCGTGCCAGTGGTGGGCCGCCCCTGGGACCCGGTCCGGGCTGGGCTGGAGGCTGGCGGGGGCGTGTGGTGCGCCTGAGTCGGGCTCGGTGCCGCGGTGTGCGGAAGGGCGCCACCCCAGACGTCGCGGCTGGCTGGGTCAGGCGGCCGCCTCCGGGGTGGTGCCGTGGCGCCAGAGGCGGGCGTAGGCGCCGTTGGCTGCCAGGAGGTCGGCGTGGGTGCCCTGTTCGGCTATGCGGCCGTTGGCCAGGACGATGATTCGGTCGGCTCTGGCGGCGGTGGCCAGGCGGTGGGCCACCACGAAGGTGGTGCGGGTGCCTGTCAGGTGGTCGCTGGCGGCCAGGACCGCGGATTCGGTGGCTGGGTCGAGGGCTGCGGTGGCTTCGTCCAGCAGGAGGAGGTCCGGGTTCACCAGTTCGGCTCTGGCCAGGGCCACCAGTTGGCGTTGGCCTGCTGAGAGGTGGTTGCCGCGTTCGCCCACTGGCTGGCGGAAGCCGTTGGGGAGGGTGGCGACCATCGGGAGGGCGCCCACGGCTTCTACCGCCTGCTGGATTTCCTGCTCCGTGGCGGTGGGGCGGCCGTAGGCGACGTTGGCGGCCACGTCGCCGCCGAAGAGGTGGGCCTCCTGGGGGACCACGCCCAGGCGTTGGCGGTAGGACGACAGGTCGTAGGTGCGGACGTCCACGCCGTCCACCAGGACTGTGCCCGCCGTGGCGTCGTAGAAGCGGGCGATCAGTTTGACCAGTGTGGACTTGCCTGCGCCGGTTTCGCCTACCAGGGCGACGGTTTCGCCTGGGGTGACGTGCAGGGTGACGTCGGTCAGGGCCGGCTCGTCGGCGCCCGCGTAGGTGAAGCTGACGTTGCGGAGTTCCACCTCGCCGCGCAGGTGGGGTGGGACGGAGACGGGGGACGTCGGCGGCTCCACCGTGCTGGGGGTGCGCAGGAGGTCGCCGATGCGGTGCAGGCCCACTCGGGCCTGCTGGTAGCCGTCGAAGACGCCGGAGAGCTGCTGGATCGGGCTGAAGAACAGGCCCAGGTACAGCAGGAAGGCGAGCAGCACGCCGGGGGTGAGGGTGCCGGTGGCCACGCGGTGGGCGCCGACGGCCAGCACGATCGCCTGGGCCACGCCCGAGAGCATCGCGACGAACGGGAAGTACGTGGCGATGTAGCGCTGGGCCCGCAGGCGGGTGCGGCGGTAGGCGTCGCTGCGTTCCGCGAAGGCCTCCGCGGAACGGCGCTCTCGGGTGTACGCCTGGGAGACGCGCAGGCCCGACACGTTCTCCTGGAGGTCCGCGTTCACCGCGCTGACCCGTTCGCGGGCTTCCGCGTACGCGGTGGAGGAGAGGCGCTGGAAGATCACGGTCGCGACCAGCAGCACGGGCAGCACCGACAGGGCGATCAGGGCCAGCGACGCGTCCGTGAACACCAGGGCCGCGGTGATGCCGACGACGGTGATCAGGCTGATCACGGCGGTGACGAGGCCGGTCTGCAGGAACGTCGAGAGGGCGTCGACGTCCGTCGTCATCCTCGTCATGATGCGGCCGGCCATCTCGCGCTCGTAGTAGTCGAGGCCGAGGCGTTGCAGGTGGGCGTAGCTGCGGACGCGCAGCAGGTAGAGCAGCCGTTCGCCCAGACGGGCGGCGAAGATCGTGCTGCCCGCCGTCGTCAGCCAGCCGACCACGACCAGGCCCGCGCCGAGGCCCACCGCGAGCCACAACGCCGACTCGGCACCGGTCGTCACGCCGCCGTCGACGCCCAGGCGCACCAGCGCGGGCAAGCCCATGCCGACCAACGCGTCCAGCACCACCAGCGCGGCCACGGCGGCCAGGCCCCAGCGGACCGGGCGCAGGAGCCGGGCCAGGCGGAAGCCCGGATCGGGGGCGCGCGGGTCTTCTCCGTGCAGTACCGGCACCTCGGTGGCCGGCGGCAACGCCCGCACCTGCGCCAGCAGCTCCGGCGTCGGCGGGCCACCGGCCAGCGCGGCCATGCCCCCGCCGCCGCCACCTCCTCCTCGCCGCCCGCCGGACGACGCGGGTGCCGAGGTCTTGGCCTCGTCGATCAGGCGCTGGTCCAGGTCTTCCTGCGACAACGCGGGCCACAGCTCGCCGGTCCGCACCGGCGCGGCCGACTCGATCGCCTCGCCGGGACCCGCCAGCAGGTCGCGGTAGAGGGCGCAGCGCGACGTCAGCTCCTCGTGGGTGCCGATGTCGACCACCCGGCCCGCGTCCAGGACGGCGATCCGGTCGGCCAGCGACAGCGTGGAACGCCGGTGAGCGACCAGCAACGTCGTGCGGTTCTCCGTCACGGAGGCCAGCGTCGCGTGGATCGCGGCTTCGGTCGCGTTGTCCACCGCGGACGTCGCGTCGTCCAGCACCAGCACGCGCGGATCGGACAGCAGCGCACGAGCGAGAGCGACGCGCTGGCGCTGACCGCCGGACAACGTCAGCCCGCGTTCACCGACCACCGTGTCGTAGCCCAGCGGCAGCGCCTCGATGAAGTCGTGCGCCTCCGCGGCCTTCGCGGCGCGCTCGACCTCCTCGCGCGACGCGTCCGGCCTGCCGTACGCGATGTTCGCGAACACCGTGTCCGAGAAGAGGAACGCCTCCTCGAACACCACACCCACCGCACCGCGCAACGACTCCAGCCGCAACGTCCGCACGTCCGCGCCACCGACCCGGACGGCACCGGCGTGCACGTCGTAGAAACGCGGCAGCAGCAACGACACCGTCGACTTGCCGGAACCCGCGGTGCCGACCAGTGCCAGCGTCTCGCCCGGCTCGACCGAGATCGAGAAGTCCTGCAGCACCGGTTCGCTGCGCGCGTACCCGAACGTCACGTCCGAGAACGAGATCCCGAGCGGCCCGGACGGCACCTCGGCGGGCCCGTCCTTCACGTCCGGCTGCGAGTCCATCAGCTCGTACACCCGCTCCACCCCGGCACGGGCCAGCTGCGCGGACACCACCAGGCCGGACAGCAACCGCGTCGGCCCCACCAGGTTCGCCACGTACGTCGTGAACGCCAGGAACGTGCCCAGCGTGACCTGGCCGTGCAACGCGAGCCAGCCGCCCAGGCCCAGCACCGCGACCTGCCCGAGCAACGGCAGCGCCGTCACGCTCGCCAGCGGCTTCGACGACAACCGGGCCGCCCGCATCCGTTCCGCGAACAGCGAACGGGCGTGCTTCTCCAGCCGCGCGACCTCACGCGCCTCCTGGCCGAAGCCCTTCACCACGCGGACACCGGTGACGGTCTCCTCCACGTGCTGCGCCAGATCGGCGGCCCGCTGCTGCGCGGACCAGGTGGCGGGGAACAACGTGAGCCGGGTGCGGCCCGCCAGCCACGCCACCAGCGGCACCACGATCACCGCGATGATCGTCAACGGCACCGACAGGTAGATCATCGCGGCCAGAGCGGCCACCGCGAACACGACGGTGCCGATCGCCAACGGCGCCATCATCAGCAGCGACTGCACCATCTGCAGATCGGTGATCGAGCGCGACACGATCTGGCCCGTCCGCATCTCGTCCTGCTTCGCGCCGTCGAGCCGCTGCACCGCCGAGAACACGCCGAGCCGCAGGTCGTGCTGCACGCCCAGCGCCAGCCGCCCGCCCAGGTAGCGCCGCAGGAACGCGGACCCGAACGTGAGCAGCTCCAGCACGACCAGCGCGACCATCAACGGCCACAACCGATCGGTGCGGCCCACCGTCGAGTCGTCGATCGCCGTCTTGAGCAGCAACGGCCCCGCCGCCTGCAGACCCACGCCGACGACCGCGGCCACCACCGACAGCACCACCAGTCGGGGGTGCTGCCAGCACGCTGCGGTCAGTCGGCGGATCCAGCCCTTGGTCACGGGACCCACAGTACGTTCGGGGTCCGACAGAAAATTGTGACGTCAGAAACCGCAGGTCAGGTGATGTCCTTCGACTGCGTGACCGCCCAGCCGCCGGCGAACACGACCCCGGCCCAGCCGAGGAACACGAGCCCCGACCACCACCAGTCGAGCGCACCCGCGGCACCGGCGATCGCGCGCAGCACGTCCTCGATCTCCGGCGGCACCACACCGGCCGTGGAGAGGAAGAGGTCGACCGCGACCGACCCGGTGAGCCCGTTGATCGACCCGTTCGGCAGGAACCCGATCACCGACGGCACCTCGAGGTACGCGAGCACGCCGTGCAGCACGTTCTCGATCACCAGGAAGTACAGCAGCAGCAACACGATCGTGCCCGCGACGTTCGGGATCAGCGCGCCGACGCCGACGCCGAACATCGTCATCAGGATCGACGACATCACGCAGACCAGCGTCAGCATCGCCCAGCCGCCCGCGTCCGGCAGCTGCCCGGCGGAGCTGGTGAACACCACGCCGAGGCCGACGAACAGCATGATCACGAGCCCGTAGATCGCGCCCCACAGGACGTAGACCAGCATCTTCGCCAGCATCGAGTGCATGCGCGACGGAGCGGTGAGGAACGTCGTCGTGATCGTCCGCCGGTTGATCTCACCGGAGATCGCCATCGCGCCGAAGATCATCGGGAAGATCGTCGAGATGTTGATCGCCCTGGCCATGCCGAACAGCGAGACCTTCCACTGGTCCGGCGTCACCCCGAGGAAGTCCGACACCTCGTCGACGTCGCTGGACGACGCGAAGTCCACGAAGAACTGCCCGAGCAGACCGGTCGCGAGCCCCCAGCCGAGCGCCAGCACCGCGGTCGGGATCAGCAGACCCCACCACAGTCCGGTCGTCGTCGTCTTGCGGAGCTCCGCCTGTACGAGGTTGCCCATCAGGCCCAACCACCCTGCTGCTTGAAGGGGGCCGGCGCGTGCCCCGCGTACTGGCCACTGGTGAGCTGGAAGAACAGCCGCTCGAGGTCGACCTGCTCCTCCTGGATGCCGTAGATCGACACGCCGGCCTTCAACGCGCTGTCCGCCACGTGCCGGGAGTCCACACCGGACACGGCGAGCCTGCCGTCGGGCAGCTGCTCGATCGCGTGCACGCCTTCCGCCCGCAGCGCGGTCGCCAGTGCGTTGATGTCCGACGGCTGCACGAGAACGCGCCGCTGCTGCGACTGCCGCAACTGCTCCAACGGCCCGTAGAACATCGTCTGCCCGCGCGAGATGATCACGACCTGGTCGACGGTCTGCTCGACCTCCGCCA
Source organism: Lentzea aerocolonigenes (assembly GCF_000974445.1). GTDB lineage: Bacteria > Actinomycetota > Actinomycetes > Mycobacteriales > Pseudonocardiaceae > Lentzea > Lentzea aerocolonigenes. The sequence continues at coordinate 88,978 of NZ_BBOJ01000016.1, forward strand.
GCAGGTGGCTGGAGATCAGCACCGTGCGCCCCATGCGCGCGTACGACTGCAGGAACGTGCGCAGCCACGCGATGCCCTCGGGGTCGAGGCCGTTCGCCGGCTCGTCCAGCACCAGGACCTGCGGGTCACCGAGCAACGCGGTGGCCAGCGCCAGTCTCTGCTTCATGCCCAGCGAGAACCCGCCCACCTTGCGGTCGGCCGCGCTGCCCAGGCCGACCAGTCCGATGACCTGGTCGGCCTGGGCGTCCGGCACACCGATGGCCGACGCGTACACGCGCAGGTGGTTGCGGGCCGAGCGCGCCGGGTGGAACCCCTGCGCCTCCAGCACCGCGCCCACCACGCGGCCGGGCTGGCCGAGCTGGTGGAACGGTCGTCCGTTGATCGTCGCCGTGCCGCCCGTCGGCTTCACGAGTCCCAGCAGCATTCGCAGGGTCGTCGTCTTCCCCGCGCCGTTCGGGCCGAGGAAGCCCGTCACGCTGCCGGGTGACACGGTGAAGCTCAGGTTGTGCACGGCCGTGACAGACCCGAACTGCTTGGTCAGGTTCTGGACCGCGATGAGGCCGCTGCCGTCATGCATGCGGCCCATCCTGCCTGATGTGTCAGTCCGGCAAGGCGTGCTTCGGCCGAGACACGACGGGCGCGCGGTGCACCAGCGGTGGATCGTCGGTCAAGATCGGCAGCTCGGTGGTCATCTCGACCGGTGTCTCCTCCGGCAGCTCGATAACGCCCGATCGGGTGAACGGGTTGCGCAACGGCCGCCGTCGTTCGCGATGCGGCAGCCCCTCGCCGATCAGGTGCTGGTGCGCCATGTTCCAGACCTGGCACGGCCACCGGCGGCGCCGCAGCCAGCCGGGGCACGCCTTGCACCGGCCGTCCTCGTCGGGCTGGTGCACCGTGAGCAGGAGGCGCCAGCCGTCCGCGAGGCGGTGGATCTCCGCGCGGGCCAGCGGAACCAGCGCCTCGGCCTCACCGTGCTCGGCCACCTTGTCCAGCAGTGCCAGCCGTTGCAGCACCGCGTCGCGCAGGGTCTCGTCCATCACATCTTCGCCGTGGCCTGGTCGAGCAAAGAGCCCAGGCGGCGTGTCTGGGTGGCGGACATCACAGCGGTCTCGCCCGGTGGCGTGACCAGGAGAACTCGGTCGTTCTCGACCAGAACGGTCATCGATCTGTCCCGACCGAACGGGTCGTGGCAGTGGATCCATCCCTGTGGTTCAGCCATGGAATCTCCCTTCGAGGGACGCCCGACTCCGTCTTCATCGGCCGTTGGCCCTGCTCGCCGCACCGTGCGAGGGGGAATTCACTCGTTTGCTGGACGAGCCGAACACGGGCAGTGGTCCAGTCGGGGAAACTTTCTGGTCGTGTTTGGGTGGGGGTGCTGGGCGCGCCCCGCTCGGGCCCGCTATATTTGTTCTCGGCGGCCCCGCTCCCAGTGACCCCCAGGCTGGTTGAGCGCGGCCGCCCTTTACGAGGCGGGCCTCGGTGCTTGTTGACCTTCGGTCAACTTCGCCGAGGCCCGCAGTATTTGCCGGGGGGACGACCCCCCGAACCCCCTGAAGGTTCAGGCGCTGTGCGCCTTCACGAATCCGTGCTGTCTCGCCTCTGAGTGAAAACCTCTTGCGCCCTGCGGTCTCGTACGCTGTAAGTTCCTCGTACACCGTAAGGGGTAGGAACGATGACTTCGACGACCGAGGAGGTCGGGGTGCGCCCGCACCCCCAGCGCTGGGCCGTGCTCGGCGTGCTCTGCCTGTCCGTGATGGTCGTGGTGCTGGACAACACCGTGCTGAACGTGGCCATCCCGTCGATCTCCGCCGGACTGGGCGCGAGCACCGCGGACATCCAGTGGATGATCAACGCCTACTCGCTCGCGCTGGCCGGCCTGCTGCTCACGACCGGTGCGTTGAGCGACAGGTTCGGCCGCAAGCGCGCACTGCTGGCGGGCCTGGCCCTGTTCGGCGCCGGCAGCGCCGTGGCGGCGTACGCGGGCTCTGCCGAGGCTCTGATCGCGGCGCGCGGCTTCATGGGGGTCGGCGCCGCGATGCTGATGCCGGGGACGCTGGCCGTGCTCATGCAGTTGTTCGACGAGAAGGAACGACCGAAGGCCATCGGCATCTGGGCCGCGGTCACGAGCCTCGGCTTCGCGGCGGGCCCGGTGATCGGGGGCGCGCTGATCAAGCACTTCTGGTGGGGCTCGGTGTTCCTGATCAACGTGCCGGTGGCGGTCCTCGCGATCGCCGCGGTCGCCGCGCTGGTGCCGGAGTCGAAGGACCCGGCCGTGCGCAGGCCGGACGTCGTCGGCTCGATCCTGTCGATCATCGGCGCGGTCTCGCTGGTGTACGCGGTGATCTCGGTGCCGGAGCACGGTTTCGGCTCGCTCGAGTTCGGTCTGCCGGTGGCGCTCGGCCTGGTCGCGATGACGGCTTTCGCGTGGTGGGAACGGCACACCGCCGAGCCGATGCTCGACCTCGGCTTCTTCTCCGACCGCCGCTTCACCGGCGCGGTGGCGTCCGGCGTGCTGGCGGCGTTCGGCATGGCGGGCTCGCTCTTCCTGCTGACGCAACACCTCCAGGGCGTGCTCGGCTACAGCCCGCTGGAGGCGGGCGTCCGGGTGGCGCCGATGGCGATCGCGTTGCTCGTCACCAGCAACACCCTGGGGCAGCTCGTGCTGAAACTGGGCGCAGGCAAGGCGATGCTGCTCGGCATGACGATCGTCGCGGGCGGCGTGGTGCTGCTGTCGATCGGCAACACCTACCCGCCGACGCTGGCCGGCCTGGTCCTCATCGGCGTGGGAGTCGGTGTGGCGCAACCGGTCGCGGTCAACGCGCTGATGGGATCCATCCCGCCGGAACGCGCCGGCATCGCGTCCGGGCTGTCGAGCACGCTGACCGAGCTCGGTTCCTCGTTCGGCATCGCGGTGCTGGGCGCGCTGCTGTCGGCGAGGTTCGTCGCCGAGCTCCCCGACGGCGTTCCCGGCCGGTCGCTGAGCGAGGCGCTGCACAGCGGTGCGGACGTCGCGGTCGTGCGTGACGCGTTCTCGAACGGCATGAGCGTCAGCCTGGTGATCGGTGCTGTCGCGGTGTTCCTGGGAGGTGTTGTGGCCAGCGTGCTGCTGCGGCGTGCCTAGGATCGGCCTGTGGACAGCGTGTGGTTCGGCAAGCCCAGGCCCAGCAGCGGGCAGCCCCTCGGCCTGAGCCGGGAGGCGATCGTCCGCAAGGCGCTGGAGATGCTGGACGAGCACGGCCTGACGAAGCTGTCGATGCGCAAGCTCGCCGCCGCACTCGGCGCCGCGCCCATGTCGCTCTACTGGCACGTGCCGACCAAGGACGCGTTGATCGAGCTCTGCGTCGACGAGATCTACGGCGACTTCCCGCTGCCGGCTCCCGACGCCGACTGGGAGCCCGCGTTGCGCGAGATGATGCACTCGCTGCGTCATCTCGCGCTCAAGCACCCGTGGTGGTTGCGGGCCATCGGCGAGTTCACGACCATCGGCCCGAAAGCGGTGGCGATGGCGGACTCGATGCTCGAACCGATGCTGCGCGCGGGACTGACGACGGCAGCGGCCGCGCAGTCGGTGTCGACGGTGTCGAGCTTCGTCACCGGGTACGCGCTCGCCGAAGCGAACTTCACCGCGCGCGGTGGGATGGACTCGTCGCCACCGGACCTGGGGAAGATCGCCGACCTGTACCGGGAGAAGCACCCTCGCTACGTCGAGATGCTGAACGATCCGGCGGTGTGGACGCTGGAGGGGCAGTTCGAGTTCGGGTTGGACTGCGTGATCGACGGGATCAAGGCGCGCGTCGCCGCCCTGAGATAGGCGAAACCCCCGCAGCGTTGATCGCGTGCGGGGGCTCCATCATTCAGTTGGCTCTCAGATCACGGACTCCAGCGGCGTGTGCGCGAGGCCGGTCGCCTCGGCCACCGGGCCGTTGGTCAGCTGGCCGGCGTGGGCGTTGAGGCCCAGGGCGAGCGAACGGTCGTCCTTCAGCGCCTTCTCCCAGCCCTTGTCGGCCAACGAAACGGCGTACGGCAGCGTCACGTTGGTCAGCGCGTAGGTCGAGGTGCGCGGGACGGCGCCCGGCATGTTCGCCACGCAGTAGAAGACCGAGTTGTGGATCTCGTAGGTCGGCTCGGCGTGCGTGGTGGGACGCGAGTCCTCGAAGCAGCCGCCCTGGTCGATCGCGATGTCGACGAGCACCGAGCCCGGCTTCATGTCGGCGACCAGCGCGTTCGAGACGAGCTTCGGGGCGGCGGCGCCCGGCACCAGCACGGCGCCGATGACCAGGTCGGCCTCGCGGACGGCCTGCTCGATCGCGAAGGAGTTGGAGGCCAAAGTCCTCAAACGGCCCTGGAACTGGGCGTCGATGGAACGCAGGCGGTCGACGTTGGTGTCGAGGATCTGCACGTCCGCGCCCATGCCGACGGCGATGGTGGCGGCGTTCAGGCCGGCGACACCGCCGCCGATCACGACCACGCGGGCCGGGGCGACACCGGGGACGCCGCCGGGCAGCACGCCGCGGCCGCCGGAGGGCTTCATCAGGGAGAACGCGCCGACCTGCGGGGCCAGGCGGCCCGCGACCTCGGACATCGGGGCGAGCAGCGGCAGCGAGCGGTTCGGCAGCTGCACGGTCTCGTAGGCGATGGCCGTGGTGCCGGACGCGAGCAGCGCCTCGGTCAGCGGCTTGTCGGCGGCGAGGTGCAGGTACGTGAAGAGGGTCTGGCCCGCGCGGAGACGGGGGTATTCCTCGGCGATCGGCTCCTTGACCTTGAGGACCATGTCGCCCTCCGCCCAGACGTCGTCGGCGGAAGCGAGGATCTTGGCGCCCGCCGCGAGGTACTCCTCGTCGGTGATGGCGGAACCCAGACCGGCACCCTGCTCGACGAACACGTCGTGGCCGCGGCTGGTCAGCTCGTGAGCACCCGCCGGGGTGAGGGCGACGCGGTACTCGTGGTTCTTGATCTCGCGGGGAACTGCGATCCGCACGGTGACTCCTCCGATCGGGCTGGCCTCTGTCTCACAATGTGAGGCAGCCGGAAGGTCATGTCACCGTGCGGATCGCACTATCCAGATGCAGTCCGGTTGTTCTCCTAGGACAAAGCGACCTTGAACACCCATGCGTGCTGACCGACGCCCGCAGGCACGTCGACCACCAGTTTTCCACCCGACCGGGTCCACTTCAGGGGCTTGTCGTACCCCAGCAGCGTGATGCGGTCACCATCGCGCACCGGCACCGGTGCGTCGACCACGAGCTGTGACCCCGGCTGGGCCAGCGAGGTGATGTAGAACGCCTCGTTCGGCTTCACGGTGAACCGCAGCGAACCCAGCTGCGCCATCCGCGACCAGTACGTCGTGCCGTAGATCGACTCGCCGTTCGTGCGCAGCCACGCCCCGGTCTCGCGCAGGCGCTGCCGCATGATCTCCGGGATCGAGCCGTCCGCCCGCGGGCCGATGTCCAGCAGGAAGTTGCCGTTCTTGGACGTCGTGTCGACCAACGTGTCGATCACCTCGTCCGCGGTCATGTACATCGAGTCCGGCGTCGCCCGGTTCCACCCGTACGAACGCGGGTCGAGACCGCGCGAGGCCTCCCACTTCTTCACCACGGTGTTCGGGTACGTCGCGTACTCCGGCGTCGTGTAGTCGTGGGTCGGGATGCCGCACCGGTCGTCGACCGTCACGTCCTTGGGCACGGCCCGGTTCTTGGCCTTGTTGAAGTAGTCCGCCAGCACCCGCCGCGAGTCGTTCGCGCCGCCGATGTCGCACCAGATGACGTCCGGGTCGTACCCGTCGACCAGCTCGGTCATCTGCGGCGCCTGGTAGTCGCGCACGAAGTCCCTCCCGGCCTGGTAGCCGGTGTAGGGCTCGGGAGCGCCGCTCCACGGGTTCCGCGGCCCGTGGCCACTCCACGGGTTGTCCGGGTTGAACCACTCCGGCATCGAGAAGTAGAGGCCGTTCTTCAACGACGGCGTGTACTTCCGCGACGCGTCGAACAGCTCCTTCACCAGGTCGCGGCGTGGCCCGAGATCGACGGAGTCCCGGCCGGACACCTTCGAGTCCCACAGCGCGAAGCCCTCGTGGTGCTTCGAGGTCAGCACGTAGTACTTCGCGCCGGCCTCCTCGAACAACCGGACCCACTCGCGCGGATCGAACTTCGACGCGGTGAACTGCGGGATGAACTGGTCGTAGGCGAAGTCCTTCCCGTACGTCGCCGCGTGGTAGGCGTTCACGGCGTTGGACGGGTTCTGCATCCACTGCCAGTACCACTCCGCGTACTGCTCACCCGGCGGCGACCACGCGGGCACGGAGTACAGCCCCCAGTGGATGAAGATCCCGAACTTCGCGTCGTCGAACCAGTACGGCGACTCGTGGGTGCCCAGCGACGCGTCGGTCGCCTGGTAGTCCGCCACTCCCAGCGTGAACCTGGCCTGCTGCGAGGCCGACACACGTCCGGACGAAGCGATGACCTTCCCGTCGAACGTGCCGGTCCGGTAGGCGTGGATGCCGATCCGCACCCGCGCCTCCTCGCCGGGCGCGAGCCTGCGAACCAGCGCCGGCTGGAGCGTCACGACACCGAGGCCCTCCGCCCGCACCGAGACGTTCGACACCCACTGGTCGCCGAGGTTCACGACGGTGGCCTCGATCGTCTGACCACCCACCCGCGGCAGCTTGGCCGTGCTGCGCGCGCCGCGGACCGCGAGCACCTCGCCCTTGCCGGCGGGCTGCAACGACAGCGCGAAGACGTGCAACGAGGACTTGCCCTCGACCGCCGGGTTCGTCACCGGCAGCGTGACGGCGACGGCGTCCTTCTGAGGATCCGCCCACACCTGGGCGGTCCCGATCGACACCGGGTGCTGGTCGGTTCCGCCGGGCGAGTACCGGAACGGCGCGGAGATCGGACCACTGCCCGAGTACCAGTCAGGTCCGGTCAGAGCACCGGTCGTGGTCGATCCGTCCGCGTAGTGCACCGTGGCGGTCCCGCCGGCCGCCCCGTACGAGGACGCGACGAGGAAGTGCGCGGTGAGGTAGCGGCCCTTCGGGAGCTCGATCCGCTGGCCCGTCGCGACCACGTTGTTGTTCTTGGTCTGTGAATTTCCCGGGAACAGGTACGGCACGCCATCGGCCGTGACCTGGCCGGACGGCAGTCCCTCCGCAGGGAACGCGTAGCCGGAACCGTCGAAGTTCCCGGTCCGGTCCGACGCGGTGTCGATGCCGTCGTTGTCGAAGAGGTGGCCGATGGGGACGGTCAGGGGAGCTGGGGCGTCTGCGGCCGACGCAGCCGGGACGGGAGTCAGCACCAGTGAGGCGAGCAGGGCGAGGATGAACGGTTTCCTCATGAGACCTCCGATGTCTGCCTCACCTCACCCTGGCAGCGCTCGTCCCGATGTCAACCATCTCGCGTTGACACTTGGCGGTGGCCGCACATAGCGTTCGCGCCGAGAACTGAAGACCGGCCGCGGTGCCCGTGAGGCACCAGAACCCGAGTGGGAGAGACCTCGACGAGCAAGTCGGGGCGCCGAAGGGGCAAGCTCCCGCACACTCTCAGGCAGCAAGACCGCTCGGGGTAGGCAACTCTGCACGGCGGAGGGGGCGTTAGTTGTCCTGACCCGTCACAGCCAGAGGAGTCGCCGTGGAGTTCCCCGAGAACCTGCTCTACACCCACGAACACGAGTGGGTCGACTGGACGCCGGGTACCCAGGACCCGTTGACCTGCGGAATCACCGAGTACGCCGCGGACGCCCTCGGTGACATCGTCTTCGTTCAGCTCCCCGAGGTCGGCGCGAAGGTCGTCTCCAACGAGGTGTGCGGCGAGCTCGAGTCCACCAAGTCGGTCAGCGACCTGTTCTCGCCCGTCACCGGTGAGGTGATCGAGGTCAACAGCGCCGTCGTGGACGACCCGGCGGTCATCAACAACGAGCCGTACGGTGCCGGCTGGCTGTTCAAGGTCCGCGTCGAGTCGGCGGAGAACCTGCTCACGGCGGCGAAGTACGCCGAGCTCACCAAAGACTGACAGCGGACCCCACCACGAAGGACTGATCAGTGGCGATCAGCGTTTTCGACCTCTTCTCCGTCGGCATCGGACCGTCCAGCTCCCACACCGTCGGCCCGATGCGCGCGGCCGCGATGTTCGTCGAGAAGCTCGGCGCTCGGGTGTCCGAAGTGGACCGCGTGCACGTCGAGCTCTTCGGCTCCCTCGGCGCGACCGGGCACGGGCACGGCAGCCCCAAGGCCGTGTTCCTCGGTCTCGAAGGCAACCTCCCGGAAGAGGTCGACCCCACGGTCGCGGCCACCCGCGTCGAGGAGATCGTCGCGGGCGGACGGCTCCGGCTCGGCGGCGTGCACGAGATCGGCTTCGTGCACGACCGCGACCTCGTCATGCACCGCCGCAAGTCGCTTCCGTTGCACCCCAACGGGATGAGCTTCGAGGCGTACCAGGGCGACGAGTCGGTCGAGCACGCCGTCTACTACTCGATCGGCGGCGGTTTCGTCGTCGACGAGAACGCCTCGGGCACGGACCGGATCAAGCCGGACACGACACCGTTGCCGCACCCGTTCCTGACCGGCGACGAACTGCTCGCGCGCTGCCGCGAAACCGGCCTGTCGATCAGCGAGATCATGATGGCCAACGAGCTGTCGTGGCGCAGTGAAGACGAGGTCCGGCAAGGACTTCTGCACATCTGGCACGTCATGCAGGAGTGCGTGGAACGCGGCTGCACCGAACAGGGCGTCCTGCCCGGCGGCCTCAAGGTCCGCCGCCGCGCCGCCGAGATGCGCAAGCGGCTGGAGGGCGAGCACTTCGTCACCGACCCGCTGCGCGTCATGGACTGGGTGACGCTCTTCGCGTTGGCGGTCAACGAGGAGAACGCGGCGGGCGGCCGTGTCGTCACCGCACCGACGAACGGCGCGGCCGGCATCGTGCCCGCGGTTCTGCACTACTACACGAAGTTCGTGCCGGGGGCCAACGACGACGGTGTCGTCCGGTTCCTGCTCACCGCGGGCGCGATCGGTGTGCTGTTCAAGGAGAACGCGTCGATCTCCGGCGCGGAGGTCGGCTGTCAGGGCGAGGTCGGCTCTGCGTGCTCGATGGCCGCCGGTGGTCTCGCCGAGGTCCTCGGCGGCACACCGGAACAGGTCGAGAACGCGGCCGAGATCGCCATGGAGCACAACCTCGGCCTGACCTGCGACCCGATCGGCGGCCTGGTGCAGATCCCGTGCATCGAACGCAACGCCGTCGCGTCCATCAAGGCCATCACGGCGGTGCGCATGGCGTTGCGCGGCGATGGCTCGCACTTCGTCTCGCTGGACAAGGTCATCAAGACCATGCGCGACACCGGCAAGGACATGTCGGTGAAGTACAAGGAGACCGCACGCGGCGGCCTCGCGGTGAACGTCATCGAGTGCTGAACTCGGCATGGATCAGGTCGTCCAGCGCCGGCCAGCGCTCCTCGTCCCCGGCCGCGCGCACGACGACGTCGGTGATCATCGACCGCAGCGCGACGCGCTCGTCCTCCGGCCAGCTCGGGAACCGCGCCTGCTCCAGTCCCGTGGTGCACATGGAGTCCGGCTCGTTTCCAGGATCTCGATCACCCGGTGCGCGAGCCTGCGCCACGCGAGCTCGTACTCGTCGGGGTCGAAGTGGCCGGTGGCCTCCTCCGCGAACCGTCGCACGGTGTCGTGCGGCACCAGCGCGGGGTCGCCGTCGAGGACGTCCAGCTCGGCCTGGGTCCAGCAGTACAGGCAGCCCTTCACCGGGCGTCGTACGCCTGCTGGGCCGCGAGCACCTCGGGCATCCGCGCCTCCAGGAGGTGGATCAGCGACAGCAGCCGTTCCGCCGTCTCGTGCCCGAGCGGCGTGAGGCTGTAGTCGACGCGCGGAGGGTTCGTCTGCTGTGCCTCGCGGTGGACGAGCCCGTCCCGCTCCAGCGCGTGCAACGTCTGGGACAGCATCTTCTCGCTGACCCCGTCGACGCGGCGGCGCAGCTCGTTGAACCGCAGCGGACCGTCCACGAGCGCGCCCATCGTCAGGCTGCCCCACCTGCCGGTGACGTGCTCCAGCGTCGGGCGCGACGGGCACGCCTTCGCGAACACGTTGAAGTCCATACCAGCATACTAACTGATAGTTAGTGGATTGGAGCTCTCGTTGTGGGTGAGAGCTCCAATCCGCTCAGAACGGCCAGTCGGCGTTCTGACCCGCCTCGAGCAGGGCGACCATGCGGAACGTCGCGTCCGTCAGGCCACCGAACTCGTGCCGGTTCGCCTTGCCGGTCGCGTACGCGGCCTGCCGGTACCCGTTCAGGTTGAACCCGTAGACCGGCACGTGCCGCGGCACGACGTCCGAGACGCCCTTCCCGTGGTGCCCGGCCACCGTCTGCATGTCCGAGATGATGAACACGCGGTCGTGGCCCTGGTAGCTGCGCTGCAACGCCCCGATGATGTCGGTGCCGTGCCCGACCTCACCGATCCTCTTCAGGAACCGGTCGACCTCGCGGATCACCGACGCCCCGCGCGCGACGTCGTGCCGGAACGTGCCGTCCGCGAAGCCGACGACGTTGACCTGCTCGCCCTTCGCGCCCAGCGCGACGCCGAACACCGCCGCGGCCTTGGCCGGGGCGACCTTCGACTTCGCCGAGATCGCGCCGTGCGTCATCGACGCCGAGGTGTCGACGAGGATCAGCGACCGGCCCGGCAGTGCTGGAAGGTTGCCGAGCGAGCACTGCAGCGCCTGGTCCAGGGCGTGGCCCCAGCGCAGGCTCGGCGCCGCCTCGTACGCGGACAGGAACCGGAACGGGAACTGCCGCGAGCGAGCGACCTGGCCGGGGTCGGCCACACGTGCCGCGACAGCCGCCGCGGCCTCGTCGGACATGCCGGCCTCGTCGAAGTTCCTGAGGTTTCTCAAGCAGTTTCCGGTGACCAGCCCTGCCGCCACGAACACGCTCGACGGCTCGACGGTCACGCAGTAGGTCGGACAGTCACCTCCATCCTCGATCGACACGACCCGGTCCAACGCGACGGCCTCGTCGTAGCCGTGCATTTCACTGCTCGCAGGTGCCACATGCGCCAACTGCTCAGCCAGCTTCGCGAGCTTGGCCGCCTTGTACCCGATCCGGAGATCGAGCAACCCGGCCAGACGCACCAGCGCGGTCGCCCGGTTCACCTCGACGATGTGAATCGGGTGCCGGCTCTGAATCGGGCCACCGCTCACACGCACCGCGTGCTTCCGGATGATGCTGGTGACGCCAAGCCGGAGCAGTGCGTCAGAGACCTGCTCTGCCAGTCGACGTGAAACCGTCGCGTACTCGACCGAGCCGTGAACAGTGCCCTTGGGGTTGACGCGCTCACGCACGCACCCGTCGGTGTCGATCAGTCCGGAAAGCGCGCCGATCCAGAACTCGCGGCTGAAAGGCCGGTTGGGCAACGCCTTGACCTCGCAACGCTTCCCCCACACGTCGTAGGCGCGCAGAACCTCTGCCAGCGGGTTCCTCTTCCACTGCTTGAACGGGAACCGCATCCGCACGATCCGGCCGTTCGCCGACTCGTTCGTGCCGCAGCCGTGCTTCGCCGCGTACTCGCGCATGAACGCCACTGCACCGTCGTCCGGATCGCCGTGGAACTCGGGCGTGAGCGCGGTCATGCCCCCGTCACCGAGCATCGCGCCGACGAAGTACCCGTCCCACGCGTCCCCCTCGTCTCCGAAGTACCCGGCCGTGAGAGGGATCGGGATCCGGTCGCCTGGCCGCAGTCCGTCGGACGTGGTCCACTCCCACGCCTGTCGACCGGTGGTACGGCGCTGACGGATCCAGCGGTGGTCCACCGTGGCGTTCACCGTTCGTCCTGACGCGAACCGGATGGTCAGGACCGGCCGGACACCGGTGTCGAGCCATGCCGATGGCACGGTCGGAACGAGGTTGCCCACCGAGCGGTCGCGAGGTCCCTGGTTGGCGCCGTACTTGACGGGACGGGTGTCCCAAGCCTTGTCGTAGGAGAGAACCGGCAGTCTGCGAGCGACGACGTCCTCGATGGGCGCCGTCGTTCCGTCGGCGAGCCAGACGGGGGTGCCCTCGGCGAGGCAGGCCATGTAACCCATGGACGGCGCCAGCGCCTCCCACACCTCACGGGTCATCGGTCCCTGCAGCCACCCCGCCACGGCCTCCCAGGTCATCCCGGCCCGGCGCAGCACGTCCGCCGCGTCGGGACGCCCGAAGAGCGCGCGTCGCTGGTCGACCGGCCACGCCATGAGCTCACGGCGTGCCGCGATCACCCGCAGCTGCGAAGGGACGGCCACGTCGCCGTCGCGGCGCCGGTCCAGCACGTACTGGAAGAGCGCGCCCTGCCAGTCGGCGGCCGGCGAGGGGTGGGCGAGGTTCAGCACGTCGGCCATGCGGAAGCCGCGGGCGTCGCTGTCCCACTTGAGGACCGCGCGCTCGTCGTACAGGCGCCGCACCGCGTCCGCGATGCCGCGCTTGATCGGCTTCGGCACGCGCCGGCCGTTCGCGCCCGTCCAGCAGGCGAGGAGCTCACCCGGCTCGTCCGCGCGCTGCAACACCGAGTCCACGACCGCGCGGTTGGTGACGCCCGCGTCAGCGGAGGCGGCGAGCCGTGCCGACACGAACTCGGCCGCGCCGACGAGCGACGCCGTGCGCATGTTCGCCTCGGTGCGCAGCCACTTCAGCAGCCGCGCGGTCCACTCGGGATCGGTGAGCGCGGCGGCGCGGACGAGCTGCGCGAAGCGGTTGTCGCGCTGGTTCCCCGACTCGTAGAAGGTGTCCTCGCCGCCCATGTTCGACACGGCGAGCAGGAACAGCTCGGACTTCGTGTCGCGGGCGTAGCCGTCGCCACCCTCGTAGGTCCTGGTCGACGGTGCCGGCGCCGTGGCGACCGGGCTGGTGCCCGCCGGACGTGCGCGAAAGATGTTGAACTTCGCCATCGGCTCTCTCCCCTCAAGACAAAAGAAAGGGAGCCCACGAACGACACACGTGTCCGAGATCAAGGTCGCGGAAGGTACGTTGCTGCTCTGCCCAACTGAGCTACAGCCGAAGTGGCTGGTGGGATTCGAACCCACGACCCGCCCATTAACAGTGGAAGTAACCCTCTGCTTCGCACCGGACACGTGTGAAGTTGTGTGCTCCCGAGATCAAGTCGCCGACGGTTTCCGGTTTTCGATTTGGTTTCGAAGAAGTATCCGTCGGCTTCGCACCGGGTGCGATTTCTATGCAACCACGCCGCGCCAGCGATTTAATTCCGGCCGGTGTGGAGTTTTTGGGCGCCCGAGATCGAGTCGCGGAAGGTGACTGCTCACCGAGGTGAGCGAAGACCGGCCGAGACCAGCTTCAGGAGTCGAACCTGAGGATGCCGAAGTAACCCTCCGCTGCGCACCGGGCGCACACTCATACAACCACACCGCGCCAGCGATTTTTCTAGGGCGCCGTCTTCACCAGCCGGCGGAGGAGGTAGAACAGTCCGACCGTGAGCAGAAAGCCGACGGCGCTGATCATCACGATCTGCTCGACGGTCTCGGCGCGTGACCCCGCGAACACGTAGGCAGTGCAAATCGGCACGGTGCCCATGAGCGTGAACAACATGAAATCCCGGAACGACACCCTGGACACCCCAGCGGACACCGAGACGGTCTCCGCCATCATCGGGATTCCCCGCGCCACCCCGAAGAACCAGGGCCCGAACTGGCGGCCCCAGCGCCGCATTTCGGTTAGTTCCTCAATGGTTACAACGCGGCGCACCAACCGCGGGCCGGAGTACCGGCCGAGGGCGTACCCTGCGGCAGAGGAACCCAGGGATCCGACGATCGCGAGTGCCAGCCCGAGAGGCAGACCGAGTGCCGTTCCCGCGAGCACGATGAGCGGAGTCGACGGCACGGGCAGCAGCACGTCCACGACGAGCAGGGCGAAGATCGCCACCGCCGCCCACACCGGGTCGATGCCGCGCACCCACGTCACGACCCCCTCGAAGTCGATGAGGTCGAACGCCTCGAACACGATCCAGCTCAGCAGCACGAAGCCGAGCACGACGGCCGGTATCCACTTCCACCGAACGCCCGTCTCATAACTCATCGGGTGATGGTCGCCCACCTCGATGCGCCGGACAATCCGCCAGTGGCGCAGGTTCCGCGAAGGAGACACACATGAGTGACGACCTGGTGCCGTTTCTCGGACACTGGGTGCTCGATCCGGCACGTTCCGCGTACACCGGCGGCACCCCTCCCCGAAGCGGCCACTACGACCTGCGCCTGGACGGAGAACGGCTGGTCGTCAGCATCGAAGGCGTGCTGGGATCGGGTGATCCCATCCGCACCGGGTACACATTGGACCTGTGGCAGGACACGCCGATGACCGTCGGCAAGGTCGACCGCGTGCGCACGGTCGTCGAGCCGAGACGGTTCTGCACGATCGCGTACGCGGGCGCGCAAGCGGTTGCGCGGGCCTGGCGGATCCTCGGCAACCTCAACGAGATGACGATCGTGCAGTCCGCACCGGACGCGTTCGGCGTGTGGCGTGACGACGTTTCCGTCTACCGCAGGCAGTTCTAGCGACCCTCGTGCCGGTCGAGCAGTGCCCGCAACGCCGCCATCTCCGCGGCGAGAGCGGTGCGGCCGGCGTCGGTGATGTGCAGCCACGTCTTGGGGCGCTTGCCCTCGTAGCCCTTCTCGACCTCGACCAGTCCGGCCTGCTCCAGCACGGAGATGTGCCGCGACAGGTTGCCCGCGGTCAGCTCCAGCGCCGACTTCAGGTACGTGAACTCCACTCGTTTCGCCTCGGCCGCGATGGTCAGCACGCCGAGCCGGTGGCGCTGGTGGACCGTGTCGTCCAGGCCGGCGGTGGGGTTGTCGCTCATCGTGCCGTCTCTCGTCGCACGAACCCGATGATCCCGCCCACGAGCAACACGAACGCGGGCAACGCCGTGCTCGCGTACTGCTCCACCGCCAGCGGCCAGTAGAAGCCGAACCGTCCCGCCTCGTTCACGAACAGCACGGTAGCGGCGAAGATCGCCGCAGTGACCGTGCACACCGCGCTGCGCTCCAGGTGGGCGAGGCCGGCCAGGCCCGCGGCGACCACGAACAGCGGGCCGTACGGGTAGATCGTGACGAGGTGCGCCAGGGCGAACAGCGCGAGCACCACGAGCGTGAAGCCGACGCTGCGCTTCCACCACGTCGCCGCCACGATCACCGCCACCGTGACCGGCAGTGCGATCTGCCAGCCCGCCCAGCCGAAGAACAGCTTGCTGAGCAACGGCACGCCGGCCAGCGGCAGCGCCAGCAGGAAGGCCGTGACCTGGGTGTAGATCCTGGTCGGCGTCTCCACGCCGACCTGCGCCGCGCGCCACTGGTACCACCGGACGACTGCGAGAAGGCCGCACACCAACGCGACGATCCAGTAGACGTCGACGGCGATGCTCGGCGACGCGGGCATGAACACGGGGCTGGTCATCATCTGGCCGCCGCTGGGGTGCAGCCAGTGGTAGAGCCACGGCATGTCCGACGAGCTCCACGTGCACGGTTTCGGCTCCACGAGCTCCGGGTTCACACCACTCTCGACGCACATCTTGCGCGCGTAGAACGGCGTGGACACCAGCGTGATCAAGCCGAACAGCAGGAACGGCAGCCAGTAGCCGTGTCGGTCCGCTCGGGCGCGTTTGCGCATGGCGGTCAGCTCGGTGAGCAGGTCCTTCGGGTCCTCGGTCATGGTCAGTCCCCCAACTGCACTCGACTGCAATCAGGTTTGCATTGCAAACCTGATTGGTCAAGGACGGGGTCGAAGACCTGGGCCCCGACGTCACCACCAGGCACGGGTCTTGACTCACGCAAGGCCGTCACGAAAGATCCGATGAATCGCCGCCGCGTAGACGTGACCGCACATCGAAGTGAGGTGCCCGAACGTGGTCGAAATCAACCGGCGCACGCTGCTCGGAGGCGCGTTGGCCGGGGTGGCGGGCAGTGCGCTGCTCCCTTCTGGCGCATCTGCGGCAGGCGGCTTCAACTGGCAGGACTTCATCGGGTCATCGGATCTCATCTGGAAGAAGATGCCCGCGACCTGGTTCGAGGGTCCGTACCTCGGCAACGGTTTCCTGGGCTCCGGCATCTACGCCGAGCCGGGCGCCAACGCCGTCAGGTTCAACGTCCAGCACTCCCAGGTGCAGGACCACCGGCCGGAGTTCGGGGCGCTGTTCGGCCTCGCCCGGCTGCCCATCGGCTACTTCACGCTCGAACCCGTCGGCGCGATCACGGCGG
This sequence comes from Lentzea aerocolonigenes, assembly GCF_000974445.1. Lineage (GTDB taxonomy): Bacteria > Actinomycetota > Actinomycetes > Mycobacteriales > Pseudonocardiaceae > Lentzea > Lentzea aerocolonigenes. The sequence goes on from NZ_BBOJ01000016.1 coordinate 105,206, forward strand.
TCGACTGGCGGCTCGACCTGTGGAACGCCGAGCTCACCGGCACGATCACCACGGCGGCCGGCAGCCTGAGACTCCGCGCGTTCATCCACACCGAACGCGACCTCTACGCCATCGACGTGCAGGCCAGCGAGGGGGAGCGCGCGTTCAGGTGGGTCTTCCACCCGCTCAAGGCGATCAGCCCGCGCACCGACCCGAAGTGGAACCGCCCGGCGCCCGCCGGGTTCACCGACAACCCGCCCGTGCAGCTCACCAGCGCCGGTGACGTGCAGCTCGCGGTGCAGCCGTTGAACGCGGGCGGCGAACACGTGACGGCGTGGCGCGAGGTCACCCGCGGCACGAGACGCACGCTGTTCGCCAGCGTCGCCTGGTCGCACCCCGACAAAACCGCCGTGCGCAAGGCGATCGGCAACGTCCGGTGCGGCTCGGTCGAAGGGCTTGCCGTCGGCCACCGGCTGTGGTGGCACGACTTCTACCGCAAGAGCTTTCTGTCCATTCCGGACAAGCGGTTGCAGGCGTTCTACTGGATCCAGCTCTACAAGTTCGCCTCCGCGGCGCGGAAGGAGGCGCCCGCGATCGCCACCTGCGGCCCGTGGCTCGAGAACACGCCGTGGCCCAACACGTGGTGGAACCTCAACGTGCAGCTGGAGTACTGGCTGATCCACGGCTCGAACCACGTCGACTTCGACGCCGTCACGCACTCGGTCGACAAGTACCGCGACGTGCTCGTCGAGCAGGTTCCCGCCGAGTACCGGCACGACTCCGCGGGCATCCCGCGCACCACCGACACCGTGCTGAACAACGGTGCGGGCATCGGCAACTCCGGTTACGGCGTCGGCATTCCCGGCCAGGACGTGCCGACGCCCGAGGTGGGCAACCTGACCTGGACGCTGCACAACGTCTGGCTCACCTACCGGCACACGATGGACGACCGCGTGTTGCGCAACGTGCTGTTCCCGTTGCTGCGCAGGGCGATCAACTACTACTTCCACTTCCTGGCCAAGGGGGCGGACGGCAAGTATCACCTGCCGATCACGTTCTCTCCCGAGTACGGCGTGAACGCGCCGGACTGCAACTACGACCTCGCGCTGATCCGGTGGGGCTGCCAGACGTTGCTGGAGTCCGCGAAGTCCTTGCGCGTCAACGATCCGCTGATCCCCAAGTGGCAGGACAGCCTCGCGAACCTCACGCCGTACCCCGTCGACCAGAACGGGTACATGATCGGCGCGGGCGTGCCGTTCGCGAAGTCTCACCGGCACTACTCGCACCTGCTGCAGATCTACCCGCTGTACGAGGTGACTTGGGAAGATCCGTCGAAACGTCAGCTGATCGAGACCTCGCTCAACCACTGGATCAGCTTCGAGGGTGCGTTGCAGGGCTACACGTTCACGGGTGCGGCGTCGATCAGCGCGCAGATGCTGCGCGGCGACAAGGCGGACTTCTACCTCGGCGAGCTGATGCGCCGGTACATCAAGCCCAACACGATGTACCAGGAGTCCGGACCGGTCATCGAAACACCGCTCTCAGCTGTGCAGTCCGTGTACGACATGCTCTGCCAGAGCTGGGGCGGGGTGATCCGCGTCTTTCCCGCGGTGCCGTGGCCCGAGATCTCGCTCGACAACTTCCGGACGCAGGGCGCGTTCCTGCTGTCGGCGTCACGGCAGAAGGGCGTCACGCGGTGGATCAAACTCCGCAGTGAGGCAGGCGCGCCGTGTGTCGTCCGGACGGACATCAAGGATCCTGTCGTGCGTGACCGTTCGGGCCGGCCGAAGCGCTTTTCGGTGCTGCCCAACGGAGATCTGCGCATCGAGCTGCGGCGCGGTGAGGAGGCCGTCGTTCACCGGTCCGGCGACAGGCCGGAGCTGGAGGTGGGCCCGGTGATCGGTGCTCCGGCGCCGTCGTGGGGTCTGCCAGGGTAGAGACGTCACCGGTGTTCCAGCGCGACGGCGGTGCGCTGGAACACCGGTGACGCGGACTAGAAGTCGAACACCTTGCCAGTGTGGACGTGCAGCACGCACGGGTTGGAGTAGTCCTGCTCGAAGGAGACCTTTTTGCCGCGCCACGTGCCCTTCAGTGTGGCTCTGGTCATGTTGAGCTCCATGGTGCACATGACGTCGGGGGCGGGCTTCATCTTGGTGAAGTCGCCGTCCACGCGTGCGAGTGCCGCACATGCCTGGTTGGCGTTCTTGTGCAGCCCACCGGGGGGATCGCAACGCAGCTTCGTGGTGCTGGGCGTGCTGAACGTGCCCATCTCCGACCGCATCGACAGCACCAAGCCGGTCGCGGCCCGAGGCGCCGCGGCACCGGCCGTCACGGGGACGAGCGATGTGGCGAGTGCGAGAAAGGCAAACAGAAGTCGAGTCCTTGCCATACCGCAACTGTGACTCCGCAAGGACCCGGATCTCCATTCATACCAGCGGTATGCACCAGATCGTGTAGCCCGCCTCAAGGGTGTGCAACTAGACGCCGGTGGATTCCGTCCCGGCGAGTGCGGCGGCGACCTGCTCACCCACCGCTTTCATGCCACTGGCATTCGGGTGAACCGGGAACGCGAGCCGGGTGGGGATGAGGCCCTCCACCCACTTGTCCCACGGCGCCGCGCACACGTCGCGGCCGAGGCTGATGTCGTACGGGTTGACCCAGCCGGCGCCCGCGGCGTTCGCCTGGGCGGCGAGCATGCCGTTGAGCAGCTGCTGCATGTTGTCGAGGTACGGCACGTCACCGCTGGCGATGGGCACGAGCGGCCAGCAGCCCTGCGCCGGCGGGAGAATGCGCAGGTAGCCGACGACCACGATCCTGGCGTTCGGTGAACGCTGCTTGATGCCCTTCAGGACGGCCGCGACCTTCGGTGCGGTGGCGTTGATGCGCCGGGCCAGTTCGTCGCCGTAGAGGGCCTTGCAGGGGGCGCCGTGCGGGTCGAGCAGGCCGCGGCTCGCGCACGTCGTGATGATCTCGCTGAACCCGATGTCGTTGCCACCGATGGAGATCGTGACGAGGTCGGTGTCGGCTTTCAACGCGGACAGCTGCGGCACCGACTGGCCGGGGAAGCCGCTCTGCACGCCCTCCACGTCCTTGGTCTGCGCGCCACCGCAGGAGATGTCGGTGAAGTTCGCGATGCCGAGACGGCGGGCGAGCACGGACGGGTAGTTCTGGGTGGACTTGAAACAGCTCAGCGGGTCGAGGCGCTGGACGGGGATGAACGGACCGGAGACGAACGAATCTCCGAGTGAGACGTAGTTCCGGTAGGTCGTGGCGGCGCTGGCGTGCGGGACCAGCAATGCCGCGATCAGGGCCGTGAGCAGGGAAACGACAGTCACTCGGCGCGTCATTGCTACCTCGTTACTGAAGAGTAGGAACGTAGGACGAAGGGTGACCGGACCATTGCGCAGTGTCAATCCCTCGACCAGGCTGGAACGATGACGGGGGTACGCAAAGTAGCTGTGGCTTCTGCGGTCGGTAACACGATCGAGCTGTACGACTTCCTGCTCTACGGCACAGCGTCGGCGCTGGTGTTCAACAAGATCTTCTTCCCGCAGTTCGACTCGCGCGTCGGCGTGCTGCTGGCGTTCGCCACTTTTGGCGCGGGTTTCGTGGCCCGGCCGCTCGGCGGCGCGGTGATCGGGCACTTCGGCGACCGGCTCGGGCGCCGCGCGATGCTCGTGATCACCCTTTCGGTGACGGGGCTCGCCACGGCGTTGATCGGGCTGTTGCCGTCCTACGCCTCGATCGGCATCTGGGCACCGGTGCTGCTGGTGCTGCTGCGGATCGTGCAGGGCTTCTTCATGGGCGGCGAACAGGGCGGCGCGTCCCTCATGGCCGTCGAGCACGCGCCACCAGGACGCCTGGGCTGGTACGGCAGCTGGGTGTTCATCGGCTCGCCGATCGGTCTGGTGCTCGCGAACCTCGCGATGTACCTGTCGTCGAAGGCGTCCGGCCCCGGATTCCTGACGTGGGGCTGGCGGCTGCCGTTCCTGTTCTCGATCGTGCTGGTCGGCATCGGCGTCTACATCAGGCTGCGGGTGCCGGAGAGCCCGCGCTTCACCCGCACCGAGAAGTCCAGGACGCCGCTCGCCGAGGTGGTGCGCACGCGGTGGCGGGTGCTGCTGCTCGGCGCCGGCGTGAACCTCGGGTTCCAGATCTTCATCTTCGTGCTGTCGGTGTTCACCATCAACTACGGCCGCACGGAACTGCGGCTGTCGCCGGACGATCTCCTGGTGGCACAGGTGCTCGGAGGACTCGCGCAGGTGGTGTCCCTGCCCGTGTTCGCCTGGATGTCGGACCGGATCGGGCGGCTGCCCGTGATGTTCGGCGGCGCGGTGTTCCAGGCGGCCTTCGCGTTCCCGATGTTCTGGTTGATGGACGCGCAGTGGTTCACCGCGGCGATCGTGCTCGGCTTCATCGGCTCCGGCGCGTTGTTCGGGCCGATGGCCGCCTATTTCGCCGAGCTGTTCCTCACCCGCGTGCGGTACAGCGGGGTGGCGTTGAGCTACCAGCTCGGCGCCGTGCTCGGCGGTGGCCTGGCGCCGTTCGTCGCGACTTCGTTGCTGGGCTGGGGAACCTGGGCCGTCGCGGTCTACCTGATCGCGGGTGCCGTGATGTCCGGCGTGTGCCTGCTGGTGATCGGCTCAGCACACGAGGCGGAGCCGGCGGGCGGCGAGTCCGATGCTCAGCCGCTGACCCCAGCCGAGGCGTAGCGCGTCGCTCTCGATGCCGTCGCCGAACGCCACGAGCCCGTCGGACTCGACGTCGATCGTCAGCGGTTCGCCGGTGATCTCGCCTTCGGTGTGCTCGATGCCGGTGCTCGGCGACGGCCACGCCTCCCGGACGAACCAGACGAGCCTGGGCTCGGTCGGTTGCGGGAGGGCGAGGGTGCTCTTCCGTTCGCGGTGCGCACTCGAGCACCAGCCCGTGGCGCCCGTGCCGCTGCCGACGAGGATGCCGGACGAGGCCTGGCGTTCCTGGTGGATCCGGTACCGGCTGGTCTGGTGGCTCGGGTGGCCGACGTAGATCTCGTTGAGCGCGTGGAGGGTCTGGCCGTCGTCCGTCCGCACCTCGACCATCGTGCGGTCTTCGGTGTTGTTCGTGCCGTGCAGGAGTTCCGCCGCCTGCGAAGGGGCGTGCTTGGCGAGCACGCCCTGCTCGGGGTTGATGCCGATCACGGGCTGGCCGTCGAGGTACTTGGCGACGTTGGCGACCAGCCCGTCCTGCCCGACGATGACGACTACGTCCTCGGGCGCGAACAGGAACCGCGACAGGTCTTCCCTCTCGACCACGCCGCGGCGCCAGTCCAGCGGGATTGCGGCGCTGACCTCTCCCAACGCTTTGCGGGCCTGCTGGTCACGGTGCACCACCTCGTCCAAAGTTCTGTTGCGGGACTTCAGGAAGAACTCGACCTGGCCACGGGTGCCGTGTCGTGCCAGCAACTCTGTCAGCTCGGTGCGCCTGTGCACCAGCACAATTCTCGGCGCGAGGCTCATCGCGCGAGCCGTTGCAGGATCGGCTGGATGACGTCCGGCGTGAGCGTGATGCTGCCGATCTCCGGCAGGTTGCCCGCGAGCTCCTTGGCAGCGAGGGCGAGCAGGGTGGCCTGGGGAACTTCCTTGTAGGCGTCGAGGCGAGCCTTCTCACCGGCGGCCTCTGCTTCCGCGAGCTTGCGGATGCCGTCCGCCTTGGCGTCGTCGGCGATTCGGCTGGCCCTGGCGTGGTCTTCTGCCTTCTTGAGCGCGTTCGCACCTCGTTGCACGACGAGGAGCTCTTCTCGTTTCGCGAGCTCGATCTGGTTCTGCAGCTCGTTCTCGCTGATCGCGCGCTCGCGTTCGACGGCGATGGCGCGGCGCTCGTAGGTCGCCTTGTCGGCTTCCTGCTGGACCTTCTCGCGGATGGTGGTCTGGAGGGCCTTCTCCACGTCGGCGTCGGGGCGGATGGCCACCACGCGGATGTCGATGATCTCCAGGCCGATGTGCGCGGCGGTGAGGTTGCTCGTGGTCGCTTCCTTGACCCGTTCGACGCCGACCCGCAAGGCCGTCTCCAGGTCGAGGGTCGCGAGGATCCGGAGGGCGTGCTGCTGGGTGCTCTCGGTCAGCGTGTTCGCGATCTGGCTCAACGGGTCCTGGCGCCAGGTACCGGTGTCGGGGTCGATCGAGAAGTCGATGCGGGTCGTCGCGGTTTCGGGGTCGGTGCAGCGGTAGGTGACGGTGAGCTGGACCGTGACGTCCTGGTAGTCCTTCGTTCTGGCGTGGAAGAGCATGGGGAGCTCGCGGTCGTCCACCGGGACTTCTGACAGGACTGCGGTTCTCGGGCGGAACCAGAAGCTCAGGCCCGTGCCTTCGTGGATCAGCTTGCCCTTGCGGATGTGTCTGATGTGGACCGTGGGGGCTCCTCGCAGGTGCCTGAGTCCAGGGTAAGTACTGATGTCGGCCATCTTCGTCTCCTTGGTGGGGTGCTGTTGGGAACGGTCTCGCTGACCGTCGAGCTGCTTGTCGTCTAACTGACGATAAGCCTATACTCGGGGGCGTGTACTCGCCAAGTGATTTCCCTCCCTTCGCTGTCACGGTCGATCTGGTGGTGCTGACCGTGCGGTCTGACGCGCTGTGCGCGCTGCTGGTTCGCCGTGGGGAGGCGCCGTATCGGGGGCGGTGGGCGTTGCCTGGGGGGTTCGTGCAGGTCGACGAGTCCGTGGATGCTGCCGCTGTCCGGGAGCTGGCTGAGGAGACCGGGGTGTCCGGGCTGCATCTGGAGCAGCTCGGGACCTATGGGGAGCCTCGGCGGGATCCACGGATGAGGGTGGTGTCCGTGGCCTATCTGGCGTTGGCGCCGGATTTGCCTGTGCCGGTGGCTGGGACGGATGCGGCTGCCGCCTCTTGGGTGCCCGTGTCAGAGGTGGGCGCGTTGGCTTTTGATCATGCGCGGATCTTGGCGGATGGGGTGGAGAGGGCTCGGGCCAAGCTGGAGTACACGCCGTTGGGGACTGCGTTTTGTTCTGCGGAGTTCACTGTGGCTGAGTTGCGGCGGGTCTACGAGATCGTGTGGGGGGTTTCGTTGGATCCTCGCAACTTTCATCGCAAGGTGACTGGGGTTGAGGGGTTGTTGGTTCCTACTGGGGGGAGTACTTCTCGGGATGGGGGGCGGCCGGCGGCTTTGTATCGGCGGGGGGATGCTGTTGTGTTGTATCCGCCGTTGGTGCGCGCGTCGGGGGCGTAGGTCGTCTCCCTGGTGCGTTGGCGGCTGCCTGTTTCGTGTCCGATAGGTGGTTGGGTTGGGCGGGTTCCGTTCCTGTTTCAAGATTTCTGGGGCGCCGCCCCAGACCCAATGCCGCGTAGCTTAAGTTGATCTTGCTGTGTCCGGTTGGAGGAAGTAGAACCGGATGGTGGCGGGTCCGGGGTGGCGTGTGCTGGCGGGTTCGTCGTGCTGTTTGACGCGGTAGCTGTTGTGGCGCATGCGTTTGACGGCGCGGGGGCAGGTGCGGTGCCGGCGGGGTGGGATGCGCATGCCCGCGATGCGGTCGAGGATGCGGGGTAGGTGGTCAGTCCAGTCCTGAGGGGGGAATGGTGGCGGTGCCGGTAGCAGTGCGGCGGATCAGGCGCAGGGTCTGGGTGTAGGAGATCCGGTCGGGGTCCAGCTCGGCGGCGGTGGCGGCCTGGGTGATCAGGGTGGTGATGGCGTGGTGGGTGATCAGCCAGGCCCAGATCTCCTGGTAGGCCAGTTCGGGTAGCCGGGAGCGCAGGACGCGGCCGGGGCCGCGGAGGTGGGTTTTGGCCTGGTCGTTACCGGTTTCGTGTTCCCATCGCTGGTGGTAGGCGTCGGCGAGTTCGTCGGCTCGGGCGTGGTCGGGGTCGAGGATGGTGGTGAGCAGGGTGATGATCTCGCCGGTGCCGTTGCCGTCCCGGTCGGGCACGTCGTACTCGATCACCCGAGCCCACTGGCCGTCACTGGGGTGGATGGCGTGTCCGGCGCGGGCGGCGGCGGTCACACGGTCCCGTCGTTCGCGTTTGTGGGTTTTCGGGTTGGACAGCATGGTCAGGTAGGTGCCGTCGGCCAGGACCCGTACCACCGGCAGCTCCAGCTGGGTCGGTGCCCGCCACAACAACGCAGCCCCCGTGGCGGCGGCGGATTCCCAGGCGGGCCAGGAGTAGAAGTTGCGGTCCGCGGTCAGCAACTCGTCGGCTTGCAGCCGTGGATACAGCTTGCCCGCCAACGTTTTCTCGCTCGTGGCGTAGGTGCCGATCTCGGCGGCGAGCAAGGCGTGCGTGCCGCACTCGGTGAGTGTCACCACCCGTGCTTTCGGGAACGCCGAGCGGCTCTCGCCGGTGCCGGCGTAGCCGAACTCGGCGGCGTTGGCCTCGCTGTCGGGCAGGTCGGCCTCGAACCCGTCGACCGCGACCAGCCGCCAGTCCCGCAGCCACGCCCCGCGAGCCCGGCCGGTCGCGAGCATGCCCGCCATCGGGCCCGATTCCCCGCCCGCCGGACCGCAGACCCGCTCGAAAATCTCACGAAAGACGGCAGGGCCCAGGCGTTTGCGGGCCTGGGTGATCGCACTCGAGGTCGGCGGCGTCCACGAGGCGTCCCAGCAGCCCCACCGGTCCAGCGACCCCGTCACCCTGGCCGCGACCTCGGTGTAGTCATCGTCGCTGAACAGGCACAACGCCATCGTCAGATACGCCACCACATGCGGCGGCAGCTTCCCATCCGAGCGGCGCGCACCGGCCCCGCACGCCGCGATCGCCTCGTCCACCGCGTCCCGCGGCACCGCCGTGACCAGCACACCCAGCGACACCTGATCCGGTAAGGCCACAGCCGTAGTCACGACCACAGACCGTGCCAGCCTTCGGCGTGATGATCACGTCACCACGCCGACCCGCCAGCACAGCACCAAGATCAACTTAAGCTACGCGGCATTGGGTCTGGGGCGGAGCTCCCAGAAATCAGCAGATGGTTGCGGACTCAACGTGCCCACCTACGAACACGAAACCGGCAGTCGCCGACGCAACAGGGGGACGACCCACGAAACCAAGGCGGGACCCAAACACCCACCCTGACCAGCCAAAACCCAAACCACACAGAAACTCCACAATTTCTCCGAAATCCGGCGCAACGAGCAGCCACCTCGTACGTCTATGTGGGTGTCGCAAGCAGCACAGCCGAGGAACGTTCGGGGCGGTCCAAGGCAAGGGGAGCAGCCTGCAGACGAAGGGGAGCGAAGGGACGGCGGGGGCCTAACTTCGCGGCGAGGTGCGGCCGGACCGAACGGGAGAGCGGTCCGGCCGCACTGTCTCGCCACCACGGAATCAGCGCCCCACCGCAGGTCAGCCGAGCTGAACCGCAGGTCAGGCCCGACCCGTCAAAAATTGTCAGACCCCCAGAGCATCATCGACCGCATGGTGACCACCACCCCAGCGAAGAAGCTCAAATGGACCACGTACTGGCAGCCGTCCTGCACGAACGCGTGTTCGCATCACTCGCCCAGCTGGAATCCCCGGAAACCCACCGTCTGGTGGCAGCCTGGCGCACCCTGCTCCAAGACCACAGGCAAACCGACTCCGGAGCCTGCAAGGCGTGCGGCCCGAGATGGCGCAGGCACATGTGCTCGGTCTGGCGGGTAGCGACGGCCTACTTCATCCGCCATCCCCACAGCGACGCCAGGGCACCTGACCGCTAGCGGGACGATCGCGAACAGGGCGACCGCAAGACAGGGTGACCGCACGAAGACCATTGTTGGAAGGCCCTCGCGGGAAGGACGCCGTGAGAAGGCCGGGAGCGCCGCCGGCAGAAGGCGATCGCGAGAAGCCACCGCGGGAGAAGAAGGCCACCGCGAGAAGCCCACCGCGAGAGGTCCTGCTCCAAGAAGGCGACCGCGAAGATCCCGGATCGCTGGAGCCGCGCTCAAGCCCGGCCAACAGAAGAGGCTCCTGAGCCCCAAGAGGCCACTGAGGCCCCTGAACCGCCTGCACCCACACCCGGAGGTGGCCCAGCAACATCAACCCGCGAGAAAGCTACTGAGCCGTAGTTCAGAACCCGTCGAACCAAAGACCCACCCGGAACCGTCCCGAACCGGTCCCCGCGAAGCCGAAACCCGGCAACCCCGAACTGGCGAAACACTCGACCAGACCCGGCAACCCCGAACTGGCGAAACACCCGACCAGACTTGGCAACGCCGAACCGGCGAAACACCAGGACCCGGCAACCCCGAACCGCAGCAACGCCCAGCCAGGAACCGCAACCCAGAACCGGAGGCCGCACCCACGACCCAGAACCCACAACCCGAACCGGGACCAACCCCAGATCAGGCCAACCCGAAAATCAGACCGTCACACCACGAGCGTTGAGCCACGTGAGCGGGTTGATCTTCTGGCCGCCGGGGTTCCACACCTCGAAGTGCAGGTGGGGACCGGTGGAGAACCCGCGGTTGCCCATCCGGGCGATCTGCTGGCCGGCCTTGACCGCCTGGCCCTCGCGGACGTTGAACGAGTCGACGTGCCCGTAGACGGTGATCGTGCCGTCCTCGTGCTGCACCCGGACCCAGAGTCCGAACCCGGACGCCGGGCCGGCCTCGATCACGACGCCGTCAGCGGCGGAGAGGATCGGGGTGCCGATCGGGCCGGCGATGTCGATGCCGAGGTGCATGGTGCCCCAGCGGCCGCCGTAGCCGGAGGTGAACTCGCCGGCGGCGGGGCGGACGAACTTCGGGCGCTTCTTCTCGGCCTCTTCGGCCTCGCGCTGGGTGGTGAGCTGCTGGCTGCGCAGGAGCTTCGCGGCCTCGGCGGAGCCTTCGGAGGTCGTCTTCGAGACGGCGAGGATCTGCGGGGCGGGGGCGGTGTCGCCTCCCTGGCCGGTGAACGCGGCGGAACCGTCGGTGTGGTTCGCGAGCTGGACGTCCTTGCTGTCGTCCGCGGCGGCTTGCAGGGTCTGGCCTGCGCCTGCGGCGGCGAAAGCGCCTACTGCGACGGCGGCGACGACGATGCGTCCGCGGAGCGCCGACGGTGGCGGGGGGAGCCGGTGGGAGCTGACGGTGCGCGTGGAGGCGCGGTCGACCGCCTCATCGAGCGCAGCACTGCGTTCATGGCCGCCGGGGGAGCGGTGGTGACTCAAAGCTTGCCCTTCCGCCTTCGGGGAGCCTGATCGGTGGACTGCCGGGCGGGGGATTCCCGGTGAGCCAGGTTTCGGGGTTCTGACTCGGTGTCCTTCTGTGATCAGACCGTGACAACGGACCGGGGGACAGTAACGGCGGGGAGCCTCAGAGGGCAAACCCCAGTTCGTTATGTCCTCCGAACAGGCGGCAACCAGGAGGTTTCAACTGTCAACTGTGACCGTCGGTCACGCCGGGCGGGCGACACGCCTCGCCGCCAGCGGCGATGGGGTGACCGGTTGAGTCGTCCGATCGGGTGATGGCCGTCACAACTACGTGAAGGGTCCTCGTGTCAACTGGCAAAGAAAGGTGACCTGAATCACGTATCTGGTGCTCCTCGACGACCAACGACGAGTGCTCCAGCCGGGCGTTGCGCTGAGGGACGATGATCTGATCCATCTCCGACCAGACCACGACGAACCGGGTGCGGCACGGCCGGCACGGCTCGGCGAGCTCCTCGAGCAGATCGGAGCCCGGTCGCAGCTGCTTGGTGAGCGGAGTCGGCAGGACGTAGGCGGCGAGCGTGCCGCTGTGCGGGGTCCCCAGGGTCACGAGAGTGCGGACGCGTACGTCGCCGTGCAGCCGCTGCACGTAATACCTGGCGATGAGGCCGCCGAGCGAGTGGCCGACGACGTGCACCTGGTCCGCGCCGGTCTGCTCGCAGATCCGCTCGATGTGCGCACCCAGCAACGCGGCCGAGCGGCGGACGTCCCCGGTCAACGCCGTCAGCACGCTGTAGTTGATGGCGTGCACGACCCCGAAGCCCCGCCTTCGCAGTGCCCCCGACAGCACCGCGAAGGCGGAGCGGTTGTCCCCGATGCCGTGCACCAACACGATCGGGGTGCCCGCCGCGTCCATCGCCGAAACCACCAGTCCGCGCTGCCGGGGCGGCAGGCCGTCGGTGCGGTAGTGCCGGAACTGGCCGTCCTGGCGCAGCTGCTCGGTGATCGCGCCCCACGGGTAGAGCACCGCGTGGGCCGTCAGCCAGGCCGCTTCCATCGCGACTCCACGCATCCCGCCAGGTGTGGCCATGGCGCGCAACGCGACTTTCACCTCTTCGGCGACGTCGCGCGCCGTGTGCACTCCCCAACCGGCACGGTCGAGCACGACGTCAGTCAGACGCGTGATCCACGACCGGCCGTTGTCGCTCATATGAGCGACGGTAGGTGATGAACTCACCGGCTAGGAGTATCCGGCGGATGTTTTCCACATGCGAACGAATTTCGTCTCACATGGTTGCAGCCCATCGCCGCGCGACCGGACGCACAGCACACGGAACCCAACGCCTGACTTGCTAGGTTCGCCCGCGATGACTCGAACCGAGCTCGAGAACCAGACCCCGGCCGCCGCCAGGCTGCGCACCTCGTGGACCCTGCTCGCGGCAGGCTCCCTCCTCACCGCTGCGGGCCCGCTGCTCGGCGTGGTCGACGGCGCGCAACCCGCCTACACGTCGTGGCCGCTGCTCGCCCTGCTGGCGCTGTTGCCGCCGGTCGTCGCGGGTGTCCTGCTGTTCCGCGGCAGGCCGTTCGTGGCGGCGGGGCTGATCGCCGCGGTGGGCGTCTTCGCCGTCGGCCGCCTGGTGAGCGACCTGCAGATCGCGGCCGACGCGATGGCGGTGGCGCGACCGGAGCTCTTCCGGCCCGCCACGCTGATCGCGGTCACCCCCTCCGCGGGGCTGTGGCTGCTGATCGCCGGGCACGCGCTGGTGATCGCGGGCGGCCTGCTGGCGGCGGGCCGGGCCGGGATGCCCGCGGACGAGTCGGAGCCGCCCGGGCTCGTGGCGGTGCACGTGATCATCGCTTTCTGGGCGACGGTCGGGCTCCTGGGCAAGCCGTTCACCTCGGCCGACCCGTTCCAGCTCGACCGCGGCCCGTGGGACCTGCCGGTGATCGGGCTGACGGGTGGTCTGCTGATCGCGCTCGCCGCGCCGCTCGCCACGGCGCTCGCGGCCAGCTCGCCCGACCCGGACACCCGCGAGGGCGGTGTGTACGGCGTGACGCTCGCCCTGGTGGCCGTGTCGCTGCCGCCACTGGTGGCCGGGGCGGCCGCGCCCGGTCTCGGGCTGGCCGTGGGACCGCTGATCACGCTGTCGGCGGCGTTGCTGCTGCCCGCGGTGCCCCTGCTGGCCCGGCTCTGGCGGCTGGTGCGCGGCAAGCGCGACGAGACGAGGGACCTCACGCTGCCGTCGGTGCGGCGCATGCACGTCACGGCGGGTGTCTTCGCGGTGCTCGCCGCCCTCGCCATGATCGGTGGCGCGCTCGCACCGCAGCTCGTCCTCTCCACCGGAGGCCCGGCGCCGGAGCTGGCGTCCGCGAACCTCCTGTGGCCGGGCGCCATCGCGCTCGCCCTGCTGGGACTGGCCCTGTTCGTGCCGTCGACCGCCGGCGTGGTGCGCCCCGCGCTCCTGTTCGGCTACCTCGCGATGCAGTTCGCCGCAGCGGGCGCCACCCAGCCGGTGGTGTCCGCGAGCCAGGCCGGAATCGCGCAGCCGGGCGCGGGCTTCTGGCTGATGATCCTCGTGGCGCCGTTCGGGATCCTCGCGCTCATCTGCGCGGGTCTCGCCGGTGCCGTCGAGCGCGAGAACACGGTTCTGCCCACCAAACGCGAGCAGTTGCCGATGACCGAGCTCGGCGCGGTGCTGCTGGCAGGGCTGTTCGCGGTGGGCGCGTTCGCGTTGCCGAACGTGCGCGGCGACAACTACACGGCCCCGACGCTGGTCCCCGGCAACGACCCGGTCGTGTCGGCGGCCCTCATCTCTTCTCTCGTGTGGCTGATCGTCGGGCTCGTGGTCGCGTTCCGGTCGAGGCCCGCCCGCGGTGCCGCGGTGCTCGCGGGTGCTGTGCTGCTGGTCGGCATCCGGGCACTGGAGCTGCCGCTCACCGGAGACAAGGTCGTGGGCGCGGTGGCGGGTCCCGGCACGTGGCTCGCGCTCGCGTCGTGCGCGGCGCTGCTGGTGGCCGCCGGCTTGATGGGAGCCCGCGCAACGCGGTGAAAGTGGTCCTGCGCACGCCTTGTCCTCTATACGCGCGCGCACGCGTGATCGACCTCACCGCCGTTGAGACCGACCTCACCAGGTGTGGCGTGCGAGCGGTAGCCGCAGCTCGATAGTGTCTGGGCCCAGCCGCGTCAAGTGGGTTCGCTTGGCCCCTTGAGGACCACCCAGGCGCGGTGTTCCGACACCGACGTCGCAGGAGACCCGAGTGGACCTGTACGAGTACCAGGCGAAGGACCTCTTCGCCGCCCACGGCGTCCCGGTACTGCCGGGCGATGTGGCCACCAACCCCGCCGACGCCAAGGCCATCGCCGCGAAGTTCGGCCAGCCGGTCGTCGTCAAGGCCCAGGTCAAGACCGGCGGCCGCGGCAAGGCCGGTGGTGTGAAGCTCGCTTCCACCGCCGAGGAGACCGAGGAGAAGGCGACCGCCATCCTCGGCCTGGACATCAAGGGGCACATCGTTCACCGCGTGCTGGTGACGCCTGCCTCCGACATCGCGGAGGAGTACTACTTCTCCTTCCTCCTCGACCGCGCCAACCGCACCTTCCTCGCCATGGCGAGCGTTGAGGGCGGCATGGACATCGAGGAGGTCGCGGCCACCAAGCCCGAGGCCCTCGCGAAGATCCACATCGACGCCATCAAGGGTGTCGACGCGGCCAAGGCCAAGGAGATCGCCGACGCGGCGAACTTCCCGGCCGAGGTCAAGGACCAGGTCATCGACGTCATCGTCCAGCTGTGGGAGACCTTCGTCGCGGAGGACGCCACGCTCGTCGAGGTCAACCCGCTGGTCCGCGACCCGCAGGACAAGATCGTCGCGCTCGACGGCAAGGTCACGCTCGACGAGAACGCCGACTTCCGCCACCCGGCGCACGCCGAGCTGGTCGACAAGGCGGCGGAGAACCCCCTCGAGGCGAAGGCCAAGGAGAAGGGCCTCAACTACGTCAAGCTCGACGGCGAGGTCGGCATCATCGGCAACGGCGCCGGTCTCGTGATGTCCACTCTGGACGTCGTGGCGTACGCCGGTGAGCAGTACGGCGTGAAGCCCGCGAACTTCCTCGACATCGGCGGCGGCGCGTCCGCCGAGGTCATGGCGAACGGCCTGGACGTCATCCTCGGCGACGAGGCCGTGCGTTCGGTGTTCGTCAACGTCTTCGGTGGCATCACCGCGTGCGACGCCGTGGCCAACGGCATCGTGAAGGCGCTGGAGATCCTCGGCGACGGGGCCACCAAGCCGCTCGTCGTCCGCCTCGACGGCAACAACGTGGAGGAGGGCCGCGCGATCCTCGCGGAGGCCAACCACCCGCTGGTGACCGTTGTCGACACGATGGACAACGCGGCCGCGAAGGCCGCCGAGCTCGCGGCTGCGGGGGTCTGAGAACGATGGCTATCTTCCTCAACGAGAACAGCAAGGTCATCGTCCAGGGCATGACCGGTGCCGAGGGCACCAAGCACACCAAGCGCATGCTCGCGTCCGGCACGAACATCGTCGGTGGCGTGAACCCGCGCAAGGCCGGCGAGAAGGTCGACTTCGACGGCACCGTGCTCCCGGTCTTCGGCACCGTCAAGGAGGCCATGGAGGCCACCGGCGCGAACGTGACCGTGATCTTCGTGCCGCCGGCCTTCTCCAAGGCCGCCGTGCTCGAGGCGATCGACGCCGAGATCGAGCTGGCCGTCGTCATCACCGAGGGCATCCCGGTGCACGACACCGCCTACTTCTGGGCGCACGCCGTCGCGACCGGCAACAAGACCCGCATCATCGGCCCGAACTGCCCCGGCATCATCAGCCCCGGCAAGTCGAACGCCGGCATCATCCCCGCGAACATCGCGGGCAGCGGCAAGATCGGTCTGGTGTCGAAGTCCGGCACCCTGACCTACCAGATGATGCACGAGCTGCGGGACTTCGGTTTCTCCACCGCGATCGGCATCGGTGGCGACCCGATCATCGGCACCACGCACATCGACGCCCTCGAGGCCTTCCAGGCCGACGACGAGACCGTCGCGATCGTGATGATCGGTGAGATCGGCGGCGACGCCGAGGAGCGCGCCGCGGCGTACATCAAGGAGAACGTGACCAAGCCGGTCGTCGGCTACGTCGCGGGCTTCACCGCCCCCGAGGGCAAGACCATGGGCCACGCCGGCGCCATCGTCTCCGGCTCGGCGGGCACCGCTCAGGCGAAGAAGGAGGCCCTCGAGGCCGCCGGCGTCAAGGTCGGCAAGACGCCGTCCGAGACCGCCGCTCTGATGCGCGAGATCATGCAGAACCTCTGATGCTCGTGTCGTGCCGAATGAGCGAAGCCCATTTTCGGCACGACATGGACCTGTTCTGTGTGGCGAAACAGCACTTCGAGCACCCCAAGGGCCGGATTCCGAGTACTTTCGGAGTCCGGCCCTCGCTCGTGTGGCGGAACCATCATGATCCGGTCATCGTCTGAGCAACAGCATCGGCTAGCGTCGTCGGACGCACCCTGGTTGGAGGAGGAGACCTCAACATGTCCGTGCCTTACGGCGCACCCCAACAGCAGCCGCCGGGTCCGGCACAGCACCAGGCACCTCATCAGGCCCCTGGCGCCCCCGGCGCCAACAACATCAACCTCGGCCTGATCCTCCCGCTGGTCGCGGCGGGCCTCGGGCTCGTCGCGTACCTCGTCGCGTTCGCGGACGACGTCAGCGGCAACGTCACGTACCTGCTCGCCGCGGGCATGCTCGCGGGGCTCTCGGTGCTGCCGAGCATCCCCAAGGGCTTCGTGCCGGTCGGCGCGATCCTGGCGGCCGTGCAGACGCTGCTGCAGCTGCAGGGCATCATCAAGTCGCCGTCCGTGCAGGGCCTCGACATCGTGCTGCTCATCGTCGCGCTGCTGGAGACGGCGGCGATCGTGCTCGCCTTCCTGCTCGCCGAGGGCATCGTGAAGTTCGAGCCGAAGCCCGCGAACCCGTACGCCGGTCAGCCCGGTCAGGGTCAGCCGGGTGGCTGGAACCCGCAGTCCGGCGCGTTCCCGCAGCAGGGCCAGCAGCAGCACCAGCACCAGCAGCAGGCCCCGCAGCAGCCGCAGTTCGGCCAGCAGCAGTTCGGTCAGCAGCCGCAGCAGCCCGCGCAGCCGGGTCAGCCGCCGCAGCAGACCAGCTTCATGCCGCAGCCTGGCCAGTTCGGCTCGCCGGGCACGCCGCCCGGTGGCTTCGGCGGACCGCAGCAGTAAGACCGTTCGACTTCAGGGGTGGTGCCGGGATTCACCGGCACCACCCCTGTCGCATACCCCGGCGTGCCTGCGTCGAACGGCCCAGCCGGCCTGACACAGTGGAGAAGTGCCCGTGCTGCAACGCGACGTGACCCGCGAGGTCACCACCGTGCGTCCGCCGGAGTTCTCGCGGTCCGAACGCATGCGCGTGCTCGTCGCGGCCGCGGTCGGGTCGGTGGTCGTCGGGTACGCGGCGGTGGCCGCGCTCCTCGCCCTGGTCTCCGCGACGGCCACGTACGCCGAGTTCTCCACGGCCGGCGTGCTCAGCGCCGCCGCGCCCGCCTGGCTGGCCGCGCACCACGTGCCGTTGCGCTTCGACGCCGGTCAGCTCGGGGTGTTGCCGCTGCTGCCCACCGCGTTGCTGATGCTGCTCGTCGGCCGCACCGCCGCGGGCACGGCCGACCGCCTGGGGCTCTACGAACCGCTTCAGGCACGTGGTGTGGTGCTGAGCATCTCCGGCGCCCACGCTGTCGTCGGCGGTTCGATCGCCCTGCTGATGGGTGAAGGCGTCGTGCGCGCCACGCCCGCCGTCGCGTTCTTCGGCTGTGCTGCCGTGTCCGGTCTCGCCGCCACGATCGGCGTCGCCCGTCGCTGCGGCCTGGTCGAGATGGTGTTCGACAAGCTCGACCCGGTGGCGCTGCACGGTCTGCGCGCCGGGTTCATGGCGTTGTTCGCGCTGGTCAGCGTGGGCGCGCTGGCGGTGGCGGCAGGGCTTGCGGTCTCGTGGCCCACGACGAGCGGGCTCTTCGCGGAGGCGGGGCCGTCGCCCGGCGTCGGGCTCGGGGTGTTCCTGCTGTGCGTCGGCTATCTCCCGAACGCGATCATCGCCGGGTTCTCCTACGTCGCCGGTGCCGGGTTCTCGCTGGGCGGGGTCGAGGTCTCGCCGATGCGGTTCGTCGGCGGCCCGGTGCCTCCGGTGCCGCTGCTGGCGGCGATGCCGGAGACCGCGGCGGTGTGGAGTCCCGTGGTGCTGGTGGGTGCGGCGGCGATCGGTGTGTTCGTCGGCTGGACCTGCCGCAAGGTCTCCGACCGGCCGGCCTCGCGGTTCCGCGCGGTGCTGGTGGCCGCGATCACCGCCGCCGTGGGCAGCCTCGTGCTCGCCGCCACGGCCGGTGGACGGCTGGCGGCCGGCGCGTTCGACCCCGTGACGGTGCCGGCGGGCCTGCTCGCGCTGCTCGTGGCGTTGTGGGTGCTGGTGCCCGGCGTGCTGGTCGCGTGGCTCGCCGGGGCGCGCTCGAAGCCCGTGGTGGCGGACGGTGAGGCGGAGTTCGTCGAGCCCGACTACGACGAGGAAACCTCCGACGAGGACGTCGTGTTCGAGGACGACGAGCTCACCGAACAGTTCGAGCAGCTCGAAGTGGTGGACGAGGACGAGTTCGAGGTCGAGGAAGATCTCGAGGACGACGACTACTACGACGAGGACGAGTACGACGAAGACGTTGCGGACGAAGAGGAAGAGCCCGTCGAGGAAGACGCAGAAGAACCCCTCGAAGAAGAGGAGGACTTCGAGGCGGAGTTCGACGAGATGCTCGGCATGGAGTCCGAGGAGGACCTGGACGGCAAGCCGGAACGGTGACGTCATAGGCTGCCCCTGAGCTGCTGCAACCCCACGCCAGGAGTAGACGCTGAGCACCGAACTCCGCCTTCCCGCACCGGCGCGCGTCGTCGTACTCGTCTCCGGTTCCGGAACCCTCATGCAGGCGTTGCTGGACGCCACCGACCTCCCGATCGAGGTGGTCGCGGTCGGCGCCGACCGCGAGAACATCGAGGGCCTCAAGCGCGCCGAACGCGCGGGTGTCCCGCACTTCGCCGTGAAGCTGCGCGACCACGCCGACCGCGCGGCCTGGGACGCCGCCCTGACCGAGGCCGTGGCGTCGCACGAACCCGACCTCGTGGTGTCCGCCGGCTTCATGAAGATCATCGGCCCGCGGTTCCTCGCCCGCTTCGGCGGCCGGATGATCAACACCCACCCCGCGCTGCTGCCGGCCTTCCCCGGCGCGCACGGCGTGCGCGACGCCCTGGACTACGGCGTGCGCGTCACCGGGTCGACCGTGCACCTGGTCGACGCGGGCGTCGACACCGGGCCGATCCTCGCGCAGGAGGCCGTCGTCGTCGAACCCGGCGACACCGAGGAGACCCTGCACGAACGCATCAAGGTCGTCGAACGCCGGCTGCTCGTCGAGACGGTCGGCCGACTGGCCCGTGAGGGCTGCACCGTGAACGGACGAAAGGTGAGCATTCCGTGAGCACTCCTGCCGAGAGGCGACCGGTTCGCCGGGCCCTGATCGGGGTCTCCGACAAGGCCGGCCTGCTGGAACTGGCCACCGGCCTGCACGCGGCCGGAGTCGAGATCGTGTCCACCGGCGGCACTGCCAAGGTGCTCGCCGACGCGGGCGTCCCCGTGACGCCGGTCGAGCAGGTCACCGGGTTCCCCGAGTGCCTCGACGGCCGCGTCAAGACGCTGCACCCGCGAGTGCACGCCGGTCTGCTCGCGGACCTGCGCAAGGACTCGCACGTCCAGCAGCTGCGCGACATGGACATCGCGCCGTTCGACCTGCTGGTCGTGAACCTGTACCCGTTCACGCAGACCGTCGCGTCGGGTGCTTCCCCCGACGACTGCGTCGAGCAGATCGACATCGGCGGCCCCGCGATGGTCCGCGCGTCGGCCAAGAACCACGCGAACGTCGCGGTCGTCGTCGACCCGTCCCGCTACGGGTGGGTGCTGGAGAACGTCCGTGAGGGCGGCTTCACCCTGGCCGACCGGCAGCAGCTCGCGGCTGCGGCCTTCCGCCACACCGCGACCTACGACGTGGCCGTCGCGTCCTGGATCGGCAACGTGCTGGCGCCGGACGACGAGGGCAGCGGCTTCCCCGGCTGGGTCGGCGCGACCTGGAACCGCTCGAACGTGCTGCGCTACGGCGAAAACCCGCACCAGCACGCCGCGATCTACACGCAGGGCGACGGCCGTGTGGGCCTCGCGTCGGCGAAGCAGTTGCACGGCAAGGAGATGTCGTACAACAACTACCTCGACGGCGACGCCGCGTGGCGTGCCGCGTGGGACCACGAGCGTCCGTGCGTCGCGATCATCAAGCACGCGAACCCGTGCGGCATCGCGGTGTCCGACGTGAGCATCGCGGACGCGCACCGCAAGGCGCACGAGTGCGACCCGGTCAGCGCGTTCGGCGGCATCATCGCGGCCAACCGCGAGGTCACCGTGGAGATGGCCGAGTTCGTCTCGGAGATCTTCACCGAGGTGATCATCGCTCCGTCCTATGCGGACGGTGCGGTGGAGGTGTTGCAGCGCAAGAAGAACGTGCGCATCCTCGTGGCAGAGGCGCCGGCTCGTGGTGGCGCGGAGATGCGTCCGGTGTCCGGTGGCCTGCTGCTGCAGCAGCGCGACGCCATCGACGCCTCCGGTGACTCGCCCGCGAACTGGACGCTCGCGTGCGGCAAGCCCGCGGACGAGAAGACGCTGGCGGACCTGGAGTTCGCGTGGCGCGCCATCCGTGCCGTGAAGTCGAACGCGATCCTGCTGGCGGACGACGGCGCGACCGTCGGCGTCGGCATGGGCCAGGTCAACCGGGTCGACTCGTCGCACCTCGCGGTGAAGCGCGCCGGCGAGCGGGCCAAGGGCGCGGTCGCGGCGTCGGACGCGTTCTTCCCGTTCCCGGACGGCCTCGAAGTGCTGCTGGAGGCCGGTGTGCGCGCGGTCGTGCAGCCCGGCGGCTCGGTGCGCGACCCCGAGGTGATCGCGAAGGCCGAGGAGGCGGGCGTGACGCTGTACCTGACGGGTACGCGCCACTTCGCCCACTGATGTGCTGAGGGGCCGCCCGGTTCGCCGGGCGGCCCTCACGCTTGCGCGAGCAACGCCTCGGCGACGCCCCGCGCGGCGGCCTCGAACTCCGCGACGTCCGGCCGCTTGTTCGCGAACAGCCCGGCGTCCCAGCCGGCGTACCCGAGCTCGAACACCTTGTCGCCCTTGCGCGCGATGATGTCGAGGTGCAGGTATGCCGAACGGGTGTCCACCAGCACCGCGGTCGCCTCGTCGCCGAGCCCGTCGAGCTTCCGCTCGCTGATCGTGCCCTGGTTGTTCTGCTTCGACCGGGAGAGGCGTTGTTCGTACTCCGTCCCCGCGTCGTCGCCCTCGAACACGTGCACGTCCAAGGTGCGCAGTCCTGAGCCGTCGCGTCCCTTGGTCTGGTCCCAGGAGCACGTGGTGCTCGTGTGGTCCTGGTACTTCAGCTCGCGGGAGAGCGCGGGGTTGGAGTTGGTGGTGCGTGCGTTGGTCAGCACGGCCTCGGAGACGTTCGCACACGTCTCGGGCATCGTGCCGCCGCGTCTGGGGCTGCCGCCGTCGGCGTTCGAGTCCAGGTACAGGAACCCGGCCGTCGCCGCGACGCCGAGCACCAGCACGCCGGCGATGATCCCGATGACCAGCGGTGCCTTGTTCTTCTTCGGCGGTTGCGGCGGGTAGGGCTGCCAGGTCACAGCTTGCCCAGCACGTCGTTCATGACCGCGGTCGCCGTCTGCCTGAGGTCGTTCATGTCGGGCTTGCCCAGGCTGAACAGGCCGGGATCCGCACCCGTGTACTCGACCAGGACGGCCCGGTCGCCCTTGCGTGCCACGAGCGCGTACTCGGCGGGTGCCTCGCTCGCCCTGCTCCGCTCGTAGGCCTTGGCCTCGTCACCCAGGCCGCTGACCGCGCCGACCTCCTTGGTCGTGCTGTCGGACAACAACACCTCGCCCAAGGCCTTGAACTTGTCCTCGCCGTCCCAGATCTTGATCCGCAGCGACCGGTACCCCGGTGCGTCGCGGCCGGCGGTCTGCTCCCAGTGGCAGTTGGTGTCGCCCTCTCCCAGGTCGGCCGACTGCGATCCGTCCGGGTTCGTGGTGCGGGCCTTGGCGAGCGTCTCCGGGGACACGGTGTTGCACCGCTCCGGCAGCGCGTCGTTGCGCTGCGGGTAGCCGTGGTCCTTGCGGGCGTTGAAGAAGAAGAAACCACCGGTGCCGAGTCCGCCGAGGAGCAGGACGACGGCGACGATCACCACGGCGATGACCGCGCCCTTGCCCTTCTTCCGCGGCGGCTGCGGCGGGTAGCCCGGTTGCTGCGGGTAGCCCTGCGGCGGGTATCCGCCCTGCTGAGGCGGTGGTGGTTGCTGCTGCCAGCCCTGCTGCGGAGGGTGCTGCTGCCAGCCCTGAGGTGAGTTCACGGGAGTTCCTCGTCAGAAAGAACGGTCCAGGCCAACGTAGTTGACCTTGCTGGTGCGCGTGGTGCGTCTCGGTGAATGCGATTCGCCCGATCGGGTGGCTTCTGGGATTGACACGGGGGTGCGCATCCGCGCTACGATCATCCCGTTCGTTCGAACAGGAGTTCGAATAAGCAAGTCGCCGAACTTCCCGCGGCGACCGTGCACAGGGGTGCGCACGGTCCGTACGGGAGGTGGGTGGAGTGTCCAGGTCGGCAACGGCGTCGTTGGCCGCGCTCGGGGTGAACCCGGCCAGCGAGCTGACCAGCACCACCACCGACCACACCACGGGGCGGGTGCTGCCGGTTCGCGGGGAACTGGCAGGCCTGCTGCCGTGGGGCGGCTTGCGGGCGGGCAGCACGGTGTCGGTGGGCGGATCGACATCGCTACTGCTGGCCCTGCTCGCGGGCGCGACCGCGGACGGCTGCTGGGCCGCCGTGGTCGGCCTGCCGCAGGTGGGGGTGCTGGCCGCGGCCGAGCTCGGGGTCTCGGTGCAGCGGCTGGCACTCGTTCCTCGCCCCGGCTCCGATCCCGGCCCGGTGATCGCGGCCCTGCTGGACGGCATCGACCTGGTGGCCGTCGCGTGCCCACTACCTCCTTCGCTCGCACGGCGCCTCACGGCCCGTGCCCGCCAACGCCGTGCCGTGCTCATCGCCTTCGGCTCCTGGCCCTCCGCCGACGTGGAGCTGACCGCGGAGTCCGTGCGCTGGAACTCCCTCGACGACGGCGCGGAAACGTTGCGGCGTCAGCAGATCAGCGTGCGCAGCGGTGGCCGCGGGTCTGCGGGCAGGCCGCGGCACGTGCTGCTGACGTTCGGGGAAGAAGAGATCGAGCTCCCGCTGGTGGCCGGCGAACCTGCCAGGTCCGACGAGCCGGCTGATGCCGGTCCGGACCAGGTGGACGAGCTGGCCGCCAGGCGGGCTACAACCCAGGAGCAGCCCGCGTGAAGGACGCACGCCTGCTCGCGGTCTGGTGCCCGGACTGGCCCGTCGTCGCCGCCTGCACCGCGTCCGGCACCGGTCAGCACGTGCCGGTGGCGGTCGTCGACGGCAACGAGATCGTGGCCACCTCGGCCGTCGCTCGCGCCGAGGGCGTCCGCAGAGCCATGCGCAAACGCATGGCTGAGTCGACGTGCCCCGAACTCGTCGTCTTCGAGCACGACCCGCAGCGCGACGCCAGGTTCTTCGAGCCCGTCGCGGAGGCCGTGGAGGAGCTCGCGCCCGGCATCGAGGTCGTCGAGCCCGGCCTGGTCGCCGTGCCCGCGCGGGGGCCGGTCAACTACTTCTCCTCCGCCGAACGGGCCGCGGAACGCATCGTCGACCACATCGCCGCGCGCACGAACGTCGAGGCGCAGGTGGGCCTGGCCGACAGCCTCTTCGCCGCCACGAAAGCCGCGCACCGCAACATGATCGTGCCGCCGGACCGGACCGCGGAGTTCCTCAGGCCGTTGGGCGTGCACGAGCTCGACGCGCCGGAGCTGGTCGATCTGCTGCGCAGGCTCGGTCTGAAGACGCTCGGCGCGTTCGCGGACGTGCCGGAGAACGCGGTGGCGTCGAGGTTCGGCGGACCGGCGACGCGTCAGCACCGCCTGGCGCGCGGGCTCGCCGAACGTCCGCTCGACAAGCGCAGGCCCGCCCCCGAACTGGCCGTCACGGAGACCTTCGACGACCCGGTCGAGCGCATCGACGCGGCCGCGTTCGCCGCGAAGATCCTCTCGGAGCGGCTGCACGAGAACCTCGCCGCGAGAAGCCTCGCGTGCACGCGGCTCGGCATCCACGCCCGCACCGAGCACGACGAGGAGCTGCACCGGGTCTGGCGGGCCGCGGAACCGTTGACACCACGGGGAATCGCGGACCGCGTGCGCTGGCAGCTCGACGGCTGGCTCACCCGCGAACGCCTCACCTCGGGCATCAGGACGCTCACCCTCGAACCGGTCGAGGTCGTCAACGGCACCGCGTTGCAGCTCGGGTTGTGGGGCCACGACGACGAACGCGCGGTGCGGGCCCTGCTGCACGTCCAGGGCCTGCTCGGCCCCGACGGCGTGCTCACGCCGGTGCTCGACGGCGGCAGGGGGCCGAAGGAGCGGGTCAGGCTCGTGCCGTGGGGCGACGAGCGGACACCGGCGCACAACCCGGACCACCCGTGGCCCGGCCGGCTCCCCAGGGCGCCCGCGACGCTCGCCGACGACCCCGCCGACCTGACCGACGCCGACGGCAACGAGGTCGGCGTGACCGGGCGTCTCGAGCTCACCGCACAGCCCAAGAAGCTTGCCGTGAGAGGAAGAACGCAGGAGGTGACCGCGTGGGCCGGGCCGTGGCCGGTCGACGAGCGGTGGTGGGCGCCGGACCCGCACCGGGCCGCGCGCATCCAGGTGCAGACGAACGACCAGGCGTTCCTGCTGATCCGCAGGGACCAGAGGTGGTTCCTGGAAGGGGTGTACGACTGATGCAGGACGAGTACTGGGATCTGCTGGAGACCCTGATCCCGTTGCCGCGCAAGGCGCCTGAGCAAGGGATCTGATGGGCTGGAACAACCCGCCGGTCCGCTGGAGGGAGCTGGAACGGGCCCTCTCCGGCAAGCCCGCCGAGCAGAAGCCCGACGGCGGCGACAGTCCCGCGTGGTCACGGCACCGGGACAGGTACACCGCGCCGCCGGGTTTCGAGCTGCGCGTGGACGAGGCCGCGACCACCCGCAGGCGCGTGCCGTACGCGGAGCTGCACTGCCACTCCAACTTCAGCTGGCTCGACGGCGCGAGCCACCCCGAGGAGCTCGTAGAGGAGGCGCAACGGCTCAAGCTCGACGCCATCGCGATCACCGACCACGACGGCATGTACGGCGTGGTGCGGTTCGCCGAGGCCGCCAAGGAACTCGGGATGCACACGGTGTTCGGCGCCGAGCTCAGCATCGGGCTCGGCAAACCCGCCAACGGCGAACCGGATCCCGAGGGTGATCACCTGCTTCTCCTCGCGCGCCAGCAGGAGGGCTACCACGCCCTGTGCCGCACGCTGACCACCGGACACCTCGACGACAACGCGGAGAAGGGAAAACCGGTCTACGACGTCGAGCAGATCGTGGCCGACACCTTGGGCGAGGTCGTGGTGCTGACGGGCTGCCGCAAGGGAACCGTCCGCAGAGCGCTCGTCAGGGAAGGGCCGGAGGCGGCGTTCCGGGAGATCGTCAGGCTCACCGAGCTCTTCGGCAAGGGACGCGTCCACGTCGAGCTGACCGACCACGGGTTGCCCGAGGACAGCAGGCGCAACGACATCCTCAACGCGATGGCGCAGAAGCTCAAACTTCCTGTCGTGGCAACGAATGCCGTGCACTACGCGACGCCGAGCCGTGGCAGGCTCGCCGCCGCGATGGCCGCCGTGCGCGCACGGAGCAGCCTCGACGACATGGCCGGCTGGCTGCCGCCGTCACCCGCCGCGTTCCTGCGCAGCGGCGAGGAGATGTTCCACCGGTTCCGCCGCTTTCCCGGCGCCGTGCACAACGCCGCGTTGCTCGGCATGCAGCTGGCGTTCGACCTGAGGCTGGTCGCGCCGAAGCTGCCACCGTTCGACGTGCCGCCCGGTCACACCGAGAACACCTGGCTGCGCAAGCTCACCTATGAGGGCGCGCGCCGGCGGTACCCCGACGGCGACGAGAAGGCGTTCCGGCAGATCGAGCACGAGCTGAAGATCATCGAACAGCTCGGCTTCCCCGGCTACTTCCTCGTCGTGCACGACATCGTGAACTTCTGCAAGGAGAACGACATCCTCTGCCAGGGCAGGGGCAGCGCCGCCAACTCCGCGGTGTGCTTCGCGCTCGGCATCACCAACGTCGACGCCGTCCGCTTCGACCTGCTCTTCGAACGCTTCCTCGCCCCCGCCCGCGACGGCCCTCCCGACATCGACGTCGACATCGAGTCCGACCGGCGTGAGGAGGTGATCCAGCACGTCTACGCCAAGTACGGCCGCCGGCACGCGGCACAGGTCGCGAACGTCATCACCTACCGCGCCCGTTCCGCGGTGCGCGACATGGCCCGCGCGCTCGGCCACTCGCCGGGCCAGCAGGACGCGTGGAGCAAGCAGATAGACAGGTGGGGCCCGCTCAGCGTCACCACCGACGACTGCGACATCCCGCGTGACGTGCTGGAGCTCTCCGCCCAGCTGGAGAACTTCCCGCGCCACCTCGGCATCCACTCCGGCGGCATGGTGATCTGCCACCGCGCCGTCAGCGAGGTGTGCCCGGTGGAGAAGGCGCGCATGGACAAGCGCACGGTCCTGCAGTGGGACAAGGACGACTGCGCGTCCATCGGCCTGGTGAAGTTCGACCTGCTCGGCCTCGGCATGCTCTCCGCGCTGCACTACGCCATCGACCTCGTGCGCGACCACGAGGGCGTTGACGTCGACATGGGTCGCATCGATCTGAATGATCAACGTGTCTACGAGATGTTGCAGAAAGCCGACTCCGTGGGCGTCTTCCAGGTCGAGAGCCGCGCGCAGATGGCGACGCTGCCGCGCCTGAAACCACGCGAGTTCTACGACCTCGTCGTCGAGGTGGCCCTGATCAGGCCCGGCCCGATCCAGGGCGGCTCGGTGCACCCGTACATCAGGCGCCGCAACAAGGTCGAGAAGTGGGACTACGACCACCCGTTGCTGGAGAACGCCTTGAAGAAGACCTACGGCGTGCCGTTGTTCCAGGAACAGCTCATGCAGATCGCGGTGGACGTGGCCGGCTTCACCGCAGCCGAGGCCGACGAACTGCGCCGCGCGATGGGCGCCAAACGCTCCACCGCCCGCATGGAACGGCTGCGCGACCGCTTCTACGAGGGCTGTGCCGTGAACGGCATCGACGAGGAGCTCGCCGGGCGCATCTACGCGAAACTGCTGGCGTTCGCCAACTTCGGCTTCCCCGAGTCGCACGCCCTGTCGTTCGCGCACCTGGTGTTCGTGAGCGCGTGGTTCAAGCTCTACCACCCGGCAGCCTTCTGCGCGGCCCTGCTCCGAGCCCAGCCGATGGGCTTCTACTCCCCGCAGTCGCTGGTGATCGACGCCCGCCGCCACGGCGTGACGGTCCACGGCCCGTGCGTGAACAGGTCGCTCCCCTGGGCGGGCCTGGAACCGTTGGGCGCCCAGAACGCCGTCCGCATCGGCCTGTCCGCCGTACGCGGCATCGGCGAAGCAGACGCCGAGCGAATCGTTGCCGCCCAACCGTTCCACGACATGGAGGACTTCGGCACCCGCGTGCAACTCACCACCGCCCAGGTGGAAGCACTGGCCACCGCGGGCGCGTTCTCGTGCTTCGGCCTGCAGCGCCGCGAGGCGTTGTGGGCAGCCGGCGCGATCGCCGCCATCCGCCCAGACCGCCTGCCGGGCACCACGGTAGGAGTCGACGCGCCTTCATTGCCCGGCATGGACGACGTGGAACTGGCGGTGGCGGACGTCTGGGCCACGGGCCTGTCCCCGGACAGCTTCCCGACCCAGTTCGTGCGGTCCACTTTGGACTCGATGGGAGCACTGCCGGTGACCGCCCTGGCCTCAGCAGAACCGGGAACGCGCGTGCTGATCGGCGGCGCCGTGACACACCGGCAGCGCCCGGCAACGGCGGGCGGAGTCACGTTCCTCAACATCGAGGACGAGACCGGGATGGTGAACGTCGTGTGCTCGCCGGGGTTGTGGGCGCGGTACCGGAGGGTGGCGCGCAGCAGCGGGGCGATGCTCGTGCGGGGCGTGGTGGAGTCGGCAGAGGGCGTCGTGAGCGTGATGGCGGACCGGTTGCAGCACCTCGACCTGCGGATTCCGTCGAAGTCGCGCGACTTCCGTTGAGCTCACAGCTTCGGTGGGGCGTGCAGACGGCGCACGACGGGTGGCCGGAGCAGCCGGACCCAGGCCTGAGTGGTGGTCTCCTTGTTCGACACCTCCGTCGGCCTGTACGCCTTGGCGTGGCTGAGTTCGCTGTGCCGGATGACCTCGTCGAAGAACCACGCTGAGCCGATGACCGCCAGAACTGCCGAGGAGTTCTTCTTCAGTGCGCTCCTGGTGACATCGGCGTCGAGGAGCCGGAACGTGTGGTTGATCGCGGACCCGGTCACGCCGTACAGGTCGTAGTTGACCTCACCCGCGTTCAGGGCGAGCCGCAGCCGTATCCGTTCGCGTGGCGGGTGTATGCGGTTGTGCCGCGTCAACGCCTCGACGAGCGCGTTCGGGAGGTGGTCGGCGAGCAACGTCTTGCGCACGTCGGCAGGGACGAGCACGAGCACGCCGTCTCCTCTGTCCTCGTGACGGCACGATGCCCAGGGAATGCCGGCGGCGTCAAAGGCGGTTCGCATCGCCTTGTACATGCCGTGCCGGATCCGTACCTGGTTGATGTTGTTGCGGTTGTGCTGCCCGAATCCCTCGATGTCCGCTGCCACGATCGTGCAGTGCGCCGTGGTGAGCGTGAGGGGTTCGTCGCCGACGTCGACCAGCAGTTCGTTGCGCGCGTTCGGCCCGAACGGCTCGGGTGTGGGACTGCTCGTCATCGTTCCTCCCCCTGCGGCCTCGGGTGTGCTGCGGCAGCGTCGTTCCGTCGACAGGCAAACCCCGTGGCGCACGGTTCGACTCGAGCAGGTGTGGAAGGGAGGCCTCGCCCTGACGCTACGGAACCTTGTGATGGTCTGGTTACTGTAACCTGAAACGCATCCAGTTCAAAGCAGGTTCGGTCAACCGCGTGATATACCTGTGCGTTTGTCCGATCAGACGCCGCCGAAGGGGGAGGCTGTGTTGGCATCACCCGTCGTCGCAGCGTGGGAGCTCGCGCTCCGGCTGCGGCAGCAGCGCGACCAGCTGGGCGTGGAGGTCAAGACGATCACCCAGGCGCTGGGCTTCTCGCGCAACTACTGGTCTGCCGTCGAGAACGAGCGCAAGGTCCTTTCCGAAGAGAGCCTCGTCAAGCTCATGGAGCTGCTCGAGTTCGATGAGGAGGAACGGCAGGAGCTGCTCGAACTCCGCGTGGCCGCCAAGGAGCGCGGCTGGTGGACGCGGTACGGAACGCTGCTGGACAGCGATCTCCAGCGACTGATCGGCCTGGAGGCCGGCGCGGAGACCGTTCGGTGCTACGAGAGCCTCCTCATCCCGGGCATGCTGCAGACGGAGGACTACGCCAGGGCCATCATGACTCCTGACGCCACCATTCGAAAGGTGGAAGTCGATCAGCGAATTCAGGTGCGCCTTCGGCGGCAGGGGAGATTTGTTGACGAAAATCCGCTGAAGATGATCGCCATAATCAGCGAGGCTGCTCTCCGGCAGCAAATCGGCGGGCCTGCAGTACTTCGTGATCAGCTGATGCACCTGGCTCGAAACATCGAAGAGCGTGAGGACAGGCTTGAGGTCCGGGTAATTCCCTTCACGGCCACGGCTTGCGGGTTGTTCGGAGCTGCGACCATTCATTTGATCGAATTCCCCAACCCCAGGTTGCCCACCGTCGGTTGGCAGGAGACCGTCACCACCAGGGGTGTCATCACCGAGAGCGGTCAGGTACGTGACATCATGCTCACCTACCAGGACGCGCTCAAAAACACCTTGAGCGCACGGCAGTCGTTGGAACTGCTGCATCAGCGCATCAAGGAGCTGGATTGATCGGCCAGAAGGACTCGGCGTCGCCCCGTGCGCGGCGTGGATGGCTCACGAGCAGCTACTCCAACGCTTCGGGGAGCTGTGTCGAGGTCAACCTCGACACTTGCGACGTTCTGGTGCGCGACAGCAAGGACCGACGTGACGGTCAGCCTGTTCTGAGGATTTCCAAAGAGGCTTGGGAATCATTTGTTGAAGAGGTTTCCTGAAGGACTGGTGTCGCTCGGTCGACTGGGTCATCAGTCGCGATCTACATTTGTTCGTTCGGTTGCAATGTGTGTGTCCCGGCTATTCGTGGAAGGCGGCAAGCGACGCCTCCGCAGCGTTGTCGTGGGATGCGAGCTCGACTGCGTGGAACTGACAGTCGAGCTCGTTCACGAGTTTTCACGCTAACTGCGGTTCTGTCGGGCGCTGGTCACGACTGCCGCACGATCTGGTGCTCGTCGGCCGACTTCAGGTGCGCGGTGCACGGGGTGCACCGCGCATCAGGTGACGACTCGGAGAGCCTGGCGTCTGGATCAGCCAGGTCGCTCCAGGCCGATGGCTTCTACATGAGCAGCGGGTCGATGTCGCAGTCCGCGCGCGTGTCCTTGACCGCGGCGATGGTTGCCGGGTGGGCCTCGCCGAGGACCTTCCGGTACTTGTCCAGGATCGGGGCGCTGTAGGACTTGGCTTCATCGGTCCGCCCTGCTGCGCGCAGGTCGAGGCCGAGGTTGATCGCGGCTGCCAGCGTGGTGGGGTGGTTGGGGCCCAGCACTCGCTCGGCGCGTTCGACCGTGTCCTGACCCAGAGCCGCTGCCGGCTCGACATCACCAACGGCCGCCAGGTCGCTGGCGAGATTGATGGCCGCGATGACCGCATAGGGATGATTGCGGCCGACGTTGATGCGGAGGAGCTCCAGTGCCCGTTCGTCCAACACGCGTGCATCGGCTGCCTGACCGCGTAGCCGCAACGTGATCGCGAGGTCGACCGTCGCGGCGATCGTGTGCGGATGCTGCTCTCCGAGGCTGCGGCGATACGTCTCGAGTGTCTTTTCACCGATGGCCTTCGCCGCGGCGAGATCGCCCGAGTGGCGAAGGTCGATCGAGTGCGCCAGTGCACAGGCCGTGGTGGTGGGGTGGTCGGCGCCGTACGCCGCTGCGAATCGTGAGAGAGCCGCGGTCGACAGTTCCAGTGCGGACCTGTGATCGCCGTCCTTGCGCCTCGCGACAGACAGCAGGAACCACATGACCACGGTGTCGGCCTGGTCTTCGCCGAACCGTGTCCGGTAGATCTCGGTAACCCGCTCTTGGTCGATCCGGGCTCGCATGTACTCGCCGGCCTCTCTGCGGTCGACGACGAGGGCCGCGTTGGTGCTGAGCGTTGTGGGATGGTCGGGGCCGAGAACCTCGATCCGTCGACGAAGGGTGTTCTCGTCGAGGTCGGCTGCTGCCTGGTACTCCCCGGACAGGCGAAGGCTGAGTGCGTGTTGGTAAGCGGCTTGGAGCGTTTCCGGGTCGTCCTCGCCGAACAGCCGCTTGGTCTTGTGGTAGATCTCCTCGCTCAGCCTCAACCCCTGCGCGAAGTCGCCCTTGGCGCGCAGGTCGATGAGGATGTTCGTCTGCAGTGTGCGAGTTTCTTCGCTGTCCTCGCCGGACACCTGGATGCGTCGGTGCAGGGTGAGTTGGTTGGTCCTGGCGGCTTCCTCGTAGCGGCCCAGGCCCCAGAGGTACAGGCCGAGCCGTTGGGCGACGTCGAGGGTGTGCGGGTCGGTGGGGCCCAGTTGCCGCTCGAACTTTTCCAGCGCGTATTCGGCGAACCTGGCGGCTTCCTCGTGGTCGCCCCATGCGAAGAGGTAACGCATCAGGTTGATCGCGAACTGCCGGACGCGATCGTTGCCGCAGTCGACGATGTCGGCCGCGTAGGCGTGGGGGAGCAGCTCGCGGTAGCGCGGCCAGTGGCGAGCTGACTCGGGATCGTTCGGGTCGAGGCTCGTGAGCAGCTGGTGTGCGGCGTGGCGCATCTGGGCCTGCAGTTGGGGCGCCATCACGCGTTTGCGGAGCACCAACTGGACCAGTCGGTGGAGCTGGATGGTGTTGTTGGCGTGGTCGATCTTCGCGAGGCCGTAGCGGTTGATGTCGCGGATGGCCTTTGCGAGCTTGATCGGGTCGCGTAGTGCGGCGTCGAGTTCCGGAGAGATCGAGACGCCTCGGCTGACGCCGGTGAACAGGTCGCGGGGGATCGGTTCTGGCGAGAAGAAGGCGCAGATGTGCAGGATCTGGTGGGCTGCGGGGTTGCGGGTCTTCAGTTCGTCGAAGGAGACGTTCCAGGCTGCGGCGACGGAGACCTCGTAGGCCGGTGGTGCGGAGGTGTCGAGGATTTCGGCCACGGACTCGTCGAACAGACGCAGGTACTCGGCCACCGGCATACCGGTCATCGCTCGCCATGTGGCCGCTTGTTCGACCGCCAGTGGGAGGTCTCCGAGCTTCTCGGCCAGTCGGTTCGCGTCGTCGACGTTGATGTCCGGGCCGCGTTTGCCGAGCAGTTCGATGCTTTCGTCGCGCTCGAACACCCCGAGTTCGACCGATGTCGCCGCGCCGGTCCAGCCTGGGTTGCACGAGGTGATGAGCACTTCGCCGGGGCCGCTGGTGGGGATGAACGGCAGCACTTCCTCGGGGCTCTCCGCCGCGTCGAAGACGAGCAGCCACCGCCGGAACGGCCTGCCCAGACGCAGCGCCTCGCGGACTGCCGGTACCGCCGTGTTCGACTCCGCCGCACCCGGCAGGCCCAGCCGTCTGGCAAGTTCGGTGAGGCTGGCCCGGATCTGGGTCGGACGGGCGGCTTCGATCCACCAGATCACGTCGTAGTCCTGGGAATGGCGGTAGATGTACTCGGTCGCCATCTGGGTTTTGCCGACGCCGCCCATGCCGTGCAGGGCTGCGGGGAGCACCGCTGTCGTGCCGCCTCTGGTCAGGCGCTCGCCCAGCTGTTCAAGCAGTTCCCTCCTACCGGTGAAGTTGAGATTTCGCGGCGGCACACTTCCCCAAACGGCGGGCGGATCGTCGTGGTGCCGCATGTGAACTCCCTGGTGGTTGGACGAGGTGAGGTGGACCGACGAGGAATTGAACGAATCGGGAACGTCCGTATCACCGGGTCGAGCAGAGCAGACGTCCGAAGAGGAAGTGGTCGCAGACTCGTAGGCGTGATTGGCCGATTCGTGCATGTCCTCACTCGCAGTCTTGGTGGCGTACTGAATTGATTCAGTACGTAGTGCGGGACGGCTCGTGCAGCACATCGCTCAACAGTTGTTGGTTACGGGGCAGATATGGGCCGGACAGTGCCCTCATGACTGCGCACTCCAGCTCGACATCAGCTGGATTCGCGCTGGTCGGTCTGCCGTGTTGTGCGGTGCGCCTACAGGTACTCGGAGGTTTCCGAGAGGGGGAACTCGACTGGAGAACTCGGTGGCCGCAGGCAGGGCAATGCCGCTGATCTCAGGCTGTCGAGGGTTGAAGAGTAGTGGTCACGAGCTGCCTCCAAAAGGTAAAGGCACTTGTGTCTCGAGCTGACTGACTTGCGCTCCTGTTGAAGGGTACAACAACCCTCTGGGGGAGCAATTCTTCGAGGTGGTCGTTTCCTGTTTCCGGAACGGATCGTTTCCGAAAAGAGAGTGATGTCCATGTCGCCGACTCGTTGGCAGGCGGTGTGCAGTGTCAAGTAGCTGGATGTGGTATATGCACGCCACTTCGTCGGTGGGCGTTCGCTGTCGCCCAATGCTCAGCAGCTCATTCGTTTCACTCCTCGCTTGAACCAGGTCAGTGCATACCGCGAGATCGCCGACGGGTCGTCCCTCGGTGCCGTGGTCAGCGCCATGGGTGCGGCGCAGCGCTGGTTGGGCGGGGCGAAGGGGTGTCCACTACCGCAGCCCAATCCATCTGGAATCACTCTGCACGGCGTCGATCGGATTATCTCCCGGCCGTGATGCTCCGACAGAGTGAATTTGCTCAACGGGCGGGTTCTCCAGCATGGAGTCCCGGCGCGAGCGTCAGAGGTGCTGCCAGTGTTTGCGTGCATTGGTTTGAGTGACCTCACGATCACTGCGTAGTCGAGCAAGAGCGGGTGCGGATCTCCGGAACAGCGGCTTTCCGGCAGGTGCAGTTCCGCAGTTGAAGCAGATCGCCGCAGCAAGGTGGCACTGCGGCCCCAGCTTCGGCGATCACGTCATCGGCTGAATATTCCAAGTCGTCCAGACCGGCTTCGGGCAGCCCGCAGGTGACTGGACCAGTCGAGCGCATCGCATGGCGTCAGTGGGAGGTAGCCGTCGGAATCGATCTTGTCCGGCTTCGTCGTGAACGTCCAGATGCAGGTACGACTCGCACTGAATGAGAATCCAGGCCCGCGTGCCTTTCTGGCGCATCAGAAGGTAAAGCCGCCAGAATCGGCGTCCGGCGGGCGGTTTGTTGAGGCCGTGCCGCTAATGCCTTGCTCGTTTCGGACCAATGCGCAGCCTGGACGTCGGTCTACCGGAGCGGTCCACCCGTGCGCCATCATGGAGTTGCCTGCTCTGACCGGGTCACGGCGTGAGGGGATCGACGGATGAGTTCGTACGGTAGTCAACCTGGCATCGAATCAAAACTGATCGACGTGGACGGAGTTCCCTTTACCAAGTTGCACGAGCTCGACGACGAAGCCTTGCGCGACTCGGTACAGCACGTGGTCGAGCGGGCCAGTCTCGTACGGGCAGTGCACAGATCGTCCAATGCCGCCGGTGGTGAGCGGATCGACTGACGGCATGACACTCGGCGCCTTGTTCCACCAGATGCCGTGGAGTGACTTCGACGCACTGGCACGTATGGACGGCGACACGTCCATGGTGCGCCGGCTGCGCCGGGCTGAGCGCAGCCGACGAAAGCTGCTGCTGCACGGGCTTTCCGAGACCTCGGCGAAGTCACCGGAACTGTTCGGGCCGATGCCTCCGTTGGACGTGGTCCTGGAGTTGTTCGCACGGGTCGAGGATGCCTCACCATCGGCGTTCGACAGGCTGCTCGCGCACCCCTACACCGGAAGCTGGGCCGGCTACACGACTCGCTTGTTGCGCAACGGGATGGACGGCGTGTGCCCGTTGTGGGTCCACCTCGGCCATCTGCACGCCATCGCGGCAGCCGCGGCGATCAGAGCGGGTCTCGACTTCGAGATCGCTGTGCCGATGTGGGGGGAGAACGCGGTTCTGCCATCCCTCGGAGTGGCCCGGTTGCGATCCTCGGCACCGTTTTCGGTGGCCGTGGTGCGTGGTGGCGGTGGGACCTGCACCGTGGCGAACGAGGCTGCCGTGGTGCGGCTGCCCGATCCGCTGGACACCGACGGTCCCGGCTGGTGGGCACTGCGGCACCGCAGCGTTGTCGTGGGGCGCTCCCGGTTCTCCGTGTGCTTGGACGATCTCGACCCGTATCGAGGACTCTACGAACCGGTGCCGTCCCAGCGACTGGACGGCGTCGAGCACGACGCTTGGCGTCGGCTGCTCGACGAGGCGTGGCAGTTGCTCGTGGAGGCTGTTCCCGACCTCGCGCGCATCCTTGCGATCGGGCTGAACTCGTTGGTACCGGCGCCGTTGGTGCCGTTCCGGAGCGTGAGCGCGTCGACGGGTGAAGCCTTCGGCAGCGCCGTTGTGGGACGCCCGCCTGACGGCGCGGAGCTGGCAGCCACGCTCGTCCACGAGTTCCAGCACATCGTGCTCGGCGGGATCTTGCACCTGGTGCAGCTGTACGACGACGACCCTCGGGAAAGGATCTACGTCCCGTGGCGTGACGACCCGCGGCCGCTTCGCGGTGCGCTCCAAGGTGTCTACGCGTTCGCTGGAGTGAGTGCGTTCTGGCGCGCACTGGCCACCGCTCGAGGCGGGGCGTTCGCCCGGCGTGCGATGTTCGAGTTCGCCTACTGGCGCGGGCAGACGTGGCACACGTTCTCGGCGCTGCGCGACGATGAAACGCTGACCGCCGCGGGACGGCGGTTCCTGACCGGCATCGGCGACGTCCTCGGTCCGTGGCAGAACGAGCCGATTCCGGAGGACGTCGCGGAACTGGCTGCCGCGGCGACCGCCGATCACCGTGCCGGCTGGCGGATCCGACACATGCGGCCGGATCCCTCGGTCGTGACCAAGCTGGTGAACGCCTGGCGAAGCGGGCGTTCCCGGCCGCCTGCCACAGCAGCGCACACCGACCTGCCCCCGACCCCGGTTCCGGACGGTTCGTGGTCGAAGAGCCGCGCAGATCTGATGAGGCTCAACCTGAGCGGAGCCGATCTGGAGAGTCTGTGGCAGACGGTCCCTGATGCGACCCCTGCCGATTTTGCTTACGCCAGCGGTCGGTTTGCCGACGCGGCGCACGATTATCGTGCGGAGTTGCGAGCCGACCCGGACCGGCCCGCCTCTCTCGTCGGTCTCGGCCTCGCGTTGGCGGCCACCGGGCAGGATCCGGCCTCGCGTGCGCTGCTGCACTGCCCGGAACTGGTCCGCGCGGTGCACCGAGTGCTTCGGCACGCGCCGGGCCGGGTACCGACCCCGGAGCACCTGGCCTCGTGGATCGGCCAGGTGGTCTCCGGGCAGTCGCCCTCTACATGAGCATCGGGTCGATGTCGCAGTCCGCACGTGCGTCCTTGACCGCGGCGATGGTTGCCGGGTGGGCCTCGCCGAGGACCTTCCGGTACCTGTCCAGAACAGGGCCGCGATAGGGGCCTGCCTCCTCCTCCCGCCCGGCCGCGACCAGGTCGAGACCGAGGTTGAACGCCGCTGCCAGTGTCGTGGGGTGGTTCACGCCCAGCACTCGCCCGGCACGTTCGACCGCGTCCTGGCCCAGCGTCACCGCCAGCGCGGTTTCTCCCAGGGCGGCCAGGTCGCTCGCCAGGTTGATGGCCGTGATGATCGCGTAGGGGTGGTTCGGGCCGATACCCGTGCGGAAGTGCTCGAGCGCGCGTTCGTCCAGGACACGTGCGTCGCCCGCGTCGCCCCGCAGTCGCAACGTGACCGCGAGGTCGACGGTCGCGGCGATCGTGTGCGGATGATGTTCCTTGAGGCTCAGCCGGTACCGTCCGAACGTCTCCTCACCGAGGGCTTTTGCCGCCGTGAGATCACCCGAGTGGCGAAGGTCGATCGAATGCCCCAACGCGCACGCCATGGTGGTGGGGTGATCGGGGCCGTAAGCCACCGTGAGCCGCTTGAGGGCCGCGTCCGAAAGCTCGAGCGCGGTCGCGTGGTCGCCGTCCTTGCGCCTGGCGACCGAGAGGTAGAACTCCAGGGTGACCGTGTCGTTGTTGTCCTCACCGAATCGTGCTTTGTAAAGAGTGCTGAGCGACTCCTGCTCGATGCGGGCTCGGATGTAGTCACCGGCCTCGCGTCGATCGATGATCAATGCGGCATTGGCGCTGAGGGTCCTGGGGTGGTCGGGGCCCAACACCTCGATCCGTCGCTGCAAGGTGCTCTCGTCGAGGTCGGCTGCTGCCTGGTACTCCCCGGACAGCCGAAGGCTCAGTGCGTGCTGGTACGCGGCGTTGAGAGCTTCCGGATCCTCTTCACCGAACAGTCGCTTGGACTTGGCGTAGATCTCCTCGCTCAGCTTCGACGCCTGGGCGAAGTCGCCCTTGGCGCGCAGGTCGATGACGATGTTCGTCTGCAGAGCGAGCGTTTCCTCGCTGTCCTCACCTGAAACCTGGATGCGTCGTTGCAGGGTGAGCTGGTTGATCCGGGAAGCTTCCTCGTACCGGCCCAGACCCCACAGGTACAGGCCGAGTCGCTGAGCGACGTCGAGGGTGTGCGGGTCGGTGGGGCCCAGCTGCCGCTCGAACTTCTCCAGTGCGTATTCGGCGAACCTGGCGGCTTCCTCGTGGTCGCCCCATGCGAAGAGATAGCGCATCAGGTTGATCGCGAGCTGCCGGACCCAGCCGTCCTCGCAGTCGACGATGTCGGCTGCGTAGGCGTGGGGGAGCAGTTCGCGGTAACGCGGCCAGTGGCGGGCCGACTCGGGGTCGTTGGGGTCGCGGCCGGAGAGCAACTGGTGCGCGCCGTGCTTCATCTGGGCTTGCACCTGCGGTGCCATCACGCGGTTGCGCAAGACCAACTGGACCAGTCGGTGGAGCTGGATGGTGTTGTTGCCGTGGTCGATCTTCGCGAGGCCGTAGCGGTTGATGTCGCGGATGGCCTTTGCGAGCTTGATCGGGTCGCGTAGTGCGGCGTCGAGTTCCGGAGAGATCGAGACGCCTCGGCTGACGCCGGTGAACAGGTCGCGGGAGATGGGCTCCGGCGAGAAGAAGGCGCAGATGTGCAGGATCTGGTGGGCTGCGGGGTTGCGGGTCTTGAGCTCGTCGAAGGAGACGTTCCAGGCTGCGGCGACGGAGACCTCGTAGGCCGGTGGTGCGGAGGTGTCGAGGATTTCCGCCACGGACTCGTCGAACAGACGCAGGTACTCGGCCACCGGCATACCGGTCATCGCTCGCCAGGCGGCTGCCTGCTCGACCGCCAGTGGGAGG
Organism: Lentzea aerocolonigenes; assembly: GCF_000974445.1. Classification (GTDB taxonomy): domain Bacteria; phylum Actinomycetota; class Actinomycetes; order Mycobacteriales; family Pseudonocardiaceae; genus Lentzea; species Lentzea aerocolonigenes. Next base: position 143,884 of record NZ_BBOJ01000016.1, read on the forward strand.
TCTCCGAGCTTCTCGGCCAGTCGGTTCGCGTCATCGACGTCGATGTCCGGGCCTCGTCGGCCGAGCAGTTCGATGCTTTCGTCGCGCTCGAACACCGCCAGCTCGAGAGGCCTGGCCACGCCGGCCCAGTCCGGGTTGCGTGAAGTGATGAGCACTTCGCCGGGACCGTTCGTGGGGATGAACGGCAGCACTTCCTCGGGGCTCTCCGCCGCGTCGAAGACGAGCAGCCACCGCCGGAACGGCCTGCCCAGACGCAGCGCCTCGCGAACGGCGGGTACCGCCGTGTTCGACTCGGACGCTCCTGGCAGGCCCAATTGCCTGGCCAAATCCGTCAGACTGGCGCGGATCTGGGTCACGCGAGCAGCTTCGATCCACCAGATGAGGTCGTAGTCCTGGGAATGGCGGTAGATGTACTCGGTCGCCATCTGGGTTTTGCCGATACCGCCCATACCGTGCAGCGCTGAGGGCAGTACCGCAGTGGTACCGCCTGCGGTCAGGCGTTTACCCAGTTGTTCGAGAAGTTCCCTCCTTCCGGTGAAGTTGGGATTTCGCGGCGGAACATTACCCCAAACGGGTGGTGGTTCGTCTGTCTGTCGTTTGTGGAACGCGCGTGGCTCGGACGGCGTCCGATAAGCAGATGAGTCCGCAGATGAGCCAGGAATGGTGGCGTCGGCAGGCCGAGTCCGGGGAGCTTCCAGCGTTGAGGTTGCTGCAGGATCGCTGGGCCGCTCGGCCAGTTCAGCCATTTCCTCGCTCGCAGTCCTGGTCAGGCCGCCCTTGATTGATTCAGGGTCGGGCACAATCGAGCGCCCCTGCAGCGCGACTTTCGACAGTCGATCCGCGCGGGACAAGTAGGGTCCCGACAAGGCTCTCATAACTGTGCGCTCGAGCACTACATCAGCTGTGTTGGCTGGTTCTGGATCCGGAGTGTTATGAGGATCTGCTATGGCATCTCGGAGGCGTGCGAGGACGGGGAGGCGGTCCGAGAACTCGGTGGCGGCAGCCTGAACCACGCTGGCGGTCTCAGAGCGCCGCGCGGCGCCTAGCAACAGTTCACGAACTGCCGCTGGGATGGCGAAGGCTTTGGTGTCCTGGACGAACTCCTGGTCGTCTGGACCGATCGGGCGCAAGAGCCCACTCAGGAGCAATTCGCCCAGGTGCTCGTTTCCTGCTTCCGGTACGAATCGTTGCCGAATTAATTGGGCCACGTCCAAGTGCGCTGGAACTGCCGCCAGCAGCGTGGCCAGCCGCAACGCGGGTGGTGAGGCCTGGCTCCGGAATTGGCGGATGTGGTCCTGAGCCGGCAGGGGCACCGTCTCGGCGGCCGGTGCTTCGCTGGTGGCCAGCAGCACCGTGCCGGTCACGGGGCCACGGCTCTCGCCCGCGATCAGGCTGCTCCACCAGCGCAGCCACCGGTGCCGCATCTCGATCACCGGGATCGGCACGGTGCCGGGGTGGGCCAGGGAGGTGGGGTCCGGCTCCAGCCACGCGTCTGGCAGTTCGAAGGTCCAGCGGCTGTTCGGCTTCATCGGCCCGTGCGCGTTGAGCTCGACCCGGTGGGTTCGCACCCGGCCTCGTTCCCACAGCCATTGGGGCAGCAGGTGCACGACGCTCACCGGCATCGTGCGACCCCACTTCGCCAGCATCGGCAGCAGGACGTCCGGCCTCCAGGTGTCGCTCACGCCGTCGGTCAGCAGCAGGACGACCCGCCTGCCGGAGGCTTCCACGATTTCGGCGGGATTCCGCGCTGGTGTCTCGGCTGTGCCGCCCCGCAGCCTCGGGACCGCCGATCCGTCGGGGTTCACGACGACTTCGAGGAGGCGGATCTGGATCGTGCGGAACGCCCCGAGCCGGCTCAGCATCTCGGTGAACGCGGCTACCTGCGACTGCCACAACGTCATCAGCGGGCTTCGGTCGACCACGAGCGTGAGGTCGAGCCAGCGTTCCGTTCGCGGCCGGGTCACCGGCCACCAGCGACCCGTCTGCGCCACCTGGTCCGCCGTCGTCTGCTCGTCCAGGACCATCGCATCGTCGCGCCACGAGCGCACTTCGCGTTTGAGCGGCCGCAACGCCCGGAAGCACTCGAGCGAGTCGATCAACGGGGCGCTGCCGGTGTGATCCCCGTTGCCGGACGGTGAAAGGAACTCCGGCACCGTCGCGAACTCCGCCCGTGCTGGTTCGCCGGGCGGTGTCGAGACAGCCGGCTCCGGTGGCTCGACCGGGGGAGCTTCCCGATCGGGTGCATCCGGTACCGGGTCGGGCTCGACGACGTCAGCGGGCGGTTGCCGAACGTCCGCGGGCTCGGCCGGCTCTGGCTCGGCTTCCTCGGGCGCTGCACGTTCCGGGCCGGCGGACCGGACGGCCGAGGCCAGCCAGACGATGTCTCCCAGCTCGGCCCAGTCGAGGTCGTCGATCACGAGTTCGGCGTTGTCGGGCTGTGCCGTCTCGGCGGTGGGGGTCCTTCGCCGATGTCCGGGCGGATCAGGAGCGCCGCTGGGCCTGCCCATGATCATCTACCCGTCGTCAGTCGATGCCACAACGAGTCGATCAGGCGTGGCCAGGCGACACCGTCCGGCTTGTAGGCGCCCGAAGTCGCCAGATAGACGGCATCGAGCAGCCGATCCGCGGGAATGCCGCCTTCCGCGCGACTTTTCTCCACGAACTCCCGCACCAGGGCATCGCGATGCAGACCGTCTGGATCCAAAAGGTGATTGGCCACCATTGCGGCCAGTTGTTCGACGTTGGGATCTTTGATTTCAAGTTGCAGAGCGCGACGGAGAAACGCGGGCGGGAATTCGCGTTCACCGTTGCTCGTCATGATGACGATCGGGAAAGCGTGGCACCTGACCCGGCCGTCCGTCACGGTCGCGGTCTCGTTCGGATCCGCGGTGTGGACCGTCATCTCGCGCGTGGAATGGCGGATGCGAGCCAGCTCGTCGATGAAGAACTCCCCGTCCTCGAAGATGCTCAGAAGATTGTTGGGGAGGTCTGACTCGCTTTTGTCCAATTCGTCGATCAGGAGTACGCGCGGCAGTTTTCGTGGAAGGAAAGCCGTTCCCAGCGGGCCCAGTCGAATGAAATCCCCGATCGGGGAATCCTCCACCGGGCCGGATCGTTGCTGGCTTGTCGCGGCCGCCTGCAACCGGCCGATGGCGTCGTAGCGGTACAAGCCGGAAGTCAGAGTCGTGTGTGTGGAAATCGACCATTTGAGCACTCGGCCGAGCCGCAGTTCCCGTGCGATGCGGTACGCGAGAGCGGACTTGCCGACGCCCGGCTTCCCCGTCAGCAGCAGCGGCCGGCGGAGGTACAGGCTCGCGTTCACCATGTCGAGCTCGCGCGGGTCGACGTGCTGCTCGGTCAGGTGGAACTCCGAACCCAGCCTGCGGTCCGCCTCGCCGTCGTCCTCCGGCGGATGCCCGCCCGACTGGGGCAGCGGCCCTCCGTAGTCCCGCCAGGGTGGAGGGGGCGGAAGGATCTGGGTCAGGTCTATGTCGTACATGGGACGGCCGGTTCCGCGGTAGATCCACCAGTCGGGTGCCTCGCCGGGCTGGTGGGCGTCCACTCTCGACTCGTTCACGCTCATCCGTCCTGTCCCTTTCAACGTCCGGCCGGGTTCGACGACGGTTGATCGAAAACGAAGGTCCGGTGCGGGTCGTCCCAGAGCACCACCAGGTCTCGCACGAGGTCGTCGGCGCCCGCGGACAGGTGGGCCGCCCTGCGCTGTTCCGGCAGATCGAGGACACCGCCAGGTCCGCCGGCCAGGCGGTCGACGAGTGGCCGCAAGTTCTCGGAGGTGGCGCTCGGATGCCACAGGATCACCGGCAGTCCTGCTCTCAGGGCAGCCGTCAGGGGGTCCGGTGCGGTGCGCGACTCGGGGCGAGCGGATGGTGGTTCGTCCATTACCAGGCCAATCCATCTGGAATCACTCAGCACGACGTCGATCGGATTGTCCCCCGCCCGTGATGCTCCGACAGAGTGAATTCGCTCCACGGCCGGGTTCTCCAGCATAGAGTCCCAACGGACGCGCCAGGGGCGATGCCAGTGCTTCGTGTGCATTCTTTCGAGTGATCTTATGACTACGGTGTAGTCGAGCACGAGTGGCCGTGGGTCACCGGAACTGTGCTCTTTCCGCCAGGTGTAGATCGGCAATTGAAGCAGCGGGCGTGCCATCAGGAATTCCAGGGTCACGGGTACGGCCTGATCACACCACGCACCCTCCGCCTGAATGATCATCTCGTCGATCCGATATTCCAGGTCGTTGATGCTCAACTCGTGAACTCCGCCGCTCTGCGGCGGCCAGTCGAGAGGATCGTCCTGGCGCCAAAACGAGAGGATGCACTTTCCTGAATCGATCGAGTCGAGCTTGATCGCGAACATCAGGTGCAGATGCGGTTCCGTCTGAACCGACAAACGGGTTTCGCGCTGCTCTTCCAGGGCGCTGGTGCGGCGCAACTTGCGCACGTTCTGCTCGACCCACTCGGTCAGCCGGGCGCCGATCTCGCCGCCGACCTCCCTGGCCACGAGTTCGACGAACAGGATCGCCGGTGGAACGCCGTCGGGCCCGGCGTTGAAGTCTTCCAAGTGCTGGTAGGCCTCCCACGCGGAGCCGAACCGTTGCGTCGGTACGGCCGACCTGGTGGCACGGCTCATGAGCATCGGCAGGTGCGGCGTCTCGATCTCGATCAACCAGCTGTGCAGGTCCTTGAGTTCTTCGTCCGGGTTGAGCGGCAGCACCACGGGCTCGTCGTGCTCGGCCATCGGCGGATGACCGCTCATGTCGGAGTTCTCGCCGTGCAACCGCAACCAGGCGTGGCCCTTGAAAGTCTTGATCAACACTTCGATCTGGCGGTAGGACTCCGGTGCGGTGCCGGGATCTTGCAGGATCACTTCGGTGTAGAAGTGGTCCGAAGCGATCATGGCCAGCAGGCCCTCGGAGTGGCGCAACGCCAGTTTGGCTTCGTGGGCGTCCAAGATCCGGAATGCGAGGTTGACCGGAAGGCCGATCCAACCGTGGGTGTCCTTGCGGATGTCACCGGAGTGCACCGCCACCCGCAGCTTCATCCTGGCTTCGGCGACCCTGGTGGAGTTGAAGCGACGGATCTCGGTGACCAGCCGGTCGGGCAGTTTGTCGGCGAGCTCGCTCTTGGGGAACGTGGCGGGGATGAGGATCAGCGCACCGTCACCGCGGTCTTCGGTCTCGCAGTCGTCGTAGTCGATCCCCACGCCGGCGAGGGCTCGCTTCAGCACGCCGTAGAGGCCCTCGCGCACATCGGTCATGTGGATGGCTTGCCTGCTGTCATTGGTGAAGTCCGCGATGTCGACGGTCACGATGGTTCGGTGCGTTGACGGCGCCAGTGACACGAGCCAGTCCTCTCCCACGACACGACCTGTCGGTGCGTCGAGTACCAGATCACCAGTTTCCTCACCGCGTCATATGACACACAATGCACGACGGTAAGAGGATCGCGACGTCAGGCGAACCATTCGGCGAGATCACTGGCGTTGTCGGATGGAATATCCGCTCGAACGAACCGCTGAGATCGACCGGTTCGATGCCGGGCTGACGGCGGTGCGTCGCGTGACCTGCGAGTTCCGATAGCGTGGCATGACCACAGTCTTGCTCCGCGGGCAAGCACTGGTGGTGTTCCCACGGCGGTTGGCCAGAAAATGGCCATGAAGTTCGTCGTGTGCAAGCGCGGGAGTGCAACACAAACCTGTGGAGTCGTCAAACCTGCAAGAGTGTGAATCTCGAGGAGTGCCGGTGGAAAGGCGCCGGGATTGTTCCGGGCGGCCGCGTGTTCGTTGTGGACGCTGAGTTCCCCTGCCAGGACTCGAACCTGGTCCTCCCGCGTAACAGTCGGGCGTGCTGCCGGCAGCACCTCAGAGGACACGTACTCCCGGCAGGAGTCGAACCTGCGTCCCCGGCTTCGGACGCCGGTGTCGTTTCCGTTGGACCACGGGAGTGCGGCGGAGGATGCAGGATTCGAACCTGCGCGACGCTCGCGCGCCGACCACCGTTTTCGAGACGGATGCCTTACCGGGCTCGGCCAATCCTCCAGGTGCGGGGACGGAGGGCGCGCGGGTCGAACGCGCGCCGGGCGTGATGCCCGGACCACGGATCAGCAATCCGGGGCCTTGCCACTCGGCCAGCCCTCCTCGTCCTGCGTGGCTCCCCAGGGAGTCGAACCCCGTCCTCCGGGTCTTCACCCCGGTGCTCTGCCTGTTGAGCTGAAGAGCCTGGTGCGCCGAAAGGCGCCTTTCCGTCGGATGCCCGCGAGTCGAACGCGGTGTTTCCTCATCCCAAATGAGGCGGGTTGCCGTCTCCCTCGCACCCGGAAGTACCCCTGCCAGGAGTCGAACCTGAATCTCGGCGTTCGTAGCGCCGCACTCTTTCCGTTGAGCTACAAGGGCGAAATCAATTGCACGGCAAATAAAAGGAGCCGCCCTGGTCGCTTCTGCGACGGGCGGCTCCTTGAGTGACCTGCGAAAGCCACTACAAGGAGCTCACCTGCGAAAACGGTCGGCGCAGGCCGGGGCGTCCACATGAGCGCACGCACGCGGTGGCGCTGCTGAGGCGCAGGTTCCGCATCTCGTGGCTCGTCATGACTTTCCCCTTCGGTCTGGTGTGTGGCACAAGTATTGCGGGCGCGTGCGGCGCCCGTCAATCATTTTCTCAACGACGTTCGTAAGTCATGAACGAAACTCCGCTCTCGAACAGTCGTGCGTCGGTGCGCTGGAACTTGGTGATGTCGGCCTTTCCGTCGAACAACGGGATGCCGCGACCGAACACCACCGGGTGGATCTTGATCAACATCTTGTCGATCAACGGCAGGAGCTCGGCGGCCAGCTTGCCGCCGCCGCACAGCCAGATGTCCAGGCCGTCCTCTTCCTTCAGTGCGGCGACGCGTCCGGCCACGTCGGAGCGGATCACCTCCACGTCGTCCGGGGTGTCGGTCACCTTGGTCGAGACGACGAACTGGCGCAGGTGGGCGTAAGGCGAGGCCAGTCCGCCCGGCACCTGGTAGGTGTGGCGGCCCATCAGCACGGTGTCGAAGTGCCGGATCGGCGCGTCCAGCAGTCCGGCCGCCTCGCGGAACTGGGTGGGCACCGTCTCCGGGTACTCGGCGTTGATGCCGGCCATGTGGTCGCCTTCGAAGATGAACCCGTCGAACGAGCCGTCCTCCGCCGCGATGTAGCCGTCCAGGGTGGTGGCCACGTAGTAAACGAGCTTTCGCATCTTGTATTCCCCTCAGTGTTCGATTGCCGCTGCTTCGCAGACGGCGGCGAGTTCGCCTGCAAGTCGGTCGTCCGGCCACCGCTTCGGCCCGAATCGCCTGCGGCGGTTGACCCGAAGGGGCGGCCGGACGACCGACGCGAACTCGCTTCAACCACGACAACTGTAGTACTATGGGTGTAGTGGTTGTCAAGGAGGCAGCGTGGTCCGGAACGAGGCGAGGCGAAACGCCCTGCTGGACGCGGCGATCGACGTCCTGGCAGAGGAAGGCGCGCGGGGGTTGACCTACCGCGCGATCGACGCGAAGGCGGGGGTGCCGGCGGGGACGGCGTCGAACTACTTCGCGAGTCGTGAAGACCTGATGTCGGAGGTGGCGATCCGGGTGACCCAGCGGCTCGCGCCGTCCGAGGAGTCGATCGCGGAGTCGCTCGCACTGCCGCGGGACAGGTCGCTGACCGTGAAGTTCATGCACGACATCGTGAAACGGGCCGACGCGGACAAGGCCAGCTACCTCGCGATGATGGAGCTGCGGCTCGAGGCCACGCGGCGGCCGGAGCTGCGGACCGCGCTCACGAAGACGTTCGCGGCGAACCTCGACTTCAACATCGCGTTCAACGCGGAGTCGGAGCTGCCCGGCGACCGGATGGCCGTCATCCTCCTGTACTTCGGGATGACGGGGTTCATCTACGAACGGCTGACGCTGCCGGACGTGGCGGCGATGACGGACCTCGACGAGTTCATCGAGGTCCTCGTCACCAGGGCTATCGGCTGAGGGGACCGCCGGTGATCGTCAGCGAGACGGCGATCACCACGACGCCCAGCGTGGAGTACAGGAACGCGTCCATGCCGCGGCCGCGGATCTTGATCAGACCGGCCTGCTCGTCGGTCACCAGGATCCGCAGCACGGCGGCGACCAGCAGGGACACGCCCAGCAGGACCGCGCCCTGCCGCCAGTGGTACTGGAAGATCCGCACCAGCCCGAGCGCGCCGACACCGAGCACCAGCGCGAACGGCAGGTGCTTCGCGGGGCCCGACCGCCAGCGCTGTTCCGGCATGAGCGCCTCTGCGTCAGACCGCTGCATGGGCGCGCTCGGCGGCTTCGACGGTGTTGGTCAGCAGCATCGCGACGGTCATCGGGCCCGCGCCGCCGGGGATCGGGGCGAGCCAGCCGGCGACCTCGCGGACGTCCGGGGCCACGTCGCCGACCAGGCCGGCCTCGGTGCGGGTGATGCCGACGTCGATCACGGCCGCGCCCGGCTTGACCATGTCCTTGGTGATCAGGCCCGCGCTGCCGGCGCCCGCGATCACGATGTCCGCGCGGCGCACCTCGGCGGCGAGGTCCTTGGTGCCGGTGTGGCACAGCGTCACGGTGGCGTTCTCGCTGCGACGGGTGAGCAGCAGGCCGATCGGGCGGCCCACGGTGACGCCGCGGCCGACCACGGTGACGTTCGCGCCCGCGAGCGGCACGTCGTAGCGGCGCAGCAGTTCGACGATGCCGCGCGGCGTCGCGGGCAGCGGGGCCTCCACGCCGAGCACCAGCTTGCCCAGGTTGACCGGGTGCAGGCCGTCGCCGTCCTTGCGCGGGTCGATCCGCTCCAGGATCGCGTTCGCGTCCAGGTGCTTGGGCAGGGGCAGCTGCACGATGTAGGCGGTGACCTCGGGGTTCGCGTTCAGCTCGTCGATGACGGCTTCCAGCTCCTCCTGCGTGGTCGACTCCGGCAGGTCGCGCCGGATCGAGGCGATGCCGACCTTCTCGCACGCCTTGTGCTTGCCCTTCACGTACGAGTGCGAGCCGGGGTCGTCGCCGACCAGCACGGTGGCCAGACCCACGGGGACCGGCAGCGCGGCGACCCGCGCCTTGAGGTCCTCGAACAGCGCGTTCCGGGTTTCGTTGCCGTTGAGCAGCGTCGCAGTCACGTCCTCATCCTCCCACTGGGCAGCGCCGCGACGCCCACCGACACCAGCGTCAGCACCACGCCGATCACCGTCGGCAACGCGAGGCGCCCGCTCACCGCGTCCAGCAGCACGGCCCCGACGAGCTGCCCGCACACGGCGCACAACCCGACCATCAGCACGCCGATGAACCGGACCGACACGATCGCTCCGCCCACCCCGACGATGCCGAGCAACCCGCCGAGGTAGAGCCACCACTGCGACGGGAATCCGCCGGGCACCCCACCCCGTGCGACCAGGTTGGCCAGCGTCAACGCGGCGGTGCCGACGGTGAAGTTGACCAGGATCGTCGCCGCCGAGTGGGCCGCGGCCTCGCGTACGAGGCCGTTCACCGCCTGCTGCCAGCCCATCAGCAGACCCGCGGCCAACGGCAGCACCGCGAGCCACACCGTGCCGGGCGAGGTGAACCGGTCCGACGCGGCGACCGCGACGGCGATAACACCGACGACCGCTCCGGCGACACGAGTGGTTGTGAACGGTTTCGCCTCCCCAGGGCCGACCCCGAGCTGGTCGACGACCATGCTGCTGACGACCTGTCCGATCACGACGGCGACCGTGAACACCGCCACACCGATGGTCGCGACCGCGAGTCCCTGCGAGCCCACCAGCACCGCGCCGCTGATCCCGCCGACGCACTCCCACCACCGGATCCGCCGGTGCCGCAGCGCGTCGCGCAACCGCAGCAGCCCGTCCCGTCCGGACTGTCGCGACAGGACGGCCACGAGCAGCACGAACCACCCGCCCGCGAAGGAGATCAACGCCGCCAGCGGACCGTTGCCGAGCGCCTGCGCGAGCGAGCCGTTGACCCTCGCCTGGACCGCGATGGCCAGGCCTCCGAGAGCCGCCAGCAGACCGCCGATCACCTGCGCGGACCGTGACAACAGGCTCCTCCAGCCGAGACGGGGTGTTCTTGATCGGCTTTAACCTTGCACGTCGACCGCGTTATGGTCGGGCCTCCACCGTTCGGCGCAGCGGCGGGGGACGTGTGCGATCCGGCGATTTGCAGGGGAAGATGTTGGCGTGTCCGAGCCGAAGCCGTTGAACCCTACAGAGCAGGACGCTCTGGTTAAGCAGATCGGCCTGACTCTCATGCGGGCCGCGCCGGAGGACTGGCGCAGTGTGATCGCGCAGTACCGCGCCACCGGCCGGTACTTCGAGCTGGAGTCCGAACTGCGGTTGCAGGACGGCACCTCGCGCTCGTGGCAGCCGCCGCAGGAGGTCGCCTCGCTGTTCGCGCGGCTGCGCGCAGGCATGCACCGCGAGGGCAGGGGCAGCTGGACGAACGCGCGCTACCAGCTCGATCACCCCTCCAGCTACAACCTGGACTTCGACCGCGCGGAGCCGAGCTGGCAGACGCCGCCTCCGCAGCAGGCGTACTTCGACGAGATGCGGTTCTTCCCGCGCGCCGACGAGAACGTCCCGGACTGGCTGCGTCGCAGGCTGAACCCGCCGACGCCGGTGTTCCGCACGGTCCGCGTGTTCGACGGCGCCGGACCGAACGGTCGTCCGTCGGTCAACCGGCCGCCGGTGCCGGAGCCCGAGGTCGCACCGCTGCTGACGTACCTGTCGAACGCGCCGGTCGCCGTGGCCGGTCGCGGCTTCGACGCGGACCTGCTGCACCCGGACTCCCCGCCGGTCGTGCCGTCCGGCTTCCAGACCGACGGCGTGTGGATCTGGCCCGCGGGTGTCTCCTACTACCTGCGCAAGTACGGCGTGCCGCCCGAGCCGGAGCTGGTCGAGCGCGCCAGGGCCGCCGGGTTCAGCCTGCCGGAGGTCTCCGAGGAGTCGAGGCTCGCCGCCGCGGCGAACCTCGGTGCTCCTGCCGCACCTCCGGGAACCGTGGTGCCGTCCCCGCCGGAGCCCGAACCCGAGCCGGAACCGCAGCCGCAGCCCAAGTCGCAGACGGCCGCGGAGGAGACGCAGTTCGTAGTGGCGCCCTCGTTCGAGGAGGAGCAGCCGGAGTTCGAGCCGCTCGCGCCCGAACCGCAGGCCGCCGAGGTCACCACCGAGCAGCCGCAGGTCGAGCCGGAACCCGAGCAGGTGCCGCGGGACCTCGGCGCCACGGTCGCGGTGGCGGTGCCGCCGATGACCGGTGACGGACCGCCCTATCGGGTGGTCTTCGACTCCGACGGCGTGCCCGACCACGTCGACGAAAGGCGCCTGCGCGACACCTACGGCGCAGGTATGGACCTTTTCGCCCCGCATCCGAGCGAGGTGGAGGAGCCGGAGCCCGTCGCGGAGCAGGCGAACGAAACGGCCGTCCAGGACGAACACGACGACGTGGACGTTGCCGAGGAACCCGAGATCCCCACCGCCGGGCCCGACGAGCCCGAGCTCCTCACGCACCACCGCGAGGAGGAACGCACGGACAGCCTGGTCGGCCAGACCGAGGAACGTCCGCGCGACGTCATGCAGGACACGATGGCGTGGAGCCCGGTCCTGGACGAGCCCCTGGAGAGCCCTGCCGAGGTCACCGAGGAACACCCGGTCGTCGGGGTCGCGGCGGACGAGCCGGACCTGGCCGAGGACGAGATCGAGTCGACGACCTCGTTCGAGGCGCAGCCGGCCCACGCGCCCGAACCGTTCCAGGCGCCCGAACCGTTCCACGCGCCCGAACCGGTCGCCGAGCCCGCGCCGGTGCCGCTCCCGGTGCCCGTGCCCGCTCCGGCCCCGGTCGAGGAGACGACCCAGTTCGACGCGGCGCTGTTCAACGAGCCGGAACCCGAGCCGGAACCGGAACCGCAGCCCGAACCGCGCCAGGTCACGCCGGAGGAGGACCGAGAGCTCGCGGGCACCCGCCGCGCGCTGGACGACCTCAACGTGCCGCACGGCGTGTACCGGATCGGCGAGCCCGCCGACCGCACCTGGACGCTGCACCTCGACGGCGACAGCTGGGAGGTGTGCTGGTACGACCACGGCCCGAAGAACCCGGTGCGGTTCGAGAAGGTCGAGGACGCGTCGGCGTACCTGGTCGGCAGGCTCGTGATGGGCAACTTCCGCACCATCCCGCGGGCCCCGCAGCCGCCGCCACCTCCGCCGCAGCGCCCGATGAGCAACGGCTTCCGCGAGGAGCCGCGCCGCCCGGTCCCGCCGCAGCGCCCGCCGATGCCCGCCCCGCAGGCCCAGCAGGCGCCGCCGCCTCCACCTCCGGCGCCCGCCCCGGCTCCGGCACCGGCACCTGTGGCCGCGCCGGTCGCCGCCGCCGTGGCGCAGGAGGAGCCGTCGAAGCGGAAGTTCCCGATCTCGCCGCTCGCGGGCGAGCCGCCGTTGACGTTGTTCCGCCACAAGCAGATGTTCGAGCTGCCGGCGGGCACGGAGGTCGACCGCTACGGCGACCAGACCGGCAACCTCGTCTACGTGGCGGGCACGCCGTTCCCGGAACGCAGCCTGGTGCCGTCGTGGATCAACCGCCCGTACCGCGTGTACCGGTTGCGCCGCCCGCTCGAGGTGCTGACCGGTGTGGCCGTGCCGTGGTTCGAGCAGCCCGGTGGCGGAACCGCTTACCTGCTGCCGAAGGCGATCGAGGAGATGGTCGCGGACGGCGTGCTCGTCGAGATCACGGGATCAGCTGACTGACTGTCGTGAGTGGCCGGCGACCCCGGCCACTCACGACACGACCAGTCCGTAGGCCGCGGCGAACGCGATCGCCGTGTCGATGTCGATCAGGGCTCCGGCGAGCTTGGCCTGCCGGAGCCCGTTCGCGTCGATCTTCGCCCCGCGCAGGTCCGCACCGTCCAGTTTGGCGTCGAGCAGCCGCGCGCCCATCAGATCGGCCGCGCTCAGGTCGGTGTTGCGCAGATCCGCCTCGCTGAGGTTCGTCTCGCGGAACCGCTGCCCGCCCAGCTTCAGGTCGTGCAGCGGCGCCTTCACGAACGACGCGAGCGTGAAGTCCACCTCCGTGAAGGTGATCGGCCGCAGCACGCAGTCGACGAAGTTCGAGCCCATCAGGCTGCACGAGGTGAACGAGGAACGCGTCAGCACCGTGCGGTCGAAGGTGCACTGCCGGAACGCCGTCGCGTGGTGCCTGGACTCGCCGAGGTCCGTCCGGGTGAAGTCGCACCGGGTGAACGTGCACCCGCTCGTGACGAGCTCGCGAAGATCGGCTTCGGTGAAGTCGCAGTCGGTGAAAGACCGCTTCTCCCAGCGCTGTCCCGGCAGGTTCGCATCGGCGTAGTCCTCGCCGACCTCTTCGAGAGGGTTGTCCACTCTCACACTCTCGCATTGGCCACGTGTTGGTAACGTGCGGGTCGCCGGGCGACCTGCCCGACGTCAACGAGGACCGTCATTCGGGAAGGCTCATGACCCGCACGCCCGTGAACGTCACTGTCACCGGTGCAGCCGGCCAGATCGGCTACGCACTGCTCTTCCGCATCGCTTCCGGCCACCTGCTGGGCCCGGACACCCCGGTCAACCTGCGGCTGCTGGAGATCACCCCGGCGCTGAAGGCCGCCGAGGGCACCGCGATGGAGCTCGACGACTGCGCCTTCCCGCTGCTGAAGGGCATCACGATCACCGACGACGCGAAGACCGCGTTCGACGGCGTGAACGTGGCCCTGCTCGTCGGCGCCCGCCCCCGCACCAAGGGCATGGAGCGCGGCGACCTGCTCGAGGCCAACGGCGGCATCTTCAAGCCGCAGGGCGAGGCGATCAACGCCGGCGCCGCGGACGACGTCAAGGTCCTCGTGGTCGGCAACCCGGCCAACACCAACGCCCTCATCGCCCAGCAGCACGCGCCGGACGTCCCGCGCGAGCGCTTCACCGCGATGACGCGCCTGGACCACAACCGCGCCCTGTCGCAGCTCGCCAAGAAGCTGGGCGTCGCGGTCACCGACATCCAGAACATGACGATCTGGGGCAACCACTCGGCCACCCAGTACCCGGACCTGTTCCACGCCAAGGTCGGCGACAAGACCGCCGCCGAGGCCGTGAACGACCAGGCGTGGCTCGAGAACGACTTCATCCCGACCGTCGCCAAGCGCGGCGCGGCCATCATCGAGGCCCGTGGCGCTTCCTCGGCCGCTTCGGCCGCGAACGCCGCCATCGACCACATCTACGACTGGGTCAACGGCACCGAGTGGACCTCGATGGCCATCCCGTCGGACGGCTCGTACGGCGTGCCCGAGGGCATCATCTCGTCGTTCCCGGTCCGCTGCTCCGGTGGTTCGTACGAGATCATCCAGGGCCTGGAGATCGACGAGTTCTCCCGTGCCCGCATCGACGCCTCCGTGGCCGAGCTGGTCGAGGAGCGCGACGCGGTGAAGGGCCTCGGCCTGATCTGAGACGTGGCAATGTGGGGAACGTGCGGATTCCATGGGACGTTCCCCAGCCACAGCTCTCCGAAGACGTGCATCCTGCGCTCGCTGACGCCGCCCGCGCGGCGTCAGCGGCGTACGGACGCGCCCGATCTCTGCACACGCGCATCGAGCTCCGCGAAGAAGTGGCGGACGGCGCGGACGGAACACCGACGATGCGCGTTGATCGCATCGTCGAGGACGCGGTGTTGGAGTCGATTCACCGCAACCGCGTGAACCTGCTCTCCGAGGAAGCCGGGTTCGTCGACAACGGCTCCTCGATCACCCTCGTCATCGACCCGGTCGACGGGTCCGCGAACGCCGCGTTCGGCGTTCCTCTCTCGTGCTTCGCCGGCGCGCTCGTTGAGGACGGCACGGCCAAAGAAGCCCTTACGACGTGGTTCGACACGGGCCGTGCGTGGCACGCGCGCGCAGGAGTCCCGACGTCGTTCCGCACGACCGGACGCACGTCGCTGGACGGCGCGGCCGTGTGTTTGATGCGCCCGAAGACCGGCACGCAGGACGCGTGGCTGCGCATCGCGAACCGCGCCGACCGCATCCGCGTGCTGTGCACGACCTGCCTGGAGACCATGCTCGTCGCGGAGGGCACCGTCGACGCCTTCATCGATCCGGGCAGCGACACGCACCGGATCATGGACCTCGCGACGGCCCTGGTCACCGTGCCCGCCGCGGGTGGGGTGCTCGTCGACCTGCGCGGGCGCCCGTTCACGTTCGAGCCCGACCTGACCCACCGGTGGTCAGGCGTGGCGGCAGCGACCCCTCAGCTGGCCGAGGAGCTGATCGCGACGGTGCTCGGTTAGATCTCGCCCCGCGGCTCGACGATGCAGTCGGGTCCGGGGAAGACGAGGCCCTCGTGGCCGTCGTTGAAGCGGACCAGGTACGGCGGCTGGCCGTCGGTCCCGCGCACTTCGAGGATCTCGCCCAGTCGCTCCTCGAGCCCGACGGAGCGGCTGTGGACGTGGAGCCTGTCACCAACTGTTGCTTGCATGGTGCTGCAACACCTCCGGTGTGCGGCGTGAGGCATGGCGCAGTGGACGCCGTAAAGCCTAGGCCGACACCGGAGGCGCGCAACAGGGCTCAATTGCCTGTCGGTGTTGTTCGCTACCGTGACGGCGAGATGGTCACGGTGATCCAGGCGTACCGGCCCCTGCGGTCGCACTGTGGTGGGCAGAGGTACGCGTTCAACTGGGGTTTGGCGCGGATCAAGGCGAACCTGGAGCAGCGTGCCGCCGAGAAGTCCTACAACATTCCGGACAGCCAGCTCACCCCGTCGGTGTCGTGGTTGGCCTACGGCTTGCGCAAGGACTGGAACCAGGCCAAGCACGCGGTGGCGCCGTGGTGGGCAGAGAACTCCAAGGAGGCGTACTCGTCCGGTCTTGCCAACCTCGCTACGGCGCTGACGAACTGGCGGGACTGCCGTGCCGGTACGCGGCACGGGCTCGAGGTCCGTTTCCCGCGGTTCAAGGGCAAACGCAGCGGGTTGTCGTGCCGGTTCACCACCGGCGCGTTCGGCCTGTCAGACGGTGATCGGCGGCACGTGAAGCTGCCGCGCGTCGGCCTGGTGCGCACGCACGAGTCCACCCGCAAGCTCGCCCGCCACGTCGAGCGTGGCACCGCTCGGATCCGGTCGGCCACCGTGTCCTACCGAGGAGGGCGCTGGTTCTGCTCGTTCTCCGTGCAGATCACCCGCACCGACCCGGCACCCGCACAACCGGGCTCGGCGGTCGGCGTAGACCTCGGCGTGACGTCGCTCGCGGTGCTGTCGACTGGCGACATCGTGCCGAACCCAAGGCATCTTGCAGTCGTGTTGCGCGAGTTGCGTCGCCTGCAACGCCAGGCTGCCCGCCGGACCGGCCCGGACAAACGCACTGGCCAGATCCCGTCAAACCGGTGGCGCAGAACCCAAGCCCGCATCACGCGGCTGCACGCGAGGGTTGCGAACGCTCGCCGGGACGGGCTGCACAAGCTCACTACTCGCCTCGTCCGCAGCTTCGGCACGATCGTGCTGGAAGAACTCAACGTGTCCGGCATGCTGCGCAACCGCCGCCTGGCCCGCCACATCGCCTGCGTCGGCATGGGCGAAGTGCGGCGGCAGGTCAGCTACAAGACCGCCTGGGGCGGTGCCCGCCTGGTCGTCGCCGACCGCTGGTATCCGTCCTCGAAGACCTGCTCGGACTGCGGCGCGGTGAAAGCCAAACTGCCGCTGCGCGTCCGGATGTACCGCTGCGACGAGTGTGGACTCGTGCTCGATCGCGACCTCAACGCAGCCCGCTGTCTCGCCGGACTCGTCGGCAGGACAGCAGAGGGCACGTCCACGGCGAGTTGCGCCGGGACGGTAAACACGCCCGATGGAAACCCACGTCAGACCCACACCGTGTGGGCAACGGGTACCGCCACGGGAAGACCCGCATCACCCGGTGTGGGCCAACGTCGCCGCCGCAAGGCGACGGCTGTCTGAAGGCCGTGAAACTCGTTTCAAGGCACTTCAGACAACGGCTCAAGTGCTCATCCGCCGCAGGCGGTGGAGACCTTCTCGACGAGCGCGGCCTTCTGGGTCACCCAGTCCGCCGCGGAGTTGACGTTCTGCATCCCCTTCGCCGCTTCGTCGAGCGCCTTCTTCACCTGCTCGTCAGGCGAGGAAGATGCGAGCTTCTCCAGCTCGGTGGCCTTGGCCTTGGTCTCCTCCAGCGCCTTCTGCGGGTCGGTCGAGCTCGGTGAGAAGCCCAGCAGCTGGATCGCGTCGGCGCACAGCTTCACCTTGTCCGCAGTTTGGCTGACTCCCTGGATCGTGTCGCAGGCCGTCAGGCCACCCAACGCGATGACGGCTGCTGCCAGCGTTCCAACTACGCGCATTCGCTCTCCCTCGTGCCCGAACTGTCCGGTTCTACTACTCATGACTCTACCGACTGGTGTTCTGTTGAACCTGGCGTTGGTAGAGCTTGCGGATGACGTCGTCGATTTCCGGCTCCACGACGGCGAGGTCGTGGACCTCCACCTGCCGCACCACCTGGGTGATCAACTGAGCCGCCGTCGTCTCCGCTCTCCTGAACGTGAGGTGGTGCCGCAGCCCTCCCGCCTCGCTGCGCACCGCCGTCACTCCTGGGACGTCCGGTGCTGGTCCGGGTTCCCTGAGGTCGATGACCAGCTCGCGTTCGGGCGTGACCTCGGCGCGCAGCTCCGCGAGCGGTCCGTCGGCGAGCACCCGGCCGTGGTCGATCACCATCAGCCGCGGGCAGAGGCGTTCGATGTCGTCCAGGTCGTGCGTGGTGAGCAGGAGCGTCGTGCCGCGGCGGGTGTTGATGTCCGCGAGGAACTCCCTGAGTCGTTCCTTGGACTCGAGGTCCAGGCCGATCGTCGGTTCGTCGAGCACGAGCAACTCCGGCGCGTGCAGGAGAGCGGCGGTGATCTCGCCGCGCATCCGTTGCCCCAGCGAGAGCTGCCGCACCGGGGTGATCAGCAGCTCCTGCAGGCCGAGGAGCTCGACGCACTCGTCGAGCCGCGTGCGGTAGTCGGCCGCGCTCACCCGGTAGATCGACCTGAGCAGGTCGAAGCTGTCGCCCAGCGGGAGGTCCCACCAGAGCTGGCTGCGCTGGCCGAACACCACGCCGATGCGTTTGGCGAGATCGCGTCGTTGCTTCGACGGATCCACGCCGCTCACCCGGAGGTGGCCGCTGGTGGGCACCAGGATCCCGGTCAGCATCTTGATCGTCGTGGACTTGCCGGCGCCGTTCGGCCCGACGTACCCGACGGCCTCCCCGGCCTGCACGTCGAACGAGACGTCGTCGACCGCCGTGACGGTCTTGTAGTTGCGCCGCAGGCCTTTCGACGTGGCGACCTTGAACTCCCTGCGGAGCTCCCTGACCTCGATCATGATCCCGTTCCCCGGTAGTGCCTGACCGCGAACCGCCACACGAGCCCGGCGACGACCGCCGCCAGCGCCGCGACGAGCGGTGATGTCCAGCCGACCCAGCCCGGCAGGCCGAGCGGGTCCTGCTTCCCGAGCAGCGCGAGGCTCGGGTAGTACGCCACGAACGCACCCGGCACGACGAACGCCATCACCCAGCGCAGCGGCCGCGAGTAGACGTTGATCGGGTACGACGTGAAGGAGTTGCTGCCGTACGTGACGGCGTTGGCGAACTCGCGTCCCTCGACGATCCAGAAGCAGATCGAGCAGGCGACCACCCAGACCGAGCTGTAGATGACCGTGCCCGCCAGGGGAGTCGCGATCGTCAGCAGGACCTTCGCCGGTGTCCAGTCGATCGGGACGTGCGTGAGCGCGTAGATCATGACGCCGAGCGCGCTCGTGATGCGCCCGATCCGGCGCAACCTGATGTCGGAGCACATGATCTGCGGCAACGTGCCGAGCGGCCGCATCAGCAGCACGTCGAAGCTGCCGGTGCGGATGTAGGTCGGCAGGTTGTCGAGCTGCCCGGCGAAGAGGTCCGCGACCCCGAACGCCGCGCCCGCGAACGCGTACATCAGCAGCACTTCGTCCCTGGTGAAGCCGCCGAGCGCGTTGACCTGGCTGAACAGCACCAGAATCACGATCAGCTCGTAGCACTGAGCCAGCACCTGCGACACGAAGTCGACTGCGAACGAGGCGCGGTAAGCGAGTTGGCTCCTGAGCTTCGCGCCGATGAGCTTGGGGTAGATGAACTCAGCCACCCTGGACCACCACCTTGCGCACGGCGCGTTGCAGCGCGACGTGCCCGATCCCGAGGATCACCGCGGCCCAGAACACTTGGTACAGCAGGAGTTTCGCGACGCTGCCGTGGCCGAGGAACACGTCGATCGGCGCCTGGAGCAACGCCGGGAACGGCGAGGCCCACAACGCGTCGCGCGCCCACTCGGGGAAGAACGCGATGGGCACGGTCAACCCGCACAGCAGGCCGGAGGAGACGTTCCAGAACCCGTACAGCCCGCGGTTGTCGAGCAGCCAGAACGCGCTGAGCTCCACCAGGAACCGCACCCCGAAGCTGATCACCAGCGCGATCGTGGCGCTGAGCAGGAACAGCGGCCACCGCGCCGGGTTCTCGGGGAACTGGAAGGGGAACAGCAGCATGCCGAACGCCATCGGCGGCGCGAGCCTCGTCAGGAACGCGAACCCGCCGCGCCCGACGTCCTGGGCGAGCAGCGCGCCCTGCAGGTGCCATGGCCGATAAAGGTCTACTACTACGTCACCGGATCGCACGCGCTCGGCGAGCTCGTTGTTGCCCCACAGGAGGACGAACCCGAGCAGCCCCTGCCCGATCCAGACGTAGGTGTTGATGGCAGCGATGTCGTAGTCCGCGATCGCGCCGCCCGCCGCCTTGAGCGCGGCGGCGATGATGGCGAGTCGCAGCAGGCCGAAGACCACGTTGGTGGTCATTCCGGCCAGCATCGCTTGTCGGTAGGTCGAGTACCTTCGAAAGCCGGCAATGATCAAATCGGCGTGGACACGCACGTCGTTCTACGTTAGTGACCGTCGCAAGTGGATTTGTTCAGTTGACCGACACCTTGGACTCGCGGTCAGGACCGGGGAGCTGCCAGGTGTGCGGCACCGGACGCTCGCCGGGGTAGGTGGCGGTGCTCCCGAAGCCACTGGGGCAGTAGCCGAGTCCGGGGACGGGCTCCCAGTTGCCGCCGGCGGAGAAGTGCGTCGCGCTGACCCAGCCCCAGTACCCGTTGTCTCCCAGGGTGTAGGCGAACCAGTCGTTCTTGACGGGCCCGTACTCCAGCTTGATCCCGAACCTCATCTGGCAGACGAACCAGCTGTTGCCCGCGTTGAGCACACCTTCGACGTTGCCGATCGGGGTCAGCTTGCCCGGCCCGTACATCGCCCACAGGTGGTTGCCGCGCCAGATCTGACAGGTGTAGGTGGTCGAGTAGCCGGCGTGGGCGCCCGACTGCCAGCACCCGGCGGCTGCCTGAGCCGCCGGGGCACTGACGAGCAACGAACCCACGACGGCGATACCCGCGGTGAGCGCGCGAAGCTTCTTCATGATCCCCCCAGGACGTTCGTCGAGGGGATCCTAGTCAGCTGCCGAACGCGCTGGTGACCGTCTCTCCCACGCCTTCTTCTGCCGCGAAGCACAGGTAGTAGTTGCGAGTGCCTTCCTTGAACCCGACCGCTGTGATCGCCCAGCCCGTGGTGTCGACACCAGGCTTGGTGTTGGCCTTCATGACCTCGGGCGTGCAGGTCTTCGCCAACTCGGGAGACTTCGCCAGGTCGTCGGGGTCAGCGTTGGGGATGTCACCGGAGAGCCAGCCACCGGCGAAGGCCTCCCAGAAGTGCTCCTCGGAGCAACTCGCCCGGCGCCGAGCCGTGGCCGGCTGCCCACCCGAGTGGTTGATTCCGGCGTAGCAGGTCGACTTGTCGATGCAGAACCCGCTGTCGCACTTCTTGAGGAACGGCGGCACGTCCTCCGCACCACCCTGCTGCGTCGTGGCGGGCCCAGGGCCCTGAGCGGTTGCCTGTTCCTTGGTGAGGAAGTTCCACGTGAGCACACCCGCGACGATCACGACGACAAGTCCCGCCGCGGCCGCGACCAGCGGCCACGTCCTGCGCTTGGGCGGCGGCGTCACCGGCACCGTGGGCTGCCGCATCGGATCGCGCAGCTCGTCGCGCAACTGCGCGGCACTCGGCGTGCGCAGGTTCGCGTCCGGGTGCAGTGCCCTCGCCAGCGTCTCGTGCAGGGCCGGCGGCACCCCGTTCACCGCGGGCACGGGCCGGCGCAGGATCTCGCCGAGCTGGTCGAACGAGGTGATCGGCCACGGCACCGGGCGCGGCGGCTTGCCCGCGAGCAACGTGTAGAGCGTCGCGGCGAGCGAGTAGACGTCGGCCTGTGGCGTGGGTTCGGCCATCGCGAACGCTTCCGGCGGCGCGTAGCTCGGGCTCAGGGCGTCACGCGTGACCGTGCTGCCGCCCTGCGCGTCCAGCAGCGCCGCGAGCCCGAAGTCGGCGAGCTTCGGCGTGCCGTAGCGGTCGACGAGGATGTTGCCCGGCTTGATGTCCCGGTGCAGCACGCCTTCCTGGTGCGCCGCGGCCAGAGCGTCCGCGAGCTTGACCCCGAGGTCGCGCACCTGCTCGGGGTGCAACGGCCCGCGCGCGTCCAGCTGGTCGGCGAGCGAACCGCCGGTGCACAGCTCCATGACCATGTACGGCGTGCCCTGCGTGGTGATGTTCGCGTCGTGCACCCCGACGACGTGCGGATGCCCCGACAACTTGGCGGCGGCGTGCGCCTCGCGGAGGAACCTCCTCCGGTCGCGCTCGTCGGCCAGGACGCGGTTGTCGATCTTGACCGCGACGTCGCGGCCGAGCTGTGCCTGGTGGGCGCGGTAGACGGTGGCGAATCCACCTGCGCCCAACGGTCTCAGGTCGGTCAGGCCGGGGATGTGGGGTGCGGTCACGCGCGGGAGCTTAGTTCCGCACCCCGACAATCCGGGCTCAGACCGTGCAGTTCAACGAACCGCTGCGCAGTGCGTGGCTGTTCGTGTTGTCGTCGTCCGACCACAACACGACCTTCTTGCCGTTGACGCAGTTCGGCGAAAAGGCGAAACCTTCGAGGTTCACGTTCGGCAGCGTCGACGGCCGGTTGTACGTCGCCGTGACCCTGAACGCCCCGCTGCTGATGGCGAGCGTCGTGGTGCGCCCGCTGCAGTTGTTGTCGCAGAGGGCCCACAGCCTGCTGCCGTCGAACTCCAGGTCCATCACCTGCGCGTGGCCGCTGTCGAACGTGCTCAGCAGCACGGCTTCCGTGCCCTGCAGGGCGTACACGTAGACCTCGCCGGTGGCCTCCAGTCCGACGAAGAACAGCCCGCTGCCGTGGCCGGGGTAGGCGGCGGGGTCGTACGTGCTGCCGCCGTCGACCTTGAAGCCGTTCCGGGTGAGGTACGAGTCCGGCACCCAGGAGATGGCCTCGGGCCCGTCGTTGGGATCGACGTCCGGCATGCCGCCGAGCTCCCACTCGGCGACCGCGTTGCTGCCGGTGCCGTACTTGAGGATCATCGGCGTGCTCACGTCACCGTCGTCGTTGTCGCGCTCGACCGCGACGAAGAGCCCGTCCGGCGTGCTCACGACCCCTTCGGCATCGGGGTCGCCCTGCCCGTTCGCGAAGGTGAGCGACCTCTTCTGGTCGATCTTCCACGTGCTGCCGCTCGGCACGAGCCGGTAGAGCGTGGACGGGCTGTTCTTCACCGCCCACACGACGTTCGCGTTCTCGAACGAGAGCCCGCTGAGGTTCTTGCCGAAGACACCGGACCCGTCCGCGTACTTCGTGGCGGAGTCACCCGGCCACGTCGTGGCGGCCTGCGCGGGACTGGTCACCAGACCCAGCGCGAGGACCGTGAAAACGCTGATCGCCTTGATGCGCAACGCAACCGCCCCTTCTCTCACGAGGCACGGTGGCACCTCGTTCGGGCTGGCGGCGTGCGTCCAGTGGACCAGACGGTGAACTTCCGGGCTACTTCTTCGCCGCGGCCTTGGCGGCCTTCTTGAAGTCGCGCACCTCGAGCAACGACTTCTGGTCCGTGACGTCGGCGACGCTACGTCGGCTTCCTTCCTCGCCGTAGTGCCCGGCGGCCTCGCGCCAGCCTTGGGGTCGAACGTCGAACTGTTTGCCCAAAAGGGCCAGGAAGATCTTGGCCTTCTGCTCGCCGAACCCGGGCAACGCCTTGAGCCGCTTGAAGACCGTCGCCCCGTCGCCCTCGGCCCAGATCCGCGTGACGTCGCCGTCGTAGTGCTCGACGACGAACTGGCTGAGCGCCTGCACCCGCTTGGCCATGGAACCGGGGAAGCGGTGCACGGCGGGCGGGGTGGCCATGATCGTGGCGAAGGACTCCGGGTCGGCCTCGGCGATGCGGTGCACGTCCAGGCCGTTCATGCGGTCGGCGAGGACCTTGGGGCCGGAGAACGCCTTCTCCATCGGAATCTGCTGGTCCAGCAGCATGCCGAGCAACAGCGCGAACCTGTCCTCCGCCAGCAGGGCGTCGGCGTCGGGGTTCTGCGCGAGGCAAAGCGTGCGGGTCATGGCGGCAATCCTGACATGCCGGACGTGAGGGCACGACTTTTGGTGATGTCAGCACGGTGTCATCACGGATTTTTATGATTGCGGAATGACGGAAAAGGTCGCCGCGCTGCCGAAGTTGACCGGTGTGCGAACCCGTGTGCCGATCGCGACGATTGTCGTTCTTGCTTGTTGGGCGATTTGCACCGCGTTGTACCACCTCGGGGTCACCGGGCTTTTTCTGGCGGTGCGCCGGGATCCGGAAGCGCTGATGGCAGGCCAGGTGTGGCGGTTGATCTCGCCCGTGCTGGTTCAGCCTGATCCGCTGACTTCCGTGATCGGGCTGGGAGTGCTGGCGGCGGTGGTGGGGACCGTCGCCGAGCGGACGTTCGGAACGGGCCGAGTGATCGTGTTGCTGGCGGTCGGAGCACTCGCGGGGCACAGCATCGGGGAGTTGTGGCAGCCGTATTCCGGGGGTGTCTCGGTCGCTTTTTGCGGGCTGCTCGGCGCGTTGGCCGTCTATGTGCTGATCGCGCCAATTCGTCGTCAGTTCGTTCTGGCCGCGGTGGTGCTCGTGGGTGCGGTCGTGCTGAGCGTGATCACCGACATTCACGGGCCAGCGATTCTGGCCGGCGCGGTCGCCGGGTTCTTCCTGGTCCGATCGAGGGGCTAGGCGCCGGCGACACGGACCTCGGACACCACCTGGCGCACCAGCACGCGCAGGGCCTCGCGGTCGACCGTGGCCGGGTCGTCGGCCAGCCAGTCGCCGATCTCGCGGACGAACTGCTCGGGTGTCATCGGCGGCACCTCGAAGTCGAGGTCGTCGTCGCAGGTGACCTCGCCCGACCGGCTCGGGTAGACGATCAGGGCGCCGCGGATCTCGAGCCAGGGGAGCATTTCGGCGAAGCGCTCGATGCCGTCGGGCAGCTGTGAGCCGCCGCCGCGGAACGGGTGGCCGTTGCGCCAGAGCTCGCCGTCCTCGTCGCAGTAGTAGTGGCCGGGCAGCCACGACTTCGACTCGATCAGGACGAGGCGGCGGCCGCAGAGCAGGGCGTGGTCGATGTCGGTGAAGACGGAGCCCGGCCACGCGAGGCCGTGGAAGATGCGCACTCCCGGTAGCTGCGTCATGTACTCGGTCAGCAGTCCGGCGGTCAGCCGTTCGCGTCTGTTTTCACCCGGACGGCCGAAAATCGTGTTCCCGTCGTACTCCCCGGCGAACGCCCGTTCGGCCCGCGCCGTGGCCATGTAGCGGCGCACCAACCGGAACGCCCCGTAACCGGCGCCCGCCACGAGCGGCAGCCAGACGGCCAGGAGCAGCGGTGACAGCGGCATCGCCAACGGGAGAAGCAGGACGAACCACCCACCGATGGCGGCGGCCGCCGGGGCGTGACCAAGGCCCGCCGCGGGCACGTAGCGGACCCGCTGACCCAGGTCGATGCGGTTCCACCAGTCCATCGAACCGAGGTCGACGCGCGGTCGCGGTGCCGTGTAGTTCGGGTCGTCGCCGAAGTCGCGCAACCGGCCCGTGTGGCCCGTTCGGCGAGGTCGCGGCCGTGCTTGCGGGCGAACGACCGGCGATGGCGGCGCGGCCGGACGGTCGTAGTCGGCGCGCCGGACCGGGTCCTTCAGCGTCTCGTAGGCCTCCTGGAGCATGCGGAAACTGCCGGACGTCCCACCCGCGTCCGGGTGCATGACCTTGGCGAGAGAGCGGTAGGCCGACTTGATCTCCGAGGCGCTCGCGCCCCGGCCGACACCGAGCAACTCGTAGTAGTCGATCCCTGGCACGACACCGTCCAGTCCGAGGTTGGTGCATGAACCTTATTGGGTCCAACACTTTCGCCGGGCATACGGCCCGGACTTCGCCGACTAGGGTGGAGTCACGCAGTGCGATGGGGCCTGTAGCGCAGTGGTCGACGCGCCCTCCGCCACGGAGGGAGAACGCCGGTTCGAATCCGGCCGGTCCCGCTCACGCGGGGACGCCCCCACCACCCTCCCTGGCTTCCGCCTTTCCTCATTCCCGTACGGCCCGGCGCTGTTCCCGGTTCACCTGTTGACGACAGTGGTCTAGTCCACTTAGCTTGTGAGCAGCGCCGCCGCGCCGTCACCCATCGAGGAGACCGCCATGTTCAGGCGCAGAATCATCGCGGCCGCGACAGCCCTCTTCACGGCAGCCACCCTTGCGGCACCGGCATCCCAGGCGGCTTCGGACCCCGGAGCCCAGGCGATCACGAACCGCGTCGTCGGCTACTTCGTGCAGTGGGGCGTCTACCAGCGCAACTACCACGTCAAGAACATCCGCACGTCCGGCTCGTCCAGCAAGCTCACGCACATCAACTACGCGTTCGGCAACGTCTCCGGCGGCCGTTGCGTGCTCGGTGACGCCTACGCCGACTACGACAAGTTCTACGACGCAGCGTCCTCTGTGGACGGTACGTCGGACACCTGGGACACGGGTGCGTTGCGCGGCAACTTCAACCAGCTGCGCAAGCTGAAGAAGCTGCACCCGAACCTCAAGGTGCTCTTCTCGTTCGGCGGCTGGACCTGGTCCGGCGGTTTCCCGGCGGCGGCGAGCAGTCCGAGCGCGGCGGCGGCGTTCGCGGACTCCTGCTACAAGCTCGTCGAGGACCCGCGCTGGGCGGACGTGTTCGACGGCATCGACATCGACTGGGAGTACCCCAACGCGTGCGGGCTCACCTGTGACACCAGCGGTTTCAACTCGTTCAAGACGTTGATGCAGGCCGTCCGCGCCCGCTTCGGCGGCAACAACCTCGTGACCGCCGCGATCACCGCCGACGCCTCGACCGGCGGCAAGATCGACAAGGCCGATTACGCGGGCGCCGCGCAGTACGTGAACTGGTACAACCCGATGACGTACGACTTCTTCGGCGCGTGGGCGGCCCAGGGCCCGACGGCACCGCATTCGCCGCTCACCAGCTACGCCGGCATCCCGCAGCAGGGCTTCAACACCGACGCGGCGATCCAGAAGCTCAAGAGCAAGGGCATTCCGGCGAACAAGATGTTGCTGGGCCTCGGTTTCTACGGCCGCGGCTGGACCGGCGTGACCCAGTCCGCACCCGGTGGCACCGCGACAGGCGCCGCGCCGGGCACGTACGAGGCGGGCATCGAGGACTACAAGGTGCTCAAGACCCGTTGTCCCGCCAACGGCACCGTCGCCGGCACCGCGTACGCCAAGTGCGGCAGCCAGTGGTGGAGCTACGACACCCCGGCCACGGTCCGCAGCAAGATCTCGTGGGCGAGCGGCCAGAACCTGGGCGGCGTGTTCTTCTGGGAGCTCTCCGGCGACACGGGCAACGGCGAGCTGATCAGCGCGATCCGTTCCGGAATCGGCTGATAGTCCACCGGAAGAGGCGCAGGATGTCCGGGTGGACGCACTCGAACACCTGCGCCGGCTCTGCCTGGCACTGCCAGAGGTGACGGAACGCCTGAGCCACGGCGAGCCCACGTGGTTCGTCCGGGGCAAGAAGACCTTCGTGATGTTCGCCGACCACCACCACGACGACCGGCGGGCGTTCTGGTGCGCGGCGGGCCCGGACGTCCAGCAGACGCTTGTCGCCCAGGCCCCGGAGAGCTACTTCCGCCCGCCCTACGTCGGCCACCGCGGCTGGCTCGGCGTGTACCTCGACGTCGAGGTCGACTGGGACGTCGTGGCGGACCTGGTGGAGGACGCCTATCGGGTGATTGCCCCGAAAACCCTGGTCGCGCAACTCGACCACTCGAGTTGCCGACCTGACTGACCTGTCGCAGTCTTCCGCCCATGGCGACCTGTGACGTCTGTGGCAACGAGTACTGGATGGCCTTCGAGGTGCGCACCGTCGGCGGCGGCGTGCACACGTTCGACAGCTTCGAGTGCGCGATCCAACGCCTCGCGCCCCGGTGCGAGCACTGCGACTGCCGGGTGATCGGGCACGGCGTGGAGGTGGAGGGCCAGTTCTTCTGCTGCGCCCACTGCGCGCGGATGGGCGCGTCCGACCTGGGCGAGCAGATCCGCGACACCGTCGGCGCGCATCCGGGCTGATCGGAACACCTACCGGAGCACGAGGTCGAGGCTGAGCGGCACGGCCGGCGGCAGCTGGTCCGTGCCGCTGCGGAACGCCTCCAGCAGGTAGGCGACCAGCCGCTGCGACGCCGCCACCGCCACCTCGACGGGCGCACTCGCGAGTCCGCCGTTGGCCATCAGCACCAGCGTCAGGTCGTGCGGTGAGAAGTCCGCGCGCAGGCTGCCGCTGTCCTTGGCCCGTTGCACCAATGCGGCGAAACCGTGCCACGTGCGGTCGCGCACCTCGGTGTGCAGGTCGGGGAACGACGCGACGAACGCGGCGGTGAACCCTCGGTCGCTCGCCTGCAGCACGCACACCTTCTCGATCACCGTGCAGAAGCCGCGCCACGGGTCGGGGTCGATCAGCGCCTCGTCGATGGCGGCCTGGCAGAGCGCGAACTGCTCGGTGAACGCCTCCACGACCAGCGCTTCCTTGGTGGGGAAGCGGCGGTACAACGTGGCGACGCCGACGCCCGCGCGTCGGGCGATCGTGGCCATCGGCACGTCCAGGCCGCGTTGCGCGAACAACTCCCGTGCGACGGCCAGCACCCGTGCGCGGTTCTCGCGCGCGTCGGCACGCATCTGAGACGGTTCGGCTGTCACTTCTTCTCACTTCACGCCAAGTGGACGGTGCTCTCCACTTACGAGACTACGTTGGGGTGCATGAACTTCAAGGGACCGACCGCACGTCGCCTGAACAGGCTGATCGTCGGACTGCGGGACGCGCCGCTCGTCGGGAAGCTCGTCCGCAAGAGCATCACCGTCGTGTCCTACACAGGGCGGCGTTCTGGCCGTACGTTCTCCACGCCCGTTAGCTACCAACGCAAGGGCGGCGACGTCGTCGACATCCAGGTGATGATGCCGGACGCGAAGACGTGGTGGCGCAACTTCAGCGGTGAAGGTGGCCCGCTCACACTCGAGCTCGATGGTGCGCAACGGACCGGACACGCGACATCGCACCGTGACGACAAGGGGCGCGTCACGGTGCGTGTGCAGCTTTAGAACCCACAGCAGTTGATCGACGAAGGTGGCCGATGGTCGGCTCAGGCAAGTAGCGTCGACCTGTGCCAGAGCAAGGTGAGGTGATCGCCGGGCGGTACCGGCTGATGTCGTCGATCGGCCACGGGTCCATGGGCGTTGTCTGGCAGGCGCGCGACGAGCGCCTCGACCGCGTGGTCGCCGTCAAGCTGCTCAACACGGACCGGCGGTCCCCCGAAGCGGTGGCGCAGATGCTGCGCGAGGGCCGGGTCGCCGGTCGGCTGCGGCACCCGCACGCGATCAGCGTGCACGAGGTCGTCGAGCACGACGGCAAGCCCTGTCTGGTGCTGGAGTACCTGCCCTCCCGCAGCCTCGCGGCGCTGATCGCCGATCGGGGCGCGCTGCCGCCGGGCGTGGTCGCGGCCGTGGGCAGGCAGATCGCCGCCGCGCTGGCGGCGGCGCACGCCGAGGGCATCGTGCACCGGGACGTCTCGACGTTCAACGTCCTGCTCGCGGAAGACGGCATCGCGAAGATCACCGACTTCGGCGTCGCCCGCGCGGTCGGCGAGGGCACGGTGAACGATGCCCGCCTGATCGTCGGCACGCCGGCTTTCCTGGCGCCGGAGGTGGCGGCGGGCGAGGAGGCGACGTCCGCCTCCGACGTGTTCTCCCTCGGCGCGACCCTCTACGCGGCGCTGGAGGGCGCACCGCCGTTCGGTGTGGACGAGAACCCTTATGCGCTGCTGCAACGCGTGGTCCGCGCGGAGTTCGAGCCGCCGCGGTCGGGTGGCCCGCTCAACGAAGTGCTGCTGCGCCTCCTGCGCCGGGACGCTGCCGAACGCCCGACGATGGCCGAGGCCCACAAGCTGCTCGCCGCGGTCGCGGAAGGACTGCCGCTGCCCGCTGGGCCTCCGAAGAGCGGGACGCGGCAGCTTCTCGCGCGCCGGCACGTGCCGCGCAAGGTGATCGCGATGGTCGCCGGTGCGGCCGTCCTGGTCGCCGCCGGCGTTGTGATCGGCACCGTCGTGCGGGGCGAACGGCCCGGCAATGCCCAGACGAACCCCACCACGACGACGACCGCGAACGCCTGCGACGCACGGTACGAGGTGACCAACTCGTGGCCGGGCGGCTACCAGGCCGAGGTGACCGTGCGCAACACCAGCCCGAACGGCCTCACCGGCTGGACCGTGACGTGGCAGCCAACCGCGGGCCACACCATCGGCAACCTGTGGAACGGCACCCTGGCCCAGAACGCGACCGCCGTGACCGTCACCAACGCCGGCTACAACGCCGTGGTCCCCGCCGGGGGAACCACCACGTTCGGGTTCGTCGCCGCCGGTCCCGAACCCGCCCGCCCGGCCGTGAGCTGCTCTGCGGCGTGACTGACGGCTCATCGGTCAGCCAGGCGGCGGGGCTCCAGGAACGCCGCCACCAGGTAGGCGCCGCCGCCCAGCACCGCCAGCACACCGAAGAAGCCTGGTGCTGGCACGAACAGCGATGCCGCGGCGACCAACGCCAGCCACGTGCCGAGGTTGTAGTGCAACGCGTTGCGGCGCACGGCTCCCTCGGCGATGTAGATCAGGCCGACGACGATCGTCGAACCCGCCGGCCAGAGGATGGTCTGCAGCTCCGGCACGTCGAACACGGTGCTCAGGCCGGTGATCGCCAGCCCCAGCGCGACGAATCCGGTGATCCACGCCGTGCCGACCAGCTTCTCGGCACGACGCCGTTCGGGAGATGCCCTGCGCTGGATGCGCAGCGACGCGGACGTCGCCATGATCGTGCCGGCGAGGAGACCGCCGCCGAGCAAGCCGATCGGGAGCCAGCCCGGCAGGGGCACGGCACCTGACCTGGACAGCACCGCGGCACCGTGGCCGAAGAAGTAGGCGAACGCGAAACCGAGATATGCGGCGATCATGACAATGCCTCCGAAGCGAGTGAGTTGATCAGGCGCGGAGCGACCGCGGAGAACACGTGCGTGCGGCGGCTCGACGCGCGCTGGTGGGCGAGACCGTGCAGACCCAGCCAGAGCGCCAGGGCGTTCGCGGTGTGTGCGGTGAACAACCGAAGTGCCGGTTCGGCGAGGTCGAACACGCCGAACATCACGCGGTAGCGACTGGGGTGCGCAGCGGCGAAGTCCAGGTAGGCGAGGCCTGCCGCGTGGACGTCGGGAGCGCTGAGGACGGCGGAGGAGAGTTCGGCGAAGGCCGCGTGACACACCGCCAGCAGGATCGCCGAGCCGTTGGGGAAGTGCGGGTAGATCGACGATGTGGGCAGGCCCGCCTCGCGAGACACGGCCCGCAGCGTCACGGCGTGGTTCCGGTCGACCAGGGCGGTCGCCGCCGCGACGATGAGCTGCCTGCTCACGGCTCCGCGACGATGACGACCTTGCCCAGCACGGTGCGCGACTCGGCCAGCGCCAGTGCGGCGGCGGCTTCCCGCAACGGGATGCGCGCGGCGATCTGCGGCGTGAGCACACCATCTCCGACCAGGCGCAGCACGGCGGAGAGGTCCTCGGCCAGCCGCGCGCGGAACGCGGCGGGACGGAAGCGCTTGCCGGCCCAGAAGTTGTAGAACCCGGCGCGCTTGCCGTTGGGCAGCAGGTTCCACAGCATCAGGCGTCCGAACAGCTTCAGCACCGGCAGCATCGCGTTGCCCGGCTCGTCCTTCGTCGCGGCCGAGCCGTAGTTGACCAACGCACCGCCACGGCGCAAGAGCCGCCACGACTCGTGCAGACCTTCGCCGCCGACGTGGTCGAACACCGCGTCGACACCGTCAGGCGCGATCTCACGGATGCGGTCGTACATGTTCGGGTCGCGGTAGTCGACGGGAATCGCGCCGAGCGCGCGCACCGCGTCGTGGTGACGCGTGGAGGCCGTGCCGATCACCCTGATGCCGGCGTGGCGAGCGAGCTGCACCAACGTCGACCCGACACCGCCGTTGGCGCCCAGCACGACGATCGTGTCGCCGCGCTCGACCTTCGCGACGCGGTACATCATCTGCCACGCCGTGACCCCGTTGACCACGACGGTTTCCGCGGCGGCGGCTTCCACGCCGTCCGGCACGGGCACGAGGTCGGCGGCCTCGACGATCAGGTGGCTCGCCCACCCGCCGACCTTGGTGACCGCGGCGAACCGGTGCAGCGTGATCGCCGGGTCGACGCCGGGACCGGTCGCGACGACCGTGCCGACCACGTCGTAGCCCGGCACGAACGGGAACGGCGGCTGGTCGAAGTACTTGCCCAGGCGCATCTGCTGCTCGGCGAACGAGACGCCCGTGGCGTCCATGCGCAGCACGACCTGGCCCTGACCCGGCGCGGGCAGGTCGCGGACCCGGACGTGCAGGCCGTCGG
This sequence comes from Lentzea aerocolonigenes, assembly GCF_000974445.1. Lineage (GTDB taxonomy): Bacteria > Actinomycetota > Actinomycetes > Mycobacteriales > Pseudonocardiaceae > Lentzea > Lentzea aerocolonigenes. The sequence goes on from NZ_BBOJ01000016.1 coordinate 175,754, forward strand.
GCTCGACGACGCCCGGCAGGACGATCTCGGTGGCGCGAGTGGTGGTGGCGATCATGCTGACTCCTCGGCTCGTTGTGCTTACGGCCATAAGCTAACGCCCGTAAGTCTAAGACTGCAAGGCCTAACGCCCATAAACTTTCAGGTGTATGGTTACGGCCGTGACCAACACGGAGCCGCGCAGGCGCAACCGCCGGGGTGAAGGCGGGAAGCTGCGGGAAGAGATCATCGCCGCGGCAGTCGCGCTGCTGGACGAAGGCGGCGACGAACGCGCGGTCACGCTGCGCTCGGTCGCACGCAAGGCGGGCATCGCGGCGCCGTCGATCTACGCGCACTTCGCCGACCAGCCGTCGATCATGCTGGCCGTGGTGCAGCAGGAGATGGACAGACTCGCCGCCACCCTGCGCGAGGCCGACGAGAACGCCGGCGCCGACCCGCGCCAACGGCTCTTCGCGGTCTGCAACGCCTACCTGGACGTGGCCAGGGCGCACCCGCAGCGCTACCGGATCATGTTCGGCGGCCTGTGGACGCCGTCGGTGGACGACACCTCGATCTCCGACGCCGACCTCGAGTCACTGGGCGCCGAGGCCCTCACCGTGCTGGCCGACGTGCTCGGCGCGTGCGTGGAAGCCGGGATCGCGCACGGCAGCGACGACCTCTACGGCGACGCGGTGGCGTTGTGGCTCGGGCTGCACGGCCTGGCGCACCAGCGGGCCGTGGTGCGCAAGATGCCCGGACCAGCGGACGTGGGGGACCGGCTGATCAGGGCTCTCGCGCACCTCAAGTCCTAGCCGAACACGTCCTCCGGATCGCAGTACTGGTCGCGGAGTTCACGGCGGCGGGCGTCGTCCGGCGGAGTGCCCGTGTCAGGGCGCCTCGAACAGCGTCGACACCGACTCGCCCACGTTGATCCGCCGCATCGCCTCGGCCATCGCCGGCGCGATCGACAGCACCTTCAACTTCGGCACGACCTTCTCCTGCGGGATCGGCACGGTGTTCGTCGCGACGATCTCCAGCACGTCGTCGAACGCCTGCAACCGGTCCAGCGCCCCCGACGAGAACAGTCCGTGCGTGCATGCGACCCGGATCGGTCCCGCCCCGCGCTCCCGCAGCTTGTCCAGCAGCTCGATGACGGTCGACCCCTTGGCGATCTCGTCGTCCAGCACGATCACGTCCCGCCCGGCCACGTCACCGATCACCGTCGAGATCTGCACCTCGTCGTCCGCGAACCGCTGTTTGGCACCGGCCGCGACCGGCACGCCGAGGATCCGGGCGAAGTGCGCGGCCTCCTTGGCGTTGCCCAGATCCGGCGACACCACAACGGTGTTCGACAGGTCGTGCTGGGAGAAGTGCGCCGCCAGTTCGCGCAGTGCGTGCAGGTGGTCCACCGGCACGGAGAAGAAGCCGTGCACCTGCGGCGAGTGCAACGTCATCGCCAGCACGCGGGAGGCCCCGGCGGCGACCATCAGGTCGGCGACCAGGCGGCCGCCGATGGAGATGCGCGGCGCGTCCTTCTTGTCCGAGCGCGCGTAGGCGTAGTGCGGCAGAACGACAGTCGTGCGCGCGGCGGACGCGCCACGGGCAGCGTCCAGCATCAGCAGCAGTTCGACGAGATGTTCCTGCACCGGCGGCACCAGTGGCTGGATCAGGAACACGTCCCGCTCGCGGCAGTTCGCCTGCAGCTGCACCTCGAGGCAGTCGTTGGCGAACCGGGTCAGGCGGCTGGGTGACAGGTCGACGCCGAGGTGACCACAGATCTCGGCGGCGAGGGAGGGATGGGCGGAACCGGTGAAGACAGCGATGTCACGCACATCCCGAACCTAGTCGACGACCAGCACCAACTTGCCGTCGCGGAAGAACGGGACCAAGTTCCCGCGCGTGTCGACCGTGTGGGTTCCGCGCGGTAAGACGGCCTCTATGGCCGTGAACGCGAGGATGTCCGACACGCCGTGACGGCCGCGCAACGACCGTTGGCCCTGGAATCGCAGAGCGCGCCCCTCGCGGCGGTACTGGTGTGCCTCAGCAGCAGCGGAGGCGCCTACTCGCAGCGCCTCCGGGCCTACCAGGCGCCCCGACGACGCACCGCGCACGGCGACCCCGAAACCCTGCTCGACGAGCGAGTTCACCACCGCGTCGGACGGGGGCACGGGGAGCAGGAAGGACATCGCGTGGTGACCTTCGACCTCGTGCACCACGACCGTCCTGGCCGTGGTCAGCAGGGTGTCGTGCAGTTCCAGTGCGATCTTCTCCGCTTCCCAGCGGTTCTCGTAGCCGGCGTCGACACCGACGAAGGTGCTGGTCACCTGACCTCCACGAAGATCGGGTTGGTGTAGCACCACAGGTCCTCCCACGGGTTCGCGGCTCCCGGAGTGTCCGCCTGCGGTTCGAACGCGCCGCGGTTGCCGTCGGTTCCGCGCAATCGGAGGTAAAAAGTTTCTCGGACGTTGCGGAACGTGTGCGTGAAGACCGCATAGTGCCAGCGCGGCTCGTAAGATCGCTCGACGTTCACATGTGGCGTGGACAACGTTTCAGACGACGTTCGACCGGTTACCGCACCCTTGATGAGGTCCAAACGGCGCAACCGGGGAATGAACCCCGCGCTGTTCGGGCGCGTGGCCAAACGTGCCTTGACCAGCACCGTCACGTCCGAACCGCGGCGCACGCGCAGACGTCCGCCCATCGTTTCGCAGCCACCGGTGCCGACAACGGTGAACTGCAGGTCTTCCACCAATCCACCGTGCGAAACCCACGCGCGACCTGCCCGCAGGCCCTCCATCACGGCGCCGCGGGTCCGCCTGGTCGCTCCGACGACGGTCCGGGAGAACTCGCAGGGGAAGAAGTCGACGTAGGGCGGCGACGCCTGGGGCGGGCCGCTGTCGACCGGGTCGAGGTGCTTGCCGGTGAGGTCGAACTGGTTGCCCGGCTCGGGCACGCGGACGATCGTGTCGCGCGAGTTGAAGTGCGAGTCGGAGTTCGACGTGATCCACCAGCCGAGGCCCTCGGCGAGCAGCGAGTCCCAGACGCCGCCGAGCTTCGCGGTCATCCAGTCGAAGCCGCCGTAGGTCCGGTACGCCTCCGTCGGATAAGGCGTGTAGGAGTTCGAGCCGGGGCTGTTCGCGTAGCCGCCGCGGTAACCGCCGGGACCGCGCAACGGATCGCCGTCGCCCTGCGCGCCGGGTGCGCCTTCCATGCCGACAACGATGTCGGGCGCCAGGTCACGCATGTTCCGCAACTCGTAGGGCGCCACACGGCCGTTGCGCATCGGGTGGTTGATGAACACCAACGCGGACTTCATCGTGCCGTTGCGGATCTTGGCTTGGAGAAAGCGGATCGCGTCCAGAGCCTTGCGCTCGTTGGCGGGGCTGGACGCTTCGGCGCCGTTCAGCCGCCAGTCGAACTGCCGCTCGAAGTCGCGCAGCACGCCGGCTTCGTCGTGGCAGTCCTCGAAGAAGAGGGTCGCGTGTTCGGCGCCGGGCACGTTCCACTCCATGCCCTGCCACAGCAGCAGTTGAGGGAACTTCTGCTGTGCGCGCCGAATGTCCGCCGCGGTCGCCTCAACGGAGTGCGCCTCGTGCGACGCGTGTCCGTGGTCGGTGATCACGAGCCAGTCAGTGCCGTGCCGCAACGCACCGCGAATCTGCTGCTCGATGGTGTACATGCCGTCGTACGAGTACTGCGTGTGCGTGTGGTGGTCGCCGGAAAGCCAGTGATAACGGGCAGAAGCAGCCGCACGGCCCGTGCCCAACACACCAGCTACACCCAGTGCACTCGCTCCCTGCAAGAAGCGCCTGCGGGCCACTTCGGACATGGCTGATCCTCCACGCGACGGGTCGGGTCCGTGGAGGCTAGGCCGATCGGGTGAGGCGCAGGTGGCTGCCGAATGACCGGCGGGCGAACAACGTCAGATCGGGAGGAGGTCGACCCAGTCCAGGAACGGCAGCGCGCCGGTCGCCTGCAACGCCGCGAGGCCCAGCCACACCGACAGGATCGTCACCACCGGCCCGACGATGGCCATCTCGACGACGCCACCCGTCTTCATGCGCATGATCTTCGGCGGCGCCACCGGGTACCACGTCTTGCCCATGATCGGTATCGGCCACAGCATCGGGCAGCCCTGCTCGGTGATCGCGTCACCGATGTAGTGCGCCACGCACCCGACACCGACCGCGATCCCGCACGCCGCGGCGGAAGCGTTGGTCTGCGCCGTCCACGCGATCATCGCCCACGTCACGCCGGCGGACACGACGGTGATCATCAACGCGTCCTGCTTGGGGTTCCAGTCGTTCATGATCCCGCGCACGGCGAGGCCCGCGAACACGAACATCAGCACCGGCAGCGCCCACTTCTGGCTGTTCTGCACGACCGCGGTGGTGAAGATGGCGGCGAACAGCGCGAAGACGAGCGTGTGTGTGAGACCGCGATGTCCGCCGTCTCTCTTGGAATCCTTCTTCAGACGTGTTGTCCGGTAAACGAAGCTGCTGACCGCGTTGATCCCCGCCGACAGCCCGCCGCTCAGTGCTCCGAACGTGCGCGAGATGGTCGAACCGGGGTGGTCGAGGTCCGGCAGAAGTGCTGCTCCAGTGGCAAGAACCGCGCCAACGGCCCAGCTCTGCGGCGAGAGCTGGCCGATCGGGTGACTCGATGCGAGTGCGGTGACGGCGCTCCAGGCGAGCAGCCCGCTCATCGCATGTGTTGGCCCAGTTGACACTTACTCCCCTTCAGTGATCACCCGACGGTGAAAACAGTAGCCGCAGGTATCACGTGTCCGAGCCAGAACTCCATATCTCCGGACAACCAACTCCTCGGCAAGGAGCACGGACATGGCTCAGGTTTGGCTCATCACCGGCAGTTCCCGCGGCATCGGCCGCAAGACCGCCGAAGCAGTGCTCGCCGCCGGACACCGGCTCGTCGCGACCGCCCGCGATCCGCGCGATCTCGACGACCTCGTCTCTCAACACGGCGACCGGGTCAGATCTGTTGCACTGGACGTGCGCGACACCGCCCAGGCGAAGGAAGCCGTGGCGACCGCGGTCCGCGAGTTCGGTCGGCTCGACGTCGTCGTGAACAACGCGGGGGCCGGCCGCGTCACGTCGATCGAGGAGTGCTCGGAGGCCGACTTCCGCGACCAGCTGGAGATCAACCTCTGGGGTGTCGTCAACGTCACGAAGGCCGCGCTGCCCGTTCTGCGCGAGCAGCGGTCGGGTCACTTCATCCAGGTCGGGTCGACCGCAGGGCACATGGCGTTCGGCGGCGGTCTCGCCCCGTACGTGATGGCCAAGTTCGCGCTGCGCGGCTTCACCGAGTCGCTGGCCGCGGAGTGCGCGCCGTTCGGGGTGAAGGCCACGATCGTCGAGCTCGGCGGCTTCCAGACCGACTGGACCGGCCCCTCTCTGGTGGTGACCGAGCCGGGGGAGGACTACGTTCCCTCTGTCGGGGCAATGCTCGACATGATGCGTGGCGCGCACGGCAACATGCCTGGTGATCCGGCTGAGGCCGCGCGAGTCATGCTCGACGTGGTAGCCATGGACGAGCCGCCACCGAGTCTGCTGCTCGGCAGCGACGCGGTGGACATGGTCCGCCTGGCCGACCAGGCACGGAATGCTGAAATCGACAAGTGGGAGCACGTGAGCCGCTCGACGGACTTCGACCCTGAATCGGTGTAACCAGGGTCGCAGGCACACCTCGGCGGTTTACCAGTACGCTTGTCTTGCTTGCATCGTCGCGAGAGGAGCGCCCGGAGTTATGGGCAAGATCAAGGTTCAGGGCACCGTCGTCGAGCTCGACGGCGACGAGATGACCCGGATCATCTGGCAGTTCATCAAGGACAAGCTGATCCACCCGTACCTGGACGTCACCCTGGAGTACTACGACCTGGGCATCGAGCACCGGGACGCCACCGACGACCAGGTCACCATCGACGCCGCGAACGCCATCAAGAAGCACGGCGTCGGCGTCAAGTGCGCCACGATCACGCCGGACGAGGCGCGCGTCGAGGAGTTCGGCCTCAAGAAGATGTGGGTCTCGCCGAACGGCACGATCCGCAACATCCTCGGCGGTGTCGTCTTCCGCGAGCCGATCATCATCTCGAACGTCCCGCGCCTGGTCCCGGGCTGGACGAAGCCGATCATCATCGGCCGTCACGCGCACGGTGACCAGTACAAGGCCACCAACTTCAAGGTGCCCGGCGCCGGCAAGCTGACGATCACGTTCCAGCCGGAAGACGGCTCGGAGCCGATCGAGCACGTCGTCACCGAGTTCCCGGCGGAGGGCGGTGTGGCGATGGGCATGTACAACTACAACAAGTCCATCGAGGACTTCGCCCGCGCCTCGTTCTCCTACGGCCTGCAGCGGGGCTACCCCGTCTACATGTCCACGAAGAACACGATCCTGAAGGCCTACGACGGCGCCTTCAAGGACATCTTCCAGCGCGTGTTCGACGAGGAGTTCAAGGCGGAGTTCGACGCCAAGGGCCTCACCTACGAGCACCGCCTGATCGACGACATGGTCGCCGCGGCCATGAAGTGGGAGGGCGGCTACGTCTGGGCGTGCAAGAACTACGACGGTGACGTCCAGTCCGACACGGTCGCGCAGGGCTTCGGCTCGCTCGGCCTGATGACGTCGGTCCTCATGACCCCGGACGGCAAGACCGTCGAGGCCGAGGCCGCCCACGGCACCGTCACGCGCCACTACCGCCAGCACCAGGCCGGCAAGCCGACGTCGACGAACCCGATCGCGTCGATCTTCGCCTGGACCCGCGGCCTCATGCACCGCGGCAAGCTGGACAACACCCCCGAGGTGATCCGCTTCGCCGAGGCGCTGGAGCAGGTCGTCATCGAGACGGTCGAGGCCGGTCAGATGACCAAGGACCTCGCCCTGCTCGTCGGCAAGGACCAGGAGTGGCTGACCACCGAGGACTTCCTCGCCGCGCTGGACGAGAACCTCAAGAAGAAGATGGCGTCGTTCTGACGTTCGCCTGATTCGAGCACGCGAGAAGGCCATCCCGGTCACACCGGGGTGGCCTTCTCCGCTTTTCGTCACCCGGTCGGTTCCTCTTGCGGGTGGTTGCCGCGCCGAGCCGTCCACAGGGGACTTCCAGCCGCTATATCTGCTGCTCGGGGCAGTTCGCGGTACAGGAGGCGGCGTCATGTTGGGTGTTCCGGTCAGGGGAATGATCGTGATTGGGGTGCTGGGCGTCGCCGGTGTCATGTACGTGGCGAACGGCGGCAAGCCGATGGGCAGCGACAAGGGCGCGGAGATCTGCAAGATCACCGTGACCGCCGACATCCTCAACGTCAGGTCCGGCCCCGGCGACATGCAGCCGATCGTCTCGACCATGCCGCGTGATGCCGTCGCCGACGCCCAGGCACGCGTGGAGAACGGCTACCGGATGCTGAGCGACCGGCGTTGGGTGAGCCAGCAGTTCGTCGCGCTGACGAGCGACTCGACCTGCAAGTGAGCCACCGACGCCGTGGCAGACTTGGGTCATGCTGCGGAACATGTTTCGGTGGGGCAGGGGCAAGGGCGTCACGCAGTGCTCCTGCGAGCCCGAGTGGCAGGGCCTCTACACCGAGATCGACGGCCAGCGCCAACTGGCGCTGCCCCGCGACGAGATGGCCACGATCGTGGGCTACCTGGACCTGACCGCCCACTGCGCGGGCTGCGGCGCCGAGTACCCGAAACCCTGGGGCCTCGCCTCTAGGTAGGCTCCCGCGTCGTGCTCACGGTCTCCACGGTCAACGTCAACGGTCTGCGCGCTGCCGCCAAGAAGGGCTACCTGGAGTGGATGGCGTCCACATCCGCGGACGTGGTGTGCCTGCAGGAAGTTCGCGCCGAACCCCACGAACTGCCCGCGGAGGTCCACTCACCGTCGGGCTGGCACGGCGTGTACGCCCCGTCGTCGTTGAAGGGCCGCGCGGGCGTGGGCGTGCTCTCGCGCGTTGAACCGTCCTCGGTCCGTGTGGGCTTTGGCACTGCCGAGTTCGAGTCGAGCGGCCGCTACGTGGAGATCGAGCTGCCGGGCGTCGTCGTCGGCTCGCTGTACCTGCCGTCCGGCGACGTCGGCACGGAGAAGCAGGACGAGAAGGACCGCTTCATGGCGGCCTTCCTGCCGTACCTGGTGTCGTTGCGAGAGAAGGCGGCCGTGTCGGGCCGTGAGGTGCTCGTGTGTGGTGACTGGAACATCGCGCACCAGCAGGCAGACCTGAAGAACTGGCGCACGAACCAGAAGGAGTCCGGCTTCCTGCCGTACGAGCGGGAGTGGATGTCGTCGGTGTTCGCCTCCGGGTACAACGACGTGGTGCGCGCGCTGCACCCCGATGTGGCCGGGCCGTACTCGTGGTGGTCGTACCGAGGCAAGGCGTTCGACAACGACTCCGGCTGGCGCATCGACTACCACGCCGCCACCGATGGGCTGGCCGGGCGGGCGGTCTCCGCGGTGGTGGAGAGGGCGGCGACGTACGGGGAGCGCTGGTCGGACCACGCGCCGGTCACGGTCGTGTACGCCGACTGATCCGACGCGGATCAGGCACAATCGTCCCGGAGGAGGTGACGAAGGTGCACGAGGTCGTGGCCACCAAGGTGGCTGAGATCGAGGAGCTCTGCCGAGCGCTCGGAGTTCGGCGTCTCGACGTGTTCGGGTCAGCTGTGAGCGATTCGTTCGACGTCGTGACCAGCGATGTGGACATCCTCGTCGACTTCGAGACCGGGGACGATTTCGATCACTTCGGCACCTACTTCGCCTTGAAGGAGGGGCTGGAGCGCATTCTCGGCAGACCGGTTGATCTGGTGGTCAGCACCAGCATTCGCAACCCGTACTTCCGGCAGCAGGTCATGGAGAGCAAGGAAACCTTGTATGCGGCGTGATCCCCGCACTTACCTGTGGGACGCCTTGCGCGCGGCAGAGTTGCTCGCCGAGTTCAGCAGCGGCAAGTCCTTCACGGACTACCTGGATGACGCGATGCTGCGGTCGGCCGTCGAGCGGCAGTTCGAGATCATCGGCGAAGCGTTGAACAACCTGTCGAAGGTTTCCCCGGAGCTCGCAGCTGCCGTTCCGGACCTGCCTCGCATCGTCGCCTTCCGCAACATCCTGATCCACGGTTACGCCAGCGTGGACGATGCACTCGTGTGGCAGGTGCTCACCGAGAAGCAGCCAGCAGCTGGAGGAGAGGCTGCACCAGCTGCTGGCTGGGCTGAGTTGAGAGCTGTCCCGGTACTCCGACTGATCCAGTCCGCCCAGCCTTTATCGCTCCCGTCCCCCTCCTGACCACTCGATTTCACCTGCCGGCTCCCCGAATCTGAACACGATTCACCATCGGTCAGATCAAGGGGGCGGCTCATGGCGGGCTTCACTCGGCGTTCGTTCCTGCTCGCGATGGGCGCCACAGCGGCAGGCGTGCCGCTCCTAGACACGCAAGCGATTGCCTCCACCGCGGGCACCACGCTCGAAGCCACGGCCACACCGGTCGGCACGAGCGGTTACCGCAGGCTGGCGGCGGGGCCGGGCTGGCCGACCGTGATCCGCAACGACTTCGTCCAGGCCAAGGCCGGGCGGGAAGCCAGGCGGCGGGCGCTGGTCAGCTTCGTGCAGTTCAGCGACATGCACATCTGCGACGCCCAGAGCCCGCTGCGGTTCGAGTACCTGCATCCGATCATGGGCTCCAGCGCGCACCGGCCGCAGGAGGCGCTCACGGCGCAGGGGTCGACGTCGCTCGTCCGGCGGGTCAACGCCGTGCGGACGGGTCCGCTGACCGGGCGGCCTTTCGACTTCCTCATGACCACCGGCGACAACACGGACAACCACGAGAACGTCGAGCTCGACTGGTTCCTCACGATTCTCAACGGCGGCCGGATCACGCCCAACACCGGCGACGTGCGGTACGAGGGCGTGCAGAACTCCGGCATCAGCGCGTTCTGGCAACCGGACCTCGCGGGCGTGGACGACTACAAGGCCAAGGGCTTTCCGCGGCTCGACGGACTGCTCGACGCGGCGGTCAGGGAGTTCACCAGTCCCGGCCTGAACATCCCCTGGTACTCCACCATCGGCAACCACGACGACAGCGTGGTCGGCGCGCTGCCGGACGGGTTGCTCGACAGCTGGTACACCGGGCGCAAGAAGATCGTCGGGTTCGGGGATCCCGTGCAGAACGCGAAGGTGGCGCAGGCGTTCAACGACCCCAAGGCGGTTCCTGAGGCGTTGGCGATCCTCGCTGGCGGCGGCGTCGTCCGGACCGTTACGCCTGATGCACGGCGACGGTTGTTCGACACCGGTGAGTTCGTGCGCAAGCATCTGCCGTCGGGCGGGCACGGTTACACGGAGGCCAACGCGGACGGCGTCGACGTCTTCTACACGTTCCGGATGGCGCCTGGTGTCACCGGCATCAGCATGGACACCACGAACCTCGCGGGGTTCTCCGAGGGGTCGATCGGGCTGCATCAGCTCAATTGGATCGAGAAAACCCTCAGGCGGAACAGCTCGCTCTACTACGACTGGCTGGGACTGCCGCAACGGCAGAACGTCACCGACGAGCTGTTCGTGCTGTTCAGCCACCACACCAGCAAGACGATGGGCAACGTCCTGCCGGACCGGCGCCGTCCGCTCGAACCGCGCATGAACGGCGACGCGCTCGTGAACCTGTTGCACCGGTTCCCGAACGTGCTGGCGTGGGTCAACGGGCACACGCACCGCAACGTGATCACGCCGCACCGGCACGAGACGCCGGGCAGGAGCTTCTGGGAGATCAACACCGCCGCGCACGTCGACTACCCGCAGCACGCCCGCGTCATCGAGGTCGCGGACAACGGGGACGGCACGTTGTCGCTGTTCACGACGCTGCTCGAGGCCGACGCGCCGTACCAGGCCGACTACGACGACCGCAGCGACTCCGGCCTCGCGAGCCTCTGCCGGGAGTTCACCTACAACGACATCCACTCGCGGACGAACCCGCTGGGCACGCCGCTCGACCGCAACACGGAACTGCTGGTCACCGTGCGATGAGTGGGATGTCCCACAGCTCATCACAACTGATCAGGAATTTCGGCGGCCTAAGGTCGTTGACGTGGCAGTGGACATCTCGCTAACCCCACCGCAGCCCCGTCCGAGCGCGGCGGCCATGCGGCGTGCACTGCGCCGGGCAGCTGACGGTGCCGTCCTCGACGCGACTGAGGCCGCTGTGCTGCTGCACGCGCGCGGGGAGGACCTGGACGCGTTGCTGACCGCGGCCGGCAAGGTGCGGGACGCGCACCTGCTCGCCGAAGGGCGGCCCGGGGTGGTCACGTACAGCCGGTCGGTGTTCATCCCGCTGACCAGGCTGTGCCGGGACCGGTGTCACTACTGCACGTTCGCGACCGTGCCGCACAAGGTGCCCGCCGCGTTCCTCGAACGCGACGAGGTGCTGGCGATCGCCCGCGCGGGTGCCGAGCAGGGGTGCAAGGAAGCGCTCTTCACGCTCGGCGACCGGCCGGAGGACCGCTGGCCCGCCGCGAGGGAGTGGCTGGACGCACGTGGTTACGAGTCCACTTTGGACTACGTGCGGGCCAGCGCCATCGCGGTGCTCGAGGAGACGGGTCTGCTGCCGCACCTCAACCCCGGCGTGCTGAGCTGGGAGGAGCTGACGCGGCTGCGCCCCGTCGCGTCCAGCATGGGGATGATGCTGGAGACCACGGCCGAGCGGCTGTGGAGCGAGAAGGGCGGCCCGCACTACGGCAGCCCCGACAAGGATCCCGCTGTCCGCCTTCGGGTGCTGACCGACGCCGGACGCGTGAACGTCCCGTTCACCACCGGAATCCTGATCGGCATCGGCGAGAACCTCACCGAGCGCGCCGAGTCGTTGCTCGCGATGCGTCAGGTCGCCAAGCAGTACGGGCACATCCAGGAAGTGATCATCCAGAACTTCCGCGCCAAGCCGGACACGGCGATGCGCGGCATGCCCGACGCCGACCTGACCGAGCTCGCGGCGACGATCGCCGTGGCACGCCTGGTGATGCCGTCGACCGTGAGCGTGCAGGCGCCGCCGAACCTGGTCGGCGAGGAGTTCGGCCTCATGCTGCGCGCGGGCGTCGACGACTGGGGCGGCGTCTCGCCGATCACGCCGGACCACGTGAACCCCGAGAAGCCGTGGCCCCAGGTCGATCGGCTCGTGGACATCACGCGCGAAGCCGGATTCTCGTTGCAGGAGAGGCTGAACGTCTACCCGCGCTACGTGCGCGCGGCGGCGGGCCAGTGGATCGACACGCGGCTCACCGCCCACGTTTCCGCGCTGGCACTGGAAAGCGGCCTCGCGAACCCGGACGCTCCCGTGGTCGGCCGCGAGTGGCAGGAACCCGACGGCGGGCTCGACACGTTCGGGCGCGCCGACCTGAACACCGCGATCGACACCGAGGGTCGCACGAGCGATCGCCGCGGCGACTTCGACGAGGTCTACGGCGACTGGGACGAGCTGAAGATTCCCGTTGCGCCGCAACGGCTTTCCGAAGACGTCCAACGTGGACTGAAGATCGCGGCGAACGACCCGGCCGCGTTGCTCGACGACACCGACGCCGCGATGGCGCTGCTCACCGCCGACGGCGACGCGCTGGAGGAGATGACGCGCCTCGCCGACGACCTGCGGCGCGAGGTGGTCGGCGACGACGTCACGTACGTCGTCAACCGGAACATCAACTTCTCGAACGTATGCTACGTCGGCTGCCGCTTCTGCGCCTTCGCTCAACGTGAACGGGACGCGGACGCGTTCAGGTTGAGCGCCGAAGAGGTCGCCGACCGCGCGCAGGAGGCGTGGGACTCCGGCGCCACCGAGGTCTGCATGCAGGGCGGCATCGACCCCAAGCTGCCGGTCACCTACTACGCGGACGTCGTGCGCGCGATCAAGAAGCGTCTGCCGCAGATGCACGTCCACGCGTTCAGCCCGATGGAGATCGTCTCCGCCGCCGCGAAGGCCGGCGTGAGCGTGCGCGAGTGGCTCACCGAGCTCAAGGAAGCCGGCCTCGACACCATCCCCGGCACCGCGGCCGAGATCCTCGACGACGACGTGCGGTGGGTGCTGACCAAGGGCAAGCTCCCGACCGCGACCTGGCTCGACGTCGTCAGCACCGCCCACGACCTGGGCATTCGCTCTTCGTCGACGATGATGTACGGCCACGTCGACCACCCCGGCCACTGGCTCACGCACCTGCGCGTGCTGGCCAGGTTGCAGGACCAGACCGGCGGTCTCACCGAGTTCGTCGCGCTGCCGTTCGTGCACCGCAACGCCCCGATCTACCTGGCAGGAGTCGCCCGTCCCGGCCCCAGCCGCCGCGACAACCGCGCCGTGCACGCGTTCGCACGGTTGGCGCTGCACGGGCGGATCGACAACATCCAGTGCTCGTGGGTCAAGCTCGGCGACGAGGGCACCGCGGAGATCCTCAACGGCGGTGCGAACGACATCGGCGGCACGTTGATGGAGGAGACCATCAGTCGCATGGCAGGGTCCGAACACGGGTCGGCGCGTACTGTGCGTGAGCTTGAGACCCTGGCTTCGCTTGCAGGGCGTAACGCCCGTCAGCGGACTACGACATATGGGCGAGTGCGAACCGATCATCAGTGACCGATAGTCTGATTCGGCGCATCGACGCTACCGGTGATCGGTAGCTTGGCGGCCAATCAGTCAGCAAGGTTCACCCTTCCGGGGTGGGTCTGTGCCTTGGGGAGGCTCGGCAAGTGCACGGCATGAGTCTGGTACTGAGCGCTGCGGTTGAGAGCAGCATGACCGGTACCGCTGCTGGTCCCGTGGGTCTGATCGCGGTCACGGCGGGTGTGGGTGGTCTGGTGTACGGCCTGGTCAAGCGGCGCAAGCCGGCGGTCGTCCCGGCGGCGAACCAGCGCATCGACCTGGTTCAGCAGGACACCGCGCAGAACTGATCCACCTGGTCTGAGAAGATTTCGTTCGTGTCCACGGAGAGCGCACCCACCAGCCGTCCTCGTGTCCTGTCCGGCATCCAGCCGACGGCGGGCTCGTTCCACCTCGGGAACTACCTGGGTGCGGTGCGGCAGTGGGTGGCCCTGCAGGAGGACCACGACGCGTTCTACTGCGTCGTCGACCTGCACGCGATCACCGTGGAGCAGAACCCGAAGGAACTGCGCCACAACACGCGCGTCTCGGCAGCTCAGCTGCTCGCGCTGGGCATCGACCCCGACCGCGCGACGCTGTTCGTGCAGTCGCACGTCCCGGAGCACGCCCAGCTCGGCTGGCTCATGCAGTGCATGACCGGCTTCGGCGAGGCGTCCCGGATGACGCAGTTCAAGGACAAGTCCGCACGCCAGGAGCAGTCCGTCGGCGTCGGCCTGTTCACCTACCCGATCCTGCAGGCCGCGGACATCCTGCTGTACCAGGCGCACTACGTGCCGGTCGGCGAGGACCAGCGCCAGCACCTGGAGCTGACCCGCGACCTCGCGACGCGGTTCAACTCGCGCTACGGCAAGACGTTCCGCCTGCCGGAGGCGTACATCGTCAAGGACACCGCCAAGATCTTCGACCTGCAGGACCCGACGGCGAAGATGAGCAAGTCGGTGCCCGGCGGCGTCGTGGAGCTGCTGGAGGACCCGAAGCGGTCGGCGAAGAAGATCCGCTCGGCCGTCACGGACACGGGCCGCGAGATCATCTTCGACGTCGAGAACAAGCCGGGCGTCTCGAACCTGCTGACGATCTACTCGGCCCTGACCGGCCGTTCCGTGGACTCGCTGGTCTCCGACTACGACGGCAAGGGCTACGGCGACCTCAAGAAGGACCTCGGCGAGGTCTTCACCGAGTGGGTCACGCCGGTCCAGGAACGCGTCCGCACGTACCTCGACGACCTGGCGTCCCTCGACAAGATCCTGGCCCGCGGCGCCGAGCGCGCCCGCGAGGTCGCGTCGGTCACGTTGCGCCGGTCGTACGAGAAGATCGGGTTTGTTCTGCCCGAGTAGTGCACTTGCACTAGCGTCCTGACCGTGGACAAGTGGCGGCGGAAGTACGCGTGGCTCGACCACGTCATGCTGGCGTACGAGCGCTACACCGAGAGGTACGGCACCCACTACGCGGCGGCGGTGACGTACTTCAGCATCCTGTCTCTGGTGCCGATCCTGATGATCGGGTTCGCGGTCGCCGGTTTCGTGCTGCAGTCCCAGCCGGACCTGCTGGCCGAACTGCGCACGGCGATCGCGGAGGCCGTGCCGGACGAGAACCTCAGCAAGCAGATCAACGAGGCCGTGAACACCGCCCTGGACTCCAAGGGCACGGTCGGCATCATCGGCCTGCTGGGCGCCGCCTACTCGGGCCTCGGCTGGATGGGCAACCTCCGCGACGCCCTGACCGCGCAGTGGGGCCACGCCAAGGAGAACCTGCCGTTCCTCGGCACGTTGTGGCGCGACCTCCTGGCGCTCATCGGTCTCGGACTCGCGATCGTGCTGTCCTTCGGCATCACCGCCCTGGGCTCGGGTTTCGCGGACCACGTGCTGGTGTGGCTGGGCCTGGAGGACGCCGGCTGGGCGCGGGCGCTGGTGAAGATCGCGTCGATCCTCCTCTCGCTGCTGGCGAACTGGATGGTGTTCCTCTGGGTGCTCGCCCGGCTGCCGCGCAAGCCCGTGGGCTGGCGCAGCGCGCTGCGCGGAGCTCTGGCGGCGGCCATCGGGTTCGAGGTGCTGAAGCAGGCCGCCACGATCTTCCTGTCGTTCGTGACGTCGTCGCCGACCTCCGCCGCGTTCGGGTCGGTGATCGGTGTGCTGGTGTTCGCGAACCTGGTGGCGCAGTTCTTGCTGTTCATCACCGCCTGGACGGCTACGGCGAAGGAGAACCGGGAGCCGGAGGTGGTGGCTGCGCCGCCGCCCGCGGTGATTTCGCCGGTGGTGTCGGTGCGGTCGGGGCCTGCGCCGTCGTTGATGTTGGGGGTTGGGGCTGTGATGGGGGCGTTGCTGGGGTTGAGGTGGCGTAGGAGGTAGACCGCTGGGGCCGGGATGGCGCGGCTCGGTGGTTCGGGCCTGAGGTCTCCCTGGTAGCCACCGTGCTCCTGGCGGCTCATCTGCTGCCTGAGTGAGCCACCGACGGGCTTGCCATCCGCCGCCAGCCGCTCGCTGGCCTGCCGCGTGCCGCCTGCCGAGCCGTCGCCACCTGCCTGCCAGCCGAGTTGCCGCCCGCCCGCCTGCCGTCCGTCGCCACCTCCCAGCCGCCCGCCGCCCGCTAGTCGTCTCCCACCTGCCGCCCGCTCTCACCACCTCACGGCGGCTCCACGATGTGCACCGCCAGCCTCGGCCGCGCGGCTGCCGCCCGGTGTGCGTTCCTCAGCTCCGCCGCCACCGCGTCCGGCTGGTCTCGCAGGCGGGTTGGCAGCGTCTGCACGACCAGGATTCCTGCGGCTGCGTAGCGGGTGTTGCGCAGGAGCGTGTGTTCGTAGTCGCGCGGGCCGTAGTGGAACGCCCTCGAGTCGATCTCCCAGGCCAGGCCCACGTCGTCGAACCAGGCGTCCGGTCTGCCGATGAGCCGGCCCGTGGCGTCGGCGAGCTGGACGTTCCAGTGCGGTGTGGTCAGGCGGATTCGGCGGGAGAGCTTGCGGGCGTCGCGTTCCGCCACGGACTCCGCGCGGTCGAGCTCTTTGAGGACTGTGCGGACGAGTTTGGCGCCGTAGCGGTTGGTGAGGGCCTCCTCGCGGAGGCTTACGGGGGTGCAGCGGCCCTTTTGGATGGCTGCGGCCACGAGCGTCGTGGCCTCGTCCGCCGAACGCATCTGCCGGCACGCGTCGACCACCGCTCTGGCTGGGAAGACCACCGGGAAGCCGTCGATGGTGGTCGAGCGGGGCATCGGTGAGGCGCGTTCGACGATCAGGGTGCCGCTGCCGCGCGCGGAACCGGGCACCAGGACGTGGATTTCGGAACCGCGGGCCGGTAGGCCGTGGCGGCGGCAGGCTTCTGCGCCGGTCAGCACGGCGTCCGGGCCTGCGCGCAGCAGGGCCGCGGTGACCTGTTGGTCGCGCGTGGGCGGGCCGTTGTGCAGCAGCACGACACCTGCGTGCATGCGCTGCCACGGCCCGCCCGGGCGGCACTTCGGCCAGGGGTTCGTCACCCCCAGCGACTTCAGGGCGGTGGTGCTGATGACACCGAGATCGCTGCGTTCGCGCAGTTGTTCGATTCGCATGTCGACAGTGTGACGAGTGCCACCGACAGTTTTTGACGGCTCAGCGCCGGGCGAGCCTCTTGCGGTCGATCAGCAGCAGGAGCACACCCGCTGCGGCGAGCAGGCCGCCGAGCGCCGCCAGCCAGCCGATCGAGGCGCCCGTGTTGGCCAGGCGGTTGTCCTGGTGGCGCGGAGGCTTCGCGACCGGCGGGGTCGTCCTGACCGGAGGCGTTGTCGTCGACGGCTTCGTCGAGGTCGAGGGCGTCGACGTGGTCGTCGAAACCGTCGTGGTGCTCGGACGTGTGTACGTGGTCGTCGACGAAGTCGTGGAGGACGTCGTGGACGTCGTCGACTCCGTGGACGTCGTCGACTTCGACGTGGTGGTCGACGGCTCCGTGCACGTGGTGGTGGTCGTCGACGTGGTGGTGGTCGGCTTCGTCGTCGTGGTGGGCTCACCTCTTGCCTCTGGTGAGCGCCATCCAGGACGTACTTTCGGGCACCACGCGGCGGCGCAGACCCGGTCGTCGCCGGAGGCCGCAGCCTCCGGGCCCGCACCGTAGAGTCCGACGACGGTCAACACCGCGCCCGCGGTGAGCACACCGATGTAGGCGATACGTGACATGGCACGATCGTTGCGCCGAGATACCGCACGTCGCGCGTGCGGCGCGCACACGTCACCCACGCGTGGACGTAATGTCCCTCGATCAGGTCCAGAAGACCGCGATCCCCGCGTTCAGCACGACGAGTGACGCCGCGGTCGGCAGCAGCCAGGACGGCGCCTTCGGCTTGTTGACATTGATCGCGACCACGGCGGCGATGGCCACGACGACCAGCAGCTTCACGCCGATCTTGATGTGGTCGTACTTCACCGAGTCGACCAGCGGGTCGATGCCGACCAGCGCCACGCCGGTGAGCAGCTGCAGAGCCGCACCGTGCAACCAGCCCTTGTTGACCGGCGCGTCCTTGCCGGCCTTGGCCTGCAGCATGATCATCGCGACGAGCATGCCCATGCCCAGCAGGTGCAGGAACACCAGCAGCAGACGTACGAACTCCACAACGTTTCCTATCGACGTCGAGTGGCCAGGAAGCCTCGCGCGCCCAGCACCCCGATGACGGTGCCGAACACGAGCGAGGCGATCACGAGCACCAGGTGCACCGTGAAGAAAGCGGTGGGCCCGTCGTTGAACGAACGGGGGTCCTTCCAGATGTTCTTCAGGAACGTGGGCCAGATCACCCACGACCACACTCCGAAAGCCACCAGAAAGAGTGACATCGGGCGCGAGAGCTTCACAGCGACCAGTATCGGACGTGGTGCGTGCAAGCCGCTAAACGGGGGTGGATAGCCTGGAGCCGTGCCCTTCACCCAACGGCTCATCGTCGCCCTGGTCCTAGCAACGGCCACAGCCGCGTTCGCCGCACCGACCGGCACCGCACAGCAGGCCGCCGGCTCGGCGCAGTGCGCTAACCGCGAGACCCCGCCGCCCCCGGTGGACACGTCGGAGCAGCCCGCGCCCGGTCAGAAGGCGCCGACCCCGCTCGAGGTGCCGGACAAGCCCGTCGGTGGCGACCGGCTCGGCGAGTGCGGCCTGATCCTCCCGCCGAACTCGGCCCAGCCGCCGAGCGGCATCACCGCGGCCTCGTGGCTCCTCGCGGACATGGACAGCGGCGCCGTCATCGCCGCGTACGACCCGCACGGCCGTCAGCGCCCGGCGAGCGTCATCAAGGTTCTGCTCGCGATGGTGGTCGCCAAGGAGCTGCGCGGCGACCTCGTCGTCACCGCCTCCGCCGAGGACACGCAGCAGGAGTGCACCTGCGTGGGCCTCAAGGACGGCGGCCAGTACACGGTCCGTCAGCTGCTGCAGGGCCTGCTGCTCACCTCGGGCAACGACGTGGCGCACACGCTGGCCCGTCAGCTCGGCGGCGTGCCGAACGCGCTGCGCAAGATGAACGCCATGGCCAAGGAGCTCGGCGCCCTCGACACCCGCGCCGTCACCCCGTCCGGCCTGGACGCCCCCGGCACCAGCACCTCCGCCTACGACGTCGGCCTGATCTTCCGCGGCGCGATGAAGTACGAGGAGTTCGCGCAGACGATCAAACTGCAGCAGGCGCAGTTCCCCGGCCGCAACGGCGGCACGATCATGCTGACGAACGACAACCGCCTGCTCGCGAACTACCAGGGCGCGATCGGCGGCAAGACCGGCTTCACCGACGACTCGCAGCACACGTACGTGGGCGCCGCCGAACGCAACGGCCGCCGCCTCGTCGTCGTCCTGCTGCGCGGCCAGGTGCAGCCCACGCACATCACCGCCCAGGCCGCGAAGCTGCTCGACTACGGCTTCGCCATGGGTCCCGGCGGTGTCGGCAAGCTCGTGGACGGCGCCCCGCAGCCGAAGCCGAACGTCGTCCCCACCCAGAGCAACGACGACAAGCAGGACGACGTGGCCGCCGTCGACTCCCGCACGGGCCGCCCGACGCCGACGGCGTTCGGCACCGTCGGCCTTCCGATCACGGCGGTGGCGGGCATCGGCCTGCTCGCCGGTGTGTTCCTCTACATCCGCAACAAGCGGGCCAAGGCGGCACGGGCACGCCGTCAGGCCGCACAGGCGGCACAGGGCGTCTGAGCCGCCACGAAGGGCACGCTACGAGCCTCCAGCACCAACGCTGGGGGCTCGTTCGCGTTCCGGGACCATCACGGCGGTGAGCGCGAGGACACCGGCGATCAGCACCATCGACGCCAGCACCGCCGCGGACGTGCCGAACCGGAAGAACACCGCGCCCAGCAACGCCACCCCGGCCGTCGCGCCGAGCTGCTGCACCGCGTTCAGCAGCCCCGAAGCCCACCCGGTCTCCTCCGGCGCCGCGACGGACAGCGCGTTGCCGAAGAACGGCACGGTGAACACCCCGAGGCCGAACCCCGCGACCAGCAACGGCACCGCCGTGAACGACACCGCGATCCCCGCCAGACCGGCCAGCACCAGAACGAGGCCGAGGCGCATCACCCGGTTCCCGAACCTCGGCACGAGCACGGATCCCGCGATCCACGAACCGAGCGCGAGTCCCGCAGACCACGGCAGCAGCGTCACAGCGGCACCGGTCGGCGTCTTGCCTTCGCGCAGCTGGAGGAACAGCACGAGCACGAACACCAGGCCGTTCATCACCGCGAAGAAGAGCAGCGACCCGGCCAGCGACGCGGGAAACACCCTGCCGCGCAACAGTCCGCCCAACCGGGGCCTGCCCGGAGCGCGGTCTTCGCGGATCAACGGTGCCACCGCCAGCACGGCCAGTCCGAGCGGCACGTTGACCAGGAACACCGACCGCCAGCCCGCGGCGTCGGTCAGCAGACCGCCTGCCACCGGCCCGCACAACGCCGACAGCGCCATGACCGGCCCGATCGTCCCCAGCGCCCTGGCCACCTCGTCCTCGGCGAACATCGCGCGGATCAGGCCGAACGTCTGCGGGATGATCAGCGCGGCCGAGGCGCCCTGCACCACCCGCGCCGTCAGCAGCACCGCCACGTGCGGCGCCCACGCGCACAACACCGAGCACAGCACGAAAACGAGCATCCCGATCACGAACACCCGGCGGCGCCCGAAGACGTCTCCGAGCCGCCCGCCCGCGATCAGGAGCAGCCCGAACGGCAGCGTGTAGCCGTTGGTGAGCCACTGCAGCGCGGTGTCGCTCATCGGGTGGTCGGCGCGGGCGGCGGGCGCCGCGATCGGCATCACCGTGCTGTCGAACAGGTTCATCGCCTCGGCGAGCAGCAAGGCGCAGAGGGCCGGCCAGCGCCGGCGGTAGAGCTGTGTCATGTACGCGAAGCTAGGTATTCGCGACCAGAACATCCGCGAACATCGCGATAGTTGACGGATACTGCCATCCGTGACCCTCGACGATCTCGACCGAGCCGTGCTGCACGCGTTGCACATCGACGGCCGCGCCCAGTTCAACCACGTCGCGGCGGTGCTCGGCACGTCACCGCAGACCGTGGCCAGGCGCTACCGCAAGCTCAAGGAGAGCGGCGCGCTCCGGGTCGTCGGCATGGTCGACGCGCGGAAGGTCGGCCAGGTCGAGTGGTTCCTGCGACTGGGCTGCACGCCGGACGCGGCACTGAAGGTGGCGCAGGTGTTGGCGCGGCGCCCGGACACGTCGTGGGTGCAGCTCACCTCCGGCGGCACCGAGATCTCCTGTGTCATCCGGGCCGCCAACGCGCCGGAAGCCCTGCTGCTGCAACAACTTCCGAAGACACCGAAGGTCGTGTCGGTGTCCGCGCACTGCCTGCTGCGGTCGTTCGTCGGCGGTCCGGTCGGCTGGGCGGGCCGCGCGAGTGTGCTGACCGCGACCCAGATCGCCGAGCTCACGCCGTCCTTCGAACGCACGGAGGCCGAAGTGGACGAACGCCTGATGACCGCGCTGCGCCAGGACGGCCGCACGACGTTCGCCGACCTCGCCACGGCCACCGGGTGGTCCGAACCGACCGTGCGCCGCAGGGTCGCCCACCTGCGTGCCGCCGGAGTCCTCTACTTCGACGTCGACGTGGACCCGGTCGCCCTCGGCTTCACGGCGATGGCGGTGCTGTGGATGTCCGTGCGGCCCCAGCGGCTCGTGGCCGTCGCGGAAGCTCTGGCGCGCCAGCAGGAAGTCGCGCTGGCGGCGATCACGACCGGTCCGGCGAACGTGCTCGCGAAGGTCGTGTGCCGCGACATCGACGCGCTCTACACCTACCTGACCGAACGGGTCGCGACGATCGAGGGCATCGAGCGGATGGAGACCGCGCCGGTCATCCGCACCGTGAAACGGGCCGGGTGAAACGCAAGATCACCCGCGGCGGAAGTCGAACGTGTAGACGCCGTTCCCGCCGACCACCGCCAGTTCGGTGTCGCTGAGCCAGGCGCAGTCGGCTGCCTTGCCGTCGAGACGAAAGGAGGTGAGGCACTCCCAGCCGGAACTGTCGTAGATCCGCACGACCTGGTCTTCCGACACCAGAGCGACCAGTGAGCTGTCAGGCGTCCACGCAACTTCGACGTTGTGCGGGCTGAAGCCGCCGAAATCGGCTTCGCGGGTCCAGGTCTCGGTGTCCCACACCTGGATCCGGTCGCCGACGCCGAGGAGAAGTCTGCGGCCGTCCGGCGAGAACACCGCTCCCTCCGGAGAGCCGCCCACCGCAATCGTGGTGATGAGTTCGCCCGAGGCCGTGGAGAGCACGAAGAGTTCGGTGTTGAAGCCCACCGCGAGCAGATCTCCGGACGGTGCGACGCTCGCACCGAGAATCTCCGGCGGAAACGTCCTTCTCAGGAGCGGCAGGGAACGGCGGGGCCGCTCCGGTGCCGGGCGATCAGCCAGACGGATCGAGTCTCCGTCCACCACCACGTGTCTCGGTGGTCCCCACGTGTCGATGTTCCACAAGTACCAGTTGATGTAGTTGGTCGCGCAGATGTAGGGTCCGCCGGCGGTGATCGAGCTGAGGCCGAAGCCCTCCGGAGTCGTCAGCGTCTGTCCGGAGTGCCAGTTGTTCACGTCGCACAAGACGATCCCGCTGGGCATGTCGACGAGCAGTTGCTTGCCACCTCGGATCGAGATGAGGTCGTCGGCCCGCGAGGCGAACTCCAGTTCCGTGTTGGGCCTTGTGCGGGCAAGATGCCAGATGATCGTGCTCTTCTGCGTCGAGAACGCGAACCAGCCGCCATCAGTGGAGGCCGCACAGGAGAACGCACCAGCCTGCTGCGTTCGCCCCGACGTGAGCGAGTGGTTCCACAGTCGTGCTGTTTTGTCGTCGCTCGTCGAGACGAGCGTGGAGCCGTCGGGGGAGAAGGCCAACGAGTTGATCTCTGAGCCGTGCGCGGCGATCTGCCGCGTCGGGCACCAGGTGGCGACGTCCCAGACGGTGATCATGCCGTGCTCGTCACCGGTGGCGAGCAGGTCGCCCCGAGGGGAGATCGCGGCAGTGGTCAGATCGACGTGATGGCGCAGCATCCGTACAGGACTGTCAGGCTGGGTCAGGTCGTGCAAGGCGAGGCTTTCGCTGCCGACGAGGATCACCCAGCGGTGACCTGGATCCACCACCACGCTTCTCTGGCGCCACGAGGTGGTTTTGGCAACCTGAAAGGACTTTCCGTTGTCCACGTTCCACAAGTGGATGGCGTCCTCGTCGACGCTCAGCAAGGTGGTGCCTGCCAGCGCGACGCAGCGATCGATCTCCTTGGGCACCTTGAACCGCCGCAGCCTCGCCTTGGTGGGCACGTCCCACACCGTCAGCTGCTTCCGGTCGTTCGCAGTGGCCAGCGTGCGGTTGTCCGCCATGAAGGCGAACTGCACCGACAGGCCTCCGCTGTCGAGGGTCGCGTGCAACGCCCACGTCTCGGTGTCGAAAACGTGCACCTCCGCGGCGGAGCCCTCGACTGCGAGCCACTTCCCGTTCGATGAGAGAGTGCCGTGGACGAACAGGCGCTGTTTGCTGGCGATCACCTGCAGCAGGCGACCGTTGTTCGGGTCCCACACGCGAATCGTGTTGTCGTTTCCGATGGTGGCGAGCCAATCTCCGTTCGGAGAGAACAGAGCGTCGTACACCTCGCTGCGGTGATCGAGCACCCTGCTCAACGCCAGGTCGGGCAGGTCCGGAAGAGGTGAGCTCGGCACGAGGCGAGGTACCTGCTCCGTTGCCGTCAAAGCGGCATCGCGCAGCTTGCTGAGCGCCGGGTACTGGACGAGACGATGAGCGAGGGCGTTGACCACGGCGTGCTCGGGGTCGGTCGGCGTGAGGGTGTGGCCGAGCTGGTCGAGGAACCGGGTCAGTTCACGGCTGTGCGGGCTGTCGACGAGCGCCACGTCCTCGGCGACCGCGACGGGGCCGAACCTGCGCAGCTTGCCGATGATCCACTCCGGCGCCTCGGCCAGTGCGGCCAGTTCCTCGGTGCGCCGGGCACCGGTGAGGTGGTAGGCGAGCGTGCGCCACAGGTGTTCCTGCTCGTAAGGAAGCTGCCACCACTCGGCAGAGCCCGCGGCGGCCGCGTCGAGGAACGCGTTGTGCAGCGCGGTGAGGCGGTCGTCCCCGCACTCGTGCCGCAGGTAGGAACGGATGACGTCGTGCAGGCGAATCCGGAGTCGCCCGGTCGCCAGCGAGAGGTCGACGACCTCCTCGCACAACCGGTCGGTCTCCTCGGACGACAGCCCCGCCGTGCGCTGCCAGAGCAACGCGATCAGGTCCTGCGGGATGTCGGTGTCCTCGGGGAAGATCGCGAGCTCGACCACTCGGTCCCGCCGGTCGCCGAGCAGGCTCAGTGACGACTCCAGCGTCGCGGCGACGGTCCGGTCCCGGCGGTCCTTGTCGGTGACGTCGAGTGCGGACGGGCCGAGTTTTTGCAGTCGTTGCAACAGCTTTCGCGCGGTTTCGACGACATCGGCGCCCTCGCGGTCCGCACGTCGCAGAGCGGCGTTCGTCAGGCTGAGGGCGAGCGGCCACCGCCCGGTGATGTCGAGCAGGGCGTCCCCGAGCGAGTCGGGCAGTCCGGTGATGCCGCTGTTGACCAGCGCACTCGCCTGGTCCGGCAGCATCTGGTTGACCTCGACGGCCTGCGCGTCGCCGGGCAGGACGTCGGAGAACCTCGTCGTCACCAGGAGCGTGCAGCCACGTCCCGCGTCGAGGAACGGGCGGAGCTGCTCCGCGGTCCAGACGTCGTCGACGACCAGCAGTGACTTGCCGCGCTCCTTCAGCAGGGCACCGAGGTGCATCCCCGCCTGCTCGGGCCGCGTGAGACCGGGGCTCTGGCCGTCGATGCGCTTGATGACGTCGTTGATCGTGTCGGCGAGAGCGGCACCGCGCATCTCCTGGCCGACGGTGACCCACCAGATGTTCTTGTCGAACATCGCCTTGACCTCGGGGTTCTGGCAGACCTCGTTGGCGAGTGTCGTCTTGCCGAACCCGCCGGCTCCCCAGAGCCCCGTCGTGATGGCGACCTTGCGCGACCTGGGGCTCAGCAGCAGCCGGACGATCTTCCCGGACAGTTCGGGACGCGCCACGACACCACTGGCCGACTGCACTGCGGGTGCGCCGAGAGGCTTGATCCGGCCTGACGAGGCCTGCCAGACGGCGAGCGCGATCCAGATGCCGGACAGCACCGCCAGCAGCGCGAAGATCGTCCAGCTCCACCCCGACGTCAGCACGTTGACGACGATCGCCACCGCGATGCTGATCACGGTGACTGCGGCCGCTGCCGATGTCTGCTTCGTCAACGTGGCTCCACAAGGGGGTCCGGTCGTGTACGTCCGAAAGACTTACCACGCGCAAAGCGAAGCGCCGCGCTCCTTGGCGGAACGCGGCGCTTCGAAACGAAGAACTCAGACGCGCTTGAACAGCAGCGCGCGCTTCACTTCCTGGATCGCCTTGGTGACCTGGATGCCACGCGGGCAGGCGTCGGTGCAGTTGAACGTCGTCCGGCACCGCCACACGCCGTCGATGTCGTTGAGGATGTCGAGCCGCTCCTCAGCGCCCTCGTCACGCGAGTCGAAGATGAACCGGTGCGCGTTCACGATCGCCGCCGGGCCGAAGTACGAGCCCTCGGTCCAGTAGACCGGGCACGACGTGGTGCAGCAGGCGCACAGGATGCACTTCGTGGTGTCGTCGAACCGCTCGCGGTCGGCGACCGACTGGATGCGCTCGCGCGTCGGCTCGTTGCCGTAGGTCACGAGGTACGGCTTGACCGCGCGGAACGCCTCGAAGAAGGGCTCCATGTCGACGAGCAGGTCCTTGTTCACCGGCAGGCCCTTGATGGGCTCGATGGTGATCGTGGTCTGCTTGTCGCCCGTCTGCAGCAGGTCCTTCAGCAAGACCTTGCACGCCAGGCGGTTCACGCCGTTGATGCGCATGGCGTCGGAACCGCAGATGCCGTGCGCGCAGGAGCGGCGGAACGTCAGCGTGCCGTCCACGTACCACTTGATGTAGTGGAGGAGGTTCAGCACGCGGTCCGACGGGAGGGCGGGGATGTCGAACGAGTCCCAGCGCGGCTCGTCGTCGAACTCCGGGTTGAACCGGCGGATCTTGACGGTGACCGTGACAGCGCCGTCCGGAACCGGCGGCTGGGAGCCGCGCGAGCCAGCAGTGGTTTCAGCGGTGGCGGTCATCAGTACTTGCGCTCCATCGGCTTGTACCGGGTAAAGGTGACGGGCTTGTAGTCGAGGCGGATGTCCGCGGCAAGACCCTCGCCCTGCTTGTAGAACATGCTGTGCCGCATGAAGTTCGTGTCGTCGCGGTTCGGGTAGTCCTCGCGGGCGTGACCGCCGCGGGACTCCTTGCGCGCCAGGGCGCCGACGACCAGGACCTCTGCCAGCTCCAGCAGGAAGCCGAGCTCGACGGCCTCCAGCAAGTCGGTGTTGAAGCGCTTGCCCTTGTCCTGCACGGAGATGTGGGCGTAACGCTCCTTGAGCGCCTGCACGTCGTGCAGCGCCTGCTTCAGCGTGTCCTCGGTGCGGTACACGGACGCGTTGGCGTCCATGGTGGCCTGCAGCTCGGTGCGGATGTCCGCCACGCGCTCCTGGCCGTGCTCCGACAGCGCCAGCGCGACCTGGGCCTCGACGGCCGCGGCCGGGTTCTCCGGCAGCTCGACGTGCTCGTCGCGGGACAGCGCGTACTCCGCGGCGGCGATGCCGGCGCGGCGGCCGAAGACGTTGATGTCCAGCAACGAGTTCGTGCCCAGGCGGTTCGCGCCGTGCACCGAGACGCACGCGCACTCACCGGCGGCGTAGAGGCCCGGAACGACGTTGTCGTTGTCCCGCAGCACTTCGCCGTGGATGTTCGTCGGGATGCCGCCCATCGCGTAGTGCGCGGTGGGGTACACCGGGACGGGCTCGACGACCGGGTCGACCGCGAGGTACGTCCGCGCGAACTCGGTGATGTCCGGCAGCTTCGTCTCCAGCACCTCGGCACCGAGGTGCGTGCAGTCGAGCAGCACGTAGTCCTTGTTCGGGCCGGCGCCACGGCCTTCCAGCACCTCGAGGGCCATCGAACGGGCCACGATGTCGCGCGGCGCCAGGTCCTTGATGGTCGGGGCGTAGCGCTCCATGAACCGCTCACCCGAGGCGTTGCGCAGGATCGCGCCCTCGCCGCGGGCACCCTCGGTCAGCAGGATGCCGAGACCCGCGAGGCCCGTCGGGTGGAACTGGTAGAACTCCATGTCCTCCAGGGGAAGGCCCTTGCGGAAGACGATGCCCATGCCGTCGCCGGTCAGCGTGTGGGCGTTCGACGTGGTCTTGAAGACCTTGCCGAAACCACCGGTCGCGAACACGACGGACTTGGCCTGGAAGACGTGGATCTCGCCGGTCGCGAGCTCGTACGCGACGGCGCCGGTGCAGACCGGACCGTTCTCCGTCTCGGTGAGGCAGATGTCGAGCACGTAGAACTCGTTGAAGAACTCGATGCCGTGCTTGACGCAGTTCTGGTACAGCGTCTGCAGGATCATGTGACCGGTGCGGTCCGCGGCGTAGCAGGCGCGGCGCACGGCGGCTTCACCGTGGTTGCGCGTGTGGCCGCCGAACCGGCGCTGGTCGATCTTGCCCTCGGGCGTGCGGTTGAACGGCAGGCCCATCTTCTCGAGGTCGAGAACGGCGTCGATGGCCTCCTTCGCCATGATCTCGGCGGCGTCCTGGTCGACCAGGTAGTCGCCGCCCTTGATCGTGTCGAAGGTGTGCCACTCCCAGTTGTCCTCCTCGACGTTGGCGAGGGCGGCGCACATGCCGCCCTGGGCCGCGCCGGTGTGCGAACGCGTGGGGTAGAGCTTGGTGAGCACCGCGGTGCGGGCGCGCTGGCCGGACTCGATCGCCGCGCGCATTCCGGCACCACCAGCGCCGATGATGACTACGTCGTACTTGTGGAACTGCATTGTGGTGGGCTCCCCGCGCGGGTCAGTTCGACGAGATGTTCGGGTCGAAGGTGAAGATCACGAACGTGCCGAGCGAGACGATCAGCACCATCGAGACGTAGAGCAGCATCTTCAACCAGAACCGGGTGGAGTCCTTGCGCGCGTAGTCGTTGATGACCGTCCGCACGCCGTTGCCGCCGTGGATCTGCGCGAGCCAGAGCATCGCGAGGTCCCAGAACTGCCAGAAGGGCGACGCCCAGCGGCCGGCGACGAAGCCGAAGTTGATCTTGTGAACACCGCCGTCGAGGATGTTCATGATGAACAGGTGGCCCAGGACCAGGACCACGAGCAGGAGGCCGGAGAGGCGCATGAACAGCCAGCTGTAGAGCTCGCCGTTGCTGCGGCGGGCCGCGGGGCGGCGCGGCTGGCGGGGCTTGTCGAGTGCGAGAGACATGGTCAGTGACCCCCAACCAGGTCGGAGATCGTGCGCTCCATCATGAAGTAGAAGCCGGGGATCATCACGACGACCCAGACGGCCAGCACGGTCCAGAGCATGACCCGCTGGTACTTGGCGCCCTTCTCCCAGAAGTCGACCAGCATGACCCGGATGCCGTTCAGCGCGTGGTAGAGCACCGCGCCGACGAGGCCGACCTCGAAGAGGTTCACGACCGGGTTCTTGTAGGTCTCGATCACCGCGTCGTACGCGTTCGGTGACACCCGCACGAGTGCGGTGTCGAGCACGTGGGTGAAGAGGAAGAAGAACGTGAGGACACCGGTGATCCGGTGGGCGACCCAGGACCACATGCCCAGATCACCGCGGTAGAGCGTCCCACCCCCTCGGGTGGTGCCCGACCGCTCGGGTGCGCCTGCGCTGGTCATGCGCCGCGGCCTCCAACGTCAGTGGTGGTGGTCGGTGAACAGTTCTGCCCGACCATGACCGGAAAATCCTAGTCCCGCACGTTGGAACCAACCCAGCAGGCGCACCCGCTCTGTGATCGATGAGACACGCTGTCGATCGGCCAAGCGGTCTTTATCGATCCCGAAATGCGGTCCACGCCACATCCGAAGTGCACGCGGGGAGCTTTCGTTCGCATGGAGCGCACGAAGGGGCCCCGCGTGCCGTCCGCGAAATGGAGGACGGCGGCCCAGGACCTCCGCCTTGGTCCGGGCCGCCGTCGTGGCAAGGGCACTTGCCGACCTGTACACGGCGGAGAGGGCGCGATCGGTTCAACGTCGGGTCGTCGGCGCGCGGAACTGGGCCGTTTGGACGACGATCAGTGACGGGGAAGCGGCCGAAGGGGACGTTTCGCCACGCGCCGAACACGAGTGATCACCAAAGGTGCGGCCAAAGCGTCGAATGCGTAACCGATAGGGGTCTTTGTAGGTGCTCGCCGCAACGTGTCTGGTTACTAAGAGGTACGGTGCGCCGTCTAGAACCCAACAACGTCGTTGGGGAGGAACCTCAGGGAGGAGACGAGCCGTGCGTCGTCGTATGCGTGGCGTCGCGGTCGCCGCGATCGCGCTCACCAGCGTGATGACTATGGCCGCCTGTGCGAAGGACTCGGGTGGCGGTAGCAACACCTCGAACAACGGCAGTGGTGCCGCTTGCGAGTACGCCACGCCTCCCACTGCGCCCGCCACCTCGAACACCAGCGCGGCCGCCGGTGACAAGGTGGACGGCAGTGCGCTGAAGGTCGGTCTGGCCTACGACATCGGTGGTCGTGGCGACGCGTCGTTCAACGACTCCGCCGCCGCCGGTCTGGACAAGGCCATCACGGACATGGGCATCAAGAAGGAGAACACGCGCGAGCTCTCCGCTGCCCCGAACGAGGACGAGGCGGCGAAGCAGACCCGTCTGCGCCAGCTCGCGTCCGAGGGCTTCAACCCGATCATCGGTGTCGGCTTCGCCTACGCCGAGTCGATGAAGCTCGTCGCCGCGGAGTTCCCGAACGTCAAGTTCGGCCTGGTCGACTCGGCCGTGGACGGTGCCACCAACGTCACGCCGCTGCTGTTCGCCGAGCAGGAGGGCTCCTTCCTCGCCGGTGTCATCGCCGCGTACCAGAGCAAGAAGTGCCACGTGGGCTTCGTCGGCGGCGTCGAGATCCCGCTGATCCAGAAGTTCGAGGCCGGCTACTTCCAGGGTGCCAAGGCCGCCGCGCCGAAGATCGAGATCGAGAAGAAGTACATCACCCCGGCCGGTGACTTCACCGGCTTCCAGGACGCCCCGAAGGGTCAGGAAGCCGCGAAGGGCCAGATCGACAAGGGCGCCGACGTGATCTACCAGGCCGCGGGCGCCTCCGGCAAGGGCATCTTCTCTGCCGCCAAGCAGGCCGGCGTGCTGGCGATCGGTGTCGACTCCGACCAGTACAACCAGGCGACCGTCGCCGACACCAAGGACGTCATCGTGTCGTCCATGCTCAAGCGCGTCGACGTCGCGGTCTACGACTACATCAGGGCCGTCGCCAAGAACGACCTCGCGTCGCTGCCGAAGGTCTTCGACCTGAAGGTGAACGGTGTCGGTTACGCCACGTCCGGTGGCAAGATCGACGCCAAGCTGCAGGGCATCCTCGAGGGCTACAAGGCCCAGATCATCGAGGGCAAGATCACGGTCAAGGACAAGCCGTAGTCCGCTGACCAAAGCACACACCGGGCCCTGTGAGGATTTGCCCCTCACAGGGCCTGGTGCGTCGTAGGAGGAGCCTCGACGATGAGCAGTTCCACGTCCGTACGGACGGACGATCCCCCCGCCGTGGTGCTCACCGGCATCACCAAGCGATTCCCCGGTGTGGTCGCCAACAGCGACGTCCACCTGACCGTCCGCCGTGGCGAGGTGCACGCGCTCTGCGGTGAGAACGGCGCCGGCAAGTCCACCCTGATGAAGATCCTCTACGGCATGCAGCCGCCGGACGAGGGCACCATCGAGGTGAACGGCGAGCAGGTGCGGTTCCGCACGCCGTCCGACGCCATCAAGGCCGGCATCGGCATGGTGCACCAGCACTTCATGCTCGCCGACAACCTCACCGTCCAGGAGAACGTGGTCCTGGGCGCCGAGGCTCTGCACGGCATCGGCCAGAAGGCCCGCAAGCGCATCATCGAGCTGTCCGGCAGGACTGGCCTCAACGTCGACCCCGGCGTCCTCGTCGAGCAGCTCGGCGTCGCGGACCGGCAGCGCGTCGAGATCCTCAAGGTGCTCTACCGCGGTGCCAAGGTGATCATCCTGGACGAGCCGACCGCCGTGCTCGTGCCGCAGGAGGTCAACGAGCTCTTCGACACCGTCCGCGGCATGCAGGCGCAGGGCTACACGTTCCTGTTCATCTCGCACAAGCTCGACGAGGTCCGCGCGATCGCGGACTCCGTCACGGTGATCCGCCGCGGCACGACCGTGGGCAGCGCGGACCCGAAGACCGTGTCGTCGCGCCAGCTCGCCGAGATGATGGTCGGCAGCGAGCTCCCCAGCCCGGAGACCCGCGAGTCCACCGTCACCGACACCGTCGTGCTCGACGTCAAGGGGTTGAAGTTGCTGACCCCCGACGGGTCGCGGCCGATCCTCGACGACATCGACCTGGTGGTCCGTTCCGGCGAGGTCGTCGGCATCGCCGGTGTCGAGGGCAACGGCCAGACCGAGCTCGTCGAGACGATCATGGGCATGCGCAAGGCCGGCAGCGGCACGATCACGTTGCAGGGCAACGACCTCACGAAGCTGGGCACGCTCGCCCGGCGCGAGGCGGGCATCGGCTACATCCCCGAGGACCGCCACCGCCACGGCCTGCTGCTCACGCAACCTCTCTGGTACAACCGGATTCTCGGCTACCAGACCCGCAAGCCGGCGTCCAAGGGCATCTGGCTCGACACCGACGGCGCCAAGAAGGACACCGAGCGGATCGTCACCGAGTTCGACGTGCGCACGCCCGGCATCGACGTGCCCGCGGCCGCGCTGTCCGGTGGCAACCAGCAGAAGCTCGTCGTCGGCCGGGAACTGTCCGGCGACCCGGTGCTGCTCATCGCGTCGCACCCGACCCGCGGTGTCGACGTCGGCGCGCAGGCGTTGATCTGGGACGAGATCAAGCGCGCCCGTGCCGCCGGTCTCGCCGTGCTGCTGATCTCCGCCGACCTGGACGAGCTGATCGGCCTGTCGGACACGATCAAGGTCATGCTGCGCGGCCGTCTGGTGGCCGACGCCGACCCGAGCACCGTCACGCCCGAGGACCTCGGCAGCGCGATGACGGGTGCGGGCAGCACGAGCGCGGCGGTCCAGGAGACCGCTGTCGTCGAGGAAGGCGAGAACTGATGGGAAACCTGCGCGGCAAACTCCTGCCGCCGGCGTTGGCGATCGTCTTCTCGATGCTGCTGTGCGGTGTGGCGCTGGTGATCTCCGGCGCGAACCCGTTCAGCGCGTTCGGTGCGATGGTGACGCAGGTCGGCAAGGGCTCGACGCTCGTCGACATCATCAACTCGACGGGCATCTACTACATCGCGGCGCTCGCGGTCGCGATCGGGTTCCAGATGAACCTGTTCAACATCGGTGTCGAGGGCCAGTACCGCGTCGCGGCCGTCGTCGCCGCGGTCGTCGGCGGCTCGATCGCGCTGCCGCCGGGCATCCACACGCTGGTGATCATCGTCGTGGGCGCGCTCGCCGGTGCCGCCTGGGCCGCGATTCCCGCGATCCTCAAGGTGACCCGCGGCGTGAACGAGGTCATCTCGACGATCATGATGAACGGCCTCGCGATCGGCCTGTCCGCCTACCTGATCCGCCGCGACGTCTTCGGTGAGCTGCGGGGCAACAACATCCGCACGCCGGAGATCCCGGAGAGCGGCTGGATGCCCGGCATCTCCTTCGGTGGCGGCGGCACGATGTTCGGCTTCCTGTTCGTGGCCATCGCCCTGGGCGTCGGCTACTGGATCATGATGAACCGCACCAGGTTCGGCTTC
Organism: Lentzea aerocolonigenes; assembly: GCF_000974445.1. Classification (GTDB taxonomy): domain Bacteria; phylum Actinomycetota; class Actinomycetes; order Mycobacteriales; family Pseudonocardiaceae; genus Lentzea; species Lentzea aerocolonigenes. The sequence continues at coordinate 208,638 of NZ_BBOJ01000016.1, forward strand.
GAGCTGCGCGCGTCCGGCGAGTCCGCGACCGCCGCGTCGGCCGGTGGTGTCAACGCCAAGAAGATGATCCTGGTGTCGATGCTGCTCTCCGGCGCCATCGCGGGCCTCATCGGCCTGCCGGAGATGCTCGGCCGCGACCACACGTTCAGCCTGAACTTCACCGCGGGCATCGGTTTCTCGGGCATCGCGATCGCGCTGCTCGGCCGCAACCACCCCGGCGGCATCGCGTTCGGCGCGCTGCTGTGGGCGTTCCTCGACAAGTCGGGTCTCGCGCTCGACAACGTCGGTGTGCCAAGGGAGATCGTCACCATCATGCAGGGCTCGATCGTCCTGTCGGTCGTCGTCGCGTACGAGGTGGTGCGCCGCGTCGAGCTCGCCGCGGAACAGCGTCGCGTCGGCCGTGAGCTCGGAACTGTCGGAGGTGCCGCGTGATCACGACGATGGAGGAGAAGCCCCACGTCCCGGCGGCGCCTCGCAGGAAGAAGTTCCCCGGCTGGGCCGTCGGAATGATCAGCGTCGCCGGCGCGGTCGCGTTGCTGTCGGTCACGTCGTACATGACGAACTTCCCGCAGCTCACGTCGTCCGGCACGACCCAGACCGCGGTCCGGCTGATGCTGCCGATCCTGCTCGCCGGTCTCGGCGGCCTGTGGGCGGAACGCGCCGGCGTGGTCAACATCGGCCTCGAAGGCATGATGATCATGGGCACGTGGGGCGCGGCGTGGGCCGGCTACCAGTGGGGCCCGTGGGCGGCGCTCGTCTCGGCCGTCGTGTTCGGTGCGCTGGGTGGCCTGCTGCACGCGATCGCCACGGTCACGTTCGGCGTCAACCACATCGTCTCCGGTGTGGCGATCAACCTGCTCGGCGCCGGCCTGACGAAGTACCTGTCGACGCTGGTGTTCTTCCCGCTGTCGCACAACCCGCGCCAGTCGCCGCCGGTCCAGCCGTTCGACACGTACTCGGCGGCGGGTTTCGCGGACTGGCTCGGTGAGCTCGAGTCCGGGCAGCGCCTGTTCATCTCGGACGTCGCGGGCATCCTGCGCGGCCTGGTCACCGGCGTCTCGCCGTTGACGATGCTGACGATCCTGCTCGTGCCGCTGTCGTACTACCTGCTCTGGCGCACCCGCTTCGGCCTGCGCTTGCGCTCGGTCGGCGAGAACCCGCACGCGGCGGACTCGCTGGGCGTGAAGGTGTACTTCCACAAGTACGTCGCCGTGATCGTCTCCGGTGGCCTCGCCGGCCTGGGCGGCGCCGCGCTGGTGCTGAACCCCGGTCAGCTGTCCTATTTGGAGGGTCAGACCGGCGGCCGCGGCTTCATCGGCCTGGCTGCGATGATCTTCGGCAACTGGCGGCCCGGCGGCCTGCTGGGCGGCGCGGCGCTGTTCGGTTACGCCGACGGCCTGCAGCTGCGTTCCGGCGGCGACACGGTGCTGGCGCTGGTGTACGGCGTGGTGATCTTGCTCGGCGTGATCGTGGTCTACCAGCTGATCAAGCGGAAGTGGTTCTCCGCGGCGGCGGCGATCGTCGTGGCCGTGCTGCTGTACCTGCTGTACATCAGCCTCGACGAGATCCCCGGCGAGTTCGTGTCCTACGCCCCGCACATGGTGACGCTGGCCGTGCTGGCCGTGGCGTCGCAGCGGCTGCGCATGCCGGCCGCCGACGGTGTGGTGTACCGCCGTGGTTGATTGGGATCTTCTCCGGGCACGGGCAGTGGAAGCGGCGTCGTTCGCCCACTGCCCGTACTCGGGGCTTCAGGTCGGTGCCGCGGCGCTGTGCGACGACGGCCGCGTCATCGTCGGCTGCAACGTCGAGAACGCCTCGTACGGTCTCGGGTTGTGTGCCGAGTGCACCCTTGTCGGCCAGCTGCGGCTGACCGGCGGCGGCCGGTTGGTGGCGGTGGCTTGTCGTTCCGGTGCCGGCGACCTGCTGATGCCGTGTGGCCGCTGCCGTCAGCTGATCTACGAGTTCGGTGGCCGCGAGTGCCTGGTGGACACCGCTCGCGGACCGTTGCCGATGACCGAGGTGCTGCTCGACGCGTTCGGACCGGAGGACCTGCCGTGAGTTTCTCTGCTGTGGATGTCATTCGTGCCAAGCGCGATGGCCTTGTGTTGTCCGACGCTCAGATCGACTGGGTCATCGACGCCTACACGCGCGGTGCCGTGGCGGACGAGCAGATGTCCGCGCTGGCCATGGCGATCTTCTTCAACGGCATGACTTCGGCGGAGACCGCGCGCTGGACGCAGGCGATGATCTCGTCCGGTGAGCGGTTGTCGTTGCACGTGGACCGCCCGACCGTGGACAAGCACTCGACGGGTGGGGTGGGCGACAAGATCACGTTGCCGTTGGCGCCTCTGGTGGCTGCTTGTGGTGCGGCTGTTCCGCAGTTGTCCGGGCGCGGGCTCGGGCACACCGGTGGGACGTTGGACAAGCTGGAGTCGATTCCAGGGTGGCGTGCGGCACTGTCCACTTCGGAGATTCTGTCGCAGTTGTCTTCCGTTGGTGCTGTTGTTTGTGCTGCTACGGAAGGGCTTGCTCCTGCGGATCGGAAGCTCTACGCGTTGCGGGACGTCACCGGGACTGTTGAGGCTATTCCGCTGATCGCTTCTTCGATCATGTCGAAGAAGATCGCGGAGGGGGCTGAGTCGTTGGTTCTGGATGTGAAGGTCGGGTCCGGGGCCTTCATGAAGGATCTGGCTTCGGCTCGGGCTCTGGCTTCTGCGTTGGTGGGTATTGGTGTTGAGCACGGGGTGCGGATTTCGGCTCTGTTGACTGACATGTCGGTGCCGCTGGGGCGGGCTGTCGGCAATGCGGTTGAGGTCGCCGAGTCCGTTGAGGTGTTGCGTGGTGGTGGGCCTGCGGACGTTGTCGAGCTGACGGTGGCGCTGGCTTCGGAGATGCTTGCTTTGGCTGGGATTTCGGCTGATCCGGCTGCTGTGTTGGCTTCTGGTGAGGCTTATGAGACTTGGGCTCGGATGATTCGGGCTCAGGGTGGGGATCCGGACGCTGTGCTGCCGGTGGCGTCGCACAAGCACGTGGTGACCGCGCCTGCTTCCGGCGTGTTGTCCACTTTGGACGCCTACGGCGTTGGGGTGGCTGCCTGGAGGCTCGGGGCTGGGCGGGCTCGCAAGGAGGACCCGGTGCAGGCTGGGGCCGGTGTGCTCTGCTTGGCCAAGCCCGGGGATTCCGTTGAAGCCGGACAGCCTTTGCTGGAGCTGTACACCGACACGCCGGACGCGGTCGAGGGTGCCTTGCAGGCGTTGGAAGGCGCCTACTCGGTGTCGGACTCGGCGCCGGAGCGGTCGCCGCTGGTGATCGACACGATCCGCGGCTGACGTCGCTTGATCGTGGTAGTCGCCGTCGGTTCAGCCTGAACCCGAAAACTCGTCCCTGACGAAATCTGCCCCCGGAGCTCGCGGCTCCGGGGGCAGTTCCACACGTGTCGGACTCAGGCGCCCTCGGCCGCCAGGTCGTCGTCGTCCATGTCCTTGCCGCCGTTCACCGGCTTGGCGCCGTTCTTGCGGGTGCGGCGCTGCGGGCGCGGCAGGGCGGTGGGGGGCGGGGGAGGCGTCGGGGAGCCGCCGCCGAGGATGAGCTCGGCGAAGGTGGCCATGGCCTCGTCCAGCTGGCCGCCGATGCGGAGTTCCGACTCCTGGTTCGACTTGCGGACCAGGGACTGCAGGGCGTCGGTGTCCGGGCGGGCGCCGACGGTCTCGGCGACCTTGGTCAGGCTGGCGTCTACCGTGCCGCCGAGTTCGGAGATGCGGGCCGCGAAGCCGTCTTCGACCTTGTCCAGGCGGTTGGTCATGTTGTCGAGCTGTGAGGTGACCAGCTCCAGGCGGCGGGCCAGGGACTCCAGGCGGTCGGCTGCGTCCACCTGGTCGCGGGACTGTTCGATCGCCGCGTACAGGGCCGTGCGGGCCTCGTCCAGCTTGCCTTCGACGGTGGAGCGGGTGTCGGCGACCGCGGAGGCCAGCTCGGTGCGGGTCTCGGCGAGCGAGGAGGCCAGGGCGTCGCGGGTTTCGGCGACCGTGCCCTCCAGGGAGCCGCGGGTCTCCGCCACGGCTCCTGCCAGCGAGTCGCGGGTCTCGACGAGGGAGGCGGCCAGCTGGTTGTGGCGGTCGGTGACTGCGGAGACCAGCTTCTCGCGGCTGTCGGCGACGGCGGCGGCCAGGTCGGCGCGGGCGGCGGCGAGGGCGTCGCGCTGCTCGTCGGCGCGGCCGTGGATGCCGGAGAACGACTCGGCGAGGATCTTCTGCAGGGCCTCGCGGGTGCCGTCGAGGTGCTCGTGCACGCCCTCGTCGACCTCGTCCAGGCGGCCGCGCAGGGCGGCTTCGAGGGCCTCGATGCGCTCGCGCAGCGGGTTCGTGACGGCGCCGGGGATCGCGTCGACCTTGCCGTCCTGCTTGTCGAGGTGGCCGTCGAGGTCGTCGATGCGCTTGTGGATGCTGGCGAGCTTGTCCTCGAGGCCGTCCATGCGGCCCGCGACGCCCTCGAAGCGGCCGGCGACGCCGTCGAGGCGGCCGTCCAGCTGGGCGAAGGGCTTGGCGAGCTTGTCCACCAGGGCGTCGACCGCGCGACCGATGTCGGCGACGGCGTTGTCCTGGGCCTCCAGCTTGGCGAGGGCCTCGTCGAGACGCTCCGCGAGGACGCTGACCTCGGTGCGGTCCGGCAGCTCCGACAGGCGCTTGCGGACCGAACCCAGCGACTCCAGAGGCGACATCCGGGCGTGGATCTCGTCCAGCGCGTCGAAGATCTGCTGCTGCTCGCTCTCACGGATCTCCGCGGCGCGCGTGAGCATGTTGCGCATCCGATCGAAGGACATCGTGGAGTTGTTGTTCTCTGTCACGGCTGAGTGCCTTCGTCCAGGGGAGGGGGAGACCACGGGAGCCTATCCGCGTCACGGGACGTCTCTGTACCACCCCCGGCAGTAAATGGCCGGGTGCGGACGGGCGACTGACCCGGTCAGGCTACCTGATTACTCTGAACGCCAAGTTACTGGCCGGAAGCATGCGACAGCGACCGGTGATGTTCCTACCTTGGGGTGACTCAAGCCTGGTTGTGGTTGCAGAAAGTTGCTGATCACGGATCGGCAACGACGTTGAACCGACAAATGATCATATCGGCGACAAGATCATTTTGGCCAGCGCTGAAGCGGCGTGTCGGCTGAAGTAACGTGTAGCAATGTCCACGCCGCTTACCTTGGAGTCCATCCGCAGCGCGCCGAAGGTGCTGCTGCACGACCACCTCGACGGTGGCCTCCGCCCGCAGACGGTGATCGAACTCGCCGATGCCTCCGGCTACCAGGGCCTGCCCACCACGGACGCGGGCGTGCTCGGCGGCTGGTTCCGCGACAACGCGAACTCGGGTTCGCTCGTGCGTTACCTCGAAGGTTTTGCCCACACGTGCGGTGTGATGCAGGACGAGGCCTCTCTCGTCCGCGTCGCCGCGGAGGCCGTCGAGGACCTCGCTGCCGACGGGGTCGTCTACGCGGAGATCCGCTACGCCCCCGAGCTGAACATCGAGAAGGGCCTCTCGCTGGAGCAGGTCGTCGAGGCGGTCCAGGAGGGCTTCCGCCTCGGCGCCGCCCGTGTCGCCGAGACCGGCCGCAAGATCCGCATCGGCACGCTGCTCTGCGCCATGCGCCAGAACGAGGGCTGGCTGCGCATCGCCGAGCTGGCGGTCCGCTACCGCGACCTCGGTGTCGTCGGCTTCGACATCGCGGGCCCCGAGGCCGGCTTCCCTCCCACCAGGGGCCTCGACACGTTCGAGTACCTGCGCCAGCAGAACGCGCACTTCACCATCCACGCGGGTGAGGCGTTCGGCCTGCCGTCCATCTGGGAGGCCATCCAGCACTGCGGCGCCGAACGCCTCGGCCACGGCGTGCGGATCGTCGACGACATCAAGGTCTCCGGCGACGGCACCGTCCAGTTGGGACGGCTCGCCGCCTACGTCCGCGACCGCCGCATCCCGCTGGAGATGTGCCCGACCTCGAACCTGCAGACCGGCGCCGCGGCCACCATCGCCGACCACCCGATCGGCCTGCTGGCCAAGCTGCGGTTCCGCGTCACGGTCAACACCGACAACCGCCTGATGAGCGACTGCTCCCTCTCCAGCGAGTTCGCGGTGCTGGCCGAGACCTTCGGCTACGGGTGGGCGGACCTGCAGTGGTTCACGATCAACGCCATGAAGTCGGCGTTCATCGGGTTCGACGAGCGGCTGTCGATCATCAACGAGCTGATCAAGCCGGGCTACGCGGCGCTCACCGCGTAGCTGTCGCCCAGGCGCTCTCGTCGATCGGGCTGAGGGCGCGCAACGGCTCCCACCACGCGCGGTTGGCCGCGTACCAGCGGATGGTGTCCCGGACACCGGCTTCGAAGCCGATCTCCGGGCGCCATCCGAGCTCACGGCCGATCCGCGCGGAGTCCAGCAGATAGCGGCGGTCGTGGCCCGGACGGTCCGCCACGACCGACTTCCGCGACTGCGGCAGCCCCAGCTCGTCCAGGACCAGGTCCGCGATCTGGTCGACGCTCGCCTCCACGCCCGTGCCGACGTGGTAGGTCCGCCCGATCTCGCCGTCCCGCAGCACCGCCTCGATCGCCCGGCAGTGGTCCAGCACGTGGATCCACTCGCGCCGGTTGTCGCGCGCCGCGTAGAGCGGGAGCTGCTCACCGTTCAGGGCTTTGACCGTGAACAGCGGGATGACGTTCTCCGGGAACTGGTTCGGCCCGTAGTTGTTGGCGCAGTTGGTGATCGTCACGGGCAGGTCGAACGTCTCGAAGTACGAACGCACGGCGTGGTCCGCGCCCGCTTTCGAGGCGTTGTACGGCGTGCGCGGCCGGTACGGCGACTCTTCGTGGAACGCGTCGACGGCATCCAGCGCGAGATCGCCGTACACCTCGCACGTCGACACGTGGTGGAACCGCCGCACACCAGCGCGGCGGCAGGCCTCCAGCAACGCCTGCGTGCCGAGCACGTTGGTGCGGAAGAACCGCGCGGGGTCCAGCACGGCGAGGCTGTTGTGGGACTCCGCCGCGAAGTTCACGACGACGTCGACGCCCTCGACGTCGGCCTCGGCGATGTCCGCGTGGACGAACGGCACGCCGGTCGGCAGGTTCGCGCGCGTGCCGCGGTAGGTCAGCGCGTCGAGGGCGATCACCTCGTCCGAGGGGTGTTCGCGCAGCCAGTGACGGGTGAAATGCGAGCCGATGAACCCGGCCGCACCGGTGACGAGCACGCGCATGGTCAGTCCTCCGAAGGAATCGCTGCGACGCCGGGAGGTTCCGCGCCGGGCCAGCCGCGGAACTCGACCTCCAGCTGGAACCGGTGGCCCAGGTAGTGGTGCTCGGACAGGGCGATCGGGCGTTCCGAGGCGTCCAGCGCGGTGCGGCGCACCAACAGCACCGGCGTGGCGGCCGTGACGCCGAGCAGGGTGCCGATCTCGCCCGCGGCGACGGCCGCGATGTTCTGCCGGACGACGGCGATCTGGTTCCCGTTGCGGCGCAACGTCTCCCACGTGCCGGGTGACTCGGCGTCGGCGCGGCTGACCGGTGCGGCGAGCTCCAGCGGCACCCACTCGGTCACGACGTCCAGCGGGGTGTCTCCGGTGCGGCGCAACGAAAGCACGCGCAGCACCTCACCTGCCCCGAACGTGTGCGCGACGCTCGGGGGCGCCTCGCAGTAGCCGTACTCGACGACGGTCCGGCTCAGGTCGACGCCGGCTTCCGCGACGGCGGACCGCGCGTGCTGGAACGTGCCGAGCGCCAGCGGCTGGGCGAACGACGCGACGTACCAGCCGGCGCCCTTGCGTGACGCCAGCAGGCCCTCGTCGCGAAGCAGTTCCAGCGCGCGGCGCACGGTGACGCGGCTGACCTCGTAGCGGCGGCCGAGCTCCGCCTCGCTCTCGATCGCCCCCGCCGGACCGTAGTCGCCGAGCGTGATGCGTTCCCTCAGCTCAGCGGCGACGCGCTGCGACCGCGAACCTGTCATAAACCTGTATCATACAGGCAAGCGCAACCTGCCCTGCTCAAACGAAACGCGGGAGCCCCGCGTACCCCGGAGGGTTACGTGGGGCTCCCGCGTGACTTTCAGAATGCGGAAAGGAGCGGTCAGTTGACGTTGAGCCGGTCCTCGAACGTCGCTTGCAGCGCGCGGAACGCGGCCACCTCGGCGTCGTACGGAGCGGACGGCGCGAGACGGGTCGGGTCCGGCGCGACCACGAACGACACGAGCCAGCCCAGCGACTCCGAGGAGGCGAGCGCGTCCTTCACGGACTCGTCCTCGGCCCACTCGCCCGCGTCCTCGAACAGCTCGACGGCGAGGTCCAGCTGCTGCGGGTCGAGGGAGTCGGGGCCCTCCTCCATGTCCTCGGCGATGCCGGTCAGCACGTAGACGTTCTCGTCGTCCACGTCGACGTCGAGCTCGCCCGCGGTGGCCTTGACCTTCACGTCGTTCCACGTCTCGACCTCGGCCAGGTCGTGCTCGTCGTTCTCGGCGACGAAACGGCTCAGGCCACGCGCGGAGGTGAAGACCTCGATCTTGCCCCGGCGGCCCAGGAACACCGGGTCGTCGCCGAGGTAGCAGCGCAGCGTGTAGAACTCGCCGGCGGACGTGATGATCTTGATGGGGTCGATGCCCGCCTCGGCCCAGAAGCCGGTGGGCTCGGCCTTCTCCTCGTCGGAGTCCTCGTCGTCGGAGCCCGCGTCGACGGCAGCCGCGGCGGCGGCCGCCTCCTCCAGCGCGGCGAGCTCCTCCTGCGCGACGGCGAGCTCCTTCTCCGGCACCTCGGGCGTGCTCACGACGCTGTCGATCGCGTCGAGGACCTCGTCCCACTTCTCGGAGACGACCTCGGACAGCTCGTCCCACAGCTTGGCGCCGTCACGGCCGCTGAACGGCAGCGTGCCCTGCGGCAGCAGCGAGAAGCCCTCCGCGGAGTCGAGCACCTCGTGGACCTTCTCCAGGTCGCAGACGTCCGCGAGGGCGCGCACGATCGCGATGACGTCGGCGAGCTCACCGATCGTCCAGGTGTCCGGGTCCTCGGCGATCAGCTCGGGCACACCGACGAGGTCGAACTGGTGGTTGTCGTCCGGCGAGAGGTCCGCGACGCCCAGCGACGGCACGATCGGCCACGCAGGGTGATCGGTGAGGTCGTGCTCCTCGGCGGTGCGCACGAAGGCGGCGAGATGCGCGGCGTCGGGGAAGACGAACAGGTCTTCCTCGTCACCGAGGAACGCCTCCCACTCCTCGCCCTTCTCGCGCCAGCGGGGTGCCCACAGCGTGACCACGTCACCCTGCGTCAGCCCCAGCTCGATGGGGACGATGTCCTGCGCCATCCTGACCTCCCGGTCACGCCTGCCTGATGCCGTGGGCGAGCCTAACGGTGCTGATCACCGGCGCCCAAAGGGGTTCTCGAAGAACGCGTCCTCGTCGGGGTCCTCGACGATCGGCGCCCTGGACCGACGCTGGGAAGGTGCGTCGGGAGCTGCGGATTTCGGGGGCACGACGGGGTTCCACGTCGACCGGAAGGGTGAGTCGCCGGCGATGGACTCGACGTCGATCGCCACGCCGTCGCCCAGCGCCAGCGCCATCCGGTTGAAGCTCGTCTGCACGGCCGCGTTGGTCGCGAGCCGCACGGTCTCGGTGACGACCTCGCCGACCGCCTGCGGCCCCTGGCCGAGCAGCGCCGGGTGCAGGTGCAGGGCCTTGATCTCGCCCTTCGCGGTGGCCGTGGCCATGCAGAGCCCGTTGGGGTGCTCGACCGTCTCGGCGGTGACGGCGAGGTCGCGCTGAAGCTGTTCGACGGCCTGTCTGCGTTCCTCGTTCACCGCTGCCACCCGAACTCGTCGTCGTCGCGCTCGCGCACGAAGCCCAGTTCGGTCAGCTCGCGCGGGTCGACGACCCGTTCCAGCGTCTGGTGCAGCCGGCTGCCGGCGTTGCGCCGCGCTTTCTCGGCGACGCGCATGATCTCGGCGGCCAGGCCGTGCGGGCCCATCCGCAACGCCGCGGCGCTGACCGTGATCTGCTGCGGCGGACCGCCGGGCGTCGCGACCACCGTCACCGCGCCGTCCGGTGAGGACGCCCGCCCCGTGACGGGATCGCTGCGCGTGACGTGCTCGGACACGGCCTGCTCGACATCGCGCACCTTCCGTGCGGCGCGCTCGACGTCGTCGTCCACCCGATCACCCCCTACCGCGACAGTGTGCCGCATCGCGGAGCAAGGGGTTGTGTGGTTCGAGTCGATGTGGCTGCGATCGTGTGTCCCATGATCCTGCGTTCGGTCGTGCTGTTCGTCCTCGCCGCCCTCATGGAGATCGGCGGCGCGTGGCTCGTCTGGCAGGGCGTGCGGGAGCACCGCGGCTGGGTCTGGATCGGCGCGGGTGTGATCGCGCTGGGTCTCTACGGCTTCGTCGCGACCCTGCAGCCCGACGCGAACTTCGGCCGGATCCTCGCGGCCTACGGGGGCGTGTTCGTGGCGGGCTCGCTCGGGTGGGGCGTGGTCGTCGACGGCTTCCGGCCCGACCGCTACGACGTGATCGGCGCCCTCGTCTGCCTCGCCGGGGTCGCCGTGATCATGTACGCGCCGCGGTAGCCGCTTCGAGCAGCGCGGTGAGCTCGGCGGCCACGTCGTCCAGCGGTTCGATGCTGCGCTGGGCACGGCACATCGCGACCGCGCCCTCGGCACCGGTGACGACGAGCCGGGCCAGCCGCCTCGCCCGCTCGTCGGCGACACCCGCCTCCTTCAGCGCGTCGGCGAGCTGGGTCGTCCAGATCCGGAACGCCTCGGCGGCCGCGTCCAGCGCCTCGGAGCTCTCCTCGATGGACACGGCGAGCACCGGGCAGCCCGCCTGGAAGCCCGACTCGATGACGACCTGGCGCCACATCGTGAAGAACGCCCGCACGCCCTCGGCCGGACCTTTGCGGAGCTTCGCCGTGAGCACCGTCCGCACGGTGTCCGACGCCCACTGGACGGCTTCCGTCGCGAGCTGTCCCTTGCCGCCGGGGAAGTAGTGGTACGTCGAGCCGAGCGGCGTTCCCGCGTGCTTGGCGACCTCGCGGATGCTCGTCGCGTTGAGGCCGCGCCGGCGGATCATGTCGGCCGCGCCGGTGACGATCTGCTGTCGGGACATCGACTCGCCTCTCTGGCTATAACGCTCGTCATAGGTTAGCGTCGATATAACAGTCGTCATAGATCGGAGTTCGCCGTGCCCATGATCGAGCTGACCGCTCCTGCCGGATCGCTGACCGACGCCGGTCGCAAGAGCGTGCAGCGGGACCTGGGGGCGTTGCTGCTCAAGTGGGAGGGCGCGCCGGACACCGCGTTCTTCCGCTCGGTGTGCTGGACCTACCTGCACGAGCTGCCCGCGGGTGCGCAGACGACCGGTGAGGACGACGCGCCGCGGTTCCGGGTCGACGTCCGGGTGCCGACGGGCGTGTTGTCCGACCGGCGCAAGGCCGGGCTGGTGCAGGACGCGACGGCCCTGGTGCTCGAGGCCGCCGGGCTCGGTGAGGCCGACGCGATGCGGGTGTGGGTGCTCATCCACGAGCAGCCGGACGGGACGTGGGGCGCGGGCGGGCAGATCGTGAACTTCACCGAGCTGAAGGCCGCCGCGCGGGCCGCGAAGGCCGAGGGTGCCTGATCTGACCCCGGGACGTCGTGCTGCGGCGTGACTACCACGTCACCCCGTCGGCCGGTAGAAGCCGTAGAACGACATCCCGCTGTTCGTCGTCCGGATCTTCCCGACCTGCACCGGGTCCCCGGCCTCGACCATCTGCCCGTTGCCGATCACCATCGCGACGTGCCCGTCCCACACCACGAGATCGCCGGGCAGCAGCTGGTCCGGCGGCACGGACGCGCCCATCGCCTGGGACGAGGCCGGCCGCGGGATGTCGAAGCCCGCGTTCTTGTACGCCCACTGCGTCAGGCCCGAGCAGTCCGTGCCCTGCGGCGGGTTCGCGCCACCCCACACGTACGGCGTTCCCAGCGCCGACAACGCGTTGCGCACCGCCTTGGCCGCGGTCTCGTTCGGCGCCTCGGCACTGCTGCCGTCGGGCAGGTTCACACCGACGCCGGTGCCGGGCTGCGGCGGGATCGCCACGGGAAGCCGAGGGCCTGAACCGCCGCCACCGCCTCCACCGCCGCCTCCTCCGCCACCGCCACCGCCGCCACCCGAGCCGGCGCCACCGCCTGAGCCGGCACCGCCGCCGGAGTTCGAGCTGGAACCGGACTGGGACGACGAAGAAGCGCTCGAAGCCGAAGTCGTGCCCTCGTCACCGCCGAGCGGCTCGCCGAGTTTGCTCAACGCCCCGACATCGGGCTTCTGCAGCCCGTTCAACTGACCGACGAGCTGCGTGAGCTGGTCGCGCACCTTCTGCAGTTCGGCGGAAGTCCGGCCCTGGTAACCGGAAGCCATCCCGGCCAGGTCCGCGAGCGCGGCCAGCACGATGCCCGGACCGGCCACCAGCGAGGCGGCGACCGCGGCGGCCAGCTTCGGGGTCGCCTTCGACGTGAACTCGTCGATCAGGCCCTGGATCGCGGTGCGCCCGCCGGTCACCGCGGACACACCGGTCGAGGCCACGGTCTTGAACACGGAAGCGTTGGAGGACAACGTGTTCGCGGCCGACGTGAAGGTCGCGACCCGACCGGTGAACGTGTTGGCCTTCTCGCCGGACCACGTGTTCAGCACGGCCGTGGAAGCCGACGAGTGCCGTGATCCGAGGTCTGTCAAAGCGGTCTGCGCGCGGCCGAACGCGTCGCCGGCACGCGTGGCGCCGCCGGTGTCGCCGTCCAGCTTGGCCAGATCTTCCTTCATCGGTGCGATGAACGAGCTCAGGAGTCCTTCGACGCTCATGCACGCGCCGCCTTGTCCAGCGCCGCCTTGTGCGCGTCCTCCTGGGCGATGTAGGCGTCACGGGCCTTGGCGACGGCGGTGCCGAGACCGGCCAGCCCGGTGGAAGCCGCCTTCAGCGCGTCGAGCTGGGCCTGGGCCGCGGTCTGGAAAGCGGCGTTGAGACCCACCTCGTTGCCGATCTTGCCGAAGCAGTCGCCGGGCAACGCCGTCGTGCCGGTCAACGTGCCGGTGCCGACCGCGCCCACCTCGCTCGCCAGACCGCTCACCGCCGACGCGTATCCGGTCAAGGCGTCGAGGTCGGCCCTGAGTCCCTGTTCCGCCATCTGAAAGCTCTTCCCCCAGTCGTGACCTGTTCGCTCCGATCCTGCCCCGATGGGCGGTACCTCGCCCGTCGTTCCGCCAAGATCATGGAACCGTGGGTGTGATCGAGCACTGGAACCGGATCCTGGCATGGCTGGCGGAGCACGCTCCTGCCACCCGTGCCGTGCTGCGTCCGAGGTACGACGCGCTGCCGGAGCTCAGGGTTCCGGCCGACCTCCAGCTGTGGTGGAGCGTCTACGGCGGCACCGAGGAGGGCCTCTTCGCCGAGATCCTGCCGCCCTTCTACACGCCGCTCGGCGCCGATCGCGCGTTCGTGCTCAGGGACACCCACCGGAGCAAGCCCGCGGACGGGTCGGAGGCGGGCTCGCCGACGACCGGGTTCCACCCCGAGTGGCTGCCGATCGCGTTCGACGGCACGGGTGACGTGCTCGCGATCGACCTGAGGCCCGGTGTGCTGCGCGGCTGCGTGGTCGAGTGGGACCGGGAGCGCAGCGAGATGATCAAGCCGGAGTTCACGTCGCTCGTCGAGATGTTCGACCAGGTCGCGACGGCCCTGGAGACGCGCAGCGCGGTCGGGCACTGCTTCCCGATGGTCAACTCGGCCGGCGAGCTGGGCTGGCGGACCTGCTAGACCTTGCCGATGATGTGCAGTTCCTCGAGACCGCTGATGATCAGGTCGACGCCCAGCGCCGCCAGCAGCACGCCGAGGACCCGCACGAGCACCCACGCGTAGGTCATCTGCACGTAGCGCATCAGGATGCCCAGCACCGCGATCGCGGCGAGGTCCAGGGCGATCACCGCGGCGAACGCGGCGGCCAGCACCAACGTGGACGCCGCCGTGCTGGTGTCCGACATCAGGAACAGGTAGGCGATCGCCACCGGGTTCGCGTAGTACGAGGTGGCCAGTTCGTGCGTGCCGCCGGTCGGGTCGTGGTGCGGCTCCTGCTTGCGGCCGAGCACGAGGTCCAGCGCGTGCACGAAGAGGATCACGCCGCTCGCCAGCATCAACGCCCCGCCGCTGATGTGGAACAGCTGGATCAGCAGTCGTCCCGCCCCGACGACGAAGAGTCCGGTGGCGAGAGCGATGCCGGTGGTCGTGAGCGCCACCCGCCAGCGCTGCCCGGCGTCCTTGCCTTCGGTGTCCAGCATGAAGGCCACCAGGATCTTCGGCGGACCCACGACGGCGACGAGGATGCTGAACGCCTCGACGAAGCTCATGCCGTTGATGATCGAGCCGGCGCGGTGGTGCCGCGACTCGGCGAGCGCAACTCACCCCTGGCGGGCGAGCTTCGCGACGTGCCGGCCGCGACCTGGCGGCCCTACCTCACCCCGGCGAACGGGCGTTGCGGCAGAGCTGCCGTCTTCACGCGCGCCCACACCTTCACGGCTGCCAGCGCACTCAGCCACCCGAGCGCGGTGCCCGCGGTGTTGGCGATCAGGTCGTCGACGTCGAAGATCCGGTTGGCCCACAGCAGCTGCGAACCCTCGATGAGCAGCGAGACGCCGTAGCCGATCAACGCGGCCTGGCCGATCGTGCGACGGCCCCAGAACATCAGCATCGCGCCCAGCGGCACGAACAGCAGCACGTTGAGCGTCATCAGGTCGAACGCGATCCGCCCGTCGCGGAACGTGTCGGCGATCCACTGGAACGGGACCAGCTGCACGGCCTGGCGCGGCGGCACGGTCTGCATCGGCAGGAACGTCGCCGCGAACAGCATGCTCGCGTACACGGTGATGGTCGCGCCGCGGAACGTCAGCTGACGGAAGAACAGCTGCGGCAGCAGGAAGACGACCGACAGGAAAAGGCCCCACTGGATGCTCGCGAGATGTGCATTCGTCATGAATCCAAATTAGGAAAATGGCCTTCAGCGCACATCGCGCTGAAGGCCACTTCGGTCCTCGTACTTCCGGTCGAGGTCTACTCGGCCGCGTAGTCCCGGGGACTGATCCCGCGTAGTACCGGACCACACGCCAGTGCTGCGACCAGCGCGACCACGACACCGACGCCCACGGGAGCGACTACCCACGGGGTGAACGGCATTTCCCCGCGACCGACCATTCCACGCGCCAGCGTGAGCAGTCCGAAACCGACGACAATTCCCGCGCCGCACGCCGCGATCGTGACCGCGAACACCGGGAGCATCACTTCCCGGCGCAATGCGTGACCCAGCACGCGAATCGGAGTTCCGGCCGCGATCAACGCACCGAAGGTGCGCCTGCGGTCGATCACCGACCCGGCTGCCGCCACCGCCGCGCCGATCCCGCCGAGCACCGCCGCGATCGAGAGCCCGATGACCGTGGCCCGTTCGAGGTCGGCCATCAGCGTGTCGCCGTACAGACCGCGCTGCTCACCGTCCACCAGCCGCACGCCCGGCAGCGTGCCGACCAGCGCCGTGTGCACCGCGTCCCGGTTCTCTGACGTCGTCGGCACCCCGACCATCGACACCTCGCCCGCGATCGACGGCAGCAGGTCCCTGTCGATGAAGGCGCTCACCCTCCCGGCGCCCGCGAAAGGCCGCGTCTCGTACTGCGCGGGCAGCTTCGCCGTCACCGTCCTGCCAAGGCCGGACGACGTGAACTCGTTGCCCGCCAACGGTGTGGGCGCGTACACGGCAGGTCCCGGCTGACACGTGAGACCGGTCAGCACCTTCGACACCTCGGCACACTGCCCGACGACCACGTAGGTGCCGCGGCCTTCGCTCTTGATCAGGCCGTCGAACATCGTGACGATCGGGGCGGAGGTCGCGAGCCGCAGCGGCGTGACGTCGTGCGTCACCTGTTCCGCGACGATCGCGCTCTCCTGCCACGTCGAGTCGCGGTAGGGGACCTGGCTCTCCAGGCCCGGCAACATGGTCAGCGCCATCGACCCGGTGAAGACCGCGATCACCACGCCCGCCGAACCGCGGAACGCCGCGACCGGATCACCGGAGAGCCGCCGGCCCGCCAGCAACGTCGACGGCCTGCGCCACCGTCCCACGAAGAACCTGCCGACCTGCGCTGTCACCACAGGCCCCGCCAGCACCAGCGCGAACGCCACCGCGCCGAGGCCGAGCAGCACGACGGTGAACTGGCTGTCCCCGCCGGATTGCTGCGCGTACACGATGCCCAGGAAGAACACGCCCATCGCGCCGACGATCGACAACAGCCGCCACGACCGCACCGTGCGCTTCTCCTGCGCCGCGAGTGGCCGGTTCACCACGCGCCGCAGCCCCATGATCGCCGCCGCGACGACCAGCACCGGCGCGAGCACGGCGACCCCTGCCACGACAGCGGGATCCGGCACGAAGTCGCCGGGGAACCAGGTGCCGCCCTCCCACGGGACCTCCGCGGTGACGTGGCTGAACGGCTGTGCCAGCAGAACACCGAGCACGCTGCCGACGACCGCGCCGACCGCCGTCTCGATCGCCGTCATCACGACGACCTGCCGCGGCGACGCGCCAGCGAGCCTGAGCGCGGCCAGGCGGCGCTCCCGTTTCGCCGCCGTGAGCCGTGCGGCCGAGGCGACCAGCACTAGGCACGGCACGACGAGCACCACGAGCCCGACGCGCGTGAGCAGGTAAAGCATGCCGTGGTAGTCGTCGCGGTACGAACCGCGGCCGGCCTGCAGACCGGGCGCGGGGAAGCCGTTCTCGACCTTCTCGTGGCCGATGACCGCGACGAGCTCGTCCGGGAACTTGAGCGCTTCCGGCCCGAGCAGGCCGATCTGCCTGCCGGGGAAACGGTTGCCGAGCTTCTCCGCGGGCGTGCTGTGCACCAGGTCCGCGAGCGCGGGGGAGAGCAGCACCTCGCCGTTCTCCGGGAACTTCGGGATGCCCTTCGCGACGGGCACCGCACCCTGCTCGTTGCGTGCGACGTCGAACCGCTCGATGAGCTTGCCGCCGTACGAATCCTTGTTCGCCGCAATGGAAATGGCGCCGGTCTCGCTCTGGCTCAGGGCTTCGCGCCACGCCGTGCGGTCCGCCCGCGCCTGCAGACCGTTCGGGGCGGCGAGGAGCCAGAGGACCAGCGACACCGCGATCATCACGCCGAGCGCGACCAGCACCGTCGCGACCTGGCTGCGGCGGTCCCTGCGCAGCACCGCGAGAGCGATCCTCACGCGGACACCCCCGCGGCGATGCGACCGTCCTGGATCTCCACGACGCGCAGCGCACGGTCCGCGATCGCCTTGTCGTGCGTGACGATCACGACGGCCGCGTTGGTCTCCTCCGCGGCGGCCAGCAGCGCGGTCATCATCTCCTGACCGGTGCGCGTGTCGAGGGCGCCTGTCGGTTCGTCCGCGAAGATCACCCGCGGCCGGTGCGCCAACGCCCGCGCGATCGCCACGCGTTGCGCCTGACCGCCGGACAGCTGGTCGGGACGCCGTTTCTCCATGCCCTGCAGGCCGAGCCGGCCGAGCCACCGCCGGGCCGCACCGAGCGCCTCGTCGCGTGAACCACCCGCGAGCAGCATCGGCAGCGCCGCGTTCTCCTCCGCGGTCAGCTCGGCGACGAGCATGCCTGACTGGAAGACGAACCCGAACGCCGTCCGCCGCAGCTCGCTGCGTCCCGTCTCGTTCAGCTCGCCGATCGCGCGCCCGTCGAGGAACACCTCGCCGCCGTCGGCGCGCAGGATGCCGGACAGCACGTGCAGCAGCGTCGTCTTGCCGGAGCCGGACGGACCGACCACCGCCAGCACGTCCCCCGCGGAGATGTCGATGTCCACCCCGGCGAGCGCGTGCACGTCGCCGTAGGTCTTGACCAGGCCACGAGCGGCCAGAACCGTGTTCATGACGTTGAAGGTGCCGGGTCCGGGCCCGCGAAACCTCAGCCTTGACGACACACCGGATCAGCCGGATGACCGAGGCCGTAGGGGTGTGGTGGTCCTACCGTTGTCTGCCGTGGACAGTCATCGGGGCCAATGGCCGATCGCCGCCGGGCTGGCGTTGCTGATGCTCGGCGAGCTGCTGCTCATGAACGGGCTGGGCAGCGCCGGGGCACTCGTGTGGCTGCTCAGCGTGCCGCCGTGCATCGCGGCCGTCGCATCGTTCAAGTCGCGTGACTTCGCGATCCCGGTGACCGTGGCGTCGATCTTCGTGTCGTCGTTCGTCATCCGGCTCTTCCACGTGAACATGCCGACGATCCTGAGCCCGCTGACAATCGCCGAGACCGCCGCGTGCCTGGTCCTCACCGCCGTGATCGTGCGCGAGGAGCCGCGCCGCGCCGCCACGTGGTCCGTCGGCTGGCTGATGGCGGTGAGCTTCTTCGCCGCGATCGTCCGCGACAACTGGATCTCGGGGAGCAACTACAACGAGATGCTGGGCTCGCTGGTCCTGGGCTTCGGGGCCGTCGGCGTCGGCCTGTACTTCCGTGCGCGGGACACCGAGAGCGGCCGGTTGATCGCCTCCGCCATCACCGACGCGCAGAAGGAAGAGCGCATCGCGCTGGCCCGCGAGCTGCACGACGTGGTCGCGCACCACGTCACGGGCATGCTCGTGCAGGCCCAGGCCGCGCTGGAGGTCTCGGACGACGACCCGAAGGCCGCCCACCGCCTGTTGCCGGGCATTGTCCGATCGGGCACGGAAGCGCTCGGCGCGATGCGGCGGATGGTCGGCACCCTGCGCCAGGGCGAGAACGAGATCGCCACGACCGACCTGGCCGCCGACGTCATCGCGACCGTCGAACGCACCCGCGAGCTCGGCTTCGAGACCAGGCTGCGCATCGACCTGCCGGACGAGGTGCCACCTGAGCTCGGCCGCTCGGTGTTGCGCCTGGTCCAGGAGTCGCTCACTAACGTGCACAAACACGCGCAGAGCCCCACCATGATCGACGTGGAGATCTTGCGGACGCCCCAGAACGCGCTCCGGGTGGTCGTCGCCGACGACGGTCAGCCGCACGAGCTGAACCAGGGCGGCTACGGTCTCGTAGGCATGCGTGAGCGGGTCGACCTGCTCGGTGGCCTGTTCTCCGCGGGCCCGCGTGAGAACGGCTGGCAGGTGCTCGCCGAGCTACCCCTGGAAGGAAGCAAGTGATCTCGGTCCTCATCGCCGACGACCAGGAGATGGTCCGGGTCGGCTTCCGGATGATCCTCGAGAAGCAGCAGGACATCACCGTCGTCGCGGACGTGGCGGACGGCATCTCGGCCGTCACCGCCGCGCGTGAGCACAAGCCCGACGTGGCGTTGCTGGACATCCGCATGCCCGGTCTGGACGGACTGGAGGTCACCAAGAAGCTCTCGCCCACGACCAAGGTCGTCGTGGTGACGACCTTCGACCTCGACGAGTACGTGCACACGGCGCTGGAGAACGGGGCGTCCGGCTTCCTGACCAAGGACGCCGGCCCGGCCCTGCTCGTGGAGGCGGTGCGGGCAGCGGCGCAGGGCAACGCGTTGATCTCGCCGCAGGTGACCGTGCGGATGCTGGAGCACTTCGCGCGGCCCGCCGAGCGGCCGGATCTCGGGCTGCTCACCGCCCGCGAACAGGACGTGGTGCGGGAGGTGGCGCGGGGCCTGAGCAACCAGGAGATCGCGTCGGAGCTCTACCTGTCGCTGTCGACGGTGAAGACGCACCTCGCGTCCGTGCAGACGAAGCTCAACGTCAAAAACCGCGTAGGCATCGCCTCCTGGGCCTGGCGAGCAGGCCTGGTAAACACCTGAAAACGATGAAGGGTCCCTTCATCCACGTGAGGTGGATGAAGGGACCCTTCATCGTTTCAAGTCAGACGCCCATTGGGTGCCAGACCGTTTTGGTTTCCAGGTAGGCGCGCAGGCGGGACATGTCCGGGGTGACGGAGAAGTCCTCGCTCGCCTTGTTGCGCAGCACGCGCTTCACGGTGCCGGCCGCTGAGCGCTCCAGGTCAGCGCGCAACGACTCGGGCGCGCCGGTGAGGTCGAGCGCGTTCACGTCGGCGTGCGACGCGAGCCACGGCGCGATCTCCGCGGTCCGGCCGGTGATGATGTTGACGACGCCGCCCGGAACATCGCTGGTCGCGAGCACCTCGGACAGCGTGATCGCGGGCAGCGGGCGTTCCTGCGAGGTGATGACCACGGCCGTGTTGCCGGACGCGATCACCGGCGCGATCACGGACACCAGGCCCAGCAACGACGACTGCTGCGGCGCGAGCACCGCGACGACACCCGTCGGCTCCGGCGTGGAGAACGAGAAGTACGGCCCGGCGACGGGGTTCGAGGAACCCAGCACAGCCGCGATCTTGTCCGTCCAGCCCGCGTACCAGACCCAGCGGTCGATCGCCGTGTCCACGATGGACTGAGCCTTCTTCACCTGCACGCCCTCGGACGCGGCGACCTCGGTGATGAACTGCTCGCGACGGCCCTCCAGGACCTCGGCCACGCGGTACAGGACCTGGCCACGGTTGTAGGCCGTGGCGCCGGACCAGCCGGGGAAGGCCTTGCGGGCGGCGGCGACCGCGTCACGGGCGTCCTTGCGGGAGCCCTGCGCGGCGTTGGCGAGGAAGGTGCCCTTCGAGTCGGTCACCGGGTAGCTCCGGCCCGACTCGGAGCGCGGGAAGGCGCCGCCGATGTAGAGCTTGTAGGTCTTCGCGACCGAGATGCGATCAGACATCGAGGTAGGCCTCCAGACCGGTGCGGCCGCCCTCACGGCCGAAGCCCGACTCCTGGTACCCGCCGAACGGCGCGGCCGGGTCGAAGCGGTTGAACGTGTTGGACCACACCACGCCGGCGCGCATCCGTTGCGCCATCCAGAGAATCCGCGAGCCCTTCTCGGTCCAGACGCCGGCGGACAGGCCGTACGGCGTGTTGTTCGCCTTGGCCACGGCCTCGTCGGGCGTGCGGAACGTCAGCACCGACAGCACCGGGCCGAAGATCTCCTCGCGGGCGATCCTCATCGCCTGCGACACGTTGGAGAACACGGTCGGGGCGAAGTAGAAACCCTTGTCCGGCAACGGGCACGAGGACGTCCAGCGCTGGGCGCCCTCGGCCTCGCCCGACTCGGTCAGCTCCTTGATCTTCGCGAGCTGCTCGCGCGAGTTGATCGCGCCGACGTCGGTGTTCTTGTCCAGCGGGTCGCCGACGCGCAACGTGCTGACGCGCGCGTGCAGCTTCTCCAGCAGCTCGTCCGCGACGGATTCCTGGACCAGCAAACGGGATCCGGCGCAGCAGACGTGGCCCTGGTTGAAGAAGATGCCGTTGACGATGCCCTCGACGGCCTGGTCGAGCGGCGCGTCGTCGAACACGATGTTCGCCGCCTTGCCGCCCAGTTCCAGCGTCAGCTTCTTGTTCGTGCCGGCCAGCTGCCGCTGAATGATCTTGCCGACCTCGGTCGACCCGGTGAACGCCACCTTGTTGACGTCGCCGTGCTCGACGAGCGCCGCACCGACGTCACCGGCACCGGGGATGATGTTCACGACACCCGGCGGCAGGTCGCACTGCTGGATGATGTCGGCCAGCACCAGCGCGGTCAGCGGCGTGGTCTCGGCGGGCTTGAGCACGACGGTGTTGCCGCACGCGAGCGCGGGCGCGATCTTCCACGCGGCCATCAGCAGCGGGAAGTTCCACGGGATCACCTGTCCCGCAACACCCAGCGGCTTCGGGTCCGGCCCGTAACCCGCGTAGGAGAGCTTGTCCGCCCAGCCCGCGTGGTAGAAGAAGTGCGCCGCGGCCGTGGGCACGTCGACGTCGCGCGACTCCTTGATGGGCTTGCCGTTGTCGAGCGACTCCAGCACCGCGAGCTCACGCCCGCGCTCCTGGATCTGCCGCGCGATCCGGTAGATGTACTTGGCCCGCTCGGAACCGGGCATCTTCGACCACACGCGGTCGTAGGCGCGCCGTGCCGCCTTGACCGCGGTGTCCACATCGGACTGCGACGCGGTCGAGACCTCCGCGAGCACCTCTTCGGTGCCGGGGTTGATGGTCTTGAGCGGTTCGCCGGAGCCCTCGACGAACTTGCCGTCGACGAGCATCCGGTAGTTCGGCTTGAGGTTCGCGATGTCCCGCGACTCGGGCGCGGGGGCGTATTCCCACATGTCTTCAGTCCACCGTCACGTAGTCCGGGCCGCTGTAGTGGCCGTCCAACTGGGTCCGCCGCTGCATGAGCAGGTCGTTCAGCAACGTCGACGCGCCGAACCGGAAGAGGTTCGGGTCGAGCCACTCCGGCCCGGCCACCTCGTGCACGGCGACCAGGTACTTGATCGCGTCCTTGGTGCTGCGGATGCCACCGGCGGGCTTGACCCCGCGCAGCTCACCCGTCTGCGTCTGCCAGTCCCTGACGGCCTGGAGCATCACGTGCGTCACCGGCAGCGTCGCGGCGGGCTGCACCTTGCCGGTCGAGGTCTTGATGAAGTCACCACCGGCCAGCAGAGCCAGCCAGGACGCGCGGCGCACGTTGTCGTACGTCACGAGCTCGCCGGTCTCCAGGATGACCTTGAGGTGCGCGTCCCCGCACGCCTCCTTGACCTTGACGATCTCCTCGAACACCTGCCCGTAGCGGCCGGAGAGGAACGCGCCGCGGTCGATCACCATGTCGACCTCGGTGGCGCCCTGCTCGACGGCGAACCGGGTGTCGGCGAGCTTGATGTCCATCGTGCTGCGGCCGCTGGGGAACGCCGTCGCCACGCTGGCGATGTTGATCCCCGTGCCCGTCAGCTCGTCGGCCGCGGTCCTGACCATGTCCGGGTAGACGCAGACCGCTGCCACCTTGGGCACGTCCGGCCGGTCCGGGTCCGGACGCTTGGCTTTGGCGGCCAGGCTGCGCACCTTGCCGGCGGTGTCCGCACCCTCCAGCGTGGTCAGGTCGACCATGCTGATCGCCAGGTCGATGGCGTGCAGCTTGGAGGCCTTCTTGATGCTCCGCGTGCCGAGGCCCGCGGCTCGTTGCTCGACGCCGACCTGGTCGACGCCGGGGAGCCCGTGCAGGAAACGCCGCAGCGACGATTCGTCGCGCGCGGCGTCAGCCAGGGCCGACGGCAGTGTCGTTGGAGCAGCCATGTGTGCGAGTCTAAGCGGAATGGGACGCCCGTCCTAAGTGAGGACGTTTCCCCTGGTCAAGCGGTGTAGAAGCACGTCGGATACCGCTCCGTGAGCTCCAGCTTCGCCATCTCGAACTCGAACAGTGCGGTGCCGTTGCCCGCGAAGTCGGCGCTGTCCAGGCACTCGTCGAGAACGCCGTGCAGGGTGCGCACGACGGCGCACTTGCGCGCTGCCGGGATCTGGTCGACCCACAGGCAGTTCGCGGCCGCGGAGTCGTCGCAGACCTCGAGGTCCGCAGGGTCGGTGGAACGCGCGCGGAGGGTGGCGATCACGGTCTCGAAGGAGCCGCTCCGCATCGTGACCTCGCCGTCGTCGAAGGCGATCATCGCGACCATCGTTTGCTCTCCAGCTCGAGGCAGTTCGTACGGGAAGTCGTTCCAGGCGAAGGCGGTTTGCGCAGATCAGGCAGGTCACCCGGCAGCGTGCCCGCGCGCCCCCGGATGAACCCGATCACCTCGTGGAAGTGCCGGGTGCCTGCTCGCAGCGCGCCCGTCTCACCGAGGTCCGGGTGCCGCAGGGCGACGGTCCACGGAGCCGGGTCGTCCGCGCAGCGCGGGCCGTCCAGCCTCACCGCACCAGCTCACGCCGGTTGAGCGGCACCGTGCGCTCGTCGAGCTCCGGCGCGTCCTGGGCCGCGCTGCCCGTGCGCTTGAGCTTCTGCCACGGCAGCACCGCACCGGCCAGCGCGGTGATCACCGACTGGATCACCACGAGGTACATGAGCTGCCGGTACACGACCGGTTGCAGCGCGACGGCCCACAGCGGCCGCAGTCGTTCGCCGTCGAGCCGGAACGCGATCACCGCGGGCACCAGTTGCAGCGCCAGGAACCCGAGCCACGCGAACGCGCCGGCGACGGGATCGGTCCACAGGCTCAGCACCGCGAACACGTCGATCGCGGGTGCCAGCACCGGCAGCAGCACCTGGTAGAGGAAGAGGTACGGCAGCGCGCGACGGCCGAGTTTGCCGCCCATGCCGCGGTCGAAGACGGCGCCGCGGTGCTTCCACATCGCCTGCAACGTGCCGTAGCACCAGCGATAACGCTGCCGCCACAGCTGACCGAGGCTCGCCGGTGCCTCGGTCCAGGCCCGCGCGTGCTCGGTGTAGACCACGGACCAGTCGGCGCGTTCCAGCGCCATTGTCAGGTCGGTGTCCTCGGCCAGCGTGTCCTCGGGGACGCCACCGACCTCGCGCAGCGCCTCGACGCGGAAGCCGCCCACCGCGCCCGGCACCGTCGGCATGCACTGCATGACGTCGTACATCCGGCGGTCGAGGTTGAAGCCGATCACGTACTCGATGTGCTGCCAGCGGCCGAGGAGCCCTGACCTGTTGCCCACCTTGGCGTTGCCCGACACCGCGCCCACCGCCGGGTCGGCGAAGGGCTGCACGAGGTTGGCGACGGTCTCCGGTTCCAGCACGGTGTCGCCGTCGACCATCACGACCAGTTCGGTGCGGGTGTGCCGCAGCCCGGTGTTCAGCGCCGCCGCCTTGCCCGCGTTCCGCTGGCGCACCAGGGAGACGTTGGGCAGGTGCAGGCTCTTGACCACCTCGGACGTGCGGTCGGTCGAGCCGTCGTCGATCACGATCACGTGCACGGGGTTGGTGCTCGAGAGGATCGTGCGGACGGTCGCCTCGATGCCCGCTTCCTCGTTGTAGGCGGGCACGAGCACCGTCACCATCTGCGGCCGCAGCCGTGGCGCGTGCTTGCCGGGTTTGCGCTTCGCGTGGATCGCCGTCGTGACCAGCAGCACCGCGGCGCGGGCGAGCGCGAGCACGCTGGAGATCAGGACGAGCCACGTGAGCAGCTCCGTGACGAACCGCGAGAACCGCACGGCCAGCGACACCGCCGTGCCCTCCGCGCGTTCGGCCGCCGTCGCCGGACGGATGACCTGCTGCACGCCGTACGCCTCGCCGGCGGTCTGGAACGTGAACCCGCGCTCCTTCAGGCTCGGGATCAACTTCTCCAGCGCGGCAACGGTTTGCGATCGATCACCGCCGCCGTCGTGCATCAGCACCACGGCGCCCTTGGTGTCCTTCGGCGAGGAGTTCGCGACGATCGCGTCCGCGCCGGGCCTGCGCCAGTCCTCGCTGTCGAGGTCGGAGAGCAGCACGAGATTTCCGGCCGCGGTGACCCGTTGGATGCCGACCAGGTCCTCGTCGTCGACCGCGTCCGGCCGGTTCGAGTAGGGCGGCCGCACGAGCTGGCTGAATTGCCCGGTGCCGCTCGCCACGACGAGCCCGGTCTGCCCCAGCTCGATCCGTGCGCGGGTCGCGCCCACCTTGCCGAGGTCGACGTGGGTGAACGTGTGCACGCCCACCTCGTGACCCTCGGCGTGGACGCGTTCCAGCACGTCCTGGTGCTGCGCCGCGTTCGCGCCGGTGACGAAGAAGGTGGCCTTGACCCCGAAGCGCCGCAGCACCTCGAGGATCTTCGGCGTCCACTCGGGGTCGGGCCCGTCGTCGAACGTCAGCACCACCGTGCGGTCCGGCGTGGTGCGCGAGCTGAGCCCCGACCCGGTGTCGCCGATCAGCGGCCCGCCCTGGTGCACGCTCTCCGGCACCGTGTTCGCGGGTCCAGCGGTCGGCGCGGCACCCTGGCCGACGCGGCCGACCACGAACGTGTCCAGCAGCAACGCGCCGAGCAGGATCACCATGCTCAGCCCCAGCAGCACCCAGTGTGCGCGCGGCTGAGGTCTCACGGCTTGCCTCCGCCGGGGTTGCTCGGCCGGTTCGACGCACCCGGTGGATCGGTGCGCTTGTTGCCGTTCTCGACGGTGGTCGTGGTCGTCGGCGTGGTGTTCGCCACGGGAGCCGCGCTCGTGGCGGCCGGCGGAGTGGTCGTGGTTTCGTTGCGTGGCAACGATGTTGCTTCGGGTGACGAAGCAGGGGTGTCCGTGGTGGTGGTGACGGCGGGTTCGGCGGCCTTCGGGATCGGCAGCAGCGTCGTCGGGTTCACCGGGCCACCGGCGAGCGCGATGACGAGAAGTACCAGGTAGGACACCACGCCCACGGCGACAACGCCGATGGCGATGCGCATCACCTTGCGGCGGCGGCCACTCGGATCAACGAAAACGGGTCTGTCAGAGGGAGTCGTCATGACCTTCGCGGGGGAGGCGGCATGCGGTCGCAGGAGGCTAACCGGTTACCTCTTCCAGCGGAAGTCGTTCTTTGTGGCACGCGGGGCCCTTGCGCGCGCTCCTGGAGTACGAAAGCTCCCCGCGTACTCTCCGCAACGTCAGTCGAGCAGTTCGCGCAAGATCTGCGACTTCTTCCGCTTGGGCCCCTTGACCTCGACACCGCCCATGATCGCGAGTCCGGTGATGCGCACGGTGGGAGCACCGGGAATGTGCCGCCGCCCCGGCGCGCGGTCCTCGAAGGCGCCCATGAACCCGAACCCGTCGACCTTCACGTTGATGTCGTCCGGCACGCGGATCTCGACACCGCCCCAGAACGCGAAGCAGCTGATGGTGACCTCGGCCTCGGCGAAGCTCGCGTGGGTCAGGTCGATCTCGATCCCGCCCATGACCGCGACGGCGTTGTGCATCCGCGGGACGACCCACTGGCCCTTGCGGTTGACGCCGGACCAGAAGGCCACCGACACCGCGCTGCCCGGCTCGCCGCCGATGCGGTCGCTCAGCGCGGGCTGGTACTGCGGCACCGCCGGCGTGTGCGGCAGGCCGCTCAGCACCAGGTCGGCGGTGATGGGAGCGAGCTCGCCGTAGGTCTTGGCGGCGTAGACGGCCGCGAGCCGCTCGTCCAGCTCGTGGATGTCGAGGCGCCCCTCTGCCGTCGCCTGGTGCAGCACCTGCGCGATCCGTTCCCGGTCCGCGTCCGAGGCGCGCATGTGACTCTGGTCAGCCGGTACCAGCTCGTCGCTCACCCGATCGAGTTTAGGGCTCCTACTTGCGGTTCGGGGCGTACTTGACCGTGATGGCGAATGCCAGCACCAGCAGTGCTCCGAGTGCCGCAGCGAGTGCCGGGCTGTGGCCCCACAGCGCGGGCAGCACACCGATCACCACGGCGAGTGACGTCGACACACCCAGGATGACCAGCGGGGATTCACACACTTGCTGGACGGGCTTCTGCTTGATCGTCACCGTTCGCACCTCCGCGTCTCAACTGGCTACGAGACACTTCGGAGTCGCTTTGTCGATTCTGTACTCCCGGATCGGGTTGTATCGGCCCCGAATCGGGTTACGCGGTCGGCTGGCGCAGCGGCAGCCCGGCCGCCCGGTAGATCGAGTCGATCACCGTCATGTTCTTCACGGCGTCGTCCGCGGTCGTCGGGAACGCCTTGCCGTGCAGCACCGCGTCGGTGAACGCGTCGAGCTGGTAGGCGTAGGTCGCGCGCCGCCCGAACGTCTCGGCCGAGCTCCTGTCCTTGAGCCGCAACGACAACCGGTGGAACACCTGCGGGCCCAGCGGGTTGAAGACGCTCAGCGTGCCGTTCTCGCCGACGGCCTTCATCGACAGCTTGAGCACCGTCGACGACCACAGCGACGCGTGCACCGAACCCGTGTGGCCGGACGGGAAGCGGAGTGAGGCGCGCATCGCCCTGTCGATGGACGGGCCGCGCAGCAACGCCCGTGCCGAGCGCACCTCCGGTTCCTCGCCGCCGAGCAGGCGGGCCATGTGCACGGCGTAGCAGCCGGCGTCCATCATCGCGCCGCCCGCGAGCGAGTAGTCGTAGCGGATGTTGGAGAACATCGGCAGCGGGAAGCAGACGGAGGCCTCGACGTGCCGCAACGGTCCGAGCACGCCCGAGCGCATGATCTCGTCGACGCGCACGGCCAGCGGGTGGTAGCGGTAGTGGAACGCCTCCATCACCACGAGCCCCGAGTCGCGGGCGGCTGAAGCCACTGAGGCGGCCTCGGAAGCGTTGGCGGTGAACGGCTTCTCGCACAGCACGTGCTTGCCCGCCTCCAGCGCGGCCAGCGTCCACCTGCCGTGCAGGCCGTTCGGCAGCGGGTTGTAGACGGCGTCGACGGCGGGGTCCGCGAGGAGCTCCTCGTACGAGCCGTGCACGCGCGGGATGCCGTGCTTGTCGGCGAATGCCTGGGCCCGTTCCGTCGACCGCGCGGCGACCGCCACGACTTCGGCGGCGGTCGACGAGCGGGCCGGGCGGATGACAGCGGGTGGCGCGATCATGGCCGCGCCGAGCACTCCGATGCGCACGTGGTCCGTCACGCGGACGACCCTACACCCATCAGTTAACGGCGTTCACTCCGTCAGATCGGTGGCCCTGGGCGGGAAGAACGGGATCTTGTCGATCGGTGCGGGGCCCGACCAGTTCCACGACTCCATCTGACCGCGCGACCTCCTGCCGAAGAACGCGCGCCACAGCTCGTAGCCGTCGACCTCCAGGGTGATCGGGCCGTCGCCGAGGTCGCCGAACTCGGTCTTCACGGTCACGTCCGGCATCCTGCGCGGCGTCATCCACACCAGGGTCGGTTGCCACACGGTGCCCGGCAGGCGTTCGCGGCCGAGCGCGGCGCGCAGGTCGGCCTCGTGGGTGATCGCGTCCAACGCCAGCTGGAACGGGATGCGCTCCATCTCGCCGATGTGCTCGCCGGCGACGTTCCACTGCTCCAGCAGGTCGTCCACGGGCACGTTCTCGCGTTCGGCGACGTGCCTCGCGGTCCACTCGTCGGACGGTGCGCCCTCCATGCGACCGCTGACCAGATCGGACGCGCCGCCCGCTAGATGTGCGATCAGCTGGTGCACGGTCCACTCAGGACAGGCGGGCACGGGACGGGCGAGCTCCTCCGCGCCCAGGCCCATCGTCAGGCCCACGACGCGCTGACGTGCCTCCCGGTAGATCTCTTCGAACACCCCTAGCTCCTCCCAGCGGTTACGGTGTCGGGCATGGACGTCCTGGTCGTCGATCATCCACTCGCCAAGGCGAGACTCACAACCATGCGCGACGCGCGCACGGACAACGCCGCGTTCCGCGCGGCGTTGCAGGAACTCACGGTCATGCTGGTCTACGAGGCCATGCGCGAGGCGCCGCTGACGGAGGACCGCACCCACACGCCGGTCGCGCGCACCACCGGTTACCGGCTGGCGAACCCGCCGCTGCTCGTCCCGGTGTTGCGGGCCGGGCTGGGCATGGCCGACCAGGCGCACAAGCTGATCCCGGACGCCCAGATGGGCTTCGTGGGGCTCGCGCGCGACGAGGAGACGTTGCAGCCGACGCCGTACATGGAGTCGTTGCCGGAGAACCTCGCGGGACGTCCCGTGTTCGTGCTCGACCCGATGCTCGCGACCGGCGGCTCGATGGCCTACACGATCCGGTTGCTGACCCAGCGCGGCGCGACCGACGTGACGGCCGTGTGCGTGCTCGCGGCGCCCGAGGGCATCAACCACCTCGAGGACTCCAAGCTCCCGGTGCGTCTCATCACGGCGTCCGTGGACGAGCGGTTGAACGACTCCGGCTTCATCGTCCCCGGTCTGGGCGACGCCGGTGACCGTCTGTACGGGGCGGTTTAGGACATACCTCCGATCGGACGTAGCAGTGGTCTAGACCTTAGAGCTAACGTGCTCTGGACCACAACGCCGCTGCCGCCACCCGATTGAGGAGTCACATGTCCAGACGGAGATGGGGTGTCGCCGCGCTCGCGGTCGGCGCCCTGTCAGCGTCGCTGGCCGTTGCGCCGGCGAACGCCGATGTCGAGACCAGTGGGCACCACGGTTACTCGAAGGCCCGGACCGTCGGGTACTTCATCCAGTGGGGCGTGTACGGCCGGAACTTCCGGGTCCGCAACCTCGTGGACAGCGGGGCCGCCGCGCGGCTCACGCACCTGAACTACGCCTTCGGTTTCCTCGACGAGTCCGGCAAGTGCGTCAGCGCCGACCCGTGGGCCGACTGGCAGATGCCCTACACCGCGGAGCAGTCCGTGAGCGGCAAGGCCGACGAGCCGGGGCAGGCCCTGATGGGCAACCTGAACCAGCTCAAGCAGCTGAAAGCCAAGTACCCCAAGCTGAGGATCAACATCTCGCTGGGCGGCTGGACGGGCTCCCGGTACTTCTCCAACGCCGCGCTGACGCCCGAGTCGCGCGCCGCGCACGTCAAGTCGTGCACCGACATGTGGATCAAGGGCAACCTGCCGGGTCTGCCGGAGGGCGCCGCGAAGGGCGTCTTCGACGGCGTCGACCTCGACTGGGAGTGGCCGGCGAGCCCCGGCAACCCCGAGCCGCCCAACGTGATCCGCGACGCCGACCGCGAGAACTTCACGCTGCTGCTCGCCGAGTACCGCAAGCAGATGGGCTGGAACCGCGACCTGACCGCGTTCCTCCCGGCCGACCCGAAGCAGGTCGACAAGGGCTTCGAGGTCGCGAAGGTGTTCTGCTACCTCACCTTCGGCACGTTGCAGGGCTACGACTACCACGGTGCGTGGGACCCGGAGGCGAACCAGCAGTCCGCGCTGCGCGTGCCCAAGGGCGACCCGTCCAAGGACGAGTTCAGCTCCGAGGTGACGGTCAACGCGTGGCTGCGGCGCGGTGCTCCGCGGTCGAAGGCCGTGCTCGGTGTGCCGTTCTACGGCCGCGGCTGGACCGGTGTCGCACCCGGCACGCGCAACGGCCTGTTCGGCACGGGCACGCCCGCGCCGGCGACGTACGAGGCCGGCTACGAGGACTTCCACGCCATCAAGACGAAGCTCGCCGACCCGAAGTACAAGATCTACCGCGACGAGCGCGCCGGGTTCGCGTGGATCTACGACGGCACGACGTGGTGGACCTACGACGACGCGACCGAGATGAAGCGCAAGGCCCGCTTCATCAACGAGCGCAAGCTCGGCGGCGCGATGATCTGGTCGCTCGACGGTGACACCGCCGACGGCGAGCTGATCAAGGCGCTGGACGGCGCCCTCAAGTAGCAGTGCCGAAGTGAAGGCCGCACCACGAGACGGACTGTCCTAACCGGACAGTTCAGCGGGTCCGGGGAGGTTTCGCGGCGGCCGCCTCCCCGGATTCCGCCAACCACCCCCTGCCGTGCGCGCGCAACGCCAGCTCGTAGGTGGCCTCGGCGTCCACGCCGGGCGGCAGGTTGCCGTTGAGCTCCAGGCTCACCAGGCCGTGCGCGATGCCCCACATCGACATCGCGATCTGCTCCGGGTCCTCCGCGAGGTAGACGCCCTGCTCGACCGCCCGCCGCACCGCGTTGATCACGGGCGCGAACGTCCTGCCCGCCGCGCGGCTCATCTCCTTCGTCGGCTCGACGACCTTCGAGTACAGCACCGAGTAGAACTGCGGGTCCTCCAGAGCGCTGCGCCGGTACGCCAGGCCGATCTGGAGCAGGTCCTCCGCCGGGTCGTCGGTGATCGGCACGTTCGCGAGGTTCGTCCCGAACCGGTTGAACGCCTCGTCGTAGAGCGCCTCGAGCAGCGCGGGCTTCCCGCCGAAGAGGGAATAGACCGCGGTCGTCGAGGTGTTGACGTCGGTGGCGATCTTGCGCAGGCTCACCGCGGCCGGGCCCTCGGTGCTGAGCAGCTCGCCCGCCCGTTCGAGCAGACGCCGCCGCAGAGCGTCGTCGTGGGTCTTGGGCCTGGGCATCGCGCAATTCTAACGGGCTCTGGCTTCAGTGGTATCACATTGATACCGTCTCTCCATGGCGATGACCTTGCGGTTGACCGAAGAGGAGAACCTGCGGCTCGCTGAACTGGCGCAGGCCGAGGGTCGCTCCAAGCAGGAGGTCGTGCGGCTGGCGATCGCGGACCGCTACCAGCGCATGCAGCAGGAAGAGAAGCTCGGTGAGGTTCTCGGGCGAGTTCTGCCCAAGTACCGAGGTCTTTTGGATAGGCTCGGATCTTCCTGAAACTGTCAGACCTCTGTGATCAACTGGGTGCCGTGATCTCCTACCTCGACGCCGGGGACCTCCTGGTGCTGGCCACGGCCGTGACCGGCGGCGATCTCGTCGTCAGGGACATCGGCCTGCTGGACACCGCGGCGTACCGTCCCCGCGCCACCGTTCTCGGCGTGGAGGCTTACGACACGCTGTGGCTGAAGTCCTCCGCCTTACTCGACTCGATCGTGCGAACCCGCCCTCTCATCGAGGGGAACTGGCGGCTCGGCTGGGTCGCCGCCGTCACGATGTGTGACATCAACGGCTACTGGATCGACGCCGACGAGGACGACGCGCTCGACCTCGTGCGCGCCCTCGGCCGTGACAAGATCGACGTCCCGGAGATGGCAGGTCATCTCGAAGCGTGGGGACTCCCGAAGGATTCCGCTTGACCTAGAGCGCACTCTAGGTCATAGCGTCGAGTCCGTGAGTTACTCGATAGCCCAAGCCGCGCAGCGCAGTGGGTTGTCCATCGACACCTTGCGCTACTACGAACGAATCGGGCTCGTCGACCCGCCCGCGCGGGACTCGGGCGGTCGTCGCAGCTACTCGGACGACGACCTCGGCTGGCTGGCCTTCGTGACGCGCCTGCGCACGACCGGCATGCCGATCCGCATGATGCGCGAGTTCGCGCAGCTCAGGCACGGTGGCGACCTGACGGCAGGCCGCCGCAAACAGATCCTCGTGGAGCACCGCAACGACGTCCGCGCCCGCGTGGCGGAGTTGCAGACGTGCCTGGAGGTGCTCGACTACAAGATCGACCACTACGCGGTGGTTGAGCGTGACTTGGAGGCGACGGCTTAGGACCAGACCTGTCGCGCCCGCGCTGCCCCCGCCAGGATCTCGGTGCCGTCCAGCTCGATCCGCGTCTCGCCGACGCCCCGGGCTTCCCATCTCACGGCGACGACAAGCGGTCCGGGCGGGGGCAGCGGGTGCACGTAGATGCCCTGCCGCAGATGTGTTTCACCGCCACCGGCGGTTGAGGTGACGTTCAGCGTCACCATTGCACTGGTGTCCTGTCCGTGTTCGAGCGGATCCAGCGTCGTGGCCTTGCGTCCGTCGGGAAATCGCACCGCCACGTTCAGTCCGTCGGGTGCCGGTTAGCTGCGAGCCCTGGCCGCCGACCGCGGCGTCACGGCGGGTCAGCTGGCGCTGGCGTGGGTGCAGCACCGCGGCGACGACGTGGTGCCGATCCCGGGGACCAAGCGGATCAAGTACCTGGAGGAGAACGTGGCGGCAGCTTCGCTCGCGCTGTCCTCCGACGACCTGGCCGCGATCGAGGCCGCGGTGCCGGCGTCGGCGGTGGCCGGGGACCGGTACCCGGACATGAGCACCGTGGGCCGTTAGAACACACGTTCGAAGGTATCCCCAGGGTTGTCCACAGGTTGGGGACAAGAGGCTGTGGACAACCCTGGCTTCATGTGGACAACTGGGCCGCGACGGTGGCGCCGAGCTCCCAGCAAGCCTCCAGATCGGCCTTCGACGGCTCACCCGTGACGAGGACGTGCTGAGCGGCCTTCTCCCAGCCCAGCCCGGTCGTGGCCGTCTCGACGCTGCGCACCGCACCCGTCGTGTCGTTGTTGCCGTGCACGTAAAGCCCGAACGGCCTGCCACGCGAGGAATCGAGACACGGGTAGTAGACGGTGTCGAAGAAGTGCTTCAACGCACCGCTCATGTACCCGAGGTTGGCGGGCGTGCCGAGCAGGTAGCCGTCGGCCTCCAGGACATCCACAGCGGTTGTGGACAACGCGGCTCGCCGGACCACCTCGACGCCTGCGATCTCGGGTGTGGTGGCGCCGGAGACCACGGCTTCGAACATCGCCTGCAGGGCGGGCGACGGAGTGTGGTGGACGATCAACAACCTGGACACGTCGAGCAACATAACGCCCATGACCCGTGCCTCCTACGACGTTGTCGCCGCCAGCTACGCCCAGCTCATCCCGGACGCGCACGACGGCCGTCCCCTCGACGCCGCGATCATGCGGGCGTTCGCCGAACTCGCGAACGGCCCGATCGCCGACCTCGGCTGCGGCACCGGCCGCATCACCCAGCACTTGCACGAGCTCGGCAAGGACGTGTTCGGCGTCGACCTGTCCGACGGCATGCTCGACCAGGCGAAGAAGCTCTACCCGCACCTGGACTTCTTCCAGGGCGACATCACGAAGCTCGACCTCGCCGACGACAGCCTGGGCGGCGCGGTCGTCTGGTACTCCACGGTCCACATGCCGGCGGAGGAAGTGCCGTGGCAGGAGTTCCACCGCGTCCTCGAACCCGGCGGGTACCTGTTGCACGCCTTCAAACTGGGCAACCGGAAGAACCACATGACCCACGCGTACGGCCACGACGTGGACCTCGACGTGTACTGGCACGACATCGACGAAACCGTGAGCAACGCGACGGAAGCCGGGTTCAACGAAGTGGCACGCCTGCAACGTCAGAAGGGTGTGGACGAAGGGGGACCGCAGGCGTTCTTGTTGATGAGCAAACGGAACCCCGCGCCCGGCCAGACGTCTTAGTGGGTGTACACAGGAGGGACCATGAAGACCACCGCCCTTATGACCACCAGTCCTCGTCAGCGTCGCATCACCTGGGGTTTCGGCCTTGCGATCGGCATCGGGATGATCGGGTTCGGGCCCCTCTTCGCGTCGCTGTGGCCGGGGTTCGACCACAGTCCGTGGGACGTCAACACGATGTTGTTCGGACTCGGCGTGGGGCTTTGCACGATCGCGTACATCTTCGGGCGGATCGCCGTCGCGGCGGTCACGGAGGGTCGCCGCAACGCGATCGCCCCGCCGACCAGAAGGGCCTACTTCGTGGCCGGCGGGGGCTTTGCCCTGGCCGCGTTGTGCCTGGCGATCGCGCTGGCTAGCTGACCAGCTCCGTCACCCGCTCACGCAGCTCGGCCAGCCGAGCCCTACCTGCCGCACGGGCGGACTCCAGTCCGTCCGTGACCGGCTGGACGACTTCCAGGTACGCCTTGAGTTTCGGTTCGGTGCCGGACGGGCGCACGATCACGCGCACGCCGTCGGCCGTCCACCGCAGCACGTCCGCGCCGGGGAGCAGGTCCTCGGACTCGAAGTCCGCCGGCGGGGTGGCGCGCAGGCGGGACATGGTCGCGCCGATCAGCGACAGATCGGTGTACCGCAAGGAGATCTGGTCGGTCAGGTGCAGGCCGTGGTCCAGCGCGAGCTGGTCCAGGGCGTCCAGCAGCGTGCGGCCCGACGCCTTCAATCCGGCCGCCAGGTCCGCCGCCACGACGGCCGCCGAGATGCCGTCCTTGTCCGCGACGAACTCCGGGTCGACGCAGTTGCCGAGCGCCTCTTCGTAGGCGAACACGAGGCCTTCGCCCGCGCGTGCCAGCCACTTGAAGCCGGTCAGCGTCTCCGCGTACCGGGCGCCGTGCGCCGCCGCGATCGACTTCAGCAGCGACGACGACACGATCGTCGTCGCCACCAGCGGATCCGCCGACTCCGTGGTGGACAGCACGAGCGAGCCGAGCAGCACGCCCGTCTCGTCGCCGCGCAGCATCCGCCACGTCGAGCCGTCACGCACGCCCAGCGCGCACCGGTCGGCGTCCGGGTCCAGGGCGATCGCCAGGTCCGCGTCCACCGACGCCGCGAGGGACAGCAGTTCGTCGGACGCGCCCGGCTCCTCCGGGTTCGGGAACACCACGGTCGGGAAGTCCGGGTCCGGCACCGCCTGCGAGCGCACCACGTGCACGTCGGTGAAACCCGCGCGCCGCAACGCTTCCACGGCGAACGCGCCACCGACGCCGTGCATCGGCGTCAACGCGACCTTCAGCTCACGCGAGTTCTGGCGCGGCAGCGAGGCGACTCGTTCCAGGTACTCGTCGACCTCGGCATCGGACACCGTCGTGTACGTGGTTGCCCGCGGCACGGACACGGCAGCGGGAACGGCCTCGATGGCCTTCTCGATCTCCCCGTCCGACGGCGGCACGATCTGCGAACCACCGGCCAGGTAGAGCTTGTAGCCGTTGTCCGCGGGCGGGTTGTGCGACGCGGTGATCTGAATTCCTGCCACAGCACCGTGTTTGCGCACCAGGAACGCGAGCACCGGCGTCGGCAACGGCCCCGGCAGCATCCGCACGTCGAAGCCCGCCGCCGCCATCACCTCGGCGGCAGCGGCGGCGAAGTCCTCGGAACCGTGCCGGGCGTCGCGCCCGACGAACACCAGGCCCGAAGTTGTTCCCAGCCACGACGCCAGACCGGCGGTCGTGCGGACGACCGTGGCGACGTTCATGCCGTTGGTGCCCGCACGCACCGGCCCGCGCAGCCCGGCGGTGCCGAACGTGAGCGGCCCGGCCATGCGGTCCCGCAAGTCCTCCAGCGCGGCGGCATCTCCGCCCATCGCCCGCGCCAACACGCCCTGCAGCTCGGTTCGAGTCGCGTCCGACGGGTCGTCAGCGATCCACCGGAACGTCGCGTCACGCAGTGCCGGCGTCAGGCTCATGCGCGGTCCACCAGCTCACGCAGCAGCGTGCCCATGCGCTGAGCGGCGGCGGCACCGGCCTCCAGCACCTCCTGGTGGTTCAGCGGCTCGCCGGTGATGCCCGCCGCGAGGTTCGTGACCAGCGACAGACCGAACACCTCGACGCCTTCGGCCCGCGCGGCGATGGCCTCGTGCACGGTCGACATGCCGACCAGGTCCGCGCCCATCGTGCGCAGCATCCGGATCTCGGCCGGCGTCTCGAAGTGCGGGCCCGGCAGACCGGCGTACACGCCCTCCTCCAGCGACGGGTCGATCTCCTGCGCCAGCTTGCGCAGCCGCGGCGAGTACAGGTCCGTCAGGTCCACGAACCGCGCGCCGACCAGCGGCGACAGCGAGGTGAGGTTCAGGTGGTCGGAGATCAGCACCGGCTGCCCGACGGACATGCCCTGCCGCAGGCCACCGGCCGCGTTCGTCAGCACGATCGTGGACACACCGGCAGCAGCAGCCGTGCGCACGCCGTGAACGACCTTCTGCACGCCCTTGCCCTCGTAGCCGTGGGTACGGCCGAGGACGACGAGGACCTTCTTGCCGCCCACGTCGACGGAACGGATGGTGCCGCCGTGGCCGAGCGCGGTCGGGGCCTCGAAGCCTTCCAGCTCACCGACGGGGATTTCGCTCGCCGGCTCACCGATCACGTCGGCGGCTGGCCGCCAGCCGGAACCGAGCACGATCGCGATGTCGTGCTTCGCCACGCCGGTGCGGCTCTGGATCTCTTCCGCGGCCTTGCCGGCCAGCTCTTCTGGAGTCACCGCCAGATGTTAAACCGGGGCGAACGTGGAGGCGATCGCGTCGAACAGCCGTGCGCGCGCCTCGTCCTCCTGCTCTGTGGGCACCACCACTTCGACCACCCACAGGTCGTGGTTGAACGGCAGCACGCGGGAGAAGTGCGACCGCCTCAGGGCGTTGGGTTCGTCACCCTCGACCGTGCGGTAGACGAACTGGATGCTGTCCTCGATGCGCGGCCCGGAGAGATTCGGCGTCGGCACCGTCTCGCCGCCGAAGAACCGGCCGGGCCACCGCGACTGCACCCCCGTCACGTACGTCTTGACGTCGCGCTTCGGGTAGTAGTCGGGGAACCGTTGCACGGTCACCTGGTACGCGCCGCTGCCGGACACGAAGTGCACCACCGCCGACGTCGGGAACCTCAGGTCGGCGGCGCGCTGCTCGGTGTACATCGACCAGCTCTGCTCGACGTTCAGCTTGAACTCGCCGCCCTGGTCGCCGATCGCCGTCAAG
Organism: Lentzea aerocolonigenes; assembly: GCF_000974445.1. Classification (GTDB taxonomy): domain Bacteria; phylum Actinomycetota; class Actinomycetes; order Mycobacteriales; family Pseudonocardiaceae; genus Lentzea; species Lentzea aerocolonigenes. The sequence goes on from NZ_BBOJ01000016.1 coordinate 246,364, forward strand.
GCGGACGCGGTGCGCGGCACCAGCGTTGCCGAGTTGGGCAGCGTCGGCAGGGTCTGCACCGTCTGCTGGGTCGGCGGCAGCAGTGGCACGCCCGCGGCCAGTCTGGTGAGCGCGAACCCGCCACCGGAACCCACCACGAACAGCAGGACAGCCGCGACCAGCACGAACGTGGAGGCGACCCGTCCCCGGCGCTGAGGCGTGATCGGCTTGGTGACCATGAACGGCAACGGGCCGGGGTCGTCGGCCAGCGGCGCGTCCGGTTCGATCTTCGGCTTCGGCCGCACGACGACCGGCAGCGGCACGGACTCGCGGACCTCGAACGCGTCCGTGCCCGGCTCCGGCAGCAGCGGGTAGACCTGCTTGCGCACGTCGACCAGCGACAGCCGCTCGGACGGCTCCTTCCGCATCAGCCCGCTGATCACCGGCGCGAGCCGATGAGCACCCGCGGGCACCGGCACGTCACCGTTGATCACCGCGTTGATCGTCTGCATGACGTTCTTGCCCACGTACGGCGGTTCGCCCGCCATCGCGGCCCACATCGTGGCGCCGAGCGACCACCGGTCCGCAGCCTCGGACACGTCACCGCCCTGCGCCACCTCGGGCGCGATGTAGGCGGGCGTGCCGAGCGTGATGCCGCGCGCGGTCATGGTGGCCTCGGCGACGTTGCGCGCGATGCCGAAGTCCGTGAGCTTGACCCGCCCGTCGTCCGCGATCAGGACGTTGCCCGGTTTGACGTCCCGGTGGGTGATCCCGACCCGGTGCGCGGACGCCAGCGCGGCCGCGACCGCGTCCAGCACCGCGGCGCCCTGCTTCTCGGTGAGGCAGCCCTGCTCCTGCAACACCTCGCCGAGGCTGCGCGACGGCACCAGCTCCATCACCACGTACGGGTCGCCGTCCTGCTGCACGACGTCGTAGAGCGTGACGAGGTTCGGGTGGGAGAGCGCGGCCACGGCACGCGCCTCGCGCATGGTCCGTTCCCGCAGCTGAGCGGCCTCGACGTCGGGCATGCCGGGCGTGTGCAGAATGCCCTTCACGGCGACCTGCCTGCCCAGCACCTCGTCGTGAGCGGCCCACACGGTGCCCATCGAGCCCTGACCGAGCACGTGCAGCAACCGGTACCGGTCCGCGATCAGGCGTTTCAGGTCACCCTTGTCCACGACTCGATTCTTCCTGACAGACTGAGGTTCGCTTCACGGGTCCCGTCCGCGACAGCCGGGGCTGAAGCGGAACCACTTCAACCGCGACTCTCATCGAACGGGACCCATGAAGCGAACCTCACTGCATCGTTAACGGCGGTGAACCTCACATAGCCGTGTCGGTACTGGTCGGTAACACTGCAACGCATGATGGAGTTGGCCTTGCCCGCCGAATTCCGCTCGAACGAGTTCCCCTCGGCGTCGAGGGAGCAGTGGCGTGAGCTGGTCGACGCCGTGCTCCGCAAGACCGGTGCGAGCTTCGACTCGCTGGTCACGAAGACGTACGACGGCATCGAGCTCCAGCCGCTCTACACCCCCGACGACGCGCTGCCCGCCTACGCCCTCGTGCCGGCGAAGCAGGGCTGGGACGTCCGCCAGCGCCACTCCGTGCCCGATCCGGTCGCGATCATGAACGACCTGGAGGGCGGCGTCACCTCGTTGTGGCTGGCCCTCCCCGCCTCGTCGCTGGAACGCGTGCTGGACGGGGTGTACCTCGACCTCGCGCCGATCGTGCTCGACGGAGACGTCGACGCGGCGCGCACGATGCTGCGGATCTACGACCAGGCCCCGCTGCTGGCGACGGAGGTGCGCGGCAACCTCGCGCTGGTGCCTTCCGGTGAGGCGCTCGACGTCATCAGGCAGGCCGTCGAACAGTTCCCCGGCCTGCGGACCGTCGTGGTGGACGCGCTGCCGTTCCACGACGCGGGTGGATCCGACGCCGAGGAGCTCGGCGCGTCCCTCGCGCTGGCCGTCTCGTACCTGCGCGCGCTGACCGACGCCGGACTCGGTGTCGAGCAGGCGTTCGCGCAGCTGGAGTTCCGCTACGCCGCGACCGCCGACCAGTTCACGACGATCGCGAAGCTGCGGGCCGCGCGCCGGCTGTTCGCGCGCGTCGCCGAGGTGTCCGGTGTGGACGTGCCGCAGGTGCAGCACGCGGTGACGTCCTCGGCGATGATGACCCGCCGCGACCCGTGGGTGAACATGCTGCGCACGACCGTGGCTTGCCTGTCCGCTGGTCTCGGTGGCGCCGACTCGGTGACGGTGCAGCCGTTCGACGCGGCCATCGGGCTGCCGGACGAGTTCGCGCGCCGCGTCGCCCGCAACACGCAGAACCTGCTGCTGGAGGAGTCGCACCTCGGTGAGGTGATCGACCCGGCGGCCGGGTCCTGGTACGTCGAGAAGCTCACGGACGCGCTGGCCGGTGAGGCGTGGTCGTGGTTCCAGGAGATCGAACGCGCGGGCGGCCTGCCTGCCGCGCGCGAGGTGGTCGCTGCGCGGATCGCTGCGACGTGGGAGAAGCGGTCGGCCCGATTGGCGGATCGGAGTGACCCGATCACGGGGGTGAGCGAGTTCCCGAACCTGGGTGAGAAGCCGGTCGTGCGCGAGCCCCTCGTTGTTCGCGAGCCTGCCGCTGTCCGCGAACCTGCCGCCGGAGCCGAGCCCGCCCCCGGTCCTGCTGCGGACGAGTCCGCAGTCGTGCGCGAGCCCGCCCCCGGAATCGATTCGGACTCGCAGGCCCCCAGGGGGGATGCACCCCCCATCCCAAGTCTCTCAAGCAGGTCTGACAGTTTCGGCCTGCCGCGCGTCCGCTACGCCCAGGCCTTCGAGGAGCTCCGCGACCTCGCCGACGCCCAGCCCGAACGCCCCCAGGTCTTTCTCGCCACCCTCGGCCCGGTCGCCGCCCACACCGCCCGCGCCACCTTCGCCGCGAACCTGTTCAACGCCGGCGGTTTCGCCACCCCGAACGCGGGGCCCACGAAGACCCCGGAAGACGTGGCCGAGCAGTTCAAGGCGTCCAAGGCGAAGATCGCCGTCCTGTGCGGCAGCGAGACGAGCTACGCCGACCAGGCCGTGCCCACCGTGAAAGCCCTGCGCGAAGCCGGCGCCGAACGGGTACTCCTGGCAGGCAAGAAGAGCGACGCGCAGGTCGACGGCTTCGTGTACACGGGCTGCCCCGCGCTGGAGATCCTGAACAACACCTACGACTTCCTCGCCATCGAAAAATCCCAGGGAGTGGAGCGATGATCCCCAACTTCGCGGACATCGACCTCGGCCCGCTCCCGTCGGCGAAGTACGAGACCGACCTGCCGGTGTGGGAGACGCCGGAGGGCATCGCGGTCAGGCCGGTCTACACCCAGGCCGACACCGACGGTCTGGACTTCCTCGGCACCTATCCGGGCATCGCGCCGTTCCTGCGCGGCCCGTACCCGACGATGTACGTCAACCAGCCGTGGACCATCCGGCAGTACGCGGGTTTCTCCACGGCCGAGGAGTCGAACGCCTTCTACCGCCGCAACCTCGCGGCCGGGCAGAAGGGTCTGAGTGTCGCTTTCGACCTCGCCACGCACCGCGGCTACGACTCGGACCACCCGCGCGTGGCCGGTGACGTCGGCATGGCGGGCGTCGCGATCGACTCGATCTACGACATGCGCACGCTGTTCGACGGCATCCCGCTGGACAAGATGTCCGTGTCGATGACGATGAACGGCGCAGTGCTGCCGATCCTCGCCTTGTTCGTCGTCGCGGCGGAGGAGCAGGGGGTGAAGCCGGAGCAGCTCATGGGGACCATCCAGAACGACATCCTCAAGGAGTTCATGGTCCGCAACACCTACATCTACCCGCCGCAGCCGTCGATGCGGATCATCTCCGACATCTTCAGCTACACCAGTAGCCACATGCCGAAGTTCAACTCCATCTCGATCTCCGGCTACCACATGCAGGAGGCGGGGGCGACCGCCGACCTGGAGCTGGCCTACACGCTCGCGGACGGCGTCGAGTACATCCGCGCCGGTCAGGCGGCCGGCCTGGACGTGGACGCGTTCGCGCCGCGGCTCAGCTTCTTCTGGGCGATCGGCATGAACTTCTTCATGGAGATCGCCAAGATGCGGGCCGCGCGCCTGCTGTGGTCGAAGCTGGTCAACGGCTTCGAGCCGAAGAACCAGAAGTCCCTGAGCCTCCGCACGCACTGCCAGACCAGCGGGTGGAGCCTCACCGCGCAGGACGTGTTCAACAACGTCGCGCGCACGTGCGTCGAGGCGATGGCCGCGACCCAGGGCCACACGCAGTCGTTGCACACCAACGCACTCGACGAGGCCCTCGCGCTGCCCACCGACTTCTCCGCGCGCATCGCCCGCAACACGCAGCTGCTGCTCCAGCAGGAGTCCGGCACCACCCGCGTGATCGACCCGTGGGGCGGCAGCGCGTACGTCGAACGGCTCACCGCCGAGCTCGCTGCCAAGGCGTGGGAGCACATCACCGAGGTCGAGAAGGCCGGCGGCATGGCCCGCGCGATCGACGAGGGCATCCCCAAGCTGCGCATCGAGGAAGCGGCGGCGAGGACCCAGGCGCGCATCGACTCCGGCCGCCAGCCCGTCATCGGGGTCAACAAGTACCTGGTGGACAACGACGAGCAGATCGAGGTCCTCAAGGTCGACAACGCCGGCGTGCGCGCCCAGCAGCTCGAGAAGCTGCGCAGGCTCAGGGAAGAACGCGATCAGTCCGCTGTGGACAGTGCGCTGAACGCTCTCACCGACGCCGCCCAGGGCCAGGGCAACCTGCTGGAGCTCGCGATCAACGCCGCCCGCGCCAAGGCCACGGTCGGCGAGATCTCGGAGTCGCTCGGCAAGGTGTGGGGCAGGCACTCGGCCCAGATCCGCACCATCACCGGTGTCTACCGGCAGGAGGTCGGTCAAGTGTCCAACGTGGACGCCTGCCGCGAGGTCGTCGAGGCGTTCGCGGCGGAGGAGGGACGCCGCCCGCGCATCCTGGTGGCCAAGATGGGCCAGGACGGGCACGACCGCGGCCAGAAGGTGATCGCCACGGCGTTCGCGGACCTCGGCTTCGACGTCGACGTCGGCCCGCTGTTCCAGACGCCGGAGGAGGTCGCGCGCCAGGCCGTCGAGGCGGACGTGCACATCGTCGGCGTGTCCTCGCTCGCCGCCGGCCACCTCACGCTGGTGCCGGCGCTGAAGGCGGCGCTCACCGAGCTCGGCCGCGAGGACATCATGATCGTCGTCGGTGGCGTGATCCCGCCGCAGGACTTCGACGAGCTGTACGCGGCAGGCGCCTCGGCGATCTTCCCGCCCGGCACCGTGATCGCGGACGCGGCGAAGGACCTGTTGGTGAAGCTCTCGGGCCAGCTCGGGCATGCCTAGGGTGATCGACGTCGCCGAGTACGCGAAAGGCGTGCTCGACGGCAACCGCGGCGTGCTGGCCAGGGCCATCACCCTGGTCGAGTCGACGCGCGCCGACCACCGGGCCAAGGCCCAGGAGTTGCTGGTCGAACTGCTGCCGAAGTCGGGCAACGCGATCAGGGTCGGCATCACCGGTGTTCCCGGCGTGGGCAAGTCGACGTTCATCGACGCGCTCGGAACCGTGCTGACCGAGAAGGGTCACCGGGTCGCGGTGCTCGCCGTCGACCCGTCGTCGACCCGCACCGGCGGCAGCATCCTGGGCGACAAGACGCGCATGCAGCGGCTGTCGGTGAACCAGAACGCCTTCATCCGGCCGTCGCCCACCAGCGGCACGCTCGGCGGCGTCGCGCAGGCCACCCGCGAGACGATCGTGCTGGTCGAGGCCGCGGGCTACGACGTCGTGCTGGTCGAGACCGTCGGCGTCGGGCAGTCGGAGGTGGCCGTCGCGAACATGACGGACTGCTCGCTGTTCCTGACCCTCGCGCGCACCGGCGACCAGCTCCAGGGCATCAAGAAGGGCGTTCTGGAGCTCGCGGACGTCATCGCCGTCAACAAGGCCGACGGCGAGCACGAGATGGACGCCCGCAAGGCGGCGCGCGAGCTGGCCGGAGCGTTGCGGCTGCTGCGCCCGCCGGACGCTCTGTGGCACCCGCCGGTGCTCACCTGCTCGGGTCTCACCGGAGCCGGTCTCGACGAGTTGTGGTCCCGCGTGCTGGAACACCGGTCCACCCTGACTGACGCCGGCGAGCTGGACGAACGACGGCGGCGCCAGCAGATCGAGTGGACCTGGATGATGGTCCACGACGAACTGTGGCGGCAGTTGCGCGGAAGTGCCGCCGTGCGCGCGTTGGCCCCCTCCCTGGAGGAGAAGGTTCGTTCCGGTGAGCTCACCGCGACCCTCGCCGCCGAGCAGATTCTGCAGGCGTTCCAATCGGACTCTCGGTAGGCGCTTAACTAGTTTGGGTGACCATCGATCGTGGTATTCGAGGTAGAGTTCAGGCCATGTCGAGGTTGCTGCTGGCCTGCGTGTTCGCGCTGATGAGCGTTGTCGGGTTCGCCGCTGGGGCGACCGCGCAAGAGGCCGCGAACGCGCCTGTGCCGGTGGCGCAGCAGACGACCGTGAACCCGGCTCCGAGCGTGAACGCGCCGCAGGAGCCGTCGCCGGAAGAGCGGGCGGAGACCAAGCGCAAGCTGTGGATGGGCGGTATCGCCGTTCTGCTGTTCGTGCTGGTCTACTACCGCAACAAGAAGCGGTGGGCAGCGTGGCGCAAGGAGCGCGCGGCCAAGAAGGGCTGACCGTTCGTCCCAGATGATGGGACGGAATAGTCAAAATTTACCGTGTTTCCCGTCCATTTGCGTCATCGTTGATCGGTCAGACCGAAACTCGCTCGCCGCTTGGCGCAGCGCTGCGACCGGCCAGCCGGTTGATCATCATCAGCGCACGGCGGTCCGAAGGCGGTGATGCAGGATGGTGGCAAATGGGTACCGACTTGAAGATGAGCACACGCTCGGCTGTCGAGCGGTACTCCGGCGCGCTGCTGGACCTCTCGCACTCGATCCACGCCGAGCCTGAGCTGGCCTTCGAGGAGCACCGCAGCGTCGAGAAGATCACCTCCCTGCTCGCCCGCGAGGGTTTCAAGATCGATCGCGGGGTGGCCGACCTCGACACCGCGTTCGTCGCCACGTTCGGCGACGGCGAGCTGGTGCTCGGTCTTTGTGCCGAGTACGACGCGTTGCCCGAGGTCGGGCACGCGTGCGGGCACAACGTCATCGCCGCCGCTTCCGTCGGCACGGCGCTCGCTCTGCGTGACGTCGCTGACCGGCTGGGTGTCACCGTGAAGGTGATCGGCACTCCGGCGGAGGAGGTCGGCGGCGGCAAGGTCCTCATGCTGGAACGCGGCGTGTTCGACGACGTCTCGTTCTCGATGATGGTGCACCCGGCGCCGTACGAGTCGTGCGCCGCGAAGTCGCTGGCCATCACCGACCTCGAGGTGCACTACAAGGGCAGGCCGTCACACGCGGCCGCCGCCCCGCACCTGGGCATCAACGCCGCGGACGCGGTGACCGTCGCGCAGATCTCGATCAGCCTGCTGCGGCAGCACCTCGAGCCCGGCCAGATGGTGACCGGCATCGTCACCAACGGCGGCACCGTGCCGAACGTAATACCCGCTCGCGCATCAGCGATGTTCGATGTGAGGGCGGAGAATCTGGAATCGTTGCAGCGCCTGGAGAACCGGATCCGGGACTGCTTCCAGGCCGGAGCGCTCGCGACCGGCTGCACCCATGAGGTCGAGCAGGTCTCGCCGATCTACGCCGAGCTGACTCCCGATCCGTGGCTGGCGGACGCCTACCGGCGCGCGGCCACCGAGCTGGGACGACGTCCGCTTTCGCCGGAGCAGGAGCAGCGAGAGAAGATCGGCAGCACCGACATGGGCAACGTCACCAGAGTGTTGCCCGCCATCCACCCGACCATTGCCATTGACTGCGGAGACGCGGTGAACCACCAACAAGAGTTCGCGACCGCCTGTGCCTCGGCGTCGGCCGACCGTGCGTTGCTCGATGGAGCACTTGCCATGGCCTGGACGACGATCGCGACAGCCACCGATTCCCAGCAGCGCGCACGGCTGCTGGCCCGCGGAGGTGCGGCATGACGGTTCTGGACTCCCGGCCCTCGGGCTCCTCATCTGTGAAGACGTCCACCGAGATGCTCGTGGACCCCACCGGGGTGAGCATGTCTCCTGTGGATGATCTGGGAGAGGGCCGCGGCCCAGCCTGGCTCGACGACTGGTTGAAGGCGCACGCCTCGGACATCGTCGCCTGGCGCCGGCACATCCACGCCAACCCGGAGCTGTCGCGCCGGGAGTACAACACCACGGAGCTCGTGGCCAAGCTGCTGCGCGAGGTCGGCCTCAAGCCGCGCATCCTCCCCGGCGGCACCGGCCTGATCTGCGACGTCGGCAACGGCCCTCGCTGCGTGGCCCTCCGCGCGGACATGGACGCCCTGCCGCTGCCGGAGAACACCGGCCTGCCGTTCGCGTCCACTGTGGACGGTGTGTCGCACGCGTGCGGCCACGACGCCCACACGACGGTGCTGATCGGCACGGCCCTGGCTCTCGCGTCGGCCACCGAACTGCCCGGCCGCGTCCGCCTGGTCTTCCAGCCGGCCGAGGAGGTCATGCCGGGCGGTGCGCTCGACGTGCTCGCGGCCGGCGGCCTCGACGGCGTGGAGCGGATCTTCGGCCTGCACTGCGACCCGCGCCTGCAGGTCGGCCGCATCGGCACCCGCATCGGCGCCATCACGTCGGCGTCGGACCTGCTGGAGCTGCGGCTGTCCTCGCCGGGCGGCCACACCTCGCGCCCGCACCTGACCGCGGACCTGGTCCACGCGCTCGGCACGGTCATCACCGGCCTGCCGACGATGCTGTCCCGCCGCGTCGATCCGCGCTCCGGCACCGTCCTGGTGTGGGGCGCCGTCCACGCGGGGGAGGCGCCCAACGCCGTGCCGCAGGACGGTCTGCTGCGCGGCACGCTGCGCACCGGCGACCGCGACATCTGGGCCGAGCTGGAGCCGCTGGTCAAGGACCTGGTCACCGGTCTGCTGCTGCCCACGGGCGTCGGCTTCGACCTCCACCACCGCCGCGGCGTGCCGCCGGTGGTGAACGAGCGCGAGTCCACCCAGATCCTGCGCGCCGGCATCGAGGCCGCACTGGGTGACGACGCGCTCGCAGGTACCGAGCAGTCCTCCGGTGGTGAGGACTTCGGCTGGTACCTGGAGCACGTTCCCGGTTCGTTCGCGCGCCTCGGCGTGTGGAACGGCCAGGAGAAGCAGCGCGATCTGCACCAGCCGACGTTCGACCTGGACGAGCGCGCGTTGCTCGTCGGTGTCCGCGTCATGGTGCACACCGCGCTGGCTGCTCTCGCCTAGAGCGGAACCCTCTCGGTCTGAGCCGTGTTGTGGCGCGTGCGGAACGAATGCGCACGCGCCACAGCGCTGTCCGGGTTCACCTTGTCCGCCACGTAGTGCCAGTCGAACCGCACCTCGTCGGCCGTCACCCGCAGCGTCGAGACGCCGTGCGAGTCCAGCTCCACGAACCGCACGTGCGGGTTCAGGGCCTGGATCCCCGCCTCGATCTGCAACGACGCCGTGCGCGGCGGCACCTTCATCAGGTCGTCGAAGTTGGCCGACGTCAGCGACGTGACGACGTACTCGGTGGCCACCGACGCGCCGTTCAGCGGCACGTCGGACGCCCACGAGCTGTGGATGTCGCCGGTCAGGAACACCGTGTTCTTCCGGTCTCCCAACGACCTCAGCACCAGCTCCCGGTCGGCGGGAAAGCCGTCCCACTGGTCGGTGTTCGTCGCGGGGAAGCCCGGCAGCGGCGGGAACGTGATCGGGCTGATCATCACTGAGTTGCCGACGAGCTGCCAGCGGGCGCTGTCCGTGGTGAGGGTGTTGATCAGCCAGTCCCGTTGGGCCGCACCGAGGATCGTGGTGTCGGTGCGGTACGAACGCAGGTCGAGCATGCTCAACGTGGCGAGCTCGCCGAAGCGGAACGTCCGGTCGAGCTTGCCTTCCCTGACCGGCATCCACTCGTGGTAGGCCTGCGTCGCGGCGGCCAAACGCGCGCCCCACGGGCCCTCGGTGGCCGGGTCGTGCTGCGGCGAACCGATGCTGGACGAGTTGTCGGCGCTCTCGTGGTCGTCCCAGGTCGCGATCATCGGGTGGGCCGCGTGCAGGGCCTGGACGTGCCGGTCGGTCTTGTACTGCGCGTGCCGGCGGCGGTAGTCGTCGAGCGTGACGCACCTGTGCGCCGGATCGTGCGGCCGGACCGTGCCGTCGAGGTTCTCGTAGATGTAGTCGCCGAGGTGGATCACGGCGTCGAGGTCCTGGCGGGCCAGGAAGCCGTAGCCGGCGAAGTGCCCGGCCGGCCAGTTCGCGCACGACGCGACGCCGAAGTTCAGCTCGGACCCGCAGCCGGCCGTCTTCGTGCGGCCGACCGGCGACACCACGTCGCCGACGCGGAACCGGTACCAGTAGCGGGTGTTGTCCCGCAGGCCGTGGACCTCCACCTTCACGGTGTGGTCCCTGGCCGCGGAGGTGCGGGTGACGCCGCGCCTCACGATGCGGTGGAAGTCCTCGTCCGCCGCGACTTCCCACCGGATCGCGGACGACGTGACCACACGCGTCCACAGGAGCACGCCGTCCGGTAACGGATCACCGGACGCGACGCCGTGCTCGAACAACGGAGGAGTGGCAGCGCGGGCGGTACCGGTCGAAGCGGCACCGGCCACGGCTGCACCGATCAAGAACGTTCTTCTCTCGACCCCAGACATGCCTCCAGCATGCCCTGAAGATCAGCTCACCGGTTCGGTCAGTTGGGGGCGGGCTTCGGGAGCAGCGGCACGAACGGCGTCCGCGGCCTGGTCGTCCGGCTTGGTCTGCGACGCCCGTTCCGCCTCGACGCGGGCGTTGTAGATCTCGACCTCGCGCTTGATCGCGTCGTCGTCCCAGCCGAGCACCGGCGCGACCAGCCGGGCCACCGCCTCCGCCGAGTCGACGCCGCGGTGGGCGTACTCGATGGAGATGCGGGTGCGGCGCGTCAGCACGTCCTCCAGGTGCATCGCGCCCTCGTGCGAGGCCGCGTACACCGCCTCCACCTGCAGGTAGTCCGGCGACGCGGGGATCGGCTTCAGCAGGTCCGGGTTGTCCGCGGCCAGCGACAGGACCTCGTGCACCAGCGAGCCGTAGCGGTCGAGCAGGTGCCGGACGCGGTACGGGTGCAGCCCGTGCTTGGCCGCGAGCTGGTCCGCCTGGTTCACCAGCGCGTGGTAGCCGTCGGCGCCGACCAGCGGCACCTTGTCCGTGATCGACGGCTGGATCCGGCCGGGCAGGTCGACGTGCGCCGCGTCGACGGCGTCCGCTCCCATCACCCGGTACGTCGTGTACTTGCCGCCCGCGATCGCGACCAGTCCCGGTGCGACACGTGCCACGGCGTGCTCACGGGAAAGCTTCGACGTCGAATCGGATTCGCCCGCCAGCAACGGACGAAGCCCCGCGTAGACGCCCTCGATGTCGTCGTGCGTCAGCGGCGTCGCGAGGACGGAGTTGACGTGTTCGAGGATGTAGTCGATGTCGTGCTTGGTCGCCGCGGGGTGCGCCAGGTCGAGGTTCCAGTCGGTGTCCGTGGTGCCGACGATCCAGTGGTTGCGCCACGGGATCACGAACAGCACGGACTTCTCGGTGCGCAGGATCATCCCGGACTCGGCGACGATCCGGTCGCGCGGCACCACGATGTGCACGCCCTTCGACGCCCGCACCCGGAACCGTCCGCGCGAGCCCGAGAGCCGCTGGAGCTCGTCCGTCCACACACCCGTCGCGTTGATCACCGCGTGTGCCCGGACGTCGACCTCGCGCCCGTCCTCGACGTCCCGCACGCGCACGCCGGACACCCGGTCGGCCTCGCGCAGGAACCCGACGACCTGGGTCGACGTGCGCACCACGGCGCCGTAGTGGGCGGCGGTGCGGCCGACCATCATCGTGTGCCGGGCGTCGTCGGCCTGGGCGTCGTAGTAGCGGATGCCGCCGATCAACGCGTCGCGCTTCAGCGCGGGCACCAGCCGGAGCGCACCGGCTCTGGTCAGGTGCTTCTGCCCCGGCACCGAACGGGCGCCGCCCATCGTGTCGTAGAGGAACAGCCCGGCCGCCGTGTACGGCCGCTCCCACACCCGGTTCGAGAGCGGGTAGAGGAAGCTCACCGGCTTCACCAGGTGCGGCGCGAGTCGCGTCAGCATCAGCTCGCGTTCGCGCAGTGCCTCGCGCACCAGGCCGAACTCCAGTTGCTCCAGGTAGCGCAGGCCGCCGTGGAAGAGCTTGGAGGACCGGCTCGACGTGCCCGAAGCCAGGTCGCGGGCCTCGACGAGCGCGACCCGCAGACCGCGGGTGGCCGCGTCGAGCGCCGCGCCGACGCCGACGACGCCACCGCCGATCACCACGAGGTCGAACGTCTCCGCCCCGAGCCGCTGCCACGACTCCTCGCGTTCGGCGGGACCCAGCCTGCCGGTGATCGGCGGGGCGGAGGGGGTTTGCGGTGCTGCAGCTGCGTTCTTGCGCGTGGCCACGACAGACGCCTCCCTGTGACGACTCGCAGATCACGTTACCTGCACGAACGCGCGTTCGCCCACGGGCGCGGACGCCAGAACCCTTCGGCCTGAAAACGGCCCGACCACAACCACTTGGCATGGACAACTGATCAGCCCGGTAATAGCGTCCGATCACGTTGTAGGCGGGCGGCGCGGCCTGACCTCGGGTTTGCGCGCTCGCCTGTGCCGCAGACGAGTGGAGGTCGGCGAATGAGTGCAGGCTCGATCTTCGTTTGGGAGCTCCTGGGGACAGCGGTCCTCATCCTCCTGGGCACCGGTGTCGTCGCGAACCAGGTGCTCAAGAACACGCTCGGCAACAGCACCGGCTTCCTGTTCGTCAACATCGGCTGGGCCTTCGCGGTCTTCACGGGTGCGAGCATCGCCAACCCGAGCGGGGCTCACCTGAACCCCGCCGTGACGCTCGGACTCGCGATCGCGGACAAGACGCCGTGGGGTGACGTTCCGGTGTACATCGCCGGCCAGATGGTCGGTGCGATCGTCGGTGCGATGCTCTGCTGGGCGACGTACAAGATGCAGTTCGACACGCACGACGAACCGCAGAACACGTTGGGCATCTTCTCCACCGGCCCGACCGTCCCCAGCGTGCCGTGGAACCTGGTTTCCGAGATCATCGGCACGTTCGTGCTCGTCGCGTGGATCCTGCTGTCGCCACCCGCGAAGGCCGCGGCGGGCGGCGTGCCGCAGTTCGGCAACTCGGCGCTCGGCTACGCCGGTGTCGCGTTCGTCGTGCTGGTGATCGGCACGTCCCTCGGTGGCCCGACGGGCTACGCCATCAACCCGGCGCGCGACCTCGGTCCGCGCATCGCCTACGCGTTTCTGATGCCCATCCACAACAAGGGCAACGCCAACTGGGGCTACTCGTGGATCCCCGTCGTCGGACCGCTCGTCGGCGGTGCGCTCGCGGCGTTGCTCTACCTGGTTCTCCCGGTCTGAAAGGACTTCCAGCATGACGCAGTACGTGGCCGCGATCGACCAGGGCACCACGTCGACCCGTTGCATGATCTTCGACCACTCGGGCCGGGTGGTGTCGGTCGACCAGAAGGAGCACGAGCAGATCTTCCCGAAGGCGGGCTGGGTCGAGCACGACCCGATGGAGGTCTGGCAGAACACCCGCCAGGTCGCCGCCGGCGCGCTCGCGAAGGCCGATCTGTCCACTTCGGACATTGCTGCCGTCGGCATCACCAACCAGCGCGAGACGGCGGTGGTGTGGGACAAGAACACCGGCGAGCCCGTCTACAACGCGATCGTGTGGCAGGACACGCGCACCGACAAGATCGTGCAGGAGCTCGGCAACCTGGGTGGCGGGCAGGAGCGCTACCGGGCCAAGGTCGGTCTGCCGCTGGCGACCTACTTCTCCGGCCCCAAGGTCCGCTGGATCCTCGACAACGTCGAAGGCGCGCGCGAACGTGCCGAGGCGGGCGACCTGCTGTTCGGCAACATGGACACGTGGGTGCTGTGGAACATGACGGGCGGCACCGACGGCGGTGTGCACGTCACCGACCCGACGAACGCGTCGCGCACCATGCTGATGGACCTCGACACGCTCGCGTGGGACTCCGGAATCGCTTCCGACATGGGCATTCCGATGTCGATGCTGCCGGAGATCCGGTCGTCGTCGGAGGTGTACGGCCAGGTGCGCGAACGTGGCGCGCTGGCCGGTGTGCCGATCGCCGGCATCCTCGGCGACCAGCAGGCGGCGACGTTCGGCCAGGCCTGCCTGTCGCCCGGTGAGGCCAAGAACACCTACGGCACCGGCAACTTCATGCTGCTCAACACCGGCACGGAGAAGGTGATGAGCGAGAACGGCTTGCTCACCACCGTCTGCTACAAGATCGGCGAGTCCGCCCCGGTGTACGCGCTGGAGGGCTCGATCGCCGTCACCGGCTCGCTGGTGCAGTGGCTGCGCGACAACCTCGGCATGATCGGATCGGCAGCCGAGATCGAGGAGCACGCGCGGTCCGTGGAGGACAACGGCGGCGCGTACTTCGTGCCCGCGTTCTCCGGCCTGTTCGCGCCGTACTGGCGTTCCGACGCCCGCGGCGCGATCGTGGGTCTCACGAGGTTCGTCAACAAGGGCCACCTCGCGCGAGCCGTGCTGGAGGCGACCGCCTTCCAGACGCGGGAGGTCCTCGACGCGATGAACGCGGACTCGGGCGTGAACCTGACGGCGTTGAAGGTCGACGGCGGCATGGTCGTGAACGAGCTGCTGATGCAGTTCCAGGCGGACATCCTCGGCGTGCCGGTGATCCGCCCGGTCGTCGCCGAGACCACCGCGCTCGGTGCCGCCTACGCGGCGGGTCTCGCGGTCGGGTTCTGGAAGTCCGAGGACGACATCCGCGAGAACTGGGCCGAGGACAAGAAGTGGGAGCCGCAGATGGACTCCGCGCGCCGCGACTCCGAGTACGCGAACTGGAAGAAGGCCGTCACGAAGACCTTCGACTGGGTGCAGGACTGAGGCCCATGAGGGTGACCTTCATGGACTTGAGGTCCATGAAGGTCACCCTCATGGAGCGTTAGGCGAAGGGCGCGGCGTGCACGATCACGTTGTCGCGGGTGCCGCACGTGATCAGCCGCAGCCCCTCCTCGTCCGCGTCCCTCGCGACGGCCTCCGCGAAGAAGTCGTCGCGGATGATCCTCTCGGTGCGCCCCACGGTGAAGCGGGCGACCGAACCGTCCTTCTTGGACACTTCGATGGTGTCGCCCTGCTGGAGGTCGTTCAGCCGGTAGAAGACGCCCCTGGCGCTGTTGCTCTCGATCCGGCCGACGATGATCCACTGCTTGGGATGCGTTTGGTGCCAACCGGCCTGCATGCCCTCGCCGGCCGGCGGCATCTGGACGACGCCCTGCGGGTCGAGGCCGAGCGCGACCAGAGACGACCGCACGCCGATCCGCGCGATCCGCAGTTCCATCGGATCGGAGGTGCCGAGCGGCGACACCACCGGCGGCGGAGCGCTTTCGCTCGTCGCCGCCGACGGCTTCGGTGCAGGCGCCTGCGAGCAGGCGGTGGCGAGCGCCACGGTCAGCACCGCGATCAAGACACGAGTCCCCACGAACTCATTGACGCACATCCGGTGGGTCAGTTGCTCGCTCAACCAAGCCGCTGCCGAAATGTGATCATGGGTCTGGTCGGACGTGGAGACGGCCGGCGTCCGGCAACCCGGGCCGCGGTGCCTTCGGACACACGCGAACCCGCCTGTCAGTCGAGGTCGTCGTGCCGCATCAGCTGACGGCCGGACTCGGTGATCGAGCCGGACAGCGACGGGTACACCGAGAACGTCGTCGCCAGGTGCTCGACGGTCAGCTGGTTCTGCACGGCCAGGGCGATCGGCAGGATGAGCTCGCTCGCGTTCGGCGCGACGACCACACCGCCGATGACCACGCCCGTCGCCGGGCGGCAGAACAGCTTCACGAAGCCGCGGCGCAGGCCCTCCATCTTGGCGCGGGGGTTCGTCGCGAGCGGCAGCATGATCGTGCGCGCGGGCACCTCGCCCGAGTCGATCGCCTGCTGGCTGATGCCGACGCTCGCGATCTCCGGGTTGGTGAAGACGTTCGCGGCGACGGTCTTGAGCTTGATCGGGCTGACGCCCTCGCCCAGTGCGTGCCACATCGCGATGCGGCCCTGCATGGCGGCCACGGACGCGAGCAGCAGGACACCGGTGCAGTCGCCGGCCGCGTAGACGCCGCTGACGTTGGTCCGGCTGACCCGGTCGACCGGGATGTACCCGCCGCGCCCGAGCTCGATGCCGATCTTCTCGAGGCCGATGTCGGTGGTGTTGGGCACCGAACCGACGGTCATCAGGGCGTGTGACGCCTCGATCGTGCGACCGTCTTCCAGGTGGATCAGGACGCCGTCGCCGGTGTTCTCGACCTTGTCCGCGCGGGCGTGCTTGACGACGGCCGTGCCGCGCTCGGCGAACACGTCCTCCAGCACCGCGGCCGCGTCGGCGTCCTCGTGGGGGAGCACCCGGTCCCGGCTGGAGACCATCGTCACCTTCACGCCCATCTCGGTGTAGGCGCTGGCGAACTCGACACCGGTGACGCCGGAGCCGATGACCGCGAGGTGTTCGGGCAGCTCAGGAAGGTCGTAGATCTGCCGCCAGGTCAGCACGCGCTTGCCGTCGGGCTCGGCGCCCTGCAACACGCGCGGGGTGGCGCCCGTTGCGATGAGCACCACATCGGCGTTGAGGATCTCCTCGTCGCCGTTCGCGCTGATGGCGACGACCTGGTGCTGCGCGAGCCCGCGCGAGTCGTCCGCGAACTTCGCACGGCCGTTGATCAGCCGCACGCCCTCGCGCTGCAGACGCGCCCGGACGTCCGCGGACTGCGCGAGCGCGAGGCCCTTCACCCGTCCGTGGACCACCGGCAGGTCGACCGCGGCGTGCTCGTTGTTGGTCTGAATGCCCAGCTCACCGGCGTTGCGGAAGGCGCTGCGGGCCCCCGCCGACGCGATGAAGGTCTTGGACGGCACGCAGTCGTACAAAACGCACGCGCCACCTGCCCCGTCGTTCTCCACCACGGTCACGTCGGCGCCGTGCTGCGCCGCGACCAGGGCTGCCTCGTAACCTGCGGGTCCGCCGCCCATGATGACGATGCGGGTCACGATCAGTTCCCTTCTGCGTGCTTGCTGGCCGGCACAACCGTACGCGTTGCCCGAATCGACCGTGTCGTCAGTACCGAAAGCTGATCGTTGGGTCGCTACGCTGTCGGACGTGCCGCTCTATGCCGCGTACGGGTCGAACATGGATCCGAACCAGATGATGGAGCGAGCCCCGTACTCCCCGCTCGCGGGGACCGGCTGGCTCGTCGGTTGGCGTCTGACGTTCGGTGGCGAGGACCTCGGCTGGGAAGGCGCCCTCGCGACCATCGTCGAGGAGCCTGGTTCCCAGACGTTCTGCGTGCTCTACGACGTCTCGCCCCGCGACGAGTCGCGGCTCGACCGGTGGGAGGGCGCGCTCGGTCTCTACAAGAAGATCCGGTTGCGCGTGCAGACACTCGAGGGGTCCGTGGTGGCCTGGCTGTACGTGCTGGACGCCTACGAGGGCGGGCTGCCGTCCGCCCGGTACATCGGCGTGGTGGCCGACGCGGCGGAGGCGGCGGGAGCGCCGGACGACTACGTGAACGACCTGCGCACGCGGCCCTGCCAGGGCATCGGCCCCTGATCAGCCCATAACGCCCCCGCTGCTGTTTTGGCGCGAAAAGCACGTTCGGGCCCAGGCGGGTTCTAGCGGTTGTTGCAACGCCTGAGTTGTTCAGGGGTTGCTCGTGTTCGATGTTCGACCGGACCGCAGGCCGCAGGGGCGCAAGAAGTTGGCGGCCGAGCGCCGACGCTACTTTGATCTTGTGAATAGTGGGGTCGGCACCAACGAGGCCTGCCGGATCGTGGGCATCAACTACGCCACCGGCTACAAGTGGCGACGCGCCGCCGGTAGCCGGCCGGGGCCGGTGACACAGGCCGTGTCACCGGCCCCGGCCATGCCCGGCGCCTCAGCTGGTGAATCATCGCGGTACCTGACCCTCGCGGACCGGCTGGTGATCGCGGATCTGGTGCGGCTCAAGCGATCCCAGGCCGAGATCGCGCGAGAACTGGGCCGCCCGCGCAGCACGATCAGCCGGGAGATCCGCCGCAACAGCCACCCGCTGACCGGTGACTACCGGCCCTACGCCGCCCAGGACCGCGCCGACGCCCGCCGCCCACGCCCGAAAACCGGCAAGATCGCCGCCAGCCCCCACCTGCGCGCGGCGGTGCAGACGCTGCTCGACGACAAGTACAGCCCCGAGCAGATCAGCCGGCGCCTGCGCCGCGACCACCCCGATCAGCCGGAGCTGCACGTGACCCACGAAACCATCTACCAGGCCATCTACCTGCAAGCCCGCGGCGAACTCCGCCGCGAGGTCGCGTCCGCGTTGCGCACCGGCCGCACGGTC
>NZ_BBOJ01000015.1 GCF_000974445.1 Lentzea aerocolonigenes
GATTCTGACTTGACTGGTGTCATCAGGGAGACCTCAGCGATGATCTGGCCGTCAAGGCCGTACTTGCCGCCGATCTCCTCGAAACAGCTGCGGCAGACCACGCCGGTGCTGCACTCGGCACCTTTGCCAGTGGCTCGGCAACAAGGTGTGAGAGGTACGAGGTACTCCGTGTGGTCGTCGCGGAGCATCGGCGTCGGCCGGTCGCAGAGCGGCACCAGCAGATCTCCGTCCGAGTCGATGCCCCGCACGCGGGCGGCGAGAAACGACGGGACGAGATGGCGGAAGCCGTTGGTGAAGGTGAGTTCGACGGTCGCAGGATCCAACGTGTACACGGGTTGGTCCTTTCCGTGCGTGGTAGCGAGAAGGCCCCGAGCCGCCGGGATGGCAACTCGGGGCCTGACAGGGGTGACATGGACTGCTAGGCCGCCTCGTCGAGGCCGGCGGTGTCGTCGACGAGGTGCGGCCACTTCTCGTTGTCCAGCTCGGGGTTGAGGACCAACTGCTCGACGTGGGAGCCGCGATAGCCGAGCGTCTTCAGCGCTTCGAAGTAGAAGCGGACGTCCTCGATCTGCTGGCGCCAGGTGGTGTTGGCGCCCCTGACGGTGTAGCCGTGGTTGAAGTACTCCTCGCAAGCACCGAGGAGCTGGGCGAGTTGGATGATCGTGATCTGGTCCTCGCCGACGGTCTGCTTGCGCAGCTCCTTCACGATCGGATGCTCGGCGTTGCTGGTCCCGGTCGGGTCCGCGAGACCGAGGAGTTCGCACGCGTAGCGGTGCGACGGCGAAGCCTCCTTCATGACTTGGGTCGCCTGCACGGTCGCGCGCGTGAGCAGATGCCGAACCTTGGGAGCCAGATCGAACTTGGGAGCCCGCTTGCCCTGATCCTTCGACGTCCTCACACCGACGCCCTTGACTGCCCGCGCGGCTGCTGGCTTAGATGCGGCTTTGCCGTTGTGGCTTGTGGCGACCTTGCCGCTCCGCCACGGCTTGAAGTACTCCTTGAGCCAATCCCTCCGGACTGGCTCAGCGGCCTCCCAGAGGTCGTTGTTGCACTTCGCACGCTTGACCTCCAAGGCTTTCCACGATGCGCTGCGACTCGGCTCCTCTGGTAGAGCGCGGTCCAGAACGTGGCCGTGGGAGATGTAGTCGGTGCAGACGAAGCGGATGTCGGCCTCATTTCCGTCCAGTTCGTCGTCGACGTAGGCGGCGTGGCCGGGGCAGTTCTCGTGCTCCTCGCTGGTGAACGCGTGGTCGCTGTCGGCGTCGTGGAAGAGGCGCTCCAGCTCGACAACGTTGTCACCTTCGCGGTCGACGAGTAGCACGCCCGCGTCGCGCAGCTTCTCCTCCGCGGAGGAGATCACGACCGATGCGATGGTGCGATGTCCGTGGGAGGCGAAGTCGACGCAGTACTCGGTCGCCCGCACGTCGAGCTGGTAGGTGACCCAGAGGTGGACCGCACGGCCAGGGCACTCAGCGTGCTGGGCGGGGTCGATCGGCGCTGCGTCAGCTGCAGCGCAAAGCTTCTCGAGTTCCTCGATGGTGTCGGGGAGCTGGTCGTCCTCGTCGAGGATCGCGTAGCCCTTGTCGGTGAACTCGCGGATGGCTTCGTCGCGGACGGCCTGTTCGTTCGCCTTGCGCTCCCTCGCGTTGCGCGCCTGCTTGAGTTCCCAGGCGAAGGTGCCAGGCCTGGAGCGCAGGACCTCGACGAGCAGCGCGTGCAGCGCTTCGTCGTCCTCGAACTCGGCGAGCTCGGACAGAATGAGCAGGTCGACCTCCGGCAGCTCGGCGACGGCCGCACGGGTTCGCGTAGTAGCAGCCACAGCGAGACCGGCCTCCACCTGATCGGGCTCCCGCGGCAGGACCTTGGCGATCGCCCCGGCGTCCATGCCGAGTCCTTCGAGCTTCAGGTAGAGAGCGACCTCCTCGTCCTGGGTGTAGCTCTGGCGGTTCATGTTCTCGATGGCCTGGGCGACTGTCAGGTCCAGCGGAGTGGTGCCGGGCGCGTGGACCAGGACGTCGATGAGCAGATCAGGCTTCTTGTCCTCCTTCACTGCTACTGCGGCGGCATGGCGGTGGTGGCCGACGAGCACGGTGAGGCCTTCCGGCTCGTCAGCGACGGTGATCATCGAGATTCGCGTGTCCAGTCCGAACTGTTCGACGGCGGACACCAGGTCAGATCGCTCCTCGCGCACATCCCGCGTCCGACGGGAGTTCTGGTTCGTGCGCAGCGTCCGCGGATCGACGCCGTGCATGACGTACGGATAGCGGCGAGCCTGATCGGTAGCGATCAGGGTGACGACCGGTTCGGGGCTCGTGTTGCTCTTGATGCGGAGCTTCCTCATGGCGACGGCCTCTCTTCAGAGTTGACGGCATGGCAAAGCCCCGGCGCGAATGTGTGATGCGCCGGGGCGAAGGTGGTTTTCTGGAGCGGAAGCGACGGCCTTGCTCAGTGCGAGAAGATGCGCCGCTCGGAGTCGCGAATAGCGGTGATAACTGTTTCTCGCCAGGTCAGAGCCCAGCGGGGGCAGTTGTTGCAGATACCGGCGTGCTGGCAGCCTGGCAGCCGCAATCGGGTGCGCCGAGCCTGATCACTCCACGCCATGCTGTCTGCGGATGCGAAGTGGTGTGCGTTGGCACGGAGTGCAGTGGTTTTCAACCCGAAGCCGTGCATCCGATAGCCGCGGCGGGCGAACCGCTCGGCGATCACGCCGATGGGCTGGACTGAACCGCGGCGACAGATCGACCCGAGTCCTACTCGTCGCTGCACGGCCAGGTTGATCCCGGCTTTGCGGTACATGGCGTCGTGCTGCTCGTACTCCTCCAGAGTCCAGCCTTGGAGCACAGGCAGCCAGGGCACCGCGGGGAACTCGCGCGCCAGGTACAGATAGGACTCCAGCGTGCATTCCTGGTGGTCGAGTGTCGTCGCGCCCGCGCGGTCGAGAACTTCCGGTTCGGCTGGTCTGTCGAGCGGAGCCACGAAGTCCGGGATCCCGATCTCGTCCATCAAGCGGTAGACCATGCCGCCGTACTGGTCCTCGTCCCACCGCCACGTGCCGTGGTCCCGGATCTCGGTGTATGCGCCGCTGTCGATGATGTAAGGCACGCCGGCGACAGGCATCCCGCGGCCGCCAGGAACATAGGCGGCCAGCGTGTGCGCGGAGACGCACAGAGGTACCGGGCTATGGGCCAGCCACCACGGACGGTGCGTCCCGAGGTAGAAAGTCGTTCGGCGTGCTGGATCTCGCGCGATCCGGGACCGCGTCCAAGGCGCAGGAGTGAGATCCCGCATCGCTGGCCACTGGGCGCGAGGCCGTGGCGGACGCGTGATCACCGAGCACCGTCCGTTCTACAGCGGCGGCTTCGGAGTGTCGCCAGACCTGCAATCGCCGAACCAGGCGTGGCGGCACATCCCGAGGAGATCGGCGTGTCGTCGGCGCCAGTCGGGCATCCAGAGGCGCAGTCGTTGCCGCCACTGCGGACCGTGAGCGCGCCCGGCGGGCTGAGTGGCGTGGGCCAGCTCGTGGACGAACACGTACTCGACAACCGGCATCGGGAGGGCGAACGCCGTCCAGTGCATCGTTACGAGGTGCTTGTCCGGGCCTTCGTAGATGCCCCAGCGCTTTCGGCCGAGGTTGCGCACGGCGTAGGAGAGTCCAGATATCCCACCGTCTACTTCGTACGGACGGCCTTGCTGTTGCATCCAGGCGAGGCCGACATCGCGATAGAGCCCCGCGATCGCACGACGAGCGACGTCGGGACGTTGAGGCTTCGCGTAGAGGATGCCGTCCTTGGCGATTGCGGGAAGCTTGCCGATGTCGCCGGGTGGTGTCGTGACGAGGCGGAGCAGGTAGCGGTGACCGAGAAGGTCGAAGGGTTCGCCGTCGACGAGTGCTTTGGCGGGATACCTGGGAGCGCAGAGCTCGAAGCGTTCGCGCTGCTGATTGATCCAGGAGCGACGATCACTGACGAACTTCACCACTCGCTCGGTGGTGGCCACGGTCGGTACCAGGACGGCGACAGCACCATTTGACCTGATCTTGATCGTGATCAGGCGGCTCTGCGGACGGAGCACCACTGTCGTGCGCCACTCGCTGGGTAGTCCGAGCGAGCCCAGAGCAGCGAGAAGGTGGCCGGCGTCGGTCATTGCAGACCGTCCTCGTAGGCGATGTGTTCGACAGACGTGGCGAGAGTTGCCGCGCCGGTTCGAAGCAGCTCGTGGACGCCTAGGGAGCTGGCGGAATAGATCGACCCAGGTACGCCGTAGGAGCGTCGGCCGAGCTCGTTGGCGACGCCCACCACCGCGAACGATCCGCTTCTCCTTCCCGCTTCTACGACAACCGTCGCGCCGGTCAGCGCCGCAAGCAGACGGCAACGCGCGTGGAATCGGTGACGTGCCGGCGTAGCCCCGAACGGATACTCGCTGACCAGCAACCCGCCATCGTCGATCACTGCTCGGTACAGGCTGGTGTGCGGGCGTGGATGAGCCAGGTCGACTCCGTTGGCGAGCACGACAACCGCCCGGCCTCCAGCCGAAAGGGCTCCGCGGATCGCCGCGCTGCCGATTCCGTAGGAACCGCAGCTGACGACGGTCACGGCTTCACGTGCGATTCCGTTGCCGAACTCTTCGGCGACGGAGTGACCGTAGGCCGACGCAGCGCGTGAGCCGGTCACCGTCACGGCTCGCTTCGTGATGTCGGCCAACGATCCTTTTCCCTTGAGCCACAACGCGAGCGGCGCTCCGCGGGCTGTGAGCCCGCTGAAGCGGCCGAACGGCCAGTCGTCGTGTTCCGGTGTGAGAAGACGCGCCTCGCCGCGCTCGATGGCGTCCAGGTCGTCGTCGATCTCGATGTCGGACCGACGGATCTCGCCGAGAACTGCCGCTGGTGCAGTTCCCTCCCGGATCTGAACGACAGCTTCCACCGGACCGTGAACAGCGACATATTGCTGCAGTGCCGGTGCTGGAGGTTCTGAGACGCGCAACAAGTAGAGACGAGCGCGAAGCTCTGCATCTGAGGACATGATCAGCTCCCTTTCAGCGGCCTGGTCGCGAGGGCGAAGCGGCGGAAAGTCTCTAGAGGGGAAGAGAATCCGGCAGTTGACCGTGTGACATGCCGTGGGCGATAAGGCGTCCGATGACCGCCTCCCAGGCGTTGCGCTGGTCGCCGTGACGAACCTCGACGACAACGGTGCGCGCACGCTCCTTGCGGAGCGCAGGGCACGCGGCTGCCGAGAAGGCAAAGCACCGCTTGTGCATCGCGCCACCCTCAGCGACGACACCCTCGAAAACCGCAACCCACGCTCGTGATCGCCGGTCCAACGACTCACCGCAGACCTGGCAAAGCCAGTGCCTCAGCGCCTCACGGACACGTGCTCCGTTGAGTGCGGCCCAAGCGACTCGGTCACCGATGACCGGTGTGATCCAGGGGATCTTGCGGCCTTCCATCTCGGGACGGGGCCAGCCTTCGTCAGGTTGGAGGTGTTGGATGACGACGTCGCCTGCGTTGTCTCCATTGAAGGGGCAGGTGCCGCGAACGCAGTAGACGTACCTGAGGTCTTCCTCCGGACGTAGCTGCAGGTCGCCGCCGCATTCAGGGCATGACGGAAACACTGGGATCGCAGCCCACTGTTGTGTACACATTGGACCTTCCTTCGGGCTTCACGTGAGAGAGACATCAGGGCTGGGTCGTCATCCCCACTTGCTGTGCTCGCGCGTCCACTTGGCTTCGACCTTGGGCGCGAGCTCCTCACGCAGGTCGTCTTCGGTGCGGCCGTGCTTTGCCGACAGCGCGGCGAGGATGAGGCGTGCGTCTTCCTGGTGCTCGGCGATGCTGGCGCGGTGGAAGACCACGTTCTGCCGCGTCAAGTACCTGGCGTAGCTCAGCAAGTCGGCGTACGAGCGTCGGGCGGTGAACTCGGTCTCGATCAGTCCACAGTGCTTGGTGCGCAGGGGAGTTCCATCCGGGGAAGAGATTGCCTTCGCAGCTTTTGCACGCGCCCGTTGCTCTCGCCCGGCGCTCCGTGCGAGCTGCTCAGGGGTCTTGATTCGACTAGGTTGATTTCGGACCTCGACCGGTGCGCTCGGGTAGCACTCGGTGCAGGCGGCCTTGCCGGCCAGATCGACGATCTCCACCTCGTCGCGTCCGGACAGATGCGTGAGCCACGCGAACTTCGTGGTGGGGAAGCAGGTTCGACAGGCGGTGGTGCGATGCACGTGCCCGCCGGTGTTGAGCACGAGCCAGGCGCGCGTCCAACCACCGCGCCGTGTGAACTCCTGCTCAAAGGGCATTGCCGCGGCTTCGCACGCGTCGGCAGCAGAACACGCCTGCTCGATCTGGACTACCAACTCGTCCGCCAGATCGACTTCGCCGCGTTCGATGCGATCTCGACGACGCTTCCTGAGCGCCACGAGGGTCTGCTCCGCCTTGGTGAGTTCCACGTTCAGGCGGGCGAGTTCGGCATCGATCTCGTTCGGAGAAGCCTTCGCCAGGTTGTTGATGGGCATGGTTGTTTGCCTCGACCTTCGTGAGGGGTGCGGAACCGGCAGCTCGAGCTGGAGGCGCCTGGAACGGGAAGCGTCAGCGGTATTCGCCGGTCACCTGGACCAGATGGGCCATGTCGACCACGGGGCCGGCCCAGTAGCGGACGTGAGCGGGCTCATCGCCGATTCCCCAGGCGTAGAGCCTGAAGTCGGGATCGCTCGGGCTCGCCCACTCGGAGGTGTTGCCGAGACCGCCGGGTGTCCGCACCCCGTACTCGTCGCATCGGTCGACATCGATCTCGAACCAGGGACCGGCGCGGAGATGCTCGAACACTCGGCTGTAGGGCGCGTCGAACGGAGTGATGTGGGCCTGCTGGCATGCAGCCGCCCACTCGGCCAACGCTGACGCGGACAAGGAACGAGAAGAGGTGATCACCGCATGTACGGCGTCGACGTCTGGCAGGCGGCCATGATCGCTGCTGTCCGCGTAGGCGATCGTCGTCGGACTGGTGAACCACAACGTGATCCATTGGGGCCCGCGGTGCCAGCCTCGGGTGAAGCCTCGGACGCCGTCGCCGATCTCTGAGATCGGGATCGGTGGCAGCACTCCCTGCAGGCCTTGATCAGGTCGAGGCGTCCAGTTGTGGGAGCGGAGATCGTCGTCGACGGTCCGGTACAGCATGTCGGTGGTCCGGGCGCCGGTGTAGCCGTGCGCGGCTCTGCTCAGCGTCTGCGCCAACCCGTTCATGCGACCTGTGACGTTGCGTAGACGTTGTGGGGGAACGGGTTCCGAGCTCAAGGCGTCGTCAGCAAGGTCGGCAACCTGGCACCGAAGCTCCGCGGAGAGCGCGGCCAGCTCCAGAAGGCTGGCGGCTTGCGCTCGGTTGACCATCTCGAACGAGTCGGCGCGAGCCCGTTCCCTGGCGAGTTCTGCACGCGCCGACTCGGCGGCTTGGCGGTCCTGCGACATAGTGCTGCTCCCTTTCGCTCTATTGGCGCAGCGAGGTTCAAATTTCCCGGTAGGGGTTCGAGATTCGAGTGCTATGCGGCGGACAGGTAGCCAGTGCCTGGGAAGACGGCCAACTCGGGTAGGTGGAGTTCCCTGAAGGCTTGCCATGCCTCTTCGGAATTGGCGCGGGCTCGATTTCGTGCCTTGTCGAGAGGGTTGAGGCCACGCTGCTGCTCGGTTTCCTGATTCAGTCGTTGCCGGACGAGCCAGGTAACGGCCTGGACCTGATGCGCCGCGACAAGGCGGCCGGAACTGGCGGTCGTCAGTTCCGCAGCAGACCGGTACTGATCGACGACGTGGTCGTAGTGCCGACGGCTGATCGAACCGTCGCGGCGCTTGGCCCCCTTGAGGGGAGCCGCGCCGTACTCCTCGGTGGTGACCGGGTATCCGATCGCGACGGAGATGGCGTGCCGGTCCACCACGACGTGCGGATCTGCCGGATCCTTGTCGCCGCCGTGCTCGATGAGGTGGGCGAAGTCGCGGATCTTAGGACCGGTGAGGAGGTCCTCGTATCGCTCGCCGGCCAGGAGTCGATCGGCAGCACGCTTCTGCAGCGCAGACGCGAACGCGCCAGAGCCGGGGCCGCCGATCCCCTTCCGCTCCTGGAGCACACGTGCTGCGGTGAGGATGTTTTCGATCCAGCCCTGCTGTGGCGAATAGATGGCCAACATGCCTGCGCCAAGATGGGCGTCACCGTCCGCGATGGTTACGGCGACATGATTGGCGTCTCGGTACCAACGCATGCCTCGTTCGATCTCGCCGGACGTTGCGAGCTCGTAGTGCCGCACAATGTTTTCGGGACTAACTGGGTGCATCTGAAACCACGGATGGTCGCAAGCGGGAGTCATGTTGTCAGTTCCTCGCGTTCGATTCATGAAAACTGACGGGGTTTGGTTTGAGTGCGCACGACAAAGGCCGGCCGCGCTCCCTCGGGAACGCGACCGGCCTTTTGTAGACGTGCCGTTGCGACGAACTAGTCGATGCGGACGAGGCGTCGGCAATGTTTGGCGGCGTGGATGACGCCGGACTCGTCCCGCCCGGTCGGGCGCCACCGTTCGAACCGGACGGTGCGCTGCCTCTTCGTGGTGCACTGGCACCACTCGTCGGAGTGGATCACGTCGCTGCGATCGCCGATGAGCATGAAGCGCTTGCCAGGCTTGCCGAACAGGAACAGATCGTCGCTGAACGGCACGGCGAAGTAGTAGACGTCCGGGTCGGGCAGCTCGCGAGTCAGTTGTTCAGCCCTGCGAATCCTGGTCTCGTTCTCGAGCGCGGTCAGAGGCGAGCGACCGAGCAGGGGCGTCCACTCGACGCCGTTGAACATCTGCCAGTACGCGGACTCGTCATCGAGACCGTATGCCGGATGGTTGGACAGCTTGGCAGCCAGTCGTTCGCGAGCGTCCTGGCGCAGGACGATTCGTCGGCAGACGAGTGGGTCGCCTCGTTCAGGCCCCCAGAGCGCCGCGCGGCGAGGGAGGTAGCTCCGGACGAGAAGGTGGTTGCCTCGGCCGGCATTGGCCACGATGCCGGCGGTCTCGGCCTCGTAGATGATCTCGTCGAGAAGGACGTGCAGGACGTCGGCGAACATGGGTTCGTTGTCTTGTTGGCATTGCTGCAGAAACTGCTTGAGCTCGCGGTCTCCGAACTGCGTGTCGTCGTGGGCGGTGAACTCGGTATCGTCGCCGCAACCTCTGTTGGTGATGCGACCGACCACGCCGAGTTCCGGGTGTATGAGTTCGGCGCTGAAGGCGACGCCGCGGTCGTGTTCCACCGTGGCCAATCCGCTGATCGAGAACGAGTAGGGCGCGCAGATGCCGGTGTGCACCCAGCGCACTTCGAGGGCCGGTTCTGGCGCGGTAGCCATGACGAAACTCCTTGTGGCGCAGGAAGATCTGCTTCGACACCCGCCACGCATGCGCTCATTCACCACACAGCGCGGTGTTGTCCCGCGTGCGGCGGGCGCACACGAAATGCACTGGCGCGCCGAGAAGGGCAAGCCCCTCTTTTGGGCTTGAGCTTCTCGGTGGGACGGTGCATCGTGTGGGTCGCCCGCCGCACGCGGGACAACATCGGGAATCTGCCTCAACCGCCGCATAGACCTGCTACCGCTGCCACTGATCCCGAAGCCGGGTCTGATGGACTGAAGCCAACTTAAGTACTCACTCGACCGCGTGATTTGAAGACCTCGCCGCGAGCGCATTGGAGAAGCTCCAAGCGCGGATCCGGTAGTGGAGTTAGCCTGCCTGAGCAGGCCAATCTTCGACCGGGGGACGGAGCGATGGCGGCCGACTGGTTGTTGGTCGAGACCTTCGGGGGTTCTCGGTGCGAGCCGACGGTGCTCGCTGTTGGAAGCAACCCGAAAAACATGGTTCCGCTTCGTTCCGTGCTCGGCCGCGGGCCGTTCCTCGCCGACGCACTCGGCGTCACTGCTCGCATAGTTGAAGGGCGCCAGTCAGTTGAGGCCCGGACGACCACGGGCAAACGCCGCGTGATCGGGCACCCGTTGCTCGCCTACGGCGGGCTGGTCCACGGGGTGTACCTGTGGGTGGGGCCGTTGGACGAGGATCCGCCGCCCCGCGATCCTGCTGGTGCCTGGCACATCAACCTCACGTTGCACGTCAGCAGCAGGTCTGACGATCTGCTGCGGTTGTACGGGACTAGACCGGACAGGTGGCGAAACGAGCACGACCTGGCCGAGCTGTTCGCCTACCAGCGGCTCACGACGAACGCCGACGAGGCCAAGGCGCTGGCGCTCATCGTCAGGGCGACTGCGGGTGCGGAGCACCTGGCCACGTGGACCGTGAACCGGGACGACGGTGTTCGGCGTGCAGTGCACTTCGCGTGCCGGTGCATTGAGGTGAAAACTCCTGGCGGCAGGGTTGAGCTGATCGTCCGGGGAATCACCCACGACATCGGACCTGCGGAAAGCGTGCCGACCGCGCCGCCTCCCACGCCGGTTCTGCTCGCTCAGCAGATCGTTGCGGCGGAGGCAACGCCCGGACGATGGCGGGCGATCGCCGACCTGCGCACCATGAGGCTGTTGAAGTGGCTCGACAACCCCATGCCCGGACTCGCGTGGACGCTCGACTCACCACACCACCCCGCGATTCACCGCGAGGACCTGCGCAGCGCGGTCGGCTTGTCGAAGGAACTGGCGTCGAGCGGGCGGGCGGACGGCGTTCTGCGGTTCCGCAGGGAGGACGGAGAGTGGATGAAAGTAGCGGTATCCGCTGCGCTCATCGCTCTGGATCAACACACCACCGCTGCGCTCGTCACCCTGACTCTCTCCGATCATGGGAAGGTCGACTGAGTTGTTCGCCGCGGGGAAGGTGCTGGATCGTGAGCTGCTTCGAGGGCAAGGTCGCGGTGATCACCGGCGCTGCGGCAGGGATTGGCCGAGCTCTGGCCGTTGAGCTCGCGCGACGTGGGGCTCGGCTCTCGCTGCTTGATCACGACGCTCTTGGCCTTGCGGAAGTCGCTCACCGCTGTGAAGCGATCGGCGCACAGGTGCTGGCCCAGGTAGTCGACGTGACGGACTGGATCGATGTGCAGGCAGCTGCGGCCGCGACGACCTCAGCGCTGGGTGGTGTCGACTCGGTGTTCGCGGCCGCCGGGATCATTCACCGCGGCAGTCTGCTCGACTCCGACGTCGCGGATATCGAGCGCGTCATGTCGGTGAACTGGCGGGGGCTGATGTACACGGTCAAGGCACATCTTCCAGCCGTTGTCAGCTCCCCAGCCGGCCGGATCGTGACGTTCTCAAGCGCCTTCGGCCTGTTGGCGATGCCGAGGTACAGCGCGTACAACTCGTCGAAGTTCGCCGTCCGCGGCTTCAGCGAGTCGCTGCGCCAAGAGCTCACGTCCACCCAGGTGTCGGTGACGTGTGTCTTCCCTGGGGGAGTGCGGACCTCGATCGTCCGCAACGGCCTCTTCGCGGCAGGCGAGCACCGTGACGCGG
This sequence comes from Lentzea aerocolonigenes, assembly GCF_000974445.1. Lineage (GTDB taxonomy): Bacteria > Actinomycetota > Actinomycetes > Mycobacteriales > Pseudonocardiaceae > Lentzea > Lentzea aerocolonigenes. Next base: position 11,445 of record NZ_BBOJ01000015.1, read on the forward strand.
TGATCCGGGGCTTCGAGAAGCGCGTCGCACGCACCGATCCCGAGGAAGCTGCGGCGATCATCCTAAGTGGAGCGGAACGCCGTCGGGCGCGGGTGTTCGTGGGGAACGACGCCCGGCTGGTGGCGATCCTCGCCCGCCTTGCCGGCGGTCACTACCAGGATGCGCTGCCTGCGGTAGGACGGTTCCTCGGGCGAGTGCGGCGTCAGCTCCGCCGGCCATGACCCACATCGGTGACATCGTTTGACGTGATCGGGACCACTGCTTACGCTGGACCAATCGGACTATTCCGATTGGGTTGGCTTTGTCGCTATCGGGCTGATCCCTGAAACGCAGTGGTGAGGCAGCTTTGTGCTGGCCTCGAACGCGATCGGGGATCGACATGTCTCGGCGAACTTCAGCTTCCAGCAACCACCGTCTGGTACCTCACAGCGCACTCTTGCGCTCTTCGGCCTGGATCCCGCCTGCCGGAGGCTCATCTGCTCACGGGCCCGTGATGGCCATGTTGCTGTCGTACTGGTACCTCGGCGTGGTCACAGGCCCGCCCGTGGAGCTCTTCTGCTTCTCGATCACGTCAACGTCAGTTAGCTCAAGGCACGGCGGACGGTTGAACCGACGTGTCGCGATGAAGTCATGCCAAAGGGGAGGACAGAAATGAACGCAGAGCTGGAGAAGTCGCCGCAGGTCAGCGCTCCTGAGCGGTTCGCGTGCATTCTGAGGCAGTTCACCGAGGGGCAGCCATCGAAGAGGCTGTCCGACCTGAGCGCCGGCGCCGGGTTGCCGATCAGCACCACGCACCGGTTGCTGAAGGGGTTGGTCGACAACAAGGTGCTGGTGCGTGACGAGGACGGGCGTTATCAGGTGGGACCGCTGATGCGCGCGATCGCCGATCAGCTCGAACACGCGGATGTGGCGAGCTGACGGCACAGACCTCGTCGGCGAACCATCAGCTCGTCGACGCACTGGAGGCGCACGGTCGTATGCGGATCTCGCCGGCCGTGCGCTTCGCCGTCGCCAGACTCTTCGTGCCACGCTCGACGGAAGGCTCGCGCTCATGGTGAGCGCGAGCCTTCCTGGGATCGGTTGATGCGCACCGACCGGACGCTAGGTGCGCATCAACATATCGACTATGCGATGCAGGTGGGCTGGTACCAGTCGACGAATTGCAGGGAGACCCAGCCTCGGACGCCAGTGCGGAGGTTCGTGGTCAGCATCCAGGCGTCGTCCTTGTAGTCGTCTGGCCATTTCGGCCAGCTGTAGTGGTCGAAGCGCATGGACTGACCAAGGATTGGCAGGCCGCCCGGCGTCGCTCGGATGTTGACCCAGTCGCCCGTCGAGAACGGGTAGCCCGTGCAGTCCTTTGTGGAGGCGGTGGGCTGTGGCATGGGCTCGTTGGTTGCGGCTTGGGCGTTGACGACGCCGATGCCGACCATGGTTGCCACAATGGCAAGCACGCTCGTGAATCGGCTGATGGACATGCGAATCATAGTTGGCCTCTCCTGATTTCAATCAGTGGAAGCGTGCGCGCCTAGGCTTTATGGCCGGATTGCGCCTTCGCTCTGTGAACTAAGAGAAGCTCGCTTGCGGGTTGGCGTCAACGAATGGTGCGAATATTGGTTAATGCTGATCCCGGCGGATTCTTTGCACGACAGATTGCCGGTTCGGAAACCCTTGCCGGCAATCTGTGCGGTCTGTGATTGGCTATGTCAGCGCGAGGAACAGTAGATCATGCAGCACTCCTGAGTTCGTGGTGCACGGCCTCGTACAGGGCGGCGGTGCGGTCGAAGGCGGACTGAATCTCCAGCGGCTCGACGTGCAATGCTCGCGCGAGGCGGCGGGTGATCGTCCTGGGTACCTGGCCCGTGAGGAGATACCGGTCGATGGTGTCGGTGGCGAGGCCCAGGAACGCGGACAGCAGTGGCGGGCTTTCGTCGGCGGTGCCAAGGCTGCCGGTGCGCTCCCAGAACTGCAGACGACCGAGGTTGGTAGCGCTGCGCACGGCCAACTCGGCGGTGGTGAGTGCGTGGTTCATACGCAGATCGGCAAGCGAGGGATCGCCGCTGGGTGGGTAGAGCAGGTCTGAAGGTCGGACCTGCAGAACCTGTGCGGCGGCGCGCAGGTTCCGTGCAGACGGTGTGCTCACGCCGGTTTCCCACCGCACAACGGTTTGCTGCGACAGGTTGGTCTGACGGCCGAGGCTCTGGCGGCTCATTCGGGCCTTGCGCACGGCGTGGAACGCCTCGGGGTTGAACCGGGGGCATTCGTCGATTGCTCTCCTAGGCATTGCTTGCGCCCCTTCGGTTTCAGGCCGTGCGGCTTGGTGAGGAGGTGAGCGGGGACCTGGGAGGCGGGGGCTGGCTGGATCGACGCACGGAGGCGGCGCTGGCGTGCGCTAGTGCTTCCAGCAGTGCGTCGGAGATACCTGGCGCAGTGGCGAAGACTGGGTCGCCCAGTTGTGCGCCTGGTCCTTTGTGGCCTGGCCAGTGGACGGTGGCGCCTGCTTCGTGCGCGATGAGAAGGCCGGCCGCGGAGGCCCTCAGGCCTACGTCGTGCTCGACGTAGGCCGTCAGCCATCCTGCGGCGACACGGCAGAGCTCCAGCGCGGGAGCGCCGCCACATCGCAGGTCGGCCACCTGAGGCAGAAGCCTCGCCACCAGTTCGGCTTGATCCGCGCGGATCGCCGCAGCCGCGGAGAATCCGGTGCTGATCAGCGCATCTTCCAAGAGCTGCGTCGATCCAACGCGGATCTCGAGCCAGTCGGTGGAGATAGCAGGGTCGCGCAGTTGAGCGCCCTGTCCCAGGCCTGCCAACCAGAGCCGACGGCTGTGCGGTTCGGCAACCGCGCCCGCCAGGACGACGTCGTCGAGCGCGGCTGCGACGGAGACCGCGTAGCTGGGCAGTCCGCTGACGTAGTTGTCGACACCGCTGAGCGGGTCGATGATCCACGTGATTTGGCCGGACGCGGCTGGCTTCTCGTCCAGTACTGCGTCTCCGGGGCGATGCAGCGCTATCAGGTCGCGAGTGAGGTGTTCCGAAGACATGGCGGCCGGCACGAGCAGGCCGCTCGAGGTGTGGCGGGCGCCTCGGTACGGCCCGCCGGCAGTGCGCAGGCGGTCGGCCCAGATCTCTCGGGCTGCATGTGCGGCAAGGTGTCCAGCGAATGCGGAGAGCCGCTCGACGTGTGTGAACACGATTAAGTCCCCCTTTGGTGCGGACCGGCGAGTGAATGCGCCAAGGCATGGACTCGCGCAGGTGTCGTCATGCACGTGGGGGAGGAGAGGTGACCTCAGGCTACACCAATAGCGCTGCGGAATTGTCATTCTTTCAGTCAATGGAAATTGGCTTACCGTCGACTGGAAATCGAGTTTCCGGGCGGCGGAAGAACGGCTGCTGGCTGGCCACGTCGTAGGTCGGGCAGGCTTGTGCTTCTGGAGTGGGAGCTGCCTGTTTTTGCACGTCCTGGCTACCGGATCGACGACATCTCCATGCGTTCGTGTGAACATCGATAGGTGCAGCAGATGGAAAGTAGGACCTGTGCCACATCGCGCTAGGCCGCCTCGGTAGGCGAGTTTTCGAGGCAGTTAGGCGGCAGCGGTCTGAAGTTCTGCTGTGTGGAATTTTGGATTCGTTTGGGCATGGGAGTTTGAATGTTGCACCGACGCAGGATTACCCCTGATCTCTTTGGTGGTCGCAAATGGGACCTTGCGCGCATCCTGGCTCTGACTGTCGCGGCTGGGGTCTTTCTGACTGCGTGCACGTGCGTGGAGAGGGCCCGTCCAGGGCGAGGACTGTCTCCTCCTGCTCGAACAGCGTTGGCCACCACCGCTTCAACCCGAGTCATGAAGGTAGAGACCTTCGCTGCCGCGGTCGTCGGGCAGATGGCAGGCGGCGACAGCAAGGGCACAGGCCTCGTCAACGGCGAAGATGTGCTCCTCGAGAGCATCAACCGACCTCAGGGCGGAGGGATCCGTGGGATCGACGCGACGAGCGGTGTCGAGCGAATCCAGCTGACAGACCAGCCTCGCCGCACGATGTCGGGGGTCGCTGTCAGCCTGCGCCCAGGCCGGCCGGGGATTGTGTGGCAGCTGACCCTGAAGGACAACGTCGCGATCGCCAGAGACCAGTCCACTTTGGCCGAACAGCGTCGGGTGGCGTACCGCGGTGAAGGCTGGGGGTTGTGCGACGACGGAACCCAGTTGGTGCAAAGCGAAGGGACGATGCGGCTCGTGTTGCGAGACGCAGACACCTTCGCCGAGAAGGGGGTGATCGAGGTGGCCGGCGGGTGGTGGTCGAGCAGACGCCTTGGCGAACTGGAGTGCGTGCGCGACGGTGAAAGAAGTCAGGTGTGGGCGAACCTCGCGGGAACCAGCTGGATGCTTCGTGTCGACCTTGACGCGCGTGCAGTGACCGCGGTCGCTGACCTCGCTCCGGCAATGGCGGGATCAGTAGCGGCGGAAGGAGATGTGATCAGCGGTATCGCTTGGATTCCTGGTGCGCGCAACGAATTCTGGCTGTCGGGAAGCGGTTGGCCTCGGCCAGTGAAGGTCCGCTTGGCGGCGAGGCCGTAGTACCGCGCCGCCAGTAACCGCGAAGCGGGTGCGGGTGCGGCTGCGGGAAGCGAGTCGTGTTGTGAACACCTGACAAGATCGCTCACGGCCACCAGCGCTGAACGTCCTCCAGGGCCCGCAGGAGCCGCACCGCCGTGTCCGGTCCGCCGATCGCACAGAGGCTCGGAAGGCTCGCGGCGAGGATCTCCATGCAGTTCCGGCGGCTGTTCGCGCTCAGCAGGCTGCGTAGGACGCCCAGGTAGAGCTGATCATCGGACAGTTCGGCCGCGCGAGCCAGCAACGCGCAGGACGTGTGAAGGTCGCCGACCATGGTCAGGGCGAGCAGGACGGGAAGCTGGTCCGCGGACAGGAATGGGGCGAGTTCGGCCGGCGCATGGTCGTTCGACGGGAACTTGGCGTACAAGGTCTCCAGCGTCGCGTCGATCACCTGGGTGCGTTCGTCTGCGGGGAACTGCCCGACGAGGGCGGTGAGCACTGCGGTGCGGCGGGAGTCGTCGGAGATCGCCATCGCGGCTGCGAGGGCTTCTTGCCGCCGTTCCGGGGACAGGCGCGGGATGAGGGAGGCCAGGGCGTCCACGCCGTGGGTGAAGTCGGTGTCGTACCAGGAGCCCAAGTGGTCCGTGATCGTTTTGACCGCGAGGGCAACGGCCGCTTCGGTCGAGCGCAGAGCTAGGGCCGCGCGCACCCTCGCCCGCGTCCCTGGGCTGGAGAACGTCGAGACGAGTGCTTCGGCGCGCGGCAGGGCCTCGGCGGGAAGGACGGAGATAGCTTCCTGCACCAGGAAGCTCCGCGGGTTGTCCTCCTCCGGATTCACCCGCTCGACCAGGGAGAAGAAGAGCGGGACGTGGTCGGCGGTGAGGTGGGGCGCGAGGCCGTCCAGCGCGATGGGCGGTAGATCCCGTTGGCGCGCAACGACCTCGCTCAGCACGTCCGTCACTACCGTGCCGCGCTGGTGATCGGGTAGATGGGGCAGAAGTGCAATCAGCGCCGTGGCCCTCGAACGTTCTCCCAGACCGTAGGCGGCGGCAAGCGCGCGATAGCGGTCCGGCAGCGACAGGCGCGGTGCCAGCCGACTGAGCAGCTCTCCTTGCCGGTTGGAGTACGACATGCGCCTGAGCAGCTCCGGCAGGCGCGACAGCAAGTCCAGCCCCGGATGTCCGGCCAGGGCGAGCACCAGATCCGGCTCGTCCAGGAACGGCTCCAGTTCGTCCGCGGGAAGGAACGCCAACGAGTCGCCCAGCCTCCGCAGCACGGCGTGCCTGTCCTCGGGGACCTTGAGCCACGTCCCGGTCACCCGCGAGACCATCGTGCGGCGCTCGTCGTCCGGGAGGTGCGGGATCAGCGAGACGGACAGCGCGATCCGGCTGTTGCGATCGTGGATCTCGCTGGAGGCCGCCAACGCCGACGCGACGGCGCTCTGCTGTTGCCGGGGCGTCGGCAGGTACCGGCTCAGGTCGATCAGCGCGTTCACGGCCACCGCATGGGGTTCGGCCGACTCGGCCAGCTCTACCGCGACCGGGAGCAGGTCCGCGGGCAGCAGCGGGGCCAGCTCCGTGAGGAGATTTGCCCTGGTCACCGCAGGCAGGTTCCGCGCAGCCTCCAGCGTTCGAGGGAGCAGAGCCGCGGGCAGGTGAGGGGCGAGTCGCAGCAACAGCGTGGTGTCGGTGAACCCGTCCGCCGACGGCTTCACGAGGAGCCGGATCGCGTCTTCGAACAGCGCGGCAAGCCCTTCGACCGGCAGGTGTTCGGCGAGAGCGGGGAGCAGGCGGGCCCGTGTGCCCCACTGGTCCGGACCGGCGATCGCGGCCGCGATCGTGCGCGCGACATCGGCGCGTTGTCCTGCCGGCAGGAAAGGCACGAGGTGAGCGAGGGACGAGATTCGCGTTTCCGAGTCGTCAACGGCTTTGATCGCACGGTGTACGCCGGCGATCTGCTCCTCGGTCATCAGCGCCGCGAGCTGCAGCCTGTCCGTGAGGGACTGCCCCTCGGTGTCGAGCTCCGCGAGCGCGGTTCGCCGCAACTCTGATCGTTCCGGCTCCGGCAAGAGGTCGACCACGTCGGCGGCTGCGCTGACCTTGGCCGAGAGAACCAAGCCCTGGGCGAACTTGGCGGGGAGGTAGTCCAGGCTGATCAGGGGGAAGTTGGCGAGGACGTTCTTGGCCTCCTGGTCGGTGATCAGCGCCGCCGCCGGGAGCGTCCGGCGGCGCTGGTCCTCGGACAGGTACGGGGCTAAGGCGATCAGCGTGGTGCGACGGAGGTTCGCGCTCTCCAGCGCCGTGACGGCCGAGATCACCTGTTCCAGTTGCCCGGTCGTGAGGTGAGGCGCTATCGCCTTGAACGCGGCTAGCGCGGGATCGGGCTCGGTGAGCGCCAGCGCCTCGGCGAACGTTCGGTCGCGCAGCTCCTGCGGCAGGTGTGCTGCGAGGTGAGCCACCGCGACCGTACGGTCGCCCGGATCGGGAATCCAGTCGGCGACGGCCAACGCCTCGTCCAGGACGTCCGGGTGTCGCGCCGCCGGCAGAATTGGGAGCAGCGTTGCCAGCGTCAGCACGTGGTCATACGGCGACGGCGTGCGACGGGCGTAGCTGATCGTCCTCTGTGGACTCCACACCTTCGTCGCCGCTAGCGCGCGCAGGAGTCCGAGCGAGATCCTCTCGGTGAGGTCGCCGATCGACGTGATCATCAGGAGGTAGCGCAGTTCCGATGGCAGGCTCGGCGCCACGCCGTCTGCGGCCAGCTCGGCATCGGCAGTTGTGGCGTGGTGCCACAGCGCCAGGTTCAGATCGCCCACGTACCTGTCGAGGCTGTCGGCGCTGTCGTGCGCGGTGAACCACCTGAGCCTGCCGTCGACCTCTTCGGACAACAGCGCGTCCAGGTCGTCGGGACGTCCACCGAACAGCAGATGGCTTGTCAGGTGGCGCAACGCGTACGAGTCCGTGCTCGCAAGGCACTGGTCCGCGATCCGGCTGTGAGCGGCCAGCGCCGCGGGACCGAGCAGATCAGCCCAGGCCAGCTCCTCCTCGCTCTGCGGCGGCGCGGAAGCGGTGAGCAGTTCGAACAGGCTCGCGTGGTAGATCTCGAACAGCCGCGGCGGACCCGGGACAGCGGTGAGAAATGGCCGGAGCTTGCCGAGACACCACCGTTCCACCAAGTTCTGGTCGGCGCCGCTCAGACGCGCCAGGGCGTCCAGCGGCAATGCCTCACCCGCCACCGCGAACGTCGAGACGAGCGGGAGCACCGTGTCGTGCCAATGCTCGTCCTCGCGCCAGCGGGTCAACTGCGCCAGGTAGTAGGACATCAGGTCACCGGGGAGATCCGCGAGGTCCTCCGGGCGTCGCAGGCCGAGCCGGATCTCCTCCAGCACGTACCTGAGGTAGATCCACACGCCGCCGCATCGCGCCGCCAACTCGTCCACCGGCACCTCGGCCGGAGCGTGCTGGAGCAGATGTGCGCGCAGGTCTTCGAGATTCTCGTCGTCCAGCGCGGACAGCCGGAGCACCGCGTGTGGCGACTCGCAGCGGGCCGGTGCACCACCGGTGCGATAGGTGCCGACGACGTAGACCCCGGCCGGCAGTTGACTCGGCAGTCCCCAGGGTTGCGGCCCGGCCTCCGCCTCGTCGGCACCGTCGACGAGCAGCACGACCTTCTCGCCCTCAGCGGCCGCAGTGGCTTCCGAGAGCAGCTGCTCGAACCCACCGGGGGTGCACATCCAGTCGGGCAACGTCCGATCCGGCACCAGCCGCCACAGGTCGTACCGGATGATCAGCTGGGAGGCGAGGTTCTGGAGGCCGACGTGGATCGACCACCCCGCCGCGTACCGGGAGAAGTGGCAGATCCAGCCACGTTCCTGCGCCAGGTGCGCCGCAAGTGCGGTCTTGCCCATCCCGGCGCCGGCCTCGACCCACACGTAGCCGCACGGGTGTTCGTCGACAAAGGCGTCGATCCTGGCGATGAGCCAGGCGCGGCCGGTGAAGCCATCGGTGAGCACACTGGCGACCACGGAACTCGGGTCGCGCGCCGCCATGTCCACCGGAATCGCCGGAACGGCAGGGCCCGTGATGGTTAGCTCACCGGTCTGAACCACGGTCCCGTAGTTCGTGCCGGTGGATACGTTATGGACGTGGTCGGCCACCTGCACAGTATGGCGTCACGCGAGATGCCGTCCGGTCGCACGAGTTCTGCTTTGTTCTCGGCGTCGAGTCGAGCAGCACCAGTGGCCGTTGTAGTGCTGAGTTGGCGTCGTGGACGGGACGGTGATGCGCAGATCTGTTGGATCACGTCCAGTCGAGTGACGCGCTGTTGTTGGCCTTGATCGTCCACGGGCGCCTGGCAGGCTGCTGGAGGCTCAGAACAATCGCATGTCTCGCGGCGACCGTGAAAGGAGGTCCGGTGTGGCCACCCGTGACTATCCGCCCGCAGTAAGGGCAGCGCTGACGGCGTTCAGCTCCGGAAAGTGCTACTGGCCGGGCTGCGGTGAACAGCTGCTCCGTCTGGTGAACGGCAGGTACCGGATGGCGCTCGACATCGCGCACATCCGCGCGCTGAACCCTGATGGCCCCCGCTACGACCCGGAGATGACAGACAAGCAGCGCAACGACTTCCCGAACCTGATCTACCTGTGCCGCCTCCATCATCGAGTGGTAGACGAAGACGGCGGCGAGGCATATCCGGTGGAGCTGTTGCTCGACTGGAAAGCAGATCGAGAGACCACCGGCCAGCAGCGCTTGCAGGCGCAGTCGCCGGTCACAGTCGAACTCTTCGAAACGGTGATCGCGGATGCGATGGAGCGCCGCGACGAGCAGATCAACGAGACCTTGGCGCGACTCGAGCAAACCGATCTTGAAGCAGCTCGGCTGATGCGCGAGCTGCGAGAAGAGTTGCAGGAGATCCGCCGAAACGGGGCGGTCATCGACCCCGACACCGCCGCGATGCTCAGCGGCGCCGCTCACCAGTTGCAGAGCCTGCCTGACAGCGCCGGGATGCTCGACGAAGTCGCCGGGAAGCTGCTGGGTCTCGAAGGTCTCGTGAGTCGGCTGGACGCGGCAGCGAACCGCCTGAACGGCTTCCAATAACGGTCAGTCAGTGTGATCTCTGTGGTGAGACTGGGCGGTGTCGTGGCGCAGCTGAGCGATCCGTCGTTGCACTTCTGCGGTCTGAGCGGCTTGTCGGGGCGTTTGCTGTTCGAGGAGCGGATCTACTCGTCGGGTTGGATGATCATGAGGCGGAACGTCGTGGATGGTGACTCGCGTCCGCAGGTTTGCAGCATGTGCCAGGCCAGGTTGCCGGGGCCGTTGTCGGCTTGGGGGAGTCGCTGCCTGCTGATTCCGAGGATTCCGTCCGGGCTTTCGGCTAGGACCTCGGGCGTGCCGACGAGCACCGCCAGGCCGAACGCCAGTACATCGGCGCGCAGGTCGTCGTCCAGGTCGTCGGTGAGCCCGATCGAGCCCTGCGGCTCGCCGTTCTTGTCGGAGCTGACGCCGACGAGGCCCGCGAGTCCGACACTGCGTGCCGTGGGAATGTCGAACACTCTGGTGCCGGTGCCCATCGCGAGTGCCATCAGCCTGGCTGCCGGGGTCGAGAGCAGCGGGTCGTTGATGGAGGCGTCGCCTTTGCCAACAGGGTCGTCCGTGCTCTCGGACATCATGGGGCCGATCGTATTGGTGAAGACCGAGCCGAGTGTGACTACGGCGAGTCGCGCCGCCGCCCAACACGCTGGCAGTTGTGGGTGGTCAGCCCCTATGCGCGGTGCGCCTTCTCGAATTCTTCGATGACGTGTGTGGGGATGCGGCCGCGGTCGGAGAGTTCGTGGCCGTTGGTCTTGGCCCAGTCGCGGATGGCTTTGGTCTGTTCCTTCGTGCGGGACTCGGCCACGACGGTGCGGGTGGTATTCGGGGACTTCTTGGCGCGGCCTCGGGTGCTGCGCGCGCTGGCGACGAAGTCGGCGAGGGCGTCGCGGAGTTTGGTGGCGTTGTCCGGCTTGAGGTCGATGTCGTAGGTGACGCCGTCCAGGCCGAAGCTCACGGGTTCAACGTCCTCGGCGGTGGTGCCATCGAGGTCGTCGATGAGCTGGATGAGCACCTTCTGCGCCATGACCTTGTCCGTTTCCTCGCGGGGCTGGATTCGCGAGAACAGTAGCAAGATCAACCGAGGTCGCCAGGTGTCGCCACTCGGTTGGCGACCAAAGATCGGCCTTGCACCGGATTGATGCGGCGACCATGCGCCGCCGGGTTTGCGGACACGACGGGGGAGGCCCCCGAACCGAAGCCCGGGGGCCTCGTGCCAGGTCGATAGGGATAGGGATGGAGCGGTGGGTTGACGTTGCTACGTGGTCGTCATCAGATCGCCAGTGGATGCGGCTCTCCGGTGAGAGCTGCGAGCGCAGTGGCGACCTCGTTGATGCCGGCGCGTACGTACGTCGTGGTGGTGACGGCGTCGTTCTTGGTCTCGTGTCCTGCATAGGCCTGCGCAACGGCGAGACCGAACCTGCGCTCGACGAACGTAAGCGTCGTGTATCGCAGCCAGTGCGTGGCGACCTGCTGCCGGTCAGCCCACGGAATCTGCTTGCGGCACCGTTCCCAAAGCCCGTCGTATCGCCTTGTGGTGATGGGATTGCCGTTGAGGTTGCGCAGCAGGCGACTTTCCGGATCCACGCAGCCCCGCCTCCGAGCGTGGTCCAGCAGATGGGCGATCAGTGTCGGCGAGGCAGGTTGCCACCGGACCGCGCCGCCCTTTTCGTGGAGAAGCAGCAGGCATTGCTGTTCGTCGATGTCGCGGAGCCGGAGCTTCAGCGCGGCGGCTCGCCGGGCGGCGGTTTCGAGGTGGAACCGCACGATCAGCGCGTCGAGGGCGGGATCGTTTCCGGTCGAGGAGGCCACGTCCACGAGTTCGTCGACCTGATTGGCCGGCAAGCCTCGGCGGTTGGAGGGCAGTCGTCGGGGCTTGGGGACCTTGGCGGCGGGGTTGCTCGCGGCGGTGATGTAGTCGTCGATGACCGCGAACTTGTAGAGGCAACGGAAGGCCGCGACCATGTGCTCGCCCGCGCAGTTGCCGCCGCGGCCGTTCTTGCGTTGGACGCGGTTCTGTTTGGTGTGCTCGACGAGGCCGGCGATTTCAGTCGCGGTGGGCTCGTCGAGGCGGCGTTCACCCCACCTCTCGTTGATGCGCTTCCAGTACGAGCCGTAGACCCGGAGAGTTCCAGGCGAGACCGCAGCCTCGACCATCGGAATGTAGACGTTGAACGTCGGCACCTCTTTGGTCTCAGTCGGCGTCGAGGTGAGGTCTTCGACGCTGATGCCGAGGCTCGACAACATCAGTCGCGCTGCGGCCAGTCGGTCCGCGGGAGGTGCGGCTGCGGGTTCGGTGATCGTCATGGAGTAGTCACCTCGAATAGCGCGGCGAAGTTGGCGTGCGCGAAGTCGTCAAGAACGGATGCGTCGGCAAGGACAAGAACCTTGGTTCGAGAAGAGAAAGCGAGCAGGATGCGATGTCCTGCTTCCCACGACAGCCATCGACGCATCGCCAGCGGAACGTGAATCAACCCTCGCGATGTGACCCGCACCGCGGTTCCGGCGCGTTCTCGGATGACGACGGTGGATTCACGCAGAACGAAGTCGAGCTCGGTGTCCGCGGTCCACCTCAACTCGCGCAGGACGGCCCGGCCGCTGAAACGGCCATGGTCGTCGATCGTGGCGAAGTCGAGGGAGAGCGGAGATCTCGGCGAGGCGGTCCGCGCGAGATCCCGGACGAATACGGGCTGGATCTCCGCAGTCGCGGAACCGCTGTTGTCAGGCCGGGCTGGCACCGCGATCGCGGTGAGGTCGAGCGTGCGGATGATTGGCTCAGACACGGGCCTCACCCCGCCCTGCGGGGGAGCTGTGCGAGCGCGCGAAAACCAGGGTTCCGTTTGCCTGGAACCCTGGTTCGACTGTCTTGCTGAGACCGGGGAAACTTCCCCACTGCTGGTGTCCGAGGGGGGACTTGAACCCCCACCCCCTTTCGGGGACTAGCACCTCAAGCTAGCGCGTCTGCCATTCCGCCACCCGGACGTATTCAGTTCTCCCGCGGCTCGCGCCGTGGTGTGTGCATAGATTACATGATCGTCGCTGCACGCCAAAATCGGGTCCCTGTGCAGCCATCTGTGCTGGTAGGGGCGGTGCGGGGCGTTGAAGTGGGATCGGGATGTCGGTACGTGGGTGGCGGTGTGAGGGTTAGGGTCGCGGCGTGGGTGGGCTGACTGAGTGGTTGCTCGACTCCGACCCGGCGCTGCGGTGGCAGGTTCAGCGGGACCTCCTGTGTGCGCCTGAGGAGGTGTGGCGGGCTACGCGGGGCCTGGTGGCCGTTGAGGGGTTTGGGGCTCGGTTGCTTGGGCTGCAAGGCGTCGACGGGATGTGGGGTGGTGGGGCCTTCTTTCCGCTCGGGTACGACGGGAAGGAGGACGGGCAGCCTTGGACGGCTACTACCTGGTCGTTGAACTCGTTGCGGGAGTGGGGGCTGGATGCCTCGGTGTTGCAGGCGCGGCGGACTGTCGAGTTGCTTGCCGAGGGGTGTCGGTGGGAGTACGAGGGGCTGCCTTACTGGGGTGGTGAGGTCGACTGCTGCATCAACGGGTGGACGTTGGCCAACGGGGTTTGGCTCGGGGCGCCTGTTGAGGGGATTGCTGAGTGGTTCGTCTCGCATCAGCTCGAGGACGGTGGGTGGAACTGCGAGTGGGGTGCGGGGGCTGCCAGGTCGTCGTTTCACTCGACGCTCAACTCGTTGAAGGGGTTGTTGGCTCACGAGTTGGCTACTGGGGGTACGCCGGAGACGCGGGCCGCTCGGCGGAAGGGGGAGGAGTATCTGCTTGAGCGGCGGTTGTTCCGGCGGTTGTCCACTGGGGAGCCTGTGGGGGAGTGGGCCACGCGGTTTCGGTCGCCGTTTCGGTGGGAGTACAGCGTGCTCAACGCCGCTGACTACTTCTGGCAGGCCGGGGTCCGGGATCCTCGGATGGCTGAGGCTGTCGAGTTGATCAGAAGGGCTCGGCAGGCGGACGGGACCTGGTTGCAGGGTGGGCGGCATCCTGGGCGGGTGTGGTTCGAGATCGACGTTGAGCCGGGGGAGCCGTCGAAGTGGCTGACGTTGGTTGGGGCTCGGGTGCTTCGGTGGTGGGGTTAGATCCAGCCCTTGGCTCTTGCCCAGCGGGCTGCCTCGTGGCGGTTCGACGTGCCGGTTTTGCCCACGGCTGAGGACAGGTAGTTGCGGACCGTGCCAGGGGAGAGGGAGGCGCGGCGGGCTATTTCGTCGACCGGGGCGCCTTCCAGGGCCAGTTCCAGGACGTCTGCCTCGCGTGGGGTCAGTGGGCTGTCGCCGGCGCTGATCGCTTCGGCGGCCAGGGCCGGGTCCACGTAGCGGCCGCCTTTGTGGACGGTGCGGACGACTGTGGCCAGGACGTCTGATGAGACTGTTTTGGGCAGGAAGCCTCGTACTCCGGCTGCCAGGGCTCGTTTCAGGTGGCCTGGGCGGCCGTGGCTGGTGACGATCATGGTGCTGCACGACGGGAGTTCAAGAGCCAGGGTTTGGGCCACCGAGACGCCGTCGAGGTCTGGCATCTGCAGGTCGATCACGGCCACGTCGGGGCGGAACGATCTGGCCATGGCCAGGGCTTCCGCGCCGGTGGCGGCGTGGGCGACTACTTCCAGGTCCTCTTCCAGGGAGAGCAGGGCTGCCATGGCGCCGCGGATCAGGTGTTCGTCGTCGGCCAGGAGGATGCGGATCACGGGAGCTCCACGGTGAGGACGAAACGGTTGGGAGCTTCTGGGGTCGCGGTCACGGTGCCGCCGAGGGCTGCCACTCGTTCGCGCAGGCCCGTCAGGCCGCTGCCGAAGCGGAAGCCGGACGTCGGGGCGCCGTCGTTGGACATGGTGAGGACCTTGCCGCGCAACGTGATCGTGCACGTGCGGGCGTGGCTGTGGCGCAGGATGTTCGTCACGCCCTCGCGGACTGCCCAGCCGAGTGCGCCTGCCGGTTCGCCGTCCACGGTCGGGTCGCCGATCACGCGGCAGTCGATGCCCGCAGAGGCCAGCAGGGAGCGGGCGCCTGCCAGTTCCACGGACAGGTCGGCGGTGCGGTAGCCGCTCACGACCGCGCGCAGTTCGTCCAGCGACTCCTGGGCGATGCGGCGGACTTCGAGCATTTCGTCGACCGCGGCCGCCCCGCGGTCGCGGCGGGCCAGCTGGGCCGCCAGGTCGGCTTTCAGTGCCACTACGGAGAGGTTGCGGCCCACGACGTCGTGCAGGTCGCGGGCGAAGCGCAGGCGTTCTTCCGCGACGGCCAGGTTGGCGCGGACCTCGCGGGAGCGGTCGAGCTCCCAGACCAGGCCCAGCATCCACAAGGTCACGCGGAACGTGGCGCCGACGATGGCCATCAGCGCGGTGGCGGCCAGCGCCGAGTCCGGTGGGAGGACCGCGAACGCGCACACGCCGCAGACCACCACTGCCACGGTGAGGGCGCGCGGCTTCAGGACGGTCGACATCGCCATGAGCGTCAGGGCGAGGAAGAGGAACGTGAGGCCGTCTGCCGGGCCGTCGGGTTTACCGGGCGAGGTGCTGGGCAGCGTGAGCTCGCCGGTCACGACCACGGCGAGGGTGAACGCCAGGAGGATCGCCACGAGCCGGCGCGGGTACGGCACTCTGTCCAGGTAGTGCTCGATGCCGAGGTGGACGAGGCGGACGCTCAACGCGGTGTGGAGCAGCGCCGCCACCGAGACCGCGATCATGGCGGCGGTGCTGACCTCGTTCGCCATGCCCGTGATCAGCAGGGGCGGGATGACCACGAAGTTCAGGTAGAACGTCGCTCGCACGGACAGGTCGAACCGCGCCGCGTTGCCACGGGACCGCCACCAGCCGAGCAAGCTCACCTCCGAGGATCCCAGCGGAACCAACGTCGTACAGCGTAGGTCCCGAGGAAGATCCACACCGCCAGGACGATCAACGGTCGCAGCACGGGCCCGCCGTCCCAGCCCGCGCGCAGAAGCTCGAGCACCGGTGTCAGCGGCAGCAGGCGCAGCACCGACGCGACGTCCTCCGGCAGGTCCGACAGCGGGATGATCATCCCGGACCCGAGCAGGCACGCCATCAGCACCGGCAGGGCCGTCACCTGCGCCATCTCGACGGTGCGGGTGAACACGGACGACACGGCCGCCAGCAGTGTGAACACCACGACACCGCCGGCGACCCCCAGCACCAGGAACCACGGCCGCGCCGGCACGGCCACCCCCGTCACCACGCCGACGATCAGCGCGAACAACACCATCTGCCCCAACGCCACCACGACGGACGGCAGGGCGGCGCCGACCAGGATCTCCGGGTCCGTCAGCTCGCCGACGCGCAGCCGCTTCAACACCAGTTCCTCGCGCCGCGCGACGAACGTGGTGACGAGGTTGTAGTACACCGCCATCGCCAGCACGAACCCCATCAACCCGATCACGAGCGGCACGCCGCCGGCGTCCACCGAGATCAGCACCGGCACGACCAGCAACGGCCCCAGGAACGAGTTGAACAACGCGGTCCGGTTGCGCCAGAACAACTTCAGCTCCGCCTGCCCCACGGCCACGGCCCTCATGCCGCCTCCTCCGCGATCGCCAGGAACGCCTCCTCCAGCGACGCCGACCGGGCGTCCAAACCGGACAGTTCCACCGAGTTGGCATGAGCCCAGGCGAGGAGCTCGTGCAACGTCTCCTGCAGGTTGTTCGTCCGCACGGTCATCCGCCCGTCCCCGTCCTCGGACGCCACGACGGGCAGCGCGACCCCCGCGGGCGGCACGAACGAGATGCGAGACGGGTACGCGTCCACCACCTCGGACACCGTTCCCTGCGCCACGATCCGGCCGCGGTGCATGATCGCCAGCCGATCGGCCAACGTCTGCGCTTCCTCCAGGTAGTGCGTCGTCAGCAGCACGGTCACGCCCTCGCGCAGTAGGGATCGGATCAGCTCCCACGTGTTGCGCCGGCTCTCCGGATCGAGCCCGGTCGTCGGCTCGTCGAGGAACAACACCTCCGGCCTGCCCAGTAACGCCAGCGCGAGGTCCAACCGCCGCCGCTCACCACCGGACAGCTGCTTCACTCGCACGGAAGCCCTGTGTGTCAGGTCAACGAGGGACAACGCCTCGTCAACCGGACGTGGCGAGGTGAGGGTCCCCGCCCACATCTTCGTGGCCTCGGTGACGGTCAGGTCGGGCGGAAAACCACCTTCCTGCAGCATCACGCCCACGCGAGGCCGGACGGCGGACCTCTCCCGGAACGGGTCGTGCCCCAGCACCGACACCGTGCCGGCCGCAGGACGTGAGAGCCCTTCCACCACTTCGACGGTCGACGTCTTCCCCGCGCCGTTCGTGCCGAGCAACGCGAACATCTCGCCCCGCTCCACGTCGAACGAGACGCCCCGCACGGCTTCGAAACCCCCGCTGTACCGGCGAGTCAGCCCGCGCACCTCGATCACTGTCATAGGCCCACGATCTCGGCGAACACCCCCGTTGGGCAGTGCCGCGACACACCAGAAAGCCATGACAGATGTCATGTCGGCTGATCAGGGGTGGTAGCGCCCCTGGATCTCGCTGATCTCCCCGCTCCAGTTGAACGTGAGCTCCGGGGCGTACGGCGGGTGCTCGAGCGCCAGGAACTCCTCCCGGCTGCACTCGGCCGCGCCCATCCCGTACCACGTCAGGTCGAGGCCGTGGGAGCCCGCGCACCCGAAGGCGGTCCGGATCTCCACGTTCGCGGCGAGCTTCGAGACGTGCGGTGGACCCGGCAGTTCCTTGACGTAGGAGTGGTTCTCCTCGGCCGGCACGAGCTCGGCGTCGACCCACTCCACGGTGCCGTCGGGATGGATCGCGGTGATCACCGTGATGTCCGCCTGTGACGGCACGAGCAGCCACACCGCGGCCGCGGCCACCGGCACCGCCGCGACCGTCCACATCCAACGCTTCATCCGCTGCCCCCATCGGTTCGTGATCACCGTGTTCGACGTGTGGCCGCAACAGAGGTTGCGGGAGCTGGTAATCTCACGACTGTGTTAAAACGTGGGGGGAACGAATGACACTGGGACTTGTCGCTGCGCTGGCCGGACTGGCGCTGCTCGACTCGACGAGCATCGGGACGCTGTTCATCCCGATCTGGCTGATGCTCACGCCGGGACGCGTGAGGCTCTCGCGGTTCGGCGTTTACCTGGGCACGATCACGGTCTTCTACTTCGTGGTCGGCGTTCTGATCGTGCTCGGCGCTTCGCAGGTGATCGACCACCTCGACAACGACGTCGCGCTCTGGATCCAGCTGGTGATCGGTGTGTTCCTGTTCGCCGTCAGCTTCCGGTTCGACGGCAAGAAGAAGTCGGACACGGGGAAGTGGCAGGACCGGATCAACGCCAACGGGTCGGTTCCGGCGCTGGCGGGAATCGCGTTGCTGGCGGGCGTCGTGGAGCTCGCGACGATGCTGCCGTACCTCGGCGCGATCGGGATGATGAGCGCCGCGGACCTCCGGCCCGCGCAGATCGGGCTGCTGCTGGCCGGATACTGCCTGGTCATGATCGTGCCGGCGGTCCTGCTGCTCGGTGGGCGGCTCGCGTTGCGCGGCCGGATCGAGCCGCTGCTCACCCGGCTCAGCACGTGGTTCGCGAAGAACGGCGCGAGCACCACGGGCTGGATTCTCGGCATCGCCGGGTTCCTGGTCGCACGGGATGCCGTCGCACGGCTGTTCTTCATGTGAACCATTTGGTCCAGTTGGCTGAACGACCCGGTTTCGTTTTGCTCCTACACTCCCGAGCGTGACTCAGCTGGACGATCCGCGCAGATCTGTCCCGCGGGAGCTGGCACCATTGCTCCGAACGGAAGTGGCTCCACTCTCGGTGCGGATTTTCGAAGCGATCGAGAAATCGATTCCGGAATACAGTCAGTTCAGGGAGAACGTAGTAGACGGTATTCGACAGGCGCTGGTGAAGTTCGTCGGCAGGATCGCCCAGCCGGATTCCCAGCCCGACCCGCACGACGACATCCACCGCAAGCTCGGCGCGTGGGAGTTCAAGTCCGGCCGGAGCCTCGACAGCCTGCAGGCGGCCTACCGGATCGGCGCGCGGGTGGCCTGGCGGCACGTGTGCGCGTTCGCCGAGCAGCGGGAGCTGTCGCTGCACCTGATGTCCGCGCTGGGTGAGGCGATGATGGCCCACGTCGACGAGCTCGTGAGCCTGTCGGTCGAGGGCTACGCGGCCGCGCAGGCGAGTGCGGCGGGAACGCTGGAACGCAAGCGGCGCAAGCTGATGGAGCTGCTGGTCGGTGATCCGCCGAGCAACTGGCAGAGCGTCGTGCAGGCGGCGGAGGCGGCGGCGTGGCCGATGCCGGACCGGCTGTGCGCCGTCGCCCTTGAGCCGTCCGCCGCACCGGCCGACGACCTGCCGCCGGACGTGCTGGTGAACTTCGAGGACGCCACGCCGTACCTGCTCGTGCCGAACCCGGCCGCCGTGTCGCGCTGGCTGCGCAGAGCTCTGCCCGGCTGGCGGGCCGCGGTCGGGCTGCCGGTGGTCCCCGCGGACGCGCGCAGGTCGCTGGCCTGCGCGCGCCGGGTGCTCGCGCTGGCACGCGACAAGGTGCTGCCGGACGGCCCGGTCCTCGACGCTGCCGACCACCTCGTCGAACTGACCGTGCTCGCGGACGAGTTCCTCGCCCGGCAGCTGGCCGAACGGGCGCTGGCGCCGCTGGCCCCGCTGACCGACCGGCAGCGCACGAAGCTCGCCGAGACGTTGCTCGTCTGGCTGGCCGCACGCGGTGGCGCACCCGAGGTCGCCGCCCGGTTGCAGGTGCATCCGCAGACCGTGCGCTACCGCGTGAACCAGTTGGAGGAACTGTTCGGCGACCGAATGCACGATGCCGGGGAGAGGTTCACCCTCGAACTGGCGCTGCGGGCGCACTATTTGTTGGATCGCGACTGATAAATCGCTCTCCAGCAATTCGTACGCAAGTGACAAAAGTGGGTTTTCTCTTGCATTGCGGAATCCCGGGTGACTACTTTACTGGCGAGTAAAGCAACACCGCCTTCTTGCAGTTCAATGTCGTACTGATGGAGGTCCCTGCAGATGAAGACCGGACTTTTCGCACGCGCCGCTGCCTGCGTTCTGGCTGCCGGAGCGCTGAGCGTGGCGACGGCCGGCGTCAGCTCGGCCGCGACCGCCGAGCTGAACATCACCTACTCCTGCAACTTCACCCTCATCGGCGCGCAGGACATGCCGACCACGGTCAGCTCCGCGAACCTGCCGGACTCGGCGGCGGTCGGTGTGCCGACGGCGGCGTCCGACACCACGGTGAAGAGCACTGTCTCGGAGAGCGCCACCGGCACCCTGAACTGGCTGGGCGCGAAGTCGGTGGACGGCACGATGACCAGCAAGGTGCCCGTCACCAACGGCGGCGCCACCCAGACGCTGACGTCGGTGTCGACCATCCCGAACACGGCGGTGCCGCCGAGCGGCACGTTCGACGTGACGGCCACGGGCACGTTCCCGGCCATGACGCTCGCCAACGCCGGCACGGCGACGATCTCGCTCGGCAACGCGGAGCTCAAGCTCACGCCGCGCTACGCGAACGGTGACCCGACCTGGCTCGGCACGATCACCGTTCCGTGCACCGTCAAGGCCGGTCAGAACACCTCGTTCTACACCTTCCCGGTGGCGTAACGCCGTCCCGTGATGGGATTGGCGGCATGCAGCTCCAGCAACTGGTGGACCGCATCGCCGCCGAGGTCACGCCGGGAGGGTCGGTCGCCGACTACATCCCGGCGCTGGCCAGGATCGACCCGCACGCCTTCGGCCTCGCCGTCGCCACACTGGACGGCGAGGTCTTCGGCGCGGGGAACCACCGCACACCGTTCTCCATCCAGAGCATCTCCAAAGCGTTCACCCTCGCTCTGGCGCTCGCCGACAACGACGACGTCTGGACGCGCGTCGGCCGCGAGCCGTCCGGGTCGCCGTTCAACTCGCTGGTCCAGCTGGAGACCGAGCAGGGCATCCCGCGCAACCCGTTCATCAACGCCGGCGCGCTCGTCGTCACCGACCACCTCGGCTTCGGCGCCTCGGACCGGCTCCTGGAGTTCCTGCGGCAGGAGAGCGGCAACCCCGCGCTGGACGTGGACGCCGAGGTCGCCAAGTCCGAGCTCGACCACGCCGACCGCAACCGCGCCCTGGCGCACTTCATGGCCTCCTACGGCAACATGCGCAACTCCGTCGACGTCGTGCTGCACGAGTACGTCCGGCAGTGCTCGATCGCGATGAGCTGCGCGGACCTCGCCCGGTCGACGCTCTTCCTGGCACGCCACGGCGTCCGCAACGACGGCACGCGGCTCCTCGGCGTCAGCGGTGCCAAGCGGGTCAACGCCGTCATGCTCACCTGCGGCACCTACGACGCCGCCGGCCAGTTCGCCTACCGCGTCGGCCTGCCCTGCAAGAGCGGCGTCGGCGGCGGCATCATCGCGGTCGTCCCCGGCAAGTGCGCGATCTGCGTCTGGAGCCCGGCGCTGGACGCGCGGGGCAACTCCGTCGCGGGTGTCGACGCGCTGGACCGTTTCACCACTCTCACGGGCTGGTCCGTGTTCTGACTGGTGGTAGGAAGACTGTGTGAGCACAACGGGGAACGCACTGGCACTGGCCGAGGACGAGGCCGTCACGCTGGTCAGCGAGCTGATCAGGATCGACACCACCAACACGGGTGACCCCGCGACGGTGGTGGGGGAGCGCGCCGCCGCCGAGTGGGTGGCGGAGAAGCTGTCCGAGGTCGGCTACGAGACGACCTACGTCGAGTCGGGCGCCAAAGGCCGTGGCAACGTGATCGCGAGGCTGGCGGGCGCGGATCCCAGCCGGGGCGCGCTGCTGGTGCACGGCCACCTCGACGTCGTGCCCGCCGACGCCTCCGAGTGGTCGGTGCACCCGTTCTCGGGCGCGGTGCAGGACGGGTACGTGTGGGGTCGCGGCGCGGTCGACATGAAGGACATGGTCGGCATGACGCTCGCGCTGGCCCGCCATTTCAAGCGTGAGGGGATCGTGCCGCCGCGCGACATCGTGTTCGCGTTCCTCGCCGACGAGGAGGCGGGCGGCCTGTTCGGCGCGAAGTGGCTGGTGGAGAACCGTCCCGAGCTGTTCGAGGGCGTCACCGAGGCGATCAGCGAGGTCGGAGGGTTCTCGATCACGCTCAAGGACGACGTGCGCGCCTACCTCGTCGAGACCGCGGAGAAGGGCATCCGCTGGCTCAAGCTGCGGGTCAAGGGCACCGCGGGCCACGGCAGCATGATCCACCGCGACAACGCCGTCGCGAAGCTCGCCGCCGCCGTGACGCGGCTGGACCAGCACCAGTGGCCGCTGATCATCCGGCCGTCCGTGCGCGAGTTCCTCGACGGCGTCACCGAGATCACCGGCATCGACTTCCCCGACGACGACGTCGAGGGCTCGATCGGCAAGCTCGGCGCGTTGTCGCGGATGATCGGCGCGACGCTGCGCGACACCGCGAACCCGACCATGCTGTCCGCGGGCTACAAGGCGAACGTGATCCCGTCGACGGCGGAGGCCACTGTGGACTGCCGCATCCTGCCGGGTCGCGAGGAGGCGTTCGACCGCGAGCTCGCGGAGATCCTCGGCCCGGACGTGGAACGCGAGTGGATCGGCCTGCCGCCGGTGGAGACGACGTTCGACGGCGCCCTGGTGGACGCGATGACGGCGTCGATCACCGCCGAGGACCCCGGCGCCCGCGTGCTGCCGTACATGCTCTCCGGTGGCACGGACGCCAAGTCGTTCCAGCAGCTCGGCATCCGCAACTTCGGCTTCGCGCCGCTGAAGCTGCCGGCGGACCTCGACTTCTCCGGGCTCTTCCACGGCGTGGACGAGCGCGTGCCCGTCGACGCCCTCAAGTTCGGTGTGCGCGTGCTCGACCGGTTCCTGCGCAACAGCTGAGGAGAGTGCCGTGTCCACTGTGGACTTGACGGGTCAGGTCGCGCTCGTGACGGGCGGCGCGGGCGGGATCGGCACCGCCGTGGTGCGCCGGCTCGCGAAGCTCGGTGCCCAGGTCGCCGTGCTCGACCTGAACGCCGCGGGGGCGCAGCGGATCGCCTCCGCGACGGGCGGGATCGCGATCGCCGGTGACGTCACCGATCCCGAGACCATGCCCGCCGCGGTGGAGCAGGTCGAACGCGAGCTCGGGCGGCTCGACATCGTGCACCTCAACGCCGGGATCGGCGGCGGCCAGGCCGGGGTCGACGCGCTGGACGTGCAGCGGTACCGCAAGCTGGTCGGGGTCAACGTCGACCACGTCGTCTACGGGCTGTGCGCGGCGGTTCCGGCGCTGCGGCGGCAGGGCGGCGGGAAGATCGTGATCACGTCGTCGCTGGCCGGGCTGGCGGCGATGCCGGCGGATCCGCTGTACACGCTGACCAAGCACGCGGTGGTCGGCTACGTGCGTGCGGCGGGGAAGGCCCTGGCGGCGGACGGGATCGTGGTCGCCGCGCTGTGCCCTGGATTCGTCGACACGTTGCTGCTGGGCGCCGCCAAGGAGGAGTTCGACGCCGTCGAGTTCCCGTTGCTGACGCCGTCGGACATCGCCGACGCGTTGCAGGCCGTGCTCGCGCAGGGCGAGCCGGGGGAGGCCTGGATCATCCAGCCCGGCGGGCAGGCCTCGGCCTACCGGTTCTGCGGCGTGCCCGGCGTCGGTGGCGGCCAGCTGCCGCCGGATGTGGTTCTTGGTCGCGTCTGACCGTGTCCTTTCGCCGTGTTGTCTCGTTAGGACGAACAGACGACACGGCGAAAGGAATCCGCATGGTGCGGCTGGAAGACGGGACCGAGCTCAACGTGGTGCGCACGGGCGACCCCGAGGCACCGGTGACGGTCGTGCTGGCGCACGGCTACGCGCTCGACCACCGCAGCTGGCACAAGGTCGTCGAGCAGCTGAGCGGGGACTTCCAGGTCATCGCCTACGACCACCGCGGCCACGGCAAGTCGGCGGGCGCCACCAAGGAGACCGCGACGATCGAGCAGCTCGGTGACGACCTGGGGGAGCTGATCGAACGGGCCGTGCCGCAGGGCCAGGTGGTGATCGCCGGGCACTCGATGGGCGGCATGGCGGCGCTGGCGATGGCCGAGCGCAGGCCGCGGCTGTTCCGGCAGCGGGTGCTGGGCAACGTGTTCGTGTCCATGGCGGCGAGCGGGCTGTCCGAGACGTCGCTCGCGTGGCCGAAGGCGGTCGGGAAGCTCGTGCGAGAGCTGGAACGGGCGTTCGGGCCGATCGTGCGGGCGGTGCGGGAGAAGATCGAGCCGACCAAGACCGCCGGGCTGCGGTGGTGGCTGTTCGGTGACGAGCCCGAGGAGGCCGACGTCGAGCTCACCGCGGACATGGTGTGGGGGCAGTGGCCCGAGACCGTCGCGCTCTTCCGGCCCGCGGTGGACCGCTACGACCGGGAGGCGGGGCTGACCGTGGTGAAGGAGAAGGCCGTGGTCGCCGTCGTGGGGGACGAGGACCGGCTGGTGCCCGAGGCCGACGCGGTGAAGTTCGGTGGAACGTCCGTCGTGCTGGCCGACGCCGGGCACATGCTGCCGCTGGAACGGCCGGTCGAGCTCGCGAACCTCATCCGCGAGGTGGCCGCCAAGGCTTGAGCCGGACCGGGGAGGGCCCGGTCCGGCTGGGTTCAGTCCACTCAGCGGCCGGCCGCGCTGGACCGGCGCCTTCCCGGCGGCCGGCCGAAGAGCCGCACGTGCTCGTCGACCAGCCAGTCCTTGAGCGGTGCCCACTCCGGGTGGTGGTTGAGCACCAGCAGCCGGTGCATCCACCAGTTCGGGTCGTCGTGGCGGGGGAACGCCGCGAGCCACGCGGCCCGTTCCTCCGCTGACAGGCCCCACAGGTGAGCCAGCTGGCCCTGGGCGTCCGTGTCGAGCTGGGCGGTGATCTTGCCGCCCTCCGTGTGCCATTCCGCGCGCAGTTCACGCAGTACGGCGATGGCGCGTTCGTCACCTTCCTCGGCGGTGACGACGACTGTGTGCAGGCCCTGCGACGCGGCTTCGGCGAGCAGGGCTCGGGCGGACGTTTCGTCGTGCGGCAGTGCGCTGTGCGCGACCCCGACTTCTTGCGGCACGAGCTCCATGACACCGAATCTGATCACATCTGCAACTACTCCGGCGAATTTTATTGCTTCAGTGTTGACTGAAGAGTCACCTTCCGCCGGTCGCCCGCCGCGTTGGACGAACGTTGTTGTACAACACCCGGACATCGACACCGCACAACGTTTTCGCACTACAAAGGCGGTCGAGAGGAAAGGTGAGGGTGTTGCTCAGCAGAGAGGCCTCGGCTCGACTCCGGGGAAGTACTGCTCCCAATGACGAGTGGACAGGTGCGGCGTCGTAGTGGCGCAGACGCGGGCCGCGGTCGCTTCGACGTCGATGTCCCACACGCGGACGGTGCGGTCCGCGCCGGTCGTCACCAGAGTGCGGTTGTCCGGAGCGAAGGCCACGCCCCACACCCGTTCCGTGTGTCCGTGCAGCACTGCCCGCACCTGGGGGTTGCGGGGATCGCGCACGTCCCACACGCGGATCACGTCGTCGGTCGTCCCGGCGGCGAGGAGGGTGCCGTCGGGGGAGAAGGCGAGGCGTTGCAGCGGTCCGCCGTCGTTGGGCAGGGAACTGACCTTGCGCGGCTGAGCCGGGTCGCTGATGTCGTACAGGGCGCCGCTGCTGCCCATGTTCGCGAACGCCATGAGGTTGCCGTGGACGACGACGGTCATGACCTCCTCGCGGCCCGCCTGCCCGCCGCGGCGGATGGGGTCGGGGTTGTCGTCGGTGCGCAGGGAGGGGTGGGCGCGGGGAGAGGCGGGGTTGCCGACGTCCCAGAGTTGGAGCTCCCTGCTGCCGTTCGCGATGACGAGCGTGCGGTCGTCCTGGGAGAACTCGAGCTGCCACACGGTGTCGGTCTCGGGGATCTTGAAGCTGCCCGACTTCACCGGGTGGGCGGGGTCGGTGACGTTCCAGAGGCTGATCACGCCGTCCTCCTCGCCGACGGCGAGCGTCCTGCCGTCGTGGCTGAAGTCGGCGGCGACGATCGGGACGTTCCTGGTGATCGCGCGGTTGAGCTCGCGGGGCTTCGCGGGATCGGTGACGTCCCACAGGGCGTTGCCGGCCGCAGTCGCCTCGAACAGGACGTTCCCGCCGGGGTGGACGTCGACGGTGTACGCCTCGTCGTCCGGGGCGAGCTTCGGCAGGGTGGCGATCTCCTCCGCGTGCCGGTCGTCGGGGCGCCACAGCTTGATGGTGCCGTCGGAGGAGACGGTGGCGAGGTACCGGCCGCGCTGGTCGTAGTCGAGCTTCCAGATGGTCCACGTGTGGTGCGCGTAGTTGAGGTTGGCGAGGTCGAGCACGCGGGCCTCGGCGTCGGTCGTGGCGGTGACCATCCGGCGCGAGTCGGGGCTGAAGTTGACCGACCAGAGCGTGTCGGTGTGGCCGGCCAGCGCGGTCGCGAGCCGGACCTTGCGCGGATCGGTCACGTCCCACACGCGGGTGGTCTTGTCGCCGCCGCCGCTGGCGAGGAACTTCCCGTCGGGGGAGAACGCCAGGGTGTGGATCGAGAACATGTGCCCGGTGAGGAGGCTGAGCTGCACGGGGTTGCGCGGGTCGGTGACGTCCCAGAGCCGCACGTCGCCGTTGTCGGCGCCCGTGGCGAGCAGGCCGGCGGAGGAGAAGACGGCGGCGTCGGAGGCGAAGTTGCCGGGAGCCGGGTCGATCGTGGAGAGCTGCGTGCCGGTCGCGAGGTCCCAGAGCTTGACCGTGCCGTCCCAGGACGCCGACGCGATCGTGGTGCCCTCGCGGTTGAGCGAGAGGCCGTGCACGAGCTGGTCGTGCGCCTGGATCGTCCGCACGAGGGCTCCTGAGACGTCCCAGACGCGGATCGTCTTGTCCTTGCCGCTGCTGACGAGCGTGCGGCCGTTCGGCGTGAACTGCACGGCCTGCACCTGGCCGTCGTGGCCGCTGATGCGCGCCTTCTCGGCGGGCTTGCGCGGGTCGGTGAGGTCGAACAGGCGGATGTGACCGTCCCAGTTCGCGGTGGCGAGCGTCCTGCTGTCCGGGCTGAAGGCCATGTTGTGGGTGGCGTTCTCGCCGGCGTGGACGCGGCCGAGCTCGGTGGGGTGGTGGGGGTCGGCGAAGTCCCAGATGATCAGCGCCTTGTCGTCGGCCGCGGTGGCCATGAGCCTGTTGTCGGGGCTGAACAACGCGTACGAGGTCGCGTCCTGGTGGCCTTTGACGAGGGTGACCTGGGGTGCGGCGAACGTGCTCAGCAGGCTGTCGCGCGCGGCGGGAAGACCGGTGAGCCGGTAGGCGGCCAGGCGCAGCTGGCTCGCGAGGCCGGGATCGCGGTCCTGCAGTCCGTTGGCTTCGGCGATGGCCTTCTGGGCGAGCGCGATGGTGCGTTGCTCGGTGGTCTGTTGTTGCGCGCGTACGGCGAACACGGTCGCTGTGGTGGCCACGAGCAGGAGGGCGGCGAGCAACGCGACGACGCGGCGCAGGTTGGTGGTGCGGCGTTTCTCGGTGGCCAGTTCGTGTTCGGCGGCGGCCCTGCTGGCGTCGAGGAACGCCTTCTCCTCGGCGTTGAGGGCGGCGGGGTCGCGCAGGGCCCAGTCCGTCGCCTGGGTGAGCGGCACGCCCCGGTAGAGCGAGCCGGGGTCGCGGCCGTGGGCCTCCCAGTCGGCGGCTGCGGCGGTGAGCCTGCGGTGCACGCGGAGGTCGTCGCGTGCCTCGGCGAGCCAGTCCTTGAGCCGCGGCCAGCCCCGGATGACGGCTTCGTGGCTGATCTCGACGCTGTCGTCGTCGACGGTGAGGATGCGCGCGTTGGCGAGGTGTTCAACTACCTCGTCGGCCGCGAGCTCGGAACGTTTGACGCGGCGTTTGGTGTCCTCGGTGCCCTCGCCGGGGTTGACCAGGCGCAGGAACACCTGACGCGCCTGGGTCCGCTGGCGCTCGTCGAGGCTGCTGTAGGCGTTCTCGGCGGTGTTGGCGATGGCACGGGCGATGCCGCCGCTCTCGTGGTAGCTGGTGAGCGTGAGGGTGTTGCCGCGCTTGCGTTGCCACGTCTCGAGCAGCGCGTGGCTGACGTGTGGGAGCACTCCGGGTTCGCCTGTCGCGTCGGCGATGAGCCTGGCGACGAGTCCGGTCTCGAGCGCGCAGCCGACCTCGACGGCGGGCTGGGTGATGGCCTTGCGCAGCTCGTCGGTGGTCATCGGACCGACGAGCACCTGCGCGTCCTCGACGGCCGTGGCCAGACCGGGGTAGCGGGCGCAGTGACCGTAGAAGTCGGCGCGGATGCCGATGACGGTCTTGTGGCCGCGGCCGGTCAGCGCGGCGATGAACTCGTCGCGGTGGGGGAGGGCGAAGATCTCCTCGAACTGGTCGACGACGAGCAGGCCCTCGGTGCGGGGGAGCGCGGGGTGCGTGCTCGGGGTGATCAGCTCGCCGCTGCTGCGGGCCAGCAGACCCGCGCGCAGCAGCGAGGACTTGCCCGACCCCGACGCGCCGACGACCAGCACGGTGTCGTGCTGCTCGAGCTTGGCCAGGAGCTTGCCGACGAGCCGCTCGCGGCCGAAGAAGCGGTCGGCGTCGTGCTCGGTGAAGGCTTTGAGGCCGACGTAGGGGGAGTCGATCCGCTGGTCGGGCGCGGTCTCGCCGATCTCGCGCCAGCGCCGTTCCCACAGCTCCTCGTCGCCGCCGCAGGCCCGGACGAACGCGAGGGTGACCGCGAGGCTCGGCAGCCGCTGGCCGCGGGCGGCGTCGGCGAGGGTGCTGGCGGAGTAGTGGCTGAGCCTGCCGAGCTCGCGGTAGCCGGGGGAGCCGGCCTTCTCGCGGAGCTTGCGCAGGTCGAAGGCGAACTGTTCCACGGGCCCGGCGAACGGGTCGAGCGGCTTCTCCGGGCGAGGCATGACAGTGATTCTTTCATCGGCTCTTGGTTCGTCATGCTCTATAGCTTCAGTGTTGAATGAAGTGAATCCTCATGCGGTGGCGACGTTCTACAAGCGAAGGAAACGTCTGCAATGCCACGAGGTGAAAGATGAGCCGGCCGACGGGACGGGAGGAACGTGCGACGCCGTGCCTCTGGAGCAGGCCGTGGACTGCCTGGGCGAGGTGGTACTGCCGCCGGAAGCGGTCGCGCGCCTGTACTGCGGCGGCCCCGAGCGGGGCTTTCCGGCGGACTTCGGTGAGGCTGTGGTCAGGTGATGAGGCCTGGCAACAGCGCTGGCTGGCGCTTGCGGCGGAGCCAGACCTTCCGGGAGCCGTCGCCGTAGAGCAGCGTGCGGGACAGTTCCCAGCCCGCGAACTCGGCGTGGATGGCCAGCTGCGTGGTCGCGGTGCGGCGGGAGATGCCCGGCGGCAGACGCAGCGGCCGGTACTCCCAGTCCCCGTCGATCACCCCTTCGTTCATGGCGAGATCACCTGTATCCCTCCGTTGTCGCCGGACGTGACCGTGACACGTCCGGTCTCCTGGTCGACGCTGACGGTGTTGGGTTGACGCACGGTGGCGAACCGGAACTTCTCGGCCGGTTCGCCACCGGCGACGTTGAGTCCGACGACCTCGTTGCGCTCGGTCAGCGTGATCCACGCGATGTCGCGCTTGGCGTCGTAGGCGATGCCGTAGGGGGAGCCCGGCACGGGGTAGCGCTGGCGCATGATCAGCGGGTTGACCGAGAACGCGATGAACTCGCCGCCGCGGGTGTCGACGACGAGCAGCCGGCCGAAGCGGTCGGGCACGGCGTTGGTGGCGCCGTCACCGGCCCTGAGGCCGGCGCCGCGGGTTTCGGCGCCCTTGTCGTCGGTGGTCATCTCGAACACCGCGCTGCGCAGCCGGTCGAGCTCGACGTTGCGGCCGTTGACCTGGAACTTCAGCGTGGTGTCGCCCTGCTTGAATTCGCCGCCGGGCGTGACTTCGCCGGGCACGGTGCCGTTCTGGGCGGGGGAGTGGGCCGGTGTGGCGGCTTCGAGGGTTTCCGCGATCTGCAGCGGGTCGTTCGACCCCTCGCTCTGGCCGCACGCCGTCAGCGTGGCGGTGGTCAAGATCAGAGCAGCGAGCCGGCGCAAGATCGGGTCCTCCTGAGACACGTCGTGGTCTTCCAGCATCCACGACGTTCGCCCGGAGGTCACGCAAGGGGTGGGGTGAAACCCGTTCGGCGGTCCTGTGCAGTTATCTCTATCGCTTCAGTGTAGACTAAAAACAATCCCCACCTGGACACACGACACTGCCAAACCCCAAGTCACAAAAACTGGCAACGACACCAGAGGCTCCCGCAGTGCAGATGACAGCGGGCTTGCGGGGTGGCCTACGGCATGGGGCGTTCGGGATAGCCGAGCTCGATGGCGCTGACGTCGTCCAACGCCGCCCTGATCGCGGGCGGCAACGTGAGCTGTTCGGCTTCCAGCGACGCGATGAGCTGGTTCGTGTCCCGCGCACCGACGACGGGTGCGACGACTCCGGGCCGGTCCCGCACCCACGCCAGCGCCACGCACAACGGTGAGGTCCCGAGCCCGTCGGCCGCGGTCGCGACGGCCTGGACGATCCGGGCGGCGCGTTCGTTGCGGTGCTGTTCGACGTAGCCCGCGAAGTGCGGCGATGCGCCGCGGGAGTCGGGTGGGGTGCCGTTGCGGTACTTGCCGGTGAGGACGCCGCGGCCGAGTGGTGCCCAGGGCAGCAGGCCGAGGCCGTGGTGCAGGGCGGCGGGGGCGACTTCGCGTTCGATGCCGCGTTCGAGCAGTGAGTATTCGACCTGGGTGGAGATGAGGGGGAACGCGGAGGGCGTCAGGGCGGCGGTGGCGAGCTGCCAGCCGCTGTAGTTGGAGACGCCGGCGTAGCGGACCTTGCCGGAGGAGATGGCGTGGTCGAGGGCGGAGAGGGTTTCCTCGACGGGGACCGCGGCGTCCCAGGCGTGGAGTTGCCAGAGGTCGATGTGGTCGACGCCGATGCGGCGCAGTGATCCGTCGAGGGCGTGCAGGAGTGCGCCTCGGGAGGCGCCGCCGCCGAAGGGGCCTTCGGTGCGGCGGGCGACGGCTTTGGTGGCGATGACGAGTTCTTCGCGGGGGACGATTTCGCCGAGGAGGCCGCCGAGGATGCGTTCGGCTTCGCCGTCGGTGTAGACGTCGGCGGTGTCGATGAGGGTGCCGCCGGCGTCGGCGAAGGCCATGAGTTGGGTGGCGGCCTCGTCCGCGTCGGTGTCGCGGCCCCACGTCATCGTGCCCAGTGCGGTCCTGGAGACGCGGAGGCCGCTGCGGCCGAGGTATCGCTGTTCCACGTGCGCGATGCTAAGGGGTGATCATCGGCTGAGCCTGGCAATCGGTGTTACTGACCGGTAGGGTCTCGGCTCGTGAAGCTCGGATTGAACCTCGGATACTGGGGCGCCGGCAACGACGCCGCGAACCTTGAGCTGGCCAAAGAGGCCGACCGGCTCGGCTTTTCGGTGGTGTGGGCCGCGGAGGCCTACGGTTCCGACGCGCCGACGGTGCTCGCGTGGGTGGCCGCGCAGACCGAACGCATCGACGTCGGCAGCGCGATCTTCCAGATTCCGGCGCGGACGCCGGCGATGGCCGCGATGACGGCGGCGACGCTCGACACCCTGTCCGGCGGGCGGTTCCGCATGGGTCTGGGTGTGTCGGGTCCGCAGGTGTCGGAGGGCTGGCACGGTGTGCGGTTCGACAAGCCGCTGGGACGCACGCGTGAGTACGTGGAGGTCGTGCGGAAGGCGTTGTCGCGGGAGAAGCTGCGGTACGAGGGTGAGCACTACACGCTGCCGTTGCCGGATGGTCCGGGCAAGGCGTTGCAGCTGACGGTGCACCCGGTGCGGGAGCGGATTCCGATCTACCTGGCGTCGGTCGGTCCGAAGAACCTCGAGCTCACGGGTGAGATCGCGGACGGGTGGCTGGCGATCTTCTTCTCGCCGGAGTACTCGGAGGAGTCCCTTGCCAGCGTGAAGGCCGGTCGGGAGAAGGCCGGCAAGACGATGGACGGGTTCGACGTCGTTCCGACGGTGCCGTTGATCGTCGGTGACGACTGGAAGGCCTGCGCGGACCCGGTGCGTGCGTACACGGCTCTGTACGTGGGCGGCATGGGCAGCCGGAAGCAGAACTTCTACAACAACCTGATGGTGCGCATGGGTTTCCCGGCTCAGGCGGAGGAGATCCAGGAGAAGTACCTGGCGCGTGACTACGCCGGTGCGATGGCGGCGATCCCGCTGGAGTTCCTGGACGCGACGTCGCTGCTGGGGCCGAAGGAGCGCATAGCAGACAAGATGAAGGCGCTCGCTGCCGCGGGGGTCACCACGCTGTCCGTTTCGCCGATGCTGCAAGATCTGGAGCAGGGGATCGCGGGTCTTCGGACCGCGGCCGAAGCTCTGGATCTGGCAGGAGTGGGTAGTTGAGCTGGTTGCAGGCTCTGGTTCTCGGACTCGTCCAAGGACTGACGGAATTCCTGCCCATTTCTTCCTCGGCGCATCTTCGCATCACGTCGACGCTGTTCTTCGGCAACGATGCGGGTGCGTCGTTCACCGCGGTCATCCAGCTGGGGACCGAGGTGGCGGTGCTGATCTACTTCGCGAAGGACATCGGGCGGTTCGTGGCCGCCTGGTTCCGCGGGTTGTTCAGTGCCGCGGCGCGTCAGGAGAAGGACTACCGGCTGGCGTGGTACGTGATCATCGGTTCCGTGCCGATCTCGGTTCTGGGTTACCTGCTCAAGGACGAGATCCGGACGTCGGCGCGGAACCTGTGGATCACGGCGACGATGCTGGTGGTGTTCGGTCTGCTGCTCGGTCTGGCCGATCACCTGGCGAAGCACGAGCGTGACGAGCTGCGGATGAAGGACGCGATCGGGATGGGACTGGCGCAGGCGCTGGCGCTCATCCCGGGCGTGTCGCGGTCGGGTGGCACGCTGACGGCCGGTTTGTTCCTGGGGCTGACGCGTGAGGCGGCGGCGCGGTACTCGTTCCTGCTGGCGATTCCGGCGGTGTTCGGTGCGGGGTTGTTCTCCATTCCGGACGTGCTGGAGCGCTCGGGTGAGGGTGTGCAGGCGTCGATTCCGCAGATGATCGTGGCGACGCTGATCTCGTTCGTGGTGGGGTATGCCACGATCGCGTGGTTGTTGAAGTACGTCTCGAAGCACTCGTACTCGGCTTTCGTGTGGTACCGGCTGATGCTGGGTCTGGTGCTGATGGGGCTGCTGTCGATGGGTTTGCTGCAGCCGATCTAAGGTGGACGTTGTGGCCACGGTGATCCTGCTTCGACATGCGCGTTCGACCGCCAACGGTTCCGGTGTGCTCGCCGGGAGGTCGTTGGGTGTGGGGTTGGACGAGCGGGGGCAGGCTCAGGCCGCGGCGCTCGTCGGCCGGTTGCGGGACATCCCGATCAGTGCGGTGGTGTCGTCTCCGTTGCAGCGCTGTGAGGAGACGTTGGCGCCGTTGCTGGCGGATCGTGCTCTCGAGGCGGTCGCGGAGCCGGACGTGTCCGAAGTGGACTACGGGGCGTGGACCGGCAAGGCGTTGAAGGATCTGCTGAACGAGCCGTTGTGGGCGGTCGTTCAGCAGCACCCGTCGGCGGCGATCTTCCCCGACGGTGAGGGGCTGGCTTTTGTGCAGGCTCGTGCTGTTGCGGCGGTGCGGGCGCACGACGCGCGGATCACGGAGGAGCACGGGCCGGGTGCGGTGTGGGTGTTGTGCTCGCACGGTGATGTGATCAAGTCGGTTCTGGCGGATGCTTTGGGTGTGCACCTGGACGGGTTTCAGCGGATCGTCGTCGACCCGTGTTCGATCTCGGTGGTGCAGTACACGCAGACGCGGCCGTTCGTGTTGCGCGTCAACGACAACGGTGGTGATCTGACGGGCGTGGTGCCGAAGGCGCCGCCGCAGGAGGAGCCGTCGTCGGACGCTACCGTGGGCGGCGCGACCGGGACCTGAGGTAGCGCTGTTCGGGCACGCTCAGTGTCCGTTTCGCGGCCTTCTCGTATTCTTCTCTGGCTGCGTCGTGGTCTCCTCGCAGGTCGAGGAGGTGTGCTTTGACGGCGTGGACGCGGTGGTGGTCGAGGTCCAGTGTGGACAGTTCGTCCAGCGCCTGCTGCGGGCCGTGGACCATGGCGACGGCGACGATCCGGTTGAGCGAGACCATGGGGCCGGGTGCGATGGCCGTGAGGAGTTCGTAGAGGCCGAGGATCTCGTGCCAGTCGGTGTCGTCGGCGGTTTTGGCGTCGGCGTGGACGGCCGCGATGGCGGCTTGGAGCTGGTAGGGGCCGATCTGGGCGGTCTGCAGGGCTTTCTGGACGAGTTCGGTGCCTTCGGCGATGGCGGTGGTGTCCCACTTCTCCCGGTCCTGCTCGGCGAGCGGGATGAGGGCGCCGTGGGGGTCGGTGCGGGCGGGCCGGCGGGCGTCGGTGAGCAGCATCAACGCGAGCAGTCCCGCCAGTTCGCCGTCGTCGGGCCTGCGTTTGTGCAGCTGGCGGGTGAGACGGATGGCCTCGGCGGTGAGGTCGACGCGGACCAGGTCGTCGCCGGAGCTCGCGGTGGAGCCCTCGGTGAAGATCAGGTACAGCACGTGCAGGACGGCCGTGAGGTCCTTGGGTGCTCTGAACTTCGTGCCTTTGATCTTCTGCTTGGCGCGGCTGATGCGTTGCGCCACGGTGGCTTCGGGCACGAGGAACGCGCGTGCGATCTCCGCGGTGGTGAGGCCGCCGACCGCGCGCAGGGTGAGGGCGATCTGCGAGGCGGTGGTGAGCGACTCGTGGCAGCACAGGGCGAGGATGGTGAGCGTGTCGTCCTGCGCGGGCACCGGGTCCGCGGGCGGAGGGGTCAGTGCGACGACCTTGTCCTCGCGCTGACGGCGTGCCACGTCGGACCGGTACTGCTCGATCCACCTGCGGCTGGCTGCCGTGATGAGCCAGCCCTTGGGGTTGTCGGGCACTCCTTGCGCCGGCCACTGCTGGGCGGCGCCGAGGAGGGCTTCCTGCACGGCGTCCTCGCAGACGTCGAACTGGCCGTGCCGGCGCACGAGCACGCCGAGGACCTGCGGCGCCAGGTCGCGCAGCAGGCCCTCGATCCGCGGTGCGTCCGTCACATGTCGTCCAGCATCGACATGTCCCACACCGGCCGGACCTCGATGCCGTCGTTGTGCGCGTCGGGCAGTGTCGCCGCGTGGGCGATGACCTGGTCGATCGTGTCGGCCTCGACGAGGTAGAACCCGGCCAGGTACTCCTTGGCCTCGGCGAACGGCCCGTCGGTGATCACCACCTCGCCGTTGCGGATGCTCACGCCTTTACCGGTCTCGGGTCCGGGGAGGCCTTCGCTCGCGATCAGCTCCCCGGACGCGCGCAGCTTGTCGCTGAGGTCGTAGTGGGCCTGGCCGAACTGCATCTGCTGCTCGTCGGTCAGCTTCTCCCACGCGGCCCGCGACTTGGGGTTGCTGTAGATGAGGATCAGGT
Organism: Lentzea aerocolonigenes; assembly: GCF_000974445.1. Classification (GTDB taxonomy): domain Bacteria; phylum Actinomycetota; class Actinomycetes; order Mycobacteriales; family Pseudonocardiaceae; genus Lentzea; species Lentzea aerocolonigenes. Next base: position 46,472 of record NZ_BBOJ01000015.1, read on the forward strand.
ACTTCACTTCCGGCCTCCGCTGCTGGGCGTCGAAAAATCTTCTCACCGCCATGTCGAGACCGCGGGCCGTGCTTCGACATCGGTGTGTCAGTCGGTTGCGATGGAGGTTTCGGGATGACTCACACGCTGGTGCAGGACGAGGTGGAGATCCGGGCGTTGTTCACGGCGCTCGTGGAGGGCATGCGGGACCGTTCGCCGTCGCGTGTCGTCGGGCGGTACGCCGAGGACGCGGTGACGTTCACGCTGGCACCTCCGCTGCGCAACACCGGCCTGGACGCGCGGGATCCGGAGGCTCTCGCGGGGTGGATGGCGGGGTTCGACGGGCCGATCACGGTCGAGCACCGCGACCTGGAGGTCGCGGTGTCCGGTGACGTGGCGTTCGTGCACGGTCTGCAGCGGCTTGCGGCGGTGCCGGTGGGCTATCCGGAGGGGTTCTCCATGTGGACGCGCATGACCGTGGGGCTGCGACGGCGTGATGGGCGGTGGCTGGTGACGCACGAGCACCAGTCGGTGCCGTTCTACATGGACGGGTCGTTCCTGGCGGCGACCGACCTGGAGCCGTGAGTCAGCGCTGGACGTGGGGTGGGTAGTCGTCGAGCACGTAGAAGCGGCTGCCGTCCTTGCGGCCGGGCAGGTCCGTGTAGGTGAACGTTCCGTCGTTCCAGGTCACGCAGGTGATGACGTCGTTCTCGATGTAGACGTCGTAGAGGTAGGAGCCGCAGCCGGGGCAGTCCTCGCCGTAGCCTTCGGTGACGACCAGGCGGTGGCCTCGCTCGCCCCGGTTGTAGACGCCCCACTCCAGGGAGTCGCCGATCTCGAACTCCTGAAGGTTGCAGCCGCCGAAGTGGATCTGCACCTGGTTGTCGCCGACGTGACGGCAGCGCGGGCACTCCAGGCCGCGCACCGTGACCTGGCTCCACATGCCCATGGGCAGAGGGAACCAGGTGAGCGGCGTGTTCGCGACAGAGATGTGCCGAGGCCCGGACCGTGCAGGGGGTCGGTCCGGACCTCGGCGTCTTTGTGGCGGGCCTGCTACTTGACGTTCACCGCGGCCCAGGCCCGGTCGACCGCCGCGTACTCGGCGCTGCTCGCGCCGTAGAGGTCGGCCGTGGCGGCGAGGGTGCCGGTGCGGGCGGCGGCGTACTTGGTGCTGGAGGTGAACTTGGTGGTCAGCGCGCGGTACCAGATCTTCTCGGCCTTGGCGCGGCCGATGCCGGTGACGGGCTGGTTGTCGTAGGTGGGGGAGTCGTAGGCGACGCCGTTGATGGTCTTCTGGCCGCTGCCTTCGGACAGCAGGTAGAAGAAGTGGTTGGCGATGCCGGAGGAGTAGTGCACGTCGACGTTGCCCGCGCTGGAGGTCCAGTAGTCGAGGCTGCGGCCGTCCTTGGAGGGCTTGTCCATGTAGCGCAACGGCTTGCCGTCGCCACGGATGTTGATCTTCTCACCGATCAGGTAGTCGCCGGCGTCGGAGGCGTTCGCGGCGAAGAACTCGGTGGTGGAGCCGAAGATGTCGCTGGTGGCCTCGTTGAGGCCGCCGGACTCACCCGAGTACACCAGGCCGGCGGTGGCCGAGGTGACGCCGTGCGACATCTCGTGCGCTGCGACGTCGATCGAGGTCAGCGGGTTGCGGTTCTGCGCGCCGTCGCCGTAGGTCATGCAGGAGCAGGAGTCCGACCAGAAGGCGTTGACGTAGTTGTTGCCGTAGTGGACCTTGCTCAGCGCGCCCACGCCGTTGTTCTTGATGCCACTGCGGCCGTGGACGTTCTTGTAGTAGTCCCACGTCTGCGCGGCACCGAAGGCGGCGTCGACGCCCGCGGTGGCCTTGTCGGTGTAGGTGCCGTTGCCCCACTTGTTGTCGGCGTCGGTGAACAGGGTGCCCGTGCCGGAGCCGTTGTTGAGGTTGTTGACGGCCTGGTTGCCGCGTGCCGGGTCCTTGAGCTGGAACGTGCTGCCCGACTGGGTGGTGTTGAGCGCGACGGTGCCGGTGTAGGTGGACTGGCCGGTGCCCTCGACGTTGTGCACGTCGTCGTAGGACAGCAGCGTCTGACCGGTCTTCGCGTCGGTGAAGGTGTGCAGCTCGCTGGGCGTCTGGTCGTCCTTGACGCTGTGCTGGACGGTTTCCCACGCCAGCACGGGGGCGTGGTCGAGCGCGAACACGACGAGCGTGGCTCCGGCGGCCGCCGCGGTGGCGGGTGCGGTGGTGTCGAGGCCGGCGAGGGCGGCCTCGGACGCCTTGGTGACGCCGGTGAGCCGGCCTGCCTTCTGCGTGACGACGAGGTCGCCGCCGATGACCTTGAGGCCGTTGAGGGTCCGGTCGAAGCGGAGGTGGTGGGTGCCGTCGGCGTCGCGCACGACGTCACGTGGCACGAGCTGCTCGCCGCCGGACAGGCCGAGAGCGGAGGAGATCGTCCCCGCCTGCTCGGCCGCCGCGTGCAGAGCGTCAGCCTTGGCGAGCAACGGGTTCACCGGCTGCGGTGCCGCGTTGGCCCCCAGCGTGCCCGTGGTGACCAACGCCAGGGCGGTGGTGATGCCCAGGGTCGTGCGTTTCATGAACGCTCCTTGTTCCGGTGCAGGGAGTGATCGCCCGGCGTTACAGGGGTGCCGGGTCGATCACCGTGGAACATCCCGACCATCGTCGATGACCGGGCGTGGTGATCGTATTGCGCTCAGTGCATGGATCCAGCCACTCCCAAGATGCGAGATTGCTTCACAAATTGGGCAGCAGTGCTGGTCAGGAGACCGTCTTTTGTCCGGATGGTGGAACAAAAGAGCAGCTCAACCAGTGTGGAAACACGGCGGAAACTTTCGGGTTCGGCCGTGCGGACGGCGCAGTCCCCTGCTCCGGTTGGTGCAGCCCTACCGGAGGGGATCTTGTTTACAGTTAACCTCACGCCCTGAGACCTGAGTCACAAATTCACAGGCCCAAACGGGCGACCGCGTTGTCCTCGAGAGGGTTCGCCGTCCGGATGTAGCGGTGCACGGTGCGCGGGTTGGTCCACCGGCCCTGCCGCATGATCTCCCGGTCGCTCGCCCCGCCCAGCGCCGCCTGCGTCGCGAACCCCGCCCGCAGCGAATGCCCGCCGAACAACGCCGGATCCAGTCCCGCCTTGAGCGCGTACCGCTTCACCAGCTCCGCCACCGCACGCCCCGACATCGCCTTCGACCCGACGCCGCCGTGCCGGTTGATCACCGGGAACACCGCGCCCTGACGAGGTGGCTGGGCATAGGAGTGGCAGCGGTGCAGGCCTGTCTCGGTGACGTCCTTGCCGTCGAGCACGTCCGCCCAGTCCGCGAACGCGCACACCGGGCACGTCGGGCGACGACTCCCGCGCGGCAACACCACCGACTGCTGATGGCGGCCCGTCTGATCGGTCTTCGTCGTCCCCAGCCGAATCAACAACAACGGCTCGTGCGTGCGCGGATCCACGTCCACGCTCACGTCCTCGAACTCGATCTGCGCGAGCTCACTGCGCCGCAACGCCCCCGCGAAACCCACGAGCAGCAGCAACGCATCCCTCGCGCGTGCGGGCCCTTCCGCCGGACGTTCGTTGAGCAGAGCTTCGAGCGTGTCGAGCAACACCGGCCGTTTGCGCCTGGGCTGCGACTTGCGCGTGCGCCGGATACCTCTGAGCGTCAGCCGCACCACGTCACTGCGCGTCGGGCTCGGCAACCCGTTCGCCGCGTGCACCGCCGAGATCGCCGCCGACTTGCGTTCCAACGTCGAAGCCCCGAACGCCGGCGACCCGTCCTCCTTGACCGTGTCCGCCGCGGCCGCCAGGTACACCGCCACGTCCAGCGGATCCGCCGGCAGCGCCTGCCGCCCCTCGGCCTGACACCAGCCCGCCCACGCGATCCAGTCCGACCGGTACGCGCGCACGGTGTTCGGCGACTGCGCACTGCGCAGATATCCGCTCAACGACGCCGCCTGCTCGTCGTCGAACCGCTCCCGCACCCGCGCGAGCGCATCACCGTCGATCAGCACCGAGTGCGACACCCGCACCAGCGCGTGCGCGACGGGTTCAGGCAGGCTCACACCCGCGATCGTAGACCTCTGATCAACTCCGCGACCTCGCGCGGCGCGAACTCCAGCGCATCGATCCCCACGCTGATCTCGAAGCGGCACCGGCCCGGATCCGGGCTGGACCGCGCGTACAGGAACAACTTGATCCCCGTCTCCTCCAGCAGGTTCCGCGCAGCCCGTTCCGCCTCGAGCTTCGACAGAGGAACGTGCACGTGGAACAGGGGAGTGGCCGGTTCGGCAGGCGTCGTGTGCGCGAACCCGTCCTCGTTGATCGCCTCCGCCAGCGCCCGCGCGTGAGCCGCGAACTCCGCCATCCGCGGCAGGTTCTCGTCCATGCCCATCAACGCGATCGCCGCCAACGGCCACGCGTCCGCGATCGCACCACCCAGCCGCTGCCGCCACACCGCCGCGTGCCCGATCGTCTCCACGTCCCCGGCCAGCACCGCGCCCCGGACACCTTCGAGTCCTTTGTAGAGCGACACGTACACGGTGTCGAACAGCCCCGCGATCTCGTGCAGTGGCGCGTCGTACCCGGTCTGCGCCTCCCACAACCGCGCACCGTCGCAATGCGCCGCCGCCCCAGCTCGCTTCACCCATCCGGTTTGCGCTTGGAGCTCCTCCAACGTCGGCAGCTGCCCGCCGATGTCACGCTGCGGCAGCTCGATCACCACGGCAGCGAGCGGCTCATGCACGGCCTCGAGGTCTTTGAGCGTGAGCAGCGCGTTGTAGTCGCCCACCGCGTGGAACCTCAGGCCGTGCACGGCGCTGTACCCCTGGTTCTCCCACACCTGCAGATGCGTCTGCGGATGCCCGGCGAACGCGAACCTGCCGCGCCGCTCGGCATGCACCCTCAACGCCACCTGCTGGGCCATCGTCCCTGACGGGAAAACAACGCCTTCTGCTTGCCCAGCAGGTCCGCGACCCGTTGTTCCAACTCCCGCACCGGATCCTCGGGCGCGACTTCCGGGCCGACGCGTTCAGTGAGGCGCCGCAGGACCTCGTGAGGTGATCGGCGCGGGCCGGCGTGGCTCGTCAGAGAACGGCGAATCTCCATACATGGAGCCTAGCTATTGCAACTATGGTGCAATAGTGGGTTGGGGTGCCTTGTTGGTGGTCAGGCGGCCGCGCTCAGTCGCGCGTCCAACTCCTCCTCGTCCGCCACGAACCACAGCTGCCGCCCCTTGTTCGACTCGTACACGAAGTCCCGCAACGCCGTGCTCGCCCGCACGTGTGCGGCGATGTCCCCGACCACCGCCACCCGGAACCCGTACTGCTGCAGCTTCTGCACCACCGCGCCCGCCACGCGCGTGCGCAAGACGAAGAAGTCCTCGGTCAGCCGCTGCGTCGGCAACACCAACCACTGCACGTCCTGCCCCCACAACGTGCCGATCAAGTCCACAGCGGACTGCTCGTCGTGGATGGGCGGACCGTCGGGTGCGCACATGAGGACCGTCGCGCCGTGGCGCGTTTGCACAACATCAGACATGGCACCGGAACCTAGTGGCGGGGTGGGAGCGGTGTCGCTCGGAATTCGGGCGGTGGGCGGGGAGGGGCGCGGAACGCCGGGGTAGTCGCGGTGAGGCCATGTGGTGGCGGGAACGTGGTGGTGGCGGCGAGATCGTGGCGGTGAAGCTGTCGTGGTGAAGCGGTGGTGGGGCGGGAATGCGGTGGTGACGGCCGCGAGATGGTGGCGACGAGGCGAACGTGGCGAAGCGGTGGCCATAGTGGTGGGCATAGTGGTGGGCGGAGTGGTGAGGCGGAGTGGTGAGGCGATGCCGGCGGGCGGAGTTGGTGCGGAGTTGGGCGGTGGGCTCGATGCGTGGTCGCGTCATTGGGTCCTGCTGGCGAGGCCGTTTTCCGGTCACGGTCGCTCTTGGTCTCTGCGTCGCCGTGCCGCGAACATCGCCCGCCGCAGCCGGTGCCCTGGCCGCGGACATCCCTCGGCTGCAACCGTTGCCCTGGCCGATAACGTCGCACGGTCGTAACCGCCGCCCTGCCGCAGGTGATGTTCCGCCGCGGGTGTTGCCCTGCTGCGGGTGTTGCCCTGCCAAGGCGGTTGTCCTGTCGCGAATGCCCTGTCGGCCGCAGATGTCGTCCTGCCGAATTCCGGCGACCGGACCGGGCACCGCTTGATAGGGTCGCTCCACGCGATCAACCCGAGGAGGTGAGTCCCATCAACGCGGTCAACCCAGATGGGCGCTCCTCCACACTTCCGGCCTGACGCCTTCAGTCGCGCGTCGCCGCGGGAGCGCTCACAGCAGCCACCCGAAAGGCGATCGATCATGCGCTTTCTCTCCGAAACGACCACGAACGGCGTCACCGGACGCGACTTCATCCACGACGGCGTCCCCGGCGTCCTCTGGACCCCATCAGGCACCGACGCCCCCTCGCCACTCGTGCTGGGCGCGCACGGCGGTGGCCAGCACAAGCGAGCACCCCGGTCAGTCGATCACGCGGCGCGGTGCGCGGCGGCGGGCATGGCTGTCGTGACGCTCGACGCGCCTGCGCACGGCGAGCGGCCGCGGACCGCGGAGGACGAGCGGGCGGTCGCCGAGATCAGGGCGCGGGTCGCCGCGGGACAGGACGTCGGCGAGCTGGTCGCCGAGTACAACGCGAGTCTGGCGCGCCGAGCCGTTCCCGAGTGGCGGTCCGTGCTCGACGAGGTGCTGGAGCTGCCCGAGATCAGCAGCGGGGGCGGGGTCGGGTTCTGGGGGATGTCCATGGGCAGCGCGATCGGGATCGAGCTGGTCGCGGCCGAGCCCAGGGTGCTGGCCGCGGTGTTCGGGCTGGTGGGCAGGACCGAACAGCTGGCACGGGCTGCGGCGGGCGTGACTGTGCCGATGCGGTTTCTCCTGCAGTGGGACGACCAGCTGATCGCGCGTGAGGCCGGGCTGGCGATGTTCGACGCGTTCGCGTCGCGGGAGAAGACGTTGCACGCCAGCCCTGGTGGGCACGGGGATGTGCCTGAAGGCGAGATCGGCAGTGCGGTGGCCTTTCTCGCCGAGCGACTCGGTGTTGGGCGGCTTGGCACCGAGTGACTCCGAGGTAGAGCGGCTCGGGGTAGGGCGGCTCGGGTTGTGAGCGGGCGGCTCGGGGCAGGGCTGCTCGAGTTGTGAGCGGGCAGCTGGGCCGGTGTCGTTTACACGCCGGGTCCGTTTTACATGCCTGGTCTGGGCTGCCCGCCTGAGTCTGGTCTGCCTGTCGGGTCCGGGCTGCCCGCCTGGGAGCCGTGCTACGTGCGGGTGCCGTTTCTGGCTGTCGGTGCCGGTTTGGCTGCCGGCACCGGTCTGCGTTAGTGGCTGGAGTTGGTCGGGTTCGTGCATCGCTGATGGGCGTGCCCGGTAGTACGCCGTCGGGATCCCACGCCCGGCCCTCCTTGCCCGCAGCCCCGCGCTCCTCCTTCCTTGCGGAGGTGAGTTGATCAAGAATTCCGGACATCTACTAGACGGGCTCAGGCGTGGATTCGGACGGGATTCACTCATCCGGGTGGTGGCGGGGGCTGGGGAAAATCGCGGGCGGTGGGGTTTGGGGCTGGGTAGCGTCGGGCGCCATGCGTGATCTTGTTGCGTTGCCCAAGGCCCACCTGCACGTGCACCTGGAGAGCACTGTGTTGGCCGGCACGCTTGCCGAGCTTGCTGCCGAGCATGGTGTTGATGTGCCGGTGCACGACGGGGGGTTTGCAGGGTTTGCGCCGTTTGCCGCGCACAACGGGGCCGTGCGGGACTGCCTGCGGCGAGCCGAGGACTTCAGCCGGATCGCTTACGAGTTCTGCGCCGAGGAAGCAGCGCAGGGGACTCGCTATGCCGAGGTCACGTTCACCGCGGCAGCGCACGGGGAACGGCTCGGGGATCCGGACATGCCGCTCGAGGCGGTGTTGTCCGGGCTCGCCGCAGGGCAGGCCGCCCACGGCATTGAATGCCGTGTGATCGTGGACCACCCCAGGAAGCGGTCGGTTGAACGGTTCGAGGCCTCGCTCCGGCTTGCGCTGGCGCACCCTCAGGTCGTGGCCATCGGGATGGCCGGTGCTGAGGATCATTCGCTGGCTCCCTTTGCCGGTGTGTTCCGGGCCGCGCGGGAGGCCGGGGTCGGGCTCGTGCACCACGCGGGGGAGTCCTGCGGGGCGGCGAGTGTCGCCGAGGCCGTTACCGTCGGGCTCGCTGATCGGATCGGGCACGGGTTCCGCGCGCTTGAGGATCCGGAAGTCCTGAAGCTGCTGCGGGACCGCGCCATACCGCTCGAGGTGTGCCCTTCGTCCAACGTCGCGCTGGGACTGGTCGAATCCGTCTCCTCTCATCCGCTGCCACTGCTCGTCGACGCCGGGCTGATCGTGACACTCAGCACCGACATCCCCTCTTCGACCGGCGCCACGCTCACCAGCGAGTACCGGCTCCTGCGCGACGTCCTCGGCTTCGACGACGACGCTCTCGCGCGCATCGCCACCAACGCCGTCGACGCCTCCTTCGCGCCCGTGGACACGAAGACCTCGCTGCGTCAGGACATCGCTGCCTGGCGCGCCGGTTCGTGAGCCGGGATCGCGGTGCCTCGAACGCGGTCTTCACACACGAAGACCGTGCCGTGTTGAGGCGCCACGGTCTCGTACGCCCGTAGTCACAGACCGCCTCGCTCGGTGGCGGGAGCCGATCCAGGCGCTACCGCAACCTGGGCGGGCCGAGGCCTCGGGGTGCCGGCTTGATCGCTCCGCGTGGAGGCATCCGTGACCAGGAAGATCGACGAATGACTCCGGACCGCCTGGGTGGACACGACCGCCGCTGACGTGGCGTGTTCCACGACGGCCTTGCGGCGGGACGTCGACGAGGCGCACCTGCTCCTCACCACGGGACCGCCCGATCACGGACCGCCCGAACACGGATGCCATGTGAGACAACGTCTGCGAGGCCTTCTGGCCGGTGTCTGCCGCTCGTGTGTGCCACTACCGGCATGCTGCGGGTGCGTGAACGCAGCCATGGGTTCCGGGGTCCGGCGATGCGGCGGCGCTGGCGGGTCAGGACATCGCCACCTCCCGCGACGGCTCGTAGCACACGAGGCCGTGTCGCTCGGCCAGCAGCGCCACCAGGTCCAGCACCTGGCGACGGGCCGGCCACACCACGTGCACGATCACCGCGTCGATCCCCACCGTCAGGGCTTCGTCCCACGACACCGGCGACGACGGGTCCGGCGAGGTCTGCCGCAGTTCCCGCACGAACGCCGCCACCGCCGGCTCGAAGGCGCCCAGCGGGGACGCGCGCAGCTCGGCGTAGCGGGCTGCCGCTTCCGCCGACGACGCCGGGCCGGGCGCCCGCCACACCACCACGTCGACACCGACGTCCATCACGCCACCTTTCCGAACAACGTGCCCAACCGCGGAATCCGCGCCGAGATCTCCGCCGGATCCGCGAAGTCCCACTGCTCGCCCGGCGGCTCCGGTGACGCGAGCAACTCCAGGCCGCGTGAGGCCAGCTCCGCGTCCAGGTCGCCGTCGAACGCCTCGGCCGCCACGTGGTCGAGGCCCTCCCAGTCCGGCCAGTCGTCGTCCGCCCACGCGTGGACGCCGCCGCGTGAGGCCAGCAGCCGCACGCGGGGCAGCGACGCCAGCTCGTCCGGCGAGGCCGCCACCGCCTCGAACACCTCCCGGCCCTGGCCGACCAGCCACGCCTGGAAGTAGAAGAACCCGTCGTCCGAGCACAGGCCGCCGCAGATCACGTACGCCGCCTGCCAGTGCGCCCACGTGTCGACCCGACGTCGCACCTCGTCGAGCCGCACCGCGAACTCCACCACCTCGGCACGAGGCAGCGCGGCCAGCGCGGCCGTCAGCCGCTCCAGCCGATCGTCCTGGTCGCGAGCCTCCACCGCGGAGGACTCCACCAGGGCCCAGAACGCGTTCAGGTCCATGCCGAGCACGCTAGCGAGGGGGTCTGACAATTTTTGGTGCCTCCGGATCCGCGCTGGTCAGGCCGCCTCTGACAGGCCGGTCGCGAGCTCCCACAGCCTCGGTAACCGCACCGCGGCCTCCAGCGGGGAGTCCAGCTCCCACACCGGACCCGTGAACGGGCCCGCGTCCGTCACCGGCACGTGCCCCAGGGCCGTCAGGGCCTCGCGAAGCGACTGCCCGGTCGCCGTGAAGAACGCGTCGTGCGGCACCCGGTCCAGCCCTTCCCACAACGGCCACGCCGCGTCCGGCCACGACTGGGCGCCGACCGCCAGCAACGTCCGCACCGCCGGCACCTCCGCCAGTGCGTCCGGACACGCCGACACCGACGCCAGCACCGACCTGCCCAGCCCGACCAGCCACGACTGGAACGCGAAGAACCGTTCCGCGGAACACAACCCGTCGCACAACACATAAGCCGCGTGCCAGTGCGAGAACGTGTTCACACGACCACGTGAGGCCGACAACAAAGTCTCGAACCCGCAAATGTCGCCAGGCGGCAGCAACGCGAGCCGCGACGTCAGCCAATCGCGACGTTCGCGCTGGTCAGAGGTAACGGAAGCCGACTGGTCGAGCAGTCCCCAGAAGACGTCGAGATCCATGCCGGTGACGTTATCGAGAGGGTCTGACAATTCTCGGCGTCCACCGATCGGACCATTTCCGGACAACGCCCGCAATCATCGAACCCAGCGGCCCGCGGCACCGGAGCCGGAGCAGCCGCGAGGCGTCCGGTGTGTCTGCGCCGCCACGCCGGGGAGGAGGCCTGACGGTTATTGACGCGAACCGGACCGGGCACCCTGACTATCCTTGAGCGCAAATGGACACCCCGCTCGCTGAACTGCACAAACGCCTGCCCGAGCTCATGCCGCGTGATCAACGCCGGCTCGCCAGGCGCCTCGACGGCGTACGCAAGGTCAAAGACCCCCTGGCGCGCCGCAAGATCACCGAGGAGATCGCCGCCCAGATCGACGAGGCCGCGCTCACCGTCGCGCTGCGCAGGGAGTCCGTTCCCAAGATCACCTATCCGCCAGAGCTCCCGGTCAGCCAGCACAAGGACGACATCAAAGAGCTCATCGCGAACCACCAGGTCGTGATCGTCGCCGGCGAGACCGGCTCCGGCAAGACCACCCAGCTGCCCAAGATCTGCCTGGAGCTCGGCCGCGGCATCACCGGCCAGATCGGCCACACCCAGCCGCGCCGCATCGCCGCCCGCACCGTCGCCGAACGCGTCGCCGAGGAACTCGGCACCAAGCTCGGTGACGCCGTCGGTTACAAGGTCCGCTTCACCGACCAGTCCGGCGACGACACCCTCGTCAAGCTCATGACCGACGGCATCCTGCTCGCCGAGATCCAGACCGACAGGACGCTGAGCCGCTACGACACGATCATCATCGACGAGGCCCACGAACGCAGCCTCAACGTCGACTTCCTGCTCGGCTACCTCAAGCAACTCCTGCCTCGCCGCCCCGACCTCAAGATCGTCATCACCTCCGCCACGATCGACCCGCAGCGCTTCAGCCAGCACTTCGGCGACGCCCCGATCATCGAGGTCTCCGGCCGCACCTACCCCGTCGAGACCCGCTACCGGCCGCTGGAGGAGGACGACGACCAGACCCAGGGCATCATCAACGCCGTCCACGAACTGCAGGCAGAGGGCCCCGGTGACGTCCTGGTCTTCCTGTCCGGCGAACGCGAGATCCGCGACACCGCCGACGCCCTCAAACAGGAGGACCTGCGCAACACCGAGATCCTCCCGCTCTACGCACGACTGTCCGTCGGCGAACAGCACCGCGTCTTCCAACGGCACACGGGCAGAAGGATCGTCCTGGCGACCAACGTCGCCGAGACCAGCCTCACCGTGCCGGGCATCAAGTACGTCATCGACCCCGGCAACGCCCGCATCTCCCGCTACAGCCACCGCCTCAAGGTCCAGCGCCTGCCGATCGAACCGATCAGCCAGGCGAGCGCCAACCAGCGCAAGGGCCGCTGCGGCCGCGTCAGCGAAGGCATCTGCATCCGCCTGTACTCCGAAGAGGACTTCGAGGCGCGCCCCGAGTTCACCGACGCGGAGATCCTGCGCACCAACCTCGCCAGCGTCATCCTGCAGATGACCGCCATCGGTCTCGGCGACGTCGCGAAGTTCCCGTTCATCGACCCGCCCGACTCGCGCAACATCAACGACGGCATCGGCCTGCTGCAGGAGCTCGGCGCCATCAACGCCGCCCAGAAGGGAGCGGGGGAGCAGAAGCTCACCCCGACCGGCCGCAAGCTCGCCCAGCTGCCCGTCGACCCCCGCCTGGGCCGCATGGTCCTGGAAGCCGACACCACCGGCTGCCTCAAAGAAGTCATGATCATCGCGGCCGCGCTGTCCATTCAGGACCCGCGCGAACGGCCCGCCGACCACCAAGAGGCCGCCACCCAGCAGCATGCGAGGTTCGTGGACAAGGAGTCGGACTTCGTCACGTTCCTCAACCTCTGGCAGTACCTCAAGGAGCAGCAGAAGGCGCTCAGCGGCAACCAGTTCCGCAAGCTGTGCAAGAACGAGTTCCTCAACTACCTGCGCGTGCGCGAATGGCAGGACATCTACCTGCAGCTGCGTCAGGTCGCCAAGCAGCTCGGCATGCACCTCGACGACCAGCCCGGCGACCCCCGCAACATCCACATCGCGCTGCTGTCGGGTCTGCTCAGCCACATCGGCGTCAAGGACGTCCTCAAGAAGCAGGCGCCAGGCGAGAAACGCCGTCCCATGACGGAGTTCCTCGGCGCCCGCAACGCCAGGTTCGCGATCTTCCCCGGTTCCGCGCTCGCGAAGAAGCCGCCGCAGTGGGTCATGGCCGCCGAGCTCGTCGAGACCAGCCGCCTGTGGGGCCGCATCGTCGCCAAGATCGAACCCGAATGGGCGGAACGGCTCGGCGAACACGTCGTCAAACGCCAGTACTCCGAGCCGCACTGGGAGACCAAACGCGGCAGCGTCGTCGCCCTGGAGAAGGTGACGCTCTACGGCGTGCCGATCGTCGCCGGCCGCAAGGTCAACTACGGCCGCATCGACCCGGAACTGTCACGGGAGCTGTTCATCCGCCACGCCCTCGTGCAGGGGGAGTGGACCACCCACCACAAGTTCTTCCACACCAACCGCGCCCTGCTCGAGGAGGTCGAGGAGCTCGAGAACAGGGCACGGCGGCGCGACATCGTCGTCGACGAGGAGACGCTGTTCGAGTTCTACGACCAGCGCGTCGGCGCCGAGGTCGTGTCCGCGCGGCACTTCGACTCGTGGTGGAAGAAGCAGAAGGACCGCAACCAGCTCACCTTCACCAAGGACATGCTGGTCAACGACCGCGCCGACGTCAGCCCCGACGCCTATCCCGACCAGTGGCGCCAGGGCGAGCTCACGCTGCCGCTGAGCTACCACTTCGAACCGGGCACCAAGAACGACGGCGTGACCGTCCAACTGCCGCTGCCCGCGCTCACCACGCTCGACGACGACGCGTTCTCCTGGCAGATCCCCGGCCTGCGCCACGACCTCGTCGTCGCGCTCATCCGGTCACTGCCCAAGCAGATCCGCCGCAACTTCGTGCCCGTGCCCGACGTCGCCACCGCCGTCCTCGCGCGCATCAAGCCCGCGGAAACCAGCCTGCTCAACGGCATCGAACGCGAACTCAAAGCACTGACCGGTGTCACCGTGCACCGCGACGACTGGCAGTTCGACGCCGTCCCGGACCACCTCAAGCTCACCTTCCAGGTCGTCGACGAGGACAACCGCACCCTCGCCGAGGGCAAGGACATCGCCGCGCTGAAGGAGAAACTGCGCGACGAGGTCCGCGAGTCGCTGAGCCAGGCCGCCGGCCACCTGGAACAAACCGGGCTGACGACCTGGGACTTCGACAGCCTCCCGAAGACGATCGAGCAACGGCAGTCCGGCATCACCGTCACCGCCTACCCCTCACTCGTCGACCAGGGCAACGCCGTCGCCGTCAAGGTCCTCGACACCCCCGGCCGCCAGACCTACGCCCACCGCCGCGGCGTGCGGAGGCTGCTGCTGCTCGGCATCAACTCACCCGTCAAGCACCTGCAGCGCCACCTCGACAACGCCGCCAAGCTCGCCCTGACCCGCAACCCGCACGGCGGCGTCGCGAACCTGCTGTCGGACTGCATCACCGCCGCGGTCGACCGGTTGATGGGCGAACCCGCGTGGGACGCCAAGTCCTATGCGGCGCAACTGAAGAAGGTCCAGGCCGCGCTCAACGACACCACGTGGGTCGTCGTCCAGGAGGTCCGCAAGGTCCTGGAAGCCGCGCACGAGGCCGAACTCAAGCTCAACGGCCTCAAGGGGGCGCCGGACTCGGTCGCGGACATCCGCGCTCACCTCAACTCGCTGGTGTACAAGGGATTCGTGACGAAGACCGGGTACGACCGGTTGCCGGACCTCGTGCGGTACCTCAAGGGCATCGCACGGCGCGTCGAGAAGCTGCCGGAGAACCCGCGCCGCGACCTGGAGTGGACGCAGAAGGTTCACCAGGTGCACGCCGAGTACCGGGAGCTGCGGGCGCAGACACCGGCCGACGAACCCGCGCCGGAACTGGACGAGATCCGGTGGATGATCGAGGAACTGCGGCTGTCGTACTTCGCGCAGACCATCGGGACCCGGTACACCGTGAGCGACAAGCGCATCTACAAGGCGCTCGACGCCGTGCCCTTGTAGGCCGAGGCGCGCGCGTCACGGACGCGCAACCGCCACCGGCGTCTCCAGGACGGCCGGTGGCGGTAGGTGAAAGGAAACCAGGTCAGGCGGCCTCTGGCGGCTCCATCGCGCCGGTCATGATCGCCACCGCGTCCGACATCGTCACCGACTTCGGGTCCACCACGGCCTTGCGGCGTCCCAGGCGCTGGATGTGGATGCGGTCCGCGACCTCGAACACGTGCGGCATGTTGTGGCTGATCAGGATCACCGGCAGGCCCCGGTCCCGCACCTGCAGGATCAGGTCCAGCACCGCCCGCGACTCCCGCACGCCCAGGGCGGCGGTCGGCTCGTCCATGATCACCACACGGCTGCCGAACGCCGCCGCGCGCGCCACCGCCACGGCCTGGCGCTGGCCACCCGACAGGGTCTCCACGGCCTGGCCCGGGTTCTGGATCGTCATGATCCCCAGCGCGTCGAGCTGGCGGCGCGCCTCCTCCCGCATGCCTGCGCGGTCGAGCATGCGGAACACCGAACCCAGCACACCCGGACGACGGCGTTCGCGGCCCAGGAACAGGTTCGCCGCGATGTCCAGCGACGGCGACACCGCCAGCGACTGGTGCACCGTCTCGATCCCGGCCTTGCGGGCGTCCAGCGGCGTCGAGAACGACACCTCGGAACCGTCGACGAAGATCGTGCCCTCGTCCGGCACGACCGCCCCGGACAGGGCCTTGATCAGCGACGACTTGCCCGCGCCGTTGTCGCCGATCACCGCGAGGATCTCGCCAGGCATCAGCTCCAGGTCCGCGCCCGCCAGCGCGGTCACCTTGCCGTAGCGCTTCACCAGACCCGTGGCCTGCAACACCGGTGTGGTCATGGCTTGACCTTCCTGATCCACTGGTCCAGCGACACCGCCACGATGATCAGCACACCGACGGCCATCGTCTGCCACAGCACGTCCACGCCCGCCAGCGCCAGGCCGTTGCGGAACACGCCGACGATCAACGCGCCCAGCAGCGACCCCACGATCGCGCCGCGGCCACCGAACAGCGACGTCCCGCCGATCACCACAGCCGTGATCGAGTCCAGGTTGTCCAGCTGCCCGGCCTGCGGCGACGCCGAGGCGATCCGGCCGATCAACGTCCACGCCGCCAGCGCGTACACCAGCCCGGCGACCGCGTACACGCTCAGCAGCACCCGCGCGGTGCGGATACCGGACAGGCGCGAGGCCTCGGCGTCGTCACCGGTCGCGTAGACGTGCCGGCCCCACGCGGTGTTCTTCAGCACGAACGCCGTCAGCGCCACCAGCACCACGAGCATGATCGAGCCGTAGGTGATGCGCGTGCCGCCGATGTTGAGCGTCTGACCGGTCCACAGCAGCAGCGACGGCATGTCCGTGCCGCGGATCGTCGCGCTGCCCGAGTACCAGAGGTTCAACGCGAAGAACACGTTGAGCGTGCCGAGCGTGACGATGAACGGCGGCAGCTTCAACCGGGTCACCAGCAGGCCGTTGAGCAACCCGCACAGCGTCCCGACCAGGAAACCCAGCAGCAGCGCGGGCAGCCCCGGCAGGCCGGTCTCCGCCGCGACCTTCGCCATCACGATCGACGTCAGCACCATGATCGCGCCGCACGACAGGTCGATGCCCGCCGTGAGGATCACGATCGTCTGCCCGACCGCGAGCGTCCCCACCACCGCGACCTGCTGCAGGATCAACGAGATGTTGCCCGGCGTCAGGAACCGTGACGACAGCAGCGCGAACACGATCACCGCCACCAGCAGCACCACCGCGGGCCCGATCGTGGCCTGGGCGTGCAGCAGGTGCTGAAGACGCGTGAGCACCGAACGGTCGCGTTGCTCCGGCAACGGGGCCGGCGGCCGGGTAGCCGTTGTCGTCATGGCTCAGCCCCAGCAGTTCTGCAGGCCGTACGCCGAGTCCTTCGACTCGACACCGTCGGCCGGCTGGTCGGTGATCAGCGTGACGCCCGTGTCGGTGTTCTGCGGCTTCGAGCCGTCCTTGGCGAACTTCGCCACCGCCTCCACACCCAGCTGCGCCATCTTCAGCGGGTACTGCTGCGACGTCGCGCCGATCACGCCCGCCTTGACGTTGTTCACGCCGGGGCAGCCGCCGTCGACCGACACGATCACGACGTCCTTCTCCTTGCCCGCCGCCTTCAACGCCTCGTACGCACCGGCGGCCGCGGGCTCGTTGATCGTGTAGACCAGGTTGACGCCGGGGTCCTTCTGCAGCAGGTTCTCCATCGCCGTGCGGCCACCCTCGGGCGCGCCGTCGGTCACGTCGTGGCCCACGATCCGCGGATCCGACTCGTCACCGATCTTGTTCTTGTCCTTCACGTCGACGCCGAAGCCCTCCAGGAACCCCTGGTCGCGCTGCACGTCCACCGACACCTGGTTCGCGTTGAGGTCCAGCAGCGCGATCTTGGCCTGCTTGCCGTCCTTGGCGAACTTCGCCTTCGCCCACTGCCCGATCAGCAGCCCCGCCTTGTAGTTGTCGGTCGCGAACGTCGCGTCCGCCGCGGTCGCCGGCTCCAGCTGCGTGTCCAGCGCGATCACCAGCAGGCCCGCCGCCCGCGCCTTGTCCACCGACGGCACGATCGCCTTCGAGTCGCTCGGCGTGATCAGGATGCCCTTGGCGCCCGAGGCGATCAGGTTCTCGATCGCGTCCACCTGCGTCTGGTTGTCGCCGTCCTGCTTGCCCGCGAACGACTGCACCGTCACACCCGAGGACGACGCCGCCTTCTGCGCGCCCTCCTTCATCTTCACGAAGAACGGGTTGGTGTCGGTCTTGGTCACCAATCCGACCAGCGTGGCACCGCCGCCTGACGACCCGCCGTTCCCGCAAGCCGCCGCAGCCAGCGTCAGCAACGCCGCCGCCGTCAGACCGAACGCTCTGCGCGACATGACTCCTCCTACGTCAACGTTGACGTAACCGGCCGCCGTGGAGAGCTGGTGGTGAAGTGGGCGCGGTTACGCAGGTACTCAAACCAAGTGCTGCGGGAACCCCTGGTCGAACCAGCCCGTTCGAACCGGGAGCGGACAAACCGGGGATTCCATTACGTCATCGTTGACGCTAGCTTTCCAGCAGAAGACACGACAAGCGGGCGTTACGCAAGCGTTACCCGGGGTGGGCAGACATGGATCAAGCAGGAGCAAGACGCGAACCCACGATGCGCGACGTCGCAGCACTCGCGAAGGTCAGCACCAAGACCGTCTCGCGCGTCATCAACGGGCTGCCCGGCGCCGGACAGGAAGTGGTCGACCGCGTCCGCGCCGCCGCCCGCACCCTCGGCTACCGGCCCAACCTCGCCGCCAGCGGGCTGCGCCGGTCCGACAAGCGCAGCGCCACCATCGGCGTGCTGTTCGAGGACCTGTCCAACCCGTTCGACTCCGCCCTGCTGCGCGCCGTCGAGGACCGCGCACGTCAAGGCGGCGTGCTCGTGCTGGCCGGCAGCAGCGAAGACGACCGCGCCCTGCAGGGCGAGCTCCTCGGGTCACTGGCCGCGCGCCGCGTCGACGGCGTCGTCGTCATGGCCGCCGGCGGCCACCAGGACGCCCTGCAACAGGAACGCGAACGCGGCACCCCGATGGTGCTCGTCGACCGCCCGCCCACCTTCGGCGGCACCGACTGCGTGACCACCACCAACCGCGACAGCTCCCGCGAAGCCGTCCTGCAGCTCGCCGCGCTCGGCCACCGCGACATCGCGTTCCTCGGCGACCGCCGCACCCTGTGGACCAGCCAGGAGCGCTACACCGGCTACCTCGAAGGCCTCGCCCAGGCCGGTCTCACCCTGCGCGAGGAGCTCGTGCGCACCGACCTGCACGGCGCCGACCTCGCCGAGACCGCCACCACCGCGCTGCTCGACCTCGACAAGCCGCCCACGGCGCTGTTCACCGCCCAGAACCTCGTCACCGTCGGCTCCATGCGCGTGCTGCGCGCCCGCGGCCTGCAACGCAGCGTCGCGCTCATCGGCTTCGACGACTTCCCGCTCGCCGACATGCTCGAACCCGGCATCACCGTCGTGCGCCAGGACGTCCCCGGCATCGGCCGCAAAGCCGCCGAGCTCATCTTCGCCCGCATCGACGGCGACACCTCACCGCCCGTGCACGCCGTCGTCCCCGCCTCGCTCGTGCGCCGCGGGTCCGGCGAGATCTCACCGCACTGACAGCACCGCGTCGATGACCTGCGGGCCGCAGCACAGCACCTCGTCGTTGTGGTCCGCGCCCGCGACCTCGACCAGCTTCGCCCGCGCCGCGGCCGCCACCTCGCGGCTCTGCGCGGGCGGCACCACCGAGTCCGACGTGCCCAGCACCACGACGGTCGAAACGTCCACACCGGACAACCGCTCCACCACGGGGTACTTGTCCTGCAACAACATCTTCACCGGCAGCCACGGGTAGTGGTGCGACCCGGCCGCCGCCAGCGACGTGAACGGCGACCGCAGCACCATCCCGACCGGCGCCCGATGGGTCGCCAGCTCCACCGCCACCGCCGCGCCCAGCGACTCACCGAAGTAGATCACCGGGCCGTCGATCAGATCCAGCGCCGCCCGCGCGTCGTAGGTCAAGCCCTCCTCCGTGGGCTTACCGGGGTTGTCGCCGTAACCGCGGTAGTCGAACAGCAGCACCGACAACCCGCGCTCGGTCAACGCGCGCGCCAACGGTGCCCGCCCGGCCCGGTTGCCGCCGTTGCCGGGGAACACGATCACCGTCGCGGGCGCGTCCGGCACCTCGAAGTGCCACCCGTCCAGCAGCAGACCGTCCGCCGTCACCAGCCGCACGTCGCGCCCACCGGGCAGAACCTCCTCCGCGGACGGCAGCGGACCGGGGGAGGGGAAGTAGACCAGCTTGCGCTGAAAGGCGAAGACCACGGCGATGATGGTGGCAACCACCACCGCCGCGATCCAAATCGCCCTGCGCATCAGCCCATCATGAGGGTTGGCAGCGCCCGGTCAGGCAGCGCCCGGTCAGGCCGCGGTGAACCGGCGCGGCAGCAGCAACGCCGCGGCCGTGGCGCCCACCAGCAGCACCACCGCCACCCCCAGCCCTGCCCGCAGCCCCACGACCCCGAACACCGCCACCGCGAGCGCGCCGCCCGTCTGCCGGAACGAGTTCAGCACCCCCGCCGCCATGCCCGCCCGGTCCGCGGCGACCTCACCCATCAGCACCGCGGTCAGCGACGGAACCACCAGGCCCAGGCCGAACCCGATCGGGACGAGCAGCGCGGCGATCACCGGCCGTGCCGTCGTCCCGTCCACCCACAACAACCCGACCAGCGCCGCCGCGCACACGACCGGGCCCACCGCGATCGGCACCCGCGGGCCGAACCGGGCCGCCACCCGCGCCGACACCAGGTTCGCCGCGGCGATCACCGCGGTCATCGGCAGGAACACCAGCCCCGCCGCCATCGCCGAGAGGCCCAGCACGTCGTGGAAGTACAGGCTCAGCACGAACACCAGCCCGTAGAACGCGGCGTTCACCACGAAACCGATCACCACCGACACCGTCACCGTGCGCGACCGGAACAGGCCCAGCGGCACCAGCGGCGCCGCCACCCGCGCCTCGACCAGCACGAACGCGAACGCCGCCACCGCGGCCACGCCCAGCATCACCGGGTCCGCGCCGTGGATCACCCCGAACGTCAGCGCCGCCAGCGCCACGACCGCGGTCACCTGGCCCAGCGGGTCCAGCGGCCGGACCAGCCGCGGCGACCGCGGCGTGCGGGCCAGCACCACCAGCGTCACGACACCCACCGGCAGGTTGATCAGGAAGATCGCCCGCCAGCCCAGCGTGCCCGTCAGCACCCCGCCGACGACCGGGCCGCAGGCGATCGCGAGCGCGCCGCCGACCGTCCACAGCGCGATCGCCCGCGCCCGGTCCGCGGCGTCCGGGAACGCCTGCCGCACCAGGGCCAGCGACGACGGCAGCATCACCGCCGCCGCGCCGCCCTGCAGCAGCCGCGCGCCGATCAGCTCGGCCAGTCCCGGCGCGAGCCCGCACGCCGCCGAGGCGAAGGTGAAGACCGCGGTACCGGCACCGAACGCACGGCTCGCCCCGACGCGGTCCGACAGTGCGCCCGCGGACAGCAGCAGCGCCGCGAACATCAACAGGTAGGCGTCCACGATCCACTGCAGCGCCGCCGTGCTGCCGCCGAACTCGCGCCCGATGCGCGGCAGCGCGACGTTCATCGCCATCGAGTCGAGGTTGAGCAGGAAGATCCCCAGGAACGCGGTCGCCAGGACCAGCTTCGGTCCCGCCGTCCGCTGGGGTGCTGCGAGAGTCATCACCTCACCAAGGCTGGTCACGAACACGACGCCGGGGCAGACCGCGCTCTCCCGGGTCCCGCCAGAGGGGGTGTGACAGGGCCAGGGAGCCGCGGCCTCCCGCTGGCAGACTGAAGACCATGACCGAGTTCGGGAGGTTCCTGCGAGCACGCCGCGGCGGCATCAGCCCCGCCGACGTCGGGCTGCCCGCCAGAACCGGCCCCCGCCGCACCCCCGGCCTGCGCAGGGAAGAGGTCGCCGCACTGGCCGGCGTGAGCATCGACTACTACGTCCGCCTCGAACGCGGCAAGGAAACCCGCCCCAGCCCGTCCGTCGTGGACGCACTGGCCGAAGCGCTGCGCCTCAACTGCGAGGAACGCGACTTCCTGCGCGGACTCGCCGCCACCGCCGCACGTCAGGCACCCGAACCCCGCCCGCTGCCGAGCCGCCGCGTCCGGCCCACGATGCAGCTGCTGCTGGAAACCCTGCGCCCCAACCCCGCCTACGTCGTGAGCCGCACCAACGACCTGCTCGCCGCCAACCCCGGCGGACTGCGGCTGCTGCACGGCATCGAGGACTGGCCCGAGAAACAGCGCAACACGATCAGGTACACCTTCCTGCACCCCAACGCCCGCACCCTGTGGAACGACTGGGACCAGAAGGCCAAGAACTGCGTCGCCCAGCTGCGCGCCATCGCCGGCACCGACCCCGACGCACCCGACCTCGCCGCCCTCGTCGGCGAGCTCATCGTCAAGAGCCCCGACTTCAACCGGCACTGGGAACGCTACGAGGTCCGCACCATCGGCGACGGCGAGAAGACCATGCACCACCCCGAGGTCGGCACCATGACGCTGTCGCACGAGGGGCTGACCCTGAACCGCGCCCAGGGCCAGCGCCTCATCGTCTACCTCGCCACGCCCGGCACCCCCGACCACGACGCGATGACGCTGCTCGACCTCGCCGCCGCTATCCCGCGGCCACCGCGTACAGGAACCACGTCGAGTGCGGAATCCACTGCTCGAGCCAGCGCCAGTCCGTGTTCGGCCCCGACGACGCCACTCCCGGATCCCACTCGATCCCGCGCCCGTCCGCCGCACGCCCCGTGATGCCGTTGACGATGCCGCCCGCCGCCCGGATCCACTGCCACGACCCCGTCGCCGACCCCTCCGGGTACTCGAGGTAGATCGGCGCCGTGCGTCCGCTGCCCTCCAGCATGCACACGTCGAACGGGTTGCAGCCCACGATCCAGTTCAGCTGGTCGGCCGCGTACGACCGCAGCCTCGCCGCGAACGCCGCGTCGAACCTCGGCGCGGCCAGCCGGGCCGCCGCGGCCAGTGACGCCAGCCGCGCGTTCTCGCCCTGCCACCACGTGCCGGCCGCGTCGTGCGGGAAGAAGTACCCGTCGAACCGCTCACCCGCCGCCGTCTGCACCACTTGCCGCGCGTACCCGAACGGGTTCGGCACGGCGCCCGTGATCGACAGCTCGAACTCCAGCGACTTCCGCACCGCCGCGAGGACGTCGGAACCGGCGATCGACGAGTACGCGAGCAACGCCACGACCGGCAGGCCCGCGTCCGACGGGTGAAAGTACGGCCGATCCCTGTCGTCAGCGCGGAAATGACCGCGAGGCATCAACCGCGCCACCAACGACGCCGTACGACGGTCCGCCTCCGCCCGGTACTCCGGTTTCGACGTCGCCTTCACCAACTCGACGGCCGCGAGCAGGACGTTGTAGTCGTCCTGGATGTTCTCCTTGCCGTCGTTGGTCAACCGCACGTTGTTGACCTGCAAGAACGAGAACGCCGCCTCCGCCGCGGCCAGGTAGCGCGAGCGCGGGAACTCACCGTCGGCCGAACCCCGCGCCGCCCGCGCCAGCGCCGCGACCGCCACCCCGCACCCCTCGCGGAAGTTCAACGGCCCCTTGCGCAGGAACCGCTTCGCCGGGTCGATGCCGATGTCGTCGTTCTGCGGCTGCCGCACCGACCCGTAGAACGACCCACCCGGCATCTGCACCCGCACCAGGTAGTCCGCCCCGTACAGCGCCTCGTCGTGCAGCAGCTCCCGCAGGTGCACGAAGTCGCCGACCCCACGGCGCGTCAGCTCGTCATAGGCCGTCCACAACACATAAGCCGTGAGCGGCAGCTGCAGCGTGTTGCAGAACGAGTACTTCGACAGCTGCGTGAAGTGCTTCGACCAGTCCGCCGCCGCGTCATACCAGCCGCCGTGCGCGTCCACCCGCACCGACGGATCCGGCTCGTACGGCAACGACCTGTCCACCCGGTCGTACTCGCCGAACGACCGCGAGTCCTTGAAGAACCGCACCACGTGCGGCAACGTCCGCCGCTCCAGCACCAGCGGTTCGATCACGAACGGCCGCGACACCCCACCGTCCGTCGACAGCACGAATTCACCGGAACGCGCGAACTTCGAGAAGTCCGCGACCGAGTAGAACGACGGCACCGCCGGGAACTGGTTCGCCTTCCAGTCCGCGACCGGCCCGACCTGCCTGGCCGCCCCGCGGTGCACCACCACACCCGTGCCGTGCTCCACCAGCTCGAACCGGTGCGCGCCCGGCGTCGAACAGGCGATCACCGCCCGCTTCGGACCCTCGGCCTCGTAGCCGACGTTGTTCGTCAGCACCCACGTCACACCGCTCGGGGCGGCCGACGCCGTGCCCGAGGCCGCCAGCGCGCCCGCCGTTCCCAGCAGGAACGAACGCCTACCTGTGCCCATCCCGTACGCCTCCAAAACGTAACGGAGGGCGGCGGCGCGGTTACTCTACGGGTTGAGGGGTGAACGGCACCAGCACCACGGTGATGTTGTCGTGGCCGCCCGCCTCCAGCGCGACCTTCACGTACTCCTCAGGCCCCGAGCCCAGCAGCGGTTGCAGGTCCTCCGGCTGCGGCCGGTAGTTGTGCAGGCCGTCCGAGCACAGCACGAACACCCCGGGCGAGGACGGCTGCAGCGTCGCCACCTGCGGCTCCACCCGTCCGGCGTCCGCGCCGATCCACCGCGACAGCACGTGCGCACGACGGTCCGTGCGCGCCTGCTCCTCGGTCAGCACTCCCTCCGCGACCAGCTGCGCCGCCCAGGTGTCGTCCGTGGTGAGCTGCTTGGAGCCCTCCGCCGACAACCAGTACGCCCGCGAGTCACCGACCCAGCCGATCGTCGCCGAGTCTCCTGTGACCAGCACCGACACGAACGTGCACGACGGCGCGACACCCCGCCCGCCGGCCTCGAGCGGCTCGTTCTCCACGAGCTGCTCGACCGCGAAGCACGACGCCGCGACAGCGTCGATCATCGCCTGCTCCGGGTCGGCGGTGTCGATCAGCGCGTTGAGCAGCACGTCCACCGCGGCGTCGGCAGCGGCCTGCGAGGCCTGCTCCGCGCGTTCCGAGGACGCCACCCCGTCGCACACCACCGCGGCGACACCCTTGCCCGCGACGTGCCCGAACGCCATCGAGTCCTCGTTGCGCGCCCGCCGCTTGCCCCGGTCGCTCACCCCGGACACCGCGCCCAGCGTGTACTCGACCCGGTCCCGCGCCGAGGGCTGATGCCTGCCGCACTGGGTGCAGTAGTCCTCGTCGTCGATGTCGGGCGAGCCGCACAGGATGCACGACGCCTGCGCGGGACCGGTCGGCCCGCCCAGCGGCGTGCGGCGGACCAGCAGGTTGTGCCCGCACGCCTCGCAGAACCGGTCTTCCGGCGCGACGGGCGCGAAGCACTCCGGGCACTTCAGGGTGTCCATCAAACCAACGTCCTAGGCCTTACCGCGTTCGCGCGGTCCACCAATGCGATCCGTTCCTCCGGCGTGGCCGCGAACCGGGCCAGCGTGCGGTAGCGCCGCTCGAGACCCAGCCGAAGCTCGTGTTCGGAGAGTGCACAGTCCAGCACCCTGCCTTCGGCGGCCTGATTGCGGGTCACGTAGTCGTACGCCGCCTCCAGCAGTTCCGCCGACAGCTGGGTGTGCGAATGGACGTCGATGTCCAAGGCGTGCAACCGTTCCCCGGCCGCGACGAGGTCGTCGGCGTCGCCGTGCCCGAGCTGCGCGCGCACCGCCGCGATCTGCGCCGCCAGGTGTTGTGAAGACGTGTCCGGAACGGACAGCAGCACGTCGACCGCTCGCCCGCGGTCACCGCACGACAGCAGCACCCGCGCCAGCCCGAACGCCGCCGACACGTACGCGTGGTCCGTGCGCCACACCAGCTCGTACCAGCCCGCGGCCGCCACCAGATCACCGGTGGCCTCCGCGCACACGCCCAGCGCGAGCTTCGGAGCCGCCTCACCCGGCACCGCCGAGCACACCGCGTCGAAGAACCGCCGTGCGTCCTCGGCCCGCCGGTCGGTCAGCGCGGCGAGGCCCCGGTACCAGTCAGGGCGCCAGTCCTCGGGGTCGAGCTCCGACTCGTCGAACATCGACGGCGCCGTGATCGCCTCCAGCTCCCGCAGCGCCGCCTCGGTGTCGCCGGACTCGATCAGCACCCGCACGATCCGCAGCCGCACCTCGACCGTCAGCTCCGGTGCCTTGCGCAGGCCCGCCGGATCCGACGTCGTCGCCGTCGCGAGCCACGACGCGGCCGCATCCGACGTGCTCACGCTCGGTGCCGGCAACGCGACCGCCACCTCGCCCAGGTCCAGCGCACCCTCC
Source organism: Lentzea aerocolonigenes (assembly GCF_000974445.1). GTDB lineage: Bacteria > Actinomycetota > Actinomycetes > Mycobacteriales > Pseudonocardiaceae > Lentzea > Lentzea aerocolonigenes. The sequence goes on from NZ_BBOJ01000015.1 coordinate 72,023, forward strand.
ACGCCGAACCGGCGGCGTTCCGGCGTGAACTGCCGCGACGGGCCCGGCCGCTGCACACCGTCCTCGATCGCCAGCACCTCGCGCAGCACACCCGTGAGCTGGTCCGCCATGTCCTCCGCGCTGGAGAACCGCAGCTCGGGGTTCGGGTTCGTGGCGCGCAGCAACAGCCGGTGGAACGACTCGAAACGCCCCAGCAGCGGTTCCTCGTCAACCGTGGGCAGCCGGTCCTTGCACTTGCCGCGGAAGTCGAACGGGAAGCTCATCACCGCCAGAGCTCGCCCGATCGTGTAGATGTCGGAGAAGATCGACGGCCCGATCGTGCCGATCTCCGGCGCCTGGTAGCCGATCGTGCCGTAGATGGGGGAGTGGTGGTCGTCGATGCGCCGCACCGCGCCCAGGTCGATCAGCTTGAGCTGCTCCTCCGTGTGGATCATGTTGTCCGGCTTGAAGTCGCAGTACAGCAGCCCCACACCGTGCAGGTAGCCGACCGCGGGAAGGATCTCCAGCACGTACGCGATGGCCTGCGCCAGCGGCAACGCCTCGTCACCGCGGCCCTCCCGGCGGCGGTGCGTGATCATGTCCTTGATGGACTCGCCGCCGACGTACTCCATCACGATGTAGTCGACGAGGTTGCCGGTCTTGCGGTCCGCGTGCCGGATGAAGTTGTGGATCTTCACGATGTTCGGGTGCTCGACCTCGGCGAGGAACCGGCGTTCGGCCAGCGCCGCCGCCATCGCGTCCGCGTCACCCGAGTCGAGCAGGCCCTTCAGCACGACCCACCGGTCGCTCACCGCGTGGTCCAGCGCCAGGTACAGCCAGCCCAGCCCGCCGTGCGCCAGACACCCCAGCACCTCGTACTGGTCGTGCAGCACCTCACCCGGCTCGAGCTTCGGCGTGAACGAGTACGCGTGCCCGCACTGCGGGCAGAACCCCTCCACCCGGCCCGGCTTGCCGTCCTTCTGCCTGCCGACCTTCTTGCCGCACTTCGAGCAGAACCGCTTCGCCTCGGGAACCTCGGGGTTGGCCAGCACCGCGGTCTTCGGGTCCCGGTACGGCACCCGCGGCACCTCGACCAGACCGGCCCCCAACCGGCCGCGGCTCATCGACCGCCCGCTGCCCCGGCGCGCGCGGGCCGAGCTCGACCGCGGCACCTCCTGCGACACCGACCAGGGTGCGGTCCCCGGTGACGTCGCGGGCCCGGTCACGGGCAGATCCAGCTCCTCACTCATCTCGCGACTCCCTCCCTAGTCCCGATAACGAGCGACCGGCGGCGCTGGTGCCGGACCCAGCGTGTTCAGCCACCGCCGGTAGATCGCGCCCCACGTGCCGTCGGCGCGCATCCGCTCCAGCACCCCGTTGACGAACCGGACGAGGTCCTCCTGCCCCTTGGGGATGCCCACCCCGTACGGCTCCTCGGTGAACCGCGCCCCGACCACCTCGGTGTACGGGTCCTGCGCCGCGAGCCCCGCCAGGATCGTGTCGTCAGTGGAGATCGCGTCGGTCTGCCCCTGCTGCAGCATCACCAGGCAGTCGGTCCAGTTCGGGACGCTCACCGTCGTCTTCACCCTGCTCACGACGTTGTTGAGCGACGTCGACCCGGCCGCGACGCACACCTTCCTGTCCTTGAGGCCGTCCACGCCGGCGATCCCGGAGTTGCGGCGCACCAGCACCCGCTGCCCGGCCTGGTAGTAGACCGACGAGAACTCGACGTCCTTGAGGCGGTCGCAGGTGATCGTCATCGTCCGCACGACCAGGTCGACCTCACCGCGCTGCAGCATCGGGATCCGCTCGGCCGAGGTGACGACCTTGAACTGCACCTTCTTCTCGTCCCCGAAGACGGCCTTGGTGATCTGCCGCGCCACGTCGACGTCGAAGCCCTCCAGCTCGCCGGTGAACGAGTTGCGGAACCCCATCAGGTACGAGTTCTGGTCCACCCCGGCGATCAACCGGCCGCGCTTGAGGATCCGCTCCATGGTCGACCCCGCCGGCATCTGCCCCGCCGCCGGCAACGCGCCCGGACGCAGGCTCGCCGTCGCGTCGCACGAGGGCGCGGGGCCCGTCGTGCTGCTCGGCGCCGAGGTCACCGTGCTCGCGCCGGCCGGCTGCGGCGCCCCGGCGGTGCGCGGCACGATCTCACTCGGCGCGGGCCCCGCCGAACACGCGCTGATCAAAGCCACCGACACGAGCGCGAGTCGTCTCATCGGTACTCCTTGAGGCGCTGCCACAGCCCCATCGTCGACCCCGCCGCGCTGATCACCGCGAGCACCAGCACCCCGACCACCGTGCCCGCCAGCGATGCCCGCGCCACCGCCACCTCGTCGCTGAAGTCCTGCCGCGCCTGGCCGATCGCCCGCACCAGATCGGAGTCCAGCGAGTCGAAGTACGGGTTGTCGATCAGGTTCACCGCGTCGTTGTACTGGCCCGCGTCGTCGGCCTCGCGGATGCGCTGGTGCACCTGCTGCCACTGCCGGAAGTGCCGCATCGCCTGGTCCACCGCCTCGGTGTCGTCCAGCCGTTTCGCCTGCTCCAGCTGCCCCTCCAGCCGTTGCGAGACCTCGACGAAGCTCTTCTCGTAGGCCTGGCCCGCACCACGCGCGACCAGCGTCAGAGTCTCGTCGCCCCGTGCCGTCAGTGTCGCGATCCGCGCCTGCGCCAGCACGTCGACCTTGGCCGAGGCGGTGCGGGAGTCCGCCACGTCGCGCATCACCAGCACCGACACCGTCGTCACCCACAGCAGCGACACCACCGCCGCACTGGTCGCCACCAGCAGCCCGATGTTGAGCAGCCGGTTCGTCTTGCGGGTCAGGTAGCGCTGGGTGAGCACGAGCCCGATCACGAACGCCAGCGCCACCAGCACCGGGGCGACCGGGAAGCCCGCCTCGTCCTGGGCACGCGCGACCCGGTCCGTCTCCGCCCGGTACAGCTCCTGCGCCGCCGGCAGCAGCTGCGTGCGCATCAACCCCGACGCCTCGCGCAGGTAGGCCGCGCCGACCGGGAAGCCCTGCCGGTTGTTCGTGCGCGCCGTCTCGATCAGGCCCGTGTACACCGGCAGCTGCGCGGCCAGCGTCGCGGTGAGGTCGGGGGAGGAGGCCGTGGCCACCGACAGCGCCGCCTGCGCCTGCGCGATGTCCGCCTCGTAGCGTTCCCGCAGCTGGGTGGGCTCGAGGCCACCGGACAGGAACGCGCTGGCCGCCGTCGCGTCGGCGTCCTGCAACGACCGGTAGACCTCCTGCGCCGCGTGCGCGAGAGGCTCCGACCGCGTCGCCAGGTCCTGCAGCGCCTGCTCCTGCCGGTTCACGCTCCACGTCGCGAGCGACCCGCTGGCCAGGCTCGCCAGGACCAGCACCACGGCGATCAGGCTCAACCGTCCCGGTGTCGACCGCGCCAGACCGGTGACCCGGCGCACCAGCGCCTGCCGCGGCTGCGAGTCGATCACCACGAGCGGGCCTCCCAAGCGGGCAAGTTGATCGGCGTGGCGTAACTGTAGGCACCCTGAGGACACCGCGTGGGAATTAACGACGCATCCCGCGAGGTGTCACTCGCCCGTTACGACCGGCGTGACTCGATCAGCCGATCGACACCGTCCAGGATCATCTCCAGCCCGAACTCGAACGAGTGCTCCGGGCTGAACGCGCTCTGGTGCGCCTCGCCGACAGCACCCCCGACCCTCGCGGCCACCGGGTAGCGGGCCGGGTCGAACACCGTCATCAGGAACGGCGCCGCCGCGTCCCACCACTGCTGGTCGGTCAGCCCGGTCTCCTTCTCGGTCACGGCCGCCGCCGTCAGCCCGCGCGCCGAGTTCTGCACGTGCCCGAGGACCAGGTTGAGCACCGAGTCCATCTCCACGTCCGACAGCCCGACACCCTCCAGGCCGCGCAGCTCGAAGTCGTACTTCGCGGCCACCTGCGGCCCCAGCACCGTCCGCGACGGCGCGACCTGCAGCAACCACGGGTGCCGCCGGTACAGCGCCAGGTTCTCCCGCGCCACGTACCCGAGGTGCTCGCGCCAGCCCTCGACGGGCGTGCGGCCGGTCGCGGCCTGCACGGTGTCGACCATGACGTCGATCAGCTCACCCTTGCCCGGCACGTAGGTGTAGAGCGACATCGTGCCCACGCCGAGCGACTCGGCCACGCGCCGCATCGACAGCGCCTTCAGCCCGTCGGCGTCGGCCAGCGCGATGCCGGCCTGCACGATCCGGTCCACGCTCAGGTCCGGCTTGCCCTTGCGGCTCGTGCGCTCCTGGGTGCGCCACAGCAACGCCAGCGTCCGCGCGGGGTCGCCGCTGCCCGTGTGTTCGATCACGAGCCGGACCCTACCGTACCGTATGGTGTACGGTACAGAGTATGTTCGGCGATCTCCGCGGAAAGTCCCTGTTCGAAGCCTTGCCCGACGCGCTGAACGACCCCGGCTACTGGGGAGTGGCCACCGCGACGGCGCTCGCCCTGGTCGCGCGCGGCCGGATCGTGCCGAGTGTGACCGGCGACGGCCACGACACCTGGCGGATCGGGCCGCTCGACCACGCCGATGAGCTGCACCTGCGGCAGCTCGCGGCCCACGGCGACTACGACGAGCTGCGGGCCTACCTCGACGCGGTGGCGGATGTGCTGCCCCGCGGCGGGGCGGAGGGCCCCTTCGCCGCCGCGCAACCCCGCCACGTTCCCGAGTTGCAGGCGTGGGCCGACGAGCAGATCAAGCTCTCCTTGCGCATCGAGACCACCGACGACCTGCGGTTCCGGGCGATCGTCCAGGTCCGCGCCATCACCGACCCCTACCCGCGCGACGTCCGCGGCTCCGGCCGTGAGCTCGACGCCATCCGCGCGATCGGCCGCTCCACGTGGCCGCCGCTGCACCGGCTGCTCGACCAGGCCGACCTCACCGACGACGAGGTCGCCGAACTCCTCACCACCGACATCGAGGTGCACTGGCCGGCGAACCTCACCACGTCGTTGTCCGCGAAAGCCGTCATCGGCGAACCCGGCGGCAGGTTCTCCGCCGGCGACCTGCTCGCGTTCGACTGGCAGCTCGCCCTCGGCGGCGACGTGCTGACCGAGGCTGAGATGGACGTCATCGCCGAAGCCAGCCGCCCCGTGATCAGGCTGCGCGACCAGTGGGTGCTCCTCGACCCGAACCTCAAGCGCAAGGCCCGGCAGCAGCTCAAGCCGATCACCGCCGTCCAGGCCGTCACCGCCGCTCTCGCCGGTACCGCGGTGATCGACGGCGAGCACGTCGACGTCGCCCCGCACAGCCTCACCACCGCCATCACGACCGTGCCGGAGCTCCCACAGCCCGCTGCGTTGCAGGCGACGTTGCGCGACTACCAGCTGCACGGCCTGCGCTGGCTCGCCCACATGACCGGCCTCGGCCTGGGCGCCTGCCTCGCCGACGACATGGGACTCGGCAAGACCATCACGCTCATCGCCCTGCACCTGCACCGCGCCCACGAGCACCCGACGCTGGTCGTCTGCCCGGCCTCCCTGCTCGGCAACTGGGAACGCGAGATCCACCGCTTCGCCCCCGGCACACCGGTCACCCGCTACCACGGTCCACAACGGACGCTCGCCGACCGGGGCGTCGTGCTCACCACCTACGGCACCATGCGCCTGGACGCCGAAGCGCTGAAGAACCACGCGTGGGGCATGGTCGTCGCCGACGAGGCCCAGCACGTCAAGAACCCGCACTCCGGCACCGCCAAGGCACTGCGCTCGATCCCCGCCGCGGCCAGAGTCGCGCTGTCCGGCACCCCCGTCGAGAACTCGCTGTCCGAGCTCTGGTCCATCCTGGACTGGACGACACCCGGCCTGCTCGGCACGCACCGCGCGTTCCGCACCCGCTGGCCCGAGCCCGACGACACGCTCACCAAGGTCGTGCGGCCGTTCCTGCTGCGGCGCCGCAAGTCCGACCCCGGCGTGGCCCCCGAACTGCCCGCCAAGACCGAGACCGACAGGTTCGTCTCGCTGACGACGGAACAGGCCGCGTTGTACGAGGCGCTGACCAGGGACACCCTCGACCGCATCGCGGCGAGCGACGGCATCGCCCGCCGTGGTCTCGTGCTGAAACTGCTCACGGGCCTCAAGCAGATCTGCAACCACCCGTCGCACTTCCTGGGCCACGCCTCGTTGCAGGGCACGTCCGGCAAGCTCGACCTGCTCGACGAACTGCTCGCCACGATCGTCGCCGAGGACGGCTCGGCGCTGATCTTCACCCAGTACGTCGGCATGGCCCGCCTGCTCGAACAGCACATCGAGCAGCCCACCAGGTTCCTGCACGGCGGCACGCCGATCGCGCAGCGCGAGCAGATGGTCGACGACTTCCAGCAGGGCCGCGCACCGGTGTTCCTGCTGTCGTTGAAAGCCGCCGGCACCGGCCTGAACCTGACGCGCGCCGACCACGTGATCCACTTCGACCGCTGGTGGAACCCCGCCGTCGAGGACCAGGCCACCGACCGCGCCCACCGCATCGGCCAGACCCGCCCCGTGCAGGTGCACAAGCTCGTCACCGAAGGCACCGTCGAGGAACGCGTCGCCGCGCTCCTGCAGGACAAACGCGACCTCGCCGACGCCGTCCTGCACGGCGGGGAGACCGCGTTCACCGACCTCACCGACGCCGAACTCGCCGAACTCGTCCAGCTCAGGAGCGCCTGATGACCGCACGCGGATTCGCCGCGTTCCCCAAGGTGAAACGCCGCGTCGCCACGACGTGGTGGGGCAAGGCGTGGGTGAAGGCGCTGGAGGACACCGCCCTCGACCTCGCCCTGATCCGCCTGGGCCGCCGCTACGCCCACGCCGGCGTCGTCGGCCCGATCACCGTCAGCCCCGGCCGCCTGCACGCCCAGGTGCACGACGACTCCGCCGTCCACAGCACCACCGTCCACGTGCCGGTGCTGACCGAAGTCCAATGGGGACGGTTCCTCGACCGCGTCGCCGAGCAGGCGGGCCACATCGCCGCGTTGCTGGACAACGACATGCCACGCGACCTCGTCGCCGCCGCCGAAGAGTCCGGTGTGGACCTGCTGCCCGGCATCGGCGACCTGGAGCCTTCGTGTGACTGCGACGGGTGGGAACTGCCGTGCCGCCACGCCGCCGCGCTCGCGTTCCAGGTCGGCTGGCTGCTCGACGCCGATCCGTTCGTGCTCCTGCTGCTCAAGGGAAAACCGGAACAGGAACTTCTCGACGCGTTGAAGCAACGCGTCGCCGGGCCCGTCGGAACCAGAACACCTGTGGTGGTTTCGCACGAAGACCCAGGTCAGCTGCCTGCCCGTCCGGCACTTTCGACCACCACACCTGTGGTGCTCGCGGTTGAACCGCCACCCGGATTCGAAGCCGCGGACCTCGAAGCGTTGATGGAGATCGCCGCTGAACGAGCACGCGCGCTGCTGCGTTCGGGCACTCTCGAAGGGTGATCACCGAGAAGCAGAAGATGTTGACCGGCCAGCTGTACAAGGACTCCGACCCCGAACTGGTCGCCGAGAGGGCGTCCGCGCAACGCCTCGTCGACGAGTTCAACTCGACGCGTTCCCACGCGGTCATCGAGAAGCTCTTCGGGTCGATCGGCGAGGGCTCGTGGGTCATGCCGCGGTTCCAGTGCGACTACGGCCACCAGATCCACATGGGCACCAACAGCTTCCTCAACTACGACGCCATCCTCATGGACTGCGCCACGATCACCATCGGCAACGACGTCTCCATCGGCCCGCGAGCCCAACTGCTCACCGCGCTGCACCCGATCGAGGACCACGAAGCACGGCGGCAACGGTTCGAAACGGCCGCACCGATCACGATCGGCGACAACGTGTGGCTGGGCGGCGGAGTCATCGTCTGCGCGGGCGTGACCATCGGCGACAACGCGGTGATCGGCGCGGGCAGCGTGGTCACGCGCGACATCCCGCCGCGCGTGCTGGCGGTCGGCAACCCCTGCAAGGTGATCCGCGAACTGTGACCTCAGAGCCTGGTCTCGTACCTCGTCAGGACCACGCCGCCGGGAAACGTCCTGGTCTCCACGAGGTTCAGGTTCACCCAGTTGTCCAGGGCCGTGAAGAACGGCTTGCCGCCTCCCACCAGGACCGGATGCGTGACGATCACGTACTCGTCGATCAGCCCGTTCCGCATGGCCGCCGCGGCGAGCGTGGCACCGGCGATGTCCATGGCGCCGCCGTCCTCGCCCTTGAGCCGGGAGATCTCGGCGACCGCGTCACCGGAGACCAGGCGGGCGTTCCAGCCGACCTCGCTGATCGTCGAGGAGAACACCACCTTCGGCAGGTCCCGCCAGTGCTGGGCGTACTCGATCACCGCCGGTGTGGCACCCGGCTGCTGGTCCGCGGTCGGCCAGTGGGAGCTCATCGCCTCCCAGAGCCTGCGCCCGTACAGCGACAGGCCCGTCGCCCCGACCCGGTCGGACCACCACTGGAACAGCTCGTCGCTCTGCACACCCCAGCCGAGGTCGTCACCGGGCGCGGCGATGTAGCCGTCCACGCTCACACCCATGCCGAACGTCAGTTTCCGCATGTTGTCATCGTCCTGCATGTGCAACCGTGAGAGGACCATGACCGCTCCCCAGAAGCCCACCGAGCCGTTGGTCCTGCTCGCCCTGACGACCGTCGCCCTGGTCGTCTCCGGCATCGGGCCGTACGACCGCACGACGTGGTACCTCGAGGTGGCGCCGGTGGTGATCGGCGGCGCGATCCTGGTCGCGACCTACCGCCGGTTCCGCCTCACGCCCCTGCTCTACCGCCTGATCTTCCTGCACGCGCTGGTCCTGATCCTCGGCGGCCACTACACCTACGCCCGCGTGCCGCTCGGGTTCTGGGCGCAGGACCTGTTCGACCTCGCGCGCAACCACTACGACCGCTTCGCCCACTTCGTCCAGGGGTTCGTGCCGGCACTTCTGGCTCGCGAGGTGCTTCTGCGCAGGACCCCGCTGCGGCCGGGCGGGTGGCTGTTCTTCCTCGTCGTGTGCGTCTGTCTCGGGTTCAGCGCGAGCTACGAGCTGCTGGAGTGGGCGTCGGCCGTGATCGGGGGATCGGCGGCGGACGACTTCCTCGGGACGCAGGGCGATGTCTGGGACACCCAGTGGGACATGTTCATGGCCCTGCTCGGGGCTTTGGCGGCGCAGATGACGTTGGCGCGGGTGCACGACCGGGAGCTGGCTCGTGCCGTTTGAGCGGGCCATCGAGCACGTCGCAGCTCGCTCGGCCGGTGGGCCGCTGCCGCGTGATCTGCGCGTGACGCTCAACTTCCACCCCGGCCGCGGAGTCCTCGAGGCGCTGGCCCGTGACGGCGTCTACCGCTCGCAGTTCGAGACCGGCACGAGCAACGGAGGCCTGACCGCGCACCCCGGTGGTGCGCGCTGGGAGTGGGAGAGCCGGCTGTTCGGCGGCGCCTACGACGACGCGGACCCCGCCGACCGTCCCAAATACGGCGCGCTCAACCACCGCAAGCTCGCGCACGGTGGCGCACCGCGGTTCGGCTCGGCACACCTGCGCCTGTCCGAAGCGGTGCTGGACCGCACCACGTTCTGCTACCCGGACAGCGTGTTCGACCCGGTCGACTTCGGCACCGCACAACGGTTCGCGCTGATCCCGCTCATCGACGACAGGGACCCGCTCGACAACTACGTCGAGGCGCACGTGCACGGCCCCGTGACGCTCGACGACGTGGAAGCCGTCGTGCTGGACCCGAGCTTCCCACAGATCCCGTCCCTGCCGTGCCCGGTGGAACGGCACGCGGGGTTCCGGCTGTCCACAGAGGACCTGCTGCGCCACGCGGACTACCGCACGCCCGAGTCCGTCGCACTGGGACTCGCGATCGCGGTGGCCGGGTTCATCGACCCGTGGATCCTGGAGAGTGCTTCAGCACCGCCACAGGTCGTGAAGCACCTGTGGCACCACCTCGCCCGGTTCGGTTACGGCAGGTAGACCGACGCGAGCCGCCGCACCTCGCTGACGAGACGTTCACGCAGCTCGTCCGGCTCCAGCACCTCGACCTCGCCGCCCATCCGCAGCAGCATCCCGGTCGCGTGCCCGATCGACTCGATCGGGATCGTCACCCGCACCTGCCCGCCGTCGTCCACTGCGGACTCCTCGGCTGCCCGCGCCACCGCGGGCAGCACGTTGGAAGCGAACGACTCCCATCCGCGCGGCGACAACCTGATCACCGCCTGACCGGTGAACTGCCGCGCCTGGAAGTCCTCCAGCGACGCCGACCAGTGCGCCGCCAGGTCGAACCCCTCCGGCCGTTCGAACGACTCCTCCAGCACCGTCGCCGCCTGGATCTGCGACACCCGGTACGTGGAGATGCGGCTGGAACCCTGCGCGACGAGGTACCAGCGGCCGGCCTTGAGCACGAGCCCCAACGGCCGCAGCACCCGCGTGACCTCCTCCGGTGCCTGCCAGCGCCGGTACTCGACCTCCAGCAGCCGCTCCCGCCACACCGCGTCCGCCACGAGCCCGAGCAGCGGCGACCGCTCCGGGTCGTAGTACCAGGCGGGGGCGTCGAGGTGGAACCGTCCCGCCATGCGTGAGGCCCGGTCCCGCATCGACGACGGCAGCGCGGCCATCAACTTCAGCTGCGCCGCCGCCACCGCGTCCCCGAGCCCCAAATCGGCCGCGGGTCCGGGCAGGCCGGCGAGGAACAGCGACTCCGCCTCCTGCTCGGTCAGGCCCGTGAGCTTGGTGCGGTACCCCTCCAGCAGCTGGTAGCCGCCCTGGGGACCCGCGTCGCCGTAGAGCGGGACGCCCGCGGCGTGCAGCGACTCGACGTCCCGGTAGATCGTGCGGACCGAGACCTCGAGCTCGGCGGCCAGGGCGTGCGCGGTCATGCGCCCCTTGGTCTGCAGGAGGAGCAGCAACGACACCAACCGGCTCGCACGCACGCGGGACACACTGCCACAAGGTGTCAGTGATAGCTCATATGTTCGACGCATGGCTTTCTACGAGAAGCACCTGGCGGTGAAGGAACCGCTGGTCATCGGCGGCAGGCACGTCAAGCGCTACGAGGTCGTCACTCCGGGACTGGAGATCACCGACGACATCCGCGCTGCCGCCTACGAGTTCCTGCCGAAGATCTACCCCGACTTCGCCGACCCCACGCCGCCCGCCACGGTCACCGTGCTGCACCGCAGCGCCGCGGGCATGTACCTCAACGCCTACAACTGGGTCTGGGACAACGTCCTGCACTGTCGCACCGCCGTGTCCGGTGACCAGCCGTTCCTCGGCTCGACGGACCCCGATCTCACGCACTTCAGCGTCATTCCCAAGGACCTCATCGGGTGCGTGTGGGAGCTGCCGCCGCTGGCCCACGAGCGCGACGCCTGGGTGCGGCACGTGCTGGAGCCGGACGTGCCCGACTTCGAGGGTTACCTGGCCGATGTCATGGCCGAGGGGCTGGTGGGGCGATGAGGGACTGGCAGGGCGCCCCCTCGCGCTGAAAATTCGTGGACGCGGCGGTTACGGTCGCAGACATGACCACTCCGGAGAACGTTGTGCGCGCATTGGCCGAACCGGTGAGGCTGCGGGCGTTCGCCGCCGTCGTCCTCGGAGCCGGAACGCTCGCCGACGTCGCCGCCGCCTCCGGGCTCAAGGTCAAGGACGCCGGTACGGCGCTGCGCAAGCTCCGTGAGGCCGGGCTGGTCGAGGGGGATCCGGCCCGGCCCTCCGATCTCAAGGCGCTGGCGGCCACGCTCACCGAGGCGATGCCCGCCGACGGGCTCGCGCCGTTCGTGCGCGGGGACAAGCTGATTTCACTGCCGGTGGCGCACGAACGCCGCCGCAAGATCCTCGAGCACGTCGCGTCGAAGGCCTTCGTGCCGCAGACGTACTACGAGGAGAACGAGATCAACGAGCGGCTCCAGGCGTGGTGCGACGGGGGAGAGCTCGACCACGTCACGATCCGGCGCTACCTCGTCGACTTCGGGTTGCTGGAACGCGGCGGCGGCCTCTACCAGGCTCAGCCCCTTCCGATGTAAGGCATCGCAGTGGCCATCACCGTCATGAACTGCACGTTGGCGTCCAAAGGCAACTGAGCCTGGTACAGCACCGCGTCGGCGACGTGCTGCACGTCGAACGTCGGCTCCGGCCGGACCTCGAAGTTCGCCTGCAGCACACCGGCGCCCATCCGCTCGGTCATCTCGGTCGCGGCGTTGCCGATGTCGATCTGCCCGCACGCGATGCGGAAAGCACGCCCCTCCAGCGACAGCGACTTGGTCAGCCCGGTCATCGCGTGCTTGGTCGCGTTGTACGCCACCGCGTGCGGGCGCGGCACGGACGCCGAGATCGAGCCGTTGTTGATGATCCGGCCGCCACCGCCGGTCTTCATGACCCGGAACGCCTCGCGGGCGCAGAGGAACGCGCCTGTGAGGTTCACGCCGACGACCTTCTCCCACGCGCTGAGGCTGAACTCTTCGATCGGTGTGGCGCGCACGTTCATGCCCGCGTTGTTGAACAGCACGTCGACCCGGCCCCACTTCGCGACCACCGCGTCGAACAACGCGACGACGGAGTCCTCATGCGACACATCGGTCGGTACAACCAGTGCGGAGGCGGTAAAACCCTCCGCGGTCTCGGCCAGCGCGTCCTCGCGCCGTCCGGCCAGTGCCACCTCGAACCCCGCCGCCAGCAGGGTTCGCGCCGCCGCGCGCCCCACGCCGGAACCCGCTCCCGTCACGATCGCGACCGCCATCGGTTATCTCCCCTCGATTCAGCGATTGCCCTGAGTGTCCCGTGTGGAGTACTTACCTGGTGTGGAGTGCGAAGAGGACACCTGCCTGTTGTGCGCGGGGTCCGGAACCATGTCGTGGCAGCAACCCGTTCCCGGTCCGGAAGGCCTTGTGCTGCACGAGATGTCGCACCCGTGCCCACGCGGTTGCTCGGGCTGGTGGCGGCTTCCGCACGGCGACCGCGGCGGGATCGTCCCAGGTGTTGTCACAGGCAATGTGGCGCGTGCCAACGAGATTCCAGGCCGACCGTCCACCCAGGCCTGATCACCGAGCGTGAACGATGGGGGTCACCCATTATTGCCAGGAGGGTCCCTGCTTGGCGGCTGCGTCCACTTGGAGTAGAAGCGGACACTGTTCTTCTGTGAAGGAGTGCAGCCGTTGCCATGGTTCTGGGCTCAACGAGGACCGGACCGCCTGCCGGGTCTGCGGTGGTCTGGGCCAGGTCCCCGACCGCTAGCCGAACCTATTTCTTCGTCATCAGAGTCGGGCCGAGGATCTTGCGGGCGATCCGCCGGGTGAGCGATTTGGGCTGGCGTGCGGTCGCCGGCTTGGGCGTCGCCGGGGTGGCCGCGGGTGTGGTGGCTGGAGTGGGCACGGGCGTGGTGGCTGGAATGGTCGCCGCTTCCGGTTCCTCGATCGTGATCTTCGCGAACACCTGGGTCTCCGGCTCAACACTGCCGGGCTGCTCGATCGGCACGCGAAGATCTTGCCATCGCGCTCTTCCACGCCTGCCGTAGGGGCGGCTCCCTCCGCACGGCGTGACGCGCGTCACGCAGCACACTGGGCGTTGACGGCGCCAAGCGGAGTGTGATGACTGAGACGAGCGAGTACGCGGACGTCGGACCGCCGGACTCGCGCCTCTGGGAGCAGATCGCGCAGGGTGACCACGCCGCGTTCACGGAGCTGTTCGAACGCCACGCCGAGGCGGTCTGGAACTACGCCTACCGGCTGACCGCCTCCTGGTCGCAGGCCGAGGACCTGCTCTCCGCGACGTTCCTGACCGCGTGGCGCACGCGCGGCGAGGCCCAGCTGGTGCGCGACTCCGCGCTGCCGTGGCTCTACACCGTGACCGCCAACCGCGCCCGCACCGAGTGGCGCGCCTCCCGCCGGGCGCTGCGCCTGGTCGCCCGCCTCGCGCCGCAGGACGAACGCGACCACGCCGACGAGGTGGCCGCCCGCACCGACGCCCAGCGCCGGTTGGCCCTGGTGGTGGCCGCGATCGCGAAGCTACCGCCCTCCGAACGCGAGATCGCCCAGCTCTGCCTGCTCGGCGACGTGTCCACCGCCGACGCCGCCACGCTCCTCGACATCACGGAGTCGAGCGTGCGCGCCCGCGTCTCCCGTGCCCGCGCCAGGCTGCGCGACCTGACCCCCGACGAGGACTCCCGATGATCGACCAGCTGCCCGAGAACCGCACCCTGCCCGACGACGTCCGCCTGCGAGCCCGCCGCCGCCTGTCCGAGGGCATGAAGCCCGCGCCGAGCAACCGCACGCCCGCCCTGATCGCCGCCGGCGTCGGCCTGCTGGCCGCGGGCGCGGTGGTCGCCGGTCAGGCCTTCTACGGCCCAGACGCCGAACTCGCGGGGCCGTCCTACCAGCACAACGGCGAGTTCGAAGGCAAGGACATGGCCGTCGCCAACCACGTCGAACGCGGCACGGTGAACCCCGACGCGCTCGCCCGGTGCGTCGCGGCGGCCACTGAACACCCACCTGCTGCCGAGTGGCAGACCATCGCCACGAGCAGGCGCGACGGCCTGACGCTCACCGCGTTCCGGAGCCCGGCCGGAGTGTTCTTCTGCGCGAACACCGCGACCACCACCACGATCTCCGCACCGGACGACGCCAAGCTCGACGAGGGTCCGCGCCAGGTCAAGGTCCTCTTCACCACGCCGACCGGTGCGCTGGCCGGTCTGGCCTCGCCCGACGTGCGGTTCCTCAGCCTGTCCAGGATCGGCGACAAGGGGTGGGACAACACCTCGCCCGCGCTGGTGGACGGGGTGTTCCTCGCCCCCAGCGGCTACACCAAGGCCGAGAACGGCTCGAAGGCGCTGGCCAACGGCTCCGAGTTCGCCCTGCGCGGGATGCCCGCGGTGTCCCGGCCCGTCGTGGACCGGCCGTTGCCTCCCGCCGACCGGAGCACGCCGGACGCCCAGAAGCTCGCCGAGTGCCTGCGGGACCGGCCGGTGGCGGACCCCGACCAGTTCGAGGTCGGCGTCACGGCGAAGGTGAGCCCCACCAGCACCGTGCGGCTCGGCAGGTTCGGTGGCGTGCTGCTGTACTGCCTGGACGGCGGCCAGCCCCTGGTTGGCCTGTCCATCGAGGCAGACCGCATGGAGGCGCTGCCCGGCAGGACCATCGCCGGGTTGACCGCGTTCTACGACTTCGTCGGTGCCGAGGGAGGTGGCTCGACCAGCTCCCACACGGCCGCCGTCGGCCTGGTCCTCGACGACCGCGTCGCCTCCATCACCTACACCCGGCCCGGCGCGGCGGACGTGCCCGCGTCGATCGGCAACGGCACGTTCGTGCTGGCCGCGCCGTTCATCGACCGGCACCCGGACGCCCGCGTGGTCGTGCGGGACGCCGGGGGAGCGGTACTGGAGACGATCAAGCCTCACGACTCGTAGATCCTCGATCGTGCTGATCGCGCTGCCCGACATCTTCAAGGGCATCGCGATCAACCCGCTCGACCCGGTCGTGCTGTGCCTGCTCGCCGCGGTGGCGTCGCTGCTGTGCGGTAAACCGGTGGACAACCGGGGCAGGATTCCGTTGTGGAAACGGAACGCCTGACGCTGCGCCCGATCGCCGCGTCCGATGTGGACGACCTGCGCGCGTTGCACGCCGATCCCGAGGTGATGCGGTTCCTCGACCCCGCACCGGTCGAGAACTACCTCGGCGCGAGCTTCCACGCCGCACACGAGAAGGCCACCGGCAGGTTCGTCGGCTGGTTCGAGTTCAAGGGCGCCGGCGAGGTCGAGCTCGGCTACCGGCTGCACCGCGAGTTCTGGGGCCTCGGTTACGCGACCGAGGGCGGGAAAGCCCTGATCGAGCGCGGATTCACCAGCGGTGGGGTCGAGCGGGTCGTCGCGACCACGATGTTCGTCAACGCGGGCTCCCGGCGGGTGATGGAGAAGTGCGGACTGCGGCACGTCCGCACGTTTCACGTCGACTTCCCGGATCCGTTGCCCGGCTCGGAATACGGCGAGGTCGAGTACGCGCTGACCAAAGCGGAGTGGCAACGAGCTCAGGGGGAACGCCATGTGGCAGGTGGAAACAGTTGACCTGGACGCGTACTTCGCGCGCACGGGAGCATCAGCGTCGAGTTCGCTGACGGAGTTGCACGAGGCGCATGTGCGCGCCATTCCGTTCGAGAACATCGACGTGATGCTCGGCCTCGTGCCGTCGCTGGACCTCGTCGACATCCAGGACAAGTTGGTGCACAGGCGTCGCGGCGGTTACTGCTACGAACACCAACTGCTCTTCACGGCCGTGCTGGAGCGTCTCGGCTACACCGTCGCACGGCGCTTGAGCCGCGTGATGACCGGACCGCGCACGCACATGATGTCGATCGTGGACGAGCACCTCGTCGACGTCGGGTTCGGCGCCGGGATGCTGCACCCGATGCCGCTGGCCGACGGCGCGGTCGTGGACCAGGCCGGCTGGCTCCACCGGTTGCGCCGCGAGGACCGGCGGTGGGTGCTGGAGAAGCAGTCGTCGGACGGTTGGCAATTGCAGCACGCGTTCGAGGACGACGTCGAGCAACGGCCCGTGGACTACATGGCGGCCAACTACTACGTGGCCACGCACGAGCGTTCACCGTTCAGCCGCCAGCTCGTCGTGATGCGTCTCGAACCGGGCCTGAGTCGCCGTCTGGTCGGTTCGACGCTCACGATCGAGCACGCGGGAGAGGAATCTGAGAATTCTCAGGTTGAGGACCTCTCGAAAACCCTGGAATCGCTGGACATCACGCTCACCGAGAGGGAGCTGAGTCACATCAGCTCAACTTCAGGAACATTTGCGGAGGCGCGTTCGTAATACGAGGTGCAGGGGATCGCAATTCGGAGGTGTAGGAAATGACCACCGCGACTCCGTTCGCCACAGGAACCAATTCCGCCGGCGTCAACGCACTGCCCACGCCGCCCACGGGCTGGCCGATCGGTTCCTACGCGACCTACGAAGAGGCGCAGCGAGCCGTCGACCACCTGGCGGACAACGACTTCCCGGTCGCGGACGTCACCATCGTCGGCATCGAGCCGATGATCGTCGAACGTGTCACCGGCCGCCTGACGTGGGGCCGCGTCCTGGGCGCGGGTGCCGCGTCCGGTGCCTGGTTCGGTCTGTTCGTCGGTCTGCTGCTGGGCCTGTTCTCCACCGGCGGCGCCCTCGCCCCGATCGTCACGGGCCTCCTCGTCGGTACGGTCTTCGGCCTGGCGGGCGCGGCGATCCGGTACTCGGCCCAGCGCGGCCGCCGCGACTTCGCCTCGACCACCCAGCTCGTGGCCGGCCGCTACGACGTGCTGAGCCACCCGCGTAGCGCCGAGCGCGGCAAGGAGATGCTGACCGCGCTGGCCTGGCGGTCCTGAGACCTGCTCCCACCACACAGGAAACGCCGTCCCGATCTTCGGGGCGGCGTTTCCGCTTTGCTCGGACGTGTGACTCGGCTGGTGAACCGGCAGGGGCGGCAGGCTCGGTGCCTGCCGCCCCTTTCTGCTGGGCTCCTTTCGCGTCGGCCGGACAGGAAACGTTCCTCAGCCGGCCGGAGGAGATCGCTGCCGCGACCTCGCGAACCCGGCGCGCCGCACCCCTCGCAGAACCGCGGGTTCCGGAAAGCCCGCGACGCCTGCGCGAGAGTGAGGACGCGG
Organism: Lentzea aerocolonigenes; assembly: GCF_000974445.1. Lineage (GTDB taxonomy): Bacteria > Actinomycetota > Actinomycetes > Mycobacteriales > Pseudonocardiaceae > Lentzea > Lentzea aerocolonigenes. Next base: position 89,590 of record NZ_BBOJ01000015.1, read on the forward strand.
TCTCGGCGTTGTGCCGAAGTTGGCGTCGATGATCGCCTCGAACTCCGCGCTCACCCACGCCGGATCGGCGCACACCAGGTCCGCGAAAGCCCTCTCGCTGGTCCTCAGCACCTCGTCACTCCTCGATGAAGAGCAGCTAGTAGGTACAGATTTTTTGTAGCGCGGACTGTAGGTTATGTCAACCACCTACTTGAGGAGATTCCGTGCCGCTGAGCGACCTCGACGACGAGGACTACCCGGCGTACACGACGGGCAGGGCCGCGGAGCTGCTGGGCGTGCAGCAGGCGTTCCTGCGCAGCCTCGACACCGCCGAGGTGCTCGTCCCGCACCGGTCCGAGGGCGGCCACCGGCGCTACTCCCGCCGCCAGCTCGGCGTGGCGCACCGCTTCCGGGAGCTGTTCGACGACGGTCACCTGCTGGTGTCCGCGGCGCTGATCGTGCGGCTGGAGGACGACCTCGCGGCGGCGAACGCCGAGGTCGCAGCCCTGCGGCTGCGTCTCGACGAGAAGTAGGGGCAGTTTCCGTACGTCATACGGTATTGTTTCCGTATGGCCTACGGAAATGGGGTGGACGGATGGCCGCCGAACGCAGCGGCGGGGGAGACCCGGCCAGGACGATCGCGCTGCTCTGGCGCAAGCCGCCCGAGCCGAAACCAGTCGGCAGGAAGCCCAAGGTGAGCGTCGACCAGATCATCACCGCGGCGATCGCGGTGGCCGACCGCGAAGGGCTCGGCGCGATGTCGATGGCCCGCGTCGCGCAGGAGCTCACCGTCGGCACGATGTCGCTCTACACACACGTGCCCGGCAAGGCGGAGCTGATCGACCTGATGGCGGACGCGGTGCTGCAGGAACGCGACCTCACGTCCGATGGCACGTGGCGTGACCGCATCAAGCACTACGCCGACCGCACACGCGCCGTGTACCAGGCACACCCGTGGATGCGTGACGTGTCGATGGTGCGCCCACCGCTCGGACCGGGCTTGATGGACGGCCAGGAGTTCGTGCTGGCCGCGCTCGCCGACGCCGGTCTGGAACCACGCCACGTGACGACCGCGCACATCGCGGTCGAGGGGTTCGTGCACGGCGCGGCGGCGTCCGAAGTGGACGATCAACAGCTGGAGGAGAAGACCGGCGAGTCCGGCGACTCGTGGTGGGGCGCGCGGCAGCTGTTCTGGGACGACTACTTCGACGTCGAGCGCTACCCGACCATGACGAGCCTGTGGAACGCCGGCGCCTACGACACCGGCGGCACGCTCTCCGACACCGTGCGCGACTCGTTCGACTACGGGCTCGAGAAGCTGCTCGACGGCATCGAAGGGGGACTGCGATGACGATCCTGGTGACCGGGGCGACGGGCAACGTCGGCCGGCTGGTGGTGCGAGGACTCACCGGTCACGTGCGGGCGATGACCCGCGACCCGGCCAAGGCGAGCTTCCCCGCGCACGTCGAGACCGTCCGCGGCGACCTCGGCGACCCGGACGGCATCCCGTTCGACGGCGTGGAGAAGCTGTACCTGTTCGTCCACCCGCCGACCGTCGGGGAGGTGGTCGAGCGGGCGGTGAAGGCCGGCGTGCGCAGGATCGTGACGCTCTCCTCCGGCGCGGTGACCTGGGGCTACGACAAGACCCACCACCTGCCGGCCGAGCAGGCCGTCGAGGCGTCCGGCGTCGAGTGGACCCACGTGCGGCCCGGCGAGTTCGCGGCCAACAAGATCGAACTGTGGGGCCCGTCGATCCGCGCGGACGGCACGATCGTGCACCCGAACCCCGACGAGTTCGGCCAGCCGATCCACGAGGCCGACATCGCCGAGGTCGCGGTGAAGGCGCTGCTGGAGGACGGTCACGCGGGCAAGGCCTACGACCTGTCCGGACCGCCGCAGCTCACCCAGCGGCAGATGGCCGCGGCGATCGGTGAGGCGATCGGCCGCGAGCTGCGGTTCCGCGACGTGACGACGGACGAGGCGCTCGCCTACTACGTCGGTCTCGGGTGGCCGGAGGAGATCGCGCGGTACGTCCTCGGGCTCAGCGGGTACGAGGGTGGTGATCCCGACGACTTCGCGGACTACGAGTTCGTGGTGCAGCCGGACTTCGAGGCCGTGACGAGCCGGCCGTACCGGACGTTCGCGCAGTGGGCGCGTGATCACGTGGCCGACTTCAGGGCGACCGCGTGAAGCTGATCGCGACCGACCTCGACGGCACCCTGCTGCGCAACGACCGGACCTTGTCGCGCCGCTCGCTCGCCGCGCTGCGCACCGCCACCGAGTCCGGCGCCGAGGTCGTGTTCGTGACGGCGAGGCCGCCCCGGTTCGAACCGTCCTACGTGCTGCGAATGCCGGAGGACGCCGCCGCCGAGCACCCCGTCGAGGCGCTCGACGACCTGTGGGCGGTGCCGTTCGTGAAGCTGCTGGCGTACTCGCGCCACCACAGCGCGGGCTTCACCAACGAGCAGGACGGCGTGGCCGTCGTGCTCGAAGATCTGTTCGGCCGCTGATCACCCGTCGATTCCGGCCCCTCCTCGTTCGACGTCCGAGTAGGAGCGAACGAGGAGGTCCGGTGCGGTTCATGGTGTTCGTCAGGAGCCCGCTGCCGTTGGCGGCGCTGCACAAGGACGCGTTGGTGCGCGCGGGTGTCCTGCTCGACGTGGGCGACCTGGTGCCGGCCGCGTTCGGGGTGTCCGGGTACTGGCTGATCGACGTCCGCACGAAGGAGGAAGCCGTCGAACGCGTCCGGCGCATCCCCCTTCCGGCGTGCGTCGTGGAAATACGGCAGGTGGCTGTGGTCTGATGCCTCCATGGGGGCTACCACCTCGGTGCACCGCACCATCGACGCGGTCTGGCGGATGGAGTCGGCGAAGGTCATCGCGGCACTCGCCCGGTACACGCGCGACGTCGGCCTCGCCGAAGAGATGGCTCAGGACGCACTGGTCGCGGCGCTGGAGCAGTGGCCGGAGGAAGGCGTGCCGCGCAACCCCGGCGCGTGGCTCACGACCACGGCCAAGCGGCGGGCGATCGACCAGATCCGGCGGCGCGAGAACTTCAACCGCAAGGTCGAGGAGATCGGGCGGGACGTCCAGGAGGCCACGCCGGATGCCAGCGAGGGCATCGAGGACGAGATCGGCGACGACCTGCTGAGCCTCATCTTCACCGCGTGCCACCCGGTTCTGGGCACCGAGGCGCGCGTCGCGCTCACGCTGAAGATGCTGGGCGGCCTCAAGACCGAGGAGATCGCCCGCGCGTTCCTCGTCAGCGACTCGACGGTCGCCCAGCGCATCGTGCGCGCCAAGAAGGCGCTGGCCGACGCCGGGGTGCCGTTCGAGGTGCCCGAAGGTCCCGAGCTCGCGCCCCGGCTGGCGTCGGTGCTCGAGGTGATCTACCTGATCTTCAACGAGGGTTACTCCGCGACCCAGGGCGACGACTGGATGCGTCCCGAGCTGTGCGCGGAGGCCCTGCGGCTCGGGCGCGTGCTCGCCGAGCTCGCGCCGAAGGAGGCCGAGGTCCACAGCCTGGTCGCGCTGATGGAGATCCAGGCGTCCCGCTCCAAGGCACGGACCGGCCCCGGCGGCGAGCCCGTGCTGCTGCTGGAACAGGACCGAGGCAAGTGGGACTGGCTGCTGATCGGCCGCGGGCTCAAGGCCCTCGAACGTGCCGAGGCGCTCAACCAGCCGCCCGGCCCCTACTACGTACAGGCCGCCCTCGCCGCGTGTCACGGCCGCGCGCGCAAGGCCGAGGACACCGACTGGCAACGCATCGCCACGCTCTACCAGGTGCTCGCTCAGATCTCGCCGTCCCCGATCGTCGAGCTCAACCGCGCGGTGGCCCTGTCCATGGCCTTCGGGCCCGCCGCCGGTCTGGCGCTGGTCGACGAGATCGCGGGCGAGAAGGCGTTGCAGGGCTACCACCTGCTGCCGAGCGTCCGGGGCGACCTCCTGATGAAGCTCGGCCGCACGAAGGAAGCGAAGGCCGAGTTCGAGAAGGCCGCCTCCCTCACCCGCAACGAACGCGAGAGGACCCTGCTGCTCGAACGCGCCGCGGCCTGCGACTGATCATCGTCGGGTGGAGATCCGTTCGACGGCGACCCGCCCCAGGAACAGCAGGTTGCCCAGCACGTACCGGCGGAACAGCCGCTTCGGCTCCAGCAGCAGCCGGTACACCCACTCGACCCCCGCCTTCCGCATCCACGCGGGGGCGCGGGAGACCTTGCCCGCGGCGAAGTCCAGGAACGCGCCGACCGCGACTCCCAGGTAGGCGCCGGTGGCACCGAGGTGCTGGTCCAGCCACAACTCCTGCTTCGGGTTGCCCATCGCCACGATGAGCACTTTTGTGCTGCTTTCCTTGATCTGGCCCACGATCCCGGCCTCGTCGGCGCGGCCGAAGAACCCGTGCCGGCAGCCCGCGACCCGGAGCCGGGGGATCTGGGTGGTGAGGTTTTCCGCAGCCGCCTCCGCGATCCCCGGTTCTCCGCCGAGGAAGAACACCGGTGCGTCACGCTCCGCTGCCAGCTCCAGGATCTTCGGGGTGAGGTCGGTGCCGTTGAGGTTGTCCGGAAAGCGTTTCCCCTGCACCTTCGCGGCGATCGCCAGCCCGGACCCGTCGTTCAGCACGAGCGCCGCGCTGTCCAGCACTCTCCGGTAGGCGGGGTTGGCACTGGCCACGTTGAGCGAGTGGGCGTTCGCATAGGCCAGCAACGACGGGCCCGGCGAGTCGATGAGCTCGCGGACCACGGCGAGCACTTGGTTCTTGGGCAGGCAAGCCACCTGAATGCCGAGCACAGTCACTGTCGGGACGTGCGAGCGCATGCATCTATTTTGCCCTCAAACGAAGGACGGTGGCATCGGCTGATGTGGTGACTGTGGCCGGCAGCGGGCCGGCCACCGCGGAAGCGACTAGGTGAGGGCGAGCTTCGCGCCGAGCGCGGCGAACGACGCGGCGAAGAACCGGCGCAGCCACACCATCACGCGCGGCCGGGCCAGCACCCGGTCCCGCATCGACGCCGCGAACACGCCGTAGACCGCGAAGACCACGAACGTCAGCGCCATGAACACCGCGCTCAACATGACCATCTGGCTCAGGCCGGTCGCGAACTGCGGCAGGAACGCCACGAAGAAGATCGTCAGCTTCGGGTTGAGCAGGTTGATCAGCACCGCCGACACCACGGTCTTCCTCGCGGACGTCGGTGCCGGGGAGGTGTCCACGACGAGCTCGCTCTTGTCCCGCAACGTGGTCCACGCCAGGTACACCAGGTACGCGACGCCGAGGTACTTCACGATCTCGAACGCCAGCGCGCTGGCGTGCAGCAACGCCGCGAGGCCGGTGACGGTGGCCAGCACGTGCGGCACGATGCCCAGGGTGCAGCCGAACGCGGCGATCACGCTCGCCCTGCGTCCGCGGGACAGGCCGGCGGACAACGTGTACAGCACACCGGTGCCGGGGGTGGCGACCGCGATCAGGGTCGTGATCAGGAAGGCGAGGCTCATACCGCCCACCATTCCGCCCAAGCGGTCCAGCTGACAGGGCCAAAACCCGCTCGCGAAGTTGGACCACTTCCGGTGTCGAGAATCCGCGGCCGGTACCGTCCCAGGGGTATGGCCATCAAGAGCATGCACCACGTCGGCATCACCGTCACCGACCTCGCCTCCACCGTCGCGTTCTTCACCGAGCTCGGCCTGGAGCTGGAAGGCGAGGCGCACATGGAGGGCGCCTTCGTCGACGGCGTGATCGGGCTCGACGGCTCCCGCAGCCGGATCGCCATGATGCGCACGCCGGACGACCGGTACCGGGTCGAGTTCAGCGAGTTCGAGACCCCGCGCAGCATCGACGGCAGCTCGCACGCCCCGATCAACGCCCTGGGCCTGCGGCACATCGCGTTCGTGGTGGACGACCTCGACGACACCCTCGCGCGGTTGCGACCGCACGGCGCCGAGGTGGTGAGGAACGTCGAGACCTACCAGGACGTCCTGAAGACCTGCTACGTCCGCGGACCCGAGGGCATCCTCATCGAGCTGGGCGAGTACTTCAGCTGAGAGCCCGCGCATAAGCCGTGGGAGAGACACCGACGGTCTGGGTGAAGTCGCGCACGAGGTGGGCCTGGTCGCTGTAACCGAGGTCGGCGGCCAACCGCGCCCACTCCACCTCGGACTCGGCGCGTTCCAACGCCTCGTGGATGCGGTACCGCAGGATGGCCCACTTCGGGCTCACACCCACGTAGTCCGCGAACAGCCGTTGCAACGTCCGCACCGCAACGCCCTCCGCGCGCGCGAAGTCCGCGACCTTCTGGATTTCGCGGTCGTCGCGGATCCGTTGGACGAGCTCCATCGCCAGTGTCGCCTGCGGGTCGGGCACAGGTCCCATCCCGAGCAGGAACGCGTCGAGCGCGGCCACCCGCTCGTCCTCGTCGTCCACGTCCAGGACGTCCGACGCGGGCACGTCGAGCCGCACGTGCCTCCCGGTCCAGTGCGACACCGGCTCGGCGCGGAACGGCCGGAACCCGCCGGGCCGGAACTGCACGCCCGCGACCCGGATCCGCCCGTCCAGCACGCGGGTGAACAACCCGAGCCCCACACCGGAGATCTCCGGCTGTGCGTGCCCGTTCTCGAAGACGATGTTCACGGACGGATGCGGCACGACGTGTGTGGTGTACGGCGCGTCCAACTGGCCGTCGATCAGCCAGTAGTGCTCCAGGTACGGCTGCAACTGAGCACACGGCAGACGGCGGCGGAACCGCACGCGGGCGAACAACTCGCGCGCGTCCACGATTCCGCGGGTGTCACGACGCGGCCCCTGCACAGCGCAGATCCTAGGTTGGCGCGTTTTTTCAAGAACGCGGAACCACACACAAATAGCGTCAACGGCATGAAGCTCAGCGTTCTGCTCGACCGCGCCCGCGACCACGCGTTGCCCGTCATCGCGAACATCGGTGACGACGACCTGACCAAGCCCACCCCGTGCGCCGACTACGACGTCCGCGCCCTGCTCGACCACCTGCTGCACGTCGTCGTCGAGTTCCAGAAGCTCGCCGTCAAGCAGGACGCCGACTTCAGCCACACGCCGAACTACCCGGACTGGCGCGCGCAGTACCCCGAGGAGACGGCGAAGCTCGTCGAGGCGTGGGGACAGCCCGGTGCGGACGAGGGCATCGCCGGCAGCATGAACATGCCCGCGCAGACCGTCGGCGGCATGGCGCTGCTCGACCTCACCATCCACGCCAGCGATCTCGCCCAGGCGACCGGCCAGGACTTCGAGCCCGACCCCGAGGTGTTCGCCGAGGTCGAGAAGCTCGTCGAGCAGATGCGACCGATGGCCGTCGAGTGGAACGTGTTCAAGGCCGCCGTCGCTGCACCGGCGGACGCCTCGCCGATGCAGCGGCTGCTGGCGCGGACCGGCCGGGACCCGCGCTGGAGTGCTTGACTGGACCGCATGCTGACCATCGGGATGCTCGGCGGGATGAGCTGGGAGAGCAGTGCGGAGTACTACCGGCTCGCGAACGTGCTGGTGCGCGAACGCCTGGGCGGCCTGCACTCCGCGAAGATCGTGCTGCACTCCGTGGACTTCGCCGGGATCGAACGCATGCAGGTCGAGGGCAGGTGGGACGACGCGGGCAAGGCGCTCGCCGAGGGTGCCGCGCAGGTGCAGGCAGGCGGCGCGGACTTCCTGCTGATCTGCACGAACACCATGCACAAGGTGTTCGACCAGGTCCAGGCGGCCGTCGACATCCCGGTGATCCACCTCGGCGACACCACCGCCGCCGCGATCAGGAAGGCGGGCCTGACCACGGTCGGCTTGCTCGGCACCGGCTTCACGATGGACCAGGCGTTCTACCGCGAACGCCTGGAGTCGCACGGCCTGAAGGTCCTGCTGCCCTCGCCGCAGGACCGCGCGACCGTGCACCGGATCATCTACGACGAGCTGTGCCTCGGCATCGTCCGCGAACCCTCCCGCCGCGCCTACCAGGACGTGATCGCACGGTTCGAGGGCGCGCAGGGCGTCATCCTCGGCTGCACCGAGATCGAGTTGCTCATCACCCAGTCCGACGTGTCGCTTCCGGTGTTCCCGACGACCCGTCTGCACGTCGAGGCGGCCGTCGACAGGGCAATTCTGTGAACATGTTGATGTGATCACCAGGCAGCGTGAACACCCTGGGAACTGTCTTAGTCACTGAGGGCTAACACACTCCAAGGTGAACCAGGGGACTTCACGTTGAAACGTTCACACATCGCCGCAGGTCTGACGGCTGCCGTGGTCGCTGCCACGGCAGCCGTTCCTGTTTCGGCGGCACCGCAGCAAGAGGTACGTGCCGACGGGCTGACCACCAAGGTCACGCTCATCACCGGTGACGAGGTCACCGTCGTGAGCGGCAAGGTCCGCGCTCGCGGCGCTCAGGGCAGGGAGAGCGTCGGGTTCCGCACGTTCAAGGACACGCGGGGCGACCTGCACGTCATTCCGCTCGACGCCCAGGCCAGACTCGACTCGGGTGAGCTCGACGAGCGCCTGTTCGACGTCTCGCTGCTGGCCAGATCCGGCTACGACGACGCGTCCAGCAAGACCATTCCGCTGATCGTGCAGGGGCATCCGATCAGCGCGGCGAACGCACGGTCGTTGCCGAGCATCGGCGCTCAGGCGGTCACGGCCGACAAGAACGGCGGGTTCTGGTCCGGTGCTCGGGCGGCGGGCACCGGCATGATCTGGCTCGACGGCAAGGTCAGCGCGTCCCTGGACCGCAGCGCCGCGCAGGTCGGCGCGCCTCAGGCGTGGGAGAAGGGCTTCACCGGCAAGGACGTCACCGTCGCGATCCTCGACACCGGCGTCGACGAGACGCACCCGGACCTCGCGGGCGCGGTCGTGGAGTCGAAGAACTTCAGCGACAGCGACACCACCGACGACCGCTTCGGTCACGGCACGCACGTCGCCTCCACGGTCACCGGTGACGGCAAGTACAAGGGCATCGCGCCCGACGCGAAGCTCGTCAACGGCAAGGTGCTCGGCGACTACGGCGGCGGCCGGGAGAGCGGCATCATCGCCGGCATGGAGTGGGCCGCGACCAAGGCCAAGATCATCAACATGAGCCTGGGCAGCTCGTGGCCCGACGAGGGCACCGATCCGATGTCGCTGGCGCTCAACCGGATCACCGAGCAGACCGGCGCGTTGTTCGTGGTCGCCGCCGGCAACTCCGGTGGCCCGATCGGTTCGCCCGCCGCCGCCGACGCGGCCCTCACCGTCGGCGCCGTCGACCGCGACGACAAGCTCGCCGACTTCTCCTCGCGCGGCCCGCGCTGGGTGAACAACGCGATGAAGCCCGACATCACCGCGCCGGGCGTCGGCATCGTGGCCGCGAAGGCGAAGAACGGCCAGATCGGCACGCCCGTCGACGAAGGACACGTGTCGCTGAACGGCACGTCGATGGCCACGCCGCACGTGGCGGGCGCGGCGGCGATCATCGCTTCCAAGAACCCCACGTGGAAGGCGGAGGACATCAAGGCCGCGCTGATGAACAGCGCCAAGCCCAACCCGTCGCTGACCGTCTACGAGCAGGGCGCCGGACGCCTCGACGTGGGCCGCGCCGCGTCCACGGCGATCTCCACCGACCACGGCGGCCTCACGCTGGGCACCGCGCAGTGGCCGCACGGCGACGACCAGCCGATCACGCGGAAGCTCACCTACCGCAACACCGGCTCGTCGGACGTGACGCTGGACCTCGCCGTCACGGACGTGAAACCCGCCGCGAACGGCCTGTTCAGCGTGTCCCCGGCCAAGCTGACGGTCCCCGCCGGCGGCACCGCCGACGCCACGGTCACCGCGGACACCCGCGCGAACGTGCCGGACGCGATCTACGGCGCGGCCGTCGTCGCCTCCGACGGCACCCGCACGGCGCTCGCCCTGGAGAAGGAGGCCGAGAGCTACGACGTGAAGGTCTCGTTCATCGACGGCGACGGCAAACCGACGAACGACTACACCTACCGGTTCGTCGACGTGAACGAGCCCAGGGGCTACTTCCGGACGGTGCCGGGCTCCACGCTCGTGCAGCGCTTCCGCAAGGGCACGTACTTCCTGGACGGGTCGATCTACACCCCGAACGCCGACCCGCAGAAGCGCGGCACCACGACCGTCCTCACCGAGCCCGCGATCGAGGTCACCAAGGACACCGAGATCGTGTTCGACGCACGGCAGGGCATCCAGCCGTCGATCAAGGTCGACCAGGAAGCCACGGCCGCGAGCTCGGAGCTCGACTTCGACATGAAGGCCAACTGGGGCGACACGGGCGGCACCTGGTACCTGAACGACTTCGAGACGACCCGCGTCCGCCCGTCCAGGACGACGTGGCCGAAGTTCACGTTCCGCGCCGGGAGCGTCATGGCCAAGCCGGACGGCAACGGCGGCTTCGCGGGCAGCCCGTACCAGTACCACGTGCGGATCAGCGAGAACGGCCGTGTGCCGGAGAACCTCCAACGAGCCGTGAAGGACCGTGAGCTCGCGAAGGTCGACTCCGTCACGCACGCCCGTGTGCCAGGTTCGATCGGTCGGCGCGACGACGGCGCTTCTGGCCCGTTGCCGTTGCGGCTCAAGGAGTTCTACACGCCCGACACGCCGTGGGACGGCTCGTTGTCGGAGTTCGTGAAGCTCGGCGAGTACCCGGGCCTCGGCAGCCAGTACAGCGGGTTCGGCCGCGTGTTCAAGCTCGGCCGCACCGTCACCGAGCACTGGAACAGCGCCGTGTTCGGCCCCGGCCTGCCCAACGAGCCGCGTTACGTGCGGTTCGCCGGGCGCGTGGGCAACGTGCTGCGGGTGAGCGTGCCGATGCACAGCGCGGAGGGCATGCTCGGCAGCAGTCCCGAGACGTCCGGCCGCACGACCATCACGCTCGACGGCAAGGTGGTCGCCGACCAGCCGTACTCCGGTTCCGCCTACCTGCCGGACGCGCCCGCGGAGAAGAAGCGCTACCAGGTGCACACGGAATCCGCCCGCGACTCGCAGTCGTCGCGGATCACCGCGGACTGGTCGTTCACGTCCGAGCACGTCGCGGGCGAGGAGTACAAGTCGATCCCGCTGCTCGCGGTCCGGTTCTCGCCCAAGCTCGACGAGTACAACCGCGCCGGCAAGGCGGTCACCGTGCCGATCACGGTGGAGCGCAACGGAACGGGCAAGGTCACGAACATCAAGGACCCCGCGGTGCAGGTGTCCTTCGACGAGGGCAAGACGTGGAAGCCGGTGCCGCTGCACAAGACGCGGACCGGATGGCAGGTCACGCTGCTGCACCCGCACGGCGCCAAGAACGTGTCTTTCAAGGCGCGGGCGGCGGACGCGGGCGGTGAGGTCCAGCAGACCATCATCCGCGCGTACGACCTGAAGTAACTGCGTGTAACAGTACGCGGGGAGCTTTCGTACTCTGTGACAGTACGAAAGGGCCCCGCGTACTGTTCGCTCACCGCTACTTCTGGTACGGCGCCAGGGTGTCCGGGTCCACGTCGGGTGCGCTCATGATCGGGTGCACCTCGATCGGCTGGTTGAGGATCTTCCCGCCCGGCCCGGGACAGGCCGAGCACTTCCTGGCGACCTCGAGCAGCCGTTCGTGACTCTCGACGTCGACCACCCAGTACCCGGCGATGACCTCCTTGGACTCCGCGAACGGCCCGTCGACCACGATCGGCGGGCCGTCGCCGTCACCGCCGCGCACCACGAACGCCCGCGCGGGCCCGCTCAGACCCTCGGACTGCAGCAGCTCACCGGACGCGCGCAGCTCGGCGTCCAGATCGCGCATGTAGGCGATCATGCGGTGCAGGTCCTCGTCCGACCACGCGGCGAGGCCCTCCCAGTCCTCCTGGTTGCCGCCGTAGCTCACCAGCATGTACTTCACTTCCACTCCCCACCGGTTGCGCGAGCCTTGATCTCCTGCACGGCCCAGCTGTTGCCGTCCGGGTCGTCGAAGAAGATGAACGACCCACCGTCCTGTTCGTTCATGCGCACGATCTCGCCGACCTCGACGCCGCGCTCGATCAGCTGCGCGCGGGCCTTCTCCAGGTCCGAGACGACCAGTTGGACCCCCTTCAACGAGCCCGGCTCGCCCTTCACGATCCCCTTGCCCAGCACGATCGAGCAGCCGGAGCCGGGTGGCGTGAGCTGCAGGACGCGGGTGTCGGCGTTGAACGTCGTGTCGTGGTCGACCTTGAAGCCGAGCTGCTCCTCGTAGAAGCGCTTCGCCCGGTCCAGGTCCGACACCGGTACGACGATGACTTCCAGGGTCCAGTCCATGTCCGTGGTTCCTCTCTGGCGGCTGCCTTGCACGGACTCGTCGAAGTCCTCAGAAACTTTTCGACACGGGGTCCCTGCCCACATACCCGAGCAGCCGGTCCTGCAACGGAGCGTCTTCGGGCACGTCCACCTCCGGGCCGTAGACCTCGATGCCGGGCCCGAACGCGCCGGGTGTGCGGAAGCGTTCCATGAGCTCCGGCGCCACCGCCGTCGCGGTGGCCCACAGGCGTTCGACGTCCTGCGCCGGGATGGTCTCGTCCTGGCCGGTCGCGCGGGCGAGGTCCCAGCCGTGCAGCACCAGGTCGTCGCTGACGACCTGGTCGATGTGGCTCTCCAGCGTCATCGGCCCGGCGGGTGTGGTGACCTCGCTCGTGGCCCGGTCGGACTCCAGCGCCTCCTGCACCCGACGGCGTGCCTCGCGGAAGTCCGTGAGCGGGTCATCGGTGCGTGGGATCTGCTGGCCGAGCATCACGCCGTGCATGTCGATGACGTGGTCCACCACCCCACGTGCGGTCCACTTGGCGCACGGCGAGGGGTTGTCCCACTGGTCCGCACGCACGTTCGCGACCTTCAGCTCGAACGCGTCCGCACGCGCGCGATATCTGTCCGCGATCATGGCCTCACTCCTCGACGGCGCCGCCGATCTTGCGCAGGTGCTCGCGGAAGGTGAGTCCACTGGCCAGGTACTCGTCGAACCGGAGCTGGCTGCGCAGGGACTCACCCTGCCGCACGCGGTCCGCCTGCGCTCGTTCGACGTCGCGGATGCTCCTCGCCTTCGCGACGAGCGCGTCGGCCTCCGCGGCCGGCACGAACAGGACACCGTCGTCGTCACCGAAGACGATGTCATCGGCCGTGACGGTCCATTGGCCGACCTCGGCCGTCGAGAGAGCCTCCGGCGCACGGTCGCGCAGGCTCAACGGCCCGGTCGGGTTGGCGCCGAGGCTGAACGCCGGCAGCCCGATCGCGCGGATGTCGTGGGTGTCGCGGTGCAGGCCCCAGATCACGACACCGGCGAGTCCCGCCGCCTTCGCTTCGAGCACGACCAGGTCGCCCACGCAGGCCTCGTCGGTGCGGCCGTCGTTGTCGACGACCAGCACGTCACCGGGACGGCTGCGGTCGATGGCCTCGAGGAAGACGTCGACGCTGCCCGCGTGGCGGGCGGGCAGGACGCGACCGGAGGTCCTGGTGCCGGGGATGACCGGCGTCAGGGTGGCCGTGCGGACCGGGATGTTCGCCCGGATGCAGGCGTCGGCCAGGTGTGCGGTGGTGAGATCCAGTTCGGCGAGATCCATGCGGAGATTCTTACGCCGGCACGCGCTCCTGTGTCTTCAGGACGTTCGCGGAGAACGCCGCGATCACGCAGAACGCCACCGGCAGCAGGAACGCGACGTTGAGCGGCACGAGGTGCGTCAGCCAGCCGATCACCGCAGGTCCCGCGAGCACGCCGACGTAGCCGATGCCGACCACGCGGGACATGTTCGCCGCGGCCGCACCGGTCTCCGCGTGCCCCGCCGCGCTGAACAGCTGCGGCACCGTGCCCGCGAGACCGGCACCGGCGATCGCCCAGCCTGCCAGCGCCAGCCAGATCCACGGCGACAGCGCGGCCGTGGCGATGCCGACGGCTCCGATCGCGGAGCCCCAGCGCAGCACCGCCACCGGCCCGGCCTTCGCGGTGATCCGGTCCGCGAGCAGCCGGCCGGTCGTCATCGTCGTCGCGAACGCGCCGTACGCCAGCGCCGCGACCTGCGGCGAAGCACCGAGGACGTCCTGCAGGTGCAGCACGCTCCAGTCGTTCGCCGAGCCCTCGCTCAGCATGATCATGCCCGCGAGACCCGCCATGACCCAGATGCGGCGCGGCACCTTGCGCCGGCCCGCCGCCTGCACGACGTGCGCCTCTTCCTTCTCGTTGAGCAACGCCTTCGCCGTGACGATGCTGACGACGACACCGAGCGCACCAGCGACACCGAGCGTGGTGGCGGGGGAGAGCTCCCAGCCGAGTGTGCGCGCTCCGGTCAACGCCGCCGCCACACCACCGAGCGACCACGTGGCGTGGAACGCCGACATCACCGGACGCTTGTAGTGCCGCTCCACCACTACGGCGTGCGCGTTCATGCAGACGTCGATCAGGCCGTTGCCGAAGCCGAAGATGAGCAGCGCCGCACCGAGCGTCCACTGGCCGGTCGCCAGACCGGGCAGCACGGCCGACACGCTGCAGAACACGCCGGAGATCGGCAGGACCAGCTTCACGCCCACCCGGTCGGTGATCTTGCCGCCGAACCGCATGCCGAGGAACGCGCCCAGCCCGAGCAACAGCAGCAACCGGCCGAGCTGGGCGTGGTCGATGCCCGTGCGCTGCTCGACGGTCGGGATGTGCACGAGCCACAGCCCGAGCAGGAACCCGTTGAGGGCGAAGTACGTGAAGGTGGCCGCCCGCGCGGCCTTGAGAGCGTTCACTTGCCTCACGCTAACGAACAAATGCTGTGTTCGATAGCTTGAGTTTCGCACATCACTCATGTTCAATCGCGCTGTGTCCCGTTTGAAGCAGATCACCGAGGCGGTCCGCGACGCCGGCTCCCTGGGCGTGGCCGAGCTGGCCTCGCTGACCGGCGCGTCCGAGATGACCATCCGCCGCGACCTGGAGGTTCTCGCCGCTCAAGGCGTCCTGGAACGCTTCCGCGGCGGCGCCCGCAGCCTGCTGCTGCGCGGCTCCGAACCGCCGTTCGCGCTCCGCTCGGACGAGAACACCGACGCCAAGCGCCGCATCGCCGCGGCCGTCGCGGACATGATCACGGACGGCGAGTCGGTCGTGCTGGACAGCGGCACCACGTGCCTCGAGGTCGCCCGCCTGCTGCACGACCGACGCCTCACCGTCATGCCGTTGTCCCTGCACGCCGTGAACGCGATGTCGTCGTCGGCGTCACTCACGCTGCTGGTGCCCGGTGGCCGCCCACGCCCCGGTGAGCTCGCACTGACCGGACCGCTGACGCTCGCCTCGCTGGAGGCGTTGCGCTTCGACACCGCGATCGTCGGCTGCTGCGGTCTGTCGGCCGGGCACGGCCTGACGGCGTTCGACCTGGAGGACGCCTCGGTCAAGCGGGCCGCCATCACCTCGGCCCGGCGGGTGATCGCCGCCGTCGACGCGTCGAAACTGACCCGCACCGCGCTCGCGTTCGTCGCCCCGGTGTCCTCGCTGGACGCGGTGGTCACCGACGCGGCAGGCGACGAGGAACTGGAGGCGGCGGGCGTGACGGTGGTGACGGCATGATCGTGTTGTTCGACATGTTCGGCGTCATCGCGCGCGACCAGTCGCCCGAGGTCATGGCCACGATGAGCACCGACCCGGCGTTCTGGGACGCCTACTGGGCCCACCGCCCCGCCTACGACCGCGGCGACGTGACGGCGGAGGAGTACTGGGCTCGCGTCGGCCACCCACCGCTCGTCGAGAAGGACGTCGCGAGCTGGAGCCGCGTCGACTACCGGATGGTCGCGCTGCTGCACGAGCTGCACGGCGCCGGGCGGCGCATCGCCCTGCTGTCCAACATCCCCGAGGACCACGCCCGCAACTTCGAGCGCACCTACGCGTGGCTGGACCTGTTCGAGGTGCGGGCCTTCTCGTGCCGCATCGGCCACGCCAAGCCGGAGCCGGGCGCGTTCCAGTGGTGCAGGGACGCGTTGGGCGACAGCGACATTCTGTTCGTCGACGACCGGCTGGAGAACGTGCGGGCGGCCGAACGCGCGGGGATGCGCGGGCACCACTTCACGGGGATCGACGGCCTGCGGGCCTGTCTGTAGACCGGCTGTCACCGGGCTGCGGATCGGGTAGCGCGTGATCGCTACCGAATTGCGGCTAGTGCGCCGGGTTTTGGCCCGGTGGTGAAGGCCCGCGCGGGAGGCCGGTCACGGCTGAGCGTGCCCTGAACCGGCCGGTCCTGCTGCTTGATGTACTGGTGCAGCACGCTGATCGGGGCGCCACCGACCGAGCCGGCGAAGTACGACCCGGACCAGTGGCGTTGCGCCCGCCAGTAGTGGCGCACGAGGTCGGGGAACTTCTGCCGCATCCTGCGGGACGAGACGCCCTTGAGGCTGTTGACCAGTTTCGAGATCGCGACCTTGGGCGGGAAGTTCACGAGAGGGTGCACGTGGCCGGCCACGCTGTTGAACTCGACCAGGTCGGTTTCGACGTTGTCGCACACCGCCCGGCATGATCTCTTCCATCCGTGTCAGGTGCCGATCGCTGAACACCTTGTGCCGGTACTTCGTCACGAAGACCAAGTGGGCACGCAGGGCGAAACCACAGCGCCTGCCAGTACGAATGCCCGCGAGATCAGCCATGAAACCAACGGAATACGATGGTGTTGTGCAGCTTCGGTACAACTTCCGCGTCTATCCGACGCCTGGCCAGCGTGAGGCGCTGGCGCGGGCGTTCGGCTGCGCGCGGGTGGTGTTCAACGACGCGCTGCACGCCCGCCGGGCGGCTCACGTGAACGGCGACCCGTACCTCTCGGATGGCGAGCTGTCCAAGCAGGTCATCACCCGAGCCAAGTGCACCCCTGAACGGGCATGGCTGGGCGAGGTGTCCGCGGTGGTGTTGCAGCAGGCCCTCGCAGACCTGAACACCGCCTACCGCAACTTCTTCTCCTCCGTCACCGGCGCACGCAAGGGCCGCAAGGTCGCCCCGCCACGGTTCCGGTCCCGCAAGGACAACCGGCAGGCCATCCGGTTCACTCGCAACGCCCGGTTCACGGTGCTGGGCAACGGCCGGTTGCGGTTGCCGAAGATCGGCGACCTCGACGTGCGCTGGTCCCGTGACCTGCCGTCTGAACCGTCCTCGGTGACCATCGTGAAGGACGCGGCTGGCCGGTACTTCGCCTCGTTCGTCGTCGTGTCGGAGCAGGACGAGACGCTGCCGTCCTCGGAGTCCGAGGTCGGTATCGATCTGGGTTTGACGCATTTCGCCGTCCTGTCGGACGGTACGAAGGTCACGGCACCGAAGTTCCTGCGGCAGGCCGCTCGCAGGCTTGCACGGCTGCAACAGGCCCTGTCCCGCAAGGCCAAGGGCTCGAACCGGCGCAAGAAAGCCGTGGTGAAGGTCGCCCGCGCACACGCGAAGGTGGCCGATAGCCGGCGGGACTGGCAGCACAAGCTGTCCACGGCGATCATCCGCGACAACCAAGCGGTGTACGTCGAGGACCTGTGCGTGGCCGGTCTCGGCCGGACCCGGCTCGCGAAGTCCGTGCATGACGCCGGATGGGCCACCTTCACCGACATGCTGGAGTACAAGGCGGCCCGACACGGGCGGACCTTCGGGCGAATCGACCGGTGGCTGCCGACCTCGCAAACCTGCTCGGCATGTGGCCGGGTCGACGGCCAGAAGCCGTTGAACATCCGATCGTGGACCTGCCTCTGCAGCGCCGCCCATGATCGGGACATCAACGCCGCCATCAACATCCTCGCCGCAGGACGTGCGGAGAGGCTAAACGACCGTGGAGCGCAGGTAAGCCCAGCATCCGTGCCGGCGCAGCGCTGTGAAACGGGAATCCACCCAGACGCCACGCGCAGCGTGGAGGGAATCCCCGCCCTTCAGGGCGAGGAGAACGTCAAAGTGCCGCGGTGACCGACGACAGACGCGACGACTGGGAGCTGTTCGACCGCATCAAGGCGGAGCACGAGCGAGATGTCGCGGAGAAGCTGGCCGCCGCCAAGGCCGAAGCCTCCGAACGCGGCAAGGAACCGTTCGACGTCGAGAAGGTGCTGGCGATGTACACCCCGTACGACCAGTACCGGTACCCGGCGCCCCTGGAGGAGGTGCGGCGCACCATGGAGCGCTCCTACTACCTGACGTCGCGGGAGATGATGACGCTCGCCGAGTTCGTGGACCGCCTGCGCCGCGCGGACATGGGCTGATGGGCCGCAAACTGCTGGCAGCCGCGTTCTACTCGCCCGCGGAGTTCGGCCTTGACGCGCTCGGCATCGCCGGAGGCACGTGGGGTCCCTTCAGCAACGTCGACGCGCACGTGACGCGGCTCGACGACCACACGTGCGCGATGGTGCGGTTCTCGCAGCACGAGTTCTTCGGCCTGAGAGGCGACGACGAGTCCGCGTCCGGCCTCGCGCGCGACCCCGCCCTGCCGTTCGCCTACTTCTTCCGCGACACGGCGGTGAAGGCCGGTTGTGAGGTGGCGTTCCTGGCCACGCGCCTGCACCAGGCCGACTCCGACTGGCTGGAGGGGCAGTACTGGACGGTGCAGGCGCGTGACGCCGATTCCCTGGTCGCCGAAGCGTTCGGGTTGCTGTACCTCGACAACGGCATGGTCCTCGACTGGGACGTTCCACGCCTGAACGAACGCAACATCCTGCCGGGAGGGCCGGGGCTGACGATCTTCGCCGGCGCCGGCTGGTCCCGGTGGTTCTGACTCAGGCCCCGGCGCCTCCGTCGACCGGCACGATCGCCCCGGTCACCATCGAGGCGCGGTCGCTGAGCAGCCACGCGGCGACCTCGGCCACCTCGCGCGGTTCGGCCATTCGACCGAGCGGAGTCATCGCGACGATGCGGTCGATGATGCCGCCGGACGCCGCCTCCCACGCGTCGATCATCTCCGTGGCGGTGCCGCCGGGCGTGATGCCGTTGACCCGGATGCCCTGACCGCCCCACGTCACGGCGGCGGTCTCGGTGATGCTGTTGAGTGCGCGCTTCATCGCGCCATACGCGGGCAGGGCGGGGTTCGCGCGGCGGCTGCCGATGCTCGAGGTGTTGACGATCGCCCCGCCGCCGGTGCGTCGCATGAGTGCGGCCTCGGCGGTCATGGCGGTCCAGTGCGCGCGGAAGTTCACCGCGAACTGCACGTCGAGGTCCTCGTCGCTGGTGGTGTCGAGCGGGCCGGGCGCCTGGAGCGCCGCGCCGTTGTTGAAGGCGCCGTCCAGCCGTCCGTGCAGCTCCTCGACGTGGTCGACCGCCGCGCGGATGCTCGTGCGGTCGGCGAGGTCCAGCGCGACGGTGTCGGCGACGCCTCCACCGTCGCGGATCTCCCCGGCGATCCGGTCGAGGGCGTCGGTGCCGCGGGAGGCGAGCACGACGGCGGCGCCCTCGGTGGCGAAGAGCCTGGCCGCGGCCTCGCCGATGCCGCGGCTCGCGCCGGTGATGAGGACGACCTTGCCGGTGAGCAGGCCGGCGGGTGCGATGTCGTTGGTCATGACGACAACTTCAGCCCGATCACCGTCGCGCATTCAGGTACAGGCTGTACCAGGATCCACGGGCGCACGGCGGGCAGACTCGGAGTATGAGCAAGCACGAGCTCGGGTCGTTCCTGCGCAGCCGCCGCGAACGGCTGCGGCCGGAGGACGTCGGCCTCCCCTCCGGCCCCCGGCGCCGGACACCGGGTCTGCGCCGCGAGGAGGTCGCGGTCCTCGCCCACATCTCCACCGAGTACTACGTCCGGCTCGAACAGGGCAGAGCTCCGTGGCCGTCGAGTGACGTCCTCGCCGGGATCGCGGGCGCGCTGCGGCTCACCGACTCGGAGTCCGACCACCTCCACCTCCTCGCCGGCACGGCACCGACCCGTGCCCGGCTGCACCGCCGCGACGTGCGCCCGAGCATCCTCGCGCTCCTGGAACGACTGCCGCAGACGGCCGGGTTCGTCACGTCCGCGATCTTCGAGGTGCTCGCGTGGAACGACCTCGCGGCCGCGCTGATGGAGGACTTCTCCCTGCTCGCCCCCGAGGACCGCAACCTGGCGCGGCTGGCGTTCCTCGAACCACCGGACAGGCCGCCTTACGGGATCTCCGACGGTGCCGAATTCCGCCACCACGCCGTCATGCAGCTGCGAGTCACCCTCGCCCGCTATCCGGCGGATCCCGCGGTGACCGGGCTGATCGACGAACTCCGCGCCGGAAGTCCCGACTTCGCACGGCTCTGGGAGCGCCACGACGTTCAGCCCTCGCCGACGCTCACGAAGACGTTCCACCACCCTGTCGTCGGGGAGGTCACCGTCGACTGCGACTCGCTCGCGCTCACCGACCGCGACCAGAACCTCGTGCTCTACAGCGCACCGCACGGATCCCCTGGTGCCGAGGCGCTGGCTCTGCTCAACGTCCTCGGCCCAGGAGCCCGCATCTAGACGAGCGACGACCAGTAGAACCAGAACGCCTGCAACACACCCCCTGCGATCACCAGGTACCACAGGATCAGCACGACGCTGTGGTACTGGAACGACGGCCGGATGTTGCGCAACGTCGTGTACCAGAAGATCGGGATCGTCACCGCCCACACCACCATGCAGTACGGGCACAACGCGCCGATCTCGTACAGCGACTGGAAAATCAGCCAGTGCACGAACAACACGCCGAACGTGACACCGACCTGCAACCCGATCCAGACCCACGACGGCAGCGACACGTCCGCGACCAGCAGCACTCCGAGCGTCGTCACGACCGCGAACCCCGCGATGCCGAGCAACGGGTTGGGAAAACCGAACACCTCCGCCTGCGCGGTTTTCATGACCGAGCCGCAGCTCAGCACCGGGTTGATGCTGCACGTCGGCACGTAGAACGGGTTCTTGAGCAGCGCGATCTTCTCGACCGTCAGCACGGACGAGGCGACCAGCCCGACGAACCCGCCGACCGCCAGCACCCACGCGACGATCCGGTTCACGACAACGCCTTGTCGATCGCGGACTTCAGCGCGTCGTAGGAGGGTGCGCCGGTGAACTTGGTGCCGTTGATGAAGAACGTCGGCGTACCCGTGACCCCGGCCTTGCCACCCTCGGACCGCTGGGCGAGCACCCGCTCCTTCAGCGCCGAGTCGCCCAACGCCGTCTCGAACGCCGCGGTGTCGAGCCCGAGCTGCCCGGCGAACGTCACGAACGCCGCCCGCTGGGACGTCTGCTGCCCGCCCCACTCCTGCTGCCGTTCGAACATCAGCTTGAACATCTCGTCCCGCTTGCCCTGCGCCCCCGCCGCCTCGACCGCGACGGCGGCCAGCTCGGCGTTGCGGTGGCTGGGAATGGGGAAGTGCCGCACGTCGAACGTCACGCGCTCGCCGTACTCGGACTTGAGCTTCAGCACGCCGGGGAAGGCAGCCCGGCAGGACGGGCACTCCATGTCGAGGTACTCGACGACGGACACCTTGCCACCACCGGACTGCGGTGCCGCGGTGGTGTTGTTGTTGCGGGAGAACAGGACGAACCCTGCGATCACGACCGCGACGACGGCGACGATGATCAGGGACAGACGAGCGTTTTTGGACATGGCAGAACTCCACGAAGGCTGACGGAACCGGGACCCGAAGAACGGGTTCGGTCTAGGCGCGCAGCACGCAGAGCTGCGCCAGCCGCACTTCCAGCCGACGGGAAGGACGAGACCACACGGGCAGACGCACCAGCGGCGCCCGGAACGACCCGGACCGCCGCAGCACCGCGAAACCGATCAGCACCGCCAGCGCCACCACGAGACAGGCGCCGGCGACGAGAATGCCCTCGATCAGCCCGGAGTCGTCGGACTGGTCGGAGTGCGCCACGACGTGAGTGCTCGACGTGGGGCACTGCGCGGTCCAGGCGAACTCGGTCTCACACGGAGTGCCCTGCATCATCGCGACGCCGGCGACCAGCGCGAGCACGGCGAAAACCCGCGCGAGATACGCGCGGGTTCGCGAGCTGCGGGTGCCGGGCACGTGATCCAGCGTAGCCAGTCGCCGCCTGCGCCGGGTGAAGTGGCTCAGATCAGCAGCAGCGACTTGCCGAGCGTCGCCCGTTCCTCCAGCGACCGGTGCGCCTGAGCCGCCTGCTCCAACGGATAGGTCGCCCCGATGAACGGACGAAGCCGCCCCTGAGCGGCGTGCGCGAGCACCTCGGTCATCAGTTCGCTGACCGTCGCGACGTCGGGCGGACCGGCCGCCAGCGCGTTGTGCACGTCCACGTCCCGCTCCTTCGCCACCTCCGGATCGATGTCGGTGAACCCGTTCGCGGTGCCGTAGGTGACGAAGCGCCCGCCCGCGGCGACGGTCTCGAACACCTCCCTGCCGAGTGACCCACCGGCACCGTCGAAGGCGAGGTCGACACCGCCGACCGCGTCTCGGACCTGCTCGTGCCAGCCGTCGAGCGAGTAGTCGACAGCTACCTCCGCGCCCAGTTCACGGGCCAGCGCGAGCTTGCGTTCGCCACGAGCCGCGGCGACGACCCGTGCGCCGGCGTTGTGCATCAGTTGCACCAGCAGCGAACCCGCACCGCCCGTGGCCGCCGAGATGAGGACCACCTCGCCTTCCGCGACCTTCGCCTGGCGGAAGAGGTTCAGCGCCATGACACCGTCGTGCATCATCGCCGCCGCCTCGGCAGAGCTCAGGCCTTCCGGAACCGCGACGAGCTCCTCGACCGCGTAGGTGAGCCGTTCCGCATAGCCCTCGGACCCGCGCGCGACGACGTGACGACCGACCCACGCGGGATCCACGCCCTCGCCGACGGACAGCACGTGTCCCGCTCCGCCCCCGCCGGGCACGTACGGAGGCGTCCGCGGGAAGTACTCCTGCCCCCAGCCGCCGCGCAGCAACGTGTCGAGGAACATCACGTCGGCGACGTCGAGCCCCACGACCACCTGACCGGGACCGGCGACGGGCTCCGGGACCTCTTCCGCGACGAGCACCTCCGGTCCGCCGAACTCGTGCACACGCACAGCACGCACCACGACCACATCCCCCTACCTCGATCAACTCGGTCGCGACCCACCGTAGGAACTCGACCAAGGTGGAGGTCAAGCGAATACCATTCGTATCCGAACGGAGGTGCCAGGTGGCGAGAGTGTTCGTCAGCTACGCGAGCGCGGACCTCGCGTTGGCGGAGGAACTGCACGGCTGGCTCGAGTCCGCCGGCCACGAGGTCTTCCTCGACCGCGACCCGCGCAGCGGCATCGCGATCGGCGACGAGTGGGTCCGACGCCTGCACGAGCGGCTGCGCTGGGCGCACGCCCTGCTGTGCGTGATCACGAAGGACTACCGGGGGTCCGCCTGGTGCACCGCGGAGCTGAACACCGCCCGCCTGCTCGGCACCCGGATCCTGCCGCTGCGCTCCGGCACCGTCGTGCACCCGTTGCTCGACGACGTCCAGCACACCGACCTCACCGACAGAGCCGCCGCCCGCGCCCGCGTCGCCAGAGCCCTCGCCGAGATCGACGCCGCCGGTGATCCGCACTGGCCGGACGGCCGCTCGCCGTTCCCCGGGCTCGTCCCGCTCGACGTCGATCGCCACCGCGTCTACTTCGGCCGTGAACGGGAGATCGCGGACCTGGTCGAGCTCGTCGTCGAGGGCCGTGGCGGCACGCTCGTCGTCGGATCGTCCGGCTGCGGCAAGTCCTCGCTCGTGCGGGCTGGTCTCGTTCCCGCGCTGGCCGGCGTGCCCGGTGTCTTCCCGCTGCCGGTCGTCGTACCGGGGGCGCACCCGTCGAACGCGCTGGACCACGTACTCGACCGTGACCCGCCGCAACGCCCGCTGCTCGTGATCGACCAGCTCGAAGAAGTCTTCACGCAGTCCGACGCGCTCGGCCGCAGCGCCCTCGCGCGACGGCTGCGCGCGGCGGACGTCCACCTCGTGTGCACGATTCGCCCGGAGTACCTGACCGACCTGTTGTCGGATCCCCACCTCGGCGACCTGTGCACCCGCGTCTACCCGGTCACCCCGCTGCGCCGGGAGGCGCTGCGCCAGGTCATCGAACGGCCTGCCGCGGTCGCTGGCATCACGATCGACGAGCAGCTCGTCGCCAGGATGATCGACGACACCGGTGATGGCACCGCGCTGCCGCTGCTCGCGTTCACCCTGGCCAGGCTCAGCGACGGCGTCGGGCGCGGCGGCAAGCTCTCGTCCGCCCGCTACGACGCCCTGGGAGGCGTCCGCGGCGCACTGCTCGAAGAGGCCGACGCAGCCCTGCGCGCGTCGGGCCGCCCGGAACGCGACGTCCTCGCGGCACTGCTGTCGCTGGTCACCGTGGACGAACGCGGTCAGCCCACACGCCGTCACGTGCACCGCGGCTCGTTCCCGGAACTCGCCGAGTTCGTCGCCCGCCGCCTGCTCACCACCGACACGATCGCTGGCGAGACGGTCATCGGCGTCGCGCACGAGGCGTTCCTGACGGAGTGGCCACCTCTGGCCGGAGCGATCACCGAACACGCAGCCGCACTCCGCACGCGCCGCGCCGTCGAGCACGCCGCCGCCGACTGGCGCACCTCCGGCCAGGCACCTTCGCGGCTGTGGCAGGGAGCCCACCTGCACTCGGCCCGGGACGACGTGACGCGGGTGCAACTCTCCGCCACCGCCGAGGACTTCCTGCACGCGAGCGTCCGGCACGACTGGAGGCTGCGCAGGCGAACCGTGACCGTGCTGTCGTTCCTGCTGGTCCTGGCGGTGGTCGCCGCGGCGGTCGCCTACAACCGGCAGCTCATCGCCCAGGACCGGCAGGCCGAAGCCGAGCAACGCCAACGCGTCGCGGTCGTCGAGCAGCTCATCGCCCAGTCCAGGACCTTCGCCACCGTGGCACCGGGGTTCACGCTGGCGTTCGGTGTGGCCGCCGCGCGGATCGATCCGGGCAACGCCACCGCGAATGCCGCCATCAGCGAGGCGCTGGCCGGCAGCGGCATTCTGGGCGGTCTGCCGGGTCAGTCCCACGTTGTGAGGGCTCGCCACGCGAAGGTGCTGGCCAGTGCCGGCACCGACGGTGCGGTGACGCTGTGGAGTGCCTCCGACCTGCCCCGCCCGAAACACCGGCTCGCCGTGCCCGGCTGGGACCTGCGGCGGGCGGTCTTCTCGCCGGACGGGCGGATGGTGGTCACCTCGGACAGCGGCGGCCGGGCCCTGTTCTGGAAGCTGACGCGAACCACGCCACACCGCGTCGGCCCGGTGGTGGGCTGGTACTCGAGTCCGATCACGGCGATGGCCTTCGCCGACGACAGCCGGACGCTCGCCATCGCCACCCGCTCCGAGGTGTGGCTGTGGGACACCTCGGATCCCGGGCAACCGTTCGTGGTCGGCTGGTCCTTCTCCCCGGGAGGCGGGCAGAGCGCGATCACCGCCGTGGGCTTCGCCCCAGGAGGCGAGTTGCTGGCGGTCGGAGGGGACCTGTTCGACGTGAGCGAGCCGGCACGACCCCGATTGGCGGGCCGACTGCCGGTCGAGGTTCGTGACGCGGCGTTCTCCCCGGTGCGCGGGCTGGCCGCGGTGGTGACCGACGGCGGCGCCTCACTGGTGGACGTCTCCGACCCGGCCAATCCACGCATCGTGTCGGTGCTGCCGCTCAGGTCCGAGTTCATGAAGGACCTCGACTTCTCGCCGGACGGCCACCTGCTCGCCACCGCCGGCGGCCCCGGCGGCACCACGCTGTGGGACGTCAGAGACCCTCTGGCCCCGAGGCGAGTCGACGACGTGGTGCCCGCCGTCACCGCCGAGTCGGTGTCGTTCTCACCGGACGGACGCAGCCTCGTCGTGGACGACTCGATCTGGGACCTGACCGGAAGATTCCGCCCGCAACCGATCGGCGCGCCGTTTGGAGGAGGCGCGCACAGCGTCGCGTTCAGCCCCGACGGCACGATGCTCGCCATCGGCGGTGAGGACCGCGCCGCCCTGTGGCGGCTGTCCGGCACACCCGCACTGCTCGGTGAGCCCCTGACCCGCATCTCGCCCCAGCGGCCCGCCGCGGTCGCGTTCGCCCCGGACGGCCGCACGCTCGCGGCGGGCGAGACCCTGCAGGACATCAGCGACCCCGGTCACCCCCGGCAGTCTCACCAGTTGAAACCCTCGACCGCGCTCACGAGGTTCTCCCCGGACGGGAACCGCTACGTGACAACGACGATCGGCGCGACCGGCAACACCCCGAGCGTGTGGGACGCACACGATCCAGCCCGGCACGTCATGGAGCTCGCCGGGCAGGGGACCCAGGTCCAGGCGGTCGAGTTCACCAGGGACGGCTCGATGATCGCCACCGTGGCCGCGGACGGCACCGTCCGCGTGTGGGACGCCGCCAATCCCGAACGCGCACCCGACCCGCTCGTTGGCAACGTCTCCGGTGCCACCACGGTGACCTTCTCCGCCGACAACCGGGTGCTCGTGGCGGGCGGCACCAGCGGCCCGGCACTCGTGTGGGACACCAACGGCGACCAAGGCGGGCCCCGCGTGGGCCAGCCCCTCAGCGGCGGCGCCGTCGCACAGGCCGCTTTCGCGCCACGCGGCAGGCTTCTCGCGACGAGCAGCCCCGACGGGACTGTCGTCCTGTGGGACCTGACGGACTCGTCCACACCACGCCGCCTCGGCCCGTCGCTGCCCGCTCGCGCGCGAGGGCCGCTCGCGTTCAGCCCGGAGGGCACTGCGCTCGCGACCTCGGACGTGGAGGACGGCGTGCGGTTGTGGAACCTGAGGCCGCTGACCTCCATGCTGGACAAGCCTTTGGAAGTCGCCTGCGGGATCCTGGGCCAAGGTCTGTCCGAACAGGACTGGGCGCGGTGGGTGCCCGGCCTGCCGTACCGGGAGACGTGTCCGTGAGTTTGGAAGGCCGCCAAACGACATGCTTTCAGGTTGACCTGCGGCGAATGGGTGGAGCCAAACGGAAGAGCGGCTCTACCGTCCCCGCATGCCATTGCGGAGATCAACGGTGCGCGGCCGCGAGTTCGGTGACGCGATACGGGCGTTGTTGCGGGCGGCCGACCTGACCAACCGTGCCGCCGCCGACCTGCTGGGCTGGCAGGAGGCCAAAGTTTCGGAGCTGGTCAACGGCAAGGAAGGCACGACCGACGTCGAGCTGGCCAAGTTGCTCGGTCTGCTGCGCACGCCGCCCGCCGAGTTCGACCACCTGATGAGCCTGCACCACGATGCGCACATCAGGGATTGGTTGCAGCCCAACGGTTCCGGCGTTCCGGATCGGGTGCGCACGCTGCGGGAGCACGAGAAGATCGCCTCCGGGATCGCCGGTTGGTCGATGAACGTCGTGCACGGCCTCCTCCAGGTGCCCGACTACACCTGGCACCTCGCCCTCGCCAAGCCGCTGCCGGAACTGGACGCGCGGCTGGTCGTCGAGAACCGGGTCATCCGGCAGACATCGGTGCTCGACGGCAACCGGACCGTCCAGATCTACATGCACGAGCAGGCTCTGCGGCTGCCGGTCGGGGACTCGAGCGTGATGGCGGAGCAACTCCACCACCTGCTCCGCCTGTCGGTGCGGCCGTACCTCACGATTCGCTTGGTTCCCACCGCGCTCGGCCCACATGCCGGCCTCGCGGGTGACTTCGATCTGCTCAAGTTCAAGAAGATCCCGGAGATCGTCTACCTCGAGAGCGAAGGGGCCAACGTCTTCCTCGAGGATCGAGCTTCCGTCGGACGCTACGAGACGGTGCTGAAGTCACTCGATCGGACGGCGTTGGACGAAGTCGAGACGAGGAAGCTGATCACCGACATCATCGGTGAGGAGGCTCGTGATGACCAGGTGGCGCAAGAGTAGTTACAGCGCCAGCGACGGCAACTGCGTGGAAGTGGGCCGCGGCGTCGGCATCCGGGACAGCAAGTCGCCTGCCACCGAACTCCCGCTCACGCCTCACCAGTGGACGACTTTCTTGCGGCTGGTGGTTGCCAGCCCCCGGTGACCTCCTTGGTCGGCTTGTGCGGGAACCGCCGCTGCGCGTACTCCTGCGCGGCCGACCCCGGCAGCACGTACAGCGTCTCCTTCTTCTCCTGCAACGGCCGCAACACGGTGTCCATGAACGCCTTGCGGTCGTCGAGGTACGGCCCGAGCACGTCCTCCCCGGCAGGGCACACCGCCAGGCAGTAGCCGGACTTGTACCCCGGCGGCGAGGCGAGGCTCTGCCACATCGACGCGCTCTCGGAGTCGGTGACGCGTGAGCGGTAGTCGGCGGCGTCGGAGCTGTCGGCCACGGTCTGCACCCAGTCGGTGAAGCCGCTCATGAATTCGCGGTAGTTGTGGGTGGCGCAGGCCAGGGCGTCGAACTCCCCGGTCTTGCGGATGGCGCCGATCGGGCAGGCGGCGACGCACAACTTGCAGTCGATGCACGGGTTGTGGTCCAGCGCCTGGCCGTACTCGCTCACCTCCGCGTCGACCAGGACGGTGGCCAGGAGCACGAAGCTGCCGAAACGAGGGTGGATCACGTTGCGGTGCAGGCCCATCACGCCGAGGCCCGCGGCGACGGCGACGGTCTTGTGCGCGACGACCCAGATGCGGCCGGGGTAGCGGTCCATCTCCTGCGGGAAGCCGACCGACGGGTTGAGCGCGCGGTAGCCGGTGTCCTGCAACGCCTGGGTGACGGCGCGGGCGGCGTGGTTGGCCTGTTCGTCGGTCTGTGGAACTCCTGGTTCGCGACGCTGCGGGCGGGGGAGCGGAGGTTGTCGCGGTTCATCCGGAACGCCATCGCGATCAGGGAGCGGGTGCCGGGCAACGCGGTCAGCGCGTGCTCGCGTTCGCCTGCCAGGTCGGGGTGGTCGAGGCTGACCACGGCCGCGTCGTCCGCGCCCGCCGCGAGGCACAGGTCACGCAGCCAGGTCGCGTCGATGACGGTCGGCGGGGTCGTTCTGGGGCGGGCGAGCACGGCCTGGACCGACGGGTGGGCGGTCAGCTTCGCCGGGAGCGCGCTCATGCGACCGCGTCCAGCACGTCGGGCCGTTCCAGGGCGATGAAGTGGCCGGCGCCGGGAACCTCGGTGAACTCCGCGGCGGGCAGGAGCTGCCTGTTGGCCTGCCGGTCGGAGGGCCTCGACCAGTCCTTCTCCCCGTAGACGAGGTGGATCGGCGCGGTGACCTCGGGATAACGGGAGCGGGCCGCGACGAGGCTCGGCAGGTTGCGGTAGACGGCGCGGGCCGGATAACCGGGATGGCTGCCGACGCGCAGGAGCTCGTCGAGGTAGTCCTCGCGCAGGGCGGAGGGGTCGCCGAGGCCGCCACGAAGGATGGCGCGCATGACGGGTCGGGGTTCCAGCCGGGCGAGCAGCGGGCCGACTGCCGGCGCGATCACGCCGGTGATGATCAGCCTGGCCAGGAGGCTGGATCTGGCGATGCCGCCGGCGTAGTCGTAGGCGTTCACCGCCACGACCCGCCGGACGCGGCCGGGCAGGTCGGCCGCCGCGGTGAGCGCGAGGACGGCGCCCATCGACTCGCCGAGCAGCGTCACGTCGTGCAGGTCGAGCTGCGTCACGAGTTGGGTGACGGCGGCGCGCAGGGCCGGTTCGTCGTAGGAGGCGCCCGGCACGATCTGCGAGTAGCCCATCCCCGGCAGGTCGAGCGCGTAGACGGTGTACCGCTGCCGCACCAACGGGATCAGGTGGCGGAAGTGCTCGGCTTGGGTGCGCACGGTGTGCAGCAGGACCAGCGGCGGGCCGCTGCCGCCGGTGAGGTACCGCAGCCGGCCGGGTTCGAGGAAGTGGCTTCTCGTCCCGGGGATGCTGATCCGGGACTCGCTGGTCTGCGCGCTCATCTGCACCTCGCGACGAGTGTGTTGTGTTTTCCAACCGACTGGACGTCACGGTAGGGCAGTGAGTTGGAAAACACAACACACTGGATTACGCTGGGAAGATGACCGAACCGCAGCCCGTGCGCATGGGCGACCTGCCGCTGGGAGTTCGCCCCTGCTCACTCGCGGCGGCGCTGGAGGTCCTCGGTGAGCGGTGGTCGCTGCTGGCGCTGCGGGAGATCGGCTACGGCGTGCACCGCTTCGCCCGCATCGCCGGGTACACGGGCGCGTCCCGCGACATGCTGGCCGACCGGCTGCGCAAGCTGGAGGCCGCGGGGATCGTCGAACGCCGGCTCTACAGCGAGCACCCGCCCCGGCACGAGTACCACCTGACCGAGGCGGGGCGGGAGCTGTTCCCCGTCATGCTCGCGCTGACCGAGTGGGGCGACCGGTGGGCCGTGGACAGTCCGGCGCTGATCCGCCGGCACTCCTGCGGGCAGCCGGTCCAGGTCGACCTGGTGTGCCGCCACTGCGGTCAGCCGGTCACCCGGGACACGATCCACCCCGAGCTCGCGTGACGGTCAGACGCGGCGCCACTGGTGGGTGTTGAAGTCCCAGTCGTAGCGCGGCCGTCCCAGGGCCGGGCGGCTGACGAAGGGCGCTCCCTGGTTGCTGATCTCCAGCGCGCCCGAGCGTCCCGCGCAGGTCCAGTGCAGCTCTGCCACCCACTCCACCTCCTGGTCGCCCAGCTCCAGATCGACCGCGAAGTGCTCGGGTTCCCTGACGTGCACCGAGTACGGGAACTCGCCGCGCTCACCGCGTGCCGAGTTCGGCCGCACCGGCACGCGGTCCTGCCTCGTCAGGTCGGCGTAGAACCACTTCGGCTCGACCTTGTGGAACAGCTGCGCAGAGAAGACCTCGATGCCGGAGGCCGGTGCCGCCGGACGGCGCGCCCGCACCGCGAAGACCAGGTCCGTCAGCAGGACGGCCTGCTCGCGGGTGCCTTCGACCAGGAGCGTGAGCCTGGTGTTGTCGGGCGGAGTCACGACCTCGTTGTGGTGCAGGAACCCGATCATTTCCTTCAGGAGGCCGCCGTCCGGCGCCTTGTCTATCGACGTGTTGACCACGGCGTGCATGCCGTAGCGCTCCTTCGCCCACTTCACGCTGGGTGTGACGGCCAGCGGTGGTGGCTCGGCGGGCAGAGCCAGCCCTCCTTGGCTCGTGAGCAGGTCGCGGACCTGGATCACCACCGAGGGCTGGCTGTTCGTTTCGTTCCGTACGCCGTCCATGGCGGGACTGTATCGGTTACTGATCGATCCCGACGTCGTTCCACGCCGAACGCACCACGTCGGCGACCGCACTCCCGAACAACGCGTGCGCCGACGCCGTGGTCGCGGCGGCCGCCTCTGCGAAGTTCGAGTTCACCCGGAGCTTCGTGGCCAGCGCGTCGTACCAGACCTTGCCCGCGCGTTCCCACGCGTTGCCGCCGAGCCGCGTCGCGACGAGGTGGAACGCCTTGTTGGGGATACCGGAGTTGATGTGGACGCCGCCGTTGTCGTTGCGGGGGTTGCCGTCGTCGGGCAGGTCGACGTACGAGCGCATGTGGGCGGGCTGGCGGTCGAGCTGGTGCGCGGTGCCGGGGTCCTTCATGGACCGCAGTGCGACGCCCTGCAGCTGCGTGCCGAGGATGCCGGCGCCGATGAGCCAGTCGGCCTGGTCGGCGGACTGTCCGAGCGCGTGCTGCTTGACCAGGGAGCCGAAGACGTCGGCCATCGACTCGTTCAGCGCGCCCGACTGCTTGCGGTAGCGCAGACCGGCCGTGTACTGCACGACGCCGTGCGTGATCTCGTGCCCCACGACGGACAGGTCGCGGGCGAGGGCGCCGGACTGGAAGACCTTGCCGCTGCCGTCGCCGTAGACCATCTGGGTGCCGTCCCAGAAGGCGTTGTCGAAGCCGCGTCCGAAGTGGACGGAGGACACGAGCTTGAGGCCGTTGCCGTCGACGCTGTGCCTGCCGAGCACGTCGCGGTAGAAGTCGTAGGTCCTGTCGGCGTTGTCGAACGCGTCGTTGACGGCGGGATCGCCGACCGGGCCGTCACCTTCCTTGCGCCGCATGACGCCGGGCAGGGCTCGTTCGTCGCCACCCTGGACGTCGTGGACGGCCTTGAACTCGCTCGCGGGCCCGCGCAGCTGGCCCGCGTTGAGGTCGAGGAACTGGATCGCCTCGGTGAGCGTGTCGCGCTGGGCGTGCAGCGCGGCCGAGGCGAGCAGGGTCGGGATGGTGTCGCGGATGTCGATGCCGCCGGTTTCGGCGAGCTCGATGAGCAGGTGGGCGGGCAGGATGAAGCAGGTCATGAGTCGTTTCCCCCTTCTGTTTCCCCGTGTACCCGGAGAGGAGGACTCGGGCCGCCCCACAAATACACGTGCAACTGAAGGTTGCGCGAACGATCCCTCCCGGCTACGTTGACGTGCAACCGATGGTTGCATTCAAGGGAGGATCTCGTGGAGTACGGAAGCATCGAACGCGAGCTGCACATCGACGCCACCCCGGAGGTGGTCTACGAGGTGGTCAGCTCCGCCGAGCACCTGCGCGAGTGGTGGCCGGACGACGCCGAGCTCGACCCGGTGCCCGGCGGTACCGGCAGGCTCGTCTTCGGCGACCCGGACTCGCCGGACGCGAAGGTCGAGCGGCTCACCGTCGTGGAGGCCGACCCGCCCCACCGGTTCGCGTTCCGCTGGGTCTACGAAGACGACAACTCGCTGCTCGTCACCATGGACATCATCGCGTCCGGCGACGGAACCCTGTTGCGCTTCAAGGAGACCGGCTTCCGCGAGCGCGGGTGGGAGGCGGCCGTGCTGGAGCAGGCGTACGCCGATCACGTCCAGGGCTGGGACCACTTCCTGCCGCGCCTGGTCGCCCGCGCCAACAGCCTGGTCGCGCGGCCGTGATCGACGACGACCTGTGGTCCGCGGTGGGCGACCCGACCCGCCGTCGGATGCTCGACCTGCTGCTCGTCGACGGCGGCGGCACGGCGACCACGCTCAGCGAGCAGCTGCCCGTCACCCGGCAGGCGGTCGCCAAGCACCTCGGCGTGCTCGACCGCGTCGGCCTGGTGCACGCGACGCCGCTGGGACGGGAGCGCCGCTACGAGGTGGACGAAGCACAGCTGGCCCGCGCGGTCGCGCAGCTGTCCTCGGTCGGCGCGACCTGGGACGCCCGGTTGCAGCGGATCAAGCGCATCGCCGAACGGATCCAACGACAGACGGGGGAGATCTCATGACGACACGGACAGAGCGCGGCTACTCGACCTCGTACACCGTCGAGCAGTCACCGGACGAGGTCTACGCGGCCGTCCTGGACGTCCGGTCCTGGTGGACGGGCGAGGTCGAAGGCGGCACCGACGAGGAAGGCGCCGAGTTCACCTACCGGCATCCTCCGCAGCACTACAGCCGTCAGCGCGTGACCGAGCTCGAACCGGGTCGCCGCGTGGTCTGGCGGGTCACCGACAGCCACCTGTCGTTCGTCTCGGTGCCGGACGAGTGGACCGGCAGCGAGATCGTGTTCGACATCGCCGCGGTGGACGGCGGCACGGAGTTGCGGTTCACCCACGTCGGCCTGGTGCCGGACGTCGAGTGCTTCGGCGCGTGCTCCACGGGCTGGCTGCACTACGTCGGTGGCAGCCTGCACAGCCTGATCACGACCGGGCGAGGCCTTCCCGACCCGTGGTGATCAGCCGGGCGATCTCGTTCGGCGGCAGGCGGTCGGTGTTCACGTGACGCCTGGCACGACCACGCGCCGGGCGGTCCCCACAGCCGCAGGACAGGGATCAACCGCGAGCCCACTCCGTGACGACCGGAGTGCCGTCCAGCGACGTCACCCTGACCCGCACCAGCCCGGACGGCACTTCGGCCGCCGTGAACCAGCCGTCGCTGATCGGTACCGCACGGCGTGAGCGCGGCGTCTCCACCACCGCCTCGCCCTCGGCGCCGGTGACGAACCCGCGCACCACGCCGTCGCTGATCTCCAGGTTCAGCGTGACGTGCGCGGACTCGAACGCGAGCGTCACCGGTTCGTCGCCGCGCACCAGGGCCTCGGCCTCGACGAGCTCGGCCAGTTCCGCGTCGAGCGACCGCAGTGCCAGTGCGGCGCTCGCGTCACGCAGCACGCCCGCCGGGACCGGGTCGAACTCGTCGGCCGCGGCCCGCAGCACGTCGAGGAACTCGTCGTCGTTCATGACCGCTCCTCCAGCACCTCGTTGCCCCTGACCAGCGCTTTCAACCGGCCCAGGCACCGTTGGCGGATCGGGCCGATGCTGCCGACCGGCATGTCCAGGGCGAGGGCGACCTCGGCGTAGGCGGGCGGCGGCGAGGCCATCAGCACACGCAGCAGACGCCGGCAGCGGTCCGGGAGCTCCTCGAAGACACGCCACAGCGCGGCGTTGCGTTCGCCGACGAGCATCGCGTGGTCGACGTCCGGGGCGGGGTCGGGGGAGTCGGCGATCTCCTCGGCGGGTTCGGGCAGGCGTCCCGCGCGGCGCAGCAGCTGCAGGCACTCGTGCCGCGCGGTGGTGGCGAGCCAGCCCGCCAGCCGTTCGGGTTCCGCGATGCCGTCGAGGTGCTCGACCAGCTTGATCCACGTGCACTGCACGGCGTCGGCCGCGTCGGCGTCGCTGAAGCGGTGGGCGCGGGCGATCGACCACAGCAGTCCGCTGAACTGCCTGACCAGCGCGTCCCACGCGGCCTGGTCACCACGCGCGGCCGCGGCCAGCGACGCCGGTATGTCCATGTGGACATGATGCCGCCCGACGTCGTCCAGATCCGGTTGCCTTGCTACCCGTTTTTCCGAATTTCACGCAACACGGTCTTGATTCGCGTAATGCACGTCACAAAACCGCGTCTCGGGTGCATGCTGATGTCCAGCAGCTCAACCCGAGGACTGATGACCATGACGAGTGCGACCGCGTCCTCCCGCCACAACTGGGAGTCGGACCTGGAGCGCTACCGGACCAGAGCGGTCCAGGTGCTCGACACGCACCTGCCCGCGACGACCGGCTGCACCGAGTGCGGCGACCCGTGGCCGTGCGCCCGTGCCTGCACGGCCGAACTGGTGCTCGAGCTCTGATCAGGACTCCACCCGCGCGAGGAACGCCGCCACCCCGGTGACGATCCTCGCGGCCTGGTCGTCCTGCGAGATCGACTCGTGGAAACGCGAGCCGGGTCCCGCGCTTTTCTTCCCGCGCAGGTAGAGCGAGCACTGCAGGTCCGCGCACACGTAGGCGCCGACCGAGTTGCCCAGCTGGCCCGACTTCCCGGCCTTGCGCGCCGTCATCAGCGACACGCCGTCCCCCGGATGCGTGGTCAGGCACCACGCGCACATCGTCTTGCGCGCCCGCCCGGCCTGCGCGGCCCGGCGCAGCGCGATGCCGACGAGCCGTCCGTCGAGGTCGGCCACCAGATAGGAGCGGTCGGGTGCGGCGGGGTCGGTCCAGCCGAGGAAGTCGAGGTCGTCCCACGGCCGGTCGGCGAGATCCTTGGGCACGTGCATGCGCTTCGCCTCGCCCTTGGTGGAATTGACGAAGGACGCGCGGATGTCGGGTTCGGTCAGTGGCTTCACGTCGAGGAACGCTAGGCTTGCCTAGAGGTCCTAGGCAAATTATTAAGGACCTTAGGAAGGGTGGCGCATGGCACGCGCGGGTCTCACCGCGGACCGCCTCACGCAGGCGGCCGCGGAGCTGGCGGACGAGGTCGGCTTCGAGAACGTGACGGTGTCCGCGCTCGCCCGCCACTTCGGTGTGAAGGACGCGTCGCTCTACTCGCACATCCGCAACGCCCACGACCTGCGCGTCCGGCTCGCGGTGCTGGCCCTGGCCGAGCTGGCCGACCGCGTCGCGGACGCGCTGGCCGGCCGTTCGGGCAAGGACGCGCTGGTGGCGTTCGCCAACGCGTACCGGCGCTACGCCCACGAGCACCCCGGCCGGTACACGGCGACGCAGATGGCGCTGGACCCGGACACGGCCGCCACCAGCGCGGCGGGCAAGCACGCCGAGATGACCCGCGCGATCCTGCGGGGCTACGACCTGTGGGAACCCGACCAAACCGACGCCGTACGGCTGCTGCACAGCACGTTCCACGGCTACGTCTCACTGGAGCGCGCCGGGGCGTTCCACAGCCACCCGCGCGGGGTGGAGGCGTCGTGGACGCGGGCGCTCGACGGACTCGACTCGCTGCTGAGGTCCTGGCCCGCCTAGTAGTGTGTCGCGGCTCAGTTCTGGCGCTTACACCGTGGATGAAGGGTCCCTTCATCCGCAGCCGGGAGCACAACTAAGCCGCGACGGCCCACGACCCTTTGATCACAGGCGCGGCCGGCTCAGCAGCCGGGACAGCACGATCGCGCTCTCGGTCCGCTGGATCGGCGCGGTGGACCGCACCCGCTGGATGGCTTGTTCCAGGTGCGGGATGTCCCTGGCGAGGAGGTAGAGCATCGCGTCGGCGCCACCGGAGACGGTGCAGGCCTCGATGACCTCCGGGATGCCGTCCAACGCCTCGCGCAGGTCGGCCGGAGTCGGGTTGCCCGCGCAGTAGACCTCCACGAACGCCTCGGTGTGCCAGGCCAGGGCCTGCGGGTCGACCAGCGCGGTGAAGCCGCGGATCGCGCCGGTTTTGACCAGGCGGTCCAGGCGTCTCTTGGCCGCGGACGGGGACAGTCCGGCGGCCCTGCCGATCTCGGCGTAGGTGGCGCGGGCGTTGCGCACGACGCACTGGATGATCGCCTCGTCGATGGAGTCCATGCCGGGAGCGTGCGGCATGGCGCAAAAATCCGCCAGACCTGCGGCTTCTATGCAAAAAAGACGCCGTAGTGCGCCGCAAATGGCGATTGTATGCACGGCCGACGCGAACCTAGTCTTCGGCCTGTGACCACGAACGATGTCGAAGCAGCGGCGCTGGCCGCGGTGGACGAGGCGGCGATCGGACGGCTTCTGCTGGAGCTGCTCGAGGTGCCCAGCGTGACGGGCAGTGCCGCCGAGTCGGAGTTGCAGCACCTGCTCGCCGGGCACCTGGAACGCCTGGACCTCGACGTAGACCTGTGGTCGATGAACCTGCCCGAACTGCGCGCGCACGAACGCTTTCCCGGCAGCGAGGCACCGCGCACGGAGGCGTGGGGGCTGGTCGGCGAGACGCGAGGCGACGGACCGACGCTGATCCTCCAGGGCCATGTCGACGTCGTCCCACCCGGCGACCTCGCGCAGTGGGAGGGAGATCCGTTCCGCCCGCGGGTCACCGGAGACGTCGTGCACGGCCGAGGTGCGTGCGACATGAAGGCCGGTGTCGTCGCGATCCTGGCCGCGCTCGCCGCGATCCGCGCGGCCGGCGTGCAGCCACGCGGCAGGGTTGCCGCGCACTTCGTCGTGAGCGAGGAGGACGGCGGGCTCGGCGCGTTCGGCACCCTCGAACGCGGCCACACCGGTGACGCCTGCATCATCACCGAACCGACCAGCGGTGCGCTCATGACGGCAAACGCGGGCGCTCTCACGTTCCGCGTCGAGGTGCCCGGCCGCGCCACCCACGGCAGCACCCGGTACGCGGGCGTCAGCGCCATCGACGCCTACCTGCCCGTCCACCAGGCGCTCGCCCGGCTGGAGACCCGCCGCAACGCACGCCCCGATCCGCTCATGTCCGAGTACCCGATCCCGTACCCGCTCTCGGTCGGCACGGTTCAGGCGGGCGACTGGGCGAGCAGCGTCCCCGACCTGCTGGTGGCGGAGGGACGGCTGGGCGTGCAGCTCGGTGAGGATCCCGCCGACGCCCGCGCCGAACTGGAGGCCTGCGTGGCGGAAGCGTGCGCGGCCGACCCGTGGCTGCGCTCCCACCCCGCCGTCGTGACGTGGCCAGGTGGCCAGTTCGCGAGCGGGCGGCTCCCCTCCGGCCACCCGCTCGCGCTCCTGGTCGGGACCGCGCACGCCGACGTCACCGGTGCGGCGCCGCCACCGGAGCGCGGCGCGCCGTACGGCAGTGACCTGCGGCTTTACGCCGGGACGGGCATTCCGACGCTGCAATACGGGCCTGGCGACGTCCGCCTCGCCCACGGCCCCCGCGAGCAGGTCAGCGTCAGCGAGATCGTCACCGTGACGCAAGCCCTGGTAGTGGCGACCCTGCGCTCGATCGACGTGCTAGCTCGCTGAGGAGTGCAGAACGCGGTCCCAGTCGACGGTCCTGGCCCAGTCGGCGTAGCTGTGCCACCGCACGGCCGGGTGCGCGGCGTGCAGCGCGTCGAGGTCGGCGAAGTCCGTGTTGGCCTCGAACCGCCCGAACATGTCGGCGATCTCGTCGCCCGCCCACTGCCGGACCTGGTCGAGCGGCATCTGCCGGTACGGGATCTCCCGGCCGAGCACCTCGCTGAGGATCCGGGCCGCCTCCTCACCGGTGACGCGGTCGGACACGACGTCGATCCGCTTGCCCACGAGCAGGTCCGGGTTCTCGATCGCGTGCACGGCGAGGCCCGCGATGTCCCGGACGGTGACCTG
This sequence comes from Lentzea aerocolonigenes, assembly GCF_000974445.1. Taxonomy (GTDB): domain Bacteria; phylum Actinomycetota; class Actinomycetes; order Mycobacteriales; family Pseudonocardiaceae; genus Lentzea; species Lentzea aerocolonigenes. The sequence continues at coordinate 127,764 of NZ_BBOJ01000015.1, forward strand.
GTCGAGCGGCTTGCCCGCGGACAACGGGTTGGCCAGAACGCCGTCGGTGAGGCGGCTGAACCCGACGTTCAGCACGTTCTCCATGAAGTAGACCGGTCCGAGCACGGTCGAGCGCACCGGCTGGTCGCGCAGGTACGCCTCGACGAGCTGCTTGCTGTCCGCGTGGTCGATGTCGGTCGTCGCCACCCGCCCGGCTCCGCGCACCGAGGAGTAGACGAGGTGCGCGCCGGTCCGTGCGGCGGCGTCGACCAGAAGACGCCCCTGCTCGACCTCTTCATCCTTCCCTCCAGATCCGAACGGAACGGACAGGCCGAAGATCGCGTCCACGCCTTTCGCGGCGTTGTCGAGCGCCTGCGCGTCGGCCAGGTCGCCGATGACGAGCCGCGCCCCGGCGGCGGACAACCGGCGCGCGGCCGGCGACTCGGGCGACCGCACGTAGGCGGTGACGTCGTGGCCGTGGTCGAGCAGCAGCTCGGCGACGGCGCCGCCCTGCTTCCCGGTGGCGCCGATGACGAGAACGGTGGTCACGGAGGCTCCTTGATCGTGAGTCGTGGGCGCCACCGATCCTCTGGCCTCAACCGAGGTTGAGGTCAAGCGCTAAGGTCGACTTCCATGCCGAGGGCCCACACCACGTTCCACGAGCTCACCGTCGGACAGGTCGCCGACCGCAGCGGCGTCGCCATCTCCGCGCTGCACTTCTACGAGCGCAAAGGCCTCATCCGCAGCACCCGGACGGCCAGCAACCAGCGCCGCTACAGCCGCGACACGTTGCGCCGGGTCGCGTTCATCCGCGCGTCGCAGCACGTCGGCATCTCACTCACCGCGATCAAGGAAGCCCTGGACCGGTTGCCCAGCGAGCGCACGCCCACCCGTGACGACTGGGCTCGGCTGTCCGCGGCGTGGCGGACCGAGCTCGACACCCGCATCGCGCAGCTGCACGCGCTCCGCGACGACCTGACCGAATGCATCGGGTGCGGCTGTCTGTCGCTGAAGGTGTGCCACCTGACCAACCCGCGCGACGTGCTGGGACGCGACGGTTCCGGTGCGCGCCGCCTGCCTACGGTCCCGGAGGCCCCAGCTGCTCGGTCCGGTCAGGAGCCGACTCGACCCACTCGATGAGCTCGCGCACACCGGGGGAGAGTTCATCGGCGTTCATCGCCGTCACGGCACCGTCGTCGTCCTCGATGAGGATCTCGACGAGCTCGCGGTCCGGCTGCGGGGCGCCTGCCTGGGTGTCGGCCAGCGAGGCGCGCTGGACGCGTGCTCGCAGCGCCGCGGCGTCGGCCGAGGCGAGTGCGGAGGTGTCGACGGCGGTCGAGCTCACGAGTCCCGCGAGCCCGCCGCCGCGAACGACTGTGACTTTCAGAGGACCCCGACCTCCCGCCATGCCGAGCGGACGATGCCGGCTTCATCGTCACCGTACAGCTCTTTCGCCGACGCGACAGTGGCCTCCGCCGCGTCCTTGAACTGCGAGTTCCGCTGCAGTCGCGTGGCCAGCGCGTCATACCAGATCAGGGCGGGCTTCTCCCACGAGTGCCCGCCGACAGCGGTGGCGACGAGGTAGAACGCCTTGTTCGGGATACCCGAGTTGATGTGCACACCGCCGTTGTCGTTGCGCGGGTCGCCGTTGTCGGGCAGGTCGACGTAGTCGTCCATGTGGGCGGGCTGGCGGTCGAAGTCGTGCGCCGTGCCCGGGTCCTTCATCGACCGCAGTGCTCTGCCCGGCAGCTGGGTGCCGAGAATGCCCGCGCCGAGCAGCCAGTCGGCCTGGTCGGCGGTCTGTCCGAGCGTGTGCTGCTTGATCACCGAACCGAACACGTCGGCCCACGACTCGTTGAGCGCGCCGGACTGCTTGCTGTAGACCAGGCCGGCGGTGAACTGGACGACGCCGTGGGTGATCTCGTGCGCGACCACGGAGGTGTCGGCGGCGAGGCTGCCGACCTTGAAGATCTTGCCGCTGCCGTCGCCGTACACCATCTGGGTGCCTTCCCAGAACGCGTTGTCGAATCCGCGGCGGTAGTGCACGGTCGAGATGAGATCGGCGCCGTTGCCGTCGACGCTGTGTCTGCCGAGCACGTCGCGGTAGAAGTCGTAGGTCCTGTCGGCGTTGTCGAACGCGTCGTTGACCGCCTTGTCCGCGTGGGGGCCGTCGTCCGGGCCGCGCCGCAGCACACCGGGGAGCTCGACGCCGTGCTGGGCGTCGTAGACGACCTTCCTCTCCTGCGGCGGCGGCATCAGCTCGGCCTCGACCCCGAGGCTCTGCACCAGAGCGGTCACGGCAGCACGACGTGCGTGCATGCCGGCGGAGGCGACGGCGGCCTTGGCGGCCTCACGGAGGTCGATCTCGCCACGTTCGGCCAGTTCCAGCAGGACGTGGGTGGGCAGGATGAAGCAGACCATCAGGGTTCCCTCTCTCCGTACTTGAGCCGCACCCCGCCCGCGTCCACCGTGACGACGAAGAGGTTGTCGAACTCCCTCTCGCCGATCGGGCTCGGCGTACCACCGAGCTCCCCGACGAGCGGGGGAACGGTGTTGGAATGACCGACCACCAGGACGACTTCGCCCAGCGATCCGGAACGGATCTCGTCGGCCAGCCCGGGCCCGGCGACAACGGGGTGCAGCTGCGTTCGTGATGCGAGGGGTTGTGCGGTCTGCTTGGTGCGCCGGAACACCGAGGTGACGATGGCGGTCACCCCGGCCTCGGCCATGATCCGCGCCAGCAGCTCGGCGCGGTGGCGGCCGGGCTCGTTGAGCGGCGGGTCGTCGGAGCTCGGCGGCAGGTCGATGTCCGCGTGGCGGACGAGCAGCACTGTGGTCACGGTCCCCCCGTTTCTGTCGTACTACTGCCTCGCCCACCCTCCGCAGTGCGTTAGTCCGATTTCCTCAATGCCGCCCGTTCGGCCTAACGGGGACAGGGGTGCCTTCGCGTGGTGCTCAAACCCTTGGCTCAGGGCGGACCCAGGGGTTCGCCGCCATCCGCGCGTAGTCGGCGATGCCGTCGACGACGGCGGGGAACTCCGGGTGGTCTGTCAGGCAGAGCACCGTGATTCCACCGGGGCGCAGAGGTTGACGACCCGCGTTGAGGAAGCGGCCGGCGGGTGCGCACAGACGTCGCCGCCGAAGTCGAGGCCCATGTTTTGACCTCATGCCCCGGCAGCCGGTTCTCCGTGCTCGGCGAGCTGATTCCGGGGCAGACCCTCGTCGGACCTGACCGCCGATAACGTTCACTTATCGGCGGTCAGCTTTTCGGTGCCCAATTGGGTAGCGTTGCGTTGGATAACGTAACTGCACACGTAATGCTGCTACGATATTGCGGTGGAGACGAGCTGCAACTTCCCCGGCTGTGACCGCCCCGTTTTTCGAGGTGGCGGGCCCGGCAGGCCCTCGGAGTACTGCGACCTGCCGGAGCACACGCGGTGGCGGGCGTGGAGGGAGCGTCAGCGGCTGGCCGCGGAGCCCGAGCAAAATCTGGAGGTCGTCACCGTGACGAATCTCCCGAGGGTCTCCGGTACCGCCAAGATCAGGGCCGAAGAGATCCTCGACCGCTTCCGGGTGTTGTCCGAGCAGATGACGCAGACGCTCGGACGGGCCGTCGGCGAGCTGAACGCGATGGCGGACCCGAGCGTTGCCGAGAGTCAGATCCAGGCGGCCGAAGCCGAGGCCGCGCGACGGGTTGCCGAGGCGCAGGCCGAGCTGGCGTCCGCCGAACGTCGCCGGCACGCCGCGGAGCAGGCGCGCAAGGCCGCCGAGGAGACGACCGAACAGGCGGTGCGGGCGGCGGAGGAAGCCGACGAGGCCGCCGACAGGGCGTTGACCGAGCGGGACGAGGCCAGGCAGGCCGCACAGGAGGCGGCCGAGCGGGCCGAGGCGGAGATCGCCGAGGTCAGGGTGCAGGCGGCGGCCGTGATCGAAGAGATCAGGGCCGAGGCGGATGAGAAGGTGCGCCAGGCGCAGGAGGCGGCGGACCAGGCGCGGGCCGATGCGGTGAAGCACGCCGAGCAAGCACGGCGGCAGGCGGCGAAGGAGATCGAGCAGGCGAACTCGGCGGCGACGGCTCAGGTCGAGCAGGTCCGCGCCGCTGCCGCAGCCGAGATCGGCCAGGTCAAAGCCAGTGCCGCGGCCGAGGTCGAGCAAGTCAAAGCTGCTGCCGCAGCCGAGATCGAACGGGTCAAAGCCGCTGCCGCGGCTGAAGTCGATCAGGTCGAAGCCGGTGCGGCGGCGGAGATCGAGCAGGCGCGTGCCGCGTCCCAGGCGGAGGTCGAACAGGCCAAGTCCACCGCCGACGCCGCCGTCCAGGCCGCTGAGCAGGCACGTTCCGACGCCGCCGACACGGTCAGCCGGTCGGCCAAGGCCCGCGACGCCGCCGTCGTGCGTGCGGAACGCGCCGAGCAGACCGCCGCCGACGCCCGCAGTGAGCTGGAGCGGACTCGTGGTGAGTTCGACGCGCGGTTGGCGCAGGTCAGGCAGGAGAGCGCGGAGCAGGTGGCGGCGATGCGGCAGGCGTTGGCGGCGGTGGAAGACGCGCGGGCGCAGACGCTGGTCCGGGCGGAACGGGCGGAGCGTCAGCTCGACGAGGCGGCGGGAGAACTGCGGGCGTTGCGGCGTTAGCTGAAGATGCGGGCGGGCGGTGGCAAACCTAAAATGCCAGCTCCGGGCGTGTGGCGCTGCGCTGCATGAGGGTTCTCCGGCGAACGGGAGACGGGCAAATGACCGTCGTCGCACCGCAGGCCACGAGCTTGCCGACGCCCCTCAGCTCCTTCGTGGGCAGGACCCGCGAGATCAGGGAGATCCGCAGTCGTCTGAGCACCGCACGGCTGCTGACGCTCACCGGGACGGGTGGGGTCGGCAAGACCCGGCTGGCGCTGGAGGCGGCTGCCGCGGTGGTCAACGCGTTCCCCGGCGGGGCGTGGCTGGTGGACCTGACTCCGGTGCGGGACGCGGCGGCGGTGGCCAGGGCGGTCGCGGCCGCGCTGGATCTGCCGGAGCGCGACGCCCGCCCGGCCCTGGAGCAGCTCACGGCTCTGCTGGCCGCGCGCAGGGCGTTGCTGGTGCTGGACAACTGCGAGCACCTCGTCGACGCGTGCGCGGAGCTGGCCCACACCCTGCTGTCCGCGGCCCCGGAACTGCACGTCATCGCCACGAGCCGGGAACGTCTGGGTCTCACGGGTGAGCACATCATCGCCGTTGCGCCCCTGGCAGCGCAGGAGGCGGCCGACCTGCTGCAGGAGCGGACTGCCGCCGTGCGTCCCGGTTTCGAGATCACCGACGCCAACCGGGCGGTGGTCACCCGGCTGTGCGCCGAGCTCGACGGGATTCCGCTGGCGATCGAGCTGGCCGCCTCCCGGCTGCAGACTCTCACGGTCGAGCAGGTGACCGATCGGCTCGAGGACCGGTTCGCGCTGCTCACGAGTGGTTCCCGAGTTGCCCGGCCGCACCAGCGAACGCTGCGCGCGACGATCGACTGGAGCTGGGAGCTGTGCACCGACGCGGAACGGCTGCTGTGGAACCGGCTGTCGGTCTTCGTCGGCACCTTCGCCTTGGACGCCGTCGAATGCGTCTGCGCTGGTGACGGCATCGCCGAGCAGGAGGTGCTGGACCTGCTCGACCGGCTGGTCGCCCAGTCCGTCGTCGTGCCGACCGAGGTCGAGGGCCGGCCGCGCTACCGGCTGATGGAGACGCTCTGGCAGTACGCGCGGGAGCGGCTCGCGGAGTCCGGTGAGGAGCAACGGCTGCTGCTGCGGCACCGCGACTTCTATCTCGCCCTGGCCCAGGGCAACGACGACCGCTGGTTCGGCCACGGCCAGGTGGAGGCCTTGGCCAGGTTGCGGCTCGAACACCCCAACCTGCTGGCGGCGCTGGACTGCGACGCCGACCACGAGGTCAGGCTTGCGCTCGCGGCGGCGCTGCGCTACCACTGGTACGCGGGCGGCTTCCTCGGTGAGGGCCGCCAGCAGTTCGAACGGGCGCTGGCCACGGCGCCCCAGCCCACCCTGACCCGCGCCAGGGCGCTGTTCATCGCCGCGAGCGGCGGAAGATGTTCGCGGTGTTCCCGGTGGTGCGGCAGTTGTGCGAGCTCCTCTGGTACCCCACCGGCTCGTCCCGCACGACGACGCCCACACCGAGGTCGAACGGCACACGATCGCGGATCCCGGCCACGTTCTGGCGCTGGACGTCGCGGAGATCAGGGCGAAGGTCAACGTCCTGCTGCTGCGGACCAGCGAACGACTGCGGTCGAGCGCGAAGTCGTACCGGGACGCGGACCTGATCTGGTGCGGATCTGAGCACCTGCCTGTTCCTGATGCAGCCGCAGGTGAACGCGGCGCGCGGAAATACCCGGACGAAGTCGGCGAATTCGTTGAGCCGTCCGGGGCAATGGGTTCAGGCAGGTGCCGGGAAAAGAAGAATCAGATGATGTTCACGAAGATCTGGACCATGTCGTCCTTGACGGCCGAAACGAGTTTCGAGTCGTTGATCTGGGACTCCTCGATTCGGAAGTGGTCTTTGGCCGCGCGGTGCTTGCCGTCGGGGTCGATGACCTCACTGGTCGTCTTGAACGTCTCTGTTTCCGGGTCGTACTTGTAGAAGACGTGGTTGTTGTGGGCGCGTTGCAGGGTGAGGTGGCACAGGGTCCACGGGTCGCTGTCCGTGCGCAGGTCACCGACCGGTGACTTGGTGATGGTGATGTGGGCGCCGAAGACCTCCTTGCCGAGCGTGACCTCCATGCCCTCCAGGTAGACCCAGGCGCCGTTGCCGCTGAACTTCACGTCGAGTTTGTCCTGGTCGAACGAAATGGCGCGCAGTTTGTCCTTCGTGGTGTAAGGGATCTTCCTCCACAGTCCTTCGGTCGTACGCGTCGACGGCATTCGCCCCACCTCTTCCGGATAGTCGGTCCGTGCGGAAGTCGTCGCGAACTCCCGTGGTGTTACGCGCGCATTCGGTGAGGTGGAATTCCGGAAAGCAATTCCCCGCTGTTGCGCACCAGTGAACGGCTGGGCGGCAGTGCGATGTCGTACCAGGGCGGATCTGATCGGCGCGCGCCTGCGCGACTGGCGGCCGTTCGAGGTGCGGCTTGCGCAGGCCGAGCAGGAGGGCGTCGAGCAGCTCGCGACGGTGCGTCAGGCCCTGGGCGTGGTGGAGGACGCGCGGGCCCAGACGGTGACCCGTGCCGAGCGTGCCGAGAGGCAGTTGGACGAGCTGATGACTGAGCCGCGGGCGTTGCGGGCGGCGACACCGAAATGAGCCGCCCGCGACACCTCAGTCGCTGGCCACCAGTGCCCTGGCGTCGGCGAGGAGTCGGCGCGTCGCCTGGTCGATGCCCTTGAGCTGGGCGTTCACCCTGGACCGGTGCCCGTCGAGGTCGTCCGCGGCCTCGGCGGCGAGTTCTCGCAGGCGGGCGGTGGACGTGCCTCCCGCGCTGGTCCTGCTCTCCACGAACGACCGCGCGTCGAGGACGGACGAAAGCCGCGCCGCGGAGTACTGCCGCAACGGTTCCTCGGCGAGTTCGGGTCGCACGGCACCGTCCGGTTCACCGGCCGCCTCGTGTGCGGCGATGAACCTGGCGACCACCTCGTGGGCGGCGCGGAAGCTGAGGTCGCGGGTGCTCACGAGGTCGTCGGCGAGCGCGCTCGCCGTCGACCAGTGACGCCCCGCCGAGGACTCGAGCCGCTCGACGTCGACCTTGAGCGTGGCGAGCACCTCCCGCAGCAGACCTGCCGCGCCCGCGGTTTCCCGGCAGTACTCGGGCATCCGGTTGTGGACGTAGCCCTGGTCGGCGTCGGTGGACGTGGCGAAGTGCAGCAGCCCCAGCCTGCTCGCGCCCCACCCGGCCGCGTCGCCCGCCAGGCCGCGGATGCGTTCCAGGACGATGGGGTTGCGCTTCTGGGGCATCATGCTCGACGTTCCGCACAGCGACGGGTGCAGGCGCACCGCTCCGATCTCGGAGGACGACCAGTAGTACAGGTCCGACGCGCACCTGCTCAGGCCGGACAGCACCAGCCCGAGGACGCCCGCCAGCTCCGCGGACGTGTCCATCGAGGCCAGCCCGGCGTCGCGGGCGTTGCGCACCGGGCGGGCGAACCCCAGGTAAGTGGCGGTCGCGTCCCGGTCGATCGGCCAGGCCGTGCCGCTGTACGCCGCACCGCCCAGCGGGCACTCGTTGAGACGCTCGTGCAGTTGCAGCAGCCGGGTGAGGTTCCTCGACGTGGTCCAGTAGTGGGCGTTGAGGTAGTGGCCCAGCGACGTCGGCTGGGCGTGCTGGAGGTGGGTGTAGCCGGGCACGATCACCTGGTCGTAGCTGTCCGCGCACTCGAGCAGGGTCTCGGCCAGGCGCAGCAGTTCGGTCACGACCTCCAGCAGCGCGCGGCGGTCGGCCATGCGCACACCGGTGGCCTTCTGGTCGATGCGGCTGCGGGCGCGCTGGATGTCGAGCCCGGCCGGGCCGCACTCGTCGTGCAGGTAGCGCTCCAGCTGCAACGTGATCGTGCCGATCTCCGGGTCGGACGCCAGCAGGGTGCGCGGGTCGTGGTCGAGCAGCTTGAGCAGTGCCGCCACGACGGATCGGCCGTGGTGGCGGGTGAAGATGCCCTGCTGGGTGAGCATGAGGGCGTGGGCCAGGTCGATGAGCACGAACTCGCGCACGGCGTCGAGCTCGTCGGTCAGTTCCACGGCGTTGACGTGGTCCACCAGCGATCGGGCCGGGCGTGCGCCCAGCCTGCCATCGGTCAAGGTCACTTCACGGCTCCCGCGGTCATTCCTGAGGCGATGTGTCGTTGCAGCAGCAGGAACGCCACGACGACGGGGGCGGACACGACCAGCGAGGCCGCCATCACCTGGTTCCAGTAGACGTTCGACTCGCTGGCGTAGGCCTGCAGCCCCACCGCCACCGTGCGGGTGCGCTCGTCGGTGAGCACGGAGGCGAAGAGCACCTCGCCCCACGCCACCATGAACGAGAAGATCGACACCGCGACGATGGCGGGCCTGGCCGCCGGTACGAGGATGCCCACGAGCAACCGCAGCGGTCCGGCTCCGTCGATCTTCGCGGCCTCGTCGAGCTCGCGGGGGATGGTCTGGAAGTAGCCGACAAGCATCCAGATCGCGAACGGCAGCGAGAACGTCAGGTACGTGATCGTCAGGCCGGTGCGGCTGCCGACCAGGCCGAGGCCGGTGTACCGGTCCACCAGCACGAACAGCAGGAACAGCGGCAGCAGGAAGAGGATGCCGGGGAACATCTGGGTGGACAGCACGGCCAGCCGGAACGCCTCGCGGCCCCGGAACCGCCACCTGCTGATGGCGTACGCGGCCAGGATCGCGACCGTCACCGACGCGACCGTGGTGGCGCCGGCGACGATGATCGAGTTGGCGAAGTACTGCGCGAGCGGCACGGTGGACCACATGTCGACGAACGGTGCGAGCGTGGGTTCGGCCGGGAGCCAGGTGAAGTCGCTCTGCACCTGGTTGAGCGGTTTGACCGCGGTGCTCGCCATGACGAACAGCGGGGCGCAGACGAAGATCGTCAGCACGGTCAGGGTGCTCCAGCGGAAGATCCGGTAGCCGGAGGTCTCATGCCTCATGGACTTTCCTCCTCGTGGCGAGCAGGTAGACGCCGGTCACCAGCAGCAGGAACAGCAGCAGCACGGCGCTCATCGCGGCACCGAGACCGAAGTTCCACGTCACGAACGAGTTCTGGTAGATCTCGACGTTGATCAGCCGTGCCTGTTCGGGCGCACTGCCGCCGAACAGCACGAACGGGGTCTCGAACTCCTTGAACGTCCACAGGAACATCACCAGGACCAGCACCTGGTTCACCGGTGCCAGCAACGGGAGGGTGATCTCGCGGAACTGGCGCCACGGGCCCGCGCCGTCGAGCGTGCCGGCCTCGTAGAGCTCGCCGGGGATCGACTGGAGACCGGCCATCAGCATCAGGAACGCGAACGGCCACAGCCGCCAGACCGCCACCACGCACTGCGCCCAGAACGCGTTGGAACCCAGCAGGAAGAACGCGTTCTCGTCGAGGACGCCCAGCTGGTCGACCAGCACGTGGTTGACCATCCCGTTGTCGCGCTGGAACAGGAACCGCCAGGTGATCACCGCCGCGAACGCGGGCAGCGCGTACGGGACGAGGAACAGCGTGCGCAGCACACCTCGTCCGACCCTCGCGTTCTGCAGCGACACCGCCGCCGCCGTTCCCATCACCCACGAGGCCGCGATGACGATGACGGTGAAGGCGAGGGTGATCAGGAACGAGCTGAGCAGCGACGCGCCGACCGGCTGGTCGACGTCCAGCACGACCTCGAAGTTGCCGAACCCGGTCCAGGGGGCCTCCCACCACCGCGCCAGCTGGTACTGGGTGAGCTTGAGCAGGCTCATCACCAGGCCCGCGAGCATCGGTCCGAAGTGGACGACGAGTTCCAGCGCGAGCGCGGGCAGCAGGAACAGGTACGGGGTCCACGTCCGGCGGCGGCGTGGTGCCGGGGCAGTGGCGGAGACCGTCGGGGGACGGCGGGTCTCCGGTTTCACGTCGGTCCTGATGCTCATCCGCCCGACGCCACCCTCTGCGAGAGCGACGCGAGCTCGGACCGGATCTGCTCGGCGCTGGGCTGTTTGCCGGTGGCGGTGGCGGCCAGCCAGGACGTGACCGCGTTGCCCAAAAGCGTCTCGAACTGCGCCTCCTGCGCCACGCGGGGCAACGGGATCGCGCGATCGGCCATGGTCTGGCGGGCGACCTTCGCCTCGTCGGTCTGGAACGCGGCGTCGCCCGCGTCCTTGACGGGCGGGATGGTGCCGTAGGCGGTGTTGAGGACGGTCTGCTCGCCGACGCTGGTGAGGAAGCGGACCAGTTCGGTGGCGCCGTCGAGGTTGTCGGTGTTCTTGAAGATCGCCACGTTGGTGCCGCCCAGGAACGACGCCACGTCCTTGCCTCCCGGCGTGACCGCGGGCACGGGCGCGACGCCGTAGCGGTCCTCGGACAGGCCGTAGTCCTTCAGCGTCTGCCCCAGGGTCTGGACGAGCATCATGGCCACGCGGTCCTTGGAGAACGCCTCGTACACGTCGGCCCAGTCGGCGTTCTCGGCGTCGGACGGGTTCACGATCCTGTCCTTGCCCATCCAGGACAGGTACTGCTCGATCCCGCTGACGGCCTCGGCGGAGTCGAACGCGGGTTTGCCGCCGGTGAAGTACCGCGCTCCGCGGGCCGAGCCGAGGATGTAGGCGTAGTGCAGCGCGGTGGTGTAGGCCTGGCCGCGCAGGCCCAGGCCCCACTGGTCGGGTTTGCCGTCCCCGGTGGTGTCCCTGGTCAGCTGCTTGCCGGCGTCGACGAGCTCGGCCCAGGTGGCGGGAGGGCGGCTCACCCCGGCTTCGGAGAAGAGCTTCTTGTTGTAGTAGAGCTGGAACACCTTCGTGTACAGCGGGACGGCGACCGGTGTGGTCCCCTCCGCGCTCGTCGTCTTGAGCGCGACCTTCTCGAACCGGTCCGCGCCGCCGATCTTGGCCATCATCGCGCCGTCCCACTCCAGCAGCGCGCCGGTGGCCTGCAGGGACGGCGTCCAGGTGTTGCCCAGGTTGACCAGGTCCGGTCCCTTGCCGCTCGTGGTCGCGGTGAGGATGCGCTTGAGCAGGTCGGTGAAGGGGATGACCTCCAGCTCGACCTTGATCCCGGTGCGCTCGGTGAAGCGGCGCAGTTCGGGCTCCAGGATCTGCTTGTCCCTGTCCAGGCTCGGCGACTGCTGCGAGGCCCAGTAGGTGAGCACCTTCGGGTTCGCGTTGTCACCGCCGCCGGCTTGGCAGCCTGTCAGAGCGGCCGCCGCGGAAGCAGCCGCCACGATCACCGCCAGGAGCCGTGCGCCCATGTCATCTCTCCTTCACCTGCATGTAAACGTCAACATGGGCGATTGTGGATATGACTTCTGACCATGTCAACGTTTACATTCGGAGACGACAGGCGTAACGCGCGCGGGAGGGCGGTACGGGTTGAGCGAGTTCGATCATCAGCGGGTGACTCTGCGCGAGGTGGCGAAGGAAGCCGGGGTGAGCACCGCGACGGTGACCCGCGTCCTGCAGAACTCACCTCGTGTCGTTCCGGAGACCCGCACTCGCGTCATGGACGCCGTCAAGCGCCTGGGGTACACGCCGAATCCGATGGCTCGCGAGCTGCGGCACGGGCGTCCGGCGGGCGCTGTCGGTCTGGTGACGGCGGGGTTCACGAACCTGTTCCAGGCCGGCGTCGCCGCGGGCGCCGAACGGGAGCTGCGCGGCGCCGGCCTGCAGCTGCTCATCGGTTCCACCGAGGACGATCCGGCCCGGGAACCGGAGCTGGCGCGGGCGATGGTGGACCGCCGGGTCAGCGCCCTGATGATGATGCCCGACGGTGACGAGCGGGGTTTTCTCGCGCCGGAGCACCTCTTCGGCACGCCGGTGGTGCTCGTCGGCCGTCCGGCGAACGGCCTCGCCGCGGACGTGGTGATGACCGACGACGACCGCGCCGTCGAGGAGGCCGTGGCGGGCCTGGTGGATCTGGGGCACACGCGGATCGCCGTGCTGGCGGGTCGTCCGGACTCGTTTCGCGCGCAACAGCGGCTGGCCGGTTTCCACGCGGGCCTGGCCCGGCGGGGTGTCACCGCGGACGCCGGCCTCGTGGTCGCGGGTCTGACGAGTTCCGGGCAGGCACGGGCCGCGATGGCCGGTCTGGCGGCGCTGCCCGCGCCGCCGACGGCCGTGCTCGCCCTCAACCTCGGGATCAGCACCGGAGTCCTGCTCGACCGCATCGCCGGGCAGCGGCGGTACGCGTTCATCGCGCTGGACGAGCACGACCTGTCGATCGGTCTCGGGGTGTCGGCGATCGTGCGGGATCCGCAGGAGATCGGCCGGCACGCGGCCAGGCTCGCCATCGAGCGGATCAGCGACCCCGCCCGTCCTGCCCGCACCGTCACCCTGCCCAGCACGGTCGTCCGGCGCGGAACAGGCGAGATCCCGGTCGGTGCGGCGCAGTAGGCTGATCGCGATGGACGAGCTGAAAGGCGACTGCGCCAACTGTTTCGGGTTGTGCTGCGTCGCACTGCCGTTCGCGAAGTCCGCCGACTTCGCGGCCACCAAGGACGCCGGCACGCCGTGCCGCAACCTGCTGGCCGACCACCGGTGCGGGATTCACGACCAGTTGCGGCAGAAGGGTTATCCCGGCTGCACGGTCTACGACTGCTTCGGTGCCGGGCAGCGGGTGTCGCAGACGGTGTTCCGCGGCGTCGACTGGCGCACGGGTGAGCGGCAGAAGATGTTCGCGGTGTTTCCGGTGGTCCGGCAGTTGCACGAGCTGCTGTGGTACCTGGCCGAAGCGCGGCGGCTCGACCCGCACGACGACCTCGGCGCGGCCTACGGCGAGGTCGAGCGGCACACGAAGGCCGACCCGGACGCCATCCTGCGGCTGGACGTGGCGGAGATCCGGGCGAAGGTGAACGTGTTGCTGTTGCGCACCAGCGAACGGCTGCGCAGCAGTGCGAAGTCCTACCGGGGCGCGGACCTGATCGGCGCGCGCCTGCGCAACAAGAACCTGAGCAGCGCGGATTTCCGCGGTGCCTACCTGATCGGCGCCGACCTCACGAACGCCGACCTGTCGCGGGCGGACATGATCGGTGCTGATCTGCGCGGCGCGGACCTGTCGGGTGCGGACCTGAGCACCTGCCTGTTCCTCACGCAGCCGCAGGTCAACGCCGCACGTGGCAACGCGCGGACGAAGCTGCCGGCCGCGCTGTCGCGTCCGGCGCACTGGACAGAGGTTCCCGCGCGGCGGCGCTGACCCGCTTGTCAGGGCGGTGTCAGCGCCCGCTGTCAGAGTGCTGATCATGAGGAAGGCACTACTGGTCATCGTCGGCGTGCTGGTGGGCCTGCTGGCTCCTGGCGTCGCGCACGCCGAGACGCCGCCGGGGTGCGCGTCGGCGCAGCAGATCGGGTCCACCGCGCGCGTGAAGTTCGCCGACGACACCACGGCGGCGAGCGTCAAGCAGTTCGCGCGCTGCGGCAAGAACTGGGGATACGTCTTCGTCTGGGCCGACTGGGCCTCGCGGCACACCCTCTTCCACGTCACCGTCGCCGTCACGACCGACGACGGCAGGGCCCACGGCAAGGACGGCGGCGGCCTCAACGACCGCGAGGCGTGGTCCAAGGCGACGTCCACGATCGACCGGTGCACGCGCGCGCTCGGCGAGGACGGCTGGAGCTCCTCCACCACCAGGAAGTGCTGACCACGTCAGTCACGCCCGCGACGGCGCAGATCGGAATCGACGCGATCGCCGCGGGCGGTGACCGCATCCACCGCACGCCCCAGCAGCACTCCCGATGACAACTAACCCAAGAACTACACGGTGAGGACTTCGTGTCGGAGCGCAGGATCCGGATGCTCGAGGCTGCCGTTCGCGTGATCGCCCAGGACGGTGTGCGCGGGCTGCGCGTCGAGAAACTCGCGGCCGAGGCCGGGGTGTCGACGGCGTTGATCTACTACCACTTCAAGGACCGCGCCGGGATTCTGCGGGCCGCGCTGGAGCACGCGAACCACCGCGCGCAGACCTGCGCCGGCACGACGTCGGACGACCCTCGCACGCGGCTGGAGCAGATGCTGCTGGGCGAGCTGCAGGACACCGGCGTCGTGCGGGAGACCAGCGTGGTGTGGGGTGAGCTGCGGGCGAGCGCGGCGTTCCACGAGGAGCTGCGCCCGACGTTGCTCGCGACCACCAACGCGTGGAACGCCGACGTCGCGGCCCTTGTCCGGCAAGCGAATCCCGGTCTCGACGCGCTCGCGGCCGCCGAACGCCTCACCGCGCTCGTCGAGGGCTTGAGCGAACGCTGGCACAGCGGGTCGCTGACGCCCGAGCGCGCGCGGGAGCTGCTGGCCGGCGCGATCGGCCGTGAGCTCGGTTAGACCGACAGGCGCTGCTGGGCGACCGCGCGGGCGAAGCCCTCGACGTTGTCGATCATGATGTTGTGGCCGGTGTGCGGGACGGAGACGAGCTGGACGCCGGCCGAGGCGAGCTCGCGGCCGCCGGTGGGCGGTGCGTCCTCGGGGTGCAGCAGGACGCGCGGGATCTCCAGTTCCAGCAACAGCTTCCGCATGGTCGGCGAGGTGCCGCGGACGAGGTCGACGGCGCTGCGGTACAGGGCTTCGTGGCCGGCCATGCGCATGGTGGCGGCCCAGTGCGGGCCGACGTCGCGCAGCACGCGCTCGAAACCGTGGCTGAGGAAGTCCGCTTCGCCGTAGGCGGCGATGCCCCGGCTGCCCGGAGCGCCGAGCGCGGGCGTGGTGGGGTCGATGTCGGGGTCGACGAGGACGAGCGAGCGCACCATCTCGGGGTGGCGCGCGGCGAGCACGATGGCGACGGCGCCGCCCATGCTGTGGCCGATGATCTCGCTGCGCCGCAGGCCGATCTTGGCCAGCGCGACGGCGAGGGCGTCGGCGTGGCCCTCCAGCGAGTAGGCGAAACCGCTGGGCCGGTCGCTGATGCCGAACCCGAGCAGGTCCATCATGAGGCTGCGGCGGCCGGTGAGCAGCGGGTGCGCGACGGCTTCCGCGTAGTAGGGCGCCGAGGAGGCGCCGAGGCCGTGCAGGTAGACGCGGGCGGGCGAGGCGCCCGGTACTTCGACCCAGCGGATCCGGACCCCAGGTCTGATCTCGACGGCGCGCATTTCTCTCCCCGCGTGACTCGGTGTCCGGACCCTACCCCGCGTGCCCGTGAAGTGAGAGCGGTTTCGAGACCGGATTCTCACTAGTCGACGAGCCGTGCCGAGACGACTGCGAAGAACAGTGTCGCGGCGGTGAACACGAAGGTGTGGCTGAATCCTATGGTGGCGTGCAGCGGGCGTGAACGCGCTCCCTCGCACAGCTGCAGCTGCCAGTACGCGGCGGCCAGTCCGAAGATCAGCCACGGTAGGGCGATCAGCGCGGCGGTGGGTCCGCCGAGCAGGCCGCTGACCGCGAACGGTGTTGCGGCAGTGAGAAGTCCGGTCGCCGCGGCGATCATCCACGGCCGTCCGGCGGGTTCGCCGGTGAGACGTCCGGCGGCGGTGGCGACCGCGGCGGCCAGGAGCGCGGCCGTGATCAGGAGGCCGAACAGCCACGGGCGATCGTCTTCGCCGGTTGCGGTGACGGGGATCAGGGTCGCCGCGATGAGCACGACGACGGCGACGGGCGTCAGTGGCAGCACCCAGGCGTGGTGGAGGCGCACAGTCTGATGGTCTCGCACCACACACACGACTGTCGCCGGGTTCCCCCGATTTCGATCCTAGGAGAGTGGCCTGACATCCAGGGCGAGCGTGTCCAGCGCCGCCCGGACGGTCGCGGCCCGCAGCTCGTCGACGGGTGCGTCGGGGAACTGCATCGTGACGTCCTGGATGCCGCCGAAGGCCAGCACCGCGCGGGTTTCCTGTTCGAGGGTGGGCGCCGGGCCGTACACGAGCCGGGTGAGGCGGGCGCGCCAGGACAGCACGACGTCGATGACGCCCAGCTCGGCGAGCGTGGTCATCGAGGTGAGGATGAGGAGCACGTCGCCGCGGTGGCGGTGGTGGAAGTCGAAGAAGCCCTCGATGATCTCGACGGCCGGCGGCAGGACGTCCCGTGCCTCCATGCGCCCGATGAACGCCTCGCTGTCGTCGAGCAACGGTGTGACGATGCTGCGGACGAGGTCCTCGCGTGAGGAGAAGTGGTAGTAGAGCGCGGGTTTGGTGATGCCGAGGCGGTCGGCGATCTCCTGCAGGCTCGTCTGCTGCACGCCCTTGGTTGCGAACAGCTCGCGCGCGGTCTGCAGGATCCGCTGCTTGGTGTCGGACTGTCGGGCCACGCGCCGAATCTTACTTAACAGTCGGTAAGGGCGGGTGTAGGCTCGCCACCAGGTCACTTACCGACCGTTAAGTAAGGGGGATTTCAGGTGCGGATTCTGGTCTCGGGAGCCAGCATCGCGGGCCCGGTGCTCGCCTACTGGCTGACCCGGCACGGGCACGAGGTGACGGTGGTGGAGCGCTCCCCGGTGCTGCGCAAGACCGGCGGGCACGCGGTGGACCTGTTCAAACCGGCGATGGACATCTCGGAGAAGATGGGCGTGCTGCCGCGCATCGAGTCGCTGGCCACCGGCACGCAGCGGCTGTCGTTCCTGCGCGAGGGGACGAGCAAGCCGATCACCGGTGACGTCACGAAGATCTTCGCGGCCGCGTCGGACCGGCACGTCGAGGTCATGCGCGACGACCTGAGCGAGATCTACTACGACGCCGGGCGCGCCGACGTCGAGTACGTGTTCGGCGACTCGATCACCTCGATCGGACAGGACGGCGACGTGACGTTCGAGGTCGGTGCGCCGCGGCGGTTCGACCTGGTCATCGGCGCGGACGGGTTGCACTCGAACGTGCGGCGGCTGGTGTTCGGGGAGGTCGAGAAGACGTTCGTGGGCGCGTATCTGGCGGTGTTGTCGGTGCCGCGGGAGCTGGGTGTGCCGGGAGCGATGAGCGGGCACATCGGGCCCGGCCGCAGTGCGCAGGTGTACGGGGCGCGGCACATCGACGACGCGCGGGCGGTGTTCCTGTTCCGCTCGCCCGAACTCGAGTACCACCACCGGGACGTGCCGCGGCAGAAGCAGCTGCTGCGCGAGGCGTTCGCCGGGCTGCACCCGCAGGTCGACGAGTGGATGACCTACCTCGACAGCGACCGGGTGTTCTACTTCGACTCGATCACGCAGCTGCGGGAGGACACCTGGTCACGCGGGCGGGTGGCGCTGGTCGGCGACGCGGCCTACTGCCCCGGCCCGGCGATCGGCGGGAGCACGAGCCTCGCGGTGCTGGGCGCCTACGTGCTGGCCGGTGAGCTGGCGGCGGGCGGGGACCACGAGGCGGCGTTCGCGCGCTACGAGAACGAGATGCGGGAGCTGGTGCACGCCAGCAGAGCGTTCGCGCTGGGGGTGGCGAAGACGCTGATCCCCACGACCCGTCTGGGCGTGACGGCGCTGACGCGGGGCATGCAGCTGATGACGTCGTTGCCGTCGTGGCTGGTGCGGCCGCTGGCGAAGCTGAACTCGAAAGGCATCCGGCTGCACGACTCGATGGACGTCAAGGACTACGAGCGTCAGGGCGCCGGCGTACCGGCGCCCTGACGGCTCAGCCGATCAGAACTGCAGGCTCCACTTGTCGAGGAACCCGGTGTCCTGGGCGGCGTTGTCGTTGACCCGCAGCTGCCAGGTGCCGTTGGCGACCTCGCTGGAGGCGTTGACGGTGTAGGTGGTGTTGATGTTGTCCGTGCCGCCGCCGGAGCGGTTGTGCACGGTGTAGACGGTGCCGTCCGGGGCGACCAGGTCGACCTTCAGGTCACCCTGGTAGGTGTGCTTGATGTCCACGGCGACCTTGAGGGTCGACGGGGCGTTGCCCGCCACCCCGGACACCGCGATCGGGGAGTTGATGGTGCTGTTGTCCGCGATCTGGAAGTCCGTGGTGTTCTCGAAGTACTTGCCCGGCGGCGGGGTGACACCGCAGTACTGCCCCTCCTTGCCGATCGCCTCGTACGGGCAGTCGGCGCGTTCGAGCAGCTGCAGCACGGCCTCCTTGTTGCGGGAGGTCTGTGCGGGGATCACCTCGTCGGGCGGGTAGAAGCCGCCGCCACCGGAGCTGCCGGGGTACATCTCGAAGGTGTAGGCGAAGATGCCCTGCGTGCCCCACAGCCAGTCAGGGATCGACCCGTCGGTGATGTAGAGGTCGCTGGACTGCTCGGGCGTGTAGTTGTTGGTGGCGGCCATGTCCTGGCCGATCTTGGCGAACGTGTCGCGCTGGTCCTGGGTCAGGCCCGGTGCGACGTCGTCGTAGGTCCAGCCCCACGGCCACAGGATGAGCTCGCTGTAGGTGTGGAAGTCGATGGACGCGGTGATCTGCTGCTTGCCACCGACGTTGCGGCCGCGCACGAAGTCGGACACGACCTTGACCTCGGGCGCGGACGCCGCGCTCGGGCCGCGGTAGGTCTCACTGCCGGTGCTGCCAGAGGAACCGCCGCAGCAGCCCCACTTGTAGTCCCAGTTGCGGTTGAGGTCGGTGCCGACGTTGCTGGAACCGGCGTTGGGCTGCCGGTTCTTGCGCCACGACCGGTAGGTGCCGGTCGCGATGTCGTACTCGCCGCCGTCGGGGTTGACGTCCGGGACGATCCAGATCTCGCGGGTGTTCACGAGGTCCGTGAGACGCGCTTCGGAGCCGTACTTGGTGGTGAACTCCTTGACCAGGTACAGCGCCATCTCGACGGTGAGGTGCTCGCGGGCGTGCTGGTGGTGCGTGAACAGCACCTCCGGCTCGTCCTCGTCGACGCCGACGTTGTCGCTGATCTTGAGCGCGATGATGTCGCGGTTCTCGTACGACTTGCCGATGACCTGCTTGCTCAGGATGTTCGGGTAGGCCGCGACCGCCGCGTTGATCTCGGCGGTCATCTCCGCGTAGTTGTGGTAGTTCGAGTCCGCGGCGGGGAAGTCGAACGGCCCGACCTCCGCGTTGGCCTCCATCCGCTTGGGCAGCTCGGCGACGTCGAAGCCCTGAGCCTTGAGGTTGCGGACCTCGCGCTCGGTCGCGGTGATCACGACGATGCCGTGCTCCTCGACCGAGTCGATGGCGGCACCGGACTTGGCCAGCTTCGAACGCTGTTCAGCGGAACGCACGTTGCTGACCTGGTAGTTCGTCGACGTCTCCTGAGCGCTGGGAGCAGCGCCGGTGGGCACGCCTCCCATCGCGAACACGACGCTCGCGGCGACGGTGACCCCGATCAGGGGTCTGAGATGAGTCTTTCGCATGCAGGGCAACCCTTTCGGACCACGGCAGGGACATGGCTGTGCTCTGTGTAGTCCGTGTTAAGGCTCACTGTCATCCCGCCATACGTATGGGGTTACCTGGTGGGATGACGCGTTACGACGCCGCCGAGGCCGCCTCGTACCGGGTGGCCCGGGAGATCTCGCTGACCGGGCTGCGGGCGTGGCGGGAGGTCCTTCAGCCGTACCTGCTGCCGGGCAGGACGGTGCTGGACCTGGGGGCGGGCACGGGGTTGTTCGTGCGGGCGTTCCGGGAGTGGTTCCCGGACGTGCCGGTGGTGGCGGTGGAGCCGTCGGCGGACATGCGCGCGGCGTCGGGGCTGCCGATGCTGGACGGTTCGGCGTACGAGATCCCGCTGCCGGACGCGTCGGTGGACGTGGTGTGGATGTCGACGGTGGTGCACCACGTGCGCGACCTGCCCGCCGCGGGCGCGGAGCTGCGGCGGGTGCTGCGTCCGGGCGGAGTGGTGGTGTTGCGGTCGTTGTTCCGCGAACGGCACTCGGGCATCGGCTTGTTCCGCTTCTTCCCGGAGGCGGTGCGCGCGTTGTCCGGGTTCCCCACCGTTGCCGAGGTGGCGTCCGGCACGGGGTTCGCGGTGTCGCGGCTGGAGGCGGTACCTCAGGTCAGCGCGTCGTCGTTGGCGGACAAGGCTGCCACGCTGCGGCAGGAGGCCGACACGCTGCTGAGGTCGCTGTCGGCTTCGGAGTTCGCGGCGGGCCGTGCGCGGTTGCTCGAGGCCGCCGCGGTGGAGACCGGTCCGGTCGTCGATCATCTGGATCTGCTGGTGCTGGAGAAAATCGCGGTCGGCGCGGGCCGCTCTCTGCAAGGCTGACCGGCATGGCCTCAGACCCGAAAGCCGACCTGCACCGTTATCTCAAAGCCGCCAGGGAGACCGTGCTCTGGAAGATCGACGGTTTGTCGGAGTACGACGCGCGGCGGCCGCTGACCCCGACGGGCACGAACCTGTTGGGGCTGATCAAGCACCTGGCGAGCTGCGAGCAGGGCTACTTCGGTGCGTGCATGGGCCGCCCGTTCCCCGAGACGCTGCCGTGGCTGGAGGACGAGGACAACAACCCGAACGCGGACATGTACGCCACCGCGGACGAGACGCGTGAGGACGTCCTGTCGCTCTACGCCAGGGTGGCGTCGTTCTCCGACGCCGTGATCTCCGAGCTGCCGCTGGATGCGCCGGGTGTGGTGCCGTGGTGGCCGGAGGAGCGCAAGTACGTGACGCTGCACGTGCTGCTGGTGCACCTGATCGCGGAGACGAACCGGCACGCCGGCCACGCGGACATCCTGCGTGAGGGCCTGGACGGGGAGGCGGGGCTGCGGGCCGGGAACTCGAACCTGCCGGAGCTGGACTGGGCCGCGTACCGGGACAGGGTGGAGAAGGCCGCGCGGGAGGCGGCGGACCGCGCGAAGGCGGGGAATCGGTAGGCAGCGGCTCGCACGAACGTCTTGGCGACCTCCCCGAACACCAGCCGCCGCACGTTCGAGTGCACCCCGTCCGCGCCGATGAGGACGCAGCGGAGACGCGGGACACGGGATCGGCCACAGATCGGAGGCCGTGCGGCGTTCAGGAGCTGGGAATCGTGGCTGACAGGGGCGGCGGCGGCATCGATACTGCGGATCATGGGTAAGGAATACGAGCGCATCGAGCCGCGGCTGTGGGAGTTCATCGAGAGCCAGAAGGTGTTCTTCGTGGCCAGCGCTCCGCTGTCCGGGGACGGGCACATCAACCTCTCGCCCAAGGGGCGGCAGGGCACGCTGCGGATTCTCGACGACCGGACGGTGGCCTACCTCGACTTCGGCGGCAGCCACGCCGAGACGATCGCGCATCTGCGGGAGAACGGGCGCATCACGTTGATGTGGTGCGCGTTCGAGGGGCCGCCGACCATCCTGCGGGTCCACGGCAGTGGTGAGCCCGTGTTCCGCGACGATCCGCGGTTCGCGGAGCTGGTGGCGGGGTTCGGTGAGGCGGACGGGCCCGCGCTGCGGGCGGTGATCGTCGTGACCGCGGAGCTGATCAGCGACTCGTGCGGGTTCGCGGTGCCGTTCATGGACTACCGCACCGAGCGGGAGTTGCACGCGGACTACTTCGGGCGCAAGACCGACGAGGAGTTCCGCGAGTACACGAACAAGAAGCCGTACAACATCGCGAGCATCGACGGTCTGCCCGCGGTTCCGCTGCCGTTGCCGCCCCGCTGAAAAGATCTTGGCCGGTCGATGTCGAGAACGTCGTGCCGGCTTCGTCCCCCAGACGTGACGACGATGCGGCAGAACGAGATCACCGGGGTGCTGACCCGGCGTGGAGCGAGGAGCTGCGGGCGAACCCGGCGGTCGCGCTCACAATCGACGCCGAGTCGCACCCGCCGATCCTGCTGATCCGCGGCTGCGCCGAGCTGGACATGGTCGACGGCATCCCGGAGGAGTTCCTGCGGTTGACCTCTCTCCCAGCTGAAGCAGGGAGATTCTTCCCTCGCGGGTCGAGTTTTCTGCTTCACAGCCCGTTGCCGCCAGGGGTTACCCAGCACAGGGGCGGTGTACCGCCCACGGTCTTACACGAGCTCCACAGACCTGACATCCCGCCAGCCCGGCGGTAGACCCCGCCGACGTGCTTGTCGCCGACCGGGCGCGACGACTGTACAAGCCGCTCCGCCAACCGCTCAACCGGGGGGATGTCGGCGCAGCAGCGGGTGGAGTGGGAGCGCGAGGTCCGCTCGCTCTACGACGGCATGGTCCGGATCGTGGTGACGCCGACGTGGGCGAAGCTGATCGACTTCGAGACCACGCTGCCCAGTGCCGTGGAGGAGCTGGCGGCGCAGCGGTCAGCTCGACAGGAAGCGGTCCAGGACGCGCACGCCGAACTCCAGGCCCGCGACGGGGACGCGTTCGTCGACGCCGTGGGCCATCGCGCGGTAGTCGAACCCCGCGGGCAGCTGCAGCGGTGAGAAGCCGTAGCAGTGGATGCCGAGCTGGCTGAACGCCTTGGCGTCGGTGCCGCCTCCCAGGCAGTACGGCACGACGGTGGCGGTGGGGTCCTCGTCGCGCAGCGCCTCGGCCATCGCGGTGAACCAGGGCGTGTCGATCGGGGCTTCGACGGCCGGTTGGTGTTCGAGGAACTCGCGGGTCACGCCGTCCTCGAGCAGCGCGTCGACGGTGGCGATGAGCTCGTCCACGGCGCCGGGCAGCGTGCGGACGTCGAGTTGGGCGGTGGCGGTGCCGGGGATGACGTTGACCTTGTAGCCGGCCTGCAGCATCGTCGGCGTGGTCGAGCAGCGCACGGTGTTCTCGACGAGTTTCGCGGCGGGTCCGAGCCGGGCGATGGTGCCGTCGACGTCGTCGAGGTCGACCTCCACGCCGAGGGCTTTGCCGGCGCCCACGAGGAACGCCTCGACGGTCGGGGTGAGCTGGACCGGGTGCTGGTGCGCGGCGATGCGGGCCAGTGAGGTGACCAGCGCGGTGACGGCGTTCTGCGGGTTGCGCCGTGAGCCGTGGCCGGCGCGGCCGGTGGCGGTGAGCTTGAGGTGCGAGGTGCCGCGCTCGGCGGTGCCGACCGGGTAGAGCCGCACCCCGTCGACGTCGTAGGAGAACCCGCCGGACTCGCTGATCGCGGCCTCGACGCCGGCGAAGTGCGCGGCGTGGTGGTCGACGAGCCAGTGCGCGCCGTACACGCCCTGGTCCTCCTCGTCGGCGACGAACGCGAGCACGACGTCGCGGCGCGGCCGGCGGCCTTCGGTGTGCCAGCGGTTGAGGACGGCCAGCGTCATCGCGGCCATGTCCTTCATGTCCACGGCGCCGCGGCCGTGCACGAACCCGTCGCGGATCTCGCCGGCGAACGGGTCGAAGCTCCACTCGGCCGCGTCGGCGGGCACGACGTCGAGGTGGGACTGGACCAGCACGGCGGGCAGCGTCGGGTCGGTGCCGTGCACGCGGGCCAGGACGTTGGTTCTGCGTGGGGCGGGTTCGAGCAGCGTGGGCGGGACGCCGTTGTCGTGCAGGATCGCCGCCACGTGCTCGGCGGCCTCCCGTTCGCCCGCGCTGTCACCACCACCGCGGTTGGTGGTGTCGAAACGGATGAGCTGCGCGCACAGCTGCGCCACGTCCAGCGTCATGAGGCCACCGTATCCGGCCGTGTCGGGTGGAATCGTCACAGCCCGTTCCGCTTCGGCCGTGGCGCTGGGCGACGGCCTCGCCCGGGAAGGCCGCGGGCGGCGGTGTGCCTGGCTCAGGAATCCGGGGTGGGCTCGCCGGGCAACCTCAGCCGTAGATGCCCTCGATCGCTCCCGCGGCGACGTGGGTGACGACCTTGAACGCCTTCATCGTCTCGGTCATCGACGCCGCGTCGAACCCGACCCGGCGCACGTCGACCTGCTCCACGGTCGGCACGACCGCGGCGGCCTCGGCCAGGTGCGTGGCGTCGAACTCGACCTCGATGCGATGTGGCGCCACGGCACCGGGGACGCGTCCGGCCCGAGTCATCGCGGCGGTGGACGCTTCTGTGATGTGTGAAAAAGCCACGGTCGGTGGCAGGCACACGGCCGCATACCGTGACACGCACTCCTTCACCGCGACCGTGCCGGCCGACGGCGCGTAGGACTCGGCGTCGGAGCAGGTGAGGTCGTCACCGGTCACCAGCAGCACGGGTACGCCGTGCTCGGCGGCCAGTGCGGCGTTGAGGCGTCCTTCGGAGGCGTGCACTCCGTCGAGCCACACGCCGGTGATGGAGTTCTCGAGGTAGGTGTGGGCGAGCACGCCGGGTGCGCCGGCGCCGGTGTGGTAGCCGAGGAAGACGACACCGTCCACATCGGACTCGATGCCCTGCATCATCGACAGCGGCTTGTGCCTGCCGGTGAGCAGGCGGGCCGAGGTGTGGAGGTCTTCGAGCAGGAGGTTGCGTTGCGAGGAGTGGGCCTCGTTGACGATCACAGAGGTCGCGCCGCCTGCAACCAAACCTTCCACGCAGGCGTTGACGTCTCCTGTGAAGAGGCGCCGAAACCGTTGCCATTGCTCAGTACCGGGGACGACGTCTCCGGTCCAGGTGACGCCGGTGGCGCCTTCCATGTCTGCCGAGATCAGGATCCGCACATCTCGGTAAGTTAGCGGTGGGCTGCTGGGGAAGAGGGGTATTTCGTGCGGGTGAAGTTGTGCGCGCTGCTGGCGACAGCAGCGACACTGGGGCTGGCGACACCTCCTGCGACGGCCGAGGGACCGGACATCCTCAAGGTCGCGATCGTGCAGCAGATCGACTCGATGAACCCGTTCCTCGCGGTGTTCCAGTCGAGTACCGAGATCGGCCGGTTGATGTACGACTACCTGACCGCCTACGCCGCGGACGACCAGCGGGTCACCGAGGGCCTCGCGAACAGGTGGGAGCCCTCGGCCGACAAGCTCACGTGGACGTTCACCGTTCCCAAGGGCAAGGCCTGGTCCGACGGGGAGCCGATCACGGCGCAGGACGTCGCGTTCACGTACAACCTGATGCTGACCAACGAGGTCGCCCGGACCGCGAACGGCAGCTTCGTCACCAACTTCTCGTCCGTCACCGCGACCGACAACCAGACCGTGGTGATCAAGACGAAGGCGCCGCAGGTGACGATGCTGGCGCTGGACATCCCGATCGTGCCCAAGCACGTGTGGGAGAAGGTCGGCGACATCAAGGACTACGCCAACGACCAGATGCCGGTCGTGGGTTCCGGCCCGTTCGTGCTGACCGAGCACGTGCCGGGGCAGTTCATCAAGCTCAGGGTCAACAACACCTACTGGCGCGGCGCGGCGAAGATCGACGAGCTGCACTTCGTGTACTTCCAGAACTCCGACGCCGCGGTCCAGGCGCTGGGCAAGGGTGAGGTCCACCTGGTCAACCGGATGACGCCCGCGCAGTTCGACTCGCTGCGGGACAAGGCGGACGTGGCGCGCAACAAGGCGCAGGGCCGCCGGTTCACCGAGCTGCTGATCAACCCCGGTGCGCAGACCAACGCCGGCGAACCGATCGGTGACGGCAACCCGGCGCTGAAAGACGTGCGGGTGCGGCGGGCGATCGCGCAGGCCATCGACCTGGATGCCCTGCTGCAGCGGGTCAGCCTCGGCTACGCGGAGAAGGGCGCCGGGCTGGTGCCGCCGGTGTTCGGCAAGTGGCACTGGCAGCCGAGCCCCTCCGAGGAGCGCAAGTTCGACCCGGCGGCCGCGAACGCCGCCCTCGACGCCGCCGGTTTCCCCCGCAAGGCAGACGGCACGCGGTTCTCGCTGCGGCTGACCGGCCGGGCGGGGCGTGCCTACGACGAGCAGGCCTCGGAGTTCCTCAAGCGCCAGCTCGGTGACATCGGCATCCCGCTGGACGTGCGGCTGGTGTCGGACAACCAGCTCAACGAGGTGACCACGGCGGCGACCTACGACCTGGCGTTCTCGGGCTGGGCGACCAACATCGACCCGGACTTCGTCCTGGGGCTGCACACGTGCGCGCAGCGGCCGGGCGCGGACGGCAAGGGCGGCACCACCGACGCCTACTTCTGCGACAAGACCTACGACGAGCTCTACGCGCGTCAGCTCTCGGAGTTCGACGAGGGCAAGCGGGTCGAGATCGTGAAGCAGATGCAGGCGCGGTTCTACGACCAGGTGCCCTCGGTGGTGCTCGCGTACGACAACGCGCTGGAGGCCTACCGTTCCGACCGCTTCGCCAGATTCACGACCCAGCCCGCGCAGGGCGGCGTGATCATGGCGCAGAACGGCATGTGGGGCTACTACGGCGCCGAGCCGGTGGTACGGGCGACGTCGGCCACGTCGTGGGTCGGGTGGGGCGTTCTCCTCGTGGGGTTCATGGCCGTGGTGCTCACGGTGATGGTGCGCACGAACAGGCGTCAGGCGACGGCCGAGGAGCGCGAGTAGGTGCGCCTCGCCGGTCGGCTGGGTGGGGCCGCGCTGAGTCTGGTGATGGTGGCGGTGCTGGGTTTCTTCCTGTTCCGGGTGGTGCCCGGCGACCCCGTCGTCTCGATGACGCGCGGCCGGCCGACGACGGCGGCGATGCAGGCCGAGCTGCGGGCGCAGTTCGGCCTGGACCGTCCGCTGCACGAGCAGTTCTTCAGTTACGTGTCCTCGTTGCTGCACGGTGACCTGGGGACGTCGTTCACGTTCCGCCGCCCGGTCGCGGAGGTGATCGGCGAACGCCTCGGGCCGACGGTGCTGCTGGTCGGCACGGCGACGCTGATCGCGGTCGGGCTGGGCCTGTGGCTGGGGGTGCGGGCGGCGTGGCGGCGCGACTCGGCGTTCGACCGGGCCACGACGGGGGTGTCGCTGACGTTGTGGGCGGTGCCGACGTTCTGGCTCGGCATGCTGCTGATGATGGTGACGGGTGATCTGTTCCCGTCGCGGGGCATGCGGGACACCGACACGGCACCGGACTTCGTCTCGCAGGCCCTCGACGTCGCCCATCACCTGGTGCTGCCGTCGATCACGCTGGTCGCGGTGGTGTGCGCGGAGTACGTGCTGATCATGCGGTCGTCGCTGCTGGAGGAGATGCACGCGCCGTACCTGGTGACGGCGCGGGCGAAGGGCCTGCGCGACGACCTGGTGCGCCGCCGGCACGCCGTGCCGAACGCGGTGCTGCCGGCGATCACGCTGGTGTTCCTGCGGTTCGGGCTCGTGGTGGCCGGTGCGATCACGACCGAGACGGTGTTCTCGTGGCCGGGGCTGGGCTTGTTGTTCTACGACGCGCTGACCGGCCCGGACTACTTCCTCCTGCAGGGGCTCCTGCTGGTGACGGCGGGCGCGGTCGTGGTGATGAACCTGCTGGCCGACCTGCTGCACGGGGTCCTGGACCCGCGGGTGAAGGCCGTATGAACGGGTTCAACGCAGACGGGTTCAACGCAGACGGGTTCAACGCAGCGAGGTTGCTGGAGCACAAGGCGGGTGTGGCGGGTGCGGCGATCCTCGCGGTGGCCGCGCTCGTCGCCGTGGTCGCGCCGCTGCTGATCCCCGCGGACGCGCTCGACGTCACGCGGGTGACCGACCCGCCGTGGCAGGCACCGGGCGCGGGGCACTGGCTGGGCACCGACCACACCGGACGCTCGATCGCGCTGCTGATGGTGCAGGGCGCGGGAACGTCGTTGTTCGTCGGTCTGACGGCGGCGGTGCTCGCGGTCGCGATCGGCGCGCTCGTGGGGGTCGTCAGCGGCCACTTCGGCGGCCTGCTGGCGGGGGCGTTGTTGCGGGTCACGGACTTCTTCCTGGTGCTGCCCGCGCTGGTGCTGGCGATCGCGCTGTCGACGGTGCTCCCACGCGGCCTGAGCACGATCGTGCTCGCGATCGGCCTGACGAGCTGGCCGTCGACGGCACGGGTGGTGCGGGCGCAGACGCTCACGATCGAGGCGCGCCCGTTCGTGGAACGCGCACGAGCCCTGGGTGGCGGCCACGGGCACGTCATCGCCCGGCACGTGATGCCGTCGGTGGTGCCGCTGGTGCTGGTCAACGCGACGCTCGCGGTGGCGTCGGCGATCGTGGCGGAGTCGACGCTCGCGTTCCTGGGCCTGGGGGATCCGACGCGGATCTCGTGGGGCGCGCTGCTGCACCAGGCCCAGCTGCACGGCGCGGTGCCGCAGCGGGCGTGGTGGTTCCTGTTGCCGCCGGGGGCGGCGATCGTGGTGGTCGTGCTGGCGTTCACGCTCGTCGGCCGCGCCCTCGAAGCCGTCGTGACGCCGAAGAGGTAGCCCCGGGAATGAAGAACACGGGTCTGGAACTGAGGAACCTCACGGTCCACTACGGACACAAACGCGTCGTCAACGACGTGAGCCTCGCGCTCGCACCGGGACAGACCCTGGGCCTGGCGGGAGAGTCCGGGTCGGGCAAGTCGACGGTGGCGATGTCGGTGCTGCGCCTGCTGCCCAAGTCGGCACGGGTGGACGGCGAGATCCTGCTCGACGGCGACGACGTGCGGGCGATGTCGTGGGGCAGGCTGCGGGCGGTGCGGTGGGCGTCGGCGTCGATCGTGTTCCAGGGCGCGATGCACTCGCTCAACCCGGTCAGACGCGTCGGTGACCAGATCGCCGAGCCGATGCGCCTGCACAACACCCCGGGCAGCGTGACCGAGCTGCTGAGCCAGGTGGAGCTGCCCGAGGACAAGGCCCGCGCCTACCCGCACGAGCTCTCCGGCGGGCAGAGGCAACGGGTGATGATCGCGATGGCGCTGGCGTGCGGGCCGCGCCTGGTGATCGCCGACGAGCCGACGACGGCGCTGGACGTCGTGGTGCAGGCCCAGGTGCTGGGTCTGGTGAAACGCCTGGTGGCCGAGCAGGACCTCGGGTTGCTGATGATCAGCCACGACCTGTCGGTGCTCGCCGAGACGTGCGACGACCTCGCGGTGATGCACCGCGGCGAGCTGGTGGAGCGCGGCGGCACGCGGGAAGTGATCGCGAACCCGCGGCACCCACACACCGCGGCGCTGGCGGCGGCGTTCCCCGTGATCGGCGACCCGAACCACCGGCTCGCCGGCCCCGGCGAAAGTACGCGGGGAGCTTTCGTACTTCAGGAGCGCACGGAAGGGCCCCGCGTGCCGTCGGCGGCGGAGCCGCTGCTGCAGGTGCGGGACCTGCGGGTGGACTACGGTCGGACGCGCGCGGTCGACGGGGTGGACCTGACGATCGGGCACGGTGAGATCGTGGCGTTGGTCGGGCAGTCCGGATCCGGAAAAACGACACTAGCCCGTACCATAATGGGGCTGCGAAATCCGTCCTCCGGTCGGGTGATCTTCGACGGTCGTGAGGTGCCCCGCAAAGGCAGGGCGCTCAAAGCCTTCCGCCGGCAGGTCCAGCTCGTCCTGCAGGACCCGGCGAGCGCCCTGAACCCGCGGCACAAGGTGATCGACGCCGTCGCCGAGGGACTGCGCGTGCACGGCCTTCCCGGGGATGAGGAATCCCTGGTCACCGCCGCTGTCGAACGTGCGGAGCTGCGCCCGGCGAGCGAGTACCTGCAGTCGCTGCCGCACGAGCTGTCCGGGGGTCAGCAGCAGCGGGTGGTGATCGCCGGAGCACTGGTCCTGCAACCCCGTCTGCTGGTCGCCGACGAACCCGTCGCCTCCCTCGACGCCTCGGTGCGCGGGGAGATCGTGGCGCTGCTGCTCCGGTTGCGCCGCGAACTGGGCCTTGCTTCATTGATCATCACGCACGACCTAGGGCTGGCGTGGCAGATCGCCGACCGGGTCGCGGTGATGCACCAGGGGAAGATCGTGGAACAAGGCTCAGTGGAACAAGTGCTGCTCGACCCGACTCACGACTACACGCGCGCCCTGGTGCGCGCGGTGCCGCAGGTCTGACGTGATCCCGATCGAACACGCCCGCTACCGGGCCTCGCTGACGCCTGCCGAGATCGGGCGGGGCGGGGCCGACGGCTGGGTGGAGGTCGACGACGTGCCGACGCTGGCCTGGCTGGCGTGGAACGACCTGGGACGCCCACCAGGAGTCCTGGGCGAACTCGCCGAGGCCACCGACCCGCAGCACGTGCTCGCGCTGTGCCGGATCCTGGCCTCCACCTCCCGCGCCGACACCGCCGCGGTGTGGCGGTACTTAGCCGCGGACTGGGAACGCACGGGGGAGCGGTCCGACGGCAGGCAGCGTTTCCTGCTGGACCGGGCGATGCGGGGTGAGGGCATGGACTGGCGCAGCTACTCCGCGCTGATGGGCACCGACCGCCCCGAGGAGGTCGACGCGGCGTTCGACCGCGGCGAGGACATGGTCGGCGTGTCGGTGATCGGCCTCGCGATGTCCTACCCGGACCCGCTGGTCGTGCTGCACCGCGTCGCACGGGCACTCGACCACAACCGCATCGAGGTCCGCCGGCAGGGCGCGACAGCGCTCGCGCACGTGGCCCGCCTGCACGGCGTGGTGTCGCGCGAGTGCCTGGAGGTGCTGCGGCGCCACCCGGACGAGGTGGCCGAGGACGATCTGTGGACGTTCATCGCCCACCACAAACTGCCGGCGTGGCTGTGGTGGCGGCGGATCACGGCACGGCTGGGGCGGCGAGTCCGGCGCGGACGGCGGCCTCGGTTACGGGCGTTGCGCTCAGCCCGGCCTCTTCCCGCCGAGACGGGCCGGCGCGGCGTGGCGGTTCGCCTCGAACCTCAGGGCGCGGGGACGCGGTCCTCCACGCGCGCTCGCATCCGGCTCGCGGTGAACAGCAGCGGAGTGGCCACACCGTGCCGGGCGCTCAGATCGGCCAGCAGAGCAGCGAACCAGCCGATGGCGTCCAGTGACCATTCGGCGAGCGTTCCGCGGAAGGTGATCGCGTGCTGGGGCGGGCCGTTCCAGAAGCTGTCGTCGAACGGCGGCACGATGCCCGTGCGGTCTGTCGTGTGGGCCTCGTAGGCGAACACCGCCTGGTCGATCACGGCCAGCCGGTCGGCGATCGCCAGGACGGCCGGGGACTGCCCGCCGTCCAGGGTGATCCGGACGGGCGTTCGCAGCGCCGGGTCGACGTCGTCGAACCAGGCCGCGGTCAGCAGCGACGGAGACCGGCTCGCTTCGGGCCGTGACGTCGTGTCCAGACACTGGACGGGCAGCAGCACCTGCACCGCGTCCAGTGCCACGTCACCGACGCGGGCAAGCGCGTCACCCGCGCAACTCAGGAACGGCTGCAGCGGCAGCGGCCGATCGCCCGGCACTGGTTCGGCTTCGACCTGGAACCACGCGGCGAGAGACGCCTCGGCGAGAGGGTGCTGCCGGCCCGCGTCGTTCATCTGCCACAGTCCTGCCGGACCCGTGTCGTGCAGCCAGCCCATCGCGGTCGACCTCTCGTGGAACACCCGGTAGAGGTCACGGTCCGGGTCCGGTGCGGGCCACGCGTGGGGGACCAGGTCGCCGTAGAGGGCCGCGAACAGGGTGCCCGCGAATCCGCGGGCACCCTCGACCAGGCCAGGCCCGATTTCCGCATTGTTGCTCGTCACTTCACCACTCGCCTGGTCCCGATCGGGTCAACTCACTGGTCGGGCCCATTCACCCGGCACGCCACGTCCGCCTGACGGTACCGCACCTCTCCGCTGTCAACCTCCCAATTGACGTCGACATCCACGTGATTGCGCCAGGACGTCATTTCCGTCGTGTCGCAATCACGTCGCGCGGGCACGCGGCTGACGCTACCCCCTCCTGGTTTGAGATTGCCGTTCTCGCCACACGCTTTCCGGCGCCAGGTGCCGTCGGTGTAGTACTCGTAGAGACACGTCTGGACGGTGGCGGTGTCGCCGGTGCAGTTTCCCTTGTTCCACCAGCCGTGGCCCGACACCGCGACGCCGGTGCTCGATCGGTGAGGGTTGTCGACCCCCGTCTCCGGTGTGCACCCGATCAGGGCGTTGCCCGTCTCGTCCGTGTACACACCGCCGGTCGCGCCGGCTGGTGCGAGACCAGGAACGGCGTGCTCGTACGACACGACCGGTGTCGCCGCTGCCCACATCGGTGTCGCGGTCAGCACGAACGCGGCCGCGGCAAAACCGGCGAAAACAACCTTGCTTTTTCTCATCAGATGAGACCCCCATTTCGGCAACGACAAAGGGGGCATTGCTGCTCACGTGGCACAGTTCGAATTCTTACCAGTCGACCAGCGACCGCCCC
This sequence comes from Lentzea aerocolonigenes, assembly GCF_000974445.1. Lineage (GTDB taxonomy): Bacteria > Actinomycetota > Actinomycetes > Mycobacteriales > Pseudonocardiaceae > Lentzea > Lentzea aerocolonigenes. The sequence goes on from NZ_BBOJ01000015.1 coordinate 160,151, forward strand.
CGGAACCCGACATTAGCGAAATCGAGAGCCTTTCGAGAATGCATGATCGCGGTTCCTCCGAAAAGAGCAGCGGTCGACGCGGTCCTGATGCGTTGAGTGCACGGGCCTCGGAGTGAAGATGGTTTGGTCACCTGGTCGGAGCAGGTGACGATCCTTCCGGTTACTGCGCGGAGCGAATACGCCCTCTGTGGAGGACCACGACAGAGTTGTGTCACCCCCTCGGTGTACTCGGCGCAGGTTCGGACCTCGGCCGACCGTCCGGACAAGGACGACCTGGGGACGTTCATCGCACACCACTAACTGCCGGCGTGGCTGTGGCGGCGGATCAGGGCACGGACAGGGCGGCGAGTTCGGCGCGGACGGCGGCCTCGGTCACGGCGTTGCGCTGCCCCGCGGCCCGCCTCAGCGCCTCGTCGAAGTGCTGCCGTGCCTGGCCGAGGTCACCGGAGGCCTTCGCGACACGGCCGCGTTCGACCGCGATGTGGCAGCGCGTCTCGTCCGGCCCGTACCAGCCTCCCGGGCACAGCTCCCACGCCCGCTCGCACTCCCGCCACGCGGCGCGCAGGTCACCGTCCAGCCGGGCCAGCACGGACAGCCCGAGGTGGCAGTTCGCCTCCACCAGCGGCGCACCCGCTCGCCGGGCGGCTCGCAGCGCTTCGGCGTAGTCGGCCCGCGCCCCGTCGGAATCGCCCTGGTGCAGCCGGGCCCTGGCACGGTTGACGATCACTTCGGCGGTGTCCTCGGTCGCGCCGAGCTCCTCGAGCAGCCTGCACGCGCGGTCGATGTGCACCAGTGCGGTGTCCACGTCGCCCGCGGCCAGCGCGAGTTCGGCGAGCTGGTTCACCGCGAGCGCCACGCCCCAGCGGTCACCGACCCGTCCGAACGCTTCCGCGCCCTCGCGCAGCAGCTGTGCGGCTTGACCGGGATCACCCTGCTGCCACGCCATCAGCCCGTCGCCGACCAACGACAGCGCCTTGCTCCACGGATCGGACCCGACGAGCCGGTGACGACGCAGCCAGGTCTGCGACTGGGTTTCCGGCGCCCCCAGCGCCATGCCCCACATCATCGTCAGGATCGGATACCGCGGCGGTCCTGCCAGCTCGCCCAGCAACGCGTCGGCCTGCCGCTGCCGCGCCGACTGGTCACCGGCCGCCACCGGCCACGCGATCAGCAGGCACAGCGCGTACTCCTGCTCCCGCCCCGCCGGAGGGGTCTCGCCGCACGCGCGCAGCACCGCCTCGGCCTGCCGGGCGGCCTCGGTGCGCAGGCCGCGGCACCAGTAGTACGTCGCGAGCGCCGCGACCAGTTCCAGTGCGAGCTCCACGTCGTGACCGGTGGCCCACGCCACCGCGGCGGTGAGGTTGTCGTGGTCGGCACCGAGCTCGCGCAACCACGAAAGTTGCTCGTGCGCGCGCAGGTGCGGTTCGGCCTGCACGGCTCGCGCCAGGAACCAGCGCGCGTGCCGCTCGCGCAGGTCCGGTGCGTGGGCGGCGCAGAACGCGCGGACGGTGTCGAGCATCCGGTAGCGGTCACCGGCGATCTCGACGAGCGACTTGTCCACCAGCGACGCCAGGGTGTCGCCAACGGAATCAAACACCGTGGAATCAGACACGGTGGACTCGAACACGGTGGAGCCCGTGACACCGGCGACCGCGGCCAGGCTCGCCCCGCCGGAGAACACGGTGAACCGGGCGGCGAGGTCACGTTCGGCTCCGGTGAGCAGGTCCCAGCTCCACTCCACCACGGCGTGCAGCGTGCGGTGCCGGGGCGCGGCGGTGCGGCTGCCCTTGGACAGCAACCCGAACCGACCATCGATTCTCACTGTGAGCCGGGCCGCGATCTCACCGATCGGCAACGACCGCACCCGTGCGGCGGCCAGCTCGATCGCGAGCGCGATCCCGTCCAGCCGCCGGCAGACCTCGGCGACGACGTCCGGTGGCGCGGTGAACCCGGGCCGGACCGCCTGCGCGCGGTCCAGGAACAGCCTGGTGGCGGCCTCGTCGTCCAGCGCGGTGACGGGACTGAGAGTCTCGCCGGTGAGGCCGAGCGGTTCCCGGCTCGTCGCGAGCACCCGCACGTCCGGGCAGGCTGCCAGGATCCCGCCGAGCACACGAGCGGCCTCGTCGATCACGTGCTCGCAGTTGTCGACGACGAGCAGCGCGGCGCGGGTGGCCAGCGCGGCGCGCAACCGGTCCTCGACGCTCACCGGTCCCGCCGTCAGCAGCCCGGCCTCGCGGACCCCGACGCCGTCGAGCAGTGCGCGGGCGACGTCGGTGGTGGCGCTGAGATCGACGAACGCCACCTCACCCGACTGCAGGTGCGCGACCTCGACCGCGAGCCGCGTCTTGCCGGTGCCACCAGGTCCGATCAACGTGACGAGGCGGTTGTCCCGCAGCCACTTGCCGACCCTGCGCAGATCCTCGTCCCGTCCCACGAAACTGGTCAGCTGCGCGGGCACGCCCCGGTGCGGTGCCGCGGCCCGCAGCACCTCCTGGTGGGCGGCGGCGAGCACGGGGGAGGGGTCGACTCCCAGCTCGTCCGCGAGCAGCTCACGGCCCCGCGCGAAGACCTCCAGCGCCTGCGCCTGGCGGCCGTCGCGGTGCAGGGCCAGCATCAGCCCCGCCCGCACGTCCTCCCGAAGTGGATCTTGCTCGAGCAGGTCGTGGAGGTCTTTTTCGGTCCCGCCGGAAAGTGCGCATTTGATGAGCACTTCACGCAGCCGGGACCGAGCGCCCGCCACGAAAGGGGCGTCGACGTCGGCCAGAGCCGTACCACGCCACAACCCGAACGCCTCCGCGCCACGTCCGGCGTCCAGCAGCTCCACGCACAGCAGCGAGTCCACTTCGGACGGAGAAGCGACCAGGCGGTACCCGGCGGGGTGGTGCTCGACCACCAGCCCGGGCACGGCCTTGCGCAGCCGCGACACCTGCGACTGCACCGCGTTCACCGCACCCGCCGGCGGTTCGGGGTAGAGCCCGTCGACCAGCCGCTCGTGACCGACGATCCGGCCCGCCTCCAGCGCCAGCATCGCGAGCAACGCCCGCTGCCGGGGCGCGGCGAGAACGACCCGCGCCCCCGACTCGTCCCGCACCTCGACCGGCCCCAGCACCCCCACCCACACAGCGCGTGATTGTTCCGCAACGCACGACCTCAGGAGGCCAGTTCGTGCCCGGTCGTCGCGTCCACGTGCGCCGGGACCTCGTCGTGACGATCGCCGACCGTCACCGTGCCCGACGGCTCGAACATCAGGATCGACGCACCACCCGGCGCGGACGGCTTGTGGAACGTCCCGCGCGGCACGGTGAACACCGCACCCCGCGCGAGCACCACCGTCCGTTCCCCGGCGGCCTCGCGCAGCGCGATGTGCAGCTCGCCGTCGAGCACCAGGAAGAACTCGTCGGTGTGGTCGTGCACGTGCCACACGTGCTCACCGGAGACCTTCGCGACACGCACGTCGTAGTCGTTCACCCGCGTGACGATCCGCGGACTCCACAACGCGTCGAACGAGGCCAGCGCCTGACTCAGGGCAAGGGGTTCACTGTTCACCCGCCCAGCCTCGCCGCTACCGCACCACGACCGTGAGTGCTAGGAATCGCACATGCCGCAAGAATCCTCTCACCGCGTCGTCGTGATCGTCGACGAGAACTCGAACCCCTTCGAGCTCGGCTGCGCCACCGAGGTCTTCGGCCTGCACCGCCCCGAGATCGGCCGCGACCTCTACGACTTCCGCCTCTGCGCCCCCGAACCCCACACCCTCATGCGCGACGGCTTCTTCACCCTCACCGGCGTCGCACCCCTCGACGCGGCCGAGAACGCCGACACCCTCATCGTCCCCAACCGCCCCAACGTCGACGCACGACGCCGCCCCGCTGTCCTCGACACCATCCGCCGCGCCCACACCCGCGGCGCCCGCCTCATCGGCTTCTGCAGCGGCGCCTTCACCCTCGCCGAAGCCGGCGTCCTCGACGGCCGCCGCGCCACCGCCCACTGGCAGTGGGCCGACGACTTCCGCACCCGATTCCCCGCCGTCCACCTCGAAACCGACGTCCTCTTCGTCGACGACGGCGACATCCTCACCTCCGCCGGCAGCGCCGCCGCCCTCGACCTCGGCCTGCACGTCGTCCGCCGCGACCACGGCGCCGAAATCGCCAACTCCGTGTCCAGACGACTCGTCTTCGCCGCCCACCGCGACGGCGGCCAACGCCAGTTCGTCGAACGCCCCGTCCCCGACCTGCCCGACGCCTCCCTCGCACCCGTCATCGCCTGGGCCCAGCAACGCCTCGACACACCCCTCACCGTCGCCGGACTGGCGGCACGGGCCGCGGTCAGCCCCGCGACCCTGCACCGCCGCTTCCAAACTCAGCTCGGCACCACACCACTCGCGTGGCTCACCGCCGAACGCATCACCCTCGCCCGCAGACTCATCGAACTGGGGGAGACCCGCCTCGACGTCGTCGCCCGCCGCACCGGCCTCGGCACCACCGCCAACCTCCGCGCGCTGATGCGCCGCGAAACCGGCCTCACCCCCTCGGCGTACCGGCGCAGGTTCGGACCTCAGCCGACTCCAGCCCCCGCAGAATGAGCCGCTCCACCACCCGCGTCTTCGCGTCCGCGTAGTCCTGACCCCGCTCCCACGTCCGCGTCGCCAGGTCCCGCTTCACCGCCTCGTACTCCGCCCGCGCCGCCTCGTCACCGCGCAGCAGGTCCCGGAACACCAGCATCCGCTCCACGTCCTCACACGCGGGGGAGTACACGTGCAGGTTCACCTCCGGACCGTGGTCCTTCAGCAACCGGTGCGCGTACCAGCCCGGCTCCCGCAACCGCAGGTAATAACCCGCCGCCACCAACGCCGGCACATACGCGTCCTCGTCACCGGAATCCGGCACCACCAGCACGATGTCGATCAACGGTTTCGCCGCCAGCCCCGGCACCGACGTCGACCCCACGTGCTCCAGCCGCAACACCCGATCCCCGAGCGCACCCCGGATCCGCGCCTCCTGCTTCGCATACCACGCAGCCCACTCCGGGTTGTGCTCCTCCAACGTGATCCGCACGTTCCCCACCTGCGACGGCGTCACGTACTCCACATCGCTCGGCAACCGCGACCCCACGTACGCCCGCGCCAGGATCTCCAGCACCACCGCGCTCTTCGCCCGCGCGTAGTCCTGCACCCGCTCCCACTCCCGCGCCGCCAGCTCCCGCTTCGTCCGCGCGTACAACTCACGGTCACCGTCGTTGGCCCGCAACCAGTCCCGGAACAACAGATGCCGCCGCACCTGCGCACACCCACGACCGAACACGTGCAGGTTCACGTTCGTGTCCGGACCCTTGAAGATCCGGTGCAGATGCCAGTCCGTCTCCCGCACCTGCACCCAGTACCCAGCCGACTCCAACGCAGGCACGTACGCCGCCTCGTCGTCCGGATCCTCCACCACCAACAACAGATCGATCACCGGCTTCGCACACAACCCCGGCACCGACGTCGACCCGATGTGCTCCAGCTCGGCACCCGGCAACACACCCAGAACCCTCGAACGCTCCCGCTCGTACAAACCCGGCCAGGCAACGTCGTAATCGGACAGCTCGACATTCACGGCAAACCCCCACGTAGGCAGTCGGCCAGAATATCAACTCCCGAACAGATCACCCGCCGAATCCACCCGTTCCAGCACCTCGTCCGCCGTGAACACCAGATCCTCCACGACCTCGCAGTCCTCGACCTCGTCCCACGTCACCGGCGTCGACACCGTCGGCCGCTCCCGAGCCCGCAACGAATACGGCGCCACCGTCGTCTTCGCCGGATTGTTCTGCGACCAGTCGATGAACACCTTCCCCGTCCGCGCCGCCTTCGCCATCGTCGCCACGACCAGCTTCGGATGCTCCTTCGCCAACCGCCGCGCAACCTCCTTCGCGTACTCCGACGTGTCCTTCGCCGGCGCGTACGCGTACACCTGCATCCCCTTGTTCCCCGACGTCTTCGCCCACGCGTCCACACCGTCGTCATCCAGCACGGTCCGCACCAGCTCAGCCACCCGGCAACACTCCACCACCGTCGCCGGCGCCCCCGGATCCAGGTCGAACACCAGCAGATCCGGATCCCTCTTGCCCCCACGCGGACCCACCGTCCACTGCGGCACGTGCAACTCCAGCGCCGCCAAGTTCGCCAGCCACACCAACGTCGCCAACTCGTCCACCATCACGTAGTTGACCGTCTCGTTGCCCTTCGCACTGCCCGGCGACTCCAACCGCATCGTCCGCACCCACTCCGGACGATGCTCCGGCGCGTTCTTCTCGAAGAACCACTTCCCGTCCACACCGTTCGGATACCGCTTCAACGTCACCGGACGATCCTTCAGGTGGGGGAGCAGCACACCCGAGATCCGCGTGTAGTAGTCGATCACCTCACCCTTGGTGAACCCGAACCCCGGATACAACACCTTGTCCAGGTTCGTCAGCTTCAACACCCGGCCCTCGACCCGAACCGTCGCCTCACTGCTCAACCCGACGCACCTCCCCGGGCGACTTGTCCGGCCGCAAACCACGCCACGCCGGAAACCGCATCCGCCCGTCCGGCGTCCACTGCCGGAACACCACCTCGGCCACCAGCTCCGGCTCGACCCACTTCGCGCCCTTCGCCCGTTCCCTCGGCATCTCCGTCACGAACGGCGACGACCTGCGCGCCAACGCCTTGAGCCGCGGCGTCAACACCGCCAGCTCCGCGTCGTTGAACCCGGTACCCACCGAACCCGCGAACGCCAGACCGCCGTCCTGAGGAATACCCAGCAGCAACGCGCCGATCACCCCGGCCCGCTTGCCTTCACCCATCCGCCAGCCGCCGATCACCACCTCCTGCGCCATCAGATCGGTGATCTTGCGCCACACCGGCGACCGCATCCCCGGCTGATAAGCCGAGTCCAGCCGCTTCGCCACCACACCTTCCAGGCCCTGCTCCCGGCTCGCCGCCAGCACCGCCGCGCCATCAGCGTCGAACGACGGGGGAGTCAGCCAGTTCGGCCCCCTCAACTCCAGCTCTCGCAGCAGCTCACGACGTTGCCGAAAGGGCAGCTGCAACGTCGAGGTCCCGTCGAGGTGCAGCAGGTCGAACAACAGCAGCGTCACCGGGTACTGCCGCGCGGCCCGGCGCGCCGCATCGGACTTGCTCACGTGCATCCGGTTCTGCAACGCGCTGAAACTCGGCCGCCCGTTCTGCAACGCCACGATCTCACCGTCGAGCAACGCCTCCGTCGACCCCAGCTGCTCACCGACACCCTGCAGCTCGGGATACGCGACCGTGATGTCGTTGCCCAGCCGCGACCACGCCTGCACCCGGCCACCCTCGACCCGCAAAACCGCCCGGACGCCGTCCCACTTGAACTCGTAAGCCCAAAGATCATCATCGTCCTGGGGGAGGGGACCAGGCACCGCCAGCATCGGCTTCACCAGCTCCGGAAGCACCTGCCAGTCCGGACGCGCCGGCGCGTGCCGCCGCTTCACCATCCAGTTCTTCCCGTCCCTGCCCGACCGGAAGAACACGAACTGACCCTCAACCCGATGACCGCGCAGGACCACGTCCACCTCACGGTCAGACCACTTCACCGTCTCGTACCGGCCGCGATCCCAGATGAACATCTCGCCGCCGCCGTACTCACCCTTCGGAATCTCACCCGAGAACTCCGCGTACTCCAGAGGGTGATCCTCGGTGTGCACCGCCAGACGAACCACATCAGTCGTGGGCGGCAAACCCTTCGGCACCGCCCACGACACCAACACACCACCACGCTCCAGCCGCACGTCCCAATGCAAGCTGCTCGCGTGATGCTCCTGAATCACAAACGTGTCGTCATCGCCCCTCGGCAGCTCATCCGCAGCAGCCGGCACGGGCTCCGGAGTCCTCCCCGGATCCCGCTTGCGCCGGTACTCGTCGAGCCCGGCCATCTACGCCGACGAAGCCTTCTTCTTCGCAGGAGCCTTCTTCGCGCTCTTACGCCCCGCCTTCGCCTTCTCCACACTGCGCTCCAGAGCCGTCATCAGATCGATGACATCACCCTTGTCCTCCGCCTCAGGCTGCTCGGGCAACTCCGCACCCTCCGCCTTCGCCGCGATGACCTTCTCCAGCGCATCCCGGTAGTCGTCGGTGAACGTGTCCGGATCGAAGTCACCGGCCATCGACTCCACCAGCGACGTCGCCATCTTCAACTCCTGCGGCCGCACCTCGACGTTCTGGTCCAGGAAGTCGAACTCCGCCTTCCGGATCTCATCCGGCCACAACATCGTGTGCATCACCAGCACGTCATCACGCGCCCGGATCGTCGCCAGCGTCTCCTTCTGCCGAATCGTGATCTTCACGACCGCCAGCTGACCCGTCTTGACCAACGCATCCCTGAGCAGCACGTACGGCCGCGCCGCAGCCTTGTCCGGCTCCAGGTAGTACGTCTTCTGGAAGTAGATCGGATCGATCTCCTCCGCCGGCACGAACTCCAGAACGTCGATCGACTTGTCGGTCTTCACCGGCAGCTTCTCGAAGTCCTCGTTCTCCATGATCACCATGCGGCCGTCGTCCAACTCGTAGCCCTTGGTGATGTCCGAATACTCCACCTCGTTGCCGCACACCGAACAGACGCGCTTGTACTTGATGCGCCCGCCGTCCTCCCGGTGCACCTGGTTGAAACGGAAGTCGTGCTCCTCGACAGCCGTGTAGAGGCGCACGGCGATCGTCACCAACCCGAAGGAGATGGCCCCACGCCACACGGATCTCATCCTCATTGGGTACCCCTGAAATGCGGTTTTCGCACCATCAGGTCACCCACTTGGCCTAACGATCCGGCAACTGAGCGACCCCCGACACTCGCGTTCGCACCCGAGGGTCCCGCACGCCGGTGGAGCCCCGCTAGATGTCCTTGAGCGCCCGGTACGTCCGATTGCTCGCCACCGCCGCCCGCCGCTCCCGCGCCGTCGCCTCGATGTAGTTCTGACTCGTCGCCAGACTCGCGTGCCCCAGCAACGCCATGATCTCGCTCGCGCTCGCCCCGTCCTCGGCCAGCCGCGTCGCGAACGTGTGCCGCAAAGCGTGCAGATTCGCGCCCGTGGGGACCCGGTCGTTCAGCCCCGCCCACCGGAAACACGACTTCACCAGGTACTCCAGCCCACCCCGGCCGATCGGCTCACCGTGACGATCCCTGAGCAACGCGCTGTCCCGGTCGAACCGCCCCTGCGGGAAACGCTGCTTGCAGCTCTTGAGGTACGCGTCGACGATCCGCTCCATCGGCGGCTCGATGGGCACACTGCGGTCCCGGTTGCCCTTGCCCTTCACGTGCAGCCTGCGATCACCTTCCCGCCCGACGATCGACGCGAGGGTCAGCGTGCGCATTTCCGCACTTCGCAGGCCCGCGACCAGGCCGAGGGCGATCACCAGCACGTCCCGTTCCGGCCACGGGTCACGCCCCTTCCGGGCCCCTTCCGCGGCTGCCGTGAGCAGCTGTTCGGGCGTGTCCTCACCACGGAGGGGCTTGGGGACGAGCGGAGGGGTCTTGGGACGGGCGACCGCGCCCATCGGGTTGCCGGCGATGAGGTCCTCGGCCACGCAGAACGTCAGGAACTGGTTCCACGTCGACCACGCCCGCAGCACGGAGCTCTTGGCGTGCGTGTCGGCGAAGAGGCCGAAGGCTCGGCGGAGGTTGGACCCGGTCAGGTGGGCGGTGGTGAGGTCCTCGACGGGGGAGAGGAGGGTTTCGGCCAGGAGTGTGTTCACGCCGGTGAGATCGCGCTGGTAGGCCGCCGTTGTGTGCGGCGAGTCCTTGCGCGTCCGGCGAGCGAGGAAGAAGGCGTCCTGGGCGGCGAGCACGTGCATATGGATCTTGTACCGCACGGCACCGACAATCCCGTGTTCCGTGCTGGATAATGGCGATTATGCATGAAATGTCCGTTTCGCCCGAGTTCGCCGGGCGCTGGACCAGGTGGCGTCACTTGCCGGGGACTTGTCGTGGATTGTGAGCGTAATGGCGCCCCGCCACGTACGTCTCACTGATGACTCGTCGGTGTCGACCGCGCTCCGGCACCGCTGAGGGTGTGGGATGTTGTGGCGTCTGCAAGTCCGGCCGACCTGCCCGTTGGTCGACGCTTGCAGACGCGCCAACACGGTTTTCAGCCCCTTCTGGGAACGATCTTCGCAGGTCACCGTTTCGCCGATAATCTACATTATGTCAAGTAACGGAGATCTGGCCTCGCCTGGACGGTCTCTCCTGACCTTCCCGTGACGTGCTTCGGCCTGACTCTTCCGTGGCTTCGTTCGGCGCGTAGGTGCCGCATCTTTCTGTGTCGCGTCTTTCCGTGGTGGCGCCCCAGTGCGCCCGGTTGGCGTCCTCGCGCGGTGTGGAGTTCGCTCGGCGGGTCCGTTGGCAGTTCCTCCGGGCCTGCTCCACCACCTGACTGCTCCCCGCTTTCGTCACCGTGGCGATACGGGGCGATGTGACCGCGTGGCAAGCTCGAGTTCATGATCGATGAATTCGCCAAGGAGTACCTGCACTCGGATCTGCGCGAGGTCCGCGAGGCGTTGGTGTGGAAGCTGGACGGTCTGTCCGAGGCGGAGATACGTCGTCCGCTGACGGCTTCCGGCACGAACCTGCTGGGTCTGGTGAAGCACCTGACGTTGTCGGAGTCGCGCTACTTCGGTGAGGTGTTCGGCCGGCCGTTCCCCGAACCGATGCCGCGGTGGGACGACGTCGCCGCGCGAGGTTCGGACATGAGGGCGACTGACGAGGAGTCACGTGAGGACATCGTTGGTCGCTATCGCCGCGTGTGGGCGCATTCGGACGCGACGATTTCCTCTCTTGCGGTGGACTCCCCCGGTCATGTGCCGTGGTGGCCGCGTCCTGACGTGATGCTGTTCAACGTGTTGGTGCACGTGTTGACGGAGACGTGTCGGCACGCGGGGCATGCGGACATCCTGCGGGAGCAGATCGATGGCGCGACGGGCGTTTCGCCTGACAGGGCTCGTTGAAACGATCTTGTCGGGGGTGCTTGCGACACTCGGTGCATGCGGAGTTGCGGTGGCGGGGTGGACATCGTTGCGTCTGAGCCGTTGGTGACGTTGTTGGGGGCGTCGGGTGTCGGCGTCGGCGGAAGGTGAGGGTCACTCGGCCGGGTGAATGTCGTCCGGATCTGAGCGTGGGGGCGTCTTGTAGATGTCCGGATTTCTTGATCAACCGCTCCCCGCAAGGAAGAGGAGCGCGGGGGGTGCGGACCGGGAAGGGTGTGGATGTCGACCGTCGGCAGCACGGAGGAGCTGAATGAGCCGGATGGACTGAGAGGGTTCGTGGTGGCCGGTCCCCGCGGTCGTTCAGGCGCTGAGGCCTCGCAGGAGGGTGTCGAGGTAGCGGCGCGCGGTGGGCAGGCGGTCGGCCGGGGTCTCGCTGTGGACGTAGGTGGCGTAGGAGATGCCGCACATGAGCGGGACGAGGTCCCCGTCGGCGAGGTCGGGGCGGACGGTGCCGGCTGCGCGGGCGCGGGTGAGCAGTTCGGTGCCGATGGCGATGATCTGGCGCTTGAGCTCGGTGGTGCGGGGCAGGACGTCGGTCGCGGTGGCGGAGACCTTGGCGAGGGCGGGGTCGGTGACCTGTGCTTCGACGAGCTGGGTGAGGAATGTGGAGAAGGCGTGCCAGGCGTCGTCGTGGGCGAGCGCCTGGCGGCCGTGGTCGCCGAGTGCTTCGAGGCAGGGGGTGGCGACGGTTTCGAGGAGTGCTTCGGTGGTCGGGAAGTGCCGGTAGACGGTGCCGACGCCGAGTCCTGCGCGGCGGGCGACGTCGTTGAGTTGCAGCGGGGTGCCTTCGTCGACGAGTTCCCTGGCGACGGTGGTGATGCGGTCCCAGTTGCGGGCGGCGTCCTTCCGCTGCGGCGTCATGGGTTCAGCCTAATTGGATATCCCATCCGGTACTGGGGTGAGTGGTGCGTGCCTCTCGCTGAGCGTGCGCACGGCGTGGATCAGGCGTGGGTCTGTGGCGGCGCGGATGGGTGTGGCGGGTGTGGCTTGCGGGCCGATGAGAGTGCCGGTGGGCAGGGTGTCGTCGGTGGCGGCCCTGATCGAGGGTCGTGCGGCGTGCGAGGCGGGTCCGGAGGTGGATCGTTCGAACTTGCGGCGCACGAGGGGCCAGAGCAGGCGCAGTGCGGGCGAGACGATCTTGGGGTTGCGCATGGTGTTGTCGGTCATGTCGGTGGCGGCGCCGCCGGGGTCGGCGGCGAGGACTTTCACGCCGGTGTCGTGGAGTCGCTGGGCTAGGTCGAGGGTGTAGGTGAGGTTGGCGAGCTTGGCGCGTCCGTACCAGTGGAAGCCGTAGTAGCCGCCGGGTGGTTCGACGGCGTTGAAGGTCTTCTTGGCGAGTGCGACGGCGCCGGAGGTCACGTTGACGACGCGGTCGGTGAGCACGGGCAGGAGGAGTTCGGTGAGGAGGTAGGGCGAGAGGTGGTTGACGACGAAGGAGGCTTCGACTCCGCCGAGTTCGGTGTGGTCGGCGAACATGGCGCCGACGTTGTTGACGAGGACGTCGAGCTCTCCTTCGCCGGCGATGCGTTCGGCCAGTGCGCGCACTTCGTCGAGTGAGGCGAGGTCGGCCTGGAGGAATCGCGCGGGCTCCCCTCCCCCTGCGTTGATGGTGTCGACGGCTCGTGCCCCGCGTTCGGCGTTGCGGCCGACGACGGTGACGGCGAATCCCGCGCGGGTCAGTCCCAGTGCGGTCTCGAGCCCGATGCCGCCGGTTCCCGCGGTGACCACTGCTCTGCGTGTCATGACAAGCCCCAATCCGGATAGTTGATCCGCTTATCTACGACGCTAGCACAGATACGGATGAGCTATCCGCTTCATCGTGGCGGAGAATGCTGCCGTGGATCTTGGGGTGATCGGCCAGGCGGCGGGCATGTTCGCGGTGACGAACGTGGACGACCTGGTGCTCCTCGCGCTGTTCTTCGCGCGGGCACACAGGCCTGCGCAGGTGGTGCTGGGGCAGTACCTCGGTTTTGCCAGGATCCTGGCCGTCGCGGTGGTCGGCGCTCTGGGCGCGTCCCTGCTCCCCGAGCAGTTCCGCCCGTGGCTGGGCCTGATCCCCCTGGCCCTGGGCCTCAAGGCGGCCTGGTCCCTGTGGCGCAACAGCGATGACGACGACGAGCCGGATGCCGCCCCCGGCGTCCTGGCGGTGGCCGGCGTGACGCTGGCGAACGGCGGCGACAACATCGGCGTCTACGTGCCGGTCTTCACCGTCGCCGACTCGTTGTGGGTCTACGTGGCGGTGTTCCTGATCCTGGTGGGCGTGTGGTGCCTGGCGGGCTGGTTCCTGGCCTCCCGCCGCCCGGTCGCGCAGGCGCTGGCCAGGTGGGGCCACATCGCGTTGCCGGTGGTGTTGATCGCGATTGGTCTTTTGGTGTTGTTCTCGGGCTGAACGGGCCCGCGGTCAGGTAGACACTTCGGGTGCGAAAGACCTACAGCTACAACGAGGCCGTGAAGATCCTCGGCGGCAAGGACCACCCGGTCATCGCCACCATGGACAAGCTGCTCGGCGGCGCGTTGCTCCTGGGCTCGTTGGGACTGTGGGAGGTGCTGAGCCTCTTCGACGCCAAGCCCGACTTCATCCGGCTCAGCAACGAGCTGATCTCCAAGGTGTCGGGCAAGCGCCGGGGCGTGAGCCGCTACACCCGCACACAGCAGCTGCACGCGGCGCACGCGGTGCTGGTGATGACGGCGTTCTTCGAGGCGTTCGAGGAACAGCAACTCGGCGTGAAGCTGACCGCTGAAGATCGGGAACTCGTCACGTCCTACAACCCGTGGGCCTTGGAGCTGCCGCTCCCCTCGGTCAACCGCCCGTACGAGGAGAATCTCGACCACGTACGCGTGTTGTACCGCGCTCTCGGCAGCGCACTCTTCGAGTCGCTGACGACTCTGGCTTTGTGGGACGACTTCAACGAGACCCAACGTGATCGGGCACAGGCCGTGACCATGGGTACCGCTCCAGAGCGCGCGGTGGAACGGTACGAGGAGTTGCTCGGCCAGCTCGCCGCCGAGTACCCCGAGATCAGGTTCTGGTGTTCGATCCACGACGGCCGGGTGACGCGGTCCGCGTTGGCGCGACTGGAGGACGTTCTCGCGCAGACCACGACAGACCTCACGCCGGAGACGCGCCTGGCGGAACTCGCGGGCAAGTACCGGGGAGCGCTCAACCGGCCCCTGGTGAACCCGTCCGAGGTGCCGGAGCACGTACACGTCCCGACCTTGGCCGACGCCTATGTCGATCCGCGCTTCCAGGTCGTCGTCGGCATCGAGCGGCGCGGAGCTCCGTCGTTGCAGGCGTGGTGGGACGACGTCGACGTCCGCGAGGACCTCTACGCCTACCTGGCCGGCTATCTGACCTCACCTCAGGCGCTCGCGACGCCGTTGCTGGTGCTCGGTGACCCCGGCTCGGGCAAGTCGGTGCTCACCGAGATGCTGGCGGCGCGGCTGCCGGAGTCGGACTTCGCCGTGGTGCGGGTAGAGCTGCGCAGCACACCGGCCGACGCCGACCTGGTGCGGCAGATCGAGCACGGCCTGCACCGGCTGCTGCACGAACGCGTGACCTTCGCCGAGTTCTCCCGGCAGACCAAGCAGAACAGCGGCGCAGTGCCGGTGGTGGTGCTGGACGGGTTCGACGAGCTGTTGCAGGCCACCGGCGTGAGCCAGACCCGCTACCTGACCCAGATCTCCGAGTTCCAGCAGGAGCTCCAGGACATGGGCAGGCCGGCGGTGTTCGTGGTGACCAGCAGGCTGAGTGTGTGCGCGGGTCTGGAGCTGCCCCTCGGAACGCACGTGCTGCGGCTGATGCCGTTCTCCGACGACCAGGTGCGGACCTGGCTGGACGTGTGGAACTCGGTCAACCCTCCCCTGCCCGCCGAGACGGTGTTGCTGTACCCCGACCTGGCGACCCAACCGTTGTTGCTGTTGATGCTGGCGTTGTACGACGCTGTCGACAGCTCCTTCCAGCGCGATCACCTGAGCATGAGCCGCGGGCAGTTGTACGAGCGGTTGCTTGACCGGTTCGCGCGGCGTGAGGTGACCAAGGCGGGCACCGATCGGTCCGAGGCCGATCTGGACGACGACGTCGAGTACGAGCTGGAACGGCTGTCGGTGGTGGCGCTCGCGATGTTCAACCGCGGCGTGCAGTGGGTCGCCGAGCACGAGGTGACGGCGGATCTGGTGCAGCTGCTGGGTGTCGACTCGCCGGAACGGATGGTCGGCGCGCAGACCCGGTTGTCTGCTGGTGAGACCGTGCTGGGGCGGTTCTTCTTCGTGCAGAAGACAGAGGCGGTGCGGGAGGACCGCACCAAGCTGCGGACCTACGAGTTCCTGCACGCCACCTTCGGCGAGTACCTGGTGGCGCGGCTCGTGTGGGACAGGTTGACGCAGCTGCGGAAGGAAGACGCGGCGCGGTCCAAGCGGAAGTCCACGGTGGACGACACAGAGCTGTACTCGGTGCTGTCGTTCATGGCGCTCACCACGAGCAAGCCGGTGCTGGACTTCCTGCGGGAGTTCGCCGAGAAGGCCGACCGGGACGGGTTGTTCGACCTGGTGTCGAGGTTGTTCGCGGTGCGGGACGAGACCCGCGGATCACGGGGCGACTACGTGCCCGTGACGCTGGTGGATTCCGCACGCGATGCCAAGTACTCGCTGAACCTGGTCGTACTGGCCTTGGTGTTGCGGCCGAAGGTCTACGCCGATGAGCTGGGTTTGAGCGTGGACGACTGGCAGCGGCTCGCGCTGTTCTGGAAGTCACGGCTGTCGTCGAGCGAGTGGGCGAGCGTGGTGCTGTGGTTCTGGATGGAGCGCGACGCCGACCGGCACTTCGCGGTGAGCCTGAGCAACCGCGAACGTGAGGCGCAGGCGGAGTGGTTGCTGATGTCAGAACCGTACGTGACGTTGGACGAGGTCAGCACGCTGTTGCGGGATGCGGTGACCCCGCTGTTGTCGGGCAGCGCTATCCAGATCGCGGCGGCGCGGATCGAATTGATGGTCACGCCGGTCGAGAAGTGCCTACCGGTGCTGCGCCGGCTCCACGAGGCCGACCTGGCATGGGGCGATGACGACGACGACGACGACGGGGTGTTCTTTCCCGAGCTGATCGAGCTGCTCGGCAAGGGCGGTGATGATCACGCGATGCTGGAGCTCACGGGTAGCTGGGCCGTCGGAGAGCCGTGGCCTGAGATGGTGGACGCGTGGTTGCGGCTGTACGAGGGGGGTTTCCAGTTTCCCGGACCCCTGCGTTATCCGGACATCGTGGTGATGTTGCGCCAGACCAAGCCCGGCCACCTCAAAGGGCGGCCTGATCTGGTCAAGCGGGCCATTGCGGCCGCTGCTGAGCTGGGTCTTGAATGGCCTCCGTCAGCACCGCCGCAAGACCTGCAAGATCTTCTTCGCTGAGGTCCCTCTCCCCCACCCTCCTCAAGATCTCCGACCGAGAGCACACCACCACCGCGCCGGTGTACCCGCCGAGCCGGGCGGCGGCGACGATCTCGGGTTCCCCGTTGTGCAGGACCAGGATCGGGTCGGGGGTGTCGGTGTAGAGCAGGTGCTCGATGTCCCGTCCGGTGATGGCCATGGTCAGTCTTGTACGGCGCGGGCGTAGCGGGCCGCAAGAGAGCGAACGTGTGCCACGAGTTCCGGGGGTGAGGTGACTTCGAAGTCGAAGCCGAGCATGCCGATCCACACGGCGAGGGTTTCGACGGAGTCGGCGCCTGTCACGAGCACGCAGGAGGTCTCGTCGACGGCTTCGACTGTGCCGACGGCGGCGTTGATGCGGGCGGCGACGGCGTCGGCTGGGGCGTGGACGTGGACTCGGGCTTGGAAGCGCCAGGCTGCGGACGAGACGCGTGAGGCGACGTAGGAGGTGGCGTCGAAGTCTCGTGGGGTGAAGCGGGGGCCGTGGGGTGGCGTGGGTGGGGTGATGCGGTCGACTCGGAAGCTGCGCCAGTCCTGTTTGTCGGCGTCCCAGGCGACGAGGTACCAGCGGCGGCCCCAGTTGACGAGGCGGTGGGGTTCGGCTCGGCGGCGGGAGGGGGTGCCGTCGTGGGCGTTGTAGTCGAAGCGGATGGTTTCGTGGTCGCGGCAGACGGCGGCCAGGGTGGAGAGCAGGTCCGGGTCGATGGCGGGGGCCTGAGTGTCGCGGGGTACCTGTTCCACGTGCTCGAGGGCGGAGACTCGGTGGCGCAGGCGGGAGGGCAGGACCTGTTCGAGTTTGAGCAGGGCGCGCAGGGAGACCTCTTCCAGGCCTGTGACGGGGCTGGTGCGCAGGGCGACTGCCACGGCGACGGCTTCGTTGTCGTCGAGCAGGAGCGGGGGTAGTTCGGCGCCGGCTCCGAGGCGGTAGCCGCCGAAGCTGCCGGTGGTGGCGTTGACGGGGTAGCCGAGTTCGCGCAGGCGGTCGACGTCTCGGCGGACGGTGCGGGGGCTGATCTGCAGTTCGTCGGCGAGTTCGCTGCCTTGCCAGTCGCGGCGGGACTGCAGCAGGGCGAGCAGGCGCAGCAGGCGTGCCGAGGTTTCCAACATGGAGCAGACTTTAGGACAGAGGCTGGCCGCAATGCCCAATAGCCTCGGTGTCATGACGGAGATCAGGGAATTCCACATCGCCATCGACGACGCCGACGTCGAGGAGCTCGAGTTCCGGTTGGCGCGGACGCGGTGGACCGACCAGGTTCCGGGGGCGGGCTCGCGGTACGGGGACGACGTCGCGGACGTCCAGGAGCTGGCACGGTACTGGGCGCAGGACTTCGACTGGCGGGCGGTCGAGCGCAGGCTGAACTCCTTCCCGCAGTTCGTCACCGAGATCGACGGGACGAACGTGCACTTCCTGCACGTGCGCAGCACGAACCCGGAAGCGTTGCCGTTGCTGCTGATCCACGGGTGGCCGGGCTCGGTCATGGAGTTCGTGGACGTGATCGAGCACCTGCGGGAGGACTTCCACCTGGTGATCCCCTCGATCCCCGGTTACGGGTTCTCCGGGCCGACGACGGACACGGGCTGGCACTCGGGGCGGATCGCGAGGGCGTTCGCGGAGCTGATGGCACGGCTGGGGTACGGGCGTTACGGGGTGCACGGCAACGACGCCGGGTCGATCATCGCGCCCGAGGTCGGGCGGGTGGGCGGCGAGCACGTGGCGGGGGTGCACGTGACGCAGATCTTCTCGTTCCCGTCGGGTGACCCGGCCGAGATGGAGGGCCTGACCGAGGACGACTTCCGGCGGCTCGGGGTGCTGCAGAACTTCTGGGAGAACCTGTCGGGGTACGCGAAGTTGCAGCAGGCGCGGCCGCAGAACGTCGCGTTCGCGCTCGCGGACTCCCCCGCCGGGCAGCTCGCGTGGACGATGCAGCTGATGGGCGAACCGGCCGTGAGCAAGGACTTCCTGCTCGCGAACGTCGCGATCTACTGGTTCACCGGCACCGCGGGGTCCTCGGCGCGGCTGTACTTCGAGGACGCGCACCGCGAGGACACCCCGACCGAGCCGACGACGTTCCCGATGGGCGTGGCGATCTTCGCCGACGACTTCCAGACCATCCGCCGCTTCGCCGAGCGCGATCACCACAACCTGGTTCACTGGTCGGAGTTCGGCAGCGGCGGTCACTACTCCGGGCACCAGGTGCCGGAGCTGCTCGCCGATGATCTCAAGGTGTACTTCGCCAAGATCTAGGACATCCCCAGGCAATGTCACAGTGGGTGGAAGCGGGTCTGTGGGGACTGGCAGGCGGCGGTGCGCTCGTGCTGGGCGCGCTCGTCGCCTGGTTCGTGCGGGTGCCGCGGGACGTGGTCGCCGTCGTGATGGCGTTCGGCGCGGGGGTGCTGACCGCGGCCGCGGCGTTCGAGCTGATGGACGAGGCCGAGCGCAACGGCGGGCTGCTCGCCACCTCGGCCGGGTTCCTCGGCGGCGCGGTGATCTACGTGCTGGCGAACGTGCTGCTGGCCCGGCGCGGTGCCCGGCACCGCAAGCGCAGCCGCAACCAGCCGTCCGAACAGGACCAGGCGGGCAGCGGCACGGCCATCGCGGTCGGTGCGCTGCTCGACGGCGTGCCCGAATCGGTCGTGCTGGGCGTGTCGCTGCTGGGCGGCGGCGGGATCGGGGTCGCGATGCTGGCGGCGGTGATCATCTCCAACGTCCCGGAAGGGCTGTCCAGCGTCGCGGGCATGAAGCAGGCGGGCCGCTCGGCCGGTTACGTGTTCGGGGTGTGGGGTGCGATCGCCGTGGCCGGTGGTGTGTCGGCGGCGCTGGGCAACGTGCTGCTCGACGCCGCGTCGCCGCAGCTCATCGCGGTGATCACGGCTGTGGCCGCGGGGGCGATCCTGGCGATGATCGCGGACACGATGATCCCCGAGGCCTACGAACGCGCCCGCCTCTACACCGGGTTGTGCACCACCGCCGGGTTCCTCACCGCGTTCGTGGTGGAACGGCTGGGCTAGATCGCTGGCGCCGATCGCGTGGTGGCGGTAGGAGTGCAGCCATGGGTGTTCCACTGGTGGATCTGTCCGGGTGGTTCGACGGCACGCGGCGTGCCGAGGTGGCGGCGCGGGTGGACGCAGCGCTGCGGGAGTCGGGGTTCCTGCTGATCACCGGGCACGGCGTCCCCGACGAGCTGCGTGAGCGGGTGCGGGGGCTGACCCGCGAGTTCTTCGCTCTGCCCACGACCGCCAAGCAGCCCTACGCCGTGCGCACCGGCGGGCGGGGCTGGATGCCGCCCGACGAGCAGGCGACCGGACGCGCCGGCGGGGCGATGGCGCCACCGGACCTGAAGGAGACGCTGGCGTTCGGCTCGGACGACCCGGCCGGCGACGACCCGTTCTTCTTCCGCCCCAACGTCTTCCCCGCCGAGGTCGCGGGGCTGCAACCCGCGGTGGCGGAGTACGTGCGGCGGATGCGGGCGCTGGCCGACGAGCTGCTCACGATCTTCGCCGTCGCGCTCGGCGAGACCGAGGACCTGTTCACCCGGCACACCACCAGGTCCTCCTACACGCTCAACGTCAACCACTACCCGCCGCTGCGCCAGGTCGGTCCCGCCGGGCCGGGACAGTTCCGCATCGGCGAGCACACCGACTTCGGCACCGTGACGATCCTGGACCGCCAGCACGGCGTCGGCGGCCTGCAGGTCCGCACCCTCGACGGCGTGTGGGAGAACGCGCCGTTCGACCCCGCCGCCTTCACCGTCAACATCGGCGACCTGATGGCCCGCTGGGTGTCGGACCGCTGGCGTTCCACCCCGCACCGCGTGCTGCCGCCTGACGCCTCCGCCCCTGACGAGGACCTGGTCTCGCTCATCTTCTTCTACAACACCGACAGCGACGCCCGGATAGTCTCGCTCGACGGCCGCTACCCGCAGGTGGTGGGCGGCGAGTACCTGAAGGCCAAGCTCGAGGCCATCTCGATCGGATAGGGGGACCCCGCTGTGGCGGTGGGCTATCTGTACGACGTCGTGATCGACTGCCCGGAACCCGCCGTGGTCGCGGAGTTCTACGTCAAGGTGCTCGGCGGCGAGATCGTCGACCCCACGCCGCAGTGGATGACCATGCGCACTCCATCAGGCATGCGCGTGTCGTTCCAGCAGGTCGACGACTACTCGCCGCCGCAGTGGCCGGGCCAGGAGCACCCGCAGCAGATCCACCTCGACGTCATGGTCACCGACCTCGACGAGTCCGAACCGCTCGTGCTCGCCCTGGGCGCGAAACTGCTGCAGGGCTCGGAGAAGAGCACCGGGTTCCGCGTCTACGCCGACCCGGCCGGGCACCCGTTCTGCCTGGTCACGAACTAGCGCCACGCCACTAGGCGCGCCAGATCGTGGCGCTGCGGGTCTCGGTGCTCTCCAGCGTCAGCGGCACCGGCACGTCGTAGCGGGCCCTGCGGACGAACCGGTCGCGCGGCAGGTGCGCCCGGTCCGGGTCACCCAGCAGCACGAGCGCGCCGCGTGCGGCCGCCCTGGTCAGGAACGGCAGCACCAGTGCGGTGATCTGCGCGTCGTAGAAGACGTCACCAGCGAGCACCACGTCCGCGCCGTGGGCGTCGCTGTCGAGCTGGTCGCCCTCCAGCGTGCGGACCACGACGTGGTTCGCGGCGGCGTTGAGTTCCACCGCAGCCAGCGCCAGCGGGTCGATGTCGTTGGCGGTCACCGAGTCCGCGCCCGCCAGCGCCGCGGCGATCGCGACCAGCCCGGACCCCGACGCGAGGTCGAAGACCTTCCGGTCGCGCACCAGGCCGGGGTGGTCGAGCAGGTGCCGGGCCAGGGCCTGGCCGCCCGCCCACGGGAACGCCCAGAACGGCGGCTGGTCGTGGCGGGTGAGCTCCCACAGGTCCATCGCCTCGACCGCGCTGTGCAGGACGACCTCCGGCACCAGCGGCACCGGGGTCAGTGTCGTGTGGGTGAGCACGAACTCGGTGAGCGTGGGCGCGGACATGACGGAGAAGCTTAGGGGCCTCGCGCAAGGGCGTTTCAGAGGCGAAAGTCCGCACGTTCACGAGGGCGTCACGTCCCGCCGGTCACCCGCAGAATCGCCCCAGTCGCGTAGGACGCCTCGTCCGACAGCAGCCACGCGATGGCGTTCGCGATCTCGTCGACCTCCCCGGCACGGCCCAGCGGCACCCGACCGGCGACGCGGTCCGGGCGGTCCGGCTGACCCGAGAGCTGGTGGATCTCGGTGCGGATGGTGCCCGGCTGCACGCAGTTCACCCGGATCCCGCGCGGCGCGAGCTCCTTGGCCAGGCCGATCGTCATCGCGTCCACGGCGGCCTTGGTCGCCGCGTAGTGCACGTACTCCCCCGGACTGCCCAGCGTCGCCGCGCCCGAGGACACGTTCACGATCGAGCCGCGCGTCATCCGCCGTGACGCCTCCCGGGCCACGAAGAACGCGCCGACGACGTTGACGTCCACGACCCGGCGCAGGTCCTCGGTCCGCAGGTCCGCGAGCGGGCCCGACGGTGAGGTGATGCCGGCGTTGTTGACCACGCCGGTGATGTCGTCGCCGGCGGCGTCGAACAGGCGCGCCACGTCGTCCTCGTTCGCCGTGTCGGCCCGCACGGCCAGCACGCCGAGCTCCTTCTCCAGCAGGCGCGCCTCGTCCTCGGCCTGGCGATAGCTGATCACTACCCGGTGCCCGTCGCGCACGAGCCTGCGCGCGGTCGCGGCACCGATGCCCCGGCTTCCCCCGGTGATCACCGTTGTCATGACCGCCACCCTAACCGCTATATTCGGTGCCGAGTATTCGGGAGCGGATATGCCTTTCAAGCGCACGAACCCCCTGGCACTGGCGGTGCTGGCGCTGCTGTCGGAGCGCCCCATGCACCCCTACGAGATGGCGCAGACCATGCGGGAACGCCACCAGGAGGAGGTCATCAAGCTCAACTACGGCTCGCTCTACACCGTCGTCGAGTCGCTGCACCGCCACGAGCTGATCACCGCGAGCGCCACCCAGAAGGCCGGCAACCGCCCCGAACGCACCGTCTACGCCATCACCGACCCCGGCACCACCGAGCTGCACGACTGGCTGCGCGAGCTCATCGCCGTGCCCGCCACGGAGTACCGGCGGTTCGAGGCCGGGATCTCCCTGGTCGGCCTCATGCCACCGGACGACGCGCTCGCCGCCGTCGAGCAACGCAGCGCCGGGGTCGACGCCCAGCTCACTGCACTGGCCGTGCTGCTGGAACGGCTCGCCGGCATGGGCCTGCCGCAGCTGGCGTGGATCGAGCTCGACTACCGGATGGCGATGCTGCGCGCCGAACGCGCCTGGCTCACCTGGTTCGCCACCGCCACCCGCGACGGCACCGTCGGCGGGTACAGCGCCTGGGAGGACAAGCACCGATGAGACTGCTGTTCGAAGTGTCCGGCGTCGTGCGCGCACCCCTGGAGGAGGTCCGCGAGCGCCTGTTCGCCGACGCCGGCGAGTCCGGGTCGCACCGGCTCGTCGACCGCGAGGCCGGGGTGATCGCCACCTGGGGCGACTGGTGGTACCGGGGCGAGGACTCGCTGCACCCGCATCCCGAGGGCGCGCTGCTCGTGCACCGCGTCTACAACATCGCCCCGCAGGGCAACTGGGCTCCCTACCTCGCGAACAAGCTGTTCATCGGCTACCGGGCCCGGCTCGAGACCGCACTGCGGCAGCGGATCGCCGAACTCGAACACTGAGCCCTGTTTTGAGCGGGCGATCTTCGTGAACCCCGTTCAGGACCCTGAAGGTAAGGGTGACCTAATCCGTCACCCGAACGGCCGTATAGAGTGTGCAGATGAGGTGCTCGATACTCTCCGAGTTCGCGGGAGAACCGCTGGCCGGCACGGCCGCGACCGCGACGGCGTGGCTGTGCCTGGAGCAGCCGGGCCCCTGGGGCCGCGACGCCCTGCTGGAGAGCCACCTCGACCCCGACCTCGGCGCCGAGCTGCAACGCCGCGCCGCTGGCACCGGGGTGCGCATCCTGCTGATCCGCCGCCCCGGCAAGCACGCCGACGACCACCAGCCCGCGACGCGGCGCGTGTACCTGGCCTCCACGCGGCCCGGCGCGTCCTGGCTGGAGCAGGCCGACCTCGCCGCGCCGGAGGAAGCACTCGAGCTCGACTTCGAGGCACTGGGCGCGGGCCGCTCGACCGCGTTCGGCACCCCCGTGAACGACCCGTTGCTGCTGATCTGCACCAACAGCAAACGCGACGTGTGCTGCGCCCTGTACGGCCGCCCGATCGCCACCGCGCTGAACCTGTGGGAGTGCACGCACACCGGCGGGCACCGCTTCGCACCCACCGGTGTCCTGCTGCCCACCGGTCACCTGTACGGGCGGCTCGACCACCAGTTGGCCCAGCGCGTGCTCACCGACGGCATCGTCGCCGACCGCTGCCGGGGCCGCTCCTGCTTCACCCCGCGCGGCCAGGTCGCCGAGGTCGCCGTGCGGCAGCAGATCGGCGAGACCCGCGACGTGCTCACCGTCGTCGCCGAGACGCACGACGCCGCGACCGTGCGGCACACCGACGGCCGGGAGTGGCGGGTGACGCTGACCGAGAAGCCGGTGCCGCCGCGGCCGGCCAGCTGCGGCAAGTCGCCCGACATCGCGATCGCGCTGGTGGCGACGGCGATCGACCAGCTGGTGAAGGTCGGCCACTAGCCTTGATCAAGTGCCACGGCTGATCCACCTCAACGGCCCCACCGGCGTCGGCAAGTCCACCCTCGCCGCCCGCTACGCCGCCGACCACCCCAAAACGCTCAACCTCGACGCCGACGAGATCGTCCGCCTCGTCGGAGGCTGGCAGGACGACTTCGGCGGCACCGTGAAACTCGTCCGCCCGCTCGCCCTCACCATGGCCGCCACCCACCTGGCCTCGGGCCACGACGTGGTGATGCCCCAGCTGGTCACCGACCGCGGCCAGCGCGCGAGCTTCGCCGAGGCCGCCGCGTCGGCGGGCGCGGACTACGTCGAGATCGTGCTGCTCGCCCCGCCCGAGACCACGATCGACCGGTTCCGCCGCCGCGGCCACCACGTCGACCCCGCCGTCGAGGCTCTGGGCGGCGCGACGGTGATCCGCCGCATCCACGAGCACCTCGCCGCCTACCTCACCCCGGACACCACCGTCGTCCAGACCGCCGGCACCAGCGTCGACGAGACATACGAAACCCTGATCGCGATCCTCGGGGAGTGTCGGACCCCATAGGTAGGTTGATCGAATGGGTCCCTTGCTGAGCACGCATCCCGTCGCGCGAAGTCACTTCGGCGCCGTGGTCGCGCTGGTCGTGTCGCTGTTCTGCTCTCTGCTGATCGTCCTGGCGTTCGTCCTCGACTTCGGCGGCGCCGAGCTCGCTCTGCTGGCCGCCGGGTACCCGATGCTGATCTCCGTGCCCGCCGCCGTGGTGATGCTGCGCAACGCCCGGATCAAGGAGACCTTCGAGCTGCACGAAGGCGGGCTGGCCCGCGTCAAGGCGGGTGTGCGGCAGGCCTGGACGTGGGACCAGGTCCGCGCGATCGACGTGACCACGCGGGGAACCGATCTGATGTGCGCCGTCCGGTTCGACGACGACGAGCTGGTCAGCTTCTCGGGGTTCGACACCGACGACAGCCTCGCCATCCACGACGCGTTGTTCGAGCACTGCTCGCAGGCGCTGGAGCACCAGGCCAAGCGCGAACGCCGCGCAGCCCTCGTCAGCGCGATGGGCGCCATCACCCTGGCCGGGGCCGGTGGCGCGGGTGTGGCGGCGTGGGTGTTCGCCACCACGCCGAAGGGCGACGGCGCCATTCACTTCGGGCTCGCGATGTTCGCGGTCGTGGGCTTCGCGACCACCGTGCTCACCGGGATTCCGCTGATCGCCGTTCTGCTGGCGCCTCGGCCGGACTAGGCGCGGTCGCGGAGAACACGCCGATCCCCAGCGCGTACGGGTCGTCCAGGCCCACGGTCTCCAGCGTGTCCAGCGGCAGCGCGAGCAGCGAGATCGCCACGCCCAGGAAGTAGGCGTCGAGCAGGCCCGTGTCGCGCACGGTCGAGGGCAGGCCAGCCGCCTGCTGCAGGGCGGCGGCCGCTTCGGCGTTGGCGAGCACCATCCCGGACAACGCCTCGCGCACGCCCGGCCGACGCACGGCCTCCAGGTACAGCTCGACCATCGCGAGCATCTGGGTCGGGTCGTCGGCGACCGCGCGGCGCAGCAGGGCCGGGTAGAGCTCGGCGACATCGGAGGCGCTGATGTCGGCCGGTGTCGTCTCCCGCAGGCGGTCCACGGCGGCGCGGTGCAGGGCGGTCATGCGGGCCGCGGTGGCCGTCAGGATCGCCTCGCGGGTCGGGAAGTAGTTCTTCGTCGTGCCGATGGGGACGCCGGCCTCGCGGTCGATCGCGCGGTGGGTCAGGCCCCGGCCGCCTTCCACCGCGAGGATCTGGATCGCGGTGTCGCACAGAAGATCACGACGGCTCACGGTCCGGGACACTAGCAAGATCACCACACCCGTGGTGAATCGGGGCGAACGTGCTGGTCCCGGCGGTCGCGGTGACCACCCCGCGCTCCACGACCAGGAACAGGCCGCACACGCAGCGCACGTAGGACACGGGACCGTGGGCCGAGATCGTGGAGGAGCAGGGCCAGCGGCAGGCGGGGCAGGTGGCGATCATGACCCCAGCCTGATGTCATGGTCTAGTGCATTTCAACCCTTACGGCGGGGCGGCCGCCGAGCTCGCCGCGACCCTGGTCAACGCCGACGAGACCGCGCACCTGCTCGACGTGCTGAAAGCGTCGGACTACAAGCCCCTCGGGTCGCTCGACGCCCGCCAGGAACGTGACGTACGAGACTGGATCGAGCGCCTGCGCAGAGTCTTCCGCGACCCGACCGTGGAGCTGCTCAACGAGCTGCTGGCCGAGTCGTCGACCACGCACTACATCTCCACCCACGACGGACGCGCGCCGCACCTGCACTACGCGCGCGAGGACGCGCCCACCGACGTGCGGGTCAAGGCCTACACGGCGGCGGGCATGGCGGCGTTGTTCTGCGAGGACGCCGGGCGCATCGGCTGGTGCGACCGCGACGGCTGCGACACCGTCTTCGTCGACACCAGCCGCAACGGCCGCCGCAGGTTCTGCTCGACCAAGTGCGCGAACCGGGTGGCCGTCGCCAACCACCGCACCCGGCAGAGTCTCAGCCCGTGACGTTGTTGAGCTTGCGCGGGAAGTAGCCGTCGGTGCCGCTCAGGCCGTACTTCAGCACGCGGTACGTCGTGCCGTAGACGTCGCGCTGCTCGTACGCCCAGTACGCGCTCTTGTACGGGTCGGCCCACTTGTCGAAGATCACGACGTGCCGGGTGGTGCCGGTGCCGACCGGGTCGACGACGATGTCGCCCCACCGCATGTCGGCGGCGGCGATTCTGGTCGAGTAGGTGTCGTACAGCTCGACGGTGCGCTGGCCGGGCGCGCCGATCTTCGCGGCCATCGAGACGTAGCCCGAGCAGTCCTGCCGGTAGCCCTCCGCACCCCAGTAGCTGGTCTGGCTGTAGGGCACGGGCTTGCCGTTGTCGGCGGTCAGCCACGTCTTCGCGCGGGCGATCATGTCCGCCCGGCTGATGGTCGCGGCGTGAGCGGGCAGCGTCGACACCAGGGTCGTGCTCACCGCGACGAGGACGGCGGTGGCCATCGCGAGGACTCTCATGCTGTGCACTCCCATTCCGTAGATCACCTGTGGGCGCTTAGGGTCGGTTCATGGAGCTGACGGAGCTGTGTTTCGCCGGGGTCGCCAGGCAGGCGCACGCCGTGCGGTCCGGTGAGGTGACCGCGCGCGAGCTGGTCGCCGAGCACCTCGGCCGCATCGAGCGCGTCGATCCGCAGCTCAACGCGTTCCGGCTGGTGTTCGCCGAGAAAGCCCTGGCAGAGGCCGAGGCGGCCGACGCGCGCAGGGCGGCCGGGGAGGACCTGCCGCTGCTGGGCGTGCCGATCGCGGTCAAGGAGGACATCGCCCTGCAGGGCCTGCCCACCACCAAGGGCACCAACGCCGCCCGCACACCGGAGCCCGCGGACTCGGCGATCGTGGCGCGGCTGCGCGAGGCAGGTGCGGTGATCATCGGCAGGACGCGCATGCCCGAGCTGGGGCTGTGGCCCTACACCGAGAGCGGCTGGGCGGGGCCGACGCGCAACCCGTGGTCGCTGACGCACTCCCCCGGCGGTTCCAGCGGCGGGTCGGCCGCGGCGGTGGCGGCGGGACTGGCGGCGGCCGCGATCGGCACCGACGGTGCCGGGTCGATCCGCATCCCCTCCGCGGTGACGGGCCTGTTCGGGCTCAAGCCCCAGCGCGGCCGGATCTCCCTGGCCCCCGAACGCGAGATGTGGGGCGGCCTGGTCGTGGCCGGGCCGATCACCCGCACGGTGATGGACTGGGCGCTGGTCGCCGACCAGCTCCGCGGCGCCGTTCCCGGTGACGCGCACGTCGCGCACCCGCCGCGCACCAGCTTCACCGAGGCCGCGCGGACCGATCCGGGCCGGCTGCGGATCGGGGTGTCGCTGCGGCCGTGGGGTCCGGGCATCCCGCTCGCCGACGAGGTCCGCGACGTCGTGCAGGACACCGCCGCCCTGCTGACCGATCTCGGCCACGACGTGGTGCGGCTCGATCCGCCGATGCGCGACGTCACCGCGTCCACCCAGTTCGCCGCCCGCTACCTGCACAACGCCTACCTGGCGCGCACCGGCATGGAGCTCCCGGACCTGGTCGAGTCCCGCACCCGCGCGGTCGGCGAGCTGGGCCGCCGCCTGCCGCGCGCCGCGGTGCGCTGGGCGGCCAAGGACGACGCGGACCTCACCGCGTACGCGAACCGGATCTTCACCTCGATCGACGTGCTGCTCACCCCGGCGCTGACCCGCGCGCCGATCCGCGTCGGCGAGTGGGACGGCCGCAACGTCGTGTCGGCGCTGCTCGCGGCCGCGCACTACACGACGTTCCTGCCGCTGTGGAACATCGTCGGCAACCCCGCCGCCGCGGTACCCGCCGGCCGCACGTCGACCGGTCTGCCGCTCGCGGTGCAGCTGGTGGGCCGCCAGCACGACGAGTGCACGCTGCTGTCGGTGTCCGCCCAGCTCGAGCGCGCTCGGCCGTGGGCGGACCGGACCCCCTCCGGCCTCGGTCATGCGAAATAGGATAGTACGAGAACGGACTATCCGAACCGGAAACGCCTACATCCCTCGTTTGGACAACTCGTCGAGCAGTTGACGGTCCGCCACGTGCCGGGACTTGATGTGGTCCAGGTAGTCGGCGAACGCGTCGGGCTGCAGGCCGCGCAGTTGTTCGAGCCATTCGACGACGAGTTCCTGCTCCTCGATGCCGCGGCGGGCGAGCTCGACCTCCACGATGCGCCGGTAGACCTCGACGGCCAGGCGGCTGCCGTCGCGCACCAGGTGGTCGACCAGGTCGGCCCGCAGCGGCGGCCACTCGTCGGTGTGCACGACCAGCGCGCGGATTTTGAGGTACAGGTCGAGGTTGGGCCGGGCGAAGAACGCCTCCCGGCACACCTGCACCGCGCGTTCGGGGTGGCCTCGCCGCAGGTGTTCCTCCACCGCGAGGTCGATCAGCCGCAGTGCCGCGCCCCGGCCGCCGACGGCGCGCAGGCCGCGTTCGACCCACTCCAGGGCCTCCTCGGAGCGGCCGTTGTCGCGCAGCACGGTCGCGACCTGCAGGTAGTGCCAGCCCGAGGACAGGTCCTTGGACAGCACGAGCAGTTGCAGGTCGACGTCCTCGGTGTACTCGGCGAGTTCCTCCATGACCCGCAGCAACGCCCAGCGGGCGCGGTCGTAGCGGCCCGTCTCGCCGAACCCGATGACCGGCAGCGGTTCGAACAACTCCACCGCGCGTTCGCGGTAGTGGGCCAGTCCTTCGTCGTCGAGCGCGTCGGCGTACGCGGACAGGCTGACGTCGGGGGCGTCGGGGTGGTGCAGCTGCAGGTCGAGCAGCCAGTCGGCGAGGCGGACCGGGTCCGGGCGGGTCTCGGCGCACGCGCGGGCGTGGGTGGCCAGCACGCGGTGGGCGAGCTCGGCCAGTTCGACCCGGTGTCTTCGGCTGGCGGCCACTCCGTCGGCCAGCTGGGTGACGATGTGCTCGATCAGCCCGACCAGCTCCGGGCCGGGGTCGGTGACCAGCAGCGACTGCAGCTCGATCGACACGGCGGTGAGCGACTGCCAGTGCGCCGGCCAGTCGGTGTTCTCGCTGTTGGCCTCAGCGAGCGCGGAGGCCACGGTGGTGGGCAGCGAGTTCATCACAACATCATTCCCACGTCACCCGGTCGAGTGCCACAGATGTCGCCCTAACGGATTTAAGGTTCACCCCGCGTCGTTGCCGTTGCGCACGCGGGGACCTTTCGTTCGCTCTGGCCGTACGAAAGGTCCCCGCGTGTGCCACCCGAACGTGGAGCTAGCGGTGGGGCAGGTAGTTGAGCAGGACGCCGGTGAGCAGGACGACGTAGGACAGCATCGTCACCACGCTGGTCGAGATCAGCGTGGCCTTGATCGGCTGCCGCACGCACTGGTACGCGATCAGGCCGGGCACGATGAAGCCCAGCGTGCCGTGGGAGAACAGGAACGGCTTGTCGTTCGACAGGAACAGGAAGATCGTCAGCTGCAGGAACACACCGAGCAGCAGCACCGTGGCGAAGAGCCTCTTGCCGTACAGGATCACCAGCTTTTGCAGCAGCCGGGTGCCGAAGTAGGTCACGACGGTGACCCCGGCGATGATCCACAGCCTGCGCGGGTCGGTGATCAGGGCCAGGCCGAGCCAGCCCGGGGTGATCATCCCGCCCGGCGACAGGTTGGACACCAGGTAGCAGCCCAGCGAGAACACCAGCCCGATGGCGATGGCCAGCACCGCCACCTCGGGCGTCAACGTCGCGGTCAGCACCGTTCCACCTCCTGTTCGAGGTGGTGCAGCAGCAGCTCGCCCTGGCCGTGGATGTTGCCGATGGCGACCAGCGACGCCTCGCCGTCGATCTGGTCGGCGATCGCCTTCAGGATCTCCTCGACCGGCCGGTTCGCACCGCCCAGGTCGAAGGCCTCGCCCCGCCAGGTCGAGGGCGCCTTGGCCAGTGCCGAGCGGCTGGGGTGGCCGATCACGAAGAGCTTGTCGGTGAGCAGCTCCGGCACGATCTCCCCCATCTGACCGTTGCGCTCGACCCGGTCGGGCCGGCAGTTGATCAGGGTGAAGACCGGGGAGGAGATCTGCCCGCGCTCGATGAGCTGTTGCACGTTCATCACGGTGGACCTCGGATCGTTGGCGGCGAAGACGTTGGCGAACCGCAACGTCTTCTCGCCGAAGCGGTAGGACTCGACGGTGAGCACGCCGGGATCGGGCGGTGCCTGCCACATGCCCTTCAGCGCCAGGTCGCGCGGTACCCCGACCAGGCGGGCGACCTCCAGCGAGATGGCGACGTTCTCCTTGAAGCTGTGGTAGGCGAACCCGTCCATCTCCTCGTCGGTGACGTCCTCGGGGTCGACGGCGATCAGCCGGCACGACCGCTTGTCGGCTTCCTCCTGCAGGATGTGCAGCAGGTCGCGTTCGGCCGTGACGCAGACGCCGCCGACGGGCATGGACCGCGACAGCGACCGTGCCACGTCCGGAAGCGTCGGGCCCATCTCCTGCAGGTGGTCCTCGCGGACGTTGCTCAGCACGCCGATGGTCGACTGGATGAGCTTGGTCTGGTTGACCTCCTGCAGCGCGGGCATGACCGCCATGCACTCCATGACCAGCACGTCCGGCCGGGCCGCCGCGGCGCGGCGGACGATGCCGATCTGCTCGACCACGTTGGCGATGTCGAACTTGCGGTACACCGGCTCCTCGGTGGCGTCGGGGTGGATGAACCGGGCCGCCGTGCCGGTGGTCTTCGCGACGACCGTCAGGCCACCGCCGCGCAACGCCCCGGCGCACAGCCGGGTGACCGAGCTCTTGCCCCGGATGCCGTTGACCAGGATCCGGTCGGGGATGCTGCGCAGGCTGCGCAGGTGCCGGCGTTGCTCGACGATCCCGGCGACGAGCAGCACACCGAGGATTCCGGCGTACACCGTGTACAGGAAGAACATGTCAGCTCCTCCCGAGCAGGCCGCGGCGGACGCGTTCGAGGTCTCGCGCGACCAGGCCGAGGTGGTCGTAGCGGCGGACGATGACCGGTGAGGCGGTGTCGCCGCCCGCGATCCGCCGGGCATCGCGGGCCAGTGCCCACAGGGGGCTGATGACGACCGCGTAGAGCCAGCCGAAGATCACGACGGTCAGGCTGGCGATGAGCACGCCGAGCAGCACCAGCTCGTTGCGCTCCGACGAGTGCGGCAGCGTCAGCGACGTCTCCGGCCGGTCGGTGACCAGGACGAGGCCGAGCTGCCGGGTCTGTTCCGCCGTGGTGACCGGAGCCCAGCTGACGAGGTGCCGGCGGCCGTCGACGTCGTGCAGGGCGGCGCCCGCTCCCGCGGTTTTCGCGGACTGGGCGGCCTGGTCGAGGTCCGGCCTGCTCAGCGGTTCGAACGCGGTGAAGCCGGACGTCGCGCCGATCACCAGCCGGTCGGCGTTGAGCAGTCGCGTGTTGCCAGGACCGGCCAGGGCCAGCGGCGAGATCAGCGCCTGCGGTTTGAACTCGGCGACGATCCGGCCCGCACGGTCACCGGTGACCGGCACCGCGACGAAGACCCGCGGTGACACGCCCTGGGGCGCGGCGGCCGCGAGCGCCGGTTTGTCCGACGCGGCGATCGCGCCCGCGTCGACGTCCTCGCCGGCCTTGGCCACCACGGTGCCGTTCGGGGAGAGGTAGGCGGCTCCGCGGTACCGGGTCCGGGTGGCCACCAGCTGGGTGAGCAGACGGTTCGGTGTGTCGATGTCGTTGAGCGTGCGGATGCCCGCGGCGACGGCGTTGAGGTCCGACGCGCCGCTGTCCAGCGCACGTTGCAGCTGACGGGCGGCCAAGGCCGTGCGCGTCTGCTGTTCTGTCACCACGCTCTGCGGAATGTCCTCCACCAGCCACGACGACGGAGCGGTCGCCACGACCGCGCCGAGACCGAGGAACGCGGTGGCGCCGAGCGTCCAGACGACGAGCGCGATCGGGAAGTAACGCCGGGGACGGCGCTCCGGCGTGGTCATCGCTTCTCCGCCATTTCCTCGTCGGCCCGGTGATCGGCCCGTTGATCGGCTGTGGTCGTGCGGGCCTGGGCGAACGCCTGTGCAAACGTCTGGGCGACGCGGCCCGCCTCGCCGTACTTGGGTCCGGGCACCGCGGGTTCCGGCTCGCCGCTGACCTTCCGCAGACTGCGGATCGGCCGTTGCACGAACAGGAACAGGGCCGCGAACACGACCACGACCACGGCCGTCAGCACCCGGCCGACGGTGACGGCGCGACGCCGGGAGTCGTCGGTGGCCACGGCGACGTCGGTGGCCGGCTTGTTCGACACCACGGTCCAGCCGAGACCGTTCGACGGCGCCCGTCCGGTCAGGGACGCCCAGGCCAGCACGTCCATCCGGTCGCCCGTCCGCCGCGCCTCGCTGCCCGCGGCGTTCTCGCCGGGGTCGGTGGCCGGTGGGACGAAGCCCTGCGGCAACTGCGTGCCGGTGCCCACGCCGGCGATCACCGAGCCGGACCGGTCGACCAGCCAGGTGCCTTCCGCGCCCGCCACGGTGAGCAGGTCGCTGAGCCGGTTCGGGTCGTAGTGCCCGACCAGGAGGTACTTCGCGTCGGCCGGTTTGCCGACGGGGGTGTACTGCACGATCTGGTGGGTGGTGCCGACCTGGGCGATCTTCATGCCCGCTTCCTCGGGCAGGGGCTCGCCGAGCACCGCGGGCTGGGCGGGCTCACCGACCTGGGCGACCACGGTCCTGGTGGTCTGGTCCAGGACGTAGAGCGACTTCCAGATCCGGGCCCGGAACGGGATCAGCAGTGCCCGGTTGCGTTGCCGGATCGACTCGTCCACGACGGTGGCGACCTCCGCCATGCTGCTCAAACCGCCGTTGAGCGACCGCGTGATGGCCTGCGCGGCCGACATCGTGCTCTCCCTCCGGGCGTCGAGCACCGACTGGGGCACCGGGGAGACCGCGCGCGGACGGGCCAGGTAGGCGGTGGCGCCGCCTGCGAGCAGGGAGAACAGGATCAGCCCGACGAGCCAGGGTGCCAGCACGCCGGGAACTCGGGTGCGGCTCATCTGTCGCCCTTCTTCCCGGCGAGCACGGACGCGACCTGGTCCCGTGCCGAAGGGTTGTCGCGGATGTCCCTGGACACCTCGACGTGGACGAACTCGGCCTTCTGCTCGTCGGAGTAGCGCGCCTGCACGTTGGTGGTGGCCTCCAGGCCGGGACATCCGGTTACCCACGGCTTGCACACCGACAGGCCCGCAGACTCCAGCCGCTGCGCCGTCTGCACCGCCAGCGGGCTGCTCAGCGGCGGCCCGGCGGAGACGACGACGTCGCTGTCGGGGGCGGTTTCGTTCTGGAACCCGTGCAGCTGCACGACCGGCACCCGGCGCCGCACCAGCAGCTCGTGCAGGTCCTCGAAGACGCTGGTGGTCGTGTGCGCCATGTCGGCCACCAGGTTCTCCGCGGCGCGGCGGTGTGCCCCGGCGACCACCAGCACCGAGCCGGGGGCCTTGCGGAACAGCTCGACCCCGAGGGACTCGCTGTCCTGGTCGGCCTTGGGGTGCGGCACCTCGATGCCCAGACGGGTGCTCTCGGAGGTGTCGATCACGACCCGGCCCCAGCCGCGAGGGTTCCCGGCGTTGTCCGAGATCTCGTGGTACTTGCGTTGCGTGGCGGTGTCGACGCGTTCGCTGATCGTGTAGCCGACCGCGGCGAGCACGTCCTTGGCCTCGTTCGGCGCGTTGTCCAGGACCCGCTGCACACCGGTGCTGATGGCGGTGCGCTCGGCCTGGGTCGGCCGCGTGTAGCCCGTCTCGGCGGACATGCCCTGGGAGAACTGCTGCACCTCGGACAGCAGGTCGGTCTTGGCGGCCTCTGGTGTGTCGTCCTTCCTGGTGCCGGTCGGGAGCAGGTAGAGCACGAGCCCTGCGACGACGATCGCGCCCGCGATCGCCACGCTCGCCCGTGCGGTCGAGCGAAGTTTGTTCACAAACCGAACGTGACACGGCCGCGGGAACCGGTGCCGGGGGATGTAACTATCGTCCAGCCGGTACCGGCCACCCGGATGCCGCACCACTGGTCACCCGGGCGGCGGTGCCCGTCAGTAGTCGTCCTCCGCGTCGTAGGCGACCGCCGCCAGTTGCACGCGGTTGCCGCAGTCGAGCTTCACGAGCATCCGGCTGACGTGTGCCTTCACCGAGCCTTCGCTCATCTCGCAGGAGCGGGCGATCTCGGCGTTCGACAGGCCCCGTGCCAGCAGCCGCAGGACCGTGCGTTCGAGGTCGGTCAGCTCCGCCAGCCGGGCTCGGGCGCGGTTCGCGCGCCGCGGGTCCCGGTCGCGGAACGTGGTGAGCAGCGACCGGGTCACCTGGGGTGCGAGCACCGCGTCGCCGGCCGCGATCGCCCGCACCGCGTCGATGAGCGCACGCGGTTCCATGTCCTTGAGCAGGAACCCGACGGCCCCCGAGTGCAGCGCGCCCTGCACGTACCGGTCGTAGGTGAACGTGGTCAGCATCGCGACCGCGGTGCCCGGCACGTGCCGGCACACCATCTCGGCCGCGGCCAGCCCGTCACCGCCGGGCATGTGGATGTCCATCAGCAGCACGTCGGGCCGGTGCTCGTGCACCAGTCGCAGCGCCTCGGACCCGCTGGCGGCCTCCGCGACGACCGCGATGTCGTGCGCGGTCTCCAGCACGCCCCGGATGCCGGCTCGGACCAGGTGCTCGTCGTCGGCGATGACAACGGAGATCATCGGACGCCTCCGCCCGCCTCGGAGACCGCCGCCTCGAAGATCGCGGTCACCTCGAACCCTCCGTCGGTGCGCGGGCCCCAGCTCATCGTGCCGCCGAGGCTCTCGACGTCCGAGGCCAGCGTCGCCAGGCCGCGGCCGGAGCCGGTGCCGCAGGTGCGCGGCGGCTGTGCCGGTGGGCTGTTGCGGACCGTCAGCCGCGGCCTGCCCCGCACGATCTCGAACTCGACGACGACGTCGACCGCTCCGGCGTGCTTGTGCACGTTGGTCAACGCCTCCTGCACCACGCGCCGCACCGCGTCGGCCCGCCGCGGCGGGAGGGTGCGCAGGTCGTCCGACAGCCTCGACTCGACCCGCACGCCCGCGCGGCGGGAGCTCTCGACGAGGTCGGCCACCGTCACCGGTTCCGCGTCCAGCACGCCGATGATCTGACGCAGGTCGCGCATGGCGGCGCGGCTGGTCCCGCCGAGCAGCCGCGCGGTCTCGGTGTCCGCGGTGCCGGTGAGCTCGAGCTTTCCCGCGTGCAGCGCGATGAGACTCAGCTTGTGGCCGAGCACGTCGTGCATCTCGCAGGCGATCCGGTCGCGTTCCCGCGCCACGGCCTGATCCCGCTGCATCACCACCATCTGCCGGTAACGGCGGATGTACAGACCGAACGCGAGCGGAAGCACGATCTGCAACACCACCTCCGACGCGAGGAAGGTGAGGTTGACCAGCTCGTCGTCATCCGGCAGCGGGACCGTGAGTCCCGCCAGCGCCACGACGACCGCGAGCGAACCGGCGCCGACACGGGCGTGGGTGCCGACGGTGTACAGGGCGCAGAACAGCACCGCGAAGAGCTGGCCGGGCGTGAGGAAGCCGATCGAGGCGACCAGCACCGCCGCGGCCGCGGGGAACTTCCTGCGCACCGAGAGCAGGCCGGCGGCACCGATCACCCAGGCCGCCTCGTCGAACCCGTCCGCCGAGATGAGGTCGATGCCACCGCACACCACGACGGCCGCGACGTCGGTCAGCAGTTCCCGTTTTCGCCCGCCGGAACCCGTCCGGCACACCTCGAAACGCACACGTTCAGTTTCCTGGAGTCACCAGAGCGTCGAGTTTGCGGGTCAGCACGGCGCGTTCACGCTCGTTGCCGCACAGCCGCACCGCGGTCTCGAACTCCGCCCGCGCCTCGTCGAGCCGGCCGAGCCGCCGCAGCAGTTCGCCGCGCACGCCGGGAAGCTGGTGCGAGTCCTTGAACGCCTCGCCCGCGGCGAGTTCGTCGACGATCGGCAGCGCCTCGGCCGGTCCTTTCGCCATCGAGACCGCGACCGCGCGGTTGAGGTCGACCACCGGGGACGGGGCCAGGCGGCCGAGGCCGTCGTAGAGCACGACGATCCGGTCCCAGTTGGTGTCCTCGACCGACGCGGCCAGCGCGTGGCACTCGGCGATCGCGGCCTGCAGCCCGTAGTAGCCGTAGCCGCGACCGGCGTCGGTGGCCCTGGCGAGCGCGGCGCGACCGCGGGCGATGGCGGAACGGTCCCAGCGGCGCCGGTCCTGGTCCTCCAGCAGGATCGTCTCGCCGTCGGGCCCGCGGCGGGCCGGGAAACGCGCGGCGGTCAGCTCCAGCAGGGCGAGCAGGCTGTGGACCTCGGGCTCCTCGGGCATGAGCCGCGAGAGGATCCGAGCGAGCCGCTGCGCCTCACCGGCCAGGTCCAGGCGCATCACCTCGTCACCGGAGCTGGCGGAGGAACCCTCGGTGAAGATCAGGTAGACGACGCTGAGGACCTGCGCGAGCCGGGCCGGGCGTTCGGCGACCGGCGGGACCTCGAACGGCACGTTCGCCGCGCCCAGGGTCTTCTTTGCGCGGGTGATGCGGGCCTGCACGGTCGCGGTCGGCACCAGGAACGCCCGCGCGATCTCGTCGCTGGTCAGACCGCCGATCACGCGCAACGTCAGCGCCACCCCCGCCTCGCGCGAGAGCACCGGGTGGCACGAGGTGAACATCAGCGCGAGCGTGTCGTCGTCGATCTGGTCCGGGTCCCACAGCACGTCGTCGGGCGCGGGCCCCGGTTCGGTGGCGCCGGTGAGAGCGCCGCCCTCCGGCAGGTGGTGCGCGAGGGCGGCGTACTTCTCGTCGCGGGCGCTGCGGCGGCGGAACGCGTCGATCGCGCGGCGCCGCCCGACCGTGAGCAGCCACCCGGCCGGGTTGTTCGGCACGCCCTCGCGCGGCCAGGTCACCAGCGCCTCGGCCAGTGCTTCCTGGGCGAGGTCCTCGGCCAGCGCGAAGTCGCCGGTGTAGCGGGTCAGCGCACCGATGATCCTCGCGGAGTCGATGCGCCACACCGCTGCGACGGCCTTGCGTCCCGTCGGGTCACTGCTGCTCATGGGGCCTATGAGATCAGAGCTGGCCGGTGGACTCGCGCCAGGCCCGTTCCTTCTTGATCCACTCGTTGTCCTGCGGGAACTCGTCGATCGTGGGGACGCGGCGGACCTCGGTCTTGAACCCGGGGCCGGTCATCGGGATGCGCTTGGCCCACTCGACCGCGTCCTGGATGGTGGGGACGTTGATCAGGTAGAAGCCGTTGAACAGCTCCTTGGTCTCCCCGTACGGGCCGTCGGTGACGACGGGCGGTTCGCTGGAGTAGTCGACGACGACGCCTTCCTCGGCGGGCGCGAGGCCCTCGGCGGCGATCAGGACGCCGGCCTCGATCAGCTCCTCGTTGAACTTGCCGACGGTCTCGAGCATCGTGTCGAAGTCGATCTCGCCGACGTTGGCCCAGGCCTCGTCGGAGGTCACGCGCCAGATCAGCATGAACTTCATGTCGGTCTCTCCCAGTGGTTCGTACGGGTCCGTTGTGGACCCTTTCACGCCCAGGTCGAACGGGCACACCGTTCGATCGACACGAACCCGGAAAAATCTTGAGCGGCCCACCCCGTTCGGGATGGGCCGCTCAAAGGTGCTGGTCAGAGTTGTTCGTCGGGCTGGTGCAGGGAACGCGGCTGCTCCGCCTCCAGCTCCGGGATCGGTGCCGCCGCGGCGACCGACCGGGGCGGGGTGCTCAGCGGGCCGGGCACCTCCTTGCGGGCCACGGCCTCCGCGGCGGCGACGGCCTCGGCGACCTTCGGATCCGGCGCGGTGTCGAACCAGTCGGCGACCGACTCGTCGTCGTCCTCGGGCCGCGGCCGCTCGGCGTTGTCGGCCGGCGGCTCGTAGCGGAACACACCGTCGTCACCGGGAGCGCCGAGCATGCGGGCGAACCCTTCCAGGGCCTTGCCGTAGTCGGACGGGATCATCCAGACCTTGTTCGCGTCGCCCTGCGCCATCTGCGGCAGCGTCTGCAGGTACTGGTAGGCCAGCACCTCCGGGGTCGGCTTGCCGTCCTTGATCGCGCCGAAGACCTTCTCGATGGCCTTGGCCTGACCCTGCGCCTGCAGGTAGCGGGCGGCACGTTCACCCTGCGCCCGCAGGATCTGCGACTGCCGCTCGGCCTCGGCCGACAGGATCGCGGCCTGCTTGGCGCCCTCGGCGGCGAGGATCTGCGACTGCTTCTGCCCCTCCGCGGTCTTGATGGACGACTCGCGCTGGCCCTCGGCGGTGAGGATCATGGCGCGCTTCTCGCGGTCGGCCCGCATCTGCTTCTCCATCGAGTCCTGAATGGACGGTGGAGGGTCGATGGACTTGAGCTCGACGCGCGCGACGCGCAGGCCCCAGCGGCCGGTGGCCTCGTCGAGCACACCGCGCAGCTGGCCGTTGATGTGGTCGCGGGAGGTGAGGGTCTCCTCCAGGCTCATGCCACCGACGAGGTTGCGCAGCGTCGTGATCGTGAGCTGCTCGACACCGACGATGTAGTTGGAGATCTCGTACACCGCGCTGCGCGGGTCGGTGACCTGGAAGTACACGACCGTGTCGATCGAGACCGTGAGGTTGTCCTGGGTGATCACCGGCTGCGGCGGGAACGACACGACCTGCTCGCGCAGGTCGATGCGGGCGCGCACCTTGTCGATGAACGGCACGATGATGTTCAGGCCGGGTGCCGCGGTGGTGCGGAAGCGGCCGAGGCGTTCGATGACGGCGGCCTGCGCCTGCGGGATGACCAGCACCGACTTGACGGCGATGGTCAGCACGAAGATCGCAATGACGGCCACGACCACAGCGGTGATCGGGTCCAACTCGGTTCACATCCTTCTGGGTCACACAGCCGCTATGACCACGGCGGTCGCACCCGAGATCTCGACAACGGTGACGGCTTCGCCTTCTTCGACCACGGACCCGTCGAGGGTGCGGGCGCTCCAGGTGTCGCCGCCGATCTTGACCTGTCCGCCGTGCTCGTCCACTCGCGACACCGCGACGGCCTTGGCGCCGAGCAGTGCCTCGTGGTGCATCTTGATCCCCGACCCGAGCTGCAGCCGCTTCTTCACGAACGGCCTGGCCCCGACGATCAGGCCGACCGACGAGGCCGCGAAGACGAGCACGCTCACCAGGTCGGCGGCACCCAGAGCGGACACGCCTGCCGCGGCCAGCGCCGCGGCGCCGAGCATGACCAGCACGAAGTCACCGGAGAGAACCTCGGCGACGACGAGCAGTATCCCGACGATCAGCCAGATCAGCGCGGCCATGGCCCATACATACACCAACCGGGGGTGCGCGGCGCCGAGATTCACCGTGCTGGGCCCTCGACCGTAACGAAATCGATCAACCGGCGGTGTCGGAACCGTCCGCGGCCGTTCGTGCGGGGCGAACGGTGCCGGCGGAGTGAGGAGTGCGGCGGGTGGATCACCGCCCGCCGCCCGTGTGTCAGTCCTGGGGCACGGTGACGAAGTCGATCAGCCGCTCGACGGCGCCGAGCAGGTCGGACTCGATGTCGCGGTAGCTGCCGACGGCGCCGAGGACGCGCTGCCACCCTTCCCACGTCTCACCCCAGCCCAGCGCCGCGCAGACGCCTTCCTTCCACGGCACGCCTCGCGGGACGACCGGCCAGGCCTCGATCTTGACGGCCTGAGGTTTGACGGCCTGCCAGATGTCGACGTACGGGTGGCCGGTGACCAGGACGTTGTCGTCGCGGACCTGGTCGACGATGCGCTGTTCCTTGGATCCGGCGACGAGGTGGTCGACCAGGACGCCGAGGCGGCGGTGGGGTGCGGTGCCGAACTCGGCGATGCGCTGCGGCAGCTCGTCGACGCCGTCGAGGGGTTCGACGACGATGCCCTCGACGCGCAGGTCGTGGCCCCAGACCCGTTCGACGAGCTCGGCGTCGTGCTTGCCCTCGACCCAGATGCGGCTGGCCTTGGCGGTGCGGGCGCGCAGGCCCTCGACGCGGACCGAACCCGAGGCGCTGATGCGGGGTTTCTGGGGCTGCGGCATCGGTTTGACGAGGGTGACGGGTTTTCCGTCGACGAGGAAGCCGGCGGGGTTGAGCGGGAACAGGCGGTGGCGGCCGTGGCGGTCCTCCAGGACGACCTGGCCGTGTTCGAACTTCACGACGGCACCGCAGAAGCCGCTGGCGGGGTCCTCGACGACGAGACCGGGCTCGGCGGGGATCTCGGGGACCTTCTTGCGCTTGGGCGTGGAGAGGACGTCGCGGCCGTAGTCGTGAGAACGCACGGTGGCAAACCCTAGCCGTAGAACGGTTTGAAGGCGGTGAGCCACTCGTGGACGCGGTCGAGGTCGACGTCGGCGCCGTGCAGGTCGTAGCCGTCGTGCACGAGGTCCATCCAGTCGAACGCCGGGTCGCCGGCGTGCGCGCGCGGGTCGATGGCGACCGGTCCGTGCGGGCCTTGCAGGACGTTGCCGGGGTGCATGTCGCCGTGCAGCAGGACGGGTTCGACGTCGTGTCCGGCGAGTTCGCGGGCGTGCTGGTGTTCGGTGGCGTGGTAGGTGCCGGTGCGCAGCGGCAGCAGGACTTCGAAGAGGAAGTCGACGCGGGCTGCGAGCGGCGGGAAGCCGGTGGGGTCCGCGGCGTGGAGTTCGGGAACGACCACGGCCGGGTCGGGCGCGGGTGTGCCGGGGTTGATCGCTTCCAGCAGCAGCGCGCCGCGGGAGAGGTCGGCGTCGATCAGGTTCACCACCGCGTCGGTGCCGGCCCAGGCGGTGAGCGCGCTCGCTTCCAGGGCCGCGACCTCGTGGTGCGGGCACAGCTTCAGCACGGCGTCGGTGCACAGGAAGGTGGTGCCGGTGCTGCCGGGCATGAGCTTCACGACGGTAAGGTCCCAGCGGGCGGCCAGGGTGGCGACCAGGTCCGGCAGTGCGTCGATCCAGCCGGTCACGTCGGGGCCGAAGCGTCGGATGAGCCGGGATCGGGCGTCTTCGTCGATCACCGGACTCAGGCTAGCGAGCCGGGCGCGGCTTGTCGGGCCGTTTTGAGGCGGGTCAGAACGCGGGCCACGGAATAGCGGGCCAGTCGCCGGACGGCTCCGGGTACACCCCGGCGGCCAGCAGCTTGTCGGTGCGTTCGGCGACGGCGCGGACCTCGGCGCGGGTGAGGTGGTCGTGCAGCGCCTCGCCCAGTGCTCCGTCGAGCTCGGATCTCAGGCGCCGCAACGGCTCCTGCACCTCGGCGGGCAGGGGTTCGCGGGCCCAGCCCCACAGCACGGTGCGCAGCTTGGGTTCGGTGTGCAGGCAGATGCCGTGGTCCACGCCGTAGACCGCGCCGTCGAGAGCGTGCAGGACGTGGCCGCCCTTGCGATCGGCGTTGTTGACCACGACGTCGAACGCCGACATCAGGGCGATGCGCGGGTGGTCGGCGTGCACGAGCACGGCGGGGTCGCCGAAGCGGTCGTGGGCGTGGAAGACGGGGATCCAGCCCGGTTTGACGGCGTCGACGCCGATGATGTCGACGAGCTCGTCCTCCTCGCGGGTCTCGACCCACAGCTGCACCATGCCGGAGCCGAACGGGCCGGGGCGCAGCACCGTCGGCGGCACGATGCCGAGCCCACCGGCGGCGGAGATGAGGTAGGTGGCGACCTCGCGGCCGGCCAGGGTGCCGTCGGGGAAGTCCCACAACGGCCGTTCGCCGCGCACGGGCTTGTAGACGCACTGGGCGTCGACGCCGTCCAGCGAGATCTTGCAGAACAGGGTCGCGTTGGAGGCGTCGACGAGACGGCCCTCGACCTCGATGCGGCCGTGGTTCAGCAACTCCAGGGCCGCGGAGGTGTCCACGTCAGTCTTCTTCGGTGCGGCGGTAGCCGTTCTGCCGCGGGCAGATGTGGCCGTCCGCGTCGAGCGGTTCGGCGCACAGCGGGCAGGGCTTGCGGCCGGCGTTGACGACCCTGTCGGCGCGTTCGGCGAACGCGCGGGCGGCCGAGGGCGACAGGAAGACCCGCACGGCGTCGGGGCCTTCCTCGGTGTCGTCGAGCACGACGGCCTCGTCGACCTCCTCCTCGGAGATCGCCAGGAGCTCGATCACGACGGCCTTGGACTCGGCGTCCCAGCCCAGTCCCATGGTGCCGACGCGGAACTCCTCCTCGACGGGCACGTCGAGGGGTTCGGTGTCGAGGTCGTCGGGCGGCGCGTCGTCGGGCACGTCGGTGCCGAAGCGGCGGTGCACCTCCTCGAGCAGCGAGCCGATGCGTTCGGCGAGGACCTGGACCTGCTGCTTCTCGAGCGCGACGCTGATCAACCTGCTCTGCTCGGAGGCCTGCAGGTAGAAGGTGCGGTCGCCGGGCTGCCCGACGGTCCCTGCGATGAACCGGTCGGGTGCGCGGAATACGTGAATGACGCGAGCCATGGCACCTACGACCCTAGGCCACGCGGAGATCGTCGGCAGGTCCTCCCCCACCAAACACTCCGCGTATAGGGTCGGGTTGTGGTGAAGATCGCTTCGTACGGGACCTGGACCTCGCCGATCACGGCAGGCGACACGTCGAAGCCGGGTGGGGGGTTCCAGTGGGCCGACCTGCACGGCGAACGGGTGTGGTGGGCGGAGAGCCGGCCTGCCGAGGGCGGCAGGGTGGCGC
Source organism: Lentzea aerocolonigenes (assembly GCF_000974445.1). Taxonomy (GTDB): domain Bacteria; phylum Actinomycetota; class Actinomycetes; order Mycobacteriales; family Pseudonocardiaceae; genus Lentzea; species Lentzea aerocolonigenes. The sequence continues at coordinate 203,399 of NZ_BBOJ01000015.1, forward strand.
TGGTGCGCGACGGCGCCGACGTGCTGCCCGCACCGTGGAACGCCCGCAACCGGGTGCACGAGTACGGCGGCCGGCCGTTCGTCGTGCTGTCCGAGGACCGGGTGGCGTTCACGAACTGGGACGACCAGCGCGTGTACGTGTTCAACCCGGACTCCCCGCAACCCGAGCCGCTGACGCCGGAGCCGGACCGTCACCACGGCGTGCGTTACGCCGACCTGTCCGCGGGACCGGACGGCGAGGTGTGGTGCGTGCGGGAGACGATCACCGGTGACGCGCGCACCGACGTGCACCGCGACCTGGTGGCGATCACCGCCGCGGGCGAGGTGCGGGTGCTGGGTGCCTCGCACCACTTCATGACCGGCCCGAAGATCAGCCCCGACGGCACGAAGTTCGCGTGGATCGGCTGGAACCACCCGCAGATGCCGTGGGACGGCACCGAGCTGTGCGTGGCGTCGGTCGGTTCCTCCGAGCACGAGGTCGTGGCCGGGTCGCGGACCGAGGCGGTGTGCCAGTTCGAGTGGGAGGGCGACTCCCTGCTGGCGCTGACCGACCCCGACGGCTGGTGGAACCTCTTCCGCATCTCCCCCGACGGGGAACGCAAGAATCTCGCGCCGTGCTCCGAGGAGCTCGGCGGTCCGATGTGGCGGCTGGGCAACCGCTGGTTCGCCACGCTCTCGCCGGGCCGGTACCTGGTGGTGCGGTCCGGGCACCTGGCGGTGCTCGACGAACGCAGCGCCACGGTGACCGACGTGCAGACCGACCTGCCGACGTGGGCACCGGACCTGTCGGTGCGCGACGGCGTGGTGATCTGCGGCGCGGCCGGGCCGACGTCGGAGTTCGCGGTGGTGCGGCTGGACCTGTCCAACGGGGAGCTGACCTACCTGACCGGCGGCGAGGAGTCGCCGGAGGCCGCGTACCTGCCGGTGCCGGTGGAGCGGGTGTTCGGGGAGATCCCGGCCTACGTCTACCCGCCGTCGAACCCGGACTTCGCGGGGCCCGAGGGTGAGCTGCCCCCGTACGTGGTGCACGTGCACGGCGGCCCGACGGGGCGTGCGCTGCCGAAGCTGGACACCGACATCGCGTACTTCACCAGCCGCGGCATCGGTGTGGTGGCGGTGAACTACGGCGGCTCGACCGGCTACGGCCGGGCGTTCCGGGAGCGGCTGCGCGAGCAGTGGGGTGTGGTGGACGTGGAGGACTGCGCGTTCGTGGCGCAGCAGCTGGCGAAGGAGGGCACGGCGGACCCGGCACGGCTGGGCATCCGCGGCGGCTCGGCGGGCGGCTGGACGTCGGCGGCGTCGCTGACCTCCACGGACACCTACCGGTGCGGCATGGTCGCGTTCCCGATCCTGGACCTGGCGGGCTGGACGTCGGAGGGCGGCGAGACGCACGACTTCGAGTCGCGCTACGTCGAGGGCCTGGTCGGCAGGCTGCCCGAGGCCGCGGACCGCTACCGGGACCGGTCGCCGTCGACGAAGGCCCGGTCGGTGTCGGGCCCGGTGCTGCTGTTGCAGGGCCTGGAGGACGAGATCTGCCCGCCTGAGCAGGCCGACCGGTTCGCCGCGGACCTGGCGGGGTCGGGGATCCCGCACGCGTACCTGACGTTCGAGGGCGAGCAGCACGGCTTCCGCAAGGCCGAGACGATCAAGACCGCGCTGGAGGCGGAGCTGTCGTTCTACGGCCAGGTGTTCGGTTTCGAGCCGCCGGGCGTGCCGGTGCTGGACCTGTCTCGGTGAGCTCGCTGTCGCGCGGGGACCGGGTCGCGCTGGTGTCACCGGCCGGCCCGGCCCTGCCTTCGAGGCTCGCGGCAGGAGTGCGGGTGCTGCAGTCGTGGGGCCTGGAGGTCACCACACCTGTGGTGACGCCGTGGTCGCTGCCGTACCTGGCCGGTTCCGACGCCGCGCGGGCCGAGGAGTTCGTGGCGGGCTGGTGCTCGGACGTGGAGGCGGTGTTCTGCGTGCGGGGCGGCTACGGCTGCCTGCGGATGACGGACCTGGTGCCGTGGAAGGACCTGCCGCCGCGGGTGTTCGTGGGGTCGTCGGACGTGACGGTGCTGCACACGGAGCTGAACGCGGTCGGTCTGCCGACGGTGTTCGCGCCGATGCCGGGCACGTCGGACTTCGTGGACGACCCGCTGGCCCAGGCGCGGTTGTACTCGGTGTTGTTCGAGGACGTCCGGTCGTGGACGGCCGGAACGCCTGTGGTGCCCGGCGTCGCGCGCGGGGTGCTGACGGGCGGGAACGCGGCGTTGCTGGCGGCGGGCGTGGGCGGACCGCGGTGGGCGCCGCCGCCCGACGGGGCGATCGCGTTGCTCGAGGACGTCGACGAGGAGCCGTACCGGCTGGACCGGATCCTGACGCAGCTGCTGCGGGCGGGGTGGTTCGAGCCGGTGTCGGGGATCGTGCTGGGGTCGTGGACGGGGTGCGGTGACGTGTCCTCGGTGCTGGTGGACCGGCTGGGGTCGCTGGGGGTGCCGGTGCTGGGCGAGTTCGGGTTCGGGCACTGCGCGGGCTCGTGGTCGTTGCCGCTGGGGGTGGAGGCGGAGTTGGATGCGTCGGTGGGGACGTTGACGCTGGTGTAGCGCTTTACCGCAGTTCCAGCTTCATGGTGGACGTGCTGCGGGCACGCAAGGACGGTCAACGCGCCGCTGCCGCCGACGAACTCCCAGCGCACGTGCTCGCACTCGGCGCCGTGCGCCGGCCGAGCGCCTCTGTTCTCGAACACCGACGGCCGCGCCCTCGCCCCGAGTCGTTGAAAGGATGGTCGCGCGTCAGCGTCGTTAGATCAGGCGGCTGGTGTAGCCGGCCGCAACAAGCCGCTGGAACGCGCCGACGACGTTGTGGGGCATGTCCTGTTCGATGGCGAATCCTCGTCGGGGGTACTCGGTGATGCGCTGGGTGTCGCCGACCAACATGTTGATCACGCGGTCTACGTCGCCGATTCCGGCGACGTACTCGTCGAGTGGTAGCGGTTGGGACGAGCACATGACGTTGACCTCAGGCCATACCTTGCGGCAGGTCGCATAAGCTCGTCGCTGCTGGTAGGGCCGGGAGATCAGCATGACCGACTCGGGTCGGACTCCCGCGTCGGCGAGGATCTGGCGACTGTTGGTGAGGTTCTGGCTGGTGTTGGTGGCCTGGGTCTCGATGCTGATCACCTCGGCGGGCACGCCGAGTGCGATGGCGTGTTCGCGGTAGTGCACGGCTTCACCGCGAGGGAATCGTTCGATCGTGGTGGGCGCGTTGGCGCCGGTGAACACGATGCGCGGGAACAAGCCCTGGTGATAAAGCTCAGCGGTGTAAGCGGCGACACCGAGGTCGTGGCTGCCCAGGCCGATGCCAACGTCGCAGCGGCGAGGTTCGTGACCCATGTCGTGGTATCCCCACAATGTCTCGACATCCGCGCGCAAGTCGGGGGGAAGCATGGTGGTCGCCATGTCGAGGCACCTTACGACTGACTCGGGTCGGTGCCGCGAACACCCATCCGGTGAGCCAACTCGACGGCGTGGGTGGCTGGACGAGGCAATCTGATCATTTCGCGGACAAGGATGCGGGACAGCCGGTGGTACCGGACTTGTTCAGGTGCGTCCTGCTGGTCGGAAGACCGCGGATGTCGACGCGGGGACCGAGGTCGACCGCGACTTGAACGTCCCCGAGTTCCATCGCGGCAGTGACCCGGTGGATCTTGACGTTGGTGGGGCCGAACGCGGTCCACAGGTAGTTCGCGTCGCGGCCAAGTCGACTTGCTGCCTGGTCGGCCTCGGTGAGGAATGCCGTGGTGTCGCGCGGTCGTCTCGGCGGGATGAGGCGACCGCGCCGGCCAGGTGGAGGTCTGGCGCTCCTTGGGTTGACGGCGCTCAGATCGCGGTCCGGCTCATCGCCGCCGGACACCAGCCGGCAGACGCTGAGGCATGGGCCGGGCAACTCGACGGCTTCCGAGCAGCGGATCCAGATGGGATCACCGCGTACACCGCCTCCCTCGTGCGCCTCTGGGAGCGGAAGTTCGCCGGGACGGACGCCACCGAAGGCGCGCGCTGCTGGCTTGAACACAGGCTCCACAACCGCTGACGGCTCAGCTCCCTGACCTGCGGTTCTGCGCGTCCATGCGCAGCTGGTCGGTCTGCTCCCCGATGGCCGCGATCTGCCGGGCCAGCCCGGGATGCCCGTCCTGCAACCCCGGCCCGGCCTCCGCGAGCGGCCCCAGCAGCCCCGCCGCGTCCTCCCCGCCGAGCGCCTCCTGCACTCCGGCGTGGTGCGGCCCGACCTGCGCAGCCAGCATGCGCAGCACGGTCGCGTTGTCGCGGGCCCAGGTGGCGACGGCCTTGTCGCCCGCGCGGCGGTCTCGTTCGGCTTGCACGCGTTCGTCGCCGGTGCCGGTCTCGCCGGTGCGGCGGACGCGCAGGTACCTCTTCTCGGCGGCCTGTCTGCTGGCCACGCCGAGGGCCGGGGCGAGGTCCGCCCAGCTGGTGCCCAGGGCGCGGGCGGCTTCGATGAGCTGGGGTTCCCAGCCCGACAGTTCGTCGCGGAGGGTTCTGAGCAGCATCAACGCGGCCAGGACCTCACGGGCGTCACCCGGTGAGGCGGCGGTGGCGCGGACGGTCTCGTAGTCGCTCGTCATGTGTCGTCCTTCCGATGACGCTCGGCACTTGTCATCGTTTCGACGACATGCTACAACGGTGGTGCAGCGCATTGACAGTCCAACGAGGAATTACAGGAGGTGTCAGATGTTGATGCGCACTGACCCGTTCCGTGAGCTGGACCGGCTGACGCAGCAGGTGTTCGGGACTCCGGGTACGTGGTCTCGGCCCACCGCGATGCCGATGGACGCCTACCGCGACGGCGACCAGTTCGTGGTGTGCTTCGATCTGCCGGGCGTGACGCCGGACGCGATCGAGCTCGACGTGGAGCGCAACGTGCTGACGGTCAAGGCGGAGCGCAGGCCGATCGGCAAGGACGTCGAGATGCAGGTGTCGGAGCGGCCGCTGGGCGCGTTCTCACGGCAGCTGTTCCTGGGTGACACGCTGGACACCGACCGCATCGACGCCAAGTACGACGCGGGTGTGCTGACGCTGCGGATTCCGATCGCGGAACGCGCGAAGCCCCGCAAGATCTCGATCACCTCGGGCGAGGACGCGCCCAAGCAGATCGACGCGTGATACGCCTGGCGGGCGGCGGCCATCCGGGTGATGCCAGGTAGGCTTCCGCCCGCCATGAGACCCCAGCCTCAGTGGGCGGCGTTAGACGTCTACGCGTCCAACTCCGACCTCTACGCCGATCCCCGACTGGTGGAACGGGTGGATTACCGGCGTCGCTTCAAGCGGCACCGGCCCCGCACGCCGTCCGTCGTCCTCGCCCCGCACGGCGGCGGTATCGAGGTCGGCACGTCGGAACTGTGCCTCGCGATCGCGGGCTACCACCCGTCGACGCGGGTGCCGATCGGGCAGACGCACGACTACTGGATGTTCGAGGGCCTGCGGTCGGTCGCGAACGACGAGCTGCACGTGACGTCGTCGAACTGCGACGACCGCGTGGCCCGCGAGCTGGTTTCGGGTGCCTCGCACGCGCTGGGCCTGCACGGGTGCACGGCCGCGGCGGCGGGACTGGAGGACCACGACCGCGCGGTGCTGGTCGGCGGGCGGGACGCGTTGCTGCGGCTGGAGCTGCTGACGCGGCTGCGGCGGGCCGGGTTTCACACGATCGACGCGGTGGACCACCCGATACTGGGCGGCTACGACCGGGCGAACATCGCGAACCGCACGCGGTCGCGGCAGGGCGCTCAGCTGGAGCTGACCACTCCCCTGCGCACGGCGATGTTCGCGGAGAACTCGCGGTCGGATCGCCGGCACACGACGACCGAGGTGTTCTGGGACTTCGTGCACGCGTGCCGGGCGGCGCTGGTCGCCCGAGAAGCGCTCAACAACTGAGCACTTTCCAGCCGCAGCGACCCTGGTCGCCCCGGTGGCGTGCGCGGTCACGAGGAGAGTGGTGGTGCCCGCGCGGACACCACCACTCGTGCGTACTACAGGTACTTCTTGAGTTCCCGCTTGGCCAGCGACATGCGGTGGACCTCGTCGGGGCCGTCCGCGATGCGCAGGGTGCGGGTGGCGGCCCACAGCTCGGCGAGCGGGAAGTCCTGGCTGACGCCGGCGCCGCCGTGGGCCTGGATGGCCTTGTCGATGACCCATTCGGTCATCAGCGGGGTGCCGATCTTGATGGCCTGGATCTCGGTGTGGGCGCCCTTGTTGCCGACGGTGTCCATCAGCCACGCGGTCTTGAGCACGAGCAGGCGGGCCTGTTCGATGCGGACGCGGGACTCGGCGATCCACTCGTGCAGCACGCCCTGGGTGGCGATGGGCCTGCCGAACGCGACGCGGGAGACGGCGCGGCGGCACATCAGTTCGACGGCGCGCTCTGCCATGCCGATCAGGCGCATGCAGTGGTGGATGCGGCCGGGGCCGAGGCGGGCCTGCGCGATCGCGAAGCCCTCGCCCTCGCCGGCGATGAGGTTCGAGGCCGGGACGCGGACGTTGTCGAAGATGATCTCGGCGTGGCCGCCGTGCGCGTAGTCCTGGTAGCCGAAGACGTGCAGGGCGCGCTTGACGGTGATGCCGGGGGTGTCGCGCGGGACGAGGATCTGCGACTGCTGGCGGTGCCGGTCGGCGTCGGGGTCGGTCTTGCCCATCACGATGAAGATGGCGCAGTTGGGGTTCATCGCGCCCGACGACCACCACTTGCGGCCGTTGATGACGTAGTCGTCGCCGTCGCGTTCGATGCGGGTGGCGATGTTGGTGGCGTCGGAGGAGGCGACCTCGGGTTCGGTCATGCAGAACGCGGAGCGGATCTCGCCGTCGAGCAACGGTTGCAGCCACTGCTTCTTCTGCTCGTCGGTGCCGAACATGGTCAGCACTTCCATGTTGCCGGTGTCGGGCGCGGCGCAGTTGAGCGCTTCGGGGGCGAGGTGGGGGCTGCGGCCGGTGATCTCCGCGAGCGGCGCGTACTGCAGGTTGGTCAGGCCGCCGTGTTCGGGGTGGAAGAGGTTCCACAGGCCCTGTTCGCGGGCCTTGGTCTTGAGTTCTTCGAGGATCGGCTGGCGTTCCCACGGGTCGGCGGCGTCGTGCAGCTGCTGCTCCAGGACGGCTTCGGCCGGGTACACGTGCTCGTCCATGAACGCGAGCAGCTTCGCGCGCAGTTCCTCGGTCTTGGTGTCGTAGGCGAAGTCCATGGTCAGAGCTCCTTGTGGGCGGCGGCGAGACCCTGCCGCACGAGGGGAACGGTGAAGGCGCCGAGCTTTTCGAAGCCGGCGCCGACGGTCTTGCCGAGGGTGTTGCGGTAGTGGATGCCTTCGACGATGACGGCGAGCTTGAAGTAGCCGAAGGCGATGTACCAGCCCAGGCCGGAGGTGTCGGTGCCGGTGCGGGCGGTGTAGCGGGCGACGAGCTGGTCGGCGGAGAGGAACCCGGGCATCGAGGGGACGCTGCCGGTGATCGGGTCAGTGCCCATTCCCGGGTCCACGCCGAGGCCCTGCCAGTAGACGTAGAGCAGGCCGAGGTCGGCGAGCGGGTCGCCGAGGGTGGCCATCTCCCAGTCCAGCACGGCGCTGATCTGCAGCGGAGAGGAGGTGACCAGCGCGTTGTCGAGGCGGTAGTCGCCGTGGATGATCGCCACGCGTGGCGAGTCGGGGACGGTGGCGGCGAGCTTGTCGCGCAGTTCGTCGATGCCGGGCAGGTCGCGGCTGCGGGAGGCGTCGAGCTGCTTGCCCCACCGCTTCACCTGCCGGGCGAGGAACCCTTCCGGGCGGCCGAAGTCGCTCAGGCCCACCTCGTCGGGGTCGACGGAGTGCAGGTCGGCGAGCACGTCGACGAGTTTGCGCGACAGGACGGTGGCCTTCTCGGAGTTGAGCCACGGGCACTGCTTGCGTTCGCGCAGCGCCACACCGGGCATCTCCGACATGAGGTAGAAGGGCGCGCCGATGACGGAGGTGTCCTCGACGAGCTGGTGCGCGTGCGGGACCGGCACCGACGTGTGCTCCAGGGCGGAGATGACGCGGAACTCGCGGGCCATGTCGTGGGCGGTGGCGAGGACGTGCCCGAGCGGCGGGCGGCGCAGGACCCACCGCTGGGTGCCGTCGGTGACGCGGTAGGTGAGGTTGGAGCGGCCGCCGGGGAACAGCTCGCCGGTCAGCGGGCCTGTGCCCAGGTGCGTGGCCAGCGCCTGCAGGTCGAGGCCGGGAAGGTCGGTCACAGGTTCACTCCGAGGGTGGCGAGGTGGGCGCGGGTGGACTCGGCGCCGGTGTGGCGGAACGCGTGCATGCCGACGGCCTGGGCGGCGTCGACGTTTACCGGCGCGTCGTCGAAGAACACCGCGCGGGCGGCGGGCACGCCGATCTGCTCGAGGGTGTGGACGTAGATGCGCTCGTCGGGCTTGCGCAGGCCGACGCGGCCGCTGATCACGACGGTGTCGAACAACTCGATGAGCAGGTCCTTCGGGTAGCCCTCGCCCCAGCTGTTGGACAGCAACGCGGTGTGCAGGCCGCACGCGCGGGCCTTGCGGACGAGCTCGACCATCGCCGGGTCGGGCGACGCGCCACCGAACATGCGCTTGAGCAGCCCGTTCTCGTCGATCCGCGCGCCCGTGGTGGTGATCAGCTCGGCGGCGAGGAGCCGTTCGAACTCGGCCACGGTCAGCTCGCCGGTCTCGAGCCGGTGCACGGGGTTGTCGGGGCGGGCCTCGCGGCTCATCCACTCGCGCATGATGCGGTGGTAGACCTCGCGGTCGATGGCCTCGGCGTGCAGCCACGCGCCGACGAACTCGGGCACGGAGACCGTCAGGACCCCGCCCCAGTCGAAGACGAGCGCGTCGACGACCGGCTGCTCCGGAAACGTTGTGTCACCCACGAGTCGTGAGGGTACCGACCGGTCGGTATGTCGGCAACAGGGTGAACCGGATCATCAACTTTCGATGGACGGGACAACTGCCTTTATTCGGTTTCCGGCCCTCCCGGACATGGATACGTTCGAGTCCGAAGGGGTTCGACGACTCATGGCAAGGACGCTGACGACGAGGGCGCTGTCGCCGGAACGGTGACGGCCGCGTATCGCACGTTCGGCGCCATTCCGTGCCGGGGTGGCGGGCGCCGGTGCAGTCGCTGGCCGCGGGTGCGGTCGGGCCGACGGATTTCGTGAAGGACCACAAGTGCGATTTCTGGGGAGCGATGTGAAGAGGATGCTGACGGCGGTGCTCGCCGCCGTGATGGCCTGTGCCGTGGTGGTGGCTCCGGCCGCCGCCGGGGGTGATGGCGCGGTGGTGCGCACCGACAAAGGTGCGGTCAAGGGAACGGTCACCGACACGTACCGCACGTTCGGGAACATCCCGTTCGCCGCGCCGCCGGTGGGCGGGAACCGGTGGCGCGATCCGCAGCCGGTGACGCCCTGGCGGGACGTGCGGGACGCGACGACACCCGCGCCGATGTGCGCGCAGAACTCGCAGCTCGGCTTGCCCGCATCCGACGTCGAGGACTGTCTGTACCTCAACGTCACGACTCCGGCGGGCACGTCGGCCAAGCCGCGGCCGGTGATGGTGTGGATCCACGGCGGCGGGTTCACCGCGGGGGCGGCCTCGCAGTACGACGCGCGGTGGCTCGCGACGAAGAACGACGCGGTGATCGTGACGGTCAACTACCGGCTCGGGGTGTTCGGGTTCTTCGGTCATCCCGGTCTGGCGGGGTCGGGCACGTTCGGCCTGGCCGACCAGCAGGCGGCGCTGAAGTGGGTGCAGCGCAACGCCCGCGCGTTCGGCGGCGACCCGCGCAACGTGACGATCTTCGGCGAGTCCGCGGGTGGGCTGAGCGTGTGCGCGCAGCTGGCGTCGCCGCGGGCGGCGGGGTTGTTCGCCAAGGCGATCATCCAGTCCGGGCCGTGCGGGCTGACCTCACCCTCACTGACCACGCCGGGCGAGTTCACCACGCTGTGGCGACCTCGGGCACAGGTCGAGAAGGCCGGTGCCGGGGTGCTGGGCTGCGCGGACGTGGCGTGCCTGCGGGCGCAGCCGGTGGAGAAGCTGCTGACGGTGCACGAGCAGTTCTCGTACCCGGCGTTCGACACGGCGGTGCTGCCGATCGATCCGGTCGTGGCGCAGCGCACCGGCCGGATGAACCGGGTGCCGACGCTGGTCGGGACGACGCACGACGAGATGACGTTGTTCGCGCCGTTGTTCTGGCCCGAGCCGGTGCCCGAGACCGCCTATCTGGGGCAGCTGACGGCGTTGCTGGGGGCCGGGGTGGCCGAGAAGGTCGCGGCGCGGTACCCGGTCGACGGTGACGGGGACGCCCGCTCCGAGATCGCGCGGGTGCTGACGGACAAGTCGTGGTCGTGCCCGTCACAGCTCGCCCGCCGGGAGCTGGGACGGCACGCTCGGGTGTCGGGGTACGAGTTCGCCGACCAGGACGCGCCGCTGATCTTCCCGCTGCCACCGTTCCCGGACTACCAGGCCTATCACGGATCGGAGCTGGTGATGCTGTTCGAGTTCCCCGGCGTCACGCTCTCGCCGGCGCAGCGGGCGGTGTCGGACTACATGATCGCCGCGTGGGGCCGGTTCGCGCGGACGGGTGATCCGGGGTGGCGGGCGCCGGTGCAGTCGCTGGCGCCGGGCACGATCGGGGGAACTGATTTCGCCCGAGATCACCGGTGCGGGTTCTGGTCGTCCATTCTGTAGGCATGCCCGGCTACCGCGAGCTCGCCCGCGATCGCGAGTTCCGCGCCCTGTTCGTGGCGCACGTGGTGTCGGTGGCCGGGGACCAGTTCGCGAGGGTCGCGCTGACGGTGCACGTCTACGACCGCACCGCCAGCGCCGGCCTGACCGCGCTGACGTATGCGTTGACGTTCCTGCCGGACCTGGTCGGCGGGCCGCTGCTCTCGGGCCTGGCCGACCGGTTCGCGCGCAAAGAGGTGATGGTGGCCGCCGATCTCGTGCGGGCGGTCCTGTTGTTGTTCATGGCGGTGCCGGGGATGCCGTTGTCGGCGCTCGCGGCACTGCTGGTGCTGGTGCAGTTCGCCGGTGCCCCGCACGGGGCGGCGCGGGCGGCGTTGCTGCCGCAGGTCCTGCCCGACGAGCGGTATCCGATGGGGCAGGCCGTGCTGAGCACGGTCACGCAGGCCGCCCAGGTCGCCGGGTTCCTCACCGGCGGCGCCCTGGTGGCGTGGCTCGGGCCGGGCCCGGTGCTGGTGGCGGACGCGGTGACGTTCGGGGTCTCGGCGTTGCTGGTGCTGGTGTTCCTGCTGGACCGCCCCGCCCCGCGTGGCCCGCGGGTGCGGGCGTGGCCGGGGGATCTCGTCGGGGGCGCGCGGCTGGTGTGGGGTGACCGCCAGTTGAGGGCGCTGGTCGCGCTGGCGTGCGTGTCGGGTTTCTACATCGCGGCGGAGGCGCTCGCGGCACCGCTGGCGGCCCGGCTGGGTGCGGGTCCGGCGGCGGTGGGGGCGATCTTCGGCGTGGTGTCGGCGGGCACGGCGGTGGGCATGCTGGTGCTGGCGCGGGTGCCACGCGCGCCAGGGCTGCGGTGGATGCCGTGGCTGGCGGTCGTGTCGTGTGCGGTGCTGCTGCCGATGGCGTTCTCGCCGGGGCTGGCGTGGTCGCTGGTGCTGCTCGGGCTGTCGGGGGCGGCAAGCGGGTACCAGCTGCTCGCGAACGCGTTGTTCGTGCGCTCGGTGCCCGACGCGACGCGGGGGCAGGCGTTCGGGCTGGCGGTCACGGCGCTGCGGGTCTCGCAGGGGCTGGGCATCGCGGCGGCGGGGGCGGCGGCGCACTGGTGGCCGGTGCACCACGTCATCGCCGCGATCGCCGGGCTGGGAACGGTGGCCGCGGCGGGGGCGGCGTGGGAGTGGAGAAAGGTCAGCCGGTCGGTGCCGCAGTTCTAGAGGACCCTGATGCCGGACTGACAACACTGCCCGTTCTGACAGCGACCGGAGCGGTCACTCCCCCAGTTCCGACAGCACGGCGCGCGCCCGCCGCTCGGCCAGCGCCCTGCCGTGACGGGCCGCGACCTGCACGGCCTCGGTCGCCGTCACCGCCGCGGCCGCGGTGTCGCCGAGCGCGATCTGGTCGCGGGCGAGCTCGGTGAGCACGTCGGCTTCGAGCAGGAGCTGGTGGTTGGCGCGCAACAGTTTCAGCGACTCCTCCGCGCACGCTGCGGCCGTGTGGGCGTCGCCGAGCTCGCGGTGCGCGGCCGCAAGGCCCAGCAGGGAGGCGCACTCGCCGTAGCCGAACCCGATCTCACGGGCCCGGTGCAGCGTGTCCTGGAACGAACGGAGCGCTTCGGTGTGCTCGCCCAGGCCGTGGTGCACGCCCGCGAGGACCATGATCACGTTGACCTGGGTGCGGCGTTCGGCGAGCTCGGTGCTCAGCACCAGGGCCTCCTGCGCGACGCGGCCGGCCAGCTCCAGGCGCCTGGCGTCGAGGTGGACCTCGGCGAGGCAGGCCAGTGACGCGACCTCACCGATGCGCTGCCCTGCCTGGCGGCAGTAGGCGAGCACGCGCTCGTGGTCGGCGGCCGACTCGTCGAGCAGGCCCAGCGCCCACCTCGCGATGCCGCGGCCGTTGAGGCAGCGGTGGGTGTGTTCGCGGTGCCCGAGACCGCGGGCCAGCTCCAGCGCCTGGTCGTGCGCGGACAACGACTCGTCCGGGCGGCCGGCGTAGGTGGTGGCGTTGCCGATCGAGTTCCACGTCCGCAGCTCGAGCTCGACGTTGCCGGTCGCCTGGGCCAGCTCCAGTGCCGATCCGAGGTACTTCAGCGCCTCCTGGGGACGGCCGAGCTGGATGATCTGCCTGCCGATGTTGAGCAGCGCTTCCGCTTCGGCGCCGGGATCGCCCAGCTCACGGGCCAGCGCGAGCATCTGTTCGTGGTGCTCGGCGGCCCGTTCCCACTCGCTGACGTTGTAGAGGATCTGCCCGAGCAGGTCCAGCAGCGACAACCGGGCGGCGTTGTTGCCCGCGGTGATCGCCACGCGCAACGCCGCCACGAACGTCGCGATGGCCTCCCTGGTGTGACCGCAGGCCCGCAGGTAGCCGTGCAGCACGTCGACCATGCGCCACGCCAGGCGCTGCGCCGGCGGCCGGGTCGCCGCCCACGTGACGGCGGCCAGCAGGTTGTGCCGTTCCTGTTCCAGCCACCTGACCGCGTCCGGTTCGCTCAACCCTGGGTCGACGGGTTCGTCGCGCAACGCCGCCACCGGGAACGCCACCCGCGCCGCCGCGGTGGCCCGCCGCAGGTAGTGCTCGACCAGCCGGCACAAGGCGTCATCGGTGTCCGAGCCGTCCTCACGGGCCAGGCCCGCGGCGTAGGAGCGGATCAGGTCGTGGAACCCGCACCGGCCGGGTGCCGTGCGCTGCAGCAGACCGGCGGCGGCGAGCCGGTCGAACGCCCGGCGGATCTCGGCGGTGCCGGTGCCGGCGAGCGCGGCCGCCGCGTCCACTCCGATGTCCGGGCCCGGCACGACACCGAGCAGCCGGAACAACGTCTGGTCGGCGCGGTGCAGCCGCAGGTAGGACTGGTCGAACGCGGCGCGCACCGCGGACCGTTCGTCGCCGTCGATGGCCAGCGCGGACACCCGGTCGCGGGTCGTGAGCTCGGTGACGTAGTCGGTGACGCTGCAGCCGGGGTCCGCGGCGAGGTTCGCCCCGGCGATCCGCAGCGCCAGCGGCAGGTGCGCGCAGGTGTCGGCGAGCCTGCCCAGCGCCTCGGGTTCGGCCTCGGCCCTGCCGGCGCCGACCAGGTCCGCGAGCACCGCCTGGGACTCGCTGTCGCTGAGCACGTCCAACGCCAGCCCCGTCGCACCGGGGTCCACGACCATGCCGCGCAGGTCGTGACGGCTGGTGATCAGCACGACGCACCCCGGCTGGCCGGGCAGCAACGGCCGCACCTGGCCCGCGTCGGCGGCGTTGTCGAGCACCAGCAGCATCCGGCTGCCGCTCAGCGCACTGCGCAGCAACGCCGCCTGCTCCTCGACCTCCGCGGGCATCTGGTCGCGGCCGAACCCCAGCGCACCCAGGAACCTCGTCAGCGCCGCCGACACCGGCAACGGCGGGTCCGCCGCGAAACCCTGCAGGTTCACGTACAGCTGACCGTCGGGGAACCGGTCACGCCACCGGTGCGCCACGTGCACGGCCAAGCTGGTCTTGCCCACCCCCGGCGGACCGGAGATCACGATCGTGCGGTCCGCGGCACCAGGCCCGAACGCCAGCTCGTCCAGCCGCGCGATCACGTCCTCGCGCCCGACGAACCGGCTCACCCCACCCGGCACCTGCGCGATGACGTGCGCCGGCACCAGGTCACCGCCGTCCCCCGCCGTCAACGCCGTCTGATGTGCCCGTTGCAGCCGCGCACCGGGCTCGACCCCGAGCTCCTCGGTGAACCTGCGCCGCACCCTCCGATACGTCCGCAACGCGTCCGCACGCCGACCGGCCAGGTGCAACGCCTCCACCAGCTGCGCCCAGAACGTCTCGTGCCACGGGTGCTCCTCGGTCACCCGCACCAGCTCACCGATCACCTCACCGTGCCGGCCCAGCTCCAGGCTCACGTCGAAGAACCGCTCCCGCGCCCGCATCAGCTCCTCGGCCAGCGGCGGCACGTCCTCGCGGTGCAACGACTCCGACGCCACGTCCGGCAGCACCGGCCCGCGCCAGCACCGCAACGCCTCCCCCAGCAACGCCCGCTCGTCCTCACCCCCGGCGCCCGCGGCCGCCCGCACGGCGTCGCGGAACCTGGTCAGGTCCAGCGCGTCGTGCGGCACCCGCAGCAGGTAGCCGTCCGGGTGGGTCTCGATGACGGCCCCGTCACCGAGCATCCTGCGCAGCCGCAGCACGTACATCTGCACCGAAGTGCGACCCGCCGGCGGCGCGTCCACGCCCCACAGCCGGTCCACGATCACGGACTTGAGCACGACCGTGTTCACCCGCAGCAGCAACGTCGCGAGCAGCGCCCGCTGCTTCGGGCCGTTCACGTGCACGGCACACCCGTCCCGGCTGACCTGCAGCGGGCCGAGCACACCGAACGTGAGCACCACACACCCCCTGACCACGCGAGGGTGTCGATTCAACCAGTGGAAGTGGACAAGGACATGTCGTGACGGCGTTGGAGGGTGCCGGCGCAGCACCCTCCCCAACCGGCGGCACTCACAAGTGTCAGACGGTCCAGTCCGTCGACGCGAACGTCCAGTCCGTTGAGGACGCGAACGTCCAGTCGGTGGAGGTGAACGTCCAGTCGGTCGACTTCGCGAAGGTCCAGTCCGTCGAGGTGAAGGTCCAGTCGGTGGACAGCGCGCGGTTCATCATGACCGTCTCCTTGTGGGATGTGTTGCGGTTGTGCGAAGGGGGTGAAAAAGGTGAGGACTACTCAGAGTGAGGTCCCCCACATGGAGCCACGACTTCGCGTGACCCGGTAGCTACAGTGGTTTGTTCCTAGTGGATTTCGGTGGGGGTGGCAGCGTGCCTTGGCTCGACCCGCGCCGGTGGAAGTTATGGTCCCTTCCTCCTGTCGTGCTGACCTACGTCGTGACGACTGCCGTGGCGGCGGCACTCGTCACGCTCGCAACCGCACGGCTTACCCCTGTCGAGGCGCGCCACTGGATCTGGTTCGCGGCACTCTCCGTCGCCGCGCTGACACACCTGGAAGCGGCGCGCGGCATCGAACGCATCCGCGAAATCTCCTCTGAGGGCGTTCCTCACGCGCAGATGCAGTCGGTCTGGCAGTTCGCGGGCGTGCTCGTTCTCCCGATGCCACTGGTCGTCCTGCTGGTCGTGACCATTTACCTGCACGCGTGGCTGCGGGTGTACAAACGCCGGGCGGTTCTCTACCGGAAACTGTTCTCCGCCGCCACTGTCGTACTTGGATGCGCCGCAGCGCAATGGGTGCTGGCCATGTTCTCCGCGACAAACCCGTCCGACCTGGACGGTCCACGCGGGCTGGTCGCACTCGTCGTGGCCGGGTTCCTCTACTGGTTCGTCAACTACGCCCTCGTCGTCGGCGCCATCATCATGACCAACCCCGCGAACCCGATGCGCACCGCGCTCGGCCACGCCTCCGACGTCCTCATCGTCACCGCGTCCGTCGGCCTCGGCTCCGGCATCGCGATCATCGCCACCGCCCGGCCGTGGCTCTCACCGATCCTGCTGCTCACCGTCCTGGCCCTGCACATGGGCCTGCTGCTGCCGCAGTTCCGCATCGCCGCCCGCACCGACTCCAAGACCGGCCTGGTCGACGCCACCTTCTGGCACGACGTCGCCGAACGCGAGATCGCCCGCGCCCGCCGCCTCGTCTCCACCGTCGGCGTCCTGATCCTCGACCTCGACCACTTCAAACAGATCAACGACACCTACGGCCACCTCGCCGGCGACCGCGTCCTGCGCGCCGTCGCCGACGCCCTCAAACACGCCGTGCGCTCCTACGACCTCGTCGGCCGCTTCGGCGGCGAGGAGTTCGCCGTCCTGCTGCCCGGCGTCGGCACCAACGAGGTCCGCGCCACTGCCGAACGCATCCGCTTCGACATCGCCCGCCTCGAGGTCGAAGTCGTCGACCGCGTCGGCGAGACCCGCGTCATCACCGGCCTCACCGGATCCGTCGGCGCCGCCGTCTTCCCCGACTCCGCGACCGAGCTCAGCCCCCTGCTGCTCGCCGCCGACGACGCCCTCTACCAGGCCAAGAGCAACGGCCGCGACCGCGTCGCCACCGCCCAGGTCCACTGACGACGCCTCAGGCGTCGAGGAACTCCGCGATCCGCTTCGCCACCGCGTCCGGCTCCTCCACCCACGGGAAGTGCCCCACACCCTCGTGCACGTGCAGGGTCGAACCGGGGAACAGATCAGCCAGCTCCGCACACCGCCGCACCGGCGAAATCGGATCCTCCGAACACGCGTACACCAGCACCGGGTGGTCGAAGTCCGCCAACGCCCGCCGCAACACCCCCGGCACGAACGCACCCTCGGCGTTGTACCCCAGCGCGACCTCGTACTTCCACTGCCCCAGCTCAGCCCGCGCATGCGCCTGCGCCCGCTCGTCCCACCGCGCGTACAACAACGGCGACGCCGCCACCCGGTTCTCCACCGACGTGTCCCCCTCGGCCGTGCGCCGCAACGCCGTCGTCGCCGCCTCGAACCACGGCTCACCGGCCCGCGCCGCCAGGAACACGTCCCAGTCGCTCTGCTCCGGCGACAACCCCACCGACCGCAACGCCGGCGTCAGCAGCACCAGCCTGCCCACCCGGTCCGGGAAATCCGCCGCGTACCCCATCGCGATCCCCGCACCCGCCGAGTGCCCCAGCACGTCCACCACGTCCAGCCCCAGGTGACGGCGCAGCATCTCCACGTCCCGCACCAGCATGTCCCGCCGGTACGTGAACGGATCCACCGGCGCCCCGGACAGCCCCGTACCCCGGTTGTCCAAGATCACCAGCCGCCGCGACGCGTCCAGCCCGCCCAGCGTCTCCAGGTACTCCGAAGCCCGGCCAGGACCACCCGCCAGCACGACCAGCGGAACACCGTCGCCCGCCTCCCGATAGGCGAGCTCCGTACCGTCGAACGAGGTGAAACGTGCCATGCTGCACATCATGCCGAAGATCGCCACGGCCGACGTCGTCGACCGGCCGCAGCTGCTCGAGTTCCTCCGCACCCGCCACCACGGCGTCCTCATCACCCACCGCAGCACCACCGACGGACTCCAGGTCTCCCCCGTCTCCTGCGGCGTCGACGAGCACGGCCGCATCGTCATCGCGACCTACCCCCAGCGCGCCAAGGTCCGCAACGCCCGCCGCAACCCCGCCGTCACCATGTGCGTGCTCTCCGACGACTGGGACGGCCCCTACGTCCAGATCAACGGCACCGCCGAAATCCTCGACCTGCCCGAGGCACTCGAGGACTTCGTCGACTACTACCGCTGCATCGCAGGCGAACACCCCGACTGGGACGAGTACCGCGCCGCCATGCTCCGCCAGGGCAAGTCCCTCGTCCGCATCACCATCGACACCTGGGGCCCGATCGCGACCGGCGGCTTCCCACCCGAACTGGACGCCTAGCTCACCGCCCAGGTGCCACCCCAGCCCTTCGGCTGCTCCAGCACCACGCACGCACCACCGTGCGGACCCTCGATCGACGCGATCCGTCCCGTTGGCACGGTCGTCGGCTCCAGCAGCACACGACCGTCCAACTCGGACACCCGCGCACACGCGGCCTCCACGTCGTCCACCGCGAAGTACACCTGCCAGCCCGACGCCCGATCCGTCGTCAGACGACCCGCCACCGGGCGCGGATCACCGTGCCGCGACGACGTGAACAACACGAAGTCCTCGACACCGGGCCGCACCTCCCAGCCCAGCTCCGCCACCCAGTACTCGTCATCGGGCTCCGCGGTCATCAACTCCACCCAGCACGGCTCACCAGCCCGCGGCGCCGGAGCCCACGGACCGTGCAGCACCCTGCCGGTGTCCACAGAGGAATTGACCTTCAGCTCCCGCGGCTCGTCGCCACCGAAGAACACACGCCAACCCTGTTCTCCCGCAACAACTCCCGCCACGAGTCTGTCACCCACCCAGCCCGAGAAAGACCCGCCCGGCTCCGCTATCACCGACCAACCGAGCACACCGGCGAAGAAGTCCACCGACAGCTCAGGCTCGGCAACACTCAACTCAAGACGACGCAAACCACAAGACGACACGGGCATCCCATCGGGCGGAGATCAGGAGCGCGCACCATCCTCTGCTCCGACCACCCGAGACGACAATGCGCCATTCGGCGGCATGCGCTCCGCGCTCACCACGTCACGCAACGGCACCGGCCGACCCAGGTGAAAACCCTGCCCGACCCGCACCCCCAGCCCCCGCAACACCTCCACCTGCGACGGCCGCTCCACCCACTCCGCCACCGCCGACAAACCCAGCCCGTTCGCGATCTGCACGATCCCCGAGACCAGCACCGCGTCCGCGTCGTTGGTCTCGATGCCCTTCACGAACTCACCGTCGATCTTGATCCCCGTGATCGGCAGATGCTTCAGGTGCACGAAAGACCCGAACCCCGAACCGAAGTCGTCCAACGTGATCCGGCACCCGAAACTCCGCAGCTGCGTCGCCAGCGTCACCGCCGCGTCCAGGTTCGTCACCGCCGCCGTCTCCGTGATCTCCAAACCCAACCGGCCCGGCGCCACCCCCGCCGACCCGAGCTTGTCCAGCACGAAGTTCCCGAAGTCCGGATCCTCCAACGTCCGCCCCGACACGTTCACGTTGAACCGCAACCGCGAGTCCGGCTCCGCCACCAACGCGTCGATCGCCGTCGACAACACCCACCGGTCGACCTCCAGGATCAGGTTCGACCGCTCCGCCACCGGCAGGAAGTCGGCAGGCCCCAGATACGGCTCCTGCCCGTCCTCCAACCGCAACAACAACTCGTGCCCCAGCGTCTGCCCCGACGACAGCTCCACCATCGGCATCCCGTACAACGCCAGCCCGCCACCCGCCAGCGCAGACCGCAACCGGTCCAGCACACTGACCCGCTTCACCGTGTCCGCGTAGTGGTTCGGCTCGTACACCGTCACCCGGTCCCGGCCCGCCGCCTTCGACGCGTACAACGCCAGATCCGCGTTCGCCAGCACCAGCTCCCACGAATCCCCCGGACCGAACTCCGCCAATCCAGTCGACACCGTGATCCGCGCCGGCGTACCGATCCCCGCCAGCGGAAAACCCGCCACGGCTTCCTTCAGGTTGTCCGCCACCTCGGACGCGTCCTTCAACGACGCACCCGGCAACACCACCGCGAACTCGTCACCGCCCAGACGCGCGATCAACCGATCACCCAGACGCGACTGCAACGCCGACGCCAGCATCCGCATCACCCGGTCACCCACCGCGTGACCCCGCAGATCGTTGACGTCCTTGAAGTTGTCCAGATCCAGCACCAGCAACGCACCCGAACCGTTGTTCGCGAGCTCCTGCTCCAACGCCCGCGTCAACGCACGCCGGTTCGGCAACCCAGTCAACGGGTCCTGCTCGGCCATCCGCACCAGCTCGTCGTGCACCCGCGACGACTGCGTCACGTCGTGCGCCGTCCCCAACGCACGCAACGGCGTCCCGTCGTCATCCACGACGACCTCACCGAAACACTCGAACACCCGCTCCGCACCGTCCGGACGCAACATCCGGTGCGTGTACGAGAACACCGATCCCGACTTCAACGCCGCGTCCAGCGTCTCCTCGATCATCGGCAGGTCGTCCGGGTGCACCAGCCGCGAGTACAGCTCGAAGTCGAACGCCGTCCCCGGCTCGAACCCGAACATCTCCAGCAACGTGTCCGACCACGTCACCCGGTCCTCGGAGATCGACCACTCCCACGTCCCCATGCGCCCCAGCGCCTGAGCCCGCCGCAGCGCGTCCGCCTCCTGGGTCACCGTCAGCTCGCGATCACGCCACGCCGACACGTCCACGACCTCGTACATCAGGTCGTCACCCAGACGTGAACACCGCACCTCGAGCCACTTCGGCCCCGGCGCCAGCACCTCCCGCGTCGGAGCGGGTCCCTCGGGCACACCGGGCAGCAGCGCGGGCAACGACCGCCCGTACGCCTGCTCGACCGGAACCCCCAGCACAGCACCCAAAGCGCGGTTGCACCACAACAGGTTCCCGCGTGCGTCCGTCACGGCATAGCCGACATCCGCTCGGTCCAGCACCGTGCGGCAGTAGGAGGTCACGCGCGTCATGATCGTCCGATCACCGGACGTAAGCAACCCGCTACGCCGGTCAGTTCGCAACTTCACGAACGGCTAACGCAGCCGTTCCAAACCCTTCGCCGACTCCACCAGCTCCGCCGCCAGCTTCCTCAGCTCGTCGTTCTCCGCCCCGTCCTGTGCCGCGGTGACCACGTCCTCCGCGGCACACCGCAGCTGGAACAACCTGTCCTGCAGGTCCGCCAGCTCCGCGGTGGACAGCACCACCGCGTCCTCCGGAAGGCCACCACGCTGCAGCGCCGCCCGGCGTTCGTAAGCCCGCTGACGGCACGGCTGTGCGCAGTACCGCCTCGGCCGGCCGATCCGCCCACTCCCCGGCAACCGCCGCCCGCACCACGCACAGTGCCTGGGCTCATCCGCCTCCATGGAGCGCTCCATGGCGCGCGACGGTAGCGAACTGCGGCGGTTGACCTCCAGCGACGCGCCAGAAAGCCCGACCTTCGTAGGGAACCGGACACTACCGTTTCGGCGATTGCTGTTCGTTTCGGGTGGGGTTTGGTCGCGTTGAGTCGGTTGATGACGTTGCGGCTGCTTCGATTGATCGGTTTTCAACGACTTCTCCCTGACGCGGCTCCGGATCCTCTTCGATGACCGCGGGGCTGCCCCGGTTCCGTGGCGTTGTTGACTCAGGACTGTTCTGTGGACGGGACGACTGACAGGTTTGATTTCAGACTGCACTGAAGCAATAGAGGACAAGAAGAAAGTGTCACGCCACCCACAGTCCACCCCGGAGCCATTCCCGGAAGGCACACTCAGGAGGTGACCCACCCGTACCTCGCAGGCCCGCGCCCTCGAGCCTTCGCCCACCGCGGCTGGCACGTCGACGACCTCACCGGCATGGAGAACTCCCTCAGCTCGTTCCGCCGAGCCGTCCAGGAGGGCTACCGCTACATCGAGACCGACGTCCACGCCACCGCCGACGGCGAGGTCGTGGTCCACCACGACCACACGCTCGACCGCACCACCGACGGCGAAGGTCGCGTCGCCGACCTGCCGTGGACCGAGGTGCGAAACGCCCGCATCGGCGGACGCGAACCCATCGCCCGCCTCGCCGACGTCCTCGAAGAACTCCCCGACACGTTCTTCAACATCGACGTCAAGGCAGACAACGCCGTCGAACCGATCATCACCCTGCTGCGCAAAGCCAAGTCCCTGCACCGCGTCTGCCTCGCGAGCTTCTCCGACAACCGCCTCGCCCGCCTGCGCCGCCGCGGCGGACCCGGCCTGCTCACCTCCATGGGACCCCGCTCCGCCGGCGCGCTCTGGGCCGCCGGACGCATCCCGTTCGCCGGACTCGCCGTCCGCGGCCAGGTCGCCCAGGTACCCGTCAACCAGGGACGCCTCAAGATCGTCGACGGGAAGTTCGTCCAGGCCGCCCACCGCCGCGACCTCGAAGTGCACGTGTGGACCGTCGACGACGAAGCCGACATGCGCGCCCTGCTCGACCTCGGCGTCGACGGACTCGTCACCGACAGGCCCGACGTCCTGCGCGAAGTACTCCGCTCGCGCGGCAACTGGTAACAGGTTGGACAGTCGATCATCGGCCGTGTCGGCGGACAAGTACAGTCCGCCGACATGAAGGTCAAGGGCGACGACGCCGCCGACGCCAAAACCGCCCGCCGCCGCGAACAGCGCGGCTGGGTCTGGTACGACGTGGCGAACTCCGTGTTCCCCACGTCCGTGGTCACAGTCTTCTTCTCGCTTTACCTCACGAGCATCGCGACGAACGCCGCCAAGGCCGACACCGCGCTCAACGGCGCGAACCCCTGCGCGGGCGACAACGCGTTCGACCACTGCGACGTCACGTTCCTCGGACTGCAGTTCCCCGCCGGCTCGCTGTGGGGCTACCTGCTCTCCCTCGCCACCGTGATCCAGGTCGTCGTGCTGCCGGTCATGGGCGCCATCGCCGACCGCACCCAGAACAAGAAGAAGATGCTCGCCTTCTTCGCCTTCACCGGCTCCGCGGCCACCATCGCGCTCGCGACCGTGCAAGGCACCAACTGGACCCTCGGCGTGCTGTTCTTCGTCATCGCCAACATCTGCTACGGCGCCAGCGTCGTCGTCTACTACGCCTTCCTCCCCGAGATCGCCGCACCCGACGAACGCGACGCCGTCTCAAGCCGCGGCTGGGCGTTCGGCTACCTCGGCGGCGGCGTCGCCCTCGCGATCCAGCTCGGCATCACCCTGTCCGCCGACTCCCTCGGCATCACCGCGGGCGACGCCGCGCGCATCGCGTTCGTCATCTCCGGCCTCTGGTGGGCGGGCTTCACGTTCATCCCACTCACCCGCCTCACCGAGCACCAGTCACCCCACGGCCGCGAACACGGCGCCTCGGTGATCTCCGCGGGCTTCAAGGAGCTCGGCACGACCCTCAAGCAGGCCAAGGCCTTCCCGCTCACCCTGGCCTTCCTCGGCACCTACCTGATCTACACCGACGGCATCGCGACCGTCGCCAACGTCTCCGCCCAGTACGGCAGCGTCGAGCTCAAGTTCGAACAGCAGACGCTCATCACGGTGATCCTGATCGTCCAGTTCGTCGCGTTCATCGGCGGCGTCCTGCACGGCTTCGTCGCCAAGCGCGTCGGCGCCAAGAAGACGATCCTCGGCTCGCTGCTCGTGTGGATCGTCGTGATCACCGCCGCGTTCTTCGTCGAGGCCGGCGACGAGATGCAGTTCTACCTCGTCGCCGCGGGCATCGGCATCGTGCTCGGCGGCACGAACGCCTTGTCCCGCAGCCTGTTCAGCCAGATGGTGCCGCCCGGCCGCGAGGCGCAGTACTTCTCGCTCTACGAGGTCGGCGAACGCTCCACCAGCTGGCTCGGCCCGCTGGTGTTCGCCGGCGTCGGCCAGGCCACCGGCAGCCTGCGCCCCGCCATCCTCGCCCTGATCATCTTCTTCGTCGCCGGCTTCGTCCTGCTGATCTTCGTGCCGGTGCGCCGCGCCATCAAGGCCGTCGGGAACGAAGAACCCGCTCTCGTGTGACCCGTCCGACCGGGGCGGCGGCGCTGACCAACCACAGCGCCGCCGCCACCACGAACACCACCCGCAGCTCCGCCGGACCACGCACGCCCGTGACGACGACATCCGGCAGGAACAGCAACGCGAAAATCGACAACGCACGCCCCAACGCCGGTGCGCTGCTCACGTACGCATAGACACGCACGGCCAGCACCACCACCGGCAGCACGACCGGGTTCAACCACCACACGAGCAGTTCCGCGGCACCCACGAGCACCGCTCCCCCACACCACCACAGCATCGACCTCGTCGGCGTCGGCGCCTCACGGTGAAAACCCAGACACAGAGCCACGAACGCCACCAGCGTCGGCAGCTGCCACAACACACTCGCAGCCCCCGCCGGACCGGGATCCGTCACCGCGTTGACCACCCACGGCACCAACGCCGCACCGGCCACCACCTTCGCCCACGTCCGATGCCCGCGCATCAGCAGTGCGATCACCACGACCGGACTGAAGTTCGCCAGCACCGCCGCCCACTGCGGCGCCTCGCCCGTGCCGAACACGATCTCGGTGTAGACGACGTGCACGACGTTCTTGAGGCCCAGCAACAACCCCAGCACAGCGAGCCACCGCGCGACCTCCCCCAGCCGCACGGCGTTCGAAGGAGCGCCGGACGCCGCGAACCGCGTGCGGATCGCCAGCGCCAGCATCGCCCCGGTCTCGCCCCACCCCGGCCAGCTGTGCTCCAGATCCAGCTCGTCGGTCCGGTCGGCCAGGAACAGGCCGACCATCTCCTCCTCGCGGTCCTCCCGGTACCACCGCGGCAGGACCTTCAGCAGCAGCCGGTACCGGCGCTCCAGGTTGTTCACGACGTGCGCACCCGGCGCACCGGCGCCACCGCGCTGATCACCAGCAACACCGCCAGCACGAGCGCGACGCCGAACACCTCTCCCCCGGCCAGCAGGAACGCGAGCGGCGCCAGCTCCAGCACCGCGAACACCGACAACGCCCGTCCCAGCACGAAGTCACCGCGCACGAACGCCACCACCCGCAGCACCACGGCGGCCACCGGCACCACGAACGCCCCCAGCGCGAACCCGCCGAGCACGCCCACCAGCAGCGCTCCCCCACCCCACCAGGCGAGCCTGCGCACGGGCGGCGTAGGCGCCTCACGGTGAAAACCGAGACACAGAGCCACGAACGTCACCAGCGACGGCAGCTGGAACAACAACCACGCCCCGATGTGCGGCCCGACCGTGACAACGGCAGGAAGCGCGGCGGCCAGGGCCGCGAGCTTCGCCGTCGTGCGCTTCTTCGCCAGCAGCGCCACGAACGCCACGATCGGCGCCACGTCGAACACGCGCATCCACGTGAGTCCGCCGACGATCTCCGGATGCTGGTACGCGTAGACCATGCTCGTGATCGACGCACCCGCGTAGAACACACCCAGCAACAGCCCGATCATGCCCAACGCGCGCACGATCTCGCCCCGCCACGCGACCTTCATCGGCACGTTGGTGAGCGCCGCCCCAGCCGCCAGATGCGTGCGCACGGCAAGCCCCAGCACCGCCCCGGTCTCGCCCCACCCCGGCCAGCTGTGCTCCAGGTCGAGCTCGTCCGTCCGGTCGGCCAGGAAGATCCCGACCATCTCCTCCTCGCGGTCCTGCCGGTACCACCGCGGCAGGACCTTGAGCAGCAGCCGGTACCGGCGCTCCAAGTTGCTCACGCGTTGTTCGCCCATGCCTGGACGCCCCTCCCCCTCAGCACCGCGGAAGCCGCCCGCACGTTCGCGCTCAGCCTCGCGACCTCCGCCTGCAACGCCCGCACACCGGAGTCGGTGAGCTTGTAGTAACGCCGAAGCCGGCCCTGGTGCACCTCTTCACGGTCGCGCTCGGCGAACCCGTCGGCCACCAGCCGGTCCAGCACCCCGTAGAGCGTGCCGACCCGCAGCACCGTGCGCCCCTCGGACAGCTGCTCGACCGCCTGGACGATCGCGTAGCCGTGCAGCGGCTCCTCCGCGAGGGCGGTGAGCACGAGGAACGTCTGCTCGGACATGACTCGACCACTCATGCCGCTGAATATATCGCGCGACGAGCTATATCGGGAAGCAGAATACTTCGGGACGGTCGACATCCGGCTCGGGCCACAGCTGCCGAGGCCCGGACAGGCACCGCCGATCGACCCTGCCCAGGCGACGCCCCGCATGCCGGACCGCGGCGGCGGCACCCGGTGCACCAACCCGCGCGAACGGCGAACCCTGCCCTGCCAGGTGACCCCTTCGACGCACCTCTCCATCGCTCGACCCACCATCCCTTCCGCTCCTGGCGTAGTGAGGCGGGAGCACTTCTGGGTGTTGAACGACCGATGCAAGGCATGAAGTTCGGTCAACACTGAAGTTATCGAGCAACTCGAATCAAGAAGATGTTTCGACGACCTGCGCAGCGGCTATGCACACCCGACAGCGGCGCGACCGACGCGAAGGACAGGGCGATGGGCGGGGACATTCCGTGGGGATTCCTCATGATCGGGATCCAGGCACTAGGGTGACCCGCCGTGGACGCCCTTCCCGATCCGACAGATGCCCTCTCCGCTGTACCTGTCGCGGGTTCCCGACGAACGACGCCGGTGGTGGGCCACCTCAAGTTCTTCTTCGGCCCCATGGACTGCGGCAAGTCGACGCTCGCGCTGCAGATCGACCACAACAACTCACGGCAGGGTCGCCGCGGGTTGTTGCTGGTGCGGCACGACAGGTCGGGGCGGCCGCAGATCTCGAGCCGCATCGGCATCACGCGGGAGGCCGCGGAGATCCGCGACGACGATCTCCGCCGGCTGGTCCGCGCGGAGTGGGCCGAGGGCAGGAGGGTCGACTACCTGATCGTCGACGAGGCGCAGTTCCTGTCCCCCGATCAGGTGGAACAGCTGGCGGAGCTCGCGGACGACGTTCAGGTCGACGTCTACTGCTTCGGGCTCGCCACGGACTTCCGCGGCGAGATGTTCCCCGGCTCGCAGCGGCTGTTCGAACTGGCGGACGAGCTCAAGGCCATCCAGGTCGAGGTCCTGTGCTGGTGCGGGGTGCCGGGACGGTTCAACGCGCGGGTGCGGGCCGGACGAGTGATTCGCGCCGGAGACACCGTTCTCGTCGCCGACACGGTTTCGGACACGGAACAGCACCGATCGGGTACAGAGAGCAACGGTGTAACCGATACCACGGAAACTACTGTCCGTTATCAGGTGCTCTGCAGGCGTCACTTCCGGTTGGGCGACCTGGGCCCTGACGTCGCACAAAGTGGCCAGCTGCGCTTGGCCTAGGCGGTTACCCACAGGGTTGGCTAGGCCATTAGAGTGATGCATGAGCGCAGGAGCTTGATAACGCGTCACGATCCTGTGGCGATCGCATCCATTAGTAGGAAGCCTTCGTTGACGAGTGAACGACGTCACTGTGGGCGACCATGAGAGCGAGCCGGAAACAAACGGAGCAATCCGAGCGTTGCACACGGTGAGCAAGAAGCCTGGGCCCCGGCCCTGAGCCGAGCGAAAGGACACCGCCATGGCCGACCGCGTTTTGCGTGGAAGCCGGCTCGGAGCAGTCAGCTACGAGACCGACCGCAATCACGATCTCGCTCCGCGCCGGGCAGCGCGGTACGCCTGCCCCAAGGGACACGACTTCGAGGTCCCGTTCTCCGACGACGCCGAGTTGCCGCCGACCTGGGAATGCCGTCTCCACGGCACCGAGTCGAAGATCATCGATGGTGTCGAGCCGGAGGTGAAGAAGGTCAAGCCGCCGCGCACGCACTGGGACATGCTCCTGGAGCGCCGGTCGATCCCCGAGCTCGAGGAGCTGCTCGACGAGCGACTCGAAGAGCTTCGCGGACGCCGCACCCGCACGGCCTGATCTCCTCGCGGAGAAGATCACAGACGCTTCAAGCCGTCCCGGTCTCCCGCCGGGGCGGCTTTTCGCGCGTCTAGGAGGCCCGTGCGGCCCCTGTGATCAAGTTCCGGCCCCACCACACCCCGACGGCCGCCAGGACGGCCCAGATCGACAACGCGGCGATCGAGCGGGGTGACCCGAGATCGCTCAGCGCGTCCCCCAGCACCGCCGCGAGGACCGTCGACGGCACCAGCCCCAGCGCCGTGCCCGCCGCGAAGTGCCTGTCCCTGACCGACGTGACGCCCGCCCCGTAGTTGGCGAGCGTGAACGGCACGACCGGCAGCAGCCTGATCACGAGCGTCGCCTCGACGCCCTTGCGCGCGAAGACCTGTTCGAGAACGTGCAGCCGCTCCCCCAGCCAGCCCTCGACCGCGGCCCGACCGAGCCTGCGCGCGATCGTGAACGCGATCATCGCCCCGGCCGTGAACCCGGCGATCGCCAGCACGCTCCCCCACCCGACGCCGAACAGCAGCCCGGCCGCGGTGGCGAGCACCGGCTTGGGGAAGAACACCGCCGTCCCGAGCGCGCACACCACGGCGAAGACCAGCGGAGCCGCACCACCCGCCTTGCCGACCTCGTCGCGGAGCACCGCGCCGTCGGGGATCTCGACGAACTGGGCGAGCACGGCCAGCGCGACGACGAGCAGCACCAGCAGGATCAGGCCTCCGCGTCGCATCACACCAACGTACCCGGCAAGCTGGGACGCATGACTGTCGCGCTGCCGTCCGGCTCAGCCGTCCCCGCGCTCGGCATGGGCACGTGGATGATGGCCGAGGACCCTTCCCACCGCTCCTCCGAGATCGCCGCCCTGCGCGAGGGCCTCGACCTGGGCCTGACGCTGATCGACACCGCGGAGATGTACGCGAACGGCGGCGCCGAGTCGCTCGTCGGCGAGGCGATCGCGGGACGGCGTTCCGAGGTGTTCCTCGTGTCGAAGGTGCTGCCGTCCAACGCTTCCGCGGCCGGCACGGTGCGCGCGTGCGAGGCGAGCCTGCGCCGCCTGGGCACCGACCACCTCGACCTGTACCTGCTGCACTGGCGGGGCAGCGTGCCGCTCGCCCAGACCGTGGAGGCGTTCGAGGGACTGCGGGAAGCGGGCAAGATCCGGCACTGGGGCGTCAGCAACCTGGATCTGGACGACATGCGGGAGCTCACGGTGTTGCCGGGCCACTGCCAGACCAACCAGATCCTCTACAACCTCTCGCGCCGCGGCCCGGAGCACGACCTGCTGCCGTGGCACGCGTCGGCAGGCATCCCGGTCATGGCCTACTCCCCCGTCGAGCAGGGCCGGCTGCTGGGCTCGCCGGTGCTGGCGTCAGTGGCCGCCCGGCACGACGCCACGCCCGCTCAGGTGGCGCTGGCGTGGGTGCTGCGGCTGCCGCACGTGAACGCGATCCCCAAGGCCGGCACCGTGGAGCACGTGCGGGAGAACGCGGCGGCGCTGTCGTTGCGGCTGACCGACGAGGACTTCGCCGAGCTGGATGGCGCGTTTCCGCCTCCGGACGGGCCGGAGCCGCTCGAGATGCTTTAGTTCCGGACGTGAGCCGGCCACCTCGACTGGGACGTGCGTCCCACTCTCACCCCGGACTCACGCCAGGCCCGCTAACGTGGACAGGTCTTGCCAACCAGACACAAGGAAGCGAGGTGAGCGACACATGCCAGGCGACAGTAGCCCGCGCAGGTCATTTCACCTCGCACGCTCGAGTTCTGGCGTGTGACGCACACCCCTGCACACAAGGGGAGTCACACGATGCACGTCTTCGACATGACGCTGCGCATTGCCGAGAGCATGGGCCTCGGCGCGTTGATCGGTTTTGAGCGGCAGTACCGCTCGCGCATGGCAGGCCTGCGGACCAACGCCCTCGTGGCCGTGGGCGCGGCGCTGTTCGTCCTGCTGTCCGCACAGGGTTTCGACGGCCAGGGCGACCCCACGCGGGTCGCGGCTCAGGTCGTGTCCGGCATCGGCTTTCTCGGCGCGGGCGTGATCCTGCGCGACGGGTTGTCGGTGCGCGGGCTGAACACCGCGGCCACGCTGTGGTGCGCGGCCGCGGTGGGCTCGCTGGCCGGCGCCGGCCTGCACGTCGTCGCGGCGGCCGGCACGGTGGCGATCATCGCGGTCAACGTCGGCCTGCGGGAGCTGGGCCGGGCCGTGGACCGCAAGGACGAGGAGGTCTAACGCGGCTGGTACGTCAGGCAGTTCGCGTGGTGGTCGCCTTCGCCCTGGCCTACGCGCACGCTCTGCGCCGTGCACTCCAGCGAGGAGTTGTGCACGCAGTCCGTGCGGGAACAGGCGCCCACCTGCGCGATGACCTTGTCCAGGCCGCCCTTGGTGCCCAGCGGGATGAAGGTGCCGCAGTCGGCGGCCCCGTTGTCGCCGCGCACGGTGATCGCGAAGGCGTGGCAGCCGTCGTGGTTGTAGGAGCAGTCGCTCACGGTGCAATCGTGGACGGCGGGCATCGCCGGGTTCTCGAGGGTGGTCATGTCCGCTCCTGCCGTGGTGGGAAAGGTTCGGTGATTCGGACGATGCCACCACGGCAGAAGGCCCGCAATTCGAAAGGAATTAGGCGAGCCTATCCTTTCGGGAATCAGGAAATGTCATTTCCGTGCAACCGGTCGAGCCACGGATGCGCGTCGGCGGTGAGGGTGATCGCCTCGGCCAGCCATCGTCGTTGTCCGGCGCTGAGCAGCGGCAACACCGCGGCGAAGTCCGCCTCGTCCTTCGCGCGCGGCGCCGCGGCCTTGTGGAGGAGCTGGATCTCCGGAGCCAGGTGCGGGATGCCGGACGGGGTGACGTGAGTGAGCGTGGCGACTGGACGCCGCACTCGTGGGTCACGCCGGAAAATCCACTCGTCGCCGTCGGATTCGTCGAGCATCACCTGGACTCGCCAGCGATCGGAACCGACCGGGCGGCACCAGACGTCCTGCACCAGCGCTGGCAGGATCTCGCCGGGCCGCCACGGTCGCAATTCTCCCGGCGGGTCGGCTGCCCACCACTCCCAGCCGGTGAGCGCTCGTTGCGCGGCGAGCTGGTCGCGGCGCAGCAACGCCACGTCGATGTCGGAATGCGGGCGCAGCGGGCGACCGGCCGCCAGTTCGATCGCGTGACCACCCGCGATCCACCAGGACGTCCCGCAGAACAGCTCCGCGACCTCGGACGGGGTCAGCGGGTCCCACGGGAGCTCGATCAGTTGCCGCATCCGGGCACACTATTGCGCTCCGCGCGGGCGACGCTGATGATCCACTCCGTGGAAACGACGACTGGGGTGTCGGGAATGGCGACGATGACGACGGGTGACGGGCAGCTGGTGTCCTACGTGGACCACGGTGGTGACGGCCCGGCGGTCGTGCTGTTGCACAGCTTCCTGATGGACGTGACGATGTGGGCACCACAGGTGGCCGCGTTCGGGCAGCAGTACCGGCTGATC
This sequence comes from Lentzea aerocolonigenes, assembly GCF_000974445.1. Lineage (GTDB taxonomy): Bacteria > Actinomycetota > Actinomycetes > Mycobacteriales > Pseudonocardiaceae > Lentzea > Lentzea aerocolonigenes. The sequence continues at coordinate 234,463 of NZ_BBOJ01000015.1, forward strand.
GCGATCGACGAGCGCGGTCACGGTGCGACGCCGGCGAACGCGCCGTTCGACTACTGGGACGTCGCCCGGGACGCGCTCGCGGTACTGGATCACCTCGGCCTCGACCGGGCCGCTGTCATCGGCACGAGCCAGGGCGGGTTCGTGGCGCTGCGGATGGCGTTGCTGGCACCGGAACGGGTCACGGCGCTCGCGGTGCTCGGGACGTCCGGGGAGGCGGAGGACGAGCAGATCGCCGCCGCGTACGACCAGCTCACCGAGGTGTGGATCGCGCAGGGGCCGGAGACGGTGGTCGACGCGACCGCCAAGATCTGCCTGGGTGACTACGACGCGTCGGAGTGGACGCCGAAGTGGAGCGCGGTCGAGCCCGAGCGGCTGCGGCTGATCGCGAACGCGCTCACCCGCCGCGACGGCGTGCTCGACCGGGTCGGGGAGATCACCGCGCCCGTGCTCGTGCTGCACGGCACGGCGGATCTCGCCTACCCCGTCGCCAAGGCCGAGGCGCTGGTGGCGGCGTTGCCCAAGGCCGAACTGGTGCTGGTCGAGGACGGCGCGCACTTCCTGAGCCTCACGCACGCCGCCGACGTGAACCCGCACCTCGAGCGGTTCCTCAGCGCGAACCTCTGACGGCCCAGGCCCGCGCGGTGAGCTCGATCGGGCCTTCCCGGGGCAGCCGGGAGCGGAGCAGGTCGCGGATGGCGCCGCGCTGCTCCGCCGGCAGGGTCGCGGCGTAGGCGGGCGCGGCGCCGGTGCCGCCTTCGAAGGGGTTCCAGAAGTCGTCGAAGTCGCGGAACACCGTGGGCACGACGATGGCGCGGACCTCGACGTCGCGCAGGCCGGCGTCGGTCCAGAACGTGCGCAACGGATCGGGATCGCTCACCTCGCCGAAGCGCAGTCCCTCGTCCTCGGACGCCGCGGCGGGGTCGACGTCCTTCGCCGCGTCCCAGAACAGCCGCATCATCTGCATGCCGCTCGTGTAGTCCCACAGGTACGACCCGACGTGTGAGCCGACGCGCGCGAACTCCGCGACCGCGCGGGGCACGTCGGGCACGAAGGTGAGCACCAGGCCGCTGACCACGACGTCGACGGCCCGGGCGCCGAGGTCCATCGCGTTGCCGAGCTCGAACGTCGCACCGGACACCCGCTGCCGGGCCAGTTCCAGGAAGGCGGCCGACGGGTCGACGCCGGTGACGGACGCCGGTTCGGCGTGGGCCAGCACCGTCTCGCTCAGCGCGCCCGTGCCGCAGCCGACGTCGAGCCACGTCCAGCCGGGCGGTACGTCCAGCCACTTCAGGAACTGCACCGCGACCGGCCGGCTCCACCGGCCCACGTAGCGCTCGTACGCGTCACCGCCGTCCCACATGCCTGGAAACTAGCGGGTGTGCCCCGAGCCCGCCTCGCGAGAACAAGCGTGAGCTGATCACTTCTTGGACGAGGCGATCTCGCACTCCTTCGCGTGCTCCAGACCGAGCGTGATCGACGCCGCGTCGTTGTTGGGGCCGCCGAACGCGTAGGAGACGGCCTCGGCCCCCGGCTCGTTGTGCACCTCCACGTAGCGGACGCCCTTCTCCCGCAGGCACTGCACAACGCGGGCGGCGAAGTCGACCGCGTCCGGGTTGTTGACGTCCTTCTCCCACGGGGGTAGCGGGTCCTTCGACTCGCAGGCCTTCAGCGCCTTGTCGACGTCTCCCTTGGGCGGTTGCACGCCGGCCCGACCGGCTGACACCTGGCCCTTCTTGTCCAGGCCGAACTGCTCCATGCACCGGTCGTACGCGCTGTAGAGGGCGTCGAGGTCCTCCGGCGTCATGTCGAGGCGTTCGCGGGGACGTTGTTCCTGCGCGGCCGACGACGGGGCAGCGTTGCTCGACGGCGTCGAGATCGACGCGACCTGGGGCTGGTCGGCGGGCTTGGAGCAGGCGGCCAGGAGCAGCAGCAGGGCCAGTGCGGATTTCTTCATCGGAGGAGGATTTCCTTTCGTCACGCGGAGAGCGCCTGCGTCGGGGTGAGCCGCGCGGCGCGGATGGAGGGGTAGAGGCCCGCGGCGGCGCCCACGACGAACGCGGCGAGCACACCGGAGGCGAGGATCGGCAGCGGGATGACCAGCGGCCAGCGGTGCAGGGTCGCGTAGCCGGCGACGCCGGCCGCGCCCAGCGCCGTGCCCGCCAGGCCTCCGAGGCCGGACAGCAGGACCGCCTCGGTGAGGAACTGGACGCGGATGTGGCCTCGGGTGGCGCCCAGGGCCCGGCGCAGGCCGATCTCGCTGCGGCGTTCCAGCACGGAGATCACCATCGTGTTCGCCACGCCGACGCCGCCCACCAGCAACGCCACGCCCGCGAGGCCGAGGAACAGGGCGCTGTAGGCGTTCTGGGTCGCGCGTTTGGCCGCCAGCGCGTCGGATGGGCGGCTCACCTGCACCAGACCGGGGACCTCGCCGTACAGGGTGGCGGGCAGGACCGCGCGAACGTCCTCGATGGACTCCTCGCGGGCCTTCACGTACACGACGGTCGGGTGGCCGTCGAAGCCCAGCTGGGTGCGCGCGGCGTCCCAGCCGACCAGGACCGCGCGTTCGAGGTCGGGGGCGAGCGGCATCGGGCCGAGCACGCCGGTCACGGTGAACCAGCGCTCCCCCACGTACACCGCGGGCCGTTCGCCGACGTCGGGGATGCCGAGCCGTTGGGCAGCGACGTTGCCGAGCACGACCGACGGGAAGTCCGGGCGGGACAGGAACTCGCCGCTCTGCACGTGGCCGTTGACCGTCTCCAGCAGGCCGGGAGTCGCGGCGAGGACGGTGATGTCCGAACTGTGGCCGGGGTCGAGCAGGTCGTTGCGGCGGACGCGGACGTGGGTGTTGGCCACGGCCGCGGCGGCGGTCACCGGGCCGATGCGTTGGACCATCGCGACTGAGGACTCGGGCAGCCGCACCGGGTTCTCCTGCCGCTGGACGGGCTGGGCGCGCAACAGGTTGGTGCCGAGCGCGGTCAGCTCGTCCAGCAGCGCCTGCTGGCTGGAGGCGGGGATGCCGGTGACCACGACGACGGTGGCGATGCCGAGCGCGATGCCCAGTGCCGAGAGGGCGGCGCGGAGCCTGCGGGTGCGGATGCCGAGGGAGCCGAGGGCGAGCAGGTCGGCGACGGAGAGGCGGCTCACCGGGCGCTCCTGGGGCGGGGGAACCTGAGCGTGGGTGCGGCGGTGGGGTCGGCCGCAGCGGGCGCGCCAACGGTGGGATCGGCGGCGGTGAGGTCGGCGGCGGACGGGTCGCTTCGCCGCTCTCCCCTCACGTCCGCAGCAGTCCGCGCGTCGATGGGCGGGCCGCCACGCCGCTCACTCCCGACGTCCACGACAGTCCGCTCAACGACGGGCCGGGCGCCGCGCAGCTCACCCCTCACCTCCACCACGGTCCGTTCAGCAGCGGCCCCCGTGTCCGACACGATCCGCCCGTCCCGCAACTCCACCTGCCGCGGCAGCGACGCCGCGATCTCGCGGTCGTGCGTGATCAGCGCGATCGTCGTGCCCTGGTCGTTCAGCTCCCGCAGCAGCTCCAGCACCGCACGGCCGTTCGCGGTGTCCAGCGCTCCGGTCGGTTCGTCGGCCAGCACGAGTGACGGGTTGTTCACCACCGCGCGGGCTATCGCGACGCGCTGCTTCTCCCCTCCCGACAGCTGCGGAGGGCGGTGGTCGGTGCGGTGGCCCAGGCCCACGCGGTGCAGCGCTTCCACGGCCAGTGCGCGCCGGTCTTTGCGGCGCACGCCGGCGTAGAGCAGGCCGGTGGCGACGTTGTCCGCGGCGGTGAGGCCGTCGGAGAGGTGGAACTGCTGGAAGACGAACCCGAGCCTGCTGCCGCGCAACGCCGACAGCCGGCGGTCCGACAGCGACGAGATGTCCTGGCCGTCGATCTCCACGGTGCCGGACGACGGGAGGTCCAGGGTGCCGACCAGGTGCAGCAGGGTCGACTTGCCGGAGCCGGACGGGCCGACGATCGCGAGCAGCTCCCCCGCGCCGACCTGCAGCGAGACGTCGTTCAGCGCCGTGACGCCGCCGGGGTAGGTCTTGGTCACCGAGCGCAGCGCGAGCACCGGGGTCATTGCGCCGTCACCACTTCCAGGCCGTCGGTGATGCCGTCGCCGGAGATCTCGACCTTGTCCTGCGAGTAGAGACCCGTCTTCACGGCCTTCAAACCGCCGCCGGGCAGCTGCACGGCGTAGCCGCCTTCCTTCAACGCGATCAGCGCCGCGAGCGGCACGGTCAGCACGCCGGTCCGGCTCTCGGTCGTGACCTTCAGCCGCACCGGCGCGGTGTCCAGGTCGCCGACGTCGGCGGGGTTGTCCGGGGTGACGACGACGTCGATCTTCTCGCCGGAGCTGTTCTCCTGGGCGGGCGCGGTGGTCACGGACGTGACCTTGCCGGGCACCTCGCGGCTGTCCGGGCGCACGACCACCACCGGCAGACCCGCCTTCAGCACGCCGGCCTCGTTCACCGGCACCTGTGCGGTGACCAGGCGGGTCGTCGGCGTGATCTCGAACAACTCCTCGGAGGCGGGCGAGCCGAGCTGGGCCTTCACCGACGCCACGCGCATCGGGCGTTCCAGCACCAGCACGCGGCCCGGTGCCAGCGTGCCGCTCTGCTCCACGCCCAGCGCCTTCTGCCACTTCTTCAGCGCGTCGACCACGCGCGGGGTGAACTCGGCCTTCGAGACGTCGTTCGGCCTGGTGCCGACCTGGTAACCGAGTGCGGCGAGGTTGTCCATCACCACGGCGACGTCCGAGCCCTTGAGTCCCGGTGTGTCGAGGGCGCGGAACAGCGGGGTCGCACCGAAGAACACGACCACCGGCTGGTCGTCCACCCGGTACAGCTCCTTGCCGAGCTCCGTGGCCTGGCCGGCCGCGGGCAGCTTCGTGACGGTTCCCGTGCCTCCTTTGACCGGGCGGGCGGCGCCGAAGCCGAGGTTCGCCTGCAGCACACGGGTGTTCGCGAGGTCTCCTTTCCGCACGGTCGTGGTCTTCACCGCGGGTGGTGGTGCCGCCGCCGGCTCCGGCGGTCTGCCGCGCACGACCAGCACGACGACGGCGGTGGCGACCACGACGACGAGCAGCGTGGCCGCGATGACTGTCTTGCGCATGCAGTGGATCTTCGAAGGCGCTTGTGAGGATCCTGTGACGAACCGGTGATCACACCGAGGGCGTTTCTATGATCGCCCCCGTGAGCGCTCTCATCCTGGTCGCCGAGGACGACGAGAACCAGGCCGAACTCATCCGGCGCTACCTGGAGCAGGATCATCACCGGGTGCTCGTGGTGCACGACGGCCGCGACGCGCTCGACGTGGTCCGCATCCACCAGCCCGCTCTCGTCGTGCTCGACCTGATGCTGCCCGGACTGGGTGGCCTGGACGTCTGCCGCGCGTTGCGCGCGGACTCCGACGTGCTGGTGCTGATGCTCACCGCGCGGTCCACCGAGGACGACCTGCTGCACGGGCTGGGGATCGGCGCGGACGACTACATGACCAAGCCGTTCAGCCCGCGCGAGCTGGTGGCGCGGGTGCGGACGTTGCTGCGGCGGCGCCCCGCCGCACGTCCGGTGCCGTCGCTGCGGGTCGGGCCGATCGTGGTGGACCCGGTGCGGCACGAGGTGACGGTGCGCGGCGAGCCGATCGTGTGCACGCCGGGCGAGTTCGGGCTGCTGGAGGTGCTCGCGTCCCAGGTGGACCGGGTGTTCACCCGCGAGCAGCTGCTGGAACGCATGCACGGCTTCGACAGCTTCCTGACCGCCCGGACGATCGACACGCACGTGAAGAACCTGCGCCGCAAGATCGAGACCAACACCCGCACACCCGAGCACCTGGTCACCGTGTACGGCATCGGCTACAAGCTCACCGCCGGACGCCGCGATGCGCCGTAGCGTCTTCACCCGCCTGCTCGTCGTCGTGGTGCTGATCGCGGTCTGCTCGATCGCCGCGACCGCCTGGCTCGCCACCCTGCTCACCACCGCGTCCATCGCGCGCGAACAGGGCAGGGAGCTCGCCTCGGACAACCGGATCTACGCCACGCTGCTCTCCTACGCGGCCGGGCACCGCGACTGGTCCGAAGTGGACGCCTACGTCTCGTCGCTGATGTCGGAGCACCCCGGTCGCCGGATGGTCCTGGTGACCAAGGACGGCCGCACGATCTCCGACCGCGGCGGCGACGGCGGCCAGCTGCCCGCGACGGCCGCCGCGGTGGTCGACCCGCTGGCGGTCGACCCGGTGCTGGTGCCGGACGCGCCCGCCGACCGGATCGACAAGCGGGTGCTGGGGCCGTTCCGCACGCCGATCGACTTCCGCGAGCGCGAGGACCGCACCGGAACGCTGATCTGCCTGCGGTTCGTCAAGCGCAAGGAAACGGCGGTGGACTGCAGGGACTCGCAGCTGCCGTTCGACACCGCCGCCGACTTCTACGCGTTGCTCGACCTGGAGAACCTGGTCAACGCCTGCCTCGCGCGCAGGTCGCTGCCGCCGGTCGAGCTCGACCCCGACTACACGCCCGCGGCCAAGCAGACCACCGGCCTGCCGGTCCCCGACGAGCCCGCCGTCGCCGCCTGCGTCACGGCGGCGCGCAAGGAGCAGCTGGCGCCGTACGTGGCCCCGCCGGTCCTGCTCTACCTGACCAACCCCTCCGGCACGCCGACCACGGCGATCTCGTTGTCCGGCAACGGCTGGCCGGTCGCCGGTGCCGCGGCCGCGGTGCTGCTGGCCGCGGTCGGGGTGGCGGCGTTCGCGGGAGCCCGCATCACCCGGCCGCTGCGGGCGCTGACCGCCGCCGCGCAGCACATGTCCGGGGGCAGCGACATCCCACCGGTTCCCGTGCGTGGCCAGGACGAGATCGCGGGCCTGACCAGGGCGTTCAACACGATGGCCGCGAACAGGACGCAGCTGGAGCAGGCGCGCAAGGCGATGGTCAGCGACGTCGCGCACGAGCTGCGCACGCCGCTGAGCAACATCCGGGGCTGGCTGGAGGCGGCCGAGGACGGCGTGAGCGACCTCGACCCGGCGCTGATCACGTTGCTGCTCAAGGAAGCGCTCGTGCTGCAACACGTCGTCGACGACCTGCAGGACCTCGCCGTGGCCGACGCCGGCGCGTTGCGGCTCACCGTCGAACCGCTCCCGGTGGCGGGCACCCTGGAGCAGGTCCGGGCGGCGCACGAGGCACGGGCGGCGCAGGCGGGCGTCACGTTGTCGGTGTCCGCGGACCCTTCACTCGTCGTCCGCGCGGACGCGGTGCGGCTGCGGCAGATCCTCGACAACCTCGTCGCGAACGCCCTGCGCTACGTGCCGTCCGGCGGGTCCGTGACGGTCAGCGCGTCCGCCGGGGACGGCGAGGTCGTGATCGCGGTGGCGGACACCGGGACCGGCATCGCGCAGGAGGACCTGCCGCACGTGTTCGACCGGTTCTGGCGCGCGGACCGCTCGCGCAGCCGCAGCACCGGCGGCAGCGGGCTGGGTCTCGCGATCGTCCGCAAGCTCGTCGAGGCGCACGGCGGCACCGTCGGTGTGACCAGCACAACAGGCCTGGGCACCACGTTCACCCTCGGGTTGCCGGAACTCGCCTGATACTGCCAGCGTTAGTCCGCTGGAGAGGAAACCGGTGATTGTTCCCATGCCCACGAGCGCGCCCCGTCGCACGGGCTCGTTCGTCCTGACCGAGGACGTCGCGGTCCGCGTGACCGGACAGGCGCGCACCGCGGCCGCGATGCTGCGCGACCACGTCTTCAACCAGACCGGATACCTGCTCGCCGAGTCGCCGGACGGCATGCTCATGGTGTCGCACGACCCGGCGATGCGCGGCCTCGGTCCGGAGGGCTACGCGCTGCTGGTCAGCAACGACGCGGTGATGCTCCGCGCGGGCACCCAGGCAGGACTGCGGCACGGCGTGCAGTCGTTCCGGCAGCTGATGACCCGCGACGGCACGGTCCGCGCGGCCGACCTGCGGGACTCCCCCGCGTTCGCCTGGCGCGGCGTGTCGAGCGCCCTGCTGCCCGCGCCGGAGATGCGCAAGGCCATCGACAGGATGGCCGCCTACAAGCTCAACGTCCTGCACGTCTTCCCCGAGGGCGACCCGGAGGCCCTGCGCGATCTCGTCGAGTACGGCCGCGACCACGGCATCACGGTCGTGCCCGAGCTCAGCCCGGCGACGATCGAGCTGCTCGACCTCTTCCCCAGCCGGTGGGTGCACATCGGCAGCGCCAAGCTGACCACGAGGTTCGCCGACCTCCTGCGCCGGCACGGCCGCCTGCCGGTGCGCTGGCACGACGGCAACGCCGACGTGCTGGGCCCGCACGGACGGCTCGCCGAGGGCGACGACGGGTTGCGCGCGGTCGCGACCGCGGGCTGGGTGGGCGGTCTGCCCACCGGCGCCGCAGTGGCTCCCGCCTGGTAGCTGTTCACACCTGTGGCGTGCCCGCAGGTCAGGCCAGGTCCGCGAGTTCCCTGTTTACCGTTGAATTACCGGTCCGGTGGTGCGCCCGCTGCTCTGGTGTGCGCCGAATGACGCATCACCTGCTTCCCCGAGGCCCGGATCCCGCTGCTGAGGGCCTGGTGATCGCGTTTGTGAACTGCTGTCCGCCGGCTGCCCGGCCACCTCGCCGACCTGGCCTGGCCCGCCGATCACGTGCCATCGTGATGACGTGCGGGGGACCTCGAAGTTCCGGCCGGTGCAGCAGTTCCGGTTGTTGCTCGTGGAGGACGACCGGGAGCTGGTGGAGTTGCTCGCCGCCGCGTTGCGCGGCGAGGGGTACGCGGTGGACGTCGCGCTGGACGGGCAGCGCGGGCTGCACCTCGCGCTCACCCGCCCCTACGACGTGGTCGTGATCGATCGCGGACTGCCGGTGCTCGACGGGCTGGACCTGTTGTCCCGGTTGCGCTCCCGGTCCGTGCGGACGCAGGCGCTGGTGCTCACCGCGCTGGGTTCGGTGCACGACCGCATCGACGGCCTCGACGCCGGCGCGGACGACTACCTGGTCAAGCCGTTCGACCTGGGCGAGCTGACCGCGCGGCTGCGGGCGTTGTGCCGCAGGGCCGCGGAACTGGCCGCCGTGTTGCGGATCGGTGCCGGCCGCCTGGAGCTCGAACAGCACCAGGTCGTGCTGCCCGACGGCTCGACGGTCCCGCTCACGTCCAGGGAGTTCGCGCTGCTGCGGGTGCTCGCCACCCACCCCGACACCGTGCACACGCGGGCGGCGTTGCGGCGGACGGTGTTCCACGACGCGTATTCGTCGTCCATTGTGGACACTTATGTGCACTACCTGCGGTCGAAGGTCGGGCGGACGGTCGTGCACACCGTTCAGGGAGTCGGCTACCGGTTGGGGGCCCTGTGAGGACGTGGGCCGAGGCGGAACGCGCGGAGGTGCGGCGGGCACGGCTGCGGGTCAGCGTGCTCGTGGGGCTGGCGATCACGCTGATGATCGCGTTCGTCGGCGGGATCGCCTACGTGGTCATGGTGCAGGCGCAGGAGACGCAGGTGGCGCGCGAGCTGCGGTACAACGCCCGGTACGGCGTGCCGGACGTGGCTCCTCGTTGCGCGTGGGTGTTCACGCTCCGGGACGGGGTGCTCGACGAGGGCACGCTGAAGGTGCCGGACGGTTTCCCGCTGCGCGGCGACCTCGACGCCGTGCGCTCGTCGGGTGCGGCCGTGTCGCGTGACGTCTCCGCGAACGGCACCTCGTACATGGTGCTCACGGCGCCGGGGTCGGATGACGCGGTGGTGCAGGCGGTGTTCGACATGCGCTACCTGCTGGCCGACCGGTGGCACCTGCTGCTCGCGCTCGGGATCGCCCAAGTCGCGGGGCTGATCGCGGCGGCGTTGATCGGCCTCGGCGTGAGTCGCCGCGCCGTGGGCCCGCTGGCGGAAGCGCTGGCCAGGCAACGACGGTTCGTCACGGACGCGAGCCACGAGCTGCGCACCCCGATCGCCCGCGCGTACCTGCGGGCCCAGCTGCTGGCCGCGGACCTGCCCGACGACCAGCGGGGCGACCTCGACGCGCTGGCCCGGTCGATCCGCGGGCTCGCGGACGTGGTGGACGACCTGCTGCTGTCGGCCCAGCTGTCCCAAGGGTCCGCCGGGGCGCCGGTGGATCTGGCCGGGATCGCCTCGGCGGCGGTGGTGGGTGAGACCGAGCGGGCAGTGGAACGGCGGATATCGCTGGATCTTGAGGATGGTGGCGGGCCGGTGGTGGTGGTCGGGGTCGAGACGGCGTTGCGGCGGGCGGTGGACGAGCTGCTGGCGAACGCGGTGCGCCACACGCCGGAGGGTGGGCGGATCGCGGTGCGGCTGCGGGCGGGCGACGGGTGGGTGGAGCTGGAGGTGGCCGACACCGGGTCCGGGTTCGAGCAGGACGAGGCGGAGCGGCTGTTCGAGCGGTTCCAGCGCGGCGCCGAAGGCCGGTTCGGGGTGGGGCTCGCGCTGGTGCGGGAGATCGTGGCCGGGCACGGGGGGACGGTTCGGGCCGTGGGGCATCCGGGGCGGGGAGCGCGGTTCATCTTGCGGTTGCCAGTGGCGGGGCGGAGTTCGATGGCCGCGCGGGAGAGGATCGGGTCGGGCTGCGGGTGAGGGCCGGCGATCATGGGCGGTGGCTCCCGAGCACGATCCACGACGGCTGCCAGCACACCGTCTCCCTCTGCCACCCGTCACCACTCGCCACCCGTCACCACGTCCGCTGCCACCCTCACGTCGACGTCCAGCGGCCGGTCCGGGTCCACCGGCGCGATCACCTCCGCCAACGCGTCCAGCAGCGCCGCACACCGCGGCGCCGTCGGCCGTCGGCCACCCACGTGCACCGCTTGCCGCAACCCCAGCGCGAGCGACCCGCACAGCAGCCGCAACAACTCCGCGAGGTCGTAGGCGCGCAACGCGGCCTGGGTGCCGAACGGCACGACGTCCTGGTTGTGCAGGTTGGTCGGCAGGCTCTGGGTGCTCGACGGCAGCACGCCCCGCCGGATCTCCGCGACGAACGCCGTCGTCGCGAGTTGCACGCCCTGAAGTCCGTGCTGCCGGCCGGGGCCCGCGGCGAGCATCGGGGGCAGGCCGGTGTTGCGGGCCGGGTCCACCAGGAGGTCCAGCTGCCGTTCGGCCAGGTTGCCGAGGGAGGCCGTGACCATGGCGAGCACGTCGGCGGCGAACGCGGCCGGTTGGCCGAAGAAGTTGCCGCCGTGGGCCACGAGGTCGTCGGAGGGGAAGAACAACGGGTTGTCGCTGACGCCGCCGAGGTCTGCCGCCACCACGCCGTCCACGTACCGCAACGCGTCCTCCGCCGCGCCCAGCAGCTGTGGTGAGCACCGGATGCTGTACGGCTCCTGCAAAGCGCGCAGTCCGCTCGGGCGCACGCCCTCCAGCGTCGAACGCATCCGCGCTCCCACCGACACCGCGCCCGTGTGGCCGAACGCGGAGATCAGGCGCGCGTCCACGAACCCGGGGTCGGCACCGAGGACGTCCACGAGCAGACACGTGAGGTCCGCCAACGCGCGGTGTGAGGCGCGCACCGACGACAGCGCCAGCGCGGTGGCCGCAGAGGTCACCGAGGTGCCGTTCACCAGCGCCAGTGCGTCGCGGCCGTCCAGCTGCAATGCCGAAAGCCCCGCCAACGCCAAAGCCTCGGCAGCGGGCAACCGGACTCCGTCGAGGTAGGCGTGACCGCGGCCGCGCAACGCCTGGGCCGCGTACGCCAACGGAATCAGGTCTCCGCTGGCGCCGACGGAGCCGTAGCGCGGGATCGCCGGCGTGAACGTGGTCGCGAACATCGCCGCGAGCCCCTCCACGACGTGCGCGGACACCCCGGACAAGCCCTGGGCCAGGGACCAGGTCCGCACGAGCAGCGCGGCACGGGCGATGTCCGGCGGAAGGTCGGGCCCTTGGCCCGCGCCGAGGTGTGCGAGGGTGTTGTCGCACTGGTCGGCTTCCGAAGAACGGCCCGCGAAGCCCACGAGGGCGCCGAATCCGGTCTTGGCGCCGTACACCGGGCGTTCGTCGTCGGCGAGCACGGTGCGCAGGTACTCCCGGCCGCGCGCGACCCGGTCCGCCACGGCGGCGCTGACGAGCACGTCGAGTGGTGCGGCGGCGCGCAGCAGGTGTGCGGGGGTCAGCGGGGAGTCGAGGTCCACCGGGACAGCGGTCGTGGTCACCGCACGGACGGTAGGCAGCCGATCTCAGAAAGTTCTGAGATCACGTGGGTAGCTTCCCGTGCCATGGCGTACGACTACCTGATCATCGGCGCTGGACCGGCCGGTTTGCAGCTCGCCGCACTGCTCGAGCGGGACGGTCGCGACTACGCCGTCCTCGAACGCGGCAGCGGGGCCGGCACGTTCTTCACCCGCTACCCGAGGCACCGCAAGCTCATCTCCATCAACAAGGTCCACACCGGGTCCACCGATCCCGAGCGGCGCATGCGGATGGACTGGAACTCGCTGCTGACCGACGACCCGGAGCTGCTGTTCACCCGCTACAGCCCGAAGTACTTCCCGGACGCGGACGACATCGTCCGGTACTTCCAGGACTTCGCCGCCACCCTGCACGTCCGCTACGACGTGGACGTCAGCAGGATCTCCAAGAACGGCACCGGGTTCACGGTGCAGGACCACAGTGGACAGACCTGGCAGGCGAGGAACCTCGTGATGGCCACCGGCGTCTCGCAGCTCTACGTGCCGCCGATTCCCGGCATCGAGCACGTCGAACGGTACGACACGTTCGACACCGACCCCGAGGGGTTCACCGACCAGCGGGTGCTCGTGATCGGCAAGGGCAACTCCGGCTTCGAGACCGCCGACGCGCTCGTCGAGCACGCCGCCGTCATCCACGTCGCCGGACCGCACTCGGTGAAGCTCGCCTGGCAGACACACTACGTCGGGCACCTGCGGGCGGTGAACAACAACTTCCTCGACACCTACCAGCTCAAGTCCGAGAACGCGGTCATCGACGGCACGATCGAACGCATCGAGCCGCGGCCCGACGGCGGGTTCCGCATCCAGTTCCGGTACGCCCGCACGGTCGAGAAGCTGCGCGAGCTGGAGTACGACCGGATCATCGCGTGCACCGGGTTCCGGTTCGACGCCTCGATCTTCGACGAGACCTGCCGCCCGGCGCTCGTGATCAACGACCGGTTCCCCGAGCTCACCCCGGCGTTCGAGTCGGTGAACGTCCCCGGCCTGTACTTCGCCGGCACGATCACGCAGTCACGCGACTTCAAGAAGTCCACCAGCGGGTTCATCCACGGCTTCCGCTACGGCGCCCGCGCCCTGCACCGTGTCCTCAACGCCCGTCACCACGACACCCCGTGGCCCGCAACGGAACTGGAGCTGTCCCCCGAGGCGATCAGCGACGCGATCATCGCCAGGGTCAACCGGTCGTCGTGCCTGTGGCAGCAGTTCGCGGTGATCGGCGACGTGGTGACGGTCGACGGGACCACCGCGCGCTACGAGGAGGAGGTGCCGGTCGCCCACGTCGCCGACGGCGGCCAGGGCCCGGCCGAGCACCGGTTCGTCGCGACGCTCGAGTACGGGCCCGACCACGACACCGTGGACCCGTTCGACATCACGATCCCGCGCGTCGCCGAGAACGACGCGGCCAACGCCGCCGACGCGAGCTACCTGCACCCCGTGGTCCGCCACTACCGCCAGGGCGTGCTCGCGGCGACCCACCACCTGGCCGAGAACCTGGAGAACCACTGGGACCTGCCGGAGGTCCACCAGCAGCCGCTGGTGGTGTTCGTGAAGGAATGCCTTGCCGGCGCGTGAGGCCGAGCCGTTCCCGCGCGCGGTGCTCGACGTGCTCGGCGCCGCCGCGGACCGGCCGGTGTTCGAGCACGGCACCCGCGTGGTGACCGGCGGCGATCTGCTCGACCTGGTCGCGAGGATCGCGAACGGGTTGCGTCGCAACGGAATCGGGCCCGGTGACGGCGTCGCGCTGCTCCTGGGCGTGCACCCGGAGGCGTTCGCGACGATCCTCGCGGCGCACGTGGTGGGCGCGCGGGTGGTGGGGGTGCGGCCGGGGTTGACCGAAGCTCAGGTCCGGCACCTGCTCGGGCTGGACATCGCGAGGGTGGTCACGGACTCCGGCGAGGGCTCGGAGTCTCCGCCGCGGCTCACGGTCGCGGCCTTGCTCCGCTCCACCCCCGCACCGTTGCGGTGCGACGGCCGCCCCGGCGACATCGCCCGTCTCATCCACACCAGCGGCAGCACCGCCGCACCCAAGGCGTGCGCCCAGACCTACGCCTCGATGACCAACGCCTGGGCCGCCCGCCCGGACGCCTGGCCACCCGCCATCCGTGAGCTCGCCCGGCGCCTCGACCGCTACCTCGTGTTCGGGTCCCTGTCGAGCCAGGTCATGTTCGAGTACGCCGTCATCACCCTCACCGCGGGCGGAGTGGTCGTCGTCGCCGACAACCCCGCGGACGCGATCACCCGCCACGAGGCCACGGCTCGCGTGATCACCGTGCCCGCGCTGGCGAAACTCGTGGCCCGCTCCCCCGGCCTGCCGACGTTGCGCGCGTTGCTCGTCTCGGGCTCACCGCTGACCGCCGAACGCCACAGCGAGGCTCTGGAAGTGCTCGGCCCGGTCGTGTTCCACGGCTACGGCCAGACCGAGACCGGCATGATCTCGATGGCCACGCCGTCCGACCCGCCCGGCACCGTCGGGACGCCACCGGTGGACGTGGACATCCGCGACGGCGAGATCTACGTCCGCACGCCCGCACAAGCCTGCTGCTACTGGGGAAATCCCGAGGAGTCGGCCGAGGTGTTCGTCGACGGCTGGGTCCGCACGCGCGACCTCGGGCACCTCGACGCCCGCGGGCACCTGCGCCTGACCGGCCGCGCCAGGGACGTCGTGATCGTCAACGCGAACCTCCACCACGCCGGGCCGATCGAACAGGTCCTCGCCGAACACCCGGACGTCGCCGAGGCCTACGTGGTCGCGGTGCCCGACGACGACACCGGCGAGGCGGTGCACGCGTTCGTCGTGCCGCGGCGGGACCGCGAGCCCGCTCTGGCAGAGCTGCGGGCCCTCGTCACCGCACGGCTGGGCGCGGCCTGCGCCCCCGTCCGCGTCACCGCCATCGCCGAACCGCCCCTCGCCCCGAGCGGCAAACCCGACAAGCGCCAGTTGATCTGAGTGAGGAGAGAAGCCGTGTCCAGCCAGGTATCGACCGAGTGTCTCGTGATCGGCGCCGGTCCGGCGGGGTTGCAGGCGTCCTACCTGCTCCAGCGCGCCGGCCGCGACCACCTGGTGCTGGAGGCGGGTGCGGCGGCGGGGACGTTCTTCACCCGCTTCCCCCGCCACCGGCAGCTGATCTCCATCAACAAGGTGCACACGGGCTGGGACGACCCGGAACTGAACCTGCGCGTCGACTGGAACTCGTTGCTCAGCGACGATCCCGAGCTGCTGTTCACCGGCTACACCCCGCGCTACTTCCCGCACGCCGACGACATGGTCCGCTACCTCGGCGACTTCGCCGTCAAGAACGACCTGCCGGTCCGCTACGACACCAAGGTCGTCTCGGTGACCCGGCCGGACGACTTCGTGGTGCGCGACCAGCACGGCATGACCTACCGGGCGAAGCGGATCATCGTCGCGACCGGCGTCTCGAAGCAGCACGTGCCGGACATCGACGGTGTCGAGCACGCCGAGCCGTACTCCGACGTCTCCGTCGACCCGCGGGACTTCACCGGCCAGAAGGTGCTGATCATCGGGCGCGGCAACTCGGCGTTCGAGACCGCGGACAACCTCGTCGAGACCGCGTCGGTCATCCACGTCGCCGGGCCGGGGTCGCTCAAGCTCGCGTGGCAGACGCACTTCGTCGGCCACCTGCGGGCGGTGAACAACAACTTCCTCGACACCTACCAGCTCAAGTCGCAGAACGCCGTGCTGGACGGGCACATCGCGGGCATCCGCCGCGACGGCGACGGCTACCTCGTGGAGGTCAGCTTCCAGCGGGTCAACGAGGTGATCAAGGAGATCCGCTACGACCGGGTGATCCTCGCGACCGGGTTCCGGTTCGACGCCTCGATCTTCGCCGCGGACTGCCGGCCGGAGCTCACGATCAACTCGCGCTTCCCGCACCTGACCTCCGCCTGGGAGTCGGTGAACGTGCCCGGCCTGTTCTTCGCGGGCACGATCACGCAGTCGCGCGACTTCAAGAAGTCCACCAGCGGGTTCATCCACGGCTTCCGCTACGGCGTCCGCGCCCTGCACCGGATCCTCGAACAGCGCTGCCACGGCGTGGACTGGCCCAGTCGCGACGTGGCACCCGAGGCCGTCGCCGACGCGATCATCGAACGGGTCAACCGGACCTCCGCGCTGTGGCAGCTGTTCGCGTTCATGGCGGACGCGGTGCTGATCGCCCACGACGGCACGGCGAGGTACGTCGAGGAGGTCCCGGTCGCGCACCTGCACGAAGCCGTGGCGCGCGGCGAGTTCGGCGACGTCGAGTCCTACCTGGCCGTCACGCTCGAGTACGGCGCGGACCACGACAAGGTCAACCCGTTCGACATCACCGCCGGCCGCACGTCGCAGCAGGACACCAGCGGGCTCGACGGCCGCTACCTGCACCCGGTGATCCGCCGGTTCCGCGCCGGTGAGCTGGTCGGCGAGCACCACCTGACCGAGAACCTCGAGAACGAGTGGGACAGCGAACAGGTCCACAAGGCTCCGCTGCGGGCGTTCCTCCGGTGAACCCGGTGCTCGCCGAACTGCACGAGAAGGCACGCGCGGTGCTCGACCCCGTCCACTACGACTTCTTCACGGGCGGGGCCGGGGACGAGGTCGTGCTCGCGGACAACGAGGCCGCGTTCCGGCGGCGAGCGTTGCTGCCGAGGGTGTTGCGGGGCAAGGGGAACAGTCCCGAGTTCCCCGTGCTGATCTCACCGACCGCGTTCCACAAGCTCGCCCACCCCGACGGCGAGCTGGCGACCGCACGGGCGGCAGAAGGCGCGACGCTCGTGTCCAGCACGGCCTCGACCGTGCCGATCGCCGACGTCGTGGCCGCCGCGACCGGGCCCGTGTGGTTCCAGCTGTACCTCCAGCCGGATCCCGAGGTCACCGAGGAGCTGGTGCGGCGGGCGGAACGGGCGGGGTGCGCCGCGCTGGTCGTGACGGTCGACTCCCCCGTGTTCGGTCGGCACCGCAGGGACATCGCGCACGGCTTCCACGACCTGCCCGCGGGACTGGCGGCGGAGAACATGCGGGACCTGCCCGGCACGACCGGTCTGCGCAAGATCGAGATGGCGCCGTTCACCTGGGCCGACATCGACCGGGTGCGCGAGCTCACCTCGCTTCCGTTGTGGCTCAAGGGAGTTCTGCACCCGGACGACGCGGTGCTGGCGGTCGGGCACGGGGCGGCGGGGATCTTCGTCTCCAACCACGGCGGCCGTCAGCTCGACGTCGTCCCGGCGGCCCTGGACGCGTTGCCCGCAGTGGTGGACGCCGTCGGCGGCCGCATACCGGTCGTGCTCGACGGCGGTGTCCGAAGTGGAGCCGACATCGCGCTGGCGCTGGCGCTGGGAGCGTCCGCCGCGGGCATCGGCAGGCCGGTGCTGTGGGGGCTCGCGGCCGACGGCGAGGCAGGGGTCCGCAAGGTCCTCGACGCTCTGCGGGACGAGTTCGAACACGTCCTCGCCCTGTGCGGCGGGCAGCTCAGCCGCGACATGGTCGTGGTCCGGTGCTGAGCCGGCTGCCCGCGCGAGTCGTCGCGTTGCGCGCCAAGGTGTTCGAGAAGGTCAACGGCGACAACGCGATCACCGTCCCGAACGCCCAGGTCGGCCCGGAACGGTTCGAGGAGCTCTACGGCCACCCCGCAGCGAACGGCCGCAGCCGTGGCGCGGGGCTGTCGGACCTGTTCTGGTACTGGCTCTCCCCCGGCCCGGAAGTGCACCAGGAACACCTCGAAGCCGGGCCGCGCTACGACGACGTGGCCCGCACGACGCGCACGTTCCTCGCCGGGTCGAGCGGGGCACTCGCCTCCTTGGCGGCACGGTGCACCGCCCACGTGCTCGACGAGGTGATCACCAGAAGGGTCACCCGCGTCCGGTTGCGCGACCTGATGATGCCGGTGTGGGCCGAGTACTTCTACGAGCTCGTGTTCGGCGAACCGTGCCCACGCGAAGCCCGCGACCTGATCGTCGGGCACGCCGACGACGTCGTGACGTCGCTGAAGTGCACCGGCCTGCGTCACCCCGCCCGGCGGGCGCGGCTCACCCGCTACCTGCGAGAACGACTCCCGGACGTCCGGCACCCCCTGCCCCGGACGTTGTCGGAGACCGAGCAGGTGCACTACCTGCAAGGCACCTACTTCAACACCGCCGTCGTGCAGATGTCCGAAGCGATGGCGCACCTGCTGCTCGCACTGGCCCAGCACCCCGAAGTGGCGGAACGCATCGACGACGACCGCTACTTCGCCCACGTGCTCGACGAGACCTTCCGCCTCTACCCGCTGTTCGGCATCGCCCACCGCATCACCACCGCCGACATCTCGCTCGACGAGCAGACGACGTTCCCGGCGGGTTCGGTGCTGTGCTTCAACTATCCCGCCTACCACGCCACCGGCTACGCGGACCCGCAGCGGTTCGACCCCGGCCGCTGGCAGAGCACGGCGGCCCGCACCGCGCACCACATCCCGTTCGGCATAGCCGCGAACCGGCCGTGCCCGGCGTGGCGGCTCTCCCCGCTCGCGTTGCGCGCGGCCACGAGGGAAGTGCTGCGCCGCGTCACGCTGCGCTCCCCCGTCACCCACACCCGGTCGTTGCCGAGCCGCGGCCCGTGCCTGCTCGTCCGCGACGGCCGCGTCCCGTCCTGGCGCCTGACCCTGATGCGGGTGCGCGACCGCTGGGAGAGCGTCTGGCTCAGCGTCGTCCAGCTCGTGCTCGGCACCGCGATGGTGCTGCACGCCCACCGGCTGCGGCTCGCCGGCCGCTACTTCGACACCGACCGGGAGATCACGTGAACCAGATCCACTTCGCGTTGCAGGTCTTCGCCGCACTGGCCGTCGTGCTCGTCGCCACCACCGTGTGCGGGCGGCTCGCCATGCTGGTCAGGCAGCCCAGGGTGGTCGGCGAGATGGTCGCCGGCGTGCTGCTGGGACCGGCGTTGCTCGGAGCCGTGGCGCCGGGCGTGCAGGCCCAGCTCTTCCCCGCCGACGTCAAGAGCACCCTGTACGTGCTGAGCACGATCGGGCTGACGTTCTACATGTTCCTCGTCGGGTCCTCTTTGGACCACGGCCTGACCACAGGTGCGAACGCGCGCAAGGCGTCCGTGCTCGCCGTGTCAGGCATCGTGCCCACGTTCCTGCTCGGCGCGGGCACGGCGGTGATCTTCTTCGACTCGCTGAGCCCGCAGGGATCGCGTCTGTGGGTCTTCATGCTGTTCGTCGGCGGCGCCCTGTCGATCACCGCTTTTCCCATGCTGGCGCGGATCCTGCAGGAACGCGGCATCGCGAACACCCCGATCGGCGGCCTCACCCTGGTCGCCGCGGCGATCGACGACGCCGTGGCGTGGGCGTTCCTCGCGCTGATCATCGCCGTCGGCGCGTCCGGCAGCCCCGGCGGTGCCGTGCGCACGATCGTCGGCGCCGCGATCTTCGCCGTGCTCATGCTCACGCTCGGCCGCAAGTGGCTCGCCAAGCTCGGAGAGCGCGCCGAACGCGACGGCAAGCTCAGCCGGGACATGATGGCGATCATCCTGCTGGTGGTGCTCCTCGCGGGCTGGTTCACCGACTACATCGGCGTGTTCTCGGTGTTCGGCGGGTTCATCACCGGCCTCGCGATGCCGAAGAACTCGGTCGTGCGCCACGAGCTCGAAACCAAGCTCACCGACCTGAACTCGATCCTGCTGCTGCCGGTGTTCTTCGCGTTCAGCGGCCTCAACACCCAGGTCTCGGGCTTCGGAGCGGGCGGCAGGCTGTGGTTCCCGCTCGCGGTGATCATGCTGGCCGCGTTCGCCGGCAAGTACCTCGGCTGCGGGCTGGTCGTGCGCGCCCAGGGCTACTCGTGGCGCTACGCGTCCGCGGTCGGCGGTCTGATGAACGCCCGCGGCCTGATGATCCTGATCTTCATCAACATCGGACTCGCCTACGACCTGGTGACACCGGAGATGTTCGCGATCCTCGTCGCCGTCGCGATCGTCACCACCGCCGCGGCCATGCCGATCTACCGCGCTTCCCTGCCCGACCACCTGGAGGCTCAGGCGGACGTCAAACGCTCCCCCGCACCAGTCCGGTGAGCCGCACGACGACGACGGCGGCGAGAGGCTCCATTTCAGTAAACACTGAAGCTATAGAGGGAACGAGTCGAATGGATTGATCGATAGGCTCAGGCGATGGACAGCAGTCGGCAGACCCGCGTGCGCCAGGCGTTCGACGACTTCTTCGCACCGACCGAACCGAGGTCCGGCAGCTGGGTGCTCGACCTGTTCCAGCACACCGCCCGGACCGTGCCCGCCTACGGCAAGCTGTTGCAGGAGAACGGCATCGACCCCGCGGCGATCACGACGTTCGAGGACTTCCAGCGGCTGCCGCTGCTCGACAAGGCGAACTACCACGAGCGGTACCCGTTGCCGGAGCTCTGCCGCGACGGCGATCTGAGCGGCTGCGACATGATCGCCGTGTCGTCCGGTTCCAGCGGGCGGCCGACGATCTGGCCGCGGTCGCTGGAGGACGAGCTGCACGTCGCGCGGCGGTTCGAGCAGGTGCTGGTGGACGGGTTCGGCGCCGACCGGCGCGCCACGCTCGCCGTGGTGTGCTTCCCGCTCGGCACGTGGGTCGGCGGGCTGTTCACGCAGGCGTGCGTGCGGCACCTCGCGGCCAAGGGCTGCCCGATCACCGTGGTGGCGCCGGGCAACAACAAGGCGGAGATCCTGCGCGTCCTGCCCGAGCTCGCGCCGCACTTCGAGCAGGTCGTGCTGCTCGGCTATCCGCCGTTCGTCAAGGACGTCGTCGACACCGGGCTGGCCGAGGCCGTGGACTGGCCGTCGTACGCGATCAAGCTGGTGCTGGCCGGCGAGGTGTTCAGCGAGCAGTGGCGCGACCTGGTCTCGCAGCGGGCGGGCATCGCCGACCCCGTCCGCGACATCGCGTCCCTCTACGGCACCGCGGATTCCGGCGTGCTGGGCAACGAGACCGCGGTCTCGACCGGCATCCGGCGGTTCTTCGCGATCCGCCCGGACCTGGCGCGGGAGGTCTTCGGCGACGCGCGGCTGCCGACGCTCGTGCAGTACGACCCGGCGAGCCGGTTCTTCGAGGTGCACGACGGCACGCTGGTGTTCACCGCGGACGGGGGGATTCCGCTGATCCGCTACCGGATCGCCGACGAGGGCGGGATCTTCGGGCACGCCGAGCTGCTGGAGTTCTGCGCGGGCCACGGCTTCACTCCCCCGCCCGGCCCCGAGCTGCCGTTCGTGTACCTCTTCGGGCGGTCGCTGTTCACCGTGTCGTTCTTCGGGGCGAACGTCTATCCGGAGAACGTGACGGTCGGGCTGGAGCAGCCGGGCATCAGCGATACCGTGACGGGCAAGTTCGTGATCGAGTCCGTCGAGGACGCCGACCGCGACCGGCTGCTGCGGATCACCGTCGAGACCGCGCCCGGCCGCACCGCCGACGCCGCCGCGATCGCCGAGTCGGTGCGGGAGCAGCTGTTGCGGCTCAACAGCGAGTTCGCGCACTACGTCCCGGCCGGGCGGCAGCTGCCCGAAGTGGTGCTGCGGCCGTCCGGCGACCCGGAGTACTTCCCGGTCGGGGTGAAGCACAGGTACACCCGACGGTCGTGAGATCAGCCCTGCTCGGCGACAACTGAGGCACGGCGGCGCGTCCACACCCCGATCAGGCACGCGGCGAACGCGGCCCCGGTGAGCAGGACGTGGATCGCGCCGCCGAACCTCGTCGCGAACGTGATGTCCGACCGCAACGGCACCGTGTCCACCATCAGGTCGTCGGTGAACATCCCGGTCTGCTGCACGACGCTGCCGTCCGGGCGCACGACCGCGCTGACGCCGCTGATCGCCGCGACGACGACCGCCCGGCCGTGTTCGATCGCGCGCAGGCGGGCCATCGCGAGCTGCTGGTAGGTCATCTCGCCGCGGCCGTACCAGGCGTTGTTGGTCGGCACCACGAGCAGTTGCGCGCCCTCGGCCGCGCTCTCCCGCAGGACGTAGTCGTAGGCGACCTCGTAGCAGATGCCGAGGCCCACCTGCGTGTCCGCGATCCTCAGCAGTCCCGGTTTCGTGCCCGCTTCGAGGTCCGGCTGGTCCGCGAACGGCGTGACGAGCCTGGCGAGCGGGCGCAGCGGGATGTGCTCGGCGAACGGGACGAGCTCCTGCTTCGCGTACGACTCCCCCGCGCCGGTGCCCGGCTGCCAGGCGATGACGGCGTTCT
The DNA here is from genome assembly GCF_000974445.1 of Lentzea aerocolonigenes. Taxonomy (GTDB): domain Bacteria; phylum Actinomycetota; class Actinomycetes; order Mycobacteriales; family Pseudonocardiaceae; genus Lentzea; species Lentzea aerocolonigenes. The sequence goes on from NZ_BBOJ01000015.1 coordinate 256,831, forward strand.
GCCCGTCGCGCAACGCGCTCACCAGCGTCGGCACGCCGAGGTCGGTGATCGCCTGGTCGAGCACCGGGTCGCGGTCCCGGGTCCTGGTCGCGCTTTCGGGCCACACCACGAGATCCGGTTTCGGCACCGCGCCGCCGCGGATCAGCGCCGCCAGTTCCGCGGTCTTGCGCAGGTGGTTCGCCCGCAGCGTGGCGCTCTCCTCCAGCAGGCCGAGGCCGGCGTCGGGCGCGTTGCCCTGGACGACCGCGACGGTGCGTTGCCCGTTCTGCGCCTCGACCGCGACCAGCGGACCGAGCGCGAGAGCCGCGGCGAACGGCAGCAGGGCCCAGCCGCGGCGCCATTCCCGCAGCTTCGGCAGCCAGGCCGCCAGCCCGAACCCGGTCACGACGACCGCGAAGGTGACCAGCGGCGCGCCGCCGACCATCGCCAGCCGCGCGAACGGGCCGTCGACCTGGCCGAACGCCACACGGCCCCACGGGAAGCCGTTGAACGGGACCAGGCCGCGCGCGGTCTCCTGGAGCACGAACAGCAGCGCGGCCCACACGGGTGCGGCGGGCAGCTTGGACACGAGCGGGACCAGTGCCAGCACGGCACAGATGAACAACGCCATCAACGCCGAGAGCACCAGCCACGGCCACGGGCCGAACTCGCGGCCCAGGAAGTGCTGGATCCACCACAGGTGCGGCAGGAAGAACGCCAGGCCGAACACGAACCCGAGGCCGGCGGCGCGGCGGCCGGTCACGTCCCGCAACGTCAGCCAGAGCACGGCGAACGCGGGAACGGCGAGCCACCAGATGGTGCGGGGCGGGAAGCTCAGCGCGAGCGCGCCACCGGCCAGGGCAGCCGCGCCGCAGCGCGCGAAGTCAGCTCTGCGCAACGGACACCCTCGCCCGCCGCAGGACGAGGTACGCGCCACCCACCAGGGCGATCCCCAGCGCGTAGGCGAGCACGAGCTCGTGGACACGGCCCGCGAAGTTGCCCGCGAGCGGCGGCACCAGCAGCGCGAACACCCCGGCGAGCACGGCGACCCTCGTCCGCCACGTCCCCTCCGGCAGGCACGCGGCCAGCGGCAGCACCGCCCACAGCAGGTACCACGGCTGGATCACCGGCCCCAGCACCACGATCAGGCTCATCATCATCCCCAGCGCCGTCACCTGAGAGATCCCGCCGCGCAGCTGGTGGCTCAGCACCACCACGATCCCGCACAGGATCAGCACGAGCCCCGCGATCCGTGCCGAGGAAATCATCGCCTGACCTGTTTCCGGCCCGAACACCGCACCCGCCAGGAAGCCCGGCCAGTTCGTCGGCGCCATCCAGCTGTTGACCTTCGACGGCGTGCCCAGCGCCTGCACCCAGCCGAATCCCGCACCGCCGGCCAGCGACGTCGCGACCGCCACCGCCACGGCGGCCGCGACCATGCTCGCGCCAGCCAGCACGAATCGCACCACGCCACCGCCCAGCCGGCGGGCCAGCGCGGTGCCCACGACCGCGAGCGCGACGAGCGCGGGCAGCTTCACCTGCGCTCCGAGCCCGATGAGCGCGACACCGGCCGTGAGCGGCCACAATTTCAGCTCGGGCAACGCGTCCAACGCGATGACAGTGCCGCACAGCATGAGACCGAGCATCAACGCGTCGTTGTGCATCCCGCCGATGAGATGCCACAAAACCAACGGGTTCAGCACGCCGAGCCACAACGCGGCCCGCTCGGACGTCCCCGCGATCGCAGCGAGCCTCGGCACCGCCCACACGACCAACAGCAGGCCGGCTGCCGCGACCACGCGGTGCAGCACGATCCCGAGCACCGGATCCCCGCCGGTGAACTGGGTGATCAGCCGTTCGATCGTGGTGAACAGCGGCCCGTACGGCGATGGCGTCTCCCGCCAGTAGAGCCCCACCCGCGCGACTGCCTCGGCGCTCGCCCCGGCGGCCGGGCTCACGACGTTCGGGTCGAACCCCCGCGCCGCCACCTCGCCCTGGGCGAGGTAGCTGAACACGTCCGCGCTGAACAACGGCGGCGCCACCAGCAGCGGACCGCACCACCAGGCCAGCGTGCGACGCAGCCACGACCCGTCCGGCCGGGTGCGGCCGAGCAACGCCCAGGCCAGCACGACCAGCCCGGCGCCCCCGATGGCGGCGCCCAGCCCGGTCGGCCCGGCTCCGGCGCTCACGGCCCACGCCCCGGCGGTGAGCAGGGCCGCGCCGGCGAAACCCGTCCAGCGCAGCAGATCCGGGGTGTCGGTGGTGACGCGCGTGGGCCAGCGGTAGGTGACGGTCTGCACGGATGAGACAGTGCTTTCCGGACGGATCGTCACGCGTCCGACTGAGGTCGCGTTCCCGCGTACGACTTCAGGATGATCTTTTCCGGCCCGCTCAACTTCCGGCGAAGTCGTGCGTCATCCACACGGTTCCCTTGGCGTCGCGGATCACGACGATGCCGATCCGGGTGGACGACCTGCTGAGGATGTTCTTGCGGTGACCGTCGTTCGGCGGCTTCTCGTCGATCATGCCCTGGGTCAGGTTCAGCGCCATCTTCGAGATCGACTCGACCGTGTCCTTCACCGGACCGCCCATGCCGACGTTCTCGGCCACCGAGCTCCACCTCACGCCCGCCGCGGTGCTGCGCTCGCCGAGCCCGCTCTCGCTGGGGCACTGGTGGGAGAGCCCGCAACCGTTGCTCATCATCGCCCGCGTGTGCCGGTCGGCCGCGGTGACCAGGGCCGGGTCGACGGTCAACGGCGGCAAGCCCTGCTTCGCCCTGGTCTCGTTGATCAGCGCCAGGACCCGTTCCTCTGGCGTGGCGACGCGGACCGGTTCCGGCGTCGGGGTCGTGGTGGTCGTGGTCGTGGTCGTCGTGGTGGTGCTCGTGGTCGTCTCGGAGCTGCTCTCGGTGGCGGAGGAGGTCGTGGTCACGGCCGTTGGTGGCGGGGTGTTCGGGATCGCCACGGCGGCCGGTGGGTCGGACGGGAACAGCACGACGGTGCCGACCACGCCGACCAGCGCACACACGGCGGCGGCGCCCGCGATGGCGAGCACAGGTTTGCCGCTCGCCAATCCGGTGAGCCGGGACAGGGGGCCGGAGGCTTCGGCGAGGTGGGCGGCGCGGTGGTCGAGGCTGGACGCGAGCGCCACCGGGGTCACCTCCCCCAGGCTCTCCAGCAGTCGCGGCAGGTACGCCGCCGGCACGGTGAGCAGCGCCGCGCCCGTCAGGATGCGCTCCACCGGCATCGCGTCGGCGACCCCGCGCCGGCACCGGCCGCACTCGTCTACGTGCCGCAGGAGCCGCTTGCGCCACAACGGGTTCGGCTCGCCGTTCCAGCCCTGCGCCGCCCGGTCCAGGCCCGTGCACCTCGGGTCCGCCGACAACGCGCGGACCAGGTGGCGGATGGTTTCCAGCCTGCCCTTGAGCCTGCTGACCCGGACGGTCACGGCGTGGGCGCCGAGGTCCAGCGCGTCGGCGACCTCCGCGCGGGTCAGCTGCCCCACGCGTTCCAGCGTCCACAGGGCCAGCAGCTCGCGGTCGGCCGGGTCGAGCCAGCGGGCGGCTTCGTCGACCTCGCGACGTTGCTGGGCGAAGTGCAGGCGCGACAGGGCGGCCTCGACGAACTCGGCGCCCGGATCGGCCCTGTCGTACTCCTCCAGCGGGGCCGGCGCGAGGTCACGGCGCCGGTAGTGCTCGCGGACCTGGTTGATCGTGACGGCGACCAGCCACGAGCGGAACCGGTCAGGCTCCCGCAGCGCGTCGATGCCGCGGATCACGCGGACCATCGTCTCCTGCACCACGTCGTCGACGTCGGCGTCGGCGTTCAGCGCCCGGCCGGCGACGTTGTAGACCAGCGGCAGGCAGGCCGCGACGACCGTGTCGAGCGCCGCCCGATCACCGGCCCGCGCGGCTTCCACCTGCTCCGCGTCCACCTGCCCCAGCCACTCCCGACCCGTCACTGCCACACCTTTCGCCGACGACTTCCGCACGCCATGGGAGACCGGCGAGTCTCACCTCCGGTCACAGAAACCGGGCCCATAGGTGACCCAGGTCACACAATTAGGGCAGCGTCCTGCCAGAACGCCGTGGAGAGGGGAACCGGTGCCTTCGCCGTGAGCACCGCGCCTGCGGAAACCGTGATTGGATCAGCTCATGGGGATTGGTGAAGTGTCGCTGAGGCCGGTCGAGGAAGCGGACTTCGACACGTTGTTCGAGTTCATGCGCGATCCGGAGTCGGTGCGGATGGCCGCGTTCACCGCGAAGGACCCCGACGACCGTGCCGCGTTCGACGCGCACATGCGCAAGATCCTGGCGCGTACCGACACCACGAACCGCGTGATCGTCTCTGACGGGCGGGTGGTCGGCAGCATCGCGGCCTTCGTGATGGAGGGCGACACCGAGATCACCTACTGGGTCGACCGCGCCGTCTGGGGACAGGGCGTGGCCAGCCGGGCGGTGGAGCTCCTGCTGCGCGAGGTCACCGTTCGGCCGTTGTACGGGCGTGCCGCCAGTGACAACGCGGGTTCGTTGCGGGTGCTCACCAAGGCGGGCTTCGAGGTCGTCGGCACCGACGTCGGCTACGCGCAGGCGAGGAACGCCGAGATCGAGGAGACGATCCTGCGGCTCAGCTGACGAACTTCTCCGTGCCCAGCACGCCGAGCAGCTGCAGCTTCTCGAACGCCTCCGTGCGCGGCGGTGCGGTCAGCACCAGCAGTGCCTGCGACTGGTCCTCGGTGAACAGCGCCTGGCAGTCCACCTCGATCTCGCCGAGCTGCGGGTGCACGAGCACCTTGTGGTCCTCGAACCTCTTCGAGACCTCGTGCCGTTCCCACAGCTCGGCGAACTCGGCGCTCTCGCGTTGCAGCACCCGCACGAGCTCGCCGGCCCGTGAACGCGCGCCCATCGACGCGTAGGCGGCGCGCAGGCTCGCCACCTGGGCGCGGCTCTGCCGTTCGCGGTCGTGCTCCGGGTAGATCAGGCGCTCGTCCGGGTCGGTGAACCAGCGGTAGATCCCGCTGCGCGCCAGGCCGGTGAAGCGGGACGAGTCGCCGTACAGGGCCTCGGCGAACCGGTTCTGCACCAGGACCTCGCCGAGGTTGGACAGGATCAGCGCGGGCGTGTCGTCGAGCCGGTCCAGCACCCGTTGCAACGCGGGAGCGACGTGCGTGGAGGTGACCCGCGGCGACGGTGCGTTGCGGCCGGCGACGAGGAACAGGTAGTCGCGTTCGTCGTCGCTCAGCCGCAGCGCGCGGGCCAGCGCGGCGAGCATCTGCTCACTCGGCTGCGGCCCCCGTTGCTGCTCAAGGCGCGTGTAGTAGTCCGTGGACATCGCGGCGAGCGACGCCACCTCCTCCCGCCGCAGCCCCGGCGCCCGCCTCCGCGCACCGACCGGCAGGCCGACGTCCTCCGGCCGCAGCTCTTCCCGGCGGCGGCGCAGGAACGCCGCGAGCTCCACACGATCCATGAGCCCAGTATGGAGAGACCGCGTCCCTCAACCAGGGATCGCCGATCCCCCGATGAGCGGTCTCTGCCGCGGCTCGTCGCGGTGCCAGAAGCTCGGTGCATGGACATCACCGGAAACACCGTCTTCATCCCCGGCGCCACCAGCGGCATCGGCCTGGCGCTCGCCCTCGCGCTGAAGGAGCGCGGCAACACCGTGATCGTGGGCGGCCGCCGCACCGAGCTGCTCGAGAAGATCGCCGCCGAGCACCCCGGCGTCGAAACCGTCCGAATCGACACCACCGACGCCGGTAGCGTCCAGGCCGCGGCCAAGGACGTGATCGCCCGCTTCCCGTCGGTGAACGTGCTGATCACCATGGCGGGCGTCATGCGCGTGGAGGACTGGCACCGCCAGGACTTCCTGGAGTCCGCCGAGAACATCATCACGACCAACGTGCTGGGCCCGATCCGCCTGATCGCCGCGTTCGTCGAGCACCTCCAGACCCTGCCGGACGCCACGATCATGACCGTCTCCTCGGGCCTCGCGTTCGCGCCGCTGAAGGTGACGCCGAGCTACAACGCGTCCAAGGCGGCCATCCACATGCTCAGCGAAACGCTGCGCCTGCAACTGGCCGACACGACCGTGAAGGTCGTGGAGCTGGAGCCGCCGTCGGTGCAGACCGACCTGCTGCCCGGCCAGGCGGACAACGACCACGCCATGCCGCTCGACTCCTACGTCGCGGAGGTCATGAGCATCATCGAGGAACAGCCGGACGCGCGGGAGATCCAGGTCGAGCGCGTGAAGTTCCTGCGCTACGGCGAGGCGCGCGGCGACTACGACCAGGTCGTGGCCGCGCTCAACGGCTCGGACCCGCACGGGAAGTGACGCTCGGGGCGAGTTGGCGCGGGTCGGCTTGGGTGGTTCGGCGCGGGTTCCAGCGGGGTGGGTCGCCTTCTGCTGGTGTGGTCGCTTTGTGTTGGTGGTCGCTTTGGGTTGTATGACGAGCCGGGTCATTCCATCGCCGCTTCGCGACGATTGCGATTGGGGCTTGACTTCGGGGCCCTTGCGAGGCGCTGTGTCAGGCGGAAAAGGTCGGATGCTTCGCACCCGCCCGATCCGGAAAGGCTAGCACCTCGCACCCAAAGTCATCTATGAAGGAGCGGGGCCGGTCAAGTGCCTTGCTAAGGCTGGTTTTCGGGGTTTTCGGCTGTGTGTGGGCAGGCGTGTCCGGCGGGCGGGGTCAAGATCGGCCGTAGGCCGCCCCCGGAGGGGGCCGGAGGGTCTTGACGCCGTCGCTGGACGCGTCACGCTATTCGAGCCGGAAATTGCCGGAGGGCTCTTTGTGTGGGGTCGCGTTCACCGTGCCGGGGTCTGTTCCCGGTGGCAGACCAGTTGCCTGGTTGCCGGTCATCTATTCGCAGGTGTGTGCGTGGTAGGGTGCGACCGTGACCGGGCGGGGTCAATCAAGACCACGACCACGCCACCGTGTGGTGGGGGTCAGACTTCGGGCGATCCGCGCCCCGGTCACGACCAGGCCCGCGGCTCATGCCGCGGCGTCCGGTGATGTGGTGTCCGGTGAACCAGTGGTGGTGGTCTGGGGGTCCAGGGCACGGATGTGCCCGTCGCGCAGGCCGAAGTAGACCAGGGTGCACAGCCGGCGGGCGACCGCCACGGTGGCGATGCCCTTGCCGCGGCGGTCCCGGATACCGTCGCGGGTGGCGACCGGCCAGCCCGCACTGGCAGGGATCTTCTGGGCGGCCTCGACCAGCGCCCACCGCAGCAGCCGCGAGCCCTGCTTGGTGATGTGACCACGCCGCACCGTGCGATCGGACTCGTAATGCTTCGGGGTGAGCCCGGCCCACGAGCACAGCTG
>NZ_BBOJ01000014.1 GCF_000974445.1 Lentzea aerocolonigenes
GTTTGCTTGCCGCGTAAGGTTTCGCGGATCTCGGCGGGTGCGGTGGTGATGAGGTTGGTGAGTTCGTTGCGGGCGGCGGTGCGGGCTTTGACCGCGCCACCGCGGGCGATGCGCAGGACGCGGATGGACTCGATCGGCCCGTCGGCGGTTTTGGGTGTGGCGGTTTTGTCGTCGGAGATGACGGCGCGGGCGGCGTTGATGGCGTCGATGACGTCGGATTTGCCGTGGCTGCGGCGGGTTCGCCGGTCGGGGCGGGAGACTTCGCGGACCTGGATTCCGTTTTGGCGCAGCGATATCGCGAGTTGTTTGCCGTAGGAGCCGGTGCCTTCGACGCCGATCTTGGCGATGGGGCCGAACCTGGTCAGCCAGCCGAGTAGTTGTGCGCAGCCGCCAGGGGTGGCAGGGAACTTGGCGTCGCCCAGGAGCCGGCCGATGTGGTCGAGTGCGGCGGCGTGGTGGGTGTCGGTGTGGGTGTCGACTCCGCCGAACACCTCACCGTGGGCGGGGGTATGGGCATCGGGCATCCTGGGGACCGCCGTCCTTGCTCGCTGGACCGTGTCGGGACGGCACGCACCGGGCTGGGCGGGACGGACAGAACAGAGATGGGTCCTGTGGCGACAGGCTCCTATCAGGTCACTTCCGCTCGCCTGGTGACGTGCACGCGAGATCACCCGAATCAGTCGACAGATCAGGCGAAGGACACCGCGGTCAGTTGGGTTGAGGGTCAGACCAGCTCAGGTGATCCCGCCACAACATCCTCTCTGTTGGGTTGGGCGGCTTGCGGTTGGGTGGGTGGCGCGGTTCGGGCCGCCGGAACCTTGCGTTTAGGGCAAGGACTGCTCGCCCTTCGGCCTCGCGTCGCCTTCGCCTTCGCGGGTCAGCTGGCGATCTCTGCGGGCTCTGGTGCTGCCGCTGCCCTTGCCGCGTCTCGCCGTCGGCGCAGCCTTGGGCGTTCTATGTCCCCGCGCTTCGTCAGGATGATCCAGGCCGTGATCGTCACGATCATCGACACCGCACCGCCGATGATGATCGGAGCTCTGCCGTTGATCTCGCCCAGCCAACCCATCAGTGGGCCGCCCACCGGGTTTCCGCCCAGGAACACGAGCATGTAGATGCCCATCACCCGGCCGCGCATCTCTGGTTCCACTGCCAGCTGGATGGTGGCGTTGGCGGTGGTGTTGAAGGTCATCATCGCGATGCCCACGGGGATCATCATCAGGCCCGTGAGGATCATCGTGGGCATCATGCCCGAGATGATTTCCAGCACGCCGAACACCACGCCCGAGCCGATGAACACGCTCAGTCTCGGGGTTTTGCGTCTGGCTGCGAGGGTGGCGCCTGCGAGGGTGCCTACGGCGATCAGGGTTGAGAGCAGGCCGTAGGCGTCGGCGTCTCCGCCGAAGACGTTGCGGGCGATGATGGCCAGGGTCATGTAGAAGTTCATGCCGAAGGTGGCGATGAAGAAGACCAGGAGCATCACGGTCAGCAGGTCTGGGCGGCTGCGGACGTAGCGGAGGCCGGAGAGCAGTTGGCCCTTTTCGCGGGGGACCGGGTCTGCTCGTAGTAGTTGTTTCGTGCGCATCAGCCAGATGCCGCCTACTACGCCCACGAAGCTGATGGCGTTGGCCAGGAAGACCCAGCCCGTGCCGATGGCCACGATGGTCACGCCTGCGATGGCCGGGCCGATGATGCGGGCCAGGTTGAACATCATCGAGTTGATGGCCACGGCGTTGGTCAGGGAGTCGCGGCCGACCATTTCGACCACGAAGGATTGGCGCACTGGGGTTTCTACCGCGGAGAAGGCGCCCAGCAGGAGGCAGAGCAGGTAGACGTGCCAGAGCTGGACCACGCCCGTGACGTCCAGGAGGCCCAGGGCCAGGGCGCAGAGGCCCAGGGCCGATTCGAGCCAGAGCAGGAGTTTGCGCTTGTCCATGCGGTCGGCGAGGACGCCGCCCCACATGGAGAGGAGTAGCACTGGCAGGAACTGGAGGGAGGCGGCGAAGCCCAGGGCCACGGGGGAGCCGTTGGAGAGTTCCAGGACGAGCCAGTCCTGGGCCACTCGCTGCATCCACACGCCTACCAGCGAGATGATCTGGCCGGAGGCGTAGAGGCGGTAGTTGTATATGCGAAGCGAAGAGAACATTCCGGTACGACGAGGTGGCGAACTGTCTGCTCCACCACCCGCGTAACCCGACACGTCCTTACTGCCCCGCCATCCTGTCGATGATCTCGGCGGCGCGCGAGAGCAGTTCCCGTTCGTCGGGTTCCAGCTCTGCGAGCCTCTTGTCCAGCCACGCTTCGCGCGCGGTGATCTCGTCCTGCAGGTACGACAAGCCTTCGCCGGTCAGCTCGACGATGGCTTGACGGCCGTCGGTGGGGTGCGGGCTGCGCGTGGCGAAGCCGAACTCCTCCAGGGCGGCGATCACTCTCGTCATGGAAGGGGGTTGGACGCCTTCTTTGGCCGCCAGTTCGCCTGGGGTCAGCGGGCCGCACTTGTGCAGTGTGGACAGCGCGGACACCTGCGTCAGCGACACCGACGAGTTGGTGCGCTGGGCCCTCAGGCGACGGTTGAGGCGAACCACGGCAAGCCTCAGCCTGCTCGCCAGTCCGTGCTCTTCGGTCGCCACGTAGTTAGCATACCTCACGAAATAGTTTCCTGCCGAAAGGTCAGTTGAGCAGGCTCTGGATCGGGCCCAGCGCGAAGTAGACGACGAAGGCGGTCGCCACGATCCACATCAGGGGGTGGACGGCGCGGGCCTTGCCGGTCAGGGCCTTGAGCAGGACGTAGCTGACGAAGCCCGCGCCGATGCCGTTCGCGATCGAGTAGGTGAACGGCATGACCACGATGGTCAGGAAGGCGGGGAGGGCCACCGAGAAGTCGCTGAAGTCGATCTCGCGGATCTGCATCATCATCAGCGCGCCGACGATCACGAGAGCGGGGGCGGCGGCCTCGATCGGGACCACCTCGTAGAGCGGGGTGAAGAACATCGCCAGCAGGAACAGCACGCCCGTCACGACGTTGGCGAGGCCCGTGCGGGCGCCCTCGGCGATGCCGGAGGCGGACTCGATGTAGACGGTGTTCGACGAGCTGGACGCGGCGCCGCCGGCCACCGCGCCGAGGCCGTCGACGAACAGGGCCTTGCTGACGTTCGGGAGCTGGCCGTCCTTGTCGATCAGGTCCGCTTCCTTGCCCAGACCGGTCATCGTGCCGACGGTGTCGAAGAAGTCGGTCAGGACGAGCGTGAAGACGATCAGCGCGGCGGCGAGTGCGGGGAGGCGGGTCCAGGCGCCGAACGACACGTCGCCCAGCAGGGAGAGGTCCGGGACGCCGAAGATCTTGTCGGGCAGTGCGGGGTAGCCGAGGTTCCAACCCTTGGCGTTGACGCCCGCCGACGGGCCCGCCTTCACGATCGCCTCGAGGACGATCGCGAAGATCGCCGTCGCGACGATGCCGATGAGGATCGCGCCCTTGATCCTGCGCGCGAACAGCACGCCCGTGACCACCAGGCCCACCACGAAGACGAGCGTCGGCCAGCTCGCGATCGACCCGTTGATGCCGAGGCCGACCGGGACGGTGGTGTTGGCGGCGTCGGGCAGGCGGCGCACGAAGCCGGCGTCGACCAGGCCGATGAACGTGATGAAGAGACCGATGCCGACCGCGATCGCGGCCTTCAGTTCGTTCGGGACGGCGTTGAACACCGCGGTCCGCACGCCGGTGACGACCAGCAGGAGCACGACGAGACCGTTGACGAGGACGAGGCCCATCGCCTCCGGCCAGGACACCTTGGCCGCGACGGAGACCGCGACGAACGAGTTGATGCCGAGACCCGTGGCCAGCGCGAACGGGTAGTTCGCGACCAGTCCGAAGAGGATGGTCATCACGCCCGCGACCAGCGCCGTCACCGCGGCCACCTGGCCGACCGGGAGGATGTTGCCGAGCACGTCAGGGTGCGCGCCGGGACCTGTCGGCGCGAAGCTGCCGATGATCAGCGGGTTCAGCACGACGATGTAGGCCATCGTGAAGAACGTCACGACGCCGCCGCGCACCTCCCGCGCCACGGTCGACCCGCGGTCGGAAATCTTGAAGAACCCGTCCAGCATCTGGTCTCCTAACGATGTGTCCGAACGCGACTCCGCCCCTCACCCGCCGCCGCTGCCGCATCGGCTGGCCGACCCCGTGCCGGTCGTGCTGGGGGGTACCGCGTTGTGGTTCCTCGGATTTCTGGTCGTGCTCGTCGTCGACCGCTCGAACAGCACCCTGCTCTGGACGACCTTGTCCGGCGGTCTGCTCGGGATCATCGGCTACGGAGTGTTCTACTGGCAACGCCGGGCCGCGAGGCGAGGGTCACGTACCGCCCAGCAGGGCCTCGAAGACGCGTAGCCGCGCATGGTCCTGGCCACTGACTGGGTCCGGTTGCTGATCGTCTGCGTGTTCTTCACGGCGGCCGCGGGCGCCATCGCCTGGTTCACCGGCCTCACCACGCCGACACCGTTCCTCAAGGCCGCCGTCCGGGCCGTGCTGCAACTCGCGGCCGTGAGCGCCGTGATCACGTTGGTCCTGACGCACCTCGGCCTCACCGCTCTGTTCCTCGTCCTCATGGCCGTCGTGGCCACCGCGACGTCGGCCCGCCGCACCGGTACCGGGTGGAAGGGCGTCTGGGTGGCGCTGGCCATCCTGATCGGCACGGTGCCCGCGCTCGGGCTGCTGATCGGCATCGGGCTGCTCCCGGTCAAGGGCATCGCCCTCATCCCGGTGGGCGGCATCCTGATCGGCGGTGCCATGACCGCCACGACGCTGTCGGCACGGCGAGCGCTCGACTCCCTTCGCGACCGTCACGGCGAGTATGAGGCCGCTCTGGCGTTGGGCTTCCTGGAGCCCACGGCGGTTCGTCTGGTCATCCGACGGCCGGCCGCGGAGGCGTTGCTGCCGCCTCTCGACCAGACCAGAACGGTCGGCCTTGTCACCCTTCCGGGTGCTTTTGTGGGCATGCTGCTGGGAGGGGCTCCCGTTTGGCAGGCCGGCGCACTACAACTCGTGGTCCTGCTCGCTCTGCTCGCGGTGGAGGTGGCGGCCGTGGCGACGGTCGTCGAGCTGGTCGCGCGGGGGCTGATCAGGAGGGCTTCCCAAGCAAGAGAAGTTAGGCTAACCTAAGTCTCGTCGCTTCGTGGTGGGAGCGGCAGTCAGTTCGGGAACGGACGAGGCCCCCGCTCTGGGCAGAGCGGGGGCCTCGTCGTTTTCAGCGGGCGGGAAGCTTTGTAGAACGAGGCGGGTAAACCAGTTGCGGAGGCACGTAGCGTCGGAAGCGTGTCCGTGCTGACAGCAAGGAATCTTTCGCTGTCGTTCGGTCCGAGGACCGTGATCTCGGAGGTTGATTTCGATGTTTCACCTGGTGACCGCGTCGGTCTGATCGCGCCCAACGGCGTCGGCAAGTCCACGTTGCTCCGGCTGCTCTCCGGTGAGCTCCAGCCCGAGACCGGATCCGTCTCGGCCACCGGGACGGTCGCGCACCTGACGCAGGAGACCCTCCACGTCGCGGGAGAGTCCCTTCGCGACCACCTCGCCCGCCGCACCGGCGTCGCGCAGGCCGAGCAGTGGCTGCAACGCGCGGCCGAAGCGCTCGGCGAGGGTGGCGGGGACGACTACCCGGACGCGCTCGACCACTGGACCGCCATCGGTGCCGGTGACTTCGACGAACGCGCGGACGCCGTCTGCGAACGCCTGGGGCTCGGCGCCGATCTGCTCGACGGGCGCGGGCCCGACGAGCTGTCCGGTGGTCAGCAGGCGCGGTTGAGGCTGGCCGCGGTGTTGCTGACGCGTGCGGACGTGCTGCTGCTCGACGAACCGACCAACGACCTCGACGCCACCGGGCTCGACCTCCTGGAGTCTCACGTCCAGGGGTACCAGGGCGCGATCGTGCTGGTGAGCCACGACCGGGAGTTCCTCGCGCGCACCACGACCGCGATCGCCGAGCTCGACGAGTTCTCCCACCGCATCACCGTGTTCGGTGGCGGCTGGGACGCCTACGTCGAGGAGAAGGCGAACGCGGGCCGTCGCGCGCAGGAGGAGTACGAGACGTACGCGGCCAAGCGCGACTCGCTGGTGCAGCGCAGCCGTCAGGTCAAGGAGTGGTCGCGGCAGGGCGTGCGGCGGGCGAACAGCGCCAAGGCGCGCAACGACGAGCCGGACAAGAACGTCCGTGCGGGGCGTGCGCAGGCGGCCGAGAACCTGATGGCGAAAGCGTCCGTTGTGGACCGTCAGCTGGCCAGGCTGGAGGAGGTCGAGGAGCCGCGCGAGGCGTGGCAGCTGCGGCTCACCCTGCCGTCGGCCGGGCGGGGCAGCTCGGTCGCGTTCACGTTGCGGCACGCCGTGGTCAGCCGCGGTGACGTGACGCTCGGGCCGATCGACCTCACGATCGGCGCGGGTGAGCGGTGGCGGATCACCGGCCCGAACGGCTCCGGCAAGTCGACGTTGCTGGGCGCGCTGCTCGGGCGCATCCCGCTCGATGCCGGTGACCGTTCGATCGGACCCGGTGTGGTGGTGGGCGAGGTCGACCAGCTGCGGGCCGAGTTCGCGAGCGAGGAGTCGGCGTTGCGGATCGTGTCGGACGCGACCGGGATGCAGGACGTCGAGGTGCGCACGCTGCTGGCGAAATTCCGGCTGGGCGCGGACACCGTGCTCCGGCCGGCGCGGGAGCTGTCGCCGGGCGAACGAACCCGTGCGGGTCTTGCTCTGCTGCAGGCGCGGGGCACGACCTGTTTGGTGCTCGACGAACCGACGAACCACCTCGATCTGCCGGCGATCGAACAGCTGGAGCAGGCGCTGGACACGTACGAGGGAACGTTGCTGCTGGTCACGCACGATCGGCGGCTCGCATCGGCCGTGCGGGTGGATCACGAGATCAACGTGCGCGACCTCCTCACGTTTCCTCGTGTTAAGGGTGGAAGATAGGAGCATGACCACCGAGGAGGACTGGCCGGTCGAACAGACCTGGTCGATGCGCAACACCCACTGGCACGCCTACGTGGAACACACATCGCTCGACCACGCGTCTCCTCGGCAGGTCCGGCTCGAGCGCACGCCCGAGGAGGTGCTGACCTCGCCGGCCGAGGTCGCGGCGTGGCTGGAGGTCAACCTGCGCAGCGCGACGCGTCCTGAGGAGACCGGCAAGAAGCGCGTGAAGGACGAGCGCGACTTCACCGACTCGAACCGGGTGCACGCGTCGCTCGCGTCGCGCGGTGAGTCGATCTACACCGGAGTGAAGGGCGAGCTGACGCTGGCCGTCGAGGCCGTGACGCCCGACGAGTGCCGGATCTCCCACGACGGTGCGGACGTCGCGCCCCTGAAGGCTGGACGCCGCCGCTAGATTCAACCCCCGGGGGAACGCGACTCTGGGGGAGTTCTGTGAAACGCCTGCTGCCCGTTCTGGGCGCGCTCGTGCTGGTCGGTGCCGTTGTCGCGGTGGTGGTGTGGCAACGGCCCGAGGTATCTCCGCCTCCGGTGCCGCAGAAGGACCTCGTCGTGCAGTACGCCGACGGGTCGCCGTTGTGGAACAGCAAGGACGGCGATCCGCCGCCGCTCGTGCGGCAGGTGCTGGACGAACTGGGGCAGCAGGCTTCCCTGCCGGTCGACAGCCTCCGCCAGGTCGGCGCTGTCGTCGTGACGACGATCGACCCGAAGGCGCAGGCCGCGGGCAGGGCGGTGATCGAGGCGGTCACGCCGGCCCAACCGGGGACGCTGCGGTACTCGGTGACCGCCGTCGACCCGGCCACGGGTGGTGTGCTGGCCTACGTGCCGGGTGACTCGCGTGACGACAGGACCGACTACGCGGGCGGGGTGCTCAGGGAACCGGGGTCGGCGTTCTTCCCGATCAACGCGGTTGCCGCACTGCAGAACGGCGTGAAGCTCGACAGGGTGTTCGACGGTCGGGCGCCGCGCACGTTCTACGGCACGACCATCAACGACAAGGCGAAGTGCGGCGAACGCTGCACCGTGCGCGACGCCCTCGCCAAGTCCAGCAACGTGGCCATGTACGACCTGGTGGTCAACCAGGTCGGGATCAAGCCGACCGTCGACACCGCGCACCAGGCGGGCGTGCCGGACGCCGTCGTCCTGTCGGGTCAGCAGAAGAAGCTGCTCGTGGGCGAAGAAGGCGGCACCCCGAACGGTGTTGTCTCACTCGGGGGGATGCCGGCGGCGATGCGACCGCTCGACCTGACGACGGTGTACGCGACGTTCGCGGCGGGAGGCGTGCACCGCAGGACGCACTTCGTCGCCAAGGTGACCGGCGAGAGCGGCGATCTGCTCTACCGGGCGACCGAGAGCACCGCGTCCGCCTTCGACGCGGACGGCGCGCGGAGCAAGGCGATGGCGGACGAGGTCACGACCGTCCTGAAGGAGAACACCCTCTGCCCTGGCTCGGTGTGCCGTGCCGCCGAGTACGAGATGCCGGACGCCGTGCCCGGTCTGAACCAGCACGCCTGGACCGTCGGGTACACCGACCGGATGGCGGTCACCGTCCTGGTCGGCACGGCCGGCACGGCGCACCCGGTGAAGGACGCGACCGGGGCACCGATCGCGGGTGCCGGTCTGCCCAAGACCATCTGGCAGCGGTTCGTCGAGAAGGTCCAGCAGTGAAGCGGTTCCTGCCCGGGCTCGGCGCGCTGGCGCTGGTCGCGGCGATCATCGGGTACGTGGTGTGGCAACGGCCTGCCGCGCCGGTGCCGCTGCCTCCCGCACCGAAGGAGGTCGTCCTCCAGTACGCGGACGGGTCGCGGTTGTGGAGCAGTGCCGACGGCCAGCCCAACTCGGTGATCGTGGAGCGGGTGCTGGCGGAGCTGCACGGGGCCAACCTGCCGCTGGACGCGCTCAAGCTCGTCGGCGGGGCGGTGCGCACGACGATCGACGCCAGGACGCAGACCGTCTCCGCCACCGTCGTCGGCCGGTTGGTCGCCCCGAACCAGAGGCTGAGTGCGACCGTGACGGCAGTCGACCCGGTCTCCGGCGGAGTGCGGGCGTACGTGCCGGGTCCCAGGCGGGGCCTCAACGACCCGGCGGACGAGCCGCGGGAGACGGTCCCGGAACTCGCCGAGCCGTTCGCACTGGCGGACGCACCGGATCTCGTGCAAGCGCGGATGCGGCCGCTCGACCTGACCGCCGCGTACGCGACCTTCGCCGCTGGAGGCGTCCAGCGCAGGGCGCACTTCGTCGCCGCGGTCACGGGCGCGGACGGATCGTCGCTGTACCAGGCCGCCGAAACTGACAAGTCCGTCTTCGGCGACGACGTCGCGGACCGGATCACCTTGGAGCTGAAGGAAAAGCCCGGCTGCAACAGCGTCGCGTGCGTACCGGACGCGTTCCCGTGGGCGGTCGGCTACACGCCGCAGCTCGCCGTCACGGTGCTGGTGGACCAGGCCGGCGGCGACGTTGACGCCGGCCTGTCCGTGGCGATCTGGCAGGAGCTCGTGGCGGAGCTGACGGAGTAGCCGGTCAGCCGACGTGCCACGTGTGCACGGGTTCGCCGCCGTGCATCAGCTCCAGGTAGCGCTTGAGCATCCCGGTCAGGGCCGCTTCCCTGGCCATGCCGCGTTCCTCGAGCAGCGCAACGGTTTCCCGCTGCCACGACGACCCGGTGCGCCGCGCGAGGCAGCGCTGCTCGATCACACCGAGGTAGCGTTCGCGGGCCTCGTCGGAGACACCGCAGTCGCGCAGGCCCTCGTGCGCCATCGGCAGCAGGCGCCGCAGCACCAGCTCGTCCGGCGGGATCCAGCCGATGCCCGGCCAGTACAGCTGGGCGTTCATGCCGTGCCTGGCACCGGTGTAGAGGTTCTCCTCGGCCGCCTGGAACGACATCTGCGTCCACAGCGGACGTTCCTGGGCGATGAGGGCGCGCTGGGTGCCGTAGAAGAACGCCGCGTTGGCCATCGTGTCGAGGACCGTCGGGCCCGCTGGCAGGACGCGGTTCTCCACGCGCAGGTGCGGCACACCGTCGACGACGTCGTAGACGGGGCGGTTCCAGCGCCAGATGGTGCCGTTGTGCAGGCGCAGCTCCGAAAGACGAGGCGCACCACCGGCTTCGAGGGTCTCCAGCGGGTCCTCGTCGTCGGTTTCGGGCAGCAGGCTGGGGAAGTAGCGCACGTTCTCCTCGAACAGGTCGAAGATCGACGTGATCCACCGTTCACCGAACCACACCCGCGGGCGGACGCCCTGGTTCTTCAGCTCGTCCGGGCGGGTGTCGGTCGCCTGCTGGAACAACGGGATCCGGGTCTCGTGCCAGAGCGCCTTGCCCAGCAGAAAGGCGGAGTTCGCGGCGATCGCGACCTGAACCCCTGCCAGGCACTGGGCGGCGTTCCAGTGCGAGGCGAAGTTCGTCGGCTCGACCTGCAGGTGCAGCTGCACCGACGTGCAGGCGGCCTCCGGCAGGATCGACTCCGCGTAGCTCAGGAGCTTCTCCGGCCCTCTGCCCGGCATCGCCGGACCTTCCATGTGCAGCACCATCTCCTCGCCGCGGGCGGCGAAGATGGTGTCGTTGAGGAGCGCGTACCTCGGTGAGTCGGAGAGCCACTTGCGGTCGAAGTGCCTCTCCCGCAACGTCGGCAGCACGCCGATCATGGCGAGGTTGGCGCCGACGTCGTGGGCCTTGGAGTCCGCGCTGTCGAGCGATGTGCGCAGTTCCTCTTCCAGGCCAAGCATCTCGCCCCCGGCCAGCTCGCGCGGTGGGACGTTGATCTCCAGGTTCTGCTGTCCCAGCTCGAGCGTGTACGAGGGATCGTCGATCTTTTCGAGCACCTCCGAGTTCGCCATCGCCGGCCGCATCGCGTCGTCGACGAGGTTCAGCTCGATTTCGAGCCCCATCTGCCGACGGGGAAAGGAAAATGTGTCTTCGGCCAGCATCGTGGCCAATGCGTCGAGACTCCGCTGCATCTTCTCGCGATAACGCTGGCGGTCGTCTCTGGTGAACGTGCGGCTGGACACTTCGCTTCCCATGCCGCTAACCCCTTCGCTCGGCGCCGGTGGGCGCGGGCCAGGCGGAACGCCAAACGTGACACAGCGGAAACCTGCTTTACATCGCCCAAAACGGTGCTCTCTGTCACGTCGAGGTAACAACCAGCGATCATCCGCTGGTCGGGCGTGCGCGGTTCCGCCCTCCGGACTACCTCGCCTGTTCCACATCGGGCCGGATGCGAAACTTCCGGCGTGGCGAAGGTGATCGAGATCAACGACCCGGCCGATCCGAGGTTGGACGACTTCCGCGACCTCTCGACGGCCGATCGCAGGCCTGACCGACCGGGAGGACGCGGTCTCGTCATCGCCGAGGGTGTCGTGGTCGTGGAACGCATGCTGACCTCGCCGTACCCGATCCGCGGCCTGCTCGGGGTGAGGCGCCGGATCGAGGCCCTGGACCTTTCTGACCTGGACGTTCCAGCGTACGTCACATCGGCGGAGGTGATGGCGTCCGTTGTCGGCTTCCACCTCAACCGGGGCGTGCTGGCAGCTGCTGACCGCGCCCCCGCGGTGTCGTTCGACGAGCTGGTCTCGGGTGCTCAGCGCCTCGCCGTGCTGGAGGGCGTCGGCGACCACGAGAACCTGGGCTCGATCTTCCGCAACGCCGCCGCGCTGGGCGTGGACGGTGTCCTGCTGGGCCCCGGCTGCAGCGATCCGCTGTATCGACGCAGTGTCCGGGTGTCGATGGGCCACGTGCTGCGCGTGCCGTTCGCTAGCACGGATGAGTGGCCCGCGGCGCTGAACATGTTGCAGCACAAGGGGTTCACAGTTGCCGCTCTGACGCCGCGCCCTTCAGCCCCGCATCTTGCGGACGCGGGGCTGCGCGGCCGGCGGGTCGCCGTCCTGCTCGGCTCGGAAGGACCGGGGCTCACCGAGGAGGCGATCGAGGCGGCCGACGTGGCGGTGCGGATCCCCATGTCGTCCGGGGTGGATTCGCTGAACGTGGCCACCGCCGGCGCGGTGGCGTTCTACGCCCTGCTTTAGAGCAACGTCAGGATCAGCGCGATCCAGGCGACCAGCACCCCGGTGACCACGCCGTACGCGACCCAGCGCCACACCGGCACCTTGCGGCCGAGCCACACGCTGGGCGCGAGACCGCCGACGACCAGCACGTTCGCGACGAGCGCGAGCCACCTGCTGGTCTCGCCGAGGCCCAGCGACAGCGACACCACGGTCACCGTGACGATCGCCGCCGTGATGACGCTGACGGTGAGCCCGGTGCCCCACGGCGTCGGCTCGGGTTCCTCGGCTTCGGGCTCGGCAGGCTTGGCCGGTTCCTCCGGCGCCTCGACGCTGACGAGTTCCCCGCTGACCGGGTCGGTGTACCGGACGGGCGCGTTCATGGCCGCCGCGATCCTGCCCGCGAGCTGCTTGCCGCGACGGGCGACCAGCGCGCTGGCCACACCGTCGGCCGGTGTCTCGGTGCGCACCACCGCGTCGGCGACCTTCGCCCACTCGTGCAGGGCCTCGGCCAGGTCGGCGCCGAGGGGCAGGCTGTGCGGGTCGACCTCGCGTTCGCCGGACTCGTCCTCCCCGGCGAGCACGGCGCGGCCGTCCCGGACTCGCAACTCCACGAACCCCTCCTCGGTCTTTCGCAGCCTCGCCGCAGAACCTATCGGACGGACCTAAGGTCTCAACGCCTCCGTTGCCCGCGCGAAGTAGTCGAACAACGTCCGCCGCTCCTCCTCGCTGTACCTCGCGAACACCTCGCCGAGCTTCTGACGGGCCGGCGCCAGGGCCTCGGCCAGCTCGGTCGGCTCACCCACCGGCTCGACGATCACCTTGCGCCGGTCGTCCGGCGACGGCGTCCTGCGCACGTAGCCCGCGGCCTCCAGGCGGTCGATCAGCCGGGTCGTGGGGCCCGTGGTCAGGCCGGTCTGGGCGGACAGCTCGCCGGGGGTCATCGGCCCGTTGAGGTCGAGGAGGTTCAGCGCGTACAT
Source organism: Lentzea aerocolonigenes (assembly GCF_000974445.1). Taxonomy (GTDB): domain Bacteria; phylum Actinomycetota; class Actinomycetes; order Mycobacteriales; family Pseudonocardiaceae; genus Lentzea; species Lentzea aerocolonigenes. The sequence continues at coordinate 12,943 of NZ_BBOJ01000014.1, forward strand.
GTCCGTGCCGCCCAGCCCGCACTCCCTGGCCGCGTGCAGGCCGTGCAGCACCATCGCGCCGACGTAGCGGCGGTAGATCTCGTGCGCGTCTGTTGACACCGGCTCACCCCGTTCGTAATCTCTTCCTCAATGAAGAGACTTCTTGAAGGAAGAGACTTCTCTGACGAAGAGAACTTAGCAAGGGGGAACCATGGGTGACGAAGCAGGCGTCCGGGCGTTGTTCGCGCGGCTCACCGAGGCGTGGAACCGGGGCGACGGGGCCGCGTACGGCGAGTGCTTCACCGACGACGCGACCTACGTGGCGTGGGTGGGCACGGTCTACCGCGGCGGCGAGGACATCGGGCGGTCGCACCAGGTGCTGTTCGACACCTTCCTCAAGGGCACGAAGCTCACCACCGAGGGCGATGTCGAGGTGCGGTTCTACGGCGAGGACACCGCCGTGCTGACGGCCCGAGGCGACGTCGGCAAGAAGCAGAGCAAGGGCACCAAGGTTCAGACGTTCACGCTGGTCCGGCGCAACGGCGTGTGGAAGGTCGCGGCGTTCCAGAACACCAAGCGCCACTCGCTGCTGGAGAGGATCTCGTTCCGGTTCCAGCCCGGGATCCGGCCCGCGGCGTGAGTCGTGAGGTCGCGTTCGCGCCAGATCCCCATTGGCGCGAACGCGACCACAGGCCTACGCGAGCGAGTCGCGCCAGGCCGTGTGCAGGGCGGCGAACCGGCCCCGCTCACCGATCAGCTCCTCTGGGGAGCCGTCCTCCACCACAATGCCACCATCCAGCACCAGCACGCGGTCCGCGATCAGGACCGTGGACAGGCGGTGGGCGATGATGAACGCAGTCCGGTCGGCCAGCACCGTCTCCAGGGCTGCCTGCACGGCGCGTTCGGTGGGTACGTCCAGAGATGATGTTGCCTCATCCAGGACGAGCACCGCCGGGTCGGCCAGGAACGCCCGCGCGAACGCGACCATCTGGCGCTGGCCGGCGGACAGCCGGCCGCCCCGCTTGCGGACGTCCGTGTCGTAGCCGTCGGGCAGGGCCGCGATGAACTCGTGCGCGCCCACCTCGGCCGCCGCCGCCTCGACCTCCGCCCTCGTGGCCGACGGACGGCCCAGGGCGATGTTGTCGGCGACCGAGCCGGAGAACAGGAAGTTCTCCTGGGTCACCATCACCACGGCGCGCCGCAGGTCCGTGTCCGCCACCGTGCGCAGGTCGTGGCCGTCCAGCCGCACCGAGCCCGCCGACGGGTCGTAGAACCGCGCCACGAGCTTGGCCAGGGTGGTCTTGCCCGCGCCGGTCGCGCCCACCAGCGCCACGGTCTGACCCGCCGGCACGTCCAGCGAGAAGCGCGGAAGCACCTGCCGGGACGTGCCGGGGTAGCGGAACTCGACCTCGGCGAACCGGACCGCACCACGTGCGTGCGGCAGGGCCACCGGGGACTTCGGTTCCGGCACCGACGGCTCCTCCTCCAGGACGCCGGAGATCTTCTCCAGGGCGGCCGTGGCGGAGGAGTACGAGTTCGCGAACATCGCCAGCTCGTCGAACGGGTCGTAGAACCGGCGCAGGTACAGCGTGAACGCGGTCAGCACGCCCAGCTCCAGCGAGCCGCCCGCCACCCGGTACGCGCCCCACGCCAGCACGATCGCCAGCGACACGTTGCCGATCGTGCGGATCGTCGCGACGAACGTGGCCATCACGCCCAGCGCGTCCATGTTCGCGTCGCGGAACTGGCCGTTGAAGCCCTTCATGATCTGCTCGTTGCGGGGCTGGCGGCGGAACGCCTGCACCGCGCGGATGCCGTTCATGGACTCGACGAACTGCACGATGATCTTGGCGATGGCGCCGCGCGTGCCGCGGTACGCCTCCATCGAGCGGCGGCGGAACCAGCGCCAGATGAAGTACAGCGGCAGGAAGCCCACGACCACGACCATGGCCAGCGGTGTGTCGAGCCAGAGCAGGATCACGGCGATGCCCGCCACGGACAGCGCCGCGTTGAACAGGCTGTCCAGGCCCTCCTCCAGCAGGTCCTGCAACGCGTCGACGTCGCTGGTCAGCCGTGAGATGACCTTGCCGGACGTGTAGGACTCGTGGAAGCCGACCGACAACCGCTGCGAGTGCCGGAAGATCCGCCCGCGCAGGTCCAGGAGCAGGTCTTGGCCCACGCGGCCGGAGACCCGCAGGAACGCCCAGCGCAGGAACGTCGTCAGGCCCGCGCAGATCGCGTAGCCCGCCACGCACCACACCAGGATCGACGCGCCACCGTCGATCGCCGCCGGGATGCCCTTGTCGATCGCGGCGGCGATCAGCAGCGGCAGCGCGAGGTTCGCGAGGTTGCCGCCGACCACCGCGGCGATCGCCAGCGACGTGCGGCCGAGGTGTGGGCGCAGCAACGAGCCCAGCAGCCTGCGTGAGCGGGCCTGCAGGCGCAGTCCCGTGTGGTACGAGATCTCGTCGATCTCCTCGGCGGCGACGCCGCGCCACTCTTCTTCTTTTTGTTGCACCACGACCTGATCACTCACGACGCCACCTCCTCTTCCACCAGGTCCTCGTCCATGCTGGACAGCAGACGCCGATACTCCTCGTTGTCCTCCAACAGCTTCCGGTGCGAGCCGATCGCGGCGATCTTGCCGTCGGCCAGCATCGCGACGCGGTCGGCGAGCTGCACCGTCGACGGCCGGTGCGCCACGACCAACGCCGTGACGTCGCGCAACACCCGGCGCAGCGCCGCTTCCACCTCGGCCTCGGTGTGGACGTCCAACGCCGACAGCGGGTCGTCCAGCACCAGCACCGCCGGCTTGCCGACGACCGCGCGGGCCAGCGCCAGGCGTTGCCGCTGACCACCGGACAGCGACAGGCCCTGCTCGCCGATCCGCGTCGCGAGACCCCACGGCAGCGCGTCCACGAACTCCTCGGCCCTGGCCACCCGCAACGCCTCGCGCACCTCGGCCTCGGAGACGTCCTGCACGCCCAGCCCGACGTTCTCGGTGACCGACGCGGAGAACAGCACCGGTTCCTCGAACGCCGTGCCGACCGCGGTCCGCAGGTCCTCGAGCGACAGGTCCCGCACGTCGACGCCGTCGATCGTGATCCGGCCACCCGTCACGTCGGCCAGCCGCGGCACCAGTGCGGTCAGCGTCGTCTTGCCGGAGCCGGTCGCCCCGACCAGCGCCAGCGTCTCGCCCGGCCGCAGGTCGAGGTCGACGCCCGCCAGCACCTCGCGGCCGTCGTCGAACGCGAACCGCACGCCCTCGAAACGAACGTGCCCGCGCAGCGGCGAAGGCAGCGGCGCGGGCGAGGCGGGGCTGGTGATCGTCACGGGGGAGTCGATGACCTCCCAGTACCGTTCCAGCGCCGAGGCGGCCTGGTTCGTCTCCGCGAGCAGCCAGCCGATCGAGTCGATCGGCCAGCGCAGGTACCCGCTCACCGCCACGGCCGCGATCAGCGTGCCGACCGTCATCCAGCCGTTCACGATGCCGATCGCGCCCACGCCGAGCATCCCGGCCATGGACAGCTCCGGCAGGATGATCAGCACCGACCACAGCGCGGACAGGATCGAGATCTTGTTCAGCTCGGTGGCCCTCAGGTCCCGCGCCTGCGCCAGGAACCGCTTCGACAGCTCGGGCCCCCGCCCGAACGCCTTGAGCACCCGGATGCCGAGCACCGACTCCTCGACCGTCGTGGTCAGGTCGCCCGCCTGGTCCTGCGCCCTGCGCGCGACGACCTTGAACTTCGCCTCGAAGAAGTACGAGATGACGATCAACGGCAGCGCACCGCACAGCGACACGACCACCAGCTGCGGCGAGAGCGACGCGATGATGCCCAGCCCGATCAGCACGACCAGGGTGTTCACGATCAGGAAGATGACCGCGAACGCGACGAACCGCCGCACGGTCGTGAGGTCGTTCGTGGCACGCGACAGCAGCTGACCGGACTGCCACCGGTCGTGGAACGCCACCGGCAGCCGCTGCAGGCGCTGGTACAGGTCGAACCGCATGCGCGCCTCGACCTCGGCCGCGGGCCTGGCGACGATCTTGCGCCGGATGTAGAACAGTCCGGCCTCGGCGAGCCCGAGCACCAGCACGCCCAGGATCAGCCACGGCAGCACGGCGGTCTGCTTGTCGGCGATCGGACCGTCGACGATGCGCTGCGTGAGCAGCGGGATGCCGAGACCGCACAGCATCGCGAGCATCGTCGCCGCCAGCACGACAGCCATCCGTGCGCGGTGCGGCCGCACGTACGGCCACAGCCTCCGCAAGGTCCGGATTGTCGAGTTACGTTGATCGCTCACGCGATGAGCCCCCTCCAGGTCGTCTCCAAAGTACGAAGGACGACCGACAGTCAGCATCCGGTTTTTCTCCCCACCGGAGCCTGCTGTCTCGACTTAGGTCGAGGTCAAGGGCACGATGACCACCATGACGCGGTTTCTGCGAACCGAGCAGACGATGGCGTTTCCACACGGACGGCTCATCGCCTCACTCGACGGAGTGAACTACGTCCTCGCCCCGGACGGCTGGGACCACCTGGCCGGCCCGCGCCCCCGGCACGCGATGTTCGTGTCCCGCGAGGAGGCCGAGGACTGGTGCGAACGCGAGGGCTGGGACCTGCACCTGCTCGACGAGGTGCCTACGACCTCTTGAACGTGACCAGGCCGACGAGCCCGTAGGAGACGGCCGCGAGCAACGCCTCGGCGTGGTGCCGGTTCGTGAACCACCCGAGGACCGGTTCGTGCACCTTGAAGTAGAGCCCGAGTCCCAGCACGATCGGCCCGAGCAGGATGATCGGCCACACCGGCCGCACCCCGAAGACCCACAGCACCGGCCCCGCCAGCACCAGCGACGACACCAGCGCGAGCGGCAGCCCGATCAGCACGAGCAGCAGGAACGTCGACATCGACGTGGTGTCGAGCCACGACTTCAGGAACCCCGACTCGTACGCCCACGTCCAGCCGAGCACCAGCCCCGCTCCGACGGCCATCGACAGGACGACCCGGAACAGCAGCCGGCGGCCCGTCCTACCCGTCTTGCCCGCTGTGCTCTGTTCGGTCACGCCGACCACCGTAACCAGCGGTCACCACGGCAGCCAAGGCGTAGCCGCCCGCCGCCGCGAGCGCGACCACGAACACTCCGCTCTCCGCAGGCAGCTGGACGTGCACGAACCTCAGGCTGAACACGCAGATGAGCAGCACCACCACCGAGGCCACCGCCCCCGCGGCGGCCGTCGGCCAGGCGGGCGAGAACCGTGCGACCCGCAGCAGTCCCCACGCCACGAGCGCCCAGACGACCACCAGCCCCGGCACGATCAGGAAGATCAGCGGGACGAGGCACTCCAGGTCGCTGTCCCTGCACGCGAGCTGCGCGGACGGTTCGAGCGAGACGAACCACCCGGCCCCGCACAACGCCCCCGCCACCGCCGCTGCGACCGTCCTCATGCGGTCGATCATCGCGACTCGTGGCTCTCCTGGCCAAGGTCCGCGCTCCTGATCCCCGTGAGCGCACCGGCCAGCGCGAAGGCCACCGACGGCACCAGCAGGAACGCCTCCGCCACACCCCAGCTCCACACGGCCGGCGCGAGCAGGACGACCAGGCACAACCCCGGTGCGACCACCCACCCCTGTCGCGGCTCGTGACGCACGTCGAGCAACCAGACGTGCAGCGTCGCCGTCCCGGCCAGGCAGGCCAGGACCAGCAGCGGCTGCCACAAGATCGCGTAGGCCGCCATGCCGTCGCAGTGCGCGCTGTGCGTCTCGTACGGTTCCTCGAACCTGCAGGAGCCGGTGGACATGGCCATCCAGACCAGCGCGGTCGCCAGCACGCTCAGCAGACCGGCCGCAGCTCCGGTGAAAGCACGGACGAGCACGTTCACGACGTCCTCCTCCGGCCGGTGCACAACGCGCCCACCGCGTAGCCGACGCAGGCGGTGATCAGGTAAGCGCTCACGAGGAAGCGATCAACGTCGTCCCGGTACATGCCGTGCATCCGGAAGAACCGGACGTAGATGACTCCCACGAACAGCACGAACCACAGAGCGCTGCCGATTCCGGCCGCCCACCACCAGCGCTTCTCCCGCGTCACCCGGAAGCCCGCGTAGACCAGCGCCGCAGCGAGGACCATCCAAACCGAGAAGATCAGCCCGAACGTCAGGGGGAACACGGCACCACATCCGGCGCGGCCAGATCCCCCGTTGCAGTACTCCGAGGACGTGTACAGCGTCAGCAGGAACCCGGAACCGGCGAGGAGTCCGGCGACGGCACCGACAACAGTGCGCAACACCATGCGCCAAGAGCTACCTGATCTTCGAAGCGATCAGGCCGATCTGCACCGTTCCTCCACAGCACCTTCACCGGGTGAGCACGGCGATCAACGCGTACAACCCCGCGAAGACCAGAAAACCCAGGAACGGCACCGCGAGCAGGAACACCATCGCCACCACGGCCATGAGGGTCGCGGGCACGGCCACCAGCCACGCCCGCGACACCTTCGCAGAACTCAGGGCGAACCCGCCCAGGACCGCCGCCACCACCGCGAAGGCCGGCACGGTCATCACGAAGGTGCCGAGGCAGCCCCAGTCCTCGAACGAGCAGACCGCTCCCGAGGCGATGAGCTCGAACACTCCCCACCAGGCCAGGCCGAGGAGTGCACCCACTCCGGCAGCCAGCGCGACACGACGTCCCACGGCGTCAGCGGCTCACTCAGCGGTTCGACCGCACGCCCAGTAAAACGTCTTCCCACGAAGGGACGATGGGGTGGTTCTTCTTCCCCCGCTTCGGAGGAGGGTCCTTGCGCACCGGCTTCTCCGCCGCGGGCTCCTGCTCCTTCTTCACCGGTGGTGGAGGCGGGGCAGGCGCGGGCTCCGGCTCGGGCAGCTTCTCCTGAACCGGCTTCTCCGCCACGACCGGAGCAGGCGCCGGGGCGGGTGGGGGAGCCTGCGCCGGCACGGGCACCGGCTCCTCCGCGACGACGGGCGGCAGCACCGGAGTCGCCTCCAGGGCCTGCCGCGCCAGCTGCGTCACCGGACGCACCGTGCGCAGCGTCCGGTTCGGGTTCGGGTCCATGAGGTCGACCGCGGCGTCGTCCAGCGCCGTGACCGTGCCGCCCTGCGCACCGGGGTGGAACGCCCAGTGCGCCCGGTTGTCCGAGCGCCCGGTCTTCCAGTGCAGCTGCACGATCCAGCGGCCGTCGTCACCGCGCCACGAGTCCCACGACGTGTCGGACAGGTCGTGTCCGCGCAGGCCGAACGAGTGCGCGACGACCTCGCCGAGCGTCTGCACGTCGGGACCGTCCTCGCGGACCGGGTGTGCGCGCTGGGCCAGGTCGGCCGTGCGCGACCGCTCCAGGAGCACGGGGTAGGCGAAGCGCTCGATGCGGTGCGTCGGCATGCCCGCGGCAGCCGCGACCTGCTCGATCGACTCACCGGCGCGGATGCGGGCCTGGATCTCCCGCGGCCGCATCTGGGCCTCACCGGACTCGATCTGCATCTGGCCGAGACGGGCCAGGTCACCGCGCAGTGCCGCCCGGAGGCGCTCGTCAGCGGGGAGCGTGAAGCGCTCGCCGCGGTTTTCGGGGTCCTCGAGGATGACGGACTTGCCGTCCTCGTCGAGCCCGATGACTCGCAGCGCTCGCATCGTGGCCTCCCTGAATTCGCACCTCGCCAGCAGACAACGTTAGGACAACGAGCCCGCCAGGAGTGGGAGACTCGCCGATATCTCAACGTGATCTTGCCAGTTCACGAGGGCTGCCGCACGCCGGTTTCCGGAAGGTTCACCTGGACCACCAGGCCGCCTCCTCCGTTCGGGCGAGCCTTCGCTGAACCCTGATGTGCCTTCGCGACGGACCTCACGATCGACAGACCGAGGCCGGATCCGGCCGTTCCGGTGCGGTCGCGGAGCCTGCGGAACGGCTCGAAGAGCCCCGGCACCGCCTCCGCCGGCACGGTCGGACCGGTGTTCGTGACGACGAGTTCCCGATCAAGGCGGACCGTCACCGTTCCACCGGGTTTGTTGTAGAGCACGGCGTTGCGCAGCAGATTCCCGACGAGCTGCGCCAGCAGGACCGGGTCGCCCTCGACCAGGTACGGCCGGACCGACACGTCGAACGAGACCTCCTTCGAGGCCGCCAGCGCCGCGCACGACTCGACCTCGTCCTCGATCACCTCGTCCAGCCACACCAGCTCGCGCGCGGCCAGACCTCGGTCACTCCGCGCGAGCAGCAACAACCCGTCGATGAGCTTCTCGCTGCGCTCGTTCGTGTCGAGCAGATGCGCTCCGAGACGGCGGATCTCGTCCGTCGCGTCCGGCGCGGCCAACGCCACCTCGATCAACGTCCGTTGCACGGCCAACGGCGTGCGCAGCTCGTGCGAGGCGTTCGCGACGAACCGCTTCTGGCTGTCGAACGACGACGCGAGCCGGTCGAGCATCCCGTCGAACGTGTCCGCGAGCTCCTTGAGCTCGTCCGGCGGGCCCTCCAGCTCGATCCGCTGGTCCAGCCGCGTCGCCTCCAGGCGGTGCGCGGTCGTGGTGATCTCGTGCAACGGCGCCAGCACCCGGCCCGCCACCACCCAGCCGAGCCACACCGCGAGGATCGCCGCGACGACCAGTGCGATGACCGACTGCCAGAGCAGCCGGCCCAGCACGTCCGACTGGACCTGCTCGCCCGCGAGCACCGTGGTGTCCGCGGGCAGTTCGGTGACGGTCAGGATCTCGTTCGTCGGGTAGGGCAACGCCTGCCGCGCGACGGCGACCCCGCCGATGGCCGGTTGGAGCCACTCGGCGAGCAGGAAGTAGTTGAGCCCGATCAGCGCGATGCCCGCGATCAGGAACACCCCGGCGTACCAGGCCGTCAGCCTGGTCCGCAGCCTCACGTGCCGAACCGGTAGCCGGCACCGGGCACGGTCTCGATGACCTGCGGCGAGCCCAGCTTGCGGCGCAGCGTCATCACCGCCACCCGCACGGCGTTGGTGAACGGGTCGGCGTGCTCGTCCCACGCCTTCTCCAGCAGCTCCTCGGCGCTCACGACATTGCCCTCCGCCCTCATCAAGACCTCCAGCACGGCGAACTCCTTGGGTGAGAGCGCCAGGAACCTCCCGTTGCGCGACGCCTGGTGCCGCGGCAGGTCGAGCGTCACGCCCGCGCGTTCGAGCACCGGCGGCAAGGCCGGACGAGCCCGCCGGCCCAGCGCCTGCACGCGCGCCACGAGCTCGGCGAACGCGAACGGCTTGGTCAGGTAGTCGTCGGCACCGAGCCCCAGCCCCGCCACCCGATCGTCGACCTCGGCCGCCGCGGTCAGCATCAGCACCCGCGCCTCGCCACCGGTCGCGTGCACCGCCTTGCACACCTCGTCGCCGTGCACGAGCGGCAGGTCGCGGTCGAGCACCACCACGTCGTACGCGTGCACCCCCACCCGCTCCAACGCCGCCTCGCCGTCGTAACAGACGTCGACCGCCATCGAGAACCTGCGCAGTCCCTCGGCGATCGTGTCCGCGAGCAGCTGTTCGTCCTCGACCACCAGCACGCGCATGACACCTATTTTCCGCCCGTCACGGATAAGCGCCGGATAAAGGCTTTCGCTTAACGCCCCCGAATGACCGCCTCCGTAGACCTGTCGTCGTGAAATCCACCATCGCAGTGCTGCTGGCCCTGCTCATGGCGCTCACCGCGTGCGGCGCGAAAGAGCAGTCGAACGCCGGCAAGGAGAACAAGGAAGACCCGATCAAGTTCGCCCAGTGCATGCGGGAGAACGGGGTCAACATGCCGGACCCGAAGGAGGGTGAGGGCGGAGGTGTGGTCATCGAGGCCTCGCCCGGAGACAGCGGTCCGCTGGACGAGGGCAAGTTCAAGAGCGCGCACGAGGCCTGCAAGCAGTACCTGAAGGACGGCGGCGAGTTCAAACCGCCGTCGCCGGAGGAGCAGGACAAGATGCGTCAGCAGGCCAAGTGCATGCGGGACAAGGGTTACAACTGGCCCGACCCGAAGTTCGAGGGCGGCGGCGCGGCGGAGACCATGGAACTGCCGAACCTGGACGACGACAAGGTCAAGCAGGACATGAAGGACTGCGGCCTGCCTGAGATGCGGATGGGCCGGGCCGTCGGATGAAGCGCAGGAAGATTCTGATCGCCACCCTCGTGGCCGCGGTGGTGCTCGGCACAGGTTCGGTCGTGGTGCTCACGAGAGTCGCGGCCAACCGGGCCAACGCCGAGCCGTTGCGGAACGACCCGTCGAAGACCGCGCCGGTGAAGAAGACGAACCTGGCCGACCAGCAGTCGGTGAACGGCCAGCTCGGCTTCGGCGCGGATCGCGGTGTGGCAGGCCGGAAAAGCGGCACCGTCACCGGCCTGCCTGCCCAGGGTTCCGTCATCGAGCAGGGCAAACCCGTGTACTGGGTGGACGCCAAACCTGTGCCGCTGTTCTACGGCACGATGCCGCTCTACCGCGACCTGGAACAGGGCATGTCGAACGGCCCCGACGTCAAGGTGGTGGAGGAGAACCTCGCCGCCCTGGGGTTCTCCGACTTCGGCAGCCCCGACGAGAAGTTCACCTACTACACGGCCACCGCGCTGAAGAAGTGGCAGAAGGCGAACGGCCTGGAGCAGAACGGAAAACTCGGTCAGGGCGATGTCGTCGTCCAGCCGGGCGCCGTCCGCGTCGCGTCACTGACGGGCCAGCTCGGCGCACCGGCCGGCGGCGACCTGATGAAGGTCACCGGCACCGAACGAGCGGTGACCGTCGAGCTGGACCAGGCCAAGCAGCGCCTCGCCAAGCAGGGCGAGAAGGTGGAGCTGTCGATCGTCGGCGGCAAGCCCACCACCGGCACGATCACCGGCATCACCCGCACCGCCGGCGACCCGAACCAGGGCCAGAAGCCGAAGATCGTGCTCACGATCTCCGTCGACGACCCGAAGGCCGCGGAAGGACTGGAGAGCGCGAACGTCACGGCGCTCTTCACGGTGGCCAAGAAGCAGAACGTGTTCGCCGTCCCGATCGGCGCGCTGCTCGCGTTGAACGAGGGCGGCTACGGCCTGGTCACCGAGGACGGCAAGACCATCCCGGTCACCGTGGGCATCTTCGCCAAGGGACAGGTCGAGGTGCAGGGCGAGGGCCTGCGCGAGGGCATGAAGGTGGTGACCACCGAGTGATCACCGTCGACCACGCGAGCCGCACGTATCCCGGTGGCGTGCAGGCGTTGCGCGACGTCTCTCTGACCGTCGGGGGCGGCGAGATGCTTGCGATCGTGGGTCCGTCCGGCTCGGGGAAGTCGACGCTGCTGCACCTGATGGGCACGCTCGACAAGCCGACCTCTGGCACGGTCGAGATCGACGGTCACGACGTGTCCTCGTTGTCGGACAACGACTTGTCGGCTCTGCGCGCCCGCACGATCGGGTTCGTGTTCCAGCAGTTCTTCCTCACGGATGGACTGTCGGCGATCGAGAACGTGGCGTCCGGACTCGTCTACGCCGGCGTGCCGCGCTCGAAGCGCCGTGCCCTCGCGATGTCCGCTTTGGACAGAGTGGGCCTGATCCACCGCGCGCTGCACCGGCCGCACGAGCTGTCCGGCGGCGAACGTCAGCGCGTCGCGATCGCACGTGCCGTCGTGAACACGCCGGGGATTCTCCTGGCCGACGAGCCGACCGGGAACCTCGACACGCAGAACGGCGCGGGAGTGCTGGAGTTGCTGGAGAAGCTGAACTCCGACGGCACCACGGTCGTGCTGATCACGCACGACCGGGACATCGCGGCGTGGGCGCCGCGTCGCATCGAGGTGCGGGACGGAGTGATCGTGTGATCGACCTGCTGCGCCTCGGCTTCTTCGGCATGCGCACCCGCCCGATGCGCGCGATCCTCTCCGCGCTGGGCATCGCGATCGGCATCGCCGCGGTCGTCGCCGTCGTCGGCATTCCCTCCTCCAGCGCCGCGGCGTTGCGGGAGAAGATGTCCAAACTGGGCACGAACCTGCTGACCGCCGCGCCGGGGCAGGACTTCTTCGGCCAGGACGCGAAGCTGCCGGAGACGGCGGTGCCGATGGCCAAGCGGATCGGCGCGGTGTCGGCGGCCAGTGCCACCGGCAAGATCTCCGCGAGCGTCCGCAAGAACGACCTCGTGCCCACGAGCGACACGCTCGGGTTGCAGGTGCAGGCGGCGGAGCAGGACCTGCTGAAGGTGCTGAACGCGGAGGTCCGCGCGGGCCGGTGGTTGTCGCCGGGCGAGAAGTCGGTGGTGCTCGGGGGCACCGCGGCCTCGCGTCTGGGCGTCGACAAGCCCGGGACGCAGCTGTGGATCGACGGCCAGTGGTTCACCGTCGTCGGCATCCTCGGGCCGTTGCCGCTCTCGCCGGAGATCGACAGGTCCGCGCTGATCGGCTGGGAGGCGGCGAAGGAGGCGTTCGGGTTCGAGGGACACGCCAACACGGTCTACGTGCGCACTTCGGAGGACCAGGTCGAGAACGTCCGCAAGCTCCTCGGCCCGACGCTGAACCCGCAGCAGTCCAACGAGGTCAAGGTGTCCAGGCCGTCCGAGGCGCTGGAGGCCCAGCAGTTGGCGGAGAGCTCCTACAACGCGCTGTTCCTGGGACTGGGCGGAGTCGCGTTGTTGGTGGGAGGCGTCGGCGTGGCGAACACGATGGTGATCTCGGTGCTGGAACGGCGCAGGGAGATCGGTCTGCGGCGGGCGCTCGGGGCGACCCGGCGGCAGATCAGGTGGCAGTTCCTCACCGAGTCGGTGCTGCTGTCCGGCCTCGGCGGGCTGGTCGGCGTGATCGTCGGAATCGCGGTCACGGCCGGATATTCGATCAGCCAGAAGTGGCCGGCGGCACTGCCCTGGCCCGCCCTGCTCGGGGGAGTGGGCGCGGCCGTCGCCATCGGCGCCATCGCCGGCGTTTATCCAGCGGTGCGGGCGGCTCGCCAGTCGCCCACGGAAGCACTCGCCTGAGAGAGGGGGCGCACCGATCCGCCGATGGTGCCCTCCCGTACGGAAACGACGAACGGCGCTTTTGTGCACCTGGGGTGGACAAAAGCGCCGTTCGTCACGTGATCAGAGCTGGCCGACGACCCAGTCGATGGCCTGCGTCAGGATCGTGACGTCGTTCGGCTCGATGGCCGGGAACATCGCGACCCGCAGCTGGTTCTTGCCGAGCTTGCGGTACGGCTCGACGTCGACGATCCCGTTGGCGCGCAACACCTTCGCCACGGTGGCGGCGTCCACGTCGTCGGAGAAGTTGATCGTGCCGACGACCTGCGAGCGGTCAGCGGCCTTCTCCACGTACGGCGTGGTGTAGGCGGTCTTCTCGGCCCACGAGTACAGCCGGTCGCTCGAGTCCTTGGTGCGCGCGACCGACCACTCGAGACCACCGTTGCCGTTGATCCAGTCGATCTGGTGCGCCAGCAGGAAGAGCGTGGCGACCGACGGCGTGTTGTACGTCTGGTCCTTCGTGGAGTTGTCGAGCGCCGTCGGCAGCGACAGGAACTCCGGCACCCAACGGTCCTTGAGCTCCTCGACGCGGGCCAGCGCGGCGGGCGACATCAGGGCGAGCCACAGGCCGCCGTCGCTCGCGAACGACTTCTGCGGCGCGAAGTAGTAGACGTCGAAGTCCTCGGCCTTGACCGGCAGGCCACCCGCGCCGGACGTGGCGTCGATCGCGATGAGCGCGTCACCTGCCCCGTCGATGCGGGTGACCGGCATGGCCACACCGGTCGAGGTCTCGTTCTGCGCCCAGCCCACCAGGTCGGCACCCTCGGCGTAGAAGAGCTCGGGCGCCGTGCCAGGCTCGGCCTTGGTGACCAGCGAGTCCTTCAGGAACGGCGCGGTCTGCGTGACCTTGGCGAACTTCGACGAGAACTCACCGTTGGTGAAGTGCTGAGCGGTCTCCCGCACGAGCCCGAACGACGCCGCGTCCCAGAACGCCGTGGTGCCACCGTTGCCGAGCACGACCTCGTAGCCCTCGGGCAGCTGGAAGAGCTCGCGCAGCCCGGAACGCACTCGGCCGACGAGGTTCTTGACGGGCTTCTGCCGGTGAGACGTGCCGAGCAGGGCCGCACCCTCGGACGCGAGAGCCTGCACGGCCTCGGGGCGCACCTTGGACGGCCCGCAGCCGAAGCGGCCGTCGGACGGCTTGAGCTCGGCGGGAAGCACCAACGTGGTCGGATCGGCGGTCTGGGTCATGTGGTCACGCCTCCGGGGCGATCGACTGTGCTTGGGGGACCTGACCGGCGCCGTTGCCGGAGTTCACAGTGTTGCAGGCGGGTGGCCGGGAGGTGTCAGCCGGGTGTCCTGGGTCACTGTCCACTGACGACCCGGAGTTGATCATGGCGGGTGATTTGTGTACCGTCCGCAACCTCTGCTGGAAAAAGAACTACGGAGGGTTAGCTCGGTGTTGCGGATGTGGGCTGACATGGGTGGGAACTCCGGCACCACGGACGAGGACGACTGACCCTCCTTCGTCAGCTGCGTGAGCTCGCGTGCTGATTCTTCCTGAGCTCCAGCCGTGCGCCGGCGCGTTGCCGTACGGGCGGGTTGGACAGTTCCCAGGTGATGATGCGCCTGTCCAGGTCGTCCGAGGTCTTGGTCAGGTCGTAACCGACGTCGAGCGGACCGATCGGTTCCAGGTAGACGTCGTCGCCGGGCGGCAGGACGATCCGGTAGACGGCGTGCGTGACCGGCTGCGCGAACATGAGCGTGAACTCGTCCGGTGATCCGTCGACCAGGGGCTGACACCGCTTCGGCCAGTGCAGCTCGATGACGACCGAGATCTCGGCGCCTTCCCGCGGCGGCTCGTGGAAGTGGATCACTGCCGACACGACGCCGTCCTTCGGCCACGACAGGGTCGTGTGGAGGGTGGTGCCGGAAGAGCCGTCCACGAGAAGAGTGCGCACGGTCATCTTGACCTGACGTCGATACCTGGCTGATTGCGGCCAACCGCAGCCGAACTTCATCCGGATGAAGAAGAGGTCGGGCCCCAGAGGGCGGAGTTTGATCGTCAACTTCGTGTCCGCGTCGCCGCCGTCACGGATGACGATGGTTTCCTTCCATTCGAGAATCTGATAGCTGGGCCGCACTTTGTCGAGCTGGTTGCAGTAGCGGGACAGCAGCTCCCTTTGCACCGCCTGTTCGCGGCGTTCGGCACCGAGACTCGTCATCAGCGCGATTCCGGCGACCGCGATGAGGAGGATGGCCGCCACCAGGGCGCCGGACTTGATGGCGGTGCTGCCGAGGACCGCGCCCAGCAGCACGGCGAACGACATGATGCCCAGCACGGCTTTCGCCACCGCCGGTGTGCCGCGGGTCTGGAGGAATTCCTCCAGAAAAAGAATTGTCTCTCGCAGCACCTGTTCCCCCGACGATGTCGCGACAGCGCAGGTGACTGCCCGTGGTAGTCGAATGAACAGATTCTTGCGCCGATGTGCGGTTCGTGAGAGTGCGGCACTCGAACGGCCGCCGCGGCGATAGGCGCTTTCACCGTTGTGCACTAATCCGGTGACATCATCGCGTTACTGGAGCATGCCCCGATCCATCGCCGTGGTGACCGCCGCCGTCCGATCGGACACCCCGAGCTTGTTGAACATCCTCAACAGGTGGGTCTTCACGGTCGCCTCCGAGATGAACAACGTCCGTCCGATCTCGACGTTCGACATCCCCTTCGCGACCAGCCGCAACACCTCGGCCTCCCGCGCGGACAGCGGCGGCGTGCGCACCTGGCCGACGACCTTCGCCACCATCGACGGCGCCAGCACCGTCTCCCCCCGAGAAGCCGCCCGGATCGCCGCGATCAGGTCCTCGGTGGTCGAGTCCTTCAGCAGGTACCCCGACGCGCCGGCCTCCACCGCGCGGAGGATGTCCGAGTCGGTCTCGTACGTGGTCAGAACGAGCACCCGCGGACCGGTTCCGACGATCCGGGCGGTGGCCGCCACGCCGTCCATCTCCGGCATGCGCAGGTCCATCAGCACGACGTCCGGCTTCAAAGCAGCAGCCAAAGAGATGGCCTCGGAGCCTGAACCGGCGTCGCCGACCACGACGAGGTCGTCGGCCACGAGCATTCCGCGCAGGCCCTGACGCACCACGGGGTGGTCGTCCACCAGCAGAATCCTGATCACAGCGGTACCTCCACCAGCACCGACGCCCCCTCGTCCGACGACAGGGAGAGCGTCCCACCCACCTGTTCCAGCCGTGCGCGCATGCCGCGCAGGCCGAAGCCTTCCAGAGCGTCGCCGAACCCGCGGCCGTCGTCCCGCACCTCCAGTGAGACGCCGTCGGAGTCGAACCTCATCACCACGTCGACCCGCGAGGCGCCCGAGTGCCGCGTCACGTTGTTCAGGGCCTCCTGGACGGTGCGCAGCAGGACCACCTCGACCGCCGTCGGCAACGACACGGGGTCGCCGATCACCCGGAACGAAGACGGCAGCGCCACCCCGGAAACCAAGCGCCGCAACGCGTCTTCCAGCGACGAACCGTCCAGTGGCGACGGTGCGTTCGAGGCCACCAGGGCCCTGGCCTCGCGGAGGTTCTCCCGCGCGGTCTGCAGTGCCAGTCCGACGTTGGGCTCTGCGCCCTGCAGCAGCGTGATGATCGACGTGAAGCCCTGCGCCAGCGTGTCGTGGATGTCGGCCGACCAGCGGGCCCGTTCGGCTTCGATGGTCAGCGCCTCGATGCGTTCCAGCAGCTCGCCGCGTTGCTTGTTCTGGTGGGCGATCCTGCTGATCGCCCAGCCGAACGCCTGGGAGAAGCCGATGATCAGCAACGCCGCTGCCCACGGCAGTGCCGCGTCGGAACCAGCCAGCCAGGTCAGGATCTGCGGCGTGAACACGAAGACGGCCGCGGGGTAGATCGCCCACGAGAGCGGCAGGACCATGTAGATCTGCGGTACCAGGCCGAACAGTGCGAACGTGGCGTTGCCGGTCAGCCAGACCGCCGGGGCCCACGTGACGAGCGAACCCGCCGCGTAGACGAAGCCGCGCCAGTCGTCCTCGCCGCGTTCGACCAGTTTCTTGCCGTACGCGACGAACCACAGGGCGTTCAGGACGAGCAACCCCGCCGCCGAGAGACGCTCGGCGAGGGGGTCGCGGTCCAGCATCACGATCACCAGCGTGGTGACCTGGGTGATCGTGAAGAGCACGTACCAGGTGATCAGCTGGTTGTGTTGCTCCAGCGGAAGGTGCGCGTCACCAGCAGCAGACCTGCGATCGTCCACGCCCCGAGCACCAGCGCGATCTTGCCGAGCTCCCATGATCCCGCCGCCTCCATGACCGCGTAGCCGTCGTCCAGTGCGAACACCGAGCGGAAACCCTGACACACCCACTTCAACGGGAAGAGCGAACCCGTGACCCGCAGCGACTCCGGCAGCACCGCCTGGCTGATGAACACGCCGGACAGGAACTGCAGCACGATGTACGGCAGGTTCAGCACGCCCGCGGCGTTGCGGGTGGACTTGGCGATCGAGCTCAGCGCGACACCGATCAGCGAGCACGAGATCACGCCGAGCACGAACACCCAGCCGAACGTGAACCACTTCTGGGCGGTGGAAGGCAGTTCCACGTCGAACCGAAGCATCGCGACGGCCATCAGCAGCACGGCCTCGACCAGGCTCGACACGAAGACCAGGACGATCTTGCCGATGAAGTAGGACGTGAACGGCATCGGCGTGCCGCGCAGGCGCTTCAGGGTGCCGTCCTCGCGGTCGGCCACGACGCTCATGCCCAGGCCGACGAACGACGTCGAGATGATGCCGGCGCCGATCATGCTGGCCGCGAACATCTGGCCTGCCGCCGGTTCCTTCACGTAGACCGTGCCGAGCAGCAGCATCAGGATCGCGGGCAGCGACACCGTGAAGATGAGGTTTTCCTTCTGCCGGAAGAACTCCCGCAGCTCGGTCGCACCCCTCGAGAGACCGAGCGAGAAGGTTCCGGGCAGAGTGGCAACGGCGGTCACGCGATCAGCTCCAGGTAGACGTCTTCCAGCGACGGACGGGTGACGGTGAGCTCGGCGAGCTCGCCGTGGCGCGACAGCTCGGCGATCACCTTGGTGGGCTCGGAGGTGCGGACCTCCTGGTAGCCGCGGTCGCTGAGCCAGCGCACGGTGGCGTCGGCGTGGGCGCGGCCGTTCAACGTCTGCGGCGTGCCCTCGGCGACGATCCGGCCGCCCGCGAGCACGGCCACGCGGTCGGCGAGCGCCTCGGCCTCGTCGAGGTAGTGCGTGGTCAGCAGGATCGTGGTGCCCTCGGCGGCCAGCGACTTGATCAGGCCCCAGAAGTGCCGGCGCGCCTCCGGGTCGAAGCCCGTGGTCGGCTCGTCCAGGAACACCAGCTCGGGGCGGCCGATGATGCCGAGCGCCACGTCCAGCCGCCGGCGCTGACCTCCGGACAACGTGCCGGCGCGGGACTTCGCCTTCTCGGCCAGCCCGACGAGCTCGATCACCTCGTCCGGATCACGCGGGTCGGCGTAGTACTTCGCGTAGTGCCGCACGGCCTCGTGCACGGTGAGGTTCGCGGCGTCGCTCGCGCTCTGCAGGACGATCCCGAGCCGCGACCGCCACACCCGGCCGGCCCTGGCGGGGTCGTCCCCCAGCACGCTCACCTCACCGGCGTCCCGGCCGCGGTGCCCCTCCAGGATCTCCACCGTCGTCGTCTTCCCGGCGCCGTTCGGTCCGAGGACCGCGAACACCTCGCCCCGTGCGACGTCGAGGTCCACCCCTGCCACCGCCTGGTGGCCCTTGTAGGCCTTCTTCAGGCCCCGCACTCGAATCGCGTTCATGGGGTGAATCCTGCGGTTTCGAGGGCACCTGCCGGGACGACCGCACCGCTGACTCCGGTTGTCAACCGGTCGGTGGACACGCGACCGTGTTTCGGCCGTGTTTCCACTCCTCGATAGCGAGCTTTCGCGTGTTAGAACAATCGGGTGCATCTGACGCCGCATGAACGCGACAAGCTCCTCGTGCACGTCGCCGCCGACGTGGCCCGGCGCCGGCTCGAACGCGGGGTGCTGCTCAACTACCCCGAGGCCGTCGCGCTGATCACCGACCACGTGCTGGAGGGCGCGCGGGACGGCCGCACGGTCAGTGAGCTCATGGAGAGCGGGCGGACGGTCCTCGCGCCCGAGCAGGTGATGCGCGGCGTGCCGGAGATGATCGACTCGGTGCAGGTCGAGGGGACGTTCCCGGACGGCACGAAGCTCGTCACGGTGCACCACCCCATCGCGCCCTCCGCGGGGCCCGCGCCCGGTGAGGTCGTCGTGGGCTCCGAGCCCGTCGAGCTGAACCCCGGACGGCCGCGCGTCACGCTGACCGTGGTCAACGTCGCCGACCGGCCCGTCCAGGTCGGCTCGCACTTCCACTTCGCGTCGGTCAACACCGGACTGGAGTTCGACCGCGACCAGGCGTTCGGCTACCGGCTGGACATCCCCGCGGGCACGGCCACCAGGTTCGAGCCCGGCGTCGAGCGCGAGGTCACGCTGGTTCCGTTGGCAGGGTTGAGGATTGTCCGGGGGTTGCAGCGATGATCGACCGCGAGCGCTACGCCGAACTGCTCGGGCCGACCGTCGGCGACCGGATCCGGCTCGCCGACACGGACCTGTTCATCGAGGTCACCGAGGACCGCAGCCGCGGCGCCGGCTCGGGTGACGAGGTCATCTTCGGCGGCGGCAAGGTGATCCGCGAGTCGATGGGGCAGGGGATCGCGACCCGTGCCGAGGGCGCTCCCGACCTGGTCATCACCGGTGCGGTGATCCTCGACCACTGGGGTGTCGTCAAGGCCGACGTCGGCGTGCGGGACGGGCGGATCGTCGCCATCGGCAAGGCGGGCAACCCGGACACGATGGACGGTGTGCACCCGGACCTGGTGATCGGGCCGTCGACGGAGATCCTGTCCGGCAACGGGAAGATCCTCACCGCGGGCGGCATCGACTGCCACGTGCACTTCATCTGCCCGCAGATCGTGGACGAGGCGCTGGCGTCCGGCCTCACGACGCTGGTCGGCGGCGGCACCGGTCCCGCGGAGGGCACGAAGGCCACCACGGTCACGCCCGGTGCGTGGTACCTCGACCGGATGCTGACGTCGATGGACCACATGCCGATCAACGTCCTGTTGCTGGGCAAGGGGAACACGGTCTCCGAGGAGGCGCTCCGAGAGCAGCTCGCCGGCGGTGCGGGTGGGTTCAAGCTGCACGAGGACTGGGGCACCACGCCGGCCGCGATCGACGCGTGCCTGCGGGTGGCCGACTCCTCCGGCGTGCAGGTCGCGATCCACACGGACACGTTGAACGAGGCCGGCTTCCTGGAGTCCACTGTGGACGCCATCGGCGGCAGGTCGATCAACGCCTACCACTCCGAGGGTGCGGGCGGCGGGCACGCGCCGGACATCATCAGGGTGGTGTCGCTGCCGAACGTGCTGCCGTCGTCGACGAACCCGACGCGCCCGCACACCGTCAACACGCTCGAAGAGCACCTCGACATGCTGATGGTGTGCCACCACCTCAACCCGTCGGTGCCGGAGGACCTGGCGTTCGCGGAGTCGCGCATCCGGCCGACCACGATCGCGGCCGAGGACGTGCTGCACGACCTGGGCGCGATCTCGATGATCTCGTCCGACTCGCAGGCGATGGGCCGTGTCGGCGAGGTGATCATCCGGACCTGGCAGACCGCGCACGTGATGCAGTCGCGCCGGTCGATGGACGCCAACCTGCGCGCCCGCCGGTACGTCGCGAAGTACACGATCAACCCGGCCATCGCGCACGGCATCGCGGACGAGGTCGGGTCGGTCGAGGTGGGCAAGCTCGCGGACCTCGTGCTGTGGGAGCCCAAGTTCTTCGGCGTGCGGCCGTCGGTGGTGCTCAAGGGCGGGTTCATCGCGTGGGGTGCGATGGGTGACGCCAACGCCTCCATCCCGACGCCGCAACCGGTGTGGGCGCGGCCGATGTTCGGTGCCACGGCCGGGGCGGCGTCGAGCGTGTTCTTCGTCGCGCCCGAGGCGATCGACGCCGGGATCGCGGACCGGTACGCGCGGCGGGTGATGGCCGTGACCGACACCCGTTCGGTCACCAAGACCGACATGGTGCTCAACGACGCGATGCCGGACGTGCGGGTCGATCCGGACAGCTTCGCCGTGCACGTCGACGGTGATCTCGTGGAGCCGTCTCCGGTCGCGGAACTGCCGATGGCCCAACGCTATTTCCTCTTCTGATGCTGACCGCGCTGATCCTCGCCGACTCGCGGTTCCCCGGTGGCGGCCACGTGCACTCCGGAGGCCTGGAGGAGGCCGCCGCGCGTGGTCTGGTGCACGACGAGCCGACGCTGGAGTCGTTCCTGCGCGGCCGTTTGCTGACCGCGGGACTGCTCGCGGCGGGTTTCGCGGCCGCGGCGGCTCGCGGTGGCGACCTCGGCCGGCTCGACGCGGAGCTGGACGCCCGCACGCCGTCGCCCGCCCAGCGCGAGGCCTCGCGGGCGCAGGGCCGCGGCATGCTGCGCGCTGCCCGGCGGGCGTGGCCACACGCGCAGCTGGACCTGCTGCCACCGAACCCGCACCAGCCGCTGGTGATCGGCCTGCTGGTCGGCGAACCGTACGAGGCCGCGCTGACCTGCGCCTATCTCGCGGTGAGCGGACCGGCGTCGGCAGCGGTCAGGTTGCTCGGACTGGACCCGTTCGGGGTCAACGCGATCGTGGCGGCGCTGCCCGTGCAGGACGTCGCCTCGCGGGCGTGCAAGGAACTGCCCGCGCTCGGTTCACCTGCCTTGGATCTCCTGGCCGAGGCACATGTTCGACGTGAAGGGGTGCGTCTCTTTGGGAGCTAACCACGGGCCCGACCCGCATGATCACCACCACGGCAAGGCGCCCCGCATCGGCATCGGCGGTCCCGTCGGCAGCGGCAAGACCGCGCTGACGGCCGCACTCTGCCGCGCGTTGGGCGAGCAGCTCTCGCTGGCGGTCGTCACGAACGACATCTACACGACCGAGGACGCCGACTTCCTGCGTCGCGCGGGCGTGCTGGACCCGTCGCGCATCGAGGCCGTGCAGACGGGGTGCTGCCCGCACACCGCGATCCGCGACGACATCACCGCGAACCTCGACGCCGTCGAACGCCTGGAGCACCGGTTCCACGACCTCGACCTGGTGATCATCGAGAGCGGCGGCGACAACCTGACCGCGGTGTTCTCGCGTGGTCTCGTCGACCGGCAGATCTTCGTCGTCGACGTGGCCGGCGGCGACAAGGTGCCGCGCAAGGGCGGTCCCGGTGTCACGACCGCCGATCTGCTGGTCATCAACAAGGTGGACCTGGCGCCGTTCGTCGGCGCGGACATGGACGTGATGATCTCCGACGCGCACCGGATGCGCGGCGAGCTGCCCGTCATCGCGCAGTCGCTGGTGGAGACCCCGGACGCTCCCGAGGTCGCCAAGTGGGTGCTGGCCCAGCTGTGAAGGCCTCGGCTCGGTTGGTGGTGGAGCTGGACTCGCACGGCAACAGCGTCGTGCGGGTCCTGCGTTCCCAGTCACCCCTGACCCTCGTGCCGCACCGGCGCGTGGGCCCCGTCGCGCTGGTGCACCTAGTGAGCTCGGTGACGGCACCGCTGGGCGGCGACACGTTGTCGCTGACGGTCGAAGTGGGCCCCGGTGCGTCGCTGGACCTCCGCGGCGTCGCGGCGACCCTGCTGCTGCCCGGTTCGTCCGGCGCGCTTTCGTCCTCTGTGGTTCGTTTCGTCGTCTCGGGCTCCGTCCGCTACCTCCCCGAGCCGACGGTCGTCACGAGCCGGGCGAACCACACCGCAGTGGTGGAGGCCGAATTGGACGGTCACGCAGAGTTGCGAACTCGGGAGGTCCTGGTGCTCGGCCGGTCCGGCGAGAAGTCCGGCTCGCTCTCGACGCTGGTGCGCGCAACCCGTTGCGGCAAGCCGTTGTTGCACCAGCAGCTCGTCGTGGGCGACCCGGCGGTCGACGCGTCCCCCGCGGGACTGGCCGGAAGACGGGTCGTCGGCACCGAGCTGGTGCTCGACGCGGTGGACCGCGCCGAGGGTGGCGGTGAGTGGTGGAGCGTCGTTCCCTTGGCAGCGGGCGGAACCCTTGCCACCGCACTGGGTGATGACGTGGTCACCGTCACACGTGTGCTCGACGCCATCTGACTCGATCCCGGTTTCGATCCAGAACTGTTCTTTGCACGGACAGTCACCGTTCAGGTGGTGGTCATCACCGCGCAGGCGGTTTCGGGATCGGGTCGCCGTGCGTATGGTCGCGGGTCCAGGGACCACGAGTTCTGCCCGCCATTTGGAGGTTCGCCGATGACGGAGACCACGAACATCGCACTACCGGCGATGCGCGTGTCCTACGAGCAGGGCTCGCTGAGCGAGTCGGAGCTTGCCGCCACCTGGCACGAACAGCTCCAGCTGTGGCTGGACCAGGCGAGCGGTGCCGGGCTGCCGGAGCCCAACGCGATGGTGCTCGCCACCACTGACGTCAAGGGGCGGCCGTCGTCTCGGACGGTGCTCGCCAAGGGGCTCGATGCTCGGGGGTTGGTGTTCTTCACCAACTACACCTCCAACAAGTCGCACGACCTGATGGCTACCCGGTACGCCTCTGCGACCTTCCCGTGGTTCGCGATGCAGCGTCAGGCGCACGTGCGGGGCGTGGTGGAGAAGGTCGGGCCGGTGGAGACCGCGGAGTACTGGAACTCTCGTCCGCGGGGGTCTCAGATCGGGGCCTGGGCTTCGCCCCAGTCGCGGGTCGTGTCCGGGCGGTCCACATTGGATTCCGCTCTGCACAAGATCGAGCGGCAGTTCGCTGAGACCGAGCGGATTCCCGTGCCGCCGCACTGGGGTGGGTGGCGGATTCGGCCTGAGGAGGTCGAGTTCTGGCAGGGCCGGCGGGACCGGATGCACGATCGGCTGCGGTTCCGGCTGGGCCGGGACGGGTGGTCGTTGGAGCGGGTCGCTCCGTAGGGTTCGAGCTTTTGCGATGGGGCGCTTCCTGTGGGCGGGAAGCGCCCCTTTTGCGTGATCAAGGGCGCCTTCATCCACCTGACGTGGATGAAGGCGCCCTTCGCCGACCTCAGGCAACCGTGTGGCGGGGTGGGGCGTCTGCTTCGGCATACTGGGCTTTCGGCAACGGCTAGCTACGAGGTGCGATTCAGTGTGCGGAGTGCTCGGACTCATCTGTTCTACCGAGGCCGCTGCGGTCTCCGCTCGCGGGTCTGTGGCAGCGGCGTTGCGTTGCCAGCGGCACCGGGGGCCTGACGAGCAGGACACCTGGGCCGATGCCGAGGTCGTCTACGGGTTCAACCGGCTCGGGTTCATCGACCTGGAGCACTCCCACCAGCCGTTGGTCTGGGGGCCGCCGGAGAACCCCACTCGGTACACGTTGAACTTCAACGGGGAGATCTACAACTACAAGGAGCTCCGGGCCGAGCTGGCCATGAAGTTCGGGGCCCAGTTCAAGACCGAGGGCGACGGTGAGTCGATCGTCGCCGGGTACCACTTCCTCGGGGGCGACTGGGTCAAGCGGTTGCGCGGGATGTTCGCCTTCATGATCTGGGACGCGCAGGAGCGCGTGGTGTTCGGCGCGCGGGATCCGTTCGGGATCAAGCCGTTGTTCTACGCGTCCGGGCCCGGCGGTGTGGCGTTCTCCTCGGAGAAGAAGAGTTTGTTGCAGCTGACCGGTGTGCTCGGGATCAGTCAGGAGCTGGACGAGAAGGCGTTGCAGCACTACCTCGTGTTGCAGTACGTGCCGGAGCCCGAGTCGTTGCACAAGGCGATTCGGCGGGTGGAGTCCGGGACGTCGTTCAAGGTCACGCCTGGCGGGCCGGTGTTGTTCAACCGGTACTTCAAGCCCGTGTTCGCTCCTCGGCCGGTCAACGGGGAGCACGAGGCCGAGGCGTTGTACGAGCGGATCGCCGAGGTCATGCGGGACTCGGTGGCCAAGCACATGATCTCGGACCCGGACGTCACGGTCGGGGCGTTCCTGTCCGGCGGCATCGACTCCACGGCCACGGCCACGTTGGCCAAGTTGCACAACCCGAACCTCATCGCGTTCACCAGCGGGTTTGATCGGCAGGGGTACTCGGAGGTCGATGTCGCCGCGGAGACCGCGGCGGCCATCGGGGTGCGGCACGTGGTCCGGACCGTGTCGGCAGAAGAGATGATGGAGGAGCTGCCGCTCATCCTCTGGTACCTCGACGATCCGGTGGCGGACCCGGCGTTGGTGCCGTTGTACTTCGTCGCCAAGGAGGCGCGCAAGTACGTGAAGGCCGTGCTTTCCGGTGAGGGAGCGGACGAGCTCTTCGGCGGGTACGTGATCTACCACGAGCCGCTGTCGTTGGCGCCCTTCGAGAAGGTGCCGGGTGGCGTGCGCAAGCTGATGGGTGCGGTGTCGAAGTCCATTCCGGAAGGTGTGCGCGGCAAGGACTTGTTGCGGCGCGGGTCGCTCAGGCTCGAGGAGCGGTACTACGGGAACGCGCGCAACTTCAGTGACGCTCAGGTGCGGGCGGTGTTTCCCGGGTACCAGGAGGGCGTCGGGTTCCAGGACGTCACGGCGCCCTGGTACCGGGAGTCGGAGGACTGGGACCCGGTCGCTCGCATGCAGCACGTCGACCTCTTCACGTGGCTGCGCGGGGACATCCTGGTCAAGGCCGACAAGGTGACGATGGCCAACTCCATCGAGCTGCGCGTGCCGTTCCTCGACCCCGAGGTCTTCAAGATCGCTGCCGAGGTGCCTCTCGACCAGAAGCTCACCGAGGGCACGACGAAGTACGCGTTGCGGCGGGCGTTGGCGAAGATCATTCCGGCGCACGTGCTGAACCGGCCCAAGCTCGGGTTCCCGGTGCCGATCCGGCACTGGTTGCGGGCCGAGATGTACGACTGGGCGCGGGGGATCATCGCGGACTCGCAGACCGGGCACCTGCTGGACAAGAACGCCGTGCTGGACCTGCTCGCGGAGCACAAGTCCGAGCAGTTCGACCGGAGCCGGCAGCTGTGGTCGGTGCTCTGCTTCATGATCTGGCACGGGATCTTCGTCGAGGGGCGGATCAGCCCGAAGGTGCCCGAGCCGGTCTACCCGGTGCGCCTGTAGACCCAGTGGCGTTGGCGACAGGTTCACATAAAAGACTTGTTAGTTGTCATAGGCTAACGATGTGGCCACTGTGGGGAGAAGCGCGCGCTCGACGTTCGTGATCGACACTCGACCGTTGAGGATCATCGCTTATCGCCGGTTGTGGCTCTCCACGATCGTCACGGCGGTGGGCTCCCAGCTCACCGCCGTTGCCGTGCCCAAGCAGGTCTACGACCTCACCGGGTCGTCGGCGTGGGTCGGCATCGCCGCTGGTGTCGCGCTGGTTCCGCTGCTGGTCTTCGGGCTGTGGGGCGGTGCGATCGCGGACACCGTCGACCGGCGCAAGCTGCTGCTCGTCACGAACACCGGTATCGCTGTGTCGTCGGTGCTGCTGTGGGCGCAGGCGGCGTTGAACGTCGGCTCGGTGTGGCTGGTGATCGCGCTGCTCGGTCTCCAGCAGGTGTTCTTCGCGGCCAACGCGCCCGCACGGTCCGCGTCGATCGCACGGCTGGTGCCCGCCGAGCTGTTGCCGTCGGCCGGTGCGCTGGGGTCGACGGTCATGCAGTTCGGTGCGGTGCTCGGGCCGCTGCTCGCGGGTGCGTTGATGCCGGTCGTCGGGCTGTCGACGCTGTACCTGGTGGACGCGATCGCGCTGGTCGTGACGGTCTACGCGGTGTGGAAGCTGCCCGCGATGCCTCCGCTGGACGGTGTGGTGCGGCGTGCGGGGCTGCGGGACGTGCTCGACGGGTTCGTGTACCTGTGGGCGCAGAAGGTGCTGCTCGCGAGCATGCTGCTGGACATCATCGCGATGGTGTTCGGCATGCCGCGGGCGCTGTTCCCGGAGATGGCCCAGCACACGTTCGGTGACCCGGCCGGCGGTGGGTTCGCGCTGGGCGTGCTGTTCGCGGCGATTCCCGTCGGTGCGGTGCTCTGCGGGCTCACGTCCGGGTGGATCTCGAGCGTGCAGCGGCACGGTGTCGCGGTGGCGCTGGCCGTGGTGGGTTGGGGCCTCGCGATCATGGGCTTCGGTCTGGCCGGTTCTTTGTGGGTCGCGGCGGCCTTCCTCGCGTTGGCGGGTGCCGCGGACATGGTGTCGATGGCGTTCCGCGGCGCGATCCTGCAGTCGGCCGCGACGGACGAGATGCGCGGGCGGATGCAGGGCGTCTTCATCGTCGTCGTGGCGGGTGGGCCGCGCATCGCGGACCTGTTGCACGGCACCGGTGGTGCGGCGTTCGGCACGGCCGCGGCGGTGACCGCGGGTGGGGTGCTGGTGATCGTCGCGACCGTCGTCGCCGTGGTGCTGCTGCCGGCGATCTGGCGCTACCGGGTCGTCAGTTCCGCGAGCTGATCTCGTTCGCGTTCGGCTCGGCGATCTTCACGTCGGTGCCCCAGTCCGAGAAACGGGCCTCGTCGATGATCAGCGCGTTCTGGAACTGGGTGGAGAACTTGATCCGGATCGGCAGGCCGCTGCCGTTCAGCTCCAGCTCGCCCGCGGAGCCCGTGACGCCCTGGTCGAGGGCCAGCTTGACCTCGTTGCGCAGGTTCTCGTCGGTGAGGTTGTCGTAGGCCCTCTTGTAGTCGACGGCGATCGAGTAACGCGTCTTGTCGCCGGTCTGCGCGGTCAGCTTGAGCTCGCCACCCGCCTGGATCACCGGCAGGTGGTAGGTGGTGAACACGGCCTGCTGGTAGATCACGTCGTGGAAGCCGAGCATCGTGTTGGTGAAGTCGTCGGTGTCCTTGCGCTCCAGCTTCACCCACGGCTTGTCCGCGGGCAGCCCGAACACCGGCGGCACCTTCACGAACGCGCTGTCCTTTGTGGTCGAGATGAACCGCAGTTCCTCTTCCACGCCACCGGTCTGGACAGGACGCTTGGTGGTGGCGTCGATGCTCGGCACGTCACCGAGACGGACCGCGCCGTTCGCCGGGGCCGTGACACCGCCGGTCGTGGGCGGTGCGATGGTGAACCGGTAGGTCTTCTTCTCGTTGACCGCCTTGGACACCGCGGCGACGAGGCTCTTCACGTCGGAGTGCGGAGTCGGCTGGGCGGGCGGCGGTGCGGACGTGCAGGCAGCCAGCGCGATCGCTGCGACGAGCAGAGTTGCCGTGCGTTTCATTGTTACACCATATGGGTGAGGTAATCGCCCGTTCACGTTGGTACCCAGGCAAAACGGGCACAATCTGAGGGCATGGCTGAAGCGACTCCACAAACGGAGCAACCGGAACTGAAACGGGCGATCGGCCCGAAGCTCCTGTTGTTCTTCGTCGTCGGCGACATCCTCGGCACCGGTATCTACGCTCTGGTCGGCAGCGTGGCCAAGAACATCGGCGGCGCGCTCTGGCTGCCCTTCGTCCTGGCGTTCGTGGTCGCCTTCCTGACCGCGTTCAGCTACATCGAACTCGTGGGCAAGTACCCGAAGGCGGCGGGGGCCGCCCTCTACACGAACAGAGCGTTCAAGATCCAGTTCCTGACGTTCATGGTCGCCTTCGCGGTGATGTGCTCCGGACTCACGTCGGCCTCGTCGGCCGCGCTCACCTTCGGCAACACCTACCTGCGTCAGCTGCTCGTGGAGTTCTTCTCCATCACCACCTCCAAGGAGGCGTTCGTCTGGACCCTCCTCGCGATCGTCTTCGTCATCCTTCTCGCTCTCGTGAACTTCCGCGGCGTCTCGGAGTCGGTGAAGGCGAACGTCGTCCTGACCTGCATCGAGCTGTCCGGTCTGCTCATCGTCATCGCGATCGGCGCGTACGCGATCATGGTCGGCGACGGTGACCCGAGCCGTCTCACCCAGGTCGAGGACCCCAGCGGCAAGGGCATCATGATCGCCATCAGTTCGGCGACCGCGCTGGCGTTCTTCGCGATGGTCGGGTTCGAGGACTCGGTGAACATGGCGGAGGAGTGCCACAACCCGGTGAAGATCTTCCCGCGCGCGATCCTCATGGGTATGGGCATCGCCGCGCTGATCTACGTCCTCGTCACGACCACGGCGTCGCTGTTGATCCCCGCGAACGAACTGGCGAAGGCGGAGACGAACGCACTGCTCAAGGTCGTGTCGGTGGGCGCGCCAGGCTTCCCGTTGTGGGTCTTCGCCCTGATCGGCCTGCTGGCGGTCATCAACTCGGCGCTGATCAACATGCTGATGGCGTCGCGGCTGCTGTACGGCATGGCGAACGAGCGGATCATCCCCAAGTTCTTCAACACCGTGCACCCGTTCCGCCGCACGCCGTGGATTTCCATCGTGTTCACCACCGGCCTCGCGGTGATCCTGGTGTCGACGGGAACCGTGGCGAAGCTGGGCGGCACGACCTCGTTGCTGCTGCTGATCGTCTTCATGATCGTCAACGTCGCACTGTTGGTGCTGCGCAAGGAGAAGGTGGAGCACAAGCACTTCCGCGCACCGACGTGGGCACCGGTGCTGGGCGCGATCTGCTGCGCCTACCTGGTCCTGCCTTGGACGTCCGGCCGCCCGTGGAGCGACTACACCACCGCGGGCTGGCTGCTGCTCGCAGGACTCGTCCTGTGGGGCATCAACCGCGTTGCGAACGGCAAGGTGGAGATCCACCCGGAGAACCTGTCGAAGTAGCTCAGTCCAGCAGGTGCCTCAGGAACCGGTCGGGCTCACTCAGGAAGTTCCGGGTGAGCGTGACCGGTTCCGCCGCGTCG
Source organism: Lentzea aerocolonigenes (assembly GCF_000974445.1). Taxonomy (GTDB): domain Bacteria; phylum Actinomycetota; class Actinomycetes; order Mycobacteriales; family Pseudonocardiaceae; genus Lentzea; species Lentzea aerocolonigenes. The sequence continues at coordinate 42,597 of NZ_BBOJ01000014.1, forward strand.
TAAGGAACTTCGTCGATCGCGCCGTCGGTGATCTCCAGGATCTGCGCGCCAGGTGCGGCGAGCAGGATCGGCGAGTGCGTGGCGATGATGAACTGCGAGCCTTCTGCCACCAGCTCGTGCATGCGTCGCAGGACGGTGAGGCACCCCTTGACCGACAGCGCGGCCTCCGGCTCGTCCAGCACGTAGAGGCCGCGGCCGCCGAACCGGTGCGTCATCAGGTCCATGAAGCTCTCGCCGTGCGACCGCTCGTGCAACGACTTACCGCCGTACGAGGCGTGGATGCCCTGGCCGATGCGGTCGATCTCGGTGGCCACGTTGTAGAACGACTCGGCTCTGAGGAAGAAGCCGGTTCTCGGCTTCCTGGTGCCCCAGCGCAGGGTCAGGTGGTCGCCGAGGGACGACTCGGTGGCTCTGGTGGCGAAGTTGAACGACTGCGTGCCGCCCTCCGCGTTGAACCCGGCCGCGACCGCGATCGCTTCGACGAGCGTCGACTTGCCGGCACCGTTGTCGCCCACGAGGAACGTGACGGGCTTGCGGAGCTCGATCGGGTTCTTGATCAGGTTCTGGACGACCGGGAGCGTGAACGGGTAGCGGTGCGTGTCGTGGTGTTCGTCGAGCCGGATCTGGTGGATGAACGTCACGCCAGCCTGGCCAGCTCGACCGGGTCGTGGGCGCAGAACACCTCGACCTCGCCCCGGGCCTTGAGCTCCTTCAGCCGTTCCACGTTGGACAGACGCTGCTCGCGGATCGTCTCGGTCTGCTTGGCGGTGAGCTTGAGCGCGAGGATGTTGCTGGGCGGCGTCTCGATCTCGCCGCGGTAGAAGTACGCGTCGCCGGCGTGCAGCAGCCAGCCGTCGTCTCCCTTGACCGCGATGCCGGTGTGGCCGCGGGTGTGCCCGATGAGCGGCACCAGGAGGATGTCCTCGCCGAGCCCGGCGATGTTGCTGACCGCCTCGAACCCGAACCAGTCCTCGCCCTCGGCCTTGTGCGTCTGGAACGTGACCCCGTCCCGCTGCGCCTTCGGGTACCGCGCCCGCTCCTTGACGTTGCGCGGGTTGGTCGCGCTCTCCAGCTCGGTGTCCAGCACGTGCACGGTGGCGTTCGGGAAGTCCCGCAACCCGCCGGCGTGGTCGAGGTCGAGGTGGGTGAGCAGGATGTGCCGGACGTCCTCCGCGGTGTGCCCGCGCCTCTCGACCTGGGAGATCGCGGTCTCGTTGATGTCGAGCAGCGGCTTGAGCAGCGCGCGGCTGAGCCCATCGATCGTGCCCTTCGGGTTGGTCACCTCGTTCGTGCCGAAGCCGGTGTCGACCAGGACGAGGCCCTGGTCGGTCTCGATCAGCAGGCAGTGGGCCACGATCCCGCCCGCCACCAGCGGCGGCCGCATCGTGGCGCAGTTGAGGTGGTGAACCTTCATGGAGTCGTCCTTCCGTTGGCCCCGTAGGCTTCAGCCTCATGTTGGGGATCTCGTACGAGGGTGCCACCGCTGTGATCACGACTGTAGGCGCGGGCCTGCGGTCTTTCGAGGTGGACGGCGTTCCGTATGTGGAGACGTTCGGGGCCGACGAGAAGCCGCCGATGAGCGCCGGTGCGGTGCTGGTGCCTTGGCCCAATCGGACTGCTGGGGCTTCGTGGGTGCTTGACGGGGTGGTTCAGGAGCTGGAGGTCACTGAGCCGGCTCGGGGGAATGCTATTCACGGGCTGGTTCGGCGGCGTCCGTGGTCGGTTTTGGAGCACACCGGGTCGTTGGTGTCGTTGCAGACTTTGATCGAGCCTCAGGCCGGGTGGCCTGCTGCTTTGCGGGTCACTGTTTCCTATGCGTTGGATGATCGCGGGTTGACCGTGACGCATGGGGTCAAGAATGTCGGGGATGTTGCTACGCCGTTCGGGGTGGGGACGCATCCCTATCCTCGGGCCGGTCGTGCTTCGACTGATTCTTGTACTTTGACGTTGGCGGCTTCCACTGTGTTGCCGTTGGATGTTGAGCGGATGGTGCCGTCTGGGGCGGCTGTTCCTGTGGAGGGGACCGAGTTCGACTTCCGGGAGGGGCGTTCGCTTGACGGGGTTCGGTTGGACACTCCGTTCGGGGGATGTGAGCCTGCTGGGGACGGGTTGATCCATCACTCGCTCGTTGGTGGTGGGTTCGGGGTTGAGGTTTGGGCTGATCCGGCGTTTTCCTGGGTTCAGGTTTATACGCCGGATTCCTATCCTGGGCGGGGGCGGGCTGTGGCTGTTGAGCCCATGACCTGTCCGCCGGATGCCTTGAATTCTGGGGTGGATTTGATTTGGGTTTCGCCTGGGGAGTCTTGGGGGGCTCGGTGGGGGATTCGGCCGGTTTCTGACGCTTCGGGTTCGTAGGTCGTTCCCCGGTTGCGTTGGCGGCTTGCCTGTTTCGTGTCCGTAGGCTGGTTGCGTCGCCGTGGCCCGTTCCTGTTTCAAGCTGGGGGCTCTGCCCTTACCCCGCCAATCTGATCAAAGACCGGCCAGCGCCGTGGGTGGGTTGATGGCACGCCGGTTGCTTTCGGCGGCTGCGCGTTGCGTTGGTGGTGCGGTTCGGGCGGTGTGGTCCCGTCCCGAGTCGAGCCAGGAGCGAGTCACACCCGAGGGGAGAGGTCAAGTCGCGAAAAGCGTGCGACTTGACCTCTCCCCTCGGGCGCGACAAGAGCTGTGGCACGACTCGTGACGGGACCACACCGCCGGAACCTCGCGTTTAGGGCAAGGACGGCTCGGCTGCGCCATCGCCTCGCCTCGCCTTCGGCCTCGGCATCGGCCTCGGCTTGATGCTCGTCCCCTGGCTCCGTGTCCGCCCCCGCCCTTGCCCTCACTTCGTGCTTGGTCTGGTCGCCGTCGGGTTTGACCGTTAGCGTTGCTAACCATGGACATCGCGATTACCGGGGGCTATGTCGTGCCCGTCGTTGGCGAACCCGTCGAGGGCGGCACCGTCCTGATTCAGGACGGGAAGATCGTCGCGGTTGGGGCTGATGTTGACATCCCCGACGGGGTTGAGGTTGTTGATGCTGACGGGGCCTGGGTCTTGCCCGGCTTCGTCGAGGCTCATGGGCACATCGGTGTGCATGAGGAGGCCGAGGGGTGGGCCGGGCAGGACACCAACGAGATGACCGATCCCGTTGGGGCTCGGATGCGGGCGCTTGACGCGATCAACCCTGCTGATCTCGGGTTTGCCGACGCGCTCAGTGGCGGGGTCACCACTGCGGTGATCAAGCCCGGGTCGGGTAATCCCATTGGTGGGCAGACCGTGGCCGTGAAGTGTTGGGGGCGCACGGTTGACGAGATGCTGGTCAAGGAGCCGGTCAGCGTCAAGAGTGCTCTTGGTGAGAACCCGAAGCGGGTGTACGGGGACAAGGGGAAGTTGCCGTCCACTCGGCAAGGGGTTGCTGCGGTCATTCGGGACGAGTTGACCAAGGCACAGGATTATCTGGCCAAGAAGGCTGAGGCTGAGGCCGACGGGAAGGCCTTTGACCGCAACAACACGTTGGAGATCCTGGGCAAGGTCGTCAGCGGTGAGTTGCCCTGGTGCCAGCACGCTCATCGGGCCGATGACATCGCCACGGCCATTCGGTTGTCTGAGGAGTTCGGGTACAAGCTGATCCTCAACCACGGGACCGAGGGGCATCTGATCGCGGATGTCATTGCGGACAAGGGGATTCCGGTCATCATCGGGCCGCTGTTCACCTCGCGGTCCAAAGTGGAGCTTCGGCACCGGGGGTTGCGGAACCCCGGGATCCTGGCGCGTGCGGGGGTGGAGCTGGCGATCACCACGGACCATCCGGTGGTGCCGATCCACTTCCTCGTCCACCAGGCGACGCTTGCGGTCAAGGAAGGGCTCGACAGTGATGTGGCGTTGAAGTCGATCACGGTCAACCCGGCTCGGATCATGGGGCTGGATGATCGGGTTGGCGCGTTGAAGCCTGGGCTTGATGGAGATGTCGTTATCTGGTCCGGGGATCCGTTGGACGTGATGAGCCGGGCCTTGCACGTTTATGTGCAGGGGCGTGAGGTTTACACGTTCGACGAGCGCACTGGGGAAGGGGTCGTGGCCGACCCCTTCTACCGCGAGCGCGTTTAGCGGAGGCCTCGGCCGATCACCAGGCGCTGGATCTGGTTGGTGCCTTCGAAGATCTGGAGGACCTTGGCCTCGCGCATGTAGCGCTCCACCGGGAAGTCGCGGGTGTAGCCCGCGCCGCCGAGGACCTGCACGGCGTCGGTCGTCACCTTCATCGCCGCGTCGGTGGCGATCAGTTTGGCGATCGACGCCTGCTGGCGGAACGGGAGGCCACGGTCGCGCCTGCGGGCTGCCTGGAGGTAGGTGGCTCGGGCTGATTCCACTGCGGCGGCCATGTCGGCCAGGAGGAATTCCAGGCCCTGGAACTCGATGATCGGGCGGCCGAACTGGGTTCGGGTCTTGGCGTAGGCGACTGCCTCGTCGAGGGCCGCTTGGGCCAGGCCAACCGCGCAGGCCGCGATGCCGAGGCGGCCCGAGTCCAAAGCGGACAGTGCGATCTTGAGGCCGTCGCCCTCGTTGCCGATCAGGCGGTCGGTGCCGAAGCGGACGTCGTCGAACTGGAGCTGTGCGGTGATGGAGCCGGTGAGGCCCATCTTGCGTTCCGGGGTGGCGGCGGTCAGGCCCTCGGTCTCGCCGGGGGCCAGGAAGCAGGAGATGCCACGGCCCGCGTCGGGGGACGTGCGGGCCATCAGGGTGTAGAAGTCGGCGGCGCCGGCGTGGGTGATCCACGCCTTGGTGCCGTTCACGACGTACTCGTCGCCCTGGCGGACGGCTCGGGTCGACATGGCTGCCGGGTCGGAGCCCGCCTGGACCTCGGACAGGGCGTAGCCGCCGAGGAGCTCGCCTTCGAGCATCTCGGGGAGCCAGCGGTCCTGTTGTTCGCGGGTGCCGAAGGTGGCCAGGCCGTAGCAGGACATCACGTGCACGGAGAGGCCGACGGCGACCGTCATCCACGCCGAGGCGACCTCTTCGAGCGCCTGCAGGTACACCTCGTAGGGCTGCTCGCCGCCGCCGAACTCCTCGGGGTACGGGAGGCCGAGCAGGCCTGACCTGCCCAGCAGGCGGAACGCCTCGCGGGGGAACTTCTCGTTCTCCTCGGCGTCCGCGGCGTGAGGCTTCAGCTCGTCCCGCGCGATCTCCTTGACCAGCGCGATCAGGTCCTCGGCCTCTTGGGTGGGGAGCAGCCGCTCGGCGGGCATCGTCGACCTCCGGTTAGTACTGTTAGCAGTACTGTAGGACGTACGCCAGTACAGTTACCAGTCAATGTGGCAGGGTCGTCACCTATGACGCGGGCTCTCACGCAGCGGCAGGCCGAGCTGCTCACCCGGTTGGAGGCTCTCTTCCTCACCGAGGGCTTCGGTCATCTCACGCTGGATGACATCGCGGGCAGGCTGCACTGCTCGAAGTCGACGCTGTACGCGCTCGCCGGCAGCAAGGAACAGCTCGCCGTGCGGGTGGTCGGCCGGTACTTCAAGGGTGCGGCCGAACGCATCGAGAAGCGCATCGCGGGCCTCAACGACGTGCGCAAACGCATCGGCAGCTACCTCGCGGGAGCCGCCGAGGAGCTCAACAAGGCCTCGGCCGCGTTCATCGCGGACGTGTCCGACTTCCCGCCCACGCGGGCCACCTACGAGCGCAACGCCCGTGCCGCCGCCGAGCGCATCAAGGCGTTCATCCAGGACGGGGTCGAGCTGCACGTCTTCCGCGAGGTGCACGCGACGTTGTTCGCGGAGATGGCCGGGTTGCTCATCGAGAGCATCCAGACCGGGGTCCTCACGAAACGGGCAGGCGTTTCGGACGCTGAGGCGTTCACCGCACTGGGGGAACTGTTGTTGGATGGTCTGCAGAGGACCGGAGCCCACCAGAGGGAGTAGAACGCAGTGATCGTGGTTGCTGGTGAGGCACTGGTCGACATGGTGCCGGTCGGTGAGGACGAGCTCGCGCCGCTCGCGCCGAAGCTGGGTGGCGGACCGTACAACGTCGCGGTCGCGCTCGGGCGGCTGGACGTGCCGACGAGCTTCCTGTCGCGGGTGTCGACCGACCACTTCGGTGAGCAGCTCATCAAGAGGCTGCACGCGTCGAAGGTGAGCACGGAGCTGGTCCAGCGCGGACTTGAGAACACGACGCTGGCCGTCGTCGGGCTCGCGGAGGACGGGTCCGCGCGCTACGCGTTCTACGTCGACGGCACCGCCGACCGGCTCGTCGAGGATCCAGGGCCCTTGCCCTCCGAAGCCAGGGCCGTGTCGTTCGGCACGCTGTCGTTGGTGCTCGAGCCCGGCGCCTCGGTCTACGAGACGGTGCTGCGGCGCGAGAGCAAGCGCTTGCTGACCGCGCTCGACCCCAACATCCGGGCAGGGCTCATCGACGATCCGGGCGCGTATCGCGCGCGGTTCCGGTCGTGGCTGCCGGACGTCGGGCTGCTGAAGGTCTCGGTCGAGGACGCTCAGTGGCTCGCGGAAGACGGCGACGTGATCGAGATCGCAAGGACGTGGATTTCACAGGGACCGGCCGCCGTCGTGCTGACGAAAGGTGGCGACGGTCTCTCGGTGATCACGGCCACGGGACAGGTCGACGTGCCACCCGTGAAGGTGGACGTGGTCGACACGATCGGGGCCGGGGACACCGTGCAAGGCGCCCTGCTCGCGTGGCTGCACGACCACGACGCGCTGAGCGTGGAGAAGGTGCGCGCGCTCTCACCCGAGGAATGGGCCGCGGCATTGACCTTCGCCGGTGCTGCGGCCGCGATCACATGTTCGCGCGCAGGCGCCGAACCCCCTTTTGCGAGCGAACTCACCGCCGCGTTGGGTGGATAAAACGGAGGATCGGACTACCGTGGGGGAGCCGCGCTAGAAACCTGGCATTACGGATGTGATGCCGGTCCCATCTCACAGAATCGGTTCACACCGCTGCTGCGAGGCGGGCCTTCCGCCGACTAGCGTGAGTGAACTTGAAGACTCAGATCCCAACGGGGTGGTCCGAGACGTCGGCAGGCCGTGCGACCTGCCGCCACCCCGTCCGAGCGTTGAGAGGGACTTGAATGCCCGACGCGACGACTGCGCCGAACGACCCACAGACCGTCGCGCTGCGCCACGGGGGCGGAGAGCTCGAGATGAAGGTGGTGCCGGCGACCGAAGGCGCGTCCGGCATCGAACTCGGCAAACTGCTGTCGACGACCGGTCTGGTAACCCTGGACACCGGTTTCGTCAACACGGCCTCCTGCTCCTCCGAGATCACCTACATCGACGGTGACGCGGGCATTCTGCGTTACCGCGGGTACCCGATCGAGCAGTTGGCCCAGCGTTCGAACTTCATCGAGGTCAGCTACCTGCTCATCTACGGCGAGCTGCCCACCCAGGCCCAGCTTGACGACTTCTCGCAGAAGATCAGCAGGCACACCCTGCTGCACGAGGACCTCAAGCGCTTCTTCGACGGCTTCCCGCGTGACGCGCACCCGATGCCGGTGCTGTCCTCCGCGGTGTCGGCCCTGTCGACCTTCTACCAGGACTCGCTGTCGCCGTTCGACGCGAACCAGGTCGAGATCTCCACGATCCGCCTGCTCGCGAAGCTGCCGACGATCGCGGCCTACGCGTACAAGAAGTCGATCGGCCAGCCGTTCCTCTACCCGGACAACTCGCTTGGCCTGGTGGAGAACTTCCTGCGCATGACCTTCGGCTTCCCGGCCGAGGCCTACGACCTCGACCCGGACCTGGTCCGCGCGCTCGACCTGCTGTTCATCCTGCACGCCGACCACGAGCAGAACTGCTCCACGTCGACCGTGCGCCTGGTCGGCTCCTCCGAGGCGAACCTCTTCGCGTCCATCTCCGCGGGCATCAACGCCCTGTTCGGCCCGCTGCACGGCGGCGCGAACAGCGCGGTGCTGGAGATGCTCGAGAAGATCAAGGCCGACGGCGGCGACGTGAAGTCGTTCGTCAACAAGGTCAAGAACAAGGAGGACGGCGTCCGCCTGATGGGCTTCGGCCACCGGGTCTACAAGAACTACGACCCGCGTGCCGCGATCATCAAGAAGACGGCCGACGAGATCCTCGGCAAGCTCGGCGCCGACGACCAGCTGCTCGACATCGCGAAGCAGCTGGAAGAGGCCGCGCTGAGCGACGAGTACTTCATCTCCCGCAAGCTTTACCCGAACGTGGACTTCTACACGGGTCTGATCTACCGGGCGATGGGCTTCCCGACCAAGTTCTTCACCGTGCTGTTCGCGCTCGGCCGGCTCCCCGGCTGGATCGCGCACTGGCGCGAGATGATCAACGACCCGGCCACCAAGATCGGCCGTCCGCGGCAGATCTACACCGGCCCGACCGAGCGCGACTTCATCGCGATGGAGAACCGCTGATCACGGCCTAGTTCTGACAAGCTGAAGGCGCGTCGCCACGGGCGGCGCGCCTTTCGCGCGTTCTGGGGGTGATGCGTGACGGACGTGCGGGCCGAGGTGGCTCGGCTGTACGAGCAGCACAGGAAGCTGCGGTACCCGAAGGGCCAGCACGGCGTGGAGATCGCGGGCGTCGAACTGGTCCTGATCGACGCGGACGCCTCCGGCTGTGTTTCCAGCTGGCTGGAGACCAACGGTGAACTCAGCGAGCACACCCTCTGGTGTGCGTCGCGCTGCCTCGACGACCTGCGCAAAGTGGTCCCGGTGTTCGCGGATCCGCGGTCGGAGCACTACCGGCCCTACGCGGCCCACTACTACGGCCGGCTCCTGCGAATGGTCCGGCTGATCACGCTCGAACTCGTGGCCGAGGTCGCTCGTCGTGCAGACTCGTCCCGGTCGATTTAGCGTCGAACGGTGAGTTCCCCGTCGCTCGTCTGGTTCCGCCGCGATTTGCGGACGTCCGATCATCCGGCGATTCTTGCCGCCGCGGAAAGGTCACCTCGCGCACTCGCGTTGTTCGTTCTCGACGACAGGTTGCTGAAACCGTCGGGACAGCCCCGAATCGATTTCCTGCACCGGTGTTTGCACGCGTTGAACGACGAACTCGGCGGACGGCTGATGGTCGTGCCCGGCGACCCCGTGAAGACCGTTCCGCGCATCGCGAAGGAAATCGGGGCGGGCAGCGTCCACATCACCGCCGACTGCGCGCCGTACGGGCGCCGCAGGGACGAAGCCGTCGAGGAGGCGTTGGGGGACGTCGAGCTCGTCCGCTCCGGCTCGCCCTACGCCGTCACGCCCGGCAGGGTGCGCAAACAGGACGGAACGCCGTTCAAGGTCTTCACGCCGTTCCGCAACGCCTGGCTGGACCACGGCTGGCGCAAGCCCGCCGACACCGAAGCGTCCACTGTGGACTGGGTGAAACCGAAGCACAGCACCAAGATTCCGGCCGTTGAAGAAAAGCTTCCGGATGCACAAGCGTTGTGGGAGAAGTTCCGCGACGAACGGTTGGCGGACTACGACTCCACCCGCGACCGGCCCGACCTCGACGCCACGAGCAGGCTGTCGGCGTTCCTGAGGTTCGGCGTCCTGCACCCCCGCACGCTCCTGCAGGACTGTGACGGAACGTTCCGCAGCGAGCTCGCCTGGCGCGAGTTCTACGCCGACGTGCTGTGGCACCGGCCGGAGACCGCGCGCGAGAACTACGACCGCAAGTTCGACAGGATGCGGCACGACAACGACGAGGGATTGTTCGAGGCCTGGAAGCAGGGCCGCACCGGCTACCCGATCGTCGACGCCGGCATGCGGCAGCTGCTGCGGGAAGGCTTCATGCACAACCGGGTGCGCATGATCGTGGCGAGCTTCCTCGTGAAGGACCTGCACCTGCCGTGGTGGTGGGGCGCGCGGCACTTCATGGAGCACCTGATCGACGGTGACCTCGCGTCGAACCAGCACAACTGGCAGTGGGTCGCGGGCTGCGGCACGGACGCCGCGCCGTTCTTCCGCGTGTTCAACCCGGTGACGCAGGCGAAGAAGTTCGACCCGGACGGCGCGTACGTGCGGAAGTACGCGCCGGACTCCGCGGATCTGGAACCGGTCGTGGACCACGCGGTCGAACGCCAGGTCGCGCTCGACCGCTACCAGGCGATCAAGTGAGCGTCACGCGGGCGTGCTGGACGTAGGTCGCCGCCGCCCGGTACTCCATCGCGTTGTTGTTCGCGTCGACCCACTCCTGGAACTCGGCGTGCCGGTTGAACAGCTGCTGGAGCGAGTCGAGCCCGTCGACCACCGCGTCGACGACGGCTTGGTCCTGGGCCGCGACCAGGCGCGACTGCGGCCGCGGGCCGGGCCGGGAGCCGAAGAAGGCGTGGTCGAAGGCGACCTTGCGGCAGGCGGCGACGAACGCGTCGAGTGCCGCGTCCACCGCCGGCCGGGTCTCGGGCCCGACCGACCCGCGCAGCGCCGTCAGCTGGTCGAGCATCCGCATCGCCTTGTCGCACAACTCGTCCGAGTACGCGTCGACGCGCCGCCGCAGCAGCTCCCTGGCCTGGCCCGCGTCCACACCTAGACCCGGAGGGCTTCGCGGAGCTTGACGCGCGCACCCGTTCGCAGCACGGCGTTCGCGTAGACCTTGCCGCCCAGCCACGTGATCGCGGCGATGGCGGCGAGGGCGAACACGACCGCGAGCACGACCTGCCACGAGGTGGCGACACCCATCGCCATCCGGCCGGGCATCAGGATCGGGGCGAACGGCGGCAGCAACGACAGCACCATCACCGTGGTGCCGGACGGACTGCCGATCATCAGGTTGATGCCCGCCACGAACGCCACGATGATCGTCATGCTGATCGGTGTCAGCACCGACTGGAGTTCCTCCTGTCTGGACACCAGTGACGCGGCGGACGCGAACACGGTGGCGTACAGGAAGAAACCGAGCAGGTACCAGAGCACACCGGTCAGCAGGGCCGCGCCGCCCAGCTCGCTCACGTCGACGACGTTGAACGCCGACGAGAGCCCGAGCCCCACCGTGGAGATCACCAGCAGCTGCAGCAGGCCGACCGCGCCGAGCCCGATCACCTTGCCCAGCAACAACTGCCACGGCCGCACGGTCGCGAGCAGGATCTCCACGACCCGGCTGGACTTCTCCTCGACCACGCCCTGCGCGACCATCGTTCCGTAGACCAGCAACGAGTAGTACAGCAGCGCGGCCACGATCAACCCGACCGCGAGGCGCTGACCTCGTTGCGGGTCAACGGGTTCCAGCGCGGTCACGGCGACGCTGACGTTCGCGAGGTTCTGCGCGACCTGCTGCGGGGTGATGCCCGCCTCGGCGAGCTGCGCGACCAGCACCTGCTGGCGCAGCACGTCGTTCAGCACCGTCGTCAGCACCTCGTCGCCGGAACCCTTGACGATCATCTTCAACGCCGGTGGCGCGCCCGTCACCAGTGCGTCCAGCGAGCCGTCGCGCACCAACTGCTCGGGGTTGCCCGACGGCGTGACGTCCCGCGTCTCGACCTCGATGCCGAACGACTTCGCCTTCTCCCGCAACGGATCCGCGAGCTGCGTCGCCTGACCGCTCAGGCCGACGACACTGCGCTGCTGGTCGTCGAACAACACCGACTGCAACACCACGTACCCGGCGAGCACGGCGATGATCACCGCTGTGCCGACGAGGAACGACCTGGTGCGCACCTTCGTGACGAACTCGCGCTTCGCCACCAGTGAGACCGCTCGGGCCGACGTCATGTGCTCCTGCCCTCGGTGGTCACCACGTTGCGGAAGAGCTCGGTCAGCGAGGGGCGCTGGCGGGAGAACTCGTGCACGGGCCCCGCGGCGAGCGCGGCGTGCAGCACCTCCTGGTCGTCCACGCCGTCGGCGAGCTCGAGCACGCAGCGCGTCCCGTTCTTCTCGATCACCCGCACGCCACCCAGCGTGGCAGCCCAGTCGGTGGTTGGCGACTCAACGACCAGGCGCGGCACGCCGCCCGACCGGAGCTCGTCCACCGTGCCGCTCGCGACCATCGAGCCCTCGCTGACGATGCCGACCCGGTCGCACAGCCGTTCCACCAGGTCGAGCTGGTGGCTGGAGAACACCACGGGCACGCCGGAGGACGCCTTCTCGCGCAGCACGTGGCTCATCACGTCCACCGCGACCGGGTCCAGGCCGGAGAACGGTTCGTCGAGCACGAGCACGTCCGGTTCGTGCACCAGCGCGGCGGCCAGCTGGACGCGCTGCTGGTTGCCGAGGCTCAGGCGTTGCACCTCGTCCGAGCGGCGGTCGCGCAGCCCGAGGCGCGCGATCCAGTTCTCCGCGCTCGTGTGGGCCTCGTTGGTGCCCATGCCGTGCAGCTCGGCCAGGTAGACCAGCTGGTCGAGCACCTTCATCCGCGGGTAGAGACCGCGCTCCTCCGGCATGTAGCCGATGCGGCGCCGCGTGTCGAGGTCGACGGTTCTTCCGTTCCACCGCACCTCGCCGGAGTCGGCCGCGAGCACTCCCAGCGCGATGCGCATGGTCGTGGTCTTCCCGGCGCCGTTGCTGCCGACGAAACCGAAGAGCTCGCCCGCACGAACGTCGAAAGACATGTTCTGCAGGGCGACGACCTCCCCGTAGCGCTTGGAGATCCGGTCGATCTCCAGCACCCCCTCAGGCACGGTGTACCCCTTCGTTAGCCCGGATGGTGGTAATCGGACTCAAAGTATCGGTGAGCAGGGAACGAGTGAAACGATACGGGCGTCTACGGCGAATCGAACGAACGACCAATTCACTCAACGGGGGTGACCATGGAGACCATCGACCCCGATCAGTGGCTCAAGACTTACGGGGCCAAGATCGAGCAGGCGAAGCAGCAGGCTGAGCAGGCTGTGGGCCAGCTCGGCGGTGTGGGTGGGAGCGCAAGCTCGCCGGACGGCCTGATCACGGTGACGGTCAACGCGACAGGGGTGCTGACCGACCTGCAGATCAAGCCGGAGGCCCGTGGGATGGACCCCAGCGAGATCGCATCCGCCGTGCTCGCCGCTTCCACCAAGGCCCAGCGCGAGGCCTCCGGCCGCGTCGTGCAGATCATGGGTGACTTCGTCGGCGAAAGTCCGGCGCTCGACTTCGTGAAGGCGCAGATGCCGAACGGATACGCGGGCGACGGAACCGACGAGGAAGAACCGAAGTCGGAGTTGGAGCGCAAGGACACGCGGCCCGACGACGAGTACTTCACGAACCCGCCCGACGTCATGGCCTGAGTGCAGGAGGGGGTTAGAGCATGCAGCAGCACTTCAACATCGATCTCGACGAGCTGAGAGCCCACGCCGCGAGCGTGGACCGGCTCACCGAGCGGTTGCGCAAGGCCACCGAGACGTGCGATCCGGGTTCGCTCACCACCGAGGCCTTCGGCGTCTTCTGCGGTTTCCTCGCCCAGCTCATCCTCGAGAAGGCGGGCCTCGGGCAGGACGTGCTCGGCAAGGCCACCAACTCGCTGATGGACATGGCGACCGGGCTCAAGGAGACGGTCGAGCAGTACGAGCAGGTCGACCTCGACAACATGTTCGGCTTCAAGGGAGGCCGGGGATGAGCACCCCCGCGTCGCAGGCCAAGAGCAGCGCCGACACACAGCAGCTGATCAGCAACATCTCGAACACCTACTCCGCCATCGAACGCGGCGACTGGGTCAACGCCGGCCTGGGCATGGCCAACACGGCCATGGGCATCGTCGGCATGTCCGCGAACCCGTTGAGCGGCTTCCTCGCCGCCGGCTTCAGCTGGGCGATCCAGCACGTCGACTTCCTGCGCGAGCCGTTCGACGTGCTGCTCGGCAGCCCGGAGTCCATCTCGAAGATGGCGCAGACCTACCGGTCCGCGGGCCAGCAGGTGCAGGGCATCGCGACCGAGTACGAACGCATCTGCGTCTCGCAGACCCGTGAGTGGCAGGGCCGGGCGGCCGACGCCTACCGCGCGGCGGCCAAGAAGCACGCCGACGGCATGGAGTCGCTGTCCAAGGCGACCCACGGCATCGCGGCCGCGGTCGAGGGCGCCGGCAAGCTCGTCGCCGAGGTCCGCAAGCAGATCATGGACATGATCAGCCAGGCCGTCGCCGACATGGTCATGAAGATCATCCAGTGGCTGGCGGCGTCCGTTCTCACCTTCGGCGCGGCCATCGCGGGTGCGATCGCGGACATCGTGTCCACCGCGGTCAGGTACGCGAAGAAGCTGGCGGACTTCCTGCAGAAGCTGCTCGGCTCGGTGAAGAAGCTGATCGACCTGGTCAAGCAGGTCTCCCAGATCGCCAAGGTCGCCGAGCAGATCATCGACGCGATCTCGTCGATGGCGCACAAGGGCGCCGGTGGCGGCGGTGGCGGCGTCAACCGGCCCACCTCCGGCGGCTTCGGCGGCCTCGGGTCCGCCGAGCAGAACCAGGCCCACAGCGGCGCGGGTGGCACGTTCACCAGCGGTGTCACCGGCGGCCCCGGCGGGGGTCACGGCAGCGGCCCCGGTGGCGGCCACGTCGCGCCCGTCTACACGCCTCCCGGCGCCGGCACGTCCGGCGGGTACCCGGTCGGCGGCGGTGCGGGTGGTGGCGCAGGCGGCCACGTGGCGCCGATCTACACCCCGCCCGGTACGCCGGGCGGCACCCCCGGTGGCCGTCCGCCCGGTGGTGGTTCCGGTGGGCACGTCAGCCCCGGCTACACGCCGCCGGGTTCGGGTTCCGGTCCGGGTACCGGCACGGGCACCGGTCAGGGTCGCTGGGTTCCTGGCCACTGGGAGCCCGCCGACACGACCACGGCGTCCGGTGGTGGTGCCGGCGGTGGCGGTGGCGTGACCAAACCCCCGTCGTTCGGCCCCACGCCGACCACGGGGAACGCCGACTGGTACCGCCCGACGACCACTGACCACAGCGCGACCACGGCCTCGGCCGGTGGTGGCGGCGGTGGCGGTGGAGGCGGCGGCATCCCCAAGGGCATGGGCGGCGGAGGCGGGGGCGGCATGCCGCCTGGCCTCGGCGGTGGTCCTGCCGGTGGCGGTGGCGCCGGTGGTACCGCGGCGACCCAGTTCGGTGGCGCGGCCGGCGTCATGGCGGCCGGTGGCGCCGGTGGTGCGGCTGCCGCCGGTGGTGGCGCGCCGCACGGACCCGGTGGTGGCGGTACCGGTGGTGGTGCCGGCGGCATGATGGGCGGTGGCGCTCCGATGGGTGGTGCCGGCCAGCAGGGCGGCGGCAACGGCGAGCACAAGCGGAAGGTGCGGATCGAGGGCGAGGCCCTGGTCGACCCGCCCAAGGCCGCGAAGCCCGTCATCGGCGAGTGATCACGAGTTCTTGCGCTGTCCGGGGCGCCCGCACTTCGGTGCGGGCGCCCCGTTCTCACACGGCGGTGAACAGCTTCGTGATCTCCGGTGCGGCCTTCTCGCGGTCCTCCGGAACCAGGCCGATCCGCGTGCGCCGGTCGAGGACGTCGTCGGCGTCCAGCGCGCCCTCGTGCTCGATCGCGTGGACGACGTCGGCCTCCGTGACGCCGGGTGCGATCGGCGTGGTCGGCCGCGGCCTGTCGTCGACCAGGCGGATGTCCTTGGTGCGGCAAGGGATTCGGGTCAGTTCCGTCGCGTTCACCGCGTCCGCCGCCATCTTGCGGTAGGTGGTGAGCTTGCCGCCGACGATCGTGATCACGCCGTTGGGCGCCTTCAGCACGGCGTGGTGGCGGGACAGGTCCGCGGTCGTGCCTTCGGCTTCGAGCAGCGGACGCAGGCCCGCGTAGCTGCCGATGACGTCGTCCCTGGTGAGTTCTCGTTGCAGGACAGCGGAAGCCGTCGCGAGCAGGAAGTCCACATCGGACTCGGGAACCGTTGGAACGTCCGGGATCTCGTCAACGGGCTCGTCGGTGAGACCGAGGTATGCGCGGCCGTTCGCCTGGGGCAGCAGGAGTGCGTAGCGGTTGCGCTCACCGGGAACGGGAATCGTCAAGGCGGTTCCGCTGAGGCCGACGGCTTTCGCGTCGACGACCAGGTGCGAGCCGCGGGACGGACGCAGGTGCACCGGCGCCAGCGTGCCCGCCCAGACACCGGTCGCGTTGATCACCGCTTTGGCCCGGACGGTGAACGTGCTGCCGGTGAGCGTGTCCACGGCCTCGGCGCCATCGCCTTGCAGCGTCCGGACTTTGGCGCGCGTGATGATTCTCGCGCCGTACCCCGCGGCGGTGCGGGCGAGGGCGACGACGAGCCTGGCGTCGTCGACGAGCTGCCCGTCGTAGTTGAGGAGCCCGCCGGTGAGGTTGTCGGCGTTCAGGCCGGGAACCAGCGCCAGCGCCTCGTGCCTGGTCACCCGCCGCGGCCTGGGCAGGACACTGGACGGCGTGCCCGCGGCGATGCGCAGGGCGTTGCCCGCCTTGAGTCCGGCCATCACGAAGTGGTTCGCGTTGGCGTGCAAGGGGAACAGCATCGGCAACGTGCGGGTGAGGTGCGGCGCGGTCCTGGTCATCAGGATGCCGCGTTCGACGGCGCTCTCGTGGGCGAGCTTCACGTCGCCCTTCGCGAGGTAGCGCAGCCCGCCGTGGACGAGCTTGCTGGACCACCGCGACGTCCCGAACGCCAGGTCGTGCGCCTCCAGCAACACGGTCCTGAGACCTCGCGAGGCCGCGTCGAGCGCGACACCGGCGCCGGTGACCCCGCCGCCGATCACGAGCACGTCCGCGACCTCCTGCTGGGCCGCTTCGAGGTCGTCGCGGCGCCTTGCGGCGTTCAGGGAGGTGTTCACGGTTTCAGAGCTCCGTCCAGCTGCTTGGCGAGCTCGTCCAGCAGGGAGCCGAAGTCGAGCCCGGACGTGGCGGGCCTGGTGGAGAGCACCATCGACTGCGTGGTCAGCAGCACCACGCGCGCCTGCGTCTTGGCGTCCCCGAACCGGATCGACCCGTCGAGGTGCCCGGCCTCGATCTGCCCGACGAGGAACTGTTCCACCAGCCGCTGCGTGCTCCCGAGCCGGTCGGTGAGGTACGGCAGCATCAGGTCGGCGTCGAGCTGGAGGACCCGCTGCATGAGCGGGTTCGCCGACAACAGCCGGATGGCGTCCACGGACCGCTTGACGAGCTGCTCCCGCGCGTCGCCCTGCCTGCTGGCGCGCTCGACCTGCTCCAGCAGAGCGGCGAACTCGCGGGTCATCAACGCCCGCACGAGGTGGTCGACGTCCGGATAACGCCGGTAGAGCGTCATGCGGCTGACGCCGGCGCGTTTCGCCACGTCGGTGAGGGTCGTCCGGCGCACTCCCACCTCGAGAACACACTCACGGGTGGCGTCGAGCAGTGCGTCGTGAGTGTGACGTTGAGACGTCATGTGTAACACTGTAGCAGTGACCAGGGCGAGATGGACCACCGAAACCACACCGCTGCCGCCGCACGCGCTGGAGTGGCTGAGCCGGCGCGTAGGCCTGGGAGAGCCGCTTCCCGAGGTTCCCCTGACAGCACCTCCGTCGGCGCTGTCCGCGGACGCCTTCGAGGCGCTGGAGGCGGTGAGCTTCGTGTCGGTCGAGGACTCCGACCGGCTGGGGCGTTCTGGCGGGCTGTCGTACCTGGACCTGTTGCGTCATCGCGGATACGGGACGCCGGCGGTGCCGGACGCGGTGGTGCAGCCCGCGTCGCCTGCCGAGGTTCTCGAGGTTCTGCAGGTGTGCGTGGAGCACGACATCGCCGTGGTGCCGTTCGGTGGGGGCACGTCTGTGGTGGGTGGTGTGGAGGCGCTGCGCGGATCGAAGTCCGCGGTCGTGGCGCTGGATCTTGCCGGGCTCGGGTCGCTGGTGTCCGTCGATCCGGTGTCCCGGGTCGCGGTGTTGCAGGCCGGGATCACCGGGCCTGAGGCCGAGAAGCTGTTGGGGAAGCACGGGTTCACGCTCGGGCACGTGCCGCAGTCGTTCGAGCGGGCGACGATCGGCGGGTTCGCCGCGACTCGGTCCGCCGGCCAGGCTTCCTCCGGTTACGGCAGGTTCGAGGACATGGTCGAGTCCGTGCGGGTGGCCACTCCCGTGGGCGAATGGGTCGTCGGCGGCGCGCCGGCTTCTGCTGCCGGGCCGGACCTGAAGCAGCTCGTGCTGGGCAGCGAGGGGCTGTTCGGGGTGATCACCGAGGTGTCGGTCCGGGTGCGGCCCGAGCCGCGCGCGCCTCGGTACGAGGGGTTCGTCGTCGACGGGTGGGAAGCCGGTGTCGAGCTCGTGCGGACCCTCGCGCAGAACGGGGCTCTGGCGGACGTCACCCGTCTGTCCGATGTGGACGAGACCGAGGTCGCGCTGGAGCTCGCGGGGTCCCGGGCCGCCGCGGTGAAGAAGTACCTGCGGTTCCGGCGGATCGCGCAACCCTGTCTGGTGGTCCTCGGGTGGGAGTGCCGATCCCGGTCCGCGACCATGAGCGCGTTGAGCGGGTTGAAGACCGTGCGGCTGGGACGGGCCATGGGGGCTGCCTGGGTGCACGGGCGGTTCAACGGGCCGCGGCAGCGGGATGCTCTGCTGGACGCCGGGGTGTGCGTCGAGACGCTGGAGACCGCCACGCACTGGTCCAAGGTGTCGGAGCTGCGGGACGAGGTGCGCAAGGCGTTGACCGCGGAGCTCGGGAACCCGGTGGTGATGTGCCACGTCTCGCACGCTTACGAGACGGGGGCTTCGTTGTACTTCACCGTGTTGGTGCCGCGGGACCTCGACGATCCGGTGAAGCAGTGGGAGCGGGCCAAGATCGCCGCCTCGGACGTCATCTCACGACTCGGCACGATCACGCACCACCACGCCGTTGGCCGTGACCACCAGCCGTGGCTCGAGAACGAGATCGGTTCGATCGGCGTGGACGTGCTGCGCGCGGTGAAGTCCCAACTGGATCCCACCGGCATCCTCAACCCGGGCAAGCTGCTTTGAGCGCACGCGGGGCCCTCTCGTGTCGCCTGAGCGAACGAAAGCTCCCCGCGTGCACTCGAGCTCAGAACTTGACGAGCATCTTGCCCGTGTTGTCGCCGCGCAGCATGCCGAGGAAAGCCTCCGGGGCCCGGCGGACGCCGCCCTCGATGACGGTCTCCGAGTACTTGAGCTCACCGGAGGCGATCCACTTGCCGACCTCGGCGATGAACTGCGGCTGGAGGGCCTTGTGGTCGCCCACCAGGAGGCCGCGCAGGGTCAGGCGCTTGGCGATGACCTGGGCCAGGTTGCGCGGGGCCGCGGGAGGGGTGGTGTCGTTGTACTGGGCGATCGCGCCGCAGACGGCGACCCGGCCGTGGACGTTCAGGGACGAGATGGCGGCTTCGAGGTGCTCGCCGCCCACGTTGTCGAAGTACACGTCGATGCCGTTGGGGGCGGCGGCGGCCAGCTGCTCGGCCACCGGGCCGTCCTTGTAGTTGAAGGCGGCGTCGAAGCCCAGTTCCTCGACGAGGTACTTGACCTTCTCCGGGGAACCCGCGGAGCCGATCACGCGGGAGGCGCCCTTCAGCCGGGCGATCTGGCCGACCAGCTGGCCGACGGCGCCTGCCGCGCCGGAGACGAAGACGACGTCGCCTTCCTTGAACTCCGCGGTGGCCAGCAGGCCCGCGTAGGCCGTCAGGCCCGGCATGCCCAGCACGCCCAGGTAGGCGGAGAGGGGAGCGACGGACGGGTCGACCTTCACCGTGTGGGCCGCGGGAACGACGGCGTACTCGCGCCAGCCGAGTCCGTGCAGGACGTTGTCACCGACTGCGATGGTGTCCACGCCGGAACCGACGGCCACGACCTCACCGACTGCTCCGCCCTCGAGAGGGGCGCCCACCTGGAACGGCGGGACGTAGGACTTCACGTCGTTCATGCGGCTGCGCATGTACGGGTCGACGCTCATGAAGACGTTGCGGACGAGGATCTGGCCTTCGCCCGGGGTTGGGATGTCGACCTCGGCGATCTCGAAGTTCTCGTCGGTCGGCCAGCCCTGGGGGCGGGACGCGAGCCGGACCTCGAGTGCGGTGCTGGTCATGGTCGAACCATCTCCATCCAAGTCAGTTGCGGATCAGTTATCCGTTTCAACCACCGGCCTCTGGAGACTGTTCCGGACTGTGAGCTAGACCGCAGGGAGAAGAGTGGTGACGTCTCGGTGCGCGAAGCCGAGTTTGCGGTACAGGGCGATGGCCGGGGCGTTGTAGTTCTCGACGAACAGCGCGCACGTGCCGTAGAGGTTGAGCAGGGACGATGCCACGAACTGGCAGACGCGCCGGCCCAGACCCCTGCCCTTGTGCGAAGGGTGCACGGCCACGCCCATCATGAAGCCGACGTCTGCTGACGACCACGCTTCCGCTGCCGTGGCCACCAGCCGGTCGCCCTCGTGGACGCCTGCCCAGCGGCGGACGCCCTTCTCGCCCGGCCAGGCCCAGGAGTCCGGGTTGGCCTCGCGCAGGAGCGGTTCTACGTCGTCCGTCGTGGACAGCCAGCAGGCTTCGTCGGGCAGATCCAGCGTGCCCGAACGGTCCATCCAGCCGAACGGTTTGTCCTCGACCCACGGCGTGGGCATGAGGTCCGCTACTTCGAGGGCCAGTTCACGCGACAACAGCGGGCGCAGCTCCACGCCCCGGCCGTGAGCGGCGAGGAGTGAGGCGACGCCCTCTGCCGGGCCGGACAGGACCAGGCGTCTGCGCCGTGTCAGGCACGGGGCGTGGACGGCCACCGCGCCCCGGTGTTCCCAGGCCGCACCACCGGACGACAAGGCCTGGGCCGCCCAGCGGACGAGGGTGTCGTCGCTGGCGTCCCGGACGTCGGCGGTGGTGCGTAACCGGCGCACTCAGTCCTTCTGCTTGCGGCGCAACAGGGTTCGCTTGGCCAGCGAGTCCTCCAGCGCCTGGTACGCGAGGTCCATCGCTCGGTTGTACTCGCCCTGGGGCCGCGGCGGGACGGACTCGTTCGGGTGCGGGAAGGTCACCATCTGCAGCCAGCGCTCGTTCCACAGCTGCTCGACGGCCGCCTCCCAGTGCAGCGCGGCGCCCATCCGCACGACCCGTTCGCGGTCGCGCACCTCGGCGATCTGCTCCTGGGTGGACGCGAGCCGCTCGGCGAGCTCGGCGCACCGCACCTCGTCCAGCTTGCGCTGGCGAGCAGCCGCGTCGGTGGCGATCGCGATGATCTCCTTGTAACGCTCAACGGCGGACAACGCCGGCACCTCGATCACCTCCTCGCTCTGACGCTGCGACGGGACCGACTCGAACATCGTCGTCATCATCGGGTTCATGACGCTTCTCCAGTGTCGAACGGGATGATCACTTGCGGCCGCGAGTGCTCGAACCGGTCGAAGAACAGGCCGCGCCGTGGTCGAGGCGACCACGCCATCACCTGTTCGGGCCCGAGCGACAGCAGTTCCTTGCCCTGAACGTCGAACGCCACCCAGGCGCCGATGTCGTCGTAGACGCCCGGCGGGAGGCACGCCTTCAGCCTCTGCACGCCGCGCCACCAACCCAGCACGTGCGTGCGGTTCTCCGGGCCGTGCTTGAGCACCGTGCGCAGACTGTCCACACCGGACATCCGCGTCGTCGGATCCTTCTGCTCCAGCAACGTTTGTGCGGCGTCCACGCCGTACAGCACCAGGTAGTGCGGTGACGGCGGCGTGTCGGACGTCCCGGTGTTCAGCGACTGCAACCGGGCTGCCGTGCGGTCCAGCAGCTCGCGGATGCCGTCGATGCCGATCACCGACGCGTCGTGCCCGTCCGAGCTCAGGCGTTTCGCCAGGTGCAACGCGGACGGCATCGCCTCGTCCACCAGGCAGGCCAGCGTGAACGCCGCCTCGTGCGGCTCGTGCTGCCTGCCCAGTGACGCGGCCGCTCCGCCGAGCACGGCGGCCGCGTCCTGGACCACGGAACCGATCACGGCGATGTTGCGGCCCGGCGTGCGGGCGAACCTCACCCGAGCCGCGCTGCCCGCGACGTCGATCACCTGTCCCAGCAACACGGTAGGTGAAGCGTCGCCCGGCCGCAGTTCGAGGAAGTCCGGCAGCGCGTCGAGGAAGGGGATCTTGCTTCCGTCGAAGAGGCCAGGAGCCTCGCCCGGCTCACGGCGCCACAGCTCGTTCTGCAGGAAGTCCATGGTGCCCTTGGACGTCGAGTCCGGGATGCGGCAGATCTCGTTGCCCGGCTTCACGCCCGACTCGTGGTTGATCACCGCGTGCCAGCGCGGCAGCTCCACCGCGGCGTCGTTCTGCGGCTCCGCCAGCACCCTGCGCGCCTTGGGCAGCGCGATGCGGACGGTGAACTGCTCGAAGATCGCCGACTTGCCCCAGAACCCCTCGATGCCGGAGACGTCCTGCGACGACAGCACCAGGTGGATGCCCTGCGAACGACCGCGCCGCGCCACGTCCTCCAGCAGCTGCGTCGCGGCGGCGGTGACCTGGTCCCGTTCGCCGAAGAGGTACTGGAACTCGTCGATCACCGCGACGATCCGCGGCCAGCGACCGCCGGGATCCTCCGCGCGCAGGTGTTCGAGCTTGGTGACCTCGTGCTGCTTGGCGGCGTCCGCGCGCCTGCGCATCTCGTCGGACAGGAAGCGCAGCAACGCCACGCCGAACTCGCGGTCGGTGTTGACGTTCACGCCGACCAGGCGCGCGTGCGGCAGCCACGACGGGTCCTTGCGGCCCGGCGCGAACTGCGCGAACGACACGCCTTCCTTGAAGTCCAGCAGGTACAGCTCCAGCTCGTCCGGCGAGTAGCGCGCGCACAACGAACCGAGCATCGCGTACAGGAAGTTCGTCTTGCCGGAGCCGGAAGGACCACCGATCAACGCGTGCGGCGAGGTGTCGCCGAGCTGCACGCAGACCTGTTCACCGTCGTCGAACCCGACGGGCGCAACGACTCCGGCCGCCGAGCTCTCCGTCCACGGGCGTTCGGGCAGCAGGTCGCCGAACGAGCCCAGCCGCGACCGCCGCTCCTCACGCTTGTCCGCGATGGCGGCACAGGCGCGCGACACGAGGGTCGAAGGAAGACCCCGGTCCAGCGTCACCGTCACGTGCTTGCCGGTCATCGTGCAGAAAGCCGTGCCGTCGCCGCGCAACGACACCGTCTCCACCGGCGAGTTGATCGTGATCGGGATGTCCACGATGAACAGCTGCACACCGCACGCCAAACCGTTGCGCGCCACGCGTTGCAGCTGCTGCTGGTGTTCTTCCTTCAATGCCTTGCGGTTGCCGAACAGCACCGCGATCCGCCACGGTTCGGTGCGCCTGCCCTCGCCGCTCACCGAACGCACGGTCAGGTGCCCGTCGACCAGGACCTTCGTGTGCACCTGGCGGATGTGCTCGGACAGCTCGTCCAGCAGCTCGTGCAGCCGCGCCGGGTCGTGCACCGTCAGCAGGTTCGCGCGGGTCAGCGGGTAGAGCCCGGGCAACGACCCGGTCAGCTGGCCGATGTCCCACACGTGCACGTGGACGAGCCCCGGCTGGAAGTGCGACAGCACTCGCAGCAACAGGTTCTCCACCAGCGTGTCCGCGAGCTGGCGGCTGTCCGGAGTGGACGAGATGTGCAGGTGGGCCTGGTCCAGCAGCGGCACGGCGACCGGGAACGACTGGGCCTGGGGCGCGGATGTCACGACGCCCGTGCCGATCCGCCACAGCTCCGGCACGCCCTCGCTGCCGTCGTGCGTGCCCGGCGTGCCGAGCCACGACTCGTGCGGCCACGACGCCGGCCCGGCCGCGACGGAGTTCACCAGCGCCGTCAGCTGCTTGGGACCCGTCGCGGTCCACTCGTGGTACGACTGCTCCCAGTCGTGCTTGATCTGGTCGAGCCGCTCGCGGAACTCCGGCATCGACAGCGGCGCCTGACGCGGGTTCCCCGTGCGCTTCTCGTCGACCGTGAGGAACGAGGTCACGTCGGCGAGCGCCACGTCCTTCAACGCCCGGTCGACGCCCATGCCGCGCACGGTGAACTCGAACATGTCCTTGGCGTGTTCCGTGGCGAGCGCCCGGTGCTCACGCGCCACGGAGCCCAGCGCGGCCGAGACGGC
The DNA here is from genome assembly GCF_000974445.1 of Lentzea aerocolonigenes. Taxonomy (GTDB): domain Bacteria; phylum Actinomycetota; class Actinomycetes; order Mycobacteriales; family Pseudonocardiaceae; genus Lentzea; species Lentzea aerocolonigenes. The sequence continues at coordinate 66,438 of NZ_BBOJ01000014.1, forward strand.
GCGCTGGAACTCCGTGAAGGCTTCCTCGATCCTCCGCCGCCGGTCGTCGCGCCTGCTCATCACAGCTCCACGGTGAGTCGTTGGATGCGCTCTAGGGTTCCCACCATCAGTTCCAGCTGATCGGGAAATCTTTCCTTCGCGCGCACGAACTCCGGTGGAAGCAGGGACTCGTGGTGGTTCTCGCTGGACTCGGCGAGGATCGCGACCGCCTCGTCGAGGCCTTCCTGCGCTGACCGCACACTCCGGTACGACTCGCGCAGGATCTCGCTCGCCTGCTCGAGCGCGGCGCGAACCTCGGCGATGGATGCCATCAAAGCCTGCTGTTGATGCCCTCGGCCCCGGAAATGCCCGCGCCGAGGTAGTTCTGCAGCTCGCTCACGCCGGACACGACCTGGGCGAACTGGGCGTTCGTCGTCTCGACGTCCGCCTGCACGGAGCCCTGCGTGACCGATGTCAGCAACTGCTGCGCGTCCTCGGCGAGCTCAGCCGCCTGTTGGAGGGCCGACTGGCTTTGACTCGCCTTGTCGATCGCCTGGGCAATTGCGGCACGGACCTCTTCGATGCTGGCCATGTCGGCTCCCGAACCCTCCCGGAACAGGGCGGTCGTACAACCACCCTCAGTAGAGATTGTGCCCAGATTTTCACAGTTGAGAGCGAAGATCGGCTAACCGGGTGGATGCCTGAATCCACTCGAACGGGCCTTGATTTAATGATCAGTTGAGCGCGCCGCTGGCCCCTTGCGGAGAGGTGTCGCAACTCTCACAATGCCGCCTACTGCCTGTTGTGTTGATCGCAGACCGGCCGGGTGAATCAAGACGGCCTGATGGGCGAATTGTCACGCAAAGTGCCTGCACCGAACGGGTCATCTCCAGCCCACGCCTCCACCAGCACCCGCTCGGCGCCGGGCACGAGTCCGCTGATCAGCTCCGGCTCGTCCAGCACCGTCCACGCCGTCGGCGGCTCGCAGGCCACGCGCGGGGTCGGGAAGTCGTCACCCAGCCCGCGCACGAAGGTGCGAACGGCCCGCGCCAGCGCCGCCGAGACGTTGTGAGTCGCCTTCTCCGTGCTCGGCCGCGTGATGACCACGGCCCAGCAGCCCGGCTCCTCGTCGGAGCAGTCACGGGCGTCCACGACCTGGGCGCCGGCACGGCTGATGAGCGCGTCGCACGCGGTACGCGCCTGGTGCTCGTCCGCTGCCTCGACCACGACGGTGATCAGCAGCACGAGGTCGTCTTCGTCCATGACATCCGAAATGGTGTCAGACGACCCGATGGGCGAACTCCAGCACCCGAGTGACAGCCTCCCCGTCGGTCAGCAGCCCGTCGGCGATGTGCTCCTCGAACGCGACCCCGCGGATCCGGTCGGTGCCCGCCCGCGTGTCCGAGATGGGCACGATCTCGTCGTCGGACCCGTGCAACCACAACGTCGGCAGGTCACCGAGCGCCGGCCCGAAGTTGACCTCGTCCATCAGGTCGGCCAGCTCGTCGGACGCCCCGTCCCACATGCCGAGCACCGGCGACACGAGGATCAACGCCGCGAGCCCGGAATGCGTTTGCGCGTAACGAACAGCGGCGGGCGCACCGGTGAACTGTCCAATGAGGACGACCGGCCGGTCGGCGGCCTTCACCGCCGCCTCGACGTCCTCGCTCACCACGACCGGCACACCGGCGGAGCGCAGCGAGAAGGCGATGCGCTCGCCGTGCGGCAACACGGCGAGCCATCCTGGTACGTCCATTCAGGAAGCGTAGAACGCGCTGATCTCGATCCGGCCACCGGAACACACGGGCCCGAGCGTCCACGGCACGCTGAGCGGCACCGTCTCGTCAGGCGGGATGGCCGCGGCCTTCGACGGCTCGGGCTGGCACGGCCCCTCGACGGGCTCGTTGCCCGAAGGCACGACACCCCAGTGCAGGTTCGCCGAAGCCTTCCCGCCCGGCGCCAGCGTCAGCGCGGCGGGACCGGGATCGGCCTTGCGCTCGAGCTTGGTCGGCACCGCCCCGGAGGCGTTCTCCAACTGGAAACCGCTGTACCCGTTCAACGTGCACGGCGCGGTGCTCGCGTTGGTGACGACGAACTTGCCGTACCGGTTGCCCGCGCCGGCGTCGGTCGGGTCGACCTGTCCCTTCAACGCGGACGAGTCGCACCGCTTCGCGGCCGGGGCCGCCGCGCCCGTGTCGACCGCGGTGGCGGTGGACGAAGCGGAGGACGACGGCGTCGAGGTCGGCAGCGTTTGCGACGCGTTGTCCGGGGTTCTGGTCCCGCAGGCCGTCACGGAAACGAGCGCTGTGAGCACCAGTCCGGAAGCGATCAACCGTCGAGTCATGGGTGCACCTCCTACCACCGAAGGATGTGCCCAAATCTCAAGACGCCCACACAACGTGCCGGGAATTCACCGGATCCGGTGCGTCCCCCGATTGCGCACGAACATGTGTTCGGTACGGTCCGACACATGAAGACGGTGGTCCAGGTGAAGCTGCTGCCGACGCCAGGACAGGCGTCGGCGTTGGCAGCGACCCTGCACGCCTGCAACGAGGCCGCCGACTTTGTTTCACGGGTGGCGTTCGAGCGGAACGTGAAGTCTCGCAACGAATTGCAGAAGCTCTGCTACCAGGCGGTCAAGTGCGAGTTCGGACTGTCGGCTCAGCCTGCGGTGCGCGTGGTCAAGAAGGTCGTCGACGCCTACACCGCCTTGCGCGCGAACATCCGCGTCGGCAACCTCGGCGGTGTGAGATCCCGGCGCCGGATCAACGCCGAGTCGAAGCCGATCGCGTTCCGCCAGTGGGCTGCACAACCGTTTGACGACTGCTGCCTGTCGTGGGGGCTCGACGCGCGCACGGTCAGCATCTGGACCACGGCGGGCCGACTGAAGAACGTCCCGTTCGCCGGCTCGCCCGAACAGCTCGTGATGTTGCGTGCTCATCGTCGGGGCGAGTCGGATCTGGTGTCGCGGGACGGCAAGTGGTTCCTGGTCGCTACTTGCGAGATCCCGGAGAAGCCGCAGTTCGAGCCGATCGACTGGATCGGTGTCGATCGGGGGATCACCAACCTGGCCACCACGTCGGACCTCGCCAACTTCCAGGGCCGCCGCCTGCAACGGTATCGCCGCTGGCACGCACGGAAGCGCGCCGAGTTACAAGCGAAGCGCACCAAGTCCGCGACGCGCAGGGCGAAGCGCCGGGCACGTCGTGAGCAGCGGCATGCCACCCACGTCAACCACAAGATCAGCAAGGAGATCGTGGCTGTTGCCGAACGCACCGGCCGTGGTGTCGCCTTGGAGGAACTCCACGGCATCCGCGACCGGGTACGGCTCCACCGGTACCAGCGGGCCACGCAATCCTCGTGGCCGTTCCACCAGCTCGAACGCCACATCACCTACAAGGCCCGCCGCGCTGGCGTGCCCGTGCTGCTGGTGGACGCCCGCTACACCTCGCAGACATGCCCGAGGTGCAAGCACACGTCCCGCTCCAACCGTCCCACCAGGGACTCGTTCTCGTGTCGCCGGTGCGGTCTCGCTGGACCCGCCGACGTCGTCGCCGCCGTGAACATCCGTGACCGGGCACGGCGCGCGTGGGTACTTGTCAACGTGCCCTTACCCGCAGCCGCCTGAGCAGCTGCGGGTAGATGCGGCCCGGACGCCACAGCCAGTGGCGGACGAGGAACGCGAACAACACCCGAGGAGCCGAGCCGGGAGCTCTGGCTCTTCAGGGTTGAGTAGTTGACCGGATCTGGTGGACGTCCCACCCGTCAGGCAGTTCCGACATGCCCTGCACCGCCGCCGTCCAGATGTACGTCCAGGCGATCCGCCCGTCCGGCAGCACCACGCGCACGCGGCGGTAGTCCTCGCCCTCGTACTCGTCGAGCATCGGCAACGCGTCCTCCGGCGATCGCAGGCGCAGCACGAAGCCGGGCACGCCGAGGCCGGCGCCGGGGCGCAGTGCGGGGTAGCCGAGGCCCGTGTCGAACAACGTGCCGGGCAGGTGGGTCTCCTCCGCCTCGACGACGTGCGGTTCCATCAGGTGCCAAGCGCTTGCGTTCGGCTGGAGCGTGCCGTAGACGAACAGCAGCTCCGGCCAGTCGTCGGCGGACGGCTCGCCGTGCACCTCGGTCACGTCCAGTCCGTCGGTCATGGCGGCCCTTTCGCCGAGGACGAGGGCGCGTCGCTGCGAGACGTCCTCGCAACGGACCATACGGCCGTTGAAGAGCACGGGCATCCGCTTCTTGGAACCGGCCGTGTAGGCCAGCACGCTGTCGATGACGCCACCGTTGTAGAGCACCACACGGCCCGTGTGCAGGCGTACGAGGCGATAGCGCAGTCCGCGGCCCTCGCAGCGGTCCAGCACGCGCAGTTGTTCGGGCGTGGCGAACCAGACGGAGTGCTCCTCGACGTGGCCGGGGGCTGCCGCCAACGTCGCGGGGCGCTGGCCGTCGCGGGCGCGCATTCCCGCTGCCCACACAGCGGAAAGGCCCTCGCACCGTGCACGCAGCACGACCGCGGGGCCTTCGAGGCCGAGCTCCTCGCGGAGCCAGGTGACCTTGCTGGGATTGGCGTTGGAGCCGTAGCCGAGCACCGGCATTCGGGCCGCCAACGGGGGCTCGCCGTGGTTTGCGAGCCATTGGTCTAGATCGATGTTCTCCGGCTCAACTCGCCATCCCGACTCCATCGTGAGGTCCGGTCGCACTGGCCAGCCTGTTTCGTCCACGTGAACGAAACAGTGGTCTGGACGTGTGCCCGGATAGGGCTCCGCCGGATGGCTTTCGTCGGTAAACGGTTGGGCCATTGGTCCATTGTGCCAGGGCAAGGGGCCAGATCGCGCCCCCTAATCGTGACCCATCCGATGTTAAATCCCAAGATCGCACGGTTTAGTGAGAACCTTCACTGCGCATTCGAGTGAGTAACCCGATGTCTATGTGTCGACACTCCGGCGTGACTCAGGGGGCGTCATAGCTCCGTTGCGCCTGAGCGACCTCCGGGTGGTTCGCCTTGATCCAGTGCGCGAGCGCCACGAGGTGGTTCGCCGCACCCTTGCCGAGGGGCGTCAGCGTGTACTCGACGTGCGGCGGGATGACCGGCCTCACCTCGCGGTGCACGAACCCGTCGCGCTCCAGCGTCCGCAACGTCTGGGTGAGCATCTTCTCGCTGACGATCTCCAGCTCGCGGCGCAGCTCGCTGAACCGCCACGCCTCGCCGTTCGACAGCAGTTGGAGCACCAGAACTGCCCACCGGCTTGTGACGTGCTCCATGATCGCCCGCTCCGGACACATCGTGACCTGCATGCTCACCTCCACGTAAGTACCAAACTTCAAAGTGGGTACTTTCCACAGGTTAGCGCTAACCCTAGTTTCGTGGCTATGACGATCCTCATCACCGGAGCAACCGGCCAGTTCGGCAACGCAGTCGTCCGCTACGTCCTCGACCGCACGGACGAGCAAGTCATCGTGTCCGTGCGCAGCCCGGAGAAGTTCGACGTGGACGGCGTCGAGGTCCGTCAGGGCGACTTCGACAAGCCCGAGACCCTCGACTTCCGCGGCGCGGACAAGCTGCTGATCGTGTCCGCCGACGCGCACGATCCCGCCGTCCGCATCCAGCAGCACAAGAACGCCATCGCCAAGGCGGTGGAGCACGGCGTGGGCCACATCTTCTACACGAGCCTCGTCGACGCGGACACCTCGCCCGCGGGCGTCGCGGTCGTGCACAAGGCCACCGAAGAGGCCATCCGCGCCACCGGCGTCACGTTCACGTTCCTGCGCAACAGCATGTACCACGAGAACTACCTGGGTGCGCTGGCCGGCGACGTGGTCGCGGTCTCCACCAAGGACGGCCGCGTCGCGAGCGCCGCCCGTGACGACTACGCCCTCGGCGCGGCCGTCGCGCTGACCACCGAAGGCCACGAGAACCAGACCTACGAGCTCACCGGCTCGACGTCCTGGTCGTTCCCGGAGGTCGCCGGCGACCGGTTCCAGGACGTCAGCGACGAGGACCTGATCGCGGCCGGCCTGCCGCCGTTCGTCGTCGGCTTCTTCAAGGAGATCCGCGACGGCGTGTACGCCGAGGTGCGCCCGGACCTGGAGAAGCTGATCGGCCGCCCGACCCGCCCCATCGCGGTCTAGGTGAACTCGGGATGCGCCTCCGGGTGCGCGTCCCACCACTTGCGGTACTCCGGGTTGCGGTCGAGCACCGACCGGTAGGCGTCGGCGGCGCACGCGAACACCTCGTGCGCCCGCCCCGCCACCGGGGAGTCCCGGCGCGTGGCCACGAAGATGTCGGTCATCAGCGGCATCCCGCGCAACCGCCTGATCACGATGCCCTCGCCCGTGCGCGACGGTGCCGCGGCGAACGACACGCAGCCGCCCGCCACCAGTCCGCGGGCCATGCTCGCCTCGCCCGTGTGATGCGTCAGCCGCGGCACGAACCCCGCGTCGGCACAGGCCTGGAACATCTGCGTCCGGCTGCCGATGTGCTGCTTGGGCGGGGTCACCCAGTCACGGTCGGAGAGCTGGGCCAGGTCGACCTCGTCCTGCTCGACGAGCGGGTCGGTCTCCGGCAGCGCGACGAACGCCGGTTCGGTGACGAGCTTGCGCAGCTCGATGCCCGCCAGGTCACGCGCGTGCATGCCGTCGAAGAACTCGAACAGCGCCACGTGCACCTGCCCGGCCTCCAGCATGTCCACGATCTCCGCCGACGACGGCCGCACCTCCGCGCGCACGTCGTGGTTGAGTTCGCGCAGCCCCTCCACGAGCTTCGCGAAGTACAGGATCGGGATGCAGCCGAAGAACAGCGGCCCGCGCCGGTCCGTCTCCTTGGTCGTGCTCATCAGCTGGGCCATCTCGTCGAGCACGAGTCTCGCCGTGCCGAGCACGCGCCGGCCCAGGTCCGTTGGCACGCAACCGTTGCGCGTGCGGTCGAACAGCTGCCCGCCGACCAGTCTCTCGACCGTGCGCAGCTGCGCCGACAGCGCGGGTTGGGTCAGTCCGAGCCGCGTCGCGGCTCTCGTCACGCTGCCTTCCTCGGCGATGGTGCGAACCGCACGGAGGTGGCGGAGCTCCAGCTCGGGCATAAAGACCTTGTATCCCCGTTCTGAATGCACCGCCACCCTTCGATCGGGCCATAGTGAGGGGCAAGATCTTCCGGCCCGGCGCTTGCGGCAGCGTTACTCGGGTCCGGTGCGGGAGGGTGCACCCCCGCGGTTCGACGCCGCCGCCGCGCACCCTGCGCTCCGCGGCGGCGGCGTCGAACCCATGGCATCGCCGCAGCGCACCCGGCCTGGTCAACCTCACGGCGGACCTTGGGTGGTCGAGGTACCGAGGACCGGTGCGCTCCCACTCACAGCCGGTCCCGGGCGCGCGGGACCGGCTGTGGCCGGTTTCAGCGAGTTCGCGTCGGTCGCCCGGTCACCCGCTCGTGCCGAAATCGGCGGAGCCCATTTCGGTGCGGGCGAGTCGGCCGGGCGGCCGACTGAAAGGCGAACTCGCCGCCGTCTGCGGAGCAGCGGCAATCAAACACCGATGACCACCGCGGCCCCGGTGACGCTGACCCGACGATCTTCACGGGTCGCGTCGACCTCCAGCCGTGACGGCCTCCCCATGTCCTCGCCCTGGCTGATGACGAACCGTTGCGGCCCTTCGAGGTCACGCAGGTACCCGCCGAACGCCGCGGCGGCAGCCCCCGTCGCCGCGTCCTCCACCACGCCGCCGACCGGGAACGGGTCGCGGGCGTGCACCAGGCCCGCGTCGTCGCGCCACCACAGGTGCACGGTCGTCAGGTCGTGCGCCAGCATCAGGTCGCGCAACGCGTCGAAGTCGTAGTCGAGCGTGCGCAGTTGCTCGCGGTCCTTCAGCGGGATGAGCAGGTGGCGGGCGCCGCCGAAGCCGACGTGCACCGGCGCGTCGCCGATCTCGGCGTATCCCAGCGCCTCCAGGGCCTGCTTCACCAGCTCGGGTTCTGCCTCGGACGTGCTGGTCGGCACGCTCGTCAGGGTCGCGGTGCCGGCCGCGGTCTCGATGGTGATCTCACCGGCGGGCGTGTGGAACGTCAGCAGGCCGTCGCCGATGCGTTCGGCCAGCGCGACGGCCGTGGCGATGGTGGCGTGGCCGCAGAACGGCACTTCCGCCTTGGGACTGAAGTACCGGACGTCGAACTCCCGCTCACCCGAACCCGGCAGCACGAACGCCGTCTCGGAGTAGTTCACCTCGGCCGCGATCGCGAGCATCTCGTCGTCGGACAGGCCGGTCGCGTCCAGCACCACACCCGCCGGGTTGCCGCCTGCCGGATCCTTCGTGAACGCGCTGTAGCGCAGTACCCCACTCATACTTCGCTGCAACACGTAGCAGTGCTGAAGTCTTCCGCCCACGTACCTGCTGGTGAAGTACGTCAGCCCGGCCTTCTCCAGCACGCGGCCGGAAGCGACGTTGCCGTCCTGGTGGCCGGCGACGACCCGGTCGGCGAACGTGAGCGCCTTGTCCCGCAGCTGCTCGGCGATCCGCGTCGCGACACCGCGGCCCCAATGGTCCGGATCCACCCAATAGCCGATCTCGATCTCGCCGGGACCGCCGTGCAGCATCTGCCCGATCCCGACGACCTCCCCGTCCTCGACGACCGCGTGCAGACCGAAACCGTGGTCCTCTCAGTGCCGCAACGCCTGCTCGTGGCGTTCGATCACGTAGTCCTGCGTCCAGGGCTTCCCGTCGGCGACGTACGTGGTCATCCGCGGGTCGGTCGCCCAGCGCCGCAAGTGTTCGAAGTGCTCGTCTCCCCACCGCACCAGCTCCATGACACTCATCGTGCCTCAGCGGAACTGGGGGAGAAGTCCTTCACAGGTGCGGACGACGATCTGGGCGGCCTTGCGGTGGTCGTTCGGCGCGTGCACGTCGGCGGCCTGCGCCTGCCACCGCAGCAGCGCGTCGAGCAACGCCTCCCGCAGCTCGCCGTGATCGGCCTCGTACTCGAAACCCAGGCGCGCCAACGGACTCGTGCCCTCGGCGCCGACCAGCCGCAACGCCTCGGCCTGGAGCTCGGCCGGCAGCTTCGTGCGTCCGGACTGCAACGCGGCGACGAGCCGCAGCTCGCGGAAGTCGTGGGCGGAGGCGACGACCCGTTCGAGGTCGGCCATCAGCTTGCGGGCGTTCTGCCGCGGCTCCATCCGGAACAGCACGTCCAGCGCCAGCAGGGCCGAGCGCGCCTTGAGGATCTCGCGGCGCTCGGTGAAGTGGATCGCGATCGAGTCGCGCAGCTCGCCGAGCCCGCTGCGCTGCACCAGCTGACCGGTGAGCTTCACCTGGGAGTCGAAGCCCTGCCGGATCAACGCGGTGATCAGCCGGACGCCGAAGATCCCGAACCGTTCGAGCAACGCCTGCCGCACCGCCGGTTCCATCGGCACCGGGAACTGCTCGCCGACGAACCTGTCCGCCGACAGCAGGTGGTCCTCCAGCTCCTCGCGGCCGAGGGAGGCGAGGATCCGCAACGCCTGGAACTCGTCCTCCCGCAACGTCTTCGCGGCCACCGCGAGCAGCCCGGCGACCGAGACCACGTTCTGGCACAACGGTTGCACCGCCACGTCCCGGCGGTAGCGGCGCGCGATCTGCTTGGCCGACGACAGCGCGTCGATCCGTCCGGCACCGATCTCGTCGGCACGGGCGAGCACCGCGACCGTGTGCACCGCGGCGACGCGGGCGATCGGGTGGTCGTTGGCGGACTGGAGGAACTTCAGGTCGTCGTCCTGGACGTGCCGCATCAGGTAGAGCAGGGCGTCCGCCTCACCGAGCACCTGCTCCGGCGTCGCCTCGGCGGGGGTGTCGATCAGCACGATGTCCCGCAACGTCCGTGCGGGCCACTCGACGACGACGCGGTCCGCACGGTCGACGTGACCGGTCTCGACGTGGTGCCTGCTGCCGCGCCTGCCGATCGTCACCTCGTGCGGCCTGCCGGGTCCGGAGAACACGTGCGCCCGCGGCTCGGTTCCGCCGCGGTACCAGACGAACGAGCTCTGCGGCGTGAACTCGTCACCGACGAGCGCACTGACCACAGTGGACTTGCCGATGCGCGACCGGCCGGCCACCGCGATGCGCACGGGCTCGGTGTAGCGCTCGACGTGCGAACGCAGCCAGGCCGTGGCGCGCGGGCTGTCGCGGTAGACGGCGAGCGCCTCCTGCAGCATCGACCAGACGACGCGGTCCAAAGTCACGCGGAGAGCTCCATCGCGGGACCCCCGAGCGCCTGGACGCGCTTGTAGAGCGTGACCAGCTTGTCCAGTTCCTTGCGGCCTTCCCGCATCCGGCGCTCGCGTTCGGTCTGGTCGTCCTGCACAGCGCGCTTGGCGCTGCGGGCCGACTCCAGCAACGTCTCCTGCAGCTCTTCCGCGAGCGTGCTGAAGTGGTTGCGCAGGGAGCGCTGGATGTGGCGGCCGGCGTCGCGGACGTCCTTGGAGAACTTCATGAAGAAGTCGTCGACGTGCCGTTGCGCGGCGGCCTTCGCGGCGGCCTGGCGGCGCTTGAGCCGCTGGTCGCTCTCGTCGAGGATCGACTTGCCGCCGAACAACGCGCCGGCGCCGAGCGAGATCACGTTGATCAGCGGCATGCCGGCGAGGGAGGTGACCAGACCGAACATCAGCACGCCGCCGTAGGAACCGCGCAGGCCGGTGAAGAGCTTCTGCGGCACGGAGAACGGCTCGATCTTCGGCTTCTCCAGCTTGCTCGCGGGCTCCAGCAGGTCGTCGGGCAGCACCGAACCGGGGATGAGGTCCTCCCGGTAGACGGGGAAGTTCTTCGCGACCTTCGCCGCGACCCACTCCGCACGTTCCATCAGCCAGGCGAAGTTCGTGGTGGCGGCCTCGTTGAGGTTGTCCTCCAGCCATTGCTCGAACTGGTCCCAGCCGATCGCGGGGTCGGCCTCGTCGTAGGTCTTGTCGACCTCGCGCAGGATCTTGCGGGTGCGGTCGCGCAGGTCGTACTCGACGTCGGAGATCAGGTCGGCCATCTCGTCGTTGAGCACGTTCTGCCAGCGCGCGGACCGGCGGCGGAGTTCGTCGACGCGCCGCTGGGCCTCCTGCAACGTCGAGATCGTGGCGGCCGTGCGCGACGAGTCGTGGGCCGTCAGCTCCTCGCGCAACGGCGTGACGAGCTGGGTGAGCGCGCTGGACGCGACGACGGCGACGGCGCGGCGGGCCAGCAGGTCGGCGCTCGCCACGATGTCGCGCTGCACGCACGCCAGCAGTTCGGGGAAGCCGGACTCGGTGTTGAGCCGCTGGTCACCGGTCTTCGCCGCACGCAGCCGCAGGGCCGACGAGACGGGGATGAGCTTGGCCGGAACGCCGGCGCGGGCGAGCAGCGCCCTGTTGCGTTCCACGACGGCCCGCCAGCTCGGCACGAGGTCGATCTTGGTGACGACCACCGTGACGTTCGGGCAGGCCTGCATGACCTTCTTGAGCAGCGTCATCTCCGCGGACGTCAGCTCGCCGGTCGCGTCGGACACCATCAGCACCGCGTCGGCCTGCATCAGCGTCGCGAACGTGCTGGCGGTGTGCGCGGACCGGGTGTCGCCGACGCCGGGGGTGTCGATCAGGACCAGGCCGTTGTCGAGCAGCGCGCGGGGGATGCCGATCTCGGCGCGCACGACGTGCTGCGCGTGCGCCGTGGAGACCTGCTTGGTGACCTGGTCGATCGGCACGGCGATGCGTTCGGTCGGCGTGTGGAAGATCGAGCCGCGTGCGGACGAGTTGCGGACCAGCGCGGCCGACGGGGTGTCGGCGTGCTGCACGAAGGTCGGGACGGTCGTCGTGATGTCGTCGCCGACCGCGCAGACGGGCGCGTTGAGCAACGCGTTGACGAGCTGACTCTTGCCTTGTTTGGACTCGCCGACGACGAGTACGCGCAACTTGGGGTCGAGTTGCTGTGCCCGCTTTTCGCGCAGCCGGGCCTCCAGATCGGGCCTCCGGTGCGTGACGCAGGCCCCGATCGTCTCGTCGAGCACGTCGAGCCAGGGCGGTGCCATCACCTGACTCATAGTGCCGTGTTCACCCCCTTGGGTGAAAGTCTCGAACGCAGAACCGGTTCCGTTCAGGGGAGACCGGGCTGTTCGGAGGGGCGGTGACGTTTCTCACCGCGTTCACGTTTTTCCTGTTGAGACACCGAACCGGCCCTGTCAGGTGCGACAGGGCCGGTCCGCGGGAGGGTGGCTCAGCCGAGCAGGCCGCCCAGGTCGAGGTCGTGCACGACCGGCAGGTCGCTCGCCACGTGGGTGACGTTGCCGACCACGTTGCCGACGCCGGCGGTGTCGCCGACCACGCTGGTCGCGCTGTGGGTGACGCCGGTGGCGGTGTCGACCACGCCGGTGGCGGCGTGGGTGACCTGGCCGATGGTGTCGTGCGACGACAGGTTGACGTTGCCGGTGGAGAGGTCGGTCAGGCCGCTCACGTTGAGAGCGCCGCCCAGGGAGGCGTCGGTGCCGCCGAGAACGCCCAGCGTGTCGTGGGTCAGGTCGCCCACGCCGCCGAGGTGGCCGAGGATGCCGTCGGTGCCGGGGACGACGCTCGTGGCGGTCGACAGGGTCGAGTCGACGGTCGAGGTCGCGGTGTCGGCCACGTCGAGCGCGGTGCCGGTGACCGGGGACGCGGTCTGGTCGAGGACCGACGTCACGTCGCCGATGACGGAGAAGTCGCCGCCGAGGCCCAGGTTGGTCGAGGTGAACTGACCGAGGGTCTTGTTCGCCGCGATCAGGTTGAGTCCGTGCTCGTCAGCGGCGAGAACGCCGGCCGACGAGGTGTGGAGCTCGCTGAGGTTCAGGCCCGACGAGGTCAGCTGCGACGTGACCGCCTGCAGCTGGCTGATGGCGCCGAGCGGGCCCTCCGCGAGCAGGTCGTCCGTCGGCAGCGACAGGTCGAGGTCGTTGACGGCGGGCAGGCCGTCGACGGCGGGGACCAGGTCGAGGACCAGCGGGATGACCTCCTGCACGTCCACGGCCGTGATGTCTGCCAGGCCAGCCTGCTCCAGCGTGCCCTGAGCGTCGGCGGCGAACGCGGCCTTGAGCGACGGGTCGCTGAGCAGGTTGAGCACGAAGTCGTGGAGCGTGCTGGGCTGAATCATCTGAAGGAACTCCTGTTGCGGGACGTGGCATTGGGGTGTGGCGCAGAAGCTATGAGAGCGGGGCCGCCCCCAACATCGGGGATCACTCCCAGTGAATCCCCGTTCCCCAATGGGGTGACGCTCGTTGACCCCCTAGGGGATTAGGGGCACTGCTTGAGCGCCTCTCGTTCACCCGTGTAGGTACTGGTCGCTCCTGCGAACAGGTGAGGGAGAGACTTGCCGTACGTACTCGGAGTCGATGTCGGGACCACCCGCACGACTGCTGCCGTGTGCCGCCTCGACGGCGCCCGGGATGCCGAGATCGCACTGGTCGTGCCGTCGTCTTTGCAGCTCACGGACGCGGGGACGTTCTCGGTCGGTGAGTTCGGCGCGGTCGGCTGGACGGCCACCGGCTTCGCCAGACGCGTGGGCGACGCGGTGCCGTTCTCGCTGGGGCCCGAGACGTGCCCGGCCGAGGAGCTCACCGCGTTGCTGATCATGTGGATCATCGGTGAGGTCGTCGCCCGAGAGGGTGAACAGCCTCGTCACGTGGCCGTGAGTCACCCAGCCGGGTGGGGCCCCTATCGCCGGGGGCAGCTCTACGCGGCGTTGCGGGCTGTCGGCGTGCACGACGTGACGCTCGTTCCAGAGCCGTTGGCGGCCGCCGAGAACCACGCCGTGCGCTCCCGTGTGGTGCCGGACTCGTCGTTGGCGGTGTTCTCGCTGGGCAGCCACGCGTTCTCCGCGGCGGTCGTGAAGCGGTCGCAGCACCGGACGTTCGAGCTGGTCAACCACGTCGACGGCGTCGACCACCACACCGGTGCCGACTTCGACGACCTGCTGGCGGCGCTGGTGCGCGGCCGGCTCGGCAGCGACGGGTTCGTGTCGGTCGCCGAGTGCGAGGCGGCGAAGCGGGCGTTCGGTCCGTCGGTGGTGATCAGCGGGGTCGAGATCGGCCGAGACGAGTTCGTCGAGGAGATCCGTCCGTCGGTCGACCACCTGGTCAGCACGTTCGTGCGCGCGTTGGGGACCGTGCAGCCCGACGCGGTGCTGCTCGTCGGCGGTGGTTGCCGCATGCCGGCGATCGGCGACGCGCTGTCGGCCGCCGTCGACTGCCGCGTGCTGGCCGAGGTCGCCCCCGAGCACTCGGTCGCCAAGGGCCTGGCGGTCGCCGCCCGGCTGGTCGTCGTGGGACCGGAGGCCGAGCCGGAGCCGCTCGAGACCTCGGTCCTGGTGCACACCCGCGAGGCGTCGCTGCGGTTCCCCGTCGGCGAGATCGCGAGCCCTGACGACGAAGAGTTCACCGCGCCACCGCCCCGCCCGCCGGTGGACGTGTCCCCGCTGGACCTGCCGCCGCGCCGGGTGAAGCGCGTGGCCAGCGCGCTGAACCCCGTTGGACGCAGGTCCAGCTCCCGCTCCCGAGATGATGAGGACGGCCGTTGAGCGTGACCATGCGAGTCAGGTTGGTGCTGGACTCCTCCGTGCGAGGTGTCCTCGACCGGATCAACGACGCCGCCGAGGGCACACGCCTGCGCGTTGTCGTTGCGGCGCCTGGTGGTTACGGCAAGACAGCGCTGCTTTCGGAGATCACCAACTCCGCGGTGCGCGTGGTGGACGACGCGCACCTGCTGGACGACGCGTCGCTGCGCGAGCTGGCGGCCGAGCCTCTGCTGGTCGTGGCTTATCGGCCGTGGCCGCGCCGGGCGGTGCTGGCCGAGCTGACCCGTGGTGCCGTGGTCGTGCCGTTGGCGCCGTTCACCCGTGAGCAGGTGCGTGAGGTTCTGCACGCGCCCAAGCCGGTGGTGGACTTCGTCTTCGCCCAGACCGGCGGTGTGCCGGGGCTGGTCGAGCGGCTCGGTGCTGTCTCCGAGGTCTCCGCTGACGTGCTCGGGACTTTTCGTTCGGAGCTCGACTGGCTGGATGCTGATCTGCAGAAGTTCCTGCTGGCCGCCGAGGCCGGTGCGGCCCAGCGGCTCGATCTGCTGTCAGCGTTGCTGGACAAGGACTTCGACGAGGTCAGCGACATCATCGAGGCCGCCAGGGCCACCGGTCTGCTGGCCGAGGACGGCACGTTGCTGCCCCTCGCCCACCGCGCCGTCGGTGCGCTGACCCGCGCCGAGCGTCGCATCGCGGTCCGCCAGAAGCTCGCCCAGCTCCAGCTCGACCGCGGTGGCCCGGTCTTGGACCTGGTGCGGCCTCTGCTGGACACGGGCATCGGCGGACCGGTGTTCGCCGCCGCCGCCCGTGAGGCCCTGCCGTCCGATCCCGCCCTCGCCGCCCGGTTGTTCAAGGCTTCCACCGGCGGTGGCGCACCGTCCGCCGAGACCGCGGCCTCGTGGGCGACGGCCGCGGCGATGGCCGGCGACCTGGACGGCGCGCTGCGGCTCGCCGACAAGGTGATCAGCGCTCCCGAGACCCCGCACCGCCGCACGGCCGCCGAAGTCGCGGCCGTGGCGTTGGCGCACCGCGGTCAGCTGGCCAGGAGCACCGAGCTGTTCCGGTGGGCTGCCACTCCATATGCGGCCGCCTTCGCCGGGATCGGGTTGATCGGCACCGGGCACCTGTTCGAGGAGATGCCGCCGCAGCCGCCGACCATGCTCGGTGGAGCTGCTTCGTTGATGCTGCAAGGTGTCCGGCAGTCGGTGTCCGGCGCGGAGACGGCAGCTCTGTCCACTTTGGTCCGTGCGTCGTCGATGCTGGAACCCGCCGGTGGCGCCGTGCTGCTCCCGGACAGCCCGGCCGCGCTGGCTGCACTTGTCGCCGTTCACTGCGGTGAGCCGAACGTGGCTGAGTCGGTGCTGGACCGGGCCGTGGAGACCGGTACCGGCGGGGTGCTGATGTCGGCGCGGCACCGGTTGTTGCAGGCCTGGCTGCACATGTTGCGCGGGAACCTGGCCGTGGCGCGCGAGACGTTGATGTCCGTGCGCGGGGTGCGGGGTGCGTTCGAACCGCGTGACTGGATCTTCGCCGTGGCGCTGGAAGTCGGGGTGGCTCGGCGGAACAGCGATCTGGCCACGTTGCGGCGGACGTGGGAGCAGGCGTGTGAGGCGGTGCTACGGCACCCGGTGGACCTCTTCAGCCTGCTGCCGTTGGGGGAGTTCGCTGCTGCCGCCGCTCGGTTGCGGGACCAGGAGCGGTTGGCGCCGCACCTGGCGCAGGCTTCGGGTTTGTTGCGAGCGTTGGGGAATCCGCCGTTGTGGGCCACGCAACTGCACTGGAGTCTGTTGCACGCGGCGATCATCGACGAGAACCTCGCTGCTGCTGAGGAGCACGCTGCGGCGCTGGCTGGGCAGCGGGAGCGGAACCGGTACTGCTCGGTGGTTTCCGGTGCGGCTGAGTGTTGGCTGGACGTGGTGGCAGGGAAGGTCGATCCGGACCGGGTTGAGGTTGCCGCTCGTTCGCTGCATGCCGTTGGGCTGTGGTGGGACGCTTCGCGGTTGGCTGGGCAGGCGGCCATTCGGACTTCGGACCGGCAGGCGATGGTTCGGTTGCTGGACTGTGCTCGGTTGTTGCAGGGGCGGCCGGTTTCTGCTCGCCGCTCGGATTCTGATGTTGCTGCTGTGGTTGAGGATGCCGGGAAGCTGAGTGATCGGGAGCGGGAGGTGGCTCAGCTGGTTCTGGAAGGGATGACGTACAAGCAGGTTGGGGATCGGTTGTTCATCTCTGCCAAGACTGTTGAGCACCACATGGCTCGGATGAGGCAGAGGCTGGGGTCTACTTCTCGGTCCGATTTGTTGGCTCAGTTGCGGCACATTGTTGGGGTGGCTGGGGCGTAGGTTGGGGTGTGGCGGGTTCCGTCGGTGGTTGCGGTGGTTGCGGTGGTCGCCTCGCCGTGTCGGGTTTCTGTTTCGGGCCGGCGGTGGTTGCGTCGCCGTGTTCGGTGCCGGTTTCAAGATTGGGGCTCTGCCCTTACCCCGCCAATCTGATCAAAGACCGGCCAGCGCCGTGGGCGGGTTGATGGCACGCCTGGTGCTTACGGCGGCTTGCTGTTGCGTGGGTGGTGCGGTTCGGGCGGTGTGGTCCCGTCACGAGCCGTACCAGGAGCTGGTCACACCCGAGGGGAGAGGTCAAGTCGCGAAGAGCGTGCGACTTGACCTCTCCCCTCGGGCGCGACAAGAGCTGTGGCACGACTCGTGACGGGACCACACCGCCGGAACCTTGCGGTTTCAAGCCAAGACTGCTCGGCTGCGCCTTCGCGTCGCCTCGCCTTCGGCCTCGGCTTGAGTTGCCTCGCTTTCGGCATCGGCTGAGTGTCAGACCCGCTCGGTACGTTGGGTTGCGGGGGACTCTCAACTCGAGGGGACCTCTGCGTCAGCGTGTGCTGCCTGCCCGCCGTTGCCCACTCGCCGTTGCCCACTGACCGTTGCCCACTGACCGTTGCCCACTCACCGCTGCCCACACGCCGGTGGGCGCGTGTCGCCCGAACGAGGGTCCCTGGATTGCGCCTGTTCGTGGGAAAGTTGCTCCGATCGAGCTAGTAAAGGTTGTTGGCTCGCTGGATCGCTGTGGCCCGTTGGGGCGATGCGGCCCGGCGTGCTGGGACCTGTGCTTTGCTGGTTGTAGGCTTCTGCACCGGTTGCTCGCCGAGCAGGTCAGGTGGATCGATTTGCCGAGCCAGGACGACGCGAGATCGTCGCGCCCGACGGGGCGTGACTCGCTGGCGCGCGACTGGGCGATCAAGGTCAGTCGGACTGCCTACATTCCCTTTTCTGCCGCGAAGCTGACTGACGAGCTCCACGAGTTGTTGAACGTCGTGGCTGAGGCGCTGGCTGGGGATCCCGCTGCTGCTGCGTCCGTCGGTACTCGTCTGGTGGAGATCCACTGCGTTGGGGCCGACAGTCTGCGGGTTTCGGTTGAGGTTCTCGCCGAGTTCGTGGTGGCTGAGGGGGCTGATCCGCGTCGGGCCGCGTTGGTGGTCGGGGCCGTGGCTGCTGCTTACACCGCGGCCATTCAGGCCTTTGTGCTCGAGCAGCAGGAGAGCATCAGTCAGGCGTTGTTGAGGGCGAACCGGGCCGTGCAGTTGGACTTGCAGGCCAGCGAAGAGCGGTTCGAGGACATTTTTGCCCACTCGTCCACCGGCATTGCCATGGTGAGTCTGGACGGTGAGCTGGAGCGGGCCAACGAGGCGTTGTGCAACATCCTTCGGCGCGAGGACGTTGCGGGGATGACGCTGTCGGATCTGATCGCGCCGGCTGATCTGCCGTTGGTTCACGACGCGTTGGCCAGTTTGAAGTACGGGCGGATGCGGCGGGTCGAGGAACGGCCTCGGTTGATCGATCGCGACGGGGAGCACTTCCGGGTGTTGCTCGCGGCGACCGTGCAGAAGGACGCTGAGGACAATCCTCGGCACTTCGTTCTGATGATCGACGACGACAGCCAGCTCACGTTGCTCGGTGGGCGGTTGCAGTACCAGTCGCTGCACGACGCGTTGACCGGGTTGCCGAACCGGCAGTACCTGACCACTCGGCTGGAGTCGTTGTTGCACAGCGACATCGAGTTCGGGGTGACGTTGTACCACCTCGATCTCGACGCGTTCGCCGTGATCACGGACGGGCTCGGGCGCGAGATCGGTGACAAGGTGCTCAAGCTCGTGGCGGAGCGGTTGTCGGCTGTTTTCGCCAGTGAGAAGGCCATGGTCGCGCGGCTCGAAGGGGACGAGTTCGCCGTGCTCGTGGAGAACGGGCCGGAGACGCCGGACGTCGACACGACTATTCGGATGATCGAGCACGAGCTGGCCGAGCCCGTCTACTTCGGGGATCACGGGGTGGCCGTGTCGGCGACGATCGGGGTGTTGCCGCGGCTGCATCCCGGTGATCATCCTGCTGAGGTGTTGCGGGCGTCGGACATGACGTTGCGGCGGGCCAAGCGCAGTGGGCGGCGGCAGTGGGGGCTGCACGACGCCACGCAGGACAAGCGGGAGCAGGAGGAGTTCGCGCTCGCCGCGGTCATGCCGGGGGCGTGGGAGAGCGGCGAGATCGAGGTCGTGTTCAACCCCGTCATGAAGCTCGACGGGACCGGACGGGTGTGCGTCGAGGCCGAGCTGAACTGGCGGCACCGGGACGTCGGGCTGATCGGGCACGAGAAGTGCGTGTCGATGGCCGAGCACACCGGGTTGATGCTGCCGCTCGGTGAGTGGATGTTACGCAGGGCCGCTGAGACGGCGTGCCGGTACGACGAGGTGCTCGCGGTGTGCCTGACCGAGAGCATGGCCAACAGCCCTGACCTGGTGCGGGACGTGCGGCGGGTGCTCGCGGACACCGGGTTGCACGCCGGGCGGTTGTTGCTGGGGTTCCCGGTGCACGTGCTCGCGGCCGAGGACAGCGAGGCCGCCGACAACCTCGACCTGCTCTCCGACATGGGACTGCACATCGGCGCCCGCGACTTCAAAGGATCCACCGCGGAGATCGAGCTCGTGCGCTCACTCGGCGTGAGGGCCGTGCGAGTGGAGGGGCGCAGTCAGAAGCCCGACGAGCTGGTGTCGCACGTGCTCAGCGACCTCGTCGGGTTCGTGCACGAGGCCGGTGGTCTCGTGGTCATCGACTCGATCGAGGACGCTGAGCAGAGGGACTGGTGGGGTGAGCTCGGCGCCGACGCGGGCGTCGGGCCGGTGTTCTGCGTCGAACCGACTACGGAGTGGCCCGACGCGGGCTGAGGTGCACGAGGATCAGCGCGAAGCCCGCGATGGTCACCATGCGCAGGGCGGCCGTGATGCCGTTCCAGTCCTTCGACTGCCACATCGCGAACCACTCACCGCCGATCGTGATGAACCCGCCGAGGAACAGCGCCACGATCATCAGCAGACCGGCGGACGCGAACTTGCGCGCGCTGTCCTCCTTGTCGCGGATGTAGGCGATCGTGCCGGCGGTCAGCAGGACCGCCGAGATCGCCTCCCACAGGATGATCGCGAGGTAGACGACGGTGACGACCGCGGGGCTGGTGATCGCCCGCCACTTCAGTCCCTGACCGAAGGTGGTGTCCATGGCGAGGACGTGCTTCACGAACGCTTCGTTCGTGCCGTAGTCCGTGACGTTGCCGAGCACCACGAGAAGCATGTTGAGCGCGATGAACCCGACGGTCACCGCGACGACCGCGCGCAAGCTGCCGACCCGAGCAAGAAGACGCATGGCGCGGACAGTAACCGATGGAGCGCGGTCCGTGAGACCGGTTCGTGCTGTCTCCCACCCGCCGGACGGGCTCAGCAGGGCGCCTGGAACTCCGCCTGCGGCAGGCGGTCCTGCCAGAGCTCCTCGGTGAGCGCACCCCGCGTCGAGGCGCAGATGCGGGCGGCCTCGTGCGTCACGTCGAGGTCCCACAGCCGCATCACGCCGTCAGCGCCACCGGTCAGCAGCACCTGGCTTCCCGGTCTGAAGTGGACGGTCATCTCCGCGCCCGACGTGAGCGCCATCTGCTGGCCGAGTGGCACCGCCTGGGCGGGATTGCTGATGTCCCACAACCGGAACGTCTTGTCCGAGCTGGCGCTCGCGAGGATCTTGCCGTCTCCCGACACCGACAGCGAGCTGATCTGCTGGGTGTGGCCGGTGAGCACGCCGATCGCGACCGGCTTCTCCCGGTTCCGCACGTCGAACAGCCGGACCGCCTTGTCGACGCCTCCCGTAATAAGGGTCTGCCCGTCCGGGGTGAAGACGACCCGCTGGACGGGCTCGTGGTGGTCCGTCACCGGGGTGCCGAGCAGCCTCGGTTTCGCCGGGTCGGTCACGTCCCACAGCCGGAACGTGCGGTCGCTGCTCACGGTCACCAGCGTCCTGCCGTCCGGGCTGAACGCCACGTCGTTGACGTACCCGTCGTGCCCGGTCAGCGGGTCGCCCAGCTTGACGGGCTGCGCGGGATCACTGATGTTCCACAGCTGCACCGACTTGTCGTCGTTGCCGATGACCAGGGTCTTCCCGTCGGGCGTGAACCCGGTCGGGTAGGAGAACCGGGTGGCGAGCGGGATCGGCTGCCCGAGCGGCACGACGTGCGCCGGGTCGCTGCTGTCCCACAGGCGCAGCGTCCTGGCGTTGGTGATGGTGACGAGGACCTTGCCGTCCGGCGAGAGCTTCGGCTTGGTGAGCCCGCGTTCCTCGCCGACCAGGGCTGAGCCGACCGGCTTCGGCACGGTCGGGTCCGTGGTGTCCCACAGGCGCAGGGTCCTCGGGCCGGAGCCGGACACGAGCAGCCTGCCGTCACCGCTGAAGATCGGACCCGTCACGTCGGAGGGCGCGAGCAGCACCATGTTCTGCGGCAACGACCACAGCCGCACGGAGTTCTCCAGGGCACCGGTCGCGAGGGTGCGCCCGTCCGGGCTCCAGCCGACCGCGAACAGGCCACCGCTGGACGCCGCGAGCGGTTTGCCGATCTGGCTCACCGCCGCCGGGTCGCTGAGGTTCCACAACCGGGCGGTGCCGTCCGACGCACCCGAGGCGAGCACTCGGCCGTCGGGGCTGAACTTCACCGACCACACGCCGGCGGTGTGGCCGACCAGCGCGTCTCCCATCGGCTCCTGTTTCGCGGGGTCCCACAGCCGCACCGTGCTGTCGTCGCTGCCGGACGCGAGGAGCTTGCCGTCCGGGCTGAACGCCACCGAGTGCACGCCGTCGGTGTGGCCGGTCATCGGTTTGCCGATCACGGCGTGGGAGGCGACGTCCCAGAGCCGGACCGTCCTGTCGTCGCCGGAGGCCGCGAGCGTCCTGCCGTCCGGGCTGAAGGCGAGCGTCCTGACCGCGGCGGTGGCGCCGCGCAGCGGTTCGCCGAGCGGCACCGGGTTCGACGGGTCGCTCACGTTCCACAACCGCGCGGTCTTGTCCTCGTTCGCCGCGGCGAGGGTCTTGCCGTCGGGACTGAACTCCAGCAGGTAGCTCGTGCCGTTGCCGGTCTCGATGGTCTTGAGGTGCTGCGGGTGCGCCCGGTCGGTGATGTCCCACAACCGGATCGTCTTGTCGTTGCCGGTGGTGGCGAGCACCTTGTCGTCCGGGGAGAACACCGCGGACGTCAGCCAGTCGGTGTGACCGGTGATCACCGCGAGCGGCTGCGGGTTGGACTTGTCCCGCACGTCCCACAGGCGTGCGGTGCGGTCGTAGCTCGCCGTCGCGAGGACCGTGCCGTCCCTGGTGAACGACGTCAGGTACACCGCGCCGGTGTGGCCGTGCAGCGGTACGGCCAGCGGTGTCTGCTGGTCCGCGAGCAGCTTGGAGGTCACGTTCTGGTCGTCCGGCCGCATCCGGTGCGCGGCGAGCAGCATCTGGGCGGCCAGCGACGGGTCGGTGTCGGCGAGCCGGTCCGCCTCGGCGACGACCTGGCGGAACACCGCGTCGTTGCGCTGCCGCACTGCGATCACCGCGGCGCTGGCCGCGATCAGCGCGAACACCACCACGAGGGAGACGGCGCTGCGCCGCAGCCAGACGCTCTTGCGGTGCTGGCGTTCCGAGGCCTGCACGAACTCTCTCGCTTGCGCGGTGACCTGCTGCTGCCGCGCGCCCTCCAGCCGTGCGCCGCGGTAGAGCAACGACGAGTCGCGCTCGCTCGTGGCCCACACCGCCGCGTCCTCCTCCAGCCGCTGCCGGGCGAGGTTGCCCGCGCGGTCCTCGTCGATCCAGCTGCGCAGCCGCGGCCACGCGTGCAGCAGCGCCTCGTGCGTGATCTCCACGCTGCCGGAGTCGACGGTGATCAGGCGGGCACGGGTGAGCACTTCGAGCGCTCGTTCGGTGGCGGCGAGGTTCGTGCTGGCCTCGAGCAGGGCGTGGCGGCTCGACCTGCGGCGGGTGTCCTGGGTGTCGTCGCCGACCCGGACCAGGCGCAGGAGCAGCTGCTTGCCCGCCGCCTTGCCGGGCTCGTCGAGATCGGCCCAGGCGCGTTCGGCCGTGGTGGCGACGGCGCCCTGGATGCCGCCCGCCGCCCGGTAGCCCGCGATGGTGAGCCGGCCTGCCTGCCGTCGCTGCCAGGTGACCAGCAGGGCGTGGCTGAGCAGCGGGAGCGCGCCCGCGTCGTAGGCGTCCTTGCCGCGGCGGTTGTGTGCGCCGAGATCACGGAGCATCAGGTCGACCAGACCGGCCTCCAGCTGCAGGCCCGCGGCCTTGGCCGGGTTCGTCACGGCGTCGCGCACCTCGGCCGCGGACATCGCGCCGAGCACCATCTGCCGGTTCTGCAGCGCCTCGGAGAGCTCGGGGAAGTCCAGGCAGCGGGCGTAGAAGTCGGCCCGCACGCCCAGCACGACCGCGGTCTTCTCCGCCGCCGCGTGCAGTGCCTGGACGAACACGCGCAGCCGGTCCTCGTCGCCGCCGAGGGTGAACGCCTCCTCGAACTGGTCGACGATCACCACCCGGTCGCCGACCGCGAGCTGCACCTCCTGCGCGAAGTCGGACAGCAGTTCCGAGCCTGCCGCCGATTCCAGCGTGACAATCAGTTCCGGCACCTGGAGCGCGAACTCCTTCAACGGGTCGGTGCCGGGAGAAATGATGATGGCGTCTTTGTTCAGGCGCGGGAGAACGCCTGCTTTCATCAGGCTCGACTTTCCGGCGCCGGACGCGCCGACGAGCATCGTGATGCCGTTTTCGTTGATTCGCGCGAGCAATGCGTTCGTCGAACGTTCCCTGCCGAAGAACCAACTCGCGTCCTCCGGGCCGAATGCGCTCAAACCCATGTACGGGCAGACTGCGGTGCCGTCCTGAGGGGGTGTGTCCGCCTCACCGACCGGGCTGGCGAGCGCCTCCTCCCAGAGCGCGCGCCACGCGTCGGCGTCGTACAGGCCGTCGACCGCGGGCTGCGGCTTGCGCTTGCGCGCCTCGCCGATGAGGACCTCGAGCACGGCGCTCAGCCCGCTGAACTTCGCGGGCACGTTCCGGCCGCGCCGCCAGTCGCTGACGCGCTGTGCCGGCACGCGAACCGGTCGGCCCTGCTCGTCCGTTCGGCGGGCACGAGCGACCGACTCGGTGACCCGCTTCAGGGGTGGGTCGCCTGCCTCCGCGTAGAGCAGCGCGAAGCGCTCCGCGAAGACGCCACGGGGTCCCAAGCGGCCTCCACCTCGTCCGGACCGGAAAACGTGGACCGCCCGTCTGAGCTGCAGCGCAAGCTCCGGACAGGCCGTCAGAAGCCCACCCTAACGAGGTGGTCTGACAACCTCGACCCCACGTCCTTTCACGAGACCGGGAGACCGTCACAGTGGTAGTGGCTGACTGGGGCAAAACTTCCACGGCTGAGGAGTGCTGGGGGTCTCCTCAGCCGTGGCCTCGCCCGAGCGAATGGCAGGGTGCTGCCTGCTAGGTCAGGCGGCTTTCCAGAGCTCGTCCGCCTCCGGTTGCTTCGGCTGAACCCGGTTCGGGTCGGGCAGGTACGTTTCCGTCGGCAGCGTCACGTAGGTGATGTTGCCCGGTTTCAACGCGGTGAGCTTTCCCGCGAGGTCCGCCAATTTCGGAATCGAGCCGATCTCGGTGTCGGTCACGATCGACTTCGTCAGGACGTCCGCGAGTTCGAGTGTTTTCTGCGGGCTCGCGAGCCAGTTCTCGTTCGACAGTTTCTCGCTCAACGCGCGCATGAAGAGCTGCTGGTTCTTGATGCGGTTGAGGTCGCTGCCGTCACCGATGCTGTAGCGGGTGCGGACGAATGCGAGCGCCTGCGTTCCGTCGAGCTTCACCGGTCCGGCCGGCACGTGCAGCCCGCTCTTCTCGTCGTCGATCGGCTCGGGCATTGTCACGTCGATGCCGCCGAGCCGGTCGATGACGTCGCGGAAACCGTTGAAGTCGATCTGCACGAAGTGGTCGATCCGGATGCCGCTCATCTGCTCGACCGTCGCCACCGTGCACGCGGCGCCGCCCGTGGAGAAGGCGCTGTTGAACATGGCGACGGCGGCGGGCGGGCTGTTCCCGCACCGGGGCCTCGGCACCATCGTGTCGCGCGGGATGCTGACCACGCGCGCCTGGTCGCCGGCGGCGTTGAGCTGGACGACCATGGCGGTGTCGGACCGCCCGTCGTCCTTGCCGATCAGGAGGATGTTGAGGGGCCTGCCAGGCGTCGAAGGAGGCCTGGGGTGGGTGATCTCCTCAGCGAGATCGACGGTCTTGAGATTGCTCTCGAGCCGCCAGTAGGAACCCCCGACCACGACGCCCGCCGTGATGACCACGGCGGCCCCCGAGACCGCGAGCCATCGTTTCAGGTGGACGTTCATGTCTTCGACGGTCCCGGCTGTTTGTCCGGATCCCGTCGGTGGTTCGTCATGGTTGTGTCACAGCGCGCCTCAGCTGGTATTTCGGTGTCGGGCTGCGCGCGCGGGTAGTACAAAGGCGTCGTCGATGCCGTTGGGGGATGCCATGACAGTCCGTCTCGCCGTTGTTTCCGACGCTCCCGCCGTCGCCTCGGTGCACGTGCGGTCGTGGCAGGTCGCCTACCGCGGCGTGATCCCGAACTCCGTGCTCGACAACCTCTCCGTCGAGGCACGCACGACGATGTGGGAAGGCGCGATCCCGTCCGGCGGTGTGTGGGTGGCGCTCGCCGACGACGAGATCGTCGGTTTCGCCTCCGCGGGCCCGTCCCGCGACGACGACGCGCCGTTCGAGCTCTACGCGATCTACGTGCTGTCCTCCGCGTGGGGCACGGGCCTCGGTTTCGAGCTGGCGAAGGCCGCGCTCGGCGACGAGCCCGACGTGGTCGTCTGGGTGCTGGAGGAGAACCCGCGGGCCCGAGCCTTCTACGAGCGCATCGGGTTCCAGACCGACGGGGTCACGAAGACGCAGACCGCCGGTCCGGCCGAGTTGAAGGAACTCCGCTACCGCCGCACCAAGGGCGTTGCAGCGTGATCTCGTCGACCAGCACTCCGTCCTCGTCGAGCACGCGGATCCTCATCGACTTCGGGCGATGTCGACGGCCGTGATGCCGTAGCGCAGGCGTGACCACGAGACGTTCGTGTCGTTGGAGGTCGCGCTTTTCTTGTAGCACTTCATGGTCGGTGTGCAGCCGGATCGATAGGGCACATCAACCCCTTCTGCCAGTACTTCTGCCGGTGCGACACTTCTCGTACGTGGACCAGGGGAGGCAGCCGTGGTGTTTCGCCGCAGCATGGAGCCGCGCGAGGCCGACATAGCCCGCCAGGTGTTCGGCGACGCCCTTGACACCAGCTTTCTCCGCCTCGGCGAAGGCGGCCTGCTGGGCAGCTTCGGCGTGGCCCGCACACTGCCTCGCCTCGTCACCTTCCCGAAGGGCGTCCTGACCACGCCGCAGAACCAGGCCCGCTACGAGCGCTGGCTGGTGCACGAGCTGACCCACGCCTTCCAGTACCAGCACGGGCGCAGCGTCCTCAGCCTGCTGCCCACCGCCATCGCCGGGTTCTTCGTGAAGGGGCTGTACGACTACGGCGGTGTGGAGGGGCTGCGGGGGAAGGCGTTCACCGACTTCAACTCTGAGCAGCAGGCGAACATCGTGGCGGATTACTACTACTTGAGCACGTATGAGCCGGGGCGTGATCTATCGGCTTATGAGCCGCACATCAGCTGGGTGCGGTCGCAGGTGAGGCCTTAACGGGTGGAAAAGATCAAGCCTTGACCGCATTGCTGCTGGTCAAGGCTTGATTTCACCCGGCGAAAGGTGGTGCCCCAGGCAGGATTCGAACCTGCGACACACGGTTTAGGAAACCGATGCTCTATCCCCTGAGCTACTAGGGCTGGCGACAGCAGTCTAGCGGGGTGCGTCCATCGAGTTGACCAGCGCCCCCACCTACCGCGAACGACCTCGCGGCCCACCGCGAGCCAGGCACAAATGCTCACGCACCGTAAGGGGCCAGTCGAGATCCCTGCGGCCGTTGGAGGGAAGTGAGGCAGGCCACCTTCTTTCGTGGAGAAACGTCAGGTACGCAGGGGGCGTGAGCAGACCCTGGCCCGACTTCCGTCCTGGCCCGCTTGGTGCCCTCAAGGCTTGGTGGCGGCGGCGGGTGCCCAGCCGCGCCGACGACTTCACGTTCGTGCCGCCTGCCAGCAGTCACCAGCAGGAGTTCGAGACGCCCCTGCCCAGTGCTGTTTACGGGCTGGACTTCCACCTCAAGCTGACTGTGGTCTGGCGGCTTGATCTGGCCACGGGGCTCAGGCACAACTCGCCCAAGAGTGCGGCCATTCACCACGTCTTGCAGCGGGCCAAGGAGATCAGCGGCAAGGCCATGTTGGTGCACCACGCGGCCCTGCAGGTGCAGTTGGGGGACGAGCTCGCCACCGAGCGGCAGGTGCCTGGGACGCATGTTTGGGCTCGGGCCGAGCTCGTCAAGATCTCGGTGGACGACGAGGATCTCGAGATGGCTCGCAAGCACATCGAGCTGTTGAGGAACTCCACGTTCAAGCTGGCTGAGCGGGACGTCGAGCGCGCCGAGATCCGGTACCTGCGGGACGAGGTGCTGACGGACGTGGGTACGGCAACGATCTGGTGGTTGCAGCGCAACGGGTATCAGGTCGAGGAGGCCGTGAAGCTTTCGGGCCACCTCGCCGAGCTGGTCAAGATCGCCCAGCTCGAGCCTTCGCAGCACTGGGCCGAGTCGCTCGTCACCAGTGTCGAGCGGGCGTTGCCGGAACTCGAGGACCGGCACCGCAACGACCTCAGGCAGCACCTGGCCAAGGCGTTGAGCGTTTACGGCGGGTCGCGGGTGGCTGCCGAGTTCGCGGACCAGATCGGGTTGCCCGCCGGCGAACCGCACTCGAACGGACAGCACACGAACGGGCACGTCTAGGCTGGTTCGGGTGTTCACCGAACTTCGCAGTGCCGCGGTGGTTGCTGGGCTGCGGGCCCTCGCCCGGCTCACGCCCTATGCCGAGGCGGAGCTGATCGGGCTCCGCAAGATCGTCAAGCCTGGGGACGTCTGTGTCGACGTCGGGGCTGCGCTGGGGCTCTACACGGTGACCCTGTCCAGACTGGTCGGTCCACAAGGGACTGTGCACAGCGTCGAGCCGCTGGTGTTCGCGCATCCCGCGCTGTCGTACGTGTTGCGGCCGCGGGAGGGGCGCAACATCAAGAGGCACTCGGTGGCGCTCGGGAACGGGCGGGGGCGCGAGGTCATGAGCGTGCCGGTGCGGCACGGGAGTCCTGTCACCGGGCGGTCGTTCCTGACGGCGGGGGCCAACGGGCTGGGGTCCAACGAGGAGTTCGACGAGCACCTCGACGTGCTGGTCAAGACCGACACGCTGGACAACTTCGTCACGGCCAACGGGATCACGCGGCTGGATTTCGTGAAGGCCGACGTCGAGGGGGCCGAGCTGCGGGTGCTCGAAGGGGCCGAGCAGAGCATCGAGCGCTTCAAGCCCGCGTTCCTGCTGGAGATCGAGGAACGGCACGTCGAGCGGTTCGGGTACAAGGCCCGCGACGTCGCCGACTTCCTCACCACGCGCGGGTACCGGATGAGCACGTGGGACGGCAACGGGTGGGTGCCGGCGGGCGGCATCGGCGACCGGACGAGGAACTACCTGTTCAGGGCCTGAAAAAGTAGAGGACGCCGACCCCTGGGGGTGGATCGGCGTCCTCATCTCGAAGGTCTACAAGCTGTAGACCTCAAGCTCGTACAGGGAGTATCCGTAACGAGTGGCCCGTTGGGTACCCGTCATTCGGAGGTATCTCGCGTCCTGTGGCGTGAACGCTACGACATCATCGCCGCCATCGCCAGCACTTGTGGAGAAAACGTTCCGCCAGTTCGTGCCGTCATTGGAAAGTTCGATGCGGTAGCCGCTGCCGAACGCCGACTCCCAGTGCAACACAGCGCGACCGATCCGTTGCACGGAGCCGAGGTCGACCTGGATCCACTGGTTGTCGCTCCAGTCGCTGGCCCAGCGCGACGACAGGTTGCCGTCCAGCACGTTCGACGGCGGGAGGTTGTTCCATCCCGTCTCGTGGGACGACGCGGTCGCCGTTGCCTTCACGGCCAGGTTGGCGATGTTCTGGCCTCGCCGGGACGGGAACTGCACGACCTGCTGGTAGGTCGGGCGGTTCTGCCAGTGGATCTTGTCCTGGGTGATGCCGCCCATGGCGCGGTGGACGATCGTGTCCGCGCACCACTGGTCACCTGCCGCGCAGTCCGCGTCACCGGGGTAGACCTGGTTGGCGGGCTTGGCGACGGCCGCGTTCAGCGAGTCCACCAGGGCGGTTCGGCAGCCGGCCAGCGTGCCGCCGCCGCAGTAGGTCTGCGGGAACGCGCCCTGGACCGGGTCGCCGAGGACCTTGCGCAGGTCCTTGTCGACGTAGCCCCACCAGCCGTACTGGAACGAGGAACCCTTGTGCGGCGCGGCGCCGTGCGCGTCGGACGGTGACTC
Source organism: Lentzea aerocolonigenes (assembly GCF_000974445.1). Taxonomy (GTDB): domain Bacteria; phylum Actinomycetota; class Actinomycetes; order Mycobacteriales; family Pseudonocardiaceae; genus Lentzea; species Lentzea aerocolonigenes. The sequence continues at coordinate 95,756 of NZ_BBOJ01000014.1, forward strand.
GTCCACCTGCTGGGCGCTCGCGATGGCGTCGTACAGGGCGTCACCCAGTGACGGCTTGAACTCGGCCTGCACCAGGAGGGGCCACCACGCATCGAGAATCCGAATCGCGTCGGCGTGGGCGTAGGTCTTGCTGCCCTTCGCGGTCTCCTTGCGCAACGAACCCGAGCGCTGCCAGTCCTTGAGCTTCTGCACGACCGGCGCCAGCGCGGCGTCGACCGGAGCGGACTCCACGACCCGCAGCAGCTCGGGCAGCACCTGCTCGGCGCGCAGGTCCGCGACCGCCGCCTCGCCCATCGCCCGGGTCAGCGATGCCCGTGTGACCTTCTGGCCCGACGAGATCAGTGCGCGGACCCGGACGTCCAGCAGGTCGCCGCGGTGCACGGCGCTGTGGCCGAAGCCGCCGAACGTGAAGTCCTTCGCCTGCTTGTTGTTCCAGGAGATGTAGTAGTCCTGGTTGATCGAGTTCGGGTGCCCCTCGAACGGCATGTAGGACGCGACGTTCTCGTTGCCGTCCCAGCCGACCCACTCGTAGTCGGGGCGGCCCCACACCGGCAGGTTCGGGTCCACAGTGGACTTGCGCACCGGGTTCAGGCCCGAGTTGAAGTACGCGACGTCCTTCGAGTCCGCGTAGAACCAGTTGAACGCGTACCCGATCTTGTTCGCCGCGCGCTGGAAGTCGGACGCCGAACGGATCGCGGACGGGTCGTTGAGCTCCTGGAACCCGATGATCGAGTCGACCTCGTGCATGTAGGTCGAACGCAACGTCGTGTACGCCACGACCTTGCCGCCAACCGAAGCACGACTGGTGACCAGCCCGTACTTGGTCCGCCACATCACCAACGTGTACGAGCCCGCCGGCGTGCCGTCGGCGACCGTGGGCTTCCAGGCGTTCTTGCGCTCCAGGCGCTCCATCGGCAGGCACGAACCGTGGAACAGGTACGACGTAGAAGCCTTCGTGGCAGGCGAACCGTCCGCGTTGCACAGTTCCACGGCGTAGGTGTCGATGATGTCCTGCGCCGACGAGGTCGCGCTCCACGAGTAGTCGACGCCGCGGCCGAGCTGCACGTACATCGAGACGCCCGCGAACGAGACGCCGCGCGAGCGGACGCCGGGACCGTTGAGCTCCTGCAGCATCAGCAGCTGCGGCGCGAAGTACCCGGTCTGCGGGCCCCACACGGCGATCGGGTTTCCGGAATCCGTGTAAGCACCGGACACCGCCAAGGCGTTCGACATGCCGTGCTTCTTGTTCAGCAGGTCGGCGGGCAGGACACCGTCCTCGAAGATCCCGCGAGCCTTCGCCACGTCCGAAGAAGTGGCGACCGACACGGCAGCACCCGTGCCGCCCGTCTCGTCGTAGATCATGCGCTCCGGCGTGATGCTGCCGGCGTCGGGCATGGCCACGCCCTGGGGTGAGGCAGGAGAGGCGCCGTACGGGAACGACTGTCCGTTGTGGAGGGTGAGCACGGCCTCCGGGTCGTTCTGCGCCCGGAACGCGTTCCACACCTGCTCACCGACGGCGGCACCGTACTTGTTCTGCGCGGCCAGCTTCACCAGCGCGGACTGGACCTCGCCGCCACCGCCCGCGCCGAAGAGGCCACCGACGACCGACGCGATCGCGACCATGTCGGTCGCCTTGAACGGCTGGATGTCGTTCCAGTTCGTGATCGAGTCGGCGTGCCCGGTCAGCACGTACTCGCCGGGGAAGTTCCGCGCGTTCACCGACTGCGTGATGTACGAGTTGATGCCCGAGATGTAGTCGTTGACGTCGGCCACCGCCTGACGTCCGCGCTCACCGTTCTTCGCGGCCGCGGTGTCGATCTGCTTCTGCAGGTCGGCCTCGGTGTACGGGATCTGGTTGTAGAAGCTCTGCTCCAGCACCCGGTTCGACGGCGCGCCGCCGGCGAAACCGGACAGCTGGCCGCGGCCGAGGTGGCGGAACAGGTCCATCAGCCACAGGCGGTCCTGCGCGGCCGCGAAACCGGCGCCGAACATCGTGCCGGACCGCGTGGTGCCGGTGATGTGGGGCATGCCGATCTTCTTGTCGCGCACGATCGTCACGTCCGAGCGCGGCTTCACCGTGCTCTCGACCTGGTCGGACGGCACGCCGAACGAGGCGTCGTTGAAGAAGTTCGTCAGCTGGGCGTTGGTCAGCCCGCTGTAGCCCGAGACCAGGCCGTCGTACTTGCCGAGCTGGTCGGCCGAGTGTGCGGGCCTGGTGCCGAACGCCTTGTGGCCGAGGATCTCGGCCAGGGTCGCGTTGCCGTTGTTGCCGGGCGGCAGGATGTCGCCGCACTGGCCGAGGCAGTAGTCGTCCGCGGCGAACGCGGCCGGGACCGGCTCCGCGGCGTGCGCCGACGGGACGATCATGAGGGAGGCGGTGACGGCGGCAGTCGCCAGCAGGGACGTCACCGGATTGGCTCTCCGCATCGCGCGAAGCTCCTCTCCGTGCAGGGCAGGGGTGCTTGTGACGCAGGTTACTTTCCGGTAGCCCTATTGCGAAAGACCTTCGCGTTTACGGAACGGTCACGTTGCGGCTGCATCGATCCAGAAGGCATATGGGTCAAAACGACATCCGCCAAGAAGTTGAGAATCGGATTACCTGGGCCGCATCTGTGTTTCTGGTACGACATTCCAGTCAGTGGGATTTCCGTGTTTGGTCACTCAGTGTTCCGATGGTGCCCCTTAAGACCTGGTGGCATGCCTACGCAGCGAAGTCGGCGGCCAATTCCGGTAACTGTGAACGTTGCCGGTGATCTCGAAAAACCGTTACCACATGATGAGATAACTGAGAATTAACGTGACCTTCGACGTGCGTACGCGAAGATCACGCACATGAGGGAGCACGGAACGCCAATGCGGGAGGCGTCGTGATCAAGGTTCTGCTGGCCGACGACGAGGACCTCGTCCGTTCCGGCCTTCGCATGATCCTGAGCAGCGTCGGGGACATCGAGGTCGTTGCCGAATGCGACGACGGGCACCTGGTGGCCGACCTGGCCCGCCAGCACCGTCCTCACGTGGTCCTGCTCGACATCCGGATGCGCACCTCGGACGGGCTCGTGGCACTGCGGAGGCTGCGGACCCTGCCCGACCCACCGAGGGTCTGCATCCTGACCACGTTCGACGTGGACGAGTACGTCTCGGAGGCGCTGCGGCTGGGTGCCGCGGGCTTCCTGCTCAAGGACACCGAACCGGAACAGCTCGTCAAGGCCGTGCGCGATCTTGCGCGCGGAGGTGCGGTTCTCGACCCGGGAGTCGCGGCACGGGTTCTCGCCGCCGTCGCGGACGGCGAGCGGATGGCCGAGCCGGCACGGAGACTCCTCCAAAGCCTGTCCGAACGGGAGCGCGAGGTCCTCGTGCTCATCGGCCAGGGCATGTCCAACGCCGAGATCGGCGGCACCCTGCACCTGTCGGAGGCGACGGTGAAGGGCTACGTCTCGTCGGTTCTCGGCAAGATCGGCGCGGTCAACCGCGTGCAGGCCGCGCTGGTGGCCTACCGCGGCGGCCTGATCGCCTGACGATGAACGGCGCTTTCGTCCACCTCACGTGGACCAAAGCGCCGTTCATCGAGAGCTAGTTGCCCGAGACGATCTCCGGGATCTCCTCGGCGGAGGGTTCTACCTCGACGCGGTTGCGGCCGTGGCGCTTGGCGCGGTACAGCGCCATGTCCGCGGCCGCGAACAGCTGGTCCAGTTTGGCCGGTCCCGCCGCGACACCGATGCTCACCGTCGGGCGGCGGACCGCGCCGAGCACCATCGTCCAGTCGTGGCCGTCGACGGCCGCGCGGATCCGCTCGGCCACGTTCGGGCCGACGTCCATGTTCGGCCCGGTGTCACCGAGCAGCACCACGAACTCGTCACCGGCCCAGCGCGCCACCAGGTCGTCCGACCGGCACTCGCGCCGCAGCAACGCCGCGATCTCGCGCAGCGCCGCATCACCGGCCGCGTGCCCGGCGTCGTCGTTCACGCCCTTGAACCAGTCCACGTCGACCAGCACCAGCCACGGCACCCTGCCGCGCGCCGCCGTCGACTCCAGCAACGCCTGAGCCGCGCGTTCGAGCCCGAGCCGGTTCGCGAGGCCCGTCAACGGGTCGCGCGCCGCGGCCTCCTGAGCGGCCACCGCGAGTCGTTGCGCCTGCACGGCCACCCGGCGCTGCTCCAGCGCCTGGCCGAGGCCTTCCTGCAACGTTTCCGTGGCCGTGCGCGAGGCGGCCATCGACCGGCGCAACGCCTCGGCCTCGCCCACCGAGTCACCCAGCGCGTGGCAGATGTCCGCCAGCTCCGTGGAGAACCGCAGCAGCAGAGAGATGTCGTTGATGCGTTCGGCGTTGCACACCGCGCGCGCCGCGAGTGTGCGCGCTTCGTCCAGAGCACCCTGTTCGCGACGCACGACGGCAAGAACCCAGTTGCCGACCGAGATGCCCCAGAGGTCAGTGGCGTCCGATGAGAGCCGCAACGTCTCCGCGCCGAGCTCCTCCGCCTTGTCGAGCTGCCCGACACCGGCGAGGGAACGGCCGAGCGCGCCCATCAACGCCCGGCGCATGACCTCGTCCTTGGCGAGCGACAGACCCTCGTCGAGGTACGCCAGCGCTTCCTCGAAGATCGCCGGTGCGGCCGCGGGAGGTCCGGAGCAGGCGCGGAAGTTCAGCGAACCGCCGAGGCGCTGCAGGCAGTGCGCCAACGTGTCCGTGTTGCCCGCACGGCGCGCGACCTGAACGGACAGTCGCAGCATGTCCAGTGCGGCACGGCGGTTTCCGATGCCCTCCATGAGATAGCCGAGCGAGCCCATCGTCTGGGCCACGGCAGGACTGTCCGAACGGTCGGCGTCGAGATCGGTCCACCCCTCGGCGGCCAATTCCAGGGCGAGGGGAATGCGACCTAGGCGCCACGCCATCACGGCCCGGTTCACCAGCACCGCCGAACGAACCCAGCGGTCTGCGCCGGGGGACACCTTGGTGACCACCTCGTCGAAGAGACTGTTCGCCTCCGGCAGGCGGCCAGCGTTGAGCAACGCGCGGACCTCTCGGTCCAGCCGCGGAATCTGGCCCGCTACCAGCGGATCGCGCTGCTCCACTCGTTCATCGACTCCGTTCCGACTCGCCGAGCGGCCTGCACACACTACCGGGACGGTCGCGCCCCGTGCCGATCGTGGTGCAGGACGTCACCAAGGGGTAGCAGGTTGCGCCAACCGTGACGTTCGACGATCTTCGTTCGCTCCCCGGTTCCACCCGTCGGCGCAACCGTAGGGGGTGGAGGGGAGCGTGCGGAACAGGCGGTTGGCGCAACGCTGCACGAGTCCGGTCACACAGGACGGCGGTAGCGGTCGTGGTGCAGGACGTCGTCGAGCGGAAGCCGGGTGCGCCACCCGTGCCGCTCGAGGTCCGGAGTGTCGGGAAGGGACCGCACGGGGCCGACGCAGAGCCACGCCACGGGACGGACCTTCGAGGGGATGTCCAGCAGGCGGCGCAGCACGTCCTCCCGGTAGAAGCTCACCCAGCCGACCCCGAGGCCCTCCTCGGTCGCCGCCAGCCACAGGTTCTGGATGGCCAGACACACCGAGTACAGACCCGCGTCCGCGATCGCGTGCCTGCCGAGCACCGCCGGCGAGCCGCGGTCCGGGTCGTAGGTGACGACGATGCCGAGAGAGGACTCCATGACGCCCTCGACCTTGATGCGCGAGAACACCTCCGCGCGTTCCTCGTCGAGCTGTGCGGAGAACACGCTGCGTTCAGCCTGAACGTGATCGCGGAACGCGCGCCGAATCGATTCATCACGCACGAGCACGAAGTCCCACGGCTGGGAAAGGCCGACGCTCGGAGCGGCGTGAGCTGCGGTGAGCACGCGACGCAGCACCTCGGGTGCGATTTCCTCGCCGGTGAACTCGGCACGCGTGTCCCTGCGCCGGTGCACTACTTCGTACAGGTTCATTCGTGCGATCGTGCCTCACTCGAAAGCACCAACTTCACGCTGGAGAGGTGGCGCTGATCTCATCTGAGGCGATAGACCGATCGGATGCGAAGAATGAAAGGTGGTTACGGCTCCGCGCTCGGATTCGGCGGCGGAGTCGGTGTCACCACGTTCACCGGTGCCTGGCCGCTGATCGCCCTCGTCCTGCTCGCCGCCGTCGTCGTGATCGTGTCCCTGCGCACGACGATCATCGGCGCGGGGTTGGCCGCACTGCAGTGCTGGGGCCTCTACGCGACCTTCTTGGTCGGTGTTCGTGGCGATCTGACGGTCGACGAACACACGACCTGGGCGCTCGCGTTGCTGGTGCAGCTCGCCGTGCTGGCCTTCCTGGCCAGCACGGCGGTGCGGGTCATCGCCCTTGTGACGGGTACGGCAGCAGGGCCATCTCCCGTGCGTTCTTGATGGCCGTCGCGACCTGACGCTGCTGCTGCGGCGTCAGGCCGGTCACCCGGCGGGACCGGATCTTGCCCCGGTCCGAGATGAACTTGCGCAGGAGCGTGACGTCCTTCCAGTCGACGACGGTCACGCCCTCCTTCGTGAGCAGGTTCTGCCTGCGCTTGGGCTGCGGTTTGCGGTCGCGCATCACCAGCTCGCCTTCGACACACCGGGAAGTTCGCCCCTGTGGGCCATTTCCCTCAAACGGATGCGCGACAGTCCGAACGCGCGGTTGTACGCGCGCGGGCGTCCGTCCACGACGTCACGGTTGCGCAGCCGCGTCGGCGACGCGTCACGCGGCAGCTTCTGCAGGCCCCGCAACGCTTCCTCGCGCGTCTCGGGGTGCCGCAGCATCTCCTTGAGCTCCGCGCGCCGTTCCGCGTGGCGCGCCACGACCTCGCGGCGGCGCTTGTCCGCGGCGATCTTCGACTTCTTCGCCACGTCAGCGCTCCTCTTTGAAGTCGACGTGCTTGCGCGCCACGGGGTCGTACTTGCGCAGCACCAGCCGGTCCGGGTCGTTGCGGCGGTTCTTGCGGGTCACGTAGGTGTACCCGGTGCCTGCGGTCGACCTCATCTTGATGATCGGCCGGACGTCCGTGCTCCTGGCCATCAGACCTTCACCCCCTGCGCGCGAAGGCGGGCCACGGCGGCCTCGACGCCGAGCTTGTCGACGGTCTTGATGCCCTTGGCGGACAACGTCATCGTCACGAACCGGTTCAGCGACGGCACCCAGTACCGCTTGCGCTGGACGTTCGGGTTCCACCGGCGGCGCGTCTTGCGTTGTGAGTGCGAGACGCGGTTGCCGAAGCCCGGCTCGCGGCCGGTCAGCTGGCAGCGCATGGTGTGAGGTCCTCCTCGAGGTCAAACACAGATTGAAACGACATTCGTTTTCAACTACGGTACCTCACATGGAATCCGTTGTCGTCATGGTGGCGGGGCTGGTGGACCACGGCGTCGCCGTGCGGGTGTGGCGTGACCGGCCCGGTTCGGTGCTGGTCAGGCACGTTGCGACCGAGACGTGTGTGCGGCGCTGGGTCGACGGCGTCGCGACCGATGTGGAGCTCCTGCACAACTGCGTCTCCTGCACGGTGCGCGAGGACCTGCGAGAGCTGCTCGGGGCCTTCCGCGGGCACACGGTCGTGCTGCACCTGGACCCGTTGCTCGAACCGGACGTGGTGCGCCGCAACCTCGATGTCGACGTCGAGTGCGTGATCACCGTGCTCGACGCCGGGACGTGGCTGGAGGACGCGCTGGGCGACGCCTCGATGGTCAGCGACGAGCGCACGGTGGCGCAGGTCGTCGTCGCTCAGGCCGAAGCCGCGGATGTGCTGGTGCTGCAAGGCGATGCGGACGAACGGACGTTGGCCGTGCTCGACCGGCTGGCTCCCGGCGCACACCGCTGCACGCCGGAGACGGTCGTCGTGCGCAGGGGCAAGAAGCCTCGCATGGTGCCGCTCACGCCCGAATGCGGTGTCTCCACAGCGGTTTTCACGGCTGACCGGCCGTTCCACCCGGCACGGCTGCACGACGCGCTCGACTCGCTGCTCGACGGCACGGTGGTGCGGTCGCGCGGCCGGTTGTGGGTCGCCGACGAACCGGACGTGGCGCTGCACCTGGAATCCGCGGGCGGCGGCCTGCACGTCGGCGAGGGCGGGCCGCGCGACGGGAAGACCACCCAGATCGTGGCGATCACGCTCGGGGAGCCGGACCAGATCACGGCGGCGTTCACCGACGCGCTGCTGACCGACGACGAACTGTCCTTCGTGGACTCGATCCGAAAGATGGCGATATGAAGCCCGGTATCCACCCCGACTACCACCCGGTGGTCTTCCAGGACGCGTCCACCGGCAAGACGTTCCTGACCCGTTCCACCGCGACGTCGCAGCGCACGATCGAGTGGGAGGACGGCAACTCCTACCCGTTGCTCATCGTCGACATCACCGCCGACTCGCACCCGTTCTGGACGGGCACGCAACGGCTCGTGGACACCGCCGGCCGGGTCGAGAAGTTCAACCGCCGCTACGGAAAGCGAGTGCGCTGATGGCCGTTCCCAAGCGCAAGACGTCCAGGTCCAACACGCGTCACCGCCGGTCGCAGTGGAAGGCCACCGCGCCGGACCTCGTGAAGGTCAGGACGTTGGACGGCAAGGAGCTTCTCGTGCCACGCCGCCTGGTCGCCGCTTACCAGCGCGGCCTCCTCTAGAAAGGGAGCTGGACCGTCCCGTCCGGTGAGTCGCGCCACTGGTCGAAGGGGCGGTCCAGCTTCCACCCCGTGCCGTCGTGGTCCAGCACGCGGTTCTCGCAGGTGTCCGGATTGGACAGCGACTCGAACAGGTCGATGCTCCAGTCGAACAGCCTGCGGCACAACAACCTGATCGTCAGGCCGTGCGACACGACCAGCACCGTCTTCGGGTGGGCCTCGTCCTCGTGCATCCGCACGGTCAGGCCGTCGAGGAACGCCGCGACCCGGTCGTCGACGTCCGCGCCGGACTCGCCGTTGGGCAGCCGGAAGAAGAAGTGCCCGAACGCGTGCCGCTGGTGCTTGAGCACCTCCTGCTGCACCGGGTCCTGGAGGTTGCCCCAGTCCTGCTCGCGCACCCTCGGCTCGGTGACGATCCGCTCGGCGTCCAGGCCCAGCAGCTCGAACGTCCGCTTCGTCCTCCGGTACGGCGACACGTAGGCCGCGACCGGGCCGTCGCCGATCAGGTCCCTGATCACCGGACCGGCGGTGCGGGCCTGCTGCTCGCCGGTCGCGGTGAGCGGCAGTGCGTGGTCGGGGATGCGGCAGTAGGCGAGCTCGTCGACGTTGCCGAGGCTCTGGCCGTGACGCAACAGGATGATCCGCACGTCTCCATCGTGCCTCAGCTGGGCACCCTGTTCGGGCGTTACAGTGCTGGGCGAGTCGAGGAGGAAACCGTCACATGATCAAGTACATCGCGCTGTACAAGAAGCCCGCGAACCCCGAGGACTTCGACGAGAAGTACTTCGGCACGCACATGCCGATCGCCGACTCGGTGCCGGGACTCGTGCGCGCCGAGGTCGCCAAGGTGCAGCGGGTCTTCCTGGCCGGTTTTCTCGGTGACACCGAGCCGTACCTGATCGCCGAGCTGTACTTCGACTCCGCCGAGTCGATGAAGGCCGCCTTCAAGACGCCCGAGTGGGCCTCGTCGGGCGCGAACCTGACCGAGATCGGCGGCATGGAGCTCGTGGCGATGTTCAGCGCCGAGGTCGTGTCGTGAAGGCCGTGGTCATCGGTGGCGGCACGATGGGCGCGGGCATCGTGCACGTGCTGCTCGCGCACGGCCACGAGGTCACGTTGTCGGAGGCCGACGCCGACCGCGCCGAGCAGGGCAGGGCAGCGGTCAGGCGTTCGCTCGACAAGGCGCAGGAGAAGGGCAAGCTCGCCGACGCCGACGCGGTGTTCGCGAACCTGAGCACCGGCGAGCTGCCCGCGGACGCCGAGCTGGTCGTCGAGGCCGTGCCGGAGAACGTGCCGCTCAAGCAGAAGGTGCTCGGCGACGCGGCGGCGAAGTGCCCGAACGCGGTCCTCGCGACCAACACGTCCTCGCTGTCGATCTCCGAGATCGCCGCGGGTTTGCCCGGCGAACGCGTGCTGGGCATGCACTTCTTCAACCCCGTGCCCGTGCAGCAGCTCGTCGAGCTCGTGCACCACGACGGCGTCGACCCCGCGAACGTGGCGAAGGCACGTGCCTGGGCCGAGCAGTGGGGCAAGACCGTGATCGAGGTGCGCGACGCACCTGGGTTCGCGACCTCACGGCTCGGCGTCGCCGTTGGCATGGAAGCGATTCGCATGCTGGAGGAAGGTGTCGCGAGCGCCGCGGACATCGACACCGGCATGAAGCTCGGCTACCGCTGGCCGATGGGCCCGCTGGAGCTGACCGACCTGGTCGGCCTCGACGTCCGGCTGGCCATCGCCGAACACCTCGCGAAGCAGCTCGGGCCGAGGTTCGATCCTCCGCAACTGTTGCGGGACAAGGTCGCCCGCGGCGAGCTGGGAAAGAAGTCGGGCCAGGGCTTCTTCACCTGGTAGACAGTTGATCGTGCACATCCGTGAGTACACCGACGACGACATCGAGGCGGTGTTCCGGCTCCGCAAGCTCGCGTTCAACGCGTCGGAGCGGCCGGAACGGCTGGTGAAGCCGGGTACGCGCGGACTCGTCGCGGAGATCGACGGCCGGGTGGCCGGTGTGCTCGGCATCGGCGAGTACGCGCAGTTCTACGGTGGCGCCGCGGTCCCGATGGGCGGGATCGGCGGCGTCGCCGTTGACGGTGCCTACCGCGGCAGGGGTGTGGCGAACGCGTTGCTCGACGCAGCGTTGGCCGCCATGCGCGACCACGGCCAGTCGCTCTCGGTCCTCTACGCGACCGTGCCGCCCCTCTACCGGGGCCGGGGGTGGGAGCGCGCCGGGCTCTTCGAGTGGGTCGAACTGCCGATGGACAGGCTGCTCACGGCTCCGCGGCCCACCGAGCTGATCCCCTCGCGCCCGGCGGAGGAGATCGATCTCCCCGCGCTGCACGAGTGCTACCTGGAGGTGGCGCGGACGGTCGACGGCATGGCCGACCGCCGTCCGCCGAGGATCGACGTGGCGAAGGTGCTCGAGCTGGACCTGGTGAGCGTGCTCCCCGGCCCGAACGGCCTGCGCGGCTACCTGACCGCGAACCGCGAGCCCGGCGGCGGTGACATGGGCCGGCTCAAGGTGTTCGACCTCGTCGGCGTCGACGTCGAGGCCCAGCTGAACCTGCTCGCGTCGCTCAAGTCGTGGGCGGGCACGCTCGACGCGATCGACCTGCGGATCACCGACCCCGCGACGCTCAACCTGCTCGGCGCGACGCCCATGCGGTACTCGGTGTGGACCTCGACGTGGATGCTGCGCGTCGTCGACCTGCCCGCCGCCGTGGCCGCCAGGGGCTGGCCGCGCCTGGCGAACGCCGCGGTGGACCTGGAGATCGTCGACGAGCACGCGCCGTGGCACGCGGGTCTTCAGCGGATCGTCGTCGAGGACGGTGTGGTGCGGGTCGAATCCGGTGGCACCGGCGCCGTCCGGTTGCACGCTCGGGCGCTCGGGCCGTGGTTCTCCGGTGCGCAGAACACGCATGCCCTGCGACGTGCGGGTTTGCTGGAGGGCGACCCCGCCGACGCCGTGGTGCTGGACCAGCTCGCCGGCGCGTCCGGTGTGCCGCGGCTGGCGGACTTCTTCTGAGCCGATGACCTTTCTGATTCGTCCGAACGGGTTCGTCAAGTAACAATGAACGTCATGTCGGCGGACGACGCAAGGCACGCCTACGGCGACAACATGGGTTGGCGCCTGAAGGGCTACCCGAAGCGGGACAGCGGACCACCATCGACCGTGCGGGACATCTCGCGTGAACAGTTCCTGGAGATACGGCCGCTCTTCGACGCCGAGGACAACCCGTGGCTCGTGGACCTGAACGAGGTCGTCCCCGAGATCCGGTCCCGCGTGGAGCAGGTGCTCGGCCCGCTGGACCCGGAGCAGGACTACTACGTCACCGGGCACCCGCTCGACTGGGACAAGGACCCGGTGCAGGTCGCACGGGACCTGCTCGACGAGCGGTATCCGCTGGCGACGGCGGCGTTCCTCGGCGGCAGCGTCGCGGCGGGGAACTACACCGCGAACTCCGACCTGGACATGATCGTGATCGTCGACGACCTGCCCTGCGCGTTCCGGGAGACGCTGGAGCACCGCGGCTGGCCGGTCGAGCTGTTCTGTCACACGATCGAGTCGTTCCAGGACTTCGTCGCACGTGACATCCAGGACCGGCGCCCTCCGTTGCTGCACATGTGCGCCGAGGGGTTCCTCATGCTCGACGCCGACGGCACCGGTCAGCGCATACGAGCCGAGGCGCGCGCTCTGCTGGACATCGGCCCTCCGATCCCCACGGCCCTGGAGCTGGAAGACCGCCGGTACGGGACCACGGACCTGCTCGAGGACCTGATCGGCGCACGGGACGAGGACGAGCGTCTGTTCGTCGCGGCACGGTTGCTGACCTGCGCGGGCGAACTCGCGCTGGTCGTGCAGAACAAGTGGCTCGGCCACGGGAAGTGGCTGCTGCGGCGGCTCCGCGACGCCAAGGCGGAAGAGCTCGTGGACGCCTACCGCGCGCTGGTGCGGGGCGAGGGTGCGGAGTGGTTCATCGAGGTCGTGGAGCACGTCCTGACCTCCGCGGGCGGTCGTCTGGAGGCCGGTTACCGCCGGGACGCGTCCCACCGATGACCAACTACCCTCTCCGTTCGTGCTGCTCACCGTCCTGGAGCTGATCGGGATCGCCGTGTTCGCCGCCTCCGGTGCGGTGGCCGCGGTCCGCGCTCGCCTGGACGTGTTCGGCGTGATCATCCTGGCGCTCACCACCGCGCTGGGCGGCGGCATCGTCCGCGACGTGCTGCTCGGCGTGCACCCGCCGACGAGTCTGCGGAACTGGCCGTACCTGCTGGTCGCCGGTGGCACCGGCCTGATCGTCTTCTGGTTCCACCCGCAGGTCGCGAAGCTCCGTCGTTCCGTGCTGCTGCTGGACGCCGTGGGGCTCGGTCTGTTCGTCACGTCCGGCACCACCACCGCGCTCGCTCTCGGCGCGACTCCCTACGCGGCGTGTCTGATCGGTATGACCACGGGCATCGGTGGTGGCGCACTTCGTGATCTCCTCCTCCGAGAGATCCCGTTGGTCCTGAGGAGAGAGATCTACGCCGTGGCGGCGCTGTGCGGTGCGGTCGTCGTCGCTGTGGGTGAATGGGCGAAATTCCCGAAAGGCCTGGTCGCGCTGACCGGTGCGGTGCTGATCATCACCATCAGGCTGATCGCGCTGTGGCGGAAGTGGAACGCACCCGTCGCGCGGGGCCTCGAAGGCTAACGCCGAACTCACACCCGCAGTTAGGGCCCTTCTCAGGCGGCTCTCAGATCCCTCGGCAAGACTGCCCCCATGCGCATCCTCGTTGTCGACGACGATCGGGCGGTCAGGGAGTCACTCCGCCGCTCGCTCCAGTTCAACGGCTACCAGGTCGAGACTGCCGGAGACGGCATGCAGGCCCTGGAGTCGGTGAACGCCGCCAGGCCGGACGCCATGGTGCTCGACGTGATGATGCCGCGGCTGGACGGTCTCGAGGTGTGCCGCAGGTTGCGCAGCACCGGAGACGACCTGCCGATCCTCGTGCTCACCGCGCGTGACGCCGTGAGCGATCGCGTGTCGGGACTGGACGCCGGAGCCGACGACTACCTGCCCAAACCGTTCGCGCTGGAGGAGCTGCTGGCCAGGCTGCGCGCGCTGCTGCGCCGTGCCGCCCAGGACATCGACGCCGCCACCCAGCAGTCCGCCGCCGTGCTCAAGTTCGCCGACCTGGAGCTGGACCCGTCCACCAGGGACGTCCGCCGCGGCGACCGTCCGATCAGCCTGACCCGCACCGAGTTCGCGCTGCTCGAGCTCCTGCTGGCGCACCCGCGCCAGGTGCTCACGCGCAGCCGCATCCTGGAGGACGTGTGGGGATACGACTTCCCGACCTCGGGCAACGCACTCGAGGTCTACGTGGGGTACCTGCGCCGCAAGACGGAGGCGGAGGGGGAGCCGCGGCTGATCCACACGGTGCGTGGGGTGGGCTACGTCCTGCGGGAGACCCCTCCGTGATCTTCGAACCCCAGGGACGGCTGCAGAGGGCGTCGCTGCGGGCTCGGGTCACCTGGCTCGCGGCGTTCTGCGTCGCCGGAGCCGTCGCGCTGGTGTCGTTCGGCGCGTACATGATCGTGCGCAAGAACGTCTACGACGCACTCGACGAGAGCCTGCGCGAGCGGGCGATCGCGGTGGTCAACGGCGCACAGTTCAGCTCGGACCAGGTGCAGAACTACCCGGCGGCCTTCCTCGCGGCCGGCGACGTGCGGATGGGCCTGCTCAACGGCGCCACCGGGTCGTTGCGGTACCCGGAGAACTCCAAGGAGCCGCCGAACGACCCGAAGGCGCGCGAGGTCGCGCAGGGCCTGCGCGACGACTACCTGTGGACGGACTACCGCAGCGACACGCGCGCGATCGCCGTGCAGTACCAGAACAACACCGCGATCGTGATCGCCCAGTCGCTCGCGCCGCAACGCACGACGCTGGCCAAGCTCAGCGTCGTCCTCCTGCTCATCGGCGGTGCCGGCGTGCTGCTCGCGGCCATCGCGGGCACGGCGGTCGCCCGCACCGGTCTGCGGCCCGTTCAACGTCTGACAGAGGCGACCGAACGCGTCGCGAACACCGGTGACCTGACACCGATCCCGGTGTCGGGCGACGACGAGCTGGCGCGGCTGACCCACAGCTTCAACGCGATGCTCGGCGCCGTCGCGGAGTCGCAGGAACGACAACGCCGCCTGGTCGCCGACGCGGGCCACGAACTGCGCACACCGCTGACCTCCATGCGCACCAACCTGGAACTCCTGTTGGCATCGGAACGTCCGGATTCGCCCACGTTGTCCGAAGAGGACAAGCGGGAGATCCAGTCCGACGTCCGCGCACAGCTCGACGAACTGACCACGCTGATCGGTGACCTGGTCGAACTGGCCCGTGAGGACGCTCCTCAGGTGATCCACGAGCCCGTCGACCTGGTCGAGGTGGTAGAACGGTCTTTGGACCGCGCGCGCCGGCGTGCCTCGAACGACGTCACGTTCGACGTGCACCTGCAACCGTGGACACTTCTGGGTGATTCCAGTGCTCTCGAGCGCGCGGTGCTGAACCTCCTCGACAACGCGGTGAAGTTCAGCCCTTCGGGCTCTGCGGTGCGGCTGAACCTCCGTCAGGTGGGCGACGGCAGCGCCGTGGTGGAGGTGGCGGACGCGGGCCCAGGCATCGCGGACGCCGATCTACCTCACGTTTTCGAGCGGTTCTACCGTTCGTCCGAGGCGAGGACCCTCCCGGGTTCGGGCCTGGGACTCGCCATCGTGAAGCAGGTGGCACAACGGCACGGCGGCACGGCCACCGCGGGCAGAGCGCCCGAGGGCGGTGCCCTGTTCACGTTGCGCCTACCCGGACGTCCGTAAGGTGGGGCGTGTGAGTCATCGCGTGAACGACGATTCTTCGTCGACCTGGGAGACAACGCCTCCCACCGGAGACGGCCCTGAGCGCACCACGCGCTTCTCCACGTCGAAGCCGTCCTCCTCCTCGCGCTCGTCGTCGCGCGAGGACGACCCGGTGGCGCGGTTCTCCAAGAAGAAGGCGAAGAAGAAGCAGCCGTTCTGGAAAGAGCTGCTGGTCATCTTCAGCGTCGCGCTGCTGCTGACCGTGGTCATCCAGACGTTCGTCGCGCGCGTGTTCGTCATCCCGTCGGCCTCGATGGAAACGACCCTGCACGGCTGCACGGGCTGCGTGAACGACAAGGTGCTGGTCGAAAAGATCACGTACCTGTTCCGCGACCCCCAGCCAGGCGACGTGATCGTCTTCCGCGGCCCTCCGAACTGGACGGGCGGCAAGGAGCCCCCGAACTTCATGGTGGGCACGCTGCAGGACCTCGGCTCGATGGTGAACCTCTCCGAGCCCAGCGGCACGGACTTCATCAAGCGCGTCATCGCGGTAGGCGGTCAAACCGTCGAGTGCTGCGACGACCAGGGCCGCGTCCTCGTCGACGGCAAGCCGCTGGACGAGCCGTACCTGAACTTCGGCGGCGGTCCCCGCCAGCAGGACTCCTTCGAGAAGGTCACCGTCCCCGCGGGCAAGCTCTGGGTGATGGGCGACAACCGCAACAACTCGTCGGACTCGCGCAAGCACGGCGACCCGACTCCGGCGGACGGCGCGATCCCGATCTCGAACGTGGTGGGCAAGGCGCGGGTGATCGTGATCCCGGTGGGCCGGTGGGGCTCGATCTCGGACTACAACCCGCAGACCGGCGGCAAGTAGGCCGGTAGGCAGAGACGCAGCAAAGGGGCGAGGCCAACACGGCCTCGCCCCTTTGGCGTTTCCCGGGAAGGTAGGGCATGCGCCCGGCAGATGGGACGGCGATGGCGGGGGCGAGCACGAGGGCGACGGCGAGGACGGCAGTGAGGATGACGGCGACGCGACAGCACCCCAAGCCGACCCGCACAAACAGCGCCCCCCAACCCAAAAGGCCAGGGGGCGCAACCGTGAACCCGAAGTCAGCCCTTGGTGGACCCCAACGTCAACCCACCCACGAACTGCCGCTGCAAAACGAAGAACACGACCAACGTGGGCAACGCCACCAACAACGACCCGGCAGCAATGAGGTTGTTGTCGGTGAAGAACGTCCCCTTCAAGTTCTGCAACGCGGACGTGACCGGCATCTTGTCCCCGTCCTGGATCAAAACCAACGCCCACAGGAAGTCGTTGTAGATCCAGGTGAACTCAAGAGTGGCCAGAGCAGCCAGCACCGGCCGGCACAGCGGCAGGGTCAACTGCCAGTACTGCCGAAACACCGAAGCCCCGTCCACCCGAGCAGCCTCGGTCAACTCGTACGGGATGGTCTTCATGTAGTTCGACAGGACAAACGTGCAGAAACCGGACTGGAAAGCGATGTGGATCAGAATCACGCCGAGCTGCGAGTCGATCAACGACCCACTGGCGGAGATCCACTCCGGCACCTCGATCAGCCGGTACAGCCTCCACAGCGGCGTCACGATCACCTGCTGCGGCAACAGGTTGCCCGCGGTGAAGATCATGAGCAGCACGAGGTTGAGCTTGAAGCTGAACCGGGACACGCCGAACGCCACCATCGAGCTGAGCAGCAGCGTGAGCACCAGCGCGGGGACGGTGATCAGGAACGTGTTCAGGTAGAAGTGCGGCAGGTCGCCGATCTCCCACGCCTTCGCGAAGTTCGCCAGGGTGAGGGACTTCGCGACGGAGAAGTAGCCGTTGACCGACGTGTCTTCGTACGTGCGCAACGACGCGTAGACCGCCCACAGCAGGGGTGCCAGCGTCATCAGGCACGTCAGGATCAGGAACGCGTGCAACGCGGCCCGCGCCGGGGTGATCGTCCGCTTCTTCGACACAACCGGCGCCGAGGGCCGTTCCAAGGTGGCCGTCACGTCCGGTTCTCCTTGCTGAACGTCTGGTACAGGTACGGGATGATGACGCCGAGCGAGATCGTCAGCAGGATCACCGCGACCGCCGAGCCGCGGCCGATGCGCGACGCCTCACCGATGATGTTGTCGGTCACCAGCACCGACAACAGCTCCAACCCGTTGCGTCCCTTGTTGATGACGTAGACGATGTCGAACGCTCGCAGCGCCTCGATCACCGTCACGACGGCCACGACGATGTTGACCGGCTTCATCACCGGGAAGGTGACGCGGAAGAACGTCTGGGTCGCCGAGGCGCCGTCGAGCGCGGCGGCTTCCTTCAGCGACGGGTCGACGCCCTTCAGGCCCGCCAAGTACAGCAGCATGATGTAGCCGGTGTGCCGCCACGCGGCCGCGACGAGCACCGCGTAGAGGTTGATGTCCGAGTCGCCGATCCAGTCGACCGGCTTGTCGAGACCCAGCACCGAGTTCAGCAGACCGCCGTCGGGAGTGTAGATCAGCTGCCAGATGAAGCCGATCAGCGCGAGCGACAGCACCATCGGCATGTACAGCGCGCTCTGGTAGATGCGGCTGAACCTGAGCTCGCGGTCGAGCAGCACGGCCAGCAGCAGGCCCGCGCACGTCGGCACGACGAGCAGGAACGCCAGCCAGATCAGGTTGTGCTGCACGGCCGGCCAGAACCGCGGGTACTCGGTGAAGATCTCGACGTAGTTCTCGACACCGATCCACTCGATGTCCTCGAACCCTCCGATGCCGTTCCACCTGCTGAACGACAACGCGATCGAGCCCAGCGTCGGGATCCACACGAACAGCAGGTGCACGATCGTGGGGATGCCGAGCATGATCGCGAGCACGAGTTTGTCCGTGCCCGCGAGGGCGGTGGCACGTTTTCCACGCCGACGAGGCGGCGGCCCGCTGGGGGCCACCGCCTTCGGCTTCTCCTGCAACGCGGTCACTTGAAGATGTTCTTCGCCTGGTCGGCCATGCCCTTGAGCACGGAGTCGATGTCATCGGGGTTCTTGATGAACGCGATGAGCCCGTTGGTCGCCGCCTCGCTCGCGAAGCCGGGGTCGGTGTCGCGGTCGAGGAACTGCGTGATGTGCTTGGCGCTCTTGATGACCTCGGCCGACTTCTTCTGCAACGCGCTGTAGCCGGACGTGTCGGCCTTCGTGTTGGTCGCGATCGAGTTCGGGTCCGCCTTGAGGTAGGCGAGCTGCGGCTCGGGGCTCGCCAGGTACTCGAGCAGCTTGAGCGCGCCGTCCTTGTTCGCCGGCTTCTTCGCCATCATGTAGCCGTCGATCGGCGCCTCGACCGTGTCGGTGCCGTGCTCGGGGTTGATCTCCGGGAACGGGAAGAAGTCGAGGTCGTCCTTGTCGGCGTCCGGGAACTGCTGGCCCACGAACGAGCCGAGCAGGTACATGCCGGCCTTCTTCTGCTGCAACGCCTGAGCGGCTTCCTGCCACTCGCGGCCGAGGGCGTTCTCCTGGTGGAACGGCAGCAGCCGCTTCCAGGTGTCGAACACGTCCTTGACCTTCTTGTCCTGCCAGTTCTCCTTGCCCGCGAGCAGGTCGACGTGGAACTGGTAGCCGTTGATGCGGAAGTTCAGCTGGTCGAACGTGCCCATGCCCGGCCAGCCCTGCTTCTGGGCGAACGCGATCGGGATCAGGCCGTCGGCCTTCATCTTGGTGGAGACCGCGACGAGCTCGTCGAGGGTCTTGGGGACCGTGTAGCCGCGCTCCTGCCAGACGCTCTTGCGGTAGAACATGCCCCACGGGTACTGGATGAACGGCACGAAGTACTGCTTCTTGTCCGAACCCGTGGACGCCTGCTTGAGCGCGTCGGAGTAGTTGCCGCCGATCTTGCCCCACAGGTCGCTGAGGTCACCGGTGAGACCCTGGTCGGCGAAGAACCGCATGCGGTAGCCGGCGAACCACGCGAGCACGTCGTCCGGCTTGCCCTGCAGGTAGTTGTTGATCTGCTCCTGGTACTGCTCGTGCTGCTTCGTGTTGATCGTGACGGAGTAGCCGCCCGACTGGGCGTCGAAGCCCTTCAGCGCCGCGGTGATCGCGTCCTTCGGCACCTGGTCCGACAGGTTGTTGCCGAAGGTGACGACCTTGGAGTCGCCGCCAGAGCTGGAGCCGCCGCCGCACGCCGCGAGGCCACCGGTCGCGGCGACACCTGCGCCGGCCAGCATGATCCGCAGCATCGCGCGCCTGCCGAAGTGGGGCAACGGAGAGGAACCAGGCGTGTACCGAACCATCATCGCTCCTACGGGTGACACTCGCTCGAACGAACCGAACAGGACTCCAACAAAGTTGCGCACAATGTGGTCCCAGGCACACATCATGTCAAGTCCCGTTACTCAGCTGTTAAACCCGTGCACAGCGGGTTTCTAGCACGATCCCGGTCCTTGTGCCGGTCAACCGCCGAACAGACCCAAACGTGAAGTTGTGTTTGCTTGTGTTGACGTTGGGGGGTTTGTC
The DNA here is from genome assembly GCF_000974445.1 of Lentzea aerocolonigenes. GTDB lineage: Bacteria > Actinomycetota > Actinomycetes > Mycobacteriales > Pseudonocardiaceae > Lentzea > Lentzea aerocolonigenes. Next base: position 115,660 of record NZ_BBOJ01000014.1, read on the forward strand.
GGCCACGCTTGCCGCCGTGACGACTTGGCCGACTGGCATGCAAGGGCTCGCCTGGGGAGCTGACTACAACCCCGAGCAGTGGCCGGAACACGTCTGGGCCGAGGACGTCGAGCTCATGCGCAGGGCGGGGGTGAACCTGGTCAGCGTGGGGATCTTCAGCTGGGCGAAGATCGAGGTCAGCAAGGGTGAGTACCGGTTCGACTGGCTCGACCGGGTGCTCGACCAGCTGCACGCGGGAGGCATCCGCGTCGACCTCGCGACCGCCACCGCCGCGCCTCCGCCGTGGCTCACGACCTCCTACCCCGAGATGCTGCCCGTCCGCGCCGACGGTGTGCGGCTCTCGCACGGCTCACGGCAGGCCTACTGCCCGTCGTCGCCGATCTACCGCGACCGGGCGACGGCGCTGGCCGCCGAGATGGCCTCGCACTACCGCGACCACCCCGCGCTCGCCGCGTGGCACGTCGGCAACGAGTACGGGTGCCACGTCGCGCGCTGCTACTGCGACACGTGCGCCGAGTCGTTCCGCGAGTGGCTCGCCGCCCGCTACACGCTCGACCAGCTCAACGAGGCCTGGTCGACGGCGTTCTGGAGCCAGGGCTACACCGACTTCGCGCAGATCCTGCCGCCGCGCGTGACGCCGACGTACGCGAACCCGGCCCACGTCCTCGACTACGACCGGTTCAGCGACGACGCGCTGCTGGCGCAGTACAAGGCCGAGCGCGACGTGCTGCGGATGATCACGCCGGACGTGCCGGTCACCACGAACTTCATGGCCAACTGGACCTTCCGCGACCTGGACTACTGGAAGTGGGCGCGCGAGGTCGACTTCGTCTCGAACGACCACTACACCGAGGCCCAGTCACCCGACCGGCACGTCGAGCTCGCGATGTCCGCGGACCTCGTGCGCGGCCTGGCGGGCGGCAAGCCGTGGCTGCTGATGGAGAACTCGACCTCCGCGGTGAACTGGCAGCGGCGCAACATCGCGAAGCTGCCGGGGGAGATGCGGCGGCACTCGTTCCAGAACATCGCCCGCGGCGCGGACGGCACGTTGTTCTTCCAGTGGCGGCAGTCGCGCGGTGGTGGCGAGCGCTACCACTCGGCGATGGTCCCGCACGCCGGCACGGACACGAAGGTGTACCGCGAGGTCTGCGGGGTCGGTGGTGAGTACGCGAAGCTGCGCGAGGTCATGGGCTCCACTGTGGACGCTTCCGTGGCCGTGCTGTTCGACTTCCAGTCCGGCTGGGCGTTGCGCCAGGACGCGCACCCGACGCAGGACTTCGACTACTACCGGCACGTCCTGGGCTACTACAAGGCGCTGTGGCAGGCCGGTGTCACCGTCGACTTCGTGGCTCCGGGCACGAACCTGTCGAAGTACTCGATGGTCGTGGTGCCGGCGTTCTACACGGTGTCCGACGCGCACGCCGCGGTGATCGCGGACTACGTGGCAGGCGGCGGTCATGTCGTGGTCACGTACTTGTCCGGTGTTGCCGACGAGCACACGCGAGTGCGACTGGGCGGTTACCCCGGTGCGTTCCGCGACGTCCTGGGCGTGTGGTCGGAGGAGTTCTTCCCGCTGCGGCAGGACGAAACCGTTTCGCTGACGGACGGCTCGACCGCGACGCTGTGGACCGAGCACCTCCACGTGCGCAGCGCTGACGTCGTCGTTTCCTACGCCGACGGACCGTTGCCGGGAGTGCCCGCGGTGACGCGGAACGCGTTCGGCAGCGGTGTCGCCTGGTACGTGGCGTGCGACCTCGATGAGGGCGGTCTCGGCCGAACGGTGGAAAACGCGCTTTCCGGTGCGGGCGTGGCGGTGTCCAGTCCCGGGATCGAGCTTGTGAGGCGCAAGGGCGACGTATCGTGGCTCTTCGCCGTCAACCACACCGACACCGACGCGCAGATCGATGCGTCCGGTGTCGACGTGTTGTCCGGCGAGCAGGTCTCCGGACGCCTCACCGTGCGCGCCGGGGACGTCGTAGTCCTCAGGGAAGAGGTGTGAGGTGCTGGCACGTCAACGGCAAGCGGTGATCATCGAGGAGGTCCGGCGGACCGGCGCGGTGCGCGTGAGCGACCTGGTCGTGCGGCTCGGCGTCTCGGACATGACCGTGCGCCGCGACCTCGACGTGCTCGCCTCGCGCGGACTGGTGGAGAAGGTCTACGGCGGCGCCACGTCCGTCGTCGGGCGCTCGACCGACGAGCCCGGCTTCGAGGCCAAGTCGGTCCGGCAGCTGCCCGAGAAGGAGGCGATCGCGGCCGCCGCCGCGGGCCTCGTGCGTCCCGGCACGGCCATCGGTCTGTCCGCGGGCACGACGACGTGGACGCTGGCGCGTTTCCTCGACGACATCCCGGACCTGACCGTCGTGACGAACTCGATCCGCGTCGCGGACGTGCTGCAGCAGAGCGGGCGCACCGACCGCACGGTCGTGCTGACCGGTGGCGTGCGCACCCCGTCCGACGCGTTGGTGGGACCTGTGGCCGTGCAGGCGTTGCGGTCGCTGCACCTCGACGTGGTGTTCCTGGGCGTGCACGGCATGGCCGAGCGCTCCGGCTTCACCACACCGAACCTCAACGAGAGTGAAACGGACCGCGCGCTCGTCGACGCCGCGGGACGCGTGGTCGTGGTCGCGGACCACGAGAAGTGGGGCACCGTGGGCATTTCCACGATCGCCGACCTCGACGAGGCAGACGTCCTGGTGACCGACGAGGGGTTGCCGGACGACGCACGGGCCATCCTCACCGAGCAGGTCGGCGAGTTGGTGTTGGCACACGTACCAGGAAGTGGCGAGGAGTTGGCGTGAGGCGTACCGCGGGAAAGCTGGCGGACGGCCGGGAGATCATCTACTTCGACGACAGCGCTGAAGCTCCACCGCGGGTCGCGGTGGACACCCGGGACCTTCCGGAGTCTCAGCCGATGTCCGAAGTGCGGCTGGACCCGTTGACCCGCGAATGGGTCGCCATGGCGGCTCATCGTCAGACACGCACCTACAAGCCGCCGGCGGACCTCTGCCCGCTGTGCCCGTCGACGCCCGGCCGGCCCACGGAGATCCCCGAGGCCGACTACGACGTCGTCGTCTTCGAGAACAGATTCCCGTCGCTGGCGCAGAACGTGCCGGATGTGCCGTCCACTGTGGATGGTGAGGAGCTGTTCGTGCGCGCGCCGGGCCGTGGACGGTGCGAGGTCGTGTGCTTCACCTCCGACCACAACAAGTCGTTCGGCGAGCTCTCCGAGGAGCGCGTGCGCACCGTCGTGGACGCCTGGGCGGACCGGGTCGCCTTCCTGTCAACGTTGCCAGGCGTCGAGCAGGTCTTCCCGTTCGAGAACCGCGGCGAAGAGATCGGCGTGACGCTCTCGCACCCGCACGGCCAGATCTACGCGTACCCGTTCGTGACGCCACGCACCGAGCGGATGCTCGAAGCGGCGCTGGAGCACTACGCGGCCCACGGGCGTCCGTTGTTCGGCGACGTGCTGGAGGCCGAGCTCCGCGCGGGCGCGCGCGTGGTCGAGGAGTCCCCGCACTGGGTGGCTTTCGTGCCGGCCGCCGCGCGCTGGCCCGTCGAGGTCGTGCTGGCGCCCCGCCGGCAGATCGCGGACCTGGCCGGTCTGTCCTCTGTGGAACGTGACGACTTCAGCTCGTTGTACCTGAAGGTCCTGCACCGCCTGGACGCCCTGTACGACCGCCCGCTGCCGTACATCGCGGCGTGGCACCAGGCGCCCGTGAACGTCGGCCGCGACGAGATGTGGCTGCACCTGCAGGTCTTCTCGGTGCTCCGGACGAAGGACAAGCTGAAGTACCTCGCGGGCTCCGAGTCGGGCGAGGCCGTGTGGATCAACGACGTGACCCCGGAACAGATCGCGGAGCGGCTGCGCGGGCTCGGCTGAACCCTCACAGACCTCCAAGGCTGGTTTAAGGGTTCTCTCAGGACGGGCCGAGAGACTGTGGCCATGACCGAGAGCAACCAGCCAGCGCAGCAGCCGGAACAGCCCCACTCCGTGCCGCCGAACGCCGGTCAGACCGACTCCGGCGCGCGGGAGCAGGGCCCGCAGCCGCCGGAACCCGGCCAGCCGGATCCTTTGCAGGGGGGATCCGGCCAGGCCGGGGCTGCACACGCCCCTGCCGGCCTGGGCGACGTGCCCGCCTCGTTCTCTCCGGCCCAGCCGCAGGTGCACGCACCTGACGCGGGCCAGGCGCAGCTCGGCGGGTCCGGACCCGGCCAGCAGCTTCCTCCTCCTGGGTCCGGCCAACCTCACCCGCTCGGTCCTGGCGCTCAGTTCGGTGCGGAGCAGCCGCCCGCCGGACCGCCCTCGACGGGTCAGTACTACCTCCCGCCCGGCTACCAGCCGCCGCCCGTCCCACCGCGCCCCAAGGGCCGCGGCAAGGTCGTGGCGGGCGTCGCGGCCCTCGTGCTGCTCGTGGGCGGCGTCTCCGGTGGCCTCGGCGGCTACCTCGGCTACAACTTCGCCAACGACTCGTCCGCCGTGAGCTCGCTCGACACGCCCCGCCCGGCCTCGCAGACCAGCAACGCCCCCGCGGGCTCGGTCGAGGACGTGGCGAACAAGCTGCTGCCGTCCGTCGTCCAGATCCAGGTCGTGACGCGGACCGGCGCCGGCGAGGGCTCGGGGTTCATCATCTCCAGCAACGGCCAGATCGTGACGAACAACCACGTCATCGAGGGTGCCGCGGCCGGAGGCAACATCAAGGTGGTCTTCCAGGACGGCAAGACCGCCACCGCCAAGATCCTCGGCCGCGACCCGAGCTCCGACATCGCGGTCATCCAGGCCGACGGCGTCTCCGGGCTGCCCGTCGTTCAGCTCGGCAACTCCGGTGACCTCAAGATCGGCCAGGGCGTCGTCGCGATCGGCTCGCCGTTCGAGCTGTCCGGCACCGTGACCTCCGGCATCGTCAGCTCGGTGAACCGCCCGGTCTCCGCCGGCAGCGACGCCCGCAACTCGCAGGCGACCGTGCTGAACGCCATCCAGACCGACGCGGCCATCAACCCCGGCAACTCCGGCGGTCCACTGGTGAACATGCAGGGCCAGGTCGTCGGCATCAACTCCGCGATCTACAGCCCGAACCAGGCGGGCGGCCAGGCGGGCTCCGTCGGCATCGGCTTCGCGATCCCGATGGACCAGGCGCGCCGCACGATCGACGAGATCGTCAAGACCGGCAAGGCCAAGCAGACGGTCCTCGGCGTCGAGGTGAAGGAGGCCGAGAACGGTGGCGCCGTGATCAGCAAGGTCACCCCCGGCGGTGCCGCGGAGCAAGCCGGCCTGAAGGAGAACGACGTGATCACCAAGTTCGGCGACCGTCGCATCGACAGCTCGGACACCCTCGTCGCGGCCGTGCGCTCCAAGGCGCCCGGCGACAAGGTGACCATCACGCTGTCCGACAACCGGACCGTGGAAGCCACCCTCGGAGGTGTCGAGGTGGGTTAGGTCGGGGGCGTCCGGTTCTGGCATCCGCCGCCCGCCAGAACCGGACGTGACGACCCCTGAGGGGCTGTACCTGAGCGCACCTGCCCCGCTCTCAGGTACAGCCCCTTCTTACGTCCTCGTGACGGTCAGGGGCCCTGAGGGCGTTCGTGGCTTAGCGTGGTGACGTGGTGGAACGGGTTCTGGTCGTCGACGACGACACAACGGTGCGGGACGTGGTGCGCCGCTACCTCGAACACGCCGGGTACGAGGTCGAGCTGGCCGGTGACGGAGAGCAGGCGTTGCGGCTGTTGGCCGCGAACGAGCCGGACATCGTCGTGCTGGACCTGATGCTGCCCGGCGTCGACGGCCTGGAGGTGTGCCGGCGCATCCGCGAACGAGGCAGCACCCCCGTGGTCATGCTGACGGCGCTGGGCGAGGAGGAGGACCGCATCGCCGGGTTGCAGATCGGCGCGGACGACTACGTCACGAAGCCGTTCAGCCCGCGCGAGCTCGCGTTGCGCGTCTCGTCGGTGCTGCGGCGGGCGGGCAGGACCTACGAACCGCGGATGGTGCGCGACGGGAACCTGGTGCTCGACGTCGCCGCGCACACCGCGACACTCGACGACATGCCGTTGCAGCTCACCACCCGCGAGTTCGACCTGCTGGCGTTCTTCATCGCGAACGCGGGCAAGGCCTTCGGGCGGGCGGAGCTGCTCGACCGGGTGTGGGGCTGGCAGTTCGGCGACCAGTCGACGGTGACCGTCCACGTGCGACGGTTGCGCGAGAAGATCGAGCAGGACCCGGCGAAACCCAAGCGCCTCAGCACTGTCTGGGGCGTCGGCTACAGGTATGACAAATGTTCGATCGACTGAGCAAGGTGTCGCTGACCACCGTGATGACCGTCATGGTGATCGTGCCGGTGGTGGCGACCATCGCGGGCGTGCTGATCGTCAGCGGGTTCATGTTCACGCCGATGCTCAACGCCGCCCTGATGGCGTGTGTGGTCGTCGGCGTGGTCACCGTGCCGTTCTCGATCATGCTCGGACGGGCGATCGCGCGGCGGACCATGTGGGAGCGCGAGGCCGAGTCCGCCCGGCGGCAGCTGGTGGCGTGGATCAGTCACGACCTGCGGACGCCGCTGGCCGGCATCCGGGCGATGACCGAGGCCCTGGAGGACGGTGTCGTCTCCGAACCGGGTGAGGTCGCCGTCTACGCCAAGCAGATCGCGCTGGAGGCGGACCACCTCTCGAAGCTGGTGGACGACCTGTTCCAGCTCTCGCGGATCACGGCCGGCGCGTTGAACCTGACGCTGCACGACGTGCGGCTGACGGACGTCGTGAGCGACGTGGTCGCCGCGTCCCGGCCCGTGGCCGCTTTGAAGGGCGTCCAGTTGCGCGCGGCCGCTCGCGAGTGGCCGGTCGTGCGCGGGTCAGATCCGGAACTGATGCGTGTCGTGCGCAACCTCGTGTCGAACGCCATACGGCACACACCGGAGGGCGGCGCGGTCTCCGTTCAGGTCGATGTGGACGGAGGCGAAGCGGTGGTGCGGGTGGACGACGGGTGCGGCGGCATCCCCGACGACGTGCTGCCACACGTCTTCGACGTGGGCTTCCGCGGCAGCGTCGCCCGCAACCCGACCGGTGCGGGACTGGGACTTTCGATCGCTCGCGGGCTCGTCGACGCGCACCACGGGCGGATCGGCGTCCAGAACCACGGTCCTGGCTGCCGCTTCGAAGTCAGACTCCCGCTACGGTGATCGGTATGGAACGCAGCGCGCAGCGCCTTGGCCGCGCTTTGGTCGTGATCGTGGACGACCGGGTGGCGCACGGCGAGCAGGACGACAACTCCGGCCCTCTCGTCACCGAACTGCTCGAAGAAGCGGGCTTCATCGTCGACGGCACCGTCGCGGTCGAAGGTGAGGTGGTCGACATCCGGGCCGCGCTCAACACGGCCGTCATCGGTGGCGTCGACCTCGTGGTCACCGTGGGCGGCACAGGCGTGTCCCCCCGCGACGTGACTCCCGACGCCACGCAGGGTGTGCTCGACCGCCCGATCCACGGCATCGCCGAGGCACTTCGTGCGTCGGGGCTGGCCGCGGGCGCGGTGGACGCGGGCATCTCGCGAGGCCTGGTGGGCGTCTCCGGCAGCACGCTCGTCGTGAACCTCGCGGGCTCGCGCTCCGCGGTCCGCGACGGCATGGCGACGCTGTCTTCGCTGGTGCCCTACGTCATCGAGCAGCTGAGCGGTCTTGACGAAGAGTGATTCGCCGAAGCCGGCCGACGACGACGCTGCTGTGAAGCGCCGTCGTCGGCTCGCTGAGGTGTTCGGCGACGTGCTCCCGGAGACGACGTCGGACGAGCGCGGTGGGGGCTCTGGGGACGGTTCTGGGGACCGTGAGGACTGGTACCGGGAGAACAGGCCGCCGCATCACGGTGGCTGACGCCTGTGCTCGGGTCTGGGGCGTTGGGTGGTTCGAGGTTCGGCCGCGGAATTGCGGTGGGCCGTGGGCTCGCCTGGCCCGCGTGGTGGGGTCGTAGGTTTGCCTGGTGCCGCGGTGGGCTGTGGATTCGCCTGGCCCGCGCGTCGGGCTGAGGGTTCGCCCGGTCGCGCGTTGGGCTGCGGGTTCACCTGGTGCCGAGATAGGCCGTGGGTTCGCTTGGCCGCGCGTTGGGGTCGTAGGTTCGCCTGATGCCGCGGCGAGCTCTCGGTTCGCCTGGCCCGCGCGTTGGGCTGTGGGTTCGCCTGGTGCCGCAGCTCCCTGTCAGGCCTTGGGTCTGGCTGGCGACGTCGCGGGCGCCGCCACGATTCCCCGGCCTGGTGAGCTGGCCCGGCATCGCTGCGCGGTACCCGCGATGGCCTGAGCCTGCTGGAGCGGCCCCGGAACGTTGGCCGGGCGACTCACGTCCAGCAAGGGCACCTGGCGACACCACGATTCCCTGACTGACCGCGAACCCGCCCGGCAACGTTCCGGGCCACCACCTAGACCTTCGGGTTGCGCACGTCCGTCCCCTGCACCACCTGCGGCTGCCCGTTCTGCTGCGCCGCCAGCAGGTCGCGGATCTCCTTCAGCAGTTCGACGTCGGTGGGCTCCGACGGGCCCGGCTCCTCGCCCTTCTTGCGGCGCTCCTTGATCTTGTTCATCGGGAGCACGAACACGAAGTACACGACGGCCGCGACGATCGCGAAGTTGATGACCGCGGTGATCAGCGCACCGAAGTCCATCTTCGTCTTCTCGTTGGAGTCGAGGAGCTGGTACGCGAAACCCTCGACGTTGTTGCCGCCGAACAGCGCCACCAAGGGGTTGATGATGTTCGAGGTGAACGCGGTGACGATCGTTCCGAACGCGGCGCCGATGACCACGGCCACGGCCAGGTCGACGACGTTCCCGCGCATCAGGAAGTCCTTGAATCCCTTCAGCATCAGCGGAGAGTAACGGCTAATGAATGATCCAGTGACATCGCGGCCACACGATTTGCATTAAGTCTCGGCAACGTCAGCACGACGACCTGGCCGCGCGTCTCCCGCACCGACGCGTTCTCCGCCAGCACCTCCGCCGACGCCGACACCACGTCGACCCGGCTGCCGATCCGCACCACGTCGGCGAGGCCCTGGTCAGCCACCCGCACGGCCACCGACGCGAGATCGTCCGACGCCCCGGCGAGATCGAAGTCCGTCAACGGAACGCCCGCCCGCGCCGGCGACGACAACGCCCGGCCCAGCACGTCCGAAGCACTCGCGAACGACCCCGGCAAAGGCGCACTCAACGACACGACGCGCACGTCGTCAGCCGTGAGGGGCACTCCGGCGGGTAGATCTCGTGCGGCTGTCACGGCGGGATGGCCCACGTCCGGCCAGAAGGCCGTCAACGCGGCTAGCAGGACCAGTGCGCCGGCCAGGAACCTGCGCCACGCGACGGGAGGGCGGCGGCGCGACAGCGAGCGGAGCCGGTCGAGGAAGGTGCTGGAAAGAGTCATGCCTCCGACGGTAGGGCCGTCGGAGGCATGTCAAACGGGGCTCAGCCGCAAGTTGTGGACAACTCGCGATCTTCAGGAGGCCGCGGCCGCCGGAGCGCTCGTCGAGGGCTTCGAGTCCGAGGAGGACGACGAAGTCGTGGAGGACGAGGACGTGGAAGAGGACGCCGCGGAAGTGGACGACGTGCTCTTGGACGAGCCCGACCGGCTGTCCGTCCGGTAGAAACCGCTGCCCTTGAAGACGACACCGACGGCGCCGAAGAGCTTGCGCAGCTTGCCCGAACACTCCGGGCACTCGGTGAGGGAGGCGTCGCTGAAGGACTGCACAGCCTCGAACCGGTGCTCACAAGCGGTGCAGGCGTACTGGTACGTAGGCACTGGGTTCGCTCCTAGATCTGGCACTCGACCGTTGTGAGTGCCAACACGATTTTCGCCCAGGACCTTCCCGAAGCGCAAACACCCCCGGTCAAAGTCACAGCCACCGCAGCCCTGCCGAGGGGGTCAGAACGCCGTTCATCCGCACGTCGTGAGGCTCGGCGGGCACCTCTTCCAGCACCTCGGAATCTCTCACGACGGCCACCAGCGGCGCTGTGACCAGCGGCAACGACCGGTCGTAGTGCCCCTGGCCCTTTCCGAGCCGCACTCCGGACACCGACACCGCCAGCGCGGGCACCAGCACCAGCGAGGCTCCAGCGATCGCCGAGGCACCGAGCCGGGGCCCGGACGGTTCGAGCAGCTTGAACGCCGCCGGCACCAGTCCGGAGGGTCCGGTGTGGACCGCCCAGTCGAGCGGCGAGTCGCCCGTCACGATCGGCAGCAGCACCCGGCACCGCAGGCCGTCGAGCCACGACGCGTCACCGGGCTCCGAACCGACCGGCAGGAACGCGCACACCGTCTGATCAGGGCCGACGTCCAGAGCGGCGACGTGAGCCGCCAGCGCTGCGGCCTCGACGGCGCGGACCTCGGGCGACAACGACCGGCGCGCGGCCAGCAACCGTGAACGCAGTGTGGCCTTCCGGTCACGAAGATCGGACGTCATGCTGGGTATCCCTCGGTATGTCGTTAGCATCGCAGCCCATGAGCAGCGCCTTCCACACCGCTATCGTGCCCGCGGCCGGTCTGGGCACCCGTTTCCTCCCCACGACCAAAGCCGTGCCGAAGGAACTGCTGCCGCTGGTCGACACCCCCGCCATCGAGTACGTGGCGAGGGAAGCGGCCGAGGCCGGCGCGAAGAAGCTGGTCATCGTCACCTCGCCGACGAAGGCGTCCGTCGCGAACTACTTCGACGAGAGCCCTGAGCTCGAGCAGTCGCTCACCGACAAGGGCAAGACCGACCTGGTCGAGAAGATCCGGCGGGCGCCCCAGCTGATCAAGGCCGAGACCGCGATCCAGGAGCAGGCGCTCGGCCTCGGGCACGCCGTCGGGTGCGCCGAGGGCAACCTGACCGGCGACGACGAGGCCGTCGCGGTGCTGCTGCCCGACGACATCGTGCTGCCGACCGACGCGCTCAAGAAGATGGCGAAGGTCCGCGAGGAGAAGGGCGGCAGCGTCCTGCTGGCGTTCGACATCCCGCGCGAGCAGATTTCCGCGTACGGCGTGTTCGACGTCCGCGACACCGGCAGCGACGACGTCAAGCAGGTCGTCGGCATGGTCGAGAAGCCGAAGCCGGAGGAGGCGCCGTCGACGTTCGCCGCGGCCGGCCGGTACCTGCTCGACCGGGCCATCTTCGACGCTCTCAAGCGCATCACGCCTGGTGCGGGCGGTGAGCTGCAGCTGACCGACGCCATCGCGCTGCTGATCAACGAGGGTCACCCCGTGCACGTCGTGGTGCACCGCGGCGGGCGACACGACCTCGGCAATCCCGCCGGATTCCTGCGCGCTGCGGTTGACTTCGCACTCAAGACCCCGGAGTACGGACCCGACCTGCGCGAGTGGTTGCGGGAACGCCTCGACAACTCCTGATCGACACCTTCTGCGCGCGAGGACCAACACATGAGGTCAGTGGACGAGCAGCTCGCTCGGGTGATCGCGGCCGCGGTGCGGCCCGCGCCCGTGCGGGTGGCGATCTCGGAGTCGCAGGGCCTGCTCTGCGCGGAGGAGGTCGTCGCGGAACGCGCGTTGCCCGGCTTCGACCAGGCGGCGGTGGACGGCTACGCGGTGCGCAGCGTCGACGTGTCCGGCGCGAACGCGAACCCCGTGCAGCTGCCGGTCGTGGGCGAGATCCCGGCCGGCTCCCGGCAGCCGCGGCGGCTCCAGCCGGGCCAGGCGGTGCGGGTCGCGACCGGTGCGCCGCTGCCGACGCTGGCCGACGCCGTCGTGCCGCTCGGCTACACCGACGGCCACCACGCCAAGGTGACGGTGAACCGCAGCGTGCCGTCCGCCGGGTTCGTCCGCCGCACCGGCGAGGACGTGCAGACCGGTGACGTCGCCGTGCGCCGCGGCGCGTCCATCGGCGCTGCTCAGGTGGGGCTGCTGGCCGCCGTCGGGCGCAACAAGGTGCTCGTGCACCCGCGTCCTCGGGTGTCCGTGATCTCGCTCGGCGAGGAGCTCGTCGACGTCGACCGCACGCCCGGACAGGGCCAGGTCTACGACGTGAACTCGTACGCGCTGGCCGCCGCCGCACGTGACGCGGGCGCCGAGGTCAGCAGGGTCGGCATCATGTCGGCCGATCCGCGCCGGCTGCGCGAGGTCGTCGAGGGACGGTTGCTGCTCTCCGAGATCGTGGTCATCGCAGGCGGCGTGGGCGGCACGATCGGCGACGAGGTCAAGGCGGCGCTGGCGGAGCTCGGCGACATGGACGTCAGCCGCGTCGCCATGCACCCCGGCTCCGCGCAGGGCTTCGGGCGGCTCGGGCCGGACGCCGTGCCGACGTTCCTGCTGCCGGCGAACCCGATGAGCGCGCTCGTGGTGTTCGAGGTGCTGGTCAGGCCGTTGATCAGGGCAGCGCTGGGCAAGAAGAACCCGTACCGTCGCGCCGTGTCGGCCCGGTTGTTGTCGCCGCTGTCCTCAACGAAGGGCCGCCGGGGCTTCCTGCGCGGCCAGCTGCTGCGCGACGCGGACAACGGCGAGTACCTGGTGCAGCCGCTCGGCACGTCCGGGTCGCACCTGCTGGCCTCGCTGGCGGAGGCGAACTGCCTGATCATGGTCGAAGAGGACGTCACTGAGGTTTCGGTCGGCGAAGAGGTTCTCGTCAGCTTCCTCGCCCAACGCGGTTGACGAGCGGCGGGGGATGAGCGCTTTCTCCGATCTGGGACGTCACCCCGGCTGGCCGGTCCGGCTGGGGCCCGTCGAGGTGCGCGCGGGAACCGTCACCTTGCGCGGGCCCCGGCTCTTCGACGGCTCGAGCTGGTCGAAGCTGCGGATCCGCGACCGCGCGTATCTGGAGCAGTGGGAGCCCACGGCGCAGGAGGGCTGGGACGAGCGCAACGCGACGCTGTCCTGGCCCGCCCAGTGGTCTTCGCTGCGCGCCATGGCCCGGCGCGGCAGCACGCTGCCGTTCATGATCATGGTCAACGGCGAGGTGGCCGGTCAGATCACGGTCGGCAACATCGTGCGCGGCTCGCTGCTGTCCGCCTGGATCGGCTACTGGGTGGCCGCTGATCGGGCGGGCGGCGGCGTCGCAACGGCCGCCGTGGCGTTGCTCACCGATCACGCGTTCCGCGAGGCTGGTCTGCACCGCCTCGAAGCCACCGTCCGCCCGGAGAACGCCGCCTCGATCCGCGTGCTCACGAAATCCGGATATCGCGAGGAAGGCCTCTTCAAGCGTTATCTGGATGTTGCCGGACAGTGGCGCGACCACCTCTGCTTCGCGCTGACGGTCGAAGAGGTCCCGGATGGCCTAGTGCGCCGTTTGGTCGCACGCGGAGAGGCCCGTCTTCCCTGACGGTTGCTTCCGTTCGCCGTAATCGCTTCACCCAAAAGTGGGTGATACACCACACTTTGGTACGCACAGCGCTCGGCGAGCCTCCGACACTGGTGTGACTGTTGTGACTAGCGTGGTGACAGCACCACGCGTGGGCCGGGGGAGGTGAACGGGGAATGCCGAGTTCGCTGATCATCGTTGCGCTGGTCGTGGCGTGGCTGGTGGTCCTCGTCCCCATGATGGCCCGCAAGCGCCAGGAGAGTGCGCGCAGCGTGGGGGAGGAGTACGACGCCATGCCCGACGCCGAGTACGACGACATCCACGACATCGACGACGACTACTTCGACGAGGAGGAGTACGTCGAACGCCCGTTCCGGCGCGGCCGTGGTGGCTACGACCCGGAGACGGCCGCACTGGTCGCCCAGGCGAAGTACGCGTTCCGCCGCAGAGTCGTGGCGTTCCTGCTGGTCGCCGCCGTGGCTTCCGGTGTGGTGGCCGGCGTGTTCTACACGCCGCTCTGGTACGGCCACGCAGCGCTGGACCTGGTGATCGTGGGCTACCTGACGTACCTGCGCCGCCAGGTGCGGATCGAGGAGGAGATCCGCGCCCGCCGGCTGGCCCGCCTGCAGCAGGTCCGCCGCCGCCGGGCGACGGGCCCGCAGCCCCAGCAGGAGGCCCCGGCAGCGGAACCGGTCGTCGCCGCGGAAGCCGAGACCACCCAGGTCGAGGTCGTCGTGGTCGACGAGAAGCCGGCGCTGCCACCGTTGCCGCGCTACGAGCACCACGTGCGACCGGGCACCATTCCGGTCGACTCCGACGACGAGGACCCGGTGTTCGTCGAGTTGGACGGACTGGAGTCGCTGCGGTACCGAGGTGCCGTGGGGGCTTAGGAGGGGGTGGTGAAAACACCCCCTCCGGCCCTGCTATAGTTCTCTCGTAACACCGCAAGGGGCTGTAGCACAGTTGGTAGCGCGTCTCGTTCGCATCGAGAAGGTCAGGGGTTCGATTCCCCTCAGCTCCACAGCACGTCAGAGGCCGTCCACTCCAAAGTGGACGGCCTCTTTCTTTGCCGGCACAGCGGCAACGTGCTGCTGATCAAGGCTCTTGCCAAGCCTCTTGTCTTGCCGAGTTCTCCGTGACGATGGAGATCTACGCGCAAGCCCCGCCACAGAAGACGAGATACACGTGGCGTTGCACAGGATCGCCATGATCATGCGCGCCGAGGTCGACCAGCAGCGTTCCGCGGGACCGCTGTCCGTCATGGACCGTCATCTCGATGGCAAGAAGCAACGCAGCTGAGTGTCGGCTCGGGTCTCGCTGACAACTCCGTCCACATCGGACGGTGTCATCCCTCCTGCACCGCCGGGGCGATCATGTTCGAGCACGACACGGTCGTGTACTCGCCCTTGGCCGTGTTGTTGGCGACGACGTGGCCGTCGACCGTGATGGTGCACGAGATCGACTCGCCCTGGCCGTTGGTCGCCATGACCTGTGCCACGGCGAGACCTGGCCGTGCGGGAATGGTCAGTTCCTTGCGCCACGGCAGGCCGACGGCTTCCGCCTTCTCGACGGTGTTCGTCCCCTCGACCGCGAACCTGATCTCCGGTGCCCTGCCTCCCGGGCCGGTGACCTCGTAGACGACCGTGTGGGTGGTCGGAACGGGCGCGGGTTCTTCGCCGGTGAGGATCAGGGCCGTCACCGCGAGGACCACGGCCGCGGCCAGGCCGGCTGCCGCTGCCCACCGGGCTCGCCGGCGGCCTCGGCCGCTGGTGGGAGGCGCGAGTGGGGCGGCTTTGCGGCTGCTCGTGACTGACGGCATATCCCACCACTCTCTCTTGTCGGTGGATTCCGGTATTGCTGCGTTGGTCGTTGTTGCGCCGGGTCATGGTGGCAGCTGTGCGGATGTTTCGGCCAGGTCCATTCGGGGAAGAAGTTTCTTGGTTCTGCGTTGTCGAATGGTGTCGAAACTGTCGGGTGTCAACTTTGAAAAGCAAACACCTGTCGCTTGGCATGCAGGCCCGCGGCCTGCCTGATGGTCCGTTGAACTGCGCATATACGTGCCGAATGGTGTTGGGCGCAATGTCGTGCATAGGGTGGCGCCGAATATCTCGTTAGGTCTTGGTCACATCACGGGACGGTCGCGAGTGCGACTCAGTTGACAGACCGTTTACGTTCAGGTAATTCCTCGGACATTGGCCGCACGACGATTTAGGTGTCTTCACGTGACGGCCGGTGCACCACCCGCGGATGTGAACCGCAGCGCTGTTGGACGCTAATGCGGAGAAACGAAACCTCAACGGGGTGTTGTTTGTCATGCGTGGAGTTTTCCGATGTGCCGCAAGCAGGTGTCAGAAGGGAAATCGATGCGCTCTCCACACCTATCACGGATGTTCTCGTCGGGGAGGCGACGGCGCGGGGCGCGAGTGCTCGCGTTCGGCTCCGCGCTGGTGGTCGCCCTGACCGCGATCGGGTTGAACACGCCGGCGGCCACCGCGGCCACGTTCTCGGTGTCGATGCAGAACCTGCAGTACAACCCGGCGACTTTGAACGTGAACGTCGGTGACACCGTCAAGTGGACCAACAACGAGACCAACGGTGTCGTGCACAGCGTGACCGGTGGTCCGCTGTCCTCGGACGTGAACCCCGGCGAGTCCTACTCGTTCACCTTCACGTCCACGGGCACCGTCAACTACCACTGCCGTTTCCACCCGGACATGCTCGGGTCGATCGTGGTCGGTGGCACTGCGCCCACGACCACGACGGGACCGACGACCACCACCACGGCGCCCACAACGACGACGGTGCCGCCAACGACGACGAGCACCACGAGCTCCAACACGCCCGCCCCGACGACGACCACCGGTTCGGGTGGGGCGCCGATCGGTGGTGGACCTCTGCCGGTGTCGTTCCACCTCACCGACAACCAGGGATCCTGGTACGACACGAACCTGAACCTGTTCGGCACGAAGTCCCTCGCCGTGGCCGAACTGCCGCGGGTGAAGACCGGCGGGCTCATCCCCGGCGTGCCGCTGAACGGCCTTCCGCTGCTGGGCAACGGCGCTCTGCTCGGTTCGGACGCGAGCAACGCGCTCAACGGTGACCTGTCGCGGCTGACGCAGCTGCCGCTCAACGGCACGCTGCTCCAAGGCCTCGGCGTGGACGTGGAGAAGCTGCTCGGGCTGGACAAGCTGCGCACGGCGATCGGCAAGGTGATGCCGCCGCTCGACCTGCGGGCGATCAAGGCGAACACCCTGATCACCCAGCTGTCCCAGCAGATGGCGGCCCGTCCTGCCAACACGAAGACCGCGCTGACCGACCTGCCGGTCGGCGTGGAGCTGATGAAGGTGCTGGCAGACATCCAGAAGTACGTGCAGACCGCCACGATCAGCCTGCCCGTGACGGTGAACTTCGACATCTCGAGCCCGAACGCGCAGTCGGCGCACACGATCACGAACCTGATCTGGCCCGAAGGGGCGCAAGGCTTCCCGTTCGACCAGCCGGGCGCCTTCGTCGGCAGCACGACCGCGCAGCTGACCGAACCCGGCCTCTACGCGTTCGTCTGCAAGATCCACCCGTACATGCTCGGTGCGGTCGTCGTGGACGACCCGCTCACGCCCGGCCTCGACTTCGGCAAGAAGCTCAAGATCAACAGCCGTGCGCTGAACGTCCCGTCCGACGCCGACATCATCTCGCAGCTGGTGCTGAAGTTCTTCAACATCACCGCGCCGAACAACTGGCAGAAGTTCAGCAACACCGAGCAGAAGACGTGGAACCCGACGTTCCCGCCCGCGCCGATCCTGATGTACGACTCGAACGGATCGCCGCAGCTCGTTCCGTTGCTGGACGCCTACTTCAAGAACAAGTTCGGTCTGCCGAAGACCCTGCCGGCGCTCAACCAGCGGCCGGGAACTCCCGGCGTGGGCGAGGTGTGGATCGACACCGAGCTCGAGAAGACGGCGGGCAAGACCAAGTCCGGCACCGCGACGAAGGTCGACGTCTCCACCTGGAAGGTCGACCGCAAGGTGGCGTTGCCCGAGGTCAACATGAACAACCCGCACAACATGTGGACCGACAAGGACGAGCGGTACATCTACCAAACCGAGTGGTTCGGCAACAAGCTCGACGTCTTCGAGCGGGCGACCGGCAGGTTCGTCCGGCAGATCGAGGTCGGGCCCGACCCGTCGCACGTGATGACGAGGACCGACACCGACCAGCTGCACGTCGCGATCAACGGTGGCGCGTCGGTGGTCGAGCTCTCGCCGGGCGCCACGAAGATCGACCGGCGCATTCCCGTGCAGGGACCGGGTGAGAAGGTCGCGCACCCGCACGCCCACTGGATGACCGGCGACGGCACGACCATGGTCACGCCGAACGTCAACACCTACGACTCCACCGTCGTGGACATCGCGACCGGCAACATCCGCAAGGAGGCGACCGGTGAGCTGCCGATCGCCACGGGCATCACGCCCGACGGCGCCAAGGCGTACGAGGCCAACTTCATGGGCGGGACGGTGTCCTGCATCTCGCTCAAAGCCGACGCGTGCAAGGACGGTGGCGCCACCGTGCACAACAAGCAGATCGACCTGTGGCGCAACTACGACCCGGTGGCAGGTGAACACGGCTCGTTCGGCGGCCTGCCGATCCAGCTGCCGGTGAGCCCGGACGGCAACGCGCTGCTGGTGGCCAACACGTTGACGTCGAACATCACCGTCATCGACCCGAAGACCGACGAGATCGTGAAGTGGTTGCCCTGTGACTCCGGTTGCCACGGCATCAACTACGGCGCGAAGAAGGGCGGCGGCTACTACGCCTACGTCTCCAGCAAGTTCGCCAACACCCTCGCGGTCGTCGACATCGACCCGAACGGCGACGGCAGTCCGTCCGACGCCGCCGTGGTCGGGAAGATGGTGCTCGACGCGACGTCGGCCACCGCGTCCGACGACCAGGTCGTCGACCACATGGGAATGGGCGGTATGGGCGTGCTCGCCGTGCCGCTCGTCTACAACGGCTGGGCGCAGAGGGTGCCCAGCAATCCGGTGAACGACCAGCTGACCTGTCGTCAGCGGTACCCGCTCACCTACGCCACTGATTGCTGACACCCCAACCGCGGGACGGGAAGCCGTTCGAGGACGGCTTCCCGGACCGCGGCTTCCCAGCGGGAGGCGACTCATGTCCACAGAGTTGGTTAGACAGCGCAAAGTCCTGCCGGTGCTGACGGTTCTGCTGTCCGTCCTGATCGCCCTGGCGGGCGTGACGGCGTCGAGCGTCCTGAGGGAGTCCACTTCGGACCCGGCGTTGCCGGCAGCGGCGGGCGACGACCTCGGTGACGGCACCCGCCTGGCCCAGTACGAGGTGGTCGGCGGGGTCAAGGTGTTCCGCCTGCGGGCGGCACCCCTGTCGTGGGAGGTCTCGCCCGGCAACGTCCGGCAGGCCTTCGCCTACAACGGAACCGTGCCCGGCCCGGTCATCCGGGTCAACGAGGGCGACACGGTGCGCTTCATCGTCCAGAACGACCTGCCGGAGAGCACCTCGCTGCACTGGCACGGCATGGACCTGCCCAACGACCAGGACGGCGTGCCCGGTCTCACCCAGCCCGAGATCGAGCCGGGGCAGAGCTTCACCTACGAGTGGAAGGCGATCAGCACCGGAACCCATTGGTACCACTCGCACATGCACGGCGACCAGGAGGGCAGGGGCCTCTACGGCTCGCTGGAGGTGGTGCCCAGACTCGGTGACATCGCCGCCGCCCGCGACTACCGGCTGATCATCGGGGACGGCCCGCTGGGTTTCGTGTTCAACGGCAAGAGCTTTCCCGCCACCGTGCCGTTGCGGGCACGGGTGGGTGAGCGGGTGCGCATCCGGTTGATCGGCTCCGGTCCGGAGATGATCCACCCCATCCACCTGCACGGCGGCTACTTCGAACTGGTCGCGCAGGACGGCAGACGGTTACCGCTGCCGCAGCAGATGGACACCTTGCTCGTCGGTGTCGGGCAGACCTACGACATCGTCTGGACACCGACCAGGGTCGGCAAGTGGATGATCCACTGCCACATCTTCTCCCACGCCGAGACCCACACCGGGATGGCGGGGCTCGTGTCCATCTTCAACGTCGACCCGCCCGCGGTCGGCCTGCCCCTCCCTCTGGGCGGCTGACGCATGACGAGTACCCGCGATCGCGACCCGATCCCCACTGCGGAAGGAAAAACGATGGTCCGGCCCGGCACCGCGCTCGTCGCCCTGGCGGCGTTGCTCATCATCCTGTTCCCGTCGACCGCGTCGGCCCACGTCACCGTCTCACCGGGCACCGCGGAACCGGGCGGCTGGGCCAGGGTGGTGTTCCGGGTGCCGAACGAGCGCGCGGACGCCTCGACGACGCGGCTGGAGGTGACCTTCCCTGCCGACCACCGGTTCGCTTCGGTGTCCGTGCAACCGGTTCCCGGCTGGACGGCGACCACCAGGAAGGAGAAGGCGGACGTGGCCGGCCAGTCGGACGAGGACTCCTCCGGTGAGGTCGTGACGGGCATCGTCTGGGAGGGCGGGACCGTCCAACCCGGACAGTTCCAGGAATTCGGCGTCTCGATGGGCAAGCTGCCGGCCACGAACACCAAGCTGGTGTTCAAGGCCCTGCAGACCTATTCGAGCGGTGAGGTCGTGCGGTGGATCGACGTCCAGGCCGACGGCGGGCCGCGTCCCGAGCACCCGGCTCCGACGTTGTCCGTGGCCGCTCCTGCGGTCGCCGCCCCGCCCGCGGCGCCCGCGGCCGGGACCGACGTGCTCGGCCGGATGCTCGGCGGGGCGGGACTCCTGGCCGGTCTCGTCGCGCTCGGGGTTTCGGTCGTCGCGCGCAGGCGGCCGATCGCACCGGTGGACAGCGTTGCCCCGCAGAAGGAACCGGCGGCGAACGAGCCGGCACGGGTCTGAGAGCCAGCGAGGTCGACGGCTCTTCGCCCGCCGTCGACCTCGCGCCCGTCACGTCATCCCGGTGAGAGGAAGAGCGGTGAACAACTTCGCGCGCGTGTGCATCGCGTTCGTCCTGGCATTGCTGCCGGTGCTGGGAGTTCAGGGCGTTGCCGGTGCGCACGCCGTCGTCATCTCGACCAGTCCCGCGGGCTGGGCGGTGCTCGGCACGTCGCCCGCCGAGGTGTCGCTGACCTTCAGCGAGCCGGTGGAGCTCGGGCTGGCGACCGTGCGGATGATCGGGCCGGCCGGGGACACGATCACCACCGCCGCCCCGGCGCACGCCGCGGACAGGCCCGAAGTTCTCGTGGTCGCCGTGCCGAGGGCGTTGTCCGACGGGACCTACACGGTGAACTGGCAGGTCACCTCCGCGGACACCCATCCGGTGCACGGCGCCTTCGTGTTCAGCGTGGGACAGCCGTCCACGTCGGCGGCGCTGCCGGCACCGGCCCAGACGCACACCGAGGCCGACCGGGCCGTGACGTTGTCGTACGGGCTGGCGCGGTGCTTGTCCTTCGCCGGGCTGGCGCTGCTGGCGGGAGCGGCGTTCTTCGTCGTGTGGTGCCAGACCCGGCCCGCGGCCGGCCGTCGGGTCCGCGTGCTGCTGTCGAGCGGGTGGTGGAGCCTGCTGGCCGCCACGGTGCTGGTGCTGCTGCTGTACGGGCCTTACGCCACGGGCCGGCCGTTCACCGCCGCGGCCGACCTGTCGCTGGTCGCGAACACGGCCGGCACGCGGCTGGGCCTCGCGGTGCTGTCCCGCCTGCTGCTGCTCGGGCTGGTGGGCGTCGTCCTCCTGAGGTTCCTGCGCCGCGCCGACGAGAGCGAAGCCACCGATCGCCAACGCCGGCGCCGAGGCGCGGCGGTGCTGGGGGCGACCTCCGTGCTCGCCCTCACCTGGAGTGCCGCCTCGCACAGCGGCGCCGGTGACCTGGCCTGGCTGGCCCTGGTGGCCGACGCGGCACACCTCACCGCGATGGCCGTGTGGCTCGGTGGTCTCGTCGTGGTCGGTGTCGTCGTGAGGTCCGCCGACGCGTTGGCGATGCGCGTGGCGGTACCACGCTTCTCCCAGGTGGCACTGGTGTCTGTGTTCGTGCTGGTCGCCACCGGTCTGTTCCAGTCGTGGCGGCTCGTGGGCACCCCGTCGGCCCTGATCGGCACGTCCTACGGGCGGGTGCTGCTGGGCAAGGTCGCGGTGGCGGCGGTGCTGCTCGCGCTGGGAGCGCTGGCCAGGCGCTGGGTCCAGCGCCACTACGGTTTCCCCGTCGTCTCGCCCTCCGACCGGCGCCGGGCGGCGCGCGGGCCCGGTGATCGTCAGGTGCGGCGCTTCGGGGCGGTCGTCGTCGCCGAGGCGGTCATCGCGGGCCTCGTGCTGGGGCTCACGGCGGTCCTGGTCGGCACCAGCTCCGCCGCGGCGGAACTGGCCGAGCGGGAACAACCGGCGACCGAGGTGGCGCAGCCCGTGCCCGGTGAGCCCGTCATCGCGGACTTCGACACCGGTGGCGCGGCCGGACGCGGCAAGATCGCGGTCGTCGTCGCGCCCGGCGCGTCCGGGGGCAACGAGGTGCACCTGGCGGTGCTGGACGAGCGGGGGCGCCAGAAGGACGTCGCAGAGGTGGGGGCGACGCTGAGCCATCCCGAACGGTCACCGGCGCCGTTGACCGTGCCGTTGCGTTACAGCGGTTTGCCGGGACATTACATCTCAGATGCGCTCTCCCTGCCCGTATCCGGCCGCTGGGACATGTCGTTGAAAGTTCGCACATCAGATGTCGATGAAGCCACTGTGCATGTCTCCGTGGGCATTCCCTGAACCGCGCGAGCGGTGATGACCCGCAGGAACGGATGGTGACGGCATGTACCCCCAGGACGCCCGCAAGGTATCTCCTGACGTGCTGGAAGCCCTGCGCCGGCGCGCCGTCGCCGCGGTCGAGTCGGGCCTTTCCCGCGCGGAGGTCGCGCGAATGCTCGGCGTGTCCCGGCAGACGATCAGCGTCTGGCACCGCGAATACCGCACGCGGGGCGAAGAAGCGTTGCGGAGCAGGCGACGGGGCAGACAGCGCGGTGAGCAACTCGCCCTGTCGTACGCGCAGCAGCTGTGGACGATCCGGACCGTGACGACCTGCGGGCCGGACGAGGTCGGGCTGAGCTACTGGCTGTGGACGAACCAGGCGCTGGCGGAACTGGTCAACAACAGGTTCCGGATCGCTCTGTCGGCGACGACGGTGCGCAACTACCTCATCAGGTGGGGAGTGCTCCCCGAGTCCGTCCTCTTCAACAGGTCTGGCGGAGGTCAGGCGGATCCGGGGCGCGCCGCGGCGGTGAGCGGGGAGACGCTGTGGATGCACAGCGCGCCCTTCCACTGGCTGACCGGTCCGCAGCTGCACTCGGACGGCGCGTCCGCCTGCTCGGAGACGGACGGTCACGGGAGTGCCATGTTGTACGCGGT
Organism: Lentzea aerocolonigenes; assembly: GCF_000974445.1. Lineage (GTDB taxonomy): Bacteria > Actinomycetota > Actinomycetes > Mycobacteriales > Pseudonocardiaceae > Lentzea > Lentzea aerocolonigenes. Next base: position 138,306 of record NZ_BBOJ01000014.1, read on the forward strand.
GTCCGCTCGCGGCACGGTGCTGTTCCTCTGCTCGCACGACCCTTTCGACGGTGTCCGGCTGACGGAGTTCTACGACAGACTGCTGCGCCAGCGCGGTCGCCGGCTCAACATCGTGCAGGGCTGGAAACCGACGCACCGGGCCGGCGTCCTCACCGCGTGGATCGAGCAGCGGGCCGGTGAGGTGTCGGTGCGGATCGCGGTCGAGGACGTGTCGTGTCCGGCGCCCAGGAGCGGAGATGCCCGGTGACGATCCGCCGGGTGGCGTGGTTCGGATGGGCGGACGCGATTTGATCCGAAGTGGACCGTTCGGCGGAATGCGTTCTGCTGCAACGGTTTCAGGCTGTGTTGCAGTTGAAGTGAAGCCCTTGTCAAGGTCACCTGCGTGCGGTTGCATCTGCCGCTGTGACCACAAGGCTGAGTGTCGCGAGCGTGCTCGCGTTGATGGCGTCGATCCTGGTCGGCACGCAACCCGCCGAGGCCGCCACCGGCCTGAGGGTGAGCGGCACGAAGGTCGTCGAGGCGAACGGAAGCGCCTTCGTCATGCGGGGTGTGAACCATCCGCACGTCTGGTTCCAGGGGCAGACCCGCGCGTTCGCGGACATCAAGTCCTTCGGCGCCAACACGGTTCGCGTGGTGCTGGGCACCGGCAAGCGGTGGGGGCCGAGCACGGCCGCCGACGTCGCCAACGTCATCTCGCTGTGCAAGCAGAACCGGTTGATCTGCGTGCTGGAGGCCCACGACACCACCGGATGGGGCGATCAGCTCGGAGCCGCCACCCTGGACGACGCGGCGAGCTACTGGATCGGCCTCGCCGATGTGCTCAAGGGTCAGGAGAACTACGTCGTGGTCAACCTGGGCAACGAGCCGTTCGGCACTAATCTGCTGGTGAGCTGGGCGTGGACGGACGCGACGAAGAACGCGATCAAGCGTGTGCGCGCAGCCGGGTTGCAGCACCTCCTGATGGTGGACGCGCCGATGTGGGGCCAGGACTGGCTGAACATCATGCGCGACAACGCCGCCTCGGTGCTCAACGCCGACCCGCAGCACAACACGGTGTTCTCCGTCCACATGTACGGCGTCTACAACACGGCGGCGAAGGTCAACGCGTACTTCGACGCCTTCCACAAGGCAGGGCTGCCGTTGGTGGTGGGAGAGTTCGGGAACAAGCACAGCGACGGCGACCCGGACGAGGACACGATCATGGCGCAGTCGCAGGCCAGAGGCATCGGTTACCTCGGCTGGTCGTGGAGCGGCAACGGTGGTGGTGTCGAGTACCTCGACCTGGTGCGCGCGTTCAACCCGGCCGACCTCACGCCGTGGGGTGAGCGCTTCCTCAACGGCCCCAACGGAGTGCGGCAGACCTCGAAGCAGGCCACCGTCTACGGCTGACGTCGACCCGCTGACCGGCTGGATCACCGGGCCACCCGGCTGCCGTGCCGGGGCCGATCGGGGATCTCCCTTAGTCCTGAGGTCTGACACGGATCCGACCGAGGTCCGATGTGCGAGCTCTGTCCGTTGCGGTGAAATGGTTGGCAGGCGGGCGTTGTCGTGGTGACAGCCCATTCGCCGAAGCCACTTCGTCGTCCTGCTGGGGAGAGTTCATGGCCTTGTTGACTGATGCTCTCGCAGGGCTCGCGAACCTGCCGCAGCCCGCCGTCCTGGCGGTGACGGGCGCGTTGACGTTGGCGGAGTGCACGCTCGGCGTCGGTTTCCTGGCGCCGGGCGAGAGCGCTCTCCTGCTGGCCTCGACGACGGTGACCACCGTGCCCAGGTTCCTGGCCATGTGGCTGGTGGTCACGCTGTGCGCGGTGGCGGGGGACAGCATCGGGTACTATCTCGGCCGCCGGTTCGGCGATCGGTTGCGCGACAGCAAGATCGTGCGCAAGGTCGGTCAGCAGCACTGGGACAAGGCGGGCGAGCTGCTGCGGCGGCGCGGGGCGTGGGCGGTGTTCGTCGCCAGGTTCATGCCCGTCGTGCGGACGCTGGTGCCGGCGTCGGCGGGTGCGTCGAAACTGGAGTACCGCCGGTTCCTGCCCGCCTCGATCGCGGGCGCGGCGTGCTGGTCGGCGCTGCACATCGGCATCGGCTCGGCCGCGGGCGCCTCCGCGAAGTACATCGAGTCCGTCTTCAACGGAGCGATGTGGGTCGTGCTGGGCGTCGGGGTGCTCGTCGGTGTGGTCGTCGTGCTGCGCAAGCGCAAGCAGGCCGCCCAGCCGAGGGAACTGGAGGAAGTCGCCTGACTCGGGCGGCTGTTGTCGGCCCGCATCCGTCCTGGAATGATCGGCGCCCCTCCTCCGAAAGGCCGCACCCAATGACCGGTTCGCCCGACAGAGTCACCGTCGTCTCAGGGGAAGACCTCGCCCAGATGAAGGCGTTCCCGCTGCACGGCGACGAACGGCTGCAGAACAAGCTCCTGTGGAAGTCGCCCAGCGGCGACACGATCGTCGGCCTGATCCAGATGGCACCGGGCGCGCGCGATGTCGGCCACAACCACCCGTCGGCGACGCAGCACACGTGGGTCATCGACGGCCAGGTGAGCATCGGGGGCGTCGAGGCCAGGGCCGGTTCCTACGCGTTCGTGCCGCCGGGCGTCGACCACGAGACCGTCGCGGGCGACGAGCCGGTCACGATGTTCTACATCTACCAACCGTTCGCGCCCAAGCACGACCACGATCACCACCACTGACCCTCACCCATCCGTGGGGTGAAGTTCGGCCAGGAACGCGGCGTGCGCAAATAGGTTTTCCGCATGAGATCAGTGGCCGCCGCGTTATTACTCCTGGCCGTCACCTCCGGCGGAGCAGCGGCGTCGGCCGCACCCCCAGTCGCGAGGTGCGCGGCCGCCCGCCCCGTCGTCTCCGGCACGGAGACAGCTGTAGAAGCACGCGTTCTCACCGGCTGCACGGCCGGTGAGCTCGTCGTCTTCCGCGCCGCCTTCACCGCCCGCGCCCACGGCACCTCGTGCACCGCGGTCGCCGCCGAGCTGGAACCGGACCCCGCGGACGTGCCGCAGTGGGTCCGCGCCCGCCTGGAACTGGTCTGCGCCCCCGGTGAGAAGGGCCTGCTCGGCTCGCGCACCACCGTCGAGATGTACGACCAGGAAGACGCCCGCGTCGCCACCTACAGCTTCGGCGACTCGTTCATCGAGCAGAACCCGGCCGCGCGGCACCTGTGGACCGTCGAGTTCGTCGGGGGCCTCGGGGAGCTGCCGGTGCCCGTCGATCCGGCCGTGAGGTCGTCCAGCGGGTCGGTCGGGTGGGGCACCTCGAGGGCGCAGGCCGACCACTCGGTCTACGACGGCTGACGCTTCTCCACCTGGCCCTTCTGCACCTTTCTGGCTATCCGGAAGATCCTGTGGATCTCCGAGCGCTTGGTCGGGTGCTGGAAGGTCACGGCCTCGACCGCGTCCCGGCGCCGCCACCACGTCAGGTCCGGAGCGATGAGAGCGGTCAGTCTGACCAGTTCAGCGGCCTTCTCCGCGTCCCACCTGGCGTGCAGGGCCAACTCGCCGAGGTGTTCCAGGACGAGTTCGCCGAACTCGGGATCTGCGAGAACGTGTTTGAACAGATCTCGGACCTGTTTCGGGAACGCCTGGGCGAACTCGATGAAGTAGTCGCGGCTGTGCTCGTAGAAACCGATCACCCACAACCCCAGTGCGAGCGTGATCGGTTGAAGGCCGGTGCGGCGGTACCTCGCTCCGGTCCACGACACGACGGTGTCCAGGGCGATGCCGCGAATCTTCTTGTCGGCGAGCATTGACAGCACCCCGAACACCACCGCGTTCTGCGGCGTGTACTTCTCCGACTTCCCGATCTCGGTCAGCTTCGCCAGCGCCGCGGTGAGGTCCCGTCTGCCGAACTCCGACGAGTAAACCCGCGCCACCGTCCACTTCTCGTAGGCGTTGCCGTACTTCGTCCACCGCTCGATGGTCTTCTCAAGGAGCGGACGCACGATGTTGTCGTCCATCAGCACTTCGACCGCCCGCGCCGCCAACTCCCGACGGCCGTACTGGCGCTGGGAAGCCAGGTTCTCGATGATCGCCAACGGTTCGTGCGCGGGGACGGTCCGCACGACCTCACACACGGCTTGGACGCTCTCAGCCTGGAACCGGTTGAGTGTCGCGTCCTCGCACATCCAGTCGCGCAGGATCTCCTGCGCCGCGGGGTACTGCCGCCAGACGTGCGTGAACACACCGCGCGCCCAATCGTGTCGCTCGAACCGGACGGTTTCCTCGAAGAGATCCTTGTGCTTGGGGTGGTCGCGCTTTTCGGTCTTCGCTCGGATGTCCCGCAGCAGTTGGTCCAACGGCACGTCGAACCTGCAGCGCGGGCGGAGCTTTCCTTCCTCCGGCAGGCGTGCCTTCCTGATGTCCTGGTCCAGTGCCCAGGCTCGCTGCAGAACGTGCTCCAGCGGCTGGTTCTCGAGCACCGCGACCGCGAACGAGTACGCGTGCCCGCGCACGTCCAGCTCTTCGAAGCTGCGTGCGACGGCCTCGGTGACTTCTTCCTTGAGCGAGAAGATCGCTTTCACGAGGTCGATGTCGCCGTTCCGGACCTGCACCGCGAGATCGGCGGCGAGCAGCGCCTTGTCGGGTGACGCGTCCTCGAGCGCGTCCGCCAGATCGTTCTTGATCGTGTGCAGTACCGCCTCGTCGACGTGACCGCGCCGGCGCAACGCTGCCTGCGCCACCTCTACCGGTGAGGGTGCGGTGAGCACTACCGCGTGCTTCCATGCGCTGGCCGGAGTCTGGGCGAGGTGGTCGAGCAAGATGACGAGGAGGCACCGCGCGTCCTTGACGACGTCGAGGCACTGGGTGAAGTCACGGTCGGTGAACGGTCTGTCACGGCTGTCCCGAACGTCCAGCACGATGCCGAGGCCCTCTTCCAGCTCCGCCTCGCGGATGCTGCCGAGAGAGCGGGAGCGATTCATGTCGGCGATCTTCGTGACGCCGGACTCGTGGGCCAGCATCCTGCGAGCGGCGAACGTTCTACCGGTTCCCGCTCCGCACAGGATGACCACGCTTTCCCGCTGGAGGATGGTCACCGCCTCGGCGAAGCCGCCGGGAGGCACGAACTCCTGCTTCACGTCCTTGATGTCCTGGTCAGCCGCGTAGCGGACGATCAAGTCTGCTGGGGTGGACGTGATCTCGGCGTAGTAGTTGATGTTGCCGTTCACGTCCCCGACTTGAATGCCGCGCATCTCGCCGTTCACGACGTTCTTCTTCTCGGGGATGTATCGCGCTTCGTTCGGTGACAGCGGCGACGTTTCTGTCGAAGTGCGCGGCTTCTCCTCGCCGCTCGGCTCCGGTGCTGCTTCCTTGTCGTCGCTCACGGCCGCCGACCTCCGTAGTAGTTCACGTCCCCCTTCGAGTGTCCGATCTGGATGCCGTGCATGGGACCGTTCACCTGGTTCACCACGCGCGCCTTGGGTTCAGAAGCACTGACGGGACTGGTGAACGCCGCAAGGCTGCGCGCGTCGAAGCCCGCCACGCGGACCCACGCGTCGTGCCGGTACTCCTTGTGCGAGACGGGCAATGAGGCGAAGTCGCCCCGCCGTGCGATCTGTGTGTGATCGCCGCTGAACGCCGTGTCCATGGCCTCGGTCGAAACGATCAACGCGGTGTTCGCGGCCTCCTCGGAGGCTTCCTCGTGGCAGCGCTTCAGCAGGTCTTTGAACTCGGGGGCGTCGAGCAGGCGGGTGTGGGTGATGCGGGCGCGGTAGAAGCCGTCGTCGTCGCCGACCGGGCCCACGTGAACCGCAACGCGCAGTCGCACCTCCGGCTTGTGCCAGCGGTTGTGATCTGTGGTGAGCTGGTCGAGGCGCACGGCCGCGTCCAGGACCGCGCCGAGTTGCTCGCTCGGCAGCACCATCAGAGCGCCGTCGCCGGGAGACTCGAGGGAGAGCACGTCGTCCGGCTTGATCCCGCTCTGCGTCAGTGCGGTGTCGACCAGATTCGAGATCGTGCCCGGAACGGCGTTCATCAGGTAACCGGGCAACCGGGCTGAACCGATGACGTCGACGCCGAGCAACGCGCGGTGCTGCGGAACGGGATTCACTCGCTGCCTCCATTTCCACGGGAGAGCGAGTCTGGTGGCTCGAACGAACGCGCTCACCCGGAAATCAGGGGCAAGAAGTTGTCAGTTCATGCCATCGGTGGTGGCAATGAAATGGCCAAGACCGTCGGGGTCGGGCAGTCGGTAGCACAGCCTGCTCGTCTTCAGCAGTCCGCGAGCGCGCAGCACGTGCAGGAACGGCTCGATCGTCTTCACCGACATCGCGACGGCGTGGGCGAGGTCCTGCTGGCTCACGCCGCGCAGCTCGAGACCGGCGTCGATCTCCGTGCCGAACTCGCTCGCCCACGACAACAGGCACATCGCCACTCGTGTGGCGCCGGCGCGCATCTGCCGCAGCTGGTTCTCGTCAGCGTTGCGCTGCCGCTTGCGCCAGGTCTCGTCCACGAGTCGCCGGACTGCGGGGTTCTCGTCCCGGAGCACCAGGAACTGGCTCCCCGCCACGTGCCAGGCCGCGCCCGCGACCAGCGCGATCACGTGTGCGCTGCGCGGGGCGCCGCTCGTCACCCCGATTTCGCCGAGCAGATCGCCGGGGCCGTAGAGGCCGGTGATCGGCTCGCGGGCGGCTCCGGTCGGCAACACCACCTTGACCAGGCCGGACTCGATCAGCAGCACCTCGTCGCTCGGTGTGCCGGCGGTGATCAGGTGTTCGCCGCGGCGGAACGGGCGTGGCCTCCTTCCCGCCCGCAGTGCGGCGCGTCCTCGGGCACCCGGAGAATCATCCATTCGTGCGGACCGCGACTTCCGGCGTGACGCTTTCCCGGCGCGAACCGACATCACCGATGAGGCTCAACAGGATCGGCCACCGAAGCGTTGTAGTGGTCATCAGGGCAGCGATTCTCATGGTCTCGAGCCTGTCAGAGGCGTGAGGACGGGAGGTGCAACGCAGTGATCAAGGAAAGGGTTGCTGTGGCGTCAACCGCAGACCAATTACGCACCGTAGGCTGACAAGACGCCTAGGCTGGGGGTGATCGCGGAAGGGGTGGTGTGGGTCGTGGGGCTCGCGGAGTCCTTGCTCACGTGGCTGCACGGCTTCGTGGGCGCCAGTGTCTGCCCCGGTGACTGGGTGTGGACCACCACAGCGCTCGGCGCGGTGCTCGGGTTGTTCCCCACGATCGGGGCGCTGCTGTCCATCGTGGTGCGCCGGATCGTCGGCAACTCCTACGGCGCGGTGACGGGTGCCGTGTTCGCCGTGCTCGGCGTCGCCAGCTGTCTGGTGCTGCCGTGGCTCATCATGCGCGGGACCGTTCAGGGGCTGGTCCGGCGGACCATCGACGGGTCCGGCTCGTTGGACGAGGCCACCTGCTTCGGGACGTTCACACAGGGCAGCTACCTCGTCGACCGCACTCCGTCGATCCTCGGCGTGTTCCAGCGGCCGCTGGCTGAGCCCGTGTTCCTGGTCGCGGCCTGCGTCACCGTCGTGCTGGCGCTGTTGTGCCTGCTCTTCGTCATGTTGCAGGCCGGTTCGGCGTTCCGGCTCGGGCCGAACTGGCCGCGGCGCGTGTTCTGGCCGCCGTTCCTGGTGCTGCTCGCAGCCACGTCGGCACTCCCCGTGACCCTTGTGGGCCATGTGCTGCTGGGCTTTCTGCCAATTGCGGTAATCGGCTCAATCGTCGTGCGGATTTTCGGGTTGACTACCGCCATGCTGAACCGCCCCGGCCGCGACCGGTCACAGGACCGGAACTCGCAGAACCCGCCGCCACCGCAGCCGGTGGCGCGCACGCCGCAGCCGCAGGTCCCCCAGGGCCCGCAGAAGAAGGCGCCGACCAAGCCCATCAACGCGGCTCAGCAGCAGCCGCCGCCGTACCAGCCGGCTCAGGTGCCGAAGTACCAGCCCGCGCCGATGAACCGGCCGATGCGGCCCGTGAACCAGCCGCCGCCGCAGTACCCGCCGACCCGTGTCGCCGAGGTGCAGCAGCCCAGACCTCCGCAGCCCTCGCAGCCCGCGGTGCTCGCGGACACGCCAGGGCCGCTGCCGTTCGGGCCTGGTGCCGCGAACGCCGACGCGCCGTCGCCCGTGCAGAAGTCCGGCAAGGTCTGGAACCCCGGCAACGGCAGGTTCCGCCGCGTCCGCCAGCTCGGTTCCGGTGGTTTCGGCACGGTGTGGCTGGCCGTCGACGAGCAGCTCGACCGCACGGTGGCGGTGAAGCTCGCGCACGCCCCGGACAACGAGACCGAGGCGCGCATGCTCCGCGAGGCCCGCGCGCTGGCCGCGGTCCGGCACCCCAACTGCGTGCGGGTCTTCGACATCGTCCAGGACCCGGACGGCCTGGCGCTGGTCATGGAGTACATCGAGGGCGCCTCGCTGTCCGAGACCGTGCTCAAGAACGGCCTGATCGACGACAAGCTCGCCGCCCGGCTGTGGCTGAACATGGCCGACGCGCTGGCCGCCGCCCACGACCGGGGCGTCCTGCACCGCGACGTGAAGCCGTCCAACGTCATCGTCGACAACCAGGGCACCGCGCACCTGATCGACTTCGGCATCGCCCGCTCCAAGGGCGACAGCACCCTCACGGCCACCGGCATGATGGTCGGCACGCCCGACTTCCTCGCCCCGGAGACGGCTCGCGGCGAGACGGCCTCCCCGGCGTCGGACTCCTGGCAGCTGGCCGCGACGGTCTCCTACGCGTTGACCGGCCACCCGCCGCGCGGCTCCCGCGAGAACCCGATCTCCTCGCTGATGGCCGCCGCGCAGGGCGAACCGATCACCAAGCTGCCGCAGAACAGCGCGCACGCCAGGCTCCTGCTCGCCGCGATGGACCCGGAACCGGGCCGCCGTCCGTCGCTGGGCCAGGTGCGCGGTCAGCTCGCGCAGTTCCTCGACCAGGCCGGCATGAGCAAGGAAGGCCCGGTCACCAAGATCATCAGCAAGCCGACGCCGCCGCCCACGAGGCACATGCCGATGTAGGCGATCCGGGTGAACGTTCGGCATAGGCGGTAACGGCGATTCACCGTTCAACGACCTAAGCCGTGGTTCACCCGGATGGCTTCGGCATCGGAGGCGATGCCCTGCGAGGGGTGGTGAGGCGGTTTCCGCCGATCGCCTCACCACTCACCTTCGCGCGGACGGCCGCAACCGCTTGCGCAGCACCAGGAACAGCCCCGCCGCACCGACGACGACCAGCCCGACGAGCCACACCGGCGCCGGCTCCGGCTGCTTCTCCGGGACGACCGCGGCCGCCGGTGCCACAGCCGGTTTCTTCAGCGGTGGCGCGATCTCCTGCCACGGGGACTCCCCGCTCGGCTCCGGCGCGATCATGTCCGGGTTCGGTGGCTTGACCAGGAACGTCCCGGGCACGTTCAACGTGCCGAGCGAGTGGTCCTGGAAGAGCCCCTGCACGCCGAACACCTCGTACGAGCCCTTGGGCAGGGTGAACGTCACGGCGTAGTGGCCAGGCTGACCGAGCGGCACGCCGGTGAACACCCGCTCGTCCGTCCCGGACCTGAAGCGCAGCCCGGTTTTGCCGAGGTCGTCACCGAAGTACGGGTGAGTGCCGTGCTGCAGCACCCAGTACCCGACGGTGTGGGTGACCGACGGTTCGATCGACGGCGCCGGGTCCAGGTACGTGACCGCCCAGCCACCCGCGTGCGCGGACGGCGTGCTGAACAGCAGGAATGCGCATACCAACGCGAGAATCCTCATGGAGCGGTTACACCGGGAACCACCCCGGGGTTCCCGGTGTAGGAAGGGCATCACGGACGAAGCGGTGGCACGGGCGATCGCAGGTGACCAGGCGGCCTACGGCGAGCTGGTCACCCGGTACACCGCGCTCGCGCACCGGACGGCGTACCTGCTCGGGGCGGGTGCGGACGCCGGCGACGTGGTGCAGGAGGCGTTCGTGAAGGCGTACCGCAAGCTCGACACCTTCAGGCAGGACGCCGACTTCAAGCCGTGGCTGCTCAAGATCGTCGCCAACGAGACCAAGAACCTGCACCGCGGCAGACGGCGCCGCAACCTGATGGAGCTCAAGATCGGCGCGATGACCCAGACCGTCGACCACGACGATCCGGGCACTCTCGTCGACGACTCCCGCGCCAAGCTGCTGAAAGCCGTCCAGAGCCTTCCGGAACACGACCGCCAGATCGTCACGTGCCGGTACCTGCTGGACCTGAGCGAGGCCGAGACCGCGGACACCCTGGGCCTGGCCAGGGGAACCGTGAAGTCACGCCTGTCCCGCGCGCTCGCCAAGCTGCGCCCGATGCTGGAGGAGGTGGCCCGTGATCGATGACGACCTGGGCGCCGCCCTCCGCGACCTCGGCCGGCAGATCCACGTGCCGGAGCCGCCCGACCTGACCGCGAGCGTGCTCACGAGGATCAACGCCCCGCGCAGGCGAAACCGCTGGCTCGCGGCGCTGATCGCGGCCGTCACGGCGTTCGCGGTCGCCTTCGCCGTGTCACCGGCGGTGCGGGCGGGCGTGCAGAACCTGCTGGAGTTCGCCGGCGTCGAGTTCCGCACCGAGGCACCGCACAGCGTCGCGCCACCGTTGCCCAGCCAGGAGGTCTCGCTCGCCCAGGCCCGCGAGCAGATGCCGTTCGAGATCCACCTGCCGGCCCAGCTCGGCACGCCGGACAAGATCACCGTCCACGAAGGACGGTTCGTGTCGCTGCACTACGGCGGCCTGAGGCTGGACCAGTTCGACGGCACCATCTCCTCGACGATCGGCAAGCTCGTCCACCAGGAGGGCGTCGAGCAGATCGGCGACAAGATCTGGGTCCCGTACCCGCACGTGTTCTTCTACATCGATCGCAACGGTGTGTGGCACGACGAGGCACCGCGAGGCGCCGGGCAAACCCTGCTGTGGCAACGAGGTCAGGTCACCATGAGGCTCGAAGGCGACGTGACCCGCGAACGCGCGCTGGAGATCAGCGCCAGCTAGGCAGCCACAGCTGCTGCTGCCACATCTCCGGAGTGATCGGGTTGCCGTTCAGGATCGGCCACAGCCACACGAAGTTCGCCACCACGATGCCGACGTACAGCGCCACGACGAGCAGACCGGTGCCCCTGCGCTCCGATCCCGCGGCCTTGCGCCCGAGGATCTCGCCCAGCGCCAGCACGATCAGCAGCACCAGGAACGGCGCCATCGGCGTGACGTAGAAGAAGTACATCTGCCGGTCGAGGTTGAGGAACCACGGCAGCAGGCCCGCCGCGTACGCGACCAGGACGCCGGCGTAGCGCCAGTCCATCCTGCCGACGGTGCGGAAGACCGCCCAGCCGATCACCGGGAACGCGAGCCACCACATCGCGGGCGTGCCGATCAGCATGATCGCGCCGAGGCACGACGCCGCGCCGCAGCCCGTGACGCCGTTGTCGTAGTAGTAGAGCATCGGACGCAGGCCCATGGGCCACGTCCACGGCTTCGACTCCCACGGGTGCCGGTTGGTCTCCGAGGTGACCAGCTCGACGTGGAACTTGTAGACGTTCTTCGCGTTGTACCAAAGCGACTGCAGGACGTCCGGGATGTACGCGACGTCCTTGACCTTGCCGCCGACGACGTGCCGGTCGATGCCGGTCTCGCTCGCCATCCACGGGAACCACGTCGCGACGTACACGAGCACCGGGATCGCGACCAGACCGCCCAACGACGGCAGCACGTCCTTCACGAGCGCGCCGAGCCACGGCTCCTCGACACCGGCCGCGCGGCGCGCCAATGCGCTCCAGACGACCGTGAGCAGACCGAACGCGATGATGTACCAGAGGCCGGACCACTTCACGCCGCACGCCAGACCGAGGCACACGCCCGCACCGAAGCGCCACCAGCGGAAGCCCAGCCACGGGCCGAACGCGGAGCTGTTGATGAAACCCTCGCGCACGGCCACTGCGAGTCGTTCTCGCACTTGTTCGCGGTCGACGACGAGACAGCCGAACGCACCGACGACGAACAACGCCAGGAAGATGTCGAGCATGCCCATCCGCGACTGGACGTGCGACACGCCGTCCGCGATGAGCAGCACGCCGGCCAGCGCGCCCAGCAGGTCCGAGCGGGTCAGGCGGCGGGCGATGCGGATGATCAGCAGGATCGTGATCGTGCCCGCGAGGGCCGAGGCGAACCGCCAGCCGATGCCGTCGTAGCCGAAGAGGTCCTGGCCGATCGCCATGAGCTGCTTGGCGAGCGGCGGGTGGACGATCAGCTCGTAGCCGGGGTTGTCCTCGTAGCCGCCGTTGCGCAGCACCTGCGCCGACTGAGGCACGTAGTGCTTCTCGTCGAAGATCGGTGTGCCCTTGTCGGTCGGATACCCGAGGTTCCAGAACCGGACGAAGGCGCCGACCAGCGTCACGACGATCGTGACGAGCCACCCGCGCAGGCGGTCTCCGGACGGAGGCGGGTCGAGCGCGGCCGCACGATCGGTGCGCGGTTCCTCGACGACGACGGGCGCCTCTCCTGGCTGCACGAGGACTGTCACGTCGCCGATCGTAGGGTGAACCTTGTGAGTCCTGTATCCGGTTCAGGCCGTCTTGTCCTGGCAGCCACCCCGCTCGGTGACATCCGCGACGCCTCGGCGCGCCTGGTCGAGGCCCTCGAGACCGCCGACGTGATCGCCGCGGAAGACACCCGCAGACTGCACAGTCTGGCGGCTGCGTTGCAGGTCAAGCCGTCGGGGCGGGTGATCAGCTTCTACGACCAGGTCGAGACCGCGCGCCTGCCGGGACTACTGGAATCGCTCCGGGGCGGCGAGACCGTGCTGCTCGTGACGGACGCCGGCATGCCGAGCGTGTCCGACCCCGGCTACCGGCTCGTGGCCGCGTGTGTCGAGCAGGATCTGAAGGTCACCTGCCTGCCCGGCCCGTCCGCCGTGACGACCGCGCTCGCCGTGTCGGGCCTGCCGAGCGACAGGTTCGCGTTCGACGGCTTCCCGCCGCGCAAGTCCGGCGAGCGCAAGCGTTGGTTCGCACCGCTCGCTTCGGAACAACGCACGGTCGTCTTCTTCGAGGCACCTCATCGGCTCGCGGACACGCTCGCGGACGCCGTGGAAGTGCTCGGACCGGACCGCCGCGCCGCCGTGTGTCGTGAACTGACGAAGAAGTACGAAGAGGTCGTACGCGGGTCATTGGCAGAACTCGCCGAGTGGGCCGTGGAGGGCGCACGCGGCGAGATCACCGTTGTGCTCGGTCCGGCTCCTGCCGAGGAGAAGCCGGACCTGGACACGCTCGTCGCCGAGGTGAAGCAGCGCGTCGCCGACGGCGAACGCCTGAAGTCGGCCGCCGCCGAAGTCGCGGAGGCGGCGGGGATCAGCAAGAAGACCCTGTACGACGCCGCGATCAAGTCCAGCTGAAGTGCACGCGGGGAGCTTTCGTTCACCAGGAGCGCACGAAAGGGCCCCGCGTGCGGTCAAGCAGACTCGCGGTGGAAGGTGCGGACGCCGTAGTAGACGCCGACCAGCACCAGTGCGGACGCCGAGATGAGGCCGAGGAGTGCCGAGCCGGTGTTGAAGATGGAGCGTTCGGCGTCGACGACGTGCGCGAGAGGGTTGACCCGAGACAGCCAGTAGAGCCACTTCGGGCCGTTGGACATCGGCAGCAGCACGCCGGAGAGCAGCATCAACGGCACGATGGTCGACGACAGCACGGACGCGAAGACGTACTCCAGCTTCACCTTCAACGCGATCGCGTACGACGCCGACCCGATGGCGATGCCCAGCAACGCCACCAGCCCGAGCCCGAGCAGGATCTCGCCCGGTGACGCGCGGAACCCGAACAGCATCGCGGCGAGCATGATCAGCAGGCCCTGCACGACCAGCAGCACCACGTCCTTGCCGACCCTGCCGACGAGGAGCGCGACCCGGCTCACCGGGGTGACCCGCAGCCGTTCCATCACGCCCGTGCGCACCTCGGGCAGCAGCGAGAACCCCGCGTAGGCCGTGCCGAACAACGCCATCTGAACCAGCAGGCCGGGCACGAACCACTGCCAGCCGGTGTCGCCGAGCAACGGCCCGAACAACCCCAGGTACAGCAACGGCTGGGCGAGCCCGAACACGATCGCCACCGGGTTGCGCAGCACCGGCAGCATCACGCGGCAGAAGACGAGCCAGGTGTCACGCAGCATCAGCTTCCTCCCTCAGGGAACGGCCGGTCATGGTCAGGAACACGTCGTCGAGCGTCGGCCGGTGGACCTGCACGGAATGCAGCTCGACGCCGAGATCACCGAGGTCGCGCAGCAGTCCCGGCAGGGCGCGGTCGCCGTTCGGGACGCGGAAGCTGACTTTCTCGCCGTCCACGACCGCGTTGTCGAACTTCGTGGCGACGATCGAGGCCTGGGGTGTGCCGAGCACGACCAGGTCGCCGGACACGCTGTTCTTCAGCTCGTCCGGGGAGCCCTCGCCCACGATCGAGCCGTGGTCGATCACCAGCAGCCGGTCGCTGAGGAAGTCGGCCTCGTCGAGGTAGTGCGTGGTCAGGAAGACCGTGGTGCCGTCGGCCTTCAGCTGCCTGATGTGTTCCCACAGGTTGCGGCGGCTCTGCGGGTCGAGCGCGGTCGACGGTTCGTCGAGGAACAGCAGCCGCGGGTCGTGCAGCATGCCCATCGCGATGTCGAGCCTGCGTTGCTGGCCGCCCGACAACGTGATGACCGCCCGCTTCTCCATGCCCTGCAGCTCGAACCGTTCGAGCAGGTCGGCGACCTTCCTGCGGGCGTCGTGCTTGGACAGGCCGTAGAAGCGGGCCTGGAAGTCCAGCTCGTCACCGACCTGCTGGTCGAGGCTTGCGCCGTTCTTCTGCCCGACGTACCCGATGTTGCGCCGCACCCCGGCCGGGTCGGTGAGCAGGTCGTGCCCGGCGATGATCGCCTCGCCCGCCGTCGGTCGCAGCAGCGTCGTGAGCATGCGCAACGTCGTGGACTTGCCCGCGCCGTTCGGGCCGAGGAACCCGACGAGCTCCCCTTCCGCGACGTCGATGTCGACCCCGCGCACCGCGTCCACCGGGCCTGACTTCGTGGTGAAACGGCGCGCGAGGCCGCGTGCCTTGATCATGACTGCATCCCCTCTAGTCAACTTTGACTAGAGGCTAGCGGGAACTAATCAAGTTTGACTAGTCGGTTAGATCGTACGCACCGGCCTCTAGACGTTCGATCAGTTCCTGAGTCCAGCGCACCTGGCCTTCGAGATGGACGAGCCACAGTCGAAAGAGCTCGCTGACGTGCGCGGGCTTGCCCATCTCCGGCATCGACGCGATGCCGTGCCTGGTCGGCGCGAGCTGCCCTTCGAGGCCCGCGAGCCGGTTCTTCAACATCACGACGGCCTGCTTGCGGGGGATGAGGTTGATCATCGCTATGGCCGCGGAGACCTCGTCGTTGCCGGCGCTCGCGTCGGCCAGCGCGTGCCCGAGCATGTTCCGCAGCTCGCGCTCGCCGGCCGCGGTGATCTTGTAGGTGATGCGGGCCGGGCCTTCACCGGACTCGACCCCGACCGGCTCCAGCAGTCCGTCCTTGGCCAGCGACTTCAGCGCGTGGTAGATCGAGCCCGGCTGCACGTTCGCCCACTTGTCCGCCGCCCAGGACTGCAGCTCGCGGCGCACCACGTAACCGTGTGCCTCACCGACGAGCTCGACGATGCCGAGGACGAGCATCCGGGTCGCGGACAACAGACCTCCCATGCAGTGAAAAGCGGCTGGCACCGCCTCCGTAGGCTATGCGCATGAGTGCCTCCGTACTGACCGCGGTGGCCTGGCCTTACGCCAATGGCCCCCGGCACATCGGTCATGTCTCCGGTTTCGGTGTCCCGTCCGACGTCTTCTCCCGCTACATGCGAATGTCCGGACACCGGGTGCTCATGGTCAGCGGCACGGACGAGCACGGCACACCCATCCAGGTGCAGGCCGAGAAGGAAGGGCTCACCGCGCGTGAGCTCGCCGACAAGTACAACCGTGTGATCGCGTCCGACCTCCAGGGCCTCGGCCTCTCCTACGACCTCTTCACCCGCACGACCACCGGCAACCACTACCAGGTCGTGCAGGACCTGTTCTCCGCGTTGTGGAAGAACGGCTACGTCATCCCCAAGGTCGAGATGGGCGCGATCAGCCCGTCGACCGGCCGGACGCTGCCCGACCGCTTCATCGAGGGCACCTGCCCGATCTGCGGGTACGACGGCGCGCGCGGCGACCAGTGCGACAACTGCGGCAACCAGCTCGACCCGATCGACCTGAAGAACCCGCGCTCGCGGATCAACGGGGAGACGCCGAAGTTCGTCGAGACCGAGCACCTGTTCCTCGACCTGCCGTCGTTCATCGAGTCGCTGGGCTCGTGGATGGGCACGCGGACCGAGTGGCGTCCGAACGTGCTCAAGTTCTCGCAGAACCTGATCAAGGACCTGCGGCCGCGCGCCATCACCCGCGACCTCGACTGGGGTGTGCCGATCCCGCTCGACGGGTGGAGCGACCAGCCGATGAAGCGGTTCTACGTGTGGTTCGACGCCGTGATCGGGTACCTCTCGGCTTCCGTCGAGTGGGCTCGGCGCACCGGCGACCCGGATGCGTGGAAGGAGTTCTGGACGGGTGATGCCCAGGGCTACTACTTCATGGGCAAGGACAACATCGTCTTCCACTCGCTGATCTGGCCGTCGCTGCTGCTCGGGCAGAACGGCGCGGGCGACAAGGGCGGTGAGCCCGGCCGGTTCGGCACGCTGAACCTGCCGACGGAGGTCGTGTCGTCGGAGTACCTGACGATGAGCGGCTCGAAGTTCTCCACCTCGCGCGGCACCGTGATCTACGTCGGCGACTTCCTCAAGGAGTTCGGGCCGGACGCGCTGCGGTACTTCATCTCCGTCGCGGGTCCCGAGAACCAGGACACCGACTTCACCTGGGAGGAGTTCGTCCGCCGGACGAACTTCGAGCTGGCGAACGAGTGGGGCAACCTGGTCAACCGCTCGGTCTCGATGGCGCACAAGAACGTCGGCGCGATCCCGAAGGCGACTGCGCTGACCCCTGCCGACCACGAGCTGCTCGCGCAGTCCAAGGCGGCGTTCGAGACGGTCGGCGCGCACCTGCGCCGGTCGCGGTTCAAGCAGGCCTCCGGTGAGGCCATGCGCGTGATCTCCGCGGCGAACAAGTACCTGTCCGACCAGGAGCCGTGGAAGCTCAAGGACGACCCGGACCGCCGCGACTCGGTGCTGCACACCGCGTTGCAGGTCGTGCAGGACGCGAACACGCTGATGACGCCGTTCCTGCCGCACTCGGCGCAGAAGGTGCACGAGGCGTTGGGCGGCACGGGCGTGTGGGCCGCACAGCCGTCGATGGACGAGGTCACCGACCTGGACGTGCCGGACCGCTCGTACCCGGTGCTGACCGGTGACTACGCCGGTGAACAGGCTCGCTGGGAGTCGACGCCGATCGAGGTCGGCCGTCCGCTGCAGAAGCCGTCGCCGCTGTTCGCGAAGCTGGACCCGGAACTGGGCGACGTCGGTCCCGAGTGGGCTCCGATCGTCAAGTGACGTCCGAGAAGCGTGAACGACCGCCGGTGCCGGAAGCTCTTCCGGCACCGGTGATCGACGCCCACACGCACCTCGACGCGTGTGGGGCCGTCGACGCCGCCGATGTGGCGGTGCTGCTGGACCGGGCTCAGGCGGCCGGGGTCTCGCACGTGATCACCGTGGCGGACGATCTCGCCGCCGCGCAGTGGGCCGCCGAGGCGTCCACTTGGGACCCGCGGGTCTACGCGGCGGTGGCCGTGCACCCGACGCGCACCGCCTCGTTCGGCGACGCCGAGAAGGCGGAGCTGGAGCGGCTGGCCGTTCTGCCTCGCGTGGTCGCGATCGGCGAGACCGGTCTCGACTACTACTGGGACTACTCGCCGCCGGCCGCGCAGCACGAGGCTTTCCGTTGGCACATCGACCTTTCCAAGCGCGTCGGGAAGCCGTTGATGATCCACGACCGGGACGCGCACGAGGACATCCTCAAGGTGCTGGAGGCCGAGGGCGCACCGTCCACTGTGGTCTTCCACTGCTTCTCGGGTGACGCGGACTTCGCCCGGCGGTGCGTCGACGCGGGGTACGTGCTGTCGTTCGCGGGCCCGGTGACGTTCAAGAACGCCCGCGCGCTGCGGGAGGCGGCCCAGCTGGTGCCGCAAGATCAGCTCCTGGTGGAGACGGACGCGCCGTTCCTGACGCCCCATCCGTACCGTGGACGCCCAAACGAACCCTATTGTGTGAATTACACAGTTCGGGATTTGGCCACGCTCCGTGGCGAAGATCTTTCTGAACTCTGTGCCGCTGTCACCCGTACTGCTCAACGAGTGTTCGGGCTTGGCTACTGAAATGCGACTTAGAGCGAACGGAGCAAAGGGTTACTACCCCCATGGGGTGACTGAGGTCACAACATTGGCGGGGGTGTTTGCGCAACGTGCGCGACCCCGTTACTGTCCCGTGACCGTGCCACCTGGACCGACCCAGTCGGTTCGGAGCACGCCCGCAGTCGGGGCGGGACCGGAGCCAGAAGCGCGAAGAAGCGAGACCACGTAGGAGGAGTTGCCGGGAACCTTCGAGCTCAACCCTCGAATGATCTTTGCAGCGCCAACTGTGCGGTGGCCTCGAGCTTCCGCAATGGAGGTATCGACCCTTGTCTGGAAGCGACAGAACTGCCGCTCCGTACGACTTCAACGAGGACACCGACTGGTTCACGCCGGTCGGGGGCACCGCGGTCGGAGTCGTTGACCCCCACCCGAGCTTTCCCGCCGGTGCGCTGACCATCTCGCCCGCGGACGTGCTCGAGGTGCTCGGTCCGGACGCCGACGAGCTGCTCGCCACCGCGAACGTCGACGTCGACGAGCTGATCCGGCTCATCAACGCCGAGACGACGATCATGCCGCCCCTCGTCCTCCCGTCGGAGGAAGAGGAGAAGAACGACCCGCAGCTGCTCGTCACGGCCGTCTCGTCCTGGAAGCGCCGCTTCCTCAAGGGCGCGGTCGCCGCGGTGCTCGTCTCGATCTCCGGCGGCGGCGTGACCGCGATGGCGATGGACAAGTCGCTGACCGTCGAGGTCGACGGTGCGCTGCAGACCGTCCACTCGTACGAGGGCACGGTCGGCGAGGTCCTCGAAGAAGAGGGCATCAAGGTCGGCGAGCACGACGCGCTGTCCCCGTCGCTCAACACCCCGATCTCCGACGGCGGCAAGATCAGCCTCGACCGCGGCCGCCTGCTCAAGATGAGCGTCGACGGCCAGGCCCGCGAGGACTGGGTCCGCTCGGTCACGGTCGAAGAGGCCGCGAAGCAGATGGGCGTGCCGACCGAGGGCGCGTGGTTCTCCGCCCCCGGCACCCAGGACATCCCGCTCGAGGGCATGAACCTCGAGGTCAAGACCCGCAAGAACATCAAGCTGTTCGACGGCGCGAACCCGGTCCGCGAGGTCCAGACGACCGCGGTCACCGTCGACGAGCTCCTGAAGAACGAGAACCTCTCCCTCGGCCCCGAGGACGCGGTCGCCTCGGGCACCGACGTGAAGCTCGCGACCGGCGCCGAGGTCTACATCTCGCGCACCGGCGTCACGGTCATCAACGTGAACGAGCCCGTCGCCCCGCCGGTCGAGAAGACCAACGACCCGAACATGAACGCGGGCGAGCAGAAGGTCACCGACCCGGGCGAGGCCGGCGAGCAGATCTCGACCTACCGCGTGACGGTGAAGAACGGCAAGGAAATCAGCCGCGAGAAGATCGGCGGCAAGGTCACCAAGGAGCCGAAGCCCAAGAAGATCACCGTGGGCACCAAGCCCCTCCCCGACGGCGAGGTCTGGGACCGCCTGGCCAAGTGCGAGGCGGGCGGCAACTGGGCCATCAACACGGGCAACGGCTACTACGGCGGCCTCCAGTTCGACGCGGGCACCTGGCGCGCGTACGGCGGCCAGGCCTACGCCCCGCTCCCGCACCAGGCGACCCGCGAACAGCAGATCGCGGTGGCCACCAAGCTGCGCGACGGCCGCGGCGGCACGTACTCGGCGTGGCCGGGCTGCCGCGCGAAGCTGGGCCTGCCGTAAGCCCGCACCTGACTCGGCCGATGGCCGCTCCTGGTTCGCCGGGGGCGGCCATCGCCGTTTTCGGGGCAGGAGAGGGCGAGCCGACCTGCTCAAGCCCACCACGACAGCACCACGCACTCCACAAATCCCGACCTGCGACAATGCCCGAGTGAGCCTGCTGGGACCCGCCGAAGTCCGCCGCCTAGCCGAAGAGCTGGGTATCCGCCCGACCAAGAAGCTGGGCCAGAACTTCGTCCACGACCCCAACACGGTCCGCAAGATCGTCACTGCCGCCGAGCTCACCGAGGACGACATCGTCCTGGAGGTGGGCCCGGGCCTGGGATCCCTGACCCTGGCCCTGCTCCCCAACGCCAAGCAGGTGGTGGCCGTGGAGATCGACCCGCCGCTGGCTCAACGCCTCCCGCAGACCGTCAACGAGATGGACCCGGAGAACGCGGCCAAGCTGCACGTGGTCCTCAAAGACGCGATGAAGGTCACCTGGGACGATCTCCCCGCGCAACCGACCGCGATCGTCGCCAACCTCCCGTACAACGTCGCGGTCCCGGTGGTTCTCCACCTCCTCGCCGAGCTCCCCACCCTCACGAAGGGTCTGGTCATGGTCCAGGCGGAGGTGGCGGACCGCATGGCCGCCAAGCCCGGCAACAAGATCTACGGCGTCCCCAGCGTCAAGCTCGCCTGGTACGCAGAGGCCAGGAAGGCCGGCTCCATCGGCAAGAACGTCTTCTGGCCCGCGCCGAACGTCGACTCCGGCCTGGTGTGGTTCCAGCGCCACGAAAAGCCGTTGTCCACAGTGGATCGCAAGCGTCTGTTCGAGATCATCGACGCTGCCTTCGCCCAGCGCCGCAAGACGCTGCGGGCCGCCCTCAAGGGCTGGGCCGGCGGTGCCGAGCAGGCGGACGAACTGCTCCAGAAGGCTGGCATCGACCCCCAGCAAAGGGGCGAACAGCTCAGCGTGATCGACTTTGTCCGGATCGCCGAGGTCTGACCCGGCGATCTTTCGGCCATCAGTGTGATCTGTCGAACGAATCCGAATCTGGCTTGCGCAACCGAACGTCTGTCCGGTTGACTGCTAAGTGCCATCCGGAGCGACCGAGAGACCTGGCTCTACGACGTCGCAGCAACCACCCGCTGGATGCGGGCAGGTGCTAACGCCAGGACCGATGGAGGATCACATGTGCACTTCGCGAATGCTGACGCGCCGTCGAGTCGTCGACCAGTGCCGTCGCACCGCTTCTGCATGTCGTCGCCACCTCGTCTAAGGCGCCTTCTCAAAGTCCTTTGACGCGCACTCAGTCAACGAGTGGCGCACACACCTGAGCAGAACCTCGACCGCGCACCCCACAAGGGTGTGCCGTCGCGCGCAGCCGTGGAGCAGAAGTGATCACTGTCGAAAACCTCACCAAGTCCTTCCAGGGTGTCAACGCCCTGAACGGCGTGACCCTCGACGTCGAAGCGGGCACCGTGCTCGGCGTCGTCGGCCCGAGCGGGGCCGGCAAGTCGACGCTCGCGCGCTGCGTCGCGCTGCTCGAGCGTCCCGACTCCGGTGCGATCCGGGTCGACGGCACCGACATCACGAGCCTTGACGGAAGTGCCCTCCGGGCCGCCCGTCGGCAGATCGGCGTTGTGCCGCAGGGGGATTCGCTCCTCCGTCAGCGCACGGCCGCCGGCAACGTCGCCCTCCCCCTCGAGAGCGCCGGGGTTCCCGGGCCGCAGCGCCGCACCCGCGTGGGTGAGCTGCTGGACCTCGTCGGCCTCACCGACAAGGCCACCGCGTACCCCGACCAGCTGTCCGGCGGGCAGCGTCAGCGCATCGCCGTGGCGCGTGCGCTCGCCGCGAACCCGTCCGTCCTCCTCGCCGACGAGCCGACCAGCGCCCTGGACCCGGAGACCACCGGTTCCGTGCTGACTGTGCTCGACCGTGCGCGCGCTGAGCTCGGTGTGACCGTGCTCGTCGTCACGCACGACATGGGCGTGGTCCGCAAGATCTGCGATGACGTCGCCGTGCTGGAGCAGGGCCGTGTCGTCGAGCACGGCAAGGTCCTCGACCTGGTCGGTGACGCCGCCAGCCGCACGAGCTCCGCGCTGCTGCCCGCCGTCGACCTGAACCCGATCAACGAGAACGCCTACGACCGCGTCGCGGACGTCGTGCTCGTCGGGTTCGCCGCGGTCGGCGCGCTGCTGCCCGAGGCCTCGCACCGGTTCGGCGTCGAGCTGAACATCGTCGGTGGCGGCCTCACGCGGCTGGGCGAGACGCCGGTCGCGCGGTTCCGCCTCGGCCTGAACGGCGAGCGCTCCGACTCCGCGCTCGAGTGGATCGGCGAGGCCGGCGGTGCGGTGCAGAGGTCCCTGAAGGGACCGCAGGGAGTAGCTGCGTGAGGTCTGCTACACCCTGGCCCGACGTCGTCAGCTACCTCGTCGAAGCCACCGGTGAAACGCTGTACATGGTCGGCGTTTCCACCGTCATCGCCACTGTTTTCGGAGTTCCCGTCGGAGTTTGGCTGCAGCTCACCGCCAAGGGAGGGCTGCGGCCGAACGCCGCGGTGCACCGCGTTCTCAGCTTCGTCACCGACCTGGGCCGCTCGATGCCGTTCATCGTGCTGCTCGTCGCGCTCACGTCGGTCACCCGCCTGATCGTCGGCGGCTCCATCGGCAGCACGGCGGTCATCGTGCCGCTGGCCGTGGGCGCCATCCCGTTCGTCGGGCGGCTCGTGCAGAACATCCTGTCCGAGGTGCACGTGACCGTGGTCGAGGCCGCGATCACCACCGGTGCCTCGACGTTGCGGATCGTCAGGAGCGTGCTGATCCGCGAGTCGCTGCCCGCGCTGATCAACGCCATCGGCGTCACCGTGATCGCCCTCATCGGGTACTCCGCGATGGCGGGCGTGATCGGCGGTGGCGGCCTCGGCGACCTCGCGATCCGCGAGGGCTACCAGCGCTTCAACGACCGGATCCTGTGGAGCACCGTGGCGTGGCTAGCCGTGCTCACGACCGTGATCCAGCTCGGTTTCACCCGTGCCGCCCGCGCCTCCGACCGCCGCAGGCACGCCTCCGTTTAGTCGCCACGCGGGGGCCCCACGTACCTCAGACGGGTACGCGGGGGCCCCGCGTACCCAGATCTCAGCTACTGGGAACTCTCAAAAGGAACGAAATGCGTATTAAGGCTGCCCTGATCGCGGTCGCTTTGACTGTTTTGTCCGCTTGCTCGTCCGGTGGCGCGTCCGCCTCGGACACGCTCAAGGTCGGCGTCTCGCCCGTCCCGCACGCCCAGATCCTCAAGTACGTGGCCGACAACCTCGCGTCGCAGAAGGGTCTGAAGATCGAGGTCGTCGAGTTCACCGACTACGTGCAGCCGAACACGGCGCTGGTCGACGGCTCGCTCGACGCCAACTACTTCCAGACCGTCCCGTACCTGGAGACGTTCACCAAGGAGAGTGGCGCCAAGGTCGAGTGGGTCGAGCCCGTCCACGTCGAGCCGCTGGGCCTCTACTCGAAGAAGGCCAAGAAGCTCGACGAGCTGCCCCAGAACGCCAAGGTCGCCGTGGCCAACGACGCCACGAACGAGGCCCGCGGGCTCAAGCTCCTCGAAGCCAACGGCCTGATCAAGCTCAAGGCCGTGGACCAGCCGACCACTCGCGACGTGGCGGAGAACCCCAAGAACCTGCAGTTCGTGCCCCTGGAGGCCGCTCAGCTGCCGCGTTCGCTGGAGGACACCGATGCGTCGGTGATCAACGGCAACTACGCCATCGACGCGGGCCTCAAGCCGGCGACGGACTCGCTCGCGCTGGAGAAGGCCGAGGGCAACCCGAACGCGAACGGCCTGGTCACGCGCACCGAGCTCAAGGGCGACAAGCGGATCCGCGACCTGGCGGAGCTGCTCGGATCGCAGCAGGTCAAGGACTACATCAAGCAGACCTTCAACGGTTCGGTCATCCCGGTGTGAGATCCGCTGCGACCGGGGGAGGAGTCCGCAACTCCAGAACGCCCGTAGGCTGACATGGTGCTCGCAGTCGTTCCACCCCCGGTCACGGTCCGCGTCCCGGCCAAGGTCAACCTGCACCTGGCCGTCGGTGACGTGCGCCCGGACGGCTACCACGACCTGGTGACGATCTTCCAGGCGCTCTCGCTGGTCGACGAGGTCACGGTCGCGGTCGCGGACGAACCCGGCGTCGAGGTGCACGGCGAGGGCGCCGACCAGGTGCCGACCGGAGCGTCCAACCTCGCCTGGCGCGCGGTGCGCCTGCTCGCGGCGCACGTGGGCAAGGACCCCGACGACCCGAAGGTCCGCGTCGTCATCCGCAAGGCCATCCCGGTCGCGGGAGGCATGGCGGGCGGCAGTGCGGACGCGGCGGCGACGCTCGTGGGCCTGTCGTCGTTGTGGCGGTTGGAGATCAGCCGCGACGAGCTGGCCGAGCTGGCCGGCAAGCTCGGCGCCGACGTTCCCTTCGCCCTGTACGGAGCCACCGCGCTCGGCACGGGCCGCGGCGAGCGGATCGTCCCGGTGCTGGGCCGCCACCAGTTCCACTGGGTGCTGGCGTTCGACCGCCGTGGACTGTCCACTCCGGACGTGTTCGACGAGCTGGACCGCCTGCGCGCAGAGGGTGATCCGCCGCGCGTGGGTGCGGTCGAGGCGGTGTTGGAGGGTCTGTCCTCAGGGGACCCCCGCCAGCTGGCCCTGTTGCTGGGCAACGACCTCCAGGCCGCCGCCGTGTCGCTGCGGCCGAACCTGCGCCGTACGCTCCGTGCGGGCGTGGACGCGGGCGCGCTGGCGGGAATCGTGTCCGGTTCGGGTCCCACGACGGCGTTCCTGTGCGAGGACGGCGACACCGCGGTCCGCGTGGCCGCTGAGCTCGCCGGCGCGGGCGTGTGCCGCACGGTTCGCGTGGCGCACGGGCCGGTGCCCGGTGCGCGGGTGATCACGACTGAGGAACCGAAGCCCATTCCGCCCGAGGTGCACGCTTAAGATCCCGTGGCGCCACGCGTGCCCCGGTGCGAAGCCCGCGTCCCGAACGCGGGCGATCTCGAATCCTCGGGGCACGCGTGGTTCTTTCACGGGCGGGGGAGACGACGTGGGCAGAAGGCTGCAACGCGAGTTGTTCCGGATGGTCGTGTCAGACCTGGTCAGTGATCCTCCGAACCTCTACGCGGCGCGCCTCGCCCGCTACGTCCACCTCGTTCGCCGCTGCACCGTCGAGCACCCGGACTGGACCGCCGCGCTGCTGCGCTGGGCCCGCCACGAGGCCGGTCTCGCCTACACGGCCCACGCGGGTGCCGCCGAGTTCCTCGCGGCCCGGCTCGCCGCCGGTCAGCACGGGATGTCCCGGCAGGTGATCGACTCCGTGCTCGTGGAGCCTCTCGACCCCACCTGGCTGCTGTACTACTGGAACTACTTCCACGGCCGGACGTTGCCGAAGCCGCTGAAGCGCGGTATCAGCGACGCCGTGCGCCGTCTCTACACCGAGCAGTCGGTGCTCGAGGACGATCGCACCCGGATGGAACTCCGGTTCGGCGACGTGCTGAACCGCGTGCACCCCAAGCCGGTCGACGAACGCCAGTCCGCGTTGTTCAGGTCCATCGTCGAACGCCGGTACGACCGGAACGCCCAGAACGTGAAGCCGCCACGTCCGCGGCCCGCACCGGCGCGGGAACTGCCCCGGCTGGCCGGCCACACGTTGGTGCTGGCCGACCTCAACGCGGTCGAGCGGTACGAGTTCGGTCAGACCGTCGAGCTGGCCGCGAGCCGGTGTGAACGGGTCGAGGTCGTCCGCTGGCGCAGGGAGAGGCTGCCGCACCACCGCTCGAACGATCTCGACAGGGTCGTCCGCCGGCGGTTCCGGATCCTCTTCCGCCGTCACGACCGGGTTCTCGTCATCACCGAGGACCAGCAGCTGGACCGGCCGCTGAGCTGGTCGCTGCCGTGGCACGTGCCGCTGCACGTCTGGGACCTGAGCGACCGGGACACGCAGTGGGCGTCGGTGTCGCGACACCGGTACCGCCATCACGGCCACCGGGAGCACGCGTTGTGGGCCTTGTCCCTGTTCGAGGCTGGTGAGCAGGGGCTTTGGCCCTGGTAGGTAGCCTTCACCGGGGTATTTCTTCCGAAGTCGTGAGGTTTTGATGGCCAACCTGGTCAACCTGGAGTCCGTGTCGAAGTCGTTCGGCGTCCGGCCGCTGCTCGACGGTGTGTCGCTCGGCGTCAACGAGGGCGACCGGATCGGTGTCGTCGGCCTGAACGGCGGCGGCAAGACGACGCTGCTCGAGGTGCTGGCCGGAGTGGAGACCGCCGACGACGGCCGGGTGTCGCGGTCGCGTGATCTGCGGATGGCCGTTGTGACGCAGCGGACCGAGCTGCCGGAGGGCTCGACCGTGCGCAACGCGGTGATCGACCCGCTCGGCTTCGACGCGGAGCACGAGTGGGCGGCCGACGCCCGCGTTCGGTCCATTTTGGACGGACTCGGGATCACGGCGCTGGGCCTGGACTCCGTGGTCTCCACGATGTCCGGTGGCGAGCGCCGCCGGGTCGCGCTGGCGGCCGCGTTGATCCAGGACCTCGAACTGCTCGTGCTGGACGAGCCGACGAACCACCTGGACGTCGAGGGCGTGCGGTGGCTCGCGGAACACCTGCTGTCCCGCAAGTGCGCGCTCGTCGTCGTCACCCACGACCGGTGGTTCCTCGACACCGTCTGCAACCGCACGTGGGAAGTGGTGCAGGGCAAGGTCGAGCAGTACGAGGGCGGGTACGCCGACTGGATCTTCGCGCGCGCCGAGCGGCAGCGGCTCGCGGACGCGGCGGAGGAGAAGCGGCAGAACCTGGCGCGCAAGGAGCTCGCGTGGCTGCGCCGGGGCGCGCCCGCGCGGACCTCGAAGCCGCGCTACCGGATCGAGGCCGCCGAGGCGTTGATCGCGGACGTGCCGGCGCCGCGGGACAACGTGGAGCTGCTCGCGTTCGCGAAGAAGCGCCTGGGCCGCACGGTGATCGAGCTCGAGGACACCACACTGTCCATTCCGGACCGCGTGCTGGTGCGCGACCTGACGTGGCGCATCGGCCCGGGTGAGCGGATCGGTCTGGTCGGCGTCAACGGTTCCGGCAAGACGACGTTGCTGCGGTTGCTGGCGGGGGAGCGCGAACCCGAGACGGGCAAGCGGATCCAGGGCCAGACCGTGAAGATCGCGCACCTCTCGCAGGAGCTGCTCGACCTCGACGGGTCGATGCGCGTGCTGGAGGCGATCGAGGAGGTCGCGCGGCGCGTTGTCCTGGGCAAGTACGAGATGTCGGCGTCGCAGCTGGGCGAGCGGTTCGGGTTCTCGTCGCAGAAGCAGTGGACGCCCGTCTCGGACCTGTCCGGTGGCGAACGGCGGCGGTTGCAGCTGTGCCGGTTGCTGATGGCAGAGCCGAACGTGCTGCTGCTCGACGAGCCGACGAACGACCTGGACATCGACACGTTGCAGCAGCTGGAAGATCTGCTCGACTCGTGGCCTGGCACGCTCGTGGTGATCTCGCACGACCGGTACCTCGTCGAGCGCGTGTGCGACAAGGTCGTGGCGTTGTTCGGCGACGGCGGGCTGACCGACCTGCCCGGCGGGATCGACGAGTACCTCAAGCGCCGCGACTCGTTGCGCGACAGGGAGAACGCCGCTGCCTCCCCGGCCGTGGACAAGGCGCCGTCGAACGCCGCGGACCAGCGCGCCGCCCGCAAGGAGCTGGCACGGCTGGAGCGGCGCCTCGAGGTGCTGCACAAGAAGGAAGCCGAGCTGCACGCCGCGCTGGCCGAGGCCGCGACCGATCCCGACCGGCTGCTGAAGCTCGACGCCGAGCTCCGCGCCGTGCTGGCGGAGGAGTCCGACGTCGAGGCCGCCTGGATGGCCGCGGCCGAGGTGGTCGAGGGCTGACGACGAAGGGCGCCTTCATCCACGTGAGGTGGATGAAGGCGCCCTTCATCGACCGCGGCGGCGCAGTTCGTTCGCTAGCTGGGGGAGCAGTTCGTCGATGAACGACGTGTCGTAGCCCTGGCCGGAGAGCAGCGCGTAGCTGAAGCGCGCCTTCATGACCTCTTCCGAGGTGGCGCCCAGCATGCCGTCGAGTGCGACGCCGATCTCCTCCAGCATCCGGTCGACCTGCGCGGTGCGGTAGCCGCGCTGGCCGGCCGCTGCCTGCGGGATGCGCAGCTGGCGCAGGTCCTTCCACGACTTGACCGTCGGCATGCTGCGCACCGGTCCGGAGAGCTGCTGCTCGATCTGGCCGAGGAACGCGTCCACCTCGGTCTCGTCGTAGCCGCGCCGTCCGATGAGCGGACGGGAGAACCGGACGTCGCGGATGTCCTTGCCGGTGAGGTTGTCCTGGCCGAGCAGCGTCGCCTCGATGCGGTCGAGGAACGCGTCCACCTGGGACTCCTGGTAGCCGCGGCGGCCGCGGGGAGGACGGTGGAACGCGACGTTGCGGATGTCCGCGGCGGTCAGCTTCGGTGACTCGACGGACCTTGGAGTCGCGGGCTGCTGCACCGGTGGCTGCTGCTGGGGGCGTGGCGGCGGCTGTGGACGGCGCTGCTGAGGCCGTTGCTGTTGCTGCGGCAGCTGCGTCGTCGGCGGGGCCTGACGCGGCGGTGGTGCGGTTTCGAACATCAGCACGACGAGGTCGAGGAACGTGTCGACGTCTTCTTCGTCGTAGCCGAACGTGCCGGGCGCGGTCTCGCCGAACACGGCGTCCTGGATCTGCTGGGCGGTCAGGTTGTCCTTGCCGCGCAGCGTGTTCTCGATGCGGTCGAGGAACGCGTCGATCTGGCCCTCGTGGTAGCCGCGGGTCCCAGGTCTGGGCTTGTGGAAGCGCACGGCGGCGACGTCGTCGGGCGACAGCCGCACCGCGGGTCTCAGCGCCTGGGACGTGGCGTGCGCGCCCTGGGCGGGCGCCGTGGCCTGCTGACGTTGCGGAGTGGACCGCAACGTGTCGGCCACGAGCTCCATGAAGACGTTGACCTCGTTCACGTCGTAGCCAGGATCACGGGTAGCCGTGCTGAACTTGACGTTGAGCACGTCCTCGCGCGTGAGGATGTCCCTGCTGCGCATGGTTGCCTCGACACGGTCGAGAAATGCGTCCACCTCAGCCGCGTCGTATCCGCGTTGTCCCCTCGGGGGACGGTGGAACGCGACCACGGCCACGTCCTGTGCGGAGAGCAGAGGTGCCGGATGCGCGGGCAGACGATGCTGCGCTCCGGGGCCGCCCCGATCCACCAATGACCTCCTCCTGCGTACCTGTACTGGGGAGTATCGCGTTTCGCGTGGCATAACGTTTCGTCCTGATGGACCAAAGGCCGCCACTACGATCGCGAACATGAGTCAGTTCGTGGATGTGATGCTGGCGACGGCCGCCAACGGCCGGGACAGGGGCATGACGACGGGGGAACCCGCCGCACCCGTCCGCCGGACCTGGGCCGAGGTGCACGAACGCGCCCGGCGGATGGCCGGTGCGCTCGACGTGGCGCCGGGTACCGCGATCGCAGTGCTCGCCGCCGAACCAGCCGTGATCGCCCCAGCCGTGCAGGCCGCGTGGCTGTGCGGCGGCAGCGTCACGATGTTGCATCAACCCACACCACGCACCGACCTGGCCGAGTGGGCCGAGGACACGCTGCGGGTGCTCGCCATGATCGACTCTCGTCTGGTCCTGCTCGGCAGCCCCTTCGACGCGTTGGCTCCCGTGCTGGACCAGCACGGAATCCCCTATCGCAAGCTGTCCGAACTCGACGCGGAGCCGATCGCTCACCCTGTTCCCACCCCCGAGGATGCCACGGCACTGCTGCAGTTGACGAGTGGATCGACGGCGGATCCGAAAGCCGTTCGCATCACCCACCGCAATCTGATGGCGAACGCAGAGGGAATGCGGATCGCGGCCGCGCTGGATCCGTCCTCTGACGTGATGATTTCCTGGCTGCCCTTGTTCCACGACATGGGGATGGTGGGCTTTCTCACCGTGCCGATGCTGTTCGGCCTGGAATTGGTGAAGGTCACCCCGGTCGACTTCCTGTCGCGCCCGACCCTGTGGGCGGACCTGATCACCCGGTACCGCGGGACGATCACCGCCGCGCCGAACTTCGCCTACGCGATCGTGGCCCGGCGCCTGGCCTCCTCTTCGGACACTTTCGATCTTTCCTCGATGCGACTGGCGCTGAACGGGGCCGAGCCGATCGACCCGGCCGCGGTGGAGGCCTTCGTGTCGGCCGGAGCACGGTTCGGGCTGCGACCCGAGTCGATCCTGGCGGCGTACGGGATGGCCGAGACCACCCTGGGTGTGGCTTTCGCGCCGCTGTTCACGGGCCTGTCCGTGGACGTCGTGGACGCGGACGCCGTCGAGGCCGACCGACGTGCCGTGCCTTCCGCCGAGGGACGCGCGTTCCCGTTGCTGGGGCCGCCGTTGCCCGGCCTGGAGCTGCGGGTGGTCTCGGACTCCGGTGCCGTGCTGGGCGTCCGCGACGTCGGAGAGCTGCAGATCCGTGGTGAGGCCGTGACACCGGGCTACCTGACTGTTTCCGGCCCTCTGGCCACTCAGGACGCTGAGGGGTGGCTGTCCACAGGCGACATCGGGTACCTGGTGGAGGACGGGCAGGTCGTCGTCTGCGGGCGGCGCAAGGACGTCATCATCATGGGCGGCCGGAACATCTATCCGACCGATGTGGAGCGTGCCGCCTGCTCGGTCGACGGCGTGCGGGCGGGCAACGCGGTGGCAGTCCGGCTGGACGCGGGCACGCAGCGCGAGCGGTTCGCCGTGGTGCTGGAGTCGAAGCTGGCCGGAGACGCCGAGGCGGAGAAGTCACTGGTGAAGGAAGTGACCGCGCGGGTGGTCGACGCCGTTGGGCTGCGGCCGTTCGCGGTGGTGGTGCACCCGCCGGGGACGTTGCCGAAGACGCCTTCCGGGAAGCTGCGGCGGTCGGCGGCGGCCGCGCTGGTCTAGCGGGGTCTCTGGCCGGCGCAAATCTCAGCGGCAGTCGCGCCGGCCAGGGCACCCGGACAGTGTGGTGGCTGGGCCCCACAAGCCGCCTGCGGGCTTACCGCGGCACATTGGTCGTGCCACGACCCCACGGCTCAGTGGAAGGCGTTTTGCGCGGCTTCCAGGCCCTTGGTCACGAGGGCCTCGGTCGCGTCCGCCGCCCTGCCGATCTCCAGCGCGAGCTGCTTGCGCTCCACCGTGGAGAAGTCCTTCAGGACGTAGTCCGCGGGGTCCTGGCGGCCCGGCGGGCGGTCCACGCCGAAGCGGACGCGGTGGTAGTCCTTGGTGCCCAGGGACTTCGTGATGGAGCGGAGTCCGTTGTGGCCGTTGTCGCCGCCGCCGAGCTTCATGCGGATGGCGGCGAACGGGAGGTCCAGCTCGTCGTGGATCACGACGATGGTGGTGGGCTTGAAGAACTTCACGGCGCTCGCCACCGGGCCGCCGGAGAGGTTCATGAAGCTGCGGGGCTTGGCGAGGACGACGCGGTGGCCGCTCAGGCGGCCCTCGACGATCTCGGCGCCGGACTTGTGGGCCTTGAACTTGCCGCTCATGCGGGCGGCCAGTTCGTCGAGGACCAGGAAGCCGATGTTGTGGCGGTTGCCCTCGTACTTGGGGCCAGGGTTGCCCAGGCCGACGATCAGGGCGAGGTCATCGTCCACGGAACCGCAACTCCTGCTCGAGGTCGTCCAGCAACGCGTCCACGGCCTGCACCTGGTATCCCTTGCCCAGCAGGCCGGACGTGGTGCTGAACCGGGTGTTGCGGACCTCGGTGGAGGTCATCGCACCCCGGCCGTCCAGGTTGGCCGCGGCGCGGGCGATGAAGGCGTCGACTTCGGCTCGATCGTATCCGGTGCCGGACTTCGGCAGCTTGCGCGCGTGCAGGTCCTCGCCGGTGTTCAGGCCGGTCGGCAGGATGATGCCGTTGCGGACCTGGAGCTCCAGGACGTGCAGGACGCCGTCGACGCTCAGCGGGTCGTAGCCGTTCGGGACCGTGGCGAACCTGACGGTGCGCACGTGGTCCGGGTTCAGGCGGATGCGACCGGCCAGGGCGTCGGCGATGATCAGCAGGAACTCGTTGACCTGGCCCGGGTCGTAGCCCTGCTTCTTGCGGCGGAACGTCTTGGACCGCACCTCGTTCGGACGCAGGTACTGCAACGGCGCGCCGCCCCCCTCGTGAGGAGGTGGCGCGCCGTTTGTCCGGCCCGACGTGATGGGGCTCAGCTTTCCTCGGTGGCCTCAGCCGGAGCGGCGGCCTCTTCGCCCTCGAGCTGCGCCGCGGACGGCGCCTCGTTCACGGCGACGATCAGAGCCTCGGCGTCGGTGGCCAGGGTGACACCCGACGGCAGCGACAGGTCGCCGGCGTGGATCTGGGTGCCGGCCTCCTTGCCCTCGATCGAGACCTCGACCTGCTCGGGGATGTGCAGGGCCTCGGCCTCCACGGTGATCGTGGTGGCGTCCTGCGTCACGAGCGTGCCCGACTGGGCCTCACCGGTCACGACGACCGGGATGTCGACGGTGACCTTCTCGCCCCGCTGGACGAGGAGGAGGTCGACGTGCTCGATGTAGTTCTTGATGGGGTGCGTGGTCACGGTCTTCGTGAGCGCCAGCTCGCTCCCGCCGTCGAGGGCGAGGGTGAGGACGGCGTTCTGACCGTGCTCGCGGACGACACGGGCGAACTCGAGCGCCGGCAGGGCCAGGTGCTTCGGGTCGGAACCGTGGCCGTAGAGCACCGCGGGGATCTTGCCGGCGCGACGGGTACGGCGGGCTGCGCCCTTGCCGAATTCGGTGCGCTGCTCAGCGGCGAGACGGACCTCGGACACGGTGGGGTACTCCTTACAGGTCTGGCCTTGTACGTCGGGGCGGTGCACAAGTTTTCAGGCGGTTTCAGCTTTGGGTGGTGGCCTGCGGCGGCGAGCAACACGCGGATAGAGGTCAACACGCGCGGCATCAAGCCACCGCGTCGATCACGCCGGACCGTGGAAGGTCCGCCCTCGCCGAGGCAACCCGACCAGTGTAGGTGAGCTGTTGTCTGGTTGCTAATCGGGGGTCCGCTGAGTGCACGCGGGGAGCTTTCGTTCGCTCTGACCGCACGAGAGGGCCCCGCGTGCGTGAAGCGGCAGCGGGGCCGGGTGGTCTGGTGGGTTAGCAGTACGCGGGGAGCTTTCGTACTGCAGGAGCGCACGCTGGGGCCCCGCGTGCGCTGTCGGCGGGGCGGAAAGCGCGGGCGAAAGGAACGCGGGGGCCCTGCGTTTCCCTGGAGGAAACGTCGGGCCCCCGCGTTCCTGGAGAACCAGAGGTCAGGCGTTGCCGTCGAACAGCGACGTGACCGAGCCGTCCTCGAACACTTCCTGGATCACTCGGGCCAGGAGCGGTGCGATGGAGAGGACCGTCATCTGCGGGAAGCGCTTCTCCGCCGGGATGGGGAGCGTGTCGGTGAACACGACCTCGCGGGCGCCCGAGTCCTGCAGACGCTGGGTGGCCGGGCCCGAGAGGATGCCGTGCGTGGCGGCGATCACCACGTCGGCCGCGCCTTCGTTCAGGAGCTGCTTCACGGCGCCTGCGATGGTGCCGCCGGTGTCGACCATGTCGTCGATCACGATGCAGAGGCGGCCCTCCACCTTGCCGACGACCCTGTTGGAGACGACCTCGTTGGGGCGGAGGGGGTCTCGGGTCTTGTGGATGAAGGCGATGGGGGCGCCGCCGAGGGTGTCCGCCCACTTCTCGGCCAGCTTGGTGCGGCCAGAGTCGGGGGAGACGACGGTGATGTCGTGGCCGGCGTACTTGCCCCGGATGTGGTCTGCCAGCAGCGGCATGGCCCACAGGTGGTCCACCGGGCCGTCGAAGAAGCCCTGGATCTGAGCGGTGTGCAGGTCGACCGACACCAGCCGGTCCGCACCGGCCGTCTTGAACAGGTCGGCGACCAGGCGGGCCGAGATCGGTTCGCGGCCCCTGTGCTTCTTGTCCTGACGGCTGTAGGGGTAGAACGGCATGATCACGGTGATCCGCTTGGCCGATGCGCGCTTCAAGGCGTCGACCATGATCAGCTGTTCCATCAGCCACTGGTTGATGGGGGCGGTGTGGGACTGGATGACGAAGGCGTCACAGCCTCGGACGGATTCCTCGAAGCGGACGAAGATCTCGCCGTTGGCGAAGTCGTAGGCCTGCTGCGGGGTCACCGTGACGTTGAGGTGCTTGGCGACCTCTTCCGTCAGCTCCGGGTAGGCACGCCCGCCGAAGAGCATCAGGTTCTTCTTCGGTGTGCCGGGCATCTGCGGGTTCACGGTCAGCGACCCTCCTCTGTCTCGTTCGCATTCTGCTGCGCGAGGGCGGCTGCCGCTGCCTGAGCCGCGGCGGTTCCTTCACGGCGGCTGAGGACCCAGCCTTCGAGGTTGCGCTGTGGGCCGCCGGACACCGCAAGTGCGCCGGGCGGGACGTTGCGGCGCAGGACGGTGCCCGCGCCGGTGTAGGCGCCGTCGCCGACGGTCACCGGGGCCACGAACATGTTGTCCGAGCCGGTGCGGCAGTGGGAACCGACGATCGTGCGGTGTTTGTTGACGCCGTCGTAGTTGACGGTCACCGAGGCCGCGCCGATGTTGCTGTGGTCGCCGATCGTGGCGTCGCCGATGTAGGAGAGGTGGGGGATCTTCGAACCCTCGCCGATCGTCGAGTTCTTGGTCTCGACGAACGTGCCGATCTTGCCCTTCACGCCCAGGGAGGTGCCGGGGCGCAGGTAGGCGAACGGGCCGACGGTGGCGTTGGCGCCGATCACCGAGTCGCTGCCGTGGGTGCGGACCACCGAGGCGCCTTCACCGACGGTCACGCCGGACAGGGTGGTGTCCGGGCCGACGGTCGCACGAGCGCCGACGACGGTGCCCGCGCGGAGCTGCACGTTCGGCTCGATCAGGGCGTCCTGGCCGATCTGCACGTCGGCGTCCACCCAGACCGAGGCCGGGTCGACGACCGTCACGCCGGAGCGCATGTGGCCCTCGACGAGGCGGCGGTTCATCTCGGCGCCGACGGCGGCCAGCTGCACGCGGTCGTTGATGCCCTCGACGAGCCACGGGTCGGCCGCGATCAGCGCGCCGACGCGGAGGCCGTCGCCGCGGGCGATGCCCAGGACGTCGGTCAGGTAGAGCTCGCCCTGCGCGTTGTCGGTGGACAACCGCGACAGGCCGTCGCGCAGCACCGCCGCGTCGAACGCGTAGACACCGGAGTTGATCTCGGTGATCAGCTGCTCGGTGGCGGAGGCGTCCTTCTGCTCGACGATCCGCTGCACGGAACCATCGGAGTCGCGGACGATCCGGCCGTACCCGGTGGGGTTCTCCACCACGGCCGTCAGCACGGTGACCGCGTTGCCCGCGGAGGCGTGCTCCGCCAGCAGGGCCTGGAGGGTCTGGGTGTCGAGCAGCGGCACGTCGCCGTAGCTCACGATCACCGTGCCGCCCAGGTCGTGGGGCAGCTCGGCCAGGCCGCACGAGACCGCGTGGCCCGTGCCCTTCTGCTCGGACTGCACCGCGACGGTGACCTTGCGGCCCAGCGCCTCAGCCAGCGACTCGAGATGCCCGGTGACGGCTTCGCGGCCGTGACCGACGACGACGGCCAGGTGGTCGGGATCTGTGCCGGCCGCCGCGCGCACCGCGTGTTCGACGAGTGAGCGTCCGGCGATCCGGTGCAGCACCTTGGGCGTGGACGACCGCATGCGGGTGCCTTCCCCGGCGGCGAGCACGACCGTGCTGACAGGGCCCTCGAGCATCAATGCTCTCCCTAACAGGCTGGGTGGTTCGAAGTCCGCGGACCAGCCTAAGCCTCCGCGGAGGGCTCCCCCGCCACGGCCGCAACCTGGCAGCCACCTTGACGCTTCGCCACGTACATCGCCGAGTCGGCCCGGGACAGGGCCTGGTTCGCGGATTCGCGGGGGCGCAGGGAGATGACGCCGACCGACAGCGTCACCCCTCGGGAGAGGTCGATTGGCAAGCCTGCCACCGCATCCACGGCCCGGCCGAGTGCGGCTTCCGCGGCGTGCAGAGGGGCTCCCGGCAGCAGGACGACGAACTCGTCACCGCCGTAGCGGGCCACCATGTCGTCACCCCGCAGGGCCTGGCGGAGTGTGCTGGCAATCACCCGAAGAACATCATCACCCTCGGCATGTGAATGCCGGTCGTTGACGCCCTTGAACCCGTCGAGGTCGACGAGCGCGATCGAGAACGGATTGACCTGCCCGGCGATGAGCTCGGCCATCTTGTCGTCGAGAGCGCGCCGGTTCGGCAGGCCGGTCAACGGGTCCTGCAACGCCTGCTGTGCGATCGCGCCGTGCGCGCGCGTCAGCCGTTCGTGCTCGCGGCGCGTCTGCAACGTGGCCACGCGGGACTCGCGCATCTGCCACAGCTCCAGCTCCAGCGCCGAGTTGTACGCCTGCAACGCCGACGTCGTGTGCGGGCCGCTCAGGTGTGCGTACTCCCGTTCCAGCGACAGCAACAGCGACGGCTCCGACGTGTCGTGCTCCATCTGCGTGCGCGTGTCGTCGAGCACCTTGAGCGCGTCGTCCAGCCGGTTCGCCTCGACCAGGCACCTCGCCAGCGCGATCGCGACGATGATCAGCTCCCGCGCGTACATCGACAGGCCGCGCAACGACCACAACCGGTCGAGGTGGTCCTGGCTGGGGTTCGTCAACGCGTGGGCGGCACCGAGGATCGGCACCTGCTCGGCGGCGTCCATGTCGCGCCGGCCGGGGTGCAGCGACTGCCGGAACGGGATCTCGGCGGCCTCGGCGAGCCCGGACGCCACCCGGAACTGCTCGTGCGCGGCGTCGTGCAGGTTCACCCGTTCGAGCCGCAGACCCCACCCGATCCGCAGCCGGGCCCTGTTCACGAGGTGCACGTAGATCTGGTGCGGCTGGCCGCTCTCGCGCAACGCGTTGTTCGCGCCCGCCAGCACGTCGTCCGCCATCTCGTAGACGCCGAGCTGGGTCAGCACCAGCGCGATGTCCTGCAACGTCGTGGCGAGCAGCTGGTCCCAGATCCGCTTGTCGAAGACCGGGTCGGTCTCCGGTTCCTCGTCGAGCATCATCGCGAGCGCCGCCGCGATCTCGGTCAGCGCCTTGTCCTCGGCGTTGCCCAGGAGGAACCGGCGTCCGCGCAACGCCCGCGCGTCCGCCTCCAGCACGAGCAGGCCGTGGCGGCGGCAGTGGCTGAGCATCTCGTCGAGCTGCGGGTCGGACATGTCGACCAACCCCGGCGTCACCAGCCGGACCACGGCCGCGGCTCTGAGCAGCTGCGCGACGATGCGGGGCTCACCACGGCCCTGCGCCTCGGCGAGGATGTGGTCGATCTCGGACGCCGCGTCCAGCTGCGCGGCGAGGTGGCTGCTCTGGGCCACGGCGACAAGCTCGCTCGCGCGGCCCACCAGCCACGCGTCGGACATCTCGTGGTGGCGGTGGCCCACGTTGCCCTGCTCGTCGACCGTTTCCTCGGGCAGCTTCGCACCTCCCAAAGACCACTTACCCAGTGCCCTGCTCCGCCACCAGGATTCGAACCTGGACCATCGGAACCAAAATCCGAGGTGCTGCCTTTACACCATGGCGGAACGGACGCGCTCGCGCGCGTCCTGCGCACATGTTGTCACGAGACGTCCTCCTCTTGTCCAACCACCACTCATCCGGCTCAGTTCAAGATCACGGCTTGGCGCCGATTGACCTGGTCAGGAACTCCGCGAGCGCGTCCCGGTACGTGTCGGTCGCCACATTCCACCCCGACGTGTGGTCCGCGCCGGGGATCTCGACGTACTGCAGCGGCCACCCGAGACCCTTCGCCGCGGTCGCGAGGTCGCGCGACGACTGGGCGGGCACGGTGCCGTCCGCGGTGCCGTGGAAGAGCAGCGTCGGGGGCTTGAGCGCGGGCGGGTTGCGGACCAGGTCGAACCGGTCGAAGTCGATGCCGGTGCGCCAGCCGGACACCAGCTCGGCGACGGGCGTGAGCCACGTCGGCACACCCCGGTTCTCCGCCTGGAGGTTCAGCGTCTGCGTCCAGTTGGTGACGGGGGAGTCGAGCACGACACCGCTGACCGCGGCCGCGACGCCCGACCGCGCCAGGGTCTGACCGACGATCGCGCCGCCCATCGACCAGCCGTAGAGCACGACCTTGCGGGCGCCCTGCGACTGCGCGTACTTGATCGCGGCCTCGACGTCGCGCCACTCGGTGTCGCCGAGGTGGTACAGGCCGTCGGGCGACTTGGGCGCGCCGGCGTCGTTCCGGTAGGTGATCAGCAGAACGGGCAACCCCGCACTGTGGAGCTGAGGAACCACGCGCAGGGCCTCTTCGCGCGACGCGCCCCGCCCGTGCACGGTGACGACCCAGGTGTCCTGGTCGGCCGCCGGTACGAGCCACGCGGGCATCTCGCCGAGTTCGGAAGGCACCCGGACCTCGCTGTAGACCAGACCCAGCGTGGTCTTGGGGTTGCCCTCGTAGACGTCGGTCTCGACGCGGACCTTGGTGCCCTCCGGCGGTGCGGTGCCGTCCAGCAGCGGTCGTTCGACGCGGCCGTCCTTCGTGGCGGCGATGTCGCCGACCATTGCGGCGCCGCCTGGCCAGACGATGCCGAACGTGCCGCGTTGCAGGGTCAGCTTCGACTCGGCGAGCACGACGTTCTTGTCGTCCACACCGAGCGAGGTCTCCGGGTAGCGCTGCGGCACTTCCTCCGGTTCGAGCAGCTCGCCGCTGTAGTACCAGCCGATGCCGCCCAGAGCCGCGGTGACCAGCACGAGCAGGACGAGCAACGAGGTCACGGAGATCCGGATGATCTTGCGTCTGGCCATCTGCTGATGATGCCTGCCCGAGGTCTCGATTCCAGCCGACACAGCGCGGTGATCTCGAGAACTCTCCGCGAGTTTCCACGCGGGTCTGGCGAAGTAGGCAGCCCTAACCTACGCTTCCGTAAGTTACGGTTGCGTAGGTACGTCATCCCCCAATACGTCCCTCGACTCCCCCAATAGGAATCCGTATGACCTCGACGATGGACCGGTCCACCGACCAGGGCCCCAAGCCGTTGCTCGACGGGCAACGCGGACATGCCGAACAGCTCGGCGTCTACGTGTTCGTCATCGTTCCCTTCCTCGCGTTGCTGGCCGCCGTCCCCTTCGCGTGGGGCTGGGGTCTCGGCTGGGTCGACGTGGCCCTGTTCGTCGCCTTCTACTACCTCTCCGGGCTCGGCGTGACGATCGGTTACCACCGGTACTTCACGCACGGCTCGTTCAAGGCCAAGCGACCGCTGAAGATCGCGCTGGCGATCGCGGGCTCGATGGCGTTGCAGGGCCCGGTCATCGACTGGGTGGCCGACCACCGGCGCCACCACGCGTTCTCGGACCGCGAGGGCGACCCGCACTCGCCGTGGCTGTTCGGCACCGGCCCGGCCGCGCTGGCGAAGGGCTTCTGGCACGCCCACACGGGATGGCTCTTCGACCGCGACAAGACCAACCACAAGCGGTTCGCGCCCGACCTCATGGCCGACGAGGACCTGGTCAGGATCGACAAGCTCTTCTGGCTGTGGACCGTGATCTCACTGCTCGCGCCGGCCGTTCTCGGTGGCCTGATCACGTGGTCGCTCTGGGGCGGCGTCACGGCGTTCTTCTGGGCCGGCCTGGTCCGCGTCGCGTTCCTGCACCACGTCACGTGGTCGGTCAACTCGATCTGCCACATGGTCGGGGACCGCCCGTTCGCCGCGCGCGACCGCTCCGCCAACGTCTGGGCGCTGGCG
This sequence comes from Lentzea aerocolonigenes, assembly GCF_000974445.1. Lineage (GTDB taxonomy): Bacteria > Actinomycetota > Actinomycetes > Mycobacteriales > Pseudonocardiaceae > Lentzea > Lentzea aerocolonigenes. The sequence goes on from NZ_BBOJ01000014.1 coordinate 178,049, forward strand.
ATCCTGTCGTTCGGCGAGTCGTGGCACAACCTGCACCACGCCGACCCGACCTCCGCGCGGCACGGCGTGAAGCGCGGGCAGATCGACATCTCGGCCCGGCTGATCTGGATGTTCGAGAAGTTCGGCTGGGCGTGGAACGTCCGCTGGCCGAGTGAACAGCGGCTGGCCAGGATCAGCGTGAAGAAGTGACGTGCGTAGGCTGATTCGGTGACCAGGGTCAGGATGACGGGCAAGGAACGCCGAGAGCAGCTCCTGGACGTCTCCCGCGCCCTGTTCGCCGAGAAGGGCTTCGAGGCCACCTCGATCGAGGAGATCGCCCACCGCGCGAGCGTGTCGAAGCCCGTCGTCTACGAGCACTTCGGCGGCAAGGAAGGCATCTACGCCGTCGTCGTGGATCGCGAGATGCAGCGCCTGATGGACCAGATCGTCACGGCGCTGGACGGCGGCTCCCACCCGCGTGAACTGCTCGAACAGGCCGCCTGCGCGCTGCTCGACTACATCGACGACTCGACGGACGGGTTCCGCATCCTGGTGCGCGACTCGCCCGTCGCGTCGTCTTCTGGCACGTTTTCCTCTTTGCTGAACGACATCGCGTCGCAGGTCGAGCACATCCTGGGCCTGCACTTCGCCAAGCAGGGCTACGACCGCAAGCTCGCGCCGCTGTACGCGCAGGCGCTGGTCGGGATGGTCGCGCTGACCGGGCAGTGGTGGCTCGAGGTGCGCAAGCCGAAGAAGGACGAGGTCGCGGCGCACCTGGTGAACCTTGCCTGGAACGGCCTCTCGGCGATGGAGCACAAGCCCAAGCTGCGCAGCCGTTCGTGAGCTGCCCGTTGCCCGTTAGTAAGCGCGCATATAGTATGCGCGCATGGCAACTTTTTCTTTCGAGCACAGCGTCGAAGGTCCGGCGAGCGTGGAAACGGTCTGGGAGCTCTGGAGCGATGTCTCCAGGTGGACGGAGTGGGACGAGAGCCTGGAGTCCGTGACGCTGTCCGGGCCGTTCGCCGAGGGGTCGGGCGGCACGATGGTGATCAAGGGCCAGGGGCCGATCTCGTTCACCCTGACCTCGGTGGAGCCGTTCGCAGGCTTCGTCGACGAGACGTCCGTGCCCGGTGCGTTGCTGCGCTTCACGCACCGGGTCGAGCGTGTCGGTGACGGGGTCCGCGTCACGCACTCGGTGGTGATCGAGGGGCAGGCCGCGGAGTTCCTCGGCCCCGTCGTGACAGCCGACTTGCCGGACGCCGTGGAGGCGCTGGTGAAATTGGCGTCGTGACGCGCTTCTCCGGCCCCGACGAGTCTCCTGGCTTCCTCCTGTGGCGGGTGACGCTCGCGTGGCAGCGGGCCATGCGGGCGGCGCTGGCCCCGCACGACCTGACCCACGTGCAGTTCGTGCTGCTCGCGTCGTTGTGGTGGCTGGAGAACCACAGCGGCGCGCCCTCGCAGCAACGCCTGGCCGAGCACGCGGGCACCGACCCGATGATGACCTCGCAGGTGCTGCGCAAGCTGGCGGACCGTTCGCTGGTGTCGCGTTCGGTCGATCCGGCGGACTCGCGGGCGCGGTTGCTGTCGTTGACCTCCGACGGCAAAGCGCTGGTGGCGAAGGCCATGAAGGACGTGGAGGACGCGGACCAGGCCTACTTCGCCGGGTTGGGGGACGAGCAGCAGGTGTTCGTGCGGGGGCTCACGCGACTCCTGTGAGCCTCAACAGCTTGTCGTCCGTCCCGTTCGACGTCGTGATGTAGAGCGACCCGTCCGGCGCGGTGCGGGCTGCGCGAAGACGTCCGTACTTGTCGTTGAGCTCGTTCGGAATGCTGACGTTCTGCACCTTCCCGGCCTCGTCGAGCGTGAAGAGCAGCAGCTTCGAGCCCTTGAGCGCGGTGACCGCGAGCTTGCCGTTCCAGAACGCGGCCTGGCAGATCGCCTCGGTCGGCGAGCCGGACGACCACACGGCCGGGACCGCGTCCGGGAACCGTTGCAGGTCGGTCATCGGGACGTCCTCGTCGTACCTGTTCTGCGTGCCGCCCTTGGACGGGTCCCACCCGTAGTTGGCGCCGGCCTTGAGCAGGTTGACCTCGTCGTCGACGTCCGGGCCGTGCTCACTCGAGAAGATCTGCTCGGTGCCGGGCCGGAACACCACGCCCTGCACGTTGCGGTGGCCGTAGGTGTAGATCCGGCGCTCGTTGGCGTTGCTCGACGAGGCGAACGGGTTGCCGGCGGCGCCCTCGCCGGTCTCCGGGTCGATCCGCAGCACCTTGCCGCCGAGGCTGGTGCGGTCCTGCGGGTTGCGGGGCTGCGCGATGTCGCCGGTGGCCACGAACATCGTCCCGTCCGGCGCGAGGGTCGGGCGGCAGCCGGAGTGGCGTCCGCTCGGGTTCGACGGCATGCCGGTGACCAGGGCCTTCGTCTTGGTCGCCGTGGTGCCGTCGAGGCGGAACGTCACCAGCCGCACGTCGTTCGCGGTGTTGTAGCAGACGGTGAAGCGCTGGTTGTCCGGGTGGATCACGAGCCCCATCAGGCCGCCCTCGCCGCGCACCTGCACGTCGCCGAGGTCGACGTCGACCGGGGTGGCCTTGCCGTTCTTCACGAGCTTGATCCGGCCCGGCCGTTCGGTGACGAGCATCGACCCGTCCGGTAAGAAGCCGATGTCCCAGGCGTGCTGGAACCCTCCCGCGACCTCCTCGATCTTGAGACCGGTGGGCGCTGGGGCCGTGGACGGCGCGTTGCCGCCTGGTTCGGGCGAGGAGCAGGCCGCGACCACCAGCACCAGACCAGCAACGAGTGCGCGCATGTCCTAACTATGCGTTTGGCGTCGTGGAGGTTCCGTGAGTTCGGTCGTTGCCGAACCGTCGCGGCCCTGACTACCGCTCCGAAACGGCATAAGGACGCTCAACGGGCAGCAGTGCGCGCGCCGCGTCGTCATCACCGGCACGCACTGCCGCATGCACCTCGCGCGCAAGAGGCGTCACGTCGGTGATGCTGACCGTCCACTCGTTGACGTACTTCTGCACGGCCTCGCGCGTCAGGCCGATCTGGATGGACCGGTGCTGGAGCGCCTCGTGCCGCAGACCGCGTTCGGGGTCCCACTGCACACGCACCGCGGGCTTGCCCTTGATGCTGCTCTCGACCGCGTTGGAGACCGCCCAATCGAACCCCGTACGGGTGATTCGCACGGCGAGGACGCGCTCCTGGCCTTCCTTCTGGGCGTAACCGCAGCGGTACATCATCCAGAGGAACGACGGCTTGATCCACGTCATCCGTTCCATCTTGAACGGCGGCACGAACCGTTGGGCGGCTACGGCCGGATCGGCGATGTGCGGCGAATAGGCCTGGTAAACCACGATGGACTGATCGTCGTAGTCAGCCCTGATCTCTCTCATGGGCACAGGGTGACCGCTTGAAATCCGGTGGGCCACCGGATTTCGCCGTGGCACGGTCGGATACGTGGAGATCACCCGCATCAACCCCGACGAGCTGCACGAACCGCCCGGCTACCACCACGTGACGATCGTCGAGGCCGGCCGGACCGCGTACCTCGCCGGGCAGTGCCCCATCGGCACTGACGGCGAACTGGTCGGCGCGGACCTCACAGCCCAGGTCGGCCAGGTCGTGTCGAACGCCCTGATCGCCCTGGCCGCGGCCGGCGCGGAGCCCCGTCACGTGGTGCGTTCGGTCGTGTACGTGGTGAGCGACGACCGCGCGGTGCTGGCCGAGGTCTGGCGGCAGCTCACCACGTCCGCCCTCGGCCCCGCCTTCACCACCGCGAGCACCCTGCTCGGCGTCGCGCAGCTCGGATTCCCAGGTCAGCTCGTCGAGGTCGACCTCACCGCCGCCCTGCCGGAGCCCCGCTCGAGCCACCCGATAAGGGGTCGCGGAACGAGCTAAGGTGGGAAGCGAGACCCCTCGTCCCAGGCAGGGGTCTGTCTGGCGTCTCCCACTCGACCGGGGTTTCTCACATGCCGCTGCTCGGCCTGCTCGATGGTGTCCTGCCCGACAAAGCCCTCCGCACGTTGATCGACTCCGCCGGTGTCCCCGAGCTGGAGCTGGACGGTCCGCTGGCCGCCCGCCCGCTCGTCGTCGCCGCCCTGTCCACCGCGAGGCCGGTCCTGGCCGTCACGGCCACGGGCAGGGAGGCCGAAGAGCTGACCAACGTGGTCAAGGACCTGATCGGCGCGGACAAGGTCGCGTTCTTCCCCAGCTGGGAGACGTTGCCGCACGAACGGCTGAGTCCGCGCGCGGACACGGTCGGCGCGCGACTGCAGGTGCTCCGCCGGCTCAAGCACCCCGAGGGCAACCCGATCCGGGTCCTCGTCACGACCGTCCGCAGCCTCATCCAGCCGATGGCGCCGGGCCTGGGCGATCTGCGGCCCGTGCACCTCAAGGTGAACGAGGAGCAGGACTTCGCCGAGCTCGTCACGCGGCTCGCCGAGAACGCCTACACGCGCGTCGACATGGTCGAGAAGCGCGGTGAGTACGCCACCCGCGGTGGCATCCTCGACATCTTCCCGCCGACCGCCGAGCACCCGTTCCGCGTCGAGTTCTGGGGCGACGAGGTCAGCGAGATCCGGCCGTTCTCCGTGCAGGACCAGCGGTCGCTGCCGGAGCAGATCACCGAGTTCGTCGCGCCGCCGTGCCGTGAGCTGCTGCTGACCGACGACGTGAAGCGGCGCGCGCAGGACCTCGCGGAAGAGCACCAGTCGGACGCGCACCTCGCGGAGATGCTGGAGAAGATCTCGGGCGGCATCGCGGTCGAGGGCATGGAGGCGCTGATCCCCGCGCTGTGCCCCGGTGAGCTGCAGCTGCTCACCGACGTGGTCGAGCCGGGCACGCACGTGCTGCTCAACGACCCCGAGAAGATCCGGGCGCGGGCGGCCGACCTCGTGCGGACCGGCCAGGAGTTCCTCGAGGCCTCCTGGATGGCGGCCGCCGCCGGTGGCAAGGCGCCGATCGACCTCGGGCGCAGCGCGTACCAGAGCATCGGCGAGATCGCGGACCACGCCAAGGCGGGCGACCGTCCGTGGTGGACGCTCAGCCAGCTGACGACCGACGCACCGGACGTGGTGCACCTCGACGTCAAGCCGGTCGAGGCGTATCAGGGCGATGTCGAGAGGGCGTTCGCGGACCTCAAGGCGCACACCGCCACGGGTGGTGCCGCCGTGCTCGTCGTGCCCGGTGCCGGTACCGCGCAACGGGCCGTGGAGCGGATGCTGGAAGCCGAGATCACGGCCGTCCACGTCGAATCTCTCGACGCCGCACCGAAAGCCGGTGCCGTCACGGTCGTGCGCGGTGCGCTCGAAGACGGCTTCGTGCTCCCGGACCTCGCGCTCGTGGTGCTCACCGAGACCGACCTGACCGGTGGTCGCGGTGGAACGTCCACGAAGGACATGCGCAAGATGCCGTCCAAGCGGCGCAACGCGGTCGACCCGCTCGCGCTCAAGGCCGGCGACTTCGTGGTGCACGAGCAGCACGGCATCGGCAAGTACGTCGAGATGGTCCAGCGCACGGTCGCCGGGGCCACCCGCGAGTACCTGGTGCTGGAGTACGCGTCGTCGAAACGCGGTCAGCCCGGCGACCGGTTGTTCGTCCCGACCGACCAGCTCGACGAGGTCAGCAGGTACGTCGGTGGCGAGCTGCCCACGCTCAACAAGCTGGGCGGCAGCGACTGGAAGAACACGAAGTCCAAGGCGCGCAAGGCGGTCAAGCAGATCGCGGCCGAGCTCGTGCAGCTGTACGCGGCACGGCAGAGCGCCCCCGGTCACGCGTTCGCGAGCGACACGCCGTGGCAGCGCGAGCTGGAGGACGCGTTCGCGTTCACCGAGACGCAGGACCAGATGGCCGCGATCGACGAGGTCAAGGCCGACATGGAACGCGGCGTCCCGATGGACCGCGTCATCTGCGGTGACGTCGGCTACGGCAAGACGGAGATCGCGGTCCGCGCGGCGTTCAAGGCCGTGCAGGACGGCAAGCAGGTCGCCGTGCTCGTGCCGACGACGCTGCTCGCCCAGCAGCACCTCAACACGTTCTCCGAGCGCATGCGGCAGTTCCCGGTGAACATCAAGGGACTCAGCCGGTTCACCGACGCGCAGGAGTCGGAGCAGACCATCGCGGGTCTGGCCGACGGCGAGGTCGACATCGTGATCGGCACGCACCGGCTGCTGCAGAAGACCGTGCGGTACAAGGACCTCGGCCTCGTGATCGTCGACGAGGAGCAGCGGTTCGGCGTGGAGCACAAGGAGCACATCAAGGCCCTGCGGACCCACGTCGACGTGCTGACGATGTCCGCGACGCCGATCCCGCGCACGCTGGAGATGTCGCTCGCGGGCATCCGCGAGATGTCGACGATCCTGACCCCGCCGGAGGAACGGCACCCGATCCTCACCTACGTCGGCGCGTACGACGACAAGCAGGTCGGTGCCGCGATCCGCCGCGAGCTGCTGCGCGACGGCCAGGTCTTCTTCGTGCACAACAGGGTGTCGAGCATCGAGAAGGCCGCGCGCCGGATCCGGGACCTGGTGCCGGAGGCGCGGGTCGTCACCGCGCACGGCCAGATGAACGAGGACAAGCTCGAAAAGATCATCCAGGGCTTCTGGGAACGCGAGTTCGACGTCCTCGTCTGCACCACGATCGTCGAGACCGGCCTCGACATCTCCAACGCCAACACGTTGATCGTCGAGCGCGGCGACCTGCTCGGCCTCGCCCAGCTGCACCAGCTGCGCGGCCGCGTCGGCCGCGGCCGCGAGCGCGGGTACGCGTACTTCCTGTACCCGTCCGAGACCCCGCTGACCGAGACCGCGCACGACCGGCTCGCGACGATCGCGCAGAACACCGAGCTCGGCGCGGGCATGGCGGTCGCGATGAAGGACCTGGAGATCCGCGGCGCCGGCAACATCCTCGGCGCCGAGCAGTCCGGTCACATCGCGGGCGTCGGCTTCGACCTGTACGTGCGGCTCGTCGGCGAGGCCGTCGAGGCGTTCCGCAAGCACGCGGGCGCCGACGGCGGCGTCGAGGAGGAGGAGCTCGCCGAGGTCCGGGTCGACCTCCCCGTCGACGCGCACATCCCGCACGACTACGTGCCCGGCGAACGGCTCCGGCTGGAGGCCTACCGCAAGATCGCGGCCGCCGTGGACGAGCCGGCGCTCAAGGCCGTGTGGGACGAGCTCAAGGACCGCTACGGCACGCCGCCGGAGCCGGTCGAGCGCCTGCTCGGCGTGGCCAGGCTGCGGCACACCTGCCGCCGCCACGGCGTCACCGAGGTGATCGCGATGGGCCAGAACGTGCGGTTCGCGAAGCTGGAGCTGCTCGACTCGCAGCTGGTCAGGCTGCGCAGGCTCTTCCCGAAGGCCGTCTACAAGCAGGCCGTCGGGACCGTCACCGTGCCTAGGCCGACGGAAGGAGCGGCGGGCGGCCGGATGGGTGCACCGCAGCTGCGTGACCAGGAGCTGCTGGACTGGTGCGGTGCGTTCCTCGACTCACTCGCGGGGACTCCCGTGACCCCGGTCACCACGGCGTGAGAAGGTAGATCCTCGTGAGCACTGTTCTGAAGCGTTTCTCGCTGGTCGGTGTTGCCGTGGCACTGCTTGCCACCGGATGCGGCACCGGGCCCGCCAAGGCCAGTTCGGCCGCGATCGTCGGGGGCCAGTCGATCGGTCTGGGGACCGTCCAGGACCGCACGGTGAAGGTGCTCAAGAAGGAGCCCGCCGCCCAGCAGATGCAGGACCAGGGCAAGCTCGACCAGGTCTCGCGGCTGGTGCTGGCCGACGAGATCACGCACAAGATCGCCGAGCACGCGGCGCAGCGCGAGAACATCACGGTCGACGAGACCAAGGTGTACGACGCGGTGCAGGAGAAGGGTGGCCCCGAGGCCGCCGCCAAGCAGAGCGAGCAGGACGAGACCACGATCTACCGTCGCCAGCGCGACGTGCTGGTCATGGGCGAACTCGCGCGCCGCAACCTCTCCACGCTCGAGGTCGTGATCGACTTCTTCCAGGTCAAGGACCCGAAGGAAGCCAAGGAGAAGGCCGCCGAGGTCGTGGCCGACTCCTCGAAGATGGCGAAGTTCGTGCAGGAGGCCCCGCGCACCACGGGCGGCCAGCAGGCGTCGGCGACGAACCAGAAGGTTCGCGTCACGGAGAACCCGTCGCTGGTCCACACGATGCTGTGGGGCGTGAAGCCCGGCACCGTCGTCGCGTTCCCGGCCGACGAGCAGCAGTCCAGCTGGATGGTCGCGCTGGTCAAGCAGCGCAACAAGGTCTCGGCGACGCCGGGCGAGGAGGACCTGGCCGAGCGCATCGACCCGCGTCTGCTCGCCGCGTTCGGCCTGCGGATCGCCCAGTACCTCGCCGCGGACCTGAACGTCGAGGTCAACCCGCGCTACGGCGTGTGGGACCCGACGGACGCGACCGTGGTGGGTTCCGCGGGTGAGCGGGCCGGTTTCGTCGGCGTGGCCGCGACCAAGAACAAGTCTTGATCACCGTCGTAGTCCTCAGCGAGCGGCTCGACGCCGTGTTGCCCGCCGCCGCCCTGCCCGCGTTGCGCTCGGCGAAGGCCGTCTACGCGGGCGAGGGCGTGCCGCTGGAGTTCTGGTCGTCGCTCGGCGTCGACGGGCCCGCGCCCGCCGTCGTCGAGGACGGTGCCGTCGTGATCACGACCGAAGCTTCCGCGTACCCGGACGCCCAGGTGATCACCACTCCCGAGCCGATGGGCGCCGCGCTGCTCGACGCGGCCGCCGTGATGCACCGGCTGCGTTCGCCCGGCGGATGCCCGTGGGACGCGGAGCAGGACCACCTGTCGTTGCGCCAGTACCTGCTCGAGGAGACCTTCGAGCTGCTGGAGGCGATCGAGGACGGCGACCGCGCGGCGATGCGCGAGGAGCTGGGCGACGTCCTGCTCCAGGTGCTGTTCCACGCTCGGGTCGCCGCCGAGGACCCCGCAGATCCGTTCGACGTCGACGCGGTCGCGTCCGAACTGGTCGCCAAGCTCGTCGGACGCCACCCGCACGTCTTCGAGGGCCACGACCCTGCGGTGCACGACGCGACCTCGCAGCAGCACCGGTGGGAGGAGCTCAAGCAGGTCGAGAAGCGGCGCGAGTCCAGTGTGGACGGTGTCGCGCTCGGTCAGCCCGCGGTCGCGTTGGCGTCGAAACTGGTGCAGCGCACCAAACGCGCGGGCTTCCCCGTCGACCTGCTGCCGGAGGGCGACGACACGGGCACGACGTTGTTCGCCGTGACGGCGCTCGCGAAGCTCGCCGGCGAGGATCCGGAGACGGAGCTGCGCCAGGTGTGCCGCCGTTTCGCCGCGAACGTTCGCGAGGCGGAGGCCAAGGCCAGGGCCGAAGGTGTGGATTCTCTTGCAGCTGAAGACTGGCGACGTTTTTGGCCCTCCTGAAACGATGAACGTGGGCTAACGTCGATCTCGTGACTTACCTGCGGTATCCGCACTTGCGCGGTGACTTGGTGACGTTCGTGGCCGAGGACGACGTGTGGCTCGCCCCCGTCGACGGAGGAAGGGCCTGGCGCGCATCAGCCGACCAGGTACCCGCCCGCTCGCCGCGATTCTCCCCTGACGGCACACATCTGGCGTGGGCCAGCACGATCGACGGTGCCCCCGAGGTGCGGGTGGCGCCTGTGGACGGTGGTCCCGCGCGCCGGTTGACGCACTGGGGTGTGAGCCGCACGGCCGTGTCCGGGTGGACGCCGGACGGGCGAGTGCTCGCCGTGTCGAGCACAGGGCAGATGTCGCGCGACCGCAAGCAGGCGCACGCGGTTCCGCTGGATGGCGGACCGTCGGAGGTGCTGCCGTTCGGCTGGGTCAACGACGTCTCGTTCGGACCGGACGGCCAGGTCGTCACGTCGTCGAGCTACATGCAGGAACCCTCGTACTGGAAGCGTTACCGCGGCGGCACCGCGGGCAAGCTGTGGGTGGATCTCGACGGGGACGGCGAGTTCTCGCGGATTCTCGGCGACCTGAAGTCGTCGCTGGTGAACCCGATGTGGGTGGACGGCCGGATCGCGTTCCTGTCCGACCACGAGGGCGTCGGCAGCGTGTACTCGGTGCTGCCGGACGGCACTGACCTGCGCCGCCACACCGCGGGGGAGTTCTACGCGCGCAACGCTTCCAGCGACGGCTCGCGGGTGATCTTCCACCAGGCCGGCGAGCTGTGGCTGCTGGAAGGCCTGTCGGACCTGCGCAAGCTCGACATCAGGCTCGGCGGTCCGCGCACCGGCCTGCAACCGCGGCACATCAAGGCTTCCGGCAACGTCGAGTCGTTCAGCGTCGACCACACGGGCCGTGCGTCGGCCGTCGAGGTGCGCGGTTCCGTGCACTGGGTGACGCACCGCAACGGCCCCGTGCGGGTGCTGACCGACCGGTCGGACGTGCGCGCGAGGCTGCCGAAGGTGCTCGGCGAGACCGATCACGTGGTGTGGGTGACCGACGTCGAGGGCGAGGAGGCGCTGGAGATCTCGCCCGTCGGTGGCGTCGAGCCGGGCAACACCGCGCGTCGGATCGCGTCTGGTCAGTTGGGCCGTGTCATGTCGTTGGCGGCTTCTCCGGATGGCGCGCGCGTTGCGGTCGCCACGCACGACGGCCGGTTGTTGTTGGTGGACATCGCTTCCGGTGAGGTTCGTCAGGTCGTCTCCGGGGCGAACGCACACGTCACGAACCTCGCGTTCTCGCCGGACTCGTCGTGGCTCGCGTGGTCGCACCCGGGACCGAACCCGTTGCGGCACATCAAGATGGTGAACACCGCCGATCTGTCCGTTGTGGACGTGACGCCGCTGCGGTTCGCCGACTTCGCGCCGTCGTTCACCGAGGACGGCAAGTACCTGGCGTTCCTGTCGATCCGCGCGTTCGACCCGGTGTACGACGCGCACGTGTTCGACCTGTCGTTCCCCACGGGTTGCCGGCCACATCTCGTGCCGCTGGCCGCCACCACGCCGTCGCCGTTCGACCCGATGCGCGGTGGCCGTCCGGTCGGTGACGAGGACAAGGACTCCGACGACGAGGACGAGAAGCCGTCGACCACGAAGGTCGACATCGAGGGCCTGTCCGACCGCGTCGTGCCGGTGCCGGTCGCGGTGGCCGAGTACGTGTCGCTGAAGGCCGCTCGCGGCGGGCTGCTGTGGTTGCGCCGGCCGTTGCTCGGGGTGCTGGGCGACAACCTGGCCTCACCGGAAGCCCGGCCGCCGCGCACGGTGCTGGAGCGCTTCGACTTCTCGAAGCAGAAGACCGAGGTGCTGGCGGACAGCGCGGAAGCGTTTGCGGTGTCCGGCGACGGCAAGCGGATGGTCGTCGAGGACCGCGGTGACCTGCGGGTGGTGCCGTCCGACAGCAAGGCGGACGAGGACTCGGCCGACTGCGTGGAGATCGACCTGGCGCGGGTGCGGGTCGTGGTCGACCCCGCTGCCGAGTGGGCGCAGATGTACGCCGAGAACGGGCGGCTCATGCGCGACAACTTCTGGCGCACCGACATGGGCGGCGTCGACTGGCAGGGGGAGCTGGACCGCTACCGGCCGCTGGTGGACAAGGTCGGCAGCCACGACGAGCTGGTCGACCTGCTGTGGGAGGTCCAGGGCGAGCTCGGTACCTCGCACGCCTACGTCTGGGGCGAGTCGTCGCGCGTGCCCGCGTCCCGTCGTCAGGGCCTGCTCGGCGCCGACCTGGTCCGCTCCGGTTCCGACTGGGTCGTCGAGCGGGTGATCCCCGGCGAGACGTCGGACCCGCGCGCCCGTTCGCCGCTGGCCGCTCCTGGCGTGGCCGTGCGCGCGGGTGACGCCATCGTGGCCGTGGACGGCCGACCGGTCGGTCTGGCCGGACCCGGGGCGTTGCTGATCGGGACCGCGGGCAAGCCCGTGGAGCTGACCGTGCGGCCTTCTGGTGGTGGGGAGCTGCGTCGGGTCGTGGTGGTGCCTCTGGCTGATGAGGAGCCTCTGCGCTACCACGACTGGGTCGCGAACCGTCGCGCGTACACACACAACCTGTCCGGTGGCCGTGTGGGCTACCTGCACGTGCCGGACATGATGGGCGCCGGCTGGGCTCAGCTGCACCGCGACCTGCGCGTGGAACTCGCCCGCGAGGCGCTGGTCCTGGACGTCCGCGAGAACAACGGCGGCCACACCTCTCAGTTGGTGATCGAGAAGCTCGCCCGCAAGGTGATCGGCTGGTCGGTCGCGCGCGGCTTCACGACGTCGGAGTCGTACCCGTCGGACGCGCCCCGCGGCCCGGTCGTGGCGGTGGCCGACGAGTTCGCCGGGTCCGACGGCGACATCGTCAACGTGGCCATCAAGGAGCTGGGCATCGGGCCCGTCGTCGGCGTCCGGACGTGGGGCGGTGTCATCGGCATCGACATGATGTACACGCTGGTCGACGGCACCATGGTCACCCAGCCGAGGTACGCGTCGTGGTTCAAGGGCCACGGTTGGGCCGTGGAGAACTACGGCGTCGACCCGGACATCGAGGTGGTCATGACGCCGTCCGACCGCGTTTCCGGTCGCGACCCGCAGCTGGAGAAGGCCGTTTCGTTGGCTCTGGAAAGCCTTTCATCTTCACCGGCTGCTCACGCTCCGGAGTTGCCGCCGCTGGCTTGAACACCCCATCGTGTGACTAAAGAACTGTGACGCACTGTTCCATGTGGACGATCAACCAAGTGGAACAGTCGTCACCGTTCGGGGGTGTCCTGAGATGAGTCACCGTGAAGAGCCGCGCAGCGGTCGCGGGTGCTTCGGAGCCGTGGTCGTGGTGCCGTTTCTGGCGCTGGGCGGGATGTTCGCGTTGATCGCGCTGACGGGGTCGCCCGACGAGGCGCCGCTGGCTGCGCCGCCGCCGGCTCGGCCCACGTCGCAGTGGTGGACTGAGCCGTTCGAGACCGGGACCACGTTGTCCACCGTCACGGAGACCGTGGTGGTGGAGGGGCAGGCTCGGGAGGTTCGGGCGGCTCGGATGGCCACGCAGACTCGGGTTTCCACCGTTACCGAGACCGTGCGGGTTTCCTCGACGAAGCCTGCGGCTACTGGGCGGAACGAGCCTTTGCCGGAGGAGGAGCCTGAGGAGGGTCCGTCTACTCCGGACAGCACCTCGGTGGTCACCACATCGGCTTCCAGTGTTCCGCCGGCGCCTCCTGTCAGTTCTGCGCCTGCGGATCCTTCTGTGGAGCCGCCGGTCACTTCTACGCCTCGGTCTGAGGAGCCGGTTTCTCCTGCTCCTTCTGTGCCTACTACGCCTTCTGTGCCTCGGGCTGAAGAGCCGGCTCCGCCGTCCGGCGCTGTGCCGCCCTGTGAGCGGTCTGCGCCTGGGGAGTCCTCGGAGGCGTCCGGTGGGGTTTCGGTTGAGATCACGGTGGTCGGGGCTTCCCCTGCTGAGGAATCGTCCACGTCCTCCGCGCCCTTGGCAGGGGTCTGATAGAGGGGGCTGGGGCCCTTTTCCGTCGGGTCCCAGCTTCCTTCAGGGCTTGTGCAGTGCGGGGTTGGGTGTTGTGCCCTTTGGCTGGTTGGTTCGACCTGTGGCTGGCCGAAATCTTTGGGTCGCCTGGCCTGCGGGGCAGCGCAGTTCCTTGCGCTGCCCCGTTTCTGCGCGCGGGTCGTGTGGGCCGTCCCCCTGGTGCGTTGGCGGCTGCCGGTTTGTTGTTCGTAGGTGGGCGCGTTGCGTGCGGGTGTGCCGGTTGCGTTCTGGGAGCTCCGCCCCAGACCCCGCCAATCTGATCAAAGACCGGCCAGCGCCGCGCGCGGGTTGATGGCACGCCTGGTGCTTTGGGCGGCTTGCTGTTGGGTGGGTTGGCCGGTCCGCCGGAACCTTCGTTTAGGGCAAGGACTGCTCGCCTTCGGCCTCGCTTGGGCTCGCCTGCGGCATCGCCTTCGCTACTGCTGGGCGCTTGCCCTTGCGTAGGCGTCTGCTCCGCTGAACACGCTTTGGCCGTACTCCACCGAGTTGTTGTACGCCAACACTGCTGCCCACCAACCCTGGCCTGTGCCCAGGTCTCTTGCTCCTCCTCCGCAGAGGTAACGGGCTGCTGTCAGGGCTGCGTCGTCGATGTTCTGCGGGTCCGCTGGTTGGCCGTCTCCTGCTGCCCGTTTGGCCCACTTGTTCCAGGTGCCCGGGATGAACTGCATCGGGCCCACTGCTCGGTCCCACGTCGTGTCGCCGTCCAGGCGGCCGCCGTCGGTGTCCCGGATCGCCTTGACGCCGGGGGAGCCGTTCAGGGGGATGCCGATGATCGGGCGGCTTGGGAGGCCGTTGTCCTGGAGGCGGGAGCCGTTGATGCTGCCGTGGCGGGATTCGATCCTGCCTATGCCTGCGAGGGTCGCCCAGGAGATGCGGCAGGCCGGGGCCTCTCGTTGCATGGTCAGGTCTGCGCTGGCGTAGGCGTGCAGGGCGCGGAGGGGGATGTCGGTCTTCGAGGCGACTCTCGTTGCCCACTCGCCCAGTGGGTTGGTTTCCGCGCTTGCGGTGTTGCCGGGGGCGGCGGCGTTGCCAGGGGCCGCGGCGCCTGGTTCCACCTCCTGGATCGGTACCAGGAACGGGGGTGGGCCCAAGGGGGCCGCTTCTCTGCGGTTCAGGGCGCCCAGGCCCCAGGCGCCGGCCGCCACCACGACTATCAGCAGCAGCACCAGGACGATGCGGCCGAAGATGTTGCCTGAGCGGTTGCGGCGGACTGGGGGCTCCTTCAGCGGCGTCGGCGGGACCACGCAACCCAGGCTACGTGCTCCGTGTGGGTGCTGACCGGGTGAAGAGTGATGAAACCGGCACTGTTGGCGGCTGGACAATCAGGTGAGGCTTACCTTAAATAAGGCCGACCTAATTGTGGAGGCGTCGGGATGCTGTTTGCCAATGGCTTGATCGGGCTGCGGGAAGGGCTTGAGGCCGCGCTCGTGGTGAGCATCTTGATCGCATTCCTCGTCAAGACGGACCGGCGGTACGCGCTCAAGTGGGTCTGGGTCGGTGTTGCGACGGCTGTGGCACTGTCTGTAGCGGCTGGGGCGATCATCACGTTCAGTGCTGCCGGCATGTCGTTTGAGCAGCAGGAAGCGTTCGGCGGGACGATGTCGATCATTGCGGTCGCGTTCGTCACGGGAATGATCTTCTGGATGCGCAAGGCGGCCAAGACGATTGCCGCCGAGCTGCGCGGCAAAATGGACGAAGCGCTCAAAATCGGACCGCTGGCCATTGTCGTTGTGTCCCTTTTGTCCGTTGGGCGGGAAGGGTTGGAGACGGCCGTCTTCTTCTATTCCAGCGTGCAGGCCGCCGGTGGGGGGACCACCGAGCCGCTCATCGGGTTCCTCGGGGGGATCGCGGTGGCTGTGGTGATCGCTGCGCTGCTGTACCAGGGGGCGATCCGGTTCGATCTTGGCAAGTTCTTCACCGTCACGGGTGTGCTGCTGGTGTTCGTGGCGGCGGGCGTGCTCAGCTACGGGATCCACGACCTGCAGGAGGCCGCGATCCTGCCGGGGCTGAACACGCTGGCGTTCGACATCAGTGACGTCCTGCCAGAGGACTCCTGGTACGGGGCGCTGCTCAAGGGCTTCTTCAACTACTCGCAGCGGACCTCTGTGCTGCAGGCCATCGCGTGGGTCGCCTACGTGGGGGTCGTTCTGTCCCTGTTCCTCATCCGGCCGCGCCGCCGCGCCGCCGTGTCCAACTGATCGATGGAGTAGCAACCGTGCGCAAAGCAGCAGTCATCCTCGGCTCGCTCGCGGTGTTGGCGGCGTGTGGCAACAGCAACACGAACAGCAACGCGAGCGGCAACATCGCCGTCGAGGCCAGCGACGACGCGTGCAAGGTCGCTCGGACCGCTGCGGCGACCGGGCCCGTCACGTTCGAGGTGACCAACAAGGGCACCAAGGTCACCGAGTTCTACCTCTACGCGGAGGGCGACCGGATTCTCGGCGAGGTCGAGAACATCGGGCCCGGGCTCAGCCGCAAGCTGATCGTCGAGGTGACCGAGGCCGGGAAGTTCCAGACCGCGTGCAAGCCCGGCATGAAGGGCGACGGCATCCGCGGCGACTTCACGGTCACCGGTGACAGCAAGAAGTCGACCGACGGCGACGCGATGCTGGCCGAGGCGACCAAGAGCTACCAGCGCTACGTCAACTCGCAGGCCGACCAGCTGCTGGTGAAGACCGAGGAGTTCGTCAACGCCGTCAAGGCCAAGAAGGTCGACGACGCCAAGGCGCTGTTCCCCGTCTCGCGCACGTACTGGGAGCGCATCGAGCCCGTCGCGGAGAGCTTCGGCGACCTCGACCCCAAGATCGACGGTCGTGAGGACGTCATCGCGGAGGGCATGGCGTTCACCGGCTACCACCGCCTGGAGAAGGACCTGTGGGAGTCCGGGCTGCAGGCCGACTCCGAGAAGATCGCGGACCAGCTCCTGACCGACGTCAAGGAGATCGTGTCCAAGGCGAAGAGCGTGGAGCTGACGCCGGTGCAGCTGGCCAACGGTGCCAAGGAGCTGCTCGACGAGGTCGCCACCGGCAAGATCACCGGTGAGGAGGACCGCTACTCGCACACGGACCTGTGGGACTTCCGGGCGAACGTCGACGGTTCGCAGGCCGCGATCGCCGCGCTCCGGCCCGTGGTGGAGCAGAAGGACAAGGCACTCGTGTCCACTTTGGACGCTAAGTTCAAGGCGCTCGACGAGGCGCTGGAGAAGCACCGCAAGGGTGACGGCTTCAAGTCGTACAAGGAGCTGTCGCAGGACGAGATCAAGGCGCTGGCCGAGGCCGTCGACGCGCTGGGCGAGCCGGTCAGCAAGGTCGCGGAAGTGGTGTCGGCCAAGTGACCGGGGTGTCGCGGCGCAGGCTGCTGGGCTACGCGGGCGCCGGTGTGGCGCTCGCCGGGGCGGGTGCCACCGCCGGTGTGCTCGCGAGCAGGGAGTCGCCGGAGGTCGAGAACGTCGCCGCGGCGAAGGTGCCGTTCCGCGGGGAGATCCAGGCGGGCATCACCACGCCCGCGCAGGACCACATGCACTTCGTCGCGCTGGACGTGAAGACGACCAGCCGCGACGAGCTGGTCGACCTGCTCAAGCAGTGGACCGTCGCCGCGGAACGGATGACGGCCGGTCAGGAGGCCGCGGAGAACGGTGCGGTCGGCGGCAACGCCGAGGCGCCGCCGAAGGACACCGGCGAGGCGCTCGACCTGCCGGCGTCCGCGCTGACGATCACGATCGGCTTCGGGCCGTCGCTCTTCGACGACCGGTTCGGGTTGAAGGACAAGCGGCCGGAGGCGTTGATCGACCTGCCGCGCTTCCCGCAGGACGACCTGGATCCCGCGCGCAGCAACGGCGACATCTGCATCCAGGCCTGCGCGAACGACCCGCAGGTCGCCGTGCACGCCGTCCGCAACCTGGTCCGCATCGGCTTCGGCCGGGTCGCGGTGCGCTGGTCGCAGCTCGGGTTCGGCCGCACGTCGTCGACCACGCGCGACCAGGCGACGCCGCGCAACATGTTCGGGTTCAAGGACGGCACGCGCAACATCAAGGCCGAGGACACCGACCTGCTGCGCGACCACGTGTGGGTCACCGAGGGCCCGGAGTGGATCCGCGGCGGCACGTACCTGGTGGCGCGCCGGATCCGCATGCACATCGAGATCTGGGACCGCACGTCGCTGACCGAGCAGGAGCAGATCATCGGCCGCACCAAGGGCGAGGGCGCGCCGCTCGGGCAGCAGAAGGAGTTCGACGAGCCGGACCTGCACGTCCGCGGCGCGGGCGGCGTCCCGTTGATCGGCGAGGTCGCGCACATCCGGCTCGCGTCGCCGGAGTCGTTGAACGGCGTCCGGATCCTGCGCCGCGGCTACAACTTCACCGACGGCTCGGACGGGCTCGGGCACCTCGACGCCGGTCTGTTCTTCCTGGGGTTCAGCCGCGACTCGCGCACGCACTTCGTGCCGATGCAGCAGGCCCTGTCCACAAAGGACGAGATGATGGAGTACGTGGAGCACACCGGTTCCGCGCACTTCGCCATCCCGCCGGGCGTGAAGGAGGGCGGGTTCTGGGGCGAGGGCCTCTTCCGGTGATCAGCCCCCGAGAGCCAGCCGGGCTTTGACCTCGCCGAGCGCTTCCTGGTACTCGGGTGACGGGTTCATCGCGACCGCCATCCGCAACTGGGCGAGCGCCTCGGTGAGGCGCCCCTGGCGTTGCAGGGTCTTGCCGAGCGCGAACCGCGCGTAGTGGTCGCTCGGGTCGAGGTCGAGCACCTTGCGGAACGCCTCTTCAGCCCTGTTGAGCTGCGCGGACCCGAGGTAGGCCCGGCCGGCCAGCAGCTGCACGGACGGCGCCTCCCCGGCTTCGTCCAGCACCTGTTTCAGCTCACGCAGCGCGTCGAGAGGCCTGCGCTGCGCCATCAACGCCTCGGCCTTCCTGAACGCCTCGAAGGTGCCGTCCGTCATTCGATCAACGTTACCCACCACCTGCCGGTTCTTCGACTGCCGTCCGGGCGACAGAACTCGATGGGGTGGCCGTCCCGGTCTGTCGCAGTCCACTCAGGACGAGGCTGCCGCCCACCCCGAGGCCATCCGCCTGACCGCCTCGGTGAGCACCTCCGGCGACGTCGCCAGGTTCATCCGCACGAAGCCCGCCCCACCGGTGCCGAACGGGAGCCCGGAGTTGAGGGCGACCCTGCCCTGCTTGAGGAACGTCCTGGCGGGATCGTCGCCGAGGCCGAGCTCGCGGCAGTCGAGCCAGGCGAGGTAGGTGCCCGGCGCCGGCGTGTAGCGGACGGCGGGGAGGTGCTCGGCCAGCAGTTCGGTGAGCAGCCGCCGGTTGTCGTCCAGGCCGTCCAGCAACCCGTCCAGCCACCCGACACCGTCCCGGAACGCGGCGGTGTGCGCGAGGACGCCGACGTGGCTGGCGCCGTGGCCGACCTCCTCCGGCAGCCGGGCTAGGTCGTCGGCCGCGGCGGGTCCGGCGATGGCCAGCGCGGCCTTGAGCCCGGCGAGGTTCCACGCCTTGGAGGCCGACATCAACGACAGACCGTCGTCCGCGACGCTCAGGTACGGCACGAAGTCCGAGGTCGTGACCGGTGCGTGGATCTCGTCCGCCACGACCCGGATCCCGTGCCGGCGCGCCAGTTCCGCCACCTGCGAGAGCTCGGCGGCGGTGTGCACGGTGCCGGTGGGGTTCTGCGGGTTGCACAGCAGGTACACCGCACCTCGGCCCGCCCGCACGAACGCCTGTTCCAGCGCGGCGAAGTCGATGCGCGAGGCGGCGTCCAGCGGTGCCTCGACGACGGACCGCCCGAGCGACTCGACGAACTGGTAGAAGGGCGGGTAGACCGGGCAGTTGACGACGACCGGCGCGTCCCGGTGGGAGACGAGCCGGAACATCTCGACGACGCCCAGCATCACGTCGGGCACGATCGCCATCCGTTCCACGGCGGGCTCCCAGTCCCAGCGCTTCTTCGCGAACCCGGAGAGCGCCTCGGCGTAGGCGGTTCCCGCGGGATAGCCGGTGTCACCGCGCGCCACGGCGTCGGTGATCGCCCGCGCGACAGGTTCGGCGAGCAGGACGTCCATCTCGGCCACCCACACCGGCAGCACGTCCTCGGGGTAGTACCGCCACTTCATGCTCGTGCGTTGCCTCAGCTGGTCCAGGGTGAGCTGACGTAACGGGTTCATGTGGCAAAAGCTAGGGGAACTCGCGGGCAAGGTGTTTGCGTTCTTTGCTCATGGACGCCGTGGATCGCAAAATTCTTGCGGAGTTGCAGCGCGACGGGCGGATCACCGTCACCGACCTGGCCCAACGCGTGCAACTCAGCATCTCGCGCTGCCAACGCCGGTTGCGCGAGCTGGAACGCGACGGGGTCATCCGCGGCTACCGGGCCGTGGTGGACGCCGCCGCCGTCGGGTTCGGCTTCGAGGCGCTGGTCTTCGCCAAGTTGCGGCTGGACACCATGGCCGACTTCGACCGCGCGCTCGCCGACGTGCCGAACGTCGTGGAGGCCCAGCGCCTGTTCGGCAGCCCCGACTACCTGCTGCGGGTCGTCACCGCGGATCTCGCCTCCTACCAGCGCCTCTACGAGGAAACGCTGGCCAAGCTGCCCGGTGTGCGCGGGCTGACCTCGACGATCGTCATGAAGCAGGTCATCGAGCCGAGGCCGCTGCCGACGAGTCCGTGACGTTCGGGAAGCGGGGAATGACCGTGCGCGTTGTGCTGTTGCATGAGCCTGCGCTTCTCACTGATGGGTCCGGTTCGAGCCTGGCGTGACGACGAGGAGATCGAGCTGGGGCCGCGCCAGCAGCGGGCGGTGCTGGCGGCGTTGCTGCTGAACAACGGCATCCGGCTGAGCAACGAGCAGCTGATCGGCATGGTCTGGGACGACCCGACGCCGAGCGCGGTCATGGCGTTGCGGACGTACATGTACAAGATCCGCAAGACCTTTCCCGAGCTGAACCTGAAGTCCAAGGACGGCGGCTACACCCTGCGCGCGGAGATCGTCGACGACTGCCGCGGCGAACCCTTGGAGGGCCTCCAAGGCGCCTACTTCGAGGCACAACGGCTGCGGCTCGGCCAGCACCGGCTCAAGGCGCGGGAGGACTGGCTCGAACGTGAGCTGGACGTGCTCGAACTGCAGAAGCACGTCGCTGCCAACCCGTTGCGCGAACGGCCGCGCGCACTGCTGATGTACGCCCTCTTCCAGGAGGGCAGGCAGGCCGAGGCGTTGGACCACTTCCACCAGGCGCGCGCTCTGCTGAACGAGGAGCTCGGCCTCGAACCGGGCCCGGAGCTGCGGAAGATCCACGCGCAGATCCTCAAGGGCGACCTGCACCTGCCGCGCCGACCCGAGCAGCTGCCGCCCGACCTCGCCGACTTCACCGGTCGCGCCGCCGAGATCGCGCGGATCCTCGACGTGCTTCCCGGCACGGTCGGCATCACCGGGATGCGCGGCAGCGGCAAGACCTCGCTGGCCACGAGGATCGGTCACCTGGTCAAGCAGCGCTTCCCCGACGGCCGGATCTTCGTGCGCTCCCACGACGTCGCCAACGAGCTGCTGCGGGCGGTCGGTGTGGAGAACCCCAGTGGTGACAAGGCGGCGCTGTGGCGGGAGAAGGCACGCGGCAGGCGGTTCCTGATCATCATCGACGACGTGCAGGACGCGGCGTCGGTGCGGGAGCTCGCCACGCCCGGCTCGGCGCTGGTCCTCACGAGCGTCCGCCGGTTGAACGAACTGCCGGGCGTGACCTGGGTGAAGATCGCCGGGCTGGCCGAGCGGGAGGCGCGCGAGTTCTTCGGCAAGATCCTCGATCCCCGGCGCGTCGACGCGGAACCCGAGCACGCCGAGGTCCTGCTGGACCGCGTCTCCCGGCTGCCGAACCCGATCCGCGTGATCGGCGGCAAGCTCAGCGCCCGTCCGAAGTGGACGATCGAGATGCTGCTGGAGCAGATGGAGCGGGAGAGCAAGCTGGGCCGGGCGGTGCCGTCCGACTGCGCCGCGACACTCGCACCGTTGGTCAAGGCCGAGCAGGAGCTGACCGACGAACAGCGTCACTTGATCATGTGCTTCGCCCGGCGGGACGCCGACGTGATCGACGTCCACGAGGCGGCCGAGATGTCCGGTGCCGACCCCGGCGCGATCGAACTCGTGCTGGAGTCGTTGGCCGACGTCCACCTGATCGAACCCCTCGTGCTCGGCCGGTATCGCCTGCCGCGGTTCGTCCGCCTCTACTTCGGCCTGCGCACACCAGCCCTGACCAGCTGATTCACTCCGCCTTCACGGCTTGATGACGGACCGGCGGAACCGTCTGGAGCCATGGAACTCCAGGGACAACGAGCACTCGTCACCGGCGCGACCTCCGGCATCGGCCGCGCGGTGGCGGCGAAACTGGCCGAGGCCGGCGCGACCGTCATCACCACGGGACGCCGCCCTCTCGGCGGCACCCGGCACGTCGTCGCCGACCTCGGGAACCTCGACGACGTGCGCAGGCTCGCCGACGAGGCCGGTGAGGTGGACGTGCTGGTCAACAACGCGGGCATCTTCCCGTTCGGGCCGACGCTCGAGCAGGACGTCGACACCTACGAGCAGGTCTTCAACGTCAACGTGCGCGGGCCGTACTTCCTCACTGCCGCGTTGCTGCCGAAGATGATCGCGAAGGGGAGCGGCAGCATCATCAACATCTCCTCGGTCACCGCCCGCACGGGCACGCCGATCATGTCGGTCTACGGCGCGTCGAAGGCCGCGCTGGACTCGTTGACGCTGAGCTGGGCGGTGGAGTTCGGTGGCCACGGCATCCGGGTCAACTCCGTCGCGCCCGGCCTCACCCGCACCGAGAAAGTCGAGGAGAATCTCGGCGACGCCATCGAGCACCTCGTGGCGCCGACGCCGCTCGGCCGTGCGGGGGAGCCGGAGGAGATCGCGGAGGCCGTGCTGTTCCTCGCCTCGCCGCGGTCGAGCTTCCTCACCGGCTCGGTCGTGACCGCGGACGGTGGCGCGCTCGCGACCTGACCTGGCCGTATATCCGGAATTTATGTTCTGACGATGCCGCGCGGGCAAGTTCGTGAACATGCGAACTTTGGAGAACCAGAAGGCACTCGTCACCGGTGCCACGTCCGGAATCGGCCGCGCGATCGCGGTGAAGCTCGCCGAGGAGGGCGCGACGGTCTACGTGACCGGCCGTCGCGCCGAGCTCGGCAAGGAGACCGTCGAGCTCATCGAGAAGGCCGGCGGAACGGGCCACTACATCGTCGCGGACGTCGCGAACATCGACGACGTCCGCAAGCTCGCCGAGGAGGTCGGTGAGGTGGACGTGCTGGTCAACAACGCGGGCATCTTCCCGATGTCGCCGACGCCAGAGCAGTCGCTCGACGCCTACGAGCAGGTGTTCGACATCAACGTCCGCGCGGCCTACTTCCTGACGGCTGCTCTGGTACCGGCGATGGTGGCCAAGAAGAAGGGCGCGATCGTCAACGTCTCCTCGGTCGCGGGCCAGATCGGCACGCCCGTCGGCTCCGTCTACAACGCCTCCAAGGCCGCGATGGACGCCCTGACCCGCTCGTGGGCCATCGAGTTCGGCGCGGCGGGCGTGCGCGTGAACTCCGTGGCACCGGGCCCGATCGCCACCGAGGCGGTGGCCTCGATCGACCTGTTCCACGAGATCAGCGCCGCCACCCCGCTCACCCGCGCCGGCCGTCCGGAGGAGATCGCGGAGGCCGTGCTGTTCCTGGCCTCCGACAAGGCCAGCTACATCACCGGCGCGGTGCTCGCGGCCGACGGCGGGTTCGTCGCGACCTGAGCCAGCAGCCCGGTGACGGACGAGGGCGACTCGACGTGCACGTTGTGGCCCGCGCCGGGGAAGATCACCGGCTCGGGCACCAGCTCCTCAAGATGTTCCCGAGGGCTCATCGGGTCGTTCTCGCCTGCTGCCAACGTGATCTGGGCCTTCGACGTCATGATCAGGCCGGGCATGTCCGGCCTGCCGACGCCGAAGGCCTTCATGTCCAGCGCGGGCGTCCAGCCACCGTCCACTGCGGACACGCCGTGCGCGAGTTTCACGCCCGCCATCTTGTTCGCGCGCTCTTCGGCTTCTTCCTTCGTGTCGAAGATCTTGGCCGGTTTGTTCGCGAGCGACGCGGCCTTCTCCAGCTCCTCGTCGGTCCACCGCACCTTGATGCCGACGCCGACGCACGTGGTGACGTCGACCCCGAACCAGCCGCTGGCGAGCGTGAGAGCGATGACGCCGCCCAGCGAGTGGCCGACTACTACGACGGGTTGTTGCGGGATGGACTCTGCAACTGCCGCAGCGATCGAGCCGAACGTGTAGCGGTCGAGTCTTCCGGAGCGTCCGTGGCCGGGGAGGTCGGGCACGAGCCAGCTGCCGTGCCAGTCCTCCACGACGTCGTTCCACACCTCACCGGTCGCGCCCAGGCCGTGCAGGAGCACCAGCAACGGCCCGTTTCCACCACGTTCGACATGAAGCACGTCAGCATCCGTCCTGTTCGGCGGGCAGAACTGACGACAGCCTAGTTCTTTCGCGTGTAGATGAAGCCGATCTTGTCGACCTCGTCGCCGGTGCGGCCCGTGAAGCCCGCGATGCCCCAGCCGGCGGGCGCGGTGCGGGTGACGCAGTTCGAGGTGGTGCTGCCACCGGCGAGCGTGCGCCCCAGGTTCGTCGTGAACTTCGCGTAGAACACCCGTGTGTGGTTGTTCTTGCTGCCCTGGCAGAGGTAGGCGCTGTTCACGTACTCGTTGCTGCCCAAGGTGAGCGACGAGTACGTGCCGCCCTGCCCACCGTGGGTCAGCTTCGTGCCGTCGCCCAGCGTCACGCCCACCTGGTCGACACGGGAACCACTCCGGAGGGAGATCTCGGTGGCCTGAGCGCCCCACGCCATCCGGTCGACGTCGTTGAAGTAGTTGCCGTGCGGGCCGCCGAACTGCTCGCTGAACTGGTACGCCGGGTTGGTCGACCAGCTGAACCCGACGGCCAGCGGATAGTGGTCGGACAGCATCTTGCCGTCCTGCAGGAAGTCGGTGTGCTTGTTGGCGTACGAGGTCGCGTTGAGCGTGACGGCCCGGCTGCCGCGGTACCAGAACTTGTCGACGACCTCGCAGTCGCTGGTGGGGTTGTCCTTGTTGCACACCAGGGAGTCACTGCCCTCCGCCGGGGCGTTGCCGCCGCGGACGAGCTGCACCCACGGGTCGGTCAAACCGTTGGCAGCGGCGAAGTTGCGGATCGTCGTGCCGTCGGTGCCACGGGTGTAACGGGTGTTGGTGTCACCCATGACCACCACCGCGTTGCCGGCCGAGTGGCTCTGGATGAACGAGCTGAGCTGGTTGAAGTTGGAGGCCCGTGCCGCCAGGTCGCCGCTCTTGTCACCCGCGTCGGCGTGCAGGTTGTAGAAGTCGACGTACACGCCTTCGGCCAGCCGCGTCCGCATGAACGTGAAGCCCTTGGGAGTCAGGCAGTCGCCGCTGTTGAGGTCGCAGTCGTTCCACTTGACCCGCTCGAAGTCGTCCCAGTCGAACGGCTTGTGGGACAGCGTGTTGAGCCCGCTGCCGAAGGGCACGCCACCGGTGGTCGCGGTGCGGTGCGGGTGGTTGTTCGCCGCGTACAGCTGAGCGTGGTAGTTGAAGTCCTCCTGCACGTGGACGATGTCGTACGGCGCCAGCCGCTGGCCGATCGCCGTCGTCGCGGGCACGCGGGGAGTCGGCGCGCTCGACAGCGACTCCGGCAGCCCCGCGATGTTGTACGTCATCGCGGTGAACGTGCCCGACTCCGCCGCGGAGGCTGTTGTCGGCAGAACCACGATCGCGGCCGAGGCGAGTGTTGCTGCCACGGTGCCGGCCAGTGCTCGTCGCATGAGGGGCCCTTCTTCGCGCCCGGACGCCCTCTCGGGCGGAGTTGACGAGAATGTAGGACTCGCCGTGCGCCACCGGAACTGGATGGTGAATGAATTTCGCGTTTATGGGGATGAACCAGCCTGGTGGTGTGGGCTGAACGGCTGCCGCTCATCCGCCATGCGGCTCGGGCGCCTCGTCCGGCGTCAGCGGCCTCGTCCGCTGACGCCGGACTGAAGAGTTCGGACATCGGCTGGGCCGCCACGCCGTCGTCTGGCACGATTCAGTAGACCGGACCCGGCGCTCCACTGTGATCCGCAGGTGTCGAGCCCCAGCCGGTCACCTGGCCCAAGTAGGCTCGTCGCGAGACGAGACGCAGGAGAAACAGGGAGCGCAAGTGGCGGTCATCGAGCAGGTCGGAGCACGCGAGATCCTGGACTCGCGCGGCAACCCCACCGTCGAGGTCGAGGTGGCTCTGGACGACGGCACGCTGGAGCGTGCGGCCGTTCCGTCGGGCGCGTCGACCGGTGAGCACGAGGCGGTGGAGCTGCGCGACGGCGACGCCAAGCGGTACCTGGGCAAGGGCGTCGAGCGGGCGGTCACCGCTGTGCTCGACGAGATCGGGCCCGAGCTGGTCGGCATCGAGGCCGTCGAGCAGCGCGTGGTGGACCAGAAGCTCGTCGACCTGGACGGCACGCCGGACAAGTCGCGCCTGGGCGCCAACGCGATCCTCGGTGTGTCGCTGGCGGTCGCGAAGGCCGCGGCCACGTCGTCCGGCCTGGAGCTGTTCCGCTACGTCGGTGGCCCCAACGCGCACGTGCTGCCGGTGCCGATGCTGAACATCCTCAACGGTGGCGCGCACGCCGACACCGACGTGGACATCCAGGAGTTCATGATCGCGCCGATCGGCGCGGAGACGTTCCGCGAGGGTCTGCGCTGGGGCGCGGAGGTCTACCACGCGCTCAAGTCCGTGCTGAAGAGCAAGGGTCTCGCGACCGGCCTGGGCGACGAGGGCGGGTTCGCCCCCAGCCTCAGCAGCAACCGCGACGCGCTCGACCTCATCCTCGAGGCCATCGAGAAGGCCGGCTACCGCGCCGGTCGCGACGTGGCCCTCGCGCTCGACGTGGCCGCCACCGAGTTCTTCTCCGACGGCGCCTACACGTTCGAGAAGTCGAAGCGCAGCGCCGAGCAGATGATCGGCTACTACTCCGAGCTGGTCCGCGACTACCCGCTGGTGTCCATCGAGGACCCGCTGTCCGAGGACGACTGGGACGGCTGGGTGCAGATGACCGCCGAGCTGGGCGAGAAGGTCCAGATCGTCGGCGACGACCTGTTCGTCACGAACCCGGAGCGCCTGGAGGAGGGCATCTCCCGCCGCGCCGCCAACGCGCTGCTGGTGAAGGTCAACCAGATCGGCACGCTCTCCGAGACGCTCGACGCGGTCTCGCTGGCCACGTCGTACGGCTACAAGTCGATGATGTCGCACCGCTCGGGCGAGACCGAGGACACGACCATCGCCGACCTCGCCGTCGCGACCGGTGCCGGCCAGATCAAGACCGGCGCCCCGGCCCGTGGTGAGCGCACCGCGAAGTACAACCAGCTGCTGCGCATCGAGGAGTCGCTCGGCGACGCGGCGCGCTACGCCGGTGAGCTCGCGTTCCCGCGTTACACGCCGGAGAGCTGAGAAGCTTCAGGTATGGCCGAGCGCGCGCGTCGTCCCCGCCGCCCCCGCGAAGAGCGGGAGGCGCGGCCTGCGCGCGCTCGGAAGCCACCGCGTCCCAAGGCGCCCACGCGCCGCAGCGACGGCACGGGTGGCGCGTTCGGCATGACCGGTACGCGGCGGGCCGCGATGTTCGCGATGGTGCTGTGCGCACTGGCGTTGAGCATCGCGGTCCCGTTGCGGACGTACCTCTCGCAGCGCGACGAGCTGCGCGACGTGGGTGCCGCACAGCAGAAGCTGCGCGAGACGGTCGCTGCCCTGGAGCAGCGCAAGGCACAGCTGCAGGACCCGGCGTACGTCGAGATCGAGGCGCGCAAGCGGCTGCACTGGGTGCGGCCGGGCGAGGTGCCCTACATCGTGCAACTGCCGGGTGACGAGAGTCGCAACACTGAATCGGAGAGGCCGTCGGGCAAGCCCGCGGCGCAAAGGTCTTGGTACGAGGAACTGTGGGAATCGGTGACGCACAAGTAAGTGCTGCTGACCTGGAAACGGTCGCCAAGCAGCTCGGCCGCACGCCGCGCGGGACACGTGCGATCGCCTCGCGGTGCCCCAGCGGGCACCCGAACGTCGTGCAGACGGCCCCGCGGCTGCCCGACGGGACGCCGTTCCCGACGCTGTACTACCTGACCTGCCCGAAGCTGAACTCCCTGGTCAGCACGCTGGAGAGCGGCGGGCTGATGAAGGAGCAGCAGGAACGCCTGGCGACGGACGATGAGCTCGCCGCCGCGTACCAGCGCGCGCACGAGTCGTACCTCGCGGAGCGTGACGCCATCGAGTCTCTCGGCACCCAGGTCACCGCGGGCGGCATGCCGACCCGCGTCAAGTGCCTGCACGTGCACGTCGCCCACGCCCTCGCGAAGGGTCCCGGCGTGAATCCCATGGGTGACGAAGCCCTGGCAATCTTGAAGGAGCAGGAGCTCTGGCCCGCCGGAGACTGCGCGAGTTAAGAGTCAACGGAACCGAACACGCGCTTGACTCCGTCTTGGGTACACCTAGCCTCAGTAGTGGGGCAGGGTGGGACAGGTCACCGATGGGGGCGTCTGCCGTAACGTTGGACGGCGCGCCGCGATGACGCACGAGAGGTGAGTATTCGTGGCAATGGCCAAACTGCGCGGACCCGCGGCGCTGACCCCCAGGCAAAAGGGGTTCGCCGTTGCTGCGCTGGCTGCGATGCTCGCCCCCGCGTTGATCGTCGGCACGAAGCTCGTCGACTGGGTCAACCTCTCGAAGCACAACGACATCGCTGTCGCTCTCGGTCCCGCCGACGTGTACGGAGCGTTGCGCCGCGACCCCTCCGAGCTGGGCGCGTCCGGCCGCCTGCCGATGTCCGAGGAGCTGAGCGCCGCACTGCTCGCCGACCTCCAGGACGGCGACATCGACGACCTCAACAACGACCCCGGCCTGGTCGACAACTTCCCGGGCACCTACGACATCCCCGGCGTCGTCTTCGAGGCCTACCTCCGCGCCGAGGACAAGATGGCGCAGCTCGTCCCCGGCTGCAAACTCGACTGGGCCCTGCTCGCCGGCATCGGCAAGGTCGAGTCGAACCACGCCAACAACGGCCGCGTGAACGCCGTCGGCGACGCCACCCCGAAGATCCTCGGCCCGGTCCTCAACGGCGCCCCCGGCATGGCCGCCATCCGCGACACCGACGGCGGCCGCCTCGACGGCGACACGGCCTGGGACCGCGCGGTCGGCCCGATGCAGTTCATCCCCGGCACGTGGGCGAGCTTCGGCGGCGACGGCAACGAGGACGGCACCACCAACCCGAACAACGTCTACGACGCGGCCCTCGGCGCCGGCCGCTACCTGTGCGCGGGCGGCGGCGACCTGACCAAGCAGAAGGACCGCGCCGATGCGGTCTTCCGCTACAACAACTCGAACTCGTACGTCGAGACGGTCCTCAAGTGGGCCAAGCAGTACAGCGAGAACGTCAACGCACTGCCCGGCCTGCCCGCCACGGGCAACAACCAGCAGAACCCGGCACCGAACAACCCGACGCCGAACCCGGACCCCGGCACGACGAACCCGCCGACGACCTCGATCACGCCGTCGATCCCCCCGAAGCCGACCTGCCCGACCCCGACCTCGTCTTCGAGCGCGACGTCCAGCTCGTCCACGTCGTCGTCCACGCCTTCGTCGACCACGTCGTCGTCGTCGTGCCCGCCGTCGTCCTCGTCTTCTTCGACGCCGTCGTCGGCTTCGTCCAGCTCGTCGTCCTCCTCTTCGTCGGCGTCGTCTTCGAGCCCGCCCGCGCAGTCGTCGTCGGACCCGCCCGCCCAGTCCTCCTCCGGGACCACCCAGGCGACGACGAACAACACCACCACCGGTGGCACGAGCAGCACCGCCGGCAGCAGCTCGGTGCAGTCGGCGTCGACGAGCTTGGTCACGAGCACGCCCAGCTAGTCCGGCGTGTCGCGTTGGAACGATTCCAAGTCGTACTTCGTTCGGGGCGATTCGGGCAGAAACGTTGGAGCGCAGGGGATCTCGTCTCATAGCTTCGTTTCCATGCCGAAGCGCAACTCAAGCGTGGTGGGCCGGGAGTTCGGCACCGGGGTCCGCGACGCGATCGAGCAAAGCGGCCTCACGCAACGAAAGCTGGCCGAACTGCTCGACTGGCAGGAGGCCAAGGTCTCCGATCTGGTGCAGGGCAAGGGCGGCGTCAGCGAGGTCGACCTCATCCGGCTGCTGTCCTACTGCCGTGCTCCCGCCGCCGATGTCGAACACCTGCTCGCGTTGTTCAGGGAGTCACGCGAAAAAGGCTGGCTGCTGTTCCCCGAGGACGGCGTCCCAGAGCGGCTGCGCAGCCTGATCGAACAGGAGCGCATTGCCAGCAAGATCATCGCGTGGTCGATGAACCTCGTCCCCGGTTTGCTTCAGATCGCTGCTTACATGCGCGCGGTGGCGGAGAAGTCGACGCGGCTCAAGCCTGCGGACATCGATGCGTTCATCAGGGCGAAGCTCGAACGGCAGACGATTCTGAGGCCTGGTCGCGAGTTCGTGTTTTTCGTGCACGAGCAAGCACTTCGGCTACCTGTCGGTGGCCCGGACGTGATGCGGTCGCAGCTGATCCAGATACACACGATGTTGGTGCGCCAGTACATCAGCCTCCGGGTCGTCCCAACCGCGATCGGCGCGCACGCCGGGTTGGCCAGTTCCTTCGTCCAATTGAGGTACGAGAAGTTCGAGCCGGTCGTCTACATCGAGAACCACAACACCGGCCTCTTCCTGGAGGACAAGGGGTCCCTCGACACGTACGGCGAGGCTTTGAAAGGGCTGGATCGTGACGCCTTGGACGCGGTTCAATCGAGGGGGCTGATCACCAGCATGCTGTCCTGAGGAGGCGTTCCGCATGTCGAACTGGCGCAAGAGCAGCTACAGCGCTGACGGAAGTGACTGCGTCGAGGTCGGCCACGGCATCGGCATCCGCGACAGCAAGGCGCCCGCCGCACATGTGCAGGTCTCCCGTGATGCATGGGACGCCTTCCTGATCATCGTGAAGATGTGAACAGAAGGCTCGTCGCCCGGCAAAGTTGATCTCGTTCGGCGTATTCCCTTTCCACATGGCTTCCTCCATGCTGCTCCAGCAAGGGTCGGGGGACCTGAGAGTGGCTGCCGGCAGTCCGGCAGTGGGGGGATAGATGCGAATCGCCAGAGGGCGGAGCTCTGCTCTGCCCGCGTTCACTGCTGCCATCGTGTTCACGGGCACGCTCATCGGCTCCGTCGCCACCGCGAGCGCCGCTGTACCGGACGAGGTCGCCGACCCGACCAGCGCCGAGAAGCTGGCGAAGCAGAGCGGCAAGTCGATCGTCATCGGATCGAAGACGACCGAGGAATCGCAGGTCAAGGCCAACCCGGACGGCTCCCGGACGCTGATCACCCACACGCACCCAGTGCGCGTCAAGCAGAACGGCGCCTGGGCTGCGGTCGATCTGAATCTCGTCCCGCAGGCTGATGGCTCGCTGGCCCCGAAGGCGGCACCGGTGGCGATGTCGTTCACCGCGGGTGGTGTCGGATCCGCAGCGAAGCCGGTGGCACGGCTGATCAAGGGCGATGCCGAGGTCGGCTTCGGCTGGGACGCCGACCTCCCGCCGGCGCAGATCTCCGGGCAGACCGCGACCTATCGGGAAGTGCTGCCCGGCGTGGACCTTGAAGTGCAGGCAACGCTGACGGGCTTCTCCCAGAACCTCGTGGTCAAGACGGCCGAAGCGGCGAAGAGCTCGAGGCTCCAGAAGATCACCTTCAAGTCGCACACCAAGAACACCAAGATCACCGGGCCTTCGGGGGTTGCCGCAAGGTCTTCCACCAGTGCCACCACCCCGACCAACGGTCTCGTGGTGACCGGACCTGACGGTAGCCAGGTCTTCAGCGGTGATGCCTCCCGGATGTGGGACTCCTCCGCGTCAGCCCGTCAGGGCGTCATGGGGGTAGAGGTCGGCCGGGACACCATCTCGGTCACTCCTGACCAGAGTTTCCTCTCCGACCCGAACACGACGTACCCGGTGCGGCTCGACCCCGACTACTACTGCACCTCGTGCAGCAAGGCGCACCACGCGGTCGTGCAGTCGCCGTGGCCCAAAGCGCCCAACTACGACGTGACGTCCGGGGATCTGGGCGACCTGAAGGCGGGATACCTCAACGCCGGGTCGTTGGGTGCGAGTACGGCAGGCGTGTCGCGGACGTACTTCGAGATGCACACGGCCGACATCGTCGGCAAGCACATCCACTCGGCCACGTTGCACGCCAAGGTGATCGCGTCGTTCTCGTGCTCGCCGACGCCGACGGAGTTGTGGCTGACCAACGGGATCGGCCCGGACACGACGTGGAACAACCAGCCGGGGTGGATCCGGCGGCTGTCCGAGAACAACGTGAAGAACAACCCCGGGCACTGCGCGACGGACGGTGGCGCGGACTTCGACGCCACGTCGGCGGTGGCAGAAGCGGCGTCCACACCGTGGTGGATCACCGCGTTCATGTTCAAGGCCAAGGACGAGCAGTCGCTCGACGACTCGTGGCGTCGCTTCGATCTCAACCCCTACCTCGAAGTCAACTACAACTCGTACCCCAACAAGCCCGTGGACCTCGGCATCGAGGGCTGGGGCCCCAACGCCGCAGACGCGATTCCGTGCCGCATCGGCGCGAACCGTCCGTACGTGGCCACGCGGACGCCCCGGTTGCGCGCCCGGCTTTCCGATCCGGACGGCGGAAGAATGGATGCGGGTTTCCGGCTCATGGTCGGGACGCACGACAAGTACACCTGGAACGGCCAGGACATCCACACCGGCGACGTGCCGTCCGGCTCGTTCGCCGAAGTCACGGTGCCGAACGGCTGGATCTCCAACG
This sequence comes from Lentzea aerocolonigenes, assembly GCF_000974445.1. GTDB lineage: Bacteria > Actinomycetota > Actinomycetes > Mycobacteriales > Pseudonocardiaceae > Lentzea > Lentzea aerocolonigenes. Next base: position 210,362 of record NZ_BBOJ01000014.1, read on the forward strand.
ACGGGATCCACAGCTTCCAACTGTGGTCCGGTGACTACGAGTCAAGCAGCTGGTCACAGCTGTGCGAGTTCATGGTCGACACGACCAAGCCGAACACACCAGCGGTGTCCTCATCGGACTATCCGGAAACCGGAATCAATGGCAGCGTTGGTCGTACGGGCAGCTTCACGTTCTCGCCCAACGGCAACACCGGGCCTGACAACACGATGGACGTCGCCCGCTACGGCTGGTCGCTCAACGTCGACACATACGAAAATCAGGTCGACGTCACCAATGCGAGCGGCGTGGTAACCGTGCCGATCACCCCGGCGTTCAGCGCGAACACGCTGTACCTCCAGGCGTACGACAAGGCAGGCAACCCGGCTGCACATCCGCGCAAGTACGTGTTCAACGTGGCGGATCCTTCAGGCCCGGTGGCAGCGTGGAACTTCAACGAGACCAGCGGGGCGACCGCGGCTGACATCACGGGCAAGGGCCGCCCCCTGACTCTGAACGGTGCGACGTTCGGCTCCGGCTACGCGGGCAACGGCCAGATCAACACCACGAGCTCGTTCTCCAAGACCTCGTCAGCCGTGGTGGACACGTCCCGCGCGTTCTCGGTGTCGGCGTGGGTGAAGCTGACCAAGACGGATGGCGACTACACGATCGCAAGCCAGGACGCTGACCACGTCAGCAGCTTCTTCCTGGAGTACGTCCGTGACGTCAACCGTTGGTCGTTCGGTGCGGGCGGATCTGTCCGAGTGGTGTCGTCCGCGCCACCCGAGGTGGGCGTGTGGACTCATCTTGTCGGTACCTATGAACCCAACACGCGCAAGTTGTCCTTGTACGTCAACGGAAAACCCGAAGGAACAGTCGACGCGACACTGGGTACCGCGACCGGTCCGTTCGTTGTCGGTGCTGCCTTGTGGCCCAGCGGCCGAGTCCACCACCTGCCCGGCACCATCGACCACGTGCAGGTGTGGGACCGCGTCCTGGACGCGGCCGAGGCGGCGAAACAAAACAACTTCGTAGTGCTGCGTTCTCACTACAACCTCGACGAGCGCACTGGAGCAACGACCAAGGACGAGGTGACGGGCCAGAACGCCACGGTCACGGGCGAGGGCGCCAGGTGGGCCGGCACGCCGGTCGATCCCGACGACCCGAACCAGATCCTGACGAGCAAGGACAAGTGGCTGAACTTCGACTCCTCGCAGTCGGGTGAGGTGACGGCGCCGCGTCCGGCGAACCTGCGGACCGACCGGTCGTACACGGTGTCCGCCTGGGTTCGTCACGGTGGGCTCGACAGCTCCGCGCGAGCAGCGGTGGCCATGGGTGACACCACCCACTCGCCGTTCGTGCTGGGCTATCGACCGGAGACCGGCAAGTGGGGCTTCCTGCTGACACAGACCTCATCCGGTGGCGGTGTGTACGCGCTCTCTGACGGCGCCGCCCAGCCGAACGTCTGGGTGCACCTCGCGGCGACGTTCGACGCGACGAGCGGCACGATCACGTTGTACGTCAACGGCATCAAGCAGACAACGTTCAGCCACGGATCCACTGGGCTGCAGACCTTCAACGCGTCTGGTGACGTCTGGGTGGGGCGCGCCGTCTGGGAGGGCCGCCGCTCGGACATGTGGAAGGGCGACGTCGATGACGCCCGAATCTACTCGGGCGCCATGTCCGACCAGAACGTCAGAGATCTGTTCTCGGCCACCAACCACTTCTGACCACTTGGGGATGTTGCTGTGAGAAGTAGAAAGCTGACGTCGGCCTGCGTCGTGCTGTCGTTGCTCCTCGCCTCCGGTCATGACGCGCTGGCGGCGGGACCCAACCAGTACAGCTGGAAACTCCCTGAGCTGCAGATGGACAAGTCGGTCGAGACGACCAGCCCGCCTGCCGTTCGGGCAAAGCCCCAGGATCAAGCGGCGAAAGCTGCGGTGACCAAGCCGGATCCCGTGTCGTGGCCTGCGGAGTCACAGACCGAAGTCGAGGTCAGCGCCGCCGCTGCCAAGGTCGGACCGGTTTCGCTGCAGAGCAAGGAGAGCACTGCTGCACGGTCGGTGAAGCCCGCGAAAGTGGGGGTGACCGTCAAGGGACAGGACGTTGCCAAGAAGCTCGGGCTCAACGGCGTCGTGCTGACCGTGGCGGATGCCGGCGGCGCTTCGAGTTCTCCGGTGCGCGTTGACGTCGACTACCGGTCGTTCGCGTCGGCGTTCGGTGGCGACTACGCCTCTCGGTTGCAGATGGTGTCTTTGCCCGCGTGTGCTTTGTCCACTCCGGACAAGGTGGAATGCCGACGAGCTACGCCGGTACCAGGGGCTCAGAACGACAGCAAAGCGGGCAAGGTGTCCGCGGACGTGACTCCGGCTGCGTCTGCTTCGTCGACATCGGCGCAGCGGGCCGCCACGAGTCCAATGGTGCTTGCAGTCGCCGCGGCTCCGTCCAGCAGCAACGGCAGCTACACAGCCACCTCTCTCGCTCCGGCCGGGTCGTGGAACGCAGGTGGGTCGTCCGGTGACTACACCTATGGCTATCCGGTGCGCCTCCCGCCTGCGATCGGTGGCAAGGCGCCGTCGGTCTCCCTCGGCTACTCCTCGCAGAGCCTTGACGGCCGCACGTCGTCCACGAACAACCAGGCGTCGATCGTGGGTGACGGCTGGGACGTGACGCCCGGTGGGTTCATCGAGCGGCAGTACAAGCCGTGCGGTCTCGACCTGGGCGGCAACAACGGCCAGACGAAGACCGGTGACCAGTGCTGGGCCACCGACAACGCCACGATCAGCCTGGTCGGTGTGTCCGGCCAGCTGGTCAAGGCGCAGGAGGACCAGAACGTCAGCGTCTGGCGGGCGAAGAACGACGACGGCGCTCGCATCGAGCGCTTCAAGGGCGCGGCCAACGGTGACGACGACGGCGAGTACTGGAAGGTCACCACGACCGACGGCACCCAGTACTTCCTCGGACAGAACCGGTTGCCGGGATGGTCGGACAACAAGCCCGAGACACAGTCGGTGTTCACCCAGCCGGTGTACGGCAACCACGACAACGAGCCGTGCAAGAAGGCCACGTTCGACGCGTCGTGGTGCAAGCAGGCGTACAGGTGGAACCTCGACTACTCGATCGACCCGCACGGCAACGTCACTACGTACTATTACCAGCAAGAGACCAATCACTACGGCCGCAACCAGGACCCTGCCAAGGGCACTCCATACGTCCGCGGTGGTCACCTGACGCGCATTGAGTACGGACTGCGCAGCGACAACTTCTACGGTCCGGCAGGCGCGAGAGTTCTGTTCGACACAGCCGAACGCTGCCTGCCCAACGGAGCGATCACTTGCGACGCAGGGCAGCTCAACTCCTCGACGGCCGCGTCGTGGCCGGACGTGCCGGCAGACCAGATCTGCAACGCGGGCGAGCAGTGCACCAACCGGCTCACGCCCACGTTCTTCACCCGCAAGCGACTCACCAAGATCACCGCTCAGGTGGGCAACGGCAGCGGCGGGTTCTCCGACGTCGACTCGTGGTTGCTGACGCAGGACTTCCCAGCCACCGGCGATGGCACCTCGCCGGCGATGAACCTGAAGTCGATCGTCCACACGGGCCACGTCGGGGGCACGATTCCGTTGCCTGCAACGACGTTCGATCGCAAGGCGATGGCCAACCGGGTGGACAGCGGCCGCGACAACCTCTCGCCGATCACCCGCTACCGAATCACTGGTATCAACGGCGAAGCCGGAGCACGCACCGAGATCACTTACAGCGAGCGCGATTGCGTGCCCGGTTCGCGGATGCCGTCCGCGCCGGAGTCGAACACTCTGCGCTGCTATCCGACCTGGTGGACGCCGGACGGCGCGTTGACGCCGATCCTGGATTACTTCCACAAGTATGTCGTCACTGACATCACCGACGATGACCGCACAGGCGCGTCGTCGTTGGTCAAGACGCACTACGACTACGTCGGTGATCCGGCGTGGCACTTCGACGAGAACGAGTTCGCCGAGGCCAACAGACGGACGTGGTCGCAATGGCGTGGCTACGGGACGGTGCGCACGGTCAAGGGCGACCCGGCGGGCAAGCAGAGCGTTGCGGAAACCGTGTACATGCGCGGCATGGACGGCGCGACGGTGTCGACCAGCGAGGGCGAGCCGATCGCGGACGTCGATCGCCTCCAGGGATTTGTGCGGGAGACCAGGCAGTACAACGACGGCGCGCTCGTGGCGGCGTCGGTCAACGACCCGTGGGTCAGCGAGGCGACCGCGACTGGTGCGGACGGCAAGCAGGCGAAGCTGAGCAACGTCCTGGAGGTACGGGGCCGAACACTGCTGGAGAGCGGTGAGTGGCGGCGCACGAAGGTCAAGAAGTCCTACGACTCGGTCGGCATCGTCACGCAGGTCGAGGACCACGGCGATCTCAAGGTAACGGGCGACGAGTCGTGCGCCCGGACGACGTTCGCCCGGAACGACGCGGCGTGGATGCTCAGCTACGCCTCGCAGGTGGAGACCGTCAAGGGTCTCTGCGACGTGCAGGCATCCGCATCGACGATCTTGACGTCGGCGCGCTCGTCGTACGATGGCCAGGAGTGGGGTGTACCGCCGACCAAGGGCGACATCACCCAGGCCGTGGCGCTGGACAAGTGGGACGGTTCGGGGCAGAAGTGGGTCACCGCGTCCACTTCGACGTTCGACGCGTACGGCCGTCCGAAGAAGATCACGGACGCGACCGGCCAGCAGACAACCACCGCGTACACGCCTGAATACGGCCCGTTGAAGCAGGTCACCAGCACCAACGCCTTGGGCCACGTGTCGACCGGGTACTTCGAGCCGGCATGGGGTCTCTCGACCGCATCGGTGGATGCGAACGGGCGACGTGCGGATCTGGCGTACGACGCGCTGGGCCGAATGGTGTCGGCGTGGACGCCGGGACATCCGAAGGCGACCAGCAAACCCGACGCGGTGTTCGAGTACGCGTACAACACGAACGCACCGAGCGTCGTCACAGCGAAGCGGTTGCAGGACGACGAGAAGACCTATCTGGTCTCCTACACCCTCTACGACGGTCTGTTCCGTGAGCGACAGACTCAGTCGCAGTCCCCTGCCGGAGGGTGGCTGATCTCCGACACGTTCTACGACTCACGCGGCCTGCCGTACAAGACGAACGGTGCTTACTGGAACAACCAGGTTCCCGGTGCGGCGCTGGCTGGTGTCTACGACAACCAGGTGCCGAACCAAACCGTCACCGAGTACGACGGGATGGAGCGTCCGACGGCGTCGATCTATCGCAAGTACGCGGTGGAGCAGTGGCGCACCACCACGTCCTACGGTGGTGACCGCGTCCACACCATCCCGCCTCAGGGCGCGACCGTGACAACGGTGATCAACGACGCGCAGGGCCGCACGACCGAGAAGCGCCAGTACACGGCAGGTCTGGGCACGGCGTTCGATGCGACGAAGTACACCTACACCCCTGCAGGGCAACTGGCGTCGGTGACCGATCCGATGGGTAACGCCTGGCGCTACAGCTACGACCTGCGTGGACGCAAGGTCGCGTCGGATGACCCGGACACCGGCCACTCCGAGACGGAGTACGACGCAGCCGGCCGAGTCCTTTCCACAAAGGACAGCCGCGGCCGCAAGGTCTCGTACACGTACGACGCGTTGAGCCGCAAGACGGCCTCGTTCGACGGAACCACCAAGCTCGCGGAATGGGAGTACGACACCGCAGTTGGAACCAATGGTGCTCTGAACGGCCGTGGCATGTTGACGTTGTCTCGCAGGTGGGCCAACGGACAGGCGTACACCCGCAAGATCCTCGGCTACGACTCGGCGGGCCGACCGACCGGGGAAAAGATCATCATACCGGCAGCGTCGGAGGGCGCACTCGGCAACAGCTATGAAACCCGGCCCAGGTACACCAGCACCGGAAAGATCGAGTCGCTGGCCTACGTGGACGTCAACTCGGGCGGCAAGACCGTCGTGCCAGGCGAGACGGTGGTGTCGACCTACAACAGCTTCGGACTGCCGGAAACCACCACCAGCAGCGAAGGGCACTACGTCACCGGCACGAGCTACTCAGCGCTCGGCGAGGTGCTGCAGGAGACCTACGACAGCACGGACAGCCCGAACAACCTCTGGCTGACCAACTACTACGAGGAAGGCACCCGCAGGCTCGAGCGCACGATCGCAGACCGGGAGACGTCCACGTCGTACCGGATCGCGGACCGCAACTACAGCTACGACGCGTCCGGCAACATCAACCGAATCGCTGACACGCCTGTAGGCGGTCCGTCGGACATCCAGTGTTTCGCCTACGACTACCTGCGTCGAATGACGTCAGCGTGGACTCCTGGTTCTGGAGACTGTTCCGCAGCCAAGTCGACCTCCGCCCTGGGCGGTGCGGCGCCGTACTGGTTGTCGTGGACGTTCGACAAGACCGGCAACCGCCTGACGCAGACTTCGCACGCCACGACAGGCGACACGGTGAACACCTTTACCTATCCCGCATCGGGCGCGGCCCAGCCGCACACGGTGACGAAGGTCGACACGGCTGGTCCCAACGGCACGTCACAGGACACCTTTGGCTACGACGCGGCCGGCAACACGACGTCGCGCAAGATCTCTGGCGACACGCAAACGCTGGAGTACGACGTCGAAGGCCGCGTGTCGAAGGTGAAGAACGCCGACGGCAAGGAGTCGACGTACCTCTACGACGCGGACGGCAACCGGCTCATCGCCCGCGAGCCGTCGGCGAAGACGCTGTACGTGTTCGGCCAGGAGATCCGTCTGGAGACCGGCACGTCGACGCCGTCGTGGACTCGGTACTACAGCCACAACGGACACGTCGTTGCTCAGCGGAACTCGATCTCGGGCTTGAAGTGGCTGCTGGCTGATCACCAGGGCACGGAGATCGCTGCGGTGACTGCTGGGAATTTGGCGGTGGCTTCTCGACGTCAGACTCCGTTCGGTGAGTCGCGTGGCAGTGCTGCAGCTCCGTGGAGCTCGCGTGGGTTTGTTGGTGGTACGCGGGAGGAGTCGGGTCTGACGCGTGTGGGTGCGCGTTTGTACGACTCGTCTGCTGGGCGGTTCTTGTCGGCGGATCCGATTATCGACAACAACGATCCGCAGCAGCTGAATGGTTATGCGTACAGCAACAACAGTCCGGTGACGTATTCGGATCCGACTGGGTTGTATTCCAACTGTGGTCCGGATGGCATCAGGTGCGGATATAATCCGGCGCCTTACAGTGATAAAGAGGGAAGTCAGTATCAGCACAACGAGGGTATGAACCCTGGGAACAAGCTGGCTCGGGTGTTTCAGCAGCAGCAGGCGGCGCAGGTCAGTGCGATGGCTGCGGAGGGTATCAGTAAGGCTGAGTATGAGGAGGCGTTGAAGAACGCCCACAGGTCGAAGTGGGACGTGATCAAGGAAGTTGCTTGGGAGATGTTGAAGGACATCTCCGGGTGGAACGATATTGTGGATTGTTTCACCAAGGGTGATATCTGGGCCTGTGGTGGGCTGGTGATGAATCTGGTGCCGTGGGGCAAGGTCGGCAAGGTTCTGGAGGCCGGCTACAAGGCTGTGAAGGCTGTTGCCTCGATGGCGAAGGTGATCGAGAAGGCCCAGGGTCTGTTGCGGCGGGTGGAGAAGATCGCCGCGCGGGCGCAGGAGATCGCCGTGGACGCGCTGCGCAAGCTGGGTGGCAAGTCGGACAGTGCTGGTGGGTCGTGTCTGCTGCACAGTTTTGTGGCTGGCACGTTGGTGTTGATGGCCGACGGGTCGTCCAAGCCGATCGATGAGATACGGGTCGGAGACAAGGTCAAGGCCACTGATCCGGCTTCGGGTGAGACGTCGGATCGGGAAGTTGTCGGCACGATCGTGCACACCGACGAGGGTGACATGACCCGCGTGACGGTGGACGGCGGCACGGTGGATGCGACGTCGTGGCACCCGGTGTGGGTGGAGGAACGGGGCGACTTCGCCAAGATCGGCACCCTCGAACCCGGCGAACACCTGCGATCGGTTGATGGATCGCTTGTCGTTGTTTCGGCGGTTGAGCGCTACGAGCGGCTGCAGCCCGTCTACGACCTGACCATTGATAAGGCCCACACGTACCACGTTGTGGTGGCTGACAAGCCGATCTTGGTCCACAACTGCGGTGAAGAATCTGATGATCTGTTCCGTGGCGTGTGGCCCGAACACCCTGACTACGAGGACGCTCTGAAGGGTGACGTGGTGCCCACAGGTTGGGGCAAGGACGGGGCTAAACTGACACCCGACGAGCACAATGCAGGAATGTTGGGGCTGAGTGACCACACGTCCTGGACGACAAGCCCTGAACTGGCGGCCCGGAGGGCTCGAGGAGGTGTGGTTTTGCGAGTTTCTCGAGCGGACTATCCAACCGTTGAGTCGCCGGACTATTTCAACGAGGCGGAGGTCCTGATTTATGGGCCAGTCCGTGGTGCGGAGCGGGTGCAATGAGTACACATGTTGAGGTTCCTGGCGAGCTGCTCCAGAGCAGGCTACGTGAGTACTTGACGGCCGCAGGGCAAACTGTGAGCGATCGGTGGGCCGCACTGGCCGACGAGGAATGGCCGGATGTCTTTTCTGGCAACGTCGCCGAAAAGGCTTACTGGGTCGACCTTTATCGTCGCAGGCAGGAGGATGCTTCTGCGCTCGGATCTGGATTGGCGGATGTCCTCGCGAAGGTGGTTCGTGAATTATCTGATTTCAATGGTGATCGCATTGTTCTTGTTCTGGTGAGCCTGCAAAACTGCTCATACTTCGTCTGGTTGAGTCCAGACTTTTCGCGTGCGGTCTCATGCTTTCGTGCGAAAGACAAGCGAAAGTTGGAAGGTTCGGGCTGACTGTCTGGTCAACCGCAGCGGTTGCTGTAACTGCAATGCGTGCGGCCCAGCCGATGGCAGGGCCGCACCTTTCACAGTGGGCGTGGGTTGCTCTGAAACAGAGGGTCTCGATGACCGACTTTCAGTGCATCAACAGCGCTCGATCTGGAAAAATGACGTCGCTGTGGAGCTTTCCGCGTGGCCATGACCTGCGCGAAGGCCGTGTCCGTGGCGCGTCGACTCCATCAGGTAGCGGCAACTCTCGAAAGACGGGGTTCTGCGGCCCAGCCGCTGGCAGAGATGTCGCGAGCATCGGCGGGCAGGAGGTCGAGCATTCGATGGTCTGAAAATCGCGAGGCGCGAGGCGGCCGTCCTTGGCATGGTGCAGGTGTGCGACCTGACTACCCGCTGAAAACGGACCGCCTCGTCCTGCGCCCGTTCGAGGAACACGACCTCGACGACCTGCACGCCTACCGGTCCGATCCCGAGGTCTGCCGCTACCTCTACACCCACTGCGCCACCCTCGAGGACTCCGCCGACCGCCTCACCAAGACCCTGACGATGAGCGAGCTGACCGAAGAGGGGCAGTGGCTCGTGCTCGCGGCCTATCTGCCGGAGGCGGGCAGGGTCATCGGTGACGTCGTCCTCAAGTGGATCAGTGAGAAGCACCGTCAGGGCGAGATCGGGTACGTCTTCAACCCGGAGTTCCAGGGCCGCGGGCTCGCGCGGGAGGCCGCCGAGGAGATGCTGCGGATCGGGTTCGAGGACATGAAGCTCCACCGCATCGAGGCCCAGTGCGACCCGCGCAACGAGCCGTCGTGGGGGTTGATGGAACGCCTCGGCATGCGCAGGGAGGCGCACTTCCGGCAGAACGAGGTCTTCAAGGGCGAGTGGGGCGACCTATATATCTACGCGATGCTCGACGAGGAGTACGCGCGTGCGTCCTGACTACCCGATCAAGACCGCGCGGCTGGTTCTGCGGCCGTTCGAGATGAGCGACCTCGACGACGTCTTCGCGTACCGGCGGCTCGAAGAGGTCAACCGCTACCTCTACAGCGAGCCGTACACGCGTGCCGAGGCCGCGGAGAACCTCGCGAAGTGGACCGCGCAGGACGAGATCATCGAGGACGGGCAGTCGCTGGCGCTCGCGGTGACCCTCGAAGGGCAGGTCATCGGTGAGGCCGACGTCAAGTTGCTGAGCGCCGACCACCGGCAGGGCGAGGTCGGCTACATCTTCAACCCCGCGTTCCACGGACAGGGCTACGCGAGCGAGGCCGCGCGAACCATGCTCGGACTCGGCTTCGAGGAGCTCGGGCTGCACCGGGTCCAGGCCGAGTGTGACGTGCGCAACGAGCCGTCGTGGCGGGTCATGGAACGCCTGGGTATGCGCCGGGAGGCCCACTTCAGGCACAAGGAGATCTTCAAGGGCGAGTGGGGCGACAGTTTCGTCTACGCCATGCTTGCCGCGGAGTACCGGACGCTGAAGTAGGGGTGATCATGTCGCGGGTTGCGGCCATCGACTGCGGGACCAACTCGATCCGACTGCTCGTCGCGGACGCGACGTTGCGCGACGACGGCACCGCGTGGCTGCGGGACGTGCACCGCGAGATGAAGATCGTTCGCCTTGGGCAGGGCGTGGACGCGACCGGGCGGTTGCACCCCGACGCGATCCAGCGCACCAAGGAAGCGCTCGAAGACTACTTGCGCACGATGCAGCGCAAGGGCGTCGAGCGCGCGCGGATGGTCGCGACGAGCGCCACGCGGGACGCGAGCAACCGCGACGACTTCTTCGGCATGACCGAGGAGGTCCTCGGCGCGCCCGCCGAGGTGATCACCGGGGACGAGGAGGCGGGGCTGTCGTACCTCGGCGCGGTGGCCGATCTTGACCCGGAAGAGGGACCCTTCCTCGTCACCGATCTGGGTGGAGGTTCGACCGAGTTCGTCCTCGGCACCGGCACGGAGGTCGAGGCCGCGAGGTCGATGGACATCGGTTGCGTGCGGCTCACCGAGCGGTTCATCCACTCCGATCCGCCGAAGAAGGACGAAATCGCCGCGGCGGAAGCGTTTGCGCGTGAAGCGATCAAAGAAGCCTTCTCCGTGGTGCCCGTGGAGAAGGCGAAGACGTGGATTGGCGTCGCCGGCACCGTCACGACATTGTCAGCCCTGGTCCAGGGGTTGGAGGTGTACAACAGCGACGTTATTCACCTCAGCAGGATCACACTTGACAATGTTCGTGAAATCACCGACCGTATCCTCTCCATGACGCATGATGAGCGTGCCTCGCTCGGGCCCATGCACCCCGGTCGAGTGGACGTGATCTGCGGTGGAGCGCTGGTCCTGCGTGCGATTGCCGACGAACTGGAGAATCGCGCGGGTATTCGCACGCTCGTGTGCAGCGAGCACGACATCCTCGACGGCATCGCGTTTTCCCTGGTCTAGAGCCGAATTAAGGTCGACTTGAGGTGATCGTGACGAGTTTGTGACCGCTTTCGATGCGCGTAGTCCTGGACACCCCGGTTAACGTCCTCTCACGTTTTGGGAGGTGGACGAGACCTCCCGGGGAGGCGTGCGTGCGCAATAACTGCGCCGACGCCGGGGAAAGGCGGGAGAGACTGATGTCGCGATCACGGGTTGCGTGGGTGGCTCTGCCAGTCGCGCTGGCCATGACGCTCAGCGCATGCGGCGGCGGTGGGGGCGGATCCACCTCCGCGGGCAAGGAAGACGCGGACGGAACGGTGTCGATTTACGGCACCGAACCGAAGAGCACGCTCTTCCCGGCCAACACGACCGAGGCCGGCGGCGGCAAGATCACCGACGCTCTGTTCACGCGTCTGGTCGGCTACAAGGCCGAGGACGGCGCCACGTACAACCTGGCCGCCGACTCGATCGAGTCGACCGACGCCAAGGTCTACAAGATCAAGCTGAAGCCGGGCCAGAAGTTCCACGACGGCACCGACGTCGACGCGCAGAGCTTCGTCGACGCCTGGAACTTCGCCGCGTACGCGCCGAACGCGCAGCAGGCCGGTTCGTTCATGGCCCCCATCGAGGGCTACAAGGACGTCCACCCCGCTGACGAGAACGCGAAGCCGGCCAAGGACAAGATGTCCGGTCTCAAGGTCGTCAGCCCCACCGAGCTCGAGGTCACGCTCAGCGCGCCGAACTCGGTCTTCCCGATCATGCTCGGCTACCAGCCGTTCTCGCCGCTGCCGAAGGCGTTCTTCGCCGACCAGAAGGCGTACGAGGCCAAGCCGATCGGCAACGGCCCGATGAAGTTCGTCTCCCGCACGCCGAACGCGCTCATCAAGCTCGAGCGCTTCGACGACTACAAGCTCGAGGACAAGGTCCACTTCAAGACCCTCGACGTGAAGATCTACTCCAGCCAGGAGACCGCGTACCAGGACCTGGTCGCGGGCAAGCTGGACTTCATGGAGGCCCTGCCGCCGTCGGCCAAGGTCGGCGAGAAGTACAAGGCGGACCTCGGTGACCAGGTCCTCAACGCGAACCTGCTGAGCCAGTCCGCGATCGCGCTGCCGTACTACATCCCGGCGTTCAAGGACAACGTGAAGCTCCGCCAGGCCGTCTCGATGGCCATCAACCGCGAGCAGATCACCAAGACCGTGCTGGCCGGCTCCTACGTGCCGTCCGACGGCTGGGTCTCGCCCGGCATCAAGGGCTACCGCAAGGGCGTCTGCGGCGAGTACTGCACGTACAACCCGGACAAGGCCAAGGCGCTCCTCAAGGAGTCCGGCTTCACCGGCAAGCTGACCATCCAGTCCAACCAGGACGGTGGCCGCAAGGAGCCGCTCGAGGCCGCGTGCAACAGCATCAAGCAGGCCCTGGGTGTCGAGTGCGAGTTCGTCGGCGCCACCAACTTCGGTGCGTTCCGCCAGATCGTCGACGGCAAGCAGCTCACCGGCATGAGCCGTTCCGACTGGTCGGCCGACTACCCGTCGATCGAGAACTTCCTGAACCCGCTGTACCGCACCGGTGGTTCGTCGAACGACTCGAACTACTCGAACCCCGCGGTCGACGCGCTGCTGGAGAAGGCCGACGGCACGGCGAACCCGGACGAGGCCATCAAGATCTACCAGCAGGCCGAGGACCTCATCGCGAAGGACATGCCGTCCATCCCGGTGTGGAACGAGAAGGGCATCGGCGCTCGGTCGAAGAACCTCCTCGCCGCCAAGCTGACCTTCACCCGTGACGCCGAGCTCGCGGCGTTCCGCGTCAAGGCGAAGAGCTGACAGCCGACGAAGCGCACGTCAGATTCTGAGCAAGTGAGCAGCAACCCTTCCGGCCTCGCGTCCACCAAGCGTCACGGGCGCGGGGCCGGAGGGGTGTTCAGGGTCTGGCGCCCCCCACCACACAAGGAGCCGACCTCATGGGTCGCTATGTGCTGCGCCGTCTGCTGCAGCTGATACCGGTCTTCCTGGGGACCACCTTCCTGATCTACGCACTGGTCTGGGCGATCCCGCAGGACCCCTTCTCCGGCAAGTGCGGTCAGCGGCCGTGCGACCCGTCGTACGTCGCTGAGATGAGTCAGAAGCTCAACCTCAACGACCCGCTGCTGATCCAGTACTTCAAGTACCTCGGCAACCTCCTCACCGGCGACTTCGGTACGACGTTCAACGGCGTCTCCGTCGGCGAGCAGATCTCCACCTCCTGGCCGATCACCTTCAAGCTCGGCATCATCGCGGTGATCATCGAGGCGGTCATCGGCATCATCGCCGGTGTTCTCACGGGTCTCCGCAAGCAGGGCTTCCTGGACAACCTCGTCCTGGTGTCGACGCTGTTCCTGATCTCGCTGCCGGTGTTCGTCACCGGTTTCGTGCTGAGGCTCTACCTCGGCCCGCAGGGCTTCGACATCATGGACACGTCCGTCAGCACCGATCCGTCGATCGGCGAGCTGATATTGCCCGGCTTCGTGCTCGGCAGCCTCTCCATGGCCTACGTCGCCCGGCTGACCCGCACCAGCATCGTCGAGAACCGCCGCGCGGACTTCGTGCGCACCGCGATCGCCAAGGGCCAGCCGCAGACCCGCGTCGTCGGCATCCACCTGCTGCGCAACTCGCTGATCCCGGTGATCACGTTCCTCGGCACCGACCTCGGCAGCCTCATGGGTGGCGCGATCGTCACCGAGGGCGTGTTCAACATCAACGGCATCGGTGGCCTGATCTTCCGCGGCATCCAGGAGAAGGAAGGCGTCCTGGTCACGGGCATCGTGACCCTGCTGGTGCTCGTCTACCTGCTGGCGAGCCTGCTCGTCGACCTCCTGTACGCCGTTCTCGACCCGAGGATTCGCTATGAGTGACCCAGGATCCGTGTCCGGCGGAACCGGACTCGAGGCGGCAGCGGCCGCCGGCGTCGACCAGGCGAGCCACGTCGACGACTCGTCGCAGAAGCAGCGCAAGCCCCGCTCCCTGTGGAGCGACGCGTGGGGCGAGCTGCGGCGCAAGCCCACGTTCATCATCTCGCTGGTGATCATCGCGATCGTCGTGGTGATGGCGATCTGGCCGTCGCTGTTCACGTCGGTCGATCCGCGCCACTCCAACCTCGACAAGTCGCTGGCGAAACCGTCCGGCGACGCGTGGTTCGGCTACGACCTGCAGGGCTACGACGTCTACGCCCGCGCCATGTACGGCGCCCGCGCGTCGTTGCTCGTGGGCATCTTCTCGACGATCCTGACCGTGCTGATCGGTTCGTTCGTCGGCATCATCGCGGGCTACGCGAAGACGTGGATCGACAGCGTGCTGTCCCGGTTCGCGGACATCTTCGCCGGCATCCCGTTCGTGCTCGGCGCGATCGTCATCCTGACCACGCTGAACGCCCCGAACGAGAACCCCGGTGCGGTCCGGATCGTCACGCAGGTGGTGCTCTCGATCGCGGCGCTCTCGTGGCCGGTCGTCATGCGCATCATGCGCTCCGCGACCCTGGTGGCGAAGCAGCAGGACTACGTCAAGGCCGCCCGCGGCCTGGGCGCGTCGCCGCTGCGCATCATCTTCCGGCACCTGCTGCCGAACACGATCGCCCCGGTGCTGGTGTACGGAACGATCGCCCTGGGTGCCTTCATCGGTGCCGAAGCAACGCTCGCGTTCCTGGGCATCGGCCTGCGTCCGCCGGTCGTCTCGTGGGGCGTGATGATCTCGGAGTCCCGCGACTACTTCCAGGGGGCACCGCACACGTTGCTGTTCCCCGCGGCCTTCGTCACGGTCACCGTGCTCGCCTTCGTCATGCTCGGCGACGCCGTGCGCGACGCCCTCGACCCCAAGTCCCGATAGGAAGATCCCGTGACTCAGCCATTGCTGGAGGTCGAGGATCTCCACGTGGAATTCCGCACCCGCGACGGTGTCGCGAAGGTGCTCAACGGCGTTTCGTACCACGTCTCGGCGGGCGAAACCCTTGCGGTGCTGGGTGAATCCGGCTCCGGCAAGTCCGTGACCGCGCAGACGATCATGGGCATCCTGGACATGCCGCCGGCGTTCATCACCAAAGGCTCGATCAAGTTCCGCGGTGAGGACCTGCTGACCAAGTCGGCGGACGAGCGTCGTGAGGTTCGTGGCGAGGGCATCGCCATGATCTTCCAGGACGCGCTGTCCGCCCTGAACCCCGTGTTCACGGTCGGGTTCCAGATCGAGGAGCAGCTGCGCGTCCGCCGCGGGATGTCCAAAGCGGACGCTCGCAAGCGCGCGGTCGAGCTGCTCGACCAGGTCAAGATCCCGAACGCGAAGGGCAGGGTCTCGGACTACCCGCACCAGTTCTCCGGCGGCATGCGGCAGCGCGCGATGATCGCGATGTCGCTGGCTCTCGACCCGGAGCTGCTGATCGCGGACGAGCCCACCACCGCTCTGGACGTCACCGTGCAGGCCCAGATCATGGACCTGCTGGCGGAGATCCAGAAGGAACGCGACATGGGCATGATCCTGATCACCCACGACCTCGGCGTGGTCGCCGACGTCGCGGACCGGATCTCGGTCATGTACGCGGGCCGCATCGTCGAGCACGCCGACGTCTACGAGCTGTTCCGCGCGCCGGGCCACCCGTACACGGAGTCGCTGCTCGAGTCGTTGCCGCGCCTGGACCTCAAGGGCCAGGAGCTCAAGACGATCAAGGGTCTGCCGCCGTCGCTGACCAACATCCCGCCCGGCTGCCCGTTCAACCCGCGCTGCCCGCGCGCGTTCGACCGGTGCGTCACCGAGGTCCCCGCCGTGCACAACCTCGGCATGGGCCGCACCAGCCGGTGCCACATCGCGGAGGAGGTCGTCGCTCGTGGCTGAGCCGATCCTCGAGGTCGAGAACCTCGTCAAGCACTTCCCGGTCCGCGTCGGCGTGCTGTTCAAGCGCACCGTGGGCCACGTCAAGGCCGTCGACGGCGTCTCGTTCTCGCTGAACAAGGGCGAGACCCTCGGCGTCGTGGGCGAGTCGGGCTGCGGCAAGTCCACCCTGGCCCAGGTGCTGATGCGCCTGGAGCCGCCGACCTCGGGCGTGGCCAGGTTCGAAGGCCGCGACATCTTCGGCATGAAGGGCGCGGAGCTGCGCAAGCTGCGCCGCGACATCCAGATCGTGCTGCAGGACCCGTACACGTCGCTGAACCCGCGCATGACGGTCGGCGACATCGTCGGTGAGCCCTACGAGATCCACACCGAGGTGGCGCCGAAGGGCGACCGCCAGCGCAAGGTGCAGGAGCTCCTGGAGATCGTCGGCCTGAACCCGGAGCACATCAACCGGTACCCGCACCAGTTCTCCGGCGGCCAGCGCCAGCGCATCGGCATCGCGCGTGCCCTGGCGCTGAAGCCCAAGGTGATCGTGTGCGACGAGCCGGTGTCCGCTCTGGACGTCTCGATCCAGGCGCAGGTGATGAACCTGCTGGGCGAGCTGCAGAAGGAGATGGGCCTCTCCTACCTGTTCATCGCCCACGACCTGTCGGTGGTGCGCCACCTGTCCAACCGGGTCGCGGTGATGTACCTCGGCAAGATCGTGGAGATCGGCACCGAGGACGAGATCTACGAGCGCCCGATGCACCCGTACACCCAGGCACTGCTCTCCGCCGTGCCGGTGCCGGACCCGACCCAGCGCGGCCGGCGCGACGTCATCCGCCTGACCGGCGACGTGCCGTCCCCGATCGACCCGCCGTCGGGCTGCCGGTTCCGCACCCGGTGCTGGAAGGCGCAGGACATCTGCGCCACCGAGGTGCCGGAGCTGGTCGTGCGCAACGACGGCCACCCCGCCGCGTGCCACTTCGCTGAGGAGCGCGCGGTCGTCTAGGGCTTGCTCAGGTGTGTGATCGACACACCGGGAGCGATCTCCTGCTCCGCGGTGTCCACGAACCCGCGCTTCCGGTACAGCCGGAGCGCGGGTTCGTTCTTGCTACCGGTGCTGACGATCTGCGGCCCTTCCGGCAGTGCGTCGAGGAGCTTGGAAGCGATTCCGCGCCGGTGTGCCCGCGGATGCACGACCAACCGGCAGATGTCCACAGTGGACCCGTCGAGCTGGTACGACACCGCACCGACGAGACCTTCCTCGTCGTACAGCCCGAGAAAGGTCTCACCGCACTTCCGCAGCTCCTCGAGCGACTCGTGCAACGGCGGAATGCCGTCGAAGCCGATCAGTTCGGCCTCGACGGCATAAGCCAGCCGCTGCACCGTCCACAGCTCGTGCAGGACGGTGTCGTCGGACAGGTCCAGGATCACGTGTTGGACGAGTTCCGCACGAAGGCCGCGAGGTCCTCGGACTGCTGCACGCGCGACGGCTCGTGCACGTACATCATGTGGCCGGCCGGGTAGTAGGCCGACTCGATGTTCGCCGTCAGCTCCTTCGGGATCTGCAGGTGCGCCAGGAGGTGCTCGGCCGCGAAGTACGGCGTCGCGCCGTCGTACCAGCCGAACGCGACGTGGACCTTGAGGTGCGGGTTCGCGCGCATCGCCGCCGAGAGCTTGCCCGCCGTCGTGACGTGGCGGCCCTCGAACTCCTTGTACGACCACTGTTCGATCGCCCGCGAGAGGATCTCGTACGGCAGGTCGTTGGAGTAGCCGAGCTCGGCGTGCAGGTAGTGGTTGAGCGTCGAGGCGTAAGGCCCGACGATCGCGTCGATGGACGGGTCCGCGGAGATGCCCTCGCGGCCGTAGTCGGTGTCCCAGCCGGTGAAGCGGGCGTCGATGCGGCCGACGGTCTTGCGGTCGCGGCGCAGCAGCTCGGTGAAGAACCGGATGTGCTCGATGCGCAGGTCGACCGCGTCCACGTACTCCTCGGACAGACCCGTGAGCCTCGCGAGCTTCTCGATGGTCGCGGCACGTTCGACGTCGGAGAGCCGGTTGCCGCGCGCGAGGGCGTACGGGTAGTCGCGGCTCGCGAACTCCTCGGCCTCCGCGAGCACCTCCTTGAGCGGCCGGTCGCCGTGCAGGCCGTGGTAGTGCGCGATGGCCGCGTACGTCGGGAGGAAGAGCGTGTAGCCGAGGTCGTGGCCCTCGTTGAACTCGAGCGTCGCGAAGTCCAGCACCGAGGAGATCAGCATGAGTCCGTTGAGGTACATGCCGTACTTCTTCTGCAGCTGCTCAGCCAGGCCCGCGGCCCGCAGCGTGCCGTACGACTCGCCGCAGATGAACTTCGGCGACATCCACCGGCCGTTGCGCGAGGTCCAGAGCCGGATGATCTCGGCGATGGAGTCGACGTCGGGCTGGTAGCCGTGGTAGCTGCCGGGCTTCTCGCCCTGCGCGGCCCGCGAGTACCCGGTCGACACCGGGTCGATGAACACGAGGTCGCTCTCGGCGAGCAGCGACTCCTCGTTGTCCGCGATCCCGTACGGCGGAGCAGTCAGGTTGCCGACGTCACCGCTCAGCACCCGGCGGGGCCCGAGGAGCCCCATGTGCAGCCAGACGCTCGCGGAACCGGGTCCACCGTTGAAGGCGAACGTCACGGGCCTGCGCAGCGGGTCGGCGCCGTCGAGCGTGTACGCGGTCAGGAACACCTCGGCCTTGGGCTTGTGGCCCTCGAACACGCCGTCCTTGAGCACTTCTTCCCTGAGCACGACACGCCCGGCGGTCGCGGTGTAGTTCAGCTCGCGGCCCTTGACGGTGATGCTGTGCTGGGTGGTGACCAGATCATCGGACGGAGACGCGGGCTTTTCTTCGGTCTTCTCCTCGGACATGGGAGCAACACTACGGAACTCGACGATCGAATAACGGCCTGTCGAGCGTGCCCGCGCCTGGTCGCGTGGCGCGAGTCGGTCGCCTCGGTGAAACGAGCCGCGTTCCGCGACCAGGAGTACTGGGGCAAGCCGGTGCCGGGCTTCGGCCCCGTGGACGCCTCCCTGCTCCTCGTAGGCCTCGCCCCGGCCGCGCACGGCGGCAACCGGACCGGGCGGATGTTCACCGGCGACGCGTCCGGTGATTTTTTGTTTCGGGCGCTGTACGAGGTGGGCCTCGCCTCCCAGCCCTCCGCGTGGGCCCGGGACGACGGCATGGAGCTGTACGGCGTGCGGATGGCCTCGCCCGTGCGGTGCGCGCCGCCGGAGAACAAGCCGACCACCGACGAACGGGACCGGTGCTCGCACTTCCTGCGCGAGGAGATCGCGTTGATGCCGAACCTGCGGTCCGCGGTGGTGCTGGGCGGGTTCGGGTGGAAGGCGTTCCTGCCGTTGCTGGGGGTGTCACGGCCGCCCAAGTTCGGGCACGGGGTGGAGGTCGAGGCGGGCGGGCTGCGGGTGATCGGGTGCTACCACGTGTCGCCGCACAACACGTACACCGGACGGCTGACGCAGGAGATGCTGCAGGACGTGCTCAGGCGGGCAGTGAACCCACCGACTGTGTGACGTCGACTGTCCGCTTGGAACTGTTCCATGAAGTAACATGTTCCATGTGTCACGGAACGCCGGAAAAGGTGGAACGGTCGAGCTGTTGGGCTCGTTCGAGCAGCAGCTCAGGTCTCTGCTGCCGGTCACGTGGTCTGTTCGTCTCGACCTGCAGCCGCGGGTTTCCGGCGGTCACCGGGTGGTCGAGCCCGATGCGCAGGTCGTCATCGGTGCGCCGGATGGCACGGTCACGACCGTCCTGCTCGAATGCAAAGCCGGGATTGTTCCGAGGGACGTCGCACGAGCTGCTCAGCGGATCATGGCGTATGCGGCCGAGATCTCAGGTGGTGGTGCGCCTGTCGGGGGCATGGTGTTGGTTGCTCCGTTCGTGTCTCCGATGACCCGTGCACAGCTGGACCAGCACGGCATGGGTTGGTTCGACCTGACCGGAAACCTGCGTCTCAGGCTGGACAAGCCCGCGGTCTTCCTCGATCGCACGGGAGCGGAGCGCAGCGGGTTTCGAGACCCCGAGGACCGCCTGCTCAAGTCTCTCCGTGGCTCCGCTGCAGCCAAGGTCGTGCTGGAACTCGCCGAGACCTCTTTGCCGGTGGGGGTCCGTGAGCTCGCTGAGCGGGCACAAGTCGGAGTGGCGACAAGCGCGAGGGTGCTCGAGCTGCTGGATCGGGAAGCGGTGATCACCAGAAGCGACGACGGTGCTGTCACCGCCGTCCGCAAGCGGCTGTTGCTGTGGCGCTGGGTGCAGGACTACAAGGTCATGGCTTCGAACGAGGTCGTTGCCGCACTGGACCCGAGAGGGCTGAGCCACGCGTTGAAAGCCTTGCCGACTCTCAACACGCGGGTCACCGTCACGGGTTCGGCAGCCGCACGCGCGTACCTGCCCGACCACATCACGCCCGTTTCTCCTCTCGTCTCCCTGAGCTTGTACGCCGAGGACCCGATCGGGCTGATGAAGCAGCTCGGACTGAAGACCGCCGACCGCGGAACCAATGTTCTGGTCATGCGGCCGCACGACGATGTCGTCCACGCGAAGGCCCGACTTGTCGGTGGCGTCGAGTACGCGTCGCCGGCACAGGTCGTCGCGGATCTCCTGACCGGACCGGGGCGGTCGACCGAGGAAGCCGAGCAGCTGATGGCAGTGCTCGAATCGAGAGAGTCAGGCTGGGAAAGTTGATCTCGCAGGAGTACGTCGAGGCGCGGGCGGTTCTCCTCGACGCCTTGGACGGACTGGGGCCGCACCGAGACGCGCTCGTTCTCGTTGGCGCCCAGGCTGTGTACCTGCATTCAGGCGCCGCGGACTTCGCCACGGCGCCGACCACGACGGATGCGGATCTCGCGCTCGTGCCGGACCGGTTGGCGGACGAGCCTTCGATCGTTGACGCGATGCTCGCGGCCGGGTTCGCTGCAGGCTCGCAACCTGGAAGGTGGGTGGGACCTGGCGACATCGCCGTCGACCTCATGGCTCCTGAGGCGCTGTGCGGCCGAGGTGGTCGGAGAGCAGCCCACCTGCAGCCGCCGCACCAGGCCAAGGCCACTGCTCGCAGAACACTCGGGCTCGAGCCTGCGGTGGTGGACAACGACGTTCACCTGATCGGTGCGCTCGATCCTGAGGATCCCAGGAAGTTCGAGATCAAGGTGGCCGGGCCTGCGGCACTCGTGGTGTCGAAGGTGGTCAAGATCGCAGAGCGACGCGAGCAGCAGCCAGATCGCCTGAAGCCCAAAGACGCGCTCGACGTGCTTCGGCTCCTGCGCGCCATCGACACGGCATCTCTGGCGGCGAACTTGGCGATCATCGCTTCGGCCGAGCTCTCGAGCGTCGTGGTCGCAGGTGCCGTCAGGGCTCTTCGCGAGCTCGCGGCGGGCCCAGAAGGTCTCCTTCCGCGGATGGCTGCTGATGCTGAGATGGGCTTCAGCGATCCCGACGAGATCAAGTTGTCGATGGTGGTGCTGGTTGACGACCTCTTGCAGGAGTTCGCCCGCTTGACGAGCTGAAGACGTCGGCTGCCACGAGGGCGTCGTTCTGACCCCACGTGCCGATGATGATGTCCATCCACACGTCGTGTGGCTGGTCCGTGTGGTGGTAGCAGTTCGCGAAATACGCCGCCGAGGGGCGCTGTCGCGGTAAACGTAGTTCCACTGGCGCTCGATGGGCGCTTGGCAGCAGCCACGGGTGTAGTGCCGGATCTCGCGCTCTTCGAGGGTCGAAGTCCGGGCCACGACCGCAAGTCAGCCAAAAGGATCATCACGACGACGGGGAAACCGGTGAGCTGATGGGGAAGCGGAGTCCGGCGCACGTGCTGTGGACCGAGGGTCCGGCTGCGTTCGCGTTCCTGGTCGAGAAGTACGGGTTCACCGGTCCCCACACCGTCGAGCCAGAGGGTTTCCACGATCACGGCGGTCTGCGGTACGAGCGCGGGAAGCTGAGCGTCGAGATCGGCGTGTGGAGCTGGTACGGAGGAGAACGAGGCGTCAGCACGACGGTGTGGGTGCGCGAGCTGAGTGCCAGCGTCAGCCTCCGCGACCTCTACGTCGATCTCGGGCTGGGGCCCGAACGGGACGTGCCCGATGGCGGGGGAAGCGGACATGTCGTCCGCAAGCGCATCACCGAACAGTCAGCGGCGCTGCGCAAGGTGGTACCTCACGTCGTCGACGTCGAACCGCGGCGACCGCTCTGGAGCTTCCCCTTCCCCGACTGACCTACCAAAGGATCATCCGAACCGCGCCGGTCCGTGTCACGCTGACCCGCATGAAGTGGTGGCGAGCTGGGGTGGCGGTGGCGGCGTTGCTGATCGTCGTCGTCGCGGCCTCAGGCACCTCGCCCGTCACGTTCGTCAACCGGCTCGACGACCGTCCTCCGCCGGAGAACCGCGAGCCGTCGGTGGACCTGGAGCTCCCGCGGGACCTGCCGGACCTGGTGGCGTTGCCGTTCACGTTGTACCTGCTGGTGCTCGCCGGGCTCGTCCTGTTCGGACTGATCGGGATCCTGCTCGCGCTCGAGCTGCCGCGCTGGCGCCGGCGTCGTGGCGTCAAAACCGTCGAGATCGAGGGCTTCGAGGTCGGGCAGGTGGCCGTCGTCCAGCGCGTCGAGAAGGCGCTGCAGGAGTTCACCGAGCACCCGAACCGGCCGCCGCGCGACGCCGTGATCGCCGCCTGGCTCGCGCTCGAGGCCGCTGAGCCTCGCCGGCCGCACCAGACGCCCACCGAGTTCACCGAGAAGCTCGGGGTCGACGCCGCCGTGCTGAAAGATCTCTATCAACGGGCGCGGTTCGGGCACGAGAACGTGACGGCCGAGCAAGCGGAAGATGCCCAACGGGAGTTGAGCCGCATCGTCAGGGAGCTCGCATGAGAACCGTGCTGGCGCTCGTCATCGGGGTGATCCTCGGCGTCGCGATCTGGTGGCTCGGTGCCTCGCCCGCGTGGGCCGCGGCGCTGGCCGTGCCGCCCACCGCGTTCGGCGTGCTCGTCACGAAGCTGCCCAAAGCCACCGACATCGTCTGGAGCGCGGACCCGCCCGCGCCCGGTTCGATCAGCACCGCGCACGCCAGCACTCTCGCCAGCAGGCTCGCGGAGGCGGCCGGGGACCCGCGGCGCTACGAAGAACGGTTCCAGGCCCGGCTCGCACGACTGGGGATCGACGCGTCCGAGATGCCGGACCCGAAGGAACTCGCAGAACGGCTCAGGAGGGTCGAGTGAGCATCAGTCCAGAATCCGTGTCCGTGGAGGCCAAAGCCGTCCTCGACGAGGTCGGCAAGGTCGTCGTCGGACGGACGCGGACCGTGCGGCTTGCGCTCGCGGCCGTGCTGGCCGGCGGGCACGTGCTGCTGGAGGACGTGCCGGGGCTCGGCAAGACGCTGATCGCGCGGTCGCTCGCGCAGGCGCTCAGCCTCGACTTCCGCCGCCTGCAGTGCACGCCGGACCTGCTGCCCGCGGACGTCACCGGGTCGTTCCTCTACGACCCCGGCAGCCGCGAGTTCGAGTTCCACCACGGGCCCGTCTTCACCGGGCTGCTCCTCGCCGACGAGATCAACCGCACGCCGCCCAAGACCCAGTCGGCGCTGCTGGAAGCCATGCAGGAGCGGCAGGTCACGGTCGAGGGCCGCACGTTCGCCCTGCCGAAGCCGTTCCACGTGCTCGCGACCTCGAACCCCGTCGAGTACGAGGGCACCTACCCGTTGCCCGAGGCGCAGCTCGACAGGTTCCTCGTGCGGCTCGACATCGGGTACCCGCCCGCGGAGGAGGAAGTCGAGGTGCTGCGCCGGCGAATCGCGCGGCAGAAGGAAGAAGCCGAGGTTCCGCCGGTCCTGGCCCCCGGACGTCTCGCCGAGCTCCAGGCCGAGCTCGAGAAGACCACAGTGGACGACGATCTCCTGCGGTACTGCGTCGATCTGGCCGTCGCGACGCGGCGCCACCCGTCGGTGGAGGTCGGCGCCTCGCCGCGAGGTGCGCAGGCGCTCGTGCTCGTCGCCCGCGCATTGGCCACTTTGGACGGACGCGGTTACGTGACACCGGAGGACGTCAAGGAGTGCGCGGTGGCCGTTCTGGCGCACCGGCTCGTGATGAAGCCGGAGACGTGGACGTCCGGCGTCAGCGGGGTGCAGGTCGTCACCGACCTGCTCGGCAGGGTTCCCGGCCCGCCCAGCTCATGAGCAGAGCGGACAAGATCAGGGAGGCGTTCGCCGGGTCGCACGGCGCGCACTGGCACTCGACGGACGCGTACTCCCGCGCCGTCTGGCTCGGTGCCGGACTGGTTGCCGCCGGGATGTTCCTGCACCAGGTCGAGCTGGTGCTGTTCGGCGTGCCACTGGTCCTCTCCGTGCTGATCACGAACAAACCGAAGGGCACGCCGACGGTCAGCGTGCGCCCGGTGCCGCGCGGCGAGGGTGCCGGCGTCGTGCACACCGTCGCGCACGTCGACGGCGCGGACGCCGAGCTGGCGGTCGTCAAGCTGCCGGGCGGCCCGAAGGTGGTGCCGGTGCACTCGCCCGACCTGCCCGTGGAGATCAGGCGGGACGCGTGGGGACCGGGCGTCGACGTCCGGCTCGACCACCTCTTCGCCGGACCCGACGGCATGCACGTCTACGGCCCGATCGTCGGCACCGAGCACGTCCGCACGATCCTGCCGCCGGTCGAGCACCACCCCGCAGGCCCGCTGCCGCCCCGGCCCGCCGGGCTGGTCGGCATCCACCGCTCGCCGCGCGCCGGGGACTCCACCGAGCTGCGCGACATCCGGGCGTTCCAGCCGGGGGACCGGCTCAAGCGCATCGACTGGCGCGTCACCACCCGCACCGGCACGGTTCACGTCCGCGAGCGGCACGCCGAGGCCGACGCCGAGATCGTGCTGGCGCTCGACACGCGCACAGACCTCAGCGCGAAGGTGGCGGAGTGGTCGTCGCCCCACCACGGCGCCACGACGCGGCCGGGAGGCAGCCTGGACCGCGCGGTGCGCAGGGCGGCGTCGATGGCAGCGGGCTACCTCAGGCAGGGCGACCGGGTGGCGTTGATGGACCTGAGCAGGCCGCAGCTCAACGTTCGTTCCGGTGTCGGCCGGCGGCACCTGATGCGCATCCGCACGCAGCTGGTCGTGTGTGTGCAGGCCGCCGGATGGGCGTCGCGCGTGGCGTTGCGGAAGCTCCCGCACGGAAGCGTTGTCGTGCTGCTGTCGCCGTTCCTCGACGACGAGATCGCGGAGCTGGCCGTGCAGACGCGCAAACACGGTCACGTCGTGCTGGCGATCAACACCCTGCCGTTGCCGCTCGAGCCCGACGAGGAGACGCCGTGGGGTGAGGTCGCGGCGGAGCTGATCGCCGCCGAGCACCGGCTGCGGTTGCGGCGCATGGCCGAGCACGGGGTGGCGGTGACGACCGAGTGCTGATGCGACTGGCGATCGTGCTCGCCGCACTGCCGGTGGCGCTGATCCTCCACCGGGAGGCCGACTCCATCGGGCCGCTCGTGATCGTCGCGGCGCTGACGGCGGTCACCGCGGTGATGCCGGGGAGCGCGGGTCCGGCGTTGCTGATCGGGTACGCGGCGTTCGCGATGGCGTTCGGCGACGGGCACCCGCTGCGGCTGGGCGTGCTGATCATGATTCCGGCGTTGCACCTCGTTCACCTCACGTCCGCGCTGGCGGCGGTCGTTCCGGTGAAAACGAAAATCGAGGCTGCCTCACTCAAAGCGCCGGCACGCCGGTTCGCCATTGTCCAGGCGATCTCTTTCGCTGTCGCGGGCTTCGCGGCGATCGTCCCGTCGGGGCCTGATATCGGTCTCGTCGAGCTCCTCGGACTGGGCGCTCTGACGGTCGTGATCATGGTCTTCGCGCTGAGGATCTGAATCGACACTCTCAGCGAGAACCGGTCAAATCTCACTCAAGGTGCAGGTCAGCGGTGAGGGTGTTCGGCATCACCCGGCGACGGTAGTCACAACGGCCCCTCCGGACGCGCGAAAAAGCGGGTCGTGGTGCGACCATATGTGTATGGCTGCTGTGAAGTCGCAACCCACGCGAATCGTCATTGTCGGCGGTGGGTACGTCGGGATGTACACGGCTCTCGGACTGCAGAAGAAGCTGCGCTCCGGTGAGGCGTCGGTCACCGTCATCGACCCGCAGCCGCACATGACCTACCAGCCCTTCCTGCCTGAGGCGGCGGCCGGCTCCATCGAGCCGCGCCACGTCGTCGCTCCCCTGCGCAAGGTGCTCAAGCGCTGCCACGTCGTCACGGGCCGCGTCACCAAGATCGAGCACGCGCGCAAGATCGTGACCGCCGAGCTGTCGGACGGCCACGTCGAGGAGATCGAGTACGACGTGCTCGTCTCCGCGCTGGGTGCGATCTCCCGCACGCTTCCGATCCCCGGCCTGGCCGAGGTCGGCATCGGCATGAAGACGATCGGCGAGGCGATCTACGTCCGCAACCACGTGCTGTCGCGCCTCGACCAGGCCGCGAGCACGAACAACGCGGAACTGCGCAAGAAGCTCCTGAGCTTCGTCGTGATCGGTGGCGGCTTCGCGGGCATCGAGACGCTCGCCGAGCTCGAGGACATGACGCGGTATGCGCTTCGGTACTACGAGGGTGTCAAGCCCGAGGAGATGAACTGGGTCCTCGTCGAGGCGATGGGCCGGATCATGCCCGAGGTGTCCGCCAAGCTCGGCGCGTGGACCGTCGAGGCGCTGGAGAAGCGCGGCATCAAGATCTACCTCGACACCCGGGTCAAGTCGCTGGAGAACGGCCACGTCATCCTCGACGACGGCACCGAGTTCGACTCCGACACGATCATCTGGACCGCCGGCATGAAGGCGAACCCGGTGCTGCGCAACACGGACCTCCCGCTCGACGAGCGCGGCCGCGTCCGGTGCACCGCCGCCATGCAGGTCCAGGGCCTCGACGGCGTGTGGGCCGCCGGTGACTGCTCCGCCGTGCCGGACCTCTCGCGCATCGAGGAGGACCCGACGGCGACGTGCGTGCCGAACGCGCAGCACGCCATCCGTCAGTCGAAGCTGCTCTCCAAGAACATCGTCGCGTCGCTGCGCGGCCAGAAGCCGAAGGACTACTTCCACAAGTACCTCGGCTCGGTCGCGGGCCTCGGCCTCTACAAGGGCGTGGCGGACGTGTTCGGCCTGCGCTTCAAGGGCCTGCCGGCGTGGTTCATGCACCGCAGCTACCACGTGGCGTTCATGCCGACCGTGAACCGCAAGCTGCGCGTGCTGATGGACTGGACGCAGGCGCTGTTCTACGGGCGCGAGATCGTGGCGCTCGGTCAGATCAACGACCCGAAGTCGGACTTCGACCGCGCGGTGCAAAGCTGATCCATTACTCCCCGTGAGTGCACAGGTGCCCCGAACGTGACCACGTTCGGGGCACTTCGTGCGTCCAGGGGCGGAACTTGAGCGCCCAATCGGAGTAAGCTCCAGGGGCTGCCTTGACATTGCGTTACGTGAACCAGAGACTACGGCTGGTGCATCACCTGAATGCGTGATTCGCCCGTGTGGGGAGAGAGGTGATCCCGATGTCTCTCGAGGAGCTGGCCGCACAGCTTCGTCGTGGCGAGATCGAGGACCCCGCGTTGGCGCAGTACGCCGCAGAGTACGCGCAGGCGGGGCAGAGTTTCCGCAGCAAGAAGGACGATTGAGCAGGTCGGCTGACGGGCGGGTGCCGGGTGCCCCGTCCGAGGCTGCCAGACCTCTGCTGCTCCAGGGTCAGGACTACCTCTTCCGCTCTCCGCCCAAGTGCCTGGACTTCCAGGAACAGGTGCACCGCCTCGGCATGGTCGACGAGGGCGACGGCAATCCCCAACCCTGTGTGCTGGTGCTTGCGCGCGCCGCCGACATGGAGATGAACGAGCTCTCCATCGCACTGGCCGAACGCGGCATCCGCATGGCCCGCATCGACGCCGACCGCTGCGTCGACCTGCCGCTCTCCGTCTACACCGACCAGCCGCTGATCGAGCTCGACCGCTGGCTGCTGCGCCCCCTGCTCGTCTGGCGCCGCCACTTCGAACTCTCCGCCGTGCCCGTGGAGCCGGGAACCCTGGCCGGCGCCTACGCGGTCGACCAGTGGGCCTCAGTGGCCAACTGGCTGTCCTCACGCTCCGACTGGGCTCATGTGAACCCGTCGCGCTTCTCGACGCATCTGGACCGCCTGACGCAGCTTTCCGACGCAGCGGCATTCGGCCTCCGTGTCCCCCGCACGGCCGTGACGACACGTCCGGGCCGTACGCGCCCCGGCGGAGCCCATTGCATCGTCAAGACCGCCGGCCGCCACCTGCTGGAACCACGTCCGGGCGTGCAACACGGCCTCTTCCCGCGGCCACTGGAGACCTCACGCGCCTCCGACGCCCCCGAGCCCGCGCCGGTGATCGTCCAGGAGTACGTCCCGTCCGACACGGAACTGCGCGTGTTCGTGGTGGGAGAGCGCTGCATCGCGTTCCAGGTGGACAAACTCGACCCGGCCCAACTCTGGGTCGACCCGGACGCCGTGCGCGTGACGCCGACCTCGGTGCCTTCTTCTCTGTCGGACCGCCTGCTGGCCCTGGCGCGCCACTGGCGAGTGCAGGTGGCGGCGTTCGACCTGCTCGTGACCGGCCGCGACCACGTGTTCCTGGAGATCAACGTGAACTGCGACTGGCGCTGGTTCGAGCACCGGGCGGGGGACAACTCGGTCTCCGCGGCCGTGCACGACTGGGTGGCGCTGCGGTTCAAGGAGCTGCTCGGGGCGGGGAGGGCACGCTGATGTTCGGGTCCGTTCGAACCTTAGCCGGATGCTCGTTCTAGTCCAACCTGATGGGCCGTGCGGGCGAGAAATCACCATCCGCTCACACAAGCGGACGATCAAGCCCTAGGCTCCCCACGCCCCCGTAGCCCAATCGGTAGAGGCAGGTCCCTTAAAAGGATCACAGTACGGGTTCGAATCCCGTCGGGGGCACCACGCGTTTCACTCCTCCGGCGCTGGTGCTGACCAGCGCAAGCGCTGTCGAATGATGATCTTGTAACCCTGGGTGATACCGGGCTGTTCGGGGCCCGGTGCCCGCCCCCGTGTCGATGTGGTGCCGACGTCGGTCCGGGTGCCGGGCGGGTGTGCGCTACGTCTCAGCCCGTTCTTCGGGGCTCGCCACCGGAGCGGCGAGCCCGTCCACTTCAGCCCGGCGTCACGCCAGCCCGAACCGCTCCGAGTGCACCTGCCGCCCAGGAACCTTCAACCGGCGCAGCGCATCGAGCACGGCTGAGGTCATCGCGGGCGGGCCGCACACGTACACGTCGCGTTCGTCGATGTCGGGAACCAGGGTGCGGAGACTGCCCGGCTCGAACGGCGAGGGCCTGTCCGCCGTGCGGCCGGTGAGCAGGTGCAGCCGGCCGCCGCGTTCCGCGACCAGCGTGCGCACCTCGTCGGCCAGGACGGCGTCCTCAGCGGTGCGGACCCGGTAGAGCACCACGACGTCGCCTGCCGGTTCCTCCTCCAGAAGGGCTCGGATCGGCGTGATGCCCACCCCGCCGGCGATGAGGAGTGCGCCGGGGCGGGTGCGGTGCAGTGAGGTGAACGCGCCGTACGGGCCCTCGACGAAGGCTCGGCTTCCCACCGGGACGTTGCGCAGGCCGGCGCTGACCTTGCCGACCGCCTTGGCCGTCAGGCGCAGCGTGCGGCCGTCGGGTGCCGCCGAGAGGGAGAACGGGTTCGCCAGCCACCAGTGGTTGTGGCCGGGGAAGCGCCAGATGCAGAACTGGCCTGCCCTGGCAGGCAGCTTGTCGAGGTGGCGGCCGGTGACGTGGATCGACACCACGTCGTCGGACTCCGGGACGACTGCCGCGACCTCGAAGTGGTGGTAGGCGTTGCGCCACAGGGGCATCACGATCCGGCCCGTAACCAAAGCGCCGAACGCGAACAGCCACAGGGCCCACCAGTAGATCTGCGCGAACGGGGACGACTTGAAGGTCGTGGTCTCCCGCAGCTGGTGGACGAACGCCAGGCCCAACGCCAAGTACAGCAACAGGTGCAGGCCGTGCCACGTCTCGTATCGCAGCCGCCGCCGCACGTTCCGCGTGGAGACCGTGCCGATCACGACGACGATCAGCGCGGCGCACATGCCCAGCAGCGAGGCCGGTACTCCGGCCAGTGCGAGGAACGTCTTGCCCATCGACGCGTTGTCGAGCGTCGCGTAGCCCAGCACCACGATGAAGGCGTGGGTGAGGATGGTCCACAGCAGGGTGAAGCCGACCCAGCGGTGCCACACGGTGAGCCGGTCCATGCCGATCCGGCGGTCGAGCCACGGCAGTCGCGCCACCAGCAGCAGTTGGAACAGCATCACCACGGCGGCGTGCATGCCGAAGAACTTGGCGACGGTCAGCACCTCGTTCTTGCCGGCTCCGGCGGTGAAGAAGAGGACCTCGACGATCACCAGGTTGACGACGACGAACGCCCACAGCGCCCACCGCGCCATGACGACCGGAGGTGTGGTGCGTTGCCGCACCTGTGAAATCTTTGCCTCCACCGCTTCCCCTCTGTCCACATGAAGCACTCGTTCCCACCCGCGTTCGCCGGTAGGTTGAGTGATTAACGTCTTAACCACAAGCCGGGCGGGGCCTGTTGAGATGGACATGAAGACCACGCATGTCTGGCGGCGTCCCACGCTCGGAGCCGTGGCCGCGCTGGCCGGGGTCTCCACGGCCACGGTGTCGAACGCCCTCAACGGCACCGGACGGGTGTCCGAGGCGACGAGGCAACGCGTGATCGCCGCGGCCCGCGAGCTCGGTCACGCGCCCGCCAGCACGGCGAGGGCCGTGGCGTCCGGCTGCACCGGGGTGCTCGGCCTGACGATGACGACCTACGGCGACCTTCCCGTGTCGTACACCGAGATCCCGTACTACGGACAGCTGGCGCTGGGCGCGATGGCAGCGGCGCACGAGCGCGGCTACATGCTCATGGTGATGCCGAGTTCGTTGTCACCGTGGATGTGGCTCAGCGCGCCGATGGACGGTGTCATCCACGCCGGACCGCGTGCCGACGACCCGGTGCGCTCCCTCCTGCGGGAACGCGGCATCCCGATCGTCAGCGAGGGCAGGCCGTGCCGCCCGGTGCCCGGTGACGCGTGGGTGGACGCCGACCTCGACGCGGGACTGCGGCTCGCGCTCGACCACCTCGCGGAGGCGGGCGCCCGGCGGATCGCGCTCACCCTGCCGGTGCACGACGACGCGTACCCGCACCTGGTCGAGCAGGCCTACGTGTCCTGGTGCGCCGAACGGGACGTGCCGATCCTCGTCGAGAGGTACGCCTCGCTGCCCGACTACTTCACGACCGAACAGACTGCGGCCGGGCTGCTGCTCGACCGCGATCCACGACCGGACGCGATCGTCGGCGTCTACTCCGACTCGGGCCACAACATCCTCGCCGCCGCCCGGCATCACGGGCTCGAGGTGCCGCGGGACCTGCTGGTGGCGTGCATCAGCGAGGATCCGGACTACGCGACGACGAGCCCGCCCGTGACCGCGGTGAGCTTGCGCCCGGATCGGATCGGTGAGGAAGCGGTCGACCTGCTGATCGCGCTCATCAACGAACGGACCGGCGTGGACCGGCGCCGGCTCGTGCAGCCGGAGCTGGTTGTCCGCCGGTCCACTCACGGACTCAGTTCTTCTTCACCTGGTTCAGCCGGGTGATCACCGCACCACCGTCCTGCGGCCCGAACGAGTTGCACGCGGAGTTCCACGGGAACCGGCTGCACGCGTTGGACTGCACGACGACGTCCTGCTCGCTGTTCCACCCGCTGCCGATGATCTTCGCGTTCTTCCACGTCTTGGCGACGGGGTTGTAGCTGTACCAGAGCAGGTTGCCGTTGTTCTGGTTCACGGCGTAGAACGTCTCGCCGCCGGCCGAGCTCAGGTTCTTCAGGTTCGCCCAGCCCGTGGTGACCGTCGTGACGGGCTTGACCCACGTCGCCGTGGCGGCCGACCAGAAGTCGATGTAGTAGCGGTACATCGCGCCGGCCGCGTTGCGCGCGTAGACGACACCACGGCTCGTTGCGACGATCGCGTTGTACTGGGTCAGGCCGGTGTCCAGCAGGGCGCCCTGCACGGCCCACTGCTGGGTCGCGAAGTTGTAGTAGTGCGCCTTGAGGTTGCCGAGGGTGTCGAGCGTGTAGATCACGCCGTCCTCGTCCACCGAGATCCGGTAGCGGGTGTTGGCCGCCGTGTAGGACCAGCCCTGGCCGAGCACGACGTACTCGCTGCCGTTGAACGAGTCCCAGTTGGTTCCGTTGTAGTGCAACAGTCTCAGCTCACCGCCGGTGGTGATGCTGAACATCCACCCGCTCGGGCCCGCGAGCACGCGGCCCTGCCAGCCCGCGCCCACCTGGTAGCTCTCGCCCCAGACGAACGTACCGGTGGTCGGCGTCGAGTGTTCGAACAGGTAAAGGTCGCCGACGTTGTCGCACGGGTAGACCGGAGCGAGGCCGTAGCGGGCCGACAACGTGGTGCTGGGTCCTGGCATGTCTCACTCCACCCCTCAGAGGTTCAGCATGGCGGTGCAGGCGTCGAGAACCAGACGCTCGGTGGTCCCGGGCGAGGCCGCGCCGCTCGGGTTGAACTTCAGTGGTGCGGGCCAGGCGTAGAACGTCGTCCACGAGCCGGGACCCGAAATCTGGTCGTCGTCGGTCCAGCCGGCCTCGTAGCCGAAGTGCTTCGCCTCGCCTGCCTGCAGGACGCCGTTGGCCGCGACGTAGCCCTCGGTCTCGTTGGCGTAGGCCATGATCCAGAGCCAGCCCGGGGTCTGGTTCTGCAACGTCACCGCGTACTGCGAGAGGACCTCGTGCGACATCGCGAGGATGTTCAGGCCGCCCAGGTTCCAGCGCTGGATGGGCATCGGGAACACCTTGGGCAGTCCCTCGCCGTGGATCTGCTCGATCATGACCTCGGCGTGGCGGTACGCGAAGTCGTCGGGCGGGAACGTGTCGATCCGCTCGTTGTAGGAGTTGCGGGCGCGGATCACCGCCGCCGGGTCGCCGAAGTCCACCGTCAGCGGGAGCTTGACCTCGTTGTAGTAGGTGCTGATCGGGCCGTTGACCGCGTTCCAGCCACCGGAGTTCACCATCTGCACGACCGCGTTGCCCAGCGTCGTGCCGAGGCTCGTGACCTGGCCGGGCGCGTGCGGGTCGTTGGGTTCCTGGTCGCCCGCGGCGCCCTGGAAGAACAACGCCTGCACGCCGAGGGCGTTGCTGATGACGTCGGTCGCGGCGCCGGGGTAGTCGCTGCAGAACACCTTGTCGTTGCCGCGGGACACGGCGTGGCACGCGTAGCCGAACAGGACGGTGAACAGGCTGTTGTTGCTCGTGCGCCGGGCGACCAGCGCGGAGATCGTGGTGAGGACGTTGGGTTCCTCCGCCCGGTTGTAGCCGATCGTCGTGTTGCCTTCCTTGTACGACAAGGTGACCGGCGTGCGGGCCATGGCGACGGTCTGCTGCACGAGGGCGACCATCTGGTTGATGAACACCGTCGTGGTGCCCTCGATCGCGCTGATGTCCGCGGCCGTGAGGTCCATCATCACGTACGGGCTCGGCCGCGTGGTGCCGATCATCGGACCGGAGTGGGTGTGGCTGCAGATGATCAGGAAGTTGCCGTTGTTGTTGCCCACCAACGACAGCACGGCGGACCTGATCGCCTGGTGGACGTAGCGCGGGATGCTCACGACGTCGACGCGGAGCATCACCTTGGGGCCGGCACCGTCGTCGATGAGGACGCACTGGGCGCGCAGCCTGCGGTCCACCGCGCCCGCGTTGCCGCGCGCGGCACCGCAGTAGCCGCCCATCCACAGGCTCGGGTAGGTGGGCCAGGTCGGGGTGTAGTCCAGGGTCTTGACGGCCATGGAGAAAGGCATCGCGGGTTCCTCCCGGCTCAGACGGTCTCGACGAACGCGACGCAGGTCGGCGTGTTCGAGTTGGGGGTCGACAGGGAGTTGTCCGGCTTGCCGGACGCGGTGTCCGCGGACGTGACCTTGCGGTTCTTCTTGTCCAGCACGAACGCGCGGTCACCGTCCTTGCTCATCGTCAGAGGACCGTTCGCCTTGCCGTTGGGCTCCTTCGTCCTCACCTTGTTGGACGCGATGTTCACCGTCACGAGCTGCGAGTCCGCGTTGCGGCCCGCGTAGAGGCTCACCACCGCGAACGTTCCGTTCGGGTGCACCGCCAGGCCGCAGGGAACGCCCTCCAGTTCGGTCGAACCCGACTTGCCGCCACGCAGGTCGTACGTGACCAGCTCGCGCAACGCGGCCGCGTAGAGGCTCTTGCCCTTGGGGTCGATGGCGAGTTCGAGCACCTGCTTCTCGGTCCTGAACGAACCGGCCACCGCGTTCTTCGCGGTGTCGACGATCGTCACGTTCTTCGCCCGCTCGTCGCCCACGAACAGCTGCGTGCCGTCCGGCGTCAACGCCAGCGAGCGAGGCCACAGTCCCGCGTTGATCAGGGTGCGCACGTCACCGGTCGCCGCGTCCACCACGGCCACGTGCCCGCGGGAACCACCGGCACCGCTCGACCCGGTCGCGACGTAGACGGTCTTGCCGTCGGGCGAGACCACCACCTCGTTGGCGAACCCGCCGACGGCGATCTCGTCGGTGACCTTGGCGGCGTCCACGTCCACGACGCTCAGGCCCGGTCCGAACGCCGTTGCCACGTACGCCCGCAGCCCGTCCGGCGAGCCCGCGATCCCGTTGGGCTGGCCGTTGACGGCGACGATCGTGGACCCGCCGTTCAGGCTCGGGTCGGCGAGCTGCACGACTCCGTTGCCCAGGTGGTCCACGCTGCCGATGATCAGCTTCCTGCGTCCGGGCGCCGCCGAGGCGACTCCGGCGAACACGCTGTGCCCCACGACGCTCGCCGCTGCGCCTCCCAGCGCGGCGGTCAGCAGTGTCCGACGGGAAAGTCCTCGGTTCTCGGTTGTCATGTCGTCCGTCCCCCTCTGGTCCAGGTCGACTGGTTGAGGATTCGACGAAAACGACGTCCGCGTTATCACTAGGTGTAGTCAAAACTTGGTCCGTGACCAAGTTGACACCTTTGATAAGTGATCGATGCGGACAGTGCATGATGCGTGACGGACCGCTTGTGACCAGCGGTTCTTCCGAGGGTCAAGGATGGGTCTTTGTGCTCTGTTAATTCCGGTGTCACGTGATGTAACTAGAATGGGTGATTACGGAAAGTAGTGTTTCAGCCACGATGAGCGTGGGTAGCGCTACCACGTCGGGCGAGCCGTGACGCCGCCGTCGACCACGAGGTCGTGGCCGGTGATCCACGAGGCGAGGTCCGAGGCGAGGAACACGCACGCGTTGCCGATGTCCTCCGGCGTCCCGAGCCGCCCCAACGGTGCCGCCGCCTGCCACCGGGCGACGCCCTCCGGCCACTGCTCCTCGATGCCGGGCCTGGCCACCAGACCCGGTGAGACGGTGTTGACGCGGATCCCGCGCGGGCCGTACTCGAGCGCCGCCGCACGCGCGTGCATGATCAGCGCGGCCTTCGAGGCGGCGTAGTGGGCGTGGCCGGGCGCCGGGTGGGACCCCTCGATCGACGCGATGTGGGTGATCGAACCGCCGCGGCCCAGGTGGCGCGCCGCGGCCTGGGTGACGGCGAACGGGCCCGTCAGGTTCGTGTCCACGACAGATCGCCACTGCTCGATCGTCATGTCCGGCAACGGTTCCACGGGCTGCACACCGGCGTTGTTGACGACCGCGTCCAGCCTGCCGTGCCGCGCGACGGCCTCGTCGACGATCCTCGCGGCGTCCGTGCGCAGGTCGCCGTCGGCGCGTCCGAGGTGGCGGACGACCACGGCGCCCGCGTCGGCGAACCGGGCCGAGATGCCCGCGCCGATGGTGCCGCCGGCTCCGGTGACCAGTACGACCCTGCCGCGGAGATCGATCACGAGACGACGCCCTCCAGTCGGTCGGCCAGCCACGACACGATCTCACCCCGGCCCGCCACGAACCCGGTGGAGCCGATCTCGCGGAACTCTCCGCCCGCCGAGCGGACGAGCACCGCGCCCGCCGCGACGTCCCACGGGTGGATGCCGAGGTTCGCCGCCGCGTCCGCCCGCCCGGCCGCGACCCAGGCGAGCGACAGGGCGGTGGAGTAGACGCGGCGCACGTCCGCGACCTCCATCAGCTCACCCAGCAGGTCCAGCTCGCCGCGGTACGGGCTGCCGGGCAACGGCATGTCGGTCAGCACGAGCGGCCGCGGGCTCACCCCAGGGGTGATCGTCAGCCCGGTCGAGCTGACCGCGAACGGCACGTCGACGGCCGCCGTGAACAGCTCGTCGCGGAACGGGTCCAGCACGCAGCCCGCGACCAGCTCGCCGTCGACGGCCGCGGCCACCGAGATGCACGACAAGGGCAGGCCGCGCACGAAGTTGCGGGTGCCGTCGATCGGGTCGACGTACCAGGTGATCGGCGCTCGGGCCGACCCGAGCTCCTCGCCGATCACCGCCGACTCCGGCACCGCGGCCACGAGCGCCCGGCGCAGGAACGCCTCGACCTCCAGGTCCGCCGAACTGACCTGGTCGAACGTGCCCTTCGCCGACACGTCGACCGGCAGCTCGTGCAGCAGCTTCGCGGCGTCCGCGCAGGACCGTGCGGCCAGTGCGAGAAGATCCCCAGGAGTCACGGCCCCATTGTGATCCGTCACAAACACGTCCGGCGGACTCTGGGCAGCGTCCCACCCGCGGCAGTGACCAGAACCACCACGATGAGCAGACCTGACAGCGACGTTGGAGGTTCGGAATGCGGATCGTGGCCGGGTTGGCGCTCGTGGCGACGTTGGTCGCCGGAACAACCGCAGCACAGGCGGACGACACCCTCGACTACGTGGCACTGGGTGACTCGGCGGCGGCCGGTCCGCTCATCCCGAACCAGGACCCGGCGCTGTGGTGCCTGCGCTCGGACCAGAACTACCCGCAGGTCGCGGCGAAACTGCTCGGTGCGAGGCTCACCGACGTCACGTGCTCCGGCGCGAAGACCGACGACTTCGCGGGCCGCCAGTTCGGGTTCGTCGCACCGCAGTACGACGCGCTGAAGCCGAGCACCGACCTCGTGTCGCTGACGATCGGCGCCAACGACATCGGCCTCTTCCAGACGGCGTTGAGCTGCATCAACCTCCTGCCCGAACCGGCTGGGCTCTCCTGCAAGGACCGCTACACCGCCGGTGGTGCCGACCAGCTCGCCGCGGCCGTTGACGCGTGGGCACCCGAGTTCGGTGCCGCGCTGGACGAGATCAAGCGCCGTTCGCCGAACGCGAAGCTGCTGGTCACCGGCTACGGCACCTACATCAGGCCGGGCGGCTGCTATCCGCGTCAGCCGGTCTGGGGCCGCGACGCCGACTACCTGCAGGGCGTCATGAACAGGATCAGCGCGACCGCGAGGTCCGAGGCGTCCAAGCGCGGCGCGACCTTCGTGGACTTCGCCGCGGTGACCGTCGGGCACGACATCTGCGCCGAGCCGGCCGACCGGTACCTCGAAGGCCTGATCCCGACGACGATCGCCGCACCGTTGCACCCCAACGCCGCGGGCATGAAGGCGTTCGGGACTACGGTCGCGAGCGCCGTGCGGCCAGTGCCGCCGTCAGCAGCGTGACGTGCTCGATCCGCGTCGGGTCCAGCCCGGTCAACTCGGCGACCCGCCGCAGCCGGTAGTCGACGGTGTTCGGGTGCACGTGCAGCTCGGTCGCGGCAGGACGCCGTGACCCGCGCCGGAGGTAGACCTCCAGCGTCTGCACCAGTTCCTCGGTCAACGGCTCCACAACGGAGGCCAACGGTCCGAGCGCCGCGCTCGGCCGGGACAGCTGGTACTCGAGCAGCACGTCGGTGAGCCGGTACAGGCCAGGACCCGACCGCACGGCCACGGCGAGGACCTCGCGCGCGAGCCCGGCGGCGGCCGCGACCCCGGAGGGGGAGGCCGCGACCGCCGCCACCGTGATCGGTACACCCGCGGCCTTGGCGACGTCGGCGACGATCCGGTCCACGCGGTCGTCCTCGCCGGGCAGCAGCGCGATCCCGCCGTCCGGGGTGAGCGAGGACAGCACCGGCTCCCGGCTGTGCCGCTCCAGCTCGGTCCGCAGCCGGCGCAGCTTCCGGCGCCCGGCGATGGCCGCGTCCACACCGGCCAGCAGCTCGTCGGGATGCGGCGGCACGTGCAGCGCCAGCACCACGAGCGGTCCGGACACCTCCGCGGACCCGTCGAGCAACGCGGCCAGCAACGTGTGCCGCGCGGACCTCTCGTCGTCGAACATCGTCTGCCGCTCGTCGAGGTACCCGGCGCTCACGACCGGAGTCACGAGCTGGAGGTACCGCAACGCCAACGCGTTCAGCGCCAGCACCTCCCCGACCTCCTCGGGCCGCGCCTCGGGCACCAGCGACTCCCACACGACCTGGATGCCCACGTGGTACGCCGTGAGCACCACGTCGATCGGCACGCCCTCCTCCGCCCGCCGTGCCGCCGACTCGCGCAGGAACCGCAGCTCGTCCTCGGACGGCAGCTCACCGCTCCCGAGCACCTGGGCGAAAGCGCGCAACGCGTGTTCGACGACCCGGAAGATGTCGCCCTGGAGCTCCTCCGCG
This sequence comes from Lentzea aerocolonigenes, assembly GCF_000974445.1. Taxonomy (GTDB): domain Bacteria; phylum Actinomycetota; class Actinomycetes; order Mycobacteriales; family Pseudonocardiaceae; genus Lentzea; species Lentzea aerocolonigenes. Next base: position 249,038 of record NZ_BBOJ01000014.1, read on the forward strand.
GGCAGCTGGGCGTACGCGGGAACGCGCTCGACCAGCGACGCGATCACCTGCCGCACGAAGGAGGGCAGCTCCGCGACGATCCGGTCGGCCACCGGACGTCCGCCGATCACGTAGGACATCCGCCGATTCTGGCGGATCTACAGCTCGATCACCGTGCCGTCGAGCGGAACCTCGACGCCTGCCTCCCGCAGCTTGAACGACTCCGGCGACGACGGATCCAGCACCGGGTTGGTGTTGTTGAGGTGCGTGTAGATCCGCCGCACCTCCGGAAACCGCCGCAGCTCCGGCAGACTGGCCGTGATCGGCAGGTGCCCCATCGCGGCCTGGCCGGACGAGCTGCCGGTCGCCGAGCCCATCTCCGAGGCCGCGTAGAACGTGCCGTCGAGCAGCACGCAGCCGGCCTGCGCCACCACCTCGTCGAAGCCTTCCGGCCACGACGCCAGACAGGGCGCGTAGACCAGCACACCTCCCGAAACCGGGTCCTCGAACCTGTACGCCACCACCCAGCGGCTGTCCACAGTGGACGAGCGGGCGTACTTCGGGCGCTTGCCGCTGATCGGGATCGCCGTGACGAGCAACCCGCCGAGGTCGAACTGATCCGCGTCCACCTCGCGCCACGCCACCGGTGCGTAGCCGTCGATCACCGTGCGCAGGTCGAACTGGTCCCGCAACGCGTGCAGGACCGTACCGGGCGCCCACACCGTCAGCCCCGTCCCGCCGCGCAACGTCAGCAGACCCAGCGTGTGGTCCAGCTCGGCGTCGGTGAACAACGCCCCGCGCACCGGGGTGTCGCGCGGTCCGGGACCGGGGTTCAGGAAAGAACACGCGGCGATCTGGGTGCGGATGTCCGGTGAGGCGTTGACCAGCCACCAGTCCGTGCCGTTGCCGCTGATCGCGAGGCAGTCCTGCGACCGCGACGGCAGCGAGCCCGACCGGGCGCGCACGCACAGGGCGCAGGCGCAGTTCCACTGGGGGAAGCCACCGCCTGCCGTGGTGCCGAGCAGGACGGCTCTCACGGCATCTTCCTCATGGCCATCGCGGGAACCTCGGGCGGTGCCATCTCGGTCTCCAGGATCAGGTCCACAGTGGACCGCGCGGGGGACAGCGAACAGACCGGGTCGGTCGCGGCGGCATCGCCCGTGAGCTGGAAGGCCTGGCAGCGGCAGCCGCCGAAGTCGATCTCCTTGCGCGGGCACGAGCGGCACGGGTACCGCATCCACTCGAAGCCGCGGAAGGCGTTGAACGACGGCGAGTCGTGCCAGATGTCGTGCAAGGACTTCTCCCGCACGTTCTCGATCTTCAGCGTCGAGATCACCGTGGCGGCGGGGCAGGGGAGGACGTCACCGTTCGGCGCGACCGTCAGCTGCCGGGCTCCCCACCCGTACATGCACGGTTTCGGGTGGGCCTCGTGGTAGTCCGCGATGACGTAGACGATCTCCATTCGCCCGCGCAGCCGTTCCTGCGCGGCGGCGACGACCGGGTCCGCGGCGGCGAGCTGGTCGCGTGTCGGCAGGAGAACGGCCCGGTTGCGCAGCGCCCAGCCGTAGTACTGGGTGTTGGCGAGCTCCAGGCGCTCGGCGCCCATCTCCTCCGCCATCGCGATGATGCCGGCGACGTTGTCGAGGTTCTGCCGGTGCAGCACGGTGTTGACCGTCAGCGGCAGGTCCTCGTCACGAACGAAGGCGGCGGCCTGCACCTTGCGGTCGAACGCCTTGATGCCCGCGATCCGGTCGTTGCCCTCGCGGGTCGCGTCCTGCAACGAGAGCTGCACGTGGTCGACGCCGCGCGCAGCCAGGTCCCGCAACCTTTCCCGGGACAGGCCCACTCCGGACGTGACCAGGTTGACGTAGCAGCCGAGGCTGTTCGCGTGCGTCACCAGCTCGGGCAGGTCGGGCCGCAGCAACGGTTCGCCGCCGGACAGGTGGATCTGCAACGCGCCGAGCGACCGGGCCTGGTCGAACACGCGCCGCCAGTCCTCGGTCGAGAGCTCCGCGTCGCGCCGCACCAGCTCGACGGGGTTCGAGCAGTAGCCGCACTGCAACGGGCACCGGTGCGTCAGCTCGGCCAGCAGTCCGAAAGGAGCCTCAGCCATCGACGTCCACCACCCTCCGCTCGACCAGGCGAGCGACCAGCGAGGCGATGTCCGCGGGTTCGACACCGTCGTACTCGTCACCCAGGACGAGAGCGATGTCCCCGACGGAACGCACGCCATCACAAAGTGACACAACGGAAGCAGCGGTCTCGTTCAGCACCAGCACACCCTCCGGGAACAGGACGACGTGCGCGGAGCGGATCTGGTCGTACGTGCACTTCACCCCGCGCCGGATGCGCGGCACGGCGTCCAGCGCGACGGCCGAGATCACGGCTTTCCCTTGCCCGAGTAGTAGTCGACGGCGTCCAGCACAGCGCGTAAGACGTCGCATTTGAACGACAACGCGGCGATGGCCGCGAGCTGTTGCTCCCTGGTCCGTGAGTGCTCGACCACGATGTCCAGAGTGGCCCGTCCCTCCCCGGCGACCGCCTCGATGCGGTTGGTGAAGTAGGCGAAGCCCTCCTCGGCGATCCACGGGTACTGCTCCCGCAGCGCCGCCAGACGCCTGCGCATCAACGCACCCGAGAACATCTCGGTGAGCCCGGAGGCGATCGCCTCGACCCACGGCTTGGTGCGCGCGAAGTTCACGTAGGCGTCGACGGCGAACCTCGTGCCGGGCAGCACGTGGCGTTCGTCGAGCACCTCTTCCCTCGTCAGCCCAACGGCTTCCGCGAGCCGGATCCAGTTCTCGGCGCCACCCTCTCCCGGTTGGGTGCCGTCGTGCCAGATGATCCGCTCGCGCCACTGCCGCCGGATTTCCGGCGACGGGCAGTTGGAGAGGATCGCGGCGTCCTTCTGCGCGATGCAGCGCTGGTAGTACCAGCGGTTCGCGGCCCACGCCTGCAGCTCGTGCTTGCTCAGCTGGCCGGCGTGCATGCGCAGGTGGAACGGGTGGCTGTCCCAGTACCGGGGTGCGAGGGCGCGCAGCTCGGCGACGAACTCCGCGGGGGCAACGGCAGTCATGGACGCAAAACTCCTCGGTTCACCAGGAGGAACCGGGGCTCCCGGCAGGAGGTGGGAACCCCGGCGCGGAGCAACGTCAGCTGCGGGCCGCGTAGGCCGTGACCTCCATCGGCGTCTCGAAGTCGCGGAAGTCGGGCTTCACCCACTCGCGCTTGACCTCGGGAAGCTTCGTCTCGGTGGTGGGGACTGCAACGTTCATGGCGCAACTCCTCGGGTCTCCGGCCAGCGAGCCCGAAGTGGGCAGGCGTGGCACTTTTCCGTGGGTGCGGCGGCGAACCACACGGTATGTCCTCCGCACCACCGAGGTCCAGACCGTACAGAAAGTTCCCTGAAGTCATCGGATGAGCGCCTCGATCCGCAGACGTGTCAAACCGATGAACGGCGCAGTCGTACACCTCAGGCGTACGAGTGCGCCGTTCATCCGTCGCGACACATCGGAGGACCTTTGCCTGTGTGCACGATGTGTGCTTGGGTGGGCACGCCCTGCAACGCCGCCGCAGACACTCACGAGCGGACCAAAGGAGAGCACACATGCGTGCTCGTCGCATCGCAGCCGCGGCAGCCTGCACTGCCGCAGTCGCAACCCTCTGCGTCGTGCCGGCCTCGGCTCAGGGTGATCCCTCGGCACTCGCCGAGCGGACCCTCGCCACGAAGCTGGACATCCCGTGGGACATCGAGTTCCTGCCGGACGGCAGCGGAATCTTCACCGAACGGGACACCCGCAAGATCAAGAAGATCAAGGGCACGACCGTGACCGAGCTGGACACGGTCGAGCAGGCCCAGACGACCGGTGGTGAAGGAGGCCTGCTGGGCCTCGCCGTGTCGAAGACCTTCGCCACGGACAACTCCGTCTTCATCTACTACTCGACGGCGAGCGACAACCGGATCGCCAAGCTCCAGCTCGGCGGCACCCCGCAGCCGATCGTCACCGGGATCCCCAAGAACCGCTACCACAACGGCGGCGGACTCGAGTGGGGTCCGGACGGCTTCCTGTGGGCCACCACGGGCGACGGCCAGAACACCGCCAACGCGCAGAACTGGAACTCGTTGGGCGGCAAGGTGCTGCGCTTCGACACCGCGGGCAAGGCCGCTGCCGGCAACCCTCGCGCCGGCAGCGTCGTGTACTCGATCGGCCACCGCAACGTCCAGGGCATCACGTGGGTCGGCAACACCGCGTACGCCACCGAGTTCGGCAACAGCAAGACCGACGAGATCAACCGCATCGAAGCCGGCAAGAACTACGGCTGGCCGACCTGTGAAGGCAACTGCAGCACCGCCGGCATGACCAACCCGGTCAAGACCTGGAGCACCAGCCAGGCAGGCCCGTCCGGCATCGCGTTCTACAAGAACGCCCTGTACGTCGGCGCGGTCACCGGCAAGCGCGTCTGGAAGATCCCGGTGAACGGCACCTCGCTCGGCACCCCGCAGTCGGTGTTCACGAGCTACGGCCGTGTGCGCGCGGTGGCTCCCGCGCCGGACGGCACGTTGTGGCTCGGCACGTCCAACCAGGACAACAACGGTTCACCGAGCTCGAACGACGACCGGATCATCTCCACCGACGGCTGACCGTCACCCATCCGAGTGCTTCCTGAACGGCACGCGGGGACCTCGCGTACTCCACAACGGTACGTGGGGTCCCCGCGTGCCGTCAGCAGACACGGATGGGTGAGGGTTAGTTACGAGCTGCGGGCATCCGGCGGAGCTGGTCCAGCACCGCCGGATCCTGCAGCTGCATCCACTGGATCACCTCGGTGTAGGTGGCGCACACCGTTTCCGGCTTGTCGCACACGTACTCGAGGAACTGCTCCATGGCGTTCGAGAACGCCGACCCGTTCCACTCGTTGAAGTGATTGCCGACCACGATCGGCGCGCGGTTGCCGTTCAGCGCGGCCTGGTGCACCGACTTGTACGTGTCGAAGACGATCTGGGTGAACTCCGGCGCGCGTCCCGGTTCGTCCTTCGCCTGGTTGAGCGAGTACCAGAGGTTGAAGTCCATCATCACGACCTGCTTGCCGAGCGCCGGCACCCGCACCTCGGGCATCGGGAACTCGTACAGTCCGTTTTGGACGGACGGCCACTGCACGCCGAGCGCGACCTTGCTGGTGTCGTAGACCAGACCGTTCGCGGCCATCGCGGGGAAGGCCTGGTCCCAGTTGCCTTCCAGGCACGGCGTCCGTCCACCCCGGACAGCGCCGTCGGGCAGCTTGAACCCGGCCGCCCGCGCCTTGTCGACGATCTGCTTGAACTGGGCCAGTTCCTCGTTCCACGCCTTGTTGTCCCACTTGTCCACCGACGGCTGCGTGCCGCCGGAGCAGAAGTGGCCGTTGTAGTGCGTGCCGATCTCGTGGCCGTCGTCGATCACCTGGTTCAGGTAGCCGATGCGTGCCGCGATGTCCTGCCTGCTGCCGCCGAACGAGATGTCGGAGACGCCGCGCTTGAGCCCCGCCGGCGGCTGGTACTGCATCTTGTCCTGGTCGGACAACATGTACACGCCCGACAGAAGACCGGTGACGTGGGCGTTCTTGGCCTTGGCGATCGGCAGGACCTTGTCCCAGTGCTGCTTGGACACCGCGCCGTCGAAGGAGAACAGCACGAACTGCGGCGGCTTCTCACCCGGTGCGAGCTTGTGCATCCACGGCTGCTTCTGGATCTGCTCGGGGGTGGGAGCGGGCACCGTCGGCGTCGGTCCGGCGTCCTTGGGGGCGGGCAGCCGCGGTGCCATCGGCAACGGACCGGACTCCGCCTGGTTCTCCGGCTCCTTGCGCGACCCGAGGGTCATCACCATCGCAAGAACCAGCCCCAGTGCCAGGCCCGTGGTCAACCATCCCCACCGTTTCACACTTAAGGAGACGAATGGTCACCCGAACGGGTTGCGCGGAGGAAGCAATTGGTCACGCAACGGGTTCGGCGATCACCACTCGGTTCGCCTCGTACCCCTGCTGTCCGCCGATCCACGTGCCGCCGCAGGTGACCAGCACCAACCGGTGCGGGCCGCGCGGGCCGAAGAACTCGACGGCGCGGGCCGGGAGCTCCTCCTTGCGGACCGTCTCAATCTGCTTGATGCGGAACTTGAACTCCTTGCCCGCGCTGTCGGAGATCACGACCTCGCGGCCGTTCTGCGCCTGCCACAGCTCCGCGAACGGGCCCTTCGCGCCCTTCCAGTCGACGTGGCCGGCGAGCACCGTCGCGCCTTCCGCGCCGGCGATGTCCGTGCCCCACCAGGTCGCCTCGCCGATGCCGTCGGGTACGGGCAGCACGCCGTTCTTGACCTCCTTGCGCACCAGCGTGGCCGAACCGCCCGCGGGCAGCCGGACCGAGCCGGGACCCGTCTTGGGCGGCGCGGGCGCCTGCGCCGGCGGGTCGGCCGGCTTGGCGTTGGCCGTGTTCGCCCCGCCGGCCAGGCCGGTCAGGTCGGCGCCGCGACCGGTGCTGAGGCTGTCCGCCACCGGGCCCGGTCCGACCACGGGAATCTCGTCCGCGATCGCTCGTCCTTTGAGGATCTCGGTGTCGGTGTTGGTGACCAGCACGCTGGTGGCGGCGACGCCTGCCACCAGCACGCCGGTCAGAAACGCCTTGGGACTCACTGCCTGCGCCACACCAGGAAGCCTGCCAGCGCCGCGCCGAGCAGCACCAGGCCACCCACCACGAGCATCAGACCGGGACGCAGCTGCGTGTCGAACGACGCGGTCGCGACCGGTGTCTGGCCGTCCGCACCCGCGGGAATCGTGCTCGGCACGACGGGCTTGTTGGGCTTGTTCACGAGCTCCAGCGCGAGCGTCTGGCCCGCGGCGAGCGTGCCGCACGCGGCCGGTGGCGCCTTCGGGTCGTAGTACTCCTCGTACCCCTTCGGCGCGGCCGCCTCGACCAGGCAGATCTCCTGCGGGGTGCGCAGGTCGGGAACGGTCACCGTGCCGTCGGAACCGGTCTGCAGCACGAGCGGCTTGCCGTCCGTGCCGACCAGCGGCGAGTCGTCCTGCTTGAGCGCGGGGCTCGTCTGGTCCTTGGCCGTCACGCGCAGGGCGACGCCGGAGATGGCCTTCTTGGTCTCCGAGTCGATCTTCGTGATCTTCACGGCGCCGGGCGCGGTCTTGGCCTGGCCGTTGGCCTCGGCGTTGAGCTTCTTCTCACCACCGGTCGTGACCATGCGCTGCATGTTGTCCGTCTGGATCGGCTGGTGCACGACCGGCCGGTCGGCGGGGGAGTCCGCGGTGACCGCGATCGAGGGCTTGGGACCGGTGGGGATGATCTTGATGGCGGCCGGGCCGCCGTCGGGGCCCGTCGTGACCGTGCCCTCGACGCTGCCGTCGAAGAGCTTCGCGTCGGTGAGCTTGTACGCGATCGGCGCGTTCGGCACGCCCTTGCCGTTGGCCTTGGTCAGCGCGACGGTCCAGTTCGAGTCGGCGCCGATGATCAGAGGTTCCTTCGGCGCGGTGGCGCTGAGCGTCCACGGGCCGCGGTTGGCCTCGGCGTCGGCCTTCATGCGCGCGACGGCGTCCATGACGGACTGCGGCAGCCGCGCGGCGTAGAACGGCGCGTCGTAGGCGAGGAACTTCGGGTCGGTGGTGTCGAGGCGCACGGCACCGTCCGGAGCGGACGTCCAGCTGTGCAGGAGGTGCGCGAGAGCGGCGGCCTCGTCCGGCGACTTCGTCGTGGAGTAGCGGAGGAGGAGGTAGGAGATGTTCGCCGCGATGTCCGGGGCGAGCGCCTTGCCCGCCTTGGTGAGCAGCGCGTCGCCTTCCTTGTAACCGACGTTGCTGTCCGGCGCGGGCAGTGCGTACTGCACGCACCACACGTGCTTCTCCTGCCAGACGTATGACCCGTGCCACTCGCTACCTGGAGTGGCGTTGGGCTGGAGCCCTGACGCGTTGTGACCGATGCCCTTGACGCCGACCGCTGACGCCGTCGCGGGAACGGTCAGGAGCGCGAGCCCTGAGACCATCGCCACGGCGGCCAGACGTTTCCAGCCCATTTGGATCTTGATCCCCTCTGACCTGTGTTAATCCCGCGTGCGAGCTTGTCGGTCCCCCACATCGGGGACAAGCCGCCACAGGGAGGAAGTGTGTCGCTACTTTCCGTGTGAACGTGATCGGAATGTGACCGGCCTTACGCACTTTGTGTAGGACACGCCGCGACACGCCGTAACTTCACTACGCTCCGGAGTTAGCGCAGTATTTGCGCACGTGTGATCGTCGTCGGGGGTAAAGTCGTCTTTACCGACGGGGAACCTGGCACCGAGCGTGCTCGTTGTACCCGTGACGGCGTAAAGCAACGCCCCAGGAGGACCAGGTGCGCTCCAGCAGCAACCCGGCTTTCCGTAACCTGCCGACAGGCGGCGGGTACGGAGGCTACGCAGGCTTCGGCCAGCCTGAACAGGCCGGCTACCAGCAGGCTCCGCCGCCGCTGACCAGCGAGCGGCCCATGACGATCGACGACGTCGTCACCAAGACCGGCATCACGCTGGCCGTGGTGGCCGTCACCGCCGTCGTCACGTACCTCATGCAGTGGTGGGGGCTCCTCTTCCCGGCCGCGATCGTCGGCCTGGTGCTCGGCCTGATCATCTCGTTCAAGCGAGTCCCGAGCCCGCCGCTGGTCATCGCCTACGCCGCCGTCGAAGGTGTGTTCCTCGGCGCGTTCAGCGGGATCATCGGCACCATGATCGACCGCTGGACCGGCAACCCGGGCCAGGGCGTCGTCGTTATCGGTCAGGCCATCATCGGCACGATCGGCGTGTTCGCCGGCATGCTCGTGGTCTACAAGACCGGCGCGATCCGCGTCACGCCGAAGTTCACGAAGTGGATCACGGGCGCGATCATCGGTGTCGCCGTCCTGATGCTGTTCAACCTGATCGCCAGCTTCTTCATGCCGGCGGGCCTCGGCCTCCGCTCGGGTGGCGCGCTCGCGATCATCTTCAGCCTCGTCTGCATCGGCCTCGCGGCGTTCAGCTTCCTGATCGACTTCGACGCCGCCGACCAGGCGATCCGGGCCGGCGTGCCGGCCAAGTACGCGTGGCAGATCGCGTTCGGTCTCACGGTCACCCTGGTGTGGCTGTACACCGAGATCCTGCGCCTGCTGTCGTACTTCAACTCGGACTGACGTCCCGCAGGTGGGTTCGGAGGGCGCTTCGCTTCGGCGGGGCGCCCTCCGGCGTTTGCAGGGGGTGGAAATGACCAAGCGATTCGCCGAGGCGATGCGGTTGATGCGCCGTCGCGACCCGCAATTGCGGGAAGACGGCTTCTGGGCGCTGAAGCCGCACGCCGCCGAGCACGTCGACGAGTTGATCGAGGCGTTTCACGCGGAGCAGGACCACGGCCTGAGGGCGTGGCTGTTCGAGCTGATCGCGGAAGCGCGTGATCCGAAAGCGCTGCCACTCCTGGTGCGGCACCTGGCGAACGAGGAACTGCGCATGTACGCGGTGCATGGGCTGAAGGCGCTCAACACGAAGGAAGCGCGCACCGCGCTCTATCGGGACCGTGCGAACTAGGCGCGCCACCGCACGTCGGGCAGTTCGGTACCCACCTTGATCAGGCAGGTCGTGCACAGGGCGCCCGCCTGAGCACGCGAAACCCGTTCATCGGGTACCGAGTGCTCGCAGACGGCCTCGTAAAAGCTCCGGGAGCCATTGGCCTGGTCGAGGGAGAAGGCATGGCATTGCAGGTCGTATTCGCTTTGCCACCACACGTACGGCATGTCCGACCCTCCTTGCTCATCGGTAGGGACGGACTTCCCCTCGCCGGATGACGCCGTTGCGCGACGAAATACCTCATCGGCAGAAAGGTCGCACGCAAGTAGCTCCGTTCGGGTGAAGCGGAGCTACTTGCAAGCGTCAATTTGCAGATCTTGAGGAAAAAACCTCAGCTGAGGCGCTCGATCACCATCGCCATGCCCTGGCCGCCGCCGACGCACATGGTTTCGAGACCGAACTGCTTGTCGTGGAACTGCAGAGAATTGATCAAGGTCGTGGTGATTCGCGCACCCGTCATGCCGAACGGGTGGCCGACGGCGATGGCGCCGCCGTTCACGTTCAGACGATCAATGTCGATTCCGAGGTCCTTGTAGGACGGAATCACCTGGGCGGCGAACGCCTCGTTGATCTCCACGAGGTCGATGTCGGAGATCGACAGGCCGGCCAGGGCCAGTGCGCGCTTCGACGCCTCGACCGGGCCGAGGCCCATGATCTCCGGCGACAGGCCCGAGACGCCGGTGGAGACGATCCGGGCCAGCGGGGTGATGCCGAGCTCGCGCGCCTTCGTGTCGGACATGATCACCAGGGCCGCGGCGCCGTCGTTGAGCGGGCAGCAGTTGCCGGCGTTGATGCGGCCGTCGGGGCGGAAGACGGGCTTGAGCTGCGAGACGGCCTCGTAGGTCACGCCGGCGCGCGGGCCGTCGTCGGCCGACACGACCGTGCCGTCGGGCAGCGTCACCGGGGTGATCTCGCGGGCCCAGAAGCCGTCGGCGATGGCCTTCTCGGCGAGGTTCTGCGAGCGGACGCCGAACTCGTCCATCTCCTGGCGCGTCACGCCCTTGAGCAGCGCCAGGTTCTCGGCGGTCTGGCCCATCGGGATGTAGACGTCCGGCACGACGTCCAGCGTGCGCGGGTCCACCCACTCCGAGGCGCCGGTGGTGGCGGTGGACGCCGTGCGCGCCTCGGCGTCGGCGAACAGCGGGTTGTGGGTGTCGGGCCACGAGTCGGAGCTGCCCTTGGCGAACCGCGACACGGTCTCGACGCCGGCCGAGATGAACACGTCGCCCTCGCCCGCCTTGATGGCGTGCAGGGCCATGCGCGTGGTCTGCAGCGACGAGGCGCAGTACCGGGTGACGGTGGTGCCGGGCAGGTTGTCCTGGCCGAGCAGCACGGACACCACGCGCGCCATGTTGAAGCCCTGCTCGCCGCCGGGCAGGCCGCAGCCGAGCATCAGGTCGTCGATCTGCGCGGGATCGAGCTGGGGGACCTTGCCGAGCGCTGCACGAACCATCTGCGCCGCCAGGTCGTCTGGCCGCACGTCCTTCAGCGAGCCCTTGCCCGCGCGGCCGATGGGGGAACGGGCAGCGGAGACGATCACGGCCTCAGGCATCACGAAACTCCTCGTTGAGAGTCAAGGTTGCCGTCGAGCGTAGTTAACGCCCGCTCACCCCGGCCAGCGCACGTGACGGGGATTTCGAAACTCAGGCGTGCCGCCTTTGCAGCCACGCGGGCACGCGGGACGTCCTGACCGCCAGCGCCGCCGCCGAACGCACCGGTGACGACGACCCGGCCCAGCCCGGCCACAGTCCCGCCACCTGGCACAACGGCGCGAGCAGCACGCCGGCCGCGGCCTCGTAGCCGACGGCGCTGGGATGGAAGCGGTCGGAGCTGAACATGTCCACGTGCCGCGCGGTGAACTCCGGGGCGAGCAGGTTCCCGAGCGACACCGGCACACCGCCCGACCGCGACACCTCGGCCGTCTGGGCCGCCGCGAGCCGCACGCTGTACTGGTGCCCGACCATCCGCAACGGCTGCGGGATCGGCCGCACGGTCCCCAGATCGGGACAGGTCCCCACGACGACACCGCACCCGATCGCGCGCAGCTTCCGCACCTGCTCACCCAGCAGCGAAGCGGACTCGCGCACGCCGAGCCGCGACGTCACGTCGTTCGCGCCGATGATGATCAGCGCCACCTGTGGTTCGTCCAGCACGGCCGCTTCGACCTGCCGCACCAGGTCGCGGGTGGTCGAGCCGCTGACGGCGTACGTCGAGAGCCGCACCGGCCGTGCCGCCTCCTCCGCCAGCGCCCGGGCCAGCAGCACGCCCGGCATCTGCGAGGGATGTGTCACACCGACGCCGACCGCCATCGAGTCGCCGAGCACGGCCAGCCGCAGCGGATCGCCGCCGTCGTCCAGGTAGACGCCGTCCGGGGCGGGCCAGAGGTGCTCCAGCACGCCGATGGCCAGGCGAGCGCGTCTGCCCTGCTCGTTCAGCAACCCGACGAGCGCGCCCGAGAGCCCGCCGAGCGTCGCGGCGGTCATCGCCACCGCTCGCAGCGTTCTCAGTCCGATCATCCGCAACACCCCCTTTCAAAGTGAATCGTCGGTACCGCTGTTCGAATTAACCTCCGCAGTCACTAGAGCTAGGCTTCGTTCGCTATCTCGAAGAGTGGGAGTGGGGAGTTACGCGGTGGAGTACGTCGAGCACGTCGTCGATCTGGTCGGCAACACGCCGCTGGTCAAGCTCAACTCCCTGACCTCGGGAATCAAGGCCACGGTGCTGGCCAAGGTCGAGTACCTGAACCCCGGCGGCAGCGTGAAGGACCGCATCGCGCTGCGGATGGTCGAGGCGGCAGAGAAGTCCGGCGCGCTCCAGCCCGGCGGCACGATCGTCGAGCCCACGTCCGGCAACACCGGCGTCGGTCTCGCCCTGGTCGCCCAGCGCAAGGGCTACAAGTGCGTCTTCGTCTGCCCGGACAAGGTCAGCGAGGACAAGCGCAACGTCCTCAAGGCCTACGGCGCCGAGGTCGTGGTCTGCCCGACCGCCGTCGCGCCAGAGCACCCCGACTCGTACTACAACGTCTCCGACCGGCTGGTCCGCGAGATCCCCGGCGCGTGGAAGCCGGACCAGTACTCCAACCCGGAGAACCCGGCGAGCCACTACCACCAGACCGGCCCCGAGATCTGGCGCCAGACCGAGGGCAAGATCACGCACTTCGTCGCGGGCGTCGGCACCGGCGGCACGATCTCCGGCACCGGCCGCTACCTCAAGGAGGTCTCGGACGGCGCGGTGAAGATCATCGGCGCGGACCCCGAGGGCTCGGTGTACTCGGGCGGCACCGGTCGTCCGTACCTGGTCGAGGGTGTCGGCGAGGACTTCTGGCCGGAGGCGTACGACAAGACCATCTGCGACCAGGTCGTCGAGGTCTCCGACGCGGACTCGTTCGACATCACCCGCCGCCTCGCCCGCGAGGAAGGCCTGCTCGTCGGCGGTTCCTGCGGCATGGCGGCCGCCGCGGCGCTGCGCATCGCCAAGGACCTGCCCGAGGACGCCGTCGTGGTCGTGATCCTCCCGGACGGCGGCCGCGGCTACCTCTCGAAGGTCTTCAACGACCGGTGGATGGCCTCCTACGGCTTCCTCCCGCCGGACTCGACCGGCGCGACCGTCGGCGACGTGCTGCGCCGCAAGGGCGGCATGCTGCCCGACCTCGTGCACGCTCACCCGAACGAGACCGTCGGTGACGCCGTCGCGATCCTGCGCGAATTCGGCGTGTCGCAGATGCCGGTCGTCAACGCCGAACCGCCGGTCATGGCCGCCGAGGTCGCGGGCGCGGTGAACGAGCGCGACCTGCTCGATGCCCTGTTCACCGGCAAGGCCCAGCTGTCGGACCGCCTGGACAAGCACATGTCGCCGCCGCTGCCCACGCTCGGCGCCGGCGAGCCGGTCGGGATCGCGATGAACGCCCTCTCGCACGCCGACGCGGCCCTCGTCCTGGAGGACGGCAAGCCCGCCGGCGTAGTCACGCGACAGGACATTCTGGGGTTCTTGGCTGGTCGCTGAGCGTAGAACCGGGTGCGTCCGATAGCGTGACGCCCCAGATCATCAGTCTTACTCGTACACGGCCCAGCCAAGGGGGTTGGAAACCGGATGAACGCTCCGCAGCCGCCAGGAAACCAGTTCGGCGGTCAGCCGCAGGAGCCCAACGCGGACGCCACGCAGATCGTCCCGGGGGGTGGGCAGCCGTCCGCGGCGAACCCGAACCCGGACGCGACGCAGGTCGTCTCGCCTGGTCAGGCTCCCGCGGCACCGCAGCAGAACGCGGACGCCACCCAGGTCGTCAGCCCCGGCCAGGTGCCGCCGGCGGCAGCCCACGGTTCGGGCGGCTTCCCGGCACAGGGACCCGGCTCTGGCGGTTTCCCCGCCCAGCAGCCGCCCTCGTACGGTGCGCCGCAGTCGAACCCGTACGGGCAGCCGCAGCAGCAGCCGTACGGTGCTCCGCAGTCCAACCCGTACGGCCAGCCGCAGCAGCAGGCGTACGGTCAGCCGCAGCAGCCGTACGGTGCGCCGCAGTCGAACCCGTACGGCCAGCCGCAGCAGCAGGCGTACGGCCAGCCCGGCGGCTACGGCGCGCCCGGCTACGGCATGGCGCCGCCGCCTCCCACCGGCTACGCCGAGTGGGGCTCGCGCTTCGTCGGCTTCCTGATCGACATCGCGGCCCCGACCGTCGTGACGCTGATCCTCTACTACGTGGTCGTCGGCATCGCGGTTGGCGCGGACGCTCCCGGCCTCGCGCTGCTGGCCATCCCGATCTGGCTGGCGAACCTCGGCTTCGTGATCTGGAACTCGATCATCAAGCAGGGCCAGACCGGTCAGTCGATCGGAAAGAAGGTCGCGAAGATCAAGCTGGTCTCCGAGGAGACCATGCAGCCTCTTGGCGGCGGTACGACGTTCGTGCGCCAGCTGTGCCACGTCATCGACGGTCTGCCGTGCTACGCGGGTTACTTCGCCCCGCTGTGGGAGCCGAAGAAGCAGACCTGGGCCGACAAGATCATGAAGTCCATCGTGATCAACGCCCCGGAGACCGCCTCTCCGTACGGCGGTGGCGCCGGCACCGGTGGCTTCCAGCAGCAGCCGGGCACCGGTGGGTACCCGCAGCAGCAGCCGGGTGGCTACGGCCAGCCGCCGCAGCAGGGCTACGGCGGCCAGCAGCAGGGTTGGTGAACCCTCAGCAGCCGTACCAGCCCCCGGTCACCCAGTGGCCGGGGGCTGGCCCGCATCCGGGGCCTGGTGGCAGGCCCGGTCCGGCGCGTCCGAGCGGCGCGACGGGCGTGATCGGCGGTATCTCGGGAGTGCTGGCCGGTCTCTTCGTCCTGGGCGGCACGATCTGGGCGCTGGTCCAGATCGGCGGGACGTTCGGTCTGCTGATCGACGCGGTGACCCCGCTGGTCCTGCTCGCGTTGCAGGCGCTCGCGGCCGTGCTGCTGCTGTGCGGCGGGTTGTTGTTGTGCCTGCGGGTGGGCTTCGGCAGGTTCCTCCTCCCCGTGGGCGCGGTCGTGGTGGTGGGCATCGTGCTGGTCGCGATCCTGCAGGAGTTCCCGTTCGGCGCGGTCGTTCCGGTGATGGCGTTCGCGTTCCTGCACGTGCAGGACGTCGTGTGGTTCACGCTGGTGTTCGCGGTGGCCGGTTCACTGCTTGGACTACTCCCGTCGACCGCCAGATGGGTGAGTACTCTTCGAACATGAGCACCCCCTACGGCTTCGCGACCAGGGCGATCCACGCCGGTCAGGACCCGGACCCGACCACGGGTGCGGTGAACGTGCCCATCTACGCGACCTCCACGTACGCCCAGGACGGCGTCGGAGGGCTGCGTGAGGGCTTCGAGTACTCGCGCACCGGCAACCCCACCCGCCGCGCGCTGGAGACGTGCCTCGCGTCGCTCGAACGCGGCCGCTACGGCCGTGCGTTCTCCTCCGGCATGGGTGCGACCGACGCGGCGTTGCGCACGTTCCTCAAGCCCGGCGACCACATCGTCATCCCGAACGACGCGTACGGCGGCACGTTCCGGCTGATCGACAAGGTCTTCTCCAAGTGGGGTGTCACCCACTCGCCGGCGCCGGTCTCGGACGTCGACGCGATCCGCGCCGCGATCACCCCGGCCACGAAGCTCGTGTGGATCGAGACGCCGACGAACCCGTTGCTGAACATCGGCGACATCGCGGCCATCGCCTCCGTCGCCCACGAGGCCGGCGCGAAGCTGGTCGTGGACAACACGTTCGCCTCGCCCGCGCTGCAGACGCCGCTGGAGCTGGGCGCGGACGTGGTGCTGCACTCGACGACCAAGTACGTCGGCGGCCACTCCGACGTCGTCGGCGGTGCGCTGATCACCTCGGACGAGGAGATCGACGCGGCGTTCGGGTTCCTGCAGAACGGCGCGGGCGCGGTGCCCGGACCGTTCGACGCGTACCTGACCTTGCGCGGCATCAAGACCCTTGAGCTGCGCATGGAGAAGCACTCCGACAACGCCGAGCTGGTGGCGGAGGCCCTGACGCGGCACCCGCGCGTCAAGAAGGTCATCTATCCCGGCCTGGAGTCGCACCCCGGCCACGTGGTGGCGGCCAAGCAGATGCGCCGGTTCGGCGGCATGGTGTCGTTCCTCGTCGAGGGTGGCGAGGAGGCGGCGCTGGAGGTCTGCGCGCGCACCAAGCTCTTCACGCTGGCGGAGTCGCTGGGCGGCGTCGAGTCGCTGATCGAGCACCCCGGCAAGATGACCCACGCCTCGACCGCCGGGTCGATGCTGGAGGTGCCGGCGGACCTCGTGCGCGTGTCGGTGGGCATCGAGTCCGGTGACGACCTGGTGGCCGACCTGCTCGAAGCCCTCGGCTGAGTCCGACCACGATGAAGGGCTCCTTCATCCACGTGAGGTGGATGTGAACTGGTCCCCGGAAGTTGGACTGGCTAAGTAAAGGTTAGGCCGCGAGGGCCTGGGCTCGGTACTCGACCGGGCTCAGGCCCTTGAGCGTGGTCGAGATACGGGTGGTGTTGTACCAGTCGATGTACTCGTGCAGAGCCACGGTGAACTCCTCGACGGTGTCGAACCTGGTGTGGTGGAACAGTTCTTCCTTCAGATGGCCGAAGAAGTTCTCGGCGATCGAGTTGTCGAGACAGTTGGCGCGCCGTGACATCGACTGGGTCAGGCACGCGTCGGCCAGCAGGGCACGCCAGGAGGCGTGCTGGTACTGGAAGCCCTGGTCGGAGTGCACCAGCGGCGCGGCCCCGGCGGGCAGGGTGGCGATCGCCTCGCGCAGCGAGGAGTTCGTCAGCTCCAGCGTCGGCGAGGGTCCGCAGGAGTAGGCGATGACGGACCGGTCGAACAGGTCGATCACGGGTGACAGGTAGACCTTGCGGTCCCCGATCCGGAACTCGGTCACGTCGGTGACCCACTTCGTGTCCGGAGCCTCGGCGCCGAACTCGCGGTTGAGCACGTTCTCGGCGACCGTGCCGGGCTGCCCGAGCCAGGACCGGTACCGCCGGGGCCGCCGCACTATGCAGACCAGACCCAGCGTGTTCATCAGCGTAAGCACGGTCTTCTTGGCCACCTGCCAGCCTTGGCGGGTCAGCACCGTGTGGATCCGCCGGTGCCCGTAGCGGCCCTTGGCCTGCTCGAACGCCTCCGTGATCGCCGCCTTGAGCTCGGCATGCGGATCGGGCCGGTCCAGGCGGGCCTGGTGGTAGAAGAACGTCGAGCGGGTCAGGCCGGCGACCGCCAGCAGCACCGACAGCGGAAACTCAGCCTTGAGGGCGGCGATGATCTGGGTTTTCACCCTCGCCCCTGTTCCCTCAAGGCCCGCAATTTTTTCAGGTAGGCGACTTCCGCGGACAGCAGCAGGTTCTCCGCCCGCAACCGTTCCAGCTCACTGTCGGCAGGCGCGGACGCACCACCGGCAGGACGGCCCTTCCGCTTGGGCCGCAACGCTTCCTCGCCCTCACTGCGATACGCCCGAACCCAGGTATCGACCAGCTTGGGCGAGGACAGACCGTGCTCGCGCGCCAGCTCGAGCGCCGTCGCCTCACCACTGACATACCGGCGCACGACCTCGAGCTTGAACTCGAACGTGAACGACGGCTTGCCCGGCTTCCTCATCAGCGCTCCCGCGCTCCGCAGCATCCAACGATCACGCAAGCGTCGCACCGCCGTCGGCGACACACCCAACCGGGTCGCCACAGCCTTCGCGCCATACCCGTTCTCGAACAACACGACAGCGGATGCCCGCTCCCGCTCAGACAACGAACTACCTGGATGCACCCCACCACTCCCCGGAGAGCCGGAACTGGATTCCCAGTCCAACTTCCGGGGAGCGGTTCAATGAAGGAGCCCTTCATCGATCTGACCTAGGGCTTCTTGGAGCCGCCGAACCTGTCGACGTTCTCGGCCTCGGCCGTCGGAGCCGACGGTAGATCGGCGCCGTTGACACAGCCGCCGACGAACTCGATCGACTCGCCGGTGCGGACGAAGCGGCCGGCTTCGTCGCAGCCCGCGTGAGCCACGGTCAAGAACGCCGCGCCGGTCAGAGCCGCAGCCGTGGTCACGGCTCCGACCAGCGGAATCACCGCGGCCACGCGTCTTACGAGTGCCATGCCACCTCCCCACGATGTGTATCCCCCGTAAAGCACCTTACCGGGGGAACGCCATCAGAGGTTGCCGCGGCGCTCCTGCTCTCGCTCGATCGCCTCGAAGAGGGCCTTGAAGTTGCCCTTGCCGAAGCCGAGCGAACCGTGCCGCTCGATCAGTTCGTAGAAGACCGTCGGACGGTCGCCGATCGGCTTGGTGAAGATCTGCAGCAGGTAGCCGTCCTCGTCGCGGTCGACCAGGATGCGGTGCTCCTTGAGCACCTCGATCGGCACGCGGACCTCGCCGATCCGGGCGCGCAGCTCCGGGTCGTCGTAGTAGGAGTCCGGCGTCTCGAGGAACTCGACACCCGCGTCGCGCATCGCCGAGACGGTCTTGATGATGTCGTTGGTCGCCAGCGCGATGTGCTGCACGCCCGCGCCCTCGTAGAACTCGAGGTACTCGTCGATCTGCGACTTCTTCTTCGCGATCGCCGGCTCGTTGAGCGGGAACTTGACGCGGTGGTTGCCGTTGGAGACGACCTTGGACATCAGCGCCGAGTAGTCGGTGGCGATGTCGTCGCCGATGAACTCCGCCATGTTCACGAAGCCCATGACGCGGTTGTACCACTCGACCCAGTAGTCCATCTTGCCGAGCTCGACGTTGCCGACGCAGTGGTCGACGGCCTGGAACAGGCGCTTCGGAGCGCCTTCCGGACGCTTGACCGACGACGTCCGCGCCACGTAACCGGGCAGGTAGGGGCCGTTGTACTTGGAGCGGTCCACCAGCGTGTGGCGGGTCTCGCCGTAGGTCGCGATGGCCGCGAGACGCACGGTGCCGTGCTCGTCGGACACGTCGTGCGGCTCTTCCAGCACCGTCGCGCCCTGCTCGCGCGCGTGCTTGATGCACTGGTCGACGTCGCCGACCTCGAGCGCCAGGTCGACCACGCCGTCGCCGTGCTTGCGGTGGTGGTCGAGCAGCGGCGAGCCGGGCTGCACGCCGCCGTGGATCACGAAGCGGGCCGAGCCCGACTTCAGCACGAACGACTTGTGGGAGCGCTGGCCGGTCTCGGGGCCCGCGTAGGCCACGAGCTCCATGCCGAACGCCACCTGGTAGAGCCAGGCGGTCTGGGTCGCGTTGCCCGCGACGAACACCACGGCATCCATGGCGCGCACGGGGAAGGGGTCCTTGGTCGCGTCGTAGTCGACCAAGCCCACGAGCTGCCGGAGCTGGTCGTAGCTCACGTCGTCAAGCTGCTGCGTCATGCTTCTCAGCATGAGTCGACCCGACAGGGTGAGCAACAGTCAGCGATTTCGTTGAGCAGTTTGTATAGTGATCTGTGCCTTCAGATCAGCAGAGTGAGCACTCTGACCAGCCGGTGGACGAACTGGACGCCAGGTTGCTGTTGCTCCTCACCGACGAGCCACGTCTCGGCGTCCTCGAATGCTCCCGTCGGCTCGGCGTCGCACGCGGAACGGTGCAGGCGCGGCTGGACCGTCTCGTCGAACGCGGCGTGCTCACCGGGTTCCCGCCGGCGCTGGACTTCGGCGCGATGGGCTACGGGCTGACGGCGTTCGCGGTCGTCGAGATCGCGCAGGGCAGGCGGGCCGAGGTGTGCGAGGGCCTGGCCGCGATCCCCGAGGTGTGCGAGGTGCACGCCACGACCGGCCAGGGCGACCTGTTCGTGAGAATGGTCGCGAGGTCGAACGCGGACCTGCAGCGCGTGGTCGACCACATCGTCGACGTGCCGCACGTGCGCCGGCTCTCGACGTCGATCGCCCTGTCCACGCCGGTGCCTCCACGTGTGCGGCCGCTCCTGGAACGCGTGAAGGGGCGATCACCACGCGGGTGACCGCCCCTTCGCAACGTCTGGGAACTACCCGGCGTACGGCAGCGCCTCGATCAGCGTGACCTTCTGGAGCTTGCCGTTGGGCAGCTCGTACTCGACGGTCTCGCCGTCCTTCGCGCCGTTCAGGGCCTTGCCGAGCGGCGAGGACGGGGAGTAGACCTCCATCTCGCCGTGCGCGCCCTCCTCACGGGTCGCTAGCAGGAAGGTCTCGGTCTCGTCGTCGCCCTCGTAGCGGATCGTGAGCACCGTTCCCGGAGCCGCAACACCCTTGGTGGTGGGGGCCTCGCCGACCTTCGCGGCCTGGAGCAGCTCGTGCAGCTGGCGGATCCGCGCCTCCTGCTTGCCCTGCTCCTCGCGAGCCGCGTGGTAGCCACCGTTCTCGCGGAGGTCGCCCTCCTCGCGGCGGGCGTTGATCTCTGCAGCCATGACCGGGCGGTACGCGATGAGTTCGTCCAGCTCAGCCTTGAGCCGGTCGTAGGCCTCCTGGGTCAGCCAGGTCACCTGGGTGTCGCTCACGGTCACCAACTCCTCGTCTTGCTCTGGTGCACACGTGTGCCCCAGATAGTTCCCGGGCCGGGGGCCCGGAACGGAAAAACACGGCCCGCGCCGGGGCCGTGCTTGAGCGGCAATAGTAACACGAAGACAACGTTCAGCGACGGCGATTTGTTCCCCAGATCGCCGTTTAAACCGCAGATCACCCGCTTGGCCGCTAGCTCGTGGACAAGTAGGCGGGAACCTGGTAGGAGCACCCGAACACCTCGCCGGTGACCGGCGGCTTCGAGGTGCGGAGAACTGTTGTCTCGACGACGACGGAATTCCCCGGCGGAACCAGAACTTCGCGTCTGCCCGTCTCGTCCCCGTCCTTGGATCGGGCCCGAATGATGCAGACCGCCGCACGGTCCGGTTGATCTCGGGAAACCTCGAAACTGACCTTCACGCTGTCGTCGCCGAGGATGATGAACGCGGTCTGCTTCGCCTCGATCGGCTTTGTGCCGAGATTTCGGTAACCGACGAAGGCGATCAGAGCACCTGCGGCCACGGCTACAGCGAGTAACGCCCAGCGGGCCCACCTGCCCAGTGGCCTGCGGGTCTGCCTGCTGTACCGCCCCTCGGGGAGCGCGCGCTGTGCCACTATCCCGCGCCCTCCTCAACCTCTGGGGAACAATGGTGACCTGCGTTCAGTTGTTGAGTGTCGCAGGACCGTTCACACAGGAGGACCACGGGGGTCATGGCCGACAAGCTGCGCCTCATGGCAGTGCACGCACATCCCGACGACGAGTCGAGCAAGGGCGCGGCCACGATGGCCCGCTACATCGCGGAAGGGCACGACGTGATGGTCGTGACCTGTACCGACGGTGGTGCGGGCAGCATTCTGAACCCGGCGATGGACAGGCCGGACGTGCTCGAGAACATGGTCGAGATCCGCCGGGAGGAGATGGCCACCGCGGCCAAGATCCTCGGCATCCAGCACCGCTGGCTCGGCTTCAAGGACTCCGGCCTGCCGGAGGGCGACCCGAAGCCGCCGCTGCCCGAGGGCTGCTTCGCCCTGGTGCCGCTGGAGGAGTCGGTGCCGTCGCTGGTGCAGGTCATCCGCGAGTTCCGCCCGCACGTCGTCGTGACCTACGACGAGAACGGCGGCTACCCGCACCCGGACCACATCCGCACGCACGAGATCTCGATGGCCGCGCTGGACGCCGCTGCCGACCCCGAGTTCCAGCCCTCACTGGGCGGGGCGTGGGAGACGCAGAAGGTCTACTACTCGCACGGTTTCTCCCGCGCGAAGCTGATGGCGTTCCACGAGGCGATGGAGGCTCGTGGGATGGAGTCGCCGTACACCGAGTGGCTGGCGAACTGGGACGCGAACCGGCCGGACGTGATGGACCGCGTCACCACGCAGGTCGAGTGCGCCGACTACTTCGAGATCCGGGACGAGGCGCTCAAGGCGCACGCCACCCAGATCGACCCGACCAGCCGCTGGTTCGCCATCCCGCAGGACCTGCAGCGCGAAGTCTGGCCGACCGAGGAGTACGAGCTCGTGCGGTCGCAGGTGGACTCGACGCTGCCGGAGAACGACCTGTTCGCCGGAGTTAAGGTCTAGGGGTGCTCTCCCCAGAATTCGACCTCGGAAGCACGGTGGCGTTCGTCGCCGTGCAGCCGTCGAACACGAACAACGACAAGGGCGGCCAGGGCGAGGACTTCGGCAAGTCCTCCCCGGTCGGCCTCGTCCTGCTGATCCTCTTCTTCATCGCCGTCTTCTTCCTGGTCAAGTCGATGAACAAGCACCTCAAGCGGGTGCCGGCGTCGTTCGACGAGCCCGCGCCGACCGCGGACGAGGCCGCGGAGGAGAAGAAGAAGGACTAGCTCAGCCGCGTCGCGACCACGAACTCGTGCACCGCCTCGAAGGCGGGCGGGTGTTCGGGCAGGTCGCTGGTCTCCCGCGCGGCCCGCAGCTCCTCCTGCCAGTGCGCGAGGTCGGCCTCCAGCCGTTCGGGAGCGGGCCGGTGCGGCACGCCGGCGAGCCCCCGGTGCTCGCCGAGGACCTTCGCCTCGATGAGCGCGGGCAGGTAGTCCGGCCCGTCGAGCTTTTCCAGCAACGTCGGCAGGTGCGCGTTCACCTCGCCGGTGCGCAGCAGGTGCACGCCGGTCAGCAGCGCGCGGAACGTGTAGAGCAGCGGCTTGATCTCGCCGGTCCGCTCGAACAGCCGCCACTGGGTGACGGCGAATCCGCGGTAGTGGTGCCCGTGCCGGTTGGTGAGGCATCCGGCGGCGAGCTCCGCCAGCTTCCGGTGCCCCTCGGTGGTGTGCACCACGAGCGGTGACAGCAGCTGTTCGAGCACGTAGCCGTTGGGGCGGGTGAGGAGCTTGCAGAACTTCTGCACGTCGTGGGTCACGAGGTCGATCTCGACGCCGTCGCGCACCCACATCCGTTCCTTGGTCTCGGGTCCGCGGCGCAGGCCGACCACCTCCTCCGGCGGCAGGACGTGCACGCCGCGCAGGTCGACATCCGAGTCGCGCGACGGGAACCCGTACAGGTGCGCGCCGGACACGGTCGCGAAGAGCAGCCCGTGGGACTGCTCGGCCACGACCGCGCTCAGGTCGGGAACCTCGTAACTCACAACGACCTCCTGCGCACCGAAATCAGCCAGTCCTCCACACGTGCCCGGTCCGGTTCCTCGGGAAGAGGGCCGTCGGCGTGCGCCAGTTCGTCCCCGAGCCGGTGCGCCCACGCCACGGCGTCGTCCCACGGCATCGAGCCGTCGCGGATCTTCAGCAGCGCGCGGTCGGCCGTGATCTCGTACCTGCCGGTGCGCAGCAGGTGCAGGCCCACCAACCGCAGCCGCACGACGTGCATGAGCTGCTTCGGCTTGAGGTTGCGTCCCGCGCGCGACAGCTGCATCTCCGTCGCGCGCGTGAACGCCCGCACCGCGTACCGGGAGAGGAACGCGGGCAGCAGGTCCCGCAGTTCCTCTCCGAGAGGCGTGCTGATCTCCACCAGCGGGCTCACCAGCGTTTCGAGCACCGTCGGGTTCGACTTCAGCCCCAGCCTGCAGAAGTGCTCGACCTCCCAGCTGAGCCGTTCCGGCCCTGGGCCCTCGACGCTCGTCGGGGGCTTCTCCAGGCGCCAGAACGCCTCCGTGGGCGCGACGAACACACCGCGTCTATCCACATCGGAGTCCTGAGTCGCGAGCCCGTAGGCGTGCGACCCGATGATCGCTTCGAGGATCACAGTCGTGGGTCCACCGGTTCCGATTCCAACGCCAACACACCGAAAACGCACTCGTGCACGCGCCACAACGGTTCGCCGCGCGCTACGCGTTCGAGTGCCTCGATGCCCAGGGCGTACTCGCGCAGGGCGAGCCCGCGCTTGCGGCCGAGAGAACGCTTGCGCAGCCGCGAGAGGTTCTCCGGCGACGTGTAGTCGGGGCCGTAGATGATCCGCAGGTACTCGCGCCCGCGCACCTTCACGCCCGGCTGCACCCGTCCGCCGAGGTTCGCGAGCGGCTTCACGACCATCCCCTCACCTCCCGCCTCGGTCAGTTCCTCCCACCACCGCACGCCGGCGGCCGGATCCGCGGTGTCGACCACGAGGTGCCTGGTCTGCTGGAACAACGGACCTTCGAGCCGGCTCAACGTCTCCAGGTGCCACAGGTGCGAACGGTCGTGGAACGTCCGTCCCTCGACTGCCAGGAGCTGGAACGGCGCGATCCGCACGCCCTCCAGCCCGTCGGTCGGCCAGCAGTACCGCTCGTACGCCGCGCGGTAGGCCGCGGCGTTGGCCGAGCGCTGAGCCGTGCGCGCCAGCAGGTCCGTGACGTCGATGCCCCGTGCCTTCGCCGCTTCCAGTGCTTCGACCGCCACCGGAAGCGCTCCGCCCGCCGCCGCACCGACTGCCGCGTACTGCTCGCGGATCAACCCGGACGCCTTGGCGTTCCACGGCATCAGCTCGGCGTCGATCAGCAGCCAGTCCGTCGAGAACTCGTCGAACAACGGCTTCGCCGCCCCGCGCACGCGGTCGAGCAGTTCGTCGCCCAGCGCGCCGTCGAAGAACGCACGGCCGGTGCGCGTGTAGATCGCGCCACCTTCCTTGCGCACCAACAACACCGCGCGGGAACCCATGTGCTTCTCTTCGCAGATCACCTGGGCGACACCGGCCGCCCGGTACTCGGCGAAGGCCTCGTCCGGGTGCTCCAGCACGTCGTCGCGCTGCGAGGTCGCCGTCGGTGCCATCGTCGGCGGCAGGTACAGCAGGTCGTGCGGGTTGATCGCGAACCGGCTCATGACCTCCAACGCCGAGGCGGACTGCTCCGCGCGGATCGTGACGGCACCGAGCAGCGACGTCTCGATCCGGCGCAGGCCCGTGACGTCGCTCAACGCCAGGACGTCCGGCTCGCGCTGGACGACCAGGGTCTCCAGCGGGCGGTCGTTGGCGTACCAGACCTCGTGCGCCTTGACGGAGACGAGCTCCTTCTCCGGGTAGCGCAACGCGGTCAGCTTCCCGCCGAACACCACACCGGTCTCGAGGCACATGGTGTTGTTGATCCACTCGGCCTCGGGCACCAGGACGTGTCCGTACAGCACCATCGCGTTGCCGCGGTAGTCGTTCGCCCACGGCAGGCGCACCGGCATGCCGTACTCGTCGGTCTCGCCGGTCGTGTCGCCGTACAGAGCGAAGCTGCGCACCTTGGCCGACGCACGGCCGTGGTAGCGCTCAGGCAGACCGGCGTGCGCGACGACGAGGTTGCCGCCATCGAGCACGTAGTGCGCCACCAGGCCGTCGCAGAACTTCGTGGCAGCACGGCGGAACTCCTCCGACTCGTGCGCGAGCTGCTCCAGCGACTTCTCCAGCCCGTGCTGGACCGTCACCTTGTGGCCGCGCAACGCGCGCACGAGCTTCTCCTCGTGGTTTCCGCGCACGCTCAGGGCGTGGCCGTTGCCGACCATTCCCATGACCAGGCGCAGCACGCCAGGCGTGTCCGGGCCGCGGTCGACGAGGTCGCCGACGAAGACCGCCTTGCGGCTGCCCGGCGGGATCGCGTCGACCGCACGGCCCTCGTCGTCGCGCTGGACCTGGTAGCCCAGGTCGGTCAGCAGCTCCTCCAGCTCGGCGCGGCAGCCGTGCACGTCACCGATCACGTCGAACGGGCCGGTCTCGTGCCGCAAGTCGTTGAGCAGCCGCTCGTACACGATGGTCGCGCTGTCCACATCGGACTCCGAGCGCAACACGTGGACGCGCTTGAACCCCTCCTTGCCCAGGTACTTCAACGACCGCTGCAGCGCCGAGCGGTGCCGCTTCACGACGTGCGCGCCGAAGTCGCGGTCCGGCCGCTGCGCGTTGCGCTTCAGGCACACGTCGGTCGGCGTGTCGAGCACGATCGCGACCGGCAGCACGTTGGCCTTCTTCGCGACCTCGATCAGCTTGGCGCGGTCGGGCGCCTGCACGTTGGTGGCGTCGACGACGGTGACCTTGCCGGCCTCCAGCCGCTTTCCCGCCACGTAGTGGAGCACGTCGAACGCGGCTGCGGACGCCGACTGGTCGTTCTCGTCGTCGGACACGAGCCCGCGGAAGTAGTCGCTCGACAGCACCTGCGTGGGGAGGAAGTGCCTGCGAGCGAACGTGGACTTGCCCGAACCGGACGCGCCGACGAGCACCACCAGGCACAGGTCGGGGATCTTCAGCTCCATCAGTTCTTTCCTCCCTTCGAGGTGAACACGGCCATCTGGGTCGGCGCACCGCGGTCGGCGTCCTCCGGTCCGATCGGCACGTAACTCACGGTGTAGTTGCGGCGTTCCGCGACGCCGTCCGCCCACTCCTGGAACTCGGCGCGAGTCCATTCGAAACGGTGGTCGGAGTGCCGCAGCTGGCCTTCCGGCAGCGTTTCGAACAGCGGGTTGTACTCGACGTTCGGCGTGGTCACGAGGACCGTGCGCGGCCGTGCGACGGTGAACACCGAGTGTTCCAGCGCGGGCAGGCGCGACGGGTCGACGTGCTCGACGACCTCCATCAGCACCGCCGCGTCGTACCCGGCGAGCGCGGTGTCCGCGTACGTCAAAGCCGACTGCCGCAACGTGATCCGCTCGCGCCGGCGGTCGTCCAGGCGGTCGAGGTGCAGCTTGCGCGCGGCCTCCTGCAACGCCTTCGCGGACACGTCGACACCGTGGATCTCGGTGAACCCGGGGTCCTTGACGAGCTCGCGCAGCAACGCGCCGCCGCCGCAGCCGAGATCGAGCACGCGCTGGGCCCCTGCCTGCTTGAGCGCCTTGATCACCGCCTCCTTGCGCTGTGCGGCAAGAGAGATCTTCGGTTCGGTGAGCGCGTTGTCGAGCTCCTCCGGCTCGACCTCGTCGACGTCCGCGAGACGTTCCAGCGCGGAGGTGATCAACGGACGCTTGCGCGCCAGGTACCTGGTGGTGATCAGCTCCTTGTCCGGGTGCTGGGAAAGCCAGCCGTCACCTGCCTTGAGCAGCTTGTCGACCTCGTCGGCGGCGACCCAGTAGTGCTTGCCGCCGTCGAGCACGGGCAGCAGCACGTAGAGGTGCTTCAGGGCGTCGCTCAGCCGGACGGTGCCGGTGAGCGTGACGTCGCCGTGGCGCTCGCCGTGTTCGGTGATCTCGACCGTCCAGCCGAGCGGCGTGAACAGCCGGTCCGCGAGCCGGTGCGGCAGCGCGGGAATGCGGATGACCAGCGGAATCGGCGTGTTCGCCAGCTCGGGGTAGCTCTCGCTGCGGCCGTTCATCGCCGTGCGGAACACACTGCCGAGCGCGACCGTGAGCAACGACCCCGCCGCGTACGGGCGGTCGTTGACGTATTGGGTGAGCGTGCTGCCAGGACCTCGCACCAGCGCGATCGGGTCGACCTCCAGCAGGAGGGCGACCGTGCATTCCTCGTTCGTCGCCTTCGGGTAGAAGACGTGCGCGACACCCGAGCTCGTCGTGAAGGACTGAGCCCGGTCCGGGTGCTTGTGCAGCAGGTGACCGAGATCGGTCGCCGGCTGGTGGGTCGTGGTCATGGTGAGCAACACGAGGTCGAGTCTGATCGAGAGTCGTTGTTTCCGCAGGCGATTTAGGGTGGAGGCATGGCGAACCGACTCGCGGACGCGACCAGCCCGTACCTGCTGCAGCACGCTGAGAACCCGGTCGACTGGTGGCCGTGGGGCGAGGAGGCGTTCGCGGAGGCACGACGGCGCAACGTCCCGGTGCTGCTGTCCGTCGGCTACGCGGCCTGCCACTGGTGTCACGTGATGGCGCACGAGTCGTTCGAAGATCCTGCTGTCGCCGCGTTCGTGAACGAGCACTTCGTGTCCGTGAAGGTGGATCGCGAGGAACGTCCGGACGTCGACGCGGTGTACATGGAGGTCACGCAGGCCATGACTGGCCAGGGCGGATGGCCGATGACGGTGTTCCTGACGCCGGACGCGCGGCCGTTCCACGCGGGCACCTACTACCCGCCGTCGCCGCGGCCGGGCATGCCGTCGTTCACCCAGCTCGTCGAGGCCGTGACGGCGACGTGGGCCGAGCGCCCTGGCGAGATCCTGGAGTCGGCTTCCGCTGTGGTGGAGGAGATTTCCCGGCACACCGCGCCGCTGCCTCCATCCACTGTGGATGAAGAGGCGTTGTCCGGCGCGGTCGTGTCGTTGCTCGGCGAGTTCGACCGCCGCAACGGAGGATTCGGTGGCGCACCGAAGTTCCCGCCGTCGATGGTGGTCGAGTTCCTGCTGCGCCACCACGAACGCACGGGTTCGGTCGAGGCGATCTCGATGGCGACCGCGACGGCCGACGCGATGGCGAACGGCGGCATGTACGACCAGCTCAGCGGTGGTTTCGCGCGGTACAGCGTCGACGCGTCGTGGGTGGTGCCGCACTTCGAGAAGATGTTGTACGACAACGCTTTGCTGCTTCGCTTCTACACGCGTCTGACGCGCGTGACCGGTTCTGAGCGCTATGAACGGGTCGCGCGGGACACGGCTGGGTTCTTGCTGCGTGATCTGAGGACGGCGGAGGGCGGGTTCGCGGCGTCGTTGGACGCGGACACTCAGGGCGTCGAGGGTCTGACCTACGTGTGGTCGTTCGATGAGCTCGGGGATGCTGCCGCTGCGTTCGGGGTGACCTCCGAGCCGAACTTCGAGGACGGCAAGTCGACCTTGCGGTTCGTGTCGGAGCCGGGGGAGGACGTGCGGTCGGCGTTGCTGGCTGTTCGTGCCGCGCGCCCGCAGCCAGGCCGTGACGACAAGGTGGTCGCCGCGTGGAACGGCATGGCTATCGCGGCGCTGGCCGAAGCGGGCGCGTTCTTCGGTGAGCCCGCTTGGATCACGGCTGCCTCGGAGGCGGCGACGTTGCTGGCCTCGGTGCATCTGGTGGAGGGCAGGCTGCTGCGCACGTCTCGTGACGGTGTCGCGGGTCCGTCGTTCGGCGTGCTGGAGGACTACGGCTGCGTGGCCGACGGCCTGCTGGCGCTGCACCAGGTGACGGGCTCGATCCGCTGGCTCGACCTGGCGTGCGGCCTGTTGGACACCGCTCTCTCTCGTTTCGCCGTACCGGACTCGCCCGGCGCCTACTACGACACCGCCGACGACGCGGAGACGTTGGTGCGCCGCCCCGCCGACTCCACCGACAACGCGTCGCCGTCGGGTGCGTCTTCCCTGGCCGCGGCTTTGCTGACGGCTTCTCTGCTGTCCGGCGTTGATCGTTCTTCACGGTATTTCGAGGCTGCTTCGGCGGCCGTGACCCGCGCCGGTCTGCTGGCCGCACGGGCACCTCGTTTCGCCGGCCACTGGCTGACCGTCGCCGAAACCCTGGTCGCGGGCCCGTTGCAGGTGGCCGTAGTCGGCGCGGGCGACGACCCGCGCCGTGCGTCGCTGTGGGCGGCGGCGGTCGCGCATGTGCCAGGAGGCGGCGTCGTCGTGGCAGGAGAGCCCGCGTCCGCGCCGTTGCTGGAAGATCGCCCGTTGGTGGATGAGGCACCCGCCGCCTACGTGTGCCGCGGCTACGTGTGCGACAGGCCTGTTGTGTCGGTGGATGCGCTGGTCACTTCGCTGACGGCGAACACTCGGTAGCTGATTGCAGGCGTAACGTCGGTAACGACGTAATCATGTAATCAGGAGTGAGTGACATGGGACGAGGATGGCGAGGAAGAGGCGGCTGGCAGCAGGCTGACCTGCCGTCGGCCGACGACGCGGCGGCCTGGTTCACGGGCAGGCTGCCCGACGGCTGGTTCACGGGCGCGCCCGAGGTGATCGTGGACCGCGAGGAGATCACGGTCATCGGCACGCTGACGCCACTGGAAGGCGAGTTCGACGACGCCTCCCGCGCCGCGGCCGAGTCGGGCCGCATCTCCCGGTGGCGCGAGGAGACGCGCGACGAGCGCATCGAGATCGCCCGCCAGGCAGAGCACCGCTACGGCCGCAAGGTCGCCTGGGGGGCCTCCCTGGGCGGCACCCGAGAGCTGTTCACGCACCTGGCCGTGCCGGTGATGACGCGCCTGCGCCAGCCGGAACGCCAGGTGCTCGACACCCTGGTGGCCGCAGGCGTGGCCCGCTCCCGCGCGGACGCCCTGGCGTGGGCCGTGCGGCTGGTCGGGGAGCACGCCGACTCGTGGCTCGGTGAGCTGCGCGACGCGATGTCTCGGGTCGACGACCTGCGTTCGCAGGGCCCCGATCTCGGGTGATCGGTAACGCCTGAGCGTTCGGCCGCGAACCTCCGGCCGTGGGACTTCCAGACCTCGGCGCCGGTTCCCGTGTGCGGGACGTCGTCCGCACCGCGTTGCGCGACCGCGAGGCCGTGCTGCACGCGGTCGCGGACGACGAGCTCGCACCGGACCTCGCCGCCGCGTACCGGGAGTCCTACCGCTGGCGGGCGCGTCGTGAAGCACGCAAACGGCGGATCGACGCCACCACGGAAAGACTGATCAATTTTCTGTTCTACAGCGGGCTTCTTCTTCTGTTCGTTCTGCTCGCGAACAGGTCCTCTTCCGGCTGGCTCGCCGCGGTGTTCTACGTCGGCGGCTGGCTGACGGGCGTTCTGGCACTCCACGGGCTGAACGCCTTCCTCAGAAGGCTGCCGCTTGGTCTGCAGGTGTTCGTCTACGGGGTCGGCACAGCCGGCGTGGTCGGCGGCCTCTACCTGCTCTGGCGGGCGGCGGGCCCGGCGGACGCCTTGCTGGACACGATCGCGGCGGAGATGTGGCGCATCGCGGTGACCGGCTTCGCCCTGGTCCCGGTGACCCTGTTCGGCCTCATGGCCCCGACGCTGGGGCCGGCGAACTGGCTGCGGCGCCGGTCCGCCCTGCGCACGCAACCACGGCTCGCGCTCCTGACCGAGCTCTTCGCGCTGGCGCATGCGCTGAACAACCCCCGTGCGCTCGATGACCAGTCCCGTCTCCTGGGCCTGCTGGACAACGCGGCCGTCGTGCTCGAATCGCACTTCTGGAAACAGATCCAGCTCACGAACCCGTTGAGCCGCCACACCTGGCGGTCGAGATGCCGCCAGTGCGCCCAGCGGCTGCGCTCGTTCGACCTCTGGATCGTCCTGCCGCGCAGGGAAACCCGGACGGACCTGCAGGCGGAGATCGTCAACCTGATCCACGTGCTCGTGCGCGGCAGCCTCGACGAACTCCCCACCGCGCCGCCAGGCCCACGCCGCCTGGCCGTGCTCGGCAACGCCGTCCGCGGCCTCGTACTGGGCCTCATCCCGCTGGCGGCCGTGTTCGGAGCAAAGGTCGCCGGCCTCGACCTGAGCGGCCCGATGGGCGGCGCGTTCGTCGTCGCGGCAGTCGCCTGGTTCGTGCTGACCATGCTCACGACGTTCGACGGTCAGGCGACCGGACGCCTCTCCCTGCTGAAGGACGCCGCCGACGCGATGGCGTCCTTCCGGGGCGGCAAGCTCTGACAGGGAGCCTGACGGCCGTTACGGCACAACAACTCCCGCCGGAGTGTCAGACCCGCTCGCTATTGTTGATTTTGGGGGTACCCGGCCGGCGTCGTGTGTGTGGTGTGGTCCCCTGCGGAGCCCGATGACGCACCCGAGTGCGACCGTGGTGACGCCAACGACCGACACGAGCGTGAGTTCCTGCAGGCCCAGCAACACCGACGTCGCCAGCCCGGACACCGGCATCAGGCCGATGAGCACGCCCGCGCGGTCCGAGCCCAGCCGGTTCACGGCGAAGTACCAGAGCCCGAACGCGAGCGCGGTCACCACCACGGCCAGCAGCACGAGAGCGAAGGTCTGCCTGGTGTTCGGCACCTGCCAGCCGCCGACGAACGTGCCGACGACCGCGCCGATCACCGTCGCCAGCAGGCACGTCCACGTGGCCACGCCCAGCACGCCGAGGCGTCGCACCACTCCGACGGCGAACAGCGTGAAGCACACCTCACCGGCCATCGTGAGCAACGCGAGCACGAGGCCTGGACCGTGCCACGAACCGCCGCCCGACAACAGCACGATGCCCGCCGCCACCACCACAGCGCCCACAATGGCGGACACGGTCCGTTGGCGGGACAGCAGAGCCAGAGCAACGGGGGAGCCGCCCATGACCGCGGCCACGAAGCCCGGTTCCGCGTACTGCTGAGCGGCGATGAGCAGAGCGTTGAAGCCGAGCATGCCCGACGCGACCACGCCCAGGAGTGGTGGGATGTCGCGCCACGACGGCATGGGCAGGCGGCGCGCTACCAGCAACAACACGGCTGCGCCCAGCGCGTAACGCATGGCCTGGCCGGTCAGGACCGGGTAGCCCTCCAGCATGCCCGTGACCGGAACTGACGCGCCGACGATCGATGCCGCTGTCGCTCCCGCGGCCACCCCGATTTTCATGCCACCAAGCCTTGCGCTGAACTGGTCCAGGTTTAAGCTCCACTTCAATGAGCACGAACTGGACCACTTTTCGCGAGCTGCTGTTGCCGGGGCACCAGCGGCGTCGCGGGGTGGAGGTCGAACTTCGCAGGGCCATCCGGGACGGGCGGCTCGTGCCGGGGACGCGGCTGCCGTCCAGCCGTGATCTGGCCGCCCAGCTCGGCGTCGCGCGCGGGACGGTGACGTCGGCGTACACGCAGCTCGTCGCGGAGGGCTACCTCACCACCAGGCGCGGCTCGGGGACGACGGTCGCGAGTCTCGGGCCCGCCGGCGCGTCCGGTGTGCCGGAGCCGCCGCAGCGGTGGCGGTTCAACCTGCGGCCCGGACTGCCCGCGCTGGGCGCGTTTCCCCGTGCCGAATGGGTTGCGGCTCATCGCGCCGCGCTCGCCGAGCTGCCCGACGACGACCTCGCCTACCCCGATCCGGCCGGATTCGTGGGACTGCGCAAGGAGATCGTCGACTACCTGGCGCGGGTTCGCGCGGTCGTGGCACGGGACGCGGTGATCACCAACGGCGCGGCGGACGGCTTGCAGCTCACCGCGCGGGTCCTGAACGGCAGCATCGCGATCGAGGAGCCGAGCCACTTCGGCGGCGAGCACATGTTGCAGTCGCACGGGCTGACCACAGTGCCGGTTCCCGTGGACGACAAGGGGATCCGCGTCGATCTTCTGTCCAAAACGGACTGTCGCGCCGTCCTCGTGACGGCGGCGCACCAGTTCCCGCTGGGCGTCGTGCTGCACCCGGAACGACGGCGCGCGCTCGTGGAGTGGGCGCGCGAGCGTGATGGGTTGATCATCGAGGACGACTACGACGCCGAGCACCGCTACGACAGGCCGGCCCTGGGAGCGTTGCAGGCGCTGGCTCCAGAGCACGTGGTGTACCAGGGCACGACGAGCAAAGTTCTGGCGCCCGCGCTCAGGCTCGGATGGCTGGTGGTGCCCGAACGTCTGCGCGAGGGCATCGTGAAACGCAAGCAGTACAACGACATGGGGACCGGCACGATCCCTCAGGCCGCGTTCGCGCACATGTTGCGGACGGGTGGCTATGACCGGCATCTGCGCCGTACGCGCGCGCTCTACCGGAAGAGGCGGGACGCGTTGTTGGAAGCCGTTGCGGAACATCTGCCCGCATGGCAGTCCATCGGCGTTGCGGCCGGTCTGCACGTGGTGTTGCGCATGCCTGACGGGACGGACGACCTCGCGCTGAAGAGCAGGCTTGAGGAGCGTGGGGTGCACGTCTGGGCGTTGGCGCAGTACACGCGCACGCCAACATGGCCCGGTTTGGTGCTGGGGTACGCGTCGCTCACGCCCGACCGCCTGCGGGAGGCGGTCAGGGAGATCGCGAAGGTCGCCGTGGCCTAGAGGATGTGCTCGCGCGCGGAGCTCGTGTCGACGCTCATGATGTGCTCCCGGTCGCTGGTGCCGGGCCCCGCGAGTGCCGCGACGGCGGCGAACAGCAGAGCGGCAGCAACGATCTTGAAAGCACGCATGGTCCGGCAAACCCCCAGGTAGAACGGTCGTCGCGGTCAGCCTAACCCGAGCCTCGAGAAATTGTCAGTGCTCGGGTGCACCATGAGACCCGTGCTCCTCTCCGAAGTAGTCGACACGTCGGCCGCCGTGGCGGCGACCCGGTCGCGCCTTGCCAAGGTCAAGGCGTTGTCGGCGTTGCTGCGCTCGGCGTCGGCCGACGTCGTGATCGCGGTGGTGTCCTTCCTCATAGGCACGCCGCAGCAGGGTCGCATCGGCGCGGGCTGGCGCACGGTGTTCGACCTGTCCGTGCCTCCGGCCGTCGCGGCCGGGCTCACGGTCGAGGAGGTCGACGCCGCGCTCGCCGAGGTGGCGACCACGTCCGGCAAGGGCTCGGCGCAGCGCCGGGTCGACCTGTTGGTGGCGCTGTTCGGCCGTGCCACGGAGGCAGAGCAGGACTTCTTACGCAGGCTGCTCACGGGCGAACTGCGCCAAGGTGCACTCGAAGGGGTGATGCTGGACGCGATCGCCTCGGCCGCGGACGTGCCGGGGGAGGTGGTGCGGCGGGCGTTCATGCTGTCGGGCCGCTTACCTGAGACGGCCGTGGCCGCGCTCGACGGCGGTGCGGCGGCGCTGGAGGCGTTCCGGCTGGAGGTCGGCCGGCCGCTGCGCCCCATGCTGGCCTCGCCCGCCGAGTCGCTGGACGAGGCGCTGGACGAGCTCGGCAGCTGCGTGGTCGAACACAAGCTCGACGGCGCGCGCATCCAGGTCCACCGCTCCGGCGACGAGGTCCACGTCTACACCCGCACGTTGCGCGAGATCACCAAGACGGTGTCCGAGCTGGTCGAGCTCGTGCGCGGGCTGCCGTGCGCGTCGGTGGTGCTCGACGGCGAGACCCTGGCGCTGACCGACGAGGGGAGACCGCGCCCGTTCCAGGAGACGATGAGCCGTTTCGGAGCGCAGGACGAGCGCGAGCTCCTGCTGCACCCGTACTTCTTCGACTGCCTGCACCTCGACGGCAAGGACCTGCTCGACGAACCGTTGCGCGACCGCCTCGCCGCACTGCGGCAGGCGGCGGGCGAACACGTCATCCCCGGTGTGCTGGACCCGTCACCGGAGGAGGCCGCGGAGGTGGTCACGGCGGCGCTGTCCGCAGGCCACGAGGGCGTGATGGTGAAGTCCCTGGCCTCGCCCTACGCGGCGGGCAGACGCGGCAGGGCCTGGCAGAAGGTGAAGCCTGTGCACACGCTCGACCTGGTGGTGCTCGGCGTCGAGTGGGGCAGCGGCCGCCGCCGCGGCTGGCTGTCGAACCTGCACCTCGGCGCCCGCGACCCGGACGGCGGCCCGCCGGTGATGGTCGGCAAGACCTTCAAGGGCCTCACCGACGAGCTGCTCAAGTGGCAGACCACGGCGTTGCAGGAGATCGCCACCGAGCAGAACGACTGGGTGGTCAAGGTCCGCCCGGAACTGGTGATCGAGATCGAACTCGACGGCGTCCAGGTCTCGCCGCGCTATCCCGGCGGCGTAGCGCTGCGGTTCGCCCGTGTCGTGCGCTACCGCCCGGACAAGGATCCGTCGGAGGCCACAACGATCGAGGAGGTGAGGGCACTTCTTCCTGCGGCACAAGTGAATCCCGAGAGCTGACCGGCCAGAGGCGCCACCGTTGCGGTGGCCAGTCCTGCCTGGGTGCGTCAGGTGCGGAACGTGCGGCCGACGGCGTGTCAGCGAATCCGTTGCGGCCCGTGCCGGTCGTCGATTCCGCTGCCGTGACGCGTGCCGACTGACGGGTGGCGGTGCCCGCGGGTGGTGGCACGCCAGTGCCGGAAACCTGTGTGGTGCTGCCGGGTTGCTTCGTGTGGTCGCGGGCGCGGCCTTGATCGCGATCGCGTGGGTCGCGCTGGCCGGCGAACCCACCTGAGTGGTCAGCGGATGCGTTGTGGCCCGTGCCGGTCGCCGATCCCGCTACCGCGTCGCGTGCCGACCGACGAATAGCCGCACCGCCCGTGGTGGAGGCGGCGCGCCAACGCGGAAAATCGCGTGCGGCCCACCGACACCCGGCAATAGCGTCGGGCCAGTGACCGATGCTGCCGCGCTGCTCCGCGCGTTCGACGACCAGTCCCGCCCCGCCGAGTGGACGGTCCTGGACCCAGGTGCCACCGTCCACCGCGACGGTCCTGTCTTCCGCGTGAGCTGGCCGCGCCGCAGCGGCTTCGTCGGGGGCCCGCCCGACCTGGGCGTCAGCGGTGCCGGGCTCGACGAGCTCATCGCCCGCCAACGCGACTTCTTCGCCGAGCGTGGCCAGGGCGTCGAGTGGAAGACGTGGGGTCACGACACCCCTGCTGACCTGCCCGAACGCCTGCTCGCAGCCGGCTTCGAGTCCGATGGCCGGGAAACCGTGCTCATCGGCCTCGCCGAGGAGATGACCACGCCGGTCGAGCTCGACGGCATCGTCTTGCGGGAGGTCGCGGACGAGGCCGACGTGCACCGCCTCGCCGCCACGGCCACCAAGGTGTTCGGCAGGAAGCACGACTGGCTCGTCGACCGCCTGATCGAGAAGAAGGACGACCCGAACGTCGTCGCGGTGATCGCGGAAGCCGATGGTCAGGTCGTCTCGTCCTCGCGCATCGAGATCGTGCCCGGCACGGAGTTCGCCGGCCTGTGGGGCGGCGGCACACTCCGCGAGTGGCGCGGCAAGGGCATCTACCGCGCGCTCGTCGCCCATCGTGCGCGAATGGCCGTGCAGCGCGGCATCAAGTACCTCCAGGTCGACGCGTCCGAGGACAGTCGGCCGATCCTGGAGCGGCTCGGGTTCGTGCCGGTCACCACGACCACGGGCTACGTCTGGAAACCATGATCTCGAGTTGTCCACAGGTCGTGGTCGTTCGACCTGCGGAAACACCGTGCTGGCTAAGCTGTGGACAGCCGGGAACTCAAACGGCTTTCCCTTCGTTCCGCAAGGTGAGGAAGCGCGGGGGGCGGGCTCGGACGGCGACTACGAGTCCGGGACGGGGTGCAGGGCTACCTCGTGCGCGTCTTCGACTACGCTGTGGACGACGATCCTGCGCCACCGTGGCAACTCGCCGAGCCCGTGCCGCTGGTCCTCGACGAGAGCAGGATCGACCAGTTCGACGAGGCGTGGCTGCCGGTCCTCACGCCGGACGGTCCGGACGTGTCGTGGTGGTCCAGCTCCGACTGACCGCCGGGGAGACGAGCGAGCAAGGCCGAGGTCGCATGCCCAAGTGAGACGCACCGGGTATCGTGGAAGCACGTGCGGTTCATCGAAGGGCATCGACCCTCTTACGACCTGACCTACGACGACGTGTTCCTCGTTCCCGGCCGCAGTGCCGTGGAGTCGCGGTTCGGCGTCGACCTCTCCACTTCGGACGGCACCGGGGCCACGATCCCGATCGTCGTCGCGAACATGACGGCTGTCGCCGGGCGGCGCATGGCCGAGACCATCGCTCGGCGCGGCGGGCTCGTCGTCATCCCGCAGGACGTGCCCACCGAGGCGGTGGCGGAGATCATCGCGTGGGTCAAGGAGCGGCATCCCGTCTGGGACACGCCGCTGACGCTCACCACGGGCGATGCGGTGGCGGACGCGTGGAACCTGCTGCACAAGCGGGCGCACGGCGCAGTGATCGTCGTGGATGACGGCAACAGGCCCATCGGGGTCGTCGACGAGGCTGCGCTCACGGGCGTCGACCGGTTCGCGCGCCTCGGGGACGTGATGAACACCGACGTGCTGAAGCTGCCGCTCGCCACGAAGCCGCAGGACGTCTTCGACCAGCTGCACCACAGTGCGTACAAGATCGCGCTCGGCATCGACGACGAGCAGCGGCTCAGCGGTGTGCTGACCGAGCTGACGGCGTTGCGGGCGGAGGTCTACCGGCCCGCCACCGACGACGCCGGCAAGCTGCGGATCGCGGCCGCGGTCGGGGTCAACGGCGATGTGCGGGCCAAGGCCGAGGCGCTGGTCAAGGCCGGTGTGGACGTTCTCGTCGTGGACACCGCGCACGGGCACCAGGAGAAGATGCTCACCGCGCTCCGGGCCGTGAAGGACGCCAACCCCGGCGTGCCGGTCGCGGCGGGCAACGTCGTCACGGCCGAAGGTGTGCGGGATCTGGTCGAGGCCGGCGCGGACATCATCAAGGTCGGTGTCGGGCCGGGCGCGATGTGCACCACGCGGATGATGACGGGTGTGGGGCGGCCTCAGTTCAGCGCGGTCGCGGAGTGCGCGGCCGAGGCGCGGAAGCTCGGCAAGCACGTCTGGGCCGACGGCGGTGTGCGGCATCCGCGGGACGTCGCGTTGGCGCTCGCGGCCGGGGCCAGCAGCGTCATGGTCGGCAGCTGGTTCGCCGGCACCTACGAGTCGCCCGGTGACCTGCAGCGCGACGAGCGGGGAAACCTCTACAAAGAATCCTTCGGAATGGCGTCGAAGCGTGCCGTGACCGCGCGGACGCGCAGTGACAACGCGTTCGACCGGGCCAAGAAGGGGCTGTTCGAAGAGGGCATCTCCACGTCGAAAATGCGCTTGGACCCGGTGCGTCCGAGCGTGGAGGATCTGCTGGACGCGATAACCTCCGGCGTCCGCTCGGCCTGCACGTATGCCGGCGCGACCTCGTTGGAGGAATTCCACTCCAGGGCTGTTCTCGGCATCCAGTCGGCGGCTGGGTTCGCGGAAGGCAGGCCTTTGCCAGGGGGATGGTGAGAATGGACGAAGCGGTCGAGGTAAGAGACCTCCGCAAAGTCTATAGAACAGGACAAAAACCTGCGGTGGACGGGCTGAGCTTCACCGTCCGCCGCGGTGAGGTCTTCGGTCTGCTCGGTCCCAACGGGGCCGGCAAGACGACCACCGTCGGCGTGCTCACCACGCGCGTCCGCCCCACCGCGGGGCAGGCGTTCGTCGAGGGCGTCGACGTGGTCGCGGACTCCAAGCGCGCACGGCAGTTGCTCGCCGTCGTGCCGCAGCGCAACAACCTCGACCGCTCGCTCAACGCGCGGCAGAACCTGCTGTTCCACGCGGCCTACCACGGCATCGGGCCGCGGGAACGCCAGGAGCTCGCCGACGACATCCTCGAGCGGATGGGTCTCAAGGACCACCAGAACGCGCTCGTGGACACGTTGTCCGGCGGTCAGGCGCAACGGCTGATGATCGCCCGCGCGCTGATGCACCGGCCCAAGGTGCTGTTCCTCGACGAACCGAGCACCGGACTCGACCCGCAGGCCAGGCTCTTCGTCCACGAACGCGTCGCCGCACTGCACGCGGAGGGCGTCACGGTCGTGCTCACCACGCACGACATGGACGAGGCCGCCAAGCTCTGCGACCGCGTCGGCATCGTCGACCACGGCAAGCTGCTCACGCTCGACACACCGGAAGAGCTCACCAGGAGCCTGCCCGGCAGCAACACCGTCAGCGTCACGGTGAGCCCCAACGGCCACGAGCCCGCGAAGACCACCAAGGCGTTGTCCGAAGTGGACGGTGTGCAGCGGGTCGAGGAAGTGAACAACATGTTCCGCGTCTACACCGACGTCGACACCGCGATCACGTTGCCCGCGGTGCTGAACGTGCTGCGGGACCTCGACGTCGTCGTCAGCGACGTCGCGATCGGCAAGCCCAGCCTCGAAGACGTCTTCATCCACCTGACCGGCAGGGAGCTGCGGTGAGCCAGATCAGGACGTTCCAGGCGATCCTGTGGCGCGACGTCTTCGTCACGGGCCGCGAGCTGCCGAGCTTCCTCGCGCAGGTGATCATCCAGCCGTTCTTCATCCTGTTCATCTTCGCGAAGGTCCTGGGGGACATCGGGTACGTCCAGAACGACTTCGCCCAGGTGCTGCTGCCCGGCATCATCGCGATGAACGGTTTCCTGGGCGCGTTGCAGAACACCACGCTGCCGCTGGTGCTGGACTTCTCCTGGACGCGGGAGATCGAGGACCGGCTCCTCGCGCCGATCTCAATCCCGCTCGTGGCCGTGGAGAAGATCGTGTTCGGCGCGATCCGCGGGTTCTTCGCGGCCGTTCTGATGGTGCCGGTCGGGTTCGTGATGCTCGACGTTTCCTGGGCCTGGTCGGGGATTCCCGGCGCACTCGTCGTGATCATCCTGGGTTGTCTGGCCGGTGGCGCGGTCGGTCTGGTCATCGGCACGTCGGTGCCCGCACGCCGGGTCAACGTCATGTTCGCGGTGATCCTGACGCCGTTGCTGTTCACGGGTTCCTCGCAGTTCCCGTGGCGGTCGCTGAGCGACGATCTGCTGTGGTTCAAGGTGATCTGCGCGCTCAACCCGTTGACGTACGTGAGCGAGGGCATGCGCGCGGAGCTGGTGCCGAACGTGCCGCACATCCCGTTGCCGATCGTGCTGCTCGTGCTCGTCGTCGCGATCGCGGGCTTCGGCGGGCTCGGTCTGCGCGGCTTCATGAAACGAGCCCTGGACTAGAAGAACGGCCCCGCGCAACGCGCGGGGCCGTTCCACTCAGGACACCGCTAGGAGGCGTAGTCCTCCAGCATCTCCGTGACGAGAGCCGCGATCGGCGAACGCTCCGAGCGGGTCAGCGTGACGTGAGCGAAGAGCGGGTGGCCCTTCAGCTTCTCGATCACCGCCGCCACGCCGTCGTGCCGGCCCACCCGCAGGTTGTCGCGCTGCGCCACGTCGTGCGTCAGCACCACCCGCGAGTT
The DNA here is from genome assembly GCF_000974445.1 of Lentzea aerocolonigenes. Taxonomy (GTDB): domain Bacteria; phylum Actinomycetota; class Actinomycetes; order Mycobacteriales; family Pseudonocardiaceae; genus Lentzea; species Lentzea aerocolonigenes. Next base: position 289,488 of record NZ_BBOJ01000014.1, read on the forward strand.
GCTGCCCAGGCGGGACAGCACGGTCAGCAACACGTTGCGCTCCAACGACTGCGCCTCGTCGACGATCACGAAGGAGTCGTGCAGCGAGCGGCCGCGGATGTGGGTGAGGGGCAGGACCTCGAGCATGCCCCTGTCCAGCACCTCCTCCAGCACCGCCTGGCTCACCAGCGCGCCGAGCGTGTCGAACACGGCCTGCGCCCACGGCCCCATCTTCTCGTTCTCGCTGCCAGGCAGGTAACCGAGCTCCTGGCCACCGACCGCGTACAACGGCCGGAACACCACGACCTTGCGGTGCTGCCTGCGTTCCATCACCGCTTCGAGGCCGGCGCACAGCGCCAGCGCCGACTTGCCGGTGCCCGCACGTCCGCCCAGCGAGACGATGCCGACATCGGCGTCGAGCAGCAGGTCCAGCGCGATCCGCTGCTCAGCGGACCTTCCGTGCAGTCCGAACGCCTCCCGATCTCCGCGCACCAGCCTGATCTGCTTGTCCGCGGTAACCCGGCCCAGAGCGCTCGAGGTGCCCGCCAGCATCCGGAGTCCGGTGTGGCAGGGCAGTTCCGCGATGTGCTCCAGGTCCTCGTACTGGGTCGGGTCGACGACGTTCTCCTTGAACAGGCTGTCTATCAACGACTGCGGAACGTCCAGATCGGACATTCCCGTCCAGCCCGACAGGGTCACGTCGTGCGCCCGGTACTCCTCCGCCTGCAGGCCGACCGATCCGGCCTTGACCCGCAGCGGCATGTCCTTGGTCACCAGAGTGACGTTTCGCCCCTCAGCAGCGAGGTTGAGAGAGCAGGCGAGGATCCGGGCGTCGTTGGAGTCCGTTCGGAAACCTGATGGCAACACCTCCGGGTCGGAGTGGTTGAGCTCGACGTGCAAGGTGCCTCCCAGATCCCCGATGGGGATCGGCGAATCGAGGCGACCATGCCGCAAGCGCAGGTCGTCGAGCAGACGCAGGGCTTCCCTCGCGAACCAGCCCAGTTCGGGGTGGTGGCGCTTGCCCTCCAGCTCGCTGATCACCACGAGCGGCAGCACGACCTCGTGCTCCGCGAACCGGGTGGCGGCGAGTGGGTCGGACAGCAGTACCGACGTGTCCAGCACATATGTCGTGATGGCTGGGGCGGCGGACTTGCGCCTGGAGGAAGAACTGCGCGATGAGCCTGAGGAACGGCTCGCGGGACGTCGTGCGTTCACGGCAACTCCCTCACGAACGCGGCACCCGCGTCCGCTCCTCGCTGGGCCAGGCACCACCCTGATCGGTCGTCTCGCCTTCCGCCGGTACGGCGTCAGGCAGGTCGACCACGAGGGCCGGGTGCCGGCCCCCTCGCGACGTTGTCTGCCACGATCAGAGCCTCCCTGCGCGGTCCGCAGTGGTCGCGTCCCGCCGCTTTCGAAGTTACCTGCGGAAGTACCTCGTCGGCACGAAGCCACACAGGTGAATCCGGATTTGTCATCTGCCCGAAAACAACCCGCAACGTGAGCGCAGACGTGTTTTCGCTGGTCAGATGCTGTTTTCGTGGGTGTTGCGGGCGAGCCACGACAAGCCGTCCCTCACCTGGGATTCGAGCGATTTCGGCACGAGAGGCTCGTCGAGAAGCCTCAGGTACCGGGAATCGAGCGACTCGCCGGGTGCGCGGACGTCGAGCCAGGCCCTCACCAGGCGCACACCTTCGACGTAAGTGGTGGTGTACGCGCGCCACAACGGGTCTGCCAGAAAGCGAACCATCTGCCGTGCGCGGCGCTCCGGCACTAGCAGCCACCTGCGCAGATGCGCAACCACGTCATCCTGATCCGCACCCCGATCGTGTAGCAGCAGGGCGGCGTCCTGCCGCACCGTGAGCAGCCCGGATGCCGCTGATTCGACCTTTTCGGACAGTTCGCCGTCCATTCGCAACCCCAGGTCGCGGAAGATCTGCTCCGCCCAGACGCCCCAGCCCGGCCCCACCGCGGCGTGCAGGCCGAGGTCCGCCATGCCCTCGGCCATCAGGCACTGGGGCGTGTTGATCAGGAAGATCGACTGCTCGGCGTGGCCGCGCTTGGCGACCAGGCCCGCGTCCTTGCGGCAGTGCTCGGTGTGGTGGCCCGGATAGGACTCGTGCGCGACCAGGTGCGGCAGGTTCGACATGCGGTGGCCGAGGTCGGCGTTGATCGCGACGCGGCTGCGGTAGGCGCCGAGGTAGTAGTTGAAGCCGCTCCACGGCTTGTTCGTGACGACCTGGTACTCCACGATCTCCTGCTCGGGCAGTGCGTACTTCTGCCGCACCCGGTCCCGCAGAGCGCTCGACAGGGCCTGCACGACGCCCTGGAGCCTGCGTGCGGGCACCTCGTCGGCCGCGCGGAAGGCGTGGAGGCGTTCGGTGAGCGAGCCCGGACCCTCGAGCACCGCGTCGATGTTGCGGTGGGCCTGCGCGTACGCGTCCTCGTCACCGGGGCGGATGCGGACCTGGAAGTACTGCTCGACCTCGTCGATGAACGTGACGCGTTCGCCGGCGAGCTTGCGCGCGGTGCACTCCAGCGCGCGCAGGTGTGCGTCGAGGAACTGTTTGCGCTGGTCGGCGAGGTCGCTGCCGGGAAGTTCCTTGCGGAGCAGCCGCGCGTGGTCCGAGAGCGCGCGCGGGTGCAGGCGCGGTTCGTTGTCGACGGCGCGGCTCAGCGCGGGGTCGCCCGTGAACGAGTCGACGAACCCGTGCACCAGGCGCCCGAGCCGCAGCCCCAGCACCAGGTATCCGCGCACCAGCTCGTTGGAGTCCATGAGTCGGAGAGCGTAGAGCGTCTACCACAGCGTCTTACTCGCGACCGAATCGTGAATGGACGACCACCTGATTGGGGAATGTTGTTGATCTTGGGGTCACACAATGGGGTCATGCGGGCCGCCAATTGAGTTCTGCACCGATAGCGTCTCCGCCCGGAGACCCCAGCCTCCGGAGATCCCCGAAGACTCCGGAAATGACGGGGATGACCCGACATGAAGGAGAATGACGTGAAGAAGGCTTGTGCCGCGGTTGCGGCCGCTGCTGCGCTGTCGCTCGCGTTCGCCCCGGCCGCCATGGCGGGCGAGGGCCACCACGGCCACGGTGGACACCACTGGAAGAACGGCCCGCTGCTGGTCCTGCTGAACGGCAACAACCTCAACGGCACGATCGGTGCCTGCGGCAACAACGTCGGTGTCCTGGGTGGCGCCGTGCCGATCAACTCGCCGTCGATCACCGAGACCTGCGCCGCCGGCGGCATCGTCGACGAGGGCTGATCTCCTCTTTTGTTCTGCGTCTGGGGGCGTCATTTCTGGCGCCCCCAGATGTTTTTCACCGCAATATCCCGTTTAAGGAGAAAATCGTGCTGAAGAAGGCAGGTGCCGCTCTCGGCGCGGCCGCGGCGTTCCTCGCTGTTGGTTCCCCCGCGATGGCCGTTCAGGGCCACCACTGGGAGAACGCGCCGCTGCTGGTCGTCGGCAACGCCAACAACCTCAACGGTGTTGTGGGCGCGTGCGGCAACAACGTCGCGGTGCTCGGTGGCGCGGTTCCGGTGAACTCGCCCTCCATCACCGAGACCTGCGCCGCCGGCGGCATCGAGGACGGCGACGACTGGGGCTACGACGACTGATCTCGTCGTCACGCTCGAAGGGGCGCTCACCTCGCGGTGAGCGCCCCTTTTCGCTGTCCGGGGGACTAGCTGCCGTACCTGCGGTGGCGCTTGGCGTACTCGCGCAGGGCCCGCAGGAAGTCCGTGCGCCGGAAGCCGGGCCAGTAGGCCTCGCAGAACCAGAACTCCGAGTGCGCCGACTGCCAGAGCATGAAGCCGGAGAGCCGCTGCTCGCCGGACGTGCGGATGATCAGGTCGGGATCTGGCTGGCCGGACGTGTAGAGGTGCTCCGCGATGTGGTCGACGTCGAGCACCTCGGCCAGCTCCTCGATGGTGCCACCGCTCTCGGCGTGCGCCTGCAGGAGCTTCCTGACGGCGTCCGCGATCTCCTGCCTGCCGCCGTACGCGACGGCGACGTTGACCTGGATGCCGGTGCGGTCCTTGGTTTTGCTGGCGGCGTTGGTGAGACGTTCCGCGTGCTCCGCGGGGAGCATGTCGATGGCGCCGACGTGCCTGACTCGCCACGGCTTGCCGTCCTCGGCGAGCTCGTCGGTGATGTCCGCGATGATGTCCAGCAGCGGGGCCAGTTCTTCGATGTCGCGGTTGAGGTTGTCGGTGCTCAGCATCCAGAGCGTGACGACCTCCACTTTGGCGTCACCGCACCAGTCGAGCAGCTCGAGAATCTTCCGCGCGCCGGCCCGGTGCCCGTGCGCGACGTCGGTGAACCCGGCTTCCCTCGCCCACCTGCGGTTGCCGTCGAGGACCACGCCGACGTGCTTCGGCACCTGCGTGTTCTCGCTCAGCTCGCGACGGAGAATCCACTCGTAGAAGTGGATAGCGACGTCTTTCACACGGGTGCGGAGTGCCACGTCCGAACAGCGTACGCCGTGCAAGCTTCATCACTGAGCAGCGGTCCCGAAACCTACGGTCGCGTAACCTAGGTTCCCGTGACCACTGCGACCATTCCTCCACAGCCCGGACTGCGGCCGCGCCTTCGTGGGTGGCTGCACCTCTGGTCGTTCATCACCTCCGTGGCGACCGGCGCGACACTGATCGCTCTGGCAGCGTCCACAGTGTCAGCGCGCGCCGCTCTGGCCACTTCGGTCTACGGCCTGACGGTCCTGGGCCTGTTCGGCGTCTCGGCGCTCTACCACCGCGTCACGTGGAAGTCCAACCGCGTGCGCACGTGGATGAAGCGCCTGGACCACTCGATGATCTTCGTGTTCATCGCGGGCACCTACACCCCGTTCGCCTTGCTGGCGATGGATCCGGGAACCGGGAGCACGGTGCTCTGGGTCGTCTGGATCGGCGCGCTGGCAGGCGTGACGCTGAAGCTGGCGTGGCCGCACGCGCCGCGGTGGCTCGGGGTGCCGATCTACATCGCTCTCGGGTGGGTCGCGGTCTTCGTGCTGCCTGAGCTGTTGCACCACGCCGGGGTCGCCGCGCTGGTGTTGCTGCTGGTCGGCGGGGCGCTCTACACGGTCGGCGCGGTGTTCTACGCGACCCGGTGGCCGAACCCGTGGCCGCAGGTGTTCGGGTACCACGAGTTCTTCCACGCCGCGACGGTGGTGGCGGCGATCTGCCACTACATCGCCATCTGGCTCGCGATGTACTCCTGACCTGGTCCGCATGACACGCGTGAGATGCCAGGCCGTGCGTTGGGTGAGCGATGAACCTCAGCCCGGTTGGGTCGAGGTTCATCTCGTCGACGCGGATGGAGCCGTCTGGAGCCTCTTCGACAAGCCGCCGATCTTCGATGCGGATGACAGGCTCACGCCCGACGCGGCGTACCCGGTCGATGTCGAGCTGGACTGCGAGATCGTGTCGCGTCAGGTCGACGCGAGCGGCCGCGACCTGGTGACCATCTCGACTCGACGTCCACGGGGTGTCGAAACCGAGACCGGTCGAGACGAGTTCCACGTGGCGCCGAGCCAGCTCGTGGACTGCTGACCTGGTCAGTCGCCCACGAACTCCATCGTCAGCGACCGGTCCGCCGCACACACCGCCGCCAGTGCGCGGAGGTCGTCGAAATGACGTCCCTCCGCGCCCACCGCGTCCAGCGCCGCCACGAGGTCCGACATGTCGACAGAGCCCAGCTCCCGGTAGCCGTACGGTTCGATGCGGTTCAACAGCGGATGATCGACCCGTTCCAGCAGTGCGCTGAGCACGAAGCCGGGGTCCGGCAGCATGGCCACCACCGTCACGTGGTGCCGCGACCCCGGCCGGACCACCCGGACGTCAACGCCCACCGCGGGCCATCTTCAGCACGTCCAGCGCGGCGTCCAGCTGCTCCTCGGACAGCTTCGACGGCACGTGGCCGCGTTCCAGCACCACCTCGCGGATGGTCTTGCGCTCCTTCAGCGACTGCTTGGCGATCGACGCCGCCTCCTCGTAGCCGAGGTAGCGGTTCAGCGGCGTGACGATCGACGGTGACGACTCGGCGTACTCGCTCATCTGCTCCACCTGCGGTTCGGCCCCGGCCAGGACCTTGTCGGCGAGCAGACGAGCCACGGCGGCCAGCAGGCGGGAGGACTCCAGGACGTTGCGGGCGATGACCGGCAGCATCACGTTCAGCTGGAAGTTGCCCTGCGAGCCCGCGAACGCGACGGCGGCGTCGTTGCCGATGACCTGGGCGACGACCATCATCGTGGCCTCCGAGATCACCGGGTTGACCTTGCCCGGCATGATCGAGGAGCCCGGCTGGAGGTCGGGCAGGGCCAGTTCGCCGAGGCCCGTGCGGGGGCCAGAGCCGAGCCAGCGGAGGTCGTTGGCGATCTTGAACAACGCCACGGCGGACGCGCGGAGCTGCCCGGACATCTCCACCACGCCGTCCTGGGTGGCCTGGGCCTCGAAGTGGTCGCGGGCCTCCACCAGCGGCAGGCCCGTGGCCGACGCGAGCTCCGCGGACACGCGGGCGCCGAACTCGGCGGGGGCGTTCAGGCCCGAACCCACGGCGGTGCCGCCGATCGGCAGCTCGGCCAGGCGAGGAATCGACGCTCGCAGCCGTTCCACCGAGTAGCGGACCTGGGACGCCCAGGCGCCGGCCTCCTGGCCCAGCGTCACGGGCACGGCGTCCATCAGGTGCGTGCGGCCCGACTTGACCAGGTCCGACCACTCCGCAGCGCGCGACGCGAGAACCGACTCCAGGTGTTCCAGCGACGGGATCACGTCGGTCACCACGGCCTCGGTGGCGGCCACGCGCAGGGTCGTGGGGAACGTGTCGTTGGACGACTGCGAGGCGTTGACGTGGTCGTTCGGGTGCACGTCGCGGCCCAGGGAGCGGGTCGCGAGGGTCGCGATGACCTCGTTGGCGTTCATGTTCGACGACGTGCCCGAGCCCGTCTGGAACACGTCGACCGGGAAGTGGTCGTCCCACTGGCCCGCGGCCACCTCGTCGGCTGCCGCGGCGATGGTTGCGGCCAGGTCCTCCGGCAGAACGCCCAGCTGGGCGTTGACCCGGGCCGCGGCGCCCTTGAGCAGGCCGAGGGCCCTGATCTGGGCTCGTTCGAGGCCTCGACCGGAAATCGGGAAGTTCTCGACCGCGCGTTGGGTCTGGGCGCGCCACAATGCGTCGACCGGCACGCGGACCTCACCCATCGTGTCGTGCTCGACGCGGTACTCCTGTTCAGACATGCCTTCGAGTCTCTATGGTCGATCACAGCACTGCCACCCACCACTGGCAGAAGGGCACCACTCATGGAGCGTGACGTCGACCTCCTCATCGTGGGCGCTGGTCCCACGGGGTTGTTCGCCGCTTACTACGCAGGCTTCCGGGAACTGAGAACCGCGGTGGTCGACGCCTTGCCGGAGCCCGGCGGCCAGGTCACCGCGATGTATCCGGAGAAGATGATTTTCGACGTCGCCGGCTTCCCCGCCATCCGCGGGCGCGACCTCGTCAACGGGCTGGTGGAGCAGGCTGCGCAGTTCAAGCCGACCTATCTGCTCGGCAGGCAGGCGCGCACACTGGAGTCCACAGAGGATGGACTGCGGATCGGCCTGGCGGACGGCACCACGATCACCGCGGGCGCCATGCTGATCACGGCGGGCATGGGCGAGTTCAACCCCCGTCCGCTGCCCGCGGGTGACGGCTGGCTGGGACGCGGCATGGTGCACTTCGTGCCCGTGCTGGCCGAGCACGCGGGACAGCACGTGGTGATCGTCGGCGGTGGCGACTCGGCGTTCGACTGGGCGCTCGCGCTGCACCCGATCGCCGCCAGCGTCACGATCGTCCACCGCAGGGCGAACTTCCGGGCGCACGCGGCCACCGTGCGGCAGGTGAGGGAGCTCGGGGTCGAGATCGTCACCGACGCCGAGGTGCTCGAGCTGCGCGGCGAACCGCTGTCCGAAGTGGACGTCAAGGTCAAGGGCGAGGACGTGAAGACGCTGCCCGCGCAGACCGTCGTCGCGGCACTCGGGTTCACGGCCGACCTCGGGCCGATCGAGTCGTGGGGACTGGAGCTCGACCACCGCGCGGTCGTCGTCGACACCACGATGAAGACCAAGCTGGACCGGGTCTACGCGGCGGGCGACGTCGCGCAGTACCCCGGCAAGGTCAAGCTCATCGCCACCGGGTTCGGGGAGGCGGCGACGGCGGTCAACAACATCGCGGTCGCGCTCAACCCGTCCGCGCACCTGTTCCCCGGTCACTCGAGCGACGCTGGCTGACCGGCAGAACCGCTGCCCACCAGCGGCGCCGGTGGGCAGCGATCGAGTTACGGCAGGACCTGGACCTTCTCGCCGATCATCAGGTTGTCGTAGAACACCAGCGACGCGTCGGCCGCCAGCCGGACGCAGCCGTGGGACTGGACCGCGGTGTCACCCTGGTGGAACGCGATGCCGTCCGAGGTGAAGTACACCGCGTTCGGCATCGGGCCGTTGTAGGGGACGCTCCAGTCGTTCTTCACCTTGCGCAGCACCGAGAACGTGCCGACCGGGGTCTCGTACCCCGGCTTGCCGTGGCTGATCGGCACCGGGCCGTAGCTGGTTTTTCCGTTGTACACCAGCCATGCCTTGTTCGTGTGCTTCTCCAGGCACGCTCCGTTGTAGACGGTGCACCCCGCCTGCGCCTGCGCGGGTACCGCGAAACCGAGGATCAGGAGCACCGTCGCGATCAGAACTCGCATCTCACATCACCCCTCGGTGGTGGAGTAACCACTGAGGGGTGACTTGAATCATCGTCCTATGCGACGACCTGAACGGTCTCGCCGAGCGCGAGGTTCTGGAAGTAGTACTGCGCGGCCGCGGGATCCAGGTGGATGCAGCCGTGCGACGGCACGGTCAGCGAGCCCTCGTGGAACGCGATGCCGCTGTCGGTGAAGTACGTCGACCACGGCATGGGCGCGTTGTACGGCTTGCTCCACTCGTTCTTCACCTTGCGCAGCACCGGGAAGTTGCCGAGCGGCGTCTCGTAACCCTTGCGCCCGTGGGTGATCTGCACCGGGCCGTAGACGATCTTGTCGCCGCGCACGACCCACGACTGGTTCGTGGAGAGCTGGATGCACGCGCCGTCGCTGATGCTGCACGGCGTCGGCTTCACGACGGGAGGCGGCGGCGGTGGTGGGGGAGGAGGAGGCGTCTCCGAGGACGACGGCGGCGGCGCCGGAGAAGAGGGCGACACGGAAGAAGACGCCGGAGGTGGTGGTGCTGTGGGAGTTTCCGCGTGCACGGCCCCCTGCGCGCACCCCGCCACCGACATCAACGCGACCGCCGCGAGCAGCATCCGCATCGCGCACCCCCCTTGTGATCCCATCCTTTGCCGATGTAGACGACGGGGGGATGACCGAGGTTGCAACGCGGAGGGCCCGCCTCCCATAACGAATGGGAGACGGGCCCTCGGAATGCGTTTACCGGTTTAGACCGAGCCCGCGTACTGGCTGATCCACGAGCGGAAGTACGGGACGTCCACGTAGATCGACGGAGCGGTCGCGCAGGTCGCGCCGCCACCGGAGCGGCTGGTCGCACCGATGAGCTCCCAGCGGCCGTTCACCGACTTCACCTGCGGGCCACCCGAGTCGCCGTAGCAGGCGCCCTTGTTGCCACCGGTGTTGTTGGTGCAGATCTCCGAGGCACCGCTGATGCCGGAGCAACGGCTGTCCGTCACGATCGACGTGTCGAGCTGCTGCAGCGTGATCGGAGCGGAGCCGCAGCCGCGGGTCGGGCAGGTCTGACCCCAGCCGATGATCCGGGTGGCGGTGCCGACCGGGCCGGACACCGACGCCACGGGGGCGGGCGCCTGGCTGACCGAGGTGCTCAGCTGCACGAGCGCGAGGTCGGCGGACGGGTGCGTGACGATGCGGGACGCACCGGTCACCGTGCCACCGCTGGTGCGGTTGGTGGTGCCGATCCGGGTGCGGATCGACGACGGCGACGAGCCCTGGACGCAGTGCTTCGCGGTCACGACCCAGTTGGCCTTGATCAGCGTGCCGCCGCAGAAGTGGCTGCCGGAGGTGCTCTGCAGGGAGACCATCCAGGAGTAGACCTGCGTGGCGTTGGTGCCGCCGACGATCATCGTGCCCATCTCGCCGTCGGCGGTGGGCGTGGGAGCCGCGGTGGCCGCGGCGGCCGAGGCGAGCAGGGCGCCCGCGGCCACGGCGATTGCGGAGAACAACGAACGTGCCCTCATCGTTGAGATTCCTTCCTGAACCCGGCGCAGGGTTGCCGGGGTCAGTTCGGAAACTAAGGACGAAAGTGACTTCGTCACTAGGGTCACTCGGAGGGTGACTGTCCGTTGACGGTTCACAGCTTCACAGGGAACTACGGCAGCGGCTGCTGCACGTCCTCCGGCAGGTCGAAGTCGACCGAGGCGTATTCGCGCAGCTTGTGAAGGCTGTGGAAGCCGTCGATCATGCGGACGGTGCCGGACTTGGAGCGCATGACGATCGACTGCGTGGTGCAGCCACCCGCGCGGTAGTGCACGCCGCGCAGGAGGTCGCCGTCGGTCACGCCCGTGGCGCAGAAGAAGACGTTGTCGCCGGAGACGAGGTCGTTCGTGGTGAGCACGCGGGACAGGTCGTGGCCCGCGCCGATCGCCTTCTCGCGCTCCTCGTCGTCCTTGGGCCACAGACGGCCCTGAATGGCCCCTCCGACGCACTTGAGCGCCGCCGCGGCGATGATGCCCTCCGGCGTGCCTCCGATGCCCACGAGCATGTCCACGCCCGACGTGGGGCGTGCGGCGGCGATCGCGCCCGCGACGTCGCCGTCCGAGATGAAGTGGATGCGGGCGCCGGCCTTGCGCACCTCCTGCACGATCGACTCGTGCCGAGGCCGGTCCAGGATGCACACGTTCACGTCGGACACGTCGCTGTGCTTGGCCTTCGCGACGCGGCGGATGTTCTCCGCGAGCGGGGCGGTGATGTCGATGACGTCGGCCGCCTCCGGGCCCACGGCGAGCTTCTCCATGTAGAACACGGCGGACGGGTCGAACATCGCCCCGCGCTCGGCCACGGCCAGCACGGCCAGCGCGTTCGGCATGCCCTTGGACATCAGCGTGGTGCCGTCGATCGGGTCGACCGCGACGTCGCACTCCGGCCCTTCGCCGTTGCCGACCTCCTCGCCGTTGAACAGCATGGGCGCCTCGTCCTTCTCGCCCTCGCCGATCACCACGACACCGCGCATCGAGACGGTGTGGATCAGCTTGCGCATCGCGTCGACCGCGGCGCCGTCACCGCCGTTCTTGTCGCCGCGGCCCACCCACCGGCCGGCGGCCATGGCCGCGGCCTCGGTGACGCGCACGAGCTCCAATGCCAGGTTCCGGTCGGGGGCTTCGCGACGTCGTTCCGCGGGGGTGTTCACCATTGCGCGCCTCCATGCGACTACTCAGCGTGCCGGATTTTGTGATCGGCAACTGAATCCTTGCACGGGATCACGCCTCGGAAACGTCCTCCTCGACCACAGCGAGAGCTGCATCGATTCGCTCGCGCGCACCGGCGAGATGCTGCTCACACGTCTTGGCGAGCGCCTCACCGCGTTCCCACAGGGCGAGTGAGTCCTCCAGCGACAGGCCACCGGCCTCCAGCTTGCGCACCACCTCGACCAGCTCGTCGCGGGCGGCTTCGTAACCGAGTGTTTCCGAACTCACGCGGATTGGCTCCTCAGACGGCTCAGCACGGTCGCGACGGCCAGGTCGTACCCGACCAGCGCCTCCGCGAACTCCTCGCCGTCACCCTCTCGCACCGCCTCGCCGATGAGCGCCTCGGCCTCCGCGACGCGCCGGTACTGCACGGTTCCGGCGGTGGCCTCGCTCAGGTCGTGCAACGTGAGGATCAGCGTGCGGCGGCTCGTGGTGTCGCAGTCGCCCACCAGCGCCGTCCAGCAGTCCGCGGCGGCCTTGTTCGCCGCTTCCGCCTTGTTCCGCAGCCCCGAGCCGCACGCGCCGGCCGCCTCCATGGTCAGGGGCAGGAACACGGCATCACGCATCATCGGTACCTCCCCCTTCCACGTTGGTGACCACTGCTCCCACTGCTCCGTCAACGACGCGTACCCGCAGCTGTGTTCCGCTCGGGGCGTCCGCCACAGACCGCAGCACGCCGTCCGGCCCCTCAGGTGTGACGAGTTGCACAACGGCGTAGCCGCGGGCCAGCGTGGCGGCTGGTCCGAGGGTCGTCAAGCGGGCTTTTGTCCCCGACAGGTGGACGTCTTCCCTGTCGAGACGTTGCGTGACAGCCCTGCGGCCTTGGTCGCGAAAACGTTTCACGTCCTCGGCACGGCGCTCCAGAGGGCCGTACGGGTCCGAAAGTACTGGTCGCGAGCGCAGCGCGTCGAGCAGTTTGCGTTCGCGGTCGACCCAGCCGTGCAGCGCACGCCGCCCGCGGTCGCGCATCTGGCGGACGCGTTCACTCTCTTCGGCGACATCGGGAACCACCCGTTTGCCCGCGTCGGTCGGCGTCGAACAGCGCAGGTCCGCGACGTGGTCGAGGAGCGGGGTGTCCGGCTCGTGGCCGATCGCGGACAGCACCGGCGTGCGGCACGAGGACACCGCGCGGCACAACGCCTCGTCGGAGAACGGCAGCAGGTCCTCCACGCTGCCGCCGCCGCGGGCGATGATGATCACATCGCACTCGGGGTCACGTTCCAGAGTGGACAGTGCGGTCATCACCTGGGTGACCGCCATCGGACCCTGCACGGCGACGTTGATGACCCGGAAGTGCGCTCCGGGCCAGCGGTTGCGCGCGTTCGTGAGCACGTCGCGCTCGGCCGCCGAGGCGCGACCGGTGATCAGACCGATCTTGTTCGGCAGGAACGGCGGACGGCGCTTGCGGCGCGGGTCGAAGAGGCCCTCGGCGTGCAGCAGCTTGCGCAACCGCTCGATGCGCGCCAGCAGCTCGCCGACGCCGACCGCGCGGATGTCGTCCGCCCGCAACGACAGCGTGCCGCGGTTCGGGTAGAAGCTGATCTTCCCGTGCACGATCACGCGGCTGCCCTCGGTGAGCTGCAGCTCGCGGATCATCCCGGCGTTGCAGGTGATCGACATCGACATGTCGACGCTCGGGTCGCGCAACGTCAGGAACGCCGTGGAGCTGCGCGCGTTGAGCTGCGTGACCTGGCCCTCGACCCAGACGTCGCCGAGCCGGTTGATCCAGTCGAGCAGCTTGCGGGCGACGGTCCGCACCGGCCACGGATTCTCCGGCGTGGATTTCGCTTCAGTCACTGAGCTTTGACCGTCGCGATCCGGCGGTTGAGCATGCCGACGAACTCAGGCCTGGCCTCGTGCGCCTTCTCGTAGCGCAGCAGTTCCTCGAGCTGCTCGACGTCCAGGTTGCGCAACCGGGCGCGCAGCTGGGCGATCGACAGCTCGTCGTAGGACGGCAGGAACTCGGGAACCTCGGCGATCGCCCGCTCTTCCTCTTCCCACGGGTCGTCGGCGATCACTTCCTGAGAAGTCGTGACGGGCGTCTCGTCCTCGTCGAAGGTCGCCCACTCCGGCTCCTCCTCCGCGGGCCTCAGTCCGGAGAGGACGTCGTCGCCCTTGATGGCGAGTTCGGTCACATGCTGCTGAACGCGCATGGACAGCTGCATCGCCTCGCTGACCACCGTCAACGGGAGTCCGGCGAGCTGCTGCGGCAGCTTGCGGGCCTGTTCGAGGGCGGTCACCGCGAGTCCGGCGGCGACGCGGACACCCAGAGGCAGTGGCTTCATGCGTGTAAGCCTGCCGCAACAGCGCTGAGAATGCGACGGAACTGCCTGGGTACCCTGGTGCCATGCCCAAGCGAGTCCTGTTGGCGAAGCCGCGTGGTTACTGCGCGGGCGTTGATCGTGCCGTGGAGACGGTCGAGCGCGCTCTCGAGCAGTACGGCGCACCCGTCTACGTGCGCAAGGAAATCGTCCACAACAAGTACGTCGTGGAGACGCTGTCCGACCGCGGTGCCATCTTCGTCAACGAGACCGACGAGGTTCCTGAGGGCGCACTCGTGGTGTTCTCAGCACACGGCGTGTCGCCCGCCGTCCACGAGGAGGCGGCGCAGCGCTCGTTGCGCACCATCGACGCCACCTGCCCGTTGGTGACGAAGGTTCACAAGGAAGCCGTGCGCTTCGCCAAGGAGGACTACGACATCCTCCTGATCGGCCACGAGGGCCACGAGGAGGTCGAGGGCACCGCCGGTGAGGCGCCGGACCACGTCCAGCTCGTCGACACCGCCGAGGACGCCGCGACCGTCGAGGTGCGCGACCCGTCCAAGGTCATCTGGCTGTCGCAGACCACGCTCTCGGTCGACGAGACCATGGTGCGCGTGCGGCAGCTCAAGGACCGCTTCCCCGAGTTGCAGGACCCGCCGTCGGACGACATCTGCTACGCCACGTCGAACCGCCAGACCGCGGTGAAGACGATGGCGCCGTCGTGCGACCTGGTGCTGGTCGTGGGTTCCAAGAACTCGTCGAACTCCGTCCGGCTGGTCGAGGTCGCGCTGCAGCACGGCGCCGACGCCGCGTACCTCATCGACTACGCCAAGGAGGTCGACATGGCGTGGCTCGAGGGCGTCGAGACCGTCGGCGTCACGTCGGGCGCGTCGGTGCCGGACATCCTGGTGATGGAGCTGCTGAAGTTCCTCGAGTCGCACGGGTTCGGCGACGTCGAGGAGATCACCACGGCCAACGAGAAGATCGCCTTCTCGTTGCCGCGCGAGCTCCGCAAGGACCTGGTCCGCTAGTTCCGAGTGCACGCGGGGAGCTTTCGTTCACTCTGAGCGCACGAGAGGGCCCCGCGTGCCGTTCAGCCCAGGGTGCGCAGGGCCTGGTCCACGTCCAGGCCCCACACCACGATGCCGTCGTGACCGGCGGACACCACGGTCCTGTCGTCCTTGCCCCACGCCAGGTGCGTGACGCCCCGGCTGTGGCCGCGCAACTTCGCCCACGCCGCCTGCGCGCGCACGTCCCACACGATCACCGTGCGGTCGGCGCCACCGCTCACGAGCCGGTTGCCGTCCGGGCTGAACTGCAGCGCCGTGACCGCGTCGGAGTGCCCGCTCAGCTCGCCGATCTTCTGCCACGTCGCGGTGTCCCAGAGAGCGATCAGGCCGTCGTCGCCGCCTGTCGCGAGGAACTTCTGGCCGGCCGAGAGCGCGATCACCCGCACCGCGGCGGAGTGCGTGCGGGGCAACGTGAGTGTGTTCAGGCCGTCTTCGCGGATCTGCACCTCGCCGTCCTCGCGGGCGAGCACGAGCTGATTGCTGCGCCGGCCGAACGAGACCGCGGTCCGCGGGCCCGCGGAGTCGCCGCCGATGTACGACGGCGTGATCTCGCCGGTGAGCGGCCAGACGGCGTCGGGACTGGTGGCGCCCACCACGGCGATGGCGTTCTCGCCGAACGCGACCGCCGACCGGGACATCAGCAGACTGCCGCCGCCCGCTTTCGGCTCTAAGACCGGCTTTCCCGTCGCCACGTCACGCACCGCGAACGGCCAGCTCGTCGAGACGAGAGTGCCGTCTGGGCTGAAGCGGCCCGATGTGTGTTGTTCTGCACCGGTTTCAACGCGCTGCTGCGTGCGCAAGGCCGAGTCGCGACGTTCGATCACGCCCATCTCGTCGAGGGTGAGCACCGAGCCGTCCTCGTCCACCGCGAGCGCCTGGACCGTGTAGCCGACCCTCGTCGGCAGGCTGCCGGGAGGCCAGAACCGCAGGGCACGCGGTGTCAGCACGGCGAGGGTGCCGTCCGCGGTGAACTTCGCGCTGCGGGCGGGTTCGTTGACCGTGAGCGTCGTGATGACCGCATTGCGCGTGAGGTCCCACAGGTGCACACGGCCGTCCTCACCTGCCGAGACGAGCACGGTGCCGTCAGCGTTGAGCGAGAGGCCCTGGACGATGCCGGTGTGGGCGGGCGGGGTGGCGGTTACCGCACCCGTGGCGAGGTCGCGCACCTGCACCTGGCCTTCGGTGGTGGCGATCGCGACGAGCTTGCCGCCGGGCAGCAGGCGGATCT
Source organism: Lentzea aerocolonigenes (assembly GCF_000974445.1). GTDB lineage: Bacteria > Actinomycetota > Actinomycetes > Mycobacteriales > Pseudonocardiaceae > Lentzea > Lentzea aerocolonigenes. Next base: position 305,475 of record NZ_BBOJ01000014.1, read on the forward strand.
TGCTGATCCCGCTCGTCTGCACCTGGAGCGTGCCGGTCTGCTGCCGCGTCTGGAGGTCCCACAACGAGATGGCGTCGCCTTTCGACAACGCCAGGACACGGTCGTTGAGCGCGAACGGGCCGTAGTCCTGGCCGACCGGCAATGAGAACTCGAGCTTGTGGGTGGTCATGTCCCAGACGTCGCCGCCTACGACGAGTGAGCGGCCATCGGACGTGAACGCGACACCGCCGTGTGTGCCGTACTCCTGCATCACGACGGGGTCGGCCTCTGGGCCCGTCCAGAGGAGGATTCGCCCGTTCTGCAGGACCGCCGCGATCGTGCGGCCATCCGGTGCGATGTCCCAGGAGTGCACGTAGCTGTCCTGGCTCGGCCGCCACTTCGCCTTCGGTGACAGGCTGGCCGCGTCGTACTGCATCAGCCCGTCAGGTCCCATCAGGTTGATGGTGTCCTTGCCCGTGCCAAAGCTCCACGCGCCGTTGTGATCGACCTTGCGGCCACGTGCCGCTGCTGCTGCGCTGAGCAGACGGCTGCGTGCCTCGGTGGTGGGATAGGTCCGGTACGCCTCGGTCGCCTTGCGGGCGGACTGCAGGGGATCGCTGACGGCCAGCGCGTCCGAGGCCGACGCGAGCTGTTGCGACTGCGCGATGAGGCTGAGCCGCTCGACCTCGCGGCGTTGCTGCACGGCGACCACCGCCGTCGCCGTGGTGGCCACGAGCAGGGCCGACAGCCCGGTCGCGATCCAGCGCAGGCGGCGCAGGCGGCGGCGGTGCAGAGCCCTGGAGGCGCCGATGAACTCGCGTTCGGTACCGGTCAGCTCAGGCCTGGCGCGGGCGACCCACTCGTCCGTCTCGGAGAGCCTGGTGGACCGGTAGAGCGAGTCGGTGTCCCGGCCCAGCTCTGCCCACGTCCTGGCGGCGTCGGTGAGCCTGCGGTGCGTCCTGAGGCCCTCGCGGTCGGAGTCCAGCCAGGCGCGCAGCCGTGGCCAGGCCGAGAACAGCGCCTCGTGGGTGACCTCGACGGTGTGCTCGCCGACGGTGATCAACCTGGTCTCGGCCAGGACGTTCAGGACCTCCTCGCCCACGACCTCCAGGCGCGGGACCGGGCGCTTGGTGCCGTCGGAGCTCAGCCGGAGCAGCAGTTGCTTCGCCAGGTGCTGCTCGGAGTCGTCGAGGGAGGCGAACGCGGCCTCCGCGCTCTGTGCGAGCGCGCCCTGGATGCCACCGGCGGCCTGGTAGCCCGCGAGCGTGAGCGTGTGGCCACGTCTGCGGTGCCACGTCTCGAGCAGCGCGTGGGAGACCAGGGGGAGCACTCCGCTGCGTCCGGCGGCCTCGGCGACGAGGGTGGTCAGCAGGGCTGTCTCGACCGTGCACCCGGCAGTGGCGGCGGGCTGGGTGATGGCACGGCGCAGCTCGTCAGGTGTCATCGTGCCGAGGAGCACCTGTGCGTCCGTGAGTGCGTCCGCGAGCTTCGGGTACTGAGCGCAGTGCGGGTAGAAGTCGGACCGCACGGCGATCACGCGCCGGCAGTCGGCGGTGAGCAGGGCGTCCAGGAACGCCGTGCGCTGGACCTCGTCCTCGCAGAGCGTGAAGAGCTCCTCGAACTGGTCCACGACCAGCAGTTCGGGGTCGTGAGCCAGCGCGTCGGCGATCGCGGCGTCGGGGTCCTGGCCGGGCGTGCACACCACCGCGTTCGGGAACTTCGCCGCGATGCCCGCCCTGAGCAGTGACGACTTGCCCTCGCCGGAGGCGCCGAACACCGCGAGGAACCGCTGGCGGCCGAGCCGGTCGAGCAACGACGCGGTGAGGGTCTCCCTGCCGAAGAACCGGTCGGCGTCCTCGGCGGTGAACGGGTTCAGGCCCACGTACGGGGACGGCCCGTCGGTGGTCCTGCTCCTCGCCATCGCGACGGCGAGGTCGTGCCAGCGCCGTTCCCACGCGGTCTCGTCGCCGTGGCACGCCCTGACGTAGGCGAGCGTGACGTCGAGGCCCGGCAGCTTCCGCCCGCCCGCCGCGTCGGACAGAGTGCTCGCGGAGAAGTGCGCGCGCCGGGACAGCTCCCGGTAGCTCGGCTTCCCCGCGTTGGTGCGCAGTTGTCGCAGGTCCGCGGCGAACAGCAGCAGTGGACTGTCGCCGTCGTCCAGCGGACGTTCCCCTCTAGGCATCGCACTCATGCTGGCAGAGTGCGGTGCTGGTCAGGGCGTTGTTGTCCGTGATCCGTTGTCCGTGGTTCGCGGCGCGATCCCGAACAACCCGCTAGCGGTCCTCACGCGGTGGCCGCGGCCTGCGCTGGCCTGCCGGACGCTCGCCGCGGGCGCCTTCCGGACGTGGACGGCGGGCAGGGGCGCCCTCGGGACGCGGGCGGCGGGCCGGTGCGCCTTCCGGGCGGGGACGGCGCGGGCGCTCCTCCGCGGGCTCCTCGCGGTCGCGGTCGCGCTCTCGTGCGGGCTTGCGGGCCGCCGGCTTGCCGCGGGACTTCAGCTCGGCCTTGGCCTCGCGGACCTCGTCCTTGGACGGCCGGTTCGGGTCCTTCTGGAGGAAGATCCGCAGGATGCCCAGCGCGACGGTGACGGCGGTGGTGAGGGCCATGACCGGGAAGCTGTCGATCAGCGGCCGGCCCAGGCCGAGCGCCATGGACGCCAGGTTGCCCTTCTGGATGCCGCCCGTGAACAGCACGAGCAGGGGCACCGTGGCGGCGAGGACCAGGGGCGGCTGGACCATGGGCGCGAACAGGCTGCGGCGCTGGACCAGCAGGATCGCGGCGAGCGCGCCGACGAAGAACACCGCGTTGAACGTCCAGCCGACGGTCTTGCTGGAGTTGATGTCGATGAACGCGCCGATGAACGCCGGGACCAGGGCGGACAGGATCGCCGCCCACCAGGGGATGCCCTTGAACTCGCCGAAGGCGGCCCGGTAGTTCCACGGAACCGCGTCATAGTCCTCGACGTCGTCATCGAAGGCTGCCGAACGCTCGCGCAACTCACTCACGCCGCACACGGTAGCCGTTCGGCCATTCGGTGTTCGCCGGTCCGCTGCTTTCTCACCCAGAAGCAACCTGCGGGCACTCTGCGTGCGTTTTAAGCGGACTGTTCGTCAGCCCTTCGGACGAGAGGCAGTGGCGTGGGCGTGGCCGAGGCGTCCGTGAGCGGCTCCACGCTCGCCCGGAAGCCCTCCAGGGCGTCGAGTTCCCTGCGCCGTGCCGAGAGGAAGCGCTGCAGGTGGGTCGTGGAGAGGTTGACCGCCTCGATGGCGGTGTCCGCGGCCCGGTTGGCGCGCCCGGCCTGGAGCCTGACCTGCTCGACGTCGTCGGCGAGGGCCCGTTCGGTGACCGCGAACATCGCGCTGGAGGCGATCACGGCGAACCCGGTCGGGCCGCACAGGAAGACGCGGCGGTCCAGCAGCCAGCGCAGCAGTTCGGGATCGGTGTCCAGGGCGGCGACGACCGCGCCGTCGTTGGGGACGAACATGATCGTGCCGTAGATCGCGTCGGCCCAGCGCTGGTAGCCCTTGCCCGCCAGCTCGGCGGCGCGGGAGCGGATGTTGCGGACGTGCACCCGCAGCGCGTCCTGGCGTTCCTGCGGATCGTCCGTTTCGACCGCTTCGGCCCACGTCGCCATGGACATCTTCGAGTCGACCGGGACCATGCGGCCGCCGCCGACGTTCAGCACCATGTCCGGGCGCACCGCACCGCCGCCGGCGACGTCGGTCTGGAGCGTGTAGTGGAGGTTTTCCCTCAGGCCGAGTGCGCGCGCCGTCTCGACGAGCACCTGTTCGCCTAGCTCACCGCGGCCGCTGACGCTGGAGAACGCCACTTCGTACCGTTGCAGGGCTTGTTGTTGTGCGTCGTAGCGCGCGCGTTCGGTGCTGATGGCGTTGAGCGCCTCGTCGGTGCGGCGAACGCTGTCCTGGTAGAGGCGCCAGACGAACACCAGCGCCCCGGCACTGACGAGCGCCAGGACGAGCGAGGCGGTGATGATCACTGCGGTCACGGCACGATGATGCTCCCTCAAAGATGTTGAACTCGATCGGGTGACACGCCGGGAACCCTCCCGGAGATTTGTCAGACCTCGTCTCTACGGTTGGTGCCATGCGGATCCTGCACACCTCCGACTGGCACGTGGGGCGCACCTTCCACGGCCGCGACCTGCTCGTCGAGCAGGAGTCGGTGCTGAGCGGCCTCGCTGACCTGGTGTCTTCCGAGAAGGTCGACGTCGTGGTCATCTCCGGCGACCTCTACGACAGGGCGGTGCCCTCGGCCGACGCGGTGTCGTTGTGCGCGCGGGTGCTGATGCGGATCCGCGCTGCCGGTGCGCGGATCGTGATCACGCCCGGCAACCACGACTCGGCGGCGCGGATCGGGGTGTTCGGCGAGTTCGCGGCGGCGGGCGGGCTCTTCCTCCGCACGCAGATCTCGTTGCTGGACAAGCCCGTCGAGCTGGAGGACGAGCACGGGCCGGTCGCGGTGTACGGGATCCCTTTCCTGGAGCCGGAACCGGCCCGGCACGTGCTCGGCGTGGCGGAGAAGGGGCACGCACCCGTGCTCGGCGAGGCGATGCGGAGGATCCGTGCCGATCTGGCCGGTCGCGAGGCGCGGTCGGTCGTGCTGGCGCACGCGTTCGTCACCGGCGGGGCGCCGTCGGAGTCCGAGCGCACCATCGCGGTGGGTGGCGTGCAGGACGTGTCGATGCAGGTGTTCGAGGGCGTCGACTACGTGGCTCTGGGGCATCTGCACGGACCGCAGACGCTGGCGGAGAACCTGCGGTATTCCGGTTCGCCGCTGGCCTACTCGTTCTCCGAGGCGCGGCAGCGGAAGTCGGTGTGGCTGGTCGAGCTGGACGAAGGCGGGCTCGTCGGGGTGGAGCGGCGTGATCTGCCGGTGCCGCGGCAGCTGGCCGTCGTGAGCGGTACTTTGGCCGAGGTGCTGGAGGATCCGGCGCACACGCCGATCGAGGACCACTTCCTGTCGGTCGTGCTGACGGACCAGGTGCGGCCGATGGACGCGTTGCGGCAGCTGCAGAAGCGGTTCGAGCACGCGGTGCACGTGGAGTGGCGGCCGGAGCAGGCCCAGCAGCACACCATGACGTACGCGGAACGGGTGCGCGGCCGCACCGACGAGGAAGTGGCCTGCTGCTTCGTGTCGGACGCGCGGGGTTCCGAACCTTCCGAAGCGGAGAAGGCGTTGCTGCGCGAGGCGTTCGCGTCCGTGGCGAGGGAGCAGGAGCAATGAGACTGCACCGCCTGGAGCTGACCGCGTTCGGGCCCTACCCGCGGCCGGAGACCGTCGACTTCGACGAGCTGGGCGCGGACGGGTTGTTCCTGCTGCACGGCGACACGGGCGCGGGCAAGACGACGCTGCTCGACGCGGTGGCGTTCGCCCTGTTCGGCCGGGTTCCTGGTGCGCGTGGCGACGTGAAGAAGCTGCGGTGCGAGTACGCCGATCCCGAGGTGCCGACGGAGGTGTCGCTCGAGCTCACGGTGCAGTCGCGGCGGTTCCGGATCGTGCGGTCGCCGGAGTTCGACAGGCCGAAGAAGCGCGGCGGTGGTTTCACGACGCAGCCCGCGAAGTGCTCGCTGACGTGGCTCGAAGGGTGGGACGGCGAGGGCATCACGCGCATCGACGACGTGGCGCGTGCCGTCGAAGATCTGCTGGGGATGTCGTACGAGCAGTTCTTCCAGGTCGTGCTGCTGCCGCAGGGCGAGTTCGCGAAGTTCCTGCGTTCCGAGACCGCCGAACGCGAGGTGTTGCTGGAGAAGCTCTTCGGCACCGAGCGGTTCCTGGACGTCGAGAAGTGGTTCCGCGACAAGAGGGTCGCGGCGGGCCGGGTGCTGGAGGAACGCCGCAAGGGTGCTTCCGAGCTGATGCACCGCGTGGCCGAGGCGGCTGGTGAGGAGCCGTCGTTCGAGCAGGGCTGGCTGGAATCGGTGCTGGAGCGGCTTTCTCTCGCCGTCCGGGAAGCCGATGCGCTGTCGGTGGAGACGGCGGGCGTGGCCGACGGCGCGGACGCCCTGCTGGCCCAGGCCCGCGTGCAGGCCGACCAGATCCGCCGCGTGCGCGAGGCCCGCGAGCTGCTGGCAAAGGTCGAGGCGGCGGACTCGGCGTCGTGGTTCGCCGAACGTGACGCGGCCCGCCGCGCTAGTCCCGTCGTGCCGGCGTTCGGGGAGATCGCGAAACTCCAGCAGTCGTACGAGTTCGCGGTGCGCGACGAGGCCCGTGCCGCGGAGTCGTTGGCACGCCTGGGATACACGGGTTCGTCGTTGCGAGAGGACGCCGAGCGCTACCGCGAGGAGGCGGGCGGTCTGGGCGAGCTGGCCGCGGAGGCCGAACGCCACCACGCCGACGTGCGCAAGCTGTCGGTGCTGAAGAACTCCTCGTACCAGGTCGAACGCCGGTTGCTGGCGCTCAACGCCGAGCTGGAGGTGCTCCCGGAACGCCTGGCGCAGTGCCGGGTTCAGCTGGACGCGGCGGTGGAGGCCTCTGGCCGGTTGGAGAGCCTGAAGGTGCGCGCGGAGGCGGCGGAGTCGTTGCCCGGCGCCGGGAAAGCGTTGGAGCGCACCAAGAAGGAGCTGCACGAGGCGATCGACGTCCACCAGAAGGCCAAGGACGTCCTGCAGCAGGTTCGTCAGCAGCGCCTCGAGAACATGGCCATCGAGCTGGCCGCGGCGTTGAAGCGCGGCAAGCCGTGCGCGGTCTGCGGTTCGCCGAGCCACCCCGCGCCCGCGCAGCCGATGCTGGGCGGCGTGGACGCGGCCGACGAGGAAGTGGCGGCCGCCGAGGAGCAGTCGGCGCTGGACCGCCGCAACGAGGCCGAACGGTCCGCCCACGCCGCCGAGCTGCGCATCCAGGCGTGCTGGGAAGTTCTGGGATCCGACGAGCCGTCCGCTGTCCTGGCGGAGTACGGCGCGGCTCGCGAACTCGCTCGCACGCGGTCGCAGCGCCAGACGGAGTTCGTTGCGCTGGAAGCGAAAACCCGCGACCTGGGCGCCGAGAAGGCGAAGGTCGAGCAGGACCTGGTGGGCCTGCGCACCGAACACGCGTCGCTGACCGCCGTCGTCGAGGAACGCGGCGCCCGGCTGGACAAGGCGCGCGGCGAGCACGAGGACGTCCTGACCCGCCGCGACCACCTGCTGCGCCTCGCGAAGGCCTTGGTGGAACTGGCCGACCGCCGCTCGGCCCGCGACGCCGCCCTGGCCCGCGTGGAGGAACAACAGGCCTCGGTAGCCGCTCTGGCCACCGAAGCGGGCTTCCCGGACGTGGAGTCCGCACTGGCCGCAGCCCGCCCTGCGATCAAGCTCCAGGCCCTGGACGACCGCATCGCCGCCTGGGAACGCGCCCGAGCCTCGGCACTGGCGACCCTCGAGGAACTGGCGGAGGTCGACCCGTCGACCGAGGTGGACCTCGCCGAGGTGACGGCGCGGTGTTCGGCCGCCCGTGCCGCCGCCTCCTCGGCGCAGACCGGTCTGGATCGCGCTCGCGCGGCCCTGGACCGAGTGAGCGAACTGGCCGCCCGCCTGCGAGCTGAGTGGAAGTCGCTGGAGCCGCTGGAGGCGACCTACGCGGAGCTGGACGCGCTGACCGACGTGATCAACGGCCGCGGCCAGAACTCGAAGAAGATGACGCTCCGCTCGTACGTCCTGGCAGCCCGCCTGGAAGAGGTGGCCGTAGCCGCCTCGGCCCGCCTGCACCGCATGAGCCAGGGCCGCTACAGCTTCGTGCACTCCGACTCGGCCGGCGCCCGCGGCACCCGAGGCGGCCTGAGCCTGGACGTGCTGGACGACTACTCGGGCCGCGCCCGCCCCGCCAAAACGCTGTCGGGCGGCGAGTCGTTCCTGGCCTCGCTGTCACTCGCCCTCGGCCTGGCAGACGTCGTGGCGAACGAAACCGGCGGCGCCCTCCTCGACACGCTGTTCGTGGACGAGGGCTTCGGCACCCTCGACTCGGACACGCTCGACATCGTCATGAACACCCTCGACGAACTGCGAGCCGGCGGCCGAGTCGTAGGCCTGGTCTCACACGTCGAGGAGCTGCGCCAACGCATCCCGACCCGGCTCCGCGTCCGCAAGGCGCGCTCGGGGTCCACGTTGGAGGTGTCGCTGGCCTAGCCACGCATCGCCCAACAAACGGGGTGCAGCGGGTCGCGCTGAAGGGCTGCCCGAGGTGGCCTGTCGGACCGCGGGCTCGGCCGGCACTTGCTGACCCGCGCCGCACCTGTCGGACCGTGCGTTCGTCCGGCACCTGCTCACCCGTGCGTACCCGCCGGACCGCGCGTTCATCCGGCAACGCTCCGACCCGCCCCACTATCCTCGCCTCGTGCTGTCCCACGTGGAGATCACCGCGCGAGCCACGGTCACCCCGGCCGCCCACTTCGTGTGGTCGAACCGCCTCGAGTACTCGCACGACTGCTTCGTGTGCCGCCGCGTGGGACGCACGGTGGCGCTGCATCCCGGCGCCGAGAGCGGGCTCTGCCACTCGTCGGACCGCCGGCTCGAGGAGCAGGACGACGTCGCGGGTGCGCATCCGGCGCCGATCAGGGTCACCGGCTTCGACACGACCACCGGCGGCGGTGCTGAGCGGCTGCGGTGCCGTGTGTCCTTCTGGTGGGCGCCGTTCTTCGACCTCAAGCGGCCTGACGAGCGCGCTGCCGAGCTGGCCGAGCACCCGTGGGTCCGGCTGCACTTCCGCGTCGGCTGTCACGTCTGCCGGGACGCGGGCCACGACGACTGGTTCGGGCCGCAGAACTCCGTGCAGAGCAACCAGGTCTGGCCGGTCACCAGCTCTTGTCCGCGCTGTGCGACCGAGCTGGTGACCATGACCGGTCCACCGGAGATCAACCTCGTCGGTTAGGCCTCGTGGGCGAGCAGCCAGCGCTTGACGTCGAGGCCCCAGCGGAACCCGCCGAGGTTGCCGCCGATCCGGATCACCCGGTGGCACGGCACGAACAGCGCCGCCGAGTTGCGCGCGCAGGCCGAGGCCGCGGCGCGGATGGCGGCCGGGCGGCCGGAGAGTTCCGCGTACTCGCTGTACGTGACGGGTTCGCCTGCTCGGACCGTGCGCAGGACGTCCCACGCGTGCTGCAGGAACGGGCCGGACTTCTGCCGGACCTCGATCGTGTCGATCGCGGTCAGGTCGCCCTCGTGGTAGGCGACCACGGCCTTGGTGACGTCGCCCAGGTCGGTGCGCGGCGTGATCTCCGACGGCGTCAGGGAGGCGTGGATCTGGGGCGTCAGCAAGGAGATGTCGCTGGTCCAGCCGCTCGCCAGCACCGCTCCGTCCGGCGCGACGACCGCGGTGAACGGCCCCGCCGGGGTGTCCACAGTGGACGTGTGTGCGACGCTCATGATGTTGCTGCCTTCCTCGTCAGGTGTGCTCCGGCGTAGGAGCGCCACGGCCGCCAGTCGGGGCCGTGGGAAGCCAGGTTCTGCATCGACCTCGGGAGCACCAGCACGTCCGGTGCGCCCAGCACCCGCATGGCCACCTCGTCGGCGACCCGTGCACCGACCAGTGGTGCGAGCTCCTCGGTCAGGTCCTCGATCGAGCGGCCCACGTCCACGACGAGTCTGCCGCTCGTCACGGCCTCGGTGACGGGGTGGTCCCCGGCCGAGTAGAGGTGGGTCAGCGCCCCGTCGGGGATCCGCAGCGGCGTGCCGGCGAACGGTGCCACCAGCCGCAGCAGGGTCTCGGCGCCGTCGACGCTGCCCGCGACGCGGATGCCGGGCACCTCGCGGACCAGCGGGCCGATCACCGGGTCCGCGCCGAGGAACGAGTCCACGGCGACCGGGTCGGCGTCCAGGTCCAGCAGACGCCGGACGCGGGAGACCGCCGCGCCCAGGTCGCGCACGTCGGTGAGGCGTAGCGAGCACAGCACGTGGTCCGCAGGGAACGTCAAACGGACCGTTGCCTCGCCATGCGGTAACGACAACGTGCGCGCGTAGGAGTCGTCTGTCACCTCTTCCACACCCGGCAACGCGTGCGCGCGGAAGTAGGTCAACAGCCCGATGGCGTCGAACGGCGCACGGTACGGCAGCCGCAGCACGATCCGGCCCGGTGTGCCCACCGGCGCCTTGCCGCGGCCGCGCATGTCGGACGGTGTCGAGGCGAACACCATGCGGATGGTGTCGTTGAACTGTCGCACCGACGCGAAGCCGGCGGCGAACGCGATGTCCGCGAACGGCAGGTCGGTCGTCTCGATGAGCAACCGGGCGGCGTGCGCGCGGTGGGCGCGGGCGAGGGCGAGCGGCCCGGCGCCGAGTTCCGCGGTCAGCACCCGCGTGAGGTGCCGCTCCGAGTACCCGAGCTTCGCCGCCAGCCCGGACACGCCGTCGCGTTCGACGATGCCGTCGCTGATCAGGCGCATCGCCCGTCCCGCGAGGTCGGCCCGCAGGTTCCACTCCGGCGAGCCCGGCACGGCGTCCGGCAGGCACCGTCGGCACGCGCGGAAGCCGGCCGACTGCGCCGCGGCCGCCGTCAGGAAGAACTGGCTGTTGCGGCGCTTCGGGGTCACCGCGGGGCACGACGGCCGGCAGTAGATGCCGGTCGTGCGGACCGCGTGGATGAAGCACCCGTCGAACCGGGCGTCACGCGCGGCGCAGACCCGATACGCGTGTTCTTCGTCAATGACCATGCCATCGATCCTGCCAGCGGGAACGGTCAATGGCTCGCGGGAATCGGACATGACCGTGGCCTGCCGTAGACTCGCTTCCCGTGAGTTTGACCCTCGGTATCGTCGGCCTGCCCAACGTCGGCAAGTCCACCCTCTTCAACGCGCTCACGCGCAACGACGTGCTCGCCGCGAACTACCCGTTCGCGACCATCGAGCCGAACGTGGGCGTCGTGCCGCTGCCGGACGCGCGCCTCACCAAGCTCGCCGAGATCTTCGGCTCCGAGCGCGAGGTGCCCGCCGTGGTGTCGTTCGTCGACATCGCGGGCATCGTCAAGGGCGCCTCGGAGGGCGAGGGCCTCGGCAACAAGTTCCTCGCCAACATCCGCGAGGCCAACGCGATCTGCCAGGTCATCCGGGTCTTCGACGACCCGGACGTCGTGCACGTCGACGGCCGCGTCGATCCGTCGAGCGACATCGAGACGATCAACACCGAGCTGATCCTCGCCGACCTCCAGACCCTCGAGAAGGCCATTCCGAGGATCGAGAAGGAGGCGCGGATGCAGAAGGACCGCCGCGCCGCCCTGGAGAACGCGAAGAAGGCCAAGGAGATCCTCGACTCCGGCCGCACGCTGTTCTCCGCGCAGTCCGAAGTGGACGGCGAGCTGCTGCGCGAGCTCTCGCTGCTCACCACCAAGCCGTTCCTCTACGTCTTCAACGCCGACGAGGGCGTGCTGAGCGACGAGGCCCGCATGAAGGAGCTGCGCGAGCTGGTGGCCCCGGCCGACGCGGTGTTCCTGGACGCCAAGGTGGAGTCCGAGCTGCTGGAGCTGGACGAGGAGTCGGCTCGGGAGCTGCTGGAGTCGATCGGTCAGCACGAGCCGGGTTTGCACTCGTTGGCGCGTGCGGGTTTCCACACGTTGGGTTTGCAGACGTATTTGACGGCGGGTCCGAAGGAAGCTCGGGCGTGGACGATTCCGCAGGGTGCGACGGCGCCGCAGGCTGCGGGTGTGATTCACACGGACTTCGAGAAGGGCTTCATCAAGGCCGAGGTCGTGTCGTTCGACGATCTGGTGGCGGCTGGGTCGAAGGCGGATGCGAAGGCTGCGGGCAAGGTCCGCATGGAGGGCAAGGACTACGTGATGGTCGACGGTGACGTGGTGGAGTTCCGTTTCAACGTCTGATCAACCCAGCGCGGCCGTGCACAGCGCGGTCGCGTTGGCCGCCGCCATATCCATGAAGTCCGGCAACGGCCGCCCGTACTCCACGGCCAACGCAGGCACACGAGACGTCGTCGCCGTCCACCCGTGCGCGGTCAGCCACCGCGCCGGGTCGTCGGTGCTCAGGTCCATCTCCGCGCCCATGCTCCGGATGCGTTCCACCGCGTCCACCACCGACTCGCGGTCGTTCGCCGACGTGTCCATGTGGTCGAACGCGAACCGGCTGCCGGCGCACGACAGTTCCCGGACGGAGTCGAGCAGGCGCCCCACTTCGGCCTCGCTCAGGTACTGCAGCAGCCCTTCGGCGATCCAGGCCGTGGGCACCGAGCGGTCGAGGCCGGCGGAAAGCAGAGCCGCGGGCCAGTCCGAGCGCAGATCCACCGGCACGACGACGCGGGAACACGCAGGCACCAGACCTGACACCACCTTCTCCTTGAACACGAGGAGTTCCGGCAGGTCGAGTTCGAACAGTCGCACGCCGGGAGGCCACGGCAGGCGGAACGCGCGGGCGTCGAGGCCCGCGGCGAGCACCACTACCTGCGGAACTGCGGACGACAGCAGGAAGTCGTCGTAGAAGCGGGTGCGGACGGCCATGAACTCCGCGGCGCCCGGCGGGGCCGGTGGGATCTCCTCCTCGGCAGCTGCGACGAAGGCTGCTGCGAGCGGGTCGGAGCAGATCCGGTCCGGCCGGGCGGACTCGGTGGCGCGCATCGAAGCCACCCACAGCGCTGTTCTGCTCACTCCCCGCATGTCCGAAGGCTGGCAGCCCGACCGGGCTCGCGTCGACCGTGCGTCTCATCTCGCGCGCCTAGACTTCGGCGGTGTGATCGTCGAGTACCGCGTGCTGGGGGCGTTGGAGGTGCTGCTCGACGGTGCACCCGTCCCGGTTCCCGCTGGTAGAGGCCGGGCGCTGCTCGCCACCTTGTTGTTGCGCCCCAACGAGTTCGTGTCCGTCGGCGAGCTCGTGGAACGGGTGTGGGACGGTGATCCGCCTGCCCCGGACCGGGCCCACAAGACGTTGCAGACGGTCGTGCTGCGCCTCAGGCAGGCGCTGGGTGCGGCCAACTGCGTGCGCACGTCGACGCGCGGGTATGCGGCCGAGGTCGCGCCCAGGCAGCTCGACCTCACCCGGTTTCGCGAGCTGACGGCGGCGGGTGATCACCGGGCGGCGCTGGAGCTCTGGCGTGGGCCGGTGCTCGCCGACGTGCAGTGCGAGTCGCTGCACCGCGAGGACGTGCCGCGGTTGCTGGAGGAGCACCTCGCGGCACTGGAGCGCCGGATCGACGACGACCTGGCGCGTGCCACGGACGTGCTGGTGCCGGAGCTGCGGTCGTTGATCCAGAAGCACCCGCTGCGCGAGACGTTCTGGGCGCAGCTGATGCTCGCGCTGCACCGGGCGGGGCAGCAGGCCGAGGCGCTCACAGTCTTCCAGGAGATTCGCGCGCGCCTCGCGGACGAGCTGGGCGTCAGTCCCGGTCAACGGTTGCGCGACGCGCAGGAGGCGGTGCTCAGCGGTGCGGTGCCGGAGTCGGCGGTGCCTCGTCAGCTGCCCTCCGCGCACCCGCGCTTCGTCGGCCGTGAGCAGGAGCTGGCGCGCCTGACCGAGACGCTGGCCGCGAGGCCCGGTGAGCCGGTGCTGATCTCCGCGATCAACGGTATCGGCGGGGTCGGCAAGACCGCGCTCGCCGTGCAGTGGGCGCACCGGGTCGTCGACCGCTTCCCGGACGGTCAGCTGTACGTCAACCTGCGCGGCTTCGACACCGGTGCCGAGCCGCTGAACCCGGCCGCGGTCGCCCGCGACTTCCTGCTCGCGCTTGGCGTGCCGGCGAAGGAGGTGCCGTCGTCGCGGGAGGCGTTGATCGCGTCGTACCGGTCCGAGCTGGCACGGCGGCGGGTACTGCTGGTGCTGGACAACGCCAGGGACGTCGAACAGGTCCGTCCGTTGCTGCCGGGTGGCACCGCGAGTCTGGTCCTGATCACCAGTCGCAACCGCCTGAGCGGGCTCGTCGCGCGGGAAGGCGCGCGGCCCGTCGCGGTCGACGTGCTGGACGAGCAGGCCGCAGTCGCGCTCCTGGCCGAACGGATCGGCGCGGCGCGCGTGAACGAGGAGCCCAGCGCGGTGGCACGGCTGGTCGAACGGTGTGCGGGGTTGCCGCTGGCACTCGGCATCGTCGCGGCACGGGCGGCCTACGGCGACTCGCTCGCCGTGCTGGCGGACGAGCTGGACCAGGAACGGCTCGACGCGCTCGACATCGATGATCCGCAGACCGGCATCCGGTCCGTCTTCTCGTGGTCGCTGCGCTCCGTCGGCGAGGTCGCGGCGGAGGTGTTCGTGCTGCTGGGCCTGCATCCCGGCCCGGACGTCACGGTCGCCGCCGTCGCCAGCCTCGCCGCCCTGTCGCTCGCCGAGGCGCGGAAAGCGCTGAACGAGCTCGTCGCGGGCAGTCTGGCGAGCGCGCCGGGCGTCGGCCGGTTCGCCCTGCACGACCTGCTCCGGGACTACGCCGCGGAACGTGCCGCGGAGCTGGCGCCGGCACGGCGAGCGGACGCGCAGCGCCGGATGTTCGACCACGACGTCCACAGTTCGCTCGCCGCCTGGCGCATGATTTCCAACGTGACCGCCGAGCAGGCCGGCGGACTGCCGGTGCGGGGTGCGGTGGTCGTCGCACCAGCGGACTACGACGCCGCCCACGAGTGGTTCGCCGAGGAAATCCGGGTGTTGCTGTCCGTGGTGTCCCAAGCGGAGGCTGCTGGAGCTGACGAAGCCGTCTGGCGGCTGGCCCTGTCGTTGCACCTGCCCCTGTTGTTCAGCGGTGATCTGCGAGGGGCCGAAGCGGTCGAGCAACGAGGGCTTCTCGCCGCCCAGCGCCTGGGTGACGGGTGGGCGGAGGCGCGCCTGCAGCGCTGCCTCGCCGCGACCCGCATCGGCCTGCGTGCTCTGCCGCAGGCGGTGAGTCATCTCGAGGCAGCGCTGCGCTACGAAAGCGAGTTCGGTCCCCTTCCGGAGGAGTCGAACCTCCTGCGCGGCCTGTCCTTCGTCTACGAGCTGCAGGGACGCAGGCAGGACGCGCTCAGGGTGCTGGAGGAGTTCCAGCAGAAGGCCGCCGGTCTGCGGGGGAGCCTGGAGGAAGCCAACTACCTCAGCGCGCTCGGGTTCGCTCAGCACAAGGTGGGTGAGCACGAACAAGCACTGAAAGCCTGCGGTCGCGCGACGGCGTTGTTCGCCCGGTTCCCCGACCAGATGCCCACCGAGGCCCGCGCCACCGCGTTCGAGACCCTGGGCGCCATCCACTTCGAGCTCAGTCGTCACGCGGAGGCGATCGACAGTTACCGGGAGGCCATCGGGCTGCTGCGGCAGATGAAGGCGGCGAGAGACCTCGCGGTGTCGCTCGTCAACCTGGCCGAGGTCCACCTCGCCGCCGGGGACGCCGGGAGTGCCCGTGGCCACCTCGTCGAGGCGGAGTCCATCTACCTGCGGCTGGGGCGGCCGGAGCTCGCGGACGTGCGGGAACGTCTCTCGTCACTCGAACAGGTTTGTACCGACCTCTGTGGGGTAGCCCAGAGAAGGATTCCCCACCTGGAGGTGTCATGATCGTTCTCGGTCTGATCCTGCTCGTCGTCGGATGGCTGGCCGGCATCAGCATCCTGACGACCATCGGAGTAGTGCTTCTGGTGATCGGCGCGATCCTGGCCGTGCTCGGCGCGGTCGGCAAGCCGGTCGGTGGACGCGCGCACTACTTCTAAGGCCGCCTGAGCGTCCGTTCCTCACCTGAGGAACAACGAAGGGGGAACCTCCACTGTGGAGGTTCCCCCTTCGCGTTGTATCACAACGGTTTTACACGTTGTTCTTCGCGCGTGCGGCAGCCGCGAACACTCCGAACGCGACCCCCAGCATGGCCAGAGCGGCGACGGCGGCAACAACAAGATCAACAGACATGATCAGAAAAACTCCCTCTTGCGATCTCTCCCGTCCCTATGACGCCGGGGTACCCGCAAAAGTTGCCTCGGGTAACGTTTTCGGGGTGAAACTCCGTGCTGTGGAAGCGCGTGTGCTCTCCGTAGCGCCGTGGCTGCTCGCCCTGTCGGTCATCGGGCACCTGTTCATGGTCGCGTTCCAGACGAAGATGACCATGATCGACCTGCTGGTCTACCGCAACGGGTCGCCGCACCTCTTCAGCGGTGACCTCTACGCGTGGCGGCTCGACCAGTACGCGGACGTGTTCCCGCTGCCGTTCACGTACCCGCCGTTCGCGGCCGCGATCTTCACGCCGATGAGCTGGATCCCGTGGGAGGCGTCCCGCTGGGTCTGGCAGCTGATCTGTCTCGGCTGCCTGTACTTCATCGTGCGCACCAGCCTCAAGCTGCTGAAGCTGAACGACCCGCGCCGCGCGATGTTCTGGACCGCGCTGGTGCTGTGGATCGAGCCGGTGCGCACCACGCTCAACTACGGCCAGATCAACCTGGTGCTGTGCGCGATCCTGATCGGCACGCTCGCCAGCGCGCGGAACTGGGTCGGCGGCGCCGGTGTGGGTTTCACCGCGGGCATCAAGCTGACGCCCGCTATTTCCGGTTTGTACTTCCTCATCCAACGCCGGTGGATGGCTGCCGTCTGGTCGTTCGTGGCGTTCGTCGCCGTGTACGGCATCGGCTGGGTCATCTCGCCCGCGCAGTCCAACGAGTTCTGGTTCGAGCTGCTCGGTGACGCGAGCCGGGTCGGACCGGTCGGCAGTGCGATCAACCAGTCGTTGCGCGGGGCGTTGAGCCGCACGGTCGGCTACGACGTCGGGCACCTGCGACACGACCACCTGGTCTCCGACTCCACTCTGGCCTTCTACCTCTATCTCGCCGTCATGCTGTTCGCCGCCGCTCTGACGTGGTTCGCGGTCAGCAAGACCAAGGACGTGCTCGCGCTGATCGTGAGCGTCCAGATGCTCGGCCTGCTGGTCTCGCCGATCTCGTGGAGCCACCACTGGGTGTGGATGGTGCCCGCCCTGCTGTGGCTGATCTACGAGGGCGGACACCTCCTGTGCAAGATCACCGCCGGTCTCTGGGTGCTGCTGACCGGCGGCTACCTGATCTCGTTCCTGCTGCTCGCCCAGCCGAACATCTGGGACTTCCCACGGCCGTGGATCTTCGTGCTGCTCGGCTGGGGCTATCCGGCCGCGGGCATGCTCACGCTGGTCGCGATCGGTCTAGCAACCCGGCGTCAACGGGACGAGCTGCTGGCCGGCGAGGAGGAAGCTGCCGACGGCGAACCCAGCCGAGTCGCCGGCTGAGGCCGGCTTCCAGGAGTTGCGGGCCGCCGTCCAGCCGAGCAGGCCGTCGGCGTCGAGCGCGGTCTGGAGCGCCTGCCAGCCCTTCCGCACGTGCGGCAGGTAGGTGTCCTTGTCGAGCACGCCCGCGTTGATGCCCGCGGCGAACGCGTAGGTGATCATCGCGGTGGCCGCCGAGTCCTTGCCGGTGGCGCCCCAGAAGCCGTCGTGGCGCTGGAGGTACCGCAGCGTGTGCGCGCTCTTGCGCAGGGTCTTGGCGTAGTCGGCGCGGTACGGGTTGTCCTTCGGCAGCGCCAGGATCGCCTTGGCGAGACCCTGCACGGCCCAGCCGTTGGTCTGCACGTTCAGGCTCCACAGACCCGTGAGCTCGTTGAACGTGCGCTTCTTGAGGCTGCGGTACGACCGGTACGAGTAGTCGAGCAGGTCCTGGTCGAGGTCGCGCACGGCGACCTCGGTGAACGACGGCAGCGACATGGTCAGCGCGTCCGGCGACTTCCAGTAGTCGTACTTCCCGGTCTTCGCCTGGGCCCGCAGGTTGTCCCGCAACGGCTGGAGCACCTCAGGCTCCGGGTGGAAGAACGACACGGCGAGGTAGGCCTCACCGCTCGCCTGCGGGTCCGGGGCGTACGGGTTCGCCGGGTCGAGGGGCAGCAGGTACTTGTTGGCCTGCACCCACGGCCACGTCTTGTGGTTGCTGATCCCGGTCGTCCGGACCTGCGCGATGTTGCCGGTGTGGAAGTTCGCGTTGGACCAGTTGTTCGCCTTGAGGTCGGTGCCCTTGGTGACCCACGCCGCACTGGCCTTGATCATCACGTCCGTCACGGCACAGGGCACGGCCTGCGCGGCCGCCGGTGCGATCAGAAGACTGCCTGCCAGCGCAACTACGAACAAAGGTGTGCGCAACCGCATGAGGGTGTTCCCTCTCATCTCCGCGGGCGGCGGCAGCGCACATTCTTGACCGAATCAGGTCAACGCGTCCAGGACCCCGTCGATTTCCTCGGCGAGGGACACGTCGAGCGCGGTGATTCCTCCCTTGTAGTGGGTGCTCAGGCGAAATGTCAGGGTCTTGTAGCGAATGTCGACGTCAGGGTGGTGGTTGTCGTTCTCCGCGATCTCCGCGACCCGGTTCACGACCATGATCGCCTGCGCGAAGCTCGCCAGTTCCACGGTCCGGACCAGGGTGGCGTCCTGGGCGGTCCAGTCGGGCAGCTTGGGCAGCACGTCGTTCAGCTGATCGTCGCTCAACAGCTCGGCCATGTCCTGATCGTCCCACCACGTCACGTAAGCTGCGCGTTTGCCACGGGAGTCCGGTGAAGCGCCGGGCTGAGAGGAGGGCTCGCAAGCCCTCGACCGTCCACCTGATCCGGGTCATACCGGCGTAGGGAGAGATTGACGTGAGAAGGATTTTTGCTGTTCTCGCCGCGTTGGCGCTGACCGGTTGTTCGGCCGGTACGTCGACCGCGCCGCAGACGCACGAGGTCACGTTGGTGACGCACGACTCGTTCGTGGTGAAGGAAGGCCTCCTGGACGAGTTCCAGAAGGCCAGCGGCATCACCGTGAAGCAGATCGCTTCGGGTGACGCCGGCGAGCTCACGAACAAGCTGGTGCTCACCAAGGCCAACCCGATCGGTGACGTCGCGTTCGGCGTCGACTCGACGTTCGCCTCGCGGGCGCTGTCCGAGGGCGTGTTCGCCGAGTACGCCTCGCCGGAGGCCTCGAAGGGCGCGCAGCGGTACCAGGTCGACTCCACGGGCCGCCTGCATGCCGTCGACGTCGGTGACGTGTGCCTGAACATCGACCCGGCAAAGCTCGGCGGGGTCGAGCCGACGTCGTACGAGGACCTGACCGACCCGAAGTTCAAGGACAAGCTGGTCGTGGAGAACCCGGCCACGTCCTCGCCCGGGCTCGCGTTCCTGCTCGGCACGATCGCGAAGTTCGGCGAGAACGGCTGGCAAGACTACTGGACCAAGCTCAAGGCCAACGGCGTCAAGGTCGTGAGCGGCTGGGAAGAGGCCTACAACCAGGAGTTCTCCGCCACGAAGGGCACGCGGCCCATCGTGGTGTCGTACGCCTCGTCGCCGTCGGCGGAGGGCGGCAAGACCAAGGCCGTGCTCGGCACCTGCTACCGCCAGGTCGAGTACGCCGGTGTGCTGTCCGGGGCGAAGAACCCGGAGGACGCGAAGAAGGTCCTCGACTTCCTGCTTGGCGAGAAGTTCCAGGCCCAGGTCGCCGAGCAGATGTACGTCTACCCGTCGCGCGAGGGCGTCGCGCAGCCCGAGTCGTGGGCCAAGGACGCGCCGTTGCCCACGAACCCGCAGACGCTGCCCGCGGACAAGGTGAAGGACAACCGCGAAGCGTGGGTCGAGCAGTGGCGCAAGCTCGTGCAGGGCTGATCACGGCTCGTTCTGGCTGGTCAGCGGCCGCTTTGCTGCCGCTGGCCTTCCTGGGACTGTTCTTCGCGTGGCCCGTGCTGGCGATCGTGTCGCTCGGGCTGCGCGAGGGCGGGGTCGTCTCCGCCCTGTTCAGCGGGGAGACCTGGGAGCTCGTCGGCTTCACGCTCGGGCAGGCTCTGGCGTCGACGGTCGTGGCAGTCGTCGCCGGGCTTCCCGTGGCGTTCGTGCTCGCGCGCTGCCGTCTGCGCGGGCTCGGGTTCGTGCGCGCGGCCGTGATGGTGCCGTTCGTGCTGCCGACCGTGGTGGTGGGCTTGGCCTTCCGCACGTTCTGGCCGGACGGCGGGGTGTTGCCGATCGTGCTGGCCAACGCTTTCTTCAACGTCGCCGTCGTCGCACGGACCGTCGGCGGGCTTTGGGCGCACACGGATCGACGGGCCGAAGACGCGGCTCGTGCCTTGGGTGCCTCACGGCCGCGGGCGTTCCTGTCGGTGGTGCTGCCCGCGCTGGCGCCCGCGATCGGGTCGGCCGCGGCGGTCGTGTTCCTGTTCTGCGCCACCAGTTTCGGTGTGGTCCTGGTGCTGGGCGGGTCGCGGTACCGGACGCTGGAGACCGAGATCTACCTGCGGACGGTCGAGCTGTTCGACCTGTCGGGGGCGGCGGCGCTGTCGTTGCTCCAGTTCGCCGCGGTGCTCGCCGTGCTGGTGCTGGGGGCTCTCGCCCGGCGCCGGCGGGAGACCGCGTTGTCGTTGCGCGGCAGGGAAGAGCTGGCGCGGCGGCCGTCCGGTGGCGAGTGGTGCGTCGTGGCCGTGGCGTTCGGTGTCGTGGCCGCTCTGCTGACGCCGGTCGTCGGACTGGTGACGCGGTCGCTGTCCACTCGGGACGGATGGAGTTTCGCGGGTTACGCGGCGCTGGCGTCCCGCGGTGACCGCGGCACGTTGGCGGTGACCGGGATCGACGCCGCGCTGAACTCGGTGCGGACCGCGTTCGACGCGACGCTGGTGGCGTTGGTGGTCGGGGTGTTCTCGGCGGTGGTGCTGGTCGGGCTGCGGCGGTCGGGATCGCGGATCTCCGAGGTGCTCGACACCGCGTTGATGCTGCCGCTCGGGGTATCCGCGGTGACGGTCGGCTTCGGCTACCTGGTCACGATGGACGCGTTGCCCGGTGACTTCCGGACCTCGCCGATGCTGGTGCCGCTGGCGCAGGCACTGGTCGTGACGCCGTTGATCGTGCGGATGGTGCTGCCGGTGCTGCGGGCCGTCGACGAACGTCTGCGGCAGGCGGCGGCGACGCTGGGCGCTTCGCCGTGGCGCGTGTGGCGCGAGGTGGACCTGCCGCTGGCCGGCCGTTCGCTCGCGGCGGCGGCCGGGTTCGGGTACGTGGTGGCGCTGGGGGAGTTCGGGGCGACGAGCTTCCTCGCGCGACCGGACGCGCCGACGTTGCCGGTGGTGATCGCACGGCTGATGTCGCGGCCGGGGGAGTTGAACAGCCAGATGGCCTACGCGGCGTGCGCGCTGCTGATGGTCGTCACGGTCGGGTGCGTGCTGCTGATCGAACGGTTGCGCGTGCCGAGCAGCGGGGAGTTCTGATGGCGCTGGAACTGGACTCGATCACCGTCCGCTATGGACAGACGGTCGCGGTGTCGGACGTGTCGCTGTCCGTCGCCGACGGGGAGGTCGTGGCGCTGCTCGGGCCGTCCGGGTGCGGCAAGTCGACGCTGCTGCGCACGATCGCGGGGCTGGAGAAGCCGTCTTCCGGTGCTGTGCGGTGGGATTCGCGTGACCTGGCCGGCGTTCCGGTGCACCGGCGCGAGTTCGGGCTGGTCTTCCAGGACGGGCAGCTGTTCCCGCACCGGTCGGTCGCGGGCAACGTGGCGTTCGGGCTGCGGATGCAGAAGATCGAGCGCGAGTCGCGGGACAAGCGGGTGCTGTCGCTGCTGGAGCTGGTCGGCCTCGAGGGGTATGCCGACCGCCGGGTGACGCAGCTGTCCGGTGGTGAGCAGCAACGGGTGGCGTTGGCGCGGGCGTTGGCGCCGTCACCGCGGTTGCTGCTGCTGGACGAGCCGTTGTCGGCGCTGGACCGGGCGTTGCGCGAGCAGCTCGCGGTGGACCTGGCGCGGCTGCTGCGGGAGGCGCAGACCACCGCGTTGGTCGTGACGCACGACCACGACGAGGCGTTCACGCTGGCCGACCGGGTGGCGATCATGTCGCGCGGCCGGATCGTCCAGGTCGGCCCACCGGCCGAGGTGTGGTCGTCGCCGGTCGACGTGGAGACCGCGAAGTTCCTGGGGTGCAACAAGTTCGTGCCGGGGTCGTTCGTGGGGCTCTCCGCTGGACGGGTCGGGCTGCGCGCCACGGCGTTGCGGGTGGCCGACTCCGGTCCGTTGGAGGGCACGGTGCTGGAGCGGGTGCACCGGCGTGACCACGTGCGGTTGCTGGTGGAGATCGACGGCGAGGAGTACGAGGCCGTCGGGCCCATGACCGAGGTCGGGGACCGCGTGCGGCTCGAAATCGACTTGGACGGCGTCGCTCGAATCGGTTAGCTGGGGAGCGGGTCGGACGGACCGTTGGGCGAGCTGGACGCGGCCGTGTTGGACAGGCATTACGCGGTGAACACGAGGTCGTCGACCCTGCTGGCGCAAGCGTTTGCCCGGCAGCACGACGGCGCCCTGGGTGAGGCCGGCGGACACCGGGTACGCGAGTGCGGAGACGTACGAGTGGGTGCGGGAGCGGATGCCGCTCGGCCCGCTGAGGCCAGCCGGACGACGCCGCCCGGCTGGTCTCCTGGCTCTGCACCGACGACGCCGCGTGGATCACCGGTCAGGTGATCAACAGCGAAGGCGGCTTCCGGCGTTAGTTGTCCTTCGTGATCAGGCGCATCGCGGCGAGGCCCGTCCCGATCAGCAGGTAGCAGCCCGCGAGCAGCGTGCTGTCCCAGATCTGACCGAACGGGATCGGGTCCCGCATGACGTCGATCAGGCCGGGGAACCCGGTCGTGATCAGGAACGGGTGCAGCCAGTCGAGCGACGGGAACTGACCCAGCACCTGGAACACGATGATCGTCGTCATCGTCGCCGCCTGCACCACCAGCGGGTGCTCGGTGGTCGAGCTGACGGCGAGGGCGACCGCGCCGATCGACACCATCTGGAACGTCACCAGCAGGATGAACAAAACGATGCGCACCAGGCCCTCTGCGGTGCTGAGGGTGGTGCCGGACAGCGTCATCATGCCGTCCGTGCCGAGGAACGCGGTGCCCGCGATGATGCCCACGACCGCCATCAGCGTGACGGCGAACAGCGACATCGCGGTCAGCCCGAACAGTTTCACGAACAGCAGCCGCACCCGTGACACCGGTGCGACCAGCAGGCCGCGCAACGTGCCGTGCTGCGCCTCGCCCGCGAGGCCGTCCGCCGCCCAGATCGAGGCGACCAGCGGCAGCAGCAGGTTGAGCGACAGGAACAGCGTGAAGATGGGCACGACCATGCCGTTGCCCTTGAGGATCGCGGCGAGTCCCGGACCGCCACCACCCTCGTCGCTCGCGGTCCAGATGCCGAAGCTGATGATGATCGGCACCAGGACGAGCCCGAACAGGCCGATGATGGTCCGCGGCCGGCGCAGCATCCAGCGCACCTCGGAACCGAGCTGACGTGTGATCATCGCCGTCCCCCGTCCAGCGTGTCCACAGAGGACATTCCGCGCTCGGCCTCCTCGGCCTCGGTGAGCCGCGCGAACAGCTCCTCCAGGCCGGTCTTCCACCGGGTGGCCTCGTAGACGCCGACGCCGGCCTTCACCAGCGTCTCGATCACCTGGGGCGCGCTCGTTCCGGCGAGCTCGACCCGGAGGCCTTCACCGAGTGGCCGGGCGGAGATCTTGGCCTGCCGCAGCGCACCCAGCGCCGTCTCGACGTCCGGGGTGATCACCTGCAGCGCCGAGCCGCCCGCCTGCAGCAGCTCGGTCAGCTCTCCCTGCGCCACCACGGTTCCGCGGTGCAGGACGGCCACGTGCGTGCAGGTCGCCTCGACCTCGCTCAGCAGGTGGCTGGAGACCAGGACGGTGCTGCCCTGCTCGTGCAGCTCCGCGATGATCTTGCGGATCTCCCTGGTGCCCGCCGGGTCGAGGCCGTTCGTCGGCTCGTCCAGCACGACCAGCTTGCGCGGCACGAGCAACGCCCCGGCCAGGCCGAGACGTTGCTTCATGCCGAGCGAGTACCCCCGGTACCTGCGGTGGGCCGCCTGCGCGAGCCCGACGCGTTCGAGAGCGTCCTCCACGGCCTGCTTGATCTGCTTCTTCGGCAGGAGGGGCTCGAACGCGGCACAGCGGATGAGGTTCTCCCGTCCGCTGAGGAACGGGTGGAACCCCGGACCCTCGACCAGCGCGCCCACGTGCGGCAGCGCCTGCTCGACCCCGTCCGGAAGACGTTGACCGAGCAGCTCGATCTCCCCCTGCGTGGGGCGGACCAACCCGAGCAGCATCCGGATCGTGGTCGTCTTGCCCGACCCGTTGGGGCCGAGCATGCCGAGCACGGCTCCTTCCGGCAGCTCGAGGTCGACGCGGTCCACGGCGACCGTGCTCCCGTACTCCTTGCGCAGACCCTTGGTCCGCGCGGCGACAGCGTGCGTGGTCGGCGCTGTCACCGGCGCGCTGGTCGAGGTGGTCACTTCACCTGTCCGATCGTGTCGAACAGCACCTGCTCGGGCACG
Source organism: Lentzea aerocolonigenes (assembly GCF_000974445.1). Classification (GTDB taxonomy): domain Bacteria; phylum Actinomycetota; class Actinomycetes; order Mycobacteriales; family Pseudonocardiaceae; genus Lentzea; species Lentzea aerocolonigenes. Next base: position 329,648 of record NZ_BBOJ01000014.1, read on the forward strand.
GCACCCGCGACCACGCGGCCGTCGTCCGCGATCAGGATCGTGGCGACCTTGGTCGTGAACAGCTTGCCGCTGCCCCAGTTGCCGCTCACCTTCTTGGTGAACCGGTCGACCAGGCCCTGCGCCTCGGCCGGCACCTGGGTCATGGCGTCAGCCGGGATCCTCGCCCCGACGACCGTGTCCCAGCCCGTGCCGAAGATCTGCGGGTTCTCACCCCGCAGCGCCTGCTCGATGCCGATCTCGGGCTTGTGCCTCTGCTGCTCTTCCTTGGCCTCCGGAGTGGTGACCTTGGCGCCCGACGGCGGCGTGAACTCGAACAGCTTCGAGTCCTGCGGGCCGACGTTGATCTGGCTGAAGCCGACCTGACCCACCGGCTCCGCGGTGCCGTTGGTCAGCACGGCGACGCGCAGCGGCATCTTGAGCTCGGAGTCGACCGCGATCCTGACCTCGCGGACCAGCGTCTTCTCGCCGGCCTTCGGGGTGAGGACGAGCTCGTAGGCGGCACGGTTGGCGACCCGTGCGGTGCCGTCCACGGAGATGTCGCTGAACTCCTTGGTCTTGCTGACGATCTCCTTGGCCGCGGTGGCCGGGTCCATCGCGTTGTCCGGCTTGGCCTCGTCCTTCCGGCCGTCCTTGTGCTCGGACTTCGTGACCTCGTTGTCCTGCGAGTTCCAGGACCACGTGGTGGTGCCGTCGTCGACGATCGTCTGCTCGGACTGGCCGTTCGGCAGGGCGAGCCGGAGCTTGCCGTTGCCGTCGGTCCAGATCCTCGCGCTGTGCTTGCCGTCCGCGAGCTGCGGGATTTCCGCGATCGACGGCAGGCCCAGCTTGTTGTCGACCTCGACCGTGCCGCCGAACGCGCCTGGTTTGCTGGTCAGGACCTGCTCGACCAGCGTTTCCGGGGCGATGTTCGGCAGGGAAGGTGGCTGGCCTGCGCCTGCGGGCATGGCGAGCAGGCTGAGGCCTGCCGCACCGGTGAGCACACCGGCCGCTGCCGCGGCCAGGGTCACCTTTCGGTTGTTCATCTGTTGTCCCCTCCTCCAAGGGCTTGTACTCACAGCTTGGATCGGGGTTGCTGAGATGGTGCTGAGACTACTCTGACCTGCGAGTTTGTGCTCGTTTCAGAGTGCTTGCTGAGAGTCGGCTGAGATCATGTGCGCGGCCGGGAGCCGTGCGCGGCATGCTGTGCGGTGTGAAGCCTCGAGTGCTGGTCGTGGACGACGAGGTCGGCGTGCGCCGGGCGTTGGAGCGTGGGCTGGCCGCTGAGGGGATGGAGGTCGTCACGGCCTCTGACGGGCCCACTGCTCTGCGGGTGGCGTTGACCGGGGCCTTCGACGTGGTGTTGCTGGACATCATGCTGCCAGGGTTGTCCGGGTACCGGATCTTGCAGCGCATGCGGGCCGACGGGGTGCGGACGCCGGTGTTGATGGTGTCGGCCAAGGACGGGGAGATCGACCAGGCGGACGGGCTGGACCTCGGGGCTGACGGGTACCTGGTCAAGCCGTTCAGCTTCGTGGTGCTGGTGGCGCAGGTTCGGGCCCTGTTGCGGCGCGGCGGTGGGGCTCGGCGCCGGTTGACGCTCGGGAGTCTGGTGATCGACCGGGGGTTGCGCGAGGTCAGCTGGGACGGGCAGGACGTGTCGCTCAGCCCGCGGGAGTACGCGGTGCTGGACGTGCTGGCCTCCCGGGCCGGGTCCGTGGTCACCAAGGACGAGTTGTTGCGGACCGTCTGGGGCGACGAGCAGGCCGCTACGCGGAATGCGGTCGAGGTCTACGTGGGGTACCTCAGGCGCAAGCTGGAGGCTGTGGGAGCCGGCGAGGTCGTCCGGACCATCCGGGGACACGGGTACATCGCGTCCACTCCGGACCTCGACAGCGCCCTGGGGAATCGGTGAACCCTCGCCGCTGGTGGTTTCGGCGGACGCTGCGGTTCCGGATCACCGTGGTCGCCACCGGGGTGGCGTTGTTGTGCCTGCTGGCGTTCACCGGGCTGGCGCCCGCGTTGATCGGACTGGTCCAGATCACGGCTGTGGACCAGGAGCTGGAGAAGTCGCCGCCGCGCGTGCTGGACGTGTCGGGGGTGCCGGTCGACGGGGAGGCTCCGCTTCCGTTGACGGCTCAGGACATTCGGACGTTGAAGTCCGGGCAGCCGGTGTTGCGGCTGGACGGGCAGTCGGCGCACCGGTTCCGGGGGCGGGTGGTGTTCGCGGAGGACGGCACGCCCCGGCTCGAGGTGTACGGGAGCACGCTGCTCGGGTACGAGAACGCCAACACGCTGGGGACTCGGTGGTTGGCGGTTGCGGCCGTGCTGGTGGCGGGACTGGTGGGGATCGCCACCTGGCTGGCCGTGCGGTCGTCGTTGCGGCCGGTGGAGCGGATGCGGGTGGCTGCCGGGGAGTTGCCGCACGGGGAGCGGTTGCCGGTGCCGCCGTCGCGCGATGAGTTGCAGGCGTTGGCCGAGGCGTTGAACGCCTTGCTGGCCCGCCGGGACGAGGCGTCGGATCGGTTGCGGCGGTTCACGGGGGACGCCGCGCACGAGCTGCGGTCGCCGGTGGCCTCGGTGCGGGCGCAGGCCGAGGTGGCGGTGGCGCATCCCGATCCGGACTTCTCGATCGAGGTGCTGGAGTCGGTGGTCGAGGAGTCGATCCGGCTCAGTGCGCTGGTGGACTCGTTGCTGATCCTGGCCCGTGCGGACACCGGGGCGCCGCCTCGGGCCGAAGCGGTGGATCTCGTGCTGGAGGCCGAGGCGGCCATCGGGCGGCTCGACACCGAGTTGCTGGTGCGGTTGAGCGCACCGCCGTCGGCCTGTCTGGTGTCGGCGACGCGGTCCGAGGTCGAGCTGGTGCTGGACAACCTGTTGCGCAACGCCGCCCGGTACGCGTACTCGACGATCACGCTGACGCTGGTGCCGGTGGGTCGGGACGTGCGGTTGCTCGTGGACGACGACGGGCACGGGATTCCCGTTGAGCACCGGGCGAAGGTCTTCGACCGGTTCTACCGGGTGGAAGAGGATCGCGGGCGGCGGTCCGGTGGGTTCGGGCTCGGGCTCGCGCTGGTGGCGCACCTCGTGGGGCGGCGTGGCGGGTCGGTGCGCGCGGCGGAGTCACCTGCCGGTGGTGCGCGTTTTGAGATCCGCTGGCCTTCCTGGTAGTCAACGGTGGTGCCAGAGTTGCGAGCGTCGGCGCTGGTCGACGCGCCTGTTGCCGTCGTTGCCGGTGCCCTGCTGGACACCTCGCTGATCGCGGGGTTCGGCGTCAAGGTGCCGGGTCCCCTGCTGTGCCTGGGAGATGTGCTCACCGGGCCGTTCGGGGTGAAGCTGACGGTGACCCGCGCTGATTTGTCCGGTGTGTCCGCCGCCGGGGATTTTCTGGAGCTGCACACGGATCTCGTGGTCACCGGGGCCGGGACGATGGTGATCGACCGCGTCGCCTGGACGACCGTCGGTGGTGTGGTCGGGCGGTTCGCGGACGTCACGGTCGGGCGCGGGATGGCGTTGCGGGTGCTGCAGAAGCGGTCGGCGCTGCTCGCGGAACGGTGCCGCGAACTGAGCGGGGCCAGGGTCGTGGTCGGGGCGGCGATCGTCCGGGGTGGACGGTTGCTCGCGCAGCAACGGTCCTATCCGGAGAGTCACGCGGGGCAGTGGGAACTTCCCGGCGGCCGGGTCGAGGACGGCGAGAAGCCCGAGGAGGCGCTGGTCCGCGAGTGCGTCGAGGAGCTCGGCGTGAGCGTCGTCGTCGGCGAGCAGGTCGGGCCGGACGTGCCGTTGCGCAAGGACGTGGTGTTGCGGATCTTCGCCGCCGAGTTGGCGGAGCTCGACGGCGATGAGCCGGAAGCGTTGGAGCACAACGCTGTCCGTTGGCTCACCGCCGACGAGCTGCCGGCGACGGACTGGCTGCCCGCGGACCGGGTGCTGGTGCCGGCCCTTCAGGAGCTCCTCAACTGAGTCCGGAGAGGCGCAGCGCCGCGTCCAGCCGGTGCTGGGCGCGGTCGCGGGCCCTGTCCGCACCCGCCGACCGGATGCGGTCCAGCTCCGCCGGGTCGGCGAGGAGCTCCAGCGTGCGGTCGCGCACGGGACGCAGCTCCTCGATCACGGCCTCGGCCACGACGTTCTTGAGGTCGGAGAACCTGCTCGTGTAGTCCTCGGGCTCCTTGCCGGTGCAGGAGGCGAGGATCTCGGTCAGGTTCTCGATGCCCTCCGTGGACGAGACGGCGCGCCGGACCTTGCGGCGCACCAGGTCCGGCTCGTCGAGCACGAACACGACGCCCGCGGAGTTCTGCGCGGACTTGTCCATCTTGCGCGCGGGGTCCGAGAGGTCCTTGATCCGCGCGCCCACCTTCGGCACGACCGCGGTGGGGACGATGAACGCGTCCCCGTACGCGTTGTTGAAGCGCCGGGCGAGCGCGCGGGCCAGCTCGACGTGCTGGAGCTGGTCCTCGCCGACCGGCACCTCCGCCGTGCCCTGCAGCAGGATGTCCGCCGCCATCAGCACCGGATAGGTGAGCAGGCTGAGACGCACGGACTCGCGCCCGAGCGACTTCTCCTTGAACTGGATCATGCGCGCGGCCTCGCCGTAGGTGCAAGTGCACTCCAGCACCCAGTTGAGGGCTCCCAGCTCGCGGATCAGGTCGCTCTGCACGCACACGCTCGCCGGGTCGATGCCGGACGCGACCAGCACGGCGAGCTGTTCGCGCGTCATGGATCGCAGTCGTTGCGGGTTGTGCGACGACGTCATCGCGTGCAGGTCGCTGATGAAGTAGACGTCCTCGTGCGTGCCCTCACGGGCCCACGTCCGCAGCGCCCCCAGGTAGTTGCCCAGGTGGACCTGGCCGGAGGGGGTGATCGCGGAGAGCCTGATCATGGTGGTGGTCCTTCCGTGGAGGACCGCCCGGACGAAACGCACAAAAAAGCCGCCCGTCTCGGGCGGCCTGTGAACGAGTCAGCGCACAGCTACTCCGGCCGCCTGAAAGCGGCCCGCCAGAAGGCGTTCAGAGTGCGCACGATCAGCAGTATAGGACTACCGTTGAAGAATGTTCATCGTGCTGCTGAAGTACGTCGCGCCACTGGAACAGATCGACTACGCCCTGCCCGACCACCGCGAGTGGGTCGAGAAGCAGTACGAGCGGGGTTACTTCCTCGCTTCCGGGCGTCAGGTGCCGAGGGTCGGCGGCGTGATCATCACGCGGCCCATGCCCCGCGGGAAGCTCGAAGCGCTGCTCGCGACGGACCCGTGGGCCTCGCAGAACCTGGTGAAGTACGAGATCACCGAGTTCGAGGCGACGCGGACGGCGCCGGAGCTCGTGAAGCTGAACGAGGCCGTGGCGCTGCAGCACTAGCGCTGCCGCGTGGCCAGCCACTCGATCGCCGCGTCGAGCGCTTTGCGCCTGTCGACGACTGCGTGCGGGGTGATCGGGGCGTTGCCGTACGCCCGGCCGGTCCGGTCGGCCATGTGCCCCACGGTGATCGCGAGCCGCGCGCCGTCGGGCAGTTCGAAACTGTTGTTGGCCGTGGCGAAGCCCGCCGTCGGTTCGCCGAAGCTGCGTGCGTTCGCCGCGCCGGTGAACGAGATCAGGACCGCCTCACCCGAGCTCGAGGTCTGGCCGTCGACCAGCACCGCCACCGGTCCGTCGACCGCGGCCGGCATCTTCACCTGCGGGAATGCGACTTCGGCACCGTTGTAGACGTGACCGTCCCGGACGCCCCAGTCCCCGAGGCTGCCGCGCGGGCCGACGAACGACCCCGTCCTGCCTTCGCCCAGCAACGGCGCGACCACCGTGAGCATCGGGTGCATGTCGCCGCCACCGTTGCCGCGCAGGTCGACGACCCAGCTCCGCGGCCGGGCGGCGAGGAGATCGCCGAACACCCGCCGGCCGGCGTCGACGTACGCCTCGCCGTGCTCCGACGAGACCGCCGGGATCTGCAGGTACGCGGTGGTGCCGATCATCCGGCCGTCCGGGGTGGTGCCGACCGTGGACGGCGCGCCGCCGGCGGCCGAGGCGTCCAGGAAGGTGTGCGAGTTGCCGAGCAGGGCGATCACCCGGTTGATGGCGCGATAGGTGTCGGCGGGCCGCTGGGCGTGCGCGATGTCACGGTGAGCTTGGGCACGTAGTCGTGGCCAGTCGGCTTTCGGGCTCTCCACCGAGTGCTGCTGCAGCAGGCCGAGTGCGGTGTCGAGATACGCGCGTGGTGCGGAGACGGGTTCACCGGCGGTGACGACCAACAGCAGCACCGTGATCAACGCCAGCCGCATCAGGCGGCCTTCTTCAGCGCCTTCTTGGCCGCCTTCGCCGCCTTCTTCGCGGCCTTCTTGCGGGCCTTGTCGCGCTCCTTGAGCAGGAACGGCACGGGGCAGCGCTTGCACTGGGGTTTCGACCTGCAGCACTTCTTCTTGAGCTTCTTACCCACTGGTTGCACTCCACTCCGACACGTGTCGCCAGAGTAGGTGAGGCTCACTTCACTCGGCACACTTGTGTGGTAATGCCGACGCAACCGGTAGTATCAGCAGCGGCCCTGCGCATCGAAGTGTCCGGCGCGAGCCCCTCCAACGCCTTCGAAGCTCTAGGAGTTCTGCGTGCCCACGGCCACCGCGTCTGCCCTTCAGACGCGCACTGACCTGCGAAATGTTGCGATCGTCGCGCACGTCGACCACGGCAAGACCACCCTGGTCGACGCCATGCTGCGCCAGTCCGGCGCCTTCTCCGCGCGTGCCGAGCTCGTCGACCGGGTCATGGACTCCGGCGAGCTCGAGCGTGAGAAGGGCATCACGATCCTCGCCAAGAACACGGCCGTGCGTCGCCACACGCCGGACGGCGACGTGATCATCAACGTCGTCGACACCCCCGGCCACGCCGACTTCGGTGGCGAGGTCGAGCGCGCGCTGTCGATGGTGGACGGTGTCGTCCTGCTCGTCGACGCGTCCGAGGGCCCGCTGCCCCAGACGCGCTTCGTGCTGCGCAAGACCCTGGCCGCCGGTCTGCCGGTGATCCTGCTGGTCAACAAGGTCGACCGCCCCGACGCCCGGATCTCCGAGGTCGTCGACGAGGCCCACGACCTGCTGCTCGACCTGGCCACCGAGGTCGGCGCCGACGAGTCCGTCCTGGACCTGCCGGTCGTCTACGCCTCCGCGCGCGCCGGTCGTGCCTCGCTCACCCAGCCCGAGGACGGCGGCCTGCCGGACGAGGAGAACCTCGACACCCTGTTCCAGGTGCTGCTCGAGCACATCCCCGCGCCGAAGGTCGACGTGGACGGCCCGCTGCAGGCGCTCGTCACGAACCTCGACGCGTCGACGTTCCTCGGCCGCATCGCGCTGTGCCGCATCCACCAGGGCACGCTGCGCAAGGGCGAGACCGTGGCGTGGTGCCGCGAGGACGGCGAGCCCGTCAAGGTCCGCATCACCGAACTGCTGATCACGGAGGCGCTGGACCGCCAGCCCGCCGAGGTCGCCCGCGCGGGTGACCTGGTCGCCATCGCCGGCATCCCGGACATCACCATCGGTGACACGCTGGCCGACGCCGAGGCCCCGGTCGCGCTGCCCCGCATCACGGTCGACGAGCCCGCCATCTCGATGACCGTCGGTGTGAACACGTCTCCGCTGGCGGGTCGCAACGGCGGCACCAAGCTCACCGCCCGCATGCTCAAGTCGCGTCTCGACTCCGAGCTGATCGGCAACGTGTCCGTGCGCGTCCTCCCGACCGAGCGCCCGGACACCTGGGAGGTGCAGGGCCGCGGCGAGCTGGCGCTGGCCATCCTGGTCGAGCAGATGCGCCGCGAGGGCTTCGAGCTGACCGTGGGCAAGCCCCAGGTGGTCACTCGCACCGTCGACGGCAAGGTCCACGAGCCGTTCGAGCGCCTCTCCGTCGACTGCCCCGAGGAGCACCTCGGCGCCGTCACGCAGCTGCTGGCCAACCGCAAGGGCCGCATGGAGAACATGTCGGGCCACGGCACCGGCCGCATCAAGCTCGACTACGTGGTCCCGTCGCGAGGCCTGATCGGCTTCCGGACTGAATTTTTGACGGAAACCCGCGGCACCGGCATCGCGAACGCCGTGTCCGAGGGGTACGGCCCGTGGGCGGGCGAAATCCGCACCCGCCACAACGGCTCCCTGGTGGCCGACCGCTCCGGCTCCATCACCGCCTACGCGATGATCCAGCTGGCCGACCGCGGCACCTTCTTCGTAGAGCCGGGCGCCGACGCGTACGAGGGCATGGTCGTGGGCGAGAACCCGCGCGCCGAGGACCTCGACGTCAACGTCACCCGCGAGAAGAAGCTCACCAACATGCGCTCCTCCACGGCCGACGTGATGGAGACCCTGGCCCGCCCGCGCAAGCTGTCGCTGGAAGAGGCCCTGGAGTTCTGCGCCTTCGACGAGTGCGTGGAGGTGGCACCGGAGGTCGTGCGCGTCCGCAAGGTGACGCTGGACGCGAACCTGCGTGGGCGTGAGCGGTCGCGGTTGAAGCAGCGCGGCTGATCGCGTTCGTTACGCCTTGACGGGGCGGCTTGGGCTTCGGCCTGGCCGCCCTTTGTCGTTGTGTTGCTGGTTCGGTCGAGTTCCAGCGTGGTTGCGTTGCTTTTATGACGAGCCGGGTCATTTCATCGCCGCTTCGCGACGATTGCGATTGGGGCTTGACTTCGGGGCCCTTGCGAGGCGCTGTGTCGGGCGGAAAAGGTCGGATGCTTCGCACCCGCCCGATCCGAAAAGGCTAGCACCTCGCTCCCAAAGTCAAGCCCCAATCGCAGTCGTGCGTGGTTGCGTTTGTTGTTCGCCTCGCCTCATTACCGGTTGCCTGCGTTCGTATTGCCCGGTTCGGCTCGGCTTCGCCATCGCTGGTTCACCCGATCGTGTGCGGCTTTGCCCGTTATTCGTTCGTGATCTTGCGGTAGATTAGAACACGTGATCGAAACCCGCCTCCTCTCCACCGACGAGCTGCTCCGCAGTCTCGTCGACGAGGTGACGGAAATCCGGGTTCGCGAGAACGCTGCATTGCAGAAGCTTGCCGAGTTGGAGCGGCGTGGGGTTGCGGCCGAGTTGGGTTACAAGGATTTGCCGCACGTCTTGCGGCATGCCGTCCGCTGGGATCTCCACACCGCCAGGCGCTGGATTGCCAATGCCGCACTGCTGACCAACGAGATCACCCCGACCGGCAGCGAACTGGCTCCGGTGCTTCCGCTGACGGCGGAGGCGGTGGCCGAAGGCGCGTTGTCGATCGACCACGTCGCCGTGGTCGCCGAGATCATGAAGACCGTGCCCGCCGAGCACGAGGTCACCGTGGTGGGCTACGCGCGCGACTTCGAGCCCGTCACGGTCCGCCGTCTGGGCACGAAACTCGCCTACACCATCCACCAGAACGACCCCGAGCCGCGCGACCCCAAGCCTGCGCCGCCGGGCAACCAGCACTCGATGTTCTGGAAGAACGGGCGACTGGAGATCCGCGCGAAGCTCGACAAGGTGACCGGCGCCAAGTACGAGGCGCTACTCGACCCGCTGGCCAAGCCCCGCCCGACCACCGCGGACGAAGGCCCCGACCCGCGCTCCCGCGAGGAACGCGAAGGCGACGCCCTGGCCGAACTGGTCGACCTGATGCTGCGCGCCGACCAGCTGCCCGAACACGGCGGCGAACCAGTCACCCTGACCCTGACCATGCCCTACGAGGACCTGGCCAACCAGGTCGGCCACGCCACCCTCGACAACGGCGACCGCGTCCCGGCCGAGCAGGTGCGTGAGCTGGCCTGCAACGCGGGCATCATCCCGATGGTCCTGGGCGGAGCGGGCCAGCCGCTCAACGTCGGCCGCAAAACCCGCACCTTCCCCGCCGCAATCCGCAGGACCCTGGTCACCAGGGATCGGGGCTGCGCCTTCCCCGGCTGCGGCAGACCGCCCAGGCAGTGCGACGCTCACCACATCCAGCACTGGGCCAACGGCGGCGACACGTCGGTGGACAACGCGGTCCTGCTCTGCCGCCACCACCACACGCTCATCCACCAGAGCGAGTGGGAAGTCAGGCTGGTCACCGGGATGCCGACGTTCTACCCACCAGCCTGGCTTGACTGCCAACGAAGTCCCAGACGCAACCTGATCAACACCGCCTGACCACGGCCGGGCAGGCGTAGTGATGCTGCCTGGCTGCGGCCAGGCAAGCAGGTGAATGCTGCCTGGTTGTTGACTGAATGGGGGCCGCCTTCTTGCTGTCGCGTGGAGCTTGCGCCCGGTGAGGACAATTCCGCGAAGCCCGAAGCCCGAAGCCCGAAGCCCGAAGCCCGAAGCCCGAAGCCCGAAGCCCGAAGGTCGGGCGGCAGCGGCAAAATGGCAGCAAATAATGGCAGCGCGTAACGCTAACGCCGAGCGTCCCCTAACCGCGATGGCGAAGCACAATCCGCTCTCGCCGCTCTCGCCACTCGAACCGCTGTCGATGGCGAAGCCAGCACCCCATCAACCGCAATGGCGAAGCCGAGCCGAATCTCCACCACAAACGCCACGACGGCGAAGCCGAGCCCCCACCAACCGCGATGGCGAAGCCGAGCCGGACAGGGCTATGCGTCATCGGGCAAGCGGTAATGAGGTGAGCCGAACAACAAACGCAACCACGCACGATTGCGATTGGGGCTTGACTTTGGGAGCGAGGTGCTAGCCTTTTCGGATCGGGCGGGTGCGAAGCATCCGGCCTTTTCCGCCCGACACAGCGCCTCGCAAGGGCCCCGAAGTCAAGCCCCAATCGCAATCGTCGCGAAGCGGCGATGAAATGACCCGGCTCGTCATACGACCCAAAGCGACCACCACCACAAAGGCGACCACACCAGCAGAAGGCGACCACCCCGCTGGAACCCGCGCCGAACCACCCCAAGCCGACCCGCACACGCCCCAACGCAAGCCGCAAGCCACCCCAACCCCACCCCCGCGCCGGCGTTTCAACCGCCCGAAACCAGCCGACCCGTCCACCGAACCACCCGACGAGGTGGGCCGTACTACCCACCGTGCAAGCAACCCCGCCACCCGCCCCGACGTCTCTCCTCTAGGCGCGGGTGACAAAACCCGGGTTGCCCGCACGTCAACACCACCCTTCTGGCAATGTGAGGACCATGAGGCGACTCGGGGGAGTGCTGGTTGCTGCCGTGCTGTGCGGCACAGCCGCGGCGTGTACGAACGCGCCGCCTCCGCCGTTGGTCCCCAAGTCCGAGGCTCCCGTCATCACCACCACGGGGCCCAAGGTGACCGAGATCGTGGTCGGGGTCGACGACGTCGCGGGTGGTTACAACCCGCACTCGCTCGCCGCGCAGAGTCCCATCACCACGGCGCTGAGTTCGCTGCTGCTTCCGTCGGTGTTCCGGGCCGGGGCTGATGGCGCGCCGCAGCTCGACCGGAACCTCATGGTCAGTGCGAAGGTCACCAAGGCCGAGCCGTTCACCGTCACCTACACGATCCGCAAGGACGCCAGCTGGTCTGACAGTGCGCCCATTGCCGCCGAGGACTTCTCGTACCTCTGGCAGCGTATGCGCGTCGAGCCCGGTGTTGTGGATCCGGCGGGTTACCGGCTCATCAACAACATCAGCGCCCGGGAGGGTGGCAAGGTCGTCGAGGTCGCGTTCGGCAAGCCGTTCCCCGGCTGGCGGAGTCTCTTCGCGAACCTGTTGCCCGCTCACCTGCTCAAGGACGCGCCCGGTACCTGGTCGAACGTGTTGAGCACCGGTTTTCCCGCCACTGCCGGGCCGTTCCAGGTGCGCAGCCTGGACGAGCCCCGTGGTGAGGTGGTGCTGGAGCGCAGCGACCGGTACTGGGAGGTGCCGACGACGCTCGACCGGGTCGTGATCCGGCGGGCCACGCACAGCGCCATGGCCGAGTCTCTGTCCAAAGGCGACAACCAGGCGGCTTTGCTGCGGGCGGACGCTGCTGACGTGAACCTGTTGAAGGCGATCGAGCAGCTCACCACCAAGCCCGTTCCTCGCAACGAGGTCGTGCAGGTCCTGCTCCGGCCGGTCAGTCCGCAGCTCGCGGACGTCAAGGCCCGGCGGGCGGTCGTGGCCGCGCTCGACCGGGACGCGCTGATCGCGTACGGCACGCAGAGCGGGCCGAGTGCGCAGTTCCGGGCCGACTCCTACGTCGTGCCGCCCAGCCGGGCCGGGTACCAGGCGACCATCACGGGCAACACGCTCAACGCGGCGGCGGTCGACCAGCTCCTCACCGAGGCCGGGTACGCGAAGGCCGGTACGGGGTGGCAGAAGGCCGGCAAGCCGCTCAAGCTCAGGATCGCCGCGCCGGAGAAGGTCGAGCCGTACGTCGGCATCGCGAACCGGATCAAGGCGCAGCTCGCCGAGCGCGGCATCGACTCCGAGGTCGTCACGCCCAACGCCGCTGAGCTGTTCAGCAAGCAGCTCGTCGAGAAGGACGTCGACATCGCTGTCGTGCCCCGCGTGGACGCGGGTGACTCGTCGGCGGCGCTGGCCAGCGTCTACGGGTGCGCCGGGACCGTGCAGGACGGGGGCACGCCCAGCCCGCAGAACCCGGCCGGATTCTGCGACCAGGCGATGCAGACCGACGTCGACGCCGCGTTGAACGGCAAGGCGCTGCTGTCGGACGTGCTGGCACGGGTCGAGCCGCAGATCCAGGCTCAGGCCGTCGCGGTGCCGCTGTTCCAGGTGGTCGATCTTCTCGGGGTGCTGCCCTCCGCGGTGTCGGGTGTCGACACCGGTGCGCCGCTCGCCGGCGTGCTCAGCGGGGCGCCCGAATGGCGGCGTCTGGGCAAGTAGCCAAGGCGTGGGAAACCCGTTGCGCGAGGGGTTCCGGCGTTGCTACTTTCGGCCGCCCTCGTTGACAGAATTTCTCCCGCCCGGTCAACGAACGCTTCCGCCCGGTAATCGGGCCATTGCGGCGTGCTACAACCTGTTTCCATTGGGTCACGATCACCCCATCAGGTAGTGACCACCACCTCAGCGGGTTCATACCGTGCCCCCGATGTGCCGGTTCGGGGCGCGTATGGCACATCTTCGTTTTGGGCGTGCATGCCGACCCGGTGACGGCCGCCCAGTGCTAGGAGGGCACGTGTCAATGAGGAGAACCAAAGCACTTCCGGCGATCGCGCTGGTCGCCAGCGCGTCTCTCGTGCTGGGTGCCTGCGGTGGCGGCGGCGGGAGCAACAACGCCGACGGTGGCGACGCCACCGTCGCGGACATGGCGACCGCCCGCGGTGAGTCCGCGGATGGCTACACCGCGCCGGATACGAAGCAGAGCGACCAGGTCGTCGTGTCGACCGACAAGCCGTTCACCTCGTACAACAACGCGACGGAGGACGCAAACCAGTCCTACAACACGTTCGCGCTGACGCTTGTTCAGCCTGGTGCGCATCTCATCAACGGCAACAACAAGGTCATCCTGAACAAGGACGTCATGGACGGCATCGAGGTCACCTCGAAGTCGCCGCAGGTCGTGACCTGGAAGCTGAAGAAGGGCGTCACCTGGTCTGACGGCGAGGCCTGGGACTGCGACGACTTCTACATGGCGTGGTTCACGCAGAGCAACTCCGCCAAGAAGGCCGACGGCAGCAAGTTCTTCAAGCCGGCCGGCACGACCGGGTACGACCTGATGACCGGTGCGTGCAAGGACGACCAGACGTTCGTCGGCACCTTCTCGGCGCCGTACCCGGACTACGAGGACATGTTCAACACGGACGTCCTCCCGGCGCACATCCTCGAGAAGCAGACCGGCGTCGCCGACATCACCAAGGTGAACAAGGACAGCGCCGCCGCTGACATCCAGAAGGTCGCTGACTTCTGGAACGAGAAGTGGAACGGCTTCACCAAGGAGCTCATGCCGGGTGCGGGCACCTACGTGCTCACCGGTTTCGAGCCGAACCAGTCGGTGACGCTGGAGCGCAACCCCAAGTGGGTCGGCAAGCCCGGTGGTCCTGCGAAGATCATCCTGAAGGCGATCCCGGACCCGGTCGCGCAGGCGCAGGCGCTGGAGAACGGCGAGCTCGCCGTCAACTCCTTCGCCCAGCCGGACGCGAACGCGGCGACGAAGCTCAAGGGCCTCAACGCCCAGGGCGTGACGTTCGGCGCGGGCCCCGGCCTGTCGTTCGAGCACCTCGACCTGCAGATGAAGAACCCGGTTCTCGCCAAGGAAGAGATCCGCAAGGCCTTCTTCATGTGCGTGAAGCGTCAGGACATCATCGACAAGCTCATCAGCGAGGTCCAGTCCGACGCCAAGCCGATGGGCAGCCTCATCTTCTTCCCGAAGGACGAGGGCTACAAGGACAACTACGCCGACAAGGCCAAGGGTGACCCGGCCGCGGCGAAGAAGATCCTCGGTGACGCGGGCTGGACGCAGGGTGCCGACGGCGTGTTCGCGAAGGACGGCGTGCGTGCCTCCTTCCGGATCAGCCACACCGACATCCCGCGTCGCAAGCAGACCGTCGAGCTGATCCAGGGCCAGTGCAAGGAAGCCGGCATCGAGGTCAAGGACGACACCGACCCGAACTTCCTCGACGAGCGCGTCTCCGCTGGTGACTACGACGTCGCGCTGTTCGCGTGGTCCGGCTCGCCGTTCAAGGGCGGCAAGAAGTCGATCTACGAGACCGGTGGTGGCCAGAACTGGCAGAACCTGTCCGTGCCGAAGGCCGACGAGGCCATGAAGCAGGCCGTCTCGCAGACGTCGATCTCCGACTCGCTGAAGAACTGGGCGGAGGCGGACGCGGCACTGGCCGACTCGTACGGCTCGCTGCCGCTGTTCCAGATGCCGAACATGTGGGCCTTCAAGGGGCTCGACCGCGTGTACTTCCAGAGCTACTTCGGCGCGCTTTGGGACGCCAACGAGTGGCAGACCAAGTAATTCGCCATAGCTGAAGTGCGCAACGCCTGACCGGGCGGGGCCGGACCACGAGTCCGGCCCCGCCCGAGCCGGGTTGCCCCCTAGGAGCCCGCCCGTGATCCGCTACATCATCCGGCGCCTGCTGATCTCGATACCCATCCTGCTGATCGGCAGCTTCGCCTGTTACGTCCTCGTCGCCACCGCCGGCAACCCCCTGGCGGAAATGCGATTCCGGCCCGGCGTCACCGAAGCCGACATCAAGGCCGCTGAGATCTCCCTCGGTCTGGACAAGCCCGTCGTCGTCCGCTACTGGAACTGGCTCACCGACTTCATGAGCGGTGACTGGGGCCAGAGCATCGCCCTCGGCCAGGCCAAGACCGCCGTCTACCCCGCCGTCACGGACGCGCTGTGGACCACCGGTCGGCTCGTCATCGGTGCCGAACTGCTCGCTCTCACCCTGGGTGTCTCGGTCGGCGTGCTCGCCGCCGTGCGCCAGTACTCGATCTTCGACTACCTCGCCACCAGCACCGCGTTCCTCATGTTCTCGATGCCGATCTTCTGCGTCGCGGTCATCGTGAAGAACTACGGCATCCAGTTCAACAACGTCCTGGAGTCGATGGGGCTGGACCGCTGGCTCACCACCGCGGGTCCGCGGCCAGGTGGTTTCAGCGGCAGTTTCGGTGAAGTGATCTTCAAGTACACCGGTACGTTCCTGCTGCCGACCGTCGCGCTGATGCTGATCAGCTTCGCCGCGTACAGCCGGTTCGAACGCGCCTCCATGCTGGAGATCCTGCACTCGGACTTCGTGCGCACCGCACGGGCCAAGGGCATCTCGCAGAGCCGCGTGATCTTCCGTCACGCGTTCCGCAACGCCCTCATCCCCGTCGCCACGCTGTTCTCGCTGAACTTCGGTGCCGTGCTGTCCGGCGCGATCATCACCGAGACCGTGTTCGGCTGGGCCGGCATGGGTACGCTGCTGGTGAACTCAGTGCGCCAGTTCGACCCGCCCATGCTGATGGGCTGGCTGATGGTCACCGCGACCTTGGTCGTGCTGTTCAACCTGATCGCCGACGTCGTGTACGGCATCCTCGACCCTAGGATTCGCCTTGGCTAACATCAACCTGGCGTCCGAGGGCGGCGTGGTCAACAGCGCTCCCCAGTCCGACTCGCACGAGTTCGACGCCACCAAGACCCGCACGCAGGGCCAGCTCGTCCTGCGGCGCTTCCTGCGTCACCGGCTCGCGATGGTGAGCCTCGGCGTCTTCGTCTTCCTCGTCCTCTTCGCGTTCGTGGGCCCGTTCATCTGGACCTACGACTTCGAGGACGTGTCCAGCAAGTCGTACCAGCCGATGAGCGGCACTCACCCGCTCGGCACCACCCAGGTCGGCAAGGACATGCTGGCGCTGCTCATGCGCGGCACCGGCTACTCGCTGCAGATCGCGCTGATCGTGGCCGCGCTGGCCACGGCCATCGGCGTGACCTTCGGTGCCCTGGCCGGATATCTGCGCGGCTTCGTCGACACGGCGCTGATGCGCCTGGTCGACCTGCTGCTGATCATCCCGCAGATCGCGGTCGCCGCGATCGTCGTCAAGGGCTTCTCCGGCAGCTGGTACGTCGTCGCGCTGGTGCTCGCCGCGTTCGCGTGGATGCAGATCGCCCGCATCACGCGCGGTGAGACGCTGTCGCTGGCGCAGCGGGAGTTCATCGAGGCGGCGCGTGCCTGCGGTGCCTCCACTCCGCGCATCATCTTCAAGCACCTCGTGCCGAACATGATCGGCAGCATCACGGTCAACGCCACGCTGGCGATCGCGGCCGCGGTGCTCACCGAGGCCGCGCTGTCGTTCCTGGGACTGGGCGTCCAGCCCCCGGACACCTCGCTCGGCGTGATCGTGCTCGAGAACTACGGGCAGTTCCTGAACCGGCCGTGGCTGTTCTGGGGTCCGTTCATCGTGCTCGTGTCGCTTTCTCTCGCCGTCAACTTCATCGGTGACGGCCTGCGCGACGCGTTCGACCCGAGGCAGACGAAGGTGCGTGCCTGATGACGAGTGTTTCCGAACTGTCGGAGGACTTCCTGCCCTCCAACACCACCGCACCGCTGCTCTCGGTCAAGGACCTGTCCGTCACGTTCCCGACCGACGACGGTGACGTCCGCGCCGTGCGCAACGTCTCGTTCGACCTCAACCCCGGCGACGTGCTGGGCATCGTCGGCGAGTCGGGCTCGGGCAAGTCGGTGTCCTCCATGGCGATCATGGGCCTGCTGCCCAAGAACGCGATCATCGAAGGCTCGATCCGCTACCGCGGCGAGGAGCTGAACGGCCGCACCTACAAGCAGATGCAGCCGTTCCGCAGCAAGCACATCTCGATGATCTTCCAGGACCCGATGACGTCGCTGAACCCCGTCTACACCGTGGGGTGGCAGCTCGCCGAGACCTACCGCGCGCACCACAACGTCTCGAAGAAGGCGGCGTGGGCGAAGGCGGTCGAGGCGCTGGAGCTGGTGGGCATCCCGCAGCCGGACAAGCGCGCGGCCCAGTACCCGCACGAGTTCTCCGGCGGCATGCGGCAGCGCGTGGTCATCGCGATGGCGATCATCAACGACCCCAGCGTGATCATCGCCGACGAGCCGACCACCGCGCTCGACGTGACGGTGCAGGCCCAGATCCTCGACACCATGCTGCGGATCCAGACCGAGACCGACGCGGCGATCGTCATGATCACGCACGACCTCGGCGTGGTCGCGGGCATGGTCAACCGCGTGCAGGTGATGTACGGCGGCACCGTGGTCGAGTCCGGCCCGGTGGACGACGTCTTCGAACGGCCGCGGATGCCTTACACCGTCGGCCTGCTGGGCTCGGTGCCGAACCCGTCCACGCTGGGCAAGAGGCTCACCCCGATCAAGGGCGCGCCGCCCTCGCTGGTGAACCTGCCGACCGGCTGCTCGTTCTCGCCGCGCTGCCCGCTCGTGGCCGACGTGTGCAACGAGTGGGAGCCGGAGCTGGAAGAGGCCGGTGCCAACCACAGCACGCGGTGCCACCGGTGGGAGCACCTCGCGACGATCGACCACCCCCAGAGGCTGTTCCTGCACGACGAGATCGGCACCGTGGAGAACCCGGCGGTGTTCGCCGCGGCCAACCCGGACGACTCGCTCGAGGTGACCGCCGTGCACGGCACTCTGATCACGGATGAGGAGGCGAAGTGACCGCTCCGCTGCTGGAGGTCACCGACCTCGTCAAGGAGTTCCCCGTGCGCGGCAAGGGGATCATCCCGCGCAACATCGGCACCGTGCAGGCCGTGTCCGGCGTGTCGTTCTCGCTGAACCCCGGCGAGACGCTCGGCCTGGTCGGCGAGTCCGGCTGCGGCAAGTCCACGACCGGACGCGCGATCCTGCAGCTGCACAAGCCGACCTCGGGCTCGGTGAAGTTCGAGGGCCGCGAGCTGACGGCCATGAGCAACAAGCAGCTGCGGCCGCTGCGCAAGGACATCCAGATCGTCTTCCAGGACCCGTACGCGTCGTTGAACCCCAAGTGGCAGGTCAACGACATCATCGCGGAGCCGTTGCAGATCCACGGTGTCGAAGGCGGCGTGCAGCGCAGGGTCAACGAGCTGCTGGAGCTCGTGGGCCTGAACCCCGAGCACCGCAACCGCTACCCGCACGAGTTCTCGGGCGGTCAGCGGCAGCGCATCGGCATCGCCCGCGCGCTGGCGCTGAACCCGCGGTTCATGGTGCTGGACGAGCCGGTGTCCGCTCTGGACGTCTCGGTGCAGGCCGGTGTCGTGAACCTGCTGGAGGAACTGCAGGAACGGCTCGGGCTCGCGTACCTGTTCGTGGCGCACGACCTCTCGGTGGTGCGGCACATCTCGGACCGTGTCGCGGTGATGTACCTCGGCAAGATCATCGAGATGGGCGAGCGCGAGACCATCTACAGCAGGCCGATGCACCCGTACACGCAGGCGCTGCTGTCGGCGGTGCCGATGCCGGATCCCAAGCAGGAGCGCAAGCGGCAGCGGATCGTGCTGACGGGTGACGTGCCGTCGCCGGTCAACCCGCCGTCGGGCTGCCGGTTCCGGACGCGGTGCTGGAAGGCGCAGGACATCTGCGCCACCGAGGAGCCGAAGCTGGAACTGCGTGGTGGGCCGGAAGGAACGTTGTCCGCGTGCCACTTCGCCGAGGAACGCTCGGTCGTTTAACCGTCTCGCTGACCAATCGAGATGGTTAGCAAAGGCCGCCTTTATCATCCGATGAAGGCGGCCTTTACTCTTTTCCAGTGACGCTGACTGCCCCACCACGGTTGCTCTTCGTGCACGCCCACCCGGACGACGAGAGTCTCTGGACCGGCGGCACCATCGCGCGCTACGCCTCGGCCGGCGCGCACGTCACGGTGGTCACCTGCACGCTGGGCGAAGAGGGCGAGATCATTCCGCCCGCGCTGGCGCACCTGGCCGCCGACGCCGCCGACCAGCTGGGCGGGTACCGCGTGGGTGAACTGAGATCGGCCTGCGCCGCACTCGGCGTGACCGACCACAGGTTCCTCGGCGGCATCGGACGCTGGCGCGACTCCGGCATGGTCGACGTGCCGTCCAACGCGCACCCGCGCGCGTTCGTCCAGGGTTCGCTCGACGACCAGACCGCCCAGCTGGTCGACATCCTGCGCGAGGTCAAGCCTCAGGTCGTCGTGAGCTACGACGCGTTCGGCGGCTACGGCCACCCGGACCACATCCGCGCGCACGAGATCACCGTGGCCGCGTGCGCCCAGGTGTCCGACGTCGATCGCGTCTTCTACGCGGTGACCTCCCGGGACGCCACGAAGGCCGGTGTGGCGGGGCTGGAGAACGTTCCGGAGGCGTTCCGGCTGCCGGAGCCAGGCGAGCTGCCGGTGACGCCGGATGAAGAGATCACAACGGTTGTGGACGTGTCCGAGCACCTGACGGCCAAGCGTCGTGCTTTGCGTGCACACTCGACGCAGGTCAGTGTGTGGGACGACGGGTACGCGTTGTCGAACAACATCGCGCAGCCGCTGGTCGGCGCGGAGTACTACGTGCTGGCGAAGGGGTCGGCGGACGGAGCGTCGACAGACCTGTTCGGAGGACTGGGTGACCGTTAGCCGGCGAGTGTTCTTCCTGCTGCTCCTGTGCGTCGAGGCAGCAGTGCTCGCCGTGCTCGAAACGTTCTTCCTGCCCGTCCGCTTCGACGGCACGCTGCTGCCGCGCCTGGGCGACTTCCCGTTCCCGATCACGATCGCGGTGGCCGTCGTCACGACGCCGGTGCTGGTGCAGTGGGCGGCCGCCCTGTCCGGACGGGTACTGGCCGCCGCCGCGCCGCTGATCGTGTGGTTCTTCACGATCTTCACGCTCGGCTTCCTAGAGCCCGGCGGCAACGGTCAGTTCCTGCTGGGCGACTGGCGCACGCTGCTGCTGATCGCGGGTGGCGCGCTGCCGGGGGCGATCGCCGTGGGGGCCGTCATGGCGCGCAACGCGGCCAACCGGCCCGGTCTCTACGAGACGGCCGGGATCCAGTAGCGGTAGCGGTGGTGCTCGGTGCAGCCGAGCTCCTCGTACAGCCTGATCGCCGGCTCGTTGTGCTCGGCGACCTGGAGCACGCACGTCGTGGCGCCCTGCTCGAGGCCCCAGCCAGCCAGCTCGCCCATGAGGCGCCGTGCGAGGCCCTGGCGGCGGTGTGACGGCCGCACCGCGAGGCGGGCGACGTGCAGCACGTCCTCGACGACCGCGCCCCGCACGGCGGCGATCACCCAGCCGTTGTCGGTGATGCTCGCGAAGCACACCCCGGGACCGCTTCCGAGCACGTGCCGCTGGGCGGCGGAAACCTCGGATCCGGCCGTGAGTTCCCACCATCCGGGAAGATCGCGACTCTCCGCTACGCCGAGGGCGAACTTCTCGAGCGGACCGGTCATCACCAGCGACTCCGCGCCGCCGGGATGATCGAGATCGACGCGCCAGCCCGCGGCCTCGATCGCCCGCTCGTTCGCGGAGCCGTTCACGACGTGAGCCGTGGGTTTGATGCCGTGCTCGCGCGCGAACCCTTCTGCGACGGTCAAGGCCTGCTGGATCGGCATTCCGGGATCACCGCTGGTCAGCGTGCTGTTGGCGCGGCCGGTGAAGCCGTCGGCAGCGCGCATCGACCAGTTTCCGAGCGGAACTTCTGCCAGGGCGGGCCATGCTCGCGCGCAGAGCGATTCCAGGTGATCCACGGTGTGCACGCGTTCATCCTCTCCCGAGCACGTCTCAGCAGATGGAGTGACGTGGAACACCGTGCAGCTAAGGCAAGCCTGACCGGGTGATACTCGAACGTGCCGCGTACTCTCCGGCTTGCGCGGTGTGGACCAGAGGAAGTTGGAGAGCGCAGTGACCTATGTGATCGCCCAGCCGTGCGTGGACGTGCTCGACAAGGCGTGCATCGAAGAGTGCCCCGTCGACTGCATCTACGAAGGCGACCGGATGCTCTACATCCACCCCGACGAGTGCGTGGACTGTGGCGCGTGCGAGCCCGTGTGCCCGGTGGAAGCCATCTACTACGAGGACGACGTCCCCGACGAGTGGAAGGACTACACCAAGGCGAACGCGGACTTCTTCAACGAGCTCGGCTCGCCCGGTGGCGCGTCGAAGGTCGGCAAGGTCAGCGCCGACCCCGAGTTCATCAAGGTGCTCGAGCCGCAGGCTGAGGGGCATTGATCATTCAGCGCAGGGGCCCGGCACTGCCGGACTTCCCGTGGGACTCGCTGTCCGACCACGCCGCCAAGGCGCGCAAGCACCCCGGTGGCGTGGTCGACCTGTCGGTCGGCACACCCGTCGACCCGGTCCCCGCGGTGATCCAGTCCGCGTTGTCGTCGGTCGCCGACGTTCCCGGTTACCCGACCACCCACGGCACGCCGGAGCTGCGTG
Source organism: Lentzea aerocolonigenes (assembly GCF_000974445.1). Classification (GTDB taxonomy): domain Bacteria; phylum Actinomycetota; class Actinomycetes; order Mycobacteriales; family Pseudonocardiaceae; genus Lentzea; species Lentzea aerocolonigenes. Next base: position 351,333 of record NZ_BBOJ01000014.1, read on the forward strand.
CGGCCTTCGTGGCCGCGGTGGAGCGCCGGTACGGGATCGTCGGGCTGTCCGCGGACGCGGTGCTGCCCACGATCGGCTCCAAGGAGCTCGTGGCGTGGCTGCCGACCCTGCTCGGTGTGGGCCCTGGCGACATCGTGGCCGTGCCCTCCGTGGCGTACCCGACCTACGAGGTCGGCGCGCTGCTGGCGGGCGCTTCCGTCGTGCGCCTGGCCGACGGTGAGAAGCCCCCGGCCGGCACCCGGCTGGTGTGGCTGAACTCGCCGTCGAACCCGACCGGACGCGTGTTGTCCGCGGCGCAGCTGCGTGACGCCGTCGCCGCCGCTCGCGAGGTCGGTGCCGTGGTGGCGTCGGACGAGTGCTACCTGGCTCTGCCGTGGGACTCCTCGCCCGTGTCGGTGCTGCATCCGTCCGTTGTGGACTCGTTCGACGGCGTGCTCGCCGTGCACTCGCTGTCGAAGTCGTCGTCGCTGGCGGGCTACCGCGCCGGGTTCATCACCGGTGACCCGGAGCTGATCTCGGACCTGCTGGAGCTCCGCAAGCACGCCGGGATGATCGTCCCGCGGCCGGTGCAGGAGGCCATGCGGGCGGCGTTGGAGGACGACGCGCACGTGGCCGAGCAGCGTGCCCGGTACCTCGCCCGGCGCGAGGTGCTGAAGCCCGCGCTGGAGGCGGCCGGGTTCACCGTGTCGCACTCCGAGGCGGGGCTGTACCTGTGGTCGTCACGCGGGGAGGACGCCTGGGAGACGATCTCCTGGCTGGCCGACCGCGGGATCCTGGCCGCTCCCGGCACGTTCTACGGGCCGGCAGGTGCTCAGCACGTGCGGATCGCGTTGACGGCCACCGACGAGCGGATCGCGGCGGCTGCCGAGCGCCTCAAGGTTTGAGTGCTGACCAGACCCTGCGGGTGAACTGGTTCGGCGGCACCGCGTCCGTGGTGAGCCGCACGCTCGTGCTGATCTCCTCGCCGCTCAGGCCGAGGCCGAGCACCAGGTGCCAGTGCAGGTCCCAGAGGTCCTGGAACGCGTCCAGCTCCACGTCCGCGTCCGCGCTGACGTGGAGCACGGCCGGTTCCGCGACCCGCACGACGCGCTCGACCGCCCGCACGTCCCGCGTGTTCGTGCGGAAGCTGAACGCCAGGTCGACCGTCTCGCTGTCGAGCCCGAAGGTCGCGTACGAGTGGCAGCGGTGGTGCGGCAGCGACAGCGGCTGGTTCGTCTCCAGGTAGAGGTCGCCCTCGAACCGCAGCGTCGGCGAGTGCTGGCTCAGGGTGGCCCTGGCGCTGACGAACTCCCAGCCCGGCATGTCGAGCTTGGGGACCAGCAGCTCCAGGATCTCGCCCCGGCGCGCACTCCGCGTGCGTTCGCCCGAGCGCCACGGGATTTCCCGGCTGTAGGGCTCCTTCTTCGTGACGAACACGTACGGCGCGTTGTCGGTCTGGAGGCTGAGGACGACGACCGTGCGGCCTCTCGCCCAGTCGAACGCGACGGTGGTGAGACCCGGCGCAACGCCGTCGAAGTGGCTCTCCACCCTGGGCCACCAGCTCGACAGCTCCTCGGCGGGCGCTCCCTTGACGTAGCGGCCCTTCTCGTCGACACCGACGATCCACATCGCCTCGGAACCGCGGGCGGCGTTGCACAGCGCGGCGATCTGGCGCGCGGCTTTGCCGTGGTCGACCGGCCACTGCGTCTTGAACTCCACGAAGGAGTCCTCGGACTGCGCGCCCTGCAGGGCACGCTCGATGGCAGCGCGAGCGTTCAACTCGAGTCGCTGTTTCAGCACCTGCACCTCCTCTGGGCGGTCGTCCGTGCGGTCATGAAGTTGGCACGGGCCCAGCCTGCCTCAGCAGACCGGGCCCGTGCACAGTTTTATCTCCTGGAAGCGGCTTGTCCCCTAGACGCGGCCTGTCGCTGTCAGTCGTTCGCGTGCAAAGCGGCGTTCAGTTCGACGCCGGTGCCCTTGCGCGGCTTGACCTTGACGGTGCCGGTCACGGAGTCCCGGATGAAGAGCAGGTTGGACTGCCCGCTGAGCGCCACGGCCTTGACGACCTCGCCGTCCGGGAGCGTGACCTTGGTGCCCGCTGTGATGTAGAGGCCCGCCTCGACCACGCAGTCGTCGCCGAGGGAGATGCCGAGGCCCGCGTTGGCGCCGAGCAGGCAACGCTCGCCCAGGCTGATGACCTGCTTGCCGCCGCCGGACAGGGTGCCCATGATCGAGGCGCCGCCGCCCACGTCGGAGCCGTCGCCGACCACCACACCGCCGGAGATCCGGCCCTCGACCATGGAGTTGCCGAGGGTGCCGGCGTTGAAGTTGACGAAGCCCTCGTGCATGACCGTGGTGCCCTGGGCGAGGTGGGCGCCCAGACGGACCCGGTCCGCGTCGCCGATCCTGACGCCCGTGGGGACCACGTAGTCGACCATCCTGGGGAACTTGTCGACTCCGTAGACCGTGACCGGGCCCCTGGTGCGGAGCCTGATGCGGGTCTGCTCGAAGCCGTCCACCGCGCAGGGGCCGTGGTTCGTCCAGACCACGTTGGTGAGGAGGCCGAAGAGGCCGTCCAGGTTGGCGCCGTGGGGCTTGATCAGGCGGTGGCTGAGGAGGTGAAGCCTGAGCCAGACGTCGTAGGTGTCTCGGGGGGCCGTGGTCAGGTCGATGGCCACCTTGACGCCTACTACCTCTACGTTGCGTTCCAGGTCTTCGCCCAGGAGCTTGGCCGCGGACTCGCCCAGGGCGTTGGCGATTTCGGCGGACGACAGGCGGGTGGTGGCCAGGTCGTCTGCGTCTCCCAGGGTTGGGGACGGGTACCAGGTGTCTAGGACGGTGCCGTCCGGGGTCACTGTGGCCAGGCCGATGCCGTATGCGGTGCTCACGGGGGTGAGCCTAGTCCTCGGGGTTTCTGCTCGCGTCGGTTGCGTTGGTCGTCCCCCTGGTGCTTTGGCGTCTGCCTGTTTCGTGTCCGATGGGTGGTTGGGGTTGGGCGGGTTCCGTTCCTGTTTCAAGATTTCTGGGGCGCCGCCCCAGACCCCGCCAATCTGATCAAGGACCAGTCCAGCGCCGCCTGCGGGTTGATGGCACGCCTGGTGGGTTGGGCGGCTTGCTGTTGGGTGGGTTGGCCGGTTCGGGCGGTGTGGTCCCGTCACGAGCCGAGCCAGGAGCTGGTCACACCCGAGGGGAGAGGTCAAGTCGCGAAAAGCGTGCGACTTGACCTCTCCCCTCGGGCGCGACAAGAGCTGTGGCACGACTCGTGACGGGACCACACCGCCGGAACCTCGCGTTTAGGGCAAGGACTGCTCGGCTGCGCCTTCGCGTCGCCTCGCCTTGCCTTCGGCGTCGGCTTGGCTAGTCCGGTACGTCTGCGCTGAAGTACAGGCTGCCCAGGTCGCCCCTGGTGGCTATCAGTGCCTCGTTGCACTTCGACTGGCGGGCGTCTGTGCTCGAGACGTTGTCCACCTTCACGTCGCTGCACTTGAGGGCTTCGAAGTCGCCAACGGCGGTCATCAGGCGGGGGAGGACCTCGCTGACGTCCTGTTCTACCTGTTTGCCCTGGAAGGCCGCGTTCAGGTTGCGGGTCATGGTGCTGACCTGGGACACCCAGGCCGCGCAGTCCGCCGGGGTGCCGGTGTGCTGGGAGCCGCAGGGTGCGGTGAAGAGGGTTCGAATCTGGCCGCACTGGCGGTCGCAGGCTGCTTCGGGTTCGCCGCAGGCCGTTGCCATGAGCATCAATGGGATGACCATGAGTGTGCGATTGAACACGGAGTGCACGGTATCGGCTGAACGGAGTAGTCCCAAGTCGGTTAGTAGGGTTGAGGGGTGTCTGACACCCTTGATCTCTTCGCTGACCCGGTTGAGTTGACGGTTGCGCTTGTCGATGTGCGCAGCGTGTCCGGGGAGGAGGCGGAGATCGCTGATCTCGTCGAGCGGTCGCTGAAGGTTCATGCGCCGCATCTGGAAATCACTCGATCGGGGAACGCGGTGCTGGCGCGGACCAATCTCGGGCGGGAGCGGCGGGTGGTGCTGGCCGGGCATTTGGACACCGTGCCGATCAACCAGAACTTTCCCAGTCGTCGTGAGGGCGATGTCCTGCACGGGTGCGGGACCGTCGACATGAAGGGTGGCGACGCGGTCATGCTCGCCATCGCGGCTCTTAGTGCTCAGGCTCGGCACGATCTGACGTTCGTCTTTTACGACTGCGAGGAGATCGAGGCTGAACGCAACGGGCTCACTCGGATCGAGCGGGAGGCCGTCGAGTGGTTGACCGGGGATCTGGCCATCGTGTGCGAGCCGTCCAACGGGACGGTTGAGGCCGGGTGTCAGGGGACCATGCGGGTTGAGGTTCGGACTCGGGGGAAGCGGGCGCACACCGCTCGGGCGTGGATGGGGGAGAACGCCATTCACGGGATGGGCGAGGCGTTGCGGCGGCTTGAGGCTTATGTGCCTCGGCAGCCTGAGATCGACGGGTGCCGGTACCACGAGGGGTTGCAGGCGGTGAAGATCAGCGGGGGTGTCGCCGGCAACGTCGTGCCGGACGAGGCCGTGCTGACGGTGAACCACCGGTTTGCGCCTGATCGGTCCGTTGAGCAGGCCGAGCAGCACCTTCGTGAGGTGTTCGAGGGGTTCGAGGTCGTTGTCACGGACTTCTCCGGTGGGGCGTTGCCCGGGTTGCAGGCGCCTGCCGCTCGGGAACTGGTGGAGGCGGCTGGTGGGGTGCCGGTGGCCAAGCTCGGGTGGACCGACGTTGCCCGGTTCGCGGCGTTGGGGATGCCTGCGGTCAATTTCGGGCCCGGAGATCCCACGTTGGCGCACACGCAGGAAGAGCACGTGGCGGTCCAGCAGATCACCGGGTGTTTCGACGTGCTTAAGCGATTTCTGCTTGCCTGATCACTAATATCTCAGTGATGACGGAAGACAAGAACGGCGTTGTGGACGAGCGTCCTCACGAGAAGGTGCGCGGGCCCGTCGTGTTGCGGCGGGAGCGCAGGGACGAGCTCACCACCACGGATCAGCGCCTGCTCGATTCTCGTGGGCCCTCGGACTGGGTGCACACCGATCCGTGGCGGGTGCTGCGGATTCAGGCGGAGTTCGTCGAAGGTTTCGGTGCGCTGGCAGAGGTTCCCAGTGCGGTGACCGTGTTCGGGTCTGCCCGGACCGGGCGGGATCATCCCGAGTACCAGCTCGGGCGGGACCTCGGTGCGGCGCTGGCCCAGGCCGGGTTCGCGGCGATCACCGGGGGTGGGCCGGGGGCCATGGAGGCCGTCAACCGCGGGTGTTCCGAGGCCGGTGGGTTCTCGGTCGGGCTCGGGATCGAGCTGCCGTTCGAGCAGGGGCTCAACCCGTGGGTGGACCTCGGGGTGAACTTCCGCTACTTCTTCGTGCGCAAGACGATGTTCATCAAGTACTCGCAGGCGTTCATCTGCCTGCCGGGTGGCTTCGGCACGCTCGACGAGCTCTTCGAGGCGTTGACGCTGGTGCAGACGAAGAAGGTCACCAAGTTCCCGGTGGTGCTCTTCGGAACGCACTACTGGCAGGGGCTCTACGACTGGATCAAGAACTCGGTGCTGGAAGGCGGCAAGGTCGGCGAGAAGGACCTCGCGCTGCTGCACCTCACCGACGACATCGAGGACGCGGTGCGCGTGGTCAAGGAAGCGCACCAGGCATGGGCGGACGCACACTGATGTTTGTCGCTGTTTACTGCGGGAGTCTCGCGACGGTTCCGCAGAGCTACATCGACCTCGCCGCCGAGGTGGGGCGCCAGATCGCCGCGCGCGGGTGGAACCTCGTGTGGGGCGGTGGGCAGACGTCGATGATGGGTGCGGTGGCGCGGGAGGCCCGCGCCGGTGGGGCGTTCACCTACGGTGTCATCCCGAAGGGGCTGGCCACCAGGGAGATCGCCGACCGCGAGTCGACCGAGCTGCACGTCGTCGACACCATGCGCGAGCGCAAGAAGATGATGGACGACAAGGCCGACGCGTTCCTCACGCTGCCCGGTGGCATCGGGACCGCGGAGGAGTTCTTCGAGGTCTGGACGGCGGGTGTGCTGGGCATGCACGCCAAGCCCGTCGTGCTGCTCGACGTCGACAACCACTACAAGGGACTCGTCGAGTGGCTGAGCGAGTTGCGGGACAAGGGATTCGTGTCCCACGCGGCGCTGAAGTCGCTCGTCGTCACGGACGACGTGTCAGTTGCTCTTGACGCTTGCGTCGTTTAGCCCCTTGGCCTTGGCCAGGATCTGGGCCTCCGGCAGGAGATCCGGCAGCGGACGGTACGGCGTGGCCGTCACCTCGAACCGCTTGCCGGAGACCACCCTGCCCTGCCAGGAGCCCGCGATCTCGCCGTCGACGAGCACGGCGCCACGCCGGCCGAGGATGCGGAAGATGTCCTTCTGCGCGGCCTTGTCCGGCAGCAGCAGGTCCCGGTCGCGGGCCTGCAGGTACGGGTCGGTCGGTGGCAGCAGGCGCACGGCGGGCGGTTCGGCGTCGGCGATCTCCAGGTCTTCCGGCAGCCACGCCTTGTGGCCGTCGACGGTCACCTCTGCGAGGCCGTCCTTCGGCCACTGCTTCTTGACCTCACGGGTGGTCGTGCCGAAGTAACTGGCCACTTCGGACGGTCCGGCGGGACCGTGCAGGGTCAGGTAGCGGTGGATGAGCTCGTCGAAGCCCGCGGTCTTGCGCGGCACGCCCGGCCAGCCGTGGATGCGCTCGAACGTCACGGTCTTCTCCTCCGGGATGATCCGGAGACCCGCGGGAAGTGCGCCGAGCCGGAAGATCGAGTCGCTCACGTGCTCGGTCCCGCAGCCCCGGCACGGTTCGATGGTCTGCTTCGGCGCCAACGGGGTCAGCGCCGTGCTGACGTCGCCCTTGGTCATCGGCTTGGTGACGATCGACCTCATCGCCGTCGCGATGTGCCGCAGGGCGTCGACCATGTCGTCCACTTTGGGACGGGAAGCGCGGGCACGGGCGTCGGCGTCGCTCCACGGCCACAGTGCGCGGGAGAACGCCTTCAGCTCGCCGGCCCGGTGCAGGTGCGGGGCACCGCGCACGGACCAGGTCACGACGAACTCGTCCACCGAGGGCTCGTCGAGCCTGGCGGCGAGACTCAGCAGGGCCGAGCCGGAGGTGTTGTCCTGGACGCCCAGGGAGAACACCGCCAACTCGGCCGCGTCGGAGACTCGCCGGTCCAGCTCGTGCTGATGGATCCGGTGGAGGAGCACCTGCTGCCGGGTGAGGTCCACCCGGACATTCTTACGCCTTCGGCACCTGGTAGCTCGATGGTGTCGGGCTGGGTTTTGCCGGAGGCGGGCCGGGCTGGGTGTTGCCCGCCTTCGGCACCATCGAGCTGGCGATGCCGAAGGCGGGCCCCAGCCGTGTCAGGCCTTCGGAACCGTCAGGCTCGACGGTCCGAAAGTGACGGTCGAACCACGCGTCGACTCGCTGAGGTAGCGCGGGTCCACGGTGTCGATCACCAGTGCGAGCCGGTCGCCCGCGCCCACGTTCCACACCGTCGGCTCGAGTTCGACGTCGAGCGTCTGCGTGCGGCCAGCGCCGGTCACCTTCACCGGCTTGTGCGTGATCAGCGAGCCGAGGCCGAGTGGTCCGACCTCGTAGAGGTACGCGAACAGCGTGGTCGTTTCCGCGCTCGGGGTCACCGTCAGCTTCAGCTTCGGGGTGCCCGCGATCGTGGCGCCGTTCCAGTACTGCGGGCCGCTCCACACGCCCGCCAGGTTGCGGTCGACGAACGGCAGCCCCACCCCGGTCGGGATGTTCAGGAACCCTTGCAGCGCACCGGAGAGCAGGATCGTGCCGCTGTCCGCGACCGTGTTCCAGCCGGCGTGGATCTTCTTGCCGTCCAGCTGCATCGTGTCGGTGGCGCCCGCCGGCCACGCGCCGAACTTCTTCCACGTGCCGCCGTTGTTGGGCTTGAGCTGCACCGGCTGCTCGGCGTCGATGCCGTTGGCCGCGCCCTTGACGTAGCGGTCGAACCAGCGGCCCACCGACTCCCAGATCTCGTTGGGCAGGCCCGCCGCGCCGAAGAGCTCGGCGGTGGCGTGGTCGCCCGGCGAGAGCATGAGTCGCTTGGGGCCGGTGAGGTTCGAGTAGAAGTCGGCGACCTGGCCCGGCGCGAAGATGCCGTCGTTCCAGGCGTTGCCGATCATCACCGCGGTGCCGTTGGCGTTGATCTGGTCGATCTTCGAGGCGGCCGAACGTCCCGCGGAGATCGGCACGACCTCCCAGAACCTGCCGTCGCGGTAGGCGTCCTCGGCCTCGTTCAACACGGGGCCGGGACGTCCGGTGGCGTGGCCCGCAGCGAGCAGGACCTCGACGGCCTGCTTGTTCACGGTGCTGTACGGGTAGAGCGAGCGGGCCAGGTCGGTCCACGTGCTCAACGCCGCCGCGGCCTTGATGCGCTTGTCCGCGGCCGCCGCGAGCAAGGACTGCCCTGCGCCGTAGGAGATCCCGGCCACGCCGACCTTGGTGCTGTCGGCGTGTGCGTTCGCGACGGCCCAGTCGATGACCAAGCTGACGTCGCCGACGGTGTCGGGACCGGCGATGTCGATCTCGCCGCCGGAGTCCCAGAAGCCGCGGCTCGTGTAGCTGACCACGACGTAGCCGGACTCCTTGGCGAGCTTGGCCGCCGCGCCGACGTACTCGATGTTGGGCACCGCCCAGCTGGACGGCATGACGAGCAACGGGAACGGGCCGCTGCCCTGACCGGTCGGCTCGATGACGAAGGCCTTCAGGGTGGTGCCACCGACACCGGAGATCGACTCGTAGGTGATGGAGTGCCCCGGCGCCGCGTTGGCGACTGGAGCACCGAGCAGGGTTGTGAGGAGTACCAGGACTGAAACAAGTGATCGTCGCACGCTGGTCCTCCTTGACCATGACGTAGATCACACAGGGTTGTTACCGGGGAGTAAACCAGATTGCTACTGACGGGTAGCAACAAGCTGTGAGCCAGCTCACTGTTTACGCTGGGTGGCGTGAACCGATTCCGCGTCCATGAGCTGCCGAAAGACCGGGTGCTGGTTGTCGCGCATCTGACCAGCGCGGATGCGTTGAGTCAGGCCATTCATGACGGCGCCGACATCGTGGAATTCGACGGTGAACTGGAATTGTCGAAGCTGTCCGAAACGTTGGACGTCGTGACGATCCCGCCAGGGGATGAAGATTTCACCCTCGCGGCCGCCACGGTGGCTGCGATGTCCGGAGCAAGGGCCGTTCGTGCAACTGACGTGCGGCAGGCGAGGAAGGTCGTGGAGATGGTCGCGAGCGTGACGGGAACCCGTCCGCCTGCCCGAGCGGTGCGGGCGCTCGCCTGATGCTGTCCACCGTCGAAGCCTGGTTCTCCACGCACACGTGGCAGCAGCCGTTGTGGACGGTCGACGAACTCGTGGCGTTGAAGCGCGGCCGGACCGTCTCGGTGGTGCTGCCCGCGCTGAACGAGGAGGAGACCGTCGGCGACGTCGTTTCCGTGGTCACGCCGTTGCTCGGGACGCTCGTCGACGAGCTGGTGGTGATGGACTCCGGGTCGACCGACCGGACGGCGGAGGTCGCCACCGCCGCCGGGGCGCGGGTCGTGCGGCGCGAGGACGTCGTGCCGTGGCTGGAACCGTTGCCCGGCAAGGGTGAGGTGCTGTGGCGTTCGCTCGCCGCCACGTCAGGTGACCTGATCGTCTTCCTCGACTCGGACCTGGTGGAGCCGGAGACCGCGTTCGTGACGGCGTTGCTCGGGCCGCTGCTGGACGTTCCGGACGTGCACCTGGTGAAGGGCTTCTACCGGCGGCCGCTGCGGCTGGAGAGCAGTGGTGGTGGGCGGGTCACCGAACTGGTGGCGCGGCCGTTGCTGAACACGTTGCGGCCGGAGCTCTCCGGTGTGGTGCAACCGCTCGGCGGCGAGTACGCGGCCACCAGGTCCTTTTTGGAGTCCGTGCCCTTCGCGGCCGGGTACGGCGTGGAGATCGGGCTGTTGCTGGACGTGCACCGGCTCTACGGGCTGTCCGCGCTGGCCCAGGTGAACCTCGGTGTGCGCAAGCACCGGAACCGGTCGCTGTTGCAGCTCGGCGTGATGTCCTCGCAGATCATGGGGACCGCGCTGGCCCGGTGCGGGGTGTCCGCGGACTCCGGTGCCCCAAAAAATCAAACACTGACGCAGTTCGTGCAGGTCGGCGGCGAGTGGCTACCCGACTCGACCGACGTGCTCGTGGCCGATCGGCCGCCGATGGTGCACGTGGTCGAAGAGGGCTAACTGCTCTTCGCGGTGCGTCACGACCAGCGCGGTGCCCTGGCAGTTGTCCAGGACGTTCTTGAGCACTCGGTCTGCCTGTTCGGGGTCGAGGCCTTCCGTGGGTTCGTCGAGGAGCAGGACTTCCGGGTTCGCCAGCACTGATCTGGTGAGGATCAGGCGCTGGCGCTGGCCGCCGGAGATCTCCTCGCCGCGCTCGCCGACGACCTGGTCCCAGTCGAGGTCGAGCTCGGCGATCGCGGCCGCCCGGTCCAGTTCCTCCTGTGTCGCACCGGGTTTGGCCAGCAGGACGTTCGTGCGGACCGTGGTGTGGAAGACATGGGCGTCGGCCAGCGCGCCCCTGCTCGGTTCGAGCTGGTGGGCGAGGGCGTTGAGCAACGTGGTCTTGCCGGCGCCGCTCGGGCCGACGATCGCGGTTTTCCCCTGGAGCGCAGGGGTTTCGGTGACTCGGGCCGGCTCCGGCTCGTCGGTCGGCTCCGGGGCCGGCTTGCTGAGGGCAGCGAGCGGGATGGTGATCTCGAACGTCGCGACGGCGGCCATGATCAGCCACGCGGGCTCGTGCAGGGCGAGCATCACCAGCGCCGTGCCGAACTGGGCGGCGATCGCGAACGGGGTCAGGTCGCGGGTGCGTTCCTTGCGAGACAGTTCTTTCGCCGTAGTGGTCGCGGCAGCGAGTTTTTCGTCGAACAGGCCGTAGGCGATGAGTTCTTCTTTGCTGTGCACCAGTTCCGTGGTCTGCTCGGTGAGCTTGGCGCGCAACGGCGTGAGGTCCTGCGGCTTGCGGATGGCCAGCCAGGGGAGCAGTACGACGTTGATCAGCAGGCCGATCGCGAGCGGGAGCGAGAAGCACGCTGCCACCGCGCTCACGATGGCCGCGGTGATCCACGGCAGGGTGGTGCGGAGCCTCGCGTCGAGGTGCTGGTCGACGTTCGTGACGATGCGGGTCAAGGCCGTGCCGGACGGGACGTGCCGACGGTGGGCGAGGTCGTCGTAGACGCGCCCGCGGAGCTCGACGGCCTCGCTGAGCACGGCTTTGTGGCTGGTCAGGCGTTCGAGGTAGCGGAGAGCGCCCTTGGCCAGCGCGAGCGTGCGGACCGCCACGACGGCCACGGTCAGCGCCTGCATCGGCGGGTGCTCGGCGGCACGCATGATCAGCCACGTCGCCGTAGCGGTGAGGCCGACGCCCGCCAGTTCGGCGAGCACGCCGACACCGATCGCGAGTCTCACACCGTCACCACCCTGTCGACCTCGTTCAGCAACGTCGGCCGGTGCGCCACGATCACCGCGGTCCTGCCCTTCGTGAAGTCGCGCGTCGCCTCGAGCACAAGGGATTCCGTCTCCGCGTCGAGGTGCGCGGTCGGTTCGTCGAGCAGGAACAGTCCGGCTTGCCGCCGGTCCAGCGCCTTCGCGAGCGCGACACGTTGCTGCTCACCGGACGAGAGGTTCGCCGGGACGAGTGTGGGCCGTTGCGGCACCCACGACAGCGCTTCCAGCCACTTCTTCTGGTCGATCTCGCGCAGGTCGACGCCACCGACCAGGACCCGGCCGCGGTCCGGCCGCACGAAACCCAGCAACAGCCCGAGGATCGTGCTCTTGCCCGCGCCGCTGGGCCCGACCAGCGCGATGCGTTCGCCGGGTTCGATGCGCAGCGAGAAGTTCTCGAGGCTGCGGACGCTCACCTCGTCGAACACGATCTCGGCCTCGGCGAGATCCGGTGGCGTCACGCCGGTGCGGACGGTCGCGGTGGGTAGCTTGGCGAGCACCTCCCGGCCCTGCGCGCTCGCGTGGTACTGCGCCCCGGCCGCACGCAACGGCAGAAACGCTTCTGGTGCAAGGAAGAGCACGAGCAGCGCGGTGTGCAGCGCAACTCCGCCGCCGAGCAGCCGGAGACCGACCGGGACGGCGACGAGCGCCACCGACATCGTCGCGACCAGCTCCAGCACGAACGCCGACAGGAACGCCACCCGCAGCGCCGACATCGTCTCGGTCATGTGCTGGGCGGCGAACTGGCGGACCGTGGTGGACTGGGCCTCGGCCCTGCCGAACGCCCGCAGCGTGCCGATTCCCTTGACCACGTCGAGGAAGTGCCCGCCGAGGGTCGCGAGCGCGTCCCACTGCCTGGCCGTCCGCTCACGGGTGTGCGCGCCGACCAGGGCACCGAAGACCGGGACCAACGGCAGCGTCGCCAGGATCGTCAAGGCCGCGGTCAGGTCTGCGAACGCCAACCGGATCACCACGGCGAGTGGCACGGCCACGGCCAGGACCTGCTGTGGCAAGTACCCGACGACGTACGGCGTCACGTCGTGCACGCCGCGCGTCACCAGCGTGGCGACCTCGCCGGCCTTGTTCCCCGGCGTGCGCAGGAAGGCCTCCCGAAGCCGGGCGCGAGTCCGTTCCGCCGCCCGGTGTGCCCATTCGCGGTGCACCCACCACACCAGCACCCGCAAGCCGATGACCAGGCACAGCAACAGGTATCCGCTGCCGCCGCTGAAGACCGACGCCAGGAGCTCTGCCTGCGCCAGCACCAGGAACGGGATCGGGATCAGCGCGAGGAGATGGCGACGATCGACCACTGCAACACCACCACCAGCGGGATGATCGGGATCGCGACCCACGCGAGCAGACCGAGCGTGTCGCTGTGCGCCATGAGCCCGCTGACGTCGATCGAGCTGAACGCGAGCGGGATCGGCAACGCGCAGAGCAACGCGGTCAACGGGAACAGCGTCCACCGCCGGTTCTGGAACACCCAGCCGTGCACCGCGAACAGCACCGGCATCACGAGCGCCACCAGCGGGGGTGCGTCGAGCAGGTGCACCAGGAACAGGCCCCAGCCAACGGAAACCATCAACCCGCCGGTGAACACGAGCCACCACCACAGCCGCAGCTGCACCGACGCCATGAACAACACCAACCCGGCCAGGACCAGCGTGAACGTGCTGTGCGCGCCGGACAGCAACTCGCCTTCGAGCCGCGGGAACGCCGCGAACAGCACACCGATCGCGGCCACCAGCCACACCTCGTTGCCGAGGAAGAACGGCGTCATCCGCTGCAGTGCCTCGGCTTTCCGGCGGAACGGCAGCAGCAACGCCGTGCCGTAGTCGAAGCCGGCCAGCGAGAAGTAGCCGACGGTCAGCGTGCCGAGCACGAACAACCAGAGCGTTTCCATCAGAGAGTCACCACCAGCGGCGAGACGGGAGCCGGCGCCACGTCCGGACCACGACGGACCGCACGTGCGATCAACGCCCAGTCGACGCAGGCCAGCAGCACGAACAGGGACGTGAAGACGATGAGCGACAACCGGATCTGCGACGCGTCCACGTGGGACACCGCGTCCTCGGTGCGCAGCAGGCCGTAGACGAGCCACGGCTGCCGGCCGACCTCGCGGAACATCCACCCGAAGACGGCGGCGCAGAACGGCAGCGGAATGCCGATCACCATGAGGTACAGCGGAAAGCGCATCCGGATCACGGCGTCCTTGATCAGCAGCGGCAGCGTGAGCCAGCTGACCAGGGTCAGCGTCATCCCGATCAGGATCATGAACCCGAGCGCGACTCCCGGGCCGGCCGCGAACTTGCCGGGCTGGAGCTCGCTGATGATCGGGAACTGCGCGAACCCCGCGCCGATCAGCGACGGCGTGGCCAGGGCCGTCGTGACCACGCCCATCCGCAGCGAGCGGCGGAAGAAGTCGACCTCGGGCGTCCGCTTGATGAAGTGGTACGCGGACACCCCGGTCATGAACACCCCGCCGACCGTGATGGACGCGAAGATCACGTGCATCAGCGCCGAGTTGAACGTGGGGTTGCTCAGGAGCGCGGAGAAGTCGTCCAGCCGCAACACGTTCCCCTCGACCCGGTAGCCGACGGGGTGCTGGAGGAACCCGTTCGCCGCCATGATCCAGAACGCCGACGCGAACGCGGTGAGAGCGGTCAGGTACAGCAACGCGAGGTGCACCCAGCGGTTGAGCTTGCCCCAGCCGAAGATCCACAGGCCGAGGAACGTCGACTCCAGGAAGAACGCGATCAGAGTCTCCAGCGCGAGCGGCGCCCCGAACACGTCACCGGCATAGGTCGCGAGGCCCGACCAGTTGAGGCCGAACTGGAACTCCATCACGATGCCGGTGGCGATCCCCAGCGCGTAGTTGATCACGTAGATCCGGCCCCAGAACCGCGTCATCCGTTCGTGCACGGGCGCGCCGGTGATCGTGAACCGCGTCTGCATGATCACGAGCAAGGTGACCAGGCCCAGCGTGAGCAGCACGAACAGGAAGTGGAAGGACGTCGTCAACGCGAACTGGAGACGGGCGAGGTCTGCTGCGCTCATAGGTAGGGACGCTATAGGTAGCGCGCCTACTTATGAACGGATCGGAGCGCATCTCAGGGACATCTCAGGGCCGACCCTGAAGGGACGCTGAAGCCTCGCCGAACTGCTTCCAGCGCAACAGGTTCGTGCCCTCGGACACCAGAGGGTTGGTCCGAAATCAGGGATTTCCCAGGGGCCGGTCCCAGGGCCGGATCAGTAGAGTCACGACCCATGAAGCCCGACGCGCTACGCGGCCACCTCGACGCGTTGCTGCTGGCCACGCTCGACGGCAGGCAGCTGCACGGCTACGCGATCATCGAGGCGTTGCAGCAGGGCAGCGGCGGCGCGCTGGACCTCCCGACGGGCACGGTCTACCCCGCGCTGCGGCGGCTGGAGCGAGCCGGGCACGTGGTCAGCGACTGGAGCACGGTCGGCGGCCGCAAGCGCCGCACGTACAAGCTCACGCAGGCGGGTCAGCGGGCGCTGAACGCCGAGCGCAGCGCGTGGCGGGAGTTCACGACGGTCATCGACGGGGTGCTGGGGGGTGACGGCAAGTGGGCACAGACCTGATCGAGCGCTACGTGACCGATCTCGGGTCACGGTTGCAGGGATCGCGCAGGCAGGTGCGCGACCTGCTCACCGAGACCCGCGACAGCCTGAGCGACGCCACCGAGGCCCACCTCGGCCGCGGCCTGGACGAGGAGACGGCCCAGCGCAGGGCCGTCGAGGAGTTCGGTTCTGTCCGCGAGATCGCCGGGGAGTACCAGGCGGAGCTCGCCGTCGCGTACGGCGCACGGACGCTGATGTGGCTCGCCCTGGTGCTGCCGGTGATGCACGCCGCGTGGGAGATGGGCCGGATGTACTTCATCGGCCCGTGGCAGGACTTCGGCGGCCCGGTGCCGTCCTGGTACCTGTGGATCGCCAAGGCCAACGACATGACCAGCGGCATCTCCGCCGGCGTCGCACTGGTCGCGCTCGTCCTCGGCCGGGTCGTGGCCCGCAGGGTCGACGCGAGGGTGCTGGCCAGGATCGCGGGCGCGACGGCGCTGGTGTCCGTGCTGCTCGTGGTGCTGGGCAACGTGGCCATCCTCACCGCCACCTGGGGTGTCGACCCGCAACGGCTCGTGCAGTCGCTGCCGATGTCGATCGCGAGCTTCGTGACGTGGGCCGTGATCATTCGTCTCGGTCTGCTCGCTCGCCGCGCGCTGAGCTGTGCCACGATCGTCGGGTGACCAACGCCCTTCTCTACCTGATCGTGATGGTGGCCGTCGCGGCAGTGGTGTTCCTGCTCGCGGCGTTGGTGTTCGGACGCGGCGAGGAGCTCGCCCCGCTGCCGCCAGGAGCCTCGCCGACGCGGCTGCCGTCGGAGGACATCACCGCGGAGGACGTCCGCGAGCTGAAGTTCCAGCAGGTGTTCCGCGGCTACAAGATGAGCGAGGTCGACTGGGCGTTGCAGCGCCTGTCGTCCGAGGTCGAGAGGCTGCGGGCGCGCGTGGCGGAGCTGGAGAGCAGCAGTGACCGAGCTTGAGCTGACGGTCGAGGTGGCGGCTCCACCCGACACGATCTTCCGCGCCATGACCGACTGGGAACGCCAGCACGAGTGGATGTTCGGCACGCGCGTCTCGGTCGTGGCCGGTGACGGGAAGTCGGTCGGCAGCGAGATCGAGGCGGTCACGTTCGGCGTCTCGGACCGCATGCGGATCACGCGCTGGGACCCGCCGCACGCCGTCGAGGTCCTCAAGCTCGGCAAGGTCGTGCGCGGAACCGGTGCGTTCGCCGTGCGCGGCAGCCGTTTCGTGTGGACGGAACGCCTCGACGTGCCGTTCTTCTTCCCCGTGGTGAAGCCGCTCTTCGTGCTGGGGCTGCGCCGGTCGATGCAGCGGTTCGCCCGTTTCGCCGAGGAGTACCGGTGATCGCGCGTTGCCCCTGGGGAGCCTCGACCCCGGACTACGTCGAGTACCACGACACCGAGTGGGGCGTGGAGCTGCACGGCACGGACGCCCTGTACGAGCGGATGTCGTTGGAGGCGTTCCAATCCGGGCTGTCGTGGATCACGATCCTGCGCAAGCGGCCGGCGTTCCGGACGGCGTTCGCCGGCTTCGACCCGAAGCTGGTCGCCGAGTTCGGGCCCGCCGACGTGGAAAGGCTGATGGCCGACGCGGGCATCGTCCGGAACCGGATGAAGATCGACGCCGCCATCCACAACGCCCGCGTGATCGCCGAGCAGGACGTCGACCTCGACGCTCTGTTGTGGTCGTTCGCGCCGTCGGACCACGTGCGGCCGACGACGATCGCGGACGTTCCGGCGATCACGAACGAGTCCAAGGCGATGGCCAAGGAGCTGAAGCGCCGCGGGTTCAAGTTCCTCGGCCCCACCACGTGCTACGCGCTGATGCAGGCCACCGGGATGGTGGACGACCACATCGCGACCTGCTTCCGCGCCACGGCCTGAAGCCGTCGAGCTCCTCGGCCGCGCGTTCCAGAGCGGCCACGACACCGTTGCGCACGCAGCGTTGCAGGGCGCCGCCGCTGCAACGAGGGTGACCTTCACAAACCTGAGGTCCGTGAAGGTCACCCTCATGCACGACGAAGTTGGCCACGGCGGGCGGGTTTGCGGACGGTGTCGCCGACCCGCACCGCACCACCGGCGTTGCCGCCGTCCAGCCGTTCCTCCACTAGCGCCCGATGAACTTCGGTGCCCGCTTGTTCACGAACGCGTCCACGGCCTCGCGGTGGTCCTCGGTCGCACCGCAGTCGGCCTGGGTCCGGCGCTCCGCCTCCAGCGCGTCCTCCAGCGTGCCGTCGGCGGCCGCGGCCAGCGCTTCCTTGATCTTCGCGTAGGCCGTGGTCGGCCCGGCGGCGAGACGAGCGGCGAGAGCGTGCGCGGTGGGCAGCAGCTCCTCGTCCGGCACGACCTGGTTGACCATGCCGATCCGCAACGCCTCCTCGGCGCCGACCGGCTGCGCGAGCATCATCATCTCCATCGCGCGGCCGTGCCCGATCAGCCGCGGCAGCGTGTACGACGCACCGGAGTCCGCGGTCAGGCCGACGTTCGCGAACGCCATCAGGAACTTCGCCGACGCGCCCGCGATGCGCAGGTCGGCGGCGTAGGCGAAGGACGCGCCCGCACCGGCGGCGCTGCCGTTGACCGCGGCGATCACCGGCTTCGGCATGCCGATCAGCTCGCGCACGATGGGGTTGTAGTGCTTCTCCACGGTGTTCAGCGGCGCGGGGTCACCGGCCTGCAGCAACCCGATGTGCTCCTTGAGGTCCTGACCCGCGCAGAACGCCCTGCCCGCACCCGTGATCACCACCGCGCGCACCGACTCGTCCGCCGCCGCCTCCTTCAGCGCGTCGAGGAACGACTCCTTCAGCGCGATCGTGAAGGCGTTGAACGACTCGGGGCGGTTGAACGTGAACGTGCGCACACCATCGGCGTCGTCGACGAGGAGCTCGGACACTGGACCTCCATCAAGCAGTGGAAACATTGCGAACCGGTCGCAGGCACTCGTCGACGAAACGACTCGTGCCCGGTGCCAGCCGCAGTGTCTGTTCGTCGAAGAACGACGCTGCCGCGTGCCCCGGCCAGTCCGGTGGCAACAGTTCAGCAGGAAGACCGGGATCGCGGAACAGGAACTTGCGCCACGCGTGCAGCAGCTGCTGTGACGCTGCGAACGCCGCCGCGTCGTCGGTTTCGTCCACAACGGACACCTGTGCCTGCCACTGCGCGACGAACGCGGCGTAGTCGCGCCCGAGTTCGGCCAGGTCCCAGGCCTTCGCGGCGAGCTCGGCGTCCCCACCGTCGTGTGAACCGTGAAAAGTTCGTGCGAGAACTCCCTCGGCGGCGAGCACGTCGGCCAGTTCCGGCGACGGGCGCGGCGCGATCCACGTCACAGGGCCGAGCGCGCCGTAACCGAGCAGTTGCAGCTCCGACGCCAGGTGGTCACGCGAGTCACGGCCCGGCATCTCCTCCAGCACCACGACGTGCCACCGACCGTCCCACGTGGACGGCCCGGTGCGGTAGATGCGGGCGGCGGCCTCGTCGAGCCTTCGTTCCCCGCGAGGTGTCATGGCGTAACCAGGCCCGTCGGGCAGCCGCACGGGGTGCAACCAGCCCTGCCGGACGGTGCGGGACACGGCCGTCCGCACGGCCGGCGCGGCGAACCCGAGCGGTTCGAGCAGCCGGACGAGCGCGGCGATGGTGGCGGCGCCACCGCGTTCGCGCAGGTGGCCGCCGTAGACGTCGAAGAGCGCGGAACGGGCTCGCACCCGGCCCAGTCTGTCACGCCGTGCCCCGGGCCGTGCCCATCACCGCCAAAGTGTTGCCTTGTCGTGAAAACGGGTACTGATCAGGGTGAAAACAAGATCAACAAATGTCACCCGAACTCGCCAAAAGATCGGTTCGGTTTCGCCCCTGAGTCGCGATAGGGGAGAATGGAGCAGATCCGGCCTGGCCGGACGGGGAAGATGTTGACGGAGGGAGCACGCGATGGCGGCCATGAAGCCCCGGACCGGCGACGGTCCCCTCGAGGTCACCAAGGAGGGACGCGGCATCGTCATGCGCGTGCCGCTCGAGGGTGGTGGGCGCCTTGTCGTCGAGATGTCGGCGGACGAGGCCAGCGCCTTGGGCGACGCGCTGAAGGCCGCCGCCGGCTGAGGCACCCGGCGAGGAAGCAATGTGAGCCCCGGTTTCCGCTGTGCTGTTCCACAGTGGAGACCGGGGCATCGCTTCGTTCTCGGTCTGGGAGAGAATGAGCGGTCGTTAATACATGGGGAGGTCCAACCGTGGCGTCGACGGTTCCGTCAGTGCCGACCAAGCTCGTGGACGTCGAGGTGGCCACCACCGCGCGCCGCAACGTTCCGACGGTCGTGCTCGCGGCCACCGGGCCGTCGCTCGGGCCGGGTGGTGACGGCATCGACGTCTCCGACCTGACGGGCAAGGCCGGTGAGACCGTTCGTCACGACGAGACCTGGACGCTCGGTGTCGGCACGGGGACGGTGAGCGACTTCCGCACGGCGGGGGCGAACCTGGTCCGCGCGCTGAGCGGCGAGGACGCGCCCAGGTCGGCCGACGTGCTGCTGACCCCCGACTTCGACGCCGCCAAGGTGCGCGCGTTCGTGCTCGGCGTGGCCCTCGGCGGCTACCGCTTCAAGGTCACCGGCGAGGAGGCCCCCAAGCGCGTCGGCTCGCTGCGCCTGGTCACCGGCGACACCGGCTTCGAGGAGGTGCTGACGTCCGCCGCGCTGAAGGCCCACGCGCTGGCCGCCGCCACCTCGCTCACCCGTGATCTCGCCAACACGCCGTCCAACGTCAAGGACCCGCGCTGGCTCGCGTCCACCGCCGCCAAGCTCGCGGAGAAGGTCGACGGCCTGTCCGCCGTCGTGCGCGACGAGAAGTGGCTGCGGCAGCAGGGCTTCGGCGGCGTGCTCGCGGTCGGTGGCGGCTCGTCCCGCCCGCCGCGGTTCCTGGAGCTCACGTACGGCACCACCGGTCCGCACGTGGTGTTCGTCGGCAAGGGCATCACGTTCGACACCGGCGGCATCTCGGTGAAGCCCGCCGACGGCATGCACCTGATGCGCACCGACATGGCCGGTGGCGCCGCGGTGATCTCCGCGCTGCTGACCGTGGCCCGCCGGCAGCTGCCGATCAGGGTCACCGGGCTCGTGCCGTGCGCGGAGAACCACCTGAGCGGCTCGGCGTACCGGCCGGGCGACGTCGTGCGCCACTACGGCGGCGCGACCACCGAGGTGCAGAACACCGACGCCGAGGGCCGCATGGTCCTGGCCGACGCGATGGCGTACGCGGTGAAGAACCTGAAGCCGGACCTGCTCGTGGACGTCGCGACGCTCACCGGTGCGATGAAGGTTTCCCTCGGCCTGCGCACCGGCGCGGTGTTCACCTCGTCCGACGAGCTCGCCGGGCAGGTGGTCGAGGCGGGGGTGAACGTCGGCGAGAAGTGGTGGCGGATGCCGCTGCTGGAGGAGCACGTCGACGCCGTCACCAGCGAGATCGCGGACTACAAGCAGTGCCCGCCCGGACCCGGTGGCATCACCGCGGCGCTGTTCCTGCAGAAGTTCGCGGGCGACGTGCCGTGGGCGCACCTCGACATCGCGGGTCCCGCGCGGTCGGAGAAGGTCTACGAGGAGATCGTCGCGGGAGCCACCGGGTTCGGCGCGCGGACGCTCGTCGAGCTGGCTGAAAAATATTCGCGTTAGACCCTACGATCGGCCATACGAGACGGCGAAGTTCCACGGCATGATGTGAGCGCCTTCACACCGTCGTAGAGGAGCTCTCGTGTTACTCCGCCTGGCTCTCGCCGTCTCGCTGGTCATAGCGTCGATATCGCCTGCCGCCGCGGACACGCCCTGGTGGGAACCGGTGGCACGACCGGCTCCGGACTCGCAGATCAACGTGACGGGCGAGCCGTTCAAGGGCACGGACGGGCAGGGCAGGGTGCGCGGGTTCGTCGACGCGCACAACCACCTCATGACGAACGAGGGCTTCGGCGGCAGGCTGATCTGCGGCAAGCCGTTCTCGGAGCAGGGCATCGCGGACGCGTTGAAGGACTGTCCTGAGCACCACCCGCTGGGCCTCGGCGCGATCTTCGAGGCGATCGTCACGGGAGACTTCGACGGCCACGACCCGGTGGGCTGGCCGACGTTCAAGGACTGGCCGTCCTCCACGACGGTCTCGCACCAGCAGAACTACTACGCCTGGCTGGAGCGGGCGTGGCGCGGCGGCCAGCGCGTGCTGGTGCAGGACCTCACCAGCAACGCCACGCTGTGCATCATCCACCCGTTCAAGGACCGGTCCTGCGACGAGATGACGTCGATCCGGTTGCAGGCCCAGCGGACCTACGAGCTGCAGGCGTTCATCGACAAGCAGTTCGGCGGGACCGGCAAGGGCTGGTTCCGGATCGTCACGTCCGCCGAGCAGGCCCGTGACGTGGTCGCGCAGGGCAAGCTGGCCGTGGTGCTGGGCATCGAGACCTCTGAGCTCTTCGGCTGCCGGACGTTCCTCGACTTCCCGTTGTGCAACAAGGCCGACATCGACCGCGGCCTCGACGAGATGTACGCGCTCGGGGTCCGCAGCGCGTTCCTGTGCCACAAGTTCGACAACGCCCTGTGCGGCGTCCGGTTCGACTCGGGCACGCAGGGCGGCGTGATCAACGCGGGCCAGTTCCTGCGCACCGGCCAGTGGTGGCAGACCGAGGCGTGCAAGGGACCGCAGCAGGACAACCCGATCGGCACGGTCGGCCCGAACGCCCTGATCCCGGCGACCGTCGTGGCGCCCGCGTACGACCCGGCGAAGCGGTGCAACGTGCGCGGCCTGACCTCGCTCGGCGAGTACGCCGTGCAGGCCATGATGAAGCGGCACATGATGATCGAGATCGACCACATGAGCGTGAAGGCCGCCGGACGCACGCTGGAGCTGGCTGCGCAGAAGCGCTACCCCGGCATCGTCTCCAGCCACAGCTGGATGGACGCCCAGTGGACCGAGCAGGTCTACCAGCTCGGCGGGTTCGTCGCGGGCTACGAGAACGACCCCGGCGGGTACGTCGCGCAGGCCGCCGCCGCGGAACCGTTGCGCCGCAAGTACGACGTGGGCATCGGGTTCGGCTCCGACTACAACGGCGTGGGCTCGCACCCGGCACCGCAGACCGGCGTGACCTACCCGTTCCGCAGCTACCCCGGCGGCCCGCTGGTCGACCGGCAGCGCACCGGTGAGCGGGTGTGGGACATCAACGTCGACGGCGGCGCGCACATCGGCCTGCTGCCGGACTGGGTCGAGAAGGTCCGCCAGCTCGGTGGCGACCAGCTGGTGCAGGACATGCTCGGCGGTGCCGAGTCGTACCTGCGGACGTGGTCGGGGACTCAGCGCTGGACGTCGTGAGTCCTGAGCGCGTGATCACGGAAAGCGCGGACCGCCGGCGGCAACGGGTGGTCCTTCAACCAGGCCAGCCCGAACACGCGGCTGGCCCGCGGAGCCAGCGGTAGCTCGCGGAGCCCGGCAGGCGGTGTGGTCTCGGCGTGCGTGAGGAGCGCGACGCCGAGACCCGCCGCGACCAGGCCGCGGACCGTCTCGATCTCCTGGCTCTCGAACGCGATCTTCGGGGTGATCCCGGCGGCGGCGAACATGTCGTCGGTGATCTGCCTCAGGCCGTAGCCGTGCTCCAGGACGATGAGTTCCTCGTCTTCGAGGTCCCTCAGCCGCACGGCCCTGCGCGAAGCCAGCCGGTGCGTGGACGGCACGACGACGATCAGCTCCTGCTCGAAGAGGACCTCGGACGCGAACTCGGGACCGTCCGGCGGCGGTGCGACCAGCGCCAGGTCGATCTCGCCGTTCAGCAGCTTGTCGACGACGGTGTAGCGGGCGTTCTGGACCAGGCCGAACCGCACGTGCGGATGCTCGGCGCGGAAGCCGCGGACCAGTTCCGGCACCACGGACCGGCCGAGCATGTGCAGGAAGCCCAGCACGACCCGGCCCTTCTCGGGGTCGAGCTCCTCCTCGACCTCGCGCAGGCCGGGCTCCAGCGCGGCCAGCGACCGGGTCGCCGCCTCGGCGAGCAGCCGGCCCGCGCGAGTCAGGCGGACCCGCCGTCCGGTCTTCGTGATGATCGGCGCACCCAGCTGCTCGCCCAGCTCGGCGAGCCAGCGGCTGACCGTGGGCTGGGGGAGCCCGACCCGTTCCGCGACGCGAGTCACGTGCTCGTCGGCGGCAAGCGCTTTCAGCACGGCCAGCTTCGGGGCCAGCTCCAATTCATCCACGAATTGATTCTGACTCATTTCCGTATTGGACGTATGGCTTAGCGTCGACTGCGTGAACAGGTTGACCGCGGCCGTCTCCGCATCCGGGTTCGCGTGTTTCGCGTTGCTCTACACACCGCAGCCCGTGATGCCGCAGATCGCGCAGGACTACGGGCTGGGGCCGAGCGGTGCGTCGCTCGCGCTCTCGGCCGCGACCCTGGCGCTGGCGGTGGCGGTCGTGCCGGTCGCGATGCTGTCCGAACGGGTGGGGCGCCGGGCGGTGATCGTGGTCAGCGTGCTGACGGCGGCGTTGCTCGGGCTCGTGCTGCCGTTCGCGCCGGACTACGACGTGTTCCTGGTGCTGCGCGTGCTGCAGGGGATCGCGGCCGCCGGGGTGCCCGCGGCGTCGATGGCCTACCTCGCGGACGAGCTCGACAACCGGCGGCTCGGCGCCGCGATGGGCGCGATGATCGCCGGGAACAGCCTGGGCGGCATGACCGGGCGGCTGGTCACCGGCATGACCGCCGACTGGCTGGGCTGGCGCGGTTCCGTGCTGCTCGCGGGTGCGTTCGGGCTGGTCGCGGCACTGGTCGTGGTGTTCTTCCTGCCCAAGGCCCACGGCCGGCCGAAGCGTGCGCCGCGCGGCATGAAGGCGGCCCTGACGGACCCGGTGCTGCTCTCGCTGTACGTGGTGGCCGTGCTGCTCGTCGGGTCGTTCATCTCGTTCTACAACGTCGCGGGTTTCCAGCTGCGCGGTCCGGCGTGGCTGGAGACGCTGGTGTTCCTGTTCTACGGGTTCGGCAGCACGTCGGCGGCGTTCGCGGGCGGGCTGGCCGACCGCTACGGCCGTGGGCGCGTGCTGCTGCTGTGCATCGGTGTCCTGGCGTTGGGCGCCGTTGCGAGCGTGATGTGGGTACCGCTCGGGCTGGCGGTCGTCACCGCCGGGTTCTTCGCCGCGCACGCCACCGCGAGCGGCTGGGTCGGCGCCCGCGCTCCCGAGCACGCCCGCGGCCACGCGTCCGGGCTGTACCTGTGCGGGTTCTACGTGGGCAGCAGCATCGGCGGCACGTCCGGCAGCACCGCGTACGAGGAGTGGGGCTGGGGCGGGTTGGTGCTCGTCATCCTGGGCTGGCTGGCGCTGGCCGCGATGCTGGCTCAGAACTCCAGCGCGAGGGTGACCCGCGAGTCCACCGGCGAGATCAGGGTGCGGCCGAGCCTGGGCAGCTCCACCACGCCCTCGACGAGGCCCGCGGAGACCGAGCGGGTGTCCGCCGGGATCTCGACGACGATCGCGAACGGCAGCGGCCCGCCGTCGTAGCGAGCGCCGACCTGCTTGGCGGTGGAGCCGTCCGGCAGCGTCACGGTGATCAGGTCCTTGGTCAGGCCGCCGCCCGCGGTGTCGGGCAGGTCGCCGGTGGCCTCGAACCGCACCTCCAGCAACGCCTTGTCCGCGGCGGAGGCGGTCGCGACGTCGTACTGGCTCTCGCCGAGCTTGACGGGACGCTGCCTGCCGAGCCGCACGCCGGTGACCTTCAGGCCGAGCGCGCTGCCGCCGTACCTGATCTTCTGGGTGACCTCGGTGAACTGGGCGGGACCGGCGCCGCGCTGCAGCACGGCCGGCGGGGCGTCGGTGCGCTTGCCGGACGGGACCTCGACGCGCTGCTCCAGCGACTTGGCGCCGAGGGTGCCGAGCGCGAGCCTCTCGGTGCCCTCCTGCGGGTCGGGCACGGTGTACACGACGAAGACCGAGCCGTTGGCCGGGAGCCGGTCGGCGGGCAGCAGATGGCGCCTGCCCGGCACCTCCAGCGCGAGCTCGGAGGGCTGCGGGGCGAAACCCTGCCAGTTGGTGCGGTGGAAGCCGCTGTCGATCTCCCAGAGCTTCTCGACCTTCATCCGGACGACCCGCAGCCGCGCGCCGGTCTCGGCCCGCACCGTGCCGTCGGCCGTGATCCACGTGTCCGGGTTCGCCCAGCCGGTGACGGTGGTGGCGAGCAGGTCGTCGCGCAGCTTGATGTCAACGTTGCCAAGTCCGAGGTCGGCGTTGTTGCGCTTGCCGTCGTCGGGCAGCACGGCGAGGAAGTCGCGTCCGGCGGTGAGATCCTGCTGCTTCGACGGGTCGAACTCCTTGCCGTCGGTGCGCACGAGCACCCCGCCCGGAGTGCTGCGCTTGCCGTTCTCCGGCACCTGCGGCGACTGCACCTCGTACCGGACCTCGTCACCGTTCTTGGTGACTTCCTTGATGGGCACGGGCACCCAGTCGGTGCCGGCGCCGGTTCCGGGAACCTGGACCGGTCCGCACCACAGGCGTTTGTCCACCTCGGACTCGACGCCCGTCTTGGCGAACCAGCAGCTGACCGCCGCGGCGCCCGCCCGTGCCACGTAGCCGTAGTCCAGCGTGTAGGCGAGCTGGGCCTCGGCCTGCGACTGGAGGTCCGAGGCGTCGGCGAGCTTCAGCCCGTCGACGGTGAGCTGCACCGCCTTCTGCTGTGTCTTGGGGGCTGTGGCGCATCCAGTCACCGCGAGGAGGACCGTCAGACCCAGAACCGCACCACGCACAGTCTCGCGCCCCTCACCAGATGAAACGACAACGTCACTACTGGTTAAAGGCGGCGTTCACAGTTTGGGGTTGCCCCCGGCGCGTGTGGCTCAAATCACACTTCGGTAGACCTCGACGGTCTGCTCGGCCATCGCGGACCAGGAGAACTCCTGCTCAGCGCGCTTGCGACCGGCGGCACCGAAGCGCTGGGCGCGATCCGGATCCGCGATCAGCTCGTTAATGGTCTGAGCCAAATTGTGTCGATATGTCGACAAATCACGCTCGTCGTAGTGGACGAGGAGACCCGTCTCGCCGTGCGCGACGACCTCGGGGATGCCGCCGACGTCGCTCGCGACGACCGCGGTGCCGCACGCCATCGCCTCCAGGTTCACGATGCCGAGCGGCTCGTAGACCGACGGGCACACGAACACCGTCGCGTGGCTGAGGATCTGCCGGACCTCGGCGGGCTGCAGCATCTTCTGGATCCAGAAGACCCCGTCGCGCCCGGCCGCGAGCTCGCTCACGGCCTGCCTGGTCTCCTCGGCGATCTCGGGCGTGTCCGGAGCGCCCGCGCAGAGAACGATCTGCGCGTTCCGGTCGATCTCGTGCGCGGCGGCGACGAGGTGACCGACACCCTTCTGCCGGGTGATCCGCCCCACGAACGCCACGATCGGCTTCTCCGGATCGATGCCGCGGGACGTGAGCGCGTCCGTCTCCTGCACCGGGTGGTAGGCCGTGGAATCGATCCCGTTGCGCACGACGTGGACCTTCGCCGGGTCCAGCGCGGGGTAGGCGTCGAGCACGTCGGCCCGCATGCCCTCGCTCACCGCGATGACCGCGTCCGCGTGTTCGTAGGCAGTCCGCTCGGCCCACGACGAGATCCGGTACCCGCCGCCGAGCTGCTCGGCCTTCCACGGCCGGCGCGGCTCCAGCGAGTGCGCCGTGACGACGTGCGGGATCCCGTGCAGGAGTTTGGCCAGGTGGCCGCCCATGTTGGCGTACCAGGTGTGCGAGTGGACGATGTTCGCCGTGGACACCGCGGCGGCCATCTCCAGGTCGACCGCGAGGGTGGTCAACGCCGCGTTCGCCTGCTCCAGGCTGTGCGGAGGGTTGTGAGCCGTGGCGTCGCCGCGCGGCGCACCGAAGCAGTGCACGTCGACGTCGACGAGCTCCCTCAGGTGGGGCACGAGGAATCCCACGTGCACACCAGCGCCGCCGTAGACCTCCGGCGGGTACTCCCGCGTCATGAGCGCAACTCGCACGCCACCACCGTAGATCACAGCGGTCCCCGTTGGGACGAACCAGTTTGCGTCTGGTTCGAGAACGATCGCACGGATAGGGTCACATGCTGTGAAGGGGCAGCCGCACGTTCTCGGAATTGTGCTTGCCGGTGGTGAAGGCAAGCGCCTGTGGCCACTGACGGCCGACCGCGCGAAACCGGCTGTGCCCTTCGGGGGCAACTACCGGCTGGTCGACTTCGTGCTGTCGAACCTGGTCAACGCGGGGCTCGCGAAGCTCTGCGTGCTGACGCAGTACAAGTCGCACTCGCTGGACCGCCACATCTCGACGACGTGGCGCCTGTCCAATGTGCTCGGTCAGTACGTGACGCCGGTGCCGGCCCAGCAACGCCTGGGCCCGCGCTGGTACACGGGCTCCGCCGACGCGATCTTCCAGTCGCTGAACCTCGTCCACGACGAGAAGCCCGACCACGTCGTGATCTTCGGTGCCGACCACGTGTACCGGATGGACCCCGGCCAGATGATTTCGCAGCACATCGAGTCCGGCGCGGCGGTGACCGTCGCCGGCATCCGCGTGCCGCGAGCCGAGGCCAAGGCGTTCGGCTGCATCGACTCGGACGCGTCCGGGAAGATCACGCGGTTCCTGGAGAAGCCGTCCGAGCCGCCGCACGTGCCAGACGACCCCGAGGTGACGTTCGCGTCGATGGGCAACTACGTGTTCACGACCGAGGCGCTGCTGGACGCGCTGCGCGGGGACGCGTTGAACCCGGACTCCGACCACGACATGGGTGGCGACATCATCCCCATGCTGGTCGACCGGGGTAAGGCGCACGTCTACGACTTCCAGGACAACGAGGTGCCCGGCGCCACCGACCGGGACCGCGGCTACTGGCGGGACGTCGGAACGATCGACGCCTACTACGACGCGCACATGGACCTCGTTTCGGTCCACCCGATCTTCAACCTCTACAACCAGCTCTGGCCGATCCGCACGGCCACTCCGCCGTTGCCGCCCGCGAAGTTCATCGCCGGTGGGTCCGCTGAGGACTCGATGGTCGGGCCCGGGTCGATCATCTCCGGGAAGATCCACGGGTCGGTGATCTCGTCGGACGTCACGGTCGAGGTCGGGTCCGTGGTGCAGGGGTCGGTGCTGCTGCCCGGGGTGCGGATCGGGAAGGGTGCCGTGGTGCGGCGGGCGATCCTGGACAAGAACGTCGTGGTGCCCGACGGGGCGTTGATCGGTGTGGACGCGCCGATGGACCGTGAGCGCTACACCGTGTCCGCTGGCGGCGTCACCGTCCTAGGCAAGGGCGTCCGCGCCTACTAGCTGTCTGCTCGACGCACGCGGGGCCCTTCCGTGCACTCCTGGTGAACGAAAGCTCCCCGCGTGCACTTCCTAAGGACGGCGCGCGGCCACTAGGAGGCCGTCGCCCAGCGGGAGGATCACCGGCACCAGGCGGTCGTCCTCCCTCACGAGCCGCGCGATGTCCCGCATCGCCTGGGTCGACTCGTCCCGCTTGGTGGGATCCACGACGGCGCCGTGCCACAGGACGTTGTCGAACGCGATGACCCCGCCCGGCCTGAGCATGCGGACGCCGTGTTCCAGGTACTTCGGGTACTCGGGTTTGTATGCGTCGACGAAGACCAGGTCGTAGGCCGCGTCGGTCAGCCTCGGGAGGACGTCCAGCGCCTTGCCCATGATCAGGCGCGTGCGGGACGGGGAGATGCCTGCCGCGGCGTAGGCCTCGCGGGCCGCCCGTTGGTGCTCCGGGGCCACGTCGATCGAGGTCAGGATTCCCGAGGCCGGCATGCCCGCCAGGAGGTAGAGGCCGCTGGTGCCCGCGCCGGTGCCGATCTCCACGACCGCACGCGCCTGGAGTGCTGTTGCCAGGAAGCGGAGAGCGGCGCCTCCACCAGGGCCGATGGGCACGCAGCCCAGTTCCTGGCCGCGTGCTCGTGCGGCCAGGTGCACGTCGTCCTCGGGGAGGTACTGCTCGACGTACTCCCGCAGGGCCGATTCCGAGGTCACGGGGTGCAGGTTAGTGCCAGACGTGCCCAAAACGGGTGAACGCGGCCCGAACCGAGATTCTCAGGGTGCTCTCAGCCAGTTCTCACGATCGTTTAAAGAGCGCGGGAGAAGGTACAGAAGCAACAAGCCAGGCTCTAGGCGGGAACAAGCCGGACCCGCCGTCCGTTGAGCCGCATAAGGGTCGCCGGGCGGCCCACATGGAGGTGCCGAAACACCTGATGCGCACGCAGTCGAGTTCGCCGGAGGCCGTCGCGCCCATCGAGACGGCCGACTGGACGCCGCCCTCGTGGGACGCCATCGTCCGCGAGCACGCGGACAGGGTCTACCGGCTCGCTTATCGCCTGACCGGCAACCAGCACGATGCCGAGGACCTGACCCAGGAGACGTTCATCCGCGTCTTCCGGTCGCTCGCGTCCTACAAGCCGGGCACCTTCGAGGGGTGGCTGCACCGCATCACCACCAACCTCTTCCTCGACATGGCTCGCCGTCGCAGCCGTGTCCGCATGGAGGCGCTGCCCGAGGACAACGACCGCCTCGAGGGTGACGACCTGTCCCCCGAGGAGATCTACGACGAGAACCACCTGGATCCCGATCTGCAGGCCGCGCTGGACGAGCTCCCGCCGGAGTTCCGCGCCGCTGTGGTCCTGTGTGACGTGGAAGGTCTCTCCTACGAGGAGATCGGCGCCACGCTTGGGGTGAAGATGGGTACCGTGA
Organism: Lentzea aerocolonigenes; assembly: GCF_000974445.1. Lineage (GTDB taxonomy): Bacteria > Actinomycetota > Actinomycetes > Mycobacteriales > Pseudonocardiaceae > Lentzea > Lentzea aerocolonigenes. Next base: position 381,130 of record NZ_BBOJ01000014.1, read on the forward strand.
GGAGCAGGATCCATCGGGGCCGCCAGGCTCTGAAGGTCGCGCTCGAACGCCGTCGTCAGGAATCGTTGCTGGAGGACTCTGCATGACCGACCTCCGTGGTTGGGGCCTGCCTGAGCAGCACCTCTTGCCGGACGCCGTGGTCGCGTTCGTGGACGGAGAACTGTCCTCGACCGCCCACGAGCGAGCTTCAGCGCACATCCAGCGCTGCGGCTTCTGCGCGTTCGAGACCTACACCCAGCAGCAGGCGCGCGCTGCCGTGCGCACCGCGTCGGCGCCGACGGCGTCGGCGTCGTTGCTGGACAGGCTCGGTGCCATCCCGCAGGAGGTCGACCTGCCGTCCGCTCCGGACGGGCTCGCGATCACCGAGGACGGTCAGTTCGTCGCCGTGCAGCGCACGGACAAGCCCGCGTTCGGCTCCGGGCCGGTGCTGGGCTCTTCCAGACCTCTGGGCAGCAACGGCTGGTTCAGCGGCCGTCGTGCCCGCCAGGGTGCCGGGGTCGTCGTGAGCGGCATGCTGCTCGGCGCCCTCGCTTTCACCACCCCTGAGAGCGAAGCGCCTCCCGCGCCCTCCGCTCCGCAGAACGCCGGCGCGGTCTTCGCGACCACCCCCTGACAGTCATTTCACTGTTCGTGAGGCAGGCTGTAACTCAGCACTCCTAGCGGAAAATTCGGGGAGAGATGAGCCAGCAGTCGCCCAACGGCCAGACGCCCACGCCCGTTTCCGGAGTGGACGACGGAGCGCACCGCAGGCTCCGGCCACGCCCCCTGGTGCAGCCGCCGGTCGACCCCGCGTACGCCTCCGCCTTCGGCCGCCCGGACGGTGTGGCAGGCGCGTTCGCCACGCGTGACGTGCCCGTGCCCGCCGTGCAGTCGGCGCCGCCGCCTCCCGAGTCCCTCGCGACCGCGTTCGGCCGTCAGGGCTCGTCGGAGCTGTTGCAACGTCCGCCGCAGCCCGTCTCCGACCCCGATCCCGACATCGACCCGGTGTTCTGGGGCGACAAGCCGGCGGGTGACCCGTGGCGCGACCCGGCCTCCGGTGCCGTGATCGGTCCGCCCGCCGTCGGCGAGGACCCGCCGGGCGAACCTGAGAAGAAACCCGAGCCGGGTCCGCAGCTGAGCGTTCCCGAGCTGATCTTCGGCCGTCGCGTGAAGCCGACCGCGCTCGCGCTGCTGCTGACCGTCGCGCTCCTCGTGGGCGCCGCCGGTGGCCTGGTCGGCTGGCTGATCGGACGCGCGGGCAACCCGCTGACCGACTCGACCGTGACCCTGGCCGAGATCGAGCAGGGCAAGGAACGTCCGGCCGGATCGATCTCCGACATCGCCAAGCGCGTGACGCCCAGCGTCGTGTCGATCGAGTTCAAAGGCGCCAACGTCGCGGGCGTCGGCTCCGGCGTCGTCATCGAGGGCGGCGGCTACATCCTGACCAACGACCACGTGGTCGCCCCGGCGGCGCAGGACTCGTCGGCCAAGCTCAGCGCCGTCTTCACCGACGGCACGCGCGCCGCGGCCCGCGTCGTCGGCCGCGACCCCAAGACCGACCTCGCGGTCATCAAGGTCGAGGTCACCAACCCCACGGTCCTGCAGTTCGGCAACTCCGACGAGCTCCAGGTCGGCGACAGCGTGATCGCCATCGGTTCGCCGCTGCAGCTGTCCAACACCGTCACCGAGGGCATCGTCTCCGCGCTGCACCGCCCCGTGACGGCGGCGGGTGAGAACGGCGGCCCCCAGGTCACCTACGACGCGATCCAGACCGACGCGGCCATCAACCCAGGCAACTCGGGCGGCGCGCTGGTCGACTCACGCGGCGCGCTGGTCGGCATCAACTCCTCGATCCGCACCGAGACGGGCGGTTCGGTCGGGCTCGGCTTCGCGATCTCCGGCAACCAGGCCCGCAAGATCAGCCAGGAGCTGATCCGCAACGGCTCGGTGAAGCACGCGGACATGAACGTCAACGTGAAGTCCGTGTCCGCCGAGACCTCCGAGGGCGCTCAGGTGCAGAACGTCCCCGCCGGTGGAGCCGCCGCGGCCGCCGGCATCCAGGAGGGCGACGTGATCACCAAGGTCGGCAACCGCATGGTCCGCAACGCGGCCGAGCTCGTCGTGGCCGTCCGGGAGCACGAGATCGGCCAGACCGTCCAGGTCACGCTGGCCCGCCAAAGCCGCGAGCTGAAACTCGACGTGACATTGAAGAGCGACTGAGAAGTAGGCTGGGACCTGTGTTCGACAGCATCGGATGGGTAGAGATCCTCATCATCGTCGTCGCGGGTCTCTTCATCCTGGGGCCCGAACGCCTGCCGTCCGCCGCGGCCTGGCTCGGCAAGACGGTGCGCCAGGTCCGCGAGTACGCGACGGGCGCGCGCGAACAGCTCAAGCAGGAGATGGGCCCGGAGTTCGAGCAGCTCCGCAAGCCGCTCGAGGACCTGCGGGAGCTGCGCAACTTCGACCCGAAGCGCGCGGTGACCAAGCACCTGTTCGACGACCCCGAGCCGACCAAGGCGAACGGCTACCCGACGCCGTCGACGCCGCCCGCGCCGGAGCAGCGGCCGCTGGCGCCTGGTGAGCGTCCGCCGTACGACCCGGACGCGACCTGATTTTTTGGTACGCGGGAGCCCCGCGTACCGCACAGGGTTACGCGGGGCTCCCGCGTAACCCTGAAAGCAGGGGTTAGCGGCCTGCGGGGGAGACGTTCAGCAGGCGGCCCGCAAGGCCGCGCGACTTCACGGTCAGCTTCTTCGCCACATCGCTCAGCACCCCGGCCGCGGGCGAGTCCGGCACCGCCTGCACGATCGGGGTGCCCGTGTCGCCGTTCTCGCGCAGGCGCGGGTCCAGCGGAACCTGGCCGAGCAGGGGCACCTCGGAGCCGATGGACTTCGAGAGCGACTCCGCGACGGCCTGGCCGCCGCCGGAACCGAAGACCTCCATGCGCGAACCGTCGGGCATCTCCATCCACGACATGTTCTCGATGACGCCCGCGACCCGCTGACGGGTCTGCAGCGCGATCGACCCGGCGCGCTCGGCCACCTCGGCGGCGGCCTGCTGCGGGGTGGTGACGACCAGGATCTCGGCGTTCGGGACCAGCTGGGCCACGGAGATCGCCACGTCGCCGGTGCCGGGCGGCAGGTCGAGCAGCAGCACGTCCAGGTCGCCCCAGAAGACGTCCGCGAGGAACTGCTGCAGGGCGCGGTGCAGCATCGGGCCGCGCCACACGACGGGGGTGTTGCCCGGCGTGAACATGCCGATCGAGATGACCTTCACGCCGTGCGCCTGCGGCGGCATGATCATCTTCTCGACCTGGGTGGGTTTGCCGTCGGCGCCCAGCATGCGCGGGATCGAGTGGCCGTAGATGTCCGCGTCGACGATGCCGACCGACAGGCCGCGCGCCGCCATCGCCACGGCGAGGTTCACCGTGACCGAGGACTTGCCGACGCCGCCCTTGCCGGACGCGACGCAGTACACGCGCGTCAGCGAGCCCGGCTGGGCGAACGGGATGACGGGCTCCTCGGTGCCGCCGCGCAACGTCTTGCGGAGCTCGGTGCGCTGGGCGTCGCTCATGACGTCCAGGTCGACGCGCACGGACGAGACGCCGTCGAGCGCCTCCACGGCCGCGGTCACGTCCTTGGTGATCTTGTCCCGCATCGGGCAGCCCGCGACGGTCAGGAAGACACCCACGACCACGGCGCCGTCGGCACCCACCTCGACGTCCTTGACCATGCCGATCTCGGTGATCGGGCGCCGGATCTCGGGGTCCTGCACACCGGAGAGCGCCTTGCGGACGTCCTCGACGGTGGGGAGGGGCTGCGTGGTGGTCACCCGGCCATGCTACGTCCGGTTCACGCCCGTCCTACCGGCCGGTCACTTTTGACCGGAGGGCCAGGTCGTAGCCGGGCCGGAGCTGTCCGTAACATCGACGCCCGTGCCGGAATCGGGTAGTTCCCGGTTGCCCACCCGTGTCGAGCTAGGGGTGTGGCGATCGTTCCTCCGCGCGCATGCACGGATCACGAGGGTCCTCGAGGCCGAACTGATTGCTGAGCAGCGCCTTTCGCTCGCGGCGTACGACGTGCTGGTTCAACTGGCCGAGACGCCTTCCATGCGCATGCGCATGACTGAACTGGCCGATGCCGTCCTGCTGTCCCGCTCTGGCGTGACCCGCCTGGTGGACCGTCTGGAACGTGCGGGCCTCGTCGGGCGGGAACGCGCCGACGGTGACGGACGCGGCATCGTGGCCGTGCTCACACCACTTGGTGCCGAGCGCCTGCGCAGTGCCTCCACCACCCACCTCGCCGGCGTCGCCGAGCACTTCGGGGAGAGCTTCGGCCCCGGTGAGCTCGAGGCGTTCGGCCGCACCTGTGATCGGCTGGCCGCGGACGACGTGTTCCCGTGATCACGGTGGTGGGACTGGTGCACGTCGAGGCTGGCCGCCTCCTCGTTGTGCGCTCACGCAACAAGAAGGCCTTCTACCTCCCCGGCGGGAAGATCGAGCCTGGTGAGAGCCCTGCCGAGGCGCTTGTTCGCGAGGTTCGGGAGGAGCTCGGGATCGGGCTGGCACGGCCGGAGGTCCTGAAGCGCTACGTCGCCCCCGCGTACGGCGAGGGGGAGGGCGCGATGGTCGACATGACCTGTTTCACGGCGTCGCTGCTCGGGACACCGGCACCCACGAGCGAGATCGCCGAGCTGACGTACGTGACCCGTGACGAGTACCGGGCGCACGTGGAGACGGCGCCCGCGATCCACGAGGTGCTGGACGACCTCGTCGCGAGCGGCCGCGTCAGGCCGTGATGCGGCTCAGGGCCTGACCTTCCTCAGGTTGTTCTGCTCCTTCACCAGCTTCTCCAGCTCCCCGCGGATGAAGTCGCGCGTCGCCACCTCCCCGACGGCCAGCCGCAGCGCCGCCAGCTCACGGGCCAGGAACTCGGTGTCGGCCTTGGTCTGCGCCGCCCGCGCCCGGTCCTCCTCCAGCGACACCCGGTCCCGGTCGTCCTGCCGGTTCTGCGCGAGCAGGATCAGCGGCGCGGCGTAGGCGGCCTGGGTCGAGAACGCCAGGTTCAGCAGGATGAACGGGTACGGGTCCCACTGCAGCGACACCGCGACGAGGTTCACCGTGATCCACGCGACGACGACCAGCGTCTGCCAGAACAGGAACTTGCCGGTGCCGAGGAAGCGCGCGAGGCGTTCGGAGAACTGACCGAACGCGTCCGGGTCGATGGACAGGCGGAAGCCGCGTGGCTCGCGCGGCTGGTCGAGGCGGCGCCGGGGCAGCAGTTCAGGCATGGCTCAGTCCCGTCTCGCGCCAGTTGTCCGGCAGCAGGTGGTCCAGCACGTCGTCCACGGTGACCGCGCCGAGCAGGTGCTCGGTCTCGTCGAGGACCGGTGCGCACACGAGGTTGTAGGTGGCGAAGTAGCGCGTCACGTCGCTCAGCGAGGCGTTCGGCGACAGTCGCGCCATGCTCGTGTCGAGCACGCCGGCGACCAGGTCGAACGGTGGTTCGCGCAGCAGCCGCTGGATGTGCACGCAGCCGAGGTAGCGGCCGGTCGGGGTCGCGGACGGCGAGCGGCACACGAAGACCATCGACGCCAGCGCCGGGGTGAGGTCCGGGTTTCGCACGCGTGCCAGCGCTTCCGCGATGGTCGCGTCCGGGGTGAGGATGATCGGTTCCGGCGTCATGAGACCGCCGGCCGTGTCGAACGAGTACTCGAGCAGCCGCCGGACCGGTTCGGACTCCTCGGGTTCCATCAGCTCCAGCAGCCGGTCCTTGGTGCCCTCGGCCAGCTCGCCCAGCAGGTCCGCCGCGTCGTCCGGGTTCATCGCCTCCAGGACGTCCGCGGCGCGTTCCTCGTCCAGGTGCGACAGGACGTCCTTCTGGTCCTCTTCGGACAGTTCCTCGATGACGTCCGCGAGCCGTTCGTCGTCCAGCGCGTCGGCGACCTCGTAGCGGCGCTTGGGAGGCAGCTCGTGCAGGGCGTTCGCCACGTCGGCGGCGCGCATGCCCTCGAACACCGCGACCAGCTGCTGCGCGCCCTGCGGCTGACCCGCGATCTCGTTCACGCTGAGCCCGCCGACGTCCTCCCACCGCCACACCTGCACCGGGCCCTTGAGCCCGAACCTGCCGGTGCGCTCCCGCCCGGCGACGCGGACCACGCGCCAGTCGCGGGTGCGGGTCAGCTCCATCGCGGCGTCCACGACGACCGCCGTGCCACCGTCGGCGAGCTCGATCTTGGCGTCGAGCAGCTCGCCGATCACCATCACCTCGTTGACGCGCTGGTGGAACGGCCGCAGGTTCACCGATCCCGTCGCGAGCGTCACGGCGTTCGGCTCGATCGAGGTGAGCCGCAGCATCGGCACGAAGATCCGCCGGCGCGTCACCAGCTCGACGACGAGGCCCAGCACGCGCGGCGGCTGGCGGTCGATCCGGAGGCTGATCACGACGTCGCGGGCCTTGCCGACGGGTTCGCCGTCGGGACCGAACACGGGGAGTCCGGCCAGCTGAGCGATGTAAACCCGGTTCACAGCCACCACAGTGACCAGGCTAGATCAGGTTCTGGCCGCCCACCGGGCGATCTCGGCGCAGAAGACCGCAAAGTCCTCCAAGTCCTCTTCCAGGCACCACACCCAGTTCGCGACCGCCCGGTAGAGCGTCCAGTCCCGCGCCTTCGCCACGTCGAGCTCGCCGGCGTCGCAGATCGCGAGGAAGCGGTCGGTCAGGCCCTTGCGGCCGTCGAGCTCGTCGAACCTGTTCCACAGCAACGGGATCACGCTGTACTCGCGATCACCGGACAGCGGCTTCGGGTCGATCATCAACCACGGTTCGCGGTCGCCGCGCAGCACGTTCAGGAAGTGCAGGTCCTCGTTCACCAGCGTGGTGCCCATGGTCCTGGTGTCGGCAACATCACGTGCGGCGTCGAACAGTGCGCGCGGGATCGCGGGGTGATCCCGCAGCTCGCCCTCGAACCGGCGGATCTCGGCGGGCGCGGTCAGGTCGCGGTGACGGCGCAGCAGCCCGCAGATCACCCCGATCGCCTTGTCGATCGGCTCGTCGTCCAGCGAGTGCGTGTGGTCGAGGCGTTCGAGCAGCAACGCGCCGAGCTCCTCGTCGTGGTCGAGCAGCCGCACCGCGCCGTCGCCGTTGTAGAGGCGCAGGGCCAGCGGTTCGTTCTCGGTTTCCTCGCCGACCCAGGTGATCTTGAGGGCCGCCGGGTGGCCGTCGGCCTGGCGGACCGGGAGCACGATGGCGCACATCCCGTTCATCAGCGGCCCGTCCGGGGTCAGCCGCCACCGCGCGCACGCCTTGGTGGCGAGCTTCGGCAGTGAGGCCACCCACTCGTCGGCACGTTCGCCGAGAGCCTTTCCGAAGCCTTCCGGAACCGTGATCATGCGCTGAACTCCAAGCGGTACACGGCATCCCACTCCGGCTTGGTGTTGAGGCGTGCTGTTCTCAGCGCCTGAGCCGTCTCCTCGTCCGGCTCGGTCAGGTGCGCGACGGCCTGAGCGTCGATGAGGTGCGAGTGCGTGCTGGGGGAGCGGACGGTCACCGTGACCTGTGCCTGGTCGGTCAGGCCGGGCACCTGCTGCTCGGTGCCGCCGGTGATGACCCAGAGCGCGTCGTCACGCCAGTGCGCGTGCACGAGACGGGGTTCGTGGCCGGGCGAGGTGATCCACACGGCCGCCGCCTTGCGCAGCGCCGCGTCCAGAACTCGAGTGATCTCCACCGGTTCAGCCTGCCAGGCTTTGTGAGACCGGACTCAGCGAATATGCGCCCGGAGATGATGCGTGCCACTGTGGCGCACATAGTTACCGGCCGGTACGAGGAGGTACCCCAGTGGTCGACCAGCAGCGTCCCCGTCGCTCGTGTCTGGCGGTCCCCGGCTCGAGCCAGAAGATGATCGACAAGGCGCGCACGCTGCCGGCGGACCAGGTGTTCCTGGACCTCGAGGACGCCTGCGCCCCGCTGGCCAAGCCCGACGCCCGCAAGACCATCGTCGCCTCGTTGAACGAGGGCGGCTGGGGCGACAAAGCCCGCGTCGTGCGCGTCAACGACTGGACGACGGAGTGGACCTACCGCGACGTCACCGAGGTCGTCGAGGGAGCGGGCGCGAACCTCGACTGCATCATGCTGCCGAAGGTCCAGACGCCCGAGCAGATCGTCGCGCTCGACTTCCTGATCACGCAGATCGAGAAGACGATGGGCTACGAGGTCGGCAAGATCGGCATCGAGGCGCAGATCGAGAACGCCCTGGGCCTGAACAACGTCAACGCGATCGCCACCGCGTCCCCGCGCGTCGAGACGATCATCTTCGGTCCCGCGGACTTCATGGCGTCCATCAACATGAAGTCGCTGGTCGTCGGCGAGCAGCCGCCCGGCTACGACGTCGGCGACGCCTACCACTACATCCTGATGCGGATCCTGATGGCCGCGCGGGCTCACGACAAGCAGGCCATCGACGGCCCCTACCTGCAGATCCGCGACGTCGAGGGCTACAAGCGCGTCGCCGGTCGTTCCGCGGCGCTGGGCTTCGACGGCAAGTGGGTGCTGCACCCCGGCCAGATCGACGCGGCCAACGAGGTCTTCAGCCCGAAGCAGGACGACTACGACCACGCCGAGAACATCCTCGACGCGTACGAGTTCTACACGTCCGAGGCGGGCGGTAAGCGCGGCGCGGTGATGCTCGGTGACGAGATGATCGACGAGGCGTCGCGCAAGATGGCGTTGGTGATCTCCGGCAAGGGGCGCGCCGCGGGCATGTCGCGGTCGAACGTCTGGACTCCGCCGGAGGACTGATCTCGTTACGGATTGTGTGCCATTTCACCTGAACCGTCACTGAAAGTGTTCAACCGTTACAGGTTGCGTTCAAAACCGGTGAGGTGGCGCACAATCCGTCACCGGGGTTTGCGATCGGGCCCCCGGTGCGGTGCATGCTCGGGGCATGTCACGTTCGAGTAACGGCAAGGCGAGCAGACGGCTGCGGCTCTTCAAGCGCCGCGAGGACGACCTGCTCGAGCGCAGCTTCCGCAGCTGCCCGGGATGCGATGCCGACGTCCACGTGTTCGCCGACGTCTGCCGCCACTGCGGCGACTCCCTGGAGATCGTCCTCGCGAGCTGAGTCTCGCTACCGGATGCCCTGGTTGGCCGCCGCGATGATCGCGATGATGATGATCGCCAGGTAGAGCAACCACCCAACGATCACGACGTAACCGATGATCACGCCCGCGAGCGCCATGCCGCGGCCGTCCTCCTCGCCCCGCTTGATCCGCCCCATCGCGATGTGGCCGAAGATGACGCCGGCGATGGCCGTCACGCCACAGGTGGCAAGTCCCACGCACGACAGCACGAGCGCGAGGATCGCGTTCGTCTGCGGCTTGGGCGCTGCCGGGTAGCCGTAGCCGCCGTACATGGGCTGCTGGCCGTACGGGCCGGGCTGGCCGTAGGGCTGCTGCTGGCCGTACGGGTCCCCCGGCTGCTTCGGGTTGTACGGGTCGTAGGTCATCGGGGTCCCCCTAGGTCTGGTGAGCGGGGATCTTAAGGTCCCCACGCGATCCTCGTCGCGTGCGGGTGCGCGATTCCACCGGTGAGTGATGCTGTTTCGGTACAGCGGGCATCACCGTGTTGCGGAGAGCACACCGCGGTCGCAAACGAGCGTTAACCGGTCCATACTCGCCGGTAACTCTTGCTTTGGAAGGGAAGTGCGATGGCGCGCCTCGCCCAGACCGCGGGTCTCACGGACATCCAGGAAGAAATCCTCGCGACCGTTCGCACGTTCGTGGACAAGGAGATCATTCCGCACGCCCAGACGCTGGAGCACGGCGACACGTACCCCGCCGACATCGTCGAGGGCATGAAGGAGATGGGCCTGTTCGGCCTGACGATCCCGGAGGAGTACGGCGGCCTGGGCGAGTCCCTGCTGACCTACGCGCTCGTCGTCGAGCAGATCGCGCGCGGCTGGATGAGCGTCTCCGGTGTCATCAACACCCACTTCATCGTGGCGCACATGCTCAAGCAGCACGGCACGCCCGAGCAGAAGGAGAAGTACCTGCCGCGGATGGCCGCGGGCGAGGTGCGCGGCTCGTTCTCCATGTCCGAGCCCGAGCTCGGCTCCGACGTCGCGGCGATCCGCACCCGTGCCGTGAAGGGCGACTCCGGCTACACGATCAACGGCCAGAAGATGTGGCTGACGAACGGTGGCACGTCGAACCTCACCGCCGTGCTGGTGAAGACGGACGAGGGCGCCGACAAGCCCCACCAGAACCTCACGACGTTCCTGGTCGAGAAGCCCGAGGGCTACGGGGAGGTCCTGCCGGGCCTCACGATCCCCGGCAAGATCGACAAGATGGGCTACAAGGGCGTCGACACCACCGAGATGGTGTTCGACGGCTTCGAGATCGCCGCCGACCAGATCCTCGGCGGGGTGTCCGGCCAGGGCTTCCGCCACATGATGGACGGCGTCGAGGTGGGCCGCGTGAACGTGGCCGCCCGCGCGTGCGGCATCGCGATCCGCTCGTTCGAGCTCGCCATCGACTACGCCCAGCAGCGCAAGACGTTCGGCAAGGCCATCGCCGAGCACCAGGCCATCGCCTTCAAGCTCGCCGAGATGGCCACCAAGGTCGAGGCGGCGCACCTGATGATGGTCAACGCGGCCCGCCTGAAGGACTCGGGCCAGCGCAACGACGTCGAGGCCGGCATGGCCAAGCTCATCGCGTCGGAGTACTGCGCCGAGGTGACGCAGGAGGCGTTCCGCATCCACGGCGGCTACGGCTACTCCAAGGAGTACGAGATCGAGCGCCTGATGCGCGAGGCGCCGTTCCTGCTGATCGGCGAGGGCACGTCGGAGATCCAGAAGACGATCATCTCGCGCGGCCTGCTCCGCGAGTACCAGTCGCGCGGCTGAAGGTTCGTCCGTTAGGGGTCAATCTTTCACGGGACTGGCCCCTAACGGTTTTCGCCTGGGACCCATAGGGTTCGCTCACTTTGAGCACAGATCTGACGCTGCCGGGACCTGTGTCGCCGCCGCACGTCGTCCGCATGGAGCTGGACACGTTCTCCGGTGTCGACCGTTCCGCGCTGGCCAAGTGGTTCGCGGCCCTCTTCGACGACCTGCTGGCACCTCTGTGTCCCGCGTCCGTGCGGGAGCTGGTGTCGGTGGCCCGCGACTACGTTCCATCCGACACAACTCCCTGGGGCCCGCCGGGTTACGCGCGGCTGCTGCTCTCTTCGGGTGACTTCACCCCGTCGTCGTGGGACGAGGCACTGTCGGACCTGCCGTCGTTCCTGCGCGTGCAGCTCGTCCAGCTCGACTTCCAGGGCCTGCCGCTGGTCGACGGCGGCTGGTGCGCGGAGGTCCTGCTGAAGGACGACCCGTCGTTCCCGCACCAGATCGTGGTCACCGCCTCGCGAACCCTCTTCGGCGGCTGGATTTCCCGTGTGGTGCAACAGGAGTGGCTGTCGGCGTTCCGGTCGGGAGCGTCGCTGGTGCGGGCGTCCGGTGGCTGGATCACGCTGGACAGGGTCGGCGTGCGGACCGCGCACGAGGTGGCCGTGGGCGTGGGGCTCGACGAATCCCTTTTCACGGCAGCGGAGTTGGCCCGCGGACCGCACTGGGCGACGCTGCTCGGCCCGCGTCAGGTCGCCGCTTTGGGTGGCGTGCAAGAGGTCTGCGCTTCCGCACCGTGCTTCTCCGTTGAGCACCTGGGTGGTGGCCGCATACTTCTGCAGCTGACGGAGCACCTGGACGAGGTGCCGCAGGACGCGGTGGAGAAGCTGACCAAGTTCCTCCAGCCGGTCCTGCACTGACCCTGCCGAGCGCGGTCATCGGTGGGACGCTGTCGTCCGTGAGACCTTCCCCGAAAACCGACGTGCTGGTGGCCGTGGACACCGCACTGCGCCCGACGGGCTTCGTCCGCCGCGGCCACGTCTGGCTGCAGAACCGCGGTGACGGCGTTTCCGGCTGGCTCGGCTTCGGCGTGTCCGGGTCTCTCGAGCTCACCCCGCTGGTGGGCGTGTGTTTCCGCCGCTACGACGAGGTCTGCCGCGCGTTGGGCGTCGGGATTCCGGGGATGCCCCTGGTCTCGGCGCCACTCGGCTCGCTGATGGGGGACAAGCCCGTCTGGCGGTGGACGTTCGAGCCGGGCGGTGACCACGCGGCGGCCGCTTCGGAGCTGGTCGCCGCGTTCGTCAAGCACGGCCTGCCGTACATCGACAAGCACGCGAAGTGGGACGCGCTGGCTCGTGAGCTCGTCGCGAAGCCGGAGTCGTTGCTCGACTTCGAACGGGCGCGCAAGCTCGCGATCATCCACGTGCTGGGTGGGAACGCCGGTGCCGCTCGTGAGGTGTTGAAGAAGGAGCGGGAACGGGTGGCGGACAGCGCCGACGTCTACGCACGGTCGTACCGGGCTTTCGCGCACCGGTTCGAGCTGACGTTTCGAACCTGACCAGTCTCGAACACGTGTTCGATCATTTCGGCCCAATCAAAGCTGGCTGAACGGTATTTCTCCGAATTGTCCGAACTCACACTTCGCTCACACGTGATCGGTATCACCCAGTTGGACTATAGGTAACCCCAGCACCGTTTGTGACTATTCGCGGGTCGATGTTTAGTCCGCGTGTTGTCGGGGGACATGCGCGTGACCACGGGGGATCTACGTGTTCAACCGCCGCCCTGCGGCGAGGCAGTCATGCCTGCGCGCGCCCAGAAACGCAGTAGCGGCGCTTCTCGCCGTGACCATGGCGGCCACCGCCGTGGTCGTCACCGCGAGCGCGCCGCAAGCGCCGCCCGTGGCAGTTCCGATCACCGAGGCCCCCGACACCGGCAGCGCGCTGGTCGCCGCCCGAGCTCAGGGCACCGAGGTCGAGGCGATCAGCATGCGGACATCGACGCGTGAGGTGTTCGCTCAGCCGAACGGACAGCTCAAGGCCCTCCTTTCCGCTGTTCCGCAACGGATTCAGCGCGACGGCAAGTGGTTGCCGATCGAGACCGCGCTCGAGCCGGGCAGCGACGGCATCACGCCCAAGGCCACCGAGACCGGCCTCACCTTCTCCCGCGGCGGCACCGAAGAGCCGCTCGTGCGGCTGCGCAAGGACGGCAAGTCGTTCGCGCTCACTTGGCCGGGCACCCTGCCCGCGCCGGCGCTCGACGGTCCGAACGCGACCTACACCGAGGTCCTGCCCGGCGTCGACCTGCGGATGATCGCGCGGAACGACGGGTACCAGCAGCTGATCATCGTGAAGAACCGTGAGGCGGCCCGGCACGTCGAGCGCGTCCGGCTCGGCGTGAAGACCGACGGGCTGGAGCTGAAGCCCGCCGAGAACGGCGCGTTCACCATGGTCGACGCCGCGGGCGCCAAGGTGTTCGAGGTGCCCACCTCGCTGATGTGGGACTCGAAGAAGCAGGAGAACCCGGACGCGCCGCGCACCGACCAGCAGCCGGTCGGGGTGGAGATCGCGGCCGACGCCCTCACACTGGTGCCCCACCAGGGAATGCTCGCCGACAGCGCGACCGTCTACCCGGTCTACATCGACCCGGCACCGCACGTCGGGGTGAACGACGGCTGGACGACCGTCTACGACGACGGCACCAACGCGATGCGCGAGGGCAAGCACTGGAACGGCTACGACACCGAGGCCGAGAAGCCGGAGTACTGGTGGATCGGCGTCAGCCCCACCGCGCGGTCCGGCCGTGCCTACGGGTGGAACCTGAAGACCAGGACGTACTTCCAGTACAACACCAGCTTCCTCGGCAGCAAGGACATCTCCTCCGCCCGGCTCGACGTCGAGGTCGTGCACTCGCCCACGTGCAACGTGGAGCACAACCACCGCCTGTACCAGTCCCGGTGGGACGTCGACTGGAACACGAACTGGAACAACCAGCCCGCCGACTGGGGTGTGATCAGCGAGATCTCGGTGCCGTCGGTGTACAGCAACTGTTCCGGGCACAAGGCGCTCTCCTTCACCAGCCCCAACTTCCCGGCCCAGATCGACAAGACCGGCAACTCGACGTTCTCGATCCGCGCGGCCGACGAGGGCAACCAGGACTACTGGCGGAAGTTCGATCCCGGCAAGACGAAGCTGGTCATCTACTACAACGGCACGCCGAACACGCCGGAGGAGCCGTCGACGGACCTCAACCTCCAGGCGTGCGCCAACTGCGCAGGCATGCCCTGGGTCGGCGACTCCACCATCCAGCTGCGCGCGAAACTGTCCGATCCGGACGGTGACCAGGTCAACGGCATCTGGGACGTCTACGACGACGTCGTCCCCGGCGACCCGGCGAAGCAGAACAAGCGCGTGTTCACGTCCGGCCCGCACGGTTCCGGGACGACGGCGGCGAAGGACGTGCCGCTCTCCGGCGTCGCGGACGACCGCCTGATCACGTGGTTCGTGGCGGCGAGCGACGGTGACAAGAAGGGCGGGTACGTCATCGGTCCGAAGCAGTTCCGGATCGACCGCACCGCACCGGTGAACCAGCCGGACGTCAGCAGCCTCGCCTACCCCGACGACAACCGCTGGCACGGCGGCACCACCGTGCCCGGCGCGTTCACGTTCACCGCGAAGGACGCCGACGTCGACAGGTTCGACTACGGCTGGGACGACGCCATGACCAACTCGGTCGTCGCGAACGGCCTCGGCGGCAAAGCCACCGTCACGCTGACGCCGCCGGGCGACGGCCCGCGCGACCTGTTCGTCCGGTCCAGGGACAAGGCGGGCAACCCCGGTCCGAAGCGCGTGCACCACATCTACGTCCGCGCGGGCAGCGGTGCGATCTCGCAGTACACGTTGGACGGCAACGTCAACGACAGCGCGTACCTCGGTGACCGCCACGGCACCACGCACGGCAACGTGAGCTACGTGTCCGGCCCGCTGGGTTCCGCGCTGAACCTGGACGGCTCGGGAGGACACATCACCGCGCCCACCGCGGTGCGCACGGACGCGAGCTTCTCGGTGTCCGCCTGGGTGAAGGTGGACGCCGTCGACGGGAGCTGGGGGACCGCGGTCTCCCAGGTGGGCAACGAGACGTGCGGGTTCTGCCTGCGCTACGAGGGCGGCTCCCGGCGTTGGGTGTTCTTGATGCCGCACAAGGACTCCATCACGGACAACCAGGTGGTCTTCGTGCGGTCGACGGAGGAGCCCACGGCGGGAGCGTGGACCCACCTCACGGGTGTGTACGACGCCGGCAACTCCCAGTTGAAGCTGTACGTCAACGGCGTGTTGCAGGGCACCTCACCGGGGAGCCCCACACCGTGGAACGCGGCGAGCGAACTGCGCATCGGTCAGTCGAAGGCCGGCAGCGTCAGCGACACCTGGTGGCGTGGCGGGATCGACGAGGTCCGCGTCTACGACCGCCCGCTCACCGACGCCGAGGTGCGCGGTGAGGTCCGGCGCGACAACGTCCAGGCGGGCCACTGGCGCTTCGAGGAGGACCTGGCCACCGTCGCGCGCAACTCGGTGACCAATGGCGAGTCCGCGATGTTGTCCGGCGGTGTCTCGTTCTTCGAGCAGCGCCCGCAGCCGAAGAACCACGCACTGCGCTTCGACGGCACCGGCCAGGTGCGCACCACGGGGCCCGTTGTCCGCACGGACAAGAGCTTCAGCGTCTCCGGCTACGTCACGCTCGCGGACACGAACGGCACGATGACCGTGCTGTCCCAGGACGGCCCGGACTCCAGCGGGTTCGTGCTCCAGCAGAAGGACGGCCGCTGGCAGTTCGGCATGACCGAAGGCAACGGCAGCACCGCGTGGAACGTGCTCGCGCAGACCGCTCCGGGCACCGCCGTCGCGAACACTCCGACGCACCTCGCGGCGGTCTTCGACTCGGTCACCAAGAAGGCGTCCCTGTACGTCAACGGCGGGACACCCGCGGAGAGCGCCGCGGCGACCAAGCCGTTCTGGGACTCCGCCGGCGCGTTCGTCATGGGCAACGACCAGCAGGGCGCCGCCCTGCGCGGTGACCTCGACGACGTCCGGGTGCACAGCAGGGCCCTGGCGGCGGACGAGGTCGCCGACATCGTCAAGCTCGACGCCGACCCGGTCCGCCAGTGGCGGCTCGACGGCGACGGCCTCGACACGTCCGGCTACAACGGCACCGCGTCGCTCGGCGACCAGGTCAGCTGGGGCAGCGGGCAGAGCGACAACTCCGACCCGAAGGACCTGAGCCTGCGCATCAGCGGTGTCCCCGGTGCGTCGCTCTACGCCTCGCACGTCCTCGACACGTCCCGCAACTTCTCGGTCAGCGCCTGGGCGCGGCTCGACAAGCTCGTCGACGGTCAGTCGCCGACGGTGCTGTCGCAGGACGGCACCACGACGAGCGCGTTCCAGCTCCAGGCGACGCCGGACGGCCACTGGGCGTTCGCGATGTTCCAGACGGACCAGGCGGGAGGCGGCGCGCGGCACGACCGGGCGATCGGCGCGGTGGCCCAGCTGGGCGTGTGGACCCACCTCGTGGGCACCTACGACGCGGCGCGTGACGTGATGACGTTGTACGTCAACGGTGTTGAGGCCGCCACGGTCGCACACCCCGACGCGTGGAACCACCCGACGGGCCAGTTCCGGATCGGCCGCGGGCTGTGGGACAGCAAGCAGGCCGACTACTTCCCCGGTGCGATCGACGACGTCGAGGTGCACACCCGCGTGCTGTTCGCGGACGAGATCCGCGACAAGGCGGGCCGCGACCTCAGCCTCGTGCACAAGTGGCAGTTCGACGAGGGCACCGGCACGAACGCCGCGGACTCGGTCGGCGGCAAGGCGGGCACGCTGACCAACGCCGCGTTCGGCGTGGGCAGGCTCGGCAACGCCGCGACGTTCAACGGCACCAACGCAGAGGTCTCGACCGGAGCCGTCGTGCGCACCGACCAGAACTTCACCGTGTCGGCGTGGGTCAAGATGCCCGAGCCCTGTTCCGCGAACTGCAAGCGGGTCGCGGTGAGCCAGGAAGGCGAGCACAACAGCAAGTTCCGCCTCGGGTTCCTCAAGGACCGCGACCACCTGGGCAACTGGGTGTTCGAGATGACCGAGGACGACACCGACGCCACCAAGGTGACCGTGGCCGCGGTGTCTGCGGAGGTCGAGGACTTCACGGAGTGGGTGCACCTCGTCGGTGTGTACGACCGCGCCGCGAAGCAGGTGCTGCTGTACGTGCAGGGCAACCGCGTCGGCGACGGCGTGGTCAACTCGGTCTGGCAGGCGAACGGTGGCCTGCAGATCGGCCGCGCCAAGCTCCGCAGCGCCCCCGCCGAGCGCTGGGCGGGATCGATCGACGACGTCCGCTTCTACACCGGTGCCCTGGACAACGAGGGTGTGTTCGGCCTTTTCCGGTCGTACCCGGAGAAGGACCAGCCCGCAGCGACCCTGCCTGCGGCGGATGCCGGTCACTGGAAGCTGAACGACGGCAGCGGCACGACCGCGGTCGACAGCAGCGGCCGCAACAACACGATGACGTTCACCGGCACCGCCCCCACTTGGATCGGCGGGCGCAACGGCGCCGGTGTCTCGCTCGACGGTTCCACCGCCTCGGCCGAGACCGCGGGGCCGGTCATCGAGGACACGTCGCGCAGCTTCACCGCTTCCGCCTGGGTGTACGCCCAGGCCGGCGTCACCGGCCGCCGAGCCGTCCTGGCGCAGGACGGCACCAGGATGAGCGCGTTCTCGCTGTCCTACGACGGGGACTCCGGAAAGTGGGCGGTGGTCCAGTCGAGCAAGGACGAGGACGGGGCGCCCTCCGCGGTGCTGCTCTCGACGGAGCTCGCCAAAACCGACCGGTGGACGCACCTCGCGGTCGTCCACGATGCCGCCTCGAAGCAACTTCGCCTGTACGTCAACGGTGTGCTGTCCGCGGTCAACGTCGGCGTGGTCATGTGGAAGGCCGACGGACCGTTCGTCATCGGCCGCAACAAGGTGAACGGCGTGAAGGGCAGCTGGTTCTACCGCGGCATCGACGACGTGCGCGTCTTCGGCAGCGCGCTGACGGCGGGCGAGGTCGGCAAGGTCCACGACGACGCGCCGTTCAACGACAGCGGACTCTGGAAGTTCGACGAGAACAGCGGCAATGACAGCACGTGGCGCAACAACACCGCCACGACCTCTGGCAACGCCTCGTACGTGCCCGGGGTGATCGGCAACGCCCTCAAGCTGGACGGCTCGGCGTCCGCTGCGGCGCAGTGGCACGGCGTCAACACCCGTGACAGCTTCACCGTCGAGGCGTGGGCGCGGCTGGAGCGCGACGACAAGACCTACACCGTGCTCGGCCAGAACGGCACCAGCGTCAGCACGTTCGTCCTGCAGTACCGGCCCGAGTCCAAGCGGTGGGTGTTCGCTGCGCCCGTCCAGGACTCCGACCAGGCGCCGCTGGTGAAGGCGCAGTCCGCGGAGCCGGCCGTCACGTGGCGCTGGACCCACCTCGCCGGCGTGTACGACCACGTTGCCGGGCAGCTGCGGCTCTACGTCGACGGCAAGCTCGCCGGAAGCGAGTCGGCCAGGCTCTGGCCGTCCGACGGCGGGATGACGATCGGCAAGGGCAGGTGGCAGGGCAAGGACGCCGACCTCTTCGCGGGTCTCGTCGACGAGGTGCGCGCGGTGGAAGGCGCGGTGACCGAGGCGAAGATCCTCGAACACGCCTCGCGCCCGTTGCCGGCCGCGGGCCAGCTCGGCCGCTACGTCAGCATCAACGGCACCGGCGAGCACTACACGGGCCTCACCTCCGTGCCGCCGCTGCCCAACTACCGCTACGAGGGCGTGGCGGGACAGCCGGTGTCACCGACGGAGCCGAACACGCAACGGCTGTACTCGTGCAAGTCGGGCACCGACCACTTCAGCTCGACCGCGGCGGACTGCGAGGGCGCGACGCTGATCGGTGAGACCGGCGCGGTCTACTCCGTGAAGCCGGTCAACATCCCCACCGTCGAGCTCAACCTGTGCGTGGTCAACGCCGACCGGTTCACGTCCCTGGCGTCCGACTGCGAGGGCCAGACCAAGGTCAAGCGCCTGGGTTACCTGCGGGCTTACGCACCGCTGGTCCGCTACCTCACCACGCAGTTCCCCTGGGACCACTGGAGCACCACCCAGGGCGTGCTGCCCGGCTACAAGTCGGAGGGCGTCCTGGGCTACCTCGCCATGACCGGTGAGCCGGGCACCACGACGCTCTGGGTGTGCCGCGAGGGCACCGACACCTTCAGCTCGCTGGACTCCACCTGCGGCGGCAAGCAGAAGATCGGCAGCGCGGGCAACATCTGGACCACCGCACCGGCCGACAAGCCGTCCAAGGAGCTGTTCCGCTGCCGTGCCAACGGAGTCGGCAACAGGTTCGACTCGTTGAGCTGCGAAGGCCACCCGGTCGAGCAGTCGCTCGGCTTCGTACTCGTGAGCCCGCCGGCCACCGCCGCGACGTTCTGACTTCTGGGGAGACGAACACCATGAAACTGAAGCGCGCCCTCATGAGAGGGATGGCGGTCTGCCTGGCGCTGACCGCCGTCACCGCGACCGTCGAACAACAGGCGATCGCCGCCCCCGGCCCGTCGGTCAACGCGCCGGACGTCCAGTCCGTGCCCGTCACCAACGGCTCCCTCGCGTCCCGCGGCCCCGACGAGGCAACGTCGCGAGCGCTGTCGGGCAACCAGCCGGCGGCGAGCAGCACACCGGGCGGTGGTTCCTTCGCCGCCACACCGTTCTCCGCATCGGCGTCGTGGGAGGTGTCGAAGCAGAGCGGTGACTTCAGCTGGTCGTACCCGCTTCGGGTGCCGCCGGCGCCGGGCGGCTTCGTCCCCTCACTGGGCCTGTCGTACCGATCGTCCGCTGTGGACGGTCTGACGTCGGCGACGAACAACCAGCCGTCGTGGATCGGCGACGGCTGGGACCTGTCGGCCGGCTACGTCGAACGCGCCTACGGTGCCTGTGCCACCGACACCGAGGGCGGTACGACACCGCCCAAGACCGGCGATCTCTGCTGGCGCAGCGACAACGCCACGGCGTCGTTCGGCAGCAAGGGCGGCATGCTGATCAAGGACGACCAGTCCGGTGCCTGGCGCATGAAGCAGGACGACCGATCCCGCATCGAGCGGCTGTCGACCGCTGGCAACGGCGATCGCTTCAACGAGTCGTGGAAGATCACGACGGTCGACGGCACGCAGTACTTCTTCGGCTCCCGGGTCGACTCGAAGTCGACCTGGACCGTGCCGGTGTTCGGTGACGACGCCGGGGAACCGTGCCACGAAAGCACTTTCGAGGCGTCCTCGTGCGACCGGGCGTGGCGCTGGAACCTCGACAAGGCCATCGACCCGCGCGGCAACGTGATCCTCTACAACTACGACACCGAGACCAACAAGTACGGCAAGAACCTGACGGACACGGCCGTTGCGTACGTGCGTGCCGGCACGTTGAAGTCGATCGAGTACGGCCTGCGCGACGACGTGAACGCCCCGGCCGCGGGTCGTGTCGAGTTCGGCCTGGCCGACCGCTGCGTCAAGAGCAGTGAGTGCACCTTCGCCAAGAAGGAGAACTGGCCGGACGCCGCGGTGTCGGAGAACTGCGATGCCGCCACCTGCAAGGACAAGTACAGCCCGACGTTCTGGTCGACCAAGCGCCTGTCGACGATCACCACGCAGGTGCGCAGCGGTGACGGCTACCAGAACGTCGACCGCTGGACGTTGCAGCACGAGTTCCCCAAGACCGATGACGCCTACCAGGCCGCCCTGTGGCTGAAGAGCATCCAGCACACCGGTCTCGTCGGCGGTGAGATCCCGCTGCCGGAGGTGACGTTCGAAGGCGGCAAGAAGCCGAACCGCGTCGACACGCCGACCGGAATCGGTCCGCTGAACCGCTACCGCGTCACCGGTGTGGTGTCCGAGGCCGGCGGCGTCACGCAGGTCAAGTACGCGGAGCCGGACTGCGTGCCGGGCACCTCGATGCCCACCAACCCCGAGTCCAACACCCTTCGCTGCTACCCCGTGAAGTGGACGCCGGACAACGGTGTGGAGCGCGAGGACTACTTCCACAAGTACGTCGTCGAGTCGGTCTCGACGTCCGACCGCGTCGCGGCGAGCGCCGAACAGCTCGTCCGCTACGAGTACCTGGACGGTGCCGCCTGGCGGTACGACACATCGGAGTTCAGCAAGGACGACAAGAGGACTTGGAAGGAGTTCCGCGGCTACGGGCGGGTGCGCACCCGCATCGGCAGCGAGAACGACGCTGCCGGTCCGGTCACGATGACCGAGGAGCGCTTCTACCGCGGCATGCACGGCGACAGGTTGCCGAACAACGGCACCCGCTCCGTGAACGTCACCGACTCGGAGGGCGGCGGACGCGAGGACTCGGACTGGCTGCAAGGAATCAAGTTCGAAAGCCAGGGACACGACGGCACCGGGGAGAGCGTTCTCGCCAAGACGATCTCGACGCCGACCTGGGCCGGTCCCACTTCGACCCGCGGTGCGTACAAGGCGTACTGGGTGGGCGCGGGATCTTCGACCAGCTACACCGCACTCCGCGCGGGAGGGTGGCGGATCACGAAGGTCGAGAACACCTACGACGACCACGGCCAGATCGTCCGGACCAACGATCTCGGCGATCTCGGTGTGGCGACGGACGACCGGTGCACCAGGACGTCCTACGCGCAAAACGAGGCCAAATGGATGTGGTCCTACCCCTCGCAGAGCGAGACGGTCGGCGTCCACTGCGGAGCGGAGGCGTTGTTCCCCGACGACGCGCTCGTGGGTTCACGGGTCGCTTATGACGGGCGTCAACCCGGCGAGGCACCGATGTCCGGCATGGTCACCAAGCAGGAGGTGTTGTCGGCGCGGCCCGCTTCCGGGCCCGTTTTCGAGACGGTGTCGACGAGCAGCTTCGACGACTACGGACGGCCGCTTGCGGTCGCGGACGCGCTGGGCAACACGGCCCGTACCGCCTACACCCCGGCTTCAGGAGGCCCGCTGACCGGAACCACGGTCACCGACGCCGCAGGCCACGTCACCACGTCGACGTTCGAGCCTGCGTGGGGTCTGCTGACCAAGTCCGTCGACGCGAACGGGAACACCACGGAGGCCACGTTCGACCCGATCGGTCGCTCGACGCAGGTCTGGCACCCGAACCGGCCCCGTGAGGAGTTCTCCGACCGTCCCAGCCAGACTTTCGCCTACGACGTTCAGCGCGATGCTCCTACCTCTGTGACCACCACCCAGGTGAACGCGAACGGCAACTACCTGGCTCAGACGACTGTCTACGACGGGCTGTACCGGGTCAGGCAGGTGCAGACCCCGACAGACGGTGGCCGCTTGGTGGCGGACACGAGGTACGACTCCCAGGGGCGTGTGGTCCGCTCCACGCAACCGTTCTTCAACGCAGGGGCGGTGGACAAGAACCTGCTGATGTTCTCCGAGTCCGACGTGCCGGGGCTGACGCGCAGTGAGTTCGACGCGTCGGGCAGGCCGAAGCACTCGATCTTCCAGGGCGGCGGCCAGGAGAAGTGGCGATCCACCATCGCCTACGGAGGAGACCGGACCGACGTCACGCCGCCACAGGGAGGCACGCCGACGACGACCATCACGGACGCGCGCGGCCTCGTGACGGAACTCTGGCAGTACAAGGGATCTGCCGCGGCCGGTGACCACGAGACCTCCAGGTACGGGTACACCCGAGCGGGTCTGCTCGCCTCCACGACCGACGCGATGGGCAACAGCTGGCGCTGGAGCTACGACCTGCGAGGGCGCCGCACGAAGTCCGAGGACGTCGACAAGGGAACGACCACGACGACCTACGACGCAGCAAGCCGCGTCGCGTCGGTCACGGACGCCCGTGGAACGACCCTGACTTACGCGTATGACGCTTTGGGGCGCAACACGACGGTGAAGTCCGGCGCGACCGTGTTGCAGGAGTCCAAGTACGACACCGCCCAGTACGGCAAGGGGCTTCTGGAAAGCGCCACGCGGTACGTGAACGGCCAGGCGTACGTCAACCGGGTCAAGGCTTACACGTCGTTGAACAAGCCGATGTCCACAGAGACCGAGATCCCGGCCGCCGAAGGTCCGTTGAAGGGCATCTACAAGACCAGCTACGTCTACAAGCCCAACGGCAATGTGGCGAGTGAGACGCTCGGTGCGGTTGCCGCGGCCGGTATCGCTTCCGAAACCGTCCTGCACGAGTACGACAACTTCGGTCGCCAGGTGAAGACGTCCGGTGGTCTCAGCGGTGCCGGCACGGACACGTTGGTCAACAGCACCCTCTACACCCGTCTGGGCGAGATGTACCGGCTCGAGTTGGGCACGGTGGGCAAGCGGACGTGGTTGTCGTACTACTACGACGACAACACACGCAGAATGAACCGCTACATTGTGGACGCTGAGGTGGCGTCCCCGATGCAGGCCGACGTCAACTACTCCTACGACGCCGTCGGCAACATCCTGTCGAGCACCGACGCTCCCGCGGGCCAGGCGGCGGACAGGCAGTGCTTCCGTTACGACCACCTGCGTCGGCTGACCACCGCGTGGACGCCTTCAGGCACTTGCACGGCGGATCCGGCGGTGGGGGCCCTCGCGGGACCGGCGCCGTACTGGCACTCGTACGCCTACGACGCGTCAGGAAACAGGACGGCGGAGGTTCAGCATGCGGCGTCGGGCGATCTGACGCGCACCTACACCTATCCTGCCGCCGGGTCACCGCGGCCGCACGCGGTCGGGTCGGTGACCACGACAGGTCCCGGCGTGAACCAGGTCGACCAGTTCACGTACGACGAGACCGGGAACACTGCGACTCGCAAGGTGGCTGGAGGGAACCAGACGCTCGACTGGGACGCCGAAGGCCGTGTGGTCAAGGTGACCGATGGTACGAACGTCTCAGAATTCCTCTACGACGCTGACGGAACGCGGTTGATCCGGCGTGCCTCCGATGCGACCACGTTGTACGTCGGTGCTCAGGAGGTCCGCCTCGCGAAGGGGGCGACGACCCCGACCGTGACGCGGTACTACACGCACAACGGCAAGACCGTCGCGATGCGCGAGGGAAAGACCAAGCTCACGTGGCTCGCCGGCGACTACCAGGGCACGACCCAGCTCTCCGTGGACAAGGCGACGATGCAGGTGCAGCGCAAGAGGCAGCTGCCGTTCGGCGGCTCCCGTGGCGCTGCGTCGGCCATTCCAGGTGAACGAGGGTTCGTCGGCGGTACCAACGACGCCTCCACCGGGCTGGTGCACATCGGCGCCCGGCAGTACGACGCGACGCTCGGCAAGTTCCTGTCCGCTGACCCGATCATGAGCGCCGGCGATCCGCAGCAGTGGAACGCGTACGCGTACGGCAACAACAGCCCGATCACCTTCAGCGACCCGACCGGCGAGCACTACTGCGACAGCCACGTCTGCCGCGGCGACCCCGGCTACGTCGACAGGTGCGCGAACTGCATCAAGGACAGTGAACTGGGTGGTGGCGACAAGGCCACCTACAACAACGGCACTACGGCGATGACCGGGGTCCGGGGTGAGCAGTACATCAACGGCATCGTCTACCCGAAGCTGAACAAGGCCCCGTCGGCTCACGCGGTGGCGAAGAAGATCGATGCCCAGTTGAAGAACTACCGGCGAGATCAACCGACCTACTACCCGCCGGAGGAAGATCTCGTCAACCGCATCCTCGCGATGTGCGACTCCGATCGCGAGTTCTGCGGTGACCTGTTCGACTGGGCGTACGGCGCCCAGTTGCGCGGCTACACCGAGAACGAGTCCGTGATGGGTGGCGGCAACAGCGGCGGGATCGACCGCGTTGAACTGGGCCAGCGCTGGGGTATCGGCAAGTACGCGACCAAGGCTTCGCCCGAGTCCTTCAAACCCGGTTTCAACGGGAAGCAGGACACCCGGAACCCGAAGGGCGTCACCTGCAACTGCTTCCCCGCCGGTACGTCCGTGTCGACGGAGAGCGGGGCGAAGCCGATCGAGCAGATCGAGGTCGGTGACCGCGTCTGGGCGCGAAACCTGATCACGGGCAAGTCCGAGCTGCGCACGGTGGTCGGCCTGTTCAACAAGCAGGCGGGCACTTTGCTGACCATCGTGGCGGGCGGTGTCCAGGTGCAGGTCACGCCGGAACATCCGTTCTGGGTTCCCGGCAAGGGATGGGTCAACGCGGGTCAGCTGCAGGCCGGTGACCGGCTGACGTCGTTGACCGGCCCTGACGTCGAGATCAGCTCCATCACCTCGAACACGGCGGGCACCACCGTCTACAACTTCGAGGTCGAAGGACTCCACAACTACTACATCAGCGAGTCCCAGCTCCTCGTACACAACTGTGCTGCGAAGAAGAAGGGGAAGCAGCGGTGGGACGACGAGGATGAATATGACGGCTACAACACCCCAGGAGACAACCAGAGGCAGAACAGGCAGGCGGCCGACGCGATCAGGACGGGCGAGCGCAGCATCGGCCGAACGCTGACCGACAAGGAGAAGCGGCGGGTTCACGACGAAATCACCGGACAGGGCCTGACCTACCACCAGATCGTCGAAACCGTTGAGACCCTGTTCGGATGAGTGAAGACCCGACGAAAGGCGCGCTGTCCGTGATCGAGGCAGCGCGCCGGTCCTTGGAGAAGCTGATCGGCGAGCGGTGGCACGCTCTCGGGCGTGCCGCCGACCTCGTCTGGCTTGAGTTCGGCCCGCGTCGCGATGTGGTCGACCACCGAGGTGAAACCCGCGAGGTGGGCGAGTACGCACTGCACGTGCAGTGCCCGTGGCGGGTGCTCGACGAGGACCAGCTCGTCACCGGCTCCGCCGACATCTACCGTCCGCGGCCGGGCTGGACCGGTGACGGTGACTTCGACTGGGGCGTGCAAGGCGCCACCAGGTTCGATGTTCGAGCCGGGAAGCTGAGAGCGTACCTGGCCGACGAGCCGGTCGTCGTGACGTCTGTCGAGGTCACTGCATGGGGTGACCTGGTCATTTCGCTCTCACACGGCTTCCGGATCGACGTGTTGAGGACCGGTTCGGTGCGGGAGGAGGACTGGCGGTTCTTCCGGCCGTACCGCGATGACGAACACGTGGTCGTGTTCGAGCCTCGCCGCTGAACCCGGCAAACCACCCGTAGGCGTCTGAGCACGCCGCACCGGGCACTGGCAGGATGGAACGATCAGCGCGTCGCGACAGAGGTGGTCCCTGTGACGAGTCCGTTCGCCAGCTCGAACCGGCCCGGTGTCCCGCCCCGCCTGCCCACCCCTCCGACGGGGTGGCCCATCGGCTCGTACGCCACGTACGAGGAAGCGCAGCGTGCCGTCGACTTCCTCGCCGTCGAGGACTTCCCGGTGCAGGACGTCATGATCGTCGGCGTGGACCTGATGCTCGTCGAACGCATCACCGGGAAGCTCACCTGGGGGCGCGTTCTGGCGACCGGTGCGGCCAGCGGTGCCTGGTTCGGGTTGTTCGTCGGTCTGCTGCTCACCCTTTTCAGCACCGAGCCCGGGGTCACGATCGGGCCCGTGCTGACCGGTCTGATCACCGGTGTGTTCTTCGGGCTGGTCTTCGCGGCGGTCGGGTACGGGTCGGCTCGTGGCAAGCGGGACTTCCAGTCGGCCAGTCAGCTGGTGGCCGGCCGGTACGACGTGCTTTGTCACCCGAAGTCGGCCGAGAAGGGGCGTGACCTGCTCGCCAAGCTGGCGATGAGGCCCGTCAACCCCGGCAGCTGACCCCTGAAAAACGCTCAGTTCGGCCAACGATCGATAACGATTGGTTCTGAATCGTTGCTCCTCTTGGTTGCGGCTCCTGATCACCGGGCCTAGGTTCGGTTGACCGGTCTGCCCGGTGCGGCCGGTGGCACGACGAGGTGCCGGGCGCTGGCGGTCTGGCTCCTCCGTGTAGTCGGGAAGGAGGCAGGGCCGATGGGTGCGACACGGCGCTATCGACTCGCCGTCGGGGCGGGGGCCGCATTGCTCGCGGCGACAACGCTCACGGCGTGCGGGTCTGGCGGCCAGGGCATCACCGTGAACGTCTACAAGTACAACCAGGAGAACTTCCAGGCCATCGTCGACAGCTGCAACGCGAAGGCCGGCGGGCGTTACAACATCGTCTACAACAAGCTGCCGCGTGAGGCGGACGGTCAGCGCGAGCAGATGGTGCGCAGACTCGCCGCCGAGGACGACAGCATGGACGTCCTCGCGCTCGACGTCACGTGGACCGCGGAACTCGCGAAGGCCGGGTGGATCAAGGAGTTCACCGGCTCGGTCAAGTCGCAGGTGGAGACCGGCACGCTGCAGACGCCGCTCGACACCGCCACGTACGAGGGCAAGTTGTACGGGGCTCCGGACAACACCAACGTCCAGCTCCTCTGGTACCGCTCGGACCTCGTGCCCACGCCGCCGAAGACGTGGGACGAGATGATCTCGATGGCCGAATCCCTGGTCGCACAGGGAAAGCCCGGCCTGATCGTGGGACAGGGCAAGCAGTACGAGGGGCTCGTCGTGCTGTTCAACACCCTCGTCAACTCCAACGGCGGCACCATCCTCGACGAGAACGGCACCAAGGCCGTCGTCGACGACAAGGCCGTGGAAGCGTTGGGGGCGTTGAAGAAGCTCGCCACCTCGAAGGCGATCGACCCGTCGTTCTCCAACTCCACGGAGGATCCCGCACGCCTCCTCATGGAGTCCGGCAAAGCGGCGTTCGAACTGAACTGGCCGTACGTCTACGCGGCCGCGCAGAAGAAGCCGGACTTCGCGAAGAACTTCAAGTGGGCGCCGTACCCCACCGTGAGCGGTGACGCCGCGAAGGTCACCGTCGGCGGCATCAACTACGCCGTCAGCAACTACACCACGCACCCGGACGAGGCCTTCGACGCCGTGCTGTGCCTGCGCGGTGCGGAGAGCCAGAAGCTCGCCGCCCTCAAGGACGGTGTGCCGCCGACCATCAAGTCCGTCTACGACGAGCCCGAGATGGTCGACGCGTACCCGATGAAGGACGACATCCTCAAGACGCTGGAGAGCGCCAGCGTGCGGCCGCGCACGCCCGCCTACCAGAACGTCTCGACGGTGATCTCCACGATCCTGTCGCCGCCCGCGAGCATCGACCCGAAGGCGACGGCGGACCGGTTGCGCGAGGAACTCCAGAACGCACTCGACTCCAAGGGGGTGCTGCCGTGAGTCACGCGACCACGGAGGACACGGGGACATCCGACCTGACCGCCGCGCAACCCGTCGCCCCCAAGAAGAAGGCCGCGCTGAGCGAGGGCAAGAAGGCCGAGCGCAGACTCGGCTGGCTGCTCTGCGCGCCCGCCGCGCTCACCATGATCGCGGTGACCGGCTGGCCGATCCTCTACTCGATCCTGTTGTCGATGCAGCGGTTCGACCTGAAGTTCCCCGACCGCACCGAGTGGATCTGGTTCGACAACTACGTCACCGTGCTCAGCAGCCCGTACTGGTGGGACGCGGTGTGGGTGACAGTGCTGCTCACGGTGGTCACCGTCGCGGTCGAACTGGTGCTGGGCATGGCGCTCGCGCTGATCATGCACCGGGCGCTCGTCGGCCGCGGCATCGTGCGGACGACGTCGCTGATCCCGTACGGCATCGTCACGGTCGTGGCCGCGTTCTCCTGGCGGTTCGCCTGGACGCCCGGCACCGGCTACCTCTCCGAGGCACTGGGCAGCGAGCCCGTGCTCACGGAGAAGATCCCTGCGCTGATGGTCGTGGGTCTCGCGGAGATCTGGAAGACCACGCCGTTCATGGCCCTGTTGCTGATGGCGGGGCTGGCCCTGGTGCCGGACGACCTGCTCAAAGCCGCCGCGATGGACGGCGCGAGCGCGTGGCAGCGGTTCATCAAGATCACCGTGCCGATCATGAAGCCGGCGATCCTGGTGGCGTTGCTGTTCCGCACGCTGGACGCGTTCCGCATCTTCGACAACCTCTTCGTGCTCACCGCGGGTTCGCAGGGCACGTCGTCGGTGTCGATGCTGACCTACAACAACCTCATCAAGGGCTTGAACCTCGGTATCGGATCGACGATGTCGGTGCTGATCTTCCTCATGGTCGCGCTGATCGCGTTCGTCTTCATCAAGCTCTTCGGCACCGCTGCGCCCGGCAGCGACGACGGGGGGAAGCGCTGATGGCTGGCATCGGAGGAGCCGACACCACCGGCAAGAAGGTCGGTTGGGGCCTGCTCAACACGGTCGTCGTGATCTACGCGCTGATCCCGGTGCTGTGGATCGTGTCGCTGTCCTTCAAGTCGTCGAAGACGTTGGCGGACGGCAACTTCATCCCTCGTGAATGGAGCCTGGAGAACTACCAGAACATCTTCTCGACGTCCGAGTTCACGCGGGCGCTGGTCAACTCCATCGGCATCGCGATCATCGCGACCGCGATCGCCGTGGTGTTCGGCACGATGGCCGCCTACGCCATCGCGCGGCTGGACTTCCCCGGCAAGAACCTGCTGGTCGGCGTCTCGCTGCTGATCGCGATGTTCCCGCAGGTCTCGCTGGTGTCCCCGTTGTTCGAGATCGAGCGATCGCTCGGCTTGTTCGACACGTGGCCCGGCCTGATCCTGCCGTACATCACGTTCGCGCTGCCGCTCGCGATCTACACCCTGTCGGCGTTCTTCCGCGAGATCCCCTGGGAGCTCGAGAAGGCGGCCAAGATGGACGGTGCGACGCCGGGGCAGGCGTTCCGTCGCGTCATCGCGCCGCTGGCCGCGCCGGGTGTGTTCACGACGGCGATCCTGGTGTTCATCTTCTGCTGGAACGACTTCCTGTTCGCGATCTCGCTCACCTCGACCGAGCAGTCGCGGACCGTGCCGGTGGCGCTGTCGTTCTTCACCGGCAGCTCGCAGTTCGAGGACCCGGCCGGGTCGATCGCGGCGGCCGCCGTGGTCATCACGATCCCGATCATCCTCTTCGTGTTGTTCTTCCAGCGCCGGATCGTCGCCGGCCTGACCTCCGGCGCCGTCAAGGGGTGAGTTGACCAATGGCAGAAATCGTTCTGGACCAGGTGACCAAGAGGTATCCCGACGGCGCACTGGCCGTGCAGGAGGTCAACCTGGAGATCGCCGACGGCGAGTTCATCATCCTGGTCGGACCGTCCGGCTGCGGGAAGTCGACCACCCTCAACATGATCGCGGGCCTGGAGGACATCACCGAGGGCGAGCTGCGCATCGGCGGGCAGCGCGTCAACGAGAAGGCGCCCAAGGACCGCGACATCGCGATGGTGTTCCAGTCCTACGCGCTCTACCCGCACATGACGGTGAAGGAGAACATGGCCTTCCCGTTGCGGCTGGCCAAGGTGGACAACGCGACCGTCGAGAAGAAGGTGCGCGAGGCAGCCGAGATCTTGGACCTCACGCAACACCTTGAACGCAAGCCGTCCAACCTGTCCGGTGGCCAGCGGCAGCGCGTGGCGATGGGCCGCGCGATCGTGCGCAACCCCAAGGCGTTCCTCATGGACGAACCGCTGTCCAACCTGGACGCCAAGCTGCGCGTGCAGATGCGGACCTCCGTGTCGCGCCTGCAGAAGCAGCTCGGCACGACCACGGTGTACGTGACGCACGACCAGACCGAGGCGATGACCCTCGGCGACAGGGTCGTGGTCATGCGCGGCGGGGTCGTGCAGCAGATCGGCGCGCCTCAGTTCCTCTACGACCACCCGGCGAACCTCTTCGTGGCGGGCTTCATCGGCTCGCCGTCGATGAACTTCGTGCCGGCGACGCTGGAGAACGGCTCGCTGCGGTCGGTCCTCGGCGACTGCACGCTGACGGACCGGGTGCGGCAGCTGGTGGAGGGTGCCGACGCGCCCCGCGAGGTGATCATGGGCATCCGCCCCGAGCACTTCGAGGACGCGGCACTGGTCGACGCGGCCGCGCTGTCGTCCGGCGGCAAGTTCACGTCCCCGGTGGACGTGCTGGAGTCGATGGGCTCGGACAAGTTCGCCTACTTCAACCTGACCGGTGAGCAGGCGGCGTCGGCCGAGCTGCAGGAGCTCGCGGCGGACGCTGGGTCGGACGACGTGCCAGGTGACGGCATCTCGCTCGTGACGCGCCTGTCGTCGGCGTCCGGCGCGGTGGAGGGAGCCTCGGCGGACATCTGGTTCGACGCGGACAAGATCCAGCTCTTCGACCCGTCCAGCGGCAGGAACCTCACCTACACGGAACGCTGAATTCTCGTTTTCCGGGCCGCCTTCCCGCGTCGTGGGGAGGCGGCCCGTTTTTGTCACTCGTTCGGGTTAGGGCCGATTAGTCGGGACCATCTGCCGGGCCGAACTCGGTTCGCCATTGGGCGCTCGGCAGCGACTTCTCAACGAAACATCTACTTCAGGGCTTCGTTTGGTCAGCACGCTGGTCGAAGGCGGATACAGGACCACAGGGGGGTTCCGGGGAGCCGCCGCCGAGTGATGAAAGAGAGCGTGCAATGGGGATCCTGGACGGAAAAGCGGTCGTCATCACGGGGGCGGGCCGAGGTCTCGGCGAGGCCTACGCGATGCACGCGGCCCTCGCGGGCGCTTCGGTGGTGGTCAACGACAACGACGGTGACCTGGCGGAGCGGGTCGCGGAGCACATCCGCGGGTACGGCGGCCGTGCCGTCGCCTCGACCCACACGGTCGCGGACCCGAGCGAGGCCGCCAAGATCGTCGACCTGTGCGTCGACGAATTCGGCCGCGTCGACGGCTTGGTGAACAACGCGGGACTGAACTACGAGACCGCGCCCTGGGAAGACGACCCAGAGACGATCAAACACGTTGTCGAGGTGAACGTCCTCGGCGTCATCTACGTCGGAATCGCCGCGATGAGGGCGATGCGTTCGTCCGGCGGCGGCTCCATCATCAACATTTCCTCCGGCGCCTCCTTCGGTCAGCGCAAACTCGCCACGTATTCGGCGACCAAGGGCGCGGTGGCGTCCTTGAGCTACTCGTGGGCTCTCGACCTGGAGTCGGAAGGCATCCGCGTGAACGCCGTGTGCCCGGTCGCGCACACGCGGATGGTGTGGAAGTCGGAACGGTCCCTGCGCGCGATTCCGGCGGACCGCACGCCGGGCAAGGTGGCGCCGCTGGTGCTGTTCCTGCTCTCGGACCGCTCCGAGGGCATCACCGGGCAGGTCATCCGCTGCAACGGGCGTCAGCTCCACATCGTGGGGCAGCCGTACTTCAAGCAGCCGATCCTGGAGAGCGACAACTGGGACACCGCTTCGGTCGAGCGGGCGTTCACGGGCGTGCTGCAGGCTCACCTCGAACCGTACGGGTTGGAGAAGAGGATGCCTCCCCGGCTCCGTGCGCTGGTGGAGCCGTCGCAGACCGCCTGAGCCCGCGGGAGGGGAGGCGTCGCTCCGCCCTGGGCGGCGTCTCCCCTCGCTACCCGGTCGCTAGGTTGGAACGCATGCCCAACAGTGATCTTCCGATCCTGGTCGGCCGGACCGTGGACCTCTTCCTGACGACGGTGGACGAGCTGGCGCCGGGCTTGGTCACCGGCTTCTACCTGGTCGGCTCGGTGGCCTTCGGGGACTTCCAGCCGCACGGCGGCCGGGGGCGGCTCAGCACCGCCAGCGACGTCGACTTCGTCGCGGTGACCGACCGCCGGGTCGAACCCGAGTCGCGCGAGATGGCGGCGCTGGCCGAGGCGCACGCCCGCACCGCGGCCCGGTTTCCCCGGCCGCACTTCGACGGTGCGGTGCTCACCTGGAGCGACCTCGCTGCCGGGCCGGACCGCTGCCCCGACGTTCCCTGCGCGCAGGAAGGCCGCTTCGTCCCGGCCGGACGGTCCGGGATCAACCCGGTGACGTTCTGCGAGCTGGCCTGGCACGGCGTCCGGGTGCGCGGGCCCGAGCCGGTCGACGTGTGGGCCGACCTGAACGCCTTGCGCGCGTTCACGGTCGACAACCTCCGCACCTATTGGCGGCCCTGGTGGCAGCAGAAGCGGCAGCGCAGCGCTCTGTCGCTCGCGATCGGGCTCAGCGCGTGGTTCCCGGTGTGGGCGGTGCTGGGCGTGAGCCGGCTGCACCACGTTCTCGCCACCGGGAAGATGACCTCCAAGACCGGAGCCGGCCGGTACGCCCTGACGGCGTTCGATCCGCGCTGGCAGCGCATCGTCGCCGAGAGCCTGAGCCTGCGCACCGGTGGTGCGGAGGGGCGTCGCGGCTACCGCGACCCGCTGGCCCGCCGCCGCGACACCCTCGCCTTCCTGGACGCGACGATCGACGCGGCCCTCGCGTTGCCGTGACCGTTCAGCGCCAAGCCGGGTAGTTCGGTGCGACCTCGGCGTAGCGCTCGCTCCAGTTCGGCGGCTCCTCGTCGTTCAGGTGCGCCTGGAGGCGGTCGAGGAAGGCGTGCGTGCCGGGGACGAAGCCGAGCGCGTTGCGTTCGGACAGTCCGCGGTGGGTGAACGTCAGCAGGGTGTCGTCGCCGTCGGCCGTGAGCTCGTAGCGGACGACGCCGTCCTCGACGATCCGTTGCCGCCACTCGTGTTCGAAGACCGCGTGGCCGTTGTCCGGCGGCTGCCAGGTGAGGATGCGACCCGTGACTCTTTTCGCTTCCGCTGGAGCGGGCGGGTCCTCCGGCTCGATGACGATGGTGCCGTCGTCGACGTGCGTCGTGCCGAGCCAGGCTTTGCGTTCTTGCGGGTCGGTGATCGCGGACCAGACCTTCTGGATCGGGAACTTGAGCCTGCGCTCGAACGTGAGGGTGGCGTGGTCGCCGGTCGTGGTCACGGTGCCGAGGTCGTTCACTGGTTCTCCAGGTGCTGTTCGAGTGCGGTGAGGTGGTCGCGCCAGAAGCGGCGGTACGGGGTGATCCAGTCGTCGATGCGTTGCAGGCCATCGGGTCTCAGGGCGTAGACGCGGCGCTGGCCGTCCGGTCGCGCCTCGACGAGGCCGACTTCCCTGAGGATGCGCAGGTGGCGGGACACGGCCGGTTGGGTGAGGGCCGGCAGGCTGTCGACCAGTTCGCCCGCGGTGTGGTCGCGTTCGGACAGCAGACTGATGAGGTGGCGGCGGGTCGGTTCGGCCACGGCTTCGAAGACGTCCACGGGTAGTTGTATAACTAACTGCGTATATAAGCGCAAGCGTATAAGGCGTTCTGGTGACGTTTTCGCACGTCACACGGATGGCTGCCGAAATTGTCAGGGGTGCCTGTCACCATCGGGACATGGCTGAGCGCAAACCCAGAGTCACCGACTGGCGACTCGTCGTGCAGTCCCGGTTGGACCGGGTCCGCGCGGATCTGGCTGCGCTCGGACCGTCCGACCCCGTCGATCCCGAGGGTGACGTGTGGCGGCGCACCGCCGAGGAGCAGGCCGCGGTGGTGGACCGGATGCTCAGCGACCGCGAGCCGTGGTGGCGCATGCTGCCGTCGTGGTGGTCGGGCTGGCACATCGAACGGGCCTGGCGCGCGCTGCACGAGGCCGAGGTGGCGACGATCTCGGCGGAGCGCGGCTTCCTCGGCAGGTTGCCCGGTCTCCAAGCGCGCGTGGCGCAGTACCTCGACGACGACGATCCGCGCCGCCGAGCCCTGGAGGCGTTGCGGCCGGGGGAGTTCACGCCCGCCGTGGAACGCGCGATCGTGGTGGACGCGCTGCGAGCGGCCTACGACAACTCGGACTTCGCCCACGCCGGCTCCCGCGCTTTGCGCAACAAGCTGATCGCGGCGTCGCTGGTGCTGTTCGTGATCAACACTGTGCTCGGCGTGGTCGGCATCGTGAAGCCGGGCATCATCCCGCTGTGCGTGGACCCGAAGGAGAACGCGCTGCCGACGGTCTGCCCCGGTGGCACCACGAAGGCGTCCGGCGTGGACGTGTGGCTGGTGCAGGTCCTCGGCTCGTTCGGCGCGGTGCTGGCCGCCGTGGTCCTGCTCTTACGCCGCCGGCCATCGCTCTCGCCGTACGTGATGATCGGCTACCAGGCCCTGATCAAGATCATGCTCGGCGCGGCACTGGCGGTGGTCGGCATTCTGGCTCTCGGCGCAGGGGTCACGAGCGGGCTGATAGGCATCCCGTCCGCGGCCGCGCTGCTGCTGTGGGCGGTGATCTTCGGGTACGCGCAGCAGATCGGCACGCGGCTGCTGGACAAGTACACCGACGAGGTGCTGGACCAGGCGCGACCACTGCCGGACGCGGACGGGCCGCGGGTGGCGCCGCGGTGAGTTCGCCGCGTTGTGGTGCGAGTGTGCGTCCGGGTTGTGGCGGCGGCTGGGTTCGGTTGGTGCCCAGTTGCGGGTCAGGTTCCGGCGTGGGTCGGGCTGGTGCCGGACCGGGTCGCGGATGTCGCCCCGATGAGCGTACCGGGATGCGGCGTGGTGACTTTGCCGTCTGGTCGAGTTGGGCGTGGATTGGTCTGCAGTCGGGCGGGAACAGGTTTGGAGTTGGTGTCTTGGTGAACGTTCTTGGTCTGGCCGGCAACAGCGCGGGTGATGAGCCGGGCCAGCTGCGGCTGTTACCGGGAACGGACGTGCCGCGGTGAGCGTGTCGAACCGGATCTCCGCGCGCATCGCCCGCGACTTCGGCGCCGACGCCGGTGAGGCGTTGGACGCGCTCGCCCTGGCCGAGTCCGGCAGCCAGGAGGTGGAACGCGTGCACGCCGCCCTCGTGCTGATGGCGGAGGGCAGCGTGGAGCGGTTGTGGCAGGCCGTCGAACTGAGCGCGCTCGACTGGCGCGACGTGCTCGTGAACGGCGGCATGGCGGAATGGGACTGGCCCGCGGTCCTGGACCGCGAGTTCGGTCCGGTCAGCTGACGGTGCGCTGGTAGCTGACCAGCTCGTCGGTCGCCGCGCACCGGCTGAAACCCGCCTTCTCCAGCACGCGCGCGGAGGCCGGGTTCGACGGCTCGACGTTGGCGTGGACGGTGTGCACGTCGTCCAGCGACAGCGCGAACCCGGTCAGGGCGGCGGCCGCCTCCGACGCGTAGCCACGCCCCTGCCGGGAGGGCACGACGCCGTAACCGATCTCCACCCGTCCCTCGGAAGGAGGCCAGAACAGGCCGAGAGAACCCACAACTTCAGACGTCGAGCGCTCGATGATCAGACGGTGGCCGTACGGCGAGAGCCAGTCCGGGTTCTTCGCGATCACGCCGGCGATCACCGCGTCGCCCTCGGAGGGGAAGTCGGCGGCCCACGACGGTTGGCGCGCCTCTTCCACCACGGCCTTCACGTCGAGCTCGGACCAGGGGCGGAGGATCAGGCGGTCGGTTACAAGATCGGTCACCGGCGCACGCTAGCCACGGCGGAGGCGGCGGGGCGAGCGAGTTTCGCGCACGGTGGTGATCAGCCGTCGGGACTGTCACGCCGCCGCGACGGAAACCGCCGCTGATAGACGTGCCTCGCGATGTCCGGCAGGTCGTCCGGCTTGGCGCGCCTGGTGAACTCGCGCACCGTCAGATAACGGAACGCGGCTGCGCCGATGCCGGAGAGCGCCACCGCTGCGGCTGCGATGATCTCGACCACTACCGAGGGCCTTTCGCCTCATCTGGTCGAGCAGGCCGCAGCTCAGCTCGACCAGTGCGTTCACTGGTTCGAACTGAGGTCGGCCTCGGCAGAAGGACCCTCGTTAGCCGCCCTACGGATGCGTGCGGCTCGCCGGGAAGACAGAACTCTCAGGTGGTGCTGTCACGGGATGGAGTCTTAGCCGGCCGTCGAAGCCCAGCTCTTCCGAACGTCTTGCGGAGGTCAGCAGCTCTGCCGTTCTGCCCGCCTCACCACCACGGTACCTCGGCAGCGGCGGCTGAACTAGCGGCGCCCGTGCCCCTGGGCCTCCTCCCGCACCGCGTTGATCACCTCCGCGTCCCACCGGTGCGTCCGGATCAACCGGTACCGCTCCGCCGCCACCCACATGTAGGCCTCGGTCTCCGTCCGGTCGCCGATCATGTCGGCCTGCCGCAGCATCGCCACGACGGGCTTGTACTCATCCGCGTACCACCGCCGCGCGACCTCGCCGCGGTCCAGGAACGAGCCCGTGTCCTGCATGAGGCGGAACCCCCACGCCTCGACGGTCTCGCCGAGCTCGGCGTAGTTCCACGGGTCGGAGAGCACCACGGCGGCGCGGGCCTCGCCGGTCAGGGGGACGCGTTCCAGGAACAGGCGGCGGTAGTCCTTCACGATCAGGTCGCCGCGGTAGCGGATGCCGGAGGCGTTGATGCGGGTGACCACCTGGGTCACGTAGGCGTCGATCGTCGACTGGCCCATCGCGTGCGCCACGGACACGCGGTGGTGGCCGTCGACGATGAAGTGCAGCTCGCCGATCCGGTACACCTCGATCGGCGGGACGTTCTCGCCGCGGCGCTGGGCCAGGGCGAGGCGCTGCCAGCGTTCGCGCACTCGGCCCGAGGTGGGGCGGAAGCGGCGGTCGAAGTCGCGGGTGCGGTCGACGCTGCCGACGATCGAGTCCAGGCGGATCGACTGCAGGCCCAGGCGTTTCTCCGACACCATGCCCAGGGCCTCCACGACCTCGTGGAACGGCAGCATGATGTTCACGTCGTCCGGCTCGCGGCGCAGCCAGGCCGCGAGGCGGGACATCACCTGGCGGCGGCGAGCTCTCAGGAAGTCGTTCTCGGCGTCGGCCACGGGAAAGCCGGTGTCACGTCTCATCGCGAACCCCCGAAATCTCCAGCACCTTGTGCGGAACCACGTTGATCACGCGCGTCGAGCCCAGAACCCGGTCCGGGCGTGGCACCCCGTGCGGGTGGATGTGGCCGTGCAGCAGGTACGAAGGCTGCAGCCGCGAGACGAGCGAACCGAGGCAAGCGAAGCCGCGGTGTGGTGCGTCGGGTTCGTCGCCGCAGCCGAGCGGCGGTGAGTGGGTCAGCAGCACGTCCACGCCACGTCCGTCCCGCAGCCTGCGCCACCCGGCCAGCCGGGACACCCGGCGGGCGCGGCGGGCCTGCTGCCGTTCCGTCCACTGGTTCGGGCCCTTGTTGTAGCGGATCGAACCACCGAGACCGGCGATGCGCAGGCCGGCGACGTCGACCACGCGTTCGTCCGCGTTCACCGCACCGGTTGGACCTGGCCAGCGCACCGGTACGCCCGCCTTGGTCCACAGGCCGCGCACGTTCGAGTAACCCGAGAGGTCGACGTCGTGGTTGCCGGGGACGAACACGAGCGGTCTGTCCAGCGCGTTGGTGAGGAACTCCAGGTAGTCGAAGGGAAGATCGCCCGCCGCGACGATCAGGTCCACCTCCAGGGAGTGCACCTGATCAGTCCACAGCTGTTCGACGATCTCGTCCGCCACCGCGAGCACCCGAACCATTCCAGCAGCGTAATGACGCAGTCCGCAGATGACGCGGGACAGCGCTGCCACTAGCGTCAACGCCGTGCTTGCCGAGCTGTTCGCCGCGGCCGCGAACGGGTGCCGCGACCGCAGTCCACTGACCCAGCGACTCCTCGACGAGGCTGCCGCAGACCTCCGGCAGGGCGGCGTCACCGCCAGGATCATGGCGGGCTCCGAACGCGACCGGGAGGGCCAGGTGCCCGGACTGCGGTTCGCGGGCGCCGTGCACCGGCTCGTGCTCGAAGGGCGCGCGCCGGACCTCGCGAAGCACTACCCGTCCGTCGGCGGCCGGCCGCACCTGCCGACGCTGTGGCAGGACGCGTTGCCCGCCCTCACCGAGCACGCCGACCTGCTCCGGCACCGCGTTCAGGCAACTGTCGTGCAGACCAACGAACCCGGCCGCAGCGCGCCCCTCTACGGCGGCCTGGTGGTCGCCGCGCAGGAAGCCGCGAAGGCCGCGAACAGGCACGTGCCGTTCTGCCTGCGGCTGCTGGAGATCGGCGCGAGCGGCGGGCTCAACCTGCGCCCGCACCACGTCGGCTACCGGCTGGAGGACGGCGTTCTCGGCGACCCGGACAGCCTCCTCGTCCTCGACCCGCAGTGGACCGGCAGGCCGCCCGCCGACCTCAGCCACCGGCCGCGCGTCGTCGGCAGGGCCGGGTGCGACCTCAACCCGGTCGACGTGTCCACAGAGGACGGACGGCTGCACCTGAGCTCGTTCGTCTGGGCCGACCAGCTCGACCGGTGGAACCGGCTCAGGGACGCCCTGGACCTCGCCGCCACCGACCCGGTCAGGGTGGACCGGTCGGCCGGCCCGGAATGGCTCGCCAAACAGCTCGCCCGCGTCGAACGCGACGTGCTGACGGTCGTGTGGCATTCGGTGGTGTGGCAGTACGTCTCGCCCGCCGACCGGGCGATGGGCAGGGCAGTCCTGGCCGACGCGGCGGCGAAGGCGACACCCACGACACCGTTGGCACTGCTGGTGTACGAGCCGCGCCGGGAGATCGACTACAAGTTCGCGCTGATGCTCAAGGTGTGGCCGGCCGGGGTCTCGCTGTGCCTCGGCGTCGGTGAAGGGCACGGCATCCCCTTCACCTGGAACGTCACCCCGTGGGAGTGACGAGCGGGTTCACGACGAACCGCCCGTCCCGCACCTCGACCGGCAACCGGAACTCCGCACGGGTGCCGTCGTGCGTGTACTCGACGACGACGGCACCGTCGCGGTAGACACCGCGCTCCACCTGCGCGGCCTGGAAACGCTCGACGGTCGACTTCGCCACGTCCTCGCCGCCGACCGCGAGCAACGGCTTCAACTTGTGGAAGTCGTGTGCGCGCAACGCGTTCGTCACCTCGACGGCCAGCTCGTCCGGCGACTCCTCGCCCGGCTCCGGCCAGAACGCGATGAACACGAACACCATCAGCAGCCAGCCCACGGCGAACACCATGATCCAGAACCGCAGGTTGGTCAGCTGGCGGTGCACGTCAGGGCGTTCCGCTGATCAGGACGAACACGGTGGTGATCCAGCAGAGCAGGAACGCGAGGATCCAGAAGCGGATGTTGGTGAGCAATCTGGTCATGACGAAGCCCTTCTACAACGAACAAAGCGAGCGAAACCGGGACTACAGCCAGCGATTTCGGCGCAATATTCGGTAGAGCGTCAGGCAGGCCACGAGGACCAGGCTCATGATCAGCGGGTAGCCGAACTTCCACTTCAGCTCCGGCATGTAGTCGAAGTTCATGCCGTAGACACCGACGACCATCGTGGGCACGGAGATGATCGCGACCCACGAGGTGATCTTGCGCATGTCGGTGTTCTGCTGGAGCGTGATCTTGGCGAGCGTCGCGTCGACGAGCGTGGTCAGCAGCTCGTCGAACGCCGTCACGCGCTCGGACACCTCGGTGAGGTGGTCGTCGACGTCGCGGAAGAACGCCCGCACCTGCTCGGGGATGAGCGGCGTGTAGCCCTCCGCCAAGCGCCGCAACGGGTTCGCGAGCGGCATCACCGCGCGGCGCAGCTCGACGACCTCGCGCTTGAACATGTAGATCTGCTCCGCGCTCACCTCGGTGCGCGGCGCGAAGACCCGTTCCTCCATGCGGTCGATGTCGTCCTCGATGTGGTCGGTGACCTCGAGGTAGTTGTCGACCACCTGGTCCGCGATCGCGTGCATCACCGCGGCCGGGCCGATCTCCAGTCGCTCCGGGTCGGCCTCCAGCACGTGCCGCAGCTTCGAGAGCCCGGAGTGGTTGCCGTGCCGCACGGTGATGACGAAGTCCTTGCCGAGGAACACCATGATCTCGCCGGACTCGACGATCTCGTTGGCGGTGTCGGGGGACTCGTTGGTCACGTAGCGGACGGTCTTGAAGACCATGAAGAGCGTGTTGTCGTACCGCTCGAGCTTCGGGCGCTGATGCGCGTGCACGGCGTCCTCGACGGCGAGCTCGTGCAGCCCGAACGTCTCCGCGATGCCCTCGATCTGCTCGGCGTCCGGCTCGTGCAGGCCGATCCACACGAAGCCGTCGCCCCGCTTGCGCACCTCTTTGACCGCGTCGGTGTGCGTCCACCGGCCGGGCAAGCGCTTGCCGTCCACGTACACCGCGCAGTCGACCACGTAGTGGGAGAGCGGGACGGGGACGTGCGGAACTTGCCCTGCTGGGCCGCGCTGGGAGCCTCGTCCGCGGATCGAGGGCAGGCTGGGCATGGTGAGTTCCTCCAGGTACACACGCCGGCGTGGAAGTGCGGAAGCACGACGGGCGTCCTGACCAGGTGGAACTTCAGAACTTTCTAGATGGATCTAGAAGGCCACCTCGGTGAGGACGCGCTTGGTACTGGCAGGGTGGGGGTCCTTGCTCATTTAGGGGTCCTCACCTCCTCGAGGCGTTGGGCACGGGTGGTGGAAATCCTCACACACCGGTTGCCGAGGGTACTCCCTCCGTGTGAAGACTGTCTCCCCACCCGAGACAGATCTCGATCACACGTAGTTGGAGGCGCGGTGCAGTTCGGTCGGTACTACGAGGAGTTCGAGGTCGGAGCGGTCTACAAGCACTGGCCTGGCAAGACGGTGACGGAGTACGACGATCACCTGTTCTGCCTGCTCACGATGAATCACCACCCGCTCCACATGGACGTGAACTACGCGGAGAACACGACGGACTTCAAGAAGAACGTCGTCGTCGGCAACTACATCTACTCGTTGCTGCTGGGCATGTCCGTGCCCGACGTCTCCGGCAAGGCGATCGCCAACCTGGAGATCGAGTCGCTGCGGCACGTGAAGCCGACGTTCCACGGCGACACGATCTACGGTGAGACGGAGGTGCTCGACAAGACGCCGTCGAAGTCCAAGGACGACCGGGGCGTGGTCTACGTCGAGACGCGCGGTTACAAGCAGGACGGCACGGTCGTGTGCATCTTCCGGCGCAAGGTCATGGTGCCGAAGAAGTCCTACGGTGACGCGCGTGGCGGCGAGCAGCCCGGGCGCCCCGAACCTGCATCCGACTGATTTGGGGTAGTGACGTGACCTCTCTGGATCTGGCACAGCGGCGCCTGCGCGAGTTCGCCGCCCAGGCGGCGGGTGTCTCGCCGCTCTACGAGCACCTCGCGTCGCGTGCCGCCGAGGATCCGGAGGTCGCCGACCTGCTGACCGCCGCCAGCGAGGACAACGCCACGGGCGAGCTCCTGCTGGCGGCGGCGCACCGGCTGGTGCAGGCCGAACCGTTCCACCAGCTCTCGAACTACTACCCGTCGCTCGGCGGGACCTACGGCGCGGACGAGAGCACCTGGCCGCTGTTCCGGGACTTCCTGCTGGAGCGCGGCGACCGGGTGAGATCGCTCGTCGGCTCACAGGTGATCCAGACCAACGAGGTGCGGCGCGCGGCCCTGCTCTACCCGGCCGTGGCCGCGGCGGCGAAGCAGGCCGGCGGGCCGATCGGGCTCGTGGAGGCCGCCACGACGGCGGGCCTGCTGCTCGGGCTCGACCAGTACTCGTACCGCTACCAGACCGCGGAGGCCGGCCAGCTCGTCGCCGGGCCCGCCAAGGCCGCGCTGGGCCTGCACTGCGCGCTGGAGCTCGCACCGGGCGCGGTGCTGCCGAAGCTGCCCAAGACGGTCAAGGTGGCCGCGAAGGCGGGCATCGGGGTGGCACCCGCCGACCTGGCCGACGAGGACGCGTACGCCTGGCTGGAGGCGTGCGTGTGGGCCGACCAGCCGGAGCGACTGCGCCTGTTCGGCGTCGCCTGCGGGGTGCTGCGCAAGAACCCGCCGCGGCTCGTCACCGGTGACCCGGTCGCGGACCTCGCCAAGGCCGTCGAGCCGATCGACGCGCCGCTCGTCGTGATCACCAGCGGGTCCGGGCTCGACCTCGTGCCCGCGCTGTCGGCCCTGGGCAGGCCCGCGTGGTGGGCCGCGCACGAGGACGGTGAGGTCACGCTCGCCCAAGTGCGTGACGGCGAGGTTTCGAGGACCACCCTGGCGACCACGGAGGCCCACGGGCAACGTCTCGTTTGGCGCTGAGGGGCCGCCCCGATCGCGTGAACCCTGATCAGGCCCTGGGCAGGCAGTTCCAGTCGGAAAGCGCTTCCAGCAGGCCGGGAGCGGTCTGAAGTGTGGCCAACGTCGCACTGTCCACCCAAGCGACATCCGATGCGTCGTCGCCCGCTCGGAGCACACCCGACGTGACCTGGCATTCGTAGTCGAAGATCAAGAAAACCCCGTTCGGGGCCGGTCGTTCGACGCTGCCGACGAGACGGCCGACGGTGACGGAGAGTCCCGTTTCCTCGACGAGTTCCCTAGTCACGGCTGCCTCATCCGTCTCATTCGGCTCCACGCGCCCACCTGGTATCGACCACGTGCCCTCACCAGGCGGATTGGCTCGTCGCACGAGCAGGAGTCGCCCGTTCGAGTCATGCACGACGGCTCCGACGCAACGGATCGTGCGCTCACTGCTGGCGGTCACGATCACGAAGCGTAGTCACACCGGAACGGCGGTGCTGTGGACTACCCCGGCTGCGGTACAAATCTCCCAAGGTCCTGAATCGTGCTGTACAACGGTCACGAACGGCGCCAAACGGGTGCGAACGCGGACGGGGTGGACACCGTGAACTTGAAGAAGATTCTCACTTTCGCCGGAATCGCCTTGCTGCTGTTCTTCC
Organism: Lentzea aerocolonigenes; assembly: GCF_000974445.1. Lineage (GTDB taxonomy): Bacteria > Actinomycetota > Actinomycetes > Mycobacteriales > Pseudonocardiaceae > Lentzea > Lentzea aerocolonigenes. The sequence goes on from NZ_BBOJ01000014.1 coordinate 424,423, forward strand.
TCATCGCGGAGCCACAGCAAGCCGCACAGCTGGTCACGAACATCCTCAACTCGCTGCGAACTGCGGCTGAGGCCCTGATCACCTTCGTGCGACAATTGTTCTAGTCACCCGGTTCGCCGGGAGGCAGGGACAGAGCACTGGCTGGCACCAGGAAAGGGCTGGTAGCGCATGTTCGCACCACGTGATCCGGACGACTACCTGCTCTCGAGCGAGCGTCGGGTCATCCGGGTGCGCAGGCACTGGTCCTACCTGATCTGGGACGTGCTCGAGGCCGGGGCGCTGCTCGCCGGCTTCATGATGATCTCGTACCTGCTTCCCGCCGACGCGGGACTGTTCCAGAACGTGTTGTGGTACGGCGGGCTGCTCGTGCTGCTGCGGCTCGCCTACTTCATCATCGAGTGGTGGGTCGAGCGCATCGTCGTCACCGACAAGCGGTTCATGCTGACATCGGGCGTCTTCGAGACCAAGGTCGCGATGATGCCCATCAGCAAGGTCACCGACCTCACGTACGAACGCACCGTGGGCGGACGCATGTTCGGCTACGGCACGTTGATCGTGGAGTCGGCCGGTCAGATCCAGGCGTTGAACCGCCTGGAGTTCCTGCCGGACCCCGAAGAGGTGTACGACGCCATCTCGGAGCTGACCTTCGGTGACAAGAAGGCGCAGGCCGAGCGGTTCTCGATGATCAAGGCGCAGCGGGCCGCGCGCGGCAAGAAGATGGTCCCGTAACGCGGTCCTCGCACGACGTCGTCCACACTGGACGACGTGGTCATCGATCTGCACACCCATTCGTCCGAGTCCGACGGCACCGACAGTCCTGCCGAACTGGTGAGGGCTGCGGCGAAAGCCGGGCTCGACGCGGTGGCGATCACCGACCACGACACGGCGGCCGGCTGGGCCGAGGCCGCTGCCGCACTGCCTCCTGGCCTGCGGCTCGTGCGCGGAGCCGAGCTGTCGTGCGCGTGCCCTGACGGCCGCGGCCGCACGATCACCGTGCACCTCCTCGCGTACCTCTACGACCCGACGCACGCGGCGTTGATGGCCGAGCAGTCGCGGTTGCGGGAGGAGCGCCGCTACCGGCTGCAGAAGATGGCCGAGATGATGAAGGCCGACGGGTTCCCCATCGACCCGGTCGACCTGATGGCGCGGCTGCCCTTCGACGCGCCCGCGGGCCGTCCGCACCTGGCGCAGGCGCTGATCCGCGCCGGCATGGTCGAGTCGGTGGACGAGGCCTTCGCGACGTACCTGACCGGTGGGCGTTATTACGTGGGGCGCACCGACACGCCCGTCGAGCGCGCCATCGAGATGATCACCGAGGCTGGCGGCGTGACGGTGCTGGCGCATCCCTTCGCGGTGTCGCGCGGCCCGATCGTGACGGCGGACGTCGTGCGTTCGTTGACTGCCGCCGGGCTGGCGGGCATCGAGGTGGACCACCCCGATCACGATGCTGCCACCCGTGAGTCGTTGCGGTCGCTGGCGTCGTCGCTGGGGCTGATCGTCACCGGGTCGAGTGACTACCACGGCACGAACAAGACGGTGCGGCTCGGCGCGGAGACGACGGCGCCGGAGATGCTGGATGCTCTGGCCGAGCGGGCGACCGGCGGCAAGATCCTCGTGGGGTAGGTGGCGTCAGTGTTCAACTTGCGGCTGTTCATCGAGGCCTCGATCACGCTGCTGGTGATCATGGACCCGCCCGGCACCGTGCCCGTGTTCCTGGGCCTGGTGGGCCGCAAGTCGCGAGACGCGCGCAAGCGGGCCGCGCGGCAGGGTGTGCTGGTGTCGTTCCTGGTGATCACGTTGTTCGCGGTGGCGGGCAACTCGATCCTGGCGTACATGCACATCGGCATCCCCGCCCTGCAGGGCGCGGGCGGGTTGCTGCTGTTGCTGATCGCGCTGGACCTGCTGACCGGCAAGGGCGCGACGCAGCATCCCGAGGTCGAGGACGTGAACATCGCCCTGGTGCCGCTGGGCACGCCGCTGCTGGCAGGCCCCGGCGCGATCGCCGCGACGATCGTGTTCGTGCGTCAGGCCGACGGTTGGGGCTCTTACCTCGCGTTGGCCGCGGCGATCGTGGCCGTGCACCTGATCCTGCTGGGGACGCTGCGGTCCGCCGGCCTGCTGATCAAGGTGTTCAAGGAGAGCGGGATCCTGCTCATGGCCAAGATCGCCGGTCTGCTGCTGGCCGCGATCGCCGTGCAGCTGGTGGCGTCGTCGGTGCAGGGCTTCATCTCTGGCGCTTAACGCTCGATGTGCGCCTTGTCGCCGTCGATGATGATGGGGCGCTCGATGAGGCTCGGGTTGGCGACCATGTGCGCGATCCACTTGGCGCGGTCGTGCTCCAGCAGCTTCGGGTACGCCGCTTCCTTCGTGCGCGCGATCTCCCACGGCTCCTTGTCGAGGAGCTTCAGGACGTGGTCGAGCTCCTCGGCGGTGGGGGCGTCGTCGAGGTAGCGGCGTTCGGTGTACTCGATGCCCTCGTCGTCGAGGCGAAGCTTTGCGGCGCGGCTCTTGGAGCAGCGCGGGTTGTGCCAGATCTCCATGCCCCGAAATGTAGCGACCGACTTCCGGGCGAACTCGTCGCCATCTCGGAGCAGGGGCGATCCGAAACTGTCAGGGGTGCTGAGTAACTTGGTTGGGGTGGAACAACTCGGCTTCGACTTCGGTGTACAGCCCCGTCGGCTGGTGCGCGTCACGCCCGCGAAGCTCGCGACGTGGACGGACTGCCCGCGCCGCTTCCGCATGACGTACCTGGACCGCCCGACCCCACCCCGCGGCGGCGCCTGGGCGCACAACACACTGGGCGCGGTGGTGCACAACGCCCTGAAGGCGCTGTTCGACCTGCCGGTGGAGAAGCGCACGCCGGACCAGGCCGTGGCGCTGGTGAGCAGGCAGTGGAAGTCCGAGGGTTTCCGCGACGTGGACCAGGCCGCCGAGTACAGGTCGCGCGCGCAGCGGTGGGTGCACGACTACGTGGCGGGGTTGGACGTCGCCTTCGAGCCGCTCGGCGTGGAGCGCTGGGTGTCCTCCCCGACCGAGCGAATCGTGGCCGAGGGCCGCGTGGACCGCATCGACTACCGCGACGGCGAACTCGTGATCGTCGACTACAAAACCGGCCGCCACGTCCTGACCTCCGACGACGCCCGCGGCTCCCAGGCACTGGCCCTCTACGCCCTGGCGGCCCGCCGAACGCTGCGCAAACCGTGCCGCCGCGTGGAACTCCACCACCTGCCGTCGGGCTCGGTGGCGGTCTGGGAACACACGGAGGAGTCGCTGGCACGGCACGTCCGTCGCGCGGAGGAAGCGGCGGACGAGATCGACCTGGCCACGGAGACGCTGAAGGCCGGCGGGGATCAGGAGATCCTGTTTCCGCCGGTGACGGGGCGGCAGTGTCAGTGGTGCGATTTTCGGCGGAGTTGTCCGGAGGGGCAGGCGGCGGCGCCTTCGTTGGAGCCGTGGGATTTGCTGGCTCCGTGAGGGGCGGCCAGTCGGGGGCGGCGGGGCTTGGTGGGGCGGCTGGTGGTGCGGTCGCCGGAGGTTGCTGGCTTGTGGGGTGGCCGCCTTGGTCGGAGTCTCTGGGAGTTGCCGGCGCCCGTGAGAAGGCTGAGGCTGCGTAGGAGCCCTGATGAGCGGCGAGCGGTGCGGCTTTTGCCGTGGTTGTTTGGAGGGTCGCCGGGCCCTGGCCGCCCCAGGGCCAGCGGCCCCGTAGGGTGGCTGGGGTGGACGTGGAAGCAGCAAAGCGGCCGTCGCGGACCTACGGAATCCTGCGTGCCGTGAGCGGTGTGCTCGCGGTGGGCTTGGTGCTGCTCGCACTGGGGAACATCGGCGTCCAGTTCTACGCGAACTCCCGCGACCTGCCCGGACCCGGCACGTTGTCGGTCACGGCGCACGTTGTGGCGGCGCTGTTCGCCGTGGCGGGCCAGATCGTGGCTGACCGGTACGCGGACTGGAGGGCGCCGGTGGCGTCGCTCGTGGTGCTGGCGGTGGCGGGCGCGACTCTGTGGACGTTTTGGTGGGCTTGACATCCTCTCCGCTCTGAAGGGCGGAGATTCCCTCCACGCTGCGCGTGGATCGCGCCGCGTGTGGGTGGGTTACCGCTTCATGGCGCGGTGCCGACATGGATGCCGGTCTTATCTGCGCTCCACGGTCGTTTGAGTTGTCCGCCTGCCCGGCGGCCAACACGTTCTTGGCGGCGTTGATGTCCCGGTCGTGGGTGGCGCCGCACGGGCACGTCCACGACCGCACGGACAGCGGTTTCGGCCCGTCGATCCGTCCGCACTGCGAGCACGTCTGCGACGTGGGTGTGAACCGGTCGATCCGGGCGAACACGCGTCCGTACCTCGCCGCCTTGTACTCCAGCATGCCGGTGAAGCCGGACCACCCGGCGTCGTGCACGGACTTGGCCAGCCTCGTGCGGCCGAGACCGGCCACGCACAGGTCCTCGACGTACACCGCTTGGTTGTCGCGGATGATCGCCGTGGACAGCTTGTGCTGCCAGTCCCGCCGCGTGTCAGCCACCCGCGCATGCGCGCGGGCGACCTTCACGACAGCCTTCTTGCGGTTGTTGGAGCCCTTGACCTTGCGGCTCACTGCTTTCTGCAACCGCGCCAGCCTGCGGGCCGCCTGCCGCAGGAACTTCGGCGCGGTCACCTTCGTGCCGTCCGAGAGCACCGCGAAATGCGTCAGCCCCAGGTCGATACCGACCTCGGACCCGGCCGCCGGCAACGTCTCGTCCTCCTTCGTCGTGACGACGAAGGAAGCGAAGTACCGCCCGGCCGCGTCCTTGATGATTGTGACCGAGGACGGTTCGGCCGGCAGCTGACGCGACCAGCGCACGGGAAGGTCGCCGATCTTCGGCAATCGCAACCGCCCGTTGCCCAGCACTGTGAACCGGGCGTTGCGGGTGAACCGGATGGCCTGCCGGTTGTCCTTGCGGGACCGCAACCGCGGCGGGGCGACCTTGCGGCCCTTGCGGGTGCCCGTGACCGAGGCGAAGAAGTTGCGGTACGCGGTGTTCAGATCCGCCAGCGACTGCTGCAACACCACCGCCGACACCTCACCCAGCCACGCCCGCTCCGGCGTCGCCTTCGCCAGCGTGATGACCCGCTTGGACAATTCACCGTCCGAGGGGTACGGCTCACCGTGCTCATGGGCGGTCCGGCGTGCGCGCAGCGCGTCGTTGAACACCACCCGCGCACACCCGAAGGTCTGCGCCAGCGCGTCCCGCTGACTGGGCTCCGGGTAGACGCGGAAGTTGTACCGCAGCTGCACGACCTGACCGTATCGGATTGACCCAAATGACGGATCTCGCGGGTGTTCGTACCGGCGAGCACCCCATATTCGAGCTACAGGCACACTTGGTTTCGCGACGAAGTACCGGCACAAGGTGTTCAGTGACCGGCATCTGACCCGGCTGGAAGAGATCATGTGAGCGGTCTCCGCCGACTTCGAGATCGAACTGGCCGAGTTCAACGGCGAACACAACCACGTGCACCTGCTCGTGAACTTTCCGCCCGAGGTCGCGGCCTCGAAGCTGGTCAACTCCCTCAAGGGCGTCTCGTCCCGCCGGATGCGGCAGGAATTCCCCGAACTCGCCTGCCACTACTAGCGGGCACAACGCCTGTGGTCGGGCTCCTACTTCGCCGATTCGGCCGGCGGCGCCGCGATCTCCGTACTGCGCCAGTGCATCGAGCAGCAAAGCCGACCGGTCTGATCAGGACACGTCCGGCCGTGACCGGCCTCCCGCGCGAGCCTTCACCACCGGGCTGAAGCCCGGCGCACCGGCCCGCATTACCGGTAGCCCGGTCGGCCTGACGGCGGGGACCGGGGCGAGGAGTTCGCTGGTTCTGGCCAGTGTGACGTGGGGACCGGCTGGCAAAGGGCTCACGCGCTCGCCGCGTCGCTCTTGATCAGGCCGTTCCTCAACGCCGCCATCAGCGCCTGCGCCCGGTTCGAGGCTCCCAGCTTCTCGTACAGGCGGGACACGTAGGTCTTGGCCGTCGAGGGGGAGACGTACAGCGTGCGGGCGATGGCCGGGATGGACACGCCGTCGCGCAGGAGCATGAGCACCTCGCGTTCGCGTGGGCTCAGGGCCAGGCGGGCTGCTGTGGACTGGCGGCGGGCCATGGCGGTGGCCAGGCCCGCTGCGGTGAAGGACGAGGCTGCCACTGCGGCGTGTCTGATGGCGCAGAGGATTTCTTCCACCGGGGCGGTCTTGCCCACGAAGGCCGAGGCGCCGGTTTCCAGGGCTCGGAACAGCACGTCGTCCTCGCCTTGGGCGGTCAGCACGACTATGCCCAGCGCCGGGTAGCGGTCGCGGAGGTCGCGGGCCAGGCGGAGGCCGTCGGCGTCGGGGAGGCCCACGGCCACCGTCACGACGTTTGGGGAGGCTGCCGCGATCACGTCTGGGGCCTCGGCTGCTGTGCTCGCCTCCGCGACCACCTCCAGGTCGGGGTGCGCGGCGGCGAGCGTTGTCAGGCCGAAGCGGGTGAGCGTGTGTCCGTCGACGACGACAACTTTGATCGCCATGAGTCGCCCCCTCTCGTTGAAGGTTCAACCCGCATGTCGTATCGGACGTCTCCGTTGGTTACACCGAAGGGACCAATAGAGCCTTTGGTCCCATCGGGGTAGGGGCTGTCAGAGGCTCGTCAGGACTCGGGCGATGCTGATCACGCCTGGGCCGATGATGATGACGAACATGGCCGGGAACAGGCACGCGATCAGCGGGAACAGGATTTTCACCGGGACCTTCTGGGCCTGTTCCTCCGCTCGCTGGCGGCGGCGGACGCGCATTTCGCGGGCCTGTTCGCGCAGAACCGCGGCGATCGGGACACCAAGTTCACCCGCTTGAGCGAGGGCCGAGACGAACGATCGGAGCTCCGGGACGGTGGTTCGTGCGGTCAGGGCGCGCAGGGCCTCGTTGCGCGACTTGCCGATCTGCATCTCCTGCAGGACGCGGGCGCACTCCTGGGCCAGCGGGCCCGCGGTGTTGCGGGCGACCTGGGCCAGGGCCGCGTCGAAGCCCAGGCCTGCCTCGACGCACACGGTCAGCATGTCGAGGGCGTCCGGCAGCGCTCGCCTGATCAGGGTCTGGCGCTTCTGGCCCGCGTTGAGCAGCAGCAGGTCGGGCAGGAAGAACCCGAAGACCGCGCCGACCGCCAGGCCGGTGATCAGCCAGCCCGCCGAACGGAGGCCCAGCACGCCACCGAGGCCGGCGCCTACCAGCAGGCAGAGGCCCTTGGCGGCGAGCACTCGGTCCGGGGTCCAGGTCGGCGGGTTGCCGGCCAGGTCGAGGCGGCACTGCAGCCGGTTGGTCACGCCGGCCGGGGACAGCCTCAGCGCGATCAGCCGCAGCCAGCTCGGCGAGACGACGGCGGCCTGGTCGGTCGAGACGACGGACGCCGAGTAGCTCGTCTCGATCAACGCCAGGGAGCCGGCGGCCGTGACGCGCGGCTTCAGCACGATGGCGACGACGCCCAGGGCGAGAGCGAGCAGAAGGCAGCCCAGTCCGATGACAAGCGCCATGTCACACCTCCACGCGCACGAGTTTGCGCATCCACAACGAGCCGAGGACGACCATCACGGCGGCGAACGCGAGCATCACGATGCCGATCAACGTCGTGTAGAGCGGCCGCATGTACTCCGGCCGGATCCAGAACAGGAACGCGGCCAGGCCGATCGGCAGACCGACCAGGACGTAGGCGGACAGGCGGCCCTCCGCCGACAGCGCGCGGACGTGCCGCCGGGTCTGGGACCGGTCGCGCATGGTCGTCACGGTGGTCATCAGCACCTCGGCGAGGTTGCCGCCGACCTGGCGCTGGATCCGGACCGCCATCACGACCCACGAGAGGTCCGCGCTGCGCATCCGAAGCGCCACGAGGTCGAGGGCGTCCTCCAGCTCGGCGCCGATGCGGGTGGCGGCCAGCGCGCGGGAGAACTCGCCCGCGGTCGGCTGGGTGTCGTCCCGCACGACCGCGTCGATGGACTGGGCCAGCGAGAAACCCGAGCGCAACGAGCTCGCGATCAGCTGCAGCACGTCCGGCAGCTGGTCGGCGAACGCCGCACGGCGCTTGGAGGTCCGCATCTTCATCACCAACGCCGTCGCGAGCCAGCCGAGCAGCGCGCCCACCGGCACACCGATCCACCCGGTCGTCACCACGGTGAGCAGCGCGGCGAGCCCCGCTGCGGTGCAGATCCGCAGCAACGTCCACTCCGCCGGGCTCGCCTTCATCCCCGCGAGGTCCAGCCGATCGGACAGACGGGCAGCGCTGACGTCGCTCATGATCCGGCGTGTCCACACCACGGCGGTCTGCGCTGCCTGGTTCTCCTCCGGTGCGGCGGCGGCTTCCTGCGCGCCGTAGTGCTCCAGGTGCCGTTCGAGCTTGCGGCCCGTCGCGGAACGACGCGGCGTCAGCATCGTCATCACGACGACGAACACCACGAGGAACGTGCCGGCGATCAGCGTCATCGTCTGCCAGTTCAGCCCCGGCGTCGGAGCGGGCACGGCGACGGGCGCGGGCGCCGGCTCAGGCGTCGCGACAGCGGTGGGCTCAGGAGGAACCGAGGACGGCACGACCAGCGCGGCGAACGCGGCGGCCAGTGCGGAGGCGTCCGAGGCCGTCAGCAGACGTCCACCCGCCGCCGCGGCGATCCGGCCCAGCGCGTCGTCGCTGTACTGGAACCCGATCACGTCGGTCGGCACACCGGCGGCGGCGACAGCGGAGACCGCAGCGTCCACAGTGGACTTGCTGACCGTGTCCTCGCCGTCGGACACGATCACCATCCGCCGCTCCGAGATGCCCTGCAACGCGGACAGCCCGACCGGGACGGCGTCGAACAACGACGTGTCTCCCTTTGCCTGCAAGCGATCCAGTGCCGCACCCACCGCACCGCGGTCCGCGGTCGGTGCCAGCACGAGCGACGGCTGTGAGGAGAACGTCACGAGACCGACCTGCACGTCCGCGGGCAGACCCGAGACGTAGGTCGCGATCGCCTGTCGTGCCACCACGATCCGGTCCGGTGCCATCGAGCCGCTGGTGTCGAGCAGCACGACCACCCCGCGAGACGGTGCGGCAGAAGCGAAAGCCGTGAACACGAACGTCAGCAGCGCGCCGACGAGGAACCCCGCGAGAACCCGCTTCATCGCACACCACCCACGAACAGGTGCGGAGGAACGTCGACCCCGCGGTCCCGCAACCGTTCCACGAAGTGCGGCCGCAGCCCGGTCGACTGGAGCTGGCCCCGGTAGAAGCCGCGCTCGTCGACCCCGGCGTGGAAGTCGAACTGGAAGATGTCCTGCAGCGTCACGATCTCGCCCTCCATCCCGATGACCTCCGTGATGTGGGTGATCCGCCGCGTGCCGTCCTTGAGCCGCGACTGGTGCACGATCACGTCGATCGCGGACGCCATCTGCTCGCGGATCGCCCGCGCCGGCAGGTCGACGCCCGCCATCAGCACCATGGTTTCCAGGCGGGACAACGAGTCGCGCGGCGAGTTCGAGTGCACCGTGGTGATAGAGCCGTCGTGACCGGTGTTCATGGCCTGCAACATGTCCAGCGCGGCACCGTCGCGCACCTCGCCGACGATGATCCGGTCCGGCCGCATGCGCAGCGCGTTGCGGACCAGGTCCCGCACGGCCACCTCACCGCGCGACTCCACGTTCGGCGGGCGGGCCTCCAGGCGCAGCACGTGGTCCTGGCGCAGCTGGAGCTCGGCGGCGTCCTCGATGGTGACGATGCGTTCGTCGGCCGGCACGAACGACGACAGCACGTTCAGCGACGTCGTCTTGCCGGAGCCGGTGCCGCCCCCGATCAGGATGTTCATCCGCCCGTGCACGCACGCCTGGAGCAGGTACGCGGTCGCGGGCGTCAGCGTGCCGAAGCCGACCAGGTCGTCGACGGTGAACGGGTCCGCGGCGAACTTGCGGATCGTCAGCACCGAGCCGTCCAGCGCGATCGGCGGCACGACGGCGTTGACGCGGCTGCCGTCGGGCAGGCGGGCGTCGACCATCGGCGAGGCCTCGTCCACCCGGCGGCCGACCTTGGCGACGATCTTGTCGATCGTGCGGCGCAGGTGCGACTCGTCGGCGAACGCCACGGGCACCGGTTCCAGCCGGCCCGCGCGTTCCACGTAGACCTGGTCGTGGCCGTTCACCATGATCTCGGAGATGCCGGGGTCCCGCAGGTAGGGCTCCAGCGGGCCGTGACCGAGGATCTCGTCCAGCACCTCCAGGGCGATGCGGGCCCGGTCGGCGTTGGTCAGCGGCGTCTCGTCGCGTTCCAGCACGGCCTGCAACGTCTGGCGCACACGGGTTTCCAGCTCGCGCTGGTCGAGGTGCGCGTCGTAGAGCTTGGGGCCGAGCACCTCCAGCAGACCCGCGTGCACGCTGCGCTTGACCTCGGCGAACGGGTCCGCGGCACGGGTGTGACGGCGCGCCACCGGTGTGGGCGACACGGATTCCCGTTGTGCGGCAATGCGATTGGCCAGGCTCAACGGAACCACCTCTTCGAGGACTTCGCGGCGACGACGGGCTCGGCGAGCACGTGCTCGCGGGCGAACCGCGAGATGGCCTCGCTCACCGGGTGCTTCGGCAGGTCGAGGACGATCGGGTTGCCCTTGTTGACGGAGATCGGCACGTCCCGGCTGGACGGCACGTGCGCGCGGATGTCGCTGCGCACAACGCGGTCGATGTCGTCCATCGTCAGGCCGACTTTCGCGTCGGACCGGTTCAGCACGACCGACCGGATGTCGTGCGCGTACGACAGCAGGTCCAGCATGTCGAGCGTCACGCGCAGGTTCTTCAGCGCGGGCACGTCCGGCGTGGTCAGCAGGACGTGGTGGTGCGAGGCGTCCATCGCGGCCAGCACGTGCTCGCTGAACGCGGACGGCGTGTCCACCACGACGTAGTCGAACATCGTCGGCAGCACCTCCAGCAGCTCGCCGACCAGCGACGCCGGAATCCGTTCCGCGTCACCGGGTTCGACGGGCGCGAGCAGCGCGCTCAGCCCCGGCCGGCACGCCGTGAGCAGCGACGACGCGCCTGTCACGTCGACGTGACCGAGCATGCCGAGCCCGTGCACGATCGTGCGGACCGGCTCCGCCCGCAGGCAGATGCCGACGTCGCCGAACGCGAGGTCGAGGTCCACCAGGCACACCGACCGCGCACCACCGGCGGCGAGCACCGAGGCGAGGTTCACCGCGAGCGTGGTCTTGCCGCACCCGCCCTTCGCGGAGAAGACCGTGATCACCTGGCCGTGCCTGCGCTCGTCGACCCGGGGCTGCGGTACCCCGGTGACCTGCGCGGACAACGCCCGCGAGCGAGCACAGGCATCGGCCAGGGACGCGAGGTCGTCCCGCGCGACAACCTCACGAACACCCGCGCGCAACGCCCGCGTCAGCACCCCGACGTCGAGCACCTCGCGCAGCAGCACCACGCCGACCACGGGACGGTCGACCCGCAGCGCCTCGGTGAACGACAGCGCCTCGTTCAGGTCGATGGCCGCGCCGATGACGACGAGCAGCTCAGACGGGTCGGCGGCGAGCAACCGGCCGGCTTCGGAGAGCGTGGCCGCGGTGAGGACGTCGCTGCCGACGGCACCGATGGCGGGGGAGAGCTGTCCGGCACGGGCGGCCGGGTCGCACAGAATCGTCATGGCACGCCTCAGTTTCCGAACAGGGAGCGGTTGTCGACGCCGTTGCCCGGCGCGATCTCGGACTTGCCGCCGAGCAGCGCGAAGTAGAGCGTTCCCGTCTGCTGGCCGTGGATGAGCTTCTCCGCGTCCGCCTGCTTCACCGCGACGGTGACGATGGCCTTGCCGACGTCGCCGTCCTCCGCGGCCTTCTTCTCGTCGACGACGGAGAGGACCTCGAGGCCGGTCAGCAGCAGGCGGGTGGACTGGTTTCGTTCGTACTGCTTGGAAAGACCGTCACCGGCCGGTGTGTTGCCCTTGCCGTCCATCACGGTGAAGGTGTCGAAGACCGCGACCTTCGAACCCTTCTGGATGAGGCCGCCCGCTCGCTGCCACGCCTCCGTCGGCACGGTCACCGCGATCATCCCGTCGGGGATCGAGATGCCCTTGGCGAGCGAGGCCTCCTCGGTGAACAGCGTCTTCGTGACCAGCTGTCCCTCCGCGATCTCCGACGACGTCACGAGCTTCGTCAGCGACGAGTCCACTTCGGACATCGTGTTGGCGGGAACGCTGCTCTTGGGCATCTGCTGCGTCTCGACGAGCTCTTTCAACGCCTCGGCGCTGGTGCCCGCCGGGATGCGTTCCTTCGCGACCAGCACCGTCACGGCCTGCTGCCCCGCGATCGCCCGCGAGTCGGCGGCACGGACGTAGAGGAACACCCCGGCGCTGCCGCAGACGGCCAGCAACACCGCCAGGATGATGATGAATGCGCGGTTCTTCATGACTACTCCTGGGTTTCAGCCGGTGAGCTGGACGATGCGGGCACCGAGGTCGGGGCCGCCGATGGTGCCGGTGGTGGGAATCAGGCCCTGGACGAAGTAGCCGGCGATGCACTTGTCCGAGCCGGTGCACTCGTTCTTGCCGGTCAGCCAGTCCTTCTGCGACGCGCCGGGGATCCAGTACCCGGTGATCACGAACCCCGCGAACCCGGTCAGCGTGTAGGTGCCACCGGTGCCGGTGCCGCTCACGTTCTTGTAGACCGGCAACCAGACGGGCTCGTGGGACGACCAGGAAGCCTGAAGTGCGGCCTTGCAGTCCTTGCCGGCCGAGGTACCGGTGTCCGAGCTGTAGGTGTTGTTGGTGATCAGCACCGAGCAGTCGCTGTCGGCCTCGTCGACCCAGCCGAACTCACCGGGGCCGTCGGAGCCGGACGGGCCACTCGGGCATCCGGTGCCGCTGGTGGTGTGCAGCTTCAGCACCCGGTGCGCCGACAGCGGTGGCGTGGCCGGTGGGGTGGGGCCGTAGACCGTGCCGCCGGAGGTCGCGGTCGACCACTCGCACCACGAGATCGTGAGCGCGATGGTGGTCGCTGTCTTCGGCGGGCCCCAGGTGGCTCGGGCACAGGCGTGCACGCGAGTGCCGTCGTAGGCGCTGTTGCCCGCCAACGCCCTGGCGAACGCGGGTGGCAGCAGCGTGTCGCCACCGGCCGTCTGCGTCGAGGTGTGCACGTCCACGTACTTGGTGCCTGCGGCGGGCTTGGCCGGGCAGTCGATCATCGTGCCGGCGGAGGCGCCGCACGAGGACAGCACGCCGTTCCCGTCGAACCCGCACACCTGGTCCACAGTGGACACGTTGTCCTTGGCGTTGTGGTTGGCGTAGTAGTTCGCCTTGTTCACCAGGCAGGTCGACGCACCCTTGGCGCAGCCCTGCGCCACGGCGAGCGCACCCGCGTCGGCACCGTTCTGCAGCTCCGCGCGCTCCTGGTAGAGCATGCCGGTGTCGATGACGATCGCGCCCATGCCCAGCAGGACGCCGAACCCGAGCAGGATGGCGATCAGCACGCCGAGCGCGCCGCGGTCGTCGGTCCTCAGCCTTCGCACGGCATGACCCCCTTGGCGCTCAAGGTGATCGGTGAACCGAAGCCACCGCCGCCGAACATCCCGGCGAGACCGCCGACCGGCGTGATGAAGTTGAACGTGTAGGTGGCCTGCACCTCGGCACTGGAACTGCCGCCGGAACTCGAAGGGCAGGCGGTGACCGAGACGCCGACACCGGACAACCCGGTGGCGGCGTTCTGGGTGCGGGTGCCGGCACCGGACTGCTTCAACGCGGCGACGCGCACGCCTTCACGTGCCGCCTGGGTGAGGGTGATCTGGGCGTGCAGCGCGCGCCCGAAGTCGACGATGCCCATCACCAGCATCAGCAGAATCGGCATCAGCAAGGCGACTTCGACAGCGGTCGCGCCGCGATCGCGAGCTTTCTTGGTCATGACCGCTCCGAAGAAAGGTGCGCGGCCGGCCGAGGGGGGTGGCCGGCCGCGCGGGACAGGAGACTTCAGCCATCGATGACGTCGGCGATGAACTCGAACATCGCGGCCATGTTGTCGCCGACGGCGGTGATGGCGACCATCGCCGCCACCACGATCAACGCCACCATCAGTCCGTACTCGACGGCGGTGGCGCCGCGGTCCCGATCACGCCGACGCGTCGTCACTAGAGCGCGTCCGCGATCTGCTGGAACAGTGCGGCGAGGTTCGTGCCGAGCAGCGTCACCGCGGCGATGATGACGATGGCGATGAGGGCGACCATCAGTCCGTACTCGACGGCGGTCGCGCCCCGATCGTTCTCTTCGCGCCGGGTGCGGGTGAGGAAGGTCTGCACGTAGCTGAGGAAGGTGAGCATGGCGGTCTCCTGTGGGAAGGATCCGGTTTTCAGGACTCCGCAACTCTGCGTGACGGACGATCGGGTTCGGTATCGGACGAAGAGGTGTAACGAACCCGCACTTCGGGGGACATGTCGGTCGATCGGGGGACACGCTGTCGACCTCTCGGCCATACCTGGAGCTGTCACGTTCCGTTGAGAGCGAGTGGCCCTTACCTTCGGTCGCATGACTGTTCTCTGGGCCGTCGGCGGCGCCGTGGGCGGACTCGCCTCCGGTGTCGCGCTGCGCGAGCTCGTCAACCGGTTCACGCGCACCGGCATCGCGTTGCCGCTGGTGTCGGCGGCGGTGCTGGCGGTGCTCGCGATCAAGTTCGCCGGTTCGGTGGAGGTCCTCGCGTTCGCGTGCCTGGGCGCGGTGGGTGTCGCGCTGGCGTTCATCGACACGGCCGTGCGCCGGTTGCCGGACGTGCTGACGCTGCCCGCGTACCCGGCGGTGCTGATCCTGCTGACGGTGGCCGCGCTCACCGGCGGCACGATCGGCGCGCTCGGCCGCGCGGTGCTCGGCGGCCTCACCCTCGCGTTCGTCTACCGGGTGCTGGAGTTCGTCAACCCGGCCGGGATGGGCTACGGCGACGTGAAGCTGTCCGGTGTCATCGGGATGGCGCTCGCCTGGCTGGGCTGGCCGGTGCTGCTGCTCGGCGCCGCACTGGCGTTCATCCTGTCGGCCGTCGTGTCACTGGTCCTGTTGCTCCTGCGGAAGGTGACGCTCAAGAGCACCCTGCCGTTCGGGCCGTTCATGTTGCTCGGCGCGTTCGCCGCGGTGTTGCTGAGCTGAGACGACTCCGCACTTCCGCCAGGAGCCCCCGGCACCTACAGTGTGCTCTCAATCCGCTTGGGGAGGCGGATTCGAAGCACTGGGGGAAATTCAGTGGTCGCAGGGGATGTCGTTGGCGCGCGCCGGGAATCGGTGACGTTGCCGCTTCCGGTGTTGCTGGTGGTCGCCGGGTTCGCCGCCGCCGTCGTCGCGCAGGGCGGGTACTACCTGCCCGGCCGGGTGATGTCCGGTCTGCTGGTCGGTGTGGCCGTCGTCCTCGCCCGCCCTCGGCCGAATCTCGTTGCGGCACTTGGTGGAGCGTTCGCGCTGTGGGCTGCCGCGCGCGGGTTGATCGAGGGTGACGTGCTGTCCGCGTTGCCGGCCGTGGCAGCCGCCGCCGTGTTCGTCGGTGCCGTTCTCGTTGCGGCACAGGCTGATCAGGAACAACGCGAGCTGCTGGCCACAGTGGTCGTCGGCGTCGGTGGGCTGGTCGCGTTCACCGGATGGGTCGCCGTGGTGTTCCGCGTGCCGTCCTGGACGACAGTCGCGGAAGGACTGCTGCGGGCGGCCTCGACGCTGACGTACCCGAACGCCGCCGCCGCGGTGATGGCGGCGGCCGCGGTGTTGTCACTGGTGCTGCGACCGACACTGCCGACGATGGGGCTGACTTACCTGCTGTGCACCGGGATCGGCGCCACGATGAGCCGCGCGGGCGTGATCGCGCTGGCGGCAGGGCTGCTGGTGCTGTGCGTGTGCCGCGGCTTCAAGACGACCGTCATCGCCGCCGCACCGCCGTTGCTCGGTGCCGCGGTCGCGGTCGCCGCACTGCTGCCGACGATGCGCGTGGCCGACGAGCCGCAGGTCCTGGTCGCGGTGGGCGGGCTGGTCGCGGGTGCCCTGGTGGCACTGGGTCTGCGCAGGCTGGGACGGTTCGTGGTGCCGGTCGCGGTGCTGCTGGCGGCCGGTGGTGCGGCCGCGGCCGCCGGGTTCGCGGACCGGCTGTCCACCAGGGTCTCGTTCAGCTCACCGGACCGCAGCCAGGCCGCGCAGGCCGCGCTGGAGCTGGTCGCGAAGTCGCCCGTGCTGGGCGTCGGGCCAGGAAATGGATCTTTTTTCTTCGCGCGGGGCAACGAAGGCACCCGTGTCATGCGTTACGTGCACAACGAGTACCTCCAGGTGCTCGTCGAACTGGGGGCGGTGGGCCTGCTGCTGGCGCTGGGGGTCGTCGCGGCGGTGCTCATCGCACTGTGGCGCGGGCGCGGGACACCGTTGTGGGCAGGGGCGGTGGCGGCGGTCGTCGTCGTGTTGGTGCACAGCGGTTTCGACTTCCTGTGGCACCTGCCCGTCGTGTTGATCGTCGCCGGTCTCTGCGCCGGTCTGGGATTTCCGTCCACGAGGGACGGAGAAGTTGAGGGGACAACAGCATGAAGAAGTTCTCCGGGGGCAAGACGCTGGCCGTGGCCGCCGTTGCGGGCGGGGCGGTTCTCGCCTCCGTCGCGCCGGTCATGGCCGAGGTGAGCGCGCAGTCGCCTTCCTTGTCGGCGGTCAGAGTGGAGGCGCCGGGCAAGCTCAAGGCGTGGGGCGCGGCGGTCGAGGTGCCGGTCACCTACGCGTGCCCGCCGGGCTCGTCGCAGCCGTACGTGTACGTGAACCTCAGCCAGAACGTGCTGGGCCGCATCGCTTCCGGCAGCGGTTCGAAGCAGGTCACCTGCACGGGCGGGTTCGAGACCACCAAGGTCACCGTCACCGCGCAGAACCTGGCGTTCTGGCCGGTCGACGCGTTCGCGCAGGCCAACCTCAACGCGTACCCGAACACCGCGTCCCACGAGGCCGTGATCAGGCTCTCGTACTGATCAGGACGTCAGCCGCGGTGAGGTCGGAGCCCAGCCGCTCAGCGATGTCGCGCTGAGCGGCTGGGCTCCACTCGTCGTCGGAGTCGCCGCACACCACCGGTGCCACGGGCCGGGGGACATTCACCGCGGTCTTGCACAGTTGGTCCTTCCGCAACGGCATCACGTGCCCCTACAGTGTTTGTCGGTCCGCCTTGGGGGAGGTGGACGTCTGAGCTTGGGGGAGCTCCAGTGGTCGTGGGGGACGTCGTTGGCGCGCGCCGGAATTCGGTCGCGTTGCCGCTACCGGGTTTGCTGGTGGTCGCGGGACTCGCGGCCGCCGTCGTGGCGCAGGGCGGGTACTACCTGCCGGGCCGCGTGACGTCCGGCCTGCTGGTCGGCATCGCCGTCGTCCTGGCACGTCCCAGGATGAACTTCGTTGCGGCACTTGGCGGAGCGTTCGCGCTGTGGGCCGTGGTGCGTGGGCTGTTCGACGGTGACGTGACGGCGGCGCTGCCGGCGGTGGCCGCGGCCGGCGTCCTCGTCGGCGCCGTTCTCGTGGCGGCACAGGCTGATCAGGGACAACGCGAGCTGCTCGCCACGATCATCACCGGAACCGCGGCCCTGGTCGGGCTCACCGGGTGGGTGGCCGTGGTGTTCCGGATCCCGTCCTGGACGACGGTCGCCGAAGGGCTGTCGCGGGCCGCGTCGACGTTGACCTACCCGAACGCCGCCGCCGCGGTGATGGCCGCCGCGGCGGTGTTGTCGCTGGTCCTGAAGCCTTCACTGGTCAACTCGACGGTGACTTTCCTGCTGTGCACCGGGATCGGCGCGACGATGAGCCGCGCCGGGGTGATCGCGCTGGCAGCGGGGTTGCTGGTGTTGTGCGTGTGCCAGGGTTTCCGGAAGACCGTCGAGACCGCCACGCCACCGTTGCTCGGGGCCGTGGTCGCGGTGAGCGCGCTGTTGCCGTCGATCCGGGTGGCCGACGAGCCGCAGCCGGTGCTCGAGGTCGCGGGACTGGTCGCGGGTGCGCTGGTGGCACTCGGTCTGCCCAGGGTGGGACGGTTCGCGGTGCCGCTCGCGGTGCTGCTCGCCGCTGGTGGCGCGATGGCGGCGTTCGGGTTCGCGGACAGGCTGGCGTCGCGGATCTCGTTCAGCTCACCGGATCGCAGCGGGGCCACCGGAGCCGCGCTGGACATGGTCGCGCGGGCGCCGTTGTTCGGCACCGGGCCGGGACACGCGTCCTTCTTCTTCAACGCGGGAGACCGGGGCGTGCTCGTCATGCGTTACGTGCACAACGAGTACCTCCAGGTGCTCGTGGAGCTCGGGGCCGTCGGGCTGTTGCTGGTGCTGGGGATCGTTGCCGCCGTGCTGGTCGCCGTGTGGCGAGGGCGCGGAACCCCGTTGTGGGGCGGGTCGGTGGCGGCTGTCGTCGTCGTGCTGGTGCACAGCGGTTTCGACTTCCTGTGGCACCTGCCCGTCGTGCTCATCGTCGTCGGCCTCTGCGCCGGTCTGGGGTTTCCGTCCACGAGGGACGGAATGTCTGAGGGGACAGCAGGATGAAGAAGGTTTCCGGGGGCAAGACGCTGGCGGTCGTCGCCGCGATGGGAGGCGCGGTCCTCGCGTCCGTCATGCCGGTCATGGCGGACGTGAGCTCCGACTCGCCGGCCGCGGGGACGGTCAAGACCGAGTCGCCCGCCAAGATCAAGGCGTGGGGTGCGGCGGTCGAGATCACGGTGACCTACAACTGCCCGACGAACTCCGGCCTGACGTCCAGCCTGAGCGTGGACATCAACCAGGCGGTCCTCGGCGGTCTCGCCAAGGGCTTCGCCAACAAGACCGTGCCGTGCACGAACAAGACCGAGACCACCACGATCACCGCCACCGCACAGGAAAAGGCGTTCATCTGGGGCAAGGCGTACGTGAGGACCAGCCTCTACACCAACCCGTACTCCGCCCACGACGAGCGCGAGATCACCTTCCAGCCGTGATGCGGTTGATCACGAGCTGAGCCAGGCCCGCCACGTCGGCAACAGCGTGGCGATGAGCTCGTGAGGTGCCTCGGTGTTCGGCGAGTGCATCACACCGGGCAGCACGGCGAAGTCCGCGTCCAGCCGCTCGGCCATGTCGCGCTGAGCGGCTGGGCTCCACGCGTCGTCGGCGTCACCGCACACCACCAGGCACGGGGTGCCGGACGACCGCAGCGTGCGGGCCAGCTTCGCGACCTGGTCCGGTTCGTAGCGCAGGCCGTTGCCCATGCCGAGCAGCGCCGCGGCAGGCGACTTCAGGAACCTGCTGCGGTAGAAGTCCTTCAGCTCCTGCGGAAGCGCCACCCACGCCGGGTTCTGCGACGACCGCAGCTCGTTCAGCCTGTGCGTGCCCTCGACGCCCTGCTCGGCCAGCACGTGCTCGCCGACCTCCAGCACCGTGCGGCGCTCGCCGGCGGGCAGTTCGGACGGACCCGACGACATCAGCGTGAGACCGGCGATCGGGGCACCGGCGAACACCGCGGCCCGCGATACGAGACCACCGTAGGAGTGGCCGAGCAACAGGACCTTCCGGCCGTCCGCCGCGATCTTCTCGATCAGCTCGGCGATCACCGACCCGAGCGGACCCGGCCGGTAGAGCGCCTCGTCGTCAGGGCCCTGCGAGTCCTGCTGGCCCGGCAGGTCGATCGCCAGCACCTCGAAACCGGCGTCCGCGATCGAGTCGATCATCGGCGCGAAGTCCTCTTTGGAACCCGTGTAGCCCGGCACCAGCAGCGCTGTCGTGCGCAACGCGTCGTCGCCCACGGCGGGCGCGCGCAGCGCCGCGATGGTGCCGTAACGGCCAGGCAGGTCGACACGTTGCGCCCGGTGCGGGCTGAGCTGCGAGTACACGAGGGAACTATCGCAGTGCGACCAGGGTTTCGCCACGCTGCTCCAGCACGACGGGACCGGCTGTGGCGAGTTGCACAGGGCCGGTGTGGCCCTCGCGGTTCACCCGGATCGTGCCCACGAGCTGACCGGTGGTCTGCTCGTACACCCGAAGGCCGTCCTTCACCGGGATGAGCGCACGGCCCGCGAGGGTCGTGCCGGCACCCAGCGTGCCCTCGGCCGTCCACTGTGGAGTGAGCGTGTCGAGCGCCAGGGCGATCGTCTTCGAACCGGAGAACCAGAACACGTTCGTCTTGGTCGAGAACGAGCGCGCCACGTGGTTCGGCGGCTCGACGAAGTCCGCCGCGGGCACGTCGACCGGCGTCTCGGTGACCAGGGCGCCGCTCTCGGCGTCGTACACCGCGATCCGGCTCGGGTTCGGCAACGCGACCGCGGCGAGCTTGTCCGTCACGGCCACGACCTGCGCGTTCTTGCCGGCGGTGACGACGCTCGTGAACACCTTCGGTTCGTCGGACTTGTCCGGGTTCGGCTTGAGCACCGAGACCCGGTCGGAGCTGTCGTCCGGGCAGCGCTCGATCAGCGCGAACTTGCCGGACGACACCGCGACCGAGCCGAACGCGCACCCGACCCGCGGCTGCTTGCCGGGGTTCACGATCGCGCGCAGGCTGCCGTACTCCAGCGACTTCACCAGGTCGTCGCGCCGGTAGACCTCGAGGTACTTCGACCCGGTCGCGATGAGGTGTGAACCCTCGTTGAGCAGCGCCGTGCCCGGTTCCGCGTCGCCGTTGCGCTGCGCCCGCCGCTCGCCGGTGACACCGTCGAGCGAGGTGAGCTCCGAGCAGTTCGTGCCCTTCGAGTACAGGGCCATGGCGCGGCCCCAGCCCGTGCTCACCACGCACAGCGGCAGATCGCGCTCGTACGTCCACCGGACGTCACCCGTGAGGGGGTCGCGCCCGTTGACCTCGCCGCCGTCGCCGGTCACCACCGTCGACGGCTTCTCCTCGCCCGTGTCCTTCGACGGGGTCAGCACGACCACGGGGGACTGGGTCGCGCCGCTCTTCGCACGCCACACCTCGGCGAGCGACGGAGGCAGCGCGGTCACCTCGGGCAGCGGATCCCACGACGACGGCCCGGTGACCGACGTCGTGGCACGAGCATCGCTGAACGCCCAGGTCAGCACGGACGCGACGAGCGACACCACGGCGATCAGCGCGACCGCGACGAAGTCGGCGCGGGTGCGCCACGACCTGGCTGGCGGACGTTCGACGACGGGCGCGGCACCGGACGCGGTCTCGTGCGCTGGCTCGTCGAGGACGTCCTCGATCTCGGTGACGTCGGAACCGGGGGACGACATGGCGATCAGTCTGCCGAAGGTGCGGCCTGTTCGGCAGAGGTTCGGCGACGCCGACGCCTGCGGGGCTTGTCGGACGGGGTCTTGTCCGACGCCTCGGCGGCGGCTGAGTCGGCCTGCTCACCCTCGACCGGCACACCGGCGCGGCTGCGGGTGCGCGAGCGGGAGCGCTTCGGCCGGGTCTCCTCGTTCGCCTCCGGTGCCGCTTCGGCGCCACGAGTGGAGCCCGTGCGACGACGGCGCTTGCGCTTGCCGGTGTCGAGGTTCTCCTCCTCCTCGGCGTCCAGGCCGGCGCGGGTGCGGTGGCTCATCGGCAACCGGCCCGTGGAACCGGACGGGATGCCCAGGTCGGCGAACAGGTGGTCGGAGGTGGAGTACGTCTCCACCGGCAGCGGCTGGCCGAGACCGAGCAGGTCGTTGACCACCTGCCAGCGGTTCGTCTCGTCCCAGTCGACGAACGTGACGGCGACACCCGTGCGCCCGGCACGGCCCGTGCGGCCGATGCGGTGGACGTAGGTCTTCTCGTCCTCGGGGCACTGGTAGTTGATGACGTGCGTGACGTCGTCGATGTCGATGCCGCGCGCGGCGACGTCGGTGGCCACCAGCACGTCGACCTTGCCGGCGCGGAACGCCCGCAGCGCCTTCTCGCGAGCGCCCTGGCCCAGGTCACCGTGCACGGCGGCCGCGGCGAACCCGCGTTCGGTCAGGTCGTCGGCGACCTTCTGCGCCGTCCGCTTGGTGCGGGCGAAGACCATCGTCAGACCCCGGTCGCGGGCCTGCAGCACGCGGGCCAGCATCTCCGGCTTGTCCATCGAGTGCGCCCGGTAGACGAACTGCGAGGTGTTCTCGTGCGTCTGACCTGCGTCGTTCTCCTCGGCGCGGATGTGCGTCGGCTGAGTGAGGAACGTGCGGGCCAGCGTGATGATCGGGCCGGGCATGGTCGCGCTGAACAGCATCGTCTGCCGCTCGTCGGGAACCATGGTCAGGATGCGCTCGATGTCCGGCAGGAAGCCCAGGTCGAGCATCTCGTCGGCCTCGTCGAGCACCAGCATGCGGACCTTGCCGAGCACCAGGTGACGCTGCTCGGCGAGGTCGAGCAGGCGGCCGGGCGTGCCGATGACGACGTCGACGCCCTTGCGGAGCTGCGCGATCTGCCGCTCGTAGGGGATGCCGCCGTAGATCGCGGCGACCTTGACCCCGAGGTGCTTCGACGCGTCGGTGAGGTCGTGCGCGACCTGGAGACACAGCTCACGGGTGGGAACGACCACAAGGGCCTGCGGGGTGCCGTCGCCGGGCGTGTCGATGCGGTGCAGCAGCGGCACGCCGAACCCGAGGGTCTTGCCGGTGCCGGTGCGCGCCTGGCCGATGACGTCGTCGCCGGCGAGGGCGATGGGGAGCGTCAGCTCCTGGATGGCGAACGTGCGGACGATGCCGGCCTCGCCGAGTGCCCTGACGATCTCGTCACGCACTCCCAGCTCGGCGAACGTGGGGGATTCGGACTGCACCGGGGCGTCTGCCAGCAGCGGGTGCGACGTGTCCTCTTCGGGTACTCCGGCCTCGCTGTGCTCCAGGAGGACCGGGTCCAGATGTGCTTCTACTTCAGCGGTCAGGGTGATCAGCCTCTCTCGTACCAAGCGCGTACGAGCCCTGGCCGGGCCTCTCGACCGCGCTCGATGAGCAGCTGCGGGAAAGGTGTACGCGCACCATTTCGTGCGCCTCGCGGCGGTTCGTCACACTCGTCACGCCGGGCGTCCGGGACCATTCTAGCTGGCAAGACCCGGTTCACCACTAGAGTTCGGTCTCATGGGTGTTGCGGAGGGTGTTGTCGATCTTCTCGGAGCGCTCGCATATGGCGAGCTCTCGGCCTTCGACAGGATGACGGAGGACTCGCGTTCTGCGCCGACATTGGCCGGGCGTGCCGCGCTGGCGCAGATGGCCGCCGCGGAGATCGGTCACTTCACGCTGTTGCAGAAGTACCTCGCCGCCGAGGGCCTCAAGGTCGAGGACGCGATGGCGCCGTTCGTGAAGGGCTTCGACGCGTTCCACGAGTCGACGAGCCCCAAGTCGTGGCTCGAGTCGCTCGTGAAGGCGTACGTGGGCGACGGCCTGGCCGCCGACTTCTACCGCGAGGTGGCGGAGTGGCTCGACGAGCCGACGCGCGAGCTGGTGCTCGCCGTGCTCGCCGACACGGGCCACTCGGCGTTCGCTGAGCGCGAAGTCCTGGCCGCCGTCGAGTCGGATCCGCGGGTGCGCGACCGGCTCGCGCTGTGGGGCCGCCGGCTGCTCGGCGAGGCGTTGACGCAGGCCCAGTACGTGGTGGCGGAGCGGGACGGGCTGTCGGAGCTCATCGTGCGGGGCTCGGGAGACCTCGCCGGGATCGGTCAGTTGTTCCGCCGGCTCCAGCAGTCCCACGCGCGGCGCATGACGCAGCTGGGTCTGGGCTAGGTAGGCTCGGGATCAGTTTTTCTCTTTGAGCACGGAGGTCAGCGTGGAGGTCAGGATCGGCGTCGCGGACAGCCCGCGGGAACTCGTCGTGACCAGTGAGCTCAACCCGTCGGACGTTGAGGCTCTGGTGGCGGACGCGGTGTCCGGCAAGTCCAGCGTGCTGTCGCTGGTGGACGCCAAGGGTGCGCGGTTCGTCGTGCCCGCTGGCCGCGTCGCGTACGTGGAGATCGGCCCGCAGGACTCGCGCAAGGTCGGTTTCGGCGCCTGAGGTCGTTGAACGAAGAAGCCCCGGTCAGCTCTGACCGGGGCTTCTTCAGTGTTCGGCGGGTTCTTCGATCCGGTACGGCGGGGTGGAGACGCCGCCGACGCGGTAGCGGCCCCACGGGTCGGGGTCGGTCAGCGCGCCCTCCGCCTGCCCGGTGGGGGTGCGCAGCAACGCGGTGCGCGCGCCCGCCTCGACACGGCTGGTGACCTCGTCGTTCTTCTTCACCCGGCCGTACCAGTGGTAGCGGCCGTCGATCGGCTGGAAGTAGCCGCGCAGCTCGACGCTCACCGCGACCTCGTCGGTGCCGAAGACCAGGACGGCTTCGCCGGTGTAGCCGTCTTCGTCGTGCTCGCTCATCTAGTCCACCAATCGGAGTGGGGTGAGTGGCTTCGCCGGGTCCGCCTGGACGCCCGCCGAGCGCAACAGCCCGTCGATCGCGTGCCAGATGATCGTGGCGAGGTAGTCGCTGAGGTTCTCGCGCGACATGGTCTGGCGGTCGAGCCACCAGTCGCCCGCGTTCTGCACCATGCCGACGAGCGCGTGCGCCCACGGCTCGGCGCCGCCCGAGTCCATGTCGAACGCCCGCAGGTAGTCGCCGAGGATGCGGGCGAGGGTGTTCGCGATGAGGTTCTTGTCCTCCTGCACCACGTCCTTCTCGACCGGCCGGTCCACAAAGGACCCCTTCACCACGAACCGGTAGAGGTTCGGGTTGTCCTCGACGACGGACAGGTAGGCGTCGACGATCCTGCGGATGCGGTCCTTGATCGGGCCGTCGGTGGCGAGCGCCGGGCTCATCCGTTCCATCAGCAGCTCGGTGGCCCGCTGGCCCACGGCCAGGTACAGGTCCGACTTGTCGGTGAAGTGCCGGTACAGCACGGGTTTGCTGACGCCGGCCTCCGCGGCCACGTCCTCCATGCCGACGTCGGGGCCCTTCTTGGCGACGGCGGCGATCGTGGCCTCCACGAACTCCGCCCTGCGCTGCTCGCGATGCCCCTTCCAGCGTTCGCGTCGCGCGTCCGGCCCCTTGACAGTGCGTGCCATGTGACGCACGCTACCAGAAGTAACCGTTACCTCAAGTAACACTTACCGGGGAGGGCAACCGATGAGGGTCGCCGATCGGGAGAAGACAGCGGAGAGGCTGCTCAAGTCGTCCGCCGAGAAGTTCTACGACCCCGAGGTGGACATCGACTGGTCCGCGCCTCTGGTCGACGGGCTCTTCTACATCCCTGAACAGCGCATTTCGCTCTACGGCACGCCTCTCTACGACTCGTTGACGCACGAGCAGCGCATCGAGCTGTCCAAGCACGAGCTGGCCTCGATCGCGTCGGTCGGGCTGTGGTTCGAGCTGCTGCTCATGCAGATGCTGGTCAAGGTCGTCTACAACACCGACCCGACCTCGCGGCACGCCCAGTACGCGCTGACCGAGGTGGCCGACGAGTGCCGGCACTCGACGATGTTCGCCCGGCTCGTGGAACGGATCGGGTGCCCGCCGTACGGACCTGTTCGTTCGACCCACCGGCTGGGGAAGCTGCTGCCGGCGATCGGGTACGGGCCGGCGATGTACGGGTCGATCCTGGTCGCCGAGGAGATCCTCGACCGGTTGCAGCGCGAGGCGATGAACGACGACACGATCCAGCCGATCGTGCGGATGGTGAACCGGATCCACGTGTTGGAGGAGGCTCGGCACGTGCGGTTCGCGCGTGAGGAGCTGGTGCGCGGGATGGCGGACCTCCGCGGTTTCGAGTTGCCGTACCAGAAGTGGCTCATCGGGTACGTGTCGATGATGATCACTCGCACGATCATCAACCCGGCCGTGTACGCCGCTGTGGGGCTCGATGTGCGGGAGGCCCGTCGTCAGGCGCTGGCGAACCCGCGGTTCCAGGAGACCATTCGCTGGTCGGGGGAACGGATCATGTCGTTCCTGGAAGAGGCCGGACTCGTCGGAAAGCCGGGGATGCGCTCGTGGCGTCGTTCGTTCTTGATCGGCTGAACGTCGTCGAGTCGGGAGACTCGACCTCCGGCGTGACCGCGGTTCTGCTGCACGGCTGGACGATGGACCTCACGACGTGGGACCGCGTCGCAGCCGCTCTGCCCGGGCGGGTGGTCCGGTACGACGTGCGCGGGCACGGGAAGTCCACCGGCGCGGGGACGATCTCCGAGCTCGCCGACGACCTGGCGGCGGTGCTGGAGGAGCGCGTCCCGAGCGGGCGGATCGTGCTGGCCGGGCATTCCCTCGGTGGCATGACGATCATGGCGCTGGCTGAGCAGCGTCCCGAGTTGTTCTCGCGCGTGACGGGGGTGGCGTTGATCGCCACGTCGTGCGGGGACCTGCCCGGGCAGAGCGGCGCGGAGCTGCTCGCCGGGCGATGGCTGATCAGGCGGCCGAAGGTCGGGTTCGGCCGCTTGATCACGCCTGGCCTGAGAGTGACGTTCGGGCATCGGCCGCGCTGGGCCGACGTGCGGGCCGCCGCGGCGATGGCGGGCAACACGAGCGGTGCGGCGTTCGTCGGGATCCGCGAGGAGCTGACGCTGCACCAGCGGCGGGAGGCGCTCGCGGTGCTGTCGGACGTGCCCACCGTCGTGATGGCCGGGTCGTGGGACGTGCTCACGCCTCTGCGGCATTCACGGGTGCTGGCGGAGGCGTTGCCGTCGGCGGAGTTCGTGATCTACCCGAAGGCGGGGCACATGTTGCCGCTGGAACGCTCCGAGGACGTGGCGCGCCGGATCGCCGCGCTGATGTGAGTGATGAAGGGCGCCTTCACATCCACCTGACGTGGATGAACCGCTCCCCGGAAGTTGGACTGGGAATCCAGTTCCGGCTCTCCGGGGAGTGGTGGGGTGCATCCAGGTAGTTCGTTGTCTGAGCGGGAGCGGGCATCCGCTGTCGTGTTGTTCGAGAACGGGTATGGCGCGAAGGCTGTGGCGACCCGGTTGGGTGTGTCGCCGACGGCGGTGCGACGCTTGCGTGATCGTTGGATGCTGCGGAGCGCGGGAGCGCTGATGAGGAAGCCGGGCAAGCCGTCGTTCACGTTCGAGTTCAAGCTCGAGGTCGTGCGCCGGTATGTCAGTGGTGAGGCGACGGCGCTCGAGCTGGCGCGCGAGCACGGTCTGTCCTCGCCCAAGCTGGTCGAGACCTGGGGTCGGGCGTATCGCAGTGAGGGCGAGGAAGCGTTGCGGCCCAAGCGGAAGGGCCGTCCTGCCGGTGGTGCGTCCGCGCCTGCCGACAGTGAGCTGGAACGGTTGCGGGCGGAGAACCTGCTGCTGTCCGCGGAAGTCGCCTACCTGAAAAAATTGCGGGCCTTGAGGGAGCAGGGGCGAGGGTGAAAACCCAGATCATCGCCGCCCTCAAGGCTGAGTTTCCGCTGTCGGT
>NZ_BBOJ01000013.1 GCF_000974445.1 Lentzea aerocolonigenes
AGTCTCCCGCCCCGACCGGCGAACCCGCCGCAGCCACGGCAAATCCGACGTCATCGACGCCATCAACGCCGCCCGCGCCGTCATCTCCGACGACAAAACCGCCACACCCAAAACCGCCGACGGGCCGATCGAGTCCATCCGCGTCCTGCGCATCGCCCGCGGTGGCGCGGTCAAAGCCCGCACCGCCGCCCGCAACGAACTCACCAACCTCATCACCACCGCACCCGCCGAGATCCGCGAAACCTTACGCGGCAAGCAAACCAAGGCACTGCTCACCGCCTGCACCGCCCTGGAACCCGACCTCACCAAGCTGGCCAACCCCATCCACGGCACCATGCTCGCCCTGCGCTCCATAGCCGAGCGAATCATCGCCCTCAACCAGCAGATCACCCAGCTCGACAAACACCTCGACCGGCTGGTCACCGCCACCGCCCCGACCCTGGTCCGCCTGCTCGGCATCGGCACCGACGTCGCAGGCCAGCTCCTCGTCACCGCCGGCGACAACCCCGAACGACTCCGCAGCGAAGCCTCCTTCGCCAAACTTTGCGGCGTCGCCCCACTCCCAGCCTCATCCGGACGAACCGACCGGCACCGCCTCAACAAAGGCGGCGAACGCCAAGCCAACCGCGTCCTGCACGTCGTCGCCGTCGTCCGCCTGCGCTACTGCCCACGCACCCAGGCCTACCTGCAACGACGCACCGAACAAGGCCTCACCAAACGCGACATCCTCCGCTGCCTCAAGCGCTACATCCTCCGCGAAGCACACACAGCGATCATGAAAGACCTCGCAGCCATCGCTTGACATCTATAGGAGCGTCAGGCGTGCCATCAACCCGCAGACGGCGCTGGCCGGTCTTTGATCAGATTGGCGGGGTCTGGGGCAGCGCCCCAGAAATCCTGAAACAGGCACGACACCCGCCCAACCGCAACCAACCTACGGACACGAAACAGGCAGACGCCAACGCACCAGGGGGACGACCAACAAAACCGGCGCGTAAGCCCCACGTAACCCCAACACGGGAACACCCCCATCCCCAGGATGGTTGGATCCACACGTGAGGCACTTCGACCTGGTCATCATCGGCACCGGCTCCGGCAACTCCATCCCGAACGAGGCGATGGCAGGCTGGCAGATAGCCATCCTCGAAAAGGGAACCTTCGGCGGCACCTGCCTGAACGTGGGCTGCATCCCCACCAAGATGTTCGTCCACACCGCCGACCAGGCCGCAGCCCCAGCAAACGCCAAGAAACTAGGCGTGGACGCCCACCTGGACAAGGTGAACTGGCCACAGATCCGGGACCGCATCTTCAACCGCATCGACCCGATCGCCGAAGGCGGCCGCAACTGGCGCGCCAACGAGAACCCCAACGTGACGGTCTACGAGGGCACCGCGACGTTCGAGGACGCGCACACCATCAACACCGGCACCGGCGAAACCATCACAGCGGACCGAATCGTCGTAGCAGCCGGCAGCCGCCCCAGCATCCCCGACATCGCGGACCTGGACACGACCGGCTACCACACCAGCGACACGATCATGCGCCTCGACGAGCTCCCCGAGAGCCTGATCATCGTCGGCAGCGGTTTCATCGCGAGCGAGTTCGCCCACGTCTTCAGCAGCTTCGGCGTCAAGGTCACCGTGATCGCCCGCTCGAACCTCCTCCTCCGCCACGAGGACCTGGAGATCGCCGAGCGCTTCACCGACGTCGCGAAGCAGAAGTGGGACGTCCGCCTCAACCGCAAGACCACCCGTGCCGAGAAGACCGCGACGGGCGTCAAGCTCCACCTCGAAGGACCTGAGGGCGCGGAAACCGTTGAGGCGGCCCAGCTTCTCATCGCGACCGGCAGGAAGCCGAACACCGACCTGCTCGACGTGCGCAACGCCGGCATCGAGACCCACGACGACGGTCGGATCAAGGTCGACGAGTACCAGCGCACCAGCCAGTCGCACATCCTCGCGCTGGGCGACATCAGCTCGGACTACCAGCTCAAGCACGTCGCGAACCACGAAGCCAAGGTCGTGCAGCACAACCTGCTGAACCCCGACGACCCGATGAAGAGCGACCACCGGTTCGTGCCCGCCGCGGTGTTCTCCAGCCCGCAGATCGCGAGCGTCGGTCTCACCGAGGAGCAGGCCGAGGAGAAGGGCATCCGGTACGTCACCGCGAGCCAGGCCTACGCGAGCATCGCGTACGGCTGGGCGATGGAGGACACGACCGGTTTCGCGAAGCTGATCGCCGATCCCGCGACCGGGCAGCTGCTCGGCGCGCACATCATCGGGCCGCAGGCGTCGACGGTGATCCAGCCGATCATCCAGGCGATGAGCTTCGGTCTGGACGCGAAAACCATGGCGCGCGGGCAGTACTGGATCCATCCGGCTATGCCAGAGCTCGTGGAAAACGCGCTCCTGAACCTGCCGTTGGACTGAAAGGCCTTGCACGACAGGGACTTCTGACGCTGCCGAAAACCAGAACCACCAACAACGATGCAGCGATGACTGACAGAGTCCTCGTCGCGTACACCTCGAGAATCGCCGCCACCGACGAGATAGCAGAGATCATCGGCACCGAACTCGCGGGCTGCGGGCTGAGAGTCACCGTGCTCTCGGTCGCCGCGGCCGACACGTTGCACGGGTTCGGTGCCGTGATCATGGGCGACGCCGCCACGCGCGACGCGCACCGGTTCGTGCGGCGGCACAAGGTTTCCCTCAAACACACGCCCATGTGGTTGTTCCACCGCGGCACTCCGCCGGTGCCCAACGACGTCACCCGCATGGTGCGCAGGCTCGGCGCCATCGGCCCCGTCAGTTTCGGCGGTGCCGCACCGGACTGGGACCGGGCGAAGGCGTGGGCCCGTTACCTCGCCGACCAGCTCACGGTGCTGCACCGCGGTTTCGCCTCGAACTAGTGCGGCACTAGGCCTGGATGATCCGGACGTTGTTGCCGGCCGGGTCGCGGAACACGCAGTCGCGCGCACCCCACGGCTGATCGGTCGGCTCCTGCACGACGTCGGCGCCGCTGCCCTGCAACTTGTCGAACACGGCTTCGAGATCGGGCGTCGACAGCTGGATGTACCCGTACGAGCCGCCTTCGATCATCTCGGCGATCGCCGTGCGCTGTGAGTCGGTGAGTCCCTCCGCCATGGCGGGCGGTTCGAGCACGACGGACGAACCGGAACCGGCGGGCGCGACCGTGATCCAGCGCATCGCGCCCTGACCGACGTCGGCGCGGACCTCCCAGCCGAGCAGGTCGCGGTAGAAGGTCAGCGACGCTTCGGGGTCGGTGTGCGGGAGGAACGTGGCGTGAATGGTGATGTCCATGCCGACAACGCTAGGACCAGCGAGAACGCGAAGCTTCTCGATTCCTGACTAGATGTAGCGGGGACGTCCCGCGACCACGCCCAGGCCGGTCAGCGCGGCCAGCAGCACGAGCTGCAGCACCAGCGACACCGACCACGATCCGGTGGCGTCACGCAGCAGACCGAACGCGAACGGGCCGGAAGCCGCGATCAGATAGCCGAGGCTCTGCGCCATCGCGGACAGCCGTGCGGTGTCCGAAGTGGACTTGGTGCGCAGCGACATGATCAGCAGCGCCAGCGGGAACATGCCCATGCCGAACCCGATCAGCACCACCCACAGGCCGGGGGCGACCGCGGGCGCCAGCAGCATCCCGAGCATGCCCGCGAACGACAGCACGCCGAGCACCAGCACCATCGGCGCCTGGCTGGAGAACTTCGCCGCGATCGGCGGCACGAAGAGACTGACCGGCACGCCGAGCAGCATCGACACCGCGAGCAGCATGCCGGCGGTGTTCCGGTCCACGCCGGAGTCGACGAGCATCGCGGGCAGCCAGCCCATGACGGTGTAGGCGAACAGCGACTGCAGGCCGAAGAACACCGTGATCACCCATGCCAGCGGGCTGCGCACCAACGACCGCTTCTCGGCGGGCGCGGCCGACCGCACCACGGACGCCGAGGAACCGTGCCGCGCACCGGCGAGCCACACGATCACCGCACCGGCCGACAGCAGCGCCCACGCACCGACGGCGAGGCGCCACGAGCCGAGGTAGTCCTCCAGCCGTGGGGTCAGCGCAGCAGCAAGCGCGGCGCCCGCGGCGAGCGCTCCCGTGTAGACACCGGTGATGAGACCGACCTTGTCCGGGAAGGAAGCCTTCACCACCACCGGGATGAGCACGTTGGACACGGCGATGCCCGCGCACGCGATGAAAGTGCCGCCCAGCACGACCCACGGACCGTCGATCACGCGCAGCACCAGGCCGAGCGTGAGCACCCCCAGGGAAAGTCCGATCGCGCGGGCCATGCCGAGGCGGCGGCCGAGCCACGGCGCCGCGAACGCCGCGAAGCCGAAGCAAAGCGCCGGAACGGCCGTCAACGCGCTGGTCCAAGCGGCCGAAACCCCAAGGGCGGCGCGGACATCGCCGAGCACCGAGGCCAGACTGGTCACCGCAGGGCGGAGATTCGCCGCCGCGAGGGCGACCCCGATCGCGAGCAGCGTGGACCCGACCAGCGGAACGTGACGATTCTTGACGACCAACACCCTGCGACCGGGATCGGTGGCAGTCTGTGCGGCAAGAGTCGTCTGCTGAATCGTCACGGGCACCACTATCGCAGACATGGGATGTTCGGATGAAAGGATGACGCTGTGCCGTTGGCCACTACCCGACGTGCAGGCCTCGTCGACCAGGTGATCGACCAGATGAGGGGTGCGATCACCAGCGGCGAATGGCCCGTCGGGCAGCGCATCCCGCCCGAGCCCGAGCTGGTCACCGCGCTCGGGGTGGGCAGGAACACGGTCCGCGAGGCCGTGCGCGCGCTTTCGCACGCCGGCCTGCTGGAGGTGCGGCAGGGCGACGGCACGTTCGTCCGCGCGACCAGCGAGATCTCCGGCGCGGTCCGCCGCATGTGCGGGACGGAGCTGAAGGAGGTGCTCCAGGTCCGCCGCACCCTCGAGATGGAGGGCGCGCGCCTGGCCGCGAAGCACCGCACGGACGCCGAGCTGGCACGTCTCACCGAGCTGCTGCGCAAGCGCGACGCGGCGATGGAGGCCGAGCAGTGGACCGAGGTGGTCGAGCACGACACCGCGTTCCACGTGCTGCTCGTCCAGTGCTCGCACAACACGCTTCTGGCGGAGCTGTACCAGGGCTTGACCGAGGCGGTCAAAGCTTCGGTGGCGGCTTCTGTCGACACCAGCCAGCCGGGAGGTGACCAGGTGTCGCACACCGGGCTGCTGCACGCGGTCCGCGACGGCGACCAGGAGAAGGCGGCGATCGAGGCCGGCGGGTTCTTCGAGGAGTTGATCGAGAAGTTCTGCTGATCGCGGACGGAAGCTGTCCGCAAGAGCTCATAGCGTGGGGGCCATGGAGATCACGCCGTTCCGCATCGAGGTCCCGCAGGCGGAGGTCGACGACCTCCGCTCGCGCCTGGCCAGGACGCGCTGGCCGGAGGAGGACCTGCCGGACGTCGGCTGGTCCTACGGCATCCCGCTGACGTACCTGCGCCCGCTCGCCGAGTACTGGGCGGACGGGTTCGACTGGCGCGCGCAGGAAGCGCGGATCAACTCCTACCCGCAGTTCACGACCGAGATCGGCGGGCAGCGCATCCACTTCCTGCACGTGCGGTCGAAGAACCCGGACGCGCTCCCGCTGCTGCTGATCCACGGCTGGCCCGGCTCGTTCGTCGAGTTCCTGAACGTGATCGAGCCGCTGTCCGAGGACTTCCACCTGGTCATCCCGTCCATTCCCGGTTTCGGCTTCTCCGGGCCGGTGCGCAGGACCGGCTGGAACGTGCTGCGCGTCGCCTGGGCGTTCGCGAAGCTCATGGAGGGCCTGGGCTACGACCGCTACGGCGCGCAGGGCGGCGACTGGGGCTCCGGCATCGCACAGGAAATCGGCAGGGTCTTCCCCGAGCACGTGGTCGGCGTGCACGTGAACATGCTGCTGACGTTCCGGCCGCACGGCGTCAACGACCTGACCGCCGACGAGCTCAAGGCGCTGGAGACGCTCGACCACTACCAGAAGGAGCTCTCCGGCTACATGCACGTCCAGCGCACCCGGCCGCGCACGGTCGCCTACGGGCTGACCGACTCACCGGTCGGGCAACTCGCGTGGATCGTGGAGAAGTTCCACGACTGGACCGACTGCGCGGACGTGCCCGAGGACGCCGTGGACCGCGACCAGATGCTGACCAACGTGTCCGTGTACTGGTTCACCGGCACCGCGGGCTCCTCGGCTCAGCTCTACAAGGAGCAGTCCGCGTCGTGGGGTCAGCAGCAGCCGACGACGGTGCCGACGGGCGTGGCGGTGTTCCCGCACGACGTCGGCACGCCGGTGCGGTCGCTGGCGGACAAGATGATCCCGACGATCGTGCACTGGAGCGAGTTCGACCGCGGCGGTCACTTCGCCGCGATGGAGGAACCGGACCTGCTGGTCCAGGACATCAGGAAGTTCTTCGGATCGCTGTGAACACTCTTTCGAACCGCACTCTCAACCGGACGCTCCTCGCGCGGCAGATGCTGCTGGACCGCACGGAAATGCCGATCGTGGCCGCCGTCGAGCACCTCGGCGGCCTCCAGGCCCAAGCGCCGGTGCCGCCGTACCTCGCGCTGTGGACGCGGCTGCGCTCGTTCGACTTCGGCGCGCTGAGCGAGCTGATCATCGACCGCTCGCTGGTGCGCATGACGTTGTGGCGCGGCACGTTGCACCTCATCTCGGCCGACGACGTGTACCTGATGCGCACGGCGTTGCAGCCGGAGCTCGACAAGTGGGCGAAGAACGTCATGCCACCGGCCACCCGCGTCGAGATCGACTTCGCGAAGCTGGCACGGATCACGCGCGAGTTCGTCGACACCGAACCGCGCACGGTCGCGGAGATCGGCGCGCACCTGCGGGAACACTTCCCCGGACCGACGGCCCGCGAGCTGTCGACGCAGGCGCAGATGCTGGTGCCGATGGTCCAGGTGCCGCCGCGCGGGATCTGGGGCGTGGGCGGCGTTCCGCAGAACGTCGCGATGGCCACGTGGCTCGGCCGCGACCTGCCGTCCGAGGCCGCCGTGCCGGAGCTGATCACGCGGTACCTGCGGGCGTTCGGGCCGTCGACGCTCGCGGACGTGCAGGCCTGGTCGCGGATGACCGGGCTGAAGGCGCACGCGGCGCGGATGGATCTCGTGCAGTACCGCAACTCCGACGGCAAGGTGCTGTTCGACGTGCCGGACGGCGTGCTCGTGCCGGAGGACACCCCGGCGCCCGCGCGGCTGCTGCCCTCGTTCGACAACGTGCTGCTGGGCCACGCGGACCGGTCGCGGATCATGAACGAGGACGCGCGGTCGCGGTGGGGCGCGGTGCGCAACGGAGTGTTCCCGCCGACGTTCCTCGTGGACGGGTACCTGCACGGCACCTGGAACGTCGTGGAGACCAAGGACACCGCGACGCTCACGATCGAGCCCTACTTCAAGACCACGGCGAAGGACCTCAAGGCGGTGGTCAGCGAGGCCAAGGCACTGCTGAAGGCCATGGCGCCCGGCAAGACGCACGTGGTCGACACAGGCCCTTAGCCGGCGACCTGCTCGATCACCTCCAGCGCGGCCTTGATCGCCGGGCGGCGCGAGGCCTGGGTCCGCCACACCGCGTACAGCCGCCGCGTGGGCGTGGGACGCAACGGCACGGCTTTGACGTTGCCCGGCACCTCTCCCCTGCCCAGGCGCGGGATCAGGGCGACCCCGATCCCCTTGGCCAGCAACGCCATCTGCGTCCGGTACTCGCTGATCCGGTACGCCACCACGGGTTCGATGCCCGCGCCGTGGAACGTCCGCTCCAGCCAGTCGAAGCAGATCGACCCCTCCGTCTGGCAGATCCACCGCTCACCGGCGAGGTCGGCGGGTTCGAGGAACTCCCTGTCCGACAACGGGTTCGTGACCGGGATCATGACCTCGGCGACGTCGTCACCGATGTAGCTGCGGGACAGCGACTCCGGCACAGGCAGCGGCGTGTTCGCCCAGTCGTGCACGATCGCCATGTCGAGCTCGCCGCGTGCGACGGCCTCGGTGGCGTAGGGCGGGTCGATCTCCGTGAGCCGCACGTCGAGCGCCGGGTGCTGCTCGGTCAGCCCCACGAGGACGTCCGGCAGCAGACCTCGCGCGGCGGTGGCGAACGATCCGATGCAC
Organism: Lentzea aerocolonigenes; assembly: GCF_000974445.1. Lineage (GTDB taxonomy): Bacteria > Actinomycetota > Actinomycetes > Mycobacteriales > Pseudonocardiaceae > Lentzea > Lentzea aerocolonigenes. The sequence goes on from NZ_BBOJ01000013.1 coordinate 8,178, forward strand.
AGGCGGCCGATCGCGGCGCCGCGCTGTTCCTCCAGCGCGACCTCGGCCTCCTCGACCAGCTTGAGGACCTGGCCCGCGGTGTCGGCGAGCAGGCGGGCGGCGTCGGTGAGGCGGACACCCCGGCCGTTGCGTTCCAGCAGCGTGGTGCGGGTTTCGCGTTCGAGCTTGGCGATCTGCTGCGAGACCGCGGACGGCGTGTAGCCGAGCACGTCCGCCGCGGCGCCGACCGTGCCGTGCACGGCGATGGCGTGCAGCGCCTTCAGTCTTCCCAGATCGAGCATGTAGCGATGCTAAACCTAACGACGTAGGAAACGGAACTAGTGCTAAACAGTTAGCACGCGCAAGCTTGAGGGCATGAGCCCACGCCACGTTCTGCTCGCCCTGCTGGTCGCCGCCATCTGGGGTTTCAACTTCGTCGTGTTGAAGGTGGGCCTGGACGAGTTCCCGCCGATCCTGTTCTCCGCGCTGCGCTTCCTCGCGGCGGCCGTGCCCGCGATCTTCTTCGTCGGACGGCCGTCCGTCGCGTGGAAGTGGGTCATCTCGGTCGGACTGGTGCTCGGCGTGGCTAAGTTCAGCTTCCTGTTCATCGGCCTGAAGGCGGGCATGCCGGCCGGCCTGGGATCGCTGGTGCTGCAGAGCCAGGTGATCTTCACGACGCTGTTCGCGGCGGTCGTGCTGCGCGAACGACCGAAGTCCGTGCAGATCACCGGAATCGCGCTGGCCGTCGCGGGCATCGGGGTGATCGCGTGGGACTACGGGCTCTCGTCGCCGTTGCTCGGGTTCGTGCTGCTGATCGCCGCGGCGGCCTGCTGGGGCGTGTCGAACGTGCTGATGCGGTACGCGCGGCCCGCGGACACGTTGCGGTTCATGGTCTGGGTGAGCGCGGTCGCGGTGCTGCCGCTGTTCGCGCTGTCGGCGCTCACCGAGGACATGAGCGCGCTCGGCCGCCTCGACTGGGCCGGGATCGGCGCGGTCGGGTACGTCTCGTGGATCTCGACGCTGCTCGGGTTCGCCGTGTGGGGATTCCTGCTGCGCCAGTACGAGTCGTCCGTCGTGGCGCCGTTCTCGTTGCTGGTGCCGGTGTTCGGGATGTTCTCGGCTTGGGTGTTCCTCGGGGAGGACCTGAGCGGGCTGCAGGCCGCGGCCGGTGGTCTCGTGCTGGCGGGGCTCGCTATTCCGCAGCTGGTGGGGCGCCGGGCGGCACGAACGGAAGCCCCGCGGGAGCTCCTCGTTCCAGCAGGTCGATGACGGCCTTCGTGTCGAGGTGATCGGCGACCAGGTCGCCCAGCAGGTCCAGCTGGGCCTCGCGGGCGGCCTGGAAGCTCACCTCGCCCGGTTCGAAGTCCCGGCTCGCGCGCTCGGCGGCCCAGAGCAGGAACTTTCGGCGGAACGTGTCGTTCTCCAGCAGTCCGTGCCAGTGCGTGCCGAGGATCCGGTCGGTCTGGGCGCCCTCGTCGCCGATGAGCGGGTCCTCGGTGCTGCGCACGACCTGGCCGTGGTGGATCTCGTAGCCGGTGACGGGTTCGCCCCACGCCGTGCTCGCCGGTGTGGCGAGGGTCTTCCGTGGCTGGAAGCGGATGTCGACGTCGAGCAGGCCCAGCCCGTCGACCGTGCCGTGCCCGGACTCCACGTCGTCCTCGATGCACTTGGAGAGCATCTGGAACCCGCCGCAGATGCCGAGGACGGGCCCCTCGAAGCGTTCGATCGCCTGCGCCAGACCGGTTTCGCGCAGCCAGGCGAGGTCGGAGACGGTGGCCTTGGAGCCGGGCAGCACGACGACGTCGGCGTCGGCCAGCCGTGACGGCTCGGTCACGAACCGCACGGACACGCCGGGTTCGCACGCCAGCGCCTCGGCGTCGGTCGCGTTGGAGATGCGCGGCAGCCGGATGACGGCGACGCGCAACCAGTCGCGCTTCGGCGGCTGCGGCCTGCCGATCACGCCGTCCGCGTTGTAGGACAAGGAGTCCTCGGCATCGAGCCAGAGCTCCTCGCGCCACGGCAGCACACCGAGCACCGGCCGTCCCGTGAGCGCCTCGAGCTGTCGTAGACCCGGTTCGAGCAGACGCTCGTCACCGCGGAACTTGTTGATGACGAAGCCGGAGACCAGCGCCTGGTCGGCCGCGTCGAGCACCGCGACCGTGCCGAAGAGGTGGGCGAACACGCCGCCGCGGTCGATGTCCCCGATGACGAGCACCGGCAGGTTCGCCCTGGTCGCCAGGCCCATGTTCGCGATGTCGTTGGCGCGCAGGTTGATCTCGGCGGGCGAACCGGCGCCCTCGCAGATGACGACCTCGTGGTCGCGTTCGAGTCCATCCAAAGTGGACAGAACGGTGTCGAGCAGGTGCTGCTTGCGTTCGCGGTAGCTCAGCGCCGAGACCTCGCCGACCGCCTGGCCGAGCACGACGACCTGGGACGTGCGGTCGCTACCGGGCTTGAGCAGCACGGGGTTGAACCGCACGCTGGGCTCCTTGAACGCCGCCCGCGCCTGCAACGCCTGCGCGCGCCCGATCTCACCGCCGTCGAGCGTGACGAACGAGTTGTTCGACATGTTCTGCGCCTTGAACGGCACGACGTCGACGCCCTGGCGTGCCAGGAAGCGGCACAAACCCGCGACCAGGACGCTCTTCCCGGCGTCGGAGGTCGTCCCACAGATCAACATCGAGCCCCGCATGGACGCCAATGCTGCCATCATCACCAGCATGGTCACCGTCGTCCTCATGCACAGCCCGTTCCTCGGCCCGTCGAGCATGCGTCCGCTCGCCGACGAACTGGCCTCCGACGGGGTGGCCGTCCTGCTGGTCGACCTGCAGATGACCGTGAACGAGGCCCCGGTCCACCAGCGGCTGATCGGCGCGTTCGCGGACGCCCTGGACGACGCGGGCGTCACGGGACCACTGGTCCTGGTCGGCCACAGCGGCGCCGGACCGTTGCTGCCGAGCTTCGCGGACGCCCTCGAACTGGACGTGGCGGGCCTGGTGTTCCTCGACTCGGACCTGCCGACGCCGGGCAGGGCGTGGCGCGACACCGTGGACCCCGACCTGGTCCGCCAGGTGAAGGCGTCGGTCCGCGACGGCAGGCTGCCGCGCTGGGACCGGTGGTTCCCCGAGGACCCGCTGCGGCTCGTACCGGCCGGCCTGCGCGAGGAGATGCGCGACGAGGCACCCGAGGTGCCGTGGGAGTTCCTGAAGGAACAGCGCCCGGTCGTCGAGTGGTCCGGGGCGTGCGGGTACGTGCTGCTGTCGTCCGCCTACGAGGAGGCGGCGGCGCAGGCGGAGGCGCTGGGCTGGCCGGTCGAGCGCGTCGAGTCGCACCACCTGGCGGCCGCGACATCGCCCTCGACGGTCGCGGCCGCGCTCAAGGCAGTGGTCAGCAGACTGTGAGGATCTCCGAGCCGGTCTCGGTGACGACGATCGTGTGCTCGAACTGAGCGGTCCAGCTCTTGTCCTTCGTGGTGACGGTCCAGCCGTCGTCCCACATGTCGCCCTCGTAGTCGCCGAGCGTGATCATCGGCTCGATCGTGAACGTCATGCCGGGCTCGAGCACGGTCTTCATCGACGGCTCGTCGTAGTGCAGGACCACGAGACCGCTGTGGAACGCGCGCCCGATGCCGTGGCCGGTGAAGTCGCGCACGACGCCGTAGCCGAAGCGGTTCGCGTACGCCTCGATCACGCGGCCGATGACGTTGATCTCGCGGCCGGGCTTGACGGCCTTGATCGCGCGCATGGTCGCCTCGTGCGTGCGCTCGACCAGCAGCTTCGCCTCCTCGGAGACGTTGCCCGCGAGGAAGGTGGCGTTGGTGTCGCCGTGCACGCCACCGATGAACGCGGTGACGTCGATGTTCACGATGTCGCCGTCCTCGACGACCGTGGAGTCCGGGATGCCGTGGCAGATGACCTCGTTGAGCGAGGTGCAGCAGGACTTCGGGAAGCCCCGGTAGCCGAGCGTCGAGGGGTACGCGCCGTTGTCGCACAGGAACTCGTGCGCCACCGCGTCGATCTCGTCCGTCGTCACGCCGGGAACGACGACCTTGCCCGCCTCCTGCAACGCCTGCGCGGCGAGCCTGCCCGCGACCCGCATGGCCTCGATGATCTCCGGGGTCTGCACCCACGGGTCGGTGCTCTTCTGCGGCGCGGGCTTGTCCACGTACTCGGGACGCACGATGCGCGAGGGCACCTGACGACGCGGAGATTGCACACCAGGTTCCAGCGGAGCACGAACAGCCATGCGCTCCACATTAGCCGTCCGTCACGGCACGGCCTTGAGGAACCTCGCCGCCACCTCCACGGCCGGTGTCGAGGTCTCCCCGCTGAGAACGATCGTCGCGAACGCGACGTCGCCGCGGTAGCCCATGAACCAGCCGTGCGAGTGCACGCCGTCGCCGAACTGCGCGGTGCCGGTCTTGCCCCGCACGTCCCCGTACGGCTTGAGCTGCGGTGCGGTGCCGTAGTCGACGACCTCGCGCATCATCTGCCGCAACGGGTCGAGCATCGCGGCGGGCGGCGCGGCGGGCTGCTTGTCCGCCTTGGTCTCCTTGCCGCGGACGAGCTGCGGCACCGGCATCGAGCCCTTCGCGATCGACGCGCTGACCAGCGCCATGCCGAACGGCGACGCCAGCACCTTGCCCTGGCCGAACGCGTCCTCCGCCCGTTCCACGACGTCGGTGGCGGGCGGCACGGAACCGGTGATCGTCGTCAGGCCTGCGATGTCGAAGTCCACGCCGAGGCCGAGCGACTGGGCCGTGTTCGTCAGCAGGTCCGGCGGCATGTCGACGGCGAGCTGGGCGAACGTCGTGTTGCAGGAGAACGCGAACGCCGACCGCAGCGGGATGGTGCCCTTGTCGAACTCGCTGGAGTTCGGCACGATCCGCCGTCCGTCGATGGTCGTCTTGCCGGGGCACGGCAGCGGGGTGTCGGCGTTGACCTTGCCGGACTGGAGCGCGGCCAGCGCGGACACCGCCTTCATCGTCGAGCCCGGCGGGAAGCGGCCGGTGAGCGAGAGGGCGCCCTGGGCGTCGGCGGGGTCGTTCTGCGCGACGGCCAGGATGTCGCCGGTCGACGGCTGGATCGCCACCAGGACCGTGGGCTGCTGCACGGGCTCGACGGCGTCCTCGGCCGCGGCCTGGATCGCGCGGGACAGCGCGATGTTCACGGCCTTGGCGGGTTCCGGGGCCTTCGAGAACAGCTCCTCGACCTCCGTGCCCTGCGCGTCGACCGTGGCGACGCGGAAGCCCGTGTTGCCGGCGATGTCGTTCTCGACGAGCTTGCGGACCGCGGGCAGCACCTGGGAGCCGAAGTTGCGGCTCGGTGCCAGCAGCGACGTCTGCGAGCTGAACCGCACGCCGGGCAGCTCGTAGATCTTCGGCTTCACGGACTGGTAGTCGGGGTCGCGCAGCGCCGCCACCTGGTAGGCCTGGCCCTCGGGGGTCTTGCCGACGCCCTCGGTGATCGACTGCTGGGTGATCGCCTTGTCGAACGGGTTCAGCGCGTCCGCGAGCGTCTTCGCGACGGCCGGGACGTCACCGGCCTCCTTCGCGACGAGCAGCACCGAGACGACGCGCTCAGGGGCCAGCAGGGGCGTTCCGTCGCGGTCGAGCACCGGAGCCGGGTCCGGCTTGAGCTCGGTGAGCTGGATGGACTGCTGCGGTGCGAGCTTCGGGTGCGCCACCGACGACTGCCAGTGCACCTTCCACGTGTCGCCCTCCTGGCGCACGTCGAACTTCGTCGGATACGTCCAGTGGCGGTTCTTGCCGAGGTTCCAGTCGAGCGTCACCGACGCTTCGGACGCGGTCTCGCCGTTCTTGCGGAGCTGGTCGACCTTGCTGGTCAGCCCCTCCGGCTTGAGCGCGTTGCGGAACTTCTCCAGGGTGTCCTTGGCGTCGTTCGGGTTGTCGGTCATCCCGGCCGCGCCCTGCACGTCACCGGACGCGAGCTTCGCCAGGAAGTCGTTGGTGATCTCCGGTGCTCCGGGTTCGGACTTGAACAGGCCGCAGCCGCTCAGCGTCAGCAGGACCACCGTGATCGTCGCGAGAAGGCGCACCCGCGCGAGTATGCCCGTTCAGAAGAGCACAGTGGCGTATTGCCCGACCTGTTCGAAACCGATTCGGCGGTAGGCGGCCTGCGCCACATGGTTGTAGCCGTTCACGTAGAGGCTGGCCGTGCGGTTGAGAACGCGGGTCAGGCGGTCGGCCACGGCCGCGGTGCCCGTGGTGCCGAGGCCCTCGCCCCTGCGGTCAGGGCGGACCCAGACGCCCTGGATCTGACCGACCCTGGACGACATGGCGCCGATCTCGGCCTTGAAGACGACCTCGCCGTGTTCGAACCTGGCGAAGGCCCGGCCGGCGGCGATGAGCTCGCTCACGCGTGCCCGGTAGCCCGCACCGCCGTCCTCCGCGCACGGGTCGATGCCGACCTCCTCGACGAACATCGAGATGGCGGCCGGGAGGTAGCGGCTGAGCTCGCTCGGGCGGACCTGGCGGACCATCGGGTCCGGGGTGACCTTCGGGCTCGACGAGATCGCCATCAACGGCTGGTCGCCCCGCACCTCGCGGGCGGGTCCCCAGTCGGGCTGCAGCTCGTCCCAGAGCGTCAGGACCTGCTCGGCGGGGCCGACGAGGCTGGAACACATGCGGCCGCGGCGTCGCGCGCGGTCGGCGAACATCCGCATGGCCGACGCGCCGCCCTTGAGCGGGATGAGGTTCGGTCCGGAGAAGCACAGGCCGTCGACGCGGCCGCGCAAGGGCCGGGAGTCCGAGCCCCACATCTCGCCGCCCAGGCGCCACGGGTCCAGGCCGGCCACTTCCACCCTTGCCGCGACCATGCACGCGGCGACGGGGTCCCTGTCGAAGACCCCGCGCACATCGATCAGGTCGCGTTCGTCCAGCACGCGCGCTCCGGCAAGCCTCAGCACGTTGACTAGCGTGCCAGATGGGACGTGTGTGTGGCATCAGCCAACAGTGCACACGCACCAGTGACGCCCCGCACCTGCTTCAGTTCACGCGGGAGCCCCGCGTACCCGAAAACGAGTACGCGGGGCTCCCGCGTGAACTTCGAACAGCGGTCAGCCGACGGTGACGGCGGGGGCGCCGCCTTCTACCGGCTCCATCTCCTCGGCGATGCGCATCGCCTCTTCGATGAGGGTCTCCACGATCGCGTGCTCGGGCACGGTCTTGATGACCTTGCCCTTGACGAAGATCTGGCCCTTGCCGTTGCCGCTCGCCACGCCCAGGTCGGCCTCACGGGCCTCGCCGGGGCCGTTCACGACGCAGCCCATGACCGCGACGCGCAGCGGCACCTCCATGCCCTCCAGACCGGCCGTGACCTGCTCGGCGAGCGTGTACACGTCCACCTGGGCACGACCGCAGGACGGGCAGGACACGATCTCCAGCTTGCGCGGACGCAGGTTGAGCGACTGGAGGATCTGGTGGCCGACCTTGATCTCCTCGACCGGCGGCGCGCTCAGCGACACCCGGATGGTGTCGCCGATGCCCTGCCGGAGCAGCGCGCCGAACGCCACGGCCGACTTGATCGTGCCCTGGAAGGCGGGACCGGCCTCCGTGACACCCAGGTGCAGCGGGTAGTCGCACTGCTCGGCGAGCAGCTCGTAGGCGCGGATCATGACCACGGGGTCGTTGTGCTTCACCGAGATCTTGATGTCGTGGAAGTCGTGCTCCGCGAAGAGCGAGGCCTCCCACATCGCGCTCTCGGCGAGGGCCTCCGGGGTGGCCTTGCCGTACTTCTTGAGCAGGCGCGGGTCGAGCGAACCGGCGTTCACGCCGATCCGGATCGGGGTGCCGTGGTCCTTGGCGGCGGCCGCGATCTCCTTGACCTGGTCGTCGAACTTGCGGATGTTGCCGGGGTTCACGCGGACCGCGGCACAACCGGCCTCGATGGCGGCGAAGACGTACTTCGGCTGGAAGTGGATGTCCGCGATCACCGGGATCTGGGACTTCTTGGCGATCGCCGGCAGGGCGTCCGCGTCGTCCTGCGACGGGCAGGCGACCCGGACGATGTCGCAGCCGGACGCGGTGAGTTCCGCGATCTGCTGCAGCGTCGCGTTGACGTCCGACGTCAGGGTCGTCGTCATCGACTGGACGGAGACGGGGAACTCGCTGCCGACACCGACGTTGCCGACCATCAGCTGCCGGGTCTTGCGGCGTTCCGACAGCACCGGCGGCGGCAGTGCCGGCATTCCGAGCATCACGCCGTCACTCATGGGGTGTGCACCTTTCGTAATTCACTACTGCAACCTGATCGGGTTGACGATGTCGGCGGTCACGGTCAGCAGCGTGATGGCGCCGCCGATGAAGATGACCACGTAGGTGAGCGGCAACAGGCGCATGTAGTTGACCGGGGCGCCGGCGGGCTTCCCGCGCAGCTTCCTGATCCAGTCTCGCACCCGTTCGTAGAGGTTGACGGCGATGTGACCACCGTCAAGCGGGAGCAGCGGCAGGAGGTTGAACACACCCACGAAGAAGTTCAGGCCCGCGAGCATCAGGATGAAGAACGCCCAGAGGCCGCGTTCCGCCGCGTCACCGCCCAGGCGGGAGGCACCGACGACGGAGATCGGGGTGTCGAGGTCGCGCTCGCCGCCGCCGATGGCCTTGACCACGGCCGGGATGCGCTCCGGGAAGCGCATGAGGCCCTTCCAGGTGTTCACGAACATCTCGCCGGTGAACGACACTGCGGCCGGGACCGCGTCGATCGGGCCGTAGGTGAAGGCCTGCTGCACCATCACGCCGATCGCGCCGACCTGCTTGACCTCCACGCCGCCCTTGCCGTCGGAGATCTGGCGGGAGACCTTCGGCACGTCGACGGTGAGCGTGACCTCCTTGTCGTCGCGCAGCACCTTGAACTCGTTGGGGCCGCTGAGGTCGCGGGTGACCTTCTGCATGTCCGACCAGGTCGCGATCGGCTTGCCCGCGATCGAGACGATCTGGTCACCGGGCTTGAGGCCCGCGCTCTTGGCGGGGGACGGCGCCCCGGCGGGGCACGGCGCGTCGTAGGGGACCGTGTAGTCCTGCACGCAGTCGGAGACCTGCGCGAGGACGGGGACGTCCTTGTTGTTCGGCAGGCCCAGCGACATCGCGAGGATCAGCAGGATGATGAAGCCGAGCAGGAAGTGCGTGATGGAGCCGGCGGACAGCACGACGACGCGCTTCCACACCTTCTGCTTGTAGAAGGCGCGCGGCTTGTCGTCGGGGTGCACCTCCTCCAGCGCGGTCATGCCGGTGATCTCGCAGAAGCCGCCGGCCGGGATCGCCTTCAGGCCGTACTCGGTCTCGCCCTTGCGGAACGAGAAGAGCTTCGGGCCGAAGCCGATGAAGTAGCGGGTGACCTTCATGCCGAAGGCCTTCGCGGTCAGCAGGTGCCCGAACTCGTGCAGCGCGATGGACACCGCGATGCCGAACGCGAACAACAGCACCCCGAGGATGTTGATGAATGTGTTCACGAGACGTTCAGTTCCTTCCAACCAGCTCGCGGGCACGTGCGCGTGCCCAGTCCTCGGCGGCGAGGACCTCCGCGACGTCCGCGGGGTCGCTCCGCCAGTCGTTCGCCTCGCCGAGAACCTGGCCGATGGTGTCCACGATCGACAGGAACGACGTCTTGCCCGCGACGAAACTCGCCAGAGCCTCCTCGTTCGCGGCGTTGTAGATCGCGGGCAGGCATCCGCCCGCGGTTCCCGCCTGCCGTGCCAGCTCGACCGCCGGGAACGTGATGTTGTCCAGCGGCTCGAACGTCCACGAGGTGGCGGTGTCAAAGGTACAGGCGGCCGCGGCACCGGCGACGCGCTCGGGCCATCCGAGCCCCAGTGAGATGGGCAGGCGCATGTCCGGCGGCGACGCCTGGGCCAGCGTCGAGCCGTCCGTGAAGGTCACCATCGAGTGAATGATGGACTGCGGGTGGACGACGACGTCGACGCGGTCGTAGGGCACCCCGAACAGCAGGTGCGCCTCGATGAGCTCCAGGCCCTTGTTGACCAGGTTCGCCGAGTTGATCGTGACGACCTGGCCCATCGACCACGTCGGGTGCGCCATGGCCTGCTGCACGGTGATGCCGTCGAGTTCCGCGCGGGTCTTGCCGCGGAACGGACCACCGGACGCCGTCAGCACCAGCTTGTGCACCTCGTGCGGCGCACCGCCCCGCAGACACTGCGCGAGCGCCGAGTGCTCCGAGTCGACCGGCACGATCTGGTCAGGCTTGGCCGCCTTGAGCACGAGCGGCCCGCCGGCGATGAGCGACTCCTTGTTCGCGAGCGCGAGCGTGGCGCCGACCTCCAGCGCCTTCAACGACGGTTCGAGGCCGCGGGAGCCGTCCATGCCGTTGAGCACGACGTCCGCGGGACACGCCTCGATCAGGTCGACCATGCTGGTCAACGTCTTGACGCCGGGGATCTCGGCCCCGCTGGCGACGGCGACCGTCGACACGTCGAACTCTGCCGCCTGCTGTTTGAGCAGGTCGAGCTGACGCCCACCGGCGCCGAGCCCGACGACGCGGAAGCGGTCGCGGTTGCGGCGGATGACGTCGAGCGCCTGGGTCCCGACGGAGCCGGTCGAGCCCAGGATCAGGACAGTGCGTGGAGTACTCATCGCCCCTCATTGTTCCGGAGAGTGCCTGAGAGCCCGGCACAGCCCGTTACTTTGATAACGGAGTGGTTTTGGAGGCGTGAAGTCGCCAGTTCGGGGGCATTCCTCTCGCGACAAGCGGATGGAAGGAGACTCTCCGTGGGCATCCTGGGATGGATCGTGCTCGGTCTGCTGGCCGGTGCCATCGCCAAGGCCATCATGCCTGGTAACGACCCCGGTGGTTTCATCATCACGATGCTGCTCGGCATCGTGGGCGCGATTCTCGGTGGATTCATCGGGTCCGCGCTCTTCGGGACCGACCTCGGGTCCTTCTTCGACCTGAGGACCTGGCTGCTGGCGATCGTCGGATCTCTCATCCTGCTCGGCGTCTACCGCCTGGTAACCGGGAGGCGAAGTCACGTCTAGCGCTTGAGACGTTTGAGGCCGTTCGGGTGACACCCGGACGGCCTCAGTGTTTTCGGCCGCTGCTTCGCCGCGGCGGCGAGTTCGTCGAGAAGCCGGTCGTCCGGCCACCGCTTCGCCACGATTGGGCTCCGCCGAATCGTGGCGAAGGGGCGACCGGACGACCGGCACGAACTCGCGGATCGGCGACAGGTCGTGCATCCCACCCGCAGTCGGCTCGCGAACCCGCGGGCCGTCGCTCAGCTTGCGATGCCCGCGTCGCGGGCCAGCAGCGCCGCCTGCACCCGGTTCGTCAGACCCAGCTTCGCCAGCAGCCGCGACACGTACGTCTTCACCGTCGCCTCCGACATGTGCAGCTTCGCGCCGATGTCCGCGTTCGACATCCCCTGCCCGAGCAGCGCCAGCACCTCGACCTCGCGTTCGGTCAGCCCCGCGACGGCCTTCTGCGCCTCCTGCCGCTTCGGCTGCCCGGACGTCGCCACCATGCCCACGACCCGTGAGGTCACCATCGGCGAGAGGTACGCCTCGCCGTTGTTGACCGCTCGCACGGCCCGTAGCAGTTCCTCGGGTGCAGAGTCCTTCAGCAGGAAGCCCGCGGCGCCTTCGGACAGCGCGCGCACGATGTTCTCGTCCTCGCCGAACGTCGTCAGCATCACCACGCGCACGGACGGTGCGAGCACATGGAGCTCGCGCGCGCATGCGAGGCCGTCCATCCGTGGCATGCGGATGTCCAGCACGGCCACGTCGACGCGGCGTTCGCGGACGATCTGCAGCGCCTCGTGGCCGTCGCCCGCCTCCGCCACCAGTTCGATGTCGTCGGCGGTGCCGAGGATGGCCTTGATGCCGGCGCGCATCAGCGGCTCGTCGTCGGCGATGAGCACCCGGATCATGAACCAGTCCTCTGCACGTGGATCTTCTTCTCGACCAGCTTGCCGTCCCGGAAGCAGAAACGCACCACTCGGGTGCCCTTCGCGAGGTACGACTGCTCGTCGGTGATGTGGTAGACGCAGCGTGCTCCCGCCGGCTCCGGAGAGGCCTGCGACTTGCGTTCGCCGTCGCCGACCAGCGGTTCGTCACCGGAGGGCAGCAGCTTCATCACCTCCGCCTCCGGCTGGCCCTCCTGGATCCGGTCGAGGTTCTCCTGCGTCACGACCTCGGTCACCGGCTGCGCGCCCAGGTAGGTGAAGCCGCCGATGATGACGGTCAGCACGACCGACGCGCCCACGATGGAGCCGACGCCCGCCCACTTGCGGATGCCGCGCGGCGACTCCGCCTCGTCCTGCTCGTCCTCGGGTTCGCCGGGCAGCGCCGTTTCCTCGTACGGCAGCACGGCCGCGATTCGGAAGCCTCCCGACGGAAGCGCGCCCACGTGCAGGATGCCGCCCGCCACGCGCACGCGTTCGCTCAGGCCGATGAGCCCTACCCCCGGCTCACCGCCCGATGAACCGCTGCGCGACGGGTTGTTGCGCACCTCGACGACGAGCGCGTCCGGCTCGTACTTCACCGTCACCTGCACGGCGGCGCCCGGAGCGTGCTTGGACGCGTTCGTCAGACCTTCCTGTGCCACGCGATAGGCAGCGTGAGAGACACGGGACGGCAACGGGTGGGCCTGCCCGCCCCGCACCAGACTCACCAGCACACCCGCCTTGCGCGCGTCGCCCACCAACGAGTCGATGGACTCCACGGTCCGTGTCGCCGGGTCGTCGTCGGGACCGTCCTCGGCTCGCAGCACGCCGATGATCGCCCGCAGTTCCTCCATGCCGGTCAACGCCGCCGAGCGCAGCACGCCGATCGCCTCGCGCTGCTTCTCCCCCAGCGACGGGTCCATCGCCAGCGCACCGGCGTGCACGGAGATCAGCGACAGCCGGTGCCCGAGGCTGTCGTGCATGTCCTGGGCGATGCGGCTGCGTTCGCGCAGGCGGACCTGCCGGGACAGCATCTTGTGCTCCGCCTGCATCCGCGCCTCGCGGTCCTGCACGGCCTGCACGAGCGCCTCGCGCTGCGCCAGGTACCGGCCGACCAGGAACGGCAGCGCCACGCCCACGCCGAAGATCGTGACGAGGATCAGCACCCCGTAGACCGGTTCGATGTCGATCGGCCGCGCGTCCCAGTCCCACACCAGCACCACGACGACGAACGTGATCGTGGTCGACACCACCGCCTTGACCCACGACTCGATCCGGCGCCCCGCCGTGTAGCTCAGCACGACCATCACGGCGGGCCCGATGAACGGGATCGCCGCGCCCACGATCATGGCCGTCGCCGGCAGCACGTGCCGCGACGGCAGCAGCACCAGGTACACCGCGACGTACGCGACGAGCGTCCAGCCCGACGCCTTCTGCTCCGCCCACGGTCCCGGCCACAGGTCCAGCAGGATCGCGGCGACCACGACGATCACGTCACCGACGACCCGCACCGGGGTCATCGCCTTGAGCCGGGCCAGGGTGTCGGCGCGGAACGCCTCCGCCCTGGTCCGCAGAGCGGTAGTCACGCCCTCAAGCTACGAGACGTCCCATGTCCGCGCGGCACGCTGGAGTATCGAACCACCGCGACGAAAGTTGACGCTTCTGTCATTCCACGTCGGGTGGAAACGCTTAGACGACGCTCGAAGGACCCTCCCGGCGCGCGACGGTCTCGGCAGACTCCGCGTCCTGCACATCACTTCTCACAGGGGGAAAGATGAGAAAAACGCTGAATGTGCTGTTCGCCGCGGTCATGGTGCTGTTGACGTTGGTGGGAACGGCGTCGGCCGACCCCGACGCGCTGACCATCCCCGCGGTCGAAGCACCGGTGGTGCAGGAGGACGTCTCGGCTCTGGCCCTGACGTGCCCCTCCGGCGACCTGTGCGTGTGGCCGAACAACGACGGCAGCAGCAGCCGCTGCAGCTGGACGAACCGCGACGCCGACTGGTGGAACGCTCCGGTCACGTGTTCGTGGGCGTCGTCCAGGGCCGTGATGCGCGTGTACAACAACGGGGCCAGCTCGTCCTACGACCGGGTGTGCCTGTACACGGGCGCGAACTACACGGGCAGCGCCTGGTACATCCGCCAGCGCGTGCTGTCCGGCACGGCGTTCCCGGGCGTGCGGATCCGCTCCCACAGGTGGGTCGCGGGCGCCGGCGGCACCACGTGCTGATCAGGTGATCACGAGGGCCGTCACGTTCGTGGCGGCCCTGCGTCACGTGCCCGAGAGCACCCTCAGCCCCAGCGGCGTGATCAGGTGCCGGGCGTAGTTCTCCTCGCGCTCGGTGGCGATGAGCCCGGCCTCGCGCAGGACTCCGGTGTGGTGGCTCACCGTGGCGGGAGCGACCCCCACCATCTTCGCCAGCGCGGTGGTGGTGCTGCCGGCGATCACCAACCGCAGGATCGCGGCCCTGGTGGTGCCCAGGAGTGCGGTCAGGGAGCCTCCCACCCGGCCACCGGCCAGCAGCCGCGACCCGGTCCGGATCGGGAACGCCAGCACCGGCGGCAGCTCGGGATCCGCCAGCGCCACCGGGTGGTGCACGGCGAAGTAGCACGGGATCAGCACGAGACCTCGTCCGCGCAGGTACAAATCGCGGTCGTGCGGATACCTGACGGAAAGCACCGGCGGGTCCCAGCGGGTCGCAGGCCCGAGCGCGCCCAGCAGTCCCTCCGGACCGCGGTGCAGGTACTGCTGGACGCCGGCCGCCACGTCGGTGCACCGCCCCTCCTCGATGACCGGCAGGTGCGGCTCGATCACGGACCTGAAGTAGACGCGCAAGGCGTGCCGCAGCTGCAGAAGCGCGGTCGGTCCGCCCCTGGCGAGCTCGTCCAGCCAGCACGCCTCCGCGCCGGCCGCGGGGCGAATCCGGCCGATCTCCTCGCGCAGGCGGCGCGGCGGGGTCGAGAGCACCGCGTCGGCGCACTCGTCGATGCCGGACAGGTCCGCGGACGGCGTGAGGAGGTCCGGGAAGTACGTCGCGTGCGGTGCCACCGTCACCAGGGTGTGCAGCGCCGTGCGCAGGTCGGGATCGCGTGCGGCGAGCTCGCGCACGTGGCGGCGCCACGGACCGAAGGACAGGTCACCGTCGCGGTGTTGCAGGATCTGCGCGCTGGAAACGATCTCCCACATCAGGTCGGGTTCCAGTTTCAACCGGGTGCGCGCGATGTCTCGGTCGGTGAAGTGAACACGCAACTGCGGCACGTCATCCCCCATGGCTGCCGGTGGCTTCCGTCAAGATGCCGTCCGCGCACCTGCGGGGATACCGCTGTCGCAGGAAGTTAGACCAGCTGCGCGGAGGATCCCGCCTTGCGGGCGCGCCACGACGCGACCATCACGCCGATGACCAGCAGCACCGCCGTGGTCGTCACCATCAACGTCGACAGGGCCACGATCTCCGGCGAGATCCCGCGTTTGGAGGCCTGCGCGTAGACGAACACCGGCAACGTCGTCGAGCCGACACCGGTGAGGTACGACGAGATCACCACGTCGTCGAACGACAGCAGGAACGCGAACGCCGCACCGGCCACCACCGCCGGCGCCACGAGCGGCAGCGTCACGGTTCGGAACGCGACGAACGGCGACGCCCCGAGATCCGCGGCCGCCTCCTCCAGCCGGACGTCCATTCCGGACACCCTCGACCTCACCACGACGACCACGAAGCTCAGCGAGAACGCCACGTGTGCGAACAACAGCGCCCCGAACCCGAGCGGGATCCCGGCGATCTTCACGAAGAACCCCAGCATCGCCACGCCCATGACGACCTCAGGCACCACCAGCGGAAGCGACAGGAGCACCGTCCACAGCCCGCGTCCGGGAAACGCCCGCCGCAACCCGAACGCCGCCAGCGTGCCGATCACCGTCGAGATCACCGCGGACGCCAGCGCCAGCTGCAAGGTCAGCTGCAACGACTCCAACACCCGTGAGTCGTCGAACAGTTCGACGTACCACTGCGTCGACACACCGCTGATGCGCGACAACGACCGTGAGGAGTTGAACGAGGCGATAGCGAGCCACGCGATCGGCGCGTACAAGAACACGAACACGAGGAACACCACGAAACCCAAAATCCACGGACGACGGTTCACAGCACGTCCTCCCCACGGCGTCCGCGCAACACGAGCACGAGCACCACCAGCACGAGCAGCAGCACGGCCATCGCCGAGCCCAACGGCCAGTTGTTGCCACCGCGGAACTGGTCGTCGATCACCGACCCGAACGTGGACTGGTCGACGCCACCGAGCAGCTTCGGCGTCACGAAGTCACCTGCCGACGGCACCAGCACGAGCAGCGACCCGGCCAGAACACCCGTCATCACACCGGGCAGCACCACTCGGAAGAACGTCGACGCACGCCCGTGGCCGAGGTCGTAGGACGCCTCCACCAAACGGAAGTCGAAGCGCTCACACGCGACGTAGAGCGGCAACACCATGAACGGCAGAAAGCCGTACGTCAGCCCGAGGATCACCACTCCGTGCGTGAGCAGGAAACCGCCGTCACGGCCCAGGCCGACCCATCCGAGCATCGTGTTGACCAAGCCTTCACCGTCCAGCAGCGCCTTCCAGGCGTAGATGCGCGCGAGATAGCTCGACCAGAACGGGATGAGGACGGCCGCGAGCAGCACGGTGCGGTACTTGCCGCCGTGCCGTGCGATGAACCACGCCAGAGGGAACCCCAGCAGCAGACAGGCGACCGTCGTCGCCACCGCGTACACCAGGGTCCGGCCGAAGATCGGCAGGAACGCCGGATCGAGTGCTGTCAGATACGCCTGCGTCGTCCACGGCAGCACCGCGCGGGCGACACCCGTGTCGCGCGTGGCGAAGCTGAACTGGACCACCAGGGCCAACGGCGCGATCAGGAAGATCCCCAGCCACAGCCCGGTGGGCGTGAGCAGGGCGTTGGCCTTCAGCCAGCGTCGCGACACGAGTGCGAACCTTTCCCGTCAGCCGGTCTTGACCTTCGTCCACGCGTCGGCGTACTTCGCCTCGACGTCGCCACCGAGGTCCTTGGTGAACGGGAGCTTCTTGAGCTGCTCTTCCGACGGGTAGACCAGCGGGTCGTTCAGCAGCTCCTTGTCGATCAACGGCTTCGCGGCGGCGTTGGGGCTGCCGTAGCGCACGGCGTTGGACAGCGCGGCACCCGTTTCGGCGCCGAGGACGTAGTCGATGAACCGGTGCGCGTTCTCGGCGTGCGGCGCGTCCTTCGGGATGACCAGGAGGTCCACGTAGGACAGTCCACCCTCGGCGGGGATGGCGTAACCGACGTCCTCGTTGGCCGCGCGGGCCTGGAACGCGTCACCGGAGTACGCCTGCGCGAGCCGGACCTGGCCCGAGGTCAGCGGCTCGATCACGTCCGAGGTGATCTGGCCGAGCTTCTTCTTCAACGACAGCAGGAAGTTCGCCGCGTCGTCGATCTGCTTCTGGTCGGTGGTGTTCGGGTCGTGGCCGAGCTTCAGCAGGCCGAGCGCCATGCCGTCGCGGGCCTCGTCGAGGATCGAGCTGCGGCCCTGGGCGTTCGGCAGGTCGTAGGCGGAGAACCCGGTGACGTCACCGCCGATCTGCGACTTCGAGTACGCGAGACCGGTCGTGCCCCACGCCCACGGCACGGAGTACTTGTTGCCGGCGTCGTAGTCGGCCTCGACGAACCGCTTCTCCAGGTTCTTGAGGTTCGGCAGCAGCGAGTGGTCCAGCGGCTGCACCAGGCCGGAACGCAGGAAGCGGCGCAGGAAGTTGTCCGAAGGCACCACCAGGTCGTAGCCCGCCGAGCCGGAAGCGATCTTGGCTTCCATCTCGTCGTTGGTGGAGAAGTTGTCGTAGGTGACCTGGATGCCGGTCGCGGTCTGGAAGCCCGGCAGGGTGTCCTTCGCGATGTAGTCGGTCCAGTTGTAGAAGTTGAGCTTGGGCTCGTTCTTCAGGTTCGTGGCCTTGGCGGCCGAGGTCGACCCGCCGCTGTTCGACGGCGCCTCACCGACACCGCACGCGGCGAGCGCGAAGAAGGTCATCGAGCCCAGCATCGTGCGCCGGGTCACCCGAGGGCTGTCGACGTCCCACAGCCGAGCGATCCGGATCTTGTCGTCAGTCATCAGCCTTCTCCAGCAGCACGGTGAACTCGGGGTCCCACGCCATCCGCACCGGCTGTCCCGGCGCGCCCGCGTCGTCGATGCGCTGGGCGTTCTGCACGAACGCCACCAGCTCGCCACCGGGGGTGTCCACCACGAACTGGGTCGAAACGCCCGTGTAGACGACGTCGTGCACGACGCCCTGGAGCACGCACCAGCCAGCCGGTGGCTCGGCGGTGGTGTTGAAGAGGTGGACCTTCTCCGGGCGGACGGTCGCGGCGACCTTCCGGCCGTGGCCGACGCTGCCCGAGAACCGGGCGCGCAACCGCGTCGCACCGGGAGCGGTCAGTTCGGCGAACTCACCGTCCACACCGGACACCTCGGCGTCGAGGATGTTCGACGTGCCGATGAACCCGGCGACGAACCTCGTGGCGGGGCGTTCGTAGACGTCCTCGGGATAACCGACCTGCTCGATCCTGCCCGCGTTCATCACGGCGATGCGGTGCGAGAGGACCAGCGCCTCTTCCTGGTCGTGCGTGACGTAGAGGAACGTCGTGCCGACCTCACGTTGGATGCGCATCAGCTCGATCTGCAGCTCCTTGCGGAGCTTGGCGTCGAGCGCACCGAGAGGTTCGTCGAGCAGCAGCAGCTGCGGACCGGCGGCGAGCGCACGGGCGATGGCGACGCGCTGCTGCTGACCGCCGGACAGCTGCGCGGGCCTGCGTTTGGCGAACTGGGAGAGGCGCACGAGTTCGAGGTGCTCGCCGACGCGCCTCTTCAGCTCGTCACCGCGGATCTTCTTGCGCTTGAGGCCGTACGCGACGTTGTCCCACACGGACATGTGCGGGAACAGCGCGTACGACTGGAAGACGGTGTTGACGTCCCGCCGGTACGGAGGGACGCCCACCATGTCGTTGCCGTCGAGCTCGATGCGGCCCTCGTCGGGGTCGACGAACCCGGCGATCATGCGCAGGACCGTGGTCTTGCCGCAGCCGGACGGGCCGAGCACCGAGAAGAACTCGCCCTCGTGGACGTCGAGCGAGATGCCGTCGACCGCCACCTGGTCGGAGAAGCGCTTGCGCACCCCGTGGAGACCGATCTCGACGGGAGCGAACGTGTCCGGGGTGGAGGCCTCAGCGGGAGAGAAGCCGGTCAAGTCGAGGCGCCTTCGCAAGATCGGACGGGAGTGGCAGCGCTGAGCGTAGACGCCACGCGACCTGGCCGGTAAGTCGTGCGCGCGCGACCTCACACATCCGAGCGCACCCACATGTGCGACGATGACCTCGTAATCCGGATGAGCAGTGGAGGAAACCGTGGCTTCGTCCTCGGAACTGGACAAGCGTCCTGCCGTCGACCCTCACGAGGAGCCGTCGCACGAGTGGGGCTGGCACGGCCAGCTGCCCAAGGGCACGCGCATCGCCGGCTGGCTCTCCGCGATCTTCGTGTTCCTCATGCTGATCGGCAACCACCACGGCAACACGGAGAACATCTACCTCGTCGCCACCGGTGTGGTGATCATCGCACTGCTGGTGTGGGACGCCGCGCGCCGCAAGAAGCCCTGGCGCCGCTAGCTAGACCTCGAGCACGATCTTGCCCTGGGTGCGACCCGTCTCGCCCAGGGCATGCGCTTTTCCGGCGTCCTCGAGCGGGAACGTCGCGTCGACGTGCACCCTGAGCTCGCCGCTCTCGACCAGTGCCGCGATCGCCTCCAGCCCGGCGCGGTCGGGTTCGACCAGGATCGGGCTGGTCCTGATGTCGTCGCGGATCGGCCTGTCCACTCCGGACGGCACGCCGACGAACAGACCGCCGGGACGCACCGAGTCCGGTGAGGCGCCTCCGACCAGGTCGACGAACACGTCGACGTCGGTGCCGGCGTAGTCCGTCTTCGTGTAGTCGATCACCTCGTCGGCGCCGAGGTCCTTCAGGAACGCGTGCTTGGGTTCGCGCGCGGTGCCGATGACGTGCGCGCCGCGGGCCTTCGCGATCTGCACCGCGAGGTGGCCGACGCCGCCCGCCGCGGCCGTGATCAGCACCTTCTGCCCAGGCTGCACGTCAGCGGTGTCGACCAGGATCTGCCACGCGGTGAGCGCCGCGAGCGGGAGGCCTGCCGCCTCGACGTGGGTGAGACCCTTCGGCTTCTTCGCGAAGTGGCGGGACGGCGCGGTGACGTACTCGGCGTAGGCACTCGCAGCGTGGGGGAAGCGCGGCATGCCGTAGACCTCGTCGCCGGGCTTGAGCGTCGTCACACCGAAACCGACCTCCTCGACGACACCCGAGACGTCCCAGCCGAGGACCAGCGGGAACGCCTGCAGGCCGGCCATGCCGCCGCCCGCGCGGGTCTTCCAGTCGACCGGGTTGATGCCGGCCGCGTGCACCCTGACCAGCACCTCCGTCGGAAGCGGTGAGGGCTTGGGCACCTCGGTGAGGGTGAGGACTTCCGGGCCGCCGAACTCGTTCTGGGTGATCGCTCGCATGGTTGGTAAGCCTCAGGGATCTGGTCTCCGTTGGCAATTAGGCACTAGTTTGTGCACTAGGTACCTGATAGAAACTAGTCGTGATCAGGGACGTTTACCTCAAGATGTGCCCGTGCCGCGACCTGCTGGACATGGTCGCGTCGAAGTGGACGGCGTTGGCGATCGGTGCACTGGAAGAGGGGCCCAAGAGGTTCGGTGAGCTCAAACGGCGGTTGGACGGCGTCAGCCAGAAGATGCTCACCCAGACGTTGCGCACGTTGGAGCGCGATGGGCTCGTCACGCGCACGGTGTACCCCTCGGTGCCGTTGCGCGTCGAGTACGAGCTGACCGAGCTCGGGCGCAGTGTCACCGAGCCGCTGGCCGCACTGCGGTCGTGGGCGCAGCGCAACTACGAGTCGGTCGCGCAGGCCCGGGAGACGTTCGACGCCGCGGAGCCCTTGGGGCTGGAGCCCGCCCGCTAGCTCACTGGATCGTCCACCCGAACTGGAACTCGAGCTTGTAGCCCTCGCAGTTCGCTTGGTTCGAGTCGAAGTGGGTGCCGTTGAACAGGCAGCGGTACAGCGGCAGCGACGGGGCGTCGGACGGCTTCTCCGTGAAGACGTAGCCGAGCGTCCCGAGCACCGTCTGCCCCTCGCAGGTCGAGGACACCGACGTCATGTGGTCTTCGGAGTTGTTGATGCGGCAGGCGTACAGGGGTTTGGTGCCCGGTTCGGGCTCGGCCGCCAGCTTGCCCATGCTGAACTCGACGTTGAACCCCGCGGGAGTGCCCACGGACGGCGTGCCGCTGAAGTGGTAGGTGCCGCTCTTGAGGTGCCGGTTCAGCACGAGCGTCTTGCGCGGCGGCTTCGGCTGGCTCGTCGGCGGCTGGGCCGCCGGTTGCGTGGTCTGGGTGGGCTTCGAGCTGCTCACCGAGGAACTGGACGGCGCGGCACTGCTGCTCGGCGCCGCGCTGCTGCTCGACGGCGCACTGGACGTGGTGCTCGACGGCGGCTGTTCGGAGCTGGGTCGCTGCTGCGCGGCGGCCGCACCCGGCTGGGTCTCCGGCTTGAGGAGGAACACGGCGGCGAGCGCGATCACCACCAGCGCGGCCGCGGCACCGGCGAACACCCCGATCTTCTTGCGGGACTTGGGTTTCTCGTCCCAGTCCGCGTGCGTCGGCGTGTTCGGCGCGACGTAGGTGGTGACCGGTTCGATGACGACGGTCTGCTCGGACACCGTGAGCGGCTTGACCACCGTGGTGCGGCCGCTGAGCCGTTCCCTCAGCTGGTCCGCCGTGAGCCGCCGCGTCTCGTCCTGGGCGAGCAACGCCATGATCGTGTCGCCGAGCGGCCCCCTGGTGCGCTGGAGAACCGGCTCCTCGTACATGATCGCGTGCATGGTGGCCGCGGTGGTGTCGCGGTGGAAAGGCGCGCGCCCCTCAGCCGCGTGGAACATGGTGGCGCCCAACGCCCACAGGTCGCTCGCCGGTGAAGGATGCTTGCCGGCGAACAACTCCGGCGCCATGTAACCGGGCGAGCCCATGATGCCGCCGGTCGCCGTCAGACCCGGATCGTCCATCACGCGGGCGATGCCGAAGTCCGCGAGCTTCACCCGGCCATCGGGCAACACCATGATGTTGCTGGGCTTGACGTCCCGGTGCACGATGCCCGCCGCGTGCGCCACCTCCAGCGCGTTCAGCGTCTGCAGGCCGATGTCGGCGACCTGGTCCTCGGTGAGGGCCTGGCGGGTCATCACCTCGGACAGCGTGGGCGCCTCGACGAGCTCCATGACGAGGTACGTGACGCCGTCCTCGACGATGACGTCGTAGATGGCGACGACGTTCGGGCTGTTCAGCCGCCCGGCCGTGCGGGCCTCGCGCAACACGCGGTCGGTCTCGGTGGTCCGCAGCTCCTTGAGCGCGACCTGCCGTCCGATGACCCGGTCCTCGGCCAGCCAGACGACCCCCATGCCGCCCCGGCCGAGTTCTCTGATCGTCGCGTACCGGCCCGCGACCAGTCTCGTCGGTTCCCCCACGACGCCGCATGGTAGCCGCACGGTCTCGCGGCGCAGTTTCCCGTGTCGGTTCTCCAGGCGCAGACCCGGCAGGAGAGCCGAGCAGTGGTCACGCTTCCCGCGAACCACTCCACTGATTCGATCGCCCTGCCACCATCGACGACGTGACAAACGAAGATCAGATCGACCGCATCCGGCTGCGTCTCAGCGAGGGCCTGCCCGATCACGGCGTGCGCGAGATCATCCCCCGCGGCGCGTTCCCACAACCAGGCGGCTGGTCGTTCCTGCTCGTCACCGAAACCGACGAGCAGTTCAGGCAGCTGAAGCAGTCCGATCCGCTCCTGCCGGAAGTGCTCGGGGTGTTGCGCGGTTGCGATGTGACTGAGCCTCAGCTCTCGTGGGTCAGCACCCGAGCGGTGTCGCAGGAGACCCTCGACAACCACTTCGACGGCAGCTGGTTCAACTGGCTGAGGTGACCAATCACCCTTCAGCAGCGAGCTGCCCACAGGCAGCCGCGATCTCCTGCCCCCGCGTGTCCCGCACGGTGCACTCCACACCCTGCTCCCGCACCCGCCGCACGAACTCCCGCTCCACCGGCTTCGGCGACGCGTCCCACTTCGACCCCGGCGTCGGGTTCAACGGGATCAGGTTCACGTGCACCAGCTGCCCGAGGTGCTTGCGCAGCTTCTTGCCCAGCAGGTCGGCACGCCACCCCTGGTCGTTGATGTCCCGGATCAGCGCGTACTCGATCGACACCCGCCGCCCCGTCTGGTCCGCGTACCCCCGCGCCGCCTCCAGCACCTCGGCGACGTCCCAGCGCGTGTTGACCGGCACCAGCGTGTTGCGCAGCTCGTCGTCCGGCGTGTGCAACGACACCGCGAGCCTGACCTGCAACTTCTCCTCGGTCAGCTTCTTGATCGCCGGCACGAGCCCGACCGTCGACACGGTCACCGTGCGCTGCGAGATGCCCAGCCCGTCCGGCGCGGGAGCCGTGATCCGGTGCACCGCCTCGATCACGCGCTTGTAGTTCGCGAGCGGCTCGCCCATGCCCATGAACACGATGTTCGACAGGCGGCCGGGACCGCCCGGCAGCTCGCCGTCGCGCATCGCCGCGGCGCCCAGGCGCACCTGGTCCACGATCTCCGCGGTCGACAGGTTGCGCTGCAGGCCGCCCTGGCCGGTCGCGCAGAACGGGCACGCCATGCCGCAGCCCGCCTGCGACGAGATGCACAGCGTCGCGCGGTCCGGGTAGCGCATCAGGACCGACTCGATGAGCGTGCCGTCGTGCGCGCGCAGGAGCGTCTTGGCCGTCGTCCCCTCGTCGGTGGTGACCTTGCGCACGACCGTGAACAGCGGCGGCATCAGGTCGGCGACGAGCTTGTCGCGCGAGGTGGCCGGGATGTCGGTCATCTCGGCCGGGTCGACGGTCAGGCGGCTGAAGTAGTGGTTCGACAGCTGCTTGGCGCGGAACGGCTTCTCGCCGAGAGCGGCAACGGCCTCAGCGCGCTGAGCCGGCGTGAGGTCGACCAGGTGGCGCGGCGGCAGGCCGCGCTTGGGCGCGTCGAAGACAAGGGGAAGCGAGGTCATAGCACATCTAGTGTCCCACGAACTTCGGCAACACAAGACCGTTGCATCGCGATAGCTTCCGATATATCGTTAACGACATGATGATGAAACCACACCACAGAGAGCACCACCACAGGCACCGCAGCGGTCCCTTCGGGGGCGGAGGAAGAGGCGGTGGCAGGGGCGGCCGCCAGAGGCGCGGCAACGTCCGGGCGGCCGTCCTGTCCTTGCTGGCAGAACGGCCGATGCACGGCTACGAGATCATTCAGGAGATCGCCAGGCGCACCGGCGGCGTGTGGAGCCCGAGCCCCGGGTCGGTCTACCCGACGCTGCAGATGCTCGCCGACGAGGGCCTCATCTCCGCGGAGGAAGAAGGAGGCAAGCGGTTGTTCACCCTCACCGAGCACGGCAGGACGGAGCACACGGCCCCGCCCTGGCGCGACATCGACATCCAGCTCGACCCGGTCGACGGCGAGCTGCGCACCGCGATCACGCTGCTCGGCAGCGCGATGGAGCAGATCTCCCACGCGGGCACGCCAGAGCAGAAGGCGCGCGCGGCCGAGCTCTACAACGAGCTGCGCCGCAAGCTCTACGCCATCCTCGCCGAGGAGTGACCTACCACCGGTCGTGCACGTGCGGCCGGATCAGCTCGTCGTACACCGCCGCGACGGCCTTCTCGTCAACCGGCTGGAGTTCCGCGGCCCGCGAGTTCGCCCGCGCCTGCTCCACGTTGCGCGCACCGGGGATCACGACCGTGACACCGGGCTGGTCGATGATCCAGCGCAACGCGAACTGCGCCATCGTGGCACCCTCCGGCACCAGCGGCCGCAACCGCTCGACGGCCTCCAGGCCAACGTCGTAGGGGACCCCGGAGAAGGTCTCGCCGACGTCGAACGCCTCGCCGTTGCGGTTGTAGTTGCGGTGGTCGTCCGCGCCGAAAGTCGTTGCCTTGTCGTACTTCCCGGTCAGCAACCCGGACGCGAGAGGCACCCGCGCGATGATCGCGACCCCCGCCTCGGCCGCCGCCGGCAGCACCTCCTCGAGAGGCTTGAGCCGGAACGCGTTCAGGATGATCTGCACGCTGGCCACGTGCGGACGCCTGATCGCCTCCAGCGCCTCCTCGACCTTCTCCACGGACACGCCGTAGGCAGCGATCCGTTGCTGCTCAACCATTTCGTCCAGCGTGTCGTACACCTCGTCGCGGCTGTACACCGGCGTGGGCGGGCAGTGCAGCTGCACGAGGTCCAACGTGTCGACACCGAGGTTGCGGCGGCTCCGG
Organism: Lentzea aerocolonigenes; assembly: GCF_000974445.1. GTDB lineage: Bacteria > Actinomycetota > Actinomycetes > Mycobacteriales > Pseudonocardiaceae > Lentzea > Lentzea aerocolonigenes. The sequence continues at coordinate 33,491 of NZ_BBOJ01000013.1, forward strand.
TCGTTCCACGCGAGGAAGTTCTCCCGGTTGTACCCCTCAGTGACCTGCGCCGGCAGCCGCCGTCCCATCTTCGTGGCGACGAAGACGCCGTCGTCCTTGCGCTCCTTGAGGAAGCGGCCGACGAGGGTCTCGCTGCGCCCGTCGCCGTACACGTCCGCGGTGTCGAAGAAGTCGACACCCGTGTCGGCGGCGGCGTGCAGCAGCGCGAGCGCCTCGCTCTCGTCCACCTCGCCCCAGTCGGCGCCGAGCTGCCAGCAACCCAGCCCCACGACGCCCACCTGGCGGTTCAACCTGCCTGCGTTTCGCTTCTCCACGAACCAGAGCCTAGTCCGCCGTCGCACTTGAGGCGCTCACACGATCAGCCCTTTCGGTTTGCGGCGCACGTGCAGCCGGTAGCCGACCGGGAAGCTCAACCCGCCGACCGACGCGATCGCGCGTTCCGCGACCTTGGCGGAGAACTCGATGCGCAGCACCGCCTCCAGGTCCTCCCGGCTGTCGAAACGCCACTCCGCCGTGACCCGGGTGAGCGAGAAACCGTTGTCCGCGAAGAACTTCTCCACCGCCGACGGGTCGTAGCGCGGCTCGTCCGCGCACAGCCACGGCCCGTACGGCGAGGCCGCGCCGTCCAGGTCCACGATCGCGATCGCACCGCCCGGCCGCAGCACCCTGTCCGCCTCGCGCAGCCCCGGCTCGCAGCCAGGGCCGAAGAAGTACGCGGTGCGGGCGTGCACGACGTCGGCGCAGGCGTCGTCGAGCGGCAACCGTTGCGCGGGACTGGAGACGACGCGGACGTTCGGCAGCGACGCCACGCGGTTCTTCGCGCGCACCACGAGCGGCGGGTGCGGTTCGACGCCGACGACCGACCGCGCGGCCGAGCCGAAGATCGGCAGGTGGAAGCCGTCGCCGCACCCGATGTCGACGACGTCCACCCCGGCGAACGGACATTCTTCGCGTATCGCCGCCCAGATCGCACCGTGCACGTCCTGCGCGCGGTTCTCGACCTCATACACGTCGGGCCAGTGCCAGATGTTCGGACTTGGCACGACGTCTGCCGGACGCACCGCGTTGAGCGCCGCCCGCACGAATCCCCTCACGAAGACACTGTAGGGCCTCGATTTGCAGGTGACAGTTCGAATTCGTCCAGTTACGGCGTAGCGTGATCGCATCTCTCCCCTGCAGGAGGCGGCAGTGTCGATCGCGCCCAACACGCCCCAGCTCGCGCCGTTGCTCGCGGGAAGTCCTTGCTGGGCCGAGAGAACCGTCGACGACCTGAAAGCGGCGATCGAGTTCTACACCGGCCTGTTCGGCTGGCACTACGCCGACGACGCCGGCTACACCGTGGCGATGGTCGACGGCATCCCCGTCGCCGGACTGCCGCAGGGCGACCCGGAACCGTGGCGGTTGTACCTGGTCACGCCGCATGCGAGGGCCACTGCGGAGAAGGCTTTCCACCTCGGCGGATCAGTGCTGCGCAACCCCGAGGACGCCGCCGACCACACGCAGAGCACCGTGATCGCGGACCCGACGGGCGCCGTGGTCGGGTTCCGTCACGTGCCACCGGACTGGCGCTTCGGCACGGGCGGGCACGGCGCCTACGCGTGGGCCGAGCTGAACACCCGTGACGGCGCAGCAGCCGACGAGTTCTTCGGCGAGCTCTGCCACTACGACATCACGCAGATCGGCGACGGGCACCGGCTGGACTACGCGACGTGGTCCGTCGAGGGCACCGAGGTCATCGGGCGTCAGAAGATGGGCCGCGAGTTCCCGTACGGGGAACGTTCGCACTGGATGGTGTACTTCAACGCCGCTCCCGAGATCGGCATCGACTCGGTCGCGTACCGGGTGCTGGAGCTCGGCGGCCGGGTGACCGTCGAGCCCTACGACACCCCGTACGGACGCATCACCGTGGTCGAGGACCACGCGGGAATGGCGTTCTCGGTGATCGACCCGTCCCGAGTGATCGAGGCCGAGCCGCGCACCGAGGTGGACGACCCCTACGACGACTAACGCACGCGTTTGGGCAGACAACCCGGCAGCTGGTCACGCGCGTAGACCCCACCGGTGACGATCCAGTGGTCACCCTCGTTCGCCGTCGCGAGCACCACTGTGGCGTCCACGGGGATGCGACCAGGCGTGATCGTTATCTTGGACGCCTCCTTGGTGAACTCGAAGTCCACCGCGGCCACGGGAACGTCGAGCGAGCGCCCGGTTTCCACGCAGTCCTGCCGCAACCCCACCGCGATCGCCGGAACACCCCGCTCGCGCAGCTTCGCCGTGGCCTCGTCGAACCGCTCCAGCTCCCGGATGGTCAACGTCACCGATCCGTCCGGGTTGTCGACCACGGCGTACGCGGGTGGCGCGCCACCGAAGTAGGCCGATGCGGCCAACGCACCAGTTCCTAGAACGGTGACCGCTGCTGCTGCGACGATCCATCGCTTCGTGCGCCGGCTTTGCCGCCTCGTCATGTTCCGCAGCAGCGTCTGTCCGTGCTCCTGCTGCAGCTCAGCCCACAGGTTGTCCTCAAACTTGCTCATCTGCGTGCACCTCCACGTCATCGCGCAGGCGTGCCATGGCGCGGTACAGCCGAGACCGCATCGCCCCTTTCGGCACGCCGAGCGCTTCGGCCGCTTCCTTGGGTGCGAGACCATCGAGGTGCACGAGCTCGATCGCTTCCCGTTCGATCTCGGGCAGCGTCCGCAGCCGTTCGAGCAGCAGGCGGCCGCGTTGTTCGGCGTCGATCCGCGCCTCCAGCTCGGCCAGCTCATCGCGGCCGAGCTCCCGCCTGCCGCCGACCCGGCGCACCAGTTCGGCGCCCCGAGCCGACTGTTCGCTGTGTGCGGCGAAGGCCTTGCGGGCAATGCCGTACAGCCAGCTGGCCGCCGTGCCTCTCGAAGAGTCGAACGTCGGGAACGACGTGATCGCACGGACGAATGTGTCCGCCGTCAGGTCCGCCACGAGCTGCGGTTCAACGCACCGCCTGGCGAAGTACCGGGTGATCGCGCCGACGTTGTTGCGGTAGATCCGCTCGAACGCCGCCATTGCCTCGTGGTCTCTCACAACCACTAGTTGCGGCGTTGCGCGGAAACCGTCACTGCACGAACAGGTGCAGCAGCAGCCAGGAGGCGACGGCCGACGGCAGGAGCGAGTCCATCCGGTCCATCAGTCCGCCGTGGCCGGGCAGCAGCGTGCCCATGTCCTTGATGCCGAGGTCGCGCTTGATCAGCGACTCGACCAGGTCGCCCGCGGTGGCGGTGATGACGAGTGCCGCGCCGAACAGGACACCGTGCCACCACTGGCCGTCGAGCAGCGTGGTGACGGTGATCGCGCCACCGACCATGCCCGCGACCATCGAGCCGGCGAAGCCTTCCCAGGACTTCTTCGGGCTGATCGTCGGCGCCATCGGGTGCTTGCCGAGGAAGACACCGGCCGCGTAGCCGCCGACGTCGGACAGCACGACACCGATGAGGAACGCGAACGCGCGACCCGCACCGTCCTCGGGTACGACGAGCATGGCCGCGAACGACGCGAAGACCGGGATGTACGCGACGGTGAACACGGACGCGCTGAGGTCGCGCAGGTAGCCGTCGGAACCGCCGCGGAACCGCCAGATCATGCACACCAGCACGGTGACCACGAACCCGGTCATCATGCCGGCGCGCTCCAGCGGCCAGGACAGCCAGATGATCGCCTGACCGCCGATGAGCGCGGGCCACAGGGCGACGTTGATGCCGCCCTTCTTGAAGGCGTTCGTCAGCTCCCACGTCGACACCGCCACGGCTGCCGCGACGATGCCGATGAAGGTCTGGCGTACGGTCAGCAGCGACAAGATGACCAGGGCGCCGAGCCCGACGCCGACCAGGATCGCCGCACGCAGGTCACGTCCCGCGCGCGACGGCTTCGACGCGGGCACGTCCGTCGGACCGCCTGCCACCTGTGCTCCCATCACGACCTCCGCCCGGCCAGGGCTGCTACGCCTGCCGTGACTCGGCCGGGCGAACCTTCAGGAACATCAGACTTCGAGAAGCTCGGCTTCCTTGTGCTTCACGAGCTCGTCGACCTGCGCCGTGTACTTGTGGGTGAGAGCGTCGAGCTCCTTCTCACCACGAGCGCCGTCGTCCTCGCCGACCTCGCCGTCCTTGACGAGCCTGTCGATCTCTTCCTTCGCCTTGCGGCGGACACCGCGGACGGAGACGCGCGCGTCCTCGCCCTTGGCCTTCGCGACCTTCACCATGTCCCGGCGGCGCTCCTCGGAGAGCTGCGGGATCACGACGCGGATCACGGTGCCGTCGTTGCCGGGGTTGACGCCCAGGTCGGAGTCCCGGATCGCCTTCTCGATCGCGTTCAGCTGGCTCGCGTCGTACGGCTTCACGACCGCCATCCGCGCCTCAGGCACGCTGATGCTGGCCATCTGGTTCAGCGGCGTGGGCGAGCCGTAGTAGTCGACGTGGATTCGGTTGAACATCGAGGGAGTCGCACGACCGGTTCGAACGGAGGCGAGGTTCTCCTTCGCCACCGAAACCGCCTTTTCCATCTTCTCCTCGGCGTCGAGGAGGGTCTCGTCGATCACGACTGCTCCTTGCTCTGCGTTTGCGTGCCCAAATCCCGGTCCTGGTCAGATCCCACCAGGTCTAGAAGGCCGGGCGGCCACCGGGGGTGCTGACCAGAGTTCCGATCTTCTCACCACGCACCGCGCGCGCGATGTTCCCCTCGGTGAGGAGGTTGAAGACGAGGATCGGCATGTTGTTGTCCATGCAGAGGCTGAAGGCCGTGGCGTCGGCGACGTTGAGGCCGCGTTCCAGCACCTCGCGGTGGGTGATGTTGTCGAACATCAACGCGTCGGGGTCGATCTTGGGGTCGGCCGTGTAGACGCCGTCGACGGCCTTGGCCATCAGGACGATCTCGCAACCGATCTCCAGCGCGCGCTGGGCGGCCGTGGTGTCCGTGGAGAAGTACGGCAGGCCGGCGCCGCCGCCGAAGATCACGACGCGGCCCTTGTCGAGGTGGCGCATCGCGCGGCGCGGGATGTAGGACTCGGCGACCTGCGTCATCTGGATCGACGTCTGCACGCGGGTGTCGATGCCGTGCTCGCGTTCCAGGAAGTCCTGCAACGCCAGGCAGTTCATGACCGTGCCGAGCATGCCCATGTAGTCGGCGCGCGAACGGTCCATGCCGCGCTGCTGGAGCTCGGACCCGCGGAAGAAGTTGCCACCACCGATCACGACGGCCACCTGCACGCCGGACTTGTGGACGGCCGCGATCTGCTTGGCGACTGTCTGGACGACGTCGGGATCAACACCGACGCCACCACCGCCGAACATCTCGCCACCGAGCTTGAGCATCACCCGGCTGTAGCCGTGGCTACCTTCTTCGCTCACAGGTCCTTCTCCTCGCGCCATTGGGAAGTCTGTAGACACGCCAAGGGCGGGGTCGCCGGTGCTTGCAACCCCGCCCTCATGCGAATCAGCTCTGGCCGACCTCGAACCGAGCGAAACGGGTCACCGTCACGCCGGCCTCGTCCAGAAGAGCCTTGACCGTCTTCTTGCTGTCGGTCACGGAAGCCTGCTCGAGGAGCACGACGTCCTTGAAGAAGCCGTTGACGCGACCCTCGACGATCTTGGGGAGCGCGCCCTCGGGCTTGCCCTCCTCGCGAGCGGTCTCCTCGGCGATGCGGCGCTCGTTGGCGACGAGCTCCTCGGGAACCTCGTCACGGGTGACGAACTTCGGGCGCATCGCGGCGATCTGCATCGCGGCACCCTTGGCGGCCTCGGCGTTGTCGCCGGTGTACTCGACCAGCACGCCGACGGCGGGCGGCAGGTCGGCGGCACGACGGTGCAGGTAGACCGAGACGGTGCCGTCGAAGTCGACGGCCTTGGCCAGCTCGAGCTTCTCGCCGATCTTGGCGGAGAACTCCTGGACCAGCGCGTCCACGGTCTTGCCGTCAACCTCGACGGCCTTGAGGGCCTCGACGTCGGCGACCTTGTTGGCCTTGGCGATCGCGACGATGTCGTCGGCCAGGGCGATGAAGTCGGCGTTCTTGGCCACGAAGTCCGTCTCGCAGCGCAGCTCGACCATCGCGCCGTCCTTGACGGCGACGAGGCCGTTGGACGTGGTGCGCTCGGCGCGCTTGCCGACGTCCTTGGCGCCCTTGATGCGCAGGATCTCGACGGCCTTGTCGAAGTCGCCGTCAGCCTCGTCCAGGGCCTTCTTGCAGTCCATCATGCCGGCGGCGGTCAGCTCGCGGAGCTTCTTGACGTCCGCGGTGGTGTAGTTCGCCATCGTTTTCCTTCTGCGATGTACGCGCTTGAGTCACGCGGCGCCCGCTGGTCGCGGGCGCCGCGTGGGGGAGATCAGGACTGGACGGGCTGCTCGGCCGGGGCCTCGGCCGTGGTGTTGGTGAGGAGCTCCTGCTCCCACTCCGCCAGCGGCTCGTCAGCGGCGACCTCGGGCTTGTCCTGGCCCTCGGCGGCGTCGCGACGGGCGCCGGAGCGCTGCATGAGACCGGCGGCGGCGGCCTCGGCCACGACCTTGGTCAGCAGGGCGGCGGAACGGATCGCGTCGTCGTTGCCCGGGATCGGGTAGTCGACCTCGTCCGGGTCGCAGTTCGTGTCGAGGATCGCCACGATCGGGATGTTCAGCTTGCGAGCCTCACCGACCGCGATGTGCTCCTTCTTGGTGTCCACGATCCACACGGCGCTGGGCACCTTGGACATGTCGCGGATACCGCCGAGCGTGCGCTCCAGCTTGTCCTTCTCGCGGTTCATCATCAGGATTTCCTTCTTGGTGAAACCCTGGAAGCCGCCGGTCTGCTCCATCGACTCGAGCTCCTTGAGGCGCTGAAGCCTCTTGTGCACCGTCGAGAAGTTGGTGAGCATGCCGCCCAGCCAGCGCTGGTTCACGTAGGGCATGCCGACGCGGAGCGCCTCGTTGGCGATGGCCTCCTGCGCCTGCTTCTTCGTGCCGATGAACAGGATCGACCCGCCGTGCGCGACCGTCTCCTTGACGAACTCGTAAGCCCGGTCGATGTAGGTCAGCGTCTGCTGCAGGTCGATGATGTAGATGCCGTTGCGCTCAGTGAAGATGTAGCGCTTCATCTTCGGGTTCCAGCGCCGGGTCTGGTGCCCGAAGTGCACGCCGCTGTCGAGCAGCTGCTTCATGGTTACGACGGCCATGGCCGGTTCGCACCTCATCTGTCGGACGCGCCAGGTCTCGCCTTTGCGCGTCGGTTCGGTTGACGCCTCCGGCCGGTCGGCCTTCAGCCCTGGTGCCGTGGCCGCCGTCCGCACCCGCGGAGCATCTCTGCACCGTCAGGACCGTCGGACGTCGTGACTCGACCCTGCTGAAATCAGCCGGTCGGATCTGCGTTGGCACGCGAAGTCGTCCCGCGCACAGACGGGACGCACCCAAAAGTCTACTCCCCACCCCCGACAAACTTCGAATCGCCCCCATCTCGCCCGGGGTAGTTGTCCACAACCGGCGAGTAATCCACAGTTCCCCGATCACCGCTGGTCCCCGGGGTGCCCCATCCCCCACGGTGAACCCATGCCCCTCCTCCCCACCGCCCTGCTCCTCACAACCCTCCTGCCCCCCACACCCATCACCCGCTTCACCTGGCCCCTGCCCCCGCCCCATCCGGTGGTGCGCGCATACCAAGCCCCCACGTCACCCTTCGGCCCAGGCCACCGAGGCGTAGATCTCTCCGCCCCAGCGGGCACAGCAGTCCTGGCCGCAGCAGACGGAGTGGTGATCCACGCAGGCGCAGTAGCCGCCCGCACGCTGGTGTCCCTGGAACACCGCGGCAACCTGCGCACGACCTACGAACCCGTCGACCCCGCAGTCACCACCGGCCGCCAGGTCCGCCGAGGCGAGGTGATCGGCCACCTGCAAGAGGGCCACTGCCCATCGCCCTGCCTGCACTGGGGCGCCCGCCGAGGCCACGAGTACCTGGACCCGCTACGCCTGGTCTCGACGGGCCGAGTACGCCTCCTACCGCTGGGCCCCGCACCCCCAGCCCGAGGCGGCTGACCCACGCACAGCGCCCGCCCCAACCGCCGTCGCCCGTCAAATGGCACAGCGGCGACGCGCGACGGCTGCCCCCAGCGACTGCGCCCACTCCCACAACGCCGCAACCCGATCAGTACGGCCCAACAATCCTGCCGCCACCGACAACCAGCCGCCACTGGCGGACGCGGCACCCAACCTCCGCCAGCCAAAGCTCAGCCAGCCGGACCTCAGCCGGCCAGACCTCCGCCACGCGGCGACCCGTCACGTCGCACGGCGGTCCGATCGGGCGCTTCCCGCCGCTGTCCCGGCGGTTGATCGCGGCGCGACCCCGTTGTGCGCCGCAGCGCCCGGCAGGTGCCGGGAGGTGGCAACGCTCACCGACCGCCTCCCGGCCCACCTGCTCCGGGCCCACCTGCTCCCGGCCTTCGGCCCGCACGCGCTTGCGCCACGGCCTGTGGTTGGAGCTGCTCCAACGGCCACCCGTTCGAGTGAATTAGCCGTCGCAAGCGGCGGAAGGAGGTTTGAAGGCCCGATTTCAGTGTTCGGGCGGTCTCTGGTCAGGCCTCGGACTGCTCGTTGAGCTTGGTGCGCAGGCGCAGGACTGCGCGGGTGTGCAGCTGGCAGACCCTGGACTCGGTGACGCCGAGGACCTTGCCGATCTCGGCGAGGGTCAGGTTCTCGAAGTAGTAGAGGGTCACGACCACGCGGTCGCGTTCGGCGAGCTGGGCTATCGCGTCGGCCAGCTGACGGCGGCTGTCCTGGTCGACGAGGCTCGCCACCGGGTCTTCCGCATCGTCGTCTGGCAACGACTCGGCCAGGGAGGCGCCGCCCTTGTTCGGGGCGATCAGCTCGTCGAGGGCGACGACGCTGGTCAGCTGGAGCTGGCCGTAGAGCTCGCGCAGCTCGGCCAGGCCGATCTTGAGCTCTGCGGCGAGCTCGCGGTCGGTGGGCGTGCGCTGCAGCTTGGCGCCGAGGCGTTCGAGGGCGCGCTCCACGTCGCGGGCGCGGCTGCGGACCGAGCGCGGCACCCAGTCCTGGGAGCGCAGGTCGTCGAGGATCGCGCCGCGGATGCGCTGCATGGCGTAGGTCTCGAACTTGAGGCCGCGTTCCGGCTCGAACTTCTCGATCGCGTCGACCAGGCCGAAGATGCCGGACTGGATCAGATCGGCCACGTCCACGTGGGCTGGAAGGCCCGTGCCGACGCGACCGGCGACGTACTTGACGAGCGGCGCGTAGTGCAGCACCAGGCGGTCGCGCTGACCCTGATCACGGGACTCGCCGTAGCTGCGCCACAGCGCGACGATGCCGGCCTCGACGTCGTCACCAGACCTGACATCCGCGCGCGTCACGGCAGTCGGAACGGCTGCGGGAGTGCCGTTGACATGCGTGTCGGCACCGGGCTCGGGACTCGCCTCGGTGCGCGGCGCGCCGTTCTGACGCTGCCCGTTGCTCGCCTGCATCGTCGAAGGTGCGGGCAGGACGGGTTCAGGGGGCACGGTCGCCGTACGCGATCCTCCCCCTGGGGTGTCAGGAACGGGGGTGGGTTCGGTCATGGATCGCCTTCAGCCGTTCGACAGTGACGTGTGTGTAAAGCTGAGTCGTTGCGAGCGTAGCGTGACCAAGCAGTTCTTGGACGGTGCGCAGGTCCGCTCCTCCTTCCAGCAAATGGGTCGCAGCGGAGTGGCGCAACCCGTGCGGCCCGATGTCCGGCGCATCCGGTACCACGGCGACGACCTCGTGCACCAGAGTCCGAACGGCTCGCTGGTTCAGCCGGCCGCCGCGGGCGCCGAGGAACAAAGCCGGTGGCGAATCCGGTGCTACCAGGGCATTTCGCCCCTCGTCGAGCCACCGGCGCAGCGCTCGCTCAGCCGGCACGCCGAACGGCGTGCTGCGCTCGCGTCCACCTTTGCCCAGAACCCGAATCACCCTTAGGGAGTAGTCCACGTCGTCGAGATCAAGACCACAGAGCTCGGCCACGCGGATACCTGTGGCGTACAGCAACTCCACCACGGCCTGATCACGCAGCGCAACCGGGTCGCCCTCGGAAGCACCGGAGGATACGGCGGCCATCGCATCCTTCGCCTGGTCCGCGCGCAACACGGACGGCAACGTCCGGTGCGGCCGCGGCGCAGCGAGCCGAGGACCCGGATCCGTAGCCAGGTGGCCACCACGATGTGCCCACGCGGTGAACGTCCGCGCAGCTGCGGCACGCCGTGCGAGCGTCGTGCGGCTGGCACCCGCAGTGCGTTGTGCGGCAAGCCAGGACCGCAAGCTCGTCAGGTCGATGCGTCCGATGTCGGCTTCATCAGGGTTATTCCCGGCGACATGTCCCAGCAACGCCACAGCGTCACCGACGTAGGCACGCACGGTGTGCGGTGACAGGTCACGCTCCAACGTCAAGTGCCGTTCGTACTGCCGCAACACGTCTGCGACGGACGCCGGCAGTTTTTCGCGCAGGCGAACGAGATCGACACGACGTGTCCGACCATGCGGCGGCGGGGACATAGGCCAAGACGCTGCGCCAGTCGGGGCGTTTGGTCAAGTATCGCCACACCCCCGCGCCATTTGAGAGCGCTCTCATGAGAGCGAACACGATAACGTTTCAACTCCCTGTGACGACCAGGGGTTTGGTGGCCCGCACAGATCACCTTTCGGAGTAGCGATGGTAGCCAGCACCACCGTCCGAACAGCCGACGAGCTCGCCCGCCGAGTCGTGCGCAAGATCGCTCCAGAGGAGCTGCCTTCGTTCGACGTGGTCGCGGCCCCCTACTTGGAAAGCCCCAAGCAGGCGGAACGCAGGTTGCGCCGCGCCTACGACGACCCCCTGGGCTTCGGCTTGGGCGACATCGTCGCGATGGCGACCCCGGTGATCGCCCTCGTGTCCGGCAGCGTGATCACCGCGGTCTCGGACAGCGTCGGCAAAGCCGTGCGAGACGGCACTGGCAGCGCCATGCGCAAGGCGTGGCGCAAGCTGCGCGGCAAGCAGCTCAAGCCTCTCGAGCTGCCGTCGACTCCGCTCACCACGAGCCAACTGGCCGAAGTGCGCCAGATCGCACTCGCACGCGCCCTCTCACTGGGCATGAAGCAGCAGAAGGCCGAAGCCCTCGCCGACGCCGTGATCGCCGCTCTCGTGCTGCGCGACAACGACCAGGACACCGACACCCGGAACGAGGCCGGCGACACCTCCCGATGAAGAAAGCGAAGCCACAGGTCACGTCCTCCGCACCGCTCGACCGAACCTCGCACCCTTCAGTCCACAGTGGACAGGCTTGGTTCGGCGGACCTGGGAATCCACGTCAGCTGATCACCGCACCTCCAGCTTCTGCCAGCCCTCGTCGGCCTGCAGCGCCAGTCCGGCGAGTTCCAGCTCGGGCAACAAAGCCCGAACCCGTTCCAACGGCACTCCGGACTCGACCGACACGACCTCGTCACTGACCCCGCACCGCTTGCCCAGGGCCTCGTACACGCGCATGGCCTCCCCGTGCGGCGCCCCGAGCTCGCTCTCCTTCTCAGCGGGCTCGGTGGCGAGGTCGTCCCCGAACCGCCCCACCGACTCCACAATCTCGGCCACAGAGCTCACCGACACGGCCTGCCCGTCCCGCAACAACTCGTGACACCCGACCGAACTGGCGGACGTCACGGGCCCAGGCACCACCATCAACTGCCGCCCCAGCGCAAGCGTGATCGCAGCGGTGTTCTTGGCCCCACTGCGTCTCCCGGCCTCCACGACAACGGTGCCACCACCCAACGCGGCAATGAGTCGGTTGCGAGTGAGAAACCGATGCCGCGCAGGCATCACGCCCGGCGCGTACTCACTGACGATCAGCCCTTCTCGCGCGATCTTGCCGAGCAGTCCCTGATGCCCAGCGGGATAAGCGAAGTCGGCCCCGCACGCCAAAACCGCGACGGTCAACCCGCCGGCCCCGAGCGCACCGCGATGAGCAGCGCCATCAATCCCGTACGCCGCACCGGACACGACGGTCACACCAGCCTGCGCCAACCCGTACGCGAACTCGGCGGCAACGTGCTCGCCGTACCCGCTGGCAGCCCGCGACCCGACGATCGCCACGGCCTTGTCCGCAGCCGCAGCCAGGTCGTGCGGCCCCCGAACCCACAACGCGAGCGGCTCACCACCAGCCCGCCGCGCATTGGCCAGCGCCACAAAGGGCCACCGCGGCCACTCGTCGTCTTCGGGGATGACCAGCCGCCCACCGATCTTGGCAATGCGCTCGACGTCCTCATGAGCGCGTTCCTCGGCCCGGCGAGCAGAAGTCTGACTCGCAACGGAGGGCGACACCTCACCCGCCCGCACGAGCTCCGCGGCCTCGACCGGCCCGACCTGAGCGACCAGAGCCGCAAGCGCCGCGGGGAAGGGCTCGGCCACGCGGGAGAGGTAGGCCCTGGCCAGGCGGACGGCATCAGTCGGAGGAGACATCACCGAAACCACCACCAGGGCAACCACCGATGCCACGGATCTGGCCGCCACGGGTTCGGTGGGCTGGCGCCGGCGGAGCGCCTGCGAACGGTGCACGGCAGATGCAGCGGCGCAAGAAGGCCTGAGGCAACGGCTGGGACGAGAAGCGAGGTCATGGTCGGGTTCCTGTTCGGGACGCGGAGGGTGAGCGGGCCGCCCGGTTTGGGAAGGGCGGACGGCCCGCTCGACACCGGACGCGGGGTGGGAGCCGGTCCGGTGGGCTGGAGGGCGCGGGGTGAGCGGGCCGCCCGCTGGGGAAGGGGCGAGCGGCCCGCTCGATGGCCGGGCGCGAGCCGAGGCTCGAGGCTCTTCGTCCGGCGACTTGGGTGTCGCAGTTGGGATGGGTGCCGGGCGCGGAGCGGGAGTGGGACTCCGCGCCCGGCAGCTTCGGGGGTCGGTTCTGGATGACTGGGGCAGGGCACGCGGGCCGCCGGTGGTGCATGGGTCGTGGCGGGCCGGCAGCGCCTCGGTGTCGGTCGGGCTGTGTGCTGGTGGGTGAGCAGGCGCTCGCGGGGGGTGGACGAGCGCCTGCTCGGCTGGAGCCGGGCGCGGGATCGGGGCCTTCAGGGCTTCGCGCCTGGCGGCTTGGGTCGGCTTCGAGGGAAGAGGTGGCTGGAGTCGGCGGGGGACGGTGATGCGGGCACCTTCGGGTGTGGTGGAGCCGCAGGTGGAGCGTGGGCCGTTAAGTCGCAGGTGAGAGATGTGCCTGTGGGTGGGGCACGCACCTGCGGGATGCGACGTACACCTGTGGGGGCCAGCGTGGGGCCTGCGGGCGCGGTGTGGCGTTGTGGGGAGGCGCGCCTGCGGGTGAGGTATGCGTCTGTGGTGGGCACCTGTGGGTGGAGCGCGGGTCGGCGGGATGGGGCAAGGGCAGGCGGGGTCCGGCGTAGGTCGATGGGGCGGCGTAGGTCGATGGGGCGGCGTGGGTCGATGGGTCGGTGGGTCGGTGGCTGCGGTGTGGAGTTGTGGGGGCGGTGGAGGTCGGTGGGTCCGGTGTGGAGTTGTGGGGGCGGCGCGCCTGCGGGTGCGGTGTGAGCCGACGGGTGCGACGTGAGCCGATCGGGCGGCGTGGGTCTGTGGGTGCGGCGCAGGCTGGCGAGTGCGGCGCAGACCGACGGAGCGCGGGGTGGGGGCCGTGGGTTCGGCGTGAGTCGGCAGAGTGCCGCGCAGTCCGGCGGGTGCGGCGTGGGCCGACGAAGCACGGCGTGGGTCGGCAGGGGGTCGCGTGGGCCGGCGGGTGCGGCGTGGGCCGACGAAGCACGGCGTGGGTCGACAGGGGGTCGCGTGGGCCGACGGAGCACGGCGTGAGTCGGCAGGATGCCGCGCAGGTCAGCGGGTGCCGCGCAGGCCGACGGGTGCCGCGCAGGCCGACGGGTGCGGCGTGAGTCGGCAGGGGGTCGCGTGGGTCGGCGGAGTGCGGGGTGGGCCGTGGGGTGCGGTTAGGTTGGGGTTCGGCGTTCTCGGAAGCTGAGGGCTGCGGCTACGTGGTCTGGGGTTGGGCGGTCGGCTTCGGCCAGGTCGGCGAGGGTCCAGGCGACGCGTAGGCAGCGGTCGGCGCCTCGGCCCGTCAGGGCGCCGGTCGCGAGGGCTCGGTCCAGGAGTGCTGTGGTGGGGCGTGGGAGGGCGAACTCTCGGCGTAGGGCCGGGCCTGGGACCACTGCGTTGGTCAGCCAGGTGTGGCCGTGAGCCGACCAGCGGGTGGCGGCGCGGGATCTGGCCTTGAGGACTCGTTCGCGGACCACCTCGGTGGGTTCTGGTGGGGTGGCGTCGGCGTTGGACATGGCTGTGGTGGCTCGCATTCGGACTCGGAGGTCCACGCGGTCCAGCAGCGGGCCGGACAGGCGGGCCTGGTAGCGGCGGCGGACTGTGGTGGTGCAGATGCAGTCGATCTCCTTCGGCGGCGCGCACGGGCACGGGTTCGTGGCCAGGATCAGCTGGAAGCGGGCCGGGTAGCGGGCTATGCCGTCGCGGCGCGGGATGCGGACCTCGCCGTCCTCCAGGGCCGTGCGGAGGGTGTCGATCGTCTTCTGGCCGAACTCGCACGCTTCGTCGAGGAACAGCACGCCCTTGTGGGCTCGGGAGGCCGCGCCCGGCTTCGCCATTCCGCTGCCGCCGCCGATCAGGGCCGCAATCGACGTCGTGTGGTGGACGTTCACGAACGGCGGGCTCGCGACCAGCGGGTAGTCGGGCGACAGGACGCCGGCCACCGAGTGGACCGCGGTCACCGCCAGGGCTTCTTGGCGGGTCAGCGGTGGGAGCAGGCCCGGCAGGCGTTCGGCGAGCATCGTCTTGCCGGTGCCGGGCGGGCCCGTCAGCAGCAGGTGGTGGGCGCCCGCCGCGGCCACCTCGAGCGCCCAGCGTGCCTCCGGCTGGCCGACCACGTCGGCCAGGTCAGGGACCTCCGGGAGCGGCGGTTCGGCCGACTCCGACGGGGACAGCAACTCCACGTTCTCCGCCCTCAGCCAGGAGAGGGCTTCGGAGAGCGTGTGCGCGCCGTGGATCTCGAGGCCGTCCACGAGGGACGCCTCGGGTAGGGCGTCCACCGGCACGATCGCTGCGCGCAGGCCGGCGCGGCGGGCGGCGAGCAGCGACGGGAGGACACCTCGGACCTGGCGGATCCGGCCGTCGAGGGCGAGCTCGCCCAGCAGCACGGTGGTGGCCAGGCGCTCGCACGGGACCGAGCCGGCGGCGGCCAGGGTGGCGCAGGCGATGGCCAGGTCGTAGCTGCTGCCGCCCTTCGGCAGGTTCGCCGGCGACAGACCCAGCACGATGCGCTGCTTCGGCCACTCCTCCTCGCTGTTGCGGACAGCGGCCTTCACCCGCTCCTTCGACTCGTGCAAGGAAGCGTCGGGAAGCCCGAGGAGATGCGTGCGGGGCTGGCCAACGCCCACGTCGGCCTCGATCTCGACGGCCAGGCCGTCGACGCCGTAGAGAGCGACGGACCACGCCTGCGCCAGCGCCACCTCAGGCTCCCCGCAGGTGCTGCAGGCGCGCTTCGCCGTCAGGCGGCCAGGTGACCGAGATCAGATCGACGCGGACGTTGCACCAGCCGACGCCGTGAGCGCCCAGCCAGCGCAGGGCTGTTCGGCGCAGGCGGGAGAGCTTGCGTTCGTCCACGGCCTCGTCCGGCCGGCCCCACACAGGGCCGGACCGGGTCTTGACCTCGCAGACGACCAGACGGTCGCCTTCCACGGCCACGACGTCGAGCTCGCCGTCGCGGCACGTCCAGTTCCTCGACAGGACCACCAGGCCCTGCCCCTCCAGGTACCTGCACGCCAGGTCCTCCCCCTGACGGCCCAGCTCCTGCTGCCTGGTCTCGACCAGCGTCTGTGCCACCACCACTGCCCTCGCCTTCTGTGGGTCGTTGGGTACGACCTTGCAGGGTGGGGCGGGGTGGGTGGCCGGGCTGAGGGGAATCTGTGGACAACTCGGCGGCTGTGGACAAGTCGGCCGTTGTCGATCTTGAAACGGCGGAACTGTCGGTGGGGTGTGCTATGTGGGGAACGGCCCGCTTTCCGGCAGGCGAAGGTCCGGCTTGTCCAGCTCCTCCACGTTCACGTCCTTGAACGTGATGACACGAACGTTCTTGACGAACCTCGCGGGGCGGTACATGTCCCACACCCACGCGTCCGACATGCGCACCTCGAAGTACACCTCGCCATCGGCGTTGCGCACCTGCACGTCCACCGAGTTGGCCAGGTAGAAACGCCGTTCGGTCTCTACGACGAACGAGAACTGGCTGACGATGTCGCGGTACTCCTTGTACAGCGACAGCTCCATCTCGGTCTCGTACTTCTCGAGATCCTCTGCACTCATTACGCCTCCGCGCGGGTCATCTGCTCCGCGCCCTCCCTCGTCGCGAGCTCCCCGGCGTCAGCCGGGGCTGCCTCATTCTGGACCACGGCGTTCGTGGTCGTGCCGCGCGCCACCCTGTGCGGCGCGGCGAGACCGTGCTTCGAAGCCGCTGCTGCCACATTTACATACGACCAGCGATGCTCCGCACACGGCCCGTGTTCCATCAACGCAGCTGTGTGCTCCGGCGTGCAGTAGCCCTTGTGCACGTTGAACCCGTACTGGGGATACCGCGAGTGCAGATCCTCCATGATCCGGTCCCGCGTGACCTTGGCCAGCACGGATGCCGCCGCAACGCACGCCGCCGCCTGGTCGCCCTTGACCACCGCGACGCTCGGCGCGGGCATCCCCGGCACCTTGAACCCGTCCGTCAGCACGTACCCGGGATGCGTCGCCATCCGCGCCACCGCGCGCCGCATGCCCTCCAGGTTCATGACGTGGATGCCCAGCCAGTCGATCTCGGCGGGCGACACGACGACCACGGAGTGATCCACGGCACGCTTGAGCACCAGGTCGTACATCCGGTCCCGCGCCAGCGCCGTCATCAGCTTCGAGTCGTTCAGGCCCTCGAGCCGCGTCGCGTCACCCGGCCGCAGCACGCACGCCGCGATCACCAACGGCCCGGCGCACGGCCCGCGCCCGGCCTCGTCGACCCCGGCGACCGGCCCCAGTCCGCGGCGCTCCAGCGAGCCCTGCAACGCCCAGTTCCCCGACGAACCCCTCACCACGGCTCGGGGCGGCATCAGCATCGTCATCGGCGGAATCGGTCTCGCACTCGACGTCCCAGCAGCAGAAGCGGCCACGCAGCGACGATACCCAGGCCCATCGGAACGTTCTGCTGCCAGCCCGGCGCACCCATCGAAACGACCTGCGGGTTGTGGTCCGACACCCCGCCCCACCTCGACGGAGGCAGCACGATCACGCGCGCCTTGCCGATCACGTTGCCCACCGGCACCAGCCCGTTGAGCCCGCCCTGCCCCTGGCACCGCGAGTCGCACGAGTGGTTGCGGTTGTCCCCGAGCACGAACAGCATGCCGTCCGGGATCTTGAGCTCCTCGAACGACTCCTGCTCGGCCGGCGTGCCCTCGTCGAAGTGCTTGTACGGCTCGTCGAGCGGCTTGCCGTCCACCGTCACGCGGTTCTGCTCGTCGCAGCACTTCACGGTCTGCCCGCCGACGGCGATCACGCGCTTGACGAAGTCCTCCTCGTTCGCCGACGGCAACCCGATCAGCGACCCCAGCCACGACAACCCCTCCGAGATCGGGTTGCCCGTCCCCTCCGAGATGAAGTCGTTCTGCCACGACGGCGGACCGCGGAACACGATCACGTCGCCCGGCGCCGGCTCGGTGAAGCGGAAGGTGACCTTGTCCACGAGCACCCTGTCGCCGTAGCAGTCGGTGCACCCGTGCAGCGTCGTCTCCATCGACTCCGACGGGATCATGTAGACACGGCCGAGGAAGATCTGGATGCCGATCGCGAGGCCGAACGCGACCAGGATGAGGACCGGCAGTTCCTTCCAGAAGTTGCCCTTTTTCTTCTTCTTCGAAGGTTTATCCGAAGCGTCCGAACTGGGCTCGTCGCTGGACGGGGTCTGCTCTGGATCGACGTCAACCACGAGATCAGCCTAGGGGCTGAGGGTTGTGATCGGACACAACACTCCACCGATCTTTCGGGAAGACGACGTACCGCGCCTTGCCGATGACGTTCTCGATCGGCACTGTGCCCGCTACGCCCCCGCCGCCCTGTTTGCGCGAGTCGGTGGAGTTCATCCGGTTGTCCCCCATGACGAACAACCGTCCGTCCGGCACGCGGATCGGAGCGAACGGCTCGTGGTCCGCCGGCGAACTGCCGGGCTGCCAGTACACATACGGCTCATCGAGCGGTTTGCCGTCCACAACAACACGGTGCTGCTCGTCGCAACACATCACCGTCTGCCCGGGAAGCGCGATGACACGCTTTACGAAGTCACGCTCGTTCGCAGGCGCGACACCCAGCAACGAACCGATGTTCTGCACAACCCGTGCGACGGGATTCGTCGACGGCGCGTTGCGGAAGTCGTGCGTCGTCCACGCCTCAGGGCCGCGGAACACGACGACCTCACCGGGCTCGATGTCGCCGAACCGGTAGGTGAGCTTGTCGACCAGCACGCGGTCGTTCTCGCAGCCGGTGCAGCCGTGCAACGTGCGTTCCATCGACGCCGAGGGGATCACGTAGACCCGCGCCACGAACGCCTGGATCAGCACCGTCAGCACGACGGCCGTCACTACGACGTAGAGAACTTCTCTCCAAACAGGAGTACGCCCCCGCTCCGGTTCGTCCGGTGCGGAGGCGTCCTCTGCGTCTTCTGGGCTCGAAGCCACCGATCAGGAGACCGGACGGGCCTCGCGCTTCTCCTTGATCTTGGCGGCCTTGCCACGCAGGTCGCGCAGGTAGTACAGCTTGGCGCGACGCACGTCACCGCGGGTGACGACCTCGATCTCCGAGATGTTCGGGGAGTGCACCGGGAAGGTGCGCTCGACGCCGACGCCGAACGACACCTTGCGGACCGTGAAGGTCTCGCGGATGCCGCCGCCCTGGCGACGGATCACGACGCCCTGGAACACCTGGACGCGCTCGCGCGAGCCCTCGATGACGCGGACGTGAACCTTCAGCGTGTCACCGGCGCGGAACGCCGGGATGTCAGAGCGCAGCGACTGGGCGTCAAGTGCGTCCAGGATGTTCATCGGTGTTCCTCACGTGTCTTGAACTCCCCAGAGCATGTTCCATGACTGTGCACGACATGATGGGGGTCGGCTTGTGTGCGCACGCCGGTAGCACACCGGCTGCGGCAACTGCTCCAGTGTGCCAGACCAGGCACTCCGGAATGAAATCGGACTACTCCCCGCCCTCGCGCAGGCGCGCGAGCAGGGCGCGGTCGTGCTTGTCGAACGCATCCTCCGGCAACGCTTCCAGCAGGTCAGGACGCCTTTGGAAGGTCCTCACGAGCGATTGGTCACGCCGCCAGCGGTTGATCAGCTTGTGGTTGCCCGAGCGGAGCACGTCCGGGACGGCGAGCTCGCGCCACACCTCCGGCCGCGTGAAGCTCGGGCCTTCGAGGAGCCCGTCCTGGAACGAGTCCTCCGCGTGCGACTTCGGGTTGCCGAGCACGCCGGGCAACAGCCGTGCGACCGCTTCCACGATCACGAGCACGGCCACCTCACCGCCGACGAGCACGTAGTCGCCGATGGACACCTCATCGACGCGCACGCGCCGTGCGGCGTCATCAACGACACGCTGGTCGATGCCCTCGTAGCGACCGCACGCGAAGACGAGGTGCGACTCGTTCGCGTACTCGTGCGCGACTGCCTGCGTGAACGGCCGTCCAGCAGGCGTCGGCACGATGAGACGCGTCTCGTCCGTGCACACGTCATCGAGCGCTGGACCCCAGATGTCGGCCTTCATGACCATGCCGGGCCCACCGCCGTACGGGCTGTCGTCGACGGCCTTGTGCACGTCCTGGGTCCAGTCGCGCAGGTCGTGGACGCCGACGCTCATCAGACCCTTGTCGATCGCCTTCCCGAGCAACGCGGCGCGCAACGGCGCCAGGTACTCCGGAAAGATCGTGACGACGTCAATCTGCATCGAGCAGGCCCTCTGGCGGGTCGATCACGACACGGCCGCCCCGAACGTCCACGGTGGGCACGATCTCGCGCACGAACGGCACGAGCGCCTCGCCGCGATCACGGATGATCACGAGCAGCTCGCCACCGGGTCCGTGGACGACCTCCTTGACCGTGCCGATCTTCGTACCGTCGACGAGCTCCGCCGCGAGACCTTCGAGCTCGTGGTCGTAGAACTCGTCGGGGTCGTCGGTCGGCGGCAGGTCGTCGGTGCTGCCCAGCAGCAACGTGCCGCGCAGAGCTTCCGCGACGTCGCGCGTGAGGACTTCCTCGAAACGCACGAGCAGCCGCCCGGCATGAGGCCGGGCGGCTGACACGGTGAGGCTTCGGGACGTGCCGTCACGCAGCTTCGCCTGGAGCGTGGCTCCGAGCTTGAACCGCAGTTCGGGTGAATCAGTGCGCACGTCAACGGCGAGTTCGCCGGTGATCCCGTGCGCCTTGGCCACACGGCCGACAACGACGTCCATTTGCCCTTGAAGTTCGTTCAGCGGTCGGTGTCGACGACGTCGACCCGCACACCACGACCGCCGATGCCGGCCATCACGGTGCGCAGAGCCGTCGCGGTGCGACCACCACGGCCGATCACCTTGCCGAGGTCGTCCGGGTGGACGTGGACCTCGAGGGTGCGGCCGCGGCGGGTCGTGACGAGGTTCACCCGGACGTCGTCCGGGTGGTCGACGATGCCGCGAACGAGGTGTTCGAGGGCGTCAGCCAACAAACTCACGCCTCGTCCTTGGTCGCCTCGGCAGAAGCCTTGGGGGCGTCGGCCTTCGCGGCGTCGTCTTTCTTCGGGGCCTTCTTCTTCGGCGTGGTGGCCTCGGTCATCGGCTCCTCGTTCGCGGCGGCCAGAGCGGCGGCGAACAGGTCGGCCTTCGACGCCTTCGGCTCCTTGACCTTCAGGGTGCCCTCGGCGCCCGGCAGGCCCTTGAACTTCTGCCAGTCACCGGTGATCTCGAGGAGACGCTGGACCGACTCGGTCGGCTGCGCGCCGACACCCAGCCAGTACTGCGCGCGCTCGGAGTCGACCGCGATGAACGACGGCTCTTCCTTCGGGTGGTACTTGCCGATCGTCTCGATGGCCTTGCCGTCGCGACGGGTGCGCGCGTCGGCGACCACGATGCGGTAGTACGGCTGGCGGATCTTGCCGAGACGCTGAAGCTTGATCTTGACGGCCATTGGCCTGGTACTCCTAGAGCTCTGTGTTGATGGTTCGCACAGCCGCGGCCCGGGCAGAGGGGCCGACCGCGACGGACAGCGGGCAATTGTGCCAGATGGGGACCGCTGGATCCGAATCGGGTCTATGCGAACGACGTCACGGTGCCGAGCGCTTCCCGCACGGCTCGCGCGTGTTCGACCGCTCCAGGCGTGTCGCCGTGCACGCACAACGACTCCGCACGGGTCTTGATGACGCTGCCGTCGACCGCGACGATCTCGCCGTCCTGGAGCCTCGTCGCCCGTTCGACGATCTGCGCGGTGTCGGTGAGCAGGGCGTTCGGCTGACTGCGCGGGACGAGCGTGCCTTCCGGCGTGTACCCGCGGTCGGCGAAGGCCTCCTGGACCGGCCGCAACCCCGCCCGTTCGGCCTTCTTGAGCAGCTCCGAGCCGGGAAGGCCGAGGATCGGCAGGTCCTTGAACGCCTTGGTGCCGTTGACCACGGCTTCCGCCTGCTTCTCGTGGTGCACGGTGGCGTTGTAGAGAGCGCCGTGCGGCTTCACGTACACGACCTCGGTGCCTGCTGCTCGTGCGCACGCGTCCAGCGCACCGATCTGGTAGAGCACCTCGTCGGCCAGTTCGACGGGGTCGGCATCGATGAACCTCCGTCCGAACCCCGCGAGGTCGCGGTAGGAGACCTGCGCGCCGATCCGGACGCCGTTCCTCGCGGCCTCCTCGCACACCCTGCGCATCGTGGACGGGTCGCCGGCGTGGAAGCCGCACGCGACGTTCGCGCTGGTGATGATGCTCAGGAGCGCGGTGTCGTCGCCGAGCTTCCAGATGCCGAAGCCCTCGCCGAGGTCGCTGTTGAGGTCCATCAGATGACACCGGCCGACAGGAGGAGGAGAGACAGCCCAGGAAGGAAGTTGTTCATCACGTGCGCCACCATGCTCGCGCCGAGGCTGCGGGTGATCAGGCGGGCGACGCCGATGGGGATGGCGATCACGAGGAGCAACCAGGTGCGCTGCGGTTCGAGGTGGCTGACCGCGAAGATCACCGTGGTGAGCACGAACGCGGCCCACCGGCTCCAGCCCTGACGTTCGACGGCGCCCCAGAGCAGCCCGCGGAAGATGATCTCCTCGCAGATCGGCCCGATGAAGCTCATGTAGACGAACATCGTGATGGCGGCGGCGAGCGGGAGGTTCGCCTGGCTGAAGAGCTCGCCGACGGCGCTCGTGGCGTTCTCCTTGCCGACGATCTTCGCCCACACGGTCGCGGCGGCGTAGGTGAAGACGAGGCCGACTACACCGATCTTGAGACCGATGACGACGTCCGCCTTGGTCATGCTGAGCCGGAGGTCGACGACGGGCCCGTTGCCGCGCAGGTAGGTGATCACGATGGCGACCGCGGCCGCGAGCATGATCGGCACCAGCGACCCGATCAGCACGAGCGAGGTCGAACTCTCCAGTGTCGCGCCGAAGCTGTTGCCCACCGCGGTGATGAAGACCGCGCTCAGGATGAAGACGGCTTCCACCAGGAGAAACGCGCCGAAGCCCCAGCGCTGGCCGACCCGCTCGGGCTCCGGGTTGCGGCTGATGTCCCGCACGCTCTCGATGAAGCCGCGCTTCGGCTTCAGGGACTCCGGCTCACTCACGCTCTGCAATCTAGTCACGCCGCGGCTGCCAGCGGACCAGCAGCGGGCTGTGACGTGATCTGTGGCGCTCTCAAGATCGGTTCACCTCGCGATCGACGGCTTCTGAAGCACCGATGCACTGTCGGTGCCTCGCGATACGCTTGGAGTGGGGACCGCGATCCCCCTTGGGGGACGCTGCCGCCCCCGAATCCGAGGTTACTGTGCGGCACTGACGGAACTGGGCCAAGCGTCTGGCCAAAAGATGGTCAGATCGAGTCCCCGCCGGATGTCCTTCTCCTGGTCAACGGATCGGCGTGCGCGGGCTTCGGCTAAACCCCTGTGGGCTCGGTTGTGGGGGGGGTGGCCGGGCCGGGTGCGAGCTGGGTGGGGTGCGGGTCGGACCGGGTGTTGGCGAGGCTGAGCGTGGGCCGGGCGGGCTGGGTGCGGGCCGGGCTGGGTGCGGTGGGCGGACGAGTCGGCGGCCTGCTGGGGTGGCCTCCGGTGGTGATGTGGCCGAGATGGGGTCGGCGGGCTCGCGGAGTCGGAGGGGCCGCGAGACGGCAGGACCGCGGTCGACAGGACCGCGGTCGGCGAGGTCGCGAGACGACGGGGGTCGCGGGTCGGCGACGAGCGTTGAGCGCTAAGGGACGAACGCCGTGCCGCGGGCAGTCGGCCGCGGCACGGCTCACGAGTCGCCTGATCCGGGAGCGCCGACCAATCAGCGGCGCAGCGCCGTCTCCTGTTCCATGTGCGAGAGCTTCGCCGGGTTGCGCACCGCGTACAGCCCGCTGATCCGCCCCTCGTCCATCCGCAGGGCGATCACCGTGTCCAGCTCGCCGTCGAACTTCACGATCAGCGCCGGGTATCCGTTGGCGTGGCCCGGTTCCATCGTCCAGCCGGTCGTCTTGGTGAGGCCGCCGAGCAGCATGCGGGCCACCTTCGAGGCGCCCACGACCGGGCGTGCCACTGCCTGCTTCACGCCGCCGCCGTCGCCGAGGAACACGACGTCCGGGGCCAGGAGGTCCAGCAGGCCCTGGAGGTCGCCGGTTTCGGTGGCTCGTTGGAACGCTGCCAGGGCGTCGCGGGTCTCGTCCTGGGAGACGACTCCTCGTGGGCGGCGGGCGGCCACGTGGGAGCGGGCTCGGTGGGCGATCTGACGGACTGCGGCTGCGGTCTTGCCGACGGCGGCGGAGATTTCGTCGTAGTCCAGGTCGAAGACTTCGCGGAGCACGAAGACGGCTCGTTCGGTCGGGGTGAGGGTTTCCAGGACCAGCATCATCGCCATGGAGACGCTGTCGGCCAGTTCGACGTCCTCGGCGACGTCCGGGGCGGTGAGCAGCGGTTCGGGGAGCCAGGAGCCCACGTAGGACTCCTTGCGGCGGCCCAGGGTGCGCAGGCGGCCCAGGGACTGGCGGGTGACGATGCGGACCAGGTAGGCGCGGTGGTTCTCGACGATGTCGTGCTCCACACCTGCCCACTTGAGCCACGTCTCCTGCAGCACGTCCTCGGCGTCGGCGGCGGAGCCGAGCATCTCGTAGGCGATCGTGAAGAGCAGGTTGCGGTGGCTCACGAACGTGTCGGTCGCGACGTCAGGCATTGGTCCCCCTCATGAAACGAGTCTCTCCACGAGACACCGGCCGGACGGCGTTTGTGACAGTGGCATGGGTCACAAAAAGGAGCTGTCACAACCGCAGCGCGACCGGCATCTCGTGGTCGTCAAGCAAGGCCCACGAGGGAGGAAAAAATCATGGAATCGCGCTTCGACCTCTTCGCCACCGAGACCGGAACCAAGCTCGCGAAGCGGTTCGCCGGGCTCGGCATGGCGCTGCACCAGTCGCCGCTGCCCGCCGCCACGGCCGAGCTGGTCAACCTGCGGGCGAGCCAGATGAACGGCTGCGGCTTCTGCATCGACATGCACGTCAAGGAAGCCGTGGCGGCCGGCGAGGATCCCATGCGGCTGCACCTGGTGGCCGGGTGGCGCGAGACCACCGTGTTCACCGAGGCCGAGCAGGCCGCGCTCGCGTTCACCGAGGAGGGCACGCGGCTCACACACGAAGGCGTGACCGACGAGACCTGGGCGAACGTGCGCAAGCACTACGACGACGAGCAGGTCGCCGCGCTGGTGTGCCTGGTCGGGATGATCAACGCCGCCAACCGGATGGCCGTGATCACCCACCAGAAGGGCGGTTCGTACGAGACCGGCGCTCTGGCGAAGTTCAACGGCTAGAGGATCCGGCCCCTGAGCATGATCATGCGCGGCGTCCGCAGGGCTTCGAGGTTCTCGCGGGGATCTTCGTCGTAGACCACGACGTCCGCGGCAGCGCCTTCGGTCAGCGACGGGAAACCGAGCCACTCACGGGCGTTCCACGACGCGGCACCGATGGCGTCCAGCGGGCTCATGCCCACGCCGTGCAGCGCGATGATCTCGTCGACGATGCGGCCGTGCCGGATGCCACCGCCCGCGTCGGTGCCCGCGTAGACCGGCACACCGGCCTCGATCGCGGAGGCCACCGTGGTCGAGACGCGGGCGTGCAGGTCGCGCATGTGGTTCGCGTACGCGGGGAACTTGTCGGCCCTGTCCGCGATGCCGGGGAAGGTCTCGATGTTGATCAGCGTGGGCACGAGGGCGGTGCCCCGTTCGGCCATCAGCGAGATCGTGTCGTCGGTCAGACCGGTGCCGTGCTCGATGCAGTCGATGCCCGCGTTGATCAGGCCCGGCAGCGCGTCCTCGCCGAAGACGTGCGCCGTGACCTTGGCGCCGGCGTCGTGCGCGACCTTGATGGCGGCGGCCAGCTCCTCGTCCGTCCACAGTGGAGCCAGGTCGCCCACGCCGCGGTCGATCCAGTCACCGACGAGCTTCACCCAGCCGTCGCCGTGCGCGGCCTGCTCGGCCACCGCGGACGACAGGTCCGACTCGACCTCCACGCCGATGTGCCTGAGGTAGCGCTTCGGGCGGGCGATGTGGCGGCCGGCGCGGATGATCCGCGGCAGGTCGAGTCGCTCCTGCAACGGCGTCGTGTCGATCGGCGAACCGCAGTCGCGGATCAGCAACGTGCCCGTGTCGCGGTCCGTCAGCGCCTGCTCGACGGCCTCGGACAGCTCGACGCCGCCCTGCGGGCCCAGACCGACGTGGCAATGCGCGTCGACCAGGCCGGGAACCAGGAACCCGCCGTCGACCACGGTCTGCGCACCCGGCACCGGCCGGGTGCGCACACGACCGTTGACGATCCACAGGTCTCGCGGCTCGCCGTCCGGGAGGACGACGCCGCGCAGGTGCATGGTCACTTCTTCTTGTCGTCGTCGTCGAACTTGAACTTCGACGGGTCGAAGCCGGGTGGGAGCTCGTTCATGCCACCGCCGAGGTTCGGCAGGCCGCCGCCCTGGGGCATGCCGGGCAGGCCGCCGGGAAGACCACCGGGCATGCCGCCGGGGAACATGCCGGGGAAGCCGCCCTTGATCTTCGGCGGCGTCGGGCCGCGTCCGCCCTTGCCCTTCTTCCCCTTCTTGCCCTTCTTCCCCTTGCCGCCACCGCCGCCGAAGCCCATCCGGCCGGCCATCGCCGACATCATCTTGCGGGCCTCGAAGAAGCGGTTGACCAGGTCGTTGACGTCGCTGACCTTGACGCCGGAACCGTTCGCGATGCGCAGCCGGCGAGAGGCGTTGATGATCTTGGGATCGTCGCGCTCCGCCGGGGTCATGCCGCGGATGATCGCCTGGATGCGGTCGAGGTGCTTCTCGTCCAGCATCGCGAGCTGGTCCTTCATCTGACCGGCACCGGGAAGCATGCCGAGCAGGTTCGCGATCGGGCCCATCTTGCGGATGGCGAGCATCTGCTCCAGGAAGTCCTCGAGCGTCAACTGGCCGGAGTGCAGCTTCTGCGCGGCCTTCTCGGCCTGCTGCTGGTCGAAGTGCTGCTCGGCCTGCTCGATCAGCGTGAGGACGTCACCCATGCCGAGGATGCGCGAGGCCATCCGGTCGGGGTGGAAGACGTCGAAGTCCTCGAGCTTCTCGCCGTTGGACGCGAAGAGGATCGGCTGGCCGGTGACCTCGCGGACCGACAGCGCGGCACCACCGCGCGCGTCGCCGTCGAGCTTCGTCAGCACGACACCGGTGAACCCGACGCCGTCGCGGAACGCCGTGGCCGTGTTGACCGCGTCCTGACCGACCATGGCGTCGACCACGAACAGGACCTCGTCCGGGTTGACCGCGGCCCGGATGTCGATGGCCTGCTTCATCATCTCCTCGTCGACACCCAGCCGGCCGGCCGTGTCGACGAGGACGATGTCGTGCTGCTTCGCCTTGGCTTCCTCGATGCCGCGGCGCGACACCGCGACCGGGTCACCGACGCCGTTGCCCGGCTCGGGAGCGAAGACGGGCACGCCCGCCCGCTCACCGACCACCTGGAGCTGCGTCACCGCGTTCGGGCGCTGCAGGTCGGCCGCGACGAGCAGCGGCGTGTGGCCCTGGCCCTTCAGCCACTTGGCCAGCTTGCCGGCGAGCGTCGTCTTGCCGGCACCCTGCAGACCGGCCAGCATGATCACCGACGGCGGGTTCTTCGCCAGGTTCAGCCTGCGGGTCTCGCCGCCGAGGACGTTGACCAGTTCCTCGTTGACGATCTTCACGACCTGCTGCGCCGGGTTCAGCGCCTGGTGCACCTCGGAGCCCTTGGCGCGCTCCTTCACCTTGGCGATGAAGCCGCGCACGACAGGCAGCGCGACGTCTGCCTCGAGCAGGGCGACCCTGATCTCGCGCGCGGTCGCGTCGATGTCGGCGTCGCTGAGCCTGCCCTTGCCGCGAAGGCCCTGGAGAACCGCGGTCAGCCGGTCGGAAAGCGTGGAGAACACGCCGTCCAGCCTAGCTAACCGCGCCTTCACCCGAGGTGCGGCTCCCCAACGAGCGTCATCGCGTGCTCCACCCGCAGCCGCATGGAGGGGTGCATTCGGAGGTTCTCGATGTCTCCCGCCTTCACGAACCGCACCCGTGTCGTCTCGTCACTGGCCGCCGCCGCACCGCCCGTGACGCGCGCACGGAACACCATCGAGCACTCCTGACTGACCGTGCCGTCGTCGTAAGAGGTGACGTGCTGCGGGTCCGAGTAGAGGCCAACGAGTCCGGTGATCTCCACGTCGTAGCCGGTCTCTTCTTTGGCCTCGCGCACGGCCGCCTGGGCGAACGTCTCCCCCACGTCGACCAAACCGCCGGGCAACGCCCAATAGCCGTCATCAGCGCGTTCGATCAGCAGGAGACCCTCGTCCGTCTGCGCCGCGACCTGGACCACCGGCCACAACCGATTGGCCCGCGGCGCGTCGGGGTCGTGAAAGTGGTCCTTCTTCATGTCCAAATGATGCAGGATGCTCCCCGTGGGACGGATCTTCCTCAGCTACCACGGCCACGACGAGGGCAACGACATCGCGCTGTACCTGCGCGACGCGCTGATGGCCTCCGGCTACGAGGACGTGCACGCCTACACCGCACCCGGCGCCGGCCCGGACGTCTCCCTGCCGTGGAGGGACAGCCTGCGCCGCGAGCTCCTCGGCGCCGACGCCCTGATCGTCGTCACGTCGCCCGGTTCCTTCTCCGAGTGGTGCACCTGGGAATCGTCGGTCTTCCGCGAGAGCAAGCCCCACGCGCCGTGCATCGAGTTCTTCAGTGCACGCTCCACGAACCGTGCAATCCTCAACGACCTTCAGGCCCAACGCGTCGACCACACCGATGCAAATTCTCTGGCAGAAGCACGTCATACGGCGTTGCTCACCCTCGAACGCGCCCACGTCACCAAGGGCCGACGGCTGGCGTCACCGTTCCCCGGCCTGAAGGCGTTCGACGAGCACCAGGCATCGCTTTTCTTCGGCCGCGAGGACGACATCCAACGGCTGGCAGAACCGCTGCTGGGCCGCCGGGAGTTCGGTGCTCTCGCCGTCATCGGACCGTCCGGCGCGGGCAAGTCGTCGCTGGTCCGCGCCGGCCTGATCCCCCTGCTGCGACGCGAGGGCTGGACGATCATCGGCCCGATCACGCCTTCCCAGGGCGTTCTGCCCACGGTCGAAGGCCCCGGCCGCCGGCTCGTGGTGCTCGACCAGGCAGAGGAACTGCTGGCCACCGAGTCCGCCGCGCTGGTGCAACGCCTGGTCGCCGCCAGCCGAGGCGAGGCGTGGGTCGTGTACACGGTCCGCGCCGACTTCCTCGACGAACTCATGCGACGCGAGGACTTCGAGCCGCTCTTCCGCGACAACTTCCTGGTCACGCCACTCACCAAGGCCGAGCTTCCGGTGGTCGTGAACGGCCCGTTGCGCTCCCTCGGCTGGAGCGTGGACGACGCCGCGTTGGGGTTGATCCAGGAGGACGCGAGCCGCGAGTCGTTGCCGTTGCTTGCGTTCGCGCTGGAGAACCTTTGGCGTCACGTGAACCCCGATGGCCTGCGCGCACCGCGGCCCATCACACGGGCTGAGTACGTCGCCTCTGGCCGTGTGATGGACGTGCTGCGTAGGCAGGCCGACGAGGCGTTCGCGATGGCACGAGACCTGGTGCGTGACGACGACGGCGAGTGGCCACCGGTGAAAGAGGCCGAACGCCAGGTGCTGCGGGTGTTGCGCAGACTGGTGTCGGTGGACGAGTCCGGGAAGTTCGCCCGGCGCACCCTGGCGACGTCGGAACTGTCCGCCCAGGAGCTGCAACTGCTCGACCCGTTCATCACCAACCGGGTCCTCGTCGCGTCCCAACAGGCGCTCGAGGTGGCGCACGAAAGCCTGTTCGTGCACTGGCCACGGCTTCACGAAGGCCTGGAACGCGACCACGCCGCGTTGCGCGTCCGGCGTGAGGTCGAGGACGTCGCCGCGGAGTGGGTCAAGCACCCCGACCAGCTCATCGCGCCGTCCAGGGTCGCCGCCCAGCTGAGCGTGCTGTCGGCCACCGACGCGCCACTCGCGGAACTGTGGCCACAGCTGGAGGACGCCCTCAAAGCCTTGCAGTTCTCCGACGACGCACGGGAGCTGCTGCGCAAGTCGCTGCAACAGCGCGTTGACGACGAAGTGCGGCGCGCACGATCCATGGACGCGGACGATGCGTTGCGCGCGCTCGCCGGTGACGACGTCCGGCTGCTGCTGCACGCACCTGACTTGAGCGGCTGGCGGACCACGTTGGTACGCACCATGGCTTCCACCCATCTCCTGAGGGTGATGACCGGCCACACCGCAGGGCTCTGGGGCGTCGACTGGTCACCGGACGACTCCGCGCTCGTCACCGGGTCGAAGGACGGCACCGTGCGCGTGTGGGACGCCGAAACCGGTGCCTGCCTGCACGTCTTCCGGCACGGCCAGGAGCACCGCGGCACCGACCCCGGCTGGGTGCGTTCGGTGGCGTGGTCATCGAACGGCGACCTCATCGCCTCGGTGGCGACGGACGAGACGTTGCGGTTGTGGTCACCGCGGGAAGGGCGGGAGATCCGGGTCATCCCGCTTCCGGACCGCCCGTGGTCGGTGCGGTTCGACGAACACGGGACGAAGGTGCTGGTCGCCTGCGCGGACGGCGGCGCCTACCTGTGGGACCTCGGCAGTCGCAGCAGAGAACCCGTCCGTGCGCTGCACAGCGTCGACGACGCAGGCAGGCCCGTCCGGCTGTGGGACGCCGACACGACCCCGAACGCCGAGTGGATCATCACCGCCAGGGACGACGGCCGGATCGACCTCTTCGGCACCCTGGGGCTGATAGATCAGTTCGAGCCGCACGACGCTCGGACGATCCGCGCGGTCCGCTTCCACCCCGGCGACGACGAGGTGTTCGCCACAGGAGATCAGAACGCCGAGCTCGTGATCTTCAGCGAAGGCGACGAAATCCGCCTCCCCGGGCACACGGACCAGGTGCGGAGAGTGGGGTGGTCTCCGAACGGGACGCGCCTCGCCACCGCCTCGGCCGACGGCACGGTGCGGATCTGGGACGCCGTGACCGCACGGCAGGTGCTGCGCCTGCACGGCCATCAGCAGGGCGTGTGCGACGTCGCGTGGTCACACGCCGGTGATCGGCTCGCCACGGTCGCGGACGACGGCGGTCAACGGGTGTGGAAGATCGGTTCGGAGCCGCTGTTCAAGTGGAAGATCACAACCGGTCCGGTGAGCGCACTCGCATGGGAACCGTCCGCCGGCAAGGTGACCGTCGGAACGAAGAGCAGCGTGGAAGATCCACCGACGAGGTGGGTACTGGACGCGGACACGCGTGATCTGCACGTTCTGGATCCGCGACACAGGCCGGAGTCGCTCTCGTGGAACGGAGGCGAGCTCGCGATGGGTGTCGCCGACGGCGCGGTCGTGCTCCTCGACCGGGCTGAGCACGAGCTGGGACGTCTCACCGACGCGTTCGACGGCATCCACGACGCGCAGTGGTCACCTGATGGGGAATTGCTCGCGGTGGTGTCCCGCGATCGCACCTGGCGGCCCAGGGTCTACGACCGCGAAGGCCGGCTCGTCGACGCGCCCGAGTGGACCCGGCACTCCGGCTTCCTCCGTGCGGTGGCGTGGCATCCGCACCGCAGGATCTTCGCGGTCGCCGGCGAGGACAACCTGATCACGGTGAACTCCATGACCGGCACGCTCTGCTCGTTCCGCGCCGCCAAGCAGTTCACCTCGGCCGCCTGGCACAGCGACCTGCTCGCGGCGGGAGCGAAGGACGGCACGGTCCTCCTGCTGCACCTGACCGACGAGCTCGCCCAGGTCAACGAACTGGCCGGGCACGCAGCCGGGATCAACGCCGTCGCCTGGTCACCGGACGGCCGCTGTCTCCTCACCGCGTCCGACGATCACACGGCCCGCGTCTGGGACCCGGAGACGGGCGGTCAGCGCACGGCGTTGATCGGGCACACGGGACCCGTCACCGCGGCGCTGTGGACCCCGGAGGGTCAGGCGGTCACCGGTTCCGCCGACTGCACCGTGCGCTTCTGGGACACCTCTGACGGCTTCCGGCACCCGTTGTCCGGCACCGACCAGGACGTCGCGGGCCTGATCGCGGAAGCGCGGCGCCGCATCAGTTGATCCCGTGGCGCGCCAAAGCCTCCAGCAACACGGGCTCACGCCGCCCGACCGGAGCCGTCGAGATCTGCTGGAACCGCAGCCCGGCAGCCACCGCCGCGCCGTCCGCAACGGGGTCGTCGCCGACGTACAGGCACTCGGACGGTTCGACGTCCAGCCGCACGCACGCCGCCTCGAAGGCCCGCGCCGAAGGCTTCGAGACGCCGATCTCGAACGACAGCGCGAACGCGTCCACGGACAGCGACTCCCGAGAGAACACCGGCCGGATGTCCCACGAGATGTTGCTCAGCACCCCCACCTTCAACGGCCGCACGACCTCCAACGCCGCCGGCGTGTCGGGGTACGGCAGCCAGAACGCCGGGTTGTGCAGGCGCTGGAACAGGTCGTCGGGCATCGAGAGTCCTGCCAGCCGGAACAGGGTCCAGTACGCCGACCGGTTGGCCAGCGGAGTCAGGTCTCGCGCCTCCCACACGGCGCGCTCGGCGGTGTTCATCCGCGCCACGTACGGGGCGGGCGCCCGCAGCACGGTGAGGTGCTGCGGGGAGAGCCAGCGGTAGGTGGGACGCCCGAACAGGGTGCCTGCGAAGTCGAAGAGGACGGCCTTGATCACGACACCATGATGCGCAGACCACCCGAGGTCCCCGCACGGGTGAGGAGCGTCACGCCGGCGAATCCGAACGGCACCCAGCCCGCCTCGAACTGGGCGCGCATCGACGAACCGCGGCGGACGTGTCGCTCGAACGCGTGAGTCCTCACCACGCGGCGGCGGGCGATCTGGCCGTCCAGGGCCTGGGCCGCGGAGGCGTCGAGCCACAGGAAGTGGCGCGGACGGCCCGACAGCAGGCCGGCGAGCACCAGCATGAACCGCGTGCCCGGCCTGGTGGACGGCTCGTGCACCACCAGCAGGCCCGCGCTGAACAAGGACGCCCAGAACACGCGCAGGCGGTGGGTGAGGTGCACCAGGACGCGCCAGTACTTGTAGGGCAGGCGCAGCCGCGGTTCCAGCCACAGGCGCACCTGGTCGGAGTCGAGCACGGTGACCGGCTCGTCCGCGTCGAGGCGGGTGAGCAGCGTCGTCTTGCCCGCGCCGGGGATGCCGGCGAGGACGACGAGCGAGCGGCGCTGCACTCGGACGGCGGTGGTCTGCGTGTTCAACACGGCGGTCATGTCCTAGAAGACGTGTTGACCTTCCCTCTCGTTCAGTTTGGTCCGATTTCTCACGAAATGCACGACGAGGTCAGCGCCCGCACGACAGCAGAAAACCGGCCGGGGCTGCCGGCGGGTGGGTTGCGCGGTGCCTCCCCCGGCGCCGCCAACGCTTTCCCACCGGCCTGCCCCGGCCGGGTCCACAGCCCGGAAAGTGGTCCACCCCTCGAGGACGCTTTCCGGACACCACGAAGACTGCCGTGTTCCGGAGGCGCGGAGGAGCGTGAGCACCCTGAGTGGTTGTGCGTAGAGCTACTCAACCTCTACTTGGCCGCGTCGAGCACCGCCCGTTCGATCCGCTTCCGGTCGAGGTCGTCGCCCGCGATGCTGAACGAGTCGACGACCGTCGCGCCCAACGTGGACACGCGTGCCCACTGCACGTCGGCACCGCACTGCTCCAACGCGCCGGCCACGCGGTGCAACAGTCCGATGCGGTCGGCGGCACGCAGTTCCAGCACCACCGCGCCGGTCGCCTCGTCGTCGAACCACAGCACGCGCGCGGGCGGCGGGTCGAGCGGCGGGCCGCCGTAGTCGCGTTCCTTGGCGGCGAGCTTGTCCGCCAGCACGAGTGAGCCCTCGATCGCCCTCGACAGCTGTTCGCGCAGCAGCGACGCGTCCGGCAGCGAACCGAACCGCGGCGACACCGTGAACGCGTCCACCGTCGCACCGCCGTGCGAGCGCAACGTCGCCGCGTGGACCTCCAGCGAGTTCAGCGCGAGCACGCCGGCGGCCTTCGACAGCATGCCGGGACGGTCCGGCGCGAGCACCGTCACGATCGCCGCGTGGTCCTGCTTCTCCAGCAGCACGTCGGGCTTTCCCGACGCCGCAACACGTTCCGCCATGGCCACGTGCGTCGGGTCGAGCGGTTCCGGTTTGGGCAACGCCTCCCCGGCCATCGCCGTGCGGCAACGCTTGACCAGGTCGGCCAGCAGCGCGGCCTTCCAGTCCGTCCACACCCCCGGCCCGGTCGCGAGGGAGTCCGCCTCCGCCAAGGCGTACAGCAGCTCCAGCAGCACCGCGTCGCCACCGAGCGTCTCCGCGACGCGGTGCACGGTCGCCTCGTCCTCGACGTCACGCCGGGTCGCGGTGTGCGGCAGCAACAGGTGGTGGCGCACCATCATGGACAGCGTCTCGACGTCCTGCGGCCACAACCCGATCCGCTCACCGATCTGGGTCGCGAGCGCCGCTCCCACCTCGGAGTGGTCCTGCTGACGTCCCTTGCCGATGTCGTGGACCAACGCGCCCAGCAGCAACAGGTCCGGCCGCGCCACGGTCGTCGCGAGCCGTGCGGCGTGCGCGACCGTCTGCACCAGGTGCCGGTCGACCGTCCACATGTGCGCGGCGTCGCGCGGCGGCAGGTCCCGCACCGCTCCCCACTCGGGGAACAGCCGGCCCCACAAACCCGTGCGGTCCAACGCTTCCACGACGTCCACGAGCCCGGTGCCGCTGCCCAGCAACGCGAGCAGCTCCTCGCGGGCCTCGCGCGGCCACGGCTGGCGCAGCTCCGGCGCCGAGTCCGCGAGCCGCGACAACGTGCCGGACGCGATCGGGTGCTTGCTGCGAGCCGCCGCCGTCGCGACTCGCAACAACAACGCGGGATCACGGCTGGGAACCGCGTCACGGGCGAGAGACACCTCAGACCCGTGCAGCACAACGCCTTCGTCCAACGGCCGGCGCGGCGGCTGGCCGCGCAGGAAGGCCCCGAGACCGCGTTTCGGTGCGGCGGCACGAGCCGTCCGCATGGCCACGTCGAAGGCGTAGACGACGGTACGCGCGGCGGACGAAAGCGAACGGGCCAAGGCGAAGCGGTCCGCCAGTCCCAGCGCGGAGGCCACCTCGTCACCGTCCTGCGCCCGCAGCACGTCACGGGGTTTCCGCGCCACCCGGCGAAGTTCGGTGCGCACGTCCAGCAACAGCTTGCGCGCTTCCCCCACGTCGGCCGACGGCCGGTCCACGACCTGCGCGATGGACAGCGCGTCCAGGATCGTGATGTCCCGCAACCCGCCGCGGCCGTGCTTCAGGTCGGGTTCGACGCGGTGCGCGATCTCGCCGCTGCGGGCCCACCGCTTCTGCGACGACTCGGCGATCTCGTCCAGCCGGTTGCGCACGTTGCCGCGCCACGCCTGACGAGCACTCTCGGCGAGCTTCGCGGCGACCTCGGCGTCGCCCGCGATGTGCCGGATGTCCAGCAGCCCCAACGCGGTCCGCAGGTCGCCGGCGGCGACCCTCAAAGCCTCACCGACCGTGCGGACCGAGTGGTCGAGGCCGATGCCGGAGTTCCACAGCGGGTACCAGAGCTTCTCGGCGATCTCGTCGATGTTCTTGACGCCGTTGTGCACCAGCACCAGGTCGAGGTCGGAGTAGGGCACGAGCTCACGCCGCCCCAGCCCGCCGACCGCCACGAGCGCGACACCCGATCCGGATATCCCCGCTCCCCCCGCGTGTTTGGTCAACCAGAACTCGTGCAGGTCCACGAGTGCTTCGCGCAGAGGTTCGGCGGCCAAGCGACGACGACCTGGCGCGAGCAGCCGTTCGCGTGCTCGCACCAGGTCGTCAGCCGTGACGACGGCCGTTTCGTTGTTCTCCACGGGCCGTCTCCTCAGTTATTTACAGCGCATCCGATCCACGTTCGCCCGTGCGCACCCGCACGACCGTGTCGACCGAAGTCACCCAGACCTTGCCGTCGCCGATCTTGCCGGTGCGGGCGGCCTCGACCACCGCTTCCAACACCTTGTCGACCTGGTTGTCGTCGATGACGACCTCGATCTTGATCTTGGGCACGAAGTCCACGGAGTACTCGGCGCCCCGGTAGACCTCGGTGTGGCCCTTCTGGCGGCCGTAGCCCTGCACCTCGCTGACGGTCATGCCCAGCACCCCGAGCTGTTCCAGGGAGCTCTTCACGTCGTCGAGCGTGAACGGCTTGATGATCGCGGTGACCAGCTTCATGACTTGTTGCTCCCCTCGAGAACCGCGGTCGCGCCCGCGGTCACACTGCCCTTGTTCGCACCGCGAGCGCTGGAGAACGCGCCGAACTCGTAGGCCGACTCGGCGTGCTCCGCCTCGTCGATGCCGCCGACCTCGGACTCTTCGGCAGCACGGAAGCCGACCGTCTTGTTCACCACGAACGCGATGACGAACGTGAGGACGAACGAGAAGGCGAGCACCGCGACGGCCGCGACCGCCTGCCTGCCCAGCAGGCCGACTCCGCCGCCGTAGAACAGACCGTCCGCACCGGCCGAGTTCACGCTGGTGGTGCCGAAGAGGCCGATCAGCAGCGTACCGACCAGACCACCGACGAGGTGGACACCGACGACGTCGAGCGAGTCGTCGTAGCCGAAGCGGAACTTGAGGCCGACGGCGAGGCTGCACAGCGCACCGGCGATCACGCCGATCGCGATGGCACCGAGCGGGCTGACGAACGCACAGGCCGGGGTGATGGCGACCAGACCGGCGACCGCACCGGACGCGGCACCGAGGGTGGTCGGCTTGCCGTCGCGGATCTGCTCGACCAGCAGCCAGCCCAGGACGGCGGCGGCGGTGGCGACGGTCGTCGTGGCGAACGCGACGGCAGCGGTCTCGTTGGCACCCAACGCCGAACCGGCGTTGAAGCCGTACCAGCCGAACCACAGCAGAGCGGCACCGAGCAGCACGAACGGCAGGTTGTGCGGCCGCATGGGCTCCTTCGGCCAGCCCTTGCGCTTGCCGAGCACGAGCGCCACCGCGAGACCCGCGGCACCGGCGTTGATGTGGACCGCGGTACCACCGGCGAAGTCGAGCGCCTTGAGGTTGTTGGCGATCCAGCCACCGACGACGGAACCGTCGGCGCTCGAGAACGCGAAGACCCAGTGCGCGACCGGGAAGTACACGATCGTCACCCAGAGGCCGATGAACAGCGTCCAGCCCCAGAACTTGGCGCGGTCAGCGATCGCACCGGAGATCAGGGCGGGCGTGATGATCGCGAACATCAGCTGGAACATCACGAACGCCATCGTCGGGAACTGGTGGTCCGCCGGACCGCCCAGCGTGCCGAGGACGCCCTTCAGGCCGATGTTGTCGAAGTTGCCCAGCAGGCCGGCACCGAGGTCGTTGCCGAACGCGAGGCTGTAGCCGTACAGCACCCAGAGGACGCTGACCACGGCCAGGGAAATGAAGCTCATCATGAGCATGTTCAGGACGCTCTTGGAACGGACCATGCCCCCGTAGAAGAAGGCCAGGCCCGGCGTCATGAGCATGACCAGCGCCGCGCTGATCAGCACCCAGGCCGTGTCACCTGTGTTCACGTCGACCTCCACTGCACGTCGGTTGCAGGGAGCATCGAGATGTCCTGTTTCACGCGCTTACGTGAAACGTTTCGCGGAGGTGAACTGTCGACCTCGACGTGTTACGTCCGCGTTTCACGGGCTTCACGGTCTCGATTCGACACCCTCACGGTGCCGAGCCGATAACGAGGAGTGACGTGTGCCCTCCCTCTTCCGAGGCAATCGACCTCACCGGGAGGGCTCGCCGGCCACCGTGGGCTGATGCGCCAGGGGCGCTTCCCCGGATCCCGGGAAAGCGCCCCCGCATCATCTGACCGGTGGACCTAGAACGGGCCCGCGATCTTCGGCTTCGCGGACAGGATCGACGCCTCGGCCGGCGGCTCGACCGCGGCACACGTCGTGCCACTGCGCGGCAGCTTCAGCGACACCATGTACTCGTCGTTGATCTTCAGCGTGCACTCGCTGCGGTCGTAGACGCCGTGGCCCCAGCCCTCGTAGGTCACGAAGACGGTGGTGTCACGGGACTGCCGGTGCGCGTTGACCGCCCACTCGTAGACCGTCGCCGGGTCGTGCTTGGCGTTGGTCATGAGGATCTTCGGCGCGTTCTTGATGTTCAGCGGACGCTGCGGGTTCGTGGCCTTCGGGAACCCGGCGCAGCCCATCGTGGCGCCGTGGCCGAGCGACGAACCGCGGGTGTTCGGCGCCACGCGGGTCTCCATGGCGTAGAGCGCCTGGTACTCGCCCCACGAGCTGACGCGCAGGTTGTAGTCGTTGCAGAAGATGCCCGCGAACGGGTTCTCGAACGTCTCGCCCGCCGCGAACGCCGTCGCGGGCGCGGGCGTGCCCTGGACCAGCGTGGCGACGAAGTCCGCGAACGACTTCCACGCCGGGCCGTAGCCCATGCTCACGACGAAGGCCCCGAGGCGCTGGCCGGTGATGACGTTGCCCTGCGGGTCCTTCACCTCACCGCGGTCGGCCTTCGCGAGGAGGTCCTTCCAGATCTTGCGCAGGTCCTTGCCGTAGAACGGCGAGGACGGGGTGCGGTCGCTCCACTTGACCCACTCGTTGAACACGTCCTCCGCACCGCGGGCCTCGGTCTCGACGAACTTCCAGGTGCCGAGGCTGTGGTCCATGTTGGAGTCGATGATCATGGCGCGGATGTTGCGGCCGTACTGCGCGGCGTAGTGCTGGCCGATGATCGTGCCGTACGAGACGCCGTAGTAGTTGATCTTCTTCTCGCCCAGCGCCCGGCGGATCGAGTCGATGTCGTTCGCGACGTCCCTCGTCGAGGCGTGGTCGAAGATCGCACCGGACACCTTGCGGCAGTCCGCGCGCAGTTCCTTGTTGAACTCGACCAGCTTGTCGAACTCGGCCTTGGTCGTCGGGTACTCGGACGGCTGGCGCTCGAGCACCTCACCCGAGCACTTGATCGGCGCGCTGCGCGCGACACCGCGCGGGTCGAACCCGATGACGTCGAACTTGTCGACGATGTCCTTGCTGAAGTAGCGGTCGGCGCCGAACGAGAAGTCGACGCCCGACCCACCCGGCCCGCCGGGGTTGATCACCATCGCGCCGATGCGCTTGGACTGGTCGTTCGCCTTGCGGCGCGACACGGCCAGCTGGAACTTCTCCCCGTTGGGCTTGGCGTAGTCGATCGGCAGCGTCAGGAACCCGCAGTCGACCGTCGGCACCTCCGCGCACGGCTTCCAGTCGATCGCGCCGACCTCGTACTCCGGCTGCCCTTCCGGAGCCGCGAACGCGAGCGATGAACTACCCAGAATCAATGCAGAACTCGCGAGCGCGGCCCCAAAGACGCGCACCATCGGTTGCATGGATTTCCTCCCTAGATCCCCGATCTTGCAGAGGGAACGCTTCCACCGTTGGTGTGACGTAGACAACCAACCGAGGTATGAAAAGAA
This sequence comes from Lentzea aerocolonigenes, assembly GCF_000974445.1. Classification (GTDB taxonomy): domain Bacteria; phylum Actinomycetota; class Actinomycetes; order Mycobacteriales; family Pseudonocardiaceae; genus Lentzea; species Lentzea aerocolonigenes. Next base: position 72,663 of record NZ_BBOJ01000013.1, read on the forward strand.
TCAGACCGTAGTTGTACAACCACCCTACGGGACTACTTTTGGCCCACAACGATCGTAGGGCACCTCACGGCTCGACTGCGGCACACGTCGTACCGTCGTGCGGCAGACGCAACGACACCAGGTACTCGTCGTTGATCCTGCGCGTGCAGTCGCTGCGGCCGTAGACGCCGTGACCCCAGCCCTCGTAGGTGACGAAAACGGACGTGTCGCGGGCCTGGCGGTGTACGTTGACCGCCCACTCGTAGACCGTCGCCGGGTCGTGCTTCGCGTTGGTCACGAGAATCTTCGGCGCGTTCTTGATCTTCAGCGGATGTTGCGGGTTCGTGGCCTTCGGCAACCCGGCACAGCCCGTGATCGCGCCGTGGGCGAACGGCACCGTCACGGCGTTCGGCGCGACGCGGCGCTCCATCCCGCTCAGGGCCTGGTACTGCGCGAACGAGCTGATCCGCAGGTCGTAGTCGTTGCAGACGATGCCCTGGAACGGGTACTCGACGGCCTCCGCCCTGGCGGGCGCCGAGACACCCTGGACGAGCCGCACGACGTAGTCGGCGAACGGCTTCCACGCCGGGACGTGGCTGTAGTTCAGGAAGCGGATGCCGAGGAGCTCGGGGGTGAGCACCAAGCCGCTCCGAGGGTCCTTCACCTCACCGCGGGCGGCCTCGGCGAGCAGGTCCTGCCAGATCTTGCGCAGGTCCTGACCGTGCAACGGCGAGGACGGCGTGCGGTCGTTCCACTTGATCCACTCGTCGAACACGTCCTCCGCGCCACGCGCCTCGGTCTCGGTCAGCCTCCACGCGCCGAGGCTGCGGTCCATGTTCGAGTCGATGACCATGGCGCGGAGGTTGCGGCCGTACCGTTCCGCGTACTGCTGGCCCATGATCGTGCCGTACGAGACGCCGTAGTAGCTGATCTTCTTCTCGCCCAGCGCACGACGGATCGAGTCGATGTCGTCCGCGGCCTCCCTCGACGACGCGTGGTCGAAGATCGGCCCGGACTGCTTGCGGCAGTCCTCCCCCAACGCGACGTTGTAGGCGACCATCCCGTCGTACTCGGCCGCGGTCTTCGGACGGTCCGTGTGCGACCGCTGCACCGCCTCCGCCGAGCACTTGATCGGCTGACTGCGCGCGACACCCCGCGGGTCGAACCCGATGACGTCGAACCTCTCGAAGATCTCCTCGCTGAAGTACGCCTCGAACGTGAAGTCGACCCCCGAAACACCCGGTCCACCGGGGTTGACGACCAGCGCGCCGACGCGCCGGGACTGGTCGTTCGCCTTGCGGCGTGACACGGCCAACTGGAACTTCTCGCCGTCGGGCTTGGCGTAGTCGATCGGCAGCGTCAGGAACCCGCAGTCGACCGTCGGCGCCTCCGCGCACGGCTTCCAGTCGATCGCACCGACTCCGAACTCCGGAGCCGCGACCGCGAGCGGCGTCAGGCCCAAGACCAACGCGGAACTCGCGAGCACGGCCCCGAAGGCACGCGTCACCGGTCGCACGGATGTCCTCCTCAGTTCCCTGTGCAGCAGGAGGAAAACGCTTTCACCACCCGTGCCGCCAGGACAACCGACCGTGGGATGAGAAGAATCCCACCGGAGTCTGACAACCGATTCTCAGCTGGTGCTTTCAGCCCATGCCGACCGCAGGTGCGCCAGGCCGTCGCTCGTGAGCGTCCCGATCAGCCGGAGTCTCGCCATCCCGCCGTCCGGGTAGATGTCCAGCCGCGCGTGCGTGACCTCCGGTCCGTCCACGACGAACCGGTGCCGCGTGTCGGGCTGCAACCGCGTGCGCGGCAACAGGTCGAACCAGGCCTCCGGGTCCTCGCGCTCGTCGCAGCCGCGCACCGACGCCCAGCCCGGCGCGTTGCCCTTGAAGTGGCTCGTGTCGAGCTCGACCAGCCGCACCACACCGGCGGCGGCGAGCCGGAGCGACACCCAGTCGTTGCCGTCGTCACGCCGGCGCGCGGTCTCCCAGCCCTCGCCCATGACCGTGGCCTGTCCGGGGGAGATGAGGTTGTTGGGCGAGCTGTAGAACATGTTGCTGCAGCCCGTGACGACCGCGCCGTTCTCCAGCGCGGCGAGGTCGATGCCCGGCACGAGCAGCCGCGGGTCCGCGAGCGGTTGCCCGTGCACGCGCAGCCGGGCGACGCCGCCGTCCGGGTCGATGGTCAGCCGCACGTGCGTGACCCGGCGGCCCTCGCTCACGTCGAAGTAGTGCTTGTCGTCGCCCTTCAGCGCGGACCGTTCGACCAGCGGGAACCACTCGGTGATCTCGTCGCCGGACGGGTAGCCCTCGACCTGGGCGCCCTCCACCCAGCAGAACGGCGGGTAGTTGCCCTTGAAGAACGCCGTGTCGACGACGATCCCCTTCACGACACCGGGCATCCCGAGCCTGATCACCGCCTGGTCCACGCCGGCCTCACGACGGCGGCGCGTCTCCCAGCCGTCGTAGACCTGCCCTTTGTGACCGAAGGTGTAGGTCTGGTAGACCGGCTCGGCGGGTTTGATCAGGTTCTCCCGCTCGGCGAACAGCTCGTCGTTCGCCCACACCACACCACCCCCGACCGCGCGCGAGGCGAGATCGGGCAGCCGGGTCCACTCCGTCATGCTTCTCCTCTGCGTAGCAGCTTGCCTTGCGTCTGACCGGTTTCCTTGCCGCGCAACCACGTCTGCCTGACGACGCCGTGCAGTTCCCGACCGTGGTACGGCGTGACGGGGTTGCGGTGGTGGAGTGCGTTCTTGTCCACCACGAACGTCTGGTCCGGCGCGAACACCACGAGGTCCGCGTCTTTGCCCACCTCGATGGCGCCCTTCGTCTCCAGCCCGACCTGGCGAGCCGGGTGCGTGGCCATCCAGCGGACGACGTCGGTGAGGTGGAAGCCGCGTTCCCGTGCCCCCGTCCACACCGCCGGCAGCCCGAGCTGGAGCGACGCGATCCCGCCCCACGCCGTGGCGAAGTCGCCCGCCTTCAGCTCGACGGTGCTCGGTGAGTGGTCGCTGACGACGAGGTCGATGACGCCGTCGCGCAGGCCCTGCCACAACGCCTCGCGGTTCTCGGCCTCCCGGATCGGCGGGCAGCACTTGAACTCCGTCTGCCCGTCGTGGATCTCCTCGGCCGTGAACGTGAGGTAGTGCGGGCAGGTCTCCGCGGTCACCGGCAGCCGGTCGCGGTGGGCGCCCTCGATGACGTGCAACGCGTCGGACGACGACAGGTGCAGGATGTGCGTGCGGGCACCGGTCTTGCGCGTCAGCTCGACGACGTCGCTGATCGCCTTGTTCTCCGCCTCGCGCGGCCGTGACGCGAGGAATCCCGCGTAGTCCGGTTCGGAGTCGCGGACCGTGTGGGCGTCCTCGGCGTGCACGATCGTCAACGCGTCGAGCGTCGCCAGCTGCCTCAGCGCGGCTTCCAGCTCCGACGTCGTCACGGCGGGGAACTCGTCCACGCCCGAGTGCAGCAGGAAACACTTGAAGCCGAACACGCCGGCCTCGTGCAACGGCTTCAGGTCGTCGAGGTTGCCGGGGATGATCCCGCCCCAGAACCCGACGTCGACCGAGACGTTGGCCGCCGCCTTGCGCTTGATCTCCAGCGCGGCGACCTCGACCGTCGGCGGGATGCTGTTGAGCGGCATGTCGATGATCGTCGTGACGCCACCGGCGGCAGCGGCACGAGTCGCCGTCTCGAAGCCCTCCCACTCGCTGCGGCCGGGGTCGTTGACGTGCACGTGGGTGTCGACCAGGCCGGGCAGCAGCACCTCGTCGTCCGCGAGGTGCACGACGTTCGGCGAGTCGATGAACGGCTCGACGGCGACGATGCGGCCGTCGGCGACACCCACGTCGCACGCGATCTCACCCTGCGGGGTCACGACCCTGCGGGCGCGGAAGACCAGGTCCATGGCACTCACTCTGACACCCAGTCGCGGGCGATGCGACCGCCGAGTTCGGTGAGCAACGACTCTGCCCGCGCCATGCACCGCGTGATATCGGGTTCGACGTCCAGCAGCGCGTAGGCGGCCTTCAACCCGAGATCACCGGGCTCGACCGAGCACTGCCCGGCCACCGCGACGACCGGCACGTCACCCGAGGCCCTGACCACCCCGTACGGCGCCTTGCCGTGCCGGGTCTGCGCGTCCAGTGAACCTTCGCCTGTGATCACCAGACGCGCGTCCCGGACGGCTTCGGAGAAGCCGGCCAGCTCCAGCACCACCTCGATGCCCGGCCGGAACCGCGCGCCGAGGACCGCGAGCGCGGCGAACCCGATCCCGCCCGCCGCACCGGCACCAGGCCGTCCCGCGTGCTCCAGGCCTACCCGCGAAGCGAACGCCTCCAACCTCGCTTCGAGGATCTCCACCTGCTCGGGTGAAGCACCCTTCTGCGGCCCGTAGACCGCCGCCGCACCGGAAGGACCGAGCAACGGGTTGTCCACGTCCGAGGCCAGCACCAGGTCGACGCCGTCGAACGACGCCTCGCCCAGCGCCTCCAGCATCCCCGCGCCACCGTCCGTGCACGCGCTGCCGCCCAGCCCGAGCACGATCGTGGTGCAGCCGACGTCGAGCGCGGCCTTGAGCAGCTCACCGACGCCGTGGCTGGTGGCGGTGAGCGGCGCGGGCTCGTCGAGCAGCGTGAGTCCCGCCGCCGAGGCCACCTCGACCACGGCGGTCGTACCGCGCACGGCGAACGACGCGGGCACCGGCTTGCCGGCCGGGCCCGTGACCCAGCGGCCTACCTTCAGGAACCCGGCGGCGACGGCGGCGTCGACGGTGCCGTCGCCGCCGTCGGCCACCGGGAGCAGGCGCACGTCCACGTCCGGGGCCGCCTCCCGCAGGCCGCGGGCTACTGCCTCCGCGACCCGCGGGGCGCTGAGCGACCCCTTGAACTTGTCCGGCGCAACGATCACGCACCTGTTTTTCGTCACGCGGGGCCCTTCCGTGCGCTCAGAGTGAACGAAAGCTCCCCGCGTGCACTCCAGCGACTCACGGGAGGGGCTCGTATTCGCGCATGGCGGCGATGGACGTGCCGTTCGCCGTGTTGCCCTCGCGTTCGATCATGATCTCGACGAGGACGGGGCGAGAAGTGCGGTCGGCCTCCTTGCGTGCCCATTCGAGGGACGTGCGGATTTCAGAGGGATCGGCCACGCGGACGCCGGAGCAGCCGTAGGCCTCCATGATCTTCACGTTGTCCGAGCCGGTGGTGTCGTAGTGGATGTCGACCTCGTACTTCATGTCGTAGCCACCGTGGTCCTCGGCCATCCTGATCAGGCCGAGGTACTCGTTGTTCAGCATGATCAGCACGAACGGCACGTCGTACTGGGCGCCGACCGCGAGCTCCTCCACCAGGAACTGGAACGAGTAGTCGCCGACGATGCCGACGACCTCCGCGTCAGGTCGCGCCTTCTTGACCCCGATGGCCGCCGGGATCTCCCAGCCGAGCGGGCCTGCCTGGCCGCAGACCTGGTAGTGGCGCGGCTTGTGCGCCTTCTGGTGCTGACCGGACCAGATCTGGTAGAGCCCGATGGCCGTGACGAAGTAGGTGTCCGGGCCGTAGAACTCGTTGATCTCCTTGAACACCCGTGGCGCCTTGACCGGCACGGTGTCGAAGTCCTCGCGCCGCAGCAGCGTCCGCTTGAGCTCCTGGCACCGTTCGACCCAGGCGTTCTTCTCCCGAGGGCCGTGCTGCTTCGCCTTGTCCAGCAGGGCCTTCAGGAAGAGCTTGGTGTCCGCGACGATCCCGAGGTCGGGTCCGAAGACCTTGCCGATCTGGGTCGGCTCGACGTCGACGTGGATGAACTTGCGCGAGCCGCGGTAGGTCGCCAGGTCACCGGTGTGCCGGTCGCCGAACCGGGCACCCAGCGCCAGCACCAGGTCGGACTCCAGGAACGACGCGTTGCCGTAGCGCTGCGAGGTCTGGATGCCGGTCATGCCCGCGTAGAGCGGGTGGTCCTCGTCGATCGCGCCCTTGCCCATCAACGTGGCCTGGAGCGGGATCTGCAGGAACTCGGCCAGCTCCAGCAGTTCGGCGGACGCCTCGCCGAGGATGACACCGCCACCGGCGAGCAGCAGTGGCCGTTCGGCGGCCAGCAGCATCTCCAGCGCGCGCTCCACGCGTGCATCTGAAGGAACGCTTCTCTGCACCGGCAACGGCTCGTCGATCGTCGAGTCCCACTCGATCTCCTGCTTCTGCACGTCGATCGGCAGGTCGATCAGCACCGGCCCTGGCCGGCCGGAGCGGGCGATCCGGAACGCCTCGCGGAAGATCCACGGCATCTGCGCGGCTTCCTTGACCTGCACCGCCCACTTCGTGACGGGCGCGGCGATCGAGACGATGTCGACGGCCTGGAACGCCTCCTGGTGCAGCTTGGAGACCGCGGCCTGGCCGGTGATGCACAGGATCGGCACGGAGTCGGCCTGCGCGGTGTAGAGGCCGGTGATCATGTTCGTGCCGGCCGGGCCGGACGTGCCGATCGCGACACCGACGTTGCCCGTCGTGCGCGACCAGCCGTCGGCCATGTGCGTCGCGCCCTCCTCGTGCCGGACGATGAGGTGCTCGATGGAGCCGTCCTGCTCCATCGCCTTGTACAGCGGCAGGATCGCGGCGCCGGGGCAGCCGAACACGGTGTCGATGCCCTCGGACTTGAGGACCTCGACGACCGCTTGCATGACTGGGATCTTCGGCATGTGTCTAGGCCCTTCCCGCGAAGTTCTCGATGACCTTGAGCAGCGCGGAGTGGTCGAGCGAGCCGTAACCCTGCGCGCGAGCCGCCGCGACCAGTGCGGCGATCTGGTTGGTGACCGGCAGCGCGACGTCGGCGGCACGTGCCGCGTCCAGCGCGATGCCCATGTCCTTGTGGTGCAGGTCGATCCGGAAGCCGGGCTGGAACTCGCGCGCGATCATCGTCTCGCGCTTGAGGTCGAGGATCCGGTTCGCCGCGAGACCGCCCGCCAGCACGTCCAGGCCTGCCTTGGGGTCGACGCCGGACGCCTCCAGCAGCACGATCGACTCGGCGACCAGCGCGTAGATGCCGCCGACCATCAGCTGGTTCGCGGCCTTCACGACCTGGCCGGCGCCGTGCGGGCCGACGTGGACGATCGTCTTGCCGACGACCTCCAGGAACGGCCTGGCGGCGGCGAAGTCGGCTTCCTCGCCGCCGACCATGATGCTGAGCGAGGCCTGGATCGCCCCGGTCTGGCCGCCTGACACCGGCGCGTCGAGCACGCGGACGTGCGAGAGCATGCGCGCGATCTCGATCGACGTGGACGGGCGGATCGTGCTCATGTCGATCAGCAACGTGCCGTCGTCGAACGTGACCTCGTTGACGACGGCCTCGACCTGCGGGTGGTTCGGCAGCATCGTGATGACGACCTCAGCGCCGCTCACGGCTTCCTGCGCGGATCCGGCCGCCTTGCCGCCGTCGGCGACGAGCTTTTCGAGCGAGGCCGGGCTGAGGTCGAAGCCCGTCACGTCGTGCCCAGCGGCTACGAGGTGGGCCGCCATCGGGCTGCCCATGATGCCGAGGCCGATGAAACCGATCCTGGTCATGCGTTGTCCCTCCAAGCGAAGGAGTGGGTGACGGGCTTGTACTCGGCGCCGACGAAGCCCGTGTAGCCGTTGGCGCGGAGCTTCGCGAGATGGCAGAAGAGGTCGAGCTCGCCGGTGCCTGGCTCACCGCGTCCGGGAGCGTCGGCGATCTGCACGTGACCGATGCGGTCGACGTGGTCGGCGAGGGTGTCGAGGTCGTCGCCGTTCGTGGCGAGGTGGTAGAGGTCCGCGAGCAGCTTCACGTTGCCGCGGTCGATCTCGTCGATGAGCTCGAACGCCTGGTGGGCGGTCTTGATCGGGTACTTCGGCGCGCCGCTCAGCGGTTCGACCACGATCTGGGCGCCGATCTCCGCCGCGACGTCGGCGGCGAAGCGGTAGTTCGCGACGGTCTGCGCGGTGGTCTCGAAGTTGCCGTGCAGCGCGTTGAGCGTGCGGCAGCCGAGCCGGGCCGCGATGGCGGCGGTGACCTCGACGTTCGCCCGGAACTCGGTCTCCCTGCCCGGCCAGCTCGCGAGGCCGCGGTCGCCCGCCGGCATGTCGCCCGCGAACAAGTTGAGGCCGACCAGGCGCACGCCGGCGTCCCCGATCGCGGCTTCGAACGCCTCGATCTCGCGCGTCTCGGGGACGGCGTCCGCGAACGGCCACCAGATCTCGACCGCGTCGAACCCGGCGGCACGCGCCGCCCGCGGACGCTCCAGCAACGGCAGTTCCGTGAAGAGCATGGACAGGTTTGCGTCGAACATCGCTTTGGCCGTTCCTTCCACATTGCGGAAGTTCAATTTCGCTCTATGGAGACACTAGACATCTCACTTGACCCGGGTCAAGAATGTGGAAGTTAGATTCCGCGATACAGAAACTTGGAGAGCCGTGGACAGCTTCAACAGCGCCCCGGAGGCCGAACTGCGACCTCTGCTCGCCGAGTGCCTCGCGGTACCCCGCTGGGTCGACGCGGTGGTGGCCGGCAGGCCGTACGCGTCGATGGATGCACTCCTCGCGGCTTCTCACGTTGCCGCACAAGGACTTTCCGACGAGGAGGTGCTCGGCGCGATCGCCGGGCACCCGCGCATCGGCGAACGACAGTCCACAGGTGGGGTGTCGGCGAAGTGGTCGCGGTCCGAACAGTCCGGTGTGGACAGCTCCCAGGCTGATCGCCTGGCGGCTGCGAACGCCGCGTACGAGGATCGGTTCGGGCACATCTACCTGGTGTGCGCGACCGGCCTGAGCGGTGCGGAGATGCTCGGCAACCTGTCCAGTCGCATGGACAACCCGCCGGAAGTCGAGCTCCGCGTCGTCAACGACGAACTCGCGAAGATCGCCGCCTTGCGGCTGCAGAAGCTGATCGGGAGCTGAACAACATGGCCATCGTCTTGGGCCCCAACCAGTACGGCAAGGCGGAGAACCGCCTCGTCACGGTGTCGCGCAACGGTTCCGTGCACACGATCAAGGACCTGACGGTCAGCACCTCGCTGCGCGGCGACCTCGCCGACACGCACCTGACCGGCGACAACGCCAAGGTGCTCGCGACCGACACGCAGAAGAACACCGTCTACGCGTTCGCCAAGGAGGCGCCGGTCGGGGAGATCGAGGACTTCGCGCTGCGCCTGGGCCACCACTTCGTCTCTTCACAGGAGGCGATTTCCGGTGCGCGGATTCTGATCGACGAGCACTCGTGGGACCGCATCGACGGGCACGACCACGCGTTCGTGCAGGGGTCTAACGAGAAGCGCACCACGGCCGTGACGATCGAGGGGTCGCAGGCGTGGGTCGTGTCGGGCGTGCGCGACCTGGTGGTGCTGAAGTCGACGGGGTCGGAGTTCCACGGCTACCCGAAGGACCCGTACACGACGCTGAAGGAGACGAACGACCGCATCCTGGCCACGTCGGTCACGGCCCGCTGGCGTTACGCCGGTACGGACGTCGACTGGGCGAAGTCGTTCGCGGAGATCCGTTCGATCATGCTGAAGACGTTCGCGGACAAGCACTCCCTGTCGTTGCAGCAGACGTTGTACGCGATGGGCGAGGCCGTGCTGAACGCGCGCTCGGAGGTCGCCGAGGTGCGGCTCTCCATGCCGAACAAGCACCACTTCCTGGTGGACCTCAGCGCGTTCGGACTGGAGAACGACAACGAGGTCTTCTACGCCGCGGACCGCCCGTACGGCCTCATCGAGGGCTCGATCCTGCGGGACGACGCCCCCGAGGCAGGTCTTGCCTGGAGTACTTTGCCAGCCTTCTGAACACCACCGGGTTGAGCAGGGTCGCCGGCGAGGCGACCATGTGCACGACCCGGACGAAGCGGCGGAACAGGTCGGGGTCGCGCACGATCCCGGCCTGCCACTTCTTGAGGTACCAGCCGAGCAGCCCACCGCGCCGCGCCTCCACCCAGGTGCGGTCGGCGTTGCTGGACATCGCCCACGACGCCTTCGCGGTCCGCGCGACCTTCCGCTGGAACGCGCGGCAACCCCGGGCGCTGAAGTCGTTGTGCCGCCGGAACAACAGCGCCTCCATCGCCGCCACGGTGATCCCCTGGCCGTAGACGGGGTTGAACGCGCACACCGCGTCTCCCAGCGCCACCAGCCCGCTCGGCCAGTTCGCCACGTCCTCGAAAGCGTTGCGGCGACTGGCCGTGCGAGCGAACAGGTAGACAGGCGTGAGCGGCTCGGCGTCCGCGAGCATCGTCGAGATCGGCACCCGCAGCGAGTCCAGGAACTCCTGGTAGCCGTCGAGGTCACGCGGCGGGTGGTCACCACCGGCTCCCTGCGCGGTGACCATGATCCGGTCGCCCTCGACGCGCATCGCCGCGACACCGCGCGGCAGGTCCGGCGCGGACGGACTTTCCGCGTACACCACGGGAAAGCCCGCCGGCGCGGTGTAGATCCGGGTCGCGTACCCGGTACCGGAGTCGACCACCTCGGGTTCCGCCGAGGTGATCCCGGCCTCGGCGAGCCAGGCACGCAGCTTCGACGACCGGCCGGACGCGTCCACGACCAGGTCCGCACCGACGTGGCCGTCCCGCGTCCGCACGCCGTTCACGACGCCGTTGTGGAACGAGAGCCCGGTGACGTGCACGCCGTCCACGATCTCGGCGGTGACCCGCCGCCTGATGCAGGTCTCGAGCAGCGGCCGGCTCAGCGACAGCAACGGCATGCCCAGGTGCGTCTTCGCGAGCCAGCCGAGCGGGTTGAGGATCTGCATGTCCCCCGCGTCCGCGAGCACCGCGCCCTCGCGCACGAGCTCCTCGCGCAGGCCGGGGAACAGCTCCTCCAGCAGTTCACCACCGCGCACCAGCAGTCCGTGCGTGTGCCTCCCCTGCGGCACGCCCGCGCGGTAGTCGGGCTCGTCGGACAGCTCGTCACGTTCCAGGACCACCACTTCGTCGCACGACTCGGTCAGCACCCGAGCGGCGAGCAAGCCGGCGATTCCCCCACCTATCACCAGGGCCTTCATGAGCCCATTCAACCAGTGCCCGGCTGAGAGTCAGCGGTTCTCCGTGCCGCGCAACGACATCTGCTGGTCGCGCCACGAGTGGAACAGGTCCGCCTCGCAGTACCAGTCCACGCCCGTCGGACGTTCGCCGGTCGTCATGAACTCGATCAGCAGCTGCTTGTACAGGTCGAGTGGAACGCCGACACCGGGCGGGAAGTCCGTGTACTTCTCGTTGACGTACGGCGCCTCGACCGACCCTTTCGGCCAGCCCATGAAGGTGTTGTCGACGTAGTACATGTAGCCCCATGCGCCCCGCACGGCGAGCACGACGTTGTGGTCGGGATCGCCCTCGGCGGTGAGCGGCCTGCCGAAGTGGTCGAGCGATCCGTCGTTGCACTCCGGGCGCCCCAGCAGCCCGATCAACGTGTCCACATCCGCTGCGCACGCGACGACCTGGTACTTGTGCTCCGCCGCGTCGAGGTCGGGTAGACCGGTCCAAAGACCAGCACGCATGCTCATGCGAGCCACCCTGCACCCATTGCCGGGAACATTCGACACGCATTGACAGAACCACACGAACGGGTGATGACCCGTTCAGCTCGAACGGGTGGCGAGCCCCCTCAGCGCTGACTCGTCGAGACCTGTCGCGACCTGCACTTCCACCGGATCGAGCGCACCGCAGTCCACCGCTCGGAGGAAGAAGGACGACAACGCCTGGGCGGTCGCCGGCTCGTCCAGAACACCACCTGAGACGCGCTGCACATAGGACTTCAACCGTGCGGCGTCCGCGTCCAAACCTTCGCGGTAGAAGGCGTAAACGGCCGCATAACGTGTCACCAGTTGTACCGGGTGCAGATCCCAGCCCTGATAGAAACCGTGCTCCAATGAGCGCCGCACGAGCCGATAGTGCGTGTCCCAGCCGTGTTGCTTCTGATCGCCGACGGGCAGCACGTTGGTCGAACCGTCCGACAGCCGGACACCCGTTCCAGCAGCAGACACCTGCATCACGTGCCGTGCGAAGTCACACGCACCGTGCGCCAAGTGTTGCTGCGCTGCGGACAGTCCACATCCCGCCGTGTAGTCGTATGTGCCGAAGTGCAGCCCTGTCACCCGGCCGCGCCCCGCCTCGATGAACTGGGGGATCGCCAACCGGCCGTCACCGTCCACAACGGACTGCGTGGTCTCGACCTGGATCTCGAACTTCAGCGGCTTGCCGAAGAGGTCGAGGACGTCCCCGAACACCTCGACCTGGTCCACCGACGTCACCTTCGGGAAGGTGATCACGAAACCCGGCGGCACCTCTCCCAGCGCGGTCAGGAAGATGTCCAGCGTGCGCAACCCGCGTTCGCGCAACGCCTTGGTGTCGAACGACTTGATCCTCAGCCCGAACGACGGCGGCGCCGTGCCCGCCTCCAGCCAGCGCGACACGATGTGCGCCGTGCTCTCGGCGTCCATGTCCTCGACGTCGTCCTCGGGCGCGCCGTAGCCGTCCTCGAAGTCGATCCGCAGGTCCTCGACCGGCTCCCGGCGCAGCTTCGCCTCGACCCGGTCGAGCACGCCGTCGGGCAGGTCCGGCAACAGGTCCGGCTCGATCGACTCGAGCGCTTCCCGGCCCCAGTCGGAGATCGTGGACCCGATGATGCGACCGGCGGGCACGTAGCACGTGTGCACGGGCTGACGGCCCACCGGCCAGGTGCGCTCCACAGTGGACAGCCGCGCGGTCACCCGCGCGACGTCCTCGGGTGACAGCGACGTCTGGTACATCAGATGCGCTCGTACGCCGGCAGCGTCAGGAAGTCGACGAAGTCCTCGGACAACGCCACCTGCTCGAACAGCTCGACGGCCGCCGCGACGTGCGGCCCCTCCAGCTCGCCGCCCACACGCGCCAGGACCTCCCGCACGGCGTCGGCGGTGACCTGCGTGCCGTCGTCGAGCACGACCTTGTTGTTGATCCACTGCCAGATCTGCGACCTGCTGATCTCCGCGGTGGCCGCGTCCTCCATCAGGTTGTGGATGGCCGCCGCACCGTTGCCGCCCAGCCAGGACGCGATGTACCGCACGCCGACGTCGACAGCGCTCTCCAGCCCCGCCCGCGTGGCCGCACCACCGGCGGACTTGAAGTCCAGCACCTGCTCGGCCGTCACCTCGACCTCGGGCCGCTGCTTGTCGAGCTGGTTCGGCCTGTCCCCGAGCACCCCGTCGAAGATCTCGCGGCAGATCGGCACCAGGTCCGGGTGCGCCACCCACGACCCGTCGAACCCGTCGTTCGCCTCACGGGTCTTGTCCTCGCGAACCTTCCGCAGCGCGTTCTCGGTGACCTCAGGATCACGCCGGTTCGGGATGAACGCCGCCATACCGCCCATGGCGAACGCCCCGCGCTTGTGACACGTCTTCACCAGAAGCTCGGTGTACGCGCGCATGAACGGCGCCGTCATCGTCACGCTGTTGCGGTCCGGCAGCACGTAGTCCGCACCCGCGTCCCGGAAGTACTTGATGACACTGAACAGGTAGTCCCACCGTCCGGCGTTGAGCCCCGACGCGTGATCCCGCAGTTCGTAGAGGATCTCCTCCATCTGGAACGCGGCAGGGATCGTCTCGATGAGCACCGTCGCGCGAATCGTGCCGTGCGGAACAACCAGCAGCTTCTGCGCCGTGGTGAAGACGTCGTTCCACAGCCGTGCTTCGAGGTGGGACTCCATCTTCGGCAAGTAGTAGTAGGGCTTGCCCAACGACGCGTTGTGGAAGAAGTGCAGCCCGAAGTCCACGAGCGCGCCAACGGCGTTCTTGCCGCCGAACTGGAGGTTGCGCTCGTCCAGGTGCCACCCGCGCGGCCGCACGACGATCGTCGGGTACGGCCCGCCCTTGAGCTTGTACTCCTTGCCCTCGGGCGAGGTGTACTCGATCGTCTCGCGCGCCGCCTCGTAGAGGTTGACCTGCCCCTGCACGACGTTGTCCCAGTGCGGCGTGTTCGCGTCCTCAAGATCCGCGAGCCACACCTTCGCCCCGGAGTTGAGCGCGTTGATCGTCATCTTCCGCTCGGTGGGCCCGGTGATCTCGACCCGACGGTCCTTGAGCGCGTCCGGCGCTTCGGCAACCCGCCACTCACCGTCCCGCACGTGCTGAGTCTCCGGCAGAAACCCGAGAGGCCGCCGCTCCTTGCGCAGAGCGAGCAGCTCGTCCCGGCGCCCGGCGTGCGCCTCGTGCAGCTTCGCGACGAACTCAAGCGCCTCTTCGGTGAGCACCTGCACCTGGATCCACCTCTCTCAGGTTTTGCTGTGTGGACTATAGTTTTTGCATTGCGGAACTGCAATGAGAGGAGCCGCACGTGTCCACAGGTGGCGTGCAGTCCCTGCAAAGAGCCTTCGACCTGCTCGAACGCCTGGCAGACGCAGGCGGCGAAGCCTCCCTGTCCGAGCTGGCGGCCAGCTCAGGCCTACCCCTCCCCACGATCCACCGCCTGATCCGCACCCTTGTCACGCTGGGCTATGTGCGCCAGAACAGCAACCGGCGCTACACCCTCGGCTCCCGCCTGATCCGGCTGGGCGAGACCGCCTCACGCCAGTACGGCACGTGGGCCAGGCCTTTCCTCTCCCAACTAGTTGACTCGGTGGAGGAAACCGCAAACCTCGCGGTACTGGACGGCGACGAGGTCGTCTACGTGGCGCAGGTGCCCTCAAAACACTCGATGCGCATGTTCACCGAGGTGGGCCGCCGCCTGCTCCCCCACGGCACAGGCGTGGGCAAGGCGATGCTCTCGCAGTTGCCTCGGGACGAGGTCCGGTCGCTGCTGGAGCGCACCGGGTTGCCCGCGTACACGCCGAACACGATCACGGACACGTCCGAGCTCCTGGACGAGCTGGACGAGATCGCGGAACGTGGCTACGCCCTCGACGAATCCGAGCAGGAACTGGGCGTGCGGTGCATCGCGGTGCCGGTGATCGGCGGCCCGGCGCTGGCCGCGGTGTCGGTGTCGGGTCCGGAGGGCAGGCTCACGAAGGAGGCCGTGTCACGGATCCTGCCGGAGGTCCTGGCCGTGGCGAAGCGCCTGGCGGACCGAGCAAGCTGACGCGAAGGCGATGGCGCAGCCGAGCCGTCCTTGCTTGAAACGAAGGTTCCGGCGGTGTGGTCCCGTCACGAGTCGTGACACAGCTCTTGTCGCGCCCGAGGGGAGAGGTCAAGTCGCACGCTTTTCGCGACTTGACCTCTCCCCTCGGGTGTGACTCGCTCCTGGCACGGCTCGTGACGGGACCACACCGCCCGAACCGCACCACCTACGCAACGCGCAGCCGCCGAAAGCAACAGGCGTGCCATCAACCCGCAGACGGCGCTGGACTGGTCCTTGATCAGATTGGCGGGGTCTGGGGCGGCGCCCCAGAAATCTTGAAACAGGCACGGCACCCGCCCAAACGCAACGAACCTACGGACACGGAACCGGAAGCCGCCCAACCCAACAAGACCACCTACGAAACCCGCGCCGATCACCCCAACAGCGCATCCACAAACGCCCCAGGCTCAAACGGAGCCAAGTGATCGGCCCCTTCCCCAAGCCCAACCAGCTTCACCGGCACCCCCAACTCCCGCTGAACCTGGAACACGATCCCACCCTTGGCGGTCCCGTCCAGCTTGGTGAGCACGATCCCGGTGATGTCGACCTGCTCAGCGAACACCCGAGCCTGAGTGAGCCCGTTCTGCCCAGTGGTCGCATCCAGCACCAGCAGAACCTCGTCGACCACGGCCTGCTTCTCGACCACGCGCTTCACCTTGCCGAGCTCATCCATGAGCCCCTTCTTGGTGTGCAACCGCCCAGCCGTGTCGATCAGCACCGTGGACACCCCGGTGTCCATGCCCCGCTTGACCGCCTCGAACGCCACCGAAGCCGGGTCCCCACCCTCAGGCCCGCGCACGGTCTCGGCCCCGACCCGCTTCCCCCAGGTCTCCAGCTGATCCGCAGCAGCAGCCCGGAACGTGTCCGCAGCCCCCAGCAACACCGTGCGCCCGTCAGCCACCAGAACACGCGCCAACTTGCCGGTGGTGGTCGTCTTACCGACTCCGTTGACCCCGACAACCAGCAAAACAGCGGGCTTACCAGCGTGCGGCAGCGCCTTCAACGACCGGTCCATCTTCGGGTGCAACGCATCCACCAGCACGGACCGCAGCAAAGCCTGAGCCTCGGCCTCGGTCCGCACCCCGGCTCCAGCGATCTTCGACCGCAGTGTGGAGACGATCTCGGTCGTGGTTGCCGCACCCAGGTCCGCGATCAGCAGCGTGTCCTCGACGTCCTGCCACGAGTCCTCGTCCAGGTCGCCGGCGCCCAGCAGGCCGAGCAACGACGAGCCGAACGCGTTGCGCGACTTCGACAGCTTCCCGCGCAGCCGTTCGAGCCGCCCGGCCGTGGGCTCGATCTCCTCGACCTCGGACGCCTCTTCCGGCAGGTCGACCTCGACGAAGCCGCGCTTCACCGAGTCGCGCGGCACGGAGGCGTCGTCGCCCACACCCGGCTGGCCGTCCACCTCGGTCCGCTCGGCCACCGGGTGCTCGACCGGAGCGGTGTCCGGGGCGGCCTCGGCCACGCCCACCGCCTCAGCGGAAGATGCCTCGGGTGCGGCCGGGGCCAGCGAGATCCCGGACGCGGCCTGGTATCCGCCGGACTTCGGGCCCTCCTCCTTCTGGGTCAGGCTGATGCGACGGCGACGCGTCAGCACCACACCGGTCACCAGCGCGGCGATCAGCACGACCGCCACGACGACGAGGATCAGGACAAGGGAAGACGTCGACACGGGACCATGGTTTCACAGGCCCGCATGTGACCTGTCAACCAGATATTGCTCAATTAGGCGAAGATTTCACGGAAGCTCTTGCGCCCGTACGCGGTGTGGAATAGACCACACGTCGTGAGGGTGATCGGACTGATTTCCGGCACGTCGATGGACGGCATCGACGTGGCCGTCGCCGACCTGTCGATCAACGGCGACGTCGTCGAGCTCGTGCCGGTGCAGTGCGCCGAGCACCCCTTCCCCAAGGACCTGCTGGAGAAACCGCGGGACCTCGCTGAAGTGTGCGCCTTCGACACCTCCCTCGGGCAGGCTTTCGGAGAAGTCGCCGCCGGTTACCTGCCCGCGGACCTGATCTCCTCGCTCGGCCAGACCGTCCACCACGAGGTGCAGGACGGCGACTGCCTCGGCACGCTGCAGCTCGGCCAGCCCGCGTGGATCGCCGAACGGACCGGGCTGCCCGTCGTCGCCGACCTGCGCGTGCGCGACGTCGCCGCGGGCGGTCAGGGCGCGCCGCTCGCGAGCACCCTCGACGCGCTGTGGCTGGCCGGCGACACGCCCGCGGTCGCGTTGAACATCGGTGGCATCGCGAACATCACCGTCGTGCGGCCCGACAGCCCGCCGATCGCCTACGACACCGGGCCCGGCAACGCGCTGATGGACGCCGTCATGGAGGTCATCTCCCGCGGTCAGCGCCGCCAGGACACCAACGGCGAGTTCGCGCGAAGAGGCGTCGTCCGCGAGGACGTCCTCAAGAAGCTCCTCTCCGACCCGTACTACTCGAAGCCCTGGCCCAAGTCGACGGGCAAGGAGCTCTTCAACGCGGACTACCTCCAGGGGTTCCCGACCGTCCCCGCCGAGGACATGCTGCGCACGCTCGCCGAGCTGACCGCCCGCACCATCGCGGACGCGTGCCGTGCGCACGACGCGAGTGTCGTCGTCGCGTCCGGAGGGGGCATGCGCAACCCGGTGCTGGTGGAGGCGGTGGAAAAGGCCCTCGACCCGATCCCGCTGCGGATCAGCGACTCCCTGGGCCTGCCCAGAGACGGCAAGGAGGCCTATCTCGCCGCGCTGCTCGGATTCCTGACGTGGCACGGGATTGCGGGCAACACTCCGTCCGCGACCGGTGCGTCCGGCCCGCGGCTGCTCGGCAGCATCACTCCCGGCAACGGGCCGCTCCGGCTGCCCGAACCCGTGACGACCGCAGTGACCAAGCTGAAAGTGGGGGAACCGAAGTGCGCGGACTAGACCTCGCGATCATCGCCCTGTTCCTCGTCGGCATGCCGTTGCTCGGCACCTGGATCGGCGGCAGGCAGAAGTCGTCCACCGACTACTTCGTCAGCGAGAAGAGCATCTCGTGGTGGGTCGTCTGCCTGTCGGTCGTGTCCGCGGAGACGTCGACGCTCACCGTGCTGAGCGTGCCGGTGATCGCCTACATGGCGACGCCCGCGCAGGGCGGCATGACCTACCTGACGCTCGCGCTCGGCTACATCGTCGGACGCGTCGTCGTGAGCTTCGTGCTGCTGCCGCGCTACATCGCCGGTGACCTCGTCACGGCGTATGCGTTCCTGGGCAAGCGTTACGGCGACGGCATGCGCGCCACGGCGTCCGTGACGTTCCTCTTCACGCGCCTGCTCGCGGACGGCATCCGGCTCTTCGCGACCGCGATCCCGATCAAGGTCGTGCTGGCCGAGTACGGGATCACCGCGTCGTACTGGGCGATCGTCGTGGCGCTGGGCATCGCGATGGTCTTCTACAGCTTCTTCGGCGGCGCCCGCGCGGTCGTGTGGGTCGACGCCATCCAGATGCTCTGGTACGTCCTCGGCGGCGTCGCGATCATCTGGGTGCTGGCGGGGAAGCTGCCGGACGGCTGGCTCGGCAGGGCCGCCGACGGCAACAAGTTCCAGCTCTTCGACTTCACCTCGTCGCCGTTGACGGGCGCCTACCCGTTCGTCGCCGCCTTCTTCGGTGGCGCGTTGCTGTCGATGGCCTCGCACGGCGCGGATCAGCTGATCGTGCAACGGCTCATGGCCACGCGGGACGTGAAGTCCGCGCAGAAGGCGTTGATCGCCTCCGGTTTCGTGGTGTTCCTGCAGTTCGCGTTCTTCCTGTTCATCGGCGTGATGATGTGGGCGTTCTACAACGGCGTCGACCCGGTGAAGGGCCTGGGGCTCAACAACAAGGACGAGCTCTTCGCCCACTTCATCGTCAACGACCTGCCTTCAGGACTCTCCGGCTTCGTGATCGCCGGCATCCTCGCGGCCGCGCTGTCGTCGTCGTTGGGCGCTTTGGCGTCCAGCACCGTCACGGACGTGTACGAACGCGTCCGCAAGACCCCGATGACCGACGACGAACGCCTGCGCCACGGGCGGATCTGGACCCTGGTCTGGGCCGGACTGCTCATCGTCTGCGCGGGTCTGTTCGCCTCCTCGAACAAGACCACGGCTGACCCGATCGTGGTGCAGGCGCTCGGCATCGCCGGCTACACCTACGGCGCGCTGCTCGGGGCCTTCCTCCTCGGCCTGATCTTCAAGCGCGTCACGCAGGTGGACGCGATCATCGCGTTCGTGACGACGGTGCTGGTCGTCGGTTTCGTGATTCTCGGGGTCAAGTTCGTCGGCAGCACGCCGACGATCGACTTCGCGAAGGCCGACGCGACCCGGAAGTCCCTGACCGGCTGGTGGAACACGCCCCTGGGGGTGGCGGTCACCTTGGTGGTGGGTGGCTTGTTGTCACTGCGACACTCACGCGGTGTGGCGGTACGCGACGAGCTCGATGTGAAGGCGAAAGCCTAGGCGGGCGAACATGTTCTGCGACGACGAGTTGCCTGAGTAGATGGAAGCGGCGGCCTGCGGTCGTGCACCGTGGTCCGCCGCGAGTTTCCAGAGCAGTTCGGTGACGAGCGCCGCGCCCACACCCTGACCGCGGACGTCGGGCTCCACGGCCACGAAGTCGATGTAGTACTCCTCGGGCTGGGCCTTGCCCGCGGCGTAGCCCAGCACGCGTTGGCCGTCCATGGCGACTACGACCGTGCGGTTCTCCGGCTTGGACTCGACGAGTTGCTTGCCGGACAGGTACGTGCGGGGAAAACATCGTTCGTGCAGGACCGCGACGGCCTCGTGCACGAACGGATCGGTCGGGAGGACGCGCATCTCGCGTTCGCTGGGGCACTTCGCGTCCCTCAGCAACAACGTGCGCAGGTCCCCGTTGTCGAGGACGTGGATGGCACTCGCCTTGCCGGCGGCGAAACCGTGGCGTTCGGCGAACGCCGCCAGCCGCCGGTGGGCGGTGTGCCCGTAGAGCTCGAGGTCGGTGGTGCCGGCGAGGAGCTCGGCGGCGCGCCGGAACATCGCGTCGGCGGTCTGGTCCCAGATGCGGCTGCCCGCCGGGTGGTTGACCGGTACGTCGACGAACGGTCCGTGCAGCCACGCGCGGCCCAGTTCGGCGTCGATCTCCACGCTGAGCATGCCGGTGATGTTGTCGTCGGCGTCGACGGCCACCACCGTGCAGTCGGCCCAGCTGGGCTCGAACTCGCCGAGCTCCGCGCGGAGCTCTTCGACTGTCTCACCGAGGTACCCGATGTGGTGCGCGTTGTCGGCCTGGAGCCGGACCAGCAGCGCCATCGTGGCGCCGAGGTCGCCAGGTTCGGCGAAACGGATGTCGTACATAGGAGGAATGGTTGCTCGCACGGCCGTTCGAAGCGAGGGAGTTTTCCACAGGCCGAAGTCACGGGCGTGCGGGTGCGCGAATCGGTAAAATCGCGCGGATGTCCTCCGTCCGAGACCTGGAAGAGCTCGTGGCCGCCCACTCGGGTGACTTCGGACGAGCGGCGCGCGAGCTCAGGGAACGGGTCAGGCGCCACACCGAGCTCAACGGCGCGGATCACCCCGAGACCCTCGGTCTCCGCCTCGACCTGGCCAGGGTGCTCGGCACGGCGTCGCAGTTCACCAAGGCCGTCCACGTGTGCGAGCCCCTGCTGCGCGACCAGCTGCGCGTGCTCGGCCCCGAGCACGACGAGACGCTGGAGACCAGGCAGCTGCTCGCCAACCTGCGCTACCGGGCCGGTGACGCCGACGGGGCCAGGGCCGAGCTGGAGCAGTTGCTGGCGGCTCTGTCGCACGTGCTCATGCCCACGCACGACCGGATCACCAAGCTGAAGCGCGAGATCGCGTTCCTCGAGC
Organism: Lentzea aerocolonigenes; assembly: GCF_000974445.1. Taxonomy (GTDB): domain Bacteria; phylum Actinomycetota; class Actinomycetes; order Mycobacteriales; family Pseudonocardiaceae; genus Lentzea; species Lentzea aerocolonigenes. The sequence goes on from NZ_BBOJ01000013.1 coordinate 93,566, forward strand.
GTTCGAGCTGACCAGCGGCCGGGAGACAACACTCACACCGGTCCCGGCACGACACCCAGATTCGGGCTTGCAGGGCTGGTGAGGGTGGGGGACTCTTCTACGGTGAGTGAGGAAACGATCCAACTCGATCTCAACGAAACCGGGGTGGCCGTCGACCTGCCCTTGCCGGCGAACAACCGGGACGGCGTCCAGGGTGTTCCGTACCGGCCGGTCGAATTCCGAGACGATGACCTGCCCACCGCTCTGGAACGTGCCGCCGCGTGGCTGCGGCAGACCCAGGAGTGGCTGGGCGAGCCCGTGGACGTCATCGCAGTCCATCTTGACTACGACGACACACACGGCAACCCGTACTACGACCTCAAGCTGCTGTGCAACGACGAGGACCTCGCGGGCGTGCCGAAGGTCATGCGAGAACACGAAGGGGCCGCTACCGGTCAGTAGCTTTTCCGGCTACCGTTCGGAAGCATGTCGGATCGCGTTTATCCCCCGGTGATCGCCGCAGCGAAGCTCATGTTCAAGGTGCTCGACCTGCAGATCACCATCGAGGGGGCGCACCACGTCCCGCGCACGGGTGGAGCCGTGCTGGCGTCCAACCACGTCAGCTACCTCGACTTCATCTTCGCGGGCTACGGCGCGCGCCCGTCGGGGCGCCTCACGCGGTTCATGGCGAAGCACGAGATCTTCGCCAACAAGATCGCAGGCCCGCTCATGCGCGGCATGCACCACATCCCCGTCGACCGGAGCGCGGGCCAGGCCTCCTACCAGCAGGCCCTGTCCGCGCTCCGCACCGGCGAGGTCGTCGGGATCTTCCCCGAGGCGACCATCAGCCGTTCGTTCACGGTCAAGGACATCAAGTCCGGCGCGAACCGCCTGGCGCACGAGGCCGGCGTTCCGCTCGTTCCCATGGCCCTGTGGGGCACGCAGCGCCTGTGGACCAAGGGCCGCCCCAAGAACCTGACGCAGCGGCACGTGCCGATCACGATCCTCATCGGCGAGCCGTTCGAGCCCTCCCCCGGCGACTCCGGCGACGGACTGCTGCGCAAGCGCCTGCAGGACCTGCTGGACACCGCGCAGGCCGGTTACCCGAACGAGCCGGGTGCCTGGTGGGCTCCGGCGCACCTGGGTGGCACCGCGCCCACACCGGAAGAGGCGGCACGGCTGGACGCCATCCGCGACTGACCTGCGGATACAAGATTCTCACAAGGTCGGGCGCGCACAGTGGTGGTGCGCGCCTGAAGTGGTGAGGTTCGACCTGGGGGACTTCACCCCTTCAGGCGCGACTCTCAGGCCTCTGCCGGTTCGGGCGCCGTCTCCGGTTCGGGCGCCGTCTCCTGCGCGGGAGCGGCGGCGCGCGCGGGCTCGTCTCCGGACGTCCGCAGCCGCTGCGAGATCACCTGCGAGATGCCGTCGCCGCGCATCGAGACGCCGTAGAGCGCGTCCGCGATCTCCATGGTCGGCTTCTGGTGCGTGATGATCAGCAGCTGCGACCGGTCCCGCAGCTGCTGGAACAGGCCGATCAGCCGGTGCAGGTTCGTGTCGTCCAGCGCCGCCTCGACCTCGTCCATGACGTAGAACGGTGAGGGGCGGGCGCGGAAGATCGCGACCAGCATCGCCACGGCGGCCAGCGACTTCTCGCCGCCGGAGAGCAGCGACAGGCGCTTGACCTTCTTGCCGGGCGGGCGGGCCTCCAGCTCGATGCCGGTGGTCAGCATGTCCTCGGGATCGGTCAGCACCAGCCGGCCGTCGCCGCCGGGGAACAGGACCTTGAAGACGATCTCGAACTCGCGCGCCACGTCCTCGTAGGCCGACGTGAAGACCTCCAGGATCTTGTCGTCGACCTCCTTCACGACGGTCAGCAGGTCGCGGCGGGTGTCCTTGATGTCCTCGAGCTGGGTCGAGAGGAACTTGTAGCGCTCCTCCAGCGCCGCGAACTCCTCCAGCGCGAGCGGGTTCACCTTGCCCAGCAACGACAGGTCGCGCTCGGCACGCTTGGCGCGCCGGGCCTGCGTGTCCCGGTCGTAGGGCATCGGCTGCGGCTCGGAGACCTGCTCGCCGCGTTCCTTGGCGGCCTGGTACTCGGCCATCTCCTGGGCCGACGGAGGCACGGGGCAGTCGGGGCCGTACTCGTTGACGAGGTCGTCGAGGCCGATGCCGAAGTCCTCGGCGATCTTGGTCTCGAGCTGCTCGATGCGCAGGCGCTGCTCGGCCCTGAGCACCTCGTCGCGGTGCACGGCGTCGACGAGCTTCTCCAGCTCGCCGGACATCTCGCGGACGAGGTTGCGCACCTGGGTGAGCAGGAGCTCGTGCTGCTGACGGCGTTCCTGGGCCAGATCGCGCTCACGGGCGGCGCGGGCCAGCGAAATTTCGATGCGTTCCAACGCCTGCTCGCCGCCGCGGACGACTGCCTTCGCGACCTGGGCTCCACGCGCACGGTGCTGCGTTGCGCGCGCGTGGCGTTCACGAGCCTCACGCTCGGCGCGCGCGGCACGACGCAGACCGTCGGCCTTGCCCTGCATCGCCCGTGCGCGCTCTTCTGCGGTGCGCTGCACAAGGCGGGCGTCCATCTCGGCCTGACGCGCCTGGGCGAGCTCGGCGGCCAGCGCGTCGCGCTGGTCGGTGTCCGGCTCGTCCTCCAGCGTCTGCTCCTCCTCGGCCATCAGCAGCCGCTCTTCGAGCTCGCCCAGCTTCAACAGGGCTTCCTCGCGCGACCGCTCGACCTTGGCGCGTTGCTCGGTGATGCGGCTGACCTCGGCCTCCGCGGACCGCACGGCCGCGACCATCCGGTTCAACCGCTCGCCGGAGCGGGCCTGGCGGACCTTGGCCTCCTGCACGGCCTCCTTGACCGCGTCGAGCACCTTGCGGCGGGCCTGCTGCTCGGCACGGGCGCCCTCCAGCGCGGCCGAGGCGTGCTCCAGCGCGCGTTCGGCGGTCGCCAGCTGCTCCTGGGCCTCGTCGACGGCCGCCTGCACCTCGATCACGCTCTGGCCCTGCGATCCCGAGCCACCGATCGCCCAGTCCGTGCCGAAGATGTCGCCGTCACGGGTCACCGCGCGCACGTTCAGGCGGGCAGCGGTGTCCAGATCGTCCACCACCGCAAGACGATCGAGCGCGCGCGCCAGTGCCGGACGCAACGCCTCGGGCGCGTGCACGACGTCGATCGCCCAGCGCGCGCCGTGCGGGAGGTATCCCCACTGCGAGGTGTCCACAGTGGAGCCGTACGAGCCGATGAGCACGCCCGCGCGACCGGCGTCCTTCTCCTTCAACAGCTTCAGCGCCTGCAAAGCCCCGTCGCCGGAAGATACAGCCACAGCGTCCGCGATCGGGCCCAGCGCGGCCGCCAGAGCGACCTCGAAACCAGGTTCGACAGTCAGCAGAGCGGCGACCGAACCCAGCAGGCCCGGCACGTCCGACGCGAGCAGCGCGCCCGCACCGTCCTTGCGCGTCAGACCCAACGAGAGAGCGTCCACGCGGGCACGCCACGACGCGATGTCGCGTTCCGCGGTGCGTTCGGCCTTGACCAGTTCCTCGACGCGCTGCCGTGCCGCGTCGTTGGACTGCACGGCGTGACGGTGCCGTTCGTCGAGGTCGTTGTCGCCCTCGTCCTCGTAGCCGGTGACCGCCTGCGCCTCAGCGAGTTCGATCGACGCGAACTCGACGCGTTCGGAGGCTTCCGCGAGCGTGCCGGAAAGTCGTTCGATCTCCTCGGCGGTCGCGTTCGTCTTGCTGCGCAACGCTTCCACCTGACCGGACAGCCTCGCCAGGCCCTCGCGGCGGTCGGCGATCGCGCGGACGGCGGCGATGTGCGCCTTCTCGGCCTGGGAGACCATGCGCTCCAGCTCGGACCGCGTCTCCACGGCCTCGGCCAGCGCGATCCTCGCCTCGGTCACGCCTTCCTGGAGCTCCAGCTCCATCTCGGCGGTCTCCTCGGCCTCGCGCTCGAGGTCGTCGGGGTCGCGGCCGCGGGACGGCGCGTCCAGCTCGGCGGACAGGTGCCGCGCGCGTTCGGCGGCGAGGCGGACGGTGCCGCGGAGACGTTCCTCCAAAGCGGACAGCCGGTACCAGGTGTCCTGCGCGGCCTGCAGCTTCGGCGAGTCGGCGGCGACGCGCTCCTCCAGCTCGTTCTGCTGGTACTGCGCGGCCTGCAACGACTTCTCGACCTCGGCGCGGCGTTCACGGGCCTTCGCCTCGTCGTGCTCCTCCTGCGCGATGGCTTCCCGCTGCGTCACGAGGTCGTCGGCGAGCAGGCGGAGTTTGCTGTCTCGCACCTCGGACTGCACGACCTGGGCGCGGCGGGCGATCTCGGCCTGCTTGCCGAGCGGCTTGAGCTGACGGCGCAGTTCGGCGGTGAGGTCGGTGAGACGCGTCAGGTTCGCCTGCATCGCCTCGAGCTTGCGCAGCGCCTTTTCCTTGCGCTTGCGGTGCTTCAGGACACCGGCGGCCTCTTCGATGAAGGCGCGGCGTTCCTCCGGTTTGGACTCGAGGATCGCGGCGAGCTGGCCCTGACCGACGATCACGTGCATCTCGCGGCCGATGCCGGAGTCGGACAACAGCTCCTGGATGTCCATCAGGCGGCACGAGTTGCCGTTGATCTCGTACTCGGTGGCGCCCTCGCGGAACATGCGGCGGGTGATCGACACCTCGGTGTACTCGATCGGCAGCATGCCGTCGGAGTTGTCGATCGTCAGCGTCACCTCGGCGCGGCCGAGCGGCGCGCGGCCGGACGTGCCGGCGAAGATGACGTCCTCCATCTTGCCGCCGCGCAGGTCCTTGGCACCCTGCGTGCCCATCACCCAGCGCAGCGCGTCGAGCACGTTGGACTTGCCGGACCCGTTGGGGCCGACCACACAGGTGATGCCGGGCTCGAAGCGCAGCGTGGTAGCCGAGGCGAAGGACTTGAAGCCCTTCAGCGTCAGGCTCTTGAGATGCACGCCGGGCAGAGTACCCAAACGCTTGCGTTAGATGCGTGAGGCGTGCCGTGACCTGCGTTTCTAGGGACGGAGAGTAACCAGGAGCCCTGTTTCGTCAGACACTTCCAGGCGATCTATCTGATCAACCCGGAACGACGTGGAACCGGGAATCCGCTCGTCAGCGGCGTGGCTCGACCCCCACCAGCCGCCGATCTCGCGCTGACCGGCCCGGTCGAACACCATCACCTTGCAGCGCGCGCCCGGTTTGACGTTGCCGAACTGGAACCACATCTCGGTGCCCCAGGACTTCGTGACCATGGAGACACTGGCGTCGACCCCCGTCCTCTGGTCGTGCGACGCCCACGTCGGCGCAGGTGGAGGCGTCAGGAGCAGGACGCCGCCGGCGAGCGCGAGGACGAGCAGCACGGCCGCGCACAGGACCAGCACGCGGCGGTGGCGGTTCGGCTCGGGCGGGCACTCGGGGATCTCGTCGAGGTGCTCGACGTCGTCCAGGCTCAGCCGGCCGAGCAGGCCCGGCAGCGGAGCCAGTCGCAGCATCTCGGCCTGGCACGCGTCGCACGAGCCGAGATGACGTTCGAACGCGGACCGCTCCTTGATGTCGAGCGATCCGAAGAGGTAGGCGCCGACGTCGACGGTGTGCTGGCAGCTCACGCCTCGGTCACCCCTCTTTCCTCCAGCGCGTCGCGCAGCGCCCGCAGTGCGTAGAAGCAGCGCGACTTGACCGTGCCCGGCGGGATGCCGAGCGCTTTGGCGGCCTCCGCGACGGTGCGGCGGCGGTAGTACAGCTCGATGACGACCGTCCGGTGCTCGGGCGTGAGCGCCCGCAGCGCCGACGCGATCTGCCACGTCTGCAGCACGTGCTCGACCTGGTCGCTGACCGGTGGCAGGTCCACCGGTTCGAGCGGCACCTCGGTCGCACGTGCGTTGCGGCGGCGGTAACCGGAGATCACCAGGTTCTTGGCCACCGTGTAGAGCCACGGCGCGGCGTCGTCCGGGTTCAGCTCCTCGTGGTGCCGCCACGCGCGGAGCAGGGTCTCCTGGACGATGTCCTCAGCCTGCTGGAAGTCGCCGTCGACCAGCCGCAACACGTAGTGCAGCAGCGGGCCTCGCCAGCGGTCGTACAGCTGGATGAGGACGTCTTCCGGGGAGTCCACGCTCCCTTACTACGCCACCTCTTCCGGAAAGGTTCAGCGCTCGACGAAGCCGTTCAGGTCACCCCTGGCGTCGGTCCATTGCTCACCGACAGATTCGACATGTCCGGGAGTTTCACCCGAACGGAGAGCAGTGAGCAGTTCTTCACACTTCTCCCGAGGACCCTCGGCGACGACCTCGACCCTGCCGTCCGGCCTGTTCGAAGCGCTGCCGACCAGGCCCAGCTCCAGCGCCTTGGTCCGCGTCCACCAGCGGAAACCAACGCCCTGCACTCGTCCACGCACCCACGCGTTCAGTCGCACGTCCACCGCCGAATGGTTGCGTAGTGACCCAAGGTGACTGAAAGCGCACTCTGTGGTTGTCACCCATTAGTGGTACGGTGCCGACTCGTGAGTGCCCGCAGCCTCTTACTCGGCCTGCTGATCGGTGCAACCGGCGTCGGCGGTCTGGCCTTCTCCGGTACCTCTCCTCTCGGCATCAGCTTCACCAACGCCGCCCAGCAGGAGACCACCGACGCAGCGAACCAGTTCGGCACAGGCAACGCCGCGGCACCCAACAACAGACAGACGTCGTCCGACAACACCGGTGTCGGCACCCCCACGGCATCGTCGTCCTCCTCCGCTCCCACCACGTCGTCGGCGACGGCCACCTCCACCTCTTCTTCGTCTGCGGCTCCCACCACCACGACGACGCCCCCCGAAGCGACCAAGCCGCCCGTCGACCCCCCGCAGCAGCCGGGCAACAAGACCCCGGAACAGGCGGTGCTGGAGCTCGTGAACGACGCTCGCGCCGCGAAGGGCTGCAAGGCGCTCGTGATCGACGACCGCATCACGACCGCGGCCCAGGCCCACAGCACGGACATGGCGACCCAGAACTACTTCTCGCACACCTCGAAGGACGGCAGGACCTTCGACGTGCGGATGAAGGAAGCGGGCTACCCGAGGCCCGGCGGCGAGAACATCGCGAAGGGCTACACCACGCCCGATCAGGTCATGCAGGGCTGGATGAACTCCACGGGCCACCGCGAGAACATCGAGAACTGCACCTTCACCACCATGGGCCTGGGTCTCGACACCCGTGGCAACTACTGGACCCAGAACTTCGGTCGCTGACGCTTGAGCAGGGGAAACTTCGTGTACGAGAGCCCGGAACCGGACTCGCGCTCGCGCTTCTTCAAAGGTGCGCCGCAGGTCGTCCTAGCCGTGTCCGGCGTCGTGCTGGCGACCGTCTTCGCCGCCGTCGCCTCACTCGCCGCGAGCTCGGACACCGCCACCCAGACCCCGTCGACCCAGCCGCCGCGCAAGGAGGCCGTGAAGGACGCCCTGAGCATCGTGCCGACGTCCTCCCCGACCACGACCGTCGAGCAGACCTCGTCGTCGTCCTCCTCCGAGACGCCGACGTCCACCACCACGACGACGAAGAAGCCGACGCGCGTCACGACCATCACACGTCCCGACGGCACGACGACCACCGTCACGACCGATGACCCGCCACCGGTGACCACGTCGTCGAAGACAACCACCACCACGACGACAACCACGACGACCACGACCACCACCACGACGACGGACCCGTCCTCAACGACGCCGACGCCGTAGGGTTACGCCAGTCACCAACAAGTGACGCAGAGCTACACGAAGGTGTGGCCTGACTGAGGCTTTGGTGCGTTTCCGCCGATAACTCGAACGCAAGTCCATCCGACCGGGTTTCCCACGAGGAGATGGGTGTGTTCGAGGAAGATCATCCGCAGTCACCGACCGAGCCGGCGCCCCCGAAGAAGCGAGTGGGCACGGCAGTGATGCTGGCTGCGGGCGGCGTGGTCGTGGCAACCCTGTTCGCCACGGTGGCGTCCATGCTCGCCGCGTCCGGCAAGGAGGCGACCCCGGAGCGGACCTCCGCGGACGTCGTCGAAACCATCACGAGCGTGGCACCGGACGGCAGCACCAGCACGGTCGTCGTCACGGTCTCGTCGGGTGCGCCGAAGTCGTCGGTCGCGGCGGACCGGAAGCAGGGCGCGCGGCCGCAGGAGCAGCCGAAGCCGGCACCGCCGGAGCCGCCGAAGGTGACCACCAACCCGCCGGCCACTTCGCAGACGCAGAGCAATCCGCCCACGTCCTGGACTGAGACGCCGACGTCTTCGGCTACTTCTTCGTCCTCGTCCACGGCTGCGCCGACGTCGTCCTCGTCGTCGAGTTCGGCCGCGCCGGAGCCCAAGCCGTAGGACTCGCCGGAGCTGCGCGTGTCAGCGCCTCACCCGGACGCTAGAGCTCGAACCGGTACCCCATCCCCGGCTCCGTCAGCAGGTGCCGCGGCCGCGCGGGCTCCGGTTCCAGCTTCCGCCGCAGCTGCGCCACGTACACCCGCAGGTAGTGGGTCTCCTTCTCGTAGGCGGGACCCCACACCTCCCGCAGCAGCTGCTTCTGGGCCACCAGCTTCCCGGCGTTGCGGGCGAGAAGTTCCAGAAGACCCCACTCGGTGGGCGTGAGGTGAACCTCAGCGGAGTCCTTCAGCACGCGTTTGGCGGCCAGGTCCACGGTGAAGGAAGCGGTCTGCACCACCGGTTCGTCCTCGGGGCCCGCGACAGCCGAGCGGCGGACCGCGGCGCGCAGCCGGGCCAGGAGTTCGTCCATGCCGAAGGGTTTGGTCACGTAGTCGTCGGCGCCGGCGTCCAGGGCGTCGACCTTGTCGGTCGAGTCGGTGCGGGCCGAGAGGACGATGATCGGCAGGGTGGTCCAGCCCCGCAGGCCCGCGATGACGTCGGTGCCGTCCATGTCGGGCAGCCCCAGGTCCAGGACCACCACGTCCGGTTTGCCGTCGGCGGCCTGGCGCAGGGCCGTGGCGCCGTCGTGGGCCGTCAGGACCTCGTAGCCCCTGGCCGCGAGGTTGATCCGCAGCGCGCGCACGATCTGCGGTTCGTCGTCGACCACCAGTACCTTCGTCACGCCACCCTCTCATCGGCCGGGAGTGAGATCACCACGGTCAGTCCGCCGCCGGGTGTGTCCTCCACGGTGATCGTGCCTCCCATCGCCTCGGTGAAGCCCTTCGCCACGCTCAGGCCGAGGCCGACACCGCCCGGTGTGCGGTCACCCAGGCGTTGGAACGGGGCGAAGACCTCGTCCGCGGTGCCCTTGGGCAGGCCGCGGCCGTGGTCGACGACGCGCAGCTCCACCTCGTCGCCGTGCGCGGAGGCCCACAGCGCCACGGCGCCCGCGTAGCGCAGGGCGTTGCCGACGACGTTCGCGATCACCCGTTCGAGCAGGCCCACGTCGGCGCGCACGGGCGGTAGCGACTCGGGGACGTCCACCTCGATGTCGCCGGTCAGGCCACTCAGGGCCCGTGCCACCGCCTCGTAGTAGCCGACCGCGCGGAACTGCGGCTCGACGGCCCCGGTGGCCAGTCGCGACGAGTCGAGGAGGTTGTCGACCAGGGCCGTGAGGCGGTCCGCCGACTCCTCCACCGCCTCCAGCAGTTCGGCCGTGTCGGACGGGGAGAGCGTCAGTTCCGGGTCGCGCAGGGAGCCCACGGAGGCCTTGATCGAGGTCAGCGGCGTGCGGAGGTCGTGACCGACGGCGGAGAGCAACGCCGTGCGCAGCTCGGAGCGGGAGGCCTGGCGCTGGGCTTCGAGGGCCTGTTCCGCCATCCGCTGCTGCCTCAGCGCGAGCAGTGCCTGGCCGGCGGCGGCCTCCAGGACGCGGCGGTCGGAGGCGGGCAGCGAGCGGCCGCGCAGTGCGAGGTGGACGTCGGGAGTCACCGCGATGTCGACGTCCGCCTCGTCGGGCTCGTCGCACGGGCTCGCACCGACGCACGCCACCCGCGCCCAGTTGCCGTCGACGCGTTCCAGCAACGCGACGGACGTGAGTCCGAAGTTCTCCTTCACCTTCTCCAACAGCCGTGCGAGCGGATACGGGTTCGTCAGCACGGTGCGCGCGTACGACGCGAGGAGCGTTGCCTCGGTCCGAGCGCGCGCGGCCTGTGTCGCACGGCGCGCGGCGCGGTCCACCACCAACGCCGTGGAGACGCCCACGACGATCATCGCGAAGAAGGTCAGCACGTTCTGCTGCGCGTCGATGGTGAACGTGTAGAAGGGCTCGGTGAAGAAGAAGTTGAGCAACAACGCGCTGATCAGCGCGGTGACGATCGACGGTCCGAGTCCACCGACGATCGCGACGACGAGCGTGACCAGCAGGTACGTGATGACGTTCGTGGAGAAGTTCAGACTGCCGCGCATCGACGCGCCGGCGACCGTCACCAGCGCGGGTCCGGCCAGCGCGAGGACCCAGCCCCACGCGAGCCTGCCCGGCCTGAGCGGACTGCCCGCGGCCCGTGCCCGCCAGCCGCTGGTCGTCGCCGGGTGCGTGACCATGTGGACGTCGATCGCGCCGGACTCCTGCACGACCGTGGAGCCGATACCGGCGGAGAACACGCGCGCGAGCCGTGAACGGCGCGATGTACCGACCACGAGCTGAGTGGCGTTGACGCCGCGTGAGAACTCCAACAGCGCCGTCGGCACGTCATCGCCCACAACGGTGTGAAAGGTGGCACCAACGTCATCGGCGAGTTTTCGGTACTTCGCCAACGCGTGCGGATCTGCACCTGCCAGACCATCGCCCCGAAGAACGTGCACGACAAGAAGGTCGCCACCCGCGCGCGTGGCGATGCGACGCGCGCGACGGATGAGCGTCTCGCTCTCCTTGCCTCCGGTGATAGCGACGACGACGCGTTCCCGTGTCTCCCACGTGTCGGTGATCTGCTGCTCGGCCCGGTAGCGCAACAACGCGACGTCGACCTGGTCGGCGACCCACAGCAGCGCGAGCTCGCGCAGCGCCGTGAGGTTGCCGACGCGGAAGTAGTTGCCGAGGGCCGCGTCGATCTTGTTCGCGGTGTAGACGTCGCCGTGGGCGAGCCTGCGGCGGAGCGCTTCCGGGGTCAGGTCGACGAGCTGCGTCTGGTCGGCTTTGCGCACGACCTCGTCCGGCACGGTTTCCTGCTGCGGAACGCCCGTTATGCGGTGCACGACGTCGTTGAGGGATTCCAGGTGCTGCACGTTGACGGTGGACAGCACGTCAATCCCCGCGTCGAGGAGTTCCTCGACGTCCTGCCACCTTTTTGCATTACGGGATCCGGGCACGTTGGTGTGCGCCAGTTCGTCGACGACGACGAGCTCCGGTGCGCGGGCCAGCACCGCGTCGACGTCCATCTCCGTGAGTTCGACACCGCGGTGCGTGGAGTGTGCGCGCGGCACGATTTCCAGGCCCTCGACCAGTTCGGCGGTCTTCTCACGGCCGTGGGTCTCGACAAATCCGACGACCACGTCCGTACCGCGTTCCCGCCGCCGGTGCGCCTCGCCGAGCACGGCGAACGTCTTGCCGACGCCGGGAGCCGCACCGAGGTAGATGCGGAGCTCGCCACGCCTGGGTTTCGCACTCACCGGACCAGTCTGCCCTGGCCCCGCATGGGCTGTTCGGGGGTATGCGTTGCGCCACACGGTCAGGCACGTGCGCCTTCCCACAGTTCTGACAGCGGATCTGTCTCGTTGAATCATCCTTCAGCACGGCGACCGTTCGAGTGAGCTTCGCTGCGCTTTTTACGCCGTTTACCAGCACATTTAAGTGCGCCGGACGCGCGCGGTGACACCCCGCGTAACCACAACGGCCGAATGGGTTATCGGCAGTTGGCGGATAGCGCGCAGAGCGTGAATGAGGGAAAGTGCCAGGGTTCGTGTCCGAATTCGGACAATCACATGCGCGCGGAGAAACGATGCCCACCACCGTCACCAACCACGAGGCTCTTCAACTCGTGGTGGCCGTGCACCGGCTGGTGCGAAGTCTTCGACAGGCCGCTCCGGCCCGTCGTTTGCAACCCACCCAGTTATTGGTGCTGTCAGAACTGAGCGCCCACGGCCCGATGCGGATCGGCGAGATCGCGGTGCGCGCGCTGTGTTCGCAGCCGACCGCGACAACCGTCGTGACCAGCCTCGAATCCACCGGCCTCGTGCGTCGGGAGCCCGACGCCGCCGACGGCAGGGCGACGATAGTCGTGCTCACCGAAGTCGGTCGCGAGACGATCCTGTCGCTGGCTCACGGCGAGGCCGAACTATTGAGTGAAAGAATGGCCGAACTTTCGCCGGAAGACAGAGAACACCTGCGCTCGGCCATGCCGGTATTGCGCCACCTGGCCGAACCGCAGGAGAACAAGTAGGAGCGGGACCCCCCGACAGGTCCCGCTCCAGGATTACTTGCTGGGTGACACGGAAGTAGGTGGCACCGAGCTCGAAGTCGCGCTTCCAGAACTCGACGACGGCGTACTCTGCGTTGATGACGGAGCGTCCTCGCTCGGTGCCACCGTGTAGCAGGTGCCGTTTTCGTAGTCGATCTTCGGCCGCGGATACCTGTTTGCCGGAATCATCGGCTGAGGGTCGCTCCCACGGCAGCCGTAGTACTGCTGCGGCGCGTTGATGGGATTGCCGTCCTGGTCGTACAACAACACGTTGGTCAGCAACTTGCCGTTCTCGTCGTACGCGTAGATGTTCTGGTACGTCTCCACGATCGGCGCCTGGTACGACTGGCGCGACGAGTTGTACCCCAGCTGGTTCGCCGTGACGTCGATCATCTGGAACAGCAGCCCGACCGCCAGCGCCGAGGCCGGCAGGCTGAACCACAGCCACCGCCGGTCGACCTTGGCCCGCGGCCCGGCGAACACCGACACCACCGCGATCGCGGCGATCACGAGAAACCCGAGGATGTCGCGCCCGGCGAGCAGCACGGCACCGAGCCCGAGCAGAGCGGCCCGCACCAGCCACCACGCCGGCTGCAGCGACCTCAGGTAGGTGATCGCCCGGTCCGCCGGAGTTCCCGCCTCCGGACTGAGCCACTTCTGCAGCCTGTGCGTCTCCGGCAGGTTCATGATCTCCTGCTGAGCGGCCCCGCGCTCGTGCACGAGCGCGAGGCTCAGCACCAGGACCACCGCCGGCACGAGCAGGATCGCGGGTTCCTTCAACGACGCGGCCCCCGCGAGCAGCGTGACACCGGTGGCGATCACCAGCCCCCACGCCGCCACCCGCGGCCTGGTGAGCAGCTGCTTCTTGGTCGTGACCGGCAGCCGTTCGGTCCGCGGCGGATACCCGGCAGCCTGCCGCAACTCCTGCGCGTACTGCTCAGGCGGCCCGAGCCGCTGCTCGATCGTCTCGTTCTCCCTGAGCTCAGTGGACAGCTCGGCGACGTGCGCCTCGACGTCCTCCATGATCTCGGCGACCTCGTTGGGCGGCAGGTCGTCGAGGGCCGCACGCATCCCCGCCAGGTAGTGCTCGATGCCGAGCGCTTGCGTGTTCATGCCGCGACCTCCTCGAGCAGGCCGTCCAGCGTGCTGGCGAACGACCTCCACGTCTCCCTCGACTCAGCCAGGCGCACCCGCCCGGTCTCGTTGATGCTGTAGTACTTGCGGTGCGGCCCCTCTTCGCTCGGCACCACGTACGAGGTCAGCATCCCCGCGTTGTAGAGCCTCCGCAGCGTTCCGTACACCGACGCGTCCCCCACGTCGTTCAGTCCCCCGGCGCGCAGTCTGCGCACCACGTCGTACCCGTACCCGTCGTCCTTGCGCAGAACCGCAAGGACGGCCATGTCGAGCACCCCTTTGAGCAGCTGACTTGTGTCCATGGCCCCTCCACTTTCGGTTTGGCGACCGACCTCGGCGATCACCAAACGAACCCCGTCTTTCCGGAGCGTCAGCACTGTTGCGCCGTGGACACTACTACGCATCGCGGAGTACTGTCTAACCCGCTGGAGCATCGGTGAGGAACGAACACGGCCTCCCAGGTCAGGGGGCCTGGGAGGCCGTGTCCGGAAGGTCGGCGGTCAGCTCTTGCAGCCGGAGGTACCCGTCGACTCGCCGAACTTCACCGCGCCGAGCGTGATCTTGGTCTTCGGGTCGGGCGTGCTGCCGGGCGGCTCCGACTGGCTCACCACGACCCAGTTCCGGTCAACGAGCTGCTGCCTTCGCTGGCCGGTCGCGTCCTCGGAACCGAGCAGGTAGAAGCCCGCCGCCTGCAACGTGTCCTGGGCCTTCTGCAGATCGAGGCACACGACGTTCGGAACGGCCCCCTTGGCCCGCGGTTCCCCGCTGGTCGAGCTGTCGGTCGGCTTGCGCACCTTCAGCACCACCTGCGTACCGCTCGGGGCCTCGGCGCCGGCCTCGGGCAGCTGCGAGGCGACGACCCAGTTCAGCGGTTCCAGGATCTGCCTGTTCTGGCCGGTCTCGTCCTCCTCGGTCACCCGGTAGCCCTGTGCCCGCAAGAGTTCTCGCGCCTCGGTGAGCCGCATCTGAACCACCTCGGGCATCTTCGGTCCGCTGGGCACCGGCGACGCGGAGCTCGCGGTCGTCGCCGAGCTGCGAGGGGCGGGGCTCCTCGGCTCCGCACCGGCGCAGCCGGCGAGGACGAGCACGAGCAGCGCGATGACGATCTTCATTCGGTGTTCTCCTGAACAGCGGCGGGCGGGATGCTGATCTCGGCGAGCACGGAACGCAGGCGCTCGACCTCGGCGGGTGCCGCTTCGGCGACGACCTGACGGCGCCAACGCTGCAACCGGTGCGCGCGGTCGACCGTGACGACGTAGCAGAGGAGTGCGGCGATCAGGGCGCCGGCGAGCAGACTGCTGTGCCCCCAACCACCCTCGACGACCGCGAAGACGGCACTGCCGATCACGGCGGCCAAGAACAACACGTGCACTGCGGGCAACACCGGGGAAGAACGGCGCAACCACTCCCACCTGCTCAACGCGCAGAGCTCGTGGAGCCGGTCCACCGCCCACTCCACCTGCCCGAGCACGAACTCGACCTGTTCTCGCTGCGCCATGGTGAGCAAAGGCCGATGAGCCTTCATGAAGCGCTCGGCGTGCGTGAGTGCGCCGCGCACAGAGGCGGGGTGTGGTGCGAGTCGCACGTACGGCCACAGGTCGCTGTTGCGCCGATCGCGCAGCCATCGGTCGCCCTCGACGACGGTAAACCCGGCGATCACCGCCAGCACGAGCAGCTGTCCCTGCCACGGAACCAGGTTGCCGCTGAAGAGGACGATGATGCCCATCCCCGCCACGAACAGGCCGACGGTGACGTTGGTCTTCTGGTCGTGGGCCAGCCGGGCAAGGTGTTCGTCGCTCTCGTCCAGCCTCACTCTGACCGCGTACACGATCGACAGCGTCCCCAGTGGAATCACCAGCGCGAAGACCAGCGCCAGAGCGAGCGCGGCGAGCCAGAGGTGTCTCATCTCCACGTCGGGCACCAGCAACCGGACCAGCAACCACGGTGCCGCCAGGCCGAGCAGCGATGCGGCGACCAGTGGCCGGACACTCCGCTGGCGTGCCGGGTCCGGACGCGCTGGTGCGGGCAGCTCCTCCGTGGCGACCCGGCCTTCGAGCAGGCGGATCAGTTCGCCACCGCCCTGCTCCCACTCCCCGAAGAGGATGCGCCAGTACTGCTGGTTGCCGAACTCCGCGACGTCGGCGAACCCCTTGTCGATCAGTTCGTGCTCCCTCGGCAGGGACGCCTTGTCCAGCAACACCGGGATCACTCGAATCTCCATCTCGAGCGCGGTGCCGAGCTCCCAGCGGACCCAGTCGTCCTCGTCCTCGCGCTCGACGAGGTCGTCCAGCCATTCCTGGTGGACGAACACCAGAACGACCTCGCTGCTCCTGAGCCAGCCGCGCAGCATCGACGGGAAGTGATCACCCGCGACGAGGCCCGTGTCGGCGCGGATCTTGTCCACACCGAAGTGGGTGCGCAGGCGTTCGATGAACGCGTCGACCGCCAGTGCGTGACTGCGCCGCCCGTTGAGGTGGTTCTTGCGGTAACAGATGAAGATCCCGCCGCTCATCGGTTCTCCACCACGGTGACCTCGAAGCCCAGCGCCCGCAGCAGTCCGGTGAGCATGGCTTTGGTGTTCTCGGCGGCCCGCTTGCGCAGTTCGGACTTGTCCGCGGCGTCGGCGATCCGCTTCTCGGCAGCGAGGTAGAACTCCTGCTGGCTCTTCGTGTCGAGCACGGAGCCCAGTCGGTTGAACAGGCCGCGCTTCTGGTCGAAGACGTAGCTGCGTTCGTTGTTGAGGTTGGGCTTGTCGAGCACGGGTTCGGGGATCCGCACCTCGACCGACCTGCCGTCGGGCGACATGACCAGCATCTCCTCGACCAGCTTGCCGAAGTCGACGTAGGCGTTGACGGTCCCCGCCCCCACGAAGAGGGTTCGTTCACCGGCCAGGAAGTCGGGCAACCACGCCGCGTCCTTCTCGATGTCGACGACGACCTCGTAGTCGCCGGTCGCCGCGTGGTACTGGCTCAGGTCGCGCAGTTCCTTGAGCACAGCGGGATGGCTGCGGTCGATGGTGTCGACGCGGAACGGCGATAGATCCCGCAGAGCGCCGGTCAGCTGCAACACGGCCGCCAGCACCACGAGCAGTGCCACGAAGATCAGACCCGGCTTCAACCAGCGCATCTTGACCAACCTCATGCCGCGCATTGTGCGGAGTCACCTGCTTCCTTTTACATGACGGGGAATCGCCACATAAGTCCGGTCAGCTGTCATGTCGTGGCTCGGATCCAAGGCAGGTCACCGCAGCCTTCGGTTGAGTCTCAGCACGGCCAGCCACGTGAACAACACGGTCAGACCGGCGAGGCAGCAGAGGTTCAGCAGCCACCACCCGTTCGCGTGTTGCCACAGGTCGTCCTTCTGCACGGGCGCGATCGAGGTCAGGTCCACAGTGGACGCGGCCGCGGCGAGCCCCCACCTGGCGGGCAGGATCCAGGACACGACGGCGGTCGCACCGCCCTCCGACAGGTCGGTGGTGACGCCGTTGAGCGCCACCTGCGCCACGACCACCAACGAGGTGACGGTCACCGCAGTCTTCAGGTCCTTGCAGCAGGCCGAGATGAACAACCCGAGCGACATCGCGGCCACACTCGTCGCCACGAGGTCGCACATCAGTTCCAGGGTGGACGGCATCCCCGTCACGGCGTGGTCCGGCGCCCCTCTCCAGAGCACGAACACGCTGGCGGCGATCACTCCCTGCACCGCCGCGACGACCGCGAACACCAGCCACTTCGACAGCACCACCGCGGCGGTGACCGTGCCGGTGCGGTGCTCCCGGACGATGATGTTGTGCTCCTCCACCAGATTGCTGTAGGTCAGCGCCTGGCCGGTCAGGACGCACAACGTGACCAGGATGCTCAACGCGGCCGACGCCGTCCTGGCCGCCTCGCCGACGCGCAACACGTCGTCAGCGGACACTCCGGCGGCGAGCCCCGCCGCGATGCCCGCGATGCCGAACGGCATCAGCCCGGCCGGCCAGGGGAAGGTCAGCACGAGCTGCCGAGCGACCAGGATCGGCAGCTGGTGCGCGAAGGCCCGGAATCTGCCGCGCTGCCGTTCCGGCTCGGGTTCGCTCTGCCGGGCGACGGCTTCCCGGACGGCCTGCTCTGCCCGTTCCACCACTGCGCCCGCGCGGTAGTCGGCGACCAAGCCGTTGACCGCCTCCTTGTTGTCCTTGCCCTCCAGCAACTTCATCAGGTCCGCGTAGCTGGGCACGCCGAGCGCGTCGAGGGCCCCGCCGGGTGGTCCGCAGTAGACGGGACGCCCGCCGGGGGCGAGCACCAGAACTTGGTCGGCGAGGTGGAGGTGCTCGGTCGCGTGGGTCACCAATGCGACCGTGCACCCGCCGTCCGCGTATCGCGACAGCATCTCCATCACGTCGCGGTCCATGCCGGGGTCGAGTCCGGAGGTCGGCTCGTCGAGCATCAGCAGCCGCGGTCTGCTCAGCATCTCCAGCGCGACGGACACGCGTTTGCGCTGCCCACCGGAGAGCTGGTGCACCGGCTTGGTGATGTGTTCGTCCAGCTTGAGCTGCTTGCACACGTCGAGCACCGTGTCGGCCTCACCGCCACGGCGGTCGGACGGCCTGCGCAGCCTGTCGGCGAAGCGCAGCAACGTCTCCACCGTCAGCGAGCGGTGCATGCTGTCGTCCTGCGGCACGAAACCGAGCCTGCTGCGCAGCTGTTCGCGGTGCGTCCGCACGTCGAGGCCCTCGAAGTAGAGATGACCGCCAGACGTCTCCAGCTCTCCGAGCAACGCGGAGAACAGGGAGCTCTTGCCGGCACCGGACGGGCCGAGGACGGCGAGCACCGTGCGTTCCCGTTGAACCAGAGACATGTCGATGAGCCTGGGCCTGCCGTTGCGGTCGTTGACCGCGGACAGGTCGTGCACGACGAGATCGCACTCGCCCAGCGGTGTGACGATCAGTTCCAGCTCGTCCTTGCTGACCTGGAACCGGTGATCGGCGATGTCGAAGACGGACAACGCGGTCAGCGCCGTCCTCCTGACCGGCCGGCCTCCCTGGAAGGTGCCGTCCGAGTGTCCGAGGTCGCGCAGCTCCCACCGCTCGCCGCGACGCTCGATGACGGCGTGCCTCTCGGCGACCTGGTAGCCGTCGATGCGGACCTGGCAGTCCTCGTGGCGACCGATGACCGTCCTGTGCCGCAACGGGAAGCGTTGCACGCCAGGGCCCTGCGGTTCGGGGGTGCGCCCCGGCGGCGCCGGGTCGGGCGCCTCGGGCCGCACGCGTTCCGGGTTGATCCACTCGGGCAGGCCCGGATCGAGGCGGTTGATCCCCGCCAGGGCGGCGGAACCCCTCGGGTGCGCCCGCACGAGCGAACGCAGGTACGCCGCGATCCGCCGGTGCGTGAGCCGGTGGATGCGCCGGACCCGCACCGACGCGACCGTCAGGTGCCGATCGACCCGGTCCGCCATCGCGGCTATTTCGGCGTCCAGCCGGTCGAGGTCGGCCTTGGCGGACAGGGCCAGGCCCTTCGCCGCCACCACGGCCCCGAGGTGCTCGCGTCCACGGCGCATCCTGACCACCGCGACGCCGCGGCGCTCCTCACCCGGCCGCCGCGCGGTCAGCTCCGCTTCGGACGGAGGCACCTCCGCACGGGCGAGCTCGGCCTCGGCCCGCACCAGCCTCTCGACGACGTGCACGCGGAACGTCCGCAACCGGACCAGCTCTTCGCGGTCCGCGGTGGACAGCGCCTCGTGCTCGACACGCTCCTTCTCGAACGCCTCGTGGGCGCCGCGGATCAGGACCTCCCGATGCGGGGTCGACCGCGCACCGGGGTTCGGGATGCCGAGCCTGCCGTCGCGGAACCCGTGCCACCACGAGCCGAACATCACTGCTCGAGGCAGGTCAGGGTGACGACAACCTTGCGGTTCTGCGCAGCCGGGCCTGGCAGCAGCACACCGCCGGGACCGAGATCGTTCACATGACCGGGCCAGTCGGTGCCGACGCCCCTGGTCGTGATCGTGTCAGCGGGGATGCCCAGGTCCGCCAGCACCGACTTCACCGCCTCCGCACGCCGCCGGGACAACTCGACCCGTCCCGGCGGCGGACCGACGCTCGCCGTGGTGCCCATGAGGTCGGCCTTCTGCTTCTTGGCGCGCATGGTGTCCGCGAGACGCTGCAACGTCGTCCGCGCCGCTGCCGGATCGCGGAAGTCGGCGCTTTCCGGCTTGAACGAGATGTTGTCCGCCTCGCCGAGCTCGACCGTGCCGCAACTGACCGGCGGCTTCGGCTTGGGCGGCTGCACGACGGTGACCGTCGGCGAGTCGACGGCGGCGGCCGAGGTAGAGCCGTGCAGCATCTTCGCGGCGCACCCGCCGGCGGCCTCCACGACAGCCTTCCAGATGTCGAAGACGTTGTTCTGCCAGCGCGGATCCAGCTCCGGCTGCGGCGGGGCGGTCAGCCCGAGCCCCACCAGCACCACGGACCGGCCAGCCAGGTCCGGTAGCTGCTTCTCCTTCGCGAGGTAGTCCGCGACCTCGCCGGGTTCCGAGGTCAGGACGTCGTCCTCACCGAACCGCAGTGGCGGCGTCGTCTGCAGCCCCGAATCCATCAGAACGATCGTGCCGCCCGGCCCGACCTTCTGCGATGCGATCGTCAACGCCCGGAGCACGTTCGCCTCCGGAACCTGCGCCCGGATCTTGTCGCGGAACGCGAGAGTCATCTTGTTCAAGTACTTCTGAACCTGCGCCGCGTCGTCGTCGGGATTGGCGCCCGCGGCCGGTGCGTCCTCGGCGAAGACGTACTCCGGCTTGCCGTCCAGCCGGACCAGCGTGATCGGTCTGTGCGCTCGTGCCACCCCGGTCATCAGGTTGTTCACCGACTCGGGCACCTCAGGTTTCGGTGCGTTGGCCCGTGCGCCGACCACGAAGGCCATCGGCTGTTCGTGTGACACGGGGCAGGGAGCGAAGTTCGGGGCGGGGAGCGCGTTCTCGGACTCGCACGCGGCGAGCGGCGGTACGAGCAGCACGGCGGTGAGTGCGGCGAGCAAGCGGCGGTTCATGCGTGCCTTCCGGAAGATCCGTTGGTGGAGTAGTCGTAGGGGCGCTTGTCCTCGGCGAGGATCGCGTCGGTGACGGAGGGATCACGGGCTTTTTCCGCCAGCAGCACCCGCGTGTACTGCTTGAGCTCCTCGGCGAACGCCAGCCGGCGCGCTTTCTGCGCGGCGAGGACCTTGGCCGCCGCGTCGCGGGCGCTGATCTGCACCTGCCACGCCGTACGGGCCGCTCCGTGGTCGCGTTCGATCGCGCGAACCCTCCTGACCGCACGGCGGTAGGCGGCCACCGCAGCCATGAACGCGCTGCGTGCGCTGTGGTGCGTCAGGTAGGAACCGATGCAGGCGGCGAGCCCGCTGCCGAGGTACAACGCGAGGAAGAGACCGGCACCGGCGAAGGCGAACTGCTGGTTCTCCGGCGTGGCCCCGGTGGCCTCGGAATCGAGCGACAGGCTGACCTGAGCGCTCGCGGGCGGCGGCGAGATCAGCCGGACCCACGCCGCGAGCAGCCCCATCGTCGCCCAGACGATCAGGTAGGCGGCTGCTGCCTTCCCCTTCTTCTCCTTCACCAGCGTGCCCGCGACGTGTGCGAGGTAGAGCACGAGCGAGGTGAACCCGATGACGAGCAACACCGTCACCGTCTGCCGCTGCCTGCCGAGGAGGTTCACGACCTGGATGAACGCGGCGACGTCGGCGGCCGCGGCGCACAGCAGGGCGATCACGTGCAGGTAGATCGACTTCGGGCGGCCGCCGAGCAGCGGCTTCTCTTCGTCGAGTGCGCTGACCGCGGCGCTACGAGCCTCGTCGGTCTCGGCGAGCCGCCGGGTGTCCTGCTCCCGCACCACGTCCAGCTCGTTCAGCCGAGTGTTCGCCGTGCCGAGCGGAGCCTCGGCACGGGCTAGGTAGAGGGCGTGCTCGGCCTCCACGTCGGCCACCCACTTGTCCGCCCATGCGTTGATCAGGTTGTCGAGCGGGTGCCCCACGGCCTCGTCGACCGAGTACCTCAGACTCTCGGCGTGCCGCTCGATCTCGGCTCGTGCGGCGTCCTCGTCCACAGAAGAGGGCACGAACTCCAACGAGTCGGGCTCTTCCTTCCTGCTCACGACGCCGGCCCTCCCTCGTCGTCCCACGGCAGATCGGGATCGCGCGGGGGTGTCTCACCGGCCTTCTTGGCGTGGTCCTGGTGCTCACGAGCGAAGTGCTGCCAGTAGCAGGCGATACGCCGTGAACCGTGCGCACGAACCATGTCCGCCCTCAGCCGTACGACCTCTTCCAGCCGTTCGATCTCGCGGTCGATCATCGAGACGAGCTGGACGGCCTCTCCCAACGTCCGTTGTGCCTCGTAGTAGCGCCGCTCCACGTGCTCGCGTCGTGCGAGGTGCACGTTCCGTCGGCGGTTCTGCGCGAACTCGGGCGGATGCCGTCCGTCGGCCAGGCGCAGTGGCCCGGCGAGGTCCGGCTCCTTGTCCGCCTCGGCGAGTTCCTGCTCGAGCCGGACCAGACGGTCACGCAGCGCCTCGACCGGACTCGCGGCGGTGTTCCTGCGGTCCGTCAGCTCGGCCAGGTCTCGCTCGCCGGCCACCTGTTCCGCGTTCACCTGCTCGGTGGTGAGCTCGCGCAACGCCCGCAGCCAGCCGGTCTCACCACGAAGTCCCGCCTTGCCGTCGCGACGTCCGTTCCGCGCGTCGAGCAACCGGTCGTACCAGCGATATCTGATTGGTTTCGCGGGCGGCCGCGTCCAGTCTCGCAAGGTGTTCCTCAATTACGTGAAGGGAAATGCGTCCAGCCGGGTGTCCACTTCGACCATCCAGGTGGCGCACGCCGAGAAATAGTTACCGAAAGCGACTGGACATTCCAGTCCATCCTTTGTCAGTTCCGTCCACCCACTGTCATGTTTCTGACCCGTGCTGGTACCGCAGATAGAGCAGAATGCAGGTCGTGGATGATCTGGTGGCCCTGGTGGTCGCGAACCTGCAACGGCTGCGAAAGAAGCTGGGGGTGCGAAATCGTGACCTCGACACGCGGCTCGACCCGGAGTTCTGCGAGCTGTTCGGCGCATCCGGCGGCGACGTGGAGGGATTGCGGCAGAAACTCACCGGTTATCTGGAGGAACTGGTCATCCGGTTGCCGACGGAACTTCAGATCGCCGCCCTGCACGGTCTGAACCTCACCCACGACGCCAAGGACATCAACCTCACCGACCGCATCGACGAGCTGGCGAGGGCCCTCGTCTGCGACCCCCGCACGGCGCGCAGGCGGATCGACAAGGCGTTCATGATCATGGCGGAGAACGCCGCGTCCGGATCCGCGTTGCTGTCGGGCAGCGGCCACGGCGGCGACGGGTGGTACATCGACTCGTTCGACGTCGTGCTGCGGCTCGACCAGGACACTCCGGTCGCCTACGAGCGAAGGCGCATCCTGGTCACCGCTCCGACGCTGGACGAGATCTCGACGTCCATCGACGTCCCGCGCCAGAGCGGCCACGACGAGCGGATCGGCCTGGACACGGAGATCTGGTTCGGCGGAATGCTCGCGAGCAGGGTGCAGGAGTCCACGACGAACTTCCAGACGGTGATCCGGCTGCCGAAACGTTTCCGCAAGAGCGAACGACATACAGTCGGACTCATCCACCGGATTCCACCGGGTCAGCGGATGGCACCGCGATACATTTATGTTCCGTATCGCAACTGCCGCCACTTCCGAGTGGTCGTGCGATTCGCGCCGGACCGCCAGCCGATTCACGTGTGGCGTCAGGACGGCGTTCCGCACAGCGTCGTGACGGATGGCGCTCCATCCGCACATCTGTTGCCGCTCGATCTCGCCAACGAGACACGGGCGGAGTTCGTCAACCTCGTCGGCGGTCTTTCCTACGGGGTGCAGTGGGAGTTTTGACGGCACTCACGCAGAGTGCACAACGTGACGACGCCGAGGGAAGGTGTTTCCTGTTTCCCAATCACGCCCGAACTGGTGCGATCAGATCCTGGCCCGAGGCTGGCAGCGGGGGCAGGAGTACGAGGACCGGTTCATGAACGGCTCACGCACGATCGCCGCCCCGCACCTCTTGCAGGGCCGGTTCTCCTGCCCGTACGCGTTCAACGACCGGTCGAAGTAGCCGGACTGGCCGTTGATGTTGACGTAGAGCGCGTCGAACGACGTCCCACCCTGCCCCAGCGCCTCACGCATCACGTCGGTGGCGTGATCGAGCAGCTCAGCGGCCTTCGCCTTGGTCAGCTTGTCCGTCATTCGGGTGCCGTGCAGGCGGGCGCGCCAGAGGGCCTCGTCGGCGTAGATGTTGCCGATGCCGGACACGAGGGTCTGGTCGAGCAGGGCGCGCTTGATCTCCGTGTGACGCAGGCGCAACGCGCGCACGGCAGCATCACGGGAGAAGAGAGGGTCCATGGGGTCGCGGGCGATGTGCGCGACCGTGTCGGGCACCAGGGTGCCGTCGACCTCGACCAGTTCGGCCAGCGCCAGGCCGCCGAAGGTTCGTTGGTCCACGAAACGGAGCTCTGGGCCGTCGTCTTCGAACCGGAAGCGGACGCGCAGGTGCTTCTCGTCGGGGGCCGACGAGGGTTGGACGAGCATTTGGCCGCTCATGCCCAGGTGCGCGAGCATGGCGGCTTTGTCGGCCAGTTCCACCCAGAGGTACTTGCCACGGCGCCTGGCGGCGGCCATTGGCTGGCCTGCCAGGCGCGCGCAGAAGTCCGTGGAACCCAGGTCGTGCCGGCGGATTGCGCGTGGGTGCAACACCTCAACCGAGGAGATGACCCGGCCGGCGACGTGGGCTTCGAGGCCGAGGCGTACTACCTCGACCTCTGGGAGTTCGGGCACGTCAGGCTTCGGACTTGCCCTCGTCGACGGGCTGCGCTTCGATCACAGCGGCCTGCGGCTTGGTGGGCTTGAGCACCCACACACCCGCGCGGCTCGTGTCCCTGACCAGCACAAGTCCCTGGATGCCTCCACTGCGGGAGGTGTTCACCGGCCCGCGGACGGTGCGGGTGCGGCGGTTCGTGCGGTTCCTGGTCGCATACATTGCGTGTCTCAGTCTTCCTCGGATGGGAGGGTCCCTGGCGTCA
Source organism: Lentzea aerocolonigenes (assembly GCF_000974445.1). GTDB lineage: Bacteria > Actinomycetota > Actinomycetes > Mycobacteriales > Pseudonocardiaceae > Lentzea > Lentzea aerocolonigenes. Next base: position 118,085 of record NZ_BBOJ01000013.1, read on the forward strand.
CCGAGGCGCCGTTCTGTCCGTTCGCGGATCGGGCCGACTCCTGCTCGGCCTTGACCCGCTCCGACAGAACATGATAAGCCGCTTCGGCGGCTTTCTGCTCGGCTTCCTTCTTGGTGCGCCCATCACCCTTGCCGTGAGGCTGGCCCCCGACGAGCACCGTGGCGGTGAACTCCTTGCGGTGGTCCGGCCCCTGGTCGTCCACGCGGTACTCGGGGACGCCGAGACTGGCTTGAGCGGTGAGCTCCTGCAGGCTTGTCTTCCAGTCCAGTCCAGCACCCAGAAGCGGAGCTTTGGCCAAGAGTGGATCGAACAGCCGGTGAACGAACGTCCGTGCGGTATCGATACCGAACTGCAGGTACACCGCACCGATGACGGCCTCGAGGCCGTCGGCGAGGATGCTCGCCTTGTCCCTGCCGCCGGTCAGCTCTTCGCCGCGCCCGAGCAGCAGGTGTGCGCCCAGCCCGCCCGGCCCCAGGTCACGCGCCACGCCCGCCAGTGCGTGCATGTTCACCACGCTGGCGCGGAGCTTCGCGAGCTGACCTTCGGGAAGATCGGGATGGGTGCGGTAGAGGTGGTCGGTGACGACCAGCCCCAGCACGACGTCTCCCAGGAACTCGAGACGCTCGTTCGGCGGTAGACCGCCGTTCTCGTACGCGTACGACCGGTGGGTGAGTGCAAGCCCGAGCAGCTCGGCGTCCAACTGGACGCCGAGCGCTTCGGTCAAAGTCGCGCGGTCAGCTTGCGGAGCGCGCGGCGGCTTTCCCCCCACTGCGTAACCGAGGAGATCAGGCCGGCTGAGCGACCTGGCGGCCAGCGTACTGACCACAGGCCGGGCAGGCGACGTGCTGCGGCTTCGGCTGGCGGCAAGCCTTGTTGGAGCACGCCACCAGGTGCACGGCAGACGTCTTCCACTGGGAACGGCGCGCACGGGTGTTCGAGCGCGACATCTTCCGCTTCGGGACGGCCACGACTACTTCTCCTCGTTGTTGTCATCGCTGAACCGCTCTTGCAACGCGGCCCAACGAGGGTCGATCGTCTCATGCCCGTGGTCGGGCCCGAGCTCCGCCCACCTGCCACCACACTCGGAGCAAAGCCCCTTGCAGTCCGGCTCGCAGAGCGGCGCCTGCGGCAGTGCGAGGACGATGGCGTCCCGCACCACAGGCTCGAGGTCGATCAGATCGTTCTCGATCCGGCTGACCTCGTCTTCATCAGTGGTCTCGTCCGTGGTGCTGTCCGGCCACGCGTACAGCTCCGTGATCCGGACCTCGACCTCGTCGGCGAGGGGCTCGAGACACCTCGCGCACTCGCCTTCGACCTTGGCGGACGCCGTCCCCGAGACGAGCACGCCCTCCACGACCGATTCGATCAGGAGGTCGAGCTCTACCTCTCCGCCTTCCGGCACCGCGATCACACCGAGCAACCCCACACCTGCCGCGGGCACCGACCTGACGAAGGGTCGGCTGGAACCGGCGCGACGGCCGATGTCCCTGGTGTCGATGACCCAGGGACCGGATGCTGTGGGACGCGTGGACGCGTGACGATGCTCAGTCATGATCAGATTGGTTGCCGGCGGGGACCTACCACGTCCAGCCGGTCCAGGGTACGGGACGACGGCCTCACGCGTGAAATCCCCAGGTGATCGCACCTGCTCGTAGTAGTGCGAATCACACGTTCAGGCGCGCTGGTTCGTTAAGCACCGTAGTCGAACGGCGCGGAGGCTCCCGCGACGGCCGGTCCGCGCAGGTGCGAACGGCCCTTGCCGACCGACCTGAGCGTGTGCGCGAGGAGGTCCTCGAAGTCCGCGAGCTTGCCGTCCACGTACGCGTCGCACTCCGAACGCAGCCGGATGGCCTCGCTCTGCGCGGCGTCGAGCACGCGTGCCGCCTCGGCGTGCGCCGCCCGGACGACCTCCTGCTCGTTGACGAGCCGGGCCTGCTCGGCGCGGCCGTCCTCGGTGGCGCGCTCGTAGTTGGCACGGCCCGCCTGGATCATCCGCTCGGCCTCGGCGTGCGAGCGGCCCACCAGGTCGTCGTACTCCTGCCGGCCGGCGGCCACGGTCCGTTCGGCCTGGTCCTCCGCCTCTGCGATCATCCGCTCGGCGCGGGCACGCGCGTCGGACAGCATCGCCTCTGCCTCGGCCTGCGCCTCCGCGAGCATGCGGTCGGCGTCCGCACGGGCCTTCGACACGCCCGCTTCCGCGTCGTGCTTGGCCTTGCCGACCAGCTCGTCCTTGTGGTCCAGCACGTCCTGCGCGTCGTCGAGCTCCGCGGGGATCGCGTCGCGCACGTCGTCGAGCAGTTCGAGCACATCACCGCGCGGCACCACGCAGCCCGAGGTCATCGGAACTCCGCGCGCTTCCTCGACGATCGTGACGAGCTCGTCGAGTGCCTCGAACACCCGGTACACGTCTCACTCCCTAACCCCTGTGGCTCCCGTCCACAAGTGTGCCCTGTCGATCTCCCCGAAAGAGGGAGATCGGCAGGGCGTGTCAGGATTTGCCGTGACCATCAGCATCAGGCGGGCCACCGCGGCCGACGTCGACGCGATCGTGGCGATGCTCGCCGACGACCCGCTCGGAGCCCGGCGCGAGAAGCCCGGCGACCCCTCCTACCTCAAGGCGTTCGAGGTGATCGACGCCGACCCGCACCAGTACCTGGCCGTGGCCGAGGCCGGCGGGGAGGTCGTGGGGACCCTGCAGCTCACGTTCACGTCCGGCCTGTCCCGCCTGGGCATGACCCGCGTCACGGTCGAGGCCGTGCGCGTGCGCTCCGACCAGCGCGGCAACGGCCTCGGCGAGCGCCTGATGAGGTGGGCGATCGACGAGGCCCGCGCACGCGGCTGCGGTCTGGTGCAGCTCACGACGGACGCGTCACGGGTGGACGCGCACAGGTTCTACGAGCGGCTCGGCTTCACCGCGTCGCACGTGGGGATGAAGCTGCCTCTTTAACGGGTCTCCGCGAGGCGCTGCTGCAGCCGCTGCTCGACGGAGGCCGGCAGCAGCGTCGAGACGTCACCGCCGTACGTCGCAACCTCCTTGACCAGCGAGGACGCGAGGAACGAGTACTGCGGGCTGGCCTGCATGAACAGCGTGTCGACGCCCGTGAGCTGGTGGTTCATCTGCGCCATCTGCAGCTCGTAGTCGTAGTCGCTGACCGCGCGCAGGCCCTTCACGATGGCCTTGATGTGGTTCTCGCGGCAGTAGTCGACCAGCAGCCCGTGCCACGAGTCGACGCGCACGTTGTCCCACTGCGCGGTGACCTCGCGCAGCATCTCCTGGCGCTCCTCGACGGAGAACAGGGTGCGCTTGTTCTTGTTGATGAGCACGGCGACGACGACCTCGTCGAAGAGGTGCGCGGCTCTCCCGATGATGTCCAGGTGGCCGTTGGTTACCGGGTCGTAGGAGCCGGGGTACACGGCACGCGTCATGGATCGGACGTTAGCACCCGATCGGACGCCTCCAGGCGTGTCCGTGGTTCTCGTCACCCATCAGCACGCACCTGCGCCCAATACACCGCGGTGTCCCCATATCGCTTGGCACGCAAGGGTTCCACTTCGTCCGGCCAAGCTGGTTCGCCGCTTCGCGAAGCACGTTCGACAATCAGCACCGCGTCCCCGGCGAGCCGAGGCACCAGCCCGTGCAGAACTTTCGCGAGCTCGTCGTCAGTCACCACGTACGGCGGATCGGCGAACACGACGTCGAACTTCTCCCCTTCACCCGTGACGAAGGCCTCAGCCGTCCGGTTGGCGATGGTCGTGTTGCCGAACCCGAGCTCCCGCGCATTGCCCTTGAGCACCTCGGCGGCCCGCTTGTCCGACTCCACGAACGTCGCGTGCCCGGCCCCCCGGCTCAACGCCTCGAACCCGAGCGCCCCCGACCCGGCGTACAGGTCCAGCACCTTCGCCCCCTCGAGATCCATCATCGACTCGAGGGAACTGAACAGCGCCTCCCGCACCCGCTCGGACGTGGGCCGAGTCCCCTTCGGCGGCACCTTGAGCCTCCGGCCTCCGGCAGTCCCGGCAACAATTCGCGTCACCGCTCCATCGTCCCAGGTGCATCCTGTGCGCATGACCCGCCACCGAGACTCCGGCGACTGCCTCTGCGCACTGGCCGACCACCCGGTCCTGGCGGTGTGCCCGTCCTGCCCGGCCCAGGCCCTGATCACCTCAGGCCGCCTGGTCTGTCCGACATGCGCCCACACGCGCCCCTACACCCGAACCTGGTGCTGGGACGACCAGCGCTTCGTACCAGACCTGTGGCTGCGAACCCCTTGCGCCGGCCACACCCTGTGGGCGCTGAACACCGCACACCTGGACCTGCTGGAGTCCTACGTGACCGCGAAACTGCGCGAGGACCCGCCTTCTTCTTCAACGCGGCGAATGACCGTCCTCGCCAAACTCCCCGCGTGGATGAAGTCGGCCAAACACCGCAACGAGATCCAGCGAGCCCTCCGCCGCCTGCGAGCTACCGCCCCAGGTGCGCCCCACCGTTGACGGCCAGCACCTGCCCCGTGATATGCCCGGCAGCCTCCGACCCGAGGAACCCCACGAGCGCGGCCACGTCCTCAGGCGTCCCGGCCCGCCCGTTCTTCGTCTGCCCGATCAACATTTCCAACCGCTCCCCGGTCATCGAATCCCCGAAGAACTCGGTGTCCACGATCAGCCCAGGCGACACGACGTTGGCGGTGATCCCCCGCCCGCCGAGCTCCCCGGCAAGATCAGCAGTCCACGCCTCCACCGCAGCCTTGGCGGCCCCGTAACTCCCACCACCCCGACGCCCGGCGATCGACCCGATGGTGATCACCCGCCCGTTGTCGGCGAGCCGCGGAGCCAAAGCCTCCGTGACCAACACAGCACTGACGACGTTCGCCTCGTAGTTGGCAAGCCACCGAGTCTTGGTGTCCTCGTGACCGACGTTGCCACCGGCGTTGTTGACAAGAACGTCCACCTTGGACGGAAGACTCTCCAACGCCCCAGCGACCGCATCCGGATCGGTGGCATCAAAGGCAACGTGCCGGACCCCAGGAACCTCAGCGAGCACCGAGGCCCGGCGCCCGGTGATCGTGACGTCCAGCCCCTGCTTGACGAACTCAAGAGCGATGGCCCGCCCAATGCCAGTGCCACCACCAGTAACCACTGCTGTACGCATTGCTCCCCAAAAAATCGACTACGCCCCCAACGTACGCCTGGTGATCAAGCCCGAAGCCGAAGGCGAGGCGACGCGAAGCCGAAGGCGAGGCGACGCGAAGCCGAAGGCGAGCAGTCCTTGCCCTAAACGCAAGGTTCCGGCGGTGTGGTCCCGTCACGAGTCGTGACACAGCCCTTGTCGCGCCCGAGGGGAGAGGTCAAGTCGCACGCTTTTCGCGACTTGACCTCACCCCTCAGGTGTGACCCGCTCCTGGCACGGCTCGTGACGGGACCACACCGCCCGAACCGCACCACCAACGCAACGCGCAGCCGCCGAAAGCAACAGGCGTGCCATCAACCCGCAGACGGCGCTGGACTGGTCCTTGATCAGATTGGCGGGGTCTGGGGCGGCGCCCCAGAAATCTTGAAACAGGAACACGACACGGCAACCCCAACCAACCTACGGACACGAAACAGGCGGACGCCAACGCAACAGGGAGACGACCTACGCAACCGGCGCGACCAGAAAACTCAAACGAGCCCCTGCCACCACCCATCCACCTCACCAGGCGAGTCCACATCCACCCGCTCCCCAGGCCGAGGCACCGCCACCCGCATCCCCCGAGCCTTGACCTCCCGCCAAACCCGATCCACAGGCTCAGTCCAAGGATGCAGCGCAAGGTTGAAAGTCGCCCAGTGAACGGGAATCAACAACCCACCCCCAAGATCCTCAAACGCCTGCACCCCTTCCTCAGGCGTCATGTGGATGTCAGGCCAGGCATCGTTGTAAGCCCCAACCTGCATCAACACAGCATCAAAGGGCCCGTGCACAGCCCCGATAGCCGAGTACCCCGGGAAGTACCCGGTGTCCCCGCTGTAGAACACAGACCGAGAACCACGAGCAATCACCCACGAAGCCCACAAGGTGACGTTCCGCTGCACCGACCGCCCAGAAAAGTGCTGCGCCGCAGTACAAGTGAGCGTGAACCCGTCCACGGAGAACGACTCGTCCCAGTCCAACTCGACAATCCGCGAGCTAGGCACGTCCCACCGCAACAGGTGAGCCCCCAACCCCAACGGCACCACAAACACCGCGGACGACAACCGAGTCAGCTCCTGAACCGTCTGCATGTCCAGGTGGTCGTAGTGGTCGTGCGACACCACGACCGCGCTCAAAGCAGGCAAATCCGACAACTCGTGCGGCACGGGGTGCAGCCGCCGAGGCCCGACGTGCGCGGACGGCGACACCCGGTCACTCCACACCGGATCCACCAGCACCGCGGCCCCGTCGATCTCGATCAGCGCGGAAGCATGGCCGTACCAGGTGATGTGCAGCCCCGAGCCGACGGGAGCGGAGGGCCCGACGAGCGGAACCGCCACGGACGGTTTGCGGTCCTCGCCGCCGGAGATGAAGTCGCGCAACGAGAAGGAGTCGCGGTCCGGAACCGTGCTGACTTCCTTGTCGTTGTGGAACTTGCCGTTGCGGTAGCGCGGCGACCGCGCCATTCGCGCCGGGTCCGGCTTTCCTCCCAGCTGCTTCGGCACGTCCCGCAGCGCCCACGCCACGCCCGCCAGTCCGAGCAGCCCGGCCAACGCCTTCTTCATGATGCGAATCCCTCTCCCTGACCCCGTGCTCGGTGCAACGCACGGAATCGTCGTCGAGTTCCTCGCCCCTCGCAGCACGAAGGGCCCGGCCGTCGAGACCGGGCCCTTCGCACAACATCAGCTACTCCAGGACGATCAGCAGGTCTCCACCTTCGACCTGCTGGGCGCCGCGCAACGCCAGACGCTGCACGCGGCCCGCCTTCGGGGCGGTGATCGCGGCCTCCATCTTCATGGCCTCGATCGTCGCGACGGTCTGGCCGGCGTCGACGCTGTCGCCCTCGGCCACCGCCGCCGTCACCACGCCCGCGAACGGTGCCGCGACGTGGTTCGGGTTACCCCGATCGGCCTTCTCCGCGGCCGGGATGTCGGCCGCCACCGAACGGTCGCGGACCTGGATCGGGCGCAGCTGGCCGTTCAGGGTCGCCATGACCGTGCGGATGCCGCGCGCGTCGGCCTCGGAGATCGCCTCCAGGCCGATGAGCAGGCGGACACCCGGTTCCAGGTCGACCGAGTACTCCTCGCCCGGACGCAGGCCGTAGAAGAAGTCCTTGGAGCGCAACACCGACGTGTCGCCGTAAGCCTCGCGGTGAGCCCGGAACTCCTTCGTGGGCGCCGGGAACAGCAGGCGGTTCAGGGTCGCGCGGCGGTCGTCGACCAGCCCCGCCTCGTCCTCGGCCGACAGCTCCTCGATCGGCTTGGGAGCCGGGCGGCCCTCCAAAGCCTTGCTGCGGAACGGCTCCGGCCAGCCGCCGGGCGGGTCGCCCAGCTCGCCGTGCAGGAAGCCGATCACCGACGCCGGGATGTCGTACTTGCCGGGGTCGGCCTCGAAGTCCTTCGGTGCCACGCCGGCCCCGACGAGGTGCAGCGCGAGGTCACCGACGACCTTGGACGACGGCGTCACCTTCACCAGGTGGCCGAGCATGCGGTCGGCGGCCGCGTACATCGACTCGATCTCCTCGAACTTCTCGCCGAGACCGAGTGCGACCGCCTGGGTGCGCAGGTTCGAGAGCTGACCACCGGGGATCTCGTGGTGGTACACGCGGCCGGTCGGGCCGGGGATGCCGGACTCGAACGGCGCGTAGATCTTGCGCACTGCTTCCCAATACGGCTCCAGGTCGCACACGTTCTGGAGGTTGAGGCCGGTGGAGTGCTCCGTGTGGTCCGTGAGCGCCACGATCGACGACAGCGGCGGCTGCGACGTCGTGCCCGCCATCGACGCGGTGGCGCCGTCGATCGCGTCCACGCCCGCCTGGATCGCGGCGAGGTACGTGGCCAGCTGGCCACCCGCCGTGTCGTGCGTGTGGAGGTGGACCGGGAGGTCGAACTCCTTGCGCAGCGCCGAGATCAACCGCGCCGCGGCCGGTGCCCGCAGCAGGCCCGCCATGTCCTTGACGGCCAGCACGTGCGCACCGGCGCCGACGATCTGCTCGGCGAGCTTGAGGTAGTAGTCCAGTGTGTACAGACGCTCGTCCGGGTTGGACAGGTCGCTCGTGTAGCAGAGCGCGACCTCGGCGACCGCCGTCCCGGTCTCGCGCACGGCCTCGATCGCCGGGCGCATCTGCTCGACGTCGTTCAGGGCGTCGAAGATCCGGAAGATGTCGATGCCGGTGTTCGTCGCCTCCTGCACGAACGCCTTGGTGACCGCCTCCGGGTACGGCGTGTAGCCGACCGTGTTGCGGCCGCGCAGCAGCATCTGCAGGTTGATGTTCGGCACGGCCTCGCGCAACGCCGCGAGCCGCTCCCACGGGTCCTCGGCGAGGAACCGCAGCGCCACGTCGTAGGTCGCGCCGCCCCAGCACTCCAGCGACAGCAGCTCCGGCGTCATGCGCGCGACGTGCGGCGCGACGGCGAGCAGGTCCTTGGTGCGTACTCGGGTGGCGAGCAGCGACTGGTGCGCGTCGCGGAACGTCGTGTCCGTGACGCCGACCGCCTTGCTCTCCCGCATCCACCGCGCGAAGCCCTCGGGGCCGAGCTCGACGAGCTTCTGCTTGGAGCCGGCGGGCGGTTCGGCGTTGAGGTCGATGACCGGCAGCTTCTCGCGCGGGTCCACCGCGGTCGGGCGGGTGCCGTTGGGGTGGTTGACCGTGACGTCCGCGAGGTAGGTCAGCAGGCGCGTGCCGCGGTCGGCCGAGTGGCGCGCGGTCAGCAGGTGCGGGCGCTTCTCGATGAACGACGTGGTGACGCGGCCCTCGTAGAAGTCCGGGTCGTCCAGCACGGCCTGGATGAACGGGATGTTCGTGGACACACCGCGGATGCGGAACTCCGCGATCGCACGGCGCGCACGGGCGACGGCGAGACTGAAGGTGCGGCCGCGGCACGTGAGCTTCACGAGCATCGAGTCGAAGTGGGGGCTGATCGCCATGCCAGCGCCCGCCGTGCCGCCGTCGAGACGGATGCCGGAACCACCGGGCGAGCGGTAGGCGCTGATCGTGCCGGTGTCCGGGCGGAAACCGTTGGCCGGGTCCTCGGTGGTGATGCGGCACTGCAGCGCCGCACCGCGCAGCTGGACGGTGTCCTGGGACAGGCCCAGGTCCTCCAGCGTCTCGCCAGAGGCGATGCGCATCTGCGACTGCACGAGGTCGACGTCGGTCACCTCCTCGGTGACCGTGTGCTCGACCTGGATGCGCGGGTTCATCTCGATGAAGACGTAGTGACCCTGCGGGTCGAGCAGGAACTCGACGGTGCCGGCGTTGCGGTAACCGATGTGGCGGGCGAACTTCACCGCGTCGTTGCAGATGCGCGCGCGCAGCTCGGGGTCGAGGTTCGGCGCGGGCGCGATCTCGATGACCTTCTGGTGGCGCCGCTGCACGGAGCAGTCGCGCTCGAAGAGGTGGATCACGTTGCCCTGGCCGTCGGCGAGGATCTGCACCTCGATGTGGCGCGGCTCGACCACGGCCTGCTCGAGGAACACCGTCGGGTCGCCGAACGCCGACTCCGCCTCGCGCGACGCGGCTTCGAGGGCCTCGCGCAGCGCGGCCGGGTCGTCGACCTTGCGCATGCCTCGGCCACCACCACCGGCGACGGCCTTGACGAACACGGGGAACCGCATCGACTTCGACGCTTCGAGCAGCTCGTCCACGTTCGACGACGGCTCGCTCGACTCCAGCACCGGCAGGCCGGCCTCGCGGGCGGCGGCGATGGCGCGCGCCTTGTTGCCGGTGAGCTCCAGCACCTCGGCGACGGGGCCGATGAACGTGAGACCGGCCTCGCGGCAGGCCATCGCGAGCTCCGGGTTCTCGGACAGGAAGCCGTAACCGGGGTAGATCGCGTCGGCGCCGGCCTTCCGGGCGGCCTTGATGATCTCGTCGACGGAGAGGTAGGCGCGGACGGGATGTCCGGGCTCGCCGATCTCGTAGGACTCGTCCGCCTTCAACCGGTGCAGCGAGTTGCGGTCCTCGTGAGGGAAGACGGCGACCGTTCCAGCGCCCAGTTCGTAGGCGGCTCGGAACGCGCGAATCGCGATCTCGCCGCGGTTGGCGACAAGAACCTTGCGGAACATCCGTTGCCCTCCCGGAGTTACTCGACGGTCAGTTCGGGCACGTTACCGTGCGACTCTTGCCTGTTGGGAGGACTGTCTCACGTGATGGGTGTCATCGTGATCGGTCCGGCTCGTGAGAATTGTCGCGGTTTGAGGGCTGGCTGAACACCAGCCACCCGGTCAGACTCCACCCGGTAGTGGGATTAACCAGATCGAGTGACGATCTTGATGACCATCTCGGTAGGGTGAGCCATATGGCCGGGGCTGATGGAGCCGGGCAGCCTACTGCCCGCACACCGCATTTCGACGTTGTCCTCCGTGGTTACAACCAGCGACAGGTGAATGAGCGCGTCACTCGCCTGGAGTTCGATCTCAAGAACTCGAACCGCTCCCGAGACGCGGCTGCCGCGCAGGTGGCGGAGCTGACGAAGCTCCTGAACTCGATGCGCGCCGATCTCGACAAGACCAAGATGCAGCTCCACAACCTCGCCAACAGCCCCGTGAGCGCGTCGAACGTCACCGAGCGTGTCCGCGTGATGATGTCGCTGGCCGAGGAAGAGATCGCGGACATCCGCAAGGACGCCCTCGACAAGGCGGCCGCGACCCGTGCCGAGGCCGAGAAGCAGGCCGCCGAGCAACGGGAGAGCCACAACCGTCTCCTCGCCGAGACCGAGGCCCGCCGCAAGCAGCTGGAAGTCGCCCACCAGCAGCGCACGACCGAGCTCGAGAAGCAGTTCGCCGAACGCAGGGCGGAACTGGAGGCCGAGCACGAGGCGCTGCGCACCAAGCTCGTCTCGGAGCACGAGACCCTGGTCGCCGAGGTGCGCGCGGAGGGCGAGCGCGTGGCCGCCGAGTTCGAGCAGAAGTCGGCCGACCTGGACGCCCGCCGAGTGGAGCTCGACCAGAAGTACAAGGCGTACCACGACGAGCTGGACAAGGAGTACGACGGCCTCAAGGCGAAGCTGACCGCGGAGCACCAGAAGGTGCTGGCGGACGCGCGGGCCGAGGCCGAGCGCATCGCCGCCGAGTCCGAGGTCGCGCGCGTCGAGGCGTTGCAGAAGCTCGACGACGCCCTGAAGGCCAAGCAGGCCGAGGCCGAGAAGGTGCTCGCCGACCTCGAGGCCGAGGCGCTGGCGAAGGCCGAGAAGACCACCTCTGACGCGTCCGCGCAGGCGACCGCCCTGGTCAGCGCGGCGGAGGAGAAGGCGGCGACGACGCTGCGCGAGGCGTCGGAGAAGGCAGAGACCAAGGTGCGCGAGGCCGACGAGAAGGCCACCACGCTGGTGCGCGACGCCGAGGCGAAGACCTCAGCCCTCGTGCGCGAGGCCGAGGAGAAGTCGGCCGCCGCGGTGGCCGAAGCCGACCAGCGCGCGGCGGCGGCGTCCGAGAAGGAAGCCTCGCTGCGGGCGGCGCACGACAACCTCGCCACGCAGTTCCACGCGGCCCAGGCGGCGGTGGAGGCGGCGATGTCGGTGCTGAAGCCGCTGGAGGACGGCTCGGCCGACGCCGACGAAGCCCCGGCCGAGCAGGCGACCGAGCAGCTGCCGAAGCCGCGCCAGAACTGACCTCAGCCGGGGAACGGCGGCAGGCTGCTGGTCGCCCAGCTCGTGTGGCAGACGCCCTCGGCCACGTAGTCGCTGGCGAACCCGATCAGCGAAGCCCCGTCGAGCGACGCCACCCCGGCCGGGTGGTAGTTCGGGCAGTTGTCGTCGCGCGCGCCGGGCACCGGAACCGGCGCGGGCGCCTCGTACCAGCCGTCCGCGCCGCCGTTCTCCGAGACGAAGACCGTCCTGCCGTTGCCGGGGTCGACCTTGCCGTCGGCGGACATCAGCATCTGTCCCATGAGGATCACGCGCCCGCGCGACGTGCCGTTGGGCGCGAGGGCGATCGACGGCGTGTGCGCGAAGTACTTGCCGTCCTTCGTCGTCGGCCGCTCGCCGAACCACTTCGGGTCACCCCAGTGCACGCCGTCCGGTGACGTCCGGTGGAACGCCTCGCAGAAGTACTGGTTCGGCTGCGCGCAGATCTCGTACATCATGTAGTACTCGCCCGTCGGCAACCGCTTGACCTGCGACATCCCCGGCCGATACGCCCTGGGCCAGACCGCGACGATCTTCTGCTTCGCCGACCAGTTCCTGCCGTCCGCGGACACCGTCCTGCCGATGTACTGGCTGTGCCCCGGATCCGTCTCGTCGGCGAAGTAGCAGTTCAGCCTGCCGTCCGCGTCCACGGACAGGTCCGGCTCCCACAGCCCGCCGCCCTTGCCCGCCCGCGCGCACTCGGACAGGTACTCCCAGGTCTCGCCGGCGTCGCGGCTGCGCCAGATCCGCGCCTTCAAGCCCTCCGACTTGAGCCCGACCGACCCCGCCCACAACACGGTGCCCGCGGGCATGTCCCCGACCTGCCGCGGCAACTCGTAGAGGTGACCGCAGCACAGCGCGTGGGCGGCCTCGGGATCGCTGAACCTGCTGATCTTGCGGAACCGCTGGCCGTTGCGGTTGGCGCGCAGGACGTCGACGTCCTGGAACCGGTCGAGCACCACGAGGATCGCGCCGCGGTGGGCACCGTGTTCGAGGCGGATGGCGTGGGGGTAGCGGGATTCCTCGCCGGTCAGCACCTTGGGGCTCGCTCCGGCTGGGGTCGGGGCCAGGATCGAGAGGGCGAGAACGGCCACGAGCGTGGTGGTGATCAGGCGGCGCACGGGTGGGAACGTACGGCTCGGGTGGGCTGGGGTGGCGGGTGGCGCGCGTACACCTTCAGGTGATTGGGGGCGGAGAGGTTTTGGCGCGGGGGTGGCGGCGCGGCTGGTGGCTGGCGGGGGTGGTGCCGGTCGGTCGGAACTGGTCGATCGAGGTGGCGGGGCGGGCACGGCTGACGCGCGGCGGCTCGCGCGTCCGGCTGGCGGGCGGCGGTGGCGGGCTCGAGGGGTCGGCGGGAACCGGTCGATCGAGGTGCCGGTCGTGGAGCGCGCGGCTGGGCAAGGGGTTCGAGGTGGGGTTGGCAGACGAGCGGGCAAGGTTTGCCGGCGGCCGAGAGCGGACAGCGGTCAACCGCGGTCGGTTCAGACCGCCGCCTTCCCGGCGAGCGTGTCCGGCTAGGTCTTCTCCAGGAACTCCGCCCGCTCCTCCGTCAGCAGCGTCGCCACCATCCCGGCCAGCCCCGGATGCCTCACCAGGTCCGGGTCCGCGTCGACCACGCGCTGGGCCGCCACCCGCGCGTCCGCGATGATGTCCTCGTCGCGCAGCAGGGAGAGCATCTTCAGGGCCGAGCGGCGGCCTGACTGGGCGGCGCCGAGGATGTCGCCTTCGCGGCGCAGTTCCAGGTCCAGCTGGGCGAGTTCGAAGCCGTCCAGAGTGGACTCGACGGCGCGGAGGCGTTCCATCGTGGCCGTCATCTCCGGCATTTCCGTGACCAGCAGGCACAGGCCCGGCGCGCTGCCTCGGCCCACGCGGCCGCGGAGCTGGTGGAGCTGTGAGACGCCGAAGCGGTCCGCGTCCATGATGGCCATGACGGTGGCGTTCGGGACGTTGACGCCCACCTCGATGACGGTGGTGGCGACCAGTACTTGCACCTCGTTGGCCGCGAAGGCGCGCATCACGGCGTCCTTCTCGTCCGGGGGCATGCGGCCGTGCAGGATCTCCACCCGCAGGCCGCGCAACGGGCCCTGCGCCAGCATGGTCGCCACGTCGATCACGGACAGGGCCGGGCGCTTGTCCTCGTCGTCGGACTTCGCTGGCTCCTCGTCGCCGATGCGCGGGCAGACGAAGTACGCCTGGTGGCCTGCCGCCACCTCCTCGCGGACGCGGGCGAACGCGCGGTCCAGCCACGTCGGCTTCTCGCGCGCCGGGACCACCGAGGTCTTGATGGGCGAGCGGCCGCCCGGCAGCTCGCGCAGGGCCGAGACCTCCAGGTCGCCGTAGACGGTCATGGCCACCGTGCGCGGGATCGGGGTCGCGGTCATCACCAGCACGTGCGGGTTCTCGCGTTCGCCCCGCGCGGAAAGAGCGGCGCGTTGCTCGACGCCGAACCGGTGCTGCTCGTCGACCACGACGAGGCCGAGCGAGTGGAACTCCACCTTCTCCTGGATGATCGCGTGCGTGCCGACGACGATGCCCGCCTCGCCGGTCACGATGTCGAGCAACGCCTGGCGCCGCTGGGCCGTGTTCATCGAACCGGTCAGCAGCGTCACGCGCGTCGCGTTCTCCGCGCCGCCCAGCTGACCTGCCTGGGCGAGGTCGCCGAGCATCTCCTGCAGCGAGCGGGCGTGTTGTGCCGCAAGGACTTCCGTGGGGGCGAGCATCGCCGACTGACGGCCGGCGTCGACGGTCTGCAACATGGCTCGCAACGCGACCATCGTCTTGCCCGACCCCACTTCCCCTTGCAGCAGGCGGTTCATGGGCACGACCGACTCGAGGTCGGAGGCGATCTGCTCGCCGACCTCCACCTGCCCCTTGGTCAGCTCGAACGGCAGCCGCGCGTCGAACGCGTCCAGAATGCCTCCGGCACGGCGCGCGCACGAAGGCGCCGGACGGGCCCTGGAAGCCTTGCGGCGCTGGGCGAGCGTCAGCTGCACGGCCAGGGCCTCGTCCCACTTCAGCCGTTGCTGAGCCACGGAGATCTGCGCCCAGCTCTCCGGACGGTGGATCGCCCGCAGCGCCTCCTCCAGGCCGATCAGACCCTGCTCGGAGCGGAAGTCGGCGGGCAGCGGGTCCTCCGGCACGCCGTCCCAGATCTCCAGCAGCTGCTTGACGCAGTTCGCGATGTTCCACGTGTTGATGTGCTGCGACGCCGGGTAGACGGGCAGGAACGCCTGCAGGAACGATGATCCGTCCTGCTCCGGGGTGAGGATCTCGAACGCCGGGTGCACCAGCTGGAGGTTCTGCCGGTAGCGGCCGACCTTGCCCGCGAACAGCGCGCGCGTGCCCGGCAGCAGCTCCTGCTCGGCCACGAACGCCACCTTGCCGAAGAACACGAGGTGCAGCTCGGACGTGCCGTCCGTGATCACCGCTTCGGTCATGTGGCCGTGCCGGGCCTTCATGCGCCGCTTGGTGCACTTGCGCACCTCGGCCTGCACCGTCACGTGCTCGTCGATTTCCAGAGACCGGATGTCGGTCAGCTTCCCGCGCTCGTCGTAGCGGCGCGGGTAGTGGCGCAGCAGGTCACCGACCGTCGTGAGGCCGAGGCCGGTCTCCAGTGCGTCGGCGGTCTTCTTGCCGAGCAACGGCTGCAGCTTGTCGTCGAAGGAGATCATCGCGTCCCATTGAACTACTCGACACCGACAAAAATGACCGCGTCCGGCTGACCGCCCGGATACGCCGTCACTTCCACCTCCGGATGGGTGACCCGCAGGTGGTCTTCGAGCACGTCCACCAAACCACCCGGGCTGTCGGCACCCAAAATCACGGTCACCAGTTCGCCGCCGCCGGCCAGCATGCGGTCGACCAGGCGGCAGGAGAGGTCCATCAGCGACTCCGGGGTGGCGGGACCGGGTTCGATCAGCACGACCTCGCCGTCCAGCATGCCCAGCAGGTCGCCCGGCTGGCACCGGCCGACCCACGTGATGGCCTCGTCGGCGGCGATCGAGAGCTCACCGCGGCGCGTGGCGGCGGCCGCCTCGGCCATCGCGACGACGTCATCACCAGCGCGCCGGGACGCGTCGTGCACGGCCAACGCCGCGAGTGCCTGCACCGGCGAAAACGTCGGCACCACCACCACGTCCTGCCCTGCGGCCTGTGCGTACGCCACGGCCTCCTCTAGCGCCTCACGGATGTCCGGATCACCAGGCAGCACGGCGACGTGACGCGCGCGCGTCGACACTATGGACGACAACAGGTCGGTGGGCGTCGCCGAAGAAGAAGCAAGGTCGAAAACGATCGCGCCCTCTGCACGGAAGACGTCCACAGCGCCGCTCACCACCACCACGATCGCCCTGTCACGCACGAAGCGGGACGCCTGAGCGGCGATCTGGTCGGCGAACCGCGCCACCGTGATGCGGTGTGGACGTCCAGCGCGCACACCCGCCTCGATGGCCGCGCCTATGTCGTTGCAGTGCACGTGGACGGTCCACAGCGAAGCGCCGTCACCCACCACCGACACGCAGTCACCGAGCAGGTTCAGCGACGCACGCAGCTCGACGACCTCCTCCTCCGAGGTGTCGTCGAGCAGGTACATGACCTCGTACTCGAACTCCGACGACCCACCCTCGCGCTCGGTCGTCAACGACTCGGGCGTGCGCGGCAGCAACGGCGCGTCCACCGGCGTTTCCACAGCCTGACCGGTGATCACCGCGGCCAGTGTGTCCAACAACACAACGAGACCACGTCCACCCGCGTCGACGACCCCCGCCTTGGCCAGCACGGCGAGCTGACGCGGCGTATCGGCCAGTGCGACGGCACTCGCGCGCGACGCCGCCATCACGACCTCGTCCAGCTCGTC
This sequence comes from Lentzea aerocolonigenes, assembly GCF_000974445.1. Lineage (GTDB taxonomy): Bacteria > Actinomycetota > Actinomycetes > Mycobacteriales > Pseudonocardiaceae > Lentzea > Lentzea aerocolonigenes. The sequence continues at coordinate 134,727 of NZ_BBOJ01000013.1, forward strand.
CGACGGACAGTCGCGAGCGGCCTCGGCGGCGGCGTGCAGCACCGACAGGACCGTGCCCGGCACAGGCTTGGACACAGCAGCAGTAGCGAGCTCATCGGACCGTTGCAGCGCCTTGCGCAGTGCGGACCCCGTGACGACCGAGACCTCCTGCACGGACTCCGCCAGGCCCCTGAGCACCTGCGACAGGATCACCCCGGAGTTGCCGCGGGCCCCGGCCAGGGCTCCTCGGGCCAGCGCGGACAACGCGTCACCGACCGTGGAGATGGGCGAGCGCAGCAGCGCGTCGAGCGCCGACTGCATCGTGTGCAGCAGGTTGGTACCTGTGTCACCATCCGGCACGGGGAAGACGTTGATCTGGTCGATCGACTCCCGGTTGGCGTCCAGCGACCGCACGCACGCGTCCGCCCACCTGCGCACCGCGACCGCATCCATGACCTGCATGGCGGCGAGGGTATCCACCCGGTTTGGTCGCGGGTGAACCAACCAGCTACCCTTGCTGGGTTGCCGTGCCCGGTTGAGGCTTGTGCACGCTTGCGCGCCCACCGGGACGCGAGACTTACCGCTTGAGGAACCTGAAGGAGTGGCTGACGTGGCTGCCGTGTGCGACGTCTGTGGCAAGGGGCCGGGCTTCGGCCATTCGGTTTCGCACTCCCAGCGGAAGACGAACCGCCGCTGGAACCCGAACATCCAGTCTGTGCGCGCGAAGGTTTCGGCCTCGCAGCGCCAGCGCATCAACGTGTGCACCTCGTGCCTGAAGGCCGGCAAGGTCGTGCGCGGCTGATAACGCCACAGCACTAACTCGAAGAGAGCTCGGCGCAAGCCGGGCTCTCTTCGTTTTTCAGGGCGCGGTGCACGAACACCAGACAGGCGACACCGCTGAGCAACGCCCCGGCGCCGCCCAGCGCGAACACCGCCTGCGGCCCGATGACCAGCAACAACCCACCTGCGGCAGCCGTACCCACGAGGTTCGCCCCGATCACCATCGACCCCACCGCAGCGAACGCCCGCCCGCGTATCTCCTCGGGCGTGCGCAACCGCACGATGGCGTTCAGGGCCACGTTGTGCACGCCGTTCGAGATGCCACCGATGACCCAGCCGGTCCCGGCAGCGACGACGAACGGGAACGTCGCCGGGATCAGCACCCCGATGCCCGTGGTGATGGCGGCGACGGCGATCGCGTGCGCCACCCCGGAAACGGTCTCCAACCGCGCCGCGAGCCTGTTGCCGACCAGGATGCCGGTCATCCAGCACGCCTGCATCGCGCCGAGCACGAACTCGTCGCCGTGCAGCACGTACCGGACGAACGCGGGATCGGCCACGTTGATCACCACGACCGCGCCGACGCAGAAGGCCAGCCCGATGATCGCCGCGAACAGCACCGGGTCGCGTCGCACGTGCCGGATGCCCGCGAGCGCACTGGGACGCGACGAGTGTTCGCCGGAGGGCCGGCGTTCCGTGCGCACGAACGCCAGCAGCACCGCGTAGGCGAGGAAGGTGCCCCCGTCGATGAGCAACGCCGCGGGGTGGCCGAAGAGCCCGGCGAGCAGCGCACCACCGGTGACGCCCGCCATGCTGCCGAGACTGCGCCCGGTGCTGAGCCACGCGTAACCGCGCGTGGCTTCTTCTTCGCCGGCGATGTGCGGCACGAGAGCGGAGATGCAGGGCTGGGCGACCGCACGGCCGCAGCCCGAGAGCAGCACCAGCGCCACCACGAAAACGGGCTGCCCCATCAACGGCGCGATGGCCGCGATCGCGACGCCCTGGAACAGCAGCGCGACAATCAGCAGGCGGCGGTTGGGCAGGCGGTCGACGAGCACACCGGCGACAGGTGCTCCGAGCACGAGCGGCAGCAGTTCGGCGATCAGGATGGCGGCGACCAGCAACGAGCTGATCGGGGTGGCCCAGAAGACCAGGACCAGCAACGACAACGCGTTGCCGAACTCGCTGACGGCCGCACCGGCGGCCGTCAGCGTCAGATCACGATTCCCCCGCATGTCCCCCGACGCTAGTCAGGAAACGTGCGGGGGCAATCGAGAAAACTACGGAAGCTTCCAGTCGATCGGCTCCGCGCCCTGCTTCTCCAGCAGTTCGTTCGCCCGGCTGAACGGCTTCGAGCCGAAGAACCCGGAGTGCGCCGACAGCGGCGACGGGTGCGCGGACTCGATGGCGGGCAACGGTTCGAGCAACGGGCGCAGGTTGCGCGCGTTGCGGCCCCACAGGATCGAGACCAGGGGTGCGTCACGGGCGGCGAGCGCCTTGATCGCCTGCTCCGTCACGGCCTCCCAGCCCTTGCCCTGGTGGGAGTTGGCCTTGCCGGGCTGCACGGTCAGCGCCCTGTTGAGCAGCAGCACGCCGCGCTCGGACCAGGGGGTCAGGTCGCCGTTGGACGGGATCGGGTGTCCCAGGTCCTCGGCGTACTCCTTGTAGATGTTGATGAGCGACTTCGGGATGGGTCGCACGTCGGGCGCCACGGAGAACGACAGGCCCACCGCGTGACCGGGCGTCGGGTACGGGTCCTGCCCGACGATCAGCACCTTCACCTGGTGGAACGGCTGCTTGAACGCGCGCAGCACGTTCTCGCCCGCAGGCAGGTAGGTGCGGCCGGCGGCGACCTCCGCGCGCAGGAACTCACCCATGGCGGCGATCTGGTCAGCAACGGGGGCGAGAGCTTCAGCCCAACCGGCTTCGACAACTTCGTTGAGGGGACGAGCCACGGCTGTGAACCCTATCTCAGTCGAGACGGCGCAGCTTCTCCCGGTACAAACCGATGTTCTGCACATATTTCTCGACGATGAAAGCCCAAGCCTGTTCTGGCACAACATATCCAGCACGCTCGCGGGCAGGAACTCCCAGCACCATCGTGCGTTCGCGGACGTGGCCGTCGAACGACACCACGGCTCCGGCGCCGACGATCGCGCCCTTCTCCACGATGGAACCGTTGAGCACCACCGAACCCGACGCGATCAGGCACTCGTCGGCCACGGTCGCGCCCTCGATGTGCACGTTGTGGCCGATGACGCACGACGAGCCGATGTGCACCGGGTGGACCTCGGTGCAGTGGATCACGGTGCCGTCCTGGATCGACGTCCGCTCGTCGACGACGATGCGGCCGTAGTCGCCGCGCAGCACGGCTTGGGGCCACACCGACGAATGCGCACCGATGCGCACGTCGCCGATCACGGTCGCGTCCGGGTGCACGTACGCGTCCGGGTGGATCTGCGGCTCGTAGTCCCCCAACGCATAGATGGCCATGCGCCCGAACCTACAACGACTTCCCGAAGCAGCGGCTCTCCGGGTGGTCCCGGTACACGCCGAAGTTGTCGATGGGCTCGTAACCGGTCGCGAGGTACAGCCCGATCGCCTCTGGCTGGCGCAGACCGGTCTCCAGCACCATCCGCCGGTGGCCGGCCGCACGCGCGGTGTCCTCCAGGTTGGAGAGGATCAGCCGGGACAGGCCCTTGCCGCGCAGGGCGTCGGCCACGTACATCCGCTTGATCTCGGCGGCGTCCTCCAACTCGGAGTGCACGCGCCAGCCGCCGCACGAGACGGGCGTGCCGTCGAGGTAGCCCACCACGAAGTAGCCGAGCGGGGCGGCGAACTGCGCCGGGTCGACCGGTGTGACGTCCTCGTCGCCGTAGCGCTCGACGAAGACCTGCTGCAGATCAGCGATCAGCTTGACCGAGTCTGGATGGTCATACGCTCTTGTGCATAGTTCCACGGCGTTGAAGTCTACGCGCGCCAGTGCTCCCAGCCAGGAGGTTTTTCGTAGATCCTGCCGTCGACCGTCACTCCTTCACCCGCGCGGACCGTGCCGATGGTCGTCCAGCCCTCCGGCACCGCCTTCGGGCCGGGGAACGTCGCCGCGAGGGCGTGGTCCTCACCGCCCGTGAGCGCCCAGTGCCGCGCGTCGCCGCCCAGCGCCGACGCCACGTCCAGCAGGCGCGGGTGCAACGGCAGCAGCTCGGTGCGGATGTCGATCGCGACGCCGCTCGAGTCGGCGATGTGGCCGAGGTCCTGGAGCAGTCCGTCCGAGACGTCGATCATCGAGGTGGCACCGGCCTCTGCGGCCTTCGGACCCTCCTCGTACGGCGGCTCCGGGGCGCGCTGGGCGTTCACGATGCCGACCGGCGAACGGAACCCGCGGCCGAGCACGGCCAGTCCGGCGGCCGCCCAGCCGAGCCGTCCCGTCACCGCCACGACGTCGCCGACGAGCGCTCCGGACCTCGTGATCGGCTCGAGCCCGTTCATGTCACCCATGGCGGTGATGGAGATCACCAGTGTGGCGGAACTGACCATGTCGCCGCCGACGATGCCCGCGCCGGCCTTGGCCGCCTCCTGCCAGAGGCCCGACATGATCCCCTCGACGACCGACGCGGGGGTGTCCGCGGGACACGCGAAACCGACGAGCAGAGCGGACGGCAACGCTCCCATCGCGACGACGTCGGCGAGGTTCACCGCGGCCGCTTTTCGGCCCACCTGCTCGGGACTGGACCAGTCGAGTCTGAAGTGGACTCCCTCGACCAGCACGTCCATCGAGGCGACGACCCGTCCGTCCGGCACCGCCACGACGGCCGCGTCGTCCCCGGGACCGAGGATGGTCGTCTCCGGCTGCGCCCGACCGGTCGTCACCCGGTGAATGAGATGGAACTCACCCACATCGGCGACCGTCTCCGCGTCGTGCGGCGGCTCCGGACGCAAAGTTGCCTCCCAATCTGAGCATTCGGAACCCCAACTGGGGTACGTTGCGTGACACGTTCCTACCTCGACCCAACCTGTCGCGACGAAGGGGCACGCCGTGGTGCATGCATACATCCTCATCCAGACCGAGGTCGGCAAGGCCGCTGCAGTCGCCTCCGAGATCTCCGGGATCGCCGGGGTAGCAACCGCCGAAGACGTCACCGGTCCTTACGACGTCATCGTCCGCGCCGAAGCCGAGACCGTCGACCAGCTCGGCCAGCTCGTGGTCGCGCGCATCCAGAACGTCGAAGGCATCACTCGTACGCTGACCTGCCCGGTGGTGCACCTGTAGGGCCGCGACCCGAAACCGGGACGGTGAATCCACGCTCAGCAGGGCACCTCGTGGTGCACCCGTCTGACCGCGAATTCGCTCGGCCCGGTTTTGAGCTGCACCACCACCCCGTGTTCCCATAGCCGGGTGACTCAGCAGGAATCCACGTCGGCGCTGTCCCGGCCGCTGCTCGCGGCGGTCGGGCTCGCCGTGCTGCTCGCCATCGGTGTCGCAGGGCTCGGCCTGGTGCTGGGCACGGGAAACCAGACGGAGGACGTGCCCGGTCGCACGGGTCCCCTCGCGCTGGTCTCGATCGACGCACCGTCGGCGGAAGCACCGGAATGCGCCTCCCTGGTCGAGAAGCTCCCCGTCGGGCTGCCGTCCGGGAAGGACATGCTGCCGCGCAGGGAACTCGCCTCGCCGGCGCCGCCCGCCACGGTCGCGTGGGGTGACGCCAAACACGATCCGGTGGTCCTGCGCTGCGGCCTGCCGCGGCCGAACGAGCTGAACGCGACCTCGCAGCTGCGGGTGATCTCCGACGTCCAGTGGCTGCAGCTGCCCGGTTCCGGCAGCTCGACGTGGGTGATCGTGGACCGCGCCGTGTACGCGGTGCTGACGGTGCCCGACGACGCGGGCACCGGACCGTTGCAGGACATCTCGACGACGGTGCGCGACCTGCTCCCGAAGCAGCCGGTCAAGACCTCTCCCTAGCCATAGTTGATTGGCGCGAAAAGCACGTTCGGGCCGATAGATCGCCCGAACGTGCTTTTCGCGCCAAAAAACGGGGGCTAGCGGAGGCCGGACCCGCGGGCGATCGCCGTCTCGATCAACGTGGTCAGCAGCGTCGCGAAGTCGATTCCGGTCGCCTCCCACGCCTTGGGGTACATGGAGATCGGCGTGAAGCCCGGCATGGTGTTGAGCTCGTTGATGACGAGCTCGTTCTGCTCGGTGAGAAAGAAGTCCACCCTGGACAGACCCTGGCAGTCGAGCGCCTTGAACGCGGTGACGGCCATCTCGCGCAGTTGCGCGGCGGTGTCGTCGTCGAGCTTCGCCGGGATGTCGGCCTCGTAGGAGTCGTCGACGTACTTGGCGTCGAAGTCGTACCACTCGACGCGCTCGCCGACTGGACGCAGCTCGCAGGGCAGCGAGGCCTCGACGCGGCCGTCCGGGAACTCCAGCACGGCGAGCTCGATCTCGCGCATGTTCGGCACGGCGGCCTCGATGATGACCTTGGGGTCGTGCTGGCGCGCCTCGAAGATCGCGGCGTCGAGGTCGGCCCAGTCGCTCACCTTCGAGATGCCGACGGACGAGCCGGCGCGCGACGGCTTCACGAACACCGGCAGGCCGAGGTGCTCGCGCTCGTCGAGGGTCAGCGTGGTGGCGGCACGGTCCAGTGCGACGAACTTGCCGACCGGCAGGCCCTCACCCTGGAGGATCTTCTTCGCGAAGACCTTGTCCATGGCGGCGGCGCTGGCGAACACGCCGGGTCCCACGTACGGGAGGCCGCCCAGTTCGAGCAGGCCCTGGATGGTGCCGTCCTCACCCCACGCGCCGTGCAGCAGCGGGAAGACGACGTCGACGTCCTTCAACGCCTGGCCGGGCTCGATCGCGGTCACCGACGCGTTGCGCAGCGTGGGGAGGTTGCCGGCGCCTGCCTCGAGCGCGTTCGGGTCCGTGCCGAGCGCCCACTGACCCTGCGGTGTGATGCCCACCGGCACCACCTCGAAGCGGTCGGCGTCCAGGTAGGGCAGGACGCTCTTGGCTGACTGGCAGGAGACCTCGTGCTCGGAGCTGCGGCCGCCGAACACCACGGCCACCCTCGTCTTGCGCTGCGTCATGCCGGGGACCCTACCCGTTTGGGCGATTGTGCCCGCTGAGCAGTTGGCCACCGTGGTCAGCCGCTCGTGCTGAGCAGCTCGGTCAGCACCGGCAGAGCGCTCACCAGCTGTTCCCGCGAGCACGCGCTGTAGCCGATGACCAGGCCGTGGAGCTTGGCCCGGTTCACGTAGTGCCGGGCCAGGCCGTCCACCCGCAGCCCGCGTTCCAGCGCCTGCCGCATGAGGTCGCGCTCCAGTTCGGCGTTGGGCAGCAGCACCACGACGTGCGCGCCCGCGTCGTCACCGAGCACCTTGATGCCGGCGTCCGCGAACGTGTCGATGATGAGCGCGCGCCGTTCGGACAGCTCGCGCCGCAGCTTGCGCAGGTGCCGGCCGAGGTCACCGGTCCGCGCCAGCTCGACGACGACCCGTTGCCCCGCTGCCGCCGGGCTGGTGCCGGTCAGGTCGCGGTGCTCCAGCACGGCCGTGGCGAGGTGCTCGGGGGCAACCATCCACCCGGCGCCCAGCGTCGGGGTGAGGATCTTGCTCGTGGTGCCGAGGTGGACCACGACGTCCGGGGCCAGCGCGGCGAGCGACGGCAGCGGGGCCACGTCGTAGCGCAGCTCGCCGTCGTAGTCGTCCTCGATGACGAGCCAGCCGTCGCGGCGCGCCCGTTCGACCAGCGCGACCCGCCGCCCCGCCGACATGCGACCGCCCAACGGGTACTGGTGCGCCGGCGAGCAGTAGACGGCGCGAACACCGGCCGGAACGGCGTCCGGCAGCAGGCCTTCCGCGTCGACGGCCGCCTGGACGACCCGGAGCCCGGCCGCGCGGAACACGCCCACCGCCCGCTGGTAGCCGGGTTCCTCGACGGCCACGGCGTCACCGCGGCGCAGCACGGCCACCGCGATCTCCGTCAGCACCGCCGTGGTGCCGCCGGTGGCCAGCACGGGATCGGCGTTGACCGCGAGGCCGCGGTGGCGCAGCAGGTGCTCGGCGATGGCCTCGCGGTACTCGGGCAGGCCCGCGCGTTCGGGGCGGGACAACGGGGGCGCGTCGGCAGCGGCACGCCAGGCCCGCCGCCAGGCAGCGCGGTCGAGGCCGCCCGCCCACGGCGCACCGGTCCCGAGGTCGACGAAGTCGGTGATCGCCGGGACGACGGGTTTGCGCGAACGTTTGCGCAGCGGGCCGGGCGGGGTCGTGGTGACGTAGGTGCCGGAGCCGTGACGGCCCGCGATCCAGCCTTCCGCGTGGAGCTGTTCGTAGGCGGCGGCGGTGACCGTGCGGGACACACCGAGCGACTCGGCCAGCGCGCGCGTTGACGGCAAACGGTCGCCCGCGCGCAGGCGTCCTTCCGACGCGGCGGAACGGAGTGCGTCGGCGAGCTGGACGGCGAGCGGTTCTGCGGACTCGCGGTCCAGCGCCACGGGAAGCGCGGCCTCAACCAAAGTGGCCTTCTCAAATCGATCAGAACTGGCGCTTCAATGATGCCACTTGGACCGACACAGTAGAAGCATGACCACTGACGTGCAGCTCTCCCCCACCCCGCGCAGCACCGTCGTCCGCGGCAAGAAGCGAGCCGTCCAGGACCGCCAGGTGCTCTACGACATCCTCGACGCGGGCCTGGTCTGCCACCTCGCCGTGGAGGTCGACGGAGCGCCGTTCCTCATCCCCACCGCGTACGGGCGGGACGGCAACCGCATCTTCCTGCACGGGTCGACGGGCTCACGGTCCATCAGGAGCATGATCGAAGGCAAGCCTGTTTGCGTCGCGGTCACGCTCGTGGACGGGGTCGTGTACTCGCGGTCGGTGTTCCACCACTCGATGAACTACCGGTCGGCGATCGTCCACGGCACCGCGAAGGTCGCCGAGGACCCCGAGCACGCGCTGAAGGTGATCGTCGAGCACGTCACGCCGGGCAGCTGGGACTACGCGCGCGGCCCGTCCCGCAAGGAGCTCGCGCAGACCGTCGCGCTGGAGATCGACCTCACCGAGGCGAGCGTGAAGGTGCGCGAGGGCGGTCCGGGTGAGGAGCCGTCGGACCTCGAAGCGAACCTCGTGTGGGCGGGACACATGCCGCTCGTGCAGACGTGGGGTGCGCCGGTGCCGCACGAGACGGACAAGGCCATCCCGCCGCACGTCAGCGAACGGGCCCGTTGACCGGGTCGTAGCGGTACGGGTTCATGGCGCGTGTGCCGTGGCGGTAGACGTGGATCGACACGGCCGGATCCACGCCGTCGTTGCGCACCTGGTGCACGTAGCCCGGCCCCCACACGCGCGACTGACCGGCGTGAAGGGAGTGCACGACCTGGATCTTCGTGGTGACTACCTCGGTCAGCAGGCCGCTGACCACGGTGAACGCACCCGAGGTCGTGGCGTGGTCGTGCAGCGAGGCCGTCTGACCGGGGAGCCAGCTCATCAGCCAGATCTCCTGGTCGTCGGTCTTGTCGACCAACGCCGAGAAGCGCTCCTCCGGGTCGTACCGGAGCAGGTGCTTCCAGCGGTCGCGGTCGGCCGCCCACGACAGCGCCACCCGGACGGGGTGCAGCAGCGCGGAGTTTTCAGGCAGTACGACGGTGTTCTCGGGAACGGCGAACATCGGGAAGAACAGTCCTAACCATGGCGAGTGCGCGAAAAGAGGACGCGGGACTATCGCCAGGTACAACACAGTGCGCTGAAGGACATGTGCCAGAGGGTCCCGGAACCGGGACCCCCTGTCAAACCAGGCCCAGAGCTTGGGACACGTCTGCGGTCAGGTCTTCGGTGTCCTCGCAGCCGGCCGAGAACCGCACCAGGCCTTCCGGCACCGGATCGCCGAACTGGGCGCGCCGGTCCGCGGTGGAGTGCAGGCCGCCGAACGACGTCGCCGCCGACACCAGCTTCGACCGCGACAGGAACTCGTCCACCGCCTGCACGCTCGGCAGCTCGAACGTCAGCACGCCGTTGAACCGCCGCATCTGCTGCGCCGCCACCAGGTACGCCGGGTCGTCCGAGGCACCCGGCCAGCGCAGGTTCGCGACCCGGCCCTTGAGCAGCTCGTAGATCGCCGCCGCGTTCTCCGCCTGCCGCGCGAGCCGCAGGTCGAGCGTTCCCAGGCCGCGCATCACGAGCCACGTCTCGAACGGTCCCGCAATCGCGCCGTTCAACGTCCGGGCGTCGCGGACTCGCGCGGCCAGCTCGGCAGAAGCCACCGTCACGTGTCCGAAGAGGACGTCGCTGTGGCCCGCGAGCGCCTTGGTGTCCGATGCGACGACGATGTCCGCGCCGAGCTCCAACGGCCGTTGCCCCAGCGGGGTCGCCGTCGTGTTGTCCACGGCAAGCAACGCACCCGCGGCGTGAGCGGCCTCGGCCAGCGTCGCGATGTCGCACACGTCCAGGCCGGGGTTCGACGGCGTCTCCAGCAGCACGAGCCGCACGCCCTCGAAGGACGGATACGGTCCCGCCGTGGGCACCTCGACCACGTTCAGGTCCATTTCGGACACGAACTTGCGGGTGAGGAAGTACCCGTCCGACGGCAGCACCAGAGTGTCCCCAGTGGACAGAACGGTCCGCAGCAACGTGGAGATCGCGGCCATGCCGGACGGGAAGACGACGCACTCGCCGCCTTCCAGCGAGCCCAGCGCGGCTTCCAGCGACCGCCACGTCGGGTTGCCCGCACGGCCGTAGTAGTCCTGACCGCCCAGGTGGTACGCCGAGGCGAACACCGGCTGCGCGCCGAACGGTTCGCCCGGCTCGCCCGACACCGCGTGCACGACCCGAGTGCCGTCACCGAGCTCGCTCACTGGCGCTCGTGCTTCCGGTCGCGGCCCAGCAGCGCGACACCGAGCTCGCGCACGCTCAGCCCGTCGTGGCACACCTGGTGCACGCCTTCGGTGATCGGCATGTCCACGCCGTGCGCGGCCGCGAGCTCGCGGATCGACGAGCACGACTTCACGCCCTCGGCGACCTGACCGTGCGCGGCCTCCTGCGCCTGCGCGAGGGTCTCGCCCTTGCCGAGCCGTTCGCCGAAGGTCCGGTTGCGCGACAACGGCGACGCGCAGGTCGCCACCAGGTCGCCCAGACCCGCCAGGCCGGCGAACGTCAGCGGGTCGGCCCCGAGAGCCGCGCCCAGACGTGCGGTCTCGGCCAGGCCGCGCGTGATGATCGACGCCATCGTGTTGTCGCCGAAGCCCATGCCCGCCGCCATGCCGCACGCCAGCGCGATGACGTTCTTGCACGCCCCGCCGAGCTCGCAGCCCACGACGTCGGTGTTGGTGTACGGGCGGAAGTACGAGTTGGAGCACGCGTGCTGCAGGTCGACCGCGCGGTCGTGGTCCGTGCACGCGATGACGGTCGCGGTCGGCTGCCCGACGGCGATCTCCTTGGCCAGGTTCGGCCCGGACACCACGGCCACCTGCGACTCGTCGACCTCGGCGACCTCGCGGATCACCTCGCTCATCCGCTTCAGCGTGCCGAGCTCGACCCCCTTGGACAGCGACACGAGCGTCGCGTCCGGCGGCAGCAGCTCCTTCCACGCCGACAGGTTCACCCGCAGCGTCTGCGACGGCACCGCCAGCACCACCGCGTCCGCACCGTCCAGCGCCTTCGCCGGGTCGGAGGTGGCGGCGAGGTTGGCGGGCAACGAGATGCCGGGCAGGTAGTCGGCGTTCACGCGGGTCTCGGTGATCGTCGAGGCGACCTCCTGCCTGCGCGCCCACAGCACGACCTCGGGACCGGAGTCCGCGACGACCTTCGCGAAGGTCGTGCCCCACGAACCGGCGCCGAGCACCGCAACACGTTCGATCGCCATGGGTTCAGGCCTTCCTCGGTCCGTAGAAGCCTTCGGGCGCCTGCTCCTGGCGCACCTCGGCGAGCTGGGCCTTCACGTGGTTCATCAGCAGATCGGTGACCTCGCGCAGCAACGGGAGCGTCTCCTCCTTGCCGCGGTAGGCGGACAGGTCGATCGGCTCGCCGACGGCGTGCGTGATCGTCTTGCGCGGGAACGGGCGGAACCTCTTCTGGTAGTGGTTGTAGAGGTCGAGCGTGCCCCAGCGGGCGACCGGGATCACCGGGCCGTCGTGCTGCAACGCGAGCCGCGCCACGCCGGTGCGGGAGTTCGCGGGCCAGCCGTCCGGGTCCTTGGTGATGGTGCCCTCGGGATAGATCACCACGACCTGACCGGTGGCCAGCGCGTTGTGCGCCTCCCGCAGGCTCTGCTGCGCGTCCGAGGTGCCCCGGTAGACCGGGATCTGCTTCGCGCCCTTCAGGATCGCGCCCATGATCGGCACGTTCCACAGGCTGTGCTTGGCGAGGAAGTGCGGCACCCTGTCGTTCTTGTGCACGAAGACGGCGTCGTAGCACGGGTCGAGGTGCGAGATGTGGTTCATCACCAGCAGCGCCGATCCCTGGCGCGGGATGCGGTCGCCGTGCAGGATCCGGTGCCTGCCCAGCACGAACGACATGGGGTAGACGATCGCCGCGGCGACTCCGACCCAGAAGCCGCCCTTCTCCTTGGCCACGTGGACCCTCTCCTCACTCCCGACCTGCAGGAACTGCGCCCCTGAGCACATTAGTCGTCAGATCGTGGACTATGACGAGGTGCGGGATGAAGTTGACCTCGTGGTTCCGGTCAAAACGCTCGACAGGGCCAAGACCAGACTGACCAGCGCGACCGGTGGAGATCCGGTGTCACACGCGGCGCTGGCGCTCGCGCTCGCCATGGACACGGTGAGCGCCGCCGCGGCCACGCCCGGTGTCCGTCGCGTGGTGACGATCACATCGGACCCCGCCGTCGCCGCCGAGATGGCGGCGCTGGGCGTCGAGTCGTTGCCGGAACCCGCCGAACCCGGACTCAACGCGGCGTTGAAGCACGGCGCGCGCACGCTGCGGTCCGATCGCATCGGCGCGCTCCAGGCCGACCTGCCCGCGCTCAGGTCAGCGGAACTCCAGGCGGCGCTCGAGGCGGCGAGCAACCGGCGCGCGTTCGTTCCCGACCGCCAGGGCACCGGCACGACGTTGCTCCTCGCCGCACCCGGAGGTGAGCTCGACCCGAGGTTCGGCGTCGGGTCCGCCGGCCACCACCGGATTTCCGGTGCGGTCGCGCTGATCGGGCCGTGGCCGTCGCTGCGCTGTGACGTGGACACGGAAGAGGATCTGCGGCTCGCGCTCACCCTCGGTCTGGGCGCGCACACCGCGAACGCCTTGCCCGCCTGGACAACCTGAGCGCTCCTCACGCGTCTTCCGGGTCACTGGCGTGATCACGACTTGGGAGATGCATGCGAGCGCTCATCGCGCTGGCGGGGATCACGGCCGTCGCGGGCTGTGTCGCCGCCGTTCCGATCGACCGGCCGTCCGACTACACCGCACCGAGCACGCTCAACTCGTGCCGGGTGGACCTGCCCCAGGACTGGAAGGACCAGCTGTCCCGCAACACCACGGAGACCGGCTCGCACGAGAAGGTCACCGTCGTCGCCGCGAACGAGAACGCCGACGTCACGCTGGTCAAGACCACGCGCAACAGGACCACCGAGCTCGTGTTGCGCGACAGCAGGAAACGCCAGCAGGTCATGGCCGTGCAGAACGACGCGCAGCTCTTCGACGTCGAGTTCGACGGGCGCTGGGTGACGTTCTCGACGAAGCAGAGCCCGTCCGACGACACCGCGGCGACCTACGCGTGGGACGCGCGCAACGACGGCGCGCCTGTGCGGATCGGCGAGAGCGGTGCCGTGGTGCACAACGGCAAGGCCGCCTGGTCCGACGGTTCCGGTGTGCACGTCTACGACCTCGCCAAGAAGAAGGACAGGGTCATCGGCCAGGGCAAGGAGCCGGTGTTCCTCGGCGACACCGTGGTGTGGTTGCAGGACGGGAGGTTCCGCGCTGAAGGGGCGCTGCCCGAGCAGCTGACCGAGGCGAAACCCAGGACCGCCACGTCCGACGGCCGCACGGTGGTGTGGACGCAGGGCGACGCGTTGCACGGCTGGCGCGAGGGCTGGACCGAACCGCGTGAGCTCGCGGAGATCAAGCCAAGGACCGAGGGGATCGTCTTCCCGCGGGTCAGCGGCGACTTCGTGTCGTGGCAGTCGGAGTCGTCCTACGTCACGGACATCCGCAGCGGCGCGACCGTGCACACGACTGAAGGCGGCTACTGGCTGGAGGTGCACGGCGGCGCGCTCACGCAGCAGGGATGGCGCGTTGCGGCGGTCGCTCCCCTGTCCGCGCTGTCACCGCTGTCGCGCTGTTGAAACAGTGACGAACGCCACGAAAATGTTGTTTCGAGCAACTCGGCGGGAAACCCCAGCACCTTATACATCCGTATCCCTTGATGCGAACGGCGTATCCCCCGACGCCGTACCCCGACGCTTGCCCCGAGGTGTTCCTGCATGAAGTCGTTGACGCACGCCGACTACCTGGCGTTGCGCCGCTTTCCCGCTCTTGACGGCCTGAGGGCCATTGCCGCGGTGCTGGTGGTGTTCTTCCACTACGGGGGCCCGGACTGGCTGCAGGGGTGGGCGGGGGTTCAGATGTTCTTCGTCCTCAGCGGATTCCTCATCACCACCCTGATGCTGCGCGAGGAGCGCGGCACCGGACGGATTTCGCTGAAGGAGTTCTACCTGCGGCGGGCGTTCCGGATTCTGCCCGTCTACTTCGTGGTCCTGCTCGTCACGGCCGTCGGCTCGGCGGTCGCGGGCACGTTCGTCAGCAACGGCATCGGTCCGGCGCTGAAGTACTTCCTGACCTTCACCAACGAGTTCGCCGGGTCCAGCCCGTACGGACAGTCCTGGTCACTGGGCATCGAGCAGAAGTTCTACCTGGTCTGGCCGCTGGTGGCGATCGCGCTGGGCACCGTCGTGCTGAAGCGCCGCGCCGGTGCCGCCGCCCTCGGCATGCTGCTCGCACTCGTGGTCGTGAACTTCACCGCGTCGCACAGCAACCCCGGCTGGCCGCTGCACTACTTCTCGATCCTGACCGGTGTGCTGCTGGCGATCGCGCTGCACAGCCCGCGCGGATTCGCTCTGCTTCGCCCGCTCACGAATCCGGCGGCGCAGGTCGTCGTCGCGTTCGGATTCGTCGCCGTGCACCTGAGCGTGAAGCCGATCGCCGCACTCCTCGACGGACTCAACGGAATTCCCGGTCACGTGCTGGTCATTCCGGTCTACGCGCTCGCGACCGCGGTGCTGCTCACCTCGCTGATCGCGCCGGGGCCGGCCACGACTTTCCTGTCCACGAAGCCGATGCAGTTCGTCGGTGAACGCTCGTACTCGCTTTACCTGGTGCAGACGATCGCCGCGACGGTCATCGCGTTCTTCTGGCCCGCGATGTCCGGCATCGGACAGTCCGTGGTGGTCACGGCGCTGGGACTGGTGCTGGCGAG
The DNA here is from genome assembly GCF_000974445.1 of Lentzea aerocolonigenes. GTDB lineage: Bacteria > Actinomycetota > Actinomycetes > Mycobacteriales > Pseudonocardiaceae > Lentzea > Lentzea aerocolonigenes. The sequence goes on from NZ_BBOJ01000013.1 coordinate 149,902, forward strand.
CGTCCTCTACGTGACCGTCGAGATCCCGATGATCAACCTCGGCCGTCGGGTGATCACTCGCCAGCGCGCCGCGGCCGCCGTCAGGACGGCCGTTGCCCAGAGGGAAACTCAGCAGGGTGCGCCGCAGGCTCCGACGCCGCAGTCCGAGTCGTCGCGGTTGGCGACCATCGGGCAGGCCCAGCCGTAGAACGGGTTCGGGGCGAGCGGCACGGGTTCCCGGTCGCTCTCCCTGGCCAGTTCGGTGGCGTGCTGCGTGGTGAGCGTCACCGGGGTCCCGCTCGCCTGCGCGTCGTACGCGCCCTTCTCCAGCTCCAGGATCTCGACGCCGCGCGAGATGTCGGCGACGAACACCGTGTTGCGGTGCCAGTACGGCGCCCACGACGTCGCGGTGTCCGGACGCCAGTAGCCGATCTGGATCGGCCTGGCGGGGTTGGAGATGTCCAGGAGCCTGGTGCCCTGGTTGTACCAGGAGTAGGCCACGATCCGCTTCTGCACGTCGAAGTAGTGCGCGGAGCACGTGACGTTGCCGGGGATCGTGCCCTCCTGGTCGTCGGGACTCCAGATGCCGACCGTCCTCATCTCCTTGGGCTTCTCGCCCCAGCCCTCACCGTTGTGAGTGCCCTGCAGTGAGGAGATGACGAACCGGCCCTCGGTCTTGCACGTGGGTGACCCGAACGCCTCCTCGGTGTGCAGGAGCAGCGAACCCGCCGGGTTCTCACGCGTGGGCGCGGGACCGTCGGCGAGCGTGCGGCCGACCGGGCGGAACGAGTTGTGCGTGAACGAGGTCGGCATGTCCGCCTTGGGCACGGTGCCGCCCGCGTAGGCGACCGGGTCCCACGCCTTCGCCTCGCGGTACTTGCCGCTCAACGGGTCGCGGTGCCAGCCCTGCGTGTAGTAGCCGCGGGTGCCGTCGTCGCCCGCCACCCACGCGATGCCCTGGGCGTCGACCTGGACGTCGTGCGTGATCTTGCCTTCGCCCGCCTTGCCGCGGACGTCCACCGAGACCGGCAGCTCCTTCGGTGTCTTGGGATCGCGGATGTCGGTGACGAAGATCCGCCCGGTCTTGGCGTCCGACCGGTCGAGTCCTGCCGTCCAGAGGAACTGGCAGTCGTTGATGCAGGTGCTCGTGTGACCGGTGTTCTGCCGGTGGAAGCTCAGGATCTTGAGGTCGGCCGGGTCCACAGCGGACACGATGTAGTTGCCGGTCGGGCGGTCGCCGGGCAGCGTCCGGCCGAACGAGTTGACCTCCCGCGCCAGGAACGCGAGCTTGCGCTTGGGGTCGACGTTGATGTCCTCGTTCTCCCAGAAGCGCTTCGTCGGGTCGTCGCCCGGCAGCGCCATCTCCTCCTTGGTGAGGTGGTCGAGGAGCTCGGGCTTGTCCAGATCGGTGACGTCGAACGTCTTCAGCCCGGTCTCCATGCTGACGAACGCGACGTCGCGAGGCCCGTACTGGGCGAACGCGATCGAGATGGCCCGTTCGGTACCGGGGAGTGAGGCCTTCAGGCGCACGTTCTTGGCCGCCGCCTGCAACCGTGGTTTGTCCACCTCCGGAGTCCTGGGTTCGGCCGCCGCAGCCGAAGCCAGTCCTGCCGTGGTGAAGGCCAACAGGGTCGCCGCAGTGATTGTGGCTATAACCTTCATGGATCGACCCTGGCGCGGCTCGAATGAGACGTGTAGGTCCGAACGTCTAGGCTTCTGCTCCGTGCAGGCGACCGTGTCAACGTTCAACAGTGACGGTTCCGCCACTGTGCTCCGGGACGACGGCGTTCTCGTCGACGTGAGCGCCGAGGCGGTCACCGCGGGTGGCTGGCGAATGCTGCGTCCGGGTCAGCGGGTGACCCTCGAACGTAGTCCCGACGGGGTCGTCGTCGCCCTTCGCCTGCCTGTTCTGTGACGAGGAGTTCACCAGTCGGTCGTTCTGGCTAGGGGCGCGCGCGGCGATAGTGCGGAACAATGCGGGGCGTGAGCACGGACGACAACGACGGCAAGGCGACCCCCTCCCGACGCCGCTCGACGCGCAGCAAGGCGACGCCTCCGCCCGCGGCGAACCCGCGCAAGCAGCCTCGCGCGGCGACCAGGCGGGCCTCCAACCCTCCGCGGACGAAGACCCAGCCGACCCAGCCGGTGGCGACGCCGGTGCGCAGCGTCCCCTCGGCGCCGCCCGCGGTGACGTCGAGCGCCCTGCCCACGGACCTCCCGGACGACCGGTACTTCAACCGGGAACTGTCCTGGTTGGACTTCAACTCGCGCGTGCTCGCGCTGGCCGAGGACTCCTCGCAGCCGCTGCTGGAGCGCGCGAAGTTCCTCGCGATCTTCGCGTCGAACCTGGACGAGTTCTACATGGTCAGGGTCGCGGGCCTGAAGCGGCGCGCGGAGACCGGCCTCACGGTGCGCAGTGCGGACGGGCTCACACCGCTCGAGCAGCTCGTGGCGATCTCCAAGCGCTCGCAGGAACTCGTCGAGCAGCACGCCCGCGCGTTCCTCGACCACATCCGGCCTGGCCTGGAAGAGCACCGGATCAGCATCGTGACGTGGGGCGACCTCACCGACTACGACCGGCTGAGGCTCTCGAACTACTTCAGCGAGCAGGTCTTCCCGGTGCTGACGCCGCTGGCCGTCGACCCGGCGCACCCGTTCCCCTACATCTCCGGGCTGTCGTTGAACCTCGCCGTGACCGTGCGGGACCCCGAGGGCGGCGGCGAGCGGTTCGCCCGCGTGAAGGTGCCGGACAACGTGCCGCGGCTCGTCCGCGTCGAGGCGGACCGGTCGTCCTCGTCGGCGACCTTCCTGCCGCTGGAGGAACTCATCGCCGCGCACCTGGGCGAGCTGTTCGCCGGCATGGAGGTCATCGAGTGCCACGCGTTCCGGGTGACGCGCAACGCGGACCTGGAGGTCGAGGAGGACCGCGACGAGGACCTGTTGCAGGCGCTGGAACGTGAGCTCGCCCGCCGCCGGTTCGGCCCTCCGGTGCGCCTGGAGGTCGCCGACGACATGACCGAGCACATGCTCGAACTGTTGTTGCGCGAGATGGACGTGGACCCGCACGACGTCGTGACCGTGCCGGGCCTGCTCGACCTGTCGTGCCTGTGGCAGCTCTACGGCATCGACCGCAAGACCTTGAAGGACCCGGCGTTCGTGCCGGCGACGCACCCGGCGTTCGGGGAGCGCGAGACGCCGAAGAGCGTGTTCGCGACGCTGCGCGAGGGCGACGTCCTGGTGCACCACCCGTACGACTCGTTCTCCACGTCGGTGCAGCGCTTCATCGAGCAGGCCGCCGCGGACCCGCACGTGCTCGCCATCAAGCAGACGCTGTACCGCACCTCGGGCGACTCGCCCATCGTGGACGCGCTGATCGACGCGGCGGAGGCGGGCAAGCAGGTCGTGGCGCTGGTCGAGATCAAGGCGCGCTTCGACGAGCAGGCGAACATCAAGTGGGCCCGCACGCTGGAGAAGGCGGGCGTGCACGTGGTCTACGGCCTGGTGGGCCTGAAGACGCACTGCAAGACCTCGCTCGTGGTGCGCCAGGAGGGCTCGACGATCCGGCGCTACTGCCACATCGGCACCGGCAACTACAACCCGAAGACCGCGCGGCTGTACGAGGACGTCGGCATCCTGACCGCCGAACCGACGATCGGCGCGGACCTCACGGACCTCTTCAACGTCCTCACCGGCTACGCGCGCCAGGACGAGTACCGCTCGCTGCTCGTCGCCCCCTACGGCGTCCGCAAGGGCATCGTGGAGCGCATCAACCTCGAGATCGAGCGCGCGCAGGCGGGTGAGACCTCCGGTGTGCGCATCAAGGTGAACTCGCTCGTGGACGAGCAGGTCATCGACGCGCTGTACCGCGCATCACAGGCCGGCGTGCCCGTGGACGTGGTCGTGCGCGGCATCTGCGGCCTGAAGCCGGGCATCAAGGGCCTGTCGGAGAACATCCGGGTGCGCTCGATCCTCGGCCGGTTCCTGGAGCACTCGCGGATCTTCCACTTCGTCGCCTGCGACGAGTACTGGATCGGCAGCGCGGACATGATGCACCGCAACCTCGACCGCCGCGTCGAGGTCGCCGTGCGCGTGAACACGCCACGCCTGAAGAAGCAGCTGGACGAGGTCTTCACCTCGGCGCTCGACCCGCAGACGCGCTGCTGGGTGCTGCGCTCGGACGGGGAATGGGACGCGTCACCGTCGGACGGTTCGTCGGTGCGCGACCACCAAATGGAACTGCTGCACGAGCACGGAGCTCTTGGGTGATCAAAGCTGCTGGGGCGGTGCTCTGGCGCGATGCCGACGGTGACGTCGAAGTCGCGGTCGCGCACCGCCAGCGTTATGACGACTGGTCCTTGCCGAAGGGCAAACTCGACGCGGGAGAGACGATTCCCGCCTGCGCGGTGCGCGAGGTGGAGGAGGAAACCGGATTCTCCTGCGTGCTCGGCCGCCATTTGCGGCAGGTCTCGTACTCGGTGCGAGGCGTGCCCAAGACGGTCGACTACTACGCCGCCGAGGCCGTCTCCGGTTCTTTCGAACCCAATGACGAGGTGGACGAACTCCGCTGGCTGCCGGTCGAAGAAGCCTCGGCGTTGCTCACCTACGAACCGGACCGCGCGGTGCTGAAGGAGTTCAGCCGGCTGCCCGCCGACCTGTTGCTGGTGTTGCTGGTGCGGCACGCGAAGGCGGGAAAGCGGTCCGAGTGGGACGACGACGATGACCTTCGTCCCCTCTCAGACGCCGGCTGGCGCCAGGCCGCGGCGCTGCGCTCGTTGCTGCCCCTGTGGTCACCCACGCGCGTCCACACGGCTCCCAGGGTGCGTTGTGTGGACACCGTGCGAGGCGTGGCCGAGGACCTGGCGGTCGACATCGCGGAGGAGCCCCGGCTGTCCGAGGAGGGCTTCTGGCCGGACCCGGACGCGGGTCTCGTGCGACTGCTGGAGGTCGCGGCCGACGAGGGCAGGGCCGTCGTGTCGTCCCAGGGCGGCGTCATCCCGTCGGTCGTGCAGTCGCTGGCAGAGCTGGGCGGGCTGCGGCTCGACGAAATCCCCTGCAAGAAGGGCAGCGTGTGGGTGCTCGCCTTCACGCGGCCGTTCGGCACGTGGTCCACTTCGGACTCGCCTTCCCGCTGGCCAACGCTGGTGTCGGCGCACTATCTGCCCTCGGCGCTGCCCCGCCCCTGAGGGTCGTTGCAGACGTTTTCAGCCGCCGTCTCCCCGCTCGACGAAAGTTCGCCTCTGGCAACCAAGTCGGGCCGGGAGGCGGCGGTTTCGCTTGTCCGGGAGGCGTTCGCAGGCGTGTGGGCGTTATTTCTATTGGCGGGCAGGGCGTTTCCCGGCCTTCTCGGACGTTATACGTATTGGGTGGGCGGACGGTTCGACAGCGGTGGTGGCTGAGAATTTGCGGACCGGTCTTTCCGGGGGTCCCGGGGGCGTCGCCGCCTTCCCCTCAGGCCCAACGGCTCCAGGGCCGCCCGTCCACGAAGTCGAGGAAGGCGCCTGGTCGACAGCGGAGTTGCCTGACAATCGAGGACGGGCCTTTCCGGGGGTGCCGAGCACGTCCGGGCAGCCTTTCCTCGCAGGCCAACGGCTCCAGGCGCGCCTTGGATCCGCGAGTTCGCGTCGGTCGTCCGGTCGCCTCTTCGGGTCAACCGCCGAAGGCGATTCGGCCCGAAGCGGTGGCCGGACGACCGACTGAGGGCGAACTCGCCGCCGTCTGCGAAGCAGCGGCAGACAAACACGAAGGCCCCGGTGTGCGCACACCGAGGCCTTCCGCGTAGTTGCTGAAGTGGCGCAGCCTCCCTCAGGAGGCCCGTCTCACTTCTTCTTGGCAGCCGTCTTGCGAGCAGCCGGCTTGGCAGCCGTGGTCTTCGCAGCGGGCTTGGCCGCAGCCGTCGTCTTGGCGGCAGCGGTCTTGCGGGCCGCGGGGGCCTTCGCAGCCGTCGTCTTGGCGGCGGCGGTCTTCGTGGCGGTCGCCTTCGCGGGCGCCTTGGCAGCAGCGGGCTTCGCGGCGGCCGTGGTGGTGCGACGGGTCGCGGGCGCCTTGGTGGCGGCCGCGGCCGTGCGGGTGCGCGTGGTGGTCGCGCGGGTGGTGGTCGCCGCCTTGGTGGCGGGCGCCTTCGCAGCCGCGGGCTTCGCGGCGGCAGCAGCGGCCGGCTTGGCAGCAGCCTTGGCGGCAACGGCCTTCGGCAGCTTCTTCGCACCGCTGATGACGTCCTTGAACGTCGAGCCGGGGCGGAACGCGGGCACGTTGGTCTTCTTGACCTTCACGGTCTCGCCCGTGCGCGGGTTGCGCGCGGTGCGAGCCGCACGGGCACGCTTCTCGAAGACGCCGAAGCCCGTGATGTTGACCTTCTCGCCCTTGTTGACGCTACGCACGATCACATCGACGATGCCGTCAACAGCAGCACCCGCGGTCTTCTTGTCTCCCAGGCGCTCGGCGAGCGCCTCGATGAGCTGGGCCTTGTTCACCTTCAGTCCCTCCCAGGACGCTCACGGCCCTAGCGTCGGGCCGACTAGAACGCAACGGTAGGCCCAAATCGCAAGAAATACCAATCGCCACGCCAACTTTTTCGTTGTGGCGTGGCTAATTGCGCCCCTTCGAGGGACAGGAGGCGCCGGATTCGCCCCTCTCAAGGGGAGAATCCGGCCCCCTCTCAGACCGCCTGAAGCGGATCCGTTGTGGGCAACCAAGTCTGGCGATTGGCCTCGAAATCGCTGATCTCGGCCTCGTGGCGGAGTGTCAAAGCGATGTCGTCGAGGCCCTCCAGAAGGCGCCAGCGGGTGTAGTCGTCGATCTCGAACGGGGCTACCAAGTCCTTGGCGCGAACGGTCTTGTCGGTGAGGTCCACGGTGACCGGCGTGCCGGGTTCGGACTCCAACAACTTCCACAGCAGCTCGACATCGGACTGGCTGCACTGCGCCGCCACGAGGCCCTGCTTGCCGGCGTTGCCCCGGAAGATGTCTGCGAAACGTGACGACACGACCACGCGGAAGCCGTAGTCCATCAACGCCCAGACGGCGTGCTCGCGAGAGGAACCGGTGCCGAAGTCGGGACCCGCCACGAGGACGCTGCCTGCCTTGAAGGGCTCCTGGTTGAGGATGAAGTGCTCGTCACCGCGCCAGGCGGCGAAGAGGCCGTCCTCGAACCCGCTGCGGGTCACGCGCTTGAGGTAGACGGCCGGGATGATCTGGTCGGTGTCCACGTTGGACCTGCGCAGCGGCACGCCGACGCCCGTGTGGGTGGTGAAGGCATCCATGGTCAGTTCTCCAGGTCTGCGGGGGCGGAGAGGGTGCCGCGCACGGCCGTGGCGGCGGCGACGAGCGGCGACACGAGGTGCGTCCTGCCGCCCTTGCCCTGCCTGCCCTCGAAGTTGCGGTTCGAGGTCGACGCGCTGCGCTCACCGGGGGCGAGCTGATCCGGGTTCATGCCAAGGCACATCGAGCAGCCGGCCTGCCGCCACTCGGCGCCCGCGTCGAGGAAGACCTTGTCCAGGCCCTCTTCCTCGGCCTGCTTGCGCACCCGCATCGAACCGGGGACGACCAGCATCCGTACTCCTGAAGCGACGTGCTTGCCCTTGAGCACGTCCGCGGCGGCGCGCAGGTCCTCGATGCGTCCGTTCGTGCACGAGCCGAGGAAGACGGTGTCCACGCGGATGTCGCGCAGCGGCGTGCCGGGCTCGAGGCCCATGTACGTCAGCGCCTTCTCGGCGGCCACGCGCTCGTTCTCGTCCGCGATCTGCTCGGGGTCGGGGATGTTCGCGCCCAGAGGCAGGCCCTGCCCGGGGTTCGTGCCCCACGTGACGAACGGGGTGAGCTCGTCGGCGTCGATGTGCACTTCGGCGTCGAACGTCGCGTCGTCGTCGGTGCGCAGCGTCTTCCAGTACTCGACAGCCGCGTCCCAGTCCGCGCCGGACGGTGCGTGCGGACGCCCCTCGATGTAGTCGAAAGTCGTCTGGTCCGGTGCGATCATGCCGGCGCGCGCACCCGCCTCGATCGACATGTTGCAGACCGTCATGCGCGCTTCCATCGACAGGTTCTCGATCGCCGCGCCGCGGTACTCGAGCACGTAGCCCTGCCCGCCACCGGTTCCGATCTTCGCGATGACCGCGAGGATGATGTCCTTCGCCGTGACGCCGGGCTTGAGCGCACCGTCGACGTTGATGGCCATCGTCTTGAACGGACGCAACGGCAACGTCTGCGTCGCCATCACGTGTTCCACCTCGGACGTGCCGATGCCGAACGCCAGCGCACCGAACGCACCGTGCGTGGACGTGTGACTGTCACCGCACACCACGGTCATGCCGGGCTGCGTGAGGCCGAGCTGCGGGCCCACCACGTGGACGATGCCCTGCTCGAGGTCTCCCATCGGGTGCAGGCGCACACCGAACTCCGCGCAGTTGCGGCGAAGCGTCTCGACCTGCGTGCGCGACACCGGGTCGGCGATCGGCTTGTCGATGTCGACCGTGGGGACGTTGTGGTCCTCGGTCGCGATCGTCAGGTCGGGCCTGCGCAGCTTCCGGTTCGCCAGGCGCAGTCCGTCGAACGCCTGGGGGCTGGTGACTTCGTGGAGCAGATGGAGGTCGATGTAGAGGAGGTCCGGCTCCGCACCACTGCCGTGGCGCACAACGTGTGCCTCCCACACCTTCTCCGCGAGCGTGCGGCTCATCGCGACATCTCCCACAGTATGGACGTGCCGACAGATCTGGACTTCTCACTGTCTGGGAAGTTAGTATCGGCTTGTGGGACAGCATAGCGGGATCGGCGTGCTGGACAAGGCAGTGGCCGTGTTGAACGCCGTAGCAAAAGATCCGTGCGGCCTGGCCGAGTTGTGCAATCGCACCGGCCTGCCGCGGGCAACCGCGCACCGCCTGGCCGTGGGCCTCGAGGTGCACCGGTTGCTGCGCCGAGGCTCTGACGGCCGCTGGCGTCCTGGCGCGGCTCTCGCCGAGCTCGCCGGAGGCGCGACGGACCCGTTGCTGGACGCGGCTTCCTCCGTCCTGCCACGCCTGCGCGACATCACCGGCGAGAGCGTGCAGCTCTACCGCCGCGACGGCATGCAGCGCGTGTGCGTCTCGGCGGCCGAACCGCCGTCGGGCTTGCGCGACACCGTGCCCATCGGCGCGCGCCTTCCGATGACGGCGGGTTCGGGTGCCAAGGTCCTCGCCGCGTGGTCGGACCCCGGCACCCAGCGCGCCGTCCTGGCTGACGCCGTGTACGGCGAACGCACCCTCCTGGAGGTCCGCCGCCGCGGCTGGGCACAAAGCGTCGCCGAACGAGAACCAGGCGTGGCTTCGGTCTCAGCTCCGGTCCGAGACTCCTCGGGCGCAGTAGTGGCAGCGGTCTCGGTGAGCGGCCCCATTGACCGAATGGGCCGCCGCCCGGGCGCGCGCTGGGCAGCCGACCTCCTGGCAGCGGCCGAGGCCCTCCAAAGCCGCCTCTAACGCACCAACGCGAACCCACGGCCGCCTTCCCACGGGAGGGCGGCCGTTGCCGTTGCACCCCGCGACACGCCGCACCTTCCAACGCGACACGCGGAACCCCGTCTCAACACGCGAACGCCGCCCCAAGATCGCCACACCACGAAGAAGATCGCCAAGGAGCACCAGACCAACAGCCCAACCGACCTCCACCCGCGCCGCACGGGGAAGAAGTCCCTGTGACGTCTGTCGCGGACTGTGCCGCCCAGTGCGGGATTCGGGCGATGTGCCAGTGAGCATGCCCGCGCCGTCAGTTCGACCGGTTCAGCGATTCGGAACACACAGGAGTTCGCACTCCGATGTGACTCCGACTACGGCGTCACAGGTTTCCTCGCCGACAAGTCCCAATCCAAGAAACAGCGCCTCAAAACCACCACCAGTTCCCGGCGAGCGCATTGGCGATGCGAAGCGAAGCCCCACCGAGCACATTGGCGATGCGAAGCGAGCCCACCCACTAGCGAGCGAAGCGAAGCCTCACCCCCAAGATGGCGAGCGAAGCGAAGCCTCACTCACACAACGCAGGCAACCTACGGGGGTCCGGGGGGCGAAGCCCCGCCGGCTGGGGGTCTGGGGGCTCGGCCCCCAGAAGACAATGCGAAAGAGGCCTGTCAGCGCACTCCGCTGACAGGCCTCTCCCACCTCTGTAGCCCCGAAGGGATTCGAACCCTCGCTACCGCCTTGAGAGGGCGGCGTCCTAGGCCGCTAGACGACGGGGCCCTAGAACTTCTTGCTGGTTTGAACCTTATCAGATCGTTCTGTCCGGTCCAAATCCGGCTATTCAGTTCTTCGTTCTTGCTATTTTCAGCAGCTCCGGAAGCTTACCCGAGGGCAGTTCTTCCTTCGCAGCTGGGGTACCAGGACTCGAACCTAGACTAACTGAACCAGAATCAGTCGTGCTGCCAATTACACCATACCCCATTGGCTTTCACGATCGACTTCGTTGTCCCTGTGTCTGTCTCTTGGGGAGTTCCGAGGCCCTCGTTGCTGCCGGGAGAAATACTAGACCACGCCCCCACCAGAAGTGAAATCGGCCCCCACCCACACGCAAACACGCAGGTAGAGGCCGGTCTCAGGGTCTATCTCACGCGGTTGCGGCGGAGAGTTCGCACACGAGGAGCTCGGGCAGTTCCGCGAGCGACGTGATGGACGACAGGCCGGCGGGCAGTGTTCCTCCGGTCGGTCCAGTGCGGTTGATCCACACGCCGTGCATCCCGGCGTCACGCGCGCCGATGGCGTCGGCGTGGAGCCTGTCTCCCACGTGGACGGTGTCGCCGGGCGGGACGCCCAGGGCGAGGCAGGCCGTGTGGAAGATCACGCGGTCCGGCTTGGCGCAGCCCACCTCACCTGCGATCAGGACCGCGTCGAAGTACTCGGAGAGGCCCAGCTGGGCGATCTTCACGCGCTGGTGAAGACCCGAGGCGTTGCTGATCGCGGCGATGGGCAGGCCTGTCGCGCGCAGCCAGTCGAGCATCGGGATCACGTCGGGGAACAGGCACCAGCCCGCGGTGAGGACCTCCTGGCGGCCGAGCTCGCGGCGGGTGGCCTCCTCCAGGGTCAGGTCCTCGCCCAGTGCGGCGAAGAAGGCCTGCGTGCGGATGTTGCGCATCGACTCGTACTGGAGCTCGCCGGCGAGCTGGCGGGAGACGTGGTCGTCGGTGATTCGCTGCCACAACGACCAGGCGTCGGCGTTACCGACCATCGATGCCAACGCGGCGCGCGAAGACGTGCTGTAGTCGACAAGTGTGTCGTCGACGTCCAGGCACACAGCGCGGATCTCGCCGGTTCTCTTACGCGTGAAAGTCGGGGACGCAGTTGTCACCCCGGAAGGTTAGGTGCGAGGGGGCCTCGTCCGATTCGGCTAACGAGGTGATTCCTATAGGTCCTTGCACGATCAAGCGGACCTTGAGGCCCCGAACGAACTAGTGACGCTCACCCGGACGCTGATTGCAATCGCCCGGTCGAGTGTTGTTCGGCGACGCAACGGTCGCTGCCCGAACGGGCTGTTCCAGGAGCGCGACACCTTAGCTCGCACAAGGACGTTCCGCATCTGCCGCAACCGTTTCGGGGCCTGGTTTCCCAGACCGTCCACAGAGGACTGAAGCCTGCTCGGCGAGCCGCGTCACACCGAACCCGGCTTGACGCGTGCGGCGATCAAGAGCATGCTGAGTTTATTCAACAGCGGTTGAAAAGAGGGGATCGAGATGGAGAGGACAACCTGCCTCGTCGTCGGGGGCGGACCTGCGGGGATGGTGCTGGGGCTGCTGCTGGCGCGCGGTGGCGTCGAGGTCACGGTGCTCGAGAAGCACGCCGACTTCCTGCGCGACTTCCGCGGCGACACGGTGCACGCGTCGACGCTCACGCTGATGGACGAGCTGGGACTGGGGCCCGCGTTCGCACAGGTGCCGCACCAGGACATCGACAGGATGGAGGCGCTGCTCGACGGCAACGCCACGGCCACGATCGCCGACCTGAGGAAGCTGCCCGGCCCGAACAAGCGCATCGCGATGGTGCCGCAGTGGGACTTCCTCGACCTGCTGGCGGACGCGGGCAAGCTCGAACCGACGTTCACGCTGCGGATGAACACCGAGGTCACCGCGATCACCAAGAGCGGCAACAGGGTCACCGGCGTGAAGTACCGGGACCGGGTCGACGGGCACGAGGGCGAGATCGCGGCGGACCTCGTCGTCGCCGCGGACGGCCGCAGCTCGATCCTGCGCGACGCGGTGAACCTGCCCGTGTACAGCTTCGGCGCGCCGATGGACGTGTGGTGGTTCCGCTTGCCGCGCAACGAGGACGACCCGGTCAAGGGCGGCGGTGGCCGGTTCAGCGCGGGCAGTGCCATGGTCCTCATCCCGCGCGGCGAGTACTTCCAGTGCGCCTTCCTGATCCGCAAGGGCACGGACCAGAAGCTCCGCGCCGAGGGCGTCGAGAAGTTCCGGGAGCGCGTGGTCACGCTCGTCCCGTGGCTCGCCGACCGGGTGGACCACATCAAGTCCCTCGACGAGGCGAAGCTGCTGGACGTGAAGCTGGACCGGTTGCGGCGCTGGCACGTCGACGGTCTGCTGTGCATCGGTGACGCGGCGCACGCGATGTCGCCCGTCGGCGGCGTCGGCATCAACCTGGCCGTGCAGGACGCCGTGGCCGCCGCCAGGCTGCTCGCGAAGCCGTTGCGGCAGGGCACGGTCTCGCCCGCGGCGCTCGCGAAGGTGCGCAGGCGGCGGTTGTTCCCGACCGTGGTGATCCAGACCCTGCAGCGGGTCATCCACCGGTTGTTCCTCGGCCGCAAGCTCAACAGCACGGAGACGGTCTCGAACCCCGGCATGCCGCTGCCGCTCAGGCTCGCCCAGCGGTTCCCGGTCCTGCAGGTGGTGCCGGCGTACGTGATCGCGATCGGGCCGCGCCCGGAGCACGCGCCGGAGTTCGCCCGCCGCGCGCCGCAGACCATCGCCAGGTCGTGACGCCACTAGGTCGTGACGAAGGCCTCGGACGACTCGCCGAGCACCATCGCCACGGCGTGGGCGCGATCCCGTGCGCCCAGCTTGCGCAGGATCGCCTTCACGTGGGTCTTCACGGTGTCGTTGCTGATGAAGAGCCGCTGGGCGATGCGCGCGTTGTCCATGCCCTTCGCCATCTCGGCCAGCACGTCGAACTCGCGCGCCGACAGCTGGGCGAGTGAGGCGGGTGGAGGCATCCGCGCCGGGAGACGCGCCAGCGACCCCACCCGTGCGTCGATCGTGGCGGGAGCACCGCGCACGGCGGCCGCGATCAGCGGCAGCAGCTCGGCCACGGGTGAGGTCTTGAGCAGGTAGGCCACCGCGCCGGCGTCGAGCGCCGCGCGGGCCCAGCTCGGACTGTCCGCATTGGACAGGACGACGACGCGGGCGCTCGGCCGGTACTGCGCCGTGTCGCGCACGGTGCGCAGCGGACCGGCGCCCGGCACGTCGAAGTCCGTGACGACCAGGTCCACCGGTGTGCTGCGCAGACTGCGCGCGGCATCGGCCACGGTGTGGGCGATGCCCACAACGCGGAAGCAGTGCGTGCGGTGCAGCGAGATCCGCAGTCCCTCGGTGAGGAGCTGCGAACCGTCGACCAGCAGCACACGGGTGGACGCCAGGTCCGTCATGACACCGGGAAGTTACTCGCGGGTACCCGAGTGCGTAACCTGCCGAACGCCGGATTGCTCCGTACGGCTACCTATTTGCGACCGGATTGGTGAGCGTGCCAAGGCCGTCCACAGTCACCGAAACGGTCTGTCCGGCCGTCATCGGGCCGACGCCTGCCGGGGTGCCGGTCAGGATGACGTCACCGGGGAGCAGCGTCATGATGCCGGACACGTACTCGATGAGCGACGGAATGTCGTGCACCATCAACGAAGTACGCCCGTCCTGCTTGACCTCCCCGTCGACCTCGGTGACGACGCGGACGTCCGACGGGTCGAACTCCGTCTCGATAAAGGGACCCATCGGGCAGAACGTGTCAAAACCCTTGGCACGCGTGAACTGCACGTCCTTCTTCTGCAGGTCGCGCGCGGTGACATCGTTGGCGATGGTGTACCCCATCACGACGCCCATCGCCTTGGCCTTCGAGACCTCGCGGCACGGCTGGCCGATGATGACGGCCAGCTCGCCCTCGAAGTCCACGCGCTCGGACGCGGCCGGAATCTTGATCTCGACGTTCGGGCCGATGACCGACGTGTTGGGCTTGAGGAACACCAACGGCTCGGCCGGCACCTCGTTGCCGAGCTCGGCGGCGTGGTCGGCGTAGTTGCGGCCAATGCCGATGATCTTGGTCGGCAGGATCGGCGCCAGCAGCCTGACGTCGGCCAGCGGCCACTTGCGGCCGGTGAACGTGGGCGTGCCGAAGGGGTGTTCGGCGATTTCCGCGGCCTCGTCGCCGTGAACGGCGACGAAAGCCACGCCTTGAGGGTGAGCAATCCGGGCGATACGCACGTCCCAACTTTAGACGGGCTTGGAACTCCGCATCGACTTGTGCACGAGCGCATCACACAGCGCCAGCCACGACGCCTCGACGATGTTCCCGTGCACACCCACGGTCGTCCACTCGCGCTCACCGTCCGTCGACTCGACGAGCACGCGCGTCACGGCGTCCGTGCCGGGGTGCTCGGTGAGGATGCGCACCTTGTAGTCGGCCAGTTCCACCGCGTCCAACCACGACAGGTGCGGCAGCAACGCCTTGCGCAGGGCCGCGTCCAGCGCGTGCACGGGACCGTTGCCCTCGGCGGTCGCGATGACCCGCTCCCCCGCCACGTGCACCTTCACCGTGGCCTCGGACACGATCTCGCCGTCGGAGCGGTGGTCGAGCACGACCCGGTAGGACTCCAGTGTGAACGGAGGAGTGTCCAGTTGGGACAGCTCCGAGCGCAGCAGCAGTTCCATGGAGGCGTCGGCGGCCTCGAACGACCAGCCCTTCGCCTCGAGTTCCTTGACGCGCTTGAGCGCGCTGCCGACCTCGGTTGACCGGCCGGCCAGGTCGAGCCCGAACTCACGTCCCTTGAGTTCGATGCTCGCCCGGCCGGCCATCTCGGTGACCAGCACCCGCATGTCGTTGCCGACGATGTCCGGATCGATGTGGTTGTACAGCTCCGGATCCACCTTGATCGCGCTCGCGTGCAGACCCGCCTTGTGAGCGAATGCTGACGACCCGACGTAGGCCTGGTGGGTGTCGGGTGCGATGTTCGCGATCTCGGCCAACGCATGGGAGACACGGGTGAGCTCGGCCAGTGCCTCGGTCGGGAGCACGTCCAGGCCGAGCTTGGTCACGAGGTTTCCCACGACGGCGAACAGGTCGGCGTTGCCTGCTCGCTCGCCGTATCCGTTGGCGGTGCACTGAACGTGCGTCGCGCCCGCCTGAACGGCCGCGATGGTGTTCGCCACCGCGCAGGACGTGTCGTCCTGGCAGTGGATGCCTACTCGGAAGCCGGTCTTCTTGACGACTTCCGCGACCGTCTCAGCGAGACCCAACGGCAGCTGACCGCCGTTCGTGTCGCACAGCACGACGACGTCCGCGCCACCCTCCACAGCGGACTCCAGCACGCGCAGGCTGGTGTCCGGGGAGAACGCGTACCCGTCGAAGAAGTGCTCGGCGTCGAGGAAGACGCGCCTGCCGTGATCTTTGAGGAACCGGACGGTGTCGCGCACCATCCTGAGGTTCTCGTCGGTGTCCGTGCGCAACGCGCGTTCGATGTGGCGCAGGTCCGACTTCGCGACGAGCGTGACGACCGGCGCCTGGGAGTCGAGGAGTGCCTTGACCTGCTGGTCTTCCTCGACCTTCACCCCCGCCTTGCGGGTCGCTCCGAACGCGACCAGCTTGGCGTGCTTGAGCTCCAGGTCACCGGACGCGGCACGGGCGAAGAACTCCGTGTCCTTGGGCAACGCGCCGGGCCAGCCGCCCTCGATGAACCCGACGCCGAGCCCGTCCAGCAGCCGCGCGACCGCGAGCTTGTCCGTGACAGAGTACGAAATGCCCTCACGTTGTGCGCCGTCGCGCAACGTCGTGTCGTAGACGTGGAACTCGTCGGTAGGGCCGGCCATCGCGGGTCATCTCCTCATCCGGACAAACAAAAAGACCCCCCGCGGGATGCGAGAGGTCTGCGCGTCGGGTGCCAGGGGCGGCAACTACCCGACGCGCTCGTCGATAATGATGGCGAGGTGCTGAGCCATGTAGCGGATGCTGCCACAGCTCAGCACGACGTACCAAGCGCCGGGAGGAAATCTCCCACTATGTGGTTACGCTGAGTACTGCCGCACGCCTGGCAGTACTGGTCGGACGCCGGGCGTCGCCGCCGTGGTGTGCGGACTCGCCGATGGCCAGGACCGTGGACAGGGTGCCGAGGTCACGCGGAAGCCAGGTACTTCGCGAAGGCCTCGATCGACGCCGGGTTGCGCGGCGACTCGACCAGCGCGGCGTACGGCAGGGCGTAGAAGCGCTTGTTCCTGATCGCCGGGGAGTTCGCGAGCGGCGCGAAGCCCTCCAGGAACTTCTGCTTCTGCTCAGGTGTGTTGAAGTCGCCGTCCGCGTAGTCGACGATCAGCACCACGTCGGGGTCGCGCTGCACGACGGCCTCCCAGTTGACCGTGGTCCAGCTGTCGTTGAGGTCGCCGAAGACGTTGTCGCCACCGGCCTTGCCGATCACGTCCTGCGGGGCCGCGTTCTTCCCGGACGTGAAGGGCTGGTCCTGACCGCTGTCGTAGAGGAACACCTTCGGGCGCGGCTTGCCCTCCATGAGCTTGGCCGCGTTGTCGATCTGCTGCTGGTAGCCCTTGATGAGCTCCTCCGCCTTCGCCTCGACGCGGAAGATCTTCCCGAGATTGCGGAGATCCGTGTACAACGCGTCCAGGGCGGGCATGATGCCGCGCTGCTTGCCGACGCCGTTGCGGCACGCCTCGGTGAGCTGGTACGTGCCGATTCCGAGCTGCTTCAACGCGTCCGGCGTGAAACCGGTGCTCTCGCTGAAACCGTAGTTCCAGCCGGCGAACACGAGGTCGGCGTTGGCGCCCTGCACGACCTCCTTGGAGATCTTGTCGGCGAGCTTGCGGGTGCTGCCGAAGTCGGTCTTCCACGGCGAGGTCCGGAGGTCGGCGGTGTTGTCGCCGTTCACGACGTACCCGGCCATGCGGTCGGAGAGGCCCAGCGCGAACATCAGCTCGGTGATGCCGGTGTCGTTCGTGACCACTTTGGACGGAACGTGGTCGAACGTGACCTGCTGGCCGCAGTTCGTGACGGTGACCGGGTCGGTCTTCGAGGCGTCCTGCGCGACCGTGGCGCCACAGCCGGAGACGAGCAGCAGGGCGGCTGTGACGAGTGCGGTTCTCAAGGGGTGACCTCCTGGTCGAACAGGAGCTGTGGAACTCCTGTGGTGGGGTGCGTGACGACGTGTGCGGTGACGTGGAAGACCTTGGCGATCAGCTCGGGCACCAGGACTTCCTCCGGGGTGCCGCCCGCCACGAGACGCCCCTCGTCGAGGACGTGCAGCCGGTCGCAGAATGACGCGGCCAGGTTCAGGTCGTGCAGGACGGTCAGCACCGTGACGCCCAGGCCGCGGGCGAGGGACAGCACGTCGAGCTGGTGGCGGATGTCGAGGTGGTTCGTCGGCTCGTCCAGCACGAGGACCTTCGGCTCCTGGGCGATCGCCCTGGCGATGAGCACGCGCTGGCGCTCGCCGCCGGACAGGCTGAGGAAGCTGCGCTCCGCGAGGTGCTCGACGTCCACTGTGGCCAGTGCGTCCGCCACCACCCGACGGTCGCGGGCGGGATCGCGGTCGTGCGGCAGCCTGCCCATCTCCACGACCTCGCTGACCGTGAAGTCGAACTCGACCTGCGACTCCTGCGTGAGCGCGGCGAGGTCGCGGGCGAGGTCGTGTCGCTTGTGGACGTTCTCGCCGTCGATCAGCACGGCGCCCGCGTCCGGCTTGAGCGCGCGGTAGACGCAGCGCAACGTGGTCGACTTGCCGCTGCCGTTCGGGCCGACGATGCCGACGACCTCGTTGTCGGCGTGCAGCGTGATGTCCTCGACGATGCCGCGGATCGCGACCTGGTCGACCTCGACGCGCATCAGCGTCCTCCGAACACGTAGGCCCTGCGGCGCATGAGGAAGATGAAGCACGGCACACCGATCGCGGCCGTGATGACGCCGAGCGGCAGCTCCTCCGGCGCCGCGAGCATCCTGGCGGCGACGTCCACCCACACCAGGAAGCTCGCTCCGGCGAGAGGCGCGAGCGGCAGGACCCTGCGGTGGTCGGCGCCGACGACCATGCGCGTCAGGTGCGGCAGCATCAGCCCGACGAACCCGACGGCCCCGCTGACGGCCACCAGCACGCCGGTGATGCCCGCGGTGACGACGAACAGGTGCGTGCGGAACCGGTTGACCGCCACGCCGAGCGTGGTCGCGGTCTCGTCGCCCATCGCCAGCGCGTTGAGCTGCCGCGCCTTGGACATCAGGTAGACGATCCCGGCCGCGGTCACGACCGTGGCGACGGGCAACGACTGCCAGTTCGCTCCGCCGAGACTGCCGAGCAACCAGAACATGGCGCTGCGGGCCGCTTCGCCGTGCGGTGCCTGGAACACCAGCAGCATCGCCACGGCGGAGAACCCGTACGCGAGCGCGGTTCCAGTCAGCACGAGCCGCAACGGTGTGAGCCCGCCGCCCGTGCGCGCGGTGAGGTAGACCAGCGCCGTGGCACCGAGTCCGGTCAGGAACGCTCCGGTCGAGAGCGCGTAGACACCGAGCCCCTGGAGGACACCGAGCGTCGCCACCGCCGTCGCACCGACACTCGCACCGGACGAGATGCCGAGGACGTACGGGTCCGCGAGGGCGTTGCGGACCATCGCCTGGATCGCGACGCCGACCGCGCTCAGCCCGGCGCCGACCACCGCGGCGAGCAGCACGCGGGGCAGCCGGATGTCCCAGACGATGTGGTACTGCCCGGCGAGGTCCGCCGGGATCGTGCCGCCGGTGACGGCCGCGTGCAGCAGTTCCAGGGTGAGGCCGAACGGCACGGAGACAGGTCCGAGCGAGACGCCCGCGACGACGCTGACGGCGAGCACGCCGACGAGCGCGCTGATCTTCCCGATCACTTGGTCCCTTCCCGCAGTCCACGGCAGGAGTCGGAGGTTCTCTTCAGCCGTGTGCGGGTATTCGGGCTCGCCCCCGGTGAGGGGACCTACCGTTGCGGGTCAGCGCCGGACTTCGACCGGACTTCCCCCGTGCACGACGAACTCACCCTAACCCACGAGCCACTCCACGAAATCGGGCGGAGACGCGTCTGACAGACGTGGACCTGGGCGACCGAAGACGGCAGCGGCGTGAGCGACTGCGGAACGAGTACGGCACGGCGAAGGTGTCTCAGGCGGACGACAACACCATCGCCCTCATCGCGTTCGCCGTGCTCCTCCTCGGCATCCTGGCCGGCTTCATCCTGCAGGAGCAGATCGCCGGCGCACTGCGCCAGGCCTACTGCACGCCGGTGTCGTGCCAGGTGCTGCCGCAGGCGCTGACCGGCTGGGCGATCGCGGTGGCGCCGCTGCCGGTGTTCTTCTGGCACCGCAACGCGGCGTTCTACCTCGGCATGTTCCTGGTCGGTCTGATGGGTACGTTCTTCATCACGGCGGCCCGCAGCTACGACGGTCTCTGGCTGCTGCCGATCGTCTACTTCGTGGTGGGACTGCTGTTCGTGCCGTTCAGCCTCTGGATCGCGCGCCTGGCCGCACCGGGGTGGCGTGCCGCGGCGGTCGCCGGCCAGCACTGGCTGCTGCTGGTCTCCTTCGTCCTCTGGCTGGCCTGACCGTCAGAGGACACCTCCCGCACCGAACTCCGGCTCGAGGCGACGGAAGTACTCCATGCAGTTCGCCATCTGGTGCTCGACGCGGCCGAACTTCGGTGTGTCGTCCTGATCGAGCATCGCGAGCACGTCGACGGACTCGGTCGCCTTCTCGCCGGGGACGAGGACCTCCGCCCGGTCGCCGGGGAAGACGGACACCTTGTGGCCGACGTGCCACACGTCCCGCCGCGAGCCCTTGACCAGGACCTTCCACGGCGGATCGTGCTGCTCCCCGTCCTCCAGCTCGGCACGGATCTTGAGCAGGGCGTCGAACACGGACTCACCGGTGGACATCTTGCGGCCGAACGGACCGTAGACGGCCATCGTGATCTCTTTCGCCGTCCTGGCCTGCCACACGACCCGGCCGACCCAGAGCTGTTCCTCGCCGGACGCGGGATCTTTGCCGTGAAGCGGGATGTTCCGCGACACCGGCGGGAACTCGCCGCCCTTCGTCCACTCGGGAAGCTCCTCCACGGGCTGCGGGGGAGGTGGCGCCTGTCGCTGCGCCGGACGCATCGGGTGCTGCGGACGCATCGGCGGTTGTTGGGGGTGCATCGGTACGAACTCCTCGGTGGTCGCCTTCGCGTCAGGCGTGCTTGCCCATGATGTCGCGCATCTGCTGCCGGTAGCTGTTCATCAATTCCCGCTGCGCGAACACTTCGCCGGGAGGAAGGCCGCCCAATCCGCTCTCGATCCGGCCGACCAGGTCCTTGAGGTAGAAGTACTGGCTCTTGTCCGGCTCCGGCAGGTGTTCCGGTTCCCTGATCCTGGGTTGCTCGTCCGGCTCTCGCTTCGGTTCCTCCGCCGGCGGGTCGGGCTCGCGGTGCTCGGACGGGGCGTCCGGCTGGTCCGGGTCCGTCTTCTGCGGACCGAACGGTTCGTCACCGTGACGGGGGTCGAAGTCCGGCGTGTGCGACGGGAGCTCGTAGTCCTCCCGCAGCCACGGCGGCCTGCCGTCGTCGACGTGCCGGCCGAGCTGGGTGGCGGCCTGTTCGGTCGTCTCCCGCGCGGCTGCCTCCACCGCCTCGCGGGCAACGGCCTTCTCCGCCGTGCCGGCCAGACCGGCACCGTCCGTCGCGAGACCGATCGCGATGTCACCGACCAGCTGGCCCGCCGCGCCGAACGGGTCCTTCTTCCACTCCTCGAAGTTGAGGATGCCCTTGACGGCCTCCGCCGGGTGCGTGGCCATGTGCACCATGCCCGCGGCCTGCTTCATCATGTTCGCCGCGTACTCACCGGGATGCGTCACGTTGTACGGGTCCAGCGGGCTCCCGGCTCGGATCAGCGTCACCAGGCTGGTCACGGACCTGCCCAGGCCGTCGCCGAACTTCTCCACCTGCTCGGACATCTTCTCGAACGTGTCCTCGGCCGTCGCCGCGAACTTGGAGAGGAAGCCCGGTTCCTCCGGCGCCTTGTCCTTCGACCTGTTGATCACCGAGGCGGCTTGCGCGGCAGCGTCCTTCAACGCGTTCCGCGCGTCGGCGAGGATCCGTTCGGCCTGCTCCCGCTTGGCCTTGCCGGGATCGCTGAACGGCGCGAGCGGATTCGGTGCGGCATCACCTTTCGCGAACGCGTCCAGCGAGGCCTTCTCGTGTCGCGCCGACGCGGCGTCGTACTCCTTCTCGGCCGCCCGCGTCTCCGCCTTCGACTCGTTGTAGAGGCGGATCGCCTCGGCGGCCTCGCGCTGAGCACGCTCGACCGCACCCTTGTACGTCGTCAGCGCGTCCACCGCCGGACCGAACGCCTCCGCCGCGTCGCGCCACTTCGGCGTCTCCGCGGCGAAGTAGCCGCCGAACTTCTCGGCCGCCTGCCCCATCCAGTGTCCGACGTCCAGTTTGGACACCCCGGCGTACGCCTCCTGGCAGGCGGTCGAGAGCTTGCGCAACCCGTTCGCGGTCTCCTCGAGGGTCGCGATGTCGCCGGGAACGAGCTCCTTGGGGTCGTCGGTGTCGCCGAGCTCGCTGCGGCCGAAGAAGCTCACGAGCGGTCACCGGCCTTCTTGAACGAGGTCTCCTCGCCGAGGACGTCCTCGACCGACGAGTCCCACGCGTCCGCGGCACCCTTGGTGGCCTTGTCCCACTGCGCGCCCGGCGTGGTCTGGTTCAGGCCGGACCTGGCCAGGTCCTCCCACGACTGCTTGGTCGGGTCGTCGTGGGAGTTCGGGTTGCCGAGCAGCAGCTGGAACGCCTCCTTGACCTTGTCCTCAGCCTGCTCGTACACGGTCTTGGTGTCGGTGAGCGCGGAGACCATCTCCGTGCCCTCCTTCACCAGGTGGCGCAGGCCCCAGCGCCACCGGTCGAAGAACTCCTCCAGCGCGTCGGCGAGCACCTCGTCACCGCACTCGTCCTGGCCGGGGCAGAGCATCCCGAAGGTGCTCGTGGTGGACGCGAGGTGGCCGCCATCGGGTGCGATCTCCTTCAGGGCGGCGACGGTGTCGTTGATGCCCTTGATCGCCTGCCCCATCGCGCCGAGGTCGACACCGAAGCCGTTCACGCGTCCACCGCCACGTCGTCGGCGACGATGCCGCGCACCGGAGGCAGGGTCATCATGTGCTCGGTCCCGTTGTCGAAGACGACGCCGGTCGGCCTCGGCAACGCGCGGAGGTAGTGGTCGAGCAGCCGCTCGCCGGTGACTGCCAGGTAGCCGACGTCGACGCTCTCGCCCCTGGCTTCCAGGTGTTGCCGCAACAGCTCGAGACTGGAGAAGGCGGCGAGCCAGCTCAGTCCTTCGATGGTGATGACCGGCAACGACAGCGGATCGATCCGCTGCAGGTAGACCGTGCTCGCCCGGAACGCCTCCAGAAAGGCCTCCGGCTCCCCCTCACCGTTGCGGTAACGCCGTGCGTGCTCCACCGCCTGGTTCTCGTTGTGCATGCCTCTCCCGTTCGACCAATCCCCCCCAGATCGGCAGAGCGGTACGTTACCGAGGGCTCACGGTCCGTGTCGGGCGGACCGGGAAAAAAGATCTTCGGAAAAGTTCGGCGGTCGTGTCGATCCGGCGCCGGGCCCGTTCGACCTGTGGATGCCGAGGGGCTGAGGAGCCCCGCACAGACACGGGAGACACACCATGAAGTTCATGCTGATCTGGCGCGCGACCGACGAGGCCTGGGCGAACCTGGGCGACGTGGACTTCGACAAGATGCTGGAGCTCACCGGCCAGTTCAACGAGGAGATGATCCGCGCGGGCGTGCTGCTGGCCGCCGAGGGCCTCGACGACCCGGCGCAGGGTGTCGTCGTCGACTACTCCGTCGAACCGCCGCTCGTCACGGACGGGCCGTACGGCGAGGCCAAGGAGCTGTTCAACGGCTTCTACATCATCAACGTCTCCTCGAAGGAGGAGGCGGTCGAGTGGGCCAAGCGCGCCCCGATCAGGGCGGCCGGGTTCAAGACCGAGATCCGCAGGGTGCCGACGATCGACGAGTTCCCGCAGGACAACGTGTGGATCCAGAAGGAACGCGCGTGGCGTGAGGCGCACGGCCAGCTCTGAAAGGCACGCGGTGTGGTGAGGTGGGGGTCGTGCGCGAACTGACCCCGGCGGCGAGGGATCTGATCACCTCGGTGGACGAGGGCCCGGAGATCCCGTTCGCCGTCCGTGACTTCATCGAGAAGCTCACGTTCGCCGACGCCGGCGAGATCCTGGCCGCCCTGCGGGACGTGCAGGCGGCCGACTGGACGGCTCTTCCGGTGTGGGCTCGCAATCTGGCGTACCGGCTCGCCTGCCTGCAGCGGCCCGACGACCCGGAGCTGCTGCGCGAGGCAGCGGCCGACCTCCTCAGTTTCGGTCCCGACTGGGACGAGACGGCGGAGGAGTTGAAGGTGCGCGCCACGCGGCTCGAACAGTCCCCGTAGACGGCTCGGCTCCCGGCACCACGCAGGTGCCGGGAGCCGGAACAGCCGAGAACGCTCAGCCCGTGCGGACGTTCGACGACACGAGAGCGGCGAGCCTGTCGCCGATCGCGTAGGTCGCGCCCGGCGACTGGTGGTCGCGGGTCGCGAGGTCGAACGCCACGGAGGCCTCGATCCGGCGCGACGCCTCGTGCTCGCCGAGGTGGTCGAGCAGCAGCGCCACGGACAGCACGGCGGCCGTCGGGTCCGCGATGCCCTGGCCCGCGATGTCGGGTGCCGAGCCGTGCACCGGCTCGAACATCGACGGGTTGCGGCGCGTCACGTCCAGGTTTCCCGACGCGGCCAGGCCGATGCCACCCGTGACGGCGGCAGCGAGGTCGGTCAGGATGTCGCCGAACAGGTTGTCCGTCACGATCACGTCGTAGCGGCCGGGGTCGGTGACCATGTGGATCGTGGCCGCGTCGACGTGCTGGTACGCCACGGTCACGTCCGGGTGCTGGAGCGAGACCTCCTCGACGACGCGCGACCACAACGAGCCGGCGTGCGTGAGGACGTTCGTCTTGTGCACCAGCGTCAGGTGGCGGCGCTGGCGGTTCGACGCGCGGGCGAAGGCGTCGCGGACGACGCGCTCCACGCCGAACGACGTGTTGAGCGAGACCTCGGTGGCGATCTCGTGCGGGGTGTCCTTGCGGAGCAGTCCGCCGTTGCCCGCGTACGGGCCCTCGGTGCCCTCGCGGACCACCACCATGTCGATCTCCGGCGGGTCCGCGAGCGGGCTGCGGACGCCGGGGTAGAGACGAGCAGGGCGGAGGTTCACGTGGTGGTCGAGTTCGAAGCGCAGGCGCAGCAACAGCCCTCGCTCCAGAATTCCGCTCGGCACCGACGGGTCGCCCACCGCGCCGAGCAGGATCGCGTCGTGCTGGCGAAGCTCTCCCAGCACCGACTCGGGCAACAACTCTCCCGTGGCGTGCCAGCGCGCCGCGCCGAGGTCGTAGCGAGTGATCTCGGCCGCCGGAACGACCTCGCCGAGGACCTTCAGGGCCTCAGCGATGACCTCGGGCCCGATCCCGTCTCCTGGGATCACTGCGAGCCGCATCCACACACCTCCCAGGTGTCCGTCCCCAATTAGTGGGACTACTTTCCTTCGCGAAAGGCTACCGGCATCACGGCCACTCGCCGCATGCCGGACACCCCTTCGGGGTGGTTTCTCCCGTACTGCGGGACACCCACACGGCCCATTCCGCACTTTCGGGTGTCACTCGACCGCAGTAAGCCTGTCGCGTCAAGGGGTGACGGCCCTGCTCACACCAGAAGGGGCCTGGGTTCCGCGTGCGGAACCCAGGCCCCTTCTACGTGCACGCGGGGAGCTTTCGTTCGCTCCATGCGAACGAAAGGTCCCCGCGTGCAGTCAAACCCCACCTACGAGGCCGACGAGCGGCCCGTCGAGCAGACGTAGACGACCGACGCGCGGTCGCCGTTGGCGTTGTGGTGGTTGAGGACCAGCAGGCCCTCGGACTTGTCGGCCTTCAGCGCCGCCGCGTCCTTGTTCACCACGAGCGCGGTGCCCGGCTTGGCGACGTACGAGAGCGCCGCGTCGCCGCCGCCCTGCGCCCACAGACCCGGCTTGAGCGGGTCGTAGGACAGGTTGCGGTCGATGACGTCGACCAGCTTGTTCGCGTTGCCCGGCGCCACGTAGAAGCCGCTGGTGCCCACGACGTACGAGATCCGCGCCGAGTCCTTCGCCGGGTCGATGCCCAGTGCCGTGAGCAGCACCGGCAGGACCACGACGTTGGTGTCGGCCGTGTTCGCGTCGACGTCGCCGAACAGGCCGTTGACGCCCTGGATGTCGACCGTCTCACCCGTCTTGAGGTCGACCGTGGACGCGACCAGCACGTCGGTGTCGGTCAGGCGGGTGGCGAACGTCTCGAAGTCCGCGGTGCCGTCGCCGTTGGTGTCGATGTCGACGAACGGAACCGTGTTCTTGCCGAGGTTGTACCAGTTGCCCCACGTCGCGACACCGAACGCGAGCAGCGACTCCGCGGGCTTGCCCTGGGCCTTCGCGAGCGGGGCCGTGGAGGCCGCGCCGACGTAGCGCAGGTCGCCGCCCTTGGCGGTCTCGTTGAGCGCGCAGTTCTCGGTGACGTTGCGACGGCAGTCGCGCAGCTTCGGCGACTGGGCCTGCAGCTCGAGGACGCTGATCAGCGAGCGGTAGGCCTGCGAGCCCGTGCCCTGGTCGACGCCGCGGCCGGTCAGGTTCAGCACGGCCTGCTTGTCGGTGCCGCGGAACTTCAGCGTGGAGGCGGTGTTGATGTCCGCCACCGGCTTCGGCGCCGAGTACACCGACAGGCGCAGCGGCACCGTGGCACCCGCGGTCGGCGTGAGGGTCACGCGACCGGACGCGTCCGCGAGGAACTGCCGCGGCACGTCGAGCTGCGTCGGCTCGACGGTCGAGTCGACCGTCTTGCGCAGCGCCTTCGGGTCGTCGATCTTCAGCGTCACCTTGACGCGGGCGACACCGCGCGGGCTCAGCTTCACCTTGTCCTGCGAGAGCACGTAGCTCACGCCGGGGATCGACGTGGCGGCGGTGTAGCCGACCTTGTACTCCACGGCCTTCGTCGACTTGTTGACGATCTTGATCGTCTTGGTCTTCGAGACCGGCTTCGAGACCTCGACGACGCCGAAGTTCGCACTGACGTAGCCGGGGTCGTCCTCGACGTAGGCCAGGACCTGGTTGTCGATGGCGGCCTTGCCGTCCACGCGGCCGGTGCCGACGCGGTTGGGAGCGTAGGTCTTGCCGTTCTCCTTCACGTCCGCGCCGGACGTGTTCATGATCGCGGCCTTGACCTCTTCCAGCGACCAGTCCGGGTGCGTCTGGCGCACCAGGGCGGCGATGCCGGCGACGTGCGGGGACGCCATCGACGTACCGGAGATCACCAGACGGTCGTTGCCGGAACCGACGGCCGTCGACGAGATCGTGTCACCGGGCGCCGCGACGTCCGGCTTGATCGAGCCGTTGCGCGTGCCGCGGCTCGTGAACGAACTCGGCGTGTCCGAAATGGACTGGTCGTAGGTCGGCACCGTGGTGCGCAGGGCACCCGCGAGGCGGACGGTCAGCGTGCCCGCGTTCAGCACCGGACGCAGCTGGTTGGTGGCGTCGCCCGTGAACTGGAACACCGGGATGGTCGCGTTGCCCGCGATGCCCGCGTTGAAGTTGTTCAAAGTGGACGAAAGCACCACGCCCTGTGCACCTGCGGCCTGCGCGTTGTTGGTGCGGCCACCCGAACCACAACGGCGCGTCGCGTCGTTGTCGTCCCACTCCAGCCACACGAACTTGCCCGCGAGGTTCTCGGTGATCGCCTGGCAGCCGTCGAGGTTGCCCGCCTGGGTGAGCTTCACGACCGGCAGGGTCTTGTCGTAGCCGATGTAACCGGTGAAGTTCTGGCTGTACTGACCCGGCTTGACCTGGCCGTTGGCCTCGGCACCGTCACGCAGCACGAACGAGTCGCGCGTCGACGCCACCGTCAGCGCTTCGGGCGTGTTGCCCGGCGAGCCGCCGATGTCGTAGAGGTCGCCACCGTTGCCCGCGGAGAAGACCGGCATGACGCCGACCTTGTACAGCTTCTTGACGAAGAGGCTCTCGGGGTCGTCCGGTGCGCCGTAGTCGGAGCCGAGCGACAGGTTGACCACGTCGAGGTGGTCGGAGAAGTCGCCGTCGCCGTCGGGGTCGAGCGCCCAGTCGAGCGCCTGCCCGGTGACGTTGGTCGAGCCCTCGCAGCCGAAGACCTTCAGCGCGTAGATGAGGGCCTTCGGCGCGGTGCCGGGGCCGATCTTCATCGCGTTGAGGGCTTCCGGCGTGAGCTTGGTGTAGTCGCCCTTGAACGTGCTGCCGTCGGCGTTCTCACCGAAACCGGCGGTGGTGCCGGCGACGTGCGAGCCGTGGCCGTCGCAGTCGATGGGGTTCGGGTCCGGCTTCGGCGTGTTGACCGCCGGGTCGGTGCTCGCCCCGTCGTACTCCTCACCCACGAAGTCGTAACCGCCGACGACCTTCGCGGTCGGGAAGTTCGGGTCCTTCGCGCGCGGGTCGACCGCCTTGAACGCCGCGACTGTGCCGGGACCGCCGAAGTTCGCGTGCGTGTAGTCGACACCGGTGTCGATGATGCCGACCCGCACGTCGTCGCCGAGCTTGCCGTACTGCTGCCAGACGTTGAGCGTCCTGGTGAGCTGGACGGCGTTGGAGTTCTGGCGCGTCTTCGGCACGACCGGGTAGACGGCGAGAACGTCCTGGCGCTGGGCCAGTTCACGCACCTTCTGCGCGTCGGCGTTCACGACGACGCCGGGAACGCCGTTGGACGTGCGGTACAGCTCCTTGGTGGCCGTGTCCGCGGTCTTGAGCTGGCCGACGACCTGGTCGACCGTCGCCGACACGTCGCTCTTCGCCTGCTTGGCGGCCTGCTTCGCGACTTCCTTGCCCTGGCTCTTCTTCTCGTCGAACGCGTCGACGGCCGGCTTGCGGTCGAGCGCGACGAACGCGGTGACCTTGCCGTTCTGGTTCAGCCTGGGAGAAACCTTGAGCTGCAACGCTTTCGCGTCCAGCCCGTGTGCACCCTTGACCGGCTGCGCGAGAGGTTCGCTCTGCGCCCGTGCCGTGGCGGGTGCGATCAGCAGTGTGGTGATGGCAGAGAACACCACCAGACTTGATCGTCTCTTCACAACGTTGCCCCAACCGAGGTGTGTGCTTCCGACCCGAATACAAAGTGCCGCGCCCTCTACGGCACCGGGTCAACCTCGTGGGGACGCTAATCGCTGATCGTGTGTCTGCGACTGCCCCGAAAGTATGAATATGGTCTACAGATAGTTGCCCGTTACGACTTCGTTGTGAACGACGATCAAACCGGGAAGGGGACTTTGCCGTCCCCGTCCCGGTTTGTCGTGACTATCCGAAGTCGACAGAGCGAACGGTGCGCGCGCCCACGGCGGCACCGATCGGGTCGAGCACGGCGGTGTCGACCGGGCGGTCCACCCGCAGCACCATCACGGCGTCGCTGCCGGTCTGGCTGATCTGCGCGGCCTCGATGTTCACGCCGGCCTCGCCGAGCAGCGTGCCGACCGTGCCCATGACACCCGGACGATCCGGGTACTCCAGCAGCAGCACGGTTCCTTCGGCCCTCAGGTCGAAGTTGCGGCCGTTGATGTTCACCAGCTTCTCGACCTGCGCGATGCCGCTGATGGTGCCGGACACGCTGTTCGTGCTGCCGTCCGCCTGCACGGCCTTGACCGTGACGAGGCTGCGGTGGTTCGGGCTCTCGGTCTCCTTGACCAGGTCCACGTTCACGCCGAGGTCCGCGGCGAGCTGCGGGGCGTTGACGAACGTCACCTGCGACTCGACGACCTTGGAGAAGACCCCGCGCAGCGCCGCGAGGGGGAGCACCTGGACGTCCTCATTGGACAGTTCGCCGCGCACCTCGACCGTGACGCTGGTCGGCGCCTTCGGCGACAGTGCACTGAGGACGGTGCCGAGCTTCTGCACGAGCGGCAGGTACGGGCGCACCTCCTCGCCGACCGCGCCGCCCTGGACGTTCACGGCGTCCGGCACGAAGTCACCGGCGAGCGCGAGGACCACGCTCTTCGCGACGTCGGTGCCCGCGCGGTCCTGCGCCTCGCTGGTCGACGCGCCCAGGTGCGGGGTGACGACGATGCCGGGAACGTTGAACAGCGGGTTCTCGGTGGTCGGCTCGGTCGAGAAGACGTCGATGCCGGCACCGCCGACCTGACCCTCCCTGACCGCCTCTGCGAGCGCTTCCTCGTCGATGAGGCCACCGCGGGCGGCGTTGACGATGATGACGCCCCGCTTGGCCTTCGCGAGTTGCTCGGCGCCGATGAGGCCCTTGGTCTCCGGCGTCTTCGGCAGGTGGATGCTGATGGCGTCCGCGCGCTCGAGGAGCTCCTCCAGCGTCACGAGCTCGATGCCGAGCTGGGCGGCGCGCTGAGCGGAGACGTACGGGTCGTACGCGATCAGCTCGACGCCGAACGCGGCGATGCGCTGCGCGAACAGCTGACCGATCTTGCCGAGACCCACCACGCCGACCGTCTTGCCGTTGAGCTCGACGCCGTTGAACTTGCTGCGCTTCCACTCGTGGTTCTGCAGCGTCTCGTGCGCCGCCGGGATCTGGCGGGCGACGCTGAGCAGCAGCGCGACGGCGTGCTCGGCCGCGCTGACGATGTTGGACGTCGGCGCGTTGACCACCATCACGCCGTTCGCGGTGGCCGCCGGCACCTCGACGTTGTCCAGGCCGACACCGGCGCGGGCCACGACCTTGAGCTTGCGGGTGGCGGCGAAGACCTCGGCGTTGACCTGGGTGGCGGACCTGACGAGCAGGGCGTCCGCGTCCTGCACGGCCTCGAGGAGGGCCGCGCGGTCGGTGCCGTCTACGTGGCGCACTTCGACGCCGTCGCCGAGAGCGTCCAGAACGGACGGCGCGAGCTTCTCGGCGATGAGGACAACGGGTCGGCTCGTGTTGCTCACGGACATCGCTCCCAGGAAGGGTCGGATCGTGGGGCGCGGGCGTGGTCGGGGGCGGCTGGCCCGCGCCGACCGGGCACCGCAATGTGTCCGGACTGTTAACGAGCATAGACAGGGGGCTTGCCCAGGCCTGTGGCGGGTGGCTCAGGTCACTGCCGGTGTCCTGTGAGATGGGACGGCGTTTGCGCTGGTTCTCACCTCGGCCCGCCACCACGTGGGACGACCTCGGCGCGCCGAGGCCGGGACCGCGGCGCGAGGGTCGTGTCAGCGCAGCCCGGCGAAGAACTCCCGGACGTCGCCGACGAGCAGATCCGGTGCCTCCATGGCGGCGAAGTGCCCGCCGCGGTCGAACTCCGACCAGTGCACGACGTTGTGCTCACGTTCCAGCGCGGGCCGGATCGACACGTCCAGCGGGAACACCGCGACCCCGGTCGGCACCGCGGACCGTTCGCTCGCACCCCAGGCTCCGGCGTGCGCAGTCTCGTAGTAGCTGTTGGCGGAAGACCCGGCGGTGCCGGTCAGCCAGTACAGCATCACGTTGGTGAGCAACAGGTCCCGGTCCACCGCGTCCTCCGGCAGCTCGGCGGCCGGATCGGTCCACTCCTTGAACTTCTCCACGATCCAGGCCAGCTGCCCGACCGGGGAGTCGTGCAGTCCGTGCGCCAAAGTCTGCGGCCGGGTGATCTGGATCATCACGTAACCGGCGCCTTCGGTCTTCAGGTACGACAGGTGCTCGAGCCGCGCCCGCTCCGCCTCGGTCAGCCCGGCCGCCTCGTCCTGGCCGATCTCGGTGAACGCGGAGAGCCCGTTCGCGTGCACGCCCACGACCCGGCCGGGGTCGAGCCTGCCGAGGCCGGGGCCGATGACCGCGCCGGTGTCACCGCCCTGGACGCCGTAGCGGTCGTAGCCGAGCCTGCGCATCAGCTCGGCGTACGCCCTGGTCACCCGGTTGGTGTCCCACCCGGTCTCACGGGTCGGCCCGGAGAACCCCGTGCCCGGGTTCGACGGGATCACCAGGTGGAACGCGTTCGCGGGGTCGCCGCCGTGCGCCCTCGGGTCGGTCAGCGGGCCGATCACGTTCAGGAACTCCACGACCGAGCCGGGCCAGCCGTGGATCAGGATCAGCGGCAGCGCGTCCGGTTCGGGCGAGCGCACGTGCAGGAAGTGGATGTTCTGCCCGTCGATCTCGGTGGTGAACTGCGGGTAGGAGTTCAGCTCCTGCTCGTGCACGCGCCAGTCGTAGCCGTCGCGCCAGTACTCGGCCAGTTCCCTGAGGTAGCTCACCGGCATCCCGCGACTCCAGCCGGCACCGGGCAGGTCCGCGGCCCACCGGGTCCTGGCGAGCCGGTCCCTCAGGTCGTCCAGGTCGGCCTGCGGAACGTCGATGGTGAAGGGACGGATCTCGGTGTTGTGCTCCATGTGGACAACGCTACGAGCCGGTTAGGTCAGGTTCGGTCCTAACTGCGTGGCAGACTTCGAGCCGTGCGGGAAACCTCGGCTCGGCTGCTGCGACTGCTCTCGCTCCTGCAGGCCCGGCGCGACTGGTCAGGCGCCGAACTGGCGGAACGGCTGGAGGTCACTCCGCGCACGGTGCGCCGTGACGTGGACCGGTTGCGGACGCTCGGGTATCCCGTGCACGCGACGGCCGGCACCGCCGGTTACCGGTTGGGTGCCGGCGCGGACCTGCCGCCGCTGCTGCTGGACGACGACGAGGCCGTGGCGGTCGCGATGGGTCTGCGCACGGCCGCGGGCGGTTCGATCACCGGCATCGAGGAGACCTCGGTGCGGGCGCTCGCCAAGGTCGAACAGGTGCTGCCGTCCCGGTTGCGGCACCGGATCAACGCTCTGCAGTCGGTGACGGTGCCGATGACCAACGCCGGTCCCACCGTCGACCCGAGCACGCTCACGGCCATCGCCGCCGCCTGCCGGGACTCGCTGCGCCTGCGCTTAGACTACCGCACGCACGACGGGACCAGCAGCATCCGCACGACCGAACCGCACCGGCTGGTGCACTCAGGGCGGCGCTGGTACCTCGTCGGCTGGGACGTCGACCGCCAGGACTGGCGCACCTACCGGGTCGACCGCCTCGACCCGCGCACGCCCACCGGACCCCGGTTCACCCCGCGCACGCCACCCGACCCCGACCTGGGCGGCTACACCTCGCGGGCGATCTCCACGTCGGTCTACCGCTACCAGGCCAGGTTCACGCTGCACGTCAGCGCCGAGACCGCGGCGGAACGGATCGCCCCGACCACCGCGACGCTGGAGCCGATCGACGAGCACAGCTGCACGTTGCTCGCCGGCTCGAACTCCCTGGACGAACTGGCCGTCTACGTGGCGGGCAAGGGGTTCGCGTTCCAGGTGCACGAACCGCCCGAGCTCGTCGAGCACATCAGGGCGCTCGCGGTCCTGCTGGCCGCGGCGACGAAAACCAGCTGACCACGACCACGTGGCGTGAAACTCTGCGCCGATGCCGTTGGTGTGGGTCACCGGCACCTCGGGAGCCGGCAAGTCGACCGTCTGCGCACGGCTGGGCAGCCTCGGGCACCTCGCGGTCGACGCCGACTGGGAGGGCTACAACCACTGGGTGGACCGGGTGACCGGACAGGTCGTCACCGACCCACCCGATCCGGTGCCTCCCGGCTGGCTCGACCGCTTCGGGTGGCGGATCGATCGCGCGAAGGTCGAGGCTCTTGCGGCGCGGGCACACGACACGACTGCGTTCCTCTGCACGTGCGTCGAGAACGACGCCGATGTCCTGGACCTCTTCGATCTCGTGGTCTGCCTGGTGATCGACGACGAGACGTTGCGCCACCGTCTGCTGACCCGCACGACGAACTCGTTCGGCAAGCACCCCGAGGAACTCGCGGCCTCACTCGGGCACAACCGCCACGTCGAGTCCACCTACCGGAGCCTGGGCGCGGTGATCGTCGACGGCGGACGACCCCTCGACGAGGTCGTCGACGCCGTCCTGACCGCTACCAGGGCTCGTCGAACTCCCCGTCCTTCGCGCCCGCCACGAACGCGTCCCACTCCGCCATCGTGAACACCAGCACGGGTTCGAGCTGCTTGGAGTTGCGCATCGCGACGTACGTGGCGCCGTCCGTGTGCGGGACGAAGGCGATCTCGACGTGGCCGTCCTCCGGCTCGGGCTCCGGCGGACGCTTCCACTCCGCGCCGCGGAGGTCGAGGTTGCCGCGCACGTGGGCCTTGTCGTCGTAGATCGGCGCACTTTCCGTCATGAGAGGCAAGCTAGCGGAAAGGCCCGCGGAGCGTCACACACGCTCCACGGGCCTCCCTGGGGGAAACGCCGGGGAAAGACTCAGGCGGTCTCGGTGATCGGGCGGTCGACCCACGACATCATGTCGCGGAGCTTCTTGCCCGTTGCCTCGATCGGGTGGTTCTCACCCTCCTGCTGGAGCTTCTTGTAGTTGGCGCGGCCGTTGTCGTCCTCGGCCACCCACTCGTTCGCGAAGGTGCCGTCCTGGATCTCGCCCAGGATCTTCTTCATCTCCTCCTTGACCGCGGGGGTGATGACGCGCGGGCCGCGGGTCAGGTCACCGAACTCGGCGGTGTCGGAGATCGAGTAGCGCATGCGGGCGATGCCGCCCTCGTACATGAGGTCGACGATCAGCTTGAGCTCGTGCAGGCACTCGAAGTACGCGACCTCGGGGGCGTAGCCCGCCTCGGTGAGGACCTCGAAGCCCGCCTGCACCAGCGCCGACGCGCCACCGCAGAGGACGGCCTGCTCGCCGAAGAGGTCCGTCTCGGTCTCTTCCTTGAACGTCGTCTTGATGACGCCGGCGCGCGTGCCGCCGATGCCCTTCGCGTACGACAGGGCCAGCGCCTGGGCGTTGCCCGACGCGTCCTGCTCGACCGCGATGAGAGCGGGAACACCCTTGCCGTCCACGAACTGGCGGCGCACCAGGTGGCCGGGGCCCTTCGGGGCGACCATGGCGACGTCCACACCGGACGGAGCGGTGATCAGGCCGTAGCGGATGTTGAAACCGTGGCCGAAGAAGAGGGCGTCGCCTTCCTTCAGGTTCGCGGCGATCTCGTTCGCGTAGATGTGGCGCTGCGCGGTGTCCGGCGCCAGGATCATGATCACGTCGGCCCACGCGGAGACCTCGGCCGGGGTGCCGACCTCCAGACCCTCTTCCTCGGCCTTGGCGCGGGACTTGGAGCCCTCCTGCAGACCGATGCGGACCTCGACGCCGGAGTCGCGCAGGGACAGGGCGTGGGCGTGGCCCTGGCTGCCGTAGCCGATCACGGCCACCTTGCGGCCCTGGATGATGCTCAGGTCGGCATCGTCGTCGTAGAAGATCTCGACGCTCACGATATTTCCTTCTCTCTGTGTTTGATTGCCGCTGCTGCGCAGACGGCGGCGAGGTCGTCGAGAAGCCTGTCATCCGCCCGCCGCTTCGCACCGATTGGGCTTCGCCGAATCGGCACGAAGAGGCGACCGGACGACAGGCACGACCTCGCGTTTCTAACGAACCGCGGTGGCGGTGATGGAACGAGCGCCACGGCCGATGGCGACCATGCCGGACTGGACGATCTCGCGAAGCCCGTAGGGCTCCAGCATGCGCAGCAAGGCGTCGAGCTTCTCAGAAGTGCCCGTGGCCTCGATCGTGACCGCCTCAGGAGAGACGTCGACGACCTTCGCGCGGAAGAGCTGAACGGTTTCGAGGACCTGCGACCGCACCGTCGCATCCGCACGAACCTTAATCAACACCAGTTGCCGCTGAACGGAAGCGGTCGGCTCCAGCTCGACGATCTTGATGACGTTGATGAGTTTGTTGAGCTGCTTGGTCACCTGCTCCAGGGGCAGCTCGTCGACCGAGACCACGATGGTCATGCGGGAGATGTCGGGGTACTCCGTGCGGCCGACCGCGAGCGACTCGATGTTGAAGCCGCGGCGGGAGAACAGACCGGCGACGCGCGCGAGCACACCGGGCTTGTCCTCGACCAAAACGCTCAGCGTGTGCCTGGTCATCACAGATCCTCGTCGAACAGGGGGCGGATGCCGCGGGCGGCCATGATCTCGGAGTTGCCGGTGCCGGCCGCGACCATCGGCCACACCTGGGCGTCCTTGCCGACGACGAAGTCGATCACGACGGGACGGTCGTTGATCTCCAGCGCCTTCGCGATCACGTCGTCCACCTCCTCGCGCGACTCGGCCCGCAGGCCGGCGCACCCGAGTGCCTCCGCCAGGAGCTTGAAGTCTGGGATGCGGTGCTTGTGCGTCCCCAGATCGGTGTTGGAGTACCGCTCGCCGTAGAACAGGGTCTGCCACTGGCGGACCATGCCCAGGTTGCCGTTGTTGATCACGGCGATCTTGACCGGCAGGCCCTCGATGGCGCAGGTGGCGAGTTCCTGGTTGGTCATCTGGAAGCAGCCGTCGCCGTCGATCGCCCACACCGTGCGGTCGGGCTCACCCGCCTTGATGCCCATCGCGGCGGGAACGGCGAAGCCCATCGTGCCGAGGCCGCCGGAGTTGATCCACGTGCGCGGGTGCTCGTACTTCACGAACTGCGCGGCCCACATCTGGTGCTGGCCGACACCCGCGGTGTAGATCGTGTCGGCCGGCGACAGCGCGCCGATGCGTTCGATGACGTACTGCGGCGAGAGCGTGCCGTCCTCGGGCCAGTCGTAGCCCAGCGGGAACGTCTCGCGCAGCGACTTGAGCGTGTCCCACCACGGGGTGAGGTCGACGGCCTTGGCCGTCTCGCGCTCGGTGCGCACGGCGTCGATCAGCTCGGTGATGATCTCCTTGCAGTCGCCCACGATCGGGACGTCCGCACGGCGGTTCTTGGAGATCTCGGCCGGGTCGATGTCGGCGTGGATGATCTGCGCGTCCGGCGCGAACGAGCCCAGCTGGCCGGTGACGCGGTCGTCGAACCGGGCGCCCAGCGCGATCAGCAGGTCGGACTTCTGCATCGCCGCGACCGCCGCGACCGTGCCGTGCATGCCGGGCATGCCCAGGTGCTGGTCGTGCGAGTCGGGGAACGCGCCGCGCGCCATCAGCGTCGTGACGACCGGGATGCCGGTGTCCTCCGCCAGGCGCAGCAGCTCGGCGTGCGCGTCCGCCTTGATGACGCCGCCGCCCACGTACAGGACGGGCTTGCGGGCGTTCACGATCAGCTTGGCGGCTTCGCGCACCTGCTTGCCGTGCGGCCGGGTCGTCGGCCGGTAACCGGGCAGGCGCAGGTCGGGCGGCCACGAGAAGCTGGTCTGCTCCTGCAGCACGTCCTTCGGGATGTCGACGAGGACCGGGCCGGGTCGGCCGGTCGCCGCGATGTGGAACGCCTCCGCGATCGCCCGCGGGATCTCCGCCGGGTCGGTCACGAGCATGTTGTGCTTGGTGATCGGCATCGTGATGCCGCAGATGTCCGCCTCCTGGAAGGCGTCCGTGCCGATCAGCGGTCGCGTCTGCTGGCCGGTGATCGCGACGACGGGCACGGAGTCCATGTTCGCGTCCGCGAGCGGGGTGACGAGGTTCGTCGCACCCGGTCCCGAGGTCGCCATGCAGACCCCGACCTTGCCGGTGGCCTGCGCGTATCCGGTCGCCGCGTGTCCTGCGCCCTGCTCGTGGCGGACGAGGATGTGCCGGACCTTCGTGGAGTCCAGCAGCGGGTCGTACGCGGGAAGGATCGTCCCGCCGGGAATGCCGAAGACCACTTCGCAGCCGACCGCTTCAAGCGACCGGACGAGCGACTGAGCACCGGTTACACGAATCGGTGCGCCCGTCGGCGGGGCCGGTTTGGGCCGCGGACCTGGACGTGGCGACGTGGGCTCGGAAGCCTGTCGCGATGGTGCGCTGGTCATCATTGCCTCGTGGGTATCGGGGTCCGGACACGAAAAAACCCTCGACAACCCGGAGAAGGGTCGTGCGAGGGTCGCGCGTCGACGCAGGCTGTTCGGCTCAGGCGTCGACGCGCCTGAGAAGTACGAGAACGAGCGTGCGCTGCATGAAGCGGACGTTATCCCCTCGCGCAAGAGTGCGTCAACTCTGCGAGACGGAATTCCCGGATCGTGGACGTGGAACAATCCTTCGAGTGAAGAAGCTGGTCTTTCGCATCCCGGCAACGGCGCTGCTCGCGGCGGGTCTGATCGCCATCTGCGTGACCCCTGTCGCGTGGGCCGTTCCCGGACTGCAAGCGCTCTACGTCCTGCCGCTCGGTTACGCGTACTGGGTCGTCCGCAACCGCACCACCGTCACCGAGTCCGAGCTCGTCGCCCGCGGCGTGTTCGGCACGACGACGGTGAAGTGGGACGAGGTGAAGTCGATCCGGCTCGCGGAGAAGGGCTGGCTCAAGGCCGTTCGGACCGACGACACCGAGGTGACGCTGCCCGCGGTCCGGTTCATGCACCTGCCGGCGTTGTCGCTGGTCAGCGGCGGACGCGTGCCCGACCCGAGTGTCGTGGAGGAGCCTGCCGAGGAACCGGCGGAGGAATCCGTAGAGTCGGAGAAGTGATCCAACGAGTTCCGCTGCTGAGCCTGCTGCTGTCCATCGCAGGCCTGCTGACCTCGGCTTACCTGACGTACACGCACTTCAACGCGGGTGCGTTGCTGTGCTCGGCCGACGCCGTGATCGACTGCGAGACGGTGACCACGAGCGACCAGTCGGAGCTCCTGGGCATCCCCGTCGCGTTCCTCGGCCTGGCGTTCTTCGCCTTCCTGACCGTGATCTGCCTCCCGTTCGCGTGGCGGATCGACGCGCTGAAGTGGGTTCGGCTGGGCGCGATCGGTGTCGGCGTCCTGATGGTCGTGTACCTGGTCGCGGTCGAGTTGCTCATCATCGGCAAGATCTGCCTGTGGTGCTCCGTCGTGCACGTGATCACCCTCGCACTGGCGTATCTGCTGCTCTCGGCGAGTCTGCGCACAAGTAAGGTTTGAGGCACCGCTCCCAGACTGGTGGACGCCTCACCCGGCCGTCCCGCGCGTTTGTCATGAAGAACTGAATCTGGAGGAGCAGTGCCTCAGCTCCGCTCTCGCACCACCACCCACGGCCGCAACGCAGCCGGAGCCCGCGCTCTCTGGCGCGCGACCGGTATGACGGACAGCGACTTCGGCAAGCCCATCATCGCGATCGCCAACTCCTACACGCAGTTCGTGCCCGGTCACGTGCACCTGCGCGATCTCGGCGACATCGTGGCCGAGGCGGTGCGCGAGGCGGGTGGCGTGCCGCGCGAGTTCCACACCATCGCGGTCGACGACGGCATCGCCATGGGCCACAGCGGAATGCTCTACTCGCTGCCGAGCCGCGAGATCATCGCCGACTCCGTCGAGTACATGGTCAACGCGCACCAGGCCGACGCGATCGTCTGCATCTCGAACTGCGACAAGATCACCCCCGGCATGCTGAACGCGGCGATGCGGCTCAACATCCCCGTCGTGTTCGTGTCCGGCGGCCCGATGGAGGCCGGCAAGGCCGTCGTCGTCGAGGGCGTCGCCGTCGCGCCGACCGACCTCATCACCGCGATCTCCGCCTCGGCTTCTCCCGCCGTGAACGACGACGGGCTCACCGAGGTCGAGCGCTCCGCGTGCCCGACGTGCGGTTCCTGCTCCGGCATGTTCACCGCGAACTCGATGAACTGCCTGACGGAAGCCCTCGGCCTGTCGTTGCCGGGCAACGGTTCGACGCTCGCCACCCACGCCGCGCGCCGCGAGCTGTTCTCCGAGGCCGGCCGCGTGGTCGTCGAGCTGTGCAAGCGCTGGTACGGCGAGGACGACGAGTCGGCCCTGCCGCGGTCGATCGCGAACCGCAAGGCGTTCGAGAACGCGATGGCCCTCGACATGGCCATGGGCGGCTCGACGAACACCGTGCTGCACATCCTCGCCGCCGCGCAGGAAGGCGAGATCGACTTCACGCTGCAGGACATCGACGACCTGTCCCGCCGCGTGCCGTGCCTGTCCAAGGTGTCGCCGAACTCCGACTACCACATGGAGGACGTGCACCGGGCCGGCGGAATCCCCGCGCTGCTCGGCGAACTCCACCGCGCGGGCCTGCTCAACGAGGACGTGACGTCGGTGCACACGCCGACGCTCGCGGAGTGGCTCGGCAAGTGGGACATCCGCGCCGCTTCGCCGTCTCCTGAGGCGATCGAGCTGTTCCACGCGGCTCCCGGTGGGGTGCGCACGACCCAGGCGTTCTCGACGTCGAACCGCTGGTCCTCTTTGGACACGGACGCCGAAAAGGGCTGCATCCGCGACTTCGAGCACGCCTACACGCGGGACGGCGGCCTGGCCGTGCTGCGGGGCAACCTCGCCGAGCGCGGCGCGATCATCAAGGCCGCGGGCATCGACGAGGAGCTGTGGCACTTCGAGGGCCCGGCGCGCGTCGTCGAGTCCCAGGAGCAGGCCGTCTCGGCGATCCTGAACAAGGAGATCCAGGCGGGCGAGGTCCTGGTCGTGCGCTACGAGGGCCCGTCAGGCGGCCCCGGAATGCAGGAGATGCTGCACCCCACGGCGTTCCTCAAGGGCTCGGGCCTCGGCAAGAAGTGCGCCCTGATCACCGACGGCCGCTTCTCCGGCGGCTCCTCGGGCCTGTCGATCGGCCACATCTCCCCGGAGGCTGCGGGCGGCGGCACGATCGGCCTGGTCGAGAACGGCGACAGGATCCTCATCGACGTGCACGAGCGGCGCCTGGAGCTGCTGGTGGACGACGAGGTCCTGGCTGAGCGCCGCGCGAAGATGGAGGCGTCGGAACGCCCGTGGCAGCCGGTGGACCGCGTCCGCCCGGTCACGGGTGCGCTGCGGGCGTACGCGCGGATGGCGACGGACGCGTCGACGGGCGCGGTGCGCGACCCGAGCAGGTAGACCGCTCTTGGTGCTGCCCTGGCCGGCTTCGGTCAGGGCAGCACTTCTTGTGCGTCGTACTTCTCGACGTTCGCGAGGACCTCACCCATGTTCGCCTGGGCCCAGTCCCTGAGCCCGCGCGTCATCTGGTGCAGCGACAGACCGAGCTCCGTCAGCTCGTAGGTCACCGTGACGGGGACGGTCGGCGTGACCGTGCGGGTGACCAGTCCGTCGCGTTCCAACGACCGCAGCGTCTGCGTGAGCATCTTCTGGCTGACCCCGGCGAGCAGGCGGGCGATCTCCGAGTACCGCATCGGGCCATCGCCGAGCGCGCACAGGACGAGGACCACCCACTTGTCCGAGATCCGGTCGAGCAGCTGCCGGCTGGGACACCCCGCCAGGAACGCGTTGTACTCCACCTTGGCCTGAGCCCGCTTCTGGGCCGCGTTCCTCGTCGCCACTGACCTCACCTCTCACCCGTGGAGGGGTTACGCACTTCTGAGTGCCTACTTCCCGACAGGAAGTTCCTCTCCAAGACTAGTGCTCATGAACACTCTTCCCGGTGGCACCTGGACTCTGGGCGACCTGACCGTTTCCCGGTTCGGTTACGGCGCCATGCAACTGGCGGGCCCGTGGGTCATGGGGCCGCCCGCCGACCGCGACGGCGCTCTCGCCGTTCTGCGTGAAGCGGTCGAGCTCGGCATCACCCACATCGACACCAGCGACGCCTACGGCCCGCGCGTCACCAACGAGTTGATCCGCGAGGCGTTGCACCCGTACCCCGAGTCGCTGCACATCGCGACCAAGGTGGGCGCGACCCGCGACGACCAGGGCGGCTGGCCCGTGGCCCGGCGGCCGGAGGACCTGCGCAGCCAGGTCCACGACAACCTGAAGTCCCTCAGACTCGACGTGCTCGACCTGGTCTACCTCCGGCTCGGGAACGCCGAAGGTCCTCAGCCCGGTTCGATCGCGGAGGCGTTCGGGGCTCTCGTCGAACTCCAGCAAGAGGGTCTGATCCGGCACCTCGGGGTCAGCAACGCGCTCGCGGAGCAGGTCACCGAGGCACAGAGCATCGCACCGATCGTGTGCGTGCAGAACATGTACAACCTCGACCACCGCGACGACGACGATCTGATCGACAAGCTCGCGGTGGAGGGGATCGCGTACGTGCCGTTCTTCCCGCTCGGGGGCTTCACGCCACTTCAGTCGCCGAGGTCTGCCGCGCTGGCCTGGTTGCTGCGGCGGTCGCCGAACATCCTGCTCATCCCGGGCACGTCCTCGGTGGCGCACCTGCGCGAGAACATCACCGGCGTCCTAGACAGCGAGAGCTAGCGCCAGACAGGCCCCGAACACGAGCCAGCCCGTCAGCGGTCCGCTGACGGGCTGTTCCGTTCTCTTGACCACGACGCCGCTGATGATCAGACCGGCGAGCAGGCCAAGCGGCGGCAGGAGGGATTTCGCGGTGAGACCGAACGGCAGCGCCACCAGGTACACGACCGGAATCCCGATCACCAGCAGGGCGAGCTGGAGCAGTGCTCCCGTCAGGTTCTTCCGCACAGGGCTTATCGGAACACGAAGAACGTGACCGCCGCACCACCCGCTCCGAGCAGGAGTGCGATGAAACCGGCCGCCACCGGGTGGCGGAACCAGCTGCGGTTGTAGTCCAGCGCGGCCCGGCCGGGTCCGGCGAACAGGGCCGCGAAGGCCATGCCCGCGAGGGCCAGTTCCAGCTCCACGCCGTTGGGGCCGAAGAAGCCGCCCTTGTACTTGAGCGCGATGACGTTGGCCATCACCGCGAGCAGGCCCGCCGCGGCCAGCGGGGTGAACAGGCCGAGGACCAGCAGGCCGCCGCCGGCCAGTTCCGTGATGCCGGTGACCCAGGCGAGGACGACCGACTCGCGGTAGCCCATCTTCTCGAGCGACTGCGCGAAGCCGTTGATGCCGGGGCCGCCGAAGAGTCCGAAGACCTTCTGCAGGCCGTGCAGGACGAAGATGCCGCCGAGCACCGCCCGCAGCCCGAGCAGGCCGAGGTCGGGGCCGGCCGTCCAGCCGAACTTCTTGCGGTCGTCCTCGAACGGGTCATCCTGGGTGTCCAAAGAGGACTTGTCCAGCGGCGTGTACCCGGTCTTGTCGAACGCCTTCGTCGTCTGGTCGTACGGCGAGGTGACGTCCGATCCGACTCTGGTCGTGCTGTCGTCGAAGTGGTGCACTCCCCCTCCGCTGCTCGAGTAGAACGAGTCGTCGGAGAAAGCGCTCGAGGTGGTCGAGCCTTTGTCGTGAGTAGCCACGCCCGCAACCTAGGAGACCCGTCGCGGGCGCGCGAGGGCCGAACGGCAGCTCTGTTTCACCCGAACGGACTAGTAGGTGCCGTTCACAAGATTGCGTGGGCGCTCCCCTGCGGCATACCGGGCGACCTCGGAGGCGACGATCGCGTAGGCGCGCTGGGTGTGCCCGGTGCACGACCCGGCCACGTGCGGGGTGAGGAACAACCCCGGCGCGGTCCACAGTGGATGATCCTCCGGCAGCGGTTCGGGATCGGTCACGTCGAGAGCCGCGCGCAGTCGCCTGGAATTCAGTTCCACGAGCAACGCGTCGGTGTCGACGACCGGGCCGCGGGCGCCGTTGACGAGGATGGCGCCGTCCTTCATCGCGGCCAGGAACTTGGCGTCGACCAGGTGCCTGGTCTCCTCCGTCATCGGCGTGAAGATCACGACCACGTCGAACTCGGGGAGCAGCGACGGCAGCTCGTCGACGCCGTGCACGCCGTCGCGCGCGGTGCGGCCGACCAGCACGGCGGTGGCGTCGAACGGTTCGAGGCGCCGCCGCAGCTGCTCGCCGAGATCACCGGCGCCGACGATCAGAACCTTCTTGTCCTGCAAGGTGTCCGTGAGGTGGTAGTCCCAGCGGCCTTCGGCACGGGCGCGTTCGAAAACGAGGAAGTCTCGGTAGATCGCCAGCAACGCGCCAATCGCCCACTCGGCGGTGCTGCCGCCGTGCGCGCCGCGGCACGTCGAGAGCAGCACGCCTTCCGGTACGCGGCCGATGAAGTTCTCCGCGCCCGCGCTGAGCAACTGCACGAGCTTGAGATTCGGCAGCTGCGCGAACACGTCGCGGGGGTCGGTGCCGGCGAGGAACTTCGGCACGAGGACCTCGGCGTCCAGTCCGTCCGCCGGCAACGGCTGACCCGGCGTGTAGCGGACAGGCCGGACACCGTCCACCTGAGACAGCGCCTGAACTCCGAAGTCATCTGGCACGAGCACGGTGAGCGTCACCGGGCCAACGTACGTCAGAATGGCGGACATGCGGGAGCACGACGTCATCTCCTGGGACGGCACGAAGATCCGAGCGTGGCAGACGGACACCGACGGCACACCTGTGCTGCTGTGCCCCGGCGTGGGTTCCGGACCCGAGTCGTGGCCGTCGCTCGCCGACCGCGGTGGCCTGCTCAGCTGGTACATGCGCGGCACGATGGGGTCGGACCGGCCCGTCGACGAGCGCAACATCTCGTTGGACGACCACGTTTCGGACGCGATCGCCGTGCTCAACGACGCCGGTGTGGAGCGGTGCGTCGTCATGGGCTGGTCGATGGGCGTCACGATCGCGGCCGAGCTCGCGTTGCGTCATCCGGAACGGGTGGCGGGCGTGCTGCTCGTCGCGGGCGCGCCGGGTGACTCGTTCGACGCGATGCTGCCGTTGGTCCCCAAGAACGTGCGCCGGTTCGTCGGGCTGACGGGCACCAGGCTGCTGCAGCAGGCGGGTCCGCTGCTGGACACCGTGCTGCACCGCGTCCCGGTGACGGACGTGACGACGTTCCTGCTGCGGCACAGCGGTGTGATCAAGCCGAGCAGCGACCAGAAGGCCGTGACGAACGCGGTCGGCCGGTTCCTGCAGCACGACTGGCGCTGGTACTTCACGCTGGCGCTCGCGCTGGGCGAGACGCCGCGCCAGGACCTCGGCCCGATCGTGTGCCCGATCACAATCCTGGCGGGCCGCGACGACCTGCTGGCGACCACGGAGAGCATGTCCGGGCCCGTCGGCGCGCTGCCCCAGGCGCGGCTGAGGGTGCTGCCGTGCAGCCACTACCTGCCGTTGGAGGCTCCTGAGGTCGTCAGTGCCGAGCTCGATCTGCTGCTGGACCGGGTGCGGTCGGTCGACTTCGCCACGGCCGAGGCGTTCACTTCGGGTTCACGGTCGCGCACTTAGCCTGGGAGTCGTGGTTCGTTCCGTCGTGTTGCT
Source organism: Lentzea aerocolonigenes (assembly GCF_000974445.1). GTDB lineage: Bacteria > Actinomycetota > Actinomycetes > Mycobacteriales > Pseudonocardiaceae > Lentzea > Lentzea aerocolonigenes. The sequence goes on from NZ_BBOJ01000013.1 coordinate 194,098, forward strand.
GACCGCCGCCTGCCTGCTGGCAGGGGGCTGCGCGAGCTTTCCTGACGAGCCGGCACCTACGAGCTGGAGCGCGCAACCACAGCTGACCCCGCAGGCGGGCCCGAAACCGGAGCTGCCGGGCGAGTTCCGCCCGTCGCCGGGTGAGCAGAACAAGGGCCAGACGCCGCAGAGCGTGCCGCCGCCGCAGGGCTGCAAGGACTTCAACCCCGGCGTGATCGCCACCTGCCTGAGCACCGTCACGGGTGTCGCCCCGATCGGCGCGGACGCCCAGGGCGGTGTCGCGGCGTACGCGACGGAACGCGGCGGACGTCTGATCAAGGTCACCAAGGACGTCGACCCGGTGGTGCTGGCGCAGATCGAGACGGACACGTCGTCCGACGGCGGGCTGACCGGACTCACGCTGTCGGCGACGTTCGCGGAGGACCAGCTCGCCTACGTGTACGTGACGACGGCGACGGACAACCGGGTGCTGCGGATCGCGCCGGGCGACACGCCCAAGCCGATCCTCACCGGCATCCCGAAGGGCCCGACGGGCAACCGCGGTGTGCTGGCGAGCGACCGCAAGGGTTCGCTGCTGGTGGCCACCGGCGACGCGGGCAACCCGGCGCTCGCCGCCGACCCGAACTCGCTCGCGGGCAAGGTGCTGCGCATCGACGGCTCCGGCAAGCCCGCGCAGGGCAACCCGACGGCGGGCTCCGCGGTGGTGTCGTCCGGGCTGAGGCTGCCCGGCGGCCTGTGCGTGTCGGCGGACGGCCAGAAGACCTGGGTGACCGACTGGACCGCGAGCGCCGACGTCGTCTACCGCGTCACGCCCGGCAAGCTCGGCGAGGTGGCGTGGAACTGGCCGGACAAGCCCGGCGTGATGGGCTGCGCCTCGTACTCGGACAACCTGACCGTGGCGACGTCCAAGACGCCCGGCCTGCAGACGCTGTCGATGAACGCCGCCGGTGCGTTCACGGGCAAGCCGGAACTGATCATGCAGGAGAACGGCTACGGCCGGATCGGGCCGGTGGAGATGCTGAACGACTCGGCGTCGCTGGTCGGCACGGTCAACAAGGCCGGTGGCCAGCCGGTGTCGTCCGACGACCGGGTCGCGATCATCGTCCGTGAAGGCGGCGGTGGCGGCGGCAAGGACTAGCTCGCAAAGGCTTCTCCGCCGTTGCGCCACCAGCGCGCGTAGACCTCGCTCTCCTCGACCAGCCTGAGGTATCCGGCCGCGACCTGCCGGCACAGGTCGTCGATCCGGACGGCGACCGGCGCGTCCACCCGCCACGCCAGCACGACCTCGCGGAACAGCGGGTTGCCCGTGATCGGCAGCCGCGCGACACCGGGCGGGGTGCTGCCGACCGGATAGAGCGGGCAGACCGCGCCGGACTCCCTGATCAACGTCAGCGCGATGTGCGCCTCGTTGCTGAAGTGTGCGATCCGCTGCTCGAACCCGGCGGCCGCGCACTCGCGGGCGAAGTGGGCGTTCATGCCGCTGTCGTCCGGTTCGGGCATGACCCACTTGTCGTCGGCGAGCGCTTCGAGCGGTACCTCGGTCTCCTGCGCGTACGGGTGGCGCTCCGGCACTCCGACGAACAGCGGTTCCCGGGTGAGCAGGCGGTGCCCGACGTTCGGCGGAAGCGAAAGCGGAGTACCGGGGAATTGACGCAGGACCGCCACGTCGAGTTCGCCGGTCGTGAGCAACGCGGTGAGCGTGCCCGTCTCCTTGATGGTGCGACTCGTGACGTTGTCTTTCAGCGCGCTCACGAGCAGTCCGAAGTGATAGGCGGGGATTCCGGCGATCCTGGTGGGAGCGCAGGGGCTGTGCGCGTTGCGGCGCGTGACGCGTTCGAGCGTGACGAGCTGGGTGAGCATCGACCGCGCTTCCTGCACGAAGTCCTGACCCGCCGGGGTGAGCCGCACGCCGTCGGCCGCGCGCAGGAACAGCGCTCCGCCCAGGTGGTCCTCGATGCGTTTGAGCTGCGTCGTCACGGCCGGCTGGGTGAGGTGCAGGCGTGCGGCGGCCTTGCGCAGGCTCCCGCAGTCGGCGATCGCCACGACCAGTTCGAGATGCCGCACGTCGAGACGCATGCGGCCGATGTTATCGCTGAATGTAATAGGCCGAACACCCTTCGCAATCGATACGTTCGTCTGCGTGATGGAATTGGCCGAGCGTCCGGCGCGCACCGACGCGGTGCTGTTTTCGGATCGCGCACTGAAAGCGTTTCTGGAGGCCGCGTCCGTCGAATACTCGTTCATCACCGAGGACGAGCCGAGACCGTGTTTCGCGGTCCTGCTGGGTCTTGCGGCGGGCTCGGAGGTCGTGGTCTCCGACGTCGCGTTCGGCCGCAACGCGCGGCTGACCGACCCTTCGGCACGCGAGGAGTTCGCGTCGACGATCGTGCCGCGGTTCGGCACGGCGTACGAGAACCCGGTGCGGGCGTGGTGGCTCGACCCCGCGGACCTGCTGACGATCACCCGCGCGGCGGACGCCAGGGATCTCGACGTGCTCGGCTCGATCCACCTGCACCCGGACTGGCACCGTCTCGGACCCGAATGCGAACGCGACCGGCCGTTGAGCGACCACCCGACGCCGATGGACGAGCACATGTTCCGCAACAGCGGATGGCCCGTGAACGTCGTCTGTTACCTCGAACGCCGCCATGGCGGCCTCTACTACTCGCTCGCCGCGTGGGACGCCGAGTGCCTGCGCCTGCCGTTGAGGATGAACCACTCATGACAGAACAGATCTACGCGCTCTGGCGGCGCATGGAGCAGGGCTGGGCACACGGCGACGCCGAGGCGTTCGCCGCCGTCTTCGCCGAGGACGTCGACTTCGTGACCGTGCGGGGTGAGGAGCTGTACGGGCGGCGTGCGGTCGCCGCCGGTCACGCGCAGCTCTTCGCCGGGCCGTACCGCGACACGAAGCTGACCGCCGAGATCAGCCTGATCAAGCCGCTGGCCGACGGGATCTCGCTCGTGCACGTCACGTCTTCCATCGCCCCGGCGGGCATCACCACCCACGCGCAGGCCGTCGTCGTCCAGCGCGCCGACGGGTGGGAGATCGCCGCGTTCCACAACATGATCCCGAAGGGAAAGTCATGAGCAGGCCCCGGTTGCGGCACATCGCGTTCGTCGTGCAGGACGCGAAGGAGATGGCCGGCTTCTACACCTCGCGGTTCGGGATGGAGCTGTTCCACACCGACCCGGACGGCAGCCACTTCGTCACCGACGGCTACATCAACCTGGCGTTGATCCAGCAGCGCCTCGACGGTGACGTGCCGACCGGCTTCAACCACTTCGGGTTCCACGTTCCGGACGTCGCGCCGTACCTCGACTCCCTGGAGCCCCGCCCGGCTCTGCGCGGCGGCGACCGCCCGTTCGCCGAGTACCGGGCCATCGACCCCGAGGGCAACTGGTTCGACCTCTCAGCCCACGGCTACCTCCCACCAGGCCTCGGCTGATGTGAGCGCACGCGGGGCCCTTTCGTTCGCTCTGAGTGCACGAAAGCTCCCCGCGTGCACTTCCAACTAGCGGGTGCCGGTCCAGAAGATGGCTCGTGCTACCTGGGCGTAGAGGCCCTTGGGGTGGTTGCGGAACATGGGCTCGGTGCCGAAGAGGACGACCCTGGCGCCGGTGGACGCGGTGCCGGAGACGACTGCCGCCTGGCCTGCGGCGTCGGATTGGCCACCCGTGCCGTTGTCGCGTGGGCGCCAGTGACCAGCAGCGATCACCGTGCTGCCGTAGCGCTGCTCGACCGTCACGCCCGCGCCGAGGTTCGTGAACCACTGCGGGGAGTAGACGAACGAGTGCGGCAGCGCGCCGGTGCCGACCGGGCCGGTGCCGTTGACGACGTTCACCACGCCGTTGGCGTCCTCCCAGCCCGCGACCGGGGTGGCCTGCAGCAGCTTGGCGTCGACGTTGAACCTGCCGCCCGTCGCGCCTCGCGTAACGACTCCGCCGCGCTTGAGGAACTCGTCGAGGCCCGCCTTGGCGGTGGCGTTGAGCTGCGGGTAGTTCAGGCCCGACGACACGAACAGCACGTCGATCCGCGACCAGTCGAAGCCGGCGTTGAGCACGGTGGTGGAGATCGTGCGGACGTCGAAACCGGACTCGCGCAGCACCTGCAGCTCGTCCGGGCCGACCGCGGCCGCGATCACCTTGCGCTGCAACGCCGTTCCGCCCGGCTTGGCGGTGGTGAACCGCACGCCGTAGCGGTCGGCGACCTCCTTCGCGGCGAGCCTCTCGGCGGCCGGGACCACGATCGTGCCGTCGTCCTGGCGGCGCACCGCGATGCCGCGGCCGAGCAGGTCGTTGACGGCCTGCGCGTCCTTGGCGTCGTTCAACGTCAGGGCGAGGTCCGCGCCAGGAGCCCCGTCGACGTCACCGGTCGGGGCCGCCGTGACGACGTCCTTGCCGTAGAAGTGGAACGGGCCGTTCTGGTAGATGTCGATCGACGCGCCCCAGAGCAACCGGTGGCTCCAGCCGGAGATGTCGTACATCACCGGGACCTTGGTGCTGATGTCGCTGCCCTGCTCCAGCATCACGTTCGCGAGCGCACGCTTCGGCTGGTGCATGTCGACGACGTACGACCCAGCTGGATAGCGCTTACCGCCCAGCGTGAACGGTTTCTCGGCCCGTTTCACGCGGACGTCGTGTGCGACCAGGTGGTCGACGAGCCTGGCCGTCGCCGGTGCCGAGCGGTCGTTCGTGATCACGTAGGCACGCGGGAACTCCGTGCGGTAGCGGTCTTCCGGACCGAAGCCGGGCACGAACCCGTCCGGGATCTCGCGCTGCGGCTCGCCTGCCTTGCCGCGGCGGAACATCTCGGTCTGGTTGGAGATCAGGTCGGCGCGGTGGTCGTCCACGTAGTCGATCGTGGTCTTGATGGTCGACTCGACGACGTCGGTGTTGATCTTCGCCCGGCGCTGCAGCTCTGCCGCGGGCAGGGTGTCGTAGGCCTGCCGGTTGACCTGCTGCGGGATCTCGATCGTGTACGAGATGGCGCCGTGGTACATCGAGTACTGGGCGGTGTAGATCGGCGCCCAGCCGTCCCACACGCCGGGGTCGTAGTCGCGGAACGGGATCTCCGGCTTCGCGGTCTCCGGGTGCCCCAGCGCCTGCACGCCCTTCTCCATCGCGAGGCCACCCGCGTAGCCGTGCTTGATGTAGAGGTCGAAGTCGTAGTTCTGGCCGTGCGGCGGAGTGGTGGGCTCGATGAGCGTGTTCTCCACGTAGCCGTGCTCGTCCAGCATCATCAACGGCTGGGTGTTCTCGACGATCTCGCGCATCGCCCGGTTCTCGGGCTGCGAGCTCGTGGCGAAGTCGCGGTTGAGGTCGAAACCCGCGTTGTTCTGCCGCGTGCCGGCGACGCGGCCGTCGGGGTTCGCGGTGAGGTTGAAGTAGATCCTGCTGCGCTGCAAGAGGTTCTTGGTCGCCGCGTCGTTGGACGTGGCGAGGTGCTCGATGACCCTGAGCGCGCCGTCGGTGCCCTCCCACTCGTCGCCGTGGATGTTGTTGTTGATCCAGACCGGCGCCTTGTAGAGACCCGCCGGAACCTTGCGTCCTTCTTCGATGCTCGCCCGGAACTGCTCCTGCAGCCTGGTCTGCGCGGGACTCTCGGGCGCGGTCAGCGTGACGAGGTACAGGTCGCGGCCGAGTCCTGACTGGCCGACGACCTCGACCGAGATCCGGTTGCTCTTCTGCTGCAACGCGTTCAGCTTCGGCGCCAGCGAGTGGTACGGCGCCAGGTTCAGCTTGATGGTCTTGTCGGCCGGGTTCTCCGGATACGTGCGGAGGGTCGTCCGGCGCGGGTAGCCCTGGTAGCGGTCGGCCCGGTTCTCCCCCTGGGCCTGCACCAGCTGCGCCGTGAAAGCGCTGTCCACGGCCGCGACAACATTCCGCTCGGGCCCGTTTCCGGGTTCTCGGTCTGGGTCCGACGGTTGTGCTGTTCCGTTGACGGGCGCCGCCACCGCCGCGGTGACCGCCAGGAGAACAGCGAGCAGAGTTCTGCGCATGCGGTCGTTTCTTGCACAACGGCCCGCGTACCGACTAGAGCCGATAGGCGGGCCGTTGATCCCCTCGGTCAAGACTCGAACCAGCAGCCTAGCGAGAGAAGTTCACCAACCGCATCCACCAGCGGGACAGAAGTCACGACTGACCAGCGCGTTCATTTCGGCGATCGTGAGACGACCACTCGAACGGCCTAGCCCGACCCCAGACAGAGGAAAGGCCTGCGGAACGGGTCCTTCGCCATCGCCTCCGCCAGTGCGACAGCCGGTGCCGCCCCGGCCACCAGCGCCCGGTGGTAGTCGGCCATCGCGGCCGCGCTCATCTCGTCGCCGACCTTGCTGGACGCCGCGATGACGGTCCTGGTGCCGCCGGCGATCATCGCGCCGGCGAACCCGAGTGCCTCGTCTCCCGGGCGGACGCGGTTCGACGCCAGTGAACAGGCGGACAGGACGACGTGGACGGGCGGCTTGCGGAGACGCCCCAGCTCGTAGGCGAACAGCGACCCGTCGACGAGTTCCAGACGGGAGAACAACGCGTTCTCGTTCTCGTGCTCGCCGTGCGCGGCGACGTGCACGAGATCCGCGCCGTCGAGGTTTTCGAGAACCTTCGCAGCGGTCGCGTCCTCACCGGCGAGGACGGTGGCGCTGTCGTGGAACGCGGCGAGCCGGTCCAGCTCGCCGTCCGCGAACTGCAGGCTCGGGCCCTGGACCAGCAGCACGCGATCGGTCTTCGGCTTCTCGGCCTGGGTCGCCGTCAGCCAGGCCGTCGCCGAGGGCGCCGTGACGACGGGACGTCCGTGCAGGCTCGGAAGAACACCCCACGGCACCGTGTACAGCGGACCGGTCGGGACGACGACCAGCTCCCGCTCGCCGATGAGGTGGATCAACGGCTTGATCAGCAACGAGTCCAGTGCGGCCGCCTGCCTGCGCGCCGACCCGCCGATCACCTCGACGAGCGGTGGCGGCAGGTAGTCGGGAGCCAGCGCGTTGAGGTCGATGTGGAGCTTCTGGGCCCCTTCCAGCGCGTCGTGGGCATCACCGAGCCGGACCATCCGCACCTGGCCGGCCGCGACCACCACGGCCACCATGGTTCCGCCGGACACCACGAAGCTGACCATGGCGCGCTCACCCAGCTCGGCGATCACCTCGTTGATCGTCGCCATCGGACGCGTGCGGCCCCACCGCTGCGAGTGCCAGCCCAGCCTGGTCGCCTCGCGCTGCGCCTTCACCAGCTCGTTGCGCAGCTCGGCGGTCGGCCGGCCGTCGAGACCGGCCCGCATCAGCTCGCGGCCGAGCCCGCGCACCTGGGCGATGCGTTCCGCCAGCTCGCCGTCCTCGATCAGTTCCTGCGGTTCGTAGCGGTAGGCCTGGGCTCGGGTGCGTTCCAGCCACACGAACACCTGACGGGCGTCATCGCTCTCCAGCGCCAGCCGGATCGCGAGCTCACGCAGCTCACGTCCGTGCACGGCGGTCGCGGACACCAGCTCCAGACCGCCGAGCTGGTCGCGCACCCGGCCGAGCTCGTCGAGTCCCTTGCGCGCGTGCGTCAAAGCGGTGCGCCGGTCGCCCTTGGCCAGAGCGAGTTCGGCCAGCACCAGCCGGCGTTGCATGCGGTGGTCGAGCGGCGTGACGGCACGCGGAGCCGGCAGCCGACTGAGCAGTTCCTCGGCGTCCGCGATCCGCCGCCTGCGCACCTGGAGCCGGACGGCGAGCACTCCGGCCAACCTGGCCTCGTCGATCAGGTGGTTGGCCGCGAGGTGCTCGGAGAGGGTCAACGCCTTCTGCACCAACGCGTTCGTGACGCGCTTGACCTGCATAGCGTGCGCCCAGAGCTCGATCAGCGCGGCCATCATCCACCACGTGCTGCCGCGCTTCTCCAGCTTGCGCATGGACGCCTTCGCCATGCGACGGGCGAGGTCGAACTGGTCGTCCATGAGCGCCGCGGACGCCCGGTACATCTCGACCTCGGCGATGTCCTGGCTGACCTTGTTCTTGCGCAGCACCGGCAACGCCTCGTCGAGCATGCGGCCGACGTGGTCGGACATGCCGACCATCAGCAGGCATTCGGCGTGCATGAGCTGCGTGCCGGCATAGTTCGACATCTTCTCGTGCGCGAGGTAAAGGCGCTCGGCCTCCTCGTAGTGCCGCAGAGCCTCGATCACGCGGCCGCTCTGCTTGTAGGTGTTGGCGAGCGCCGCGACCACGTAGGGGTAGAGCCGGTCCAGACTGTGCTCACCGCTGAGCACGGCCACGCGGGTCAGATCGCTGATGGCTGCCTTGCTGCGGCGGATGGCCGCGTTCGCGAGCGCCCTGGAGATCAACGAGGACGCGAGCCGGTTGATCCACTCCGCGTCCACCCGCTCGGGTGAGGTCGCGAGAGCGGCCTCGGCGAAGTCGATGAACGGGCCGAACCACGCGACCGCCTGCTCAGGCTGCCCCGTGCGCAGGATGATGCAGGCTTGGTAGTAGTCGGCGCAGCCCTTCAGCAGGACGCGCAACCACGGGTCTTCGAGTCGTTCGATCTCCTGACGCGCCTGGTCGAAGAACCCGACGGCGGCGTCCAACCCGCTGGCTTCACCGGTGGCGTCGCCGAGGCAGTACAGGATGCGGACCCGCAGCTCCGTCCGTTCCGGACTGTCAGGCGCGCGATCGGCGTGCACGAGCGCACGCTTGTGAAGGCGGATGGCGGAGGGGAAGCGGTAGTGATCCTGCTCCGTCCATCCCTTCTCGTACAACTCGCGCGCTGTGTCCAATGCACGAGCGGGCATGTGATCATCACACCACACGCCTCCAAATGGCGCTGTCCGCCATCCAGGCGCAGGGGCGTGGTGGCGGACAGCGCGGAGGGTGACTAGACCATTACTTCCTTGGCCAGGTTGTCCGGGTGGTTCGGGCAGTTCGCGTCGTGGACGATCGGCTCGTCGCTGGTGAGCTCCTCCGCGGTGCCCGCGAACTTCGGAGTGTGGCCACAGCACTGCGGCGTGACCGGAGGCCCCGGCTGCGGCGCCGGCGTCGGTTCAGGCGCCGGAGGAGGCGGCGTCGGGTTCGTGTTGTCGTCGTCGGTGACGAGGTCCTTGACCTTCTTGAAGATGTCGCCGATCAAACCTTCGCGCTGGCCAGTCATGAGGTTTCCCCCCTCGTTTGGACTATTTACTTCCCATCCCCCCAGATGGGCGCGTCAAAGAGGGTGGCACACACAGCTACGGGTATGCGTCTCATTTAGCTAACAGCCACTCGGTCGGCCTAAGATCACAAAGGGTCACCTGCACGAACAGGTGACCCTTTGTGATTTTTGCGTCCTTTATGTATCTACGAGCAGCGTGCGAGCACGATCTCGCGCACGCGGGCCGCGTCGGCCTGGCCCTTGGTGGCCTTCATGACCGCGCCGACGATGGCGCCGGCCGCCTGGACCTTGCCGTCGCGGATCTTCTGGGCCACGTCAGGCTGGGCCGCGAGGGCCTCGTCGACGGCCTTCTCCAGCGCCGAGTCGTCCGAGACGACCTTCAGGCCGCGCTTCTCGACGACCTCGTCCGGGGAGCCCTCGCCCTCCAGGACGCCGTTGACGGCCTCACGGGCGAGCTTGTTGGTCAGCGCGCCGGTGTTGACCAGCTCGATGACCCGTGCGACCTGGGCCGGGGTGATGGGCAGGTCGGTCAGCTCGACGCCACGGGTGTTGGCCTGCTGGGCCAGGTACGACACCCACCAGGAGCGGGCTTCGTCCGGCTTCGCGCCCGCGACGACGGTGGCCTCGATGAGGTCCAGGGCGTTCGCGTTGACCAGGTCGCGCAGCACCTCGTCGGTGAGGTTCCACTCCTTCTGGATGCGCGCACGGCGCTCCCACGGGAGCTCCGGCAGCGTGCCGCGCAGCTCCTCGACCCACTCGCGCGACGGCGCGATCGGGACCAGGTCGGGCTCCGGGAAGTAGCGGTAGTCCTCCGCCGTCTCCTTCTTGCGGCCAGAAGAGGTGCTGCCCGACGACTCGTCGAAGTGACGGGTCTCCTGGATGACCTCGCCACCCGACTCCAGCACCGCGGCCTGACGCGTCATCTCGAAGCGGACGGCGCGTTCGACGCTGCGCAGCGAGTTGACGTTCTTGGTCTCGGTGCGGGTGCCCAGGGCGCCGGTGGTCTTCGGGCTGAGCGAGACGTTCGCGTCGCAGCGCAGCGAGCCCTGGTCCATGCGGACGTCGGACACGTCGAGCGCCTTGAGCAGGTCGCGCAGCGCCGTGACGTACGCGCGGGCGACCTCGGGAGCGCGCTCCTTGGTGCCGGGGATCATCTTCGTGACGATCTCGATCAGCGGCACGCCGGCGCGGTTGTAGTCGAGCAGCGAGTGCTCGGCACCGTGGATGCGACCGGTGGCGCCGCCGACGTGCAGCGACTTGCCGGTGTCCTCCTCCATGTGCGCGCGCTCGATCTCGACGCGGATGACCTCGCCGTCGTCCAGCGTCACGTCGAGCCAGCCGTTGAAGGCGATCGGCTCGTCGTACTGCGACGTCTGGAAGTTCTTCGGCATGTCCGGGTAGAAGTAGTTCTTCCGCGCGAACCGGCACCACTCGGCGATCTCGCAGTTCAGCGCGAGGCCGATGCGGATCGCGGACTCGACGGCCTTGCCGTTCACCACCGGCAGCGAGCCGGGGAGACCCAGGCACGTCGGGCAGGTGTGCGTGTTCGGCTCGCCGCCGAACTCGTTGGCGCAGCCGCAGAACATCTTCGTGTTGGTGTGCAGCTCGACGTGCACCTCGAGGCCCAGGACGGGGTCGTACTTCTCGATGACCTCGTCGTAGTCCATCAGCTCAACCAGAGAGGTCATGCCAACTCGTCCTTCCGCAGAGCACGAACGGCCAGCGCCGCACCGGTGACCGCCACGGCGATGCTGGCGATCGCGTTCGCCAAGAGCAGCTTGTCATTCTTCGCACGGGCGTTCCGGAAGCCGGAGAACGCTCCCACGGCTCCGGCCACGGCACCGGCGAGGCCGAGCAGGCCCCGCGCCTTCTTGATGTTCACAGTGACGGACCTCCGAATGCACCACGCGCGGCCTCGTACGCGGCGGCGACGCGGTACATGCGGTGGTCCTGCAGCGCCGGAGCCATGATCTGCAGGCCGACCGGCAGACCGTCCTCATCGGACAGACCACTCGGGACGCTCATGGCCGGGGTGCCCGCCAGGTTCGCGGGAATCGTGCAGAGGTCCGCCTTGTACATGGCGATCGGGTCGTTCGCGCGCTCACCGATCTTGAACGCCGTGGTCGGCGTGGTCGGCGAGATGAGCACGTCGAAGTTCTCGAACGCCTTCGCGAAGTCCTGCGTGATCAGCGTGCGGACCTTCTGCGCCGAGCCGTAGTACGCGTCGTAGTAGCCGGACGACAGCGCGTACGTGCCGATCATGATGCGGCGCTTGACCTCGGGACCGAAGCCGGCCTCGCGGGTCAGCGACATGACCTCCTCGGTGCTGCGCGTGCCGTCGTCGCCGACGCGCAGGCCGTAGCGCATGGCGTCGAACCGGGCGAGGTTCGACGAGCACTCGCTCGGCGCGATGAGGTAGTAGGCGGGCAGCGCGTAGTCGAAGCTCGGGCACGACACGTCCGCGATCTCCGCGCCGAGCTCCTTGAGCTGCGACACGGCGGCCTGGAAGCTGCGCAGCACGCCGGGCTGGTAGCCCTCGCCCTGGAACTGCGTGACGACACCGATGCGCAGACCGGACAGGTCACCGGACAGACCCTCGCGGGCAGCGGCGACGACCGGCGGCACGGGCGCGTTGATGGACGTCGAGTCCATGTGGTCGTAGCCGGCGATGACCTCGTGCAGCAACGCAGCGTCGAGCACCGTGCGCGCACACGGACCGGCCTGGTCCAACGAGCTGGAGAACGCCACCAGGCCGTAACGCGACACACCGCCGTAGGTCGGCTTCACGCCGACGGTGCCGGTGACCGCGCCGGGCTGGCGGATCGAGCCACCGGTGTCGGTGCCGATCGCGAGCGGGGCCTGGTACGCCGCGAGCGCCGCGGACGAGCCACCGCCGGAGCCGCCGGGGATGCGGTCGAGGTCCCACGGGTTGTGCGTGGGGCCGTACGCCGAGTTCTCGGTCGACGAACCCATGGCGAACTCGTCCATGTTCGTCTTGCCGAGGATGACGACGCCGGCTTCCTTCAGCTTGCGGGTCACCGTCGCGTCGTAGGGCGGCAGCCAGCCCTCGAGGATCTTGGAACCGACCGTGGTCGGCACGCCCTCGGTGGTCATGACGTCCTTGAGCGCCAGCGGGACACCCGCGAGCGCTCCGACGGTCTCACCGGCCTTGACGGCCTCGTCGACCGTGCGGGCCTGCGCGAGCGCGCCCTCGGTGTCGACGTGCAGGAAGGCGTTGACCTTCCCGTCGGTCTCGGCGATGCGGTCCAGGTGGGCCTGCGTGACCTCGACGGACGAGACCTCACCGCTGTGGATCTTCGCGGCGAGCTCGGCCGCGGTGGCGTGGATCAGGTCGTTGGTCATGCTTCCTCACCCAGGATGCGGGGCACGCGGAACCGGCCGTCCTCGGCCTCAGGAGCGCCGGAGAGCGCCTGCTGCTGACCGAGGCTCGGACGGACCACGTCCTCGCGGAAGACGTTGGTCAGCGGAACGGCGTGCGACGTCGGCGGGATGTCGGCCGTGGCGATGTCGCCAACGGAAGCCACCGACTGGAGGATCACGTCGAGCTGGCCGGCGAACAAGTCGAGCTCGTCCTCGGTGACGGCCAGCCTGGCGAGCTTCGCCAGGTGCGCGACCTCGTCGCGGGAGATGCTGGGCACTCCTGTCAACCCCCGTAGGGTCGGGATACGAATCGGGAACCCCGTGAGTCTATGGGCTGGTCAGGCGCGCCTTCGAACCGGTTACCGCCTCCGTGGTTGACCGGCACGTCAACTTAACCGGTTCGCAACGCGGACAGCGGGTCATGCGTTGAGGATCCGTCTGCGAGAATCACCGACCGGCAACGGCGCGAGACGCGGGGTCTCACGCACGAGCTATGGAGGCGTTCACCTTGTCGTTCCTGATCCGGGTCCAGCTCCCGGACCGTCCCGGCACCCTCGGCGCGGTCGCAACGGCTTTGGGCGAGATCGGGGCGGACATACTCAGCGTCGACGTGGTGGAACGCGGTTCCGGCGTGGCCATCGACGACCTGGTGGTGGAGCTGCCGTCGGGCCGCCTGCCCGACACGTTGATCACCGCCGCCGAGTCCGTGGACGGCGTCGAGGTCGACGCGGTGCGCCCGTACGCCGGGATTCTGGACACCCACCGCGAGCTCGAACTGGTCGAGGAGATCGCCGAGGAGCCGCACAAGGGCCTCGAGGTCTTCACCGAGGGCGTTCCGAAGATCATCCGCGCGGGCTGGGCCGTCGTCGTCGGCCCCGAAGGCACCGGCATCAACCGGCTGACGTCGTCGTCGGCGGCCCCGGAGACGCGGATGGCGAACGTGCCGTGGTTCCCGCTGGAGCGCGCGACCGTGCTCGACGGCGAGGAGGAGTGGGTGCCGGAGACCTGGCGCGAGCTGGGCACCGAGCTGGCCGCGACCCCGCTGGGCAAGCCGGACCGCGTGCTGGTCGTGGGACGACCGGGCGGCCCGATGTTCCGCGCGGCCGAGGTGGCACGCCTCGCGCACCTGGCGGGGATCGTCGCCGTGGTGCTGCCCGACTAACTGGGCGCCTTGGTCTTCTGGTTCCGCCGGGCCATCGCGATCAGCTCGGCGTTGTTCCTGGCCGTGCGGCCGTCGGGCATGCGCAGGGTGTCCTCCAGCCCCATGCGCACGTGGTGCTCGAGCCGTGCCGCGTAGTCGAACACGACCCAGGCGTCGTCGTCTCTGCCGTGCAACAGGATCGGCAGGCCGAGCGGTTCCACGCGTTCCAGCAGGCTTTCCGCCGTTCGCGCGGTCGCCCTCACCGTGATCCGGCTGGTCCCCGCGGGCAGCTCGCGGAGCTCGACGGGCTCCTCCACGACCAGCTCGACGCCGACGTTGACCTGGCGCAACGCTCGGGCGAGCTCCCGCCAGCACGGTTCCTGTGTGTGCACGCTCGCGATGTCGGGCCGGCCTGCCGCGAGCGCCGCCCAGCTGGCGATGAGGGTGGTACGGCTGCCGGGAACGTCCGTCGACACGCAGATCTCGATGCCCGGCACGGCCGCCCTGACCGTGGCGATGGTGCCGGCGATCTCCGGACCGGCCAGCGTGGGCGCCCCGATGACGTCCCGCGGGTGGAGGTGCACCGACGTGACACCGAGCGCGGCGACGTCGGCGGCGTCCTCGGCCAGGCGCTCGGCGGTGAGCGGCAGCGCCGGGTGCTCCTCGGCCGTGCGGGAGCCGTTCAGGCAGGCTTGCAGCACAGTTCCACGGTCCCACACAAACCTCGCCGCCGCGCTGCTCCAAGGGCTAGCTTCAAGGCATGCGACTGGCCTTGGCGCTCGCCCAATCCGACCTGGCAGCAGGAGATCTGGTGCTGGGGGCGGCCGGGGTGCTCGCGGTGGCGGGCGTGATCGTCGTGGCCCTCACGCGCCGGAAGCGGCGCTGATCAGAGTTTCCACTCCTCCGCCAGCGTCCGGAGCAGCTCCTTCTGCCGGGTCTCCAGCATCGCCGGTGTCCACTCCGTGTGAGCAAGCACCTGGCTGGTCAGCGGGAACGCCGCCACGCCCTTGCCGCTGAGGAAGTACTTGGCCTTCTTGTCGGCGAAGTCGTAGTTCCTGGCCTGCGAGTTCTTCGACCTGTTCAGCAGCACCAGATTCGCGAGTCTGTGCGTCCAGACGACTCGCTCCTCGGCCGTGAAGTCGTCCCGCCACCGCGAACCTTCCTTCGGTTGCTGCGGCAGGACGTGTTCCACCGTGATGATCGGGAAGTCGTGGGTGACCCCGGAGCTGTCCGCAAGCATCTCGTCGAGCCTGAGCAGCACGTACTTCCGCGTCTTCTGGACCAGGTACAGCGCGCCGTCGAGCTGCCGCACCGTGTCGGCGCGTTCGTCGGCGTCGAGTTCGAAGGCGGCCGAACCCAGCCCGTGCCCGGCCGCGAGATCTCGCAGCAGGTTGGCGTATCTGATCACCCGCGGCGTCGTGTAGATCCGGCGGATGAACATGCTCGCGGCGAGCCGCTCCAGCTTCCGGAAGAAGCCGTCCAGCCAGTCCGGGTCGTCACCGTGGTGGCGCACGGCCCACAACGCGGGCGGCAGCCAGTCGCTGTTGTCGATCTGGGCGAGCCTGCGGAACCACGAGTTGATCCGTTCGGCCTTCTCCGTCGCGGCGTACCCGAAGTCACGGATCTGCAGGTAGGCCTCCGCGTAGGGCACCAGCACGTCGTCGACGAACTCGGCCTCCCGTCCGTGCAGGTACTGGTTCAGCACCTGCTTCGGGAACTCCGTCATCAGGTCCTGCTTCGCGCGTTCCTTGGCGAAGATCATCCGGATGTAGAGGAACAGGTCGGCGAAGTCGTTCCTGCCGAGCATCACCTCGGCCTCGTCCCACCTCGTGGCGTACTCGTCGTCGAGCTCTCCGATGACCTTCGACTTGAAGATGTCCGCCGGAGAGAGGTCGAGGCCTCTGGCGTTCATCACGCTGAAGATCCGGTGCGCGCTGGCCAAGTTCGGCGTGCTGACGACCACGAGGAACGTCCGTGCGCTGATCATCTTGACCAGCCGGTGCCGGGCCTCTTCGTCTCGTTCGACGAGAGCGTCGCGCAACGCTTTGGCGTTGTCGCGGATCGCCTTCTGCGCGTCCGTCTTCAACGCCCCGTCGCTGAGGGCGACCAGTTCCCCGATGCGACCCGGCATCTGCACGTAGGACCGGAAGAACGCCTGATCACGCTTCCTGAGCGCGAGGCGCGGCTTCGCTTCGAGGCCGAGCAGCTCGTCACCCTGCTCGACGATCATCTTGCCGAGCGAGTCGCGGATACCTCCTGGGTTGGCCAGATCCCGGACGATGGCGAGGAGAATCGTGAGCGTCGTGAGCCGTTGCTGGCCGTCGATCACCTCGGAGTCCGCGGCACCGTCGCTCTTCACGAGCACCATCGAACCGAGGAAGTAGGGCTCGTCGCTGTCCCTGTCGAGTGCTTCGACAAGGTCGTCGAGGAGCTGCTGGGCCTGCTCGACCTCCCACGCATAGGGCCGCTGGTAGTCGGGAATCCGGAAGTCGTAGTCGCTGCCGAACACCTTGTGCAGTGGCACCTCATGGGCTTCGAGCTTTTGCATGACCGCCTCATCGCGAGCCCTGCGACCGCCGTTACGTCCTGCGAAGTCCGCGATCTGCCCCCAGAATCGGCCGTGATCGCCCCACCTCCAGGAGGTAAGAAGATCATGGCCATCACCGTGAACCTCGACATGCTCCTCGACAAGGCTTACGAGAACCTCCCGCTCAACGAGATCCTGGACGCCCCCGTCGACGCGCTGCAGGGCGTGAGCGCGGGCGACGCGGAGAAGCTGAAGGCCGCGTTCAACATCAAGACCGTGCGTGACCTGGGCACCAACAAGTACTTCCGCGCCGCCGTGACGTTGCTCGACCTGGAGTCGACGGCTCGCTAGAGCACGATTCGGTAGTTCACGAAGGGCGTCTTCTCCGCGACCTTGTCGTAGAGCCGGCGGGCGGTTTCGTTCCGTTCGCTGGTGTGCCAGTACACGCGGGCACAGTCGCGTTGCTTCGCCCACTCGGTCACCGCCTCGATGAGCGCGCCGCCGACGCCACGGCCGCGCGCCTCGGGGGCGGTGAAGAGGTCCTGCAGGTAGCAGACGTCCGGGCCGGACGTGCTGGGGTGCTTGAAGAAGTGCGTGATGCCGACGACGCCGGTCTCGTCGCGGGCGCACAGCGCGTGGATGGTTTCGTTCCGCTGGAACGCTTCCCACTTCTCGTCGTAGGTTTCCGCTGGCAGCGTGCGTTCGTAGAAGGTGTTGTAGCCCTCGAAGAGCTCCTGCCACCTCGCGCGGTCTGCGGGCTGGAGCGGGCTGATCGCGATCATGTTGATCCTTTCTGCGGTCACCCGGTTGGATGACCCCCGTGTCGACGGATCTCACCACCGAGCTGCTGCTGCACCGCGCGGGCACCAAGTCGTACTGGCGCGGCCTGACCTACCGCGACGCCGTGCTGTCCCTGCGGGTGCACAGCCGGCACGTGGCGGCTCGGGTGCGCGGCAGCGACGAGGCGGCGTACGCGGTGGAGCTCTCCTGGTCGGGCACGCACCTGGTGGGCGCGTGCAGCTGCCCGCACGGGTCGGAGGGGTTCTTCTGCAAGCACTGCGTGGCGGTCGGGCTGGTGCTGCTGGACCGGGGCGAGACGGTGCCGCCGCCGGACGCGGAGGACGTGGAGCTCCGGGACGTGCTGAGAGCGTTGCCCGCGGAGGTGCTGCGGGACCTGCTCTACGACCAGGCCGCCGGAGACCTGAAGCTGCGGGCGCGGATCGTGTCATCGCTCGGTTAGGTGGCCGCAGAACTGCGTTTCCGCCGGCAGGCCGCACTTGGTGCCCGGTGGCCTGATCGCGGCCGCCAGCACCCAGCCGGTGGCGGTGCGGTCGAAGACCAGCACCGTGGTGATCGAGAACGTGGAGTGCGTCACGGATCCGGTTCTCGCGAAGTGCAGCTCTGTCACCTCGCGGACGTGGGCGACGACGCTGCCGTCCGGGTCGACGTGGAGCCGTCGCAGGGTCGTGCTGACGGCGGCGCGGGAGTAGCCGCCGCCCGGAAATGAGCTGTACGACGCGTTGCGGGCGCGGAGTTTTCGTTCGTCGTCGCGCAGCCCCGCGGCCAGCGCGTCGGTCGTGGGCACGCCGAAGCCCGCGACCTGAGGGCTGTTCGTGACCTTGTCCGCCCGGTGCTGGAGGTAGCGCTGGGCGAGTTCCGCGATCTGCTGCCGCTCGTGGTCCGGCAGGTGAGCCGGTGCGGTCGAGGCAGCGGTCAGCACGACGATCAGCAGGAACAGTGCGGCCGGTCTCATGCGCGAACCCCCATTCGCGGTCACCAGTGCTGTCCGGTGGACGCCCGGCACCGCGGGTGGTTGCGCTCAGAGCGGCATCCCGTACGCGTAGGCCTTCAGCGTGACGCCGGGCAACGGCATCCAGTCGCGTTCCGGCAGGCGCGTGAAGCCGAGGCGCTCGTACAGCCGGTGCGCCGCCAGCATCTTCTCCGAGGACGACAGCACGACCCTGCCGATGCCGGCCGACCGCGCGCGGTCGATCACCGCGCGCACCAGGGCCTCGCCCACGCCCCTGCCCCGTGCGGCCGACGAGACGGCCAGCATCCGGAACTCGAGCTCGCCCGGCTGGGAGATCTCGGCGTAGGGCGTGCCGGGCAGGACCACCGTCACGGTGCCCAGCACGGCGTCGGTGTCGTCCGTCGCGACGAGCACTTCGGCGTCGCGGTGGCGTGCCGCGGCGTCGGCCAGGACGCGGGCGTAGTCGTCGTGGGCGCCGACGAAGCCGTCCGCGCTGTACGCCTCGACCGTCACGGAGCCGACCTCGGGCAGGTCGGCTTCCGTGGCCGCGCGGATGATCAGGTCAGCCATCTGTCTCCTCTTCCCCGGTGATGGCCACGTCCCTCGCCGCGTCCGGGCCCTGCTCGAGCAGGACTCGGAAGCCCGCCTCGTCGAGCACCGGGACCTTCAGGGAGATGGCCTTGTCGTACTTGGATCCTGGTGAGTCGCCCACGACCACGAAAGCTGTTTTCTTGGAGACCGAACCGGCCGCCTTGCCGCCACGGGCGAGGATGGCCTCCTTGGCCGAGTCGCGCGAGAACTCGGTGAGCGAGCCGGTGACCACGATGGACAGGCCTTCGAGGTTGCGGGTGATGGACGCGTCGCGCTCGTCCTCCATCCGCACGCCCGCCGCGCGCCACCGTTCGACGACTTCCTGACGCCACGCCGTTTCACGCCACTCGACGACGGCCGTCGCGATCGTCGGGCCCACGCCCTCCGCGCCGGCCAGCACCTCCTCGTCGGCGGCGAGGATCGCGTCCATCGAGCCGAACTGCAGCGCCAGCGCGCGGGCGGCGGTCGGGCCGACGTGCCGGATCGACAACGCCACCAGCACCCTCCACAGAGGACGCGACTTGGCGGCTTCCAGGTTGTCCAGCAGCTTCAGCGCGTTCGCGGAGAGCTCGCCGTTCTTCGTCTTGAAGCGCTCGATCTGGCTCAACGCCTCGGCGTCGAGGTCGAACAGGTCGGCCTCGTTCGTGTACACCGTGGACTCGGTGATCGCGGCAGCGGCCTCGTAGCCGAGCACCTCGATGTCCAGCGCGGAACGGGAGGCCAGGTACGCCAGGCGTTCCCGCAGCTGGCCGGGACACGTCTCGGCGTTCGGGCAACGGATGTCGACGTCGCCCTCCTTCATCGGACGCAGCTCGGCGTTGCACTCGGGGCACCGCGTCGGCATCACGAACTCGCGCGCGTCGGCTGGGCGCGCGGCCAGCACGGGACCCAGCACCTCGGGGATCACGTCTCCCGCCTTGCGGATGACGATGCGGTCGCCGATCAGCACGCCCTTGCGCTTGACCTCGGACCCGTTGTGCAGCGTGGCGCGCGCGACCGTCGAGCCGGCCACCTTCACCGGTTCCATCAGGGCGAACGGCGTCACGCGGCCGGTGCGGCCGACCTGGACCTGGATGTCCAGCAACGTCGTGGTGGCCTCCTCCGGCGGGTACTTGTACGCGATGGCCCACCTCGGAGCCCGCGACGTCGTCCCCAGGCGCCGTTGCAGCGCCACCTCGTCGACCTTGATCACCACGCCGTCGATCTCGTGGACCGCGTCGTGCCGGTGCTCACCCCAGTACTCGACGTGCTCGCGGATCCCGGCCGGATCCGTGAGGACCTTGGTGTGCGAGGAAACCGGAAGGCCCCACGACCTGAGCGCCTCGTACGCGAGCGACTGACGAGCCAGCTCGAAGCCCTCGGTCTTGCCGATGCCGTGGCAGATCATCCGCAGCTTGCGCGACGCGGTGACCTTCGGGTCCTTCTGCCGCAACGAACCCGCCGCCGTGTTGCGCGGGTTCGCGAACGGCGGCTTGCCCTGCTCGACCAGGGAGGCGTTCAACGCGAGGAAGTCCTCGACCGCGAAGAAGACCTCACCGCGCACCTCGACGAGGTCCGGCACCGGGTACTCGCCGGAACCCTTCAGCACCACCGGCACGTCCGCGATCGTGCGGACGTTCAACGTCACGTCCTCGCCGGTGCGGCCGTCGCCGCGGGTCAGCGCGCGCGTCAGCCTGCCCTTCTCGTACAGCAGGTTGATCGCGAGGCCGTCGATCTTCAGCTCGCACAGGAAGTGCGTGCCCTCGCCGATGTCCTTCCGGACGCGCTCGAACCAGCCCGTCAGCTCGTCCTGCGTGAAGACGTTGTCGAGGCTGAGCATGCGCTCCAGGTGGTCGACAGCCTTGAACTCGGTCGAGAACGTGCCGCCGACGAGCTGCGTCGGCGAGTCCGGTGTGGCCAGACCGGGATGATCCGCCTCGAGCGCCTCGAGTTCCTTGAGGAGCGCGTCGAACTCACCATCCGTGACGGTCGGGTCGTCCAGCACGTAGTAGCGGAACTGGTGCGAGCGCACCTCTTCCGCGAGCACGGCATGCCGCTCGCGCACCTCTGCGGGGACGTCTTCAAGGCTCTCGCTGGTCACGTCCCACAGCTTAGTGAGCAGGTCTGACAGTTTTCAGTCGTCCGCGACCTGAGCCAGTGTCCGGACGAGTGAACGGAGCTCCAGCAGGCTGATCGTGCCCTCCGGTTCCAGCTGCGCGGTCTCCACGCGCCGCAACCGCTCCCCCGCCAGCCGCTCGCCGAGAGTGACGTCCAGCGGCAGGAACGTCATCGTCTGCCGCTGCCGCTCGGTCAGCTCGGCGAGCGCCGGGTGGTAGACCGCGACGTCGACGACGTCACCGTCCACCTGGGCCACCACGCGGTAGTCGCCGAGCCGCACCTTCACCTCACCGAGGTTCACGACCACCTCGGTCGGGTCCGGCACCGGCGGCACCGAGTTGTGGAACTCCCACACCATGTCCGCGGGCGGCGCGGCCTTGATCCACGCGTCGGTGTACGGCCGCAGCCGCGGGTCCTCCTGACCGGTGATCACCAGCGCGTACATCGCCATGTGCCCCTGCTCGAGCGAGAACACGAGGTCCGGGTGCATCGCGCGCACGAGCTCCTGCAGCTCGTCCTCGACGCGGTGCGGCTCGCCGTCGCCGAGCGCCGCGCTGACCACCGGTACCAGCTCGAACCACCGCTCCCAGAACCGAAGCGCTGCCTCCTCCGCGTTCGGGAGGTGGGCGGGGACGGCGTCTTCGGCTTTGCGGCGGCGGAACCACTTCATGATTCTCAAGGGTAGAGCTTGCGTCCCTCGGCCAGCATGTCGACGAACTGGGCGATGCGCTTCTGCCGCGTCTCCGGCCTCTTCGCGTCGTGCACGCGGAACAGGATCGCGTACCTGTTCTGGCTGTTCAACGTCTCGAAAGCCTTGGCGGCCGCCGGGTTCGCGTCCAGCGCGGCGCGCAGGTCGTCGTGCATCTGGATAGTCGCCGGACCCGCGTACGCCGCCTCCCACCGCCCGTCGGCCTTGGCCTTCTCGATCTCCGCGAGCCCCGCCGGCAGCATCCGGCCGGCCGCGACCAGCTCCTCGACCTTGCCGCAGTTGCGCTTGGACCACTTGCTGCGCGCCGTCCGCGGCGTCCAACGCTGCGAGTAGTAGGTCTCGTCGATGGACCGCACGAGCCCGTCGATCCAGCCGTGGCACAACGCGACGTCCAGCGCCTCGTCGTAGGTGATCGTCTTCAGTCCGGAACCCTTCTTGGCGTACTTGATCCACAGCTCGGTCTCGGTGGCGCCGTGCTCGTGCAGCCACGCGTCGAACTCGGCGGGACCTTCGAAGAAGATCAACGCACCCTCCTCAGGCAGAGCGTCATCTCCTCATAGGGAACACCGAGTTCGGCCTCTTCGGGGCAACTTTCCTCAGCTATGCCGACCACCTGCACGTTCACCCGCGGCGCCGCGCAGTCGAACTTGGACACCACCGACCGCTGCAGGTCCTCGGTGTCGAGCTCGAAGCAGTCGCCACGCTCGGCGTTGGGCAGCAGGCACAGCGCGGCGTTGTGCCTGGTGTCGCGCAACACCTTGTACTCACCGCGCGGGCACTCGGCACTGGTCTCGCCCAGCACGGTCCCGACCTTCAACGCGGCCCGCTCGCCCTTGCAGTCGATGACGGTCAGCCCGAGGTCGTCCTCGCCTGGCCCGTTGAACCTGACGCAGCTGCCCTTCTCCGCCTTCGAGTAGTCGGTGAGGAACAGGGACTCCGGTGCCGCCGGCGACGGTTCGTCCGAGCTGAAAGCCCACCACAACCCGAGATAGGCCAGCACGGCGAGTACGCACACGAGCACGGTCTGTCGCACAACCACGACGCGGATTATGGCGCTCAGTACGTCTTGATGCAGAGCAGGATCGGCGGATAGGGGTACCGGTGGGCGAAGGTCGTCTCCTCGGGACACCGGGCGGTGTAGTCGTAGGTCCCGGCCATCAGCACCTTCATCTCGGCCGTCGCCGTCGCGCACTCGACCTTGACGGCCTGCCCCATGTAGGAGGTCCGGTTGAGAACGCCGGAGAAGCAGTCACCGGTGTTGGCGTTGAGGACCATGCACAACCGGGGCGAGTGGTCGTCCTGCTGCAGCCACACGTACGCGTCCTGGTTGCGGCAGGCCGTCAGCGGGTCGTTGTGGAACACCACCCGCTGCCCGGCGTAACCGGTCCGGCAGTCGACCCGGAACAGCGTGCCCGCCTCGTCCAACCACACGCAGTCGCCGACCTGCGCCGACTCCCACCGGTCCAGCTTGACCGGCTTGATGCCGGTCGCGGTGCCCGCAAGCGTTTCCGTCCCGCCGAGCAGGAACCACCCCAGCGCCGCCACGACCACCGGCACGAGCAACGGCCACCAACGCCTCATGAACTCCCCCTCGTCCAGGCGAATTATGAGTGGCACCCGGTCGTGTTGCCCAGGCACAGTTCGCACATGCTGATCCGCCGGGAAACGCCCGCAGACGTCGACGCGATCCGTGCAGTCACCAACCTCGCCTTCAAGAACGGCCCCGAAGCTCCGTTGATCGACTGGCTGCGCGCCGACGAGGGCTGGATCCCCGAGTTCTCGCTGGTCGCGGACGGCGTGATCGGACACGTCGTCGGCACGCGCGGGTACGTCGGTGATTTCCCCGCGGTCGGAATCGGGCCGGTCAGCGTGCACCCGGACCACCAGGGACGGGGCGTGGGCAAGGCGTTGATGCACGCCGTCCTGGGCGCGGCGGAGGCACGGGGCGAGCGCGCGGTGATCCTGCTCGGCAGCCCTGGTTACTACTCGCGGTTCGGCTTCCGGCTCGCTTCGGAGTTCGGGATCACGCCGCCGGTTCCCGAGTGGGGGCCGCACTTCCAGGCCCGGCTGTTCGGCGAGGTGCCGGCCGGGGCGTTCCGGTACGCGGAGCCGTTCAACCGGCTTTGAGCACCGTGCCGTCGGCCTTGCGCGCGTAGACCGTGCCGTCGGGCAGCGCGGACACGGTGTCGATGAAGGTACCTGCGCCCAACGGCTCCCAGCCCGCACCGAGGCGGTGCACGCGGCCGCCGATCAGGCTGTACACGCCGACCGTCCCATCAGGACGAACCACGGCCTCGGGATCCCCGCCGACCCCCGAAGCCACCGACCGCCACACCCCACCGGCAAGCACCCGCACCTCGCCCCGAGCCGTCCGCGCGAACACCAACCGCCCGGCCACCGAAGGCCGCCCGACGAAGTCACCGGAGCGGCTCAACACGACATCACCGGCACGAACATCGCCGTCGGACACCACGTGCACAACGCCCTCGGCGACCTCCGGCCCTCCCTGCCACGCCTGGCGCAGCATGAACGACGCCCGGTCCACCGCCTGGTCGTAGCGCTCCGGGCAGCACGACCGCTGCACCGCGTCGGCGAGCAGCCCCGCGCTCAACTCCGGCCGGTCCACCTTCACCGCGTACTCGAAGAACCGCCGGGCCGCGTGAAACACATCCATGATCTCCGCGGGCGTGCCCCAGCCCATCGACGGCCGCTGCTGGAACACCCCGAGCGAATCGCGGTCGCCGCACGCGAGGTTGTTCATGTGCGACTCGACCCAGCCGGCCTCGAAGCCGGCGAGCATCACCTTGTCGCTGACCCGCAGCGAAAGACCGACGGCGTGCACGGCCCGGATCACGTCCGGGTCGTGCACGCCGGGAACTCGGCAGGAGACCTTCGAAGGCAGGGCCTCGGCCGTACCCGCGGTCAGAAGCAGCAGCACCAGCGCGAGCCTGAGCACAAGTCCGAATTGGACACCCGGGCCCGCGCCGGCGCCACTCAGCTCGAAGCGATCAGCGAGAAGCCCAGCACGCCCGTCGCCGTGAAGTCGATGGCCGGCTCGGAGCTCGG
Source organism: Lentzea aerocolonigenes (assembly GCF_000974445.1). Lineage (GTDB taxonomy): Bacteria > Actinomycetota > Actinomycetes > Mycobacteriales > Pseudonocardiaceae > Lentzea > Lentzea aerocolonigenes. The sequence continues at coordinate 218,480 of NZ_BBOJ01000013.1, forward strand.
CCACGACCTCAGGTCGTCGGCGAACACGGACTTCGCGGAGTCGAACTCCTTCGTGTACGGCTTGGTGCAGTCCACGGAACCCGGCGGCATCTCACCGAGGTCGGTGAACAGGGAGGCGTCGTTCGGGCCGTTGATCACGGCGCCGACCAGCACCTTCGAGCCGCCGGAAGAAGAACCGGACAGGTTCGCCGCCTGGTGGTGCGGGCACTCGGGGAACTTCGCGCCGACACCGACGATCAGCGACGTGCCCCAGGCGTTGGTGCCGAGGGCGAAACCGCGCTGCTGCGTGCCGAACGTCTGGTACTCCCGGGAGCCGGTCAGCCTCTGGTACAGCGCGGCGGTCGTGATGAAGCCGAACGTGCGCGAGCCGACGTCCCAGGTCTCGACGTTGGCAGCCGTGCGGAACGGCGAGGACTGAGCCGCGGAAGCACCCTGCTGCAGCTGGCGCTTGATGTCGCCGACGACCTGAGCCTCGGTCACCTCGGCGCCGGGAACGCCCCTCTTCAGCAACGGGGCGAGGTCGGCGTGGCCGAGCGCGGAGATGTTGTAGACGTTCAACGTGTCGGGATCGGCGGTGGCGAAGAACTCCTTGGCCCAGTGGGCGGCGGCACGCGCGAACTCGCCGTAACGCCTGTCGTTCAACGCCTTCGCGGCCAGCGCCAGCTGGGTCGCGCCGAACTCCATGTCGTCGGCCCACGACGATTCGGGGTAGTACGCGTGCGGGAACGCCGTCACGAGCTCGCCGACGTCCGAAGTCTTGGCCAGCGCGAAGAGAGACGCCGCCTTCTCCAAGTACTGACAAGCCAGGCGCGGGTTGCGGCGCGACTCGATCTGCGCGGCCAGGGCGAACGACCCGGCCACGCGCCCGACCAGGTTCGGGCTGATCTTCTCGCCCGGCTTGTTCGCCCGGAACACCGGCCGGTACTTGATGTAGTACTGGCTGTCGCCCGGCTTCACGTCGAGCTTGTCGTCGGCCTCCGGCAGGCGCCACACGTCGTGGTCGCCGACGAAGCCGAACTCCTCGGAGCCGGTGCCGATGCCGACCTGGGCGTAGAGCACGCCGGTCTTCTCGTCCCACGCCTTGTCGAGCCACTTGAGGCCGAACTTGGCCTCCTCGTACAGCGCGTCGTTGTGCTTGTTGCGCAACGCCAGCAGCATCGACGCGGTCGAGTACGACGACGCGTGGGTGAACTTCACGAAGTCACCCGCGTCGAACCAGCCGCCCTCGACGTCGACCTTCACACCCGTGGGTTGCAGAGGCGCCGCGATCTCGTCGCCGCCCTCGCCCTTGAACACCGGCTCCTCGTAGACCATCGCGTCGCGGTCGGTGAGGTGCGCGGGCTTGCGGTTCAACCGGCCGGGGATGACGGACGCGCCGTCGCGCTGGGCCTGGAAGAACTCGACCGTGCTGTTCGCGACCGGCTGGAACAACCGGGCCGGCGAGTCGATCCTGAACGGCGTCGAGGTGGCCGAACCGACCTTGATCCGGTACGTCCCCGCCGTCTTCACCGCGGAGAAGTCGATGGGGTGCACCGCGGGGAACCTGTCGCTCCACGAGCCCGTCGAGGCGCCCGTCCTGCCGGTCAGCACGGTCCTGCCCGAGCTGTCGACCACGGTGAACCTGGTGTTCGCGGCACCACCGAGCACGTAGGCGTGTTTCGCCTCGGCGGTGCCGAAACCGATCTGGTCCAGCCTGATGTGCGCGGCGGGGGCCGCCTGAGCAGGCGCCACGACCACACCTGTGAGAACTGCGGCGACCAGGGCCGCACGTCTGATGCGCATGTTCGGAACTCCCGGTCCAGGCCGCGGCGGTGGCCTTCGGTTAAGAAAGTTTCCTAATAGTTCGCAGCAGACTAGCCGCCCAAACCGGACATCACCAGCCCTCTGGCGGCTCCGAGAAGGCCGAGGAGAGATCACGGGTCAACGAGAGCGAACGCTTGACCCAACTGGCCGTCGCACCCGCTAGACCGCACGTCGGAGTGGGCAACGCCTTCTCCGCGAGGATCGAGCGGGGGAAGCCCAGACGGTCGACCAGCGTGAACGCCCTCTGCCCGACCTCCTTCAACGTCACGGGCGTGCCGGGGTCGGTGCTGGGCACCAGGCCCAGCGCCAGCGTCGTGCCCGCCTCCCAGGTCTCGCCGATCTCGTCGAGCGCCTCTGCCCCCTTGACCAACGTCACGTCGAACGCGATCGCGGCCGCACCGGCCTCCCGTAGCAGCGTCAACGGCGGCTGCGGCGCGCAGCAGTGGACGAGGACCTCGTGGTCCTTCAGCGCCTCGATCACGGTGGCGAGCACCGCGCGGGCGTCCGGTTCCGGCACGGCGGGCACGGTGCCGAGCTTCGACGGCGTCGGCAGCAGGCCCTGCAGCACGGCGGGCAGGCCCGGCTCGTCGAGCTGCACCACGACCTTCGCCCTGGTGCGCTTGGCGATCTCGGCCGCGTGCTGCCGCAGCCCCTCGGCGAGCGACTCGGAGAACTCCTTCACCGCGCCGTGGTCGGTGAGCACGCGATGACCGCGCATCAGCTCGATGTTCGACATCAACGTCCACGGCCCGGCCGCCTGCACCTTGACCGTCTCCGGCTGCGCGCCCGCCCGTTCCAGGGCCTCGTCGAACGCGTCCAGGTCGCCGCGCAACAGGTCGACGGCACGCCGGTGGTCACGGCCGGGACGCGCGGTGACGCGGTAGCCCGACGTGATGACCTCGATCGCGAGGTCGACGAGCAGGCCGGCGGTGCGGCCGATCATGTCCGCGCCGACGCCCCGCGCGGGCAGCTCGGGCACGTGCGGCAGCTCCGGCAGCTCACCGACGACGACTCGCGCCGCCTCGTCGATGTCGGTTCCGGGCAGCGATCCGATTCCAGTGGCTCCACGCACCCGCCGAATTGTTCCACTGTCCGGCAGACAGAAGAGGTCTAGACCCATTGACGCTATGGTCTAGGCCACTTACCGTGATTGAGCAGGTGCTGAGCGTGCGAGCACCTCCCTGCACGTGGCGCAGGACCGCGACGCGCCCCGCGGTCCTGCGCCACTGTGTTCCTCCCCTGCCGGAAGGACCACCCGATGGCCCGCTTCGCCCTCTTCGCCGCCGGGGCCGCCACCGCACTGGTGGCCGGACTCGTCGCCATCGCTCCCGCTTCCGCCGCCGGCGAGTCCGCGGCGTTCAGTCAGGACTCCACCTGGGGCTCCGGCTACCAGGGCAAGTACACGATCACCGCCGGCACGACCGCGCTGGCCGGCTGGAAGCTCGAGTTCGACCTCGCCGGAGCCTCCGTGGGCTCCTACTGGGACGCCACGCTGACCAGCAGCGGCAACCACCACACGTTCACCAACCGCGAGTACAACGGCAACGTCTCCGCGGGCGCGTCGACAAGCTTCGGCTTCCTGGTGAGCGGCTCGGCGGTGCCGTCGAACTGCAAGCTCAACGGCGTCCCATGTGGTGGTGGCACCCCAACGACGACGACTCCGCCTTCCACCACCACAACGTCCGATGTACCGCCAACGCCCGGTAGCGCGCGCGTCGCGCCGTACATCGACATCACGATGCCCACGCCGTCACTCGTCGACGTGGCCAACGCGACCGGCCAGAAGGTCTTCACCCTGGCGTTCGCACTCGGTTCTTCTTCGGGCTGTGCACCGGCGTGGGGCGGCACCGTGCCGTTGAACGACAGCCGGATCGTGAACGACGTCAACGCGTTGAAGGCACGCGGCGGCAGCGTGATCGTCGCGACCGGCGGCGCCATGGGCCCGTATCTCGAGCACGTCTGCTCAAGCGCCGACGCCCTGTACAACGCCTACGTCGCCGTGCTGGACGCGGTGGGTTCGAACAGCATCGACGTGGACGTGGAAGCGACGATCCCGCAGGCGATCGTGAACACGGCGCTGAAGCGGCTGCAGGACACCCGCGGCACGACGGTCAGCTACACGATGCGCATCCAGGGCCAGGACTACGGCATGGACCCGTACTCGGTCGACGTCCTGAAGGACGCGGCGGCCAAGGGCGTCACCGTGCTGGTGAACCCCATGCTGATGAACTTCGGTTACACGGGTAACTGGGGCGACGCGATGGTCGCCGCGGCCAACGCCACCCTCGGGCAGATGCGCACCATCTGGCCGTCGAAGTCCGACGCGCAGTTGAAGGCGTTGCTCGGATTGACGCCGATGATCGGACGCAACGACACCGGAATGACGACAACACAGACCGATGCGCGCAAGGTCCTCGACTACGCGAAGGCCAACCACGTCGGCCGCGTGGCGTTCTGGTCGGCGGGCCGTGACAACGGTTCGTGCGCCGGTGGCGGAGTTTCCCCCACGTGCAGCGGAATCTCCCAGAGCACTTGGGAGTTCACGAACCTGTTCAAGGTCTACACGGGCTGATTCACCCTGCGGAGCGAAGGCCGGTGCGGGATCTTCCGTCCCCGCACCGGCCTTCGTTCGTTCGTCCGGAACCGCTAGCAGGAGCCGCAGCACCCGCAGCTCGGACCCGTGCACGAGCTGCAGCAAGAACAACCACCCATGACGACCACCTCCGACGTTGAGCGATCAAGGCATCCGGACAGTAAGGGGCGCTCAACTCGGCGTGACACCACCGCCAGAGTGATTACGCTGCCACGAATGAATGGTCCTGCCGAGATGCTCGCCGCCGACAAGGCGTCCAACGCCCTGGGCATCGAGCCCGTCGAGCTGCGCGACGGCTACGCGTTGCTGCGGATGACGGTCTCCGAGCTGATGATCAACGGTCACGGCATCGCGCACGGCGGTTACGTCTTCCTGCTGGCGGACACGGCGTTCGCCTGCGCCTGCAACAGGGCCGGGTCCGTCACCGTCGCCGCCACGGCGGAGATCGACTTCATCCGGCCCGTGCACGAGGGCGACGAGCTGGTGGCGGAGGCGGTGGAACGGACCCGGTTCGGCCGCAGCGGGATCTACGACATCACGGTCAGGCGAGGGCCCGAGACCGTTGCGGAGTTCCGCGGTCGCTCGCGGACGCTGCGCGAAGACCGATGAACTGCAGCACCGCGAAGCCGATCACTGCGAGCCCCTGAGCGAGGACCAGCGCGACGCCGACGCCGGTGAGCGGGAACCACTTCAGCGCGGCCGTGAGAATGCTGTCGAGACCCCAGACCAGATTGCCGATGATGATCAGCAGCACCATTCGGCGGTCCGGGGTGGCGCGGGTGCCCAAACCGAACACGAACATCCCGTAAACCACGCAGAAAGAGCCGAGGCCGATCTGCCAGCCGACCGGCATGCCCACTTCCGGACGAACCAGCAGGGTCAGCAGACCCAGCGCGAACGAAGCGACACCGTCGAGTTTCAAGGCGAATTTCAACATGGCCTGACCATCGCCCGCCGGACGCTGCCAGAACCACGTCAAGCGCTGCCAACTCCTGCCATCAGGTCCACCGCGACCAGGCGCGCGGCGGCGTTCTGCCAGTTGTGGAGGGTTCGCTCGGGCACCTGGGTCACGAACCACTGCAGAGCGCGCCGGTCCTCGGCGTCGAGGTCCTCGCGCTTGGTCCGGACCGAGTAGGGGCGAACTCCTTTGACGTAGTAGAAGTAGAGGGCGTTGTAATAACGCCATTCGTCGCTCGTGCCGAAATCGCCGTCCGCGGGCTTGAGCCGTTGAATGCTCGTGAGCAACATGCCTTTCAACTGCGCGGCCCGGTCGAGCGGCGGAGCATCGTCGGTGAGCGCGATCAACGGGCTCGCGACGAGCTTTCCGAGATCGCCGTAGTGGCTCAGCGCCTTGCGCGTCAGCCGAGCGAACTCGGCCTCGTCCTCGGTGACCAACGGCCGCCTCTTCGGCAACGACTCGGCCGCCTCCCGCAACTCGGCCCGTTCAGCGGCCACCCTGGGCACCGCGAGCCGGTCGACCACGGCCGCGAGCGGGTTCGCCAGCACCTGCACCGCGATCGCCGCCGCCACGGTCGTGAACACCAGCAGCACCGGGCCGCCGAAGAAGATCACCTGCGACCCGAACAGCACCGCCGTGAACCCGGAGATCACCAGCGACCGCATCATGTCCGCGCGGATCGCCTCCCCCTCCTCCACGGCGTCGGTGACCGCGACCAGGATCCCGAAGGCCACCACGTCGAAACCGAGCGACGGCAACGTGATCGCGTCCGGCAGCAGCCCGAGCAGGAACGCGCCCGCCGACAGGCCGAACATCACTCCAACGAGTGAAAAGTAAGAGCGTTTCCTTATGGCTAGGACTGTCGACACGGCCAGAGGGAGCAACACGATCCACGGCACCCAGACCGATGCGACGAAGAACGGTACGACCGCGAAGGCCCACCACTTGATCAACTCCGGCCGGGAGAGCAACAGCACCGCACCCGTCCAGGCCAGCGCAGGTACACCGATGAGCACGGAATGCGGCACGACGACCGCCGCCGAATAGCCGATCATTCCGACGCCGGCCCACCACATCAGCGGCTTGCGCGGATCACGGGCGAGCAGGTACAGCCCCAGCCACCAGGCGAGGCCGGAGACCAGCAGCGATAGGCCAAACACGGGTCAAAACTAGCCCTACCTGCGAAACTAATGTTCATGCCGGTAGAGCTGACGCTCCACAAAGCGGCCGAGGAGTTGCGGCGAGGCGACCTCGCAAACGTGCTTCGCGCACGTCAGCGCGTCGCCGGACTCGTCGGCACCTACCCGCACCGGCTGGATCTGCGCGAACGCCTCGCCGAGGTCTACCGAGTCCTGGGCCAGCCGGCCCAAGCGGGCCGCTGGGCCTACCTCTCCGACGAACGCGACCCGGAAGAAACCCTGGCCTTCGAACGCGCCTACCGCCGAGCCGAGGCCAGACTGGTGGCCCTGAGCTGGCAGGGCCGGGTGGACGAGGCCCCCACCGAAACGGCGAGAACCCGCCTCGCCTCCCTCTACCTGGAAGCCCGGATCGAGCTCCAACGAGAACTGGACGCCACCCCGCACGAGGAGACGTCCTGGGGCGCCTGCCTGGTAGTCATGGTCGGCGGCACCTTCGTGGTCGTGTGCTTCCTCCTGGGCATCGTGACTCTCGTCCAGTTCTTGTGGAAGCTGTTCACATGAGAACGTTGTCGCAGTACGTCCGCCGCACCCCGATCATGCGCACCACCGCAGATGGCCGCCCCCTGGTGTTCAAACTGGAGCACCTCCAGCTCACCGGCTCGTTCAAAATCCGCGGCGCGGTCACCAAACTGCTCTCCCTCGACGTCTCAGAGGTGGTCACCGCCTCAGGCGGCAACCACGGCATAGCAGTCGCCCAGGCCGCCCAGCTCCTGGGCGCCCACGCCACGGTCTTCGTCCCCGTGACCGCCCCGGAAACCAAGACCGCCCGCATCGAGGCCCTTGGCGCCAAGCTGATCCGCCACGGCAGCACCTACGCCGAAGCCGCCACAGCGGCCCGCGATTTCGGCCTCCCCTACATCGAGGCCTACAACGACCCCGACGTCATCCAGGGCCAGTCCACAGTGACGCAGGAGATCGTCGAGGACGCCCCGGACGTCGACTCGATCGCCGTGGCCGTCGGCGGAGGAGGCCTGGTGGCCGGAACCGCACTGGCCTCCGGCGGACGCCGCATCATCGCCGTAGAGCCAGAAAACTGCTGCGCGATGCACAACGCCCTCGAGGCGGGCCGGCCCGTCGACTCACCCGTGAACTCGATCGCCGCGGACGCACTCGGCGCCACCCAGGCAGGCTCAGTGCCGCTGGAAGTCCTGCAACACCACAACATCACGTCCGCACTGGTGTCCGACGAGGAGATCCTCGCAGCACGCGACCGCCTCTGGGCAGACTTCCGGCTGGCAGTGGAACCAGCCGGAGCCGCCGCCTTCGCGTCTTTCCTCAGGGGCGATGTGCCGGGCGAGCTGCCCTGCGTGATCCTGTGCGGAGCGAACTCGGAGTGGCAACCGCGTTAGCCCGCACCCGATGCACCCGCCGGTGCAACGGCACGGCCCACATCGGCTGCTCGGGCCGGCGGGCACCACCGCCGGCCCGAAGCACGTTCCTGATCCCCCGCAACGACCTCCGCTGCGCGACGAAGCACCGGAACGCGACACGTGCCTCATCGACAAGTCCGTCGTAGAACGCCATGTCCGTGAACGTCACGCCGCCGACGTTAGAGAGCACCGGGAAGCGCAACAACCGAATTAGAGCTCAGGAGGTCGAATCGATCGTCGCGCTCGCCAGCACCACGTCACCCGCCGCGTCCTCGCGGTAGACAGCCACAGCCTGCCCGGGAGCCACACCCTTCAACGGCTCCCGCAACGAAACCCGCAAGCCTCCGTCGACGAGCTCGGCGACAGCCGGCGCAGTCCCCCCATGCGCCCGAACCTGAGCCACGCACTCAACGGGCCCGTCGAACTCGACATGAGCAACGGCAGAAGAAGCAAAAATCTCAGTCACAGCAAGCTTCTCGACCGAGCCCACCCGGACGTTCCCGGACACAGGCTCCAACGCCAGCACGTACCGAGGCCGCCCGTCAGGAGCAGGCCCGTCGATCCCGAGCCCCTTGCGCTGCCCCACGGTGAACTCGTGCACCCCGGCGTGCCGCCCGAGAACCGCGCCGGTCTCGTCGTCGATCAACAGCCCGGGCCGAGTCTCCATCCGGCCAGCCAAGAACTTCTGCGTGTCCCCATCAGGAATGAAGCAGATGTCGTGCGAGTCCGGCTTCTTGGCCACCGACAGCCCACGCGACGCAGCCTCGACCCGGACGTCGTCCTTCACCGTGTCCCCCAACGGGAACATCGCGTGCGACAGCTGCTCGGACGTCAGGGAAGCCAGCACGTACGACTGGTCCTTGCCGATGTCCACCGCCCGCCGCAGCTCCGGCCGCCCGTCCACGAGCTCGAGCCGCGCGTAGTGCCCGGTGCACACAGCGTCGAACCCCAACGCGATCGCCTTGTCCAGCAACGCCTCGAACTTGATCCGCTCGTTGCACCGCAAGCAGGGGTTCGGCGTCCGCCCGGCCGCGTACTCCGCGACGAAGTCCTCGACGACCTCCTCGGTGAACCGCTCGGCGAAGTCCCAGACGTAGAAGGGAATCCCCATCAGGTCGGCAGCACGACGGGCGTCGTGCGCGTCCTCGATCGTGCAGCACCCGCGGGCGCCGGTCCGCAGCGTTCCCGGCTTGGCCGACAACGCCAGGTGCACGCCCGTCACGTCGTGTCCCGCTTCGACGGCGCGTGCCGCCGCCACCGCGGAGTCGACACCACCGCTCATCGCCGCGAGGACCTTCACTGCTTGACCACCTTCCGGGAACGCCTCATGCCTGCCAGACCTGCCGTACGCGCGCGCTCGACCACCGGGCCGATCACGGTCGCCAACTTCTCAACGTCCGCGCGGGTCGACGTATGCCCGAGCGAGAACCTCAAAGATCCACGAGCCAGCGAAGGTTCGACGCCCATCGCCAGCAACACGTGCGACGGCTGCGCGACGCCGGCCGTGCACGCGGACCCGGTCGAGCACTCGACCCCGCGCGCGTCCAGCAGCATCAGCAGGCTGTCACCCTCGCAGCCGGGGAACGTCAGGTGCGCGTTGCCGGGCAACCTGTCCACCGGGTCGCCGTTCACGATCACGTCCGGCACCACCGCGCGCACCGAGGCGATCAGGTCGTCCCGCAACGCGGCCAGCTCGACAGCCCTGGCTTCCTGCTCCTCCACCGCGATCCGCACCGCGCGGGCCAGGCCGACGATCGACGGCACGTCCAGCGTGCCGGACCGCACGTCCCGCTCCTGGCCGCCGCCGTGCAGCAACGGCGTGCACTTCACGTCACGCGCGAGCAGCAACACGCCGACGCCGTACGGGCCGCCGACCTTGTGGCCCGTCATGGTCAACGCGGACGCGCCGGAAGCAGCGAAGTCGACCGGCACCGCGCCCACGGCCTGCACGGCGTCGGTGTGGAACGGCACACCGCGTTCAGCACACACGCGCGCGATGTCGTGCACGGGGTTGATGGTGCCGACCTCGTTGTTCGCCCACATCGTCGTGACGAGCGCTACGTCGTCGTCGAGGGCGTCGGCGACGGCCTCCGCGGACACCCGGCCGAAGCGGTCGGTCGGCAGCCACGTGACGTCCGCGCCCTGCTGCTCCAGCCACTCGACGGCGTCCAGCACGGCGTGGTGCTCGACGGCGGACGCGAGCACCCGGCGCCGCTCACGGGCCCAGTAGACGCCCTTGACCGCGAGGTTGTCGCTCTCCGTGCCGCCGCCGGTGAAGAGCACCTCGGACGGCCGGGCGCCCAGGGCGTCGGCGATGTTCTCGCGGGCCTCCTCGATCGCACGCCGCGCCCGCCTGCCGGAGGTGTGCAGCGACGAGGCGTTGCCCGTGGTGGACAACGCCTCGGTCATCGCCGCGACCGCCTCCGGGTGCATGGGGGTCGTGGCAGCGTGGTCGAGATAAGCCATCAGGACTCAAGGGTAGCCCGCATGCGTGGCCCGGTCAGAACCGCTCCCACCACCGCCAACGCCGCCATCGAGAGGTTCAGCACCACCACGCCCGCGGTCGGCGCGGTCGCCACGACCACGACGCCGCCGAGTCCGATCATGGTCGCGCAGAAGAGCATGTCCGAGATCTGCAGCGCCGCCGAGTTGAACCCGCGGTCCTCCTCGGGCGACGCGGCCATCATCAGCACACCGACGCTGGAGGTCGCCAGGCCCATGCCGGCGCCCGCGACGCCCCACAGGACCGGCGTCAGCCAGGCAGGACCCCACGACGGTGCGATGAACGTCACCGCCGCCATGCCGGTCGCGGTGAACAGGAAGCCGGTCCGCACCAGGGTGTGACGCTCGATCTTCGGGTGCCTTGACGCCCACATCGACGCTCCTGCCCAGCCGAGCGCGCTCAGCGTGAGCGGGATGCCCGCCGCGAGGGGCGAGTAGCCGTGCACGACGGTCAGCGTCAGCGGGACGAAGCTCTCGACCGCGAAGAACGTGCCCGCCAGCAGGCCGCGCGCGAGGATCGTCACCGGCAGGCCTCGCCGAGCGAGGAGCGTGCCCTTCGGCAACAGGATCCGCAGCGCCGGTGCCAGCAACACCAACGCCACCGCGAGCAGCCACCACGTGCGGTGCTGCAACGCCCAGCTCAGGCTCGCCACACCGAGCCCGGCCGCCACCGCGGCGAGCGGCAGGTACCTGCGCTGCGGCGGGGTCGCGTCGTGCGGAGGCAGGCCCTTGAGCACGGGCACGAGCAGCACGATGCCGATCAGCACCAGCGGGATGATCCCGATGAACACCAGCCGCCACGTCAGGTGCTCGGTCGCCCAGCCCGCGACCGCCGGACCCACCAGCGACGGCACCACCCACGCCGCGGACAGCGCGCCGAACACCGCCGGCCGGTCGCTCTCCGGGTAGGCGCGCGCGATCAGCACGTAGATCGCGACGATCAGGAACCCGACACCGAAACCCTGCAGCACGCGGCCGACGAGCAGGACGGTCATGGTCCCGGCCACGCCCGCGACGACCAGTCCGACGAGGAACAGCACCACGCCGATCAGGATCGGGAGCTTCGGCCCGCGCCGGTCGGACAGCCGCCCGGAGAAGACCGTCGCGATGACGCTCGCCGCGAGGTTCGCGAGAAACGGCCACGCGTACAGCGCCTCGCCCTTCAGCTCGCGGACCATGGTGGGCATCGCGGTGCCGACGCCCATCGCCTCGAAGGCGAACAGCGTCACCAGCAGCAGGATGCCCGTCGTGGGCCAGCGGCGGTCAGGCGACCAGAGGCGTGATGGTGCGGGCGCGGTGAGAGTCACCCGTTGATGGTGCTATCTCCAGTTCGGTCGAGGTCAAGCGAATTGATTGCTCTTCGGCAAGTTTCGCGAGTTCCCGACGCGTCGCCGCACGGCCGGGAGCGATCTCGTCGAGCACGTGGACCTCGACGACCAGTCCCTTGACCCTGAGCACGCGCTTGATCGAGTCGACGAGCGTGTCGCCGCCGACGAACGCGGGCTGCGTCGTCACGTGGCCGCCGATCCGGTACCGCAGCACGATCGGCCGCACCGGCACGCCGGCGTCGAGCGCGGCCTGGAACAGCGCGGGCTTGTAGTGCCCGGACGCGAGCCCGCACCACGTCGTGCCTTCGGCGTGGATGCCGACCGCACTGCCACCCCGCAACGTTGCCGCGAGTTCGTCGACGGTCCGCGGCAGCTCGCGCAGGTTCTCGCGGTCCAGGTAGACCGTGCCCGCCGCGGTGATGATGCGGCCGAGGACGGGCCAGCTCCTGATGTCCTTCTTGGCCACGAGCTTGATCGGCTGCACCGAGTCGATCGCGAGCTCGTCGAGCCACGACACGTGGTTGCTCGCGACGAGCACGCCGCGTCTGGGCACCGCCTGAAACTTCCTGGCGCCGTGGATCTCCAGCCTGACGCCGAACGCCCTGAGCACGGCGTGGAACCACAGGCGGATCGCGTTCTCCCGTTGCTTGCCCGGCAACAGCAGCGCGACCGCGATCGCCGCACCGCACAGGAGCGCGGTGACCGCCGTGACCACCCGCCAGATCTGCCTGAGCTTGCCGACCTCTTCCACCGTGCCGCCGACACAGCCGTCACCGCACGGCGAAGAGGGCATCCAGGCGTGACTCATGCCGTCTCCCCCAGGAAGAACTTGAGATAGCGCTGGTCGACGTGGTCCATGCCGAGAAGGATGAAGAGGTCCGCGACGCCGAAGTCGGCGTCGAGCGCGGGCCGTCCGCAGATCTTGGCTCCGAGCCGCAGGTAGCCCTTGAGCAGCGGTGGCAGCACGGTCTTCGCGGGCCGCGCGATCGCGTCGACGTCCCAGGGGTGGTGCGGCGTGACGCGGTACTGCTCGGGCGCGTAGTGCTTGGCGTGCACCGTGTCCCACACGCCGGCCGCGAGGCTGCCGCCGTCCTGCAACGGGATCGAGGCGCAACCGACGAGCCACTTGTGACCGCTCAGCAGCATGTACCGCGCGATGCCCGCCCAGACGAGGCTGACGACGGCCCCGTTGCGGTGGTCGGGGTGCACGCAGGAACGTCCGGTCTCGACCGTGGTGTGGCGGATGCCGTCGAGGTTCGAGAGGTCGAACTCGCCGTCGCTGTAGAGCCGTCCGGCTTCCCGCGCGCGCTCGGGCGGCAGCATCCGGTAGCCGCCGACGATCTCGCCGGTGCGGTCGTCGCGGACCACGAGGTGGTCGCAGTGCTCGTCGAACTCGTCGACGTCGTGGCCGGGTACGGCGGTGTGCAGCGTCGCGCCCATCTCGCCGGCGAACACCTCGTAGCGCAGCTTCTGCGCGGCCACGACTTCTTCGCTGTCACGGGCGACGAGGAGGGAGTAGTGAGGGGTGTCCTCGCCCTGCTGGGCGGGGGTGCTGACAAGCAGTTGCGGCTGCGTCATGCGAACCAGGGTGAAGCCGGGCAGGCGAATGACAGCAGGTCAGAACGATGACGCCTCAGTGGCAGTCGGGTTAACCCGTGGTGCGGTTGATCGTGTCCGAGTCCCACGTGACGGCGTCGTCGGCCTTGACGGGATGCGCCTCGAGCCCGGTGTCGGCCAGCACGTCGGCGATGGTTTCGGCACTGCCACCGACGTAGGTGGTCATCATGTCGACGTCCGTGGCGACGCACCACGCCTGGTCCGCGGGCCACCACAGGTTCGGGTGCAGCCGGCGATCGGGTTCCGCGAGCGGCCAGCGTTCGTCGCCCAGCGGGAACGCCGCCGCGGCCACCGGACCAACGAGCAGGTGCATACCGCGGTCGGGCACGTCGAACCGAGGCCCGGCGGTCCAGCGCCCGGCCAGGTCTCCGTAGCCCTCCCAGACCGCCAGCCAGCACCGGCCGGGAGTGCCGGTGTGCCTGGTCAGCAGGGTGGCGAGGCGGGCGGCGACGGAGGTCGGCATCGCGCCCAGCACCGGTTCGTCGTCCCACACGCCCGCGCGGGCCGGAAGGCTGCCGAGGTCTTTGCCCCATTTTTCGGGATTCGTTGTTTCGCCCGGCAACGGCGGATTGATCTGCCGCCACTGCGCGAGCGGGTGCATGACCCGGTGGTGCGCTTCTGCTATTTCACTCCAGCGCACCGGTTCGGCACCGTTTTCCGCGATTCTGCGATACCCGGGGTGGAACACGCGTGCGTAGGCCGGGAAAACCGGCGGCACAATCGAGCCGACCGTGCCGTCGAAGTTTCGGACACCGGCGACAACCCACGCGGAAGCGTGAGCTGTCGCCGCCGGAGCCGGCTTCGGTGCGCCGCCAACGGGACTTGTCGTCATGCCCTCATCGTCTCAGCAGTTGGTGATGCGGGCGCTGCGGCCGAAAGCGTTGATCCGGCCCGTCGCCGGCCGGTAGCCGGGCGGGAAGGTGATCTCGCCACCGACCCAGCTGTCGTACACGCGGTTGTTGACGCAGGCCGTGTTGGCGTGGTTGGTCGCCTTGTTGCGACCCGTCGCCACGCTGTTGCGCGCGGACGTGCCGGCCAGCCTGCCGTCGCGGTAGATCGCGCCGCGCACCGCGATCCTGGGGACGCTGGACGTGCACGTGATGTTGACGTGCACGTTCGCCCTGGTCGAATCCGTGTGCGACTTGTGCGGGTTGTCCGTGTTGCCACGGCACGTGATCACGGCCTGCGCGCTCAGACCGTCACCGTCGGACACCGCGGTGATCTCCAGCTGACCCGGCTGCGCGCTGTCGATGACGGACGGCGCGGCGGACTCGGCCTCCTCGGCCGCCGACGCGACCCCGGTGGTCGTGATCAGTGCCGACACGGCCAGCACGGCTGCCGCGATGAACGACGACTTCCTGTTCCCCATGGAGTGTGTTCTCCCTCAGTCTTTCCCCAGTAGCGCACCGAACAGGTGCGGATGAAGCATTGTGCGAGGAAGACACCCCAGAATTGACCCCAGTGAGCATCGCCCCCACAACAATGCAGCTGCGACAATTCCGGGTCACGACGGCGAGAGGTACCGCCGAACAGTCGAATCGATCTTGCTCTGGCCAGGATTCCGGACAACGAAAAAGGGTGCCAGGACCGAATCCTGACACCCTTTTCACAACTGCGGCCTTGTTCAGCCCTTGCGCTTCTTGACCTCGTCGGTCAGCTGCGGCGCGACGTTGAACAGGTCGCCCACGACACCGAAGTCGGCGATCTCGAAGATCGGCGCCTCGGGGTCCTTGTTGACCGCGACGATCGTCTTCGAGGTCTGCATGCCCGCACGGTGCTGGATGGCACCGGAGATGCCCAGCGCCACGTACAGCTGCGGCGAGACCGTCTTACCGGTCTGGCCGACCTGGAACTGGTGCGGGTAGTAGCCGGAGTCGACCGCGGCGCGCGAGGCACCGACGGCGGCACCGAGCGAGTCGGCGAGCTCCTCGACGACGGAGAACTTCTCCGCCGAGCCGACGCCACGACCACCGGAGACGACGACCGAGGCCTCGGTCAGCTCCGGGCGGTCGCCACCGACGACGGCCTCACGGCTGGTGACCTTCGCGGCCTTGGCGGTGTCCACCGAGATGGAGACCGACTCGTCCAGCACGGCGTCCGCCGGGGACTCCTCGGCCTCGACGCCGCCGGGGCGGACGGTGATGACCGGGGTGCCCTTGCTGACCTTCGCCTTGACGACGAACGCGCCACCGAAGATCGACTGCACGCCGGTGCCGTCGGCCTCGACGTCCACGACGTCGACCAGCCAGCCGGAGTCGATGCGCACGGCGAGACGGCCCGCGACCTCCTTGCCCTCCACGGTCGCGGAGACGAGCACCGCGGACGCGTTCGGGGCGAGCGCGGCCAGGGCGTCGACCTTCGGGGTGGTGAGGAAGTTGACGGCGTCGTCGGACTCGACGGCGTAGACCTTCGCGGCGCCGAACTTGCCGAGCGACTCACGGATCTTCGACGCGGTGCCGGGCGCACCCACGACCACCGCGGACGGCGTGCCGAGACGGCGCGCTGCCGTCAGCAGCTCGTAGCTGACCTTCTTGACCTCGCCGTCGACGTGGTCGACCAGAACCAGAACTTCAGACATGACTTCCCCTCCCTCAGATGAGCTTCTGGCCGACGAGGAACTCGGCGATCTTGGATCCACCGTCGCCACCGTCCTCGACGCGCTGACCCGCGCTGCGCGGCGGCTTCGGGGCCGCCTCCAGCACCTGGGTGTACGCGCCGGACAGGCCGACCTCGGACGCGTCGATGCCCAGGTCCGCCACCGTGACGGTGGAGACGGGCTTCTTCTTCGCGGCCATGATGCCCTTGAAGGACGGGTAACGCGGCTCGTTGATCTTCTCGGTCACGGAGACCACGGCCGGCAGCGACGCCTCGAGGAACGCGACGCCCTCGTCGGTCTCGCGCTCACCCTTGATCGTCGTGCCCTCGACGGTGACCTTGCGCAGCTGGGTGACCTGCGGCAGACCGAGCAGCTCGGCGAGGATCGCCGGCACGGCGCCCGCGCGGCCGTCGGTGGCCTCGTTGCCCGCGATGACCAGGTCGACGTTCTCGACCGTGCCGATCGCCTTCGCGAGGACCTTCGCCGTGGCCAGCACGTCCGAACCGTGCAGCGCCTCGTCACTCACGTGGATCGCCTTGTCGGCACCCATGGACAGCGCCTTGCGGATGGCGTCGGTGGCGCGGTCGGGACCCATGGCGATCACGGTCACCTCACCGCCGTGGGCTTCCTGCAGCTGCAGGGCCTCTTCGACGGCGCGCTCGTTGATCTCGTCGAGCACGGCATCCGCGGACTCGCGGTCAAGGGTGTGGTCGGCGTCGGTGAGCTTGCGCTCGGACCAGGTGTCAGGCACCTGCTTGACCAGGACAACAATGTTCATAGGTCCTCTTCGACCTCCTGCGGACGGGCGGCGACGCTTGCGCAGAGGACTTTAGGGACTGCGCCGCCGGGTGTTCACGACCCTGCCATCACCCGGATGTTACCCGCCAGTAGCACCCCTGCAAACGGCAGCAAGCACCCCGCTAGCGTGACAGTTGTCACCCGTTGACGACACCTTTTGAGATGTAACCCATTCGGAGGACTAGGCTGCGCCGACATGTACCGGCGAGTAGCAATCGTGACCGACTCCACGGCCTGTCTCCCGGCGCAGCTGACTGATCAACTCGGCATCGAGGTGGTGCAGATCCAGGTGCGGATCGGCGACCACACCGACGACGAGTCCCGCATCCCGGTCCCCGAGCTGGTCTCCGCCATGCGTGCCAACGTGCCCGTGGCGACGATCCCGCCCGACCCCGGCGCGTTCTTCTGGACGTACAACGAACTGGCCGCGCAAGGCGTCCGTTCGATCGTGTCCATCCACGTGTCGAGCCGCCAGTCCGCGACCGTGGAGGCGGCCCGCGCGGCCGCCGCCCAGGTCCGCGTCCCGGTGCACGTCATCGACACCCAAACCTGCGGGATGAGCATCGGCTACGCAGTCCAGGCCGCCGCGAAGGTGGCCGAGGCGGGCGGCAACCTCGAAAGAGTGCTCGCGACCGCCCAGCACCGCTTCGACAGATCCACCGAGCTGATCTACGTCGACACCCTCGAGTACCTGCGGCGCGGCGGCCGCATCGGTGCCGCGGCGGCGTTGGTCGGCGGCGTCCTGTCGATGAAGCCCCTGCTGACCATGGCCGACGGCCAGATCACCCCGCTGGACAAGGTGATCGGCGCCGACCGCGCGCTCAACCGGATGCTGGACATCGCGATCAAGCGCGCGGGCACCGACACCGTCGACGTCGCCGTCGAGCACTTCGACGCGGAAGAGAAGGCCACCCGGCTGCTGCGCAAGCTCCGCAAGGGCGTGCCCAACGTCCGCCAGTTCATGTTGACGCAGGTCAGCTCGGCGATCGGCGCCCACGTGGGCCCCGGCGCGCTGGGCATCACCGTTTCGCCGGTCTGATCTTCGGGAACTCCGGGTGCTGTTCCGTCCGTTGAACTGGACGTAACGGACACCTGGAGGGACCTCAGATGGCCTCGTTCATGGACAAGATCGCCAGGTTCCTGCGCAGCCCGCAGGGCCACAAGCTCCAAGCCAAGGCGCGGCAGATGGCTCAGGACCCGCGCAAGCGCGCGCAGGCCGAGCAGCTGCTGCGCAAGCTCCGCGGCAGGAAGCACTAGCGCCTGCATCGCTAGTTGAACAGGGCGTTGAGCTCGCCGTACTCGATGCCACCCTCGACGCTGCCGTACGTGCCGCGCGTCAGCAGCTCTTCGGCTGCCTTCTTGGCGACGGCGTAGGCAGCCTCGGCCACCGCTGATCCGAGGCTCATCCGCGCGACGCCCGCCTTCGCCAACTCGTCGACGGCGGGCGCGCCCGGCCCCACCAGAACGTTGAGCGGGGCGTTGATGCCCTTGGCCAGCTCCGTGACGATCTCGAGGTCGGTCACGCCCGGCACGAAGATGCCACTGGCCCCGGCTTCGAGGAAGGCCTCGGCGCGGTCGAGGGTGTGCTTGAGGCGGCCCTCGGGCTCGCCGATGCCGCGCAGATACACGTCGATCCGAGCGTTGATGTACAGGTCCGGAGCGGCCTCACGTGCCGCCGCCAACCGTTCCTTCTGCTCCTGGACGTCCCGCAGCACGCCTCCGAGCCCGTCCTCGATGTTGACGCCGGACGCCCCCGCCTCGGTGACGGCCTTGGCAGTCGCACCGACCTCCTCGGCTGTGTCGCCGAAGCCCGACTCGATGTCCGCCGTCACCGGAACCTCGACCGCCTCGGCGATCCTGGCGACGAGATCGATGACGAGGTCGCGGTCGACCTTGTTGCCGTCGGCCGCACCGAGAGTCCACGCCACGCCGGCACTGGTGGTGGCGACGGCCTTGGCGCCGGCGGCCTCGGCGATGAGGGCGGAGGCGACGTCCCAGGCGTTGGGGAGGGCGAGCGGGCCGGGGCGGTGGAGGGCGTGGAAGAGCGCGGTGCGGTCAGCGGCAGAAGGCATGATCAAGTGATATCAGCAGGTACCGACAAAAGTCCGGCGAGTTTCGGACGGGAACCGAAGACTTTCGGACACTAGTTGCTGCCGGCCTTCCGGCGGACCTCTTCGAACGTGCGCAGGTAGCGCTGCCGGAAGTCTTCCCGCTCCACCCACGTCGTGTGTTCGACCGGCTGGGGCTCGGCGGGAGGAGGCAGCGTCGCCTCCACGACGACGTCAGGCTCCGGTTCGGGTTCCTCGACCTCAGCCTCGGCGACCTCCGCCTCAACAGGCTCCGGTTCGCTCTCGACCTCAACGGCCTCCGGTTCGACCTCGGCCGGCTCGGGCTCCGGCTCGGGCTCCACCTCGGCCTCCGGCTCCGCGACCGGCGCGGCCAGCACCGAAAGCGCCGGCTCCAGCTGCGGCAGCCCCACCACCGGGTTGCGGTGGATCGGGCGCGAGTCGTAGTCGTCCTCCACCGGTTCCACGAGCGCGGGCTTTTCCACCCACGTCCGCTCCACCGGCTCGTCCGAAGGAGAAGGCGATGCGGCGTCTTCGCGGCGTCTCAGCACCACGTACATGAGGGCCGCCCCCAACGTGAAGGACAGCACGCACAAACCGAAGACGATTCCGACGGCCCCTGCCATGCGAAGGCTCCTAGCTGACGAGGACGTCGACCTGAGGTCCGAAGTCCGAGGGCGGGCCCCAGACGGGGTCCACGATCACCCGAGTGGTGATGACGCTCTCCACCCCTTGCGCGGCCAGGTAGTCCCGCACCAGGCCGGCGCGCTCCATCGCGAGCACGTCACAGCGGTGCGAGGCCGTCTCGCCGTTCCACGCGTGGGAGACCAGGGTCACTGCGCCGCCGGAGATGTTGCGCAGCACACTGGCCAGGCTCCGGCGCACGTCCTCGCCGCGGCCCACCAGGGACGCGGTGCCCGGCGCGAACGTGATGCCCTTGACGGCGTGCGACGTGAACAGGTCGCGCACGTTCTGCTGTGCGACCGCCGCCGGCACCAGCAGGGGTGCGGGCGGCTGCATCCGCTGCGGTGGCAGGGAGTCCCAGATCTGCACCGGGCCGCTGCGCACGTCCGGCACGGCGGGAGACGACGAGAGCGCCGTCTCCAGTTCCTCGCCGTACACGGAGAACCCGAACGCCGTCACCGACGCGGGCACCATCAGCGCACCGACGACCAGCGGGACCCAGCGCTTCACGACGCGGCCACCTGTTCCGGGATGTGCACCGGTGCGACGCGGTCGGCGGCCACCGACAGGGCCGCGCGGGCCGCGGACAGCTGCGAGTGGACGACGCGGCGGAGCTCGTGCAGCTCGTCGGTCCGTTCGGCGACCTCGGCCAGGCGGCGGTTCGCCTCGCGGCACGCCACCTTCACCACGAACTCCGCGCGGGCCTTCGCGAGCGCCTCCTGTTCCTGGAGGTGCTGCGCGGCCTCGTTGCGGCGGCGCGTCATGGTGAGCTCGAAGAACTGCTGGGCCTTCTCGCGCTTGCGTTCGGAGTCGGCCTCCAGCGAGTTGCACTGCAGGGCCGTCTCGCGCAGCAGCATGTCGGCGTCGGCCTGGGCCTGCGCGACCGCCTCTGTGCACTCGCGCTCGACCTCGTCGGCGCGCTGGCGGTGCTGGGCTTCGAGATCGGCGCAGCGGCGCTCCATCTCGATCTCGCGGCGCTCCATCGCGGCGGCACGGGAGGCGCAGTCCTGGCGGGACGCGTAGAGCTCGGACTCGGCCTCGGACCGCATGGCGGCCGCCTCGCGCTCGGCCTCGGCGCGCAACGCGGCCACCTCGACGTCGGTGCGGGCGCGGAGGTCGTTGCACTCGCGCTCGGCCTGCAGGTGCATCTCCGCGGTCTCGTCCTCGGCGAGGCGGAGCATGCGGTGCATCCGCTCGGTGGCGCTGGCGTGCGAGCCGGACGTCTGTTCCAGGCGTTCGATCCTGGCGCGCGCCTCCTCGAGGTCCTGACGCGTCATTTCCAGGAGCTTGCGCAAATCGGCCGCCTGCGCCAGAGCTTCGGCCCGGTCGAGACTCGTGAAGCGCAGCTGCTCCTCGAGATTCTCGATGTGCTCGATGACCTGACGTCGATGAAAACCTCGGTACACAACGTCGAAAGCGGCGTGCAGCGGAACTAGTTCCTGCTCTTTTGCACCCATGGTCACCTACTCACTCAACCAGGCTGAAGATTGTGCGAGCTTACCCACGGCCGGTACCGCCAACCAGCGTCGACAGCGCACGGAACGGGTGCCTGTAACACGTGGAATAACGTCCCTTTCCTGCACAAACAAGGCAGCTTAAGATCAACTCCAAACAACAGGCAGTCACCCGATTGTGTCAAGTAGGACGCCTTTCCGAGGGGATCACTCCGTGCGTTCGCCGTGTACGGAATGCAACCGCCCAGGCGTAGATCACACGAATTGCCATCGATCGGTCGTGGCTACTTCGATCACCCTTGGTTAACCTTCTCGTTCGTGTCCTCACGAGTAGCCGTCGTCACCGACTCGACCGCGTCACTCCCGACCCGTCTGGCGGAGCGGTTCAACATCATCACGGTGCCGATGCAGCTGAAGATCGGGTCCGAGTTGATCGACGAGGCCTACGTGCCGACGGACCGCCTGCTGCAGGCGATGGAGGCGCAGATCCCGATCACCACCCAGCCGCCGGCGCCGGACGCGTTCTTCTGGGCGTACCAGGACGCGTGGGCCAAGGGCGCGGAGACGATCGTGTCGGTGCACGTGACGCCGAAGCTCTCCCCCGCGACGGACGCGGCGAAGGCGGCCGCGGCCAAGTCGCGCGTGCCGGTGTTCATCGTCGACTCGCACTCGTCGGGCATGACGCTCGGGTTCGCCGCGCTCGCCGCGGCGCGGATCGTGCAGACCGGCGGCAACGTCCAGCACGCCCGCAGCGTCGCCGAGCAGCGCGGGCGCGACGCCCACGTGCTGATCTACGTCGACACGCTGCAGTACCTGCGCCAGGCGGGCAGGGTCAGCGCGGCGGCGAAGCTCTTCGGCGACGCGCTCTCGGTGAAGCCGCTGCTCACCGTGGTGAACGGCGAAGTGGAGCCGTTCGACAAGGTCGTGGGCCGCGAGCGCGCGCTGGCGAAGCTCGTCGACAAGGCCGCGGCCCTGGCGCACGGGCGCGACGTGGACCTCGCGGTGGAGCACTTCGCCGCAGAGAAGGAGGGCCACCAGCTCCTCCAGCTGCTGCAGAAGCGGATCCCGCACGCGCGCGACATCGTCCTGACCCAGGTCAGCGCGGCGATCGGCGCGAACGTGGGACCGGGCGCGCTGGCCGTCACGGTCTCGCCGTTCTGATCACAGACCTGAAGACAACCCCGAAGACAAGCCTGAAGACAACTCTGCGACTTCCTCCGCGAGGAGCAGTCCGGGGTCGAAGCCCATCGGCCCGAAGTGGCCGGCGAGCTCCAGGGAGAGCACGCCCTGCAGACGCGTCCAGAACGACAGTGCGCGGTGCACGGTCGGCGACGACGCGGGCAGAGCGCTCGCCCATTCGCGGTTCGTGCCGAGCAGCACGTCGAACGGCGTCTTCGGCTGGTCCGACGGATCCGCGCAGACCTCCAGCAGCACCGCCAGGATCTCGTTCGAGATCGCGGTGATCTCGTCGGGCGCGTGGTAGCCGGGCACCGGCGTGCCGTAGATCAACAGGTACCGGTGCGGGTCGCTCAGAGCCCACTTCCTGATCACCGCGGCGAGCGCCACCGCGGTGGTGCCGGCCTCGAACGCGGCGCGGACGGTGTCGGCGAGACTGCGGTAGGCGTCCCGGATGAGTTCGGTGATCAGCTCGTCGCGACCGGAGAAGTACCGGTAGAGGGCCGGCCCGCTCATGCCCATCTCTTTGGCGATGGCGTTGAGTGACAACGTTGTCACCCCTGCTCCGGCGATCTGCGACCACGCGTGCCGCTTGACCTCATCGCGCACCTGAGCCCGATAGCGCTCGCGCGGCTTACGCACCGACTCCGTCATGGTTAGACCCTCTCACATTCGCTATTGACACTCACGGGCGCATCAGCCTAGCTTCAGCTTGTCACCACAGTTAGAGGCTATAACTACAGCGACCACCCGTAACGATGGTGAGATCATGTCTGTCAACATCCGCACGTCCGCCACTCCGTCGACGTCGACTCTCGTCGCGGCCTGGGCCGCCCCGGTCATGGTCATCGGCCAGTTCGGCCTGCTCTCCGGCATTCCGATCGCCGTCGTGCTCGTCGCGAGCCTGCGCGACCGCCGTTCGACAGCACTGCGCTGGTGGGCAGGAGCCCTCGCGTTGGCCTACGCCACCCCGCTGACGACGTGGCTCGCCGGACCGAGCGAGGCACCGAGCCTGTCCAAGTACATGGACACCACGCCGACCGCGTTGCTCGCCGGAACCGGAGTCGCGGCAGCCATCGCGCACCAGGTAGTTCGCAGGCGCTCTACTGGCAAGTAACCTGGCCGCGTGACCCTCCCCCTGACCGGCGAACGCACGGTGCCCGGCATCGCCGAGGAGAACTACTGGTTCCGCCGCCACGAGGCCGCGTATCTGCACCTCATCGGCCACTGCGCGGACGCCGTCGTGCTGGAGGCGGGCTGCGGCGAGGGCTACGGCGCCCAGCTGATCCGCACGGTCGCGCGGCGGGTGGTCGCGCTCGACTACGACGAGCTCACCTCGCAGCACGTCGCCCGCGCGTACCCGCAGCTGAACGTGCTGCGCGGCAACCTCGCGACCCTGCCGTTGCGCGACGGCGCGGTCGACGTCGTGGCGAACCTGCAGGTCATCGAGCACCTGTGGGACCAGGAGGGGTTCCTGGCGGAGTGCCGCAGGGTGCTGCGTCCAGGCGGGACGCTCATCGTGACCACCCCGAACAGGCTGACGTTCTCCCCCGGTCAGGACACCCCGCTGAACCCGTTCCACACCAGGGAGCTCGCACCGTCCGAACTGGACGAGATGCTGCGCGAGGCTGGTTTCCGGGTTGACGAACTGACGGGGCTGCGTCACGGACGCAGGCTTGACTCTCTCCTCAACGGACAGATCATCAGTGCACAGGTCGAAGTCGCCCTGTCCGGTGCGCCGTGGCCGGCCGAGCTGAAGGAGGCTGTCGAGTCGGTGACGGTGGAGGACTTCGACATCACGCCCGAGGACATGGACACCAGCCTCGACCTCGTGGCCGTGGCGGTGCGCGCGTGACCCGACAGAAAACAGAAGGAACGTTCTGCCTGGTCCTGCACAGCCATCTGCCCTGGCTCGCGCACCACGGCGCGTGGCCGGTCGGCGAGGAGTGGCTCTACCAGGCGTGGGCCCACTCGTACCTGCCCGTCGTGGACATGCTGCGCCGGTTCGCCGACGAGGGCCGCTCGGACGTGCTGACGCTCGGTGTCACGCCGATCCTGGCCGCACAGCTGGATGACCCGTACTGCTTGCGCGGCATGCACGACTGGCTCGGCAACTGGCACCTGCGCTCGCACTTCGCGGGCGAACGGCTGCCGGAGCTGTCCACGTACGAGCACCGCGCGTCGTCCTGGGCGTTGGACCAGTTCGAAACCCAGTGGCGCCACGGGTTCTCACCCGTGCTGCGGTCCCTTGTGGACTCATCGACGATCGAGCTGCTCGGCGGGCCGGCGACGCACCCCTTCCAGCCGTTGCTGGACCCGAAAGTGCGGTCGTTCGCACTGCGGACCGGCCTGGACGACACGGCGTTGCGCATCGGCCGTGCGCCGGAAGGGATCTGGGCGCCGGAGTGCGGTTACTCGCCTGGCATGGAGGCGGGGTATGCGGCGGCGGGCGTGCGGCGGTTCATGGTCGACGGGCCCGCGCTGCACGGCGACACCTCGTCGGCGCATCCCGTCGGATCGTCGGACGTGCTGGCGTTCGGGCGTGATCTCGAGGTCTCGTACCGGGTCTGGTCGCCGAAGGTCGGCTATCCGGGCGATCCCGCGTACCGGGATTTTCACACCTACGACCACCCCACGGGCCTGAAGCCGTCGCGGGTGACCGGCAAGCACGTGGCGCCGGAGGACAAGCGGCCCTACGACCCGCTGCTGGCGCGCGAAGCGATCTCACGCCACGTTGACGACTTCGTCGAGACGGTGGTGCGGCGGTTGCGGGCGATCGACGGCGGACTGGTCGTCGCGGCGTACGACACCGAGCTGTACGGGCACTGGTGGCACGAAGGTCCGTTGTGGCTGGAGGCCGTGCTGCGCGCGCTGCCGGAAGCGGGCGTGCGCGTGACGACGTTGCGGGGCGCGGTCGAGGCCGGGCACGTGGGTGCGCCGGTCGAGCTGCCGGCGTCGTCGTGGGGCAGCGGCAAGGACTGGCGGGTGTGGGACGGCGCGCAGGTGTCGGACATCGTGTCGCTCAACGAGTCGGTGCAACGGGAACTGCTGGGCCTGGACTTCTCTTCCGAGGTGCGGGATCCGGTGCTGGACCAGGCGGTGCGCGAGGCGCTGCTGGCGTTGTCGAGCGACTGGGCCTTCATGGTCACGAAGGACTCGGCCGCCGACTACGCCCGCTACCGCGCGAAGATTCACAGCGATCGCTTCAGCGAGCTCGCGGCGTTGACGCGGAGCGGTCGTGGACGTGCGAGGGCGGCGGAACTCCGCGCGGCGGACGGCCCGTTCGGGCATCTGGACGCGCGAGGAATGAGGTAACGGGATGCGCGTGCTGATGTTGTCGTGGGAGTACCCGCCGGTGGTCGTCGGCGGACTGGGCAGGCACGTCCACGCGCTCGCGACACAGCTGGCCGCGCAGGGGCACGAGGTCGTCGTGCTGTGCCGTCAGGAGGCCGGTACCGACGCGGTCACGCACCCGACCACCGACCTGGTGAGCGAGGGCGTGCGGCTGATCCGCGTCGCCGAGGATCCCGCGCACCTCGTGTTCGAGAAGGACCTCGTGGCGTGGACGCTCGCCATGGGACACGCGATGACCCGCGCGGGGCTCTCGCTGGGCTCGTGGCGGCCGGACGTCGTGCACGCGCACGACTGGCTGGTCACGCACCCGGCGGTCGCGCTGGCGGAGGCGTTCGGCGTGCCGCTGGTGGCCACGATCCACGCGACCGAGGCCGGCCGGCACTCGGGCTGGCTGTCCCACCCGCTGAACCAGCAGGTCCACTCGGTGGAGTGGTGGCTCGCGAACCGCGCGGACTCGCTGATCACGTGCTCGTCGGCCATGCGACGCGAGGTGGCGCATCTGTTCGATGTGGACACCGCCGACGTTTCCGTGCTGCACAACGGCATCGAGCCGGGCGGCTGGAAGGTGCGGGCGAAGGACGTCGGTGCGGCACGGCGCACGTACTCGCCGCACGGCGATCCTTTGCTGCTCTTCTTCGGCAGGATCGAGTGGGAGAAGGGCATCCAGGACCTGATCGCCGCGCTCCCCCGGATCCGCCGCACCTTCCGCGGCACGCGCGTTGTCGTGGCCGGCGGCGGTTCGCAGACCGAGTGGCTCAAGGAGCAGGCGCGCAAGCACCGCGTGCTGCGGGCCGTCGAGTTCGTCGGGCACCTCTCCGACAGGTCACTGGCGGCGTTGCTCACGGCCGCCAACGCCGTCGTGCTGCCGTCCCGCTACGAGCCGTTCGGGATCGTGGCCCTGGAGGCGGCGGCGGCGGGAACGCCACTGGTCGCGTCGACCGCCGGCGGTCTCGGCGAGGTGGTCCTGGACGGCGTGACGGGTCTGTCGTTCGCTCCCGGTGACGTGGACGGTCTCGCCCGCGCCGTGCGTGACGTGCTGTCCGACCCGGCGGCGGCCGCTGGACGTGCCCGTGCCGCGAAAGCCCGGCTGGCCACGGACTTCAACTGGGCGAGCATCGCGTCCGACACGGCGGAGGTCTACGCGGCCGCCGTCGTGCGCGAGCCACGCGTCCTCGGCCGGCCCAAGATCGCGACCGGAAATCTGTTCACCTAGATCCGCTACAGTCGCCGGTCCCGTGAACAACAGGTGACCGAGGACTGAATGAAATACCAACGCTTCGTGGCCATCGGAGACAGCTGCGCCGAGGGCCTGGACGACCTGCTTCCCGACGGCCGGTACCGCGGCTGGGCGGACCGCGTCGCTTCGGTGCTGGACGCGCCGGGCTTCCGCTACGCCAACCTGGCCGTGCGCGGCCGTCGCCTCGACCAGATGCTGGTGGAGCAGGTCCCGTCCGCCGCGACGTTGAAGCCGGACCTGGTGGCGGTGTTCGGCGGCGGCAACGACGTGATGTCGGGCGCGTCCGCTGCTCAGATCGAGCAACGGGTCGATGCGCTCGTTCGTGCCGTGACGTCGTTCGCGCCGACCGTCGCCGTGTTCACGTTGAGCGACGTCTCGCACCGCATGCCGTTCGGCTGGCGCGTGAGGCCGCGGATCGAGGCGTTGAACGCGGCCGTTCGTGCTGCTGCTGTGCGGTACAGCGCTCTGCTGGTCGACGTCGAGGCCGACGAGTGCGTGCACGACTCCCGCTACTTCGGCCCGGACCGCCTGCACCTGTCGTCGTTGGGGCACCGGCGGTTGGCGGGGCACCTGTTGTCGGCGCTGGAGATCCCGTTCGACTCCTCGTGGCTCGCGCCGCTGGACGGTGCCGCGGCGCCGGCGTCGTTGCTGGACCACTGGCGGTGGCTGCGCGACCAGGTGCTGCCGGTGGCGTACACGCGGACGCGGAACAAGCTGATCGGACGGCAGCCGGGCGACGGTTTCAGGCCGAAGCGTCCGACGCTTCTTCCGCTCGCTTAGCCAGCGCCTCCTTGGCCTTGCGCGCCATGTCCGCGATGTCCGCCCGCCGCTGGGCATCGGCCTCGTAGTCGGCACGCCGGTCCCGCACGACCCGGGCCGGCATGCCCACCGCGATCTTGAAGTCCGGCACGTCCCCGCGCACCACCGCATGCGCCCCGAGTACGCACCCGCGCCCGACCCGCGTGCCGCGCAGCACGGTCACCTTGGCCCCGAGCCAGCAGTCGGGCCCGATGCGGACCGGCGACTTCACGATGCCCTGATCCTTGATCGGCAGGGTGATGTCCTCGGTCTTGTGGTCGAAGTCGCAGATGTAGACCCAGTCCGCGACGAGGCTGGAGGCGCCGATCTCGATGTCGAGGTAGCAGTTGACCGCGTTGTCCTTGCCGAACACGACCTTGTCGCCGATGCGCAACGACCCCTCGTGGCACCGGATGGCGTTGCCGTCCCCGATGTGCACCCAGCGCCCGATCTCCAGCCGGCCGTAGCCGGGGCGGGCCATGACGTCGACGCGCTTGCCGAAGAACACCATGCCGCGCAGCACCACGTGGGGGTTGAGCAGGCGGAACTTCAGCAGGCGGTAGTACCGGACGAGGTACCACGGGGTGTAAGCGCGGTGGCGCAGGACCCAGCGCAGGGAGGCCATCGTGAGGAAGCGGGCCTGCTGGGGGTCGCGGCGCGACCTGGCCCACCGAGTCCACACCGGAGCGCCCCACATGGAAGTCATGCGGGGACTCTAGCTTTTGACCTCTGCTGCTCTCGACGCGCCCTTGGCCTGACCTGCTGGTTTCTTCCTCGTTGTATCCGGTCAGATCCGGTCGGTTCTGGACCTCTGACGGCCTGGAGACGGCCTGGAACTCGACCTTCACGGCCCCTCGTGCCCGCTCCTTGGTACGGACCGATGAGCCGTTCTGGCATGGGCTGAGGGGCTCGACGAACGTCGGGATGAGGCTGACGGCAGAGCGGAACGAGGGCATCAAGCGCACAGGCTCCGTCTGCTTAGCGGCTGGCAGCGTTGCCAAGGCCTGAGGGGCCTGGCGGCTCGTCCATCTCACGGCCTGCGCCTCGAGCTCGTAGGTGCCCCAGAGGGAGAGCTGTCCGGCGGGGGCGTGGTGGCGGCGAGTCCTCATGATCGGCGCTCCTGCGGTCGAAGGGTTTGAGTGGGGCGGTGGCTGTTCGCCCCCGCTCCCTCGGCCCTGGCCGCAGTTAGCACCGTGTCGTTGGTGTCAAGGGTGGGCCTTGGCCCATCGCGCAGCGACGCCGTAGGCGCCCTTGATACCGGCGGCACGGTGCTAAACGATCTGGCCTCCGTGGGAGGAGCCAGCGCCTGTGAGCTGCGCGTTTGCGGGCAATTCCGCGGTGAGATCAATCGGCTTTCATGGAGCTCGCGGCCGGCCTGTGTGGCCGCTGCTGGTGGCGCGCGGGCTCGGCCACCTGCGCGCGCTCCCGCGCGGGGCCGACGGGCGGAGCGAAGCGGGAGCCCGGCGTGTCCCGATGCGGGGAGCGGGCGCAACGGTGGGCGGTGTCAGCGCGAGACGCCCGCCCGCGCGCCGCCAGCGGCGGCGCGCCTTGATCCCATAAAGCCGAATTCAGCAACAAGGAGTACAGCTGGTCATCAGTTCGCCGTTGATATCCGCACACTACGATCGTAAGTGCCCTCGGAAGGCGGCATCCGAGAGCCGACCCAGATGGCACGAGATTGACCGACAGCAGAAATATCCATTTTGATCACGTCGCAGAAGCGGCTAGCATGGTTGCCCACATCGCCATCGAGGCCTAGGGGTAGAGTTGGACAGGAATGCGTTCCAGGTCGGAGCAGAAGACGCTTTTCGCCGACTAGTCGCCACACTGCGAATGGCAATGACATCCACTGCGGAGATCAGGGGCGAATACCGCCTGAACAAGAAGATTATCAAAGATGTCGAATCGCTCCTAAATCCCGAACAAAGCGCGAAGTTTAGGTCCCACCTCACCGAACTCCGAGACTCCATTCATACCGCTCTCAATGCTGCAGAAAATGGCAGTACCGGCGCCAATATACAGGTTTTGCCTGACAGAATCGCAGATCCGGAAGTGCGCGCCGCCTTTGATATTGTCACGACCGATATGTTCAGATCTGTTAGGCAAATATCGGACAAGGAGTACGCCCTACAGGCGGCTATCGTCTCAATCGTGTCGGCCTTCGAGGTATTCTCCGTACAGGTATTGTCATACTTCTACGGACTCCATCCTTCGGCAATTTCAGAAGATCCCCAGTTCTCCCTGAAGGATGCGGTATCCCTGGGATCGATCGAGAAAGTGATTGAGCAAGCCGCAAATAAGGCTGCAAATTCGCAGATGGAGAAGCCGTTCGAGGACTGGATTTCCCTGCTGATGCAGCATACTGGGATGCGCATTGCAAAGAGGCCGGCAGAGTGGCCAGTTCAATGGCGACTCCTCGGGCAGATATTTGTGGTTCGCAACTGCTTGATCCATGCTGGAGGAAATACGGACGAACGCTACGCCGCAAGAATGAAGAAATATGGAATCGATGCACCAGGCAGCGGTCATGCGATCGAGCTCGAGCAAGACAACGTTGTAATTGCCGCAGGCGCAGCGCTAGCTGTCGCTGCTCATATCTACTTTGGAATGGGAAAGAAGCAGATTGGTTCAGACGACGACGGACAGCACCACCGTCGACTAAGG
Organism: Lentzea aerocolonigenes; assembly: GCF_000974445.1. GTDB lineage: Bacteria > Actinomycetota > Actinomycetes > Mycobacteriales > Pseudonocardiaceae > Lentzea > Lentzea aerocolonigenes. Next base: position 248,677 of record NZ_BBOJ01000013.1, read on the forward strand.
GAAGTTTTGTCGGACTCCATATCCGATATAATCCGCAGCGGCAATGCGGAATCCATCAGACCTCTTGCGGCGAGCTTCGATTTCCTTGCAAGTGATGTCGAACCGGTCGATAGACTCCAAGTTCTACTGCTAACGGCGGTATACCTCAACGGCGGCCCGGAGCAGGCACGAACCATATCGTCATCACTAGACTGGCCAAACAATGATGCACGCCTTAGGATTATCGAGGCCGCTTTCAAAGGCGCGCAAGATAACTTGCTCGACATAATCAAGGACGCCGTCCGTTCACGCGAAATTGGAATGGTCGAAATCCTAAGTCGAGCGGAGTTCCATGTTGTTCGCGACGTAGCAGGAGATAGTCAACTGCGAGAGATTACCTCCACTATTATTCCTAATGAGAGCCAGAAAGGCGAGGCCATTCCCGAGACTGTCCCAGCGGTGATTGTAGAATTCTCCGACTAACCTATCTCAAGAGATCGCGGATTGGACGAGCGACTGCAGGCTGTCGGCAACACCGGGCGCAGCAACGATAGTGTGTGCCGACGTTGGCACATGAGGTCTCCCTGCGCTATCGACTACGATGGCCCCCGACTCTCGGGCAATGAGTAGACCGACCGCTAGATCGAGCGCCCTGTTTGAAAGAATTACCGCACCATCGATTCGCCCTTCGGCCAGCCAGACAAGGTCATGTGCCGCTGACCCGAACATCCGCACGCGCTCTACGCGCGCCGCGAGCGCGGCAGTAACGGCAATCCGTTGCCTATTCTTTTCGGTCGCATTTTCTCCAACTGCGTAGTCACCGATCGCCACGATCGACTTCGCTAGATCAGTAGCAGCACTTACTGCCATCGTCCTCCCATTTACGATGGCCCCCGCGCCCTCGACTGCAGAGTAGTGAAGATCCATATAGGGCAAAGAAACTGCGGAAACGAGTGTGTGATCGCCTTGCGCAAGAGCAAGAGATACTCCACATAGCGGCACGCCGTGAACGAAATTGGCTGTTCCGTCGATCGGATCCAGCCACCAGACGAATTCGCTATCTGCGGCCCCATTGCTGCGACCTTCTTCCTCGCCGATAAACCCAATCTCGGGCGTTGTCTTGGCAAGATAGGCGCGGATCTCGTGCTCAATCCTCACGTCCACGTCAGTGAACGTGTCGCGGTCGGTCTTCTCCGTGACGGTCTCCGGGCGGGCGGTCTTGATCAGCTCACGACCGATGCGGACGGCCTTCCGGGCGACGTCCGCCAGGTGGTCGAGCTGGTACATCAAGCAACCTCCCGAGCGCGGTCCCACATGGACTCGAAGACCTGAGCGAACGTCGTGTAGAGACCGGGCATGGTCTCGTCCTTCTCGATGACCAACGTGGGCGACTCGACGCCCCGCGCGTCTGGCAGGTACGGCTGCACCACACACTTGAACTGGTCGACGATCGTGATGTTGTAGCGGATCGGCTCGTCGTAGACGCGGATGCCTACCGAACCCTTGGCGTTCGGTGACACCTTCGCCCCGAGACGGCTCAGTGCCTCGATGTTCAACCGCGTGAGCGTGCTGAGGTGTCCCGCGGGCAACCCCTCCTCGCTCTCACGAGCGGCGGTGTGGGTGCCGTTCGGGTCGAGGAACAACGCCCTGATGGCCGTGCCTTCCTCGATCCCGTCCAGCAAGCTCTTGTCGGAGTACTGCTGGCACAACATGTTCAGCGTGACGACCTAGGAACAAGATCAAAGAAGGCGCTTATCGCAGGTCAGGGCTTGATCGTGCACAGATCGATGTCATGACCGGAGACTCTAGCTTTTGACCTCTGCTGCTCTCGACGCACGCCTCCGGAAACCACTGTCCGTCGCCATCGTCGATCCGGGTTGTCGTGACGCCGTTTCCGGCGCGGAAGCACCAAATCGGAATCGGTGAGATCAGAAACGTGGAAACGTCAGGACAATCGACCATTTGGACATGGCTCGTACCGAGATTGCCCGCCGGCCCGCCGGTCGGGTACTGATACTTGTCAGGACCGTTGCCTTGTTATTCGCTTTCGGTGGACTCGCGGTCCTGCGCTGATTCGATGACCAGCGGTGCCGAAGTCTCGGCGGCGGCGATCTGGTTGAACTGGACGATCGTGCGGTCCAGTTGCTTTGCCAGGCCGGGGATCGTGTTGGGCGGGAAGTAGACGTCGGCACCGGCGTCCAGGAGGCGGCGGACCGGACCCTCGTAGACGACCCCGAGCTCCCTGTCCTCGACCTCCGCGATGACCACCCGCGCCTTCGGGAACATCTGCCGGAGGCTTCCGATCAACTGCGGGCTGAGCGGCGGGATCAACAGTACTTCGGCGCTCGCGGGGGCCGAGTACATGTCCAGCACGATGTAGTCGGAGCCGAGCTGCGCCGACAGCGTCGACCTCGCGGACGACGACAGCGTCATGGCGGTGGCCACGACGGTCACGTCGTCGTAGGTCCCCGACGGGTTTTCGTCGGAATTCGGAGTTTCGACGCGGAATGTTCCGCCCGCCTCGGAAATCTTCGCGATCGGCACACCGTCCTTGACGATGAAGAGATCCTCACCCGGAGGAAGGACCTCGATCGCCGCTATGACGGCTTCCGGAAACCGGGTGGAATCGATCCACCGCGGAGTTTGTTCTCCCCACATGACACCCGATTCTTGCAGTACCGGCGCACTGATCGCCGTGCGACCTCCTTTCCGGGCAGGAGAGGACGTCCGTTCCGCAGGAGAATGGGAGGTCACCGGTCACGGGCGGTTCAGCTGGGCTCCGTCCCGCAGGTACGTGAGGGTGGCGAGCACCAGGCGGTTGCGGTCGTCACCGGGGGGCGAAGCACAGCTTCAGCGAAGATGTTGCCGACGTGCAACCGCCAGATCGCGATCATCAACAACAGGCTGACTTTCAGACTGCCAAAGGGACACAAGACGCGGGAAATCCCACTGAGTGAGGTTGGCACGCTCTCAGGCACCTCTACGCCTCTCACCTGCTCGCACAAGGCGTGAGCATCCGAGAGTTGGCGGACTACCTCGGGCACACCTCCCCTGCGTTCACACTCCGCAAGTACGCACACCTGATGCCGTCCAGTCACCACAGGGCGCGCCTGGCCGTCAACTCGATGATCAAACCGCGCAAGGTGGCCCCGTCCATCAGCGGGCAGACAGCGACCGGCGAGATCGTGCCGAACGCACGGCCCGAGGACGTCTGACAGCCTGGACACGGCCTGACGGACCGGAACAAGATCAAAGAGAGCTCTTACAGCAGGTCAGCGCTTGATCGTGCACACGTCGATGTCATGACCGGAGACTCTAACTTCGAGCCGTCGGTGACCGGGAAACGGTTCTACAGTGACCCGGCGGTGAGCGGAGGTGCGACGTGTGGGCTGTCGTGGGCGTCTGGGAGCTCAGCCCGGAGATGCACGACGAGTGGCGGGCGCAGGTGCCGCTGATGGCGTCGAGCAAGGTCGGGACGCCGGGGTTCGTGCACGGGACGTGGACGCAGGACGGCCACGCGGTCCAGGTGTTCGACAACAAGGACGACGCGCGTCGCTACCACGCGAAGATGCGCGACGAGGGCTATCTCGAACGGCCGGGGCTGACGTGCCTCGTGTGGGACTTGGCCGAGGTGGGCGCGGAGTCTCAGGCACCCTAGAGGCATGGCGACTCCTCTCATCATCGACACCGATCCCGGCGTCGACGACGCGTTCGCGATCGCGCTCGCTGCCCGCAGTCCCGAGGTCGAGCTCGTGGGCCTCACGACCGTGTTCGGCAACGTCGGGCTCGACCTCACCACCCGCAACGCCCAGCGGTTGCTCGCCCACCTCGGCCGCACGGACGTGCCCGTGGTCAAGGGTGCGGAAGGGCCCAGCGGGGCGGCGGACGTGCACGGCGAGGACGGGCTCGGCGGGCAGGCGCACACGTTGCCCGAGAACGACCGGGAGCTCTTCGGTGACGACGTCGTCGGCTTCTTCCGTGAGCGCCTCACGCCGGAGACCGTGGTGGTGGCGATCGGGCCGCAGACCAACATCGCCAGGGCGCTCGACGCCGGGCTCGTGTTCCCCAGGCTGATCGTCATGGGTGGCGGGCTGGACGTCGGCAACACGACCGAGCGCGCCGAGTTCAACTTCTGGGCCGATCCCGCCGCGGCGCGCACGGTGATCCGCAAGGGCAACCCGGTCGTCGTGCCGCTCAACCTCACGCACCGCTGCATCGCCGACACCGAGTTCCTCGAGAAGGTCGACCCGGTCCTGAGCAACTTCACCGGCACCTACCGCGCGTACCTCGCCAACCGGTCGGAGAACCAGGGGATCTACGTCCACGACGCGGTCGCGGTGGCCGAGGCGATCGTTCCCGGCGCGCTCAAGACCGAGACGCACCGGCTCGACGTCGACGACGAAGGTGCGCTCGTCGACGGAAACCACCAGGTAGAGGTCGCGTTGGACACCGATTGGCCCGCGTTGAGGGCCTTCATGGAGCAGCGGTTGTCCGTTTGACGACAACTTCGTGTCGCTCTCTGGGGTTGTGCGGGCACGGAAAGTAGGGTCCGCGACCATGCAGCGAAGAGTCCTCACGACAGCTGCGGTGGCGGTGGCCATGACGTTCGGAGTGGTCCCTGCCTCCGCTCAGCCCCAGATCCAGGTGGTGCCGGACCCCGCGGCACACGTGAACCCGTTCATCGGCACGACCAACCTCGGGAACACCTTTCCCGGCGCGGTCGTGCCGTTCGGCATGTTCTCCTTCAGCCCCGAGGCGTCCCGCGGCAACACCCTGCGCGCCGCGGCTCCCGGCGGCTACCGGTACGACGCCACGAAGATCCGCGGCTTCAGCCTCACCCACATGTCGGGGACGGGATGCGCGGGCGGCAGCGGGGACATCCCGATCTTCCCGCACGTCGGGACCGTCACGACCAGCCCCACGACGGACGCCAAGGACGAGGTCTACGCGAGCGAGTTCGCGCACGCCGACGAGGTCGCCAAGCCCGGCCGCTACGACGTGACCCTCAAGTCGGGCGCCAAAGCCGAGCTCTCCGCCACCGAACGCACCGGTGCGGCGCGGTTCAGCTTCCCCGCGGGCAAGCCGGCGACGGTGCTGGTCAACACGTCCAAGTCGCAGGTCGGCAGCACCGACGCCCAGACCGTGATCGACAGGGCCAAGCGGACGATCACCGGCAGCGTCACGTCCGGGAACTTCTGCGGCTACATCAACCAGGTCGGCCGCCGCAGCTACTACACGCTGCACTTCGTGGCGGAGTTCGACCAGGACTTCACCGAGGTCGGCACGTATCAAGACAACGTTGTCACGCCCGATTCCACCTCTGCCAAGGGCGGCACGACGTACGGCACGAACGGCTGGCCGGTGCTCGGCAAGGGTTCCGGCGCCTACCTCGGCTTCGCGCCCGGCTCGCAGGTCGGCGTCAAGGTCGGCATCTCCTACGTCAGCCTCGACAACGCGCGCGAGAACCTCAAGACCGAGAACAAGGGTCAGTCCATTGAGGACATGAGGGACAACGCGTACATCGCGTGGCAGAAGCAGCTCAGGCGCATCGAGGTCGGCGGCGGCTCCGATGACGAGCGGACCAAGTTCTACACCGCGCTGTACCACTCCCTGTTGCACCCCAACCTGTTCAGCGACGTCAACGGCGAGTACGCCGGTTTCGACGGCAAGACCCACAAGATCGACAAGCGCAGGCAGAAGGCCCAGTACGGCACCTTCTCCGGCTGGGACGTCTACCGCTCGCAGCTGCAGCTCGTGACGCTGCTGGAACCGCAGATCGGCTCGGACATCGCGCAGTCTCTGCTCAACCAGGCCGACCAGAACAACGGCGTGTGGGACCGCTGGACGCACAACGGTGGCGGCACGCACGTGATGAACGGCGACCCCGCGCCCATCGCGCTGGCCGCCATCGCGGCGTTCGGCGGCGACAAGTACGACATCAAGTCGTCGCTCACGTCTCTGGTGAAGGCCGCGACCGTGCCCACCCCGCTCGACCTGAGCAAGGACGGCTGGGCCGTCATGTCGGTCGGGCAGCGGCCGTCGCTCGACAAGTACCTGAAGCACCAGTACATGCCGTCCGTGTCGAACGCGTGGGGTGGCGCGGCGGAGACCCTGGAGATCTCCGCGGCGGACTTCGCGATCAGTCAGCTAGCCGCGCGCACGGGCGACAAGAAGACCGCGAAGACGTTCGCCGAACGCGCGCAGTGGTGGCAGAACAACTTCGATCCCGTGGCGGACAAGACCGGCGGGTACATCCGCAACCGCAACGCCGACGGCAGCTGGGTCAAGGACTTCACGCCCGACACCGGCAACGGGTTCGTCGAGGGCAGCAGCGCGCAGTACACGTGGATGGTCACGCACAACGTCGCCGGGCTCGTGGAGTCGTTGGGCGGCCGGGAACGCGCGAACAAGCGGCTGGACGACTTCTTCCACAACGCGGACGGCAGCTGGGCGCTGACCGGCAAGGGCGGCGCGAAGTCCGAACTGGACAACGAACCGTCGGTGAACGTGCCGTGGCTCTACAACTACACCGGCCAGCCCGCCAAGACGCAGGAGACGTTGCGCGAGACGATCAACACGCTGTGGAAGAACGCCCCCGGTGGTATTCCCGGCAACGACGACCTCGGCGCGATGTCGTCCTGGTACGTCTTCACCTCGATGGGCATCTACCCGCAGGTGCCGTCACGCGCCGAGCTCGTGCTGAGCAGCCCGCTGTTCACGTCGGTGAAGATCAACCGCGGTGGTGGCAAGGACATCACGATCAACGCCCCGCAGGCGAACACCGCCACGAAGTACGTGCAGTCGTTGAAGGTCAACGGCCGCGCGTCGTCGAAGACCTGGCTGCCCGAGTCGTTCGCGGAGCGCGGCGGCAAGCTGGACTTCGTGCTGGGCAAGTCGCCCTCCGCGTGGGGCACGGGTGCGTCGGACGCGCCGCCGTCGTTCCGCGACGGGGAGCAGCCGATCAGGCACGACCAGCCCTACTACCTCACGGTCGAGCCGCGGCAGCTCGTGGTCGAGCCGGGCAAGTCGGTGACGGCGAGAGTCAACGCGGTCAAGCTGTACGACGGCGACCCCAAGGCGACCTACACGATCTCCGGACCGGAGGCGCTGAAGTTCACGCCCACCACCGGTGCCGTGCCGTCGGAGTTCACGATCTCGGCGGAAGCCGGTACCGCGCAGGGCTTCTACGACTTCACCGTCACGGTGAACGTCGCGGGCGCCGCGAAACCGGTCGTGCTGCCGCAGACGGTGAAGGTCGCCCCTGCGGGCAGCATGCTCGCCGCCGTGAACAACGTCGGTGCGTCCGCTGATGCGGACGGCGACGGCGATTTCGACGGCGGCGGCTACAGCTACTCGCGCGAGGCGCTGGCCACGGCGGGTCTCACGCCGGGCGGCACGGGCACGGTCGACGGTCTGACGTTCACGTGGCCGAACTCCCCCGCCGGCAGGCCGGACAATGCGACAGGGACGAAGCAAACGCTTGTCCTGTCCGGAACCCGGCTCGCGTTCCTCGGCTCGGCGGCCAACGGCGGGCGGACGAGGACCGCGACGGTGACGTTCACCGACGGCACCACGGCACCGGTCGAGATCGGCTTCAGCGACTGGACGCTCGGCGGCGGCGGGCAGACACCGAGCTACGGCAACGTGATCGTCGCGAACACGCCGTACCGCAACCAGCTCGGCGGCGGCAACGAGAAGGTCGCCACGCACATCTTCGCGACGAAGACGTACGTGGCTCCGGAAGGCAAGACGCTCGCGAGCATCGTGCTGCCGGAGGACGGCGACCTGCACGTCTTCGCCGTGGCGATGGGCTAGTTCGCCAACCGCGAGTGGGCCGCAACGGGCATGATCGGTCCGTGATCGAGTCGGAACAGCACCTGATCGAGGCGGCCAAGAACGGCGATTGCTTCACCGGGACAACGCCTGATCAGGTCGTGCGCGCCGAGCAGCTGCGAGAGCTGCTGCTCGGCCACCACGGCGACCTGCACACGCGCGGGCTGCGGCTGGAGGGTGTGCGGATCGGGGGAATGCTCGACCTCGACAGCGCGAAGGTCGTCGTCGGCATGCTCTTCACCGACTGCGTGTTCGACGAACCGATTCTGGCCTACGACGCCGAAATACCGCACCTGATGATCATCGGCGGGCAGCTCGCGGGGTTGTACGCCGGCGCCGCGCGCGTTCGCCGGGAGCTGTACCTGCGGGAGGGCGTCAAGTTCACCGGAGGCGACGACGCCGTGATCCGGCTGCACGCCGCGCACATCGGCGGAGATCTCGACCTGGAGGGCGTGGAGGTCACCTGCACGACGGCGTCCGCGGTCAAGGCCGACAGCCTGCGCGTCGACGGCTCGATGTTCGTGCGCGGTGGCAGCCGGATCACCGGGCACAGCGATCTCGGCGCGATCAACATGGCCGGTGCCCACATCGGCGGGAACCTCGAACTGAACGACGTGCAGGTCCACAACAGCGCGGGGCCTGCCTGGGACTGCGAGGACCTGCGCGTCGACGGCGCGGTCTCCGCACGTCAGAACGCCCGGTTCACCGGGCACGGCCGGTTCGGCGGGATCAACCTGCTCAACGCCAGGATCTCCAAGTACTTCCTGCTGCACCGCGACGTGGAGGTGACCAACCCCGACGGGCCCGCCCTCTACCTCAACGGCATCGACGTCACCGGCAGCGTCTTCTTCCGCGACGGGGTCCGGCTCTCGGGGGAGGGCGAACGCGGCGCGGTCGATCTGATCGGTGCCGCGGTCCACCAGGAGATCGAGTTCAAGGACGTGTGGATCACGAACACGACCGGGCCCGCGATCTGCCTGGACCGCGCACGTGTCGAGGTCGGCGTCTACCTGCAGAAGCGGGTCGAGCTCTCCGGGAACGACCCCACCGGCACCGTCTCGCTGCGCGGTGCCCGTGTCGGAGGAGCGTTCGGCGTCAGGAGCGCGGACACCGACGTGCGGATCGCCACGGGATCAGGTGTGGTTCTCGACCTGCGCAACACGTCCGTGGGCACGACCGTGCACCTGCCACCCGGTCTCGTGTGCCCCGAGAACGGGATCAGCACGACGTGCGAGAACAAGAGGCTGGTGCGGCTCGACGAGTTCACGTACGCCAGCCTCGGCGAGGGAGTGGACTGGCGGCAGTGGCTGCACCTGATCCGCTGCCACACGCCCGCCTACCACGCCTCCGCCTACCAGCGCCTGGCCGCCGTCGAGCGGGCCGCAGGGCACGACGGCACCGTGCGCCGGATCCTGATGGCGCAGCAGACCGACCTGCGGCGCCGGAACCCGGACGCCCTGAGCAACCGGCTCACGCGGCTCTTCCACTGGTTGTGGGGAGTGCTGGCCGGCTACGGCTACCAGGCCCGCCGCACCGCGCTGGCCCTGGTGCTCGTGCTCGCCACGGCCGGTGTGCTCGGCTGGTGGGCGGGCCAGGTCTCCACGCGCCCAGGACATCTGGCCGCCGAACGCGTCACCTCGTCGACGTCCGCGGCCGGAGTTCCCTGCTCCACAGTGGAACTGGTCGGGCTCGGACTGGACCGCGGGCTGCCGCTCGCGATGACGGGCATGCGGACGAGGTGCGATCTCGACACCGGCACGGGGTGGGGGCAGGCGTTCACGGCCGCGATCTGGTTGGTGCAGCTCGCGGTGTGGGGTTTGGCGACGCTGGCGCTGGCCGGGTACACGAACCTGGTGCGCAAGCCCAGCTGACGTGGCGCACGCTGGCCTCCTGGCCTCGTCCCGGTTTCTTCGGGCGGATGTATCCCTGACCTGGCGCCGTTCGCCGAGCGTCCAAGACGCGTTGCTCGCGAGGAGTGCGGAGGGCGGGCCGCCGAGGATCCGTTGCACGAAGGGCCGATCCGGCTCACCAACCCGGAGGTGAGCCTGGGGAACCTCGACAACCCCCTTCCACATTCCTCGGGCAGTTCATCGACCACGGGGCTTCACGTTCGACCTCGACTCGCGTTGGTGGCCGGTTCGGAATGGTCGACCTGCTGCCGTTCGCCCGTGTCGGCCCCTCGAGCCGCGGGCCAATAGTGTCGCTTTGTGTTCACAATTTCCGAACGTGACCAGCTGCGCCGCGACCTCGTCTCCGCCGCCGAGTCCGACCCGCGCGTGGTCGGGGCGGCGTTGACGGGATCTTTCGCGGTGGGCGAGGAAGACCGCTGGTCCGACATCGACCTCGCCCTGTCCGTTGACGGCCCGCTGGACCCGATCGTGAGCGACTGGACCACGCTGATGTACTCGCGCGGGGCGGTCAGCCATGTCGACGTGCGGCGCGGGGCCGTGCTGTTCCGGGTGTTCCTGATGCGGTCGACGTTGCAGGTGGACATCGCGTTCTGGCCGTCGTCCGAGTTCGGTGCCACCGGGCCGACGTTCCGGCTGCTGTTCGGTGCGGCGAACTCGTTGCCGCAGTCGGGTCAGCCGGATCGGGATGAGCTCGTCGGGCTCGCCTGGCTACACGGGCTGCACGTGCGGTCGGCGCTCGCGCGGGGGCGGGTGTGGCAGGCGCTGTACATGCTCAACGGGATGCGGGATCACGTGATGTCGTTGTGGTGCTTGCGTTTCGGGGTCACTGCGGTGCAGGGGCGCGGGGTGGATGACTTGCCGGGGGTGGAGGCTTTTGCGGGGACGCTCGCGTTGTCCACTCGGGTTGAGGAGTTGGGGCGGGCTTTTCGGGTGTTGACCGGGTTGTTGGTGGGGGAGATCGAGGACTCGGGGGTGGCGGAGGTGGTGCGCGCGTTGGCGGACGGGGTTGGTGCGCGGGACTGAGGGGGCGGCGGCCGGGCTGGGGGCGCTGGGTTGAGGCCTGGCGTGCGGAGGTGAGCCGCGGGTAGAGCCCGGCGCGCGGAGGTGAGCCGCGGGTGGCGAACGTGCAGTGCGAGGGTGCCATCAGGACCAGCGCGCGAGATGCGCGGGACTGAAGCGAGGGTGCGGCGGCCCGGCTGGGGCGCGAGCGCCGGGTTGAGCCTGACGTGCGCAAGTGAGCCGTGGGTGGGGCCTGGCGCGCGAAGGTGAGCCGCGGATCGCGAACGCGCAGTGCCGGGGTGCCTTCCGGACCAGCGCGCGAGGTGCGCGGTGGGTGCTGCTTCGAGACCATCGGCCAGTAGTGCTGCGCGTTGTCCTCTGGACTGCTGGGCGGCGCCAGCCCACCGGCACCGCCTGAGATCGCCTCGGCGCTGCCCTCAGCCCACCGGTGCCGGCTTCGGCTGCGCGGGCGCCTTTTCCCGCAGCAGCAGCCACGCCGTGAGCAGCACCAGGACTGCGGCCGAGCCGTGCACCATCAACGCGTAGGCCACGGTGCCGCCGTGCGTCATCACGGCCAGGCAGTCGCCGATCGGGATGATCGCGTCCGCCAGGACCACCCAGCCGAGGGCTCGGCGCTGCTTCATCACCAGCAGGATCAGGGCTGTCAGGGCGTAGGCGAGGTCTCGCACGCCCTTCACGACGTAATAGCCGGCCGGGTCGACGATGCCGAAGCCTGCGGCGGAGCCCTCGCCGTTCAGCAGGTAGCTCAGGCCGAAGTAGAAGCCTGCCAGCACTACCAGCCAGGCCATGACCGTGGTGAAACGCATTTCGTCCTCCAGAAGTTCTAGCGGTGCTAGCGACAGAAGCGACGCTAGCAGGATGGGCGCTCGGATGTCTAGCGGTGCTAGATTTGGGAGCGTGAGCATTCAGAACCGGCGCGAGCGTGAACGCGCGGAACGGCATCGGCTGATCATCGAGGCGGCCAGGGAGCTGGCCGAGGCCGAAGGGTGGGACGCGGTCACCACGCGTCGGCTCGCGGACAAGGTCGAGTACAGCCAGCCGGTGCTCTACAGCCACTTCAAGGGCAAGGACGCGATCGTGCGCGCGGTCGCGATCGAAGGGTGCGGTGAGCTGGCGCGGTTGCTGCGGCAGGCCCGTCCCTCACGCGGGGAGTCGCGGCTGCGGGTCGCGGCGGAGACGTACCTGCGGTTCGCGAGAGAGAGGCCTGCGCTTTACGACGCGATGTTCGTGCAGCAGTCCGACATCCCGTGGGGCACGGGAGAGGTGCCGCAGGAGTTGCTCGACGCGTTCGGGGAGCTCGTCGCCGCCGTCGAACCCGTCCGGGGCGAACGAGACCTGGAGGCGTTGACGGAGGTCTTCTGGAGCTCGCTGCACGGCATCGCGACGCTCGTTCAGGGCAAGAGACTCCGCCCGGAACTAGACGAAACCCGGCTCGACCTCCTGCTAGGTGCGCTCAGCCTCGCACAGCACGAAGAACGGCCGTGACCCGATCCGCGTCAGCACGACCGTGCGTTCGAGGGAACCGGCCAGCTTCAGGCGTTTGCGCAGCGTGTTCGGGTCGACGTCGAGGCCGCGCACCAGGATCTCCAGCCTGCCGATGCCGCGCGCCCGGAGCAGCGACTTGAGCGACTTCTCCGTGTAGTGGCCGTGTTCGAGCACGCGGAACGCCCGGATGCCGGGAGGAGGCTCGGAACCGCTCAGGTACGCGATGCGCTCGTCGAGCTGCCACAGGCCGTGTCGCGCCGCGTAGTGCCGCACCAGGCCCGCGCGCACGACCGCGCCGTCCGGGTCGATGAGCCACGCGCCGGGGGCGGCGACCGGGCAGTCGTCCGGCTCGGAGTCCGTGACAGTCCACGACGAGGAGCCGTGCAGAACGGTGGCGCGGCGCGAAACCCCTGGCGTGGCAAGGCCTCGCGTCCACAGGCAGGCCTCGCGGACCGCGCCGTCCAGCGACACGACCTCGATCTCGTCCGCCCACGGCGCGACCGCGAAGTCGATGCCTGGCGCACACTTCACCGCGAGGTCCATCCCCGCGTAGACCTCGGCCAGCTCGTCCAGCGGCGGCACGAAGTCCGCGGGATGCCACTTGCGCCGGCCGGACGAGTCACGGCGAGCGGGATCCGCGGTGACCGCGCCGGCCCGCGACACCGGCCGCAACGCGTCGGCCTGCACGACCAGCTGACCGGGAACGTTGTTGCGCGCCATGGCGAGACGGACCGGGTCGAGGTCGGAGCCGATGCAACGAGAGGCCACGGCGCTCAAAGCGAAGAGATCGGCGCCGATCGAACACGTGACGTCGTGGACGTCACGGCCGGCGAACCGCAGAGCACGATGCCGTGCGACAGCCGAGGCCGTGGCCTGCTGAAGAGCGTCATCGGTGAAGAGCCACGAACCAGGTGAGTCCAGTTTGGACACTGCACGACGACGCAGCAGCACGGTTTCCACGACCGGGGCGAACGACTCCCCCAGCAACTTGCGGGCCACGCCGACGTCGTGCAGCCGCGAAGCGTCCGAGAACGGCAACGCGTCCACCTCCGCCAGCGCGGCGGCTCCGGCGCCGGAACGCAGGAATGCCACGTCGGCGGAGGTGAACGCGTAGCCCAACTCAGGAAGACTTCTTGCCCGTGACCGACACGTTGTAGAAGACCTCGCGCGGCAGGACCTTCGACAGCACGTTCTGGTCCACCCACGAGAGGTTCTGCCAGGTGCGGTAGGCGAACATCGCCCAGCCGAAGCCCAGCTTCTCGCGCGGGACCGCGGCCTCGAACGTGCGCACCGGCCAGCCGAACAGCGCGGCCGACAGCTCGTCGGTCACCGCGTGCACGTCGACGGCACCGGCGCGGCGAGCCGTGGCCTCCAGCTGGTCCGGGTCGAACGTGTGGAGGTCGACGACGGCTTCCAGCGCCGCGGCCCGGGAGGACTCGTCGAGCTCCTCCTGCGGACGACGCCACCCGCCCAGAGCGGGCACAGCCTTGGTGATGTTGGTGGTGAGCCACCACGTCGCCTGGCCGAGCTTGCGGGCGTAGAAGTTGCCGATGTTCGTCGGGTCGCCCGCGAACACGAACTTGCCGCCCGGCTTCAGCACGCGCAGCACCTCGCGCATCGCACCCTCGACGTCGGGGATGTGGTGCAGCACCGCGTGACCGACGACGAGGTCGAACGTGTTGTCGTCGTACGGGATCCGCTCGGCGTCGGCGACCCGGCCGTCGACGTCCAGGCCCAGATGCGAAGCGTTGCGCAACGCCACCTCGACCATGCCCGGCGACAGGTCGGTGACCGAGCCCTTCTTGATCACGTCGCCCTGCATGAGGTTCAGCAGGAAGAAACCCGTGCCGCAGCCCAGTTCCAGGGCGTGCTCGTACGGTCCGACGTCACCGGCGGCGGCCCGGAAGCGGTCCGTCGCGTAGGTGATGCAGCGGTCGTCGTACGAGATCGACCACTTCTCGTCGTACGTGCCCGCTTCCCAGTCGTGGTAGAGCACCTGCGCGAGCTTGGTGTCCTTGTAGGCCGCCTCGACCTCTTCCGCGGTCGCGTGCGGGTTCGGTGCCGGATCAGTTGCCACTGAACTTCGCCTTCCCTGGGCCGTTCTCGATGAACGACTCCACACCGGCCTTCTTGTCCTCCGTCGCGAACAGGGCCGCGAAGAGGTGGCTTTCGAGCTTCAGACCCGACTCCAGGTCGGTGTCGAGGCCACCGTCGACGGCCGCCTTGGTCGCCGCCAGGGCGAGCACCGGGCCGTTGACGAACTGCTTCGCCCAGCGCACCGCGGCCGCGTAGACGTCGTCGGGAGCGACGACCTCGTCGACCATGCCGATCTCCAGCGCCTCCTGGGCGCCGACGAACCGGCCGGTGTAGAGCAGGTCCTTGGTCTTCGACGGACCGATCAACCGGGCGAGGCGCTGCGTGCCGCCACCGCCGGGGATCAGGCCGAGCAGGATCTCGGGCTGGCCGACCTTGACGTTGTCGCCCGCGATCCGGCGGTCGCAGCCCAGCGCGACCTCGAAGCCGCCACCCAGCGCGTAGCCGGTCAACGCGGCGACCGTGGGCTTCGGCACCGATGCGAGTGCACCGAGAGCGTCGGACAGTCCCTTCGCCCGCAACGTCATCTCGGCGTGGGAGATCTGCGCGAACTCCTTGACGTCCGCACCGGCGGCGAAGACCTTCTCGCCGCCGTAGACGATCACCGCGTAGACGTCCGAGCGCTCGGAGGCCTCCTTGGCGGCGGCCTGCAGCTCGGACTGCACCTGCCGGTTCAGGGCGTTCATCGGCGGCCGGTCCAGCCGGATCGTGCCGATCCCGTCCTCGACCTCGAGCCTCACGAACTCAGCCACGCAGCGCCCTCCTAGTTGTCGCGACGGCGATGTCACGTTACCCAGCGGTAGCTTGTCAGACCTTGCGCCGGGCGAAGAACCGGTCCCCCGACTTTTGCAGCTCCAGGTCCTGCCCGAACGTCTTTGAGAGGTTTTCCTCAGTCAGGACGTCGTCGAGCAGACCCTGCGCCACGATCGAGCCCTCGCGCAGCAGCAACGCGTGGGTGAAGCCCGGCGGGATCTCCTCGACGTGGTGCGTGACCAGCACCATCGCGGGCGCGTCCGGGTCCATCGCCAGCTCGGACAGCTTCGCGACGAGGTCCTCACGGCCGCCCAGGTCGAGGCCGGCGGCGGGCTCGTCGAGCAGCAGCATCTCGGGGTCGGTCATCAACGCGCGGGCGATCAGCGTGCGCTTGCGCTCGCCCTCGCTCAGCGTGCCGTACAGGCGGTCGGCGAGGTGCTCCATGCCCAGCGTGCCGAGCAGCTCGCGGGCGCGGTCGGTGTCTTCCTTGCCGTACTCCTCGCGCCACCGGCCGAGCACCGCGTAACCGGCGGAGACGACCAGGTCGACGACCGTCTCGTCGCCGGGGACGCGGCCGTTCAGCGCGGCCGAGCACAGACCGATGCGGGGCTTGAGCTCCTGGACGTCGGTCTTGCCCAGGCGTTCACCCAGGAGGTGGACCTTGCCCCTGGTGGGGTGCAGTTCCGCGCTGGAGAGCCGTAGCAGGGTCGTCTTGCCGGCACCGTTCGGGCCCAGCACCACCCAGCGCTCGTCCAGTTCCACGCTCCAGTCGATGTTGCCGACCAGCGTGTTCTTCCCTCGGCGGACCGACACGCCCGCCATGTGCACGACCAGATCTGTCACGTCGACGTCCGCCACGCCTCCATTGTTCCGAACGGCCTTCCCCAACCCCTCCATCGGGGGTCTCCAGACGACACGCGGGGACGCTGCGTGCGCCAGGAGCGCACGAAAGCTCCCCGCGTGCACTCCGGGCTGCGCCGCCTGTGTGAACTCTCAAGTTTTTTGTCGGTGCCGGATGCCAAGATCGGAGGTATGGCTATGCGACCGGAGTCCGAGGTGCTGGCAGGCCGACCGTTCCCACTGGGGGCACACGCCGAAGCAGGCGGTGTCCGGTTCGCGGTGACGTCCCACGTCGCCGACGCGGTCGAGGTCTGTCTCGTCGACGACGACGGGGCCGAGAAGCGGGTCGAGCTGACCGAACGAACGTTCGGCGTGTGGCACGGCCTCGTCCCCGGCGTGACGCCCGGCCAGAAGTACGGCTTCCGGGTGCACGGCCCGTACGACGCGGGGCGCGGGCTGCGGTGCAACCCGGCGAAACTGCTGGTCGACCCGTACGCGCGGCAGATCACCGGGCGGATCACCGACGTCGAGGCCGCGCTCGGGTACGTGGGCGACCCGATGCACGGGCCGCCGTCCGCGGTCGACTCGCTCGGCAGCGTTCCCCTCTCCGTCGTGAGCGCGCCGGGCGGCGCGGACACGGGCGTGAAGCCCGAGGTGCCGTTCGAAGAGGCCGTCATCTACGAGTTGCACGTCAAGGGCTTCACGAAGAACCACCCGGACATCCCCGAGCGGCTGCGCGGCACGTACCTCGGCCTGGCGCACCCGGCAGCGGTCGAGCACCTCACGCGGCTCGGTGTCACGAGCGTCGAACTGCTCCCCGTGCAGGCGTTCCAGGACGAGCCGTCGCTCATCGGCCGCAAAGCGGTCAACTACTGGGGTTACTCGCCGCTGGGGTACTGCGCTCCGCACGCGGGCTACGCGAGCGAGCCGGGCAACGAGGTGCAGGAGTTCCGGACGATGGTCTCGGCCCTGCACGCGGCGGGCATCGAGGTGCTGATCGACGTCGTCTACAACCACACCTGCGAGGGCGGACCGGAAGGGCCGACGATCTGCTTCCGCGGGTACGACGCGCCGGGGTACTACCTGCACGCGGGCGGCGGCAGCACGGTCGACATCACCGGGTGCGGCAACACGCTGGACGCCGGGTCGCCGCAGGTCGTGCGGCTGGTCACGGACTCGCTGCGGTACTGGGCGGACGAGATGGGCGTGGACGGCTTCCGGTTCGACCTCGCGTCGACCATGGGCAGGCCGGGCGGCGGGTTCTTCGACCGCGACTCCGCGCTGCTGACGGCCATCACGACGGACCCGGTGCTGTGCCGCGCGAAGCTGATCGCCGAGCCGTGGGACGCGACGGGCGACGGGTACCGCGTCGGCGACTTCGGGGTGCAGTGGGCGGAGTGGAACGGCCGCTACCGCGACACGGTCAGGGACTTCTGGCGCGGCCACACGTCCGTGCGCGACCTCGCGTACCGGCTCTCCGGGTCGTCGGACCTGTACGCGGACGACCTGCGCCGGCCGTGGCAGTCGATCAACTTCATCACCGCGCACGACGGGTTCACGCTGCGCGATCTGGTGTCGTACAACGACAAGCACAACGAGGAGAACGGCGAGGACAACCGCGACGGCACGAACGACAACCGGTCGTGGAACTGCGGCGCCGAGGGCGAGACGTCCGATCCCGACGTCCTCGCGCTGCGGGCCAAGCAGGCGCGGAACCTCCTCGCGACGCTGCTGCTGTCCACCGGCACGCCGATGATGGTCGCGGGCGACGAGATGTGGCGCACCCAGCGCGGCAACAACAACGCGTACTGCCTCGACAACCGGATCTCCTGGGTCGACTGGGAGGAGACCGACGCGAGCAAGGCGATCCTCGGCTTCACCCAGCGGCTGATCGACCTGCGTTCCTCCTCCCCCGCACTGCGCCAGCCGGAGTTCTTCGAGGGCCGCACGACACCCAGCGGCAACCCGGACCTGGTGTGGTTCCGGCCGGACGGGCACGAGATGGCCGAGACCGACTGGTTCGACGAGGGCCGCCGCACGCTCGGCATGTTCATCGACGGCTCGAACTGCCTGTCCCGCACGCGGGAGGGCGAGCTCGTGTCGGACCACTCGTGGCTGCTGCTGATGCACGCCGGCGCGGACCCGATCACCGTGACGCTGCCCCACGAGCGGTACGGACCGTCCTACGACCCGTTCCTGGACACGACGACGGCGGACGGATCGCCCGCCGCTCCCGGTTCGCTGCCGCCACGCGCGGAGGTGACGGTGGAGGCCCGGTCGCTGCTGTTGCTGCGGGTGCCGCGCTGATCACCCTGTGGACGCTCTAGCCACTTTCCGAGAGCGTCTGGCACCATCACCGCGTGCTGGTCTACTGCTGGACAGACCGCACGATCGACCTCGTGCTCGTGGCGTCGTGCGGGTGTAGCTCGACGCGACGCATGCGCTGAGCAGCTGCGTCGCGTCTTGATCGCTACCCCGCCGTAACAGTGACACCCCCAAAAACATGGGGGTCATCTTCGGGTCGACGAAGAGCGCGTCGACCCGAAGCCGACGCGACCAGGAGCGACCCGGTGACTTCGACGTTCGCCGAGCAAGACCAATTCGACCTGCACCCGCGGCTGGACAGCCGGCTGCTGCGTGACGTGATCCACCCGTCCCGATCCCTGTGGACGCCGCGCGAACTGCGCGACCTGACCTCGTTCGTGGCGAGCGAGCTCACGACCGGGCTGCTGGAGATCCTCGACTACTCCCCGGAACGCCGCTGGTGGGCGCGGCTGGGACTGACCGAGGGCGTGGAGCTGTGGCTGCTGTCGTGGCTGCCCGGCCAGGGCACCGAGCCGCACGACCACGGCGGGTCCGCCGGGTCGTTCACCGTGCTGACCGGCAGGCTGCGGGAGGACTACCGCTACCCCGCAGGCCCGGTGCGGTCGGCCGTCCGCGAGACCGGTGACGCACTGGGCTTCGGGTCCGGGCGGGCGCACCAGGTGCTGAACCCGTTCGAGGCGCCTGCCGCGACCGTGCACGCCTACTCGCCGCCGCTCGTGCCGACCCGCGAGTACGCGTCGCTGCTCGACATCCCCGACTCGATCCCGCCGCTGCCCGCCCGGCGCCTTCCCCTGTCCGAACTGCGTCAGCTGGCCGACCAGGAGGGCCCGTGAGCACCGTCGACACCATCCTCGAAGAGGCACGGTCCCACCTGAAGCGACTGGAACCGCACGAGCTGCACCGGCTGGAGGACGCTCTCGTCGTCGACATCCGGCCGCACCACAACCGGCTGGCCGAGGGCGAGATCGAGAACTCCGTCGTGGTCGAGCGGATCGTGCTGGAGTGGCGGCTCGACCCGGCCGGCGAGTGGCGGCTGCCCGGCTTCACCGCGGACACGACGGTCGTCGTGGTGTGCAACGAGGGCTGGGCGTCCTCGCTCGCCGCCCGCGACCTCCAGCGCATCGGTCTGCCCAACGCCACGGACCTCGTCGGCGGGTACCGGGCCTGGCGCGCGGCGGGGCTGCCGATCAGGGAAGGTGGCTCGCAGGCCGTCGTGTGACCGCGGAACCGCTGTCACGCCGGTAGCGTCTTGAGATCGTGACAGTTGTGCGCTGGGTCGTGACGGCCCTGGTCGTTGCGGGCACGATCGCCTGGACCTTCCCCGATCCCCTCGCCGGACTCGCCGGGGCGTTGGCAGGACTGCTGCTGGAGCTCACGCTGGCGCAGGCCGGGCTGGCGCTCGGTGCCGTCCTCTTCGGACTCCGCGTCACGCACGTGATCATCGGTGTCGGCGGCGAGCTGAAGTCGTGGACGAGGACGCACCAGCGGATCGTGCTGCGGACCCTGCCCGTGCTCGCCACGATCGGCATCACCGGACTGAAGCCGGGCGTGCGCAGGCGGACCGTCCTCACCGGAGCGTTCGCGATCCTCCTCTGTGCGGTGGTCGCGGCGGCCACGTGGCTCGCCACCGGTGCGGCGTTCGGCAAGGGCCTGGCGCTGGCCACCACCGCGTGCTTCCTGCTCCAGCTCGTGCCCGTCGAGAAGCCGGGCCACACGAGCCTCGGGTGGTTCGTCTTCGGGCTGCCGAAGCTCACCGGCCGGCGGCTCGGCGAGCTGGAGGCGCGGCCGCAGGTCGTCGCCGGGATGGACGCCTACCACCGCGGCGACCTCGACGAGGCCGAGCGGATCCACGAGGAGCTGGTGCGCGACCACCCCGACCTGCTCACCGTGGTCGGGCTGAAGGTCGTGACGGCGTGCGCCCGCGAGCAGTACCTGGAGGCGTTGCAGACCGTCGTCGGGCTGAGCGGGCGGCGGGACCTCGGCACGCGCGAGATGGCGTTCGTGATGGCCACGACGGCCGCGGTCGCCGTGGCCGCGGTGGAGGCCGGGCAGTTCCCCGCCGAGGTCGGGCTGGAGACGGCCAAGAGCATGCTCGCCAACGCCTACGAGGCCGGTTATCCGAAGCACCGGTCGAACGGCGTGCTCGCGGTCATCGCGCTGATCGAGGGCGACACCGCGAAGGCGAGGCAGCTGGCGGGCTACGCGGCCGAGTCGAGCGAGAACGCGCTGGACCGCGCCGACGAACTGATCACGATCGCGCGGGCGTGGATGGCCGACGGCAACAACGCGAAGGCCCGCGAGCTCACGGCCGAGGCGACCGGCCTCGCCGGGTGGAGCCCGCGGGTGGCGGCGACCCGCGCCCGTCTGGAGATCAGCTGACCCCGGACAGTTGCCGCCGCCACCAACCCGCAGGCTAACCACACCTCACGGCCGAAAACGAATCGGTCGCCCCATTGTGTGCATTCCCGGAAATGGCTTGATCCGCAACGAACGGGTGAGCGCGCAGCTCGTCGCCAACATTCCGCACTGCCCGGAATACTACGCACCGCGCACGGGAAAGGGCCCGTCACCGAGACCGGTGACGGGCCCTTTCCCACCCCGCGTTCGGAGATCAGCTGTTCTCGACCGGCAGCGGCAGGCCGGGCAGCGCGGGCAGGCCACCGGGCGGCGCCGGCAGGCCGCACTTCTGCAGCAGGTCGGTGACTGTCTTCAACAGCGTTGTCAGGATTCCTGTGAGCTTGCCGACGTCGGGCAGACCACCACTGGCGGCGCCGAGGATCGTGCCGCCGAGACCGGCGATCGACGAGATCAGGTTCAGCACGACCGGCAGGCACTGGTCGACGGGGCCGCTGTACTCCACGGCCTTCGCGGGCAGCGGCACGCCCGGCACGCTCACCGGCGGTGTCGGAAGACAGCCGGCGCCCTGCAACGCCGTCACGAGGTTGAGCAGGTCACCGATCAACGGTGTCACCGCACCCACGTTCGGAATGGGCAACAAACTGCCGACGACTTTCGTGAGCTTCCCGGCGAGGTCCGTCACGAGACCGGCGCAGGCGGCTGGGAGTTCTGGCGCGGCGGGCGTCGCACTGGCAGCCGGGACCGATGAGGCGGTGAACAGTGCTGCGACGAGCGAGAGTGCGGTAATCGTTTTCTTCACGGCTACCTTCTTCCTCAATGCGCAATTCGCTGGAGCCGCGCCGGAAATGCCTACTGGGAATTCTGGTGCGGTTCATTCCATGCGATGAAGCGTAAGCCCGTGCACGCACCCCTACCAGCGGAGATTGCGAATTCACCCACTCGAAAAAGCGCTCATTCGAATGAGGGAAGGCCCTGAATCGTGCACGCGCCTGAGCGAGGTCACGAGCAGTTAACAGGGAACAAAGAAGACGAACACATCAGGGCATCCAGCCCGCCGTTTGAAGGCGAACTGGATGCCCTGTGTTGATCCAACTGACCTGGTCAGCTGGCCAGAACGACCCTGCCGAGCTCGGCGGGAGAGGCCAGCAGGCCGTGCCGGGGCAGCACGCGCACGGTGTAACCGAGCGCACCGGCGTGCGGCAGCGGCACCTCCGCCTCGTAGTTGCCGTTGCCCGCGTAGTTCATCGGCGCCGTCACGACGTCCTTGAGCTCGTCGGAGTCGTGGGACACCTTGCCGAGCACGACCTGAACGTCCACTTCGGACGGCTCCAGCCCGGCCAGCTCCACCCGTGCCCGCACGATGACCGGCGCGCCCAGCACCGGCACCGACGACCCACCGAGCACGAGGTCGCTGTCGAGCACCCGCACCCGCGTCCACGACGCGCGCAGCCGGTGCCGGTACGAGGACAGCTCCTTCGCACCCCGGTAGCCCTCGCCGACGACGTTCTGCGCGGACGCGGCGGCCGGCGCGTAGTACGTCTCCACGTACTCGCGGACCATCCGGGACGCCTGCACGACCGGCCCGAGCGAGGCCAGCGTGTGCCGGACCATCGACATCCAGCGGGTCGGCACACCGTCCTCGCCGCGGTCGTAGAACAGCGGCGCGACCTGCGAGCCGAGCAGCTCGTACAGGGCGTTGGCCTCGAGGTCGTCCCGGCGGATCGGGTCGTTGACGCCGTCCGCGGTCGGGATGGCCCAGCCGTTCGACCCGTCGTACAGCTCGTCCCACCAGCCGTCGCGGATGGACAGGTTGAGACCGCCGTTCAGCGCCGCCTTCATGCCGGACGTGCCGCACGCCTCCAGCGGACGCATCGGGTTGTTCAGCCACACGTCACAGCCCCAGTACAGGTACCGGGCCATGGACATGTCGTAGTCGGGCAGGAACACGATCCGGTGGCGCACACCCGCGTCGTCGGCGTAGCGCACGATCTGCTGGATCAGCGCCTTGCCGCCGTCGTCGGCGGGGTGCGACTTGCCAGCCACCACGAGCTGCACGGGCCGTTCGGGGTGCAGCAGCAGCGAACGCAGCCGTTCCGGGTCGCGCAGCATCAGCGTGAGGCGCTTGTACGTCGGCACGCGCCGTGCGAAGCCCACGGTCAGCACGCTCGGGTCGAACACCGAGTCGGTCCAGCCCAGCTCCAGCGCGGACGCACCGCGCTGCAGCCACGACTCGCGCAAACGCCTGCGCACCTCATGCACCAGGCGACCTCGCAACGTCGACCGCAGCTCCCACAGGCCCGCGTCGGTGACCGGCTCGAACGCGCCGATGCCGAGTCCGGAGCTCTGGTTGTCAGCTTCGGACGCCCCCAGCAGCTTGCTCATCTCGGTCGCGGCCCACGTCGGCCCGTGCACGCCGTTGGTGACCGAGCCGATCGGCACCTCGGTGGCGTCGAAGCCCGGCCAGAGGCCGCGGAACATGTCCCTGCTGACCTCACCGTGCAGTTTGGACACGCCGTTCGCGCGCTGGGCGAGCCGCAGGCCCATGTGGGCCATGTTGAACATGCCGGGGTTGTCCTCGGCCCCGAGCGCGAGGATGCGCTGGGTGTTCACGCCCGGCACCAGGTTCTCGGCGCCGAAGTAGTGCTGGACCAGGTCGACCGGGAACCTGTCGATGCCGGCCGGCACGGGCGTGTGCGTGGTGAACACGGCACCGGCACGGGCCGCGGTGAGCGCCTGGTCGAAGTCGAGGCCGTCGTTGGTGATGTACTCGCGGATCCGCTCGAGGCCGAGGAAACCCGCGTGGCCCTCGTTGGTGTGGAACACCTCGGGCTGCGCGTGGCCGGTGAGCTCGCAGAACGTGCGGACCGCCCGCACGCCGCCGATGCCCGCGAGGATCTCCTGGCGGATGCGGTGGTTCTGGTCGCCGCCGTAGAGCCGGTCGGTGACGCCGCGCAGGTCGTCGTCGTTCTGCTCCACGTCGGAGTCGAGCAGGAGCAGCGGGACGCGCCCGACCTGCGCCTTCCAGATCTTCGCGCGCAGCATCCGGTCGCCCGGCATGGCCACGTGGACCAGCAGCGGCAGCCCGGACGGCTCGGTCAGCAGCTCCAGCGGCAGTCCGCGCGGGTCGAGCACCGGGTAGTGCTCGACCTGCCAGCCGTCGAGCGACAGCGACTGGCGGAAGTACCCGGACCGGTAGAGCAGACCGACCGCGATCAGCGGAACGCCCAGGTCGGAGGCCGCCTTCAGGTGGTCACCGGCGAGGATGCCGAGACCGCCGGAGTAGTTCGGCAGCGCCTCGTGCACGCCGAACTCCATCGAGAAGTACGCGACGCTCGTGGGCAGCGGTGTGTCGCTCGACCCGCGCTCCCGGCGACCCGCGATCTCGTCCTGGCGCCGCTGGTACCAGCGCGGCCCGTTGACGTAGCGCTCCAGGTCGGAAGCGAGGGCGTGGAGTTTGAGCAGGAACTGTTCGTCTCTCGCGAGTGACTCCAGCTTCCCGGCGTCGACGACGGAGAGCAGGCGCAGTGGGTCGCCACCCACCTCGGACCAGACGCGTGAGTCGATCGAGGCGAAGAGGTCCTGCGTGGGCGGGTGCCACGTCCAGCGCAGGTTGGTGGCGAGCGTGCTCAGCGCGGACAGGGGCTCCGGCAGGCTGGCTCGGACGGTGAACCGGCGAAGTGCTCGCATGACGAGCGAACTTACCTGCCACCCCCGAGGGGCTGACAACGTTCCCGGTCACACCTGCAACGACTTGCGGCTCAATTGGCCAGTTCGCGCGAGTGCGCGATGAACAACTCGCCGTCCCGGACCACCAGGTCCAGCCGGAAACCCGCGATCGACACGTTCTTCCCCGGGAAGTCGCTCGTGGGGGCACCGTGCTCACGCAGCGTCAGGTCGAGCTCGACGGCGTATCTCCCCTCGTCCTGCGCGGTGCTGCTGATCCGGGGCTCGCCGTAGATCGCCACCACCTCGTACCGCTTCCAGTACTGGTCGTCGGCCTGCTCGGCGGGCCGGAACTCGGGAGCCCAGTCCTGGCGCGCGCCCGCAGGGTCCTTCGGCAGCTTGGCGAAGTGCTGCTGGACGAAGGCGTCCACGTCCTTGGTGGTCAAGGCTGCGGGTGCCGACGTGCTCTGGCTCGTCTGCGGGGTGCCGGACCCGGCGGCCTGGTAGCGGTTGACCAGGACGGACGCGGTCACGACCGTCGCGACGAGCACCACGGCCGCGGCGGCCAGGATCCCGGCGCGGCGCACACGGCGGGCGGGCTGGACCGCGGTGGCGGACACCGGGGCGGGCGCGGGGCCGGTGAGGGCCGCCAGCTCCTCGGCGACCTGCGCGGCGGTCGGCCTCTCCGCCGGCTCGATGGCCAGCAGCCGGGTCAGCAACGGCGTCAGCGGTCCGGACCTGGTGGGCGGCACGAGCTGTCCGGTCGAGATCTTGTAGAGCAGGCCGAACTCGTTCGCGCTGCGCCCGAACGGCGGCTGCCCCTCCATCATCGCGTAGAGCGTGGCCCCGAACGAGAACATGTCCGCCGCCGGATCGGGGTCCGCGCCGCGGGCCAGCTCCGGCGCGAGGTAGGCGAGCGTGCCCGCCAGCATCCCGGTCCTGGTGACCGCCACGTCCCCGGCCGCCCGCGAGATGCCGAAGTCCGTGATCTTGACCTTGCCGTTGTGTCCGATCAGGACGTTGCCGGGCTTGACGTCCCGGTGGACGATCCCCGCCTCGTGCGCCGCGGCGAGCGCGGCGACGACCTCCGCTCCGATCCGCGCGGTCTCCTCCGGCGGCAGCGTGCCCCGCTCCGCCAGCACCGCCGAGAGGCTCCGGGACGGCAGGTACTCCATCACCAGGCACGGCCGGCCGTCCTCGACCACGACGTCGAAGACCCCGATCGCGTTCGGGTGCTGCAACCGCGCGGCGATCCTGCCCTCGCGCATCGCCCGCCGGCAGGCCTCCTCGACCTGCTTCTGCTCGAGGTCGGGCAGGAGCAGCTGCTTGATCGCGACCTCGCGGTGGAGCAGCTCGTCGCGTGCGCGCCACACGACACCCATCGCACCGCTGCCGAGGCGCTCGATCAGGGCGTACCGGCCGGCGAAGGTCTGCACGTCAGCCCTTCTCCTCGCCGGTGATCAGCAGCTTCTCGCCCTTGCCGGAGATCGTGAGCGTGTGCTCCTCGGTCGTGGTCTTGTTCGTCTCCGCCTCGGTCAGCTGCAGCGCGGTCGTGACGGTGAAGGTGTCGCCGTTGGCCTTGACCAGCGGCGTGCCCTTGATCGCGACCTTGGTGTAGTTGCCCCAGTAGTCCTTGTCGGTGGACGGGCTGGGCGCCTGGTCCGGGTCCCAGTCCTGGCGGGCACCGTCGAGGTCCTGCGGCAGCTTCCCGTAGTGCTGCTTCACGAACTGGGTGACCTGGGCGGTCGTGAACTTGCTCCCCGACGGCTTCGACGACGGCGGCGGGCTCTGGTACGTCTGCGACTGCGTCGGCTTCTGGGTCGTCGCCGCGGGGGTGCTGGTCACCTTCGTGGGGCTGGGGTCCTGCGTCTGCGAGGAGGTCTTCGGCGTCGAGGTGCTGGGATCCGCGCTGCTGCCGTCGTCGCCCATGCCGTCGATGATCGCGTACGCGACGCCGGAGATCAGCAGCACCGCGAGGACCGCCGCGGCGATCGCCAGGCCCCGGTTCTTCTTCGGCTCCGGCTCCGGCTCGTACGGCTCCGGCTCCATCAACGGGGCGGGCGGCCGGGTGCGCGTCGGCGGGGGCGGCACCGGGCGAGGCCCCTGCGTGCCCGGTCCCGACGCCCCCATCACGGCCGTGCCGGACGGCGGCGTCACCGGCCGCGGCGGGATCACCCTGGTGACCGGGACCGGGGCGCCGGACGCGATCGCCTTGAGCTCCTCCACCGCCTGGGCCGCCGTCGGGCGCTGCGACGGCTCGTTGGCGAGCATGCGGACCAGCAACCCGGTGAGCGGGCCGGAGCGCATGGGCGGGCGGGTCTCGCCCCTCGCGACCTTGTACAGCAGGCCGAGGTCGTTGGTGCTCTTGCCGAACGGCGGCTCGCCCTCCGTCATCGCGTAGATCGTCGCGCCGAGCGAGAACACGTCCGAGGGCGGCGCGGGCTCGGCGCCGCGGGCGAGTTCCGGCGCGAGGTACGCGGGCGTGCCGGCGAGCATGCCGGTCTTCGTCACGGCCACATCGCCCAAAGCACGCGAAATTCCGAAATCGGTGATCTTGACGGCGCCGTCACGTCCAATCAGGACGTTGCCGGGCTTGATGTCGCGGTGGACGATCCCCGCGCCGTGGGCGGCGGCCAGCGCCGACGCCGCGAGCGAACCGATCCGCGCGGCCTCCATCGGCGGCATCGGACCGCGCTCGTCCAGCACGGCCGAGAGGTTGCGGGACGGCAGGTACTCCATGACCAGGCACGGCTTGCCGTTGTCGACGACGACGTCGTAGACCGCGATCGCGTTCGGGTGCTGCAGGCGCGCGGCGATGCGACCCTCGCGCATGGCGCGCTGGACCGCCTCGTGGAACTCGTTGGGCTGCACTTCGTTGAGCAGCAGCTGCTTGACCGCGACGTCCCGGTGCAGGAGTTCGTCGCGTGCTCGCCACACGACGCCCATCGCTCCGGCGCCGAGCTGGTCGAGCAGGACGTAACGGTCGCCAAGCTTGTTCACGCGCGGGAGGCTACCTGTAGCACGTTCGCAACGATGTGAGTTGCCTGGGAACGGTCCAATGCTTTCGACACCTCGTGGGCCGAGACGCTGGACACACCGGCGGCTCAAGGTGTGCGATCGACACCGAAGGGGTACGGATCTAGATGGGGTAACCCGCTGACAGGGTGCTTGATCGAGCAAGGCAGGATTGCGACCTACGCGGAGCGACACGGCGGAAAGGCGCTGCCGATGAGTGGACGGCTCGGTATCGACGACGTATCCCCGGTGGTCTCGGCTGGACGGTATCCAGCCAAAGCCGTTGTGGGAGAACACATTCCGGTGCAGGCCACGGTGTGGCGCGAGGGACACGACAAACTCGCGGCCACAGTCACGTGGCGCGGGCCGAACGACCGAGTCGCTCGCCAGACGCGCATGCACGAGGTCGGCATCGGCCTCGACCGGTGGGGAGCGACGATCGTTCCCGACCACCAGGGCGCGTGGACGTTCCGGATCGATGCGTGGAGTGACCCCTGGGGCACCTGGAACCACGCCGTTGAGGTGAAGATCGCGGCCGGCCAAGGCCCCGGTGATCTCGCAAACGATCTGGAAATCGGCGCTCAGCTACTCGATCGGGTGGCACGCCGACCCGATCGAAGGCAAGAGCGAGCACTGCTCACGTCCGCCGCGGAAGCGCTGCGGGACGAGGACCGGCCGCTCACCGAACGCGTCGCGCAGGCCTTCGCCGACGAGGTGCAGAAGGTCATGGTCGAGCACCCGGTGCGCGAGCTGATCACCAAGGGCAAGACGCACAAGATCTGGTGCGACCGCAAGAAGGCCGCGTACGGCTCGTGGTACGAGTTCTTCCCGCGCAGCACCGGTGGGATCGACGAGACCGGCCAGGCGGTGCACGGCACGTTCGCCACCGCGACCAAGGAGCTCGACCGGGTCGCGGCGATGGGCTTCGACGTCGTCTACTTCCCGCCGATCCACCCGATCGGGCGGGTCAACCGCAAGGGCCCCAACAACACGCTCGTCGCCGGCCCCGACGACACCGGCTCGCCGTGGGCGATCGGCGCGGACGAGGGCGGGCACGACGCGATCCACCCGCAGCTCGGCACGATCGAGGACTTCGACGCGCTCGTGGAGCGTGCGCACGAGCTCGGCCTGGAGGTCGCGCTCGACTTCGCACTGCAGTGCGCGCCGGACCACCCGTGGGTGCTCAAGCACCCGGAGTGGTTCACCACCCGGCCGGACGGCACGATCGCGTACGCGGAGAACCCGCCCAAGAAGTACCAGGACATCTACCCGATCAACTTCGACCTCGACCCGCAGGGCCTCTACCACGAGGTGCTGCGCGTGGTCCTGTACTGGGCCGAGCACGGGGTGCGGATCTTCCGGGTCGACAACCCGCACACCAAGCCGCCGGACTTCTGGCAGTGGCTGATCTGGAAGGTCAAGGAGGTCTACCCGGACACGCTGTTCCTGTCCGAGGCCTTCACCCGGCCCGCCCGTCTCTACGGCCTCGCGAAGCTCGGCTTCACCCAGTCCTACACGTACTTCACGTGGCGGACGGGCAAGCAGGAGCTGATCGAGTTCGGCGAGGACCTGCGCGACCACTGGGACGAGGCGCGCCCGAACCTCTTCGTGAACACCCCCGACATCCTCCACGAGTCGCTGCAGCACGGAGGTCCCGGTATGTTCGGGCTTCGTGCGGCGCTCGCGGCCACGCTCGCGCCGAGCTGGGGTGTCTACAGCGGCTACGAGCTCTTCGAGCACGAGGCCGTGAAACCCGGCAGCGAGGAGTACCTCAACTCCGAGAAGTACCAGCTGCGGCCTCGTGACTACGCCCGTGCCCTCGCGGACGGGCGTTCGCTCGAACCGTGGCTGCGCAAGCTGAACCACATCCGCAAGGCGCACCCGGCACTCCAGCAGATGCGCACGCTGAAGTTCCAGCACACCGACAACGACGCGATGCTCGCCTTCTCCAAGCGTGATCCGGAGACCGGCGACACCGTCGTGGTCGTGGTCAGCCTCGACCCGCACAACGCGCAGGAGGGGACGTTGTACCTCGACCTGCCGGAGCTCGGGTTCGACTGGCACGAGCGGGTGATCGCGCACGACGAGGTCACGGGCGAGACCTGGGACTGGGGACAGGCCAACTACGTCCGCCTCGAACCGTGGCGCGCCACCGCACACGTGGTGAGCCTGCAGCGCCGCTTCAGCTGATTGATGAAGGGCTCCTTCAT
>NZ_BBOJ01000012.1 GCF_000974445.1 Lentzea aerocolonigenes
GCCCGCGGCGAACTCCGCCGCGAGGTCGCGTCCGCGTTGCGCACCGGCCGCACGGTCCGCACACCCCGGCGCGACCCCGCCCAGCGCCAGCCCCGCTTCCACGAGCCGATGCTGATGATCAGCGACCGGCCCGCCGAGGCAGAGGACCGGGCCGTGCCCGGCCACTGGGAAGGCGACCTGATCATCGGCAAGGACAACGCCTCCGCCATCGGCACCCTGGTCGAACGGGCCACCCGCTTCGTGGTCCTGCTGCACCTGCCCGACGGCCGCACCGCCGAACACGTCCGCGACGCGCTGATCACCGCCATCACAGCCCTGCCCGAACGCCTGCGTGAATCACTGACCTGGGATCAAGGCTCCGAGATGGCCCAGCACCACGAGTTCACCATCGCCACCGGCATGCCCGTCTACTTCTGCGACCCCCGCAGCCCCTGGCAACGCGGCAGCAACGAAAACACCAACGGCCTGCTGCGCCAGTACTTCCCCAAAGGCACCGACCTGTCCGTCCACACCGCCGAACACCTCAACGCCGTCGCCGCACAACTCAACCGCCGCCCACGCAAAACGCTCGGCTGGGACACCCCAGCCGAGCGCGTCACTACACTGCTCACACAAGCCAGTTGACCAGTCGCGTTGCAACGATCCCTGGAAACCGCCCATGGCCCGAACGTGCTTTTCGCGCCAAACCAGTTACGGCGACACGCCGTGGCCCGCGACCACCGCGTCGCACAACAGGTCGAGCAACGCGGCAGCGGCGTCGAGGCCGAAGTCCTTGCGTCGCGCCCGAACCGTCACCGTGGTGACCTCCCCTGCCGTCACCACGCCGAACGCCACCCCGGAACGCCCGCTGGCCGTCGGGAAGAAGTGCAGGGACCGGACGTTCGCCTTGACGACGCCGAGGTTCGACACGAGGAACGTCGAGCCGAGGCGCGAGGCCAGCAGGCGCATTCCCAGCTGTGCCAACGGGTTCCGCTCGCTGGGGAACCCTGCTTCCGGCGCCGCACCAGCCAGCAGGACGCGCACCTCGTCCGGGCCCGCCCCGGCGGGCAGCCGCAGCCTGAGCAACGCGCTGTCGACCTCGGGACGTGGATCGGCGCCCCCGCGCCACGACGCGCCGATCGCGGCGACGATGCGGCCGTGCGGCACCCCGCGGGCGGCGTTCCACCTGCGCGTGGTGTCCACGGCGGCATACGTGAGCGCGGCGCTGCCCAGCTTGGTCTTGGGCAGCGTGCGGGAGACCAGGTGGTCGCCGGGCTCGTTGCCGCGTGACGAGGGCTGGATGCGCGTGGGCGGCGTCCACACCGCCTCGCGCACCCGGTCCAGCGCGTTGAGGAGGTAAGGCCGCTCGACGTCGCGGTGCGCCACACCGGTGGCGGAGCTTTGCACCGGTTCGCCGAGTGCGATGCCGAGCAACGCGACCAGGCCGAGGCCGTCGACCGCGCCGTGGTGCGCGGCGATCAGCAGCGAGTCGCCGGCAAGAGCGACTCGGACGAGCGGATCGCCTGCGCGGTAACGGGAGTCGGCGAGCTCCGCGCGTGCGGCGTCCCAATCGGACGGTCGCAGCACGACGGCGGCCGGGCCGAGGTTCGGGAAGGCGTCGGACGCACGCGCCAGCCGCGCGGCAACGGTCGCCGGGTCCGGCGCCTCGCGCAGGGTCGCCTCCAGCAGGATGCTCCAGGAGGCGGCCGGATCCCCGGAGAAGACCACGGCCACCCGGTCAGCGGGAGCCGTAGTCGAGCACTTCGGGCTCGCTCGCCTGCTTCAGCGGCTGCCCTTGCTCCTTCGCCTGCTCCTGCTGCCGCTCCATCACCTTGTCCGGGTGGTTCTGGGCGACGACGACCGCGCCGACGCCTCCGGCGAGTGCGGCCCCGGCGACGACCGCGACCAGGAACGAAACCAGGCCCACGACTACTCCTCACGGTTAGGTGCCGAGAATCTACCGACGGGTAACCGTCTCCACAACAGGCCGACGCCGATCAGTGACCCAGCCGCGACCCACGCCAGCACAACGGGTGCAGCGGGTGGGCCGTTCGGTGCAGCGGGCGCTGCTCCTGGAACGCGGTACAGGGTCAGGTCCGGTCCGTCGTGCACCTTCTCCAGTCGTCCCAGGAGGTTCTGGTCCACCCGGCCGGGCGTTCCGTGCTCCACCAGCACCCACTCGACGCCGCTCAGGTCACCCGCACGCAGCCGGGCCGCCCGCGGGTCCTCCCCCGCCACGATCCGGCCGCCGACGGACAGCGAGTCGTCCACGACGGTCGTGCCGGGCAGGTAGCGCGGTGCGGGGTCGAGCTGGGTGCGTCCGTCGTTCCAGTCGAACCTGCGGAACGCCGACAACGGGAACACGGCCACGTCACCGGGCTGGCCGACGAGCTTCTCCCGGACCGCGGCCCAGTCCGGCGGGTAGTCCACCGGTTCGAGCCGCCCGAACCCGCCCCACGCGAGGTCCGGCAGCAGCCCCAGCAACAACACGACCACCAGTAGCCGCGCGCGCAGCCGTTCCACCGCGACGGCGAGCCCGAGCGCGAACGGCAGCGCGAGCCACGCCACCCACTTCTGACTGTCTCGCAACAGCCCGGCGCCCGGCACGTGCTCGATCAACGCCTCCAGTGCCTGCACGCCGCCCGGCAGCACGGCGATCAGCGCCAGGAACGCCCCGAGCACCCCCAGTCCCGCGAGCGGCCACACGGGCAGGCGTTTCGACAGCTCCCGCAACCCGAGCACCGCCGCGCCCAGCAGCAGCACGGTGATCACCGGCAGCATCGGGTTGGCGCGGCTGGCGGGCACGACCTCGGCGTTCCAGATCCCGCCCAGCCCCAGCACGCTCAGCACCGGCCCGCCCCAGTTCTCGCCGCGCGCGCTGAACGCCTCGACGCCCGCGGGGTCGGACAGCCCGTCGTGCAGCAGCGAGGGCACCCACCACGGCGCGTTCAGGACCACGCCGACGGCCAGGACCTGCCACGCCTTGCGCGGTCCCGCCGTCGCCAGCGCCGTGCCGAGAGCGAGGATCCCGCCCGGCGCCGAGAGCACCGCGGGCAGGCTCGCGAGCACGAGCCGCGTCCACGCACGGGGCTCGCCCTCGCGCATCTTCAAGCCCGCCATGGCGACCCACGGCAGTGCCGCGTAGCCCAGCAGCAGCGTCCAGTGGCCGATGAAGAGCCGTTCGGCGACGTAGGCGTTCCACGAGTACGCCACGGCCGCGACGATCCGCACGCCGGTCTTCTCCGTCGGCACCAGCAGCCCGGCACCCAGCGCGCCGGCGAAGACGATCGCGAGCAGCACCAGCTTCTGCACCAGCTGGCCGGGGACGACCTGCGTCAGCAGTGCCACCACGGCGTCCACCGGCACCGCCCGCGGCAACGCGTCACCGAGCCCGAACGCGGCCGCGTTCAGCGGCTGCTGAGGCGTGAAGACCATGTCGTAGACGAGGACGTAGCCCGGCATCAGGGCAGGAGCGATCGCGGCGAGGGCAAGCGCCGCGCACGTGGCGTAGAGCTTCACTCCGTTCGGCCGCACTTGCTCCCTCTCCGGTCGCGCTGGGGCTACAGTCGCCGAAACTACCGGCCGGTACTACCGACGGGTAGTGAGTACGCGGGGAGCTTTCGTACGCTCCTGGCGCACGAAAGGGCCCCGCGTGCGTCCTGCGGCACCCTGCCACCGGAAGGGATCCGGCGTGTCCGCTCCGGCAACGACCACCTCTCGCCTGGACGCCCTGCTCATCACCGGCGCCCTGCTGGGCGCCAACGCGGCGAGCTACGTCCTGACGATCGCGGCCGCGCGTGCGCTGGCACCCGCGGTCTTCGGCGAGCTCAGCGCGTTGCTCGCGCTCGTGGTCATCGGCGTGGTGCCCGCGATGAGTCTGCAGACCGTCGCCGCGCTGCGCGTGACGAGCCTCGGCCCGCGCCCGCTGTTCGGGCTGGGGCTGAGCGTGAGCGCGGGCATGACCGTGCTGACGCTGGCCCTCGTGCCCGTGCTGACCAGCCTGCTGCACCTGGACGGCCCGTGGCCGGTCGTGTGGCTGGCGCTGTCGCTGGCCCCGCTCACGGTTCTCGGTCTGCTGCACGGCCTCCTGCAGGGAACGCAGCGGTTCGGCGCACTCGCGTTGCTGGTGTCGCTGGAAGGCCTCGGCAAGGTCGGTGGTGGAGTGACCGGGCTGTGGCTCTCGCCGTCGTCGGCCTCGGTGCTGGCGGGCACGGCGATCGGCTCGTTCCTGGTCGTGCTGGCCGGGTGGACGCTGTGCGGCAGGCCTCGTCCGGCACGGCCTTCGGGTGGTGCCGAGGTGCTGCACGCGTCCCAGGCGATGCTGGCGCTGGTGCTGCTGGTGAACCTCGACCTCGTGCTGGCCCGGCACCAGCTCGCGGACCAGGCGGGCGGCTACGCGGTGGGCGCGGTGGTCACGAAGATCGCGTACTGGCTGCCGCAGGCGGTGGGTGTGCTGGTGCTCCCCCGCATGGCGAACCCGGACGAACGCCGCCGCACGCTGCCCAAGGCCCTCGCGGTGTGCGCGGGCCTGGACGCGTTCGTGATCGCGGGCTGCGCGTTGTTCGGACCGCTGGGCGTCTCGCTGATCGGTGGCGCGAAGTACCACGGCGAGATGATCCCGTTGTGGCAGTTCGCCCTCGTCGGCTCGTGCCTCGCGTTGGTGCAGCTGCTGCTGTTCTCCCGGATCGCGAGCGGCGACCGCCGGTCCACGTTCGCCGTGTGGCTCGCGGTCGGCGCCGAGATCGTGCTGATCACCCAGTGGCTCGACGGTTCGGTCGGTCAGGTCGTGACCGGCGCGCTGCTCGCCACCGCCGGTCTCGTCGTCACCGGCGCCGTGATCGAGGCACGTTCACGCCACTAACGCTGCATCAGGTCGTTCCGTCCGTTGCGGAGCACTCCCCCCAGTAACGCTCCGTAGCCACCCTCACGTGCCCGGCGATACGCGGGAGCCCCGCGTATCCTTCTGCGGTACGAAAGGTCCCCGCGTGCCCGAAAATGAGGCTGGTGGGGCACTTGTGAGTGAAGGCGGCGCGTCTAAGAAGGCGTCAGGACGCGACCGGCTCGACTGGCGCCGTCTGTTCGACGTCCTTCTCCGACTCCGCACGGTGCTGCGGACCGAACGGCCGGAACGCCGCCGCCACCACCGCCGACACAGCGACCAGCAGCGAGGCCTGCACCAGCGGGATGTACGCCCACTCCTGCCCGTGACCCAGAACCCGGCCCAGCACGGCCACCCCGGTGCCGAGCGCGACGCCGCTCAGCGCGATCACCTTCGGTGCCGCCGCCCAGAACTCCCGCGCCAGCAGGCACGCGATCAACGCCACGATCGGCAGCATCCCGCCGAGCACCGCGAGCAGCACGAGCATCGCGATCACCAGCCAGCGGCCGCGCGACGGCTCCACGAACTCCACGCGCCGCCGTGACGGGAGCGCGGCGAGCACGAGCACCGCCAGCACGCCCAGCACACCGATCAGCAGGCCCGTGCGGTACCGCGCGTCCGGCACGAAGTCCAGCGTGACGACACCGCCGTCGCCCTCGGGCAGGACCCACGCCTGCTGCCAACCGTCGACCCGGGTCTTCGTCAGCACCTGGCCGTTCAGCGTCGCCGTCCAGCCGTCGTTGACGTTCTCCGGCACCACGAGCAACGCCCGCGCGCCCGCCGCCACGGTGATCTCGCGTTCGGTGGCGTCCCACGTGGAGATCGTGACTTCCCGGTGCGTGGCGGTGGGTTTCGGCAGTTCGAGGTGCGTCACGGACACGTCCTGCACCACGAACGAGTCCGACCGAGAGGTGGTCAGCACGTGGTCACCGGCCGGCAGCTCCAGCGCGGTCGCGAGGTCGTCGTCGCACAGGGTCGCCTTGAGCGGACGGTTGCCCGCCACGTCCCCGAGCACACCGGTGACCGAGCTGTTGATCTTCTTGCCGTCGATCTCCACGACCGGTCCGCGTCCACACGGCACGGTGAACGGCGTCGTCGCCGGCACCGGCTTCAGCACGCCGTCCAGCGCGGGCACCCGGAGCTCACCGATCTCGGCCGGTCCCCTGCCACCCGACTCGCGCACGGCCAGTTCGAGCTTCTCCGTGGGCGCCGGTTTGATGGTGACGAGACCGTCCGCGCCGACGCGCACGACCTCGGTCCCCGCGTCGGTGCGCACTTCAAGCTCCACCGGGATCCTGGCGCCCTTCGCGCCCTCGATCCGGAACTCCGACACGGTCCGCTTGCCCTGCCAGGCCACGGTGAGCGTGGGCTTGAGGTCGGTCACGTCCGGCACCCACGACGTCCCCGGATCACCGTCCACGGCGAACAGGGGGCTCGCCGCCACGTCACCGGCGAGCGACGACGTCCCGGTGACGGTGACCCCCTCCGGCGCCACCGGGTTCTTCGCGCCGGCCGCGGGGACCACGGTGGCGTTCACCGCGAACTTCCCGTCGGCCGAGGTGCGGAACAGCCGGGTGAGACCGTTGACCTCCTCGCCGAACCTCGACAGCGCCGAGTCGCACCGCACCGCGTCGTCGATCCGGTAGCAGGCGGGCCGGGACTGGCTGCCGCGGGTGAAGGAGAAGCCGGGCTTGGGCGCGTCCTGGTCCCGCGGCACGCGCAGGGCCCGCTGCGCCGTCATGCCCGGCACGCTCAGCTCCTTGATGCCGACGTTGCCGTCCTGCCGGTCGGCCGCGACACCGAGGATCGTCACGCGCACGGTGCTGGTCAGGCCTGGACGGACGCCGTAGGTGTGCGGGCCACCGCCGGACGGCACGTCGTGGTCGCTCTCGCCGGTGTCCGTGGTGATCCGGATGCGGTTCACGGCCCAGCCGACGCGCAGGTCGTCGACCAGGTCGAGCCTCACCTCGCCGACCGTCCGCGGGGTGTCGAGCGCGATCTCGAGCCACTGCCCGACGGGCCCGGTGTAGCTCGACGAGTGCCATGCCGACCCGCCGTCGCCGTCCACCGCGGCGAACGGCGAGTTGGCCGGGTCGATCGAGCCCGCCGCGTCGGCGTAGGCGGTCGAGGTGGACGCGCGGACGGCCCGGATGCCGCGGTACTCCGCGACGGTCTGGTGCTTGACGTCCTGGAACGGCGACACGTCGAGCGCCACGCGCCCCTGCCGGGAAGCCTCGTCCGCGGACATCGTCTGGCTGAGGTTGTCCGACACCCTGCCGACGTTGCGCTCCTTGCGCCGCAGCCCGTCCGTGATGAGCAGCTCGCCGGACTTCTCCGTCGAGTCACCGGCCAGCACCGCGGGCTGGTCGGCCTTGATCAACCCCTGCGACAGCAACGGCAGCAACGACTCCGGCCCGCCGCTCACGGTCGCGACGTCCGCGGCGTTGACCGCCGTCACGGCCGCGACCGGGCGCTTGACCTCGTAGACCTCGAGGGACTTGCCGGTCGCCGTCGCGTCGACCACGCTGACGAGATTCTGGTCGCTCATCCGCACGTCCGGCCCGAACTCGGCGACCCGCTCGATGCCGGGTGAACCCTGAAGCCCTTGGCGCAGCACGGTGAGCGGTGGTGACCCGGTGGCCTCGCGCGCGATGTCGTTGCGCAACAACAAGAACCGGTAGCCGCCACGAGCGAGGAAGTCGGCGAGCCCCGCCGAGCCGCGACCGTCGGAGAGCGCGTCGTAGACGGCGTCCATGAACCGCGTGTTGCCCTCGGACCCGAGCGGCACCTGGTTGCGCACCGCCCACGGCGCCTCCGCCAGCGACTGCATCGGCTCGTCCACGGTCCTGCCCCACGTGTACTGGCCGAAACCGCTGGCGGGCAACAACAAGGTGCGTGCCCGGCCGTCCTTCTCCGCGAGCCACGACGCCGCCTGGCGCCAGTGGTCCGGCACGTCCGACCAGCCGAGACCGGGCCGCAGGGTCAGCAGCCACGCGGGTGCCGCGACGACCGCGATCAGCAGCAGGGCGAACCCGATCCGGAGCCGCCGCCAGTTCTCCGGCGCCGCCCGCATGCCGGCGGGACGGGAGAGGTGCAGTCCGTGGATGAACCCGAGGATCAGGCACAGCCGCAGCACCGGCTCGAACTTGTGGACGTTGCGCAACGGCGCGAGCGGGCCGTCCAGCAGCCCTCGCACGACCTCGGCGAGCGGTGAGTCGAGCGACCCGACGTAGCCGACGGTCAGCAGTGTCAGCCCGGCGAGGGTGCCCAGCACCAGGAAACGGCGTTCCGGCAGCCCGAGCCGCGCCAGGCCGACGACACCGATCAACGCCACGAGCGCTGTGCCGGCCATCAGCACGGGGTTGTCGACGAGCACGAACCCGTTGGGCCACCACGGTTCGCCCTGGAGCACGTACGCGACCCACTGGTTCGTCCCGCGCAGCACCTGGAACAACGACATCGGCGCGGTCGTGTTCGCCGCGGACTCGATGTAGTCGAGGAACGGCAGGCTGTACCGGCCGAGCAGCAGCAGGGGAACGATCCACCACAACGCGACGCCGATGACGCACCCGGCCCACCACAGCACGAGCTTCACGTGCTCGCGGTTCCACTTGCGCGTCAACAGCCAGATGCCGGGCAGGACGAGCGACATGACGACCATCGCGCCGTTGATGCCACCCATCCCCAGCACGGCGAGCGCGGACAGCGCGGCGGCCTTGCGCGGCGACCCGATCCGGTCCGCGAGCACCAGCGGCAGCAGCACCCACGGCAGCATGACGGCGGGCAGCATCTCCGCCGACAACGGTCCGATCTCGGTCAGCACCCGAGGAGCCACCGCGTAGGCGATCGCGCCGACGTACCGCGTCGGCTCGTGGCCGATGTTCAAAGCGCGGGCCAGCCGCAGCACGCCGTAGAACGCGAGGCACAGCAGAACCGCGCACCACAGCCGTTGGGTGATCCACGCGGGGATGCCGAGGATCTGGCCGATGGCGAAGAACGGTCCCATCGGGAAGAAGTAGCCGTACGCCTGGTTCTGCAACTCGCCCGCCGTCGCGGCGGGATTCCACAGGTGCAGCGCCCTGCCGAGGAAGCCGAGCGGGTTGACGGCGAGGTCGAGTTTCGTGTCGAACGTCGCCGTCCCGAACCTCTGCGCGAACGACAGCACCGTGAGTGCGACGAGCACCCACGTCGTCGGATTCCGGTGTGCGATCTTCAAGCTTCTGATGGCGGAGGAAGTTACCACCGGGTAGTGCTCCAGGGCGACTATCGCTATCTTGGGCCCCCACGACGTTCTGGGGCGCACTCAGGCAGGTGGCGATGACTTCTTCGGTTGCGTTCGAACAAGCTTGGGAGCTCGGTGAGAAAGTCCCCGGCTGGTTGACAGTTGACCAGGCCACCATGCTGTGGAGAGCAGCACTGCGGCTCGGCCCCGGCGCGCGGATCGTGGAGATCGGCAGCCACCAGGGCCGATCCACCACCGTCCTGGGCATCGCGGCCCGGTCCGTCGGCGCCACGGTGGTCGCCGTCGACCCGTTCGTCGAGGGTCGGCTGTTCGGTGGCACGCCCACCCGCACGCTGTTCGAGAAGAACGTCGCCCGTGCGGGCCTGACGGACGTCGTGCAGCTCGAAGCCGAGTACAGCACCAAGTTGCGCAAGCGCTGGAACGAGCCCATCGACCTGCTGTACATCGACGGCAAGCACGACTACTGGACCTACACCGACGACATGCTCTGGTCGGAGCACCTCGCGCCGGGCGGCGAGATCCTGGTGCACGACGCGTTCTCGTCGATCGGGGTCACCAGCGGCATTCTGGTGAAGGTGTTGTGCGGCAAGCGGTACGTGTACCTCGACCGGGCGGGCTCCATGGCGCGCTTCCGTTTGGCGCAGCCGTCGTGGGCCGACCGCAGGCGTGTGCTGGCCGAGATGCCGTGGTTCCTGCGCAACGTGGGGATCAAGGTGCTGCTGCGTCTGCGGCTGCACGCCGTCGCGCGGTGGTTCGGCCACGACAGCCCGTACGACCCTTACTAGAGCACTCGCTCGTACCAGGTGCCCGGCTCGCCACCGAGGTGAGCCGGGTCGGCCGGGCCGACCGCGACGAACCCGGCTTTGGTCAGCACCCTCGCCGACCCGGTGTTGCGGTGGACCGTGGCCGCCCGCAGCGTGCGCACGCCGTACTCCTGCGCCGCCAGCCGGCACAGCTCCCGGACGGTCGCGGTCGCCACGCCTCGTCCGGCGACGTGCTGCGCGACCCGGTAGCCGAGTTCCGCGGTGTGGTCCTCGATGTCCATCAGGTTGAACCTGCCGAGCACCGCGCCGTCCTCGGCGAGCAGCACGTGGAAGGCGCAGACACCGGCCTCCTGCTCGGCCAGCAGAGCGCGGAACCGCTCGGCGAACCGGTCGAAGAAGTCGTCGCCGCGGTC
Source organism: Lentzea aerocolonigenes (assembly GCF_000974445.1). GTDB lineage: Bacteria > Actinomycetota > Actinomycetes > Mycobacteriales > Pseudonocardiaceae > Lentzea > Lentzea aerocolonigenes. The sequence goes on from NZ_BBOJ01000012.1 coordinate 10,279, forward strand.
GGGGACGGAGGCGGCGAAGTAGGCGCGGTTCTCCCGCTCGAAGGCGAGGACCGCGGGACCGTGGTCGGGGTGCAGCCGGGTCAGCTCAGGCATTGCGCGGACGCTACCCAAGTGGTGCGCCCGGCCCACCTGATTTCGTCTACTGAGGCCTGCACGCGGGCGGCTGGCACAGCATGGTGCTCAGCGCCTGCGCGAAGATGTCGCTGATGCCGGCGGGGTCGACGGTCGTGAACGCGCGGCCGCCGGTCGCCTCGGCGATCTTCGTCAGCTCGTCGACGTCGACGTCCGGTCCCATGCCGATCGCGATGACGGGCAACGGCCTGCGCTTGTCCTGGAGCTTGCCGAGCTCCTCCAGGAGCTTCTGCTGGCTGATGGAGTCGGGGTCCTCGTTGCGGCCGTCGGTCATGATCGCGACGATGTTGATGCGGCCGAGCTCCCAGTTCTTGCGCGCCTCCTGGTAGGCGGCGAGCGTGGTGTCGTAGAGGCCGGTCGAGCCGTTGGCCGTCGCACGGGTCGCCCGCACCGCCGCGACGGCCTTGCCGTTGGCGAGGTGCTCCTTGACCGACGCGAACGGGATGATCTCCTTGTAGTCCTTGTCGCCGTCGAGCTTGGTGGAGAACTTCCACAGCCCGATCTGCGTGCCGGGCTTGAACAGGCCCAGGCCGCGTTCGGCCGCGGCGACGGCGAGCGCCATGCGGGTGGTGCCGGTCCTGGGCACGATCTGGTTCATCGAGCCGGACACGTCCAGCACGCCCAGCACCCGTGCGGTGAGCGTGAGTCCTGCCCAGACGCGCAGGGTCTCGTCGACGAACGCCTGGTCGAGGCCGACCGCCTTGTCGTCGGGGACGCGCAGGCCGAACTTGTCCAGGTTCGTCCCGGAGCGCAGTCGTGCCAGGAACTTCTCCGCACCCGCGCGCTGCTGCTCCCCCGCGTCCGGCAGCACGACGTACGGGAAGTCCAGCGGTGGCACGGGGTTCTCGGGTACGACCGCCGAGAGCCGGGTCGCGCCGGGCGTGGAGTTGTGGCGGTTCAGGGCCTGCTGGGAGGTCGGGAAGACGTCCAGCGGCCGGTTGAACAGGTCGTCGGCCTGTTCGGCGTAGTCGGCGGACACCGGGCGGATCGAGGCGACCGTCGCCGCCGCCGGATCCTTCTCGCCCGACGCGAACCCGCGCATCGCGAGCAGCGCCGACAGGCTGGCCGGGTCCTTGGCGGGATCCGCGATGCCGGCGACCGCCTTGGCGCCGGGACCGATCAGCTCGCGCCAGTTCTTGCCCTTCGCGGGATCCTTCACGGCGAGCACGACCGGTGACTGCGCGACCGAGATGCCGGACTCCGGCACGCGCCAGGCACCGGAATCACGCGCCTGCCGCAGCCACATCGTCGACTCGGGCACCCACACCGACGGCGATTCCTGGCCGTTGACCAGGCGGGTCGTGGTCTCCCGCGCGGACTCGGCCTTGATCTCGACCCGGTAGCAGTCACCGGTGACGTCCAGGCCGTCCGCGGCCTCGGTCAGCGCCGGGGCGACCTCGGGCGCGGCGGTGATCAGGACCGTCGCCGGGTTCGTGCAGCGCGCCGCGTTGAGCCGGTCGATGACCGCGTCACCACCGACCCAGGCGACGATCGACAACACGAGCAGCACCGAGAGCCCGACGACGGGCGTCGTCACCCGCCGTGGTCGCACCATGGCGGACACCTTAGACAACCGGAGGCGCAACCAGAACTCCCCGGTTCCGGGAAGACTGGAGCGGTGCCGACCATCCGGAACGACGAGCCGCTCGCGGTGGCCGTGACGACCGCGATCCGCGGCGGTGATCTCACCGCGCTGCGTAAGTTGCTGGCGGACAACGAAGGCCTGGCGACCGCGCGGATCGCCGACGGCAGCGGCTGCTCCCGCACCCTCCTGCACGTGCTGACGGACTGGCCGGCCCGCTGCCCGAACGGTGCGCTGACCGTGGCGGCACTGGTCGACGCAGGAGCCGATGTCAACGCACGATTCGAAGGAACACACCGCGAGACGCCGTTGCATTGGGCGGCCAGCGCCGATGACGTCGACGTCCTCGACGCCCTGCTCGACGCGGGTGCGGACATCGACGCGGACGGGGCGGTGATCGGCGGCGGCACCCCGCTGGCGGACGCGCGGGCGTTCGCCCAGTGGCACGCGGCGCACCGGCTCGTCGAGCGCGGAGCGAAGGTCACGCTGGTCGACGCCGCCACGCTCGGCCTGCTCGACCACGTCGAACGCCTGCTCCCGTCCGCGTCGAGGCAGGAGGTCAACGCGGCGTTCTGGGGCGCGTGCCACGGCGGCCGCCGGGAGTGCGCCGAACGTCTGCTGGACAGCGGCGCGGAGCTGAACTGGATCCCGCCGTGGGAGCCGCTGACGCCGTTGGACGCGGCCCTGCGCCACGGCTTCGACGATCTCGCGGAGTGGCTGCGGGAACGGGGAGCCGGCAGCTAGCGGTCGACGTCGTACCCCTCCTTGCGCAGGCCCCACCGGTAGGAGAGGTTCATCAGCCTCCTCAACCACGTGACCGGCACGAGGTTGACCACGCCCGCGGTGTTGGCGGCCAGGTGCGCCTTCCCCAGCGCCATCATGTCGGGTGCTTCGTCGCGGTCGACGTGCGCATCGGGCGTCCACAACCGGGCTTCTGCCACCGCGTCGCTCTCGGTCAGCTCCGCCGCCTCGACGTCGACGAGCAGCGCGGCGTGCGGTGGTGTGCCGCGCAACGACAACGGTTCCAGCAGGGCGGGGTCCACGGTGATCGTCGCTCTGCCCCGGACGTGCAGGACGTCGGTGCGTCCGGGCACGAGTGCGGCGAACGAGAGCCGGTCGTCCTCGACCAGGTTGCGCAGCGTGTCCGTGCGTTTGTTGCCTTTGCGGTCCGGGATCACGAGCGTGCGGCCGTCGAGGATCCGCGCCACGGTCTGCTTGTCCCCACGAGGACTGGTGTCGCTTCCGCGTGATGAGTCCCATGTGGACAGAGCCAGGAATGGCGCGCTGGCGAGGAAGTCCGCGACACCGGGCTGGGCCAGCGGGCCGGTGCCGGTGACGTCGGCGGGCGTGGGATCGACCGGTGGTTTCCACAGCCCGGAACGCAAAACGGCCTGGGCGCAGTGCACATAAACCTGCTCGACGTCCAGCACCACCCGTCCCCGGCGCGTGCCGGCAGAACCGTTGACCCGCAACGTTTCCCCGACACCTGGCAGCAGGAACACCAGCGACGCCGGTCCGTGGGCGGGCTCGTTCGCGCTGAACGAGATCCGGCGCGCTGAGTGCACGCGCACGAAACCCGGACTGCCACCGACGAACGTCGTCCTGCTCGTTCCCGCGGCGTCCCGGTGGCCGAATCCCGCGATAGGACTGCGCGCGAGCACTGCGACGGATCCTTCGTCGAGCGCGCCGACCTCCTTCAGCATGATCATCGACGCGGGCCGTCCCACGACCTCCTCGATCTCCGCCACGGTGGTGAGTCGTTGGTTTTCGCAGGTCATGCCACTATTATGAGCTTTTGCTCAGGTTTTGAGTACTCGCTTTCGAAGGGACCTCGATGCCGTCCGCCAACCGTCGTCTCGACGCACGTCGCAAGCCCAGCCAGGTCCGCGCGGAGCTCACCCGCGACCGCATCCTGACCGCGGCTGCTCACGTTTTCAGCGAGCACGGGTACGCGGCGGGCACCACCAACCGCATCGCCGAACGGGCCCGCGTGTCGATCGGCTCGCTGTACCAGTACTTCCCGAACAAGGACGCGATCCTGGCCGAGCTGCTGGTGCGGCACATCGACCGCGGCGCCTCGGCACCGCCCGAGGACCTCTCGCCGGGAACCCTGGAGGCGGTGGTGCGCACGATCGTCCGCGACGCGATCGACAACCACCGCGACGACCCCCAGCTGCTCCGGATCATGATCGAGGAGGCGCAGTTCTCCCAGGACCTGCGCGACACGGTCGCCCGGCACGGCAGGCAGCGCGTCGGCGAGATCCGCGACCTGCTCGCCCGGCACCCCGACGTCCGCGTGCAGGACGTGGACACCGCGGCCGACCTCATCGTGTTCACCGTGGAGGTGAACGTCCACCGGTTCTCGGCGTTCCCGCAGACGGCGTCCATCGAGGCCGTCGAGAACGAGCTCGTGGACATGGTCACGCGGTATCTGCGCGGCTGAACTCGCGCCGCATCGTGCCGTCGGCCTCGGGCTCCACGCCGAGCAGCCGCAGGTAGCCGAGCAACGGCTGGGAGTGGCTGTGCAGGTTGGCGACGGGGTAGGCCTGCATCGCCACGCCGACGTCGGGCAACGCCCACGTCTCGCCGGGCCGGTCGCTCTCCGGCCCGAGGTAGCAGTCGGGGCCGGACAACGTGCCCGTCCAGGTGTCCGGGTAGGCGGTGGAGTGCGCGTGCAGGGTCATCCGCCGCCACTCGTCCCACGCCAGGTCCTGGTCGTAGCGGGAGGCCGCCCACACCAGCGTCATGTTGACGGAGAACCACACCTGGCTTGTCGGACCAGTCGGCCACCGGTGCCGCGCGCCGAGCGGTGACCCGGCCCGGCACCTCTCGTCGATCGTGGCGAGCAACGCACGCGCCTGTTCCGATGTGGCCGCACCGCAGAGGATCGCCCACGGCTGCACCTCCAGCCACAGGTCGTGGTCACCGATGGGCGCGCCACCGGGAGCGTGCGCGCGCCGGAACCACCGCCCGTTCCACTCGTTCGCGACCCTCTCGCGCAGGTCGGCAGCACGTTCCCGCGCCTCGGACGCCGTCGCCCGATCACCGAGTCGTTCGGCGAGGCCCGCGTACACCGGGAGCACCCAGGCGGCCATCGCCGAGTTCAGCACCGACTCGCCGCGTTCGATCATCAGCTCGCGGTCCACCCCGGACTCGGTGATGGCGAGGTCGTTCCAGTCGGCGTTCAGGATCCGCACGTGCCCGTGCTCCCCCACGCCCACTTCGTCGACGAAGAACCTGAACTGGCGCCGCAGGTTCTCGCCGAGCGGCACCGGCTGCGCGCCGTGGCACGGGTGGTACGGCACCGGTCGTTCGAACGCGGCGAGGTCACCGGTCGCGGCGGCGTACTCGGCGGCGAGCCAGAGCGCCCACAGGTTCTGGTCGGACGGGCGGAACAGCTGGGTCCACGGCTGCTTGCGCCCGTCGAGCGCGTACGGCAGGTCGCCGTCCGGACTTCCCCACGCGCAGGTGTTGCGCAGCACCGACAGCGCGAGGTCGGGTTCGAGGTGGACGAGCGGAAGCGCGTGTTGCAGCGGATCCCGCGCCGCGCCGTTGAAACCGTGCCGGAACGAGTAGGCGGACCCCTGGTTGAGGGTGTGGCCGCCGAGCACGCCGTCGACGCAGGCGCCGCCGGTGAGCATCGCGGCGTGCCAGACGATCTCGGACGAGCCTGTGTGGAGAGGGAGCCGTACCCGCAGTGCCGCAAGGGTTCCGGCGTAGACCTGCTCCGGCAGGGGCGCGGGTCCGTCGAGCAGGCCGAACCGGAACCACACGGTTGTCCGGCTGCCTGGTGGGAGGTCGACGTCGACCGCGACCGTCAGCAGCTCGCCGATGCGCTCCGCCGCCAGTGGTGGGGCCACGGCCTCGTCCGCCGGACGCTCCCCCGACCGCGGCGCCAGCACCGCCTCAACCGCCGAACGCTCCCCCGACGACAGCCGGACCGCGCCACGAGTCGTTTCCACCCGCTCGCCACCGCATTCCTCCAGCGCCACAACGGGTGCGTCCTCGACCGCCACGTCCCGCGCCGGCCCGAACTCCAGGTCCACCAGCCGCGGCCGCACCACCCACTCCTCGCTCAACGACCGCCGCAGCCCCACCTCACCCCGGTTGACCACGTCGACCTTGATCAGCAGCCACGGCACCTCGCCCGTCGGGCACAGCACCGTGCGCGTGACCTCGGCGTGCCCGTCGGCCACCGCCATCCGGAAGAACGCCGGCCCGAACACCTTCGTGCGCGCGGCATCCGTGGCCAGCGACCCGAATCTGCAGATGCCCGTGTTCTCGGCGAGCCACCGGCAGTCGACGTGCTCGTCCCACACGCTCGCGAGCCCGTCACTACCCGCGACGAGCGTGATCCGGCGGTTGCCCACGTGCACCCGGTGCCGGGTCGAGGGCGGGTCGATGATCGGATCCCACGGCGTGGGGCCTGCCCGGTACTCGAACGCGGGCAGGCCCTCGGCCGTCGTCCACTCCCCGAACGCGCTCACACCTCTCAGCGTTGCGGCGCGATCTTCCGGGAGCTAGGTCCGTTCAGCGCCAGAACGACCGGCGTCGGTCCTTCGCGGCGAACTCCCGCAGCACCTGCACGGCCCGTGCCCACAGCTCGTCGACGTTCCCGCCTGCGGTCAGCTCCGCGACCAGGCGGCGCAACGGTTCGTACGCCGCGCCCTGCCTGCCGGCGACGAGGGTGCCGAGCCTGCTGACCAGGTCCGCGAGCAGCTCCTCGCGTTCCCAAGCGGGGCGGCCCGCGTCCTGCTCCAGGCGCTGCACCTCCAGCGCGGCGATCTCGCGCAGTTCGGCCGAGTCGTCCGTCACGGCTCCACCCCCGGCCATCGGCTTCGGGGCCGCGGAACGCAAGCGGCCACGAGTGCGGCCCGCGGCGGCCTGCGGCGCGGGTGGCGGAGCGAACGCGGCGGGCGCGGGCGGGAGCGCGAGCCCGTCAGGCGCGGCTCCGAACCTGCCGGGAGCGAACCCGACCATCGGCGCGGCCATCGGGGGAGCCGGGAGCTCCCAGCCCGATGGGTGTTCGACCGGCTGCACCACCCGGTGCACCGTGCCGTCGGACACCACCTGCTCGTCCACGGCGACGAACGCCGTGAAGCGGCACAACACCCCGAACCGCAACGAGGTCCGCACGATCTCCGCTTCCAGGGTCCTGTCGCCGGTCGCGTACCGGTCCTCGAGATCACGCAGTGCGGCACGAGCCCACTGGGCGCGGACCGCAGGCTCACTCAGCTGGCGCACGGAGACGACCTCCTGCCAGTCCGCGCCGTCGCGCGTCCGGCCGCGCACGGTCATCGACTCCGGGGCGGCACCGCTGTAGCGGCCGAAGACCACTAGCGGCACACCCGGATAGATGGCCGACACCGGCAACGAGGACGCGGGCGTCACGACCACGTCGGTGATCACCGGCGCGCCGATCCGGCGCTGGATGTGCGTCATCGCCTCGTCCAGGCGGTCCTCGCTCTCGACGAGCTCGCACCGGCCCGCGCCCCTGGCCGCGAGCCTGCCCAGGAAGCCCGCGTTGACGGCCCTGTCGATGCCGACGGCGTGCACCCGCGTCCGGTTGATCACCGGGGCGATGTCGCGCAGGATCTGATCCTCGTTGCCGACCTGACCGTCGGTGACCAGCACCAGGACCGGGTCGCGGCCCTCGGCGGCGTCGGCCAGCAGGCTCAGCCCCTGCCGCAGCGGCTCGAACAGCTCGGTCCCGCCGCGGGCCTGGACCCCCGCGAGGTGCTCGACGGCGCGGAACCGGTGGCGGTCGGTCGCCGTGACGAGGCCCGTCCCGAGCTCGACCGGGCGCTCCACGCGGTCGTCGAACGTGAGCACGGCGAACGTGTCGTCCGCGGTCAGCGTGTCGACGATGCGGGCCGCCGCGCGCCTGGCCGCGACCATCTTCCAGCCGGACATGCTGCCGGAACGGTCGAGCAGCAGCACGACGTCACGCGGGCGGACCGCGCCCGCCGGCTCCGGTGGCAGCACGGTCAGCTGGTAGGTGCCTTCATCACCGTCCGGGTCCGGCACGCACACGGCGGCGGTGCTGTTGCCCGCGTACGCCAGGCGAAGCACGAAGTCGCGGTCGACCCGCTCCCCCGGCTCGACCGTCACGGTGGTGCCTTCCCGCACGACCGTGTGCAGGCTCGACCGCACCTCGCCGAGCTCGAGACCGGCCGGGTCGACGTCCACGCCGATGCTCAGCCGCACGGGGTTCGGGAAACCGGGCAGCAGCACCGGCGGCGTGATCCGCGAGGCGTCCGGCACCAAGTCCGTGTCGTCGGCGTACCCGTCGCCGACGGACGGTCCCGGCAGCGGCGTGCCCGGCACGTACCGGGGCGCCACCACGAGCGGGAAGCGGAACGTGGCCGCGCCGTCCTCGAACACCAGCGGCCCGACCATGCTCAGCTCGACGGTCACCCGTTCACCGGCCGGGATGTTGCCCACCCGCATGGTGAAGACGTCGGGCCGTTCCTCTTCGACTATGGACGCTCTTCGGCCAGACGCGATCGCGTCGTCGTAGGCCTGGCGTGCGGCGGCACGTTCCCGCAGTTCGGCTTCCACCACACGGTCGCCTGCGGTCATCTTCATGCCGGTGACGGCGGCGCGGTCCGGCAACGGGAAGACGTAGGTGGCTTCGAGCGCGGTGTCGTGGGTGTTCACGAACCCGGTCGTGAGCACGACCCGGCCGATCAGCCCGGTGATCGTCGCCCGCACGTCGAGGCGCTCCAGCGGCAGGTTGCCGCGGTCGGTGCGCAGCGCGCCGACACCCGCGTCCTCGATCGTCCGGCCGACGCGGTCGTGCTCGACGGACGTCATCGGGGCGACGGTGAAGGTCATGGCAATTCCCTTTCGTTCGTGAGCAGACCACGGGCGGCGAGCAGGTCGAGCAGTGGCCGGGCGGCGGCCGCGATGTCCGCGGTGTCGGCGGCGGTGAGGGCACCCGGCACCAGGAGGACGGCACCCCCGCCGAGCGCCACTCCGTTGAGCGGTACGGCTTTCGCGGGTGGCGGCGCCGCTGCCGGTGCGGCGGCGGGTTCGGCCCAGAACCGGGGACGAACGGCCTCCTGAGGTGGCGGATCTCCGGACTCCAGCAGCCCGTCCGGAACGCGGGCGATCGCGGCCAGCGTCTGGTCGGTCGCCCCCGCGAGCTGCTCCTGGATCTCGGCCAGCGCCCTCCCTTCCGACTGAAGTCTCTTCACGGCCACGAGCTGGAGCAGGTGGCGCTTCTCGTACAGCGCTGTGCGGCCGCGCATCGCCGACGGCCGGTCGACCAGCCCCGTCGTCGCGTACCAGCGGACGGCCCGCCGGTCGGGCACGTCCCGGACGCGGCCGTTGGGCGCGCCCGAGTACTCCGCCGTCAGCGCGGCGGAGACACGGTCCAGCAACTCGTCGAGCGTCCACACACATCGATAGTGACACTGCAATCGTGACAGTGTCAACGTCCAAAACCCGCTCCGGAGCGTGTCCAGTCACCCGGTAGGGTGCCGCGGGTGACCACGAACGAGGTCTCCCCCATCACCGACCACCAAGCGGCCCTGATCAGGATCAAGACCAAGAAAGCGCAGATCCTGTACGCGTTGGATCACCTCCCGCGCGGGTGCACGGTCGAGGAAGTCCGCCGCTGGCTGAGCAAGCACGGCCAGCAGGTGCCGGGCCGCCCGTACGCCACAGCGGTCGTGAACGAGTGGCGAGCGCGCAACGGCGTGACCGACACGGGTGGCCAGGTCGTGCTGACGCCGGAACTGATCGCGCAGCTGGACGAGGCCGGCGACACCCCTGCTCCCGAGCCGTCGAAACCCGCTGGTGCCAAAGGTTTCTACGCCGTCGCGTTGATGAGCATCGGTGTCAGCGTGGACACGTCGTGGCGGTTCTTCGAGCAGCGCCTCGGCATCACCGACGTCGTGGAGCGGGTCGTCCTGTTCTCCGTCATGGAGTCGGCGCTGATCGCGTGCGGCTGGGCGATGCGCGCGGGCGTGCGCCGCGACGGCCGCCCCGGTCCCGCCCGCCTGGTGGCGTGGGGACTGACGGCGTTCGCCGCTTTCGCCGCCCTCAGCCTGTCCGGACCGGTGGCGGGCGCCGCTCGCGTACTGCTCGGACCGGTGCTGGGCCTGGTGATGCTGCACCTCGCGCTGGGCATCGAGATCCGCGCGTCCCGGCAGCGCACCACCGCCTGGGCACGCATCGGCCGTGAGCTCAGGGAACGCCTGCTGTCGTTGCTCGGACTGGGCGACGACCACCGCGACGCGCTCGCGCGCACCCGTGACCGGGCGGCGTTGCGAGCGGCGAAGCTGGCCCTGGCCGGCCGGTGGACGCCGTTCCGCACTTCCCGTCTGCGCAAGGCTTTGCACGCCTCGCACGTCGCGCACGACCCGGTGCAGCGCGACCGGATGCTGCGCGAGCTCGGGGTGCTCCAGCACGCGAAGAAGCTCGCCGAGACCACCCAGCCGTCCCCGTGGTGACGTTCGTGGCGGACACCGGGCTCGCCGCCGAGATCGCCGGACTGGTGAACGAGGTGTACGCCGAGGCGGAGGCCGGGATCTGGAACGACGGTGCCGCGCGGACCACCGAGAACGAGGTGGCGGACCTGATCCGCGCCGGGCAGGTCGCGGTGAAGCGGTCAGGTGACCGCGTCGTCGGTGCCGTGCGCATCCAGCAGCTCGACGACGACCTCGGTGAGTTCGGGATGCTGGTCGCCGCACCGGAGGAACGCGGCACCGGCCTCGGCAGGGAGCTCGTGTCGTTCGCCGAGCACTGGGGCCGCGAGCGCGGCCTGTCCCGCATGCAGCTCGAACTGCTGGTCCCGCGCACGTGGCTCCACCCGGTCAAGGAGTTCCTCCGCGGTTGGTACACCCGCATCGGCTACCGCGTCGTGCGCACGGGCGACCTGGCCGACGACTACCCGGCGCTGGTGCCCCATCTCGCCTGTCCGTGCGACTTCCTCGTCTTTCACAAGGACCTCGCCGCGGCACGGCAGAGCTGAACGGGGTCGCGCACGTCCGACGCGCTCGCCGCCGCCTTCGCCGCCGCAGCGCGGAAACCGGGATCGCCGAGCACGCGCACCACGGCGTCGCGCAGTCCGTCCACTGTGGATGGACGCACGATCACCCCGCTCCCCTGCCTGGCCACGCGGTTGGCCATCTCCCACTGGTCGCCGCCGCCCGGCACCACCACGACGGGAACCGCGGCCCGCAGCGCCTTGACCAGCATGCCGTGCCCGCCACCGCAGACCAGCACGGACGACTCGCGCAGCAGTTCGTCCTGCCTGCCGGGGCCTGACCGCGCCCACGGCGGCAGGTCGTCCGGCGCGGGCGCGAACGTCGACACGACCGCCCGCACGCGAGAGTCCCGCACCGCGTCCAGCGTCATCTCGGCCATGCCGGCGGCACCGGTCCACGCGGTCGACGGCGCGATCATCACCAGCGGGGCGTCACCAGGCGGCGGGCTCATCTGCTGCCGGCTCGCCTCCCACAGCAGCGGCCCGACGACGTGCGCGTTGCCCGGCCAGTCCGGACGCGGCACCTCCAGCGCGGGCAGGGTCGCGATCAGCCGCACTGCGGGCCCCGGCTCCCGCGCGCTCAGCCCGATCCGCTGCCGCACGACCGCGCGTTGCCGCTCGCCCTGGCGGAGCGACCTGGCCGTCATGGCCCGCAGCACGGCGTCCCGCAGCCTGCCCCGCACGCCCGTTCCGGGAGCCAGCCCGCTGCCCATGGGCGGCAACGCTCGGGACGGTTCGTAGAGCGGATGCGGCGACAACTGAGCCCACGGCACCCCGATCAGTTCGGCGGCCATGCTCGCGCCCAGTGCGAGAACGTCGCACACCACGAGGTCGGGAGCGAGCTCGGTCAGCGCAGGCACGAGCGCCGACGCCAGTGTCTCGGCCTGCTCGTGCAACGCGCGTCCGAGATCCGCTTCACCGCGCAGGTCGCGCAACGACAGCCCCGGCACGCGGGAGGCGGTGATGCCCTCGTCCCTGGCCGCGTCGATCCACCGGCCGCCCGTGAGCAGGACCGGGTCGTCACCCGCCTGCGCGAACCTCAGGCACAACGCGATCGCCGGAACGACATGGCCCGGATCTCCTCCGGAGACGACAGCTACGCGCACAGCCGATCAGCATGCCGAGGGTCACGCACCGTGTCGATGCCTACTTTCGGCCCTAGTGGATGGGCCTTGTGCCACGCGCGGGCTAGGTCTTTTGCGTGCTGTCCTCGTCTGTGCCAGATCACGAACCCCGAGGAGGCAGCCATGTCCGGACTGCTCGTGAAGCACTTCGACTCCCCTGAGGAGACCCGTCCCTTCGAACAGGGCATGGGACAGCTGGACCTGGTCAACACCGACTCGGGCGCGGTCGGGCGTGCCGTGTTCCAGCCCGGCTGGCACTGGGCGGACCACGTCAAGCCGCTCGCGCAGACCGACAGCTGCGAGGTCGCGCACAAGGGGTACGTCGTCTCGGGCCGGATGAAGATCGTCATGAACGACGGCGAGGAAGGCGAGATCGGACCCGGCGACTTCATGATGGCGGAGCCGGGACACGACGCGTGGGTCGTCGGCGACGAACCGTGCGTGATCGTCGACTGGCAGGGCATGGACGACTACGCCAAGAAGCACTAGCGCGACACCTCGTCCAGAACGGCCAGCGCCCTCCCGAGCACCGGCGAGTCGTCGTCCGCGCGCACGGCCGCCACGAGCTCGATGTCGTGCTTGCCCGCCAGCGGCCGGTAGGTCGTTCCGGGCACGCCGAGTTCCGCCACGGGCTCCGGCACGACGGCCACCCCGAGGCCTGAGGCCACGAAGGTGACCAGGGTCGAGGTTTCCGAGACCTCGTGCCGGATCCTGGCGGTGAACCCCGCCTCCCGGCACAACGCCGTGACGATGCCGTGCATGACCGAACGGCCCCGTGAGGCGTGCACGATCAGGTCGACGTCCTCCAGGTCCTCGATCTTCAACCGCTTGCGGCGGGTGAGCAGGTGGTCCTCCGGCAGCGCCACGATGAGGCGGTCGCGGCGCACCGTGCTCATCCGCACCGCGGGGTGCTCGACCGGCGGTCGCAGCAGCGCGAGGTCGATGTGGCGGGCGAGCAGGGCGTCGAGCTGGTCCGGCGCGAGCATCTCGCCTCGGAACGCGAAGTCGACGCCCGGCAGCTCGTCCCGCAACGCTCGGGCGAGCGCGGGCAGCAGGCTGTAGGTGGCGGACCCGACGCAGCCGACGACCAGGCGCCCCTGCAGGCCCGCGGCGACCCGTCGCGCCTCCTCGGCGGCGTCGTCCACGGCGGCCAGCACCGTGCGGGCGCGTTCCAGGTAGACCGCGCCGGCGCGGGTGAGCTCGACCTTGCGGGTCGTGCGGTGCAGCAACGTCACGCCCAGCTCGGCCTCCAGCTGCTGGATCTGCTGCGACAACGGCGGCTGCGCCATGTGCAGGCGTTCGGCGGCGCGGCCGAAGTGCCGTTCCTCGGCGACCGCGACGAAGTAACGCAGGTGACGAAGTTCCACTGATTGATACTCGCAGAGTCTCACTCCGAGTTAAATGAGTATTTCTCGATATCGTTCGGTCGTCCTAGGGTCGAAGGCATGACCGACGTCGTGATCTGCGAACCCGTCAGGAGCCCGGTCGGGAGGTTCGGCGGCGCGCTCGCCTCCCTCAGCGCCACGGACCTCGCCGCCGCCGTGCTCTCCGAGCTGGTCCGCCGCACCGGGTTGCGGGAGGGCGACGTCGACGACGTCGTGCTCGGGCAGTGCTACCCGAACGGCGAGTCGCCCGCGATCGGCAGGATCGCCGCGCTCGACGCGGGCCTCGGCACGTCGGTGCCGGGCCTGCAGATCGACCGCCGCTGCGGGTCCGGTCTCCAGGCCGTGCTGTACGCGGCGGGTCAGGTCGCCACCGGCGCCGCCAGGGTCGTCGTCGCCGGCGGCGCGGAGTCGATGTCGCAGGTCGAGCACTACGCGCTGGGGCTGCGCACGGGTGTCCGCAGCGGCACGATCGGGCTGGTCGACCGGCTCGACCGGGCGCGCGAGACGGCCGGTGGCCGGTTCCACCCGGTGCCGGGCGGGATGCTGGAGACCGCTGAGAACGTGCGCCGCGAGTACGGCATCTCCCGCGAGGAGCAGGACGAGCTCGCGTTCCGGTCGCAGCAGCGGTGGGCCGCGGCGCAGGAGACCGGCCGGTTCGCCGACGAGCTCGTGCCGCTGACGGTGCCCGGCCGCCGCGGCAAGCCCGGCGTCGTCGTCGACCGCGACGAGCACCCCAGGCCCGAGACGACCCTCGAGGACCTCGCGGCGCTGCGGCCCGTGCGGCTGAAGATCGACCCGGAGTCCACGGTCACCGCGGGCAACGCCAGCGGGCAGAACGACGGCGCCGCGATGTGCGTGGTCACCACCCGTGACGACGCGGACCGGCTCGGGCTGCGTCCGTTGCTCAGGCTCCGGTCGTGGGCCGTCGCCGGCGTCGGCCCCGAGGTGATGGGCATCGGGCCGGTGCCCGCGACCGCGGCCGCGCTCGACCGCGCCGGGCTCACCCTCGACGACATCGACGTGATCGAGCTCAACGAGGCGTTCGCCGCGCAGGTGCTCGGGTGCCTGCGCGAGTGGAAGGTCGACGCCGGGGACGACCGGCTCAACCCCAACGGGTCCGGCATCTCGCTGGGCCACCCGGTCGGCGCCACGGGTGCGCGGATCCTCGCGACGCTCGCGCACGAGATGCGCCGCCGCGAGAGCCGGTACGGACTGGAGACGATGTGCATCGGCGGCGGCCAGGGCCTCGCCGCGATCTTCGAGAGGGTGGACGGATGAGCCTGGACAAGGTGGTCAGCGGCCCCGCCGAGGCCGTGGCGGGCATCGCTTCCGGGTCGAGCGTCGCGGTCGGCGGCTTCGGGCTCGCGGGCATCCCGTGGTTCCTGATCGAGGCGTTGCTGGAGCAGGGCGCCGACGACCTCACGATCGTGTCCAACAACTGCGGCGTCGACGGCGCCGGGCTCGGCCTCCTGCTGGAGCAGCGCCGCATCAGCCGGGTGATCGCGTCCTACGTCGGCGAGAACAAGGAGTTCGCCCGCCAGTACCTCGCCGGCGAGCTGACCGTGGAGCTCACTCCACAAGGGACACTCGCGGAACGCCTGCGGGCGGGCGGATCCGGCGTCGGCGCGTTCTACACCCCCACCGGCGTCGGCACCCTGGTCTCCGAAGGCGGGCTCCCCTGGCGCTACGCCCCCGACGGCACGGTCGCGCTGGCCTCACCGCCCAAGGAGGTGCGCGCGTTCCACGGCAAGGACATGGTGCTGGAGGAGTCGATCGTCACCGACGCGGCTCTCGTGCGGGCCGCGGTCGCCGACCGCGCGGGCAACTGCGTGTTCCACGCCGCCGCTCGCAACTTCAACCCGGTGGCGGCGATGGCGGGCCGGCACACCGTCGTGGAAGCGGAGCGGGTCGTCGAGGTCGGTGAGATCGACCCCGATCACGTGCACCTGCCGGGGGTGTTCGTGCAGAGCGTCGTCGCGCTGACGCCGGAACAGGCCGCGCGCAAGGACATCGAGAAGCGCACGACCCGCACCCGTCAGGAGGGGAACTGACATGGCCTGGACCCGTGACCAGATGGCCGCCCGCGCGGCGCTCGAACTGCGCGACGGCGAGTACGTCAACCTCGGCATCGGCCTGCCCACGCTGATCCCCGATTACTTGCCGGCGGGCTCGACCGTGACGTTGCACGCGGAGAACGGCATTCTCGGCGTGGGCCCGTTCCCCTACGAGGAAGAGGTCGACCCCGACCTCATCAACGCGGGCAAGCAGACCGTCACCGTCCTGGCGGGAGCGTCGTACTTCGACTCGGCCACGAGTTTCGCCATGATCCGCGGCGGCCACGTCGACGCCGCGATCCTCGGCGGCATGCAGGTGTCCGCGCGCGGCGACCTCGCGAACTGGATGGTGCCCGGCGCGATGGTCAAGGGCATGGGCGGCGCCATGGACCTCGTCAGCGGCGCCGGACGCGTCATCGTCCTCATGGAACACACGGCCCGCAACGGCTCGTCGAAGCTCGTCGAGTCGTGCACGCTCCCGCTGACCGGCCGCGGGGTCGTACAACGCGTGATCACCGACCTCGCCGTGCTCGACGTGGCGGACGGCGTGTTCCGCCTCGTCGAGCTGGCACCGGAGACCACGGTCGAGGAGATCGTGGCCAAGACCGCGGCCCCGGTGGTGGACCTGTCTACGGCCGGTCGCTGACCTTGATCTTGCCCTCGATGATCTGCGCCTTGTAGCCCTCCAGGATGCCCTGGAGCTTCGCGTCGACCTTGCCGCCCGACGCCGCGTAGCCGACGCCGTTCACCTTGAGGTCGAAGACCTTCGGCAGCGAGGCGAGGTCGTTCTTGGCGGCAGCGCGGTAGAAGTCGTACACGGCGACGTCGACCCGCTTGAGGCTGGACGCGACGATGACGTCCCGGTTGTTCGCGAGCGCCGGCTGGTTGTACTGGTCGGCGTCGCACCCGATCGCGAGCACACCGGCCTCCTTCACCGCGGCGAACACCCCGATGCCGGACGCACCCGCGGCGGGGTAGACGACGTCGGCGCCCTTGTCGATCAGCCCCTTGGCCGCCTCCTGCCCCTTCGGCGGGTCCTGGAAGCCCGTGAAGTCACCGG
The DNA here is from genome assembly GCF_000974445.1 of Lentzea aerocolonigenes. Classification (GTDB taxonomy): domain Bacteria; phylum Actinomycetota; class Actinomycetes; order Mycobacteriales; family Pseudonocardiaceae; genus Lentzea; species Lentzea aerocolonigenes. The sequence continues at coordinate 26,611 of NZ_BBOJ01000012.1, forward strand.
CAGGGGTGATGTACTTCTTCTCGACCTGGACCTTCGGCGCGGCGGTCTTCGCCCCCTGGACGAACCCGGCCTCGAACTTCTGGATCAACGGGATGTCCACGCCCCCGACGAACCCGACGTGACACTTCTTGCTCTGGTAAGCCGCCACGACACCGGCGAGGAACGCCCCCTCCTGCTCGGCGAAGACCAGCGGCGTCACGTTGGCCGCGCCCTCGACAGCCGAGTCGACCAGCCCGAACTTGACGTTGGGGAACTCCGGCGCCACGACCTTCAACGACTCGGTGTACGCGAACCCGACGCCGACGATCGGGTTGAAGCCCTCGGACGCGAGCTGCCGCAGCCGGGTCTGCTTGGCCGCCTCGCTCTCGTTCGGTGCAGCGGAAAGCTCGCGGGTGTTCTCCTTCTTGACGCCCATGTCCTTGATCGCCTGGTCGAACCCGGCGGCGGCGAGATCGTTGAACGACGCGTCACCCCGCCCGCCGATGTCGTAGGCCAGCCCGATCTTCAGCGCACTGCCGTCCACCTTGTCGCCTGCCGCGGCACTGGTGCTCGACGCGGCGGGCGCACCGGGCGGCGTCGCGAACTCGCACCCGGCGCCGGCGGCACTGGTCGGCGCGCTGGTACCGGAGTCCTTGGCGCAGGCGGCCACGGTCATCACGGTTGTCAGCGCGATCGCGGCAACAGCGGTGCCACGCATACGACGGCGCACGGCTCGTCTCCTCCCCTGGGGTTTGGGGCGGACCGTACCTCGCGAGGGGATCAATTCGGTTGAACGTTCACCTGATGGGAACGCCAGGCGACATGATCGTCATCAGTGTCGGCCGGGCTCAGACGCTGATCGACTCGATCGCCGCCTCGGCCAGCGGTGTCGCCGTCTCCACGTACCGCGTCGCCAGCGTCTGGAACAACTGCTCCGCCTCGATCGCCGGCCAGTCCTCCGCCAGCAACTCCGCCGGCAGATGCGGATCCTGGCGCACCAGATCCAACCAGTCCGCGTGCAGCAACAACTGCCGGGCCAGGTCGTCGGGCACCGTGTCGAGAGGTGAGCGCCACCGGGCCAGGAAGTCCTGGTACCGCGCACCGATCGCGGCGGTGTCGAACGCGCGGGTGGCGAGGTCCGCGGCCTCCGTCGGTTTGGCGTGCTGGGCGGTGAAGACCGTGACGTTCTCGGTGAGGCCCAGGTCGGCGACCATTTCCGTGACGTCGCGGGTGCCGGGGGCGATCCACAGGCCGTTCTGCACGGGGCCGAAGCCCGCCCACTGCAGGCGGGAGCGCAGGTCGTGGCGGTCGCCTCTGCGGCCCTCCGGCAGGGAGAAGCCGACCAGGGTCCAGGTGCCGTCCCAGTCCCTGTTCACGGCGCCGCGCTGCCAGATGCGGCGGCCGCCGTCCTCCAGCACGTCCTCGGCTCGCCGGGTCAGTCCGAAGTAGACCTTGCGGCCGTTGCGGTGCTTGGTGAGCAGGCCGCGCGAGGTCATGCGGGTCAGCGTCGAGCGCACGGCCTCCTCGGAGACGTCCACTCGGCCGAAGACGTCGATCACGCTGCCCGAGTAGACCGCGATGTCGCGGCCCAGCACGTACAGGCCCAGGAAGTTCAGCATCAACGACTGCGGCGTCACGACTGCCACGATACATGTTGGGCAGCATCTAGACGAGCGTCACGAATCTGACGTACTTTGGGTCGCGATCCCAACGGAGAGGACTCGGTCGGATGGAGCTGTCGGGAAAGGTCGCGATCGTCACGGGCGCCGGCCGCGGGCTGGGGCGTGCGTACGCGGAAGCCTTGGCGCGCAACGGGGCTCAGGTCGTGGTCAACGACGTGGACGAGGTCGCCGAGGAGGTCGCCGCGAGCATCGGCGGCAAGGCGGTCGTCGCGCCGGTCGGGTCGACCGAGACCGCGGAACGGCTCGTCGCGGCTGCCGTCGAGGAGTTCGGGCGGCTCGACGTCCTGGTCACCAACGCGGGCATCCTGCGCGACAAGGTCCTGTGGAAGATGAGCGACGACGACTTCGACGCCGTGATCAACGTGCACCTGCGCGGCACGTTCACCTGCGCCCGTGCGGCGGCCGTCAGGATGCGCGAGCAAGGGACCGGCGGCAGCCTGGTGCTCATCTCGTCGCCTGCCGGTCAGCGCGGCAACTTCGGGCAGACCAACTACTCCGCCGCCAAGGCCGGGATCGCCGCCATGGCGCGGACGTGGGCGCTGGAGCTCGCGCGGTCCGACATCGCCGTCAACGCGGTCGTGCCGGTCGCCGCGACCGAGATGACCAGGACGATCCCGGCGTTCGCGCCGCTGATCGAGGAGTCGGAACGGAACGGCACCCCGCTGCCGGAGTGGGTGCGCAGGGACGAGGGGCTCGGCACCGTCGAGGACGTCGCCGAACTGATCGTCTACCTCGCGTCCGACGCGGCGAAGGGCGTGACGGGCCAGGCGATCGGCATCGGCGGCGACCGGCTCGCGCTGTGGTCGCACCCCGCCGAGAAGCAGGTCCAGTTCTCCGACGGCGGCTGGAACGCGGCGAAGATCGCCCAGCACTGGGGCGAGTTCGAGCCCGAGACCTACGGCATCCCGGCTCCGGTGGCACCGTGAACGTCGACGACCTCGTCGCCATCGACGTGCACACGCACGCCGAGATCTCCGGCGACGGCCACAGCTCGCTCAGCCCCACCCTGCTCGAGGCGTCCGCGAAGTACTTCAAGGCGGGGCACCGGCAGCCGACGATCGCCGAGACCGCCGAGATCTACCGCGAGCGGAACATGGCCGCGGTGATCTTCACAGTCGACGCCGAGCACGCCACCGGCCACCCGCGCATCAGCAACGAGGAGATCGCGGCGTCCTGCGCCGAGCACGCCGACGTGCTGATCCCGTTCGCGAGCGTCGACCCGTGGAAGGGCCGCACCGCGGTCAGGGAGGCGCGCAGGCTCGTCGAGGAGCACGGCGTCCGCGGGTTCAAGTTCCACCCGAGCCTGCAGGACTTCTCGCCGAACGACCGGATGGCCTACCCGCTGTACGAGGCGATCGAGGAACTCGGCGTGCCCGCGCTGTTCCACAGTGGACAGACCGGGATCGGCGCCGGCGTGCCCGGCGGCGGTGGCATCAGGCTCAAGCACTCCAACCCGATGCTCGTCGACGACGTCGCGGTCGACTTCCCGCACCTCAAGATCGTGCTGGCGCACCCGTCGTTCCCGTGGCAGGACGAGGCGCTCGCCGTGGCCACGCACAAGCCGTTCGTGTACATCGACCTGTCCGGCTGGTCGCCGAGGTACTTCCCGCCGCAGCTCGTCCGGTACGCCAACACCTTGTTGCAGGACAAGGTCCTCTTCGGCTCGGACCACCCGGTGATCACGCCGGACCGCTGGCTCGCCGACTTCGCCAAGCTCGACATCTCGGACGACGTCCGCCCCAAGATCCTCAAGCACAACGCCGCACGTCTGCTGGGACTGACCAAGGAGGAAGCATGACCACCGCCGTGCACGGCATCGAAGAACTCAAGGCCCTGACAGGAAAGGATCTAGGCCACACCGACTGGCTCCAGATCGACCAGGGCCGCGTCAACACGTTCGCCGACGCCACCGACGACCACCAGTGGATCCACGTCGACGCCGAACGCGCCGCCGAAGGACCGTTCGGCGGCACGATCGCCCACGGTTACCTCACGCTGGCCCTGCTCATCCCGCTGATGACGCAACTGCTCGACATCTCCGGCGTGCGGATGAGCATCAACTACGGGCTGGACAAGGTCCGGTTCCCCGCGCCGGTCCCGGTCGGCGCGAAGATCCGGCTCACGGGAAAGGTCGCGTCCGTCGACGAGGTCAAGGGCGACGGCGTGCAGATCACCATCGACTTCACCGTCGAGATCGAGGGCTCCGACAAGCCCGCGTGCGTCGCGCGCGGGGTTTACCGCCACTACGCCTGAGATGAGAGTGCCATGGCGACAACAACGCAGTTACGCCGTGCCGTCGCGTCCAGCTTCCTCGGCAGCGTGATCGAGTACTACGACTTCCTCCTCTACGCCACCGCTTCCGCGGTCGTCTTCAACAAGGTCTTCTTCTCCTCCCTCGACCCGCTGGTCGGCACCATCGCGAGCTTCGGCACGTTCGCCACCGGCTACCTCGCGCGCCCGATCGGTGGTGTCCTCTTCGGACACTACGGCGATCTGCTGGGGCGCAAGAAGATGCTCGTGCTCACCATGAGCCTCATGGGTGTGGCGAGCTTCCTGATCGGTCTGCTGCCCACCTACGGCCAGATCGGCTGGCTCGCGCCGGCCGGGCTCGTGCTGCTGCGAATCGTGCAGGGCATCTCCGTCGGTGGTGAGTGGGGCGGCGCGGTCCTGATGTCAGCCGAGCACGCCACGTCACGGCGCGGGCTGTGGGCGAGCTTCACCAACGCGGGCGCGCCGTGCGGCATGGTGCTGTCGACCCTCGCGCTCTCCGGCACCGCCGCGCTGGTGGGAGACAAGGCGTTCCTCGACTGGGGCTGGCGGGTGCCGTTCCTGCTCAGCTTGGTGCTGCTCGGCATCGGCCTGTTCGTCCGCATGAAGGTCGAGGAGACGCCGGTGTTCCAGGCCGAGCGCAAGCGCACCTCCCTGCCGCTGGCCGACGTGCTGCGCAACCACCCGCGCACGCTGCTGCTCGGGATCGGGGTCGGCCTCTCGGCGTTCGTCGCGCAGTCCACGCTGACGACCTTCACCCTCGCGTACGGCGTCCAGGCGGGCATCCCCCGGCCGTCGATCCTCAACGCCCTGACCCTGTCCTCCGCGCTCGCGGTGATCTCGATCATCGGCTGGTCGGCCGCGTCGGACCGGTTCGGCCGCAGGCCCGTCGTCCTCGCGGGCGCGGTCCTCATGGCCGCGTTCGCGTTCGCGCTGTTCCCGTTGGTGGACAACGGTTTCATCGTCATCGCACTGGTACTCGGCCAGGCCGTCATCCACCCGATGATGTACGGCCCGCTCGCCGCGCTCTACAGCGAGCTGTTCACCACGGGAAGCCGCTACACCGGCGCCTCGCTCGGCTACCAGCTCGCGGGCCTGGGCGCGGGCCTCGCCCCGCTGCTGTTCGCGCAGGTTCAGAAGTCGGCCGGTACCGGCGCGATCCCGTACATCCTCGCGGCGTTCTGCCTGCTCACCGTGATCTGCACGATCACGCTGCACGAGACCAGCCGGACCAGCCTGACAGGAGACAAGGATGCGGAACGCGGGACTGGGCAGCTGGCCACTCCGCCGCGCGCGCATGGCGCCGAAGCGTGAGGCCTTCACCCACAACGGCGTCTCCACGACCTACGAGGAGCTCGCCGGGCGCACGACGAAGCTGGCCCACCGGCTGGCAGAGCTCGGCGTGCGCCACGGAGACCGGGTGGCGTACCTCGGCCCCAACCACCCGTCGTTCGCCGAGACCATGTTCGCCACCCACCAGCTCGGCGCGGTCTTCGTCCCGCTCAACTTCCGCCTGAGCCCGGCGGAGATCAACTACCAGCTCGCCGACTGCGGGGCGCACGTGCTGGTCCACGCGCCCTCGCACCGCACCGAACACCCGCGGGCCATCTCGCTGGACGACTACGAGACCTGGCTCGCGGGCGGCGCGGACGAGTTGTTCGACGAGCCGGTCACGATCGACGAGCCGGCCCTGATCCTCTACACCTCCGGCACCACGGGCAGGCCCAAGGGCGCGGTGCTCAGCCACGCCAACCTGCTGTGGAACACGTTCAACCTGATGATCGGCGTCGACATCGCCACCGACGAGGTCGCGCTCGTCTCCGCCCCGCTCTTCCACGTCGCCGCGCTCACCCAGACGCTGCTGCCCACCTTCATCAAGGGCGGGCACAGCGTGATCACGTCCCGGTGGGACGTCGACGAGTGCCTCGACCTGATCGAGAAGCACGACGTGACGTGGATGTTCGGGGTCTCCACCATGTACGCCGACCTCGCCGCCTCACCGCGCTGGCCCACCGCGGACCTGTCGTCGCTGCGGGTGCTGCTCTGCGGCGGCGCGTCGGTGCCGGACGCGGTGATCCACACCTACCAGGAACGCGGTCTGGTGTTCTGCCAGGGCTACGGCCTCACCGAGACCGCACCCGGCGCCAGCTTCCTGGAGGCGGCGGACAGCGTGCGGAAGGCGGGCTCGGCCGGGACGCCGGTGTTCTTCGGCGACCTGCGCCTCGCCGAGTCCGGTGAGATCGAGGTGCAGGGCCCGAACGTCACCCCGGGCTACTGGAACGACCCGGTGGCCACCGCGGCCGCGTTCACCGACGACGGGTGGTTCCGCACGGGCGACATCGGGCGGCTCGACGACGGTCACCTGTACGTCGTCGACCGGCTCAAGGACATGTTCATCTCGGGCGGGGAGAACGTGTACCCGGCCGAGGTGGAGAACGCGATCACCGACCACCCCGACGTGGCCGAGGTCGCGGTCGTGGGCGTACCGGACGCGCGCTGGGGCGAGGTCGGGCGCGCGTTCGTCCGCCCGGTGCCCGGTGCCGACGTGGACGCGGCGGCGCTGCGGGAGTTCCTGGTGCCGCGGCTGGCGAAGTACAAGATCCCCGTGCACGTCGAGGTGGTGGCCGAGCTGCCGCGCACGGGGTCGGGGAAGGTGCTCAAACCGGCGTTGCGCCGGTTGCCGTTGTGAGTTCGGGTTCGCCCGGCACTTCGGCTTCCGCACGTCACAGCGTGAGCTGCGACCGCGGAGCCGAAGTGCCGCGACGGTCCACTCCGGCCAGGTGGTAGAACGTCCGCATGACTCCTGAGGTGCTGTTCGTCTGCGTGCACAACGCGGGCCGCTCGCAGATGGCCGCCGCCCTGTTGCAGCACCACGGGATGGGCCGCATCGCCGTGCGCTCCGCCGGTTCCGCCCCCGCGGACCAGGTGAACCCGGCCGCCGCGCAGGCGCTCGCCGAGTGGGGCCTCGACATCACCGCCGAGGTGCCGTCGAAGCTCACCACCGCGGACGTCGAGGCCTCCGACGTGGTGATCACGATGGGCTGCGGCGACACGTGCCCGGTCTTCCCCGGCAAGCGTTACCTCGACTGGGACCTGGACGACCCAGCGGGTCAGGGCGTCGACGCGGTGCGGCCGATCCGCGACGAGATCGACCGCCGTGTCCGCAACCTCGTCGCCGAACTGCTCGACTAGGTACAACTAGGTCTTCAGGGACAGCAGCGCCGCCACCACGCTGACGGCGGCCAGCAGCACGAACACCGCCGCGTACCCGCCGAACCACGCGGCCAGCACGCTCCCCGCCCACGGCGCCACGGCGGCGGACAGCATCACCGGGCCGCCGAGCAGGCCGCTCAACCGTCCGTAGTGGACACTCCCCCACCTGTCGGTCACGGCGGTGGCCTGCACCAGCGTGAAGATGCCGCGGGCACACCCCGCCAGCACCGAGCCGAGGACCAGGACCGACGCCGGTCCCGGCACGAGGCCCAGCAACAACGTCGTCACCGCGGCGGCCAGCAGCACCAGTGCGGTGCGGGTGCGCACGGACGTTGCTCGCTCCAGTCGCGCGTACCCCAGCCGGCCCGCCACCTGTCCGGCACCGCCCAGGCCCAGGGCGATCGCCGCCGTCGTCGTGGACAGGCCGCGCTCGGTGAGCAGCGGCACGAGGTTGATCACGACCGCGTAGACCGCGAACGCCGACAGCGTCATCGCCACCGCGAGCAGCACGAACGGGCCGCTGCGGGCGATCGCGGACGGCGCTTCCGACTCGTGCGTCTCGGCGGGCTGCCACGGCCTGCGCAGACCCAGGACGTGCAACGGCACCGTGATCACGGCGAGCACGACCGCGAGCACCAGGTACGTCTGCCGCCAGTCCAGCACGGTGTTCAGCAGAGCCGTGAGCGGTGCGAACACCGTGCTCGCCAGCCCCGCGACCAGGGTGACGGCGGTGAGTGCGCGCACGCGTTGCGGCCCGTACCAGCGGGTCAGCGCGGCGAACGCGGGCTGGTAGAGCACACCGGCCATCGCCGCACCCGCGAGCAGCCACCCCGCGAAGTACGCGGTGAGCGACTGCGCCGTGGCGACCACCACGACGGCCACCACCGCGAGCACCGATCCCGCGCTCATCACGACACGCGGCCCCCACCGGTCGAGCACCCTGCCCACCACGACGCCGACCAGGCCGCCGGCGATCTGGGCGAGCGTGAAGCCGAGGGTGAGCGCGGGGAGCGTCCACCCGGTCGACGCGCTGATCGTCGGCGCCAGCACCGGGAACGCGTAGTAGAGCACGCCCCAGCTGGTGATCTCGGTGACGCAGAGGACGATCAGCACGGTGCGCAGAGAGGTGCCTTGCGCGACAACGGGTTCAGCGGTCACCCGGCGAACGACCCTGCTCCGCCGCACACCCCGGTCTCGGGCAGCACGAGCTCCACCCGGCCCGCTGCCTCGTGGTCACCGGCGATCGCCGCGACGACCGAGCGCACCTGCTCGTAGCCGGTGAGCGCACGCCCGTAGCTCTTCATGCCCACCAGATAAACGCCCTGCTCCGGCTGGCGCAACTCACTTTCCCCGTGCGGGTAGACCGTGCCGCGCGAGTGGGCGTTCGGATCGATCAGCGGCGCGAGCTTCACCGGCACCTGCAGCACCGGGTCGAGGTCGAGCCGGATCTCCGGCAGCCACCCTCCGGCACGAGTGGTTCCAGACCGCGTTCCAGCAGGTGCGCGACCAGACCGGACGGGCCCCGCGCCCGCCACGATCACCGGCAAGCTGTCCACGGTTCGCTCCCTCACTCGATGTCCGGCCAACTCTATCGACCGACATCGATGGAAGCAATCATCGACCTACATCGATGCTTCCGGCTGTCGCACGATCGCCAGCGGACACGGCGAGTGGTAGACGAGCGCCTGACTCGTCGAGCCCAGCAACATCCCGGCGAACCCACCACGGCCGTGACTGCCCACCACCAGGAGCTGCGCCTCCGCGCCGTACCGCATGAGCGCGCGCACCGGCCGGTCACGCAGCACCACCCGATGCACCCGCACGTCCGGATACTTGTCCTGCCACCCGGCGAGCCGTTCGGCCAGCAGCCTCTGCTCGCTGTCCTCGACCTGCTTCCAGTCCACGGTGAAGCGCGACGCGGTGTAGGCGCTCTCGACCATGAAGTCGTGCCAGCACATCACCACGGTGAGCCCGGCCCCGCGGACCGAGGCCTCCTCGAACGCGAACGCCAGCGCCGCCTCGCTCGTCGGTGACCCGTCGACGCCGACCACGACCGGCCCGTCCGGGACCTCGGTGCCGCGCACGACGACCACCGGGCTCCTGCCGTGCGCGGCGAGGGCGACCGCGGTCGAACCGACGAGCAGGCCGGTGACGTTGCCGAGCCCCTGCGAGCCCACCACGAGCAGCCGCGCCTCGCGCGAGCGTTCGATCAGCAGCCTGGTTCCGCTGTCGCACACCAGCTCGGTGGACACGTCCACACCGGGCGCCGCGGCGGCCGCTTCGGTCAGCCACGCCCTGCCCTGGTCCTCGATGGCGCGGCGGATCTCGGTGCCGGTCAGCACCATTTCGGGATATCCCCTGGTGGGCAACGTGTACGCGTGCACGAGCAGCAGCGGGACGTGGTGCCGGCCGCATTCGGCGGCGGCCCACTTCACCGCCGCCAGCGACGAGGACGAGCCGTCAACCCCCACCACGACCGGTGCGTCGGGTGCCTTCACCGCTGTCCTCCAACCGGGATCCGCACGCTCAGGACGCCGGGCACGGCACCCGCCAGCGCGAGAATTGCTCGCTCTGTCTCGTCGTCCACGTCGTCCGCGCTGATCACGGCCTCGCCGTCACGTACCGCGACCGTCCACCTGCGACCTCCGTCGGCGTAGAGGTCGAGCACGCGCTGGACCTCCGCCGCGACGGACGTGTCGGTGCGGCCGAGCGCGCGGACGAGGTCGCGGCGGGTCACGACGCCGACGACCTGGGAGCCGTCGACGATCGGCAGGCAGCGGATGCGGTCGTCGACGAGCACGCGGGCGATGACGCTCGCCTCCGTGCCGCCGCTCATCGCCGTCGCGGGTGAGGTCATCACGTCGCCGACGGAGACGCCGCGGGTCTCCTCGACGTAGCCGTTGCGCAGGAGGTCCGCCTCCGTGACGATGCCGACCAGCCGCTTGTCGTCGTCCACGACGGGCAGCGCGGTGAAGCCGTGCGCGACGAGCAGGGCCGCGGCGCCGCGCACGGGCACCTGCGGGATCACCGTGACGGCCGGGGTGGTCATGATGTCGCGAGCGCGCATTCCGCTTCTCCGTTCCACGACGTAGACGCTAGGAACGCGCCGTGGCCGGGAACGCGGTCGTTGGTCCCGCCCCGCCAGGGACCTTCGCACCGACGGTCAGCAGCGCCTGGGGAAAGCCCGCCAGGCCGTGACGTTCGATCAGACCGGTTCGCCACTCCTGGCGGTGCGGCAGGTGCACGACCGGGCACACCCGCAGTCCCGCGGAGCGAGCCGCGAGAACCGCCGACTGCAACGCCGCACCGCCGCGCACGTGGTCGCAGCGTGTGTCACCCGCGGTGAGCACGACGAGGGTGTGCTCGTCGAGGGCGTACAGCTCCGTGCCCGCCCAGTGGTTCGCGGACGCGAGGGCACGCACGTCGCCGTCCGCGGTGCCGTCGGGCAGGCGGATCGCGCGGTGCCGGGCGATCTCGGCCTCGGTGGGCGACTGCACCCGGTCGGACCGCACGATCGCGACCAGGCCGGGGTTGCGGTGGTCGGCAGGGAACACGGCCTGCGCGTGCCACCCCGTGACGCGGACGGCCAGCACCACGTGCTCGAGCGCGGCGCCGCAGCTCAGCAGCCCCTCCACGCCGAGCGGGTCACGCGACGAGGAGTGCGCGACCTCGTACAGGTACGCGGACCTGCCGTTCAGTTCGACCACCCACGGCCTGCCCGCGCTGCCCGCGCTGGCCTTCGCGGCGGCCTCGACGATCTCCGTTTTCGCGGCGGCGCTCCATCGCATCCCCAGACCTTCCGCCGTGACGGCGCAGAGCGACAGTGCGAACGGTCTCCCCGCACCGGGGCCCAAGGACCCTGCGTGCACTCCTCCGCCGCCGGCGACCTCGGCCCAGCCGTGTTCAGGAAGGATCGTGATCCCGCCCTCGTCGCACTTCCCCCATGACATCTGTCATGCCGGGATCGTGACGGCTGATCCCCTCGCCGCCGGGCCCGTCCGCCGAGCATGGAACGCATGACACAGACAGCTGTGCGGGCCGGAGCCGCGGTGGCGTTGAGCGGCCTGCGGAAGCGGTTCGGCGAGGTCCGCGCCGTCGACGGGATCGACCTGGTGATCTCGCCCGGCGAGGTGGTCGCGCTGCTCGGCCCGAACGGGGCGGGCAAGTCCACGACGGTGGACATGCTGCTCGCACTGTCCACTCCGGACGGTGGCGAGATCAGCGTCTTCGGCACCTCGCCGCGGGAGGCGGTGGTGGCCGGGCGGATCTCGGCGATGCTGCAGAGCGGGGCGCTGCTGGACGACGCGACGGTGGCCGAGGCCGTGGGGCTCGTCGCGGCGTTGCACCGCGAGCCGATGCCGGTGGAGCAGGCGTTGCGGCAGGCCGGGATCGCGGATCTGGCCGGCCGCAAGTGCACCAAGCTCTCCGGCGGGCAGAAGCAGCGGGTGCGGTTCGCACTGGCGCTGGTGTGCGATCCGGACCTGCTGGTGCTCGACGAGCCGACGGTCGCGATGGACGTCGAGACGCGGCGGGCGTTCTGGCAGCAGATGCGCGCCTACACCGACACCGACACCGGGCGGACGGTGCTGTTCGCGACGCACTACCTCGACGAGGCCGAGGAGTACGCGGACCGCGTGGTGCTGATGCGGTCCGGGCGGATCGTGGCGGACGGATCGGTGGCGCAGGTGCGGGCCGCGGTGTCGGGCCGAACGTTGCGCGCGGTCGTCCCGGGAGCGGCGGACCTCGCGCTGCCGGGCGTGCGCTCGGCCGAACGGCGGGGCGACCAGATCACGCTCACCTGCACCGACTCCGACGCCGCTGTGCGCGCGCTGCTGGCCCGCTACCCCCACGCCCACGACATCGAGATCACCGCGCTCGGCCTCGAGGACGCGTTCCTCGCGCTCACCGGGGAGGACGACCGATGAACACCCGTTTCCTGGCACTGGAACTGCGGCGGGCCGTGCGCAACGGCCGGTACCTGATCTTCACCGTGGTTGTGCCGGCGGTGATGTTCCTGCTGTTCGTGAACCTCTACGGCGGCGGGGAGGGGACGTTCCCGAACGGGCTGCCGGTGACGACGTCGTTGATGATGAACATGGCGTTGTTCGGCGTGATGGCGGGCCCGTTGTCGATCGGCGCCCGGATCGCGGTCGAACGGGGCCTGGGCTGGCAGCGGCAGTTGCGGCTGACCCCGCTGACCGGGTCGGGGTACCTGCTGACCAAGGGCGCGCTGGGCATGCTGGTCGGGCTGCCGGGAATCCTGCTGGTGTGCGTGATCGGCGCGTTCGAGGGCGTGCGGATGGACGCGGCGCACTGGATCGGGGTGCTGGCCACGCTGTGGCTGGGCGCGATCCCGTTCGTGCTGCTGGGCATCGTGATCGGGCTCGTCGCGACCCCGGACGGCATGCAGGCGATCACCGGTCTGGCGTCGATGCTCTTCGGTCTGCTGGGCGGCATCTGGATCCCCGCCGACGTGGCGCCGGACTGGCTGGCGACGATCATGAAGGCGCTGCCGACGTTCTGGGTGAAGCAGCTGACGCAGGCTCCGTTCGTATCAGGGGTGAACGTCGGGGAGGCGTTGCTGGTGATCACTCTGTGGGTGGTGGGCCTGTCGGTGATCGCCGCGCGCCGCTACCGCGTCCAGAGCTAGGTTCGTCGTCGTGCAGCGCGGCAACGGCAAGTGGTACTGGTTCGCGATCCTGTTCGTCCTGCTCTACCTCCCGGCCGTGATCCACGACGTCGCCGTCAGCGACCGGAGCGTGCCGGAGCAGTGCGCGTTGGTGCTGCTGCTCCTGGTCTACGGGGTGGGCTGGGTCGTGGCGCCGCGGTGGTTGTGGTCGAGCGGCAGCGAGAACGTCAACACGTTGATCTGCCTGGCGTTGACCGCGGTCGGTCTCATCGTCGTGTTCTGGCTGGGCATGTCCTACTCGGGGTTGTTGGTCTACGTCGTGTCCACGGTCGCGGTCGTGCTGCCGCCGTGGCGGGCGATCCTGATCGACGGCTCGGTGATCGCGGCACTGGCGGCCACGATGTACTTCCAGCAGGACCTGTCCGTCGACGGCGACCGCATCGCCACGCTGTTCTCGATCGCCCTGGGCATGCTGGCCGTGGGCAGGATGATCCGGGCGAACCGGGCGTTGTCTGCGGCCCAGGAGGAGATCGCCGCGCTGGCGAGGACCGAGGAGCGCAACCGGCTGGCACGCGACCTGCACGACGTCCTGGGCCACAGCCTGACGACGATCACGCTGAAAACCGGAGTGGCCCGGCGACTGCTGGAAAACTCCTCGGTCGACCGCGCGCTGGAGGAGATCCGCGAGGTGGAGCACCTCACCCGGCAGGCGTTGAACGACGTGCGCACCACGGTCTCGGGCTACCGCGAGGTCTCGCTCTCGGCCGAGGTGGTGGGCGCACGGGCAGCGTTGCGCGCAGCGGGCGTCGAAGCAGACCTGCCGCACGCCGTGGACAACGTCCGCCCGGAACTGCAGACGGTCTTCGGCTACGTGCTGCGCGAGGCGATCACCAACGTCCTCCGCCACGCCGCCGCGACCCGCTGTTCCGTCCGCCTGGGCGACACGTGGCTGGAGGTCCGCGACAACGGCCGAGGCGCCGGCGTGGGCACCCCCGGCACGGGCTTGGCGGGCCTGCGGGAACGACTCGCCCCGCACGGCGGAACGGTGCTGGCGGGCCCGGCGCCCGACGGCGGCTACCGTCTGCGCGCGGAGGTGACGGCATGATCAAGGTGTTGCTGGCCGACGACCAGGCCCTGGTGCGAGGCGCGTTCGCCGCGATGCTGGGCCTGGAACCGGACATCGAGGTGGTAGCCGAGGTCAGCGCAGGCGACGAGGTGGTCCCCGCCGCCCGGCGCACCACCCCGGACGTGGCCCTGCTGGACATCCAGATGCCCGGCAAGGACGGCCTCGCAGCAGCCGCAGACCTCCGCAAGGCCCTCCCGACGTGCCGAGTGATCGTCTGCACGACCTTCGGCCGCCCCGGCTACCTGGCCAGAGCAATGGCAGCGGGCGCAGCGGGCTTCGTCGTCAAGGACGCCACCCCCCGAACAACTGGTAGACGCGGTCCGCCGAGTACACGCGGGCCTGCGAGTGGTGGACCCGGCCCTGGCGGCAGAATCCCTGACGTCAGGCCAAAGCCCGCTGACCGACCGGGAACGCGACGTCCTGTCCGTGGCCCGCGACGGCGGCACGGTGGCCGACCTGGCCAAGTCCCTGCACCTGTCCGAGGGCACGATCCGCAACCACCTGAGCGCCGCGATAGGCAAAACAGGCGCCCGCACCAGAGCAGAAGCGGTCAAGGTGGCCGAGGACAGCGGCTGGCTCTAGCAGATCCACTACCTTGATCCCCGTGCGAGGCTTCAGCCAGGTAGACGTGTTCACCGACGAACTCACCTACGGCAACGCGGTAGCCGTGGTGCACGACGCCGAAAACCTGACCACCGACCAAATGGCCAAGTTCGCCCGCTGGACCAACCTGGCCGAAACCACCTTCCTGCTCCCACCGACAACCCCGGCAGCCGACTACCGCCTGCGGATCTTCACGATCAGCCGAGAACTCCCCTTCGCAGGCCACCCAACCCTCGGCTCAGCCAGAGCGTGGCTGGAAGCAGGCGGCCAACCACACACCCCAGGCCAGCTGATCCAGGAGTGCGGCGCAGGCCTGGTAACCCTCCGCCAGGACAACGCCCGCCTCTCCTTCGCCGCTCCACCACGCCTGCGCAGCGGCCCAGTAACCCCGGACGAACTCCAGTCGCTGGCAAAGGCGTTGCGCCTCAACCCAACCGACGTAGTCGACGCCCAGTGGGCGGACAACGGCCCAGGCTGGATAGCAGCACTACTGCCGTCCGCAGAGGCAGTCCTGGCCCTCAACCCGGACTACACGAAGTTCGGCACCTTCGCCGGTGTCGGCGTGGTGGGCCCACACCCCGAGGGCAGCGACGCGGACTTCGAGGTGCGAGCCTTCGTGGACGAGGGCACCAGGTTCGACGAGGACCCGGTGACCGGCAGCCTCAACGCGGCCATCGCCCAGTGGCTGATCCCAGCAGAACTGGCCCCGACCTCCTACATCGCCGCGCAGGGCACGAGGCTGGGCCGAAGGGGCCGAGTCCACCTGACGCAGGCGGACGGCGAAATCTGGGTAGGCGGCAACACAGTCCTAGGCGTCCGAGGAACCGTGACGCTCTAGCCCGAACGCCGATGCCGAAGGCCAGGGCCAAGGCCCGAGCCGAGGCCGCAGGCAAGGCGGCTCAAGCCGAGGCCGCAGGCGAGGCGACGCGATGGCGCAGCCGAGCCAGCTCTTCGCGTGGGGTTCCGGTGGGTGGTCCCGTCACGAGTCGTGCCACAGCTCTTGTCGCGCCCGAGGGGAGAGGTCAAGTCGCACGCCTTTCGCGACTTGACCTCTCCCCTCGGGTGTGACTCGCTCTGGTGCGGCTCGTGACGGGACCAACCCACCCGAACCGCACGCCCTACGCAACGCGCAGCCGCCCAAAGCACCAGGCGTGCCATCAACCCGCGCGCGGCGCTGGCCGGTCTTTGATCAGATTGGCGGGGTAAGGGCAGAGCCCCCAAGCCCTAAACAGGAACCCGACACGGCGACGCGACCACCGCCAGCTCGAACCAGGCACGCGACACGGCAACCCCAACCACCACCAGCCCGAACCAGGCACGCAACACGGCAACCCCAACCACCACCAGCCCGAACCAGGAACACGGCAACCACTCACCAAGCCCGACTGGCCCGCCGCTCCTCCCGAGCAGCCTCAATCCGCTCCTCCAACGCCAGATACCACCGCTCCCCCCGCTCCCCACAACTATCCCGAATCTCCACCTTCAACTCAGAAGTGTTGGCGTTCAACGTCCGAACCATCCCCAACCCTTCGTCAACCTGCACCCTAAGCTTCAAATGCGAGTCGGCCAGGTGCACAGCAGCAGCCCGCATCTCAGCCCGAGCCAGCCGAGCCGCCCTCCCCGGCAACCCCACCCACTGCGGCACAATCCGAGTCCGCCGCACCAAATACGACATGGTCTGCAACGAGGTCTGAGCAGACTGATAGGCCATGTGCGCGGTGTCGGCACACTGGTACGACTCCCGGTGAAACACCCGCAAGGACTGGAAGTCAACCCCGAGCGAACCCCCGTCCCACCCGCGCGCAGCTCGATCATCCCGACGAGCCCCGCCCTGCTTGCCTCCACCAGCCCCCGCCTGCTGTCCCCCACCGGCCGCTGCCTGCTGTCCCCCACCAGCCCCGGCTTGCTGTCTCCCACCAGCGCCGGCTTGCTGTGCCCCACCAACTCCTGCCTGCTGTCCTCCGCCACCCCTCGCCTGCTGTCTCCCACCAATCCCGGCTTGCTGTCCCCCACCAGCCCCGGCCTGCTGTGCCTCACCAGCCCCGGCCTGCTGTCCCCCGCCACCCCTCGCCTGCCTGGACTCGGCCTCCGATTGCCTCGCCCCACCAGCCCCCGCCTTTGGGGACCTGCCACCCGACGCCTTGGCCCCACCGCGCTCCGGCTGCCCGGCCCCACTCGCTCCCGCATTCCCGGCCCCGCCAGTCCCCGAATGCCCGGCCCCGCCAGCCCCCGCGCGCCCGGCCCCACCAGACCCCGGCCCACCTTGCTTCGCCCCACCGGCCCCCGTCCGCCGAGCTCCGCCAGCCCCATCGCCCCGCCCCCGCGGATGCCCATCCGCCCGCCCACCAGGCCGAGCCCCAGGTCCCCCACCCCGAGCCCGCAACGCCGCCAGCCGAGCCTGCACCTGCTCGGCCTGCCGCCGAACCCGCTCGTTCTCAGCCCGAACCCGCCGCAGCGCCCGATCAGCCTCCGCAGCAGCAGCCCGAACCTCCGCAACAGTGACCCGCCGAGGCCGCCGATCCCACAACCGAATGCCGACCAGCACCCCGACACCGACTGCCGACGCCGCGAAGAACGCGGGCATACCGTCGTCGATCACGTGCTCCGCGGACGGCTTCAGCTTCACGAACGCCATCGCGTTCATCGCCCCGAGCAGCACCAAACTCCGCACGAACAACCCCAGCCAGCGCTTCAGCCAACCCGAGCCGCGCACCCGGCCGTCCCTGCTCAGCGCCAGGCGGACCAGCACCAGGGCCAGCGGCAGCGCCACCAGGCAGCCCCACCGCCACTCCTCGAGATAAACCTGCTGGGCCGGCGTGCCGGTGGCCAGGATGTGCGCCGCGATCGCCGGTGACACGAGCAGCATGTCCAGCGGCAGTGCGAAGAACAGCACGAACAGGCCGATCAGCGGCACAGCACAACCACCGCACCCGTTGCGGGACAAGACTCAGCACCCCACCGTCATCCGCGCCGCCGCCGGCCGCCGGAACCACGTGGTGCCAGCGCCTTGGCACCCGACCCGTTGAGCACCTTGTCGATGACGTCCGCCACGCCGCCGGTGAGGTCGGAGTGGTGCTGGACCAGCATTGTGGTGAAGTGCTGCGTCAGCTCGACGTACGCGCGGCGTTCGGCCAGTGGCAGGCCCGGTTTCACGGTCTCGCGCTGCATGTTGACCATGCACTCGCGCAGGGCACCCGCACTGACGTCGGCGCGACCGAGCTCCTTCTGCATCTGCCGCAGCGTCGCCGAAGACTCCTTCCGGCGCTGGGCCAGCACTTTCAACTTCAGCTGCTGGTCATCCGCGGTCCGGCGGATCTCGGCGTCCAGCGCGTACGACTCGGCCACGTGGCGGCCGGCGTCGCCGAGCGGCTTCAGCTGTTCCGCGATGCGCGACACCGACTGTTCGAAGTTCACCTGGTCTCCGGTGAAACGGATCAGACCACTCGGCTCGCCCATGGCGGGTTAATCCGACGGGCCCCACGCGGCGTTACAGCCTCGGAGCGCGTAGCGCTCGACGACCGCGGCGGCGCGGTCGTGCAGGCTGTCCCGCAACCACTGCGGTGCCAGGGCTTCCGCATCGGTTCCCAGCTGCCACAACGCCCACTCCGCGTGCCGCGCGTCCTGGAAGGCCGCCTCCACGCACAGCCAGCCCTCCGCGTCGGCACCGGAATCGTGGACGGTCAGCGCGGTGTTCACGAGATCACCGCGCCGCGACGGGTGAGCCCGCAGCCGCACGACGACCTGGTCGCCGCCGGTCCGGAACCGCGTGCTGCGCTCCTGCCAGGCCCGGCCGAGGTCGACGCGGTCCGGGCGTTGCGCGGGCTCGTCGAGCGCCGAAGCGGCCAGGACGCGGGACAACCGGTAGGTGCGGTCGGCGCCGTCGCGCACCGCCAGCAGATAACCCTGTTCTCGCACGGTGACCAGGCCGATCGGGTCGACCGTGCGCCACTTCGGCTTCTCGCCCGCGGCCGCGTAGTGGATGCGCAGGCGGTGCCCGGCGAACACCGCGCGCCGCACCTCGGCCACGACGGTGTCGGGCACCTCTTCCGGGATCGTGCGGCGCGCGAGCAGGTCGATCTCCGGGTCGACGAGCAGTCGTCGCACCGCGTCGGCCGCGGTCGCCCGCTGGTTTTCCGGGAGTGCGTCCACGACTTTGCGCATGGCCGAGGCCAGAGCCGTGCCGAGACCGAACGCCTGCGCGCCTCGCCGCGACCCGGCGACCAGCAGGGCGAGGGCCTCGTCGTGGTTCAGGCCGGTGAGCTCGGTCTGGAAACCCGGCAGCAGCGCGAAACCGCCGTGCCTGCCCCGTTCGGCGTAGACCGGCACGCCCGCCGCGGACAACGCCTCGATGTCGCGCAGCACCGTGCGAGTCGACACCTCCAGCTCGCGGGCGAGTGCGGTGGCGGACAGGCGCCCGCGTTGGCGCAGCAGCAACACCAGCGAGACCAACCGGTCGGCGCGCATGCCGAAAACCTACCGGAATATACGACACAGGATGTCGTGATTGGTTGGAAGGCTCTTCCCCATGACAAGCAACGCAGTGGCCACCGAACCGAACGACCTGGCCAGGTTCTTCATCGAGCGCGGCAACGCGGGAGACGTCGACGGACTGGTGGCGTTGTACGAGGCGGACGCCGTGCTGGCGTTCCCGCCGGGCAGCACCGCGACCGGGCACGCCGAGATCCGCAAGGTGTACGAGCAGTTCGTCGCGGCCGCGCCGGTCCTCACGCCGGGCAAGCAGCATCCCGCGCTGGTGAGCGGCGACCTGGCGCTCACCGTCTCAACGCTGACCACCGGGGAGATGACCGTCGAGATCGCCCGCCGCCAGCCGGACGGCTCGTGGTTGTGGGTGCTGGACCAGCCGATGCTCCTGCCGCAACAGGACTAGGAGACACGACACGAGGGTGTCGATGTACGCATCGACACCCTCGCGGTGATGCGGCACCGGGCCACACCGACGAACGGCACGGAGGACGCACCCCAGCCGGAGCGATACTCCTTGTCCTGCAACGTGTTCCGGCGTTGCCCCTCTACGAGTTCACGTCGTTGATCCACCCGGAGCAGTCGATCCACCCGGGGAGCTCGCCGCTGAAGTCCTTCGCACAGGCCTTGAACTGGAACGCGGTCCTGCGGGGAATGTTGGAGATCCTGCAGAACTCCTCACCGTTGTTGGCGCCGTTCCGGTCGTCGCACGACGTGATCTCATCGCGGCCGGGGAACTTGATGCGAAGCACCATGCTGTAGCCGTCGGCCTTCTTGTCCGCGACCTTGAACAGGTTGTTGTCAACGCTGTTGAACGCGCCGTATCCCCGGCCGTTCGACGCATACGCGTACTGGAAGGACCCGATGGCGTTCGCCGGCGTCTGCACCAGGGCGACGGCGGCGACAGTACCGAGCGCGACAGGCAGAACGCGCCTCATGCTGAACATGCGCATCCCTCACTCTCTTGACTCACAGGCTCTTGCGGCGGAGATCCCCACCCCGCCACGACGGAGCGATCATGCCTGGGCGATCCGGGTTTGCCAAGAAGGATGTGACCTGACCAAATTTCAGTTTCTGGCGTGAGGGCGTGAATGTCGTTCGTCACAGCTCGTCGAGAAACGTCCCGACAGGACCGAAGGTGAACAGCCCGGTGCCCGCCCCGGCCAGTTCGTCCTTGGCGGGCAACAACATCGCACGGGCACGCGAGCGCAGTTCGGGATCGTCCAGCCGCACGGCCGCCATCGCCAGCAGGCACGCGCGCGTCTCACCGAGCAGGTCCGCCGGCCCTGGCGGCAACGCCCGCGCGGCGGCCAGCGCCTCGTCGTGCGGCAGCACCAGCGGACGCACCCAGTCCAGATGAGGACCCCAGTCGTCAGAAAGGTCCACTGTGGATGTACCGTGCAGGCTCAGCAACGCCAACGGCAGGAGTCCGCGTTCCATGCCCCACATGCCGGTTCCGCGCACACGGGCGGCAGCCGCGCGGTAGGCGCGGTCGGCGTCGGCGACACGTCCGGCGGCGGCGAGCTTCAGTGCCGCGTACCAGTCGGTGAACACGCCCACCAACGGCAGGTCGTGACGTCGCGCGAGCTCGTCGGCGGCGGCCGCGTGCCGGTCGGCGGCCTCGAACTCGGCGAGTGCGGCGCCCGCCTGGACGAGGATCAGGTGGCCGAGGACCTCGTGTGTGACAAGCCCCTCGGCCGCCGCCAGCTCGACCAGCTCACGGCCGATCGCGGCACGTTCCGGCGCGAGTCCGAGGCGGTTGAACGTGTGCATGAAGCGGGCGTTGAGCGCGAACGCGAGCAGCGCCGGGTCGCCGAGTTCACGGGCGATGGCCTCGGCTTCCACGGCCTCCGCGAGGTGATCGCCCGTGCCGCGCCGCTCCATCGCGATCGTCGCGAGCAGGCGGGCACGGGTGGCGGTGGGGCCGGGGAACGCGGCGAGCGTGCGTTGCGCGGCGGCGGCCAACTCCTCCGAGTGCGTCGGGTCGTCGTTCGTGGTCCAAATCCCTGGCACGTCGAAGGAACCGATCACGCGAGCAGTCGTCTCAGCGTCGTCAGCGGCCCGCAACGCGACCGAACGGTACGTGCGCGCTGCCTCCAGATCACCGCTCAGGGCCAACGCCCGCATGAGCCCGATCACCAGGTCGAGCCGCGTGCCGTCCGCAGCGTCAATCGCCGCCCGCCACCACCCGACCGCCGCACGGGGCGACCGGCTCGACTCGGCGGCCGCCGCGAACGCCCGCACGGCCTTCTCCCCACGCGCGCCGGCCAGCAAATGGTGGTGCGCCAGCAGCTCCACGTCCCCGGAGGACTCCAGCGCGTCAGCGACGACCGCGTGCCAGCGCGCCCGCCGCGTCAGCGACACCTCCTCGTACACCGTGTCCCGCACCAGAACGTGGGTGAACCGCGCACGCCCAGGCGCTTCCTCCACCACGAAACCGGCGTCGAGGGCGACCTCCAGCGCGTCGAGCACGTCACCGCCCGCCAGCGCCGTCAGCAGGTCCACCGAGACGTCCCGCCCGAGCACGGACGCCTGGTGCAGCACCGTCCGCACCTCCGAGGGCAGAGCGGCGAGCCGGTGCCGGATCACGTCCCGCACTCCCGCCGGCACCGCACCGAGGTCGCCACCCGACGCGGACAACCGCGCTAGTTCCTTGACGTAGAAGGGATTCCCGCCGCTGCGCTCGTGGATCACCCACACGTCGGACACGGAGGCATCGGTGATCGACCGCACGAGTGCGGCGACCGACTCCTCACCCAGACCACCCAGGTCGACGCGTGCCGGTTCGGCGCGGGCCAGCGCTTCCGACGGCACGGCGGCGCGTGTAGTGGCCACGATCATCACCCGGCCGGAGAGAGCGGTAGCGGTGAACGCGGCCAGCACCGCGAGCGTCTCGTCGTCGGCCTGGTGCAGGTCGTCCAGCACGACCAGCACCGGCGCCGAAGACTCCACAGTGGACACGATCAAGCGCCTCACCCAAAAACGATCACCCGGGACGAGCTTCTCCCCCAAGGCTTCCACGACCTGCTGCCACGGCCACGCCACCGGCGCGTCCTCCGGGCACCGCGCCCAGACCGTCGTCCAGCCGCGACTGGCGAGCACACCGCTGAACGCCTCGACGAGCGCGGTCTTGCCCACGCCCGCCTCACCGGTGACCACCGCGATCGCCAGCCCTGCGGACGGCACGGCGGCCTCCAGCGCCGCCAGCTCCGCGGCCCGCCCCACCAACGACGGCCGCGAAGCGACGTCCAGCCGCGGCGACTGGGCCAGGATGTCCGACTCCAGCGCCCGCAGCTGCGCGCCCGGATCGACGCCCAAGTTCTCGGCCAACGCGTGCCGTGCCGCGCGCACCGCCTCCAGCGCGTCGCCCTGACGTCCCTCGCGGTAGAGCGCCAGCGCGAGCAGGCTCCACGCCTTCTCCCGCCACGGGTGCCCGGCGAGGTGAGCGCGCAGGTCCGCGACGACCTCGGCGGCACGACCCACCGCGAGCGCGGCCTCGGCGCGGCGCTCGACCGCCACGAGCCGCAGTTCCTCCAGCCGGTCGATCTCCGCCCGCGCCCAGTGCTCGTCGGCGAACTCGGCGTAGGCCGGACCGCGCCACAACGCCAGGGCACTGTCCAACACGGACAGATCACCGCCGAGCATCTCCTCGAACCGCCACGCGTCGACGTCCTCGGCCAGCAACGCGTACCCCGCCCCCGACGTGACCAGCAACGTCGACGGAGTCCGTGGTGGACGATCGGGTTCGAGGGCCTTGCGCAACGCCCCGACGAACGTCTGAACGGCGCCGAGCGCACCGTCCGGCGGGTCTTCCCAGAGGTCGGCGACCAGGGTGCGAACGGGGACCACGCGGCGCCGCGCGACCAGCAGCCTGGCCAGCACGGCACGGTGCCTGGGGCCGCCGAGACGGGCGGATCCCGCGGTCAGCGGGCCGAGCACCCCGAACGTCACCACCCGCTGACCCTAACGCTGATTCGTTGCTGATCGGGCGCGCGCACAGTGCCGGTGTGAACTTCCACCACCAACGCGTGCGGGTCTCCGGCGGCATCGAGCTCAACGTCGCCACCACCGGCGAGGGCAGCCCGGTCGTGCTCCTGCACGGCTTCCCGCAGACCCACCTCATGTGGCGGCACGTCGCCGCCGACCTGGCCGCCGACCACACCGTGATCATGCCTGACCTGCGCGGATACGGCGACAGCGACAAACCCGCCGACACCGGCTCCACCTACGCCAAGCGCACGATGGCCACCGACGTCGTCGAAGTCGCGCAGGCGCTCGGCCACGACCGGTTCGCCCTCGCCGGCCACGACCGGGGCGCGCTCGTCGCCTTCCGCACCGGCCTGGACCACCCGGAGCACGTCACGCACCTCGCGTCGCTCGACGTGCTGCCCACCCTCGACATGTGGGACGTCATGCGCGGAACGTCCGCCGCCGTCGGGTTCCACCTCTTCCTGATGGCGCAGCCGCCCGGCCTGGCGGAGGAGCTGATCGGCGCCCGGCCGGACGCGTTCTTCGGCCACTTCCTCGACGCCTGGGCCACCGAGCCCTTCCCCGCCGACGTGCGTGAGGAGTACCTGCGGGCGAGCCGCGAGGCCGTCACGTCGATCGTCGCGGACTACCGCGCTTCGGCGACGATCGACGTCGAGCACGACACCGCCGACCGCGAGGCGGGCAACCGGTTGAAGATGCCGGTGACGGTTCTGCAGCAGGACTGGGGTGCGGCGCTCGGGTTCGACGCCGAGGCGCTGTGGCGGGCGTGGGCGCCCGACCTCGACCACCGCACCGTCTCGTGTGGACACTTCATGGCCGAGGAGGCACCGGACGTGGTGACCGCGGCCCTGCGCGACCTGCTCAGGCGTTGAGCCCGTCCAGCAGCAACCCGAGCGCGAACTCGAACCGCTCGTGGCCGACGCCCGCGTTCAGCTCGTCCACGTGCGCGACCGTGTGCGGAAAGCGGCTCACCGGGAGCATCCGCAGCCGGGCGAGCACCTCGGCCCGATCCGCGGCAGGCTCCGGATGGCCGCGCAACGACGCCTCGTAGGTGTAGGCGCTGACGTACAGCAGGGCGGCGTCGATCGCCCACGCCGCCGACCGCGGTGGCACGCCACCGGCCAGCAGGATCGCGAGCATCCCCTCGGTGATCCGCAGCGTGTCGAGGTTGTTCGGCGGTGCGGACAGCGCCGCGCGCGCGATCCCGGGATACCGGAGGAACTCGTCGCGCAGCTGTCCGCACACGTCGATCATCTGCGCGCGCCACCGCGCGGGGTCGGGCGCGGGCAGCGACACGTTCCTGCTCAACGTGCCGATGAGCAGGTCGTCGAGCTCAGCCTTGTTGCGGACGTGCGCGTAGAGCGAGGCCGGTCCGGTCTCCAGCGCGGCGGCGACCCGCCTCATCGTCAGCGCGTCGAACCCCTCGGTCTCGACCAGCCGCAACGCCGTGGTGACGATGCGGCCGACCGTGATCGGTTCCTTGCGCGCCGGTGGCTCGTCCTGCTGCTCCAGCGCCGCGATCTGGGTCGCCCACTCCGCACGGGACGACGGTTTCCGCTTCATGACCCACATCCTACAGTTGACACGAACACTGTTCGTCCGTAGAACGGTGTTCGTGTCAACTCCCCGTTCCCTGCGAGAGGCGTGGATCGCCCTCGCCGGTCTGTCCGCCGTGTTCCTGTTCGAAATGCTGGACAACTCGATCCTGAACGTCGCCCTGCCCACCATCGGCCGCGACCTGAACACGTCGACGACGGCGCTGCAGTGGGTCTCGAACTCCTACGCCGTCGTGTTCGGCGGCCTGATGCTGGTGTTCGGCGCCGTCGCGGACCGGTTCGGCCGCCGCAGAGTGATGCTCGCCGGACTGGTGCTCCTCGGTGTCGCGAGCCTCGCGACGGTGTTCGTCACCTCCGTGGCCGCGCTCATCGCCGTGCGCTCCGTCATGGGCGTCGCGGCCGCCATGACGACGCCGGGCTCGATCGCGCTGGCCTTCCGGTTGTTCGAAGGCGACGATCTCCGCGTCCGGGCGATGACGCTGATCTCCACCGTCGGCCTCGTCGGCCTCGCGATCGGCCCTCCGCTCGGCGGTTTCGTGCTCGCCGTCGCCGACTGGCAGGTGCTGCTGCTCGTCAACGTGCCGATCGCGGTGCTGGCGATCATCGGCATCGGTCGCGGCGTCCAGCCCGACACCGAGGCTGACCTGCACCGGGACCCCGCGGACATCCTCGGCGGCGTGCTCGGCACCGCCACCATCGTGCTCGCCCTCGTCGTGCCGACGTTCTTCGTCGAGCGGGGCACCGGGTCGTGGCTGCCGTGGACCGCGGCGGCACTGACAGCAGCGGCCGCGGTGCTGTACGTCGTTCGTGCGCGCGCTGCGAGCCATCCGTTGCTCGACCCGAAACTCGTCGCACGTCCGTTGGTGGCCAGCGGTCTCGCGTACAAGGCCGCGACCGGTCTGGCCGCGGCCGGCCTCACCTACCTCGTGACGCTTCAGCTGCAGCTCGACTGGGGGTGGTCACCGGCGCTGGCGGCGGCCGGGATGCTGCCGCAGGTCGTCGTCCTCATCGCCGCGGGCCCGCTCGTCAACCGGTTCGTGCGCCGCACCGGGCTCGACCGGGCCGCGTGGCTCGGCGCCGCCTGCGTCGTGGCCGGCCTCGCCGTCTACGCGCTGCTCGGCCGGCTCGGTTACCTGCCGGTGGCGCTCGCCCTGGTGCTCGTCGCGGTGGGCATCCGCGTGGTCGGCGCCGTCGCGGGGGTGAACGTGCTCAAGGGACTGCCGGAGAACCGGACCTCGATCGGCGCGGCGCTCGTGGACACCGCGTCGCAGGTCACCGCCGCCGCGGGGGTCGCCGTCAGCGGCACCGTTCTCGCCGTGATGTTCTCCGGCGGCATCGCCCAGCACGGCTGGAGCGGCCTGCAGACCGCGCAGTTCGAGAACGCGATCACCGTCGGAGGCCTGCTGCTGACGGCGATGTCGGCCGCGCTCGCCGGATGGGCCTTCCTCCACGCCAGGAAAGCCGGCCTGCTCGACGGGAGACTGAGATCGGCTGTATCGGGGTAAAGAACCACTACCGTGCACGCGCGCGCGTTTGTGCGGGAGGCCACCGCGGTGGCCGGCCAGAACCGGCGCGGGGAGTTGAGCACTCCAGCACCCGCGCCGGTTCGGTTCGTCTCACGCCATGTGGCAGTACCATTCGCCGTGAGAGCGTTGAAAAACCAGCGCCGCGACTTCGTTTTTCGGCGAGAGGGTGACGCGGCATGGACGACGGCCGGCCGGATGCGGTCGAGCGCCTCGACGAGGCGACTGCGGCCCTGGCGCAGCTGCGTGACGGCTTCTCCTCAGAGGAGCCTCTCGACCAGGTGTTGCAACGCCTCGCGGAGACCGCGGTGATGGCGACCGCGGACGCCGACGCGGTCACGATCACCGTGAACCCGCAGGACCCCCGCACCGCCGCCGCCAGCGACCGCTCGCTCATCGAGATCGACGAGAAGCAGTACGGCGCCAACCGGGGGCCGTGCCTGGAGGCAGCCCGCACGCTCGCGGCGGTGCGCGCGGTGGTCGGCGAGAACAGGGACAACTGGCCGGAGTTCGAGGCCAGCGCGGAACAACACGGCGTGCGCGCCTACCTGTCGGTGCCCGTGGTGCTGCCCGCGTCGGACAGAACCGACGCCAGACACGTGGGCTCGCTCAACATCTACAGCTACACGGCGACCGCCTTCGACCCGTTCGACGAGGGCCTGATGCGATTGTTCACCACCGCCGCCAGCGCGGCGATCGCCAACGCCCACCAGTGGCAGCGGTCCCGCGAGCACATCAGGCAGCTCGAGACCGCACTGGTCTCCCGTGCCATGATCGAGCAGGCGAAAGGCGCTCTCATGGCCGTGCACGGCTGCACCGCCGAAGAAGCGTTCACGATGCTCGTGCAACGCTCCCAGCGCGACAACGTCAAGCTCCGCGACGTCGCGAAGGACCTCCTCGACAGCCTCGCCAAGCGGTGACGCTCAGGAGCGTTCGAGGCACTGCCGGAGACGTTCGAGGTCGGCGTTGATGCTCTTGCGCACCTGACGGGCCATGAACGGCGTCGCCCACCCGAAGAACCGGCCGGGCGACCCGATCGCCCTGATCGCGACACTCGTGCCGTCCGTCGTGTCGCCGAGCTCGTAGCGGACGGTCATCGGGAACGGCCGGTCGACCTTCATCTCCACCAGGCGGTCCGGCTCGTGCTCGGTGACGACGTAGCCGTAGAGGAACTCCCTGCCGAGGAACCGCGCGGTGCGCTCGACGGTCGCGCCCGTGGTGAGCGTGCCGGGCTGGGCGGGACGGCTGGAGGTGATGCCGCCGGTCCACTCGAGATCGTGGGCCGGGTCGAACATGAACGCGGCGACTTCGGCGCGCGGCCGGTGCACGAGCACCTCGGGGCGGGGGTCGACGGCCATCTTGCACCTCCGTGCGGCGAGAATCTCACGCTACGCCTGGTCCGACCAGGTGAACAACGGCCCGAAAGAGGTGCGTGGAGCTACCCACAGTGGACTGTCGTGAGTCAGGGTGTGCGCCATGGAGAGGCGACAGGCTGCGCTGGGTTCCGTTGCGTTCTTCGTGCTGGCTCCCGGCTGCGTGGCCGGCCTGTTCCCGTGGCTGCTGACCCGGTGGCGGTCGCTGCCCTTCTGGCTGCCGCTGCGCTGGGTCGGCGTCGTGCTCCTGGTGGCGGCACTGGCCGTGCTGGTCGCCTCGTTCGCCCGGTTCGTCGCGGAGGGGTTCGGCACGCCCGCACCGGTCGCGCCACCGGACCGCCTCGTCGTCGGCGGGTTCTACCGGTACGTGCGCAACCCGATGTACGTCGCCGTGCTGTCACTGATCATCGGACAAGCGCTGGCGCTGGGGCAGCTGATCCTCTTCGCCTACGCCGCCGTGGTGTGCGCGGCGTTCGCGGCGATGGTGCACTGGCACGAGGAACCCGCGCTGCACCGCCAGTTCGGGGAGCAGTACGACACCTACCGGGCGGCGGTGCCCGGCTGGGTGCCGCGGCTGCGGCCCTGGCAGCGCTAGGACACCAGCACCGTGAGCGCCGCCGTGTGCACCTTGCCGCCGAGCGCGAACTCCAGGAACAGCCGGTACTCCCCACGTTCGGGGATCACGGCCTGGAAGGTCAGCTCACCGTTGATCAACGGCATGCCGGCGGGCTCCACCGGGTGCATGTGGGTGGCCGACAGCAGCATCGTGTGGAAGCCGGTCAGGTGCCCGTTGGCGCCCAGGTGGGGCTCCACCGAGGACACCGGCTCGCCGCCGGGGTGCCGGAGGCGGAACCGCAGAGTTTGTTGCCGCAGAGGAGAAAGCGGGGCGTCATCGGCGCGTTCCACGACGAAGCCGCTCTCGGTTACCCCGGACGCCGACGCTTCCGGCACCGGCACGAGGTCCGTGTCGCCTGGCAAGCTGAACGGCACACCCAGCACGACCGGGTGCCGCGCGTCCTTGGAGTCCAGCGGGACGAACTCCGCGAACATCCGGTAAGCGCCGCCGTCGGGCAGGTCCAGCGTCACGTGCCAGGTGTCGCCTTCGAGCACCGGGTGCTCGTGCCGGAAGATGTGCATGTCGTCCCGCACGGCGAAGAAGTGCATCTGTTTGGTCTGGTCGTCCAGGAACCGGGTGACAGGTTTGCCGTCACCGCCGAGGATCCGGAACGCGACGGGCACGCCGGTGCCGCGGCGCTCCGGCATCACCACGCGTTCGAACCGGTAGCCGGACTCGGCCTCCGACAGGCCGTCACTGTGCGCGGCGGGCGTCACCGGGCCCATGTTCTGGTGCTGCATCGGCGGAGCGCTGCGGCCGAACACCACCACGGCGCCCGACACCACGACGACGACCGCGACCAGGGCGAAGATCCAGTCGACCAAGCTCAGTCTGCGCATGACCACTCCCGGACGGTGCGCGGGCTCCGGGGGAACCCGCGCACGGCCTCATCTCAGAACTGAAGGCTCCACGCGTCGACGTAGCCGACGTCGGCCTTGGCGACGTCCTGCACCTTGAGCTGCCAGGTGCCCGCGGCGTCCTCCGCGGAGGCGTTGACCTCGTAGGTCGTGATCACGTTGTCGCCAGAGTCGTTGCTGGAACCCTTGAGCCGGAACGACGTGCCGTCCGGGGCGACCAGGTCGATCACCAGGTCCCCGCGGTACGGGTGCTTGATGTCCACGTTGACCTTCAGCGCACCCGGCGCCTTGCCGGGGACACCGGAGACGGACACGGACGACGTCACCGCGGCACCCGCGTCGGGGATCTGCACGTCGGTCGTGTTCTCGAACTTCCCACCGGGGGGCGGTGGTTCGACGGTACCGAGGTTGGGCTTCACCACGACCAGGCCCTGCTCGATGCCGTTGACCAGCACGATGCCGCTGGCGAAGTACGGGTAGTTGCTCCACGCCCCGTTGAACTTCGCCTCGTTGGCCGCCGGGTAGATGTCGAAGTACCCGGCCTCGGTCAGCTGCGCCGACGCGACCCCGCTGACGTCGAGGATCCGCAGGCCCGCCTGGTAGTTGGCCTGGAAGGAGTACTTGCCCTTGATGTACTGGTTGTGGTCGATCGCCGTCGCGGGCGAGTTGTAGACGCCGGTGTGCACCGGGTTCGCGAGGCTCGCCAGGTCCCAGATGTAGGTCTTGGTGCGCTTGTCGGTGCCGCGCGACTCGTCCAGCTCGTCGTCGAGCAGGAAGTACCGCTGGTCCTCGGTCAGCCAGCCCTGGTGCGAGTACTGCGCGCCGGAGTAGGCCTTGCGCGAGAGCTGGACCGGGTTCGCCTTGTCGGTCACGTCGACGATCGTCAGCGTGTCCTCGTTGGAGTTGAAGCAGATCTCCCGGCCGCGGTAGGTCGCGTCCGGTCCGCGGTAGATCACGCACTGGTTGTCGTGCGTGTACCCGTCCTGCGACACGCAGCCCGCGTTCTTCGGCGACTTCGGCGTGCGGATGTCGACCATGTGCGGGCCGCCGCTGCACGTGTTGGAGCCGATCGCGTACGCGTACCCGGTCTCCTCGTTGATGGCGATGTTGTGCGCCGGGCCGAAGTCCTTGTAAACGGTGTCGGCGGTGAACGTCTGCGGCGAGGTGATCGTGCGCAGCCTGGTCAGGTCGAACACCTGCATCCCGTGGCCGCTGATGAAGTCGGCGACGATGAACGCGTGGTCCTTGTAGACCTTCATGTCGCGCCAGGTGCTGCTGCCGCCGTTGGACGGCAGGTTGCCCAGGAACTTCGGCGCGGTCGGGGTGCTCACGTCGACGAACGCGGTGCCGTTGGTGCGGCCGACGATCGCGTACTCCTTGCCGGAGGACGAGTCGGTCCAGCCCCAGATGTCGTTGCCGTTGCCGCCGCCCATCGACGACAGCGGCAGGACGCTGAGCAGGTCCACGTTCTTGCAGGGGTAGATGTCGGCCTTGCCGTCGACGCACGGCACACCGGCCGCGGTGTTCGTGACGGCGTGCCGCTCGGCGGGCTGGTAGTCGGCCATGAACGCTCTGGCCGCCGCCTGTCCTTCGGGGGTGTCGGGATCGTGCGCGGACGCACCCGACATCGTGAGGGCGATCGCCGATGCCGTCAGCACCGCGAGCGCCCCCAGGCGCAAGGTCTTCATGAAGTTGGGCTCCTCACGGAAATCCCGGCCGCTCAGGACGCGGACGGGTGCAGGGTTTCCGATCAGCCCGAAGGTAGAAGCTCGCGGTGACGGCTATGAACCCCCGATCGTCTGATCTTCGGGGAGAACTTCCACAGCTCAGACCGGGTACGTGTGCGTCTCGGTCGCCTTCACCGCCGCCCACAACCGATCGCCGGGCCGCAGCCGCAGGTCGGCGACCGTGGCCGTGGTGACGTCCGCGAGCACGGCCGGTGCACCGTCGAGCCGCACGCGGGTCGTGTGCGCGTGCGGCTCGATGCCCGCGACCGTCACCGGCCAGACGTTGCGCGGGCTTCCCGACGGCTGGGCCGAGTAGAGGCTGACGGCGGTGGGAGGGAACGCGATGTGCACCGCGCCCCAGGCGGGCTCGGCGATGGTGAGACGTCCGCCGCCGTCGAGCTCGACCGTCGTGCCGGTCGCGGTGCCGCGGTAGAAGTTCAGGCCCACGAGCTGCGCCACGTAGTCGGTGCGCGGACGGCGGGCGACCTCCGCCGGTGGACCTTCCTGCACGGCGCGGCCGTTCTCCAGGATGATTAGGCGGTCGGCCAGCACCATCGCGTCCAGCGGATCGTGGGTGACGAGGAGCGTGTGACCGGCGTAGTCGGCGAGGTGGCGGCCGAGCTCGGCGCGCACCTGCAGGCGGGTGGCGGCGTCCAGCGCGGCCAGCGGTTCGTCGAGCAGCAACAGGCTCGGGCCGGTGGCGAGGGCGCGGGCGAGCGCGACTCGTTGCGCCTGCCCGCCGGACAACGAGCGGGGCTTCACGTGGGCGTGGCCGTCGAGACCGACGCGGCCGAGCCACTCCCGCGCGATCGTGCGGGCTTCGGCCTTGCGGGTGCCGCGGGCGCGCAGTCCGAACGCGACGTTCTCCAGCGCGCTCAGGTGCGCGAACAGGAGGTAGTCCTGGAAGACCACGCCGATCGGCCGTTCTTCCGGTGGCACGAATGCGTCCGATCCGTCCCAAGTGGACTCCGCGAGTGCGATCCTGCCGTTCGTCAACGGCAGCAGGCCCGCGAGCGCGCGCAACGCCGTGGACTTGCCCGCACCGTTGGGACCGAGCAGCGCGACCACCTCGCCGGGCCCGATGGTGAGCCCGAGGTCGAGGTCGAACGTTCCGCGCGTCACGCGCAGCTCGGCGGTGAGCGTCATGACGGCCCGCTGATCCACCGGTCGCGCAGACCGGCCAGCACACCGACGGACACCAGCAGCAGCACGACACTCAGCACGATCGCCGCGTCCGGATCGGACTCCAGCGCGAGGTAGACGGCGAGCGGCATGGTCGTGGTCTCGCCGGGGAAGTTGCCGGCGAACGTGATCGTCGCACCGAACTCCCCCAGCGCCCGCGCCCAGCACAGCACCGCGCCCGCCACCACGCCGGGCAGCACCGACGGCAGCGTCACGCGCCGGAACGTCAGCCACCGCGACGCGCCGAGGGTCGCCGCCGCCTCCTCGTACCGCGGATCGGCCGCCCGCAGCGCGCCTTCCACGGAGATCACCAGGAACGGCATCGCCACGAACGCCTCGGCCACCACCACTCCGGCCGTGGTGAACGGCAGCGAGATCCCGAACCACGCGTCGAGGTACTGCCCGACCAGACCCTTGCGGCCGAGCACCAACAACAACGCCACACCACCGACGACCGGTGGCAGCACGAGCGGAACCGTCACCAACGCGCGCAAGAACCCGCGTCCGGGCAAGCCACTGCGCGCGAGCAACCACGCCAGCGGGATGCCCAGCGCGAGGCAGCAGATCGTGGCGAGGGAGGCGCAGACGAGCGAAAGCCGCAGCGCCTCACCGACTTCCGCGCTCAGCAACGTCGGCAGCGACGTCCACGGTGTCCTGACGAGCAGCCCTGCCAGCGGGACGAGCAGGAACGCCAGTCCGAGCACCGCGGGCAGGACGAGGACGACGGGCAGCCGCCCTCGGACCTGACGCCGTGTCACGGGCTGCCGAAACCGGCCGCGCCGAGCACCGCGCGTCCCTTGTCCGACAACACGAACTCGACGAACGCCTTGGCCGCGGCCGCGTTGGGCGCCTTGGCGAGCGGCGCGATCGGATAGTCGTTGACGGCCTGGCTCGCCTCGGCGAAGGTGACGCCCTCGACCTTGTCACCGGCGGCCTTGACGTCGGTCCGGTAAACCAGCGCGCCGTCGACCTCACCGAGCGAGACTTTGGTGAGCACCGCCTTGACGTCCTGCTCCAGCGTGTCCGGCGCGGGTGTCACCTTCGCGATCTCGAAGACCTTCTTCGCCGCCGCGCCGCACGGCACCTGCTCGGCGCAGAGGGCGATCTTCTTGCCCGCGTCGGCGAAGCCGGCCAGCGTCGTGATCTTGCCGGGGTTGCCCTTCGGCACGGCGATCGCGAGCTCGTTCCTGGCGAACGTCCTGGGCACGTCCGTGATCGTCTTGGTGTCGGTGACCTGCTTCATGTTCGCCGGCGCCGCGCTGGCGAACACGTCGGCGGGCGCACCCTGGTCGAGCTGCTGCGCGAGCGCCGAGCTGCCGCCGAAGTTGAACTTGACCTTCGTGCCGGGATTCGCGGCCTCGAAGTCCTTGCCCAGCTGGGTGAACGTCTCCGTGAGTGACGCGGCGGCGAACACCGTGACACCACCGGTGATCTTCCCGGAGTCCGATGTCGCGGCCGGCGCGCCGCAACCGGTCAGCAGGAGGGCCAGGACGAGAACGCCGCGCACGATCAGGCCTCCGGGATCTCGACGACCACGTGCGTCGACTTGATGGACGCGACCGCGACGCTGCCGACCTCGAGCCCCAGTTCGTCCGCGGCCTCCCTGCTCATCAGCGACACGACGCGGAACGGGCCGGCCTGCATCTCGACCTGCGCCATCACCCCGTCCTTGAGCACGCGCGTGACGATGCCCCGCATCCGGTTGCGCGCCGACGCGGCAACGGTGACCCCGGGTTCGTTGCTCTCGGAGAGGTGCTGGACGAACGCCGCGAGCTCCTTGCCGTCGACGGCCTTGCGCCCGTTCTCCGACACGGTGGCGTGCAGACGCCCCTGGTCGATCCACCGCCGCACGGTGTCGTCGCTGACCCCCAGGAGGGCAGCGGCCTCGCTGATCCGCAGATTCGGCACGCGCACATCATATGTTCCGATTCTGCGGATGCAAGGCCGCCTGGGAACCGCGTCTCAGGCGAGACCGATCTGGGGAGGACGGGATACGTCACCTGCTCCGCGTGGAGCACGACCGCGCTCGCAGCCCGCGGACTCGCCATTCTCGACCTCTACCGAATCCGCGACGGCAAGGCCGTCGAACACCGGGACGTCCTGAACCCAGTCCCCGAAACCTCAGCCAACAACAACACCATGTTCTGAACTGACCTACCGTCCCGCCACCGCGCGCCGGTCCGCCTCCTCTACGAGAGGCAGGCGCCTGTCATCGTTCGGGTGTGAGGTGGCCGGTCTCGGGGGCGGCGGTGTCGAAGGGCAGCCCGTCGAGGCAGGGGTCGTCGGGGTCGATGGCACGCAGGATGCGGCGGCTGCTGTCGCCCAGCTGGCGCTGCTGCGCCTTGGTGAGGGTGTCGAACACCAGCCGGCGGACTTCGGCGACGTGTCCGGGCGCGGTGGCGACAACCTTGTCCATGCCGGCGTCGGTGAGGATCGCCAGGGTGACGCGCCCATCGGACGGGTCGGGCGTACGGCGCACCCAGCCGCGTTTCTCCAGGCGGGCGACGACCTGCGACAGCCGGGCCAGCGAGCCCTCGGAGAAAGCGGCGAGCACGCTCATCCGCAGGGTGCGCTCGGGTGCCATCGACAGCCCGGCGATGACCTGGTACTCGAAGTGGCTGAGCTGCGCGTCGCGCCGCAGTTGAGCGTCGATTGCCGCGGGCAGGCGGATGAGCATCGCACCCAACGCCAGCCAGTTGCTCAGCTGCTCGTCATCGAGCCAGCGCGGCTCGGCAGGATCACTCATGCCCTCGAGCATAACTTAACCCGTGAATCGAATTACGCACCAAGTCACTTGCGCCTTGAA
This sequence comes from Lentzea aerocolonigenes, assembly GCF_000974445.1. Classification (GTDB taxonomy): domain Bacteria; phylum Actinomycetota; class Actinomycetes; order Mycobacteriales; family Pseudonocardiaceae; genus Lentzea; species Lentzea aerocolonigenes. The sequence goes on from NZ_BBOJ01000012.1 coordinate 61,223, forward strand.
GTAAAGTGGCCTAGGGTTCACTCAACACGTTAAGTAATCTAGCGGCCGGAGGGCCTCATGAACATCATTTTGTGGATCATCGCCGGTGTGCTCGCCGCCGCGTTCGCCGCCGCCGGCGCGATGAAGCTGACCCAGCCGAAGGAGAAGCTCGCCGCGTCCGGCATGGCCTGGACCGAGGACTTCGGCACCGGCACGGTCAAACTGATCGGCGCCCTGGAAGTCCTCGCTGCCATCGGCCTGATCCTGCCCGCCGCGCTCGGCATCGCCCCGGTCCTGGTGCCGCTCGCCGCACTCGGCCTCGTCCTGGTCATGATCGGCGCGATCGTGACCCACTCCCGCCGCAAGGAAACCCAGGTCATCGGCGTCAACGTGGTCCTGCTGCTGCTCGCCGCCGCGGTTGTCTGGGGCCGCTTCGGCCCGTACTCCTTCGGCTCCTGACCCCTCGAGCCGCCACAACCGTCCGTCCAGTACCGCGGCACTCGAGGAGAGCCCCGTCCCGGTCTGCCCCGGATGGCACACCCCCTCCGACGCTCCCTGCTCCATCGACCACCCGAGGCGCGACCATGACCAGCCGCAGCATCCACGACGTGCTCAACCCCGCCACACCGGCCGGCGCCTACGACGCACTGCTGACCCGCGTGCTACCCCGAGCCCGCGACCACCGCCGGTGGGAGCCGGCCGACGGCCCGCTGCCGTCACTGTTCGTCAGCCACGGCGCCCCACCCACCCTCGACGACCCGCAATGGCTCGACGACCTGTTCACCTGGGGACAGTCCCTCCCGAAACCCCGCGGCATCGTCGTCGTCTCCGCGCACTGGGAGAACGCACCCGCCGCGCTGTCCGCCTCCGCCGCCGGCACCCCGCTCTACTACGACTTCGCCGGCTTCAACCCTCGCTACTACACCCTGCAGTACGCCACCCCGGACGCCACCGACCTCGCCCACCGCATCGCCGGCACCATCCCCAGCCCCGAAGGCGTGCACCAGTTCACCAACCGCGGCCTCGACCACGGCGCCTTCATCCCGCTCATGGCCATGTACCCGGCCGCCGATGTCCCCGTCGTGCAACTGTCCATGCCCGGCCTCCACCCCCAAGCCCTGCTCAGGCTGGGCCAACGGCTCCGCACGCTGCGCGAGGAAGGCATCCTCGTCATCGGCTCCGGCTTCATGACCCACAGCTTCGCCGTCCTGCGCCAACCCGCCCTCGCCGGCTACACCACCGCCTTCGACACCTGGGCCGCCGACGCCATCAGCCGCGGCGACGTCGACACCCTCACCGACTACCGCACCAAAGCTCCCGGCGTCGACATCGTCCACCCGACCGCCGACCACTACGTCCCGCTGCTGCTCACCCTCGGCGCCGCCACCGACCCCAGCACCGCGACCTCGACCATCGACGGCCTCCGCTTCGGCAACTCGATCCGCTCCATCCAGATCGACTGATCCCTGAGGGTTCGCAAAAAAATTCGGCTCTGCCGCTGCTCACGCGCTTGCGCGGCACGATCTCGGTGTCGACACCGAGCGTGGCCGCCGTCGCCGTCCACCAGCGGCTCAGACATCGAGATCACGAGGAGTTCCCATGACGACCGCCACCGTGCGTACCAGGGTCACCGTCCCGCTGCGCTTCGCCGACGGCTACACCGTCACCGCCGACGTGGTCACCTTCAACGGCCTGGCCGACGGCGCCGAGCACCTCGCGATCGTCCTCGGCGACCCCGGCGCCGGCACGCCTCTCGTCCGGATGCATTCCGAATGCCTGACCGGGGACATCTTCGGCTCGGCTCGCTGCGACTGCGGCCCGCAACTGCGCGAGGCGGTGCAACGCATCGAAGGCACCGGCGGGGTGCTGCTCTACCTGCGGCAGGAAGGCCGCGGCATCGGCCTCTACAACAAGCTCGACGCGTACGCCCTGCAGGACGCCGGCTTCGACACCTACCAGGCCAACGTCGCCCTCGGCCTGCCCGAGGACGCCCGCGACTACACCGCCGCCGCCCAGATGCTGGCCGCCCTCGGCATCACCGAGCTCAACCTGCTGACCAACAACCCCGACAAGGTACGGCAGCTGCGCGACCTCGGCGCCGCCGTCGCCGAGACCGTGCCCACCGGCGTGCACGCCACCGAAAGCAACCTGCGCTACCTGCACGCCAAGGTCGAACACACCCACCACACCATTGCCCTGGCCGGCTGAGAGGTAGCGTCGTGAAAGCCGTCGTCGTCACCGATTTCGCCACCGAACCCGTCCTGGCCGACCTGCCCGTTCCCGAGCCCGGCCCCGGCGAGCTCCTGGTCCGCCTGCACGCCGCCGCCGTCAACCCGTTCGACTGGAAGGTCGCCGACGGCGCCCTCAAAGACGCCGTGCCGCACGCCTTCCCCCTGATCCTGGGCTCCGACGGCGCCGGCGTCGTGGAACGCACCGGCCCCGGCGTCACCCGCTTCCAGCCCGGCGACCGCGTCTACGGCCAGTTCATGCACCTCGAACAGGGCCACGGCTCCTACGCCGAATACGCCGTCACCGACCAGAACGGCAAGATCGCCCGGATCCCCGAGGCCTTGCCGCACGCTCTGGCCGCTGCCCTGCCCACCGCGAGTGTCACCGCCTACCAGGCCGTCGAGGCCGCCGAACTCGACGACCGGCACACCCTGCTGATCAACGGCGCGAGCGGCGGCGTCGGCCAGTCGGCCATCCAGTTCGCCGCCCACACGGGCGCCCGGATCCTGGTCACCGGCACCCCCGAACTGGCCGGCTACCTCGAAGACCTCGGCGCGCACACCGTCGTCGACTTCACCCGCTCCCCCACCCACGACCAGGTCGCCGCCCTGCACCCCGACGGCATCGACGCCGTCCTCGACCTGGTCACCCCGGCCGGTGGCGACACCGCCCCGCTGGCCGGCCTGCTACGACCCGGCGGCGTGCTGATCAGCACCAACTACGCCGCCGACCCGGACGCGCTGGCCGCCCGCGGCATCCGCGCCGTCAACCTCGGCAACCAGCCCACCCCCGAGGTCCTGACCACCCTCGCCGACCTCGCCGCCACCGGAGCACTACGCGTCCGCATCACCGCCGAGGTCCCGATCGAACAGGCCCCGGCCGCCGTCGCCCGAGCCCGCACCGGCCACACCCACGGCAAAACGATCATCAACCTCTGACCGCCGGGCCGGCCACGCACACCCTGGAGCCCGCATGAGCCTCCCCACCACCCAACGATCGACCCGCACCGACCGCCTCTTGCTCACCGCGGCGATCGACCTGTCCCGGCTCTCACCACCCGCCCCCACCCACTACGCAGTGGGCGCCCTCCTGGCCGACCACACCGGCACCGTCCTCGCCACCGGATACACCGGCGAAACCGACCCCCACCTGCACGCCGAAGAAGCCGCCCTGGCCAAACTCACCCCAACCGACCGGCCGGTCACCCTCTACACCTCGCTGGAGCCGTGCACCGTACGCAAATCCCGCCCGACACCCTGCACCGACCTGATCCTCACCGCCGGCATCACCCGCGTGGTGCTCGCCCTGCGCGAGCCACTGCTGTTCGCCGACTGCCACGGCGTGGAGACACTCCTGCACAACGGCATCGAGGTGATCGAAATCCCCGACCTGGGACATCGGGTCCACGACATCAACGCCCACCTGTTCCGGCCATAGCCTCAGGGCCGACGCCCAGACGAGGGCACCGAACGAAGGCGCTGGCCTTCAGACAGCGAACTGAACCTCAGGCCTTCACGCGCGCCTTGGTCGTCCACATCCGGTACCCGGCCGCGATCGCCTCCGCCTCGGACGCGAACATCAGGTCGCCCTTCGTCCGCTTGTAGTAAGGCGAATCGGGCGTGTGGTACACGAGCGTCTTGGAATTACCCTTGATGGGCGAGGACTTCACCGGCTCGACCACCACCGGGTCCTCGGCCGCGCGCCGGGGCGCGGGCAGGGCCAGCCGCGGCTTCGGCTGCTCCGTGTGCGCACGGCCGCGCACCGACAGCCACGTCACCAGTGAGCCTGCGCCGAACGCCACCGCGCACAGCACGAACATCTGCCAGAACAACCAGAACACAAGGACTCCTAACGGACCACGACGTCGACCTGGCGGGTGGCCGGGTCGAACTCGCCGTCGGGGGCGGGACGGGTCTCGGTGGCGATCAGCGCGGGCGACACGCCTTGGCCCACGAGCACGTCGCGAACCATCTGCGCGCGCGTGGACGCCATCGCCGGGTCGGTGCCGTGTGCCACCAACGTGATTGAGGCGCGCGGTGCGACCAGAAGCATGCGGGCAACGCGTTCGACGAGCACAGTGCCGTGGCCTTCCCACGCCGTGGTGCCCTGCACGAACCGGATGGAGCCGTTGCCGTTCACCAACCGGTTGATCGAGTCGTGCAGCGCCTCGACGTTCAGGTCGCCGGCCGTCGCGGAAGGCCCGACCTCGATGCGGTCCGTGACCCGCAGACCGCTCGCCGCGTCCGCGAGAGCCTCGCGCACGGCCTTCGCCCGCGTCTCGTCCGGCACGCGGGCGCCGACCGCGATCTGTCCGTTGTGGATCGTCGTGGTCACGTCGGAAACCTTGGCGGACAACGCGGCCGCGACGACCCGTTTCACCACGGCGGGCGGGATCGGCAGCGGGCCGCCGAGCCGGAGCGCTGCCGTGACGCGGTGGTCCTCCGCCGCCACCGCGTCCAGCAGTGCCCGACGTTCGGCGTCGTCGGCCACCGCGCCGGACACCAGGATCTCGGCCCCGCGCACCGCGACGAGCAGCTGCGCGGGACCGGCGGGCCGCACCTCCGCGCTGCCGACGCCGGACACGCTGGAGACGACCGCGCGCACCGCCTCCACCGACCGCGGCGAGACCTCGCTGACGACGACCGAACGGCCGTTGACCTCGACGACGCCGTCGAAACCCGCCTGCGCGAGCGCTGACCGCACCTCGGCGTGCAGCGTCCGTTCAATGCCACCGCCGTGGACGACCACACCGGTGGCGGCGAGCAGCGCGGGCACCAACAGCCCGCCGATCCAAACCGCGTGAGGCAAGCGCACGGCCGAGGGATTACCGGATCTTGGAACCGGAAATCCAATCGCCCCAGTCTTTCGGACCGAACTTCACCCGGTCAGGTGTCCACAGAGGTCAGTCCGGCAGCACCAGCTGGATCTCGCGCTGCAGGCTCGTCGTGACCGACGGGTAGAGGCTGACCTCCCCGTCGGACCACCGGACCAGGACGGAGTTGCCGCGCCCGGACACCACCGTCGCGTGCGTCCACAGGTCGTTCGGCGCCTGGAGCCGGTGCTCCTGCCCGAGCCCGCCCGCGACGTCGGCGTAGAGCGTGAACTCGCCGTCGCTCCACCGCACCAGCAGGTCCGCGGCGCCGGAGCCGGTGTAGAAGCCGCCGCTGATGCTGCGGGCGTGCGTCCAGACGGACTTCGGGGCGGCGAGCTGGGTCTCGTTGCCCAGGCGGTTGCCGGCGATGTCGTTGTAGCGGGTGACCTCACCGTCGTTCCACACCACGACGAGGTCGCGGCCGACTCCGGCGAGGAGCTGGGCGTGGTCGCGCCACAGGGCGTTGGGGGCGGACAGCTGGGTCTCGCCGCCGAACCCGTTCTCGGTCACCGAGCTGTAGTAGGTGACCTCGCCGTCGCTCCACGTCACGGCGAGGCCGCGGTTGACGGTCGCGATGGCCTTGGCGTGGCTCCAGATGGACTTGGGCGCGGCCAGCCGGGTCTCGCCGGAGTAGGGCTTCTGCGGGTCGCTGGTGTCGCCGCCGCGGTAGAGCGTGACCTCGCCGTCGCTCCACTTGACGATCGTGTCGGGCTGCTGGGCGCCGGTGAAGTCGCCGGACGTGATCAGGTCGGCGTGCTTCCAGGTGGCGCCGCTGCCGAGCGGGTAGCCGAGGTTGCCGTTGCCGGGCGGAACCGCCGCCGCGACCGCCTTGTCGTAGACGGCCTTCACGGTGGCGTCGAAGCGGACGCTGTAGTTGCGCGGGTCGGAGGCGGGCAGGTTCTGGCCCTTGCCGCCGATCACGCCGATCAGTTCCTTCGTGCCGCGGTTCATCCACGGCCCGCCGCTGAAGCCGCCGGGGATGCCGGTGCACTGCAGGGTCTGCCAGGAGGCGCCGTCGCGGGAGCTGGTGCTGTCGCACGCGTACGGTTTGTCCTGGTACGTGTTCGTGTCGGACGGGTAGCCGACCACGGTCATCGCCGCGGGCAACGGCGTGTCGATCTTCAGGCGCAACGCCGAGCCGGTCACCTCGGCGACGTTGCGGCCGTTGTGCGGCTCCAGCACGAGGAACGCGAAGTCGTAGGGCGAGCCCGCGCCGTCGATGTCGTTGTTGGTCTTCCAGCGTTCGTCGACGTACGTCGCCACGGCACGCCACGTGCCGTAGGGCGCCTGACCGTCGTGGTAGCCGGGCGTGAAGAAGACGTTCCTTCGGCCGTAGACGCAGTGTGCGGCGGTGGCGACGATGTTGCCCTTGGGGCTCTCGACGATGCTCGCCGAACAGCCGTGCTTGCTCGGGTTGCCCTCGGACAGGGCGCCGATCTCCGGACGCGGGGACGTGACGGCGCTCTTCGGGGTGGCCGCGGCCGCCGTTCCCGGTAACAGGGCGACGACCAGCGCCACCGCTGCGAAAGTTCTCACCATGAGTCGATCATGCCCGAAGATCAGGTACCGCAGCCCTCCGGCGACCACGACTGGTCGCTCGCGTTGCTGCTGTCCGATCGCACGACCCGCACCTGGACGCACAGCGCGCCCGGCGCGTAGAGGTCGAGCGTGGGCGTCTGGGTCGTGCCGGTCTTCAGGTCGTCGTTGGTGCGCCAGGCGAAGGTGTCGGTGGGCAACTGGGACGGGTAGGTCCACGAGAACCGGAGCGTGTTGGAGTCCACGCGCGTGACGGTGACGGTCACCTTGCTCGTCAAGCTGGTCTCACCACCGGCCGCGCTCTGCGGTTGCACCTGCTCCGGCTGTCCCGTCAGACGGTCGTTGTTCTGCAGCAGCAGCACGCTGGTGACGATCAATCCGGAGACGAGGACGGCGGTGCCGGCGTAGATCGGCCACCGCGACCGCCGGCGCGGGGACGGAGCCACAGGCACGACCACGGCATTCCCGGTGGCGGACGTCGGCGCCGACTCGTGCTGGATCTGCCGCAGCCGTCGCGCGAACTCCTCAGCCGACGGCGGACGTGCCGCCGGATCCGCCGCCATCGCCTGGCGCAGCAGGACTTCCAGCGACTCGGGAGCTCTGCCGGTCGGGGGCGGGCTGCCCTGCAGGATGCGTTGCTCCAGCGCGGCGTGCGTGTTGTTGCCGCGCGGCACGACGAACGGCGAGTGCCCGGCGATCAGGTGCCACAGTGTCGCCCCGAGCGAGAAGACGTCCGCGCGGACGCCGTGGCTGCCGCTGGTGAGCACCTCGGGGGCCGTCCAGGGGAGCCGGTCCCTGCCGAGCACTCCGAAGTCGGTGAGGCACGCGTTGCCGTGCTCGTCCAGCAGGACGTTGGCGGGCTTGACGTCGCGGTGCACCACGCCGGCCTGGTGCGCGACGTGCAGCGCGTCCGCGACCTGCACGCCGATGTCCACCGCGCGCTCGAAGCGCATCGGTGCCGCGGCGGCGAGATCGCCGTTCGGGTAGTGCTTCATCACGAGGTACAGCACGCCGGCGCCGGTCCGCCCGGCCCGGTGCACGGTGACGATGCCGGGGTGCCCGAGTCCGAGCACCGTTCTCAGCTCGGCCGCGCGCGCCGGACCGGCGAGCAGCTTCACCGCGACCTCGCCGTGCGCGTCGCGGTACAGATGAACGTTCTTGCCGAGCGGTCGGACGTACCGGAAGCCGGGGATCTCCGGTAACTCCTCTGTCATTCGCCACCTCGTTGCCAACGGCATCGGTCCGGGTGGCCCCGCCCACCCGATGTGACTGAGTAATCCACCTCGAGTCGACTGTCAACCGTCAACCACCTGTTGAGACGGCCGGACCGGCTGTCCACCGCCAAGTGGCGGACAGCCGGATCAGGTGATTACGCCGTGTGCAGCGTCAGCCCGTAGACGCTCAGGATCTCGTTGATCGGCTGGAACCACGTGCGGCCGCCACTCGAGCAGTTGCCGTAGCCGCCGGACGTCACGCCCTGCGCCTGGTCGCCGGTGATGAACGAACCGCCGGAGTCGCCGCCCTCGGCGCACACGCTCGTACCCGCCATCTGGTGCACGTCACCCTGTTCGTAGCGGATGGTCTCGTTGCGGCTCTGGATCACGCCGCAGTGCCAGTGCGTCGTCGAGCCCGAGCGGCACACGGAGGTACCGACCGGCGCCTCCCAGGAGCCGCGCACCAGGGCGTCGCTCACCTGTCCCCAGCCGAGCACGACGGGCACGGTCCACCAGCCACCGCCGGTGCGGACCCAGCCGTAGTCGTTGCCGGGGAAGGAAGAACCGACGAACTCGCCCTGCCAGGACCGGTCCCAGCCGTAGACGTTCCAGGCGCCAACGTTGCAGTGCCCGGCGGTCACGTAGCCGCCGTACACGGAGAACCCGATCGAGCACCGCACGTTGCCGGTGTAGAACGGGTCGCCGCCGACGGTGCCCGCCGCGAACGGCTTCGGCTGCTGGACCCCTTCGGTGCGCACGGTGATCGTGCCGAGCTGACGTGCCTTGTCCAGGAACGCGGCGACCTCGGCGGTCTGCTTGCCGGCCTCGACGTTCACCACGACCGTTCCGGTGCGCGGGTCGGGGTGCCAGCTCGCGACCGCGCGCGGCACGGCACCGGTGGCGGACAGGGCGTCGAGGCGGTTCTTCTGAGCCGCCATCGATCCGGCCGAGCGGCCGACGACCGCGGTGTCCGCGCCGACGGCCTCGACCCGGCGGGCGGCCGCCTGGTCGGTGACGGCGACGACCAGCCTGTTGCGGGCCTCGTCGAACCAGCTGCCCGCGTAGGCGGTGCCGGCTTCGGCTTCCGCGCGCGGTGCGAGCACCGACGCGCGCTGTTCTTTCTCCAGACGTAGTCGAGCCTGCTGTTCGGTCAGGCCGAACGCCGAGGTCATCGCGGTGAGCAAGCCGGGTGACATCTCTTTCGCGGACGCCTGGGCAGGAGCGGTGAAGGTCGACCCGACGAGTACGAGTGCCAGCGCGGGAACGATTCTGGGCAGGGTGAAGCGCATGCTCTTCTCCTTGTCCGTACAGGGATCGCTGCCCGCCCAGTGGCGAGCAGCGGCGAACATGAGAGCGCTCCCAAGGTGCAGCAGGCAGACCTCGGCGGTCAACGGCTGACACAAGACCTGTCCTGTCCGGTTCCTGCCCGGACAGACGGAAACGGGCGTCAACCCATCACGACGACCTGGCGCACGGCCTCTCCCGACGCGAGCTTCGCGAACCCCTCGTTGATCTCGGTGAGCGTGAGCCGTCCGGACAGGAGTCCGTCGACCGGCAGTCGTCCGGCGCGGTACAGCTCGACGAACCGCGGCACGTCCCGGCGCGGCACGCACGAGCCGAGGTAGCTGCCCTTGAGCGTGCGTTCCTCGGCGACCAGGTTCAACGCGGGCAACGTGACGGTCCGGTCCGGGTGCGGCAGTCCGACCGTGACCGTGGTGCCGCCGACGGCCGTTGCGGCGTAAGCCTGTTCGAACACCGCCGCGACCCCGGTGGTGTCGATGACCTTGTCCGCGCCACCGCCGGTGAGGTCCCGCACGTGCGTCACCACGTCCGGTCCCCCGGCCGCCTCGTGCGTCGCGCCGAGGGTGAGCGCCAGCTTCCGCTTGTGCTCGACCACGTCCACCGCGACGACCTGCGTGGCACCGGCCGTGATCGCCGCGAGCACCGCGGCCAGCCCGACACCGCCGAGCCCGAACACCGCGACCCTGTCCCCCGGCACGACGTTCGCGCTGTAGAAAGCCGCTCCCGCACCGGTCAGCACGGCGCACCCGAACAACGCGGCGACGTCGAGCGGCAGGTCCGGCGGCACGAGCGTGGCGGACCTGCCGGAGATCACGGTGTACTCGGCGAAACCGGACACTCCCAGGTGGTGGTGGGGCCGCGTGCCGTCCGGCAGGGTCCACCTGCGGTGCCCGCCCAGCAGCGTGCCGTCGCGGTTCGCAACAGCGCCCGGTTCGCACAACGCCTGCCGTCCCGACGCGCAACGACGACAGGCACCGCACGCGGGCACGAACGACATCACGACGTGGTCGCCGGGCGCGAACTCGGCATTGGGCCCTGCCTCGACGACCTCGCCCGCCGCCTCGTGGCCGAGCACCATGGGCAGCGGCCAGAGGCGTGAGCCGTCGATCACGGACAGGTCGGAGTGGCACAGCCCGGTGGCGTGCACGCGCACCAGCAGCTCGCCGGGGCCCGGCGGGTCCAGTTCGAGGTCGACGATCTCCAGCGGACCACCGACTCCGGTCAGCACGGCACCTCGCGTCCTCATGCGACCAGCCCTTCCATCCGTGCGCGCAGGTCTGCGGGAATCTCCACCGGTTTGCGGGTCGTCCTGTCCACGAACACGTGCACGAAGTGGCCTTCCGCGACGACGTCGTCCCGCCCCTCCAGGAAGAAGCCGACCTCGTAGCGCACGCTCGACCGGCCGAGGTGCCCAATCCGCAGGCCCGCGTCCACCGCGTCCGGGAACGACACGGAGGCGCGGTAGTTGCAGTGGGACTCCACGCACAGGCCGATCGCACCGCCGTCGTGGATGTCGAGCCCGGCTTCGGTGATCAGCCACGTGTTGATCACGGTGTCCATCCACGCGTAGTGGACGACGTTGTTGACGTGCCCGTACACGTCGTTGTCGGCCCACCGCGTCGGAATCCGCTGCCAGTGCCGGTAGCTGTCGCGCACACACTCTCCTCTCACCCGAGCATCCTGCTGAGCTCGACCCTCGACCGCACGCCGAGCCGCGCGAAGATGTTGCGCAGGTGGTGCTCGACGGTGCGGTGGCTCAGGAACAACCGCGCGGCGATCTCGCGGTTCGTCGCACCCTCCGCGACCAGTCCGGCGATCTGCGCCTGCTGCGGCGTCAGATCGGGGTGGTGCCGCGGCTCGCCGGTGGGGTCGCCAGCCGCGCGCAGTTCGGCACGGGCGCGGGCGACCCAGTGATCGGCCTGGTAGGTCTGGAAGATGCGCACGGCGTCCCGCAGGTGTTCGCGCGCCGCCTTGGGTTTGCGTCCGCGCCGCAACCGGTTCCCGTACAGCAGCTCGGTCTTCGCGAGCTCCAGCGCGGTGCCGCTCGCGCGGTGCAGCCGGATCGCTTCCTCGAAGTGCTCGTCGGCGGTTCCGCTCTGCAGCAGCGCGTGGCAGCGGTGCGACAGCGCCAGCCGGGCCGCGCTGCCCGTGGCACAGGCCCACTTCTCGTACCGTTGCAGCGCTCTGTCCCCTGTGGATGGTTCGCCGCACGCGACGGCGGCCTCGACCACGTGCGGCGCGGCCATGACCTTGATGCCGACGTGTCCGGAGTGCAGCCGCAGCCGCCCCAGTGCGTCGGCGGGCCGGTCGCGCGTGAGGTCGACGCACGCGAACGCCCACGCGCCCAACGTGCCCGGCCTGATGAGCCCGCGCTGGTTGATGTGCTCGGTGGCGGTGCCCATGCGGTCGAGCGCGCTGTCCGCGTCCCCGCGCAACGCCGAGAGCAGCGCGAGGATCGTGAGGTGGTCGACCACGGCGTTGTGCTGGCCGATCGCCGTCGCCGCGTGCACGCCCTCGGTGGCAGCGGCGAGCGCGGCGGCGTGCTGGTCCAGCAACAACGCCGACAGCGCCCGGTACACCAGCGCCCACGGCACCAACGCGTTGAGCCCGCTCTCCCGCGCCGACGTGACCGCACTGGTCGCGAGCTCGTGCGACCGCCGCGCGTCCCCCAGCACGTACGCCGCCTGGCTGGCCCAGATCCGCGCCTGCGGCCCAGGCACCTCACCGGCGAGCTCGACCACCTCGCGCAGCACGGGCAGCGCCTCGTCGTGCCGCCCGCCGAACGTCGCCGCCATGCCGATCAGGTGGTCGAGCGTGAGCCGCGTGGCGAGCGGCTCGTCAGCGCGCCGGATCTGTTTCGCGAACTCCGCCGCTGTGGCGTGCCTGCCGTGATCACCCGAGATGTTCGCCGCCTCACCCGCGAACCCGAGCGCCGCGACGGCAAGGGTGCGCCGCGTCCCGGCCAGGCTCTTGGCGGCACGGATCAGCCGGTCGGCCGCGACGTCTGGAAGGCTCTCTCCCAGGTCGATGCCACCCATGACGAGGTCCACGAGCGCCCTGAGCTCGGGCGTGTCGGTGAGCGTGAGCGCGGTGCGCAGGGCGTTTCGAGCCCGGTGCGGCGCCCCGTGCGTCCAGTGGTCCCCGGCGGCGTGGAGCAGGCTCTTGGCCTTCTTGCCGGGGTCGCTCGTCAGCCGGGCAGCACGGTCGTGGTCGCGAGCTGCGGAGGCGTAGTCACCACGTCGGCGGGCGTCCTCCGCGTGGTTCGTGAGGACTTCGGAGAGCCTTTCGTCGTTGTTGACAACCGCCTGGTGCCACGTGCGTTGTGGACCTGGCGGCAACCACTCGGCGAGCTCGGCGTGTGCCTTGCGGCGCAATTCGAGCGGAACGTCCGCTCTGAGCGCGGACCGGACCAGCCGGCGCGAGTCGAGCAACTCGCCCGCCTCGACCACGGCTTCCCAGTCCCGGCGGGCCAGCGCTTCGGCGTCGAGGTCCTCGTCGACCGCGGCCAGCGCCGTGATGAGCTGCGCGCGGGGCGACAGGGCGGTGAACTTGGCGCGGAGGCGGGTGCGCAGGGCGCTGTTCTCCGGCAGCACGTCAGGGGCTGGCTCGGTGGCGCCGAGCTGGCCGTGCGTCAGCGCTGTGGCCAGCTCGACGAGCGCCAGCGGGTTGCCGCAGGCCAGATCGGCGAGGTCGACGGCGAGGGTCGCGGGGATGCCGGGTACGAGGTCGTGCAGGACGCGCATGCTCGTGGCGCGGTCGAGGGGGCCGAGGGTGATGCAGGGCAGGCCGCGAGGGTCGCCTTCGGTGGCGATGAGGAGGGCGGCGCTCGTGCCGGCGACGTCGTGGGCGAGCTGTCGCAGGTCGTCGTCGATGGCGGGGACGTCTGCGCACAGCAGTGGGGTGTAGGTGTGGCGTGCGGCGTTGAGCAGGGAGGTTTTGCCGGAGCCGGGCTCGCCTCGCAGGACCAGGGCTCCGCCTCGGCCTGCTCGGGCGCGTTCCAGCAGGGAGTGGATGGCTTGGAGCTGGTCGGCGCGGCCACGCAGGACGAGGGGCTCGCCGCTGGCCGCCGCATTAGTGGTTGCGCGCTGGCCGTCGCGGGCCAGGCGCTCGCGGTCGACGAACGCGCCGTCGGTGACGTCTCGCCCGTCGCTGTCGATGCGCGCACGACCGCCCAACGCGCCGTGTGCTTCGCCTCGCCCGTCACCGCCCACACGCGCACGTCCCACCAACGCGCCGTCGCCTGCATCCTGCCCATCGCCGCCCATGCGCGCACGACCACCCAACGCGTCGTCGGCGACGCGCTGCCGGTCCCGCCCACGCAGCATCTGGCCAGTCTTACGGCCCCACGACAACAGACGGAAGAGCTCAGGCCGAAATTCACCTACCACCGTTAGTTTTGCCACCGAAGTTGTCCGCGACAGACCGGTGGTTCCACCGATGCGGACGCGCGAACCGGGGTTGCAGGGTCGAAGCCTCACCGTCCCCTGCCGAATGAGGTGTACAGCGCCGTGCAACTCCGAACCCTGATACCCATCGCGCTCACGATCCTGCTCACGAGCACCGGCACCGCCCAGGCCGCGGCCAACCCGTACGAACGCGGGCCCGCTCCCACCGTCGCGAGCATCGAGGCGGCTCGCGGGCCGTTCGCGACGGCGGAGACCACCGTGCCGGCGACGGTCGGGGGCTTCGGTGGCGGCACGATCTACTACCCGACCAGCACCGAGCAAGGGACGTTCGGCGCGGTCGCGATCTCGCCCGGCTTCATCAGCACGCAGGCCAACATCTCGTGGCTGGGGCCGCGCCTCGCGTCCCAGGGCTTCGTGGTGATCACCATCGACACGATCACGATCTGGGACCAGCCCGACCAGCGGGCCACCCAGCTGCTCGCGGCGTTGGACTACCTGACGCAGCAGAGCACCGTGCGGTCGCGGATCGACGCCACGCGGCTCGGTGTCATGGGGCACTCGATGGGCGGTGGTGGGTCCCTGCGCGCCGCCACCCAGCGGCCGGCGCTCCAGGCGGCCATTCCGCTGACCCCCTGGCACACCACGAAGAGCTGGCCGGCGGTCACCGTCCCCACGATGGTGATCGGCGCGGAGAACGACTCCATCGCGCCGGTCGCGCAGCACTCCGAGCCGTTCTACACGAGTATGCCGTCCACACTGGACAAGGCGTACCTCGAGCTCAACAACGCCTCGCACCTCGCACCGAACTCGGCCAACGTCACGATCGCCAAGTACAGCATCTCGTGGCTCAAGCGGTTCATCGACAACGACACCCGCTACGAGCAGTTCCTCTGCCCGCCACCGAAGCCCAGCACGCTGATCGAGGAGTACCGGGACACCTGCCCGCATTCCTGAGAACGCAACACCGTGTGCGGACAGAACCGTCCGCACACGGCTCGCGTCACCTCGTGGGCGGCGCCTGCTGCTGACCCTGCTGCTGACCGCGCTGCCCCGGCTCGACCACGCTCGACGCCACCGCCTTGCCGTCCTCGGTCTCGGCGATCACGGTCACCGTGTCGCCCTGCGCGACGCCTTCCATCACCGTGTCGGCATCCACCACGTAGGTCTTCGTGTACCCGTCGGTCGACTTGACCTCGATGGACGTGTCGCTGAGCGAGGTCACGGAACCCGTCTGGAACTCGCCGTGGGTCGCCGAGCCGAACGCCTGTCCGCGCGGTCCCCCACCGCCGTCCGGTGGGGTGCCGCCCATGCCGCCCATGCCGCCGGGGCCGCCCGTGGCCTCGGTCTGCGTGCCGCTGGCCGCGTAGATCGCCACGCCACCGGCCGCCGCGATGCCGACGGCGATGGCCACCGCGGCGACGGTCTTCTTCACGTTCCACCCCTGGCGAGGGGTGGTGTCGGGTGAGCCCCACTCCTGGGGTTGCTGTTCGGTCATGACGACCACCGTCGCGGCGGTTTCTGTGCTGAGCCTGTGCGGCACGTCAGCACCACCTGTGGACCGTTCACAGCTCGTGCACAGCAACAGCGGCCACGATGGCGCGAACCATGACCTCACCACTGCGGCCCCGCACGTTGCGCGGCAAGCTCATCGCCGGCCAGATCGCCCTGCTCACCGTCGTGTGCCTGGTGATCGGCGGTGTCTCCGCGCTCGCGTTGCGCGAGTTCCTCGACAGCAACCTCGACCGCGAGGTCACGACGCTCAAGCAGCCGCCGCCCGGATCACCGGGGCCCGCGCTCGGCATCAACGCCGCGATCGGCCCGGACGGGACGATCTCCGGCACGATCGAGCTGCCGGAGTGGTCCGCACCCCGCCAGCTCTCCCCGTCCGGGATCGAAGCACTCGCGCAACTGCCGGGCGGCCTCCAGACCGTCGATCTCGGTGAGGCGGGCGAGTTCCGGGTCGTCACCGACCGGATGCGGATCAAGGGCCTCTCCACGGGCGCGGCCGACGCCGTGCTGTGGAACATGATCTGGCTGTTCCTCGGACTGGCCACGGCCAGCGCGGCCGCCGTGGTGCTCGTGGGCAGGAAGATCGTCCAACGAGCACTCGTGCCGTTGGACCGCGTCGCCACGACCGCAGCCCGCGTCTCCGAACTCCCGTTGCACGAAGGAGAAGTCGCGCTCGCCGAACGCGTCCCGGACGAGGACACCGATCCGCGCACCGAGGTCGGCAAGGTCGGCGCGGCGGTCAACCGGATGCTCGGGCACGTCGGCGACGCGCTGAAAGCCAGGCACGACGGCGAACTGCGGCTGCGGCAGTTCGTCGCGGACGCTTCGCACGAGCTGCGCACCCCGCTGGCCTCGATCCGCGGGTACGCCGAGCTCGCCCGGCGCGCGAACGAGGACGTGCCACCGCACTTCGCGCACGCCATGAGCCGGGTGGAGTCCGAGGCGCTGCGCATGACGGCCCTGGTCGAGGACCTCCTGCTGCTGGCACGGCTCGACGCGGGCCGTCCGCTCGAACGCGAGGACGTCGACCTGTCCCGGCTCGTGCTGGACGTGGTCGGTGACGCCAGGATCGCGGGCCCGCAGCACCGCTGGCAACTGGAGCTGCCCACCGCCCCGGTCGTGGTCGTCGGCGACGGCCAACGGCTGCACCAGGTGCTCGCCAACCTGTTGTCCAACGCCCGCACGCACACCCCGCCGGGCACCACCGTCACCACCGGCCTGTCAGTCCACAACGGACGGACACAGCTCACCGTCACGGACGACGGACCGGGCATCCCGCAGAACCTCCAGGTGTTCGAACGGTTCGCGCGCGGCGACGGGTCACGGTCGCGCGCGGCGGGCAGCACCGGGCTCGGGCTCTCGATCGTCGCCGCCGTGGTCGGCGCGCACGACGGTGACGTGTCCGTGGCGAGCGTGCCGGGGCGGACGACGTTCACCGTCTCCTTGCACACAGGTCTTTCACAGCAGAGGCACACGACCGACCCAGGATAGGCCGCGAACCTCGTCCGCATGAGACGAGAACGCCTGGCGCCGGCCGCCCTGCTCATCGCCACCGGAGCGCTCTACCTGTGGCGGCTGGGCGACTCGGGCTGGGCCAACGCCTACTACTCCGCGGCGGCCCAGGCCGGCGCGACGAGCTGGAAGGCGTGGTTCTTCGGTTCGTCGGACGCCTCCAACGCGATCACGATCGACAAGACGCCCGCCTCGGTGTGGGTGATGGGCCTGTCCGCGCGGCTGTTCGGCGTCAACGCGTGGAGCATCCTCGTGCCGCAGGCGTTGATGGGCGTCGGCAGCGTGTGGCTGCTCTACGCGACGGTCCGCCGCTGGTTCTCCCCCGCCGCCGCGCTGATCTCCGGCGCGGTGCTCGCGCTGACGCCGGTCGCGGTGCTGATGTTCCGGTTCAACAACCCGGACGCGCTGCTGGTGCTGCTCCTCGTGGCGGGCACTTACTGCGTCACGAGAGCTGTCGAGAAGGCCAGCCCGTTCTGGCTCGCGCTCGCGGGCGTCGCGGTCGGGTTCGGCTTCCTCACCAAGATGTTGCAGGCGTTCCTGGTGCTGCCGGCGTTCGCGCTGGTCTACCTGCTCACCGCACCGACCTCGATCCCCAAGCGCGTCGCACACCTGCTGGGCGCGACAGGCGCGATGGTGGTCGCGGGCGGCTGGTGGATCGTCGCCGTCGAACTCACGCCGGACCGTCCGTACATCGGCGGTTCCCAGACCAACAGCGTGCTCGAACTGGCCCTGGGCTACAACGGGCTCGGCCGGATCACCGGTGACGAGGTCGGCAGCGTCGGCGGCGGCCGCGGCTGGGGCACGCCCGGCTGGAGCCGTCTGCTGAGCTCGGAGATGGGCAGCCAGATCGCGTGGCTGCTCCCGGCGGCGGTGGTCCTGCTGATCGCCGGGCTGTGGCTGATGAAGGGCCGCACGCGCACCGCGCTCGCGTTGTGGGGAGGCTGGCTCGTCGTCACCGCGGCGGTGTTCAGCTTCATGAACGGGATCATCCACTCCTACTACACCGTCGCTCTCGCTCCAGCGATCGCCGCAGTCGTCGGCATCGCCGCCACCGAGCTGTGGGCTCGCCGCAACGAACCCGTTGCGGCAGCGGTGCTGTCCGGCTCGGTCGCGTTGAGCGCGATCCAGTGCTACCTGCTGGTCGAGGGATTCTCCACGGCGGTCGCGGTCATCGTGCTGATGACAGGGCTGATCGCGGCGGTCGGGCTGGTGCTCTCGATGCGGGCGGCCATCCCCGTCGCCCTCGTGGCCGCGTTGCTCGGCCCCACCACGTACTCGTTCGCCACCGTCACCACACCGCACACCGGCGCGTTGCCCGTCGCGGGCCCGGCGAGCGGCCGGATGCGCGGCGGTGGTGGCGGGCTGCTCGACGCCACCACACCGGACGCCCAGGTCGCATCTCTCCTGCAGGGCAACGCCAGCGCGTACAAGTGGGCCGCCGCGACGATCGGCTCCAACAACGCGGCCGGGCTGCAGCTCGCCAGCGGGCAGCCCGTGATGGCGCTCGGCGGGTTCAACGGCACCGATCCCGCGCCGACCCTGGAGCAGTTCCAGGCGATGGTCCACAACGGACAGATCCACTACTTCGTCGCCGCCGGACGGATGATGCGCGGCGAGAGCGGCAGCGACAGCGCCCACCGCATCGCCGAATGGGTCGCCGCGAACTACACCGCGACGACCGTCGCCGGTACCACTCTCTACGAACTGGACGCGTCATGACGACTCTCGACGTGGTGATCCCGGTCTACAACGAGGAACGCGACCTCCCGCGTTGCGTGGACCGGCTGCTCACCGAACTCCCCGCGCTGTTCCCCCACTCCTTCCGCATCACCATCGCGGACAACGCCAGCACCGATCGCACGCTGACCATCGCGGAGGAACTGACGCGGGCGCACGACCAGGTGCGTCACGTCCACTTCCCGCGCAAGGGCCGCGGTGGCGCGTTGAAGGAGGTCTGGTCGGTCTCGGACGCGGAAGTGCTGGCGTACATGGACGTCGACCTCTCCACCGACCTGCGCGCGCTCGCGCCACTGGTCGCGCCGCTGCTGTCCGGGCACTCCGACCTCGCCATCGGCAGCAGGCTCGCGCACGGCGCCCGCGTCACCCGCGGGCTCAAGCGCGAGGTGATCTCCCGCTGCTACAACGTGTTGCTGCGCGCCACGCTCGCGGTGCACTTCACCGACGCGCAGTGCGGGTTCAAGGCGATCCGCACGAGCGTCGCGCGCCGGCTGCTGCCACTGGTCGAGGACACCTGCTGGTTCTTCGACACCGAGCTGCTCGTGCTCGCCGAACGCGCGGGGCTGCGCATCCACGAGGTCCCCGTCGACTGGGTGGACGACCCGGACTCCAGCGTCGACATCCTCGCCACCGCACTCGCCGATCTGCGCGGCATCGCGCGGTTGCGCCGATCATCGCCGGCCCTGCCGGTCACCGAACTCGGAAAGGTCCCGGCATGACCGCCACCCTCGCCCCCGCGCCCACCGCCCCACCGGCACCGGACACACGCCCGAAGAGGAACGTGTCCCATCGCATCGCGTTCTTCGGCCTGCTCGCCGGCACAGCCTTCCTGTACCTGTGGAACCTCACCGCCTCCGGCTACGGCAACGACTTCTACGCAGCAGCAACGCAAGCGGCCTCGCAGAGCTGGAAAGCGCTGCTGTTCGGCTCGCTCGACCCCGGCAACACGATCACCGTCGACAAGCCGCCCGCGTTCCTGTGGGTGAGCGGGTTGTTCGCGAAGGCGTTCGGCTTCTCCAGCTGGACGGTGCTCGCACCCCAGGCGATCGAGGGCGTGGCGGCGGTGGCGTTGCTCTACGCGACGGTCAAACGCACGTCCGGCGCGCACGCCGCGCTGTTCGCCGGAGCCGCGTTCGCCCTGACCCCGGTGGCCACGCTGATGTTCCGGTTCAACCTGCCGGACGCGTTGCTGGTGCTGCTGATGGTCGCGGCCGCGTACTGCACCGTGCGGGCGCTGGAGGCGGCGAGCCCGTGGTGGCTCGCGCTCGCGGGCACGGCGATCGGGTTCGCGTTCCTCACCAAGATGCTGCAGGCGTTCCTCGTGCTGCCCGCGCTCGCGCTGGCCTACCTGATCGCCGCACCGACCTCGGTGCCCAAACGCCTCCTCCACCTGCTCGGCGCCGGTCTCGCCGTGGTCGTCTCGGCCGGGTGGTACATCGCGCTGGTCGAGCTGTGGCCCGCGGACAGCCGCCCGTACATCGGCGGGTCGACCAACAACTCGTTGTGGGAGCTCGCGATCGGTTACAACGGTCTCGGCCGGATCTTCGGCGACGAGGGTGGCGGACCCGGCGGCGGAGGCATGGGCGGCAACGGCAACATCGGTTTCGGCGGCTCGACGGGCATCGGCAGGTTGTTCGGTGCCAGCATGGGCCCGGAGATCTCGTGGCTGCTGCCCGCGGCGTTGATCGGTCTCGCCGCCGGGCTGTGGTTCACCCGTCGTGCGGCCCGGACCGACGGCACTCGTGCGGCGCTGGTGATCTGGGGCGGCTGGACGCTCGTGAGCGGTGCGGTGTTCAGCTTCATGAGCGGTATCACGCACCCCTACTACACCGTGGCGCTGGCGCCGGGGATCGCCGCGCTGGCCGGCGTCACCGGAAGTGAGCTGTGGCGCGGCCGCTCGCACTTCCCGGTGCGGATGGCGTTGACCGCGATGGTCGCGGCGACCGGGGTGTGGGGCTTCATCCTGCTCGACCGCACGCCGGCGTGGATGCCCTGGCTGCGCTGGGTTCTGCTCGCCGTCACCGCGATCGTGGTGCTGGCGCTGGTGTTCGGTGTGAACGGACGTCGCTGGCTCGTGGGCGTGCTGGTGGCCGCGGCGTTGCTCGGCAGCTCCGGTTACGCGTTCGCCACCGCCGCGACCACGCACACCGGGTCGATCCCGCTGTCCGGCCCGCGCACCCAGCAGGGCGGCGGCGGCATGCGGGAGGGACAGTCCTCGACGGCGGTCGTGCAGTTGTTGAAGGGCACGGACTCCGAGTGGGCGGCCGCGACGGTCGGTGCGCAGAGCGCGGCGTCGTTGCAGCTCGCGTCCGGACGGCCGGTCATCGCGATCGGAGGGTGGAACGGCAGCGATCCCGCGCCGACGCTGGACGAGTTCAAGGCACTCGTCGCCGCCGGGAAGGTCCGGTACTTCGTGGCGGGCGGCGGCGGCCGTGGCGGGAACAGCGAGATCGCGGAATGGGTCGCGGCCAACTACCAGGCCACCTCGGCAGGCGGGCAGACGCTCTACGACCTCTCGCTGTGAGAAGACGCGCCGGCCTGCGGGGGAGACGCAGGCCGGCGCAGGTTCACACCACGGTCCGGGTCCGGCGCCACGCGATCACGATGAGCGCGATCAGGCCGAACAACGGGATCGTGCTGATGGCCCAGGACAGTCCCATCGGCGGGCCGAGCTGGTCCATCACCTGGAGGTCCTTGAGCTCACCGGTCGCCGGGCCCGCGGGACCGTCGATGGCGAACTTGAACGTCCACGTCCCCGGCTCGGGCAGCGCGAAGACGTCGAGTCCCCACACCTCCCGCTTGCGGGGGTGGCGCGCCAGCGGGCTGTCGTCCACCAGCTTCGTGCCGCGGACGAGGGTCAGCGTGCCGGTCTTGCTCGTGATCCCGTCCGCCGGCGCGAACGTGAAGTCCAGCGACTGCATGGCTCTGACGGGCCACGTGCTGAAGCCGACGGTCAGATCGTACGGCCCGGCCTGCACCTTCTCGGTGTGGACGACGTTCACCGGCTCGAACGCGAGCGCCGGGGACGCGAGGCCCAGCAGGAGGCCGGCCGCGCCCAGCAGTCCCAGAATCGTCTTACGCATGGCGGCCTTCCCTTGCCGGTGCGAGGTGGCGGAGCATCTGGCCGAACCGCCGGCCGAGCATCCCGGCGGCGGCACCGAAGATCACGCCGGCCACGACGGTGGCCAGGTACCTGTCGAGGTGCGGGAACGGCACGCCGTACGTGAGCATGCGCTGGAGCGGCGAGCACGCCGTGATGATCAGGCCGCCGACCGCGCCGGGAATCCACGCGGGGAGCCTGTGCAGCAGTTCCGCGGCGATCGCGACGACGATCAGGCACATCGGGATCATGTTGGGCAGCGCGGGAATGCCGTCGGTGTAGTCGCGCAACGGCAGACCGGTCGCGTCGGCGTAGACCTCGGTCGCCCACGGCGAGAACCACCAGAAGACCGCCTGCAACACCGCGACGATCACCGCGACGGTCAGGGCGGCGCCGCGGCGCTTCAGCAGGTGCGCGCCCATGAACAGGATCATCACCGAGAAGAACGCGCTGCCCACCGAGACCGTGTTGACGATCCCGCCGGGCAGGGCCCGCAGACCGAGGACGGTGACCATGCTGAACACCAGCAACACCGCCGCGGTCCCCGCCACGCCGTACGTTCCCCAGCTCTGCTCACGTGCCACCGCGAAGACCATGACGGCGCCGACCATCGTGATCGAGACCGACAGCAGCAGCCCGATGTGCGGCGGAGAGTCGATCACCGCGTCGAAGCCGTACAGGCCGTGCCACCACTGGTCCCACAGGCCGTAGATCAGGAACAGGGCCGCGCCGATGCCGGAGATCAGGTAGCCGACGGGCGCGGCGAACGTGCGTCCGAAGACACCGACCGCGCGGCCGCCGACGATCGGGTCGACGGCCTTGTCACGCTTCTCGTTCGCCGTCGTCATCAGCACGACGGCGAGGCTCGCGAGGCCGGAGACCGCACTGCCCGCGTACAGGAACAGGTGCGGCATCGTGAAGAACGTGTCGGGCCCGACGTCGGAATGCCACTGGATGTCCCAGGTCAGGCCGATGAGCGAGAGCAGCGTGCCGCCGAGCACGACGCTCGCCGGGACCAGCCCCCTCGGCGCACCGACCCTGACCGGCGCCGCAGCCGCCGTGATGTCCACTGGTGATCCTCCCCCTTCAGGTGAGCAGCAGCGGGATGACGACCCGCTCCGCGCTGAGTGACACGGTGATTTCCCATTGCCCGGCCATGAACAGGCCGACGTCGGCGGCCTGGTAGTGACCGGGTTCGAGCTGCCGCGCGGTGATCGGGGCGATCGCGTGCCCCATCCGCGGCATCGCCGGTTCGACCGTCACGTCACCGCCGGGCACGGGGTTGCCCGCGCGGTCGGTGATCCGCAGGTCGAACGTGTTGCTGCCGGACTTCGTGCTCGCGGGCGTCAGCACGAACCTGAGCTGCGCGCTCTCCGCAAGCTGCGGCTGGGCCTCGACGGCACGCGGCCACAGCACGACCAGCGCACCGGCGGCCGCGACGACCACGGCCAACGCGATCAGCACCGCACGCTTCACTTCTCCGCCACCCCCTTCGCCGCCGGAACCTCGACGACCGCGGGCACCGTCACGACCGAGTAGTCCCGTTCGACCTGGATCCACACGAGGTACTTGCCGGGCAACGGGAACGAGTACGTGAACGGCACGTCCGGCCCGTAGGCGGCGACGCTCTCGTCGGGCTGGTCCGGCAGGCCGGGCGTCGGCGGGATCATCGAGTGCACGTGGGCCCAGATCGGCGCGTCGGCGGCGGCGCCGGTGACCGGGCCGACGACGATCATGTGCCCGAGCATGCCCAGCCACGGCTGCAGATCACGCTCGCCGAACCGCGCGGTGATCGTGCTCGGCCTGCCCGCCTCCCGGATCTCCTCAGTCAGCTCGGCTTTCCCGTCGTGCGGGGTGGCGGCGGCCGTTCCGGAGACGTCGACGCGGGAACGCAGCAGCTGCACTCCCCCACCGCGCCGGGCGATCTCCGCGGCGATCGCGTGCGTGCCCTGTTCCGGGTCGCGCAGCCGGGCGCGGTACTCGCCGGGAGCGGTGCGGACCGGGTGCAGGTGCCGGAGGTTTCCCGCCGGGGACACCACGACGAGGTGGATGAACGCGCTGTCGTGCACGAGCAGGTCGTCCACCGGCCTGCCGGACGATCCGTCGGTCAGGCTGAGCACGAGGTCCTGCCCCTTCAGGCTCGGCACGAGGTTCACCGGCGGGCGCGAGAAGTCCGCTGTGGACGTCCGCTCGTAGGGGTTCATCACGTTGTCGTAGGTCGGATCCAGCTGCGTGCCAGGAGCGGCGACCGGCGGAATGCTCGGTGACAGCAACGCCGCCGTCACCCCCACGGCGATCGCGGCGACCATGCCCGCCGTGGGCACGAGCGCGAGGCCCGGCCTGCCGAACACCGCGAAACCCAGTGCCACGAACAACAACAGGCCGGCGGCGATGAACCCGCCGTAGGTCGTCTTCTCCCACGGCGACGCCACCACCGCCGGGACGACGAACGGAATGGTCGCCTCGTCGACCGCGAGCTCCCACGGGCCGGGCCTGTCCACCTGCACGACACCCGAGTAGAAGCCGGGCGTGGCACCGAGAACCACCTTCGCCGTGCTGGTCGGCGCACCCGCCGCACGCGCGGTCAGCGTGACCTCGCCCGGTGGTGAACCGGCGTGCGTCACCACGTCGACGTGCACCGGTCCCGGCACCTCCGCGACCCTCCGGATGATCACCGTGAGGTCGCGGTCGCCCAGGCTCTGCGCGACGTGAACGTCACCGCCGGACATCACGCCGTCGGCCGCCGCCGGTGCCGCGATCCCCAGGATCGCCCCCAGCGCGAGCAGCAAGATCACACCACTTCGCTTCATCGTGGCAGAAAGTAGCGATCACGACGGCAAGGAGGCGTCACGTTTCCGGCTGAAACCGGGTCCCCCGCGCGGGGGATTTCCGACCCCTGCGAAGCGGGAAGACCTCAGGGCCTCGATCCGGCAAGATTCACGGTGATGGACCCGATCAAACTGCCGTTGAAACACCAGTCGTGGCTGGTCGCCGCCGTGTGCATGATCACGGACGGCGGGTTCGTGCTGCTCGACCGCGAACCGGCGTGGCAGACCGCGATCGTGCTCGCCATGACCCTGGCGGTGGACGCGATGCTGGCCGGGCCCGCCAAGTTGTCCGGCTGGGTCGCGGCGGCCCAGGCGGCGGTCCCGGTGATCGTCCTCCTCTCGATCGGAAGAGGGATCGACGCCAACGACGCGGGCCTGCTGATCGCCGGTTACCGCGCGGGGGCCTGGCTGCGCGGCACCCCGGCGTGGGCGTCGCTCGGCGTGCTCTCGGCCAGCCTGGCCATCTGTTCGTTCGCCGCGCACCACACCCCGCCGACGACGTTGCTCGTGGTGGCCAAGGCCGCGGTGCTGCCGTGGCTCGTCGGCCGGTACACGACGGCACGCCGCGCCTACCTCGCCGAGCTGGAGAAGCGTTCGGAGATGGAGAAGAGGGACGCGACGGCGGCGGTCACGAAGGCGATCACCGAGGAACGCAGCGCGATCGCCCGCGACCTGCACGACGTGATCGTGCACCACGTGAGCGCGATCGGCCTGCACGCCGGCGCCGCCCGGCTCAGCCTGCCGGACGGCGACGCGAAGCCCGCGCTCTCGTTGCGGTCGGTCGAGATCGCGAGCCGCGCGGCCATGGTGGACCTGCGGCACCTGCTCGACCTGTTGCACGGCGACAAGCCGGAGGGCGCGCGGCAGCCTGGACTCGACAACCTCGACGAGCTGTTCGACAACGTGCGCGCGGCCGGCACTCCCGCCCGTCTCGAGGTGAGCGGGCAGCACCGCGCCGTGCCGGAGTCGTTGGACGTCACCGTCTACCGGATCATCCAGGAGATGCTGACGAACGCCCTGCGGCACGGCGACTCGTCCGGCGTGACCGTGACCCTGGAGTACGGGCGGAAATCGCTCACCGTCGCCGCGCAGAACACGGCGGGTGCGGGCAACGGCCACTCGGGCTCCGTGCGCCGCGGTCTGGTGGGCATCCGCAACCGCGCGGGCATGTTCGCGGGCACGACCCGGTCCGGTCTCGAACCGGACGGCCGGACCTGGCGCACCGTCGTCACGTTCCCCCTGGAGGCGTCATGCCGCTGACGGTGCTGCTCGCCGACGACCACGCGATGCTGCGCTCGGGCATGCGCGCGATCTTCGACACGCAGCCCGACCTGGAGTGCGTCGCCGAGGTCGCCGACGGCAAGGCGGCCGTGTCCGAGGTCGCGCGGCTGCGTCCGGACGTGGCCGTGCTCGACATCAGGATGCCCAAGCTCGACGGGCTGGGCGCCACGGAGATGATCCTCTCCGACCCCGCGAACCGCACCAAGGTCCTGCTGCTCACGACCTACGACACCGACGAGTACGTCTACCGCGCGTTGAAGGCCGGCGCCAGCGGGTTCCTGCTGAAGTCGCTGCCGCCCGAGGAGCTGATCTCCGCGGTCCGGGTGGCGGCACGCGGCGACGCGCTGATCGACCCGTCCGTGACGCAGCGCCTGATCGCACGGTTCGCCGTGAGTCTCGCCCCTCCCCCGACGCCGCCGGAGCTGGAGTTGCTGACCGCGCGCGAACGCGAGGTGCTGCACCTGGTGGCGGAGGCGTACAGCAACGCGGAGATCGCGGCGCGGCTGCACGTCGGGGACGAGACGGTGAAGACGCACGTTTCGCGGGTGCTGGCGAAGCTGGGGCTGCGGGACCGGGTGCACGCCGTCGCGTACGCGCACGTCAACGGGCTGGTGCAGAGGCGTTAGCGGTTCAGCTCTGCCACAGCACGGGCGACTTGTCGTAGCCGTCACCGCGGTTGTACTCGGCGGCTGCCACTGCCAGTCCGTCCGGCGCGCCGCTGAGCACGCAGGTCTCGTACGTCGCACCCGCCGTGGAGAACGTCTTGGGCGCGCTGCTGGAGTCGCACTTCGCCGTGTCACCGCTGATGATCACGCCGGTGCCCTTGCCGTCGGCGCCGAGGCCGCGCACGGAGACCGACGTGTAGCTCAGGTCGGTGCCGCTCAGGTTCTCGACCTTCACCCGCAGGTAGAACGGCGTGATGTTCTTGGCCTTGTCGCCGAACTTCGCGAGGTCCTCCTTGGCGCCCGCCTCGATGGCGGTGACCGTGACGGCGATCGTGCCGTTCTTGCCGCTCGACGCGTACGGCAGCACCGCGCGGGCGCCGACCTTCAGCTTCGTGCCGGGAGCGGTGACGTCACCGCCGGCGGCGACCGGTGCGGCGGAGGTCGTGGTGGCGGTCTCCTTCGTCGTCGTCTCGGTGGACGCGGGAGCCGCCGTGCCGGTGGTCTCCGAGCCGCACGCCGACAGCAGCAGTCCCGCCGTCGCGGCGACGACGATGAACAAGGGGCCACGGGCGTGCGTCACTGCGGAACTCCTCGGTGCGGAAGCGGGGATGCCGAGGAGGCTAGGCCGGTGGTCCGAGTGGCGGTATCGGTCGTTCACACCACACGGCTCAGAGGTCGTCGAGGCCGATCAGCCCGTCCTGAATTGCCCGCGCGACCAGGGCGGCCTTCGTCGGCGCCTGCCTGCCGATCGCGGCGTACTTCACCCTGATCCGTTCCAGGTGCGAGTTCACCGTGCTGAGCGTGATGTTGAGCCGTTGGGCGACGAACTCCTTCGACTCGGACTGGAACCACTCGACGAGGACCTCGGTCTCCCGCGGTGACAACGCGGGACGGGTCTCGGACCTGTCGCCCGCCAGCGCGCCCGCGAGCGCCGGTGGTGTGTAGGAATGACCCGCTGCCGCCGCGCGCACGGCCTGCACGAGGTGGTCGGCGCCCTCGGCCTTGGTCAGGTAGCTCAACGCCCCGATCTCCAGGCACTGCAAGGCGATCTCGTCGTCGGCGCGCATCGAGTACACGACGACCTTGCGCCCGTCCTCGACGAGCCTGCGCAGCGCGGACGTCGCGGGCGTGCCGCCGGACAGGTGCAGGTCGAGCACGACGACCGACGCGCCGGCACCGGGGCCGGTCCACGCCACCTCGGCGCTCTCACCGCTCGCCACGAGCGTGATGCCCGCGGAGGACAACCAGTGCGCCACCCCCGCGCGCACCACGGGATGGTCGTCGACCACGACCGCCGTCACGTCGTCCGCCATCTCGCCTCGCTCCTCACCAGTCCGCTGTGGACACTCGTCTCGACCGTGACCACCGTTCCGCGGTGCGGCAGCACGTCCCCGGCGTCCGCCACGACGGCGACCCGCACCTCGGAAGGGGTCCGCAGGAGGCTCACCTTCGCACGTCCGGTCGCGGCGGCGAGCGCCTGGGCCATCGGCGCCACGAGCTCGCGCCGCACCTCCGTCGGCACCGGCGTGGCCGTGCCGCTGACCGCGAGCGACACGGCCACACCCCGTCGTTCGGCGACGTCCACGCACGCGGTCAGCTCGTGCAGCAACGGGTCGGGCACGTCGTCGTTCTCCGCGAACAACCTGCGCAGCTGCACCGCCGCCACCGAGCACCGCAGCCGGGTCGCCTCGTCGGCCACGCTCACCCGTTCGTCGGCGAGGTCCGCGAGCAACGGCAGCAGCGCGCCGAGCTGGCCTTCGAACCCGGCCTTGAGGTCCTGTTCCCGTTGGCGGGCAAGCTCTTCACGGGTGCGGGCGTCGTCGTGTTCCGCCGCCGCAGCAGCAGCGAGACGGGCGTCGCGCACCAGCACCCCCGTGATCACCAGCACGCCGACCTGGAAGCTCGTGCCGCTGAGGATCACCACCCCGGCCGTGCCGACGTCCCCGTTGCCCGCGTGCGCGAACCACGCGACGGAGAAACACACGTGTGCTGCGAGGGCGGCAACGAGCAGCACGGGCCGTTCGACGAGCACGAGCAGCAGGTACCAGCCGATGAGCCCGAACGCCCAGTCAGCGGGCCCGAAGGACGCTCCTTCGGGCAACGCCGTCGTCGCGAGCACCGAGGCGGCGAGCACGACCGCGCCTGCGACAGCCGGGAACCGCTCCGACCGGCCGGCCGCGACGTGCCCGGCGACGATCGCGAGGACGCAGCAGAGCAGGGCGTACGCGATCCACGGCGCGGGGCTCCCGTGCTCGACGAGGGCGGGAAGGGCGAGAACGAGCTGGGTCGCGACGACCACGACGAGCAGAACCCGCCGGGTGGTGGTGAAGACCGCGTGGTCAGTCATGCGGCCACACCAGACTGGCGGTCGTGCCGCGGCCGGGTTCGGAGTCGATCGACGCGGTTCCTCCGACGGCCCGCAGCCGGTCCACGACGGATCCGCGCAGCCCGCGCCGGTGCTCAGGCACGTCGTCGGGAACGAACCCCTGCCCGCGGTCCCGGATGACCGCAGTCGCACCACCGGGAACGAGCCGACCCCCGCCCTCCGCGTCGACCACCGCCGCGCCGCCGCGAATCACCCCTCGCCCGCCCGCACCGACCACCGCCGCACCCCGCGACACCGTCAGCTCCGCCTCGCGAGTGCCAGCGTGCCGCTCGACGTTCACGAGCAGCTCCCGCACCGCCCGCACGAACGCCAGCGCCACACCCGCGGGCACCGGCACGACCTCGGCGGACATCCGCACCGCCACTCCGCTGTCCCGTGCCACCGCCGCGAGGGCCGCCCCGAGGTCCACGGTCCCCTCCGCCTCACCCCGTTCGGCCAGCACCACGAGATCACGCCGTGCCTGCGCGGCCACCTCCACCGGATCACCACCGTGCGCGGCCATCAGGAACGTCGCCGCCGCCGTGTCGTGCAGCAACGCCAGGTACTCGCGCTCTCTCCGGCCACGGTCCAGAGCGACCGCCGCCGCCCGGCTCTGCTCCGCGGCACGTTCGCGCACCACGTCGACCCGCCGGCTCGACCGCCGCAACAGCTCGTACGCGACCTGCGCCAGCACCGACTCCAGCACGGCCCGCACCAGCACCCCGGGCCCGGCCACCGCCACCTGCACCGCCAGCAACGCCGCCGTCGCCGGCACCGTGACCCGCAACGGCCACTGCCACTGCCAGGTGATCAGCGTCGTGGTGAGGACGGTCAGCACCCACTGCCCCTCGCCGCCGAGCACCACCGACAGCACGACCACGCGCACGAACGCCACCGGCAGCGCCACCCGCGGCAGCCAGAAGTCCGCGACCGCCGTCACCGCGACGAACGCGAACAGGGCCCACCCGAGCGCCGAAGCCGTCGAGAACGCGCCGAAGAGGCTGATCAGGACGACACCGGCGCCGCGGACCGGGCCCGCGAGACGGGACACCGTCGCGAGGAGCCTCGCCTCCAGCAGCACGACCGGCATTCTGCGTGAGACGTCCGCCGCGCACCCTACGGGGGCCGCCGCCGGCCTTGTGAGACCGCCTTGAAAGACCCGTTGAGGCGTTCGCCGCGCATCCGGCCGGGGCGCGCCGTACCGTTTCCCAGGTGGCGGACGAGGCCGCACTGGCGCGGGGACGGGCCGCGCACGCACGGCGGGACTGGCCGGTCGCGCACCGGTCCCTGGCCGGCGCCGACAGTGCCGACGACCTCGTGCTGCTCGCCGAGGCCGCGTTCCTCGCCGGCGAGGACACCGAGAGCGCCGGCGCGTGGGCCCGTGCCTTCCAGCTGACCTCCGGTGACGCGCCCCGCGCGGTGCGGTGCGCGTTCTGGCTCGCGTTCGGCCTCATCAACAAGGGCGACTTCGCGCGTGGCGGCGGGTGGGCCGACCGCGCCCGGCGGCTGCTGCACGAACGCGAGTGCGTCGAGCAGGGCTACCTCAGGTACCTGACCGGGTTGCGGTCCGTGCTGCAGGGTGAGGTGGTGCCCGCGCACGCCGCCTTCACGCAGGCGGTGAAGATCGGGGAACGGTTCGGTTCCGCCGAGCTGACCACGCTGGCCCGAGCCGGTGAGGGGCGCTGCCTGATCTACCTCGGCGACGTCGCCGAGGGGCTGGCGCTGCTCGACGAGGCGATCGCGGCGGTCGCGTTGCACGAGATCTCGCCACTCGCCGTCGGTGACCTGTACTGCACCGTGATCGAGGGCTGCGGCGAGCTGTTCGACGTGCGCCGGGCGCGGGAGTGGACCGAGGAGCTCAGCAGGTGGTGCGAGGGGCAGCGGGGGCTGGTCCTGTACCGCGGTCAGTGTCTGGTGCACCGCGCCGAACTGATGCGGCTGCACGGCGACTGGACGGCCGCGGCCGGTGAGCTCGACCGCGTTCAGGAGCTGTTCGCACCGACGGCCGGGCCGGCGACCCTCGCCTCCGCCGGCTACGAACGCGCCGAGTTGCACCGGTCGGCCGGGCGATTCGCCGACGCCGAGGAGGCCTACCAGGAGGCCGCGCTGTGGGGTCGTGATCCCCAGCCGGGTCTGGCGTTGCTGCGGCTCGCCCAGGGCAGGACCGACGCCGCTCACCGCGGTGTGCGCCGGGCGCTCGACGAGGCGGGCGAACCACTCCGCCGCTGCGCGCTGCTGCCCGCGTTCATCGAGATCTCATTGGCGTGCCACGACATCACAACCGCGCGGGCCGCGGCGGACGAGCTGGCGGGACACGCCGCACGGCTCGGCACGCCCTTGCTGAAGGCACGGGCGGGCACCGCCACCGGCGCGGTGCTGCTCGCCGCGAACGACCCGGCCGCCGCGCTAGCGGCATTGCGACCGGCGGCAAGCGTCCTGCTTTCGCTGGGCGCGGTCCACGAGAACGCGCGCGCACGCGTCCACATCGGACTCGCCTGCGAGGCTCTGGGTGACAGGGACGGCGCCGCGGCCGAGTGGGACGTGGCGCGATCGGTGTTCCGCGCGCTGGGAGCCGCTCCCGACCTGGGCCGGCTCGACAGCGCGAACACCGGGCTCCTGACGAGCCGCGAACGCGAGGTGCTCGCCCTGGTCGCGGCGGGACGCACCAACCGCGCGATCGCCGCGCACCTGGTGATCAGCGAGAAGACCGTCGCCAGCCACGTCAGCCACATCCTCGCCAAGCTCGGTCTGCCGAGCAGGGCGGCCGCCACCGCGTACGCCTACGAGCAGGGCCTCCTCTGAAGTACTGACGACCCGCCGGTCGCCACGTCCACAGTTCTCCCGATGTGGGGACCGCTCTCCGGCTCCTAACGTCGGTGGCCCCGGCTCGTCAGGAGGACGTCATGCACTACCAACTGGCTTACTCGATCGGTTTCCACCCGTGGGAGGACGCGGCGACCGACCGGCCGTTCGTCGACAAGCTCTCCGAGCTCTTCGACCGCGAGGAGGCGGGACGCGAACGCCCGTTCGGCCCCGCGCTCGACCTCGGCACCGGCAGCGGCATCTGGGCCGTCGAGATGGCGAAACGCGGATGGCAGGTCACCGGGATCGACCTCGTCGAGAAGGCGCTGCGCCGGGCGCGGGACCGCGTGGCCGAGGCGGGCGTCGACGTGCGACTCGTCCACGGCGATGTGACCGACCTGCGCTCCGCCGGTGTCGGCTCCGGCTACCGGCTGATCGTGGACTCCGGCACGTTCCACGACTTCGACACCGACCAGCAGCGCGCCATGGGCAGGGAGGTGACTGCGGTGGCCGCCGCCGACGCGACGCTGCTGCTCATCGCCTGGCCACGCCGCAGACGCCCGCTGATCCGCGGTGCCGACCGCGAGGAGATCGAGCAGGCGTTCCCGCAGTGGTCCATCACCGACGTCGCACCGTCGCAGATCACGCTGCCGAAACTGATGGAAGCCGTGCTGCGGCCCGACGAGCAGTGGTACCGGCTGCGGCGTCGGCCAGGAAGGTGACCCGGCATACCTCGACACTGAGTATCGGCAGGACGGAAGTGATGGGGAACAGGCAGTCGGTGCCGCACGGCGGCTCCGGTGGCCTGCGGTACCCGGCCGACACCGCGAGCGCAGGCGGCCCGGCGAGACCGGCACCGCCCGAACGGCGTTCGTCCACGTCGGTGCCCCGCTCTGGTGAGGCGGTTCCTGCTGGTGATCAACACGGCGCAGCCCGAACCGCTGGGTAGCAAAGGCCGGACACCAGAAACCCGTACAGGGCCCGCGAACACGTCACCGCCTCGTGGGAGCCGAACCCGCGGAGGTCGTAGTACAGCTGGCCGTCCGGGAACTCGGCGCGCGCGGAATGAGCCTATTGCAACACCAGCGCCGTCTTGCCGATGCCGGCGGCTCCGCTGATCACCGAGCCGGTTCCGGCGTGGCCGTCGAGCCACTCCAGATCACGGCGACGACCCACGAAGTCCGGTGTGGGAGCGGGCAGCTGGTGCGGCGTGAACCGCGCGGCGCCTGCGTCGTGCCGCACGTGGACGTCGCCCTGGACAATGCCTGCCTGGAGCACCGCACCGGTGATGCTCGCCGACATGTCGTTGCCGATCCGGGGCGTGTCCTCGTGGTCCATTCGCGCCCGCCCTCACGACGACGACAAGCCGAGGAACTCCAAGGTACCGTTCGGGCGCAGCGTCATGATGGGCACGGCCTTGGCGACCGCGGTGCCGCGTTCATCGAAGGAGAGCCGTCCGCTGGCTCCGGGCACGGACATGGTGTCGTGCAACCGGTTCTTCACCTGGAGCAGATCCGCTGTGCTGACCACACGACCGGAATTCCCCGCCGCGAAGCGAATCGCGTAGGCAGCAGTGAGCACCGCGTCGTAGGACATGATCGCGCTGGCGTCGTCGAGCGTGTCCTTGGGGAACAAAGCGGGAAAACAGACCGAACACACCCTCTCCACGAAGGGGAACGTGGCGGCGTTCTCGAAGGCCTGGGGCGCGAGACGCCACGCCTCGGGGTGTGCGAGCGTGGTGAACACGACCTGGACCCCGGAGTCCAACGCCCTCC
Organism: Lentzea aerocolonigenes; assembly: GCF_000974445.1. Taxonomy (GTDB): domain Bacteria; phylum Actinomycetota; class Actinomycetes; order Mycobacteriales; family Pseudonocardiaceae; genus Lentzea; species Lentzea aerocolonigenes. The sequence goes on from NZ_BBOJ01000012.1 coordinate 94,335, forward strand.
CGAGCTCACCTTGGCCGAACAGGGTCGAGGAGACGTCGTCGCCCGTCAGAACCGTGATCCGGTGATCCTTGCACCGCCGCCCCGTCAGCTGCGTGACGAACGACGCGAGGTGCTTGCCGCGGCCGGCGAAGTACACGACCTGTGGCTTGCTGTTGCAGATGTTCGGGATCATCTGCAGAAAGGTGTTGTCCACACTGGACAGGCTGGAGTCGTACAGCTCGGTCTGCCCGAGGATGCGGTGCTGCTCGTCGACGAAGGTGTCCGCGAACGACTTGGCAAGCGTCGCCGGGTACAGATCGTTCTTGCTGCCGTCCTGCACGAGCATCGCCGTGGCCGCCGTCGGCTTGATGTAGTTCGCCGCGGCTTTGGCCTGCCCGGAGTTGGTGGGCGCCATGCGCAGGAGCAGAGGGATGTCCTGCAGGTCGTCCGACGTCACGGTCGCGCCCAGCATCAGCACGTTCATCTCGGCCAGGCGACGCATCGCCTTTCTCGCGTTGTCCGTGCTGATGCCCATCCCGGCGACCGCGACGAGGTTGTCCGGTGCGGCCCGTCTGGTCGCCAGCTCAGTGATGGCGGGCTCCCACAACGCGATCTCCGTGCCCGGGTTGACGAGCAGCAGTCTCACCAGCGGCAGATCTCCCGCGACGTGGTGGTGGTTGGCCCGGAACTGTGCGAGATAGGCGCCCTGCAGCTGGTGCCTGACCCACGACATCGGCACCGTGTCGTTCTCCGTCAACGTCATCTGCACGAAGAAACCCACGGTGACGTATGGCTTCTTGGCACTCAGGACCTGGTCGTTCTCGTCCTTGATGAGGCGTTCGACGTCTGCGAGATCCGGGTCGAACACGTAGCTGCCATCCGTCACGCCGACGCACTCACCGTTCTCCCCGTGCTTCACGACGCCGTCGGCGCAGGAGCTCGCGGCGCTCAACACCATCGGCACCGAGACGGCCACACCTCCAAGGATCAACATCACCAAGATGACGATCCACGGCGTCATTCGGCGCCACCAGGGCTTCGGAATGTCGGGGTTGATCAACGAGCTCACAACAGGCCCTTTCGGTACGCTTCCGCGCGATCTTGGAGTACCAGTGCGCCCGCGCCGTGCACTTGAATCGCGACGTGGTCGAGCGCAGTCGCGATCGTCTGCCGCAGCGCCCGGGAGGGATCCGCCAGCGGGTCGCTGTACAACCACAACGCCGCTACGAGACGGGACAGCGCTCTGGAGTTCCTGGCGTGGGGGATGGTCTCGATGAGCTGCTCGACCTGGTCGCGCGGGTCTCGGTCAGCCGGCAGTCGGTTCGGTGCGGCCGTGATCGCGTCCAGATCCTGAAGCCACAGCCTGCCCGCCTTGTCACCGAAGAGGACGTCGTCCGCGTCGAGCGGACCGCTGAGGTGTACGACGACGGACTCCACGTCCTCCAGCGCGAGGCGGTGGTAAAGCGCCTCCACCTGGCTGCCGTGCTTCTCCTGCCGCGTCCGGCACAAGGTGTGGACCTTGGCCCAGCTGGCGCGGTGGTCGTCGGGACGCGTTGCCAGCAGGTACAGCAGCACGCGACGCAACCAGGGGTTCAGGACCAGGCGTTCGCCTTCTCCGCGCACCCAGAAGTTGTTGACCAAAGGTGCACGCAGCTCACCGAGTCCGTAGGGCATCTCGGAGCCGAGCACCTTCGGGTCCGCCAGGAACTCGATACCCCTCCCGGCGCTCGCGGTGATCAGGTCTTCCTGTTCGGTCAGGCTCTCGAACTCCTGCAGCAGGTACTTCGCGCTTTCATCAGCGAGCCCGGCGAGCACTGAACGCAGGTCGCGCACTGACGGAGAGTCCGGCAGAGCAGAAACCACCCGCCGCACCGCCCACGGCAGGCCTCCGGTCAGCCGGTGCACGAACGACGCGTGCGACGGGGCCAGCTCAGTCGTGTCCTGTTCGGTGAGCTCTCCGAGCAGCACGAGGTACCAGTCCTTGCTCAGCCGCTCTGCGTCCACGGCGTCGCCGCCGGCCTGGTCCGGACGGCGCGGCGGCGGCAGCCCGGAACCGGGTTCGTCCGCGATTCCCGGACGCCGCCACCGGTGGCGCCACGAAGCGTTCCACTCCCGGCTCGTCGCGACGAAAGCCACCGGATCTTCACCCCTGACCTGCTGCAGCACGCTCAGGAACGCCTGACCTGCCGGCAAATGGCTGTTGTCCAGCAGCACCAGGCAGTTCGCGGACCTGCGGGCGCTGTTGACCCAGCCGTCGAAGGCGCACCGGAGATCGGCGCAGAACGCCTTGCCGAACGTCTTGTCGACGGCCTCGTTGTCGACGTCGTCGCGGACCGCCGTGATCAGGTCGGTGAGCACCGCTCTGGCGTCACCGGCACCGATCTTGCGGAACCGGTTCGACAGCCGTCGGCCCTCCGCCATCGCGATCAGCTTCACCAGCACGTCCACCGCGCCGCCCAGTTCTGGCGCACTGCCCGCCTCGGAGACGCTTCGCGCCAGATCCGCGATCCTGGTGGCGAATCCGATCGTCGGGCTGGTCTGGGCGATCGCTTCGCGCAGCTCCTCGGCGACCCGCGGCCCGATGGCGACATCCGGTTCTCTCGCGACGACCGCCGAACACAGCGACACGAGCGGAAACGGAAGCCTGCCGAACTGCGGACAGTGCCTGCTGAGTCCGACAGCGAGCTTCGAGAAGACTTCGAACGGACGCGCGTCCGGGTGTTTCTCGAAGTCGAGAACCACCTGCGGTACGTGCCCCGCGAAGCTGTCCTCGATCGCGCGCACCAATGTGGTCTTACCAGCCCCTCGCGGGCCGAGTGCGACCACGATCGGCAGTGGGCGACTGTGGCGGTCTGGACGGCGGACGAGTTCACCGACGAGCTGACCGATCCCCCTCACCCCGGCAAACCGGGGTTCGTTCACGAACATGACCCTCTCAACAGGAAACCCCCGGATGAATGAAGTGGGCGAGAGTATGACCCCGCCGTTCTTCACATGTAAAGACCCCTGAAGAAATATTCGGCACTGCCGGAAAACCGTTCTTGACACGAGTCACATGGAATAGGTGAACCGTGAACCAGGTGTCCACCGAGGTAACGCGGAGACGATGTCGAGCGACGTCACGGAGATCCGTGAATCCCGCCGAGAAACGGCGAACGGTCAGCTCACCTGCGCGCTACGCACGCAATGCGCAGCATCGCGACTACCGGCGGTAACAGTTTCACGCGGACGGGGAATACCACCGGGGAAATGGCCACAATTTGTCCACTTCCACCGCAAGGCAAGGTTGTCAGCGCAAACCGTACGGCCGTTACCGGTCTTATCCGTTAGTTCACTGACCCGAAAGGAAACAGTCGCGCTGATCAGCCGAACAGGCCGGAAACCGCCATTCGGCGCCCCGTACCCGCCGTTCACCTGATCGGGACGCGTCGTTGGTCATGACGCACGGCCTTGGTCCGCCATGCTGACCTCGTTCGGGTGACAACAGCCGCCCACACAGCCTCCTCCGCCAGCAGGAGGCTGCCGTTGTTCAACCTGCACTACCTGGTCTGACTGTCAGGAGCACCAGAGGAACGCGCGTTGAGTCTAGGACTTCGCGTGCCAGCAGGAGCAGTCACGATCCGGTGATGCAGCCGCTCAGATGTTCGACATCGACGACGCCTCTGCCGATAACCCCAGCTCGTCGTCCACCGCAGAACGGAAGCTTTCCTTGGCACGGCAACACGTTTCGTCGCACCTGCATCCTCCCGGCACCCTCGTGAGAGGGCCGTGCAGACATGACAGCAGGTTGGGGACTTCGCTCATCGCGACGGTAGAGGGGGAACGGCCGTGCGACGGCCTGGTGTGGCAACAGCCGCTGTTGTCGCAGTTGTACTGGCAGTGGTGGTCAATCTCGCGACCGACACGATCGCGCTGCCGTCCTGGTGCGGCCCCGTCGTGTGGGGCGCGCTCATCGTGCTCGCGCTGGGTTCGGTCGTTTTCGAGGTGCGGCGCACTTCGTCGGCACCGACGGACCGCGCGATCACCGATCGAGACCGGTTGAACGACGTCGCCGACAACCTGGCGGCGACGATCACCTCGCAATGGCGCTACGAGGAGGAGCGCCGACGCCTGCACGACCCGTTCCCGCTGACGCTTCGGTGGACCACGGTCGACGAGAGCCTGACCGACCACTGGGCCAACATCTGTCAGCTCCCGGGTGGGAAGACCTGCGGTCCACTGGACCTCAGCGGGGAGCTCAGCGAGATCGCCGAGACCTACCAGCGCATCCCGTCCCGCCGGCTGGTGATCCTGGGCGGTGCCGGATCGGGCAAAACGGTGATCGGCACTCCACCTTCTGCTGGACCTGTTGAGCCGACGCCGACGCGGCGGCTTGGTCCCGGTCATGTTCAACCTGAGCTCGTGGAATCCGGCCACCACGACGTTTCGCGGCTGGCTCGTCGGGCAGCTGCTCCGCGACCACCCCGGACTCGACGTGCCCGGCACCGGAATCGAGAACTTCGCCGCCGAGCTGGTGGACCGACGCAAGATCCTCCCGGTGCTGGACGGCTTCGACGAGATGGCGGCCGGACTGCGCACGGCAGCACTGGAAGCCCTCAACCGCAACCGGATGGCGGTGATCGTGACGAGCAGGACCGAGGAGTTCGTCGCGGCGGCGCGGTCGGCGGACGTGCTGACCGCTGCAGCAGCCATCGAGCTCTCCGACCTGGAACTGACCGACATCGCGTCGTACCTGCCACGCACCTCGGCACAACGGTTCGCCTCCCCCGGAGAGAGAGCGGACTGGGAGACGGTGCTCGCGGAACTGCGCGAGCACCCGGACGACGGTGCAGCAGCGAACCTGACCGCCGCGTTGTCGACGCCGCTGATGGTCGGACTCGCCCGCACCATCTACAGCGACGCCCCGGACGCAAACCCCAAGGAACTGCTCGACGCCAGCCAGTTCCACTCGCGCGCGATGGTCGAGGCACACCTGCTCAACGCATTCCTCCCAGCGGTGTACCGCCAGCCCCGTCGCCGCAGGTCTGCCGCCACCCGGCTCGGCAACAGGTACACCGCGACCAACGCACGCAGGTGGCTGACTCACCTCGCTCACGGACGCGGCCAGGAGGTCGCCTGGTGGAGACTGAGCCGTCGCGTCTACCCGGCGACCGCCCTGGTTCTCTACACGGCGATGTTCGCGGCTGTGTTCGGCGCTCTCTTCCGCGTTGACGCTGCCGCACTGCTCACCGTGATCTGCGCGGCGCTCTTCACCATCACCATCAAGCGGTCTCCGCGCCCCGCCCAAGCGCACTTCCAAGTGCGTGAGTTCCTGTCCGCGATGCGGCGCGAGGTCGCGAAGGGCACCCGTGGCAACCTCGACGAGGGCTTGTTGTTCGGCGGCGTGGTCGGCCTCGGGTTCGGGCTGATGACCGCGGGCAACTCTCCCGATCACGGAGCCGTCAGGGGTGTCGCGTTCGGACTGGTGTGCTGGATCGCGGGAGCGCTGGCGTACATGGGAACAGCACTGTGCCAAAGGGTGCTGAGCAAGTCCGTCAACACGCATGCGGCGCCGTGCCCCGTTCGGATGATCTCGGACGACCGCAAGTGCGCGATCGTGCGATCACTCGTCTACGGTGTCGCCGCGAGCGTGCCCACGTACAGCCTGTTCGACTTCCGCCGCGCGGTTGAGGTGGCCGGCGCCGTCGCGATCGTCTTCGCGTTGAGCGGAACGGCGTGGGGACGTTGGGTCGTGATCGTGCGCTTCTGGCTCCCACTGACCGGGCGACTCCCGTGGAACCTCAACGCCTTCCTCGACGACGCCTGTGACCGGGCCGTGCTGCGGCAGACCGGGGCGGTGTACGAGTTCCGCCACATCGCGTTGCGCGACAACCTTCGCGCCACCGCGCGAGTCGAAGACGGCTCCGGCGATCCGGACACCTGATGGTGACCGCCGCGGATTCGGGGTAGCAGCTCGGACGCCTGGACCCCACCGCGAGGGCGCGCCGCGGGGCTCGACAGTGAAGTCGCCGCCTACGCCACCTACGACCCCGAAGCCCAGCTGCCGCACCGGCTTCCAGCCTTCGAGAACATCACGTGCCGTACCTCCCAGGCGACCGACCCGATCGCCGCCCGCTTTCCCCTCACCAGACCGCGGACGCGCAGGTCTCGGCGGAACGGCCGGTGCGGCGGGGAGGGTGGTCATCGCCCCCTGGGCATGCGTTCGCGGGCACGCCCTGACGCTCCTCGATGGAGGTGTGCTCACCAGCGGTGACCACAGGCGAAATCCGTCTGCTCGGATACGCTGCGACGTCCGCACCTCAATCATGTCCGCATGCCACGGAGACGGTCAATGGCGAACCAAGCCCCGTACTGGGACGACCTGCATCGCGCACACAGACTGACTCCGTCGGCGACGGGACCCTCGAACCTGGCTCTCGCGACCGGGAGAATGCTCCATCACCCCGGGCTCGTCCTCGAGCTCGGGTGTGGCAGCGGGCGCGACGCGCGCTACTTCAGCGAAAAGGGTCACTCGGTGGTGGCAACCGACATCTCCCCGGTTGCCCTGCGCGAAGCCAGGTCCGGTGGCAACGGTGGCGTCACCTACGTCGCCGCTGACACGGCAAGTCCTCTGCCGATGCGTTGTGAGCGCTTCGACGTCGTCTACAGCCGATTGTCGTTGCACTACTTCACCGACAGCGTGACCAGGCAGGTGCTGGCCGAGATCAGCCGGGTGCTCAGACCCGGTGGCGTATTCGTGGCTCTCTTCAGGTCTACCAGGGATCCTCTGTACGCCAGAGGAACCCGCCTGGAGCAGGACATGTACGCCCTGGACGGCCATGTGCGGCACTTCGTCGACCCGCCTTACCTCCACGAGGTGACGGCGCTGCTGTTCGACGTGGAAGACCTGGGTCAGAGCGATGGTGACGCGTTCGGGTACTCCAGCTCGTTCACCCGGCTCACAGCACGCAAACGGCGGTCTAGCGGCGGAACCGGTTGAGAGCGATCTGGCCGAGCACCAGCACGAACGTCGCGAGGAAGTTCGGGGTGAGCTCCGCCGCCGAACTCCGATCGTCCGCCCACCACTGCACCGTGGTGATCACCACCACTGCGCTGATCAACAGCCACAACACGATCGCGGCCGTTCTCGAGTACGCGAACCGGGTGGCGTTGTTGATCAGCTGGCTGGCCATCCGCATGCGCGGCACGCTCGACAGGCGACCACGGATCTCGTGAAAGAGGTTGCACACCGTGCCGTACGTCCGGGTCGACAGAGCGCTGCCGGACGCCGGATACCGGAACCCGTCCGGTGAGTTGACCGCTGCGATGACTCGGAGCAGGTGGTCCTGGACGTACGAGTGGAAGAAGCGGCTCGTCGGGTGAAGCCGCACGGTGAGCTCGACCAGGTACAACTGCCACGGAATCCGCACGTAGTACTGACGTTTTCCAACGGTGTACTCGTAGTTGGCCTCCGCGAACACACCGAGATCGGCACGGAGCTCACGAGTGAGGCGCTTGAACTCGTTCTCGATTGCCGGGCGATGAACGTCGGCATCGCAGTATGTGAGCGCCAGCAAGGCGAAGCACCGGACGTACTTGTCCGTGTCACGCGTCTCTCCGCCAAGTGCGGCTTCGAACAGCGCGTCCGTGTCGGCTGCCCGCACGGGAACAGCCGCGGCACGGATCGCACGCACGACATGAGCTGTCGCAAGGGGATCGAACGCACCTGACTCCTCGAGCCGCGTCGCCCAGCCACCCTGGGGCAGCCGAGCCTGCTCGATCCGCCGCGTCAGCGATCGCAGCAACTCGTCCCGCCGGGACACGGCCGCGGGGACGAAGGACAACGCGAACACCAGATCCGCTGTTTTGAACGTGTCCAGCTTCTCGACCTCGATGCGACGGCTGATCTCGATCGATTCCTCGGCGGAGGCGGCGAGTCGCGGCTCGAGGCAGGCCCGGTCGTGCAGGTAGTCCACGAGGACCTGGATCGTCTCGATCGACTTCTCGTCCTGCCCGGCCTGGGCGAACACCAGGATCGCCGCGGCGGTGCCGAAGAGACCGCGCTGTTCGAAGTCGTGGCGGTCGAGGTACTGGCCCGCCGCCATCAGCGGCCCTGGCAACCGCTTCGCCTGGGCCCCCACTGCGAGGAGGACCTCGAACCGCCGCTTCACCGCCGCCAAGGAGATCCTGACGAGGTCCTCGTCCACGCATCGGTACTGTCGAACTGCGGGCAGAAGTCGCGTACTCATGTCATTGTGCCCTGGCTCCGGCGCAACAGGCGGACCACGGTCTCCCTCATGCGCGTCTCTCCTGGCACCGCCGCGTAGTCCCAGGAATGCGGCTCGCCCGTCCACTGGGCCAACTGCCGCCGGAAATACTGCGGCACACCGATGTCGGAGCTGAGCGAACACTTCCTGTCCGTACCACCTACGAGGAGGTACGGGCGTGCCGACCAGTCCGCGTGCGCGGCGTCCAGCAAAGCGACGAGATCATCAGATTCCACAATGGACGGTGAGGGCAGGGTCAGTGGCGGACTGCCGGGCACAACGTGGAGATGGGCGTGGTCGACGCACGCGGAAGTCGGCGAGCGGAAGTCGGCCGAGGTCCCTCCGTGCTCCCAGTAGGTCAAGGGCCCCAGAGCTTCCTGAAGGAAATCCAGCGCCGTCGAGAGGAACTCCGCAAAACCGGATCGCAGGGGAACAGCGCACAGGCTCGGAGAATGCGTGGTCGGGGCGATGAGGACGTACCCCGCCACCAACGCCCCCGCCCCCGGCACCACCGCACCGAACCTGGGATCCAGGAACAACGGTCGGTCCGTCCACGGAATGTCCCGGTCACCCAGGATGGCGCCGCACAGGAAGCATCCCTCATGGTGCATGTCGGCTCCTCGTCAGGATGGTCGATCTGCCAGCAGGCCCTCTACGTCTCTCATCAGGACTCTCTGAAAATCGCGGATACCGCGGTCCGAGTCGTCCACTGTGGGTGTGCGGATGAAGCCGGAGTTGTCGCACCGCAGGTCGAAGACCTCGGGCGAGTACGAGAAGGAGATCCCATAAAGGCGAGCGAACTGCTCTCTGGAGAACAAGTCCTTGGCTGCGACGAGGTCGCTGCTGGCGGCGAGCGAACGCTCTTCTCCGTTTCGGAGAAAGGACACCGCGCACTTCATGGCCCTGCTGCGATGGTCTGACTCGAACCACACGTTGACCGCGGTGCCGGCCGGCTGGAGCCAGGGCTGGAGCCACGCGTCCACCACGACCTTCTCCTGGCCTGCGATGAACTCCGTCATCCGCTCGTCGGCGACACGGTCGATCCGGACGTCGGCAGCACGCCGGGCATCGAAGCCGGGCTCCCATTCCCGGGCCTGAGCGGTCACACCGAGAAGTTCGCGCATCACGGTGGACATGCCCACGTAACGCCATCCCAGCTCGCGTGCCAGCAGCCGTGCGTGCGTGGTCTTGCCCGCCGCCGTGCAACCCGAGATGACGATGCGCGCAGGTCTACCGGGCAGGTCCATGTCAGCGAGACGCGCCCAACAGCGACGCCGCCACGATCTCCCGCAGAACGTGCTCCTGGCTCGGGATGACGTCCCGCCCGAGCACCGCGTCGAGCGGCACCCACTCGCTCTCCGCCAGGTAGTCGTCCTCGTCCCGGTTGTCCTCTGTGATCGTCCCGTCCAGCACATCGCAGGCCCTTGCGACAGCGACCACGGTTACGGCGCCGCTCCCGCCGTTCATGGTCCACGACCAAATCGAAAGAGGCCGCCCAGGGGCGACCTTCAGTCCGACCTCTTCCCAGATCTCACGACACAGGTGCTCGTCGATCGACTCGTGCGACTTCATGCGACCCCCCGGGAGCTCCCACCGGTTCGGATTGTGCGGGTCTTCCGCGCTCTTGCGAACCATGAGAAGGGCGCCGTCCTGGATCACGACAGCCTTCTGGGCGAACTGGAAGTTCATGCTTGTCCCGCGTTTGAGTCGTGGCGGAATCCGCTGACCGGAACGTCAGCAAAACCGCCGGATACGGTGAAGGGCTGGCGATACACCGGACATGCGCTCCATGCAGAATCGTCATGGCATTCCAAGCGCCGAAGCGAAGGGCCTCGGGCCTGGCTTCTGCCTGACGAACTGTTGTCGCGGAAGTTCGAGCACCGCTCGTTTGGACGAGAAGTAAACCACAGCGAAGGGATCGGGTGAAGGCAGCGGGCAGGCGCCTCCCCGTCCGAGTGCCCCGACAACCCAGTCACTCTCGGAAGTCGCCAGCTCAGCCGCATTCCACCGCCAGGTCCCAATGTTGCAACAGATTCACCCGGTACGGTGACGGAGTGCGGGCCGGCCTCGACACATCGGCGGTGAGCGCTATAGATATTCCACCGATGCACAGAATCGACAGCCAGTCACCTTCTCCGTGAGGTTCTCGAAAAATCACCCGGTGGGTGTCCAGTTCCGGAACTGAGGATGGCCTGTGTCGACCGTGGGCTCGGGGTGCCCGGTCTGCGGGATACCGCACCTCGTGGGAGCGGTCGCCTCCTCCCACCGAACATCTCCAGCTTCCTGGTGAATGGCAACGCAACCCAGGAACCCGGTAGCTCACGGCAATCGCCGGCTCGTTCCTGGCTGGGTCAGCGAACAGCCGGCACCACCGCACCTCTGACCACTTTCAGCGCCCTGGGCGATCGTGCCACCAGCGCTCGGCGGCCTGGACGAGTTCCTCGCCGATGCGGTCCAGGAACTCTGCCGCCCCGGCGACACGAGCGCCGGCCGGACGAGTCCTTGCCCCTCCAGGAAAGCCACCGCCTTGGAGATCGATGCCGGGCTGACCCGCAGCTGCCGCACCAGCTCGGCCGCAATGAGGCTGCCGGAGTCGATCACGTACAGGCAGGCGAACACACTCGCCGCCATCTGAGGGAGGCCTGCCTGCGCCAGCATGGAGGTCGGCTCCTCGAACGCGTCGGCCACCGCGTCAGGATCGCGTCCGTACGGATCCGCGAGCACCGGCGCCGGACGCGTCGAGCCGTTCTTCGGCCGGCGCGTCGGACGGAGGCCCGCTGCGCCTCCCCCTTCGCGCAGTTCATGCAGTCCAGCTACGGCGCGCACGTGCTCGCCAACGTGACCAAGGCGCGCTACCGGGTGTCGTGATGGTGCTGCTGGGCATCTGGGCGGCCCGCCGCAGATTTCTGGACCACCCCGCCGATCACCGCTCGACACTGCACCGTGCTGCTCTCGGCCTGCTCACCCTGACGTTGATCGGCCACCCCCGGCTGCCCTGCTGGCCGCCGGGGGTGGCGCACCAACACCATCGGTCTACAGTGGACGGTCACCGTCGCGCACGACCTGACCGGGTTCGCCGGCGGCATCGGCCTGGCCACCGCGGTCGGCCTGGCGTCAGCTCGGATCGGGGACAGGCCCGGACGGATCACCACCGCACTGGCCGCGCCGGGCCAGCGATCACTGACGTTCCACCTGTTCCAGTCCGCGGTGTGGCTGGCGCTGTTCTACCCGTTCACCTTCGACCTGCGCGACGAAGTGAGCTTGGCCGGCAGCTGTGGCATCGCCGCTGTCGTCTTCGCCGTCTCGGTACTGCTCGCCGAATGGATGCGCCGCACCGGACAGCGCGGGCCGATGGAGGTGCTGGTGCGCCGGATGTCCTACCCGCGCGCTACACCGATTCCCCGGCGCACTTCACCTACGATCTGACACATCATGTGCGAGCGCGCCGACAACCCCGCAGACGAAGACGAGGCCTCGATCAACGACCCCCTGCTCACCACTCCGACAGCCAGGCTGATGGCATTGGCGATGGGCACCGGCATCCGAGTGTTCGAGGTGCCCGCGGCCCGCAGTGCGGGACTCGCGGGCCTGGTCGGCCTCGGTTCCGACCACGACGGCGAGCCGCAGTGCAAGATCGGACTCACCGACGACCTGGACGACGACCTGAGCGCCGACGTGCTGGCGTTTGGCCTGGCGGTGCTCGTCGGCACGCCGGAGATCCTCGACGAGAGCCCGGACGGCATCCTCGGGATCAGCAGGCAACGACTTCTCCAAGCCGACAACGGCCCTGGCAACCTGGCCTGGCACATGCTGCAGACCTGCGGACGCGAGTCGCCGTCGGCAACATTCCGACTGGTGATCATCCAACCCGACCAGTAGGGGTGGGCTCAGCAGATCAGTTCGTCAGCGGAACCAGCGACCACTGCTGCTCTGGCAGGTTCTGGTCCGGCCACTGGATCACCTGTGCACCGTCGGCGGTCGACCCGTCCGCGACGGTGACGAGCTCGCCGCTGTGCCGTGCGCGGATCTCGTGACTGTGTAGTCACACGATCACCGACCTGGTGACCACCGGCTGCGCGCGCCCTCGCTGAAATTCGCTGTCCGCGTCACGGCCGCGGTGGTAGACAACCGCAGTGCATGATCTTCTGGCCTTCCCCGATCTGCTGCGCCTGATCGAGGACCGGTCCACCGCCTTCCGCGCCGCGATCGCGTCCGCGCCGAGCCTCGACGTGCAGGTGCCGACCTGTCCGGAGTGGACACTCTTCGAACTGGCCGAACACATCGGCGAGGGCCGTGTGGCCTGGGCCGCGACCGTCGCCGCGGGACCAGACGCCACGGCCAAGGCCACGACGGACGCCACCGCGCCCGCCGATCGCGAGGCCCTGCTGGAGTGGCTGGCCGACTCGACGCGGCAGCTGGTGGACGCCCTGCGCGAAGCGGGCCCCGACCGCGGCTGCTGGACGTGGTGGGGCGACTCGCAGTCGCCGCGGACCTGCCGCGCCGTGGCCCGCCACCAGCTCCAGCAGATGGCAGTGCACACCTACGACGCCCAACTCGCGGTGGGCGCCGCGCAGCCGTTGCCGGACGACATCGCGCTCGACGGCGTCGACGAGTTCCTGACCACCTGCGTCTCCACGACGAGTCCCTGGCCGCACGAGCCCACCACCGTCGACTACCACGCCACCGAGGGCCGCTCGTGGCGCGTCCAGCTCTCCGCCGAGGGCGCGCGGATCACCGCGGCGACCGGTGACGCCGACTCCTCCGCCACCGGTGCCGCCCGCGACCTGGTCCTGTGGTTCTACGGCCGCATTCCGCTCGACTCCGTGAAGCTCGACGGCGGCCGGGAGGTCTTCGACCGCCTCGTGGCCTGGGACCCCGGTGCCTAGCACCATCAGGAGCTGACGCGGACCTCCTTGATCGCTCCGTGCCAGAAGTCCGCGTTCTGACCGCCGAACTTCGCCCGTCCCACCGACAGCGCACCGGTGCTCACGAGCGCCGGTCCCGCCGGAGCGGTCGCGACCAGCGTTCCGTCCACGTACAGCCGGATCTCGTCACCCCTGCGTTCACCCTTGAGCTCGTACCAGCGGCCGATCTCCGGCGTGATCTCGTACCGGGCCCGGTTGCCGCCCGGCGTGCTGAACGCGAACGCGCCCTGCCCGTACTGCAGGTAGAAGGGGTTCTCCCGTTCCCTGCCGTCCTGGCTCACCGCCGTGGCGAAGTTGCCGGGCACCTCGTCGAGCCGGACCTTCGCGGACACCGTGTAGTCGCGGGTCGTGTCGATCACCGGGCCGTAGGTGTCCGCGGAGCCGTTGGTGAACTCCAGCGCACCGTCCTTCCAGGCGGCACCGGTCGGGCTCAGCGTCAGCGGGTTGCCGCCGCCGCTCGAGTCCTCCGCGGTCGTTCCCGCGTCCTCGTCGAGCTTCCACTCGCCGCGTCCCGCGTAGGGGTACGGCTTGCCCGCGTTCTCGCCGGCCTCGATCACCCGCCTGTTGATCTCGCGGACGGGACCGGGATCGACCTTGATCCTCTTGCGGTCGTAGGTCCACATCCCGTTCAGCTCGTTCTCGAGGTCGGTGACCTGCGTGTAGACCGACGCCGACAGCTCAGCGCGCGCCTGCCCCAGGTAGAACGAGCGGGTGTTGTCGACGTACTTCGCGGTCAGCGCCGCCTTGTCCGGCACGCCGCTGTAGATCACCGTGGGCGCGCCCGGCCACTGGTGTCCCGGCGTGCGCAGGGTGAAGCCGCCGTGTTCGCCGTCCATCACGACCCGCCTGCCGTCCGGGCGTGCCGGGTCGGTGTTGTTGTAGTCGTGGTGGTCGATCACGTCACCCTTGCCGGAGTCACCCTTGGAGGCACAGCAGTTCACGCCGCTGTGCGCGTTGACGATCCGGCTCGGGTCGGCGGCCTCGACGCTGTCGGTGATCTCGCCGGTGACGGTGCGATCCCACTCGCCCCAGCCCTCGTTGAACACGATCCACGCGTAGATCGACGGGTAGTTGTGCAGCTGCTTCATCAGTTCGCGGTTCTCGTCGAGGAAGGCCTGCCGCGCCTCGACGGCACTTCCGTCCTCAACGGACACGAAGTCCTGCCACACCAACAACCCCAGCCGGTCGGCGTGGTAGTACCAGCGGGCGGGCTCGGCCTTGATGTGCTTGCGCACCGAGTTGAAGCCGAGGTCCTTCTGCGCCTTCAGGTCGAACACCAGCGCCTCGTCGCTCGGCGCCGTGTTGAGGCCGTCCGGGTAGAAACCCTGGTCCAGCATCATCAACGAGAAGATCGGCTTCCCGTTGAGCGTCAGCTTGGGCTGCCCGCCGACGTTCGTGATCCCGGTGGACCGCATGCCGAAGTAGCTCTTGACCCGGTCGCCGCCCAGCTTGATCTCCAGCTGGTAGAGATACGGGTCGTCCGGCGTCCACAGGTGCGGGTCGGCGACCGTCAGGGACAGCTTGGTGTTGGCACGCCCGGTGACAGTGCCGACCTGCTTCCCCTTGGCGTCCTTGGCAACGGCCGTGACGGTGGCGTTCCCTGCCGACCTGACCTCCAGTGCGAGCGAGCTCGTGGCGAGGTCGGGCGTCATCTTGATCTCGTCGATCGCCTTGTCCGGCACCGGTTCCATCCACACGGTCTGCCAGATGCCCGACGACGGCGTGTAGAAGATCCCGCCGGGGTCGCGGGACTGCTTGCCCTTCGGCTGGTGCGGGCCGGTCGTGTCGGTGACCGCGACGACGATCTCCTGCTCGCCGTTCTTGATCGCGCTGGTGATGTCCGCGCTGAACGCCGTGTAACCGCCGGAGTGCTCAGCCACCAGCTTGCCGTTGACCCACACCCTGGCCTCGTGGTCGACCGCTCCGAAGTGGAGCTTCACCCGTTGCCCCGACCAGTCCCGCGGCACGGTGACCGTGCGGCGGTAGAACATGTGGTCCTCGTGCCGCTCCAGTCCGGAGAGCTGCGACTCGATCGGGAACGGCACGATCACGCGCTCGGGCAACCGTTGCCCGAAGACCGGCTGCTGCCCGGCCTTCGCGCCCGCGAACTCCCACGGGCCGTTCAGGTTGAGCCACTTCTCGCGTTCCAGCTGCGGCCTCGGGTACTCCGGCAACGGGTTGCGGGTGTCCACTTTCTCGCCCCAGGGCGTCCTGAGCCTCTCCATCGAAGAATTCTTAACGGTGCGCGCTGTCTTCTGCACCTTGGCGCCGTCCACGGCAAGCGCCCCCGCACCGTCGTAGAAGAGCCGAACCCGTTGCCCCTTCAGCACTTCCTCCGCCAGCCGGACGGTGACACGCGTGCGGTTGGGCATGATCGCCGCGATGGGCATCGGCGTCGAGTCCGCCTCGACCCGCAGGTGGTCCTGGAGGTCCGCGGTACCCGTGACGCGCCCGCCGAAGTCCGCCGTGAGCACCCGCCCGTCCGCCGACACGCTCGCGTCGCGCGGCACGACCTGGAAGTCCGCGGGAGGTGTGAACGCGGACTCCGGCACGATCTGCTTGGCGATCGAGGCGCTCGACCAGCGCAGGAACATGTTGGCGCCACCGGTGTCCTGGAACATCTCCAGCCGGAAGTCGTACTTGCGGCCCGCGGTGAGCGCCACCGGCGCGCTGGTCTGCTCGCGATCCCAGTCGCCGACCCAGTGGTCGATCACCGGCTTGCCGTCCACGAACAGCCGGAAACCGTTGTCACCGATGGCGTGGAACGTGTAGTCGCCGGTCCGCGGCACGGTGATGCTGCCGGTCCAGCGCGCGGTCGTGTGTTCGGTGCGGCCGGCCAGGAACCCGAAGACCGACGTCAGGTCCGGGTGGTTCACCTCGGCGTCCAGCACGGTTCCCGCGAGGGTGGCGAAGTCGCGCGCACCCGGCGCCGACATGCTGAAGTACTCGCCCTTCAGGCCGTGCACGGGCTCGGCGGCATCGGCCGGTGACGTGCCGGGCGCGACGCCCAGCGCCATCAGCAGAGCGACGAGTGCGGGGGCGGCTTTTCTCATCGGCGAGATCCCCTTCGTTTTACAACGTTGTAAGAGCGCTCCCATCTATCCAGGCACAGGCCTCCGGGACCGGCTACGGCCGATCGGGGGTAACGGGCACGACAAACCGGACAGGTTTCTCACGGGCGGTGACTGGATCACCCGAGCACCACCGCCCCGGACGGTGGTGGCACGCAGCGCTCTACGACGGCAACGGAATCTCCAGGCTCACCGTGCCCCGCAGGTCCAGCCACGCGCGGTCCCGGCCGCGCACCAGCCGCAGCACGACCTCCTCGCAGTGCGGACAGCGCGCCACCAGCCCCGGCGCGTTGCGGTAGACGCGCAACGTCGCCACGGATCCCTGATACCCGCAGCCCGCGCAGCGTCCCGTCGCCGCGGTGAGGTCCACCGCGAAGATCTCCCGCAGGTCGCCCGCGAGCGCGTTGCCGTCGACGTGGTCGTCGCTCATCGGTGGTCTCCTGTCAGCCGAAGCGTTCGGTGCGGATGCGCCGCGGGTCGTGGCCGAGCGCCACGAGCACGTCGGACACCGTCTCGACGAAACCGGTGGGCCCGCACACGAAGCAGTTGGGGGTGAACTCGGCGGGCCAGGCGTACGTGTTGATTGTGGCCACACCCAGCCGGCCCGGCGGCTCCGGAGAACCTTCCGGAGTCCGCCGGGTGTACACGAGTTTCACGTCGAGGCCCGCGTCCTCGCGCGCTCGGTGCCGCAGCTCGTCGGCGAAGTACACGTCGTCGGGCGTGCGCACCGAGTACACCAGGCGGAACGGCACGCGGCTGCCCTCGGCTGCCCGTGTGCGGATCATCGCCATCAGCGGCGCGATGCCGGAGCCGCCGGCGACCAGCGTCACCGGTGCCTGGTCGGCGGGACGCCACACGAACCAGCCGCCCACCGGGCCGCGCAGCTCGATCTGGTCGCCCGCGGCCAGCACGTCACACAGGTACGGCGACACCTCGCCGTCGGCCACCCGCTGCACGGCCAGTTCGATCCGGTCGCCGTCGGGCGCGGACGAGATCGAGTAGCTGCGCTGCACCGAATAGCCGTCCTCGGCGGTGAGCCGGAGGTCGACGTGCTGGCCCGGCAGATGTCCCGGCCAGCCCGGCACGTCGAACACGAGCCTGCGCGCGCTCGCGGTGAGATCGGCGGTCTCGGCCAGTTCGGCCACCCGCCAGGTCAGTCGCCCTGATACCGCTGTTCGCGCCATGGATCTCCGTAGTCGTGGTAGCCCGCGCTCTCCCAGAAGCCGGGTTCGTCCTCGAGAAGCAGCTGGATCCCGCGGACCCACTTGGCCGACTTCCAGAAGTACAGGTGCGGCACCAGCAACCTGGCCGGTCCGCCGTGCTCGGGCGTGAGGTCGTCGTCGTCGTAGCGGTAGGCCACCCACGCCTGCCCGTCGAGCAGGTCCTCCAACGGCAGGTTCGTCGTGTAACCGCCGTAGGACTGCACGAGCGCGTAGTCCGCCGCCGTCTCCACGTCCTCCAGCAGCACGTCCAGCGAGACGCCCTTCCAGCGGGTGCCGAGCTTCGACCACTTGGTGACGCAGTGGATGTCCGTCGTGATCTTCTCCGCCGGCAGCTCCATCAGCTGCTGCCACGACCAGTTGTACCGCTGCCCCACCTCGGTGCTGACGGTGAATTCCCACCGGTCGGTCGTCACGCGCGGGGTCGGTCCGGCGGTGAGCACCGGGAAGTCCTCCGCGAGGTACTGCCCCGGCGGCAGCTGCGCGTCGGGTGACCGGCGCCGCCCGGTGAAGCCGGGAGAGACGATTGCCATGCGTGACAGTAGACGACAGCCTGGACGCGAACGCCACAGCGGATCATTGCGCGGTGGCGCCGCCGTCGATCGGGAGCGCCGCGCCGGTGATGAACGCGGCCTCGTCGCTGAGCAGGAACGCGACGAACGCGGCGATCTCGGCAGGACTCGCGGTGCGCTTCGTCGGGTTCGGCGCCTCACCGAGGTCGTCCTGAGGTCCGGCACCGAGCAGGCCCCGGTACAACGGCGTGTCCACGTTGCCGGTGATCAGCGCGTTCACCCGCACACCGCGCTCAGCGCACTCCAGTGCGACGGACCGGGTCAGGCCGACGACGCCGTGTTTGGCCGCCACGTACGGCGACAGTCCGGGAATGCCGATGCCGGCGGCCATCGAGGCGTTGTTGACGATGGAACCGCCGGTCCGCATCGCGGGGACCTGGTGCTTGAGCCCGTAGAACACCGCGTCGAGGTTCACGGCCAGGTCGGCCGCCCAGTCCTGCGCGCTGATCTCCTGCACGGGACCGGACGCCGTGACCGTCCCCGCGTTGTTCACCGCACCGTCCAACCGGCCGAACTCGGCCACGGCGGCGGCGACCAGTGCCTGCGCGTCGGCCTCGACCCGGACGTCGGTGGGCACGAACAACGCCCGGCCGCCGTTGGCGCGCAGCTCGTCGGCGAGGGCGTGCCCGACTTCGGCCCGGCGGGCGCCGATCACCGCGGCGGCGCCTTCCGCGACGACTCTGCGCGCGATCGCCTCCCCGATGCCGGAGGTTCCGCCGGTCACGAGGACGACCTTGCCCGCCAAGCGTTCGGTCACGCAGACCTTCCTAGCAGCCCTCTACGCTCGGCGCATGGACGTGCGGATCGAGAAGACCGGCACCACCACCCTGATCTGGATGGACCGCCCCGACCGTCGCAACGCCGTCGACGGCCCGATGGCCGCCGAGCTGCGCGAAGCCTTCCTGGCGTTCGAAGCGGACGACTCCCAGCGCGTGGCGGTGCTCGCGGGGGCGGGCGGGACGTTCTGCGCCGGTGCGGACCTGACTTCCGTCGCGGATCCGGCCCGCCGCAACGAGCTCGATCCCGACGGCGGCAGCGCGGCGCCGATGGGGCCGAGCAGGTTGCGGTTGAGCAAGCCGGTGATCGCGGCGGTCAGCGGGTACGCGGTCGCGGGTGGGCTGGAGCTGGCGCTGCTCGCCGACCTGCGGGTCGTGGAGAGCGACGCGGTGTTCGGGGTGTTCTGCCGGCGGTGGGGTGTGCCGTTGATCGACGGCGGCACGGCCCGCCTGCCCCGGATCGTGGGGCTGGGGCGCGCGCTCGACCTGATCCTCACCGGACGGCCGGTGGACGCCGCGGAGGCGCTTGCGATGGGACTGGCCAACCGGGTCGTCGAGCCCGGCCGGGCGGTGGCCGTCGCGCTGGAGCTGGCGGAGCAGATCGCCGCGTTCCCGTTCGAGTGCGTGCTCACGGATCGGGCGTCGACCTACGCGGGGCTCGACCTGCCGCTGGCGGAGGCGCTGCGGGCCGAAGGGGTCGCGGGAGTGCCGATCGTGCAACGGGAAGGTGCCGCCGGCGCCGCCCGGTTCGCGGGTGGCGCCGGCAGGCACGGGACGTTCGACTAGGTCAGGACCCGGACGGTGAGGTGCGGGTCGCGGGCGATCTCCCGTTCGGTGAAGGCACCGGTGACCCACTGCTTGCGCTCGTAGAGCCGCGCCTGGTCGGTGTGGTGCGGTGACGCGGGATCCGCGGACTGGCCGTAGATCAGCAGCGAGTGCATGCGCGGTCCCGCCGCGGTGAGCTCCACGGCCATCACGAAGCTCGATCCGTGCGGGATCTTCGCGGGCCGCCGGGGCGGACTGGCCACCGAGATCACGTTGAAGCAGCCTTCCGGGCCGCGGCAGCCGTGGATCGGGATGCCCTCGTACTGCTGCACGGCGTCGAGCGGCACGTCCACCGCGACACCGGCGGCCGCGAAAGCCGTGACGGCGTCGGCGAAGGAGCGCTGGACTCCGGGATCGGCCGCGTTGATGCCGCGCGGGGTGTGCACGGGGTCGGCCGGGTCGTAGGGCACCAGCCACCTGGCGATGCCCGGCCTGTCCGACAGCATGATGAACGTGCGCCAGAAGAACGCACCTCGGCTGTTCGCGCCCGTGTCACCGGTTCCCGACCACCCGGCGAGTGCCGAACAGGCGGCGCGGACGTCGACCGGACGTCCGTCGCTGCCGGTCAGCGTGGGATTGGCCTGGCACATCGCGACGACGGCGGCGAGGCCCTGCTCGGCGGTGAGGTTGCGGTTGCCGAACGTCGCTTCCTCCACAGTGGACAGGGTGAACCGGTTGGTGCCGATCATGTCCAGGCCCAGGCGGGTGCGCGCGGACCGTTCGGTGCCGACGTCGCCGACGATCGACGGGTAGCCGGTGAGCGGGGCGGCCGGGTTCGCGAGCCACGGGCTGTCGTTCATGTTGCTCACGTGGTCCTGCCGCACCAGGCTCGGCAACCGGTTCGGGCCCAGCGTGCCAGGCACCACCGCGTCGGCGTCGCGGCCCCAGTCGCAGGACGAGCGGCTGCCGTCGAGGATCACCAGACCGACGTCCGGACCGGTGCCGCAGCGGGCCCGCAGGTCGTCGGTGACGTGCGGGACGACCTGAACGTCGCTGTAGTACGCGGTGCCGGTGGCGTCGGAGGCGAGCGTGTTCATCCACGGCAGGGCCTGGTGGCGGACGAGTGCCGCGTGCAGGTCCGCCACGCTGCGGGCGCGGGCCATTGCGAGCCACTGGTCGACCAGGCGCAGGTTGCCGTGGTTGGCGTCGCGCAGCACGTAAGCGGTCGTGTCGGTCCACTGCAGCAGTCCGTCGTCCTCGACCAGCGGACCGTCGGGAGTGCGGTACAGGGTTCGCGTCCCACCGGCCACCGCGACCTGCTCGGCGATCATGCGACGCACCTGGCCGTCGACGACGTAGCTGGTGGGATCGCCGGGAACGAGGGTCAGCTTCGACACGGTGAACGTCTTCGCCTCGGACGCGGTGTGGGTCCAGCCCAGCCTGTCGTTGTGCCCGATGCCGACGACCGGCACGCCGTACAGTCCGGCGCCGCTGACGTTCAGCTCGCCGGGGATCGTGAGGTGCTGCTGGTAGAAGCGCCAGTCGTCGTCCCAGTAGAAGTGCGGGTTGCCCAGCACCATCCCACTTCGAGTGGTTGTCGCCGACCTGCCGAGCGCGATTCCGTTGCTGCCAGGCCGTTCCCGGGGCTCACGCGCCGCCGCGGTGACGGCTGCGCCCGGCGGTTGTGCGGACGCGATCTGGTCCTGGAAGCCTTCACTGCCGGTGAGACCCGCGACCTGGTGGACGCGCCGCCACACGTCGAGCTCGGTGATCGGCCGCACCCACTTCGCGCCGCCGCAGGCATCCGGAGTCCGAGCGAGGTAGCGGTTGAACCCGGCCACGTAGCCGCGCACGAGATCACGTGCCTGCCTCGACTGGCGCATCAGCTGTCGATCGACCACTTCGGACTGGTTGAGCCGCTGGTAGTACAGGTCGCTCGGGAGGTTCTCCGCACCGAACCACCGCGTGCGTTCGGCCGACAGCGTCACGACCATGTCGGCCATGGTGCACGCGTTGTCCTCGGCGAACGCGTAACCGATCCCCAGCCCCAGGTTCCGGTAGTCCCCCGCCTTGACGTGCGGGATGCCGTACGACGTCCGCCGGATCACCGTGCCGCTGTCGGCGACGGCGGGCGGGCACGCGGCCAGCACCCCGGCGAACACGAGCGACAAAGCCACTATCCGCTGCATTCCTGATCCCCCTGGTTCATTCGTTGTGCAGGACGGTCGCGATCGAGAGACGCGCCGCTCCCCTGGCCGGCAGAAGCGCGCCGAGCACCGCGATCACGACTCCGGTGAGAGCCAGCAGAGCGAGCGCTGGAGCGCGGTAGACGTCCATGAGGATGTCGACGGCGTCGGCCTGACCCGCGTGCGCCATGGCCGGCACGACGAGCTGATGCACCGCGATGCCCAGAGGCACACCGATCAGCCCGCCGACCACGCCGAGTGCGCCCATGGACGTCACCAGCAGCACGGTGACCTGGCGCGGAGTCATGCCGATCGACTTGAGCATGCCGAGGTCGCGGCGCCGTTCGCGGGCGTTCAGCACCACGGTGTTGAACACGCCGAGCGCCGCCACCGCACCGAGCACCAGTGTCAGCACCACCGCCGCGCTGATGATGATCACGGCCGTCGACGACGTGCCGTCACGCGGCGGCAGGACGCGCAGTCCCGGATCGCCAGAACGTACTGCGGCCGTGTAGGTGTCGCGGGCCGTGCCGGGTGCCATCCGCACCTGGTACGAGCTGGCGCGCGCACCGGGTGCCAGCACGTTCAGCGTCGCCCAGTCGGCGAAGATCTGGTCGGCGTTGTTGGTCAGCACGACCCCGACGATCTTCACCTGCGTCCGGTTTCCCCGCGCCTGCACGGTGATCGTGTCGCCGACGGAAAGCCCGCGCTGGTTCAGGAACCTCGACGGCACCACGACCTGACCGGGCCCGTCCGGCCAGTGCCCGGTCAGCACGCGCGGCCCGAGCGCGGCGGTGTCCCCGCGGTAGAAGAGGATCGTGGCCTCCTGGGTGCCGCCCGCGACCTCGGTGTCGAGCTGCGACATCGCCAGCACGGCCGAGGTTCCCGGCAACGACCGCAACATCGACTCGTCCTCGGTGTCGCTCAGCTTCGCCGCCGGCCGCTCGGCGCCCGGTTCCGCGAAGACGGGCGCGCCCGGCGGCGGTCCGGCCAACAGCTCGACGCGGTCGGTGTGGTTGGGCCTGACCGCGTTGTTGTAGGCGGTCATCGACATGGTCACGCCGGCCGCGAGGGTCACGGTCATGACGCCGAGCACGACCGAGGCCAGCGTCAGCGCGCTGCGGCCGGGACGGGCGAAGGGCAGGCCGAGGCCGAGGCTCACCGAGCGCGGCAACCTCGTGCCGCTGAGCCGGCGCTGGATCCGCAGCGCCCGCCCGGTGTGCGGGGTGGCGCCGGCGCTGATCGCCCGCGCCGCCGGCAACCGGCGCGCCCGCAGCGCCGGGACGAGCGCTGCCGACGCCACCAGGACGGGCATGCCCACCGCCGCGGCGACGTTCACCCACGGCGCGAAGCTCAGCTGGTCCACGCCGAAGCCCTCGACCGCGTCCTGCACGACCGGTTTCGCGAAGATGTTGCCCACGACCGTGCCGACCGCACAGCCCGCGACCGCCGGGATCGAGACCATCACCAGGTAGACGGCCATGACCTGGTTCGGCGTGAAGCCGATCGCCTTGAGCATCCCGATGTGCCGCAGGCCCGCGACGACCGCGCCGCTCACCACGTTGGCGACGATCAGGATCGCCACGGCCAGGCCGAGCACGCCGAAGATCATCAGGAACGGGATGAAGACGCCGAGCTCGGACGTCGCCTTGTCCTTGACGGTGAGGTGCGAGAGCGTGCCGAGCAACGCGTCCGCCGCAAGCCCCGCCGTGACGGCGGCCCGGCCCGCGTCCACTTCGACCGCCGTGTCCGCCTTCCCGAAGCGGTAGAGCATCTGCAACGCCGTCGGTCGCAACGCCGTCACCTGGTCGGGAGTGACCCACGCGTCGGCGGATCCGGTGACGGAGCGGGCGAACCCCACGACGGTCAGCACGGGACGTCCCGGCAACGAGAGCCGGAAGCCCAGCTCCATCCGGCCGTCGGAGCCGGGTGCGCGGTTCAGGACGATCTCACCGGGACCGGTCGCCCACCGTCCCTCCCAGACCGACACCCGGTCGACCGGGCCGCCGGGATCCGCGCGCCCCACGACGGTGAGCGTGCCGAGGAACACCTCGCCCTCCGAAGTGTCCACAGTGGCCTGACGGAACGGTCCTGCTGTCGCCTCGGCCTTCCCGGCGGCGCGGGTGAGATCGGCTTCGGACACCTTCGCCGGGTCGAACGCGGCGGACAGGTGCGCGCCCTGCTGCGTGGCGAACGCCCGGTCGAACGGCGCGGACGCCGCCTCCAGCAGCCCGAGGGCCATCACCAGCGTCGCACTCGCGGCGCACACCACGACACCGATCACGATCGTCTGCAGCTTCCGCCGCCGCACCGCGGCCCACGCCGCGTGCCACACCGCGTTCACGCGCGCTCCAGACTGTGCTCGCGCGCGATCCGGCCGTCCGCGACCTCGATCAACCGCGTCGCACACCGGGTGGCGAGCCGTCCGTCGTGCGTGACCAGCAGCAACGTCTGGCCGATCTGGTTGAGGTCGAGCAGCAGGTCCATCACCTGCTCACCGGACCTGCTGTCCAGCGCGCCGGTCGGTTCGTCGGCGAGCAGCAGCGCGGGGCGGTTCATCAACGCCCTGGCCACCGCGACGCGCTGCCGTTCGCCGCCGCTGAGCTGGGCGGGGTAGACGTTCTTGCGATTGGAGATGCCGAGCTCTCCGAACAACTCCAGCGCGCGGGCACGGGCCTGGCCGGCGGACGTTCCGGTCAGCTGCGCGGCGAGGGCGACGTTGTCCAGCGCAGACAGGTCGTCGAGCAGGTTGAAGAACTGAAAGATCATCCCGATGCCCCGCCGGCGGAACAACGCCAGGCCGGTCTCGTCGAGCGCCCCCAGGTCGCTGCCGTGCACCACGACCGAGCCGGACGTCGGCCGGTCCAGGCCCGCGATCATGTTGAGCAGGGTCGACTTCCCGCTGCCCGACGGCCCCATCACCGCGACCGCCTCCCCCGCGCGGATCGTCAGCGACAACCCGTCGAGTGCGATCGAGTCGCTGTACTCCTTGCGCACGTTCGTCATCTCGACGACGGCGTCTGCGTTCTGCATGGCCGCAATCCTGCTCAACGAACGCGGCAGGGGGCGTCAGTCCGGGGAGGTAACCTGCCGGAGGGGGTCATCCCGGGGATGTACGGGCTGCATCCGGGGTGTGATGCGCGCGCGGTCGCGGCTCTGGGACAGTGACGGGGTGTGGGAGTTGGTGGTGGCCGTCGTCGCCTGCCTGGCCGCCGCGTTCTTCGCGGTGCGGCTGGCAGCGGCGCGACGCGCGTACGCCCGTGCGGTGGAGGAACGGGGCTGGCTGCTGGAACGCGAACGGGAAACCGCCGCCCGCACCGCCGTCGACGCCGAACGCGCCAGGATCGCACGGGAGCTGCACGACATCGTCAGCCACAACGTGAGCGTCATGGTCGTGCAGGCCGGTGCCGCGCGCCGGGTGCTCGACACGCGGGCGGGTGAGGCGACCGACGCGTTGCTGGCCGTGGAGAGCGCGGGCCGCGACACGATGACGGAACTGCGGCACATGCTGGGTCTGCTCGCGCCCTCCGCGGACGGCGAGGACCTGCTGTCACCGCAACCGGGTCTGAGCAGGCTCAGCTCGCTGGTCGACCGCATGTCCTTCGCCGGGCTGCCGGTGGAGGTGCGCATCTCCGGCGAACCGCGGCCGCTGCCGTCCGGCGTGGACCTGGCCGCGTACCGGATCGTCCAGGAGGCGCTGACGAACGCGTTGAAGCACGGCGACGGGAGGAAGGCGGAGGTGACGGTGCGGTACGCGGACCACCACCTGCGGGTCGAGGTGCTCAACACCGGTCCCAGCACGCTGTCCGGTGACCGGGTGTCCACAGAGGACGGACCGGGTCGCGGGCTGCTGGGACTGCGCGAGCGCGTGGCCGTGCTCGGCGGCGACCTCGACGCGCGCAGGCGGCTCGGCGGCGGGTTCCGCGTCCGGGCCAAGATCCCGATCGAGCGACCGTGACCACGCCCCGCGTCGTGATCGCCGACGACCAGGCGTTCGTGCGCATCGGTTTCCGCATGATCCTCTCGTCCGGCGGCATCGAGGTCGTCGGCGAGGCGGCCGACGGCGCCGAGGCGGTGTCGGCGGTGCGCGATCTCCGGCCGGACGTGGTGCTGATGGACATCCGCATGCCCGGCATGGACGGCCTGGAGGCCACCCGCCGCATCGTGCGCGAGCCGGGCGACTGCCGCGTGCTGATGCTGACGACGTTCGACCTCGACCGCTACGTCTACGACGCGCTCGCCGCGGGCGCCAGCGGCTTCCTGCTCAAGGACGTCACACCGGAGCACCTCGTCGCCGCCGTGCGCCTGATCGAGACCGGTGACGCCCTGCTCGCGCCGTCGATCACCCGCCGCCTCGTCGAACGGTTCGCCTCGGGCGCACCGGCGGCGCCCGTGGTGCACCGCGATCTCGCCGCGCTGACGCCGCGCGAACGGGAGGTGCTGACGCTGGTCGGGCACGGCCGGTCGAACTCGGAGATCGCCGACGACCTCACGCTCAGCGAGGCGACGGTGAAGACGCACGTGGCCCGCATCTTCGCCAAGCTGGAGCTGCGGGACCGGGCCCAGGCCGTGGTGCTGGCCTACGAGACGGGCCTGGTCACGCCTGGCGCGTGAGTCAGGCGGCTTCGAGTACGAAGAACAGGAAGCTCGGCGCCGTCGACAGCAGGAAGAAGTCGTCCGGGAACAGCTCACGTGCTTCCGGCGCGGGCTGCGGCTCGCTCAGCACCGAGATCCGGAACCCGGCCGCGGTGAACGCGTCGGTCATCGCGTGCAGCGGCCGGTTCCAGAACGTCACGTTGATCGTGTGGTCCCCCACCTGCCACTCCCCGGGCGAGGCGTAGGTCTCGAAGTAGTCGGGCCGGCGCCCCGACAAGCGCTCGATCGTGTAATCGGCGGTCGGGTGGTTGACCGAGGCGATGAGCCGGCCGCCGGGCTTCAGCACGCGCCGGAACTCGGTGAGCGTCGGTCCCCAGTCCTTCAGGTAGTGCAGCACCAGGGACGCGATGACGTCGTCGAAGGTGTCGTCGGCGAACGGCAGCGGGTCGGCCACGTCGGCGACCCGCAGGTCCGCGTCGGCGCCGAGCCGCCGACGCGCCAGCTCCAGCATTCCCGGGCTCACGTCGATGCCGCTGACGACGGCACCGCGCTCCCGCAGCGCGGCGAACAGCGGGCCGGCTCCACAGCCCGCGTCGAGAACGCGGCGACCCGCGACCTCACCGGCCAGGGCGAGGGTCGCGGGCCGTTCGTAGTAGGCGTTCTGCAGGTTCGTCTCGTTCTCGGCGTTGTACGCCTCGGCCGCGCGGTCGTACTCGGATCGCACCTGGGTCATGCAGTCGATCTGTACCCGAATCAGGTGATGACCGCCCCGCCCACGATCGGCAGCACGACGTTGCTGACGCCGAGCGACACGGTCAGCGAGATGCCGTTCGCGCCGGTGTCCGTGGCGACGTACTGGCCGTGGTTGGTGACGATCACGACGCCGATGCGGTGGCCGGCCGGGATCAGGGCGTCCCGCGCGTGCAGCCGCCAGCTGACGTCCGCGGTCGTGTTGGTGGGCAACGGGGTTGACGTCTCCAAAGAGGACCGGTTCTTCGCGTCGATCGCGCCGCGGGTGAGCAGGGTCGCCGTGACCGCCTGCACGGACACCTCCGGCGGGCGGGCGCAGCCGGTGCGGTTGCGCAGGTCGCCGCGGGTGCAGGTCTCGGTGGAGAGCTGGAGCGGGCTGCGGTCGGTGAGCACCGCCTGCGTGCTCGGGCCGTAGTCGACGAGCAACGCGGTGAGCGGGGTCGACGGCCGGTTCGACGCGACGCGTGCGGTGAGGCGGACCTCGCCGGACAGCCGGGCGTCCTGCTTGAGCGGCGCCGTCACGTAGACGAGCCGGCGCGAGTCGCTCACCTCGGGGTTCGCCATCATGGCCGACTCGCTGAGGTTCGCGTTGTCCCCCAGGCGTTGCGTACCACCGGTGCCCGGCGCCGCGGTCAACGAGCCCGCGAAGCCACCGGACGCGGGACCGAAGTACAGCGTGGTGTCCTGAGTGCCGGGCTGCGGCCAGGCGGCGTGCTGTTCCCAGCTGCCGTCGGGCTTCTGCACGTCCGCCATCGGCTCGCGCATGATGCCGTTGTCGACGCCCTTGAGCCAGTGGTCCATCCACAGCCACATGACGCGCTGCCACTCGGCCTGGCGGAACGAGATCGGGTCGAGGTGACCGCCGCGGTGCAGCCAGATCTTGCGCGGCACGTTCCGGTCGGCGAGTTCCTTCCACCAGCGGCCGAACTGCGAGGGCTTGACGTTCCAGTCGCTCTGGCCGTGCACGACGAACACCGACGCGGACACGTTCTGCGCCGTCTGCCGGTAGTCGCGGGTCTTCCAGAACGAGGTGTAGTCGAACGTCTCGTCGCCGTCCTCGCGCGCCAGCCGGTCGCGCACCGCCTGGCACCTGGTCTTCTGCGCCGCGCTCACGACGTAGTTGGCCAGGTAGGTCGGGTAGTTGTTCGCGTGGGTGCCGCGGTAGGCGATGCCCTGGTCGCGGGAGTACTCGTACCAGCTGGAGATCGCCGCGATCGGCACGATCGTCTTGACGCCGGGGATGCCCGCCGCGGCGGCGGCGTTGGGCAGGGTTCCGTTGTAGGACACGCCGAGCATGCCGACGTTGCCGGTGCTCCAGCTCGCGACCGCGGGCCTGCCGTCGGCGTAGAACGCCTTGGCACGGCCGTTGAGCCAGTCGACGACCGCGCGCACGCTGGCGGTGTCCTCGGGTCCGCCGGTGGTCGGGCAGCCGGTCGAACGGGAGGTGCCTTGCATCTCCGCCTCGACGACGGCGTACCCGCGTGGCACGAAGTACTCGTCGTACCAGCGCTTGAAGCCGCGCGGCACCGTCGAGGACGCCAGCTCCGCGCCCAGCCCGTAGTAGGGGCTGGCCTCCATGACGATCGGCACCCGCTCGGCGGTGTCCGGTCGCATGACGTCGGCGGCGATCCGGTCGAGCACGCCGTCCGCGTCACTGTCCGTTGTGGACTCCACGTAGACCGTCTCGGTGATCGCGGCAGGGGCGGCGTTCGAGACGGGTGTGGTGATCGTTCCGGCCGCGAGCAGTACCGCCGCGACCACGTTGACCCTTCGCATGGGCTCCTCCGTCTGAGGGCCCGTTCGCCGGCAGGGTGTGGCGAATCGGGCCCGTCAAACGGATCTCACCGGATCTGGTGGCGAAGCCGGTACGGCCGAAAGGTCTGGACAATTACCAGTTGTCAGGCGGCGACGAGCTCGCGCTCGCGGTCCGGCGTCTTGACCTTCTTGTTCGGCAGCGACAGGCGGAAGACCTTGTGCCACGCGGAGAAAACCTGCTTGGGCAGCGGCCCGGTGACGTAGTCCAGCTCGTACTTCTCGAACAGCGCCCGCACCTTGACCGCGACCTCGGCGTAGCGGTTGCTCGGCAGGTCCGGGAAGAGGTGGTGCTCGATCTGGTGCGACAGGTTGCCGGTCATGAAGTGCATGGCCTTGCTGCCGCTGATGTTCGCGGAGCCCATCATCTGGCGCAGGTACCACTGGCCGCGGGTCTCGCCCTTGATGGACCGGCGCTCGAAGACCTGCACGCCCTCGGGGAAGTGCCCGCACATGATCACCGAGTGGGACCAGAGGTTGCGGATGATGTTCGCGGTGAACGTCGCCGCGAGCGTGGTGAGGAACGACGGGCCCGACAGCAGCGGGTGGATCACGTAGTCCTTGAGCACCTGCTTGCGGATCTTGCGGCCCACGGCCTTGGCCCGCGCGCGGAACTCGGGGTTCTTGCGGCGGCGCTTGTGCAGGTTCTTGCCGAGCTCCAGGTCGTACGCGGCGATGCCGTACTCGAAGAAGCAGGCGTTGATGAAGTTCCACAGCGGCTGGCCGAGGTGGATCGGGTGCCACTTCTGGTCCTCGTCGACGCGCATGATGCCGTAGCCGAGGTCGTTGTCCTTGCCGATCACGTTGGTGTACTTGTGGTGCAGCTCGTTGTGCGAGTGCTTCCACTGGTCGGCGGGCGAGACGTGGTCCCAGTCCCAGGTGGTGGAGTGGATCTTCGGGTCGCGCATCCAGTCCCACTGGCCGTGCAGGATGTTGTGGCCGATCTCCATGTTGTCCATGATCTTCGCCACGGACAGGCCGGCGGTGCCGACGATCCAGGCAGGCGGGAAGATCGAGAACAGCAGGATGCCGCGGCTGACCAGCTCGAGCTTGCGCTGCGCCGAGATCACCTTGCGGATGTAGGCGGCGTCCTTCTCACCTCGGCTGGCGATCACCTCGTCGCGGATCGCGTCCAGCTCGCGGCCGAGCTCCTCGATCTGCTCGGCGGTGAGGTGAGCGGTGGGGTCGATGGCGGTCATGTAGCTCGCTTTCGGGGGACCAGTGGCTGGGGGTCGGGCCACTTCGCGGGAGGAGGAAGGTCTGTGGTCAGCGTTCGAGTTCGCACGGGCCGGCGGCGGCGGACACGCAGGTCTGCACCAGCACGCCCGGCTCGGCCTCGGTGATCTCGCCGGTGCGCAGGTCGCGGACGGCACCCGCCTTGAGCGGCGTGCTGCAGCCGAAGCAGATGCCCATGCGGCACCCGGACGGCATGAGCACACCGGCGGCCTCGCCGACGTCCAGCAACGGCGTGGCGCCGTCCGCGTCGACGGTCTTGCCGGTGGTGCCGAACGTGACCTCGCCACCGTCTCCGGCGACGACGATGGTGGGGCGGAAGCGTTCGGTGTGCAGGCGCTCGGCGATGCCGTTGGCCGCCCAGTGGGCCTCGGCGGCGTCGAGCATGCCGGTCGGCCCGCAGGCCCACGTCTCGCGCTCGGCCCAGTCGGGCACCAGCTCGTGGAGCCGGGCGACGTCGAGCATGCCGTCGGTGTCGGTGTGCAGCTCGACCAGGCGGAGGCTCTTGTCGGCGACCAGGTCGTGCAGGTCGTTGCGGAAGATGACGTCCTGCTTGCGCGGCGCGGAGTGGACCATCACGACGTCCTCGAGCTGGGCGTCGCGCAGCATGCCCATCACGGGGGTGATGCCGCTGCCCGCCGTCAGGTAGAGGACCTTCGCGGGCTTGGTCTTGGGCAGCACGAACTCGCCGGTCGCCTGGTCGAGCTGGATCACGGTGCCCGGCTTCGCGTGCCGGACCAGGTGGTTGCTGACCTTGCCGTCCGGGATGGCCTTCACGGTGATCGTGATGCGGCCGTCCTGGCGGTTCGTCGGCGATGTCACCGAGTAGGCACGCCACAGGCGCACGCCGTCGACGTCGACGCCGATCCGGACGTACTGACCGGCCACGTGGCCTCGCCAGCCCTTGCCGGGCCGGATCACGATGGTGGCGGCGTCCGGGGTCTCCGCGTGCACGGCCTCGATGCGTCCTCGCAGGTCCGCGCCCGCACGAAGCGGGCTGAACAGGTCGAGGTAGTCCGACGGCAGCAGCGGCGTCGTGACCATTTCCAGCAGTTGCCACGCCCTGCTGCGAAGGGCGGTACTCGTCATGACTCCAGCTTGATGCGCCTCAGGGCGTAAAGTCCTGTCCGCAGGACGTGAATTTGGCCAGCCGAATTGTTCGCAGGGAACAAAACGTGAGTCACGCAATGCAGAGGGCCACCGAATTGGCCCTCGATGAGACGACGGTCACCGCGTTGAGGTCGGTGCTGAAGCAGACCGCCGACGAGGTGGTGCAGGCCATCATCGACGAGGTGCCGAGCTATGCCAACGCCCTTTCCGGGCGCATGGGTGGCACTATCCGCCGTGCCGTTCGCACGGCGCTCGGACACTACTTGGATCTCGCTGGAGGCACAGCCACGGGCGGCGACGCCAGTGACGCGGCGTACGAGCTCGGCCGCGGCGAGGTGCGGGACGGCCGGTCGATGGACGCCCTGCTCAGCGCCTACCGCGTCGGCGCGCGCGTGGCGTGGCGAGGACTGGCCGCGGGTGCCGTGCCGGCGGGGCTGCCCGCGGCGGAGGTGGCGAAGTTCGCCGAGCTGACCTTCGCCTACATCGACGAGCTGTCCGCCGCGAGCGCCGCGGGCCACGCCGACGAACTGGCCGCGCGGGGCCTGGCCCACGAGCGTCACCTGGAGCAACTGGCCCGCGACCTGCTCGCGGGCGCGGGCGCCGACGTGCTGCTCGCCGCCGCTCAGCGCGCCGGGTGGCAGGCGCCGACCACGCTGACCGTGGTCCTGCTCCCCGCGTTCCAGGCACGGCCCGCGTACCGGGCGCTCGACCCCTCCACGCTGGTGCTGGACGACCTGCCCGACGCGACCGGCGTGCTGCTGGTGCCGGACGCCGATCGCGCCCACCTCCTCCGGCAGCTCACCAACCGCAACGCCGTGGTCGGCCCTGCACGCCCATGGATGCGTGCGTCCACCTCGTACGCACGGGCCGTACGCGCGCGTTCACTCTCTGCCGACATCCGCGACACCGAAGAACATCTGCCCGAACTGGTGCTCACCGCCGACCCCGACGCATACGCAGACCTGCGTGCGCGCGCGCTCGCACCGTTGCGCGCCCTCCCTGCCAGCTCCGCCCGACGGCTGGAGGAAACGCTTCGGGCGTGGCTGCTGCACCACGGCAGGCGTGAGGAGGTGGCGGCGGCGTTGTTCGTGCACCCGCAGACCGTCCGCTACCGGATGGGACAACTGCGGGACCTGTTCCCGGACCTCACCTCGGCGCACCGAGTGCTCGAACTCACCCTGGCGGTCGGGCTGCGCGCCTGAGTACAACGAGACCCATGACTCCGAAGATCACCGTCTGCCGCGGGTGTTGCTGCGGCACCGAGAGCAAGCACCCGGAGGTCGACCACGACGACCAGCTGCGGGTGCTGCGCGAACGGGTCGCGACGGTGCGCGTGGCCGACTGCCTGGACGCGTGCGAGGTGTCGAACGTGGTCGTCGTGCAGCCCAGCCCCGCCGCGCGGGCAGCTGGTGCCAAGCCGGTGTGGGTGGGGTCCGTGCTGGACGACGACGCGGTGCACGGCGTGATCGACTGGATCGACGCGGGCGGTCCCGGGGTCGCCGCACCACCGCCCGCGGTCACCGCGCGGATCGTGGCCACGCCCGCGAAGGGGCAGACTGCGGTCTGATCAGGTGACCAGGCCGCGGCGGTAGGCGTACACGACCGCCTGCACCCGGTCGCGCAGGTCGAGCTTGGTCAGGATCCGGGAGACGTACGTCTTGACGGTCTCCTGGCTGATCACCAGCGCCGCGGCGATCTCGCTGTTGGACAGGCCTTCCGCGATGAGCCGCAGCACCTCCAGCTCGCGCGGCGCCAGCTGGGTCTCCGCGGCGTGCTCGGCCGGCCGGATGCGTGCCGCGTACCGGCCGACGAGCTGGCGCGTCACCTCGGGAGCGAGCAACGCGGCACCGCCCGCGACGGTCCGGATGCCGTGCAGCAGCTGCGCGGGCGGGGCGTCCTTGAGCAGGAACCCGCTCGCGCCCGCGCGCAACGCCTCGTAGACGTACTCGTCGAGGTTGAAGGTCGTCACCACGAGCACCTTCACGGGATCGGGGACCCCGGCGCCCGCGAGGAACCTGGTGGCCTCGATGCCGTCGAGCACCGGCATCCGCACGTCCATGACCACCACGTCCGGCTTCAGCCGCCCGGCCAGCTCGATCGCCGCGCGCCCGTCCCCGCACTCCCCCACCACCTCGAGGTCGGGCTGCGCGTCGATGATCGTGGCGAACCCGGTGCGGATGAGGGCCTGGTCGTCGCAGACCAGCACGCGGACCGGTGCGGTCACGACGGGTTCCCCGCGGGGATGCGCGCCCTGACCACGAAGCCGCCTTCCCGTTGTCCCGCCGAGAACTCGCCGCCCAGCACGTCGACCCGCTCGCGCAGTCCCGCGAGACCGCGCCCGCTGCCGCCGGACGCCGACGACGACCGGGCGCCCTCCGTGCCGACCTCCACCGTGATCTCCCTTTCGCCGTACCGCACATGCACCTTCGTCTGATTGCCGTGCGCGTACTTCAAAGCGTTCGTCAACGCCTCCTGCACGACCCGGTACGCCACGGCCTCGGCGCTGCCCGCGTCGCGCGTGCTCTCGCCCTCCTCCGCGAACTCCACCGGCTGACCGGCCAGCCGGGTCTGCTCGACCAGGCCGCGCAGGTCGCCGACGAACTCCGGGCTGTGGTCGGGGTTCAGCAGGTCCAGCAGGTGCCGCAGGTCGCTGAGAGACCGCCGGCCGGTGTCGGTGATCGCCTGGAGCGTCTGGTCGAGCCGGTCGGGCGCCGCGGTCAGGTACCGCGCCGCCTCCGCCTGCACCACCATCGCCGTCACGTGGTGGGTCACCACGTCGTGCAGCTCGCGGGCGATGGACGTCCGTTCGGCGACGCGGGTGGCCTCCGCGACGTGGCGGCGGCGTTCGGCCTCCGCACTGCGCGACAACCGAAGCCACGCACCGATCCCCCACGCGGCGGCCAGCGCCAGGTAGAACGTGACGAACCCCGCGACGCCCTCGGTCGACCCGTCCCGGTCCAGCCCGATCGCCAGCGCCACGTACGCGACCGTCGCCACGATCACGGTGGTGCGGCGGTGGAACTCCAGGTGCAGCCCGGCACTCACCAACGCGATGGGCAACGCGGTGCCCGCAACGGTGTGGTAGCCGCGCAACTGGTCCACGGCAAAGGCAAGCGACACAACCGCAAGGCAGACCGCGGGCCACCGCCGGCGCACGACCAGCGGCAGGCATTCGAGTGCGATCACCACGCCGGCGAGCGCGTCCATCGGCCGGGCCGGCAGGTCACCGAGCTGCGTGCCCTTGCTGTGCAACGCGGGGACGAACGAGGCGAGGACGAGCAGCAGCGCGATCGGAGCGTCCTGGACCGTGACGTCCAACCGGCGCCAGAGGTCCCGGATCGCGCGGTTCACGCGGCGAGCGTAGCGGCCGGCGCGGAACGTCCCCGGCGCGGCACGATCGTGCCCCGGCGCTTCGCGAGCCACAGGAAGACCACCGTCACCACCACACCGGCCAGCAGCGAGTACAGGCTCGCCTCCGGCCCGAACTCCCCGCCGCTGACGAGCGCGGGCCCCGACGTCACGCCGTCCAGCAACCCCTGCGGCGCGTCCTGCCCCGACACGCTGGTGCTGAAGATGCCGCCCTGCGCGAAGTTCCAGCCGAAGTGCACCCCGATCGGCACCCACAGGTTGCGCGTGGCGGCGTACACGGCGGCCAGCATGAAACCGGCCTCGACGGCGATGGCGAGCGCGCTCCACAGCGTCGCGTTCGGGTTGAACACGTGCGCGAGCCCGAACAGCAAACCCGTGAGCGTCAAGGAGATCCACGTGCCGAGGCGTTCCTCGACGACGCGGAACAGCACACCGCGGAACAGCACCTCCTCCGTCACCGCGGCGGCGGCCGTGAAACCGAAGAACGCGATCGCGCCTCCTGCCGAACCCCAGCCGCGCACCTCGTAGCCGCCGAGGAAGGCGATGTTCACGACGACCGCCACGAACATCCCGAGTCCGATGAGAACCCCGCGCCCGAGGGAGGCCGGGGCGTTCTTCAGCGCCACCTCCGTCGGCTCACGGCGTTCGGTCCGGCGCACGACCCACGCGTACGCGGCGAGGGTCAGCGCGGCCGTGGCGAGGCCGAGGACGAACGTGAGCGGGGTGTTCAAGCCGGCGGCCTGAACGGCGGCGCTGCCGGCCACGGAGACCACCACGACGAGGACGAGCTGCTTCAGAATTCGCATGGCGGAAACGCTAGGGATTTCAGGGTTCCGCGACGTCCCCGCGCGGTGGACAGTCACGTGTAGCTCGCTCGGGGGACAGACTCGCTTTCAGCGCCGCGGACAGCCAGGCGTACGGCATGAAGTCCGCGGCCTCCTGCGCCGTGCCGTTGATCGTCGCGACCAGCGACTGGTACCTGGTGTGGGGATCGGGCCGCGTGGCCGCCTCCTCGACCGCCCGCAGGTGGAGCTCCTCGACGTGCAGGACGTCGGTGGCGAGCCTGAGCCGGAACTCGGGGCTGTCCGGCGTGCCGGCGATCTCCCCCATGAACGTCACGTACCGGCCGGCGATCTCGCGCCCTCGCGGCGAGTCCGACGGCACACCGGCCAGCTGGGCCGTCTGCGCGTCCTGCAGGATCTCCCCTCCTCTGCCGAACGCGCCCAGCATCTCGGGGCTCGTCATCACCTCGGCGCCGTCGAGCGAGCAGGTCTCACGCAGCTGCTCGCGCACCGCGCGGCGGAAGTCGTTGTCCTGGAGCAGGTTCGCCAGCTCGATCCACGCCTCGAGCTGCTCGGTGGCGGGCTCGTCCGGCAGGGTCGGACGATGGCTGCGCAGCAGGTCGACGAAGGCCGGGCTCGCGCGCAGGTCGTCGCTGATCTCGTTCCAGAAGTCGTCGATCAGCCGGTCGCGGTCGTCGTCGGACAGCGCGACGAGCTCGTGCATGAGGATCACCTGTTCGGTCTCGGTGTGCTGCTTGACGATCGTCCGCAGCACGGCCTGCCTGGCCCGGATGCGGCGAGCCTGGTCGTCCAGCCGCGCCAGGTGCGCGGTCGCGAGGTCGGTGAGCGTCAGCCGTCCCGCCAGCAGCTGCCGGATGTCGTCGAGACCCGCGTCGAGCTCGCGCAGGGTGCGGACGAAGTCCAGCCCGGCGATGGCGTGGACGTCGTAGAGCCGGTGGCCGGCGCGCGTGACTCCGGCCGGCGCGACGATCCCGGCGTCGGAGTAGAACCTGATGGCGCTGACGGTCAGTCCGGTGCGGCGCGCCACCTCCCCGATGGCGTACAGCCTGTCGTCGTCCATGCGGCCCACTATCGGGTCTCAAGCAGCTTGAGAGGCAACCCGTTAAGCCTCCTTTAAGGTCGCTTTACTTTTCGCGACCCTCTGGGGATACTCCTCCGCGAGGGGAGTACTTCCCAAGAGCCTGCCCGGTCAGTACGGACACCCCGCTGGTGCCCTCGGGAGGCCGCCCCACCAGGGCGAAGGAGACCTCGAACGCGTTCGTTCGAGGAGGTCCCGTGCCCGCACAATCCATCGCGTCACCGACGTTGTGGCTGGTCAGCATCGTGGTGCTGCTGGCGCTGCTGGTGGTCGACTTCGTGGTGACCCGCCGCCCGCACGAGGTGTCGGTGAAGGAGGCCGCGGGCTGGTCGGTGTTCTACCTGGCCCTGCCGTTCGTGTTCGGCCTGTGGCTGTGGACGGCGTTCGGCGGCGGGCAGGCGCTGGAGTTCGTCACGGGTTTCGTGGTCGAGAAGTCCCTCTCGGTCGACAACCTGTTCGTGTTCATGCTGCTGCTGGCCGCGTTCGCCGTGCCCTCGGCCGTGCAGCAACGGGTTCTGCTCTACGGCATCGTCGGCGCGCTGGTGCTGCGCGGTGTCTTCATCGCCGCCGGCGCCGCGATGCTGTCGGCCGGCACCTGGGCGTTCCTCGTGTTCGGCCTGGTCCTGCTCGCTTCGGCCGTGAAGATCCTGCACGCGGCGGTCACCGGCACGGAGGCGGTCGGAGACGTCTCGCAGATGCGGTCGGTGCGACTGCTGCGGAAGTTCATGCCGGTCACCGACGACTACCGCGGCACCAAGATGTTCGTGCGTGAACACGGGCGGCGCGCGCTCACGCCGTTGGCGGTCGTGGTGGTGGCGATCTTCGCGACCGACGTCGTGTTCGCCATCGACTCGGTGCCCGCGGTGTACGGCATCACCGAGGACCCGTACCTCGTGTTCACCACCAACGCGTTCGCGCTGCTCGGCTTGCGAGCGCTGTACTTCGTGCTGCACTCCGCGCTGGCCAAGCTCGTGCACCTCAACCACGGGCTCGCGATCATCCTCGCGTTCATCGGCGTGAAGCTGGTGCTGCACTGGGCGCACGGGGTCTGGGCGGGCGTGCCGGAGATCCCCACGCCGGTCTCGCTGGGCGTCATCGTGGTCGTGCTGGGCGTCGTCACCGTGACCAGCCTGCGTTCGCGCCGCACCGCGGACGCGCGATCGGACTGATCGTGGCCACCGCGCGCCTGGTCGACTTCGCGGTCGACGTGTCCGTGACGCTGCTGGTGCTGACCGCGCTGGTCATCGCCTGCGCGGCACTGGCGTCGAGGTCCTGAGCAAACGGACAACTGTCCGCTACCGTGGGCGCATGCCTGCACGACCTGACACCGGCCCCGACTTCATCGAGGCGCTCGCCCGCGGTCTCGAGGTGATCCGGGCGTTCCAGCCGTTGCGTCCGGTGATGCCGCTGAGCGAGGTGGCGGCGGCGACGGGGCTGGCGCGGCCGACCGCGCGACGGATCCTGCTCACGCTGGCCGAGCTCGGGTACGTGCGGCAGAGCGAGACCGGGTTCGCACTCACGCCGAAGGTGCTCGAACTCGGCGTCGCGTACGTGCGGTCGATGGGGCTGTGGGACGTGGCGCGCCCGCACATGGAACGGCTCGGCGCGCGCACGAACGAGTCCTGCTCGATCGCGCAGCTCGACGGGCCGGACATCGTCTACGTGGCACGGGTCGCGGTGCCGAAGATCGTCACGCTGTCCGTGCAGATCGGGACGCGGTTCCCGGCACTCCCCACCTCGTTGGGGAAAGTGCAGCTCGCCGCCCTGCCGCCGGCCGAGCTGGAGGCCGTGCTCGCCCAGCCGTCGCGGTCGGGGCTGACGCCGAGGTGGCAGCCGGACGCCGCCGAGCGCGACGCGGAGCTGCGGGACGTGCGGGCGCGCGGGTGGGCGTTGACCGACGAGCAGCTCGCGCCGGGCATCCGGTCGATCGCGGCACCGTTGCGCGACGGCAACGGCACGGTCGTGGCCGGCCTCAACGTCAACTGCCACGCGGCGGAGACGACCGTCGAGCGCATGGTCGAGCACCACCTGCCACTGCTGCTGCAGGCAGCGGGCGACATCAGCGCGGACTTCGCCCGGCTCGACACGGTGCCGCACGTGGTCGTCGCCTGAGCCGGGGTTGACGCGCGGCCGGGGAAGGTTGACGATTCAACGGACACTTGTCCGCCTGCCGGTCGAGGAGGCCCCGATGGTCGGCGAAAGACGTCCAGTTGTCCTCAGGAACGGCACCGTCCTGACGATGGACGGCGCACATCAGGTGCTCAACGATCACGACGTGCTGGTCGTGGACGACCGCATCGCCGCGATCGGGCCGCGGCTGGAGGTGCCGGAGGGCACCGTCGAGATCGACGCCGCGAACGGCATCGTCATGCCGGGCATGATCGACACGCACCGGCACATGTGGCAGACCGCGATGCGCGGCTACGGCGCCGACTGGACGCTCACGCAGTACTTCGTCTGGTACTACCTCGAGTGGGGCAAGGTCTTCCGGCCGCAGGACATCCACGCCGGCAACCTGCTCGGCGCGGCCGAGGCTCTCGACGCCGGTGTCACCACGACCGTCGACTGGTCGCACGGCCTGCAGACCACCGACCACGCCGACGCCGCCGTCGACGCGCTGCGGGCGGTGCCGGGCCGGTTCGTGCTGGCCTACGGCAACATCCAGGACTCCCCCGCCTCCTGGACGGCGAAGCCCGAGTTCCGCGACTTCGTCACCCGTCGCATGACCGGCGACGACATGCTGGGCTTCCAGCTCGCGTTCGACGTGACCGGCGACCCCTCGTTCCCCGAGAAGCCGGCCTTCGAGGTCGCACGCGAGCTCGGCGTCCCGGTCACGACGCACGCAGGCGTGTGGGGCGCGACCAACGACGACGGCATCAGGCTGATGCACGACAACGGGTTCATGACCCCGCAGTCGATCTACGTCCACGCGGCGACGCTGTCCGCGGACTCGTACCACCGCATCGCGGCGACCGGCGGGTCGATCTCCGTGTCGACGGAGAGCGAGCAGAGCGCGGGCCAGGGCTACCCGCCCACGTGGGCGATCCGCGAGCACGGCATCCCGGTGTCGCTGTCGATGGACACCTCGGTGTGGTGGAGCGGCGACCTGTTCTCCGCGATGCGCACGACGCTGGGTGCCGACCGGGCACGCGAACACATGGCCGCACACGCTCGCAACGACACCGT
Organism: Lentzea aerocolonigenes; assembly: GCF_000974445.1. GTDB lineage: Bacteria > Actinomycetota > Actinomycetes > Mycobacteriales > Pseudonocardiaceae > Lentzea > Lentzea aerocolonigenes. The sequence continues at coordinate 134,012 of NZ_BBOJ01000012.1, forward strand.
CACGCACTCGTCGTTGCGGGCCGAGCACGTCGTCGACTGGGCGACGATGGGCGGTGCGCGTGCGTTGGGTCGTTCTTCCGACCTGGGCAGCCTCGAGGTCGGCAAGAAGGCCGACATCGTGCTGCTGCGCAACGAGAACTCCCCCGCGATGTTCCCCGTGCTGAACCCGTACGGGCACGTGGCGTTCCAGGCACAACGGTCCGATGTGGACACGGTGATCGTCGACGGGCGGATCGTGAAGCGCGACCACAGACTGGTCGGCGTGGATCTGCAAGCCATCCGTTCGCAGGTCGAGCAGACCGTCGAACACCTGCGGGCACAACTCGGCGAGGAGGCGTGGCAGAAGGGCATGAACCCGGACATCCCCGAGTCGAAGGTCCTGGACAACCCCTACACGTACACGGAGTACCGCGGCGACACGAGGACCTCCGTCTGATGGGCCCACTGGAAGGCCTGCTGGTCGCCGACTTCTCCCGCGTGCTCGCGGGCCCGTACGCGACGATGCTGCTGGCCGACATGGGCGCCTCGGTCGTCAAGGTCGAGGGCCCGTCCGGAGACGAGACGCGCACGTGGATGCCGCCGGTGCGCGACGACGTCTCGACCTACTACCTCGGGATCAACCGCGGCAAGCGGTCCATCGCCCTGGACCTGCGCGACCCGGAAGACGCCGCACTGGGCCGTGAGCTCGCCCGTCGCGCGGACGTGGTGATCGAGAACTTCAAGCCCGGCGGCCTCGCCAAGTACGGACTCGACCACGCGAGCGTCAGCGCGGAGAACCCGCGGGTGGTCTACGCGTCGATCACCGGGTTCGGTTCGGGCGACGGGAAGCACGTCCCCGGCTACGACCTGATGGTGCAGGCGATCTCGGGCCTGATGAGCCTCACCGGCGACCCGGACGGCCCGCCCTACCGCGCGGGCATCTCGGTGTTCGACGTCATGGCGGGCAACCACGCCGTGATCGGCATCCTGGCCGCGCTGCGCCACCGGGACGCGACGGGGGTGGGCCAGCTCGTGGAGGTGAACCTGCTGTCGTCGGCGCTGACGGGCCTGGTGAACCACAGCTCGGCGTTCGTCGCGGGCGGCGTCGTGCCGTTCCGGATGGGCAATGCGCACCCGAGCGTCTTCCCGTACGAACCGTTGCCCACCGCGGACAACGACCTCATCGTGGCGGCCGCGAACGACGGCCAGTTCCGCAGGCTGTGCGAGGTGCTCGGCCTGGACGGCGTCGCGGACGACCCGCGGTTCGCCCGCAACGCCGACCGCACCCGCAACCGCGAGGAGCTGCGCCCGGTCCTGGTGGAGAGGTTGCGCACGCGTGGGGCCGTGGAGTGGTTCGACCTGCTCGTCGCGGCAGGCGTGCCGTGCGGGCCGATCAACACGATCGACGGCGGGTTCGCGATGGCGGAACGGTTCGGGCTCGACCCGGTCGTGGTGGTCGGGGACGTGCCGACGACCCGGCACCCGATCAGGTTCTCGGAGACGCCGGCGGTGTACGAGCTGCCGCCGCCCGGGCTGGACGAGCACGGGGCCGAGCTGCGGGCGTGGCTGAAGGAGGAACAGCAGTGACCACGTACGAGACCGCGCTCGGCGCCTCCACCCCCGACACGATCACGTTGCTGGGCCACGACCTCGCCCGCGACGTCATGGGCACCGTCGGGTTCGGCGAGCTGGCGTTCTGGCTCGCCACCCAGCGCCGCCCGAGCCCTGGCGAGACGCGGCTGTTCGAGGCCGTTCTCGCCGCGCTCGCCGACCACGGCTTCACCCCCACCGCGATCGTCAGCCGCCTGACGCTCCTGTCGGCGCCGGATTCCGTGCAGGGCGCGCTCGCGGCCGGTCTGCTGGGCGGCGGTTCCCGGTTCCTCGGCGTCACCGAGGACGCCGGCCGGTTCCTCAACTCCGTCGTCACGGCCAACCGCACGCGAACCGACTGGGACGCCCTCGCGCTGGAAACCCTTGAAGCCCAAGGCAAAGCACGCATCCCCGGCCTCGGCCACCACGTGCACAAGAACGGCGACCCGCGCACCGCCCGCCTGTACGAGATCGCCGAGGAGGAAGGTCTCACCGGGCCGCACCTCCAGTTGTTCGCCGCGATCGGGCGCGTCCACCCGCAGGTGCTCGGGAAGACGTTGCCGCTCAACGGTGCCGGCACGTGCGGCGCGGTGCTCGCCGACCTCGGGCTGCCGCTGGAACTTCTGCGCGGCTTCGCGTTGCTGGCCCGCACCGCCGGGTTGATCGGGCAGCTCGCCGAGGAGCTGCGCAACCCCGTCGCCAACGACATCTTCCTGTCCGTGGACTCGAACACCCGGTCCGTAGCGCCGCTGGAGGAGTGAGCAATGCAGCTCGTCACCGAGGACAACATCACGGCTCTCGCGGAGCAGCGCTGGGCCACCGCGAAGGACCCGCGGACCGCGCAGCTCATGACCGCGCTCGTCCGTCACCTGCACGACTTCGCCCGCGAGGTGCGGCTCACCGAGGCCGAGTGGATGGCGGCGATCCAGTGGCTCACCGCGACGGGGCAGATCAGCGATGAGAAGCGCGAGGAGTTCATCCTCGCCTCGGACGTGCTCGGGCTGAGCATGCTGGTCGTGCAGATGAACCACCGGTTCGCACCGGGCGCGACACCGGCCACCGTGCTCGGGCCGTTCCACATCGACGGCTCCCCCGAGCTCGGGTTCGGCGGCGACATGTCCGACGACGTGGCCGGAACTCCGCTCTACATCACCGGAACCGTCCGCTCGCTGGACGGCAGCCCGGTGCCCGGTGCGGTGCTGGACGTCTGGCAGGCCGACGCGGAGGGCGCCTACGAGGCCCAGCTCGACGTAGACGAGGCCCGGCTGCGCGCCAAGTACCGGGCGGAGCAGGACGGTTCCTACTGCGTGCGCACCATCGCGCCGAAGGGCTACTCGATCCCGATGGACGGACCGGTCGGCGACCTGATCGGGCAGACCGAGATCAGCCACTTCCGCCCGGCGCACGTCCACTTCCTGCTGACCGCGGACGGCTACGAGCCGTTGATCACGCACCTGTTCGAGGAGGGCGCCGAGTACCTCGACAGCGACGTCGTGTTCGGCACCAAGCAGGAGCTCGTTGTCCGGTACGACCACCGCGAACCCGGCCCCGCCCCGGACGGCACCACGTGCGCCGTGCCGTGGGTCGAGGCCAGGTACGACTTCGTGCTCCAGCCGTGCAAGCCGCACTGATCACGCGTCCCGGTCAGCCCCCGTCGCTCGCTGACCGCGACGAACCCTCAGGCGGCGTGGTCGTCGACGTGCTGGCCGCACCCATCACGCCCCTGGACCTGTTGTGCGCCGGCGGAAACTCCTACTTCGGTGTGCCCGCGACGCCCTACGTTCCCGGCGTGCAGGGCGTCGGCACGGTCGGCGGACGCGCGGTGTGGTTCCCGACGACCGCCGGAATGGCGCCGGGCGACGGGAGCATGGCCGCCAAGGCGGTGGCGCGCAACGAAGACCTGGTCTTCCTCCCGGACGGCGTCGACCCGGTGGCCCTCGCCGCGCTCGGCCTGTCCGCGGTCGCCGCGCACATGGCGCTGACGTGGCGCGGTGAGCTCGCACCCGGTGAGACGGTGATCGTGCTCGGGGCCGGCGCGGTGGGCCAGGCAGCGATCCAGCTCGCCCGGCTCGCCGGGGCGGGGCGCGTGGTGGCAGCCGCGCGCTCCGAGAAAGGCCGCGAACGGGCCGTGCGGGCAGGTGCCGACACGGTGGTGGCGTTGGACGCCGACTTCTCCGGCATCACCGCCGACCTCCTGCTCGACCCGCTCTTCGGCGCACCCGCCGCCGCAGCCGCCCAGGCGTTGCGCCCCGGCGGCCGGTGGGTGAACCTCGGCGGCTCGGCGGGCGAGACGTGCCCGATCACCTCATCCGTGTTGCGCAGCCGGTCGTTGAGGCTGTCCGGCTACACCAACAACGAGCTGACCGCGCAGCAGCGGGCGGACGCGATCTCGACGATCGCGCGGTACTCCGTGCAGGGCGAGCTCGCCATCGACCACGAGGCAGTGCCGCTCGCCGACGTCACCGACGCCTGGCACCGCCACACCAACGGCAGGATCGTGCTGGTCCCTTGAGCAGCCGGTCACGCCGCCGTCGCGTCCGGCTGCAGGGCGGGGCCGAGCAGGAGCCCGCCGTCCGCGACGAACTCCGAGCCCGTGACGAAGGAAGCGTCGGCCGAGGTGACGTAGAGGAGCAGAGCCGTGATGTCGGCCGGGGTTCCCAGCCGCGGGACGGCGTACGGCTCCGGCGAGTAGAAGTCCGCGATGGGCGGCTGGCCCGCGATCGGCTCGTTGATCAACGCCGTGGAGATGACGCCGGGGTGGATGGAGTTGACCCGGATGCCGTCCCGGCCCAGCTCCAGCGCGGCGGTCCTGGTGAGCCCGCGCAGCGCCCACTTGCTGGCGACGTAGGGCGCGTAGAGCGAGGTGCCGGCGTGGGCCATCGTGGAAGCGATGTTGACGATCACTCCGCCGCCGTTGCGGCGCAGTGACGGGGTCACGGCCTTGATGCCGAGAAACGCGCCGGTGAGGTTGACGTCGAGAACGCGATCCCAGACCCGCCGCTCGACGGCCTCGATCGGCACGGCGGGGTTCTGGACACCGGCGTTGTTGACCAACACCGCGATCGGCCCGAAACGGCGTTCGGTCGCGGTCACCGCCGCGGCCCAGGCGTCCTCGTCGGTGACGTCCAGGCGGACGAAGAAAGCCTGCTCGCCTAGCTCGGCGGCGAGCTCCTCGCCCGGCCCGTCGGAGAGCCCGGCGATGACGACGTTCGCTCCCTCCTGGTGGTAGGCCCGGACATGGCTCGCGCCCTGCCCGCCGGTGCCCCCGGTGACGAGAACTGTCTGCTGGTCGAAGCGTCCCATGACGCGGTCCTCTCCTGCGGAACGATGACGAGTCGAGTGACTCACCTCGCCATCAAGCTAGGCCGCCACCAATGGTGAGTCAAGTGACTCGCCTCGCGTAGGATGACGTCCATGACGACGGAGCCCTCGACCTACCACCGGCGCGTCGCCGAGCAGAAGCGGGCAGCCATCATCGAGGCCGCCACCCGGCTCTTCCTCGACGCCGGGTACGCCGGCACGTCACTGGCCAAGGTCGCCGAGGCGTCCGGGGTGTCGAAGGCGACCCTGTTCAAGCAGTTCCCGACCAAGGCGGCGCTGTTCGACGCAATCGTGACGGAGTCGTGGAAGGTCGAGGACGAAGGCGACCTCCACCCACCGACGGGTGACCTGCAGGCAGGCCTGACGGCGATCGGCCGCCGGTACGTCGCCCTGCTCGCCCGGCCCGGCATGGCCGCCCTCTTCCGCATCGTCATCGCCGAACTGCCGCGCTTCCCCGAGCTGGGCGAGGCCCACTTCGCGCGCGGCAAGATGCCCTACTTCGACTCCGTGCGCCGCTATCTCGACATCGAGAAGGCCCTGGGAACAGCCGAGCTGGACGACACGGAGTTGGCAGCGACCCAGTTCCTCGGGATGATCTCCAACTACGTCTTCTGGCCGCGGATGCTGCTCATGAACTGGTCTCCCGACGACGCATCGATGGCACACGTCGTGGACGAGGCCGTGCTGATGATGGAAGCCAGATACGGCGTCGCGAACACCACCAGCTGAAGCGGCCTGGTCACCTGAACCCGCACCCGGCTCCCTCGCGCGGCAGTGATCAAGTCGTGTCGCCAAGTGCTTGCGGGCGAGAACCCCGATGCCGCCGAGCGTGAGGCCCGCGACGCCGACGGACACGTGCCGGTGGACAGGCACCGCCCGGATACCGCCAGGACGCGGGACACGTCACCGAGTGCCGACCCGTGCCGAAGCGGACCTTGGGGGACGGACGAGCTGGGAGGGGCCTGCGGGGCAGGGGTGGTGCCGCAGGCGGCGAGCGCCGCACCTGCACCCGCCAGACCGGCTGCCTCCACAAGGCTGCGTCGATCCACTGGGCTGACGTGCGATCACCTGGTCTCGGTGACCGCGGTGACGGCGGACGGCCGTCGCACCTGGCGCCACGAGTCTCTCCCGCCGCACCGCCCGCGCCTCCGCCCAGATCTACTTCAAGACGCCGCCGGGCAACGCTACGGAGGCCCCGCGCCGTGGGTGAGGTGCAGGACGGCCTCGGCGCGCTCGTCGGGGACACCGGGTACGTCAACTACATCGACCCGCAGCTGCCGAACTGGGCGGAGGCGTACTACGGCGGCAACCTCCCGCGGTTGATGGAGATCGCCGCCGAGTACGACCCGGACCGCGTGTTCGCGTTCGCGCAGTCAGTTCCGCGTCAGCCGATGGTCGCGCCGACCGCCGCCAGCGCCTTGGTGACGGGCTGGAAGAACGTCACGCCACCGCCGCGGCAGTCACCGCTGCCGCCCGAGGTCAGCCCGATCGCGTCACCGTTGCGCGCGAACATCGGCCCGCCGCTGTCCCCGCCCTCCGCGCACACGGTCGTCTGGATCAGGCCGGTGACGCGGCCTTCGGGGTAGTTGACGGTGGCGTTGAGCCCGGTGACGCGGCCCGAACGCAGGCCAGTCGTGCTGCCCATGCGCTGCACCTGGTTGCCCACGCGAGCCTCGGCCGCACGCCGGATCCGCACCTTGCCGCCGTTGCCGGTGTCGACCTCGCTGGGTGCGTTGGTGTTGCGGTTGTTGTAGGTGAGCAGCGCGAAGTCGCCGTTGCCGGGGAACGTCGACCTGACGACCGTGGCCGCGGGCCTTCCCCCGGCGTTCAACGAGAACTGCCTGCCCGCGGCCGTGCAGTGGCCCGCGGTGAGGAAGCCGGGACGGCCGTCGGCGGTGACGACGTTGAAGCCGAGCGAGCAGCGGCTGTTGCCGGCGAAGATCGCGTCACCGCCCTCGGCGAACAGGCGGAACGTGCCGGTGGTGCGCTGGAGCTTCACCCCGGTACCCATGGCGTCCACTGTGGACTTCAGGTTGTTCCACCTGTCCCCGGTCACGGTGCTGTCCGCGGTGACCAGGACCTCGTTCGTGTCCGGGTCGACCGCCCACGCCGTGCCGGTGACAGAAGCCTTCTGCCGCAACGTCTCCGTCGCCTGATCGGGTGTGGTGCGCTGCTGCGGCGCTGCCTGGCTCGCGGTGAAGGTGGTCGCGGTGATCGCCACGGCGACGAGACCGATGGCCGCGCCGATCGCCTTGGCCCTGCGGCCGTCGTTGTGGTGCTTGCCCATGTGGTGCCCTCTCGTGAAGTCCGCGAATGCTCAAACAGTGGAATCCGTTGTGCGGCAGCGACAAGTTGCCGATCGTCTCGATCTGACAGACGGTCGGCGCGGATGTGTCACCGATCGTTTCGAGGCCTCGAAACCGGTGAACGTCAGGCGATGAGGTCCCCGTACTTCCCCGTCGAGAGGCTCAGCGAGAGCCGGACGGGAAGGAAGCGGACATGCTTGAGAACAACGTGAAGCGGGGCGTTCTGGTGGCGGCGCTGGCAGCGGCGGTGAGCTTCGGAACCGCCGGGCTCGCCGCGGCGAGCCCGAGCACGAGTTCCAGCGCCAGTCCCACCACGACCACGAGTTCCAGCGCCAACAAGCAGGCGAACTGCAACGCCCAGCAGAAGCAGCAGGCGAACCAGGCCGCCGCCAACGCGAAGAACCAGGCGGCACGGACCCAACGGGCGGCCAAGCGGGCCGCGAACAACGCCAAGCGCGCCCAGCAGCGGGCGAACAACGCCGCGAAGGCCGCCCAGGCGGCGGCGCAGAAGGCCCAGCAGACAGGCCAGCAGGCCGACAAGAACAAGGCGAACCAGGTCGCCGCGGCGGCGAACAAGGCCAAGCAGCAGGCGACTGCGCAGGCCAACCGCGCCGCCCAGGCGAAGAAGGCCGCGGCCGCGCAGAACAAGCGCGCCAACGACGCCGCCGCGGCGGCTCGCAAGTGCGCGTGACCGCACTCGCCTGAGACCGCGCCGGGCGGGCAGGCGAGTGCACAGCGGGGAAGGAGCTCAGGCACGGCGGCCCTGAGCTCCTTCCCCGTGTTCGCAACAGCCTCATGCGGTCGGAAGGAGGCCTGCGTCGTGGGCGATGATCGCGGCCTGCACGCGGTTGGCGCAGCCCAGCTTCGCGAGGATGCGGCTCACGTAGGTCTTCACGGTGCCCTCGCCCATGAAGAGCAGGCGGGCGGCTTCCGCGTTCGAGGCGCCGACGCCGATCAGGACGAGCACGTCGCGTTCGCGGTCGTTCAACGTGTCCACGAGCCGCTGCGCCTTCACGTTGCGGCTGTCGGCCGCGGTCAGGTGCGTGGCGATCAGGTCCTTGGTGATGCGGGGAGAGAGGATCGCGCCGCCGTGCGCGGCAGCCCGCACCGCGTGGATCAGCTCCTCCGGACCGCTGTCCTTCAACAGGAACCCGGCGGCTCCCGCCCTCAGCGCGCGGGTGATGTACTCCTGTTCCCCGAACGTCGTCAGCATCACGACCTTGACCGCGGGCGCTCGTTCCGCGAGCTGCTCGGCGGCGGTCAGGCCGTCGGTGCCCGGCATGCGGATGTCCACGAGCGCCACGTCGACGTCGTGTTCACAGGCCAGGCGCACGGCCTCGGCGCCGTCGCCCGCCTCTGCGGTCACCCGGATGTCCTCGGCGTGGCGCAGCACCAGCCGGACGCCTTCGCGCAGCAGCTGTTCGTCGTCCGCCAGCATCACGTTGATCACGGTCACGCTCCCGGCAGCAGGAAACGGGACTTCTGGACGAGCAGATCCCTGCGGAAGCAGTAGCGCTCGACCACGGTCGCCCCGTTCTCTTCGATGTAGGTGTAGGTGCAGTCGACGTTCGGCGGCGGCAGGGGCTCCACGCCGCGAGAGGCCATGCGCGCGATCTTGCTGTCCAGCCCGACGTTCTCGGCCACCCGCTCACGGGTGCTGCCGAGCGGGAGCGTCTCGAACACGGGCCGCTGGTCCGCGATGTCGGTGAACATCACCGTGTTGAAGGTGACGACGAGGATCGCGACCGCGCCGATCAACCCCGTCGCGAGCACGGCCGACATGCCCGCGCGGGCGAGGTCGACCTCCGGCGCCTCCGGTGTCTCCGACGCCAGGGCGAGCGGTGTGGTCGCGGCGAGCGAGAGTTCCGCGGCGATGCGGAACCCACGTCCTGGCAACGGTCCTGCCGCGAACGTGCCGCCCAGCAGCCGGACGCGTTCCTGCACGCCGGCGAGACCCAGTCCGGTGCCCGGTGCCGCGCCGCCCCCGCGTCCGTCGTCGGACACCGCGACGCGCACGCGGTCGTTCCCGTGCTCCACCACGACTTCCGCCCGCGCACCCGGAGCGTGGCGGCACACGTTGGTGAGCCCCTCGCGCACGATCCGGTGCACCGCCTGCCGCACCGGTCTGTCCACTTCGGACAGATCGGGGCCGTGCCAGGTGAGGGTGACGTGCATCCCGCCGTCCTGGGTCTGCCGCACGAGCTGGAAGAGGTCGGCCTTGGTGCCGGTGTGGTCGGCGGGCCTGGTGGCGGCGGGCTCGGGCTGACGCAGGATGCCCAGCGTCGCCCTGAGCTCGTTCATCGCGGTGCGCACGGTGGTGCGGATGAGCCGCGCCGGTTCGCTGACGTGCTGGGTGGCGTCCATTTCGAGGCTGCCCGCGTACAGGGAGATGAGACTGAGCCGGTGACCGAGCAGGTCGTGCATCTCCTGCGCGATGCGGGAGCGTTCCTGCAGCCGTGCGGTCGATCCGGCGTAGCGCGACTGCTCCCGCAGCGCGCTGATCAGCTGTTCGCGTTGCGCGAGAAGGGTGTGCACCACGATCGGGCCGGCGACGGTCACCATCGCGGCGATGCCGAACTCGATGACCACGACCCGCCACTGGAACCCGGACCCGATCAGCCCGATCGTGAACGGCACCAGGCCGGCCGCCGTCAGCACGCAGTCCCGCCACCGGGTCCGCCGCACCCGCGCCGCCACGCTGTAGGACGCGATGGCCAGCGCGACGCCGGTCGCCGGGTACCAGCCGAACAACGCCGCCGCGGCGAGCACGGCCACCACGGGCAGCCGGCGCCGGAGCGCGACGGGCAGGACGGCGGCGCCCGCGACCAGCGCGCCGACGGACGGGACGTTGCACGAGGCCGGCCCCCAGGTCACCGCCACGTACAGGGTCGCCGTGTAGGTCACGGCTCCCGCGAACGCGAGCAGAGCCAGCTCACGGCCGAGCGCCGCCACCCGCGTGGCCGCCCCCGTCCGAGATCCGCTCATGTCCGGGGATACGTACCGCGCGACCACCTGGTTTAGGCCGGTGTCTTCTGCACCGGCGCGAGGCAGTAGGTCGTGGGCGGTTCGGGGTAGACGATCGACAGCTGGTCGTCGCCGTCGTCCGGGCAGCCGGAACCGTCCCCCGCGGTGGGGATCACCTTGGTGACCTTGACGGTCTCCTCGCCTGAACAGGTCGCTCTGCCCCAGCTGTCCTCGTCGTCGGAGGGCTTGTAACACGCGCCCTCGACGAGGTTGGGGAGCAGGCAGAGCTTGCCGCCGCCGCTCGGGGTCACCTGGACGTACTCGTCGTCCCCCGAGGGACAGGTGGCGCCGGAGTCGGTCAGCACCTTGCCGACCTTGAACTTCGCGTTGTCTGCCGTGCAGCCCGTGCTCGCGACCTCGGTGCCGTTGGTGACGGTGACGCACTCACCGGCTTTCGCCTGCGGTCCGCCGGCGAACTGCAGGAAGACGAATGCCGCGGCGACGGCGACGGCCAGCACCGCGAGGACCAGAACTGGTTTCTTCATACCCCTGACTACGGCCGTGGCCCGCGGTCCAGGCGACGGAGAAGGTCTTCGCGATCGAGACGATGAGGGACTTGCGTTCCGCGTCAGCTCGTGAGCGGCAGCCGCAACTGGAGCCGGAACCCGCCCTCGAACGTCGGCGCGGTCGTGATCGATCCACCCAGCAGCGCGGCCCGCTCCTGGAGCCCGACGAGACCGTGCCGCGCGCTCGGCAACGCGAGCGTCGGGCGGGTGGGCGCGGTGTTCGTGATGGTCACCGTGAGATCGCTGCCGTCCTGCGCGATGTCGACCGCCGCCGTGCTGCCGGGGGCGTGCTTGCGGACGTTGGTGAGCGCCTCCTGGATCGTGCGGTAGATCGTGCGCTGGTACGCGGAGTCGATGCCTTCGGGCGCGGCACCGGTCAGCGTGGTCTCGATGCCGCTGCCGGAGAGCAGTCTGTCCACATCGGACAACTTCGGCTGCGGCGTGAGCTCGTTGCCCGCCGTGCCGGACGCGCGCAGCAGGTTCACCATGTGCCGCAGCTCGTCGAGCGTGTCGACGGACAGCTTGCGGACGTTCTCGGCCGCCGTCTTCGCGTTCGGGTCGGTGGTGGAGACGCTCAACGCGCCCGCCTGCACGGCGATGAGGCTGACCTGGTGGGACACGACGTCGTGCATCTCGCGGGCGAGCTGGTTGCGCTCCCGCGCCAGCACGGCCTGCGCGTCGAGCTCGCGTTCGTGCTCACGCGCCTGGCGGACCTCGGCCAGCGCGCGCACCAGCCGGGCGAAGAAGATCGGCGCGGCCGCCACCATCGCCGCGTAGATCACGACGAGCACGACGTCGGTACCGGGGACGTCGAGGAGGATGTCCGCGCCGGGGAAGAGGTACCCACCGGTGGCGAGCAGCCCGCAGCCGGTGAGCAGGTACCGGTTCGAGTGGCGCAGGGCGACGGAGTAGAGCGCGACCACGGGCGGCAGGACGGCGCCGACGGCCGCGAGCGCGGGCAGCGTGACCAGGAAAGCCGCGACAGGCCACCGGCCGCGGACGAACAGCGCGGCGACGGCCAGCACCGCCAGGGCGATCATCAGCGGATCGTCGGGCTGGTTGAGCGCGGTCTCGACGGCCGCGGCCGCGATCACCCCGGCGTTGGCGAGCAGCGCCCGGTTCACAGCAGACCCGCGCGCTGGGCCACGAGCGCCGCCTGCACCCGGCTGCCGACCCCGAGCTTGGTGAGGATGGCCGAGACGTGGTCCTTCACCGTGCCGACGCTGATGTGGATGCGCCCGGCGATGTCCGAGTTGGACAGCCCCTCGGCGATCAGCACGAGCACCGCCCGCTCCCGCTCGGTGAGCCGGTCGACCTGCGACGCCGCCGGCGACCCGGCACCCGACCCGAGGTACCCGTCCACGACGGTCCGCGTGACCTTCGGCGACAGCACCACCCCACCGGCCGCGAGCGTGCGGACGACCTGGGCGAGCTGGTCAGGCGCCGTGTCCTTGAGGATGAACCCGGCCGCCCCCGACCGCAGCGCCGTGGCGATGTACTCGTCCGAGTCGAACGTCGTCAGCATCGCCACGACCGGCGGCTTCTGGAACCCGCGCAGCTGCCGCAGGACCGTGAGGCCGTCGACGTCGGGCATCCGAATGTCGAGCAGCACGACGTCGGGCTGGTGCAGCCCCGCCTCCTTGACCGCCTGCCCGCCCGGCACCGTCGCCACGACCTCGATGTCTCCCGCGGCTTCGAGGATCAGGCGGAATCCCGAGCGCACCAGCTCCTCGTCGTCGACGACGATCACACGAACCATGGGGCCCAGTGTCGGCGAGACCCGGGGTGGACGGCCATCCGGGGGTCGGCGGCTCGGTGTCCCCCGACTGGCTGGCGGCGACCAGCCGGTCGGGGGGCGTCGGCGAAGTCGCGGAGAAGGGTGGGCGGGCGCGAACGGGATGAGGTGCGGGCTCAGTGGCGGCCTCCCTCACCCTCGAGCTCACGACCGGGCTGGTCCGCACCACCCCGCCGAGCCGGGTCGAGGTCGCTGACCTCGTACTTCCTGTCCCACCACGCGGCGAAACCCGCCCCTGCGCCTGTCCTCATAGGACACGTGGGTGAAAATGAGCGGATGAACACCCTGCTGCTCGCCGCGGCCTTCGCGATGGTGGTCCGATCACTCGCGGCGAACCGGCTCGACCGGTGGTACCTCGGCGCGCCGATCGTGATGGTGCTCGCCGGCGTCGCGGTCGGACTGTTCAACGTGAGCGCGATCGCCGAGGGCCTCAACACGGAGGCGTCGCAGCACGCGGCCGAGATCATTCTCGCCGTCCTGCTCTTCGTCGACGCCACGGAGGTGCGCGCGGGGCGGTTGTGGGGTGCCTACCCCGGGCTCGTGGCCAGGGTGCTGCTCGTCGCCATGCCGATCAGTCTCGCCCTGGCGGCGGTGGCGGGGTGGCTGTTGTTCCCCGATCTGCCGTGGGCCGTTCTCCTGCTGATCGCCTGCGTGACGGTGCCGACCGACTTCGCCCCGGCGGAACGGGTGGTGCGCGACCCGGCGTTGTCGGTGCGGGTGCGCAGCACGTTGAACGTCGAGAGCGGCTACAACGACGGCATCGTCTCGCCGTTGTTCCTCTTCGCGCTGATCCTGGCCGGCACCACGTCCGAGACGCGCACGCCGCTCGAGGCGCTGGCGACGGTGCTGCCCTTCGCGATCAAGGCGCTCGTGGCCGGTGTCGTGATCGGCGTTCTGCTCGGCTGGCTGATGGACCGGGCACACCAGGCCGGGTGGGTCAGCGAGCAGTCGGCGAGGGTCGCGGTGCTGCTGGCACCGCTGCTCACCTACACCGCGACCGTCGCCATCGACGGCAACGGGTTCGTCGCGTCCTTCGTCTGCGGCATCGCGTTCCGGTACGTGCACCGGATCCTCAAGGCCCGTCACGTCCACAAAGGACGCGCCGAGGCCCGCACCGACTCCCTCAACACCGATCTGCACCTGCTGGAGGACGTCACCGGGCTGCTCACGATGACGATGTGGTTCGTCGTCGGCATCTCGGCGGTCCTCATCGTCTCCCTGGGCGTCTCGTGGCAGGAAGTCCTCTTCTGCGCCGCGGTGCTCACGGTGATCCGGTTCGTGCCGGTCCTCCTCTCGCTGACCGGCTCGAAGTTGTCCGGACGCGAACGCACGCTCATCGGCGCGCTGGGACCGCGCGGGACGACCACGATCGTGTTCGGGCTGCTGGCGTTCAACAAACTGCCCGAGGGCACGGCGGCGGACACGATCCTGACGATCACCGTCGTCTGCGTGCTGGGAAGCGTTGCGCTGCACGGCATCGGCGCCGGGCCGGTCGCACAGCTGATGGCAGCGCGGAGGAAGCCGGCTGAACCGCGGTCGGTTCAGCCGGCGGACCCCGGTCAGGCGGGCAGCAGCACCGAGTCGATCAGGTAGACGGTCGCGTTCGCGGTGTGCACGCCACCGCAGATCACGTTGGCGTCGTTGACCTTCAGCGCGTTGCCGGACCCGGTCACCTTCACCACGCCGGTCTGCACGGTCTTCTGGTCACCGGAGATCTTGTCCGGTGAGATCTGACCGGGCACCACGTGGTAGGTGAGGATCTTGGTCAGCAACGCGTCGTCGGTCTTGAGCTTCTCGATGGTGGCGGCGTCGATCTTCGCGAACGCCGAGTCGACCGGCGCGAAGACCGTGAACTCCGAGCCGTTCAGCGTCGGCACGAGGTTCACCTTCGGGTTGAGCTTGCCGGACACCGCGCTGACCAGCGTCGTGAGCAGCGGGTTGTTGCTCGCGGCGACGGCGACGGGGTCGGCGGCCATGCCCGCCACCGAACCCGCGCCGGACGGGACCTGCTTGGCGTAGTCGGCGCAGCCGGGGCCCACGAGGTCGCGAGCCGGGTCCGCCATCGCCGACGACGAGGGCGCCGTCGAGGTCGGGGTGGAGCTCGTGCTGGAGCTGCTGCTCGCCATGTCGCCCGAGCCACAGGCAGCGGCGAACAGGGTGAGGGAGGCCGCGCCGATGGCCAGGGCGGTGCTGCGGACGGTCTTGTTCATGACAGGACATCTCCAAGGAGTGGTCGAGCGGTTGCTGCCGGGGATTCGCCACGCCTCGCGGAACGGATTGGCGCGGTTATGAATCCGTTACCAACCTGACCGTCCACAAACGACGATCAACCAGATTTCCGCAGCACAACGGCAATCCGCACGCCGCCCGGTTCCGAAGCACGGGCATGCTGACCCTCGGTCTCATCGGCCTGATCGGCGGCCTGGTCACCGGCATCTCGCCGTGCATCCTGCCCGTCCTGCCCGTCATCTTCTTCTCCGGTGGCGCACAAGGTGCCCGCGCGGACCGGAAACGCACCGCCAGGCCGTATCTCGTGATCGCGGGACTGGTGGTGAGCTTCAGCCTGGTCACGCTGTTCGGCTCGTTGCTGTTGTCCGTGCTGGGCCTGCCGCAGGACGTGTTGCGCTGGGCTGGAATCGTGGTGCTCGTGCTGATCGGCGCGGGCCTGGTCGTGCCGCGGTTCGAGCAGCTGCTGGAGAAGCCGTTCACGTGGATTCCGCAGCGCAGTCCCGATCCGAACAAGGGCGGGTTCGCGCTGGGTCTGGCGCTGGGCGCGGTGTACGTGCCGTGCGCGGGCCCGGTGCTCGCCGCGATCACGGTGGCGGGGTCCACCGGCAAGGTCGGCGCGGACACCGTGGTGCTGACGCTCACGTTCGCGGTGGGCGCGGCGATCCCGCTGCTGATCTTCGCGCTCGCCGGGCGGCGCGTCGCCGAACGGGTGCAGGCGTTCCGCAGGCGCCAGCGGGCTGTCCGCATCACCGCCGGCGTCGTGATGATCGCGTTGGCCGTGGGGCTGGTGTTCAACCTGCCGCAGCTCCTGCAACGCGTGGTCCCTGACTACACCAGCGATCTCCAGGCCAGGGTGAACAACTCCGAGCAGGTCCGCAAGGCGCTGAACCTCGGCGGACTGGTCAACGACCAGAACAAGGACCTCGACAAGTGCTCCGACGGCGCCGCCGAACTGGAGAGCTGCGGCACCGCGCCGGACATCACCGGAGTCGCACAATGGCTCAACTCCCCCGGCGTGGACCTGAAAGCCGTGCGCGGCAAGGTCGTGCTGATCGACTTCTGGGCCTACTCCTGCATCAACTGCCAGCGTTCTCTGCCGCACGTCACCGCGTGGGACTCCGCCTACCGCGACGCGGGCCTGCAGGTCGTCGGCATCCACTCACCGGAGTACGCGTTCGAGAAGGAACCGGCCAACGTCCAGGCCGCCACGAAGAACTTCGGCATCACCTACCCGGTCGCACTCGACAACGACCTGGCCACCTGGACCAACTACCGCAACCGCTACTGGCCCGCGCACTACCTCGTCGACGCCCAGGGCACCGTGCGGCACATCAAGTTCGGCGAGGGCGACTACCGCACCACCGAGAAGCTGATCAGGCAGCTGCTCACCGAAGCCGACCCCGCACGGAAGCTGCCGCCCGCCACCGAGCTGGCCGACGACACCCCCGTCGTCGCCGACATCACCAGGGAGACCTTCCTCGGGTCCACCAAACGTGTGAACTTCGCCGGCACCGAGACCTACACCACCGGTGAGAAGTCCTTCCGGTTCCCGCAGAACCAGGCCCGCGACAGCTTCACGCTCGACGGCGCCTGGACGCTCACCAGCCAGCACATCTCCCCCACCACCGAGAACGCGCGGATCCGGCTCGACTACCGCGCCAAGCAGGTGCGGATGGTGTTGTCCGGCAAGGGAACCGTCGCCTACGAGCACAACGGGCAGTCGAAGACCCTCCAGGTCGACGGCACCCCGAACTCCTACCAGCTGCTGACGACCGAACGGATAGAGGCGGGCGTGCTCACGGCGACCGTCAGCCCCGGCGTCCAGGCCTACTCCTTCACCTTCGGCTGAGAACACCGATCCAAGCGGGCGGCCGCTCCGAACACCAGGTGACAACCCAGGAGAGGACCTCAGATGCCGAACCGCGAGCGGTCGCTGAGCAGTGCCGACGTCGGACATCCGGCCGGGCCGACGGCCGACGACCTGCTGCCCCTCGTCGCACGCGGCGACGAGCACGCGTTCGAGCGGCTGTACGACGTCGTGTCCGGCTCAGTGTTCGGCCTGATCAGACGGGTCCTGCGGGACCAGGCGCAGTCGGAGGAGGTGTTCCAGGAGGTGATGCTCGAAGTGTGGCGGACCGCGACCAGGTTCGATCCCGGCAGGGGCAGCGCGAACACCTGGATCATGACGCTGACGCACCGGCGGGCCGTCGACCGCGTCCGGTCCGCCCAGGCCGCGTCCCACCGCGAGGAGCACGCGGCACGCCTCGACCCGGCCAGGCCGTTCGACGAGGTGAGCGAGCAGGTCTCCGGGCGGTTCGAACAACGTCAGGTGCGCCGGTGCCTGAGCTTCCTCACCGACCTGCAGCGCGAGTCCGTGCTGCTCGCCTACTACCAGGGCTATTCGTATCCCGAGGTCGCGAGCCTGCTGGGCCTTCCGCTCGGCACGGTGAAGACCAGGATGCGCGACGGCCTGATCAGGCTCCGCGACTGCATGGGGGTGACCGGATGAGGACGACTTCCGTCGACCTGCACACGCTCACCGGCGCCTACGCCGTGAACGCCTTGTCCGACACCGAGAGAACGGCGTTCGAGACCCACCTCGCGCGGTGCGAGAGCTGCGCCACGGAGGTCGCCGAGCTCGCGGCCACGGCCACCCGCCTCGGTGCGGCGGTGGACTTCCCGCCGCCGCCTCACCTCCGCGCGCGCGTGCTCGCCGCCGCGGCCGAGACCCGGCAGCTCTCCCCGCACACCCCGCGCCTCCCCCGCACCCGCGGGTGGGGTCGCGCGGGTGGGCTGCTCGCCGCGGCCTGCCTGGTCGCCGTCGCGTTCGTCGCCGTGCAGGGCACGCAGTCGGACAGAGATCAGCTCGCCCAGCTCTCCAGCCAGTACAGCCGGTTCTCCGATCTTCTGTCCACTCCGGACGCACGGCTCGTCAGCGCGAGCGGCCCGAACGGCTCGACCGCCACCGCCGTCGTGTCGGTCAGCCGCAACGAGCTCCTGTTCGTCAGCAAGGACATGCCGGCGCCACCCGCCGACCACGTCTACCAGCTGTGGCTGATCGACGCCGACGGTCCCCACTCCGCCGGACTGCTCGCACCCCCGTCGGCACCCCTCGTGGCCACGGGACTGTCGAACGCCCGGAAGGTCGCGATCACCGTTGAGCCGCAAGGAGGTTCGCAGGTTCCAACCGGCGACGCGCTGATGGAGATCGCTCTCGCGTGATCAGAGCCGCTTGGCGAAGTGGTGTGCCGGGATGACGTAGCCGGAGGTCAGGTAGAGCCGGTGCGCGTCGTGGCGCTGCACGCCGGAGTCGAGGTGCACCTCCGCGCAGCCGAGCCGGCGCGCCTCCTCGTCGACCCACCGCAGCAACGCGCCCGCGTGGCCCTGCTTGCGCGCGGACGGCAGCGTGCTCAGGTCGTCGATGTAGAGGTGCGGCCCGGAGTAGAGGTTCGTGATGTGCCGGAACCCGGCCACGGCCACGACCTGGCCGGACGCGTCGAAGGACCCGACGAGCCGGTAACCCTCCCGTCGCTGCGTGCGGACGATCTCGACGAAGTCCTCCACCGACGTGAGGTGCGGGCGCAGTTCGCGGAGCGCCTCGTAGGCCAGTGCGGTGTCCTCGCCCTGCAGCTCAGCGACGTTGATCGTGTGTTGAGTGGTCACGCCGATGATGTTCGTCGAGCAAGTGGCCTCCCAGAAGGCCCATTCCGCCCGTATCTCAAGAGGCCACTTCCGGTGACAGGTGAGCGAGCACGGCCAGCACCCTGCGGTGCCCGTCGACGTCCGAGGGCAGGTCGAGCTTGGTGAACAGGTGCCGCACGTGCGCCTCGACCGTGCGTTCGCTCAGGTGCAGCCGTTTCGCGATCCCGCTGTTGGTCAGGCCCTGGGCCATGAGCGCGAGCACGGCGCGTTCGCGATCGCTCAACGCGTCGAGCGGCCCCTTGCGCCCGACGAGGCTCGCGACGACGTGCGGGTCGAGCGCCGACCCGCCGCGGGCCACGCGGTCGGCGGCGGCGAGGAAGTCGGCCACGTCGAGCACGCGGTCCTTGAGCAGGTACCCGAAGCCGCCCAGGGTGATGAGGTCCGCGGTGTGCGTGGTCTCGACGTGCTGGGACAGCACCAGAACGCCGAGCGCGGGGCGACTCTCCTTGAGGGCACGGGCCGCGCGGGCGCCCTCGTCGGTGAACGTCGGCGGCATGCGGACGTCGACCACGACGAGGTCCGCGGTGGCGGCGGCGTTCTCGAGACCTTCCGCGTCGCCCAGGGCGGCCACGACCTCGTGGCCACCGTCGGTGAACAGGCGCACCAGACCCTCGCGCAGCAGCACCTGGTCCTCGGCGATCACGACCCGCATGGCACCTCCGCCGTCAACGTCGTCCCCGCACCCGGAGCGCTGTCGATGCGCAGCGTGCCACCGAGTGCCTCCAACCGGTCCACGAGCCCAGGCAGGCCGGAGCCGTCACCGAGCGACGCCCCGCCCACGCCGTCGTCGGACACGGTGACGACCAGCGTCCCGTTGCGCCGCGCGGCGGTGAGCTCCACCCGACTGGCTCCCGCGTGCTTGACCGCGTTGGTCAGGCCTTCGCAGCCGACGAAGTACGCGGCGGCCTCGGCACCGGTGCCGAACCGTTCCGGCGGCACGTCGACCGACACCGGCACGGGCGCGCGGCCGGCCAGGTCCTGGAACGCGGGGGCGAGACCGGCGTCGAGCTGGGCGGGCGGCAGTCCGTGGGCCAGGGCGCGCAGCTCGGCGATGGCCTCGGCGACCTGGTCGACGGCGGCGTCCAACGTCTGCACGGCGCCCTGGCTGTCGGTCGTGAGCTGGTGCTGCGCGTGCCGCAACGCCAGACCGATCGCGACCAGCCGTTGCTGGGCACCGTCGTGCAGATCCCGTTCGATCCGGCGACGTTCGGCGTCCGCCGCCGCCACGATCCGAGCCCGGGACGCCTCCACCTCGGCGAGCTGGCGGCGCAGCTCCGCCCGCAGCCGCACGATCTCCACGGCCAGTCCCGCGGCCTCGACGACCTGCCGCAGCACCACCGGGTTGGCGTCGACGGTGTAGGTGACCACGCCGAGCCGTTGCCCGTCGCGCTCCACGACCACCCGGCCCTGTCCCTCCACTTCGGACGGAACGCCGTCGATGTGCAGCTCCAGCGCCGGATCTCCCAGCACTTCCCGCAGCACGTCACGCACGTCCTCCGGCGCCGAGCGGCCCGCGCGCAGGTCCTCCAGGAACGCCTCGACCCAGTGCACGGCGTCGTAGCGAGCGCGGTTGAACTGCCGGTCGACCACGTCCTGAAGACGTGCCCGCAACGGCCGGAACGCCAGTGCCGCAACGAGAGTGGCCGCCGCGGTCACCCACGCCGATCCCCTTCCCAGCATTGTGCCGAGCACGACCGCCGTGACCGCGTACGCCGCCGCGAGCAGCACCGTCAGCGCGGTGTAGCTGACCGTGCGGCTGATCAGGACGTCGATGTCGTAGAGCCGGTACCGCAGGATCGCGACGGACGCGGCGACCGGCAGTGCCATCAACGGCACCGCCGCGAGCACTCCCGCGAGCGGGGTGACGTACCAGAGCGCGAACGACAGCGGCAGCATCACCGCGGCGAGCACCGCCGCGAACACGAACCACTTCAACTGCTGCCTCAGCACACCGCGCGACCGCCGCAGCCGCACCAGCAACGACACCGCGGAGGCGGCCAGCGCCCCGAGGTAGAGCGGCATCCCGGCCGTGAACAACGCCTCTGCGGGCAACCACGGGATCAGCAGGGGATTGCGCCCGTCGGGCAGGCTCTGGCCGATCGACGGCCCGAACGACCACCCGGCCGTCGTCAGCACCGTGCCGAGCCCGCCGAGCCACGCGACCCCGCGCCAGCCCCTGCCGAGCAGCCGTCCGTCGGGGAACAGCAGGAACGTCAGCGTCCAGCCGAAGCCGCTGGGAATCCACTGCGTGTAGCTCGCCCAGAACCCGAGCACCCAGCCGTGGAACCCGAGCGCCTGGGACAGGTCCGCGCCGAGGGCGTTCAGCAACGCGAACCAGAGGAAGAGCCGGCCGACCGGGCTGCGCCGCACGATCACCGCACCCGCGCCGGCCATCACGATGGTGGAGACCGCGTACATCAGCGTGTCGTAGAGGGGTTCGCGACCCCACGAGAGCACCACGGCGGCCACCTCGGCAGCGACCGTGAGCCCGAACAGGACGACGCGCATCGCCCCATGGTCGCAGCCGTCCGCCGGGCCGACCATCCGTGCCAGCACTGCATCGCGTTTCGGTGGTCACGCCGATGACCTGGGCCGACGCCGGGAGCCACGCTGTGAGCCCTCTGACGAGAAGGGTGCAGATCATGAACATGTACGCCGTCGCCGGTGGTGCCGCCACGGCCATCGCCGGAACGATCGTCCAGACCGTCGTGCAGCCCGCGACCACCGTGCCGGAAACGATGTGGAGCTACCCGTTGACGCCGCAGGCGTTCATCCCGGTCACGCTCCTCTACGCCGTGTTCCACGTCCTCGTGCTGATCGGCGTGATCGCGTTCGCCCGCAGCGGCGCGGCGGGGACGTCCCGGGTCGCGAAGACCGGCACGGCGCTGGCGATCGCTGGCACCGCGGTGCTGCTGCTCGCCGAACTGGCCTCGATCCCGTTCCACGACGACCCCGTCACGGATGCCGGACCGTCCCTCGTGGGTGGTGTGTTCGCCCTCTCCGTGCTGCTGACGTCGATCGGGTTCCTGATGTGCGGCGTCACGACGTTGCGTGCCGGGGTGTGGCAGGACTGGCGGAGGTTCGTGCCGCTCGCGACCGGAATCTGGAACGCGCTGCTGGTGGTCGTCAGCTTGACCGGCGCACTGGCGGCCGGCGTGGCAGTCTACGGCCTGTGCATGCTGCTGCTGGGCGTGGCGCTGAAGGAGCCGCGGAAGGCGCGCACGACCGCCGAGGTCGTGGCGTGAGAACCGGACTGGGCGGCTCGGCACAGGCCGGGCCGCTCGGGGGCGCTGAGAGCGCCGGCGGTCCCGCACCAACCCGCGCGCACCGTGGCGTGAAAGCAGCCCTGATCGGCGCTCTCTGCGGCCTGGCCTGGGCCGCGGGCCTCCGCGGCCTCATGGCCATCGTCGCGGGCAGCGAGTCCAACACGTCATGGCTCGGCACGTTCGCCCAGCTCCTGCTCCCCGGCCTGGTCGTGGGCGCGCTGCTGGGCTGGGCCGCCCGGCCGTGGTTCATCTTCGCCCCCTTCCTGTTCTCGGTCTCCGTCATCTCCCCCGCGCTCTTCACCGCGGGGATCGGCGGCGGCGCCATCGCACTGCCGGTGTTCGGCATCGCGGGCGGGTACGCACTGGCCGGGCGAGGACCCCGGTGGACCAGGGCCCTCGCCGGGCTCGTGGCCGTCGCCCCGATCCCCGGCTGGATCTGGGCGACGACGCTGTTCGGTCCGGACTTCGCGGTCACCACACCGCGAGGCGCGTGGATCGCGGTCTACTTCATCGCGTTCGTCGCGGTCCTCGAGGTGGGGTGCGCGAACCCGCTCAAGGAGTCAGGGTGAGAGTCCAGGTGTCGATGTTCCCGACGTCGGCCGCCGCGAGGTCCCGCACGCGGAGTTTCCAGGTGCCGTTGGGCGCCTCGCCCGACAGGTTCACGGTGTACGTCTGGTCGATGTTGTCTCCGGAACCGCCGGTCCGGTTGTGCAGCGTGTACGACGAGCCGTCCGGTGCGATCAGGGCCACCGTGAGGTCACCGATGTACGGGTGGACGATCTTCACGGCCACCGCGGCCGAACCGGACGGTGTCGCGGAGCAACCGGAGATCACGACGTCGCTGTCGACGGCCGCGCCCGCGTCCGGGATGGCGACGTCGTTCGGGTTGGTGCCGTTGCAGCTGCCGCCACCGCCGCCCGTGACGGTCAGGGTGTAGGTGGCGGTGCGGGATCCCGTGCCGGTCGCGGTGATCGTGACCGGGTAGGTGCCGTTGGCGACGGACGCGGTCGTGCTGATCGTCAGCGTCGAGCCCGACCCGGTGGTCACCGACGCCGGGCTGAACGAAGCCGTTGCGCCGGAAGGAAGACCGGACGCCGACAGCTGCACGGTCTGCGGGTCACCGCTCACCGTCTGGGTGCCGACGGTGGCCGTGGCGGACGAACCCGCCGTCACCGAACCGGACGACGGCGAGACCGACACCGAGAAGTCCGCGCCCGGCGTGCTGCTGACCGCCGACTTCCACAGGGTGTAGGCGATGCCGTCGACCGCGCGGTTGAGGTGGGTGTCGCTGATGTTGGCCGTGGTGTCGCAGGACTGGTGGTAGCACGGGTCGAACGCGCGGCCCGCGGTGCCGCCCCACTTCGTCGCCTGGGCCGAGGTCTTCGTGGCGCTGGCGCCCATCGCGTACCCGGAGGCCGGGATGCCCGCGTTGGTGAAGGACGCGTCGTCGGAACGGTTGCGGCCCTCGGTGTTCTCCTCCGGCTGCAGGCCCAGGGAGTCCCAGTACGCCTTCATGTGCGTGGACTGGGCGGAGCTGATGTTGTTGATGAAGTAGCCGCCGTTGACCGACGCGATCATGTCGAAGTTGTGGTAGGTCTTGATCTTCGCGCGCTCGGTCGACGGGAGCTGCGAGACGTAGAACCGCGAGCCGTTCAGGCCCTGCTCCTCGTCGGTCCACCAGGCGAACCGGACCTTGTTGAGCATCGACGGGTTCGTGCGGGAGAGCACGAGCGCGGTCTCCAGCAGCGACGCAGAGCCGGAGCCGTTGTCGTTGATGCCGGGGCCCGCCGTCACGGAGTCGAGGTGGGCACCGAACATGTAGACGTTGTTCGCGTTGCCGCCCGGCCACTCCGCGATGACGTTCGGACCGGCACCGGTGCTGCAGCCCGAGGTGCACGGCTGCTCGGTCACCGTGAACCCGGCCGCGGTGAGCTTGTCCTTCACGTAGGTCACCGACGCGCGGTAGCCGGCCGTCGTGGACCGCCGGTTGCCGCCGTTCTGCGTGGCGATGGTGTTGAGCTGCGTCAGGTGCTGCTTGACCGCCGCCACGTCGATGTCGGGGATCGACGGGCCGGTGCCGCCGGTCACGGTCAGCGTGTAGGTCGCGGTCTTCGTCGTGGCACCCGTGGCCGTCACCGTGATCGGGTAGGTGCCGTTGGAGATCGACGCCGCGGTGCTGATCGTCAGCGTCGAGCTCGACCCGGTGGTCACCGCCGCCGGGTTGAACGAAGCCGTTGCGCCGGAAGGAAGACCGGTCGCCGTCAGCTGCACGGTCTGCGCCTGGCCGGCGGTGGTCCGCGTCTGGACCGTCGTGGACGCCGAGGAACCCGCCGCCACCGAACCGGACGTCGGCGACACCGCGACGGAGAAGTCGTTGGCGGGCGTGGAGCCGCCGAGGTTCAGCGACCACGTGTCGATCCGGCCGACGTCGTTGGCCGCGTTGTCGTTGACCCGCAGCTTCCACGTGCCGTTCGAGGTCTCGCCCGACAGGTCGACGGTGTAGGTCTGGTCGATGTTGTCGGTGGAGCCGCCGCTGCGGTTGTGCAGCACGTAGGCCGAGCCGTCGGGGGCCACCAGGCTCACCTGGAGGTCGCCGATGTAGGTGTGGACGATCTTCACCGGCACCGTGGCGGTGGCCGAGGGCGCCGACGGGCAGTCGGTGATGGTGATCGGCGACTCGACGGTGGTGTTGTCACCGATCGCGACGTCACCGTCGTTGGTGCCGGAGCACCCGGCCAGTGGCGCGGCGGCCGCAGGGAGGACCACCGTCGCCGCGACCACCACGGTCGCCAGAGCCGTTGAAAGCAGGGATCTTCCTCTTCGCACCGAGGGCTCCTTCGCAGGGTTTTGCAGGGTCAGGCGAAGGTAACCGCGCCGAACTCCCTGGACACCGGGCCGTTCGGATGGTTGTCGGCGGCGATTTCACTTTTAAGTCACGGCTTGCGTCACGCCGCCGAGCGGATAGCGTCGGACCGCTACGCCGGGAGGAGGCACCGTGTCGATCTCACCCGACCCCGGTTTCGCGGAAACGCTGCGCGCCGCCGTCGCGACCCGCGGGCTGTCCCTGGATCGAATCCGCGACCACCTCGCCCGCCGCGGCGTGACGCTCAGCCTCGCCACGCTGAGCTACTGGCAGACGGGCCGCAGCCGCCCGGAGCGCCGCGCGTCGCTCGCGGCCGTCGGCCACCTCGAGGACGTCCTGGAACTCTCCCCCGGCACCCTTTCCGAGCTGCTGGGGCCACCCGTTCGGGGAAGCCGTCGCGAGGACGGCACGATCAGCGCGTTCTGGCCGGTGCCGTCGGTCATCGACGACGTGGTCGGAGGCGTCGACACGCGCTGGGACTCGCGGCTGACCCGCATCAGCCAGCACGACCGCGTGACGGTCGGCCCGGAGCGCGGCGAGCGGTCGTACGTGTCACGGCAGGTGCTGCGCGCCGAGGAGGACGGCCCCGACCGCTGGGTGGTGATCCTGCACCTCGACGAGCACGACCGGCCGCTGCCGTTGATCAGGCCGCTGCACAACTGCCGCCTCGGCCGGGTGGTGACCAGGCCTGCCGACGGCCTGCTGGTCGCCGAGCTGCTGTTCCGGGCGCCGTTGCGCAAGGGCCAGACCGTGATCACCGAGCACGAGCTGGTCAACCAGGCGCCGTACCCGTTGGCCACGAACTACCAGCGCAAGTTCCGGCGTCCGGTGCACGAGTACGTCCTGGAGGTCACGTTCGACGCGGCCGCGCTGCCCCGCACGTGCACTCGGGTGGTGCAGGAGGCGGACGGCACGCGGCAGACGTCCGGGGTGCGCCTGGACGAGGGCAACTCCGTGCTCGGGGTGGCGCTGAAGTTCGGGCCGGGCTGCTACGGGTTCGAGTGGGTGTGGCCGTGAGGGACGGCCACACCCGCTCAGGCCGCTAGACGGTCACCGACCAACCACTGAGGACACCGACGTCACCGGGACCGTTGTCCCCGATGCGCAGCGTCCAGGTGCCGCCCGCGGCCTCCCCTGCAACCGGGCTCACGGAGAACGTCCTGCCCGCCGGGAACGGGTGGCAGTCGTAGAGACCGCCCGGCGTCCGCAGCAACGGGTACGCGCGCCCGCTCGGCGCGACCAGCGTGACGTTCAGGTCTTCCTGGCACGTGTGGGTCGCGTCCACCCCGACCGTGATCGGGCTGGCCGCGGAGCCGGTGGCGGTGGATCGCACCGCGCTGATCGTGACCTGGAAGTCGCGGATCGGGTGGTCCGCGTCGTTGGTGAACGTGCGCCCGCCGGTGTCGCCGGAGGTGCGCATCGCGATCGCGGGCGTCTCTTTCGACTGGTTGCCCGCCGCGTCCACCGCCCGGACGGTGAACGAGTACGCGGTGTCCGCGGTCAGGCCGGACACCGTCGCGGTGGTGCCGGTGACCTTCGTGGCCACCGTCCCGCCGTTGAGGACCTCGTAGCCGGTGACGCCGACGTCGTCCGTCGAGGCGTCCCAGGCCAGCGACGCGCTGGACGAGGTCACGCCGGTCGAACGCGCGTTGCCGGGCACGGTCGGTGCCGTGGTGTCACCCGTTCCCGCTCCCGTGACCAGCGTGAGGTTCCACTTCTGCAGTGCCTCGTTCACCGGCTGGAAGATCGACAGCTCGTCGTCGGACGGGTTCTGCACGCACTGCGAGGGACCGCCGTCGTGCAGGCCGACCGCCTTGTCGCCGAGCAGCCACCCGCCGCCCGAGTCGCCGCCCTTCGAGCACGCGGTGGTGAAGGTGAGGTCCTCGATGATCAGGCCGCCGCCGTAGTCGACGGACTTGTGCGTGTACTTCACCTCGCCGCACTGCCACTTCGAGGTGTTGCCGGAGTGGCAGACGCGGTCGCCGACCATGGCCTCGGCCGAACCGGTCACGGTGACGGCGGGCTGGCCCCAGGTGTTCACGACCGGGGACAGCGTCCAGCCGGCCTCGGTCACCGCGACCACGCCCATGTCTCCCTCGGGGGCGTTCACGCTGCGGGTGCCGCCGACGTTCGACGTGCCGATCCTGTTCTGCTGGCCGGTCTGCCCGTGCGCGGCCTGGTTCGCGTCGTTCGTGCAGTGCCCGGCGGTCAGGAAGTGCTTGCCGCCGTTGGCATCCGTGGCGGCGAACCCGACGGAGCAGTACGTCTCGGACCCCGGCCACCACGGGCTGCCGGTCTGCACGGTCCCGGACTGCTGCCGTTGCTGGGACTTCGTCTCCACGACGTTGACGCCGTCGAGTTCGCGGACCCTCTCCAGGAACCGTTCGGTGTCGTGGTTCCTGCTGGAGGTGTTGACCGTGACGTCGACCTGGTTGTCGCGCACGTCCACACCCCAGCTGTACACGCCGGGAACGCCGTTGCCGATCAGTTTCCTGACCTGACCGAGCAGACGTTCGAGGTCGGCGGCGCTGCGGCGCACCAGAACCGCGTTGATCCCTCGGGCACGAGCCTGTTCCGCCGTCTTCTCGTCCGGCACCGCGACGGTGAGCTTGCCCGCCGCCGCGTCGAACCAGTGACCGGCGAGCTGGGCGCGTAGTTCCGGTGACAGGGTCGTGAACCGCTGATGTGCCTCGTTCTGCGCCACGAACGTGCTTTGGACCGCGGACGCGCTGTGAGCCGTCGCGATCACCAGGACCGATCCGCACGCCGCAGCAACGATTTTGCCGCGCAATCGCATGAGTGGAACTCCTTCTCAAGGCAGGGTGCAGAAACGGTATTCCGATTTCCCTGCCGCGAGAGGTGGTGCGGCGGCGTTAAGTTTTCAGTTCCGGATCGCGGCGAGGCGTTCCACCGTGCCGAGCTTGAGCCTTTCCTGACGCTGCAAGGTGAATCCCGCCTGTTCGACGAGCGGCAGCGGCCGGCGGGTCATGTAGTCGCCGCACATCCGGGCGGTCAGCTTCTCCAGCAACCACTGTCCGAAGTGGACGAGCCGGTGATGGCTGCCGACGTGGTCGAGCAACAGCAGCTTGCCGCCCGGTCGAAGCACGCGGTGCATTTCCGCGATCGCGTCACGTTCGTCCGGAACACCGCACAGGCCCAGCGTGCACACCACCGTGTCGAACGAGGCGGCGGGGAACGGCAACGCCTGCGCGTCCCCCTCCCGCAGCTCGACCACGCGCCCGAGCTCGGCGGCCCGCGTGCGGGCGACGGCGAGCATCCCGGGGCTGAGGTCGAGGCCGGTGATCGCGACGTTCGCCGGGTAGTGCGGGAGGTTGCGGCCGGTGCCGATGGCGACCTCCAGCACGTTCCCGGTGGCCTGCCCGCACACCCACTCCCTGCCGCCGGCGAACAGCCTGCGTTCGAGGAAGCCGATGTCGCGGTCGTAGCGCGGCGCGTAGCGGTCCCACACCTCGCGGAGACGTTCGGTGGTGAGCTTCTTGCCCATGACGTCGATGATGCCTCTCCAGCACGCCGGGATGTGCATCAAACTGGTTTGATGTATTGTCGGGGCATGGTCGCCCCGGAGTTCGTTCGGATGGCCGCCCATCCGCTGCGGTGGCAGCTGCTGACCGAGCTGGCCGGCAGCGACTACCGGGTGCGTGAGCTGACCGAACGCGTGCGCGAACCGCAGAACCTGGTCTCCTACCACCTGCGGCTGCTGCGCGACGGCGGGCTGGTGACGTCGCGGCGCAGCTCGTTCGACGGCCGCGACACCTACTACCACCTGGACCTGGACCGGTGCGGCACCTCGCTGACCGGCGCCGGCACCGCCCTGCACCCCGCGTTGCGGTTCGAGCCGAGTCCGGTTCCGGCGTCGCTGGGCGGGGTCAGCGTGCTGTTCGCCTGCACCGGCAACAGCTCACGCTCACCGATCGCCGAGGCCTTGCTGCGACGGCACGGCGTCGAGGTCACGAGCGGGGGCAGCCACCCGAAACCCGAGATCCACCCGGACGCGGTCCGCGTGCTGCGCGAGGAGTTCAGGATCGACATCACCGGTCAACGCCCGCGCGAGCTCTCGCGTGCCGGCTACGACTTCGTGATCACCTTGTGCGACAGGGTCCGCGAGGTCTGCCCCGAGTTCGACTGCCCGGTGATCCACTGGAGCATCCCCGAGCCCGTCACGTACCCGGAGTTCCGCAGCACCGTCCACGAGATCGACACCCGTGTCCGCCACCTGCTGCCCGTGCTCGCGGCAGCACGTCAGAAGGGGTGAAACGATGGCAGAGGAACTGGCCAGCGTGCGCTACCTCGTCGACGACGTCCAAGCGGCCGTCGACTTCTACACCGTCCACTTCGGATTCACCGTCCGCACCGACGCCGCACCCGCGTTCGCCGACGTGGTGCGCGGCCCGCTGCGCCTGCTGCTGTCCGGCCCGGCGAGCTCCGGCGCCCGCGCCACGCCCGCCGACTCGCACGCCGCGGGCCGCAACCGCATCCACCTGGTGGTGAGCGACCTCGACGCGGAGATCTCCCGGCTGCGCGACGCCGGGCTGCCGTTCGTGAGCGAGCTGGTCAGCGGCCCTGGTGGCCGGCAGATCCTCCTCACCGACCCGGCGGGCAACCTCGTGGAGCTGTTCCAGCCGGCCTCGTAGTGCCGTACCCGTCCACTCACACGGCCCTCACCAGCCCCATTTTTTGGTACGCGGGGACCTTTCGTACTCTCAAACCGTACGAAAGGTCCCCGCGTGCCGGCTGGCAACAGCGGGGAGCGGCTTCGGCTCAGGTCATTCGGGCCAGCGCAGGTGGTGGTCGTCGATGCGGAACTCGTGCGAGTGCCTCCACACGCCTCCCGCCAGCACCGCACCGTGCAGATGCTCGTGGTGCGGCGCCAGGTCGTGGTGCTCGTGCTCGACGACCTCCGGGTCGTGCGTCGGCCACAGCCGCAGCGCGACGACCGCACCCGCCGCCGTCAGCACGCCGAGAACGATGAACGCGGTGGTCATGCTCGCGACTGTCGCAACCCAGCCGGCGACCGGGTAGCAGACCAGCCAGCAGGCGTGGGACAGCGCGAAGTCCGCGGCGAACAACGCGGGCCGGTCCACCGAGCAGGCCGACCGGCGCAGCAGGCGAGCACCCGGCGTCAGTGCGAGTGAGCACGACGCGCCGATCAACGCCCACAGCGCCAGCAGCAGCGGCCACTGCCAGGCGAAAACGGCACCGGCGAACAGCACCACGACCAGCGCGGCGGCGGCGCGCGACACGATCACGCGGTCGGAGAAGCGGTCGAGCAGGCGGGGCAACGCGAGTGCCGCGACCAGCGACCCGGCACCGTTGGCCGCCAGCGCCACCGCCACGTCGGACGCGCCGCGCCCGAGCACGTCCCGCACCAGCGCCACGGTGTTGACCAGCACCATCGACCCCGCTGCCGCCGCGGCGAAGTGGACCGCGAGAAGCCCGCGCAGCCGCGGCGTGGCGAGGTAGATGCGGATACCGCGCGTCGTCGCCTCGTACAGGTTCCTCCTGCGCGGCGGAGCTTTCGCCTGCGGCACCAGCACCGAGACGACGAGCAGTGCGGATGCGGCGAATCCGACCGCCGTGCCGAGAAAGAGCTGGTGAAAACTCACCAGCAGGAGAGCTGCGGCGGCGAGCGCGGGACTGAGCAGGCTTTCCAGGTCGTAGGCCATGCGCGACAACGTGACCGCGCGGGTGTACTCGCGTTCGTCCGGAAGCACTTCCGGAATGGTCGCCTGGAACAACGGCGTGAAAGCCGCGGAGGCCGCCTGCAGGACGAAGATCAGGACGTAGACCTGCCAGACCTCGCTCACCCACGGCAAGGTCGCCGCCACCGCCACCCGCACCAGGTCCAGCGAGACCAGCACGACTCGACGGGGCAACGCGCCGAGCAGGGCCGATGCGATCGGCGCCACCGCGACGTAGGCGACCATCTTGATCGCCAGCGCGGTACCGAGGACCGCGCCGGCGTCCGCACCGGCGAGGTCGTAGGCCAGCAGGCCCAGCGCGACGGTCGCCAGTCCCGTTCCGGTCAGCGCGATGACCTGGGCACCGAAAAGATTTCGGTACGTCGGATTGCGCAGGACGGAAATCACGGCCGAACTATATGCACACAAACGGGTTTGCGTCGACGGTGCAACAGCAGATGCATGGCAACAACCAAATGTGCTCAATTGTGTCCGTGCATTTGTGAGGATGCCGGCATGACGATCGAATTCTGGGACGCGCAGGCCGCGACGTTCGACGACGAGCCCGACCACGGGCTCACGGACCCGCGGGTGCGCGACGCCTGGGCGCGGCTGCTCCTGCCGCTGGTGCCGAAACCTCGCGCGTCGGTCGCGGACCTCGGCTGCGGCACCGGCAGCCTCTCCGTACTCCTCGCCGAGGCGGGGCACGTGGTGTGCGGCCTGGACTTCTCGGCACGGATGGTCGGCGCCGCGCAGGCCAAGGCCGCCTCGGCAGGAGTCACCGCCACGTTCGCCACCGGCGATGCCGCTCATCCGCCCTACCTCGCGGCGTCGTTCGACGTCGTCATGGCACGTCACGTGCTGTGGGCGCTACCGGATCCGGCCGCAGCGGTCCGCGAGTGGGTGCGGCTGCTGCGGCCGGACGGCGTTCTCCTGCTCGTCGAGGGGCGGTGGTCGACCGGGGCGGGTCTCACCTCCGCCGAGACGCAGGAACTGGTCCTGCGCCACCGGACCGAGGCGATCGTCACCCGGCTCGACGACGAAACGTTGTGGGGGCAACGGATCCACGACGAGCGCTATCTCGTCCTCAGTGGACGGTGAGGCTCAGCGGAAGACGACGGTGCCGTTGCCGTTCGGCAGCACCCGGTGCTCGCAGTGCCAGCGGACGGCCCGAGACAGCGCCAGGGCCTCGGCGTCGCGGCCGACCGCGGTGAGGGCTCGGGGGTCGAAGGTGTGGTCGACCCGCAGGACCTCCTGCTCGATGATCGGGCCCTCGTCGAGGTCCGGCGTGACGTAGTGAGCCGTCGCGCCCACGTACTTCACCCCGCGGTCGTAGGCCTGGTGGTACGGCTTGGCGCCCTTGAAGCCCGGCAGGAACGAGTGGTGGATGTTGATCACCCGTCCGGCGAGCTTCGCGCACAGGTCGTTGGAGAGCACCTGCATGTAGCGCGCCAGCACCACCAGGTCGGCCTGGTACTCCTCGACGAGTTCCAGCAGGCGGCGTTCGGCGACGTGTTTGGTGTCCGCGGTGTTGGGGACGTGCACGAAGTCGAGCCCGGCCGCCTCCGCCATCGGGCGCAGGTCCTCGTGGTTGGACACGACCGCGGCGATCTCACCGCCCAGGCTGCCCGCCCGCCAGCGGAAGAGCAGGTCGTTCAGGCAGTGGCCGGCCTTCGACACCATCACGAGGATGCGCGTCGGGCGCTCGTCCCACAGGTCGAACTCCATCTCGAACTCGGTCGCGACGGCGGCGAACTCACGGGTGAGGTCGTCGACGTCGGCCGTGGCGCATGTGAACGCGGTGCGCAGGAACAGCCTGCTGCGGACGTCGTCGTCGAACTGCTGGTGCTCGACGATGTCGCAGCCGTGGTCGACGAGGAACGACGTCACCGCGTGCACGATGCCGGCCCGCTCGGGGCAGTCCAGCGTCAGGGTGAAGTGTCTGGTCACGACGCCACTCCGTACTCGACGCACGCGTCGCTCAGCCAGGCCGCCAGGTACTCGGCGAACGAGGACCTCACCAGCACCGTGAAGGTGTCGGCGCCGGTCACCTGCAGGACGATCCCCGTCCTCGCGAGCAACGTCTGCACGCAAGTGCCGGTGGGAGCCGAAGACGGGTGCAGGTCCACGGAACATCCGTGAGCGAGCACGTCCCGGACGTGCGGCCCTTCCAGGACCACGGTCGTGCGCTGCGCCGAAGTGTCCACAACGGACCCTCGGTGGGAACCGAGCGCTCCACGCAACACCTCCTCGATCTCCGTCTGAAGCCCCGGCGGTGCCACGACGAGGAACTCGTCCGGACCCAGCCACAACACCTCGACGTCCCCGAACGGCCCGGAGCCCGCGGAGAACGTGCACGGGACCGGCGGGAACGCCACTCCCAGCGCCGAGCCCATCGCCGCGACGGCGTCGGGGTCGGACACGCGAACGGTGAGCTGCGAGCGGTACGGCCGCTCCGCCACGATCAACGCCGGTGCGAGCGCCGCCAGCCGGTCGGTCCACCCCGCCAGCGGGCTGGTCGGTTCAGCCGTCACGACGGGCTCCTTCCTTGTCGTAGAGCACGGAATCGGTGACGGTGACGGGCACCAGCGAGTCCTCGTACGGCACGTACAGGGTCTCGCCGATGCGCTCGTGCCCCGACCGCACGAGGGCGAGGGCGAACGTGCGGCCCAGCGCCGCGCTGGGGTAGCTGGACGTGACGTGGCCGAGCATCCGGACCGGCGGCTCTGGCAGCCGATCCGTCTCGACGATCTGCGACCCCTCCGGCAGCAGCACGGTCGGGTCGACGGGCAGCAGCCCCACCAGCTGCTTGCGGTCCGTGCGGTTGTTCTCCACGCGGGCGAACGAGCGCTTGCCGATGAAGTCCGGCTTCTTCTTCGACACCGCCCACGACATGCCCAGGTCCTGCGGGGTGACCGTGGCGTCGGTCTCCTGACCGATGATCGGATAGCCCTTCTCGGCACGCAGCACGTGCATCGTCTCGGTGCCGTACGGCGTGATCCCGTACTTCTCGCCCGCCGCCATCAACGCCTCCCACACGGCCAGGCCGTACCAGGCGGTCACGTTGATCTCGTACGCCAGCTCACCGGAGAAGCTGATCCGGCAGACCCGCGCGGGAACGCCGGCCACGTGGGTGTCGTGCCACGTCATGAACTCGAACGCCTCGTTGGACACGTCGAGATCAGGGGCGACGGCGGCGAGCACGTCCCGGGATCGCGGGCCCACCAACGGGATCGTGGCCCAGTGCTCGGTGACCGAGGCGCAGTGCACGTCGAGGTGCGGCCACTCCGTCTGCAGCCACTCCTCCATCCAGTCGAGGATCTTCGCCGCGTTGCCTGTCGTCGTCGTGACCAGGTACCGCTCCTCGCCGACCCGGATCACCGTGCCGTCGTCGATCACCATGCCGTCGACGCCACACATCACGCCGTAACGGATCCGGCCGACCTTCAACGTGCTCATCATGTTCGTGTAGAGCATGTCGAGGAACCTGCCGGCGTCGCGGCCCTGCACGTCGATCTTGCCCAGCGTCGAGCCGTCCATCATGCCGACGCTTTCCCGCGTGGCACGGCATTCCCGCAGCACCGCCGTGTGCAGGTCCTCGCCCGGCTTCGGGTAGTACCACGGCCGCTTCCACTGCCCGACGTCCTCGAACAAAGCGCCGTTGGCCACGTGCCACGGGTGGATCGCCGTGACGCGCACCGGGTCGTGCAGCTCGCCGCGGTCCCGTCCGGCCAGTGCCGCGAACGACACCGACGTGTAGGGCGGGCGGAACGTCGTGGGCCGCTGCTCCGCCAGTTCGACACCGAGCGCCTCGGCGACGATGCCGGCGGCGATCATGCCGGACGTCTTGCCCTGGTCGTGCGCGGTGCCGATGGTCGTGTACCGCTTGATGTGCTCCAACGAACGCAGGCCGGCACCGGTCGCCCGCAGCACGTCGGCGACGGTCGAATCCCGTTGCAGGTCCACGAAACTCGCGTCGTCCGCACCGGGCACCCGCCACACCACCAGGCCGGACCGCGAGGTGCACCGCGAGTCAGACACGGGCAGCGGAACCTGGCCGCCCGGCGTGAACCCGGCCGCGGCGGCGGCCGCCGAACCCGCCTCCCGGCCCTGCCGCGCGCACGCGTTCAGGTCCAGCTCACCGGTCGCGGAGCCGGCAGCCCGAACGGTGTCCAGCTCCTCGCCCGGCACGAAGGCGCCGAGCTCGGTGTCGTAGCGGAGCTTGCCGCGGGCCTGGCTGAACAGGCTGACGACGGGATTCCAGCCGCCCGACACGAGAAGGGTGTCGCACTCGATCCTCGTGTCACCGATGCTCACCGCGGTGACGCGCCCTGGTCCTTCCGTCCCGGTCACCACCTGGCCCGCGCGCACCTCGATTCCCCGCGCCGCGCACTCCGTCGCGAGCCGCGCCGGAGCGTCCGGCCGCGCGTCCGCGATCAGTGCGATGTCCACACCGGACTCCGCGAGGTCGATCGCCGCGCAGTACGCGGAGTCGTTGGTGGTGAACACGACCGCCCGCGAGCCCGGCAGCACGCCGTAGCGGTGCAGGAACGTCCGCGCGGACGAGGCCAGCATGATCCCCGGCCGGTCGTTGTCGGCGAACACCACCGGGCGTTCGTGCGCACCGGTCGCCAGCACGGTCTGCTTGGTCCGGATCCGCCACACCCGCTGCCGAGCCACCCCGGCCGGTGCCGCGAACCCCAGGTGATCCGTGCGCTTCTGCAGCGCGAGCACGAAACCGTCCTGGTACATGCCGAACGCCGTGGTGCGCTCCAGCACGAGCACGCCGGGCGTGGTCCGCAGCTCGGCGACGATGTCCCCGACCCACTCGGCGGACGGCCTGTCGTCGAGGTACTCGTCCACGCCGAGCAGCGCGCCACCGGCCTGGTTCTGCTCGTCCAGGAGCACCACCCGCGCACCGCTGCGGGCGGCGGTCAGCGCGGCCACCAGTCCGGCCGGTCCGGCGCCGACCACGAGCACGTCGCAGTGCTCGTGCTTGGCGTCGTACCGTGCCGGGTCCGGTTCCGGAGCCAAGCGCCCCTGCCCCGCCAGGCCGCGCGCCACCAGACCGTCGTAGAGCT
The DNA here is from genome assembly GCF_000974445.1 of Lentzea aerocolonigenes. GTDB lineage: Bacteria > Actinomycetota > Actinomycetes > Mycobacteriales > Pseudonocardiaceae > Lentzea > Lentzea aerocolonigenes. The sequence goes on from NZ_BBOJ01000012.1 coordinate 169,373, forward strand.
CGACGGTCGTGGCGAGCAGCATCGGCTCGGGGAACGGCGCCTCGATCTGCACCAGCGACGTCGGGTCCTCGGACCCCGCCGCGACGATTCCCCGCGGCCTGCCGAGCTTCACGCTGCTGCCGATCTCGTGCACACCGTTCGCGAGCAGTGCCGACGCGAGCGTGTCGCCGGGGTGGCCGGTGTACTCCACGCCGTTGAAGGTGAACCGCAGCAACGTGTGCCGGTCGATCTCGCCACCGGTGGGCTTGCGGAAGGTCACGAGGTCACCTCGGGCATCGGCTCTCCTGCGCGGTAGACGGCGAGCAGGTCGTGGGTGCGGGTGTCGCGCACGGCGTTGAACCACCGCCGGCAGCCGGCGCTGTGGCTCCAGCGCTCGGCGAACGGGCCGCTCGGGTTCTCCCGGAAGAACACGTACTGCGCCCACTCCTCGTCCGTCAGCGCTGACGGGTCCTCGGGGTAGGCGACGTGGGCCTGGCCGCCGTAGTGGAACTCCGCTTCCTCACGCGGTCCGCACCACGGGCACGGGATGAGTTGCATGTCAGCTCCCCAAATTCAGCACGGTCAGTGCGCCACGGCGGCGGCGCCGTGCTCGTCGACGAGGGCGCCCGTGGTGAAGCGCTCGAGGGTGAACGGCTCGTTGAACGGATGCGGCTTGTCGTGGGCGATGGTGTGCGCGAAGCAGTCACCGACACCGGGCGTGGCCTTGAACCCGCCGGTCCCCCAGCCGCAGTTCAGGTACAGCCCGCCGACCGGGGTGAGGCCGACGATGGGCGAGGCGTCCGGCGACACGTCGACGATGCCCGCCCACGTCCGCAGCAGGTGGGCGCGCGCGAAGACCGGGAACAGCTCCAGGGCCGCCGACATCTGCTGCTCGATGATGTGGAACGAACCCCGTTGGCCGTAACCGTTGTAGCTGTCGATGCCGGCGCCCATCACCAGCTCTCCCTTGTGCGCTTGGGAGACGTAGACGTGCACGGCGTTCGACATCACCACGGTCGGGTGCACGGGCTCCAGCAGTTCGGAGACCAAGGCCTGCAACGGGTGCGAGGCCAGCGGCAGCCTGATCCCGGCCATCTTGGCGAGCACCGAGCTGTGGCCGGCCGCGCACAACGCGACCTTGCCCGCGGCGATGCGACCGCGCGACGTCTGCACCGCGGTGATCCGGCCGCCGGAGGTCTCCAGCCCGGTGACCTCGCAGTTCTGGATCAGGTCGACGCCCATCGCGTGCGCGGCCCGCGCGTAGCCCCACGCCACGTAGTCGTGCTTCGCGATGCCCGCCCGCGGCTGGTAGGTCGCGCCGAGCACGGGGTAGCGCACGTCCGGCGAGATGTTGACGATCGGGCAGATCTCCTTGACCCCGGCGGGATCCACCCACTCCGCGTCGATGCCGTTGAGGCGGTTCGCGTTCACCCGCCGCACGCTGTCGCGGACGTCCTGGAGGCTGTGCGCGAGGTTCAGCACACCGCGCTGGTCGAACAGGATCGGGTAGCCGAGGTCCTCCTCCAGGCCTTCCCACAGCTTGAGGGAGTGCTCGTAGATGCCGGAGCTCTCGTCCCACAGGTAGTTGGACCGGATGATCGTGGTGTTGCGGGCCATGTTGCCGCCTGCGAGCCAGCCCTTCTCCAGCACCGCGACGTTCGTGATGCCGTGGACCTTGGCGAGGTAGTAGGCGGTGGCCAGACCGTGCCCTCCACCGCCGACGACCACGACGTCGTAGGAGGCCTTCGGTTCCGGGTTGTCCCAAAGGAAGTCCGGGTGCTCGGGCAGATGTGCTCCGGGCGGCTGAGCCGGGCTGGTCATGCGCGACGCCTCCAGCGAAATCATCTGGTCGACTACTGGTATATCAGTCTGTGCGGTACAGTAGACCACATGAACACCCGGGTCAACGACGAGCAGGTCGGTGGTTCCCTGACCGACCTGGCCTACCTCCTGCTGCGCGATCGCCTGGTGATGCTGGAGATCAAGCCGGGCGAGCCCATCAACGAGGACCGGCTGCGCACCGAGTTCAACCTCGGCCGCACCCCGATCCGCGAGGCGTTGAAACGGTTGGAGCAGGAGCGGCTCGTCGTCGCCTACCCGCGCCGCGGCACGTTCGCCACCGACGTCAACATCTCCGACCTCTCGCACATCTCCGAGGTGAGGCGAACTCTGGAACCCCTCGCCGCGGCAGCCGCAGCCGAGCGCGCCACGAGCCAGGACCGGGCCGATCTCACCGAACTGCGATCGCAGCTCGACACGGCGACGCCATCGGGCAACAACACGGAACTGCTCCGCACCGACGTCAGCGTGCACCGCGCCATCTACCGGTGCGTGCACAACCCGTTCCTCGAGGACACGCTCGTCTCCTACGACAACCTGGCCACCCGCATCTGGTGCGTCTTCCTGCCGCGACTGTCCGGAATGGCCGGTCACGTCGACGAGCACGGCCCCCTGCTGACCGCCGTCGTCGAGGGGGACGCCGAGAAGGCCTCCGAGCTCGCCACCCAGCACGTCGTCGGGTTCGAACGGGCGATCCGCGCGCTGATCTGAGCTCATGGCCGCACCGGCCTGATCACAACGGCCTTCGAGACAGGCGTGTTCGAACCGTCAGCCGCGGACTGCACGGGCACCAACGCGTCGGCCTCCGGGTGGTAGGCCGGGGCACACCCATGCGGTGTCGGAGATGCGACACCGCGGAACGCGCGCGCACGACGTTCCTCACCGGCGAACCCGGACACCACGTCGAGCGCGCTATCCGTGCGCTGATCCGAGTTCATGGCCGTTCCAGCCTGATCACGACAGCCTTCGAGACCGGTGTGTTCGAACCGTCAGCCACCGAACGCAACGGCACCAACGCATTGGCCTCCGGGAAGTAGGCCGCCGCACACCCACGAGGCGTCGGGAACGCGACGACACGGAACGCACGCGCACGACGTTCCTCACCGCCGAACTCGGACACCACGTCGACCAGGTCACCGTCGGCGAACCCCGCCTCCGCGATGTCCTCGCGATGCACGAGCACCACGCGGCGTGCGTTCGAGATGCCGCGATACCGGTCGGACAGCCCGTAGATCGTGGTGTTGTACTGGTCGTGGCTGCGCAGGGTCTGCAACAGCAACCTGCCCGGTGGCACCTCGATCAACTCGACGGTGTTGACCGTGAAGTTCGCCTTCCCCGTCGCCGTGCGGAACTCGCGGCGGTCACGCGGCGGGTTCGGCATCACGAACCCGTCCGGCTCCCGGACGCGCCGGTTGTAGTCCTCGCAGCCGGGCACGACCCGCGCGATCCGATCACGCACCAGGTCGTAGTCGTGGCAGAAGCTCCCCCACGGCACCGGGTGATCGCCGCCGAAAAGCGCCAAGCCGAGCCGGCACACGATCTCAACCTCGGACAGCAGGTGCGGCGAGGCTGGCCGCAACCGTCCACGTGAGGTGTGCACGACCGACATCGAGTCCTCGACGGTGACGAACTGCTCCCCCGCCGCCTGCACGTCGCGTTCGGTGCGGCCCAGGGTCGGCAGGATCAGCGCGGTCCGGCCGGCCACCACGTGCGAGCGGTTGAGCTTCGTCGACACGTGCACGGTCAGCGCGAGGCCGCGCAGCGCACGTTCGGTCGCCTCGGTGTCCGGTGTGGCGGAAGCGAAGTTGCCCCCGACCGCGACCAGAACACGGACCGCTCCCTCGTGCATCCCGTGCAGCGTCTCGACGACGTCGAAGCCAGGCCCCCGCGGCACCGGCACGCCGAACTCGTTCTCCAGCGCCGCCAGGAACTCCTCGGGCATCTTCTCCCAGATGCCCATGGACCGGTCGCCCTGGACGTTCGAGTGGCCGCGGACCGGGCACACGCCGGCGCCCGGCTTGCCGATCATCCCGCGCAGCAGCAGGACGTTGACCACCTCGCGGATGGTCTGCACCCCCTGCTTGTGCTGCGTGAGCCCCATCGCCCAGCACGCCACCACGCGGTCGGCCGAGGCGATCATGTCCGCGATCCGCTCGATCTGCGAGCGTTCCAGGCCGGTGGCGCGTTCGGTGAGGTCCCAGTCGACGTCCTGCGCGGCGAACTCGGCGAACCCGTGCGTGTACCGCCGCACGAAGTCGTGGTCGACCGCATCGGCCTTCAGCAGCAGACCGGAGATCGCCTTGAACAACGCGAGGTCGCCGCCGAGCCGGATCTGCGCGAACTCGTCGGCCAGCGCGGTGCCGCCGCCCAACAAGCCCCGCACGTTCTGAGGGTTCTTGAACTTGAGCAAACCCGCTTCCGGCAACGGGTTCACCGCGATGATCTTCCCGCCGCGCCGCTTCACCTCCTCCAGCGACGCGAGCATGCGCGGGTGGTTCGTGCCGGGGTTCTGCCCGATCACGAGGACCAGGTCGGCGTGCTCCAGGTCGGCGAGCGACACCGAGCCCTTGCCGATGCCGATGGTCTCGGTCAGCGCGGTGCCCGACGACTCGTGGCACATGTTCGAGCAGTCCGGCAGGTTGTTGGTGCCGAACGACCGCACGAGCAGCTGGTACAGGAACGCGGCCTCGTTGCTGGTGCGTCCCGAGGTGTAGAAGGCGGCCGCGTCCGGGCTCGGCAACGCCCGCAGTTCGGACGCGACGAGGGCGAACGCGTCGTCCCAGCTGATCGGCCGGTAGTGGTCGTCACCGGGCCGCCGGACCACCGGTTCGGTCAGCCTGCCCTGCTGACCGAGCCAGTAGTCGGTCTTGTCCTCCAACGCGGACAACGAGTGGCGGGCGAAGAAGTCCGCACCGATCCGGCGGGTCGTGGCTTCCTCCGCGACGGCCTTCGCGCCGTTCTCGCAGAACTCCGCCGGCTTGCGGTGGCCCTGCGGATCCGGCCACGCGCAGCCGGGGCAGTCGAACCCGCCGTGCTGGTTGACCAGCGGCAGGGTCCGCACGGAGCGGACCACCCCCATCTGCTCCCAGCTGCGGCCGAGCGAGACGAGGACCCCGGTGACCCCGGCCGCCGACCGGCCGGGCTCACGCACTTCCAGGGCGTTCTCGTCGATGTCGCGGTCAGGTCTTCTCATCGACGGCTACCCGTTCGACGACCTTGCCGTTGCTGCCGGCCTTCGTCGCCGTCGGCGCGACCTGGAGGCAGAAGTCGCCGTCGTACTCCGCGTTGCCCGTGTCCACGGCCTGCTCGACGATCACCGCGGCGTGCTTCTCCCGCAGCACCATCGGGTCGCTGCGCAGGTCCTTGGCCAGCGCGACGCACAGCACGACCATGACGAGCGCGAACGGTGCCGCGGCGATGATCGTGAGGTTCTGCAGACCGGTCAGCGCGGTCGCGCCGCCACCACCGACCAGCAGCATGACCGCGGCCACGCCACCGGTCGCCACGCCCCAGAACACCACCAGCCTGCGGTGCGGTTCGATCGCACCTCGTTGCGACAGCGTGCCCATCACCAGCGAGGCGGCGTCGGCCCCGGAGACGAAGAAGATCGCCACGAGCACCATCACGACCACACCGGCCACGCCCGCCAGCGGGAACTGGTCGAGCACGCCGAACAGCTGCGACTCCGGGTTGGCGGCGCCGGCCAGGTCGGTTCCACCGCGCTGCAACGAGATCGCGGTGCCGCCCATGATCGTGAACCAGATCAGGCTCACCACCGACGGCACCAGGATGACGCCGCTGACGAACTGCTTGATCGTGCGGCCACGGCTGATGCGCGCGATGAACATGCCCACGAACGGGGTCCAGGAGATCCACCAGGCCCAGTAGAAGATCGTCCACGACGACAGCCAGCTCTCCATGGCCTCGCCGCCGGACGCACCGGACCGGGAGATCATCTCGCCCATCTCGCGGAAGTAGTCACCGACGGCCGCGGGGATCAGGTTCAGGATCAGGATCGTCGGCCCGACCACGAACACGAACACCGCCAGCACGGTGGCGAGCACCATGTTGATGTTCGACAGCCACTGGATCCCCTTGGCCACACCGGACACCGCCGACGCCACGAACGCGACGGTCAGCACGGCGATGATGCCGATCAGCACGCCGACACCGGGGTTCTCGGCGACGAACCCACCTGCCTTCAGCCCGCTGCCGATCTGCAACGCGCCCAGGCCGAGCGAAGCGGCCGACCCGAACAGCGTCGCGAAGATCGCCAGGATGTCGATCAACCGGCCGAGCGGGCCCTCCGACACGCGGTCACCGAACAACGGCGCGAACGCGGCACTGATCAGCTGCTTGCGGCCGCGCCGGAACGTGCCGTACGCGATCGCGAGACCCACGACGGCGTAGATCGACCACGGGTGGATCGCCCAGTGGAACAACGACGTCGCCATCGCGGTCTCGACGGCGGCGTCCGTGCCGCCCTGCACCGTGCCCGGTGGCGGTTTCACGAAGTGCGCCAACGGTTCCGCGACGCCGTAGAACATCAGCCCGATGCCCATGCCGGCGCTGAACATCATCGCGACCCACGAGATCGTCCGGAACTCCGGCCGTTCCCCGTCGCGACCGAGCGGGATCCGCCCGTAACGGCTGAACGCCAGCCACAGCGCGAAGAGCACGAAGCCCGTCGCCGCGGTGAGGAACGCCCAGCCGGTGTTGCGGATCAGCCAGCCGAGCACCGCGGTCGACACGGTCCCGAGGCTCGCGGTGCCGAACACGCCCCAGGCGAGGAACGCCGCCGCGACGACCGCGGACAGCGCGAACACGACCCGGTCGGTGTGAGTTTTCGTGGTGGGAAGGAACTTCTGTTCGGGCATGACAGCTACCACCTCTTAGTGGATGTGGCTTCCTCGACCCAGCGGTGGAACTCCCCGATGTGGTGCTCGGAGGGAACCAACACACCCCCTTGCGCGTAGGCCCTCGACGACATCGCGGGCTGGCACCGTTCACATGCTTCGAAGTCCTGCTCGTTGACGCGGTGGAAGAGCTCCACGGACCGCGAGACGTCCTTGCCGGTCGCGACGACGTCCTTGGCGTAGAGCCAGTCGCACTCGACGATCGTGCGGTCGGCGGCCAGCGGGAACATCCGGTGGATGATCACGTGGTCGGGCACGAGGTTGATGAACACCTGCGGCCGCACGGTGATCGCGTAGTACCGGCGCTCCTGGTCGGAACCGACCCCGTCGAGGGTGTCGAAGCCCTCGCTGCCGTCGATCGTGAAGCCCTTGATCTCCTCACCGAACACCGCGCCGTGACCGACGTAGTACTGCGCGGCGTACCCGTCCGCGAACTCCGGCAGGACCTCGGTGAGCTCGGGGTGGATGGTCGCGCAGTGGTAGCACTCCATGAAGTTCTCGATGATGAGCTTCCAGTTGGCCTTGACGTCGTAGGTGATCCGCCGGCCCAGGTCGAGCTCGCTGACCTGGTAGTTGCCGATCGCGTCGAGGTTGCCGAGCCGTTCGCGGACGTCCTGCTGCACGGTCTCCTCGAACGACGGCGGCTCCTCAGCGAGGCACAGCCACGCGTACCCGAGCCACTCGCGGAGATGGACCGTCTTCAGGCCGTACTCGACGCGGTCGATGTCCGGCATCGAGGTGAGGTTCGGCGCGGCGACCAGCTTGCCGTCGAGACCGTAGGTCCAGGCGTGGTACTGGCACTGGAAGTTGCGCTTGACCGTGCCGGACTCCTCCGTGCACAGCTTCGCGCCGCGGTGCCGGCAGATGTTGAGGAACGCGCGCAGCAAACCGTCGCGGGATCGGCTCACCAGCACGCTCTCGCGTCCGATCTGGACGGTTCTGAAGTTGCCTGCGTCCGGCAGATCGGCGCTGCGGACCGCGCAGAACCACATCTGTTCGAAGATCTTCTCCTGCTCCAGCTCGAAGATCGCCGGGTCGGTGTAGGTGTGGCCGGGCAGGGTCGGGATGAGGCTCGACGGGAGCTCGGTCGCGGTCATGATCACTCCGTGGTGGTGAAGTCGTCAGAGAAGCAGGGTTCGCGCGTCCGAGCCGTCACAGATGACCAGCAGCGGAGCGGTGTAGGTGCTCGACGGGGTCAGCACACGGCTGCCGGACCGTTCGGTGAACCAGTCGATCACCCGTTCCTCGAAGTGCAGGTCGGCTCCCGCGGCCAGGGCCTCGTCCGCACCGGGCAGCTCGGCGCGCGCCCGGCCGTCCAGGCCGAGCACCCGCATTCCCCGCGAGGCGAGCCGGTTCGCGGCCGCTCCGCCGAGTTCGCCGAGCCCGATGACGATCACGTCGTGGGTCATGACCGGATTCGCTTCATCTCGGGGTCGAAGAGCGGTTCGGACGCGACCCGCGCCCGCACCCGGTCGCCGAAGTACTCGATCTCGACCGCCGTGCCCTCCACCGCCACCTCGGCGGGCAGCCAGGCGTAGGCGATGTTCTTGCCGATCGAGTAACCACGCGCCGCGCTCGTGACGTAGCCGACCGCGTTGCCACCGAACAACACCGGCTCGGAACCCATGACCACCTGGTGGTCGTCGTCGATGATCAGGCAGGTGAGCTTGCGGGAGACGGTTTCCTCGGAGCGGCCCTCCAACGCCTTGCGGCCGTGGAAGTAGCCCTTGTTCATCCGCACCGCGAAGCCCAGCCCCGCCTCGAACGGGTCGTGCTCGGTGGTCACGTCCGCACCCCACGAGCGGTAGCCCTTCTCCAGCCGCATGCTGGTGAAGGCGCTGCGGCCGGCGGCGATGACGCCGTGCTCCTGACCCGCTTCCCACAGCGTGTCCCACAACCTGCGGCCCATGTCCGCCGTCGTGTACAGCTCCCAGCCGAGCTCGCCGACGTACGACAGGCGCATCGCGGTCACCGGCACGTCACCGATGAACGCCTGCTTCGCCTTGAAGTAGCCCATCGCCTCGTGGGAGAAGTCTTCCTTAGTCAACGGCTGCAGCAGGTTGCGCGCCTCGGGGCCCCACAGGCCGATGCAGCACGTACCGGGCGTGATGTCGGCGATGTGCACACCGCCGTTGGGCGGCAGGTGTCTGCGGAGCCAGTCGAGGTCGAGCGGGCCGTTCGCGCCGACCTGGAAGCGGTTCTCGCCGAGCCGCGCGATGGTGAGGTCGCTGCGCACTCCCCCGTCCTCGTTGAGCAGCAACGTGTAGACCACCGCGCCCGGCTTGCGGTCGAGCTGGTTGGTCGTCATGGTCTGCAGGAACGTCAACGCCTCCGGGCCGCTGACCTCCAGCCGCTTCAACGGGGTCATGTCGAACATCGCGACGCGCTTGCGGGCGACGAGAGCCTCGGCCCCGGCGATCGGTGACCAGAACTTCGACGCCCACTCGTTGCGCTCCGGGATCTCGGCGACCTCCGGCAGGCTCGCGTTGGCCTCGTACCAGTGCGGCCGCTCCCAGCCCGACGCCTCCAGGAACACCGCGCCGAGTTCCTGCTGACGCTCGTAGAAGGGGCTGGTGCGCAACGGCCTTGGCTGCTCGGCGGGCTGCAACGGGTGGAGGATGTCGTAGACCTCGACGAAGGCGCGGCAGCTGCGCTCGTGCACGTAACCGGGCGAACGCTGCACGTCCTCGAACCGGTTGAGGTGGCACCCGTGCAGGTCGATGTTCGGCTGACCGTCCACCAGCCACTCGGCCATCGCCTTGGCCACACCGGCGGAATGCGTGATCCACACGGCCTCCGCCACCCAGAACCCGTCCAGGCCGGGGTGTTCGCCGAGGAGCGGATTTCCGTCGGGGGTGAAGGAGAACAGGCCGTTGATGCCTTCCTCGACCTTGGCGTCGCCGAGGACCGGCAGCAGGTCGACGGCGGCGTCCCAGGAGGTGTCGAAGTCCTCCCGGGTGAACGCGACCTCGGACGGCATGGTCGGCGCCACGTCGTAGTCCAGAATCTCGTCCGCGGAGATGGGCATGGGCCGGTGCCCGTACGCGCCGATGCCGATGCGGTCGACGTGCTCGCGGAAGTAGAGGTCGGCGTCCTGGTGCCGCAGCAACGGCTTGGACATCTCGGTGAGCTCGCTGTTGACGCCCTTCAGCGCCGGCAACGGGGTCGTCTTCGCGTACTGGTGCGCCATCGGCACCAGCGGGATGTCGAGGTCGACCATCCGCCCGATCCGCGGGCCCCACATGCCGACGCACGACACCACGATGTCGGCCGCGAACGTGTCGTGCTCGGTGACGACGGCCTTCACCCGGCGGCCCTTGCGTTCGATGCCGGTGACCTTGTGGTGCGCCAGGAACTTCGCTCCGCGCTCCATCGCCCGGCGGGCCTGCGCCTCGGCCGCGCGCAACGGCTTGGCGAGGCCGTCGCTCGGGATGTGGAACCCGCCGAGGATCTTGTCGGGGTCGAGCAACGGGTGCAGCTCGGCGCACTCCCCCGGATCCCGCAGGTAGCTCTCCACGCCCCACGAGGTGGCCCAGCCGTGCCGGCGCTTGATGTCCGTCCAGCGTTCCGGGGTGGTGGCGACCTCCAGCCCGCCGAGCTGCTGGAAGCACCACTTGTCGTCCATCGTGAGCGCCGTGTACTTCTCGACGGTGTACTTGGCGAACGAGGTCATGGTCTTGCAGCCGGTGGTCTGGAAGACCAGGCCCGGCGCGTGCGAGCTCGACCCGCCCGTCGCGAACAGCGGTCCCTGTTCGAGGACGGTGACGTCGGTCCACCCGCGGGCGGTCAGCTCGTCGGCCAGCGCGCACCCGACGATGCCTGCTCCGATGAGCACAACGCGTGGTTGCGTTGCCATGGAAGTTCTCCTGCCGTCTGTGGTGGGTGCTGGCGTCAGATCCGCGGTGCCTCGGCGCCGATCGTCGTGGTGGGACCGTGTCCGGTGTGGACGACCGTGTCCGGGGGCAGGGTCAGCAGGCGCTCGCGGATCGAGGTGACGATCGTCGGGTAGTCCGAGTACGAGCGTCCGGTCGCGCCAGGACCACCCTCGAACAGGGTGTCCCCGCTGAAGACCGCGCCGAGTTCCGGCGCGTACAGGCAGATCGAGCCGTAGGTGTGGCCGGGCGTGCTGATCACTTCGAGGGCCGTACCTGCGACGTTCAGCGTGTCGCCGTCGGCCAGCCAGACGTCCGGCTCGCGGTCCGGGTACACGACAGTCCACAGTGCACGGTCCGCCGAGTGGAGCTGGACGGGCGCACCGGTCTTGTCCGCCACCTCGGCGACGGAGTTGATGTGGTCGTCGTGGCCGTGGGTGCAGACCAACGCCGTGACCACGCGACCGCCGACGGCCTCCAGAACGGCGTCCGCGTCGTGGGCGGGGTCGATGACCAGGACCTCGTAGTCGTCACCGACGAGCCAGACGTTGTTGTCGACCTCCCACGTTCCGCCGTCGAGGCTGAACGTCCCGGACGTGACGACGTGCTCGATCCGCGCGCTCACAGCACCACCACCGAACGCAGCACGCGGCCGTGGTGCATGTCCTCGAACGCCTTCTCGACGTCCTCCAAGCCGATCGTCTCCGTTACGAACACGCCGAGGTCGAGCCGGCCCTGCAGGTAGAGGTCGATCAGCATCGGGAAGTCGCGGCTGGGCAGGCAGTCGCCGTACCAGGACGACTTCACCGCGCCACCGCGGGAGAACACGTCGATCAGCGGCAGTTCGAGCTGCATGTCCGGCGTCGGCACGCCCACGAGCACGGCGAGACCGGCGTGGTCGCGGGCGTAGAAGGCCTGCTTGAACGTCTCCGGGCGGCCGACCGCGTCGATGACGACGTCGGCACCGTTGCCCTCGGTGAGCTCGCGGATCGCCTCGACGACGTCCTGCTCACGGGCGTTGACCGTGTGCGTGGCGCCGAACCGTTGCGCCCACTCGAGCTTCGTCGGGTCGAGGTCGACGGCGATGATCGTGCGCGCCCCTGCCAGCCGGGCGCCCGCGATGGCCGCGTCACCGACACCGCCGCACCCGAGCACGGCCACGCTGTCGCCGCGGGTGACGCCGCCGGTGTTGATCGCGGCGCCGATGCCCGCCATGACGCCGCAGCCGAGCAGGCCCGCGACCTCGGCCGGCGCCTTCGGGTTCACCTTGGTGCACTGTCCGCTGTGGACGAGCGTCTTCTCCGCGAACGCGCCGATGCCGAGCGCCGGCGACAGCGGCGTGCCGTCGGCCAGCGTCATGGGCTGGGACGCGTTGTGGGTGTTGAAGCAGTACTGCGGCCGCCCCCGCAGGCACGAGCGGCACGAACCGCACACCGCGCGCCAGTTCAGGATCACGAAGTCGCCGGGCTCGAGGTCCGTGACACCGTCGCCGACGGCCTCGACGACACCCGCCGCCTCGTGCCCGAGCAGGAACGGGAACTCGTCGTTGATCCCGCCTTCCCGGTAGTGCAGGTCGGTGTGGCAGACCCCGCAGGCCTGCACCTTCACCAGCGCCTCACCGGGGCCGGGGTCCGGCACGAGGATGGTCTCGACCGAGACCTTGGCTCCGCGCCCCGCCGCCACGACACCGTTCACCGCATGTGCCACTTGAATCGCTCCTGTCAGAGGTGGGGGTAGAGGGGGTTGTTCTTGGCCAGCAACGCGACACGGGCGGACAGGTCCGCCTCGGCCGTCTCGTCGAACGACGGCTTCAAAGCCGCCGCGATGATCTCGGCGACCTCGGCGAAGTCCTCGGCGCCGAAGCCGCGGGCGGCCAGCGCGGGCGTGCCGACGCGCAGGCCGGAGGTCACCATCGGCGGGCGCGGGTCGAACGGAACGGCGTTGCGGTTGACCGTGATCCCGATGCGGTGCAACCGGTCCTCGGCCTGCTTGCCGTCCAAAGAGGACTCGACCAGGTCGACCAGGACGAGATGCACGTCGGTGCCGCCGGAGAGCACCTTCACCCCGGCCTCGGCGCAGTCGGGCCGGGTGAGGCGTTCGGCCAGGATCGCGGCGCCGTCGAGCACGCGCTGCTGGCGCTCGCGGAACTCCTCGCTCGCCGCGACCTTGAACGCCACCGCCTTGGCCGCGATGACGTGTTGCAACGGCCCGCCCTGCTGGCCGGGGAACACCGTGGAGTCGACCTTCTTCGCGAGCTCCTGCCTGCAGAAGATCACTCCACCCCTGGGACCGCCGAGCGTCTTGTGCGTGGTGGTGGTGACGATGTCCGCGTGCGGGATCGGGCTGGGATGCAGACCCGCCGCCACCAGGCCCGCGAAGTGCGCCATGTCCACCATCAGCTTGGCGCCTGCGGCGTCGGCGATGCGGCGGAACTCGGCGAAGTCGAGCTGCCGCGGGTAGGCGGACCAGCCCGCGATGATCAGCTTCGGGCGCGACTCCAGTGCCAGCCGCTCGACCTCGGCCATGTCGACCCGGCCGGTCTCGCGGTCGACGTGGTAGGCCACGACGTTGTAGAGCCGGCCGGAGAAGTTGATCCGCATGCCGTGCGTCAGGTGACCGCCGTGCGCGAGGTCCAGGCCCATGATCGTGTCGCCGGGCTGGAGCACCGCCGCCATCGCCGCGGCGTTGGCCTGCGCGCCCGAGTGCGGCTGCACGTTCGCGTGCTCGGCGCCGAACAGGGCCTTCACCCGCTCGATCGCGAGCGTCTCGATCACGTCGACGTGCTCGCACCCGCCGTAGTACCGGCGTCCCGGGTAGCCCTCGGCGTACTTGTTCGTGAGCACCGAGCCCTGCGCCTGCAGCACGCCGACCGGCGCGAAGTTCTCCGACGCGATCATCTCGAGCGTCGACTGCTGGCGGTGGAGCTCGGCGCGGATCTCGGCGGCGACCTCGGGGTCGAGCTCGTCGAGGTGCACGTCCAGGACTGAGGTGGAAGCGGAGAGTGACAACGGCCGACCCTTCCGAGCGAGTTCCGTAATACGCAACGTTGTTCGCATTATGCAACTGCGGCGCGCATCACCGTGAGGCTCGCCCAGGCCGTTGTCAAGCCCCTGTCGCACGGACGGAGGCATCCGGAACTACGACGTTCCGGGTGGTCACAGCCCTGAAACGCGAACGAGCCCCCGGCGTTCACCGGGGGCTCGTCGCGGGTGGAGATCCCCTAGACCGGGTGCCCCATGCGGACGGAGAGGTCGCGCGACGCCACCCGCAGCTCCTCGACGATCTCGGGCATGCGCTTCTGCGAGAACCGGTAGGCCGGCCCGGCGGCGCTGATCGCCGCCACGACGTGACCGTGCGAGCCGAACACCGGGACCGCGACGGCGTGCAGCCCCGCCTCCAGCTCCTCCATGCACGTCGCGAACCCGTCCAGCGCCGTGCGCCGCAGGACCGTCCGCAGCTGGACCGGGTCGGTGATCGTGCGCGGGGCGCAGGACTCCAGGCCACCGGACAGCAGGCGTTCCTGCTCGTCGCGCGGTGCCGCGGCCAGCAGGACCTTGCCGCTCGACGTGGCGTGCAGCGGCGTGCGCTGACCGACCCAGTTCTGCGCCGCGACCGCTGAGCTCCCGCGCGCCTGGCTCACGTTGAGCGCGACGTCGCCGTCGAGGACCGCGATGTTGACCGTCTCGCCCAGCCGGTCCGCGAGCTCCGACACGACCGGTCCGCCCACCCGGACGTAGTCGAGCTGCCCCGTCACGGCACCGGCGAACCGGAGCATGCCGAGACCGATGCGGAAGGGGCCGCGTTCGCCGTCCTGCTCCACCAGTTCCCTGGCCTGAAGTGTGTGAACGAGTCTGGACGCGGAGGACTTGTGCACGCCGAGCTCGGCGGCGATCTCGGTGATCCCCGCTTCCCCGTTGCGGGCCAGCAGCTCCAGAACGGCCACCGCCCGATCGACCGATTGCACCAGCGCCGGGTCGCGCGCCTCCTCGTTGTTGCTCATGACGCAACGGTAACCGATTGGCGCAACCACCTTGATCAGCCGAAACGGTGCTTGACGCGGTTGACCGCCTGGGTCATTCTGCTGTTGCGTATCGCACACCGTGTTCCGTAATACGCAACGGAGGGTTCGAGATGATCACCGCTGGTGCCGTGGACGACCTGCCCGTGGGCGAGTCCGTGCGCGTTTCAACCCCGGACGGAGCGATCGCCGTCTTCAACGCGGACGGCGAGTTCTACGCCATCGACGACACCTGCAGTCACCAGGACGCGTCGCTGTCCGAGGGCTGGCTGGAGGGGTGCTTCGTCGAGTGCCCGCTGCACGCGGCGAGCTTCGACCTGCGCACCGGCGTCCCGACGTGCCTGCCGGCCAAGAAGGCGGTGCGCACGTACCCGGTCGTGGTGCAGGACGGCGTGATCCACGTCGACACCCGAAGCCGCGAGGCCGTCGCGTGAGGACGATCGCCGTCGTCGGCGCGTCGCTGGCGGGCCTGCGTTCCGTGCAGGAGCTGCGCACCCAGGGCTTCGACGGACGCGTCGTGGTGATCGGCGAAGAGGTGCACGCACCGTACGACCGGCCACCGCTGTCGAAGGCGTTCCTCGCGGGCACCCTGCCCGCGGAGGAGCTGACACTGGCCGACGAGGACTTCGGCGCCGAGTGGAGACTGGGGGTCCGCGCCGACCGGGTCGACCCCCACGCGGGCGAGATCCACCTCTCCACCGGCGAGGTCGTGCGCGCGGACGGCCTCGTGATCGCCACCGGCGGCCGGCCCCGCACGTTGCCCGGCACCGAGGCCCTGGCCGGCGTCCACACCTTGCGCACCCTCGACGACGCCGTCGCGTTGCGAGCGGATCTGCAGCCGGGTTCCCGAGTTGTCGTGGTCGGTGCGGGCTGGATCGGCGCCGAGGTCGCCTCCACGTGCCGCTCGCTCGGCCTCGACGTGACGGTCGTGGAAGCCGCACCGGTGCCCATGGCCCGCGCGCTCGGACCGGTGCTGGGTTCGTTGTGCGCGGACCTGCACGCGGACCACGGAGTCGACCTGCGCCTCGGCGTCGGCGTCGAGTCCTATCTGGGCAACGGCACGCGGGTGACCGGTGTCGTGCTGCGCGACGGCTCCCGCCTCCCCGCCGACGTGGTCGTCGCGGGCATCGGCATGGAACCCGCGACAGACTGGCTGCACGGCTCGGGCCTCGCGCTCGACCACGGAGTGCTGTGCGACCACGGCTGCGTCACCGGGATCCCGTCGGTGGTCGCCGTCGGAGACGTCGCCCGCTACCGCACCCCCGACGGCACCCACGTCCGGCACGAGCACTGGACGAACGCCTCGGAACAGCCCGTCGTGGCTGTCCGCAACCTGCTCGCCGGCACCACGCTCGACACGTTCAGGCCCTCCGGGTACGTCTGGTCCGACCAGTACGGCGTCCGGTTGCAGCTCGCGGGTGAGACGACGGGTGCGGACGAGGTCGCCGTGATCGACGGTTCGCCCGACGATCGCAAGTTCGTCGCGGAGTTCCGCCGGGCGGGGCTGCCCGTCGGTGTGCTCGCGATGAACAACCCGAAGCTGTTCGGGCGGATGCGTCGTCAGCTCGCGGTCGTCTGAGTCAGAAGGCTTCCAGCAAAGCGGCCGCCCGCTTCTCCAGGTGCGGCCGCACCTCGTCACCGGTGAAGATCCACGGCGATCGGCGCTCCACCCCGGCCACCACCATCTCCCCCACCGCGTCGATGCCCGGTCCGCCGGCCAGAAACGCCGCCACAGCCGGCACGAGCTCGTCCCTCAACGCGACCCCTTCTTCCAACGACCGGGTGTGAGCGACGATGCCCGTGTCCACCGGCCCCGGACACAGCACGCTCACCCCGATGCCGTGCTTCGCCACGTTGAGCCGCAACGACTCCGACAGCCCGACCACCGCGAACTTCGCCGTCGCGTACAGCAGGTTCGGGTCGGACACGAGCCCGGCGACCGAAGCGGTGTTCACGACGTAACCCGCCCGGCGTTCGATCATGCGCGGCAGGAACGTCTGGATCCCGTTGATCACGCCGGTCAGGTTCACGGCGAGCGCCACGTCCCACTTGGCGTAGGTGAGCTCCTCGACGGCCGAGTGCGGCACGATCCCCGCGTTGTTGAACAGCAGGTCCACCGGCCCCAGCGTCCGTTCAACCGAGTCGGCGGCCGCGGCGAACGCGTCGCGGTCCCGAACGTCCAGCCGGAACGTCTCCACGGGCGCCAGTTCTCCGGCCGCGCGGGCCAGCGCGGGCTCGTCCACGTCGGCCAGCGCGAGCTTCACGCCCCGCTTGCCCAGCGCCCGTGCGATTCCCAGACCGATACCCCTCGCGCCGCCGGTGATGAACGCGACCGAACCCCTCATGAGACCACCTCTGTGTTGATCTGCCATCTCTATGTTGACGAACACAGTAGCCTGCTCAGCATGGAGATGACACTCAGCGAGGTGCTGTCCACCGGTGGCCGCGCGACGCTCGGGGTGTTCGTGGGCCTCCAGGTCCTGGACAGCGTCGACAACGTGATGTTCGTGGTCTTCGCCCCGGAGATCCGCGAGTCGCTCGGCCTCAGCACCGCGGCCGTCGGTGTCGTCGGCGCCCTCGCGGGCGTGATGGTCGCGCTCGCCGCGCTGCCGCTCGGCCTGCTGGGAGACCGGCGCCGCCGCACGACGATCGCCGGCGTCGCCACGCTCGTGTGGGCTGCCGCGGCCGCCGTGCTCGGGCTGGTCCAGAACGTCTGGCAGGCGGCCGCGGTCAGGGTCGTCGCGGGCATCGGGAAGGCCAACGAGGGCCCGATCCAGGCGTCACTGCTGGTCGACGCCTATCCCCCGGCCGGACGCGGACGGGTGCTGGGCCTGCACCGCGGCGGCCAGCCGTTGGGCATCGTCACCGGACCGCTGCTGGCGGCCGCGTTCGCGGCGTTCATCCCCGAGGAGCACGAGCCGTGGCGCTGGGCGTTCGCGTTCCTGGCCGTGCCGGCGCTGCTGCTCGGGCTGGCCGCGTTCCGCCTTCCCGAACCGGTTCGCGCGCACGCCTCACCACGAGGTGCGTTCGCACGCCTGGCGAAGATCCCTGCTCTCGTGCGGGTGATGGTCGCGCTCGGCACGTTCGGCATGTGCGTGACCACGGTGCCGATCTACCTCAACGTCGTGCTGGAGGACGACCTCGGGCAGGGTGCGGCGGCCCGCGGTGTGATCACCTCCGTCTGCGCGGTCGGCGGCCTGGCCGGTGCCGCGCTCGGCGGAGCGTTGAGCGATCGACTGTTCCGGCGCAGCCCCAAGGCGTGCGTGCACCTGGCGGCGGTCGCGCTGACGTTGCTGGGCATCGGGTTCGCGGTGCAGGCGCACGCGCCGGACGTCACCACGTACGTCGTGATCGGGATCGTCACCCAGGGCATGACCTTCGCCGGCGTCATCGCGCTGAGCCTGGTGGTGGCCTCGGTGACGCCGGAGGAGATCCGCGCGACCGCCTTCGCCCTCGTCGGCGTGTCCGTGGCGCTCGTCGGCGGGCTCGGCGGCGCGCTGCTGACCGGTGCGGCGGAACAGCTCTGGGGTGTGCGAACCGCGATCACGGTGGTCGCACCGGCCGCGTCGGCGACCGCGGGACTCGTGCTGATCTTCGCCGCGCGGCACGTGCTCCGCGACATCGCACGGGTCGTACGATGATCGCCGTGAACTCACCGGGACAGCGCCGGATCGACGAGATCGGCGACGAGAGCCGCCGCCGCATCCTGGACGCCGCCGAGGAGCTCTTCGCCGAACGCGGGTTCGACCGGACGTCCTTTGTGGACATCGCGAAGCGGTCGGGCATCAGCCGCGGCTCGATCCCGTGGCACTTCAAGAACAAGGACGGCCTCGTGATGGCCGTGGTCGAGCGCGCCGTCGAACGGATCTGGCCCGCCGAGCGCTACGAGTCCGTCCCGTCGCTGCGCGAGGTGTTCGCGGAGACCGCGGAGCTCCTGCGCAGCGGCAACTCGGCGCTGGTGTTCATGATCCTGGTCGAGGCGCTCGGCGAACGCGGAGTCGTGCACGACCAGTACCGGGACTTCTTCGCCCGGCGGCGCGAGGGCATCGAGGTGCTGCTGCGCCTGAAACGCCCCGAGGGCGTCGATCCGGAGACCGCCGCCAGGCAGGAGCGCGCCGCCGCCGTGGCGCTCAACGGCGCGCTGCTCGGCATCCACCTCCAGGCCCTCGTGGACCCGGAGAACGTCGACCTCGACGCCGCGCTGGTGTCGGTCGCGACGATGTTCGACCGCAACCTCGCCGACGTCTGGCGGAGTTAGCGGTGCAGTCGTTCGAGGATCAGGTCGATGTCGGCCGTGCTCGTCCGGTGGTTGGTGATGCACGCCCGGATGCCGCGCTTCCCCGCCACCACCACGGGTCCGAGCAACGCGACGTTCTCGGCAGCCAGCGTTTCGAGCACCGCAGCCGGTGAGGCACCGTCGACCGCGAAGCACACCGCGGTCAACGTGACCGGAGCGAGCAGCGTGAGTCCCGGCGTGGCCTCGATGCCGCGACCGAGACGTTGCGCCAGTTCCAACGTGCGCTCGTTGGCGGCGCGGAAAGCCTCCACACCGAACGCCTGCAACGCGCTCCACACCTTGAAAGCCTTGAAGTTGCGGGAAAGCTGCGGCCCGTAGTCCATGTAGTCGGTCATCAGCTCGTCGTCGGCGACCGTCAGGTACGAGGAGTCGAACGCGTGCGCGTCGCGCAGCTTGGCGCCGTCACGCACGAGCACGCACCCGGCTTCCAGCGACGCGAACAGCAGTTTGTGCGGATCGAGAGTGATCGAGTCGGCGCGCGCACATCCGCCCATGAGCGGACGCATGTCCTCCGACAGCAGGAAAAGCGCTCCGTAGGCACCATCGACGTGCAGCCACAGGTCCTCCGCCGCGCACAAGTCGGCGATCGCGTCGAGCGGGTCCACCGATCCGGTCGACACCGTGCCGCAGGTGGCCACCACGCACCACGGCCGCAGCCCGTCTCGCCGGTCCTGCTCGATCGCGGCGCGCAGTGCGTGCACGTCCATGCGGTGCCGCTCGTCGGTGCGGACGTGCCGCACGTTGTCCAGTCCGATGCCCAGGATCGCGGCGGCCTTGTCGACGCTGCGGTGCGCTTCCACGGACGTGTAGACGACGAGCGGTGCCGCGTCGCGTTGCAGTCCGGTGGCGTGGAAGTCGGGCACGCGGTCGTGCAGCGCGGTGGTGAGCGCCTGGAGCGTGGCGAGCGAGCCGCCACCGGTCAGAATGCCTTTGGACGTCGGGGGAAACCCGACCACCGACGCCAGCCACTCGAGCACCGCCCGCTCCACGACGCTCGCGGCCGGCGAGAGTTGCCAGAAGTTGCAGTTCTGGTTGATCGCGGCGGCGACCGCCTCGGCGTAGGGCGCGATGCCGTTGGGCGGGCCGAGGACGTAGGCCAGGAACCGCGGGTGCGCCACCGTCGTCGAGTTGGGCAGGATCGTGTCCTCCCAGCGGTCGAACAGAGCGTCCACCCCGATCCCACGCTCCGGCATCGGGGTGGTCAGCAGCTCCGTCAGTCGCGCGCGGTCGAGGGCGGGCAGCACGTCGGCCTTGGGCAGGCCGCGCTCGTAGCCGTCCAGCAGCGCGACGAGCCGGGCTCCGGCCCTGTCGCGTTCGTCGTCGGTCAGCAGCAGTTCGTTCACGTCAAGCAGATTATGCCGCACGACCTGGCATGCGATTGCTACTTCCACCCTGCTCAGCGCGGTTCGTGGCATGATCTGCCGGTGGACCGCATCGATCGCGCAATCATCCGCCACCTCCAGCGGGACGGGCGGCTCAGCAACACCGAGCTGGCCGACAAGGTGGGCCTGACGCCGTCGCCGTGCCTGCGCCGGGTGCGGGCGCTGGAGGACGCCGGGGTGATCACCGGCTACCACGCCGCCGTCGACCCGGTCGCCCTCGGCCGCGGCTTCCGCGTCCTCGTGCACATCGAGCTCGCCGCGCAGGACACCGCGACCATCGAGGCGTTCGAGGCGCAGATCGCGGAGATCGACGCCGTGGAGTCGTGCGTGCGGATGTTCGGGCAGCCCGACTACCACCTGTGGGTCGCCGTCTCGGACATCGCCGCCTACGAGCAGCTCTACATGTCGGCGCTCACCGGGCTGCCGGGCGTGGCCCGCACCAACTCGCAGTTCCCGATGAAGACCGTGAAGTGATTGGCGAACGGGGTCCCGGCGGAGTCATGCTGGTCGGATGACGAAGGAAGAGGCACTCAGCAAGCAGGAGAACACCGAACGCGTGGTCACCGCCCGGTCCGGGCTCGGTCTCCTGGCCGGACTCGTCGTGCTCTGGGTCGTGCTGCGCTGGATCAGGCACGGCTAGGTTCCCCGGACGGTCAACGACTTCTCGCGGTCGTGCTGCCACTCCACCAGCAGCGCGCTCGCGTCGTCCTGCAGGCGGCCGCTCTGGTGGTCGAGCACGGTGCGCATCAACCGCCGCAACGTCTCGGGCGCCGAGCAGCCGTCGGCCTCGCGGCGGATCACGAAGTCCGCGAACCGCTTCAGGCCGAACTGGCGGCCGCGGCTGTCCCGCGCCTCGACGATGCCGTCGGTGTAGAAGAGCAGGCGGTCGCCGGGTTCGAGGTGCTCGCGGCACAGCACCGGCGTCGTGGGCAGGCGGAAGCCCATCGGCGGTGACGGCTTGCACGAAAGCTGGCGGACCCACCTGCCCTGGCGGATCAGCAGCGGTGGTGGATGGCCCCGGTTGACCCAGCTGAGCACGCCGGTGCGGTAGTCGAGGTCCGCCAGCACACCGGTCGCGAACCTGAGGCCGCCGAACTGCTCGCCGATCACCTCGTCCACCGCGATGCTCGTCTCGACCAGGCCGAGGCCGCGGCGGCGGTGGTTGCGGCACGCGCCGGTCGCGAGCGCGACGGTCAGGCCGGCCGACTGGTCGTGGCCCATGGCGTCGAACATCGACAGGTGCACGATGTCACCGGTGATCGCGTAGTCCACGGCGTCGCCGCCGATCTCGTACGCGGGTTCCAGGACGGCGGTGAGCACCAGGTTGTTGGTCGCGAACGTGAGCGGTGGCATCAGCGGCCACACGACCTCGGAGGCGACGGTCATCGGCCGGGTGCGCACGAGCCGCTGGTAGGTGTCGCTGTGCGGTCGTTTGCTCACCAGCATCAGGCCCACGAGCGAGGCCAACGCCTTCAGGCGGTCCACAGTGGACCTGGAGTCGTCGGGGGCGACGGCACCGAGCACGCCGAGGCGTTCGGTCCCGTCCAGCAGCGGGATCCAGAAGTGGCGGCCGCCGTCGCACGCGGTCGTGATCAGGGCGACGTCCCGGAAGGCCCTCCCCGCGAGGCTCGCGTCCACCGGAAACCTGCGCACACCACCGGGATCGAGCGTGACGAGCGACTCCTCGCGCAGGTCGGTCAGCATGATCAGGATCTCGGAGAACCCCGCGGCGGCTGCGCGCTGCCCCACCAGCCCGGGCAGCTGCTCCAAGGTGATGAGGTGGCTGTCCTCGAGCAGGTCGGCGAGCATGACGAACGACGGGTCGTCCGTGGGCGCTCCTCCTCCCGGATCCATTGCAGACTGACTAGGCAGGCACCTCCGCAAGCGCGTCCAGCACGCACGACTGCACACCCAGCACGTCCACGACCTCCAGCACCTGCAACGGCCGCAGCACCGCGGCACTGGTCGCGACGACCACGAGCACGCTGCCCCGCCGCAGGCACAGGTCCTGGTGGTTCAGCAGCAGACCGATGCCTTCCGCGCCGAGGAACCTCAGGCCCGTCAGGTCCACCACGACCGGGGAGGGAGGGACGACCGAACACACCGCGGCGCCCAGGCGGTCGGACAACTCGTCCGCCGTCGCGCAGTCGAGCTCACCGGCGACCTGCACCACGACGGCGGCCCCCACGGTCTCACTGGTGGCGCGGAAGGGAACTTCACCGTCGGTGAGCACGCGGCAACCTCCTGATGGACGGCACGACCGTCACACGGGGGCTGGCTGCTCAACCCGGTCCGACCGTAGCGCAGTCCACGTGACCGCGCCGACCGCCGGGCACGGGGAGAACCGGCCTGTCACCAGGTTCGCTCGGATGGCCCACCGAAAGCGCGCGTAGCATCGGTCGTCGTGACCGGTTTCTTCCACGAGACCGCCTTCTACGGCGCCGACGACGAGTTCCTCGCGCTCGTGGTGCCGTTCCTCGAGGACGGCCTGCGCGCGGGCCAACCCACCGTGGTCGCGTGCGCCGAGGAGAACACCGCTCTGCTGCGAGGTGCGCTCGGAGACACCTCGGTCATGTACCTGCCGGGCGCGGACCAGTACGCACGGCCGTCGGAGGCCATCTCCACCTACCGCGACCTGTTCCACGACCACACCCGCGGCGGCGCCACGCAGATGCGCGCCGTCGGCGACGTGCCGCATCCCGGTGTCGGTGTGCGGTGGGACTGGTGGGCCCGCTACGAGGCCGCGGCCAACCAGGTGTACGCCGAGTTCCCGGTGTGGGGCCTGTGCCCGTACGACACCAGGACGACGCCGGCGGACGTGCTCGCGGACGTGGTGCGCACGCACCCCAACATCGCCTCCCCGTCCGGCGCACGAGTGGTGAACCCCGGCTTCCTGGAGGGCCTCCCCCACTCCGCGCAGGTCCCCGACGTGCTGGAACAGGGGTGTCCGCTGGTCGAGCTCGTCGACCCGACCGCCGGCGGTGTGCGCGCGGCCGTCAGCGCGGCGATCGGCACGACGAGGCTGAGCGAGGACGACAAGCACGACGTGGTCTACGCGGCGAGCGAGATCGTCACGAACGGCCTGACGTACGGCGTCGCCCCGATCCGGTTCCGGCTGTGGGCGGACGAGGGGCGCGTGGTCGTGGCGGTGACGGACAGGGGTCCCGGCCCCTCGGACCCGCTGGCGGGCCTGGTGCCGACCACCGCGACCGAGTCGGCGGGGCTCGGGTTGTGGATCCTGCACCGCACGTGCGACTACGTGTCGATGGGCCGTGACGCCGAGGGGTTCACCGTGCGGGCGAGCGTCGGCGGCCACACGTAGGGCAGGTCGTCCGGCACGTCCGGGAAGAACCGGCGGTAGTGCTCGGGATCCTTGCGCACCAGCGCCGACTGGTGACTGCGGTGTAGCGCCTCATCCCCCAGCCAGTTCGGCAGGTCGCCCGCGACGGCCAGTTCCTCCTGGGTGCGCACCGCCACGACCTGCTTCGCGCGCGCCAGGTCGGACCGCATCGTCGCCTCGCACGTGTCCTGGAACCCCAGCTCCCGCCACACCGCGCAGATCTCCACGCCGTACCGCACGAGCGCTTCCTCGTGACCGGTCCACATCCGCACCGCCGGGTGGTGGCGCCAGCCGTGACCCGGCACCACCAGCGCCCGCTGGATCTGCAGCGCCTCGACCCGTTGCTTGCCGAGCCGCCGCCTGTCCAGCACTCGGGCGGTGGCGGCGAAGTCCGGGTACGGCAGGAACGTCTGCACGGGTCAGAGCACGTACTTCGCGGCCCCGGCGGCCTGCGCCCTGTCGACGTGCACCTCGTAGCGCTGCGCCTGCAGGGTCATGACGCTCGAGAAGTCACGCTGCCCGCGCGTGCTCCAGTGCGCGACGAACCCGAAGACCGCACCCCAGAACGCACCGATCACGAGACTGATCAGCAGCATCCACACCCAGGCGGCACCGGCGGTGAAGAGCCCGAACAGCAGTCCGATGAAGACACCGAACCAGGCTCCGCTCGCCGCACCGGCGGCGGCGGCCCTGCCCCGGGTCATGCGGCCGGTCACCTGCTCGACGGTGCGCACGCCCTCGCCGACGATCCGCACGCTCTCCACCGGGAAGCCGTCGTCGGACATCCGGTCGACGAGCCGCTGGGCGGCGGCGTAGTCGGGGAAGCTCGCCAGCACGCTGGACTCGGTGGCGGCCGGCGCGGTCACGTTCTGTTCGATTTCCACACCGGACGGCTACCCGCGCGCGCGACGCGCAAACAGCGTCCCGATCACCAGGAGTACCGCGCCCGAAGCGAGAAACGCCAGGTCATAGGCCAGTTGATCAGGACCTGGACGGACGTGGTGGATGCCCAGGACCTGGTGGTCGATCAGCCCCTCGACGAGGTTGAACACGCCCCACCCCGCGAGGATCCCGCCGAGCAGCACCCGTTCCGGCAACGGCGCCCGCCGGTTCAGCAACGCCACCCCCACCAGCACGATGACCAGGCACAGCAGGTGGAACAACCCGTCGCCGACCATCATCAGCGTCACGTCCTCACGCGGGTACCAGCCGGACAACACGTGGTGCCAACCGAGCAGCTGATGCGCCACGATTCCGTCCAGGAACCCGCCGATCCCCACTCCGAGCACCAATGCCGCGAGCATCACCCGGTCACCGCCCTCACCAGCAGGAACAGGTTCAACGCGGAGATCACCAGCGCCGCCACCGCACCGGCCGCCGTCGCCGTGCGCCGGTTCGCCGACGCGCCCATCACGTCCCGGCGCCTCGCCAGCAGCACCATCGGCACGAGCGCGAACGGGATCCCGAACGACAGCACGACCTGGCTCAGCACCAGCGCTTTCGTCGGGTCGACGCCGAGCCCGAGCGGTGCCCGGCGCGCGCAGGCTTCTCGCCCTGCTGGCGTTGCGACGCCCCGGTGCCGCGCCAGGTGGCGGCCACGCTGCTGTGGCCGGACGCGACGGCACGACGGGCGTCCGCGTGCCTGCGGTCGTCGTTGTGGCGGCTGGCGAAACCGTCCACACCGCTGGTCGTGGCGACCGAGGACGCCCTGGTGCTGGGCGAGGACGTCGAGATCGACTTCCGGCGCGCGTGCGCGTTCGCCGCGGCACCGGGAGCACGACCGGAGGCCCTCGGGATGCTCAAGGCCGACCTGCTGCCAGGGTGGTGGCAGCTGTGGGTGCAGGCCGAGCGCGACTGGTGGTGGCAGGCCAGGTTGCGCGCGCTGGAGACCCTCAGCGACCGGTTCCGGTCGTGCGGAGATCACCACCACGCGCACCAGGCAGCGCTCGCCGCCGTGCAGACGGACCCGTTGCGGGAGAGCGCGCACCGCACGCTCGTCGAGCTGCACCTGGCCGACGGCAATCCCGCGCAGGCCGTGCGGCAGTACCAGAGCTACCGCAGGCAGCTGCGCGCGGAGCTCGGCCTCGAACCGTCGGCCCACATTCACGAGCTCGTGCGACCTTTGCTGCGTTGATGTTCGAAGTGCGGCCGTTCGGGCTACTCACCCGGCATGGACCACAGCAAGGCACCGGTGCTGGAAGCGTTGCAGCAGTTCCGCGAGCGCGGCTACGTGCCGTTCACCCCGCCGGGACACCGCCAGGGCAAGGGCGTCGACCCGAGGGTGCTGGACGTGCTCGGCAAGCAGGTGTTCGAGGCCGACGTGCTCGCGCTCAACGGCCTGGACGACCGGTTGATGCACGGCGGTGTGATCGAGCACGCCCAGGAGCTCATGGCGCACGCCGTCCGCGCCGAGCACGCGTTCTTCTCCACGTGCGGCAGCTCGTTGTCGGTCAAGAGCGCGATGCTGTCCGTGGCGGGACCGCACGAGAAGCTGATCGTGCCGCGGCACGCGCACAAGTCCGTGGTGTCCGGGCTGATCCTGAGCGGCGTCTGTCCTGTGTGGATCAGCCCGAACTGGGACGCGGAACGGCACCTCGCGCACCCGCCGGGCGCGGACAGGGTGCGCGAGCTGTTCGAGGCCGAGCCGGAGGCCAAGGGCATGCTGCTGGTCACGCCGACCGACTACGGCACGTGCGGTGACATCGCCGAGATCGCCGAGGTGTGCCACTCGTTCGGCAAACCGTTGATCGTGGACGAGGCGTGGGGCGCGCACCTGCCGTTCCACGACGACCTGCCGCCGTGGGGCATGGACGCGGGTGCCGACGTGGTCGTGACGAGCGTGCACAAGTCCGGTGCCGCGGTCGAGCAGAGCTCCGTGTTCCACCTGCAGGGCGACCTGGTCGACGCGAAGGTGCTCAAGGCCAGGGAAGATCTGCTCGGCACGACCAGCCCGACCTCGCTCGTCTACGCCACCCTCGACGGCTGGCGCCGGCAGATGGTGCAGCACGGCGAACTGCTGCTGACCGCCGCGCTCGCACTCGCCGAGTCGACCCGTGCCGCCATCGGCGAGCTGCCCGGCCTGCACGTCATGGAGTTCGACGACCTGGTGCACTCGTACGACCCGTTGAAGATGGTCATCGACGTGTCGGGGCTCGACATCAGCGGCTACCAGGCCACGGACTGGCTGCGCGAACACCAGCGCGTCACGCTCGGGCTGTCGGACCACCGGCGGGTCGTCGCCCAGTTCACCCACGCCGACGACCACCGCACGGCGCAGACGCTCGTCGAGGCGTTGCGCGCGCTCACGAAGGCCGATCTGCCCACCCCGAAGCCCGTCGACCTGCCCACGCCCGACGAGCTCCAGCTGGAGACGGCGATGCTGCCGCGCGACGCGTTCTTCGCGGAGGTCGAGCAGGTACCGGTCGAGCGGGCGGCCGGGCGGATCGCGGCGGAGATGATCACGCCGTACCCGCCGGGCGCGCCCGCGGTACTGCCCGGCGAGGTGATCACCGACGAGGTGCTGGACTACGTGCGCAGCGGGCTCGCCGCGGGCATGCAGTTGCCGGACCCCGCGGATCCGGAGCTGAAGAGCGTGCGGGTGGTTGCGCCTGCGAGCACGCCCAACTCCTGATCGCGGGCGCGTGGCCAGGTCCCGCGTGCCCGGTCCTCTGGTGCAGCCGACCACCAGACCCGGCCGACCCCAACCTGACGGCCGTGCAGGTGGTCAGCTCCCGCGTCCGGTCTTCTCCTGCAGCCGGTCGATGAGCTGCGAGGCCTCCACCTTGGTGAGCTCGTCCGGCACGTCCTCCCCCGCTTCCTGGGCGAGGGTGTGCAGGTACGACTCCTGCGGACCGGTCATCGGCTCGTCACCAGTCGTCCAGTCCTGCGGGTCCTTCTCCGGCGTGCGGTTCACGACCGTCCCCTTTCACTCGAACACGCGTTCGAGATACCCCGGACGGCGGTGGCTCAATCAGCCTTTCAGCACGACGTCACCCGGCGTGGACGGACCCGGCACGACGAGCGGCCGCCGCACGCGGGACATCAGGCGGTGCGCCACCGTCAGCAGCGTCCGCGCCTCCATCCGCTCGTGGTAGGCCAGGTGCTCGTCCGCGGCCTCGACACAGGCGACGACCTGCGGCGACACCTCGGCGTCCGCGTTCGCGCAGGCGGCCAGCGCCTCGGTCAGCCCCTTGCGGGCCTCGTCGGAGTCGACGTTGGCCAGTGCGGTGCAGACGGCGTTGTCCAGCTTCTCCAGCGCGGTCACGCGCAGCTGCTGCAACGACACTTCGTCTAATTCGGTGGTCACGGTCATCGCCTGCCTTCACAGCCGGAATCTCCGCGCCGACTGCTTGACGCACCGCGCCCGAGTACCCGGTTCGAGAGCCCTCAAACCAGGACTTCACCGCGCGCGGCTACCGTGGCGGGATGCGTGCGACCTGGCGCGAGAAGAACGCGCGGCAGTGGATCTCCGACCTGTCCGACCGGATCGGCGTGACGGGGTGGGCGGCACTCGCCGTCACGCCCGCGCTCGCCGCCGAGGTGGACCAGCACGGCGCGGCGGTGCGCGACATCCTGCTGCTCGGCGTCGAAGGCGCCGGCACGGTCGGCGCTGTCGTGCTGCTGGCCGCGTACGGTCGCGGGCTGCTCGATCACGCGCTCGAGTCGGAGTGGACCCACACGTCGTGGCTCGGCGTCCGGCTGATGGCGATCTGTCAGCTGGCGCACCTGCACGACGTGAAGCCGTTGACCGACGACGTGGGCGCGCTTCCCGAGCTCACGTAGAAACGAGGCGCACCCAGGTGGATGCGCCTCGTCGTCAACCAACCGTCAGAGGTCTTCCGGCCTCCGCGCACCGAGCACCGGGTCCTCGACCGGCACCTGCCGCTGAGTCGCGACCGGGTCGGCCTGCGGAATGGGCGTGGTCTCCGCACCGGTCCGCACGGCGTCCTCCCGACCGCGCTGGTACGCCTCGGCCTGAGCCTGGGCCTGCGGGAGCTCCGCCTCGGCGCGTCCCAGCCAGCCCTCCCACCGCTGCTGCATCGGCCGGATCAGGCCACCGCCCACGCCGACGACGAGGATGCCGCCCGCCGTCGCGAGCACCGCGATCAGCACCGGCATCGTCACCGTGGTGGCGACACCGATCTGGTTCAGCGCCGCGATGATGCCGAGCGCCCAGATGAAGATCGACGCGATGTTCGCGAGCACCCGCCCGTAGGACAGCCCGCCGAGCGCGCCGCCGATGAAGTCCTTGGCAGCGTTGGCGATCGCGCCGGCGACCACGACGATGATGATCGCGACCGCGGCCTTGGGCAGCCACGCCACGATGCCGGTCAGCAGCTCCGACACGGGGTTGGGGCCCCACACGCCGAACGCGATCTGCAACGTGATCAGCAGCAGCGCGTAGTAGACCAGCTTCGCGAGCAGGTCAGAGGCGTCGTACTTGCTGCGCGACAACATCTGCCGCACACCGCCGCGCTCCACGAGCCGGTCGAACCCGACCCGTTCGAGCACCTTGTCGACGAGCTTGGAAACGGCCTTGGCGACGAACCAGCCGATCAGCAGGATCAGCAGGAAGGCGGCCAGCTTGGGCACGAACGTCGCCACCGCCCGCCAGGCGTCGGTGAGCCCTTGTTCGAAGTCCATGTCGAACTCCCTTCGCGCGGGCGCCCGACCGGGTCACCCGCACCAGGCAATACCCGGTGCGGGGACCGTTCACACGGGGTCAGGACACCGGCCGCAGCTCGCGGTCGCTCGCCACGAGGTGCTCCCAGGTCCTGCCGCGCTGACTCGGTGGCGCGGACCCGTCCGCGGTGCACACCGGGTACACCAGGCCGAAGGGAACCGGCTGATCGAACTCGTCACCGGTACGAACGTCGACCAGACGACGCAGGTGGGCCATCACAACCACTCCTCACGACCGAAGCGGTGCCGCACACGTCCGGACGGTCACCCGGACGCGGGACCTGGGGTAGGGGATCACCGAATACCCCGTGATCAGCACGAACATGCGCTCGCCCGTTGCGACATCAGGGTGAACTGATCGTCCACAGTGGACTAACGCACCGGGATCGAGCGGGTGCTGTGCGGTGAGGATGATCATGCGCCGTCGTGGATGGCGCGTGGTGGCCGGAATCCGGGACCACCAAAGAGGATCCGCCCGAGCCACACCCACGGCACGGCTCGGGCGGACGCGTCACCGGTAACGCGGATGCGTGGTGTGCCACTCGAAGCCGCCGCCCATCCAGGCCTTGGCGCCCTTCAGGAACCGGTGCAGCTCCACCGACGGCACGGCCAGCAGCTCCCGGTGCCCCGCCTCGAAGTCGCGCACCATCTGGTTGTGCAGCTCCACTGTCCGTTCGGTGGCCTCGGCGATCGAGCACCCCCGGTCGGCCGCGATCTGCAACACCATGTTGCACACCGGCTTCTCGTCGGCGGCGTCCTTCTCCACCGACACCAGGTCGTTCACGATCACCGACGCCGTGCCCGCCGACGTCAGCAGCTGACGCACGCGCGGGTCGTAGTACAACGGCGCCGGCAGCTCGTAGCCGCCGACCGCGTCGATCAGCGTCATCGACGTGTAGAAGGTGTCGTGCTGCCGCGTCGCCAGGTACTGCCACGCCGGCGGGTAGTTGCCGGTGTGCCGCCAGGCCGCGTAGGCGCTCCACGACACGAACATCGCGAACGTCGAGTAGCAGACCCGTTGCACCACGGTCGGTGTGCTGCGTGCGGTCAGGTGCGCGATGCCCGACCGCAGGCCGACGAGCACCGGGTCGGCCGCGATCGTCTCCTCCAGCTCGTCGGTGAACTCGGCGGCGGGCGCGACCGGGTCCATCGCGGCCATCGCCAGCGCGAGCCGGGGCGGCAGCTCGGCCGGGACCGCTCCCATCTCGGTGCTGTCGGCGTACAGGTCGTCGGCGGCCCACCACGCCGCGTTCAGCCTCGCCGCGATCAGCAGCTGGTCCACGTCGTCGGTATCGGTGTGGGTGAGCACCGCGAGCCGGCCGAACATCCCGCCCAGGAACCGTTCCGGCTCCTCGAAACCGCACTCCCCCGCCCACGCGATCAGCCGCTCGTCGACGGCGGCGGCCAGCAGGGCGTCCTCGCGTTCGACCACCGGCACGTACAACGGCGGCGCCGTGCCGTCACCCCAGGGGCGTTCCGCGTAGCCCGGTTCGGGAGGCAGATCGACGGGCTCGGGCCGCCCGAGCCGGGCAGCAGACGTGCCCAGCCCGGACGGCCCGTTCAGCACATCCCGCATCAGACGCGGTCCGCGGCGATCAGCAGGTAGTGGAAGCTGCCCTCCTTGTACGCGGTGAGGAACGGGTCCTCGATGCCGGTCGCGACCGACGACTTCGCGCGCAGCTCCCAGTACGGGATCGTGTCCGGCGTGAGGTCGACGACGCTGATGGGCACGAAACCGTTGTCCGCCAGCGCCTTGAAGTACTCGCTGCGCGGGTGGATGTTGCAGATGTAGTGCTGGTCGATCTGGCTGACCGCACGCGAGCGGCCACCCGTCAGGTCGTTGTAGCAACCGGTGATGCAGACGTACCGGCCGCCGGGGGCGATGAGCCTCGCGAACTCGCCGTACAGCTGCTGGAGGTCCACGTACATCGTGGTCTCGTTGGTCCAGATGCCGTTGAACGCCCCGGTTTCGAAGCCGGTGTCGAGCATGTTCTTGAAGTGGAACCGGACCTGGTCCGAGACTCCGCGCTCGGACGCCTGCGCGTTGGCGAACGCGACCTGCTGCTCGGAGATGCTGACGCCGTCGACCTGAGAGCCGAAGCGGGCGTTGGCCATGAAGCTCGTGCCGCCGCGGCCGGAACCGCCGTCCATCAGCCTGCCGCCGAACGGGATGTCACCGAACGCGTCGAGCAGCACTTCGGCCTGCGCGGTCTCCAGCCGGTGCATCTCCGCGATGATCGCGTCGTCGCCCATCTCCAGCACGGCCGGGTCGTACGCACCGAGCCCGTAGTGGTGGTGGTAGAGCCCGTCCACCTCACCGAGCTTGATGTTGACCGGATCCTTCTCCTTGTTCCAGTAGTCCGCGACGGAACGCTGGTAGTCGGTGCGCAGAACCGGCTTCACAGTGGGGCTCGCCATGATCCTGTGGTGCTCCTGTTCGTTGGAACGCTCACTGCCGAACAGCAATCGACCTTTGCAGCCTTTGGCGCAACCGGCGATCCGCCGTTCAGGGTTGGTTCGGTCACGAACGGGTGCGGCGGATCTTGCATCTCCGTGGCCCTCTTCACCCGCGCAACCCGTGCAGCACCCCACTTTCGCGGGTTCTCTGCGTCCAACCGGATGACGCGAAGGGGCAGGATTCCACGCCACCGGGGAAGAAATCCCGTACGAGCGCCGAGGTCACCCGAGCGCCCACTCGGCTCGCAACCGGCCCAATCGGCTCACACGATTCAGAGCCGTGAGCTGCCGGGAGAACTGTTCGAACAGGCAGGGAGCCGTCATTGAAAACCATTTCAGGATTCCCTATTTCAAGAATGTGAATGTTTGACACATATGCAACTCTCGACTACAAAGAAATAGCCCCCGCCCTGCCGAAGAGGGTTGTCGAATGACACGACCATCCATCCCCCTGCTCACACTGCTCTTAATCGGGTCGCTGGCCGTACGGGTCACGACGGCGACGGCCGCACCTGCCCTGACGGGCCTGGATGTCTCGTCAGGCAATCGACGTTCCCCTGTTTCCGGCCTCTACGACTGGTCGAAAGCGGGGTACCGCGGCAATGGCGTGCTGCCCGGAAACAATGAGCTGAACCCGGACGCGAACTGTCAGATCACGTCAACGGAACTCGCGTCGCAGTTCAACGTCCGCCCGAATGACACCGCGGACGACTCGGCCGGGCTCCAGGCCGCGATCGACTCCGTCAGGACGACGTGTTCGCCCACCGCGAGCTATTCGAAGCTCAGCCTCATCACGCTGCCCGCCGGTGAGCTGAAGGTCTCGAAAGAGCTCCACGTCGACGCGGACTACCTGATCATCAGGGGTGCCGGCGCGACCGCCACGAAGATCGTCTACACGCCCGACGCGAACACCCGCTACGACGCGCTCACCCCGGACGGCTCGGACTGGGACGAGGACGGGATGACGTTCGGGCAGGGCAAGGGAGGCTGGCTGTGGCCGGGCCGCGGCCTGTTCCGGGTCCAGTCACGCGGCGTGCACACGGCCTACGCGAGTGACTACGCCGCGGCGCCGGAGAACCGCAAGGACATCTTCGAGGGCACGGTGAACGTGCACTGGAAGGCGGGCGCGAAGGTCAAGACGGCCGCCAAGGCCGGCGACAAGGTCGTCCAGGTCCAGTCCACGACGAACATCAAGGCGGGCACGCTCGTCAACGTCCGTGCCGCGAACTCGGTCAAGTTCTACGAGCAGCAGTTCGCCACCGGCACGGCGTACCCGTTGCTGAACATGCACATGCGCCAGCAGATCTTCACCGTCGCCTCGGTCTCGGGCAGCGCGGTGACGCTCGACAAACCGCTGGAGTTCGACGTTCCTGTCAACTCCACCTCGGACGGTTCACCGGCGATTGACGGGGCGACGTACGACTCCAAGGTGTCGCCGCTGGTGGACCCGGTCCTCGGCGTCGGGTTCGAGAACTTCGGCTTCACGCAGGCGATGCCGAACCTGAACCCCGCCGAGGCCGTCAACAACTACGGCAACATGGCGCCGGCGGACGAGATGCACGGCATCGTCTTCAAGTGGGCCGCGAACTCGTGGGTGCGCGGCATCCGCGCGGAGATGACGGGGTCGCACCCGATCGTCACCGAGGAGGCGAAGAACCTCCAGATCGTGGACAACTACCTCGACGGTTCGTGGAACAAGGGCAAGGGCGGCAACGGTTACTTCCGCGGCTCACGGGTGTGGGACTCGCTCTACGCCGGCAACACCTCACGCAACCTGCGGCACTTCACCTTTCAGTGGTCCGCGTCGGGCAACGTCGTGATCGGCAACGACTTCGACTCCGACCTGAACCTGCACGGCGGCTGGGAGCGCAACAACCTGTTCGAGAACAACACGGTCCGCGTCTCCTACGCGCACCGCTCGGGCAACTGCCGAGCGAACTGCGGCGAGGAGGGCGGCGGCGGTCCCGACGACTCGAACTGGTTCCCGATCTGGTGGGGCGCCGGCAAGAAGGCCGTGAAGTGGTCGGGTGCCTCCGGGCCGCGCAACGTCTTCTTCCACAACGAGATGAGCAAGCAGCTGGCCACCGACGGCGCCTACCAGCCGTACTACGACGACCGGCAGCGGATCTACCAGTTCGGCTGGAACGGCAGCGCCTACAAACACCTCGACGTCGGCGGCACCCCGATCGCGGACTGGGCGAAGAACGAGCAGCGCGACTACACCGGCGGTCACGGCGTCGACGCCACGAGGACTGACGCGGCGAAGTCGTTGTTCCTCAAGAACCTGCCGGGCTCCGAGCCTCCGCCGGCCGAGGGCACCGTGACGACCGCCGAGCAGCTGAAAGCCGCGCTGGCCAACGCGAAACCCGGTGAGACGATCACGCTCGCGCCCGGCACCTACCGCGGTTCGTTCGTGACCACGAAGGCGGGCACCGCGAGCGCGCCGATCACGCTCACCGGCCCGTCGACCGCGGTGCTGATCAACGACGGACCGTCCGGCGAGGCACCGTCCTGCCCGGCACCGACCGCGGGCTGGGACTCGGGTTACGGCCTGTGGCTGTTCAACGCGCCGTACTGGAATCTCAAGGGTTTCAGCGTCACGGAGTCCAAGAAGGGCATCGTGCTGGACAACTCCCACCACGTCACGATCGACGGCGTGAAGGTCTCCAGGACCGACGAGGAGGGTGTCCACTTCCGGCGCTCGTCCGCGGACGGCGTGATCAGGAACTCGACGGTCACCGACACCGGCCTGGTGCAGAAGGGGTACGGCGAGGGCGTCTACATCGGATCGGCGAACTCGAACTGGGCCTGCCACGGCAACTCCGGTGGCGTCGACAGGTCCGACCGCGTGCAGGTGCTCGGCAACAAGATCGGCCCCGGCACCGCCGCGGAACCGATCGACGTCAAGGAGGGCACGCACAACGGCCTGATCTCCGGCAACACGTTCGACGGCCGCGGCATCTCCGGGGAGAACTCCGCCGACTCGTGGATCGACGTCAAGGGCATCGGTTACCGCATCGAGAACAACACCGGCACCTTCGCCACACCAGGTGTGTTCGCGAACGGCTACGAAACGCACAACCCGAGCACCACGCCGTCGTTCGCCAACGGTTGCGGCAACGTGTGGCGCGGCAACACCTCCGACCTCGGCGGCGTCGGCGAGTACGCCGTCAAGATCACGTCCACGTCGAAGTGCTCGGCCAACCCGAACGTCGTGCACGCCTCGAACACGGTCACCCGTGCCACGAAGGGCCTGACGAACGTCCCGGTCACCCCGTAACAGCGGGGGTCGCAGGGTCCCGATCGGTGTACGGCGGCGTCGCCGATCGGGCTCCCTGGCGCAGTGCGCGCACCTCGTCCCGCAGCGCCCGGACCTCCTGCAGCAACAGGTCGTCGTGCGTCGCGGCACGGGGTGCGGGCACCTGCTGCACGTCCGACTCCATCGCGCTGCACACCACCGCGATGAACAGGTTCAGCATGGTGAACGTGCCGACCAGCAGGTAGCAGAGGAAGAAGATCCACGCGAACGGCTGGTGCACCATCAGGTCGCGCATGACGTCCGACCAGCCGTCGCCCGTGGTGATCTGGAACAGCGTCAGCAAGGTCGAGCCCAGGTCGGCGAACCGCGGGTCGCCGGAGTCGCCGAAGAGGTTGCTCGCGATCACGCCGCCGACGTAGAGCAGCAGCACCAGCAGGCCGGTCAGCGAGATCAGGCCGGGCACCGACTTCACCAGCGCGGTGACCACCCGGCGCATGCTCGGCACCATCGCCACGAGCCGCAGCGCCCGCAGGATCCTCATGGACCGCAACACCGACAGCGGACCGGCGGCCGGCAGCAACGCCACCGCGACGATCACGAAGTCGAAGATGTTCCACGGGTCGCGGAAGAACTTCCAGCCGAACGCGTACAACCGTGCGGCCAGCTCCCCGACGAAGATCGCGAGTGCCAGGTGGTCGATCAGGCTGAGCAGATCGCCGTTCTTCGCCACGATCGACGGCGACGTCTCGGCTCCGAGCGTGATCGCGTTGACGACGATCACGCAGATGATCATCCACTGGAACCGCGTGCTCTCGACTACCTCACCGATGCGGGCGCGCAACGTCATGCCGGACAACTCCTTGCCGTGGGGACAAGGGCTCTATCGGCCGGAGGTGGGCCCGAGCTGATCACCCGGTCGTGTTGATCAGTTCCAGCCGGCTCGCGGTGCGGGCGAGGTCGAGCGCCTCGCCCCCGACGATCTCGGCCAGCGGGTGGTCGCTCACCAGGGTCAGCCGGACGTCGGCGTCGACGAGCACGTCCACGACGTTCGCGAACCGTTGCTGCGCCTCGCGATCGCACGTCTCGAGCCGCGGCACGGCGGTGATCACCCAGTCGTCGAAGCGGTCCGCGAGCACGAGGTAGTCCTGGGTCGACGTCGGTTTCTCGCACAGGTCGCCGAAGTCGAACCAGATCCGCTTCCCGGACGTGCCGAGCGCGGTGACGTCGCGGCCGTTGACGTTCAGGACGACCGGTGTCGCCGGAAGTTCCGCGTCCGTGCGGATCTCGCCGGTCTCGAACCGCGACCGCGGTCGTCCGTGCAGGTGCCGGTAGTCCGTGGCGCCCTTCAGTTCCACGGTGTCCATGAGCTTCTTCACCAGCGCGATGCCGGGCAGGAAGTGGTCGTGGTAGAGCGGGTTCGGCAACAGGCCGTCCGGCGGGTAGTTGGACGTGGCGATGATCATCACCTTGCGGTCTTGGAGCGTCTCCAAGAGCCGGGTCATCAGCATCGCGTCACCGACGTCGTGCAGGTGGAACTCGTCGAACGCGAGCACCTGGCTGCGTCCGATCAGCTCGTCCACGGCCTTGCGGACCGCACCACGCTCGTGCAGCCGTTCGGAGATCCGTGCGTGCAGCTCCCGGAAGAAGGAGTGGAAGTGCACGCGCCGTTTCTTGCGCACGGGCAACACGTCGAAGAACGCGTCCGCGAGGAAGCTCTTGCCGCGGCCGACCGGCCCGTGCAGGTAGACGCCCCTGCGCCGCTCCCCCAGCGCGGCCAGCAGGTCAACGGCCGCGAGCTGGGCGTCGTCCAGGTCGTATCCGCTGCTCGACACGCGTGCGAGCAGGCTGTCGCGAAGATCCACGGTTACCCCCGCGGCCAGCTTACAAAGATCACCTGCCCACCTGGTCCAGGGCTGCCTGCAACGACTCGACGTACCCCTCGCTCGTCACGGTTGCGCCGCTCACGGTGTCGATGTCGGCGCTCTGCGCGTTGAGGGTCTCCTGCACGAGGATCGGCAACGCGCGTGCGTTGATCTGCTCGTCCTTGCGGTTGCCGTCCGGGTATTGCGGCACGGTCACGGCGGTGATCCTGTCGCCGTCCAGGGTGATCGCGACCTGGACCGGGCCCCACCGCGTGTCCACCGCGGGTCCGGTCACGGTGCCCTGGCCGGGCGACTGCGCGACCGGCGTGGTCATCGGACCGGACAACGAGGTGCGGTAGCCGAACAGGAGCACCAGCGCGGCCGCGGTGCTGATCACCCAGGCGAGAATGCGCTTCACGACGTCACCACCTGAACTCCTCGACGTGGACGCGTTCGTCCGGCACGCCGCACGCGAGCGCGACCCGGCGCACCACCTCCGCCCAGGACGAAGGGCCGCACACGTAGACCTCGCGCGCGGCGACGTCCGGTATCCAGTGCCGCAACGCGGTCACGTCGTCGACCGGCACGCCGTCGCCGAGCCACGACCCGGCCGACCGGCGCGGGCCGGGCAGGTCGACGACGCGCAGACCGCGTTCCCGCGCCAGCACGCCGAGCTCGCCGGCGAACAGCGGACGGTCCCGGAAACGGTGCAGCAGCACCACTTCTCCCGGCGCGTAGTCGAGTCCCTCGGCCAGCGCCCGCAACGGCGCCACCCCGACACCTGCCCCGATCAACGCCACCCCGCGCCGCGTGCGGACGCGGTCGGTGAGCCGGCCGAACGGACCTTCGAACAGCACCGGCGTGCCAGGGCGCACCCCGCGCACCTCGGCACTGCCGTCGCCGAGCGTCTTCACCGTGATCCGCAGAGTCCGGCCGTCGGGCGCGGCGGACAGCGAGTACGGATGGCCGCGCGTCCAGCCGGGACCGTGCAGAAACCGCCAGCCGAAGAACTGTCCGGCCCGCACGGGCAACCGGTCCAGCCGCCGTCCCGACAGGTGGATCGACACGACGTCGTCGTCCTCGGGCACCACCGAAGTGACCCGCAGGCGGTGCCGGCCGTTGCGCCACAACGGCAGGACGAGCCGCCACACCACGACAGCCACCGCCGCCGCTGCCCACAGGCTCCACCAGTAGGCCGTTTCCGCCGCCGAACCGAGGAAGTCCTGGCCCGTCCACAGCTGGTGCGGCAACGCGAGACCGACGCCGAGGTAGCCGTAGAGGTGCAACAGGTGCCACGACTCGTACCGCAGCTTCCTGCGTGCGGCCTTGATGCTCGTGACGACCGTCATCACCAGACAGGCCGTTCCCGCGAGTGCCAGCAACATCGCCGGATAGCCGGTGACGAGGTCCCAGAACTCCGCGGGCGTGCGCGTCAGGTCACCCGCCGCGTAACCCCAGGTGATCAGCACCAGGTGGGCGAGCACGAGGTTGAACGACGTGAAGCCGACGATCCGGTGCACGGCGACCAGGCGGTCCTGCCCGAACGCCCGTTCCAGCAGCGGCAGCCGCGCCATCAGCAGCACCTGCACCAGCAACAGGTCCGAACCCAGCAGGCCGGTGAGCCGGCCGAGCGAGGTCAGCCCGGTCTCCCAGTCGCCGAGGTCGGTGATCCCGCCGCCGGCCGCCCACCAGTACGTCACGAGCAGCAGCCCGGCCCACAGCACCGCGATCGCACCGAGCCGCAGGCCGGTGTCGAGCGGGCGTCTTCGCACGATCGGTGAAGCGGGGGTGAGTGTCGCTGTCATGGGCGGGCTCCTCTTCGTTCAACCCGTTCCATGCTCGGCAGCGACCCTGAACGCACCAGTAGAGCCAGCTGTGAGTCAGCTGAACGGCCTACGATCACCGGTGTGAGCAACGTCGAAGCCGAGCCCGCCGAACTGACGTGCACCTCCACCCCCGGCGGCGTCGAGGTCCTGGGCCCGCGGGACGTGCCGCTGGGCGGTCCGCGTGCGATGTCGGTGCGCCGTACGTTGCCCCAAAAACAACGGTCTCTCATCGGCGCGTGGTGCTTCTGCGACCACTACGGCCCGGACGAGGTCCGCATGGACGTGGCGCCACATCCCCACACGGGCCTGCAAACGGTCAGTTGGCTGTTCACCGGCGAGATCGAGCACCGCGACAGCCTCGGCGTGCACGCGTTCGTGCGCCCTGGCGAGCTGAACCTGATGACCGGCGGCCGCGGCATCGCGCACTCCGAGGTCTCGACCGCGTCGTCCACCGTGCTCCACGGCGTGCAGCTCTGGCTCGCCCTGCCCGACGCCCACCGCGACGCCCCGCGCAACTTCCAGCACTACGCCCCGCCGACGGTGACAGTCGACGGCGCGTCGGTGCGCGTCTTCCTCGGCTCGCTGGCCGGTTCGACGTCACCGGTGCCCACGTTCACCCCGCTGCTCGGCGCCGAGATCACCCTGCCCGCAGGGGCGACGATCGAACTCGAGGTGGCTCGCGAGTTCGAGCACGGCGTCCTCCTCGACACCGGCGACGTGACCGTCGAAGGCACCACCCTCACCGCCGGCGACCTCGGCTACACCGGCACGGGCCGCGCGACGCTGACCCTGTCGACCCGCGACGGCGCGAGGGTGGTGCTGCTCGGCGGCGAGCCGTTCGGCGAGGAGATCGTGATGTGGTGGAACTTCGTGGGCCGCACCCACGACGAGATCGTCGCGTACCGGGACGAGTGGCAGGCGGAGACGGACAGGTTCGGCCGGGTGGAGGGCTACGGCGGCACCCGATTGCCCGCACCACCGCTCCCCGGTGGCCGCCTGCGTCCGCGCGGCAATCCCGCCTGACCGCCCAGCCGTCACGCGTCGTCCTGGCCCGCGCTCAAGCTCCGGTAGCGGCGGATCAGGATCGAGTGAAACGGGTTGGACGATTCGTTGTACTGGTACTGGATCTCTTCCGGCACCGGCACACATCCCCCTGGCCGGAACTGCGACGCGAGTTCCCGGGAGTTGTTCCGGAATTCTTTGACGATCTGCCCGCAGCAAGGAAACCTGAACATCTCCGCGTAGCCGTCCACGGCACCGGTCGACGCCAGGTGTCTCGGCGGTTCAGGGTGCCACTTGTTGTCGAGGTGCAGAAGTCCGCGCAGCATCGCGATCTCGACCCGGTCCTCCTCCGCGATGCCGTGGTGCGACGAGACAGGCATCGCTTCACGTATCTTGAGCTCCTCCTCCAGAAACGGGCGCATGACTCCGACCAGCTCGAGGTAGCGAGCCTTCTCGAGTTCGCCGATGGTCTTGCGTTTCGCTTCGGCCGCCCTGCTCGCGGAGAGGAACTCCAGCACCAGCTCGGGCAGTTCCGGCGCCGAGCCCGGCCGTCTCACCGCCCACTCCTCGGCATCGCGGTGCTCGACACCGCGCAACAGCGCATCCTCTGCCCGGCCACCCGCGTCCCACCGTTGAGCGGCTGCCAGCAGCCTTGTTCCACCGCGGAGCCACACGACGTCCTGATCGACAGCCGCCGCGAGCAGCGCCAGCTGATCGGCGCTGACGACCGCGTCCCCGCCGGCGAACTTCACCTTGATGTTCAGCGCGGACAGTCTGGGCGGAGCCTTCGCGAAGTCGATCTCCCTGCACAGCACCGGAATGACTCGCTTCTTGAGGTTCTGCGCGAAGGCGATCTCCTCGTCGCAGATCGCCGACCGGATCGAATCCGGAGACACGACGAAAAGAACGACGTCCGCCAATGCGATCATTTCCTGCAGGCGGATCCACCAGAGGTCCTCGGCGGAAATACCCGTGATCACGTTGTTCGGATCGCGGGAGGACTGGTCGAAGTCCACCAGGTAACCTCGCGCGTCGAGTTCCGCGGCGAGCCGAATGACGAAGTCCGAGTCTTTGCGCGAGTACGACAGAAAGACCCTGGTTCGCGCTTCGTCCGAGCTGGCGGCCATGGCTGGCTCCCGTCCGATCTTCCGCAAGTATCGCGCACGCGGGAAGCACGTGCGCCAGATCTCGACCGGCGACACGAGCCGGAGCCAGATCTCACTTTCCGTACCGAATCGACTACGGACAGACCTGTCGGCCACTGCTCCGAACGGACGCCGGGTGCCATCGTGACGCACATCTCAACCGGCCCGACCGCCTAGTTGTCAAAAGTCATACTCAGGGAGCATTGAAAATCACGTTCCGATCGCTTTTCCTGAGCGAGGCATCCACGGAGGTTGCCGCGCGTCTAAGGGGGCATGACGAACGTGACACGAGTGGGCGCCGAGTCCGTCTTCGCCTTCATCGCTCCATCTGGGCGCCCCATGCCCGTCGAGGTCGAGCTGGGCTACCGCGCCGACGACCCGCACGCCGTGACCATGACGTTCCGCATGGGACGCCAGGAGACCGTGTGGCTCGTGAGCCGCGACCTGCTCGCCGACGGCCTGATCACCACCAGCGGCGCCGGCGACGTGCGGCTGCGCCCCCACAACTCCACGACCGCCGTCCTCGAGCTGCGGTCGGACGTCTCCCAGGCGGTCTTCCACGTGCGCTCCTCGGAGCTGCAGGAGTTCCTCAACTCCACCTACGACGTGGTGGCCCCGGGACACGAGAACGACCACTTCGACTTCGAGGCCGAGATGCGCAAGCTCCTCGACTAGGCACCGCAGCTTCACCCGAACGAGCCCGTGGCATGGACCAATTCCAAGCCATAGCTTGAATTGCGTGACCACGACGAACTCCACCGCCTACAGCCGCGACCTCGGTGACGAGCTCCGCCGCCTGAGGCAGCGCTTCACGGGCCTGCGCGGCCGAGCCATGGCCATCCAGCTCGGCTGGGACCCCAGCAAGGTCAGCAACATCGAGCACGGCAAGATCAGGGCCAGCGCCGTCGACCTGGCCCAGTACCTCACGGTGTGCGGCAAGGACGTCGACTTCTTCGAGGACTTCCTCAACCGCTACCGCAACGCCTTCGACCCGTACCTGGTCCAGGACCCGGACAACCAGCGCACCCTCGCCATGACCGAGGCCGCGGCCACCAAGATCACGGCCTACGACGTGATCTCGATCCACCCCCTCCTGCACACGCCGGCCTACGCCCGCGCGGTGCAAGCGGCCACGGCCCATCCCCTCCAGGACCCGGTGGAAACCCTCGACCGCCAAACGGTCATGCGCCGCCCCACCCACCCCGAGTGCACGTTCTACGTCCACGAGCTGGCCCTGCGAATCCGCCTGGGCGACACCCGAGTGATGCAGGACCAGTACGAACGCCTCCTGGCCGAGTCGAACATCGTCCGCATCATCCCGGCGGAAGCCACCTCGTCGGCCCTGCACCCGAAGTGCACGCTCTACGAGTTCGAGAACGCCGCCCCACTCGTCTACGCGGAATCCGACGTGGCCAAGGTGTTCGCCCAGGACGACGCGGCCGTGACGAGGTGCCGAACCCTCTTCGACCACCTCGAGGCCGTGGCCCTGAACGAACACCAGACGCGCCGCACCCTCACCCAGCACGTCCAGGCCTTGGGTGCCCCGGTCCGCGCCCTGACCAGGACTCAGTAGCCGTAGATCAAGTCGAAGGCCAACTGCGGGTCGAACTTCCCGGCGTCCACTCCAGGCGCCTTCCCGCACCGCCCGTCGGAGTCCCCGGGAACCTTGACCCACAACAACATCTCCGCACCCCCACCGGTACGAGCGGGCGTGCCGAGCTTGCGCCCGCCGGGATTGCACCACTCCCCGTTGTGCCCGTTGCCGTTGCGACTGGTGTCGATCACGTACGGCTTGGTGAAGCCGGAGAAGCTCGCGTTCACCGCGTTGCCGTACGTCGTCGAGGCGGCCGTGGTGTGGTAGTTCGACACGTTGATCGAGAAGCCGCGGACGTTGCGCACGCCCGCCGCGTCGAGCCTGCCGGCCATGGTGTTCGCCGGTACCCACTGAGCATTTCCGGCGTCGAGGTAGGCCCACGTGTTGGGCGCCTTGGCCTTGAACTGCTCGGTGGCGTACTTGATCATCGCCGTCCGCTCGGCGATCTTGGTGCTGTCCAGGCAGTTGAAGTCCGCGAGCGAGTCCGGCTCGATGACGACGACCGCCGGACGGCTGCCGATGCCGGCCGCGAACGCGGAGATCCAGGCGCGGTAGGCCGCCGGGGTGCCCGCGCCGCCGCCGGAGTGGCCGCCGCACGCGTCGCGGCCGGGGATGTTGTAGGCCACCAGGACGGGCAGCTTCGTGCCGGTCTTGTTCACGTAGCTCGACACCGAGGTCTTGATGTCGCCGCTCCAGTTGCCGAACCAGCGGGCGATCGGCTTGGTGGAGATGTTCGCCTTGATAGCGGCCTGACGCCCATCCCCAGCGTGCTCACGCACCCACACAGCAGGGTTGGAGTCAGGATCAACGTAGAACCCGTCGGTCATGCCAACGGGACTGGCAGCCTGAGCAGCCGGTGCGGCAACCACCACGGCGAGCAGGGCCAACGCAAGTGCTCGAATCATGCGGACACACAAGCAAACCCCGCCTAAGGCCCGGTAAGTCCGCCTCAAACCCGAGCCGTCCCTCTAGCGAACCCCGGACTGAAGCGGCAACAACGGAGCCACCACCCGGGAGAACGGCCCGCTGCGAACAGTCCCGTCCGCCGGCCCGAGGAACGGTGCCGCCGGGTCGAGCGCGTTGGG
Source organism: Lentzea aerocolonigenes (assembly GCF_000974445.1). Lineage (GTDB taxonomy): Bacteria > Actinomycetota > Actinomycetes > Mycobacteriales > Pseudonocardiaceae > Lentzea > Lentzea aerocolonigenes. Next base: position 212,928 of record NZ_BBOJ01000012.1, read on the forward strand.
CAGCCTCGCATAGGCCGCCCAACGCTCGTCCCAGGCCTGAATCACGTCGAGGTGTCCGCCAGGCAGGAACCGGGTCAGGTGCACCCCTGCGACCTGCCCGGTGTTCCCCAGCAGCGGGAGCAGCCGGAAGCCGCCCTCTCGTCGCAACCTCTCGATCAGCTCCGCGCTGTCCATCTCATTTCGCCGCCATCTCCGTCGCGTAGTCCTGATAGACACGCACCGCCGCGTCGCGTTCCGCCGCGGACCACCCGAGCGGACCGGCGATCAGGTCGGCCACCTGACCTGCCACGGACGCACCCTGGTCGAGGTGCTCGATGGCGATCCGGGTCCGCCGCGCCAGCACGTCCTCGAGATCCAACGCGCCCTCGTGCGTGACCGCGTAGACGATCTCCGCCGCCAGGTACCCGGCAACGTCCACCCCGAGCGAAGAATCCTGAGCCACCAACGCCAGCACGTCGGACACCGCCGACCCGTACCGCCGCAGCAGACGCTCCACAGTGGACGTGGACAGACCGGACTCGGAGGCAACTCGAGCCCGGTCCGCCCACAGCTCGTGATACCCGACCGCCCCGCACAACGGCAGCCGGGCGGTCAACGAGGGCGCCACCGCACGCCCCAACCCGGAAACAGCGGCGTCAACCACGTCCGCGGCCATCACGCGGTATGTCGTGTACTTGCCACCAGCGATCACGAAGAACCCGGGCTCGCGCTCAGCCACCGCGTGCTCGCGCGACAACTTCGCGGTGTCCCCGGAAGCCCCGTCGAGCAACGGCCGCAGCCCCGCGTAGGTGCCGAGCACGTCGTCGACCGACAAGGGAGCGCGCAACACGGCGTTGACGTGGTCGAGGATGTAGGAGACGTCCTCGGAAGTGGCGGCAACGGAAGCAGGGTCCCCGGAGTACGGCGTGTCCGTGGTGCCGATGATCCAGTACCGCCCCCACGGGATGACGAACAGCACCGACTTCTCGGTCCGCGTGATCAGCCCGCCGTCGAGCTGGATCTTCGAGCGGTCCACGAGAACGTGCACGCCCTTGGACATCCGCACGTGGAACGGCGGCGCACCGGGGGACATCGAGTTCAGCGAGTCGGTCCACACGCCGGTCGCGCTGATCACGCGCCGGGCGCGGACGTCGACCACCGTCCCGTCCACCGACACCCTGGCACCGGAAACGCGACCGCCAGAGCGCAGCAGCGAGGTGACCCGAGCCCGGGACAACACCGTGGCGCCGTGCTGGGCCGCCGTGCGAACAAGCGTCAGCACCAGCCGCGCGTCGTCCATCTGCGCGTCGTAGTAACGAATCGCGCCGGCGAAAGCATCAGAATCAACAGAGGGCCCGACCGCGGCCATCTTCGACCGGGACAGGTGCCGGTGCATCGGCACGGCCCCCGCGCCACCGATCAGGTCGTACAGCATCACGCCCGCGCCGACGTAAGCGCGTTCCCACTGCTTCGACAGCGGGAAGAGGAACGGCACCGGCCGCACCAGGTGCGGTGCGAGCCGGCGCAGCAACAGGCCGCGTTCCTTCAGAGCTTCCCGGACCAGCTTGAACTCCAGCTGCTCCAGGTAACGCAGCCCGCCGTGGACGAGCTTGCTGGACCGGCTCGACGTGCCCGCCGCCCAGTCGTGTGCTTCGACCAGCGCGACGGAGAGACCGCGGGACGCCGCGTCCAGTGCAGCGCCCGCACCGACCACGCCACCGCCCACCACGAGCACGTCGAACTCCGTGCTGCCCAATGCGGCAAGCGAGTCAGCACGCCGAGCCGGATCCAGCCTTGCGAACAACTTCAGCTCCTAAGAAAGAAGAACTCAGCGAACGCCTGTCTTATCGGACGTCGGCGTCGACCCAGTCGAACGACTTGGTGACGGCCTTCTTCCAGTTGCGGTACTCGCGCTCGCGCTCGTCGGCCGCCAGCTCGGGCGTCCAGCGCTTGTCCTCGGCCCAGTTGGCGCGCAGCTCGTCCAGACCCGACCAGTAGCCGACGGCCAGACCGGCGGCGTACGCGGCACCGAGAGCGGTGGTCTCGGCGACAACGGGACGCACCACCGGCACGTCGAGGACGTCGGCCTGGAACTGCATGAGCAGCTCGTTCTGGACCATGCCGCCGTCGACCTTGAGCTCGGTCAGCGGCACGCCGGAGTCGGCGTTCATCGCGTCCAGGACCTCGCGGGTCTGGAACGCCGTCGCCTCCAGCACGGCACGCGCCAGGTGGCCCTTGTTGACGAACCTCGTCAAACCCACCACCGCACCACGGGCGTCAGCACGCCAGTACGGCGCGAACAGGCCGGAGAACGCCGGCACGAAGTACGCGCCACCGTTGTCCTCGACCGAGCGGGCGAGCGTCTCGATCTCCGGGGCCGAGCCGATGATGCCGAGGTTGTCGCGCAGCCACTGCACCAGCGAGCCGGTGACCGCGATCGAGCCTTCCAGCGCGTAGACCGGGGCCTCGTCGCCGATCTTGTAGCAGACCGTGGTCAGCAGGCCGTTCTTCGACGCGACCTTCTCCGTGCCCGTGTTGAGGAGCATGAAGTTGCCGGTGCCGTAGGTGTTCTTCGCGGTGCCGGGCTCGTAGCAGGCCTGGCCGAACGTGGCGGCCTGCTGGTCGCCGAGGATGCCCGCGATCGGCACACCCTTCAGCACCCCGCCGGGGCCGCCGTTGCCGTAGACCTCCGAGGAGGAACGGATCTCCGGCAGCATGGACAGCGGAATGCCCATCTCGCCCGCGATCTCGGCGTCCCACTGCAGCGTGTCGAGGTCCATCAGCATGGTCCGCGACGCGTTGGTCACGTCCGTGGCGTGCACACCGCCGTTGGGGCCGCCGGTGAGGTTCCACAGCGTCCACGTGTCGGTGTTGCCGAACAGCAGGTCGCCGGCCTCGGCGCGCTCACGGGCTCCTTCGACGTTGTCGAGGATCCAGCGGATCTTCGGGCCGGAGAAGTACGTCGCGAGCGGCAGGCCGACCTTCGCCTTGTAGCGCTCGGCACCACCACCCAGCGCACCGAGCTCCTCGACGATCGCCTGCGTGCGGGTGTCCTGCCAGACGATCGCGTTGTAGACGGGCTCGCCGGTGTTCTTGTCCCACACCACCGCGGTCTCGCGCTGGTTGGTGATGCCGACGGCGGCGAGGTCACCGGTGTTGAGGTCGGCGGCGGCGAGCGCCTGGCCGATCACGAACCGGGTGTTCTCGGAGATCTCGACCGGGTTGTGCTCGACCCAGCCGGCCCGCGGGAAGATCTGCTCGTGCTCCTTCTGGCCCACGGCGACGATGGAGCCGCTGTGGTCGAAGATGATCGCCCTGGTGCTGGTCGTGCCCTGGTCGACGGCGAGAACGTACTGCGTCATCGAAACTGTCCTTTCGGGATGGTCAGATCAGAACACGAGCGAGGCGACGACACCGGCGATGGCACCGCCGACGATCGGGCCGACGACGGGGATCCAGGAGTAACCCCAGTCGGAGTCCTTCTTGCCGACGGCCTCACCGTCGGTCCCCTTGTAGGACAGCGGCAGCAACGCGTGCGCGATGCGCGGGCCGAGGTCACGGGCCGGGTTGATGGCGTAGCCGGTGGGGCCACCGAGAGAGGCGCCGATGCCGACGACCAGCAGCGCCGCGGCCAGCGGGCCGATCTGGGTCGGGGTCTTGCCGAACGCGAGGATCACGAAGACCAGCACGAACGTGCCGATGATCTCGCAGACCAGGTTCCACGCGTAGCTGCGGATCGCCGGGCCGGTGGAGAAGACGGCGAGCTTGAGACCCTCGTCGGGCGTCTCGTCGAAGTGCGGCTTGTACGCGAGCCACGCGAGCACGGCACCGAGGAACGCGCCGAGGAACTCACCGGCGAAGTACACGATCGTCGAGCCCGCGCTCACCGGAACGCCGGGCGCGTACTCCGCCGCTCCGCTGGTGAGAATGCCGACGGTCACGGCCGGGTTGAGGTGCGCGCCCGACTTGTAGGCGACGTACACACCGGCGAAGACGCCGAGGCCCCAGCCGAAGTTGATCAACAGCCATCCGCCGTCTAGGCCCTTCGACTTGGCGAGCAGCACGTTGGCCACCACACCCGCACCCAGCAACAGCAGGACGCCCGTACCGAGCACCTCGCTGAGGAACACTGACCCGAGACCCACGCTGGCCTCCCATTCGTTCTAAGCGGCTGATCACCCCGTGGTGACTGCCGCGGAACGTAATGACCTGCGTCACTCCTGCTCAACGGGCACGTTTCGACAATGTCGACACCCGGTGAACCCCATCGCGTGACCAATCGGTCACTCTGTGCTCAAACGCCGCGTCTCCAGCGGTTTTCCGGTGGTTTTCCAGGTCAGCGGGCGTGGGGGCGAGTTCGACATTGCCGACACGGGTCGTCTGAATTACGTTTGCCGCCGTGCCGGGACCCATCCAGTCGATCGAACGCGCCGCAGCCGTGCTGCGGCTCCTCGCGCGTGGCTCCGGCCATCACGGTCTCACGGAGATCGCCGACTCGCTCGGTCTCGCGCGAGGGACCGCCCACGGGATTCTCCGCACCCTGCAACGGGTCGAGTTCGTCGAACAGGACCAGGCGACGGGCCGCTACCGCCTCGGCGCGGCGCTGCTGCACCTGGGCACGTCCTACCTGGACGCCAACGAGCTGCGTTCTCGATCGATCAACTGGGCCGACACCCTCGCCGCGAGGTCTGGCCAGGAGGTCAGGATCGGCATGCACCACGACGGCGCCGTGCTCGTCGTGCACCACGTGTTCCGGCCGGACGACTCGGTGCAGACCCTCGGCATCGGTGCGATGCTGCCGTTGCACGCGACGGCGCTCGGCAAGGTGCTGCTCGCGTACGACCCGGATCTGTCGGCGGCCGCACGCCGGAGGGAGCTGACGTCGTTGACCCGCAGGACGATCGTCCGTGCGCAGGCGTTGGAACGGGTGCTGACGGAGGTGCGCGCGCAGGGCTGGGCGGGTGAGGCCGAGGAGTACATGCCGGGTGAGGCCAGCATCGCCGCGCCGATCAGGATCCCCGGCGGGCTCGTGGTCGGCGCGATCGGCATCTCGGGCTCCGCGGACCGGCTGTGCGACTCCACGGGCCGACCGCGGGCGACGCTGGTGCGCCAGGTCCTCCAGGCCGCCGAAGCGGTCACCACTTCTCTCGTCGACGAGAACTGAGGGGCTCGGCGTGCAACGGTTTGTGATGGCGATCGACCAGGGGACGACGTCGACGCGCTGCATCGTGTTCGACCAGAACGCCCGTCTGGTCGCGGTCGCCCAGCGCGAGCACCGGCAGTACCACCCGCGGCCCGGCTGGGTGGAGCAGGACGCCGTGGAGATCTGGCGCAACGTCGACCGGATCATGCCGCAGGCGTTGCGGCAGGCGGGAATCACCTCGGACCAGGTCGTGGCGCTGGGCATCACGAACCAGCGCGAGACGTTCGTGCTGTGGGACCGCCACACCGGTGTCCCCGTCGGCCGCGCGATCGTCTGGGAGGACATCCGCACGGAGGAGCTCGTCGCGGAGCTGGAGAAGCAGCCGGGCATCGAGGAGGTCCGCGACCGCTGCGGCCTGCCGCTCGCGACCTACTTCTCCGCGCCGTCGCTGCGGTGGATGCTCGACAACGTGGCGGGCCTGCGGGCCAAGGCCGAACGCGGCGACGTCCTGTTCGGCACCATGGACACCTGGCTGATCTGGAACCTGACGGGTGGCGTGAACGGCGGCCTGCACGTCACGGACGTGACCAACGCGTCGCGCACCATGCTGATGAACCTCGGCACCCGTCAGTGGGACCCGATGCTGCTGGAGTTCTTCGGCGTGCCCGCGTCGATGCTGCCCGAGATCCGGCCGTCGACGGAGATCTCCGGCACGACCACGCGGGTCGTGCCGGGCATCTCGATCACCGCGGCGCTCGGCGACCAGCACGCGGCGTTGTTCGGGCAGACGTGCTTCGAGAAGGGCTCGATCAAGGGCACGTACGGCACCGGCGGGTTCCTGTTGATGAACACGGGAAACGAGCTGGTGCGGTCGAAGCACGGGTTGCTGACGACGATCGGCTACCAGATCGGCGGCGAACCGGCGTACGCGCTGGAGGGCTCGATCGCCGTGGCCGGGTCGCTCGTGCAGTGGTTCCGCGACAACCTCGGGCTGATCCACAGCGCGCCGGAGATCGAGACGTTGGCGCGCACCGTGAAGGACAACGGCGGCTGCTACATCGTGCCGGCGTTCTCGGGGCTGTTCGCGCCGCACTGGCTCGCGCAGGCGCGCGGGCTGGTCGTGGGGCTGACGTCGTACATCAACAAGGGCCACCTGGCGCGGGCCGTGCTGGAGGCGACCGGGTGGCAGACGCGTGAGGTGGTCGACGCGATGAACGCCGACCTCGGCGCGCCGACGCCCGTGTTGAAGGTGGACGGCGGGATGACCGCCGACCACCTGTTGATGCAGTTCATCGCGGACGTGCTGGACATCCCGGTGCAGCGGCCGCTCGTGGCGGAGACCGTGTCACTGGGTGCCGCGTATGCCGCAGGACTCGCCGCCGGATATTGGCCGGACCTCGAGGGACTGCGGCGGAACTGGCATCTGGCCGCGCGGTGGAACCCGGTGATGGATGCCCGGCACCGCGAGGACGAGTACGCGAACTGGAAGCGGGCCGTGGAACTCACGTTCGCGTGGGCCCGCTCCAGTCCGTCCACTTAGGAGCGCTGCTTGCGGACCCAGGCGGCGACGTCGTCCGCCTCGATCGGCAAGGCGTCGGACAGGACGTCCGCGCCGGTCGAGGTGACGACGAGGTCGTCCTCGATGCGCACGCCGATGCCGCGCAGCTCCGGCGGCAGCGTCTCGTCGTTGGGGTGGAAGTACAGGCCGGGCTCGACGGTCAGCGCCATGCCGCGCTCCAGGATGCCCTGCTGGTAGGTCTCCTGGCGGGCGTCGGCGCAGTCGTGGACGTCCAGGCCGAGGAAGTGACCCGTGCCGCAGACGATGTAGCGGCGGTGGTGCTGGCCGCTCGGGTCGAGCGCCTTGTCGACGCTGACCGGCAGCAGGCCCCAGTCGTGCAGGCCTTCGGCGAGCACGCGCATGGCGGTGTGGTGGAAGGCGCTGTAGTCGTTGCCGGGCCGAACTTCCGCGAGCGCGGCGACGTGTGACTTCAGCACCAGGTCGTACACCTGGCGCTGGGGACCGCTGAACTCGCCGCTGACCGGGAACGTGCGGGTGACGTCCGCCGTGTACAGCGAGTTCATCTCGACGCCCGCGTCGAGCAGCAGCAGGTCGGCGTCGTTCACGCGGCCGTCGCAGCGCGTCCAGTGCAGGACCGGGGCGTGCGGGCCGGCGGCGACGATCGAGGTGTAGCCGGGGCCCTTGCCCTCGGTGCGGGCGCGGCGGTCGAACGTGCCCTGCAGCCACCGCTCTCCCCCGCCGCGCACGGCCTGGCCGAGCTCCATGGCGACGTCGGCGAAGCCCATGACGCTCGCGTCGACGGCCTGGCGCAGCTGGTCGATCTCCCAGTCGTCCTTGATCCGGCGCAGCTCGGAGAGGACCGTGCGCAGCTCGTCGCTGTGGGAGCCGGTCAGCGCGTCGAGCAACGGGTCGACGCCCTTGGCGGTGAGCGTCTCGGGGTGGCGTCCGCGCAGGGCGTGCGCGAGGTCCTCCAGCGGGCGGGCCGTGATGCCGAGCGCCTCACCCCACTCCCGCGGCCCGGCGGCGGCGCCGATCCAGAACGGGCTGCGGTCGGCGTCGCCGAAGAAGTCGACGCTGTGGGTCTCGCTCGGGACCGGCACGAACAGCGTCGCGTCCTGGTCGGACAGCACCAGCACCGCGCCCTCGACCTGGCACCCGGTCAGCCACACGAAGTCGCTGTCGGCGCGGAACTCGTGGAACGTGTCGTTGGACCGGACGTGCGCACGGCCCGCCGCCAGGGCGATCCGCTTGCCGGGCAGTGCCTCGACGAGCTTGGCGCGATGGGCCCTGGCTGCCTCGGCGGTGCCGTCCGGCAGGTCGATCGAGCTGTCCCACTCGCCCCAGCCGTCGCGGATGTACGTGCGGAAACCGTCCGCGTCCACCAATTTCGCCATGTCACGGCGTGTGCGGGCCACTCTTCGTCCTCTCGCTGGGCTGTGCCCAGCGTGCTGTCGTTCGAGCGGGGGCGCCAATCTCAATTGACCATAGGTTCGAGCTATGGAACCTGCGAAGGTGTATCCACCGCTCGGCGGCAGGCCTCTACGTACGAGAGGAGGCATCCGCCATGAACCACCGACTCCACATCTGTCTCCTGGCCGCCGCCGCGCTCGCCGCTTGTGGTCAGCCGCCCACGCCGGGCACGCCTCGGGCGATGCCGCAGACCGAGGTCACCACGACGGTCACGACCACCGCACCGACCACCACCAGCGCGGATCCGTTGCCGACGACCACGACGAGCCCGTCGCACCAGCCGCCGCCCGGACCACCCCGCACGACGACAACGACCAAGCCGCCACCGCCGCCACCGAAACCGCCGGACCGCTGGGTGCTGCCGGCCAGCCTGCGCGGATCCATCGAGCAGCAGACCGGGCTGCCGTTCCCCGGTGTCTGGGAAGCGGTCCAGACGCAGCTGGCGGACGTCTGTCCCGGCAAGGTGCCGTGCGCGGGCTACACGCTGGTGGCCGATCCGTCCGCCGACCAGGAAGGAGACTGCGTCATCGTCTCGAACGGCATCTCGGTGCCCGATCCCCTCCACGAGGGCGGGAAGATCACGTTCAGGGTCAACAACAAGAACAACTGCACCGGGGGTTGAGCCGTGCGCGCCGCCCCAGCCAGACCGAAGGACGAGGCGCCCTCCAAGGCGTTGAAGGTCTTCGGTTCCCTGCTCGCACCGACCACGGTGCTGACCGCGTTGCTGTTCTACTTCGGCACGCGGCACGCGACGTACTTCTGCGAATGGTTCGGCGTGCACTACTCCGTGCTCGGCCTGTCCGCGCCGGACTACCTGATCCGCAGCGCGGACGGCATGTTCGTCCCCCTGACGGTGCTGGCGGCCGCGGGGCTCGCGGCGTTGTGGGGCTACCGCTTCCTGCACGCGACCCTCGCGCCGCGGACGTGGCGCGCGCTGGTCAAGCGTGCCGTGCCGGTGCTGGTGGTGCTCGGGTTCGTGCTCCTGCTGCTCGGGCTCACCGGCATCGCGGTGCCTGCTCTGCTCCGCAGGATGGCCGGGCTGCCGGGCCTGTGCGTGGCGCTGGGCGTGGTCCTGTTCCCCGTGGCGGAACGGCTGCACGCGGCCAACTCCGGCAAGCTCGCCTCGGGCGCCGTACCGGTGATCCAGTGGACGTTCACGTTCGTGCTGGCGACCATCGGCCTGTTCTGGGCGGTCACCGACTACTCGGCGGCGGTCGGGGCGGCCAGGGGCTACGAGTACGAGACGAAGCTCGGCGGCATGCAGGGGACGACCGTGTTCAGCACCAAGGACATCGGGGTCCGCGGGCCGGGCGTCACCGTCACGACGTGCACCGCGCCGGACGCTGCCTACCGGTTCCGCTACGACGGCCTGGTGCTCGTGTTGCAGTCCGGTGGTCAGAGCTTCCTGCTGCCGAAGGGGTGGAACCAGCGGGACGGTGTCGCCGTCGTGCTGCCCCGGTCCAACGACGTGCGCCTGGAGTTCGCCCGGCCCGAGGCCGAGCTCGAGCGCACCTGCTGAGCGTCCGTATAGCCTCGCGCTATGGAACTGGAGATCCGGCACCTGAGGGCGATCTGCGCCATCGGCGACGCGGGCAGCCTCTCGCGGGCGGCGACGCAGCTCGGCATCTCCCAGCCGTCGCTCACGACCCTGCTGCAACGGGTCGAGCGGATGGTCGGCGGCAAGCTCTTCGACCGCGGCCGCTCCGGCGCCGTGCCCACGCCGCTCGGCGCCCAGATGCTCCAGCGGGCCCGGTTGCTCCTGGTCGAACTGGAGGCGTTCGGCGCCACGGTGCCGGTCGGTGGGCCGGTGCGGTTCGGGTCCGTGCACATGGAGTGCGTGGCCGTGCTGTTCTCGCGCCTGGAGGAGGTGCTGTCCGACGTCACGCTGCACGTCGACCCGTCGTCGACGGCCCTGGCGCTGGCACTGGGCAAGGGACACCTCGACGCGGCGGTGATCGCGGTCGACGAGGAAGGCGACCTGGGGCTGCCGCGCGGTGTGGCGCAGCGGATCGTCGTGCCGTGGGTGCCGATCTACATCGCACTGCCCGCCGATCACCCGTTGACGGCACGCCCCGAGGTGGAGCTGTCCGACCTGGCCGGTGAGGCCTGGGTGGGACCGCCGGGTGCCGAGGACGGGTCGCTGACGGCGTTGCGCGCGGCCTGCCGGGCGGCGGGGTTCGTGCCGCGGATCCGGTTCGAGGTGCCGAGCGGCGCCGGCCGGCAGCTGATCGCGGCGGGCAAGGCCGTGCAGCTGGTCGAGCCGACCTCGCAGGGCGGGCCGGGCGTGGTGGTGCGGCCGCTGGCGGGCTCGCCGCTGCGGATGCGCCTGGTGTTCTGCTGGCGGCGGGAGCGGCTGACCTGGAGCCAGGCCAGCCGCGTGTTCACCGAGGTGCTGGGCGCCTACGCCGACCAGGCGCTGGCGAGTCCGGTGTTCCGCCCGTGGTGGGAGGAACGCGGCGCGGTGCTCGCCTCGACGAGGTGAGCCGTCACGCCACCGTGCCCAGCCACGCCGACCAGTCCGCGTCGTACCGCGTGCCGATCACCCGCGTCAGGTGGTCCCGCGCACCGGCCCAGTCCCCGGCCCGATACCGCGCCAACACCGCCGAGACGTCCTCCGGGTGCTTCTCCAGCAGGTACCGCACCGCGAGATACCCCCAGTTGTAGACGCGTTTCGTGTCGTGGTCGTAGGTCGTGTCGAACAGCGCGCTCAGCGTGTACGTGCGCAGCTTCGCCTCGGCGAGCGCCCGGTCGTAGGTCACGCCGCGGTAGTGGTACGAGACGTACTCCGCGAAGCCCTCGACCCACCACACGGTCGGCGTCCTCATGTTCTCCGTGAAGTCGCCGTACATGTCGAACCGGCCGTCGAGGTAGTGGGTGTACTCGTGGTTGAGGTTCCAGATCTGGAACTCGGGCTTGAGCCACTCGGCCTCGTGGGCGATGAACCTGGGCTGGTTGCCTGCCTTCGCCGGATCGCCCTCGAGGTACATGCCGCCGTTGTTGGTGTCGATGTCGAACAGCACCCCGGCGTACGTGCGGTAGTCGGCGCTGGAGTCGAACACCACGACCTCCAGCGTCGTGTTGAGGTCGCCGGCGACCGGGCCGGGGTCCTGCGCGATCCGGTGGAACACCGCGTCCTGACCGGCGAGGCTCGTGCAGGTGCGGCGGAGCTCGTCCGCGGTCAGCTGCTGCGCGCGGATCTTCAGCGTGGCGCTGCAGGTGTACCGGATGCCGAGCACCCTGCGGTTGATGCGGTCGCGGAAGTCGCAGGTGCGGTACGTGCGGCAGTTGGCCTTGTCGTACCAGTCGACCATCTCGGCGACGCCCACCCACATCGGCGCGAGCCTGCCGACGACGTCGCCGCGTGACGCGAGGTCGGCCAGCAGTGGGCGGACGTGCGGGGCGAGGTCGCGGTGTTGCAGGAACCGGCCGAGCTCGCGGGTGGCGTTGTGCACGAGGTAGGCGCGGGCGGTGCCGAAGAAGTCGAGGTGCCGCACGACGAACCGGCGCAGCGCCCGGAAGATCGCGGGATCGGCCTTCACCGCGGCCAGGAACTCGGGGTTCGCGTGGCCGTAGTACAGCATGATCATGCCGGCGTGCACGGTGGCGTCGTCGGCTTCGGTGTAGTTGTCGAGCACGTGGGTCAACGCGCGCAGCTCGGCCGGGTAGTCGGTGACGGCCGTGTAGATCGTCGACTCGGGTGCGCTGTGCGGATGCAGGTTCCGCGCCACCTCGGGCGGCAGCAGCGGACTGGTCGGCGAGCCCTGAGCGGCGTGCGCTGCCGTCGGGACCAGGAGCCCGGCCAGGAGAGCCAGGACGAGTGCCAGTAATCGCATCGGTGTCCTCCGCAGGGGATGTGAGGTGCTCAGGAGCGTCACATCCGCGAAGGGCCCGCGATCATCCCTTCCTCTCATAGCCCGCCGCTATGGCGGTCAGGCGGGCTTCCCAGGTTCGGCGAACAGCAGGTGCCGCACGAGCGGGGCTTCCTTGGCCAGCGCCCGCGCGGTCTCCTGGTTCTGCTGGTCCACGACCGTGCCGCGCTCGACGTGCTGGCGCAGGTGCTCCTGCCAGGTCGCCACGGTGAAGGTCTCGAGGAACGTCTCCGGGGTCTCGGTGTCGCGGAACAGTCCCCACATGGTGGCGCCCGTCCGGCGCCGCGCGCGCCCGACCCGTTGCATGGCCTCGATGAACGCGTCCTCGTTCTCCTTCGCCACCGGCCACTCCACCGTGACGAGCACCGGTCCGGCGTCGGTGTCGTCGATCTCCGGCGGTTCCTCCCAGTAGGTGGCGGGGCTGACGTCGAGCGGGCGGTCGTTGAGCGGCAACCACTTCGTCGCGACGAGCACGCCCACGGCCATCGCCGCCGCGGGCACGATCATGGCCGTCCGCAGGCCGTACCCGTCGGCGATCGCGCCCCACACGACCGCGCCGAGCGCCTGGCCGCCCATGAGGATCAGCTGGTAGTACGCGAGCGCCCTGGCCCTGGTCCAGGCGGGCAGCAGCACCTGCGCGGTGGCGTTGAACGTCGACAGCGTGGCGATCCAGCAGGCGCCGGTGAGCAACATCGCCACGATCACCAGCGCCACGCTCTCCGTCAGCACGGCCGTGCTGGTCGCCCCCGCGTAGACGAACGTCGCGAACAGCACCATGCGGTTCTTCGTCATGCGCTGCAACAGCTTCGGCACGACGAACGCGCCGCCGATCGCACCCGCGCCGACACTGCCGAGCAGCACGCCGTAACCACTGGCGTCGAGCTGGAGGGGCCCGCGCGCGATGGCCGGCAGCAACGCCCACAACCCGCTGCCGAAGACGATGAACAGCGACAACCGCGCCAGCACCCTGCGGAACAACGGCGAACTGGCCACGTACCGCGCGCCGGTCCGCATGGCGGTCGTGATGTGTTCCGTCCCGAGTGGACGGTTGTCGGACGGCCGCCGCCACCTCCCGAGCACGATCAGCACGCCGAGGAACGACACCGTGTTGAACGCGAACGTCGCCTCCGGCCCGGCCAGCGCGATCAGCAGACCACCGAGCGCGGGCCCGATCGCGCGGCCGACGTTCATGTTGACGCCGTTGAGCAACGCGGCCTGCGGAATCTCCTCACGCGACACGAGCTCGGGCTGGATCGCCTGGAACGACGGCATCGACAGCGCCTGCCCGATCGCCATCAGCGCCAGCAGCCCGAGCAGACTGACCGGCGTCGCCTTGCCCGCTCCCGCGAGCAGCATCAACCCGCCCGCGCCCGCGAGCATCAGGGCCTGCCCGGACATCAGGACGTGGCGGCGGTCGAGGATGTCGCCGAGCGCCCCGGACGGCACGACCAGCAGGAACACCGGCAGCGTCGTGGCCGTCTGGACCAGCGCGACCTGCAGGGCGGTGCCGCCGAGGTCACCCATGAGCCACTGGGCACCGACGGTCTGCGCCCACGTGCCGATGTTGGAGGCGAACTGGGCGAGCCAAAGCGCGCGGAAGGCGCTGCGGCGCAGGGGTGCCCAAGCGGAGACGGTCACCCGCCGATCTTCACACCTCGGTCCGTTGCGCGCCGAACTGTCGGTGCCGCTCTCTAGAATTGATTTTGGGGGAACCCGGCGGGCTCGTGTGTGTGGTGACCGCGAACGGCCGGATTGACTTTGGTCAGCACTGAAGCTATTGAGACAATCACACCACCGTGACCGGGTGCTTCACCACCGCGCCGAACAGGTAGCCCTGGGTGTTGTACGGCGACTCCTCCGGCTGACCGTCCGCCCGCACCCGCAGCACGTGCGCCCCCGGCGTCGCCTTCCACGGCACCTGCCACCGCGTCCACGCGCCGCGCGACGCCGGCGTGGCCCGCCGCCAGGTCCGCCCGTCCGTCGACACCTCGACCCGCCGCACCCCGTCCGGCGACCACGACCGCCCCGTCAGCACTCGACGTCCAGCCGGCACCGAAGCGTTCCACCCCAGTTCGAAGGCGCTCTTCGTCACCTGCGTGGTCACGAGCGTCCCGTCAGCCGGATACGACGGCCCGAGCAGCCGGTAGAAGTCCGTGTCCCACGGCGAATGCAGCACCGAGGACGACACCTCCAGCGAGCCCAGCCACTTGATGCTCGCGATCCCGACCCACCCCGGCACCACCAGCCGCGCCGGAAAACCGTGGTCCACCGGCAGCTCGGCACCGTTCATCTCGTACGCCACCAGCACGTCGTCCAGCGCCTTCTCCACCGGCAGCGGCCGGCGCACGTGCCCGAGGTTCACCCCGCCCGTCACGTACTCCGCGTCCAGCCCGGAAGGCAGCACGTCGACCGCGGACGACCGCAGTCCCGCCCTCCGCAGCAGCAGGCCGAGCGACACCCCGCGCCACCGCGCGTTGCCGACCGCGCCGAGCTTCCACGGCGTGCCCGAGACCGGCTGGCCCTGCTGCGAGGTGAAGAAGCTCCGGCCGTTGCCCGCGCACTCGATCACCGCCTCCACCGAGGTCGACGGCAACGCCCGCAGCTCGCGCAACGACAGCGACAACGGCCTGGAAACGCCGGAACCGGAAACCCGCAGGCGCCACGACGAGGCGTCCAGCAGCCGGGTCGAGGTGTGGTTGCGGACGAAGAACTTCTCCACCGGTGTCAGCGAGCCGGTGTCGCGCAGGGCTTCCCAGCGCGTCTCGGCGTTGGTGCCGTGCAGGATGAAGTCCGTGGCGGGCAACGGCTTCACGATCGAAGGGGCCGCCACAACACGAGAAGGTAGCAGTGTCAGTCCTGCGGCGAGCAGCACGCCGCGCCGGGAGATCATGCTTTCGACGCTAGCCAGCCGCTCAAGGGGCCATCCCACCTGACGAGACGAACGAAGGCCGTGCGCGGAATCGGACCGCGCACGACCTTCCCCCTCCGGGCGAACAGGCTGGGGGACCCGTCCACCCCACCCGGTTCCGCTGACTCCCCTTCAGCGCGAACCGGTCGTTCTCACGGGCACGGCGTCGGTGGCTTCACCCCGATCGACAGGTCGACCGCCGTGCCCACCGCGACCTCGGTGCCCGCGGCCGGGTTGCTGCTCAGCACGTTGTCGATGTCGTTGCAGGTGCGGTCGACGACGCCGCGGATCGAGCCGACGCGCAGGCCCTCTGCGGACAACCGGGCACGTGCCTGGTCGTAGGAAAGCCCCCTCAGCGACGGGACGGTCGCGACCTCCGGGCCGCCGGTGAAGCCGCCGGAACCGTTCGCCAGGCCGACGAACACGCCCGGGTTGCCGAACCCGACGACGTCCGCCCAGCCCTCGCCGGTGACGTCGGCGAGCAGGCGCGGGTGCTGGGCCACGGTCCAGCCACGCCCAGAACCGAAGTCGGCGTTGACGCGACGGGCGGCGTTGAACGTGCCGTCGCCGCGTGAAGTCGCCGAGACGACACCGGTCGAGCTGAAGCCCACGATGTCGGCGCGGTTGTCGTTGCTGATGTTGCCGAGCGACGGCGACGGCTGGGTCGCGGTGCCGTAACCGGTGCCGTTGTTGTAGCCGAAGTGCCCGACGCCCACGGCGAACGTGGTGAACGTGCCGGCACCGATCGCGCGGCCCGTGTAGGTGTTGGCGTCGTTCCCGAACCGGACCGCGTCGGCGTAGCCGTCACCGGTGACGTCGGCGAGGCGGAAGATCGCGTTGCCGGACTGGTCGGGGTTGTTCGTCGCCGTCTGCGACGTGCCGTACGTGCCGTCCGCGCGGGCGATCGTCGACATCGGAGCGATGCCGGGGACGTGCCGGATCGACAGGATGTCCGGGCGCGCGTCGCCACCGACGTTGGCGAGCTTGAAGTGGTTGAAGTCGAAGCGGTCCACGGTGAACTCGGTCGACGCGAGGTACGGCGCCGAGAAGTTCCCGTTGCCCGACGCCAGCGCGATGTCCACCCGGCCGTTGGTGAAGGCGAAGATGTCGGTGCGGCCGTCCAGGTTGACGTCGGCCACCTGCAGGCTCATCGGGCTCGGCCGTCCGGTCGAACCGAAGGACGCCAGCACGAAGCGGAACGCGCCGAAGGTGCCGTCGCCGTTGCCGACCGCGGTCCACACGCCGTCCAGCCCGACGCCGACGAGGTCCGCGAGGCCGTCGTTCGTGATGTCGGTGACCCAGCGCGGGTGCGTGCCGATGCGCCATCCGGAGTTGTAGCCGTAGTCCGAGAGGACGCGTCGCGGCTGGCTGAAGTTGCCGTCCCCCAACGCGATCGACGTCCACACGCCGTCCTCGCCGAACCCGACGATGTCCGCCTTGCCGTCGCGCGTGACGTCGACGAGCGTGCGGATGTGCCTCTCGGTGCGCCAGCCCTGGTCGTGACCGAACGCGGCGAGCGCGTACTTCGCGGTCGGGATCGGCGCCGCCGCGGCGGGCACCGCGGGCAGCAGAGCCGTCAGTGCGACGACGCCCGCCACGAGTCTCTTTCCATTGATTCCCAAAGCATTGCCCCCTGAAGCAATTCCTGTTCGACGGTCGTGACCTGAGGCGTTCCACCCCGTTCCACCCCCGTTCCAGTGGTCTGCTTGGGTGTGCGGCGTGACGCCCGAGTCGTTGTTGGAAGCAGGCACACGAGCGTTGGCGCGCAACGGGGACCTGCGCACCAGCAGGCAACGGTTCGCCGAGGCCTACGAGGCCGCTGAACGTGACGGTGACGTGGACACGCTGGTCGCGGCGGCGCTCGGAGCGGGCGGGGTGTGGGTGCACGAGCACCGCACCGCCGCGGAGGCGGAACTGGTGCGGTCACGGATCGAGCACGCGCTGACGCTCGTGGAACCCAAGTCCGACATCGCGTTGCGGCTGCGGCTGCGGCTCACCGCGGAGAGCGACTACCAGGCCAACACGAACGCCGACGTCCTCAAGCTCCTCGACGAGGCCCGGCAGGCCGACGACCCGGTCGTGCGGGTGGAGGCGCTGAGCCTCGCGCACCACTGCGTGCTCGGGCCCGACCACGTGGAGCTGCGCAAGGAGCTCGCGACGGAGATGATCAGCGAGTCGCTCCGCAGTGGACGGCCGGGCGACCTGCTGATGGCGTTGCTGTGGCAGGTGGTCGACCACTTCCTCGACGGTGACCCGCACGCCGTGCGCCGCCTGACGGATCTGCGGGAACGGCTGGAGCACACCGACCACCTCGCCGTGCGGTTCGTGGTGAGCGCGGTCGAGGTGATGCTCGCGATCCGGGATGGACGGTTCGAGGAGGCCGAACGGCTGGCGGGTGCGAGTGCCCAGCTCGGCGCCGAAGCGGGGGACGTCGACGCCACCGCCTGGTACGGCGCGCAGCTCTGCGCGATCCGCTGGTACCAGGGGCGCACGGCCGAGCTGTTCCCGTTGCTCGACCACCTGGTGCACTCGCCGACGCTGAGCACCGTCGACAACTCGTTCTTCAGCGCGCTCGCCGTGGCGGCCGCGCTGTCCGGTGACCGGCTCAAGGCCCAGGGCGCGCTCGCGATGCTGACCAGACGCGGCCTCGACGCACTCCCCCGCTCCAGCACGTGGCTCGTCACGATGAGCGGGGTCGCGGACGCAGCCCACCTGCTCGGCGACGCGGACGCCGCCCGCGAGGTCCACGCGATCCTGCTGCCGTTCGCCCGCCTGCCGCTGATGGCGAGCCTCGCCGTCACGTGCTTCGGCTCAGCGCGGCACCCGCTCGGGCTGGCCGCGCTGACGTTCGGCGACGCCGAGCTCGCGGTGACCCACCTGCGTGCCGCGGTGCGCGACAACCTCGCGCTCGGGCACTGGCCGGCGGCGCTGTCGTCGCGGCGGAAGTACGCCGAGGCGCTGGAACGGGCCGGCGACGTCGAGGAGGCACGCCGCCAGCTCGCGACGTGCGCGCAGGAGGCCGCCGCGCTGGGGCTCGGCACCGCCGGTGCGGAGCTGTCCGTGCGGCGCGAGGGCACCAGGTGGCGCGTGAGCCTCGGCTCCCGCAGCGCGCTCGTCGACGGCGGGATCGGCATGGCGCACCTCGCGGTGCTCGTGGCCAACCCCGGCCGGGAGATCGACGCCGCCGAGCTCGTGGCGGGCACGAACGCGGTGACCGAGGAGGTCGCCGCGCACGACCAGCTGGACCCGGAGGCGTTGCGGCAGTACCGGAACAGGCTCGCGGCGCTGCGCGGTCGCGAGCTCTCCGACGCCGAACGGCGCGAGCACGACTGGCTCGCGGGCCAGATCGCGGCGGCCACCGGGCTCGGCGGGCGGGCCCGGACGTTCTCCGACTCCGGCGAACGCGCCCGGATCGCGGTCGGGAAGGCCGTGCGGCGCGCCGTGAGCACGCTGTCGTCAGCTGATCCGGTGATCGGGAACCACGTCCGTGATCACGTGCGGACGGGCCGCCGGTGCAGCTACTCGCCCCCGTGAGTTGGCTCACAAACGTCCTCTGCGCAGGCATGGTTCAGACCTGTGAACGGACCTCGGCTGCCCGTTCGGGCAGATGGTTGAGAGCGATCCCACAACCTGCGTAAACCTTCTTTCCCATCAGGTCGCGTTCATCCGGAAGGGGCCCGGTTCGACCGGTCGCGACCGATTGTGAACATCTGTCTCAACCGGCAGCGCCTCCGCGTGTTCGTGAACTTCCGCCCGGTTTCTGCTCGATACTGCGCGCACATCAGGCAGCGCAGAAAGGTTCCGTCGTGATCACGCCCGAGTTCCTCCTGTCGACGCGCGAGTTCGAGGTCCTGTGGCAGACGCTGCGGCTGGGACGGATCCCGTACCCGCTCGACGTGCCCAGCGAGGGCGACACCGAACGGGAGCGCAAGGCGTTGCAGGACAGCACTCTCGCCGGGCTGCGCGACCGCGGCCTCGGCGGCGACCCGCGGCTCGAGGACCTGCTGCGAGTGCTCGACGACCACCAGGTGTCCGTGGACGCCGTCGCCGGCCTGGACCGGACGGTGCGGGCGCTCGCGGCGTCCAACGGCAACGAAGCCGTGCTGGCGGTCATCGACGGCGACCAGGTCGGGCTCGCGGAGATCAGGCCGACCGGGCTGGCCCGCGAGATCGTCCGGGTGCTCCCCCACGGCGAGGCGGGTCCCGGCAGCGCGCTGTCCGTGCGGCTGGAGACGTTGCAGCAGGCCGTCGCGCTCCAGGAGGCCGAACAGGACGAGGAGTCAGAGGACCCGTGGGGCGCGGCCGACGACGAGCTCGACGACCGGCAGGCGTTGCTGCGGGCCGGGTTGTCCGCGCAGGACGCGCGCCAGATGGACGAGCTCGCGTCGAACCGCGTGGCGGGCGGCCAGTTCGGCGTCACGCACGGCAGGCATCGGGCCGACATCGTCATCAACTGGTTCGACACGCACCAGGGCCGCTACCTGATGGTCCGTTCGGACGGCTGGCTCAGCCTGTCGCCCACCGACAACGACCGAATCGCAACACGTATCGACGCCGTTCTGGCGTGAGGGGGAATCCGTGGATCCGTTGGCACCAATAGACGGAAGCCAAATGGCAGGGGTCGATCCTGACCGCTGGTTGCAGGACATGCAGGCGAAGGCCGACGACCTCGCGGCGAAGTCGGCCCAGCTGCGCGAGGACCTGGCGCACTCGTCGGCCACCGTGCTCTCGAAGGACCACGCGGTGCAGGTGACGATCGCACCGACCGGTGCGCTGCAGAACATCCAGCTCACCGACCACGCGGCCGGCATGAGCCCGCAGCGGCTCCAAGCGTCGATCATGGAGGCCGTCGCGAAGGGGCAGCGCGCGGCGTCGGAGAAGATGCTCGAGGCCTTCGCGCCGATCGGGGCGGGCACCGAGTCGATGGACCTGGTGATGTCGTACCTCCCGCCCGCCGTGGAGGACGAGGAGGACGCCGAGCAGTACGGCTACGACGAGGACGGGTACGCCGTGGAGCAGCAGCCCGCCGCTCCGCCTGCCGCACCTGCCGCCGGCCGGCCGCGTCCGGCGCATGACGACGATGACGAGGACGGGCAGCCCTGGTGACCGCCTTCGAGGTAGACCCCGCGACCCTCAAGACGTTCGCCAACAACCTCGACACCCTCGTGGCCGAGCTGGAGACGTCGAAGAACGTGCTCGGCAACGTGCACTTCGACCCGCTCGTGTTCGGCATCGTCGGGCAGATCTTCGCCGCCGCCGCGCGCGTCGAGGTGAAGAAGGCCGAGGACTGCATCGCCAAGTACGAGAAGGGCCTGCGCGAGGCGGCGACGGACACCCGCCGGACCGCGGACACCTACAGCAACACCGACCAGGGCAACGCCGCGGCGTTCAGCGGAGGTGCCTGATGGCCGACGTGCCAGGTTTGACGTTGACCCCGGGCTTCGGCGAGGGCACCGAGCTCAACGACAAGTTCTCCGGCGCCGGCATGGTCGACACCGTCGCCGGACTCGTGAAAGCGGTGCAGGAGAAGGACAACGCCTCGATCGCCGCGTACAGCGTCGGTCTCGCGTTCGACGTCGTCGGCTTCGCGCTGAACCCGCTCGGCGCGGTGATCGGCGCCGGTGTCGGCTGGCTGATCGACCACATCTACTTCCTGCGCGAGCCGCTGGACCTGCTGGTGGGCGACAACATCGCCATCCGGCAGGAGACCGAGAAGGTCAAGAACGACGCCGAGAAGTACGAGGGCCTCGCCTCGGCGCACCTGGAGGCGCTGAAGAAGCTCGACGGCTGGATGGGCCAGACGGCCGACCGGTTCCGCGAGACCATGGCGCGGGTCGCCAAGGAGATCGAGGCCATCGGCTCTGCCGTCAACGCGTCCGCGAAGCTGATGGCGACGATGGGCGCCTGCGTCACCGCGGTGAGGTCGCTGGTGCGCGACATCATCGCCATGGTGATCGGCAACCTGATCGGCGGCGCCCTGATCGCCGCGGGCCTGGCCCCGATCACGTTCGGCGCGTCGATCGTGGCCTTCGTCGGCACCGCCGTGGCGACCGCGCTCGAGGCCCTGTCCCGGATCATGCGGCACGTCACGAAGCTCAAGTCGGTGCTCACGTCGTCGGCGAAGTCCGCGGACGACCTCGGCACGGCGCTCGCGAAGATGGGCGACGACGCGGCGCGCTTCGGCAGGGGCGGCGGCTCGTCGGGCACCTCGGCGCCGCCGCCGGTGAAGCCTCCGGGCGGGGACGCGCCGACGATCAACGGCGGTGCCGGTGCGGGCGGTGCGAAGCCGCCCACCGGGGACGCACCGCCCGTGCAGAAGCCGCCGGAGGTCACCGGAGGTGGCGGTGCCTCGGGTGGTGCCAAGCCGCCCACCGGGGACGCACCGCCTGTCCAGAAGCCGCCGGAGGTCACCGGAGGTGCTGGGGCGTCCGGCGGCAAGACCGACACCCCCGATACCCCGCCGGTGCAGAAGCCGCCAGAGGTCACCGGAGGTGCCGGTGCGTCCGGCGGCAAGACCGACACCCCGGACGCGCCGCCCGTGCAGAAGCCGCCGGACACCGGTGGTGGCAGCACGTCCACCGCGGGCGTGAAGCCGCCGGACACGCCGCCGGTCAACCTGCCGCAGCCGCCCCCGCCCGCGGTGGTCAAGCCGCCGTCGGACATGCCGCTGCCGCCGCCCGTCGGTGGTGGCGCGATGGGTGGTGGCAAGCCTCCCGGCGGAATCGGGTCGGGAGACCTGCCGAAGCCGCCGCCGCCCGCGGTCACCAAGCCGCCCAAGGACAATCCGCTGCCGCCCACGGGCGGGTCGGGTGGGCCCAAGGCGGACACGCCAGCGCCCACCACGCCGAAACCGGACGACGCCGCACCCAAGCCGCCGACGCCGAAGCCGGACGACGCGGCACCCAAGCCACCCACACCCAAGCCGGACGACGCAGCACCCAAGCCACCCACGCCGAAACCGGACGACGCAGCACCCAAGCCACCCACACCCAAGCCGGACGACGCAGCACCCAAGCCACCCACGCCGAAACCGGACGACGCAGCACCCAAGCCACCCACACCCAAGCCGGACGACGCAGCACCCAAGCCACCCACGCCGAAACCGGACGACGCAGCACCCAAGCCACCCACACCCAAGCCGGACGACGCGACACCACAACCGCCGAAGCCGGACGACGCGACACCCACTCCACCCAAACCCGACGACGCCGCGCCCAAGCCGCCCTCCGCCGACCCGGCGCAGAAGCCGCCGTTCTCCTGGGCCGAGGTCAAGAACCACGTCAGCGACCTCAGCAAGTACGGCAAGGAACACCTGGAAAGCGTTCTCACGACGAAGTTCGGCAAGACTCCCGAGGAAGCCGCCAAGATCACTCAGTGGGTCAAGAACTTCGAGGAGCTCGCCGCACCCGGTGGTCAGTTCACGGCCGGCGGCAAGGCATTCCCGATTGGTAGCGGGCTGCACCTGGTGCACGAGCTGTGGAAGGAGCTCGCAGCGGATCAGCACTCGCGGAAAGAGGGCGCTGATTATCTCGGCGACCTGAAGGATTACAACGCACAGCACTGATCATTAGGCCGAATGCGGGCGTGCCCTGACGAGGTGCGCCCGCATTCGCCTGCCTGTCAACCGATTCAGCCGTTCCGGTGATCGGCGAACCTGGCTGTGACGAACCTCAAGGGAGCCCTAAATTCCAGATATTCCACCATGTGATTTAGGTCACAGCAACCTCCGGCGAATGTCCGATTCGGCGTTGAAACAAAGATCGGAAGCCCGAACGGGCAGTTACTGGAGAGCGCTCCCACAACCAGCGGAAACGATCACTACCGTTACACGACGTTCACTCACCTGTGGCCCGTTTCGGTCTGCGGCAAGACATTGTGAACGCCGGTCTCAATTGGCAACTCGGTCCGGGGAATGCGGGCGGTGCCTCTGGCGACACACGATACTGCCCGCATGTACATCGTCGGTGACAACGACGCTGTCCCGCTCAAGGACACCGTCAGCTCGGGTCAGGTGCAACTCGACCCGACCGCGGGCGAGGAGCTCCGCAAACAGTTCCAGGCCCAGATCGATCAGGTCGACACGTGGCTCGAACGTGCGAACACCAGCATCGCCCGCCCCGCGCCGCTCGGCGCCAACCCGGTCGGCGACGCCATGCGCGACAAGTTCACCCATCGCGCCGAGGGCGAGCAGTACTCGTTCGTCAGCGTCATGACCGCGTACCGCACGGTGCTGGAGCAGACGAAGAACTCGATCGTCGAGGCGATCGAGAACTTCACCAGCCTCGACGAGGAACACCAGGCCGAACTGAAGAAGCACATGGGTAACAGCTGAGCTTCGGCCAGCAGTGTCCATCGACGTGAGAGGCGAGCCGGTCATGCCCCCCGAGACCGACCCGAGAGAGATCGAGAACGTCCCGGTCCTCACGGACCCGCAGAACTGGGCGTCGCGGTCGCACCAAGAGCTCTACGCCGCGGTGCACAACAACAACGACCCCGGCCAGGCCGGCCAGATCAGCTCCGACTGGGGCAGGTACGGCTCCGAGCTGACCGAGGCGGCACGCACGATCAACGCGGTCATCACCGCGTCGGAGACCAAGTGGACAGGTGACGCCGCCGAGGCCGCCCGGGCTGCGATGAAGAAGCTCGGGGACTGGGTCGACGAGACCGCGCGCACCGCCGTCGAGGTCGGCAACAAGGTCGCCGACCAGGGCCGTGTCATGGAAGCCGCGCGAGCGCAGATGCCGGCGCCGGTCCAGTTCGACTGGAACAAGGCAGCCGCCGCGCTCTCCCAGCCGGGCACGACCGCCTTCGTGCTGGCGTCCGTTGACATCGCTGTCGCGAACGCCGCCTCGCGCGCGGCGCACGACCAGGCGGTCACCGTGATGACCTCCATGGAAGCCAACTCCCGGCAGATCGACTCGTCGACGCCGACGTTCAAGCCGCCGTTCAACCCGAACACCGGCGAGGTCGAGCAGCCGGTGCTCGCGACGCTGCGCTCGGTGTCCGCACCGACGCTCGGTGGCGCCGAAGCCCTCATGTCCACGCACGCCCAGAGCGCCGCCGGCGTGGCGACCGCGCCCACGCCCACCGGAGCCGGTGCGGGAGCAGGCGCCGGTGCCGGAGCCGGCGCGGGAGCGGGCGGTGGCGCGGGAGCGGGCAGTGGCGTGAACCAGCCCGCCGCGGCCGCCTACACGCCCTCGGCTCCTGGCTACACCCCGCCCGCCAACCCCGGCGGTGGCGGAGGCGGCGGAGGTGGGGGCAGCTACACGCCCCAGATGACGAGCTACAACCCCGGCAACACGAACGCGGCCGCCGCCACGTACACGCCGACGGCACCGGGCTACACGCCGCCGCCCAACCCCACCAGCTACACGAGCGGCGGCGGCAACAACAACTACACGCCGCAGTTCCCGTCGGGTGGCGCGCCGTACCCCGGCACGGGCCCGTCCGGCTCGACGCCGCGACCGAACTCGACCTACACCCCGCAGAACCCGAAGGCCTTCACGCCGACGGCACCGGGCTACACCGGTCCTGGCGGACCCGGTGGCGGTCCTGGCGGCGGTGGCGGTGGCGGCGGTGGCGGTTCGTCCGTGAAGCCCGGCGCGATGCCGAACTTCGGTGGCGCGGGCGGTGCCGGTGCGTTCGGCGGCGGTGCGGGTGGCGCCGGTGGTGCGGGTGGCGCGATGCAGCCCGGCGGCACGGCCGGTGTGCAGGGCGCTCGTGGCGGCATGCCGATGGGCATGACCGGGCCCGGGGGCGCGGCCGCGGCCGGTGCCGGCATGGGTGCGGGCGCGCCGATGGGTGGTGCTCCCGGTGCCGGTGGCAAGGGCGACGACGACAAGGAACACCGTTCCGCCAGCTACATCATGGGCGGTGACCTGTTCGAGGTCCCCGGCGAGAACCTGCCCCCGTCGGTGATCGGCGGCGCGAAGCCCAAGAAGAAGGGGCCTGACGCGTCGTGATCACTCCCGAGTTCCTGCTCTCGCCACGCGAGTTCGACGTCCTGTGGCACGAGCTGCGGCTCGGCCGGATGCCCTATCCGCTGGACGTGCCGAGCGAGGGTGACACCGAGCAGGACCGCCGGGTGCTGCGGGAGAAGACGCTCGACGAGCTGCGCGCCCGCGGTCTGGCCGACGACCAGCGGCTCGCGGACCACCTGCGGCTGCTCGACGAGCACGACGTGTCCGTCGACGCGGTCGCGGGCCTCGACCGCACCGTGCGCGCGCTCGCCGTCTCCAACGGCGAGCGGGCCGTCCTCGCGATCATCGACGACGACCGCGTGGGGCTGCTGGCGATCCGGGAGACCGGCATCGCCCGCGAGATCGTCAGGGTGCTGCCCGACGGCGAACCCGGCCCCGGCACGGCGGTGAACGTGCGGGTCGAGACGTTGCAGGACGCCATCGCCCTGCAGGAGGCCGAGCAGCAGGACGACTCCGACGACCCGTGGGGCGACGGCGAGATCGACGACCGGCAGGCGCTGCAGCAGGCCGGTCTGTCCGCTCAGGACGCGCGGCAGTTCGACGAGCTCGCGGCCAACCGCGTCGCCGGCGGCCAGTTCGGCGTGACCCTGGGCAAGCAGCGCTCGGGTGTCGTGATCAACTGGTTCGACACCCACCAGGGCCGCTACCTGATGGTCAACTCGGACGGCTGGCTGAGCCTCTCGCCGACCGACAACGACCGCATCGCCACCCGAATCAACGCTGTGCTCGCGTGATCCGACGCGTTCGCAGTTGAACCACCGCCGCCGGAGGACCGTGTGAATCCCGCGAACCCCACTCAGTGGGTCGAGGAGTACGAGGCCAAGCTGGCCGACCTGAAGAAGAAGTCGGAGGACCTGCAGGAGAACTTCGCGGCGTCCACCGCGACCGTGAAGTCGAAGGACGGCTCGGTGACGGTGACCGTGGGCCCCAACGGCGGCCTGCAGAACCTCGTCCTCGGTCACCGGGCGGTCGAGCTGGGCGCGGCCAAGCTGACCGCGGTGATCCTGGAAACCGCGCGGCAGGCCCAGAAGCAGGCGGCGGAGAAGGTCCTCGAGATCTTCAAGCCGCTGGGCGAGGGCACCGAGGCCTACCAGATGGTGTCGGACGCGATCCCGGACGACGAGGACGCCGAGGAGACCACCGACACCTACGACGAGATCGACGACGAGCCGGCCCCCGCGCCTGCTCCCCCGCCGGTGAGCCGCCCCGCGGCGGCCCCGCAGGCGGCGCCCGTGCGTGGACGACGACGCTCGGACGACGAAGACGACGACGACAACCAGCCCTGGTGAGGAACATCGATGACCGCGCCTGAAACTCCACTCCCGTCTCCTCCGGGGATGAAGATCACCGAGGAGAACAAGCTCAAGGGCTCGCTGTTCATCGAGGCCTACGGCAGCCTCATCGACGGCATCGGCAAGGACGCCGAGTCGGAGACCGAGAAGGCGCTGGACATCACGTTCAACGCGATCGGTGCGGCGTCGGCCACGGTGATGCTGGCGATCGACCCGCTGGGCAGCATCATCGGCGCCGGTGTCGGCTGGCTGATCGAGCACGTGTCGTTCCTCCGCGACGCCCTGAACCAGCTGATGGGCAACCCGGAGGAGATCCAGGCCAACGTCGAGGCGACCAAGGCCCGCGCGGCCGAGCTGCGCGTGCTGGCCGAGGACCACAAGAGCGGGCTCGCGACGTTCGACGGCTGGACCGGCGCGTCCTCCGAGGCGTTCAAGCGCAGCATGGACGGCATGAGCCAGGAGCTCGACGAGCTCGCGCAGGCCGTCGAGACCAAGGCCAAGATCGTCGCGATCATGGGCATGCTGGTCACCGTGCTGCGCGACATCGTCCGCGACCTGATCGCACAGCTGATCGGTTCGCTGATCGGTGGCGCGATCCTCGCGGCCGCCGCCATGATCCCGACGTTCGGCGCCTCGATCCCGGCCTTCATCGGCTTCGCGGTCGGCAAGGCGGTCGCGCTGGGCACGAACATCGCCTCGCGCGTCGCCCGCGTGGTGGCGGCGCTGGGCCGTCAGATGAAGCGGATCGGCGACCTCGACGGCATCATGGCCAAGATCAGCAAGGGCTGGGAGCGCTTCGAGAACACCGCCGACGTCGCCGAGATCTCCTACGAGGGCTACAAGGCCTCGAAGGACGTCGACAAGAAGATCGACGAGGCGGTCCAGAAGAACCAGTCGGGCGGCCAGGGCGGCGGTGCCACCCCGGAGACGCTCGCCAACGCGCGTGTCGGCACGGTGCAGGCGAGTGCGTTCGAGGCGCCGCACGCCCGTGTGGGCACCGTGCAGATGGACGCGGCCGAGCCGATGCAGGCGCTGAGGCGGCCGGACGCCCCCGTGGAGCCGATGCAGGCGCTCAGGCGGATGGACGCCCCCGTGGAGCCGATGCACGCGACCATGCGCGCCGAGGCGCACGTCGAGCCGATGCAAGCGCTTAGGCGGATGGAGGCCGTCGAGCCGCTGCAGCCGATGCACCGGGTGGAGGCCGTGACGGCCACCGCCCCCACTCATTTCAACGCGCCCGCTGCCCAGGACGCGACGATGGTCTCGGGCGTGAGCATGACCGCGGCCTCGCCGGTTCACCAGGTCGTGCAGCCGTTCGAGATGAGTGAGGGGTACGGCGAGCCTTCGGAGCCGTCCGGCTACGAGCCGATGGCGCGGACGCAGATGTCCCAGGCGTACGAGGTCCTCGAGCCGATGCAGCCGGCCTACGCGCGGGTCGAGGCCGAGCAGCCCGTCCACGAGGCCGTGAACCCGCTCATGGCGAGCGAGCCGCTCCGCCCGGCGTACGAGGCGGGAGGCGGTGCCGCCGCCACACCGCTGCGCCCGACCGTCGTGCACGAACGCTCCACCAGGCCGACGGAGTAAGTCCAGCCAACAGCCGGGATCCCGATCCCGCCTTGTTCTGACGCAGCACTGGAGAATCGCCGCTCATGGCCAAGGGGAACGTCAATCCCAACCCGTCGCCGAACCCGAACCCGGCGCCGAACCCGACCCCCTCGGCGCCGCCACCCACCGGAACCGGTGGGGGCGGCCCCACCGGCAACACCGGCTTCTCCATGAACGACTCCTCGATGCAGGGGTTGCAGAACAAGGCGGGCGACCTGGGGTCCCGGCTGGCGAGCATCTCGAGCGGCTTGCGGGGCCTGAACTTCAGCGGCAACGCCCTGGGCCCCATCGGCCTGTTCGCGGTGCCGGCGCTGAACGCGTCCAACGACAACGCCGTCGCTCAGGCCGACAAGGGAGCCAAGGCGTTCACCGACGTCCAGTCGGGCATCAAGGCCACGCACCAGACCGCCGTCAACACCGACACCGGCCAGGGCACCAACTTCAAGTCGTTCGACACCAGCACGACGGCCAAGCCGCCACCCGGTTCGGCGGGAACCACGCTCGGCGGTGCCAAGCAGGACGGCCCCAAGGTGTCCGGGCCGGGCACGATCGCCGGTGGCACGGGCGGCACCAAGGGCGCCAACGTCCAGAGCGGGCCGAAGGTCGCTCAGGGGCCGAACATCAAGGGCGGCACCGGACCCGCCAGCAGCGGCGGTGTCAAGACACCCGGCGGCCCCTCGGTGTCCACGGCGCCCAACATCAAGGGCGGCACCGGACCTGCCGGTGGCAGCGGGGTGAAGACGCCGGGCGGCCCCTCCGTGGGGACCGCGCCCAACATCAAGGGCGGCACCGGACCTCTCGGTGGCGGTGCGGTGAACACGCCCGGCGGTGCGTCGGTCGGCATCCCGCCCAACGTCAAGGGCGGCACGGGTCCTGTCGGTGGCGGCGGGGTCAAGACACCCGGCGGCCCTTCGGTCGGGGCCACACCGAACATCAAGGGTGGTGCCGGCCCTGTCGGCACCGGAATTCCGAAGGGCCCTGGCGGCGTCGGACCCGTGGCGCCTCCGGTCATCGGCGGCACGCCAGGTTCCTCGACCCCGAAGTCGCCGGGAACGCCCGGCGGTGGCGGCAAGGGCATCGGCATCCCCACCCTGCCCGGCACCACGCCGGGTTCGACCCCGGGTTCGACCGCGGGCACCAAACCCGGCGTGACCCCACCGGGCCCGCAGAACGCCGTGACGTCACCTTCACGCGGCTCCACCCCACCCGGAATGTCACCGGGCATGGCCCCACCGATGGCTCCAGGCGCAACCCCAGGAGCCACCGGCGGCGAAAGGGGCGGCAGCAAGTTCGGCACGGGCAGCGGCAAGGGCCTGTTCGACGCCCCCAAGCCCGGCACCCCGGACAGCACCATCACCAAGGCGCCACCGAGCTCGACCGCAACGCCCCCGCCCGCCCCGAAGCCGGGCGTTCCCGGCACTGGTGTTCCGGGCAGCGGCGTCCCGGGTAGCGGCGTGCCCGGCAGCTCGACACCAGGTGCGGCCACCCCGAAGCCGGGCGTCCCGGGCAACGCGACCCCGTCCACACCGGGCCCGCAAAGCGCCGTGACCCCACCGTCGACCACGGCCCCACGCGGCGGCGTCACCCCACCGGCCTCTCCAGCGACCTCCCCCGCGGCCACCCCCGGCATGGCCCCACCCATGGCTCCAGGCGCAACCCCAGGAGCCACCGGCGGCGAGAGGGGCGGCAGCAAGTTCGGCACGAGCGCCGGCAAGGGCGTGTTCGACGCGCCCAAGCCCCCCACCCCGGACAACACCATCACGAGGGCTCCGGGCACCTCACCCTCAACGCCCCCGCCTGCCCCGAAGCCAACCCCGCTGACCCCACAACCGTCCTCCACCACCCCGAGCACCACACCGCAGCCCCAGCCGCGCCCGGCACCCACCCCACCGCCCGCGCCGAACACCGCCGCGCCGTCCCCCGCACCCAAGGCGGACACCGCGCCCGCCCAGACGCGCCCGACCCCGCCGCCCGCGCCGCCGATCAACACGCCGGCCCCAGCCCAGGCGACGAACACGCCGTCGCCGACCACTCCGGCACCGAAGCCGGACACCACCCCAGCTCCGGCATCGCCGAAGGCCGACACACCACCCGCACAGACGCGCCCGGCCCCGCCGACGAACGTGCCACCGGCCAACACGCCGTCCCCCGCGCCGAACGTCAACGCGCCGTCCACCAACCCCTCGACGAACGCGCCATCACCGAAGCCGGACACCACCCCGTCCCAGGCAACGCCCAAGGCCGACACGCCACCCGCACAAACACGCCCGGCCCCACCGACGAACGTGCCACCGGCCAACACGCCGAGCCCCAGCGCGCCCACGGTCAACACGCCGAGCCCGAACACCCCGCCGGTAAACGCGCCCTCGCCGAGCCCGAGCGTCAACGCGCCTTCGCCCAACCCCGCGACGAACGTCCCGCCGGCCAACGTCCCCTCGGCGAACCCGTCGTCGCCCAATCCAGCGACCAACGTCCCGCCGCCAAGGCCCGAGACGAACGTCCCGCCGTCGAACACGCCGCCGGTTCAGGCCAAGCCGACGCCAGACGTCCAGCCGAACCCGAACACCCCCAAGCCGGACACGACCCCCGGCCAGGCAAAGCCCACCCCGGACACGAACACGCCGCCGCCCGCGCAGACGCGTCCCGCTCCGGCGCCGCCCGTCAACACGCCGCCGGTCAACACGCCGCCCCCGAACGCGCCGACCACCGTGCCGGGCACCGACGTCCCGTCCGCGAACACCCCGAGCCCGAGCACCAACACCCCGAACCCCAACACCCCGGGCTCCAACGCGCCAAACCCGAACACTCCCAGCCCGAACACGCCGAACCCCAACACCGCGAGCCCCAACGCGCCCAGCCCCAACGCCCCCAGCCCGAACTCGCCGAACCCGAACACGCCGAGCTCCAACGCGCCGAACCCCAACTCCCCCAACCCGAGCCCCAACACGCCGACCGTCCAAACGCGACCGGCCCCCGGCGGCGCCAACCCCCAGCCCGCCCCCAACACCACCACGAGCCCGAACACCACCACGACCGCCGCACCCGACATCGTCGTGGCGCCCCCGCTGGTCACCCCGGCCCCGGCCCCGAACCCAACCCCAACCCCCAGCGCGAACCCCAACCCGAACGTCGTCCCGCGCGCCCACCCGGCGGCCTCGAACTACCAGGCCCAGCCACGCCCCGGCGGCGGCAAGGGCAAGACGCGCGCCGCCATCAAGAAGTACCTCGGCATCAACTTCATCAAGGGTCTCTTCAACAAGCCCCCCGCAGCGCCGAACCCGACCCCCGCACCAAATCCGAACCCGAACCCCGCACCGGCCCCGGTGTCCACCGCCCCGCCGAACCCGTGGACCGACCTCCTCAAGAACCCCAACCCCACGAACATCGACGTGGAGGCCGTCAAGGCCGAGATCGACACCGCGGTCAACGAAGGCAAGCCCGCCACCGCGCGCATCCTCATCAACCGCCTCAAGAACACCGAGGGCGGTGCGAAAGCCGCCGCCGACCTCCAGGCGCACTACGACCAAGCCGTCCAGAACAAGGGTGACGCCGGCAAGGTCGACGTCCCCAAGCAGCTGCACTTCGCCTGGTTCGGCGACACGCCGTCACCCGAGTCCGTCAACGGCATGCTCGAGTGGGCCGCGCAGACCAACGAGAACAACGGGTGGACGGCCACCCTGTGGACCGACGGGTCCAGCGTCGACTGGGACCCCGCGGTGGTGAAGCAGCTCAAAGACGGCGGCATCGACATCAAGTCCGATGTGGACACGCTCGTCGACGAACTCTCGAACAAGACGCCGCCCACCAAGAACAACACGACGCTCAAGGACGTCTACGCGGCCGCGCAGAGTTCTGACGCGAAGGCCTACAACCTCGCGTCGGACATCGCCCGGTACGCGGTGCTGGCCAAGAACGGTGGCGTGTACGTCGACGTCGACATCAAGCCAGGGTCGTTGTCGCTGGACAACATCGGCGACATGAAGATGCACCCGACCGACGTGCCGGTGATCGGGCCTCGGCTGCGGGACACCAGCAGCGTCCAGAAGGCCACCGGTGACGCCCAGCTCACGCCCGAGAACGTCCAGAACGCCGCCGACGCCCAGTGGAAGAAGGGCGAGCTCGGCAACGCGTTCATCGTCACGCCGCCGGACGGGGCGCTGATCAACAAGTTCGCCGAGGTCATCCCGCAGAAGTTCGACACCCTCGTCGACCGCGTGGGGCCGAGGGACGTTCCGCTCGCGGACAAGAAGAGCTCGCCGGAGTTCCTCGGCACGCTCAAGGAGCAGGCGCCGGACGTCTCCGGGCCGAACGCGCTCGCCGACAACGGGCTGGCACCGCAGATCGGGCTCATCGGCCAGGTCGCGATGGACCACGGCGGCCTCAACCTCGGGTACAACCCGGGATACATGCCGACGGACGTGCCCGCGATCGGCAAGACCGACTTCGAGGCGATGTTCGACCCCGACGTCAAGAACCAGTGGAACGGGATCGAGTGGGTCACGCCGGAGAGCGAGAGCCAGCTCGACAGGTCGACCGACACCCGTCCCGCACCGAGCGACGGCACGCCCAAGGACGTCAGGAGCGGCGGCGCACCACCGAAGCTGGAGCCGCCGACGCCCGAGTCGCACCACGGCAAGGACGTCATCACCGACGAGTCGTGGCGGCACGACCCCGCGAAGAGCGCCGACTGGTTCGCGCCCAAGGATCCTGCTGACCGCAGCACGTGGGCCGATCGCAGGAACGACACCAACGTCCGGACCGTCGACGTCGTCGTCCACGACGTCCGCACCGACTCGACGCCGTCGAACATCAAGTCCTACCAGGGCCTGATCAACTACGACCTGCGCCGCATCGAGACGAGCCCCGGCAACTTCGTGCAGGAGTACACCGTCAAGGTGCACGTCGATCCCGCGGCGAACGTCGACCCGGACGTCATCGCGCAGGTCAAGGAGAACGCCACCAACGGCGTCGACAACCTGCTCAACCAGGGCTACCGGCTGCCCAGCGGCGACCAGTTCCACCTCAACCTCGAGTTCACCGACAACAAGGCGGACGCGCACACCAGCATCAAGGTCGACCCGGACAACCCCAACGTCGACCAGACGCACTGGAACCCCAGCACCAGCCCCGAGGTGCTCGCCCACGAGACGCTGCACTACCTCGGAATTCCCGACGAGTACAGCGACTCCAGCCGCGTCTTCCAGCAGCACGACACGAACTCCGGCGTCCACAAGGACGACGGCGGCATGATGGGCAGCGACGTCCACGGCCCCGACCCCGGTCTGCGGCCCCGTCACCTCTGGCTGGTCGAACGCACCGCCAACAGCCAGGTGATGGTGCCCGACACGAGGATCGAGCCGGCCGGCCCGGCCACCGTGCCGCCACCCGCGAACCCGAACCCGAACACCGACACGCGGCCCGACGCCGACACGCGGCCGATGCCGGACAAGCGCCCGTTCGACGAGGACAGCGACAGCGACGCCGAACCCGAACCGGCCACCAAGAAGCGGAAGAACGACGGGGAAGCGTCCACTGTGGACGACACCCCGATGGACGTCGACGCGAACACCCAGTCCGACGGCGACGCGAACACCCAGTCCGACGGCGACGTCGACATGAACGATGCCCAGAACGACAGTCAGCTGGACAACCTCGCCGACCAGTTCGACACGCTGTCCCTCGGCGACGTCAACTTCTCCTACAACCCGGCGTTCGCCCAGCTCGCCAACGGCGACATCGACCTGCCCACCAAGGACAACTACCTCGCCAAGCTCAAGGAGAGCGTCGAGGGCGACAAGCGTCCGTCGTTCGTGGTCAACATGATCGTCGGCCACAACCAGCTCGGCGAGATCAACGACGTCATCAACGCCATCACCAAGGACGCCGGTCCGATCGGCAAGGACATGGTGTTCGTGGTCGGTGTGAACGGCCGCGCCGGCTCGAACGCCGACATGGGCGCCAACATCGAGACGGCGAACAACGCCGTCGCGAACCGGAAAGAGCCCGTGGCGATCGTGCCGTTGTCCGAGGTGAAGGCCAACGAGGACTTCCCCTTCGGCAGGATGCGCAACGAGACGATGCACAGCGCTGCCACGAAGTTCGCGGTCGGCGCGCTGAACGGCAAGGGCACCCACCCGTACCTGTCGATCCAGGACTTCGACACCGGCTCCCGCCTCGTCACGGGCGGGCAGAAGGACGTCTTCACCCACTTCAACGAGACGCTGAACCCGCCGGACGTCGGCCCGATCCGCCCGCTGATGCACGCGGGTGGCTACCGCGTCGGCGACCCCCAGGCACTCGTCAGGGACGTTCAGACGCGGATCGACAAGGAACAGGCGGCGCTCGACAACAACACGTCGCTGGACGACAAGAAGCGGGCCGAACAGCAGCGGCAGCTCGACCTCGCGAAGGAGCACCTGCAGGACCCGGACTTCCCCGCCAAGTTCCAGCAGGCGATGAACGACGACATGGACGCTCGGGTCCGGCAGGCGGACTCGGCGCCGCTGCTGCCGTACTCGCCAGAGCCCAACCTGTTCATCGACGCGAACGTCACGGTGGTCGACCCGAACGTGAAGTTCAGCGACGGGGAGGCCGAGTTCAACGGCCTCGGCAAGTCGATGAACTCCTTCGCCGGCAAGGAACTGGCCGAGATCCACACGAACCAGCTGCCGAAGCCCGAGCTCAACGCGGATCTCAACGCGGCCAAGGCCCAGCTCGAAGCCGACATCGCGGCACAGGGCGGCGTCCCCAGCCCGAGCCAGGCCAAGACCCTGGAGTCGATCAACGCCAACATCGAGTCCAACACCAGGAATGCCAACGACAACCCGGCTTTCAAGGCGGCGTCCACCAACGTCGTGGTGGACTCCGGCATCGACGTCGACGCGCAGACGAACCGCAACCCGTACCGCGGCGAGAACTTCTCCACCGACTTCGTGAACGGCGCGGTGGGCACCGACCTGTCCCGCATCGCGCTCGGTTACGCCAAGTCCGACGGCAAGTCGTGGCCGCAGTCGCACGTCGCCCTCAACACGGTGCCGAACCGGACCTACGGTGGCGACAACCCGACGGCGGCGAAGGCGGCCAAGGCCGAGACGTCGGCCGCGGACATCCGCAACGAGTTCCAGGACAAGAAGCCCGGCAGGGGCGGCCAGCCGAACCCGGGCAACAAGCCCCACGTGAAGCGCGAACCCCAGCAGATCGTCAAGCACGAGTACGACTACGACCCCGCGACCGGCACGCACGTCGAGACCAGCACGACGGGTGGCTGGAACCCTTCGAAGGTCGACTCGCTGAAGCTCGGCTGGGAGGACAAGAACACCTTCAACAAGGCGGTGTCCGCGCCGATCGAGGGGCACGGGCACATGGGCGTCGACCCGCAGGCCGACCCCACCACGAACTACCCGCCGCCCAGGGAGAAGCCCGCGGACGGCAAGAAGCTCCCGCCGCGGACCGAAGCCGAGCTCGGCCACATCGACCAGACGGCCAAGCAGCAGAAGATGGCCACAGTGCTGAACATGGCGCTGTCGGACAACAACAGCAACGTCACCCGCACGTTCGGCATGTTCGAGCACGGCATCGCGCCGCTCGCGGGCGACCCGCGGCCCGACGGTGTGTTCAACGCGGTGCACGACGCGCTGGCCAACGAGAACGGGGGCAAGAAGAAGGGCGGCAAGGGCAAGGCCGTCCCGTCTGCGACGGACCTGCGCACCGGTGCGATCCGGCAGGGCTCGATCGCCTCGCCCGGCATCACCTCGCAGATCGCGAACTTCCGCCAGGAGCACGGTCTGGAGAACGGCCACCTGGTCAACGCGGTCATCGAACCGGGCCCGACGCCCAAGACCGAGATCCCGCCGCACTTCAAACCCGACCCGAACTACAACCATCCGGTCGACAACACGGGCACGCCCGGCACCGAGCTGGACACCGACCAGCGCGCCGAGCAGGACGCCGCCGACGCGGCCGAGAAGGCCGCTGAGAACGCCAAGGCGGCCAAGGCGGAGGAGCTCGCCGTCAAGCTCCTCGCGACCCAGCTCAACCGGCCGATCAACCTCCACGGCCCGAACGGGGTCACGACGATCGACCCGTTCCACGAGCTCAAGCCGGACGTCAAGGAGAACTCCACCAAGGCGGACCAGGACAAGGCGAAGAGGTGGAAGGAGCCGAAGTTCGGGAAGCCGCTCGACATCAGGGTGCAACCGAACCCGAACGGCAAGTCCACTTTCACGCCCCACACCCCGGTGAACCCGCCGGGGTCGCACGACCCCGATGCGGGCCCGTCCGGCACGTCGCACCGCGGCGCGCCACCCGCACCGGACGCCGACACCCGTCCGGCGCCCGAGGTGCAGACGCGCCCCGCACCGCCGACGCCGAACCCGGTCATCCCGATGACGACCGTGGCACCGCCCGCGGTCGGTCAGGTCATGCCGGGCACGCAGAACCTGCCGTCGTTCTTCCAGGACAACAAAGCCCTGGGCACGATCGCGCCGACGGACGTGCGCGGCGCCGAGAACGTCACCAGCGCGATTCCGAACCTCAAGCCCGCTGACGCCGCCCGCATCCAGCAGGCGCTCAAGGGCGACTTCGAGTCGTTCCTCGACAGCGGACGCAACTTCCAGGTCAAGGTCGGCAACACCTCGTACGAGGTGAACGTCCGCGCCACGATGCAGGCGCAGACGGACACCGCCCCGGTGGACGCGCCGCACGTCAAGGTCGACGCGGTCGCGCAGTCTGGCAACTCGTCGTCGACGACGCACACCGTTGCGACGGCCAACGACATCGGCACCTCGGCCACGGCCGGTGTGGCGATGGGCCCGTACGGCTCGCTCGGCGGCAAGGCGCAGCTCGCCACGCCGGCGCAGTCGCAGAGCACGTCGTCGTCCCTCACCGACCAGCGGGCGATCCGCGCGGGTGAGGGCTCGACCCAGGCGACCGTGCAGGTCTCGTACGACATCACCCTCACCGCCGCCAACGGCACCGTCCGCACCCTCGACCCCGTCACCACCGGCACCGACGTCACGCTCCAGATCCCGAACGACCTGGCGACGATCACCAGCTCCGGCAACACGTCCGCCGCGGTCACGCCACCGGACGCCCAGTGGGGCGTGAAGCTGGAGCACCCCGCGCCCGAGGCCGTGTCGGTCGACAACCAGAAGAAGGCCTTCAACGACGTCGCGGCGAAGCTGCACCCGTCGATCACGAAGGTCGGCGCGCCCGGCCGCGAGGCGTTGCAGAACTTCCTGAGCCCCACCGAGATCCGCAACAACCTCGGCGCGATGCTCGGCGGCGCCTACGTCACGTCGCCGGACCTGCTCAGCCCGCACGCGAGCAAGGGCGCCGCGGTCCAGATGACCGCCAAGCTGCAGACTGCGGAACTGGTGGGCACGCACAACAGTTCGGTGCTGCGCCTGCACGACACCGCGTCGCACAGCAGTGGTGTGTCCTCGACGACGAAGTCCGGTGGCGGTGTCACGGCCGGGTTCGGCGGCAACATCGGCGTGCCCAACGCGGTCGGCGGCCAGGTCGGCGCCACCGTCGGGTACAGCGCGACGGTCGCGGAGAGCGTCAACGCGGGCATCAACACGAGCCACAAGAGCGGCATCCAGATCAAGGGCGACACCGGTCTGTACAAGGTGACCGCCGAGGTCGAGGTCCGCACCCCGAGCGGGGACAGCGTCAAGGTCCCCGTCACCACGTACATGCGTGTGGGGCTGCCGGAGGCCGGCGCGCTCGGCCTGCCCACCCCGGACGGCACCAGGAACTCCACCGTCGACCCGGCCACCGCGGGCACCAAG
This sequence comes from Lentzea aerocolonigenes, assembly GCF_000974445.1. Taxonomy (GTDB): domain Bacteria; phylum Actinomycetota; class Actinomycetes; order Mycobacteriales; family Pseudonocardiaceae; genus Lentzea; species Lentzea aerocolonigenes. The sequence goes on from NZ_BBOJ01000012.1 coordinate 250,484, forward strand.
TTCGCGCCGCCGTACCTGGCCGACGCGATCGCCGCGGGCAACGCCAAGGTCGGCGAGTTCGAGGCGGCGGCGCAGGTGCAGGGCCAGGTCGAGGAAGCGCTGCGCAAGGTCCCCGGTTTCGAGAAGTTCCTGCCGAGCTGGAACGACCCGAACGCGAACCCGCGCAGCAGCAAGGGCAAGAGCTTCTCCGACGTCGCCGAGCAGCTCGCGAACCAGCGCAAGCTGACCTCGCAGCTCTCCCCGGCGGCGTTGAAGACCAACATGGACAGCCTGATGGGACCGGGCGTCCAGGTGCAGCTGAAGAACAGCGGCACGACCAGCAACACCTACGTCAACGTCACCGTCAAGGCGAAGCTGACGAACCCGCAGCACCTCGGCCAGGCCGACGCGCGCAACATCCGTGACGCGTCGTCGACCGGTCCGAAGCTCGACGCGTCCACGACGACCAGCAAGGGCTGGAGCGGTGGGGTCGAGGGCAAGGTGACGATCCCGGCCAAGACCAGCGTCGCCTCCCTCACGCCGACGCCGCAGTTCGGCGTGAAGTACAACCACGGGTGGTCGGACAAGACCTCCGCCGGTCCGACGGTCAACAGCACCTCGCTCAACGTCGGCAGCCCGAACGCCCAGGTGTTCCGGCACGACGTGGAGTTCGACGTCGAGATCACCACGTTCACCCGGCCGCGGGCGTGGGTGCGGCGCATCGTTCCCGGCGCGCCCGGTTTCCACTCCCCCGAGCAGAACACGGTGGCCAGGACGGGCACCGACGGCCTCGAGCCCATCAAGGGCGGGGTCAACCTGTGGGTGTCCGACAGCTCCACTTTGGACAACGACCCCGGCAGCGGGTTCAAGCCCGGTGACCCGGAGCTGCGCAAGCTCAAGGACGCACCGACCGTCAAGGAGCTCCTGAGCACCGGGCCGAAGGAGAAGTCGCCGGACTTCCTGCACGTCGAGGCCGTCGCCAACACGACGACGTTGCGCGACCAGGCCATCGACGCGCTCAACCGCGCGGCGGGCGGTGACTCCGCGCTGACCGTGCCGGGCACCGCGTCACGGGCCCAGATCGACAAGATGTTCTCCCCGGAGAACATCAAGGCGAACCTGCGCACCCTGACCGAGACCGGCATTCAGGAACAGGGCCTCAAGTACGACCGGCGGATGACCGACCGGACCGGCGCGATCGGCGTGAAGTTCGGGCTGAGCAACCCCAAGATCGTGTCCATTTCGGACAACACCGGTACCGAGAACGCCAACACCGGTGGCTACAAGGCGGGTCAGACGTCCTCGACCAGCCGGTCGGTCGACGTCACCGGCGGCATCAACGTTCCCGTCAAGCCGAACGTGACCGGTTCGCCCGCCCCCACCAGCGGTTCCGGTGGTGTCGCGGTCGCGGGCAAGGTAACGCCGTGGTCTGACTCGAAGTCGTCGGCGACCGAGGTCGGCGGCAGCGTCGACCGCAACTTCGTGACGCCGTCCGGTGGCCGCACCGTGCTGGTGCAGCTCGACGCGGACGTCACGGTGGTCGGCGAGAGCCGTGCGACGAACTTCCTGCACGGCGGCACGCCCAAGGCCGAGGGCGCGACCGTCACGTTGCCGAAGTCGGTGTTCGTGCGCGTGACGGAGGACGTCGCGCGGGACATGGGTCTGCTGCCCGACGTCAAGCCGAACGTGCCCAAGCCCGACTTCCCGAAGATGGCGCCTCCGTCGACCATCGTCAAGGACCAGCCCGGCGCGCTCGGACTGTCCGTCGTGGAGTCCGTGCCGGACCTGTCGAACGTGGTCTCGAAGCTGACCGAGGACGTCAACGCCAAGACCGCCAAGAGGTTCGGGGACCCGCTGCTGCCGGACTCGGTGCTCAAGGACTCGATGAGCAACCTCCAGCGCCTGGTGGACTTCAGCTCTCCCGCCAGCGTCAAGGCGATGATCGACAGTGCGATGGACGGCGGTGTGCCGTTGCTGGTGCACCAGCCCGGCACGTTCGGCAAGGACTCGTTCCAGATCACGTTGCGGGCCAAGGCGGACACGCCGAAGTTCCAGGAGGTCGTGAACGACGGCGTCGAGATGGAGTCGACGCTGTCCGGTTCGCAGAAGGTCGCCGACAGCCAGGGCCGCGGCACCGGCTGGGGTCTCGGCCTCAAGGCACCGGGCCTCGCCGCGCCCGGCAGCGCGAACCCGAACGTCTCCGGCACCGTCGGCGCGGCCGTGGCGGCCAACGTCGGGCAGTCGAAGAGCAGCTCGGTCACCACGTCGACGACCGACCAGTTCAGCCAGTACCGCGGCGCGAGCGGACCGGCGGCGCGCTACACCGTGCCGATCGAGTTCGAGCTCGTCGTCGAGAAGGGCGACAAGGTCGTCGCGACGGCGCCGAGCGGCCCGCAGGAGATGACCGTCCGGCTGCACGCGGACAACCAGAAGGTCGCCGGGCACGCCAATCCGAAGCCGTACTGGACGCAGATCCACACCCGCACCGCGGACCAGGGTTCCGCGCAGGCCACTTCGCAGTGGCAGCAGAACGGCAGCCCGGCCACGCTGCCGCCGAGCGCGTCGGTCGAGAACCTGCGCGGTGCCAAGGACCTGCGCGCGGCGACGCTCCAGGCGCTGAAGGACGCGGGTGCGGGCAAGGGTCTGACCGGCAAGGGCACCGGCGCGTTGAACAGCCTGCTGGCCACGCTCAGCCCCGAGAACCTCCAGCCGCACCTGCCGGGCATGCTGTCCGGCCCGCTGACCGTGCCTGGCCTGCACGAGGCCGCGCTGACGTTCGGGCAGGACGCTGACGTCAAGGTCTACGCGAAGCTGGTGGACCCGTCGCTGGGCTCGCTCAGCGACAACGTGGCGCTGGAGAACCCCAAGTCGCAGGTCACCTCGACCAGCGGCGAGGCGAAGGTCACCGAGAGCGGTGACGTGTCCGTCGGTCTCGCGACCGGTGGCGCCGGCATCAAGCAGAACACGGACCCGAAGGACAACGTCAGCGTCGGCGTGAGCGGTGTCGAGCTGCGCCACGCCGCGGAGGACGCCACCGCGAACTCCGGCGGCCCGACCGACAACAAGACCAACAACCTCAAGCCGAAGGCCACCACCGGACTCGTCCAGTTCGGCGTCGAGTACCGCGTGGTCGCGACGATCGGCGGCAAGACGGCCGTCGTCGACCTGTCCGTGCCGAACTCGGCCGCTGTCCGGATGCAGGCGACGGACGCGCAAACCGTGCTGGGCCACGAGTTCGGCGCGGACCTGACGGACGCGCAGGCCGACGTCAAGAAGGCCGCGGACGACTGGCGGACGGCGGAGGTCGCGGTCGACACCGCCCGCCACGACGCCCAGCAGGTGATCAACGAGGCGGCGGCCGCACTGGCCCGCAACGACTCGGACTTCACCAGGGTCCAGATCGACTACAACGCCGCGATCGAGAAGCACCTGGACGAACAGGCCAAGCTCCCGCCGTTGGAGGCGCGCGCCGAGACGGCACGTGCGGAAGCCGCACGGACGCTGGAGACCGTCGCCGACCTGACTCCTCGGGTCAGCGGCCTCAGTGTCGTGGCCTTGAGCGCGCAGTTCGAGGTCGACAACGCGCGCGCCGAGGTGGACACCAGGGCGCAGGCGGTGCGGTCGCTGGAGAACCAGCTGGCGAGGACGCCTGACGCTCCCGGCCTGTCCGGGCAGGTCGACGCGGCCCGTCAGGCCCACGCCGACGCTCAGGCCGCGTTGCAGACGGCAGAGGCCGAGGCAGCTTCCACCGGCGCGTCCTTGAGTCAGGCGCAGCAACAGCTCGCCGAGGCCGAGGCCGACCTGGTCGTGCAGCGTGAAGAGGTCACGGCGCGCCGTGAGGCACTCGCCGCGCAGCAGGAGGTTGTGGCTGAAGCCGATGCGGCCCGCACCGAGGCGGAGACCCGGTACCAGGAGGCCGTGGCGAAGCTCGACGCGGACCGCGCGGCCCAGGAAGCCCGCATCAAGGACGCCGAGACCAAGCTCGACGACGCGCGGCGGGCGGCGGACGACAAGCAGAAGCAGTGGTGGGACAGGAAGGCCGTCGTCGACGACAAGATCGCCGACTACAACCGGCCGCCGTCGACGACCACGGCGTCGTCGAACGGGGCGTCGTCGAACGGGGCGTCGTCGTCGAACAACGGCTTGTCCGGCAACGGCTCGTCGAGCAGGGACGTGCAGACGCGTCCCGCACCGCAGCCGCCCAACGCACCCAGCACCAGCAGCCCAAGCACCAACAGCCGAAGCACCAGCGCGCCCACCGCCGACACCCCGAGCACCAGCACTTCCACGACCAACACTCCGAGTACCAGCGCCCCCGCCACCAATACCCCGAGCACCAGCACGCCCACCACCAACACCGACACGTCCACCACCGACGCGCCGAACACCTCCGCCGAGTCCCAGGCACCCACCAGCGTGCCCGGCCTCGTCGTGGCGAGCCACCTCAAGGCTCTGACCGCCGACGCGATGCTGAACGCCTCTCCTCTCGCCCAGCAGGTGGAGACGGAACTGCGGTCCAACCCGGCCACCTACCTCGACCACGAGGCAGGCCTGGACCTGCTCCGCGCCTCCGTCGTCCTCGACACGAAGACCGACGACATCGCCACCCTGATCCAGCGGCACGGCGTCGAGGCGGTCGCGCGGGCGTTCAACGCCGAGTTCGGGCGTCCCATCATCGAAACCGCGCAGCGGCAGCAGTTCGGCGACCTCAGCACCCCGGAGAGCCGGACCGCGTTCGACGGCTGGGCGCACCAGCTGTGGGACACGATCGGCAACACGCCCTCGTACCAGGACAACCCCGGCAAGCTCGCCGCCGACGTCTTCAACCACGAGAAGGGCTACAACCGCGGCACGAACTTCGCCCAGGAGACCGCGCTGACGGACCTCACCGGCGCGCCTTCGCTCGCCGACACCATCGCCGGCAACCCGCACCCCGGGCCGGACGCGACCAACCAGGCGTTCTGGGTGCAGAAGGTGCTCGGCGAAGCGCAGATCCTGCCCGACAGCAGCGTGAGCGCCGACCAGTTCACCAGTGCCGTCACCGATAACAGGACCGCCCTCGGCAACGCCCTGGGCATCGAGCTCGACGACGCCAAGATCGCCGAGCTGAAGACCACGTTGCAGGACAACGGCATGGTCGACGACGACCCGGCGCCCGCGAACGAACCGGCACCGCCGAACGCTCCGGAGCCGATGACCGAGGCCGAGGTCCAGCTCGCGGCGTTGACCGACCACGCGATGGAGAACGCCACCCCGCAGATGAAGGCCGTCGAGGCTGCGCTCCGGTCGGATCCGCGGAAGTACGTCCACCACGAGGCGGGCCTGCACCTGCTGCGGGCGTCGGTCGTGCTGCACACGAGGACCGAGGACGTCTCCGGACTGATGTTCTTCTACGGCCTGGACGAGGTGACCAAGGCGTTCAACAAGCAGTTCGAGCGGCCGATCATCGAGGCCGAGCAGCTCGACGCGTTCGCCCAGGAGGGCGGCGCCGCTCAGTACGAGAGCTGGGCGCACCAGCTGTGGGACACGATCGGGAACACGCCCTCGTACCAGGCGGACCCCGACAAGCTCGCCATGGACGTCTTCAACCACGACAAGGGTTACAACCGCGCGTTCAACATGGCGCAGCAGACGGCGCTCACCGACCTCACCGGTCCACCGGCACTCGGTGATGCCATCGACACCAACCCGCACCCCGGGCCGGACGCGACCAACCAGGCGTTCTGGGTGCAGAAGGTGCTGGGAGACGCGCAGATCCTGCCCGACGGCAGCGTGAGCGCCGACCAGTTCACCAGGGCGGTCACCGACAACAGGACCGCTCTCGGCAACGCGCTGGGTGTCGAGCTCGACGACGCCAAGATCGCCGAGCTGAAGACCACGTTGCAGGACAACGGCATGGTCGACGACGACCCGGCGCCGTCCGCTCCCCCGGCGGACACCGGCCGGGCTACCACCACGAACCCGTTGCACAGCACGGAGACCAGCGCACCGTGGTTCGACCCGCACAACCCGGTGTCCTCCCAAGCCGTCGCGGACGCCCGCGCCACCACCCCGGCGACCAGCTGGGTGCGTGGTGAGGACGGCGGTGTCCTGAACACCACGCAGGTCGGCCCGCACGGCATCAAGATGCAGGCCTGGCGCGGCCCGATCGCGTACGACAACCGCGTGCTGGACGTCGACGGCGTGCCGGTGCGCGACTTCACCGTCCGGCTGCACCTGAACAACGGCACCGCCGACGTGCAGGACCGCACCCGCGCGGGCGTCGAGGAGATGTTCAACCAGGGCTACCGGCTGCCCGGCGGCGAGCAGTTCCACGTCACGGTCGAGTTCACGGACAACCCGGCCGACGCGCACGCCACCATCGACGTCACCGACGACCCGCAGGGCCGCGCCAACCAGCTCACGTGGCCCGCGAACACGGACTCGCGGCGTCTCGCGCACGAGGTCGGGCACTTCCTCGGCCTGCGCGACGAGTACCTGGAGACCGGCGACGTGAAGCCGATCTTCCAGCACCAGGACGGCAAGGGACGCGTCGTCGACGACAACTCCCCCATGACCCAGGGCATCGACAAACCGGACGCGCGGCTCAAGCCGCGTCACCTCCAGCTGATCAACGACCGGATGACGGCGCTGCAGTCGCACAACCGGCCGCAGTCCGGTACCGACGCCCAGCCGAAGGACGTGCCGGCACCGAACATGCCCAAGCGCGACGCGACGCACATGGACGTCGACCCCGAGGCGGACGCCACCAAGCGCGCCCGCGAGGCCGAAGTCCAGCTGGTCAACGAGAACGGCGTGCACAACGCGGCGTTCCAGAACCTTGCGAACGGCAGGACGCTCGCGCCGATCACAGCGGACAACTACCTGCAGCGCACCCAGCAGAGCATCACGAACAACGAACCGCCGTCGTTCGTGGTCAGCATGATCGTGCGGGCCGGTGAGCTCGACCAGCTCGGCAATGTCGTCAACGGCGTCATGGCCAACACCAACAACATGAACGGCCGCGTGGCGTTCGTGCTCGGCGTGAACGCCTCTACGCAGCAGGAGATCGACACCGCGATCGCCGCCGCCGCGCCGGTGGTGAACGGTCAGGCGGTGCCGATCGCGCTGGTGAGCGTGCCGCACGGGCCGAAGGGCTTCAAGTTCGGCGACACCCGCAACGCGACGCTCGACAGCGACGCGCACGAGTTCGCCGTGACCGCGTTGGCGGCCAACGGAACGCACCCGTACGTGTCGGTCATGGACTTCGACGCGGGCGATCGCAGGACCAGGCAGGGCGGGCACGTCTTCGACCACGTCGCGCAGCTCGTGGACGGCAGGGTCGGCGACGACGTCGTGGAGCCGTCACGGCCGTTGATGATCGGCGGTGGTTACCGCGTCACCGCCACACCGCAGCAGCTGCACGCCGACGTCCTCGCACGCATCAACGGCGACACGAAGACCACAGACGCCCAGAAGCAGGCCTACCGCGAGAAGCTGAGCGAACCCGACTTCCACGAACGGTTCGAGCACGTGATCAACGCGGACATGCACGCGCGCCGCAACCAGCAGGCCATTCACCCGTTGCTGCCGTACACGCCGGAACCGAACCTGTTCGTCGACGGGTTCGTGCCGCTCGCGGACCCGTCGGTGCGCTTCGGCGAGGGGCAGGCGGAGTTCGGGCAGCTCGGCCAGTCGCTCAACAGGTTCTACGCCAGGGAACTCGCCAAGCTGCACACGCCGGAAGACCCGGCGGACATGGCCGAGGCCACCGAACGGGCCAAAGTGGACGTTCAGAACAACCGGCACCCGGTGCGCGGTCAGGCGTTCACGACCGACTTCGTGGCGGGCGACACCGGCACCGACCTGTCCAGGATCGCCTACGGGCTGATCAAGGACGGCAAGCTGCCGCAGTCGCACACCGCGTTGCCGAACGTGAGCGAGCGGTTCTTCGACGGCAAGTCGTCCAAGGCGGGCACCAAGTTCGCCGACGAACGAGAGCGGCTCAGCACCGGCGCGCACACGGTCGTCGAGCCGTTCCTGCCGCCAGCCAACGGCCAGACCACGACCACGTGGGCCCCGCCGAAGAAGATGGAGACCCAGCTCGGCGCACCGGCCAAGAACCGGCTGAACCCGGCCGTCTCGGCACCGATGCCCGCGCCGTTCACCGGGCAGCAGGCGGGCATCCAGAAGGACCAGAAGGTCGTCGCGGCCCACGGGCTCGTGGCGTCCGACCACGTCAACCACACGCTGCGGCACCTGCGGTACCTCAACGAGGACGTGCTGGTCCGCCAGCCCGCACCGCCGACCTCCCCCACCGGCCTCTACGCCGCGGTCGGGCAGGCCAGGAACATCGACCCGGCCACGCTGCGGCAGCAGGTGGTGAGCCTCGCCGCGACCCACCAGGCGGTGACCAGGGCCGTCGCCGACTTCACCGTCAGCAGGCCGATGCACCAGGGCCACCTGTACGGCGCGCTGGTCGAGAACATCGACTGGCACATGCAGGCGGACGGCACCGAGAACGCCGGTGCCGGCAACGCGCGTGATCTGGTCGGGCACCTCATCGCGACCCAACTCAGCGTCAACGTGCGGATCCACCAGCCGAACGGCAACCCCGTCCTGCTCCGGCCGATGGGCCCGCCGTTCGAGGAGACGATCGACGTCGAGATGGTGCTGGACGGACGGCAGGTCACCTACCGGCCACTTCCGGGGCTACAGCAGGACGTGGAGATGCATTAGCGTGACCTGCGTGGACGAGTTCGCAGAGGCGCTCCGGACGGCGATCACCAATCGCGGTCTCGCCCTCGAGCGCCTGCGCGAGCACCTCGCGCAGCACGGCGTGTCGGTGTCGATGGCGACGCTGAGCACCTGGCAGACGGGTCGCAGCCGTCCGGAGCGGCAGAAGTCGCTGCAGGCGGTCGTCCACTTGGAACACATCCTCCAGGTGCCGCCGGGCCACCTCTCCGAGCTCCTGGGCTCGCCGCGCTCACGGGGCCGCTGGCTGCGCAGGGCACCGGAGCCGATGTCCGCGTTCTGGCCGGACACCTCACCGGTCGAGGACGCGCTGCAGGACCTGGACACCCAGTGGGACGACCAGCTGATCCGGATCAGCCAGCAGGACTTCGTGACCATCGGGGCGGACAGGACCGAGAGGTCGTTCCGCTCGCGGCAGGTGCTGTCGGCGTCGATGAACGGACCTGACCGCTGGGTCGTGATCATGCACAGCGACGACTACGACCGGCCGTTGCCCGCGGTGCGCGCTCTGAAGAACTGCGAGATCGGGCGGCTGGTCGAGGACGAGGCGCGGGGCTTCCTGGTGGTGGAGCTGCTGTTCGGCCGCGTGCTGCGCAAGGGCGAGAGCATCGTGATCGAGCACGAGCTCGTCAACCAGGACCAGGACCTGAGTCCGCTCGCCTTCAGCTACGAGCGCAGGTTCCGGCTGCCGACGCGGGAGTACGTGCTGGAGCTGACCTTCGAAGGGGCGCCGCCCGCTTCCGTCGTGCAGCTCGCCGGCAACTCGCCCGTCGAACCGAGCCGGACGCTCCTGGACGTCGCTCTGGACGTGCCGCCGGGGGTGCGCGGTTTCCGCTGGGACTGGTGACGTCAGGACCTGGCGCTGAACCCTCGCGATGACGGGACCAGCGCGGCGGCCGCGGGAGCGGCGAAGCAGATCACCGCGCAGGCGATGAGCACGGCGCTCGTGCCGAACCCTTCGACCGCCGGCGCGATGAACGCCAGGCCGACCGGCGCCAGGCCGTACGACAGCAGGAAGTCCAAAGAGGACACACGGGCGAGCTTGCCCGGTTCGACCTCGCGCTGGGTCGCGGTGAACCAGGGCACGTTGAACAGCTCGATGCCGACTCCCGTCACGGCGTACGCACCGATCAGGACGAACGGGTGCACCGGCACCAGCAGGAACAGCGGTATCAGGCCGTAGCAACCGAGCCCTGCCAGCGCGGCCCACCCCGCTGACCGCGGCCGCCAGCGGGCGATCAGCACCGCGCCCAGCAGAGCGCCGACGGTGTACGCGGTCGTGGCGGCCGCCAGCACCGCCTCCGTGTCGTAGCGATCCCTGCTCACGACAGGGAGCAGGACGGCCGACGCGGAATAGCCGGTCGCGATCACCACGGTCAGCGCGCTGAGCCCGGCGAGGAACCACGGGTGACGGCGCGCCTCCCTGACGCCCTCGACGAAGTCGGCGACGAACCCCGCTCGGGTGGCATCGGCCCGCACCGGCCTGCCGTTGCCCGCAGGCGGCACGAGCGCGGCCAGCAACCACACCGCGGCCGTGACCGCCAGCAACGCACGGGCGTCCACCAGCAGTGAGGCCAGGGCGGTGAGGCTCGGCGCGACCAGCGTGGTCACCCGCACGGCCAGTGTCATCGCCGCGTTGGCCTGCTGCCGTCCGGACTCCGGCACCACCTCGGCCACTAGTGCCTGGAACGCCGGGCGGCACGCGCCCTGACCGGCCCCGACGATCGTCGCCGCAACGGCCATCAGCAGCAGCGACCTGCCCATGCCGAGGGCGATGACCGGTGTCGCGACCGCGGCCGTGAGGCAGGACCAGAAGACCACGACACGGCGGGCGTACCGGTCGGCCAGCACCCCGGCGACAGGCACCGCCGCGAGGAATCCCGCTGTTCTGGTGGCCAGCACGACACCCAGTTCAACGGCCGTGATCGAACGTTCGAGCACCGCGAGACCCAGCACGAACGGCAGGGCCCACATCGCGAGACCCGAGGCTGTCGTGCCGGTCCACAGACGGAGGAACGAGGTGTTCCGCAAGACTGACGGTGGCGCCGGTACTTCTTTCTCGGTCACCGGACCAAGATCTCACCTGAGCGCACACAGCACAACGGACGGGCACACCCCCTTGCGCCATCCGGGGGACGTACCCGTCCGTTGTGGACAGTCAGCCGATCTTCTCGATCTTCGCGTTGCGGATCAGGAACTTGCCGGGCTCACGCACCTGTTCGAAGGCCGCGTTGTTCAGCAGCGCGCAGCTGCCGGACACGGACGCCACCTTGACGGTGGTGGACTTGTTGTTGTCCAGGTTGGTGACCTTCAGCGTGGTGCCGACGGGGAAGGTGCCGCTCGACGCGGCGGGCGCGCCGCCCTCGCCGGACAGCGTGACGGTCGAGCCCTGGCAGACCTGCTGGCCGGCCGCGCCTCCACCGTTGTTGTTGCCCTGGTTCGCATCGGGCTTCGGTGCGGGCTTGGTCGTCGCCTGGCCCTGACCGGCGTTGTTGCCCTGGTTCGCGTTGCCCTGGTTCGCATTGCCCTGGCCGGCGTTGGCCGCGCCGCCGTCACCCTTGCAGCCCGCCGCCTTGCGTCGCTGCTGGATGAGGTCGACCACGGCCTGCCGGTTCGCGATGCGGGCCTCGGACTGCGCGTCCGGCTTGGCCTTCTGCCCCGCGATGAAGCTCAGGTTGTTCTGCAACGCCTTGTCCAGTCCGCCGCAGTCCTCGCCGGACGTGGCCGCCTGGCCCTTCTCGGGCTGCGCCTGGACGTTCTTGCCACAACCAGCCGCCGCACGCCGCTGGTTGATGAGGTTGACGACCGCCTGCCGGTTGGCGATGCGGGCGTCCGACTGCGCGTCGGGGTTCGCCTGCTGACCGGCGATGAAGTTCAGGTTGTTCTGCAGGGCGGTGTCCAGTCCGCCGCAGTCCTCAGCCGCGTTCGAGTCCGTGCTGCTGAAGGCGAAGATGCCACCGGCGACAGCAGCGACCGCGAGCATGGCGCCCGCGCCGATCATGGCGGGCTTGCGGTGTCGAGCGCCCATTCGATTCTCCTCGGGGGTCGATCGGTGTTGTACCGATGACTACGGGGAGGTCACGGAGGGGGTTCAAATCGGACTAGACCACAGGGCATTTTAAATCCGTTTAAGCTTAAGGGTTCTCAGCATTTCCGCTGATCAACTGCGATTCGGTCGGCGCGGCGGCAGGACCGGTTCGTTGCCGCACGAATGGACCGGAGCGGACCCGCACACCCCGTTCGCGAGCCGGCGGGCCCGCAGTCCCGTTCGACTGCGTTCGACACATTCCACATCGGCCGTTCGACGGTCTCAGGAGCGGACGTGCCGATGGCCGCGCGAGGGGAAGGCCGGCGGTGCGGGCGGCAGCACGTCGTGCAGGACGTAGCCGCACTTCTCCGCGACCTGGCAGGAGGCAGGGTTGTCCTCGGCGTGCAGCAGGTCCAGGCGGGTCAGCCGGACGATCTGCTGGGTGTCCAGCGCCCACCGGGACGCGGTCTCCAAGGCAGAGGTGGCGATGCCGCGGCCACGGGCCCGGGCTGCCGTCCAGTAGCCGACCTCGGCCACCCCGGCGCCCACGGCCTTCACCACCACGTGGCCGAGGGGATCGTTGTCGTCCGCCACCACGGCGAAGCTGAACCGGGTGGCGGAGGCCCAGCCGGAAGCCTGGGCGTCCAGCCAGCGCCCGGCCTCGGTGTCGTCAGCCAGGGAGGTGACCAACCGCTTGCGCAGCTCCGGATCGCGGTGCGCGGCGACCAACGCTCCCCGATCGCCCGACCGCCACGGGCGCAGCCACAAGGCGGCCCCAGGTGTGGACAGCACGACTGTCACATCCGGTCCAGCAGACGGGCCCGCGCCACTTCCAGGTGCGCGGTCATGGCGTCACGAGCCCCGTCCGAGTCCCCGGCCACCAGCGCGTCCACGATCGCGCGGTGCTCGGTGATGGTCTGCACCCCGAACGGCTGCTGGAAGTTCAGCCGGAACAGGTGCAGGTGGCAGTGCGTCTTGGCGAAGGACTGGAGCACGGCGTCGTTGCCCGCGATCCGCAGGATGAGCTCGTGCAGCCGCTGGTCGTGCGCCGTGAGGTTCTTGTAGTCGTCGTAGGCGTCATCGGCAGGAGCCGCCGGACAGGTGGCCAGCTCCTCCTCGATCAGGACCACGTTCTCCGGCGTCATGCGGGCTGCCGCCAGAGCCGCGGACGGCGGCTCCAGCAGCAGGCGCAGGGCGTACAGGTCGTCCACCTGCTTGCGGTTCAGCAGGTCCGTCACGCGGTAGCCGCGCAACGGCAGCCTGCTGACCAGTTCCTCCGACTCGAGGCGCGCGAGGGCCTCGCGGACCGGTGTCGGGGACACGTCGAGCTGGCGCGCGATCTCGTCGATGTTGACGCGGGCGCCCGGCTCGATGCCGTCGCTCATGATCAGCGCACGGATCTGCTCGTAGACGTCGTCCGCGAGCACGCGCCTGCTCGGTATCCGCAACACCACTCCTCCGTCAGTTCTTCGCCAGTATCTCCTGGCTGACGCGTTCCATCTCGGCGAACACGTCATCCGAGCGCCGGCCGCCGAAATAGGCCTCGAACAACGGCTGCTCGGCGGACTGCACGGCCGAACCGTTGGCATAAGCGGTCGACGGGTGCAGAACGCCGTCCTTCACGTACTGGTTGAACACGGTGAGGTCGACGCCCTGGGACTTCATCGAGGTCACGGTGTTGTCCATGGCGGCGGGAATCGACGGGAAGAACGTGCCGGAGGCGCCCGCCCTGGTCTGGCACTCCTCGCTGCCCATGTAGCTGACCCACTTCCAGGTCAGGTCCGGGTTCTTGGTGCCGGCCCAGATGTTGTTGCCGTTCGAGTTGGAAAGCACCGAACGCGTGCCCGAGGGGCCGAGCGGCGTCGGCGCGATGCCCACGGGCACGCCGGGGATCTTGCCGAACGACGGCGCGGACCACGACCCGCCGATCGTCATCGCGGTCTTGCCCGAGCCCACCAGGTCGATGTCGGAGATCGTCGACTGGTTGCCGGTGGTGAACGTGCCGAGCTTCGGCGAGAAGCCGCGCTCGGTCAGCGACGTCACCCACTTCATCGTCTTCACGAAACGCGGATCGGTGAAGTTGAACTTCGTGGGCCACTGGTCCTTGTCACCCATCTTCCAGCCGAGCGTCGAGACGAGCGGCGCCCACGTCGTCTCGCCGATGAAGCTGCGGCCCGCGATGGCACCGACGCCGTAGGTGGCGATGGCGTTCTTGTCGAACCCGGGCTCGTCGCCGCGCTTGCCGTTCTTGTCGATCGTCAACCGCGCCACGATCTTCTCGAATGTGCCGCCGTCGTCGGGGTTCCAGGTCATCTTCGCCACGTCCGCCTCGGCGATCCCGGCCTTCGCCAGGGCGTCCTTGCTGTAGTAGATGCCGGCCGCGGCCCAGTCCAGCGGCAGCGCGTACTGCTTGCCGTCGGTGAACTTCCACGTGTCGACGCCGACGGAGTACTTCTTCAGGTCCACAGAGGACTTCGCGATGAGGTCGTCGAGCGGCATCAGCTGGTGTTGACCGGCGTAGGCCTGGAGGAACTGCACGGAGTTCTGGAACGCGTCCGGCGCGGTGCCCGCCACGAACCCTGCGGTGAGCTTGGTGAAGTAGTCGTCGACGTTGTAGCGGGTGATCTTCACGTCGGTGCCGGGGTTGGCGGCCTCGAACGCCTTCTCGCACTCGCCGTAGGCCACTGCCTGCTTGTCGTCCCAGGTCCACCAGTTCACGGTGTTGCCGGAGCCCGTGTCGGAACTCCCGCAACCCGCGACCACCAGTGCTGTCACGGCTGCCAAGGCGGCGATCTTCATCGAAGCTCCAATCGGGAACGGAAGGCGTCGAGTGCGATGTCGAGGTCGTCGGAGCCGCCCGCCTCGTGGGCGCTGTGCTCCCAGATCTGGATCTGCCGCGGTCCGGCGTAGGCGTGGTAGGCGCCGAACACGGTGGACGGCGGCACGATGTCGTCCATCAGGCCGACCGAGAACCAGGCGGGGGCGACTGCTCGAGCGGCGAACCCGACACCGTCGAAACAGGACAGCGTCGGGAAGATGTCGGATCGCCGGTTCTCGGCGATGTAGGTCGTCAGTTCGGTGTAGGGCGGGCGGCCGCAGACGTTCAGCGCCCTGCGGAAGTCGCACAGGAACGGCGCCTGCACGTGCACGGCGGCCAGGTCGGGCACCAGACCGGCCGCGGCCAGCGCGATCCCGCCACCCTGGCTGTTGCCGATCACGAAAACCTTTGAAAATCCCAACGCGCGCACGGCATCCACCGCGCGCACGGCGTCCGTGAACACGCGGCGGTAGAAGTACGTTGAACGGTCGGCGATCCCTCGGGTCATGAACCCCGCGCCACCGCGTTGATCCCGCACCTCGACCTGGAGGTGCGCGAACCCGGCGCTGGCCCAGGTCAGGTTCTCGACCGCGCTCCCCCGGTTGCTGCCGTACCCGTGGTACTGCACGACAGCGGGCAGGCCGATCTCGCCTTTGGGGGTCCGCAGCCACGCGCGGATCCGGTCGCCGCCGAAGCCGGAGAACGTCACGTCGTAGACGTCCAGCGTCCGCAACGGAGTGGCAACCGGCACCGCCTCGACCTGCAACGGAAGCGAACGAGCCTCGGCCAGCGTCGAGTCCCAGAACGAGTCGAAATCGTCCGGCCGCACATAAGAGCTGCGGTACTCCCACAGCTCGTCCAGGCCGAGGTCGGTCAGCACGAGATCCTCCCGCGCACATCAACGACGTCGGTCACCACGACCTCGGTCAACTCTCCGCCGATGCGTACCGGCACGACCTCCGCGGCGTCACCGGACAACCGCCGCACCCGGACGGACACGAAACCGTCGTGCCAGGTCACGTCGACCGCCAGCCCGCCGCGGCAGCGCAGGCCGCGAGCC
Source organism: Lentzea aerocolonigenes (assembly GCF_000974445.1). Taxonomy (GTDB): domain Bacteria; phylum Actinomycetota; class Actinomycetes; order Mycobacteriales; family Pseudonocardiaceae; genus Lentzea; species Lentzea aerocolonigenes. The sequence goes on from NZ_BBOJ01000012.1 coordinate 266,102, forward strand.
GAGCCGCGCGACCACCCGGACGCCAGCGCGGGCAGGACGTCGATCACGCCGGTGTGGCTCTGCACCACGACTTCCGACAACGCCGCCGTGAAGCCGAAGTTGCCGTCGATCTGGAACGGCGGGTGCGTGCTGAACAGGTTGGGAAGCAGGCCGCCCCACTCCGAGCCGTCGAACGGCGCGTCGCGGTGGCGGTCGCCGGTGAACGGTTGCGAGGCCTCCGACAGCAACGACTTCACGGTCTCGGCGTCACCCAACCGGGCCCGCAGCGCCATCTTCCAGGCCCACGACCAACCCATCGCGCCGTTGCCGCGCCGGTCCAGCGACGCCACCGCCGCGTCGCCCAGCGGAGTGCCCGCGACAATTTGACCGAGCGGGTACACGGACACCAGGTGCGACAAGTGCCGGTGCGTCGGGTCCTCCTCCGGCCGATCTTCGACCCACTCCCCCAGCCGCTCGCCGAACACCGGCACCGGTCGCAGCCGGGGCAACGCGGCCGAGATCTCGGCGACGATCGGGTCGGCTCGGCCCGAAGCCAGTGCCAGCGCGAGAGTCCGTTCGAACACGGCACGGATCAGCACCACGTCCGTGGTCACCGACCACGTCAGCGCCTGAGGTTCGCCGTCGACGAGGAACCAGTTCTCCGGCGAAGTCGACGGGCACGTGTCCAGGTAGCCGTCCGGGCCTTCGACCAGCCAGTCGAGGCAGAACTCCGCACAGCCGTGCAGCAACGGCCACGCACGCTCCAAAGTGGACCGGCTGCGGGCGAAGTCGTAGTGGTCCCAGGCGTGCTGGACGAGCCACGAGCCGCCCATCTGCCAGATCGCCCACGACGGTGCGCCGTGCCCCATGCCGACCGGCAGCGACCAGCCCCACGCGTCGGTGTTGTGGTGGGCGACCCAGCCACGCGCACCGTACAACTCCCGCGCCACGTCCGCGCCGGTCACCGCGAGCTTCTCCAGCAGCTCCAGCAACGGTTCGTGGCACTCGGCCAGTCCGGTGACCTCGGCCGCCCAGTAGTTCATCTGCGTGTTGATGTTGATCGTGTAGTTGGACGACCAGGCAGGCCGCAGCTCGCCGTTCCAGATGCCCTGGAGGTTCGCGGGCGGCGCGCCGGGCCGTGACGACGAGACCAGCAGGTAGCGGCCGAACGCGAAGAGCACCGAGGCGATGAGCTGCTCGTCCTTGCCGGACAACAGTTCCGGCACGTCGACGACCTCGGGGACGTCGCCGAAGCTGACCGCGCACGCGTCCATCAACGTCATGTGGTTGCCGTGGCGTTTGCCGGTCCACCGCGACTCGGTCGTCGTGGAACTGGTCAGGGTCAGCAACCAGCGGTCGCTCTGCCGGATCTCGACCGACACCGTGCCGCGCTCGCCCGAGCCGTAGACGGGTGCCTCGACCTGGGGTTCGTGCTTCGGCGCGGAGTCCACGGGAATCTCGATCACGAGGTTGAGCCCGTCCCGCGAGACCTCGCGCAGCGGCGTTGTCAGCTCGACCCCGGCCGGCACCGCCCCGACGATCTCCACGCACAGGGCCGTTTCCGACGCCCACGTGCGCCGGACGACCTCTGCGCCATCAATGGTCAACCGCTCGGTGACCACGCCCGTGCTCAGGTCCAGCGTGCGGCCGTGCGACTCGCCCTCGGGCAGCGTGATCCACAGGTCCACGTACGGCAGAAACGTCTGGCTGTACGGGCCTTCGAACGACATCAGCAGCTCGGTCGCCCGCTCCAGATCACCGCCGAAGATCGCCGCACGCACTTGGGCGAGCCGTTCCGGACCAGCACCGGAAGCCAGCACGTCGGCCAACGCGAGAGAAGGCCCGTCCGCCGTGCCCGACCACACGGTCGCGTCGTTCACCTGCACGCGGGACCGGCCGGCCCCGCCGAACACCATCGCGCCAAGGCGTCCGTTGCCCACGGGCAGCGCCTCGGTCCACTCCGCCGCTTCACGCGGCCAGTGCAGTTTCACTTGATCCCCGTGAAGCCGATGGAGTTGACCAGCCGCCGCCCGAAGACCACGAACAGCAGCAACATCGGCATTGCCGCGACCAGCGTCGCCGCCATCAGGCCCGCCCAGTCCAGCGACGCCTGCGGTGAGGACTGCTTGAACACCGCGAGCGCCAGGGTGAGCGGCCGGACCGACTCGTCGTTGGTGACGAGCAACGGCCAGAAGTAGTCGTTCCAGGTCGTGATGAACGTCAGCAGCGTCAGGGTCGCCATCGGCGCGACACTCATCGGCAGCACGATCCGGAAGCACACCCGCAACGGCCCGGCGCCGTCGATGATCGCGGCCTCCTCGACCTCATTCGACAGCCCGAGCATGAACTGCCGCAGGAAGAAGATGTTGAAGGCCGAGAAGAACGCGCCCGGCAGGATCATGCCGCCGAACGTGTTGAGCAGCCCCAGGTCCTTCATCAGCACGAAGTTCGGCAGCAGCGTGAACACCGACGGCACCATCAGCGCGGTGAGCAGCACGCCGAAGACAACGTCACGGCCCTTCCACCGCAACCGCGCGAACGCGTAGGCCGCCAACGCCGAGAACCCGACCGTGCACAGAGTCAGCAGCCCTGCGTACACAACGGAGTTCCACAGCGCCAAAGCCAGGTCGATCTTGGCGCCCGAACCGCCTTCCGCCGCGGCCTCGGCGGGCGTCGCGAGGCCGAGAGCGCGTTTGAACGGGCCCCACGTGAAGTCCACGGGCAGCAACGACGACGGGTCCGTCGACATCGCGAAGTTGTTGGACAGCGCGGTGCGCAGGATCCAGTAGAACGGGAAGATCGTGATCAGCAGGACGACGATCAGGTAGCCCCACGCGACGGTTCGGCCGACTCTCACCGGAGCCTCCCTTCAGTTCGTGTCCGACTCGCCCGCACGGGCCATCCGCAGCTGCGTGAAGGTCACCGCGACGAGCAGCAGGAACAGGGCGAGCGACATCGTTGCGGCATAACCGAAGTCGAACTGGCCGAACGCCTTGTCGTAGATGTACATCTGGAGCACGAGCGACGCGTCCGCCGGACCGCCCTTGGTGCTGACCTGGACGATGTCGAAGACCTGGGTCGCGCTGATCACGTTGAGGATCACGACCATCACCAGGATCGGCCGCAGCAGCGGCAACGTCAGCGAGCGGAACATCTGCCACTCCGACGCGCCGTCGATCCGGCCGGCCTCGTAGATCGACGCGGGGATCGTCTGCAGGCCCGCGAAGAGGAGAACCGCGTTGTAGCCCATGGACTTCCACACGTTCAACGCCGCCAGCGTCGGCACCGCCCAGCCGCCGGAACCGAAGAACAGGAGAGGCTCGCCGGTGACCCACGTGATCAACTGGTTCACGATGCCGAGCTGCGGGTCGAGCATCCACGTCCACACCAGTGCCGTGACAACGCCGGAGATGAGGAACGGCAGGATCATCAGCCCGCGGACCGTCGTGTTGACCCCCAGGCGGTGCAACACGACCGCCGTGACGAGCGAGACGCCGACACCCAGCACCACGGACAGCACCACGAAGTACGCGGTGACGCCGAGCGAGTGCCAGAACCTGCCGTCGCCGACCAGTTCCTGGATGTTCGCGAGCCCCGTGAACACCGGCGGGGTGAGGATGTGGAACTCGGTGAAGCTCAGGTAGACGCCGCGCAGCATGGGGTAGGCGAAGAACACGCCGAACCCGAGGATCGCGGGCGTGACGAGCAGCCACGCGACCCACGTGTCGTTGCGGCGCGAGGCGGGGCCGGGACGCCGCCGTGTGGGTGGAGGCGCCGCGGTGACAGGTCTGCGCACGACCTGGGCGCTGGAGTCCTGCACGGTTGTCACCACGACGCCTCCTGTCCGAGAAGGGTTAGATGCGGATGCTGTCGACGTCGAACACGGAGTCGTCGGGGTTGCCGAAGCGGATCGTGTTGTTGCCCGCCAGCAGGTAGATCGGCACGGTGACCTTCTGCGGCGCGTTCCAGTTGTCGTCGTTCGACCCGGCGACGGGGAGCTTGAAGCTGGTGCCGTTCACCGTGACGACACCGGTCCGGCTGGAGCTCGCGTCGATGTAGGACAGCTCAACCAGGTAGGTGCCCTCGCGCGGCACGGTCACCGTCGGCATCGTGAGCACACCGCTACCGCCGATGAACCCGACCTTGTTGCCGTTCGAGCACGCGCAGCCGTAGACGGTCGCGCCACCGCCCACGCTGCCCTTCTCCGCCTCGTACGTCACGGATTCCTTTGGCGTCACGAAGGAAACCGGCTTCGAGCGGCTGCCGTTCTGCACGACCGTGAACTCGTAGGAGGTCGACGGGGTCAGGCCGGTGACGGTCACCTTCGTGTCGGTGGTCGACGCGACCTTCTTGTTGCCCGCGTAGACGTCGTAACGGATGCCGGACTTCCCGTACCACTTCAGGGAGATGCTCGTCGGCGTGGCGGCGGTGCCCTGGACGACGCCGGGAGCGACGGCCGAGCGCGGGGTGATCTTCAGCAGCTTCGTGCCGTGCACCGGCAGGTCCGCGGTGAACGAGCCCTTGGCCTGACCGATGTCCATGCGCTCCCAGACGTCGCGGACCCTGGCGTTGCCGGAGATCCCGAGCTGGGCGAGGTCCGCGGTGACGCTCGCGGGCTTCGAGCCGAGGTTGAACAGCGCCACGGTGTAGCTGCCGTCGGCGTTGCGGGCGTACCAGACCTGCTGGTCGGAGAACTGGTCGACCGGACGGGCTGGTATCCCGGCCTGGTTGATCGCGATGACCTCGTCGTTGGTGAGGAGCTCGTGGCCGAAGTCGTCGATCTTGGTGAGGTCGTCGCCCAGGTACAACGGTGAGCTGGAGATCGCCCACAACGTCATGTAGCTGCGGCGTTCGGCCTCGGTGATGCCGTCCATCTCACCGTTGCCGACGGCGAGGCTGTCGAGGTTGTTCCACTGGCCGGGGCCCGCGTCGTCGATCCACTGCACGACGTCGTTCCACCGCTGCTTCACCGACTGGTTCCACGTGACGAGCGTCGGGCAGTAGCACTCGACGTCGGTGTCGATGCGCCAGCCGTTGGTGTTGGCCTTCCACACGTCGGCCTGGCGGTGGCTGAGCGCCCACGAGATCAGGAACTGGATCGGGCGGCCGGTGGCCTTGAGCGCGGAGTTCCACGCCTTCACGTCGTCGGTGTTGTCGTAGTTCTCGCCGCCCCTGAAGCTGCCGGGGCCGACGCCGTCGAGCTTGAGGAAGTCGACGCCCCACCCCGCGAGCACCTGTGCGATCGAGTCGATGTACTTCTGCGAGCACGGGTTGGCGAAGTTCATCTTGTAGGCGGTGTCCCACCCGTTGGTCTTGCGCAGGTCCGGGTAGACGAGGTCCTTGGTGGTGCAGCCGGGCGCGTTGTGGATCGGCGTCCTGCCGTCGTTGTAGGCCTTGAGGTCCAGGCCGACCGCGAAGTACGAGCCGAACTTGAGGCCTTTGCCGTGCACGTACTCGCCGAGCCACTTGAAGCCGTGCGGGAACTTCTTGGCGTCCACGACCGGCCGGCCGTACTCGTCGAACGAGCCGAGCCAGCCCGCGTCGACGTTCACGTGGTTGTAGCCGTGCTTCTTGAACCTCGCCGCGAGCACGTCCGCTTGGGCGAGGACGTTCTTCTCGTTCAACCAGCTGGCGGGACCGTCCGGGTTCACCCCGGGGTGGTTGGTCGCCTGCAACGTCCAGCTGCTCCAGCCCATGTACGGCTTCTCGCCCAGTACGGGGGCCTGCTGTTGTGCTTGGGCCGCCGGAACCGCGATCAGCGACGCGAGCAGGCCGGCAACGACACCTAACGCTCTCAAGACCACTCCTTCGTTTCAGGCGACCCGGAGGTCTTCCATCGCGTCGCGGTCCCAGTCGATGCCGAGACCCGGCGTGTCAGGCGCGAGTGCGTGTCCGTTGTGGACTGTCAGCTCGCTCTTGGTGATGCCGCGCAGCTGCGGGATGTGCTCCACGAACCTCCCGTTGGGCAGCGCGGCCGCGAGGCTGACGTGCAGCTCCATCAGGAAGTGCGGGCAGACGTCGGCGTTGAACGCCTCCGCGAGGTGCGCGACCTTGAGGAACGGCGTGATGCCGCCGATCCGTGCCGCGTCGACCTGGACGATCGAGGCGGCACCGCGTTCGAGGTACTCGCGGAACTGCGCCACCGAGTACAGCGACTCCCCCACCGCGATCGGGATGCTCGTGCTGCGAGCGAGCCGTTCGTGCCCAGTCACGTCGTCGGCGGGCAGCGGTTCTTCGAGCCACGCGAGGCCGGCGTTCTTGAAGGCCTCAGCGCGCCGGATCGCCTCGGCACCCGTCATGGACTGGTTGGCGTCGACCATGATCGCGAACCGCTCGCCGACCGCTTCCCTGACGGCTTCGAGCCGTTCGACGTCCTCGGTCAGGTCAGGCTTGCCGACCTTCATCTTGATGCCCTGCCAGCCCTGCGCCGCCGTCTCCTTCGCGCCTTTGACGAGGTCTTCTGTGGACAGGTGCAGCCAGCCGCCCTCGGTGTCGTACAGCGGCACCTCCTGCCGGAAGCCGCCTGCCCTGCGCCACAACGGTTCCCCGGCGCGCAGGCAGTGCAGGTCCCACAGCGCGGTGTCGACGGCGGCCAGGGCGAGCGAGGTGATCGCGCCGACCGTGGTGCTGCGCGTGCTCGCGAACAGGTCCTGCCAGATCCGCTCGATCCGGCGCGCGTCGACGTCGACGAGCCGCGGCAGCAGGTGGTCCTTCAGTAGGGCGAGGACCGAGCTGCCGCCCGTGCCGATCGTGTAGGCGTAACCGAGTCCCGTGAGGCCGTCGTCGGTCGCGATCTCGACGAAGACCGTCTCCTGCTTGACGAACTGCTGGACCGCGTCGGTGCGCAGCGTCTCGACGGGAACATCGACCTGGAACGCCTCGGCACGCAGGACCTTTGCCACGCCAACTCCTCGGATCTCTGATCCTATAGGATATTTGACGGGGATTGAACGCTGGCGTTTCGAGGGTGTCAACCGTCGTTCGGCCACGCTCCCACGCTGGTGAGAGCGTTTACAACGGGGTGAGGCGACCGGTTCTTGTTCCGGTCCTCCGATGTTTGCAGCTCACAGCCGTGACAAGCCTTGTGCAGGCGTGTTGGACTGCGAGTGAAGATGTGAGCGTTTCTGTCCGATTGTCAGCGGACGGGTCAGGCGGACTCCGCCGCCCGCTTCAGCCGCTCCAGCGTCGCCACGATGTTGGCCTGGTTCGTCACCGCGCGGTCCTTGACCCCGGTGGCGAGCACGGTGATCGGCTTGTACCAGCTCGGCCGGCGGTCCCAGGTGGACTCCGTGACGCGGCAGCCGTCCGCCGTCCGTTCGATGTCGTACTGCCAGCGCGACACCGGCATCCCGAGCGACTTCACCTCGAACGCGAACCGCTCGGCCGAGCAGTCGGTGACCGTGGACGTCGTCGGCCAGACCCGCCAGCCGCGCTTGTTGACGCCGCGGAACCGCGCCCCGACGGCCGGCCCGGACGTGCCCAGCCACTTGCCGCCCGCGTACTCCTCGGCGACGCCGCTCAGCCCTCGCAGATCGCTGACCAGGTCGAACACCCGTTGCGGGGTCGCGGCGATGTCGATGTGCGCGGAGGCGTCCGGCGTCATGCCGCCGAACTTACTACGAGTAGGTTCGCTGCACCAGCCACTGTTCGACGGTCTTCACGGACGGCACGATCGCCCTGGTGGCGGAGGGGTCGGCGACGACTGGGTTCGCGTGCAGCCAGCGCCACATCTTCGTCAGGTCGTCGCCGACGAACCGGTGGAAGAGCCAGATCGGCATCGGGAAGCCCCGCAGCGCGCGGCCCGTCACCTTCCGCCAGAGCGCACGGCACTCGTCGATGGTCCGCACGTCCGCGCACAGCGGGACTTCCGCGCCCACGAACCGGCCCGGCTCGGCGAAGACCTTCGCCGCAACCGCACCCACGTCGTCGGCGCACAGCCACGGCAACGGCCGGTCGACGCCGACCAGCTTCGGCATCAGGTGCCACATGGACACGGGCGGGTAGAAGTCCTTGTCCGTCATCAGTTCCATGAACGCCATCGGGCGCAGGACCGTGAGCGGCAGACCGAGCGACTCCAGGTGTTCGCGTACGACGAGCTTGTTGTCCCACTGCCCGACACCGGTGCCCGGCACCCCCGGCCCGGCCGACGCGTACACGACGTGCCGCACCCCGGCCTCGGCCGCGGCGTCGCCGACCGCGCGTCCCTGCCGAACCTCGCCGTCGAGCCCGCTGATCATCGGGTTCTGGACGCTGAACACGCCCTGTGCTCCCACCATCGCCGGGCGCAGCGTCGCGATGTCGTCCATGTCCGCGCGCACCACCTCGGCGCCGGACGAGGAGAGCTTGGCGGCGGCGGCCGACGCGGGATCACGCGTCAACGCGCGCACCCGCCACCCGTCCGCGAGCAGGTGCCGTGCGACCGCACCGCCCTGACGGCCGGTCGCACCCGTGACCACGATCAACCCGGTGTCGTCCATCGCGGACCTCCTGGCTGTCTATCGCCAGGACGCGCCAACGGTTACTTCAGTTCGCGGATCGGCTCTCCCGCGACGAACGCGTGGACGTCCTCAACGGCCTCGCGGAAGTACGTGCGGTAGTTGGCCTCGGTGACGTAGCCGAGGTGCGGGGTGGCGAGAACGCTCGGCAGGGTCCGCAGCTCGTCGGTCAACGGCAGCGGCTCGACCTCGAACACGTCGAGCCCGGCACCGGCGATCCGCCTCTCCCGCAACACTTCCAGCAGGGCGGGTCCGTCCACGATGGCCGCACGCGAGGTGTTGACCAGGAACGCCGAGGGCTTCAGGCACGCCAGCGCCGCCGCGTCGACCAGTCCCCGGCTCCGCTCGCTCAACACGAGGTGGATCGACGCGAAGTCGCTCTGCCCCAACAGGTCGTGCAGCCCGGACGCCAGCCGCACACCCTCGGCCTCGGTCCGATCCTCGGTGAGGTTCGGACTCCACGCGACGACGTCCATCCCGAACGCCTTGCCGATCCGCCCCACCGCCTTGCCGAGGTTGCCGAACCCCACCAGCCCGAGCGTGCGGCCGGCGAGGTCGACGCCGACGGTGCTCTGCCACGGCCCGCCGCCGTGGAACGCCGCGTTCTCGACGACCAGGTGCCGGGCGAGACCGAGGATCAACGCCCAGGTCAACTCGGTCGGCGGCGTCTTGGCGCTACCGGTGCCGCAGACCGTGACGCCGTGCTCACGCGCCGCGGCGAGGTCGATGGAGGCGTTGCGCATCCCACTCGTGACCAGCAACCGGAGCTTCGGCAGCCGAGCGAACAACTCGGCCGTGAACGGGGTCCGCTCGCGCATGATCACGACGCACTCGGCGTCGGCCAACGCCGGTGCCGGGTCGTCCAGGTGTTCGCGCAGCACGGTCACGTCGAGACCGGACCAGTCGGCGTTGGCGAGCGCCACGCCCTGGTAGTCGTCCAGCACCACACACCTCATGGACCGATCATGTCAGAGTGGTGGCATGGGGGATTTTCACCTGGCGCAGGCCAACATCTCGACCGGGCGGTGGGCGTTCGACCACTGGCGGATGCGCGGGTTCACGAGCAGGGTCGACGCGATCAACGACCTGGCGGAGCGGGCGCCCGGTTTCGTGTGGCGGCCGACGTCCGACCGGATGACGGACGACCTGACCAGGCTGGGCCGCGACCCGTGGCGCGAGGCGTTCAACCTCAGCGTGTGGGACTCGGTCGAGGCCTTGTGGGAGTTCACGTTCGGCGGCCTGCACGTCGAAGCGGTCAAGCGCAGCGCTCAGTGGTTCGACCCCGGCAGCGCGGTCGACGTCATGTGGTGGGTGCCCGCGGGGCATCGGCCGACGACGGAGGAGGGGCTCGCGAAGCTCGACCTGGTCGCGCGCGAAGGCCCGACACCGGACGGGTTCACGTTCCGGCGGCGCTTCCCGGCGCCAGAGCACCCCGCACGATGATCTCCAGCAGCGGCCGCGGGTCGATCTCCTCACCTCGCGCGAACCGCTGCAGGAAGACCCCCTGGAAGCACGCGCCGATCGTGTCGGACGCCGCCACCGGGTCACGTGCGCCGAGGCGGGCGAGCGCGGGCACGAGCATCCCCGTCATCACGGCACGGCCGCTCAGCAACGCCTGCCGTATTCGTTCGTTCGCCGCGGACTCCATCCACAGCACCATGCGTGCGGTGGTCGTGACCTCATTAGGTCCGATCATGAAGTCGTACAGCCGGCACAGCTCGTCGATCAGGTCGGCCGCCGACTCGGGTTTCAGCGCTGCCTCGACCACGGGGACCTCCTGGCGCAGCATCCACTCCCCCACGCCGTCGAGCAGCGCGGCGCGGGTGCGGAAGTAGTTCGACGTCGAGCCCTTCGGCAGGCCGGCCCGTTCGTCGACGCGCGCGTGCGTCAGCCCGCGCAGCCCTTCCGTGCCGAGCAACTCGATCGCCGCGACGAGAGCACGGTCCCTGTTGGAGGTCACGCAATCACTATAGACGTAGTGACTTGACACTACGATCGTAGTACTGTCGGTCCATGACAGCGACAATCGCCCTGGCCGGGTGGGTGGTCAACATCTTGCTGGGCCTGGTACTCCTGTTCCGAGCACGAAGACACATGCCACCCCTCGCCTACTACCACCTCGTCACCGCGTTCGTCGGGCTCGGCCTCTGGATCGCCTTCATGGCCACGGACTCGGCCGCGCTGGCGTGGGCCGGATTCGCCGTGCTCACCCTGCACAACACCTTCGGCGACAGGCTCCGGATGAAGGGCTGGCGCCAGCGCAACCCCACCGCACAGGGAAACGCCTACTTCAAAGCCGTGCTGTACACGGCGAAGAGACCACTCCCGGCGGTGCACGCCATGATCTCGGGAGTGGTCTTCTTCCCGGCTCTCGCCGCCGCGCTGATCAGCAGTTGGGGTGCGTGACCCGGCCGGCGAACCGGTCGCCGAGCCAGTTCAGGGCGTTCGTGCCCCACGCGCTGATCGCCGCGATGTGCCCGAGCAGCGGCAGCGCCGTCCACTGCACGTCGGCGCCCAGCGAGCACCACTGCGTCCGCAGCTTCTGTCCGACGCTGAACGGAATGAGCTCGTCCACCGTGCCGTGGTAGAGGTACACGGGCGCGGCGGGTTTCACTGAACCGAGCGTGTTCTCCGTCAACCTCTTCTGCCACAACGGGTCCTGGATGACGTCCGGCCGCGTGGTCAGCGCGTTCAACCGTGTGAACGGTGCCACCAGGGCGATCTCGGCGACGCACGACTCGCGGATGGTGTCGAGGACGTGCTTCCCGCGGGTGTTCAGCACCGACGCCAGCGGCAGTTCCGGGTAGGCCGCGGCATAGCCGGCCGCCGCCGCGAACACGAGGCCCGATCCGGCGTTGCCGTCGTTGAACTTCGCGACCGCGTTGAGGTCGGCCGGCACGCCACCCGCCGCGACGCCGACGACGTTGAGCGAAGGCGCGTACGACTTCCACTGCTCGGCGGCGGCCGACGCGGCCTGACCTCCTTGTGAGTAGCCGAAAACGCCGACCGGAGCGTCAGCGGACAGGCCGGGAATGCTGCTCGCCGCCCGTGCGACGTCCAGCAGCGCACGTCCCTCCGAACGGGACACCGCGTAGGTGTGATCCCCTGGCGTGCCAAGGCCTTCGTAGTCGGTGACGGCGACGGCCCAGCCGTTGAACATGGCCTGCGCGAGGAACGCGATCTCGACCTCGGTGCCGTTCTGGAGCTGCCGCGACGGGGCGCACTGGTCGCCCATGCCCTGCGTGCCCATCGCGTACGCCACGATCGGGCGCGGGCCGTTGTTCCACGGCAGCGGCGACACGAGCACCATGCCGGACACGACGTTGCCCGCACCGGTGGCGGACGTGGAGCGGTAGCGGATGTCGTAGGCCTTCACCGGGGCGGGCAGCAGCCGCAACGGTTCCGGATGCCACGCCACCTCCCTGCTGCTGACGAGATCGCCCGGCGCGGCCGCCGCAGCGGGTGTGACCAGGGCTGATACCACGAGAACGGCGGCGAGCACGGCACGGCGCTTCATCAGGGACCCCTTTGTGGTAACCGGCGTTACCGCAATGTAGGGCCGAACGTCGTAATGTGGCAACAGCGGTTTTCGCTTTATGGATTCACCGCGAGGAACAGGAACGCCGCCAGCAGCACCAGGTGCACGCCGCCCTGCAACCTCGTCGCCCGCCCCGGCACGACGGTCAGCACGCTCACGAGAACCGTGAGCAGCAGCAGGACCATCTGCGTCGAGCCGAGGCCCAGCAGCAGCGGGCCGTCGAGCCACACCGTCGCCAGCGCGATGGTCGGGATCGTCAGGCCGATGCTCGCGATCGCCGAGCCGTAGCCGAGGTTGAGGCTCGTCTGGATGCGGTCGCGCAACGCGGCGCGGGCGGCGGCGATCGTTTCGGGCAGGAGCACCAGCAGCGCGATCACGACGCCGACGAACGACTGAGGGAAGCCCGCGGCGCGCACGCCGGCCTCGATCGCGGGCGACTCGATCTTCGCGAGGCCGACCACGGCGATCAGTGCGACGAGCAGCAGGCCGAGGGACGCGAGGGCGGCCTTGCCGGAAGGCGCTTCGGCGTGTTCATCCGCCTCGATCACGCCGTCCTCGTCGACCGGGAGGAAGAAGTCGCGGTGGCGGACGGTCTGGGTGAAGACGAACAACGCGTACAGCGCGAGGGAGGCCAGTGCGGCGAACGCGAGCTGCGGGCCGGAGAACTCGGGGCCGGGCGCGGTCGTGGTGAAGGTCGGCAGTACGAGCGTGAGCGCGGCCAGGGTGATCACCGTGGCGAGCGCGCCGCCGCTGCCCTCGGCGTTGAAGAGCGTCGTGCCGTGCTTGAGTGCGCCGAGCAGCAACGCGATGCCGACGATGCCGTTGGTGGTGATCATGACCGCGGCGAAGACGGTGTCGCGGGCGAGTGAGGACGCTTCCGGTCCGCCGGACACCATCAGCGTGACGATCAGAGCCACTTCGATGATCGTGACGGCGACCGCGAGGACCAGCGATCCGAACGGCTCCCCCACCCGCAGCGCCACGACCTCGGCGTGGTGCACGGCGGCGAGCACGGTCGCGGCGAGCACCACCGCGACGACGGCGACGAGCACGGGTGCGAGGTCACGCCCCCAGGCGAGCACGAGCAGCAGCACGCCGAGCACGGGGGTGATGGTCGTCCAGGACAGCAGCGGAAATCGCGAGGTGGCGGCCATGATCCAACCCTCGCACACCGCCGGGGCCGTGCGCCATTCGGCGGAACACCCATTCAAGGGCGAAGAAATGTGGAGCGGAGCGCCCCTGCCGCGCCCCGCTCCACATTAATGGCCGGTGTTAGAAATCGAACACCGCACCGGTGTGCGCCAGCATGACGCACGAGTTCGGGTAGGTGTGCACCTCGTTCACGGGCTCACCTCGCCAAAAGCCGAACATCGAGACCTCCACGGGCGCGTAGATGAAGGTGCACGCGCGGCCGTCGGCACGCATGGCCCGCAGGTCGGCGCCGGTGGACGCCAGCGTCGCGCAGGCGAGGGCCCTGCGCGGGTGGCTGTCACCTCGTTCGCAGGTCAGGACGGTAGCCTTGAAGGCGTTGTCCTCGATGTCCGAGTACTGCACGGTCAGCACGAGCGCGGTGTCCCCGTGGGCAGAGGGTGCGGCCTGCGCGGTGCCTCCGACGATGAGAAGTGACGCGAACAGCGCAACGAACGCGAGAATGCGCTTGAGCATGGAAAGCGGTCCTCCTGAGACCTCATGAAAATCGGGCCGGTTCTCGGCCGCCGGAGATGTTGCCATCATGTTTCGTGGCGGCGAAAGGGGCCAGCAAACGTTCACCGATCACATTTGCGCGCTCCGCCGAAAGCGTGATTGGGCCGAATGGATGTGTTCCCCGCCACGTCCGCCGGGACACAGCTGCCGACGGACTGTTACGGGTTGCTGACAGACACGCCCACTGCCGGACGTATTATCGAAATCATGTCCAAGACCTCCAGACGCGTCGTGTTCGGCGTGCTGCTGATCGTCACACTCGTGGTTTCCACCGGCGGCGCGCTGGGATACCTGGGCAGATTGACGCTCGTGTTCGACCGGCACCCCGGAAAGCCGCTCGCGATTCTCGAGGAAGTGCCGGGACCGCCGGACGGACCGAAGTGCTCGATCGACGCCCGCTATCTCGACGAGGCTCCCGACGGCCTGCGCCCGGACGTTCTCCAGGCGTGGAAGTCGTTGCGCACCAAGGCCTCTGAGCAGGGCGTTCAGCTCTGCCTGAACGACGGCAAGCGCAGCCGTCAGCAACAGCAGAAGGAGTTCGACGAGGCGGTCAAGAAGTTCGGCACCGAAGAACTCGCGTCGAAGTACGTGCTGAACCCGCCGGACCGGTCGATGCACGTGATCGGACTCGCGGTCGACATTCAGCCGATCGAATCGGCGAAATGGGTCGAGAAAAACGGCAGCACCCTCGGCTGGTGCCGCCGTTACGAAAATGAGCAGTGGCATTTCGAGTACAACGCCGGCTACTCCACCGGGGGCTGCCCCGCACTCGTTCCGAGCGCGACCGGCAGCTGAGTGCCCGTCAAAGGTCTAGACGCCTGGGGTGCGCACGAGGTTGCGCCGACGTAATCTGACAACCCGAGTTACCAGATTGGAGCACCCGGTGGCACGTGCCTACGGCGGCATCTCACCCGAGCAGCGCAGGGCCGAGCGCAGGGCCCGCTTGCTGCAGGCCGGGCTGGCGCTGTTCACCGGCACGGGTTTCGCCGCCACCAAGATCTCCGGGCTGTGCACGGAGGCCGGCGTCTCCACCCGCAACTTCTACGAGGAGTTCGCCTCCAAGGAGGACCTGCTCCGCGAGCTGCACGACCTGATCAACGCCACGGCGTTCAATGAGGTCCGCACGGCGATGGCACAGCTGGAGACCGCCGACCTGGCCACCAGGATCACGACGTTGCTGGACGTGTTCGTGCGCAGCGTGACGGCGGACCCCCGCGCACCGCGCCTGAACTACGTCGAGGCCGTCGGCATCAACGCGGAGATCGAGCAGCAGCACGTGCGGTGGGTGAACACGTGGGCCGAGTTCATCGAGGCCGAGGCGCTGCGGGCGGCGGCAGCGGGGGTGGCGCCGCAACGGTCGTACCGGCTCACGGCGATCGCACTGGTGGGGGCGACCACCGGGCTGCTGCGCGTGTGGCAGGCGCACGAGCCGCCGCTCGCGGTGGACGAGATCGCCGCGGAGATCCGTGAGCTCGTGCTGGCCGCGATCACTCGGCCGTAGCGCGCTGGTCGGTTCGGGCCATCTCCTTCCGAAAGCACCCCGGCCGTTGTGGCGACCGTGATCCGATGGCGGCGTGCGAACGGCGACGAGACTCCTCACCGCGGCGGCGGTCGTGGTCGGCTACGTGGCGTTGATCCTGGCCATCGCGGCAGGCATCGATCTGCGTGAGCGCAACGCCTTCCACGACGCACCGGCTCAGCACGCCGCGTTCCTGACGGCCGTGGAGCAGGGCTCGGCGGAAGGCGCCAGGGCGGTCTCCGCGTGGTTCAGCGAACACGCGCCTGACCGCAGCGCGGCCAGGACGTCGATCTCGTTGGCGGCGAGCGCGGCCGAGCACGACGACTTCGACTTCGCCCGCCGGTACGTCGGCGACGTGCCGGAGGAGATCGAGCAGGACCAGGCCACGCTCGACGAGGACTTCGAGCGGGCCTGGGGACGAGCCGTGCCGTGGCTCGTGATCGGAGCGGTCCTGGTGGCGGGAGCGCTCGTCCTGCGCCACCGCAGGCGCGCGGCCAACGCCGACGTCGTCGAGCTGGTCAACCGGTTCGTGCCGCCGCGGCCGAGGTGGCGGCGACCGATCTTCATGGTGGTCAACGGCGTCGGGTACGTCCTGATGGTCGCCGGCTTCCTCGGGGTCGTCGCGGTGACGCGGGCACAGGAGATCCCTTGGGGCGTCAGGGGAATCATGCTCGTCGGCGGCCTGATCTCGCTCGTGATCGCCTACTACCTGCTGCGGTACTCCCGCCCGAGGTCGACACCGAGCGCGGCCGCGGTCCTCCAGTCCGACTGGCGCAGACCCGTGCTGTACCTGCGTGGTTTCGACGACGACCCCCATGCGGCCGTGGTCGACGACCTGCCCGGTGCGCTGCCGCAGGGACTGCTCTCGATCCACTCCCGCGAGGAGCAGCTCGTCGGCGCGCTCGGGGCGTTCGGACCCGTGGTCGCGGTGGGCAGGCCGGGCGAACCGCTGCCGCACCTGGGCGCCGCGCGGTTCTACCTGCCCGGTGACGACTGGCAGACCGGCGTCCGGACGCTGATGGACATGTCGCAGCTGATCGTGCTGCGGCTCGGTGAGGGCGAGGGCCTGTGGTGGGAGGTCGAGCAGGCCCGCACCACCCAGCCGCCGTCCAAGCTCGTGCTGCTCGTTCCCGGTGAGCACAACGG
Source organism: Lentzea aerocolonigenes (assembly GCF_000974445.1). GTDB lineage: Bacteria > Actinomycetota > Actinomycetes > Mycobacteriales > Pseudonocardiaceae > Lentzea > Lentzea aerocolonigenes. The sequence goes on from NZ_BBOJ01000012.1 coordinate 282,483, forward strand.
TCTCGTGGAACGGCTCGACGCCCAGCTGCCGTCGCCGACGGGCCTGGAGCAGTTCCGGACCGGCCAGTGGACGTCCGCGGTCGTCGTGTTCGACCAGGACTGGAACCCGCGGGTGCACGGGGTCGGCCCGTTCCCCGGCGACAAGAACAAGTACGGCGCGCCGGTGTTCTACGTCGCCCGCGCGATCCAGGCCGCGCTGCAGTCGCTCGGGACGCGCCGCAGGGCGTTGGGGATCCGGACCAACCGCGGCATGCTCGCGGTGTTCGGCAAGGCCCTGCTGCTGGTTCCGGTGTTCGTCCTGGTCGTGTACTTCCTGCGGCTGATCTTCCTCTGGTGAACCGGACCCGGCCGCCTGTCCGTAGTTCAGTGCGTGAGCCGATTCGTCGCTTTCGTGCTGCTCGTCGTACTCGGTGCCTGCTCCTCTCCGCCCGAGGAGACCGCGACCCTTCAGGAGCTGGAAGCCGCGGCGGGCCCCGCCGCCGGCCCGCCGCAGGTGCTGCCAGGTGACATCGCGAACTTGCAGGTGGAGCAGTCGCCCGCCGTCGGCCCGGTCGTCGCCGACCGCGAGCACTACACGCTCTACCTCAACACCGAGGACGGCTCGTCGAAGTCGACCTGCCTCGAACCCGAGTGCACGCTCGTCTGGCCGCCGCTGCTGGCCGCCGGAGGCAAGATCGAGGCGCCCGAGCTCGACCAGAAGCTGCTCGGCACCATGAAACGCCCTGACGGCACGGAGCAGGTCACCATCGGCGGCCACCCGGTGTACCGCTACGTCGACGACGAGCAGGCCGGCGACGCCACCGGTCACGGCAGGGACGACCGCTGGTACGCCATCGCTCCGAACGGCTCGAAGGCCTCGCGCTGACGCCCGAGGCACCGAATATTCGGCGCTGACAAGCAGTCACGCCTGGACCACGCACGGGAACCGGCTGCTCGAAAGGGCAGCCGGTTTGTCGCGTTCGGGTTACTCGAACGATTCGTTTGTACCGGAATCCGGGAAACCGGTATCGCGCGGAACCGGTTTCGGGTAATCATCGTGAGAGCGCTCCCATAGACGCTGCCGCCGCACGAGCCCTCTCGGAGACCACATGGATCGCGACGACGTGCCCTACCTCGACGCCACGCTGCCGACCGCACACCGGGTCGCGGACCTCCTGGGCCGCATGACGCTGCCCGAGAAGGTCGGCCAGATGATGCAGCTGGACTCGAGGGAGGACCTGGACGACCACGTGCTGCGCAAGCACGTCGGCTCGATCCTGCACACCTCGCCCGAACGAGTGCTGCGCGCGCAAGACCTCACCACGCAGACACGGTTGCGGATCCCGTTGTTGATCGCCGAGGACTGCATCCACGGGCACTCGTTCTACGAGGGCGCGACGATCTTCCCGACCCAGCTCGGCATGGCCGCGACCTGGGACCCGCAGCTGGTCGAGCAGGTCGCGCGGGTCACCGCCGTCGAGGCCGCCGCGACCGGGGTGCACTGGACGTTCTCCCCGGTCCTGTGCATCGCGCGCGACCTGCGCTGGGGCCGCGTCGACGAGACGTTCGGCGAGGACCCGGTGCTGATCGGTGAGCTCGCGGCCGCGATGGTCCGCGGCTACCAGGGCGACGGGCTGAAAGACGACACCGCGATCCTCGCCACCGCCAAGCACTTCGCCGGCTATTCGGAGACGCAGGGCGGCCGGGACGCGAGCGAGGCCGACCTCTCCCGCCGCAAACTGCGGTCCTGGTTCCTGCCGCCGTTCGAACGGGTCGCGAAGGAGGGCTGCGCGACGTTCATGCTCGGCTACCAGACCACCGACGGCGTGCCGATCACGGTCAACTCGTGGCTGCTCGACGAGGTGCTGCGCGGCGAGTGGGGCTACCGGGGCACGTTGATCACCGACTGGGACAACGTCGGCCGCATGGTCTGGGAGCAGAAGCTCCAGCCCGACTACGCCCACGCCGCCGCGGCCGCCGTCAAGGCGGGCAACGACATGATCATGACGACCCCCCAGTTCTTCGAGGGCGCGCTCCAGGCCGTCGAGGACGGGTTGCTGGCGGAGTCCGACCTCGACCGCGCGGTCACCCGGATCTTGACGCTCAAGTTCGACCTCGGCCTGTTCGAGAACCCGCGCAGGCCCGACGCCGAACGCCAGCGCGTCATGATCAACCACGACGACCACGTGGCGCTGAACCTCGAGGTCGCGCGCCGGTCGCTGGTGCTGCTGCGCAACGACGGCGTGCTGCCGTTCGCCAAGGGCAAGATCGCCGTCGTCGGTCCCCTCGCCGACGAGGCGCAGACCCAGCTCGGCGACTGGGCCGGGTCGTCCGGCCAGGCCGACTGGCTGCCCACCGGCCACCCGCGCGAGATGATCACCACGGTCCTCGACGGCCTGCGCGAGCTCTCATCGCAGGAGGTCACCTACGCGCGCGGTGCCGACATCCTGACGCTCGAACCGGACCCCGAGGGCGACACGTTCCCGGACGGCCAGCCGCGCCCGAAGATCGTCCAGCCGTGCCCGCCGGACGCGAACCTGATCGCCGAGGCCGTCGCGGCCGCGGAGGACGCGGACTACGTGGTCGCCGTCGTCGGTGACCAGATCGAACTGGTCGGCGAGGGACGGTCCACCGCCACGCTCGACCTCATCGGCGGCCAGATCGCCCTGCTCGACGCGCTCGCCGAGACGGGAAAGCCCCTGATCGTGGTGCTGCTCGCGTCGAAGCCGCTGGTGCTGCCCGCTTCAGCCCGCAACGCCGCCGCGTTGCTGTGGGTGGCGAACCCCGGCATGCAGGGCGGCCGGGCGATCGCCGAGGTGCTGCACGGCCTGGTCGAGCCCAGCGGCCGGTTGCCGATCTCGTTCGCGGCGCACGCGGGCCAGCAGCCGACGTACTACAACCAGATCCGCGGCCAGCACGGCTCGCGCTACGCCGACCTGACGCAGGAACCGGCGTTCGCGTTCGGCGAGGGCCTGTCGTACACGACGGTCGAGTACGGCGACCTGCACGTGGAGACGGCCGTGCTGCGGCCGGACGAGACGGTGCGCGCCTCGATCACGCTGACCAACACCGGCTCCCGGCCCTCACGCGAGACCGTGCAGGTCTACGTCAGCGACGCCGTCACGTCGGTGAGCTGGGCGGACAAGGAGCTCAAGACGTTCAGGCAGGTCGACGTGGAGCCCGGCGAGACCGTGCAGGTCGACCTAGAGCTCCCGGTCTCCGCGTGCACGATCGTCGACGCCGCCGGCAACCGCGTGGTGGAGCCCGGCGAGTTCGTCCTGCTCGTGGGGCCGAGCTCGAAGGACCTGCGCCGGGCCGAGTTCACCGTAAAGCCTCAGTTTTGAAGGAGGCAGGCGTGATCGTGAGGTAGCGGGGAGGGACCTCCACCGCCTTCGTGATCGCCTTCTTCACCGCCGGGACCAGGTCCGCGTCGACCAGCGCGACAGCGGGCCTGCCCGGCGGGTCGACCAGCGTGCTCGCCCCGCGTGCGCCGGCGGCCAGCGCGGCGCGCACCACCGCGTCCTGCTCCGGATCCGGGTCCTGAACGCTGTGGTAGGCCGTCAAAGCAGCGCCGAGGTCGTCGGTGTCCCGGACGTACGGCCGCTCCACCTGAGGTTGCGGGCGCCGGATCCGCGTGTCGACCACGAGCAACCGTTGACCGGGCAGATCCAACTCGGCTGCTTCCGGTTCCTCGTGAGAACTTCCCGCGAGATCACGCAAAGCCAGGCCGACCGCCGTCCGCAACGCCTCCCCCGCCGCCAGACCACTCCCCTGCGGCAGATCAACGCTGCACATCAGCGTGGCGCCACCCGTTGCCTGAAGGCCCGCTGCCCACGCCGGGACGTCGTCGGAAGGCAGCAGAGCGCGTTCGGTGGGCCGGTTCACCGACACCAGTTCCAGCCTGCCGTCGTCGCGCTGGTCCCCGGCCACGATCGCGCCCCACTTGGCGTGCACCTTCACCGCGCCACCGAGCAGGTTCAGCACGCCCGGCGCGTACCAGACCCCTGCCGCGGGCCTGCCGAACGTGCGCCGGAACGCGTGCGGCACCAGCCTGAGCTCCGGCGCGATCTCAGGCCGATCCGCGATGTCGATCATGACGTCTTCTGGGCCAGCAGGCGGTAGGCGTTGCCGCGGTCGCTGCGGCGCGCGAGGAACCGGTTCACCGTCTGGTCCAGCGCCATCGCCACGAAGAACGCCGGGATTCCCAGCGACCACACCAGGAAGCTGCGGGTCCTGCGCAGGCGCACCCGTTCCGGACGCCACGGCGCGGGCGTGCGGGGCGCGATGTTGCCGAGGAACAGCAGCAACGCGAGCGTGAAGTCGTTGCAGAGGTGGGCTTTCGATCGTTCCGTGGCCACGGTGGTCAGACCGCGGTCGGCCAGCGCGTGCTCCAGGTTGCCGATCGGCATCATGTGCTGGTGCTGCGGCTGGAACCACGGCATCCAGTACTTCCCGAACAACCGCCCGAGCCGCCACTCCGGGTCCGGCAGCTCGATCAGCAGGTACCCGCCGTCGGGCAGCACGTCGGCCACGATGTCGAGCTCTTCCCACGGATCCCGCACGTGTTCCAGGTAGTGGTGCATGCTGATCACGTCGTACCGGCCCTTGAGCTCGCCCGCGAACTCCTTGAAGCTGCCCCGGTAGGACTGCTCGATCCGGCCGAGCCTGGCCGCGTCCTCGATCGCCGCGCCCTGGTCCAGCCCGTCGAACGTCGTCTGCGGCAGAACCTCCTTGGCTGCCAGGCAGAAGTGTGCGTGCCCGGAGCCGACGTCCAGCCACCGCTCGGGCTTCGTGAACGGTTCCACCAGCCGCGCACGGCCGTAGTAAGGATCGTTCTTGCCGGAGAACACCGCCTCCGCCGACGTCTCGCCGAGACCGTCGTAGAAGTCGCGGTAGTAGAACCCCAGGCCTTCTTCGGACAGTCGCGGGTTCTGCCAGACGTGTCCACATCGGACACAGCGGTCCATCGTGAACGTGCCGGGCTTGCGCTGCACCAGGTCCGTGGCGGTGACCCACCGGCGCAGGTCCTGGCTGCCGCACGACGGGCAGTCCTCGCGCCGCTTCTCGTGGAAGTTCCGGTCGCGGTTCTGCTCGTACCAGGGCGTAGCCTGCTTCAGGTGCTCGGCCTGACGCCGTTCGGCCGTGGACTTCTTGCCGCTGGCCGTCTTGAACCACAGGTAGGGCGTGCGCACGAACCGCGGCACCCACAGGTCACGGGGCTTCAACGGCGTGCCGGCGAACACCAGGAGCGGGTGCGCCCAGTAGGCGGCCAGCGCGGCGAGACCCCACCGCCAGTCGGTGACCAGGGCGCCGACCACGGCCGCGTAACCGATGACCGAGCCCGCGATCCACAGCGACGGCCGCTTCCCGAACTGCCGCAGCGTCGCCGCGCGGTACCCGAGGTCGTACGGCCCGGCCTTCAGCCCCGGCGCGACCGCGATGTCGACCCGTGCCCGCACGTGGTCCTTGACCCGCCGCACGAACGCGACGAACTCCGTGGGGTCGTCGCGGTTGATCTCCTCCGCGTACTCCGGCCGCACGAGCACGGCCTGCGACGCGCTGATCCCGCGCGCCCACTGGTCGTCGCGGTACTTGGCCGGGTCGACCGATCCGAGCAGGTCGAGCGCGGCGACCGTCGGCAGGTCCGGCGGCACGAGGTCGACGAGATCGTCGTCGGTCTGCCACGAACCCTCGGGATGCACGCCCGTGGCGGCCAGAAGCGTGTGTCCGCCCGCGCCAGGGGAGAGCACTCGCAGTTTGGACGCGCGGGAACGCAGGCGCAGCACGTCCATCAGGACGACGAGCACCACCAGCACGGTGAGGATCACCCGGCCACCACCTTCTCCAGTCGGTCGGCCGCGGCCGCTGCGCCGCCTGCCGCCAAGAACGACTCCCGCACCAGCTCCGCGGCGGCCGTGTACTCCGGCTCGTCCAGCACGGATTCCAGTGCACTGCGAATATCTGCGGCTCGTGCCCGTGAATAGGTCAGCCGCACGCCGGCGCCTGCCGCCACGACCTGGGCGGCGACGGTCGGCTGGTCGTCCCGGATGGGGGCCACGACCAGCGGCAACCCGTGCGCCAACGCCTCGCACACCGTGTTGTGGCCACCGTGCGTGACAACCGCGTCGAGGTGCGGCATCAACGCGAGCTGCGGCACGGACGGCAGCATCAGGACGTTCGGAGGCGCGGGGCGCGGCTCGGCGACCATGACGACCTGGAGGTCGAGACCGGCCACGGCTTCCAGTGCCTGGCTGAGGAAACGTTCTCCGGCCGGCCCGTTCAAAGTCCCCAGCGAGACGAGCACTCGCCGTTGCCCGGTCAGGCGTTCCCACGGGAACTCCACCCGCTCCACCCGGTGTGCGAGCGCCGGTCCCACGAAGGCCACCTCGTCGCCGAACTCCTCCCCCACCAGTGCCGCCGAGCTGTACACCAGCACCAGCCGGTCCGAGAACCTGATGTCCCCGCCCGCGAAGTCGTGCAGCAGGTCCCGCACCCACGCGTCGACCTTCGGCATCGTCCTCAACGGATTCACCAGCTCCGCCGACGTCGACGCCGACGTCACCCACGGCAGGCCCGCGTTCCGCGCCACCAACGGACCCGCCAGCGCCTGCTGGTCCGCGACCACCACGTCCGGACCGAACAACGCGACCGCGTCCGACACGCCAGGCACCATCGCGTGGCCGAGCGGGATGAGGAACTCCTCCCAGAAGAACTTCAGCACCGCCATCCCGCGCAACGCGAGCCACCGCTCCCGCTTCGCCCGGATGTCAGCCTCCACGACGTCGTCGATCGCGGGGAAGATCCGCGCGTCGTCCGGCAGCAACGGCGCGAGCGTGCCCGGATGCCCGACCCACGCGACGTCGTGGCCGCGCGCCAGGAGTTCGCCGCCCACGGACGCGGTCGGGTTGACGTGGCCGGTCAACGGGGGCACCACGAACAGGAACCGGCTCATGACGGCAACCAGTCCAGCAGCACGTCGAGCAGCTCGGCCGTGGCTTCCCGCAGGACCGTGTGCCCCAGCCCGGACACCACGTGCAGCCGGCACGACGGAATCCGTTCCCGGAGCTCGGCCGCGGCCCCGATCAGCTCGGACTCCGAGCCGTAGACCCCGAGCACCGGGCACTGGACCTGGGTGAGGTCGAGCTTCGCGCCCGAGCCGAGGTCGTCGATCAGCGTGGTGCCGTTGAGCAACGCGTGGGCGTTCACCGCGAGCTTCGCGATCTTGCGTTGCCCCAGGGCCATCAGCTGGTCCTGCGTCCGGTCGAACTCCAGGCCCAGTGCCGCGACCGTCAACGTGTTCGTGATGTCCTCGAACCACGCGTCGCCGACCACGCCCCCGACGGCCGACTCGACGAGCACGACGCCGCCGACCCGTTCGGGAGCCTGGACCGCGGCGTGCATCGCGACGACGCCGCCGTAGCTGTTGCCCAGCAGGAAAACCGGCTCGGTGACGCCGATCTCGTCCAGCACGGCGACGAGGTCCGATGCGCTTTCCTCTGGTGTGTAACCGGAGGGTGGCCGTTCGGACAGGCCGTGCCCGCGCAGGTCGAACAGCACCGTGCCGAACCCGGCCTGGGCCAGCGGTGCGGCGAGCGTGTAGTAGAAGCTCGACAGGTTGTCCATCACCAGGCCGTGCACGAACACCACGGTCGGCGCACCTGCTTTTGTGTCTGCTGGCGGCCCGAGCCGCTGCACGTGGAAGCGCAGCCCTCGGGCGTGAACGTCAGACACGAGCCGTGATGTGGTCGACGAGACGGCCCACGGACATCGCCATGATCTCGTCGATGTCCATGTCCGCGAGGAACGCCACGAGGTCGACGCCGTAGTGGGCGTTGAGCTTGTCCGCCAGCGCGACGAACTCGATCGACTCCAGCCCCAGGTCGTCGCTGAACGTGGTGTCGCGGGTGATCTCCACGCCCAGCAGGAAGTCTGCCCCGACCACCTCGGTGATCAGCTTGGCGACCTGCTGCAGCACCTCGTCCATCAGTTCTCCGTCCTCACCCTGGCTGCTGCAATTCCTCGTTCCGCGACGACCTCGACCCGCGGCACGGCGAACGCGCCGCGCACCCGGCCCGAGACGTCGACGGTCAGTTCCGCCGGGTAGATCGGCCCGGCCCCGCGGTCCCACAGCCACGCGCGCACGGCGTCCTTCGCCGCGATCACGCGCAGCAGCCAGTCCCGTTGCGCGGGCACGTCCAGCTCGCCGTAGTGCCGTCTCTCGGTCGAGTTCAGATACCGGCGCATGATCAGGTCACGGGTGGCGCTGTCGGACCAGTTCTCCACGACCCGCAACCACTCGTCGTCGCGAGTGGACAGCATTTCGGTGCCCGGCTTGAGCTTGACCTGCCAGATCCGGTCGTCCGTGGTGAACCGGCGGGTGGTCCAGCCGGTGATGCGGCACCACAACTCGCCGTTCACGGTCAGCTCGGCGTCGGCGACCATCTCCTGGGCGGTCACCTCGCGGATCCAGGCCGTGCACCGGACGTCACCGGTGGGAGCGGGTCCGCTGAACGAGACCTGCTCGATCCCGGTCGGCAGCACGGTCTGGTCCTCCGTGCGGCTGACCTGCATCCAGTGCCCGATCAGCTGCCCGGCGCTGTCCAGCAACGCGCCGGGCGCGGGCAACGGCGTGAGCACGCCCGCGATCCCGTTGTCCGCCAGGCAGTCGATCTTCGTGACGCCCGCGAACGCCGGCCCGTGGAACATCCAGTTGTCGCTGTACAGCTCCTGGGCCGACACGGGAGCCTCACGGACGCCCTGGAGCTCCTTGCCGACCGGCTGCACGGCGACCGGCGCCATCAGCACGACGCCCTCGGCGTAGTCGCCGACCTTCACGACGACGCGGTCGGGGCCTTCGGCGCGGGCGGAGACCTTCACGGTCGTCGCGGGCAGTGCGGTGAGCCAGCGCTTGGCCTTCACCTGCGCGAACCCGTGCACGGTGCCGCCGGTGAGCCTGCGCGCGGCGTCCGCGAACACCTCCAGCAGACCGGTCGCGGGCACGATCGGGAACCCGTCGGAGAGGTCGGTCCAGCCGGGCGGCTGCGGGAACACCGAGTGGTCGACGAGCTCCGGCATGGTGCGCAACGAGAACTCGCGGGTGAACCCGGCCTCGTTCGGCCGCAGCGCGCTGACGACCTCGCGGGCGACGGCGTTGGTGTGGGCGAGCAACGCGTTGACCGCGGCCGACATGGGGGTGTCGTCGGCGACCAGCGCCGGTTCCGCGCCGAGCGGGTCGACCTTGATCTTCGGCGTGCCGAGCCGCAGCTTGACCTTGTGCGCCGTGCCGCGCTTGAGCCCGAACGCCCACAACGCTTCCGGCGCGATGTCCGCGTTCACGGCGACGTGCGGCCGGTCGGACAACGTGTCGCCGACGAACCCCGGCAGACTTCCCTGTCCGATCTGGACGAACGCGCGGAAACCGGCCTGGTGCAGCCGTTCCAGCAGCGGCCGGAACCGCACGGGCTCGACGAGGTGGCGCAGGACCAGCTCGCGCACGTCGTCCGCGCGCATCGGTTCGAGGGAGTTGGCCGACCACACCGGGACGTCCGACTCGCGGACCGGCAGCCGGTCGAGCATCTCCCTGGCCTGCCCCAGGTACGGAGCGAGAGCCGGGGTGTGGAAGCCCGTGCGGAACGGCATCAGCTGCGCCATCACGCCGCCTGCCTTGAGCTTCTCCAGCACCCGTTCGAGGTCGTCGATCGGACCGCAGATCACCGACTGGTGCGGGCAGTTGTCGTGGCTGATCGTCACGCTCTCGGTGAGGTACTGCTCGGCCGTGTCGGCCGAGCATCCCAGTGCGGCGTAAGCGATGTCGACGACTGCCACCGCGCCAGGCCCGAGCGCGCCGACGAACTCGTCGATCGTCGGATAGATGCCGCCGACGACCATGGCGGTCCACTCGCCCATGCTGTGCCCGGCGAGCGCGCCGGGCGTGATGCCGAGCGCCATCAGCTCACGGGCCTCGCGGCGACCGTCCTGCAGCAGCGCCACGGCGTGGTCGACGACCTCACCGCTGAACTCGCGTTCGAAGCCGGGGAACAGGAACGCGACCTGGTCCGTGCTGGTCACCAACGGCTGCGGCGAGAACCAGATGTCGTGCCGCCCCGGCCACGCCTTGCCCTGGGCGAGCACGCGTTCGGCGAGCTTGAGCTTGCGTTCGTCCGGGTTGCCGACGGTGAGCCGGAACGCGCGGTCGGCGCTGGACGTGCGGCGTTGTTTCAGCGCCCTGGCCAGTTCCTCCGCGGTGTCGGCGGCGAACGTCATGACGGGCTTGCGGGGCTTGGCGATCGTGTGGCCGTCGAGGACGGCGTGTGCGTTGATCCCGCCGAACCCGAACGCGTTCACGACCGCGCGGTGCGGCCCGCTCCACTCGCGGGCGGTCGTCACCGGCGTGAACCTGGTGCCCTGCAACGAGCTGTGCGGCTTCTCGACGTGCAGCGTGGGCGGCAGCGTGTTGTGGTGCAGGGCGAGGGCGGCCTTGATCAGGCCGGCCATCCCGGCGGCGGGCATGGCGTGGCCGATCATCGACTTCACCGTGCCGATGCCGATCTCGTCGCCCTGGTCGCCGAACGCGTTGATCATCGTCTGCAGCTCGGCGGCGTCACCGGCGGGCGTCGCGGTGCCGTGGGCCTCGATCAACCCCGGTGAGCTCTCGTGCGGGTCGAGACCGGCGTTGGCCCACGCCCGCCGCACGGCGAGGAGCTGGCCGTCCGGGTTCGGCGTCATCATGCTGGTCGCGCGGCCGTCGCTCGCGGTGCCGATGCCGCGGATCACCGCGTAGACGCGTTCGTCGCCGACGTCTTCGAGGCGCTTCAGCACGACCATGCCGACGCCCTCGGACAGCAGCGTGCCGTCGGCGCTCGCGTCGAACGGCCGGATGCGCTCGCTCGGGCTCAACGCGCGGAGCTGGGTGAACACGCTCCACAACGTCGGGTGGTGGCAGACGTGGACGGCGCCGGCGAGCATGGCGTCCGCGCGGCCCTCCTGGAGCTCGCGGACGGCGTGCTCGACGGCGACCAGCCCGGACGCGCAGGCCGCGTCGACCGTGTAGGCCGTGCCCTTGAGGTCGAACCGGTTGGCGATCCGCGACGCCGCGAGGTTCGGGACCAGCCCGATCGACGCCTCCGGCTGCTCGGGCCCCAGCCGGTCCCGGATGGCTTTCCTGACCGTGGTCAGGTCCGCGCCCGCCAGGTTCGGGAACAGGTCCCGCACCACGGACACGACCTCGTCGGCGAGCCGGACGCGCTGGTCGAGCCGCGCGCAACCGGGCGTGAGGTAGCCGCCGCGGCCGACGACCACGCCGACGCGGTCCCGGTCGGGAAGCGCTGCTTCACCGCCCGCGTCCGCGATGGCCTCCGCGGCCGTGGCGAGCGCGAGCAGCTGGTCGGGTTCCGCGCCGTCCACTGTGGACGGCATGATGCCGAACCTGGTGGGGTCGAACTCCGCCAGGTCGTCGACGAAACCGCCCTTGCGGCAGTAGAACCTGTCGCCGGTGGTGCTGTCCTGGTCGTAGTACGTGGCCGGGTCCCAGCGGCCGGGCGGGATCTGCCCGATCGCGTCGACGCCGGAGACGATGTTGCGCCAGAACGTCGTGGCGTCGGGAGCACCGGGGAAGACGGCACCGATCCCGACGATCGCTATGCCTCCCATCGGTAGACCACCTGCACGTCCTGACCGTTCGCGATCTCGTTCAGCAACGCGTCGACGCCCAGCTGCGGCTCGATGAGCGGGATGCCGCGGCGCGCGTACTCGTCGGCGAGCCCGACGGCCATGCCCGCACCGGCCCAGGGACCCCAGTCGATGGCGACGACCCGCCGTTGGGTGCCCCAGAACCTGGCCAGGCGGTCGAGCGCGTCGTTCGCCGCCGAGTAGTCGGCCTGGCCGCGGTTGCCGAACACCCCGCTGACGCTGCCGAAGAGCACCAGGAAGCCGTCCGTGCCAGAGATGTCGAACGCCTTGGCGCCGTTGACCTTCGTCGCCCAGACGCGGTCGAACGACTCCTGGGTCTTGTCCGCGATCAGCTTGTCGTCCAGTACCCCGGCGCCGTGGATGACACCGTCGAGGCGGCCGAACCTGGCCTTGATGTCGTCGACGACCTTGCCCACGGCGTCGGCGTCGGTGACGTCGCACTCGTGGTACCGCACGCTGGAGGCCTTGGCGCGCAACCGTTCCAGGGTCTGGCGGACCTCGCGTTCGGCGAGGACCTTGCGGGCCTTGGCAGGGACGTTGTCCTTCTCCCCCAGCTCGAACAACGCCTTCACGAGCTCGGGTTCGGTCGTGGCGTGGCTGAGCCTGTGGTCTTCCGGTGCGATCGGGGTGCGGCCGATCAGCTCGATGTGGCACCCGGTGCGTTCGGCCAGAGCTGCGGCCGCCAACGCCGTGATGCCGCGGGCGCCGCCGGTCAGCAGCACGACGCTGTCCGCGTTGAGATCGAGGACAGCGGTGTCCAGTTCCGCGGGAACCGCGTCGATGACCTGGCGCCTGCCCGCCTGGTAGCCGACGACGGCCGGTCCCGGCCCGATCTCGGCGAGGAGCGCGGTGGCGATGTCGCGGTGGCTTTCCTTGGTGTTGACGTCGACCGCACGCACCACGAGGTCCGGGTACTCCAGTGCGGCCGTGCGGATCAGGCCGTGCAGGCCGATGTCCGCGGGCAGCTCGTCGGGCGTGTGGTCGAAGCCGAACGTGCCGCCGCCGGTGGTCACCACGACGAGGTTGACGTTCCCGGTCACGCAGGCCTTGACCTCGCTGAACGCTTCCGGCAGCCGTGCGCCGAGCCTGACCACGACGTCGATCCCGGTCAGGTCGTCCGGAAACGCCGGCTCGATGCGCGGACGGGCGGTGTGGCGTTCGAGGAGGTCGGCCAGTTCGAGACCGATGCCGTTGTCGTCGATGATCAGCACGGTCTTGCCGGTGAGGTCGGCGGGCTGTGCAGGTTCGAGTGGGACGACCTGGGGAACCAGCCGCACGAGGCGGCCGGGGGCGAGGGCCGGTGCCGGGGTGAGGGCGGGAGCGGAGGTGTCCCCGAACCAGCCGACGATCCCGTCGATCGTCTTCAGCTGCGCCAGCTCGTCGACCGACCCCGTCGCCCCCAGCTCGGAGGCCAGCTCTCCCACGATCTCCGCGCGCTTGATCGAGTCGATCGACAGGTCGGCTTCCAGGTCCAGCCCCGGCTGGAGCATCTCCACCGGGTACCCCGTGCGGGTGCTGATCGTCCGCAGCACGACCGCCCGGACGTCCTTCCCCGGAGCGCTGACCGGGGCGGCGGCACCGAACCAGCCGACGATGCCCTCGATCGTCTTGAGCTGCGCGAGCTCGTCCACCGAACCCGCCGCGCCCAGCTCGGCCACCAGTTCGCCGACGATCTCGGTGCGCTTGATCGAGTCGATCGACAGGTCGGCTTCGAGGTCGAGCCCGGGTTGGAGCATCTCCACCGGATAGCCCGTGCGGGTGCTGATCGTCCGCAGCACCACGGTCGCGACGTCCTCCTGGGGCGCCGCCACCGGAACCACCACGGTCTGCTCGATCACCGGCAGCGGCGCGGGAACCGCCGCGGGCGCGGTGCCGAGGTAGCTCAGCAGCACGTCGCGCTGGGCGCTGACCGCGTCCCGCATGCCGTCCAGGAACTTCTCGACGATCTCGTCGCGTCCCAGTCCCGATCCCACGCGCAGGGCCGGGAACTCCGTCGCGGGCCGGAGCCCACCGGGCAGTGCGTCGCCGTTCGCGTCCCGCACGAGTCCTCCATCCACGTACCAGGACGGCCGTTGCGGCACGGTCGTCGCCGGTTCGGCCCTGTCCTCGAACAGCGGCGCGGCGTCCACCTCGACGCCCGCGACCGCGAGCTCCGCCATCGTGCGCAGGAACGTCACGTGGTCGTCGCAGCGCAACGCCCGGTGCGGCCGGTCGCCGAGTGTCTTGCCCACCAACGACGTCAGCACGCCACCGGGCCCGGCCTCGACGAAGATCCGCGCGCCCGCCGCGTACATCGACTCGATCTGGTCCACGAACCGGACCCGGCCCGCGAGCTGCGCGGACAGGCCGTCCCGGACGTCGGTGTGCGGCTCGGCGGTGACGTTCGACCAGACCGGGAAGGACGTCTCACCGATCGGCGTGGCCGCGAGACGTGCCGCGAACCGGTCGCGAGCGCCCGCCATCAACTGGCTGTGGAACGCGGCGGCGACCGGGATGTTCTTGACCGTCAGCCCGGCGTTCTTCAGCAGCTCCACGGCGTTGTGCACGGCCCCGGTCGGTCCGGAGATCACGACCTGCTCGGGCGCGTTGTGGTTGGCCACCACGACGTCCGGCGGCAGCAGCGCCTCGACCTCGGCGAGCGGCGCGGACACCGCGGCCATCGTGCCGGGATCATCGCCGACGGCCTCCAGCATCGCCTCGGCACGAGCCGCGCTCAGCTGCAGCAGTTCGGCAGCGTCGAAGGCACCCGCCGCGGCCAACGCGACGAGCTCGCCGTAGCTGTGCCCACCGGCCAGATCCGGCCGCACACCAACGGAATCGAGCAGCGCGGTGACCATCAGCCCCGCGATGCCGAGCGTCGGCTGGGCGTTGCGCGTGTCCGTGATCTCCGCACGCTGCCGGGAGACGTCCTCGGCCGTGAGCGCGGCCGGCGGGTACATCACCCGTTCGTAGCGAGCGTCGACGAAGTCCTTCAGCCGTGGGAAAGCCGTGACGAGGTCGAGCAGCATTCCCGGTCGCTGGCTGCCCTGGCCGGGGTACAGGAACGCGATCTTCGGCCGTTCACCCGACCGCAGCCGGACCACGTCACTCGACCGCCACGCCTCGACGTCCGCCAGCGCGTCGCGGAGGCTCTCGTGATCGCTCACCACGAAGACGGCCTGAACCGTTCCTTCACCGCACGCCGCGGCCAACGAGCGCAACGGCGTGCGGGGGTCTACGAGTGCGGCGAGGCGGGCGGCTTCTCGTTGTGCCGCAGCCTGATCGTCGCCGCGAATCAGGAACAGTTCGGCGGGCCAGACCGTCAGGCCGTGGCGCGGCTCGTCGGCGCCGGTGTAGCCCGCGAGCACGGTGTGGAAGTTCGTTCCGCCGAACCCGAACGCGCTCACGCCCGCGACCCGGTTGCCGCTCGCCCACGTGCGGTGGCCGAAGGTGAACGGGCTGGTCCGCGAGTCCCAGAAAGCGTTGGGCTGCTTGACGTGCAACGTGCCGGGCCGCACGCCGGTGTGCACGGCGAGCGCCGCCTTGATCACTCCGGCCAGGCCCGCGGCGCACTTGGTGTGGCCGATCTGCGACTTGACCGAGCCGATCGTGCAGGTACCGGGTTCGACGCCGGAGAACATCTCCGTCAGCGACGCCAGCTCCGTGCGGTCGCCGACGACGGTTCCCGTGCCGTGCGCCTCGACCAGGCCGACGTCGGTGACCGGCACACCCGCCGCCGCGTAGGCACGTTTGAGGGCCCGCTGCTGGCCTTCCGGACGTGGCGCGGTGAGGCCCCTCGCCCGGCCGTCGCTCGACGCGCCGATGCCCTTGATCACCGCGTAGACGCGGTCGCCGTCCCGTTCGGCGTCTTCGAGCCGCTTGAGGACCACGCAGGCCACGCCCTCGCCGAGCGCGATGCCGTCGGCCGTCGAGTCGAACGTCGCGCAGCGGCCCTGGGCGGACAGGGCTTTCACCGAGGCGAACATCTGGTAGTCGTGCGCGCTGTTGTGCAGGTCGACAGCACCGCACAGCACCATGTCGCTGGTGCCGCCGACGAGCTCCTTGCACGCCACGTCGAGCGCGGCGAGGCTGGACGCGCAGGCGGCGTCGACGGTGTAGTTCGCGCCGCCGAGGTCGAGCCGGTTCGCGACCCGTCCGGCGATCACGTTGCCGAGCACGCCGGGGAACGAGTCCTCGGTGAGCTTCGGCAGGTGGTCGTCCAGGCCGCGGACGCCCAGCGCGGGCAGCGCGGTGCGGACCGTGTAGGCGTTCGCGAGGTCGGCACCGGCCTCGGCGCCGAAGATCACCGACGTGCGTTCGCGGTCGAACACGCGCGTCGCGTAGCCGGCGTCCTTGAGCGCCTGGGCCGAGACCTCCAGTGCCAGCAGCTGGGCCGGTTCGATCGAGGTCAGCGAGGCGGGCGGGATGCCGTAGGCGAGCGGGTCGAACGCCGTGCGCGGGAGGAAGCCGCCCCAGCGGAACGGGCTGTCGTAGCGTTCCGGCGACCAGCGGTCCAGCGGGATCTCGGTGATGGAGTCGGTGCCTTTGAGCACGTTCGCCCAGAACTCGGCGACGTCGTGCGCACCCGGCATGATCGCGGCCATGCCGACGATGGCGACGTCCAGCGGTTCCGGTTCGACGGTGTCCGCGCCGGTCTCGGGCAGCACGCCGGAGACGATGTCCTCGTGCAGCTCCGCGATCGTGGTGGTCTCGGAGCGCAGCGTCGCGACCTGGCCGATCATGAACATGCCTTCGCGGCGTTGCTCGTCCTCGCCGACCGCCTTCAGGCCCTGCTCATCGCGCACGAGACCGCGGCTCGCGAGCCGCAGCCGTCCGAGGTTGAGCTGTTCGAGCCGTTCCCAGCTCTCCTGCTTCGGCAGTCCGGCCAGCTCTTTCCGCGCCTGCTCGAACGTGTCCACATAGGACGACTGCGCGCACCGGACCGCGTGGCCGGGCGAGGTCTCCAGCAGTGCGGTGTCCTCGCACTCGATCGCGACCTGCTGGAACACCGGCTGGATCGCGCCGTGCGTGACGGCTTCCTCGGTGAACAGGTAGGCCGTGCCGACGAGGACGCCGATCGCCGCTCCCCGTGCCGCGAGCGGTGCGGTCATCGCGGAGATCATCGCGGCCGACCGGGCGTCGTGGATGCCGCCCGCGAAGAGCGCGACGACGTCCTTCTCGCGCCCCTTGAGCACGTCGATCTGCTGCTGCCACAACGTGAAGCTGGTCCGAGGGCCGGTGTGCCCGCCGCACTCCGAGCCCTCGAAGACGAACTTGCGCGCGCCCTCGTCGAGGAACCTGCGCAGCAACGCGGGTGATGGCACGTGCAGGAACGCCTCAATGCCGGCGTCTTCGAGCTCGCGTGCCTGCGCGGGCGTGCCACCGGCGACGATCGCGTACTTCGGCCGTGTGGCCAGCACGGCCTCCATCTGCCTCGCGCGGAGCTCCGGCGGCGCGAAACCGAGCAGACCCACTCCCCACGGCCGGTCACCGAGCTTCTCGGCGGTGTGGTCGAGCAGCTCGCGGACGGCCGCGCCCTCCATCAACGCGAGCGCGAGGAACGGCAGCGCACCACCTTCGGCGACGGCCGCGGCGAACGCCGGTTGGTCGCTGACCCGCGTCATCGGACCTTGCGCGATCGGGTAGCGCAAGCCGGGAACACGTTCGCAGAACGCCCCGCCTGCACGGATCGCGCGGTGCTCACCCGCCAGGGTGAGATTCTCGCGAATGCCCCGCTGAATGGCGCCGACGACGCCTCCAACGGTTCCAAACGAGGTACGGTTGAATTCGGCGAACGCGCCTTCCTGACCTATTTCCAGCGCGTTCTGCCGAACATGCACGCGTAACCCGTCGTTCACGACCGTGTCGGCGCCGTCCATCATCCGGACCGCGTTGACAATTTCACCGGAAATCTGTTTTCGAACCTCCGCGACCAGGGTGAGCTGGCCTTCCAGCACCACTCCGCGCGCCCCGCCGGCGACCGCCGCGGCAGCCGTGTCGGGCCCGATCGACCCGGCCACCCAGACCGGCAGATCGGTCAGCGCGAGCACCTGCTGGAGCAACACGAACGCGGGCGAACCACCCACCCGGCCACCGGATTCGGCGCCCTTGGCGATCAGCCCGGCGACCCCGAACTCGATCGCCTCCACAGCCTCGGCCACCGAGGTGACCACGGCCAGCGTTCGCCGTTCACCCAGTTCAGCGCGGGTGGGGACGTACTCGGCGAGATCAACGACGACCGTGTCGGCTTCTTCCGGCAGGTCGACCGTCAACGGCCCGTGCAGCCGCACCCCGAACGCGCGCGGGTGCCGCTTCAGCACGCGGCCGAGATCAGCGGCAGCGTTCGGCCCGAGGTCGAGCACGCCGACCCCGCCCGCTCGTCCGGCCGCGACCACGAGGGCCGGGTTGGGGGTGCTGAACGGACTCAGACACAGCACCCGTTCTCGATCCGACAGCATGTTCACTGCGCTCGCTTCCTCACCGTGCAGGGGTGGGGAGAAAGGAATTCAGTTCGCTACCTACTCGCCAGTACTTTGCGTGGCCAACCGTACGCACAAACCACCGGCGGCGTCGAGAGGGGTGATGAAACTTTCTCACTTACGTAACCTGACGAATGGACCCAGATGGCGGGCCGCGCTACGCCAGTTCGCGGATGGCGCGACGTGCTATGGCATCCGCGGCACGGGCTCGACTCCCTCCCCGGCTCGCATTGCTGCCGAGATGTCCTCGAACGCGAAGTGCGTTACCAGTTCGTCAAAAGAGAAACGATCCTGCCGATGCAGCGCGACCAACGTCGTGCTGCGCACCTCCCCGCCGAGCAGGGAGGTGCGGTGAGCACAGCGGCTCAGAACAGGCCGTTGGAGTGCGGCAGCGAGGCGGGGATCGGCGCGATCACGTCCCAGTGCTCGACGATCTTGCCGTCCTGCACGCGGAACAGGTCCCAGTACGCCACCGGCTCGCCGAACTCGCCCTCCGACTGCAGCAGAACGAGATCGCCCTCGGCCACGACCTTGTGCACGGTCTTGTACACGAGGTTCTTGCCCTCCGCGGCCCACTTGCCCGCGGCCGCGCCGAAGCCGTCGAGGCCGTCCGCGGCCTCCGGGTTGTGCTGGAGGTAGGTCTCGGTCGAGATGTAGTCGGTCAGCACCGAGTAGTCGGCGTCCTGCAGGACCCGCTGCGCGAAACCGGCGACCAGCGCACGGCTCTGCTCGGTGTCGGCACCCGAGGGCGCCTGAGGTCCGTCCGTCTGGGACCGGCCGCTCGCCGTCTCAGAAACCACGGGCGTGAGCGCGTCCCAGTGCTCGGCGAGCTTGCCGTCGGCCACCCGGAAGAGGTCGAAGGCGACCAGCGGCTCCGGCGCGAAGCCGTGGTAGACGCCGTGCAGCGCAACGAGGTCACCGTCGGCGATGACGCGCGCCAGCTCGTAGCGGAAGTCGCCAGGCAGGCTCGCGACGAGCCCGCGCAACGCCTCCGGCCCGTCCGCGGCCAGCGAGCTGTGCTGGCGGTAGTCCGCCGCGACCCAGCGGTCCACAGCGGACGGATCCTTGTCGCCGAAGAGTTCGCCGGCGGCCTTGAGCACGAGTTCCTTGTTGTTCATGGCTCCAACGATGTCCCAGCAGCACACCGAAAACGAGGTAGGATCACGCCTCATCATGGTCAAAAGTGGACAGGTCGCCCAGTTCGGCTTCAGCAACCCCGACCGGGGCCAGTTGGGCGTAGAGGTGCTCGACCTCGCCGTTCTCCGCCGCCGGGTCAGCGAGGAAACGTTCACGAAGGTGCACCGCACCGACTTCCACCAACTGTTCCTGTTCACCAAAGGCACTGCCACGACCATGGTCGATTTCGTGGATCACCGCAGCGAGCCCGGCACGCTGCTGCACGTCACCCCCGGCCGCGTGCTGCGCCTGCCCGACGGCGACGCCGACGCGCTGCTGGTGCTCTTCACCCCCGCCTTCCCACCTCCGCTGGACGGCGCGCGCCCGTTGCTCAACCCGTTCGGCCCGCCGCGGCGCACCGTTCCCAAGGCCGAGCAAGGCGTCATCATCCGCGCTGTCGGGGACCTCCGGCAGGAGTACCGCCGCAACCTGCTCACGAACGAACCGGTCGACCTGCTCCGGCAGCTGCTGGGCGCGTTGCTGCTGCGCCTGGCCCGCCTCCCCGCGAACGCCGGCAGCACTCACAGCGACGCCCGGTTCGAGCGCTTCCAGCACGAACTGGAACGTTCGTTCGCGACCACGCGCAACGCCGCCGAGTACGCGGCGCGCATCGGCTACTCGCTGCGCAGCCTCAACCGCATCTGCCTCGCCGCGACGGGCCGGTCGGCGAAGGCGTTGATCGACGCCCGCGTGGCGCTCGAAGCGAAACGGCTGCTCGTGCACACCGATCTGTCGTCGGCCGCGATCGGGCACCGGCTCGGGTTCAGCGAGGCGACGAACTTCACCAAGTTCTTCACCCGTGAGACGGGCGTGTCACCAGGCGCGTTCCGCCACTAGCTGGTCGATCGCGTGCTGGGCGATGCCGACCACGAACGGGTTCGTGTCGCGGTAGTACGGCAACGCGAACACGGCGAGGTGCAACGCCCACCCACGCGCGCGGGCCCACGTGGCGTCGTCGAAGTCCAGCTCACGCCGGAACGCCTTGCGGGCGCGTTCGTCGAGGAACAGCCACGCGGTCATGAGGTCCCCCGCCGGATCCCCGACGCCCGCGGAGCCCCAGTCGATCACGCCGGTGAGCGCACCGCCGGTGAAGAGCAGGTTGCCGCGGTGCAGGTCGGCGTGCAGCCAGCGGCCGGGCCGGTCCCAGCGCGGCGCGTCGAGAGCCTCCTCCCAGAGCTTCACCAGCCGCGGATGGCCGCCGATCTCGGCGATGCAGCCGCGCACCTTCTCGTCGCTGCCGGCGGGAGAAAGGCGGCCGCGGTACGTCGTCCACGGCTCACCCGTGGCGTCGACGCCCTGCAACGCCTGCACCAGCTCGGCCAGGCGGATCGCGGTGTCGTCGTCGACGGCGTCGATCGTGGAGATGTCGCCGCTGAGCCAGCGCACCACTGACCAGCGGTACGGGTACCCCAGCGCGGGTTCGCCGAGTTCCAGCGGTTCCGGTACCGCGACGGGGAGGTGCGGCGCGAACTTCGGCAGCCTCACGGCGTCGCGGTCGCCCTGACCGTTCGCCCACTCGATGCGCGGGAGCCGCACCGCGAGCTCGTCGCCGAGCCGGTAGATCGCGTGGTCGGTGCCGCCGTGCCTGACCTGGGTGATCGGGAGTCCGTGCCAGCGCGGGAACTGCGTGCGGATCAGTTCGTCCACAAGGGACACGTCCGTCGCGATCTCGTCCTCGTGCATGCACTCCCCTTCGAGGCCCGGTGTCCTTGCATGCAACACCGGGCCTGTCAGGCGGAGCAACCGGTTTACCCCGCCCGTCGGTCGGCCAGCCGCACCACGTTCCGCGACCGCTCGACCCGCACGCGCCCGTTCGACGCGACCAGGTACCCGACGCCGCGCACGGTCTGGATCACGTCCGCCGCGTCACCGAGCTTCTGCCGCACCCGCCGGACGTGCACGTCGACCGTGCGCGCGCCGCTGTACACGTCGTCGACCTCCCACACGGCCGACAGCAGCTCACGACGGCGGTGCACGCGGTCCGGGTGCTCGCACAGGTGCAGCAGCAGCTCGAACTCGAGCCGGGTGAGCTCGACGGGCACGTCCCGGACGAGCACCTGCCGCGTGTGCGGCAGGATCCGGACGTCCACGTCCTCGACCACCGGTTCCGCGGCCTGCACCAGGCCCACGTCCTTCAATGCGCCGAGGAGCCGCAGCGCGGTGTTTTCGTCGTCCGTGTCGATGGTGATGCTGAAACGCATGACACCTCCTCTGTCAGGAGGCCAGATCCTCTGATCTGTCCTTTGAGGACACCAAGGTGGGCGTGCCGGAAGGGGAGAAGGTCAGCCCGTACAGGCGGCGCTGGACACGCGGCCGTGGTCGACGTGCCTGCGGGAGGACAGGAACAACGCGAAGCTCATTCCTGCCCTCCCTTCCCTGCGCTCCGATGAGAGCACGTGCAGAACGCGGCTCACGTTAGGGACCGGCCGATCTCCTGAGCAAGGACGTCCACGTGCTGAACAACTGTCGGACACCGAGCCGATCCTTGCCTTGACGTGCGCGTCAAGGTTTAGCGTTGCTGTCATGAGGATCGGCGAACTGGCCAAGCGAGCCGGCACCACGACGCGTGCGCTGCGCTTCTACGAGTCGCAGGGCTTGCTGGAGGCACAACGCACGCCCAACGGCTACCGCGAGTACGACGACCACGACCTGCGGCTGGTGCGGGAGATCCAGTCGTTGCAGGCCGTCGGCATGTCGCTGGAGGACACCCGGCCGTTCGTGGCGTGCCTGCGCGCGGGCCACGAGTCCGGCGACTCGTGCCCGGACTCGCGGGAGGTCTACCGGCGCAAGCTCGCCGAGGTGGACGCGTGCCTGGACCGGCTCAACACCGTCCGGGAGTTCCTGCTGGCCAGGCTCGCCTTCCAAGACCCGTGCCTCGTGGCCGAACCCAAGGAGTTCCAGTGCAGCTGACCGACGCCACGTTCGCCTCAGAAACGCGGACCGGCACCGTGCTCGTCGAGTTCTGGGCGCAGTGGTGCGGACCGTGCCACATGCTCTCGCCCGTGCTCGACGAGATCGACCGCGAGCGCGACGACCTGAAGGTGCTCAAGATCAACGCGGACGAGAACACCGCCACCGCACGCGACTACCAGGTCATGTCGCTGCCGACGATGCTGCTGTTCCGCGACGGCGTGCCGATCCGGCAGATCGTGGGAGCGCGTCCCAAGTCCCGGCTGCTGGCCGAATTGGATGCCGCGCTGAGTGCGTGAGCCGCCTATCTTGAGCGCATGCTCGGTCTCGAACTCGTAGTGGTGCTGGGCGTGTGCATCCTGGCGAGCAGCGTCGCGTCAGGACGGTTGCGCGTCGCCGCCCCGGTCCTGCTCGTCCTCTGCGGCGCGGTGCTCGGCTTCGTGCCGGCCCTGGAATCGGTCAGCCTTCCGCCGGAAGCGATGCTGCTGATCTTCCTGCCCGCGCTGCTGTACTGGGAAAGCCTCAACACCTCGTTGCGGGAGATCCGCAGCAACCTGCGCCCGATCGTGCTGCTCAGCACGCTGCTCGTGCTCGCCACCGCCGCGGCGGTGGCGGCCGTCGCCCACGCGCTGGGCCTCGACTGGGGCCCGGCGTGGGTGCTCGGCGCAGCGCTGGCCCCGACCGACGCGACCGCCGTCTCGGCCATCGCACGGGGCATGCCGCGCCGCACCACGACGATCCTGCGCGCCGAGTCGCTGATCAACGACGGCACGGCGTTGGTCATCTACGCGATCGCGGTGGCCATCACCACCGGAGAACAGCAGTTCAGCACCGGTCTCGTCGGCTTCCGGCTGCTGCTGTCCTACGCGGGCGGCGCGGCGGCCGGACTGCTCGTGGCGTGGCTCGTCGTGCAGGTGCGCAAGCGCCTGGACAACCCCGTGCACGAGACCTGCGTCAGCATCCTCACCCCGTTCGCCGCCTTCCTGCTGGCCGAGCTCGTCCACGGCTCGGGCGTGATCGCGGTGGTGACCTGCGGCCTCGCGCTGGCCCGGGTCGGCCCGCGCATCGTGCGTGCCGACGCCCGCCAGGTGAGCACCGCGTTCTGGAGCATCGCCACGTTCCTGTTGAACGGCGCCCTTTTCGTCCTGATCGGACTCCAGGCCAACAGCGCCGTCCGCTCGCTCGACGGCTCGGAGATCCTCACCGCGGCCGGCGCGATCGGCCTGGTGGCACTGACCGTCGCGGGCACGCGCCTGCTGTGGAGCTACACGACCCCGTACATCATCCGGGCCATCGACCGCCGCCCCCAGCAACGCCTTCGCAGGGTCGGCGCCCGCCAACGCCTCGTGTCGTCCGCAGCGGGCTTCCGCGGCGCCGTGTCACTGGCCGCCGCGCTGGCCGTCCCCGAAACCGTTGTCGGTGGCGGCCCGTTCCCGTTCCGCGAGGAGATCGTCCTGATCACGTCCGGCGTGGTCGTGCTGACGCTGGTCGTGCAGTCGGTGATGCTGCCGTCGATCATCCGGTTCTCCCAGCTCCCCGACGACACCGCCCTGGACGAGGAGCTCCGGCTGGCCCAGGCGACGGCCTCCGAGGAGGCCTACGAGGCCCTGCCCTCGCTCGCGGACAAGGTGGGCGTGTCGGACGTCGTCTACAAGCGCGTGCTCGCCGAGTACGAGCACCACCTGGAGGTCAGGCGGGCCAAGGAGGCCGGTGACGACGAGGTGGCGCAGTCCGAGCTCGAGTACACGACGCTGCGGCTGGAGCTGATCGCGCACAAGCGGGCGACCGTGGTGCGGCTGCGCGACGAGGCGACGATCGACGACACGGTGCTGCGGGCGGTGCAGCGGCGGCTGGACGTCGAGGAGGTGCGGCTGTCCCGCCGCGAGATCGAGGAGGACTGACGTAGTGTCGGTCTCATGATCACTTCTCGGGAGCGCGTGCTGGGCAGGATTGCCGACCACCTCGTCGCGGTCGGCCCGGGACGTCCGCTGCGGGTGGCCGTCGACGGCATCACGGCGTCCGGCAAGACCACGCTGGCCCGCGAGCTGACGGCCGCCATCGCTCTGCGGGGTCGCTCCGCGGCGCACCTGTCGATGGACGGCTTCCACCACCCGCGCGCGATCCGGCACCGGCAAGGACGTGACTCGGCCGACGGCTACTACGCCGACGCCTACGACTTCGCGTCGTTCTCCCGCCTGGTGCTGGAGCCGCTCGGGCCGGGCGGGGACCGCAAGTACCGGCAACGGATCATCGACCTGCTCTCGGACACACCGATCGACGAACCGCCGGTTGAAGCTGCCGAGGACCTCGTGCTCGTGGTCGATGGCAGCTTCCTGCAGCGCGACCTGGAGTGGGACGAGGTGGTCTTCGTCGACACCCCGTTCGAGGTGGCACGAGAGCGCGGCACGCGCCGGGACACCGACCTGCTCGGCGGGCTGGAGCAGGCTGAACGGGCCTTCGACCAGCGGTATCACGCCGCCAGCCGCCGGTACCTGGCCGAGGTCGGTCCGGCTGCTCGGGCTTCCGTGGTGGTCAGCAATGCCGATGTCGCACGTCCGGTGCTGCGGCGGATCGGCGGGCCGGCGGGCGCGGTCGTGCACCTCTTCTCGTACGGGACATTGCAGACGGCGTCGGTGCAGGTCGAACACTTCGGGCGGACACTGGTCGGCAAGGAGGACGTGCTGCCGGGACATCAGCAGGACTGGGTGACGATCACCGACCCGGCCGTGGTCGCGGTCAGCGGGACGGACCGGCATCCGATCGTCAGGCACACCGGCGACCCTGCGGACACGACTGAAGGCACTGTCCTCGAACTGACCGCCGAGGAGCTTGCGGCGGCGGACATCTACGAGGTCGACGACTACCGGCGAGCACTGGTGCGGCTCGGGTCGGGCGTGGACGCCTGGGTCTACCTGGCTCAGGAGTAGCGGTTGCGCAGGAAACCGGACCTGCTCTGCCCGAACCTGTTCATCGCGAAGACGGTGTAGACGCCCTCTCGCGCGTCGGTCCACGCCTGCGTCAGGCCGAGGTTGTTCGCCAGGGTGATCAGCTTCCGGAAGGTCACCTGGTCCTCGTGGAACTGCCGCGCCGGGATGAGGGCGTGGGCCGCGCGCAGGGTTTCGACGTGGCCGGTCAGCCTCCTGACCGCCGCGGCCCTGTCGTCGTGGTACAGGTCTTCGAGCGCGTGGAACACGACCTCGCTCGTCCAGAGGCCCACGGCGTGCGTGAAGACCGTCTCGGTGTCGATCGTCGTGGCGGTGGCGAGATCCAGGACGTGCCGGCGGTTCTCCCTGGCGACGGCGTCGACGTACTGGATCGCCGCCTTGCCGAAGCCGGCCCGTTCCGCCTTGCCGAAACCCGGCTGGATCACCTTTGCCCGCAGTTCCAGGACCACCCAGTAGGTCTCACCGAACGCCAGGTCGGGCACGAAGAGGCGGATGCCGTCGTCCTCGGTCACGAGGTCCGGCAACGACTCGACGCCGATCTGGTCGCGGGCGCGGTGTTTCGCGGCCGCCACGTCTCGTTCCACGCGGGCGCGGGTGGACGGGTCGGTGATCAGGTCGTGCCCGTAGAAGTGCCAGGCGGTGACGTCCGCGTCGAGCTGGATCCGCAGCTGGACGTTGATCGCGGCCAGGTGCTCGCGGCGGGCCAGGTCCTCGGTGAGGTTGAGGCGGACGTCGTCGGGATCGGTCACCACCGTGCAGGAACCGCCTGTGAGACCGGCGAGTGCTTCCAGTTCACGCACCCGCGCGTCCGCACCGAAGGCGAAGCACGACAGGGTCAGGTCGCCGCGGATCCGGTCGGCGATGTTGCGGCGGATGGTGATCCAGTTGCGTTCGCCAGAGTTCGGCTCGCCGTCGGAGAAGAGGTAGAGGCAGCTGAGCGGGTCCGTCTCGCTGTGCGAGTGCCTGGCCAGCTCGTCGATGCCGTAGAGCACACCGAGGTTGATGTCCGTGCCGCCGTCCGCCTCCAGTCCTGTCACGACGGCGTCGAGCCGATCGGCGGAGATCTCCCGCTTCGTCGTCGCCTTGAGGGTCGTGCGGACCTCCGTGTCGAAGGTGACGATTCCCAGAACGTCGTCGTCACGCAACTGCGAGTACAGCTCGCGGATCGCAGCCTTGACCGTGTCGAGTTTCGTGCCGTGCATCGACCCGCTCGTGTCCACGACGAACACGAGGTTCAGCGGCAGGCTTTCCCGGCTCGACGGCTCGTTCCGCGGAATGTCGCCGGTCCGCAGCGCCAGTTCGAGAAGATGAGTGGTGTTGCCGTTCACGCGGAAGTTCTCCTCGGCCGCGCGCATCCCGCAGCTCACGGAGAGCGCCTCTCCTGGCGCCGGCTCGGGAATTCCCGAGGTATTCGCGGCGATGAAATCATCGAACCGGATCTGCGTCTGGTCGATCAGCACGCCCTGGTCGATCAGATCCGCGATACCCAGGGTCGCCCTCGTCCCGAACGCGTTGTTGCGCCGGATGAACAACCCGCTGCGGGGAAGCGGATCCGGGCCGTCGGCGGCGAACGGGAGGTCCAACGACGGCCAGACGGAGATCTTGGCGTCGAGGGGCTGAATGCTGTCGTTGCCCAGGTCACCGGCAAGGATCATCGGCAACTGTGCGAAGTGGCGCGTGACAGGCTCGGACAGACACTTCTCGTCAGCTGAGAACCCGTCGTGGTCGGCCAGCCGGCTGTACCCGTCGTCGATCACGGCCGGGGTCTCCACGAGCACCGGCGGGATCTCCACAGCGGGAAAGTCGTCCTCGTCCGGAAGCTCGTCCTCGACAATCACCGGCTGCGGTTCGACGCTGTCGGTTTCCCACCACTCGTCTTCACGGCGCGGCAACGGTTTGCGACGCAACACAACAGCACCGGCAACCACAATTGTGACAGCGACAAAGACCAGGATCCAGACGAGATTCATGACTCTGCCCCTGCGCGGCCGATTCACGACGAGCGCACAAAGTAACATTTTCACCCGCGAGGCGGTAGCCGACGTCCAGCGGCATTCTGCACGGCCTGGAATTGCCTGCCCGCGGGAGATGAATTGCCTATGACACCAGAGAGAGACCGCGGCGCACCGGCTCCGGAGCGGCAACGGGCTCAGCCGACGGCACGACGACCTCCTCGCCGCCGATCTCCCGCGTGATCCACGGCCCGGACTCCACCATGACCTTCAGGCTGCGGGCGTCGAGCGCGTTGATCCGCCCGTAGTACCACTCGTCGGTCGCCAACGACCCCATCCGGCCGCCCAGTCGTTTCTTGATCTCCAGCACCCGCTCGAACAACGTCTGCACCAGCGCCGCCCGGTCGAACGGGCCCTGCAACCCCTCGCGGATGCGGTCCTCGATGCCGCGCGGCACGCCCTCGGAGTCCGGCATCAGCATCGTGGTCCAGGCACGTGACTTCTCGCGGTACTGAAGTTGCTGCATGATCCCCTCGTGCTGAGCGAAGTCGGCGGCGCGGAAAGCCGAGCCGCGCCAACGCTTCTGAAGGTTCACGGCCAGGGACAGGGCGCTCTTCAGGCCCGTGTTCAGGCCTCGGCCCGGCCAGAAGTGCAGCGAGTTGGCCGCGTCGCCCAGGAGGAAGCCGAACGTCGACGGGGCGAGCTGGGCGGTGAACTTCGACATCTGCTGCATGCCGAGGGTGAACGAGGTGATGCCCACGACGTCCGCCGCGCCGACGCCGAAGAAGCGCAGGCCGTCGAGGATTCGGGGCCACAGGTACGAAAGCTTGTCGACGGACGGCTTGAACACCGCGCGGTGGCGGTCGCAGACGAAGCGCGTGCCAGAAGGACGCATCGTGCAGCCGAACTTGCCGATGCACGACACCGGGCCACTCTCGCCCAGCGCCACGATCTCGGAGGCTTCCTCGGCGGTCAGGCGCATGTTGATGAAGCCACCGCCGAGCGAGTTGAACAGGAACCTGTTCTGCGCCACCGTCAACGGCACGGTGTGCTCGTCCGGGACCTTGGCCGTCACGCGGATGCCGAGGACGCGCTCGTCCAGCGGCGAACCGTCCACAGAGAACAGTTCACGGCTCGGCGTGCCGAACTGGTCCTTCAACGAGTCACGGGTCGCGGAGCGGGCGCCGTCGGCGATCGCGAGGACGTGCAGGCCGTCCCAGCGGTCGGGCTTGGTGTAGGCCTCGGGGATCACCTCGATGCCGTAGACGTCCTGGGCCATGTCCAGCAGGGCGTCCTCGATCCAGCGGATCTTGATGTTGCGCGGACGGCCCTTCGACTCCGGCGAGTCCGGGCCGAGCGGCCACATCTCGGAGAACCTGCCCGGCACGAAAAGCCGTTGCTGCACGGCAACGGGCAGCGCCGCCCACACGTTGCTCTGCAGCGTCACGACCTGCTCGCGCCGGTTGTTGCCCTCAGCCACACCGCGCCACACGACGCGGTTGCCCCGGCGCATCCAGCGACGGTCGTGGACGCGCACCGAGACCCTGTCCCCCAGCAACGACTTCACGGTGCAGGCGAAGGCGAGACCGACGGGACCGCCACCCGCGACGTCCACCCGCAGCGGAGCAGTCCTGCGCAGCGGCACAACCTGACCGCCCTGCTTCGGCAGCAGCACCGTCTTCTCGTCCATTGCCCGTCCCCCTTGATCCCGTTCGACGGCGGGAACACGTGCGGGGAAGGGAGACGGTTCAACGACTTTCGAGGAAGTTTTTCCAAGCGGTGGAACTGAAGGTCAGGACGCCTCCGGACGGGTTCTTCGAGTCCCGGACGAGAGCGTCTTGGGCCAGCGACACCTCGACACAGTCACCATCCTCCGTGCCACCGCTGTAGCTGCTCTTACGCCATGCACGTTCCTGGGTCATCGAGGTCCTCTCGCGATCGGCCGACGTACTCCGCCAGCTTCCTCCGAGATTGTTCCTCATCCAAGGCGACCTCAGCCAAACGGTCGAACAGCATTCGGGTTCGAATGATCGCGCCCGGATCCTGCACGAACACGTTCACGAGATCAGCCTCGATGAACGTCACCGGCATGGCTTTCTCGTACTCCCACAGGGTGCAGCTGGACGCGATCACCGGAGCGTCCTCGGGGACGATCCTGACCATGTGCACGTTGAACAGCAGCCGGAGGTACTGGTCCTCCATGATTCGATCATCGCCGACCCGCGTCTGCAGCGCGTGGTGAGGTCGACTCGGAGCGCCCTGTCAGCATTGCTGCTGGTGGGTTTCTCCGAGCCGCCTCCCGAACCCGGCGTGCCCATTACTGAGCACCGGGCTCTCCATGATTCCCGTGTGGACGATCGGGTCGCCTCATCCGATGGCCGCCCAGGGCGTAGGAATACGGGCTCCTCGATACCGGTAGCGAGTAGTGGACACCCGGCCCGGTTCGAACAGCCGTCCCCGCGCTGTGATCGGCCACCATCCGCCGCCGCAATAACGTCGGCGGAGCTGCTTCCACGTGATCCGGCGGTGTTTGCGTCGGATCCATCCAATGACCTGCCGCCAGGTGAGATGACTCAGCCAGTGGAAGGTCGAACTCGACACCCCCGGCTGGAAGTAGGCGCACCAACCCCGCAGAGCCGGGTTGAGCCGACTCAGCAAGACCGGAAGCGGCCGGTTGATGTCCTGTCGACACAACTTCTTCACCTTGCCCATGATCGCCTTGAGCGATTGCCGGGACGGATAGGTGTAGATGTAGCGCCGATCGCTGCCCTTCTGCCGATGACGCTGGATACGCCACCCCAGAAAATCGAAGCCCTCGTCGATATGGGTGATCATCGTCTTGGACGCCGACAGGCATAACCCCATCGGCGCCAGCACCTCCGCCACCACCTCACGCAACTGTTCAGCGTGCTCACGGCTGCCCGACACCAGCACCAGGAAATCGTCCGCGTACCGCACCAAGCGGTAGTTGGCCTGGCCCCGGCGTCGGCGTATGGTGCGCTGCCATCCCGGCGTGGCCGGGCCGCCCGCGGCCTGGGCGACGTAG